>CAVVUN010000001.1:0-720668 GCA_963751455.1 Nitrospirota bacterium
TGAAGAGCTGAACTCCTTTATCGATTATGTCGACTCGGTCTATTGCTCCTTCGGTGCAGGAGGAAGAGTTCACGGCGAGGACAGCGCAGCGCTTGCCCGCCTCAAGAAGAAAGCCGCCGGATATAACCTCGAGCTTATCCCTGCCCGCATCAGGCATATCGGTACGGACCTTTGCAAGGAAGTTCTCAGAAAAATACGAGAGCATCTGGCCGCAAGATCATATCGGATTCGAAGTTCCGGTTGCGCAGATCAACTGTACGGATGGAGCGGTCTGCGAGGTCGCGACCGAAGATGGAACAGATATATCAGGCCTCTGCGGTGATCGTCGCAGTCGGAAGGGAGGGATCATCCTGGCTTTCAACGGAAGCGAAACGCCTCGGGCTGTCTCTCCAGAAGAACCCTGTAGACATCGGCGTCCGCGTCGAGCTGCCGGCGCGTATCATGAAAGAGATTACCGATATCGCCTATGAGGGCAAGTTCATGTACTCCTCCCGCAGGTTCAGGGACAGGGTCAGGACGTTCTGCATGAATCCGTACGGCGAAGTGGTGAAGGAGAGCGCGGATGGCGATATCCAGTGTAAACGGCCATAGCTACAGGAACAGGAGAACAACAAACACGAACTTTGCGCTCCTGGTAAGCACGGATTTTACAAAACCCTTTAACGATCCTATCTCCTACGGCAAATACATCGCCGGCCTCGCCAATCTTCTCGGAGGAGGAGTAATCATTCAGCGGCTCGGCGATCTCAAGATGGGAAGACGGTCGACTCCCGAGCGCATCACGGAGGGATCGGTTCAGCCTACCCTGGAAGATGCCACACCCGGCGATCTCAGTTTTGTTCTCCCCTACCGGCATCTCCATAACATAATGGAAATGCTCGAAGCGCTCGACAACATCGCTCCCGGCGTAAACTCCGGCGATACACTTCTCTACGGAGTGGAAGTAAAATTCTATTCCATGAAGTTGAAGCTGACCCGCGCATTGGAAACCGGCGTCAGGAACCTCTTCGCAATAGGTGACGGGGCCGGTGTGACCCGGGGACTGATCCAGGCCTCGATATCAGGGGTTATTGCAGCCAGGGAAGTGATGCTAAGGGTTAACGAGGCAAGGCCTCAGACCGATGAAAAAAATACCTTGGAACCGCGAAGGCGCGAAGGACGCGAGGAAAGCAGGAATTGAAACGGGTTTAAACCAGAAATAATATTTTGTCGTATGGTTTCCTTCGCGCTCCTCGCGCCTTCGCGGTAAATGCTTTTTAGCTTCTCAAAAACTTGACTCAAATTTAAAGATAATGCGAAGTAAAGGTTTTTAACGTCTCTCCAGGAAGAAGGTATATAACGGGTCTATTCACCTACCGCCTAACTTTCTCTCTTCGCCCGGACATTCAAGCTTGACAATACACGGATTTTCCATTAAATTACCAGTCTGAGCCTGTGGAGCAGTCAAGGTTTCGGGCTCGATGTGCCGGTATTTCATTAATTTACGGCGGCGTAGCCAAGTGGCTAAGGCAGAGGTCTGCAAAACCTTCATTCATCGGTTCAAATCCGATCGCCGCCTCCATTTCTCTCCTTCGGAGAGAAATTCTAAATCCGAAACACTAAATTCTAATAACTGCCTTACTCCCCTTTCTGACCAGGATTTAGATATTGGGATTTGGAGCTTGCCTTACCCTATGCATCATTCTGAGTTTGTCCACCTGCACCTCCATACCGAATACAGCCTGCTCGACGGCGCCAATTCTCTCGATGCGCTCATAAAGAAAGCCTCGGACCTCCACATGCCCGCCATTGCCGTAACCGACCACGGCAATCTCTTCGGCGCACTCGATTTCTATCTGAAAGCCAAAAAAGGGCGGAATAAAACCGATTATCGGCTGCGAATTGTACGTGGCGCCCGGATCGCGGTTCGATAAAAACCAGCCTGCGGGCAGACATGAGGAAGCATCCTACCACCTGCTGCTGCTCGCCAGAAACAAGGCGGGCTACAAGAACCTCGTAAAACTGGTAACCGCGGGGTATCTCGAAGGGTTCTATTATCGTCCCCGGATAGACAAGGGTCTTCTCGCCTCGCACAGCGACGGGCTGATCGGCCTGTCGGCCTGCCTTTCGGGCGAAATCCCGGCGCTGCTCCTCCAGGGAAGATACGATGCCGCAAAAACCGTGGCCGAAGAATATCGCAAAATCCTGGGGGCGGAGAACTTTTATCTGGAACTGCAGGATAACGGCATTCCTGAGCAGGACCGCGCCAACAAGGACCTCATTCGTCTTTCCCGGGAGACGGGAATACCTCTCGTCGCAACGAACGACTGTCACTATCTGAACAAGGACGACCACAAGGCCCACGACGCGCTCCTCTGCATACAGACCGGCAAAATCGTGAAGGATGAAAATCGCATGAGATTCTCGTCCGACACCTTTTATGTCAAAACGCCTGAAGAAATGAAAAAAGCCTTCAGCCATGTGCCCGAAGCGATTACAAACACGATCGCAATCGCCGAGCGCTGTAACCTGGATATGGAACTCGGCACGTATCATCTTCCGCATTTTCCGGTTCCGGAAGGTTCAACGCGTGAATCCTATATGGCCGAGCTTGCGCGAAAAGGTCTTGAAGAGCGGTTTACTGAGATCGAAGCGGTGCGCGGCAAAGGAAGCTTCGATCGCCGGTGTGTACCGTCAGCGGCTCGAGTTCGAGATAGAAATGCTGGCCAAAATGGGCTTTGCGGGTTATTTTCTGATCGTCTGGGACTTCATCAGATATGCCAAGGAGCGCGGTATCCCGGTAGGCCCGGGCCGCGGGTCCGCTGCCGGGAGTCTCGTTGCGTATTCACTCAGGATTACGGACCTCGATCCCCTTCCCTATAATCTGCTGTTCGAGCGCTTCCTCAATCCTGAACGTATCAGCATGCCTGATATCGACGTTGACTTCTGCATGGACCGCCGGGACGAGGTCTTCAAATATGTTATTGAAAAATACGGCCAGGACCATGTAACGCAGATCATCACGTACGGCACAATGATGGCAAAGGGCGTAATCAGGGACGTGGGACGCGTCCTGGACATCCCCTACTCGGAAGTCGACAAGGTCGCGAAACTCGTGCCGAATACGCTGAATATCACCCTGGAAGAGGCGATGAAGCAGGAGCCGAAGCTCAAGGAGCTCACCAAGGACCCGCGCATGGCGGAACTGATCGATATCGCGCTCCACCTCGAAGGCCAGGTCAGACACGCATCCAAGCACGCGGCCGGAGTCGTCATCTCGCAGGAGCCCTTGACCGAGTATCTGCCCCTGTATAAAGGGCCGAAAAACGAAATTACGACCCAATTCGACATGAAAGGCGTTGAAAAGATCGGGCTCGTCAAGTTCGATTTCCTGGGTCTCCGAACGCTCACGGTCATCAACAAGGCCGTCGAAACGATCAACCGGCGTCTGCAGAAAGCGCCCCTGGCCGCTGTCGACGCTTTTTCAATCAACACCATCCCCATGGACAATGCTAAAACCTACGAACTTTTGTCGAGGGGCGAAACCGCCGGGGTGTTCCAGCTTGAATCGTCAGGCATGCGGGACATCGTGGTCAAGATGAAACCACAGTGCTTCGAGGACCTTATCGCGCTCGTCGCCCTTTACCGGCCCGGCCCGCTCGGAAGCGGAATGGTGGACGATTTTATCAAGCGTAAGAAAGGCGCCACAAAGATCACCTATGAGCTGCCGCAGCTCGAGCCCATACTCAAGGACACGTATGGTGTGATCGTATACCAGGAGCAGGTTATGCAGATAGCGCGCACCCTTGCCGGATATTCCCTCGGCGGGGCCGATCTGCTCAGGCGGGCCATGGGCAAGAAGGACCCGGAGGTCATGGCAAAGGAGAAGATACCGTTCCTGGAAGGCGCCAAAAATCTCGGAATAGACGTAAAAAAAGCCGAATCGATTTTCGACCTGATGGCGAAATTCGCTGAATACGGGTTTAACAAGTCTCACAGCGCTGCATACGCGCTCATTTCCTATCAAACCGCTTATCTGAAAGCACACTACCCTGTCGAATATATGGCCGCGCTGCTCACGAGCGAAGTCCAGGACACGGACAAGGTCGTGAAATACATCCATGAGGCGCGCCAGATGGGCATCGACATCCTGGCGCCGGACGCGAACAAGAGCATGTGGGACTTCACCGTGGTCGAGGCGCATGACCGCGAAAATATTGAGCCCGGCAGCATGATCGGCTCCATCCGGTTCGGCCTCGCCGCGGTAAAAAATGTCGGCATTTCCGCTATCGAAGCCATAATCGAAGGCCGGGAAGCGAAAGGTGATTACACCTCGCTCGCCGATTTCTGCAAAAAGGTGGATCAGCGCCGCGTGAACCGCAGGGTGATCGAAGCGCTCATCAAATGCGGCGCGTTCGACTTCAGCGCCGCGCGCCGGGCACAGATGATGGACGGCCTCGACATGATCATCGACCAGGGAGGCAAACACCAGGAGCAGGAGTCGATCGGCCAGGTGGGCATTTTCGATTCGCTGGACACCTTTAAGGACCCCGGCCTGCCCGATGTGCCGGAATGGAAAGAGAGCCAGCTCCTTGCCTTTGAAAAAGAAAGCATCGGCTTTTACCTCTCGGGGCATCCCCTTGCCGCGTTCCAGGCCGATATCTCCCGGTATGCCACGGTCACAACCGAAACTCTTGACGCTGTCCAGGACGGCAAGGAAGTGACTATTTGCGGCATCATTGCCGGAATGAAGATCAAGATCACCAAGAAGAACCAGGAAAAGATGGCAATACTGACCCTCGAAGACCTTTCCGGGAACATCGAAGTGGTCGTGTTTCCTGACCTCTATAAATCGGCGCACCACATGCTCCTGACCGATACGCCGCTTATCGTTGCCGGCCAATTGGACAAGAGCGAACAGGGAAACAAGATCAAGGCCGTGAGGGTGCATTTGCTCGCAGAGGTCAAGAAGAGGGGCACGTCCCGGGTGGATATCAGGTTCGACGCCACCGGGCTCACTCAGGACGACCTGCTAAAAATTAAGAACATCCTCCTCCGCTACCAGGGAACTATCCCCGTCTATCTCCGTCTCCAGAACCCTTCGCGCAAGGAGTCGCTCATCTCGGTAGGCAGGGAAATCAGGGTTAACCCGAGCGAGCAGCTTATCAGCGAGATTGAGTCCGTGCTCGGCTCGGGCGCTGTATCGCTGGGGTAGAAAAAGCAGGATTGGGACGCAGATGATCGCGGATATTCGCAGATAAATAAAAGTCTCCCGCCTCCTCAGCCCGCCTCTCCTATCCTCACCCATCCTCGAAAACAACCCTGTTTTTGCAACGATACCCTATTGCCCAAAAGTGCATTTTCCAGTATAGTCGTATCCGAAAGCGGCTCTTGTTTGTCGAGTATGGGAATATTGCCGATACTCCCCTGGAAAAACATATATAGGTAGATGGTTCATGACATCATGTAAAAACTGAAAAGCATATACCTGTATATATAAGGCAGCCATATACAGGCAAATGGTTCTATATACCTGTGATGCATTCGTAAGAAGTCAGAAAACACCCGATTTCGTCATACCGGCGAACGCCGGTATCCAGTCTTTTCAATAAGTTCGATAACCACTGGACCCCGGTTTTCACCGGGGAGACGACTTTTTACGAGATCATCACCTGTGGATGGCTCCATATACATATAGATGGAAGATTCCGAATAGTCAATAACTTGTTAGCAAGAGATATCAAAATGATGATACGGAAAGTTTTCATTGCTCTATTTTTAATTTCATTTGCATCGGCAGCCTGCTCACAAAACGAGCAGAGCGGAATTAGCACTGCTCTTTCCTCGGACAAGGCCATCACTGCCTTTTCGTTTTTAAATCCGGCTGCGACAGGAAACATTAACGAAAGCGCGAAAACTATAGATGTGATAATGCCGCCCGGAACAAATTTGAACAAATTGATCGCTACATTTACCACCACAGGATCACGTGTCAAAGTCGGCTCAACTGTCCAGGTAAGCGGCTCAACACAAAATGACTTTACAAATTCCGTAGAGTATGTTGTAGAAGCAGCTGATGGTTCTATTGCGACCTATACAGTTACCGTAAAATCTCTCACAGGTTATAAGTTTACAGCCCAAATCGATTATATCAACGGATCGCCTACAATCCCCGCCCTTGTGGGCGATATTGTAACGGGAACCTTTAGCTTTGACTCTACTATTCCTAATCACTACATTTCTGTCAATCAAGGTGGCTATTTTCAGCGTCCTCCTGCCGGAGTGCAAGTACAAATTGAATCTATTATTCTTAATGCGGACCTTAGCAGTTTCACTGGATACCATATTGACATATACAATGACGAGTCAGATGTAGATCCCATCCGAGATAGTGTGTCATGGTATGTAAACGATACTCAGGTTGCGTCTGTTTACGGACTTGATTACTTCCAAATGATTTTCAAGTTGGAAGATCTAACTGCCACCGCACTGAATGATACTGCTATACCGACCAACTTGGTTCTTAGTGATTTTGATAACCCCTATTTCTCTATATCAGGGACCAAAACCATAAATGGCATGGGTACTGGTCTGTGGTTGCTCACGCGAAAATTACTTCATTGCGTCGAATCGATAATTCAGTTGGTAGGTTGGGCATTCCTTCGATGCCCAACATATAAATATCGATGAAGACAGAGTATGCGATATCGTCGTTCAAACATCCCAGGCGCAACACTCTTTTTTACAGTCGTGACCTTTGATCGAAAAAATATTTTATGCTCCGATGATAATCCTCGCCATTTAAGGGAAGCAATGGAATCAGTCAGAGCTGATCATCCGTTTACTATTGACGCAATCGTTCTTCTACCGGATCACCTGCACTGCATCTGGACATTGCCTCCGGATGATAATGCTTTCTCAAAGAGATGGATGCTGATCAAAAGCAGGTTTACGCGAAAATGCATTGACCCATTTAAAGGAACCCCGAGCCCGAGCAGAATTAAGAAACGAGAGCAGAATATCTGGCAGCGACGGTTTTGGGAGCATCAAATCCGCGATGAGTTGGATTATAAACGGCATATCGATTATATCCACTTCAACCCCGTGAAACACAGGTTGGCAACAGCCCCGAGGGAATGGAAATATTCAAGCTTTCATCGGTATGTGAAAAACGGTATTTACCATTTGGACTGGGGTGCAAGAGAGCGGCCTGTCTTTTATGGATCAATCGGTAGAGAAAGGATGTTGGGCTTCGATATCCTCAGCCCAACCTACATACTGGGGTGAAGTGTCGTGACGCAGGATGCAGGATTGAATCGTGGTGGACATGGATCTTGTTCTTATTCTTACCTCATCCATACCACCAATTCTTCTTTGGGAATTCTTGAAGTCTGAGCAGGTATTTTTTCGGCATAGCCCACGGGTATTATCGCGACCGGACGGAGATGGTCCGGCAGATCAAGGACTTTGCTCAGCTCGGATTCATTAAACGCCCTACCCATACGCTTCCAAGCCCCAGTTCATGGGCAACGAGCATCATGCTCATGACACTCGCTGCCGCGTCCTGAATGCTGTACAGCGATATTCCCCTTTCCCCGTATCTGTCTGCAATCCTCAGGTCTGCGCAGGCGACAACAACCAGCGGCGCAGCAGCGATAAAGTTCTGGTTCAATGCAGCGCTCGCAATTTTCTTTTTTGTGCCGGAAGTAAGGACAAAGTAGAATTTTCTGCTCTGGAGGTTCCCCGCACTCGGAGCCCATCGCAGGGCTTCAATAAGCGAATCAACAACTGCTTCCGGGATATCCAGTTTCTTGAAATCGCGAACACTGTGCCGGTTTCTGATAATATCGAGTACGGTCATGCCCCCCTCACCTCCTTTAAGATTTCTGTCCCGCGTGAAAAATGTCTTTTAGAATGAACCTCCCCGCAGCAAGCTGCGGGGTATCTGTTTGTTATTTAGCCCCTCCCTTTGATGGGAGGGGATCAAGGCGACCAAGCTACGGGGAATTGAAAGTAAAAAAAGGGTTAAAGTCGTATTGAAACTACCCCTGAATATGCTAAGTTTTAGATAGTAATGGTCCATACCCGATCAAGGAGGTCCTAGACCCATGAGCACCAGCCAAATTGAATTGACCGCCCAAGCGCTCGTTGCGGACGGCAAGGGAATCCTGGCCGCCGACGAGAGCCATTCTACCATGCAGAAACGATTTGCCGCATTGAACATCGAGTCCACGGAAGAAACGCGCCGTGCCTACCGTGAAATGCTGTTTACAACCCGGGGAATCGAGGAATATATCAGCGGAATCATTCTCTTCGATGAAACGATCCGTCAGAAAACGGGCGACGGGACCCCCTTTGTCGAACTGCTGTCGAAAAAAGGGATCGTCCCCGGCATCAAGGTCGACAGGGGAACAATACCGATGCCCGGATTTCCCGCTGAAAAAATAACCACGGGTCTGGACGGCTTGCGCGAGCGGCTGAACGAATATCGCGACCTTGGCGCAAAATTCACGAAATGGCGGGCTGTAATTACGATCGGCGCAGGCATCCCGACGCCTGCGTGCCTGCACGCGAATGCCCAGCAGCTTGCCTTTTACGCGTCCCTGTCGCAGGAAGCCGATTTGACGCCGGTGGTTGAACCGGAGGTCCTGATGGATGGAGACCATAATCTGGCCCGCTGCGAGGAAGCAACAACGGCCACGCTCGACGCAGTATTCCTGAGACTTCGTGAATACGGTGTTTTGCTCGAAGGCATGCTGCTCAAGCCCAATATGGTGGTCTCCGGCAGGAAAGCGATCAGACAGGCAGCCGTTGAAGAAGTTGTGGAATCGACCCTGAGGGCGCTCAAACAGGTTGTTCCTCCCGCAGTGCCGGGTATCGTCTTTCTTTCCGGAGGGCAGAGCCCCGAGCATGCCACCGCGCATTTGAATGCGATGAATGCAAGAGGGCCCCATCCATGGCAAATCAGCTTTTCCTTCGCTCGTGCGCTCCAGGAGCCCGCGATGAACGCATGGAGAGGCTCGCCCGCGCATATCCAGGAGGCGCAGCGACAATTCTATCATCGCGCCCGCTGCAACAGTGCGGCAAGGTATGGCACCTATTCCAGAGAGATGGAGAAGGTCGCGGCCTGAAAAAACCTGGTCATCGGTTGCCGGTGGAGGAAGCAGGTTAAGGTATATCCGGGAGTTTCCATCAGAAAAAGTAAACAAACCGGAGGGCATTCTCGGTGATTCGATTCTGGCCCACTGTGTATACGGCATTGGCCAGGGTTTTGTATCTAATTTCCCTTTCAAATATAAGATGCGTGTTTTTGCCGGTAATATATTTCATCGCGAAGGACATATCTCCCGGCTTTCTGATATTAACACCCCACAATGACGTAATTTTGCCGTAGCTTGCGGTAGTTTCTGCGAAGAAGCCCATGCTTCCCTCAGCGGTTCTGATACGCATGCGGGACTGCAGCGATAATTCTTTGGCATCGACATCCCGATGCACAAACTCGGTATCGGGATACATGTCTCTGAATACGGGCGTCGGTTCATCCTTGGGGGGTCTTTCCGTAACTTCCACTCGCAGAGAGGTTATCAGCACATCGAGCTGCGGAATTTTCTTTCTCATGAATTTAAATGTTTCCTTCGATATGGTCCTTGTCACGATTTTCTGATCGTTGGGCGGGCCGTTATACGCTCCGTCGCAGTCCGAACCGATGCAGTAATCGGAACGGTTTTCCAGGGGAACATCATAGACGTTCACCAGCTTGGAGTATACGAAATCTCGCCATTCCTCCAGAACATCCGTTTTTTCATCATCACCCTTTTGCGGCCGCTTGTACAGAGTCGGGTCCGACTTGAAACGCCTGGTTGCAGTTAACAGCAATGAATAGCCGCCGGTATCGGGATAAGTTTCAAAGGGTGTCGCGAGAGCAATTATAAGGGGTAATGTGTCGGTGCTGCAGAGTTCCTCGGCCTGTGCATGCGCAGATGCAGCGATCGCCAGAAAGAAGAGAACGTATAACCGGGACTTGTACTTTGAGAACCATGCCATAGCGTTCCCCCGCCCCTTGTAGCGTGTTAATCAATAGCCGGCCTCAATATAACTTTATGCTCATTTCAGGCAATTCAATTTTCCGGCAGCGAAAACAGAAGCGGGCTGATCTGACAATCACCATGAGCGTTTTCCGCATCCTGCTGCAGAAAGCATGTTAAATAATAAATAGCACCTGCCGCCTGGAACTTCAATATGCGATAAGTATCATGGGGAAGCGTCCCCTTCGGTCATTGACACTTTAGGAGTGTTCGCGTATTATCTGGAACCAGTCCGGAGGATGCATACGTATCCTGGCTTGGACAAACCAATTCTTAACCATGAAGACTCGTAGAGAGTGAAGCTTCAAAACGATTAGCCGCAAAGCTGCGCAAAAACCGAAGGTAAATTCTTTTTGCGTATCTTGCCTGCACCCAGCGCTTACGAGTGCGCTCGCGCGAATGCAGGGTGTGCATCTTCGCGGCAAATTATTTTTCCATCTTTAAGTAGGTTTTGAATCTTCAGTTTAACCATCAGCCAGCGGGGGAAAGCATGAACAGTCTTACTTATTATCTTGAACAATACGGTTTGATCTCACTGGAAAAGCAGGAAAAGCTTATTCGTGTCGTCGGTGAACACGAAAAAGAGCTTGATTACGACGAAGGACTAATTCGCTTCAACGGGATTGAATGCACCTTTCAGGTGCTGGGCACGGAATCGGATAATACCATAACGTGGCTCTGGGCGTGGGCCGAGGAGCAGACGGAAACACCGGACCATCTGCTCAGGGCTTCCCTGCAAATGAGAGAGTGGGGCAGAAAGACGGGACTTTCGGAGTTCACCATGCCGTCCGTGGACCTTGTCAAGGCGGACGGGCATGTCCTTTCAGTGATCTCTTCCGCGGTCTGTGATGCCAGCTGCTATTATCATGATCCGTATGAAGGCGGCGGTTTGTTCATCCTGGTCTTCGGCAAGCAGATAGATCAAGGGCCTTCTTTCGATATCAAAAGCCTTTCGCGGCAGTTTGCATACCTGATTTCGCTCCATGACCTCAATCACCGGAACGCCCTTCTCTCCTATATTCACGGCAAAGGTCTTCCGTTAAACGAGGAGGCCACCATGGTTACAGCAGAACTGGAATCAGGAGAAACACTGAAGGCGGAATTTGATAAAGAAGGACGGTTAAAGACGATAAACGGGTCGGAGCTTGCGGCTTAGGCGCTTACGCCTGTAACATCGACAAAAGATTGTCGATCTTTAAAAAGAATTTAATGCAAAAACAGGATTATATTGCGCTCGCAAAGGAAGGCCAAACCGCCGGGTTTAAAACCAGACTTAAAGCTGCTTTACGAACCAACATCTTGAGTTTTTAGTCGAGTCAAAACCAAAACCCAATTTTCACACAAAGCCACGAAGCCACAAAGAAGAAAACTGAATTTTTTGTCTTTCGATTTTTTTGTCTTTCTCCGTGTCTTAGTGGCTTCGTGTAAGATCGTTTTAAGGTTTTACTTTTGCTTTATTGGTCTGAGGCGTAACCTCATAAAAGTTTACTTTGCGTTCTTTGCGGCTTTGCGAGAGACGCCTTTGACTTTTTGTTGTTATTTCTGTCCCGAAGGGACCATGCCTGCCGGGCGAAGTCCCGGCAGACACGTAGACAGTTACATCTTAAATTCTTTCCAAAATGGAAAGAAAATCAAAAAGCATATTAGCCGCGGATTGACACGGATAATAAATATAAATTTCTTGTTTTTCGTTTTCAATCCGTGTCGATCAGTGGCCATCCGTGGCAAACGAATTTGTCTTTGGTTCCGACTTGCCCGGGTTAGTGCTGCGTTATCGCACATTGAGCGCTTTATGAATACAGGTAATGAGCGAACCGCCGTCAAACGGTTTTTTCAGAAAATAATCAATATGCCCGGCGTCCTCCAGAATATGCCCGCCGTCGTAGCCTGACATCGCTATAACTTTGACCCTCGGTTTAATTCTCTTCATAATGAGCGATAATTCCGCGCCGTTCATGACCGGCATGACGATATCTGTTATAACAAGATCGATCTCATCCGAGACCGTTTCAAAGAGATCGAGGGCCAGGACGGGGCTCACCGCGGTAAATACCTTATACCCCTTCTGCTCCAGGTTGTCCTTGATCGAGGACAGCACGTCTTTTTCATCATCAACCACGAAGATCCTCTCGCCTTTGGAGACGGAAAACGGCGCATCGGCAGAAGAACCGGAGGTTATCAGAACGGGATGCTCCGGTGCGGGAATATATACCGAGAACGTAGTGCCTTTTCCTGCGCGGCTGCTGACACGGACCTCGCCTTTATGGCTTTTGACGATGCCGTAGACCATGGCAAGCCCGAGCCCTGTCCCTTTGCCCGGCGGCTTTGTAGTAAAGAAGGGTTCGAAGATCCTGTCCACGATTTCGCGCGGTATCCCTGTTCCCGTGTCATTGACCTCTAGCACAACATATTTCCCGGGCACTATAAACGGATAGGCATGGGAGTCGGTCGTCAAGTCTTCGCTGAACGTCGATATCGTTATCACGCCGCCGGCGGGCATGGCGTCCATGGAGTTCATAACGAGATTCGCGATTATCTGCTCCAGATGAACATAATCTCCCTTGACGGCGGGAAGATTGGGATCCAGTTTCATGCGGATAGTGATATTCCGATCGATCAGCGTCCTGCCCAGCAGCTCCGCCGTGTCCGAAACCACCCTGTTCAACTCGGTCGGCGCCAGTTCAAGCCTTTCCTTGCGCGCGAAACTCAGGAGCTTCGAAACGAGTTGACCGGCGCGCCGTGCGGCGTCTTCGACCGTCTTGATCGTGCGGTTCCCGAACTCATCGGCCTTCACGTGCCGTCTCAGCACTTCGGTGTGGCCCAGGATCGCGGTGACGATATTGCTGAAATCGTGAGCAATGCCGCCCGCGAGAACGCCCATCGACTCCATTTTCTGGGATTGGAGCACCTGCTCCTGGAGTTTCATCTTTTCGGTAATGTCGCGATGGAATGATTGAATATGAGGAAGTCCGCCGATGTCTATCGAGCGGGAGCTGATTTCCAGGAATATCCTGCTCCCGTTCTTCCGGTAATGTTCGGCCACATATACAGTCGATTCCCCATCCAGAATTTTCTTCAACCGTTCGTCGATCTCGCCTTTTGTGGTTTCAATTTCAAGAAGCCGGAAACTGGTGCCGATCACTGTTTCCCGTTCGAAGCCGTGAAGTTCGCAAAAACGATGATTCACATCGGTAATCGTCCCGTTTCGATCGAGCACGGCAATACCGTCGTTCGCGTAATCGAAGAGAGCACGGTATTTCTGTTCGGTGATTGCCAGTTCGCCTGTCTTTTCATCAACCTGTTCTTTGAGAAGGCTGGAATACAACTCCAGTTTGCGTTTGTCCTCGGCCAGTTCGGCCCGCAGCTCAAGTTCAGAAAACAGCAGTTTCTGGTTGTGATACCGCATGAGCAGTCCGATCACGATCGTGGCGATCAAAAAGGCGTTGTTGCTGACGAATACGCCGCCCGCAATCGGTTCTGTCAGCACGATCGGCACTACGTAAATGGCATATACGGCGACGACGAGCAGGAACGACAGGGACATGTTGATGGGCGCGAACCCGAGGCAGCAGATCACCAGAATATTCATTGCAGCATAGTAAATTGAGCTCTGGCCGCCGCTCATCAGAATGGCGAGCTCGACCGTGACTGCGCAGGAAACGGCGCCGATAGCCGCAAGCGTATATTGATACGGTTTGCTCTGCTTCAGCTTGTTCAGGAAGTACAGAAAAACAAGAATTCCGCCGATCACGAACCGGTACATCATGAACCGTATAAAGTTTTCCTGGGAGGCGAAAAAGTCCATGAATCCGAGGACTACGAAGAGAAGAGCACCGATTATGAGGACGGAGCCGACCCATGTCTGGGTCAGCGCGGCAAGGCGATCTTCCGATGATAAGCGAGGTTCCATATGGCGATTATAGCAATAAAGTATTAACGAGGCAAGCTTAGACCGTTAAAGTAAAATAGGCGCTTACGCCTATAACATCGACAAAAGATTGTCGATCTATAAAAAGAATTTAATGCAAAAACAGGATTATATTGCGCTCGCAAAGGAAGGCCAAATCGCCGGTTTAAAACCAGACTTAAAACTGCTTTACGAACCAACATCTTGAGTTTTTAGTCGAGTCAAAACCAAAACCCAATTTTCACACAAAGCCACGAAGCCACAAAGAAGAAAACTGAATTTTTTGTCTTTCTCCGTGTCTTAGTGGCTTCGTGTGAGATCGTTTTAAGGTTTTACTTTTGCTTTATTGGTCTGAGGCGTAACCTCATAAAAGTTTTCTTTGCGTTCTTTGCGGCTTTGCGAGAGACGCCTTTGACTTTTTGTTGTTATTTCTGTCCCGAAGGGGCCATGTCTGCCGGGCGAAGTCCCGGCCGACACGTAGATACTTTATCCGCAGATTTCGCAGATTACACAGATTTAATAAGAAGAAATCAAGGGCCTGCTTTATCAGCGAAATCTGCGTAATCTGCGGCTAGTATCTGAAAATCCTGAGTTTCCCTTTATGCTTTATATGCATTTTGTGTCAAATTATTCTATTGAAACCTGCTTCGCGCATATTCTTGACAAAACGAGACGATTCACGGTATTCTGTGCTGCAGAAACCAGCTGCAGAGAGGAACTGACGGATGGGCATGATCGACAAACTTGAAAGAAAACTGCGGCGATACGCAATTCCGAACCTGACGCTCTACCTAATTCTCGGACAGGTGCTCTTTTTCATCTTCAACCTGGCAGGGCGATTCATCCTCGAGCGCGTGGTACTCATTCCCGACCGCGTCCTGGCCGGAGAATGGTGGCGCCTCATTACGTTCCTGTTCATTCCTCCGCTTACCAACCCGATTTTCGCGATCTTCGCGTGGTACCTCTTCTATCTGATGGGAAACGCGCTTGAAAACCGCTGGGGCGCCTTCCGCTACAATTTTTTTCTGCTCGTCGGATATGTCCTGACCGTTGCCGTCTCATTTCTTACCCCTTACTATTCCGCGACGAACCTGTTCATCGGCGGATCGGTGTTCCTTGCCTTTGCGTTCCTGTATCCGGATTTTCAGCTCTATATATTTTTTATTCTTCCGGTGAAGATTAAGTGGCTGGCAATTCTGACCTGGCTCGGGTATGGATATCAGGTCATAACCGGGTCGTGGAGTACGAGGCTGCTCGTGCTTGCTTCCATCGGGAATTTTTTGCTGTTTTTCGGACAGGACATTTTCTACCGACTCAAGACCGGCAGACGGCACATGACCTCTCAGGCGAGGCAATTCGGCGGAAAGCCTTCGGCATTTCATACATGCTCCGTCTGCGGCATCACGGATGTCTCGCACCCGAATATGGAATTCCGTTACTGTCCGGACTGCGGCGGGTTGGGGTACTGCAAGGACCACATTTTCGATCACAAGCATGTGGCAAATAAAGTAAAATAACGTGATAGTAAAAACTAAAAAACCATTTTTATGTGAACTCCACGCCCAGTTTATTCGCAACTTCAATCGCCGAAGTGACCGCATCCTCATGCAGCCCGAACCCGAAGTGGCTGCCGCAATAATACGTGTTGTTTACTCCATTCAAGGACCGCAAATCCGGTATCGTCCTGCAGGAATTGAAATCGAAGATCGGCGTCCTGAACACCTTTTCGAATACGATCCGGTCCTTGTCAATCGGGAAATTCGGATGCTGCGTGCTGATAAGTCCGCATTTTTTGGAAACGCCGGGCAGTGCCCATATCGAACCGCTCACCGAAGTTTCAATATATCTCCCCTTCCTTTGATAGAGAAAGGTAAATCCCTCCATAAGTTCTTGCCTCGGAAAAAGTGAATGGTCGTTGTGCACTATTACCTTGCCCTCGGTGTACTTCCATGCACCGAGGAGTGCCTTTTCGCGCCCGGTCGGTTCCTCCAGCAAATGGAGTGCCTGATCCGCATTACAGGCGAATACCACCCTTTCAAAATGCATGTCCCTTCCGTCTTCCAGAGAGACGGTCACACCGCGCATATCTCTAGAGACGGTCCTGATTTTTGAATTCAACATTATCCTGTTCCGGTAAGCGGCTGACAATGCGTCTACGTAACTCTTTGTCCGGTTACTGCAGAAATACACGGAGAACAGCGCCTTGGGAGGCAGCAGATCGTTATGAATCTTCATTTTTCTAACAAAAAACTCTGCCGGAGCATCAAGCACATCGTCACAGTGCATGGAAGAAATAAGGCACAAGCAGGACAGAAAAATCAGTTTTGCATCTCCGCTGAGCCGCGGAATTTTCATCAGAGCTTCTTCAAGACTTAAGTTGTGAAGCTCTCCCTTTTTTAACAACGTTTGCGCCCTTTGCAGGCCCATCATGAGCTGCACAATGCTTTTGACGCGGTCCGGCCCTAATATTCTGAAATATTGCGCGAGCAGTCCTTTTAAACCGGGTGTCAGGAAAATCGCTTTTTTTGATTCCAGGTCCTGGAAGCCCAGGGATAGTCCGAATATACCGAAAGGGTTCATTAAAATCGGCGCCACTGTTTTGATATTCAATTCCTTGAAGAGTTTGAAGACGTTCTTATAGGAAAACCTGCCGAACGCGGCTGCTGCAATATCGACTTCCTCGCCGTCCGGTGTCTTCAGCGTATAGGCATTTCCGCCTATCCTTTCCGATTTCTCGAACACGGTTATATCGTATTTTTCGTTCAGCAGATAGGCTGCAGTCAGGCCCGCCACGCCTCCGCCGATGATTGCGATTTTATTTTTCATGTCAGCTTGACGCCACTCTCACCAGCACAGTATAGTGAATTTCAGTATTGTACGCAATTGATAATAATCCGCGCGCACGTCTGCGGAATCTGCGGATTAAGATTCTGGTTTTTCTTCCCTGGCCGGCCTCGTCTATCGTATATTTCGTGATTCTGATCACATTCATTTAAGTCGCGCTTTCATACAATAGTACAATAAATCGATATCATTATTGACTATATAATTCCGGCGAACCCGGGTTGAAAGGAGCGAAGATTCATGTCTATCGTGAAGGAAGAAACAAAGACGATGTTTAAAGCGGAAGAGGTAATCAGCGAGATAAAGGTTGCGGAAAAAAGCACCCTGGAGACCAGGCTCAAGCCCGGACCTCAGGGCATGAACGCAATCAACAAGGGAAGCAAGGTCACGGGCAACATAGTTGTCAGCCAGGACCTGTATGTCACCGGCGATATCGAGGGCAATATAACCGGTGAGAACAACTCCAACATCTTCATCAAAGGCAGCTGCAAAGGCAACATCAAGACCGCCGGCAGCATTGAGATCGACGGTGAAATAAGCGGTGGAGATATCGCAGCCGGGGGATACGTAAAGATAACGGGTAAATTCAACGGGGGCAAGATCCAGGCCAAAGAGAGAATTCACATAAACGGCGAATTCACGGGAAGTCTCGAAAGCAGCGAGATAGAGGTCGGGGCATCTGCCAAGGGCAAGGGAGAGATTTTCTACAAGGAATCGCTCAGCATCGAAAAGGGGGCGAAAGTCGAAGGCCGGATCACCCGGATTGAAGGGGATCGGAAACCCGAGCCGGTAAAAAAAGAAGAACCGAAGCAGATAAAAAAAGGTTTTTTTGCAACCTAGTAGTACTTTCAAATCTCGTTTTCAACAAGCGATAAGCTTTATGAGTTCGCAGCTGGGCGGGGGTAAATGAGGCGGGTCTCAGTTCCGATTAACGGGCCTGAGACCCGTTATTAATGTAACCACAGATGAACACGGGTTCTGCTTCGCCGAACAGCACGGATAAAGCAGGAAGCTTTTCAGGTTTAAAACCAAAAAAAGATATTGTCTTCATCTGTGTTTATCTGTGTGTTGCCGAAGGGCAACCCGTGGTTACAAAAATTTTTTCAGTAATAAATATGGCCTCGATCTATAATCCTGAAAAAAGCAGTTGGACACGGATAAAATCTGATCAACACGGATTTATAGGAAGTTACGAACAGTAATGGATTCACCCAAAAGGCGAGATGGCTTTTTGCTCTATCACATTGTTTTGATCCGCTGTTTCCGTGTTCATCCGTGTTCAAATGCCGTTTTTAGGATAATGGCAACCATGCGGCTGAAGCCTGAATTGTCTTTTCCTTGATATATTATAAATCTCTAGCGAGACTCAACATCCCGGGTGAGCCTATATTCTCCTCAAAATATTTATCCCGTTTTTCTTCTATTATTTCAAAGCCGAACTTACGATAAAGATTTAATGCCGGATCGTTTCCGATATACACATTGACCTGTGCCCGGGCATGGCCCAGGCTCTTTCCCATTTCCAATATCTTTTTCAGTAATTTCTCTGCCACCCCTTTTTTTCTCTGTTGCTCGAGGGTTGCTACACTATCGATGACCCATGCCTCATCAATTGCCTTGGGTAAACAAGCAAGTATTTTTGATGAACGTTCCCGCGTTTCGTTAAAGGCCTTCTCAGGGAAATTCAGTTTTTTGACCACTTCCGGAATTGCCTGCTGAAGAGCCTGGTAACCCGCAATTTTCGGGTTATACCCGCCTAAACTGCCAACAGGACCACATCCATCTTCCTGAGCAATGAGGTAATAGGAATAATGGAACAGATGGGGAATTTCCGTGATTAATATGTAAGAGAGAAAACGCAAGACTTCTTCTTCAGTACCCCCGAGAATGACTTCCCATATTCCCTTCTTAACATGGGCACGACCCGCGATAAGCATGGCTTTCGCTAAAAAAGAAGCATCAACTCTGCCGGCATGCCGAATTTGAATTTTCGATTTATTCAACATAGGCTCTGAAAGCAATCTCTCTCTTTTGTAAATAACCACGAGAGTGGCTTAAGCAAAGATCCTCATCTTTTATCAGCTGTTTACTAAAGAGGGTCTTATTCTATTTCGATATTATCAATGATGACTGTCCCGTCTGTTATTGTTACGGTTCCTTTCAATCTTGTCCGCCGCTCGTTAATTGAATAGGTGCAGTCATACCCGCCTTTAAGGTTTACTGAAATAGCCCTGTTGAATTCCACATTGCCCGTAAAGTCGATTGCCAGGGCCTTGATGGTGTCGCCGTCAAGGGCTGCAGAATATGCCGATGAGGGGGTACTGTACGAAGTGCCCGGAGTCCTGGTGATTGCCGCAGCCGAGCACGAACGAGGTGAGACCGTAATGGCATATTGAGCCGCTCCGGTCAATGTCCCTGAATCTGCAGCGCCGACGGAGAACGTGAATCGACCGGTAGTCGTCGGAACGCCGGATAGCTCTCCGGTGGCGGAGTTAAAGCTGAGTCCCGGAGGCAGGGTCCCTGAGGTGACGGCCCAGGTGTATGGTGGCACTCCGCCGGTTGCTGAAAGAGTCTGGCTGTAAGAGCTGCCGGCCGAAGCGGAAGGAAAAAAAGAGGGTGTGAAAGTGATGTAAGGCGACACGGACTGGTTGATGGTAAAGGTACTGTCGGCAATGGATATGCTGCCGCTTCTTTCAGTGCCGCCGTTTGCGGATACGGAAAAATCCACAATGCCGTTCCCTGGTCTGTCGCCGCCGGATGTGATGGCGACCCAGTCCAGATTATTTACAGTCTGCCAGTCGCAGCCTTGAAAAGATGCATTCACGCTCACGCTTCCTGTGCCGCCCGTAACCCCGAATGACAGACTTTCCGGGGAGATCGAGTAGGTGCATGGAGTGGTGCGAACACACCGAACACCGTAAGCTAAAGTTTTATATGTGTTCCAGGGACCGCCACGAACATACCATGCCTGGTCCGTGAACTCGAGATAGGTCGTGGAAGACCAATAAGAACTGCCTGCATTCGTGAAATAAGCGGTGTCCAAGGCAGGATTAAATTTTGTATCATCAGTGATGGACTCCAGCTCCTTCACATTCGGCAGACGCCAGGTCCCCGCAGGAGACAACTCGTTACAATAGGTGAGAGCCGATTCCCATGCATGCGCGCCTCCCTCAGACTTCTGCCATGTGAGGCCGGTCCTGTAGTCGCTCACCGTGTCGTCATCATTGACAATAAGCGGTGCGGATTCTGCAGCCGGTACGATAAATGCCGCAAGAGCCGCAGCAATAAATAAGAGCATTCTATTCTTCATAACTCCTCCAGGAGCTACATCTTTTCCATTTCACTTCCTGTATCTCTCTGCGATAATATCAAAACTGTCATGAGATCGCTTACTCACCACCCCGCACACACCGGACATAAGGGAACTTACCATCCATTACCGGTAAATACATAAACTTGCTGCCTGCACCGCCATTATGGAAGACCACGTCCCAGGCATGATCAGGCTCGTCTGCGCCGACTGTTGATGACCAATATGCAAACTGACGGCATTCAGGGAAATAGGTCCAATCAATAGTCGGACCGGGCTTCGGATGCGAATAGTCTACAATGCTTATCAGCTCCTTCTTGGCGGGAAGCCTCCAGTCGGAATATCCTGCAAGGTTGAGCGACCCGCAGACATTCACAGAAGTCGGGTTATACGTTTGGTTATACGTCCCCGATGCCTTGTACCAGTTGTATTCGATGCCGTCATCAGTCTGCTGCCACATGAGGCCTGTATTGTTGTCCGTCACTGTACCGTCCCCATTATCAGTGAAGCTCATCGGGTTGATCAGGTATGCGCCGTCCTGGCCAAGGCCCGTGCCGGAAGCGCAGGAGATCAGGGTTCCGGCGCCGTCAAAGCAGGTAGTCTGACCAGTGTCTGATAACTTAAAGACGCTCGCATGACCCGTTAACGATAAAAGCGCCACAACTAGTATTGCTCCAATGAAAATCTTTATGTTCATACAATTTTCTCCTCCGATCGATAGATAGCCTCTGTGGTTCAATCATTGGGCGGTCCTTTTTTCAGGACCAGGAGAGCTGACAGGACGATTGCTGTTAACACCAACCAGGCCCATTTGTAGAGTACTTCGTACTGTGACGTGATCAAGTACTGGATCACGATAACGTTTGCAACTGCTATCAGCTTGAGTGCCGTGTATTTCTCCTTTGAAGCAACCTATCGAAACCGAAAGTTCTCAGTTCCATATTTTAAGCGTCATCCGCTTGGCTGCTGGTTGAGGCCTAAGTTATCTATTATGTCGGTTTCGCGAAGCTCGGCCTGATCTTTGCTCGGTTGCCGTTCTCATTTGGTTGATTATTGCAATGCTTACAAACAATCTCGATCAAGCGGTATCCTCACGTGCTGAATAAGTGACTATTAGACTTATTTTTCAATTTCTACTACAGTGCCAACCAAAGCAACACCTGCATTTAAAGCACCTATTCCACATTGAAATGAATCATAACTTGATACTAAGTTGTTTTTATAGTTTGACTTGATGTCTATAACTGCATTGCCACCTTCACGAATAGCCCTATCTTTTAGAGCTTTCATCGTAGATAAAAATACCCACTGGCAAGCTTCTTTAGCCGTCTTGTTGTACGCGTTAGTCCTTCTATTTGTTCTGAATGTACCGTAATTTTTTATTACCTTCCCATGCTGTTGATTGCCGAAATAGAAGCTAATATCGGTGCCCAACTTCGCTTTAATTTTCTCGACGGAAAAAGCATCACCAACAGAGTAGTTTTCAACAGTATCTTCCGCCAAAGCCAAGGAAGAAAACAGCAAGTTTATGATCAAAACTAATAATATTTTTTTCATAATATCCTCCTATCAATTGTATCGGCTATAACGCCGCCGTGAAGATCGAGTTTCTCAGCGACTCTCTCCCGGCGAGGTTTGGATCATGGCGTCAGGTTTTGCGTTCTCTACCCGATCTACGGCTTGACCCGCGCCCTCGCTACCCGAACCCTGGACTCAGGTCCCCTAGTCCCGGCTGCGTGCTCATGGTCCTGATCGTCTTCTCGTTGCCGCGGGCACTGCCTTACCAACCTTCGGCATGCATTACGGGATAATCGCCCGTGCACGTTGCGCCGCTGGCAAGCACCGCGTAGGTGAGATCTCGTGAGTTGCAGATGGTATACTGGTCCTGCGTTGCATAGCTGAAGGCCAGACCATCGATTCCTGTTTTGTATTTCCCCTGGATCGCATGTACGCTTTCGCCGGTCGTTGTAAATCCGATGCTTTCGTAAAGCTTCGCTGCACGATGATTATTTTTTCTCACGATCAAATATATTCTATCCAGATTAAGCTGCTGGAATCCTGTTTTCAGTGTTGCAAGAGTGACTTCCCTTCCCAACCCTTTGCCTGTCCAACGCGGATGCATGGCAATACGAAATTCTGCTTTTCCCTCCGCAGTAATGCTGAGTAGGCTAAACCCTATGACCTGCTTGTTTAAATCAGCGATATAGATCCAAGTTTTGGGCCTGTTTCTGAATTCGTCAAGCCAGCCATGTTCTCTCAGGGCATAATCCATTTGAGCAAATCCATCAATATAATCTGGCCATTTATTTATTTCAGCAAAATCTTCGGTTCTGGTCAGCCGTAGTTCTACCATGTATTGTCCTCTTGACATACGACTCGCGAATCTAAATCAGATTTGTTCTGCTTCAGCATCGAATGGCCGGGCGGTACCCGCTGGTTGAACTACTGATCCCCTTTTTTGAGATGTTTCATTGTAGTCTTGATGAATTGTCCGAATTTTTTATCCTTTCTGCGCTTTTCAATGTAGGATAGCTCATTATATTCAGATTCTTTCATCAGCTTCAAATAGCTCTGATATCGATCCGCTTGCAATGTGCCATTTTCAATTGCGTTTAGCAGTGCACAACCGACTTCCTGAGTATGAGTGCAATTGGAAAAACGGCAGGTTTTTGAAAGGCTCCAAATATCAGCAAAGCTTTCCTCAAGCCCGGAGTTGACGCCGATATTCCCCAGTTCTCTCATTCCAGGGGTGTCGATCAGCATTGCCCCTTGATCAAGGACGATCAGTTGGCGCTGCGCCGTCGTGTGCTTGCCCTTCCCGTCGCTTGCACGGACTGTGTTTGTCTCAAATAAATCGCGGCCTATGATATGGTTCAGGAGCGTCGTTTTGCCTACTCCGGAAGACCCAACCAGGCAGTAAGTTTTGCCCGGCTCCAATAATTGTCTCACTTGATCCACTCCGAACCCGGTTACGTTGCTGAGCGGAAGGACTTTGCATCTGATGTTGGCTTGACGCACCTCTGATATTCGTTCCTCCAGCTTCTCCGGGCTGACCAGATCGCTTTTTGTCAAGAGGAGTATTGGTTCAATATGCCCTTCGTTTACCATCACGAGATAGCGCTCGAGCCTGCGCAGATTGAAATCGAAATCACAAGCTTGCACGATCAAGGCGGAATTTATGTTGACCGCGATCATCTGGTAGTCGATTTTTTTACCAGGAGTTTTTCTTCGTAAAAAAGATTTCCGCGGGAGAAGGCCGTGAATAATGGCAAATGCATCAGCGTTGTGGTACTGGACAAGTGCCCAATCACCAACTGAAGGAAGGTCTATGCTTGATTCAACTGAGTAAACGAAACTACCTGCCAGTTCAGCGAGCACCTCGCTGTTTTCATTTCTTACGAGGTAGCTGTCCCTGTGGACAGCGGACACGCGAGCCACATTACAGTCGGGTCTCCGCGCGTCGCTCTTTTTTTCTTGAAACCACTGATCAAATCCAAGAGTTCTAAGTTCCATAATAAGTTAAGCGGTCATATCCGCTTGGACAGTTGGTTGGCGTAGAACGGTATTTTGTCCGGAGCCAATCCCGGGGCTGAGCCGCCACCCGAAGGGGGTGTCGGTCTCTAGCCCCTGGTTCTCCCGGCGCGACTTTCGATTGCGCCGGGGTTAGGGACTCCGGCTCAGCCCCGGGATTCTTACGGCGCGAAGCGCCGGGAGAAACGTGCGCGTGAGGGGCGCGGTTCTCAGCGACCCTCTTCCGGGTAGGAGCAGCGGTTGCCCGCCGCTCCCCCCACAGACCCGGACGTGCCCAATTAAGGCATCCGGTTCGTCAGTCGCTACGGGCCTTAGCCCGTGTCGAACCAAACAGGCGTCCCCGTTTGGCGCATAACTTTTGCTGTCCTTGGCTCGGTCAGATGTTGTGGATGATCCTGGGTTTCGGAAGCGGATACACTTTCCGAAAGACTTTGTCAAACTTCTCGACGTTCACATAGCCTATTGCTGCGCCTGCTAAGCCACTATCGCCAGGCACGCTCCGTATGCTCGAAAACGACTTCGAGCATTTTGTAGTTGCCCCGGATGCCGTAGTACTGGTAGTAGCCGCGCAGCTTGGAGCGGAGCGTATCGTGTTGCTCCTTTACGGGGTCGTGCAGGTTTTCCCGGCACCACTCCCATATGGCTTTCATGAATCTTCGGAGTCGTTTGCCGATCGTTTTCCGCTTAATGATCCAGTATCCATTAAGTGATTTGGCCCAGAAATGGGTGAATCCGAGAAAGTCGAATGTCCCATTTTCCTTTTCCGTCTTCTCTTTCGGGGATGGCTGGATAAACCGAACCAGCTTCGTCTTTTCGGGATGAATGGTCAGGTTGTAACGGCTGAACCGTTTCGGCAGGACTTCCAGCACCCGGCGGGCGTCGGCTTCTTGCTCGAAACCGATGATAAAATCATCGGCAAACCGAATCAGGAAGCTCTTTCCCTTGAGGCGTGGCTGTACGTCCTGTACGAACCATTCATCCAGCACGTAGTGCAGGAATATATTGGCAAGCATCGGCGATGCTACTCCGCCTTGCGGCGTGCCTTTGTCGGGGTAGATCATGTTCCCGCCGTCGAGCACTCCGGCATTGAGCCATTTGCC
Organism: Nitrospirota bacterium; assembly: GCA_963751455.1. Classification (GTDB taxonomy): domain Bacteria; phylum Nitrospirota; class UBA9217; order UBA9217; family UBA9217; genus CAVVUN01. The sequence continues at coordinate 24,757 of CAVVUN010000001.1, forward strand.
GATGAGCCTTAATATTCCTCCATCTTTCACTTTCTTCTCGATGAAGCTTCTGAGAAGACCGTGATTGATGGTATCGAAAAATCCGCTTACATCCGCATCCACTATCCAGTTGATGTTCAGCTTGATGCACTGCTCTCGTAGTTCCCGTATCGCCTGATGCTGACTGTGACCTTTTCTGAAGCCGTGGGAGAACGGATGGAATATCGGCTCGAAGATGTCCCCAGGATCATGACCACCGCTCGTTGGACGATCTTGTCCTCGTAGCAGGGTTTGCCGATGGGTCTCTGCTTTCCGCCTTCCTTCTCGATCCATACCCGTTCGACGGGTGGAGCCACGTAACGGTTTGATTTCAGCCGTTCGTGCAGGTCGTGGAGGTTTTCGTACAAGGCTTCGGCGTAGTGCTTTGCCGTTACCTTGTCTACTCCCGGAGCGCTGTCTTTGCTCGTCCGTTGGTAGGCTTCCAATAGAAGGTCATCGTCAATCAGATGATACAGGTTGTTGAACACCATCTCCGGATAGTTCCGTGCCTGTTCCGCAATCTTCTGGAGTTTCGGTGATATGATTGGCGATCCCGGAGTATCTCTCATAGTTCCTTCCAGAAGACGTTATGCCCGGCCTCTCCTTCCCTTGAGCGGGTCCCTTGGACCTCGGTTCCCCGCCTTCCCGGTCCCGGATATTTTCGGGGCCATCGGTACTATGATCGGCTAAGATTGCCTGACGCCCGTCTCGCAGCACTTCGCTTGTCGCTGGCGCTGCGATACCATGCTTGCTCTCTGGTTTCGCTCGTCGGCAATAGAGAGCGCATTGCCGACGCCGTGGACTTTGTTCCGCCGGTGTCCTTCCGGCTATTCAGCATGGAAACATCCGGCTCTCTCAAGTTCCCGAGTTATCCCCTTGTGTGCGTGCCCCGATCTAAGACCCCGGTGGTGTCCTTTCGGCTCGCCATAGCGCCTTCAAGGACTGTTGCCTTCCGCTGCGTCGAGTACGTCGGCTTTGGCTCCGATGTTTTGGAGGTTATCCTACTGACCACAACTATACATATTTCGGGATTCAATAACACGGCCTGCATACTTGCTCCGCCCGGCTTCATACCTTCCCTTACGGGAACGCACGCGGGCTTCGCTACCGACCTGCCGGCTAAGCTTTAGTCGGATGGGACTTGAGTCGCTTCGACTCGCACCCACTGGATAACAATGACAGATTTCGTAGGATCGCTCCTATTCCCGCTGCCTCGGGTTTATCTTGGCGCTACGACGCGAATGTTGGGATCTCTTTCTGGTCTTTCGGTTACTTGCAAGATCAAGCAAGGCATTAGGATGTTTCTCCGCGACTTGCAGTAATACACGTGCAGGCCCTTCGGGCTTACGGCGTCCTTGTTCCCAGTTACGTAGCGTTGCGGTGCTGATTCCCATAAGGATAGCAAACTTGTCCTGTGAAAGACCGTATTGCTCGCGTATCTTCCGCACTTCGGATTCGGGAAAGGTAAAAGTGCGGGAAGGTTTGAGGGTGCCCTTCATGATCGCACCGCCTTGCTTCACACTTTCGACTAATTCATCAAAAAGTTCTTTTTTCATCGTAATTCTCCTTCAACAATCTTCTTTAATTGCTTTAATTGATCCGGTGTTAAGTCAGCCTGTTCATTCTTTGGAAATGCGAACAACATCATGATAACTTCATTGGATACGAACCAATAATAGATTACCCTGGCCCCGCCCCGTTTCCCGCGCCCACTGGCTGACCATCGCAGTTTACGAAGACCGCCGCTTCCGGGAATAATTTTTCCAGAATCTGGTCTCTGCACCAATTGGGATGAACCGATACTCCTCATCGGAAAGAATATCTTGTATGCGACGGGTGAATATGGGAGTCTCTATTATGACCATGCCTGATTATACGTCAATGGCGTATAGAAGGCAAGAGGATTGTTGGAGAATTTACGACTCGAAACAGAGCGAGGGCGCGGCTCTTTACTGCCGCGCCCCTCATGACAGATTATTTATTGTGCAACTCTTTCTGCTTTTTGACCGTTGCAGGCCTTTACGTCAAGGTTTTCATAAACACGGAAGAATAAAAAGTTGTCTTTACAGGTTGCCGTTCCTTTTACTGTCACTGTCACGGGTTCTTTTTGCGGCGCAACGCGTGCAAAAACGTCCCTCTATCGCCCCCTTCCGGGGCAGGTCTTCAATAAAACAGGTCACACAATCGTCATCCCGTCCGATCCGGTAGTCAGGTTCTCTCCTCCTTCATCGGTGACAAGAAAGGTGTTTTCCACACCCACCAACCCGATGCCTTCCAATCCCTTCTTAGGCTCCACTGCAATAACCATGTTGGCCTCAAGGGGGGTATGTACCTTGCCTGCAATGGCCGGGAATTCGTCAATAGCTAATCCGATACCGTGGCCAAGGAAGGGCACCTGGTTGCCGCCGAAACCCATGAAGTGCTTTCCAAAACCACGGGGATAAACGAATTCGTTGTAGACCTCCTCGTATATCTGAGACGGGATGGCGCCAGGCTTGAGGCGGCGCCGGACGGCCTCCTGTATGTCCAGGCATACCTTGTGAGCATCGAGCGCTCGAGCGGGCGGAGCGCCAAGGGAGAAGACCCTCGTTTTATCGGTGAAATATCCCTCATACCCGAACCCGGTATCCACGAATATCGGTTCGCCCCTTCCAAGTTTCTTCTTTCCCCCAACCAGGGGGAAGGCTGGAGAAAGCCCTACCAGGCCTCCCGGCCCTACCGAAGCGGTGGGATAGTTTCCTGATTCGCCAAAACTGACGATCCCCATAAACAACTCCCCGCCAAACGCTGCAAGCCGTGTAATCCCGGTGTATCCCAGCGCCATCATCCCCTTGTGAATATCAGCCCCGAGCTCCCATTCCGTCATCCCTTCGCGAATCATGGAAGGGATGGCGTCATAGACCATCTCGTGCCGTGCCCCGGCTCTTCGGATGAGCCCCACTTCGTAGTCGGACTTCTTCGCCCGAATCATGCCCAATAGGGCGCTGATATCCGTGAACGTCCCTCCTGGAAACGCCTTGGCCAACGTTTTAAAAACGGAAACGGACAGGGTTGTTTCAGCCACCCCCAGGATGTTGGTTTGCAGGCCCAGATCTGCAAGGGTTGCCTGAAGCTGGCTGAATCCTGTTAAGGGGAAAACTCTTTTCAATGGTGTTTCCCGCTGTGCCCGCTCGTAACTTCGCCGGACCAGGAAGACCGGTTCTCCCTCCGTTGGGACAAAGAAAACCCCCTGTTGCATCGTCCCCGTGTAGTAATACATGTTCAATGGATCGAGAATCAGTGCACCATCCATCGGCCCTTCTTGTAACCGGTACTGAAGCCTTGAAACACGTTGGGCAATCTCCCGGGCAGGAACAAGATTGTATTGAAATCGGTCATCTGAACTCATGGTGAACACTCCTGAGGGGATAATTGTGATACCGGGAAGCGCCTGCCCGGTTCTTCGCTGCAAGGTTTCGAGTGCCCGTTGCAACAAGAGTAATATTTCCAATGATCATCGACGGTAACGCATTGACTCCCAAAAAAATAACTCGTTGAGTTTCGATTTAGCTCGATGCTGTTCCAATGGGGCGGATGAGCCGCAGCCCCTCAGGGGCGACGGTTTCGATCCGCTTTGATATGCCGCGCTTGTTTCGCGGCATATCAGGATCACGGCGCATCCGCCCCAATATGACGCCGCGAAGCGGCGGCATATCGACCAAAATGAGCCGCGATTCGTCGGCTCGATTTTGATGGTTGGAACATTTTATACTTTGCGGTTTTATGACACTATGAAAGTAAATTATGTTCAATCAAATAACCACGACCATCATGGTCTAACTCCCAGACACGGATACTACCGATATCTGCGGATACGATCATGCAGTTATCTTCTAATTCCTCCAGATGATATTGTGCTTGCTGTTCAGACAGACCACAGGCAGACATAATTGATTCTAATGGGTACATTTGAGTGCCTTTAAGCGTGGCGAGAGTTTGAAGAATTTTAATTTGTGGATCAGGGAGGATAGATAATTGAGACGTTTTTTGGTTGGATTGTATTTTCTGTTTCAGTTCTGCATTCTCTTTTGTAAGTTGAGCAATCGTCGTTTGAGAATCTTTAAGTTGGTCCTTGAGGGTCGTTATCTCAGATTCAAGCTTCGTAATGCTCTTATCCGCAAGCGCAAGTTGATCGCGGAACAGCGCAATATGCTTCTCTTGTACAACAGCAGAGCCATGCTCGATAACTAAACGCTCTAATTCTGCTGAAATTAGTTTTATTGGATTGAGTTCCATTGATTCTCCTTTGTTTTTGCCTTTACGGGCATTGAGCCTCTTTGTAGGCTCGAACTGCTGGTGGCATCGAATTTATCATAGCCAACCGCGCGGGTGAGACGCGCGTCTCCTGCGCGGCGGACTCGACCCGCAAGTTATTTCATCTTTGTTTATCCCGCAATCAGCACAGAATAGAATTTGTCCTTTGCGGCCCTTGAAAGCCCGACGCCCTCTTTTGAAAGATAAATGTCATACATGGTGAATTTGGAAAGCAAATCGTTAAACTGGGTCGTTTCGTTATTGGCTTTATATTCCTTTAATTCCTTTAATATAGAATCAATATTTTCCTCAATGTAATTTCGTGCTTGAATAAGCTCTTGTGTTAATGTCTTTGTAGAGAAGTGTTTTAGGAATAAATCAAAAAGGTCAGTGCGCAGCTTTAGTATCTTCTCATGATGGTCCTTTTTAATGGCTGCAAATTGATTGCCTCCAGCATGCGCTTTAATATTGCCAGAATTGTCAATCTCAATACTGCCCCACATCATAATATGGCTCGCTGTATATGGCGCTAGAGAGGGATGTTCGTATTCGTTTCTGATTTCATTATCAAATTCTGAGAAAAGATTCTCTGTTCTTTTTTTCCACAGCTTAAAGTCTACTGAAAATGCCTTTGGGACACCTGAAGCCTCCCGGTAGAGACGATTAATTAGCTCTAAAATTCGTTCGTATATTTTTTGGAGCTTATCCCATGTCAAAATATAGTAATAAATATCCAATCCTGCATTCCGGATATCGCTAGCTGACGACTCTTCAACGTTTTTCGATGCTGAAACTCTTAAATCGGATTTAATGCGGTTATACTGCAGAAAGACCCCATAGACATGGCTTTCGAATACACTCAGGTAATGCCATAGCTCAATATTGAGCAATTGATCTTTTGTTACTTCAATCAAGTGGAGCCTGGTGGAGAAGAAGTCAAATCTTTTTTCTGTCACAGTGATTTATCCTAAATAACACGCGCGTAACGCGCCGCACTTTGGCGCGTCGCTGTTGACGCGCTGGTTGGATCATCTTGTTGGTGCCATACCTGCGCCTAAGCTCCGAGAAATGATTCTTTCGAGAATTCTAAGGTTCTCTTATTGCAGCTCGAATTGTTTCTACAGATGGCACATTGGTGAGCCTGCCAGACTCATCGCTGAACATTCTTCAGGAAAACCCCACCTTACCCTGTGGCTGAAGTTCCTTCCCGTTAATGAATACTGAGGGCGATCCTGTCAGCTCCAGAGACGTAGCCTTGTCGTCATCAATCCGATGAAAATTTACATCCGCTTGGGCCTTTTCAATTACCAATGCACGAGTAATGTTTTTTCGCAAATCTGCTTCCGAACCGCAGCCGGGCGACAAATAACAGTCAATTTTCATGACTTACTCTCCTATAATGGGCCGGTTGATTGGCTTCTGTGAAAAGCGTCAGGTAGTTCGCCTTGTTAGGCGCGGTTATTTTCATGGAATTTTGGTATCTCATACGCTTCGAGCTGCCACCTGTCATCGTAACGCATATGATCCGGAATCTTCGGGATAGCAGTATCAGCAATCTTTGATACTTGCACGAGGCATCTATGTAGATGGGCGCGCAGCATCTCCAACGCTGCAAAGTATTTCTCTCGCGCTGGCCGTGGCCGCCTGAAATCTTTTTGAACATCAACCAATGCGGGCTCTGAAGGTGCAAATTCATTTAGTCTTTGTTCAAAAGTGAGGAATTGGCGGATGGCCTCTACCTGCAACTCGATCAGTATATATAAGGGGCTATCTGAGACGCCGGAAAGCTCGACCTGCTTGTCAACGAGGATGCGACGTATCTCTTGGAGCGAGGAAAGAGCCTGATCGATGCAATTGTCGCAGCATTCAAAAGAGTTCAGTACGCGTCTGTCTGACATTCGGATTACGATTTCTCTGGCGACCCGTTTCTCAAGATCGTCTGGATTCAATGAAAAAGACAAGAACGGCAGATTGACAGAAACCGAACCCACCCGTGAATTTAATTTACGACGGGCGTTCTTAAGCTGCTCTCTAAAGTCGAACTTAAATGGCGGTTTCAGATCTCGCATCCTTAGCTCTATTCAAGACCAATCCCGGGGCTGAGCCGCCACCCGAAGGGGGTGTCGGTCTCGAGCCCCTGGTTCTCCCGGCGCGACTTTCGATTGCGCCGGGGTTAGGGGCTCCGGCTCAGCCCCGGGATTCTTACGGCGCGAAGCGCCGGGAGAACGCGAAGATGAGCCCCGTTACGTGGGGCTCGATCTTCTGGTTGGATCATTTGTTTTTCTTTGATGGAGTAGTCGATGATAAAATATTTGAAGAAGATGGAAAACTCACCGTATTTTTGGTGGTCTGTTGGCTATTTTGCATTGGCTGTTGGACTTGCGGTGCATCATGTCCTTCTGATGGTTTACCTTGATAAATGGAAAGAAGAATCTGCACGATCATTAGAACTATCCCGACAACTGCGCCAATGCCAGCAAGTCTACTCCAAAATAAATTTCTTGAAAACTGAGCATTAGTTTTGGCTTCTTCAAGTTTTTCGCGTTTATCTATTTCTGAAATGATGATCTGATATTCTACTGCATTAACAGTATAGCGAGTAAGGTAATGTTTTAGCGTAGACTTAGACATTTTACGAAATTCATCTTCGGTAGGCATATCCATTTGTCCTTTTTGGCTTTGTGGCCCGCTCAGTCGCTTGTCGATCTGGTGCGTGTGGTTGGAAAAAGTCCAACAATATATTATAGGGACGGACTACAGTATCATAGAAAATACGAATCAGTCAACATGAATTGATAAAAAACTTGACTCAACCTGCGGAAATCATTACAATTGCAGAAAATTAGAATATTACATTTCGGACAATTTTTATTTTATCGAAATAATATTCAAATCAGACAATTCACGGCAAGGCGGTCCCCATGCTTCCCATCCCGGACGATCGACATAGTGAAGCCCTTCAACGCGCTCATGGAGGAAAAGTCGGTCCCGCCGCTCTTCGTCGCACACCTTCCGCCACAGCTTCGCGACTCATTTGCTCCAGGCGAATTACGACATCCGAACGATCCAGACTCTTTTAGGTCACTCTGATATTCGAACGACCATGATCTACACCCACTGCATTCCGAGCAAGGCGGCGAAAGAAGTGAAAAGTCCGCTGGATTTTTAAATTAATGAATAGCCCTGTTGAACAACCTATTGACGGCGTTCTTGATCTGCATACGTTCCAACCTGGGGACGTAAAAGACCTCGTGCCTGATTATCTGACTGCCTGCCGTGAACGTGGAATCCTTCAGGTACGTATCATTCACGGAAAAGGCACAGGCGCTCTTCGGCGGACAGTAGAGTCGGTCCTTAAGAAACTGCCGTATGTGGAATCGTATCGGATTGCCGGGGAAGGCGCAGGTGAATGGGGAGCGATGATTGTTCAGTTGAAAGGGTAGATTGCCATTTACCTTCATCTAATTTTTTCTTTTCTCAATGCTTTGATTAACTCGTAAAAAGTCGTCATTCCCGCTTGTCGGGAATCGTATCGCCACGCAACACACTGAAAAAGAAGGATTCCGGACAAGCCGGAATGACGGTCTTTCGGTGATTTTCGACTTTTTACGAGACCATCAATGCTTGACAGCCCACGAAAAATCCGGTCATCAGCGGACTTATCCGCTTTACTCTTTTAATTTTTATCCCGGCCTCAGACCATCCGATCCTTACGCCTCTTTTTCTGTTATTTAATGTAATTTATTGAAGTTTAAGTACTTATATTATTGTTATAAACATATAATACTTGACTTTCTCTTTTTTTTATAATACATTTGTACTACATTAGTATAAAAATACTGACTGGAGGTCCAAATGTCTATTAATCCTAATAAGGTCGCGATCGATCCGTACCTGAAAGCCTACCTCAATAAATATATCGACGAGAGGATAGTCAACGCATCCCGCCAGATCTATGATGCCTTGAATAAAAAGATCACGAACCTGGACGCCAAGGTCCGTGACGTCGAAGTCAAGGTCCAAAAAAACAGGGTCGCCATTATCGCATCCAAAGGTACGCTTGATATGGCTTATCCTCCGCTCCTGCTTGCCACCGGCGCGCGCAGCATGGGGATCGATGCATCGGTCTTCTTTACGCTTTACGGGGTCAATATTTTAAAGAAAAACGCGAGACTGAAGGTTGCTCCGATAGCAAATCCCGCAATGCCTGTTCCGATGCCGAACATCATCGGTGCGCTTCCGGGAATGACCGAACTAGCCTCGCTGATGATGAAGGGCATGTTCAAGAAGCGGTCCGTGCCGACAATCAAGGAGCTGCTCGACATGGCCCGCGAGACAAAAGTGCAGATGGTGGCCTGCCAGATGACGCTGGATGTCATGGGTATCAAAAAGAAAGATCTTATAGACGGGATAGAATTCGGAGGTCTTGCGACCTTCCTCGAATACGGTATGGGTTCGACGGTTACGCTGTTCGTCTAGCGTAGTGTCTCACAAACGACTGGTGTTATCATAGCGCAGCAGTAGGCCGTAGCCAAACTTGTAGGGCAAGGCTTTAGCCTTGCTGAAAGCGCCGGAACAGCAGCAACCCTAAAGGGTCGCCCTACAAATTCATCAGCAAATATTTATGCGAAGATAAGTTTTCGATGAAATCATCATAACACCGTCCATTTAAGAGACACTACACTAGCATTATTGCCGAATCAGGAGGAAAGACAATGGAACAAGGTATTCCTGTAAGGACGACAAAGGGACGTGATGCTCTTAAAAATAATCCAGCGGACCTGCCGCTCCTGTGCCGGAACATTCTGATACAGATCGACGGAAAAAATTCATTGGATGACATTAAAGCAACGTTCCGGGGACTCAAAGGCCTCGATGAAGCCATCGAAAAACTCTTTGCCGGACGTTATATACACGCAGGCACCGATTGCCATGAACTGGTTAAAGCGCTTGCCCGCAAGCTGTTAGGCACCAACTCACCGACGTTGATAAAGAAGATCGATGAGCTTCATGCCAAATACGGAGAACAGTGCTGGTCTCATCTTGACGAGATTGATAAGCATGCTAGGCTGTTCTACGGACAAGTCATCGCTGACCAGTTGAAAGCGGAAATCTCCAAGATTCTGGAGAAAACCAGGAAATAGATAAAGGAATTTCGCATAGCGCATGGCGCGGAGCGCATAGCGTAAAACCACCCCTCTCCTCACCTTCCCTGCAGCCTTTTGTGTTTCATGTTTCTTGCTTTGTCATCTCTGCATTACACCATCTTACTTATGCCGTCTTACCCGCTTTTCCAAAACACCCGCTGCATCCCGTGACCACTCCCTACTCTCGCGCTTGCGCACACCCCATACTCGCGGTTCCACTCATAATCACCGGGTGCAGGCTCGAAGTCGTTGGGTGCAGATCGTCCGCGCATTACCATGACCGGCAGTAGTGTCGGTAAACCACAAATCGTGCATGCGCGTGCGAAGCTCAGCGCAATAGAGGGCCATTCTGATTGGAAAAAACAAAGTAACTATTCAGGTCATTTTTTTATCCGCAGATTACGCAGATTACGCAGATAAAAACAAAACCAGAATTCCGGTTAAAATCTGCGTAAATCTGCGAAATCTGCGGATAGAAGGGTTTTCTCTCAGATTTGTCTTAATGCCGTTCTGAAAAGAAGCTGAATGGTTACAAAACAAAAATCAAACTGTCATGTCTGCGTGGCGCTGGGAACGGCGGTGCAGAAAAAAGAAAAGGATCTTGAACTTCCCGGCATGACGTTCAGGATCTTTTTTTTTGAGAAATATAAAAGTGTATTTTTTTTCGAACATGACAGGATTCGCAGGTCCATGCAAGCATGAGTGTGTGTTCATCCGCGAATAAAAAAGGCAGGGAGTTTATCCCCTGCCTTTTGAAATGAATTATCGCTGACCAAACACTCCCCAGCGGGGAGGAGACGTCAGTTATGTCGTGCTTCTCGACGGTATCCTGAGCCGCTGACCGATTCTCAGCAGGTTACCTTTACGCATATGGTTCGCTTCGAGAATGCGTTGAATGCTCGTGCGGTAACGGAGCGCTATAAGGTTCAGGGTCTCCCCGCGCCGTACGCGATGGACCACATATTCCACTTTCGGGGCCGACCACTTCGGCATCTTATCCAGCTGTGCGGTCAGTATCTCCCCTTTTCCTTTCGGGACCCTCAACAGATAGGGCTTGTCCGGCGTTGCGTCGCGCCGAAGCTCGGGATTCAGTTTTGTCAGCTCTGCCAGCGTGACGTCGATTTTTTCCGCTACAGAGTTGAGATGGACCGGCCTGTCCACGTTGACGGTCTCATACGACAACGGCTGCTCCAGCTGGTCCAGCGTAAATCCGTATTTTGCCGGATCCTTTATGATCGCCAGCGTCGCGAGGAACCTGGGGTAGTAGCGGGCCGTTTCCCGCGGCAGGTGTCCGTAGAAGTCCCAAAAGTTGTCAAGATAGCTGATTTTCTGTTCCCTGATCACCCGCCCCACCGCGCCCTCGCCGCAGTTATAGGCTGCAAGCACTGTCGCCCAGTCACCGAACATATTGTGCAATTCTGTCATGTACGCAATGGCAGCGGCTGTTGCCTTGGCCGGGTCGAGCCGTTCATCAATCCAGTCGTTTCTTTTAAGTCCGAACTTGTACCCGGTGGAAGGAATAAACTGCCAGAGGCCAAACGCGCGGGCACGCGAAAGCGCTCTCGCCTTGAACCCGCTTTCGATAAGGGGCAGCCATGAAAGTTCAGAGGGAAGGCCGGCCTGCTTCAATGCCTTCACCATTTCCTCCCGGTACAGGCCGGAGCGTCTGTACGATTCCAGGAAGAAGTCGCGCTCTATCGTCTGGAACGACTGGATCTCGCGCAGTACGTGATCGTTGATGACCATGGGAATCTCATTGTGGCTTCCCTTTACCGCAACATGCCGTGACGCGTACATCTCCGCAATCCTCTTTGAAATCAGGAACCGGAGATCGTCCTTTTGCTGCGAGAGCCCGGGAGCAGCCGGCACCTTCAACACAAGCGCATACGCCTGGTCCAGCGATTCGATCGCATGGTCGATGTCGTTCTCCATCCAGTATTCCTGTGCGGTTTCCGTAAGTTCGAGGGCGGTATCCAGCAGGGCTTCGTCATCGTCACTGATGTCTCTGGTCTCTTTTTTCGCTCCCAAACCGCTTTTGTCGCTTGAAGACGGCAATGCATCCGGCACTTCGCGTATAGCGTTCATATAAGACGAAACAGCTGGCTCCTCAACCGATGCAGCTACAACCGGGGACACGCTCTCTTGCGGGTCCAAAGCATCATCTTTACTTTCTACAACCGGAACCGACGCGCAACTGAATAATCCGAGAACGAATGAGAACAGCATGATGTTTTTAAAAGTAGTGGATAGTCTGGTCATTATCATTATTCCTATGAAAAAAGTGAGAGAGATAGAGGCGAGCAAATATTAAACGATACAAAACGAAATTGCAATTAAATTCAACCATAGTATTCCGTTATCTTTAATATACCGCAGAAGACGCAATTGACAAGACTTAAAGGCAAGAGGTAGTATGCTTGTGACTTAGGTCACAGCTTTTTTATCGGGAAAGGAATGCATGATGATGATGTTGATTGCGATTCATAAAAAAATGTTTACTCGGCATCGCGTCATGCCGCTTTTGCTGTTCGTATTATATGTGAGTTCCTGTGCGGCGCCTTCTTTGCCGGGGCCGGACCGCCTTGCTCAACCAAAAAAAAACATGCCTCGTTTCAGCACTGTCGACATGGAACAGCAAATCCATGTCCTTGTGAACAAAGAGCGTCAAAAATCGGGTTTGAGTCCTGTTAAGTGGGATGATGCTCTCGCGCGGATTGCAAGGAAGCATAGCGCAGACATGGCGCGGCGAAATTATTTCAGCCACAATTCGCCCGAAGGACATGACTTCTCGTACCGTTATAATGCAGAAGGCTATGCCTGCGGGATCCGTGTGGAGCAGCGCATTTACCAGGGCGCGGAGAATTTATTTCAGAATAATCTGTACGACCGGGCGGTTCATTCCGGAAATACAACCCGGTATGACTGGAATTCCATGAAGAAGATTGCTGAATCGACGGTCCGCGGCTGGATGAACAGTCCCGGCCACAAAAAGAACATCCTGACGCCCGCCTGGAGAAACGAGGGAGTCGGTGTCATAATCGCGCCGGACGACAAGGTTTATATCACGGAGAACTTTTGCTGAACCTCAGAAGAATTGCATATTGCAGAATGCAAAGTGCAAAATGCAGAGTTATTGAATATCTGACGGATTCGCTACACAACAATTTGCAATTTTCAATTTGAAATATCCAATTTGCAATGCAAGCCTGCGTTCCCTATCCCTTCCACGCTATAAAATCCATTTCAAGGGCCGCATCTTTCGGCAAACGAGATACCTCCACGGTAGCCCTGGCAGGCGGGTCGGACAGGAAATAGGTCCCATAAACTTCGTTCACAATTGTGAAGTCCGCCATGTTCCTGAGATAGATCGTTGTTTTCACCACCGATGACAGCGGGCATCCGGCTCCTGAAAGTATTGCTTTAGCATTTTCGATTACTCTTATGGTCTGGGCTTTTATGTCGCCCTGAATGATAGCGCCTGCCTGGGGGTCGAGCGGGATCTGGCCTGAGACAAAAACAAAGCCTCCTGCCTCTACGGCCTGGGAATACGGCCCGATTGCCTGGGGCGCATTGGAAGTTTTTATGATTTTCTTCTCCACAGATGCCCTCCAATTTACATTAAATTATTACTAATAACATATTAATTTAAAAAGATAATTCAATGCTAAAGTAAACCATTAAGTAAGTATTTTAACGATACCCTTACACTTTGCAATATGCAATTTCTTACCCGCCCTGCCCTACCCTGCCTTTACCCTTCTCACGTCCAGCACGCCGTTTACAGTCTCTATGTTCTTGATCACCCTGTTCAGATGTTCCACGTCCTTTATGTCCACCGTAAACGAAAGGGTCGCCTCATGGTTCTCATTGACGACTACCTCGGCGTGAGTGATATTCGCTTCAGTCGCACTGATCGATGAGGACACGTTTGCAAGCAGACCGGGCTTGTCCTCCGTCTTTACCACAATCTTGACAGCATGGGCTCCGGGCTGAAAATCGCCCCACGAAACCTCCACCAGGCGCTCCTTGTCAAAGGAGAGTTCTCCGACATTGGGACAGTCCGCAGTATGAATCGAGACCCCCCTGCCCCTCGTGATGAAACCGACCACCTTGTCGCCGGGCACAGGATTGCAGCACTTGGACAGATGGATCAGCATATTGTCCAAGCCGCTGATGTTCATGGCGTTGTTAGCCGGTTTCGGCTGCTTATGGAAGAGTTTCTTCGGAACGGCTTCGACATGGGTTTTATCGGGGGCTAACTTATTCGCAACCATGTGCGCCGAGACCTTGCCGTACCCGACAGCGGCAAGCAGGTCGTCCAGCGTGTTGTGCGACATGTCTCGAGCGATTTTTATCAGGTCGTCGGACTTGAACACCTTAGAGGAGTTAAGGTCATGCTTCCTCAGCTCCTTATCGAGCAGTTCCTTGCCCAGCAGGATGCTCCTCCTGCGTTCTTCGATCTTGAGCCATGCCCTGATCCTCGTGCGCGCCTTTGACGTCTTCACGAATTTGAGCCAGTCCCTGCTCGGCGTATGGCCGGTCTGGGTGACGACTTCGATCTTGTCTCCGTTGTGCAGTATATGCTTGAGCGGCACGATCTTGCCGTTGACCTTTGCGCCCACGCACTGGTGGCCGATGTCCGTATGCACCGTGTAGGCGAAATCCACCGGGGTTGAGCCCTGCGGCAGCTCGCGTACGTCTCCCTTCGGCGTAAACACGTAAACCACGTCCGGGAAGAGGTCCCCCTTGACCGTCTCCATGAACTCCTTGGCATCCGGAAGGTCCCTCTGCCACTCCAGCAGCTGCCTCAGCCACGCAAACTGCTGTTCTTCACGCTGGCTGACGGCTGATTTTTCCTTGTACCGCCAGTGCGCTGCAATCCCTTCCTCGGCAATACGGTGCATTTCGTCGGTCCGGATCTGAAATTCGACACGCTCGCCTTTGGGGCCGATAATAGTGGTATGAAGCGATTGATAGAGGTTGGACTTCGGGACGCCGATAAAATCCTTGAACCGGCCGGGCACCGGCGTCCAGAGCGAATGAATGAGGCCGAGGATCGCATAGCAGTTTACCTTGGTGTCCGTGATGATCCTGATCGCGCTCAGGTCGTAGACGTCATCGAAGGATATCCCCTGCTTCAGCATCTTCTGGTAGATGCTGTAGAAATGCTTGGGCCGGCCCTTCACCTCGCCCTTGAAACCGTGCTCCGCAAGCTGGCTGCGCATGATTTCGATCAGCTCGTTGATATAGGACTCCCGTTCGATGCGGCGCCGGTTTACTTTTTGAACGAGGTCCTGGTATGCCTCCGGATTCAGGTACATGAACGAGAGGTCTTCGAGCTCCGTCTTGATTTTGGAAATACCGAGGCGGTTTGCGAGCGGCGCGTAAATGTCGAGGGTTTCCCGGGCGATTCGCTTCTGTTTTTCCGGCGGGAGCGATTTGAGGGTGCGCATGTTGTGAAGGCGGTCGGCAAGCTTGATGAGGATCACCCTGATGTCCTTCGCCATGGCGACGATCATCTTGCGGAAATTGTCCGCCTCGCGCTGTTCGCTGCTCTGAAGCTCCATGCGGCTGATCTTCGTCATGCCGTCGACGAGCATGGCCACTTCCTCGCCGAATATGGCCGTGAGCTCTCCGGGTTCAGCGGGAGTGTCTTCGATAGTGTCGTGCAGGAGGCCTGCCGCCACGGTCGCCGCATCCAGCTGGAGGCCGGCCAGAATGGCCGCGACCTCGATGGGGTGGATGAGATAGGCCTCTCCCGAGAGACGTGTCTGCCCCTGGTGCGCCTTTGCGGAAAAGATATAGGCGCGCCTCAACAGATTGACGTCGGCGTCCGGATGATACTGCTGTATCCGTTCAACTATGTCTTCAAGCCGAATGGGAGGCATAAATAGTTTATGATCTTATCCGCGGATTACACAGATTTCACGGATTAAAAAATAAATTTTCCAGGATTCTGAATCTGCGACCATCTGCGAAATCTGCGGATTTCTCTTGGGAAACTTATCTTTCGATTTTAAGGTCCTTAATCTCGAGTTCCACCGCGATGTTTCCGTTCCAGGAATTTACACGCGGCGTGAAAACTGCCGCGACGCGCATGCCGTCGCGAAGGCGCCTGCCCAGCTGTTGGGCCCGATTAAACGCTATAGCATCGATCGTAAGCCCGGTCGGGGATTTCAGCCGCAGCTTAAGATGTTTTGCCCCGACAATCCGGGTCGATACGAGCTTGAGCCCGCGCACACCCAGCCTGGGCTCGGGATTTCCGGGTCCGAACGGCGCCAGTTTCTCGATCTCCCTCAGAAGCTCTATCGTAAGATCCTCAAGCAATACGGCGCCGTCAACCATCAGTGTTCGCGTAAACCCCTGTGCGCCCATGGCATCCATAACGACTGTACAGAGCCGTTCGCGGAAGTCGGATATGCGGTCCTCCGAGATGGTGAAACCTGCTGCATATTTGTGCCCTCCGAACCCGAGGAGCAGATCGCTGCAGTGCGTGAACCCCCGGTACAGGTCGAAGCCCGGGATGCTTCTTGCCGACCCCTTGCCGACGCCGTCCTTGACGCAGATAAGCGCCGTCGGCCGATAAAACTCTTCAACAATCCTTGATGCCACGATCCCGATTACACCCGGGTGCCAGGCGTCGGATACAAGAACAAAAGCGCCCGGGGCGGCCGTATGTTCTTTTATACAGAGTTCTTTTGCCTGCTCGCAGATGATCTCTTCGATTGACTGGCGTTCGCGGTTCACCCGGTCAAGCGCTGCGGCGAGGCTGCGCGACTCTTCCCGGGAATTGGTCGTGAGCAGCCGGAATGCGGTATCCGCCCTCTCCAGCCTTCCGCTCGCGTTTATTCGCGGAGCAAGAGTAAAGCCGACGGTACCCACGGTAATTTTTTTGCCATCCAGGCCGGTGACCTCCCTGAGGGCCGAGATGCCGGGCCTCTGGTCCCCGTTGTTCGACAAACGCTCCAGTCCGTGTTTTACGAGTACCCGGTTTTCTCCGGTTATCCTGCCCACGTCCGCTACGGTCCCGAGGGTCACGAGGTCGAGATACGACAGAACCGTCCCGGCATCCGCGGCGCTTCCTGCCAAAAGCGCCTGGGCCAGTTTGAACGCGATTCCCACGCCTGTAAGGCCGGCCACGTCATCCCGGACGCGGGAAGAAACTCCGGGGACAAATAGTGACGGGTGCAGAACCGCGTATGCAGCGGGTAAGGAGTTATCTGAATCGAAATTCCCGGGTACTGATGCATCGCTGCTGCTTCGGGATTCGAGTTTCGAATTTGGAAATTCGTGGTGGTCGGTGATGATAAGGTCGAGGCCCAGAGAGCTTGCAAGCCCGGCCTCGGGCAGGGACGTGATGCCGCAGTCAACGGTAACGACCAGACCGGCTCCTGAAGCTTTGATTTTTTTCAAGGCCCCGGAATTGAGTCCATATCCTTCGGACAGTCTTTCCGGTATGTAGCATTCTACGAGGGCGCCGCAGGCCGTCAAGGCCAGATACAGGAGCGAAGCCCCTGTCACGCCGTCTACATCGTAGTCCCCGTAGATGACGATCTTTTCCCTGTCCATGACCGCTTTTTTAATGCGGTCGACTGCCCTGTCCATCCCGAGAAAAATTCCGGGATCGGACAGCGATGACAGGTCGCAGGAAAGAAATTCGCGCACTGCCGGGGGATCACAGATCCCGCGGCCGGCCATCAGCCTTGCGATAAGAGGATGCAGCCCCAGATCCCTGACAAGGGACGCCGCTGCAGCCTCGTCGCATTCAGACAGGACCCACTTCATTGGAGCGGGCCTGCCGGTTAACCCTTGTTCTCTTTTTTACCGGCCTCGTCCTGACCATCGCCGGAAATTCCTTTTTTGAATCCCTTAATGGCTTTTCCAAGACCTTCGCCGAGCTGCGGCAGACGGTTTGCGCCGAAAATAACCAGCACAATTACCAGGATAACGATCAGTTCCGGCATTCCAAGTCCGAACATGTTGCCTCCTCGTACTCCTCGGGTGTATTAAGATTGATAAACGACCGCCTCTTTGGATCAAAACGGTCTACTTCATTTTCCGTCACGTACCGCAGCCGGAGCCCTTCAAGCGCCCGCTGGATCTGCCGTTGTTCGCTCCTGATCTGGCTGTCGATGACCGTCATTACCGCCCTGCGGTACACGGCGTGGAGCGGCTCCACAAACTCGCCGATCCTGGGAAGGACAACATCGTATTCTCCGGTCAGACCGGCCATATAGGAAATAAGCCCGGGATTCAGAAAAGGCATGTCGCAGGCAGCCACGAAGTTGTACTCGTCGTCTGACTGCAGAAGGCCGGAATAGATGCCGGTAAGCGGACCCCTTTTGTCATACACATCAGCGACAACGGTAACGCCATACCGGGCATAGGCTTCCGGAGAGTTGGTAACGATGATGATACGGTTGACTGCCCTCCTGAGAGCCTGCAATACATGGTCGATCATGTACGTTCCGGCGATCTTCAGAAACGCCTTATCTGTGCCCATGCGCCTGTTTTCGCCGCCTGCAAGCACAATTCCGTTCATAGTTAAAATTACAGTATTTGGAGATGGGTGTCAACCAGGAACTTGATAATCAGACAAGAAAGGAGCAACTTGGGGTGCAGGCGGTTGATAAAATTCATTGTCAGGATCGCATGATCCGGCCGTCTCTCATTTCGAAGACGCGGTCCGCCGTGCGGGCCAATTCGAGGTTGTGCGTGACCATGATAACGGTCAAAGCGGACTTCCGGGAAAGATCTTTCAAAATCTGAACGATCTCGGTTGACCGCTTCGTGTCGAGATTTCCCGTAGGTTCGTCAGCCAGAAGTATTTCCGGTGAATTTACCAGCGCTCTCGCTATCGCAACCCTCTGCATCTCGCCGCCGGAGATCTGGCCCGGCAGATGGTCCCTGCGGTGGTCGATCCCGAGAAGATCCAGGAGTCCCTGCGCTTTTTCTTTTACTGCCGGCCTGCAATAGAAGGTGAGCGGCAGCATGATATTCTCGATCACCGTCAGAGTGGGAAGCAGATAAAAATTCTGAAAGATATAGCCGAATATTTCTCTTCTGATTTTGGTCAGTTTGCCTTCGGTCAGCGCGTGGTTTTCGGCTCCGAAAATCGTCTTTCCGCCCAATACCAGCCCTCCGGATGTCGGGTTATCGAGGCAGCCGAGCAGATTGATTAGAGTGGTCTTTCCGGAGCCCGAAGGGCCGATAAAGGAAACAAAATCGCCTTTATTGATGCAGAGCGACGCGTCATCGACCGCTCTGATCTCCTCGTTTCCGCGGCGATAGACTTTGGTCAGGTTTGTTGCTTCGAGGGAAAGGTCGTTCCGGTTCATCCGTTCACCTCGCTCCGGATCGCCTCGAGCGGTCTGATTCTGCCCGCTTTCCAGGCCGGATAGAGCCCGCTGAGAAGTCCCGTGCCGATAACGGCAAAGAGAGTAATCAGTACAAGTTTTGCATCGATCACGACAAGGCCGCCCGTGGGCGAGTACGGCAGGATATTCCGTATCATCAATTCCGTCAGCCCCGACAAAATCATCGCAAGGATTACGCCGAGAATTCCTCCGCTTACGCAGAGAAGCAGCGTTTCGATCCAAACCAACTGGAAAATATCCCATGGCATGGCGCCGATAGTCTTCAAAATGCCGATTTCCTGAAACCGTTCATGCACGGACATCAGAATGGTGTTGATCACTCCTACCATGGCAATCAGGATTGCAATGAGCGCGATCGAAAGGACGAGTACTTTCGCAGTGGAAACCAGCGACAGGATCGTCTGTTTTACCTGCGCGAGGCTGACCACCTGGATATCGGGGAGTGAGTAGAACTTTTCTTCGATCCGGCCGGCGTCCGCATCCTTTTTAACTTTGACCCCGATCGTCGTCAGTTGCTCGTTTTTGGAGAACAGGGCCTGCAGGGTCACAAGAGGCACAAAAATTGTTCCGTCGTCCTGGGTGCCTGTTCTGTTCAGGATTCCGACAACCTTGAATTGCGCGTTTTTTTCGGGAATCAGGATCAGGTCCCCGACCTCCCGCTGTTCAAGCTCCGCAGCCTCGTATCCCATTACGGCCTCGTATGAGTCGGTTTTCGTGAACCAGCCGCCCTGCCTGAACTTGAAAAAAGTCTTCAGCTCGCTGAAACTTTGCGGTTCTACGCCGAGATAGGCGGCAATGCCTCCGTTTTCGCCCTTGTTCGGGTCGAACACAGCCTGCATTAGCATCGGGGTTATTTTCTCCACACCCGGTTCTTTCCTGATTGTCGCGCATATCGACTGATTTACGTATTTCAGCCCGGTGCCGCCCTTCAGCATCATCGTCGCAGCCTCATACGGACATCCCTTGGCCATCAGCATCATCTGGAAGCCCATGTTGTCGATGTCCTTGTTCAGAGCGGTTTCAAAGCCGTGACTGAACCCGAGAAGGCTAGCCAATATCCATGCGGAAAGCGCGATGCCGATGAGAGTGAGTACGCTGCGGATTTTTTTCCGGAGCAGGTTCTTATAGGCGAATTCAAATTTGGTCATCATTGCGGAGAGACCTTGTCCTTAGGCGTTCACCCAAAATGGAAAGAAAATATTTGCCACAGAGAGCACAGAGGACACAAAGGAAAGTCTAAAAAGATTAATAAATTCTGTCACTACTCAGGTCAAAACCTGTTAGCCTCGGCCAAGCTGAGCAGTTACTAAATTCATCTATTTTTTATTTTTTGTTTCCCTCTGTGTTCTCGGTGTCGTCTGTGGCTACCAGCTTTTCCGGCTTGACCGGGTTAGGTAATGCGGGAATATAGCCGAATGCAGTCATCAAAACCAGGTTCTTCTTGGTTGCCCGCAGGGCAGCCTTGAAGTCGGCCTCTGCTGCAGGCGCCGGATTCGTTATTTCCGCGACCTTGCCCGAGGCTTTTCCCGAGGGCACATCATACTGCTCAAAATCGCGCAGGGTAAGGCCGATGAACTGTTTCCCGAATTTCGCGTCGCGTATCTTCCCGGCATACTGACTCGTCATCTTCTGGACATAGAACGCCGTGATGGTTCCTTCCGGGTCGAGTGCGAGAAAAACCTGAATGCCGCCGAATTGCCCTTTCTGGTTCACCCCGTGAATGCATCCGACCTTCTTTTTATTCGTGTAAATTTCATAGACCGTATAGGGAATCTCGATCGTTTCATAAAGGCCATGGAACGTGTCCCCAAGGCCCGCTTCTATTGCTGCAAGAAGTTTCTCGCCCCCCTTCTGCAGGACCGAAACATAGAGCGTCTTGTAGCCGGTTGACCCGGGGAAAAGCCTTGCAACATCACGATCAGGGTCGTTCAGGTCGCATCCGACAGCGCCCCATGCCGCCTGACAGCAGACCAGCATTACAATAAGGGCCGTTCCGGCGAAGGCATAAGAATGAAATCCCGGATAACTTTTTTTGTCGGAAGTCATATCCCTCTATCGCCCTTTCATGGCTATTTATATCGGATGGTAGAGATAGAGCTGCAGCAGGAACCTGTTTTCATTCAAGAGGCTGTCGTACAGATACTCCGTTCTGACGGTCAGATTCGAAGTTGCCCGGACCGAAAAACAGAGCGAGCCCTGGCTATCCTTTTCTCCCGCGAATTTCGAGTACACGGGCTGGGCTTCTATTTTATATCGCCCTTCGTCGTCAAGATTTATTCCCAACCGGTACGAGACAGCATTGAGGCTGTTTCCAAGCCACTCACCATGGTAGAGCTCAATACGGTGTTCAAGGTTGTCCCTGAGAAGGGTAACGTCGGTACCGGCTAACTGCATTCGCCGCGGTTCCCGGTCCACGAGCGTGTATCCCACTGTATTCAGTGTCCTACCGCTTGCCAAAGAAAATCCGGTCGAAAAATTATCACGGCTTAATACACCATAAGATATCCTTGAAGCCGCCATAGAGTGACTATTGAACGGAATTCCCCTCCTGCCCGTATAAAACGGCATCCCCGACCCGGTCGTAATGCTCGCGGAAATGTCACCCCACTCCAGATCTTTGCTTGTCCCGATACCCCAGTCTCGGTCATAACCAAAACGCATTCCGAGCGTCGAAAGAAGATGGCCGTGGCTGTCGAGATACGACGACAGACCGAAGGCCGGCCCGTTGTGACCCAGCCATACAGAGCTCCACGGCGTCTTAACTTTTAAATAGGCATTGTACACCTGATGCTCAGTTTTATAGCCGTCGTGTTCAAACTCGGGCGCATCCGATCCGGATTTGTATGCCGGTGCCTGATCTTCGGTTTTATGGCAGATGACTATTGGCTCCTGCGGCCCCTGTACCGATGCCGATGCGGAGGCACCGCTGCTGGTCCGTGCGATCTGAGTGAGCGCAAGCCGGTACTGAAGAGCGAAGACAGCAAAATCGCCGGAATCGCCGGAAAACCGCTGAAGGTAGTCAAAGCCCAGGCTCGGTTTCTGCATCACGGAGTTACGGCTTGACGAGTACGGAATTGTTTTATCGAGCGCCGATGAATACCCGAAAATTTCCTGTGCTTCAAAATATAGCAGATGATCGTCTGCCTGAGATGTCCGGCTCCATAAGAAAATACAAAGGCAGAAAAAAAGCCTGCCATGCCTGTTCATGTTAAACATCAAACCGGTGGCTGCCTCTGAAGATGACCTTTCCCGCTTTGGTCACGGTAACTCGTATTTCCCACTCTCCAGGCATCACGATACTGATCGGGAGAAGATAATCTTTATTTTTCGAGATCTGGAACGGGCGATCGCCCGTATCATGAGCCCCGCGCATCGAAGGCATTCCTGAATCGCCCATAATCTGCAGGGAAGTTTCTTTTTCGCCTGCCTTGTTAAAGACCTGCACTTTTAAAATTACCGTTCCCATTTTGGGTTTCTCGGCAAAGCTATAAAGCAGGTATGCGTCATTCCCTATCGATATTTTTTTGCCCGGCCCGGGCATTGAAACGAATTGGGACTGTATGTTTCGTTCCGGAATCGTCGCGGCCGGCTGCAGGGAGAGACACATTGAGAAGAGTAAACGAGGCAAAAATCGCAGCAATGGTGACACTTTTTTTACCAATAGTCATGATCTCCTCCTTACGTCTTCAGGCTATTAAGGTCGATCTTCGCGGAATGATTGTTACATGGAGCAGTGATGTTTGTCAAGTTCGGCAGGGGAAAGTCATGGTTTATATAACATCTATAATTTTAATTTTACATTGACACCCTCGATTCGTTTATTGTATGGTCATCGTGTGCGACTTATTTCTCTTCTCATTATTATGGTCATCGGTCTTTCCATAATCACGACCGGAGGATCATTCACGACTTATACAGCGGGAGAAGTCTCCCTCAACGCGCTCGACGTCTGCCACTCTTCTCCGGTTGCAACAACCTCTGACTTGCCATATATTTCCTCTGAATTCGGTCTCGTCATTCCCCTTGAAAAAGCATTTACTGCCGCAGCATTCGACCTTGACGATAAAACGTCCATCCTCTGCTTTGACGTTGAACGTCCCCCTGCATCTCTTTCTTAATCTCCTCGAACAATAACCTTTTTACTGAGAAGTGCGGCAGAGCTGCGTTTTCTGCCCGTGTGTGACGTGCGGATGCTTTGCCGCAGACTTCCCCTCCGTTCACCCTGAGCCTGTCGAAGGTGAAGTGAACGGCGGCACTTCGGGAACTCTCTGCAACTGTTTTATGCTCCTGGCAATAAGAATATTGGAGATTAGAAAATGAGATTTATTACAAGTGTCTCGTTGCTTACATTCTGTTTCTGTTCTTCCATCAGCACTGCCCACGCGTCCGGGCTTTGTTGTCAGTTATCAAGCGGGGTCCAGGAGAGTCTGTCAGGAGTAGCCGCTCCCGGGACTGAAGAGCTTTCGGTGCAGTTTAATTACAGCTTCAGCCGGATGGACCGTTTTATGGAAGGCGCGTCAAGCCGGTCGGTTGATGAAGCAGCGACGTACCGGAAGCAGGATGGAACAACGTACACTTCTTTACCGCTCTCGATGGACATGATCAGGTATACGTTGACAGCCGGGTATGGTTTTACCTCAAGGCTTAAGGCCTTTGTCTCCGTCCCCTACATCAGGAATACCATGGACATGACATCGAGCAACGGTATGATGCTTGGCTGGACGGACATGACCATGCCATCGACATCCGGTCCGGGTGATGCAACCGTTATGGGGTTATATCGTCTCTACACAGACCGGGAAATCCGGCCGAGCGACGCGATAACCATCGGGCTGGGAATAAAAACACCGACAGGTTCTTCAACGGAACGAACTGCCGGAGGGAAGTTGATTCATGCGCATATGCAGCCAGGCACCGGCTCCTGGGATCCGTTGGTATCACTCATCTACACGAAAATGTGGAACTCCCTGCTCTTCCAGGCTGATGGAACATATCAACTCGCTACCAGAAACAGTGAGGGCTACAAGTTCGGTAATTCGCTTGCTTTGAACGCTGCGGGCACCTACTCAGTGTCCAGGGAGTTTAATCTGACTCTCGGCCTCACCGGTCTCACGACGGGCAAGGCGAGCGACAGGAACGGGCGTTATTACGACCCGGTTTTGAACAGCAGTCTCATGGATGACCCTGCGAATACAGGGGGAAACAGCCTCTGGTTCTCTTCAGGCGTTCAGGTTCTTCCGTTCACAGGGACATCGTTCGACATGAAGATACAAGTGCCGGTATGGGAAAAGGTGAACGGCATCCAGCTTGTATCGACCTGGCTGGCTATTGCCGGAGTCTCATATCGTTTCTAAAAAAAGGAGAAATGTATGACGAGAATAATTGCGTTATTTATAGCGCTGTCCATAGTGGGCCTCGGCATATCGGGCTGCAGCAAATCAAACTCAGGCGCCGGTCAGGCGAGCCTGAATCTGGCGGGCAGCAAGCAGGGCCAGGCCGTCGGATTCGCGGACGTGGACGGAGACGGCATTACAGACAAGCTAGTGGGCGCTCCCTATGCATCTGCAATATCAGGCCAGAGACAGGAGCGCTCCTGGTTTACAAGGGCAACACATCTGGCTACAGCACAATTCCGTACCTGGTTTTGACGGGCGGCGATAATTTCGGCTATTCCGTTGCCAACCTTGGCGATGTTGACGGAGACGAAAAAGCAGATTTCGCAGTCGGCGCTATTCACGGGGACGGGACGGAGGTATCGCTCAGCGGAAGTGTCCCATTTTCAAGGGTGGAAGCAACGGCCAGATAATAAAAACCGTGTCGGGCGAAGGGCCGATGGATAAATTCGGCGTTTCCGTTGCAGCGGGCGACCTGAACGCTGACGGGATCACGGATCTGGTTGTGGGAGCGCCGTTCAACACGAATGATCCCGCGCTTTATCAAAGCGGAGCAGTATACGTCTTCCTGAGCGCAACGGCGCCAGGATTTCACGAATCCGGTAAAGCTTTATGCCTCTTCAACAAATAAATCGATTGGCTCGGTTGTAGCGTCAGGAGACGTGAATGGTGACGGCGCGGCAGACCTGCTGTTTTCGGCAAGCGGCAAAGTCCTCGTCTACTTCGGTGGTTCCTCATTCACCCCGTCCATCGATCTGCCCGAACATCACGATTAAAAGCAGCGCATCCGGCTTCGGCAAAGCGATCGCCGTGATCGGGGACATCGATGCGGACGGAGAGCAGGAAATCGCAATCGGTGCGCCGAATGCGGTCATCAACACATATCGAGACACGGGGAGCGTCTATATCGTTAAAGGTTCCGCAACAGGGACGGTGACTGTCGACTCGGCGCCTGCAGCGCTCATGGTCCGGATCGACGGCGGAGGATTTTCAACCGGTTCGGAGCTTCAATCGCGGCGCTGGGCGATATCGACGCTGACGGAAAACGCGATTTTGCCGTTGGCGCACCGATGGCGGATGTTACATCGGGTCCGGTCAGAACATCCTGAGCGGGAAGGTGTATGTTTTCAAGGGGAAGGATGTCACCTCATCGGCCACCCTTGCAGCGGCAACAGCATTCAACGGCAAGGTTAAGGACCAGGCGTACGGCGCGTCTCTCGCAGCTACCAGCGGCGGAATACTCGCAATAGGCGCACCCCGCTCAAACGCCGACACAGGCGGTGTGGACATGGTGGATGCGGCGACAGGTGAGGCTGTTTCCGGAGGAAGCAGCGGCGGTTCAACAGGCGGCAGCGGTGATTGCCATTAACCTGAAACTGATGGCAATTAAAAATCCAGTTCTGTCATTTCGAGCGCGGCGAGAAATGCACGTTCCAATCGTTAGTTTGAGAAAGATTGAACCACAGATGCTCCGCTCCTTCGGAATGACAAGAGGGATAAATAAATATCAGGAGGCATGTATCATGACAAACAAATTAATAGCTTTTTTAATAATCACGTTCATCGGGCTGGCATCAGTCAGCTTTCTCTATGGAGAAGCCGTTACCTACAATCCATCGTTTAATGCGGAGGGAATGAAATATCTGGCTGCCCCGACCAGCCATGTCCCTGGCAAGGACAACGGGGCCGGGATAGGTCTGCACAATGCGGGCGAGGACTGCGGCATGTGCCATACGCCGAACGGCAAGGCCGGAAATTACGCGTTCACAATCGGCGGCACGATTTACGAGGACCGTGCGGCCAGGAGAACGCTGAAGGGCGCCGAAGTCATTCTCCAGGATATAAGCGGCAAGGTCATCAGCATGACCACCAACGAAGCGGGTAACTTCTGGACCTATACCCCGATCGCAGGCAACCCCTACTCCGTCTCGAGTCACAGCGGTATAACCGACATACTATAACGGTTAATGCAGACGGGTCCGTGACGCCTGCGAACACGACCTTGCCCATGACATGGGAATACAAGGCCTGGGTAAAAAATCCGGACGGAACAGTTCGCCACATGGTCACGATCGCGCCGATCGGCGGAATGAGCGCTCCAGAATGGGCTGCAACATGCACCATTCCGCGTTCGGGACCACCGGAGCGGCGTGGGCTTCGCGAAAGAGTACTTCGCAAGTTATCCTGCATCTGGCTTGAGCTTCCGGAAGCATATTCTCCCCATATTCAAGACCAAGTGCGCGCCGTGCCATGTCCCCGGCTCTACTACTACTCGACTCGCAACCATAAGCGACGTGCTGACGGCCTCAACGAATACCAGCAGTCTCGCGCTTACGAACAGCTCAACAACATCGATCGATTACAGCCAGGGAATGGATTTCCAGTCCTATGACGGTTCGACTGTAGCAGCGCTTGTAAGCGGGGTCACAACCACGATTACGAAGACAGGGATAAAAGCACTCACCCTCCCTTATCAGTCGAATCCTGATGCCAGTCCGGTCCTTACCAAGGCGTTAATACAACCGGCCGGTGTTTGCATACATCCCGGCGGCACCTTCTGGACGGCGGATGATACGGATTACAAGGCCATCCGTGCATGGATATCCGAAGGAGCTCAGAATAACTGAAGGCCGGCTTTTTCTTCTTGTCGAACGTGAAAATCCGGGATAATATTGCGGAATGAACAACCAGCGGATAAATGTCTCATCAACCATTTTGCTTCTTTTCTGTCTGCTTATAACACTCGTTTCCTGCTCACGTCAGGCCGTTTACCCGGGGCCTGACGTGAGCGAAACGAATATTGTTATCGATCTTTCCGTGCTGCAGCCCGAACTTCCGAAGTTCTATACATGCACATTTCAGGGCAAGAAAATCAATTTTTTCACGATTCTTTTGAACAGCAAAGCCGTTTCCTTTCTCGACGCATGCACGAGCTGCTATCCTCAAAAACGCGGTTATAAATACCAGAACGGCACGGTAGTCTGCAAAGACTGCGACATGACATTTTCCGTTTACAAACTTGAAAAAGGCCTGGGCGGCTGCTATCCGATCAAGATAGAAGGCAGGACTGATAAAGGAAAGTATTTTATTCCCCTGACCGCACTTCAAAGTGCAGCACATCAATTCTGACAGCCACAGCGCCTCTTCTCCCTTCTCCATTACTATTCTCATATCCCATTATCTCAACGGCTGGCTGACGGAGCTTCAATAATCCGTTATACTGAAAGTATGCTTTGCTTGTAACTATTCAACATTTTCCATCCCAGCAGTGAAGAAGGGAGGTGACTTGAGGCTGAACCGCATTTAATTCAACATTCTGAAACATCAATAAATATACTGGTCGATTAATAAGAGAATCATCAATTAACGAGGAGGTCGCAATGAAGGTTCTCAGTACATGTCTATTTCTATTTATCGCTGCATTGCCCTTGACGGCTGTCGGAGCGGAAAAGGCCAAGACCATCGATCAACTGGCAGCGATGTACGATTCTTCCGGCTGCAAGAAGTGCCATGCCGGGATTTACTCGCAATGGGAAAAGTCGCACCATGCAAGACCGCTGATGGGCGTAAAGGGAGGATTGATGCTGACCCCGCTCGCTAAAAAAGGGGCGACGGCTTTCTCTCCGGACGATCCCAAAAAAGCAACTATCGCGAATTATCCGTGTTTCAAGTGTCATCTTCCGCATGCCGTCATCTCTGCTGAGGATTCGGTGGCAGTCGAGCTGACCGAAGCTCTGCTGATAGCTGCTGATGAAAAGGCTTCCGACAAGGCAAAAAATGACGCAAAAGCAAAAGTTGCGAAGCTTCAGATCACCTGCGTCGTCTGCCACAACACCAAGGCCATCATACATAAACGGGAGCTCGGCGAACCCGAGAAAGGCGTTCTCTACAGCAAAAAGGATGTTGCCTCTCATCCGGACAAGACTTTCACATCCGTGAAAAAGAGCGCAATCATGACGGACTCGGTCTTCTGCGGCCAGTGCCACGGGCTCGGTCCGAACCTTGAATTCGACCAGGCATTCCAGTGCGCTAATCTCTACGGAAGCTATCTCCACTCCTACATTCCTTCCGGGGCCTCCCAGAGATGCCAGGACTGCCACATGGCCAAGGGAGACCACCTTATCGCGCCCAATTTCAATGACGATAAGCAGACGTCGGAACTTCTGGCAAAGGCAATCAACCTCGATGTTCAGACACTGGGATATGAGTGGCTGCGAAAAGCAGGAGACCTGCATCCGAAAGTCGTGGTGAATACCACGATAACTACAAGCGCTGGTCACCGAATCCCGGACGGCTGACCGTCCCATAACAGAGTGGTCATGGTCGTGACCGCAAAATCACCGGACGGAAAAGAAATCGGCAAAATCGAGAAGCATTATCATCCCCAGGCGACAAACTGCCGCGATACCAAGATGAAGTACGGCGCCCAGTGGAAGACCGCTAATATCCGGGATACAAGCCTTCAGCCTGCACAAGCCAGAAAAGAGACCATCGAGTTCGACCTTCCGAAAAACGTAAGAACGATTGACGTCACCGTCGAACTGTCGTATGAGGCAGTCAAACCCGAGAATAAGTACCCGATTCACTCCGTTACAAAGACGGTATCGCTCGACCGATAGAACCAAGCAACGGGGGCTGAAGGGCCCCCGTTGCTTATCTCGTTCAGAATCCCCGTGCAGGCCCTCTTCTGTCATTTCGAGCGAAGCGAGAAATCTTGTAGTCCAATAAGCTTAAATAAACACGTTATAACCAGATGAAAGAGCAAATGGGTCTATTCGTACCTGAGCGCCTGAATAGGGTCCTGAAGTGCGGCTTTGCGCGCGGGATAAACACCGAAAAACACTCCCACTGCCGCTGAAAAGGAAAAGGCCATCGCAATTGACCAGACTGAAACACTGGTTGGCAGAACATCGATGAAGAGAGGGATCATAAGCGCGATACCGACGCCTATTATGATCCCTATGATTCCGCCGGCGCCTGAAAGCGTCATCGCTTCTATCATGAACTGTGCCATAATGTCGCGGTTGCGTGCGCCCAGAGCTTTGCGGATCCCGATCTCGCGGGTGCGCTCACGCACCGAAACGAGCATGATATTCATGATGCCGATGCCTCCTACCAGAAGCGATATGCCGGCGATGCCCCCCAATACCGCGGTAAGCACGCCCAAGATCGTATTCATGGTCGAAAGAATCGCTCCCTGTGTCTGGATCGTAAAATCCTCCTTGTGCGCATGGCGCTTCATGAGAACGTCCTTGATCTGCGCTACGGCACGGTCTGTATCTTCGGAACGCGGCGTGGATGCGATGATCTCGAAGAGCGCGTCCGTATCAAAGAGTTCCTGGCCGCTGGTGACTGGTATGTATACAATATCGTCAAGGTCCATGCCGAGGCTCATTCCCTTCTTCCGCATCACGCCGACGACCCGGTATCGGGCGTCAGAGAGCATCACCACCCTGCCGAGAGCGTTCTGGTCGCCGAAGAGTTCCGCTTTGGCCTTTGCTCCGAGCACCACGATCTTTGCCTTGGAATCCACATCCGACTGAGAGATAAAATTTCCGGTATCCACGAAAAGGTTCCTGACCCGCTGGAATTCCAGTGTAGCGCCGATAATCATTACATCCCGACCGAGGTTCTGATATTTTATCTTGCCCGTCCCGAACACAAGCGGGACCGCGTCGGTCAGGAGCCAGGCGCGCCTTTTCAGCGCCAGCGCGTCATCGTACGTAAGTTTGCGGACCGTGCCCGCTGACGGAGGATGAAAGCCGCCGCTGGTGCTCGTCTTTCCCGGGGTAATGATGAGAAGATTCGTGCCGAGTCCCGTAAGCTCTTTGGTGATATAGAGCCGCGCTCCTTCGCCGATCGATACCAGCAGGATCACGGCCATTACACCGATGATGACACCGAGCATGGTAAGCCCTGACCGGACCTTGTTTGAAAGGATCGCCTCGAAGGCCACCCTGATTGTTTCGATAAAATTCATAGTCAAGTTACCCTGACCCGGACAAGCCCGAGCCAAAACAGACCATTTTAGCCGCGGGCGCACTGATGAACACGGATAAAATCAAAAGAGTTCTTCTTCTTTAATCCGTGTAAATCCGTGTTAATCCGTGGCAAATAAGCCTCGATTTTCATGTCATTTCTAGACAGCTTCAGCCTCGCGCTTCGTCGCTTACAATCTGTCCGTCCCTCAGCGTAATAATCCGCTTGCACTGTGCTGCCACACTCTGATCATGGGTAACGATGATTATCGTCACACCCTGCTTGTTCAAGTCCGAAAGAATGGTAAGGATATCGGCGCCTGAGCGGCTGTCAAGGTTTCCAGTGGGCTCATCGGCAAGCAGAAGCGGCGGATTATTTACGAGCGCCCGGGCTATGGCTACGCGCTGCTGTTGACCGCCGGAAAGCTCCGTGGGCTTATGGTCCAGTCGTTCGGCGAGTCCTACTTTCTGCAGGAGCGGCACGGCGCGGGCCTTCCGTTCACGCGAAGGGATACCGCTGTAGATGAGCGGGACTTCGACATTTTTGAGCGCGGAAAATCGGGGAAGAAGGTTGAACGTCTGAAATACGAATCCCATTTTTCTGTTCCGAACCGCAGCAAGTTCATCATCGTTCATGGCATCTATTGCACGGTTTTCGAAACGATAGCTTCCGGAGGTAGGACGGTCCAGGCAGCCGATGATGTTCATCAGTGTCGATTTCCCCGAGCCAGAAGGCCCCATGATGGCGATCAATTCCCGCTCCTGAACGGTCAGCGAAATGCCGGAGAGAACAGGAAGGAGCACCTCCCCCATGCGGTAGGTCTTGGTTATATTGGAAAGTTCTATCACTCTCTTGTCATTTCGACCAGAGGGAGAAATCTGTTTTAGTTCCAGAGTCGCATTTGTTTCGAAAAAACGGATCCTATCCTCATCCAAAATTGCTTAAATCATTCGGATTATCGAAACCAAGCCATCTTCATCTTTCTCTTTACTTCGAAATGACAAATGAGCTTGAATTTGCATCATTTACTCTCTTCTATCTTCACCTTCACCCCGTCCTTGAGCCCTTCCGCCTCGGGAGTGGTAATGACATATTGACCGACTGTAAGGCCTTTCGTGATTTCCGTGAAGGTCCAGTTCGTTTCTCCGGTCTCAACCGGCGCCAAACTTGCGGTGGCTGTCGAGCCCGGCCGGACCGATTTTCCTTCAGCTACAAAAACCTGTTTTTTGCCGTCGCGTTCTACAACGCATTGTGACGGAACTGATAGAACGTTTTCCGCCGTCGTAATGAGAATTTCGATATCAGCTGACATCCCGGGCTTTAACCGCGGATCCTTTTTCGAAAAGTATACCCATACGTCCGCAGTCCGCGTCTCGAGCTTTCCCCCGCTCACGATCGGCGATATTCGTCCGACCTTTCCATTAAACTTATCTCCGGAGAAGGCATCCACAGCGATTGTTACAGGCTGCCCCAGCTTAAGCCTTCCTACATCGACTTCATCGATAGTGGCAAGCACGTAAATACGCTCGGGATTGACGATGGTGACGATCTGTTTCCCCGGTAGCAGCAGCTCTCCGACTTCACAATATTTCTTGGCGATAACGCCGCTGAAGGGCGCCCGAATGACCGAATAATCCCGTTTCACACCGGCATCGCTCTGCGCAGCCTGGTACTGGGATTTGGCAACTTCATAGGCCCTGCGGGCGACATCAAGGTCCTGCTGAGCAAGCATGCCTTTTTCAAAAAGGCCCTCGATCCGTTTAAGGTTCTTTTCCGATTCTTCATACGTCGCCCGGCTCTGAGAAAGTACGTTTTCGCTTTGTACGGATTCTTCAGTCAGGTCGAGCCGCGAAATGAGCGCGCCCGCTTTGACGATATCGCCTTCCTTCACCGGGAGCACGGTTATCCTGCCGGTCCGCTGCGCTGAGAGGGTGACTTCGGTCTCTGACTTCACAGTAGAGGTAGTCGTAGCGTTCACGACCACTCGCAGTTCTCCCAGCTTCAATTCAGTGACATTTACGGAAACCGGTTGTTTGCGGGAGAGGAGTGTGACTGCAGCGGCAATGACAATGATTGGAATGATCCAGAAAAGCTTCCTTTTTGTAATAAATGCCATTTCGTTTTTCTATCCCTATCGATCTTTTTCCACGTTTGTTTCCAGCCGTTCTCTGATATTTTTCACAAAACCCCGTGCCACCTCTCCCAATTTTTCGGCGACAACAATGTCCTGGAGCATGCTGAACCGGCCGGTCACATGCCCTTCAATCCGGTAGAATATTTCCGTTTCCTCGTCGGAGATTTTTCTCAGGGCTACCGTTCCTGAGGCTTTCATGTTTTCGCCGAACGCGACCCATGACAGCTTTTCCATCTCGATCATTTCCGTTGTATGCGTTTTCATTTCGAGAGTACGGCTGAACGGGCCGAGTGAGAACCGCACCGTCCAGACGGAATCAAGATCGTTGATGATCTTGACGCGGACGCACCCCGGGAAGAGACAGCCTACCTCGCGCCGATCTATCATGAAAGACCACACATATTGAATCGGCATTTTTATAGCAAAGAGAATTTCTTTAGACGGCACGTTAGCCTCCGGCCCAGGAACAGGATAGGGCGTGTTACCTCATACCCATTGCTTTTTGAAGGCGCGCTGCGCTCAACTGATAGTCATACTGTGCCTGGACATAATCCGTTTCTGCCTGTACCTCGGACAATTGCGCATCCGTGACCTCGATATACGGACCTATCCCCGCCTGGTATCTGCCGAGAGAAAGTTCCAGGCTTTCACGCGCTTTCTGGAGGGAGCTCTCCATCACTCCGATCCGGACGCGAGCGCTTTCCATGTCAGCATAAGACTGGTTCACCTCGAGGAGTATCGATTGCTTTGTCGATGCTCGCTGTGCTTGGACCACTATCAGGTTTGCCCTGGCCTCACTCACCCGCCCCCGGGTAAAATTTCCCTGAAACAAGGGAAGAGAGAGCGTAACTCCGGCATTCCAGCTGTTTGAAAGGTCTCCCTGGAATGTTCCTTGGAAGCCCGGTATCTGTCCCATGTCGGATGTGCCGTTGACCCAGTTATACGCTCCGTTTGCTGAAAGCGTCGGAAGATAATTTGCCTCTTCGGCGCGTATCAGGGATTTTGCCGCTTCGATGTCAGCATCGGCTTTCAAGAGTTCCGGACGATTTGTGAGCGCATCGGCAAGGGCCTTATCAATGGGCGGCAGTTCGGGCAGCGGAGGAATCGCATCCTCGATCTTAGTCGGTCTGCCAGGATCGATTCCTATCGCGTTATTGAGCGCTATGGTCCGGATACGAACGGCGTTCTCGGCATTGATCTTTCCCAGGCGGGCCTGGTTCACCTCAACCTCCGCCCGTGTGACGTCGAACCGGGGCTTTGAACCGGCATTAAAGAATGCCTGCGCCTGCCTGAGATGGCTTTCACTCTGTTCGATGGTTTTATCCGCAACAAGAACGAGTTTTTTCGCCTGAAGCAAAGCAAAAAAGGCCTGTTTCACGCTCAGGGTTACGTCGTGAACCGTCCTCTCCAGTTCACGCTCGGATGACCGGGTTCCCCATAAAGCTGCATCAACAGCATTGCCCGTCCTGCCGAAATCGTACAGAACCTGGCTTATCGTCAGGCTGGTTGTATAACTTTTGGTGATCGTCTCACCAAATGCGCTTGTGCCCCCTCCGGAATGATTGTGTGCATAGCCGGTGCTCGCGTCAAGACGGGGGAAAAATGAAGACTTTGCCTGTGTCTCACGACCTCGTCCCGCTTCGACACCCCCCCTGCCCGGCCTTTATCGCCGGCTGTTTCTGAAGAGCGCTCTCAATGCATTCTCCGAGAGTAAGCTTCGTTTCGGCGGAGGCCTGTCGAAGCCCGAAAACGCACAGAACGACGACGATTATTGCCATCCTCAAAAACACATTCACCCCGCGATTATACCACACTCCCATGTAATGCTTGCTTTTTGGCCGGTCCTATTGTATAAATTTTTTATGCGATTCAAATTCAGCCCCGACGAACTTCTCTCGCTCTCTTTCCTCGCGATCCTCATCGCCATTGTCTGTTTTTCCCCTTCGAACCCCGCCGCGGTCAGGCTCCTGCTCATCTACTTTGCACTCGGGGGCGCCATCCTGGGCCTGACCCTCTACCGCGCCCGGAACGAAAAGGCCACGCTGGTTTTCGTCATACATATCGGGTTTACTATTCTTCTGATCTTGATTATCTTTAACAGCCTGGGAGACCTCATCCCGGGCATTACATCACGCAGATTCGATGATGTCCTCATTCGGATCGATTATACTCTATGGGGAGATCACCCCACTGTCTGGATGGAACGGTTCATCAACCCGTTTCTGACGGCAATCCTTCAGTTTGCCTATATCTCGTATTACTTTATACCCGTATCGCTCGGAAGCGTTCTCGTTGCAAAAAAAAGATATGACGAATTCGACATGTCACTCTTCGGAATTATTCTCTGCTTCTATCTCTCCTATATCGGGTACCTGCTAGTTCCCGCAGTCGGGCCCCGGTTCACGCTCGATCATCTCCAGACGGTCAGCTTGCAGGCCGGTCCCTTCATAAAAGCAATCCAGGAAGGTCTGGACAGGCTGGAACACAATAAGACCGATGCGTTTCCCAGCGGTCATACGGCTGTAGCACTCATGTCGCTCTTTTATTCATGGAAGTTAAAGAAAAGATCCTTTTCAGAATCCTGCTTCCCGTGGCTGCGGCGCTTATGGTCTCAACGGTGTACCTGCGGTATCATTATGTGATCGACGTCATCGCCGGCATTGGCCTGACCGCTGTTGCCGTCTTTCTCGCTCCGTTTCTAGAGGCATGGCTGTTACGCGCAGCCGGGCATCCTCGCAAGCAGCGTCATGGCGGCGCCTGATACGAGTGGAATCGCCAGGTTGTCGTTCATCCGGAACGAAACAAGCTCTACAGCAGCAGCGACAACGGCTCCGCCCAGTATTATCGGCTTGATTACCTCTATACCCGCTGCCGGAAGGGCAACCCCGCGGTAACAGCCGCCAGAACAAACGCAAAGGTTCCTTCCAGGCTTTTGTCCCCGATCCTTGTTTTTCCGTAGCGCTCCCCTATTGTCGTAGCTGCAACGTCGCCAAAGGCCAGAAAGCAGATGGCAGCTGTTGCTATATCCGTTCTATAGAGATACAGGGACAGGCCGATGCCGAGGATATATGCAGGTGTTCCGGTAAGCTTATGTTCCTCGTTACTGCGGACAAAGCTCCTGAATCTGTTGAATACAAAGCGGTTGACTGCCGGGATGCGAAGGCGGAGAAGATCGAGCCCCAGCACAATGACGAACACCACGGCATAGAAAATCAGTGCCTTTTCTCTTCCAAGAACAAAATAGAGGGAGA
Organism: Nitrospirota bacterium; assembly: GCA_963751455.1. Taxonomy (GTDB): domain Bacteria; phylum Nitrospirota; class UBA9217; order UBA9217; family UBA9217; genus CAVVUN01. The sequence goes on from CAVVUN010000001.1 coordinate 60,349, forward strand.
GAAGACCAACGCCGCCGAAGAGATGGTAAAATTTACGACCGAGATGCTTCATAAAGTCAAATCCGAAATTCTAATTTCGAAATCCTAACCAAATCGAAATGAGAATAACAGAGTCCTCCTGCACATTGCTTGTTTTTAGATTTAGATATTATTCAGGATTTCGTGCTTAGGATTTCCAGTTTGTCGTCAAATCTTCTTCTCATATATCCTGTACTTCTTATACAACTTCCCGCCCATCAGCTCGCAGCCTTTTTTCATCAAATCGTTGTCCTCGAGCACCCAGGACATCTCGGCCCGTTCATACCCTTTGCGCATGGCGGCTTTGAAGGACTCCAGGTAAAGCAGCCCCTCGATTCCCTTTCTTCGGAACTCTTCTTTTACGCCCATGGTGAGCACCCGTATATCGGAGATCTTCCTCGAATACCATAAGAATTTCAAAATCTGAGCCGGTCCGAGCCTGCCGTTGACCCTGGCCAGTACCTGGTTGTAGTCGGGAATCGCCATGAAAAATCCGACGGGATTGCCCTTAATCTCAGCCATGATCAAAAGCTCCGGCACGATGAGTGGTTTCAACCGCTTCGCCATGGATTCTATTTCCTGGTCGGTCATCGGCACAAAACCCCAATTATGGCTCCACGCCGAATTATAGATGTCCTTTACAGCTTCAAGTTCTTTCCTGAAGTTTTTCATGTCCGCCGGACGGATCTTCAGTCCAGGTGTGCGAGCTTTGAGGGCCGAAGCCAGTTTCTCAAGCCGTTCTGCCGCGGATACATCTTTAATGACGGATATATAGGCGTATAGATCCTTGGCCTTCGTCAGTCCGCACTGTTCCATATGATCCAGATAATACTGCGGCGTGTACGTCATCATGATCATAGGCGGCGAATCAAATCCCTCAAGAAGGAATCATATTTCATCGTTCGTCGACGGATTCATGGGACCGCGCATGACCTCTATGTTTCGTTCCTTGAGCCATTCTGCAGCAGTATTACCCCAGACCGCCCGCGATAGTGGCATCGGTCAAGACATTCGAAAAAACCGAAAAAACCGGCTTGTTCTCTGTGTATGTTGATGTGATTACGGTCTATGATCGCCGCGATCCTGCCCAGAGAGATCGCCGTTACGGACTGCGAGGAAGCAGGCTGCTTCTGCATGACGAAAGAATGGGTTCTTTTCACGCGAGGATGAACTTCATGTCGCTGATAAAATGGGGCACCTGGTATCGGGATTCCCGTGATAGACTTTCCACGGGAAGCGGATGAATTGGTCCAATATGTTTCTTGGTTATTAACCTTCTCGATTTGCATTTGCGATAATGAAACAAAAACTGCTTTAAATGACTCCCAGTTTTTTCCCGGCTTTTTCGAAAACGGTGGAGAACCCGGTCAAGCATCTCATCAGTATGCGTAGCCATATAGCTTGTACGGATCATGCTTCGGCCGGCCTGTGTTGCAGGCGGCACCACCGGGTTTACAAATACTCCTTCGTCGTCCAGTATTTTGCCTCATCATGAATGCCCGCTCCATCTCTCCCATTAACAAGCGGGATGATCGGGGTCTCTGCTGCGCCGGTATCATAGCCCATCTGCCTGAAAGCCTTCATCATTTTGTTGGTATTGTGCCAGAGCCTTTCCCTGCGTTCCGGCTCCCCCTCGATGATCTCAAGTGCCGCGTAACGGCTGCAACGGAGGCGGGCGGCGGCGGCGGAAAATATAAGCGGGCGCGACCTTGTGTTTCATATAATGTATTATGTGGCGTCGGCGGCGACAAATCCCCCCACGGAAGCCATGGACTTGCAGAAGGTGCCCATGATCATGTCGACTTCCTCCTCAACGCCGAAATGTTCGCATGTCCCCCGGCCGGTCTGGCCCAGAACGCCGATGCCGTGGGCGTCGTCGACCATTACCCGGGCGCCGTATTTTGTGCCGCGCCTTAGGATCTCCGGAATGGGCGCGATGTCCCCCTCCATCGAGAAGACTCCGTCCACCACGATGAACAGCGCCCCTGCCGCCGTCCTGCCGCATATCTCAAAGAACGTACTCAGGTCCGATAAGGGGTCGTTGTGGCGGAACTTGCGGACTTCGCCGAAGGAGAGGCGCGCCCTCCATCGATGATGCAGGCGTGATCCTGCTTGTCGAGGTAGGACCGTGTCCCCCTTGCCGACCAGGCAAGAGATCGCCCCGAGATTGACCTGGGTCCCGGTGGCGAACGTCACGGCGGCGTCCTGCCGCGTGAACTCCGCGAGGCGCTCCTCCAGGAGCACGTGAAGGTCGAGCGTGCCGTTCAGGAAGCGGGACCCCGCGCAGCCGGAGCCGTATTTCTTCATGGCCTCGATGGCGGCTTCCTTCACCTTCGGGTGGCTTGTAAGACCGAGGTAATTGTTCGAGCCGAGCATGACCATCTTCCTTCCGCACACGGTGACTTCGGGGTCCTGCTCCGACTCGACAACACGGAAATAGGGATAAAAGCCGGCAGCCATAACCTCTTTTGCCGCTGTATACTTTTTACATTTATCAAAGCAATCCAATGCGTGTTCCTCCGCGATTCCTGAAGTATTTGCTTCACTCAATGTAACCAGTTCTGTTCACGGTACCATTGCCAGGTCGTCTCCAACCCTTTCCGGAGCGGATAGGCCGGTGCAAAACCGATTTGTTTTTCGGTCGTGCTGACGTCGCAAACCCAGTATCTTTGCGCGGCCTCCCGCACTTTCTGCCGGTTCGTAATTGGCGCTCTCGATCTGAGAATGCCGCTGCATTCGTATGCGAGCGCCATAAGGTAAGCGACGGGATACGGTATTCTGACGGTAAAAGCTTTCACTCCTCCTGTCTCGATTAATATTTTTCTGAAGTCAGACCAGGAGTATGTCCTGTTCTCAGCCACAAAATATATTCCGCCGTTCGGCGTTTGACGTTCAGCAGCCAGGACCATGGCCGAAGAAAGATCACCGACATAGCAAGGATTGATATAGTGTTCGCCGCTCCCTATCTCGAGCGTAATCCCGCGGCTGGCCCAGCAGAAAAGCTCATATACATCGCGGTCGCGAGGGCCGTATACTGCCGAAGGCCGCACGATAACCACAGGAAAAATGTCCTTGTAACTGAGTGTCGCCTGCTCGGCAAGCATCTTGCTCCGGCCGTAATCGGATACCGGGCGCAGCGGATCACCTGCGCAAACCGGTTTGCCGTCCGTGCTGGGACCTGCTGCTGCCAAACTCGATACCAGGATGAACTTTTTGATGCCGGGGTTATGACGGGCACATGCTGCCAACAGATTGCTGGTACCGACATGGTTTACCGTGTAGTAATCACGTGCGCGAATCGCCTTCGTCAGACCTGCGGCATGAAACACAATCGACACGTCTTTTACAGCGGAAACGAGCGATTCCGGATGACGGCAATCTCCCCGCACAATCTCGACGGGCAAGCCGGCAAGCCACTGCGGACGACGCGGGTCCCGTACGAGGCAGGCGACATCGTAACCTCGCTGGAGGAGCAATTCCACGAGGTGGCTCCCCACGAAACCCGTACCCCCGGTCACGAGCACTCTGGTCAAATGCGTTCTCTTCCCGCCCTTCCTTCAGTGATTATTGAATAGCGCCGCACGGCTGGAAGTGCCGGCGGCAGCAAGAATTACCGCGAAGTATGAATATTGATCGGCAAGCTGCATGCAGGTGTCAGATCGCACTTATTGCATTCAAGTTCGATCGTACTGTGCGCAATTTTGAACTTTTCATGCAAGAGCGTCCTGATCCGGTCGAGTATATCCCTGCTGCGACTGACCAGCTGGTCCTCAATCAGGACGTGAGCGCTCATTGCATTAACCCCGGAGGTAATTGTCCAGATATGGATATGATAGGCTTCCCGGACGCCTTCGATCTTCTCTATTTCAGCAGCAACCGCTTCGAGATTGAGATGTGCGGGCACGGACTCGAGAAGTATGCTGACCGATTCTTTTACGAGCGTCCATGCTCCATAGATGATGACGAGGGAAATCATCACGCTGAGCACGGGATCTATATAATTCCATCCTGTTTTGAGGATGATAATGCCGCCGATGACGACCCCGACCGAGGAAAGCGCGTCTCCGACAATATGGAGGTATGCTCCGCGAATATTCAGGTTGGCATGGCTATGCTTGGTCAAGAACGAAGCGCGCCCGCGATATTTGCAATAAGACCGATTGCGGCAACGGCGAGCATAAGCACGCCTTTCACCGGTTCCGGGTTAATGAATCGGAGATAGGCCTCATACATGATATAGAGAGAAATCAGCACAAGAACGATGCCGTTCACGAATGCAGCGAGGATCTCGAGGCGGTAGAACCCGAACGTCCTTCTGTCCGTAGCCGGCATAGAAGCGAATTTAAGCGCGAAAAAAGAGAGCACGAGCGCCAGATTGTCGGTGAGCATATGGCCGGCGTCTGAAAGCAGCGCCAGGCTGTTTGATAAAAAGCCGCCGATTACTTCGACAACCATCATCAGCAGGGTAATCGACAATGCAATCAGCAGGTCCCGCTTCCCAGAGGGATGAGGACCCCAACTGGTGGCCATGCCCGTGGTGATGCCCGTGATCATGGTCATCATGAACGTGATCGGCCTTATAAAACTCTATTGCAGACATGTTCAGTTTTCCTATTTTCTCTCCCAGATCCGGAGCTCGGTGACGGGCCTGGATGTACCGATTTCCGAAGCATACTTGTAATAGGCGAGCAGACCTTTTTTCTCCTCTATTCCGAATCCGTAACTCAAAGAACTCCAGTAATAGAAAAGCGGCATAGCACAGGCAGACCGAAACGTTGCGCCTGCTCATTAGCAATTTTTTTAAGGTTCAGCCAGGCCGTATGCCTTCGATTCTATTAGTATATCATATAGCACGCCGAGATCGTAATCAATATCTTTTTTATAATGTACCTGCCAAAGGGCGAACACAAAAGGCAAACCGGTAAATTCATGCCAGAGAACACCAAGATCATAGAGATGGGGATGGGTGTGGCGTCTTTTCTCTTTTTCAGTCCGAGGTCGCCTATGAAGAGCGCTGCATCGGCTTCGGGAAACGGTTCCTCTCTTCCCTGGTCGAACTCTCTGAAATGCGAGATGAACGCCGTAACGGGGATTTCGAGCAGTATCCTGAGCAGAAGAACCGACGTGGCGGATGCGCTTGGTAAGCGCTATAGTCTTCCCGCCGAGTTCCTCGATAGGAACGGTACTTTGAAGGATAATGCTTCTTCACCTTGTCCCGGGACGTTATGGAGAGGTCTGGGAAGCAAAATATACCGCTGGGCTGTTTTTGGCATATTCAATGGAGGATGACGGAGAAACGTCGATTGCGCCCTCGGACAACAGTCGGTTCAACTCCGTCGGGATGCCTTCCACAATCCTGAAAGGGAATCTGTGTCTTGCCGGTGATGATACCCGCATGGGGAGGAAAACAATTCGAATACGTGATATGGCCTAGGGTGAACATGGATACTATGTTAATCGCGAAGCAGAAGATCGAAAATCAAAAAGAATGTTGCTTTTTTCTTCTGCTTCGAAACTATGCCGCCTTTCGCTTCTTCTTTAAAAAAGTTCTCCAGATCATCGACCAGCGTGTATACAACAGGAATGACAACAAGCGTCAGCAGCGTCGATGTGATCAGGCCGCCGATCACCGCAATGGCCATCGGTGCCCGTGTTTCAGCGCCCTCCCCCAGCTTCAGCGCCGTCGGGAGCATGCCGAAGACCATAGCGGCCGTTGTCATGACGATCGGTCGGAGCCTGGACAGGCCCCGCCTCGAGAAGCGCCTCTTCACGCGACATACCGGTGCCTCAGCGTAATAGTATAATCAAATCAGCAATATTGCGTTCTTGGTAACGAGCCCCATAAGCATGATGATGCCGATAAGGCTGAAAATACTAACCCGTTCCCCGGTAAGCAGCAGCAGGCCCATTGCGCCTATCCAGCTCACCCGGCAAAGAGAACATGATGGTAAAGGGATGGGCGAAGCTTTCGAACTGCGATGCCAGGATCATGTAGACCATGATGACGGCGATGATCAGTGCAAATGCGATGTTCTTGAATGAATCGATCATCGCATCCGCCATACCGACATACTTTGTAGTCAATTCCGGGGTCAGATGTTTCTTTGACGATCTTGATCGAGGTCCTTCATTGCTTCAGCCATCGGTTTTGTCTTCTCGGTGGCGGCAAACAGCGTAGCAGCGCGCTGCCGATTATAATGCATGATGACGGTGGGACCCTTTCCGGTCTCAATGGACGTGACGTCTTTTTGAGACGGACCAGCTTGCTCCGTCGTGGAACGCAGCAAAAGTGAATCGATGTCTTCAGGATGGTCCCGTTCCGATGGTATCAGAGCGGGCGGCAATATCGTAACACTCGCCGGCCTTCTGGTCCTTGTATTTGCCAACTATTTCTCCGCCGATCGGCGTATTGACCGTGCCGCCGATCGAAGCTGCACTTAAAGATTTCTCGCCATGTCCCGGTTTATGCCGATACGAACTTCCGGCTTGCCGCTTTCTATCGAAGTATCGACGTCCACCACGCCGGGCACTTTCGCATATTCCTCTTTGATGGCGAGCGTGCGTGTGTTCACCTCTTCAAGGTCCCTGCCTTGGATCAATAACTGGATTGGCACCGGCGCGGAATCCCGCCGCCTACCATGCCTATGAGCTCAACGGACGGTTTTAGCTCGGGACCGCCCGACAAGAGGAATCACGAACCTGCTTCATAGAATCCAGCTGTATGAGGTTTCGTTCATGACGCTCTTTCATGTTGACGTAAATTTTGCTTTTATTCACATCAGGTCCCAAAATCGGAGCCGGTAACGTAGAAAGTGCTCGTGACCTCAGGCCGTTCACGGAGCTGTTCATCGATTTTTTTCATTATGCTGTCAGCCCTGCCTAGAGAATAATCAATCGGGGTTTCCAGGCGGACGAGGAACCTTCCCTGGTCTTCAGCCAGCAGGAACTCCTTGCCGAGCAGCCCGAAAAGCATGACGCCCGCCACGACGCTCGCCACGGCTACTGCGATCACTTTCCACCGATTGTTCAAGGCGAAATGCCAGGAAGCGGACGGTATAGATCGTACATCTTCTCGAAGCCCTTCTCCAGGAACATATAGACTTTTCCGTGCTTGGGTGTATAGCTTAAAAAGCGGGACGTCAACATCGGCGTAAGAGTAAGTGATACGAATAGGGAGATGAGCACCGCGACCGTGACCGTAATGCCGAATTCAAAAAAGAATTTTCCAGACAATACCTTTCATAAAGGCAACCGGAACGAAAACGGCTACGATCGAAAAGGTAGTCGCCATGACGGCCAGACCGATCTCTGACGCCCCTTCTCTTGCGGCGATGCATCGGTGTTTCTCCTTCTTCCATTCTGCGGTAAATATTTTCGAGCACCACGATGGCATCATCGATGAGTATGCCGATTGAGAGCGACAGCCCGAGCATGGTCATGTTATTCAGCGTAAACCCGAATATCTGGATAAACGCAAAGGTCGCAATGACGGAGGTAGGCAGTGCTACCGCGCTGATCAGCGTACTTCTTACGCTCCGGAGAAAGACGAATATAATAAGAACAGCGAGAACTCCGCCCAGCCAGAGCGATACCTCAACGTCCTCGATCGAGCGCCGGATGAACTGCGACTGGTCGAACGTAATATCAAGATGAATGCCATTCGACGGTTTTATTGCTAGCAACGGCCGCTTTCACGCGTTCTGCCACGGCCACCGTGTTTTCGCCTGATTGGCGCTTAACCGAAAGTCCTACGGCAAGCTTTCCGTTAAAACGGGTGATCCGATCGTTCGTCTTCAAGGCCGTCTTCAGCATATCCGATATCCTTCAGTTTTATAAGGCTTCCGTGCCGGTACGCAATTACAAGATCATTGAAGGCTTTCGGCGTTTCGTATTCACCTTGTTTTAACCACGATATTCAGTGCGGTTGTTTTCAACCCGTCCGCCAGGCACCTCACGGTGTTCTTTTCCAAGGGCAAGTTTGATATCGTCAGCCGTCAGTGATGCCGCTGCGACATTTTTTTCAGGATGGATCCAGATGCGTACCTGGCGTGTCCGGCCGCCGCTCATAGTGACGGACCCGACTCCCGGGATTTTTTCGATATCACGCTTCAAAACCTTATCGGCATAATGCGTAAGAACTCTCGTATTGACCGGTCGCCCCAGACGGCGATCCAGACGATCGGCTGATCCGCGGGGCTTATCTTCTGATTACGGGAGGTTCATTATTGTTCGGCAAACGGTTTCTGACCGCAGCCACTTTGTCGCGAACATCCTGTGCTGCCTGTTCAGAGGTCCCGTTCCAGGTGAAACTCAACGGTCACAATAGACTGTTCTTCCATGCTCCGGGAGGTAATGGATTTGACGCCGTTGATGGTGTTTACGGCTTCTTCAATTACATCGGTGACGTCAATCTTCCATGATTTCCGGACTGGCGCCGATCAGTTTGGTCGAGATGTTTACGACCGGAAAATCAATTTTGGGGAACAAGTCGAGCGCCAGCTTCGGCAGGGCAATGAGGCCGAATACGATCGACGCCACGCTTATCATCGTGATGAAAACAGGCCTTTTTATGGATATTTCAGGAAGACGCATAGTTTAACCTCACTAAATAATTCAGTACAAAAACGAAGGACGGTAAGACCATCCATTATTGCATCCCTTATCTTTTATATTCCGTTTCCAAGTATTCCAATGCTCTTCTTGAGCCGCAGAATCTCAAGTTGCTTCTCATAGGTCGCGTTTATCAGTTCCAGTTCCGTCCGTAACAACGCCTGTTCAGCGTCGATCACCGACAGACTCGTCAGCAATCCCTCGGAGTAAAGTCCTTCTACGGCGTTGTAGTTGTCGCGCGCGAAACCAAACTGCGATGTAGCCGTTTCAAGGACGGAAATTCACAGTCTCCAGACTGACATACGAGTCGTACACTTCGTTCTCGATCGACCGTTTCAACAAGGCCGTTGACAGTTCAGCCTGCCGAGCTTTCGAACGAGCCTCTGATGTCTCCGACTTCGAGAGACCTCCTTCGAAAATAGGCACCTGCAATCGAAGCGCTCCGTAGTAAATAGTGCCCTTGATGATAGTCTCAGGGTGTGATCTCTGATACTGCAAGGCGGCTTCTGCTGCGAGCTGGGGACGATGCGCACCGGCGACGATTATCACGTTTTCCTTCGCAATTTTCACGTTTTGGCTTGCAGTCGCGTAATCCGGACGGGTAGCCAGTGCTTTCTCCTTTAATTGGTCCAGGCCGCCCTGGGGTATCTCGACCGCCTCCGGTTCGGCAAGTTTCGCATCCGGGGGCACGTTTGCCGCGAGCTTCAAGCGCTCCCGGTCTTTCTTGAGCGCTTCCTCCGCTCGTACGATATGATCCGGGCCTGGCTGACCAAAGTTTTGGCCCTGAACAGCGCGGAGAGGTTGGCCTTCGTTTTCCGGGTGGCTGCCTCGCGCTCAGTCACTTTCTTATGTCTTTCAGTTCGTTCCAGAGACTTCGTGCTGGCATCAACCAGTTTCTGAGATTTCATAACGGCGTAATATGCTTCCGCCACATTGAGCAGAATGTCCTGTTTGGCTGCGTCAAGAGCGCTCGTGCTGGATTCGCCAAGTGTTTTTGCAATCCGAAGCGCCGACATGGTCCTTCCGCCGGTATAGAGAGGCTGCCTCAGAACAAGCGCTGCCTGGAACTGGTTCAGCGGCTGGAAAGTAAATGTGTCGTCGCCGGCCGGAAGCTTTTCGTTATAGCGAGTAACACCGGATTGCGCGATGATGACGGGTACACATGACCCCATGCCTGGTCCAAGAGCGTTTGCGACTGGATCACATTCTCTTCAGCTATCTTTACAATTTCATGTGTCCCGAGAGCTGAGACATATGCATCCTGAAGGGTATAGACCTTATCCGCTGCCTGAACGGGAGAAACGAGTCCGATCACCGTGATAAGCACTGCCGTTGCGAGTATCATTTCATACCGTAGAAATCCTTTTTTGATTTATTTTGCCGGCCTTCCGCATCTCGTCTTTCGATGCAAGCCCGTAAAAAAACAGCTTCGTAACAAAGGCGCCGAATTTTTTCGGCGATAAATTGACGCTTTTCCCGTGAACGTGCTCCGCCATGGGCTGCAATATAAAATTATGTATAATAACGCCGATCAGGGAAGAAACAGCCAGCGCAGGCTCGAATTTCGTCAATTCGCCGTTTCGCATGCCTTCCTTGAATATGGCTGCAAGCTGCGCGTAATTATCAGCGAAGTACTTTTCACAGATCCATGAACAGTTCCCGCCGTTTCCCGCGAACTCCATCGCCATGATCCTGCGCAGGTCTTTATTCACCTGCTGAAACCGGATGAAACCCTCGACGTATTTTTCTATCTTTTTTCGTACAGGAGCACCGGACTTGAATACCGGGTCTTCCCAAATGGTGGTGAGCGCCGAAAAGGAGTCGGACAGGACTGAACGGTAAAGGTCATCCTTGTCCTTAAAATGGTAATAGATCATCGCATTATTTACGTTGGCAGCTTCGGACACCTGACGAACTGAAGTTCCATCGATGCCATGCCTGGCAAAGACCGTTCGGGCTGCGGCCAGAATGGCCGCCCGTGTATTGCCGTCCGGCTGGTCCGCCTTGGGTCGGCGTCCGGCTGTACGTTTATGAGATTTAGCTTCCGGATTCATATGTGGATTTTCACAGTGATTATTTAACTAAACGGTTAATTAATTAGAAGCGTACTTTACATCAAGTAAGGGGGCGGTGTCAAGAAATTTGATTGATTGGATGCTTAGCGGAATATCGTTCGGCAGGGTTCTTCAGAAGTTGTCCTATTGTCGTGCAAGTTCGTCAAACGTGGTTTTCTTCAGAATATCGCTCACCTTCGTCTGCACATTCAACCATACGGAACTCACAGGACACTGCTTGGAGAAGTTGCACTTCTTTTTGTCCATCAGGCACAGGTTCACATGCATCTTCCCTTCGATTGCTTCGAGTACATCAAGAAGGGATATGTCCCGTGCCTGCTTCGCCAGGGAAAAACCACCCTTCACACCTCTGTAAGAACGTACAATCCTCGCTTTGACCAGCTTCTGGAGTATTTTGGCGAGAAAGCTTCTGGGAATTTTATATTCTTCGGAGATTTCGTTCACAAAGCTGATTTTTTTAAAGGGCTGCCGGGAGAGATACAGGATACTTCGAATCCCGTAATCTCCTTCTCGTGTAATTTGCATGGTACCTACTATATCAAACCTTTCATGCTTGTCAAGAAAAAGAACTAGATTTTTTACGCAGTCGACAGCAGGTGGAAATCTGGTATACCATTATGATATAATAATGAAAATTTAGGAGAAAATATGCAGATAGCGTTGTTGTTTCTCATTTCTCTTTTCGGATTAACAGGTTTTGCATGCAATTCGGAGAACGGCTTAATCACCGGCACTCGTGTTCCCGGCCGCTGAAGGCATTCAGGTCCATGCTTTCGTTAACGGTAAGCAAATCACCACCGCGGATGCGAATGCTCATGATGGAAGATTCATCATGACCGTGCCTTCCGGGATATATGAGGTCAGGCTGTCGGTTCCGAATGCTGCGTTTCCCGTAGTATTCAAGGATATTTCCGTACAGTCCGGAAAAACCACGGACTTGTCAAACATACAGACAGGTACCCCGGTCTCCGGCAGCGGGGATTTGCCCGGTTCTACCGCTCCTTCACAGTATTTCTATGCTTCTCCGATAGAAGGAGTGGATTGGGCATCCGGAAAAATCCGGGTGACAGGAACAGGCTTGCCGCCTGCGGATGCTTCCAATCCTTCTATTAGCCGGGAAGCTGCGCGACGCGCCGCACTTGCCGATGCTCAAAGAAAAATGGTCAAAGCAATCTCCCAGATAAAAGTGGGTCCCAACAAGAGCCTGAAATCAAAACTTGGACAACATAAATTTACCGAGAAAATAGAGGGATTCATCCGCGGTTATGCGATTACGGACGAACGTGAACTGGATGGCGGCAAAATCGAAGTGGATATGGAACTCCCTTTGACCGGTCAAAACGGTTTATCACGCTACTTGGGTGAATAAGTTTAATGGGTGGAACTAACGATGGGCGCTCTTCGAAGTCCGATACCGGCAAAACTTTTCATAGGCATACTCTCCGCCGAAGATCTTTTTCAGGAATGCGAAACTTTGCTGAAGCGGGAATACGGAGCGACCGATTATGAAACCGCAATTCTGACCTGGGACGGCACCAACTATTACCGTGAAGAGATGGGCAGCGGCATAAAGAGGAAATTTATTTTTTTTAAAGAACTGATCGACCCCGGTACACTGAGCGAAATCAAGATATTCACAAATATTCTCGAGGCGCGCTTCGCGGGCGCTGCATCGAACGGTTCACGCCGCAGGCTCAATCTCGACCCGGGCTATGTCACGGAAGCCAAGGTGGTCCTTGCAACAACCAAGGATTTTCCCCACCGGGTATACATCGGAAAAAGTATTTACGCAGAGGCAACCCTTCGCTACAGCAGCAGGGAAAAAACGTTTATGTCATTCGACCATACGTATCCTGATTACCGTACCGAAACGTACCGGGGATTTTTTAATGAGGCGCGGGACCTGCTGCGGAAAAGATTGAATCAAGGCTGAACCGGGCGAAGTTTGTCTTTCAAGCGTTTGATGAATCTGCCGAGGCTTGTGCTTTTTTGTCTTCGGATAAAGCAGGGAAAAAATCCTTTGCCGAACTCAGCGAATCGGGAATAATAAATTCCTGCACGTTCAAATGAATCCCGTCAAAGGGCTGAATTTCCTTCTCTACAAAACTGGCCCTGATATTCGGCCACTTCTGAAAATCCTTTACTGACTGCCGTATCTGCTCGTGGATCATCGTCTCGATGGTTTCGAAGCTTACTCTTCCTGCCCTTAAAAAAAAATAGCCTGTCGGGAAAATTGAATGTTTTCTTCTCACCTCAAGAGCGCTCAAAAGTTCATTCTCACTGATAACCCCGTCTTCAACAAGCAGGTCTCCGATCGCTCTCGAATAAGGGGAAAAGGCCTGCAGTATGCGGCCCCTGTGAAATATAATGCTTCCTATATTATTGCCGGACTCGAGCACGAGTTCTCCGGTTTTTGCCTTCAATCCGATAAGCAGAAAAATATCGAGTAAATCAAAATCGGTAGATTCGAAGTTCATAGCCAACGATTTAACCACAAATATCGGGCAAAGTCAAACCGGAAAAAGATAACGTCCGGTTGCTCTCAGCTTTTTGTTCGGGAAAATGAGATCGATAAAGAGATCGAGCGGAGAAATGGTTTTATAGACGGCATGAAGAATACAGTCATCAGTCCTAGCGCGTCCGTGAAACGGTCACACCCCCGTCCGGGAGTGATTTCTGGTTACTGCAGTCAAGAGCTGCTTTTACGATGCGTCCGAGTTCCTTCGCTCTCACTGGCTTGTTTACATATTCGAATACGCCAAGGCTGAGAGACTTAAGATACGTTTCCACCTCCCCGTATCCGGTCAACATGATAACGGGAACCGCAGGAAGGCTTTGCTTCAGCAGGACCAGAAATTCCAGTCCATCCATTTCGGGCATGCGATAATCGGTAATAATGAGATCAACAGCGGCTCCGCTGCGGACTGCCGAAAGCGCTGACCGGGCATCAGGCTTGGCTATGACCATGTAGCCCATCCTGTTCAGTACCTCGCCGAGACATTTTAAATTTTCGGGTTCGTCATCTACTAAAAGCAATGTCTTCATTATAGTCACCCCCGTCATGTACGGTAATGCGCCTTTGATCATTAGCAGAGTACCTGGAAACCTCAGCAGTCAGCTCCTGTCTAAATAGATTGTGCAAGACCGGTGCCTCTTAACATCTCCTTTGAAAACAATGAATTGAGGCGAATAGGGTGACAGGATTTAGACGGTAAAATAAGGCAGGCTTTTGATTAATTCGTAATTTTATGATTTTATTGGACAATTTGGAATCGGATTTCACACAGTCAACTGGTCTTCCGCCAAAGAACAAACAGTACGATCGATATGGAGGTAACCGCCGGATAATTCCCAAAATGGATCGGAACAGAACCATGAAACAGGGATCTGTTCGTATTTAAATTCTCCACGTGATTCCCACCAAGATTGAATAATCTGTCTCGGTTTTGTTCAATCCTGATTTGATACCCATATCTATATCCACGTTTTCCGACACGGAATAAATGAATCCCCCTAATATGAACGCAGGATGGGTGTCCGATGTCTTATCCGGGTTCCGCTCCATGCCGATGTTTGCCACGAGGTTCAAGTCCTTTATCACTTCTACCTGCGACGCGAGCGAAATATGCCAGATGTCCTTTCTGTTCGCCTCGTTGTCGACATCAAGTTTGTACTCGTTTCGGACATATCCCACATTGAAATGGAACGCCCACGGCTCGGATTCCTTGGTAGTGATGAAGAATGCGCTGTAGGACATCTTTCCATTTCCCAATCCCTTCTCTTCATCGCCGGTCGGAAGGCTGAGACCGGGTTTCAGCGCCAGGGTCAAGCCCTCCTTTTCGTAAAAAAGGGCTTTAACTTCGATCGAAGCATCGCCTAATCCGCGCACCGCGGCAGTCTCCGCTTCCTTCGTTATGACTGAAACATAAGGAAGGCCGAATACAATATCGATAGAATCGGACAATCCGTATGACAAGAAGGGTATGGTTGGAGTTTCGTAACCTTTCTCCGTCACGCCGTTTTCTTTGTCATGAGCATATTCTCCGATGAATTCGAACTGTAGTTTTCCTTTGCCCTGTGTGCCCGTGTCGTCCGTAATGAGCGGATGGGCGCCAAATGACGTCCCCGCTGCCGAAGCCATTAAGACGAGCGACAATACCGTTGCTAAGACCCCCTTACGCATTCCTTACTCCTCCTTTTTGTGGAAACAATCCCTTAGCGTTCATACGCGAATTTATTCGCCTCATTTTTATAATGCCGTTCGAGACGATCCATTCCTCCGATCAACTTGCCCCGGTCTTCGCTAAAACGGGACTCCGAGCAGAAACCGCACTTCACGGTCGTTAGTCTTGCGGTTCATTCCGTATGCCGCGCCTAGATTCGCCCATATCCTGCCCCCGACCCATGATAGCGTAGGGCCTGCGGCATACTTCCCGGTTGAATAATTGCCTTTTGATTCTACAGCCAACCGGAGTGCCGGAATTACCTCATAGCTTACACCTGTTGCGTATTCATGGCTGGCCTTATCTCCCGAGATGTAGGTGTTCTTATAAATGGCATTGTAGGCCATATTCAGTTTACCGATATCTTTGGTGAGAATCAGCTTGCCCTCATATACGTTCTTGGCATCGACCTTCTCCTGATGTTCCAGATAAAGCAGAGTGTCAACGGGTAGTGTATTCTTTTCAGCAATCCGGTAACGAAGCCGGAATTTATAGCCGGAATATTTCATCTGGCCGCCTTCCTTCTGGTCGTACACCTGATACAGGGCCGCATCCATGTGGTCCGTGAGTCCGTATTCCAGCTCCAACTGCTGCTGCCAATCGCTGCTATTGTCCAACTGGCGGTCTTTCGTCACTGACGTCTGATAATACTCCAGTTCTGCACTGTCCTTGGAGAGAGTTAAATATTCGTACGTCCAGACATAACTTCTCTGGTCCGCATGTGCGAATCCGCTTATACTCAGAAACAACGCTACGATAAGTACACCAAAAGCCGACTTCATTTTTTCATCTCCTTGATATTGATATTCATTTTCAATTGAAGCCTAAATAAAAAAACGGCCCTTATTTTTCCTGCAGCCACATGCCCACTTGCAGCGATCAACGGCATCTGTACTGGCATTTTCTTTAACTGTACCCCTCCTGCAGCCTCCTTTCAATAAAGCATAAGCATTCTTTGCTGGGTTCGCTCAACTATATTCTCTTAACAAATATCTCTTTTGTGATTTCCTTGTCCACAGCAATCATTGTTTCTCCCAGTTGGATAACGTACGACGGCTTCTTTTGATGCAGTTTGACGATGCTTCCCGGGACAACCCCCATCGCCGAGAGGCGATCGAGCCTGGAATGGGATTCAGGCGTAATGAACACGATCTTTGCATGGTCCCCGGGCACAAGGTCTGCCAGCGGCGCAACAAGCGGCTTCATCTCCTTCCGGAACATAGTGCAGCATTCACCTCGCGGGATCGGCTTACCGTCGGGTGAATTGGGCGGATGCCCGAGGAGAGTGCACACGCTGTCGGTAACTTCCGGTGAAAGGATATGCTCGAATTTACAAGCCTCGGCTTCGGCTCCGTCAAGTGCGAAAAGGTCGTAGAACATGCGAAGCGACAATCTATGCCGCCGTACGAGTTCGCGTGCTCTCTTCTCCCCCTTCGGCAGCAGTTCGACAGCCTCTCCCTTGATATCGATCCATCCGTTTTTCGAAAGGTCGCTCAGAATCTTTTCACATTCCTGAAGCGTACAGCTCTGTACTATCTGTTCCTTTGTGGAGTATCCGCTTTCCCGCAAAGTCCAGATTATCTCGAAAAGTTCATCTTCTTTCTCTATCTCCGGCAGTACACAAAGGGCCGGATGTCCGGGTTTTCCTTCAACAGTATCCAATCTTTTAAGTTCCGTCATCTGTTTCTCCTTATTCTGGACCGAGGCAACCGCGTTGCCGTCCGGATTCACGCCGATACACCACAAACTCACGCTGCCGCACTTGTAAACACAGGGTGCACGGATCGGCTCGCTCCATATTACAGCTCGACTTTAAAGTACCTCAAAACCAGGTTCAGGACTCCCCCTACACCAAAGGCAAACGGGAATATGAAGGCAACCATATACAGCGCTGTTTTCAGTCCCCGTTCTTTCACCATCATGAAAAAGTTTGCAATACAGGGAACAAAAAGCGTAATCACGACCAGGCTTACAACGATCTGTATGGGATCGAGCATTCCTTCCTTGGCCATTATGAACAAGCCCGCGGCCCCGTAGTCTCTCCGCAGGAAACCGATGACGAACGCCTCTGCAGCCTTGCTCGGGAGCCCCAGCACACCGACTACCAGCGGGTCAGTCACGTTTTGAATATATTCAAGTGCGCCCAGCTTATGCCCGATAAACAGAATAAAAGTTCCGAGAATGAAAAGCGGCACTGCCTCTTTCAGATACCACTGGACCCGCGCAATGGTCTTGACGAATATATTTGCAAGCTGCGGCACGCGAATGGGGGGCAGTTCCAGAACAAAATCAGACGGCTGGCCCGGAATCACTTTCGCTGCGAGGTATCCGACAAGCAGCATGACAGCGAGAATCGAACCTATCCATATTGCAGTGGCAAGCCCGGAGAGACCCGCAACCATTCCCAGGATGACCCCGAGCTGAGCGGAACAGGGCACTCCCAGGGCCAGGAGCAGCGTCACGAGAATACGCTCTTTCTTGGTCTCAAGGATCCGTGTGGTAAGGGTTGCCATGGTATCGCAGCCGAGACCGAGTATCATGGGCAGGACCGCTTTGCCGTTCAGGCCCATGACTTTGAAAACCCTGTTTACCATCACCGCCAGCCGCGGCAGATAACCGGAGTCCTCCAGGATTCCGAAGGCGATGAAGAAAAAACCGACGATGGGAAGCACGATGGCGATGGCATACGTAAGCGCCATGGTGATAAGACCGTAATCGCCGATAAGCAGCTCCTGAATGAAGGGCACCGGAAACACGAAGTTCACGATCTTCGCTGCCCACGGGTTCAAATATTCGCCGAAGACGGTCTCTTCGAGGAACCCCACGGCGTGCCCTGCGCCAAGTACGCCCACGAATTGATAAACCACATACAATACTGCAAGGAGGATCGGCAACCCATAGACCGGATGCATGGACCAGTTACCGATATGGGACGCTATCCTAGATCCTTTTCCGGCCTCATGGAGGCTCATAACCTGGGCAAGAATTTCATCCGCGCGCTTAAGCCTTCGCTGGTTTATAAGGTACCCCAGCGAATTGTTAAACTTGGACTGCACATCCTGCCGGAACTTCTCAATTTCAGCGATTATATAGTGCTGAATATTGGCATGAAGCCACCCCTTGAGGCTTTCGTCGCCTGCCAGGAGCATAAGCGCAAGCGCCCTTCTCGATATGTTCGCCTCCGGCAGGAGAGCGCTGATATCTCGAATTCCGGCCTCGATTGCTGCGTCATATTGTACAGCTATCGGGGAAGGTCTCGGCTGCTGAATGCCTTTCAGAAGCTTGTCGATGCCGGTTCGGCGAATCGCCACTGTTTTGACGACTTCGATCCCGAGTATGCCGGAAAGCTTATGCTGATCGATCACAATGCCCCGGCTTTTCGCCTCGTCATCCATATTAAGATCGAGGATGAACGGCACGGCCATCTCTGCCAGCTGAAGTGTAATGAGAAGTCCGCGCCGAAGGTTTTTGGTGTCAGCTACCTGCACTACAACGCCTGCACGGTCCGTAAGCAGCATGTCCCTGGTCACTTTTTCGTCTTCCGACATGGGCACAAGACTATTTACCCCGGGCGTGTCGATTACGAGCGTTTTGACCTTGTTCAACGTCGCATTTCCGTATGTCACCTCCACGGTAGTGCCGGGATAATTTGATACAGTAACATACTTGCCGGTAAGGAGACCGAAAAGAGCGCTTTTCCCCACATTTGGATTGCCGATCAACAGAACTTTGTTAAGATTCGAGTCGCGATATCGCTCCCCGTCATTATTGCCATGATCATGCATTGCTTTGTAAAACCTCCGCCCTCACAACGAATCTAAGAAACGTCCAGAATTCTTTATTACGGGTTCCATCTTAATCGGTACCCGCTATTTCTCACCTTTTTTGACAATCAGAACAAAGGCCGTACAGCTCCAACTTGTGGCTCTGCACTTTGAAGCGGTTCTTTTTGGCGACATCCTGTTGCAGCGCTTCAATTCGTTCGTTCTCGAACTCAAGGATCTGGCCGCAGCGAGTACAAATGAGATGGTCGTGGTGCCCTTCCGAGGTCTTGTATTCATACCGCGTAAAACCGTCCTCGAACCTCCGTTCCTCTGCCATACCTGCTTCGGCAAGAAGCTTCAGCGTCCGATAGACCGTTGCGTACCCTATCCCCGGATGCGCCTTTTTGATAAGGGCATATAGCTCTTCCGCGCTCATATGGCGGCCGGCCTCCACGAATATTTTCAGGATCTTGTCGCGCTGACTCGTGGATTTGAGCCCCTGCCCGGACAGGTACTCAGACAGCTGATCTGCGGCGTTTCTCTTCATAATTTGAAATTGAAAACCATTTTCAATATGTCTTTATACCACGTGATCCTTTTGTAGTCAAGAACTATTTTATGAGCTTTGACTTTTTTGTTGCCTAGATTCTAAACGATCCCATACTTCAATCTAGTGTAGAGTCTCTTAAATAGATGGTGTTATAAGATGGAGCGACAAATCGTCCTTATCTCGTCATTCCGGCTTGTCCGGAATCTTTCCACCCATTCAGAAGGATTCCCGACGCGCTTCGCTTGCGGGAATGACCGTCTTGGGAAAGTGACTATGGCCGCAATAACACCATTCGTTTGTGAGACACTACACTAGCTGCTATTCATCCGGCGCCATGTGCGATACTTTTGCGACGAATTGCCGTTCTCTGAACTAACAAAGGAAGAACCGACTTTAGCGGAAAGATAATCAATGATAGTCGGGTCATAGTTCGCGATAGTGTTTACGTCATAAATGGCTAAATTGTCAGGATTGTCCAGATGCTCCTGACTTTCTTCGCCCGATAGAAAACGCCAGCCGCTGTCTGATTCATTATCCGGCTCTTCCCGGTACATAAAGCCAACTTTCTTGCCCTCTACTGTTATCTGATCTGATGCATAGCAAGAACCAAGCCCTTCCGCGATGGGCATAATCTCAGATGGTTTAAGCTTGAACTCTTTCACTAAAGTGCCTCCTGATACTAATAACGGGGGTGAAACAGGCATTTTTTGTGGTTTGTTCGCACTGAAATACTTATCTTCACTATATATAAGCCTATCTGCTATTAGTGCCTTTTCAAACGAAGACTGTAAAACGTCAGAAGCACTCCTGTCGTTACCATAACAAAAGCGATTGCGATCATAAAAGGATATTCAATGATGAACACGACGGGTGTCAAGCACCACCGAGTAATCGTTCTGAGCGCTTCATGCCGCCTGATGAAATCAGCAACGGGCGGTGAATACCGATAATAATTTTGAACAAAGGCTCTTCCTGCTGCATTTGTGACAAGACATCGGTCTCTGAAGCTTCTGAGAACACTCACATGAGGATCAAGATACGAACCATATGCGGCTGTAGCGATGAAACAACCACCGCCTCCCCCACCGCCTCCTACGACACCACCCGTGTTAGTGCCACCGCCACCGTCTCCGTCTCCGCCAGTGGAACTCGAAGAGCCCAGGCCATGCAGGGAAATCGAGGTCGAGAGGTTTACATCAAAGGGCAGCGTGGCTTGAGCGGTATGATCAGTCGATGAGATAGGCGCAAAGACCACCGATAGCGTGCACGTAGCCGTCGGGGCGAGTGTTTCACCCGAACAGGTATCGCTCTGGACGCTGAACTCCGTTGCGTTCACTCCAGTCACAGTTGCAGTGCCAAGTGACACTATAGTTGAGCCTGAATTGGTGAATGACACAGTGTCCGTCGAGGCAGACCCAACAGTCACTGTTCCGAAATCGAGAGACGTCTTGTTTAGCGATACCTGGGGAGGCATGCCGGTCGCGTATTTGAGATGTTTACAAATAGCGTCATAGTAGCTGATGTGAATCCTCCCGCTTGCATCAACGGCAATGGACGTATCCATGCCGACATCGCCGAGAGAATCGATTGTGTAGCTCTCCCATTTCCCGTTCAGGTTCGTTGCGTACTTCAGATCCCCGTTTGTCTCGTCGTAATAGCTGATATGGACCTTATTGCCTGAATCCACAGCCATCGACGTAAATTTGCCGGCAGAACCGCCGCTGTCGATAGTATATGCATGCCAGGAGCCAGATGCATTCGTTGCATACTTCAAATCTTTGTTGTATTCGTCATAGTAACTGATATGGAGCTTCCCGGAATTGTCGAGAGCTATGTCGCTGTAGGAACCGACTTTGCCAGCGATAAGTGAATCGATTGTTGTCTCCACCCAGGACCCTACAGTTCCCGTCGGGCTCGTCGCTAACTGTAGTCCGTTTCCTTGACAGCTTACGTACACGGTTCCGCTCGGATCCGTAACGACCGATGAATAGTATGGCCCGCACCCGATAATCGACGTCTTCCAGGTGCCTGTTCTGTTTGAAGCGTAGTAGATGCTGCCGTTATAAATCGGGGGTTGGCTATAGAAAGTGACATGGTCTTTGCCGTTGGCGTCAACGGTCAGCGATGTGTTGCTTATTGATTCCTCGGCGGTATAAAAAGGCGTGCTGTCCCACGTCCCGCTCGCATTCGTCACCAAAATAAATTTATTGAGCTGAAGATCCTTGCTGGTAATATGGACGTTGTCCTGGAAATCAACGGCAATAGAGGTGTATTGACCGCTTGCGCCAACAGCAATGAAGCTCCACATTCCATTGTTTTTTTCGGCATACTTTAAAGTATCGTGTTCACTATCACTGTAACTGATGCGAACTATGCCGGTTTTCGCGTAATCGAGCGCAAGCGAAGAATATTCTCCGATGATCCCGCCGGTATCGACAATATTCATGGGCGGGGCGACGGAGCCATAGTAATTGACAGTAAGGTCGAAGTTGTCACTCAGGCAAGTGACATGGTAGTTGCTTCCCGAATCGGCAGCAACGGCAGAGTAGCGGCCGACGTAACCTTGAGATGCCAGCATCGTGGGCGCTGACCAGGTTGTGGTTCCGGCAGGCCTGACGGCAAGCATAAGGTTGCCCCCTGAGTTGTTGTAGTAACTGACATAAAGGGTGCCGTTGGCAGCTGCGGCTATCGAGTTATACTGACCTGCGTTACTGGCGGAGTCAATCACTGTCGTATGCCAGCTCCCGCCCGAATTCGTCGCGTATGCCAAACCGCTGTCCTGGTAACTGATATGGACAACACCTGCCGTAACGGTGATCGAACTGTAAATATTTGATGAGCTGTCGACTACTGTGTGCACCCAGGCACCCGTTGCGTTAGTAGCGTAAGTGAGTCCTGATAAACCATAATAGCTGATATGGGCCTTTCCACCGGAATCAACGGCAATCGTGGCCGATTGCCCTCTAATAATGCCCGTCTTGACCCAGGTCCCTGATGCGTTCGTCGCATACTTGACCGTCGGCGATAACGATCCGTCACGGTAAGCGATATGCGCCTTGCCGTTTGCTTCAACCGCTATACAGGACTCGATCCCGACATTGCCGCTGTCAACAGTCACGGCCTGCCAGTTGCCTGAGGAATTCGTCGCGTACTTAAGCCCACCGTTCGCCTCATCGTAGTAGCTGATATGGACCTTGCCGCTCCCGTCGATCCCGATGGATGCGAAACTGCCGACACCGTAATTCGGGTCAACCACTTCGGTCTGCCAGTTCCCGCCGTCATAATAGGCATGATACAGCCTGTCGCCGCCATATGCTATGTGAGGTCGGTCAGTGAGGGGATCGACCGCGATGGCGCGAGGTGACAGTCTTGAAAAGTATTTTGGCGCATCTACCCGTTCGATGTTCCAGCCATAAGCTGTTCCGCTGGAAGCTGAGACAACGCCGTGCAGGACAGCACCGGATGCACGTTCGTTTCTCGAGCCGGATTGTCCGCACCCAAAAAGAAGTCCAATAAAAAACAATGCGATAACTATATGCCTACCTGAAAGAGTTAGCATTATTCGCTCCGCTTGAACGAAGTATCACGGTTTGTAAGTTCGCCGCGTCTGCGTTGCGCTCCGCCTGACCCAATCGATCGCTTTTCGCAATCTCACCCCTGCCAAAGCTTGTCCACATTCAGATTTCTGCACTTGCGGTCTTTCCTGCGCCGCACGAAGTACGGATCATCACTGTCAATGTTATAGTGTTTTAGATCGCTGGCAAAGCCCCAATGACAAAGTTCTGGTAATCCAAGTAATGGTGTTAGATCGCCATCGACAATGTTCGTGCTACCCCCGAACAGAAGCGACTTCAGTTTTGTTAAATTTCTGACCGGGTCAAGTGACTGCACTTCTCCGCAGTCTACGAACCAAAGAAGTTCCAGATTGATCAGTTTGCGCACCTGCTCAATCGATCTAATACCGCTGCACCCATCCAAACGGATGCAACGCAGCAAAAGGATATCCTCAATTCCTCTCAAAGATCGCAGATGACGGAGATTGATTAACTGCAGTCTTTGAAGAGAGTCAAGGGCATTGAAGAACTCAATCTCTTCAAGACCGCCCCCCGATAAACAAAGTTCTTCAAGCTGCCATAACTCGCGAAAACGCTTCGATCCCAGTTTCCCGGGGTAGAGACCGATCGATAATTGATTTATAGATTTACATCCGAATAGTTCCTCGGCCCCAGGAAACCACTCGATATTCAACTGTTCCAGTCTATTCCAAACTGAAAATTGCAAGCCGCGAGGTCGCGGCACATGAGAAAGCTCTAATGATCGCAAGGCAGGAAGGTCCGATAAAGGCGATAAGTCCCGAAGGTTTTGATTGACGATCCTGATCCCTGTTAAAAAGGGAATTTCCTTAAGGAACTCACATGAACCATCGAGCTTGCATCCATATAGGTAGTTGCATTCAAGTTCAGTGACACCCCTGCGCTGCATCCATTTCCCGATCTCGGGGGCCCAAGCCCCGGTTAAGACAACCCGGGGACCATAGCGGCCATTTACAATCTTGAATCCCTTGCTGAAAAGAGTTCGTACTTTGTTGATTATTGTCCGAACATAAATTTTCATGCATCATCACCATCTGATAAATTTAGTTCGGTTAAGAACCTTTCCAGGTCGATTTGGCACGCCCATTTTGTCAAGAATTCTCCAAATCTGGGCTACTTGTACCAAGCATGTAATAAAGTTATTCGATCACGCCTGCTTCAATGTAGCCTAAGTTTGTGAAGTTCTGTTTTATTAATTCTTGTAACGCTTCCTCAGTTACAAATGTAGCCCTCGATTTTGGGTACTGTTTTATTCTGAACATCTTTTGACCTGCCCATTCTGATTTCTTGATAAAGATTCCCGTTCTCTTAAATGTGTATTTATTCTGATTGCAAACGGGACACTCTATTTCTAGCCTTACATTACTTTTTTCTTCGTCGAGACTTATGAACTCAGTCGGCAAAACTCAGGACAATGTTGGCCCGTCGTAAGGGAATGCAACTCTCTTTTTCTTTCTTTTCTTGCTTGGGGCAACTACCTGGGTTTTACCAAAATCGCATTTAAAACCATTTCCCATAAGAAACTGCAGGGCTTTCGGTGTAACTACCATTACATACCCGCACCACGAAAAATCGCCTATGAGATCAGAGTCCGGGTCCCATTCAATCGGTAATGGTTCTATTAACTCAGATGTCCCTTGCCCGCAGTTCTTACATATCCCGCCTTTCGTCCATGTTCCGACATGCGAAAACCTAGCGAATTCATAATTTGGCGGATTTTCCATTAAATATATTTTCATAAATTAAATTCCTTGGCTAGCAAACAGAAGGAATGATTTCTTTGAAAATTTTCGTGAGTTTATTCGCATTTCCCACCCCCGTAATTGTCTTAACAGAAAGAAAATGCGCTGACGTGACCAAAAAATCGTGTTATTAGCAGAGAAACATCAACGTCAGAAAAAATGTTGAGTTGCGCTGCTACTGCCGTTGTAAAAGAGCATAGTTTGAGAGAGTATTCCTCGCATAAAGCGAATACATCGACCAGCAGATGCTTTTCCGCGGCGTGTAGCTTATGGCGATTCTTCTTGCGTAGGGACTTTCCTACGTTCGAGATAGTGTTATCAAAGCCGCCAAGAGTCCACTCTCCCTAAGCAAGAACACTTCAATAAGCCCGCAATTTTCTATAAAACTTGTATATTCTTAGTACGATAGCTAAGATTATCGTACTTATAAAAGAATAAATAGCACCTGTAATAACCATTAGATTTCGGCCTAGGCTGTTAGTCCACATTTCAAAATATTTTATTTGATCCGGTGTTTGTTCTTTTTTTGAAAAAAAAGAATCACCATCGAGATCAAACAAGCTTAGTTTATATTCTAAAAACCTGTTAAAGAAATAAGCGCTACCAACCAACATCAGATATAAGGTAAAAAAATTGATTAAATAGAACCAAATAGTTCTTTCCTTCTTTTTTAAACAGTAATGCCATATTAACAGGCAATCCGTTGGGGACACAATAGTCATCGCAATGTAGATATAAAATTCATGGCCCTGCCACAAAATAGGCAAAATAACCATTACAACTAGAGATAGCGTTAATATTAACGCATATAAAATAGAGTTACGTTTGCTCATCCTTAATTTGCCTTTTTGTACGGATTAGGATAACTAATTGTCCAATTATAAGGTACATATGGATAGGGATGTCCACCGCGAAACTCACCGCCTGGGCCCATTCTATCATTATTGAATCCAGTTATATCCCAGACCCCGTCTTGAGTGAAACCGCTAAAATCCGTTAAACAATATTTTGATCCACACGTACTCGAATAATCTACACGAGTATTTCCAACATGAAACATCGATAATGTCATATTTACTCCATAATCACCTGATAGTGATGTTGTTACACCATTTCGAATTCTACCTTCACGTCTTAGTTGTTCAGAATCATTTCTTAATAAACTTTGGGTTCTAGGACCCAAGTTCGCAGGTTCACCGTTTCCGCCATAATAGTGTGCCTTTGCTTCCGCATTAGAATCAATTGTTATATTTGACCGATTAGTATTTTTCGAAGCCAAATCGACCTTCTGACCTATTTGTAATTTGGTTGGATCGCCTTTAAAATCTGAACGTTCCCAGTCTTTGCCGGTTTCTTGCTGCAAGCCCCATAAAGTATCGCCCTTTTCAGCAACAAAACTTCCATCGCCATTATCAATCCACATGCCATTTGGGTCGATGTATTTCAACGGATTTAAGCCAGCATATTGATACATATTCAAATTTTGTGATTTAAATATCCCACCACCACCCTTTAAGCTACCCGCGTTCAACGCTTCTTCCGGAGACAACTGCGTCCCTATGGGGAGATATTCAGGCAACGCCGGATCCGCACTGATCCACTTGGAGAGCACCGCATCATAGTACCGTGCTCCATAATAGTACAGCCCTGTCTCGGGGTCAAGCTCCTTGCCCGTGAACTTGTATCCAGGCGTATTTCCACCGTAATAACCGCCCTCCTCGATCCACGTCTCCCCGTACGGGAAGTATTCGAGATGCTGATACACCGCCCCGTAGGCGTCAGTGATCATGTTGCTCGATCCCAGATGGTCGGTGTGGTAGTAGAACTCATCCTTCTCGATAGGCTGGTTCACGCCGGTTACGTATCCGTCAGGCAGTCTTTTGATGATACCGAGCTTCTTTCCTCTGCCGTTGTCCAGCCCGTTTATACCGGGTGTGGTCGTTGTCGTAACCGAGGTAACGTTCGATGTTGTGGACGTAACCGTTGTAGCGCTGTTTGCGGTGTTCGTAGGCGGCGTCTTGACGAGCTTGGAAACCACTCTGGTTCCGCCTGCGTACACTTGCTTGGTGCCGAGTTCGCCGCTTCGTATGGAGAAGAACTTGTTGACATAGATGGTCTCTCCATGCTGGCCGCGTTTCACCACTCGCTCGCCTGCGTCGTTATATAGGAAGTATGTCGCCTTACCGTTGTCGTCTATCTCTTTGACGCGGTTCTCTTCGTCCCACGTAATCACTCTTCTGGTGCCGTTGAGCTTGCTGGTCCAACCCGTCATATTGCCGTTTGCGTCGTAGGTGTAATTCTTATCGTCTGTTTCCGTGACCGCGTGAGGCTTGGTGCTGTGGCCCGTCATGTACTGATAACTGAGCACGTAGTTGGTTTCTTTGGGCAGTATCTCTGTTGTTGACGGCTGGATGATCTTGTTCTCCAGCTTCTTCTTAGTGAAGTTCCCGATTGTGTCGTACATGAACCGGTTATGATATTCGTTCTGCTTGCCGGGTCCGAATGTGTACTTGCCCTGTGCGTCGACGATCTGGTACAGGTCGTCGTATTCATATTCCTGTATTACGGGTCCTGCCGGCAGGGCGGTGTTAGTCGGCACGCCGATGTTGTTGGTAAGAGATTTAATGTTTCCGACCAGATCATAACCGTAGGAAAGCTTCTGGACCTGCTGCCCGTTGCTAAGTGTTGTGTCGAGCGTAGCCAGTCTGCGATTCAATTCATTGTAAGTGTACTTCGACCAGGTGCGGTTGCCGTAGGTGATCCGGGTCCTCTGGCCGAATTTGTCATACAGAAGTAAGTTGATGTAGTTGTATCGGTTCCCGCTCTTCTCTCCCCATGCTTCCTTTAACAATCCTCCGTGGTCATAGGCGTAATGGAGCTTTTCGCCGTCGGGATAGGTCATGTCGACCATCCTGCCGAAGGAATCAAAGACGTAGTCTGTGCTGAACTTCTTTTTCTGGACGGCAGGAGTATGCGCAAGAACTGTTTTTTCTTCTCGTGTTATTTCTCCAAGTTTGCCGTAATAGCGCGCTTCCTGACCGGACTCGTCGTCGACTATCTTGATTCGGGCTGCGCGGTTATAGGCTTCTTCCATTTCCCCGTAGGTGTACGTTACGTAGTCCGCCTTCCCGTTGTAGTCGATGGCCATCAACCGGTTAAAGTCATATTTATAAGTGATCTTGTCGTTTTTGGCAGTAAATTTCGTTATAAGATTGCCGTTATTGTCGTAGTTGTACACGGTCCTGCCCGTATCCGGGTTCGTTATGGCTGTCCGGCGGCCGAGATCGTCGTATTCAACCGATGTCACGTTCCCCCTGTTGTCGACAACCGTCGCAATCTGTCCGAGGGAATCGTAGTTGTAGGTCGTTACAAGCCGTACCCACGTAGTCGCGGTATCCTGGATCCAGTTATATTCCACGACTCCGATGATCCGGTCGTCCACGTCTTTATACGAGATCTTGGTGCCACGATGATTTGCCCCGTTTAGGTTGCCTTCGGGATCCACGACAGTGGTCATCGCATAGAGGCGACCGTTGAACTCTCCGAAAGTGTATGTGGTCGTGGTCCGGGCCAACTTATTCGGCACTGCCTTTTCGTCGGGCGCCAGCACCTCGATTGTCCGATCCAAGGCGTCGTGCGCAAAGTACGTGGGGTTCAGGCTACCAGTATAACGAACATAATTTTCTCCGGTAGCAGTTTCAAAGTTCGGCTGGCCTTGCTGCTCCACGCGCCCCAGTTCGTCAAATTTGAGCACCCCGGAAATGGTTATGCCTTTTTGCGGATTGCCCTCGCCGGCGTCGACATCGGCATCCTTGCTGATCTGGATGATCCGCTTCATGCCGTCGGCAAACGTGATCGTCCTGACGATGAAGGCGTCGCTTCCTTTCACCGAAACTGCCTTGTTTTTAGTGACCGCTCCGGCCGGTTTTGGAGAATTCTCGTCTGTATCGTTGTCGTCTCCTTGAAGATCCGGACCTGTAAATTTGAAGGCAATTGTAGGCTTCGGGTTACTGTCTGGAGTATTTCCTATAGTTCCTGAGGCAACGCCGGCGCAGACAGGGATATCGCCCACGACAACGTCATAGGGACTGCATACCGCGACTGTGCGGCCGAATTCGTCGTACAGGTTCACTTGATAATTGTGGTTCAGGTCCTGCGTCCAGTCAGGCTGCCCGAAGAGAACGTTGTGGCTGGATGTCGAATAATAAGATGCGTTCGCCTTTTCCGAGAAGTTATCCAAAATCTTCGTAACATACGTCTCAACGAGCGGGTCATAGAAGTATTCAAGTTTATAAAGAACAGGGTCTTTGATAGCGTGAAGATTTCCGTTGGGGTAATACTCCATGACCCAGTGTGATTCCGGACCCTTCGTATTATGCAGAATGACGTCCGTCATATTGCCCGCGCTGTCGTAACCCGCCCACCTCCATCGAAGCGGATTAACGTTACCTGATCCGTACACCTTGATCTCCTGCGACTTGATAATATAATTAGTGGGATCAATGTAATAGTCGATCGTTGCGGTCACGTCGTCGCTGGGATCGCTCGTCGGGTACTCCTCGCCTGCATCAAAAAACCACTTTACATCGCCGTGTTCGTTGTACAGGAAGGCCTGGTAGGTGCTCTTCCTGCCGGTCTCGCTTTCTGATGAACCGTCAAAGAAGTTCGTTATAGTCTTGCTCAGACCCGGGAAAATTGTGTCCGGAATCGGATCGGTTTTGTCCATAACCTGCAGCAGGTCATGGATATTCTCGACTTTCGACCAGACATTGCCCGCATATCCCTTCATCATATCTTTTGTTACTGTTGTCTGGAGCAATCCTTTCCGATAGTAGTCGCTGTTGTAGTAGGTCTGAATAACCTGTCTCGCGATATTCTTTCGGGCAGGATTGTTAATTGTTTCAGGCGCGTAGGTCTCAGTCACTGTCCTGAAGCCGTAGAATTCGCGCTCGTAGCGGTCCTGGTACCCGCCTGCGTAGGCATAGTCGTTCCTGTAGGTGTTCCGCATGCCGTTTGTGGTTTTGACCCTGCTCATGACCCACTGGCTCTGGGGCATATCGTAGGTGTTGCCCACGCGTTCGTATTCGATCTCGAGCTTCCCGCCCAGCGGCCTCTTGACCGTTTTGAGCAGGTTGCTCCGGCCGGTCGTATTCAACGCCACGGTCAGGCTTTTTTCAGTCGTGCTCGATATCTGGTCCGGATAGCCGTCGCCGTTCACGTCCTGGATGGCGCTCTCGGCCCGCGCAGTGTTCTCTGATTTGCTGACGGCCGGGTTCAGATCGATGTAACAGGCCGCGATGCAGATCGGGCCTATCGTAATGTTGAAGGCGAAGCCGCCGTTCTTGCTGAAGCTCTGATTGTCGCCCAGACTGCCGCCTCCGGTCCACACCCGTGCCGGAGCGAACTTATTGCCGGTGTTGATGGCGACCAAAAGCGCGCCGCTGCCTTCAAGTACGAGGTCCGGGAGCCCATCGCCGTTCATGTCGACGAACTTCTGGTGGGTGTTGCCGAGACTCTGGGTCAGCGAATAACTTCCGGAGTAGCCCTTGACGCCGTCGTTAAAGCTCATACTGACGCCCGCATTTATGTATGTTGTCTCGCTGTCGTCGATCACACCCACGTTCCAGGTCTCCTCAGGCGCAAATTCATAACCCAGGTTCAGTGCTACGCGCCCGTTGTCAGTCACTTTGTCAGGCAAGCCGTCGCCGTTCATGTCCAGGTAGTCTGCCTTGACGTCATTGTCACGGGATCCCAGGCTTCCGGTCAATCCGAAGCTGGAGTTTTTGCTCCTCGGTTGGGCCACTCCGTCCTTCGGGTTGAACAGGCCCTTGGCGCTTGCTACTGCCTGCTGGACCGTGCCGCCGGGGGCGATATTGTCCGCTGTTGAAAGCGAATCGCGGACATAAGAAATTCCGGTACTGCCGACCTTGCCCGTTGCGTCGCCCAGGCCGCCGACCATGTTCGTGTACTGAATGCTGTTTCCGCCCACCATATCCGGGAACCGGTCGCCGTTCATGTCCATGAAATCGAGCAGACCCTGACCCGGGGTTTCGGTATGGTTGATGTTGATAATAAATCCGATTCCATAGGTCTCCTCGAGTTCGACGATGCTCATGCGCGGCGGGGCGGTCGCGCCTGCGCCGCCGCTCGGCACGCCCGGGGCCTCGCTCTTGAGTTCATCCGCCCGCGGCAGGTGCACGTTGTTCAGGCCCATGCGCGAGGATTGCATCCGGCCTGCCTTAACGCCCCAATCGTCGTCGCCTGCGAACCAGCGTTTCTTTTCCAGCTGCGGCGCTGCAGGATAGGCCGTGAAATCCTTGACGCGCTTGCTTCGTGCCTCGTCGTGGTCTGTCGGCACCTCGTAGGAGCCCTCATTCGAGGGGAGTGCGAGCCGCGACTGGACGATAGGCTGGTCTTTCAGATCAATGTCGTTGTACGTGCCCTGGCTGTTGTAACCGGCGAAAGCCCATCCCCGATAGGAATTGGCAAAAAGATCCCAGTAGCCGTACCTGTGCAGCATCGAAGACGGGGTAGCGGCAGGTGCATATCCGTTTGTGTGACGACGGATCTGCGTCCAGAGGCCCCAGCCGAGGTTGAGACCCGCGAGTTCGCTATCCTCACTCGTGAAATACATCACCAATGTATCGTTAGCCTGCGCATCGACGTCGAACGTATATTCACCGGGATTGAACCGTTTGCCCGTAAGCGCAACAGGCTTCTGTGCGATGGTCTGTTCCTGTACCTGGGGCTTGCCTTCGGAGTCTATTACGATGAAGCGGCGTACCACTGTGAGGGTTGCGTTGCCGCTGACATTCTTGACCAACTCGCTGTTTTTCGTGATGACCGGGGCGATCGCCACTTTTGCCGCGCTGCCGCCTACCGGAAGCAGTGCTTTGCCGGTGTCGGTCAAGGTTGGACCAGTAAAGAGCTCAAGGCCGTTGAACTGCTGCTGACTCTCGGCAAATGCGGTCTGTACAGCGATCGTCACTGCATGAGTCTCTATAGCGGACGCAAGGTCAGCATTTTCAATCGAATAACTGAAAGCAAACGTGCCGTATGAATAATCCGGTAGATCGAAAGCGTTTTCATACGGATTAAAGGCGGCTTGAGTATCAAAATCAATGCGGCGATTGAAGACGTTGGCGCTTACAGCAACGCCGCTCTCGTCTTCACTTATGTATGAAACGTTTAGCACCACCGTGCCGCTAATCGGGTCGGAACCGGCCTTCGCGGTCAATATGGGCAGTACTGTCTTGGTGCCTGCGGCGACGGCCCACTCGGTAACCGTGGGCTTGTTGACTGGAACGCTATTCAATGTCGTCGTGTAAGAGGGCTTGATGTAGTGAACGCTGACACCAGTGCTCTCGAGCGTGTTATACAGTTCCGTATCCCTGGTGCTGAAGTCGAAGAAGAGCTTGTCTCCGTTGTAGACCGGCACCGCGAAGCTCTGTTGATGTGTTTCGTACTCACTGAGAGCGGAGAAGGACAAGGTGCGTTTGCCAGCAAGCTCGCCGCGCTGCTTCACGGTAAATGACAGTTCAGTATCATGCTGGAACAAATTTTTCCAGGAGGTCACACCAAATATATCGTCTATGGGCACGGGCTTCGGCGTAACCTGCGGATTGACCATTAACCAGCCGGTTTGGTTGGCGACGAGTGCTTGCTGCGCCTGGTTCAGATCATTATCAGGATAGAAATTCATTTCCTGCATCGGGAAGATCTGGATCACATAATTGCCGTCCTCATCCTGAACAGGCATGGAGCTTCCCGGGTCCCAGCCGACTGTATTGCCATCTTTGTCCTTGATCGGATTGCCGTCTTCGTCCTCCGGCTGATCCGTTGTCCGGTATGCCTCGGTATAGAATATTTGAAGCCTATTATTCGGGTTGTCTTGCTCCCAATTGAGTTTTGTCAGGTCTATATTTGAGTCGACCTCGACAATGATGAACAGTTTGTCCTTCGCCTGCACATCGATATCGGGAGTATTGCTCAGGTCTATGTCTCCTATTTGATCCCATTGCAGTGAATACCGGGCGATAGGTTCACGACGGGTATGGATCAACGTAAAGACGCGCCGTGCATCCTTGAACTGAGACTGATATTCGTCATCACTGAACTTGTAGACGGAGATGCGGACGTTATCGCTGGTCGCATCGGTCTTATGAAGCTGACCGATCAATCGGACCCTGCCCTTGAACGGCAGTTCCATAGGGCTGACGCGTCCGGCATAAACAAAGTCCTGGTCGGCCTTAAAGACATACGGATCGAGATTATTCCCGTCTCTCGTGTCCACTGGCGCGGCGCCGCCTTCGGTCGTTTCAAGGTAGCTGACCCGTGGGGCCCAGTTTACTTCGTCGTAAGCTCCGTCAAACTGCGATTGTACCCTGAAGTAGATCACATCGCCTTTGTTCACCGTGAGTGAATCGGTGTTCGTCGGCGTGATACTCGAAAAGAAATCGTGCTCAATGTCCTGCTGCCACAAGGCAGCGCTCAAACCGGGCCGCTCTATTCCTACGCGCACACCGTCCGCTTTCTCGTACTTCTCCCGGTCCTTTTTCTCATCTTCTGTGGCATTCGGATCGTTCATGACATCGATCAACTGCACGTCGCCGTCTATCGCAATACGGCCGGAATACGGAGCTTTCCACCGGCGCACCACGTCCATCAGCGGGTTCTCTTCCATGAGATCGTTTTCAATGCTTGCAAACGTGTCTTCAGGAAGCATGCCTGTCGGATCGACTTTGCCTCCGCCGATCGGGAATTCGGTGCCCGCGCTCGTTGAAGAAAATTCCGGAGTGTGGTCGCCATGCGTCTTGTCTTTCCAGCGATTGAACAAAACCGTCCCGTTGCTGACGACATCGATGAGACCGTCTCCGTTCACATCCGAAATGTAGGTCGGCTGCATCGTGAAATTGGTGGCAAGATCAAGGATAAGGTTCAGGCCAAAAATATAGGCCTGGCCGCCGCCGTTGAAATTCATGGTCTGGTCCTGGGACAGCGCTCCCATATTTGCGGCTTCTTGCGGCTCTGCAAACGTAATATGCTGTGACGGGAGCGAACCCGCCGTTACCGTATTGCGGTCATAAAATATTTTTTGTCCCTTGCGAAAGACTTTGTCGGACAATCCGTCGCCGTCGATGTCCACCAGCTGAAGTGTCCCTTCGCTGGTGCTCATGCCGCTTCCCACCATCCCGTTGAATGAAAGATACTTGGTCGGCGGCGGAGCGAAGCCGACCGAGAAAGAACTTCCGAAACCCTCGCCCTCGCTGCCGCTGATCGCGCTGGGGCCCGCAGACACTCCCAGATAATTTACGTCCAGACCGTCGGTCCTTGTGTCCCAGGTCGTGCTGCCGGAAAAGCCGTTATAGACGGGGCCGTCAGAGATGTCGTCGTAATAAGCAAAATTATGCGTATTAAATAGAGTTCCCTTCGCACCGAACTGGCTGACCGACTGGAGCAGTGTTTTATGGAATACCCCCTCTTGATACTCAAAGTCGTAGCGGCGTATCAGGGTTGCGTCGAATTTCACCTCTATGCGCTTCAAAAGAAGCGCTGTTACCTGCTTGAACCCTCCGCGAGCATCGATGATCACGTCAGAGCGCCGCACATAGGGCCTGCCGGGGATTACAACTTCGTTGTCGCGGTAGAATGTGACGGTATACCGCCCAGGCGTGGTTCCATGACCGGTATAGGTAATCTTCCTAAGATACAGTTGTCGTCCGGCCACGGTGCCTGCGTCAACGCCCGTGTCTGTCACGAGGTCGTAGTCGTATGTCATGTAATTGTTGTTCGCATCCCTGACTTCGCGGAGCGCCCAGCGGTAGATATCCAGATCATCGTCCGTCAGTATCGAGCTTGCGTCCGGTCCTGCGGCAAGGGTGCCGCCGTAAACATAACGGGTTCCATTTTTGTCGGTGACTTCCCACCAGTAGTTGTTTGGCTGCGTGCCGTGCCGGATGATCTTTCTAAACTGTCCCTCCACGCGCGCATGGAACACTTTTTCTGAAGTGCGGGGCTGAAGTTGTCCTCTGTGCGCCAAAGGCGTAAGCTGTTCGCCGTCCAGAAGATAGGTCTCCGTCTCCATGTTTGACGTGGGAGAGTCATCGTATGTGGAATCGTAGCGTGGAACACCCCAGCGGGTATCTATCGTGATAGACTGGGCGGGCAGGTCCCATCCTACGCCCATCCAACCGTTGCCGCCGGAGGAATTGTACTGGACCGCCATGTTCGGCTGGACTTTATTCCTTCCCGGCGGGACCTCTATGGGGTAGCTGAGGTTGGCCGTGCCTTTACTGTTTGCCTTCGGCGGTTCAATGAGATTGACGCTGGCCGACGGGTCCGCGGCCTTGATGTCCTTTATCGAGTTTGGATTGAAGGACAATGCCTGCGGATGCTCCGGCACCACCAGCGTCGAGTTGATGATGTCGGTAAAGTGATCGCTCTGCGATTCCACAATGGACAGGGCAGCGTCAACTTTCATACGGTTCAGTTTCTGCCACCGGAGGAACTTTTCGTCGTAATAGTACATGTTCACTTCATCATCCACCTGGCCGGCGGCAAATAGCTGTTTGGAATAGCCAAATGATACTTTGATGGGCTTCAGGAACTTCATGCCGTGGGGCAAGAAGCGGTAACCCGCGTCAGGGAAGGTCACGTTTACCATGCCCGGGTCGAAACGGGCAAGATCTGGTTCGGTAAGCGGGATGATCGTGATGTCTGTGTCCTTATCCACAGCGCCCTCGGGTATGTCCAGAGTAACGCCTTTGTATTGGATCTTTTTTGCCTGGCCGGGGCTTACCCGGTCGGAGAATTTTTCCCGATTATCAGCAAATGGGGCATTGCCCCTGGTTTCACTTTTTGGCTCTGCCGACTGGATACTGCCTGAATTTTTATTCAGGTGCAAAATATAGTTGGCACCAGGTTGTCCGGCATATTCCGATTTGATAACCGGGTCCCATGCTTCATCATCAGGCTGAACGGAAAAATGAGTTTCATCCTTGGCAAGCGAAACGCTAAAGGAACTATCGGTATTAGATAGCATCTTTCCTTCAATATTGATCTGGGCGAAATCAGGACCGAGTCGATATTGGTGTCACAAAGCCCTGGATATAAGCAGTCCTTTCGAAATACTCGCCGTCCCGGGGATAGCTGATAATCACACGAGGACTTTTGGAAGGAGAACCGGTCAGGCTGGCGCATACTCCGACTTCTTCGATCATGCCGAGTTGAACTCCGGGCTTCACGCGCAGCCCGGCTGTATTCAAGACAAGTCGGAGAGCATCGGTTGTGACCGCTGCCGGGCATTGTTATTTCGTTCCAGCCTGAATGCATTGTTGAAAAATCGATCTGGAAGCCGGGCGCAACATCCTGCCAGGCAGTCCCGGTCAGATACTGAAGTCCTGCGCTCAGGTTCATGGCGCTGGAGAGATGGAGTTTTAGGGTCTCGGGCTGAACAGTGCGTTCAAACGTTATGTCCAGAGATTGGTCTGAAGAGGAAGCGGCTATCTTATAGGATGTTGTGATGTCTCCGTCATATGCAGCCTTATAAGATACGGATGAGACGGAGTTCCATCCGCTGTCGGTTTCAACGATCAGCTTGAGGGCCCGGATGATTGCTGTTCCTCCTGTTGCCTGAAATTCGATCTTGTTTTCACCCTGGACCAGCCATAAGGGGTTGATCTCCTCGATATACGAAGACCAGGCAGGCTTGGTGCTTTCCGGCTGGGGTATGTCAAAACCGCCCGCCCAGAAAAGTCCATTGATGCGCCGTTTAATGCTGACCGACCTTACCAGATTGTATCCGTCATAGAGCATGATAGGCGCGCTTGAAAAGATACGGGTTCTGGGTCATCCCAAGCATCACCGCGGGCGTGGAACCTTCTGCCACTGATAATTCGGACGGAGCAGCAGAAAATTCGAGGATATGCGAGTGATTCCCGGACGAGAATGCCAAGTGCTTCCTGCGGAGAACGGATGCCTTCGAGCGTTATATGAGAAGCATTATCCTGCTCTGTGGACCCATCTTCTCCCCAGAGCTCGATCTCCGCGATTCCCGTGGTTATGTTTCCAAGGGGCACGAATTCTAATAAAAGATGCTGTGCAGCCAACGGCTCCGCAGGTGTCAGGGAATTCCAGGAAGTACCGAGCGTCGTGAGGTCTTTCCCGGTAAGGGAGGGCACAGGCTCCCACGTTCCCGGCATTGTCTCTGTAGACGTTGATTTGATAGGACGGCGAGCCGTAAACATGTATGCCGCTCAGGCTTCGCGTTTCGGACAGGCTCACGGTAACTCTCGCAGTCTGCATGGGCATATATGCAGTTGCAGTGTCCCTGTCGAAGAGTCGCCAGGCGAAATTCATTTCAGCCTGGGCCAGTTTCGGTGAAAGGGCAGTGGTATCAACCGAGACCATGGCAGGTGTCAGTTTGACGGTTACAGAAGCCGGAGATACGCCCATGACGGAAACTGCAATCACCCAAATAATCGCCGCACATACAAAAGCAGAAATTATTCTCGCCTTCCTTTGCTTGAACATGATCGTCTCCTTAATTTTGGGGCCTTTCATAAAGTGTGATCGTTTGTATCGTGTCCGGCTCCGGATTTATTAAAATAAATCAGTAGTGTCCGGTTATCGTTTTTTTAATGTGCGATAACTCGCTGTCATTCAAAGATAAAAGAGACTGTATGCAACTTTTCGATTTGAACTTAATTTATCCAGAATCATCCTATAATCCACCTCATCTATGCATGAGGAGGGACGAAGATGAATTCCGGAAAGACGGTTTTTGCTCAGCTGATCCAGCATCTACCACGGTACGAGTTCAACCAATGCGTCCTTCGTTATCACGGCAATCACAAAGTCAGAAGCTTTTCATGCATGGATCAGTTTCTCTGCATGGCATTTGCCCAGCTGACCTATCGCGAAAGCTTGCGCGATATTGTAACGTGTCTCAACTCCCATCGACCAAAGCTTTACCACATGGGCTTTCGAGGGAAGGTCGCCAAATCCACGTTGGCGGACGCCAACGAGCTTCGAGACTTCCGCATCTATCAGGACTTCGGCTATTTGCTCATCGACATCGCCAGCAAACTTTATCGGAACGAGGAGTTTGGCCTCGACCTGAAGCTCTCGGTCTTTGCGCTGGACTCAACGATCATCGATCTTTGCCTTTCCACGTTCCCTTGGGCGACGTTTCGGAAAAAGAAAGCAGCCGTCAAGATTCACACTTTGCTCAACGTGCAGGGATCGATTCCAACCTTTATTTTCGTGACTCCCGGCAGCGTTCACGATGTCAATATGATGGATACTGTCCCGTTCGAAGCCGAATCGGTCTATACAATGGATCGCGCTTACCTCGACTTCGAGCGACTTTACCAAATCGATCAACTGTCCGCGTTCTTCGTTATCAAGAGCAAAAGCAATACCCGGCTTCGTCGCGTCTACTCTGCTCCCGTGGACAAAGCCGACGGGGTGCAAGCCGATCAGACGGTTATGCTCATTGGCTACAAATCCCGCAAGGCTTATCCAGATCCATTTCGTCGGGTGCGCTATTACGACACCGAACGAAACAAACGCTTGGTGGTTCTTACGAACAATTTCCTTATCCCGGCCAAAACAGTCGCGGATATTTATCGCTCGCGTTGGCAGGTAGAGCTGTTCTTCAAGTGGATCAAGCAACACTTGCGGATCAAGTCGTTCTTCGGGACATCTCCGAATGCGGTCAAGATCCAAATCTGGATTGCCGTAAGCGTTTATCTCCTCGTGGCGATTGTCAAGAAGAGATTGAATCTGCCCGGCAGCCTCCACACAATTCTACAGATTTTGGAGGTCAACCTTTTTGAGAAAATACCGATTTCTCAACTGGTTGAAGACACTATCAATCACGAAAACGAATATCGCGACGATAACCAATTGAATCTATTTACGTAACAACCGGACACTACTGAAAATAAATCAAATATTGGGAATCAGATTGATGAACGTTTATTCGACGCGTTTTATATTGAAACTGCCGCTCATTGCGATTGTTCCCGAACAGGAACAGAAGCAGCCGAATTTGCATTGAAGGTCTTGATGATAGAATCTCATTGTTTTATCCTCTCACAGCAAAATCAAAGGGCCGTAAATGTCCCATAGGCAAACGTTGTGTCAGACATATCTACCTGCAAACCCGGGTCGGCCGGAGGAACCGTCGTCATGTCGGTCATGTCCTGTTCGCATGCCGTTACATAAACATCGTAAATCGTACCGTTCGTAAGCGTCCCCGTTTGTATGGTCGTCGAAGCTGTATTGACCCAATTTGCAGCTATTTCCGCATATGTACCGTTGTTCGTGCAGCCCGTGTCAGAGTTGACGCTTCCCGCCCCCACGCAAGTCCAGACATTGACGTAATAGGAGTTAGCTCCGGGAACCGCGCTCCAACTGAGTGTAGCCGCTCCCCCCGAAGCCGGTATTGCAGTGAGCCCGGTGGCAACGGGAAGCTTCGCGGTTGGAGAGGGAATCGTGAAAGTCTCTGTTACGGACGCCGTACCGCCCGATACAACTGCGGACACGATGTAGGTTCCTGAACCGGGAACTGCTCCGAAATCCCAGTAGGTGTAATGAGCATTGGTCGCGGGATAGGTAAACGAGATCGGGGTCGTAATTCCAGAACCCGTTATGGTGATATTCCAGTCGCTTGCGGGCGCCGAAGGAGTGGTTGTGTTCGTAAGGAGGGAAGTCCAGATCACTAATCCATAATAATCCGCAGTTCCCGACTGGTCCGAATAGAGCGTGCCTTCATATAATACTCCGCCGCGTACATCCAGTGAATAACCGCTTCCGCTTCCGCCGGCCACAATGTCCAAAGAGGCCAGCGAGATGTTTTCCTGAGCAGCAAGTGACGGCGAAGAGGAAATATCATTTTGCAAAGCCATGCGGTTCGTGGTATGCGCGAAGATTTCTACAACATAGCTGCCGTCAGTAAGAACAGGCAGATTAAACCAATAAGAGGAATAAAGCGGATCGGCACCGTAATAGCCGGAAAGCACTTCGAAGCCGGATCCGTCTCTGACCCGGTAATAATAAGAGCCGGCTCCGGGCAGTGCGTTCCAAGTTATGATATCGCCGGATTTGTTGAGAGTAGGTTGTGAGAGATTTTTTGAGGCGTCAATACTGAAATTATAGGTCAGAGTCGTGGTTCCGTTTGAAGCAGTTGCGGTATAGATTCCGGAGCGCGGGCTAATAGATTCCCACCACCACGTTGCATAGCTGGAGGGAGAACCGTCATCATAACTGACGACCAGAGGAGAATCTATTCCCGGGCCTGTTATCGTGATGTGCCATCCCGCCGCTCCGCCAGGACCGTTCCCGCCGGCATCACGGAGGGTTGCGAGAACCGTTAGTCCCGCCACGGATCCGTCATTCAATGTGCCTCCGGAAGCAATAAGGGTAAAGCCGCCGCCGATATTCGCAGGAGGATGATTATGCTTTCCCTTGCATCCTGTGAATAAAATGATAAACAGCAACAGGGGAAGCAGGAATACAATCAAGATAAGGGAAGATGATACAGGGAATGTGGAAGAGAAACGAAGTGGAAAACTCTTAACCATAAAACCTCCTGATTTATTGCAATCTGGGCTTAGGACGATCGCAATGGAGACTTTGCCCCCCAGCCCCTTCGACTGCCTTGCTGTAATATTAAAGTATTAGGAATCGAGCAAATTATTTCATAATCCGGTATTTTTGTCTCGGCATCTGTTGCTTTTTTTGTTCGGCTTTTATTGCTGTTTATTTCTTAATTGGTATCGTAGAAAGATTAGACCTAAAAACGAAGAAACCAGCGGAGGGGTACCACATGGCAAGATTGAAATAAAGTTGCCTATTTTTTTCTCATTTGTTTTCTAAACTGGGTAGGAGTGGAACCGATAATTTTT
The DNA here is from genome assembly GCA_963751455.1 of Nitrospirota bacterium. GTDB lineage: Bacteria > Nitrospirota > UBA9217 > UBA9217 > UBA9217 > CAVVUN01. The sequence goes on from CAVVUN010000001.1 coordinate 100,835, forward strand.
TTAAAAATTCTCTCGAAGTGCGTTAGATCCGAAAAGCCCGTGCAGAAACCGACGTCCGTTATCGAGAGGGCCTGATCGGTCAACAATTTTTTGGTAGTGTAGAAAAGGAGAGACTTTGGACATGAAGTAACAACAAATTGCCCTCCATTTTATGGATAATAGTTTTGGACGAAACTAACCATAAAACAGGAGGGCAATATGGGTGTTACCCCACAAAGGAAAGGTATCACCATCAGTTTTGATTGTCAATTTGAAGTGCATTTGAAGGACAGCTCTCTTTCATCAATACTCGCCGCCTTTGCCGAGCTTTTGCCGCAGATTTTGACGGACTTCATTCAGAAAGTGCTTGTAGGCTTTGGCGAGCATGTGATGGCTCTTAAGAAAAAGCCTTTTGCCTGCGGGTGCGGCAATGATCGGGAATTCACATGGAAGACGCGGCACGGGAAAAAGACTAAGATTCATGCCTTTTACCAATGGGTCTGGTTACAGCAGCTCCAGGTTGTTTGCAAACGCTGTGGGAGTAAGCTCTACATCACCCGAAAGCTGCTCGGAATGAAGCCGAAAAAGCGAATAGCGGCAGAAATTTATCGAAAGCTTGGGCTTCTGGGTTCCTTGACAACCTTTCGTGTGGCGGAGAAGATCGGCAAGATGTTCGGCTGGGCCGTGGACAAGATGACGGTCTGGAGCGCTGTCCAAAAGACGGGGTCGGAAATAGAGTTCAAGGTTGATGAAAAGGAGCTTCCCCAGGGCGAGGCTGACGGGACCGGGATCGGCATCAAGGGAATCAAGAAGCGCGGGAAGGAATTGAAGGCGTTCATACAGTACAAGAAGGGTGGCGGCGTGCGGGTGGCGGGCCTTGATATCGGGAATTATAACGGGTCCTGGGACAACCTTTTCAAGAAGAGTCTCAAGGCTCTGGGGAGCTTCACCCGTCCGTTTTCCTTAATCACCGACGGCGACACCTCCATCCTGGATGCTCTTAAGGGGAAGGTGAAGATAATTGTTCAGCGCTGCTTGTGGCATATTCCCTATCAAGCGAAGTATGTGTTGTGGCAGGACAAAGTGAAGCGTAAGAGCGAGGACTGGTTGTATGTGATCGTGGAGCTGATGGAAATCTGCGCGATACGGCCGTTTGTAGACGACAAGCAGACGATAGCCGCGATGATCGCTTCGAAGAAGGCCCGGCTGGATGAACTGATAAAGCGGTGCGCTGAGAGAGAATATACTCACACAGCCGCTTATCTTGAAAATGCCCGCCCGGATATGTTTACGGCGATCAAGAAGAGATTAGACGGTAAGACCACGAGCAAGGTGGAGCGACTCATGCGCACGGTCAATATGCGGGTAAACGTGAGCAAGTGGACCGAGGCCGGAGCGCTGAATGTCATGAAAGTCCGGCTGGCTTATTACTATAACGGATTTGATGCATAATGCGCGTAAAATGGGGGGCTTTTGTCAGGTCTCCACTTGACAACGCTACCAATTTTTTGCCTGTTCTATTCTCACGCGATTTAAATAGCTTTGATAGGTCAATCCCGTCGTTTCTTTGAACGTCCGGGAAAAATGAAATCTGGAGACAGACGCTATCTTTGCCACCTGGTCAAGGCTGATATTCGTGGAACAGTAGCTGTGAATATATTGAAGCGCTTTATGAATGTAACTGCTCTTGTCGTTCGTGTCGGCGTCCTGGACCTCTTCTCTCACGCTTGTTTCAGCTGGGTCCAGTGGGGCCGTTCTGTGCTTGACCGGCCCGATGCCCTTGCGAAACAAGCATACATTTATCCGTTCGATAAAATCGTCATAAATAAAGGGTTTTTTAACGTAATATCGTGCCCCAAGTCTGAATGCTTTTGAAGATCACCGGAATTAAAGGCATGATTTTTTTTAATTCGATCAGAACTTCGATGCCCGACATGTCAGGCAACCTATAATCAATGACCGCAAGATCAAGATCCGGGCTCTTTTTAAGGAATACATTAGGGTCACCCATATGACGCTAAAGCGAAGCGTTTGAGCCGCTTTCTTTCGGCTGTATGGTTTAATTAACCACTCCCTCAACGATGCCGTCTTCGTTGAACCTGATGATCTGCCTGTCAAAGCGTGATTTCCAGTAATACCATGTATTATCTTTTGTCGACCGGGTGAGGGTCTCGGGCGGATATCCGTAGACAACTATAACCGCTTCCTTCCTCATGCTGGGTTTAACGATCCCTTCTTTAATGCATTTATTTTCAAGAGGAGAAAAACCGGCGGTCAGCTCCTTTAAATTTTTTTTGGTGAAAAGTCTCTCGACAAAATCTTTCCTTTTCAAACCAGTGTGATGCTTCGGAGTAAAGTGGATCGCGAAAATACGATTGATATTTTTTATCTCGAATTCACACATCTTTACCCTTCGGCCGCGCCTGTCATCAAAAATCAACGAGGTAACTTCCGAGCCGGCGGGAATGAGAATGCCTTTCCTGTAATTGGCGCTCCACATTACGTCAGGTTTTTCGTACCAGAGATTGTATGCGGTATATAACGGACCTTCAATTCTCCGGGGATCAACCGCGAACAGACAGGAGCAAAAGCAAAAAGGAATGATCATGATTATCATCGGTAATTTTGCTCTGAACATTACATGCCCTCCAGCGGAAATGATCTCCGCGTCTTTGGTCTGGATGACGCGCTTCATGCCGTCGACGAACGCGGCGGTTCGGATATTCGCCCGGCCGCAGCTTTTGCCGGAATCGGGCCTGTTGTTCCGGCTTTAATAAGCTACGTTCGTGCTCTTGAGAGAGTAGGTTAAATTCATATTCGCGATTAGAATAGTTCCTATGTAGCCTTTCTGGCTCTCCACAATCTTGGCGACTCCCATGCCGGGAACTATCCAGGAGGTGGAAACGCTCTCAATCTTCGTATAGGATCCGGAAACGTAATTGGTGGTACTTGTGAAACTGACTTTATAACTTTCATAATTTGCAACAGCCGTCCCGACGTATTCCTTTCCCATAACCGTATATGAGTATGTTTCGGTGTTGCCGCTATCATAATTCACAGTGGTGCTGTAGGAGTCGCCGATCGTAAGTGGGCTTCCAATCAGCTTTATATAACCCACTGTCGGCGAGGTTATCCAATAATCGCCGCTTTCGTCCCCTTCTCCATGCAAAAAATAGCTGCCCGAGCTGTCTTGCGTGTAGTATGTATACGAGTTGTCGGTATAATTCGCGAAATTGTTGTTGAGACTGAGAGTATACTTAAAAGAGGTGTAATCGAGACTGCAGGCTATTCCGTTGATCGGCGATGTCTTTGTAGTCGCCGTAATGATCTCGTCTTCGTTTCCTGAAAGATTGTAAGTCACACCGTTATAAACATAGGTTCCTGCAACGCTATACGACCATGTATCACCCGGCCGTTCGATTCTGATGTCACTCGTTTTAAGAGGAATCGACGGCGTCTCTGCTCCCCCTCCTCCGCCGCCCCCGCAGGACATGAGTAATCCGGGCAAAAGTGCGACCAGCAGGACAATCCTAAAAATCTTTGCCACATCGTTGATCATGGTTACCTCCTATTCGGATTGCAAGAATATTTCGGTATTCAATGTCGTTTCAAACAATATTTTTACCAGGATAAAGCAATAATCTCATCCTCCGAGGATTTGCCCTTCCTTTATCTCGTCAATTCCGGTTCGCGTAATTTCGCTAATGCTTCCCGTTTAAGTTTCCTACCCGGCTTGAGCAGTATTGGCCCATGCCTATCCTTCCAGCGTCAAGCTCTTCACGATCTGCTCGAAAGTGCCGGCGTTCGTATCGAAGTAATGACGGCCGGGCGCCGAGTACCGGATGCTGTAAAACAGGTCTCCTTTCCTGAAACCGTAGTAGATGCACTGGTACTGCAAAGTGCCGTCCAGGCGGTAGGCGTAAACAAGCCTGAAGCCCGGCAAACCTGTCACGGCCGCGGGTTTGTCCTCAAGGACATTGAAATTTTGCATGGATTCATTTATTTCGAAATCGTTTATGATAGCCTGCGCCATTTCCTGCGGCAATAGCAATAGCCCCATTGCACGATCCTTTTCCATGTGTTTGAATTCGACGGTTACCAAATGTTTTTTAAATTCGACTTTGTCGAGCAGCAGGCCGTCCTTGGTGATAGTCACTATCTTTTCCTTTGCCTTTCTTCTTTCTTTTGCCAATCTTCTCCCCAGCTTCACTTCCTTGGGTGCATACCAGCCTTGAGGAAGCAGAAACGTGAAACCGTTATGCTTGTCTTTCCTTCGTCAGGCCCGGCAATGATCACCTGGGCATCGAGCGCGAGGACGAGAAGCGCGATGATGATCAATATTTTTTTCATGAAATTGTCCTTTGCCTATATCAGAGAGTTTACCGACACGCGCTTAAATATTGCCGGATGTAATCCTTCTCTTCAGCATCGGGCTGTAGGGCCAGGTAACGCTCAAGATTCTTCCTAGCCTCCAGCTTGTCGCCTTTCTTATAAGCCATTATGCCCATGGCCCGGTAAGGCTCAGGATAATTCGGGTCTAGCCCGACAGCCTTCCTGTAATTTTCAAGTGCCTCCTGCTGCCCCTCGGGAAGTCCGTTCTCCCGAAAGATCTCTCCGAGCAGAAAATAGGCCTTCGCATCATTCGGCTTCCAGGAAAGGTATTTTCTAACAATCTGTTCCGCGATCGTAAAATTGCCCCGTTTCACATCGAGCTCTGCATTAGGGATGAGCAGCCCTATTATATGTCTACGGATGGAGACCGCATTCGTAATACCCCGCTGCCCCTTGTACTCGCCCTCAATAAGATCGTTGAAGCTGTCGATGCGTTGCTGAAGTTTCGGGTGATCGCTGTAAGCGAATGGCGCCTTCTTTTTTACTTTTTCCACGTCCCGTTGGAAAAGCTCAAAAAGCCTGGGCGCTTCGCGAGGATTGTAGCCTGCGCGGACCGCCCGGCGAAGCCCTTCCCTGTCCGCTTCCGATTCCATTGTCCGCGAATAACCGTTTACGGCCGCGGTTACGCTCCATTGGCCCAGAGATTCTCCGAAACTCCCGAGCCAGGAGCCAAGCGAGATTTTGCTCCTGTTCCTCTTCTTCATATTCATGAATTCCTGCGCTGCGTGATGGTTCACGATATGTGTCATTTCGTGACCGAGAAGGACAGCGAGCTGAGCTTCGTTCTCAATCGCTGCCAGCATGCCGGTATGGATATATATCCTGCCCGTCGGATAAGCCATCGCGTTCAGATACGGGTTCTTGATGATCTTGACGCTGATCGGCGGAGATCCCGGCTCCGAAAGCTTCCGGGCGACTGCGTTTACATAATCGTCGAGGTCTTTGTCCTCGTAAAGCCATCCGCTCCGGTCGATTGTGCGGGTCTCTTCCTCAGCGTGCGCCCACAGTCGCTGTTCGCTGCTCTCATCGGTGCCTTCCGATATTGTCGTTTTCCCGCGCTCTGCAATCGCATCGGTTACTATCGTCAAAAGCGCAGCTAAGACTAAAATTGTGATGACCGGCCGTCTCATTGCTATTCCTCTACGCGTACCCGATCCAGCATTTTTTTCGTCAATTCCTCGATTTTAGCGGGGTCACGAAAATCAAAGCCCTTTCCGCTCATTATCGACGTATACCAAAGCACGCTCCCGGTGTGATCGATGAGGGCCATACTCAGATATGTCCCCGGGTTCCGAAGTGGTGCAAGTCTTACAGGACTAAACGAGCTCACAAATGCTACTGACCTGCTCCGATGCCGCGCTGACGCCCTCGCTTCCGTTTCCAGCTCATTCTGCCCAAAGACCAGGAGAATCGCATCTACGTTATGTTTTCTCAAGAGCGAATCGATCGGGCCGAAGGAGTAATCGGGGCAGGTGCGTTCATTCGAACAGAGTGAAAGCTTGCGATACGTCTTGTTCCAATAGAGGCTTTCGCTGATCGCCCGGAACAGGTAGTACATCTGCTCGAGGTCGCTGTCCCTGTCGCGGTCGAAGCCGATAAACCGGGAAGCAACAGCCCTGTACTTTAGCTCGTTAACCAGGGATACTGAAAATTCTTGTCGGCAGTCTCACACCATTCGTCTATAAGCTCCCTCATGCTGCCGCTAGAAAGTTGGTACATCAGGATATCAGGAGGAATTATGCCCACAGTTTTGATCGATTTGATCTTGTTGTTGAAATCCACTAGAGCTTGTTCCCAAAGCGAAGGACCGCAGCTCTGAAGATTGACAACGAAACAAAGAACCGCAAGGAAGGAAAGAATTTTTGAACGGGTCATATTTATACCCTTTTTTCTTGGCCACGGGGTTGTTTAATTAACCGGTCAATTTTCATGGTTCTATGCTGCGGCCTGGCCGGTCAATGACTCACAAAAAACGTTTTTAGGGTGCCAGGTTAAAACTCGTTGGTTCAACTTTCGGAATCTGATCGCCATTATTTTGAGAGCATCTTTTCTTGTTCCTCAATAAACATTTTAAACTTCTTTTCGTTACGAATCCTGTCGAAGTCCTTGTCAGATCTAATTTTCTCAAGCCACATCTTTCTATCATAATCGAGGGGAATTTTCGCCCAAAGGATAGCTTGCTCCACGTTACGATTTAGCGCGTTCGCCGATGCTATATTGTAAGCTTCAATGTTATATGCGGCAATATTCCTCGTCGGTTGTTTTTCAAGTATGTTAAACCCTTGAGTAAAGTATTTTATCGCCTTTTCATATTCCTTTAAAATAGCGTGACAAACTCCCAAAATATCGCTTGCCATAACATTCTCACAATTAAGAACAAATATTTCTAGATCTTCAATAGCCCTCTTACAATCGTCCAATTGGTAATTGGCGCTTCCGCTTACAAATAGCATGTAGTGGTAGTAATCTCTAATATCCTTTTTTTCTTCCTGAGTCAAAGTTTGATCATCCGGGCCTTGACCGTCAATACGGGCGTACGCCTTTTCAATTTTATTTCTTACTTTATTAATTAAATTTAATGCATCTTCTGGTTTTTCCTGTTTCAAGTAAATTAGACTCGTAAGCAAAATGGTTCTCTCGTCATCCGGCTTGTTTATATGTTTTAGCGTATCTAACGCTTTATTTATTTCCCCGCCGTTATAAAATGCCCATGCCCTTGCATAATTGATTTTTTCCTGCGGATACTGCTTAATGAACTCACAGGCATCGCTATAATTCATTTCGCAAGCCTTCTTGACGTCAGACATCCCACGGTCGTCATCAAGCAATTCTATGTAACTAAGACCCCTTACGAAGTAGGCTTCGACATAATCAGGATTCATTTCAATTGCCTTGGTGGCATCCTTTATGGCGGCCTCATAAGCGCCTTTTTTAAAAAAAACGAAACCGCGGTTATGATACGTTGTAGGATCGTTAGAATTTAATGATATTGATTTTGTAAAGTCATCTATTGCAAGATCATATTGCTTTTTGTGCGAGTATGCGGTGCCACGATTATTATAAGCTTCAGCGAAATTTGGATTGAGTAGAATAGCTTTCGTTAAATGTGTAATTGCCAGATCATCCTCAGCCTTTTCAACGAAAATAGTTCCAAGATTATAATGAGCGTTTTCATGGGATGGATTAATGTCAATTACATGTTTATAATCTTGAATCGCAGCTTCTATGTTTCCTTGTAACTGGTATAATTTTGCTCTATAGGAATATGCCTTCACATAAGATGGATTTAGTTCGATCGATTTTGAAAATTCTATAATTGCCAGATCGTCTCTCGCTCTTAAAAAGTACCCAAAGCCCTTATCGTAAAAAATTAACCCTTGAAAAAGTCTTTCCGCCTCTTGTATTCTGTTAACTGTTTGTTTCTTCGAACTTGCGCTTTTGAATTGCCTCTTGAGTTTGTTAAGTTGTGATTGATTTTTTTCAATTTGTTCAAGCAAATCCCGGTAATCATCTGCAATCAACTTTCCTGTAGCCTTAATCGCCGTCTCAATAATTTTTTCAGGCCATACTACCATCCGCAACTTGATTGAATACATAGTCCCTGCTTTAGTGACACTCGCTTTTTCTTTAATCACTTCAAATTCAGTAAAAAAGGAAGCAACTACTTGCAATTGGTCTTTTGTAAGATCTATTTTTTTGTCTTTCAGAAGCATGTCAATGTAAGGCATGGCTTCGGTTATAATCTTCCTTTTTGCTTCAATAAATGCCCTCTCTTTTGCAATAGTAGGGTTTTCCGTTTGACCTATGGAATATAAGATTTCCGCCAAATACTCCTTTTCTAATGCGAAGGCAAAAGTGGAGATTATCATTGTGGCTAATAACATAAAAACTGACTTAAAATATACCGCGTTCATTCTCACCTCACAAAAAAGAGCCTGCCCAAATTGAGACTCTTCACTTCATGTCTATTCGTGTGGGTTCCGGCAATTTATTACTAATGAGGCTGGGCAAGCCTGAACTATTATTGCCTCCGGAACCGATACTAATGGAAATTTTACCGACATTGTCTCCCGGCGCCCCAACAAGAGATGGGTCATGACTATATTCACCTCCGATAGTTAGGTTGAATTCCTTCGTCAATGGAATAGTATAGCCGGTCGTTGCTTTAACATTTCCGCTCCCTTTGACTTCGCCACTCATTGAAAAAGTGCCGTCACCGAGTTTAAAATCTGCTGTCATTTTTCCTCCTATTTTATTGTTATCCACAGAAGGCGCTATTTTTACGCTTCCCTGCAACTCAGTACGAATTGTGTGTTGCGTTACTTTATTTATGTCGCGTATTGCGGGATTGACAGTGTTGTTAACTAACCTATCAACGACTGCAGGAGCAGATTGCGGGACGTTAATCTCCTTTATCTCTGATCCAATCGATAATTCTATATCATTTCCATCCGGGTCTACAAACTTAATTGGATTGCTCCCCGCATAAGAGTACATGTTCATGTTTATCGGATTAAACACCCCACCTATTCCCGGCAGATCTCTTTCCGGCTTCCAGTCTTTCTGCTCTGTTTGTCTAGTGTCATTAACGTTCGGCAAATATTTTTCTAATATTGGATCCGCACTAATCCACCTGCTTAGCACCGGATCAAAATATCGTGCCCCGTAATAGTACAACCCCGTCTCCGGATCAAGCTCCTTGCCCGTGAACCGGTACATCGGCATCTGGCCGGAGCCGCCTTCTTCGACCCATGTTTCCCCGTACGGAAAGTATTCAAGCTCCTGGTACACAGCGCCATAATCATCAGTAATGAAGCTGCTGCTTCCGAGATGGTCCGGATGGTAGAAATATGCAAATTTCTCGGTAGGTGGATTCGTAGTTGTCGTGTCGGTTGTTCCTGTACTGGTTGTTGTCGTGCCGCTTGTGACCAGCCTACGCCCAATGCCTCTGTGGCTTCCGCGTCCTCTGTTGTATGCCTGCAGGATCCCCTGGCTGTTTATGATCGCGACCGTGCCTGGTACGCCGGACGTGATGCTGCCGCCGTCCTTTTCGAGTTTGGTGCAGACCCGGGTCTCTCCGGCAAAGACGTGTTTGCTGCCGAGATCGCCGTTCTTGAGACTGTAGAACCGGTTGAGGTAGACCGTCTCATTCCCGCCTCCGCCTTTGACAACTCTTTCTCCACTGTCATCATACAGGAACGCAGTGCCGCTCCCGAAGTCTGATATGGATTTCACCCGGTTCTCTTCGTTCCATATAATTGTCCTGGCTGAGTTCGTGGTTTTGCTGGTCCAGCCGGTCATGTTGCCGTTGTCGTCGTAGCTGTACAGCTTGTCGCCCGCGTCCCTGACCGCGTGGGGCTTGTTCTGCGGATTGTAGAGATACGTCATGTTGTAGTTCGTCTCTCTGGGCTGCTGGGAGCCGTTCGTACCCAGGATCAGATGGGTCTGGATCTTGCCGGTGATGTTTCCGATTGTATCATAAGCTAAATTGTTCGTATAGTTTGTTTTCTTGCCCGGATCGGCCTGATGCAGACCATTGGCTGTCGTAAGCTGATACAGATCATCATATGTGTAATGATGCTCTGTTGGGCCGCCGATCTCGCCGCCTGCCGGTATTGGCGCGGTATTGGTTATATCAAGTATGTTGCCGACAAGGTCATAGGCATACACGATATCCTGGATGACCCGGCCTTTGGTCGGTTCTTTTGTCCAAAGATGGGTCAGCCGTCGGGTGAGCGGGTCGTAGGCGTAGGTGGTTTTGACGTTATTCCCGTACGTGAACTCGGTCCGCTGTCCGAATTCGTCGTATAGTAGTTTATCCACGTAGACGTACCGGTTCCCGCGTTTTACTCCTTCTGCTCTCTTGAGCAGCCCTCCCGTATCATAGAGGTAGGTGAGCACCTCTCCGTCTGGATAGGTGAGTTCAATCATCCGGCCGAAGGAGTCGAAGACATAACCGGTCTGGTACAGCGTCCGGGAAACTGGATTGCTGGAGGCGTTTACCTGCCTCAATTCTTTCGCGGTCTCACCCAGTCTGCCGTACCACCGCTCTTCCATGCCTGATTCGTCGACCAGAGCAAGGGTATCAAGAACCTCGAAAGAATCTCGAAATCCGTGGAAACCGACGACCGTTCCTACAAGGGATTCAATCTCTTCAGCGATGATGATCTCAAATTGTTTAAAGTTCTCGCCCGTGGTGAGTTCAACATCAACGGCTTGCAGAACAAGTCTCTGCGAAAACAACTGCCATCAATAACGAGTAGCACAATGACGAGAATTCTGAAACGCCTTCACGTCCACGGGATTATTCGTAAAGTCGGTAAAACATATAAGTACTACGTCTCAAAGCTCGGCAAGGCTGTTATCACTGCGGGATTGACCGTTCGAAATATGTCAGTAATCCGCAATTAGCGCATGTTTGATGCATGTTCGATAAATAATTCTACCCATTTTGAGAAGCTTTTGATTCTTTAGTAACTAAAAGGTTCCTGATCTTTGAAAAGACCGGCTGATGAATTTCGGGTGATGCATGAGTTTAATTAAGCACTTTTTCAACTACGCCGTTGTCATTGAATATGATGATCTGCCTTTTAAAGCGCGTTATCCAGTAACTCCAGGCATTCTCTTTTATTGAGTGCGTGAGGTGCTCGGGCGGATATCCATAAGCCACTAAAACAGCTTCCTTCCGTATGCCAGGCTTGACTTCCCCTTCCTTGACGCATTCAAGTTCCAGAGTCGAAAAACCGGCTGTCAGTTGCTTAAAACTTTGGCTCGTGAAGAGTCTGTTGGTAATATCTTTGCTTTTCAATCCCGGATGATACTTCCGCGTAAAGAGGATGACAAAGACACGGTCATTGTTATATATTTCAAATTCACACGCCTTTCCCTTTCGTCCATGCCCGCTTTCAAGCGTCAAAGAAGTTACCGCCGTGCCGGCGGGGATAAGAATACCTTTCTTATAATTAACACTCCACATTACTTCAGGTTTTTCATACCACACATTGTATGCGGTATATAGTGGATCTTCACTTTTCTCAACAGCGATAGCAGACAGACAAAACCCTGAATAGACAGAATAGAGAGACAGAACTACAATCAGCAGTTTTATTCTGGACATTGCAAATGCCTCCTCTGAAAAGAAAATTATCACGATAAGGAAAAGGCCACTTGAATTCGTAGCAACGGATGCCCCTTTAAATAGATCAATGAATCTTTCGAATAGTAGCGTTACCCATATCTGCAACATACAGGGTGGTTCCGCTCATGGTTATGCCGTGAGGCTCTAAAAAACGCGCCGCTGTCAGAGCCCCATCCGTTGATCCGCCAAGAGGCACTGGCGCACCCGCGAACGTTGTGACGACTCCTGTGGAAATGACGATCTTCCTGATGGTATTGTTTGTACTGTCCGCGACATAAAGGTTAGTTCCGTCAGTAGTGATTCCGTAAGGACTGTTGAATTGTGCTGCTGTTCCCGTTCCGTCGGCAGACCCTGGAGTCATGACTGTGCCGGCGAGGGTAGTAACCGAATTTGTGGAAATGACAATCTTTCGAATAGTTGCATTGGCCGAATCCGTCACATAGAGGTTAGTACCGTCCGTGGTAATCCCGTTTGGATAGCTGAATCGCGCCGCAGTTCCCGTCCCGTCGCTCCATCCCCAAACTCCAGCTGTGCCTGCCACAGTCGTGACTAATGCTGAAGAAATAACTACTTTCCGGATAATACAATTCACTGTATCAGCAACGTATAGATTAGTTCCATCGGTCGTGATACCAGTCGGTCCGGCAAATCGTGCCGCCGCACCTGTTCCTTCGCTGAACCATCCAGGCCCTGCTGAACCGGTTAAGGTCGTAACCAGACCCGAGGAAATGACGATCTTCCGGATCGTACTGTTACTTGTATCGGCAACATAAAGATTAACCCCGTCATTGGTAATGCCAATTGGTTTTTTGAATCGTGCTGCGGTTCCGATTCCGTCAGCGGACCCGGTAATTCCCGGTGAACCTGCCAGTGTAGTAACAGCGCCCGTGGAAATAACGATCTTCCGGATGGTGCTGTTATAGGTGTCCGCAACATAAATGTTTGTTCCATCCGTGGTAATGCCGCACGGCAGATTAAAACGTGCAGCAGTCCCAATTCCATCAGCAGACCCGTAGGACAACGCTAGACCTGCAATGGTAGTAACAGGCTGAGTCCCTGTGGTATCGGCATTACCGTCTCCGCCCCCGTCCTCTCCGCCTCCGCAGGCGATGAACAAAATTGACGCAGTAAGAATGGTAATGAATGCAATCAACAGTTTTTTCATTGTGATCCCTCCCAAAATATTTTATTTAATAACGAACGTTATACCTGTAGCTTCGCTATGGAGAACCTTATGTTTGGGATTCCAATGGGCGTTAAGCACCCTCGTGGTCACCGGCGGGGGTTCAATGCCCGTAAGTGAAAACGAGCTACGGGAGTTTGCTAAATCTGATCGACGGCAATGCAGCCGTCATTAATAAGGTCTGCGACTTCTGCCCAACGTCTTTACTTCGTATTTCTCCCGTTGTGCGTATCGCGTTTGATATTAAAACCTTTTTTCATAAAGAGTCCCTTTCCTTAGCTCTCATAGATGTCGAAACTCATCTCGCAATTTATATCTCCGCTACGGTTTAACATTGCTGAATTCTTCGACTAAGTCAAAGAAAGGAAACGATTGATCAGTCAGATAATAATTGCCATAAGTCATCACAGTATCGCGAATATATTTTAAAGGGACTTCTTGCTTGTTTGATTCAAAATAACTCTTCACCAATTCCCGAACTATCTTTCCGCCCGGCTCATAATATGTTCGCCTCTCTACGATATAGGGTCCAGGTGATAGTGGTTGCTGCTTATCGGTATTATACCCTTGCATTGTGTTCAGTCTTTCAAAAACAAAGGCTGTATTGCCATTATGATAAAAATAATATTCTACGGTGTTATTCCATCCTTCGCTAACCGCGAATATAACGATTTTTACAACTTGTTCGCCCAAAAGATATGCCTTCGCCTTGTAGTCACTCTCTTCAAATGCCTTTACATCTTCTGCAGATTTAACTCTGTACCATTTGTCTTTTTTATTTTCGCTCGGTCCCGGTCCTTGGTCTGGGGCGCCAGTATGCAACATGATTTCCCGGACTTTCGTTTTAGAAATTAAATCATTCGTATGCTTATATACCTCCTTAATTTTTGTAATCGGATCGTCCGCTGCAAACGTTAACGAATACAAAAAGAGTAATGCAAACATCAATAAAGCTTTATTAATTTCTCTCATCCCCATGGGCCACTAATCCTCCTAAAATGCGTGACCTTTTTGCCACGTTTAATTATTATAATCAGAATCCAGAGCCTGATGTAGGAGCTGATTTTAATTCACCCGGACTAGGTTGCTGTTTCGGAAGATCTGGCATCTCTAAATGACCGGGATCCCAACCATAGCCCGTATTTTTATTTATTGGTTTGAAATCGCCACCCCATTTCAACCCTTCCTGCTTCCCAACATCACCCAACTCTCTAAAAAATTGTCGCTGCTCTGGGGTTTTGTCAATTTGGCCCCATCTCGTATCCATGATATCCATTGCTTCCGATTTACCTGTGCCAGCACGATCAACGTGTTTGCTTGTATAGAGCGAAGTTGGTTTTGAATAGCCTTGCTCAATCTTTTGTTTTTGCTGCTCCACTGTCCTCACAGGATTTTCAACAGACTGGGGTTTATACCCTTTTGCCTCCATCCTTGCAAAAGTTTTTTCGGCAGGCTCTCTCATCCTATCAGCGAGAAGGGTTAAATATGGATGGCTCTTTTCTAACGCAGCTGTCGTATTGATTCCGACACTTGCACCTCTATGGCCGCCACTGCTTACTAATTCAGCCACGAAATATGCCTTAACAAAAGGTATCTTCCATGCAAAGTTTCCGTCAGGGTCTTTGAATATTACCGGATTATTATGAGCATACGTGTATAATCCTAAATTGAACGGATTAAATATTCCACCCATACCTACTAGTTGATCCTTGTTCTCAATCCTGCTTGGTAGATACTTCCCTAAGATTGGATCCGCACTAATCCACCTGCTCAATACCGGATCATAATACCGTGCCCCATAATAGTACAACCCCGTCTCCGGATCAAGCTCCTTACCCGTGAACCGGTAGTACGGCATCTGGCCGGAGCCGCCATCTTCCACCCACTGCTCTCCGTACGGGAAGTATTCAAGGTCCTGATACACTGCCCCAAGATCATCCGTGATGAAGTTACTTGATCCAAGATGATCGCCATGGTAGAAGAACTCAAACTTCTCGATAGGTGGATTGGTCGTGGTCGTCGTGGTTGTGGTACTAGTGCCACCGGATGTACCTGATAATCTCCTGTTTATCCCTACCTGCCTGCCATTTCCGCGTGTGATGGCATTCTTGATGCCTTGGCTGTTTATAAGGGCGATGCTGCCCGGCACTCCGCTCTGGATGCTGCCGCCGTCTTTTTCGAGCTTGGTCACTACTCTTGTCTCTCCGGCAAATACATGCTTGCTGGCAAGATCACTGTTCTTTATGGAGTAGAACCGGTTGATGTAAACGGTCTCGTTGCCGCCTCCGCCTTTGACCACACGCTCGCCCTGGTCGTCATACAGGAAACTCGTGCCGTTCCCGGAATCCGTGATGTTCTTGACTCTGTTTTCCTCGTTCCAGGTTATGATTCTGTTGGCGTTGGCGGTGGTCCACCCAGCCATGTTGCCATCCGAGTCATAGGTATAGTTCTTGACCGGTGTTCTGGTGGTGACATCCGAGGTGTTGGTGACTGCATGGGGCTGGACGCCGTTGTAAGCGTAGTTCCAGGAATAGTTCGTCTCCTTGGGCAGGTTGCTTGAACTCGTGCTATAGACCAGGTGCTGCTGAATCTTCTGCGTTATGTTGCCGATTATATCATAGGCGAAGCTGTCTGCATACGTCGTCTTTGAATTGGCGGATGACCAGTGGGTTCCGCTGGCTGATATAAGCTGATACAAATCATCGTAAGCGAAAATCTGGACCGTCGGGCCCCCGATGTTCCCGCCTGTCGGGATGAGCGCCTGATTATCCGTGCCGAGTTGCAGGATGTTTCCTACAAGATCGTATTGATAGCTGCTGTCCTGAATAGAGCGACCGCTCGGGAGTATCGTGGTCAGCCTGATCAATCTTCGGGTGAGGGGGTCATAGGTATAATTCGTTTTGACTCCGTTCCCATACTTGATCATCTCCCTCTGGCCGAATTCGTCGTAAAGGAGATTATTGATGTAGACATACTGGTTCCCGCGCTTGGTCCCTATTGCGCTCTTCAGAAGACCGCCGTTATCGTAGATGTAGGTAAGCATTTCTCCGTCTGGATAAGTAAGCTGCTTCATCCTGCCGAAGGAGTCGAAGACGTAATCCGTCTCAAACTGGGTCTTGGCAACAGTATTGTTTGAAGCATTTACCTGCCGCAGTTCCTTGGTGGTCTCGCCCAGTCTCCCGTACCAGCGCTGCTCGGTCCCTGATTCGTCCTTAACCTGTTTTATTCTGCCGGCAAGGTTTCCATGTTGGTCTCCGCCCTCATTCGATCCGCCGTATTCGTAGGTTACCGCTGTGGTGGTCGGGTATGAAATGGTTTTCAGCCTGTTATATTCATACGTGTAGCTGATGTTCGGCTGGCCTTTGTATTTCGGATCGTTTTTCAGGTTTGCTGTCTGCTTGGTTGTGACATTGCCATTTGCGTCATACGTATAAGTCGTCAGGCCCGTATCCGGGTTGTCGATCGTAAGACGGTTGCCCAGGAGATCGTAAGTTATATTCGTCTGGTTGTTTTTTGCGTCAGTAACGTTGATGATTTCGCCCATAATATTATAAGCATAGATCGTTTTTATGTCGACATTAGTTCCTTCTAACTTTCCATGTTCTTTCACGGCATGGATCCGATCATGAACATCCTTGTACGATTCTTTGGAACGGTACATAGGATCAACGACCTTGACCAGGAACAACATGCCTGCTCCATCAGGTGAGGTGTCGAAACCGTAGGACATGGTGGTTGTCGCTTTATCGGGAGTAACGATGCTGTTCGTGCGATCAAGCGTATCATAGGTGAACAGCGTCGGATACTGAGTTGTCAGATCTTCATACGCGTACCCGCTTCGGAATGCGGGCTGGCCCTGTTGTATTGTCCTGCCGAGCGAGTCGAAAACAACAGTCCCTGAGACAATAACGCCGGTACTGACTGTTAAACCGCCGTCCCGGGTAACGTCGGCATCCTTCCTGATCTGAATAATGCGTTTGAGACCGTCGGCGAACGTCGTTGTGTTGATTGTGGCTGACGTACAACCCAGGAAGGAGTCGGCCCTGTTCGTCGTGACGGCTCGCGCCGGAATATTGTTCGAGGCCGGTACGTCATACGTGAAAGACACGGTAGGCTGGCAGACAGGACTCCCTCCGCTGTTCACGGCATTAGGGCCATAGACTGCGATAAGTCTGCCGAAATCATCGTAATTGTTGACCCGGAAGTTTCCGTTGATGTCCTTCGTGGTCAAAGGTTGACCGAAGCGTGGATCATAAAGGGCCGAAGAGCTGTAACCGAAGGAATCGGATATACCGGTAACATAAGTCTCGACATCGTCATCATAGACGTATTTAAGCTTATAACCATCTGAATATTTATTGTACTGGGGGTCCCCCGCAGGTAAAGTGATGGTCCAAAGGTTGCCATCCGGGTAATAGGTCATATTCCACTGAGCATTCTTGCCCCCCTGTACAAGCATGGTAAAATTAAGAAGATTTCCAGTGCCGTTTTCGTAATTCCCCGAGCGGCTCCGGTAAATCGTACCCTTGGTATCCTTCACAAGGATACTGCTCGGCTTATCCATGATGTAATGCGCCGTGTCCTTCTGATTGTAGCCGATCGAGACATAAATGTCGTCGACGGTTCCGTTGTCCGCACGATCCACGTATTCAAGAAGGTTTCCGTACTCATCATATGAGTTATATTCCTGGGACGTGTTCTTGACAATACTCTGGGTCGAGACGTCGTAATAATTGGTTGTCGTCATCGTTAATTCAGGGAACTGCGATAAGGGATCTGACCCGGGTACAAGCTCGTAATCGTTCTCGGTTGCCACATAAGCCGGGTTCACAGTGCTCTGAATATTTTTGATGTCCTGGATGCTCCCTGAGCGTGTGATAGAATTTGCGAGGAGACCTTTAAGATAATAATTCTGGTTATGATACGTGTTGACAATGGTGACGGTGTCGTTTCCAGAGCCCCGTGTTTCAGCTACAGTATGGAAACCGTAAAATTCACGCTCGTCGCGGCTGTAGAACCCGGAATCGTAGGCATATGAAGTTTCATAAACGTTCTTGAGCCTCCCGGAAGAGTCCTTCATGCCGTCGTTCCTCGTCACTTTCGACAGCACCCAGTAGCTCTTCGGCATGTCGATGCTCTGGTTCTGATTGGAGAAGTCCACCTTGTTGCCCTTGCGTTTGTAGTTTATGGTAAAACTCCCACCGAGGGGGCCATTCGCTGATTTTAGAAGATTTGCCTTGGAAGAGAGGTTACGCTTAACCAGGATAGTATGTTTGTCGAAATCCGCGTCGTGAGTGATTTTGAAAATATGGTCCGGCAAACCGTCACCGTCGATGTCGGTGAAATCTATATGAGAAGTAGTGGAATGGGTCGGTATCTTTTGGGGATTATAATCCGTTACAAACGGATTATTATGTATGTCCGGATTAGAGATATTGTCTTCCCTGATAATCCATGAAAGGGGATTTCCCGTCAACGGTGATATAAGTTGATACAATTCGGAAGAGTCAGGGAAACCGAGCACAGATGACTCGAGCAAATTGCCGCCGGGCAGGCTTCCCAAACCGAATTTGCGTTTATATGTCGAAGTACTTGCGAGACTGCCGGAGTCCTTGCTCGACCTCACAGCCGGCGCAAAAAGACCAGATCCGTTCACAATCCCGGCACTAATAGTGTCCATTAGGACGAAATTAGTATTAAAGAACCCATAGATATAGCTTACTGTGGCGCTATTGGATAGCGTATCGTTATAAAGAAACGCAGACAGCCTTTGATAAAGCTCTTGATCTGACACTGATAAAAGAAGGCTTGTAAATAGGTCTGGTGCAACGCTCAGCATTTGCGCAGTCACAGCTTCAGGGTCCAGAGACGAAGAGAACTGCCAGAAAGGAATTGCCCATTTCTCTTCGTTCCCGAATCGACCTCCTTGGTTGATCCTAACCACCATAAAGCTGTCATTGGAGTTCTTTGAAACCATATCAGGCAGACCGTCATCATTAACGTCGACCATATCAAAATCGTGATTAGTCACGCCCAGATTTATCCCCCAAGAACCTCCTGAATAGTTCAGCCAATCGTGAGTGCCGAAGGTACCCGCAATCGTTTTGTTACTGCTCTTTCTCATCGGAATGTTAGCCGGCGTTCTCCATTCTTCCTGATAGCCGAACCGGCTCCCGAGGTTCAGACGAACAAGAAGCTTACCAGAGCCGTCAGGCTCCGGAGGCCCCTGTGTTACCAGATCCGGCAAGCCATCGCCGTTGATATCGATCAGATCGGACTGCGTCGAAGCGGTCCCTTCAGTATAACCCAGGTTTAATGAGAAGAGATTCCAGACGGAGAAAAGGCTGGAAAAGTCTCCTGAGGAATACGCGCCACTCCCTGAGGAAAATAAATACTGACCAGCGGAGGAAATATTACTGACAACAGGTCCAACGCCGAGATTATAGCTGGTACTCTCGTTTGTGACGGTCCTGAAATTACCAGGATTAAGCCTGCTTGGTGTGGTAAAACCGCTTTTCCCGTCATTCAGTGTCACACCGGTTGTTGTAACCTGGTCGGGATAATGGTCTCCGTTCATATCAATCAAGTCGAGCGATGTACCGCTGTTCCCGCTCCCTTGCTGCCATGAGACGCCGGCGCCTGATCTCGTGGAACTATTATCTA
Organism: Nitrospirota bacterium; assembly: GCA_963751455.1. Classification (GTDB taxonomy): domain Bacteria; phylum Nitrospirota; class UBA9217; order UBA9217; family UBA9217; genus CAVVUN01. The sequence goes on from CAVVUN010000001.1 coordinate 120,190, forward strand.
CGCCGGAACTAAGCCGGATTGTGGCGCTGGAGGCCTTCGGATTTATACGAGTAGAGCTCAACACCGAGCTGCCGATAAAACATCGATCCGCGCTTCCCAGCCAAACAGGTGCAGCTTGTGAAAAAGAATTACCGCCCGGCAAGGGCACCATGCGAGTGAAATCTTGAGACCCGGCATACGATCCGTCCGCCTGCTTCGTCTCGATAACCATAAGGCTTTCAGCCCACATCTTGCCGCTATTCCATTGGCCGTAGTACCATTCGCGGAACCCCCCGCCATAAGCTTCTATTTCCTGCTGCGGATCCAGGTAATAAAATTGAACGTCCGGATTGAAGACAAACTGATTTCCCGAAGGAGTACATGTCCACTGTTCCTGACCATCCTGGGTGCACTGCACGTTAGCGCAGGTTGAGGAGTCATTTGGGCAATATTGCGTGTAGGTGATCTTCGGCGACCAGGAAACGGAGCTTCCTAGGTTTTTGTCTGACCGCACTTCGAAAAAGAGCTGATCGCCGGCTGCGACGGGAATCGTGAAGTCGTGGGAATTCACTCCACCGGCACCCAGTTGCTGTTTCCAATAGGATTTGTTGATGCCAAGAACCCGCGCCGTAAAGGAAGCGGTTGATTGTGTTCCATTAACTGTGCCGGTAATCTCTATAGTCCCGGAGTACGGAGCGACCCAAGTTAAAGCCGTTGTTCTTGGGATCGTAGTCCATAAGGGATAATTGACCTTAACGTTGCATAAAAAATCGCTATGCGGCCCGTTGCAATCGGTCGAGATAATGCAACAACCCCTTTTTGACTCGTGGATTGGCGTTCATTGTCAGAGTTAGCTTGCCGCCGGGCTGTGTCAGGCGGCCGGCACGCTGTATAAGTGTTCTTCGCAGGGTATTGGGCTCCGTGAACTCCCAAAGAGCGGCCCGTTTTTCGGTGGTGCCCCGGTCGGGTTCATGCGCGACCATGTGAAGTTCCTTCAGGAGATTGTGCGAGATGATCGCCGACATCATGTATAGCTGATTTCCGTGCAATCTTCTCACAGCCACGTAATCCATATTGCACTGGGACTTTAGCTCTCCAAGGATGTTTTCCTGAGAACCGCGGCCCTGATGGAAGTTCAGGACTTTCTTCACCGTCGTTGTTTTGTTTGTAACGATCACCTTGAAGTCAAACCCGTATTCGTGCGGCGTGAACATATCAAGCTGCACCGGCTCTTTTGACTGCTTTTTGGCTTTTTGACGAATAAAAAGAAAGCGGAACCGGCTGTCCCAGCTTTTCGGCTTCCAGGGTGTGTCGAAATAGGAAACAACGGAATCGTAACGCCTCCAGCGTTTTTTGGCTTCGATCATGTGCTTGAGTTCGGAGAACCGCTCAAAGGGGACCGAGATGGTGAACTCAATTCCGTCGCGCTCCAGCGCGCCGACGATTTCATCGCTGAAGAAAGCGCTGTCCATGCGCACTTCGATGACGATATCCGAACAGGTTGCACGCACCTGTTCGATGCACGCAAGGATGAACGCCCGGGCGCCGTTGGAATCATGTACGTTACCCGAACGGGGCAGGACGTCAAGGACCATGCCCAACTGAGCGATCATGCAGAAAAGCGGATAATAGCTTCTCTGCCCTTTTTTCTTTTTGTTGAAGCCTACGGCGGCACCCTCAGCCCATCGGGAGGTCGAGAGCACAGAGCCGTCGAAATCAAGCGTCACGCGACGAAGCTTCAAACCCTGTATGCGGGAGAGCGACATTTCCCGGCAGAACCGACGAAGATTCAAAATGTCCTTTGCGTCGACCGTCATCAATGCCCGGCTGATCGTGGAAACGTCCGGCATTTTTCGGAGGCCCAGAAGACGAAGCGCCATAAGGTCGTCCTGATAGTATTCGATGTCGCGGAGTTTCCGATAACCCAGCATCAGATGCACGATCAGCACGAGCGTAATGACGTGATTGCCGAAGATGGCGCTCGACGGTAGATGATCAAAGCAGCTTTTCAAGCGGGCTTTCAGATTCAGCTTCGTGAAGAATGCCTGAATGATAGCAAGGCCCGCGTAGGAAGTGAGCTGTTGATCCTCGAACTTCAGTTCCGGTATTTTGTGAACGCGGCTTAGAACCTGTGCTTTACTGGACTTCACTTTCAGTGGCCTCCTGCTTGAGTGAAATAATGATATCGCAGGAGCACTATATCCAATAATGAAGCCTGTTTCCAGAGGTTTCTGCATATTTTCAAGAAATGTTTATGCAACTACAAGGTTGATTTGCGGCTTGAACCGGTAGATAAGATTGCCATTGCCGTCCGTGGCATTTGGATCTACGGACATCGTACTGCAGCCGAATTGCGATAAATCCGTTGTTATACCGCAACCGGTAATGCTTGAAAAAGCCGTTTCAACCGAGAAAGTTACGCTGTTCGGATCAACATTCATCTTGGATGAAATATCAAAGAGAAACTGTTCTCCTTCCTTCACGTCATCGACTGTTTCGTTCAGGGTAATCGTCTGCTCTGAATCTGCCGGCAAGGTATATTCTTTAAAGATGGTAGTGTCATCCACAGCGGAATTCGGACTCGCTCGCAGGATTCGGACGGTTACATCATCGGTTGTCGGATGTTTTTTAATTGTCCCGTTCAAAATCATAGTTCCTGCAAATGGAGATGCCCAGACAACCTTTTGTGAATCGATGAGAGAATAATCGGAAGAGCCTTGATAAGTGTACAATGGCCGGCCAATCGAGTCTTTAAGGTTCTGAAGTGATTGTTGCGTTTGGTTCCCGGAATTTGTGTAGGTGATAACAGGGTCGAAAATTATCTGGTCGTTCTCGCCGTTATCTATGGAATTAAGCCGGAAATAGATACGCTCGCCTTGCTGAACATTCGTCAAATCGATGCTGTTTGAACCTGTGTTATTCTCGACTTCGCCGAGGAGATGAACTGTATAATCGTCTCCGGTAATAGTGAGTTTGCCGATCTCGGTATTTTCTCGGTAAACATACAGGATTACTCCATCGCCGTCATTCTCTTGTTTCGTTTTTTGGATGGTGCCGGCTATACTGATGTCACCGCTGAAAGGTGCGACCCATTTGCGCACGGGATCGGCTAGCGGGGAATATGGCGTTGTACTGCTCGCTAATGAAGAAAGATCTGTCGCGTTTGACCAGGTGCCTTGTGCGAATTTTTTTTGAGACGGGATGAGATTCAGGGAAGCTGCTCCATTCGAAATGGAGTCTACAAGTCCGTCCCCGTTTATGTCGCTTAATGTAGCATTGGAACTGCTGATTGTCGTGGCCTTATTATTCGACATGGATGCTGCCATAGTATAAGTCGCGTTTCCTTCGCTGTCCGTCGTCTTCTTCTCCGACTCGATTATTCCAAGCCCCACGTTTGTAATTGGTCCAAAACCGGTAGTTGTTCCGGACGGCGCTTCCTGATCAAACTGGTTGAAATAAACTCCGTCCGGATTAACCATATCGGGCAGTCCATCCCCGTTGAGGTCGATAAACTTTCTGGTAGTAGTGACGTTTGACTCGCTGTGGCTGGTTAAACTGCCGGTTGAAGGCGCTTTTAATGGGAGCGGTCCTATTCCTTGGTATGTTTGTTTGCTTGTTGCATAATCTTCTATCTTGGTTATCGCATCGGACTCGGGGGTATACCATGCTTCTTGCTCGCCGAAGCCCTTAATCGAACCGTCATCCAGATGATCCATTCGATAATAATCGAAACTGTGGCTGTAAAATACCTGATCGTTTGCTCCTTTTGCCGTAATAGTGCTCAGCAAGGTTTTGAAAAAATCGCCTATGATGTAGTCGAATTTGTAACTCCTGATCGTCTTATCTTTAAACTTAACAACGATGCTGTCCAATATATAGCGGATAGCCGTTTTGAATCCAGCAATGCCGCTGATAATAAGATCCTGGCGGTTCCCGGCTTTACGAATGAATTGAACACTATATTGCGCCGGAGCACCAGTACTGTTATTCTGTGTATACGTAATCGTATCAGGGTAAAGATAAACCCAGTTCTCTTCGCTAAGTGAGGTCTTTGGAGGACTTGAGGGGTCGAATAGACTGTTTAAGTAAATTTCCTGAGAATCTTTATAATAAGAAAATGTCGTCACGTTTCCATTGGTATCTACAACCTTATCAAGGAACCATTGAAATATGTCAGACGGATTCTGATAGTCAGAGAGTCGCGATTGGTCACTCGATCCGTAGTAGTACTTGACACCTGACTTATCGGTAACTTCCCACCGATAATTCGTTGGATCGCTCCCTTTACGAATGACCCTCAGAAAATCGCCCTCTACTCGTTTGTAAAATTGTAAATCCGTTGTTCGGTTGATCTTGGGCGTGTTCCACCTGAATACAGGCGCCAACTCCTGTCCAGCAAGGAGATAGCTTTCTGTCTCGTATGTATCATTATATTGAGGTACGCCCCAACGAGTGTCTACCTGAATGCTTGGGATCGGGATGTCCCAGCCAAGGCCCATCCACCCGTTAGCATTGTTGCTGGTATAGGTGACCCTTAAGTCAGGCGTATACGCGCCTCGACCTTTTGGGATTTGGATCGGGTAGCTGAGGTTGGCAGTTCCCTTGTTGTTCGCCCTCGGAGGTTCTATGAGATCAATATTCGTGCCCGGGTCCGCTGCCTTGATGTCCTTGATCGAGGTCGGATTAAATGTTAATGCTTCGGGATGCTCCGGGACAACAAGGGTGGAATTTATAATATCGGTGAAGTGGTCCGATGAAGACGTGACCAGAGAAGCACTGGCATCCACCTTTTCACGCGTGAGCTGCTGCCAGCGCAGAAGAGATTCATCGTAGTAGTACATATTAATGTCGTTGTCTGTCTGGCCCGCCGCAAACAGTGCCTTTGAATAGCCGAACGAAATCTTGATAGGCTTTTTGAACTTCATGTGGGGTAGAAAGCGGTAGCCGGCGGCAGGAGACGTGACGTTTATCATGCCGGGATTGAGGCGATTGAGGTCGGCCTCTGTCAGCGGGATAATCGTAATCTCGGTCTTCTGGTCCACGGCGTCTGCGGGAATATCAAGTGTCACTCCACCATATTGAATTTTCTTTGCCTGGCCAGGTGATACTTCTTCGCTGAACTTTTCGCGCTTACTCATTGCTGCATGGCTTGAGTTCGTCGTACTGCTCGGACCGTTGTTCAGAAGGTTCTTATTAAGAGTTATGGTCTGAGTAAACACAGTGCTATCGGGATACGTCCCCGTTATGACAGATTGCCAAGGGTCGTTGTCGTCCTGGTCTGCGTAAGACGTCTCATCCTTAGTGACCGGGACACTGAAAGAACCATCAATGTTCGACACTGTCTTTCCGGAGATATCGACCTGAACCGTCTCAGAAGAATTGGGTACGGAATCGAGGAACCCTTGGATATAGGCTGTTCTCCCGAAATACTCTCCGTTTAACGGGTAATTTACAACAAGACCTCGCCCGACTCGCGAGCCGACCGGGCTTGCGATAAGTTCGATTTCATTTATGCCGCCGACGGTCGCACCACGTCGTTTTTTGTCCGGGGTGACCTGTATATTTAGTCTAAGCGTGTCAGTTGCGACTACCGAGGGTATTTTGATATCGTTCCACCCGTCCTTGAGAGAGGACAGGTCGACCGAACCGCCCGAAGCAAAGTTTTTCCATTGACCGCTTTCGACGTACTGAAGGGTTATTGTGCCGGAAGGAACGCCGGACACACACCACAGATTGATCCTCACTGTGTCCGGCTGGACTGTTCGTTCTGTTTTTAGATCAAGATTATGCGTTGATTTAAGCTCAAAATAGGTAGCCGGATCTCCGTCGATCACCGTCTGGGCGGAATGGACGGCATTTTCTGACGTCCCGGTCACCGAGGAAAGGACGTTCCAGCCGCTGTCGAGCTCTGCGACGAGTTTAAGATCTCGGATCGAATATGAAGAGTGATCTCTATCCGTGACCTGGTTGATGAATTCTATGGTATTTATGCCGTTTACAAGCCATGAAGGACTAATCTCTTCTGCATGCGCTTTCCAAGCAGGGTTATCCGAAGTTGTCGGGACGAATCCGCCCATCCAGGACAGACCGTTGATCCGTCTTTCCGGAGAGATCGGGTAGTCTGCATTATAGGAAGCGTAGTAAAGGAAGGCACGCTTTATGAGCCTGGGGTCTGAATTCAATGTGAAGCTTACCGTATAGGAATTGCCGTCAGCAGGCACATCAATTGTTTGGGGCATGGCGCCAAGCTGCATCATATGGTAAGGCATCGGCGAAGAGGATAATATCTTTTGAAAATCTGACGCTGTCTTGACGTTCTTCAGAGTCAGCGTCGGGTCTCCTGGATCTGTTCCCCATATCTCAATTTCCTTGATCCCACCGGCGTTTCCACCAGCAGCGGTGAATTCCAGCATGAGTTTGTCGGTGTTGAGAGCGGAAGTCGCGGTAAGCGTATTCCATGCAGTCGTTTGGGATTTGGGAGTGATATTGTCGAGGCCCGGCACTGCAACCCAAGAGCCTGAACTGCCGTCATAGACAGCAAGATTGTAGGAAGCGCTGCCGTAGATCTTGATGAGGCCGATATTTCTGGCTCCTGGGAGGGTAACCATGACCCGTGCCGGTGCCATCGGGGCATAGGCTGTGTTCGTGTCAAGGTCGAAGAGCGTCCAGGCCGAACTATCTTCAACCCACGCGCCTGATGATTCTACCCTCACAATGGAGGGATTCAGCTTGACGATATTCTGGCCGCCTGATCCGCCGAAGACGGCGTAGCTTCCTAAGATTGCAGTGGCAGCCGAGGCTATCAATAGGATTCTCACCATCCCGCATTTATTGAGACTGCTCATGGCGCATACCTCCCGAAAAATGAAAAGATCACTTCTCACAGCCAATGCTCTAAAAGAACGCCATTGTCCCCTTCATGATCCCTTCTTTATATAAAGGCGCGCACGGGGAGGGAGAATACAATGGGATTATTCGAAGGATAACACGACTTGCATTCCATTCCTGACTACGGTGTTAGGAACGGCAACGGATAGCCATGATAATTCTCCGACATGTCGGCTCTAGTCGGAGCTGTTTGCGGAGGCGTAGGCGACGTCATATCAATCTGGCATGCCGTTACATAGACGTCGCACTGCAATCCGCTCGCGACGCTCCCGTTCAAAACCCGTGCGTTCGTAGTATTTACCCAGTTGCCCCAGACCTCGTCGTACTTGTACTGCTTGGTCGAACTATTCCAAACATCGGCCCACAGACTGATATAATATGATTTAGCATTAATCACTGAAAGCCACGTTATACTGATATCTTTCACGTTCGCATTCGCTGCGTTCGAGACAAGGGAGGCGCTGATGTCCGATCGGGAGTCTGTTACAGAAAGAGGAATGAGATTCGGATTCGGATTTGTATTCGCGAAGCTGAAGGCAGCCGACTCCGAAGCCCCTCCATATGTAGCGGTTACGGTGTAGGTTCCTCCTCTGACCGGTTCGATATTGTAGTACCAGTATGCATTGTGGCCCTCGTTTGCCGGATAAATGTAATTCATGACAAGACCGTTAGGATCTGTAACCATAATGTTCCAGTCGCCTGAGGGGACTGTTGGCGAAGGATTCGTGGATAAGTCCTGAATCGAGGTCCAAATGGCCAAAGCGTAGATAGGGGTATTATTCGAATCGCGCATGCCATAATCGAGTATGCCGCCCGCAGTCTGAAGACTGTAATTAGCAGAGATCTGCCCCCCGCCCACGGGGAAGGTGAAAGAATACTCGGAGATATTCTCCTGAGGGGCAAGGCCGGGCGACGATAGATGGTTGGCGTAAAGAGCGACAAGATCCGTTGCGTAGGCATCGACCTCAATGAAGTAACTCCCGGTCGTCAGCGTTCCAAAACTTACGACCGCAGACGTGTCCGTCGTATAGCCTGTTATACAGTTTGTGTCAGGATCGCAGACGTTATAGGCGTAAGATCCAGCGCCGTCGATGCTAGGCCAAGTGAGCTTAATATCGCTCCCCGAGGAACTTGCGTTCGGAGCAGGCCGGGAAAGTACGGAAGATGTGATGGTGAAGTCATCATAAATGGTTGTAGAGCCATCGGTTGCTGTTGCACGATAAGTGCCGGGAACAGGATCGAAACTAGCCCATTCCCAGGTCATAAAACTTCCGAGGCGGGGATCGGAATAATCGACAACAAGCGGAGAGGAAATCCCAGGACCTGTAATAGTAATCGTCCAAGGCAGCGTTGGGCCCCAACCACTGCCGTCCCTTAGCGTTACAAGCAGGGACAGACCCTTCGCTCCTGATCCGTCATTCAACGTCCCGCCCGAAGCAACAAGTGTATAGCCTCCGTCAGCGTTGGTCGGGGTACCGGGATTGTTTTTCTTCCCCCCCTTGCAGCCAAAAAGAGTGAACAGTAGGATGACGGATAAAAAAGTGACAAGCGAAAAATGGGGAAAGATGCGGACAAGAGGCAATGACTTTGATAAGGAATTCTTAATCATTTGGTAGTGTAGAAAAGGAGAGACTTTGGACATGAAGTAACAACAAATTGCCCTCCATTTTATGGATAATAGTTTTGGACGAAACTAACCATAAAACAGGAGGGCAATATGGGTGTTACCCCACAAAGGAAAGGTATCACCATCAGTTTTGATTGTCAATTTGAAGTGCATTTGAAGGACAGCTCTCTTTCATCAATACTCGCCGCCTTTGCCGAGCTTTTGCCGCAGATTTTGACGGACTTCATTCAGAAAGTGCTTGTAGGCTTTGGCGAGCATGTGATGGCTCTTAAGAAAAAGCCTTTTGCCTGCGGGTGCGGCAATGATCGGGAATTCACATGGAAGACGCGGCACGGGAAAAAGACTAAGATTCATGCCTTTTACCAATGGGTCTGGTTACAGCAGCTCCAGGTTGTTTGCAAACGCTGTGGGAGTAAGCTCTACATCACCCGAAAGCTGCTCGGAATGAAGCCGAAAAAGCGAATAGCGGCAGAAATTTATCGAAAGCTTGGGCTTCTGGGTTCCTTGACAACCTTTCGTGTGGCGGAGAAGATCGGCAAGATGTTCGGCTGGGCCGTGGACAAGATGACGGTCTGGAGCGCTGTCCAAAAGACGGGGTCGGAAATAGAGTTCAAGGTTGATGAAAAGGAGCTTCCCCAGGGCGAGGCTGACGGGACCGGGATCGGCATCAAGGGAATCAAGAAGCGCGGGAAGGAATTGAAGGCGTTCATACAGTACAAGAAGGGTGGCGGCGTGCGGGTGGCGGGCCTTGATATCGGGAATTATAACGGGTCCTGGGACAACCTTTTCAAGAAGAGTCTCAAGGCTCTGGGGAGCTTCACCCGTCCGTTTTCCTTAATCACCGACGGCGACACCTCCATCCTGGATGCTCTTAAGGGGAAGGTGAAGATAATTGTTCAGCGCTGCTTGTGGCATATTCCCTATCAAGCGAAGTATGTGTTGTGGCAGGACAAAGTGAAGCGTAAGAGCGAGGACTGGTTGTATGTGATCGTGGAGCTGATGGAAATCTGCGCGATACGGCCGTTTGTAGACGACAAGCAGACGATAGCCGCGATGATCGCTTCGAAGAAGGCCCGGCTGGATGAACTGATAAAGCGGTGCGCTGAGAGAGAATATACTCACACAGCCGCTTATCTTGAAAATGCCCGCCCGGATATGTTTACGGCGATCAAGAAGAGATTAGACGGTAAGACCACGAGCAAGGTGGAGCGACTCATGCGCACGGTCAATATGCGGGTAAACGTGAGCAAGTGGACCGAGGCCGGAGCGCTGAATGTCATGAAAGTCCGGCTGGCTTATTACTATAACGGATTTGATGCATAATGCGCGTAAAATGGGGGGCTTTTGTCAGGTCTCCACTTGACAACGCTACCAATCATTTTGCCTCCAAAACAGATACAAATTGACTGTCTCATAGACTTCTATCAATTAAAAAAAAAGGGGGGGGGATGTGTGATGTATGTATGTATGTATGTATGTATGTATGTATGTATGTATGTATGTATGTATGTATAAAGTATTACAAATAAAATTATTTTGACATAAAATATAAATTTTGTCTCGGCTTTTGTTGCTTTTTTTCTTCGGCTTTTGTTGCTGTTTATATTTTAATCAAATTGGTTCCTATGGAAGTGACGTGCAGAATAAACCAGAAAAACAGGGGTCATAAATACAGGCGGGAAATCGAGATTCAGTTTGATATTTATTTATTTCTGATTTTATTTCGGAACTGAGTAGGCGTAGATCCGAGAACTTTCTTGAAAATTCTTTCGAAGTGGGTCAAATCCGAAAAGCCCGTACAGAAACCGACGTCCGTTATCGAGAGGGCCTGATCGGTCAACAGTTTTTTTGCCTGTTCTATTCTCACCCGATTTAAATAGCTTTGATAGGTCAATCCCGTCGTTTCTTTGAACGTCCGGGAAAAATGAAATCTGGAGACAGACGCTATCTTTGCCACCTGATCAAGGCTGATATTCGTGGAACAGTTGCTGTGAATATATTGAAGCGCTTTATGAATGTAACTGCTCTTGTCGTTCGTGTCGGCGTCCTGGACCTCTTCTCTCACGCTTGTTTCAGCTGGGTCCAGTGGGGCCGTTCTGTGCTTGACCGGCCCGATGCCCTTACGAAACAAGCATATATTTATCCGTTCTATAAAATCGTCATAAATGAAGGGTTTTTTAACGTAATCTCGTGCTCCAAGTCTGAATGCTTTCACGGCAACATCTTCATTGCCATACCCGGTTATGAAGATCACCGGAATTAAAGGCATGAGCTTCTTTAATTCTTTTAGAACATCGATGCCTGACATGTCCGGCAGCTTATAATCAATGACCGCAAGATTAAGATCAGGGTTCTTTTTAAGATAACGGATCGCCGTTTTACCGTCAGGCTTGATTACAACTATGAAGCTCTTGGGAAGAAAATAACGATGAAGCTTTATCATTTCCAAGTCGTCTTCAACAACAAGAATCTTTTTTTTGACGGCCATATAATCTGCGCTCAATCTTTCTCGTTACATCGACAATGACAAATATGGTTACAACGACGGTGGTGTCGCTTCCCGGAGTCTAGAATTTAAAGAACCAGCTCACCGATTTCAAATTTAATCATCCTGACTTACAAATGAGAGCGATCTTTGAAAATCCGAAACCAGCCTATCCAAGTTAAATAAAGCTTGGCTGCAAACGATAGTTTTTCTAAATATGATATGGTTTTTTTAAAATATCAAGAAAATAATGATGGTTTTTTGGGATATATTTTAGGGAATGCCATTATCCCTTATTAACAGCGGCGTTATAGTGTGATTTTTCCATCGATATCATCATATTTAACTATTCATGACAATAAAACAAAAAGCCGCTCCATTGAGCCGGGAGCGGCCTCATAACATTTTCATGGAATTTATTCTTAAAAATCGAGCTCCTTGTCCCTCTCCTGGTTCCACTTCACCCAGTCGTCGGCCTCGGCCTTGGGATCGAAATCCTGCGGCTTGGACGGTATGCCCTGCGGCGATATTGTAATCTGCTGCATAGCCTTGACAATCTCGGTCCATTCTTCCATGGTTACCTCATGGTACGGCGGCGGGACTGCATGTGGACCTGACACCTCGTGAGGAGCCTTAGACATGTCTGCCGCCTGAGAAGGATCCCTCGGCGGATTTGCGACATATACGGACCCGTCATAAACCTTGACCATGGCGCTGTTGTCTTCTTCCACATTTACGCGATATACCGTCCCGCGTACTCCGGCAACGGCATTTGCCGTCTTGACTTGTACCGACGAATCAGCGGTCAGCTTCCTCACCTTGGCCCAGAGCCTGCCGACAGAGAGGCCCACTGTGATATTTTTCGTTTCGGTTTTCGGATCATATTTGACTTCGCTCATGAGAAAACGGGACTTTTGGGCCAGACGCATAACACTGCCGTCAGGATACCGTATCTCTACCTGCGACCGGTCGCCCACGAGTATTTCATTATCGTCGGTGAGCTTGTCTCCTTTTTTCAATGCGCGTCCCGGTGCTTTCTTTTTTGTAAATACCTGCGCGCTTCCGTCTATGGCAGTAACAACAGCGCTGCTGCTTCCGGCTGTCTTTTTTTCCACGGCTTCTCCGGAACCGGATATAAACATCACCATCGACGCAGCGACAAGCCACATGAATCGTTTCATAATGGTTTTATCCTTTCACCAAGCTGTCACCGAACCCAGTTTGCTCTTCAGCGGCTCAGTTTTACTATATCACCCGGCTGGAATCCTACACCCGACGTAGGCGTTGCAATGGAAAGATCCGCCTGGTCACCAATGTCATTCTGCTGAACGATGGCCTGCCCGATCTTGTTCTCCGTGGTCCCCAGCTTCATTTTGGTGACCGGGTCGATGATTTCCTTGCCCGGACGAAACACATCGAGCTTGTCGCCCGTGTTCAATCCTGATTTCTGTCCGGCGTTGATGTAAAGGTTGCTCCCGTCCACCTGCGCAACTCTGCCGTTCCATTTACGGGTCCCGAGTTTCTGCACCATATTCACCATAGCTTTTGTGAGAGCATCTCTCAGCGCACCGTCGCGCAGATCGGAATCATAGCTTACTTTGCTTCCAGCTCCCAGCACGGTAGTCGCCTTTTTTTGATAGATACCGGCCCCTGAATCGGCCATAAGCTGGACACCCGTGGTTGTATCAACGATCCGATAATCGACCGTTACCCGTGCAATCTGCGTTTTGCTTTTACCGATGATAAAATCCGTCCCCTCTTCCGCTTCTGAATAGGCAGTGACGGCGCCGGTCACAATTGCATTTAAACCCAGAACTTTTCCCATCTCCGCCGCGGTATCCGGATTAACCGCGCCCGTAGCGCCCATCCGCTGTTGCGAGAGAATCGAGTCTATGTCCTGCTGCGGTATGACGATAAAACGGTCGGTCTTCTGTAAAATGGTCCCGAGGATGTCAGCTGCCGCTTCGCCGATTCCAAGCACTTTCGACGGAGTTTTGTTCTGAAAATTTACGACACCTACTCTCAGTTTCGGGCCCTTATACTCTTTCACGTCGCTCGCCTGGGTCAGTTCACTCGACGTGTTCGTAGCGGTTGTATCGTCTTTGACCTGTCCTCTCTTGGCCGCGTCCGAGCTTGTTGCAGCGGCAGTTAAAACGGTTGCGCTAACCAACCATATGAACATAACCCTCTTCAAATCCATCGTAATTCCTCCTCAATACCGAATTATAATAATTATTTCGTTTCCGCCATGAGCTCCATGAATGAGTGCGCCTCCGTATATCCGCCGGGGATCTCGAACAGCGATCCCGGGGGCGTTTTGAGGACGATCGTTTTGAGCTCCGTCGTGACGCGAACATCGCTGTTCTCTAATTCGCTTTTGATGGTCATGTTGTCGAGGTCACGAGCATACCACATGAACCCTTCCTGCACGGTGCCGTTCTTGTACGTGATTTTGACTTTATATTTGTCGGTCGGATGTTTATCGACCACTTCGCTTCCAATCCGTGTTTTTTCCACAAGGGGCTTTTCATATGCTTCCGTTTTGCCGTCGGTAATGGTCATGAATTTCTTCGACTCGGGATAGAGAGTATAACCCGTATTCTTGTCACCGTTGTACACCATGGACATCCTGCTCATGGCCGGGGGCGCGCCCTGGCCGCCTTTCATCATAGTTGAAAGGTCCATGTCCATCCTGATCTTTTCGCCCGCCTTTGAAATGGGGATTTCGTAATTATAGCTGTTACTGCTGTTCTTGTCCATGGTTACCGAAATGAGCACGGCTGAAAAATCCTTTTTCCCGTAATCCATATACCCGAATGACGGAGCCTGGGGATTTTTGATTTTCGGCAATGAAATTACCATCGGCTTCGCAACAGGCTCGCGGGCAGAAGCGGTTTCCGGCCCTGGTCCCCAAGGAAGCGTATCTATGATCCTTCGAGCCATCTCTTTCGATTCATAATCCAGGTGAACGCCGATTGCTTTTGTGAGCAGCTTTGCCCCCATGCCCAGGGCGAATGCCTTTCCGATGTTATTTTCACTGGTTGTCACACTGTCAATAGTTACCCACGGCACCTCTTTTTCCCTCGCATCGGCAGTCCGGTTCAGGGCCGACGTGACCGATCCGCTTCTGCCGGCCATTTTTGTTTCCGTTCGTACCCCCAGTCCTCTTTCCCAAAACGTCTGCCCCGCGCCTGTATCGACCAGTTTGAACTTAGCCCGGACCTTTCGCACATTAATCAGACCTGTCGTCGTTTCATCAAAATCCATGAGCGATCCATACAGAACGCCTTCAACACCCAGGGCTTCGCCGAGCTTCTGCGGCGTGGTCATTTCGAGCTGGCCGCCGAGAGTAATGCCCATCCGATCTCTCAGTATCTGGTCGGTTTCCTGGACATCCTTGACGATATATGCCCTACTCTCCAGCATCTCTATCATCTTTTTTCTGACCAAGTCAGGACCGGCTACATCCAGCGTATCGTTCTTCAAGGGTAAAACTGCAACCCGTTTAAGAGGATTGCTTGCATCATAATGCCTGGGTACTATACGGCGGGGCGCTGACGCACAGGATACGAGCACACTTGAAACAGCGACGACACCCAATAATCTGCACAGCATTTTCACCATACCATCTCCTTTGTCCGTGATCCATAAGACTGTTTCCAGGTCTCAATTGCTTACTTATTTTTGTATCCCGGCGAGACAAGAGAGCCGTCTACGTTTTTAATAAACTATGATGACCCGACAGTATTGCAGAAATTCGGCCTTTGACGATAACTGCCGAAGCGTGTCAGCGTCCGCCTGTCCGATCATGAGATCCGTCTTTGTGCTGCCCGACGCGCTCAACCCTTTTATGACCGCCGGGTTGTCGGTCACTCTGAAATTGTTGGATGCAGCGCTTACATCTTTGGCGTATCCAGCAACGCCTTGCTCGACCGCATTGGTCCTCGTAGCAACCTGTCCTACATAAACCTCGCTGCCTTGCGGATCCACGATTTTAGGCAGAAGCGCAGGCCTTAAGCCAAGACCTCTTCCGTCGATCACCAAACCGGTCGCAACACCGCCTTTAAAATTCACTGTTGCATCAGATTGCGGTGCCGGTGCCGGCTGAGGTAATGCAGGTTTCAAAGGTTCAGTCTTCTTTTCGGGTTGTGACGGGATAGGCTGTAGCGGCTCTCCGTGCGGTTCCGGGACCTTCGTCGTCGTAGGGGCGGGTTTGGAGGGCTCCGGTTTTGCAGGGTCGGCTTTCTTGTCCGGCGTCACCGGTTGAGCGGGTTTAATATCCGACGGTTTCTGGGGAATGAGGACTGGTTTCTGAGGAACAGTTACCGTCGAGGATCGGCCGAACGTTTCCGGCACGACCGCGTTCATGAAGGCGCCCCTCATCGGCATTGATACGACCACTTCCACGGACCCATCGGACAAGTACCTGGTTTTAACGACGCGCGCTCCCCTCACAATGCCGTCAACCTTGGTCCTGATTATGTCGCTTTTTGTCATGAAATTTTCAACCACGGTCTCCGAATCCACGCGTACTTCTTTTACGGCCTCGAGCAAATTGCGTATCCCAACCACAAACGCGGCCCGCTCGGTCATTGCACGCGCCTGCGCGGCATTTGCCGCATTGGCCGGCGGTGCGCCTATGCCCGTTGCATAAACCTCTCCGATAGTCCAGTTGATGGTACCTGAAGCCGTGTTCTCAACGGCGTCGGAAGGAGCGAACGTCTGGGCATCTGAATTTGCAAACGCGAAAAGAAACATAACAGCGAGCAAGAATGAGAACTTATAATTCATGTTCTTTTCTCCTTCATGACTGTGCCTTACAGAGTCTTATTTGATGGCGAAATCAAGCAGAGTTTCCTTGCCCGCTTCAGCCTGGCCCGTTTTCGAAACTTCCTTATCCCCCGCCATTGCAGACACCTTATATTGGCCCGGCGCAAGGCCCTCTATACGGTAGGTCCCGTCTTTCTCTATAGGCACGCCGTAACTGGTGCTTCCATCCCGATAAAACACATCCCCATCCTGGAGCGGCCTGCCCCGGGAATCGAAAACCTTGCCCTTGATAACGCCGCCGGGTTGAAGCGTGAAGTCGAGCGTATAAATCTTACCCTGTTCCACCTGAAACTCCCGTGAAGATTTCGTAAACCCGGATCCTTTCAGCTCAAGCCGATATTTGCCCGGTTTCTCAAGCGCAGCCGCATACCGACCGTCCGTAAAAGGATAAGGAGTTCCCCGTCCGTCTTTCCAGAGAACCGCCGCTCCTTTCAAAACCGATAAACCGTTCCTGTCGTTTACCCGTCCTGTCACCAGCGCAGAATTCTGGCGATCATCAAGCCTGCGGCCGAGCCGTTTTTCTTTGGGCATCGGCAGTTCATCGACCATCAGGGTATTGTTTTCCTCTTTAAAAATCGTGAAGAACGTGGCCTTGTCCACATCCAGATAGCCTTCCTTATACTTGCCGGGCATTTCCATGCCGTCCAGACGCAGAATCATATGAAAAGGGTCGACGAAATTATGTGAATGTTCCGCATCCGAGAATGCCCATCCGGTATCAGGATAAAATATTTCAAGATAGGCATGGAATCCGCCGTCGTTTACCTTCACACCCCAATAATCCTTAGAAAATCCCCATTCATATCCGGGCGGCAGATAGCCGTGCGCTATTCGTGCCGGAATGCCTGCCGCGCGGAGCAGCGCAACCGAGAGATTGGAATAGCCGACGCAATAGGCTTTCTTGTGCCGCAAGGCTGAAACTGCATCAGGGGGAACAGATATGCTCGCATCGAATGTAAGGTTGTCTGCGACCCAGGAAAGAACCGCATGAGCAGCTTCATGTACAAACCTGCTGTCTTTTGTAATTTCTTTTGCAAGGCGTAGAATGGCCGGGTCTGATGATTGCCGGTCCTTCTCGGGGCTTAGGTACTGAAAAAGAGCAGCAGGGACGACACCTGAAGCGATGGGAAACGGAACCCGGGACTTCATGGGTCGCATTTTTGACGTAACCTGGACCCTTTTGCTGAACTCATCCTGACTGAGCACTTTTTGTTCGAAAGATTCGTTGGAATAATCGGGGATGAATGCAACGCCGCGCGGATTGACGATATCGTAAATAACAATGTGTTCCCCCTCGAGCACTTTGAGGCCTGCAATGGCGCTCGAGGCTGACAACAAAACCAAAAAGAAAATGACAATACAGAGGGCTCGATATCTCATAGACGCTGCAAATTATATTTTTCAGCTTTTTGTGAGACGACAAAAATATAAGGAATCGTTAGAAGCATTTGTCTTTGACACTTTGCTATAAGCTGTGATTGCTTACGAATTAATCAAAAAAGCCCGCCCCATAAAACGGGGCGGGCATAATAGCACTAATCAGAATTTCAGCTGGTTTTTGAATTCGCGGATCGCGAGCAACGCATCCGCACCGCATACGGGGTCACCCGGTTTAAATTCACCGGTTGCCTTGTCCGCTTCAAGGAATCCGCGGGAGGCAGCAACCATGGCCGCATTGAACGCATAGTGATCGCTGCGGAGGTCAGGAAACAGTGAAGACGACCCGACGTATTTCGTCGCCAGTTTCTCGTCGCCGCTCACCTTGATCAGGATATCCTCCAGCATCAGCGCGAATTCGGCCTTCGTAATCAGCTTTGTCGGTTCGAACGTGTGGTTCGGCCCGGCTTCGAGTCCACGGACCTGGAGCCTGAGCACGGTATCTATGCTCGGCTTGAGCCAGTTGTCCGAAATATCGGTCGCAGCTTCAATCTTCACAACTTTTTCCGTTGTCATGGCAGTCGCTGTCGCCTCGGTCGGCGCCTTGAAAGCAGTGTCATAGGTCTTCGGTCCGCGTTTGGTAAAGAGCTTCTCCAGGTCCATTTCCTGCACGAAAAGCGCCGAGATATCTGCCCGGTCGATCCTGTCAATCAGCGCAATCTGCCTGCCGATCACGGTCCCCGGCGCGGCGCGCTGGATCTTCTGGATTACCGACCACTCAGCGTTGGCCTCGACGGTGAACTCCTTGTTCATATCGAGGACCTTGCGGAACATTTCGGCTGCCCGGTCAAAATCCAATGCCACCTTGTATGCAGTACCCATATAGTAGTGCAAGGCAGCGCTGTTCGGATCTTTTTCGAATGCCTCTTTGAATTCCTTTTCCGTGTTTTTGACCCAGTCCTCCCCGCGCTGCATGCCGTAGAGGCGAATCATGCCGATATTTGACTGGATGCCCTTCTCTTCATAGTCCTTGGCTGTCTCCATATTCTCAAAGGCGGCTTTGAAGTCCCCTTTTTTCCCGAGCACGAGGCCCTTGCCGATATATCCCAGCGGCGCTTTGGGGGCCAAAGCGATCGCCCGGTCAAACGATCTTATAGCGTCGTCAAGCTGTCCTTTATCGAGATACGTAAGCCCGTTCTTATAATGGTACTCCGGCGTGTCCATAATCGAAGTCGAAGGGGCTATCTTGGGGCCACACCCGACCGCTGTCAATGCCAGAACCGCCGCCACAACGATGATCCGCTTTATCTGTGTAAACATTCAAACCTCCTATTTCTCTTTGATTAATTTTCAATCAACGAGGATTATTACCCTGCATTTTTCAAGCATGCTCAGATTTTGAGATGCGCTTTGCAATGCCGCAGCATCGGCATTGGAGATCACCGTGTCCACCCGGCCGTCCCCGGAGACTTTGATAGCCTTGACGAGGAGCGGCTTGTCTGTTACGCGCGGATTTGTCTGCGCCGCAGCGGGGTCCTTCATATAGCCCGCCATGCCCTCCTTGACAGCCCAATCTCTGTTGACCCAGGCAGACCCGTAAACCTCTTTGCCGTCCTCATTCAGGACCTTCGGCGACATTGCAGGTCTCAAGCCGAGGCCGCGGGCGTCGACGACCAACCCTGTATAAAGCTGACCAGTGATTGCTCCCGGCGCCTGTGCAGCCGGAGGGGTCGCTGCTGCTGCACCGGCAGTTGACGGTGCGGCAGCCTGCGGCGGAAGAAGGGCTTCTGCAAGCGCGCCAGTCAGCTTCATTCCGACAGTTACCTCGACTGACCCGTCTGACATATATTTTTTGTCCATGATCATCGCGCCCTGTATAATGCCGTTGACCTGTGTTTTAATAACGTCACTGGTGACGATAAAATTCTCCACCGTAGTTGTGGAATCTACCCGAACGCCTTTGACGGCCTCAAGAAGATTTCTGTAAGCAACAACCTGAGCAGCACGTTCCGCCATTGCCCGTGCCTGTGCAGCGTTTGCAGGTTGCGCCGGGGGGGCGCCGATGCCGACAGCGGTGATCATGCCGGTGGTCCAATCAACTTTGCCGGTGCTGCCTACCGGGTCTACAACGTCCTTAATAGTGCCGGTCAGTTGTGCAACCGCACTGCCCGCTGCAAGTATAAAAACCGCAAGTACGATTACAAAAAAACGAGTTCTTATTTGAAACATGTTGTCCCTCCCTATCAGAACGGTTTAATTATGGAGCCTAAATCGCAGAGGATTTCGATGCTCACCTCCTTATTTATGACTAAAGGCAAGCGACCCAAATTTTGAGCACTATTTCACATAAGTCTTTGTGAGTCAAGGTAATATTCACCTTTGAATCGGGAAGAAATCGTTAAAATACTCCCTGTAAAGGGCTGTCCAGGACAACGGGCGGGTAATACAGGCTGGAAAAACATAACAGAATATACCCAAAGGATTAGTTTTTGTCAAGACCGGCGAATTTGGGAATATAACCAAAAAAGGCATTTTTGCATTATCCAAGATACTTGGGAATGTCAACTATAACTGTGAGCGCGAGCGTCTCTCCTGCCTTGTTTTTTAAATAGCACGTGCAAGAGTTACTGCTGTTACCTTCGAAGCTCCGGCTTTCTTAAGAACGAGACTGCACTCATTCATGGTGGCCCCCGACGTAAATACATCGTCGACAAGGACTACGTCTTTGCCGTCAATTTCTTCCGGACGGAGGAGTGAAAAAGCTCTTGAGACGTTTTTAATCCGCTCTTCTCCGGAAAGATCCACCTGCGGTCTGGTCGGGCGGACCCTGACCAGGTTGTCGAAGCTGAGGGGGATAGAGAACGCTTTTCCGATTTCATGGGCAAGGATAAGGGACTGATTGAATCCTCTGTGCCTCAGGCGCTCCCTGTGGAGCGGAACAGGCATGATGCAGTCAATGCTCGAATGAGGACGGATATTTTTCACCATCCATAAGGCTAGGGGTTTACCGAGAGACCTGCAGGGCCGATACTTGAATTGATGGATGGCTTCCCGAAGGGAACCTTCAAAATATCCAATGGACAGCGCCTGGTCGAAAACAGGCGGCTTCTGCCTGCATGCCGAACAGACATGCTCAGGACTGTGGGTGAGCGCTTCCGGGGAATCAAAGGGCCTTCCGCAACCGGGACAGGCAGCCCCGGTTATCAGCGAGAAATCAGACCAGCATGTGGCACAGAAAAAAGGGATAAGCGAATCGCCGATCGGAGAACGGCAATGGGAGCAAGCGGTAGGCAGAATAAAATCCAGGAGCAGCCGAATAAGGTTCATATCTGGAGCACCTTACCCTTTCACGCTGCGCAGCCGGAGACGATCACTTAACAATAAGGCTCTTTCCCGTCATCTCAGCCGGTTGTTCAATTCCGAGTAGAGCCAGCACCGTCGGCGCGACATCTGCAAGCAGCCCGCCGTCCTTTACCCTCGGGTTCTCCCCGACAACGATAAACGGAACCGGGTCCGTCGTATGCGCAGTATGCGGCTGCCCGGAAGACGGGTCTGCCATCATTTCGATGTTTCCGTGGTCGGCGGTTATCAGTACTCGAGTGCCTGTCTCCTCGGCTGCCTGCAGGACTTTCCCGAGACACTCATCCAACGTCTCGACGGCCTTGACCGCTGCTTCCAGTATTCCGGTATGACCTACCATGTCCGGATTTGCGTAATTGACAAGGATAAATCCATATTGACCGGAGCGAATAGCGCTAACGAGTTTGTCAGTGATCTCCCGCGCGCTCATCTCCGGTTTCTTATCGTATGTTGCAACATCTCTCGGTGACGGAACAAGCACCCTGTCTTCAAGCGGAAAGGGGCGCTCTTCACCGCCATTGAAAAAAAAAGTCACATGTGCGTATTTTTCGGTTTCTGCTATGCGGAACTGGCGAACGCCATTGGCTGCTCAGGATTTCGCCCAGGATATTCGTAAGCCTCACGGGAGCAAAAGCGACGGGGAGATCGAAGGTCTCATCATAGGCAGTGAGGCAAACAAAAGCGAGCATAAGGCCGGAACAGTATTCCGCTTGAATCCGTCAAAGCTCGGGTCGGTCAGGGCCTTCGTGATCTCGCGCGCCCTGATCCGATCGGAAATTGCAAAAGATAACGGCGTCGCTGTCTCCAATGGTGGCCAACGGACTGCTCGACTTCGGGCATCGATAATGACCGTCGGCATCATAAATTCGTCGGTTCTGCCGTTTTCATAGCTCTTCTTTACCGCTTCGGCAGCGGTGTAGCTCATGGCCCCTTCACCCTTTACCAGCGCCGCATACGCCTTCTCCACGCGGTCCCAGCGTTTATCCCGGTCCATAGCGTAATAGCGCCCGGAAATCGTGGCGATCTTTCCGATTCCGATTTTCGCAAGATGGCTTTCGAGGCGGGCGATATATTCGAGCGCGCTTGACGGCGGGGTGTCCCTGCCGTCCAGGAAGGCATGAAAAAATACATTCTGAACGCCCAGGGATTTGGCCATATCAAGCATGGCGAAGATGTGGTCAAGCCTGCTGTGCACGCCGCCGTCGGAAAGCAGCGCCATAAGATGAAGTGCAGCGCCCTGTCTTTTCGCTGATTCCATGGCAGACATCAGAACAGGATTTTTAAAGAAATCTCCTTCTCTGACCGCCTTGCTGATGCGTGTGGAATCCTGATATACAACCCTTCCGGCGCCGAGGTTCAAATGCCCTACTTCCGAATTTCCCATCTGGCCATCGGGCAGACCAACTGCCTCGCCGGCAGCCTGAAGTTTGGTATGTGGACAAGCGGCGATCAGGCTGCGGTAAACGGGAGCATGAGCCGATGCGATTGCGTTGGCTTCTTTCTTCTCGCTGATCCCCCAACCATCGAGAACGATCAGCACAACTGGTTTGCGATACATTTAAACTCCCCTGCCCGATTAAATCCAAATCACAAATGAGACTAATTTCAAAAACAAATCAAAAATGCGTATTGGCGCTGTTATTGGATTTGTTTGAGATTTGAAGATTTGGCGTTATTGGAGCTTATTTGCTATTTGATGCTTGTTACTTGGAGTTTGTACTATCAGCAGGTCTTTTCGAGATTTACTCCGAACGTGTTCCACTTTCCGCAGTTCGGACACCGGCCGGACCAGCCCTTGGTGTGCAATTCGCAATTGGAGCAGACATACGGGACAATGATCTGTTTCTTGAATCCGAGTGCCCTCTTAAATTCCGACGCAGCAAGTCCGAGTGAACCGCGGCGAAGATAGATATTGCCGAGCAGTTTGTGCACATCCGGTAGATCCCTATCGCCCCAGTCAGCTGACGACAGGATGTCGAACGCCTCGTCCACCATTTCAAGACGGTAGTACAGCTTCCCGAGAAAGAATCTCAGCGTAATATCCTGCGGCTTCCACATGACCGCCTGTTTATAGAGCTCGATCGCGCATCCGGGCTCACCCTGTTTCAGATAAAGATCCTCGATACGGTGCAGAAGCAGTACCGAAGACGTCATTTTATACGCTTTCTCCCAGAGTTCTGCCGCTTCCTTTACCTTATCTTCCTCGAGATAAACTTCTCCAAGCCCCAGATATGCAGGAATGAAATCTTTGTCCAGTTTGATCACACCGCGGAATATTTTCTTTGCGCGTTCCAGGTCGCCTGCCTCCAGCAGTGAACGGCCAAGCTCGTATTTGAAACCCACAAGCTTTCGGTGCTCAATCTCCTGTTCCGCGGGCGACAAAGGATTGGCAGAGAATACGCCGCTGGGTCTCGGATAGTTCCTCCCAGTGATTGAGCCGTTGATACAGATCCCGCATTTTTATAAGCGCCGTCAGGTTGGTCGGATCCTTGGAGATTATTTCCTGATAGACTTTCAGAGCGTCGTCATAGCGCTTTGCTTCTTCATAATCTGCGGAAAGAGAAAACATGACTTCCTGGTTGTCATAGTCCAGACTCAATGCCTTCTGGTGAAGGAGAATGGCTTCATGATGATTTTTTTCGCGCAGCTGGCTTATTCCCATCCTGAGCAGCGTATCTACATGGTTAGGATCGATCGAGAGTACCTTCTGAAAAAAACTGGTCGCTTCGGGGTTGCGTTTTGCAAGCAGCGAGTTGAGACCTTTGGTATACAGCTCCTGGATACGGGACCGCTTTTTCTGTTCGCGCTGCACACGAAGACCGCGAAGAAACCTTTTGACATCGCGGAGCAGGTATAGAAACAGGACACTGCCCGCGCCTGCGGCAAGTGAAATCAGAAAGAATGCGGATTTTGAGATATCGTACGACCGGGAAGGAAGGAGATTAACGGTCATTGTACCCGGATTGAACTCATACAGCGCGAAAATCGCAAATGCGATCAGGAGAAGCACTATCGTTACGAAAAACTTCATGCATGATCCTTTCCGCAGAAAAAATAGCGGTAAAAACCGTTCGTCAGGAGCCTAAAAGTCCGATCCGCAACCGCAAAAACAAGATAAGATATCTCAGTAGTGATACGTCTTCCCTTTAATAATCGTGAACGCGCGGTAGAGCTGTTCTAGAACAACCAGCCTTGCCATTTCATGAGTCAGAGTCCACCGTGACAGCGCAAGGGTCCTCTGCGAACTGGTAGTCACCTCTTCAGCAAGGCCCAGAGCGCCCCCAATGATAAAAGATGTTTCCCTGACGCCGGACTCTAGTACTTCATTTAACAATGCGGCAAATTCATGGGATGTATATTCTTGACCGCGTTCATCAAGGCTGACCATATAGGACCCGGCCGGAACAGCGCGGAATATCTTTTCCGCTTCTTTTTTCCGTATCACGGGCGCATCTTTCAGGTCACGGATTTTTTCTTCCTTGAGTTCCCTGATGTCGATGTCCGCATAATGCCTGAGGTAACGAAGATACTTTTCGATCCCTTCCCGGATGAATGACTCCCTCGTTTTGCCCATGCAGATGATGCTTATTTTCATGAAGAGGCGCCGCCGAGCGCCCGGGGCATTGAACCAACAGGAACGCGGAGTGCTTCACCCCAGAGCTTCTCGAGCGCATAGTAAATCCTCGTTTGCTCGTCGAAAATATGCACCACTACGTCGCCGTAGTCCATCAGCACCCACCGGGATTCTTCCTGTCCTTCCACATGTGAAGGAAGAACTCCCGTCTTCGCCAGTGTCTGGCCTATCCAGTCTGATATAGCGGAAACCTGCGTGGTATTGCTGCCGGAGCAGATCACGAAATAGTCGGTTATGTAGGTAAGTCCGCGGAGGTCGAGAATCAGGATGTCGAACGCCTTTTTGCCGTCCGCGGCTTCTGCGCACAAGCGTGCCGTTTCTAACGAATTAACCATATAATGTATGATTAATTATATAGTGTTCTACGGATTCAGGCAAGAGATATTTAATCGTCCGCCGTGTTTTGACCCTTGTTCTGATGTCCGTTGACGATATATCGTAGAGGGGAATCTTTTCGAGATATATCCGGAAGCCTCCGGTTGTCACAACCGATTGGTGTTGTTTCCCGCTGTCCAGCGCCGCCAGCTCGGCTGCGGCCGTTTGCATGAAGTCTATTTTCAGGAGATCCGGGAACCGGTAACCCGGCCTTGACAGCACTACAAAAGAGCAGAGCGCAAGGACGCGTTCCCATCGATTCCAGGTTTGAATATCGAGAAAGGAGTCGAGACCTGTTATAAAATACAATTCCGAACCGGGATTGTCTGAAAGAAGCATGTCAAGCGTATCGGAGGTATATGACCTGCCTCCCCGCTGTATTTCGATGTCGGATACGGCAAAATTGGGATTTCCTGCAATCGCGAGACGAACCATGTCCAGTCGCTGTGCCGCGGATGGAATGTCCCGACCCTGTTTATGGGGAGGCAGAAAAGGAAGGGATGAACAGCACCTGATCGAGCTTCAACCTGTCATGAATCTCTTCAGCCGCGGCAAGATGGCCGTAATGTACGGGATTGAAGGTCCCTCCAAGGATGCCGAGTCGTCGATGCAAGATACCCCCGTCGGCATTCTCAGAATGCCGAATTGCATATTGCAAAGTGCAAATTGTAAATTGCAAAGGGAAATTTAAACTTATCATTTTGCAATTTGAAATTTGCAATTTTCATTTTACACTCTATCTTATCTTCTTATCTGTCCGTTCCCAAAAACAATGAATTTCGTGGAGGTCAGTTCCTCAAGGCCCATGGGACCGCGCGCGTGGATCCTGGTCGTTGAAATGCCTATTTCGGCGCCTAGACCGAATTCAAAGCCGTCATTCAGACGCGTGGACGCATTCACGAATACGGCTGAAGCGTCCACCTCCCGCTGGAACCTCATTGCTCTCGCATAATCGTCCGTCACAATCGCCTCCGAATGCTGGGAACCATGCGCCGCAATGTGTGTCATGGCAGCATCCAGGTCGTCGACCACTTTCACATTCAGGACGAGGTCGTTATATTCCGTGTCCCAGTCTTTGTCCGTAGCAACCTTGACGTACGGTACTATTCCCGCGGTTCGGGTGCAGCCCCTGATCTCCACATTTGCCTTCGTGAACCTTCCGATCATTGCCGGTAGAAACGAGGAAGCGAGATCTTTGTGCACAAGCATCGTTTCCATCGCATTGCAGGTTCCGGGACGCTGTACTTTAGCGTTAAAACAGATCTCTTCGGCCATGGCGGGATCCGCCTTGCAATCGACGTAGACGTGGCAGACGCCCTTGTCGTGCTTGATGACCGGGATGGTAGAATTCTCGGATACCATCCTGATAAGCCCTTCGCCGCCGCGGGGAATGATCAGGTCGACGAACCGGCTCAGCTTAAGCATTTCCATCACACAGGCCCGGTCCGGGTTCTCGATAAACGAAACTGTTCCATCGGGGATTCCGGCTTCAGCGCCCGCCAGTGACAGCACGCCGGCGATGGCCGTATTCGAATTGATTGCTTCAGACCCTCCGCGAAGCAGCACGCCATTGCCCGATTTCAAGCAGAGCGCAGCCGCATCCGCAGTAACGTTCGGCCGCGATTCGTAAATAATACCGATAAGCCCGATCGGCACCCGCATCCGTCCGACCTGCATGCCGTTCGGCCTCCGCCACATCCTGAGCACCTCGCCGACCGGATCGGGAAGACCGGCTACCTCCCGCAAACCGTCGGCCATGGCCTTGATCCTCGCCGGGTTCAACGTAAGCCGGTCGATCATTGCCTTTGAAAGGCCCTTCCCTTCCCCGGCGGACACGTCTTTTTTATTCTCGGCCATGAGCCTGTCGGCTTCCTGTTCCAGCCCGGCAGCCATCCTGAAGAGGGCGTTGTTCTTTACCTCCGTTGAAAGGTTTGCCAGCTTTCTTGACGCTTCTTTGGCTTTTTTTGCCT
Organism: Nitrospirota bacterium; assembly: GCA_963751455.1. Lineage (GTDB taxonomy): Bacteria > Nitrospirota > UBA9217 > UBA9217 > UBA9217 > CAVVUN01. The sequence continues at coordinate 146,715 of CAVVUN010000001.1, forward strand.
TATCAGATACATACTGTTTAATGTCGTTGTCCATACCATCCTCCGATGCGCCCGGCCATCGCTCATCAACTGAGAAGTAACCCGGGGTCGTTTATTGCGGCAACCATGTCTTAATGCTTCTCGTCAATTCCTGTTCATTGCTGATTTCGCCGTAGAAAACGTCTTTTACGGTTCCATCTTCGCCGATAAGAAAAGTCATCGGCAGGAATCGAACACCGTACAGTTCTGAGACCTTGCCTTTGCCGTCGCTCAGAACGAGTGGCTTATCAACCCTCAATTCCCGGAGCAATTCACTGATTTGACCAAAGTTCTCCTTGACACCGATTATGACCACGGTGATGCCTTTTTTTTGAAGGTCATCAACCAGGGAATTGATCAGCGGCAACTCTGCTCGGCAAGGAGCGCACCAGGAAGCAAAAAAACTAAGGAGGAGGCCATGTCCGCTCCTGGTTCGGTTCGGGCCTGCATACTCGCTCAAGATAAAATCGTTGCCCGCATTGTCCTTGATTGAAAAAAAGGGTGCGCTGTCATGTCGCCTCACAGCGCCGAATGCGGAAGAAACAATCAAGGCAGGCAGCAACACAATCAGGATAACTGTTTTCATCTTTTCCGTTCTTACAGGATGACCAGATCGTCGCGGTGTATCACCTCGTCGTAGTCCTTGTGTCCCAGCACGGCTGCTATTTGCGAGGTCTTGAGTCCCTTGATCAGGTCAAGGTCCTGTGAAGAATATTTAACCAGCCCCCGGGCAAAGGCGCGCCCGGTACCGTCAATACAGGTGACGCAGTCACCGACCTTGAACGTTCCTTCGATCTTTACAATGCCGCCCGGCAGCAGGCTCTTGCCTTTGCTGATCAAGGCCTCACGCCCGCCATCGTCTACGACGACCCTGCCGCTCGCACTAACCGCATACGCTATCCAGTGTTTTCTGCTGTCCTGCTTCTCCGACCGGGGAAGAAACAGGGTCCCCACTTCACGGCCTTCGAATAAAGCCCTGAGGTTTCCCGCCTTCTTTCCGTTCATTATGACGACGGGCGCTCCATAGGCACCGACCTTGCGTGCGGTCATGATCTTGGAGCGCATGCCGCCGGTACCTACGGTCGACCGGGTGTCGCCTGCTCCGCGTTCCATATCCGCGGTGATCTTCTCAACGATCGGGATAAATTCAGCGGACGGTTGCTGTTTCGGATCGGCGGTATACAGTCCGTCGATATCGGAAAGGATTACCAGCAGATCGGCGTCCGCAAGATGGACTACCATGCCGGACAGATTGTCGTTGTCTCCGAACTTGATCTCATCGACCGCCACCGTGTCATTTTCATTGATGATCGGCACTACCCGGTATTCCAGAAGGGTATGAAGCGTGTTTCTCGCGTTCAGAAACCGTGTGCGGTTCGAAAGATCTTCACGGGTCAGCAGCACTTGTGCCACTTTCCGGCCGTGCGCCCCGAACGTCTTTTCATACATCCACATGAGACTCGACTGACCTATTGCCGCAGCCGCCTGCTTGAGCGAAAGGGGCATTCCCTTCTTTTTCGCGATACCGAGCTTCGCCAGGCCTGCAGCAATGGCTCCGGAAGAGACCAGAATCACCTCGCGTCCCTGATCGAGAAGCTCGGCAATTTCGGCGGCAAGCTGCTCAACGCGTGCATGATTGATCCCTCTCTCGGACGACGCCAGTACCGCGCTGCCGACTTTGATCACGATCCTTCGTTTTTTCGAGAAGAGTGATTTCGATCGATCGTCAAGTTTTTTTTCATAGTGAAAATTGCTTTTGATCAGATGATGAAAACAATTATGTTCGGGAAGCATATCCTCCTGGGCTGATGATCCGGCCTGACTTCTTCGTTAATTCACAGCCCTCTCAGAGATTTAATAAAACCGCCTCCCACTCCTCGTTCTCAAGCACCTTCAGTTCCACCCTAAGCGCCCAGATCCCGCCGGGCTTCAGATTCCTGAGACGTACACCGTCTTTTTCGGTCGTCACGATCATGCTGATCTTCTCGTGCGAGGCCCGGTCCCGATTGCAGCAAGGTCCGACTTATTATATGCGTAATGGTCCGGAAACCGGATATCGGCCTTTACTTCCGCTCCCAGCGCTCGAAGAATCGAGATGAATGATTCATGACGCGCAATTCCCGAAAACACCAGAACGCTGACGCCGTGAAGCGTGAGAGGGGCCTCTGCTCTCCGGTTTCGAGATCGATCAGATCAACAGGCACCAGCCGTGAAGTAAATATGCGGGCTCCCGTATGCCGGCTGATCGCTTTCCTGAGCGCGGGGAGATCAGCTGCCCGGTCAGCATGCGTAATAACAACAACATCGGCGCGTCGAAGAGCCGAAAGCGGTTCCCGCAGGATTCCCGCGGGAAACAGTTTGCCGTTTCCAAAGGGGTCAACGGCATCGACCAGCACGATATCGAGATCGCGCGCCAGCCGGATATGCTGAAATCCGTCGTCCAGAATGACCGTGTCATTTCGAAATTTTTCATGGGCGTACTGCGCGGCCTGCAGCCGGTCACTTGCCGCTACAACCGGAACGCCAAGCACTTTCGAACCGATCAGCACGGGCTCATCTCCTCCCGTACCCGGATCAGCAAGAACCATTTTCCCGTCCGAAACCACGGTCAGAACATTTTCGTCCCTGCGCCCGTAGCCCCTGCTCACGACAGCCGGATGCCTCTCATGCGTCAGCAGCACGCGGGCGATCTGCATGACTGCCGGTGTCTTGCCGGTTCCGCCCACCGTTATATTGCCGACGGAAATCACGGATTGCTTAAGCTTTACCTGCTTTATAATACCCAACCTGTACAAGCCATGCCGCAGGCGTATGATTTGTTCGTAGAATATCGAGACAAACTTCAGTAAAGAACCCGCAAACAAGGATCTTTTTCTTCCGTACATCACTTCTTCAAGATCACTTTTTCTCATTATCACCGATCAGCCTGCTGACCGCGTCAATGGTTCTTGCAGCCGCCCCGGAATTCGCCTCGATCACGGCAAAGGCGCGGCTTCCAATAAGCTGCGCATATTTCTTATCCGACAGGAGTTTGTCAACCTTTATATAAAGTTCTTCTTTATCTTTGACCAGAATTCCCCCTCCGGCAAAAATAAGGGCCTCAGATATTTCTTTAAAATTGAACATGTAACGGCTGAAAATTACGGGTTTTTTCATCGCTGCCGGCTCAAGCAAATTGTGGCCTCCCACTTTGACAAGGCTGCCTCCCACAAAAGCGATATCACAGATGCCGTAGAATGAACGAAGTTCCCCGATCGTATCGAGCAGAAGTACATCTTTTATGGGGCCGCCAGGTCTTGTCCTTCTCTGGCATTCATACCCGGCCTTGTTTATCAGTCCCTCTACCTCGTCGAACCGCTCGGGATGACGCGGAGCGATAATGAGCACCAACTCGGGGTATTTCTCTCTCAACCTTCGGAATACGGTCAATAAAGCCGCTTCCTCGCCGCGATGCGTGCTCCCTGCGGTGATGACCTTGCTGTTCGGCGCAAGGGATACAGTGCTCGTCGGGATACCGTGGATCTTCAGATCGAATTTCAGATTCCCGGTCACAATTACGCGGTCCGGATCAGCGCCGATGGCTTTGATCCTGACGGCGTCTTCGTCCGATTGCATGCAAAACAGCGTCACGTTGGAGAATACCAGCCTGAAGAACCTTCGCAGTTTCATGTAATTGTTAAAGGAAGGAGGAGATATCCTGCCGTTTATTACCGCCGAAGGAATCCCTTCCCGGCTGAGCGCCCGGAAAAAATTGGGCCAGAGTTCCGTTTCCGCCACGAGGACGATGATCGGATTTATTTTCCGTATGACCCTGCGAACAATCCAGGGATAATCAAACGGAAAAAAGAAAACGACATCTGCCTCGGGCACCCGCTGCCGCGCCGTATAATTCCCCGTTACCGTTACCGTTGAAAGAATCAGTTTTCTGGTTGGATATTTTTTCCTGAGTTCGCGGATGAGAGGATGCGCGGCCATGACTTCACCCACCGAAACGGCATGGATCCATATCGGCCTGGTATCGCGAATGACCTTTTTGAGCCGCTTGCGCACCCGGCCCAGCTTCTGGGTTATTCCGCCCCGGTACTTCGGCACGGTGATCATTTTAAAGAGAATGACCGGAGAGAAGAACACCGTAGCCAGAACTAAAACCAGGTTGTAAAGAATATACATTCAAATCACCCTTTCGAGCCATTCTCCAGAAAATAATTATCGGCCTCTTTAGAAACGCGGTTCAGGGCATCGGCCAGTTCCCGGCGCTTGAGTTCGAGCTCTTCCTCCCCGGTTCCCTTTACAATAATCGGTTCGCCGTATACCACAACGCCTTTCGTGAACGGCGACGGGAGAAGATACTTATCCCATATCTTTTCCAGGATCCAGAACCGCTTTGCGCTGGACGATAGCGGAACAATCACCTTATCCAGCTTTCCGGACAGGTAGGTAACGCCCTGTTTCACCTCGTAGACCGGTCCCCGGGGGCCGTCAACAGCCAAAGCGATCGTTTTTCCCTTCCTGAGCGCATCCACAAGGCCCAGCAGCGCGCGGTCCCCTTTCCTCTTGCTCGATCCACGCACCACTTCGAATCCGAACCGCTTGAGGATCCTGGCCTGGATTTCGCCGTCGCGGCTTTCGCTCGACGGAATGACCATGCCGCTGTTCCGGTGTTTCTGCAGCAGCAGGAACTGCCTTCCGTGCCAGAAGGCGTAAATGATATTTTTGCCTTCCGCTTTCAGCTTTTCAGGTATTTCCCGGTTCACGAATGCCGTTCGTACCGATCCACCCCAGAGTGAAATCAATATCCACCCGATAAAGGACAATAATTTAGCCCTGATCATTGCACCGCCCTAGCCGTCGTTTCTTCCCGGAACTGCCGATCGTACAGGTTTTTGTAGTCACCGCCGTTACTCAGCAGCTCTTCGTGATTGCCCTGTTCCACAATCCTGCCTGCTTTCAGCACGATGATCCGGTCTGCATTCATGATGGTCGAAAGCCGGTGCGCAATAACAAAGCTGGTTCTGCCCTTCATAAGGGTATCAAGCGCGTTCTGCACTTCCCGCTCGGACTCCGTATCGAGCGATGAAGTCGCTTCATCGAGAATCAGGATCGGCGCGTTTTTGAGCAGCGCCCTGGCAATTGAGAGGCGCTGCCGCTGGCCACCCGAAAGCCTGACGCCTCCCTCCCCTATCACCGTATCATATCCCATCGGGAAGGAGCGTATGAAGGAATCTGCCTGCGCCGCCTGCGCCGCCTGGACGATTTTTTCGAACGTGCATGCAGTATCGCCATACGCGATATTGCTTCGGACTGTATCATTGAAAAGGATCGTCTGTTGGGTGACGATCGCTATCTGAGACCGAAGCGATGCCGTTGCAGCCCGGCGGATATCAACGCCTTCGACGAGAATGGACCCGCCGGTGACGTCATAAAACCGCGGGATGAGATTCACCAGCGTGGTCTTCCCCCCGCCGCTCTGCCCCACGATGGCGATCGTTTCACCTGCCCGTACCGTGAGGTTTACCTCTTTAAGTACAAGATCGTTTTCATATTGGAACGAAACGTTTTTGAACTCGATCGTTTTAAAATCGCGGGGCAGCAAGGCAGCTCCGGGCATGTCCCGGATCTCGGGCTGTGTATCAATGACTTCAAATATTCTTCGTGCAGCGGCTATTCCGTCTTGAATGACGCTGTTCACGCCGTTTAACTCCTTGAGCGGCCGATAGAAAAATACGAGCGCCATGGAAAAAGAACCGAAGTCGCCGACCGTCATGGAACCCCGAATGACCGAATAGCCGCCGAACCCGACCACGAGTGATGTTCCGATGATGCTGATCAGTTCCGTAACCGGGTGTGAGACGGCCGTTGTTTTGATTGCCCGCATAAGAGAATTAAAGAGGTCGCGATTGCGCGCTGCGAACCTCCGGCTTTCATATTCCTCCATGCCGAAGGCCTTCACGATCCGGACGCCGGCAATCGTTTCATGCAGGTGTGTTGTCAATTGGCCGAGCTGCTCCTGCATGGTGGTGCTTGTTTTTCTGAGCCGTCTGCTGAATTTGGCCAGGGCGAGGCCCGCCAGAGGCAGGGCAACGAACGAGAGCAGGGCAAGCCGCCAGTTGAGGTACAGGATGAGCCCGAGCAGGCCGGCCATCGTGGCGAGTCCCTGCACAACGCTCGCAGGCACCCGGGTGAGCGCACCCTGCACCAGGTTCACGTCGTTCATGATTCTCGAGACAATGACCCCGGTCGGAGTCCTGGCAAAATATGAAAACGAAAGCGACTGCACGTGCGCATACAGCTGGTCACGAATATTGTTGACCACTTTCTGCCCGACATAGCCCATCAGATAGTCCTTGGCATACGACGTGATGCCTTTGATGATGCTGATGACGATCAACGCAGGAGGGACGAGGTAAAGAAGGGTCTTGTTCTTGTTTACGAAGACGTCGTCGAGTACATGCTTGACGAGGTATGTCTGCGCCGAGATCATGGCGCTCGTGAACCCCATGAAGAGCGCAGCCCATATCAGCCGCATCTTGTAGGGCTTCAGATATATCAGCAATCTTTTATAAATATCCATCGTCTGCTATGCGCCTTGTATGAATTCCATGACAACGTCGGCCGCCTTCGAAGACGCGCCGCCTTCTCCGAGCAGGGACCGCAGTTTCAGTAAACCGTCCTTTACTTCCCGGTGCCGGACGGGCTGATCCAGCAGGTCTGATATGTGTTCCGCTATCTTCTCCGGAGTCACGTCATTCTGTATCAGTTCAGGAACGACCCGCCGGTTTGACACGATGTTCACGAGACCGACATGCTTGACGCCACTCACCAATTTGGTAAGGAGATAATAGGTCACGGCCGAAATGCGATATATGATCACCATGGGCACCGCCATGAGCCCTGTCTCCAAAGTCGCCGTTCCGGACGTCACAATCGCCGCATCCGAGGCTCGCAGCACATCGTATACCCTTCCATCCACGCTTTGCACCGGAACGCGGGAATGCTCAATATAAGCCTGCACGAAGTTCCGGTCAAGCGTCGGCGCGACCGGGAGAACAAACTGGAGGTCCGGGTGCCGTGACAAAAGCAGCAGCGCCGCGCCCAGCATGTCGGGAAGAAGATTGGCTATCTCGCCCTTTCTGCTTCCGGGCAGGAGGGCTATCGTACGGCGATTGGCGTCGAGACCGAGGGCCCGTCGCGCTTCCTCCTGGTTCAGGTCGGACTGAACGATATCCGCCAAAGGATGGCCCACGAAACGTACATCCACGCCGACCGCTTTATAAAGCGGCACCTCGAAGGGAAAAACCACGATCATGGCCTTGACGAGACCGGCTATGGTTTTGATTCGTCCTTTCCGCCATACCCATACCTGCGGACTGATATAGTACAGGACGGGAATCCCGAGTTTGCGGGCCGCCTTTCCCAGCTTTATGTTGAAATCGGGAAAATCGATAAGCACAAGCAACTGGGGACGTTCGTTTTTCAGGAACTGCCTGAGCCTGGCAAATACACGATAGATCGGGCGGATGTGTGTGAGCACTTCGGTTATTCCCACTACCGATATTTCCGAGGCGTCAGCCAGCATGTGCACGCCGGCCTCCTTCATCCGCCTGCTGCCGACACCGTAAATTGTGATGTCGTTGTCGCGTTTACGGATTTCCCGGGCCAGATTGGCGCCATGCAGGTCGCCTGAGGCCTCACCGGACATGATCATGATTTTCTTCATCGTTTTGGACCACGCGGCAGCCCTGGTGGCCTTCCCGGATAAAACCCTATTTATAGCGCTTTTTTCACTGCCTCGGCAACCTGCATGATCTGCGGTTCGGTCAACTCAGGAAACATCGGAAGCGAGAGCACCTCGGCTGCGGCCTGTTCTGCTTTCGGCAGACTGCCTTTTTTCATACCAATTCCGGAATATGCTTTCTGGAGGTGCAGCGGCACCGGATAATAAATCATCGACGAAGTCACGTTGCCGGCATCCAGCTTCTGCTTGACAGCGTCCCGGTTCGCGATCCTTATCGTATACTGATGATACACATGCTTTGCGTCCTTCTGTTCTGAAGGCGCGCTGATGCCGGGGACGTTCAGGTATTTTTTATACAGTGAAGCATTGTTCCTGCGTCTTTCGTTATAGGCGTCGATATGCCGGAATTTAATCCGGAGTACGGCTGCCTGGACCTCGTCGAGCCTGCTGTTGAAACCGATCTCATCGTGATAATAGCGCACACGACTGCCGTGGTTCCGCAGCTTAGCCATATGATCAGCAAGGTTTGTATCGTCCGTGATAACCATGCCCCCGTCCCCATAACAACCGAGATTTTTACTCGGGAAGAAGCTGAAACATCCCACATCTCCGAAGACTCCGGTCTTCTTTCCCTTGTATTCCGCACCGAAGGACTGAGCGCAGTCCTCGATCACCTTGAGACCGTGGTTCCCGGCTATGCGCATGAGTTCGTCCATCTTCAACGGTTGACCGTACAGGTGAACGGGTATGATCGCCTTTGTCTTTTTGGTAAGAGCAGGCTCTATCTGCGCAATATCCATGTTGAACGTTTCAGGATCGATATCAACGAATACAGGCCTGGCTCCGACATATGATATTGCTTCAGCCGTTGCAATGAACGTAAATGGTGTGGTGATAACCTCGTCGCCCGGTTTAAGCCCGGCCGCGATCAGCGCAAGATGGAGCGCGTCTGTTCCCGACGCTACGGACAAAGCGTGCTTTGTCCCGTGATATTTTGCCACTTCCTCTTCGAGCGCTTTGCCCTGGGGCCCGAGAATAAAATTGGTGCTGCGAATAACTCCGAGAACAGCGTTGTCAATTTCCTCTTTGATCGCTTCGTATTGTATCTTGAGATCTACCATGGGAACCGGCATGCGTGTCTTATTCTCCTCAATTTATAATTTTTATTGTGCTGGTGACCGTTCGAAACGGATATTTGAATGACCCATCGGGTTGCCGCCGAAACTCAAACGCTTTATTATAGTCAACGGCTGCCGCCCGAAAAGCATGACGGGACAAATCGAGTGGTCGAATTTCTAACTCTTCGATATAGGAACAAATGCCGTTGTCCCGTTTCTGATATTTTCGGATATAGTTTGTGCAAGCGCCAGGGCACTCCTGGCTTCGATGCCCGATACGAGCGGCTGTCTGCCGGTTTGAATGCTGTTGACAAAAGCGCAGATCTCTTTGTGCAGCGTGTCGCACCGTTCAGCAGATATATCGGTTCCCACGAGCTCCGGGACGCCGTTTCCGCTCTTCCGGGATACGGTTGCTTTCTGGGTTTGATAATCCGAGGTATAAACGTTCTCTCCGTCAAGCACCCGGAGCAGCCGTTTTTTTTCGTCCGATATCCTGCTGGCAGTCACATCCGCGATGCAGCCGTTTTCGAACAGGATCCGTGCTGTCGCGAGATCTATTTCTCCCGTAATGACGGCCGCACCGGCAGCGCTCACTTGTTTCGGCAGGGATCCGGCGAGGTCGGCGACGATATCGAGGTCGTGGATCATGAGGTCAAGTATGACGTTTACGTCCGTACACCGGACCGTGAAAGGCGCAGCGCGCTCGCTGGTCATGTACCTCGGCGCTTTCAGCATTGATTTGACCGCCGTGAGGGCGGGGTTGAAGCGTTCAATATGACCTACTTGAAGGACCGTTCCCTTGTTCCCCGCCATGGCAATAAGTTCATCGGCTTGTTCGAGGGTAACCGTAATGGGCTTCTCCAGAAAAACGTGAACGCCCTCCTCCATGAACCTTTTGGCAACATCATAATGATGCTTCGTGGGCACGACGATGTTGACGGCGTCTACAAGACCGAGGAGCTGAGCCGGTTGAGAGAACTGCCGCGTATTCAGACTTTTTGCGACAAGCGAGGCCCGCTCCGGTTCTACATCAACGATGCCAACCAGTTCGACGCCCGGGATGGTCGCGTATTTTTCGGCGTGAAACCTGCCCAGGTAGCCGACGCCTATGACGCCGACTCTCACTTTTTTCATGTGCTCCCCCCCGGGTTTTGTACGACAGCAATCGCAATGCCCGCCCGATCTGCGCCATCGATAACCGCATCGCGGTCCAGAATAATCGTTTTGCCTGCTTCAACTGCCAGACAGGCAGCCTTCACTTCCCTCATTGTCTGTATCGTTTGAGCGCCAAGTGCGGGAAGATCGAAACGAAGATCCTGCTGGGGCTTGCAGACCTTCACGACAACTGCACCTTCACCGCAGAGACGCCCGCCCCGTCGAATGGCTTCGTCGGTCCCTTCGATGGCCTCGACCGCGAGTACCGCCTGGTTTTTGACGACAACGGTCTGTCCTATGTCAAGTCTCCCGATTTCCATGGCAATCTGCCAGCCGAACTCAATGTCCCGCTGCTCGTCCTTCGAAGGTTTTCTCCTGGTCAGTACGCCGGAAGGCGCCAGCAGGTTGTCCAGGTACAGCGTAGATTCACGGACCGTAATGCCCTCTGATTCCAGCTCCTCTGCAACTGCACGAAGCAGGGAATCATCTTTCTTGTGAACCATGCGGGCAAGCAGCGCAATCCCCCGCATATCGGGAGCAGCCCCGCCGAACAGCCGGGTTTTTTTAATCCCGCCCGCCATGAGCACATCGGTCACCCGCTGCTCCTTGAATATTTTAATCAGCTTGCCCAGTTGCCCGACTTTGACCCAGAATATCGCGTCGACGAGCTGCTCGAGCTCCGGAAGTGTTTCCCCTTCATGGGCTACGGCTATCACGTGAAGTCCTTTTTGTTTTGCGGCCCGTGCGAACGCAAGCGGGAATGTGCCGTTGCCGGCTATCAGACCGATTGTCTTCATGTATCTCGATACCCGCGGTTCTCTCCGGTATTTTCTGTACAACACAAACCGGTTTTCGCGCCAGCCGCCAAGCAAATGAAAGAACCGAATAACCTGGTTTAGCTTTGTCTTCCCTTGTGTTCTTTGCGGTTCAGTGTGGCCGTTTTTTCGGCCATTGCGCGAGACGACTCGCTTTTTCGACTTAGAAAGGTTACCTTACCTCGTCACTCCCCGTTTTGAGTGGCGCATAAAATCTACGAAATAGTTGACTTCCCGGGAATCCGGAAATTCCTCGACTGCCTTTTGGAAGGCTTCATCCAGCGTCAACCCGGACCGGAAAATTATCTTGTATGCCTTTTTCAGGTTATTTATCGTCTCATCGCTGAACCCCTTGCGTTTGAGCCCGATCGTATTCAGACCGTACAACTGGGCCCTGTTTCCTGCGGCGCTCACATATGGAGGGATGTCCTGTACGATTGCCGACTGGCCCCCGATCATCGCGTATGCCCCAATTCGCACATGCTGATGAACGCCCACGATACCGCCCAAAATTGCGTAGTCCTCGATTACGATATGGCCTGCAAGACCTGCTGAATTCGCCATAATGATATTGTTGCCGAGTTTGCAGTCGTGCGCCACATGCGAATAGGCCATGAGGTAGTTGCCGTTTCCGATTTCGGTTTTGCGGTCCTCTTTGGTCGTGGCCCGGTGCACGGTCGCGCATTCCCTGATGACGTTGTCGTTACCGATGATGAGGTACGTCTCCTCGTTTTTGTAGCCGATATCCTGGGGAGGCGTTCCCACGCTCGAAAAAGAATGGATCTGGTTGCGTTCTCCGATCGTGGTCCAGCCCTCGATCAGTACGTGAGATCTGATTTTGGTGTCCTTGCCGATCCTGACGTGCTCGCCGATCACGGAATACGGGCCTATCTCAACGCCCTCGCCGATCACCGCCCCGCGATGTACTAGTGCTGCCGGATGAATGCTCAATTCCTTCTCCTGTGCCGCTGATTTCATTTGTCCACGACCATCGCCTTCATCTCGGCCTCGGCCACTACAGCACCCTCCACCTTCGCAACGGCCTTGAAGCTCTTGACCGGCCCTCGTTCCCTGATGATTTCAAGCTCGAAGCGAAGCTGGTCTCCGGGAACGACCGGCTTGCGGAATTTGGCGTTGTCGATGCTCATGAAATAAAGCACCTTTTTCTTCACCTCGTCTTCCGGCAACGATTTGAGCGCCATGACGCCGCCTACCTGCGCCATCGCCTCGAGCAGAAGGACGCCCGGCATGATCGGATGACCGGGAAAGTGGCCCTGGAAAAAAGGCTCGTTGATCGTCACGTTCTTCATTCCCACGATCCGCTTGTTCGCCTCGAATTCAAGGATCCCGTCGATCATTAGAAATGGGTACCGATGTGGAAGAAAATTCATTATTTCATTAATGCCGAGGAGCATGAGCTATCCCCTTTCTCCTAATTATTATTTGGTTCGCCGGGTGCGCGCTATACAGCGGCTTACCCGGATGCTTACTTTTTTTCCTTCAATTCCCGGAGCTGCTTTTCCAGGCTCATGATCGCTTTTTTCAGCTCCGGCAGCTTCGGCAATATTGCCTGGACCTTGAGCCATTCGCGAATCGGGATCGCGTTGAATCCGGCTATGATCTGGCCGGCGTCCACATCCCTGACGATTACTGCCTTGCCGCCGGCCATAACGCCGTCACCAATGCTGATGTGGTCTGACACGCCCACCTGACCTCCCAACACGACATATTTCCCGAGCGTACTGCTTCCGGCTATCCCGGTCTGCCCCGCAAGCAGGCAGTGCTCCCCTACGGTTACGTTGTGCGCCACATGCACCTGATTATCGAGCTTGGTCCCTTTTTTAATAACTGTGTTCCCGAGCGTAGCGCGGTCAATAGAGCAATTGGCCCCGATTTCCACGTTGTCCTCTACGATCACGCCTCCGACCTGCGGAATCTTGTGATGCACACCGCCCTCGGTCACGAATCCGAAACCGTCGCTTCCGAGTACGGTGCCGGAATGAACGATCACCCGCTTGCCGATAGAGCTGCCGTGTCCGATGCTCACATTAGAAAAAATCACGGTATCATCATCGATTATCGAATCCCGGCCCACATACACGCCGGAATGTATGGTCACCCGGCTGCCTATCCTGACGTTGTCGTCGATAACGGCGAACGGACGAATGGAGCAGTCGCTACCGATGACAACCTGTTTTCCTATGGCTGCCCGATCGCTGACTCCGGTAGGCAGGGAGGGCCGCACATAGAAAAGCTCCAGAGTCCGGGCAAATGCAAGTCGGGGGTTTTTAACGCGAAGCAGAGGAAGGCGCATTACAGGCGCATCATACGGTACGAGAGCGGCAGACGCTTTCGATTGCTCCAGGTCCTTGAGGTAATTCAGCCCGGCGATAAAGGTCACGAATCCTTTGCCTGCCTCATGTATTCCGGCCGATCCGACGATCTCTATATCGGCTGGTCCGGTCAGTTCGGCGCCGAGTAATTCCGCTAATTTCCCAAGTTTCATAGAAATGATTTTTGACTTCCGCTCATTAGAAGACCCTTCACTTCGTTCAGGGTGACGGTTTTAAATTGTATAAAAACCGTCACTTCTTGACGTCTTCCTGTTTGTCCATCTCCGTGATGACCTTTGCCGTCAGATCGAGATCTTCATCGGCATAAAGAATCGAGGGAACTTCGGCCTTGGAGAGAACGTTGATCGTTTTGTTCATCACGAGGGAGACCTTTTCCTTCTTGGCAATGTCCTTGAGTACCGCGACCATATGCTGGTTGAACTCATTCGACAGCTCCTCGTTTTTCTTGCTGATCTCGGCGCTGAAATCGTTCCGCTTCTTGTCGAAGTCGTTGATCTTTCGTCCGACCGTCTCTTCCTTCTCCTTCTGAGCCTTTTCGTTCAGGAGTTTTGCCTGTTTTTGCTTATTGTATTCTTCCTGCAGCTTTTGGATTTCATCAGCGTCCATATCCAGTATCTTCTTCCGGCTTTCATAATATTCCCGAACGATACCCTGATATTTCTTGCCGAGTTTCGTCTTGTCGAACACGCTCTGCGTATCGACGTATGCGATTTTGCCTCCGGCTGCCGATGCCTGTACGGCCATAAGACTTATTGCTGCGATCATCAATAGTATCTTTTTCATTGAGCCTCCTCAAATCACATTGTTATAAGCAGCCAAACTGCTGCGCTGCTTGGACTTCGTAAAGCGGCTGACGAGTTCTTATTTACCGCTAGAACAGGGTGCCGATATTGAATTCGAATTGGCTCGCCTGGTCCTCGGGCTTTCTGTTCACGATATAACCCCATTCAAAGCGCAGCGGTCCGAGCGGCGACAGCCACCAGAACCCCAATCCCCAGCCTTGCTTCAAGTCACGGAAACTGATCCGTGTCGGATCGTCAGCAAGCGCTTCATCGACTCTATTTCGAAGAATATCGTCCGCGAAAGCCCTTCCAATATCGTAAAATATCACTCCCTTAAGGCGTGCAGCGGGTACCAAGGGGAAATTATATTCAAAGTTGAATATCAACTCCTTGTTGCCTCCCACCCTGTTTCCGGAGCTGTCAACCGGACCAACCGTTCCATACCTGAACCCGCGCACTGTACCACCTCCGCCGCTGGTCCCGCCGACGAAGAAGCGTTCGCCGATCGGCACCGGCTTATCGATCAAAGAGCGTATTGCGCCGATCCGGCCCCTGGCCATGAATACCGTGTCCCAGAACAGAGGGAAAAACCATGCGGAATCAGCCACGGACTTGATGAACTGAGGGTCACCGCCCAGTACCCCTCCCGCATATTCGACAAATATGCTGTTTTTCGAACCGGTTCGCGGATCCAGATAGAAATCACGCGAATCCCGTGTCAGAGATGCTGTTAAGGCACTCGTTGTTACCGCCGTTCCATAGAACTGGAGCTGCTGCTCCAGTACGTACGGATTTCGACTTGTCTCATCGATTTCCTTGACCCCGGAACTGTCGAGACTGTACCGGATCGAACCTGAAAGAAACTCATCGAACGTTTTGCCGAAGCCGAGCGCGAAACCGTTCGAATCGAGAGTGTAACCATCGTACAGCTGTGTCTGACGGTACAGATCTATTCTTCCATATACCGGTTCGTCAAAAAGATACGGCTCCATGAAGCTGAGCATCATTATTCGATGCTTGCCGCCCCATTGCGTTTTAAATTTAAGAAGCTGGCCGCGGCCCGCCAGATTGCCTTGTGTCACTTCCGCGATTCCCACAAGCCGGTCAACCGAGCTGTAGCCTCCGCCGACGCTCAACGTGCCTGTCATTTTCTCCCTGACCTTGACGTTCAGGTCCATGACCGGCTCCCGCAAACGCCGCTCGGGCGCGATATCCACAGTTTCGAAGAAATTCAGATTGTTGATCCGTTCATAGCTCCGCTTGATCGCCTTCTTGCTGTACAGGTCACCTTCGTTCAGCCGCATTTCGCGCCTTACTACCTTGTCGCGCGTCTTGCTGTTGCCGGTGATGTTGATCCTGCCTATTTGGACCTCTCCGCCCTCCTGGATCTCGATATTGATTGCAACGGTCTTCCTCTCCGGGTTTATATCGAACAACGGCACAACGCTTGCGAACGGACGAGCGATGCCGTCGTAGCGGTCCATGATCCTGTTGACATCCTGCCGGAGCATTTCCCTGCTGAAGATGTCGCCCTTTTTAAGCTTGATCTCTTTATCGAGCTCGCTGTCGGAAAGGATGGAGTTCCCCTTGAATGTGACGGAACCGACTTTGAACTGTTCGCCTTCCCGGATGTTGATGGTAACGACAAGTTCATTCTTCTCCGCGTACGTTCTCAACGGGCCGAATTCGAAACGTTCTTCATCCGGCAGCCATGTTTCCGAGCGCCTGGTGACAATCTTCGGTTTAATGACCGGCTCATCCACCTGTACCTGGATATAGCCCTTGTTGTAATACAGATTCCTGATGGTTTCCAGATCTTCGGTGAGGTCTTCGGTCCGCAGAGTGCCGCTCCTGCCCAAGAACGAAAAGAACCAGTGTTCCTGGTTCTTGAGGGGTTCCTTGATCTCGTCATCGGTCAGCGCCTTGTTGCCTGTTATGACGATATCGGACAGCTTTACTTTGTCCTTTTCTTCGATATAAAAGACGACATTCCTGTCGCCCCCGCGCACTTCGGTAATGACCGGAACAACGACGGCATCGTAGTACCCGGAGTCCTGATATTTCAACCGTATCTTTTCCGCGGTTTCCTGGATGAGTTGGATGTTAAAAGCGGCGCGCGGAAGCAGGGTCATTCCCTCTTTCAGCTTCTCAGTCGTCAGTTCATCATTGCCTTCAAAAGAGATTTCCCGTATCAGCGGTTTTTCTCTGACAGAGAAAATGACTTTCAGTCCGTCCTCGAACCCCTCGGTCTTGACCTGAACGTCCTCGAAATGGCCCAGCTGATACAGGCTCTTGATATCTTCTTTTAGCTGCGCCGGCGAGAACGGCTCCCCTTCCCGGGTTTTTACCTTTGCCAGAATCGTCGCAGCTTCGATCCTTCTGTTTCCCTGAACCTCGACAAACGTAACTTTTGTCTGTTCTGCTGGGTTTGTTTCTCCGGTTTTGGTTGTTTCTGAAGCCCGGCAGACCGTTTGCAGCGCGATCAGCATCAAGGCACAGCTGAGAAAAACACCTAGTTGTCTTGCCACCTTTATTGCACCCTCCGGAGTCCGCGATAAAGAACGGATTACTATAGCATTTACAAAGGGATGTGTAAACAAAATTCTATAAACAGAGCCTTGTTACGGCCTCGTTGGTGAGTAAAAAACCGCGCCGGGTCAGCCTCAGCATACCCGCTCTCTCTTCGATCAACCCGGTCTGCTTAAGCACGTCCGCCTTCATCACGAGTTGCTGCCGCGCGCCAGGACCGAATTCCTTTTCATAAAGACCGAGGTCGAGTCCCCTGCTCATCCTGAGACCCAGCATTACTTGTTCATTTGCGGACTGGACGGGTTCCAGGACTTCGGCGCCTTCAGTAACGGACCGGCCGTCAAGCATCCGCGAGGCATATTCGCGGATGTCGGCAATAGTTTGATACCGTTTACCTGAAATAAAGGACCAAGCGCCCGGACCAAGTCCCAGGTATTCTCCCCGCTCCCAATAGTTGGTGTTATGGCGGCATGCAAAACCGGGAAGCGAGAAATTAGATATTTCGTAGTGATCGTAGCCGGCAGTGATCAGCCTTTCGACGGCCTGTTCATACTGGCCTGCAGTATATTCATCATCCGGGAGAGTAAATCGGCCATGAGCTGCCTCCCGTTCGAAATGGGACCCGTTGTCCAGGGATAGACAGTAGGTTGATATGTGTTCCGGCCTCATCCGCACGGCAGTTTCCACGGTCTCGTTCCAGAGCTCTTCTGTCTGACCGGGCACCCCATAAATAAGATCGATGCCAATATTGGAAAAACCCGTGATTCTAGCAAGCTTGAACACTTCAAGAGAGTCGCGAACAGTATGGACTCTGCCGAGTTTCCCTAAAACCTCATCGGAAAATGATTGCACGCCCAAGCTAAGCCGGTTTATACCGTGTTCCCGCAAACTGCTGAAAAGGCTTATCGAACTTGTATTAGGGTTTGCTTCAATCGTCCATTCAGCGTCCGGGGAGATATGAAAACTGTCCCGAATAATATTGATCAGCATTACCAGTTGATTCGAATCGAGAACCGTCGGCGTTCCGCCGCCGATATAGACTGTTTCGAATACCCGGTTTTTGAATGAAACTTCATATCGTGAGGCCTCGGCGCGGAGACCTTCCAGGTAACTGTGGGCAGCTTGCCGAGAATATACTGTTGAATAAAAGCTACAGTAGTGGCATTTTCTAACACAAAATGGAATATGTACGTATATGGATAACATTGTCTTCTTTATATTAATTAATGTTATAGAAGGCTGCACAACCGGGCTGGCGGTTATGATTGCAACCCATGTGCCATTCGGGATAGTGCCGTATCAAGGATTTGGAATCCGAATGAGGAGCGCGGACTCATCGCAGTTGGGGAACTTGACGCAATTGAGGCAGTCGGTCCAGATTTTATGAGGAAGTTCTTTCTTGTCCACTTCATTAAAACCGAGTTTTTTGAAAAACCCGCCTTGGTAGGTGAGGACGAATACTTTCTCAACCTGCAGTTCTGCTGCTTCAGCGAGGCACCGGCGCACCAGTTCTGAGCCGACACCCCGCTTCATCGTGTCCGGTCTAACAGCCAGTGATCTGATTTCGGCAAGTTTGTCCCAGCTGACGTGGAGCGCACAGACACCTGTAAGGTTACCGTTGTCTTCAGATACATGAAAATCACGCAAATGCTCATAGAGTTCGTTCAAAGTCCGGGGAAGCATCTGTCCGGATTCGGCAAACCCGTTAATGAGCGACTGGATATGTTTGACATCCGCCAGTTTCGCTTTCCTAATCATACGGCAAAAACTACTATGTTAGGTCTTCAAAGTCAATAAAAAACATTACCGTTCTACGCGCTTTGCCGAAATGTGCGCGATTGCCGCTGTCACAATGTTCATACAGAATAATTAATTTTTTTGAAGCGGTTTCTGTTGATAGAAACAGCAGTTTCTGATAGTATAGCTGCAGATTTTATTGTGGTTCTTTAGAGTAAGTGAAGCGGACATATAATCTTTCTTGTACTGAAAGCCACCGGACGAGGAGAGACCGGACTCATATGAAAATGCTGAAATATTTCATTTTGGTTGCAGTCGCCGCTTTATTAAGCGTTCTCGCTGCCGTCAGTTGTATACGGGGCGGGAAACTAGACTCGATAATCATTACGCCGGATAACCCGATCATCGCTATTGGCACAAAGCAGCAGTTTAAAGCCACGGCACATTTTACAGACGGCACTGCGCTTACGTGGACTTCAGCGGCCAATTGGACATCATCAAACCCCGATGCAGTTGCGATTGGAAACGTGACCGGCTCATTCGGCGTTGCGACTTCTCTCACCGGTACGGGGGCCTTTACTATAATAGCAACCGATCCAGCAAATGGAATTGAAGATTCTACAACACTGATTGTTGCCGAACCAGATGCGCTTGAACTGACACCGGCCAATGCATTCATGGCAATCGGAACAACGCATCAGTTTATTGCTGCCGCTCTATTTTCAAACACGAGCGGGACCCAGAATTTGTCATCATTTGCAACGTGGAAGACGACCGTCCCGTCCGTCGCGACAGTCAGCGGTACAGGCCTTGTCACCGCAAATACGGCCACTGCCGGCTCGACTGAGCTGGTTTCCGAATACACATTCACGGATCCAGACACTGATCTTGTTTCCAGAATATCGGACACTACTATCATAACCATAACAGAAACGGCGCTCGATTCGATTACAGTAACTTCAGTTCCTGCCGTCGATCCACTGACGATCATGGTCGGACAGACCATGCAGTTCATAGCAATGGGAAATTACCCGGGCAGCACAGCGACGAGAGATTTTACCCAATCGGTCTCATGGACTTCCTCGGATTCTAACGTTGCAAATATCAGTAATATACCGGGTTCAAATGGTTTTGCAACAGGCATCTCCACGGGCACAACGATCATTACGGCGACTGATCCGATAACAAACAAATTAGGAAGCATAACGCTGACGATACAATGAGAACGTTGATTGTTTTTCTTGATAGAACCTGGGAAATATCACAGTATCGGCAGTCGATCTCTAATGCGGTGTTCGCGTCCCGGCAAAAGGGCTCTTGACTTTACAACTCTGATTGGAGTATATTTTAAGCAGGTTTGAAAAGATTTATTTAAGGCGGTTTTCCATGATGTTTGAAAAGTTTACGGAACGAGGAAGAAAAGTAATTGTTTATGCTCGCGAAGAAGCCGAACGGCTTCAGAACGACTATCTCGGCACCGAGCACATCCTGCTCGGGACGCTTCGCGAGGAGGACGGCATCCCCGTCTCCGTACTCCGGAAAATGGGGATTGATGTCGACCAGATCCGTGTTGAAGTAGAAAGGAACCTTCCTTCCAGCGGCAACACGCTCACGTTCGGCGATATACCGTTTACTCCTCGGGCAAAGAAAGTTCTCGAATACGCGGTTGAAGAAGCGCGGCTCCTCGGCCATAACTATATCGGAAGCGAACACCTTCTCCTCGGTCTGATCAGGGAAGAAGAAGGCATCGGCGGCAAGATACTTCGAAGCTTCGGAGTGAACCTGCTCGGCTCGCGGCAGTTGGTCATTAATTATCTGCGCCGCGCCGCCACCCAGGTCAGCGCTAAAAAAAGTCCCACCCCGGCGCTCGACGAATTCAGCAGGGACCTCACGCTTCTTGCAAAAAGCGGCAAGCTCGATCCCGTAATCGGTCGTGACCAGGAAATAGACCGTGTGCTCCAGATCCTGTCACGCAGGACCAAGAACAATCCCGTTATCATCGGCGAGGCCGGTATCGGCAAGACCGCCATTGTGGAAGGGCTCGCGCAGCGCATCATCAATTCCGACGTTCCCGAGAATATCCTGAACAAGCGGGTGGTATCGCTCGACCTCGGCGCGCTTATCGCAGGCACAAAATACCGCGGACAGTTCGAAGAGCGCCTCAAGATCGTGATGAAAGAAATTGTTCAGGCCGATAACATCATCTTGTTCATAGACGAACTCCATACTCTCGTCGGAGCAGGGGCCGCGGAAGGCTCTATCGACGCATCGAGCATGCTGAAACCGGCGCTGGCACGCGGAGAAGTCCAGTGCATCGGCGCAACCACGCTCGATGAGTTCAGAAAGCACATTGAAAAAGACGGCGCGCTCAAGCGACGGTTTCAACCAATATATGTGCAGCCGCCCAATGTCGAGGAAACAGTCAGCATAATCAAGGGCCTGCGTCCAAAGTACGAATCGCATCACAAGATAAGGATCACCGATGAAGCGGTGCTTGCTGCAACAAAGCTTGCAGATCGCTACATTACGGACCGTTATCTTCCTGACAAGGCAATCGATGTGATTGACGAAGCGGGCGCTAAGGCAAAGCTTAACCGGTATACGTATCCCGCGGAAATGAAGTCCATCGAGAAGAAGCTGAAAAAACTCGAACAGGAAAAGAACCTTTTCTCCCGAATAAAGGATTATGTCAGGGTTGAGTCGATCCACGAGGAAGAGGACCGTTTGAGAGAGACCCTCGACGGTATTCATAAGGACTGGAAAGACAATCAGGAAAAAAACGTCCCCGTTGTCGGCGAGGAAGAAGTAGCGGTGATCGTTTCACATATCACCGGCATCCCGCTTGCGAGGCTCGAAGAGAAAGAGGCTTCGCGGCTGCTCCGTATGGAAGAGGAACTCCATAAGCGGATCGTCGGCCAGGATGAATCCATTATTGCAGTTTCGCGCGCGATCAGACGTTCCCGCGTCGGCCTCAAAGGCCGGAAACAGCCGATCGGATCCTTTATTTTCCTGGGACCTACCGGCGTCGGCAAGACAGAACTCGCGCGCTCCCTTGCGATGTTCCTGTTCGACAGCGAAGACGCGCTTATCAGGGTCGACATGTCCGAATATATGGAAAAATTCAGTTCATCCAGGCTTGTCGGTTCCCCCCCGGGATACGTCGGATACGATGACGGCGGCCAATTGACCGAGAAGATCCGTCGCAGACCGTATTCCGTTGTGCTCTTCGATGAGATCGAGAAGGCTCACCCGGATATTTTCAACATGTTGCTCCAGGTCCTGGACGACGGGTTTATGACCGACAGCTTCGGCAGAAGAGTGGATTTCCGTAACACGGTCATCATCATGACCTCCAACCTGGGCGCCCGGATGATCGACAAGGATACGACGCTCGGATTCCAGCAATCCAGTTCGCAGAGTCAATATGAAAAGATGAAAGGAAACGTAATAGCCGAGTTGAAGAGATCGTTCAATCCCGAGTTTTTAAACAGGATCGACGATGTGGTGGTCTTCCACCCGCTGACCAACGAACATCTCGTAAAGATCGTGGACATGCTCGTTGAAGAATTGAACAACCAGATGATGGTGGACCGCAGCATCCAACTCGAGGTTTCGCCCGAAGTAAAAGAATGGATCATCCGTGAAAATTACCAGCCCACTTACGGCGCCAGGCCCATGCGGCGGGCCATCCAGAAATATCTTGCAGATCCTCTTTCAGAAGAGATCCTGAGAGGCCGGTTCAAGGACATTCATAAGGTGCTTGTGGCTTTCAAGAACGGCTCGATAGAATTCCAGGAAGAAGAAGCGATTCTTCTTGCCAAGGTCTAAAGTCTAAACCTCATTATAAATAAAAAAGGAGCGGTAATTCCGCTCCTTTTTTTTGTCCATACCTTTTTTATTTTATCACCTGATCGATAAAAATGCCTGCTGCAGCAAAAGCCTGTTCTGGGGTACCAGAACCGTCATCAAGCATAAAAATCCCCTTCCTTACGGACCTGCTGAGAAGCGCCTGTTTCCCCGATGTTTGGATCTTTTTAAACGAAATTCCTTCCGGAAGCCTGAACGATTTCGTCTGCGGTTCGCGGTGTTCTTGAACAACCAGAAAATCGTCCAAAAAAGGGATCAGCGAGGCAACCCGCGCAGTTCTCTCTTCCTTCGGCAAGTGACTGCCGCTCGAGGAAAAAGAAACAGAAAGCGTCCTCATCCCCCGTTGTGCAGCAGCTTCATCGTCCCTGGTACTCAGCGAAACCATAAAAAAAAGGTCGGGCCGGGAATAATCACTGAGACAAAGTACATGCTGCAGCATGCTTACAGGCACCACTTCATCCCTGATGCCCATAAAAATGCGGCATCTCTTTGCGGAAGCATCGAAGTTGAGCAGCACTGCATCGCTTTCAATGACGTCCTGCTCTATGTTCAAGCGCGGCGGGCGCCCTTCCTGAAGCACGATCTCCGAAAAGGGAACACCGAATCTTATTTCGCCTCCGTTCTTCAGCAGCGAATTGACCATTTGTTGCGCCACGGAAGCAAACCCGCCATGAACCATGAAAGGAGCGGAATCGCACAAGGTTATAAGCGAAGAAAGCGAAAGAGCTGCGACCGGCTGCTCAAAGAAAACATGAGACTGCACATCGAGGAAGGCAAAAAATTCCGGCGTGAAGCCGTATTTGCTGAGGAAACCGCGGGCGGTCCGGTGCCTCGATAGAAAAGCTGCAAGACCTCCCTTGGCCTGCAGCTCCGCCTCTTTGCGGATATCCCGGTAAAAACGCGCGATAGCGTCTATTTCGTCCGGGAATTCCCGGCTCAGCTCTTCGAGGGTCTCTCCCTGCTCCGAATAGAGAGTGATCCGTTTCCCGGGAAGGGCTACCTGGTAGCAGGGCGAATATACGGACGCTCCCGGAGCGATTCCCAGGCTCTCCATGAATTTTTGAATCGAGCCGCCCCGTTCGAAACCGAACGACAGGTCCGGTCCGGAAAAAACAAAATTCTTCTTTCTGAAAGCCGCCCACGACCCTCCTGCGGTTGTCTCGGGAGCGAGCACGATCACTTTTTTATTCTGCCTCGCTGCCAGGGAAGCCGCTGCCAGGCCGCCCAGACCTGCTCCGACCACTGCGACATCGTATTTCGGCAAGGTTCCTCCTGTACATGTCCCCAAAAAACAGAAATTACTCTGGTCCAATGCTGGCACAGAACGAGGGGCGCTCGGTCCTGTGCATTTATAAAACTTAAAGAATCCGCTGAACGACATGGTCACAAACAAAAAAGGAAATAGGGTTATATTGCATCTTCCTATTTCCTCTCCGTCACCTTATCATCTTCAGTAGTATGCGCTATTGCGTCTTGGCCTTCTCCCGCATCGCTTCCTTGCGCGACAACCGGATCTTGCCCTGGCGGTCTATCTCGAGCACTTTTACCAGCACTTCGTCACCCTCGTGCAATTCGTCAGTTACCTTCTCCAGCCGCCGTTCGGATATCTGAGAAATGTGCAGCAGACCGTCGGTTCCGGGGAATATTTCGACAAAGGCGCCGAAGTCCATGATTTTTCGGACCTTGCCCATATAGAGCTTGCCGACCTCGGCCTCTTGCACGATTCCTCGTATAATTTCCTTGGCCTTGTTCGCAGCCGCTTCATCCGAGGAAGCGATATTGATTATGCCGCTGTCCTCAATATCGATCTTTGCTCCGGTCTGTTCGACGATGCTTCGGATCACCTTGCCCCCGCTGCCGATCACGTCCTTGATCTTGTCCGGGTTGATCTGCATGGTGATGATCCTAGGCGCGAAGGGGTTCAACGTTTTCCTGGGCAGCGGCAGGGTTTCGAGCATTTTGCCGAGAATATGGAGCCGTCCGTCCTTCGCCTGCTGGAGCGCACGGCGCATCACTTCGATCGTGATGCCCTCTATCTTCATGTCCATTTGAAGCGCTGTGATGCCTTCGCTCGTCCCGGTCACCTTGAAATCCATGTCGCCCAGGTGGTCTTCAAGGCCGAGAATATCGGACAGCACGACTACCCGATCCCCTTCCTTGATAAGGCCCATCGCGATTCCAGCAACCGGCGCCTTGATCGGGACACCCGCGTCCATCAGGGCCAGCGTACCTCCGCAAACGGTCGCCATCGAAGACGACCCGTTCGATTCCAGGATGTCTGACACGAGCCTGATAGTATAGGGGAACTCCAGCTTTGACGGTACCATGGCCTTCAGGGCCCGCTCCGCAAGCGCCCCATGACCGACTTCACGCCTGCCCGGTCCCCGAAGCGGCTTGGTTTCTCCCACGCTGAACGGAGGGAAGTTGTAGTGCAGCATGAAGGTCTTGAAGTATTCACCTTCCAGTGAATCGATACGCTGTTCATCCTCGGAAGTGCCCAACGTCGCCACAACCAGGGCCTGTGTTTCGCCTCTCGTAAAGAGCGCACAACCATGAGTCCTCGGCAGAAGCCCGACCGCCGAGCTGATCGGCCGTATCTCCTCCGGTTTTCTTCCATCGGCACGAACGCTTTTATCGAGGATGATCTTCCGTACCTCATCTTTTTCGAGACCCAGGAATATCGTTGATACCTGGCGATTCCTCAGCGGGTCGTCGTTCTTGAGTTTCTGCTTGATCTCGTCAAGCAGAACATCCAGTGTTTTCTGCCGTTCCATTTTGTTCGGGATTACGATGGAAGTCCGAAGACGCTCCATGGCGAGGTCAGCGACCTGGGCCGCAAGTTCCTTGTCGATCTCCACGGTCTTGACCGACCGTTTCTGCTTACCGACTTTTGCAACCAGATCGTTCTGAAGCGCTACTATTTTCTTTATCTCGCGATGAGCTGCTTCCAGCGCTTCGAGCATCTGGTCCTCGCTCAGTTCGCTGGCTCCGCCCTCTACCATCATGATTGCGTCTGCTGTCCCCGCTACTACCAGGTTAAGCCGGGTGTTCTCGAGGTCCTTTTGACCCGGGTTGATCATGTAAGTTCCGTCCTTGTACCCGACGCGCACCGCTCCAATGGGTCCGTTGAACGGAATATCGGATATCGCAAGGGCAGCAGAGGAGGCAATCATCCCCATAAGATCCATGGAGCTTTCGTCCCCGATGGAAAGTACAGATGCGATGATCTGCGTGTCGAAGTAATAACCTTCGGGAAACAATGGCCGTATCGGGCGGTCGATCAATCTCGAGGTCAGTATCTCTTTTTCGCTCTGCCGTCCTTCCCGTTTGAAAAAGCCTCCGGGAATCCTTCCTGCCGCATACGCTTTTTCCTGATAATCTACTGTCAACGGGAAGAAAATCCACGTTTTCTCTTTCGACCTTCGATGCGACTGCCGTCGACAAAACCACGGTATCTCCGTATCTGGCAACGACGGCTCCGCTGGCCTGTTTGGCCATAAGTCCTGTTTCCAGAATTATCGTCTGCCGCTTATTTCTGTTTCTACCGTTGTTACCATGAACCCTCTCTTTTCCCTTGGAATTGACGCTGCTACTTCCGTATGCCGAGTTGATCAATTACCTGGCGATAACGATCAAGATCGTTTTTCTTCAGATAATCCAGATGACGCCGCCGCTGGCCGACCATCTTCAGGAGACCCCTCCGCGAATGATGGTCATGCTTGTGCGACTGCAGGTGTTCTGTCAGATGCGTGATTCTTCCGCTGAGAAGCGCGATTTGCACTTCCGGAGAGCCCGTATCTGAAGGATGCCTGCGATACGTATTGATCAGACTGTTTTTCTTTTCCTTATCCATTCAACCGTACCTCCTTTCATGAGTATTCGTAAAGCGTTAAATTATCATATTTTCATATTGTTGTAAAGCAATATATTCGCGTTGGTGCTGCTTTGCGAGACGCGCCGAGGCACATGAGTGACTGCCTGCAACGCGCTGCACCGGATCTCTTCAACTAAGAACAAGTTCCGGCCGGATTTCCCGCTCCCACGCTCTTGCCACCGCGAGCAGCGCCCCGGACGGTCCGTGTATCCTGAGCGGTGTGGCGCCGGAGCCGGACAAATCCGGATCCGCAATCCGGTTACCGTGACTAATTTTGTTTGCATCCGCCTGGTTTACCTTAAGAGAGGGAAAATCGGAAAGCGCCTCATCAATCGATATTAAAACCTTTTCCAGAGCTCCTGCAGCTGCAAAACCGGCAAGCTGATCGAGAGATAGCGAGCACTCAATCGTGAATCGGCCAGACCTCGACCGTTCGAGAACGGCAAGGTGCGCCCCGGCGCCGAGCGACCTCTCCGATATCAGCGCAGAGCGATCTGATATACACGCCTTTGGAGCATGCTACTGTCATGTTGACGAGCGGGTCTTCATATCCGGTCAACTCAATGCTGAAGATCGAAACCTGTCGGGGCATGTGCGGTTGCGCTTTTCCCATGCGTGCGAGCCTGTACGACGCTACGCCGCCCACCTTTACCGCAGAATAAGCGGGCGGACGCTGCATGATCGTGCCGGTAAAACCGCGGAGAACACTGAAGCAGCGCCGACCGATCAGGCGGGCTGTACGGCCGCCTTTCAACCACGCGGCCGTCTGCGTCAAGCGTATCGGTGATGATCCCGAGACGCATAACTGCCTTGTATTCCTTCTCTCCCGCCTCGATATACTGCGCAATTCTGGTTGCCTTGCCCGCGCAAAGAACGAGAACGCCCGTGGCACCAGGGTCCAGTGTTCCGGTATGGCCGATCCGCTTTTGCCCCGTGATCCGCCGCGCCGCCTGGACAACATCGTGCGATGTCATACCGGAGGGTTTATTTATATTAAGAACGCCGTCCATAGACCGTTAAGGCTTTTCAACTGCGAGTGCGACCGCCCTGCTTACGGCGCCTATGACGCGTGCCTTTATTTCGGCCAACGTGCCGTCCAGTACGCCGCCTGCCGCGTTTTTATGCCCTCCGCCGCCAAGCGACTGCGCCACTGCGGAAACATCGACACGTCCTTTTGACCGAAGGCTTATCTTAAACTGAGAATCTGCGGTCTGTCTGAACAGTATCGCTACTTCGACACCTTTGGTTGAGCGGACAAAGTTGATAAAATTGTCGGTGTCCTCTGCTGAAGCGCCATGCCTTCGAAACAACTCCTCGGTCACCGTCACCCAGGCAATTTTACCGTCATTGCTGCATTCCATCCCGGACAGAACGCTTCCGAGCAGTTTCAGCCGTCTGTACGCAAAAGATTCGTATACGTTTTCGGTAACTATCCATGGATCAGCGCCTGATTCTATCAAGGGAGGCGGCAATCCTCATGCTCTTCGGGGTTGTGTTCGTGTATCGAAACGAACCGGTGTCGGTCAGAATTGCAGTATACAGACAGATCGCTATCTCGGGGTCAATGCCGACTCCGAGCAAATTGATGAGTTCATACACCATTTCTCCCGTTGCCGAAGCAGAAGAATCGAGCCAGGTAAAAGGCCAATCGAGCTGATTCGTAATGTGATGGTCTACGTTGATCAGCTTATCGGCCGGACACGATGTATCGAAAAGGCCTGTTCGAGCGGGATCGGAATCAAGAACCACGACGGCGTCGTACCGGCCCTTTGATTTCAGTTCCCGTTCGTATCTTTTCGGATACGGGAAGAAACCGGTACATCTCCGGGACCGGATCTGCGTTCTGCGCCGTTACCTTCTTTTTCAGCTTCTCGAGAGCAAGCATGAGCGCAATTTCCGAGCCCAGTGCGTCTCCGTCCGGATTTCGGTGGACGGTTATCAGCACGCTGCCGCAGGACTTCAGTAGAGAGGCGACATCGGATGCTTCACTCATCCTCAGGGCCTTTCTTCTTCTCCTCGATCTCCCTCGAGAAGCTCCATGATATGTGCGCCCTGTTCGACGCTCGTGTCGAAACGGAACAGGAGCTCGGGGATAAACCGCAACCGCATCCGTTTGCCGAGTTCCGATCGTATGAACGGCGCGGCGTTCTTGAGACCGGCAAGGGACGTTTTCTTATCGCCTCCGTAGACGCTTACGAAAACAGTTGCGTTTCTCAGGTCATGGGCCACATCTACGCCGGTTACGGTTACGAAACCGATTCTCGGGTCCTTTATCTTGCGCATGAGGATATCGGCGATCTCCTGCTTCATCTGATCGCCGACGCGGTCGGATCGTTTAAAGGTTGGTTTTGACATGGGATTGAACAGACAACGGAGGACAAATCGCAAGACTGTCTTCGCTGCTCCGCCTCGTTAAAATATCTCTATGTGATAATCCAGCAGACTCAGCTCGGGTACGGCGCGAACCATGTTTAATACGTGGTCCATTGTCTGGTTGAGGTGGCTCTTATCGTTACTTACGGCAGCTACTGCGAGGGATGCTTTCTGCCAGAGGTCATTGTCTGCGATCTCAGCAACCGACACATTGAACTCTGCTCCGGATCCGGTCTTTCAGACTCCGGAGCGAATGTCTCTTGTTCTTCAGAGATCCGCTCTCCGGGATATGCATTTCAATAGTGCAAACAGCGATGAACATTGCTATACCGACTGCCGACTGTTAGAGCTTCGCGGCAACTTTATCGATAACATAGGCTTCGATCACATCGCCTACCTTGAGGTCGTTGAAATTCTCCACGCCCAGACCGCATTCGTAACCCGTCTGGACTTCGCGGACATCGTCCTTGAAGCGTTTGAGCGAATTCAGTTTTCCTTCATACACAAGCACGTTGTCCCTGAGCACCCGTATACCGTCCGCCTGCCTTGTCATGACGCCTTCCACAACGTAAGAACCCGCGATGGTGCCGATCTTCGAGACATGGAACGTCTGGCGTACCTCGGCGCGTCCCAAAACGCGCTCTTTGAGGGTCGGCTCAAGCAGTCCTTCCATGGCGGCCTTTATATCGTCGATCGCGTTATAGATGATATTGTAAAGGCGTACATCCACTCCCTCGCGCTGCGCCAGTTCCGTGCCCTTCGGTTCGGGCCTCACATTAAACCCGATGATAATGGCGTTGGATGCGGCAGCAAGCATTACATCCGTTTCAGTGATTGCGCCGACTGAGCTGTGAATGACCTTGAGTTTCACTGCGGGTGTCGAAAGCTTTTCGAGCGAATCGACGATAGCGCCTGCCGAACCGGACACATCGGCCTTGATCACGATGTTAAGTTCCTTCACCATTCCTTCCTGGATCTGCGCATGAAGGTCTTCGAGCGTTACTTTTTTCATCGTGGACAGTTCGAACGTTCGCTGCTTTGCCTGGCGGAGTTCCGCTATTTGACGCGCCTTGCGTTCTTCCTCGAGCACCACGAACCGCTCGCCTGCGAGCGGAACACTGGAAAAACCGATCACTTCGGCCGGCATGGATGGCCCCGCCTGATCAATCCGTACACTCTTGTCGTTAATGAGCGCGCGCACCTTTCCGAACTGCGCGCCGGTGACGAAGAAATCTCCGACCTTGACGGTACCGGACTGGACAAGCACGGTCGCCACGGGGCCCCGCCCCTTGTCGAGCTTCGCTTCAATCACGGTCCCGCGGGCCATTTTATTTGGATTCGCTTTCAGTTCCAGAACATCAGCCTGAATGAGGATCATTTCGAGCAGGTGTTCAAGCCCGATTTTCTTCTTCGCGGAAACCTCGCAGAAGATGGTCTGCCCTCCCCATTCTTCGGGAACAAGCTCGAACTCGGAAAGTTCATGTTTGACCCTGTCCGGTTTGGCTTCCGGTTTGTCTATCTTGTTGATCGCCACGATGATCGGCACTCCTGCAGCCTTTGCGTGGTTGACCGCCTCTCTGGTCTGCGGCATAACGCCGTCATCCGCGGCAACAACCAGGATGACGATATCCGTCACCTGGGCTCCACGCGCACGCATGGCCGTGAATGCGGCATGACCCGGCGTGTCGAGGAACGAAATGTCCCTTCCCTTCAAGCTTACCTGGTAAGCGCCGATATGCTGCGTGATGCCGCCCGCTTCCTTGGAGACGACATTGGTTTCCCGTATGGCGTCCAGGAGCGATGTTTTGCCGTGGTCGACATGGCCCATAATCGTAACCACCGGCGGCCGTATCAGCATGGCCTCCGCCTCATCCGCCTTTTCTTCGAGCAGGTCTTCCGCGGATTCGATGCTCGTCATCTCAGCCTTGATTCCGTATTCGTCCGCCATGAGCATAGCGGCATCCGTGTCCATCGACTGGTTCTGGGTGGCCATGATCCCCATGGCCATCAGTTTTTTCATTACGTCGCCCACTTTTTGGCCGACGATCTCTGCAAATTCCTTTATGGTGCACCCTTCCTGGATCTTTACGACCTTTTTCCGGGGCTTCGTGATTTCCGCAACATCGGTCTGCTGGATATTGTATTTATCATCCTTTTTATGCGGCTTTTTCCCGGCAGGAAGCGTTTTGAGGTCCGGCATTTTCTTAAAAGTCGGTTTTTCACGGAACTCGCGCTCCTGCTTCTGTTCGAAATCCGTCTTCTTCTGCCATTTTTTCTTCGCACCTTTCCCCGGGGCAGGAGTCGGGATCAGTGAAGGCGGAACCTGGGAGGGCGCCAGCACGGGAGAGCCGAAAGAAGATCTTGTTGTAAACGGCCTTCCCGAAGGACGTCCGTCTCCTGCAGGTCTCTGGTATCCTGTATGCGGCCGGCCTGAAGGGACCATGCCCGGCCGGGTCTGAGCAGGACGCTGCGGCGGTATACTGGCAGTCGTTTGTGTCGGGGCTGCGGCGGCGGGCGCCGAAGAGACTGCCGCGGCGCCTTCTTTTTCTTCACTGGATTTTACGGGCGTAACAGGTGCGGGCTTGGCCTGTCCCGCGGGAGGAATGACCGGAGGCGCGGGAATAACCGGTTTGGGCAGCGGCGGCGGGATCGGAGCCGGCTTTGGCTTGGTGCCGGGCTTTTCGAGTGTCGAGGAGAATTTGCCTATCAGTGCTGCCGCTTTTTTCATCCGTTCTTCCCTGGAAAGAAGCGGGTCGACGGCGACGGCATCTTTGTCCTTTTTTACTTTTTCTTTTTCCTTGCGGACAGCCTTCAGCTTTTCGATCAGGGACTTGGTCTCCTTGTCATCAAGACCGCTGGACGCAGTTTTCCCCTTGATCCCCATTTTTTCAAGGACGACAACGAGGTCTTTGCTCTCTACGCCCATTTTTTTTGCCAGTTCGTGCACCCTGATCACGGTCATAAAATCGTTTACCCCCAAAAAGTGACAATACTTATTGTACTCTACTCATTGATATTTATCAAGCTTTTTAATCTTTCGGTCTCTTTCCCTATTGCCTGAGCGAATCCGCTGTCTTCAATTGCAATCACTCCCACCAGTTCGCGGCCGAACATACCGCCCATTTCCTCGCGGGTAAAAAGGTTCGCATACGGAATGGATAAGGCCTGAAGCAGAACCTTCTCCTTGGTTCCTTCAGATACGTCCTCAGCACATAGGATCATCTGGACGCGGCCCTTCTCCAGGGCATCCCGCACTGCCGAATATCCTGCAGCGGCTTTGCCGGCCTTCATGGACATGGTCACAAGGGATCGTATCTTCTCCCGGACGCTTGAGGAAAGAATCTCTATAAAGGCCTCGACACTCCCCGACAACTTTTTCAACCGGAGCGCCCGGGAAAGGTTTTCGCGACTCAGCGCCTTCTCGATGCACTGCCGATTTGGACAAACATAAGCGGCGCGTCCAGGCATCTTCTCGCGGTAGTCTATGACGGGACCTGCAGGTCCGGCTATAATTCTTACCAGATGTTGTTTATTAAAGCCGCCACGGCATCCTATGCAGGTCCTTTCGGGCTCGTGCTTCATCGTCTTCATTCGTTAAAAATCCTTCGGTTCGATTGGAGCCGTGCTTGCCGAAGGGATGAGTTTTCTCTGACCGTCACTTTTTAACAAGCGCCCGCGCGGACAGAATGATCTTTTGCGCGGTTTTCTCTCCTATGCCGGGAACCGCGAGGATTTCCTCATCGGACATCGCCGCGATCTTCTCGATTGTGTCATACCCCGCCTCCTTAAGCTGTTCGGCGGTCTTGGGGCCGACTCCTTCGATCACGGTCAGACCGTCTGCCTGTGGCTGCTCCACGTTTGCCGGCGCTGCCTGGGCTTCCATGGTCTCCGCTGCCTCGGTTTCCTCGGCCATCTTGCGTGTTTCCTCAACAATGGCCGCTTCAATCTCCTGTTCGCGTTCTTTCTGCCGTTCCTGATCGTATTCCGATTCGCTCAGAATGTCGATCTTCCAACCCGTCAACTTGGCAGCAAGACGCACGTTCTGTCCTTTCTTGCCGATTGCCAGAGAGAGCTGCGAGTCAGCTACTACGGTCAGCGCTGAGCGATCTTCCTCGGTTACGCCTACCTTTTCCACCACGGCCGGACTCAAGGCCTTCGCGATGAAGATGCGAGGGTCTTCAGACCATGGGATAATATCTATTTTCTCGCCCCTCAGCTCCCGCACCACTGATTGGACCCGCGAACCTTTCATTCCGACACACGCGCCGACCGGGTCCACCTGGGAGTCCTTTGACATTACAGCGATCTTGGTGCGGTCCCCCGCCTCACGGACAACCCCCTTGACCTCTACGATGTTTTCATATATTTCGGGGACCTCCATCTCGAACAACCGGGATACGAATTCCGGATGGGCGCGGGAAAGAACCACCTGCGGACCTTTCGATGTATCGCGCACTTCAAGGACGTAGGCCCGGACGCGGTCACCCCTGCGGTAACTCTCGCGGGGAACCTGCTCCCGCGCGGGCAGCACAGCCTCGGTCTTCCCCAAGTCTATATAATAGGCGCCTTTTTCATGCCGCAAAACTATACCGTTCACCAGTTGCCCGATCTTGTCGTTGAATTCCTTGAAGATGACGTCCCGCTCGGCTTCGCGCACCTTCTGCACGATTACCTGCCGTGCCGTCTGTGCGGCGATCCGGCCGAATCCCTGGAATTCCACCTGGAGCGGCACTTCCCCGTCCATCTGCGCATCGGGGTACAGTTCAAGCGCCTCTTCGAGGGTTATCTCCTCTTCGGGATTCGTGACGGCGGGAACTACTTTCTTATACGCATACATGATTATATCGCCCCGTTTCGGGTCGATCTGCACGGCGATTCTCTGCGCGCCGTACTTTTTCTTGGCCGCGCTCACCAGCGCCGACTCAACGGCCTCCACCACCATGTCCTTCGAAATCCCTTTTTCCTTGCTGATCTGGTCTATCACATGAATCAATTCCTGACTCATCGTTCTCCTCCTGATATAAATACAGAAACTGAATAGGGCATAGCGCATGGCGTAAAAGATTTCCGCTGCCCTATGCATTTTGCTCTATGCGGTTAAAATTCCACCTCAAGCGCGGCCTTCGCGATATTACCCAACGGGATCTCAAGGAGACCACCCCCCTCAGGTTCTATCCTGACGCCGGTTTCAGCCATGCCGAGCAGTTTTCCACTCAGTACTTTCTGCCCGTCGATCGGCTGATACATCTTGATTTTGACCCTGCTTCCCGCGAAACGGACGAAATGTTCGGGCTTGGTCAGCTTCCTGTCAAGCCCCGGCGAGGAAACTTCAAGCATGTACGCATGAGGAACGATGTCTTCGACATCGAGCGCTGCGCCAAGGTCTCTGCTTACGGTCTCACAGTCGTTCAGCGTGACCCCGCCCTGTTCCCGATCGATATATATCCTCAGAAGCCACTTGGGCCCCTGTTTCTGGAATTCCATGTCCCAAAGGGACAGGCCCATGGATGCAAGTATGGGGTCTAAAATTTCCTGTATCTCTTTTTCACCCGCAGACATATTGTTTGTCCCAAATAAAAAGAGTGGGCAAAAGATGCCCACTCTTCAAGGAATTTTCCAGAGTGTTAAGTACCTTGTAACATAGCGGGACAAATAATGCAAGTGAAAAAAGCCGGTTTCGTGAATAAATTTAAGGCACGCAATCGCGGCATCGAATTGCATTCACAGCTGAAGGCGGAAGATGACTACGGCAGCAAAGAAGAAACCTATTCCGGGCAGTCGCCGCTGCTGGAGGATTATCAATAAAAAAAGCAGGCCGGTTCCCGACCTGCTCGTCTTATACCGACCGAAATCCCATTACATTCCTGAACCGCCTGCTCCGCTCGAGCTGCTGCCCCTGCGCCGCCGAGCTGCTCGCATGATTCCGCCGGTGCCGTTTATTCCGCCTGTTCCTGTTCCATTCGTACCACCGGTCCCGGAGCCGCCCATTCCGGAACTGTCAGTGCCTCCTGTGCCTGAATCGAAGGTTCCCGTTCCTCCTGTGCCTAAATCAGTACCTGTTCCGCCGGTTCCCATGTCAGACGTTCCACCCATACCGGAACCATTCATGCCGCCGATGCCCGTGTCGCCCGTGCCTCCGGTACCCGAGCCGTTAATGGTACCAGTGCCGCCCGTGCCTCCGGTACCCGAGCCGTTAATGGTACCAGTGCCGCCCGTTCCCATGCCGTTCATGGTACCGGTACCGCCCGTTCCCATGCCGTTCATGGTACCGGTACCGCCCGTTCCCATACCGTTCATGGTATCCGATCCACCGGTACCCGTTCCGTTGATTCCGCCTGTGCCTGATCCGTTGGTTCCGCCTGTACCCATATCGCTTGTTCCTCCGGCACCGGAGCCGCTCGTGCTGCCGCTATAAGCGAATGCTACTGCAAAGGTAAGAGTGAAAATCGCTGCTGTGATAAGAGAAATCATCTTCCTCATCGCGTTCACCTCTCTCTTTCTATAGAATTGACACTTGATCTTAACTTATCATAGGACCCGACGTTGTCAAGGCGACAGAAAACTGAGATGATACAGCGGTATTATCAAACAATTCCTTTTTGTAATATGTAACTCAAATTTTTCCTCTCAAAAAGAACTCGTAATGGCACTTATTTCCAATAGATAAAAAAAGCAGGTCGGGGATAACCGCCTGCTTAGACTAAAATTAAAGCAATCCGTCACTCGCTAATAGCTTTTAGAACCGCTGCCAGAATTTGAACCGCTGGAACCTCCCGCGCCGGAGCCCGAACTATCCATGCTGTTCGATCCGCCCGCCCCCGAGCTGGAACTGGAGCCATAGCCTTGCGAATCAGCGCCGCCTGTGCCCATACCATTCGTACCGGTGCCGCCGGTGCCCATGCCATCAGTCCCCGTACCGCCCGTACCCATACCATCAGTCCCTGTGCCTCCCGTACCCATACCGTCAGTGCTCGTGCCGCCGGACCCGGTGCCGCTTGTACCGCTCTCACGATCTCCTTTTGAACCCCATGCCAGTTGGTCTCCCTTTGAGAGGTCGGCCCCGTCATAGGCAAATGCCAGCCCAAAGGTAAGAACAAAAACAACAGCCATTCCAATCAAAAGCGTCTTCTTCATAATTGTCCACCTCTCCTTTATATTTTAAGATAGCTGCTTTTTATAAAGTTACCATAGCGAAAGTCGTTGTCAAGAGAGCTTCATAACTCATATAGAACGACGGTATTAGCAGAAAAACTATGATTTTAGTTTTCTAATACACAAAGAAAAGGCTAGACACTGGCAGTGTTTAAAATAGCCGAACACACAGTACGTATTCAAATAACTATGGTTGTTCCTGCCGAACGCTGAGAAGGCCTCTTCTTCGGTTAAGGACAGCATTCGGAGACTTCTTGTCTGATACAATCAGAACAGAGGTTCATCTATCGTGCCTAATGATACAAATAATATAAATGCTCTCGTCCTGGCAGGAGGAATAAACCGGATTGTGTTGTATGACGGTTATATACCGGGGTACAAGGGTCTGCTGCCCGTTGGCGGGAAGCCTTTAATACGCTATACGCTCGAGGCATTGAGAGGCACTCCGGAGGTGAAGCGCATTTGCATTGTAGGTCCGATTGATCAAATCAGGATTAGCATCACGGACTCAGGCGGGTATGAATTCCTGGACGGAAGCGAAACCTTGATCCAAAATATCCAAAAAGGCCTTCATCATTTCTCAGTATCCACGCCCGTGCTTATCATACCGTCAGATCTTCCACTCGCAACTCCGCAGGCAATACGAGACTTCCTGGCAAAATGCGGAATAATTGAAACTGAATACCGTTCTAATATTCTCTGGTCCATGGTGCCAGAGAAGGACTTTACCGGTCAGTATGCCATGGTTAAAAAAGGATTCAATCGGTTCAGGGACATTTCGGTATGCCACGGCAATCTTCTTCTCGCAACGCCCTCGCTCATTGAAAACCGGAACTTCATATCCCGGATGGAAAACATATACAATGCGCGCAAGAGTTCTATCAGGGCCGCCCTTGCGGTGGGACCGTTTGTCGGTCTGAGTTACCTCATCGGGGTTCACCTGCTGAAGTTGATGACGATTTCCCGTTTTGCCAAAATCGCATCTGCGGGGTTCGGTATAGGACTGGTGCCGGTTATTACCGATTATCCGGACATCGCCGTGGACATCGATGAAGCCCGGGATTATCAATTCATAATTGAAGAATTGGAGCGCAGAGGGAAA
This sequence comes from Nitrospirota bacterium, assembly GCA_963751455.1. GTDB lineage: Bacteria > Nitrospirota > UBA9217 > UBA9217 > UBA9217 > CAVVUN01. Next base: position 183,326 of record CAVVUN010000001.1, read on the forward strand.
ATATTTCTAAAGACAATACCTTAATAAGAGACTGGAGGAGGGTTGAAGATACGATAGGCTTCGCAAAACTGATGGGCTATAGGAAAATCGGGATTGCAACCTGTATCGGACTCCTTGAAGAGACCAACCGTCTTGCCTCTGTTCTGAAAGCGCAGGGCTTCGTTCCAGTGAGCGTCTGCTGTAAGACAGGAAGCATTGACAAACTTGAGATGGGGTTATGCGATTCTTGCGATCTGAGCATCCTCGCTGTCACCGTGATAAAAATCAAAGCACTCTCTGATCTGTGCGTGTTCGTGTGTAGGGCAATACCCGAACTTTACCGGCCTCTTCGCCGGATCAGCGCTCCAGCAGTTCGTAGCGCCTGTCTTCCTTCACGCCTCGCTGCAGACTGCCCACGAAAATTCATCAGTATTAGTCTTAGTCATTTGTCCCTCCCTGCTTTATCAGTAGTTGACTAAGACCTATACGATAGACCTCTACGCTGTTCTGTCAACAGGATAGTCCGGTCCTAGAGTGCGCCCTTCAGTGACCCTCTCGAGCGTTTTGTAACGCCCTTTACCAAATAGATCAACGGCGCAAATGGCGACATAATAAGTCCCCACCAGAAGAAGGTTTTCTTCAACATTCGCTTCTTGTATTTATCGGCGAAGTTTTGTTCCGTCTTCTTTTTCACACAGTGAGTAAAATATTGGCAATGGTGTCCTATCTCATGGTAAAGGACAGCAGCAAGCATGAACTTGGCAACAAAAGGTAAGAAAAATACAAACCGAGGCACGCCGCTGTAAATCGTACCTACAGCAAGTTCAATTCTAGCCGGTTCACGCCCCTTCCGTGGCCAATAGAGCCCGCCCGCTTTTTGATTCTTCTTGTATGTCAGATGATCAACAAGAGTGATCGAATCTAATCCAACCAGATGCTCTTGAGGAACTTTAATCAATAGTTTCGAAATTAGCTTTTCAAAGGGAAACCATAGGGTCAAGTCTTTCTCCGTGTATTTTCGCTTTCTCGGAGCCAACGGCTAATTGTGGAATAGTGTACCCCCACTTGGCGTGCAATCTCGCTCTGGCGGTAGCCATGCTTTTCAACAGCTTCGCTCAATCTTTTGTACATCTTCTTCTGATCTCGCTCAATCCCCTCGGGGAACAGGACATGCAATTGCGGTCTCGTTGCGTACCGCTGGCTCCGGGGAATTTCTGGGATATCCTTGTGTTTTTTAAGGCGATCGGTAAGTTTCTCGACAAAGCTGTCCTCGCCCAACAGAGCCTGGCCCCGTACCTCGGTCCAAATACTCTTTTGCCCGATGCCCCAGGAAACGAACTGGCGATACTCCTGCTCCGCTTTTGAACGTTTTCGGCTGAATTGTCCAAGCACCCAGTCAGTCGTCAGACTCGGATGCGGCTCGGTTTTTCCGGCCGTAGCCAGATAACTGGACCATTTCCATTCATCTGGTTTTTCCATCAACGTGGCGCGAACAGGGTTCAAAACGACGTACCGGCAGACTTCCAGGAGATGACTGTCTTTCTGGATCAGAATGGCTTTATACCTGCCCTGGAAGAGGTGGCCAATCTTCCCGTTCCTTCTGTTAAAGAGCTGAGTATACACACCGTTCAACTGTCGCATCCCGAGGGACAAGTTGCCCTCCGGCGTCTCGATCAGGAGGTGATAATGGTTCGTCATCAGGCAATATGCATGGCATATCCAGTTGTATCGCTTATTTACGTGTTGCAGGGTGTTCAGGAAGTTCTCGCGGTCCTGGTCGTCCTTAAAGATGGGCTTTTTCCGATTGCCGCGCGAGGTGACGTGATAGACCGCTCCAGGATATTCTATTCTTAGGGGTCGTGCCATGCAGTTACCATAGCATAAGGGAAACCATAGGGTCAAGTCTTTCTCCGTGTATTTTCGCTTTCTCGGAGCCAACGGCTAATTGTGGAATAGTGTACCCCCACTTGGCGTGCAATCTCGCTCTGGCGGTAGCCATGCTTTTCAACAGCTTCGCTCAATCTTTTGTACATCTTCTTCTGATCTCGCTCAATCCCCTCGGGGAACAGGACATGCAATTGCGGTCTCGTTGCGTACCGCTGGCTCCGGGGAATTTCTGGGATATCCTTGTGTTTTTTAAGGCGATCGGTAAGTTTCTCGACAAAGCTGTCCTCGCCCAACAGAGCCTGGCCCCGTACCTCGGTCCAAATACTCTTTTGCCCGATGCCCCAGGAAACGAACTGGCGATACTCCTGCTCCGCTTTTGAACGTTTTCGGCTGAATTGTCCAAGCACCCAGTCAGTCGTCAGACTCGGATGCGGCTCGGTTTTTCCGGCCGTAGCCAGATAACTGGACCATTTCCATTCATCTGGTTTTTCCATCAACGTGGCGCGAACAGGGTTCAAAACGACGTACCGGCAGACTTCCAGGAGATGACTGTCTTTCTGGATCAGAATGGCTTTATACCTGCCCTGGAAGAGGTGGCCAATCTTCCCGTTCCTTCTGTTAAAGAGCTGAGTATACACACCGTTCAACTGTCGCATCCCGAGGGACAAGTTGCCCTCCGGCGTCTCGATCAGGAGGTGATAATGGTTCGTCATCAGGCAATATGCATGGCATATCCAGTTGTATCGCTTATTTACGTGTTGCAGGGTGTTCAGGAAGTTCTCGCGGTCCTGGTCGTCCTTAAAGATGGGCTTTTTCCGATTGCCGCGCGAGGTGACGTGATAGACCGCTCCAGGATATTCTATTCTTAGGGGTCGTGCCATGCAGTTACCATAGCATAATAAAATGTGAATTGCAATAAGAAAGACTTGACCCTAAAAGGGTTCTGATCATATATAAACCTTAACGTTGCATAAAAAATCGCTATGCGGCCCGTTGCAATCGGTCGAGATAATGCAACAACCCCTTTTTGACTCGTGGATTGGCGTTCATTGTCAGAGTTAGCTTGCCGCCGGGCTGTGTCAGGCGGCCGGCACGCTGTATAAGTGTTCTTCGCAGGGTATTGGGCTCCGTGAACTCCCAAAGAGCGGCCCGTTTTTCGGTGGTGCCCCGGTCGGGTTCATGCGCGACCATGTGAAGTTCCTTCAGGAGATTGTGCGAGATGATCGCCGACATCATGTATAGCTGATTTCCGTGCAATCTTCTCACAGCCACGTAATCCATATTGCACTGGGACTTTAGCTCTCCAAGGATGTTTTCCTGAGAACCGCGGCCCTGATGGAAGTTCAGGACTTTCTTCACCGTCGTTGTTTTGTTTGTAACGATCACCTTGAAGTCAAACCCGTATTCGTGCGGCGTGAACATATCAAGCTGCACCGGCTCTTTTGACTGCTTTTTGGCTTTTTGACGAATAAAAAGAAAGCGGAACCGGCTGTCCCAGCTTTTCGGCTTCCAGGGTGTGTCGAAATAGGAAACAACGGAATCGTAACGCCTCCAGCGTTTTTTGGCTTCGATCATGTGTTTGAGTTCGGAGAACCGCTCAAAGGGGACCGAGATGGTGAACTCAATTCCGTCGCGCTCCAGCGCGCCGACGATTTCATCGCTGAAGAAAGCGCTGTCCATGCGCACTTCGATGACGATATCCGAACAGGTTGCACGCACCTGTTCGATGCACGCAAGGATGAACGCCCGGGCGCCGTTGGAATCATGTACGTTACCCGAACGGGGCAGGACGTCAAGGACCATGCCCAACTGAGCGATCATGCAGAAAAGCGGATAATAGCTTCTCTGCCCTTTTTTCTTTTTGTTGAAGCCTACGGCGGCACCCTCAGCCCATCGGGAGGTCGAGAGCACAGAGCCGTCGAAATCAAGCGTCACGCGACGAAGCTTCAAACCCTGTATGCGGGAGAGCGACATTTCCCGGCAGAACCGACGAAGATTCAAAATGTCCTTTGCGTCGACCGTCATCAATGCCCGGCTGATCGTGGAAACGTCCGGCATTTTTCGGAGGCCCAGAAGACGAAGCGCCATAAGGTCGTCCTGATAGTATTCGATGTCGCGGAGTTTCCGATAACCCAGCATCAGATGCACGATCAGCACGAGCGTAATGACGTGATTGCCGAAGATGGCGCTCGACGGTAGATGATCAAAGCAGCTTTTCAAGCGGGCTTTCAGATTCAGCTTCGTGAAGAATGCCTGAATGATAGCAAGGCCCGCGTAGGAAGTGAGCTGTTGATCCTCGAACTTCAGTTCCGGTATTTTGTGAACGCGGCTTAGAACCTGTGCTTTACTGGACTTCACTTTCAGTGGCCTCCTGCTTGAGTGAAATAATGATATCGCAGGAGCACTATATCCAATAATGAAGCCTGTTTCCAGAGGTTTCTGCATATTTTCAAGAAATGTTTATGCAACTACAAGGTTAATTCTCCGTAGGCGTTATAAATGAAAGTGGTTATCCCCGATTGCGGGTCCGTGATTATTTTCAGGTTACTCTTCGTGTCATACTCTAAAACGGACGCCATGTTTGCCGGGTCCGTCAGCCGGGTAAGATTGTCGTTGTTGTCATACGTCAAGAGGTGAATGTTTCCTAGAGGATCGGTTGTGCTGGTTATGTTACCCCGTGCGTCATATGTCAATGTCGTACTGTTACCATTCGGATCCGTGATCCGGTTTATGTTGCCCTGTGCATCAAGCCCTCTGGACCATGTGTGACCTAACGGATCTATGATTTCCGTAATTTCTGCATACGGCTCCAGTTCATAGTAATACCATGTATTGCCGTTAGCGTCTTTTTTAATTACGTATTCACCCGGCGCTGAGTAGTCCGTCTTGTTTCCGAGAGGATCAATGATCGAGCCCACCACGTAACCTATGTCCGCATCGTAATACACGTTGTTGATAGTCGTGGTCCCCTTTGTAGTTATGATGGAGCTCATGTAGCTGTACGTGTTGTAGGCGTATACCGCTTCATTTCCGGCCATATCCACGGAACGAATGAGGTTATTATTGGCGTCGTAATAGAAAAAAGCCTGTCTGTTTAAAGGGTCTGCTATGGATGAAACCTTGCCGTTGGCCCCGTATGAAAAGGTTATTTGCCTTCCGGCCGCGCTTGTAACGGAGATAAGTCTGTTATTACCGTCATATTGAATCGTCACCAAATTGCTGTTAGCGTCCGTGATGCTACCAAGCCTTCCGGTTGCATCGAAATGCTGAGTAAGCTTCGTCTTTTTGATCTTCAGGCTGAAGGTCCCGTCCGGGTTTTTAATAAGGTTATCGTATACCCATCTCGGAGCAGTATAGATGCCGCCACCCGCAGGCGGAAAATTATCGACCTTGCCTGATCCCCGCTTTATATCAACGTCGCCGCCTGGATTTTCAGTCAGCCTGGTCTCGTAGTTCGAAAACCAGCTTCTCCCGAAAATCCCCTCGCCCGGATCGTCCGCATTATACGTCCTTTTAACAAATACACCGGGCCCCCTGCCCCGAAGCACCACGTCTGTATCCAGTACGAGGTAATTTAAGTTAGAAAGGTTTACCTTCATACTGGGCATACCGGGACTGCTGCATCCGCCGATGTCAGAGGGTTCGTCATATATGACAGGAGGATTGTCTTCGGCGTCTCCGGCATTGGTGCCGTGAAGATGATGACCTCCCCTTATCCCTTCCATCTGATTGATACTTAATTTATAAGATGAATAATTACTGTGCTCCTTATCAGGGAATACAAGGGCGGTCCCGCTCCATCTGTTCTTAAATTCTGCGGTCGTTAACGTTATATACCCTTTGTCCGGGTCGATGATGGAAACCTTTTCTTCCTGAAGATCTGTGACGGTAACAAAATGATTGATCTTCAAATGAGCGATCCACGGCGCTTTGATCAACTCCTTTGCTTCACCGAAACTTAATTTGGCGCCTATTGCTTCTACCCCGATTTCCCGTGAAGCTTTTTCCAAATCTTTCAAAGACAATATCAGGCCGTCTTTTGATAGCTTATTCTTTAGTGTCTTGCCTTTTATCTTCAAAACGTCCGCGAGCGCCTTTGAACCGCATGATAAGGACGCTGTATTCTTAGCATGCTTGGCTGTGCGATTGATGATTTTAAGAAGGTACGTGGCCTCTTTGATAATGTTCCAGTCCTTGCTTTCGCGAAGCGCCTCTTTAAGCTCGCTGATTGAATTCTCGTAATCCCCGTTAAGAAAATGGAGCCTCGATAGTTTCAGTGCGGCTTGGTGGGCTACACGGGATTTGGGCGCAACTCTTTTTGCATTTACGAACGCCTTGACTGCCTCCTGGAAATCGCCCTCCTCATAGTATTCCCCCAATCTGAAATGGGATAATGCGGCTTCGGGCAGATCGGGGAAACTCTCGGTTATTATCCTGTGTTTTGCGGCAACTTTATCCCATCTGCGGCCTTTCCAGTCTTCCTCCGCTTTATCGCTGATTTCCTTTATCGTCTTCGGTTCAATCGCGTTGAACGGGGAGCCGGCTTTTGCAGTATCCGGGGAAACAGATTCGATTACCGGAGCCGGGCTGAATATCGTAAATAAGAACGGGTCGGAAATTCCTCCGCCCGGCGAAGGATTTGTGACAGTCACCGGGACATCTCCGAGGGCGGCTAGCCAGTCTGTGGGAATCGCCGCCTGGATATTGTTATTATCCTTGAAAAAGGTCTCTACGTCGCTCTTGTTGAACTGCGTCTGGCTCCCTCCCCTCTGTGTCAATATGACTGAGACACCTCCCCTATGGTAAATTAGAGTAGCGGGCGGGGGAGGAAATAACCTTATGATAGCAACAAAGATCAAAGCAACCCAGGGAAACGAAGGAGCCCGTAGCGGCGTTCTCTTTTAATCCTCTGATACATTCCGTTATTTCTGCGGACATTCTTAACAACAAATATATGCCACTTCCGAATTCTTGCCCGGAACTGCTTTGACGAAAGCTTTCTCGACTTTCTCCCCGTTCCAGTACAGCCCCGCCTGAAGAGTGTATGTCGTCGTGGCCGTAATCACGTTTGAGTACGCAGTCGAGAGATTGACACTTGCCGATGCCGTAGAGGACGCGTCCGTACCGCTCAGCGTGGAGTTTGCCGAACTAGCGGTCCCGTATTGTGGAATGGCAGATATGGTCACCGTGGTGCCGACGGGGATATTAGAGGCCGATACGTCGATGATAATTTCGGCCTGCCTGAGACGATTGGTAAGCCGTTCATTCTCTTTGCGGAGCTTTTCGTTCTCTACATGGAGAGGATGGCGGACTGATTCCTTACGCCCCCGCTTCTTGGGCGCGAGGCCGGATAGTACGCCGCGGTCGCGCTGACCTTGCCAGGTTTTGAGATTCGATGCATAGAGCCCTTCTCGGCGCAGGAGCGTACCAAGGCACCCCGGCTCATCGCAAGGCTGGTTCGCAGGAACCAAGCTTATTCAGGATATTAAGGTCTGAATCATAAATAGAAATTTCTCCGCTGCTTCCGCCGACAAATACCCATCCCTTTTCCTTGGCGGTGTCGATCCCGGCTACCTCGTATTCCATTTTCAACTGCTTTTCACACTGCTCTATAAGCACCATGTACCGCATCCTCGACGAAAACCAGGAGGTCAAGGAGCGCAGGAACCAGCTCACCCATCCCGTGTATCTGACAAAAGGGGCTTTCTTTGTCTCTTTTCAATAGCGGCTGCCCCATCTGCTTCGCCGTCCGGCTCTGTGAGCCAACATGCGTTACAACGCTTCATCAGCTCCGATGTCCCATAGAGCTTGGCGGGCCTGCGCGTCAGTGTCATCAGAAAACAGACCGGAACCCGGGTCGCTTACGCCATGGTCCTTCGCCCCGGCATCGCTCGCAGCAAGGTGATAATCTCCACTTGCCTCATTCACAAACGTAAACGTTTGCGATATCCGATCATGGGTATTTCCCCCACCAGTCACCGTATACCCCATTGAGGCGTTATTAGTTGCGTTATAATCCGTACCGGCATCAAACGTCCCTCCCGCAGGCTGATTACACAGATACATAAGATTGTTCTTAGCGATGACACTGCCGCCATTCTGGTACATCCCCTGATAACAGTTTACTAAAGTGTTGTTGAAGTAATAGGGTGTACCGATACTGGTGTATACACCGCCTATGAAAGTGCCGGCCCCTGACCGGTTCCAGTCAAGGAACAGGTTGTTAAATATCCTAACAACCGTGTTGGTTTCGGGGCCATTCGAGACCCCGTCTGAGTATGTGACCGTCCCGCTCAGAACTCCCTTAATGATGCTATGAGATATCCGTATATCCCCGGCGCCAACGACGTTGGCTGTGCTGATTCCGTTCGCATTCGTTCCGGAAGAGGCGGTGACCTGTATTTGCAGTCCTTCGATGCGTACGTAATTGGCGGCGATATTAATCGCCTGTCCGGTTGTTTCAATCCGGTACTTACTGGTGTCCCATTTCCCCTGGTGGCGCTCACTTGCCGGCGTATAAATCCGGATATAATGGTCAGCATCCGTTGTGAATCCCGTTAGATTCACCGCGGTAGTATCCTGCATTGCATAACACTCAATGTAAAGAATCCGATTGAGGGCGACCAGGTCAGCGGATTCCGCAGTGAGGGCTGCATTGAGCGAAGTATAATTACCGCCCGATGGTTTGACCGTGACCGTCCGGATAGTTGGCTGCATGCCGGAGGCTATATATTCATCTGCTCCGATGTCCCATACAGTCTGGCGCGCCTGCCCGTCGATATCATCGGAGTAAAGACCGGAACCCGGATCGCTTACACCGTGATCTTTTGCCCCTGCATCACCGGCGGCAAGGTGATAATCTCCATTTGCCGCGTCAACAAATGTAAATGATTGAGATATTCGATCATGTACATTCCCGCTTCCCGTTACCGTATATCCCATTGTGCCATTGTTAGTTGCGTTATAATCCGTACTGGCATCGAAGACGCCTCCCGCAGGCTGATTACACGAATACATAAGGTTGTTCCTGGCGATGACACTACCACCATCCCGGTATATCCCCTGATAACAGTTTATGAAAGTGTTGTTGAAGTAATAGGCCGTACCAATGGAGGTGTATACACCGCCTATGAAGGTGCCGGCTCCTGACCTGTTCCAGTCAAGGAACAGGTTGTTAAATATCCTGACGACCGTGGCGGTGTCGGGCGCATTCGAGATCCCATCTGTGTATGTAACCGTTCCGCTCAGAACTCCCTTGATGATGCAATGAGATATCCATATATCTCCAACACCAACGACATCCCAAATTTTTATTCCGTTCGCATTGTTTCCGGAAGAGGCGGTGACCTGTATCTGCAACCCTTCGATGCGAACGTAATTGGCGGCGATATTAATCGCCTGTCCGGTTGTTTCAATCCGGTACTTACTGGTGTCCCATTTCCCCTGGTGGCGTTCGCTTGCCGGCGTATAAATACGGATATAATGGTCCGCATCCGTGGTGAATCCAGTCAGGCTTACCGGCGCTGTATCCTGCATCGCGTAGCATTCAATGTAAAGAATCCGATTGAGGGCGACCAGGTCAGCGGATTCCGCAGTGAGGACTGCATTGAGCGAAGTATAATCACCGCCCGATGGTTTGACCGTGACCGTCCGGATAGTTGGCTGTATGCCGGAGGCTATAATAGTATCAGTGCATGCACTTGACAAATTTCCTGCCAGGTCGCTGAACTTTGCGTACACGGTCTTTTCGCCGTCTCCCGGGGTTAACGTCCATACCTTTGTTGTGCCATAGGTCTCAGCGGCTGACCATGCAGTATTGTCATTACTAAGCTGCATCTGGGAGCAGCCAATGTCATCACTACAGGAGAGGGTGAGAGTTACAACGCTGTTATTGGTAGAAGCTGCGCCTTCGTTGATTACGATCGTACCTGTCGGCAGCGTAGTATCGACGCCGACACTTACCAACTCACTTACCATGGATGAAGAAACGGCTGAGGGCTCATCTATATATGCACTTACCGGCCCGCTTTCGATTGAAGAGGAAACCTCCAGAGGCCTATCTATATAGGCGCTGACGGGTCCGGTCGCAAGAGAGGATGACACCAGCGTCGGCTGATCGATCAGTACACTTATCAGTCCGGCATTATTCATTATTGCCTCGCTCGGTTCGGGACTGAAGGGCTGCGTAACGAATATTACAGACCTGATGTTCAACGATTCTATGGTTGCTACACCTTCAGCGAGAGCATTTACATTGAACGAAGTCTCTCCACTTAAAGGTATCTGAATTCCTGACGGTACGGAAACAATCGATGGATTATCGTTATTCAAGGAAAGTGTAAGGCTTTTGCCGATTAATGGATCTGTACCGGCAGTAATCGAACTGGTACTGCCCGGCGTCAATGCGAACTGTCCGGGACTAAAAATGAGCTTTGCCACAAAAATAGAAATACTGCTGGAACCATAAAGATTGCTGCAAGTTATATTTGCTGGCCCTGTCGAAGCACCTATAGGCGCGGTAATTTCAACTTTTATTTGCTCATCGCTGTACACTTCCAGAACCTTGATAATAAGGGCCGCATTATCAGATGTTACTCGATTCAGCGTCAGGAGATTTTGTCCGGAAATGGTAGTGATAACGCTTGAACCAATGAATAAGTAATCCGGATTAATGCTTTCAAGCAGGGGCGGATTGGGGCTGGTTGTATCGGTGACTGTAGATAAAAGATTGCCCACCTTATCATATTTGTATAACTGGCCGTCACTGCCGCTTACGACCCGCGTAAGGCGCCCAACATTATCATAAAAATAATGTAGTTCATCAGCCGAAGCTGAAGAAAATACGGCAAGGCAGATAATAATCGTCACAGTTGTAAACAGAGATGCTTTTAATGCTCTCCTCATGGACCCTCCCTGCCCGCTGCCCTGCAATAATGCGCTTGACGCAATGGCTTCGCTTTATGCAAAAAAGTAATTCAGCAAACTGGCTAGCCAGTGTTGAAAGCAAGTGAGACCAAGGAAGGGCACTCACATAGCAAATAAGGCGAATGCTTACAGAAAGAAGGATTTTTTAGCAGAAAATGATTTTTTTATTCGTATTTGAATTATACTTTGATACTTACTAAAAAAGTACCTCGAAAGGGTGGGATGTCAAGAAAACTAAGGTATGATTTTTATACTAAAGGAATAAATAAGAGTCTACCGGGCGCACCAAAAAAAACCCCTCCCGAGGGAGGGGCTTTATACTGCAGATTCGCGAAGTAGTGGTTAGATCGTCTTTGACGCCTCGCTTGAATAGCTGCTTTCCAGTCCGGACACGTCCACGGTAGTCACGACAAAATAATAGGTCCCCGCCGAGAGATTCAGGCTTTTTGTAATCGTGTTCGTTCCCGGATTGGCGACATTCACAACAGTATATGTCTGGTTCGTGGCCGTTCTATAATATAGTTTATACTGCGAGACATCGGATGCAGCGTTCAGAGCAGACCCGTCGGTACGTGTAGTAGGCGCGTCCCAGGTGAGCGTTGCAACGGCTCCCCCCGTAACAGTCAGTGCTGCCGTCGCCGTAACACTTCCCATTGTCGATGTGATAACGGTCGTCCCCGATGCGACCCCGGTGGCAAGGCCCCTCGAACCGTCCGCATTGCTGATGCTTGCTACAGCAGTAGCAGATGATATCCACGTTACAGCCGTCGTAAGGTCTTGTTTCGAGTTGTCCGAGAAGGTGCCGGTCGCGGAAAATTGCTGCGAAGTTCCACTGGCTATGGTGGCTGCAGCCGGCACAACTGTGAGAGATACGAGCACCGCCGGAGTTATTGTCAAGGCACTCGTACCGCTTATGCTTCCTGACGTTGCCCTGATCGTTACGGAACCGGCGCCTACCCCGCTTGCCAGACCGGTGCTGCTGATAGTTGCCCGCGTGGCATCCGAGGAGCTCCAGGCAACTGTCTTCGTCACATCTTGAGAGGTATTATCCGAGAATTTTGCCATGGCTGCAAATTGCTGGGTAGTACCTTTGGCGATGCTGGCTGTGGCCGGCGTCACTGAAATTGATGCAAGTGCAGCTGCTGTAACAGTCAATGCCGCCGATCCGCTTATGCTTCCCAATGTTGCCCTGATCGTTGCCGAACCAGCGTTTTCTCCCTTTGCCAATCCGGTCGCACTTATTGTTGCTCTGGTCGTATCCGAGGAACTCCAAACTACGGACGACGTCACATCCTGGCTTGTGCCATCCGAGAGCGCTCCTGTCGCAATAAACTGCTGCGTGGTCCCTTTGGCGATGCTCGCAGCGGCGGGCGATACCTGTACCGATATGACTGTTGCCGGCGTTACCGTCACCACACTCGACCCGCTGACGCTTCCCAATGCTGCTGTAATTGTTACCGAACCTGATCCGATCCCGTCTGCCAGACCTGTGCCGCTGATTGTTGCAAGCGTCGTATCCGATGAACTCCAGGTAACGGACGAGGTGACATTTGCCGTCTTGTTGTTCATGTAGAGGGCCGTTGCCGTGAACTGCTGAGAGGTGCCGCGCGCTATGACCGGATCCACAGGATCCACTGTAATCGACACAAGCCGAGGTTTATTCTCTTCCTCAGTGCTTGCCAATGTTCCCTCCGGGTCTCCGCTTCCGCATGCCGAGATACTTGCTGCCATCAGCGATGCCAAAAAAATCAAGCCAACCTTTTTACTCCACATACTCATGTTACCCTCCCCTTTTGGACCGAATTAAACAACATAGAGCATCATTCCCCGCAGCGGCGAATGAAACGTAGTAAACGAAGTCATCAGTAATTCTGTACAGCTTGGAGAAATAACGACTATAGTGTGATAAACCTCGCGCGCATAATAATCTGTGACCAAAGTCACAGTTTATCCTGCTCCCAATGTTCTTTCACGGGTGAGTGGAAGAGGGCTAATTTTCGATACAAATTGTTCAAGGAGAGTTATTGCAATTTGAGCCTCGAAGGATGCCTATTGCCAGGCCACTTATGCAGTTTATTGAGCGGTAGGGATTGCCAAATTAACGATGGATTGTTTCCGTCCTGTACAACGGCCCCTGACTATGTATCTTTTGGGCACAGGGATTTTAGAAATTGAGTTCTCATCGCGTTTCAGTCTGCACTCCATGTTTGTTCATAGTTTTTGGAATTCCTCTAAAATTCATTAAACGTCATTAAACTCAGGCTTTATTTCTTAAAACGTGTCCTCTTAATTGAGGATTTTTGAGTCGCTGCCGAAATGTTCACACTTTTAATTCGGTCCGAAAAGACGTGAGAACCAGGCATTCTCGTTTAGCATAAATCTTGCTTTAGCCCGTATTGATAAACGTCAGTCCCGGGTCTTTTTTCAACTGCATTGAAAAGGAGGTTCACATGGCACAAATGAAGAATTTTATTGTTCTCCTTATTGTTCTTTTATTTATTACGGTTTTTGTTTCATGTGGTCACAGAAGAAAGCATGGGGGCGCCGGTAACCCGCAGTCCCCGGATGAACAAATTGTAGCGGTGATACCTTCTCTTCCGCCGTCTTTGCAGAGTGCCGGGGGCAATGGATCGACCGGGACTGGAGGAAACGGCCCGTCCGTATTCATCGCAGCCACGGGCAAGATCAATATCATGAAAAACGGAACGGTGGATGCCGGCTTCATTCTGCCCACTACCCGTAATTTCGGAGAAAACCATGTCGTTCTCTCCGCCGAAACGCATGAGGTACAGCTGAATACGGATAGTATTCCCGGCGGATTGTATATGAAAACCGGGTCAGGCCTGCTGTATCTCGGCAACGGAAACAACGTGCTGGATGAAACTTCGATCACGGGCCTCACGGTTCCCGCGGATGCCGTGCTTGTCCTTAATGGCAACGGGGCCCGGTCGTTCCATCACGAGGATTGGACCAATTATGGAGCGCTCGATCTGGTAAATGATGTCTTGATTGAAGGCAAGATCATCAGCTCTCCCTCTCTTTCAAAAGGCATTGCAATTACTGCGAATCGCATAGAAATAGCGGAAGGCGGGATAATATCCGCGTCAAGCGTAACAGCGGATGTCCCGGCAAGGGAGATACACCTCACGGCTCAAACGGGCAGAAAGATCGTGAACCGCGGGTTGATTGAAGCCAGGGGCATGGGTACCGGGAACGGCGGTAATATTTTTTTGAACGCTGACGAACTCGCGAGCAACACCGGCATCATCGACACAAGCGGCGGGGACACGGATACCGGCGCAGGCGGCAATGGCGGCAACCTCGAGGTCAATGTGTATTACGGCAATTTCTATTCATCGGGAACTGTTCTATTGAACGGCGGTGCCGGCACGTTGAATGGCGGAAATGGGGGGCGGGCTTCAATAGTAACGCGCGGTATACCGGATTACAGCATAACCAATGTTGAGTTTCCCACTCACGGCGACATAATAATCAGCGGCACCTGGGAAGCGAACGGCGGCAACTGCTCGAGCGGCAATGGCGGCAACAGGGGTTCACTCGTGTTCGTCACGAATGCAATGGGCAGCATTGTCGCAAACGCGGAGCTCTCCGCAAAGGGAGGCAACGGAACCGGGTCGCAGACAGCGTCAGGCGGCGGGGGCGCAGACCACGCGATCGTTTTCCAATCCTTGAATAAGTACCCGGGCGATGCCTCGGTTCCCGGAAAAATCCGGCTCACAGGCGCGTTCGATGTCAGGGGCGGAGACGGAGAGTTGAATGGAGGCAATGCCGGTCAGGTTCGGATAGAAGCGTTTGCGGGAAACAAGGACTATACGGGAACAGATGTTGAAGTTATCCTTCCCGACGTTGTCCTGAACGGCGGAAACGGCGCCTCAAAAGGCGGGGACTCAGGCCGAATCGAAGCGTATACGCTTGTTCCTCAGGACGGTAGCGCGAATTCAGTCCAGAGCTACGCCAACACAAATGCTGTGCCGGCAGGTCCGATCGTAAACGAGGCAGCCATCCAGGCAAAAGGCGGTTCGGCCACAAGCACATCCGGCGTCGGTGGTGCGGGAGGCGTCGTGGTCTTCCAGACTGATGATATTTCTCTGTACAACGGTCCCTCGTTCAGTTCCGTATCAACCACAATCACCAATTCCGGGAACATGGACTGCACCGGCGGCAACGGTGAACGCGGCGGTGACGCGAAAAGCGTAACAATGACTGCAGCGACCGTTTCAAATACAGGCGATATCGTCTGCAATGGAGGCGCGGGAACTATAACCGGGGGCAACGGTGGCGCCGTCACCGTGACTTCGACGCAGGGCACATCTGCTTATACAGGCATTGTTCAGACTTCAGGCGGCACGGGATCATCTCCCGGCAACAACGGGACACAGACAGTGGATGGTGTAGTCGTTCCTTAAATCGTCTTGAATAATCATTTCAATTTTCAGTAACCGCGAGGGGCAGGACAAATCCTGCCCTGTTTTTTTATTTGACGGGGAGAGGCCTCTCGTTCTGTTCAATAAAATCTTTTCTTTTTCCGCAAGTTGTGATTTGCATCACTGAAAAAGCAGGAGATAAAGTTTAACAAGCAAGCAGTACTTCTGCGACTTTAGTTTATAAAACCAGCGCCCGGGCGGGTTTTCTCTCAGGAAGGACGAGGAGACAACTAATGGAAAGAACATGGGAAGCACCAGATGTTGATCAATATTTTTATCCCCGCGGCATGAGGCGAATAACCAAAGGACTTCCGTTTGCTGATGAGAAAAACCCGGCAATGGCATATACCCTTTCGCTGCTCATGTGGGGAGGAGGCCAGCAATACAGCGGTCAGCGAGTAAAAGGAGTTTTGTTCCGGGTATTCATGCTTGTTCTCATGGCATTGATCGCGATCTCTTTCTTGTACCGAGGCGAGCTTCCGACTCTTCTCCAGATGTACGATATTTCTCATGCCGAAGCTTTTTTGTCGGCCGAACTGCTGTTTTTTTTCATACTGATCTTCTGGACTTGTAATGCGGGCAATGCCTACCATACGGCTGTAAAGGCGAGAAAGGTTCCCTTTCCCGGGATGCAAAGCCGCATTTGGCCGTTGCTCGGTTCTCTGCTCGTTCCCGGCTGGGGACAATTCTTAAATGGACAACCGCTGAAAGGAAGCATCTTTACGGGTTTTTCGGTGCTCGGCATTTTTTCACTGGTTTCGGTACCCGCTGTTCTCAGGTACTGGCCTTCGCTGGAAACATCCCAGGCCCGTTCTATCGTTGAAGCAATCTTCGCTGTTTCCGCTCTCTATGCTCCTCTCATCCCGGTAATATGGCTTTTGAGCGGATATGACGCACTGATTGTAAGCTTCAACGACGCGAAGAAAGAATCGATCGTCGACAGGATACTGTTAGGCGTCACGCGTCTGCGAATGGACGGATGGTTCAGCAGCATATGGCCCCGGTTCAAAGCAGTCATCGCCTTTACACTGCTTGCCGCAGTTATTTCGTTCGTCCTAAACCGCTATAATCCGGTGACTTATTATGGTGCGCATCTGGCAGGCGTCCAGTTGTGGTTGCATCAGCAGGGAATGACGCTGGTGCCCGACCTCATCAGTGAACTGCTGGCCGGACCGGAATCGCTCGGAAATTGACGTGATATTTACAAAAAAAGAGCGGAGGCTGGAATGAGTTCGTCCTCCGCTCTCAGGTAGAGCTTGCAGCGCATTAGTACCGGAAACCGAGATTCATCGTTGCGGTGTACCCATCCAGTCTAACAGTCAAGCCATCGTATTCCGGCTTCACCCTGCGATATCTTCCCTCGAATCCAACGTAAAAGCTGTCTGAAAAATTTATATTCAGTCCAACCCCCATATGCGGCCCATAGTCCACTTCCCTGAAACTGCGATCACTGCCGTTCGCGCTCTCAATTTCGAATCTCGTAAAATATGCTCCGATGCCGGCTTCAGCGTAGGGCTCTACAGGTCCGAGCGGCAAATATAGTTTCGCGGACAGGAGCACCGGGATAGCATCAAGCCTTGTTCTACCCGCCCCTATGCCAGGGAACCGCCTGTTCTCAAAGTACCCGATGCCGAACTCCGTGCCGAATACGGGCACATAGTAATGGCCGAAGCCGATCTCTGCGTTCATTCCATTCCTTCTGTCAAAATCTGTTCCGCTGAATTCATCCATTCTGATTCTTTCACTGGGATAATAGTAGCCACCCTTAATCGCAGTATAGTCCGGCCGTTTCTGAGATGCGGGCTCAGCCTGTGACAGCCAGGGAGCCAGTACAATGAGAACGGCCGCTATAACCATGAGTAACATAACTGTTCTTTTCATAGTCGACACCTCCTTGCCAGCATTTGACACCGTCTCCTCGAACATTTCCTGACTACTATCTCATGGTACCCGTGACTTAGTACGAGATGAGAATCCGCTCGATAAAACGCATTTTAAAAAGCATATCACCTTTACCGATTCAACGTTTATTCATCGAGTGATCTGCAAAACCGCGAAACCGCAAATCGTACAGTTGCTACGCTTCAATTATACACAAAAAAAAAGTATTATCTAATTCGGGCGGGATACCTTCTACGGAAGGCGCATTAACGGTTATGATGGGAATGAGAATGAGTCGGTTTGCAGTCAGTAACGTGCCAAGTTATTTTTCCATGATCCCTTCAACTAATTTTCCGCGGATAAAGTCCTTTATAAATTCCCTTTCCTGATCTCCGATCTTCGTAAACTTGACACCGACGCCTTGCTTTTTCGTCACATCCCTGCTGCTGTGATTGTACACGATCTTTCCTTCGACTCTTATGATCTGGCCCGGAGCATTCGGGAGATAGAAAACAAAGGGATGGACGCTGCCATACGCAAGTTGTCCGGTTGTGGCTACGAACATGCCCAGCTCCGAAATAACGACTATGAAGTCTTTCCCATCAACGCTATAGAACGAACTGCCGTCGCCGATAATAACATTCAGGTACGTCTCGAGTCTCACAAAGCGACGGGGCCTCTTCTCTGTTGCCTGTTGAACCGCTAGGTAGACCTGTTCAAGACTCGTTGGATGGCAAAGGAAAACGGCGCAGCCTGCCTGCTCGCAGGCCTGCTGAATTTGCGTGTCATTGCTGGCTGAGTAGATGATTACCGGAACATCCTTCATCCTGCTGTCCTGTTTCACCCGCCTCAGAAGATCAAGGCCGCCCATCCGGGGGAGGTCAAGATTGGTTACGAGTGCGAGCGGCACAGTCATTTCCATGAAGGTCAGCGCGTCCTCGGCCGTTCTCGCGGTTACCACATGGTACTTGAGACGCTGAAGAAAAATGCTGGTGTAGAATTGGCGTACGGGCTTGCCGTCCACAACCAGCACAATCTGGGATTTAGTCTCTGGCTCCTGCGTTTCTTTTCCAGTGTCCATCGGGTATGCTTTCTTTCTCAGCGATCAGCGCTTTCCTTAAAGCGCTGGATCGAGATATCCTTTGCTTTTTCATCGTAGTGACAGCCGGCGCACATGCTATGGCCGTTGACTGAGCCTTTTCGTATCTGCGAAAGAAGCTTCTTCCCGTCCTTGACGTCCCCGGTACTTATACCTCTTGCTACTACCGCGTATTGCCCATCCTGCACTGAGAAGAGCATTTTATTTCTAACCGTGACATCCACTATTCCTTTACAGGTATAGACATCCGTGGCTGTACCATGCACAATAACGGAAAAGGCAGCGCCCCGGGTTCCGGCGACCGCCGTTGCCGTTTCGATGCTGATTTTGCTACCCGGCTTCAGAAGTGAAAAAAACCATACAGATCCTTTTATCAGCGTCGTTCGGAAATCAGCCGGTTCTGCTCCAAGCACATATTCCGTCACATTCCCGATCATAAAGCGGCCAATACCGTCCAAGGTAATTACAGCAACGCCCTCTGCATCCGTCCGCAGTTTATCTGATGAGAAAAGCTTTGAGCCGGGCTTGAGACCGGTCCACTTATCGTCCTTGAACCGTTGAAGCTTGCCGGCAGATATGCTGGTCACGGTCCCCCTCGATGCATACTTTTCATATTTTTCACAGCCGTGTGCGGGAATTATTACGATGGCGAGAACAAAGAGAAAGAGTATATTTGCCTGCTTCTTCATTTTTACCCCCTGCCGATGCCTGACTGCAATTTATTTTACTATAAACAGGTAAAAATGGGAAGATAAAATACTTAACCGTCTTTTAACGAACAAAAGAACTTGTCTTGTAAAAAAGGCTGTTCGTAGCGGGCCGGCCGTTCATCATATCGGAAATCTCTTTTCCAATCACTATGTTTGCTGCCACGAGCGCTTCCTTTCTAGTTTTGTCTCGAGGCAGGGGAACAACTATTTTAAGAAGTTTTATGTAAAGTTCGCCAAGTCCTGGGAAAATTGAAAACAGCATACCCTGGGAATCGAGCCAATGATGATAATAATAGGTTTTATTCAGCGTTATCGGCCTTGCCTTTGTCATTTTTGAGCAGATAAGCAGTGTGCAGCCGAAAGGCTTGCGGTCGTATACACGGCATGATCGAGAATCATTATCTCTGAAGATGCATATAGCGCTGTGGGTCTTTGCAGTGCTGGCGACGGAAAGATAATTTTTTTCGCGAACGCCGCAGCTGTCGCTCTTTACCGGCGATATCAGGAACGCAGGCGGCGCTTCTATGTCGGGCGTAAAGAGTTCGGCAACCAGGTATTTTCGGAACAACTGGATTTTATCGAGTTTCAGGTGGCCTGCCAGAAGGTCAATCTGGCCGGGAAGAAATATACCGGGAATGGTGCAGCAGGAACCGCAGTTGACGCATGCTCCGAAATATCTTTCGAGATTCTTGTACACTGTTCCACCCAATGAGGAAAGAGTTTAGTATTTTATCTTAACGATGAAGTGTTTTCTTGACGTACGTTGTTTACTTCACGGCCCTTTCTTTTTCCTCGACGAGACTCTTCACAATCGTTTTGACCGGTTGTCTATCCGTTCCCTGGTACATGAACTCCGTCCTTACCAGTTCCCTTGTACGGTCCGGCGTAAGCATGCGCATGACTGAGATACGATTCAAATCGTCGTAGTCGTACAAGGTGCACGTAACAACCTGCTCCGTGCCGGATACGACTTTGCCCAGTTCAAGAGCAGTATGCCTCACTCCGTCGGCAAGACCTATCACGAACCCTCCTACGGTTCCCGCTGCCATGGGCGTAACCACGAAGGCCAACGCTGCGATGGCTTCCTCATTGCTATATGTACCCGCTCTGAGCGATTGGGCCATTACCTCTGAGGCCTCAAACCCTACGTTAAATCCCTTACCTGTCCATTCATACACAACGAGAAAAGGCTTGGCCAAGTCCGGCGCGTGCCTGGTCACGGCTACATCGTAACTGATCTGAGGACGGTTCTGGTTCATCCATACGATAGTGAAGTGGTCGCCGGGTTTCGAAGGACGCTGTTCAAGCGGGACCCCGAGCACAGGCAATCCCTTGTCATCATACGAAATAGACCGCACCACCGTCTCAGATGTACCGGCCGTACGGTACTTTTCCAGATCAACTTGGTGCGCTGCACAGGCAGTAACGGTTGCGACAAGGCCAAGGGTCAAAATACAGTACTTCATTAAATACACCATCAGCGCCTGTACTGTCGTTCCCTCAACCACTGGTCGGCTTTCGGGAAGCCCAAACGCGCGGATGTTCGAATGTCTTCTCGACCCTGCGGCCTGTTTCCACTCTTAATCATGGCCATCCCTCGCTCAAAATACGCCTCTGCCAGATCCGGCTTCAATTTGAGTGCCTTATCCAATTCCCGCACGGCATCCACGTATTTCTCCTGAAAGCGCAGCATTTTGCCGCGCGCCATATAGGCCTTCGCAAAGTTCGGATCAATCTCCAGCGCCTTGTTGAAGTCCTTCAACGCCTCTTCAGACTTCTTCTGGCGGGCATATGCCGCTCCCCTTCCCAAATAGGCGCGTTTGTCTCCGGGATCTGCCTTCAGTACATCGTTAAATACGGCGCTGGCCGCTTCGAATTGACCCGACTGCATGAGGGCGGCAGCGTTCTGGAGGAGACCGTTGACGCGCAGTTCTTCGACCCCCCTGGCGAACGCCTTCTCCTTCTGCTGTATCTCCTCGGCCGGTTTTGCCGGCTGCTGGTTCTTGTCCGGCTTGATAAGCTCGAGTTCACGCCTGAGTTTTTCTACTTCGTTGAGGGCAGCTGTCATCTGGCGGCGGGATTCCTCGAGTTCGGCCTGTTCAGCGTTGTTCTTTCTGAGACTGTCAACGGACTGAGCCACCTCTTCGGGGTTAAGCGATATCTGGGCCTTGATGTAATAGCTGGCGCCGTTCCATTTCTCGTCAAGGATCTCGACGTTCACGATGCCGGCGGTAAGAGTGACTATCTGGTCTTTGGTCAACCGGTAATCCTTTACCACGGTCTCTGACTGAACATAGGTCCCCACTTCCTCGAGCAGAAGCCGTTTCAGCTGCTCAAGCGAGACGGTTCGGCTCGACACCTTGCTGTCTACCTCGCTCGCCTGGTAGGTATAGTCCCTGATGAATGTTTTCTTTTCAGCAGCAGCTTCTCTGCCGCCGGTAACAATCGCCAGCCAAGCAAAAATGGCAAGAACAATTCTCAATTGGACGGTTGATCCGTTCATGATCCGACTCCTTAGTTCTCGTTAATGTCCGGTTTTTGTAACTATTCAGCTTCTTTTCAGAACAGCATTAAGACAAATCTAAGAAAAAGCCCTTCTATCCGCAGATTTCGCAGATTGACGCAGATTCTAAAACCGGAATTCTGGTTTTGTTTTTATCTGCGAAATCTGCGTAATCTGCGGATAAAAAAATGACCTGAGTAGTTACCGGTTTTTTAGATTTACTTGTTTCATTGCACGTTTAGATACTGCTCAAGTTTGAGCCTCTCCTCGGGATTGGACATAATAATCAGGCGATCTCCTGCGCTTACTATCTGCTTGCCCGCCGGATTGTACACCCAACCGTCGGCATTTTTTAATGCAAGCAGCAGGATTGCCTGATGCTTTTTCAAATTTAGATCGGCGATCGTTCTGCCGGAGCGGCAAGCAGGAACAGGTACTTCCTCAACCCTGAGGTTTTTGTCCTTGTCGCGAAGCATGATGTCCAGGAATGATACAACCGTGGGCCTGATCATCTCGGAAGCCATACGGAGACCGCCTATAAAATTTGGCGATACGACTGCATCCGCTCCGGTGCTATGGATTTTGTCACGCCTGGCAAGATCTTCGCATCTCGCCACAATGCGCGCCTTTTCGTTCATCTGCCTGGCGGTCAAACTTATGACGAGATTCAGGTTATCATCGTTCGCAGCGCAGAATACGCCGGATGCCCGCTCGATCCCGGCTTTATGCAGCACATCATTGTCGGTGGCATCTCCCTCGATGACCGCAGATACCCCGGAGCCATCCGTAATTCCCTTCAGGGCCGTCCGGTCCTGCTCAACAATCACATAAGGCCGTTTTGTGGCCGCCAGTTCATTCGCAATCTGCTTTCCAATCCTCCCATACCCGCATACGATGTAATGATCGCTCAAGCTATCAACGATCTTTTCCATTCTTCTCCTCCTGAACGACTCGCTCAGATCGCCTTCGACGATGGAAGCTGTGAAGTTGGTTATTATATAGGAAAGAGTACCGATCCCGGAAAGCGCGATCATGATTGTAAAGAGCCGGCCGCCCGGCTTTCCGTTCAGATCAACTATCTCGCCGAAACCGATGGTCGTCAGTGTGATAACTGTCATGTACAGGCAATCAACGACCGTATACCGTCCTTCGCCGATAACCCAGTACCCTGTCGTACCGACAGCCGTTATCAGGATGAGCAGAAAGGCGGAAAGGAAAAACTTGTTGCGAATGGTCTGTCCGAGGGTCATGGGCTTCCATAAAATAGAGTGCCTGGTCGCTTTAGCCGATTTCGAGAGCTTATTCTTTATACCAAGGAATCAGAACGCGGTTTTATCGGACTGAGATTAACACAGAAAGTTTCAAAAATAAAGGGTATAATCCTAAAAACGGCATTTGAACACGGATGAACACGGAAACAGCGGATCAAAACAATGTGATAGAGCAAAAAGCCATCTCGCCTTTTGGGTGAATCCATTACTGTTCGTAACTTCCTATAAATCCGTGTTGATCAGATTTTATCCGTGTCCAACTGCTTTTTTCAGGATAATGCATTCTTGTGAGTGTGCAATCTATTCAGAACAAAAATGAAAGCATTTTATCCGTGAGGGCGATCGATGATGGCTCCAAGTCGGATACCGCTTACAAAACCTGCATTATTTCCTTCCCTCGCTCCATTTTTTCTGGTATAAATAGATCATTCTTATTGCTCTGAGGGGGGCTGTTTTTTTCGTGAAACAAGAGAACGAAAATAAGAATAACGGAATACAACGATATTCAGTCGTCCGGCAGCGTACGTCTTCTCTTCGCGTCATTCCTTTCGAAGGTATCGCAAACAAAGAGCATTTAGTCACGATTGTGAATATGAGCGTCGGCGGTGTCGGTATCGCCTCCCACGAGCGGATTGAGCCGGGCCTGGTGTGTTTCGATGAACAGGTGGGCGGCCACAAGTTCGGAGTGGTGCGATGGTGCAAGAAGAGCGAGAACGGTTATCGGGCCGGTATTCATTTCGTGACCCTTCCACATGAAAAGGAAACCTATCTCCTTGACCAGGTGCAGCTGTCGCGCTGTAGTCAGGCGCTTCAGGACCCGGAAAAGATAATCACCTCACTGCTGGAGTCCATCCAGAGCGAAACGAATGAAATATAGTCTCCCTGATTGAAACCCGCCGTTCTTCGGCTTAACCACTATCCTTGTTTATCTTTTCGCTTTTTTCCGCAAGGCAAGTCAACTTCAGTCAGTTTATTAAGGTAGGAGGCTGAGAGGAAATGGCCGTGGTGCCGTGCTCTGTTATTTGTTCAGGAGAGCTGCCGCTTCTTTCGCAAAATAGGTCAGGATCATGTCCGCTCCGGCACGCTTAATGGCGATAAGCGACTCCATCATGGCCCGCTCGCCGTCGATCCAGCCCAGTCTGGCGGCGGCTTTGATCATCGAGAACTCTCCGCTAACATTGTAGGCGGCGACCGGAAGATTAAACTGCTGCCTCACCTGGTGGATAATATCGAGATAGGCCAATGCAGGCTTTACCATGACGATGTCCGCTCCTTCATCAATGTCCAACGCGACCTCGCGCAGCGCTTCCCGGCTGTTAGGAGCATCCATCTGGTATGAGCGGCGGTCGCCGAACTGGGGTGTCGATTCAGCCGCATCCCTGAAGGGCCCGTAGAAGCTCGAAGCATACTTGGCTGCATAGGACATGACCGGGATATCATAAAAACCTTCCTGGTCTAATGTATGGCGGATCGCTCCGACCCTTCCGTCCATCATGTCGGAGGGCGCTACCATGTCCGCGCCCGCTCGTGCGTGCGAAAGCGCTTCCCTCGAGAGAAGCTCCAGGGTAGCGTCGTTCTGAACAACCCCATTCTTGATCACGCCGCAGTGGCCGTGGCTGGTGTACTCGCAGAGACACACATCGGTGATCACAATAAGATCAGGCAGCTTGTTCTTGATGGCCTTGATCGCATGCTGAATGATGCCTTCGTCGGAATATGCTTCACTTCCGACTTCATCCTTGTGTTCCGGTATCCCGAACAGCAGAACGGCCGGAATGCCGAGGGCCTTCACCTCTTCACAGTCCTTTACGATATTGTCGATTGACTGCTGGTAATTCCCGGGCATGGAGCCGATCTCTTTCTTCACGCCCTTGCCGTGGGTCACGAAGAGAGGGTAAATGAAATCATCGGGCGAAAGCTTCGTCTCCCGTACCATGCGGCGGATGTTCTCATTGGACCGAAGTCTTCTTGGACGGTATACAGGTTGGAACATTGGCGTCCCCTCGTAAAGAAAAACGAAATTTTGATGAACATGAAAGCGGGAAAATAACCCTTAGATAAAAAAGGGCATCCCCCATCCGGTTTTATCTGAAATACACGGTGAATATGCCTTGTTTAAGGCTGGTTAGCTGCATCCGCAGCCGCTCGAGCCGCACCCGCCGCTGCTGCTGTGGTTATGCTCTTCTCCGCCGCACCCGCAGCTTCCGCCCTGAGGAGCGCCGTTCGGGAAACCGATGACGAACCCTTCTCCGCGTTCGTCGCTGATAAAGCCCAGCTCGGCGCCTTCAAGCGTCTTGGCTGTATCTGCGTCAAGGTAGAGCTTGGCACCGTTCTGTTCGACGACGGTATCTCCGTCCCCGGCCTTGTCGTCGATCATTATCTCGTAAGACGGGCCGCAGCAACCGCCCGCGGCCGCTGATACGCGCAGGCCGTGATTCGGCACGCCTTCGACTTTGAGGATCTCTTTTATCTTGTCCGCAGCCATATCAGAAATAGTTATCATGAAATCTCCTTTTCACCGTTTGCAGCGAAACTTTTCAACGCTTAATCTTGTAGTACTCCACCATCGCTTCCACGAGCGCGGGAATGGTATATTCCCCTGGCATAATGTCGGGCTGCATCCCGTACTCTTGCGCGGTCTTGGCGGTCACCGGGCCGATACAGGCGATGACAACCCCCTGTAATAGCGTTTTATACTCTTTTTGGCCCAGTATTTCAACAAAATTGTGGACTGTCGATGAACTTGTAAACGTAACGGCCGAGATCTTCTTCTCTTCAAACAGCTTTTTAGTACGCAGAACGTCCGCTTTTGGCTTCACGTTCTCATACGCGGTCGCAACCGTAACGTCGGCACCGAGTTCTCTCAACCTGTCTGGGATGATCTCGCGCGCTGCTTTCGCCCTCGGTATGAGGAATTTCAGTCCTTTGACGCCGGCTCCTGCAAATGCGTCAACGACACCCTCAGCTTTAAATTCTGCCGGAACCAGGTCAGCCTTCAAACCAAATGCGTCGAGGGCTTCCGCAGTCTTCGGTCCGACGGTGCAGATGTTCACGCCTTTGAGCATGCGAAGGTCCTTCCCGACAGTCCGGAGACGGTCAAGGAAAAACCGCACGGCGTTGGCGCTCGTAAAGATCATCCAGTCAAACTTTTCGATCTCCCGTATGGCTTTGTCCAGTTCGTCCCAGCTTGCGGGAGGCACGACGTCGATCGTCGGGAATTCTATGGTCGTCGCACCCCTGTCTATCAGGGTCTCAGCAAACACGCTTGCCTGCTCGCGCGAACGGGTTACGACGATCCGTTTGCCGAAGAGCGGCTTTGACTCATACCAGTTCAGTTTCTCACGAAGCTTGACGACCTCGCCGACTACAATAATTGCAGGCGGCCCCAGACCAGCCTCGGCGACCCTGGCAACGATGTCCCGAAGCATCCCCGTTACCACGCGCTGATCCGTACGCGTGCCCCATTGAATGAGGGCCACCGGAGTATCTGCGCTCCGTCCGTGGGACACCAGATTTTCCACGATGTTCTTCAGGTTCTTCATGCCCATGAAGAATACGAGGGTGCCGATGCCGGTCGCTATCTTGTCCCAGTGCACCTTGGACTCGGGCTTCGTCGGGTCCTCATGTCCGGTTACGAATGCAACGCTTGCAGTATGTTCACGGTGGGTCAGTGGTATGCCGGCATAGGTAGGGACAGAGGTGGCAGCGGTGACTCCGGGCACGATCTCAAAAGGAATTCCATTGTCTACAAGTTCTTCCGCCTCTTCCCCTCCCCGCCCGAAAATGAAGGGGTCTCCACCCTTAAGCCTGGCGACGATCTTCCCCTCTTTGGCTCTCCTGACAATGAGGCTGTTGATCTGGTCCTGGGGCAGGGTGTGCCTCCCGCCCTGCTTTCCGACGTAGACCAGTTCAGCATCGGGGCGCCGCTCGTCCAGCAGCCGTTCATTGGCGAGATAATCGTAGATGATCACGTCCGCCTTTTTGACACACTCCAGCCCTTTGACCGTGATCAGGCCGGGATCGCCTGGTCCCGCGCCGATGAGATAAACTTTACCGATTGATTGCATCATCACTTTAGTATTTTCAAAAAAAATTACCGCGAAGACTCAAGGTACGCGAAGAAATCATGCTTGATGATTGAGGAAAACTCTTCGCCGCCTTCCCGCCTTTGCGGTTCGCACCAATTATGTTCTAAGACGGGTTCTCCAGAAGCCCGTTACCGCTGAAGTCGGTGTTGTGGCCGTACACTTCTCTCAGGATCACGTCGGCCCCCCGTGCCAGAAGTGTTTCAGCGAGGGTAACACCCAGTTTCTCCGCCTTGTCGCCAGCACCTTTAATCGCATCCTTGATAATACGCTTGCCGTCCACGCTGCCGACAAGACCGGTCAGATGCAACTCGCCGTCCTTCATCTCTCCGTAGCAGGCGATCGGCACCTGGCACCCGCCTTCGAGCCGCCGGAGGAGCGCCCGTTCGCCGGTTACACAGATACGGGTGTCGGCATGATTGAAGAACGCGATCATGTCATTCAGTTCACGGTCATCTACACGGCATTCGATGCCGAGCGCGCCCTGCCCGATGGCGGGCAGGCTGATTGAAGGATCGATGTATTCAGTTACGTTTTCCGCAAGCCCGAGTCGTTTCACACCGGCCGCAGCGAGGATGATTGCGTCAAACTGGCCTTCTTTCAATTTTCTGATGCGGGTGTCCACGTTGCCGCGAAGCTGGTGGATCACGAAGTCAGGCCGGAGGCTCGTAAGCTGCGCCTGCCGCCTGAGACTGCTCGTACCTACGTTCGCGCCCTTGGGAAGATCTTTAAACGAAACCTTATTTCTCGAAAGAAGTGCATCCCTCGGGTCTTCGCGTTTCGTAATGCACGACAGGTGCAGCCCATCCGGGAAAAAAGTAGGAACATCCTTCATGCTGTGTACGGCGATATCAATCTCGCCCGCCAGCATCGCTTCTTCGATCTCTTTGACGAACAGCCCCTTCCCTCCGACTTTTGCAAGGGGTACGTCGAGAATTTTGTCACCTGTTGTCTTGATCTTCGTGAGCGAAACGGTGATACCGGTATATTTTTTCTCAATTTCCGACTTTACCCACTCGGCCTGCCAGAGCGCGAGCGCGCTGCTCCGAGTACCGATCCTGATCTCTTTTCTCAATGAAGGACTCCTTGCATTTTTTTTAGCCGCAGATTACGCCGTGGTGTCGCCAATAACCCCATGTGGTTCTTCTTTTATGCCGCAAGCCGCATCCAAAATCCGCGTTTGAAATTACCGGCACTTCGATTCCCGGCCCGGTTCCGGACCTTCCTTGTCGGTCAATTCCAGCGAATTCCCATGCGGCCCTGGCCGCTTCAGTTCCTTATCCAGGTTAAACAGCCTGCGCGCAATCGCGATGGTACTGTTATCACCGTTATCCCCTGCAGAGGCCGCCTGTTTGAGCACGACCAGAGGTGCGTGCAGCAGCTTGTTGATGATCGCCTCGGACATGGCCTCTACGGCCCTTCTCTGGTCTTCGCTGATGCCGTTCAGGGAACCCAGCGTCTTATCCAGTTCCCGTCTGCGGATTTCCTCCACTTTTTCGCGAAGGTCGACGATCGTCGGCACTGCGTCGAGAGCGCGCTCCCATTGGAGATAGGTTTCGACCTCCAATGTTACGATCTTTTCGGCCCGTTCCGCCTCGCGTGCCCTGCCCTCTGCGTTAACGTCCACCTTGCTCTGGAGGTCGTCAATGTCGTAGAGATACACATTGTCCGCTTTGTCAACTTCAGGGTCGATATTTCTCGGGTTGGAAATGTCGATCAGGAAGATCGGCTTATGGCGGCGTTCCTTCAGCGCGCGCGTAACCATATCCGGCTTCACCACATAATTCGGTGCGCCTGTTGCGCAGATCAGAATGTCCACCATCACGAGAGCGTCCGGGAAATGCTCGAACCTGATGGCGTCTCCCTTGAACTCCTTGGCCAGTTCTTCCGCTCGCTCAAAAGTCCTGTTCGCAACCATGATGTTCTTTACGCCGTTTCCCAGGAGGTGCTGGGCGGCCAGCTCCGCCATTTCGCCTGCGCCCAGAAGCATGACTGTCTTCCCCTCAAGGTCGCCGAAGATCTTCTTGGCCAACTCCACGGCTGCCGAACTGATCGAGACTGCCCCTTCAGCGAGTTTCGTCTCAGTCCGCACCCTCTTTGCAACCGAAATGGCTTTTTTGATCAGCTTGTTCAGGATGGTGCTCGTTGTCTTGGTCTTCAGGGCGATATCGAAGGCGTCCTTGAGCTGCCCGAGGATCTGCGCCTCTCCCACAACCATGGAATCCAGGCTGGACGCAACGCGAAAAGTATGGCGGACTCCCTGGGCATCCGGATAGACATAGAGTGACTGTTCCAACGCTTCGCGGCTGAGGGAGTGGTAATCGGAAACGAACTGCTTGATACGATCGATGCCGCTGACGCTTTCATGAACGAACGCATAGATCTCCACCCGGTTGCAGGTAGACACGATCAGGCTTTCGCGGATGCCCTCATAGGTCATGAGTTTCCTGAGCGCATCGGGAAGCGTGGCTTCGGGGAAGTTAAGCTTCTCGCGCACCTCGATCGGCGCTGTTTTATGACTCAGACCGACGACGATTATGCCCATTCTTGCATCACCCTAATCTGAACTGATCATGAGACAAGGACAGTATTGGCAGATTACGCAGATTTCACTAAAGTCTTTTTGTATTCTCATGATTTAACCAAATTTTTCCATCAATTTCGATAGAATTGATTCAGAATTTGCTAAAACGTATGTTTCCCGATGTTCACCCGGCTTACGACGAAGAAGCTGATCAGAACAAATACGAAGCCGAGAATCGAGAGGAATGCCATCTTTCGCCCGCGCCACCCGATCGTACGCAGGTGCAGCAAGACCAGATATATCGCCCAGGTGATCAGGGACCATGTCTCCTTCGGGTCCCAGCTCCAATAGGTGCCCCAGGCGCTGTTGGCCCAGATTGATCCGGTCAGCATGCCGATGGTAAAGAGCGGCCAGCCGAGCGTCAATGCCTTGTATCCGAGCGTATCCATGATGTCGAGCGAAGGCAACCGGTGGAAGATGGCCCCCAGGTGTTTCGACTTGAGCTGCCGCTCCTGGATCAGATACATGACTGAAACGATGAACGCGAAGGCAAAAGCCGCGTCCCCGAGCACCGCGAAGCTGGTATGCACGCCAAGCCACCCGCTTTTCAGCATCGGATTCAGCTCCTCGATGCTGCTGGATACTATGAACGCAGGAACCATCAGGATAATCACGAGGGGCAGCATGAAAGAGCCGAGCGCGGCGATCTTGAACCGTATTTCCATGATCAGGAACACGAACATGATACCCATGCCCAGAAAATTGGCTGCCTCGAAAAACGTGGTGACCGGCACACGTCCCGATTCTGCCCATCGAAACGAGAAGTATGCAATATGAAGAGCAAATCCGGCTAAAGCGGCTGCCAGGGATCCTGCGGCGATGCGCTTCAACTGGGGCTTGATAATATACGTAATATAGCCCGCGGCTGACAGAACATAGATGCCTATTGCCGCTTTAAAAAAAAGAATATTCATAAAAACGGTTCCCCGGAATAGATTGTGAACAATGACCTTGCATAATACTTTTTAATGGGAGATAAAGTCAAGCAAAAAACGGGAAGTGATTGAAATGTAGAGGATAAATTCACTTTATTATAGATACCTGCAAAAGGGCCTGAGGTTTGGCTCTTTGTCCGTTCGTAAGGCGCTTTTTTACCGTTCTTCGATCAGCTTTCCGTCCGACATTCGAAGCACCCTGTCGGCCCGGATGGAAAGCTTGTCATTGTGGGTCACTATCACGAATGTCACGCCCCTGTCACGGTTTATCCGCTGCAGCATTTCGTGGACGGCCTCCCCCGTAACCGGATCAAGGTTTCCGGTTGGCTCATCAGCCAGAACGACGTCCGGTTTCAGCATCAGGGCACGGGCGACCGCCACCCGCTGCTGCTCTCCGCCGGAGAGCTCACCGGGCCGGTGGTCCGTCCTCTTGCCGAGCCCTACATCGTTAAGCGCAGATGCGGCCGCCTCGGCCGCTTCCCGCCGTTCGGTCCCGCGTATAAGCGCAGGCATCATAACATTCTCCAACGCGGAAAATTCCGGCAAAAGGTGGTGAAACTGGAATACAAAACCGACACGCTCATTACGGAACCGGGCAATTCTGTCGCTGTCCATTCCGAACACATCAACTTCTCCGTACAATACCTTGCCGGAGGTCGGCCGATCCAGTCCCCCGAGGATATGAAGGAAGGTGCTCTTTCCAACGCCTGATGCGCCGACGATCGCGAGCATTTCACCTTTTTGAATGTCGAGTTCGATATCCTTAAGGACATGGAGCTTGACGGGTCCGCTCATGAATGTCTTCTGGAGTTTCTCTATATGGATGAGCGGCTGTTTTATTTTTTCTCTCCCTTTTTATCTCCGGATTTGACCGTGTCTATCACTTTCTCGACTGCCTTACCGGTGTTTGATGCCTTTTTCTCCATCTCCTGTTTGACGGTTTCCGCTTCCTTTCCCACTCCCGTAATCCATTTGCCGGCGGTCCGGAGCAGGCCGCCTCCGCCGAGAAGAACAAACACGACGAGAATAAGCGCAACCAACACGATCGTCATTAAAATTCTTTTTACTGTTCCGCCCTTCTTCCCCATACGTCCCCCCCTTTTTTAGTCATACATCTTGCATTCTATTCATACCGAAGCACTTCCACAGGGTCTTGCTTTGCCGCCTGCCATGATGGATAAAGTGTGGCGAGAAAACTGATCCCCAGCGCTGTAATGCTTATGAACAGGATATCGAGGCCTGTGATTGAAAGCGGCAGACTACTCACCTGGTACACGTCCTTGGGAAGGGAAACCACGCCTGTTTTTGTGATAATCATTACAGCACCGTAGCCGATAAGCGCCCCGAGTACGGTACCGACTGTCCCGATTACGATCCCCGCAAACATGAAGATCCGCATAATGCTGCCCGACGGGGCGCCCATCGATTTCAAGATCGCTATCTCGCGGCTCTTTTCCATCACAATCATCGTGAGCGTGCCGATGATATTGAAGGACGCCACAATGATGATCACCACCAGAATAAGCGACATTCCTATTTTTTCGAGCTTCAATGCCGAAAAAAAGTTTTTGTTCATCTCGATCCAGTCCCGTGTATAGTAAGGGTACCCGATGGCCGCCCGAATTTCTCCCGAGATCTTATCGGCATTATAGACCTGGTCCACACGCACCTCGACACCGCTTACCCTGCCGGGCATATCAAAGAATTTCTGCGCATCAGGCAGCGAAATATACGCGAAACCGGTGTTATAGTCGTACATCCCGGCGTCGAAGATGCCCACTACTTCGAACTTTCTCATTTTTGGCACCATGCCCACTGCGGTTTCCTCGCCGATCGGGTTGACCATGGTAACGGTGTCCCCGATTGTTGCGCCAAATTTTCGCGCGAGGTCTTCTCCGATGACAAGGCCGGGCACTTTCCGCCCGGGCGGGCCGAGGTCACCCAGCGATCCCTCGACCATGTTCTTCTCAAGACTCGTCACCTTGCCTTCGGACTGCGGATTAATGCCGCGCACCACAACGCCCTGCACCCGGTCCCTCGTAGAAAGCATCGCCTGGCTGATAATGAACGGCGTGGTTGCGGTTACATGCGGCACCCGGTCTATTTTTTCCTTCAAGGCCTGCTCGTCCTTTACGCCCATGCCTGAATATTCCATCACCACGATATGGGAGATTGCGGACAGTATCTTGTCCCGGAAATAACCCTGGAACCCGGTCATGACCGATAAAGTTATGATGGATGTTGCAACGCCTATCACAACACCGGCTATGGAGATGAAGGTATTGAGCGAAATAGTGCCGTAACGCTTCTTGGCCTTCAGGTACCGGAGGCTGACAAATATTTCGTAGGGAGTTTTCATGAATTGATAGTTCCGCCACAGAGATCACAGAGGACCCAGAGAAATGAAAAGGCAAATTCTTTACTTATCAAGGGATGGCCTCTGTGCTCTCTGTGTTCTCTGTGGCAAAGATTAATGTTATTTTTCCTTTTTCATCTGCGGGAACAGGATAACGTCACGGATGGAACTCGATCCGGTAAGAAGCATCACAAGCCGGTCGATGCCTATCCCTTCTCCTGCTGCCGGCGGCATACCGTATTCGAGCGCCCTGATAAAGTCCTCGTCCATCTGGTGCGCTTCCTCATCCCCTGCCTCCCGCTCCGTCACCTGTTTTAAAAAACGCTCCTTTTGGTCAATCGGGTCATTCAGCTCGGAAAAGGCGTTTGCAAGTTCCCTGCCGACAATGAAGAGTTCGAACCGCTCTACGTAATCCGGATTGTCTTCCCGTTTTTTTGAAAGCGGAGATATATCGGTGGGATAGTCCATGATAAACGTGGGCTGGATCAGGGTCGTTTCGACCACAGCTTCGAATATATCATTCAGGATTTTGCCGAGCGATTCTCCGCCTTTGAGGCTCGCGCCCTTTTTGACAGCGTATGCGCGGGCTTTGACCGGGTCTCCGAGAACGTCCTCAGGGACACCTGCGGCCTTCAGTGCCTCAATAAATGTGAGCCGTTTCCACGGTGGAGCGAGACTGATCTTATTTCCTTCGTATTCTATTTCGGTGGTGCCCAGAACTTCGCGGGCCACGCTGCTGATCATTTGCTCGGTCATTTCGATGAGATCGCGGTAATCGGCGTACGCCGTATAAAACTCGAGCATGGTGAATTCCGGGTTGTGACGCGTTGAAATGCCCTCGTTCCTGAAATTCCGGTTTATCTCGTAGACCCGCTCGAATCCGCCGACAAGAAGGCGCTTCAGGTAGAGTTCCGGCGCGATGCGAAGATAAAGGTCCATATCAAGGGCGTTGTGATGGGTTTTAAAAGGTTTGGCAGCGGCGCCCCCCGGGATCGACTGCATCATCGGCGTTTCGACTTCGATATAATCGCGTGAATTCAGAAAGCTCCGAATCGCCTGGACAATTCTGGTCCTGAGGACGATTACCTTTCTGACATCCGGATTTACGATCAAATCCACATACCGCTGACGGTAACGAAGCTCGACATCGGTCAGCCCGTGCCATTTTTCAGGGAGTGGACGCAGTGATTTTGAGAGGAGGGTGAAATTCTCCACCTCGATCGTCAACTCGTTCGTCTTTGTCCGGAACAGGAATCCCTTGACGCCGATGAAATCCCCGATGTCCAGCTTCTTGAAAAGCGAATAGCTTTCCTCGCCGAGTGAATTCTTCTGGACATAGATCTGGATCCTGCCCGAGCCGTCCTGGAGGTGGCTGAACCCCGCCTTTCCGAAGCTTCGCATCGCCACAATCCGTCCTGCGACCGTTACCTCTACGCGTTCTTTCTCAAGGTCTTCCTTGCTCGTATTTCCATGTCGCTCCTGCAGGAGCAGTGCTGACGCTGATACCCTAAATTTTCCGGCGTACGGCTTTACGCCCATCGCGCTGATCTCATCAAGCTTCTTGAAGCGTTGCTGGATCAACTCGTTGTAATCATCCATACAATTCCTTTCATGAGGACGTGGGAACAGTTACCCGGTATCGTTGTATCCGTGTCAATCGCGCTATTACTTCCTAAACACCGCGGATTATACTGGCCTGTGACAAGAGCTGTCAACAACAAAGGGTTATCCGGCAAGCATTCGGAGCACTTCGAGATATTTTTCGCTTGTTTTCTTTATGACGTCGTCGGGCAGCGACGGCGCCGGCGGCTTCTGGTTCCAGGACAGGGATAGCAGATAATCCCTGACAAACTGCTTGTCGAAGCTTTTCTGGGAGACGCCCTCGGCATAGCCGCTTTTCGGCCAGAACCGGGAAGAATCCGGGGTGAGCACTTCATCGATAAGAATCACCTCGCCGTCATACATCCCGAATTCAAGCTTGGTGTCCGCGATGATGATGCCTTTGGCTTCGGCGATCTTGCATGCTTTTTTATAAACACCGAGGGTATACGCTTTTATCCTGTTCGCTGTTTCTTTTCCGACGAGTTTGACCACCGCGTCAAGGCTGATGTTCACATCATGCTCTCCGGCCTCGGCTTTTGTAGAAGGAGTGAAAATCGGTTCAGGCAGCCTGGACGCTTCTGTCAACCCGGGCGGCAGCGGAATGCCGCTGACGGAACCCGTCGCACGGTACTCCTTCAGCCCGGAGCCGCTCAGGTAGCCCCTGACGATGCACTCCACGGGCAGCGGCTTGGATTTCTTTACGAGCATGCTCCGTCCTTCAAGAACCTGCTCATGAGCTCTGCAGGCCGCCGGGAAATCGCGAACATCCGTGGACAGCAGGTGGTTTCCCACGATGTCCCGGGTATGCGAGAACCAAAACCTGGAAATCTCGGTGAGGACCCTGCCTTTGTCAGGAACTGCGTTAGGCAACACGACATCAAAAGCTGAAATCCTGTCCGTTGCCACAATAAGAAGCGTCTCCCCGAGGTCATAGATATCGCGGACTTTGCCCCGTTTCGGGGGTTTCAATCCTGAAAGGTTCGTCTCAAGCACCGGTTGCGTTTTCATCATCTCCTCTTTTCTGTTCTCCATCCCCGGTGCCCTCCCGGGGAAGTTTGAGTATTCTGACCCGCGCAATCCGGTTTTTTCTGAGACGCAGAACGGTAAACATGAGGTCCTGAAACCGGATCTGGTCGCCTTCGACCGGAAGACGCCCGAACAGGCCCAGAACGAAACCGCCGATAGTCTCGAATTCGTCTTCGGGAAGCGATACGCCGACCCGGTCATTTACCTTGCCGATGTCCGTCTTTCCGTCAACGATGTACCGGTTAGCAGCGATCTCCTCTATTTCGCGCAGAACTTTTTCCTGTTCGTCCTGAATGTCTCCGATGATCTCCTCGATCAGGTCTTCCATGGTTACGAGTCCGTCGGTGCCGCCGTATTCATCCATCACAAGAGCCAGGTGTATCCGCTTTTCCCGCATTTCCTTCAGCAGCACGCTCACGTTCTTGTTCGGCGGCACGATATACGGCTTTCGCAGCACCTTTTCCAGCCGGAACGGTCCGTTCCCGATGTGAACCGGCAGAATGTCTTTCAAATATACAACCCCTATGATGTTATCGATCGTCTCGGAATATACCGGGAGACGAGAGAAACCTTTCTCGTTCATTATACGAAGGATGTCATCGATGTCGGCTTCCGCTTCGACAGCTACGATATCGGTCCGCGGCACCATCACTTCCTTTACAACCGTATCCGTAAAACGGAAGACGCTGTGGATGAGGTCTTCCTCTGATGGTTCAAAGACCCCGCTTTTCCGACCTTCCCTGATCAGGTATTTGACCTCGTCTTCTGATATGAGATGCGATTCTGGAGGGCCGGCTATCTTAAAGAAACGCAGAACAAGATTGTTGGATGCCGCAAGCACACGCAGGATCACTTTGAATACCCGCGAGAGCATGTCCAGCGGCGTGGACGTCACAAATGCTATCTGCTCGGAATACCGGAGTGCCAGGGACTTCGGGATCAGTTCGCCTATTACGAGGGTAACATACGTAATTGCGGTCACGATCAGCCCCACAGCGAGCGGTTCTGCCGCCTTTTGAACGATATCAACCGGGACTTCCATCAAGAGCGGTTTAATCCGCTCTGCGGCGATTACGCCGCCAATAGTAGCGGCGAGGGTCCCAACCAGCGTTACACCGATCTGTACAGTTCCGAGAAACCTCTCCGGCTCCTCCTGCAGTTTTTGGACTTTCCTGGCCTGCGCGTTGCCGCTTTTGACGAGGTGCCGTACGCGGCTTTTCCGCAGGGAAATAAGCGCTATCTCGGACGCTGAAAAAAAGCCGTTCAAGACGATCAGGGCAAAAATCAGGAATATATCCGTTATCCACATAAGAGCATACTACGTTGTCGCGCCACGAATTTCAAATCCGAACCAGCGGACGCAACGGGCAGCATACATTCCGGCCGCACAGACATCATTGTTTTGCCCCGCTTAAAATCCGTATTCCCTCCATCTTTCTTCAACTTTTTTCTGCATCTGTTCGGCCATCTTTATCTCATCCGGCCACGGGCGGCTGAAGCCTTCTCCCGGCCCTTTTCGGGTTGCATCGATGCCCATCTTGCCGCCGAACCCGATGTGCGGGCATGAGTGGTCTAGTATATCGAGCGGCCCGTCCGTGATCACGACGTCGCGCTGAGGATCAACATGGTTCATGACCTTCCACGTCACTTCTGAATAGTCATGAATGTTGACGTCCTCATCGCATACGATGACGAACTTCGACAACATCAGCATGCCGGTGCCCCAGATCGTATGGATGGCCTTTTTCCCGTGACCGGGATACCGCTTTTTGATCTTGACGATAACATTGTTATGAAAGACGCCCTCGACCGGCATATCCATATCCAGGATGTCAGGCGCAACCATCTGAAGAAGCGGCAGAAAGATTCGCTCGGTGGCCTTGCCGAGATATGCGTCCTCCTGCGGCGGCCGCCCGACGAGGGTAGCCGGATAGAGAGCATCCTTGCGGTGAGTAATGGCTGTGATATGGAAAACGGGGTATTCGTCCGCTTGCGAGTAGAAGCCCGTATGGTCTCCAAACGGGCCTTCGGTCCTTCGCTCACCGGGGTCGACATAGCCTTCGAGCACAAACTCGGCTTCGGCCGGAACCCGGACGTCGACAGTCTTGCACTGAACGACCTCGAGCGGCCGTTTTCTGAGAAATCCAGCGAATACAAATTCGCCTATTGCGGGCGGAAGAGGCGCCGTGGACGCATAGATAATCGACGGATCGCCGCCGATTGCCACCGCCATTTCCATTCGTTTGCCTGCCGCTTCATAATGCCGGTAGTGCCTCGCCCCATCCTTATGCTTATGCCAATGCATTCCGGTTGTCCGGGCGTCGAAAACCTGCATCCGGTACATGCCCACATTGGTTATCCTCGTGTCGGGATCCACGGTGCAGACCATTGGGAGCGTGATGAAGCGGCCTCCATCGCCCGGCCAGCATTTGAGGACCGGTATTTTTGACAGGTCTGCCTGTTCTCCGTTGAGCACCACTTCCTGGCAGGGCGCTTTTTTCACGGTTTTCGGAAAAAAGTTTGAAAGCTCTGCCAGCTTCGGCAGCATCTGGAGTTTGTCCATGAGTCCCGCACCGGGACCCGGGAAGAGGTTCACGGGATCGATGATCGCCCTGATCCTCTCCGCTATGTCATCCAGACTTTCCACTTCAAGCGCCAGACAGATACGATTCTGCGAGCCGAACGCGTTGGTGAGGACCGGAAAGCGAGATCCCTTCACGCGTTCAAACAGGAGCGCCTTGTTCTCGGCGCCTTTCCGTTTCGAAACCCGGTCCGTGATTTCGGCGATCTCGAGCTCAGCATCGACCTCCGTCCTGATCCTGACCAGTTCGTTGTTTTTTTCAAGCAGGGCGATAAAATCCCTTATATTTTCAAATGGCATAGGAAATAAATTGTAGCGGAATCAAGCCTGATTTGCAATGAAAAAACATTGACTGCAGCACCCTGGTCGATAAAGAGGGCAAGCAAGGCGTAAACCGAAAGGACACATCAAGAATTGTATTTGTGCAGACGGTGCCGGAACGACCGGAACGACAACCTGAGAAGCTTGGCAGCCTCCGTCTTCACGCCGCCTGTTTTGTCGAGGGCCTTCTGAAGCAGCGCTTTCTCCGCCTTTTCCAGCAAGCCCTCCAGATCGAGACCCTGATCGGGTATCTCGGCCGGAATCAATTCAGGGCACGGCTCGTCCCTTTTCAGAGAATCGGGTATATGGTCTGCGCTGATAATCTGCTCCGACGAGAGAATGGCCAGCCGTTCTACCGTATTTTCCAGTTCTCGCACATTGCCGGGCCATCGATAGGCTATAAGCAGTTTAAGGGTTTCCGGAGATAACTTCTTCGGCTCCACCCCTTTCCCCGCAAACTTACGGAGAAAATAATCCACCAGCGCGGGGATGTCGTCCTTCCGCTCCCGAAGCGGCGGCAGATGAATGGGAATGACATTCAGCCGGTAAAATAGGTCTTCACGGAACGTGCCCTTTGAAACCTCCGACTGCAAATTGCGATTGCTTGCGGCAATCACCCGCGTGTCCACTTTAATATCCGTAGTTCCTCCAACCCGCATGAACTCCCGCTCCTGGAGAACGCGCAAGAGCTTCATCTGAAGCGCCGGAGTAGTAGCGCTGATCTCGTCAAGAAACATGGTGCCGCTGTTCGCAGCTTCAAAAAGACCCTGCTTGTTCGCGTTCGCTCCGGTGAAAGCGCCCTTCATGTAACCGAAGAGTTCGCTTTCGAGCAATGTTTCAGGAAGCGCTGCGCAGTTGACCGTCACAAAGGGCTTGTCTCTTCTCGAGCTGCTGAAGTGGACCGCTCGCGCAACCAGTTCCTTGCCTGTTCCGCTTTCTCCGGTAACGAGTACCGTGCTCCTCGTGTCCGCCACCTGCCGTATCAGCGAGAATAACCGCAGCATGGAAGCGCTTTTCCCGATAAAATTTTCGAAGCCTGCCCTGGTTTCCATCTCCCGCTTAAGCAGGATGTTCTCTTTTCTCAGGTGTCGTTTTTCGAGTGCTTTTTCGATGATCAGTTTTATTTCATCGACTTTAAACGGCTTTGGTTATATAATCGTAGGCGCCCAGTTTCATGGCTTCTACAGCCGTTTCAGCAGTCGCATACGCGGTAATCATGATTACGACCGTCTCTGGTGAAACCTCCTTTACGCTTTTCAGCACGCCGATCCCGTCGACTCCCGGCATTTTTACATCAGTAATAACGAGATCGAAAATCTCGCTCTGAACTGCTTTAAGCGCGTTATCGCCGTTTTGGGCCGCCACAACGTCATACCCGTCTTTTTTAAGCATGATCGAAAGAAAATCGCGCATGCTTTGTTCATCGTCTACCAGCAGTATTCTGTTCATAGTTTTATTATAAAGAGGCGAATCTGTTTTTGGTCCGTTCATCAGCAATACGATTATAGTGCTCGTCCTCGACAATCGGAATGCGTATTATAAATTTCGCATTCTTTCCTTTATCTGTTTCAACCGTAATGGTGCCGCCATGGTCCTCGATAATCCGGTACACAATGGCGAGTCCCAGGCCTGTTCCGCCGAGTTTCGTCGTAAAAAACGGATCGAATATTTTTTCAAGGTGCTCATCCGCAATGCCGTGGCCGGTATCGCTGAATACGATTTCACACCACACGTTTCCGTTTTCTTCAAAAGTAAGGGCCACGTATCGTTATCGTCCCGCCGTTCGGCATTGCCTGGCATGCATTGATCAGTAAATTCCAGAAAACCTGACGAAAACGCTGGGCGTCACCGCGTATGGCTATTCCGGGTTCGATGTCGCATGTGATTTGGATACCGTCGGTGAATTCTCTGCTGTTCCTCATGAGCATAATCGTTTCATCAAGAACTGACGAAAGAACAACAGGTTCGCTCTGAGGAGATTTCGGTCTCGCATATTCAAGAAACTCCGTAATAATGGTGTTTAAACGGTCCGCTTCACGCACCACAATGTCCATCAAATGTTTGTTGTCGCCGTCCAGGTTCAGTTCCCCTTGAAGGACCTGGATCGATCCGCTCAGTGAGGCAAGTGGATTTCTTATTTCATGCGCGATGCCGGCGGCAAGACTTCCGACCGTCGCAAGGCGCTCCTGTCTCCTGAACTGTTCCTCCATTTTCACCATCTTCGTAATGTCCTGAAATATGAGGATAACTCCTCTTACACTCTGGTGTTCGTCTCTCAGAAGCGAAGCCACCATTCCGAGCAGCGCGGCATCTCCGTCCTTTTTTACAATCTCACCTTCAAACCGGAACGGCCGTTCCTTCAGATCGTCGGTATGGCCGAACAATCCCTTGATAGTGTCACCGAAAACTTCCTGCAGACGATTCCTGATCTCCTCGTATGTATAGCCGGTGATAGTTTCTGCGGCACGGTTCCATGAAGTAATATGGCCATCGAGGTCCGTCGTAAGAATGCCGCTCACAACGCTTTTCAATATAAGATCCTGAAGAGTTCTCAGATCCTCCAGATCAACGCTCTTTTCCCGCAATTCCTGGCGTGTTTTCCGGAGCCGCTCGGAAAGATAGCCGCTCAGGAGCGAAATTATGTAAAAAGAGAGAATATTGATGAAGACCAGATACAACACTTGCATCGACGTGAAGGTCGTGCTCGGGACAAAACCGAGGACGTTATAATACTGCATGTCGAGCATTCCGCCGTACAGTATGCTGGCAAGCGATGCTGCGAAGTAGCCGCCTGGTCGGTAAATAATGATACTCGCGGAAATGATCGTCAGATGATAGAGTATCGAAAAACTACTGTCTATCCCGCCCGTAATGCGGACCAGGAAGGTGACGAGAACGATATCAACCGCTATCTGGAGATAGGCGAAAAGCGGGAGATTATTGATTTTGTCAAGCAGGTACCAGTAAATTCCGGTCAGGACGTAAACAAAAAGGACAAAATAATAGAGATAACGGGCAGGGACCTCGTATATGCGATATTCATGTTGAAAGAAAAGCAGGGTGCCGAGCAGCAGCGTAACCAGCATGGCCCTGCTCAGTATGGACCACTTCAGCCTGCCGTGATATTCTTCTTTTGAACGGTCTTGGGTCACCGATGGTTTAACCGCCTGCAATCGAACCCATCTGGAATATGGGCATGTACATGGCAATGATAACAAAACCGACCGTCGTGCCCAGAAATATCATGAGCATCGGTTCGAGCAGAGAAGTAAGAGTGCCGACCGCGGTATCGACCTCGTCGTCGTAGAAATCCGCTATCTTGGTCAGCATGTTGTCGAGCGCGCCGGTCGATTCTCCCACAGCAATCATCTGCGTAACCATGGCGGGAAACACTTTGGATTTGCTCAGCGGTTCGGCAAGGGTCTTACCTTCGCTCACGCTCTGTCTCGTTGTCATAATGGCCTCTTCCACGATCTTGTTGCCGGCCGTTCGCGCCACGATTATGAGTCCCTCGAGAATGGGGACTCCGCTTGACAGGAGCGTGCCGAGGGTCCGCGTAAATTTCGCGACAGCAACTTTGCGGATAAGATCGCCCGCAACCGGAAGTCTCAGGGCTATCCTGTCCGTTGCTTTGAGGCCAGCGTCAGTTTTTCGCCACTGTTTCAGCCCTATGATGAAACCGACAAACGAGAGCAGCGTGCTCAGCCCGCCCCAACCCTTCAGAAAGTTGCTGACTGCTACCACGATCCGGGTCGGCAGCGGCAGCGCCTGGCCGCCTTCAGCGAACATGTTTGCGAGCATCGGCACGACGATGACGAGCAGGAGAGAAACGACCGCGACCGCAACGAACAGAATGACGGACGGATACACCATTGCCGACTTGATCTGCTGTTTTATTTTTGCAAATTTCTCCATGTAAGCGGCAAGCCGTTGGAGAATCGTATCAAGGATACCGCCTGCCTCACCGGCTGCGACCATGTTCACATAGAGGTTATCGAAGACTTTTGGGTGCTTTTTGAGGGCTTCGGCAAACGTGGACCCGCTTTCTACGTCCGACCGCACCTGGATGACCGTCTTTGATAGCGTGACGTTTTCCGACTGGCTGCCGAGAATATCGAGACACTGCACAAGGGGAAGACCCGCGTCGATCATCGTTGCCAGCTGCCTCGTCAGTATCACGACGTCCTTGTCAGTTACTTTCGGGGCTCCAAAGCTCAACTTGATCTCTTTGGGCTTTGCGGTTACGCTGATCGGCAGGATATTCTGTTTCCGAAGAAGCGCCATCACCTCCTCTTTGGTGTTGGCGGAAAGCTCCCCTTTCTGGACGGCTCCCTGCCGGGTTTTCCCCTCCCAGGTAAATACTGTCGTTGCCATGTTCACCCTCACCCATGATTCCCATCTCCTTTTCTCAAAGGAGATGGTAGATAAACCCTTGATTCCCCTCTCATGTTTTTC
This sequence comes from Nitrospirota bacterium, assembly GCA_963751455.1. GTDB lineage: Bacteria > Nitrospirota > UBA9217 > UBA9217 > UBA9217 > CAVVUN01. The sequence continues at coordinate 225,971 of CAVVUN010000001.1, forward strand.
AATGAGAAGGTACGACGGGTCTATCTTACCCTTGATCGCTCTGTCTCCCCGTAGCACAGGGAGAACCGGAATAAAGCCTTACCGGTATTCCTTTTGAATAACCTGGCTGCCTGCCAGTCCCGATCGTCCAAGCTGCTGAATCAGTTCTTCGGGGTTTGACGACCTTCCAATGCAGTCATCGTAGCTGATCATCTTCTTGACATACAGCTCATACAGTCCCTGATTCAGTGTCTGCATGCCGTATTTTGACTGGCCGGTCTGCATCTGCGAATAAATCTGATGGATTTTGTCCTCACGGATGAGATTCCGGATAGCGGCGTTCGGGACAAGGATTTCCATTGCAAGCACCCTGCCGCCGCCGATTTTGGGGATGAGCTGTTGCGACATGACCCCTTCAAGCACGAACGAAAGCTGCGCCCTGACCTGAGATTGCTGGTGCGGAGAAAAAACATCGATGATACGGTTCATGGTCTGGGCCGCAGAATTGGTGTGCAGCGTCGCAAACGTCAGGTGGCCGGTTTCCGCGATGGTCAAGGCCGCTTCAATCGTCTCGAGGTCCCGCATTTCTCCGACAAGCACGACATCAGGGTCTTGCCTTAAAATATATTTCAACGCATCCTTGAAAGATTTCGTGTCCGCGTTTACCTCGCGCTGGTTGACCACGCATTTTTTATGGGGATGGAGGTACTCGATCGGATCTTCGATGGTTATGATGTGCTCCTGCCGCTCGCTGTTGATCTTGTCTATCATGGATGCAAGCGTTGTGGACTTGCCGCTGCCCGTCGGTCCCGTAACCAGCACAAGTCCCCGCGGCTTCCTGCAAAGATCAGAGACGACGTCTGGAAGGCCGAGTTCCTGGAATGTCTTTATCTTGAACGGGATGGTCCTGATCGCGGCCGCAACGGCGCCGCGCTGTACAAAGATGTTCGCCCGAAACCGGGAAAGATTCTTGACCCCGAACGAGAGATCGAGCTCGCTGTTCTCCTCGAACTTGTGCTTTTGTCCGTCAGTGAGAATACTGTAACAAAGGTCTTTGGTCTGCGTTCCGCTGAGCGGCTCCAGACCGGGGATCGCTTTCATCTTGCCGTCGATGCGAACGGAGGGGGCGATGCCGGTCGTAACGTGAAGGTCTGAAGCCCCTTTTTCTATCATATACTTGAGCAAGTCGTGCAGATTGGCCATATAAACCTCTTGTTCAGCTTGATTTTACGTCTTTTCGAGACTTAACTCTCCTGGTTGTCCGGGAACGTATTCTCAACGACTTCCTCCAGCGAGGTGAGTCCGGCTTTCACCTTGAGCAGTCCGCTCATACGGAGCGTCCTCATGCCTCCGGCGATCGCTTGCTTTTTTATGTCGAATACGGACGCCCCTTGCAGGATCAGTTCCTTGATCTCATCCTTGATCGGCATCACCTCGTAGAGCGCCACCCTTCCCTTGTACCCTGTTTTGTTGCATACGTCGCAGCCGGTCCCCTTGTTGCTCACGATCGTGGGGGCTTCCTCCGGTGAAAATCCTGCCTCGATAAAGATCTCGGGCGGAATTTTCTCCGGTTTCTTGCAGTTCTGGCAGGCCTTCCGGACCAGCCTCTGGGCGACAATGAGAATGACTGCCGAGGACACGAGAAAAGGCTCCACGCCCATGTTCAGCATGCGGTTGATGGTGCTGGGCGCATCGTTCGTATGGAGAGTGGTGAGCACCAGGTGTCCGGTAAGAGCCGCCTTGACGCCGATTTCAGCCGTCTCATAGTCGCGTGTTTCTCCCACCATGATGATATCCGGGTCCTGCCGCAGAAAGGACCGCAGGGCCGCAGCAAAGTTTAGACCGATGTCGTCTTTCATCTGGACCTGGTTGATGCCCATCAGGTTGAATTCGACAGGATCTTCAGCCGTCATGATGTTTTCGGAATCCGTGTTCAGTTCACTGAGGGCCGAGTAAAGGGTCGTCGTCTTTCCGCTTCCGGTAGGACCGGTCACGAGCACCATGCCGTACGGCCTGTTGAGCGCATCTTTAAAGTCTTTCAGCTGGTCTTCATCGAACCCCAGCTTGGTCATGTCCAGCTGCAGGTTAGATTTATCGAGCAGACGCATGACAATCTTTTCCCCGAACAGGCAGGGCAGCACCGAAACGCGGAAGTCCATGACCTTATTTTTGCTCATCTTGAGCTTGATTCTGCCGTCCTGCGGAAGCCTCCGCTCGGCAATATCGAGCGAGGCCATGATCTTGATGCGGGAAATGATTGCGTTTCTGATCTTGAGCGGAAGCCCCATCACCGTATTCAGAACGCCGTCGAGCCGGTACCTGACCCTGAATTTTTTTTCATAGGGCTCGACATGGATATCGCTGACGCCCATGGTAGCGGCCCGCAGCAGGATCCCGTTTACAAGTTTGACGATGGGCGCCTCTACTTCGGCTGAAAGCTGGTCAAGGCCCTGGTCCTCTACCACTTCCAGATTATCCACGGCGCCGTGGACCAGGTTATCGAAGTCCTCGACGTCAACGACGCCGCCGGTGTCGATATCGTCGATCACGGATTCCTCATCCTTTGATTCATCGAGAGCATAATCCTTGGCGTCCAGCGTGATCTTTTTTTCTTCCTTGGCAGATGCTCCTGTTCCGCCCTTTGACGAAGCAAGCCCCTTCGCGCCGTAATATTTTTTTATTGCATCGATAATCGCGCCTTCGGTCGCGACTACGGCTTCGACATTGTAGCCTGTCATGAATTTGATATCATCGATTGCAAAAATATTCGAGGGGTCCACCATCGCGATCGTAATCGTTGCGCCCGCACGATTAATAGGCATGATCCGGTATTTCTGCGCAACGTCAGCCGGGATATGTTTGACAACGGCCTGATTGATTTCGAACTTGCTGAGGTCGACATACGGAACACCATACTGCTTGCTCAGAAACGTCATGAGCTTGTCTTCCTGTACGAACCCGAGTTTTACCAGCGTTGATCCAAGCCGGCCGCCCTCGGTTTTCTGTGCAGTAAGCGCTTTTTTCAGCTGGTCTTCCGTTATAAGACCCGACGATACAAGCATTGCGCCGAGCCTTCCCGACATTGCCATGAGGGAACTCCTTGAAAAGAAAGTGCTATAATAGACGAGAAATTGTAAAGTAATATTACTTTAATAGGAGAGGTATGTCAAGAAGAGACCTGATACTTTTATCTTCCTTGTCACTTTCGCATCTGTAACGTCAGGGCGTTTTTCATAATCGCTACCGGCGCTTTTTCCCCGGTCCATATTTCAAAGGCGATTACGCCCTGATACAGGAGCATGCCGATGCCGGCAAGTGTTTTCGCCTTCCGCATGCGTGCGGTCTTCAGGAACCGCGTCTCGGGGGGATTGTATACCAGATCGCATACGAGGTGGCGCCCGTGAATAAGATTGCCGGCCAACGGGAGCGGATCTCCCCTCTTTAATCCAAGCGGAGTTGCGTTGATAAGACAGTCCGCAGCAGATGCGCAAGCCTGCGAGGGCATCGTGCTTTATGGCCGTTGCTTCAACTCCTGTTTTTTCCGTGATTTCCCGCGAAAGGATGCCCGCTTTTTGCATATCTACATCGTAATAAATAATTCTGCCTGCGCCGGCAAGGCAAAGACTGAATCCCACTGCCCGGGCTGCCCCGCCCGAGCCGATGAAGAGGAACGTCTTCCCCCTCGGATCAAATTTTGCCTGCTCGCGCAGTGAGCGGAGAAAACCTCTGCCGTCCGTATTGTGCCCTATTAATCGGCCTTCCGTTATCTGTATCGTATTAACCGCTCCTATCAGTTTCGCTTCCTGGGACAGCTCGTCCAGAAACGGAATCACCTTTTCTTTATGAGGCACAGTAACATTCAGGCCGTGCAGCCCGAGCGCGCCTATTGCCTTCGCAGCCTCGGGAAGACGGTCTGGATGAACGGCGAATGGAACGTAGCACGCGTCCAGACCCAGTTTTTTGAATGCGGCATTGTGCATGCCGGGCGAAAAAGTATGTTCGACCGGATAGCCGAAGATTCCGTAAATATTCGTTTTTCCCGATATCATGGTATATCCTTGCCTCCTTTTGCCAAAACAGCGACGAGTTCCGCAAATCCTTCAGCCGCCAAAATCTTTACGCCGAGCCTCTGCTCCAGGCCCGCAAGATGCATACCGTCGAGGAAGAGGTCCTCGTCCTCTTTGAGCGCGTTCGACGGAACCACTACGATATCACCGGACCTTTTTCCGCTCAGCGCGCGCAGAATGTCTCCGCCGGTCAGTAACCCGCTTACCGTAACGGACGGTCCGAAAAACCTGTTCTCAGCGGTAACAAGGCGCACGCTCACGCCATCTATTGATTGAAGCTTTGGCAACAGCCCCCGCAATACGCCACTGAAAGGAAACACCGGTAACGATGGTTGCTCTGACAGGGTGCACCCTTTTCGGGAGTCGCGTACGGGAAACTTCTTTCATGAATGACGCAATCATGCCTACTCCGTTCTCGATCTGAGGAAAATCTTCATAGGCGGAAAATGACGGGAAAGGCTGGCCGGCCTTGATGTAAAATTCGTCGGAAGCAAATACAAGCCGCGTTCCATACCGGCGCTTGAATATGGTTTGCATGGGCTCGACAAGTTTAAGCACGGCGCGGGCTTCTTTCTTCGAAAATGTTTTTATCGGGAACAGTGCCTTCCCGGAACCCTGTTACGCCGACCGGCACAATTGCGATTGAGGAGACCGAGGGGAAAAGGCCTGAGAGGTCATTCAGGGTTTTTACAAGATGTTCGCCGTCGTTTATCCCCGGGCACAATACGATTTGAGCGTGAATCCTGATTCCTCCGGAAGCAAGACGTTTCAGGCTTGCGAGTATATCGGGAGCTTTTTTATTCCGGAGCATGGATGAACGGAGTTCGTGATTGGTGGTATGAACCGAAATATACAGCGGGCTCAATCTCTGCGTGAAGATGCGCTTCCAGTCCGGATCGGAGAGTGCTCCGAGCGTTATGAAATTTCCGTACAGGAAAGAGGCCCGGAAATCATCGTCTTTGACATACAGTGTTTTACGGCAGCCGGGCGGCATCTGATCGACGAAACAAAAGATGCATTTGTTGCGACAGCGTTTGACTGCAATCGGCGCAAATTCGAGTCCCAGTGAATCGTCTGGCTCTTTACTGACGCGGATCGACCGAATACCGCCGCGTTTTTTTTTGACTGTCAGAGTAACGCGGTCGTACGCTGCGAAAAACCTGAAATCGATGACATCGTGGATGGCATTTCCATTGATCGAAACAAGGATATCGCCCCTGCCCAGACCCAGTTCCGAGGCCGAACTGCCGGGAGGGACGTTGAGAATCTCAAGCAATCACACGCTCCTCTTCGAGGCAAACATATAGTCGACATATCCGATGATCTGCGTCTTCGCTTCTTCGGAAACCTGGCGAAATTTTCTCAGCATCTGCAGCTCCTCGGCGCTCATGATTTTTTCAAGGTAATTGCATTGTTCTTCGGAAAGCGGGAACTTGCGTTTCCCCCGTCTGAACTTTGCCTGCGAAGGAGACAGAAAAAAGCCCTTGACCTCGGCGGGGACCTTCTCCTGGTGGGCGGTAAGAATCAGGACCGATTTGTCCAGGTTCAGTTTCTGCGCGACCATGATAAGGGTCTTGTCCTTCGGAATGTGCCCTTTATTGATGGTGACCCGCAGGAGTTCCGGGCTGATTCCCAGGACCTTCGACGCGTCTTTCAGATTTCTGAATCCTTTCTTTTCGAGTGCCTGCCTGATCATATCGGATATTTTCATTTTATCCCCCCCTGCCGTGCATATGAGATTCGTTCAAGAGTTTCTATCGATGTTGAACATCGACTCCATCAGGAACCCACTATTTTCATTCCCCTCAGAATATATTGTACGCCTGACGCGATTGTGACGCCTGCCGTGGTCCAGTAGAGAATAGCCAACAACCCCAATTCCGTTCCATAGTTCATCAAGATGAGGGAAAGCGTTACGGTAGTCAACTGGAGCACGGTAGTTACCTTGCCGATTATCGTCGGCTGAATCTTCAGATTGTGCGTCGTAAGATAAATGATCAGACTTCCCATGACCAGGATAGCGTCTCTGCTTACGACGATGGTAACCAGCCAGAACGGCAGTTTGCGAAGAATGACGAGCGTTACAAAGGCCGAAAGAATCAGCAATTTGTCGGCCATGGGGTCGAGAAACGCCCCGAGTTCGGTCTTTTTCTTCATCATTCGCGCGAACATGCCGTCGAGCGCATCGGAGAGGCACGCGATAACAAAAACCAGAAGCGCTTCCCGATAGTATTCATAGATCATGAGATCTATAAAAAACGGAATCAGGATCACCCTGATAAGAGTGATAAAGTTCGGCAGGTTCAACGGCGCCCTCTTGGCCAAAACAAAAATATGAATATTTATAACATATTTATTTGTGTTGTCAACCTTTTTCTTTTTGTTTTTTGGTTTATCCGTTCGAGCTTCGTGCGAGGAAAGAGCTTCAGCGCAGATGATTCATGAAGAACTACAGGTTCGAGTGGAGCCGGCGAGTGGGATTGAACCACCGACCTGCTGATTACGAATCATTGCGACAAACAGAAGAGAACGTGCATGGATACTGCTCAAAATTCAATATTGTATGTAGTGGATGTCACCACATCTGCTCTATGCGCGGCGGATATTAACATAGCCTTTCGCAGTCGTCAAGCGTTTTCGTTAGTGACTCAGTTTAATTAAATGTGAGCGACCGAAATTGATGCCAATCATCATCCGATGCCCGATGCTTTACTTCCGCATATTAACTCGCTCATATTATCGTAAGGTTTCAAGCACTCATTTTTCTTCTGTCGAGCGGAAAGAGATTACTGAGAAAGCGGCTAAAGCAATATGGAAAAAATTAACTCCCTAATATTTCTTCTAGTTTCTCAAGTAACTTAACATGCTTGTCTGTTTGCAAGGCAGCGGCAGAATAATATCTTTTTTCTGAAAATGGTGTATTACTGGCTCTTTCCAGTGTAAACGGAACAGGGTTGACTGGGTGTGTTTGATCTGGCCAGAAAGAAATCCCGCCAACTTCATAATTAACCTTCCCATGACCTTCTACGTTTTCATTAAGATAAGATGATATTTCTTTTACCTTAGGGTTGATTAACTCTAATGATTTTTCTGTACTAATATAGATTTGACTATGGTACAGCCTTGCCCTAAGTATTTGCTTATAATTTGGCACATTTACATGTTCTGAAATGCGATTAAAAGCATCTACTAAAAAGGAATCTGAGTCGTTAGTAGAAGAACGAGTATCCGCCACAATGCCATCATTATAAATTGTAAAGGATATGCTAATGGGTTTCCCTTCACTATTTATAAATTCACCCTTTTCAAATTTAACTCCCTTTACATCATCTAAGTCGTCTTTGCTGGTAGGGTAATTTGAAAATTTATAAGTGCCCACCAATAAGGGGATAAGAATTGGATATAGATTTAAACCTTTTGGGTTTAAATCAACACTAGGGAAAAGCCACACTGTTCTTGCAAGATTAATAGATAACATTTTCATGCTCGCGCTCCTCCCGTTTTTGTTTCTTTTGATGGTTGTCCTGATATAAGAAGATTGGAAATAGCGGATTCTGCCTTTTTTCTTCTCCACTCCGATAAATCAGGTATGCCTATTCCGTAGTTTTGCTTTAATCCTCCTTGAATATTTGATTTTATTTCTAACCCAGCTTCTGCTTTTTTTTCTTTGAAATATGGTTCATCTTTAAAGCTCAAAACCTTCAACGATTCAGAAGATAAATTTAAGTCCCATTCTACTAATTCACTTATAGGAACAAACCTAACTACAATGCCTATATCAAACGCAGAAGCCAATTTTTTTAAAGTAACAATTGTGAACTTCCCATAATCAGGATCTTCAAGAACAGATATTCTTTCTTGAAGCATTCCAGCTCTTTTCCCTAATTCCTGTTGAGACCATTTTCTTTCTTCCTGTTCTCTTAGCGCTCTAATTTGAAATGGTATACCTGTCGCAATGTGTTCTGATACAAACGCATCTCTATATTCTTTATTTTTCAATCTCGCTATTAATTTTTCTTTTCTTTTATCAAATAAAGTCATCGGTGTAACTCCCATCCTCTAAAATTAATTTTCTTCTTTGTTGTGCAATTGTGGGCGCGGATGCAGGATTAAATTTGCTTCCTATTTCTTTTGATCCTATCAGTAAGGTAAATTCTTTTTCTCTAGGGCCAAAGCAGCCTAATAGGCGATATTGAATATTCTGAAGGATCACTCGTATTTCATGAATACCTTCATAACCATGCAATATGTCAAAATAGGGTCTTACCCATTGGGGCGTAATTGCTAAATAATTAATTCGTTCGTCGATTTTTACTTGGGCTTTTGTTGGCAGACCTTCAAGCCACTCTTCTATAACGTTAGTGGTTTTGTCTTTGAGAAAAACTTTGAAGGCCCATATCTTCATAGGAATTATATAATAAAAATATTATAATTTCAATATTTTTTTATTTGCTCAATATAATACTTTTATTATATTAACGTTTTATTGGTTCCATTGCCTATATGTTATTGATTTTAAAGAAATAGTAATGAATCGTATCATGACCAAAGGCGTTTGGCAAGGAAAATCACCGGGCAACCTGTCTTGACAGGCCGGCAAAAGGTAGGTTATAAAGCTTCTGGCCTCTGTCGGTTAGGCCTGTTCCGATTATCAGCATAACGCCCTGCAGATTTCAATTGTAAGCCCATTCAGTGTGATAAGATTGGTCTTTCTGCTATGCAAAAGAAATGAACGTACTCGCGACAAAAGGGCCAATGGGCGTTAGGATGATGTTCACATTTTGGACAGTCACAGATGCGGATTCAAAGCTTGTTCTTGTTTGAGATGTAAAATCAGCAAGGCTTTTTATGCAGGAGACACTATCGATGATGAATATATCGCAGGTTCATCCCAAAGACAACGACATTCATGCTACGCAACCGAGGGGATTTACTCTTGCTACAAAAATTAGCAAGCACACTGCATCAAACAAATATTTGCTGATATGTAATCAGCTGTTTTATCTCTAATGCCATGTTTTTAAAAGCATATTAAAATATAATACTTCAGAATGTAGTGAACTGTAGTGAACTGACTGAGTTGCGAGGTTTTACGTTGAGATGAGAAAAGCCGCGTCAATTGCGGATGGAATGGAGCCGGCGAGTGGGATTGAACCACCGACCTGCTGATTACGAATCAGCTGCTCTACCACTGAGCTACGCCGGCAAAAAAGAGCGATGAAAGAACCGGGTTGTTTATACAATATTCCCTACAGTACTGTCAAGAAAATCTTTGGTACGCCTGCCTTTAAGGGGCTCATCCCTTGTTTTTTTGTCCGATTGTTTTTTATGAACATTTGATTTATACTCCGTTCATGAATGAAATAATCACCACAGGAAATTCTAAAAAAAGAAGGCTGTATATTATCGACGGTCATTCGTATATTTACCGGGCCTTTTACGCCCTCAAAAACCTGTCTACGTCCCAGGGAATGCCAACCAATGCAATTTTCGGTTTTACCAACATGCTGCTCAAGGTAATAAAGGAGAAAGCACCCGATCTGGTCGCCATCGTATTCGATCCCCCGGGTCCTACCAGAAGGCATATTGAGTACAAAGAATATAAATCTCACCGTCCGCCCATGCCCCGGGACCTGGTCCCGCAGATACCGTACATCCACAAGCTGGTCCAGGCATTCCGTATCCCGGTTTTTATGGAGAATGGCCAGGAGGCAGACGACGTGATTGCGACCCTGGCGCGCAAAGCTGAAACATCTGGAATAGAGGTTGTCATCGTGACCGGCGATAAGGACATTTTGCAGCTCGTGGGTCCGAACATCAAAGTCTATGATACCATGAAAGAAAAAGTCTATGAGCCGAAGGATGTAGAAGAACGGTTCGGCGTCCCGACTGACCGTGTTGTCGAGATCATGGGACTCATGGGAGACGCGTCGGACAATATTCCCGGTGTGCCGGGCATCGGCGAGAAGACCGCTCAGGCGCTTATCCGCCAATATGAAACCATAGAGAACGCGATCAAACACGCGTCAGAGATCTCCAAACCGAAGCTCAGGCAATCGCTCATGGAGAACGCGCACCTGGCCCGGTTGAGCCGGGAACTTGCCCGGCTCTGCGACGACCTGCCGCTTGCTATTGATTATAATGCGCTCAAGGTCGCAGAGCCCGACAACCCGGCCCTCCTGGCTCTCTTGCGGGAGCTCGAATTTCCTTCCCTCTTGAAATATGTGACAATTGAGGCTGAACAGGAAAAACAATACAGCACGGTGCTGACCGAAACCGACCTTCAAAACCTGATAAGAACGCTGTCGACGACCCGCGAGTTTTCGTTCGATACGAAGACCACGTCGCTCAATCCGATGCTTGGCGAGTTGGTGGGCATTGCCTTCTCAGTGAAATCAGGCGAGGGATTTTACCTGCCGCTTGCGCATTCCTGCCCCGGCGCCCCTGCGCAGCTGCCCCTTGATGAGGGCTTGGCCCGGCTAAAGCCGGTTTTCAGCGACCCGTCGATAAAAAAAACCGGGCAAGACCTGAAAAATCATCTCCTCGTTCTCGGCCGTCATGGAATCGATGTGATGGGGATATCGTTCGATACTAAGATAGGGTCGTATCTTTTGAATCCCGGCCGTACAGCGCATACTACAGAGGCCCTCGCACTTGAATATCTGAATTATAAATCTACAACCCACGCGCAGATAACAGGCACGGGCAAAAAGCGGATCTGTTTTGACGCGGTGGATATCAAAACGGCCACGGAGTATCTGTGTGAAGAAGCCGATATCGCGCTTCGTTTGAAGAACGTGCTTGAGCCGAAGCTCCAGGAGCAGAACCTTGAAGGCCTGTTCCGTGATATGGAAATGCCGCTCCTGGAAGTGCTCGCCGATATGGAAAGAAGTGGAATCAAGGTCGACGCAGAATATCTTAAAACCTTATCGGTTCGTCTCGAGAAGGAAACCGCTTCGATCATCGAAGCCATCTACGGACTGGCAGGCTGCGAATTCAATATAAATTCTCCGAAACAGATGGCCGATATTCTTTTCGTGAAACTTCAGCTGACACCCACAAAAAAAACGAAAACGGGATTTTCCACGAACGTAGACGTTCTCGAAGAGCTCGCCCACGTTCATCCCTTGCCCGCTCAAATCCTCAAGTACCGCACGCTCTCCAAGCTCAAGTCTACCTATATCGACGCGTTACCACTCATGATAAACCCGGAAACCGGCAGGCTCCACACCACGTTCAACCAGACAGTGACCGCAACGGGCAGGCTTTCCAGCAGCGACCCCAATCTCCAGAACATTCCGATACGAAACGACGTCGGCAGGGAGATCAGAAAAGCGTTTATCGCGGACGAAGGCGCGAGCATCATTTCCGCGGATTATTCCCAGATCGAGCTTCGGGTGCTCGCGCATATGAGCGGCGACCAGGGTCTCATTCAGACGTTTCTCGACGACCAGGATGTTCATACGAGAACCGCTTCCGAGATCTTCGGCCTGGCACCGGAGGAAATCACCTCGGAGATGCGCCGCAGGGCCAAGGCGGTCAACTTCGGCATTATTTACGGGATCTCCGCGTTCGGGCTGGCCCAGGACATCGGCGTCTCGAACACCGAGGCGAAGCGCTACATTGACAGCTACTTCAGCCGCTATCCGGGCGTAAAGGAATTTCTGGACACAACAGTGCGGGAAGCCAAGCTAAAGGGTTTCGTCACCACACTCTTTGGCAGACGCCGTTTTATTCCGGAGCTGGCATCAGCGGCAGCGGCGATCCGAAGCTTCGGCGAACGAATGGCACTCAATACACCTATCCAGGGAACCGCCGCCGATCTTATAAAGATCGCAATGATCCGCATCCACAAGCGAATTCAGAAACAGAAGCTGAAATCGAGGATGATTCTGCAAGTGCATGATGAACTTGTCTTTGAAACACCGGATATTGAGATAGAGCCGATGAAGAAGCTGATTCAAGAAGAAATGGAGAGCGCTGCCTCACTGACAGTGCATATCAAAGTGGACATCGGCGCGGGAAAAAACTGGGAAGAAGCGCATTAAGCAGCATAGGGCAGAGCGCGTGGAGTATGGAGCTTGCGCATACGTCGATTTCATTTTTTTCGCTCTGCGCTTTGCGGACTTATTTGAACTCAAACCTGTACTTAATGTCCGCGCCGGTGTTTCCCAGTTCATTCCGCTCACCTACCAGCGAAAAGTGCCTGTCCAGGATGTATTCTATTCTAAAAACCTGCTCCGGCGTTGTGGACCCCACGTTCGAGGAATACGTGACATAGAGCTTGTCCTGTACGATCTCCTTGCCCACCGTAACCCGCGGCACGGACGTATCGTTTTTGCTTATATAAGGGTCCACCTGGAACCGGTCGAGTCCGGTCAAACTGCGGGCACTGCTTTCAAAGATGTCCTGGAACTGCCCGGTTGCAAAGTAGGCTGCCTCGTTCATACCGACGCCGGCCTCATGCCCCATGAGTTCGGCGCTCTTCTTCCCCAAGGCGAGCAGCGCGAGGATGTCCGAGTCCGGCAGTGACGGATCGGAGACCAGCGTTACTACGGCACGGTCGGCGGTGCCGGAAACCGCCAACCCGATACGGTACTCACGCTCAACATCGCGGACCCGAATCTCAGCCTGAATATCGAGCACCGGGTTGATTCTGTTCGGGTCCACGAAATCCGCCGACGCATGAACGATCCTGAATTCGTTTTTCCTAAAGTACACGGAGCCTTTCGGCGCCGCGACCCTGCCCAGGAGCTGCGGCTGGTTCACGGTGCCCCTCAGGAAAACATCTACATCCAGAGGCATTTTCGCAAGATTATTCTGGAACAGTATTCCCTCTTTCCCGTGAAACCGGATGTTGATATGCATATCGCCGACCCGTCCGGCCTCGGCCTTTTTTTTCTGGTAGAGGCCCCTTCCGACATCGACGAGCATGCTCTTCCACTCCACCCGTTTATCATACCTGGCGCGCCTGATCATGAGATCGCCGGTCAAAGACTGTTCCGAGAGGTCGCCGTCGTAATACAGGCTTCCGGAAAAGGTCGATGTAAGCCCTTCCGGGTAGCGTACCGTAACGTTTTCAAAAGCGGCCGTTGTGGAAAAATCTCTCAGAGCGAAACCGTCCAGCTGGGCCCATCCTGTCGCGTTTACCATGCCGCCCCCGAAATCTCCGTTAACAGAATCCACGACAAGCCGGCTGCGGTCAAACGTAAGCCTTCCCTTCAAGCCCGATAATTTCTGAGGAATGTCTCTTATCTTGACCTCGCCGTTCCTTACAAGCAGCTCGCCAGTCACTTCGGGGTTTTTCCATTCATCTCTCACAGTAAGCTTGACTTCAGCTATTCCGTCTGCATGCTCTATTTCTCGAAACAGGAGCCTGAGGATAGACATATTTACAGATCCCGTGAGCGAGAGGTCAGCATCTCTGAAAAATCCTGTTCCTCCTGCAACCCCGATCTTGGTACCCGGCCCATTCATATCGAGCGCATGTATCATGATTTTTCCTGCCTGCAGGGACGCGTTTATTTCCGCGGAATTTTCAATGCGATAATCCCCGATCAGGAAACTCAAACGACGAAAAGATGCCGTGCCTGAAAACGTCGATGATTCGGTGCCGCTGCCACGCAGGTTCATGTTTCCATCTGCCGTCACTTTGACACGGCCCAGAAGTTCTTTTCCCCCGGCAACAAGAAAAGGGTCTATGGTCTCTGCATTGACCTTCGCCTGCATGGTCCAGTTGTACGGTCTACTGAGCGCCATCCGTGCAGATAGACCTGCCCGACCCTCCCCCACTGCGGACTGAAAGGTAAGCACCCGATCGTTGATTTCCAGTCCGGCTGTAAGGCTTCCAATGCCCGTGTGGTTATAGAGAAGCTCGTCCATCTTGAGTGAAGCGGCTACGCGCGGCCGCGAGAAGGGTCCGTTCGATTCTATTTCGAAACCGCACTCTCCGTCGATCGGCAATCGCGGCAGATAATCTACTTCAGAAAGCTTTACCCCGCTGCCTTCTACGCGCGCCGCATACGATCCGTTGAATCCGATCCAGCCCGTTCCCCTCAACGTGCCGCTGCCCTTGACCACGTGGACCTGGGGAAATTCGATCCTGTCCTTCGAAAGAGCGGCAGTAATGGTCGCGCGAGAAAAAGATTCGCCGTAAGCGCTTCCCGCTTCGAGTTCGAGATGACCGTTTCCCGTAAAATCGGCCACCGTCCCGTCGAACGAAAGTTCGCCCCGGGCTGATAAGGTAAGCGGAATCGGCTTGTAAAAAAGGGCCACTACGCTGACTACGTCCGAACGTACCACTTTGAGACGGGCGGAAAAAACCGTTTCTGGGCCGGAAATATCGGCAGATCCATCGAACACGTAATGAGAGTCCTGCTGATGGATGTCGACGGACGCAAGTGTAAGCTTCCTGTCGCTGTATCGGACCGTACCCTCGGCCCTGTTAAACAATATTCCGCGTATCGCCGTCGGGCCTGCCCTCAACTTCCCCTGGAAAGCCGGAGCGATAAAAGCGCCCGACACGGTACCGGAAACTTCGATCCTGCCATCCAGCGGAAGCGATGTAAGAAAGGAGAGCGTCCGGCCGCGGTCTCCCGATTCAGCTTGCAGCTGCACATCAAATCCCCGTTGCGGGTCGGCCCTGCCCGACAGAGCTGATCGCCAGATCGCCTGCCAGGATATGGAAATGCCGGATATCCAGTCCTTGTTCCCGGTAGCCGAATACTGCATCGAACGAGTCTATCATGACATCTTTGTTAGCCCTCGCCACCTTCCAGTTTCGGCCGATCAGCTTCAAATTGTTATCGCCGTAATTGAATGCTGCGCTGGCATCACGGAGCAGCAGACCTTCGTAGGAAATGCCTTCCAGGCGGACTGTTCCGTCAACCGCGGGACTGGTGATGTTTCCCCTAATCGTTGCCTCAGCCTCTATATGCGGATTATGTTCCTTTTTTTTGAAAGCTTTAAATACATCCGTAAATTTACCGATTGTTTGCAGGCCTGACTGCATTCTGACTTTCAGGTTCAAAGCAACATCGGGCAGGCGGCCGAGATCGCCCGAAGCAGAAAGCGTGGTATCGGACGAAGTGAGTTCTGACGACTCGACCCTGAACCTGCCGTGCTCGTAGCGGATTACCGCTTTCAGTCCTCCTGCCAATTCATTGTACGCCGGAGCAGTTGTGCGAATTTGACAATTTTTCACCGTGACTCTTGCGCTGTCGCTTCCCAGGCTGACCTTCGCACTGATCTGGATTCCGGACAGCGAGGCACTGGTGGCTGTTAGTTCGTCATTAAATGAAACCCTGCCCTGGTTCACTGCAATCGCGCCAAGGACTATCGTGAACCCCGAACTGCTGCGGGACGGCGTTCGGCCGATGTTTTGCCTAATCCGGTCCAGCATCTCGGTGTAGTTTAAAGTTCCGTCCTTTGCCCGCTTTATTGCAATCCGGGGCTCCAGAAACACGATTGATGGCATATTGATCTTTTTCAGGAGAAGCGAAACCGGGTTGATATAGACCTTTATTTTTCGGATCGCAGCCAGTTCTTCCCGTTTTCCGTCCGTAATAGAAATGTCCCTTGCCTCTATATAAATCGGAATGAAGTTGGCGCGGACAGAACCGATCTGGACGTCGTTCCCAAGCGCGGCTTTGAGCACGTCCGCCACGAGAGGTTTGAGCCTGCGCGCGAAACGGTCGCTCTGGGCGTAATATTCCGCCGCAATCAGCAGTACAAAGACCAGGATCGATATGGCAACGATAATTTTTTTCACAATGTTGGGATAAGATTCCTTATATCAGGAAGACACAATGAAGAACCAATATGTTTTTTTTCAGACTACTCGATGACTGAAAGCAAGGCTGTTTTGATCTTTTCGAGCCTTTCGCTGTCCGTGATCTTTTTTCGCAGCAGGTCCGTTACGTAGAAAGAATCCTTGACGCAGCCGCCTTCAGTCACAATTTTTGCTGAAGCGATGTCAAGATTCAAGTCATAGAGCGTCCTCGTGACGCGGAAAAGAAAGCCTACCATGTCTCGTGCTGTTATGTCGACAATCGTGAACGAATCAGAGCTCGTGTTGTCGAACTCAACGGATGACTGTATAGCCGCCGGCAAACGGCGCATCGCAGTATAGAGACCGGGTTCGGGCGGCTTGCTTTTTCCCATAAGCACAGTCTGCAGCTCCCTGCAAAGCGTTTCCCAGGCGTCGTCGTACGGGTAAATATTGCCCTCTGAGTCGGTTATCTGAAAGGTGTCTATCATTACCCCGTTTCGTGACGTATATACCTGTGCCCTCAAAATGTTCAGGTTCTTCGCGGCGATTGTACCTGCGGTGCGGTAGAACATGCCGTACGCGTCGTACGCGCAAACGATAAGTTCCGTGTATCCTTTTTCCGGATACTGTCTGTGCCGGATGACAAGATGTTCATCCTGAAGCCGTTTCATCATTCCCATATGAGCAACCGCTTTCCGTGCGGATGTATTGAGAAGGTATTGATCCGGCATGGCCGCTATAAATTCGTCAATGTCCGTAATCGAAAACAATTTTTGCGCTTCGTTTCTGATCCTGGCCGCTGCCGCTTCCAGGCGCGTTTGTTCCTGCTCGACCGCGTGGGCGCTCTTTTCTAAAAATTCAAGTGTCTTCACATAAAGATCGTCCAGGAGAACCGACTTCCACTGAGTCCACGCTGTCGGGTTTGTGGCTGAAATATCGGCATAGGTGAGCAGATAGAGCATACGAAGGTTTTCAGAGTCCCGCACAGTGCCGGCGAAATGAGCTATCACCTTCCGGTCGCTCAACTCCCGGCGCTGGGAAAGGTTTGACATAAGCAGATGGTTTTGAACGAGAAAGAGTATCCTGTCCCCGTCTTCCTTTTCCACGCCAAGCCGCATCAGGATGCCTGCCGCAATTTCGACGCCCCGCTGTTCGTGCTCCGACCGGTAGGCTTTTCCGAGATCATGAATCAGTACGGTAAGAAACAGGATCCAGCGTTCTTTCAGGGCACGAAGGGCTTGTCTCAGCATGGCAAGGGACGGGAAACGCCCGGACCATAAATCCTCCAGATTTCTTATGGCGAGAAGAATGTGTTCATCCACCGTATAGAGGTGGTAATAATCATGCCGGGCAAGCGCCTGGATCGGCCTGAATTCCGGGATATATCGTCCCAGAAAACGCAGTTCTTTCATGAGTCTCATTGTTTCAGCCAGATTGTCAGGATTATTGAGGATCGAAAGAAAGGCGGCCGAGGCAACGGGAGATGATCGTGCATCATCTTCGATTCTGCACTCCCGAACCATGGCTTTGAGCCTTTCTGAAAAAAAAGCGTGGCGGGACTGCGCGATTTCGAATGCTTTTAGAATCAGTGACGGTTCTGCTCTGCAGTCGGCCTCCGTCGTCGCAACCAGCGTCTTCCCGTTCAGGGAAAACGGTCCAAACGAGAGGCTTCTTTCATACCAGCGGCGCACGGGCTTCGGAAGAGCGGCTTCAATGACGATATTCGAGAATTCGCGTATGTTCCGTGCATGGATGAAGTAGGCTTTCATAAAGCGCTCCACAGCAAGCAGGTGCGCAGAATCCCGGAAATGAAAATGAAGCGCCGCCTGTTCCTGCAGATCGAACGTCAGGTGATCATTTTTACGTCCGGACAGGTAATGAATTTCGTTTCTCACTCTCCAGAGGAAATTGCGCGATCTGATGAAGACCGAATATTGCCCCTCGCTTACGATTCCCTGAACGACGAGGTCTGCCAGAGACTGTATACGCAAGTGTACGAAGGAAACCCAGAGCGCGGTATGGGCGTCCCGAAGCCCGCCTTCGCCTTCCTTGATGTTGGGTTCTCTCAGGTAGATGGAACCGCCGTATTTTCTCCGGGTCGCGTTCCTTTCCGAAATCTTGTCGTTGATAAAGCTCGCGGCCTTCCAGTAAAAAACCTCGCTGAGCATTTCTTTGAGGAATGACTCATACCGGGCCGGGTCGCCGGCAATAAGGCGGGATTCGATAAGGGAGGTCCGGATCTTGTTGTCCTGGCGGGCGAGTAAAACACATTCTTTCAGGGTGCGGACACTGTAGCCCAGGTCAAACCCGGCGTCCCACAGCATATACAGGAGGTCAGGCGAGCGTCTTCCTTCTTCTTCATCGCTGCAGAGAAACATGATGTCGATATCGGAATGGGGATTCAGTTCTCCCCTGCCGTAGCCCCCCACGGCAAGCAGGGCCGGCATAGGTCCGGCTGCAGACAGTCGTTCGTGGGAGTTTCGAAGAACCCGGTCTATCAAAGCGGTGCGGCGCTGCACCACCTCCGTGCCGGCTGCACCGTTAAAGTGCGCATCCCTGATGACCGCATTTTCCCGGTCCAGAAAGGCCTTAAGCGGGCCGTCAACGTCAAAACACTCTGATGATTGTCGGTTTACGGAGTTCACGATACGACACGCAGGAAAAGAAATGATTGGGGTTTGTTTAGTTTGTTTAGTTTGTTTGGTTTAAAACAAGACAAACCATATAAACCAAATAAACCATTTAACGATATTACTGCTTCACGCCTTTAAAACTAATCGATTTGATCTCTTCCATCATCAGCATGAAGCTGCCGAAACCCGCCTCGCCGAAACACCGCACGTCGGAGTCCATGTCGAGGGCTGTTTCGCTCCCATCGGCCATCCGGGCTGTGATTTTGATTTTGCGGTCATGTTTCTCTCCTACGATTACCTCCCTTACACGCTCGAAAGGCAGATTCACTTCAGCCATTCCCATGTATCCCGAAAACCGAATTCTGCCCTCACAGCTGAATTTCTCGCCCTCAATCTTGTGGCCCGACGCGTCAACCACCGTGACCGAGAAATTTTTATCTACCCGCGGGGCCCGGTCGAACCCTCCGCCCTTCCCCCCCATGGCACTAAGAAGAAAAAATGCGGACAAAACCAGAATCGCGGATGAGAATCGTTTCAGCATGTTCGAACTCCTTTCAGAATCGCGGGTTTAGGGCTTACATATGCTTCGTAAGATACCATATCGAAATATGGCTTTCAACAAAAAAGCTTGCCCCGAGGCATTCATGTGACTATACTGAGCAAGGGTAAATATCCAATCACCATTACTCATTTTCCGATTAATATCAGGAGTTTGAAATGACAGACAATTTTAATAAACTCATAGCTCTCATGGCCACTCTTCGCGGGCCGGAAGGGTGCCCCTGGGACGCCAAACAGACGTCTGATTCGCTGAAACCGTTCCTGATAGAAGAATGCTACGAAGTGGTTGACGCCATCGATGAGGGCATTCCCGATAAGGTAAAGGAGGAATTGGGCGATCTCCTGTTTCAGATCGTATTCCATGCCCGCCTTGCCGAGGAAAAAGGCCAGTTCACGATGAACGACATCCTGTCGGTGAACCTGGAAAAGATGATCCGGCGGCACCCTCATGTTTTCGGTAATGAAAAGCTCACGACCGACCGGGAAGTCCTCGCCAATTGGGAAGAGATCAAGAAGAAGGAAAAAGGCTACGAACAGAGGAAGTCGGTCCTTGAAGGCGTTCCCAAAAGCATGCCCTCGCTCATTCGGGCGCACCGGCTCCAGGAACGGGCAGCCCGCGTCGGATTCGACTGGAACAGGATCGATGAGGCGCTCCCGAAGCTCGACGAGGAGCTCGCGGAGTTCAAGGAGTCCCTCCAGAGCGGCGATGCAGCGAAAATAGAAGAAGAGCTGGGCGACATCTTTTTTATGCTCGTCAATCTTTCGCGCTTCCTTGACGTTGACCCTGAAAACGCCTTAAGAAAAACGATCAGCAAATTCATCCGCCGTTTTCGCTATATTGAAGAAAAATCGGCAGGTGCCGGAAAATCCCTGAGCGATATGACGATTGATGAGATGGAAAAGCTCTGGCAGGAATCGAAGCAGAAATAAAAACAGAGGGGAAATGCCGTCCCCTCTGTTTGAAATCACGCCGCATTCTCCTTTTAGAAAGTGCAGGAATCCCCGCCCATCAGCGTACAACTGCTGAATGTCTTCACATCCGATCCGACGGTAACCGTTACAGGAGATCCAAAAACGATCGTCGCATTGTTGACCGTGACCGTGCCGGACGCCGGACATTCTGCCCCCGAAAGGGTATGTATGGGAGTTGCGACTCCCGTACCGATCGTGATCGTACCCGGAACACATCCATACTGGCTAAGATCAGGCTGCCAGGAAAGCCCGATACTTCCGTCGATCCATTCATCTGTGCTTAGATCTGCATTCGTGCGCACTTTGTCTTTCAGATTGGAGAGTGAGATTGTCATGGCAAAGATACTGCTGCCGCCACTTGAATAATCGAAGACGAAGCTTCCATTCAACGTGTCTTCGTCCGTTGTGACCGTGCCGCTCGTTGTCGTCGTTGCTGAGGTCCAGACATCGCTGATATTGTTGAAACTGAAGGTGGCGATATCGCCTCCGCTGCCCGTTTCAGTAAATGATCCGTTTGCGTCGTTTCTTCCGCTGGTTAAGTTATTCGTGTTGTTAAACGTTCCGTTTAATACATCTGTAGAATATAAGGTATCGCTGAGGTACAATTTTACCGTAAAATTAGTGGCAGTCATGTTTTCTATGTTGGACGAATTATCGAGTAAATGTTTACGATAGAGCTGTAATGTTCCGGATACGACCGTGTAGGTCGTAGAGGTGCTTTGCCTGCAGTTTGTAAATTGTATCGTTGCAGTGTCTTCATCATAAGATCCCGGCACAGATGTATCCGAGCCGCTAACCGAGTACGTGCCGCTGCCTCCTGCGCAGGTTGTGGGCGATATAGAGATTGAGGTCGCGTTCATTGTTTTTAAAGAACGGCTTTTCTGAACAGCGCTCCCGATTACAGGAAGCTTGAGGTCGGCAACCATCTTATCTACCACGTTTTTTAGCCGTGGGTCGAGATATGCGATTGCATCGGTATTAACAGCCTTACCTCTTTTCTTCGGAGCATAGGACGGAACTTCACTGCTCGCCATACTGGAAGATTGATCAAGCGTCGATGTCAACGTTACTGCGCCGGTTACGGCCTTTGTAGAAGATGAGGCCTGGGTGGCGTTAGTATAGGTGACCTGCCCGCCTCCATCGTTGCCGCCCCCGCCTCCGCTGCATGACAATATTGATCCAGCCAATAAAGCAGTTACCGACAGAACACTTAATAATCTAACTATTGTGATTCTCCTGAACATTTCGGCATCCTCCCTTTTGCGGCATAATGATTAAATATTAGAACAAATTTATCGTGCAATTAAGATACAGTCAAGGTACTAATCACTTTTTTTGTAATTAATGGTGAGTTAACACGCAAGGAATTGCATTTTTGTGTTACGGTTATTTTATTGTGAGAGTATAATTGCCGTATTTACCGGCAGATAGCGGTTTGGGAGAATACGGCGTCGATGTGACCTTTACATAGTACGTACCCGAAGGCAGAGTGCCTGTCGAAATTTTTGAGGCAAGTAAATCGTCGCCGTTTTCATGACATGCATAGTCGTAGGAAGAGCAGTTAAAGGGCTCATTATAAGGGTAAGGAGTGGTTCTTCCTGTATTGTCGTTTGAATCGAGCAGTGTTGTTCCCTCCGGGCCCATCAACTCAACAAAGGTATCTGCACCGTTTAAAAGACCTGTGGTTGTTATCGTGTAACTGCTGGTTCCGTTTGCGGTAAACTTTGCGTAATCGGCAGAACCGGCAGGATAAAGTCCAAGACTCACAGGAACCGAATATGCTAACGCAGAGATCGGGCTGTCATATCCTTCTTCCAGATATCGAATTCCCCTGTCCTCAAATTTTGAGCGGACAGTAGCTATTTCCGATGCTATTGAAGGCCTCTGTAGCCAGCTGTCCCATAATAATTCAACATTTACGGGCGTAGCTGCAGTTTTAAAGGCATTGGATTGAAGGATGTCCATAATCGGCTGCATAGTGTAGTTACTGAGCAGATTGACCAGCACATTAGCAACAGCAACTTCGCTGGAAGCATAGTAAAACGGTGAACCTCCAGGATTTCCAAAATCGAATGGAATCTGCGCGTAATTGCCGGCCGTATCAACATACCCTGAAAACGGCATTGATGCAGTGGTAGACAAGCGGGAAGCGTCGTTCGATAAGAGCCATTTCTTGACAGCTGACGGGAAGAAATTTCCCCAGCCTTCGCTCCAGGAGAGCCGCAGGTCCTGGTCGTTATCGGTTAGATAGTGATACCCGCCCGGGGACTGGTCGCGTGAAAATTTATCAGCTATAAAGTGTCCGAGTTCATGCAGGATGACATCATCGTCGTATTCGTCAGTATCACCGTTACCATCCCCGCCAAGCACGTAAATTCCGTCGTTTCCGCAGCCGGTGCAATAGTAAGTCCCATTTTGATTGCCCTTTGCCCAGAATGCTACTATGGCGGGAGGACTTACGCCAAGACTGTGCATGAACTGGAAGGCATTTGTATAGACATCCATGATGTTGAATGCTCCACCAGCGTCGCCTGCTGAAGGAACCGATATATTCACGACGGATGTGCCCGTAGGCGTAAAAATGCCGCTTGCAAAGCTATAAAGAGCATTAGCAGTAGTGAGATCCTTCACGTCGATAGCAGGAGAACCGCCGAACGACATCGACGATATGACCCGTACATAAACAGGGTCGCTGCCTTGGGAAACGAGAAAGCTATATGTGCCATCCGTGCCGGTAATACCGGAAGCTAACACTGTGCCGAATGAATCAACGAGTTCAATGTCGGCAAGCCGGACAGGCTTGTAATATCCTGTCCTTAAGGTAAACCCGGACATGTTGTACTCCCTATCTTCGTACTGAACGGTTCCGCTGATCAATATCGGGCCTGCCAACCCGGCTTCCGGGGTCGCTGAAACTTCCGGCGATTCCGCACTTTCCTCGGATCCATTCAAAGCTGTGACTACAAAATAGTAAGTTTTGTTGTTCAAAAGGCCTGTGGGAACGTAGGGGCTTACTGCTCCGGAAACTGATACGCCGTCAGTCAAATTCGTATAATTGGTCTTTTTCACACCAGTCTGGGAGGCCATATAAACCTTATACGAAGTCGCGCCCTCAACTCCCCGCCAACTCAGGGTTACTTTCCCGTCGCCGGCTACGACACTAACAGCAGCTGGAGCCGAGAACCCGGATGTGCTTCCCGGTGGAGACGGATCCGCGGAATGTTTCGATCTGCAGCCGTCCTGAAATATGAGCACAGCGGCAAGAATAAAGAGAATAAAAACATTTTTGCGATTCATCAATACGGTACCTTCGATATAATTATGATTACGGGTTTAATCAGTTTGACTCGATAATGTCCCTGCCACGTTTGTCTTTTTTGATGCGGGGCTCCCGGTGCGGCTTCTTATCTGTATCAGGACCGAGAATATACGTGGTCTCAACTCTGAACCCTGGCTTATTGTCATGGGGAAGAGAGATAGATGCCTTGATTCCGCCTTTACCCTTGGCCGGAGTACGAACCGTGATCTTCATCTGCTTCTCGGTATTTTTCTCGACCGGACCTGACCAGGATGTCCCCCCGTACAGAAGTTCAGCCCCGCCTGTAAGCTCTATCCTGATCCTCATTTCAGGAGCTTCCGTCATCGAGCGGGCAGTAACAAGGAAATCCAGGGTTTCACCTGGTTGTATGCTCGACTGCGTAACGCCAGTTTGAACCGGGGCTATGGTCACGAAAAGCGGCGGCAGTGCCTTGCGCCCAGCCGCTAAGGAAGTACCCGGCCACACAGATACGAACAATATGCAAATAAATAGAATAATTTGTTTCATTCTCATTTGAGCCTCGGCAAACAATATACACCAAAAGATTTGCGTTTTTTAGTCAAATTGTAAAAATGAGCACATTAAACAGAATCATTATTGAAAGTATAACCGGATAATTGCACGGGTTCGGAATAATTGTATTTTTCCGCAATATAAAAAAAGGGGGTGGGGTAAAGGCCCCAC
The DNA here is from genome assembly GCA_963751455.1 of Nitrospirota bacterium. Taxonomy (GTDB): domain Bacteria; phylum Nitrospirota; class UBA9217; order UBA9217; family UBA9217; genus CAVVUN01. Next base: position 249,956 of record CAVVUN010000001.1, read on the forward strand.
CCCCTTTGATATCGATTTACTGACTGCTATAACATTAACGATCCTTGCTCATGATCATGATGTACTGCTTCAGGGATTCCTGCTTCAGGTACTGGTTTCCGGAGCTCGAGGGCGCGACACGCGCTTTGTAGTAATACCCTGTTCCCGGATACAGAGTGTTCACATCGATGTTATGACCATGACCTGTCCACGTCACTTCGTCATAGGCATTCACTCCGATCGTGAATTGTGTTCCAGCGCCGAAATCCAATTGGAAGCTGAAGCTGGATCCGTCAAACGTGATCGGTTTTTTATTCATCTCCATCTGGTCTCTCGGATCGCTCGAATACTCCTGGCTTGTGCTCGTACCGGTCAGCGGGTCATAGCTGTTGACCCATGCATAGACGCGGCTCGGTATATATCCTGATGCATTCGCATCTATTATCGTGCCGGTCACGTTCTGCACACCGGTGATTCCTGTAGCTCCGTTCGTCGGTGATGTAATCGTCACGAATTGGGGCTTCGGCCTCGCGTTTGCTGTCTGGATGCTCACACCTGCGTAGTTCCACGCTGAATCGTTGATGCTGACATAGTTCCAGCCGTCATAGACATCCACGGTAATGCTGAATGTGCTGTCGGCGTTAATCGTGAACTGATGGTTTCCTCCGGTGGAATCCATATAGTTGCCTGTTCCGGCAGGAGCCGTCGTGCTTCCGGTTATGGTTACCTGCTGAACTGACGTTGTTCCTGATGTCGCATCCCACTGCGAGTCGCCGCATCCGCCGTACGGATTTACCATCTTCACGGCAGACGAGACAGCGGATACCGTGATCGGGGGCGTTGGTTTAATACCATTACTGCTGTTCACGCCGAAGCTGATGTTACTTTGATAGTTGCCGCCGTCTATATTGATCCAGGTGGATCCGCTGTTGGTGCTATCGTAGACCGGGATGCCGGTAATGGTCCAGCTGTATAAACCCGACCCTGTTGCTGTTTCTGTGGTGTCTGCGGTTGCCGATTTTACATCATTGAGACCGCACACGCCTATATGAGCATTGATCGTTCGGCCCGGCCTGTTGGTTGTGCCGATTACCGTAATGGTCTGGTAGGCTCCTGCATCGTAGTTGCCATAAGTATCGACGGTAAGAGGGACGTTATCCGAATTCCTGACCTCGGTTAACGTTACAGCCGGATTCTGATACGCACAGCCGCTCGCGGGACCCGTTATGGAAATGCCCGTCCACTTGTAATTCGCGTCATTGATGTCGACGTAGTTATAGTTTCCTGCACCGCCGACAATGGGAACGGTGACGGTGAAGGTGCCCAGCGTGCCCTCTGTTCCTGTCAACTTCACGGTCTGCCATTCACTATGAGACGTGGAGCCGTCATAGCCATTCCAGTTGACATTCACATCGCCGACCAGGGCTTGCCCTACGATTGTTGCGGAGCAGGTCGTAACGCTTGCCGTGCCCATGCCGCCGGTGGGCGCAGTATAGGGATCGCCGTTGATCGTGCTGATCGTTGCCTTCATCACCTGCTTGCCCAGCGTGATGTAGATGTTCAATCCGTACCAGTTCCCGTCAGCGTCGTTCATGCTGACATTGTTCCAGCCGGTGAAAAGCTCCACAGTAAGGCTGAAGGAACCATCGGTCATGGCTTTCAAGGTGCCGTTGGAGTTGCTTCCTTCGCTGTTGATCCAGTAGGTCCCATCGATCGGTTTTTTGAGTCTGCCGGTTACGGTTACAGTGTAGTCGCTATCCCCGGTTGCATCCCATTCGGTGCTGTTGCCGTAGGACTTCGTCGGTGACAGGGTAGTCGTAGTTGTTGACCACACGGTTACGTTGCCGAACGGCGGAACATATACCGAGCCGGTATCCGTATAGACACCCATATTTGCGTTATACCCGTTCCCCATCGAACCGCCGGTTCCTGAGGAAACACTTCCTCCCAGGTTAAGCCAGTTGTCTCCCTGGAAGATTTCGACAGTTACCGTGAATGTCCCGTTTCCTGAGCTGTAATCGACAGGCGCCTGAGCATAGTAGTTAGCCTGAGACTCGTTCCAGACGTTTACGTTCAGGTTCGGGAGGGTGGAACCAACCGGGAGCCCGGCTACCAGGACAGCGCCTGTAATCGTCAGTTTTTTACTGCCGGATTTAAACGTTGCGCTGTCTTTACTGTTGTAGTAATCGCCGTAAGTGCCTTTTGACAGCGCTTGACCAAGATCGTCAACAACGCTTGTTATACTGATTACCGGCGGGATGCCGCCTGTTGTCTGGACTCTGAAACTCTTGCCGAGTCCCGCGCAGTCCCAGATCCCGATATTGCTCCAGCCCCGGTAGAGCTGGGCTGTCACTGTCACGTCGCCGTTTGTAAACGTGAGCGGATAATTCTGCGATCCGCTGCCGTTCACATTCAGCCCGGCGCAGCCCATATTGGTCGCTAAATCCGGGTTCATGGTGTGCACTTTTATCGTAACGGAATCGGCGCCTCCGGCATCGAATCCGTCGAAGTTCTCGTTAAAGACAAGCGGTGTAGTCGAACCGGCTGCTGTGACCGTGACAGTAATCTCTTTGTAAATACCGTCAACGCTGAAGTTGTTGACGCTGCTGATCGCCATTATATCCGCAATGATATCTGACGTCTTGGGCGCGGTGGGATCCGTCTTGGGATCGTTGCCGATGGTATTTATCCCGATACTGCCAAGGCCGATGACCTCCCAATAATACTGACCTCCTTCAGCAAACGGTCCATTCCCTCCACCACCACCGCCTGTACTACCACCTGGCGAATTGCTGGGGCCTCCTCCGCCGTCCTCGCAGAAGCCGAACTTGCAACTGACGTCCTTTGCGCCGACCGAGATGGGATCCTTGTCTGTCGAGATGCTCGTCATCGTGCTCGGCAGAGCAAATGCCATACCCTGTCCCGGATTGCGGGCATCAACCAGAATTACCACATAGGTCGATACATTGGAAACAGCATCCCAGCTGAACGTAGCCGGCGTCGTCCCGGCAGCTACCGCAGTAGACAGCTTGCCTCCGTTTGCTATCGTCGTAGTCCCTTCCTTCAAGTAAATGTTTACTTTTGCCGGATTGACGATCGGCCTGTCCCTGGTATCGATGCCTTCCGATGCGCGAATAATCACCCAGGCGCCGTTTATCTTCTTAAGAGTAGTATAGAGCGAGTCTTTGGGCGCCGCATCAGCGCATTCCTTCAGGGCCACTGTCGAAGTTGCCGATAATTTGAATTCGAAATCGGCCGTGTCACCAACGACATTGATGTCGCCAATAACTTCACCCGTGATGGATGTCCCACAGTACTGCCATTGCGTGAATGCATCGTTGGACAGCATATCGCTGAATTCTTTTATAGAATACTTACCATCGCGATTCACGTCGGATCTATTGTCGATATACTGTGACGTATCGTATTCCATATAGAATTCGCCTGACATGACACTCTGTATTTGCGCCAGATTGCGGTCGTTGAAGCCGCGCACCCATTTCCCGAATACGTCCTTAACCTGCGCTTGGGCATTCTGGGTCGTCGTGTCTGCCGTGGCGGTTATGCCCGATGATAAGGATGCCGATATTGTACCGAGAGATCCGTTTAAATCCATCATGACATTGCCGGCAAGGTCTTTCCCGCCGGAGACTTTTAACGTGTAATTGGTCCCCAGCTGAAGGGGTGTGCCGAGGGCGAATTCGTATACATAATATCCGTCGTTGTCTTTGCCGACAAACAGAACGCCCGGTTTAGCTCCAAGGCTGGGAGTGCCTTCGAGAAGAAGTGAATTAATATCGAGCACTTTGTTGGATCCGATCCTTATCGGTTTCGTTACGTCCACCGGGCTTCCCATTTCTACCACAGTCGGGCTGAGCCAGACACCGGTAGGCGCAAGAGTATCCGTCCCGGAAGCGGTCTTGAATGTGCCGACTGCCGTCAATGCCACGGCATTTCCATACACATTTGTGACTGCGGGCACCAGGGTAGTCGCCTGGTCGGCACCTGTAACCGTAACGGTATAAACAGTATTGGCAGCAAGGGTCACCCCTGCGTCCGGATAAAACGTGGCCGTAGTCCAATCCGGGGACAATGTCCAATGACCTGAAATGGCCGGAGATATTTTGATGCTTGAAAGATTGTCACGCCACATTGCCATGCTGAACGAAATCTGGATGGCGGCGTTGGTCGGAAAAGTAGACGTTGAATTGCCCCACGACTGCGTGCCATCCGTATTTTTACCGAAACCGAACATTGTTCTTACCGTAGGAGCCGCATCGCTCGGCTGGGCCACCAAGTTAGTTCCGGTAACCGCATTTTCGTACTTGTTTACGATAGTCTGTGTTGCTACGAGCGGTTTCGAGCCAAGAGTAAATTTCCACGCAACCAAGGTATATTTTCCCGCCGGAATGAGAGCTCCTTCTGTATATGCCCCGTTATTTAGAGCCGCATTGGTCAAGGTGCTGAGGGTGTAATCTCCATTTGCGTCGGCAGTAGTTTCCGCAATAGGAGCAAGCCATTCAGGATGATCAGCATCATAAAGCCAGACATCGGCGTTGTTAAGAGGTATGTCAGTCGCCATAAACGTCTTGTTAAGACCGCTGGTAGGAAGTGTCGAAAGATAGAGGTCGCTGCCCGGTCTTCCCATCGGCGCACCGCCCAATGACTTGTAGGAAGGTTTTGATACGGTACTCGACAGGGTCACTTTTCCGGAAATGGTTGTAGTAGCCGGCGTTGTGCCGCCGCCTCCATCTCCGCCTCCGCCAGTGTCAGGTGTCCCGCCGCCACCGCCTCCACCGCCGCCGCAGGACGTTATGATGAGAGCCATTGTAAGAAGAATTGCCAACAAACAAGATATCTTTTTCATCACCTTACCCCTTTCATAAAAAATGGATTCAAATGTTCATTCTCTTCACAAAAGAGAATGCGTTTTCGCAGGTCGATAATTCTTACGTTCGTTTTAAGCTTTTCCTATTTGTCTCCTTTCTTAAAGGGAAGTATACCAAAGTATAAGCAAATATAGATTCGGTTCTGCTTATAGTCAAGGTAATATTCCCGTTTACAGCCTGAGTTCTTTTCAGCAAATTAAAACTTTTGATTACAGGTCATTTTTCTTATACAAAAAAAAGGTGGGACATCAAATAAAATAAGCAATTATAATGCCGAAATAAATACTCATTAATTCAAACAATTATAAAAGTGTAGTGTGAAATTTATTACATAGCAATTGTCATAAATGACAACAGTCTTCGTAGTACTTTGAATTTATGAAAGGTTTTGTCAGGAGAATCGTGACAGAAAAGCGCACTTTCTGTCAGTTATCCTGCAACGAATCCGTTGAAAAGAAGGTGAAAGGGTAATAGAGGAATCTGTTGGCCCGCTGTTATTGAGAAAAACACTACAGAAGCGCAAACAATAAAGAATAAAGAGCAGTTGGTGAACGGCATCAAATATTGATTAATAAGAATAAGACGACGACAGGCTGATGGTCCATCCGAAAATAGATGCATCCTGCGCATTGGTGCTTCCCGTAATCTGGGATTTACCATCGCCGCTGATGAGACCGCCTCCGAAGGTGACCGATGTATTACGGGTAAAATGACTGATACTCAGGCTTCCGCCGTAAACGTCGATGTGCTCTTCAATGGCGGTCACGCCTGGCTGAATATCGGGTGTATTTGCCATATTGGTATAGACGCCGCCGCGGAGCGCCCAATTTTTGCTGAGATAGTATTCAGTTCCGAGAGCCACATTAAGGACTGGTTCCTTGTTTCCGAATATCGGGTCAGTTACTGACGTGTAGTATGTTAAATCACCTGATATGAGAAGACTGCCTGAGGCGAAATATGCTGCGCCGAGCGCCAGCCGTGTCGGATATTTTCTTTCGGTGTTGTCTCTGATGTCCGGGAAACGCAGCAGATTACTATTGGGGCAGTTAGCCCCAATTCCTGTCGGGTCGGAACAGGTGTTCTGGTCGGTAGCTTTGGAGCTCGTCACGTAGGTCTTTGAAGCGGAGAAGCCGAGAGATAATTTCTGAAAGGGGGCCCAAATGAGACCGATGACAGGACGAACGCCCCATTCATTTAATTCGAAATATTTATTTAACCATTCATCGCCGCCGGTGGATGTAATTACAATTTGATTAAGAATAAACTGGGCCTTTCGCTTATGCACATAGAGGGTGACCCCGGCTGATAAATCCTTGGCGATTTCCGCACCTAAGGAAGGACCGAAATTGAAAGTGTTGTCCTCGTTATTAAAGTTGATAATATAGCGCGATATGGTGCTGGACAGATTATAAAAAGATTGGTCCTGATCTTCATTTATACTGTCCGGGACCGCGTAGGAAAAACCGAATTTAAACTTGCCCAGGGGTTGGACTATGCCGAAATAATTCGGCAGGAGGGCCGATGAATTTCTCTCCCAATCATAACCGCTGATAGCGCCTTTATAGGTCTTGGTCACGTTGTAATAGGCGTTTACGCTGGCAGACAAGTTTTTCCCGCTTGAATACACAATTCCGCCTGGATTGTAGTAGAGCCCTGTTGCATCGTCGGAAATTGCGGTATAAGCGCCTCCCATCCCCGACGCTCGGTCTCCGATCAGCGCGTTATTATAATGGAACTCATCGGCACTCGCGATACCGCACATGGTCAAAATAAAGGCAAACCCCGAAATAAGGCGCTTCACGCTTTTCATTCCATCCCCCGAGCTTAACTTTAACGTTAAATAACCTTCACATACATAAATGTTATTTCAGATTTTTAATCTCTGCAGCAAAGCGTTTCTTGTTCGTTTTCATGCCGGCCCCGTCTATGCCTTCGCCGCTCATCGTGTTCCTGATCAAAGCCGTCCTTGTATCGAATGCCGGATGCGTTCTGTCGATAATTTCTGTGGCCTTGCCCTTGATGGCGCCAATCCTTTCAAGGTACCGTGCCAGTCCGCCTGAATCATAACCGGTCAGGGCCGTGATGATCACAGAAACTTTATCGGCCTGAACCTCGTCCTCTCTCTTATATCCTTCAAGGAAAAGCATGCCGAGGGCCTTGTCGACAGCCTGCGAAAAAGCAAGCCTCGCGGATTCAGAGCTGCCGCCAACCAGCCTGGCAAGACCTGACGTGGCCGAATCTTCGCTTCCTTTTATGTTCAGTTCTTTTACCACGTGTTTTTCGGTTACATGGGTGATTTCATGGGCCAGTACGCCGGCAAGTTCCGATTCGTCCTTCATCAACTGCAGGGCGCCCTTGGTGACGAAAATGTACCCGCCCGGTGCCGCATATGCGTTGATGTCCTCGGTGTCGAGTATCATGAATCGAAACTCCAACTCCGGCCTGCCCGCATTGCGCGTCAGGGAAAGCCCCACGAGATTTACATACTTCAGCAGAGAAGTCTCATTATACGCTTTATATCTGCCAAGGATTCTGGCCGCGACTTCTCTGCCGAATTCTATTTCCGCTGTTATATCGCTCGTGGTTACGACTTCTCCGGATGAAGGCCTCTGCCGCCAGTTTTCGTCCGCGGCCAGCGCCGGCCCAAAGGAAATCAGCATTCCGATCAGAAATAGTAAAATCGAGAAAATGCCTTTTTTCATTACCTGCCCCCCTCGATGAACCTGGTCACTTCATCACTCGTGAAAGTTACAGTCTCCATCTTTTCCACAGCGGCATAATTCACTTCTTCTTCGGTGCTCAACCGTTTGCGATCTTCGTGGGTGAGGCCCCTGGCCGCGGCTGCGCTGGTATACGTAGAGGCCCGCCGCCGGACGCCCTGGTTTATTTCAGAATCACTTGCCTTGATCATGGAGGTTTTCTGCAGCGGCGGCTGCGACGAAACCAGCAGGCCGGCTACATATCCCTGCATGCCGCCATAGGTTACCTTGATCCAGGTGCCTGTTTTCACTGAAGCACTCAATTTGAAACCCTTGCCGATTTCCGCGATAACCTTCGACTTGAAGGATGGCTCGGACATCACTTTTGCCTTCATGCTCTGCACGTAGTAAATTTCATCCGCCTGAGCAATTGAAACGGTAAGGACCATTACGAATGCAGCAAGAATGAATAAACTTTTTTTCATCATGCACCTCCTGTTTCAGTTTGTAAAGTTTCTTTGGTTTCTTTGTTCGTTCGGTTTAAACCAAACAACCAGATGAACCAGACAAACCAGATAAACCGCATTATTCCAGCGTATAGATCGTCACCGGCTGTTCCCTGCCTTTTACTTTCACGTTCCCGATAAGTTTGCAGTCGAACTTGTCCTTTACCTTTTCATATGTATATTCGGAGAAGATCAGAGGACTTTTATATTCCTTCGTTATGCTTTCGAGCCGCGACGCAAGATTTACCGTATCGCCCACCACCGTGTAGTTCTTCTTTTTTTCGGATCCGATTTCACCGATCGTCGCAACGCCGGTATTTATGCCGATGCCGATCTTGACTTCCAGTTCGAACCCCCGCTCCTTAAGAGTTCTGTTTACATCTTTGAGAGCGGCCAGCATTTCCCGGCCTGCCAGGACGGCCTGTTCGGGATGATTGTCCGTCTTTACCGGCGCGCCCCAGAAAGCCATGATCGCATCGCCTATATATTTATCGATAGTCCCGTTATGTTTCAGGATGATATCGGCCATAGCGGAAAAATGAACATTCAGCATTTCAACGATCTTTTCAGGAGGCGTCGTCTCAGACATGGTAGTAAAACCTCTGATGTCCGAGAAGAGCACTGTCATATTAATCTTCTGTCCGGCGCTCGATTTCTGGTATTCCTTGTAGTTATGCAGTACCTCGTGCAGAACGTCCTTGGAAACATATTGGGTGAACAGGTGCGAGACGCGGCGCTTCTCTGCTGCTTCCGTGAAGGTAAGGTAGCCGAAAGAAAGGAAGCTGCTCGACACGGTTGAAAAAATGAAGGGCACGGCATCCATGATAAGATTCGCTTTAAAAGCAAAGAAGGAGTAACCCACATACGATGCGAGCATGAAGAGCGGGAAGAAAGCGCGGATTACGAACCGCTTGGTATAGAACACGATCCACGGCGTGAGGCAAGCCCCGATAAATATAGTAAGAAACGTAATCCGGCGGTCAGCGGGTTTCAGAAAATCATTCTGGAGATAGTTCCCGGCCAGCGCCACATGGAGAATCACGCCGGGAGTGCTCGATGCGAGCGGCGTCGCCTTCAAGTCCGACGCCCCTACCGCGCTCGCACCGATAAATACGATGGCGTCCTTGAATTCTTCCGGGTTTACCATGAGGTTTTCGATCTCGCCGTTTCGTATCTTCTGCAGTGATGCGAATATCCCGCCTATGGAATACGGCTGCACTTTATCGATGCCCACCATATTGATGAGGTAATTGCCTTTTTCATCAAGGGGAAGAATGCGGTCATTGATGGCAATTGAATGTTCCCCGATGGAAACCTTCGTCTTTTCATCGATAAACGGCGCTAGCCCAAGCACCGGGTAAAGCCTGCCTTGATATTCCCGAAGCGGCCTGGTTCTTCTGAGCACGTTGTCGCTGTCGGGCGTAAACTCGACCACTGCAATGTTTTTTGCCGCAGACCTGACCGCCTCAAGAGGCAGGGTAAAGTCGTTGTTCTGGCTGTCGCTTTTTACGCCCAAAGAACCTGAAAGAACTTTAATTGCGTTCCGCTCGACAAAATCAACGGGCATCGGCAGAGCCAGTTGCATGTTGTTTCGCCGCTCATCGTCCGCTGTTTCCCGCTTTATGATCATGCTGTGGTAGACATTCCGGGCAGCCGCCGTGGCTTCAGCAAGCGCCATGTCGCTCGTTTCATCCGTGCGCTCCGTAAACAGGATATCGAAGAGCACGGCTCGGGGTCCTCCCAAAGAGAGGAATTCAAGAAGATCGGCCCAGATAGCGCGCGGCCACGGCCACCGTCCTGCAATAGCCTCCAGCGCCTTGAGCGATGCGTCGTCAACGAGGATTACCTTTATATTGTTTGGAGGAAGTTTATCGGACCGGAAGAGCTTGGATTTTACATCATACAGGAACAACTCCGGCTTTTCAAATAAGCCGGGCACATACAAACCAATAGTAATAAGCAGAATTACTACGGATACAAGGACCGCGATGATTGATTTTTTTTCCATAGTGGAAAACGTGCTGTTTACTTGTAGTATTTTCTCTAACAAAAGTATGATATATAATCTAACACCAATTTGCAATAATTTCTAGTTTTTTTTAGCCTCGCAACCGAAGAACCGACATCGACTGGATTTATTGTAAGGGAATCAAAATCAAAAGGCCAGGTACTATTACCCGGCCTTTGATTTTTGTGCAGGTGTTGTTTAATCATTTTCTTACTGTTCGGACTTCAGAACGTGAATAGCGTTTCCATGAACGTCCTCGGCCGCCTCCATGAGCGCCTCCGAGAGAGTCGGGTGAGCGTGAATCATGCTGCCCAGTTCCCTGGCGGTCGCACCGGCCTTCATGGCAAGCGCCCCTTCGTGGACGATGTCCGACGCGTGTGCTCCGCACACATGGACCCCGAGCAGTTTATCGGTTGCGGAATCGGCGATTACCTTCACCATCCCAACGATCTCACCCATTGCATGGGCTTTTCCGAGTGCGCGGTACTGAAAACGGCCGATCTTCACCCTGACCCCTTTCTCAAGCGCCTGGTCCTCTCTCAGTCCCACGCTCCCGATTTCCGGCATGGTAAAGATACCGGCGGGAATAACACTATAATCCATTTTTGCATCGCCTCCGAGAGCGTTCTCAGCGGCAATGAGACCCTGGTGCGATGCAACATGCGCGAGCATCATTTTCCCGGTTACATCGCCGATCGCGTACACGGTCGGCACATTTGTCTGCATCTTCTCATTAACCGATATCTCGCCTCGTGCGCCCTTGGCCACGCCGGCTATTTCCAAACCGAGCCCTTCAGAGTTCATACTCCTTCCGATCGAAACAAGGACGCTTTCGGCGTTGATTTGACTGCCGTTGCTGAGCTGCGCCCTGATCGATCCGTCCCTCTCCTTCTCAAGCCTTTCAACCCGCACTGAAGCGATCAGCTTGATTTTAGCTTTTTTGAATTCACGCTCGATGAGAGACGATATTTCGGGGTCTTCCGTGGACAAGGCCCGGGGCATCATTTCAAGAATCGTTACCTGTGAACCGTAGGTTCCGTAAATGAAGGCGAATTCGGAGCCGATTACACCTGCGCCGATAATGATCAAACTTGTCGGGATTTTATCAAGGCGCACTGCGTCATCGCTGGTCATTATATCTTTGCCGTCGAAATCAAAGCCGGGCAGTTTCGCCGGTCTCGACCCTGTGGCGATAATTATTCTATCCGAAGGAATTTCCTCATGTGTTCCGTCCGTCCGCCGCACACCAACCAGGCCGGCTGAAAGAAGAGAACCGCGTCCGTCGACCAGCGTAATTCCATTGCCCTTGAAGAGAGCTTTGATGCCCTTGACCTGAGTAGAAACCACCTTGTTCATGCGTTCCCTGATCTTTTCCAGGTTAAAGGAGACATCTCCGCTAAACACCAGCCCGAACTGGGCGCCGCTCCTCGCATGCGTCAGGGCCTGCGCCGACGCAATCAGTGTTTTGGTCGGGATGCACCCGCGGTTCAGGCAGGTGCCGCCGACCTCGGCGTCTTCGACGACAGTCACCTGAGCTCCCATCTGAGCAGCGCGGATCGCTGCTACGTATCCGCCCGGTCCCGCGCCGATGATCGTCAATTTTAGCGGCATATGTGCACCTCTCTGAAAATCATTTTACTTGCTTTTCTTTGTACAGGGATGAGGTTTTCATGCGCGAAAGAACGTTAAGGAGAGGGTGAATCTCCACCTAGTGTAGTGTCTCACAAACGACTGGTGTTATCATAGCGCGGCAGTAGGCCGCAGCCAAACTTGTAGGGCAAGGCTTTAGCCTTGCTGAAAGCGCCGGAACAGCAGCAACCCTAAAGGGTCGCCCTACAAATTCATCAGCAAATATTTATGCGAAGATAAGTATTCGATGAGAAATCATCATAACACCGTCCATTTAAGAGACACTACACTAGGTTGAGCGCCACAACGATAGAGGGTAGATTCCCCCTATTGGAAAAGAGGTTAGGAGGATTTTTTGACGGCATTGTTCCGTCTAAGTTGTACAGAGCGAAAAAAAAGGAGAGCAATAAACTCTCCCGTTGGGCGCTTTCGTGCAGACCTTGAGAAGTACAGCCCGCTTCCTATTTACCCTCCTCTTCCTTCAGAAACTTCTCATACTCGGCTTTCGTCATGAGGTCGTTCAATTCTGAGGAATCGGTCATATCGAGCACAATCAGCCAGCCATTGCCATAGGGATCCTCGTTTATAATTTCAGGAGAGTCGGCAAGGTCTTCATTTACTTCCAGTATCGTACCGGATATCGGGCTTACTACCGGTGATGTGGCCTTTGTGGATTCTATTTCGCACAGTTCCGAGTCGGCATCGACTTCGGTATCAATTTCGGGCAGGTCCACATAGACAATGTCCCCGAGCTGCTGTTGCGCGAAGTCGCTGATTCCAACTGTAGCCTTTCTTCCTTCCGCGCGCACCCACGCATGTTCTCTATGATACTTTATATCATCAGGGTTCATGTCTGCCACCTCCGGGAATAGTATATCATGATGAAGAGTGAATTTGTTTTTATCTTAAGCAGTTTATTTTGTCAAGAAAAAAAACCGGCAAGAAACCGGTATACCAATAAAAAAGGGATGCATAATCGCATCCCTGGAATGGTAGCACTTATATTGAGGCCGCTGGTCGCGACTGCCGGCGTTATGCCCCGACCGGCTGATGTTCTTTTTTTTCTTTCTTTCTCACCGCGCCGGCCGGCACAGCGACCATGGTGATCGCTTTTTTCGCGCAGCGCGCTTCACACATCCGGCACCCGATACATTTTCCCTGATTCACGACATGCCCTGCTTTCACGTCTCCGGAAATCGCGCTGACCGGGCATACCTTCTTACAAACATCTATCCCCGCGCATTTTGCCGGATCGATATATGCTTTGGGACGGACCGGGATGTAATCCCTGATAGCGTTCGTTGGGCATTTTTTAACGCACAGCCCGCACACGATGCATTTGGCGTGGTCTATCCGGGCGACATTATTATCCACCTTGATTGCGTCTACCGGACATGTTTTTACGCAGATGCCGCACCCAATACACCCTACCTGGCACTTCTTCTTCGTATCTACGCCCTTGTCCCTGCTGTGGCAGCTGATTACGACTGCCTTTGACGCCTGCGCCAGTTCTATCACCTGTTTCGGGCAGGCCGCAACGCATTTTCCGCAGGCAGTGCACTTGTCCGGATCGATGAGCGGCAGCTTGTCGGCGCTCATCGTGATCGCTCCGAAAGGACAGGCCCGCATGCAGGTCCCGTATCCGAGACAGCCGAACTCGCAGGATTTGTCTCCGCCGGCGGCAAGCACCGCTGCGGTGCAGTCCTGAACGCCGGTATAAATAAATTTCCTCTGAGTGAGCGAAGTTCCGCCCTGGCAGAATACGCGCGCGATCTTCGGTTCAACCTTCTCGGCTCTTTTGCCGGTGATGTCGGCGATCTTCTCGGCCACGGCCGATTTGCCCGGGGCGCACATATTTACCGCAACGTCGGGATTGCCTGCGACCGCCTCGGCATATCCCATGCAGCCCGCAAATCCGCAGGCGCCGCAATTTGCGCCCGGAAGCGTTTCGCGAACCTTCTCTACCTTCGGATCGACTTTCACGACGAACCTGGCAGCTACAATGGCCAGCGCGATGCCGAAAATGATTCCAAGTCCCGCAAGCACGACCAGCCCGAATCCTACGTAGTCCCAGGGCACAAACTCGAGCGACTCAGCCGAACCGCCCACGCCTACCTGGGGGACCAGTCTGTTTGCGAATATGCTCAATGTATCGAAAAATATTTTGATCAGGAGATTGCTTAATTGTTCATACATGGTTTTGTACCTTTATTTACCGCCACCACCGCTTTAACCGCATATCTTGTTTTCTTCGCGTCTTCGTGGCAGAATTTTATTATTACAGCGTGATCATTCCGGAAAAGCCTAAAAATGCGAGAGCGATCAGCCCGGTCAGGACGAACGAAATCGGAAGGCCCTGAAACGACTTCGGAACATCCGCCAGCTCCAGTTTTTCCCTGATGCTGGCCATGATAATAAGAGCGAGGCTGAAGCCGAGCCCGGATCCGGTTGCAAGCGCCATGCTCTCGAACAAACCGTAGTGTTCATCGGCATTGATAAGGGGTACCGCGAGAATGATGCAGTTCGTCACAATCAGCGCAAGGTAAATCCCGAGTTTATAATACAATGCCGGCGTAACTTTTTTCATGATGGTGTCCGCTGCCTGGACAAAGGCCGCGACCACGCCGATGAAAATAACGATTTTCAAGAACCCGAGATGGAGAGGGATCATGATATACTGGTAGATGAACCAGTTCAACGCCGCCCCGATCAACATCACGGCTGTAAAGGTAAAACTCATCCCTACCGCGGTCTCCATTTTCTTGGTGACTCCGAAAAAGATACAGAGACCGAGATATCGGGAAAATACGAAATTATTGATGAGCGCAGACGCTATGAATATCGTTAAAACTTTTTCCCACATGAATAACCCTCCGTGCTAAAAAACATTTCAAATTGCAAAATGCAATTGTAAATTGCATACTGAAATCAGAAGCCAAATATTTTGAATTTTGCAATTTTCAATTTACAATTTCCAATTACGCGTTTCTCAGCGTTAATGTCCTCCGCTGCTCGCTCCTGTCCCGCCGAAGAACTTCCGATCGATCCAGTTCAGCCAGCCCATCATGAGACCCATGGCAAAGAACCCGCCTGTGGGCAAGATCATGATAAGAAGCGGCTTTTGTCCGAGGATCGGGTAACCCCAGAGAGAACCCTTTCCGAGAAACTCCCTGAACACTCCGAGCAGCACCAGCGCAAGAAGAAAGCCCAGACCCATCGCAGCCCCGTCAACCATCGAGGGTAGGAGTTTGTTCCTGCTCGCGAACATTTCCGCGCGGGAAAGCACGATGGCAAAAGCAACGATCAGCATGATGTAGAGTCCCATGTCCTTGTAAACCGCCCTTTGGGTGGCTGCCATCACCTGGTCGGTGACCGTGACCCATGTGGCGATGATGAACATATACGAAGGAATGCGGACTTTCGGATTAATATAATTTCTGAGGAGGGAAACGGTGCCGTTGACCATGGTCATAACGAAGAGGACGGCCACGCCCATGAGAAAGCCGTTCTTTACTCCGCTGGTAACGGCCACGGCCGGACAGAGCGAAAGAGCAAGGCGAAAAACCGGGTTTTCACCGAAAATGCCGTTTTTGAATATGGTCCCGTAACTGACCGTATTGCTCATTTTGCCACCTCCTGTGCGGCAGTCGTAAGACCGGATGCGTATTTGTCCACAAGCGTCTGCACGGCGTCTTTAACGCCGTTCGTAACAGCCCGGCTCGATATCGTGGCGCCCGATATTGCTTGAATATTCTCCTTGGTCTCTCCTTTTATGAGGACGATCTGCGAGAGGGCTTTTCCTTTGAACTGGTCGAGGAACAGCAGTCTGTCTTCAACCTGGTCTCCCAGGCCCGGCGTTTCGGCGTGATGCAGGATCTTAATGTCCCTGATCTTCATCTCGTTATCGAGAGATACGAGCATCTGGATATAGCTTGAATACCCTTTCCCGGCCGTGCTCGCGATAAAGGCTACCGGTTTCCCGGCCGCTGTAGCCGAGAAATACTCGTATTTTTTTTCATGGGCCGACCAGGTGCCCGCAACCTTGATAGGGTCGGTAGCATCGGGTGCCATTTCCTTGAGCGCCAGTTCTTTTTCTCTTTTTTCGGCCTGGTATCTCACGGGCGACGTGTATTTATATGTAAGACCCATGATCAAGCCGGCGCCGATAAAGATCAAAACAAGGCTCAGGGTTATTTTCAGCATCTCCTTCATTTCTTCACCCCCTTGGCCTCTGCTTTCCCGAAGACACTGCTCTTCATGCCGCGGTCAAGCAGCGGCGCAAAACAGTTCATCAGGAGAATGGCGAACATGACGCCTTCCGGATACCCGCCTTTGATACGTATCAATACGGTAAGGGCGCCGCACGCAATGCCGAATACGACCTGTGCGCTTCGAACCGAGGGACCCGTTACATAATCCGTAGCCATGAAGAAAGCGCCCAGGATAAGGCCTCCGGACATCATATGGAAAACGGCATCGCCCGTGAAAAGACCTTCCTTGCCGCCCACAATCCATGAAAGAAGGCCGACCGTTGCTATGAACGAAACAGGGATATGCCATGTGATGTACCGTTTCAGCAGGAGGAAACCGGCCCCCAGGAGCAGCGCGATCACGGACGTCTCGCCCAATGAACCTGCCCGGTTGCCGAGGAACAGGTCACGATAAAGATCGGCCTTGGTATGGAAAATTTCGAGAAGTCGGGCCATGCCTTCCTCCTTCAGGAGGACAAGCGGGGTGGCAGTTGTCTTGGCGTCAACTCCCATGAAGTTTGCCACCGGAGCCGCATAGGTGGTCATGAGTTTCGGAAAGCTGATAAGCACAAATGCCCTGCCTATCAAGGCAGGGTTGAAGATGTTGGACCCCAGCCCGCCGAAGAGGTGCTTGGTTATGAAGATCGCTACGAACGCCCCCACAAACGGGATGTAGAGCGGCACGTTCGAGGGCAGGTTCATAGCCAGAAGCAGGCCTGTCAGAAAAGCGCTTCCGTCCGAAAGCGTGAGCGGTTTCTTTAGTATCCACTGAGAACCCGCCTCGGAAAGCAGTGCGGTCACAATGCAAACGAGTATGACCATCGCAGCCGGCACGCCGAAATAATACACGGACATCAGGGCCGCGGGAAGAAGAGCGCCGCTGACGGTCCACATGATCTTAGCGGTACTTTCCTCGGCGCGCATGTGCGGCCCGATCGAGACGATCAGTTTTGGCTGTTCTTTATCTGCAGGTTTTACGGCTGCTTCCATCTCTTTAACTCCTCCAAATTCCAAAACTCAAACAAATAATATCCAAATTCAAATTATCAATTTCAAAAAATTTGCTATTTGGTGCTTGCTGCGTCTACTTTATTTGTTATTTGATGCTTGGGATTTGGTGCTTGTCCTCAATTCAGTTCTTTTTCTTCGCAAGTTCCTTTTTCGCCTTCTTGACCCACTGCACCATCGGCCGGTTTGCCGGACATCCGAACGAACAGGAACCGCATTCGAAACAATCCATCAGATTATACAGCTTCGCATCTTCATAATGGCCCTTCTCGATATACAGCCCGATTATGGAAGGCTGCAGCTTCATCGGGCATGCGTCTATGCACCTGCCGCAGCGGATGCAGGGGCCATAGGACTTCGTATTGACTTCCGATTTCGGGAGAACCGTGATGCCCGAGGTTCCCTTGATAACCGGGACTTCCAGCGTGTACTGGCTCATTCCCATCATCGGTCCGCCCGCGATCACCTTGGCAGCTTCCTCGGTCATTCCGCCGGCTTCATCAATGAGCTGGGAAAAAGGCGTGCCGATCCTGGCCAGAAAATTCTTCGGATCCTTGACCCCTCTTCCGGTCACGGTGACGTAACGCTCGATGAGAGGCCTTCCATAGCGGACCGCGTTATAGATAGCCTCGGCAGTCCCGACGTTCTGGACCACTACGCCTATATCCATCGGCAGTCCGCCTGCGGGCACGGTCCTCCCCGAAATAGCCTTTATCAGCATCTTCTCGGCGCCCTGCGGGTACTTGACCTTGAGGGGCCATACCTTCACTTCCGGAGACTCGGCCGCAGCCCTAGCCATGGTCTCAATGGCATCGGGTTTGTTGTCTTCAATGCCTATATAGCCTTTTGTCACGCCGAGTATCCTCATGAGGATCTTCAGACCTTCGATGATCTGTTTCGGCCTTTCGAGCATCAGGCGGTGGTCGGACGTGAGAAACGGTTCGCACTCTGCGCCGTTCAGAATAAGGACGTCGATCGGTTTTTCCTTCGGTGGCGCCAGTTTGACATGCGTTGGGAAGGTCGCACCGCCCATGCCTACGATGCCGGCTTCCTGGACGATTTTCTTGAGTTCATCGGGACTCAGCACGTTGTAATCCGCGTTTTCCTTCAGCCCGGAAATCCATTCATCCTTGCCGTCGCTTTCTATGACAACGGCCGGAATGTTTATACCGAGCGAATGAGGAAACGCGCCTAAAGCGACCACTTTGCCCGAGATGGAAGCATGGACAGGCGCGGAAACAAAACCGGTTGTCTCAGCTATCTTCTCGCCCTTTTTTACTTCCTGTCCGATTACGACGAGTGGCTTGGTGGGCGCTCCGATGTGCTGACTCAAGGGGATAACAGCTCTTTTGGGGATTGCAGCGGGAATTGCGGGCTTCTGTGCGGTAAGGTATTTGTTGTCAGCGGGATGCACGCCTCCGCTGAACGTCCCTTTTTGTGTAGTGGCTTCCATTCTGTCTCACCTGCCATAGGTTATAAAGATCGAAAATTATAACTTGAGAATTTCGTAAAGCCGCAGAGTTTATATCAGAACAAGCTTCAGGTGTCAAGCAATTTCTTGTGAAAACTCCGCGCTGAACGGCCTGTATGAATTGAATTTGTTTAGGAAAAAGCCGCCACCTCTGACAAATTCAGTTCTTTGTTGAAACATGATAATGATAATAATAACGAACGGAGGCGAGAACCGATATTGATGCTATATCGTTCTCCCTCCGTTTATCGGACTGGAGTTCGGAAAGGAATTTTGATATTCCACAATGGCGGTTTACGCGACCTGGACAACTTCCTTTACTTCCGCAACTTCCTGTTTCAGCATCTTTTCAACGCCCATTTTCATCGTCATCGTGGACATCGGGCAGGACCCGCAGGCGCCTTTCAGGCGCACCTTTACGACGCCTTTTTCATCGACACTCACGAGTTCTATATCCCCGCCGTCTCTTTGCAGCGCCGGCCTTACCTTTTTGAGCGCTTCTTCGACTTTTTCTTTCATCCGGATAATCTCCTTGTAGTGAATTTATTTACCACAGTATACATCTTTTTATGCCTCTTTAACAGTTTTTTCTATGACGTCGCAGTTCATCATATTTGGTTGACTTGGTGTTCCCCTTCTGATACCTTTTCCGTTGTCAATGCGACCATCAGCTGTCTTTTAAAGGTATTATTATGGTAAATGTTCTTATTGTGGGCATAGGCGGGTTCCTGGGTGCAGCGGCCCGGTACGGGCTTTCGCTCTGGATCGGAGGACGCTGGGGACGCAGTTTTCCCCTGGGCACCTTCGTCATTAATATTACCGGCAGCTTCCTGATTGGCCTTCTGATGACACTCATGACGGAACGGTTTACTGAAAATCCGCAATGGCGGCTCATGCTTGTTGTCGGATTCCTCGGCGCATACACTACCTTCTCGACATTTGAGTACGAGACCGGCGCATTGCTCAAGGATGGTGAATGGCTCTACGCCGGCATGAACGTGATTCTGAGCGTTGTGCTGGGATTTATCGGTTTAAAAGCGGGTGAAATCATCGCGAAGAGCATATAAGAGAGGAACAAATTTCAAATAGCAAATCACAAAATGCCAAATAATATCCAAATTCGAAACTCCAATGTTCAAAAAGTTAGGATTTGGTGGATTTTGCTCTTTGGAGCTTATTTGATATTTAGTGCTTTAAATTTGGGATTTTCTCTCTCGGTATTTACTTAAGGAGAGATCATGGTAAAGAGCGGCCCGGCCAAGAAGCTTACAATATATCTCGGTGAGGCGGACAAAATCCACGGGAAACCCGTGTACGAGGTATTGCTGGACATATTTTATAAAAGGAAGATAGCCGGCGCAAGCGTGTTCCGTGGTATCGAGGGATACGGAAGCGACGGCGTGTTCCATACCGCAAAAATTCTCGAACTATCAACGTCTTTGCCGGTAAAAATCGAGGTTGTGGATTCGGAAGAGAAGATTAACGGGATTTTGGATGAAGTGACCTCTATTGTGGAAAAGGGGGTCATCGAGGTGAGCGATACGAACGTGATTAAATGCTGCGTGAGAGAGGCGGCAAAGGATAAGGCGCATAGCGCAAAGAGCAAAGAGTAATACGCCCCTACGCTATGCTCCATGCCCTCTGCGCTGTATCATTCCTTCCATCCATGCGCGCCGATAAGAGGAACGAACACACAGGGCATGCTCTTCTCTGCAATAAAACCCTTTGCTGTTTTTACAATTTTGAGCAGCCGCTGGGTATGGCGTTCTCCGACGGGGATCACCATCCTCCCGCCCACTTTGAGCTGTTCCACCAGCGGCGGGGGAACATCGGGTGAGCCCGCAGTTACGAGGATAGCATCGAAAGACGACATCTCCTTCCAGCCGTAGGTCCCGTCATAGGTCTTGATCGCCACGTTCCGGTATCCCAGGCGGTCCAGCGCAATCCGTGCCTTTTCCGCTACCGTCTTGATCCGCTCCACGGTATAGACTTTTTCACACAGCTCTGCCAGGACCGCAGCCTGGTATCCGGACCCGGTCCCTATCTCGAGCACGCGTTCCGTGCCGCTCAGCGCGAGCATTTCAGTCATTGAGGCTACCATATAAGGCTGCGACATGGTCTGGCTCTCGCCTATCGGAAGGGCGTTGTCGGCATAAGCCATGCCGCGCATCGCTTCGGGCAGGAATTCGTGGCGGGGCACTTTGCGCATTGCGGCGAGAACCCGCCCGTCGGCGATACCCCGTCCGACCAGCTGTTCATCCACCATACGATTACGTTCTTTCCCGTAATCGATCAATCGCTGCTCCTGTGTATCGATGTTTCAAGGTAGGTCATTGTTTCAAGCGATTTAAGCTTCTCGAAGGATGAGTAATCTGTGAGATCGAGATGCAGCGGCGTGATCGAAACCATGGATCGGTCCACGGCATCGAAATCCGTGCCCTCTTCCCGTTCCCAGTCGGGCTCGCCTCCGCCAATCCAGTAATACTTTTTCCCGCGAGGATCGACCCGTTCCACGGTCATTTGATGGTAGATCCTTTTGCCCAGGCGGGTAATAAGCGTTCCCCGGATTTCCGAAAGCGGCTTGTTCGGAACATTGATGTTCAGAAGAGTTCCCGGCGCCATGCCTTTCTCCAGTGTCCGAACCACGGCCCTGAGCGTCACCTCTGCAGCCTCAGGGAACAGGAAATCGTTCCTGGCCACGACCGATACGGCGATTGAAGGGATGCCGAGCAAGGTCCCCTCAATGGCGCCCGCCACCGTTCCCGAGTAGGTAATATCGTCTCCCAGGTTTGGCCCCTTGTTGATGCCCGACACAACGAGCCTCGGCGTCTCTTTCAGAAGGCCCTTTACCGCGATGTTTACGCAATCGGTGGGAGTGCCGTTGACGCTGTATATAGAGGGTTTGATCTCCTCGATGAGAAGAGGCCGATGAAGGGTCATGGAATGCCCGGCAGCGCTCCGTTCGCGATCAGGGGCGACAATCACAACGTCGTCGAGTTCGCGAAGGCGCCTGGCAAGGGTCTGGATTCCCGGGGAATAAACCCCGTCGTCGTTCGTGAGAAGAATCATGAGGATATGAACAGCAGGTAATCAGAATGCGGACGAGCAAACCGAATTACATATCCCCTCATCTTTGTCCCCTCTCGCAGGAGAGGTTTGAGGTGAGGGTTGATTCACGTTTACCGGCCTG
The DNA here is from genome assembly GCA_963751455.1 of Nitrospirota bacterium. GTDB lineage: Bacteria > Nitrospirota > UBA9217 > UBA9217 > UBA9217 > CAVVUN01. The sequence continues at coordinate 271,585 of CAVVUN010000001.1, forward strand.
TCGCTACTTTTTCTTTATTTCAGCTTCAATGACGTGCTCAACATCCTGGAGGCTGCGGAGTTGAACCAGTTTTCCGTTTACGAACAGGGTCGGTGTTCCGGGGACTTCGGCCTGGGCGCCCTCGTTCATGTCCCTGGCAATGATCTTTTGTATCTCCGGGTCGTTCAGGTCGCGCTTGAACTTTTCCATGTTCAGCTTGAGTTCCTTGGCGATGGCCTCAATCTTTGTCTCATCCAGGCTGCTCGAGGATTCGAACAGCTTATGGCTGAATTCCCAGAATTTGTCCTGGCGAAACGCCGCAAGGGCGGCTGCGGCTGCTTTTTTCGCGAACGAGTGCATCGGAAGAGGATAATTCTTCATGACCAGCTTTACATCTTTGGGATATTTTTCCAGCAACTGCTGGAGAACCGGCTCGAGCCGGCCGCAGTATGGTCATTGGTAATCGCTGAAGACCGCGATGGTAACCGGCGCATTGCGGGGACCTTTGAACGGCAATCCCTCGAACGAAAACTGCTGAACGAGTTCGAGCTGTATCATTTTCAGCGTCTTTTCGGTGCTGCTCGATACGATTACTGTATTGTTCGAAGGCGAAAAAGCGACCCTGTCGAATATTTTTTCCACCGGGATGCGGTTTAACACCGTTTCATTTGCAACGGAAAAAACCAGAAGTTGACCGCGGGTAAGAATATACATCAATTTTCCGTCCGGGGCCGCGGCAATGTCCAGGGCGGATGCTTCCAGATTGAGCTGTTTCTTGAGGCTCCATTCAACCGACGCCTCGGCGCCGGCCAGCCGCGGAAGAAACGCCGTCGGCGACAAAGCAACTACGAGCAATAGCAGTAAGAACCTTTTCAAGTGATACTCCTTTCAAATGGTGAAAGTTGATATAATGAATGGGAAAAATGGAAAAAAGATTTGCGATTGATAATTATTTTATAACAGACAGCCCATTTATGCAATCGTTATTTCAAATACGACAGCTTATGGCAAATCAATTGTCGTAAAGATACCGGCAGGCCGCGTCCGTATCGCCTGAACAAAGATGAAAAAAAGCCATAACGTATTACGCGTTATGGCTGTAAAATGGTCGGGGCGAGCCGATTTGAACGGCCGACCACTCGCACCCCAAGCGAGTACGCTACCAGGCTGCGCCACGCCCCGAAACCGTTAAGAACTGACTATTTCAAATTTCAAATTGCAAATATCAAATTGCATAATTTTGAAAATATTGTAACTATTCAGCTTCTTTTCAGAACAGCATTAAGACAAATCTAAGAAAAAGCCCTTCTATCCGCAGATTTCGCAGATTGACGCAGATTCTAAAACCGGAATTCTGGTTTTGTTTTTATCTGCGAAATCTGCGTAATCTGCAGATAAAAAAATGACCTGAGTAGTTACAAAATATTAAACCATACTATCACTCAAATTTGCAATTTTCATTTTGCACTATGCAATATGCAATAAATCTTTATTTCAATATCTCCAATATCTCCCTGAGTTCCTTTTTGACCGTTTCCAGGACAGCGTCCATGTCCTGATCCGCCCTGCCGTTCAGTTTCTTTCTGGCCCCCGTAATAGTATATCCTTCTTTATATAATAGCTGCTTGATCTGAAGAATATGATCGAGGTCCTTTTTCTTGTACAATCGCTGGCCGGAACTCCCCTTGTCCGGCTTGAGCTGGGGAAATTCGGTTTCCCAATAGCGGAGCACGTACGGTTCCAGCCCCGTAAGGCGGCTGACCTCGCCAATGCGGTAGAAAAGCCTACTCTGCTGTGGGGATTGTTGTTTCGATGACATGCTCTTTGAAAATCATGCTGGGCCTGAAACTGACAACCTTCCTCGGGGTGATTTCTATTTCCTGGCCGGTCTTCGGGTTGCGGCCCTTTCTCGAGTTCTTCTTCCGGACGACAAAATTCCCGAAACCCGAAAGTTTCACTGTTTCACCCTGTCTCAGAGTGTCTTTGATTAAATCCAGAATCATCTCCACGAGTTCCTCAGCATCCTGCTTGGGCAGGCCGACCTTATCGAAAACTTCGGAGATGATATCTGCCTTGGTCATAGATACCTCCTGTAGAATTGGATAACTATAGAGCATAGGCGTTTCAAAGTCAAGGCAAAATTTGTTCTATATTGCTGAAATCACGAAAGATTATTAATATGTACAAAAGCACTTTTATCGGAAGATCATCCAGACGTAAACAGATTTTATAGGTAGTTAAAAGCGTTATCCCCATATTTCGCAGATATACGCTGATTTTAAAGAAAGAATAAATTCAAGGCGGGTTTTTTATCAGCGAATCTGAGATGATATAGAGACTGGCACTGCGTTCAAATATTGTCGTGTAAAGTACTCACACAGTTTTTTAAAAAAGAACAAATTAGCCTCGTTTTTATCTGCGAAATCTGCGTAATCTGCGGTTATATATCAACTCTTGGTTCTTCACTACAGTTTGACATCATCCTGGTTTGCCGTTAATATAACCAAAGTAATAAGATAAGGCAAGATTGCCAAGGGTATGCGCTTTGATTATTCCTCATGACCTATAAACTGATTAAAATTTCCGTTCTCCTTGTGTGGCTGGTCCTGTTCGGAATTCTGATCGAGCGCACCTATCTGCGTCCTTCGTCGGTCATCGCTCTCGATGTGATAGCCGAGGAAGGGATCCGGGCATCCGACGAGTGGTCCGGCATTTACCAGCACGGCAGTAAGATAGGATATGCGCACAGTGTTGTAAAACGCGAGGCGGATGCCTATCATCTTATCCATGAATCCGAACTCGACGTGCTGCTCCTGGGATCAATCCAGCGCGTCAGGACAAAGATCGACAGCTACACCACACTCAATTTCCTGCTCAAGTACTTCAATTTCACGCTGGAGTCCCCAAACAGCTCGATGGAAATCAAGGGCGCAGTGCTCGGGAAGAAACTGATGCTGGACATCCTTACTGCGGGACAAACGCGAAAGGAGCAGATCATCCTGACCGAGCCGCCCTACCTTTCTCCCAACATCAAACCCGCTCTCGTGCTGATGGGGCTGGAGCCCGGAAGGAAATACCGTTTCCCGCTTTTCAATCCTGCCACATTGAACACTGAGGACGCGTCCATATCCGTCGAAGCGAAGGAAAAGATCAAGGTTGGAGACGCTGAACAAAGCGTGTATAAATTAAAGGAAACGTACCAGGGAATGGAGGCCTTTTCCTGGATCACTGAAGAAGGCGAAACAATAAAGGAAGAAAGCCCGCTCGGCTACGTGCTGTTAAAGGAAACCATGTCCGAGGCGCTGAAGCGTGACAAGCAGGGCCCGATCGTAGACATCATATCCCTGGTAATGATCCCGTCGGACCATATAGAAGACCCGAGCAAAACAAAGTATCTCAAAGCCAGGCTGACAGGAGCGCAGCTCAACGGATTCGGTCTTGACGGCGGCAGGCAGGCGTTCAAGAATAACGCCGTTGAAGTAAGCGTCCGGGCCGCGAATACCGCGTACAGCCTGCCCTACTCCGGGAAAGATATGGGCGAAGCCCTTCGGCCTGCCCCGCTGGTCCAGAGCGATGACCGGCAAATACAGGACCAGGCGCGGAAAATCGTGGGCAAAGAACGGGACGCTGCGAAAGCCGCGCGACTGCTGAACGAATGGGTGTACTCCGCGATCCGGAAAAAGCCGGTCGTCAGCATCCCAAGCGCCGTCGAAGTCCTGAACCAGCGCATCGGGGACTGCAACGAGCACACGACGCTCTACACAGCGCTCGCCCGCGCTTCAGGAATACCCGCGCGCATGGCTGCAGGCATCGTATACCTGCGCGACGGCTTTTACTACCATGCCTGGCCGGAAATATGGGACGGCCAGTGGACCGCCGTGGACCCGACTTTTAACCAGTTCCCCGCTGATGCCACGCACATCCGGTTCGTCACCGGCGACCTGGCACGGCAAGCGGATATCCTGAAGCTGGTCGGGAAACTGAAGGTGGAGGTTTTGGAGTATAAATGAGATGGGAAATCTCAGATGTACTTTGATCTTATCCGCAGATAAACAAATATAACGTCCGTGTAAAAGCAGTCTAGCCGCAGATTACGCAGATGGACGCAGATTTTAAACCATAAATTAACGTTCGGCTTAATCTGTGGAATCTGTGAAATCTGCGGATAAAAAATAGCTGATATAATTTATTTATATACTAAAATATGATCAAACTCATCAACCTCACCAAGCGTTACGGCAATCTCACGGCCGTGAACAACATCAACCTCGAAATCGGGCAGGGAGAAGTGTTTGGTTTCCTCGGGCCGAACGGCGCAGGCAAGACTACCACCATAAAAATGATGGCGGGCCTGCTGCAGCCCACCTCCGGGAATGCGCTGATCGGCGGCTATGATATTCAGAAGGATCCTCTTCGAGCGAAATTCATCACCGGGTTCATACCCGACCGGCCTTTTCTGTATGAGAAGCTGACCGCAATGGAATTTATGCAGTTCGTTTCGAAGCTGTATGACATGAACAGAGCCGAGAACCGCATCGCGGAACTGCTCGAGTTGTTCAGTTTATCGGAATGGGCAGATGAGCTGGTGGAAAATTTTTCTCACGGCATGAAGCAGCGTCTCGTGATGGCCTCGGCCCTGCTGCACCGTCCCCGGGTGCTCGTGGTGGACGAGCCCATGGTCGGTCTGGACCCGCGCGGCGCCCGGCTGGTAAAGGACATCTTCAAGGAAATTTCGTCTGCGGGAGTGACTGTTTTCATGTCCACCCATACGCTCGAAATCGTGGAGCAGATGTGTACGCGGGTGGCGATCATCAACAAGGGCGAAATTATTGCGGAAGGAAGCGTCGCGGACCTCGGCCGCATGGCGCGCATGCCTGACAGCCGTCTTGAGCCAATATTCCTGAAGCTGACCGGCGGAGATGAAGGGATATGAACAGAAATCACGAATTTAAAATAACAAGTTCGGTTCCAAAGTTGATGCAGTCAAAATCCACCGCCGAGACACGGAGACACAGAGATAAAAACGAGTCTCTTACGGTTCTCACAAGCTTTCCCATAACCCGCTGCATCCCGTGAACAGCGTTCGCGCTTTACATGACCGGAATGCGAGCCGGTAAACCACAAATCGTGCATGCGCGTGCGTAGCGCAGCGAAGCTCAGCGCTATGGATAGCTAAGTCGATTGGAAGAACATAAGATAATCTGGCATGTTTGCGCGGCGCTGTGAACGGCGGTGCAGAAAAAAAACAAGGATCTTGTACTTCCCTGAAGTGTTTGTCCGTTGTTCATTGGAGATGATCAAATAAAAGATGTTTTTACTTCTCACTCCCCGATATCACGCGATAAAAAACAAACTGCTCAGGCTCGCGCCGGGCGACGGTCTCAAGACGTTCGTGCTCGCCTGCCTCGGTCTCGCCTTCTGGGCCTTCCTGTTTATCATTTCCTATCGGGTGCTTTCCTATTTCAGGACCATCGAAGGACTGGGAGACCTGCTCGCGCTCCGTCTGCTGTCCATGGTCCTCCTCACGTTCTTCTCGATCCTGGTGTTCAGCAATATTGTAACGTCCCTTTCAACGTTCTATCTCTCGGGGGAGCTCCAGATCCTGCTATCAGCGCCGGTAAGGACGGAGAGGCTCTTCCGCGCCAAGTTCATCGAGACAATCGCGGATTCGTCCTGGATGACACTCATCTACGGTCTGCCGGTCTTCATCGCCTACGGCGCGGTATTCAAGGCCCCGCTTGCCTATTACGGGGGGCTCATCTTTACGATCATTCCGTTCCTGGCGATTCCGGCCGGCATCGGCATCATCTTCACCATGCTGCTGGTGAACGCCTTCCCCGCGCGAAGGGCAAAGGACTTGATCGTGCTCCTCGGCCTGCTGTTCTTCGTATCCCTGTATATTTTATTCCGGATGCTCCGCCCCGAAAAGCTTGTGGACCCGGACGCGTTTCCCACGCTCGTCCAGTACCTTACAGCAATGCGCGGACCGGTATCGCCGCTTCTTCCCAACTACTGGGCTGCGGAAACCCTCTCCCCGCTTCTTCGGAACACGCTGGGCGAAGCCCCCTTCTACCTCCTGATGCTCTGGAGCACGGCAGCCGCGCTCTTCGTTATCAGCGAATGGGTGTGCGGGAAAATCTATTACCCGGGTTGGTCCCGCTCGCAGGAGGGGAAAAAGGCCGCCATATCGCGCTCGCGCGCGGCGGACCTGTTCTTTTCGATGGTCGCACGTCCGTTTCGCGGCAAGATGCGTGCGATCGTGACGAAAGACGTGAAGCTCTTCTTTCGCGACACCTCGCAGTGGTCGCAGCTTTTTCTTCTGTTCGCGCTCATGGTCGTTTATATTTACAGCTTCAAGCTTCTTCCCCTGGAACGGGCGGCCATGCCCAGCTTCTTTCTGCAGAACCTGATCTCCTTCCTGAATCTCGGCATGGTGGGGTTCGTGACTTCGGCCCTGGCTGTGCGCTTCGTATTCCCTGCCGTGAGCCTGGAAGGCTCCTCCTTCTGGATTGTCCGTTCAGCACCCCTGACGATCAGGGATTTTCTATGGTCCAAGTTCTGGAGCAGCCTGCTGCCGCTCGTTATTCTTTCAGAAATCCTGCTGGTGCTTTCGAATACCCTGCTCAAAGTTACTCCCTTCATGATGGGAATCGGCATTGTTACCGTATTTCTCATGACTTTCGGCATAACGGCCCTCGGCATCGGACTGGGCGCAGCGTTTCCTAAGTTCAAGCATGAAAACGTCGCGCAGATTCCGTCCGGCTTCGGCGGAATAGTGTATATGCTGATGACAATGCTGTATATCGGCCTCGTGGTCTTGCTCGAAGCCTGGCCCGTGTACCGCATTTTTTCGGCCCAGACCTTCTCGGCACAGATATCAATCGCCGGGTGGATAATGATAACTTTTTCGTTTATTCTGGTTCTGATAATCAACATCCTCGCCGTGTTTTTACCGATGAAAATCGGCCTGAAACGGCTTATTCAGAGGGAAATTTAAGAAATGTTTAAACCACTATATATTGTATGTGTGGATAAAAATAATACCTTACCTTGTAATTTTTGCCTTTACAATACCCCCTTCTTATGATATAAACGATCCCAGAATTCCGGGGATAACAAGACGGAAAATCGGCCCCAATTAACTGTACGGGACGACGGACGTCCGCTCACCTCGGTTCGCTAGGACGTTGGACGCTAAAGACTTTTCATCCTTCGTCCTTCGTCCCTCATCTCCGGCTTTTTACGCGCCTTCTCACGCCCATCGCTTCATACGCGATCCGCATATTATAAGGAGACCTATGCAGCTCAAAACCCTCGAAATGACCGGCTTCAAGTCCTTCTCTGACAAGACGATCGTCGCATTTCAACCCGGGATAACCGCAGTGGTAGGACCGAACGGATGCGGCAAGAGCAATATCTCGGACGCCATCCGCTGGGTGTTGGGCGAGCAGAGCGCAAAGCATCTGCGCGGCGAGAAGATGGAAGACGTGATTTTCAACGGGAGTGAAAACCGCAAGCCGCTCGGTCTGGCCGAGGTGGTTCTGAAGCTCTCGAACGCGGCCGGCGGCCTGCCGTCCGATTTCGGTCAATACAGCGAGATCGAAATCACCCGCCGCCTGTATCGCTCGGGCGAAAGCGAATATTTCATCAACAAGATCCCCTGCCGTCTGAAGGATATCCGCGACCTCATGATGGACGCGGGCGTAGGCGGCAAACTGCACGCGATCATCGAGCAGTCCAGGGTCGACCAGATTCTTTCTTCAAAGCCGCAGGACCGCCGTTTTCTCTTCGAGGAAGTTGCGGGCGTCATGAAATACAAGGCGCGCCGCCAGGAAGCGCTTTCCAAACTCGAGGCGACCCAGCAGAACCAGCTGCGGATAAACGACATCATCATCGAGGTAAAACGGCAGGTCAACTCCCTGGACCGGCAGGCAAAAAAAGCGGAGCGCTATCAGAAGCTGCGGGCCGAAATGAAGGATTCGGAGTTCCGGCTGGCCTCGGTTGAATATTCCAACCTGGGCATCGAATGGACCTCTTCGTCCGAAGAGTTCAGGAAGCTCGAAGACGAAGTTACCGGGCTCCACGCGGCGCTTGGCAGGATCGAGTCGGGGATCGAGGAAACCAGGGCGGCGGCCTTGTCTTCGGAGCGCGAGCTCGCGACGCTCCAGAACAAAATCCACGAAACCGAATCAGCGCTCAGCCGGGCCGAACACCGGGTGGAGATGTCCAAAAGCCAGATCACATCCCTGACCGAACAGAGCGGCCGCGACAGCGCCGACATAGAATATCTCAAACAGGAAATGGTCCGAACGACGGATCAGAAAAAGCAGCACGAGGAGGAAGCGCGGTCTCTCGGCGAATCGATCGAGGAGAGAAACAGGGTACTCGTTCAAAAGGTGGAGGATATCGAGTCCGTTGCCCGTGCGCTCCAGGAAAAGGAACTGTCTCTTGAAGAGACCAGGAACGGGATCCTGAGCGCCATGAATCAATCGGCTGCTGAAAAGACCAGGGTATCGAACCTCAGGGCCAGGGTCTCTCAGATCGATGAGCAGGATGAGCGCGCATTGAAGGAAAAACTGGAACTGGAGCGGAAACTCGGGGAGCTTAAGGTCCTGCTCGCCGATAAAGAGCGCGAGCTTGAAGACATCGCGCGCCGCCGCGTCTCTGCCGAGGATGAACGGACACAGGTCTCGGCCAGGCTGGAACAGGCGACAGCAAACAGAAAAGGGCTCGAAACAGGGCTCAATGAAAGCAGGAACAGACTTGCGGCACAGAGTTCGCGGCTCCGCTCCCTTCTCGAACTGGAACAGAGCCTCGAAGGTTATCAGAAAGGCGTGCGTACCGTGATGTCGGCCCGCAAGGAAGGCGCAGCCGAACAAAACCTCGGCACGATTCACGGAATCGTTGCCGATATGATCGAGACCGAACCCAGATACGAGGTGGCGATAGAGGCAGTGCTCGGAGACCGGCTCCAGTACGTTGTGGTCGATTCGCAGCACGATTCTCTCAAGGCCATCGATTATTTGAAGACTAGGAGCGGCGGTCGGAGCACCTTTGTTCCGAAAACGCCGCGGGAGGTCCGGTCAGAGCCGTTCATAAAGAACGGCCATGCAGGCGTGATCGGTCCGGCGCTCGGCGTTGTCAGATGCAAGGAGAACTACAGCACCGTCGCCCAATACCTGCTCGGCGACGTGGTGGTTGTCGATACCATGGACACCGCCCTTTATTTATGGAACAAGAACGGTTTTAACAAAACGGTTGTAACTCTTTCCGGCGAAATCGTGGATCCGTGGGGTGCGGTCACAGGGCGGAGCCGCAGACGCGGGCGGAGCCGGCATGCTGACGAAACGCCGGGAGATCAAGGACCTTGAGCATGAAGTGTCCGTGATCACCGCTCAGGCGGCGAAGCTCGAAAGCGAACTTCGGACGGTCGAAACGGCGATTGCTTCGGACACCAAAACCGAGGCGGAGCTGTCGCAGATAGTGCACCGCCTGGAGATCGAACACGTCAACGGGGAAAAAGATTGCACCGCGGTCAGCGAGGAGATCGGCCGCTCGACAGAGCGTTGCACCGTGTTGGAAGCCGAAGCCCGGGAACGGGAAACCATGCGGCATGCGCTGAACGCCGATATCCAAAAATCGGAGGTGGTTTTGAGGGACCTGGAGACGGGCCATTCGAATGCGCAGGCAAGCGCGGAAGCCCTTCAGGCTGAGCTTTCCCGTACGAAACAAACGCTTGAATCAGCGCGCGCCGAGATCATGGAACTCCGCATGCAGCTCGCAGGCCTGCAGGAAAAACAGGCCGCGTCAGCCAGGAGCATCGACGCTTTACTCAGGACAGAGGCGGACCTCATGGACCGTATCGGGAAGCGCGAGGCGGGAATCGCCGGCGTTGCCTCGCGCCTCGCGGAGCTGCATGCGTCCATACAGGAAGCTGAAACCGAGATCAAAGGCCACATCACGACGCTTGAAGCAGACCGCACGGTCCTTGTTGCGCTGCAGGAAGCCCATTCCGTAAAAGCAGCTTCGCTCCAGGCGGCCGACGAACAGGCACGGCAGACGCGGCACGATATCGATGCCGGCCAGAAGCAGCTCTCCGCAAACGAAGTGAAGCGCACCGAGCTCAGGATGAAGATCGAGCATTTGAAGGACCGGATCTGGAGCGCATATCACAGCGACCTGGAAACCGTTGTTCAGGAGCTGGGAGTATTCGAGCTCAACCTCGAGGAATCGCGCCTCCGGCTGGACGAACTGCGCCAGAAGATCGACCAGCTCGGCCCGATCAACGTCGATGCGCTCCAGGAATACAACGAGCTGAGAGAGCGGTACGACCTGTTGAGCGCCCAGCAGAACGACATCAACGAATCCATCAACAACCTTAAAGCCACGATCGCAAAGCTTGACGGTGAAACCAAAGAGCTTTTCAGCGACGCCTTCAAGGCGATACAGGAAAAGTTCACCGAGGTCTTCTCTCTCCTGTTCGAGGGCGGCAGAGCCGAGCTTGTTCTGCTGGACGAGTCGAATATGCTGGAATCGGGGATCGAGATCATCGCGCAGCCGCGCGGCAAGAAGTTTCAGGCAATCTCGCTCCTGTCCGGCGGCGAAAGGGCGCTCACTGCCATCGCCCTGCTCTTCGCGGCATTCCTGGTCAAGCCGAGTCCGTTCTGCATGCTCGACGAGGTCGATGCGCCCCTCGATGAAGCCAATGTGACCCGCTTTACACGTCTTCTCCGGGAGATGAGCAGCCGGTCGCAATTCATTACGATTACCCATAATAAACGGACAATGGAGATGGCCGACGCGCTCTATGGCATCACCATGGAAGAGCCCGGATGCTCCCGTGTGGTATCCGTCCAGCTGCGCGAAGCGGCCCTGGTATAAGCCGGAAAACAATTTCGTTTTAACCACGGATTAACACGGGTTCGGCTTCGCCGAACAACACGGATAAAGCAGGAAGCTTTTCCGTTTTAAAACCGAGAAAAAAGATTTTAACCTGTGTTTATCTGTGCCTTGCCCGAGGGACAACGCGTGGTCATAGCATATTTTGTAATGTAACTACAGATGAATACTGATAAATTCTAGTCTCTAATTATCGATTTTTATTAAAACCGTGTCTATCCGCCTGCGGCCAGCGCTTATCGTGCGAAGCGCGAATGCAGGCTGTGGTTAAAATAGTTTCTCGCTTTTTGCCACCCCTGCTTTTCTCTTTTCATGGCGATTCCTGTGTGGTATTCTGTCCGCATGCTCACCGCTGTTAGAAGTACTCATTCATACAGGATTCTTCTCGCAGCCGTAATCGTTTTTGTTTTCCTTTATCTGTCCCCGTTCCCGGTCTCTGCCGCAGAAGCAGGAGATGACGCACAAGCAGGTAATCCAGCGCCCGCCGCAAGCGAACCCTTCAAAAGGTTCGAAGTGGAGTTCGAACCGGACGCTTACTACACCTATATAGAATTCATCGTTTCCCTCACCAAAGATCCGATCCCCCACGTCGGCGAAAAAACAGAATCAGGAATATACCGGACGTTACTGTCGCGGGCGGCTCTTCTTCCGCGGTATGTGTTGTTCGAGGCGAGCATAAACCCTCTGCCCTACCTCGGCGCATACATCAAAAGAAACGAGCGCGGTTTTTACGATGATGCCCAGATATCGGGAAGCTTCAACTGGGTGAAGGCCGTTACAGCGGGATTCGAGGAGCCCTATGCCGTTTCCCTCTTCGCCGGGAACGTTGTGGGCTTCGATGTCCCGGGAAGCAAGGAGATAACCGGGAACGGCTACAGCGGATACCTCTACAGCGTGGGCAATTACCACATCAAGGACAACGTGCTGATTCATGACCGGTGGCAGGAAGTGGAATGGAAAATCAAGGGGGACCGGAAGTCCCCGGTGAAAAAGCTGAGCTGGAGTTTCCGGATCGGAGGCAAATTTCACGGGAATGTCGACATCACCGATATCTTTTACCTGTCCTTCAGGAGAAGCAGGCTCGATTACAAATCAGAGGGCTCTTCTCTCCTGAATAACAGCGGCTTTGAATACACCTATGACATGGACAGGAAGGACCTGAGAGGAATGAGGCACTATTTCACGGTGGATAAAAAATGGCCTCTCGAGCAAAGGCGGATGGCACTCACCGTAGCGCTCGGTTTTGTGTGGGAATCGGCCAGGAAGTATACCGGGGAACTGGCAACCGCGACGGGCAGCAATTTTGAGTTCATCCTCCGGCCGAACATAGAGTTTTGAAATTGTTGTATGCGGGGGAATTTATACAACCGCTTTAAACTACTTGATGGATGATGGACGATCGCTTACAGGGTCGCTAGGATGATGGACGATTTTGCGTCCCTCGTCCCTGGTCTTTTCGTCCCTCACCTCTCTTGCCGGTTCAATGTTTTTCCCCATCAACAGCAAGGATGATCTGCTCCGGAGCGACCTCCTCCGGTGAAATTGTTTCCAGAAATAGGCCGGCCGCGTTAAAACCCGCAGATTCGACCTTGTCCAGAATTGCCGCTTCCTTCCCGGGAGTACAGACGAGGGCCATTATCTGATTTCCCTGCTTCAGCACGGATATCCTGCCCGGAGGAAAATGCTGATTGTTGTCAGTAACGGCATCTTCCAGGCCGTTCAACTCATCCTGAATTTTTTTATCGATGCTGGTCCGTATGGTCAGCCCCCCGCGATAGAGCGCCTGGTCTCCGAGCGCCCCGAGCAGCATCCCCTCAAGCGCCTGCTGGCAGCAAGGCCTTCCTCCGGCGGATTTCAGCGCTGAGAAATCGAACTTGCCGGAATTCTGCTGCCTGAGATTGAAGGGTGAATTTATCGATGCACCGAATGTTTCCTCGTCAATCAATTTTCCCTGGAGCATGTTCTTCAGCACCCGTTCCTGGCGGCTCCTGGCCTTCTCGGGTCTTTTGTAAGGGTTATAATAACGCGGGTTGGGCAGCATGCCGGCAAGCAGTGCAGCCTCCGCGGCGTTCAATTCGAAGACATGTTTATCGAGATAAAAGCGGCTTGCCGCTTCTATTCCGTAGATATTGTCCCCCCACTCCACTTCATTCAAGTAGAGCTCCAGAATTTTGCGTTTGGAAATCACCTGCTCGGCCTTGCGGGCGAGGACGTATTCCCGAAGCTTGCGGCTGATCGTTTTTTCACGGGACAGCAGCACGTTCTTGATCATCTGCTGCGTGATCGTGCTCCCACCGCGCGCAAAACGACCTTTTTGAACATCGTGCATGAGCGCTTCCCAGGCAGCCTTGTAGTTGACGCCCTCGTGCTGAAAAAAAGTGTCATCCTCTGCGGTCAATACCGCCCTTACTATGATCTCGGGAATAGTGGACATGGGGACCCATATCCTGAATTTTCGATCGTAATACTGTGTCAAAACACTGCCGTTGCGGTCGAGAACGTCCGAAGCGGATGCCGGGCGGTAGTGTTTCAGTCTTGTCACGTCGGGGAGATCTGAAAGAACACGAAGAGCCCAAGCAACTACAAGAAGCGCACTGAGGGCAAACACGGCTATCGCCGCTAATATGATCTTTTTCATAACAAAGGGTGCTTCTCTCCAGAGTAACGACAAGGGGAAAAGGCGGATGGTCTGGTTGAACTGCTCGATGGACGATAGACGACCGTTCGCTTCGCTCACTCGGACGATGGACGAAATGTCCCCTTCACTTCCCTACGTCCCTCGTCCGTTTACCCGCCTTACCGTGCCGGCGTAATCAGATCCTGCAGGGCCTTGACGGTTGCGGGCTGGGTCCAGTCCCTAGCCCCGATTACTTTATATTTCACCATCCCGTTACGGTCGATAATATAGGTCTCGGGAAATTTAAAAGTGCCGTAAAGCTTTGAAATGGACTTCCGCGGGTCGAGCAGCACGGGAAGAGTCAGCCCGTTTTTCGCCATGAATCCGGTTACGACATCGGCCCCCCCCTCATCCACGTTTACGGTCAACAGCTGAAAATCCGGACCGGAAAGCGCCTTGTAAAGCTTTTCCAGCAAGGGCATCTCTTCGACACAGGGAGGGCACCACGTCGCCCAGAAATGTACCATAACGACCTTGCCCCGGTAATCAGAGAGGCTCACCTGACCGCCGTTTGCTCCGGCGAGACTGAATGAGGGCGCCTGGTCTCCTTCCTGTATGATTTTAGCGGTCTTTGGGCCGCCTTTTGCAAGTATAATCAGAACAAATATCACGACGCCGGCAATGATAACCGCCGCCATAATGCCTTTCTTAACCGGGCTCATCGTCGCCCCTCCCGCTTTTTGGTTCATAACTTTCACCCTGAACGAGACTGGATTTTGGACTGCGCATGTTCTGCTCGGCGAACGGAACGGATTATACTCTGTTCTCCTGCCGAGGGCAAGCTGATTTCATAAGGCTGCAGCAGCAGAACCGCAAAGGAGGAACATACTGCTTTTTAGTTTTTAGTTTATAGTGACTTCTGCGCATTTGCGGCAAAAAACCTTTGCGGTTCGCGACTTTTGCCTGCGCCAGCCTGCACCCGGAGTTCACAGTGCGCTTTGCGCGTGTACAGGATACCTTTTTTGTTTGAAAATACAAGGCACTCTGATATAATGATCATTGCCATGATTCATGAAATAAAACTGCACGGAAAAGCAAACGAAAAGCTGGATTATTACGTAACGATCACCGGCGCGGACTTGAGCGGCAGGTATTTTTACGAATGCCTTCCCGATGGCGACCGTTTCTTCTCGGGCGGCAACGAGTTCGTGATCCAGCCTACCGGCGTCCGTTATATGGGAACGGGCGGGAGCCTGTGCGAATACATGTTCGGCGTCGATCTTCCTCTGAAGGACCTTCTCAGAAAAGATGTTTCCAACCGGCTCGTGATGTACGGCGCATTCTACGATAAGACGGACAATATAACGTTTACAAACAACACGACGGGAGGCGAGTCCTACGATCAGCTGTTCCTTTCCGGCAACGCCGTTTCGAACTATTATTTCTTCATCCATGCCGGTCAGAAAACGGAAATCAGGGACATGCAGCTGGAAATCATCAAGTCGATCGGCAAACAGATCAAGCGCAGCGAAACCGTCGGGACCGGCGACGACAGCCTTCTCTGCCGGGAAATCTTCGACACGCTCGGCGATACAAAGGCGCTCGTGTTCCTGTTCAGGCTGGTAAACCGCCATAACGAGGAGTACTTCCGCACATTCAACCGTCTCTATGCGGAGCAAAAAACGGTCGGTGGAAGTCCTGTTCTGGATACCCTTGCCCAGAACTATAAAATCATTCCCTACCAGCAGGAGCGCATCAAGATTGACGGAATGTACAAGCTCCCCGAAAACAAGAAGGTGGTCGATGAATACAAGGATATCCTGATAACGGTGTCCGAAAAGGGTGATGTGACTCCCTCCGAACTCGCGAAGCTGTCTCGGCTGCGCACACTCAGCCTGCGTCTCAACATCCCGCATACGCTGTTTGACACGCTCGACGAGCTTCTGTTGAAGGACATGCATATTGTGGAGGTCGAGGAACCGGACTACATCAGGGAGACTCGCGCCATCTTCGAAGGACTTTTCTTCCAAGCCGACAAGATCAGAGGCCACCTCTCAACCGAAGACCTCATAAAGCTTTTGAAAGCAAAGCAGAAATCGACGACGCATCGCGACCCGGCGTTCGAAAGTCTGCTCCTGGATACAGTTCGTGCCTGCGATGAAAACGCGAGGGACACCAACGACATGACCGTTCTCGAGACCATGAGCCGCATCCTCACGTATTTCGACCGTTACGACAGTTCGGCCACGTCGATCAACAGCCTTGCCTTTATGGAGAATTCGGCATTGACTGAAGACAATATCAGGAGCCTGTCAGGCAATAAGGAAATCTTCGACAAGATCGACGGCAGTCTTTTCCTTGAGCTGTTCATAACCAGCCTCCTGGAAAACCAGTACCTGACCCGGTATGGGCGAAAAAAGATAGAGATGCTGAGCCGGGGCCTCCTGGATATCAAAAGCGGCGATTCCACGTACCGGGAACTCTCCGCCGCGCTCAGCAAGATAAACGAGGAAGACAAGCTCTATACGAGCATCCATCGCTATATTAAAACACGCTTCAAGAGCTTCTACGCCGAATTGAACTCCAAGGAAGACCAGGAGATCTTTATCCAGGACCTGAACAGGGAGATACAGTCGAAAGGCATCGTTCAGGGCCCGGTGCCGCACACTGTTTTCGAGGAGATCATCCTGGACATCAGGAAAGAGTCCTTCTATCTGAACAATCTGTTGCCGCATATCATCGTTTCCCGGGACAGCCGCGTTCGCGAAGACTTCCTGGTGAACAGCGGACTCGACCGCTTCTACGTTGAGGAACTTGAAAAAGACTACTTCGAGATGAACCGGATCGAACAAGATGTCCTTGAGGAGATCAGGAAGTAATGTGCAGAGTCCGGATACTGGACCGATACCTCTTCCTGGAGATCGTAACGCCTTTTTTCCTCAGTCTGGGGGCTCTCACTCTCGTTCTGTTCCTGCAGAAAATGTTCAGGCTGGCCGAACTGATCGTATCCAAGGGAGCAACCGTATGGTCGAGCGCCAAACTGCTTCTCTACATCCTGCCCAGTTTCCTGGTGCTCACCATTCCCATGTCGCTGCTCGTGGGCACCTTGACCGCCTTCACCCGGCTCTGCTCGGATTCTGAAGTTACGGCCATGAAAGCCTCCAGGGTCAGCCTGTATGAAATGATCCGCCCGGTCATGCTGTTCGCTGTCTTCGCCTTTCTGATTACAGCCTCAACCTCGCTGATCATCGCTCCTGGCGCAAACCATGCCCTTAAGATCCATTTGTTCGAGCTTGTAAAATCTCGCGCCATGATCGGCATCGAACCGGGAATCTTCGGCAGCACGTTCGACGGAATGGTGATTTACGTCGACAAAATGAATTCCCTCGACGACATGCGCGGCATTTTTATCTCCGATGAGCGGTCCGCCAGGGAGCCCTATGCCATCGTCGCCCAGACCGGAAAGCTTATCGCCGACCCGGACTCGCTCAACATGACCCTCTCCATGAAGCAGGGTGAGATCCACGCGAATCCCCGGGACGAGCAATCGTACTCGCTCATGGGGTTCACTGCGGGGAATTTATACCTTGATATCAGTCAGGCGCTTATTCAGAAGGGGCCTTCCGACCGTAACCTGAACGAGATCGGGAGCCTTGAATTGTATCGCGACGTGAGAAAGGCCCGTGCGGAAAAGAAGCGCGCCATCAAACTTGAAAGTGAACTGCATAAGCGGGTATCGATTCCGTTCGCGTGCCTGCTCTTCGGGCTTATCGGAGCTCCTCTCGGGATCAGACGGACCCGTTCGGGAAAGTCCGCCGGCATCAGTATCGCCCTGCTCGTTTTCCTGCTCTACTATATGCTCCTTGCCGCCGGCACAAACCTTTCGGATAACGGCAAGCTCCCTCCGGCGGTCGCGTACTGGATGCCGAACGCTGTCATGACGGCCGGGGCGGTCCTCCTGGTTCTAAAAAAGGGCCGGGAAATTGATTTTAAAATTATTGCCTCTCTCAGGAATGTATTTAAACGAAGCGGCATAAAGAAGAACATCGGGTAAAACTGCCATGAAGATAATCAGCAGACACATTTTTAACGAATTCATCCGCATTTTTTTTATAGTGCTGCTCGGCATCCTGACGGTCTACCTCTGTATAGACTTTCTTCAACGGGCTGACGAGTTCATCAGTTTCAAAGCGTCGATGTTCCAGATCTCTGCCTATTTTCTCTACAGCGTTCCGGCGATGGCCTCGTCCTCTCTGCCGATTGCGTCGCTTGTTGCGACCCTCCTGTCGCTCGGAAACCTGTCCCGGCACAACGAGATCATAGCAATGCGCGCAAGCGGGGTCAGCCTCACAAAGATTATCACGCCCGTCCTCGCCGGCGGGCTTCTCGTATCGGTCGCTGCATTCATCAATAACGAATTTATCATGCCCAGGTATACCATGCGCGCAAACTTCATCAGGAACGTCGAAATCGAAAAGAAACAGCAGCGGGTTGTCTTCCAGCAGCGCAAGCTTTGGCTCCGCGGTCCGGAGAACAGCATCGCAAATATAGAACTGGTTTCTCCCGACCGGAACGAATTGATCGGCATCAATATTTTCAAGTTGAATCCCGATTATACGATACGCGAACGAATCACGGCAAAAAGCCTGCTGTGGGAGAACGGAGCCTGGCGTCTCAAGAACAGCCGTAAATACATGTTTAAGAATAATGAAGTCGAGACCGCGACGGGTGATGGTGAAACCTACAATGTCGTAGACAGTCCGCAGGACCTCGGCATGATCGCGAAAAGCTCCGGGGAGATGAACTTCATGGAGTTGTTCGACTATGTCAGACGGCTCAAGATGAGCGGGTACAAGGCAGCGCGCTACGAGGTGGACCTCTACAATAAACTGGCATTCCCCCTTTCTAGTCTGCTGATGGTCCTTATCGCGACCCCGCTTTCGCTCCAGAAGGTAAGGAGCGGAGGCTTCGGCAAAGGAATTGCGATCGCGATCCTGATCGCCTTCGTCTATTGGGCGCTTATGAGCGCCGGTACTGCGCTTGGTCGTTCGGGCGCGCTTCCCCCTTTCCAGGCAGCGTGGCTCGCCGACGTCCTGTTTGGTTCTTCTGCGTTCTATATTCTGTACCGGATGCAGAAAAGTGATTAGCGGTCTCATACGTAGAACGGACATCCCCATAACGTTTTTAAACTATCCTCCAAAGCGTCATTCCGGGCTTGACCCGGAATCCAGTCGCTTTTTGGTTATATCCTGGATTCCTGCTTTCGCAGGAATGACGAGCTAGAGGGTACAGACTATTATAAGACCATTGATAAGTCCTTGAGCCCCCTCTTTCGTCTCTCGTAAAGAAGGGTACAACGAGCCTGAGATCTTCTCCTGTTCCTCAATGCAGAGGCTTTATATTACTATGACTAAAATGTTTTTCTCACAGCGAATTCTCGATTCCCTGACCGGCGAAAATAAAATCAGGCTTGACGGAAATATCATTACCCTGCTGACGCCGGACATGCCTTCATTCGAACTCGAACCCGCCTACCGGATAATCAGAACGGCGGACAACGGTCCGGACCCGCACGGCCTGGTCGACAAGATAAAATACGAGAAGGAGCTGAAGGCGATCAACGCCGAACTCTATCTGGACTCGTTGATCTTCGGGGATACGGCCTATCAAGTGGAACCGGGCTTCATCGGAGAACAAAAGGAGCTGATCGACAAGTTGTCCGACACAGAGCTGCTGACCCGGTTTCTGCTGGATTCCCTGCTGTAGGAATCTATGGCATAGCGCATAGCGCAAAGAGCATAGCATTCAAACAAAGACTTAGTCCTGCGCCATGCACCATGCGCCATGCACCATGCCCTATGCAGCATGCGGCGTTGTCCGGGTCAGGCAGTAAGGGGTCTTCAAACATGCTCAAGCGATTCATCAAAATTCTGACAGGCCTCCTGTTCCTCCCCTTATGCCTCGGTTTTACCTGGCACTTCGGCGCAATGGTCTTCAGCATCGCGTATAAACCGCAGCTGCCGTACTATTTTTTGGCGGGCGGGCTGACCTATCTTACCGCGCACGTTCTCTTCAGGAAACCGATCCTTGCCTACGTTTTCGGACACGAATTGACTCACGCCCTTTTCGCCATGATCTTCGGCGGAAGCGTTACATCATTCCATGCCAGCGATCGCGGGGGACGGGTGACGATCACGAAATCAAACTTCCTCATCACGCTGGCCCCGTATTTTTTCCCGTTCTACACGTTCATCGCACTAATCCTGTATGCGCTCGCCATAGTTACTGAAGCGCGCGGGGCGGCAGGGTCGATCATCTTTATCTCGGGCGCCACGTTTTCATTCCATATCGTTTTAACTCTGGTCTTTCTGCAGACCGATCAAACCGACATCAGGGAGCAGGGAGCATTTTTTTCCTTCCCGCTGATCTACCTCTTCAACATCGTGTTCGCGGCATTTCTCATCCAGCTGCTGCTCGCCGAAAATCCGGGTTTCCTCGCTTTTATGGCAGGTGGTATAATAAAAAGCGTGCGCATGGTCTACTTTTTCTTGAGTGAAGTCTACGCTATTATCAACCGGTATTAGCGCCCCGGAGGACGGACGGCACCCTATGCTCATAATCGGATTAACCGGCGGCATCGCAAGCGGAAAGAGCCTTGTTGCCCGCGTTTTCAAGGACCTGGGAGCGCATCTCATCGATGCCGATAAGATAGTCCATGGCCTGCTCGAGCCCGGGCAGAGCTCCTTTGAAGAGATTGTGGGCCATTTTGGCCCCGGAATACAGAACCCCGATAAGTCAATCGACCGCAGGAAGCTTGGGGAGATAATATTCAACAACCCCGAGGGGCGGATATGGCTCAATCAGTGCCTGCATCCAAGGGTCTTTGAGGCATATTCCGCACAGGTGAAACACATACGCGAAAGACAACCGGACGCGATAATCGTGCTGGATGCGGCCCTCATGATCGAGACAGGGTATCATAAGAAAATGGACAAGCTGGTCGTGGTTTTCGCGGATGAAGAACAACAGTTGAAGCGCCTTATGGAGCGAGACGGGCTCAACCGGGAACAGGCGCTTGCCAGGATACGGAGCCAGATGCCGCTGTCTGATAAACGAATGCATGCGGACTACGTGATAGACAATCGCGGAAGCCGTGAAAACGCCGAATGCATGGCCAGGACTGTCTTTACAGAACTGAAAAGCGTAGCCGGAAAAGAGGATTGAGAGTGCCTGCCCTGAAGATGGCGCTTATGACAAAAGCGCATATCCCGGAATGCGAGGCTATCGTTGCCGGATCAGAGCCCTGGAAACGCCTGAATGAGGGGATAGATTTCCGGGGCATCATCGCGGCGAACAGAACGCACACGTCCGCGTATGTCTGCCTTGCTGATGGGAAACCTGCCGGTTTCATTTTATTCATACCGGAACCCGTGTTCGCCCGGGGCGGATATCTCCGCGCAATTGCGGTTTCACCATCGTTCCGGGTAACGGGGATCGGGACCATGATGCTCTCATTCGCCGAAAAGAAGACCGCACGAAAGGCGTCGCACTTATTTCTCTGCGTTTCATCCTTTAACCGCCGGGCGCATCTGTTTTACGAAAAACGCGGCTACACCAGGGTGGGAAGGCTGCCCGGCATCATCATGCCCGGCGCCTCGGAATTTATCTATTGGAAACGACTAGCAGGCTGTTGAAAAAGGTCTCAAAACGTCAAAACGCACCCTAAAGGGTGCGGCTACCAATTATAATATCAATGCGTTACGATTTGGTAGTCGCAGGCTTTAGCCTGCGTAATTAGTTTTTCAACAGCCTGCTAGTGTACTGTAAAACTAATTCTTGATTGTATTGCACCTTTAGCCGGGTCCAGTAGTCAGTTACAAATCGAATTCCTCTCAAAACGGCAGGAACATTTACCGCGAAGTCGCGAGGAACGCGAGGAAAGCGAAATTCCCGTAATATGCCACAGGATAGTATTGCCTTCCTGGCGACCTTTGCGCCCTCGCGGTTCAATCTTTTTAGTTCCGGCTTGTTGGCTTAAAGCACACCGTAATGACGTCGTGGAACTATTAACAACTAGGTTTACGTTGTACTAGGAGCTCAAATCGGAAAACGAGGGGGCAGGAAACCGTGAATGCGAAAATACTGAAGAAGATAGAGCTGTTCAAGAACCTTTCTGATGACGAGCTTAAGGAATTGGAGCCGTATCTGCTTAACGCGACATACCAGAAAAAAGAGGATATATTTTCTGAAGGAGATCAGCCTGAATGGTTTTATATTGTTTCGAGGGGCAAGGTTAAAATCACCAAGATATCCGCTGACGGGAAGGAGATAATTCTGGAGATCATATCGCCTACAGATATTTTCGGAGGTGTGGCGGTCATCCGCGGTTTCCCCTATCCGGCCAATGCAGTGGCGATGGAAGAGTCGGAAGTCCTCAAAATCAGCCGCAAGAACCTGATGCGCCTGGTCGACCGTTTCCCGAACCTGATGTACTGCATCGCCCTTCAGCTCGGAGACCGCATGAAAAGCTCCTACGAGTCCCTGAAAAACATAGCCCTTGAAAGGGTCGAAGCACGGATCGCGGCGCTGCTCCTGAAGCTCTCAACCAAGGTGGGCGTAGAGACCCGGGAAGGCCTCCTCATCGATATGCGGCTCACAAAGCAGGACGTCGCGGACATGGTTGGCACCACGGTCGAGACCTCGATCAGGACCTTCAGCAAGTTTAAGAAAGAAGGCCTGCTGACCGATACAGACGGCAAATTTCTGATCAAGGACCGGAAAGGGCTGGCTGAGCTTTCGTCTTAAAGAGCCGCATAGAGCATAGCGCAAAGCGCATAGCGTTCGAACAAAGACTTTACAGTGCTGCGCCATGCCCTATGCTCCATGCGCTATGCGAACCTAATGCGCCGGCTCGTGCTTTGTCAACAGCGTCATCAGCATATTGTAAAAGAAAAGAAAGACGGTAAAAGCCTGGATTATGCCGAACGCCACGGTTAATATACCGAATGTTCCGCTCGGGCTGAATGCATTTATGGAATAGAAAATCATGAGCAGCGCGAGCGAGATATTAGACAGGTAAAATTGCACCTCTCCAAGCCTGGCACTGTAAACCGGTCTGCCCATAAAGCGCGGCAGAATGTGGTAGCCGACGCCGTAGATCATCATCGATACCCATCCGAGCATATTGAGGTGGGAATGCACAAATTTGAGCGCCGTCAGGTGGGGGGATGCAAGCATGCCGATTCCCATAATCGTCGAGATGCCAAGATACACAATGCTCATAACAATAAAACCCTTCACAAACCTGTCCATATCATTCCCTCCTCTATTTTAAGATATCACTATTATAGACAAAGTGAAGCGGCAGCGTTATGATATCCCTCATATAGGATAAAAAAGAGAAGTATGACGCAGGTCATAATGCGGTTTTAATATTTGTGTTAAAGTAACATCAAGACTGAATGACCCCCTCACCCCACCCTCTCCCCTCTGGGGAGAGGATAAAGGTGAGGGGCAATATAAGGAGGCTTGCAATGGTTACAGACAAAAAGAAAATAACGAAAGATGCGATCATCGGCGACGTGATAAAAATGAGCCCTGAAGCCAAGAAAGTGATCAAGAAATATTTCGGAAACGGGTGCTTTACCTGCGCGGGAATCAATATGGAATCCATCTCGTTCGGTTCTATGATGCACAACATGGACCCGAACAAGATCGTGGACGAAATCAACGCACTGGAGGGATAATATGGCCGGCAAAGAAATCAAATGCTTCGTATGCGGATCCGATGATGAAACCAGGACCTACCTGCCCTGCATTCATGAAGGCAAGGAAAAAATAGTATGCACCAGGTGCCTTCCCATGCTGATCCATGGGGCGCACTGATATCACGAGTGACGATGGATGTCCGCTCTCGAACTACTTGATGGATGATGGACGACCGCTCACAGGCTCGCTAGGACGAAGGACGATTTTGCGTCCCTCGTCCCTCGTCTATCGTCTCTCGATTTTATCCGTCCCTCCTCCCTATGCTGCCTGAAACCTCTGGAATTTTTCTTCTGAGACTGGTAGACTGGCTCTATGAAAACGGAACTCGCAATTGTACTTCTCAGCGGCGGCATGGACAGCTGCGCAACGGCCGCACTGGCCGATCATGAATATCGTCTTGCCCTGCTTCACGTGAATTATGGACAAAGGACCGAAGCTCGTGAGCTCAAGGCCTTCAATGACATGGCTGACTTTTATAAGGCTGAAAAGCGCCTTTCCGTCAGTCTGGAACACTTGAAGGTTATCGGCGGCTCAAGCCTGACAGACGATAACATGCCTGTGCCCGACGCTGTTCATTCCGCAATCCGCAATTCGAAATCCGCAATTCCAACAACCTACGTCCCCTTCCGCAACGCCCATCTTCTAGCGATAGCGACTTCGTGGGCAGAAGTTATTGGAGCGCATAAAATATTCATTGGCGCTGTAGAGGAAGACAGCTCCGGCTATCCAGACTGCCGTGAGATATTTTACAAGGCCTTTAACGAGGTCATCCAAACCGGAACGAAGCCGGAGACGCGCATTGAGATCATTACTCCTCTCATCCACCTGAAAAAATCAGAGATCGTGAGAAAAGGAACGGACCTGAAAGCACCCTTTCACCTCACCTGGAGCTGTTATCAGAACAGCGACAAAGCCTGCGGCAGATGCGAGAGCTGCGTGCTGAGGTTGAAAGGCTTTCGAGAAGCAGGAGTTGAAGACCCAATTCCATATAATACGTAAATCAAAAAAGCTGTCTCTCGCAAAGCCGCAAAGGATGCAAAGGGTAGACCAATCGAAGCAAATTCTTAAGAATCGATGCCCTGTTTTAATTTTAAAACTTTTCTTAGCGGCTTAGCGCCTTTGCGAGAGATAAGTATTGCGCTTTTTGGTTCTTTTGCCTCTATATATTCCCATGACACTTACCGAATTCATCAAAGCCTGGCCTATCCTCAGAAAACAAGTAAAAACACTCGACCTTCCCTGGCTCGAGAATTTTGCAGCCACTGACCGCGATCCGTTTAAGGTCCTGATCTCCTGTATCCTGAGTCTGAGGACCCAGGACAAAACAACAGGACCTGCATCCGAACGCCTTTTCAAACTTGTATCGGATCCGTATTCCCTCTCACGTCTGCCGATTAAAACCATCGAAAAAGCGATCTATCCTGTGGGCTTTTACCGTGTCAAGGCTCGAACACTCAGGGACATAAGCATGGAGCTCATCGAAAAGCACGATTCGAAAGTCCCGGACACGCTTGAAGGGCTTCTTGAGCTAAGAGGGGTAGGAAGAAAGACCGCCAATCTTGTCTTGACGCGCGGGTTCGATAAATACGGCATCTGCGTTGACACTCACGTGCACCGCATCACAAACCGCTGGGGACTGGTCTGGACTAAAACGCCGGATGAGTCGGAACTTGCCTTGCGGGATTTGCTGCCGAAACGATACTGGAAGGATTTGAACGGAATTCTCGTGGCCTACGGCCAGCATGTCTGCCAGCCCGTGTCCCCTTTCTGCTCTCAATGTCGAATTTACTCTTTGTGTGATAAACGGGGAGTTGTACGAAGTCGATAAACGCAGTTCTCTTCGCGCAGCCACTACCGCAAGTTGTTTGTCCCGCAAGATGTTTTGGTCGGTCATGTCCTTCAAGTCACCAGGTTCAAAAATAATTGACTTGTTTTTTAAAAAAAAGTAAATTTCATTCTAATGAATTACAAACCTTCATAATACTCAGGCCGGAATAATTCTCTTTCCGACTAGTGTAGTGTCTCTTAAATGGACGGTGTTATGATGATTTCATCGAAAAACTTATCTTCGCATAAATATTTGCTGATGAATTTGTAGGGCGACCCTTTAGGGTTGCTGCTGTTCCGGCGCTTTCAGCAAGGCTAAAGCCTTGCCCTACAAGGTTGGCTGCGGCCTACTGCTGCGCTATGATAACACCAGTCGTTTGTGAGACACTACACTAGCTGGAAATAGCAAAAAAAGAAGGTTGATTCTGATCCGTTGAGTCTTACATCGCTGTTTCGTGCCTCATCGGCAATGGCGATATCAGTGTAACGTCACGTTGCGATTGGGCTGCTCTTTTTTTTCAATCATTGGTTTAACACAGGAGATCGCGTATGGACACTGATCTGGATTCCGCCAACAAATATTTTCTCGGTCGTTCACGGCGGCTGTTGTCTCTGCTGCTGATTCTCTGCATTTCGGGCTCGGGCCTGGTGGCCGGAATACTGCTGAAGGGCAGCCAGCAGGAAACTTTCGAGGCCGAGAATATAGTCAAGGGCTCCATCCGTCGTGGAGACACCATTTCATCCCTGCTCGGATCTGTGTTCAGCCCGAAAGAAATACATGACTTGATCCGGCAATCCCGTGAAGTCTATCCCCTTACCAGGATTTCCGTGGGTCAACCCTACAAGCTGTCTTTGAGCGGAGGCAGCTTCAAACGTTTCGCCTATGACATCGATTCCAACGATCAACTGATAATATACCGTGATGATAACGGCTTTTCCGTGTCCCGGGAACCAATCCAGTATATGGTCGAACACGCTGCTGTAAAGGGCACCATCGAATCGAGCCTGTTCCAGGCGGTGGTCGATATCGGCGAAAGCGAAGGGCTGGCCCTTCAGCTTGCGGACATTTTTGCCTGGGACATAGACTTTTTCAATGACATCCGGGTCAACGACTCTTTCGAGGTCGTGGTTGAAAAACGATACCGCAAAGGTCAGCCGTCGGGTAACGGCCGCCTGCTCGCAGCAAGCTTCACGGTTCAGGACCAGACCTACAAGGCCTTCTATTTTCAGGACGGCAACCAGGCTCCGGGCTACTATGACGAGAATGGACACAGTTTGCGCAAGGCCTTTCTAAAAGCTCCGCTTTCCTTCAGCCGCATCTCTTCCGGTTTCAGCATGCGTCGACTCCACCCGGTTACGCACCGCGTCAAGGCGCATCCGGCCATCGACTATGCCGCGCCGTCAGGGACACCCATTCAAACTGTCGGCGACGGCACCATCACCTTCGCCCGCCTATAAAGGCGACAACGGCAAATGCGTCAAGATTCGACACCCCAACGGATGGATTACGATGTACAACCACCTCAGCCGTTTCGGCAAGAACATCCAGGCGGGAAAGAAGGTCCAACAGGGTCAGGTTATCGGTTATGTGGGCAGCACCGGCCTGTCCACTGGCCCCCATCTCGACTTCCGCATGTACAGAGACGGTAAACCGGTGAACCCCCTGACGATCAAATCGCCCCCTGCAATACCGGTCTCTACCGCGAATCTTGCGGATTTCAAGGCAATGGTTGCCGATCGGCTGGCATTCATGGAAACTCAACCGTCACAGATTACTGCAAAGGCAACACTTACCCTGCAGTCTCCCACACCAAACGGGACATAGGAGACAGCCTTACAGGATTCCGGGAAAAGGATTCGTAGCGGAGGCAAACTCAAGGCTTGGACGCGGGGTCACAACTTAGGGAACCGTATGCGGCTGACCATAAGTGAGCCGGAGACCGCGAAGAGCAATAGCGGATGAAGCGTGAAGCCGGCAAGTTTAACCCTTCCAAACCAGAGTGTTTCGTGCAGAGCGCCCTGGGAGGCAGCAATCCACATCATAATAACCAGCAATAGCGACGTTGGAATGGGAGTTCCTTCGAAGTACTTCACCTTATCTCCGCCTTCAGACAGCGCCTCGGCCGTAACGTTGAAGCGGGCCAGGCGAGAAACTCCGCAAGCAACGAAAAAGGTCAGGACAATACGGTCGTAAAAGCCCTGCATGCCGCAGCCGTATGCAATCACAGCCGGGGCTACACCGAAGGAAACAATGTCAGCGAGCGAGTCAAGGTCTCTGCCCATGGCCGAAGTCTTTTGCCGCCATCGCGCAATCCTTCCATCCAGGACATCGAACACAAAAGCAGCAACCACTGACGAGCAAGCAAAGTAGATATGCTTGACGTTGGCCGTTTGCAGGTATGTCATCATAGCAAACAACGCCGACATGCCGCAGGCTGCGTTCGCCAGTGTAAACCAGTCGGCAAGATGGAACTCTCGAATCATCGAGAAAGGTTTATTCTTTCCATAAATAGCCATGGCTGACAGTATTCCTTATATGGCAACAACAGACGATGTCTGTCGCTGGCTTTGCAAGCAGAACCAATTCAACATCATCAAGTCCCTTCTCACTTTCCTCAAGGCGCATTCTCGCGGCGCGAAGCGCCGGGAGAACCGCGCGGGTGAGGCGCCACCCGTCGCGCTCGACCTGCTGGTTAATTTGAGGAATGTGTTGTGTTTGAGCCAGTTTGCGTCTCGGAGGGCGCTGAAATATCTTCTGTGTTAGATTCGACGCGCCTGATCATCTGCGTAACTGCATCTTTAGCGTTTATCGGCAATAACTTCATGTTCGGATGTTGTCTTGCGAAAACTCGAAAAACTTCATCGGCAAACGCTTGGCCGATAGATTCAACATCCTTGAAGTCGAACAATACCGTTTTGAACCGTTCTATCCGTATCAGTAGCCGTTTCGCTTGTGACCTGGAGACGAGTTGTTCGTTCTCATATTGTGCAAGCCGAACGGGCACAACAGTTTTCGTAAATCCATAATCATCGTCAGAATATTTGTTAAAAATCTCTTCAGTTGTTCGTGCCGTATTATTTCTTAATTTCATGGTTATGAACGTGCCATTTTGATATTTCGAAGTTTGTAATATCCAATCTTCATCCTTATCATATGCATGCGAGAGAAAAACTTCACCAGATAAAATGCTATATTCATCGAACATTCGTGAACTAAAAAAGATACCCTCTCCACTGTGACGAGTTGGATCCGTTGTTAGCTTTCCCTTAGTCAGTTCAATTACTGCGTGACGTTCATCAAGAAGGTCCATCGCATTTTTAATTTTTGTGAAAATGCCTATCCCATTATCCCATATGTACATTTCTGTTGAAGTTGCAGTTTTCTTTATATTAATGGTGACGGTCGTACCTTCGGAGTGGTCAATAACATTGTTGAACATCTCTGAAAAGCCATGATTCCAAATAGCAAGTGCCTTATCCGGTAGCGAACTTAATTTTGGCTTTACTTCATTTCGCCAGACCACATCCTCAGCACGAGTATTCGTGAGAAAGAATGTTTCATTCCATTCAAACTGTGGATGCAAAGAATAGCGTACACTCTTAGCTTTTCCTTCTCGGATTAAAGCCTTTTGCTCTATGAGTTGCTTGATATGTTTATTGACAGCTTGTCGTGAAACGGCAAATGTTTCGCCTGTAATATTCACTATATCTTTCGGATTTTTTTCAACATTTTCAAGAATAAACTCTCTTATTATTTCACCGCGTTTCCTTAATTTGGTCATATATCAAACCTCAACTACAGTATTTGACAACCTTTACTGTTGGAATTGTAAACCTTAATGGTTTGATTGTCAACCTTAATATGCTAACCAATTGATTTCATGGCTATTATACTGGAGGGCAATAATGGCAGGCATCGTGCCAATCATTGGGAATTAACGTGAAAACTGCGTATAAAACGTTAGAAGCTTAACAAAGCGTTCGAGAACAGCTTTACATGGGCCTCCCAAACTAAACGCTTAGGGCATGTTATTGATTAAAAGGAAAATGCCGGGAGGTTTTTGGGCGAGATGGGGTTCGCTTACCGGGTCGGACCAAATTAAGTTATTGTACCTCAAAGATTATCATTCCAAAAGTAGACTTTTTCAAGGCTTAGAGGCACTTTTTCATGGCCCAAAAGCGGCTTATAAGCTGCCACATCCTCCCGCAACTCATACCTGCCATCCGTGTCGTATATATCACGGCCCTTGGCCTTTGATTAACGATCCTCTATCCATCCCCGGTAAGCCTCTGCAAGCTCATCCATAGAATTGAAATTCAAACATCCTTGCAGTCCCCTCTGTGTCAATATGACTGAGACACCTCCCCTATGGTAAATTAGAGTAGCGGGCGGGGGAGGAAATAACCTTATGATAGCAACAAAGATCAAAGCAACCCAGGGAAACGAAGGGGCCCGTAGGGCGACTGAGGTTCCCTGGGACGAGCCCCAGCAAGAAGTCAATTCTCATCAAGGTATGGCTTCGGTCCTGCCGGACCCCGAGGTTCCGGCCAAAGCCGTGCGGCGACGTTTTACAGCTGAATACAAGCTTCGAGTCCTTACGCTTGCCGATGCCTGCGATGAGCCGGGGTGCCTTGGTACGCTCCTGCGCCGAGAAGGGCTCTATGCATCGAATCTCAAAACCTGGCAAGGTCAGCGCGACCGCGGCGTACTATCCGGCCTCGCGCCCAAGAAGCGAGGGCGTAAGGAATCAGTCCGCCATCCTCTCCATGTAGAGAACGAAAAGCTCCGCAAAGAGAATGAACGGCTTACCAATCGTCTCAGGCAGGCCGAAATTATCATCGACGTTCAAAAAAAAATATCACAGATTCTGGGGATCCCGCCTGCGACCCCGGTGAAAGGAGAGAGCGAATAATGGAAGCCGCTCTTACTCTTTCCTGTGATATCGGGATCAAATCAGCATGTGCATCGCTCGATGTGCCTCGTTCAGGGTTCTACCGGACGCAGGCACGAAAAAATGCGCCTCTCCTGGAGCGCAGAAAACGTCCGAGACCTCCTCGTGCACTCTCTTCAGACGAACGGCAAGGAGTACTCGATATTCTCCATGCCGACCGTTTCACCGACAAGGCACCCCAAGAGGTCTATGCAACCCTTCTGGATGAAGGGGAATATCACTGCTCTATAAGCACCATGTACCGCATCCTCGACGAAAACCAGGAGGTCAAGGAGCGCAGGAACCAGCTCACCCATCCCGTGTATCAGAAGCCGGAACTTTTGGCCACGGCACCGAACCAAGTCTGGTCCTGGGACATTACGAAGCTTTTAGGCCCGGCAAAATGGACCTATTTTTACCTCTACGTGATCATGGACATCTTCAGCCGCTACGTCGTCGGCTGGATGATCGCCCCTGCTGAATCGGCTTCATTGGCGGAAAGGCTCATCAAGGAAACCTGCGCAAAGCAGAATATCGAAAAAGGACAGCTCACGATTCACGCGGACCGCGGCTCTTCCATGAGGTCCAAGCCGGTTGCCTTGCTCATGGCTGATCTGGGGGTCACGAAGACTCACAGCAGGCCGTATACGAGCGATGATAATCCGTTTTCCGAGTCACAATTCAAGACGCTCAAGTACCGGCCGGATTTCCCCGATCGGTTCGGCTGCATCGAGGACAGCCGAGGTTTCTGCCAAGTCTTTTTCCCTTGGTACAATACCGAGCATCACCACTCCGGCATCGGACTGCTTACGCCGGAATCCGTCCATTACGGAGTTGCCGAAGACGTGCAAAAAGCCAGAAGCGTGGTGCTTCTTACAGCGTACGAGGCGCATCCTGAAAGGTTCGTGAGGAAGATCCCGGTTCCTCCTTCATTACCGGACGCGGTGTGGATTAATAAGCCGAAACCGATCCCTCTGAGCGAGGAAAAAGTACACTAAATTCGGACGCGGGGTGTCTCAAAGTCATTGACAAATTCCGAGGATCGTTCCTCGCCTTTTTTCCCTACCTTGATTCTTATATTTCCCAAGCCTGCCTTTTTGTAAAAACAATTATAATCAATTAGAAGGTGAGGCTTGATCTAAATGAGCGACGGAAAATAATGCTAAACATGAACATCATAACTTCGTGATACGCCAATCCCTATTCTAAATTTGAAATGTAATTTTAAACTTGACATATAACTTAACTACTTGTAAAATAACATTATTTATAAATTAAGTAAAAGTTGTTGGATTGGAAGAAGATCAGAGCGGGCTGACTTTACCGAAAAATATAAATCATAAAGCGATCAAAAAAATAGCAGCGCGTTTTAAATTAAAAATAAAAAGTACTTATAATTTTAATAAATAGATATATATCTTATTAATCAAGTATATAAAGTTATAAGATTATAATCTTAAAATGAATTACAAACTTTTATAACCAAGCAATAAAATAATGCTAAATTCAAACATCATATTATAGTGAAATGCCAAATCCTATTCTAGATTAATATATGGAGTTTTAAACTTAACAAAAATCTAAAATGCCATAAACAAAGGTTATTTTTATACAAAAAAATATAATTGGATTGGAGGAAGAAAAGATCGGGGTGACTTTTGCCGGAAATATATATCCACAAAAGATCCAGAAAAAGCACAATGCCATGCTATTTATGAATAATAGTACATGCGTAACTATATTATAGTTAAAAATAGGTTGATTTAAAAGTTAGAATATGATATAGATTATGCTTAATTCATTATTCGGAGGAAAAACAATGAGCGATGTAAATGACAACAACTTAAAGAAAAGAATTGTTGCGGAAATGACTGATGATTATTCTAACGCTTTAGAAAAAAATTTTGAAGAGGCTAAGCGTCTTTTGCGTGTAACAAAAGAAGGCAAAGTAACCGTTTTGTTCAAGGATAAGCTAGCTGGCGAAGAGAAGATTGCTCTTTATCTTATTGGAAAATTATACGCAAAAGAAGCAGGTTTTATAGAAAAACAGGAGGTAGACAACAAAGAGTTAATGGATGAACTAGGCATCCCAAAAGGTTCTTTGCTTCCCTGGCTAAAGAATCTCCGAGATAGGAAAAAAGCAAAACAAATAAAGACAGGTCGTAATGTTTTACATACGATACCAGTAAATTTAATAGAAAAAACCCTAAAGGAGATTGGGAAAAAACTAGAGACCTTCTAAGGAGGATTAAAATGGAGGCATTAAAAGAGATCGCTGAGATTGAAAAAAGAATACAGGACCATGAAAAAAGAATATCGGACTTGGAAAAACTACTGCAATCGAAACCCGATGGCATAAAGAAAAAAATGTCGATTAAGGAATTCCTTTTAACAAAGGGTGCGAAAGATGACCAGCAGCGTACTTTGACTATTGGTTATTTCCTTGAAAAGTACGAGAACATGACTTTATTTAATGCCAAAGATTTGGAGAAAAGCTTCAGGGACGCGAAGCAAAAACCGCCACAAAATATAAACGATAAGGTTAACAAAAATATACAGAAAGGCTATATGATGGAAGCTTCTGAAGCAAAAGATAGCAAAAAGGCCTGGGTTTTAACAAACACAGGAGAGGAAATCGTAGAAAGCAACTTCAATGAGGAATAGGTTATGGATAAAGAGCTTATTCAAAAATTTAAAGAAGTAGATACCTCAACCTTCCCAGACTTTGGGCACTACGACAAGCCTCTCGAAATGAGCTTATGGGTACTCTGGGTTGCAAAGGAAAAGTTAAGCATCAAAAAAATGACTGCCGATGATGTCGCAGTTATCATTCGGGACATATATGAAACGAGCATTGAGGCAAAAGCGATATTAAGATCATTTAGCAGGGCTGGAAATAAAGTTCACACATACCAAGAAACAGAAAATGGAGCGACGCTTCATTATTATGAGATTATGCGTCATGGGAAAGAACATCTAGCCTCACTCGTAAGGGAGGGTGCGGTCGATGTCGTTTATTTTGAACCGGATAAAAGATACACGAGCAAAAGGTTACTGGCTAAGAATATTCTTGATAAACTTTCAGGGGATTTAATGATAGTAGACCCATTTTGTGGAACGGCAACCTTAGATTTATTAAGTAATATTAAGGATAAAAAAATACGTTTGCTAACCAAGACGGAGAAATTACAAGAACATGTTCGAAGCCGGTTTTTGCGCGAATTAAAAGATTTCAACCTCGAACATGCTCACGTAGAGTTTAAAAATTATCCTTACGATGATTTGCATGATCGCTATGTATTGTCTTCAGATTACCTAGTTATACTGGGGCATAGCATCAAGGACCTTGGCGCCAAAGAGTCCTTTGCAGTTATATTGAACAAAAAAGATAGCGTTAATCTGATTGAAGCTGTAATAGAAAACTTCAACAGACGCTGGAAGCAGTCGATGGTGCTCTAATCAAAGTAAGGGGGGAAGTTATAGGTCAAAGGGAAATATAGGTTGCACGAGTGTTCGAAAGCGCGTTGAACTTTTTCTTGGCGTACCTGCAATATGGGAAAGGAAAAAATCAGGATAGATCATGGGAGGCAAATGTATGTCAGAAGAAAACAATGAAACTAAGCATGGACATTTGTTAAAGAAGCTTAATGAAATGAAACGATTAGTAGATGATTGCATCGCGAGCATAATCGATATCGACCCGTCAAATTACACCTTGCAAGAGAAAGCAAAACCGGTAAGCTTTGAAAAGCTTGATTTTAAAGTGAATTACCCCGCAGCAGAGCTGCGGGGCATCCTAAAACCGGCTAAAACCTAAAATCTATTTGCTCATCATGCTGATATCGAATATACTTTCTGATAACTTCTGCCGTCACTTTGTCGCCAACCGAACGGACAAAGTAACCATCATTCCAGAGTTCCCCTCCCCAAAGCTTTTTCTTTATCTCAGGGAATTCGCGAAACATTATCTTTGCGGATATACTTTTGACTATCTGCACTACCCTCGCTGGAGCATACTTCGGTGGCACAACCCAAAACAAATGCACGTGATCATCCATTACTTCCATCGTGTCTATCTCAAATTCATATTGCTCTGCGATCTCACGAAATATCTCTTTCAGTCTCTTCGTCATTCGATCGTTGAACAGTTTCTTCCGATATTTTGGAATCCATACGAAATGATACTTCAGATCATAGACGCTATGTTTGGTTCTTCTCAATGGGCTCATGGCCCGTATTGTAACAGATTCTCATCCTGACTTCGTCAGGATTGTCCTTTTCATCCCAGCAGTAGAACTGCTGGGTATTCAAGGACAGTTTTTTATAAACATTCGTGCCTTCATGAAAAAATATAACAGGAAACAATGAATGCCAAAGCAATAAATGATGCTGCTAATTTTTTTCCCGTCAGCTTCATGATATGCTCCTCTCCGCTATATGGATATGTAAGCCCGCCTCATCAGCATTTTTTTCTAATACTTTTTTATACTAGTCGTATTTTCATAAGGTAATTAACGTAGATAATTTTGTCAACCAAAAAACGATGATTGGGCGGGGTATTTTCGGGTGATAATAATTCTAATTTTAGGCTGGAGATTCTATGCAGGGATTGGATATTGCCTATCAGGAATGTTTCGCTCTGCAATAAATTATGTATTACGGAATTTGTCAATGACTTTGAGACACCCCGCGTCCGAATTTAGTGTACTTTTTCCTCGCTCAGAGGGATCGGTTTCGGCCTATTAATCCACACCGCGTCCGGTAATGAAGGAGGAACCGGGATCTTCCTCACGAACCTTTCAGGATGCGCC
This sequence comes from Nitrospirota bacterium, assembly GCA_963751455.1. GTDB lineage: Bacteria > Nitrospirota > UBA9217 > UBA9217 > UBA9217 > CAVVUN01. The sequence goes on from CAVVUN010000001.1 coordinate 306,417, forward strand.
TCGTACGCTGTAAGAAGCACCACGCTTCTGGCTTTTTGCACGTCTTCGGCAACTCCGTAATGGACGGATTCCGGCGTAAGCAGTCCGATGCCGGAGTGGTGATGCTCGGTATTGTACCAAGGGAAAAAGACTTGGCAGAAACCTCGGCTGTCCTCGATGCAGCCGAACCGATCGGGGAAATCCGGCCGGTACTTGAGCGTCTTGAATTGTGACTCGGAAAACGGATTATCATCGCTCGTATACGGCCTGCTGTGAGTCTTCGTGACCCCCAGATCAGCCATGAGCAAGGCAACCGGCTTGGACCTCATGGAAGAGCCGCGGTCCGCGTGAATCGTGAGCTGTCCTTTTTCGATATTCTGCTTTGCGCAGGTTTCCTTGATGAGCCTTTCCGCCAATGAAGCCGATTCAGCAGGGGCGATCATCCAGCCGACGACGTAGCGGCTGAAGATGTCCATGATCACGTAGAGGTAAAAATAGGTCCATTTTGCCGGGCCTAAAAGCTTCGTAATGTCCCAGGACCAGACTTGGTTCGGTGCCGTGGCCAAAAGTTCCGGCTTCTGATACACGGGATGGGTGAGCTGGTTCCTGCGCTCCTTGACCTCCTGGTTTTCGTCGAGGATGCGGTACATGGTGCTTATAGAGCAGTGATATTCCCCTTCATCCAGAAGGGTTGCATAGACCTCTTGGGGTGCCTTGTCGGTGAAACGGTCGGCATGGAGAATATCGAGTACTCCTTGCCGTTCGTCTGAAGAGAGTGCACGAGGAGGTCTCGGACGTTTTCTGCGCTCCAGGAGAGGCGCATTTTTTCGTGCCTGCGTCCGGTAGAACCCTGAACGAGGCACATCGAGCGATGCACATGCTGATTTGATCCCGATATCACAGGAAAGAGTAAGAGCGGCTTCCATTATTCGCTCTCTCCTTTCACCGGGGTCGCAGGCGGGATCCCCAGAATCTGTGATATTTTTTTTTGAACGTCGATGATAATTTCGGCCTGCCTGAGACGATTGGTAAGCCGTTCATTCTCTTTGCGGAGCTTTTCGTTCTCTACATGGAGAGGATGGCGGACTGATTCCTTACGCCCTCGCTTCTTGGGCGCGAGGCCGGATAGTACGCCGCGGTCGCGCTGACCTTGCCAGGTTTTGAGATTCGATGCATAGAGCCCTTCTCGGCGCAGGAGCGTACCAAGGCACCCCGGCTCATCGCAGGCATCGGCAAGCGTAAGGACTCGAAGCTTGTATTCAGCTGTAAAACGTCGCCGCACGGCTTTGGCCGGAACCTCGGGGTCCGGCAGGACCGAAGCCATACCTTGATGAGAATTGACTTCTTGCTGGGGCTCGTCCCAGGGAACCTCAGTCGCCCTACGGGCTCCTTCGTTTCCCTGGGTTGCTTTGATCTTTGTTGCTATCATAAGGTTATTTCCTCCCCCGCCCGCTACTCTAATTTACCATAGGGGAGGTGTCTCAGTCATATTGACACAGAGGGTTAACGATAACTTGTGATGCAGTTGTGGTAAAAGGCTCTATCTGAAAGCTGGCATATATGAAGCAGACGAGGGACAGCTATACTCGAGCGCTCCATACCATATAGATAATTGCTAAGGTATGTGTGAAACTAAAGTGAAGATATGCTGGTATTGCGGTATGTCTGCTTGACTCATTTTATTGCAGATAATTGCTTATCTTGCCGCAATGAAACCTCGAAAAGTGCGGCGATGCCTTTATTGGATGCGCCGATTTTAATACGAAAAAGGACAAAAAAAATCGACTCGTTCGCTCAACGGAACGACTTGCGGATGTCGTTTCTAATTGCGATCTGGATTGGTCCCTTTCTGAGTATCTCCAGAATTTAAGCGCTGGACTTGTGCAGCGGGTTTTATTTCGCCAGCCGCCTGAGGATCTCCTCAAGCTTCTTTATCTGCTCGCCGTACCCTGCCCAGTTGCCCTCTCGTTGCAGCTGCAGCGCCCGTTCATAGACGCTCAGGGCCTGACGCGAGAGTTCTGCCGGGGACACACCCTTCTCTTCCACAATTGTGCGCGTTGCAGGAGCCTGAGTCGGCCGTTTGCCGCCGAACATGCGGAAGAGCGCCAGTTCCAGGTTGTCCTCCATCACGACTTCGTTCTCGTATGCCACGATGACCCTGCGCAGCTCCGGTAGGCTCCCCTTGTCCGCTGATGCAAGATACAAGGGCTGTACATAGAGAAGAGAGCGCTCGATCGGGATGATAAGCATGCTTCCCCTGATCACCTGCGATCCCCGCTGGCCCCAGAGCGTCAGCTGCTGCGATATGGCGGAATCCTGGTTGATGCGCGCGTCGATCTGCTTCGGTCCGAAGATCAGCCGGTCCCGGGGGAAGGTATACGCGATGATCTTGCCGTAGTTCGGCTCGTCGCACCGGGCCGTAATCCAGGCCGCCAGGTTGTCGCGTTTTGCGGGCGTAAACGGCATCAGCAGGATGTACTCTTCCTTCTTTTCGCCAGGCAGCTTCATGACCGTGTAGGAAGGCTCCATGGGCTTGTTTTCATGGAGCGGCAGCTCCCAGAGGTTCTCCCTGTTGTAGAACACCTGCGGGTCCGTCATGTGATACGAGGCAAAGAGCGAGGCCTGGATCTGGAGGAACCGGTGCGGATACCGGACATGACTGCGGAGATCCATGGGCATTTCGGAAAGCGGCTTGAACAGCGTGGGAAAGATCCGCTGGTAGGTCCGGATAAGCACATCCGCCGGGTCATAGACATAAAAATCAACATTGCCGTCGTAGGCATCCACAACTGCCTTGACGGAGTTGCGGATGTAATTTATCCGTCCGGAAGGCCGGGAATACGGAAGACGGTCGGACGAAGTGAACGCGTCGATGATCCAGGCAAGCCGCCCGTTTTCCCGGACAACCATGTACGGGTCCTGCTCGAAGAGAAGGAACGGCGCGACTGCCCTCACCCGCTCGGCAATGGTGCGATAATACAATATTTTGCTTTGGGGCTGAATATCGGAAGACAGCAGGATCTTTTCGCTCTTGAACACAGCCGCAAAGAAAAGCCTCCTTGCGAGCGATCCGACGCTCACTCCGCCCTTGCCGTCATACGTGGTATAGATGTTTTTATCGGTGGTCGGATAGCTGAACTCGGGCACCCGGGTCTTGACGATTACGTACTCATTCGACAGTTCCCCGTAGTATATCTCCGGACGGCTGATCTTCACCTCAGGCGCCTGGCTTATCGGCGGGATGTCCTTTACGATGAATTCCGGCAGGCCTTCCCTGCTGATCCTGCTGACCGGGCCCATGGTCAGGCCGTTGCCGTGCGTGAAGATGAGCCGCTCGTTGATCCAGTTCCTGCTCGGCAGATCGTTGTACGAAAGCTCGCGCGGCGAGAGCATTACCTGCATGTATTTTTTGTTGACCGTATAGCGGTCGTTGTCCACGTCAAAGAATTTGTAGTACGTGCGGATCTGCTGCAGCTGGCTGTACGTCCTGAGCAGCGGCGCATGGTCCCAGAGGCGAACGTTATCGGTCGTTGCCGCGTTGTCTCTCGATGTCCCTGGACGAAAGCGTGTAATCCACGTCAAACGGTTTGACCTCGATCTTGTCCAGATCGAAGCCCATGCGGGTAAAGCGGATATTATGGGTAATGAACGGCGTTTCCAGCGCCAGCTCATTCGGCGCAACTTTGAACTGCTGGAGGCCCGAAGGATAGAGCATCACGCCCACGACGTAGAGGACCCCAACGAGCACCGGCGGCGCCAGTGCCAGGAGCCAGGAGCCCCTCCAGGTCCCGATGACAAGCATAACAGCCGCAATTGCGGAGGCAATTGTCAGGATGCGGTATATCGGGAGCCGCGCATACACGTCGGTATACCCTGCGCCGTAGATCACCCCGCTGTCCGAAAAGAGCAGCCGGAATGTATCGAGGTAGAAACCGACGGCCATATTGAGCAGGATCAAGCCGATCAGTACAGCCAGGTGGCGGATAACCGGCCTCTTTATGGAAAAGCCGCGCTCGCTCATCGCGATGCCGCCGCGCAGGAAATAGACAAGTGCCGTCGTCGCTGCGGTGAGGAACAGCATGAACCCGATGAAACCGATCAGCGCCTCTATAAACGAAAGATCGAACAGATAGAACCCGATGTCAGATCCGAGCACAGGGTCCGCCATACCCATGCGCTCTCCGTGCTGAAACAGCAGGAAATCCTGCCATTGATGAGAGGCCCACTGCCCCGCCATAAGGCCGAATAGGGCGGCAGCTGCCGGCATAAGCAGTTTCAGCAGCCGGTCAGCGGAACCGGTCGTGAACGGTCCGGGCGCTCCCTGGATAAAGAACAAATCGCGCTGCGGAAATGCAGCTCTTCGCGCTATCTCAGCATTCACAACAACAAAAACAAACAGCAGAAGCCCGAATGCTGCGCCGAGGCCTATTTTGACGAAAAGGGTTTTCGTAAATACCGGTATGTATCCTGTCTCTTGAAAAAATAACCAGTCAGCTGCAAGGTCGAGGAGCGACCACAGGAACGGCAGAGCAAACAGGAGAGCAACTGCGATGAGGAGAAGTATTCTCGGTCTTTTCATGTTATTTCCTTTCATTTGCGGCGCATGCCGAGGCTGAACCGCACATTATGCGTCCTCTTTTTTTACTGTATCACAAATTTGATCAAAAGCCAAAAAATATTGATTCTTTGTGCTTCCGTTATCCCCTTCCGCGCAGGACGTAGAGAAGATATACGTTTATAATATAGGCGAGCAGCAGCGCCAGCGCGTCCCAGCCGATTCTCATGAATGCCTTTTTTTCCGTGCGGTACGTAAGACTCACTATTGCGATACCGGTCATAACGACGGCAATCATGCCCGTCAGTGCATGGTTTACGGACACATCCGATAAAAGCGGGCCCTTCCTGTAAAGAGATCGTCGATCGCAAGGATAAAAATGTTGAACATGTTGCTTCCAAAAAGATTCGCTATGGCCATGTCCGCGGCCCCGATCCTCAAGGCGGCCACGGAAACGACTACTTCCGGAAGCGAAGTGGTGAGCGCGACGAATACCGTGCCGAAAAAGCTCTGTCCGAGCCCTGTTTGCTGCGCGAGCCTGTCGCCGATTACCGGCAGCCAGGTTGCCGCGATGACGATAATAAGCGCATTCAGAACATAATTGGTCACCGCGTTCCGGGTAGTAATGTGCTCATACCGGGTCGCTTCCTTAAGCCCGCTCACGAAATCCGCAATTTTTCTCTTTTCGAACAGGAAAACGCTCCTGATTCCTATAACGTAGATAAGAATTATCGCCGGGGTATAAAGACCGATGTGGCCGAATGCGAGCTCCAGGGGCGAGAAGATCGATATGGACGCTAATCCAATCAGGATTATACCGAAGCCTGCAGAAAGGATATGTCCGTGCTCGGCCTTTGAAAAAATGGGCCGCGGACCGTGAAGCAGATCCATCAGCGCGATGATCGACAGATTGAACACGCAGCTCCCCATTATGTCGCCGAGGGCGATGTCCGGCGTGTCGGCGAAGGTGACCGAGCTTATACCGGTGATCAGCTCCGGAAGCGAGGTCACTCCCGCCATCAGGACCAGCCCGATCCAGGCCCTGCCCATTCCCGTCTTTTCCGCGATCACATCCCCGTACCGGGAAAGACTGGTGCCGCAAATCACAATGACAACAGAACACGCTATGAATGCCAGCCACCACAAAGCAATCTCCCTCAAGATAGAGCTTCAGGTTAAGGACTTGATTTATAAGTGTTGATGACTTTCCTATAAGTGCAAATTTTGTCTTTATTCGGCTTTTTCAGAGACCCCTGCATCCCGTGAGCAGCGACCGCGCTTTACATGACCAGCATCAACTTGGTCAAATCACAAATCGTGCATGCGCGTGCGAAGCTCAGCGCTATGGGAGGCTGTATTGACAATTATAACTGAAGATATTCTGGCATGTTTGCGCGGCGCTGTGAACGGCGGTGCAGAAAAAATAAAAGGATCTCGAACTTCCTGGCATGACTGTTCAGGCTGCTGTTTTTTTGAATGCCTGCTAATTCTTTCTAAATCTTTGCAATTTAGGGTTATTCGCGAAATTGCTGATAGAGGAAACAATTGCAACAATCGCCCGAATATGCTACAAAATACGTACATGAAGGGCTAACTGGAGCTCTATTGAAAACACGAGCACAATGTTTATTCACAATGAAAAATAAAGCCGTTTTGGACAAAATAAGAAGTATTCCAAAAGGTTGGATATTCCTGTGTCTCATTATCCTCTTCGTTGTGTTCGTGCGCGTCAGGCTCCTGGAAATGCCGCTTGAGAGGGATGAAGGAGAATACGCCTACATGGGACAGCTTCTGCTGGAAGGCGTACCCCCTTACGGCGAGGCATACAACATGAAATTCCCCGGCGTATATCTCATGTACGCCGTTATTATGGCGCTCTTCGGTCAGACAGCTCAGGGCATTCATATCGGGCTGCTGCTGGTGAATTGCGCCGCAATTTTGCTCATGTATCTTTTGGCAAGGAAAATGGTTGACGACATGCCGGCGGCTGTTGCCGGGGCGACCTACGGCATCCTGTCACTCAGTCCTTCAGTATTCGGCTTCGCTGCCCATGCCACTCACTTCGTGGTGCTGCCCGCCCTTGGTGGAACTCTCTTGCTGCTTCACGCTCTTGAAAAAAGGAAGCTCCTTCTGTTTTTTTTGTCAGGCGCTTTGCTCGGCATTTCTGTCATCATGAAGCAGCCCGGGATAGTTTTTGTTCTGTTCGGCGCAGCGTACATCGTTTGGCGGCATTTCTATTCGAAGCGGCCCGGCTTGCCTGTTTTTTTTAATAAGCTCGCCCCATTCTGTCTGGGGGCGCTGCTGCCGCTCCTCATTACCGCGCTCTGGCTCTATTTTGCAGGCGTCTTCGACAGGTTCTGGTTTTGGACAGTCGTTTATGCCTCCAAGTACGCCAGCCAGGTCTCCTTTCCCGACGCTTTAGTGCGTTTAAAAAACAGTTTTCTTCAGGTGGCTGACGGCTTTTTTCTTTTCTGGATAATGGCCGGCCTCGGTCTTGCCGCAATGCTTATCCGTAAAGGGCGCCCCTCTGTCGCAGATTTATCTTCGAGCAAAATGGACCGGGCCCCGGAGCATCAGCTTGTTATTTCGGACAGGGAAACCGTGATCAAGCCGTTCGTTCTCCTCTTCGCCTTTTTTTCCTTTCTTTCGGTATTGCCTGGATTCTATTTCCGCAGTCATTATTATATAACGCTGCTTCCGGCAGTATCGCTCCTGTTCTGTATTTTCATCGATTTCCTGCGATCAGGAGGCTTCTCTTTTTTCAAGGTGCGGCTTCCGAAACGCATCGGCGCGGTGATATTCATTGCCGCAGCCACAATCGGCGTTGTTCACGAAAGGGATTATTTCTTTGCCGACAATCCAGCCAGACTTTCCGGATTGATTTATTCCGGCAACCCATTTTCAGAATCTTTGAAAATAGCAAAGTTTATCGAAGAGAGGACTACTCCGGATGACAGGATCGCCGTGTTCGGTTCCGAGCCGCAGATATTTTTTTATGCCAACCGACGTTCTGCTACGGGATATATATACACCTACAGTCTGATGGAGATTCACAAATATGCTTTAGCGATGCAGAAAGAAATGACCGCCGAAGTCGAGGCCTCGAAACCTAAATTCATCGTTGACGTAATTGCCGGGGAATCCTGGTCACAGCAGCCGGAATCTGAAACATACATTTGGGGTTGGATGGATAAATATATTGCCGACAGATATAACCTGGTCGGGATTGTAGATATGATACCTCCGAACATGTCGCTTTATAAGTGGTACGACGAAGCAAAAAAATACAAGGCACAGTCGCCTTGGTCTTTGCTTATTTACGAGAGGCAAGAGAACACCGCAGTTGGAGAAACCTGATGAAAAGGTTTAACTCAGCCGAAATGCCGGAAAAATCAGGCATGAACTTCCGGTCCTTATTCGAAACCGCCGTCCAATCGTTAGAGTACCGGGAAAAGCCGCTTTTGAATGCGGACGGACGGGAAAGAAAAGCGCAGGTGCTATTGCTTGTTGCACTAACCGCTGTTTGCCTTCTTCCGTTTGCCGGGAAGGCATTTAATATGGATGACCCGTTATTCATCTGGGTCGCGCAGTTCATTCAGTCAAATCCTCTTGATCCTTACGGATTCAACGTCAACTGGTATGAAACAGTGTTGCCGATGTCGGAGGTCAACAAGAATCCGCCGCTTGTCTCTTATTTTATCGCTATTGCGGGCTCTGTTTTCGGATGGAATGAACCCGCGCTTCATATTGTCTTTCTACTGCCGGCGATGGCCGTTGTCGTCGGCACATATCTGATCGCGGGGTATTATTGCGCAAATCCGATTCTGGCAAGCCTCGCTGTATTATTTACGCCTGTCTTTCTCGTCTCAAGCACGACCATCATGTCCGATTTGCTGATGCTGGCCTTCTGGGTGTTTGCGGTTTATTTCTGGATTTCAGGCCTGGATAAGAACTCGAATTTCAGGCTTTTGCTTTCCGTCATACTGGTTGCCCTTAGCGCCTTGTCGAAATATTTTGGGATGGCTCTCCTTCCGATGCTGCTGCTGTACTCGCTTCTTAAGCGCCGGAATGCGGCACGGTCGGCACTGTTTATGCTTTTGCCGGTTGCCCTCCTGGGTGCGTACCAGTGGGCAACGGGTGAGCTCTACGGCCGGGGGCTGCTGACGGACGCCGGTGCATATGCTATTGCGGTTCCTTCGGCCTTCGGGAAATTGTCCTTCCCGAAGCTGTTAGTCGGTCTGTCTTTCATGGGCGGTTGTGTTCTCGTGGTTCTATTTTTCACAAATCTGGCCTGGTCCCGGAGGGAATTCTTTATCGGAGTTATTCTCGCGGCTATCGTCACGATAATAGCGGGTTCGACCGGGTCGCTTGGAAACTACCGGCTTCCTGAAGAAGACACGGCCCGCTGGATCATCGCCTTGGAGCTTGGCATCTTCATCAGCGGCGGCATCAGTTTGCTGGCCATCGCCTTTCTGGATTTGATCCATAGGAAAGACGCTGACTCGAGCCTGTTGTTCGTATGGTTCATGGGAACTTTTGTCTTTGCTGCCTTTATAAATTGGACCACGGCCGCCCGCTCGATCCTCCCGCTGGTTCCAGCAGCAGGCATACTGATTGCGCGCAGGATAGAACAGCACAAATCGGGGAAGCGGATTTCCCTGAGGCGAATATTTACACCCTTGATCGGGGCAGCCGTTGTTGCGCTTGCAGTGACCTGGGCCGACTATAGCCTTGCCAACAGCGGCCGCCAGGCCGCCGCTGACATTCTTGACAAATACATAAACAGAAAAGAGAGTATTTGGTTTTCAGGCCATTGGGGGTTCCAATATTACATGCAGAATTCCGGCGCGAGGCCTTTTGATAGAGACCTTTCGATACCCGCAGCCGGCGATATCCTGGTTGTTCCCAGCAATAATACAAATGTTGTTGAGCTGCCTTCTCAACTGGTGCGGCTTCACGAAGTCCTTGAAGTGCCTTCCGGCGGCCGATGGATAACAACGATGAGTTTAAAGACCGGGGCCGGCTTTTACTCAGATACGTGGGGTCCCCTTCCCTTTGCTGTGGGGAGCGTGCCTTTAGAACAGTATCATGTTTTCGAAGTAAGGGGTTTGTAAGAGGTCAAAATCCACCACGGAGACACGGAGAAATTATTTTAAGAAATATTTCAGGTTCGCTCCGTGCTCTCTGTGGTTAAAATCCGAATTCCTTGAGTTTTGCAAGGTGATTTTTTATGTCGATGACTGGTTTGTTTGAAAAGATCCGGAATCATAAACTTTTTTCCAGCCACCAGGCCGTCTGGGCGTTTGTGGTTATACTACTGATTTCGATATGGGTTTTGAATGCAAATCCCTTTCGTGGCGAGACGATAGGCCCGTTTGATCTGCTGCTGACGCAACCGGGATGGGCAACCGTCGAATGGGACACGGTAAAGAACGGCGAGGCCAGCGATGTGCTCGACTCAGAGCTTCCTTCCTGGATAAAGATCAAGGAACAGATCCGGGCGGGAAAGGGTGCCCTGTGGTACCCGTATTCGGCCGGAGGGAAGGCCATGGATATTGAGCCGTTTAATCCGGCATTCCTTCTGTTTCTTGCTGTTGAAGACAACGCGCTTGCAATTTATATGGTTGGACTGTTAAAGCTCGTGATCGCCGGTTTTGGAGGCTATCTCCTTCTGAAGACGTTCTTAAAGTGGGCGCCTTCCATGTGGGGCGGAATCGTCTTTATGCTATGCGGTTTCAACGCAGCCTGGTTTTTAGTAGAGCAGGTTACAACCGCGATGTGGATTCCCTGGCTCCTCGCGGCAACGGTAATGTATCTCAAAACAAATAATATGAAATGGCTGCCTGCAATCACCGTCAGCGGAGCGCTGCTTATATTCGGCGGTTTCTTCTCCGTTGCCGCGTTCGGCCTGTATGCATTCGGGATGCTCGTTTTGACCTGGAACGCGTATGACTTCTCTCTTGACTATATGCGCGCTTCCCGGAAAGACAACAACAGAATCAAACTATATCTAAAAAAATCAACGCTGCCCATGGTCGCAGTGAGTATTGCCTTTCTGCTTGCCGCCGTCATCCTTATTCCTTTCATCGACGGGCTACAGGGCGTCAATCTGAGTTACCGGTCAGGAACCGTTTACGGCACAGGAACAGTTTTTGGGGCGGGCACCAATTTTAAGAACGGGATCATGGACCTGCCGCTCCTGTTTATGTATGAATATCCGCTGCATATCGAGAGAACCGCATTTATCGGCGTACCGGTCGGCCTATTTGCCTTGTTCGGCATCTTCAGATTTTTCCGCAGCAGTGACGACAACTACAGGAAATTCATATTTTTTCATCTATTGCTTGTCATTATAACAACGCTGATAACATTCGGCCTGCTGCCGCATGACTTGATAAGAGCGCTGCCAATTTTCAGTAATAATTCGTGGGGCAGGCTTGTCGTGGTCCTGCTTCTGGGCTTATCTGTTTTATCTGCCGTCGGTCTGGACTTTGTAATTGCCGAGCTTCCGGCTCTTCTTTCCCGGTATGTAAAGATAACGCCGTTGCTCGTCCGGGGGACGGTAGTGATCATAGTAATTATCGCGGCGGCGTTTCAGTTCGGCTCGCAAAAGATTTTCTTCAATGATTCTGTTGCAGTAGTCCCCTCTTCGTGGGTCTATCCCGTGACGCCAAGCATACAATACGTAAAGGAGCGTCTCAAGCCGCTGCAGTCGGTAATTGCCGATAATTCCTTTATGATCTCCGGCACTCTCGGAAGTTACGGCATCGGCGAGTGGTACGGACACGCTTTGCGGTCAGAGAAGGAAAAGGAGGTCCTCGGCCATATGGTAATGTTTCCTTTTGCCTCCCCGACATCGGCCTTTATCGATGCTGCGAATATCCTCTATAATTCTTATTTGATTGATAAGATGGCGATAAAATATGTCCTCGTCGATAAGAATTTTTATCAAAAATCAGACCGGAACCTGTTCGGCAATAAATGGAATTTGATTGATCTCGAGAAGAACATAGTTGTACTTGAGAATAAAAACGTAACGAACGGCGCCTATTTCGTGAAAAATCTTGAAGGGCTGGATGATCAGCCTGATTTTTCTGCAGCTAATGTGAGTTTCCCTTCATCGGACCTTATTAATATCACCTATTTAAAAGAAGGGGCCGGATGGATCGTCTTGCCCATGCATCTTCACCGGGGATGGAGAGCATATATCGATGACGATGAAGTCAAATATGATACCTATCTTGATATATTGCCGGCGATACCGGTGAACGGTCCGGGACGGATAGAATTCAGGTATTGTCCGCCGGCCTTCCGGGCCGGGCTGATCGTAAGCCTGACCGGCTTGTGCATCTTGCTCGCTTTTTCCGCGATCTGTTTAAAAAAAAGAGGCCGCGTAACGTGAGCGGCTAGTGTAGTGTCTCTTAAATGGACGGTGTTATGATGATTTCATCGAAAACTTATCTTCGCATAAATATTTGCTGATGAATTTGTAGGGCGACCCTTTAGGGTTGCTGCTGTTCCGGCGCTTTCAGCAAGGCTAAAGCCTTGCCCTACAAGTTTGGCTGCGGCCTACTGCTGCGCTATGATAACACCAGTCGTTTGTGAGACACTACACTAGACGATGGATTCGGAGAGTTATTATGCCTGTCTGCGTTTTTTCTCTCCGTGCCTATGCGTCTCTCGGTGATATTTTTCTGATTTCCTCTTTTCGGAAGTACGTTTGAGGGAGGGCCAAATGAAGCTTATAATCCAAATCCCCTGCTATAACGAGGCGCGGTCCCTTCATATTACGCTGAAAGAACTGCCCCGGCATGTTGAAGGCTTCGACAGCGTTGAATGGCTGGTCATTAACGACGGCAGCGTGGATGGCACGGCTGAGGCCGCAAAGGCAAACGGAGTCGACCATGTGGTCAGTTTCAGCACAAACCGGGGACTGGCCCGCGCGTTCATGGCCGGGCTTGATGCCTGTCTTAAACTCGGAGCTGACGTTATAGTCAATACCGACGCGGACAATCAATATAATGCAAAGGACATTCCCCTGCTGGTAAAACCGATCCTCGACAAAAGGGCTGAACTTGTTGTAGGCACCAGGCCTATTTCTGATATAAAGCATTATCCGTTTATTAAAAAACAACTGCAAAGACTGGGAAGCTGGGTCGTGAGATTGGCCAGCAAGACCGGCGTCCCGGATGCTCCGAGCGGATTCCGGGCCATGAGCCGTGAGGCGGCACTACGCTTCAATGTATTCAACGATTATACGTACACCCTGGAGACAATAATTCAGGCGGGGCAGAAAAACATGGCGATTGCCTTCGTGCCTGTTCGAGTGAATGAAGATTTAAGGCCTTCCCGACTGGTAAAGAGCATACCCAGCTATGTGAAGCGATCGGTGCTGACGATTGTCCGAATTTTCGTAGTTTACCGGCCTTTTCGTTTCTTTGCTGTTATGGGAGCACTTCTCTCAAGCGGAGGTATACTCATCGGCCTCAGATATCTCTATTATTATTTTCAGGACGGCGGCGCCGGGCACGTTCAGTCGCTGATACTCGCCTCCATCCTTTTGGGAATCGGCTTCCAGACAATTCTGGTGGCCTTCATAGCCGATTTGCTGGCCGTCAACAGAAGGCTTGCGGAAGATGTCCAGTACAGATTAAGAAAGAACGAGATTACCGGCAAGGATAAAGCCTCGAACTGAAATAATGAAATCAATCTGCATGATAACGACAAGCTATCCCGCCTGGAACGAAGGCCAGAATGAATTCGTGAGGGGAAAATTTGTGCATGATATGGCCAAATCGTTTGCCAAACAGGGAATTGCTGTTTATGTCGTGACGCAGCACGGAACGGGAACAAAAGAATTCGAACGGCGGGATGGAGTAAACATTCACCGCTTTCATTATTTCCTTCCCGGATGCGAAACTCTGACTACGGGGTCCGGTGTGCCTGAAAATATCAAGTTGCTTAAGAATAAGATACAGGTGCCCTTTTATTTCTTTTCTTTGCTGCTGAATTCAATAAAAGTTATTCGCCGGAATAACATAGAGATAATTAACGCACATTGGGCTTTTCCCACCGGCTATATTGGCCTTTTGTTAAAGCTGCTGACCGGGAAAAAACTCGTAACAACACTATACGGCGCGGAGTTATTCCCCATCAACGCCGGCAAGATGAAGCTGCTGAAGCCCCTGGTTAAGCAAGCACTGGACGGCGCCGATTTGCTTGTTGCCATAAGCGGAGAAACAGCAAACGCTGCCGGAAAGATAAGCGGAAAAAATACGGTGCATATCATTCCCGACGGGATAGACATCGATTATTACAAAACCGGGAATAAAAACGAGCACGTGCTTGGAAAATACAATTGCGGAAGTAAACGGGTCATTTTTTTTACCGGAAGAATGGTGGAGAGAAAGGGACATCGCTATCTGGTCGAAGCAATGCGCTCTGTTCGAAATGTTATTCCTGATGTAAAGCTCTTATTGGGGGGCCACGGGCCCCTTTTTGACGAACTGCGGAAACTCATTGACGAATGGAAGCTTGCCGATGTTGTCGAAATGCCTGGCTTTCTGCCGGAAAAAGAAATTGTTCCCCTGCTTCAGTCTTCAGAGCTCTATGTATTGCCTTCCTGTAGAGATAAGAACGGCGATACCGAAGGCTCTGCAACCGCGGCGCTTGAGGCTATGGCCTGCGGGACACCCGCACTTGTCAGCAGGATTGGCGGCAATATCGGCTCCATCGAGGACGGCAAAGGCGCCTATTATTTCGAAGCCGCCGATTCGGAAGATTTGGCAAAAAAAATGATAGATCTGTTATCGGATAAGAAACTGTTGACCTCTAACAGACGTGAGTCTAGAAAGTTTGTTGAAGAGCGCTATTCCTGGGAAGCGAGCATCAATAAATATCTTGATGTGATTGGAGCGGACTCCTAATGAATAAATTAATCCCGATATCTCAACCGAGTATAACCCAAAAAGAAATTGATTATGTCAATGATGCAATAAAATCCGGCTGGGTCTCCTCTTTAGGGAAGTACATCGATATTTTCGAAAATAAATTTGCCGAATGCGCGGGTACGAGATATGCGCTTACGACATCTAACGGTACAACCGGGCTTCATCTTGCGCTTGTTGCATTCGGTATTATGCCGGGAGATGAGGTAATCATACCTGACTTTACTTTTGTTGCCACCGCCAACGCTGTGAAATATACCGGCGCCGCTGTCGTTTGCGTCGATATTGAGGAAAACAACTTATGCATCAGTCCCCGCGATATTGAAAACGCAATAACGAATAAGACTAAGGCGATTATCCCCGTTCACGTTTATGGGCACCCTGCAAATATGAACGAAATAAGAAAGATCGCCCAACAATACAACCTTATTGTAATCGAGGATGCCGCAGAAGCTCACGGAGCCGAGGTAGAAGGCAAAAGAGCCGGTTCACTGGGTAATTGCGGCGTATTCAGCTTTTACGGGAACAAAATCATAACGTGCGGCGAAGGGGGAATGATCACGACCGACGATCCTGTATTTTATGAAAAAGCAAAAGAACTCAGAGACCATGCAATGAGCAAGGAGAAAAGATACTGGCATGAAGCTGTCGGGTTTAATTACAGAATGACAAATCTTCAGGCTGCCCTGGGCGCGGCGCAGCTTGAAAGAATGGATGAAA
Organism: Nitrospirota bacterium; assembly: GCA_963751455.1. Classification (GTDB taxonomy): domain Bacteria; phylum Nitrospirota; class UBA9217; order UBA9217; family UBA9217; genus CAVVUN01. The sequence goes on from CAVVUN010000001.1 coordinate 321,618, forward strand.
TAGTAAAGAGGAAGAAAGACATTTTTGACCTGTACCGCCGCTATTTATCCCCTGATCCGCGGCTGAAACTGAACTATCAGGCAGAGTGGGCGAAAAATGTCTATTGGATGGTGTGCCTCGAGGTTGAAGGATTTGACGAGCAGAGAAGAGACGCCCTTATGCAAAAGCTGAAAGACAAGGGCATCGATTCGCGGCCGTATTTTTATCCGATATCCGATATGCCCATGTTCAAGAAAGCAAACACGCCGGTGACCCATGCTGTATATCAACGCGGGATTAATCTGCCCACGTATTTCGATCTTGATAATTCCAAAATTGAATACATTTGTGAAAATGTTCTGAGTATTGTGAATACTATGAACATCGATTCGCGGACGTCGGTCCTGTAATGAAACTATTTCCCAAACAAGACTTGAAAAGCTATCTCCTCTTTTCCTCGAAGAGCTTTCTGCGCGTTCTGAGGCTCAGCCCGAAGCAGCTTTTTTTGCCCGGCCTGATCATCTACCCTTCGAATATATGTAATTACAAGTGCATGATGTGCGATGAGGGAGCGGATTCCGTTAAACCTGTCCGGAAAATGGAGTTGAGTACCCTGGAAAAGGTCCTTAAGGAGTGCTCGACATTTGCTATCAAGCCGAGAATACATTTTTCCGGGCTTGGCGAACCGCTTGTGCATCCTGAGATTGCCTCTTTTATGCAGCTGTGCAGGCAATATAAGATCAACTGGAGCATGACTACAAACGGCTATTTACTGGAAAAATATGCGGCGAGCCTGGTTGAAAACGAGTGCCGGGGCGTCAATATTTCAATTCACGGCATTGGAACCGACCATGACCGCGTAACGGGCATCAACAATTCATTCACCAGGGTAATGAGCGGGCTCGAAAAACTCGACATGGCAAAAAGGAACAACAATGCTGTTTTGCCTTTAATAGCCGTCAACTGTGTCATAACGAATCAAAATATCTCCAATTTGAAAGCGATCCTGGACTATTTTCTCGACCTGCCCGTCAACAGCATTACCTTTCAGCACCTTATTTTTTCAAATGACGATTTTATCAATAAGAAACCGCATGTAATCCATGAAAAAGAAAAGCTGGACTCGCTTAAGCAATTCATTTCTTACGGCACCGCTCATTCATTTCCGAAGAAGCTCAATTTTTTTCCCGCGATAAAGGTCAATGATATTACCGACTATTATTCGGAAGCCGCGAATGACCGGTTTAATCGTTCATGCATACTGCCATGGCTTGGCGCAAGAATTTATCCTGACGGAGATGTGGGTATGTGCAATATCGTTTACGGTAATATTCTCAAATCTCCTTTAAAGTCTATAATCAACAACGATGAAGCGCTGCTGTTTCGCAGAAAGTTAATTAATAAAGGATTCAGGTCCCCTATTTGTTTCAGATGCTGTCACCGGCATTATTATTGACCTCAAAACCGTAACAAGTCGTATTTTTACACGGAGGCACAGAGCCCAGTTACGCTGTGACCCTGACAAGCTATTATGGATAACTCCTTTTTATGCATCTGATCAAGCGTCTTACTGAAAGCCTGGGGCAGAAGGGCGTTCTCGAAACGCTGAAAAGCGCCGCCCGGATCGTTGCCGATTACGGTTTTGATTTGAAACATGGCACCGATACAATGCGTCGGGTGAAGGTGGAATCATTTGATACCGATTCCGGATACAAGGCAAACGCCACGCCGTACCAGGCGTCGAAAACACGTCCCCTTTTGAAACTGCTTCATAAACTTCGACTGCCTAAAAACGGCACATTCGTTGACATCGGCTGCGGCAAAGGAAGGGTTCTGTTTCTCGCCGCACAACTTGGTTTTAATAAAGTTGTCGGCATTGAGTTCTGCGCCCGGCTTTGCCGGCACGCCCGTGAAAATGCGGATTTATTTTTTAAGAAACATCCTGAAAGTTCTTCCATAGAAATTATTGAAACAGATGCAACACGTTACGAATTCAAAGGAGATGAAAATGTCTTCTTTCTCTACAACCCTTTTGATTCAGTGGTTCTTACGAATGTCCTGGAACAAATAAACATATCCGCGCTAAAAACGCCTCGTAATATCTGGTTGATTTACAACAATCCGGTGCATCACGATATAATCCGGAATAATCCGTTGTTTGTCGGATGCAACCGGTATGAAATTGACGGCGAGATTTTCCACGTGTATGAGCGCCGTGCCGCGAAATGAATATATTCCATTCACGCAATTGTTGCGCTCATCATTCAGACGCCATTGAGATTTTATTGAAATTAAACTATACACAACCATTCGTCAAGCTGAAAAAGGAAATTAGATGAAATCACATCTTCGAACTATCGGCTTAAAGACGTATATTCATCTTCTGATCATAGCTCTTATCGGGTTCACTGCGTACTCGAATACCTTCCATGTGCCGTTTGAGTTTGACGATTTTGATCACATAGAGAATAACCTGATGATAAGGAGTATGGATAACTTTGTCCTTGCCCTGAAGGGACATGATTTCACTTCAAGCGCCTATCAATATAGCGCCGGCCGCTTTCTAGGCTACTTTTCTTTTGCTCTTAACTATTACTTCGATGGAGTTGATGTCAAGGGATATCACATTGTGAATCTCTTCATCCACATAGCAAATGCATTTCTGGTCTATTTCCTCGTTTTCCTGACGTTCCGGACGCCCAATTTCCCGCCTCCTTTTCAGATGGCACAGAGTAAGCAGCACACCGCGGCCGACATACAAGCTCTAAACCATTCGCCATTCATCGTTGACCATGCACCTTCTTTTGCGGATTCACGTCTTATCGCGCTCTTTTCATCACTTCTCTTTGTTTCACATCCCGTGCAGACCCAGGCTGTCACGTATATTGTTCAGCGTTTCGCTTCACTGGCAACGTTGTTCTATCTCCTTTCTATGACGTTGTATATAAAAGGGAGAATGGCTGCAATCGGCAATACGCAACGGCCTGCCTCCGTTAATCCGTCACTGGCAAAGGGGAAATTGAATTGGGGCGTTTCACCTATTGCCTATTTCGTTCTTTCCCTTGCTTCCGCATTCTTGGCCATGAGAACGAAGGAAATCGCATATACCCTTCCGTTGGTGATAGTTCTTTATGAGACCACTTTTTTTACCGCGCCGTTAAAGAAGAAGCTTCTATTCCTTCTGCCGCTTGTCCTGATATTGATAATCTTCGCACCTATCAGTTTCATTCAGGGTGATATGCCGCTTGGTCAAATGTGGTCCCGGGTGGAAGCAATGACGACGGCTGATTCGAATATTCCCCGATGGGATTATCTGATGACAGAGATGCGGGTTATTATCACGTATATCAGGCTTATATTTTTGCCGATAAACCAGACTCTTGATTATGACTATCTAATATACCATTCCTTGCTTGAGCCGCCGGTGTTGTTTTCCTTTCTCTTCCTTTCGACAATCTTCGGGGCCGCTGTGTACCTTATGTACAGGACACGAAGATCCTTTAGCCGCCCACCGGCCACAAAGACAAAGAAGTCGGCAGTACGTAGTGACAAGAAAGACAACCTCATGGCGATTGCCTCTACTCGCGATTCAGGTTTCACTGTTCACGATGCTCAAATGATAGACTACTCACTATTCACGGTTCAGTGCCTCCGCCTCGTGGCCTTCGGGATTTTCTGGTTTTTCATCACTCTGGCGGTTGAATCAAGCATCATACCGATAAAAGATGTGATTTGTGAGCACCGGGTTTATCTTCCCTCAGTAGGGTTTCTCATAGCAGTATCTGCCGGCCTGTATACTGTGGCTGCGAAATTAAAGAAAGTTCAGGGTATTGCACTAGTAAGTATTGTGGTAGTACTGTCGCTTTCGGCTGCTACTTATGCGAGAAATAATATATGGAAAGATAGAGAAAGCCTCTGGGAGGACATAGTACAAAATAGTCCCAACCTGGCCCGCCCCCACACCGGTTTAGGCGCAATTTATTACAACCAGGGTCGCCTGGACGAAGCAATGAGGGAATTTCAAACTGCGGTATCTCTCGATCTCAGTAATTTTGGCGCACACTATAATATCGGACTGATTTATTGGCAACGAGGCCTGCTGGATGAGGCAAAGAAGGAATTTCAGGCTGCTCTATGGCTCAAGCCGGATAATGCGGACATACACAACACTCTCGGCAAAGTGTATGCGCAGGATGGTTTTTTGCACGATGCCAAGAAGGAATATGAGACTGCGTTAAAGTTCAACCCTGATCATGGTGATGCACGAAAGAATCTGGCAGTGCTTATGAACAATGCCGGAGATAAAAATAATTCGTATTGACCCGAAATGTATAGAGTGCGACTGAAAATCGGCCAGAGACCATATGGAAAGGAATACGCGTTTGACCTCTCAAAAAGATTCTGTCCAGTGTGAAAGAAGGAAACTTTTTTTCTTTACACTTCATTACTACTGGATGAATACAGCAGCTTTTCTGAAATCCAGTCATTCCATTTCGCTTCTGAGGTCGCATGAGGAACTTCCCCCTAAGGAATATTTTCTGAAAATCGGTTATAAGACTTTCCTTATTGACCTGAACAAAACAAAGGAAGAGATTTATTCGGCTTTTGACTATACCGGAGCACGCTATAAAATAAATAAAGCCATGAAGCATGGCGTAATTGTGAAAAAGGCTGAAACAATACAGGAGAAGCGGAAGTTCTATGATTTCTATCAGGCATTCGTGGAAGACCCGAAAAGGAAGAATAAGATCCTTGTGCTTCAGAAGCATGAACTTGATCTACTCGAAATATTTTACGCAGTGTCCGCAGGTGATGAATATCTTGGAGGTATCGGACTGCTTCCTTCTCCTGACAAGCGCTATCTATTATATAAATATGCGGCTACAATACACCGGTTCTGTGAAAATGAAATGCTGCTCTGGCATGCGATTCAGCATGCGAAGGACGCCCGCTATGCCTATTTTGACATGAGCTGGATGTGGCCTGCAGAGGACAAGAATAGCGAGATGTATCGGCTATACCAATTCAAAAAAAAGTTCGGCGGCACGTTGGTCGATTTTTATACATATGTGAAGTTAAAAGGACCGTTTATAATCCCCGGCATGCTGTTCAAGTTGATACTGGATTTCTTTTTCAAAGGCAATATGATCGATTTTACACTGCTCCTGAAAAGAATGAAAATATTTAAATGATTTCGATCTTTTAATAACGGATGCAGCCATCTTTGTCCACTGGCATGTAGCTCTCCGCTAGAAACCTTTACTTCGCATTATCTTTAAATTTGAGTCAAGTTTTTGAGAAGCTAAAAAGCATTTACCGCGAAGGCGCGAGGAGCGCGAAGGAAACCTATGACAAAATCTTATTTCTGGTTTAAACCCGTTTCAATTCCTGCTTTCCTCGCGTCCTTCGCGCCTTCGCGGTTCCAAGGTATTTTTTTCATCGGTCTGAGGCCTTGCCTCGTTAAAACAATATTTTGAACTTAGTGCGTAACCTGAAGGGCGGCACTGTTCCCTCGTCAAGTATAAAAATGAAATTATCTATCTTTAAGAAATATGCCAGAGGCGAACTGATGAGCAGACCGATCATCGGGCCGGAGTGGTTCTTTGGCGCCGCAGCTTTGGCAGTTGGTTTGTTCATGGCCCTGGTGACGCCCCCCTTTCAGTCACCGGATGAGTTTTGTCATTTCTATCGCGCGTTCCAGTTGTCTGAAGGACGCATAATCGCGGAAAGGCAGGGCAACGAAGTGGGCGGTAATATCCCTGCTTCAGTGGTGAAGGCATTTGAACCGTTTGAACCGATGCGGTTCGAACCCATGATTAAGGTCGACACAAGCGTGGTAGCTCAACTGCTCCAGGAGCCATTCGAACATGAACCCCTTCTATGGCAGGATTTCAGAAACACGGCAATTTACACACCCGTGGCATATGCGCCGGCGATAACAGGGATATGGGCGGCAAACCTCAGCGGCTCCTCTGCGCTTAAGATGATGTATGCCGCAAGGATTGCGACCCTGCTGTTCTGGGTTGGCCTGGTCTTTGCGGCAATACGTCTGACCCCTGTATTCAAATGGGTGGCGGTTTTGATAGGTCTGCTCCCCATGCATATCTTCGTGGCCAGCTCGTTATCTGCTGATGTCATGACGAATGGACTTACGATGTTGTTAATCGCCCTTATATTGAGGAGTGCCTTCGCCGAAAAGGGAACTTTCAACCGGCGGGAAGGAGCATGGTTACTGATTGTCAGCGTACTCGTAGTCTTGAGTAAGCACGTATATTTTCTGCTGGCGGCGTTGGCGATAATGATACCGACCGGGCGATTCGGGAGTATGAAAAGAAAAGCATTATATCTATCTCTCCTGGGGGCGGTTGATATTGCGGTAAACATCATTTGGGCCTGGCTGATACAGGGGGTAGTGGTGCCGGTAGTCTGGGCAGATCCCGGCAAACAGGTGGAATTTATAATCGCCTATCCGTGGGAATACGTGAAAGTGCTGGCTACCACGCTTTCGATGTGGTGGTGGATTTACGCGCAATGGTTCGTAGGTGTTCTGGGCTGGCTGGATACGTGGCTGCCGTCGTGGGTCTATCCGTCTTATATTGCGGTGATGCTTTGTATCGCGCTTATGGATAAAGGATCTGGAAGACCTATGAGATTGGCCGAGAGATTATTTGTTGCGGGTACCTGTACTGCCCTGCTGGTGCTTGTGTTGACCAGTCAGTATATCATGTATACTTCTCCCATGGATCCATCCATTATCGGCGTACAGGGACGGTACTTTATTCCACTGGCTATGGCTGCCTTGCTTGTGCTCTATAACCGGAAGATCAAAGCGAAAGAGGTGATGATAGGCATAGCGGTGCCTATCTTCTGTTCTATCGTGCTTGCGGTAACCTGCTATTCACTTATCGCCAGATATTACCCGTAACAATAAAACTGCGCGTAAAAACATCACAAAAGGCGCCTGTCTAGCGGATCACCTCATAAATATAGAGATCATCACTCGGTACACTGTCTATTTCCCGGAGGAGGCGCTCAAAGTTTTTTCCGCGCGAGAGGACATACTTAACTCCCGTTTTCCATAAATCGCCGCCATTGAGAAATAACACAAACCAGTCGTCCTTCAGCAGCACGAAATGTGCAGCGCTTTTGGCATATCTTGTGTTTCAAATCTCCTGGCTGGTCGTATCCTATCCCCATTGGTTCGCAGAGTATACGCTTTTTAACTATTCAGGTCTTTTTTTTATCCGCAGATTACGCAGATTTCTCAGATAAAAACAAAACCAGAATTCCGGTTAAAATCTGCGTAAATCTGCGGATAGACGGGTTTTTTCTCAGATTTGTCTTAATGCCGTTCTGAAAAGAAGCTGAATGGTTACGTTTTAACGAGCTAATTGCTTTCTTGCAAATAAATTATGAATGCATTATTGTTATGCAATATGCTGATCAATTGCCTACCCGTCCTGTTGAATAAACCATATGTGCCGGAGGATGTTCGGTGGACAGACTGAATAAATTTATCAGGCCGTTAGGCTATCTGCTCACTTTTGCTGCGCTTATTTACCTCGTGAATATTATCGCCCATTTCGATTGGTATTCGATGAAGTTCAAGAATTCGTTTGCATCTGTTTTCTTTACCGTGCTTTTCGGGTTTTGGGCCTCCCTGTTTCTTTTTATCGGCGCCTATAACTGGAAATTGATTCTCGAGTTTGTAAATGGAGAATCCGTCTCCACAAAAGATGTATTTCACGTCTATTTGAAATCAAATGTTGCCAAATATCTTCCCGGAAATGTAATGCATTATGCAGGCAGGAATTATCTTGGTAATAAACTCGGTTGGAATAATTCTGAAATGGCTTTCAGCAGTTTTCTGGAATTCATTTTCGGCGCCGGGTCTACCGGCATAATAATCATCATGCTTCTCGCCCTTGGCTTTATAAATATTCCGCCGCAGATCTCGTTTACATTCAATTTCCATAAAATTGTTGGCTATTCAGCGCTCGTTGCTGCCGCCGGGCTTGTTGTCATTGGTTTGATGTATTCATACCGTTATTTTTTCTATAAGGAGCGGCTACGCGTTACTTCTCAAAAAATTTGGCACAAGGCAAAACAGTTCTTCACGGGCGCCTTTATCATATTATTTGTCAGGCTGTTCCTGATTTCATTATTTTGCTTTTTCCTGAATAGCATCTTTTTCTTTTATCTCTGTCATCTTGTATTGGATTTCCATATTCAGCCCTACGATATGTTCAATGTGTATGCTGCCTTGGGCATTGCAAACTATTCCTCTATTATCACTCCCGGCGTTCCGAGCGGACTAGGAGTCAAAGAATCCGTGTCTTTTTTGCTGATTTCCGCATATGGCTATCCCAAAGAAATGCTCTTGATGTCGATACTGGTGTATAGAGTTGCATGCATTCTGGGAGATTTACTATCCTTTTTGTTTGTGATATTCTATCCTGCAAAATGCATAGTCTCGAATGCCCCGAAATAACCGGTGAAAAACCTTGGGAAATAATCCTGTAAAAAATAAAATAAAAACACCCGATAAAACCGGTCCAAAAGCGCCCCGGAAATACGCAACTCTTTTAGTACTGCCTGTCGCACTTATTGCCGCTGTTTCCTTCGCCGTATATTTCAATGCGCTCTTTAACGGATTTGTGTGGGATGATGAGTACACGGTTGTGCAAAACACTTTGCTGAGGGATGTAAGGAACCTGCCTGCTTTTTTTACCCAGAACGTATGGTCTCTTAAAACTGATGCAACAGGGGCTGCTTCAAACTATTTTCGCCCGATTATGAATGTGATCTTCATGATTAATTACCACGTCTTCGGATTACAGCCATGGGGTTTCCATCTAATCAACATACTTTTTCACGCTGCAATTTCTATCCTTGTGTATCTTATTGCTTTGGAACTGTTCAAACGAGGAAACAACACGTATGATAACTCTTCAAACGGTTTGCAAAATCAATTACTATCAATACCCTTTGTCGCAGCGGTCTTGTTTGCCGTGCATCCGGTACATACGGAGGCCGTTACATGGGTAACTGCATTAACCGAGATCTCTTACGGTTTTTTCTATTTGTTATCCTTGCTTCTCTATATTTATTCATCGGACAGCGGCTCCTTATTTAAGCGGACGTATCTTCTTTCGCTTTTATCATTTTTTCTTGCCGTCCTGTGTAAGGAGCCTGCCTTAATCCTGCCGGCAATCCTGATCGTTTACGACCATGCAATAATGAGAAAACCCGTTTTCTCTCTCGATTCTTTAAAGAGATATGTCCCCTATCTCCTTACGGCGGGGTGCTATTTGGTGATGAGGAGCTATGCTCTTGGTTCTCTTTTGCCTGTACAAGCACATTCTGACTTAAGCGACAGCGAGGTTGTAATAAATGCATTCCCTCTGTTCGCCGAATATTTTCGAAAACTTCTCATTCCTGCAAACCTCAATCTTCTGCATGTTCTTGATCCTATAGATTCGCTGGTTACCGTAAAGGGAATTGTTTCTTTCATTGTAGCGGTAGCATTCTTACTGTCGCTCATTTATTCCTTCAAAAAAAGCAAAGTATCCTTTTTTGCACTGATGTTCTGGTTTGTAACGATAGTGCCGGCGCTGTATATCAGGGGAATAGTGGAGCTATCGATATATGTAAGTGAAAGATATCTATATTTGCCTTCTTTCGGTTTCGTCATTCTCCTTTCTCTTTTTCTGAAATGGGCGCAGGTGAATGTGATAAGAAGCACCGCTGCCTTCGCGGGCATTTTTTTTCTCATTGCAGGTTCGTATGCCTTCGCAACAATAGAGCGGAATGCGGTCTGGAAGGACGATTACACACTTTTTTCAGATACTGTCAAGAAATCGCCTTCGGACGAGATCGCAAATATTAATCTCGCGGGCGTGTTAAGCGACATGGGCAGGCTGAAAGAAGCTATAGATCATTTTCAAATCGCCAGCATGGCCAACCCGGACAACGTTAAAATATATGTATGGTTGGGAGATGCCTTGTTCAGGAATGGTCAAAAAAATGAAGCTATGTTTATGTACAAATTTGCGCTGGAACTGAATCCTGAGCTGCTTTCAGCCCGTAAGGGTCTTGGATTTGTGTATTATGATATGGGATTCCTGGAAAAAGCCATGGATGAATATCAGGCCGCTTTGAGATTAAAACCGGATGACGCTGACAGTCTTTTTCAGTTGAATATGTTGAAGTCCGTTCAAAACTCTCCCACGTATTCCCGACAATAGTGACTGGCATATAGCGATATGGAGAATAGAGAATACGGCCTGATGTACACAGTCGAGGATGACCACTGGTGGTACGTCGGGTTGAGGAAATTGGCCCTTGCCTTTATTGAAAGATCTTCCGGCAGCGGTGACGATCAAACCATACTTGATGCCGGATGCGGGACAGGAGGCATGCTGGCCGAATGCTCTGATTACAATGCCTTTGGCCTGGATATTTCGGATGAGGCGATAAAATTCTGTAAAGTTCGCAAATTGAAAAACGTGTCCAGGGGTTCAATTTGCGATATGCCTTTTGAGGAGAATTCGTTTGATGTAGTAATTTCGCTCGACGTTCTGTACCATCTGGATGTTTCAGACGATTCTGAAGCATTAAAAGAGTTTCACCGGGTACTCTCCGATGGCGGCACGCTCCTGCTGAATCTGCCTGCCTATGATTTCCTGAAGGGCGCTCATGATAAGGCGGTACACACACGACACAGGTATACTCTGCGCGAGGTAAAAGATAAAGTAGAAAGGGCCGGTTTTGCCGTTGAGAGGATTACATACCGCAACACATTTCTCTTTCCGCTGATTGCTTCGGCCAGGATCATGAAAAAGCTTATTTTTCGGGAAAGCGGAACGGAATCGGATGTCAAACCCCTGCCGGGCCTGTTAAACAGGTTTCTTCGGGACGTCCTCATTTTGGAAAACAGGCTGATTCTCCGAGGAATGGATTTTCCCTTCGGATTATCGGTATTTTGTGCAGCGCGGAAAATGTCGGGAAGTTCGTCCTCGCTAGTCTGCCCTCATAAAAGTTTAAATAAAAGAAACGAGATGTCTGCGCTTGTGAGGTGATATCTATGAAAGATAAATCTATTTCCCTATCTATAGTCATACCCGTCTACAACTCCGAAAAAACCATTGTCCCGCTGGTCGATGCGCTTATGGATAATCTGGGACATCGATACAGGGTTGAAATCATTCTGGTGAATGACAACTCCAGGGACCGTTCGGAAGAAGCCTGCATAGCTTTGCATGCTAAATACAAGAACAATGTGAGGTTTTACTCTTTATCAAAAAATGTGGGCGAACATTCAGCGGTTATGGCGGGACTCAACAAAACTACATCCGACTATGTCGTTGTTATGGATGACGATTTTCAAAACCCCGTAAGCGAAGTATCGAAACTCGTCGATTTTATTTTAACGGAAGAATTCGATGTCGTGTATACCTTTTACAAACAGAAGAAGCATTCCTTTTTCAGAAATGCCGGGAGCAGGTTTAACGACAAGATGGCCAATATCATGCTGCGAAAGCCGAAAGACCTCTATCTTTCCAGTTTTAAGATCATGAACAGGTTTTTGGTAAACGAGATAATCAAGTATAAGGCCCCTTTTCCATATATCGACGGCCTCATATTACAGATCACGGACAAGATAGGAAAAACAGAGGTTGAGCATCATACCCGTCTGGACAGCACGTCCGGATATACGATAAGGAAACTGATTTCATTGTGGCTGAACATGTTCACCAATTTCTCAATATTGCCTCTCAGATTTTCAGTTGCCTTGGGGTTCACTTTTTCACTTTTAGGTCTCTGTCTCGGGATATTTACGGTCATTGAAAAAATTATGGATCCCTCGCTGCCGGTAGGTTTTGCCAGTCTGTTTTTTGCAATTTCCATATTTGCCGGAGTCCAGCTTATATCTCTCGGAATTATAGGCGAGTATGTCGGCAGAGTTTTCCTGACCCTCAATAAAAAGCCCCAATACACGATTAAGAAGACATTCGAGTAGATAAGGCCTGGGGTATTTTGTGAAAACGCCGCAAGAGATATGGATTATTTTCAATAATCATCTCACGACAATATCTTCGAAATCAACCCTCTTTGCTCAATGCAAATGTTACGAATAGAGAGTGAAATTTTTCACATTTATCAGTATTTGCGATGAAACAAACTATGGATAATTATAAAAGTAAAAGCACCATTCAAAACATTTTACATGATTACCAATATAATGCTCTGATAATTAATTGCCTGCCTATTTTATTGGGAATTGTGGCTTTTTTTCTCGTAGTTGGCCCTGAGCCATTAAAAGTTCAAAACATCGCCTGGTTAAAGGGCGGCGACCCGGGGCAATCCTATTTGGGTTGGTCTTTCTTTCGTCAATCGCCCTGGTCTTTTCCGCTCGGATCCAATCCGGCTTATGGCCTTGAGCTTAGCAGTTCTATCTTTTATTCTGATTCTATTCCGCTTCTTGCATTCCTGTTTAAACCTTTTTCCTCAATTCTTCCCACTACGTTTCAGTACTTTGGCCTCTGGTACCTTGTGTGCTTTGTGCTACAGGCTTGGTTCGCCTGGCAATTAATGGGCCTTATAACAAAGGATGTCGCAGTACGAATTATCGCAACAGCATTTTTTCTCTTCAGCCCGACAATGTTATGGCTGATCCACGGTCAGCACGCCTTATTCGGACATTGGCTGATACTTGCCGCTTTCTATTTATGCCTTGCGACGGATATTCACAGAAGACAATCGGCATGGATCATTATTGTAATCATATCTTCTTTGATTCATGCCTATCTGTTTGCTATGATTCTAGCTCTTTGGATAAGCGACCTGGCGCGGCGCCTGATAGTCAAGGACTTCACGTATTTCTCTGTTGTTAGAGAGGTATTTCTAATATTTGCCGGTGTTATCTTCGCTCTCTGGCAGGCTGGTTTTTTTCTTATTAAAACTGGTTTTGGAAGCGCTGGAGATTTTGGTTATTGGAGGTTGAATATTCTTTCCCCTGTAAACCCTGGAGCAGCGGGCCCGGCGGGGTTTGGTCTGGAAACACTTGGATCTTTAGATAATGATATCTGGTCGTATATTTTACCTGCGCTTCCATATAGAGACGGTTCAAACGACCTGGTTTTCTTAGGTATCGGCGTGTTGATCCTAATTGTCCTGACAACGCCATATGCCGTTCGCAGAATAAGGCACCTAAAATTTGGGCCTATGTGGATTCCGCTATCAGTTGTACTTTTGAGTCTGACAGTGTTTGCTTTGTCAAACAATGTCGCAGTTGGCAAATTTGAAATTAATTTGCCTATACCATCTGCTGTATTGAATGTGGCTCAAATGTTTCGTTGTTCTGTACGCATGTTTTGGCCGATGTATTACTTTATCTATCTGGGGGCTCTTTATCTGTTGATCAAAAGGTATAAGAGGAACATGGCACTTGTGATACTTTCATGTTTACTTGCTCTGCAGGCTGCTGATACCAGTGCCGGATGGCTACCGATCCGTCACAGCCATACCGTTAATGCCTCAACATGGCATACACCCTTTAAATCAAGCTTTTGGGAAGCTGCGGGCAAACGCTATCGAAACATACGCGTGGTTTATCCAGGTCGTGTCTCGAAATATGAAGACATAGCGTACTTATCTGCAGCGCTTGGCATGGCAACCGATGCCGCTTATCTGGCTCGTTACGATTCAAGTCGGGATAATAACGCAGTTCTCCATGCCATAGCCAGTGTAAGGGACGGGCAGTATGATGACGACTCGGTCTACATTATTTTTGATCCGGTAGCTGCTTCGTTTGCAGTTTCCTCTATTCGGGCAACTGACGATTTGATTTCTTGTATCGACGGTTTCGTTGTTATTGCACCGGGCTGGAAACACTGTTCTGACTGCCCACAATTATCACCACTTAACAGTGTTTATACCTGTAATGAAACATAGTACGGCAGGAGGTCGGGTACCTCGACTGTTACATCAAATTAATTGATTTTAGCCGTAGATTATTCAATAATCTCCAGCCATGTGATACATATTTCGCCTTGTTTCCAGCCGATCAATTATACCTGCCGCCCCAGAGATTCAGTTTGATATAAATCAATTCTCCGAATGTTCTGAAAGCATCCTTGACTGGCCTGATTTTACTTCCCTCTGAATTATACCAGTTGACCGGTATCTCCCTGATCGTCAAATTCAATAGGCGTGCAATTGAAAGAATTTCCATATCGAAGCCGAATCGATTGACCTTCATTCGGCTGAATATCTGCCTGGCAGCTTCATGTCGGAACGCTTTGAAGCCGCATTGCGTATCATTAATGCCGTCCAGGAGAAATAATTGAATCAATTTATTTCCGAGTCTGCCGATCAGGACCCTGTAGTGCGGTTGCGTTACCACTATATCGCTTCCGGAAATATAGCGTGAACCTATAACTACGTGGCTATCTTTAAGAATCGGATAGAACTTGTCAAATTCTTCTATGCGTGTAGAGTTATCCGCGTCGACAAACAGGATAACCGCCCCCCGGCTATCGTCAACGCCTTTTTTGACCGCGTGCCCCTTTCCGCGGTTCGGATAATATGCTATGACGTTCAATCCGTTTATTCTTTCTTTGAGGTTCTTCACTATACCGACAGTATTGTCGCTGCTTCCGTCATCAACGACTATTATTTGAGTGGTTATTCGCCTTTTGGTAAAATAGCTGTTAATAGACTCGAGTGTCTTCTCTATCCGACGTTCTTCATTATAAGCAGGAATAATGATACTCACATCAAAATCATATTCTTCTTCACCAGCGACATAGAAAATCCGGTCTTTGAAAGTCCAGTATTTATTCGCGAGAAAATTCCAGACTAAGACCAGTCCGGATGTGATAAGTTTCGCTGCCATGTACCATATCGTGAGGCCGTAAACAAAAAAAGCCATACAGATTTCGGTCAGAAAAAGCCCGACAATTGATACGATAAGGAACTTTATAAATTGCTTTCTGACATTGCTGCTTTTGTTTTGGAACGTCCAGAATTTGTTCAAAATAAAGTTGTTTATTACTGCCAAAAGAAAAGATAGTGCCGTCGAAACAAGTAAATGGATGTGTAACAAATCAACAAAGAGGTACAGAGATCCGAGGTCGATTGCCGTTCCAAAGCTGCCTACGATCGCATACTTAAAAAAGGTCGCGTATGTTTTTGCTATACTTTCTCGCATTATTCGTTTTCGACCTCGAAGAAACACAGGCTGATAAACTGCAAGCACACATTTGTAGGCGCTTTTCTGCAGGTGCGCAAGTCGGGTAATCCTAGTTGTCTATCAAAATTTAGTGTTTTATCTTATCAAACAAGGGTTGGAAAGTCATGCAGAAAATGATGGAGTCGTGAGACCCGATTAACTCGCGAAGCGCGATTGCGCGCACCCGGCCGGACTATTTAACCGAACATTCTTCGGGCAGATTTTTCATCAGCGGTCGAAGGGCAAGCGGAGCGAGCAGCGTAGTGACGGCCACGACAAATACGATTACTGCATACAGAGAATCGTCGAATATGCCGTTCCGCTTCCCCACTTCTGCGAAGATGAGTCCCACCTCGCCCCTCGGCACCATAGCCATGCCGGTTGATATTTTGCAATCCCATCCGCCCTTGACCCACAGTCCGCTTGCCATCTTTGATAAAACGGCGACGACCGATAGTGTTCCCGCGAACAGCCAGAACGATCCGGAGGTAAAATCAATCACCCGCAAATTGAGCGATACGCCGACCATGACGAAGAACACAGGAACAAAAAGATCGATGATGGGGGTCATTGCCTGTTCTATCTTTTCGGCTAGTTCACGGCTGTAGTGTTCTATGGTTTTTCCGAGTGGCAGGAAGAAACGACGCGCCAGCGCTACGCCTGCGGCAAAAGCTCCGATGATCTCCGGCGCGCCCACCTTGTGGGAAATGACGGCCAGCACAAGGATCATCGAAATGATGAGCGTCGGTATCATGCCCTTCGTCCTGCTCTTCGCGGAGAGCTGCGCCATCATGGGCACGAACATTTTTGCGATCACCGGTGCGACAAGCAGGAATGCCGTGATAAACACGATGATCTGTATTGTGTCCGTTATGCTGACCGTTCCCTTCACCGCGAAGTCATAGAGCACGGCCAGGATGACGACACCGATAATGTCATCGAGGACCGCCGCGCCGAGCACGATCTGGGAAATGATTGTGGTCTGTTTTTTGATGTCAGCGAGGACCCGTACGGTAATGCCGATGCTGGTTGCAACAACGGTCCCCCCGACAAACAGCGAAGGCAGCAGCGCGAGGTCGAAGATCCCATAAGCGACATAAAAGCCGAAGAGTGCGGGCACTACAACGCCGGTACCAGCAACCAGCAGGGACTGGGCGCCGACCTTGATGATTCTTCCCACATCCGTTTCGAGCCCAACCTCGAACAACAGCAGTAAAATTCCGATCTCGGCAAGGAGGTGGAATGTCGCTTCGGGTTCAAGGAAACCGAGAATGCTCGGCCCGATCACCACTCCGGCAAAAACCTCACCCAGCACCGGCGGCATATTCAATAATGCGAACAACTCGGCAAAGAGCTTTGCCGAGAGCAGGATGACCATAAGTTTGAGAAAAAAATCGGCGGCGTCCATGAATGCTCTCAGAAAAATAAAGGCCGGTAAAATGGATTACCAGCCTACATATCCTTATCATCACCGGAAACATCAGGCGGCAAAAATAAGATTACGATTGCAAACTAAATATGAGCGTCAAAATCCGCGACAAAAACCAATACTAATGAGAATACCTCACATTCCCAATAAAGGCAAGAAAGCCGCTCCGGAGAAGACACCATCAGAGCAGCCTCTTTCTCCCGCTTTTACGGCAAAGAATACCGTATGTCGGTGACCTTGAACCGCGCGTATGAAAATGTTCTGCCGTCTATCATCCAATCCGTTTCGATCTCTGTAGGGATCTTCATGCCCTCAACCTCCTGATACCCCCGGTAATGCGCTGCCCACGGCTGCCGTTCTTTTTTACCACGGACGTTCCTGTAGCGATCCTCGGTCGTAACTGTAATTATCTCTCCCGCAGCGCTAAACGTGAAGACGGCTGAAACCCTGTAACCGTAGCCGTGCAGCACAGCCCGTGCCCTCCTTGCATCTATGGCCTGCCACTCTATATCTCCGCCCGGCAGCAGGACGGTCGGAATCCAGGGAGCCTCGGCCAGATACTGGACCAGTGCGGAAACATCGGTTTCCTTACCAGCTGCAAAAGACAGCGGAAACGCGGCAAAGAGGCGGTTTATTGTATCCCCGGTACCTTCGAATAAAAGGTCTCGCGCCTCGGTCCAGATATAAGGCAGAGGCTGCAATCGCCCATGCCAGACGAACGAGGGTTTAGACGCGGACATGTGCTGAACCGCATTGAATGGTACCCAGTTGTCGGTCTCGTCCATCCTGAAGACGCCTTCCTGCTTCAGCATAACGAATGCGGGCCGTTTCTGTCCGTTCCGGAGGGTGTACATGAAATATCTCTGCACGGGTTTCGGAAGATCCCTCAAGTTCTTAAATTCAACGCTTTTGTGCTCATGCTTTGCCGCTGCTCGCACGCGCTGTTCGTCCTGGCTTACCCGCTTCCGGAACTTGTTTCCGCTCACGTCCACGAAAAGCAGCCCGGTAATTGCAATAACAATGAGAAATGCTATTTTTTTACTCATTCTTTCACTCCTCCTGAAGAACACTCATGGAATCAATCCGCGCATCAGAACACATAGTACCGTATCCAGACATAAATGGATGCGAGTACAACGGTAAGAAGCATGACGGGCGTTCCATACGCCATGAATTTGAGAAAGGAAATCTTTTTTCCGGCTTTTTCCGACATTCCGATAACGATGACGTTTGCAGACGCTCCTACCGCTGTCGCATTCCCCCCAAGACATGCGCCGAGGGCGAGCGACCACCAGAGCGGCATGAGGTCCGGATGATGAAGCAGCTCTGTTCCTGACAGGTCGGGCCAGAGCTGTCGTGCCATATCAAGTATCAACGGGTTCATGGTGGCCACGTAAGGGATGTTGTCGACCACGGCCGATGCAACCGCGGAAAACCACATTACAATCATTGAGGTCGCAAACATATTTCCCTGCGTCAACTGCAGGATCTCGAGCGACATGCGCTTGATAAGTCCTACCTTCACGACGCCGCCCACGATGATAAAAAGGCCCATGAAAAAGAAGATGGTAGGCCATTCTATTTCTGCCAGGATATGATGCGGCTCATGCGTTTTGGAAAGCAGAAGCAGAAGTCCAGCCCCGAAGAGGGCGACCGTGGCAGGTTGAAGATGCAGGACGCTGTGGAATACAAAACCCGTCAGAACCAGGGCAAGTACAAAAAGCGACTTTTTCAGCATAGCCGGGTTCTTGATCGCCTGGCGCTCGTCCATTGCCATGATCCTCTCTTTGAGCTCATCCCTTGCCACGAGCGTTCTTCCCCACAGGAATTTGATAACGATGAGATACACGACCATCAGGATCAGGACGATGGGCGCCAGATGCACGATGAAATCCATGAAGCTGAGCTGCGCCTTTGATGCAATCATGAGGTTCGGCGGATCACCGATCAGCGTGGCGGTGCCGCCGATGTTCGAGGCAAGGACGGATGAGATAAGATACGGTATCGGATCAACCTCAAGGGCCTCGGCAATCAGCATGACTGCAGGGGTAATCAGCAGGACTATCGTGACGTTGTCGAGAAGCGCGCTCAAAACAGCGGTTACCACTGCAAAAATCGCCATTATCCTGAACGGCTTGCCCTTCCCCAACTTCGCCGACTTGATCGCAATATATTCGAACACCCCCGTCGGTTTCATCAGGTTGATGATAACCATCATCGAGATCAGCAGGATGATCACGTTCCAGTCCACACCCAGTTCTTCCACATGAAAAGCTTCGTGCTGCTCGACGATCCTCAGCACGAGCATGAGCGCTGCGGCAAAGAGCGCAACCACGGTCTTATGCAGCTTCTCGCTCACGATCAACGCATACGAGACGAGGAATATCGTCGTGGCGATCCAGAACGGAATGTCCATTACAAAGCTTTGCGCCCTGGAAAGCGTATCAAAAGTCATGAACACCCCTCCTGTTCACCCTTCCGGAGGATGGTGCGCGCTATTTCATAAAACACATCGCGCTCGTAAAGCATACCGGCTACGCTATTACGTTCGGTCAGGACGGGCACCCTTTTTACGTTGTTCTTCAGCATATGATCTATGCACTCCATCAGCGTTGCATCCTCTTTTACCGTGATCACAGGGCTGGTCATGCATTCCTTGACCTTCCGGTCGGCCATTTTCTTTGCGAACGACTCCACCATTCCATCCCACGTAAATTCGCCAAGGTCCATAAGGTAAAGATATTTGGGATACACCGCCTTCAGAATATCGCCTATCGAGATAATACCTACGAGTTCTCCCTGCGCATCGAGCACCGGCAGCGCGCTGACCCCCTGCCGGTCTTCGGCCCTTCGTGCAATCCTGAGCAGGCATGTCGCTTCTTTCAGGCTGGCCTCAGGCGTTAAATAATCAACCAGGGGCTCCATTAAATCTTTTGCTTTCATGATGATTCTCCGCGCGGCAGCCCGGCCTGCCTGCCGACGCCGCAGTGTTGACTGAAACTTATTTGGCTGCATGACCGGATAACGATCGTGAGAGACCGGTATACAGTGTTAGATAGTATTTTAGTCAGCAATTGATCGCAAGTCGCACAGAAGCACGAAAAGACAGACGCAAAATCTCATAATCGTTCGAGCGATAATGAGATTCACCTCAGAAACAGACGCGCCGTAACATCGATGGCCGCGTATAATTGCAAAACACAGCCCTGCCAGCCGCTGTTTTGATTATAGACTGAGATCGGCGATTCGTGCTTTTTTGCGATGTTCTTTTAAAGAAGGCTATACGAGCGGAGGAGAAAGGCCTGAGTGGCTAAATCGGGGGTTATTACTGGAGTGAACGGGTATCGCCAGCGTTCCCCGGGTGATGTCCTCGAGAAACTGTGGAGCCTGGATAATACCTGAGGCAATCGTGTATCCCTCGGGAGCGGTAGCACCGGTGCTGTCTTTTTGTATGGTAGCGTACTTGTCGAGAAGCTCATCATTGCGCTTTGCCCTGTTGAGTATCTCCCAGATGGCAAGGTCGATCAGCATCAGGTTATTCTGATTGCACGGTTTGTACGGAGCTAATCGATCTTCAGCCGGTCTGGACAGGAACGCAGAAGGCAATATAGCTGATACCGGCGGAACAACAAAACCGATAAAATAAAAAAGCAATAGATACGAGAGGGTAAGATGCAACCGCGAACGTTTCATTTTCGTACTATACCAGCAGTTATCCATAAAAACAAACAATTTTTTGAGCGCAGTATCATGTTCGCAGGGCCGCAACCGACCGGCGCTCTTGACCGGCATCGGAGGTCTCAACCAGTAGCCCCAGTTTCCGGGCCAGCATCTTGGTTGTGGTTGCCTGGATAAGTATGGTCATAAGAACTGCGAGAAACGTAATGGAAGATATCATCTTGGCTCCCGGCGCATTCATGCCGGCGAGCAAACCGGCAAGCGCAGCCGGGATGACCCCTGTTTCCCGGGTCCAGCACATGAAGAGCAGTTCATTCAGGCTCCACTTGGCACGGCGGTCCGGCAGCGCGCACAGGAACACGGTTACCGGTCTTGCAACCAGCATAAAGACGGTGACGATCACGACCCCGCCCGCAAGATATTGGTTCATGAGGCCAAGATCCACCTGGGACCCGAGCAGGATGAAGATGAACATACGCATGAGAAATGCCGTGGTGAGCACATACTCCTCAAGTTTCTCCTCTTCACGGTCCTCCATGCGAAACCCGAACGCGTCCTTATTCCCCAATACGATCCCGAACACAAACACTGCCATGAACCCGCTGGCGTGGAGGCCATCGGCCCCAAGATAGGACCCGATTACGGCCATCAGCGTGACCACCGGGGCATATTCAGCGAGAAAATCATATTTTTCATGGGCAATGAGCCACGCCGCTCCATACCCAGCCAAGCCGCCGATCAGGATACCGAGGCAGGCCTCTTTAAGAAGGTCGAACAGGGAATTTTTAATCGAAAATTCACCGGTGCCCATGGCGACCGCCAGGATTGCGAACGTGACAATCGCACCCATTGCGTCGTTGAAGGCAGACTCGCTCAGTACCGTCTGAGCTACCCGGTCTTTGATCTTGACCTGTTTGAAAATAGGTACAAGCGTGGCGGGATCGGTAGATGCAATGGTGGCGCCGAGCAGCAGCGCGACGATAAACGGAACCTTGAGAACATAAAATGCCGTAATGCCGGTGATCACAGTCATGATAAGGATGCCGGCGGTTGCAATCACCACTATCGTGATCCAGACCTGTTTGAGCACGTTCAGCCGAAGCGTGGCACCGCCGTCGAAGAGAATATAACAGGAGCCGAAGATGAGGATGAGTTGGTTCAAGGTGGATTCTGCCTTGATATCGATCAGTCCGACCAGCTGCGGTCCAAGTATTATGCCGGCAAGCAGGAACATGACTACGTCCGGCACTTTTACTCGCTGGGCCAGAAAACCGCATACCGCCCCTATCGCAATTATTATGCCTGCAGACAACAGGACATGCTTAGCGATTTCGATGGATGCTGATGATTCCATAATTCACCTCTCAGGATGGTTCTTTGCCGCGCATCTGATTACAATGCCGACAGTGATACGCGATGTAGACAAATTGATTGCTTGCCGTTGTTCAACGGGCAGCAAAAGGGCGGCCACAAGAGCCGCCCCCGGCCAGTTTCTTTATCAAGAGAATTTCTTTACTCGAGGACGTGGATGATCTCGACCACATCCTTTCGGAGTCCGTCCGATGGATGCACGGTCACTTTTTTTCCGGCAATCGTGGCCGAAAACCTTGGCTCTTCCATGTACTTTTCATACGCTTCGCCCAGTTTCAGCGACATATTCTGGAGCTTTTTGGTCGACAAACCTTTGTCCTTGGCCAGGCTTTTGAGATTGTGCTCTTTCCCGTCGTGAAACCAGGCCATGCCGAACATCGCGGGCGGCTTGCCTATGAAACAGTAGACAGCTTCATCCGCCGGGACAAACTCCAACCGGTCGTTCATCTTGGAAACAAAGGCTTCCAGTTCCGTATTAAACTTGGCCAGACGTTTTGCCGCAGGACTTGATGTATCCAGGGACTGCAATTCTTCTTCCTTGCCGAAAAGCTTTCCAAAGAAACCCATAGCCGTACCTCCCAGTGTAATATGTGACTGCGAAACAGCCAGGCAAATTTATTGACCGTGAAAAACAAAAAAGCCGGCAGCGATGCACCCGCATCGTCAACCAGCCTCCTCTCCCGTTCAGAATCTACGGGCGCGTCAGACCGCAAAATTGTAATTTTAAGTTAGCGTCATCCTACATGCGTACTATAGCATGACTTTGACAGAAAGTAAACTTTAGTGCAATATTTTTTGAACAGGTTAAAATTGTAGCTATAGATGGTTGATTCTGTTTGACGCTGCTTCACGTAAGGGAGTGACAAATTGCGAAAAAAAAGACCGCCAAATGGCGGCCTTTCTCTTTAATAATCCAAGTTGTGTGGTCTAATCAATGCCCGCCGACTTTCAAAAGTCCGCTGGCAGCAAGCGACAGCACCAACACCTCAACGATTGCAATAACCACATATGCCGTGTCCTTCTTCCTGATCAGTATCGGCAGAATCACCAAGTAACAAAGGATGGTAAGGCCGGAGAGAATGGCAATGCCGACAAAATTCAGATAATCTCCGTTGCCGATCAGCGGCGCCCAGCCCCACCCGGTCGGGGCATTAAGCACGTGGTTGAAATCATGCACCCTCATCGTCCAGTACTTCGGCAGATCATCGATCGGGACAAAGGTGGGAAGTATACCTGATATGTATACAAAAAATGTTATAATCAGCAGGGCGAGTCCGAACCACATCCCGATATTAAGGACGCCCGCGTATGCTATCTGCTCTTCCGATGCTTTGGTCTTTTCGTTCGTCATTTTATGTTCCCCCTAATTCCAGATTCCGAGGCCCTTCAGAAGGGACCTGAGTCCTGCAAAGAGCAGGAGGCCGATAACCATCCACTTGATGGCTTTGGGTTTCGACTTGGCAAGGATCTTCACGCCCACCATCGAGCCGAGCATGATGCCCACAAGCGACGGCACCACGATCATCGGCAGCACCGCGCCCTGATTGAGGTATACCCACGCGGCCGACGTATCGGTGATCGACAGCAGGAACTTGCTCGTGGCCACCGATACCTTGAGCGGCGCGCCCATCAAAAGGTTCAGGACTGGAACGTTGGCCCAGCCTGCTCCGAGACCGAACATGCCGGCCATGATGCCGATAATAACGAACAGGGCCAGCCCGAACGGTGTTTTGTGCACATTCCATTCAACGTCCTTGCCGAGCGACTCTTCCCGGTAGATGCCCATTATACCGAGGCTCTGGGACAGCGCATCCGGCTTCGGCACCACCGGAAAGTCGGACTTCTTCGCAGTTGCCATGATAGCCACGATAAAAAGGATGGTGGCTCCAAGAAGCGTATTGACTACATTCGGCTTGAGCGCAAGACCGATCATTGCGCCCACGATCGCTGCTGAGGACGCAATGAGCGCCACCGGCAAGGCAAGACGAAGGCTGGCAAGATTTCTTTTGAGAAGGCCCGGTCCTGCAGCGAGGGCGCCCGCAAGCGCCACGAGCAGGCCTGCGCCTCTTACGAAATCGATGTTGAAGGGAAAAAATCCGCCGACGATCGGCACGAACAGCACTCCGCCCCCTACGCCGCCGAGCACGGCAAGAATGCCAAGAATGAAGGTAACAATGAATAACGAAAGCGGCCAGATCCACCACGGCGTTGTCGAAGCGGGAACTGCTGAAGCGGCATGACCCTCGTGCCCGGGTGCGGTTGTCGTAGCTTCCGAGGCAGGGGCTGAACCATGCGGATCATGCTGAGCAAAAGCAGCGCCTGCGGATGCAAGCATGATTGCGATAATCAAAATCATGATAATAACATTGGAATAACGATAACACATCTTTTATTCTTCCCCCCCTTTTCGATTTTTTCGCTGTGCAGACTCGTCAGCGCTATTGCATTCTGCAATTATACTGTTTCATTTTTATACGGGTGGTTATGTTATTATAATGATCGAGAAGTTGTCAAGCAAAATGTCCATAAAATCATTTCGAATGTTCTATAAGTATCGCTTATAAAAGGGCTTCGCCCATTCTTTCAGTTTGAAGATAAAAAAGGTATTTCAACTGCTGGATCGTTTGATTTTGAGACGACGGTCATCACGTTGAGAAGTGAAAAAAGAGAAGGCATATACGATCAGAGAAAGGATCGGACTACACTATCGCAGAACTTCCGCTGCAGTGTTTACCGAAGGGTTCTTCAGCCATGCAGCTACATCTTTACCGAGGTTTTTAGCGCATTGTTCCAGCATCGCGCAGGTGCCGCGATAGCTGCCCCATGCCGCGGTTCCTGCCACACGGGTCGCCCTGAACGTTCCCATGATCCTGCCGTTCTGCCGCAATGTACAATCTATCGTGAGATGCTTGGGGCCGCTCCAGACTCCCCCTGCGGACCCCGAAAGGTCGCTGATGGTAACAGCCAGTGCCTTCCCCGGAGTACTCGAAGAGATGCTGTCCACGAAATCTATTTTATCGAAATCGTGTCTGGCAAATGATTCAATCGATTCGACAACAGTCGTTTCTAATTCGCATTCGTCTTTGACGGTACCGGGAATGGATAATCCTTTTTCGAAAGATGCTTTCTTCTGCAAGGTGAGATTGCCGGAATCACCGGCATGAAGGGAATGCCCGAAGGCCGGCAGTATGACGAGCGCAATGCAGATCAAAATTACTCTGCATAATGATAACATCATGGCAACCTCCCTGTTCGACTTCAAAACCTGTCCTGAGGAGCTTGATGTTCCGGCGGAGAAACCGCAAACTAAATGCAAACTTGTGTATCGTAGTATAGCTCATCGGCATTGTCAAGGTCATTCTTATTCATATAATATGTTTGGAAGGCTGGTGAGTCCGGAGCGGCTAAACCCGAGGAGAAAATGTAAGAATCCAATCCGACGACAGTTACTCTCAGCTCGTGCGTGAGATGATCGAAGCAGTTTGTCCTGCTCCTTTAAATGCCCCGCATCTGTTAGAATGTGTCATCCCATGAAATCTGAAACAGGTGCTTTTTGAAGCCATTGCCGTCGGTGGAAGCTGCCTTCAGAAAAGAGTAGCCGATTGTCAGTACGGATGGTACATACGTCAAGCCGACGCCGAACGACCTGGTCGTGTATGAAGGGATATCCAATGTTGTATCGTAATAACCAGTCGATATTTTCTGCGTACCCTTCTGTTTTGCTACCATTCCGATGATGTCTATACGGACCGTATCGAGAGTGAAACCCGCCTGGACCCCTCCTTGACCGCCATATGTATAGGAAATCACATCCCATCTGTCATTTACAATGTTCGGCCCGGGCGCGATAGTGGGGTGCTCCATGGATGAGTAGGACGCATTGAAACCGGGGCCGGCAAAGAGAACAAGATTGACAATATCATTTTCAAACGGCTGTGCTGCGAGATTGAGTGCTACAGGAACGGCTACGCCGTTAAGGCCCATGGAGCCGTTGTGGGCAACGAGGTAAACGGCGCCGAAATTAAAATCGAGCGCGAGACGGCTGCTGAAAGAACGCCGGGTAGTTACATCGAGACCGTACCCGTCCAATTGGGAAGGATTCGTGGAATCGGTTCCTTGCATTGAGAAATAACCGACCCGCAGCTTTACTCCTTTTTCTTCCGGTTGAAAAAACGGACTGGCAGGGGGCGGCGGCGGGATTACTGACAAGGAAGACAGGAACAATTCCTCGGCATGAACAGAAACGGCGTGAAGGGAGCCAAAAAACAATAAGACGGCAAATGAAATCATGCGGAGCATACAACGGACCTCCCTGTTGAAAAGCCCAGGCCCAGGCCGGCTTCGTCTGATAGAGTTAGAAAAAGGAGTGACTGATTCTACCCGTGGTGTCGCAGTTTGATGTACTAGAAGACGAAAAACTGCGTCTAGTAGCGGAAACCATGCCGGTAGTTGAAGCTCCCTGATGTGCAGTCGCTTAAGAAAAGCCTAGTATACCGCTCTCTGCTTGTCAAGACAGGAAGCCCTGGATGAGGAGAGGAGATCCGGCGGATGGCATTAAAAAAGCCCGACCAAAAAAAGGTCGGGCTTATGATCCAATGAGGTTAAATAATCAATATTTATGGCTCCAGGAAAGCTGATACAGGTGCGTCTTGAAACCGCTGCTTTCGCCTTCGCTTTTGCCCTTGCCTGCTTCCTGCAATACCGAACTGAGCGCCAATCCCCACGGCACAATAATGAAATCAACACCGAAGGTGTTCGTGGTCATCGTGGGAATGTCCGTAGAAGTACTGCCTCCGTAAGACGAATACGTGCTCTGGCTCCCTTTCTGCGAGGCAGTCATACCGAAGGCGTCTACGCCGATGGGCCCGAACGTAAATCCAAGCTGCACGCCGCCCTGGGCGCCGTACATGAACGAATCAACGGTCGTAGTCATTGTGGTCTCCTGTCCGGAATATCCAATATACGAAGTCTCCATGGACATGGCTGACATATTGAATGACGGCCCGAAAAAGACAATTACATTGAGGATGTCGCTCTTGAATGGCTCTACTTCCAGGTTGAAACTGAAGGGTATGGAGATACCGTTCAGGGTTCCGGTAGACCCCAGGTCGCCGTCAAGATATGTTACGCCGTAATTGAAATCCATGGCAAAGCGGTTGCCGAAGGCTTTCCGCATCACCGCGTCAACACCGTAACCGCTCAGTTCGAAATCAAACGCCGGATCCGTGCTTTCCATTGTCAGGTACGTGCCGCGGATCTTCATGTCCTTTTCCCTGGAGTCAAAGACGGGATTTGCTATCGGGGGCGGACTGACGGAAAAGGAAGACTGGGACGAAGCAGCTGAACAAATTGATACTGCGGCCAGTAAAACAAGAATCGAAACAGCAACTGAAATCGCTTTCCTCTGCATAAAAGACCTCCTCCTGTATTATGGGTCGTCCCGGCGGAATATCAGCAGTGCCCTGATGAAATGTGTACGGAACTTTAGTACCCTTTTTAATACTTAATACGTAACATTTTCTTGCAAATCTGTCAAGGAAAAGTTGTATTACCAGTTTTTTATTGATTATTGAGGAGTTACGGCAGTGATTTTTAAGGTCATAATGGAGGGTTTTGTAATTATGTGTTTTCGAGAATTCTGTTAAAAATCTGTCTGACATTGCCGCTCAGGAGTTCATATTCATGAAGGAGCTTCTGCCCGGCAGAACAATTATCATCTCTATAGCCCATTCTGCGGGCGAGCGGCTGCACTATGGCTTCGTCCCTGATCAGTTCGCTTGTTGCCTGATTTGTAACGATCCGCATCCTGCTCTCGAGCAGCCTCATAAACAGATAGGCCCTCAGCAAAACGCTGTAATCGGCGCTTTCGATCAGTCCGGATTTGAAAAGCGCACGGAGCGCATCATACGTGCCGGGAAGCCTTATACTGACGAATTTTTTCCCATAAATAAGCTGCAGGTACTGGACAAGAAACTCTATATCAATGAGCCCCCCCGCTCCCTGCTTGATGTTGTAATGAAGTGTGTTTTCTTTGCCCACTTCCTCTTCGATTCTTTTTCTCATGGTGTGGACATCCTCGGCAAGGCCACGCCCGTCGTACTCACGATACACCAGCCCCTGCATGGTCCTGCAGAATTCGATGCCCACGGTCCGGTCGCCCGCGACATGACGCGCGCGAATAAGGGCCTGTCGCTCCCAGGTAGCTGCATTTTCTGCGTAATGTTTTTTGAACGCTTCTATACTCTGAACGAGCGGGCCCTTGGAGCCGGTCGGTCGAAGTCTGGTATCGATATGGAACGCATACCCTTCACGGGTCAGTGAGGACAGGTAGGAAATGGTCTTCTCAGCCACTTTACTGAAGTATTCGAAAACGGAAACGCCGGACGGAGCGGTCCGGGTACGGTCCTCCGACATCACAAAGAGTATGTCCAGATCGGACCCGTATGTTAACTCTCTGCCCCCCAGTTTGCCGACCCCGATCACGGCAAGACCCGCCGGCGAGCCCGTGCACGAATAGCGTCGTGCCGTCTCGGAAACAGCCATCTGGAGCGCGGCTTCAAGGCAGGCTTCAGCAAGCTTTGAGAGATCACGGGAAACAGCCGCGATATGGAGATTCGACAGCAAATCCGCCATTCCGATCCGTATTTCCTCCTGCTGCTTGATGCGTCGCAGCGCATCCATTTTTTCGGGCACTCCCGGCAGCCCTTCGAGCCCTGCCGAGAGCTCCCTCGAAAATACCGCCGAGGTCCCGATGCCGAAGGCTTTCCTGGATTCCATCAGGTTCTCGAGGAGCGCGGGCCTGCGCACCAGCATCCTGGAAAAATACTCGCTGTTCGCAAAAACGGCAACCAGTACCCGCACAGACGTCGGATCAACCTTTACGAGCGATTGAAAGGCCTCCCATGAGCCCTGTCCCGCGAGAAAGGATTCCAGGTGATTGAGTGCCATGTCGGGGTCCGGCGACGTGGCGATCTCGTGAAACAACGACGGGAAAATTTCATGGAAAAGTTTACGGCTCCTCGGTGTCTGGTGGACAAAAGCCGTACCTTCCCTGAGAAGCGCCAAATTCCGGTATGCCTTTCCCGGTTCGCGGAAACCAAGCTTGCGCAGTTCCGTTGATGCTTCGTGCTCCGTTGTCTCAGGATCGAGCAGGCCGTCATAGCGGCCTGTTGCCGTTTCCTTATCGGGCGCGGTGAAGGCAAACAAATCGTCATATGCATTCCGCACTCTTCCGGTATGCTCGCCGTACTCTTGAAGCAGCAGCTCCGCTTCCCTTCCCTGATCGAGATACCCGGCCCTCCGGGCAAGCGTACGCAACTCAGCTTCGTCGGAGGGCATGACCTGGGTCTGAAGGTCGTCGAGGAGCTGAATGCGGTGCTCGACAATGCGCAGGAATATGTAGGCCTTTGAAAGGTCCGCATGCTCCTGATAGGTTATCAACCCCTTTTGAGAAAGCGTATGCAGCGCCCTGAGCGAATTCCGTTCGCGAAGGGTCCGGTCCCGGCCCGCATACATCAACTGGAGCGCCTGAATAACGAACTCGATCTCCCGGATGCCGCCATACCCGAGTTTGACATCGCGGTGCATTTTTCCCTTCTGTTCAACTTCCTTGTTGATCTTCTGCTTCATGTCGCTGATCTCGACAATCGCGCCATAGTCAAGATACTTCCGGTAAACAAACGGGGTAATCCGTTCTACAAATTCTCTGCCAAGGACGGGATCGCCTGCAACCGGCCGGGCCTTGATCAGCGCCGAACGCTCCCAGGTCTGGCCCCAGGATTCGTAATAGATCTCATAACCGCCGAGGCTCTGAGCGAGCGGTCCGCGCTGCCCCTCCGGCCTCAACCTGAGATCGACGCGAAACACGAAGCCGTCCTCCGTCTTCTGTCCGATCGCGGCAGTCAGTTTTTCGGAAACCTTGACGAAATATTGATGGTTCGTGATTTTGCCGACAGGCGCGCCGCCTGAGCCCGGGATCCCTTCTGTTTCTCCGTCAGCACTGTACACGTACATCAGGTCCACATCGGAGCTGAAGTTCAGTTCCCTCCCCCCGAGTTTGCCCATCGCGACTACCGCGAACCGTGCGGGGGTCGCGACATTGTCACGGTCAGGGGTCATGGGCCTTCCGTACCTGGTCCTGAGACTTGCGTCCGCCCATTCGCAGGCGACCTGCAGACAAACCTCGGCGAGGTCCGACAGGTCACCTACTGTTTCCTGAAGGTCGGCCTTGGAGAGCAGGTCCCGAAGCGCGATACGGAGCATCTCCTTCTTCCGAAAGAGACGCAAGGTCCTGAAAAATATTTTTTCATCAGCATTAACGCCCGCAAGAACGCGCAGGCTTTCCATCAGTGCTCCCTTGCCGTTCCGGGATGCGAGAAATTCAGGGTCGGACAGCAACGAAACGCTCGCGTCGCCGCACGCCACGAGGAACGCGGCGAGAAACCGGCTTGCGCCGGATATCGTGATGAGACGAGCAAGCAGTTCCGGATTCGAGCGCGTGCAGACAAGAAAGGCAGGAACATCGGCAAGGCCGCTCACAAAACGCTCAAAATTATTTAAAGCCATATCCGGGTCCGCGGAAACGGACACGAGTGAAAGGAGGGTCGGTAATAAATCAGAAAAGGACTGATCAACCAATTTCGTCTTCAGGAGCTCGATATTACGGAGGGCTTGAGCAGCGTCGAGGATTCCGCACTGTGCTAGTTTTTCAGGAGAATACCTTATTTGATTGTCAGCCGGCATTTTTTATATTATACTGACAATGAATCAGATATACAAGATCCCGACGTTGCCGCAAAGACACGAAACAGACAATGATCAAAGCTGATAAATCGCAAAAAATGTCTTTTAGCCACAGAGGTCACAGAGAACACCGAGAAAATCTTCGTTATTTAAATGCTTACCTCTGTGCTCTCAGTGTGCTCTGGGGCAAATCTTGACTTCTTACGAGTTTATTCGCGATTTCGTATTCACCCTGTGCCTTGACGTATGAAACAACTTCGTGACAACGACAGCTGCTACGTATGCGGCAGCAAAAACCCGGCAGGTCTTCATGTCGAATTCGAAATAAACCGCGATACACGTTCGATTCGCGCCCGGTTCACGCCAGCCGCGTC
Source organism: Nitrospirota bacterium (assembly GCA_963751455.1). Lineage (GTDB taxonomy): Bacteria > Nitrospirota > UBA9217 > UBA9217 > UBA9217 > CAVVUN01. The sequence goes on from CAVVUN010000001.1 coordinate 352,426, forward strand.
TCACCAGGGTTTTGAGGGCATCGTGCACGGAGGCATTCTTTCCGCTCTCCTCGACGAGGCCATGGCAAAGCTGGCCTTTTCTCTCGGCATACCGGCCGTCACAGCCGAGATTACGGCCAAATTCAAGTCCCCTGCCGTACCGGGCGAGGAACTCATCGTTTCGGGCAGGTTGATTCATGAAAGCCGCCGCCTTGTAGAGGCTGAAGCACGGATCGAACGCGGACCGGTCGTGATTGCGGAAGCAACAGGAAAGCTCTTGAGAACCCAGCAAACAGAGTAGGCCGTAGACCGCAAACAGGGGTGGGCTTTTTCTCCTCACTACTGACTCTTGTCTACTGTATACTGAATTATATGAACTACACACATAAACAACTGATAGAACTAATCAGGACCAGGACCGGCAAGCCTGTGATGGTGCGAGAGCTGATGCGGCTGCTCAAGCTTAAGGCCACGGACCGTCATGATTTGAAGCAGGCGCTGAACGAACTCGTCCTGATCGGTGAGATCGTCAAAACACGCGGAAACCGCTACGGCTTGCCCGACAAAATGGACCTCGATACCGGATTGTTCCAGGCCCACCCGTCCGGTTACGGGTTCGTAATCCCGGAGAAAAAAGGGAAACCCGATGTGTATATCGGCGCCCGGAGCCGGCTCGACGCGATGGACGGCGATAAGGTTGTTGCGCGCATATCACCGCCTCAGGGCAAAAAGAAGACCGAAGGAAAACGCGAGGGCGTGATCATCCGTATTCTCGAGCGGGCGCACACCAAAGTGGTCGGTACCTATGAGCTTCCCGAATCCGGAGCTGCCGCGTATGGCTTCGTCACCCCCTCGAACTTCAGGATCACCCAGGACGTTTTCATCAGCCGGGAGAATGTCAGCGATGCAAAACCAGGGGACATCGTATCCGCGGAGATCATTGCGTACCCAATGCGGGGAAGACCTCCGGAAGGCAGGATCGTAAAAGTCATCGGCAAACCCGGTCAGCCCGGCATCGATTCGGAACTTATCATCGAGCAGTATGAACTGCCGGTCCGGTTTTCAGCCGCTGCACTGAGCGAAGCCGAAACGATCCCTCAGCAGGTTACGGCCCCTCTGCGCAAGGCTCGACACGATCTCAGGGAACTTCCGACAGTGACAATCGACGGAGAGAAAGCCCGGGATTTCGATGACGCGATATCGATACAAAAGACGAAATCAGGCTATAGCCTCTGGGTGCATATTGCCGATGTCGCCCAGTACGTCATCCCCGGTTCGATCCTCGACCAGGAGGCGTACCAGCGAGGCACGAGCGTGTATCTTCCGGACCGGGCAATCCCGATGCTCCCGACCGCGCTTTCAAACGGCATCTGCAGCCTGAATCCGAACGTCGACCGGCTTACGCTGACCTGCGAAATGGACATTTCCCGGGAAGGCGCCATCGAGCGGTACGATATCTACGAGAGCGTAATCAACAGTAACGAGCGCATGACGTACACAGCCGTGCGCGAGATCCTCGTGGACAAGGACCCCCTCCAGCGAAAAAGGTATGCGGAACTGCTCACGGAATTCGAGCTCATGGAAGAGTTGATGGCGGTTCTGCGGTCAAAGCGAACCAAGCGCGGAAGCATCGATTTCGATCTGCCCGAGCCCGAGATCGTGCTCGATCTCCAGGGGCGCATGACCGATGTAATCAGGGCCGAACGGAACATGGCGCACCAGATCATCGAGGAATTCATGCTGGCTGCCAACGAGACGGTTGCCGGACATATCGAGAACAAGCAGGCCCCGTTCATGTATCGCATCCATGAAGAGCCGGCCGAGGAAAAACTCGTCGATCTCATCGATTTCCTGAGCACGCTCGGGATCACCCTTCCTGCCGTGAAGAAACTGAAACCCCTGCACCTGCAGAAGGCGCTGGCACGGGCCAAAGGCACGCCCGAGGAGACCCTGATCAATACGGTCCTGCTCCGGACGATGAAGCAGGCGAGGTACTCCGAGGAGAATGTCGGTCATTTCGGCCTGGCAGCGGAAACCTACACGCACTTTACTTCTCCGATCCGGCGCTATCCGGACCTCATTGTCCACAGGATCCTGAAGTCCGACATGAAGGGCAAGCTTAAGGATGCGGCCTACGTGGAACAGCTTAACGAGACCCTTCCGGATGCCGCCAAGCATTGTTCCCATCGCGAGCGCGTCGCCATGGAAGCGGAGCGCGACGTGGTTGCCATGCTCAAGATCGAATTCATGAAAGATAAACTGGGCGAGGTCTACGAGGGCATCATTACCGGGGTTTTACAGTTCGGTTTCTTCGTGCAGCTGAAAGAGTACTTCGTGGAAGGTCTCGTCCATGTGTCCACGCTTGCCGATGACTATTATCATTACATTGAGAAACTGCATTGCCTTCGCGGCGAACGTCGCAAGCGCACCTACAGGATCGGCGACCGGATAAAGGTGCGGGTCGACCGGGTGGACGCAGCGAGGAAAAGGATGGATTTTTCGCTTGCGGAAGAATGAACAAGGGTGCAGGGTTCAGTAAGACCCTAAGCCCCTGGACCCTTTCTAGTTCACAGCTTAATCGTCATCTCCCTGTCTGCTTCCGTCAACCCCATGCTGTATTCAAGCACTTTCTGCGGTTGGTTCCTGTCGTACATCCTGGCGTAGGGATCGGATACCAGCAGTTCCCTGGCCTTGTCGACGGTCGCCTTGTCATCAAGTCCGATATTTTTCAGATGGACGCCGTCCTTCGAGACCGAGAACGCCCTGAATGAGCAGGGGTAGGTGACGATTGCGGGATCGGATACATAGGTTATCTTCCCGACGGTTTCCACCTTTGAAGCATGGTGGTGACCGGAGATAACGAGCCGGACGTTCGGGAAACTACTAATGATGTCCTGAACTCTTGCATGATTTTTGACCATCCAGAGAGACCAGGCAGGCGTATTGTCCTGCGGTGCAGTAGGCATGATAAGCTGATGAGTAAAGATAATGATTAATTTTTTTGATCTATTTTGCTTCAGATCGTTTTCAAGCCATTTCAGCTGCAGCAGCGACGCCTCTCCGTGCGGCTTGCCGTCCACGGTTACATCGAACCCGATGACCCTGACGTTCTGAACAGGATTGAAAGCCCACGAGGACTGACCGGGCTTCAGACCCCTTCCGGCCCATGCTTTCAGGTAATCGTCCCGCCCGAGTTTTGAAACCCCGGTTGATGGAGACACCTCGGTATTGCCCAGCAGGATGTAGTACGGCATGTTCAGGTGCGCAGTCCATTTCTGAAATACATCAAGCGATGCCTTGTCATTCGGGCCGTAATGGATCTGGTCGCCCCCAAAAACCACGAAATTCAGTTTCGGCAGCCGTCCGAGCTGGCGCAGCGTATCGATAAAGAGCGGGATGCTTTTCTCCCGGTATTGCCAATTGCCTTCGCCCTTGAAATCCACGTCCAGGTGAAGGTCTGTGATGTGGGCAAAGTTGAACTTGGGGACCTCCACAGCGTCCGCAAACGGTATGAAAAACTCGCCCGCGGTTTCCATACCGGCAAGGGCTGCCGCCCCGGTTGCGAACCTTTTGAGAAATGCACGCCTGTTCATCGCCATCGTAATCCCCTATTTTATGTTGTAGATACAACCGTTCGATTAATCTGAAATCGGTTGCATAAAGTTGACATATTCCCGGCAGGATGTCAAGGGCAAAAGGCGGCCCGCTGCCATGCACGATGAAAAATCGCCGTTGAAATTGGAATATGCCTATGTTATGTTACAGCAATGAAAGAACTGCTCAAAAAACTGCCGGCGGTAGATGAAATTCTGAAGGAAGACAGAACGAAGCACTGGCTTGATACATTTCCCCGCGTTCTTGTGCTGGATGCTCTCCGCACCGTACTGGACCGCAGGAGAAAAGCCATACTCAAGGCCTCGGGAGACCTCGACGAGCACTCATTATCGATGGACAAGATCCTGGACGAAACCGGGAAGGTTCTGTCGGATTTGTCGGAACCGAGCCTGAAGCCCGTCATAAACGCCACGGGTGTTATTGTACACACGAACCTTGGCCGATCGATTCTTTCGGACAGTGCGTTGCGGCGGGTTGTAGAGGTAAGCAGAAGCTACTCGAACCTTGAGTACGATATTCCGGAAGGCGAGCGCGGCAAACGCCATGTACATCTGGAGCATACGCTTAAAAGACTTACCGGGGTAGAGGCGGCAACGGCGGTAAACAACAACGCAGCGGCTGTTCTTCTCTGCCTGAACACGCTCGCGCGCGGCAAGGAAGTGGTCGTCTCCCGCGGCGAACTTGTCGAGATCGGCGGGTCCTTCAGGGTCCCGGACGTCATGGAACGAAGCGGGGCGATACTGCGTGAAGTAGGCACCACGAACAAGACGCACCTCAAAGACTACGAAAATGCGATCAATGAGAACACCGGGCTGCTCCTGAAAGTGCATATGAGCAATTATAAAATCGTGGGCTTTACGAAGGAAGTCTCGCCTGCGGAGCTTTCGGGTCTCGGGAAGAAGCACAAGCTTCCCGTAATGTGGGACCTGGGCAGCGGCAGTTTTTTCGATCTCTCAAGCTATGGAGCCGGGGATGAACCAACTGTCCGTCAGGCCGTCGAATCCGGGATAGACGTGGTCACCTTCAGCGGCGATAAACTCCTCGGCGGTCCTCAGGCCGGAATGATAGTGGGCAAAAAGAGTCTTCTGGACCCCATCAGGTCGAATCCGCTGGCCCGGGCGCTCAGAATAGACAAGCTTACGCTTGCGGCGCTCGATGCCACTCTGCGTCAATACTTCGATCCCGAAAAGGCTGCACGGGAGATACCGACAGTCTGGATGCTCACCCAGCCCTTATCGGAAATCGAACGAAAGGCCCGTCTCATGGCGGATGCGATCGGTTCCCTCGGCAACAAGGATTTGTCCATTACGCTGCAGGACGACAAATCTCAGAGCGGCGGCGGCGCACTTCCGATGGGCAATTTTCCGACCAGGACCGTGTGCATCCGTCATAAAAGAATGAGCGCAAACGAGATCGAATCGAGCCTCCGCCTGAACAAACCGCATATCATCGCGCGGATCAAGGAAGGCCTGGTCATTTTCGACCCGCGGACCCTCAACGATGAAGAGATCGGGAAAATAATCGAAGCAGTAAAAAAACTGTTGTAGCCCCGTGAATCTCCAAAGGCCTTATCCGCAGATTTCACAGATGTCGCAGATTTAATAAACAATAAATGAGATCAGGTTTAATCGGAGAAATCTGCGTAATCTGCGGATAATATTTGGTGTTGACTAGAATTTCAAAAACCTGACTCAAACTTAAAGATCTGGGTTGTATTATCTATGAAATACATCATCCTCGGCACTGCCGGACATATCGACCACGGTAAATCCAGCCTCGTCAAGGCCCTCACCGGCACGGACCCTGACCGTCTGAAAGAAGAAAAAGAGCGCGGCATCACCCTCGACCTGGGCTTTGCGTCCCTGGACCTGCCCGGCGGAAACCGGCTCGGCATCGTCGACGTCCCCGGCCACGAAGGGCTTATCAAGAACATGCTGGCCGGCGTAGGCGGGATCGACATCGTGATGCTTGTGATCGCTGCGGACGAGGGCATCATGCCCCAGACTCGCGAACACCTCGCCATTTGCGACCTGCTGCAGGTAAAAAAAGGGCTCATCGTTCTGACCAAGACGGACATGGCCGACAAGGAATGGCTCTCGCTCGTCCAGGACGAAGTACGCGAATTCGTTAAAGGCACCTTCCTCGAAAAGTCCCCCATCGTTTCCGTCTCCTCGAAAACAGGCGAAAACCTTCCCGGCCTCGTTCAGGAGCTTGCCCGGCTCTCGAACGACGTATCTCCAAAATCTTCGAACGGCATTCTCCGTCTCCCGATAGACCGGGTCTTTACCATGAAAGGTTTCGGGACCGTGATCACGGGCACATTGCTTTCGGGAACAATCAGTACCGAGCAGGAAGTCGAGATACTTCCGAAGGACGTGAAAACCAAAGTCAGGGGCATTCAGTCCCATAATAAAGCGGTTTCGAGATCAGTCGCGGGTCAGCGCACCGCGGTGAACCTTCAGGGCGTTGAAAAGGACCAGCTTTCGCGCGGAGATATTATCGTGAGCGCCGGATATTTCAAGCCGACGAGAACGCTCGATGTCGCACTCGACCTGTTGAAACAAGCGCCGCGCGGTCTCAAAACCGGTTCCCGTATCCGCTTCTACAACACCACTCAGGAAGCGACCGGAAGAATCACCATCCTGGGCAACGGCGAACTTGCGCCGGGCGAAAAGGCATATGCTCAACTCCGGCTGGAACAGCACGTTCTCATCCAGCACGGGGACCGTTATATTCTCCGGTTTTACTCCCCCATGGAGACGCTGGGCGGCGGAATGATCCTGAATCCCCATCCCAGAAGACACAAGCAGGCGACAATGCAGGAGTCGCTCAAAAACCTGACAATTCTTGAAAAAGGGACAAGCGAAGAACAGTTGGCGCTCTTTATTTCAGGAAAGGGCCTCGCCGGAATGGACGAGCATGAAATCATGGGGGCCATGGCAGCAGACAAGCAGGATATTTCGGCAGCGCTCGCTTCGCTGGTGCAGAAAAAAATCACACTGAGGGTCGATACCGTCTATGTCCATGGCAGCCATATCGGGACACTGGAGAAGAAGACCCTCGATCTGGTAAGACAGTACCATAAGGACAATCCGCTCAAGCCGGGTCTCGACAAGGAAGAGCTGAAAAGCGGACTCAGGCTCCGGCTGTCACCCAGGGTCCTCGCCGTAGCTCTTGACGGGCTCGTAAAGAAAAAACAGCTCGAAACGGAAGGATCCCGGCTGAAACTTCCCGGGTTCAAGGCTGCGCGTGGCTCGATTCAGGACGGGGTCAAGGACAGGATCGTAGAAGCCATCAGGAAGGGCGGGACCCAGCCGCCGGTACGCGAGGAGTTTCTTGCCCTGTTCGGCCTGAATGATAAAGATGCCAGGGACCTGCTGAGGCTCCTTGCCGATGAAGGCAGGACCGTAAGGATCAACGACTCGCTTCATCTCGACCGGGAGATACTTGAGAAGATCAGAGGAGAACTTAAGAAGTTTCTCGACGAGAAGAAAGAGATCACCATGGCCGAGTTCCGCGACCTCGCAAAAACTTCACGCAAGTTTGCAGTGCCGCTCATGGAGTACTTCGATTCACAGAAGCTCACACAGCGCGTCGGCGACAAGAGAGTGTTGAGAGGATAGCACGCGTTATTTTGTCCGGATTCCGGCCAATTTCCGGAACAATCTCCGTATCCCGATTTCCCCTTTATCCATCAGAGTTGACAGGTATTTGGACCGGCCTGCAATTATGATTAGGCCCGGAATGCCAAGAAAAAAACCCGGAGCACCGGGAACAAAACCGAATAAGAAACCTGCAGCAACCAGCAGGAACCCAAGCGCATAGTACAGCACGCTGATCACCGGATGCTCCTGCAGGTGTTGCTGCCGGTGTTTATGGTAATTGATGAAACGACGTCCCGGTTTGTCATGCGCAACCTGTGACGCCGCCTCTTTGAGATGCTTGATCCTGGCTTTTATACCACCGTGCATGGCAATTTTTTTTCACCCTTCTTTTCTTATTTTGTATTAGTTTGAACCATGCGAAACGGGTCTCTTCCCTTCCCGGATCAACTCCGCAATCATGCCTGAAACCTCTTCTATAGAGGAATAACTTACATCAATGACCACCAGCCCTTTGATACTTTTGAAAATGCGATGGCTGTAAGCGAGCTCTTCTCGAATGTGCGATATATCGACATAATCCATTTCGTCAGCGTGCTTCCATCTCCTTCTCCTCAAAAAGGCCAGCCTCTCCGGTTCAATACTCAGGCCGATTTTCCGGTTCTTCAATGAAAATATCTTCTCCGGGGGCTTCATGCCGCTGATGATCGGCACATTCGCAACCTTGAGGCCGTGATTGCAGGATAGATACAGGCTCGTAGGGGTTTTTGATGTCCTCGAAACACCCAGAATAATAAGGTCCGACCTGCCCAGCGTCTCGACACCCTGCCCATCATCGTGGCTCATCGTAAAATCTATCGCTTCAGCCACGCGTAAAGATTCCTCCCCGATTCCGCGCAGCAATCCCGGTTCAAGGACAGGGACCTGGTCCCACTGCTTTTGGATCCTTTCAATAATCGGACCAAGGAGATCGATGGCATAAATATCGCTCACTCGGTTCTGCCTGCGGATCCACGTCCTCAAATCTTTTGAAACCAGCGAATAAATGACAATGCCTCCGGCCGAATGCGCCTCTTCCAGGACCGTCCTTACCTGCTCCCTGGTTTTGATGAACGGGAATTTCCTGAACACAGGCTTGATGTCCCTGAACTGGACCAGTGCGGCATGAATGACCATCTCCGCCGTTGTTCCGGTTGAATCGGAGATAATGAATATCGCGATTTTTTTCTTTGCCTGTCTCATACTGCTTCGGTTTCTCCGTAATCCCCTTGGTATTAATATTAGCACCGTGCAGGGCAGGTTTTCAGAAAGGAACAGATCAGGTGATGCGATTTCTGATACATTAACCACAGAGGCATAAGGCGGAAAGAGAAAGCACGGGGTATCCAATGATTACTATCGAGGGAATTCAGGATGCACGCAGGACTATCGCGAAATTCATTCACAAGACGCCTCTGACCCGTTCCGACTCGCTCAGCAGGCTTTCGGGAGCCGAAGTATACCTGAAGCTTGAAAACCTTCAGAAGACCGGCGCGTTCAAGGTCAGAGGCGCAATCAACAAAATCAGCCGCGTGGCCGGCGGGAAGGTCATAGCCGCATCAATGGGAAATCATGCGCAGGCAGTAGCCTTTGCAGCGGGAATTGCCGGGAAAGAGACAAGGATCGTAATGCCCTCCACCGTGTCTCTTGTGAAGGAAGAGGCAACCAGAGGCTACCGGGCCGATGTGGTGCTTTTCGGGGAAGGGTTTAAAGATGCCCTCGATCACGCACGGAGCTGGAAAGACCATGTTTTCATCCACGCATTCGATGATGATGACGTAATGGCCGGCCAGGGAACGATCGGTCTGGAGATACTCGAGGATTTGGACAGGCCGGACGTCGTGTTAGTCCCGGTTGGAGGCGGAGGACTTATCGCCGGGATATCAGCTGCAATAAAGTCCCTGGCGCCCCACACGAGCGTAATCGGCGTCCAGACAGAGGCCGCACCGGCTGCGGTTGTCTCCTTCATGCAGAAAAAGCCGACAGAGCTGATTCCGGCCCCTACCATCGCGGACGGCATTGCCGTGAATATGCCCGGAGAACTGGCCTTTGAGGTCATCAAAACATATGTCGATGACATACTGCAGGTGAGTGAGGACTCGATTGCCCGGGCGATTCTTCTGCTTCTTGAGAGGACAAAAATGGTTGTTGAAGGGGCCGGCGCCGTGCCGCTTGCGGCTTTAATGGACAATAGCGCCCGCTTCCGGGGAAAACGGGTGGTTCTTGTGTTGAGCGGCGGAAACATTGATTTTACCATTATGGACAGGATTATTCGCAAAGGCCTGGTAACGAGCGGAAGGATAGGAGTATTTGAGGTCACCCTGACCGACCATCCCGGAAGCCTTTGCGCAGTCTCCGGCTTGATAGCTTCTCAAAGAGCAAATATCCTGAACGTTGTCCACGACCGGCTTGCGGCCGACATTCCCTTCGGCAAGACGCGCGTCGTTTTTACAATGGAGATACGCGGAAAGCAGCATCACGATCAGATTCTGTCGGCGCTGTCGCTCCGGGGGTATGAGGTGAAGGAGCGAGCCGGAAATTAGAAGAAATAGTGATATGTTATTCTCTTTAAAAACTTGACAGTTTCGCACTAGTCTTTTCACCATAAAAAAAGAAAACGTGGCCGCAAAAATGCTTACCCTGCTGTCGCCATAACGCGGGCATAAACAAGAAGCTCAAGAAAAACCTCAAAAAGGATTTCTCTTTTTTGCGAATTTTGCGCATTTTTGCGGCCCAAAAGGCCTTTCATTGTTTATATTTGCGGCCAAAAGGCTGGACTAGGATGCGCATCAGATATTTAGCGGACGACCCGGAAATCATACCCATTCTTGGCGCCTGGATATACGACGAGTGGTCTTTTCTGTATCCCGGAAAAACTGCGAGATATATTGAAAGCCTGCTCAGGAAAAGGCTCAATAAAATGAAACTGCCCCTGACCCTGGTTGCGTTTCAGGGACAGGAGCCGGTCGGCACCGTATCTCTCAAGGCATCCGAAATGCGATCAAGAAGACGCTTGTCGCCATGGGTAACCAGCCTGTATGTGACGAAATCGCGGAGAAAAACGGGAATCGGATCAAAACTGATGAACGCAGTGGAAAAAAAGGCAGCTGAGCTGAATTTTTCAAAGATATACCTGCTTACAGCCGGGGCACTTGTTCCATTTTATTCAAGATTAGGTTGGAACGTGAAAGAAGTAGCCATATACGGTTCCTACAAAGTTACCCTCATGGATAAAGAAATAGCTTGAATGCTGTGAATTCCTCACCAGATGCCGGCCTACGCATTGGCCTATGATTTACGGCAAGCAATCCTGGTTTTTTGAAGGGCCCGTAAAATTACAGAAGTATAAATAGCACAAGCTGTATCTCTTGCTTTTGCACAGCTCCTGGAGTTCCATCTCGCTTGGAACATAGTGATTCTCCGCGGGCGGCAGTCCTGCTTTGCAGAGCTTATTTTCTAATGTTAAAAAAGGACAGGGCATAGTTGATAAGGGAGTAATTAATTTTCCCGCCTCCTTAGGTCATTCTAATAGTGATGAGTTTCCCAATCAATACCCCAGGGCGGGTATTTAAAGGGTATGCATTCCGTGCCGTTTTCGAACCATTGTTAGTGATGTTAATAGCATATTCGTGCTGATTTCGGCTGCATACAACAATAGAGCGCATAAAATTATCTTCGCTGACTGCGAAACTTTTTACTTCACTAATAAGTGATGATCTCGTAAGAACGAACTGTCGTGATTCAGCCAAAATAAATCGCGCAAAACATCATATTTCCTTTGCAGTACAAGGGGTTTTGTGATACACAACAGCATCACCTATCGCAATCAAGGAGCCAGAATGATCCATATCAAGGATCACAAAACCCCCGACATGTTCGATCCCTTTCCCTTCCTGGGACCTAAACGTAAACAGCGCATCGAGGGGTCCTGGGCAAAGGTATTTCGGGAGCATATTCTTACCACGCTGCCAGTCGAGAAAATTTTCTCAAAATACGATCCGGTTTTCGGAGCGCCGACCAAGGAACTCTATTCCATGATCGGCCTCATGGTCCTCCAGCAGATGAACGACCTGACCGACGAAGAAGCCGTAGACCAGTTTGCCTATAATCTCCAGTGGCATTATGCCCTGAACATCACAAGCGCGGCGGACACCGCCGCTTATGTCAGCCCCAAGACCCTCTGGAACATGCGCGACCTCCTGATCGAACGGAACCTCTACCAAGTTATCTTTGAAGAAGTCGTCACGATGCTTGCCGATGTATTCAAAGTCGATGTCGCCAAGCAGCGCTTCGACTCGGTCCACATCTACTCCAATATGCGCCACTTGGGCCGGCTCGGCCTGTTCGTAAAGACTATTAAGAAGTTCCTGGTGAACCTCAAGCGTCACCATAAAGACCTCTATGAATCATTAGAGACGGCCATCACCGACGGGTACATGACCAAACAGGGAGATGCCGTCTTCTCGATGGTCAGACCCTCGGAATCGATAAACACGCTAAGGACGCTGGCCAACGACGTGTTCAGCCTGGTGGAACGGTTCAGAGGAAACGAGCCAATTACCACCATGAACACCTATCAGCTCCTTGTCCGGCTGCTTAAGGAACAATGCATCGTGGAACGCGTTGATACGCATACAACCCTGGTCTCGGTCAAGGCCAACAAGGACGTGCCTTCCGATTCTCTGCAAAACCCTTCCGACCCCGACGCCGGGTATGACGGCCACAAGGGCAAGGGCTACCAGGTGCAGGTCGCCGAAAGCTACGGCACGTCCGAGGATACCAACACCCTGAATTTGATCACCAGTGTGATCGTAGAACCTGCCCACAAGCACGACACCCATGCCACTATTCCGCTTATCGAATCAACGGAGAAGTTGGGTCTGAAACCGGAAGCGGTCATTGCCGACACCCCCTATGGCAGCGACGAGAACTGCGAGAAGGCAAAGACCATGGGAGTTGAAGTCGTTTCCCCGGTCATGGGCAACCTCGGCGAAGACAGCGTGCCATTCACGGCATTCACCATGAACAGCGAAAACGAAATCACCTTATGCCCCGAGGGACGCGCTCCTCTCAAAACCCGGAGCAAAGACGACAATCACTCCGCGCTCTTTTCAAAAAAAGCGTGCCGTGGTTGTTCCCGAAAGAACACATGTCCGACGCTGCCCGGCAAAAAGGGCCGCTATCTCCGATACGACGATAAAGCGATCCGTCTGGCCCAGCGACGGGCTCAGGAAGACACTCCCGAGTTTCGGGACAGGTACCGCTTCCGTGCAGGGGTCGAAGGAACCATGTCTCAGCTTGACCGAATAACCGGCTTCAAGAACTTGCGCGTCCGAGGACTGTCCGCCGTGAGCTTCGCTGCGTACTTGAAGGCTGCCGGAATCAACATTATCCGGGCGGCGGCATTCCGCAAACGGGAAAAGGAAGAGGAATCGGCCCTCATAGCCGCCCTTTCATTGCTATTTTGTGCTGTCAAAGAACGAGTGCAGCATGTTTCAGCCGCCATCGGGCGCTGGATCAGTCTCCGGCCGCTGATTATGCAGTTTAAGGTACTTTACGCCGTTTGACTTCTTACGAATTCATCATAAGTGTATCACTTTATATTACCTCGGCATGGGTTTATTTCGATAAAGTCGGATGCAGATTAAAAAAGGACAGGATACCATAGGACTAAAGCACCTCACAATAAAACGCATGCGTCCTGCATCCTTTTCCGGAATTGACAGCGAATGGAACGAGTAATAGACTCATAATAAGATTGGCCTTTCATGCGGTTACACGCACTATTTCTCTGAAAGGAGACGAAAATGAAAAGGATCATATTTATTATAATGACTGTTGCTCTTCTCGGATCGACCGGATGCGCCACCAAGAGCGGGAGCGCCACTGCCGGAGCAATCGGAGGAGCAGCGGCCGGGGGAGGAGCATACGAATACCGGATGCATGAGGAACTGAAAAGGATCGATGATGAATTAAAGACCGGAAAGATAGACCAAAGGGAGTACGACATCCGGAAGGACCAGATCCTGAGGATGTCTGTTGTGAAATAAAGCCGAGGAGGCGCTTAATCAGCGTGCCCCTCGCCTGTTCCTGGGACACTTCAACTCCTATGCCCGGAGAATTCCATCTTGCCTCCTTAAACTCTGCACGTCATTTCTTTTATGCATGTTGAACAGATCGATGTTATAGCGTATGCAGACCGAAAGGGTGATGAGCGGCCGAAGACGTTTGTCCTGCGAGGCCTGCGGATCGATGTTGTGGAAATTCTTGATCTCTGGATCGAAGAAGGGATCAGGAACAGGGCCAGGAAGCGGTATTTCAGGATAAAAGGAAGCGATCGGAATATACACCGCATCTATTACGATGAAACGCTTCTGGAATGGTATTACGCATCATGACAGGTATGAAGTTTTAACAGAATTACTCTTGCCATTTGTGCTTGTTTATTGTATTTTCTTGAAACCTTGCTTCCCCCAGGCCATCTCGTATGATTAAAACCCTCTTTCGTTCCCTGCGCCACCGGAACTTCCGCCTTTTTTTTTCAGGGCAGCTTATCTCGCTGATCGGCACATGGATGCAGAACGTCGGCCAGGCCTGGCTCGTGCTCGAGCTGACTCATTCCTCCTTGAAGCTCGGCATCGTTTCTGCGCTTCAGTTCGCACCCATGCTGTTCCTGTCGCTCCCCGCAGGCGCTTTCATAGATTATTTCGATAAAAGAAAGATCATCATCGGTACGCAGGCACTGATGATGCTCCTGGCCTTTACGCTTGCCGCTCTGGACTGGTCAGGGGCGGTCCGCTACTGGCATGTCGTAATACTCGCAACGCTTCTCGGCATTGCCAACACCCTCGATATGCCTGCCCGCCAGGCTTTCATCATTGAAATGGTAGGGAAAGAAGATCTGATGAATGCGATTGCGTTAAACTCATCGATCTTCAACGCGGCCAGGGCAATAGGACCGGCCGTGGCAGGGTTGCTCATCGGCGGACTGGGCACAGCAGCCTGCTTCTTTGTTAACGGCCTCAGCTACCTGGCCGTCATCCTGGGGCTGTATTCCATGAAGTTCGCACCGCCCCCTGCCCGGCGCCTGCGCTCATACCATATGCTCGAAGATATAACCGAGTCGCTTCGCTACATAAGCAACAAGCCGGTTATTCTCACGACGATGATCCTCGTTGCCGCCGTGAGCGTCTTCGGCGCAAACTTCAATGTACTCGTCCCGGTCTTTGCACGTCAGGAACTCCATCGTAACGCGACGGCCTTCGGTTTTCTGATGTCGTCTTTCGGGCTCGGCGCGCTGCTCGGGGCGTTCTCGCTCGCACTGTTCAGCCGGAGAGGACCGGAACCCGTGATTCTTTTCGGGGGCGGCATCGGCTTATCGCTGGCGCTGATAATGATCGGTTTTCAGAATTCGTATGGACTCACGGCTTTTCTGCTGGCCCTCTGCGGATGGTGCCTGGTGACTTTCTTCGGCGCCGCAAATACCACCGTCCAGATGAATACGGACGACAGGCTGCGGGGCCGGGTCATGAGCACCTACACCTTCACGTTCGGAGGTCTTACCCCGTTCGGCAGTCTCTTCGCGGGAGCAGCAGCGCACTGGATCAAAACTCCCTTGACGTTTGCACTGGGCGGGCTGTTTACGGGTATTGTTTTTATGATCGTAATTGCGCGGCAAAGGACCGGCCGCCGGTCATGATTGTCTCCTCGCTTTTACGGGTCATAATCCGTTAAATATGGTATGATAGCAATGACATGCAGAACCAGGAAATAACCATATTTCGGGAGCTCATCATTCTGCTTGCCGTATCCCTGCCTATCACGTATGTGTTCCATAAGGCAAAACTGCCGGCGCTCGTCGGTTTCCTGATCACCGGCGTTCTCATCGGTCCTTATGGCGCTGCCGTAATTACCGAAACGGAGGTCGTACAGCGGCTTGCGGACCTGGGCGTGGTCCTTCTGCTGTTCACCGTCGGCCTTGAATTCTCCATTGGGGACATTCTTAAATCGGGCAGGCAGTTCCTGATCGGCGGCGCAACGCAAGTGCTGCTTACGATCGCCGTCATTGCCGGAATCGCCGTCTTCCTGGGTTACCCCCTCCCGCAAGCGGTGTTCTTCGGATTTCTAGCGTCCCTCAGCAGCACCGCCATCGTTCTCAAGATGTACGCTGACCGTGCCGAGCTTGACTCCCCCCACGGCAAACTCGCAACCGGCATCCTGCTGTTTCAGGATATCGCCGTAGTGCCCATGATGCTGCTGCTGCCGGTGCTGAGCCAGGCCACTTCAGCCGGGGACCTGACGCCCCTCTCCATTCTCATATCCGTAGGCAAGGCGGTGCTCGGTCTGGTGGTGGTGTTCGTGTCCGCCCGCGTGGCTGTTCCTTTCTTTCTTCACCAGGTAATCCGGCTCAGGGACCGCGAGATGTTTTTTCTGCTTGTGGTTCTCCTTTGCCTCGGCACGGCGTGGATCACATACAGCCTCGGGCTATCCCTCGCACTCGGCGCTTTTCTGGCAGGTCTGATAATCTCGGAGTCCGAATACAGCCACGAGATCGTGATTGAGATAACGCCTTTTCGTGATTATTTCGCAAGCATTTTCTTCATTTCGGTAGGTATGCTGCTGCAGACCGGTTTCCTCATGTCCCACTGGCCTGCGCTGCTTCTGATGACCGTGCTCCTTGTTCTCGTAAAAACCACGCTCGTGATCGTAACCGCTAAATTATTGAGTTATCCCATTCGAACTGCGCTCCTTGCGGGACTCGGAGTGGCCCAGATCGGTGAATTTGCTTTCCTGCTCGCGCAGCAGGGTCATTCGCTCATGAACGAAGAGACGTTCCAGATGTTCATCAACACTTCAATCCTGAGCATGCTTGCCACGCCGTTCATCATCCAGGCAGCGCCGCTGCTGACCTCGCGCCTGTCCCGGATCCGCCTATCACCAAGGACAAGGAACATTTCTGCTCGCTCACCGGGCACACCGTGATTGCTGGGTTCGGCTTGAACGGCCGGAACCTTGCTAAAACGCTGAAGGCCACGCATATACCCTACGTCGTGCTCGAAGTAAATGCGGACACAATACGCAAGGCCCGCGAGGAAGGCGAACCCCTTGTCTACGGAGACATCACGCGAAAGGAGGTGCTTGAGCGCGCCGGAGTGGATTGCGCCAAGGCGATCGTCTTCGCCATATCGGACAATGCCGCCACTCGGATCGCGGTCCAGATTGCCCGGCAGCTGAATCCGTCCATATATATCCTTGTCAGGACACGCTACTCATCCGGCGTCGAGGAGCTGTATAAGCTCGGCGCGGACCAGGTGATCCCCGAGGAGTTTGAAACGTCGATAGAAATATTCTCGCGAGTGCTCCACGAATACCACATACCGAACAATATCATTACGAACCAGGTCCAGCTGATACGGATGGAAGGGTACAAAATGCTGCGCGGTCTTTCCCTCGACCAGGAAAACATAGGCCGTATTGCCTCTCTTCTTGCCGGCGCCACCGTTGACAATGTCCAGATCGAGCGTGAATCGTATGCCTCAGGCAAGAGCCTGCGCGAACTGGATATCCGGAAGAATACGGGGGCCACAGTAATTGCAATTGTCCGGAATGGAGAAGCGGTCCCGAATCCGGGGTCCGACTTCACCCTCGAACACGACGATATCCTTGTGGTTCTCGGCGCCCACAAGGAACTGGACCAGGCTGTAACATTGCTGACTCGCGGGACTGACCGGCAAAGTGAGAGGTAGACATGATCAGCGACTCAAAATAAGTTGCGATTCTCGATAACTTCAAGTATAATTTTAATGTTTGTACGTCTCGATGTGCTTGATTAGTGGAGCCCCCTCCGGCAGGAGCCGGAGGCTCCCTTTAATAACGCGACCTCCCGCGGACTACGGCGCATTACCCCCGGCAGGAGCCGGGGGATTGCAAGTCGCGGGATTCAATTTTCATCAACAGAGTTTTCCCACAAGGGAGAGGTTACGGAGCTGGTGCCCGTCCCGGACTTCAAATCCGCTGTTTCCTGGCGTGAGCCAGGAAAGGTGAGTTCGATTCTCATGCTCTCCCGCCATTCTAACCTTGAATGTTCAGGCTAACCTGACAAGCTTCGTAGCAGTTCAGATGCTAAGGAATGTAAAAATTTCTGGTTGAAAATTAACCACTGAATGGCTATAATTCAACCATGCTAAAGAGAAATATCACTCAGCTTGTACTGGATGCCCTCTCCGATACGCCGGTTCTCCTCCTGAACGGAGCGCGACAAACAGGGAAAAGCACCCTTGTAAAAACCATCTCGGAACATTCCCACCCGGCCCGCTATATCACGCTGGACGATGCTACTGTTCTTGCCTCTGTTAAGCATGACACAGCGGGATTCCTGTCAGGATTGGATGGCCCGGTTGTTATCGATGAAGTGCAGAGGGCTCCAGAGCTGTTTCCTGCTATCAAGGCAGAGGTAGACCGCAGCCGGCGACCGGGACGATTCCTGCTTACCGGCTCTGCCAATGTCCTTTTACTGCCTCGATTGTCGGAATCCCTGGCAGGTAGAATGGAAATACTGAGTCTCTGGCCGTTTTCCCAGGGAGAGATTGAAAGAATTCAAGAGCATTTTGTGGATAGTTTGTTTGCAACTAAATTGCATGCTGATACTCTACCTAAAGAATCTCTTGCATCACTCCATACCAGGATCATCAACGGTGGTTATCCCGAGGCAGTCAGCAGGACCAGAGAAGATCGACGCCGGGCATGGTTCGAGTCCTATATTACGACAATCCTCCAAAGGGACATTCGAGATCTCGCCAATATCGAAGGCCTTACCAGCCTGCCAAGGCTCCTAGCCATCATTGCTTCGCGTGCTCCTGCGCTTCTCAATTTTTCAGAGCTATCGCGTACCCTTGCAATGCCGCAAAGCACCCTCAAACGGTATATGACGCTCCTGGAGGCTACGTTTCTTATCCAGCATCTGCCCGCGTGGTCGGGGAATCTCGGAAAACGTTTAGTGAAAACCTCCAAGCTCGTAATGAGTGACACCGGCCTTATGTCGCACTTGCTCGGAGCCAATAAAGAACGGATGGCAACAGGCGGCATTATCGGCCCATTACTTGAAAACTTCGTTATCATGGAATTAATCAAACAGACCACCTGGAGTTCAATCAAGCCGAAATTTTTTCACTTCCGAACGCAAACCGGGCAGGAAGTGGATATCGTATTGGAAGATCGGGCGGGCAAACTTGTGGGTATCGAGGTCAAGGCAAGTTCAACAGTGACAGCCCAGGACTTTAAAGGGCTCCGCGCGCTTGCTGAAACCACCGGCAAAAGGTTTCATAGAGGAGTTGTACTTTATACCGGCTACGAGAGTTTACCGTTTGGTCCGGAACTCTATGCCATCCCGGTTAATGCCTTGTGGCATAAGCGGAGAAAATGAAGGTGAACTCCTATTCCCGGATGCAGCCGTAGTCGGTCGTTCATGTATAATAGGTTAAGGCAAGAATTTAATTCGATGCCATCCCGCAAATTAAAGGAATAACCAGTATGCAGGAAGCCCGCATAATAATCATGGACGATGAAGTCCAGGAGCGCCGCAGGATAGAGCAGTATCTTGTCCAAAAAGGGTACGATGTTCTCGCTGTGGGCAGCATCAAGGATGCCATGGCGGCCATCGAACGGGAGCGCTTCGAAGTCTTTCTTACTGACTGCAATATTCCCGGCGTGGACGCGCTTGAAACTTCCGCCGCAGTGCGCAAACTGAATCCGGATTTAGCCGTGATCATCATGACGGCCTTTGGAACGATTGAGACGGCTGTCAAGGCAATCAAGGCGGGGGCGTACGACTACCTTCCCAAACCGGTCGACCTGGACCAGTTGCTGCTGGTAATTGAAAGAATAGTTGAACGTCAGAACCTGATCCGCGAGAACACGGAACTCAAGGAGCAGCTGCGGGACCGGTATAAGTTCGACGAAATTGTAAGCACCAGCCATGCCATGGAGGAAGTGCTGAATCTTGCCGGCCGCGTGGCAGCGAGTAATGCCACCGTATTGCTCCGGGGGGAAAGCGGAACCGGCAAGGAACTCGTTGCAAAAGCGATCCATTACCACAGCGGGCGGGCGAACTTCCCGCTCATTAAAGTAAATTGCGCGGCCCTGCCTGAAACGCTGCTCGAAAGCGAGCTCTTCGGTCATGAAAAAGGCGCCTTTACCGGTGCGACCTCGCGCAGAATAGGCAGGTTCGAAGCCGCGAACAAGGGAACTTTGTTCCTGGATGAAATCGGGGAATTGACGCCGGGCGTGCAGGTAAAACTCCTCCGCGTGCTCCAGGAACACGAGTTCGAGCGGGTCGGCGGAAACCAGACGCTGAAGAGCGATGTCCGCGTCATTGCCGCGACGAATCGTGATCTGGAAAAGGCGATCAGAGAGAACCAATTCAGGGAAGACTTATATTACCGTCTGAATGTCGTGTCCGTCGTAATCCCTCCGCTGAGGGAACGCAAGGAAGACATACCGGCCCTTCTGGATTACTTCATTAAGAAATATGGAGACGAAAACAAGAAGCGGATCACGGACATTTCCAGCGAGGCGCGTGATCTCCTCATGCGCTATTCATATCCGGGTAACGTGAGAGAGCTCGAAAACATTATCGAGCGGGCAGTGGTCCTCTCCAGGAGAACGACCATCTCCGCAGCCGACCTCCCGATACATCTTCATCATGCCACCGACGACGGCAAATATGCGCCGCAGGTGTTAAGAGGCTCCCTGAGCGATACGCTCGATACCGTGGAGCGCGGTTTGATAATGGATGCTCTCAAGGAATCCGAAGGTGTACAGACACGGGCTGCCGAGAAGCTCGGGATCAGCGAAAGAGTTTTAAGATATAAGCTGAAGAAATACAAAATAAAAGAGTAAAGCCTTTTATCCGCAGATTTCGCAGAGAGCACAGACGCCCCTGACTCCTGTCTCCTGTCTTCTGTCTCCTGCCTGCACCCAGCGACTACGAGTGCGTCAGCGCAAGTGCAGGGTGTCTCCTCACTGCCTTACTTACACCGCTCTCTCGCCCCCAACGCAAACAGAACAATGTTCATGGGGCAAAAGCCGGTCATAGCAAATACTATAAGCATTAAACCGACAAAACCTGTAAACAGGAACCAAGCCTCGTGTACGAAGTGCCCGAGCAGCGCGCTCCCGAAAACAAGGATGCCGGCAACAAGCCGGATGAGTCTTTCAAGGTACCACGATTTAGTATCTGCTATATACATACAAACCTCCAATTAAAATAACGCAAACTGCTCATTTCTATCTCACACAAAGCCACAAAGGCACAAAGAAGGCTTAAATACTCGTGATTTTTATAAACCTAAAGCATATAATCTTTTTCTTTCTTCGTGGCTTCGTGCCTTCGTGTGAGTATACGTTCAGATGTTCGCGTCAATTTTGAATTGCCAGTTTCACATCCGCTCCCACTGACTGGTGTCTGGATTAAACGCCTCGCTGAATGCCGTAACCTCCTGCCGGAGGCCCACATCATAGCCCTCGTTCAATCCGAAGTTCACGAGCATTTTGATGGCGCGGAGCGCACTGAGGCTGTTCGCTGCTATCCTGTTTGCAAGCCGTAATGCCTCTTCCTCGAGTGCGTGCGTGGGAACGATCTTGTTCACGAGACCGATGGTCAGCGCTTCTTCGGCATCAATAGCCCGGCCTGTGAACATAAGCTCCTTGGCCCGGCCGATGCCTACGGTTTTGTAGAGGCGCTGTGACGACCCGAAAATGGGCGGCACGCCGAATGTCGCTTCGGGAAACGAGAAGACCGCATCAGCGGCAGCGATGCGGATGTCCGCAGCAAGCGCGAGCCCGAGCCCGGCCCCCGTGGTCTCTCCCCTGACTGCAGCCACAACCGGGACAGGAAGGTCCTCGATATGCTTGAGCAGGTTGTAGCCCACTTCAGCAAAATGCGCTGCTTCATCCTTTGTCATCTTCAAGAACCCGGAATAGTCCAGGCCCGCTGAAAAATTTCTGCCTATTGCCTTGAGCAGGACCACCCGCAACTCGGCCTTGGACGATTTCATATCGCTCACGGTCCTGTTCAGTTGCGACAGGACTTCCTTGTCCAGATAGTTGTCAGGCGGGTTGTCAATAGTGACTATGCTGATCCGGTCTTTGCAGTACACATTGACTGTTGTGTTTGACATGATACCTCCGATTCGATTGCGGAATGCGAATTGCGGAATGGGGATTAAAATCCGAAATCCGCCTGCACCCAGCCTGCACCCAGTGTTTACGAGTGCATATTGCGCGAGTACAGGGTGCGCTTATGAGGTCCTTGATTCCCGTCTCGCGGTACTCAGCGAGATGGTACGACAATGAGTCTAATTATTAGCAGCACGAGCCTGCGCCCAACGAATTCGAGTGCGTCAGCGCGAGAGTAGGGTGTGCAGTGGCGCAATCCGCAATTTCTACGCCTGCTCCCAGTGCTTTTTCTCGATCATATAGTAGAAAACGGGGATAACTATCAGAGTCAGGGCCGTGGAAGCCAGCATGCCGAAGATGAGCGCCATCGCCAGGCCGGACCAGACGGGGTCGCTGACAATAACAGCAGAGCCGAGAATCGCGGCTGCGGCTGTCAGAACAATGGGACGCGTCCGGATTGCGCCTGCCTCGATAAGAGCCTGCTCAAGCTGCATCCCCTCCTGTTTCTTATCAAGAATGAACTCGAGCAGCACGATCGAGTTCCTGACAACGATCCCGGCAAGAGCGATCACGCCTATCATCGAGGTCGCGCTGAAGTAGACCCCGGTCATCGCGAATCCCGGCATTATGCCGATCATCGAAAGCGGTATCGAGGCCATGATGATCAAGGGTATCGTGAAGGACCGGAACCTGCCCACAAGCAGCAGGTAGATTGCGATCAGGGCCACTCCCATTGCGGCCCCCAGGTCCCGAAATACATCAAGCGTCAGCTTCATCTCGCCGTCCCACTTGATACGATAGCCTTCGGGCAGCGGATGCTTCCGCAGATAGGTCATCATATCGATCACCGCATACACCTGGCTTCTCGCGCCCATCTCACCGTACACATACGTAACGGGCTCGAGGTTCTTGTGATAGAGGGCCTTGTCCATCTCGGAAGGAACGACCTTCACGAGCGACGAAAGCGGCACCTGGCTGCCCTGTGCGCCGGATACATACACCTTGTCCATGTCGGAAAGGACGCTGCGCTGTCCTTTCGGCAGCCGCAGCATGATCGATACAGGATTTTTTGCGCCGGGCCGGTGCAGCGTGGACACCGCCATCCCGGTCAACGAGAGTCGCAGCGTTTGTACGATCTGCTCGGTGGATACCCCTGCGAGGGCGGCCTTATCCTTGTCCACGAGCAGCCGGTATTTATCCTGGTTCTCCTTCACGCTGTCGTCGATATCGACGACCTGGTCGGTCCTGGCGAAAAGCGCCTTGATCTCCTGAGCGATAGCGCGCTGCTTATTGTAGTCCGGTCCGTAGATCTCGGCGACAACGGTCGCCCGCACGGGCGGCCCCGGCGGGTCCTCGACAAGCTTGATGTTCGCACCGTACTCACGGGCGAGTCCTTCGATATCGGGACGCATGGCAAGCACCAGTTTCTCGCTCGATTGTTTCCGCTCTTCCTTGTCAACGAGGTTCACCCGGATGTCGGCGAAGTGACTCTCTTCCCGAAACGCACCGCCCCTGAGCAGCCCGTTGAAGTCCATTACCGACCCGGTGCCTACGTAGGTCTCATAATCTTTCACTTCGGGTATCCGATGCAGATAAGCCCCAAGCGCGCGCGCTGCACGGTCGGTGTTCTCTATGAGCGTGCCAGGCGGCATATCTATTGAAACCAGGAACGTGTTCTTGTTCGCCTTCGGCAGCATTCGAAATTGTACCCACTGGAAGAGCGGGAAACTCATTGTCACAAGAAAGACGACCGCAATGAGCCCAAGAAACATGTTGCGCCTGCGGGAAACCGCAAGAAGCGGGCCCAGTATCTTTTTATATGTCCGGTAGATAATGGTCTCCTCGAGGGAAGGCGGGTTAACGCCGTCATGATGGTCCGCTTTCATCAGCCGGTAGCTGGCCCAGGGCGTCACGATGAACGCCACAAACAGGGACGTGATCATGGCAACCGGTACATTGAACGGGATCGGGCGCATATAGGGCCCCATCATCCCGGTCACGAAGGCCATGGGGATGAAGGCAAGCACTACCGTAACTGTTGCGAGTATCGTCGGCATCCCGATCTCGTTCACCGCAAGGATCGCCCCCTGCAGCCGGGAATGCTGCTGCAGCTTGTAGTGGCGATGGATGTTCTCGACTACCACGATTGCATCGTCCACCAGCAGACCCAGTGATAGAATCAGGGCAAAGAGTGTGATCCGGTTGATGGTCTGGCCGGTCACCATTCCGATGGCGAGAGTGATAAAGAGCGTGAGCGGAATAGCGAGAGCCACGATGGCCGCTTCACGCCATCCGAGCGTCACAAAAAGAAGGATGATCACCACTACGATCGAAACGATAAGATGGAACACCAGCTCGTTCACCGCGTCGTTCGCTGCCTTGCCGTCGTTCCGGGTGACTGAGACCGTGATCCCCGGCGGGACTCTGGTGTTTTTCAGTTCCTCAAGTCTTGCGAGGATCTGGTCCGCAATCTTCACGGCGTTCAGCTTCTGACGTTTGGCCAGCGCTATCGTGACTGCGGGTTGTTCCTGCAGCGTCTCCGTACTCCCTGCCGCTGCATCCGGACCTGCAGGCGCAGAGTGTCCGTCTCCGAAGGAAATGCGCGTGAGCTTGACGGTCTCTTCGAACCCGTCCGTAACGTCGGCCACGTCGCCCAGGTAGACAGGTTTGCCGTTTGAAACACCGACGATCGCATTCCTGACGTCGCTCGCTTTTTCAAAAAATCCACCCGTTTCGAGCGATAATTTTCTGTTTCCCTGCTCAAGGTCGCCGGATAGAAGATTTGCGTTGGAAACGGTGATCGCTCCTGCTATCTGGAGCGGAGACAGGCCGTACCCCGCCATCCTGAGCGGATCCAGGGTCACTCGTACCTGCGGACTTCTTCCGCCGATCACGAGGGAATTTCCAACGCCCGGCACTTTTCTGAGCTCGTCCAGAAGATGGTCTGCCACGAAGCGGAGCTGGGAATCGTCATAGTCGGCGCCCGCTGAACCCGACAGTGTAATTGCGACGATCGGCACATCATCCACGTCTATGGGCTTGACGAGCGGTTGAGACGCGCCGGGAGGCGAGAAATCCATGTTGGACATGAGCTTGTCGTAGAGCTTCACGAAGGACCGTTCTTTGTCCTGTCCCACTAAAAACTTGACGGTGACCACTGCCAGCGAGTTCATCGAGACCGAATATACGTCTTCGACGCCCGGTATCTCCCAGAGCTTTGCCTCCAGCCGCTTTGATACGAGTTCCTCCACTTCTTTTGCACTCGCGCCCGGAAGCTGCACCATTACGTTGGCGGCCGGCACCACGATTTGCGGGTTCTCCTCGCGCGGAGTCAACCAGAGCGCAAAGAGTCCGAGGATCGCCGTGGCCGCCATAAGCAGCACGGTAAGCTGCGAATTGATGAAATATTCCGTTATTTTGCCGCTGATATTGAGTTTCATGAATTAGACCTAATGAACTATATTGGGACACGGATTTTCGCGGATTTTACGAATTTAAATATTGTTCTGGTATAAATCCGTAATTTCCGTCTTTATCCGTGTCCAAAATGATTTTGATTCAGTTTACTTCTGCGCTACCACGACCTTCTTTCCGTCGATCCTCGTGTCCTGCTTGCTGACAATCACCCTGTCGCCGGCTTTCAGGCCGGTTATGGCCTCAACGTCGCTGCCCTGATCGTCTCCCAGTTGGACCATCTGGAACACGGCGCTTCCGTCAGGAGAAATGCGGTACACGCCGGTGAGACCCGCCATTTCGATCACCGCTGAGCGCGGTACCATAATCGCTTCACGCCTGCCGATGCTGAACAAGGCCCTGCCGTACATGCCGGTAATGAGGTTTCTGTTCTCCGGGATATCGATCTTTACAATAAAGGAGTGCGTCCTTATATCGGCTGCAGGAACGATCTGCGCCACCTTGCCCCTGAGCTCCCTGCCCGGCAATGCGTCGATCAGGACTGCAACGGCCTGCCCCGGCCTGATGGACAGGATATCCTGCTCCTGCAGCGTTACCTCGAGCCGGAGATTCCTGTTGTCCTCGATCTTGAGCAGGGGCTGCCCCGGCATCGCCATTTCGCCGGGATTGATGTGCTTTTCCATGATCTGCCCTGATATCGGGGCGGTGATCGTAGTGTAGCTTTCCATGGCCCTTGCCGCGTTCAAGCCCGCTGTTGCGGATTCAAACCCGAGCATGGCCTGATCCATCTCCATCTTGGTCGCGGCATCCTCGTCAAAGAGGCTTTTAATCCGATCATGATGGAGCTTTGCGTTGTTGTAAGCTGCCTGGGCCTGGTATGCCTGCGCTCTGATTTCTCCGCTGTCTATCTTGACCAGAAGGCTGCCTTGGGAAACATGGTCTCCTTCGTTTACCGTCACCTCTACTCTGCCCATCACCTTGCTCGAAATAACAGAAATGTTCCTGGAGTTGAGCGTTCCGGCAGCTGACACTATCGAATCAACAGTTCTTGGTTGAATCGTTGCGGCGGAGACCTCGAGCGGCAGCTCCGGCCTTGTCACGCCCGGCTCATGGGAGGTTTTCCCGAAGGTCATGCTGGAAAAGCCCGCTGCCGTGACCACAGCTATGATCAATACGCCATACATCCTCTTTTTATCAACTGTCTTTATCATTTCTTTTACAACCCGAATGTCCATGATATCCTCCACTGCTCTTTTATTCCGCATTCTTTTTTTCGAACTTCTTACTCACAGATTTCCCGTTGCCAGCTTCAGCTCAGCCTCAGCGATATTATTATCATAAAGCGCTTGAAGCGCACTGGTCCTTGCGCGAATAAGCGAGCTCTCTGCACCGAGCACATCCACGAAGGTGGTCATTCCCGTCTCGTAGCGTTTCTGCACGATCCTCAGGCCTTCTTCCGCTTCATGCACTGATGACGCTGTTGCTGCTATACGGTCCGCAGATGCGCTGAAATTATAATAGGCCTGTCGGACCTCAAGCTGGACCGCCTCACGGAACTGTTCCTCAAGAGAGCGCATCCGGCTGCCCGCTGCATGGGCCTCTTTTATCTTCGACCGTGTTACAAGCCCGTCGAAAAGATTCCACTGAAGCACCGCCATAACCGCCCAGCTCCTGGCGTCGTCCCCTGCAGCGCGGTCGCTGTTCCAGTCTACCTGGCCGATGAGGTTCAGTTTCGGCAGATAATCCGTCCTGGCCATATCGACGGATTTATCCGCGTTCCTGCGGTTCAGGTCCATGGCGAGCAGGTCCGGACGTTTAACGGCTGCCTCATGCAGCGCGGCATTGAGCTCGCTGTTAATTTCCTGCGGGATGAGCGAGCCCGTTATCTCATACTCGGTCTCCTGCGCAATTCCCATAGCGAAATTAAGCGAGGCAGCCGACAGCCTCACGCCGTTTTCTGAACGGGTGACCATCTCTTTCACTTCGGCATGCTGCACCTTTGCCCTCAGGACATCCGACTGCAGTACGGCGCCCGCCCTGTTTCGCAGCTCGGCCAGTTTGAGGGTTTCGGCGCTCGTTTTGAGCGATTGCAATGCTACCGTATTGTGCGCTCGTGCGAGCAGCAGCCCATAGTAGGCCTTGATAACGTTATAGACTGTTTCCTGTCTTGTCCTGTCACGCTGCAGGACAGATGCCTCCTGGCCCAGTTTCGCCTGGGATCTGCCGATATATTCTCTTCCGCCGTTAAACAGCGGCTGCGTAACGGAGAGCCTCGTATTGTAGTTCGAAATCGCATCCGGGTTGTTCATGTTCGGCGGATTGAAATCGGACTGGCTTACGATCTCCCTGTTCAGCCTGGTGCCCAGCACCATCAGGGGATTGTCCGTCCTGCTCCAGGTCTCGGATAGGTTCACCTTCGGCAGAAACCCGGAGGCCGATCCCAGCACGTTCGCGTCAGCGGCTTCAATCCGGGCATCGGCCGCTTTGATTCCCGGATTGCTGCTCAGCGCCGTTTCGACGGCCTGTTCGAGTGTAAGTTGCTCGGCGGCATAGCTTACGGATGCCGCTACTAACGTCAACAACACCAGCAGAAGGGCCATCACTGCTCCGATGATGATTTTACATGTCGTCATGTTTACGCCTTCGATATTGCCGCATGCCCGGCCATGTTCCATAGGACTATACCGCCTTCAAGATTTTTTACACTGTACCCAAGGCCCCCCAGGTAGGAGCAGGCATAGGCACTCCGATTGCCGATCCGGCAGTACACCACGATCTCGCTGTCCCGGGGCAATTCCTTAAACCGGTGCGGCAGTTCCTGAAGCGGAACAAGATAGGAACCATCTATGGCCTGCTCGGCGTTCTCCTGCGGGGTCCTCACATCGAGCAGCAGAAACTGCTTTCCGGACAGCCTCATCTCGTGCAGTTCATCAGGTCCAATATTTTTGCATTGATAATTATTGAAAAACATAGCGCTTCTCCTCTTCACAAAGCCGGAACAATGGACACTGTCACTACACGGGGGATAAGATGGAATGACAGTGCCATTGTTCGCGCTTGCTCTTCACTATATCAATTGACATGCCAAAATATAAGCTTCTGATTTAGTTGGGATTTGAATTCAGGCAAGCAAATAATTTATCAAAATAAGCGGTAATCTTTGTCGAGTGTTTTCTTATTTCGACATTTATGTCGGACCACGAACATTGATTGTAATGATGAGAGTCAGGTATGGAGGAACTTCTGGCCTTCCTTCTTTACGGACTTAACAGGCGGGTAGCCTCAGGGAGAAGCAGAGCGGAATAATTATATGGATAATTCTATCGAATAAAAAAAACCCTCACGCCTTCGCTTGCACCCGGCGTTTACGAAAGCTCAGCGCGAGTGCAGGGTGTGAGGGTTTTTTCGTGGATAAAAGCATGCTTACTTCTTATGGCATTTCGCGCAGCTGTCTGCTTCCTTGACACCGAACGCCTTGGTGCCGTTGTGGCAGGTGCCGCACTGTTTCCCTTCCTGCATTTCCTTCATGGTCATCTTGGCAGTACCTTTTTTCATTTTGAACACGGCTGGATGGCAGTCGTTGCATTTGTTGACTTTGTGCTTGTCCCCGTCGAATACGACTTTGCCTGCGCCGCCGCCTTCAAATTCCAGCTTCTTTCCGGGCCCGACAGCAAATGCTGAAGCTGTAAATGCCAATGTTACCATTACAACCAATACAAGAGCGATTAGCTTTCTCATTGTATCACCTCCTTTCATCTCCGTCTGGTGTTATGCTGAACTTCTCTCATTTGTATAATCGGGAAATAATAAGCGGGAGCGAAATTATTCATACTCACATAAGTCGCGGTCGCATGAGGCATATATTCGGACAGGGATTGCATGGAAAACTATTACTAGATTAATAGAAAACAATCTGGCTGTCAAGAAATCAAGAAGGGAAATGATAGTTTGAAGGAGGAGCAGCTTCGTTTTTTTGCAATTTACGGCGGAATGTTGCTGTTTTTTTCAGATAAAAAAAGCCCTCACGTTTTCCGTGAGGGCTGTGCTGCTGGATAATGACAAACTTATTTCTTGTGGCACTTTGCGCACGAGGCTGCGTCTTTGACTCCAAAAGCCTTGGTGCCGTTATGGCAGCCGCCGCAGTTCTTGCCGGCCTCCATGTCTTTCATGGTCATGACCGCATCGCCTTTTTTCATCTTGAAGAGGCCGGACTGGTGGCAATCAGCGCACTTGTTGCCTTTATCTGCGTGGACTTTGCCGTCGAAGATCACCTTGCCGGCGCCCTTGCCGTCAAACTCGAGAGTCTTGCCCGCCGGAACAGCGAAAGCCGAAGCGGAAAGAACGAACGATACAACGAGCACGATCGCTACAACTAATAATTTTTTCATGAGATTCACCTCCTTTCATTACTCAATTGGATACGCCGTACCGGATAATAATTATGGGTATAAATCTCCGTTACGGAAACACGCTTACATGAAATTCTTCGGGCTCCTGTACTCATGACAGGAGACACAGTCTTTCCTGGCGGAAGCCTCCGTGACTTTCCAGATATGCGGCTTATGGCAATCCTTGCACTGCATGTCCATGCCGAGATGAACCTTGTGCTTCCCGATTTTCGGGGTGCCCGTATGACACCTCAGGCAATCCATATTCTTCGGCTTTACCTTGCCCGCGGTATGCGGTTTATGGCACTCATAACAATAGAACTGCATGGGGGCGTTGTCGGGAATCTCGATCTTAACCGCTTTCTTCACGGTTGATGAATTCGGCGCGAAGAACCGGACATCCATCGTACCGTCGGCAATCAGCTCCTTGCGGACATTTTCGTCTTTGCTGTGGCAGAAGAGACATTTTTTCCGCCCGGGCTTGAGATCTTTCGTCCTGTCGGTGTGGCAGTTGATGCAGGCCAGTCCGCCCATGCCTTCGCCGTGCACCTGCCTGTCCTTATGGCACTTGGTGCAGAACTTTTCCGTCGGCAGGAAATGGTGAAGACCGCTCTTGTCGGGTTTTACTTCTCCGTGGCACTGAGTGCATTCGATCTGCTCCATGTACACATGTTTCGCATGGAACAACGATTTATTGATCGGCTTGGCCTTGCCCTCGGTATGGCAATGATTGCAGTGTTTCTGGCTCACGATGACTTTATCTTTATGCCGCTCGGGCACCTTTGTGGGCCGGTGCAGGACAAAGCTGATGAGAAGCTGGTTTTGCTCGGGTATCGTGAGATGGTGACAGTCATGGCAGTTAAGCGATTTGTGCTCGCTCTGCGCCCAGGTGTCATAGGCCGGCTGCATCAGGTGACAGCCTACGCAGAATTTCGGATTGTTCTGAGTGAAATCATAAAACTTGTAGGATATAAAACCGCCGCCGCCCACAATGATGAGTAAAAGTGCTGTGATCAACAGTTTGGCCTTTAAGGAAATCGGTTCCTTCAGTCTGTTTTTGACCACTTCAATCTGATCTTTTAACCAACCCAATGCCATAATTTCCCCTCCCAGATAGTAGCAGAAAATACACAAAGACTTGGTGTTTATAGCACAGGCGAGCAAACATGTCAATAGGCATGATGGTGGTATATCGGACGTTCTAACTAATTAAAAATAATCAGAATATTCTGAAAAAAATATCGGAAACTTAAAGGTCCCTGCATAGCTATGAATAAAGTCGTAAAATGATTGATTACTGATTAGGTCGAACGGTCCGAATCAGGAAAACACGCGCAGATGATTTTCATAAATCATAAGACCTTTACAAGAGAACGGAAAATAAAATTTAGAACTGAGACCAAAGGATTTTGAATTCACGCTTCATCATTTGATGCAATGCCGCTTAAAATATTTTAAAAGACCAAAGACAAAATCAATTTTCTCGCAAAGGCGCAGAGTTCGCAAAGAAAGGCAATTCATTTGGGTTTAAACCCTGATTTAAGGATTCCCTTTGCGTCCTTTGCGCCTCTGCGAGAGATGACTTTGATGTTGGTGTTGCTTCGTCAGGCTGAGACAATGCCCTCTTAAAATATTTTATGTGTTAAGTCAATGTCAAAATCAAAACCCATTACCCTCTGTGTCAATATAAGTGAGACACCTCCCGTATGGGACCGGAAGAGTACGACAATGAGTCTGAGGGTTCTCGCTTGCTAGCGAGATGGTACGACAATGTGTTTAGTTAGTAGTAACACGTATCCAGGGTGCGGCTTCGTGTAAGACCTTTTGATTATGAAACCGCAAGAAAATCTCACTAAGACTATCCTCTCAAATTGCAAACAATCAGTTTATTATAACTGCAACTTTATGCTACGTTTTATATTGACAAGCCTTTATGCGCAGAGTTAGATAATCAGCGAGCGCTGTTTCAAAGAGCATGAAGGAGGGAAGATGAAGAGACGTAACTTCCTCGGAGTCATCTTGGGATCTCTCGGGTCAATCACATTCGCATCGTTTGGTTATTCGCTGTTCAGACTTCTTACCTCGGCACCCGCCAAGGCAGTCGAATCAAAAGAAGTAATCATTGCGAAAGTTGATGTCCCCTACGGAGGGAGCAAGAACATCACGTTTGGAGACATTCCGGTCGTGGTCATCAACCGGCCTGAAAAAGGATACATCGCTTTTTCACGCACCTGCACCCATTTCGGCTGTCTCGTCGATTTCAACAAGGACCGTCAAAAGATCATCTGCCCCTGCCACGCCGGCACCTATGATCTCGACGGAACCGTATTATCGGGTCCGCCGCCCAAACCGCTGACGCGCATTCCTGTAAAAATAGAAGGAGAAAACCTCATTGTAGGGTGAGCTTATGTGGAAAAAAATAAAAGAATGGCTTGATGTACGGTTCGGTCTGAATGCAATCCTGGAGACACAACTCCGCGAACAGGTCCTCGACTACCGCATCCCGAAGAATACGAATATCCTCTACACGCTCGGTTTTCTCACGGTCGTCGCGTTTTGCATTCAGGTGTTCACGGGAATCATTCTCCTGACCTGCTACATTCCTCACCCCGACCATGCGTTCAGCAGCGTACAGGACATCATGACGAAGGTCCCCTTCGGGTGGCTCTTCCGAGAGATGCACTCAATCGGCAGCAACCTCCTGATTACCATCGTTCTGCTGCACATGGTAACTGTGTTTCTCATGGGGAACTACAAGCGGCCGAGAGAACTCACCTGGGCCGGCGGCGCACTTGCCCTCATAGTCGTAATAACGTTCGGCTACAGCGGCCATCTGCTGCCGTGGAACCAGATGAGCTACTGGTCGACCACGGTGGTAACGTCGATGCCGACCGCGTTCCCCGTTATCGGCGAGACCATCGCCCGCCTTCTGAAGGGCGGCGACCATATCACGGGAGTGACGCTGAGCAGGTTCTTCGCGCTGCATATCGCCATTCTGCCGTCCATCTTTGTGGGACTGATCGCAGTCCATCTCTTTATGATCTACCGCACGGGAATCTCGGCGACCCCTTTCGGGATGTCGGATACGGAAGGACGCCCCGGTTCGGAATATATACGAAAAAACCACCCGGACGGGTATCCTTATTACCCCGCCTTTTTTAAGAAGCAGATGTATATGATGATGGCGTACTTCGCGGTCCTGTTCTTCATCATGACGTTCATGCCCACGCTGTATAATTCCCCGGGCGACATGATTGCGGCTGACCCGTATAAAACCCCTCCCGGGATACGGCCCGCATGGTACCTGGTCGCGCAATACCAGTTCCTGAAACTCATTCCGAACAAATTTCTCGGCATAGCCGTTCAGATCATCCTGGTATTCGCTTTTATTGCCTGGCCTTTCCTCGACAGGCAGGAGGAAAAAAATCTGATGAAACGGCCCCTCCTGAGAGGCGTATTCATAGTCCTGCTTGCCGCATGGCTTCTTCTGCTGTTTTGGGGGAGGAACTAATGAAAAACGCAATCATTGTCCTGGCGATCATATTCCTTCTGCCCGCTGCAGCACGCGCGGGATACCGGGAGGATTTCGAAAATGAATTTATGACAAAAACGTGGGCAGGCCTGCAGATGGAGGAAAATCTCTGCATCTCCTGCCATGCTTCGGAGCAGATGAAGCCGGAATATCGCCAGATCACCCAGGCGTGGCAGTCGAGCTGGCATGCCCGGAACAATATCTCATGTGAGAATTGCCACGGCGGAGATCCGAAGGACGCCGCGCTCGCCATGTCCCGCCAGCGGGGCTTTGTCGGAATACCGAAATATGAGGATGTCCCGGAGTTCTGCGGAAAATGCCATATCGGGATTCTTGCGAACTTCCAGGACAGCGGCCACGGCAAAGCGCTCAAGTCAGGAAGAGTTTCAGAAAGCTCTGCGGCGATCAAGACAGGTAAAAAAGCTCCCAACTGCATCACGTGCCACGGTACGCATGATATTCAGAAGGCAGGCATCGACATCATCAACGAACAGCTCTGCACAAAGTGTCATTCGTACGAGCGGGCGAAGATCATGAAACAGGCCCTTTTCCTGACCGAAGAAAAGATCGGGCTGCTCGAAGAAAAAGCTGGCTGATCTGAAGCGGGAAGGGATCTATTCCCAGGCGGATGAGAAAAATCTCTTTAGCACCGAAGCGGAATTCCGTGCCCTTTTCCATACGGTTGATGTGAACGTGGTGAAGGAACGGACGGACGAGTTTACGAAACGCTTGAACGTGATCGACAACAACATCAAGGCAACCTATCGGGAATTGAGATTCAGGAAAAACTTCTCCGGCTTATTAATGCTGGCCTTTGCCGGAATGGGTATCGTCATATTTCTGATGCCCAATAAAAAGGAATAGTATTTCTGTTGGGGCAATGTTTCATGTCACATAAGGCTGCATGATATTTTCCTCCACCCTTCCCCTCCTCTACGGAGATGCTCTCCCGCCGGCTCCCTCTCCCTGAAGAGAGAGGTTTTGCCGGGACAAGCGGGCGGTGTACGACACGGAGACAAACATGAAGAAACTCAAAGCAGGACCGATTCTCCATCTCATCATACTTGCAGGGATCACCGTCTTTGCAGGGATTGCCCATGCCGAAGATGATGATATCCCGAAAAGATTCTTTGTAGCGCCCCCGCCCTTTTCTTCCGGAATATTTCCCTGTTCTCAGTGTCATTCAGGCATGCCTGCTGACCGGAAACAGCGCAAGCTGAGCATGCATGAGGACATCGTTCTGAAACACATGCCTGGCGGGTGGTGCTTTGACTGCCACAATCCGGACAACCGGGACAAACTCCGGCTCGCAAACGGCAAGCAGGTCAAATTCGAGGAATCGTACATCCTGTGCGGGCAGTGCCACGGCACGGTCCTGCGCGACTGGAAAGCGGGGCTCCACGGCAAGAGAACAGGAAGCTGGAACGGCGAAAAGCAGTATCTCCTCTGCGTAAGCTGCCATTGGCCCCATGACCCGCCGTTCAAAGCGATAAAGCCCTTGCCTCCGCCGATGAGGCCTGCGGACATTAAATAATGAATGAGGCAAGCCTCAGACAATTAAAGCGAAACGCCGTTGAACCGCGAAGGCGCGAAGGACGCGAAGAAAACCATACGACAAAATCTTTTTCTGGTTTTTAACCCGATTCAAATCTTGCATTCCTCGCGTCCTTCGCGCCTTCGCGGTAAATGCTTTTTTGTTTTTATTTTGCAGAAACTTGATTCAAAATTTAATACCGGTTTGTAAGTATTTATAGAGAACTACGAGGCGAATGATGGGAAAAATAGAGAAAAAAAAGGGCGGCGTGCATTTCGACCGCAGGACGTTCATGAAAGGCGCCGCCCTCGCCCTGGGCGGTCTGACGATTCCTCTCAAAGCAGACGCGGGATTCTGGGAATCGTTCTTTCAAAAGCGCTTCACGGAAATGAACGACGCGGAGAAAAAGCAGGTGATTACACGGCTCGAACAAGAGTACGGAGAAAAATATAAAAAGGCCATTACAATCGGCAATGAAAACGCAATCCCGGGCGTGCTCTTCGGTTACGGCCTGGATCTGTCGAGATGCATCGGCTGCAGAAAGTGCGTGTACGCCTGCGTCGACGAGAACAACCAGTCCAAGGACCCGCAGGTCCACTGGATATCGGTCCTTCGTTTCAAAAAGGGCGAAAAGTGGGTGGACCTCGAAGAGTCCGAAAAATATTACAACCCGGAGCTGGTCCCCGAGGAAGGGTATTTCACGATGCCGGTACAGTGCCAGCAGTGCGAGGACCCGCCCTGCGTCCGCGCCTGTCCGACCCAGGCCACCTGGAAGGAGCCGGACGGGATCGTGGTCATCGACTATAACTGGTGCATCGGCTGCCGCTACTGCATGGCCGCATGCCCCTACGGCGCGCGCCACTTCAACTGGGCCGAACCGGGCCGCAAGCCCGAGGAGCTCAACCCCAACACGCATTATCTCGGGAACCGGCCGCGGTACAAAGGTGTCGTCGAGAAGTGCACGTTTTGCATTCAGCGCACCCGGAAAGGGCTCTATCCCGCATGCGTGGAGGCCTGCCCTGTCGGGGCCAGGAAGTTCGGAAACCTCCTCGACCCGAAAAGCGAAATCCGGTACGCTATAGAACATAAGAGGGTCTTCCGCCTGAAGGAAGACCTGAATACGAATCCGAAGTTTTATTATTTCTTCGCATACGGCAGGTAGGAGGTCCTTTCATGGGCAGCGTGATCAAAAACTTTTTCATTGCCTTGCGCCAGGTCTTTATAGGGAGCCGGGCTTATTATCTCTGGATTGCGTTCCTGTCCCTCTTCATTCTGCTCGGGTTCAGCGCATACGCCGATCAGCTCCAGCAAGGACTCATCACGACCGCAATGCGGGACCAGGTCTCCTGGGGCCTGTACATCTCGAACTTCACCTTCCTTGTCGGCGTGGCCGCGGCGGCGGTGCTCCTTGTCGTTCCGGCGTACCTCTACAACTTCAAACCGATCAAAGAGATCGTGCTGTTCGGCGAGCTGCTCGCCGTGACCGCGATCACGATGTGCATCCTGTTCATCCTGGTCGACATGGGACAGCCGATGCGCGTATGGCATATCCTGCCGCTCCTCGGGGCCATGCACTTCCCCGCATCGCTGCTTGCATGGGACGTGGTCGTATTGAACGGGTATCTCGCCATAAACGGCATCATTGCCTTCTACGTCCTGTACCGGCTGTCGATCGGCAAGGAATACAGCATGTCCGTGATCGGTCCCCTGATCATTCTCTCGATCCCCTGGGCCGTGAGCATCCATACCGTGACCGCGTTCCTCTACAACGGCTTATCCGCACGGCCGTTCTGGAATGCCTCGATCCTGGCCCCCAGATTTCTTGCTTCGGCATTCTGTTCCGGGCCTGCGATCATGCTGGTCCTGTTCCAGATCATCAGGAAACGCTCCGAGGTGGAGATCGACAACCGGGCCATTTTTAAAATAGCTGAATTGATCGCCTACGCAATGGCTATCAACCTGTTCCTTCTGGGCGCAGAGGTGTTCAAGGAATTTTATTCAGGCGCGGTCGACAGTTATTCTATCCGGTATCTCTACCTGGGTCTTCACGGGAAGACCAGCCTGGTGCCCTGGATGTGGGCCGCAACCTTCATGAACATTACGGCGTTCTTCCTGTTCCTCTTCCCGAAGACCCGGGAGAATTTCACGACCCTCAATATCGGATGCATCCTGATCATCATGGGCGTGTATATTGAAAAGGGCATGGGCCTGATAGTCCCCGGCTTTGTTCCGGACAGCCTCGGGGAAATTTATGAGTACTCTCCTACCACGTCGGAGATTCTGGTAACGATGGGGATCTGGGCCTGCGGCGCGCTTCTGTACACGGTGCTCCTCAAATTTGCCGTACCGATTTATACCGGGAAGCTCAGGTTCGAAACGAAGGAGAGGACAGGTTACAACAACCCCATAGCAGGACACACAACAGCAGAACACACAGCAGGATCGCACGGTAGGAACTGACGAGACGATCATATCAAACATCTTCTCTCTGTTGTCACCTTTCTTGCGCGCCCAAGAAAGGTGACCCAAAGAAGGGCACCCGGCGGAAATCCTTTACGGCATGCTTGGTCGTCCTCAGTACGATAGAAATCTCAAACAGTCCGAAATGCTTAACCCTCGGATAGCCTGTATTCGCGCATGTGCACTCATAATCACCGGCCACGAGTTCGGTCACATGCCTAGATTTTCGCATGGGAAAGAACAACAAGCTACCACACAAAACCCGGAAGATCCAGATGTTCTACTTACTCCAGAATTGACTCATTACGCATCACGAAGTCTGCTCTTTATCGCTTCCCATATTTCAATCAGGCCCAGGCGCCGCGCCCAATCGGTTATGTAGGCCATATCAATCGCTTCACCGCTGACCTTGAGAATGCCCGTAATATCACGAAGATGCTTTTCTGACCCGCCGTCACGGTAATACTCCATTTTCTTGATAATGACGTCCTCCGGAGCCGCAAAATTTGCCTGAAAGGTTTCGGCGGGATTTATTCTCCTGATACGGCTGAATCGGCTCGCGTCAAATGCTGTGTCGCTGCTGACTATCACGTCTACCTTGAGGCCGGATGCAGGATGAATGATATTGAACTGGCCATGAGCTCGTATCGCCTCCCTGATCATGTCACCGTCAATGTAATAGTTATCCGAAGGAAAGGCAGCGAGCAACCCCGGAATGTGCCGTACCCCAAGCACTGCCACGATATCTACGTCATTCGTAAGCCGGGGTTCGCCGTAAGCCATTGCGGCCACAGAACCCGTAACAAGATAAGGAACAGAAAGCCGTTCGAAGACATCAACAATCTTGTGCAGAAGCTCAAACGGCTCCATGCGACATCCTCCTCGCGACTTCGCCGTAAAGCTGTTCGTCGGACCAAACAGGGTGCTCTCTCCGCAAATGCGCGATGAGCATCGTACGTGCCGCGGTCCAAAGGCCAAAGCCTATCGCGATCCGTTCGGCCGGCGTTTTTCGCCGCAGTACAGCCGCCATTGCGTCGTCAACGATCTCGATTTGTCCTTTATCCAGCCGCAATGTTTTTGACACGACTCCTCCGCGTCTTTTATGAGTTATCAACAAATCAAGAAATAAGGTTTGATCCTGATCCATCAATTACTGGTTAGAATTTTAGCATAGTTTGAAATGAAATACGATGATTTTGAGCAAAAGGAATGGGGCTGATCGTCCCCGGCTTTGTTCCGGACAGCCTCGGGGAAATTTATGAGGCCCCTGATTCCCGCCTGCACCCAGTCGGTTACGAGTGCACTGCGCGAGTGCAGGGTGTCTCGCGATCCATAGCGAGATGGTACTACAACGAGTCTAAGAATTTCCCCTGATTCCCGTCTGCACCCAGCGTTTATGAGGTCCTTGATTCCCGTCTCGCGCTTCTCAGCGAGATGGTACTACAATGAGTCTAAGCAGTCGGCACTGCGCGAGTGCAGGGTGTCTCGCGATTCATAGCGAGATGGTACGACAACGAGTCTAAGTATTATGCGACAGCGGGAATTCAGGGCGGAACTGCGAACTCGCGACAGCGAGGCTCAACCGAGCCACGCGCGAGTGAGCGGATAGATTTTTCATTGTCCACTACTCCTTCTCGATAGATTTATCTTTGTCCATCTGCCCCTCGCCCTCCAGGGAGAGGCTGGGGTGAGGGTGGGTCTTCTGAGAAGGATGGGATGAGGATGGGTTCCACCCCGGCGGAGCCGGGGGAAGCCAAGGCGCGGGATAACGATGGGAATCTGGGCCTGCGGCGCGCTTCTGCTATCTCGTCTCTTTTGGAATTCCGACATAATATAGATCGAATCCGCCTTTACCGCCGGTGCGGTTGGAAGAAAATATCATTAAATCATTTGAATAATCCGGCGCATAGATCACGATGGGGCGGTATTCATCATACGCCGTATTGATGGACGGACCAAAGTTCACCGGCGCTGACCATCCGTTCTCGTATGTTGAATAGTATAAATCGTATCCGCCATACCCGCCCGCTCTGTCCGATGTAAAAACGAGAAGCTTACCATTTATGTACGGACATTTGTCATTATTCAAGGTACTCAAGACGTCGGCCCTTGTTATGATTGCATTACCCTCGCCCGCTAGCCACGTCGGTATGTCTACCCCGTCCGGGATAGCAGCCTGATAGATGTCGAAATCCTCCCCTCCTCTGTTCGAGTTGAAGTAGATCGAGTTGTCCGGACCAAACGTGGGATATGCGTCAGCAGATGTCGAATTCAGGACAGCGGAAAGATAGGCGATCCCGTCTCCCGGGTTGACGACTGCGTGATAGATGTCGAGATTGTCATTCAGATCGCTTGCATAAAGATAGACCTTCCTGCCATCGGGCAGGTCTTCGATGACCGGACCGTATTCGTTTGACGGAGAGTTGACCCCCGGCCAGGCTGAATCGAAGAACCATCCAGTCATGCTGAAATTGCCCGTATTCTGGTTGAACATTACGTTTACATTCATGCTTTCGATATCGAATGTGCCGCCTTGAGTGGATCTATTCGACGAAAAATAGAAAGGGAAAGCCAATTGGAGCACCGGTGTTGCTCCAGAGTTGAAATCGTCGAATTCACTGTTCGCATCGTCAAAAGGCGTTACGATTTCAGGGATGGAGCCGACCGGATAGTTGATCTTCATGTTATCGTAACCCTTGCTGTCTCTATCCTGGCACGCAAAGAGATTGAAAGCTGTCAACAGCACCAGGACATAATGCAAGTATTCGGTAAAAATACAAATGCCAGTCTTCATCGTCGACTCCTATTAAGATCGTTATCCGTGGTTTCCAGCTGTGCTTTCCGTTGAGCAGCGCAGCGGGAAATGATTGATGGAAGTTTTTCGGCGAAATGGGAAAATTTACCTGCTGATAGGCGAGCGTACTATATTTTAGCGACAGGGGCAAGGGAATTGTGTGAAGCAGACGCGAGGCGATGAAACTTGTTAGGTATTTCCATAACTCGAAGTACGATTTCGTTCATAGGAAGTCCTCTTTCCATCCCATTATTACTGGTTAGAATATTAGCATACTTTCTTCATGCTTTAAGAATCGACGAGTACAATCAAGCAAAACGCACGGAAAGTTGGCCGGTCTTTCTAGATCGAGATGCTGTCTTAACCACGATTTGCACATCGCGCCCAAGCAGTGTTAAGCACTCAATCATTTTAGTTTCCGAAATGCCCCGAAACCGGCCACGAAGCAGGTTGGAGAGCTTAGGCAAGCAGGGATGTTAAGTGGACCCCTCTGTCAAGACAATAAAGGGGTGAGATTAAGATGGTAACCGACCAAGCCGCAGCTGCATGGCGCTGCCCCGGTTTCTACCTCTCCCTGAGGTTCTTTTCGCTCTTTGAATTTATCCACAATCCTTGCTCCACCGCCGTTCGCTGTTCGATAGATCACATCCGGTGTGCTGTAGTCCAATGATTGATGTGTTCTTTCCGTGTTGTAGAACATAAAGTATTTCGTCAGCCCCAGTTGCGCTTCAGGTACTGTGGCGTACCCTTTTAAATATACGTCTTCGTGCTTTACGCTCCGCCATAGCCGTTCCACGAAGATATTGTCCAATGCACGGCCGCGGCCGTCCATGCTGATGTTAATGCAGTGCGCCTTGAGCACGCCGGTGAAGGCCTCAGAGGTGAACTGGCAGCCCTGATCGGTGTTGAAGATCTCGGGGATGCCGTATGTCTGTAATGCCTGTTCTAGGCAGTCCACGCAGAAGCTGCTATCGAGCGTGTTTGATAATCGCCATGCCAGCACTTTGCGTGAGTACCAGTCGATCACGGCCACCAGGTACACAAATCCCCGCGCCAGGCGGATGTAGGTGATGTCAGTGCTCCATACCTGATTGGGTCGTGTCACCGATACGCCTCTGAGCAGATATGGATAAACCATGTGCTGCGGGCTGGGGCGGCTGGTGTTCGGTCCCGGTGCCATGCCTGCAAGCCCCAGAATGCCCATTAGCCGCTGTATCCGTTTTCGGTTGACCTGATGCCCTATGCCGCACAAGTACACGGTTATTTTGCGGCTGCCGTAGAACGGATGCCGGGTGTATTCGGCGTCGATCTCACTCAGCAGGGTCAATTCCAGCTCGTCCGGGTCGGTAGTCAGATGCGGCGCATAGAAAGTGGACCGGTTGACACCTGCCAGTTCGCATTGTTTGGTCAGCGCCAAGGGGTTTTTGGTATCTACCCAGTGCCGCCGGTCCGCTATAGGCTGATCCCGGACTTTTTTTTAAGCCAGTCCAGTTCCATCTTCAGCCGTCCGATCTCGGAGTAGAGCCGCTCCGAACTGGCAGCAGGATCTACCGGCGCGGGACCGCGCGTAGTGTCAAATATGCCCGCAGCCTGATCTTGCAAAACCTTTTTCCACTGCCCCACTTGCGTTGGATGTACGCCGAACGCCTGGGCAATTTCGGTTACTGTCTTGACACCTCGGATCGCCTCAAGCGCGACCTTGGCTTTGAACTGACTGCTGAAATTTTTGCGCTTTTTTTCGCTCAAAACCTGCTCCTTTTTAACGGCAGGTTACCATCTTAAACTATTGTCCGAAAATTGGGGTCCACTATAGTGGCGACGATTGTAATATTGAGCATACCAGGTTAATTGCTTTCTCATTACATCGGATATTCCCTGCTTTCCACTTTTAAACAGAAGGTGGACATGATTCGTCATGAGCACCCAAGCGTATATCTTCGCATTTGCCGCTGTAATGTTCTTTTCTAGTCGGCTCAGAAACAGGGCGCGGTCCTGGTCGTCATCAAATATTGTTGCTTTATTTATCCCACGCAACATGAGGTGATGAAGCGCTCCAGGTGCATCAAGTCTCGCTTGCCTTGGCATGGTGCGAGTCTATATTATTCATATAATACTTGTCAACACCATTTGTCCATTTCGGTCACTACGTCCCCTAAGTTATCTTTGACCGGAACTTTCGCCACGAGTGCTGGATAGGCGTGAAAGGTTTCGTGTGTGAAAGCTTTGTCAACGATGTCCGCGAACCTTGAACAGTTGTATTCGCTACTTCGATTTATTGTTGGGTCGCCTGATCTCATATTGTTTTGAAGGTATAACCAGCGCCTGACGCGCCGTCTTTGGCGCGTCGCTGTCCAGGCGCTTGTTGGAATTTTCATCTGATCGTCATCTTGAGAATCTATTGTCAACACCAAAGATTCGACCCCCAATACGTTCCCAAAAAGATAATCCCGGGGCTGAGCCATGACCCGTAGGGTCATTGGTCTCGTGCCCGTTGTTCTCCCGGCGGTTCGTGCCGGGAGATGGGCACATGGCTCAGCCCCGGGATTCTCGCGGCGCGAAGCGCCGGGAGAACGCGAAGATGAGCCCTGTTTCGTGGGGGTCGATCTTTTGGTTGGATCATTTCTGTTTTATTGAGGTGGAGCTATGCGTGATTTTTTTCGTATATCATTCTTGGACTGTGGTGTCTCTTTCTTTTCTATTGGATTCAATTGGTGAGATTGCACCTTATCAGGAGGTACGGCCATTGGAGTAGATGGTGTTTTATGAAAAAACTCAGAATACACAAGGGCGAGAGTTAAAATGAGAATGATAGCGGTCATGTATAGCATAAGCTTATCGTTTCTAATTTGCCTTCTATTAAATTCTGATCGAGCAGCAGTCCTTACATCATTGGGGTATTTGTTAAAATCTGTTGAATTTATGATTTCAATTAACTGATGATCATGTTTTTTCGTCCAATTATGATCAGTCATGATGCTGTCTCCTGTGTTTTTTGATGTTGTGGCCAGCTCAGCGGCGAAGACCGACTGGAGCCCGTGGTTGGAATAATCCCGGGGCTGAGCCATGAATCCGAAGGATCATTGGTCTCGTGCCCCTGGTTTCCCGGCGCGCCTTTAGCTTGCGCCGGGTTAGGGGCACATGGCTCAGCCCCGGGGATTCTCGCGGCGCGTAGCGCCGGGAGAACACGCGGGTAACTCGCCGCAAGGCGAGTCGATGTTGACGCGCTAGTTATGCACTCGGCAACCGTAGCCAATTAGATAATAATTCTCTTGCTTACTGACATGAGCTTACTAACTTGTTTTGTTTCAATATCAAAATGATGGCCTGATTTGAGAGGTATCCAAATGCCGCTAAAATTATCGCAAAGAGTCACGCCATAAGTATAAGTGTTAAATAAACTAACTTTACTAAAAAGTTTGCTGTGATTCCATTCGACGGTGATCAGATGTCCGTTAGTTGTTTTAATTTTCATCGTTTGGTCATAATAGAGTATGGGAGACTGGTTCACATTTAAATATCGGCGGCAATCACCTTGGTCATATCTAATAAATCGTCGTATTTCGTGGAAGTTTTCAGAGAACATGAAATGTTTTCCAGCAACATAGGCGAGATAATTGAAGGCGATTTTGCAGAAGCCTCTCATTATCACGCGATCAATCGTTACTTCCATTTCTATAGGTATTCTCCCGTCTGGTAGTTGCTTCTTTTCTAAGTAATCCTTGTCAGCGATTTCGATGCCTTTTCCTCGAAGCAATGATATTAATTCATCTATTTCTCGACCTTCTTCCGCGACAAGCCAAATCGTGGTTCCTTTCTTTAGATAGCCCCGTTCGATAAGCTCTTCCTTTGAGGGAATATTATCAGGAGTAAAATAATGATACTCGTCTTCATTGGCATTATAGAATCCCACTTGAACGGATTTCTCTACCCCTAACTCATTAACTCCACAAGGTCGTTCTTCTACAACGAGCCCCTTCCAGTCACCCTCTTTTATTTTACTTTTTACTCTTCTTCGCCTAGCAAGCGGAGCTTTGGGCTTTAAACCGTGTCTTAATCGTTCGACACCCTCAAATGAATCTCGTCCCAA
This sequence comes from Nitrospirota bacterium, assembly GCA_963751455.1. Classification (GTDB taxonomy): domain Bacteria; phylum Nitrospirota; class UBA9217; order UBA9217; family UBA9217; genus CAVVUN01. Next base: position 396,045 of record CAVVUN010000001.1, read on the forward strand.
AAACAACTCTATTTTGTCACCGAAATATTGATTGCAATCATCACAAATGGTCTCATATAGGAGAAGATTATCTGGGGAGAACAGTCCGAAAGACTGCGGAATCACATGTTCTCTTTTTTGAAAATCAGATTTCTTCTTGTCCTCTAAACAATATATGCATCGCATAAGCGATATCTCAGTACAACAATGAGTTGAGCCCCGCGCTTTAAAGCGCGGGACTCGAACGAGTCGTTAACACTTTCTCTTCTTAATCCGCCGTTCGAACGCTCGCCACGATGGAACGCAATAAACCTTCGTCTATTTTTCCCATTTCCCCTGGTTGACTGATGAAGAATTGCATTCCACGCTTTTTATAGGCAATTATGATTTCCGCGACTGATTTATTTCCTCTGATACCCTGTAATACAATCCCTCTCAAATTAACGCTGTAAATCTCGTACACTTTAGCGTCCAACAGATTTTTAAAAAAGGTAGAATTATTAAGTCTCGGAATGAGGCCATACCTTGCGTTGTATCCCAAGCGAAAAAAATCAAAATCATCCCGAATTCCTACTACATAGGCAAGAAATGTTCTCCATTTGATATCCGAATCTTCTAGCAAACCGGGGCCGACCTTGATCCTCATTTTATTTCGACTATCTTCAAAAGAATGCCACGATTTTTCTTCTTTCGTTTCCACTAAACTGACAGGCAAAGTGAAATAGAAACCGTTAACTTGATAGCGATTGCCAACAATAGGTTTTACTTCGGTCAACCAATCTTTTTTCTCAACAGTAACATCCTCAGAAGGGCCAACTTGGTTCATGGTGTAAAAATAATTTCCCAAGGCGATAACGATTAACAGTAAACAAATGGAGGTAACAATTACGAGCCGTTTTCGATATGATTCTTTATGGATAATGACGGATGGAAGACGGTTTTGAAATTCATTTTCTGCATGTACAGCTTGTTCTGGGCTTAACCCCATCGCCAATGAATAAATCTGGAGCTTGCCTGTCTTTACATTTACATTAAACCCTCTCAAAACATGATTTATAGAAATCGATTGTATTTTGTCGTACGGAATCCGTACCCGAAAAGATTTTAAGATCAGCTTTTTATCATCGTCAAATTCAAAATAGTTGGTTAAGCGGGTTAGTGCTAAAGCGATAAGATTCACAGCGGTCAATACTATAAATATCATTGCAAATAAATGAACAAAGGCTGTTCCCATAATCGGGAACGAAAATAAGAACGCGAAGATAGCAACGAATACAATACTTTCTTTGATTGAATAAGCATTACCAAGTATTTTTTCGCGATTTGTCTGATTTGACATTTAGACCTTTCAGAAAGGAGTTAACAAGTATTTGAAGGGACGGAAACCGTCCCGGCATTTCCGAAAATCCTGTAATACTGGGGTGAAAAGTTATATCATGACGCACTATATTGCAGAAGCCGGCAGGTAATAATCGATCGTAAAAAGTACGGAAATTCGGATTTACTGGGATGAACATTATTCAACTTTATCTTCGGGAAGTATATTTTATGCGAGTCTGAGTGTCAAGGTGAAGTTTGAAAGTTCCATTCAATAGGGAATGTTCGATATAAATTTTTGAATGAAACCTTCATGGTTGCGAGGTCTTGAAACACCAAAATTTCAGGAAGAAATCTATATTTATCCGAAATAACGGTCAACAGGATGAAGTGTGAAGAGAGGCGCCTGAAGGCGGATGATCGAATGTCTGGATTGTGGCGAACAGCATTCGCTCAACGGGGCTTCTTTTTCTTTATCTCTGCAAGCACGCCTGCAGGGATGGGCCGTCATCCGCATTTTTTGGCGTGTGCCGCATGCCAGCGTATTCTTTCTTCAAGTGAAGCCTTCTGAGGCATCTTATTCGCCGTATGCCATTCTTTATTCATCACCGACTCTCCTGCATTCGCTGCGAATTGAAACACTTAACGAGGCAAAGTCTCAGACCCGCTGAAGTATGAATTCAAGATCAAAAGCGGTCTCTCGCAAAGCCGCAAAGGTCACAAAGAAACCCTTTTTTGGTCTGGATTTTAAAATCAAATGATTGGGCCTTTCTTTGCGGCTTTGCGCCTGGTTTTATGATTGATTCAAAAACTTGACTTAAAATTAAAGATCTTGGTTTTTAAAATACTTTAACACTCAATCAGTGGACATCATTTATGTATGAACAGGGAAAAATAATTGACGGCTACGGAGAACCGGACCACGGATTAATGACCTCAAGACCAGGGTAATCGAAATCCTTGACGTTATGCGTCACGAGCCGCAAGTCGTGATGCAGCGCGGTAGCCGCAAGAAGGCTGTCTATTGTGGGAACCGATCTTCGAACTTCCGCCAGCAGACGCCCCCAACGGTCGGCGACCGCAAGGTCGACCGGGAGGACCCGTTCCTCAAACCATCCCGGAAGTTCGTGATCAAACCAGATTCGCAGCTTTTCACGACGTTTCTTGTCCGTCAACGCCTCGATGCCTTTGCTTATCTCTCCCAGCGTGAGCACGCTGATAAAGAGCGCTTCACCCGGGACCTGGTCGAGCCATGCTATCACCGCCTTGTCCGGGTTGCGCCTGACAGCCTCCGACACAACGTTCGTATCCAGCAGAAAGCTCATGCGACATCCGCCTCCCGCGTGAGCGTTTGTTGACGTTCGATATCAAGCTCCACACCGTAAAGCGGCGAGCGTCGCATGAATTTCAGAAAGCTCTCCGGCGGATGCTTGAGACGTTCATACTCCTTGCTCGAAATGACAACGGCACTCGGTTCCCCGTGAACAGTGATCATCTGCGGACCGTCCTTCACGGCCTTCTTGATAACCTCGCTCAGGCGGGCCTTTGCTTCCTGCAGCTGCCAACTGGTCATATACGCCTCCTATTTTGGTCAGTCTAGTCAGACTCAATAATAGCACCGGGATTGAGAATTGTCAAGACCGCGGATGCCGGGTATGGAGAACGGAATTACAAGAGATAGGGTCAAGGGTCAAGCAGGCAATCAGCAGGAACCGGTTTGTATCGCGAACATGAAATAGTAAGATCAACCACGGATTGATAATGTCAAAATCATAGTCCGTTCAGAAATTGCGTCACAACCAGCAGGACGGTGAGCGCGATGAGAATGTAGACCGTGGTCCAGGTGATGATGTTCATCCGTCTGGAGTTGACGTTCTCTCCCATGATCGATTTGTCGTTCACAAGCTTGAGCATGATGATCAGCACGACCGGCAGGAGTATCCCGTTAATGGTCTGGGACACGAACATGATCTTGATGAGCGGCGCTCCGGGCAGAAGGATCGCTCCGGCGCCGATCACGATAAATGCCGTATAAAAAACCGAGAAACTGGGGCGCTTCCTTGAAACTCTTGCTGACCCCGGATTCCCAGCCGAAGGCCTCTGACAGTAATATCGTACTGATCTGGCTTGATCTGAAAAACAACAGCAAATGGGAATGTCATCGTAAGACAGCGGCGAACGCCATCTTCGATTTCAGGGTATAGGAGAGGATTGATTTGGATTCTGTTGAGGGCGTCTTGAACTAACGTAAGAAAGCGCTTCCCGAGGTCCTTCTGCTGGCTCTCGTAAAACTTGGCCGCAGAAATCATCTCGGCCTCGGCTTCAGGATGGAAGCGAACGGGTTTCATCCGAGGGCTGCAAAGCCTCTGGCAAATACATCCGCGGCCTCACGCAACTCTACTGATCCTTCATCTATCTCGCGACAGCGCTTGCGTATTTCGTCTCGCCATGCAGACGACAAAGTAAATTCATGTTCGGAATCGAGGCTTTCGATAAGTTTTTCCGCTACGAAAGCACGCGCTTGCGGGGAAAGAGAAAGAACTTCCGCTATGATTTCATCAATCGTTGTTTTCATAGGAATATTATATACCGGTACTCCGCGTAGGTCAAACGTTTTAAGTGGAGAGTGTTTTCAAGGATACTGCTCCTTGTATCGCGCCATTTCGCCTCCGTTACATGGGGTATTGATGATTCCTTACAGCGTACGGAATTACAGATCGCTACCCTTGGAACGGCCATCGGAGACATGAACAACGGACTACTTCTGTTTCAGCACATCCCTGATCTCGGCAAGAAGCACTTCTTCCCTGGACGGAGCATGAGGCTGTGAGGGCGCCTCTTTTTCCTGCCTCTTGAGTGAGTTCATGCCTTTGACGACCATGAAGATCGCAAAGGCAATGATGACGAAGTCTACGAGTGACTGAATGAACTTGCCGTAGTTCAGCGTAACAGCCGCGGCGTCTCCGGTCGCCTCCTTCAGGGTGATTGCAAGGTCTGCGAAATTTATCTTGCCGAGCAGCATGCCGATAGGCGGCATGATGACATCGGCGACGAGCGACGATACGATCTTTCCGAACGCTGCACCGATAACGATACCTACTGCCATATCGGCTACGTTGCCTCGCATGGCAAATGCCCTGAACTCTTTTATCATTCCCATGATTTTACCCTCCTCAAGTCGACACGACCTTACCGGGTTAGACTAAGACAACAACCAGAAAGTTCGGTTTTACACGGCCACAGACAGATCATAGTCCGTCCAGAAAGTTCGTCACAACCAGCAGGACGGTGAGCGCGATAAGAATGTAGACCGTGGTCCAGGTGATGATGTTCATCCGTCTGGAGTTGACGTACTCTCCCATGATGGATTTGTCGTTCACGAGCTTGAGCATGATGATCAGCACGATCGGCAGGAGTATCCCGTTAATGGTCTGGGACACGAACATGATCTTGATGAGCGGCGCTCCGGGCAGAAGGATCGCTCCGGCGCCGATCACGATAAATGCCGTATAAAAGCCGAGAAACTGGGGCGCTTCCTTGAAACTCTTGCTGATCCCCGACTCCCATCCGAAAGCCTCTGATAGCCCGTACGCAGTTGCCAAAGGCAGCACGAACGCGGCCAGAACCGAGGCGTTCAGGAGGCCGAGAGCGAACAGGTGCGAAGCAAAATCGCCGGCCAACGGTTCAAGCGCCCGGGCAGCGTCCTCGGCCGAGTTAACGATGACTCCGGCAGGATGAAGTATGGTCCCAGTCGCAAGAATGATGAAAAAAGCGATGAACACGGTCATGAACGACCCGGCATACACGTCGAACCTTGCAAAACCGTATTCCTCTATGCGAACGCCCTTGTCCACGACGGCGGACTGAAGATAAAACTGCATATAGGGCGTAATCGTGGTCCCGACCATGGTGATAAAGAGCAATATATAGTCCTTGTCCATTCTGATACTCGGCACCGCGATCTGCTTGGCGACTTCTGACCAAGCCGGCTTGGCCATGAACCCGGAAACCACGTACGTAAGGTAAATCAGGCTGATTCCGATGAGAAATCGTTCTACCTGCTTGAAGTTACCCTTCACGACAACAAACCAGACGATAAAGGCGGAGGCCGGAACGGAAAGGTATTTGCTCACATGGAAGAGTTCCATGCTTGCGGCAATCCCTGCGAATTCGGCTATGGTTACGGTGAGATTGGCGAATATGAAAAGAGCCATTACGGCAAGCGTAACTTTGACGCCGAATTGTTCGCGTACGAGGTCGCCGAACCCCTTCCCTGTCACGACGCCCATCCTGGATGACATCTCCTGAACAACTGCAAGAGCAACCGTAATAAGTACGAGCGCCCACAGGAGTCCGTACCCTTCACGGGCCCCGACAATCGAATACGTTGCTATGCCGCCGGCGTCATTTCCCGCGTTCCCGGCAATGAAACCCGGCCCGATTATGCCGAATAGCACAATGATTCCGGGAAACTTCATATTTTTGATTCTCTCGAGCAGTTTCACGCAAACCTCAGAGGGCAGCCTTTGGAAGAGAAAAACTTGCATAGCGCAGAGCGCATGGCGCATGGGGTAAATCTGCAATATTTGGCGCTCTGCTCTATGCTCTATGCGCTTACAGTTTATCTTTACATTTTTCTTCGTTTTTTCCTGGATGCAGGCGGCAGGAGGAAATCCATTACGTCATCAACAGTCACAATGCCTTTCATGACCCTGTTTTCGTCGACAACGGGAGCGGCCAGGAGATTATATTTAGAGATGAATTCAGCGACATCTTCCTGCTGTATCTCCAGGGGAAGTGTTTTTACGGGAGTCTTCATGACATCACGCAGCCTTGCATCGGGTGCTGCCAGGATAAGGTTTTTAAGCGACAGAATACCCATAAGGCGGTCTTCTTCATCGAGAATATACAGGTAATAGATCGTTTCAACGTTCGGCGCCTCAAGCCGGAGTTCCCTGATGGCTTCCTCCACGGTTATATCCGGCGGGAAGGAAAGATATTCCGTGGTCATGAGACCGCCGGCAGTGTCTTCTTCATGCTCAAGCAGTTCCTGGACATCCTCAGCCTCCTCTTTTTCCATCAGGTTGATGAGTTCCTGGGCTTTGGCCTCGGGAAGGTCGCCGAGCACGTCCGCCGCCTCGTCGGGAGGCATCCGTTCCAGGATGTCCGACGCCCGCTCCTTGGACATATCATCGATGATGTCCGCCTGGACGCTCGGTTCGAGCTCATGAAGCGCCTCGGCTGCGGTGTCGACGTCGAGACTGCCGAAGATCGCGGTGCGTTCCTTCTGAGACACCTCGCTGATGATCTCGGCGAGATCCGCCGGATGAAGACTGGCGACTTTCTGGCGCGCAATCGTGAGCTTCAGGTTGGTCAGCTTGGGTTGTATCGGCTGAAGATAGTGCCAGCCGATCAGCCTCTGTTGGAGCTTACGGTTGAATACGGACATCACTTTCTCACCGCGCGCTTCCAGGCCGAGCCTTCGCAGGATCCCTCCCAGTCCTATGTCGGCAGCCACAAGACAGAGCTTACCCTTGATGTCCGCCAGTTTCAAATCATTGACCCGGACCAGTTTTGCGCCATTGATGTCCACGATCTGCTTGTCGAGCACGTCGCGGCAAATGAGTATATCGGTCGGGGCGGGTATGGCGGGAACCAGGGTCGAAATGACCGCATTTACGGAAATGACACGACGATTGAAGAGATTTACGAGTTCCCAGGGGAGGATGTAGTTGTTCCTGCCCGAGACAACCAGGAGCGAAATGACGGCCGGAAAACGCTCTCCCATGCCGACGATGAGATCCCTGAGCTTGCCGATCTCCTCGCCGGTTTGATCAAGCACCGGTTTTTTGTAAACCTCGCTGATAAATATCGTTCCGGCAAGATACGGCATGGCGGCTCCGGCGCAGTTTTTTGAATGCATTTGTTTATACCAGCGCTCCTCAGGTATGTCAAGAAAAAACCCGTAAACAACAAGAAAAATATGCTACAATAGAATCAAGGTTTGGCGGTTTTCGAAGAATGCGTCGTCCACGTCGTCCACAATGATATCGTATGCACGAAAGGAGATGAGAGGCATGGGGGAACAGACTATAAAAGATGTCAAGAAAGAAATATACCTTATCATGCATAAGTCTCTTGAGATGCTCGAGCTGACTGATGAAGGGTTTGCCAGGAACAAGCTGTCGTCTCTTGACAGGGCCGATGAACTTGCAAAGGAAATCCAGGTCAAAGAAGACATGTTGACAGCGATGCTGGCGAAAATGGCGTCCGTAAACAGCGAAGCACGGTCTCTTTTGGTTGTCCCGTCGCATATTGAAAAGATCGCGACCAGCATTAAGCGAATAACCCAGAACAGCCGGGAACGGATCAAGGAAGGCATGCTGTTCAGCGACAAGGCGATGGTGGAAACGGCAAATTTATTTGCAAAAACAAAAGAGGTGCTGAAGAAAGCTGCTGAATCCGCCGTAACCGGCGCAAAAGCCACGATCGAAAGTACCATAGAAGCCGGCATCGTAGTTGAACGAATGGCAAATGAATTCGCTACAGCGCACGAGGAGCGTCTCGTAACAGGAGAATGCTCCCCGAAATCATCTTCAACATATTTGTGCATTCTGTATGCATTCGAGGACGTGAGCGCCCACATCAGGGACGCTACCCGCAGACTGGCAGGTCAATAAATTCCCTTCGCTGAACGGGCAGGTTTAAAACCTGCCCCCGATTTTCATCCGGCAACCGCCATCAGGTGCACTTTCAAGGCGTCATTACTAATGCCTCATGCCGTCATTCCGGACTTGATCCGGAATCCAGGGACTTTTCAAGAAAACTCTGGATTTCTGCGCCTCGACTGAGCGACTCGACTGAGCTCGTCGAAATCTCACGCCGAAGTCTCGTCGAAGTCTTTCGCAGGAATGACGATTGGTGAGGCTTTACTACTGTAGGCCTTACTATTGTTCCCTTCCACACAAGTCCCCTCTTTTCAATGCAAACCCGGTAATGCTTTTTTATACTTTGTTCTTTAGACATGTATTTGAAAAGCGTTACAGTACGTGTTACTCTTATACCAGCCGTTCGGAAAAGTACATGCAAGATTTGAACTCGCCTTTCTTCGGCGCGTCTTCCTCACCGATATTTACGGAGGGCTTCATGGAACGCTTTATCTGCATCCACGGCCATTTTTATCAGCCGCCCAGGGAGAATCCCTGGCTCGAGTTCATTGAGGTCCAGGACTCTGCGTTTCCCTATCATGACTGGAACGAACGGATCACGGCTGAATGCTATGCACCGAATTCAGCATCGCGCCTCCTGGACGGCGAGGGCCGCATCACCAACATCGTCAGCAATTATGAGAAAATCAGCTTCAACTTCGGCCCTACGCTGCTCAGTTGGATGGAGAAACACGCAGCCGAACTTTATGCGTCAATACTTGAAGCGGACTCCAGGAGCGCCGAACGCCATTCCGGCCACGGAAATGCTATGGCTCAGGTCTTTAACCACATGATCATGCCGCTTGCCAATTCACGGGACAAACGGACGCAGATACTCTGGGGAATCACCGATTTCCAACACCGGTTCAAGCGATTTCCTGAAGGCATGTGGCTATCGGAAACCGCAGTGGACCTTGAGACGCTCGAGATGCTCTCCGAGCACGGGTTAAAATTCACGGTGCTCGCGCCGAACCAGGCGTCAAAAGTCAGAAAAATCGGCGCCGATAAATGGGAGGACGTAACAGGGGGGCATATCGACCCGACCCGTGGCTATGTCTGCAAACTCCCTTCCGGCAGGAATATCAATATATTTTTCTATGACGGTCCCATATCCCGCGCGGTTGCCTTTGAAAAACTGCTCGGCAGCGGAGAACATTTCGCAAACCGCCTTGTTACGGGTTTCTCCGATGCCCGTGCGTGGGATGAGATCCTGAATATCGCGACTGACGGGGAATCCTACGGACATCATCACAAATACGGCGATATGGCGCTGGCATATGCGCTCGATTACATAGAAAAGAAGAATCTTGCGAAGCTTACTAATTACGGCGAATATCTCGGCAAGCACCCTCCCGGATACGAAGTCCAGGTGCATGATAATTCATCCTGGAGCTGCATCCACGGCATAGAACGCTGGAGGAGCAACTGCGGCTGTAATTCGGGTGGCTACTCCGGCTGGAACCAGGAGTGGCGAAAGCCGCTCCGCGAGTCCCTTGACTGGCTCAGGGACCTGATCGCCCTGCTTTTCGAGGCAAGGGCTGGAGAATACCTGAACGATCCCTGGATAGCCCGGGATCATTATGCCGAGGTGCTGTTGAACAGATCTGAAGACCGGATCCGGGCTTTTCTCATAAAACATGCGCGCCGGGACCTGAACCAGGCTGAAAAAACGATTGTTCTCGAGCTTATGGAGCTGCAGCGGCATTGCATGCTGATGTACACCAGTTGCGGCTGGTTTTTTGACGAGCTTTCCGGTATCGAAACGGTGCAGGTGATATTTTACGCCGGACGGGCCATACAACTGGCCGAAAAAATATTCGGTCTTGAGCTCCAAAACCAGTTCAAGGAGAAAATAGCAAGGGCGAAGTCGAACATTCCCTACTGGAAGGACGGGGCAAACATCTATGAACACACCGTAAAGCCTGTGGTCGTTGACCTGAAAAAAGTGGCGGCGCATTTTGCGATCAGTTCCTTTATCAGCGACTACCCTGAGACGTCCACTATTTTCAGGTATACCATAAAGAAAAACGATTTTCATGCGCTGCAGGCCGGAGAAGCGAAACTTCGAATCGGCAAAATAACCGTCAGGTCCGAAATAACGCTCGATTCAGCAGAATTCGCGTTCTCGGCCGTCCATCTCGGCGGCCATATTTTCAATGCGGGAGTAAGATATTTCCAGGACGACAAGACGTATGAAGCGCTCAAAAATGAAATGACCACGATGTTCCAGAAGGGCGATCTCGCAGATGTTATACGCTACATGGATCAGGAGTTCGGCGTGGAAGCCTTCTCTCTCATGGATATGTTCAGGGATGAGCAGCGAAAAATCATCAACATTGCGCTGGCCGAAACATCGGAAGATTTTGAAGATGCGTACCGCCATCTGTACGAGGACCACCGCACCCTGATGGGCTTCATGAAAGACTCGGGGATGCCTGTACCAAGGGGCTTTATGGCCGCGGCCGAATTTTCCCTCGTAGCCGAGATTAAAAAAGAGTTCTCGAAACAGAAAATAGACGCTGAGAGGATAAAACATATAATCAGTGAGGCAGGCAAATGGAACATTACGCTCGACAGCGGGCTGGAGTTTATGGTGCGACGCAAAGGGGAAGACCTGGTCGACCGGCTGAGGAGGTCCCCGTACGATAATGTGCTTCTTATGGAGTTTCTCACACTGATGGAACTTTTGAGGACGATGCCTGTCGAGATAAATTACTGGATCATGCAGAACGCGTATCTCGAAATTGCAAAGAGCGTTTACAAGGAATTGCGGGACAATGCCAAGCTCGGAAGCGAGCCCGCCGCCAAATGGATCGAGGCCTTCAGGCGCACCGGAAATCTTCTTTTCTTCAACATAAATGCGATACTTCCTGAGGATGAAAAGCAGGAGAAGGCGGCATGATTTTTGACCGGAGCAAGGCACCCGGGGACGGCAAAGCGCCCCGGGTGCAAATAGGAAATCGCTATCGTATTAAGTGTGCGTGAGCTTCAGTTCCTCCCTCATACGGAAGGCACACTGTTGATTCATCGACTGCCATTCCAAGCACGTACACCATATGCCCTCCAAGCCAGCCTGACACCCCGATAAAAAGTACGCCGACTATTGATAGGATAAACGGAAGGACCGTCTCAGGCGCTCCTCTGCGAAGGAAGAAATCGAGCGTAAACAAAACAAGCGCGCCGACGTTTATGAGCATGTGCCATAGAGCGATCTTTTTCGTCCGGGACGGTTTCATGGCCAGGTAATCCAGAAAGCCGGGCACCGCGGCCACTATTGCCCCGATGATTCCGCCCGCCAGCGAATAATACGCTACCGTCGCCCAGTTTGCGTTACCGCCAAGCCGGTATATGATATCTGCTACAAGTGAGAAAACCCACAGTCCGATCGGAAACGGAATAAGCATCGGATGGACCGGATGATTGACGACTCTAACTTTGTCTTTCATGCTTTACCTCCTCTAACTCCGGAAAAAACCGGGCTGAAACACCCCGATTTTACCGCAATTCAAAGCCGCAATTTTACGGCGCCTCCCACAGTTCAAATATACCATATGTTGCGCATATCAACAAGTTTGGACATTCTTCGAGCCAGTCACAATATATGATTATCCCCGTTCTTCTAATAATTATTACTGATGAAATCGTAAGAAGGCCGCGTAATATATGGCTCTTCTATGCATCATTTCTAAAACGTTTTCAGAACATATTCAGCGATTTTTTTCGCGTCCGCGTCGGGCACTGATTTTGTGTCGAATTTCGTCATACCGGGTCCCGGGTTCCTCATGTTTTTGACAATGTCTGCCGCATTTATTATACCATTGGCCTCACGGGCTTTCTTGTGAAGTGTTTTCGCGGGATTAATGATATTGCCCCCGTCAGGGTGGCACGAAGCGCAAAACTGTTTATAGAGCGCCTCACCCGTCTTCACCTCTTCTTTCGCAAACCCTGCTGAGCCGAATACGAAAACAACAAGGGAAAGCATGATAGCTGCCATAATTTTCTTCATTTTTGTGTTCCTCCTTCGATCAATACGAATTTGATTTAACCGACGAATCACCTTTGTGGTTTTATGTAATTGTGTGGTTAAATTTTTTCCGGTTTTTCGTCTTACCCGATTTTTAGCCCGCCGAAAAACGCTATTCCCCTGTGTTAACGAGGCATCTCAGGACCTCACCAACACTCCAGGCCTGTGCGATACAGCCTCTCGGGTAAAAGGGCTTTTCCGCGTCGAACACCTCGCTGATTGAACCGATGCACGCCTCGTTGAGATGCTTCTGAAAGCCTTCCAAAAATAGGCGTGCGCCGGCAAGGTCGCCTGGATTTACTTTTAACCATGCATCGATAAAAGGACCAATAAGCCATGCCCATACAGTGCCCTGATGATAGGCTGCATCCCGGGCACGAAGATCTCCGAAATATTTGGATTTGTAATCAGGATGTTCGGGAGCAAGGGAGCGCAGACCAACAGGCGTCAGCAGCTTCGCTTGAACGGTGTCCACAACCGGCTTCCAGTGCGCGGGATCCAGGACCGGATGCGTGAGCGATATCGCGAACAGCTGGTTCGGCCGGCAGGCAGGATCGTCCCCTTGTTCTCCGTCCACAACATCATAGCAGAATCCCAGAGACTCGCTCCAGAACCTCCTGTTGAAGGACAATCTGGCCTGCTCGGCGTATTGCGTGAAACGGCCTGCTGCGGCTTCCCCCTGCTCTTCCCGCACCCATCCTTCGAGCAGGCGCAGGGAATTGTACCACAGCGCATTAATCTCGACGGCCTTGCCGCGGCGCGGTGTGACCACCCAGTCGTCGACTTTCGCGTCCATCCAGGTAAGCTGGCAGCCCTTTTCGCCCTGCTTCAAAAGCCCGTCTGCCGGATCAACGCCGATCCCGAACCTGGTCCCGCGAACGTGGTGGTCCACGATGTCGATGAGTTTCGGCAGCACGAGGCGAAGTGTCTCACGGTCAGCAGTTGCGTGCAGATACCGGTGCAGCGCATGAAAGAACCAGAGCGTGGCATCGGCCGTGTGATAGAGCCCCCCTTTCCGCCGTTCAGGAAAAAGATTGGGAATAAGGCCGTCATGGATGTAGTGAGCGAAGGTGCGTAAGATGTATCCGGCCTCCGTATGCCTTCCGGTGGCAAGCGTAAGCCCTTCCAGGCTGATCATTGTGTCCCGCCCCCAGTCGGTAAACCAGTGGTATCCCGCGATCACTGTCCGGACCTCGTCCCCGGCTGCCCGCGCAACCACGTCCTCGGCCCGTCCCTCCGGGGTTATCAGGAACTGATCGGCGGCAAGGACGAGTTCGGCAGCCAGGCCTGCCCGGGCATAGGAATGGGCAGTAAAGAGAAGGCGCCGGCGGCGTTCGCGGTCGGCATTGATTGCGTCCTGCGGCGCAAGGTCGGCGATCGTGTCCCATGACTCGGTGGATGCGACCAGGGTCGCATCGCGCCCCTCTTCAAGATCGACAGCGAAATATCCGGGGCTCCAGAGCTCCCCGGTGCTTTCGTAGCCCCTGCTCTCCTCAATTCTGTAAAGAAGCTGCCGGATTTTTTTCCCCTCGATCGTAAACGCCACTCTCTCTCCGTGCATGAGCATGTGCAGCGCGGGCAGGATCGAACCGGTCGACACCTCGATCCGGCCGTTTACCGAGGTAAGCACGTACGGGTCCGTAATCGGTATATCCGTCGGCATTTCATGAGGCCGGAAATGCAGCGACGGCCTGAGCTTCAGCCGTACCCGCCCCTGACCGCTGAGAAGACGGTAAGTAACATGGACCGTATTCTGCATGTGCGGCATGATAATACGCTTCTCGAATACGAATCCGCTTATTTCGTAGCGCCACACGGGAATTCCCATCTCCAGCCGGAATTCCTTTAAAAAATGAGGGTTCTCCAGTTCGAGCAGCCCGCCTGCAAATTCTTCTCCTGCGAGCCGCAGCACCATTTTATCGGGCAGCCGCAGCTGCTCGGACAGATGACTGAACATCAGGATACGGCCGAGAGGCGCGGGCAGGGCCGCAATCAGCAGCCCGTGATATCGACGGGTCACAACGCCCGAAATGGTTCCCGACGCGTATCCGCCGAGACCGTTTGTGACGAGCCATTCCCGCGTCAGCAAAGGCTCCACATCGGAAGAATCCGTATCCGGCCACGGAATTGAGCGGACAGGATCAGGCATATATACGTTCTCCTCGTGATCGCGCCTTAAGGACGAGTGCTGCTTCTCCGGGAATAACCAATGTCTCATCAGTGTCGACATGCGACGTGCCGTTACCGCCATACGCCGGGTTTTCACTGGACCAGACGATTTCCCATAAGGAGCCTGCCGGGGGGGCAAGAAGCGGTTCAGGGGCAGGACTCAGGCGGCTGTCCCGGCCAAAGTTGACGATGACTAAACGGTCATCGCCGCGCTCTCCAAAATATCGCAGCACGAACGAGTCTGCGCCAAGCACAGCGCCGTCCACGCCCCTTTCACCCTGGGTTCTGAAGACAGGATCTTCGCGCCGCAGGCGCATCAGGTCGCAATGGAGCGCCAGGTCCGCGCCATGACGTTCACGTTCCGAGAAATCCAGTTTAGAACGAAGAAAGGTGCGGATGTCGGTGGGATCATCGAAACGTTCCTGCATGTCAGGGGAAGCCAGGCTCGGAAATTGGGCCAGGAACATGCGGCGTCCCTTCTTGATTTCCTCTCCCAGCTCGGGCTTGTGATCCGCAAAGTACAGGAACGGCGAGGAGGCAGAAAATTCCTGTCCCTGAAAGAGCATGGGAGTTCCCGGCGCAAGCAGCAGCAAGGCAGTCATGGCCCTCAACCTGCCCGGACTGGTCAGGAAATGGAGACGCCTGCCGCTGCCGGAGTTTGCCACCTGATCATGGTTTTGTATGAACAAGATAAATGACTCCGGCTTCATGCCCTCGGTGGACGCTCCCCGCCTTTTTCTCTGCCAGGTATAATACTGGCCCTGGAATAAGTAACCTCGTTTAACTGCCGAAATGAATTCCTGCGGCGTCCCTCGATAGTCACTGTAATATGCCTCGTTGCGGCCGGTCAGCGCGACCCGGGCGGCATGATGGAAATCGTCATTCCACAGCGCGTCCATACCGTACCCGCCCTGGTCGATTGGCCGGGCGAGCATGCTTTGCTGTGGTTCGTTCTCCGCTACCACGACCGTACTGCGGGAAGAAGAAGCGTGCCTCACAGTCCGCGTGATCGCGGCAAGAATGTGCTCCGGGGACTGGTCGAAAATAACCTGTGTTGCGTCGAGTCTTAAGCCGTCGAGATGGAATTCCGAGATCCAGTAGCCTGCGTTCGAGAGAACGAATTCCCGTACCGGCGCCGGAATTCTCTCCATCAAAATTGAACGCACGGCCCCACTCGGTAGCATAGCGATTCGTGAAATAGTCGTTTGAGAATTGGGAGAGATACGATCCATCAGGCGCTTCGTGGTTGTATACTACGTCAAGTATGACAGCTAGGCCGGCGCCATGAGCCGCATCGACGAAATTCCTGAATTCGTCCGGTGTGCCGTAGAGGCGTGTCGGTGCGAAAAAATCGACACCGTCATAACCCCATCCGAAGCGGCCCGGGAAAATCGGCAATCGGCATGAGCTCGAGCATGGTAAGTCCGGAAGCTGCTATATCAGGCAGGAGAGCGCGTGCAACTTTCCAGGTTCCTTCCGCCGTGAACGTCCCGATATGCATCTCGTAAATGATCTGGCCACGGATCCGTGCGCCTTGCCATTCACGGTCAGTCCAGAGGAATTTGCCAGGGTCTATGACCTGAGAAGGACCATGGGGTCCGAGAGGCTGGAACCGGGAAGCAGGATCCGGAAAAAGCGACTGACCGTCATCGAGGCAATACCGGTACAATGTGCCGTCGGACGCCTCGGCTGCCCACCCGGAAAAATACCCGTCTGCTTCCGGTTTCAATTCGACAGTGGAAGTCCGCCCGTCCCGCAGATGACCCGGTCCTCCCTCGATAACCACGAAGACCCTTTTGCGAAGAGGCGCCCATACGCGGAAATGGATGCCATCCGCAAAGGCCTCAGCACCTATTGGAAGCCTCCTGTGAAACTCAGCAACCCTGGCTGCCGGTTCCTGGTGTTTTTTCTTGGTGCGTATCATTGACCCTTCTCATTGTCGATGTAAGCAAGAAGTCTGAAGTTGCGCAGGTGTATTGAAATTTGCTAAAGATCGCCGCCCGACTTCGTCACTTTTTCCACGATTGGCGCTGTTCCGACTTTTTTAACGGACAGCTGCGCCAGTATCCGGCCGGCCTCCACCAGGACCCGCCAAAGGTTCTCGCTTCCACCCAGCCCCACCTTAATAAGATGATAGCAGATGCTGAGCATCGTGCGGGCTCTAAATAGTTCTGCCTGAGAAAGAAAATCAATATCCGCTTCCGCTGCGTTATGAAGATATGCCTGCAGAAACATTTCTTCAGATACTTTTGAATAGACCTTCTTGTTGCCGTAGAACTGGTTGCTGAACTGGGCCATAAACGTGCCGACATCAAACGCCGGAGGCATGGCATAGGAACTGTTGAAATCAATCGCAGCCACGAACGTCGTGGTTGAAACATCATCTTGATTATCCCGGCCTATAAAAATATTCTTTGGATGGTAATCTCCATGGCCCTGCACAAACTTCTCGCGCTGGTTCGCATAGAGCGTATTCTCCATCTTGAGGACCATATCCATGATTTCCTGCGCGCGGCGGGTATGCGGATGGTTATGCTCGTAAAAAGCGGAAACATAGAAGCGCAGTCGATTGGGCTCGTCATGCAGAAATTCGTCAGGAGAAGATATTCTCAGCCTGGCATTGTGCAGTTCAGCAAGCCATTCAGCGGCCATCCGAAGAGAACGGAGGGCTTGTTCAGTGCTGCTATGGACCAGAACGTCAAAGAGAGTTTTACCGCTGATGCCTTGTTCGATCACCGTAAGACTTTTTTCGTCCTTTGCGAACGGTTTCGGTACTCGATATTTTCCTTGTCCGAATCCATGCCGCACCATCTCTTCCATAATGTATTCGGTACGCGCTGCAGAGCGCCATGTCTCGAGATCCTTGTGCTTCTTGATTACGTACTGCTCCGGCTTCGTTCTGCCGCCTTTTGTCCCTATCGTTATCTCGGTAACCCTTGTGCTCGAAGTCCCTGAACGGGGTATCTCTTTAAAATATGGACGGCACCGTCCCGCCTTTATTTCGGCTGCCAGTTCCTCCAGAGAAGAAACAGGGTGATCGAAGATCAGTCGGATAGAGGCCCGTATAACTGATGGCATGAGTATCCGTTCCCGAAAGCGCCTTGAATTTATATTGATGCCAATCGTCCAGTGCCCTGTTGTTTTCCGCTGCCGTATGGTTCGAATTAAATATTTCAACAGCATCAATCAGCGGATGCAGCAGTTTGTTGACTGACGGTATTTTTTCATCTCGATACGGATGCGCCCACACAAGCGCTGCGCCTGGAAATCGCTCGCGAATTTTTCTTAACGAGGCGCCTCTTTCGATTGATCCGTCCGCGCCGTAAACAAGGATATGGCCGAGTTCCCGGGATTCAACCTCCTGGCCTGCAAGAATGAGAAAATGATGAGGGACTTTAAGCCGGGACCGCAGAGTCGCGGATATCCTCAAAGGACCACAGGTAATGATGGTCCGTGATCACGATCCCCTGCAGCCCTTTGTCGAAAACGCTCTGGACGAGGTCCGCAGCCTGTACGTTGCTGCACGCGGAATGTTCTAATGTATGGCAATGCATTTCAAGAATCATGGCAATAATTCCGGGTCCCTGTTTCACATTTGCATTGGAATTTGTTTCTGAATAATGTGCTTGCGAGCACAGGTTCATCTTGAGCAAATCCCAAATTTCAAAGCCCAAATCCCTAATAAGCTCCAAAACCGAAATTCCAATGTCTCAAACGTTTCGAATTTGTTTTTTGTTTTTATTTGAGATTTGGTGCTTGTTATTTGGTGCTTGTACCATGGTCTTCAATACATCCCCTCCCACGGGTCCTGATTCATGTGTTTAAACCGGGCCGCTGCGTTTCTTACCGTAATAGGATGGGTAAAAAGGTCTTCGGTCAATTCGGTTTCTGAAACGGGGAAGGCTATGCGAGCGTCGGCTGCAGCGCGCGTGGAATAGGGCACGATCGTGCTTGCTCCAAGACCGTTCCTCATATAGTCAAGCAGGATCTTTCCGGTGCGCCGTCTCTTCGATACCGTGGCTACAAACCATGAAGGTTTCCGCCTGACGAGGTCGAGCGCAATCGCCTTTGACATTTTTTTTAATTCGTCCCAGCTCAGAACAGGCTTGATCGGCACTACGATATGGATACCTTTGCCACCCGTCAATTTCAGGAACGGTTTCATGCCGTTTTGTATAAGCCAGTCTCTAATATAAAAGGCGGCTTCGATCAGCCTCTCGCTCGACACTTCCGGCGCCGGATCGAGATCAAGTATCATCCGGTCCGGGTGGTCAACATCATCTGCCCTGGAACCCAGCATATGGATCTCGAGAACTCCAAGTTGGACCAGCGACAAAATGCCGTTCAAATTATCCACAACGGGGTACAGCCCGGGCTGCCCTTTCTCTTCTACAACAACGCTTCTGATTGCCACGGGAATATCGTCCTTCAGGTGCTTCTGAAAAAAACAGTCTTCCCGCATACCGCGCGGAATGCCTTCCGGGCAGCGCACCAGCACAAGCGGCCGATTCACGACCTCCGGCAGCATCCGGTGCGCCACCCGCATGTAATATTCGGCCAGGTCCTTCTTGGTCAGGCCCTGGTCCGGATACATGATTCTGTCGGGGTTGGTAAGCTTTATCGGTATAATTGGGACTGGAATTACATCATCACCTGAAGCAGGAGCGTCATCCGGGGGGGGCGCTTCTTTCTCAAACGTTATCTCTTCTGCTTTCTTATCCTCCCTGATTCCTACAAAAGAGGGATGGCGTAAATTCCCCCCTTCTGTCCAATCTGAAAATTGAACTTCCGCAACCAGCCGGGGAGCTACCCAGCGCACGTCCCGGCTGCGCGGGTCGTCAATCGGTCCTGCAAAAGGAGAAGCAGGCTGCTCGATTTTTTTCAGTTGCTCGTAGACGGTCTTAATGGTCTGTTCGTTAAAGCCCGTGCCGACGTTTCCGCAATAGACAAGTTTACCCGCATCATTATAATAGCCGAGAACAAGCGACCCGAAAAAGGACCATGCCCCTTTCGGCGCCGTAAATCCGCCAATGACGAATTCCTGGCGGTTGATGCATTTTTTCTTGACCCAGTATTTCGTTCTCTTCTGCAGATATGGGCTGTCCGTTCGTTTTGAAACGATCCCTTCGACAGAGTAGCGGCAGGCGTCGCGGAGCACCTGGTCGCCGGAGCGTTCAATGTGTTCACTGAAACGGATGGCAGGTATCCGTTCCTGGTATGTTGTAAGCAGTTCCCGAAGCACGGTTTTCCGCTCCAGAAGCGGCACATCCGATAAGTCCCTGCCCTGATAATAGGGAATATCGAATGCGTAATAGACCAGACCTTCGTCGTTGGGATGCTTCAGAATATTTTGGAGCTTTTGAAAGTTGGTGGTGCCGTCCGGATTCACGACCACAACCTCTCCGTCGAGAATCGCGCTTTGCACAGGGAGCCGCGACAATTGCCGGGCAAGCGTGGGGAATTTATCGGTCCAGTTTTGACCTCGTCTGGTGGTTAATCCGACATTCCCCTTATTGATCCGGGCAATCAGACGGTACCCGTCAAATTTTATTTCGGACACCCAGGCAGGACCCTCCGGCAGACGGGATACTAGGGTGGCAAGCTGCGGCAGAAATGAATCAGGCCACGGTGCTGTCTGTCCTATTGCGGCAGGCGGTTCGGGCGGCTTTTCGAATAAAGATTTTCCTGTTTCCCGACGTGCCTTCCCAGAAAGCGGATCTCTGTGCAGTAATCTCTTCCAGGGATCTGCCTGTCTTGGCGCTCAGGGTTTCCTGGGTCGTCACGTCGAAGTCCCTCCAGCGCCTGGCTTCCTGATCATCGGTCTTCATCAAAAGCCAGTTGTCCTTCTCTTCCTCTTTTCCGCTGCTGGTCCGGATCAGTTTCCACTGCCCTTTCAGTTTTCTGCCGTCCAGCTGGAATGCAAGCTTGCCCGCTTCGAGGCTTTTTCGCCAGTCGCCCACCGGTCGCCACGTGCCCTTATCCCAGACCATTACCGTGCCTGCTCCGTACTGTTTTTCCGGAATCAGGCCCTCGAAATCCGCGTATTCCAGAGGATGGTCTTCAACATGCACCGCCAGCCGCTTTTCCGCGGGATCGTAACTGGGGCCTTTCGGCACGGCCCAGCTTTTCAGCACACCGTCGGCTTCCAGCCGAAGATCATAATGAAGGCTCCTTGCGGCATGTTTCTGTACGACGAATATGGGCGCAACGGAAGGTTTGCGGACCCCTCCTTCGGGTTCACGCGTTTTATCGAAACGTCTTTTTTGTCGGTATTGCTGCAGGTTGGTTACGTCATGCGGCTTTTTTCTGCTTTTTTCTTCTTTCATCTCCCGCTTGCTCCACGCTCTTTTGGAGGAGCTTCATGATGTCCTCAGGCATGGTCGCCGCGGCTTCTTCAACCGGTTCCTCCTCGGCAACTTTTACCATTCCGGTCTTTGCCTTCTGTTCTATCCACGTCATCAAGCGTTCCCGGTACTGGTCTTTGTATTTTTCAGGTTGCCACGTCCCGGTCATCGCCTCCACAAACTTTTCCGCCATTTCAATCTCCTTCGGCGATACCCGGAATTCCTTCACACCTTCTGCGGGAAAATCGTAGTCCGCTTCCTTCCGAAGCTCGGATTTGTAACGGAGCAGATTGAGCATAAGCGCGCGGCCCATGGGGAAAAGAACGGCAACATATTCACGAGTCCTGATGACCACGCGCGCAACGCCCACCTTCCCCGTTTTTCTCAGGGTTTCACGCAGCAGAACATAGCCCTTGATGCCGGCCTTGGTAGGTACCAGGTAATAAGGCTTGTCGAAATAAATGCCGCTGATTTCTTCGGCCGGGACAAAATCCTCAAGCTCGACGGTCTGCGTAGCCTTAACATCAGCCCGTTTGAAATCCTCGTCTCCCAGAAGAACGTATCTCCCTTCTTCGTATTCAAAGCCTTTTACGATATTATCCCAGGGAACCTCCTCGTCCGTTCTTTCATTAACGCGCTGGTACTTGATTTTCGCGTTGTTCCTGCTGTCGATGAGATTGAAGTGCAGTTCCGAGCGCTGCTCTGCAGGGTAGAGAGTAACGGGTACGTTGATCAGTCCGAACGATATGTGACCCTTCCAGATGGGACGTGCCATGTTGCGCCTCCATAGTTCATCCTGAATACGGCAGTTGGGCGCAGATGAACGCAGATAACTGCAGATCAAACAAAGAATTTTTAGATAAAAAAATTCACTCGCAGGGTGACTGCTTTTACGATACAAGAACGTTTTTTTATCCGACTTTATCTGCGTTTATCCGATTTTTCTGCGTCCCAAATGCTTTTTTTAGGTTCATGAAAAAGACGAGGGACGACCCCCTCACTTCCTTCGCCAGGACGATGGGCATTTTGCGTCCCCTCATCCCTCGCCGTCTTTTCGTCCCTCATCCGTCTTACACTGCGCGTTCACCACTTCTCCCCCGTTCGGGTGTATGATCTGGCTCGTAATGTAGGTTTATCAGGAAGACTTTGAACTGTTCGGGAAATTCCCTCGGAAGTTTTCTCTCTGCCATATATTCATGCCGCCTTGTATCCGATGGCGGAACGGAGGAGAAACCGATTTCAGGTCGATTTGCCTCTCCTCCTGCTTGAAGCGGGCGGCACTTTTGCGCCTTTTTTGCGCGCCTCAGACAGGCCTATTGCGACGGCCTGTTTTGGGTTCCTGACTTTTTTGCCGCTTTTGCCGCTCTTCAGCTTACCTTCCTTCATTTTTTCCATTGCTGCATGGACTGTCTCCTGAGCTTTTTTCCCGTAGCGAGCCATTGTTTCCTCCTTAGGCCGCTTTTTTCTCGGTCTTCTGCTCCTGAATCTGCTGTGTTATCTCCTGAATCTGATCCTTCTCAAGTATTTTCTTTGCCATCTTGAATGTGTTCTTCTCCTCTTCTTCAAGATGATGGTTTACTATTTCGTGAAGTACATTCATCTTTGCCTGCCATCGTTCATCATCCATCTTCAGTTTCTCTAATTCGCCGAGTACGGTCTTCGCTACATTGTGTTCCTCATAGGCCTCGAGGGCTTTCTCGCGTGCATCTTCGGCTTGCTGAAGAACCGGATAAAAAAACTTTTCTTCGAGTTCCATATGCATCTGCAGCTCCGACTCCAATTCCGGAAACAGTTCTTCCCTGTTTTCGCCTTCTTCATCCTCCTCTATCTGCTCAAACAAGTCCCTCACCTTTTCATGGTCCTGCAGCAGCAGATCAATAAACGTCGTTTCCGATTTCCCTCGCTGCTGGGTTCTGCCCTTGCTTCCGGTTTGTTTTGCTTTGCTTGCAGGCATCGTACACCTCCTCCCGGAGTTCTACTCCGGATCGCTGTATCTTCGCGGTATCAGGTTTGGCAGGGACTAAGTCCTGCCTATGGTTTAAGCACTACTTTTATGCACTCCTCATCCTTGTTCTTGAAGATATCGTACGCATGGGGACCGTCTTCCAGGTTCAGCCGGTGCGTGATAACAAACGAAGGATCGATGTCCCCTTTTTCTATATGCTCCAGCAGAATCCGCATATATTTCTGAACATGAGTCTGTCCCATCCTGAAGGTCAGCCCTTTCTGAAATGCCGCTCCGAAATTGATCTTGTCGAGTAGACCTCCGTAGACGCCGGGAACAGAGACGATGCCGCCCTTTCGGCAAGCCTGTATCGCCTGGCGGAGCACCGTCGGACGATCTGTCTGAAGCCGGACCGTTTGTTTGGCCTTGTCATAGAGACCCACAATTCCTGTCCCGTGGGCTTCCATACCGACCGCATCAATGCACGCGTCCGGTCCCCTGCCGTCCGTCATATCATTCAACGTGCTCAGGACCTCTGCCTCCTCGTAATTGATCACTTCGGCATATCCCATTTTTTTTGCCAGCAACAGGCGTTCTTCGATCCGGTCTATTGCAATGACACGTTTCGCGCCCAGAAGCCTGGCGCTCTGTATTGCAAACTGCCCGACCGGGCCGCATCCCCATACCGCAACGACATCATCAGATTTTATTTCGCAATACTGCGCAGCCTGATAACCGGTCGGCAAAACATCGGACAGAAAAAGAACCTGCTCGTCAGTCAGTTCATGAGGCACTTTTATAGGGCCGATGTCGGCATAAGGGACGCGAACGTACTCCGCCTGCCCACCGGGATATCCTCCGAGCAGGTGAGAGTAACCATAGATCCCGGCCGGCGAATGTCCCCAGAATTTTTGCGCCATATCGGCATTCGGGTTGGAATTGTCACACAGGGCATATTCCTCACGCTTGCAGTGATAACAGGCTCCGCACGATATCGGGAAGGGAACCACGACCCGGTCCCCTTTTTTGAGGTTAGTCACAGCCGAACCGGTCTCAACCACTTTCCCCATGAACTCATGGCCTATGATATCGCCTTTCTCGGTCGTCGGAATGTAGCCGTCATAAATATGAAGATCCGACCCGCAAATCGATGTCAACGCGATTTTTATTATTGCATCCCGGGGGTTGAGAATGACAGGATCGGGCGCAGCTTCAACCCGAATATCGTGGGTCCCAAACCATTGCAATGCTTTCATCTTTCAATCCTTTATCGAACGTTTTTTAATAATATTTCTGTGCCGGGGACACCGTTCCCTTACCTCCACAGTGCCCCCGGCACCTCGATCATACGCGTGGCCCGCGTCTCATCAATCCCATAATCAGTGAAACCACAAAGATTACGAGAAAGATAAAGAAAAGAACCTTCGCAATACCTGCTGCCGCCGTCGCAGCTCCTCCAAATCCAAGGAACGCGGCAATTAGCGCGATAACGAAGAATACCGCTGCCCAGTAAAGCATGGTTACCTCCTTTGGTCACCTGTTACCCTGTTTGCCGAATAGAATGTTTTAACAGGATGTATTGTTCGTGACCCACCTTAATGTCAGCAGAAGTTCACGAACCATGCATGCGCCAGCATGCTCCGGTCGTCTCCCTTGCTGAGCGCCGTTTTAAAACGGCGATGCTGCTTCTTCACTCTCCTCTGAAAAAAGAGTTCGTGCGTTATAGGCATCCATTCACTTTTTCTTTATCATGAGGAGATTATTTACCTTTGTCACTCCATACACGCTTTTCGCAATCGCTTCTGCACGGTCTTTCTGCTCTTCGGTGTCAACCGCGCCGTTCAGCGTTACGTTTCCTTCAAACGTGTTGACACTGATCGCCATTCCTTTCAAAATGCTCTCTTCATAGAGTTTTGCCTTAACCTTCGTGGTAATCGTGGTATCATCTACTACCTCTCCGGACGTCCGGCCGGCCGGTGTTCTGCAGGCACTCAGCGTAAGCATCAGCATAAAGAGCATTACCGTGCCTGCGATCGCTCTGCGGGTGTTATCGTGCATGTTCATCGTCCACCTTCCTTAAAATATGCGGATTAATATTCGTTGCCATGCCTTTACTTCCGTTCACTTGGTCTTTCAGTTTTTTCCAGTCGCTGTACCATGTCCGGGATTCTCATAATTCAATGCTAGCATGGACTTTCTTTTTGTCAATAAATTACAGGAAAGAGCGAATAGGTCCACAATAGATCTGTTTTTTTCTCTAGTACAAAGGATTGAAGCACTCAGAGGAATATTAGTGAAGTAACATCTTAAGGACTGAAAATATATGTTGCTTCCTTGGTTCAATTGATATACTATTTTTCTGCTGGAGTAAGCATTGAACGCTCATCATCACCTGCGCGCACTGCTCCAATTAAAATGAAATAATAGGAGGTATGTTCATGCCGGAAATTGTGAAGGTATCAACCGTAGAGAACAGCTTGAAACTGATGGGAGTCATCGAGGAATATTTCAAAAACAATCGGTTTGCCGAAATCACACAGGCAATCGGCATACACTCAGTACTTATAGACCCTCAGCGCGCGATAAGCAACCAGGCAACCTCGTACCGTGCGGTCCTGAACATGCTGAAAAACAGGATCTCCGTCAAGCTCGGCAAGAAATACGGCGAGTGGTATGCGGAATTTCCAAAGATAATGGACCAGCTTGTATCAGCCGGACAGAATCCGGTGGACCAGTCCGTCAAATCAATGCTATCCTCGCATTTTAACGGCTTCAGTTCTTTTAAATCTGTTGATGGTTTTTTCTTCTGGTCTCTTGAGGACAGGAGACTGCCCCTGGATCAGATCGTGAAACTCATCGAAAAAACTACGCAGAAATACGCGTAAGGACCTTAACTCGTTTCTGAGCCTTTGGGGCAATTGAGAATCTGGTTCCGTAGTTTTTAGAGTAATGGCTGGATTTTTTCTAAAACTGCTGCTACGGAAATGTCTTCCATGCACCGGTTTTTGTTATCGCACTTCCGCTTGAAACATGGCGAACAATCAATACCGGCCCGTATTGAGACGCATGACGGGCCGTAGGGACCCGTCCTCCAGGGAGCCGTCGGTCCGAACAGCGCGACCACCTTCGCCCCCGCCGCCGCCGCAATATGCATGGGGCCTGTGTCAGTGGTAATGAAGAGATCGCACAATCCGGCAAGAGCCGCCAATTCCTTGAGCGAAGTTTCCCCCGCCCAGTTCGAAGCCTCGCTGCTCATGCCGTCGCATATTCTCTTAATCGTATCCCTGTCCTGGCGGCTTCCGGTAAAGATTATAGTTGCGTTTTTCTCGGATTGCATTCGGTCAGCCAGAGCGGAAAAGTTCCTCTCGGACCACAGCTTGGTTTTCCATCTCGCAACAGGGTTGATGACGACAAGGGGGCTCCCCTCTTTTCTGACCGCAGCGGCACGCGCGGCCATCCGTACACGTTCAGGTTCAATGGAGAGGATGCAGGACGTCGCCGGGTTCTCTGCACCGAGATGACGCACAATATCCAGATACCGTTCAAGAGCATGTCTCTCGATATCGAACGCAGGCAGCCGCTCATTAAGAAACAGGTACGATAACTCGCGGGTGCCGTTGAAACCGATTTTGCGGTGAGCACGCGTTATTCCGATAAGCACGCCGCTCTTAAAGAGCCCCTGAAAGTCTATCGCGATGTCGTAGGTATCGCTCCGCAGTTCTCGAATGAAACGGATAACGCTTCGAAGCCCCTGCATGAACGTGTCTCGTTTCGTCATCATGCGCATCCACTTTTTTCTTTCCGACACGAGAACCTTGTCAATCAGAGGATGCCCCTCTATCAGGCCTGCGGCGGCTTCTTCCACAAGCCAGGTAATGCGGCTCTCAGGGTATTTCTTTTTGATGGTTTCCAATGCAGGCAGCGTTTGGACTACATCGCCGATAGCGGATAACTTGATAAAGAGTATCTTCATGAAAACTGGATTGAGCGTCAGCGAGCAGACATGTGGCGTTGAGCTTGAAAGAATTTTACCTGATACAGCGTGTAATAGCAAGATTTACTTGCTCAATCTATTCCTGCAGCGGATGCGCCCTTCTTTTATCTTGCATTTTCAGTGTATTTTGATACAATTTTTGGTGATTCGTATCACACTCCTGGGCATGGATCGTCCTGCCTTTAGAATTAAAAACTCATAAAACAAGGAGGGGTTGGTCATGGCTGTCCGGACAAAAGGAAAGAATAAAGCTATAAAATCAAAGGCGCGAAAAACCGCCGGTAAAAAAAAGGTGAGAAATACAACAGTAAAGAAAAAAGCAGGTACCCCGAAAAAGGCAGTAGCAAATAAAACCGCTCAAAAAAAAGCAGCGAAAAAAAAGACGGCTGGAAAGAAAAAGTCACCTACGAAGCGCGCCCGGAAGCCGGCAGCGCAAACCTTATCGATGACTTCAATGGAGCTTAAATCTGCGATGGTCGAACCGGGGCCGTCTGCTGGCGGGATTCCACCCGTTGAAGAACCCGCTGAAAATGAGGAAGCGGTCGGCACGGTGACGCATTACTACAGTGACCTCGGAGTCGCTATTATCCAGATCAACAAGGACAGACTCAAGACAGGCGATACTATTCATATCCAGGGACATACCACTGATTTTAGTCAGAAAGTCGAATCGATGGAATACGAGCACCGCCGGGTCGAGGACGCCTGCGCCGGCCAGAGCATCGGCGTGAAGGTAATCGATCACACTCGGGAGCATGACATCGTATATCGCGTCAAATAGCATTTCAGCGTTCCGTTCCAGAGCGCAGGTTGTTATCTGCGCTTTTTTTGCACCCGCTGTGGTAAAATTAATTAGAATCATTAAGGTTTAATGGTGCATAGGCACGGCGAAGAGCGTTAAAACGCTCGCGTTGCGCCCTGCGGAGGAGTAGCCCATCCCTTCTGTTCATGGCAACATAACCGGTCTCAAACCGGCTGAGATCAGGATGCTCAAGCGTCTCTACCGGAGAAAGACGCCTCCCGGTATGATCATCACCGCAGAAGCCGCCCGCGCGCTGACCGAAGCGTCAGCCGCGATAGGAAGGCAGGTGGGATTAATCATGGACAGGGCCGGGAACATTAGGGACGTCCTCGTCGGCACAAATAAAGACATCCTGATACCGGACCTTTCCGAACACCGTCTCGGCGCCCGGCGGCTCCGCGGGGTAAGGCTGCTACACACTCACCTCAGAGACCAGCCGCTGAACCAGGAGGACCTCACGGACCTCGCGCTGCTCAGGCTCGACATGATTGCCTCGGTGGCGGTACGCCCCGACGGTCTTCCGGGAAATATCTCCATCGCACATTTGCTTCCGCCGAACCAGGAAGAAAGAATGTACGAAGTAGAACAACCGCGGCCGGTCCATACACTCGGTCCCGACAGCGCGGATTTCATCCCTGAGCTTGAACGCGAAATGGAGCGTGCGCAAATCGCCCGGGAAGTGGCCGTAAAAGATCGGGCGATTCTCGTCAGTGTTTCTAAAAGAAGCAGGCATGAGCAGGAAGAGTCCCTCGATGAATTGAAAGAACTTGCAAGATCAGACGGAATCACGGTTCTTGACTCGGTAATTCAGCGGCCGCACGATATTAATCCTAAATATCTGCTGGGCGAAGGCAAGCTTAAGGAGTTGATTATCCGGTCCCAGCAGCTCGGTGCAGATCTGATCGTCTTCGGCCAGAACCTCACGCCGGCGCAGGTAAAAGCGATCGGCGACATTAGCGAAATGCGCGTAATCGACCGCACCCAGCTGATCCTTGATATCTTTGCCCGAAGGGCGCACAGCGGAGACGGAAAGGTGCAGGTCGAACTGGCTCAACTCAAGTACCGCCTGCCGCGCCTTTCCGAGCGCTCTACGGCGTTGTCCCGTCTTACAGGCGGTATCGGAGGCAGGGGCCCGGGCGAAACGAGACTTGAAATAGACATGCGACGCGCGCGTGACAGGATTCGAAGGCTCGAAAACCAGTTGGATTCACTGGGCAGGGCAAGAGGACAGCGCAGAGAGAAACGGATCAAAAGCTCTGTGCCGATCGTTTCCATAGCCGGATACACGAATGCCGGCAAATCGACGCTCTTTAATGCTCTTACGAAATCGGCGGTCAAAGCCGAGAACCTCCTTTTTGCAACGCTGGATACCGCTACCCGCAGACTGCGTTTTCCTCGTGATCGGGAAGTGGTCATTACCGATACCGTGGGTTTTATCAAGGATCTGCCTAAAGATCTTCTGGGCGCGTTCAAGGCAACGCTCGACGAAATGCAGGATGCTGACCTGATCCTTCATGTCGTCGACATCAGCAATCCCAGGTTCGAGCAGCAGATGGAGTCCGTCAACGGTCTTTTGTCGGAAATCGGACTTGATCACATACCGCAGCTTCATGTTTTCAATAAGGTGGACCTCGTGGACACGGCGTGGGCGAAGACGATTGCGGACCGCTTCAACGGACTAGTCTGTTCGGCCGTCAAACCGGAAACGTTCGGAGATTTACTGAAAGAGATAGAAAGAATAATATGGCCGGATAAAAACCTGGAGATGAAGATCCATGCCGTCGGTAAAGGGCATGGCGGTGGTTGACACTAGCGTCGGTTTACTCGGCACATCGGACTATGTACTTCTGAAAAATACCGTTCTTATTTGATGTCCCGTTGTTCTTTGTTTCACTTCCATTCGACATTACATTCTGCAGCATCCTGCCGTTATCTAAAATATGTTTTATTTGTTCGCGCTGTTTTTCGTTCAACCCGCCGCTCAGCTCTTCAAGCAGGATCACCGAACAGCCGATGATAATAGTGAGCGACGATCTGAATTGGCTATGTATCCTGGCAATAAATTCGGTCTTCGTGCAGCTATCTGCTTCTGCTGTTTGCCGCGCCTGCAGGAGTTCCTTTGTGCGATTATGCACCCGGCTTTCAAGCTGCTCCTCCAACATCTGGACTTTTTCATCCAATTCCTGCTTTTCCACGGCCTGCCTTATCTGGATCAATAATTGACCGGGATCATAGGGTTTCAGAAGATACCCGAAGGCCCAACTGTCTGCAGCTTCAGCAGCCATATCCAACGTTTCTTTTCCGGTCAGGATGATCACTTCGGGGGACAATAGATATCTGCGTCTCCTCAAAATCAAATCGACATCCTGTACATGTTCTGGTTTCTTGATGTCGATCAAAATAATCTGCGGCCCTTTTTGAGGTAAATTCGCGAGTCCTTCTGTCCCATGGCCGGCTACGAGTGTTTCATAACCCGCTCTGGTGATCAGGTCCGAAAGGGTGTTTCTCGAATGCTCATCGTCGTCGACAATAAGAACTGTCGGAATGCGCATGCCTGTTTTTTCCTTCTCGCAGTTTATCTCTTAAAACAAAGATACTTTAGCATCAGGTTCCTTATTTGTCTATCCGTAGAACTACGTAGGTAAATGGACTACAAGATAAGAGCTGAAAGGACGCGCAGCTGCCAGGCCAATGACGAGATAAAAAGGGCTATCGAACAATACCAAGCCGGGTCGCATCAAGAACAAGATCCGCCCTGTTTCGTGCATGAAGCTTATTCATAAGGTTTCCGCGGTGTGTTTCTACGGTTCTGACACTTATTGACAACCGCTCGGAAATATCCATACTCGAAAGCCCGTGTACGGTCATCCTGAATATTTCCCGCTCCCGGGATGTCAGTGAATCATACCGCTGCCGGAGAAGACCATCGGATGCACCGAACCCCGTCGAACGATCAGATCCCTCTTTTTCTTTTGGTAACCGGCCCGCTTTTTTAAGGATCGTAAACAGGAGATGCATATCAGGAGGTTTGACGGTGAAGTCATATGCTCCGTACTTCATGGCCTCTACGGCAGTCGGAATATCCCCATAGGCAGTCATAATGACAATAGGCACCGTCCTGTCTATTTTCTTCATTTCCTTCATTGTTTCAATGCCGTTCATCAAAGGCATTTTCAGATCGAGCAGTACGACGTCGGGCCTTTCTCCGTTAAAGCATTTGATTGCTGCGAATCCGTCTCCTGCCTCCTGAATAATAAATTGCTGATCAGCCGACAAACCTGCAGTGAGACCTTCTCTGGTCAGTTGGTCATCGTCTACGATTAGCAGCTTGATAGTTTGATCGTGAATACTCATGGTTAAGAGGCATATTGCACTGTGCCGAACCCTGAGGACCTACCCAAGGAATGTGATCAGGTTAATGCGGCTGGCTGTCCAATATTTGCCTGACCTTTTTTAATAATGTCCCTGGATGAACGGGCTTTGCAAGAAATGTAAGTCCGTGATCTGAGAGAGCCTTCGCATCAACGTGGTCTGCCGCATAACCGCTCATGATAATCGTTTTCAAATCCGGGCGGTATCGTTTAATCTCCTGGTAGACCCTCATCCCGGTCTTCCGGGGCATGACCATATCGAGGATGGCAAGATTGATTTTGTCTTTACTCTCCACAAACTTTTCCAGAGCTTCCTCTCCGTCAATTGCGGTGATCACGGTATATCCCGCTTCCAGAAGAATGGATTCGGTTCCTTCTCTGACATAGTCTTCATCTTCAGCGATTAAAATCGTCTCCGAGCCGCCCCGATAATTATTTTGTTCTTCCAGTGCAGCCGGTGCCGCATCCGCATGCTGCAGTGGTATATATACGATAAAGGTTGTTCCTTTTGCCGGTTCGGTCTTCACATCGATATAACCGTTGTGCTGCTGAACAATTCCATATACGATTGACAATCCCAGGCCGGTCCCTTTGCCTATTTGCTTTGTGGTGAAGAACGGTTCAAATATTTTTTTTGTTGTTTCGGGGTCCATTCCGCAACCGGTGTCGGCCACCGATAGCGCCGCATACCCGCCCTGCACGCCGTAGCCGTGCGCGCTGATAAACTCTGTGTCCATCATGAATCGCTGCGTATCGATGATCAGTTCACCGCCGGCCGGCATGGCATCTCTTGCGTTTACCACGAAATTCATCAGGATTTGCTCTATCTGTCCGCTGTCCGCGTTTATTACGAGATTATCCTTCGTCAGTCTGATCTTCATGACTATGTCTTCACCGATTACCCTCGAAAGCATATCTCTGTTCTTTTGCACGAGTTCGTTCAGATCTACCGGTTTCGGGTTGAGTATCTGTTTTCGCGTGAACGTGAGCATGCTGCTGATGAGACCGGCAGCCTTTTCGCTTGCCGTCATGATTTTTGTCGCCATTAATTCGAGGGCATCTTGTTTTCGAGAAAGACCGACCTGCAGCCGATAAGCATAGCTTACTATGGCGGTTAGAATATTGTTGAAATCATGGGCAATTCCGCCTGTCAACCTTCCGACCGCTTCCATCTTCTGCGCATGCATAAGTTGCTGCTCGAGGCTTCGTTCAGTCGTCACATCGCGCAGCATGCCGCGGTACGCAACGATTTCACCGGCGCCATTACGCACGGCGGTAGCCGTAACCGCTATATGGAGCAGTTGTCCGTCTTTTTTTCGCATTTTGACGGGGAACTCCCTGATAAAGCCCTCGCGCTCTACAACCTGCTTATACGTGGCCCTCTCTT
Organism: Nitrospirota bacterium; assembly: GCA_963751455.1. Lineage (GTDB taxonomy): Bacteria > Nitrospirota > UBA9217 > UBA9217 > UBA9217 > CAVVUN01. The sequence goes on from CAVVUN010000001.1 coordinate 428,084, forward strand.
CCCGGTTCTCATAGAGGTCGTCCAGCATGTTGTGCGCCATCACTTCTTCTTTGCTCGAGCAACCGAAGAGCGAGACCCCAGCGGGGTTGATATCAATGATCCTGCCGTCCGGAGCCATGATGAAAATCACATTAATCGACTCCTCGAAAAGCTCGCGGTATTTTTTTTCCGATTCGCGCACCGCGTGTTCAGCGCGCTTTCGCCCCTCGACCATTGAATTAAAGGCCATGGACAGTCTGCCGATGTCATCCTGGGACTCGACGGGTATCGGCTGAATTTCTCTTCCGCTGCCAAGCTCCTTTACCTTCTCCGTAAGGTTCTCGAGAGGCTTCGTTATTTTTCTTACGCTGTAATAAACCACAATGACGCTGGAAATTATAAAAACAAGTGCAAGGACGCTATTACGCTTCAATATGTCCAGAATTTGACGGTTCAGACCTTCTTTTTCGAGAACCACCTTTACGTACCCTATTACCCTGTCCCTGGTCTCTGCTTTCTCGTTCTCGAGATACAGTGTCTCCTCGCCGTTGGTATATATTTTCAGGATGACGCTCTTTATTAACTCGACAGTCGATGAGGTTTCGCGTAATGATATTTCATGCAGTTTTGGACGGATCATTGTCATCGAATCCCCGGTCAGGACCGTTCCCGACAAAGGCTTCCTGCGCTTTTTTTTATCAGCGCTATACAATAATTTCAACTCGGAATTATAAATAGCGACCTGTATGACGTCAGGCTCGGCAAGAACCCCTTCCGCGGCGTCCTTCAGCACCGTTTTGTTTTCCGCGAACACGCCCACCCGGGCGCTGTATGAAAGCATATTAAGAAGCGTTTCACCGTCTTTCGCAAGTTCTGCCCGGGTCCTGTTCGACTCATGCACTACGGAGAAAACGGTGTATGCAAGAAACAGGGTGATGATGATGGCAATTACCGTGCTGAAAAGCCGGATACCGAGGTTCTTCTTTGGAGAAAAGAGCAGCTTGCTACTCCAATTTTTCGGCGTTTCTAATGATATCATTATTGAATTTTATCCCTATTTTTGAAGCTATTTTCATATTTACTGTAAGGCGGCGGGCTTCCGCATACGTTTCAAAAGGCTGTCTTTCCCCTTTTGACAGTTGTCGGGCTATTTCCGCGGCCTTTTGTCCCATGGAGAATGGATCTATGCTCAAGGCGGCTGCGGCCCCTAACTCAACGTATTTACGGGAAAAAGAGAATATCGGCAGATTATTCTGGAAAGAAAAGAGCATCAGATAATTGATTGTATCGGCATTCAGAACGGTCGTATCAGGCAGCATCCAGAATACGTCTATCTGGTTTCGCATTTCGTCCAGTAACTCAGGCACCTGTTGAGCATTACGGACAGTCTTGATTACGAGAACGACACCGAGCGGGCGGGCAACAGCGGCGGCTTCTTCTGCAAAGTGACCTGTCTGCCGAGGGTCGGAGAGCAGGCCGATCCGGCGGACCCCGGGGAAGAGATTGATGATGGTGCCAAGGGATTCGCGCGGTGAAACATCCATGCTTACGCCGTATGTATTCTGCATTGATAATCCGGCAAGTTCGGACGGCATCACCATGGAATAAATCACCGGAATGTCTTTAATGGTCCTGGCTTTTCTGAATGCCTTCGTTCCTACCGCGAAAACAGCGTCAGGCCGGTTTTTAGCCACCTTCTCGATCACTCCGTTTGCCAGCTCCAGTTCCTTCACGCTGCAGTTGCAAACACTTTTAAACCCTTCAATTGCATTACTGTATGGTTTGATTTCGGATTCTCTTATGACGACAACTTCGGTAGCGTAAACAGGGAAAGCGGACAGGAATGAGTATAAGAATATCAGCCCTGAGAGCAGGAGAAAAAACCAATTTATATGATTGTTTTTTTTCGTTTCGTTCTTCATGGAGCACGCTGACTATTTTAGAGACTGTTATATCGGATATCCTGCAGGATGAACGATTGCAGCGCCTTATCGAAATACTGTTTTCTGCAATCCAGCCCCGAAAGAGAGCCTTCCCGCAGCAGATTCATATATTTACATCCTCCGAAACAAAGAGGCAGATAGCAGCAATCAAGGCACTCATCGTTCTTCCAGTTGGCGAGAACGTGAGATTCGCGGTAATCGGTCAGCCCGCTCTTAACATCACCAACACAGAAGTCCATTCTTCCGATCAATCCCGGACACTTATAGAAACTGCCGTCATAATGCACGATAATACTGTCCTGGATCTCGATAACGCAGGGAGCAGGAGCGACGCTGGAGGTATGGTATCCTCTCTGCAATATCTCTTGCCGGAGATATACGGCCGCGTCGATGAGCCAGGGTTCGTCCGTGCAATTGCACCCTTCGCTGAAATCAGGCATGGCAAACTCGCTTCTGTCATTCAGGACCGGGTCGAATTTAACTGTGTGAATCTTTTCAGAGGTGAGCCCGATATGTGCGAGGTAGTCGAGAAGCTCCGGAAATTCACGAAAATGCTCTTTTGTGTAATTCCCGCCGACGCGTACTTGCAGCGACTCGCACACTTCCCTTATATTCTGCACGATAACATTAAAGGAGCCCTTGCCCGACTTGAAAGGCCGGTACATATTATGGATGCGTTCCGGACCGTCAAGGGTAATCTTGGCGCTTTCAAGGCCGAGTGGCTTTAACCGCTCAACGATTTTCGATGTCAGGAAGGTCCCGTTAGTCACAAGGGAAAAGCTGTATTTCAAGCCTTTGCTTTCAGCGAAATTCCCGATTTTTTTAGAAATATCCGCAATGCGCTCCGTACTCAAGAGCGGTTCTCCGCCATAAAAAGTAATCTTCAGCTCTTGCTTGTTGGAATAATTCCTGCTCTTCACAAAAGATATGAATTGGTCTGCTGTTTCGTCGGATAGATAAAATTTCCCTTTCCTTGTTCCCTCGAAACAATAAGTGCATCCCAGGTTGCAATCGAGGTTCAGGACAAGAGTGAATTTGAACGTTCTGTTGAGGGCGTTCAACTTCTGCACGTAGTCGAGCATCTCCCGCTTTTCATTTTCGCCATTGTTGACGATAAGGTCAAGCTCCAAGAGTGTCTCCTTCTCTTCCACGGACAAGCTGCCTTTTTTAACGTCTTCAATTAAAGCGGAAGGCACAAGAACAGCGGACGTCTTTTTTGTGGAAAAAAGAACGACAGAGTCACGCTCTTCGGCGCAGGGGTACGTTTTGGAATAGCGAGATAATTTCATATTTATCGGCAGAAAGAAGGAGGGAGAGCAATCCGCTCTCCCTCAAAGGGGGCTAAACGCTACCAATAAATTAATCCACCCCAGCAGCAGGGCCATTCAGATGCAAAGGATTCATCGATGCCCTTTTTCAAGACCACGATGCGCTTCTTCATGTCAGTTTACCCTCCTTCGTGAATTTGACTGCTATAAAGCCGAGTATGTTTAAAATGTATAGCGTATTCCTGCTTCAACCCAGCGTTCCGGATTCTGGTACGCTTCAGCAAAATATTGTGACCCGTTAAAGATATTATGTATATCCACAAAGATCGCGAGGACTTGGTCATCATGGGTATAAAAATCATTCATCACATGGAGGTCCGTAATGAACGCATTGTATTTTCCCATGAAGAAAGGATCGGAATTCCAGTAAATATAGTGGCCCTTAAGCAGAACCTTGAGAGCTTTTTCATCGTCGTATTGAAGCCCCAGATCGTAGGTTCGCTGTGGGACATTGGGCACGGTGCCGCCGGTATTAAGATCTTTTGTATTGATAAAAGCCGCTCCTGCGGAAAGAGAAGTGTGATATGCAGGCGCGGTTTTCAATTCGATTTCCATCCCTTGTCGCCTTTGCTTTTCACTGTTTACGGGGAGGGCGCCTGTAATAGCATCCCTTATTTCGTGCCTGAACCCGGAGAACTTCAGCCAGAAGTATTTCGAGGCGGCGGTTTCGGCCCCCACCTCATAAGAGGAGACCTTCTCCATCTTCAAATCAGGATTTGCGTTAGTAGCCGAGAGAGGCGGAATATTGAAACCCCGGGCAGAATACGCCCTCAACACAGTTGAGTCAGCCAGTTTGTAAGTTATGCCAAAACTCGGACTGGTAAAGTCTCCATTCGAGTTCGTATGGTCCCTGCGGATTCCGGGTGTAGCGGATAACCTGCCGAATGACATGGTATCATTGATAAAAAACGCTGATTTTGTTAATTTCTGCTCTCCGCTGGTCAGCGTATTCGACTCCATGGTCCTGGTATCAGAATCGACGCCTGTTACAACATTATGCAGTGCATTTTTCCAGAAGAGCTTTGCGGTGGATCCGTAACCGGAATCTTCGAAGTTCTGTTGCATAAGCTGTGAACCGGACGTAAGCTGGAAATAAAAAAAATCGTAGGTCTGGTGTAAGCGCCATAAAGAAAGGTTAATGGAAGTCTGTTCATTTAGTGTCGAATTCATTGAAACTGCCGTTGACAATCTCTCAAATTTATCATTTCTATACATATTTCGCGACAGATCCTCAAACTCCCCTCTTGAAAGATTGTCATACCCGACAGTGAAAAGGGCGCTGGTATTCTTTGAAAGATCGTAGCTGAGCTTTGCATAGGTATTTTTGCCCGAGAAATCATTATGAGGCTTGAAACCGTCCGTCTGAAGCCTGCCTGCATTCACATAGTATCCGAAGCCTCCCTGCCTGCCGGACGTTTCGGCGCGAATGTCGCCGGTGTTCCTCTTGCCGTACGAGAGGGATGTGGTTGTTTTCGGCGCCTGGTCGCTTGCAGATTTTGTAATAATGTTGATAACGCCTCCAAGGGCCGACCCCCACGCTGAAGATGCAGGTCCCTTGATGATCTCTATTTTTTCTACATACTGGACAGGAAAAGATGCTACGTCAGAAACATTATTAGAAAGATTGTTCAATGGGATTCCGTCCATGAACACGGAAACATGCCGGCTGTTGAACCCCTGGATCGAGGCCTGTGAAACACTCCCCGGGCCTCCTGTCATCAATACCTGAACGCCGGTGATTGAATTCAACACATCGGCCGGAGTATGAGCATTCATAAGCTCAATGTCCGAAGCCGTGATCACCGTTACGTTCTCCGCCACCTGAGATACCGGTTTTGGACTCCGGGAAGGAGAAACTACGACAAGTTCTTCTTCTTTGAAATACAGCAGAAGAAAACTTCTTTCCTCATCAGGTTGGGTAAAGGCGGTTGATATTGATAATGCACTAAAAAGTGCAACACCCGTTAAAATCTTATACACGATATCCGGGTCCTTTCTATATTTATTTTCTTAAAAAAGAGTTATTTCTGATAATAAAGTATTAGACAAAGAGGTATACTTTTAAACTATATCATAACCGCTAAAAATTGCAAAAATAAAAAACAATAATTTTAAGCTTTAACCGAAAGTAGAGAGGGGTCGTATATGAAGGTTTTTATTGATTAAATTGGCAGCGCTACCTAATTAATCAATAATTACAATAAGATATTGTATTTATTAGGAATAACGGGTTATTTCCCGCCAATGGAAAGTTCTTTAATAAGAAGTGAGGGACTGCCGATCCTGCCTGAGAAGCGGATATCGGAGCCGACAGTATCCACGTTCATCATGAGGTCCAGGATGTTTCCTGCGATTGTGACCTCGCGTACCGGATACGCTTTTTTACCATTCTCTATCCAGAAACCGGTTGCGCCGATAGAAAAGTCTCCGGATATCGGGTTTGCCGTATGCATACCCATGACATCGATGACATAGAGGCCTTTGCCCGCCCGCTTCATCAGGTTTTCAACCGTCGTGGTTCCGGGCTCTATATACAGGTTCGTTATGCCCACGCCCGGAACGCCCTTGAATCCGCCCCGCATACCGTTCCCGGTGGACACTGTTTTGTCCTTGTTTGCGGTATACATGTTATGAAGGAACATTGAGAGAACGCCCTGATCGATGACTTTTTTCTTTTGCACAGGCACTGTCTCGTCATCCGAAGGCGCCGTTCCAAGTCCGCCTTCAAGCAAACCATCATCGTATACAGTTACCGCCGAGGAAACAATCTGTTGGCCGAGCTTTCCGATCAGCAGCGATTTTCTTTTTTGAACGTTCTCGGCCGAAAACCCGCTGGCTATCATGGCAAGAAATTCCTGCGCGACGATCGAATCAAGTATCACGGGAGCCTTCGTCGAATCGATATGCCTGGCGCCGAGCAGCTCTACTGCGCGCCGGGCAGCCTTGCGGCCGACCTGCTCGATCTCAAGCTTCCCGTAAAACCGGTTCACATCGAACTCGGATCCCGCTTGAGACTCGCCCTTATCTTCCGCGACGACCTCGATGCTCGATGAACAGGCGGTGCTTTCGTACTCCACCTCTGCGCCGTTCGTGTTCACGATGATTGTCCGGGCTGCGGAGAAACTTGCCGATGCTTTCCGTATCCGTTTTATCCTGTGGTCGACGGCAAAAGCCTCGCGTTCCATCGACATGACACGCTCTATTTTTTCCCGCTCGCCCAAGCGAACCAATTCGGGATCATAGACAGATACTGTCCGATACGGCGACAGGGATTTTGGTGCGAGCGCCTGCCAGGGATCGAGCTCGGCGTTCTCAGCGTTTGTTATCGCCGAGCGTACAAATGTCGTAACCGCCTTGTCGGTAAAATCGGTGGCAAAAGCGAAACCCGCGCGGCCGTTAACGAACACCCTGAGACCGGCGCCGATATCCTGAGCGCGGTCGAACGCGTCTACCTTCTGCTCTTTTATTTCGACAGTCGTGGAAGAAAAAGATCGAAGGAAGACGTCGGCTTTATCAACGTTCGAATTTCTGCACAGGTCGAGTATTTTTACTGCCGTCTTTCTGTGCATCTGGCCCACTCTCACGTGAAGACGGAAATCAAACAATTAATCGAAATAGCTGGCGGAGGCGGTATCCGATTCCCACACGGTAACACTGCTGACTTCAAGGTTTTCATCGTTGATTTTCTTTGCCATGGTGTCATAGATCCATTTTGCCAGGTTCTCGGACGAAGGATTGATTTGGGTGAAAGGAAATATATCGTTCAAAAAGGTATGCTCGAGCTGGTCAAGCACTTCCCTGAGATATTTTTTCAGGTCCTGAAAATCAACCGCAAGCCCCTGCTCGTTCAGCCGTTCGGCCGTCACCGCCATGGTTACGCGCCAGTTATGGCCGTGGAGCCGTTCACATTTGCCACGATAGCCGCGCAGCTGATGCGCAGCAGCGAATTTGGATTCGATCATGAGTTCGTACATGATGGAAAAAATATATGGCATACACCGGTAAAAGTCAATACATAAAAAAATCTTGCAAAAGCCGATAAATTAATATATCATTTTAGGTAATGGAAGTAATGAAAGAAGAGTCGTCCAGGGCATCTATCGAGCAGCAGTTCCTGTCGCAGGCCCAGACAAGCGGTGTTAACGTTTTTATCGGCCAGATGAATAAGACCGAGCATCAGGGAACTATCCGGGATATCGGCCGGTACGAAATCAATATCGAAGAAAACGGCAGGATCGTGACCATTCTGAAGCAGGAAATTTCCTACCTCTCCGTTTTCCAGCCCCTCCTCACGGTTGCTCCCGTGTCGACAGCCCAGAATACGGCGGAAGAACCCTCTGATACGGCCACCACCGGAAGGCCGAACATCCAGCAGGAATTTCTGGACAAAGCGATCAGGGAAAATCAGCAGCTCACGTTCTTCCTCATAAACGCCCAGCGAATAAAAGCCACCATCGAGGCATACGACAGTTTTACCATTCTGCTCAAAGAAGGCGGCAGACAGCATTTATATTATAAACATTCGATCACGACGATCAATCGTTGAGGTGAACGATGGAAACAAATCTCCTCGATAGAATGCTGCAGACATATCTGGCTGATCAGATTCCGGTAACCATTACTCTCCAGAACAAAATACGGGTATCCGGCAAAATCAGAGCTTTTGACAGTTACGTTATAATACTCGAGGATCAGAAGCGCGAGATCGTGTATCGCCATGCCGTTTCCTGCTTAAGCATGACGGGACATGACGAGCAAAGGCGTTCTTCTCCTGTAACCGTAATCCGGCAGCCACAGGCGAAAAGCGCAATGAAAAATTCCAAACCCCCTGTTCACAAAGCCAAACCCTCACCCCCGCCTCAGGTCGTTCTTGCGGCATCCTCAAACGAAACATGTATCAACAGCAGCATGAAAGAAGGTCTTCTCAAGTGGATGCAGGAGCAAAGGGCGGCAAAATAGAATGAACATTCGCAGTAGCGCTCTCGCCGCGGCATCCGGTCTGCTGCTCGCGATGACATTTCCCACGGTCGATATGCACCTGTTCGCATGGATCGGCCTTATCCCTCTTTTCCTGGCTCTCAAAAAACAGTCCGTCAAAACGGCCTTCCAGCTCGGCGGCATAACCGGAATAGTCTATTTCGCCGGGACTGTCCATTGGGTCACCAATTCCGTGCATTTTTTCGGAAACATACCGCTCATTCCCGCTTCGTTAATAACTTTGCTGCTGTGCGCGTACCTGGCGCTTTACCTCGCCCTGTTCGCTGCAGCCGTTGTCCGTTTGAAGCCCCGCTACCCGTCTCTTGTCTTTGTCGCCGCGCCCGCGCTCTGGACGGCACTCGAGCTTGCGCGCACCTATGTTTTCAGCGGTTTTCCGTGGTCGCTGCTCGGCTATTCTCAGTACCGAGCTCTGCCGGTCATCCAGATATCTGACATAACCGGCGTTTATGGCGTCTCGTTCCTGATTGTTCTCGTCAATGTTTCGCTGTCTGAATTCATATTGGACAGGAGACGCTACGCCGGTATCATTGTCTCCTCGATCATGCTGGTGCTCGTCCTGGCTTACGGCTATCACCAGTTGCGCGCGCCGATGAGTCCTGAAAGCCTGTCAATAGCGGTCGTTCAAGGAAACATCGAACAGGACAAAAAATGGGATCCTGCGTACCAGGCAGCCACGATAGCGGTTTACCGCCGGCTTACCCGGAATGCGCTTAAGGACAATCCGGCGCTCGTGATCTGGCCGGAAACCGCGATGCCCTTCTATTTTACCGGTGATAATCCGGTAGATCGGAAGCTGACCTCCGATCTCAAGGAATTCGTCAAGGAAAACGGCACTCCCCTCCTCTTCGGAAGCCCTACATACGAGCTTCGACCGAAGAGGCAGGTTGCCCTGCGCAACTCCGCATTTCTGCTTTCGAAGACTGGCGACATCGACCAGGTCTATCATAAGCATCACCTTGTGCCCTTCGGAGAATATGTGCCTGTGAAAAAAATTCTTTTCTTCGTAGAGAAAATGGTCCAGGCAATCGGCGATTTCGAATCCGGAAAAGATTATACGGTGATGACGATCCCTGTTGCCGCTTCCGGGAGTGTTGAAGTGAGCACCGTCATCTGCTATGAAATCATCTTTCCCGATCTCGTACGAAGGTTTGTCGACAACGGAGCACGCATAGTTACGACAATTACGAACGATGCATGGTTCGGTAAAACCGCAGCACCGTACCAGCATTTTTCCATGGCAGTATTCCGGGCAATCGAGAACCGCGTGCCCATAGCGCGCGCTGCAAATACCGGCATCTCCGGCTTCATCGACTCTCGCGGAAACATTCTCGCGGTTTCCCCTCTGTTCACCGAAGCCGTCATGACAGGCCGGCTTTCACCCGGCACTACAAGAACATTCTATACCAGCCATGGGGACCTTTTTTCCTACGCGTGTCTCCTGTTCAGCCTGGCGATACTGCTCTTTACATACAAGCGGACTCCTGATGTGAATCCGGCTCGTAAACATTGATATTCACCGATACTTTGTTTTTTCCCTTCTGTGTGATATAATTCCGAAACTAAACGGACACCATTCCGAGAAAAGCAGCCAGGAGAATTTCATGCTGATAGAAGATCTGAAACAGCAAATCGACGAGATCAAGAACAGGCTCGAAATCCTGCGGAGGCATCTTTGACACCCCGGTCAAGGAAGCAAAACTAGCCGAGCTTACCCGCCTCACGGAAACAGCCGGATTCTGGAATAATACTGACAAAGCAAACGCGATACTGAAGGAAAAAGCGGCGATCGAGCGCTCGCTCAGGGACTGGAGGTCCATTTCACGGCGTGTCGGGGACCTCGAGGCCATGGCCGAGCTCGCTTCAGAAGAAGGCGGCGATTCGATGCGCTCCGAGTTGCAGCGGGAAAACGATGTCATTATGAATGAAATAGCGACCGCCGAGGTTGCGGCGCTTCTGTCCGGCGAGCAGGACCTTTCTAACGGCATCATTTCAATCCATCCTGGCGCGGGCGGCACCGAGGCCCAGGATTGGGCTGAAATGCTCATGAGAATGTACCTCCGCTGGGCCGAGAAGCGCGGTTACCGGACCGAAATACTCGATTACCAGAACGGCGAAGAAGCCGGCGTCAAATCGGTCACGTTCATGGTTTCCGGGGATTATGCCTACGGCAGAATGAAAGCAGAGGCCGGGGTCCATCGCCTCGTCCGCATATCTCCATTTGACGCCAACAAGCGGAGACATACCTCATTTGCCTCGGTATTTGTATACCCGGAGGTCGAAGACGATATCGACATCGTAATCGACGATAAGGAACTGCGCATTGACACATACCGGGCGTCGAGCGCAGGCGGTCAGCACGTGAATAAAACCGATTCCGCAGTCCGGATCACGCATCTTCCGACCAACATCGTCGTACAGTGTCAGAACGAGCGATCGCAGCTCAAGAACAAGAATGTGGCCATGAAAGTGCTGCGCTCACGGCTGTATGAATTACGGAAGAAGGAACAAGAAGAAAAACTCGGCAAGCTGGTCAGTGAGAAGAAAGACATTGCCTGGGGGAGCCAGATCAGGTCCTATGTGTTCCAGCCGTATCAACTGGTCAAGGACCATCGCACCGGCGTTGAAGTCGGCCAGGTAACAGCGGTCATGGACGGAGATATCGACCAGTTCATCGAGTCCTATCTCATCATGAGCAGCGGAACGAAAAGCGAAAACCCGGTAGACAACAGACAGTAGACTGGAGACAGGGATACAAAACACGCGAAAAAAGCTGATTCACGCTGCTTACTGCATGCTGTCTACCGTATTCTATTGCATCAGTTAACGGTGACTGAAATATAATTGAACCCAAGGATTCCCAACAAGGACTGTCATCGTGGGAATTGCGAAGACGGAACCCATACCCAATGCAGCTGCTAAAGGGCCGCTCTGGGAATCGCTGGCCGAATTCTCCTGAATATGCAATCGAAACGAGATTATCTCGTCTTTTTTGGAATTCCGACATAATATAGATCAAACCCGCCTTTGCCGCCGGGACGGTTTGAAGAAAAAATCATTAAATCATTTGAATAACCCCACGCATAGACAACAACGGGGCGATATTCATCATAAGCCGTATTGATGGATTGGCCGAAATTAACAGGCGTCGACCATCCGCCCGTGCCATATGTTGAATAGTAGAGATCGTACCCGCCATACCCGCCGGGCCTGTCCGACGTAAAAACGAGGAGTGTTCCATTTATGTAAGGGCATTTGTCATTATTTGAGGTGCTCAAAGCCTCGTCTTTTGTTATAATTACATTCCCCGTGCCCGTTAACCACGTCAGTACATCTGCTCCTTCCGGGACAGTAGTTTGATAGATGTCGAAATCCCCTCCTCTATTCGAGGTAAAATAAATCGAGTTGTCCGGACCGAACGTAGGATAGGCGTCATCAGATGTTGAGTTGAGAGCGTTCGATACGTTGACAATTCCATCACTTTCAAGATGATAAATATCTAAATCCCCGTTCATATCGCTCGCATATAAATAGAGTTTTTCGTTCTCGGATAGGTACACTAAAGCAGGACCGTATTCATTCGAAGGAGAATTGGTCCCCGGCCAAACCATATCACCAGACACAGGTGACACTTCCATGCTGAAATCCCCGTCATTCTGACGATTATAGTATCCATGGACGAGCATACTTTCAATATCAAAAGTCCCTCCCTGGGTATCCCTGTTTGAAGAAAAGTACAATGGGAAATACCCCTCCAGAATGGGTCCCGGTCCGGAGTTGAAATCGTCGAATTCGCTGTTCACAGCGGAGAAGGGCGTAACTATTTCCGTGATTGCGGCGTTGATTTCTGTGTCCTCATTTTTTTTCAAATCCAGGCACGCAGACGCAGAGAACTGAAGAGTCGCCAATATGGCAAGGAGCAGATGCCGGCAACCTGGAGGGAAATAATTACGAATTTTCATCGTCGACTCCTATAAAGGGAACTAAGCAGGATCACATTTCATCTGGCGCTTTTGTGACCTGATTAGATCTGTGACCTGATTAGAATTGACGTGAGTAATTAAGATGGGCTCAGGTGTTTGACTATCGCAAGTTTCACTCGAAAACGACCCTATACAGAACAAAAGGCAAGACGACAGGAAAAAACACGAGCGTATCAAGAAGAAAACTGAATGGGAGATCGAGTTTGGGATAGCTAGGCGGTTCTACTCCATGCTTTTGTTTATACCTTTGAAGAACGCGTTCATTCTTTGAGATTGCGTGAATATCAAGCCTGGTGCCGCTGTAGATCAAAGGGCTCCCCTCACTGAAATGAGTTACAGTTCTTGCGGTCGCGCAGTTTGTTGTTAGCATCAGAAAAACTGCTAAGATAGAAAGTAATCGCATTATTTTCATCCTTATTCTCAATTAATACCAATTCCAAGGTACACTGCAGTAAAAGATGATCCATCAGGCTCTCCTTCGTGACCTGAATAGAATTGTCGCGAATAATCAAGATTAAGTGAGACTTTCAGGCGTTCGCCGAGCGGTATGGCATAGCCCACGCCGCCCAAAAGCCCATATCCATGAATTCTGCTTGTTCCTGTCGAACCTGATACGCTAAATGTCGCTATAAAATCCGATCTTCCACCCCCAGCCCTGATAAAAAACCTCTCTCCTGTTGGATAGTGTGTAAACATTAAAAAATAATTACTTATCTGGAGGGAGCCTTCAATTTTACCTGATAGACCTATAGCTTCCCCTTCCTGTCTTACAGCGGTGTAATCAAAACCAAAAAAAGTATTCGGATATATTCTGATTCCGGCCTTTAAATTAGCGGTTACTTTCGGTGTCTTGTCGAATCCATTAGCGTCCATTGCTTTATCAAAAGTAATTGAATATTGATTATCCCTCTCATATCTCGCATCGATAGCGGTGCCGAGACCTAACCCTAGATACCAATTATCTAACTGATGATTCTCAGCATTACTTTTTTGGGGCAGGGTTAAACATAATAAAATGCACGAGAGAATTAAGATTCGCTTAAGCATATTTTTCTCCATTTGTAAAATCATATAACAAACTCCCGCCGCTGATTGATTAGTCTAAATTTCCACTGGTTCTGTTTTATTCTTATTAAAAATTTCAATCCGCACTGTTTGGGTTTCACCGGCAGCATTAAATGTTACCGTGTCAAGAAGAATTCTGTTATCGTTATCATCTATCTGTCGCACCTTATAAACATAGGGCGGCACAGGCACATCATAATTGAATTCACTATAAAGGACGCAGCTAATCTGCTGCAAGTCGCCTACGCGATTGTCAGTTGAAGCATCAACAATCTCGATATCGAGAGAATCAAGGCCCATGCATATAACTTGTATTCGGCTCATATTATTAGCAAGTGGTCCGGGTTTGTCAGTACATCCCGCTATAAAAAAGCTGATGACGAGAAGCATTATCCAGAGTTTTGCCGACTTCATATGTTTCTCCTCTCATTTACTTATTCTCACTTTTAAGTTCTAAAGAGTCGCTTTTAAGTTTTAAAGAGTCGTTGCAATAAATGGCACATTGAGCGGCATTGGAGCCAACGCATCACGGTATACTCGAAGCAATATGGCATTACCTGTATTATGTGCGATAAGATTTTGAAGGCTGGTGACTCTACTATTTGAACTCAGAATTAAATCAGATTCTTCATTAACAATCGCAATCAAAAGGATGTAATTTCTCGAAGAACCAACAAATTCGCTTAAGGGAATAGAAAAATTAAAACTTACGGTTAAGCTATCGGGAATCGTATCAACAGATAAAAAGGTACGACCCTCTCCTTCCTCAGGCGCAATTTGGCCAACAATGGTTTTCCCGATCCAGAGTTCATTAGGAACAGTTGTTGTGATTGTAAAATCTTTCGTAGGGAGTGAATAATTTAAGTCAAAAGAAGATACCCGAAAAAGATTATATTCTTCAGAAACATCTTTCAATTTTATGTAATCCGCTGCAAAAGTTGTTATGTTAAATGTCTGTGATGGAGGAACATCAGCAAAGAGTTTCATCTTCAAACGTTCTTTACGAGAACATCCTGGACAAGTAACTTCCTGAGGCACAATAGTAAGAGTGCGATTGACACCATCGTGAATATAATAGCCTGTAACAACATATTTTGGATATTGCGCTGTTTTAGCACTCATTGAACCATCCGTATTAATACCAACGACAAATGCAGAACTATTGTGACTGCCAGCAAAGAAATAATTACCTGTATTCACTTCGCTGCCGGAGATCGCGATTACCGGCTTCAACATATAGCCCTGACCAAGCGCATAATGCACCGATTGACCCGGGTCGAGATCGATATCAAGAGTATAAAGCTTGCCAGAAGGAATTGAAAAAATGCCGTCTATTTTTATGCCTGTCTGCTCTCCACTCGGTACAATAAGAGGCTGCCGGGTTCCATCGGTGAAAGTAATTGTAGTATTCGAATCAAGGATCAGACGAATTTGTTTATAAAGACCGGGCGCCACCATGGTGTGTGCAAGAACCACCGGATTGTTATTTGTCAGATCAAGCAGATTAAAGGATTGTGGCTCAGAAGAAATTACAATCTTGTTATCGTTTATATCGATAATTTGTGTTTCAATAACCCTCATATCAATTCTGCTTATCGTGCTACCCTCTACGAGCGTATCGTGAAAAGTAATTTTTAATTCAGCTAATCCACTTGACCTGTTATTATTGCAACTCAATGAAAAAAGGAGGAGGAGTAACAGTGAATAACCTGCTATCACATTATTAACTGTATTTTTTTGCCTTTTCATATAAGATTCTCCTTTTCGCTGCATATTATCAGCAGACTTCATGCGCTGAATTAAGACGGAAGACGCTGATAAGCATTTGATTTTTTTGGAAAAAAATAAAAGAATCTAAATTTCTCGTACTAAAGCATCTGACTCAAATTAAATAGCAAAAGATGATAAAAAGCAAGTTTTTTTCAGGGTATTTTTGGGGTATTAACGAAAATTTCAGTTTGTTGCGCTTTGTTGCGCTTCAAATCCGAAAGTTATGAGGGGTTCTTGCAGTTAGTTACTCTGCCTTTTCATTTGCGAAATCAGCGTAATCTGCGGATATGACTTGAAAACTTTCCGATTCCACATTCCGCAATCGAGTCATATTCCCACTATCTGCGGGGAGCGGGCATCCATGTATTTTTTTACACCTTCAAAAAGCGCTTCTGCTATCTTTTGTCGGTACGAGTCCTTGCGGAGCAGCTGTTCCTCCTCCGCGTTACTGATGAAACCCACCTCGGCAAGAATACTCGGTATATTGGTATTCATCAGAACATAAAAAAAAGCGCTCTTGACTCCGTGGTTCACAATGCCGCGCTGGAGCGGTTTCATCATATCGATAAGCGAGCCCTGGACCGTGCCCGCGAGTTGAATCGATTCTTCAATTTTGTTATCTATCTTCAAGTCCTTCAGCATCTTGTCCACTTCCGAATCCAGCTCGCTCAAACTTCTCGTGGACATTGCGTTTTCACGGGCAGCTGTCGCCATTGCCTCGCGGTCCGAGGCCTTCAACCCCTGCACATAGGTCTCGATGCCCCTTGTCTTTTTCTTCCGGTTTGCATTTACATGGATGGATACGAACAGATCAGCGTTCTGGGACTTTGCGATGAACGGCCGCTGGTCAAGCGGGATATACACATCACGGTCCCTGGTCATGACCACATTGCATCCGAGCCGCTGTTTTACCAGAACCGCCAGGCGCTTTGCGATGTCCAGCGTAATCTGCTTTTCTTTCAGCCCGCTCTTTCCGATGGCGCCCGGGTCTTGTCCGCCGTGACCGGCATCAATCGCGATGGTCTTTATTTTAAGACCCATCTGGCGTGAAAGGGTAAGCCTGCTCCCCTCGTTTTCCAGCTCGGCAGGCTGCGCAGCGTGAATACCGGGCACCGCATGGCCCTTTTTTTCGTCCGCTTTTTCCGCAGTTCCATTTTTGACGCTGTCCGTCCCGGCGGACAACGGCTGGCCATTGCCCGAAGTTCCAGTTTCACCTGTCACATCGATAACAAGACGATGGGGATCCAGCAGCCTGAACGCGGCATAGCTCTTGATGCTTGCAAGGTCCAGAACCACCCGCACTGTGTCGGACGTATATTGCCCTGCACGAACCTGTTTCAGAATGCCGTCATTGATGAATATATTGTTTTTGCTTAACTTGCTGTCGGCGCGCGAATTCAGGATATCGAACACCAGACGGTCCGGGTTTCTGAGTTCCTGCACATGGTACTCAACCGGTTTTGTCTGATCGATCACGATCCGGGTATACGCGCCCTCGGACCAGTGGCGTATGCTTTTGACAGTGCCGATTTGGCCTTTTTTTCCCACTGTTGCGATTGCTTGAGGAGAATGGTGTTTGCTATGAAGCCCTGATGCCGCTTTTGCCGTGCCCACGCCAAGGAGTTTTTTTGCTCGCTCGGTCCATGCGCTGTCCGGATAGGCTTGCGCCAGCCGTGTGTATGTCTTAAGCGCAAGGGCGCCGTCTTTTTTGTAGCCGGCTGTCAGTTCTATGCTGCGAAAAAGGGCTTCCGGAATCCTGGCATGGCCGGGATACAGGGACCAGCACTTGTCGTAGGTTGAGATTGATTCATTGAGGTCGCGGGAATATTTATTGAATTGATAGAGCTCTGAATATACCTGTGCCCGATCGAAGCAGGCGTCCCCGGCGCTTGGGCTTTTGGGATACTGCTTTTCGACCAGTTCGAAGGTACGAACGCAATCGATCCAGTACGAGCGGTATTTCTTTTTGTTCGAGGATTTCCTGAGATCGAACAGACGCTGGCAGGCGACAGAGTATTTGCGCCCGGCTTCTGAATCATAAGACGGGTAGGCAGGAACGGAAATGAGCAGCACGATAAAGCATGCTACGGAGGCCGCGATAAGACGGCCATAACTCTTCATAATTAATTCGTTTTTTAACCGAATTATCGGGAGATGTCAACAAAAAAAGGCCCCGCTGGGGGGCCTTTGACACTTTGACTGACGCTCGGATCTCTGCTAGGATGCAGCTTTGGCCGTCTCTACAATCTTGGTAAAACCAGCCGGGTCCGAAACAGCAAGATCGGCGAGTATTTTTCGGTCAATGGCCACGCCGTTTTTCGTAAGTCCGGCAATCAGCCTGCTGTAGGACATACCGTTCAGTCTGGCCGCCGCATTGATGCGCGCGATCCACAACCTCCGGAAATCTCTTTTCCTGGCCTTCCGATCCCTGTACGCGTATTTGAGCGCGCGGTCGACCGCCTCTGTTGCACTTCTGAACAGCTTCGATTTTGCTCCCCAGTAACCTTCTGCCAGGTTGAGCACCCGTTTTCTTCTGGCCCTCGTCTTGGGGCCGCCTTTAGCTCTAGGCATTGCTTTGTGACCTCCTCGAATTAATCCTGATGCACGATGCAGGATCCACGATACACAATAGAAAACCAGCTTCTGTTCTGCATCCTGTATACTGAATCTTTTTACGCGTTAGGCGTACGGAAGCATCGCTTTTACATTTTTCAGATTGTCCTTGTGCACTTCCAGCGACCCGGTCAGGCGTCTCTTGCGGGTCGAGTTTTTGCCCGACAGCAGGTGCCCCTTCCAGCCCTTACGTCTCATGATCTTTCCCGAACCGGTGACCTTCAATCTTTTTGCGGCGCTGCGGTTTGTCTTTAATTTCATCTTTGCCATTTCATTTCCCCTTCTTGCACCCGGTCTAAGTATTACGCATGCGCTAGTGTAGCGCCTGCATCTTTATGTTATATCGAATAGTCAATATGTTTACAGCGGAGGTTTTTCCTCTCCGCGGAATTCACTCACGTGATGCGGTATTACGGTTTACTCGCTTTGGGTCCGAGCAGCAGGGTCATGTTCTTCCCCTCCATACGGGGCGGCTGCTCCACAACGGCGTCGTTTTGAAGCTCGGCAACGATGCGATCCAGTACGGCCCTTCCCATCGAGGTATGCGCCATTTCTCTTCCCCTGAACATGACACTGACTTTGACCTTGTTCCCGTCTTCAAGGAAGCGCTTGGTGTTGTTCAGTTTGAACTGGACATCATGTTCATCAGTTCGGGGCCTCAGCTTGATTTCCTTCACAATGATGACCGTCTGGTTCTTTCTGGACTCGTGCGCTTTTTTGGCAAGCTCATATTTGTACTTGCCGAAATCCATGATGCGGCAAACCGGCGGTTTGGCCGTCGGCGCCACTTCAACGAGGTCAAGACCAGCCTCCTCGGCCCTTTTAATCGCTTCCCGGGTGTCGAGAATGCCGAGCTGCTCACCGTCTGCGCTGATCACACGGACTTCCTTTACCTTGATCATGTAATTGATTCTTGTTGTAATTTTACTGATAAATAATCACCCCCTTAGATTTCTATTGCTATGCTTTTATCTTTAATTTTTTTGAGAATTTTATCGATGAAATCCTGAAGCGGCATTACACCGAGATCTTTTCCGCCGCGTTCCCTCACCGCAACCCCGTTCTGCTCCACTTCCTTGTCACCGGCTACCAGTATATAGGGCACCTTTTCGAGCGCTGCCTCACGGATTTTGAACCCTATTTTTTCCGACCGGGTGTCGAGTTCCGCCCGTAAACCTGCGGCTAGCAGTTTATCGCGGACGCCTTTCGCATATTCAAACTGCTTATCGCTGATCGACATCACCTTTGCCTGGACCGGCGCGAGCCAGACCGGAAACGCACCTGCGTAATGCTCGATCAGCATGCCGAAGAACCGCTCGATCGAACCGAGCAGCGCCCGGTGGATCATGTACGGACGGTGGGCCTGGTTGTCGACACCGATGAATGACATATCGAACCGTTCGGACATATTGAAGTCGAACTGTACCGTCGAACACTGCCAGAGACGTCCAAGAGCGTCCTTGATCTTGATGTCGATTTTAGGACCGTAGAATGCGCCCCCGCCTTCGTCTATCTCGTATCCAAGACTAACTTTATCGGCAGCGACTTTAAGGGCCTGCGTTGCCTGTTCCCACACAGCATTATCGCCCACGGACTTTTCCGGCCGCGTCGCGATGTATGCTTTGAAATCCTCGAACCCGAAGGTGCGGAGCATTTTTACTACAAAGTCTATCACCCGGATGACCTCTGTTTCCATCTCCTCGGGCGCCACGAAAATATGCGCGTCGTCCTGCGTGAATCCGCGCACCCGCAAAAGACCGTGCAGCACGCCCGAACGCTCGAACCGGTAGACTGTCCCCAGTTCCGCAAATCTCATCGGCAAATCCCGGTACGACCGAAGCTTGTTCTTATAAATCATGATATGAAACGGGCAGTTCATCGGCTTTACGTAATACTCCTGCCCTTCCACATCCATAGACGAATACATGTTCTCGCGGTAAAAGCCGAGATGGCCGGACGTTTCCCACAGGTTTGCGCGTCCCACGTGCGGGGAATACACGAAATCATATCCGTTCTTCTGATGCTCGTCTCGCCAGAAGTCCTCTATCGTCTTCCGTATCAATGCCCCGCGCGGATGCCACAATACCAGGCCGCCGCCCACTTCGTCGGAAACCGAGAAGAGATCCAGGTCCTTGCCGAGTTTGCGATGGTCACGCCGCTTGATCTCTTCCAGACGGGTAATGTACGCGTCGAGAGCGTCCTTGGCCGGAAAAGAAACGCCGTAAATCCGCTGCAGCATCTTGTTTTTCTCGTTGCCCCGCCAATATGCTCCGGCAACGGAAAGAAGCTTGAAGGCCTTTATCTTCGAGGTGGACCCCACATGCGGGCCTCTGCACAAGTCTGCGAAATCGCCCTGCTCGTACACCGTGATCGTATTATCGGGCAGTTCGCTGATGAGTTCGGTTTTATATGGTTCGCCCAGTTTTTGAAAGAACGACAAGGCCTCTGCCTTGGAAATGTTTTTTCTTCTGATCGGCGCAGCAGCCTTTGCAAGCTCCGCCATCTTCTTCTCGATCTTCGCGAGGTCCTCCGGTGTAAACGGACGATCGAGATCGAAATCGTAGTAGAACCCTTCCTCGATCGCGGGACCGATGGCGAGTTTCGCCTGCGGAAAGAGCTGCTTTACCGCGTGGGCCATCAAATGCGAGGTACTGTGCCAGTACACTTCGCGGCCCTCCGGCGCAGAAAAGGTAACTATCTCTATCGCGGCGTTGTGATCAACGGGGACGTTGAGATCCTGAAGTTGACCGTCTACTTTAATGGCAAGCGCGTCTTTAGCGAGGCGAGAGCCGATTTTCTCGGCAACTTCCTGACCGGTGATGCCGGATGGCATACTTTTGTCCTGACCGTCAGGCAGCCTGAGTTGTATGTCACTCATAAGATAGATAACATAGAAGATAACTTTACGAAAACGGGATCATGGTTAGATTATAACCGAGCAGCAGAAAGCTACTTGCTTTCACCCGACTTAACTGGTAGGCCCGGGCGGTTTCGAACCGCCGACCTCTTGCGTGTCAAGCAAGCGCTCTCCCCCTGAGCTACGAGCCTCTGTTCTGTTTTGTAAAAGCGAATTTTATGAGATTTCAGGTAGTTTGTCAAGAAAAAAGCAAAGCGCCAAAGAGTTCAGCCGCTCTCTGACGCTATTTTTGACTGTATCCGGGTTAGTGTCCGGTTTATGACACTTTGACACTATTTCTTCGTCATTACAAATACGCCGTCCCAGTCCCGCGGCAGTTCTGTCTTACGCAGGCTCTCGATCCGGGAAAGGAACGTCTTTGAAGGGCCGTCACCGGGGTTCTTTGCCAGCACTTCATTAAAAAATTTATCAGCCTTTATCCAGTCCTGCTTCCGATATGCGGCAAGCCCGGCCTCGAACAGGCCGGCGATCTCCAACAGCCTGCCGTCCGCCTTGTGCCCCATCAGTTCGTAGATCCTGATCGGTATTGTCTTGCCTTTTACCCGTATCAGGTCGAGGTGCCGGAGAACGAATTCGTTTCTTACATCCTCATACGTATATTTCGGAACGATAATATGAGTGCCGTACTCTTTATTCAACCCCTCAAGGCGGGAGCCCAGGTTAACGGAATCTCCCATGACGGTGTAATCGAACCTGGTCGTAGACCCCATGTTGCCGACGGTGAGATTGCCGGTCGATAGACCGATGCCGATGTCTATTTTCGGCAGGTTGGCCTTTTCAAACGCGGCCTGGAGCACCTTGAGCTCGTCCATCATGTCGAGTGCTGCCTTGCAGGCCCTGATCGAGTTGTCCTCCTGCCATACGGGCGCTCCCCAGAATGCCATTATCGCGTCGCCCATATATTTATCTATTGTTCCCCCGTTTCTCAGAACAATTTCCGTCATGGGGGTCAGATAGTCATTTATCAGTTTTACCAGGGCCTGGGGCGTCAACCCCTCGGAGATCGTGGTAAAACCCCTGATGTCTGAAAACAGGACCGTCAGGCGGCGCTCTTCGCCGCCGAGAACGAGTTTTGCCGGATCCTTCAGGATCTGGCTGACCAGGGAAGGCGCGACATAACGGGAAAACGCGTCTTTTATCTCGCGCCTCTTCTTTTCCTCTGTCATGAACCGATAGGTTGTGACTCCGCCGAACACGGAAAGAGTCGTAAATACGGGATACACCTGGGTTAACCAGGTTTTCCACGCATTGAAAATGAAGTCATTCACGAGTACATAGCTGACGATAATGCCGACCGTAAAGAGCGTGGCATAGAGAGGGCGCGTCTTTGAAATGATCCAGGACAGAAAAAGTCCGATAAGTATGATTGCCGCCAGATCAAAGAGAACGATCCAGTCGGGCCTGCTTATGGAGTCTTCCCTGAGAATATTGTCAATTATATTTGCATGGATCTCCACACCCGGGAAAGTCCCGGAAAACGGAACGACCCTCATGTCATAGATACCGATCGCGCTCGCTCCTACAAGCACGATCTTGTCCTTTAACGCCGAGACCGGGACCGTACCGGCCAGAACGTCCGAAACAGAATAATACGGGAATGTTTTGTCCCCTCCCCTGAAATTGATCAGGAGTCTGCCCCGTTCATCGGTCTTAATGGTCTTCTTTCCGATCTGGATCGAATCTATACCGTACTCCGCCGCGTTTATGATCAATGGCGGCGATCCCATATACTTTCGCACGGCCTCCACCGAGATATGTGAAAACATATCGCTGTTGTACTTAATTGCGAGCGGGACCCATCGAACCGTCCCGTCTTCGTCGGGAACGATGTTGAAATAGCCGAAATCGGCTGCAGCGTCCGATATTATGGGAATATTTCTTTCGACCGCGAAGGCTAAAGGAACGCTCAGGTCGCGAGTCCCCTTGTCCAGGTAACGGATTGATGAGTA
The DNA here is from genome assembly GCA_963751455.1 of Nitrospirota bacterium. GTDB lineage: Bacteria > Nitrospirota > UBA9217 > UBA9217 > UBA9217 > CAVVUN01. The sequence goes on from CAVVUN010000001.1 coordinate 450,626, forward strand.
GCGTGAAGGAATACGGTATTCCGCGAACTTCTCGCTTTTCGTCTTGAGATGCTTGACTTCGTCATCCGAGGTAAAGAAAAAATACCCGAGGATGACCGAGGGGCTTCTCTTCAAAACGGAAGAAAGCTTGGCATCATTGTCCGCTTCTTTTTCTGCCTGTTCGAAGGCCGTACGCAGGCCCCGGTCCCCGAAGCGCTCCTTGAACGTCCTCATGACGCTCACTCCGGAGCTATCGTCCGGCTCAGCGAAGATCACGTCGAAAGCGACCACTTTCGCTTCATACTTGTTCAGGCTGTCAATAAGCTCCGCTATCCGGTAGCGAGGCCACGGCCACCGTCCAAGCGTATCGACGCTCTTCTGGTCAATCGAAACAATGACTACTTCGTCACCGGGGGCTACCTTGCCCCTGGTCAAAAAGTGCAGATCGTATGCCTTGAGCTCCATGGTATTAAAAAATGAAAAACCCATCGCATACACAATGAGCGTGACAAACGTGAGGAACAGTCCGATTTTAAAGGCGGTAGGCTTGAACAACTTTTTAAACTTAGACATTCGTGAATGACCTCACATGCAATGATCTGAACTTGAAATCTACTCTTACTGCTTTTGCCCGGTCGGGTCGAATTCCATAACAAAGCAATCAGAGGTTTCAACTAATGGGTCGTTATCTTTATTGATATTTTTGTCCAGGTCGCCAACCGTATAACCGGTCACGAGCACGTTGCCGTTGCTGCCTGCCGCGATTGCCATGCCCTCGTCATCACTCGAGGTTCCCCTCTGACGCGTCCATTGTTTCTCACCGTTAGCGTTGTACTTTACGATAAGCAAATCATACCCGCCGCTGCTGGTATTTCCGTCGAATCCGCCCGCGGTACCTCCTGTTGCGTAGATATTTCCTGCAGAGTCAGTGGCAATTCCGTTGGCACTGTCGTTGTCACTGGTCCCTGCCTGCCTCGTCCACTGCCAGGCGCCTGAAGCACTGTATTTTACGATGAACAGGTCTGACGTAAATCCGGTCGAATCGGGGTTCGCAAATCCATCAAGTCCGTTGTACGTACCGCCGGCTACGAACACATTTCCTGATGAATCGACGGCCAAATCCCACGCCTGATCGTCGTCAATGGACCCTCGCTGGCTGATCCACAACTGGGTGACGGATTGATCGTATTTCGCCACGAATAGATCATACAAACCGGTATTAGTCGTACCCGCAAGCGTTCCACCTGTATATCCGGCGATTATGATATTGCCGGAAGCGTCCATCGTGATCGCTTCGCTCGAATCATTTTGGGCTGTCCCGAGCAGGCGTGTCTGCACCGCTGCCCTGGTCCCTGCTGAATCAAACTTGACGATGAAAGCGTCGTACCCGCCTGCATTTGTTTGACCGTCTATGGTTCCGTCAGTTGTCCCGGTAACGAAGGCGGTACCGGTGTTATCGACCGCGATGCCGGAGCTGAAATCGCTGCCAGTGGAACCGAACTGATGCATCCAGAGCTGATTGCCTGATGAATCATATTTGGCAATAAAGCAGTCCGTTCCGCCCGCGGATGGATCAGCGCCTACAACACCATTGGTGGAACCTGTAATATACACATTTCCGTCAGTGTCCAAGGCCACGCCGTACCCTTCGTTAAACGTATTGCTCGCACCGAATTGACGCTGCCACTGTTGGCTCCCCGACGAGTCAAATTTGGTAAGGACTACATCGGATGAGAACATTGTAGTCATGGTCGAATAAACCGTCCCTATAACATAGGCGTTTCCCGCTTTATCGGTCGCGATACCGTAGGATTCGTCGTTTGTAGCTGCACCGAACTGCCTGGTACTGGGCTGAAGCTCGATATCGATCGACGTCGGCTTGCCATCGAGCGTAATCCCCGACTTGCTACCCCTATAAATAACGTCCTGGAGGTCGTCCCGCACAGCAACATCGAAGATCCTGTCCTGCCCGTTAAGTACAAACAACGTCGTTGAAACAGGCTGACCTGTAGAAATATTAGTCAACACGGTTTTCATCTCTTCCATGCCAGGCCCGGTAACCGTAAACGTAACGCTGTTGATCGAGGCCGAAGCAGCGTGGCTCGCTCCTATCAGAATTGTTATAGAAGAATGAGTACTCTGTCCGCTCCCGCTGCATGCAGCGATTGACAGGCATAGAGCAAATATTATCGACAATGAGTAGAGAGACCTCTTCATGTACTCCTCCTAGCTATTGCGGAATAGTTACTTTCACTGTTACCGGGGTTACAATTAATGAAGGATCTGTCTCCGTAATAGGAATAACCGGAGGCTGGTTTGCAAACTGCAGGACAGGAGACACTGCGGCACGAATCGCAGGTACGGGAAGCGGCATATCTGCCGACTGATTAATTAATGCCGGAATACTCATGTTCTCAGCCACAACGTTCAGTGCCATTGCGGTCGGCGCCGACTCGGCCTCCGCACCTCCGGACGGTGCCACGCCCGGTGTACCGTCACTCGATTTTGCAGGTTCTCCATCAGAGGAAGTTTTATCCGCTACGGTTGTGGCTTCTACGTGAACCGCCAGTTGATTGGCTGAAACTGTCCGGGCCGCTGCAGGGGGCGTATCGCTGCTTAAAACGAACGTTGCCTGTCCACGGTTTACGGGAATGATTCTGTCAGGGATGGCCGGGTTATAGACAAATCCATGACCCTCGGTGAAAATGACACCCGTCACACCCCTTTCATAAAAGACAATGAGACCGGTCCCCTTTACTCCGGCAATCGCTGTCCTGGTCTTTATACTGAAGTTCGAATCGGTGCCGCCCTTTGCCTGCATGATGCCTCTTGTCTTCGATACTAATGCCCGAATCTTGCCGCGAAACAGGCTCAATAAGCCCGTCTTCCGGACATTGTCCTGACCCACGGCATAATCATCTACCTTTATGCGGGATTCAGGAGCAAGCTGAATTACCGAATCGTCATGGAAGCGTATCTCGGCCTTTCCCGACCGTTTCGTTCGAATGATATCACCGGTGAAAACAGGGTCGCCGGTGTTGGCATTGACGGGGACCGTTTCCGTCAATTTCAGGATATCCACACTTCCTTCCACCCGTGTCAGGGTGCCCACCGGTTCCGAAAAAGCGGACGCCGGTGCGATAAACATAAGAAACAGCAGTAACGGAAGAAAATATTTTTTATGATAAATGCCCATTGCAACCTCCGCCTTAATATGCGTATTGGTTAAAGTCTTTTCCGAGAACAAAGCGATTTTTTATTTTCACTATCAGAAAGCCGCTGAAAGCCCGATTCCGGCGATGTTCTTATCGAAGCTGTATACTGCTATTGTTGAATCGGCCTTTGTGTACGAATACATAAATTGGGCCTCTATATTCTTTGATACAGGATATGTCAGCTGAAACCCTGTCGTATATGTTGTGTCCTTTCGTTTCTGCTGAAAAGTCGAGTGCACGTTGTCGAAAGCCTGGATATTAATTTCAAGATTTCCGCCTATTTTTATCTTTTCCGAGATAGGATATTGAATCCCCCCGCTCAGTTTATTTCCGGCATAGCTCCAGTTCGCGCCGTCCGCATCTTCCAGGTTTATGTCATACCGGACAGAGAAACTGCCCCCCGGTCCCATGGGCGCAAACCATGCAACCCCTGCTCCGGTATTTGCGGCATTTCTGTTCTCGTCGGCGGGCAAGCCCTCAACAACGGTGTAATCTTTTATCTGATAAAGCAGCGAGAGGAAAAAACGATTATTTTCCATGGGAATCAGGCCCAGTGTCGGCGACAGTGTCACAATGTTCATATATGTCTCATTGCTGACAAGCGTGTAGTTGTAGTTTGCGAGAAAACTCAATGATTTGTCGCCGAAACGATAATCTGCTGTACCGCCCAAAATATGGCTCTGTACGTCAAAGTCCTTGAGGTCTGTATGCGAGTTCCAGTAAAGCGAATACTGTAATTTTAGATCGACCGGTTCGTTTACGGGAAGGGCATACTCTGACTGCAGGGTGACTACTGCCGACATATCGGATTCGCCGGAAATGTCGACGGGGACACCATTCGGCTTGAGTACCACGTTGCTGTCATACTGGAGCTGAATCCCCGCAACGCTCCTGAAACGCTTTTGTTTGCTTTCTTCGCCGGCTGCTATGGTATCGACTTGTTCCTGTGCAAGCGTGCCGATATCAGTGTTGGGTTCCTCAGCTGCCAGTGCCCTGAAAAGATCCTTAGCATGCGCAACCCTTCCAGTTCGGAGAAAAATCATTCCAATCTGGTAAGTAGCTGTCGGAGCTATTTTCTGATCCATTGATTTTGCCGATTCAAATGAAGCAAGGGCATCTTCATATTTTTTCTTCTTCGAGAGGATCAGACCCTTCAGGAAGGCGGTCTGGGCAGGCTGGATTCGGATATTTTCGGCCACCTCGACGGCATGCAGGGCTTCATCGGGTTTATCTGTCGCGTAATAGATGTCCGCAATCTCCAGAAACGCTTCCTGGACTGCAGGCTGAAGCTTCACTGCATCCTTCAGATGATTCAGAGCATCAGCGTAATTCTGCATCTTCTTCATGGTCATGCCGAGATAATACGCGGTAAGGGCAGACGACGGTTTTATGGAACGGGCCTTTGTAAGTGTCTGCTCGGCTTCCTCATAACTGCCCTGCTGATACGCTTCGATGCCCTGTTTCAAATAGTCGACCTGGGCGGTTTCCAATACCTGTGAATCGGCATGCTTGCCTGCAGTCATTCCGAAAACCATGAAAAGCAGTAAAAAACCGGATAATCGCTTCAATATCGCCTCCATTATCGAAAAAAAAGGTCGTTATTCGTCTTGCGGTGACGAGGCCCGTTTCGGGTCACGTATCACGTCGTTCGTCTTTAATACGTTGCCGATTAGATGCTCGACGAAACGGGCATCGTTTGCGTTACCGTTACCCTTTGGTTCCGGTTCTTACCATGTTTCCCCGTAATGCTGCTGCAGGATCATCATGTCTTTTCCGTCAACCATATTGTTTTTATCCAGGTCGCAGACAGGGTTCCAGTAGGTGTCTCCAGGCCTGCTGCCGAACGCATGGAACACCTTCTGAACGTCAGCCTCGTCCACGCTGTTTAGCGCTCCGCTGTTGTCCACGTTCCAGGGATGGACCGGGTCATACCCGGTTGCATAGTTTACCTTGGCGTTCGAGACACTGGTGGCCGGGTTTGCAACAAGGTCAGTCGCTGTAAACGATACGGTATAGAACGCTCCATCAACAAGAGTTATGCCCGTGCTTAGCGAATGAGTCCCCTGTGAAAGGTCCGCTGTCTGCATGGTATAAACCTGCGGAGAAGCAGTGTCCTGGCTTCCAGCTGTTCGGGTAAATGTTATGGTGCCGGACTGGGCGCTCTCGCTCAGGCTGTACGTGACCGTAGCGCTGGATATAATGGCCTTGGTTGACGGGCTGGTGACCGTTATCACAACCGACTGGTTATCGAACTCAATATTAGTGCTCAATGCCGTCGCGCTGGTGTTTCCTGCTGTATCAACCATATTGCCGATCTCGAAGGTATATATCGCGCCGTTTACAAGGGCCTTCCCTGTATCGATCGTATGTCCGCCGGCGGTCAGTTCGGAACTCGACAACGGATAGGTATACGGTGAGAGCGCGTCTGTGGTGCCGCCTGTCTGGATTATCGTGATCGTCCCACCTGTTACCGTTTCACTCAGAGTGTAACTTATCCTTGCCGTATTCACTCTGCTGTTCGAAACCGGGCCGGTAATGGCTACGCTCGGGATTGTTTCGTCATAGGTTATGTTCGCGTTCGGTACACTGGCAGTGTTCCCCTGACTGTCAGTTGCTTGGAAAGTTACTGTATAGATGGCGCCGTTCACGAGCGTCAGGCCGGTATCGGCCGTATGACTGCCTGCGCTAGTTTCCGTAAATGTGTATGTACGCGCGGAGACCAGGTCCGTCACACCGCCCGTCCAGGTGAATGTCACTGTCCCGCTTGCCACATCCTTATCCAGCGTGTACCCGACTCTTGCGTTACTGATGACACTGTCCGCGGCCGGAGACGTGGAACTGAAAGAAGGCGGGGCTGTTGTCGCTGCAAATACCGCAGATATAGTATGGTTCGCTGCAACCGAGGAGAATGAGTAGGACAAGACGGCGCCCACTGATACTCCATCAGCCAGAACATCGGCAACGTAGTATCCGGCAAGCGGGGTGATGGTGAAGCTCTGGCTTGATCCGTGATTTACAGATACAGGGCCTGAGGGCGAAACTGTTCCGCCCGTTGTCGCAGATGCAGTGATCGTATACGTATTGATCGCGAAAGAAGCATCGATCGTATGGCTTGCAGTAACAGAGGTAAACGTATACGCTGAGATAATCCCTTGTGATATGCCGTCTATGAGAACATCTATGATGTGATATCCGGTGTTCGGAGTAATCGTAAATGTCTGATCAGATCCATAGTTAACCGTTATGGATGGTGACGGATTGATTGAACCACCGGTTCCGATGTTCGCGGTAATCAGGAATGTATCTATCCCAAACGAAGCATCTATCGTGTGGTTCGCCGTTACCGTGGTAAATGTATACGAAGAAACGATGTTCTGCGATACACCGTCAATAAGAATACCTGTGATATGGTATCCGGCGCCTGGTGTTATGGTGAATGCCTGGTCCGCTCCGTAGTTCACGGAAACCGCGCCCGTCGGCGAAATGGATCCACCTGCGCCTGTCGTGGCCGTAATTGTCGCTGACGTGACTGTTGTGAAGTTCCAGCTGTAATCGGCAGCAAGCCCATTTCCTGCCAAATCCTGCGCGCCGGTTGACAGCGTTGCCGTATATGTGGTCCCGGTCGCGAGTGACGACGAGGGGGTGAAGGTCGCTGTTTTCGATAGCCCGTCATACCCGACGGTTCCTGTCACGCCGGTCACAATAAAGCTCGATGCAATAGTCGTCTGGTCCATGTCTTCGCTGAATGTCGCGGTGATCGCCGTGTCCACCGGAATATTCGCTGCCCCCGCTGTCGGCGTGACCGAAGAAACCAGTGGAGGTACTGTATCCAGGAGGACCGTGTCGCTGTATGCGGCCGACCAGTTTCCTGCATTGTCCTTGAACTTGGCATATACCGTCTTGAGGCCGTCTCCCGACGGTAAATTCCATGATCTTGAGGGAGCGCGCGTTTCCGGCGTTGTGTAGGAGATACCATCATCGGAGAACTGCATTTCGGCACAGCCGCTGCCGATGTCCGTGCAGGTGAGCGTCAGTGAAACAGCGGGGCTGGCGGTCCTGCCTGTGCCGCCGTTGACAAAAATTGAAACAGTTCCGCCCGGAGCCATGGACGCTCCAAGAATGGTACCGTAGTTTCCTGCAACAAGCGCGGTGTCACCACCCACAGCGACTGCGTTGAGTCCATTCGTTGTTACATCCATTGTTCTTTCATTCCAGTTGGTTCCATCAGTAGACGACAATATCGTGGAAGATCCGGCAGCCAGGAAAGTGTTGTTGCCGAATGCAATTCCGCGAAGATCGCTCGATGTCGGAGAGGACGCCGGGGACCAGTCGACTCCGTCAGCTGACGTCAGTATCGTTCCGGAAGCTCCTACTGAGATGAACATGTTATTTGCAAACGTGATCCCATACAGGTCTGTGGTAACTCCTGATGGTCCGAGGGTCCAGGTAGTTCCGTTACTCGAGGTCATGATCGTTCCCTGATAGCCTACTGCGACGAACAGTCCGTTGCCGAAAGCCACGTCGTAGAGCATGTAGTCGGAATAATGATCGATCATCGCCCAGTTGATACCGTCCGGAGAGGTAAGTGTCAGGTATCCCATTGCGCCTTCGATTCCGCCTCCGACCGCTACGAACATATTATTTCCGAAAGCAACTCCATAAGGATCATATATTGTGGTTCCGGAATCCGCAGCCGACCAATTCATTCCGTCACTGGAAGAGATGACAGCGCCGTTAACACCCACGGATACGAATGTCCCATTGCCGAATGTGACATCTTTCAGGTTATTCGTGGTGGGTGATGTGGCCGAAGTCCATGTATTTCCGTCAACGGACGACAGTACCGCTCCTCCGCTGCCTACGGCGACAAACGTGTTATTTCCGTAGGTCATTCCCGCCAGATCACTCTTCGAACCCGTGGTTCGGTTGTTCCATGCGCTCCCATCGGCCGATGTGAGTATGACATTCGGCCAACCAGTCGCTATATAGAGGTTATTAGCGAAAGAGACGCTGCTGAGATTGTCGGTGATTCCGGAAGATTTCGGCGTCCAGGAAATGCCGTCGGTTGAAGACAGGATGGTCCCTGAATCGCCGACAGCCATGAACGTTCCGATTCCGTCGAACGCAACTCCATAGATCCAGTTCGCCTGGCCGGTCGAATGGGATGTCCAGATTAAACCGTCTGATGAGGTGAGAACAGTGCCGTTATAAACAGTGACAACGAACGTATTATTGCCGAAAGCCGCATCTGTCAGCCAGTTCGTGGTGCCCGAAGTACTGTTTGTCCACGTGACGCCGTTGTCTGAAGACGTAAGGATTGTGCCGTTATAGCCGGAAGCAACAAAAATACCGTTGCCGAAAGCCACACCGAAGATATCATTCGCGGTATTTGATGTCCTGGCTGTCCATGTTACTCCGTCCGGAGATGTAACGATCGCGCCGGCTGCTCCAACCGCGACAAACTGGTTATTCTGGAAAATGACTTTAATAAGCTCACTGGCGGTTCCCGATGTCCTGTTTGTCCATGTGATGCCGTCGGACGATGTCAGGATCGTGCCGGCGCCTCCGACAGCGACAAAGGTCCCATTGCCGAAAGCAACGCTGTCCAATATATAACTCGTTCCCGACGTCCGCATGGTCCAGGAGATGCCGTCCGCAGAGGTAAGGAGTGTTCCGTTGTACCCTGTTAGTACGAACGTGCCGTTTCCGTACGCAGCCTCCTGCAGCTGGTTTCCCTGCGGGAGCGGATTTCTCCACTCCCATATATCGAGAGAGCCGCCCTCCGACGGTTCGGGCGGGGTCGTGTCGAGCGTGATAGTGGCCGTTACGGCGCTCGACAGACTTCCTGCGCCGTCCTGGAACTTGACAAAAACCGTCTTCGGCCCGTCACCTGAAGAAAGGTTCCAGGTCGTGGTCGTTGCATACGAGGCCAGACCCGTATAGTTCACGTTGTCATTGCTGATCTGCATCTGGCTGCAGCTGCTGGCCGCATCAAAGCAGGTGAACGCAAGAGTAACCGCCGGATCGTTCGTGAAGGAAGCGCTGCCGTTGATCGAAAGCGTGCCCGTCGGAGGCGTGATGTCGACGATACTTAAAACGAGGGATGGTGAATAGGACACGTTCCAGGACAACCCACCGCCGGGCGACGGAATGTTCAAAGTTCCGGTCTGTGAGGCGTACGTCATGACTGTATACGTCTGGCCGGTTGCAAGTGTATGTCCACCAACCAGGTTCACGATCATGGACCCGCCAAGGGATGCATTCCCGCTGACCGCAAGCTGGTCGTACTGGCCTGTTCCTGTGCCGCCCAGATCGATATTGATGACGCTCGATGCTGTCTGGGGAAGTGGTCCGGTTACATTCAGTGTGCCCGAAGTTCCTGGCGCTGCAGGATCGATCGCGCCGTTGTTCGTGAACGTCCCGGACGACACATCAAGCGTCCCAGAGCCCTGGATTAATCCTGTATTAGTCAATGCGCTGATCGGCGACACAGTCCCGGTCTGGACATCGAGAATACCGCTGTTGTTAAACGGTATACCGAGCGCGGTCGCGCCTGTCGTGGTGGTCTTCCTGAACGTACCTGAATTGTTGAATATGCCGCCGGTACTGTTGGCCATATTCACGTCACTCTGGACCTCGAAGATCGATCCCGTCTGGTTATTGATGGTCCCGTTGTTGTAGAAGTACAGAGGTCCGGAGCCTCCCCAGGTCGCTGTTCCGGCTATATTTAACACCCTTGTATCAAGGTTCTTACTCAATGTACCGCTTATCGAGAGCGTCCCTCCGGATGGAATAACCGTGCTTCCCGTGCCGGTCATGTATCCGTCGTTCCATGTTGCCGTCTGTGCGGTCACAATACCGCTGCCTGAGAGGTATCCGTCCGATATGTTCAAACCCGTAGTCGTTGAGTTCGCATTATCGAAGTTAACCGTGGCGCTGCCCGATAAGGTCGTTATGCCGGTTACGTCGTATGTTACCCCTGTGCCGATCGTCGTAGTGCCGCCGTTGTTAAAGTTGATCCCTCCGGTCCCGCTAAGCGAAGCAGGAGAATTGATGGTGTATGTTGCGCTGCTGAACACAAGTGTGCCGGGCTTCGTTGCCGTAAATAATCCCGTGCCGGTTCCTCCGCTGTTCAAAGACACAGAACCGCTCTGTATGTCCATAGCACCGTTGTTGTTGAACGGTATACCGACCGTTGTCGCACCCGTTGCTGCGGTGGTCTTCCTGAACGTACCGGAATTGTTGAATAGGCCGCCGAAACTGTTGGACATGTTCGTATCATTCTGGACATCGAAGAAGGCTCCCGTCTGGTTGTTGATGGTCCCGTTGTTGTAGAAGTACATATACCCGGTGCCTGTCCAGGTGGCTGTGCCGGCTATATTCAACAGCCTTGCATCAAGGTGCTTACTCGGTGTCCCGCTTATAGAGAGCGTCCCACCGGACGTAATAACCGTGCTTCCTGTACCGCTCATGTATCCGCCGCTCCATGTTGCTGTCTGTACGGTCACGATACCACTGCCCGAAAGATACCCCGCCAAAACCACCAACCCGACCGTACTCGCGTTCGTGTTAAAGGCCGCTGCGGCCGCGCCCCCGGTCACGCTCGTCACACCCGCTACATTGTACGTCACCCCGGATGCGATCGTCGCGGTACCGCCGCTGAAGTCGATCGTGCCTGTCCCTCCCATATTTCCCGCATCAATGCTGTGCGTACCACCGCTGAACCGCAGTGTTCCGGGAGATGTTGCAATAAACGAACCTGTCGTATGCGTACCGCCGTTGTTCAATGAGACGATGCCGCTCTGTATATCCACGCTCCCGCTGTTATTGAACGGGATAGCGATGGTAGTCGTACCCGTTGCAACCGTCTTCCGGAACGTGCCGTAGTTAGTGAAAATTCCTCCCGATGAGTTCTGCATGGGTACATTGCTCTGGATATCGAAGATCCCGCTCACCAGGTTATTGAATTTCCCGTTGTTGTAGAAGTACATCCAACCCGTGCCGCTCCACGTTGCCGTACCGTTGTTGTTCAAGGTCCGGGTGTCCACGTTCACGCTGCTCGCACCGCTGATCGAAAGGGTGCCGTTCACGTCCGTGCTGCCCGAGCCGCCCATGGTACCACCCGTCCAGGTCCCGGTTGTGGCCGAAACAACGCCGCTCCCCGTCAGCGTACCGCTCGAAACCAGCAGGCCGACCGTAATGGCATTCGTGTTAAAGGCTGCGGCAGTCGCACCGGTCACGCTCGTCACACCCGTTACAAAGTACGTAACCCCCGATGCGATCGTCGTGGTCCCGCCGCTGAAGTCGATCGTGCCCGTCCCGCCCACATTTCCCGCGGCGATGCTGTGCGTACCGCCGCCGAACCGCAGGGTTCCGGGAGATGTCGCACTAAGCGAACCCGTCGTATGCGTGCCGCCGTTGTTCAACGATACGGTGCCGCTCTGGATATCAACGCTGCCGCTGTTATTGAACGGGATGGAAATCGTGCTCGTAGCTGTCGCAACTGTTTTCCGGAACGTACCATAGTTGTTGAACACACCACCTGATGAATTTTGCATAGTCTGGTCGTTCCGGATATCGAAAAGTCCGCCCGCCTGGTTATTGATAGCGGCATTGTTGTAGAAGTACATCCAGTTCGTGTTGGTCAACGCTGTCGTGCCGCTGTTGTTCAGAGTTCGGGTATCAAGATACACACCGCTCGAGCCGCTGATGGTAAGCGTAGCTCCCGACAGAATATTCGTGCTCCCCGTGCCGCTCATCGTGCCGCTCGTCCACGTCAGCGAAGTCCCGGATACAGTTAACGCGCTGCTTCCTCCCAGGGTACCGCCGGACAACGTCAGTGGTACAGTAGTCGTTATCGGAGTGTTGATATTGACCGTCCCGCTGTTGATCGCCATCGCTCCGGTCCCGCCGAGCGATGCCCCGGCATCAAAATTATGAGTACCGCTTACAAATTGAAGAACACCCGGAGATGTCGCTGTAAACGGGCCCGTATACGTGCCGCTGGTCAACGATACGATGCCGCTCTGTATTTCGACGTTCCCGCTGTTAATGAACGGAATCGCGATCGTGCTCGTAGCTGTTGCAACTGTTTTCCGGAATGTGCCGTAGTTGTTGAAAACACCACCCGATGAGTTCTGCATGGTCTGGTCGTTTCGGATATCGAAAAGTGCACCCACCTGGTTATTGATAGCGGCATTGTTATAGAAGTACACCCAGTTCGCGTTGGTCAACGCAGTTGTACCGCTGTTATTCAAGGTTCGGGCGTCCAGGCTGACGCTGCTGGTGCCGCTGATCGTAAGCGTAGCTCCCGACAGAATATTCGTGCTCCCCGTGCCGCTCATCGTGCCGCTTGTCCATGTCAGCGAACTTCCCGAGACGCTTAACGTGCCGCTTCCTCCCAAGGTGCCGCCAGACAGCGTCAGTGGCACAGTACTCGTTATCGCAGTGTTTATATTGACTGTGCCGGTGCTGATCACGATCGCTCCCGTTCCTCCGAGCGAAACTCCTGTATTAAAATTATGCGTGCCGCCGCCAAACCGCAGTGTTCCGGGCGATGTCGCAGTAAACGGGCTCGTATCCGTGCCGCCATTGCTCAACGATACGGTGCCGCTCCGGATATCCACGCTACCGCTGTTATTGAATGGAATAGAGATCGTGCTCGTAGCCGTTGCAACCGTCTTCCGGAACGTCCCATAGTTATTGAACACACCACCCGATGAATTCTGCATGGTCTGATCGTTTTGGATATCGAAAAGTCCGCCCGTGTTGTTATTGATAGTGGCATTGTTGTAGAAGGACATCCAGTTCGTGTTGGCCCACACAACCGTACCGCTGTTGTTCAAAGTCCGGGTGTCCAGGCTAACGCTGCTCGTGCCGCTGATTGTTAGCGTCGCGCCCGAAACAATATTCGTGCTCCCTGTGCCGCTCATTGAACCGCCCGACCAATTGTATGCCCCGTTCACCGTGAGGCTGCCGGGCCCTGTTATTGTCCCACTGGAATGATTCAGGATACCGTTTGTATTAATCGAGCTGGCATTGTTCAACGTCAGCGTGTTCCCGGATATCGAGAGTGTTTGTTTAGTAGAGGATCCGCCGAGGGAGAGGCTCGCTACTGTCGCATTCGTATCAAGTGTGACTGTACAATTGATACAACCGTCTCCGATTACGACATCATTCAAGTCAGTTGGAACCCCAGCCGGACTCCAGTTACCCGCTGTGTTCCAGAGACCACCTGCTGAAGAAATCCATGTCTTAACCGATGAAGAAACATTCAGCGTTAACCCCGAGCTATTATACGCAGGGCTCCACATTTTACCGCTAAGCGCTGGGTAATCGTAAGTCGAGTATTGCCCGATGGCTGCTATGACCATAGAAGAATCAAGCACGAAGAATGTATTACCAATGGCCGGCACAAAGCCGCTCAGAAGAAGCACCCTCAGAGTGCCGCCGAGAGTATAAGTATCGGTCTGAGTTCCAAATACTATCTGGTCATAATCGACACCAGCGGTCGCCTGCCCCTGCATTTCTATCTCCGTTATGCCGGCAGCGGCGTGCGTAAACGGCCCTGAGAATGTTAATTTCCCGATTGCACCAACGCCTCCCGGCCGGATGGTTCCCTCATTGGTAATCAGCACTCCAGTAGACAGGGTACCGTTTCCTTCTATTGACCCTGTGGATGTATTCGTGAGCGATCCGCTAGTGTTGAGCGTCGGAGGTGAAGCACCCCCGACGAGCGTGATCAAGCCGCTGTTCGTATGAACGCCCCCGGCCTTATTGAAAGACATGCCCTTATTAATCGTGATCGTTCCCTGGTTAACAACGTTACCATTAATGTAGTTCTCGGTAATAGATGTACCGGAATCGGTAATCATGCCGATAGCCGTGTTGGTGATGGTGCCGCTGCTTATAAGAGTTGCACCTCCTGTTGAGACAGAGTTGATCTGAATTGTTCCGTTATTGGTAACTCCATTTACGGCTGTCAGGCTGATTGCCGACCCGACATTGGCGATTTTCAAGGTCGAGCCGCTTCCGATAAAGAGCGAATTTACGGTTACACTCAAATTTGATGCATCCACCAAGCCGGACGACGCAGGGATATCGACGTCATCCGTCGAGGTAGGAACGGCATTCGTGGACCAGTTAGCTGCATCCGTCCATGATGTCGTTGTCGCGCCGCCGTCCCAAGTGACGGCTGCGCTGGCAACTGAAGAGTAAAATGTGAGAAGCAGCAGACTAGACCATAACAGCAAGCGAATATATCGTGGATTATTGGAAGGCATAGTCACCTCGCGACTTACTGAAAAATACTTTAGTAGCAGTTTTTTTTGTATATGAGTTCACTTGCGAATTGTAATTTGAGGTTTTGCAATCTTTTGTATCAGGTCGAGTATCGTATTTTTTTAAAAAAATGACAAGTGAATTCTTACATTAAAGCGGGGTATTTTAAGGGTATGGTTATTGTAGATTGATTATCTACAAAATGTATGGAAGTTAGAAACAAAAAGGGCCGGTCTTGAACTAACCGGACTTTTATATTCATTTTATGGTGCACTGGGGTGACTCGAAACCCGAACGCGGTTTAGGACATGTCGGGTCTGCAAATCGTTAGCAGTTATTATTCGGAATACTTCACCTCCCATGATTAGTTGAAAGCCGGCCTCCAATGAGGCCGGCTTATCTTACCCTGAAGCGCTTTGAGGTATAAACCAAATCCCTCTTTGCGAGATCGCATCACATTCCCCTGAATTAGCTTTGCCTGCCGGGGTCTATTCAATGCTTGATCCATTCGTTGAGAGCGATTTCAGATATTCGATCAGATCGTTCTTTTCCGGATCGCTCAATCCCAATCCAAGTACCCTATTGTAATGGTTGACGACATCCAGAAGCGTCGCGAATCTGCCGTCATGATAGAAGCGGCCCTTATTCTCGGGCTTCATGTTGATGCCGAGTTCCCGGACGAATATGCCTGCAAGGTTCATCGTCTTGTATGCTTTCCCCGGCGACCGGTCTGATTGGAAGCTGTCAATCCCGATGTCTTCGGGTTTATGAGCATTCCATCCAGGCTCGGTCCAGAGAGGCTCGATATGGCAAGTCCCGCACAGCGCTTTTCCTCCGAAAAGCTCGTCCCCGCGCGAGGCCGCTGCTGCGTCAAAATCGACACCCGCTGTCGGCTTCGGACCAAGAAGCGACAGCTGGTAAAGATGCAGGCCCGGAAGCTTCTTTGTGACCCGGTCGCTGTCCGCATCAACCGTTATATGGCCCTTCTTGAGAGCAACGGCGATCGGAAACCGGGGCGCGCTGTCCGGGAACTGCTGCGGATCGTCAAGCCGGGGGTCATGAAAATTTCCGATTCCTCCCATTTCGTGAACCGCAACAAGGGCGTTCCAATAGGGCACGCTCCCCCAGTCTGCAGTCCAGGTATGCATGTTATAACCGGCCATGCCATAGGCATTCGGAATCAGAGTGGCGGCGGGTTTGCCGTCAGGCCGGAACGCCTTGCCGTCGAAAAGCAGTTGGGCATCAAATTTTCCCGGCCCCCAACTATTCAGCACAGTCCGTACCGTTGCAGCGTCAATTGGAGCATCAACGACTTTCAGCTGGTTCACGATCGCACTCAAATCGGGCGCGAGGGCGATGATCGCTCCGACGTTTAAATCGCGGTTGGCCCAGCCGTCAAGCCGGTGACCAATGCCTGGCGCGAACGAATTGTCGACGGTTGAATGACACAGGCTGCACTGAATGCCGATTGATTGAAGCGAACCGTCGTTGTTGAAGAAACCCGTAATGCCGAGCACTGCGTTCAGCTTGAACAGCGCAAGAGTCGTGGCCGGATCATCGAGGTCCACCTTTCCCTGTTTAATCTGATCGACAAGACTCGAGGGAAGAGCGTCCACGTCGACTTTGAGTCCGACATCGGGAGCGGTCTTCGGGCTTACACCCGGCCCGACTCCCCCGAAATTGGATCCCTCGATAGCTCGATGAAGTTTGAGCGTATCACCCAAGAACTTTTCGTCACCGAAGGTATCGAACCGAAAGGTCTGCTGCCCTTCCTTCAGGAGATCTTCTGCCGTAGTACCCGTGGTATTCGAAACAGGATTCGTCTGGGTCGTCAGCGAATTCTGACCGGCAGCGTTATTATCCGCTTTTGCCGAACTGCAGCTGGACACTAGCACCCACACAATAACGGGCAGTACCAGCAACTCTATTCCGTGAAATTTTCTCATGGTGGTTCCTCCTTGGTGTTAATTTACCGGTTTTGAAGAAGAGGCGCTGCCCGTTTTTCCGGTCGTTGCGTTTTCGCTAATCGGGATCGGATTACTCAGCGCTTACCGAACTACAGTGAGTCTTTTAAGTATTTGCAGTATAAAGAACGGGCAGCTAAGACGCCGCTTTACGGGAACCATCATTCGTCCGACGGACAAGCGGTTCTTAAAATTCGAGCATTTTTTGGAAGATCAGTAAGAAGGGTTTTAGGGTTAAAAACGAATGTAAATCAGCAGACCTTTAAAAAGGCCGATACAGTCCTGTATAGGCCTTAAACCATTATTTATTATGGTGCCCCTGGGGTGACTCGAATACCCGGCACGCGGTTTAGGAAATGTTGGGCAACACCATCTTTGTTTGATGATCAATTACATAAGATAATCATGGGGATTCTCGACCGACTCGTTAATGCGGTGGAAGACTTCGATTGCACAAACAAATGAACAGGCGGGGCGAGCCCCGCCTGTTCAACTCGATCTTATTGTTTATCCCTCATATCGTGAGGACAAATCGCTTCCGTTGAAACAGCAGTCGTATTGCCGGCATTGTCGGTTATGACGGCCATGATGGTATAGTGCCTGCCATCCTTGTCAGTGCCGTCCCTCCACGCTTCCAGAGGAATCGTCGTGTTGAACCCGCTGATGACGGGCTCTACCGTGCCGTATTCGTCCGTTACCGTAAAGACGACCGACCCGATTCCCGACGTTCCGTCCGACGGACCGCCATTCACCGCGACGTTTACCATCTTGTGGTTCGGCGGCCAGAGGATGCCAGGTGTCACGGAGATGTTCCCTGCGGGCGCCGTATTGTCGATTTTGATCGTCAATGTTGTCCCAGGCTCCTCGACGTTTCCGGCATTGTCCGCTGCTTTGAACGAAACGCTGTGGACTCCGTCGCCACGGACAGCTATTGTTGCCGAATCGCCTGCGGTACTCGCGGTCGCGGTATCTACAACTGTGCGAATTTCCTTGACGCCGGTACACGCGTCAGCCGAATCGACCGTTATCAGCACGTCCGACCGGTACCAGCCGTTGTCGCCTGGGATCCCGGCGATGCTTCGGAGGGTCGTGGTCGGCGGCGTGGTGTCGCGGATCGACGCGGTCACCGTATCCTGCGCTGTCCCGCCCTTGTTGTCGTCGACCGTAAGAGTAATTTCGTGCTCGCCCAGCGGGAGAACAACCGCGAGCGTTTCACCCGTGCCCAGGATCGTGTCGCCTTCTTTCCAAGTATAGGTAAGGACGTCGTTGTTCACATCTGAAGACCCAGAGCCGTCCAGGTTCACAGACGCTCCCTGGGGACCGGCGCATTCCACGGTTTGGTCCGGACCGGCATCGGCCACGGGCGGATCGTTGGGTGAAACATACAGGATCTGGACTGCAGTGCCCAACTTCCCGGAAACCGCAACCAAGCTGGTTCCATCGTACCGGTATATCTTTCCGACGCCGGTTGAACTACGGACATATCCTGCTTCGCCGCCCACTGCGACATAGAGGTTCGAACCGTTCTTGGCCAGCGAAAGGATCTGGTTACTGTAGTGATCGGACGTGACCGTAGCCTCGGTTATGGCCGTGGAGCCGTCATAGCTGCGAAGCTTCAAAACATCGCCGAAAAAGAGCTTGTCATTGAAGGTTTTTACCGCCCAGATATTCGACCCGCCGACGTACAGGGACGGCCAGCTCGTGCCATTGGACGTGGAATACATCATGCCGTAATAGGCGCTGGAAAACAATTTGTCTTTATACGGTTCGAAGTCCCAGATGCAACTCCTGCCGGCACTCAGGACCGTCTGGTTCGTGGTGCCGTTGTATCTCCATATCCTGTCTGAGTTCCAATCGCCGAGGTAAAGGGCATCGTCCTTTTCCCATACTTCCATCGCTCGCACGCCGGTCCCCAGAGAGGACAATACCAGGGTCCAGGCGCCGGTGGCTTCTTCGTAACGATACAAACCCCGGGTGCCGCTGACGGTGCCCGCGTAGAGTTTCCCTCTCCAGACCACAAGCGATGCGACCTGGTAGTCTATCGTCTTGAGCAGGGTCCATGTCGTTCCGCTGTCGTGCCGATAGATCTGGCCTGTATTGTTACTGGACATCGTGCCTGCATAAAGATGCCCGTTATATTCAACCAGGCTGAGAACGACTTTGCCGAGTGTCGGCGATATGGAAGTCCAGGTGTCGCCGTTTTCCGATTCATAAACCACGCCTGGATTGGCGCTTCCCGCATACATCTTGGCTTCGGCGAGGTCGGCTCCAGCAACCCCGAGAATGAAACAAAATATAAGCGCCGGGAAAATCCTAACAATCGTATGGGTCAATTTCTTTAACATATTTTCCCTCCAATTTATTTATTAGGTAAAAGCTGGTGCTTACACTACCGCATACAAAACATCTTCATTCAATGAATCCGCGAAAATACTGCGCAATGCACCATCCGTCAGGGGTCATACATAAGTACCTCCTTTTTTCAAGTGTTGTTATCAGGTGGTCTTTGTCCCGCCTCGTTCATTTCGTTCATCTGGAGATGTAGTGCCCTAGCCACTTTTAAAAAACTTAATACTTTCTCATTACACAAAATTAACTCTATCCCAACTTAACTAGTTTGTCTCGGCTTTTTTTGTGAACTTTTTCGGCATTTCTTGCGATTTCAACATACTTTGTCACTTTCAAACGGAAAAATACAGAAAAGAGCACTTAGAACGCGGAAAAAATAATTCAGATTAGACAAAAAATGAAGGGCAAGTCTTGGGGTTAAATCTCACGTTATTCTTATCTGAGCTAATTTGAAGAGACTGGCGATTCAGAAGCTCAAGATCGATAAAACCTTTGTCGAAGACATCGGAACCAGTTCAATGACCGGGCGATTGTCCGCGCCTTCTCCTCATAGCCTACTCAATGAATTTGCAGGTGGTAGCGGAAGGATTGAAAAAGAAAACCAACTCTCATTTTTTTCGCGAGCAGCAGTGCGACGTGGCCCAGGATTTCCTCTTCAGCGAACCGTTAATTAACTTCGGAGAATTTTCGGGAGTTGGCGATGATGGGGAAATAACAAATAACAAGAATCGTCAAGAATTGACAATAATCGCTAGCAATTTTATAAAAAAAGGCCGATACAATTCGGCCTAATCTATTGATTATATTGGTGCCCCTGGGGTGACTCGAACACCCGGCACGCGGTTTAGGAAATGTCGGGCAATCACGCGATTGCTTGATTATCAATTACATAACATAACCATATCTGCACGAAAACCAGCATTCTTGATGTAATCGGGTTAGAAAAAGGTTAGGATTTCCACTTCAACTAGCAGACAAAATACTTTACTTCCTAAGTTGATTTTCTAGCAACTCAATTAAATGCAAGTGGGTTTTAGAATCAGTGGGACTCAAAGTGTAATATATTTTCTCCGTAGGGGCGGTCCCAAGTCTCGGCTCAATAGTCAATGGTTTAGACAGTATTTGAATGTTATTATCCAAGAGTGATTGATCCAGATCTTTGTAAGTAACATTGAATGAGAGTGATCTGGGAATTATGTCTATCTTCGCCTTATTATCAACTGCAGAAGCACAGATTTTCTTTGCATCATTCCTTAAAAAGGTCAAAAACACATTAGAGAACAATTTATCAAAGTTAAAATCAAAAGCCACGACACACTGTGTTTGTGTTGTTTTTAATTTAAAATTATCTTCTTTGAACTGTTTTTGTAAATCAATCTCAGATAAAATCTGAGCTATCTCTTGATAGAACTGATTAGCAATTTCTGTATCCCCATTAATATTAATCAATATCGATGTTCGATCAATTATTAATCGGTCAATGGGATATATCTTGTTGCTATACTTGTACTCACCCATTTTCATTGTAACTGACACCAAATTGTGATTTTCATCCTCACCGATTTCTGTCTCTCTAAATAAAAATCGATTCGTAAAAGATTGCAGGTTGGTTGCTGTAACCACTTGCCTAAATGGAATTTCATCTACTATGAATAATCTTTTATCAATTACACTGAGCTGAATCAGTTTCATTACATTCCTCCTAAACTACATGTCTCTCAGTTTCTTCTTCATCAGAAGTAAAGCGATCTGTCCTTACAGAAGGCGGAGCATTCCACAATTCTCTTTCTTGAATGTGAGGTGTCCGGCTTTTCATGTAAGAATGTTGCAGCCATACGGGAGCACCAGCCACTATAACAGCATGCGCTTTTTGGCTAACAATTTCTCTCTCTAAATTGTTAATTTTCTGACTAATTGAAGTCATGGACTCTTCGAGGTGATGCTGAATAGCAGATCGCTCCAATCCTTCAGCCAGATATGTAAGAATCAATTGATTTAAACTAATTCCCTCCTGTTGAGCGCGATCATTCAATTTTTCATGCAATGATTTGGGGGTTCTAACTGTAATCCGGCCACTCGTCTCAATTGGTACGATAGGTTCTGGTATAGCCCAACCCGCTTTTATCGCTGTTTCAAGCCATTCATCTTTTACTTTGAGTCCCTTTTTTACAGCTTCTTCTGCGGTATCTGCATCAGCAATGCAACCGGGTAATTCTGGAAACTTAATAAAATATACTTTATCCTCGGGATAATACTCTAACGTCATACGATATTTTAAATTCTTATAATAATTTAAATCTTTCATATCTTTTCTCCTTTATCTCCTAATTCTGAAACCTTCTGGGATAAGAGAATTTCTATTGCATCAATACACATTGTTATATATGGTTTTTTGACTTTTTTTTCTCCTCCGTGAGGTATTGCTACTCGAGGCAACATAACACCAATTAGTCGTTCATGATAAAAAATATAGCCATCAGATGTCCGCCTCTCCTCAAAGCCGAAAGCCCGCATGAGAGCCAAAATTTCATCAATCGTAACATTGCCTGGCCCTTCCTTTACTTTTTGCAATTTTTTTTCAGGCTTTGACATTATTATAGCATACGATGACATCACATATGATGTCAAGCAAAAAATTGCGATGGCCAGCGACTTGTAATAAGTGCTTTTATTTGTTGATTTTGTAGCCGAGGTTCGAACACCTGGCACGCGGTCTAGACAACCCGCATACCATGTGTCTAATTATGTTAATAATTCAATGGGTTCAGTCAATCAATATCAATTTCGATCAATTAAGGTTAGAAAAAGGTTAGAAGTAAAAAAAAATAAAAAAAGGCCAATCGAGTCTTGTATTGGCCTTAACATCCCAGTTTTATTAAGTTTTATTTGGTGCCCCTGGGGTGACTCGAACACCCGGCACGCGGTTTAGGAAACCGCTGCTCTATCCACCTGAGCTACAGGGGCGCTTTAAAAAAATTCAAAATTCAAAAAGGAACATTCAAAATTAAACGACTTGAATCCTGAATATTGAATGTTGAATTTGTCGTTATCAGAGCATTTCTTCCAGCTCTATTTTTTTCCGCCGGGTAATGACCCTGAGCTTATTCAGGGCCTGTGTCTCGATCTGGCGAACGCGCTCGCGGGTAATGCCGAATTCCTTGCCGATGGAATCCAGGGTCTGCGGTTCACCGTCCACCAGGCCGAACCGCATCTCGATAACCTTGCGTTCGCTGACGGAGAGCTGATTGAGCCATTCATCGATATGCTCACGCCTTCGTATATCGTCCGAGAGGCTAGCGGGAGAGAGAGCGTTGTTGTCCTGCAGAATGTCTTTAAGGGTGTCTTCTTCCTGATCGCCGATGAGCATGTCCAGAGAGTACGTTTCCCGCACTACCTGGGACACGCTTCTCACCTTCTCGACGGTGACCTTCATTTTCTTTGCGATTTCTTCTATCTGGGGTTCACGCCCGAGTGACTGGGTAAGCTGGCGTACGGCCCGCATGTAGGAATTGACGATCTCCGCGATATGGACGGGCAAACGGATTGTCCTAGTCTGGTTTACGATCGCGCGTTCTATCGATTGTTTTATCCACCAGGATGCGTAAGTGCTGAATTTGAATCCCCGCTCATACTGGAACTTCTCTACGGCCCTTATCAGGCCAAGATTGCCTTCTTCGATAATATCCGAAAACTGCAAACCCCGGTTGATATACTTCTTGCCGATAGCGACAACGAGCCGAAGATTCGCTTCGATCATCTTGGCGCGGGCTTCCTGGTCGCCCTTGGCAATGCGCTTTGCCAATTCCTGTTCCTGGTCGAACGTAAGGAGAGGAGTTCTGCGAATTTCCTTGAGATAATATTTTATTGCATCAAGACCGCGTTGAGCGGAGGCATCTTCGGCAACTTCAGGACTGCTCTCAGTATTTGTTTTTTCAACTTGTTCTTTTTCCTCAAGCTCCTCACTGTAGGACCCGGCGTCAAGAACATCATCGACTGGTCTTTCCCTTTCACTCATGAACACCTCTTCCGCCAAGGCAGACAATAAGACATCGCGGTGTTCCATGCTGCCACTGATAAGCAGGCGCCCCTGCCACCGTAAACCCAAACGCTGATTGATCCTTATAACACTTAAGGTGGCATAAAGCGGGCAGTAGGTAGGAGCACACTGTAAAAACTCGAACGCGGCGCTCCGGCATGAACGCCGCTTTTTTTAATAATATAATAAATAGAGAGGAAATGGGTTATCCTCTGCTTTTAAAGGGAAAATGGTCGGGGCGAGAGGATTTGAACCTCCGACCCCTTGGTCCCGAACCAAGTGCGCTACCAGGCTGCGCTACGCCCCGACAAGGCCGTATATTATACTATCCCGTTTCGCATGTCAACGAACATTCTTCTCCTGCGCGTTGATGAAGTTGTCAAAAGCCTCCTGATAATAATCCCTTTTAGCGCGAATGGACTGCGGCACTCTGTTTTCGTAAAGCTCCCTCCCCTCGGCCACATCGGCCTTGAGCAAATCGTAAAAAGTTCCGTTTTTCAAGCCGTCGGCCACGGATTCCTGGTTATAAAGCGCTATGTCCGATACAATGATGCGTGCAAACCGCCGCGCCTTCTCAACAGCTTCCGGGTCCGCCTCGTCCACCCTGGGGATGTCGCATTCTTCTTTCTGGAAAATGGAGGCTTCCAGGCTGAAGGATTCGGGTGTGATCGCAGTTCCTGTCTCATTAGCGGCCTCGGATGCCGGTCGTACTGCAGGAGCCGAGGGAGTCGGTGCAGGCGTCACTCTTTCGCCGCCGGCAGACCGGTCCGCTTTCAAGAGGGACGGCTGAAACTCGCGGGCCGGCGGCCGCGACATCTCCGGGAGCACGCTCTGTGCCGCGCCTCTCGACCCCGGAGGAGAGTCATCCGATGCGGGACTCAGCAATTTTTGCAGTTTCTCGGGAAGAAAATCCGGTATATGATGTTTTTCGATATAATCGTCGGCGCCGTACAGGCTGACCGGCGTTCGTTTATAACGCCTCATGTCGTATACGGAAGAAAGAAGAATTATTTTGATGCCGTTTGTTTCGCTGCTTCCCTTCAATCTCTCGCACAGTTCAAACCCGTAAATTCCGGGAAGGCCGACGTCGAGCACCATTGCCTGCGGCCTGTTCTCGACGGCTTTCTTCAATGCTTCATTTCCATCCCCCGCGCTGTCCACAGCGTACCCCGCTTCATGAAGGACACTCGCGATACTGTCCCTGACTGCGCCGCTGTCATGAGCCACGAGTACCAGCGGGCCTGCGGCCCCGCGGGAGGACTGCTCGATGTTCAGCGGCGAAGCGGCGGCAGCGGGCATGGCCTCCGGTTTGAAAACCGCCAGAATGTTTCCGCAGCGCGGGCACCGCACTCTTATTCCCTGCTCGCTGATTTTGGCATCGTCAATCTTCAGTTTTGCTCCGCATTCGCACGGCACAATCATAAATAATCGTCTCTCTTCCCGCCTAAAAAAGGCACGTTTCTTCGCTTGAACAATCCGATCAGGATTATGCCGGCGACGAAACCTCCGACATGCGCATACCACGCAATGCCCGGCGCTCCCCCGGACATAAGTGCGCTTACGAACTGAAGCACGAACCAGAACCCGAGAATGAACATAGCAGGAACTTCGATTGTCCTGATATAAAAACCCAGAGCAATAAGTGTCAGTACCCGGGCGCGGGGATAGAGCACGAGGTACGCGCCCAGGATCCCTGAAACGGCGCCGCTTGCACCGATCATCGGAACCGCCGAGGTCACATTGGTCAAGGCATGACTAAACGCTGCAACAGCGCCGCAGAGAAAATAAAATACCGTAAAACGGATGCGGCCCATGGAATCTTCAATATTGTTGCCGAAGATCCAGAGATACAGCATGTTCCCGCCTACGTGAAGAAAGCCCCCGTGCAAAAACATCGATGTAAAAACTGCCGTTCCGGCCGGGATGCCGCCTGCGTAAACACCGGAAAAAAGTTTCCGCGGCACCAAGGCAAACGCTTCTATGAACTGTTCTGCGCCTTCCGGGCCCAGCAACAACTGATAGATAAAAATCGCGATATTCAGAGCGATCAGGATGAGCGTCACTACGGGAAAACGCAGGGTCGGATTGATATCTTTTATCGGGATCAACTCATGACCTCTCTGCACACTCCTGTCTGCCCCGGAGTGGAGCCCCCTCCGGCGGGAGCCGGAGGCGCCCGGGAACAACGCGGCCTCCCGCCTGCACCCAGCGGTTATGAGTGCTACGCCGCGAATGCAGGGTGCGGGTTGCGACGTGATTCATAGTCGCGGGATTGAACATACTTCAGCGGATGAACGAAGAGACAAAAATCATCGCCAAGATACAAGAAAATAGTTGGTTTGTCAATGGCATGGAAGAGTGATGCAAAAATCTAGGCGGGCGGATGAGAGCATAGTTCAGCGCCCCGCTTCAGCGCTTTCTCATTCAACGGGATTAAACTCTGACGACGGGCGGGCAGGACCTCTTTGAGAGCGGAAAGAACTGATTCGAGAGCCACAATGCCGTTCTTCTTCAGGTATGCTCCCAGCATCACCATATTCGCTATGCGGGTGTCCCCGAGCTCTTCTGCAATATCGTTTGCTCTGATTTCGACCCGATTGATGTCCGTTCGCACAGCAGGCTGATGAACCAGAGAGGTATTCAGAAAAAGCGAGCCCCCCGTCCTGATCCGGTTCTCGAATTTTTTAAATGATGCTTCATTGAAAATCAGCATCGCGGAGGGGTGCTGGAGAACAGGAGAGCCGATTTCACTGCCGGATATGATGACCGTGCAATTGGCCGTCCCTCCCCGTATCTCGGCGCCATAGGACGGAAACCACGTTACATGCTTTCCCTCGAGCATTCCGGCGTAAGCCAGGAGTTTGCCTGCGAGCAGGATACCCTGTCCGCCGAAGCCGGCTATCATGACATCGTGGTACATCAAAAAACCTCCGAAGAACGAGGGACGACCGCTTCGCTGGGACGATGGACGCCCATGCTTTTTTGTCCCTCGTCCTTCGTCCCTCGTCGGTCTTTAAACACTCCCAGAGGATAATACTTCATCATATGATCCCGGACCCAGTCCAGCGACTGAAGCGGCGTCATCCCCCAGTCAGTCGGGCACAGGGAAAGCACTTCGACGAGGGAAAAACCGCCCCCGTCTATCTGGATTTTGAACGCCTTCTGAATGGCTCTTTTCGCCGCAAGAACATTTTTGGGGTTATCGACTGAAACACGCTCAATATAGGAAGGACCGTCGAGCGTTGCGAGCATTTCACTGATCCGTATCGGATTCCCGTGTTCCTTTGCGTTTCTGCCTGACGGGGTAGTTGTCGTTTTCTGGCCAGGCAGGGTCGTAGGCGCCATCTGGCCGCCCGTCATGCCGTAATTGCCGTTGTTCACGAATATAACCGTGATATTCTCGCCGCGTGCGGCCGCGTGGATGATCTCCGCCGTACCGATCGCAGCAAGATCACCGTCGCCCTGATAGCTGAACACGAAGAGGTCAGGCCTGGAACGCTTCATCCCTGTCGCTATGGCAGGCGGTCTCCCGTGCGGCACTTCGATCATGTCTATATCGAAGTAATCATACGCAAATACCGCGCAGCCGACCGGAGCGATACCGATCGTCTTGCCGCGTATGCCGAACGCATCTATGGTTTCCGCGACGATGCGATGCAGGACGCCGTGACTGCAGCCCGGACAATAGCGGAACTGTTTTTCTTTTAAAGAGACCGGCCGCGAAAAAACCTTTTGCATGTTCCTCCATGGATGATACAATCAAGCACGAACAAGCTGGGAGCAAAGATTTGCAACGAAGGCTCTAAAACGCGAACGATAGATAGATTCATTCAATCCTGTTTTTCTTTGAGACTTTGTGTCTCTCTTCGCCCCGCGTCCTCATGCATTGAAACGGAGCGGAGACAGCGAATTCTGTTTTCCCCACTGCATACAGGGAAGAAAAATCCCTTGACATTCAACCCTGCTCTCTGTTATTTTATCGTCCTGCCCGATCAAGCCATCCAGATGCCGAGGTAGCTCAGTTGGTAGAGCAGAGGCCTGAAAAGCCTCGTGTCCGCAGTTCGATTCTGCGCCTCGGCACCACTTTCTTTTCACTTCTTTTTGTAACCACAGATGAACACGGATTAACATAGATTAAGGAAGTAAGATTCATCTTTGTTGATCTGTGGTTAAATGATTTTTTGTTATTTCTTGTCGAAGCCAACCACAGCCACCAAATTAACACAGGTAAAGCAAATTCAAATCAGTTACCCCTTTGAAGATTCCATCTGTGTTCATCTGTGGTTACAAATTATTGTCATTCCGTATCGAACAGCCCCAATTGCAGCATTTTTTCGCCCGGGAACGGCACCGGGTATTCGCCGTCGAAGCACGCGGCGCAGTAGTTTATCGGATGGGCCACCACTTTCTTCAGTCCCTCAATGCTAATGTAGCCGAGAGTATCCGCCGTTATATACTTCCTGATTTCTTCTATACTGTGAGTAGAAGCAATAAGCTCCTGACGAGTCGGCATGTCAATGCCGTAGAAACAGGGATAGGACGTGGGCGGTGAACTTATCCTCAAATGCACTTCAGCGGCCCCCGCATCCCTGATCATCTTGATGATCTTCTTGCTCGTCGTGCCGCGCACAATCGAATCATCCACCACGATGACCCTTTTTCCTTTCAAAGCGTCTTTTACGGGATTCAGTTTGATCTTGACGCCGAAATGCCTGATCGCCTGCTGCGGCTCGATAAAGGTGCGGCCGACATAATGGTTTCTGATGAGCCCCGTATCGAACGGGATTCCCGCCTCTTCGGCGTAACCCAATGCTGCGGGAACGCCCGAATCCGGTACGGGTATGACAACATCAGCCGGAACGCCTGCCTCCCGGGCGAGTTGTCTCCCGAATTCTTTCCGTATCGAGTACACGTTCTGGCCGAAGACCATGCTGTCCGGCCTCGCAAAATAAATAAATTCAAAAATGCAATGGGATGGCTCGGCATGTTGGAACGGAAACGAGGAATGTATGCCATTCCTGTTGATTATGACCATTTCACCGGGGGCAATATCCCGGATATACGTTGCTTCGATCAAATCGAAAGCGCACGTCTCCGAGGCGACGACATACGCACCGTCGAGTTCCGCGAGTGAGAGCGGCCTGAACCCGTGCGTGTCGCGAACCGCGATCAATTCGTCTTCCGTCATAATAAGAAGGCTGTAGGACCCCTGGACGTGGCTGAGAGCGTCGACAATACGTTCATGCAGGGTGGCCATGCGCGACTGCGCAATGAGGTGGACGATGACTTCCGTATCCGTGGTCGTCACGAATATAGAACCGTAGGCTTCCAACTCGTCTTTCAGTATCCCTGCATTAACCAGATTGCCGTTATGCGCGATTGCGAGACCGCCAAGGGCAAAGTTTACGAGAATGGGCTGGATGTTGAATGCGAAGCTGCCGCCCGCCGTCGAATAGCGGTTGTGGCCTATGGCCATCTGTCCGGGGAGTCTCTTGATCCGGTCCGAACTGAAAATGTCGGCCACGAGGCCCATTGCCTTCTCGCCGAAAAGCTGTTTCCCGTCGGATGATACGATACCCGCCGATTCCTGGCCCCGATGCTGCAAGGCATAGAGCCCCAGGTACGTAAGGTTTGCGGCGTCCGGGTGGCCGTAGATCCCGAACACTCCGCATTCTTCGTGAAGCTTGTCGTACATAATACATCCTTAATCGATACAGGATGCAGGACGCAAGACGCACGACAAAGATGTCGTAATCATGCATCGTGAATCATGCATCACGTTTTTTTCTTAAACACCCTCTTGAAGATAAAATCGACTTTCTTCAAGGTATGTTTCACGTCGAAACAGTTCTCTATCTCCCTGATGTTGAGATGTTTCCGGATGTCAGCGTCTTTCTTCAGGCGCTCCTTGAAATCCCCGCCCGTCTTCCAGACTTCCATGGCATTCCGTTGGACATAGGAATAGGCTGTCTCGCGGGTGATTCCCTTTGCCACGAGCGCCAGCATAACGGTCTCTGAGTGGAACAAACCCTTCGAGATCGACATGTTCCGTTCCATATTCGCGGGATATACGAAGAGCCTGTCTACCAGGCTGTTGAAACGCGCCAGCATGTAATCGATCAGTATCGTGCTGTCGGGAATGATGATTCGCTCCACGGAGGAGTGGCTTATGTCCCTTTCATGCCAGAGGGCGACATTTTCCATCGCAGCCAGCGCGTTTGCCCGTACGATCCTCGCAAGGCCGGACAGGTTCTCGGCTGAAATCGGGTTCCTCTTGTGCGGCATGGCGGAAGAGCCCTTTTGCCCCTCCGAGAAATACTCCTCCGCCTCGAGCACTTCCGTCCTTTGAAGGTGACGAAGCTCTACCGAGAACTTCTCAATAGACGATGCGACGAGCGCAAGCGAGGTCAAAAACTCGGCGTGCCGGTCACGCTGCACCACCTGGGTTGCAACCGGCTCCGGGACAAGACCCAGTTTCCGGCACACATAGGATTCGACAAAAGGATCAATATTTGCAAACGTCCCGACCGCGCCCGAAACCTTTCCGACGCTGATCACGTCGCGTGCGCGCGTCATACGCTCGAGCGTCCTGCCCATTTCCTCGTACCAGAGCGCCATCTTGAGCCCGAAGGTGACCGGCTCCGCATGCACGCCGTGCGAGCGCCCGATCATGACGGTATTTTTATGCTTGAGGGCTTTCTTTTTGAGCGTCTTGAGGAGCGTTTTGACATCATCGATAATGATGTCCGACGCCTTTCGCATGAGCGATGCAAGCGAGGTATCAAGAACGTCCGATGAGGTAAGCCCGAGATGTATATAGCGGGATTCAGGGCCGACGTTTTCCCCGACTGCGGTAAGAAAAGCGATGACATCGTGTTTCACGGTCTTTTCGAGTTCATCGACACGCCGGACGCTGAAGTCCGCATTTTTCTTGATCGCCGCGAGCGCCTTTGCAGGGATCAATCCTAGTTTCGCGTTCGCCTCGCAGGCCAGGATTTCTACCTCAAGCCATGCGCGATATCTGTTCTCCGGTTCCCAGAGGCCGGCCATTTGCGGCCTGCTGTAACGAGGGATCATATGTTCAGGCCTCCTGCTCTCAATGAAGCTTATTGCGCCCGTATCCGAACATTAATTTTCCTGCCGGCAAAAAAAGAATCATTCTACGTTTGAATCAATTTCAATATCTTTTCATACATTGCCGCATCGGGAGCCAGCAAGCTGATATCTATCCCGCGCCCCCCCGCGCCTTCGCCAAGGCCTTTGCGTAAAGCGGACACCGCGGTCTCGTACGGCATATCCGGCGAAGGCAAATATTCCAGGGCCGCGTCCGCAACTCCGGCGGATACGGCGGTTCCAACTGCAGTCCTGGCCGCAGCGGCCACGGTCGAGGGAGAAAGCGCTTCACGCGGTCCCATTCCGACCATGAATATTTTTTGCGCCGGAACCTTTCCGCCGGAGGTCACCAACGCCACATCACCCGTCGCTCCTGTCAATTTATTTTCCAGGATCAGGCGGGAAAGCGCGCCGCAAAGCAGCCAGTCAAGTTCGCCCGCAAGTCCTTTGAGCGGTCTGACATTTTCAAAAAATCCGACAATCAATGCCTCGGTATTGATTTTTTTTATGTCCTGCAGAACCACCCTCAAACCGGGCATCCCTTCAGCGGCTTTTTGCCGCAAATGCAAATTGAAAGTTCCAAATTGGAAATTGGAAATTTGTTGTTATGGCGGAGGCCATATATTTATTTGAATTTTGCACTTTGCAATAGGGGGTTTCCCCCCTTTCAGGCTCTCCAGGTTTCCGGAGGTTAATCTTCTATCTTTCCCTCTTCAAGCTTGCCGGTGACCCGGGCAACTTTATCGAGGATGCCGTTCACAAAGGCGCCGGACTCCTCGGTCCCGTACTTCTTGGCTATTTCTATGGCCTCATTGATGGTGACGCTCGTAGGAATATCGATCCGATAAAAAATTTCGTAAACCGCCATTCTCAGCACATTCCGATCTACGACGGCCATGCGGTCGAGGCTCCAGTTTTTGGCATTTGAATGGATCAGATCGTTTATCTTGGCGAGGTACTTATACGTCCCCTTGACGATTTCCTCGGCAAAAGCCTTGACTTCATCGTCCGGTTCCTGTTCAGCCCAGAAATGCTTCAGGACGGTAGCCGAAGGTTTTTCTTTTCTGATATCGAGTTGGAAGAGTATCTGAAGCGCATACTCCCTGGCCTTGCGTCGCTTCATAAAGAGGACCAGACCCCAAATGACAAGCACCAAGAAAAAATAAGCATCAAATGGTAAGCACTAAATCCGAAATAAGCGCCAATAATCAAGCGCCCGGTTCCAAACGTTCTGAAATCTGGACATTCGAGTTGGGACTTTATTTGGAATTTGGGATTTTGGAGATTTGTTCTATGGAATTTTTTCATTTGCCCAGTTGTTTCATCAGATTTGCCATTTCGATTGCCGAAACCGCCGCGTCCCAGCCTTTGTTTCCGCTCTTTGTGCCGGCGCGCTCGATCGCCTGCTCGATGGTATCGGTCGTCAGCACGCCGAATATGACGGGCAAACCGGTTTCCAGTGAGACCGCTGCAACACCCTTGCTGACTTCAGCGCTTACATATTCAAAATGAGGAGTGGCTCCCCGGATCACTGCTCCAAGGCAGATGACGGCGTTGTACTTTTTTGAGAGGGCCATGGTCCTCGCCGCCAGCGGAACTTCGTAAGACCCAGGCACCTTGGCGATTTCTATGTCGCCGTCCGCTACGCCGTGCCGCTGCAATCCGTCGAGGCAGCCGTCCAGCAGCCTGCTCGTAATAAAATCATTAAACCGTGCGGCAACGATGCCGAACTTGAGTCCCTTCGCTGAAAGATCTCCCTCAATCATTTTAGGCATGCGGTTCCTCCGTAAACATTGGCATAGCGCATAGTGCATGGCGCATAGTTTAAAATTTTAACGCCTAGCACTATGCTCTTTGCGCTCTGCGCCTCATTGCATCAGACTTTCTCCAGCATATGTCCTAGTTTGTTCTTTTTGACCTTGAGATAATGGATGTTTTTCGAGTGAGGGTGCATCTCGATCGGCACGCGCGCAACCACGCTCAGTCCGTACCCTTCGAGGCCGATGATCTTCTTCGGGTTATTGGTCAGGAGCTTTATCTTCCGGACGCCGAGATCGCGAAGTATCTGTGCGCCAACTCCGTAGTCCCTCAGGTCCGCCTTGAACCCGAGCGCAAGATTCGCCTCTACCGTGTCCTTGCCGTTGTCCTGAAGTTCGTATGCCTTGAGCTTGCCTTCGAGACCGATGCCGCGCCCTTCCTGCCGCATATAGAGAATAACGCCTTTGCCTTCTTCCTCAATTATTTTCATCGCGTTATGAAGCTGTTCGCCGCAATCGCAGCGAAGCGAACCGAACACGTCGCCGGTCAGGCACTCGGAATGCACCCGGACAAGCACGTCGTCTTCTGGCTTGATTTCTCCCTTGACGAGCGCTATGTGGTTCATCCTGTCGATTTCGTTGCTGTAGAGGATGGCCGTAAAGTCCGATCCGTGGCTGGTCGGCATTTTCGTGACCGCCACCCTGCGGACGAGCGATTCTTTTCTGATACGATACGCAATCAGGTCCTTGACGGTAATGATCTTGAGATCGAATTTTTTTGAGAACTCGATGAGCTGCGGAACCCGGGACATGGTCCCGTCGTCGTTCATGATTTCGCAGATGACACCGGCCGGATACAGTCCGGCAAGCCGCGCGAGATCGACGGAACCCTCGGTCTGGCCTGCACGCTGCAGAACGCCTCCCGGACGCGCCTTGAGCGGGAACACATGGCCCGGCCGCGCCAGGTCCTCGGGTCCGGATTTGGCATGAATCGCGGTCTTGATCGTCGTTGCCCGGTCTGCCGCTGAAATGCCGGTGGTCACGCCTTTCTTTGCCTCAACCGAGATCGTAAACGCGGTCCCGAACGAGGACGTATTGTCCGTCGTCATCATGGGCAGCTGCAGGTGCTCCACGCGTTCCGGAGTAAGAGAAAGGCAAATAAGCCCGCGCCCGTGCTTGGCCATGAAATTGATCGCTTCCGGCGTTACGGCCTCGGCCGCCATCGTCAGATCTCCCTCGTTTTCCCGGTCCTCGTCATCTACGAGGATCACCATCTTGCCCTTCCGGATATCTTCGATGGCTTCTTCGATCGTATTGAACTTCATAAAATCACCCCATTCTGGACCAAGGCAACCGCCTGCACCCAGCGGTTACGAGTGGTATCGCGAGTGCAGGGTGTGTTGCCGTTATCAACGCCGACATGGTCGGCTCGCTCCATAATTAATTACGCAAATCCCGATTTCGTGAGCGTCTCCAGGCTGACGCCTTCTGCGACCCTGCCGGACAGGAGTCGCTCAACGTACTTGCCGATGATGTCCGTCTCGAGGTTGACGCTGTCTCCCGCACCTTTGAAACCGAGCGTCGTCAGCTTTGCAGTATGGGGAATCATCGCAATCGAGAATACGCCTTTATCGACATCCGCAACCGTGAGACTGATCCCGTCGACTGCTATGGAACCCTTTTTAATAATTGTCCTGAGTGAGGCGTCGGGAGCTTCAATGAAAATACGCCAGGAATTGCCTTCCTGCCTTTTCTCTTTAACTCGACCGACCGCATCCACATGACCCGTTACCAGATGACCGCCGATCCTGGCCGAAAGCCGCAGCGCCCTTTCCAGGTTAACCTGCTTCCCGACGGCAAGCTCTCCAAGGTTCGTCACCTTGAGCGTTTCGAGCGCAACATCGGCTGAGAAATCCCCTTTGCCCAGTTCCACAACCGTCAGGCAGACGCCGTTCACGCATATGCTCTCGCCGATCCCCGTCCCTTCAAGCACAAGCGAAGCCGAAACCGTAAGACGGGCTGCGCCGGCCTCACGCCTGAGCATTTTTACGCTTCCCATCTCTTCAATGATGCCGGTGAACATTTATCCTCAAGGTTTCCGTCTATTACGCTACACAGATGACCTGCTACTTCCCAAGCGGAAGCAATACGATCTCGATCCTTCGGTTCTTGTGTTTCCCCTCGTCGGTGTCATTCGGGGCGATAGGCTGATATTCCGAATACCCGGTGGCCGAGAGCAGGCGAGGATCGATTCCCCCCGCTTCCTGGAGATACCGGACCACTTCGGTTGAGCGGGCCGTTGAAAGTTCCCAGTTTGTTGGGAACCGTTTCTTTAT
Source organism: Nitrospirota bacterium (assembly GCA_963751455.1). Classification (GTDB taxonomy): domain Bacteria; phylum Nitrospirota; class UBA9217; order UBA9217; family UBA9217; genus CAVVUN01. Next base: position 484,655 of record CAVVUN010000001.1, read on the forward strand.
CTGACTTACGATCTGGACGTTGTCCGTATGGCCTTCGATCTGGATTCTCTTGTCCTTGACGTCCTTGAGGATGCTGACGACCTTGTCCAGCACTTTCCTGCCCGCTTTACTGATCTCGGCGCTTCCCGAAGGGAAGATAATCTTGTCGACCATGGTCATGGTCAGACGGTTTTTCATCTCGGTGATCTGCACCTGGCCTTCCTCGATTTCCTTCTCCAGTTTTTTCGTCAGGTCCTGGTATGTCTGGGTGGCTCTCTCAAGCTGGACCGCTTTTTCGGCCTGCTCGGTCAATTCGTTTATTTTTGCCTGGAGTGCGTCTCTCTCCTGCCGGGCTGCTTCATTGTCCTTCTTTAGCGCGTTCATCTCCGCAGTCAAGTTAACAACCTGCTCCTGCAGGGAATCAGTCTGCGACGACAGCAATTCGGCTTCCTTGGCTTTCGTATCATACGTACCCTGCGATACGCAGCCAACAAGCAGCAACATGGCAAACAAAGGAAAAACAATGGTTTTTCGCATCCGCTCCTCCTATTTACTTCATGATTGTGACAGTACCGTAGAGCAGGGTTATAATAACTTCAGTCCCTTTTATTGTCAAGAATATTGTAGAAAAAGAACTACTTATCTTCTTTAAAGCACGGAATGCAAACGACCGTTCCGTTTTTCTCGCGTCCGCGCGACTCCATAAGTTTCTCGCCGCAGGAAGCACAGCGGATCGAGCGCCGGATCTTGGCCTCTTGCGGAGGGGGCGCGTCTGTGCGTGAAATGGTCATAATCTCTTTTTCATCGGCGTTCAGTATCGCAGTCGCCTTTTCCATCATGTACGCCTGCTTATCGCGCGAAACGTCCTCTCCCGCGTCCTGCCGTTTTTTCAGCTCGGCAAACCTGCTGTCCGCTTCAAACCCCCGGTAGTCCTCGGAAATGCGCACTCCCCGTCCTGTTCGCCGATTGAAGAACGAGTAGACGTGCTTTCCATAGTCCCGGAAAATGAAATTTCCCTTTCCGAACGTCGCTCCCGTTATAAATTGTATTGCATCGGCGGCGCAGGAGTCGTTCTCCACGACTGCCACAAGCTCCTCGTCATGCGGCCGCTCCGCCCCGAGCTCGCGGAGAGCCGCCTTTGCCACCCGATAGCCGAGGGAAAGACCCGGGCAGAGGTGGCCGTGGAACTGGATGGTCTCTCTTAAATCGGAGTCGTTGATGTTTGCCATTAAATCTCCTTAATTAGCCATGGATAAACACGAATTACACGGATTAAACCGAATATTTCAATGTCGTATGTTTTAATAACGGCGAAAATAGACAAAGAAAAGCTTTTTCCGTGGCATCCGTGCAAATCCGTGGCAAAATACCCGCTTATTTCCTCAGGACGAGCTTCGCCGCCAGGATCGCCTTTGCCCGCTTCAAGTGGCTTTTGACCGTGTCGCTGTCTTCTATGGCGAGATGGATCTCCTTTGCCACTTCCTCTTCTCCGGCGTGACTCGCCTTGCCGGCCCACATCCGGTAGCTCTCAACGTGGCTGTCCTCATGTTCGATCCAGTGCTCAAGCATGGTCTGCAGTTTCCGCAAATCTTCGATACCGTGGCCCGTATGGGCGTGGTCAGCGGGGTGCTTGTGATTTTCGTGCATGGAACCTCCATTTTCATGATAGTGGCCGTAGTGCCCATGCCTGTGAACATGAGCGCTGTCTCCGTGGCGGTGCGCGTGCTCATGAATGAGATTGACCTTGAGCAGCAGTTCTTCATTCGAGATGATGTCGGAAAACCGTCCATCCGCAGCCACGGAATGGTCCTCGGATAAAACAACGGCCCGGTCCGCGATATCTCCGGCAATCGAAAGGTCATGGGTCGCCGAGATAATGGTTTTTCCCTGTCCGTGCAACTCCTCCAAAAGCTCGATCAGCCAGACCTGGGTCCGGGGATCCAGACCGTTTGTCGGTTCGTCAAGGAGCAGTACATCGGGATCGACGGCAAGACTTGACGCGATCGCGACTTTTTTTTTCTGCCCGTCGGACAGCGCATGCGGCGCGCGGTCGCGTATATCGACGATCCGGAGCAACTCCAGCAATTTTTCCACAGTTGCCTGTATCCGGTCAGGGGGGTATCCCAACTGGAGCGGGCCGAAAGCGATATCGTCCCAGACTGTCGCGGAGAAAAGCTGAATATCGGGGTTCTGGAACACAAAGGCGACCCTTTTCCGGAAGTCAGCCGAAAAATTTCCGTCTTCCAGCGCATCCTCGGTCAGGGCTTTTCCGAAGGCGAGAATAGTTCCCGCTTTCGGAAATACGAGCCCGTCGAGCATGGTCAGCAGTGTGGATTTTCCCGTGCCGTTCGAACCGAGAATAACCGTCCGTTCGCCCGCCCCAAATTCAAGATTAACATCGCTCAGGACGGGCCCTGAATCCGGATAGGAATAAAAAAGGTTTTTCACGCTGAAAACGGCCGTCATACCAGTCCCTTCTCGAACATGATGAGTATACCACCGAACAAAAGCACTGTCACCAGCCAGATATAATCCGCCGGCGCAGGATGAAAGCGGCTGATCGAACGAAATTCTCCCCGAAAGCCGCGTGACAGCATTGCCCGGTAGATGTCCTCGCTCATGTCCAGCGATTTTCTGAAAGTCACCCCGATGCGGGACGCTGTCCAGTTTCTCTCCTCGCTCCCCGAAAGCGGCCTGATAGTCCTGCTTTTTCTCGCCCGGTACATGTCCTGCACAAGACGGAGGAACACAAAAAGGTATCGGTACGTCATACTCAACGTCACGATGAAAACACGGGGAACGAATAAAGAACGGAGACCGGAGAAAACATCACCCCATCTGGTCGTAAGCGTAAAGAGGACCGCGAACGAGACGGAAGCGGCCACGCGGGAAACGAAGACAATGCCGCCCCATACACCCTGCCTGGTCACCGTTATTGCTGCCGGGATCGTGTAGGGTCCCCAGGTGCGCTCATACCCGAGATCTACCAGCCTCCAAGATCGTCGCCGGGCGTGACAATATTCAATGCCGCCGGCAGGACGATCATCGCAGAGAAGAGGGGCACGAACAGCCAGACCCGTTTGAGGATCAACCCGATCGGTACTCTGGAAAGCGCTGCAAGCAGGACGCTCAGTCCGTAGAACATCCATAGTATTCCGACAGTGTGACTGACGCTGATAAGAACGAGGATAAACACAAAGGTAACCAGCTTGATCCTGACATCAAGCGCCTGCAGAAAACCGCTTTTATAGGCATACGCTTCGGAAAGAAGCGACTGCTTTGCGACGTTTGCAACGGCCAACAAGGTTTTATCAAGAAATCGCGCTTTAGACAAAATAAACTCCGAAAGAAGCCGCCTAGAGCAGAGCGCCTAGTGTAGTGTCTCACAAACGACTGGTGTTATCAGCAAGGCTAAAGCCTTGCCCTACAAGTTTGGCTGCGGCGTACTGCTGCGCTATGCCGGAACAGCAGCAACCCTAAAGGGTCGCCCTACAAATTCATCAGCAAATATTTATGCGAAGATAAGTTTTCGATGAAATTATCATAACACCGTCCATTTAAGAGACACTACACTAGCGCAAAGCATAAATTTTCTACGCCATGCGCCATGCGCTATGCCGGCTTACCGTGCGTCATGCGTCTTATCATTTACGGTCTTTACGGCCTAGCACCTTCGCGAGCAAGTAGGCCAGACCCGCAGCGGCCGCAATGCCGAGAAGTGCGGTAAAAACGTAACCGAAGCTTCTGTGGACAAGGCCCTGCCCCTGCCCCGGAACTTCATAGCCCTGAAGAGGTGACTTCCATGCATCGGCAAGCTTTCTCATGCCCTCCGGAATGTATCCCGTTATCTTTTTTAACTCCTCGGCGCTCCACTCACCCCATGCTCCGCCTGCATTAAACAGCGCGGGCAGAATCAGGCCGACTGGCGAAAGAATCGCCAGGATAAGGATCCCTATCCAAAGCTTTTTCGTTATCTTCATTTTGGACCAAGGCAACCGCCTGCACCCAGCGGTTACGAGTGGCATCGCGAGTGCAGGGTGTGTTGCCGTCCCATTGACCATCTGAAATTCATAAACTAAAACGCCGACACGGTCGGCTCGCTCCATATTTATCCCAGCATCCCGGGCTCATTTTTCTGAATATATCTCAATACAAGCATTGTTACCACGGCCTCGACCAAACCGAACAGGACCAGGTGCCCTGCAAGAACAGCGGGCACCGTGACCGAGAGAGGATATGGCGCATACAAGGGCTGCCCCGTCGAAGACTTTTCGATCAGGGGCTGTATGCCGAGCTGAACAGCGGTCAAAAGAGCCGACATATTGAGGCTTAGATAGGACGCGACTGCGGCTGAAACCAGCCGTCTTTTACTCCCGGCATCCGATCCGGCGGCAATCAGTCTATAGATGCCGTATCCGGTCAGGCTTCCGGTAACTGCAATATTGAAGCAATTCGCCCCTATTGCGGTTATTCCTCCGTCGCCGAAAAGCAGCGCCTGAATGACGATTGCAACGGAAACCGAGATTACTGCGGCCCACGGCCCCAGTAGTATGGCGATGAGAGCGGCACCCGTCGCGTGACCGGTGGTTCCTCCGAGCATCGGGAAATTGAACATCATGATCACGAAGCTGAAAGCCGCCCCGAGCGCCAGATACGGCGCCTGCCTGGCCTTCAGTGTTTTCTGCAATTTGCGGGATGCTGTCACCCAGAACGGAACTGTAAGGATGAACATCGACCCGTATGTTGCCGGTCCGAGATAACCGTCAGGAATGTGCACGTTCAACCTCTCTTAGAAGTGTCAGAGTATAAGAGTATCAGCGTGTAGACCTGACAGCGTGTCAATTTACTACGCTTTAACTTTGATGCATTCGTAAGAAGTCAGAAAACACCCAATTTCGTCATACCGGCGAACGCCGGTATCTAGTCTTTTCAATAAGTTCGATAACCACTGGACCCCGGTTTTCACCGGGGAGACGACTTTTTACGAGATCATCAACTTTAACTCTATGATACTATGAATCTATGACACTCTGACACTTTAAGACTCACTGTACTACACCAGTTCTTTCCCCGTTGTCGTCATGGTCAGTTTCCCGTGTTTTACCCCGCGGGTGCCGATTAGCCTGTCTGCGATCTGCCTGATATCCCCGCTCTTCCCTTTTACGACCAGAACCTCCAGGCAATTATGCGCGTCGAGATGGACATGCAGCGCAGAAATGATCTGATGGAAAGCCTTGTGCTGCATATCCGTCAGCGCGTGATCAAGTTCTCTGGTGTGGTGATTATAGACAATGCTGATGGTGCCCACAGTCTCATGTTCGCCCGACTCCCATTCCTGCTCCACCAGGGTCTCCCGGATTATGTCCCGGATGGCCTCGGAGCGGGTAGTGTACCCTTTACGCGATATAAGAGCGTCGAATTTCCTGATTAATTGATTGTCGATCGATACACCGAAACGGGTCACACCCGGCATATTGCCTCCTCGTGCTACGATTTATAAAAAAGTAACACAGCACTGCCTGCCCTGTCAATCGCATTTTAAATCACTTTGGAATATCTGCACTATGCATCTGAATTTATAAACCTTGACAAAGTCACAACCGTTTGGTACGATTTCCCTTGAAACTAAAGGATGATCTCAACTTTCCAACCAAAATTTTAGGGAGGCTTCACATGAAAAAGTTTTTATTGGCAGCTCTGTTGGTGCTCGTTATGGCAGTACCCGCAATGGCAAAGACGACTATTGAGTTTCCTGCAGGATTCGGTCAACAAGAGTTTAAAGAATTCAGCGAAAGCTTTGGCATGGCGATGAGCTACTATCCGGTCTCCCCAGCTGCTCCACTGGGAGACACGCTCCCCGGCTTTGATGCCGGAGTAGAAGTTTCCTATGTCAAGCTTGATGAGAATGCCGCCTGGTTCAAAGCCATTGATCAGGGGGCCGGAGAGCTTCCGTCCGCACTCGTGTTGCCGCGAGTCCATATACAGGTAGGTCTTCCGATCATCCCTATTGATATCGGCGTAAGTTATACAAGCGCAGGCGACATCAAGCTTACTGGTTATGAAATCAAGTATGCGATCTTCGAAGGCGGCGTGGCCATGCCTGCCGTCGCAATTCGTGGAGCCATCACGCAACTGTCCGGCTTGGAAGAACTGGATCTAACAACTAAGTCGCTTGATATTTCAATCAGCAAGGGCATCCTTATTTTCACCCCGTATGCTGGTGTAGGCCAGGTCTGGATTACGAGCGAGCCCCATCCCAATCCCGCTTTGGGCCTGACTCTGAAGACGGAAGACATTACCCAGACCAAGGTCTTCGTCGGTTCAAAAATAAAGATCTTCCCCTTCATCAACCTCGTCCTTGAAGGCTCTTTTGCGAATGAGAATGTGTATTCAGGCAGATTAAACGTCAATTTCTAGCAACTGATGCTCCGGGAATCAAAAGCCTCCGGCTTGGGCCGGAGGCTTTTAATATCGCCTCAAGAGCGCTTTGACAACCTCTGCCCCCCATGATATAGTTCCCCTCGTGGAAACCAAACGCGAAACATTGATCCTCAAGGTCTCTGGCAATAAAACGGAAGGCATCATCGATGAAGTCGCGTCCGAACTTCCTGTCAGCCTGGTTTTGAACAACGCGCCGCTGGTAACGCTGCTCTGCACTCCTTCCGAGCTTCAGGAACTGGCAGTCGGGTTTCTGCTCTCCGAAGGCCTGCTCAGCGCACGATCATCTTTGAAGAAACTGGAAGTCATCGAAGAAAAAGCTCTTGTGCGGATTGAAATACCGGACCTTCCAGCAGACGCCGGCCGGCTTTTTGAGAAGCGGACCATTTCCTCCGGCTGCGGCAAGGGCATCACCTTTACGAGCTTTCGCGCAACGCCGGACGCAAGAATCTCCGTCAAGGCCCCTCTCGTTTCTCTCGATCAGATCAGGGACCTGCTGAACCGGTTCCGAAACATATCGAAATTGTATCTGGAGACCGGCGGCGTCCACAGCGCCGCGCTTTCTGATGGAAAGGACATCCTGTTCTTTTCAGAGGATATCGGAAGGCATAATGCCGTTGACAAGCTGATCGGCAAAGCCTTTCTGAATTCCGTCCCGATCGAAAACAAGATCCTGCTCACGAGCGGCAGGGTGACATCGGAGATAGTCACGAAAGCGGGCAGAAACCGTTTCCCGATGCTCATCAGCCGGGCCGCTCCTTCCTGTATGGCGATCAGCTATGCAGAAGATATGGGAATCACCCTTGTCGGGTTTGCGCGAGGCGACAGGATGAACATCTACTCATGGCCGAACCGAATCGCGATGAATTAGGCGAAATTACATGATTAACGATACTTGGCCTCAGACCGATGAATCATGAATTCAAAATCAAAAGCGGTCTCACGCTAAGCCGCCAAGACGCAAAGGAAATCTTTAAATTCTGAATTAAACCCAACGATCTGCTTTTCTTTGCGAACTTTGCGCCTCAGCGTGGCCCTCTTCTTGGCCATTGCGCGAAATTGCCTTAGTTTTTGATTTAATAAACTTTTTACGAATGATAAAATCTTAAGTAGGGAGGATTTTCCATGATTATTCTGAGAACAGCAAGTCTTCTTTTCGTTGTCGTCGCATTTTCCGGCTGCGTCATGCAGTCCGAGTATGCTGCCCGGATGGCCGAGATCGGAACGTTGAAAAAAGACGTCTCGACCTTCGAAGAGAATCTTAAAACATCCGAATCCGAAAAGGCGGCGCTCCAGTCCGAACTGACAAAGCTGAAGAAGGATTACGAAGAGTTGAAGGAGCAGAATAAGTCGCTTGCCGGAGACAACGCGGAATTGAACAACCTGTTGAAGGCCAAAAAAGGCGAATTGAATACCAAGATTTCCGAGCTCAGGGACCAGATCGCGGACAAAGAGAAGGAGTTGAGCGCAAAAAGCGCCGAGATCCAGGCCTTGAACCAGGAAAAGGAAAAAGCGATCCAGGAGAAGGAAAAATCCATAGCCGAACTGAAAAAGACGTATACCAGCCTGGTCGGGGAAATGAGCGAAGAGATCAAAAAGGGCGAAATCACGATCACCCAGCTGAAGGACAAAATGTCCATTAACATGGTCGAGAAGATCCTGTTTGATTCAGGAAGCGCCGATATAAAGAAGGACGGCAAAAAGGTGATCGACCGCGTTGCCGAGATACTTGCAAAAGTCACGGACAAGCAGATACGTGTCGAAGGCTATACCGACAATGTTCCGATCAGCCCCAGGCTCGCCGTCAAGTTCCCGTCCAACTGGGAACTGTCGACCGCACGCGCCACAACGGTCGCCCGCCATCTTCAGGATAAGGGCATCGAGCCGAAAATCCTGAGCGCTGCCGGGTATTCCGAATTCCGCCCGGTTGCTCCGAACGATAATGAGGAAGGCAGGGCAAAGAACCGAAGAATTGAGATCAGCCTGGTGCCGAAAGAACTCTAAATTAGAAACGTGAATAGTGAACCTTAAGTGCCCAATAAAAGAAGGGGGCAACAGACCCCCTCTTTTTTATGCCCGCGTTGCTGATACAACGGATTTGATCTTTTTTGCACATCCACTTTGCGTCCTTGAACGATATTTATTGACCCGTCTAAGGCGTTCGCTCGCTCGCGCAAACTCGGTCTGCGGCCTCAGACAGTGCGCGTTCACGTCGGGTCATTTCGAGCAACACGAGAAATCTTGTGCTGATCAAATAAGTACGAACCTAAGAGTTCTCCCTCTAGTCGAAATGACAAAAACACACTATGAGTCGAAGCATCTTAATTATTTCTATAATCGCAATAGATCACTTTCGGGAAGCATACGGAATAAACCATCTAGGGTAAAAAAAATACAGGCCCACCAGAAGACAGCCCGTCAAACTTATAAAAAGTCCTATGTTGAGAGAACGGGGCTTGAATTTGAAAACCACCGTATGTTCGCCCTTGGGTAAGGATAGTGCCCTGAAGTTGTAATTAGCCCTCAGTACTGGTCGCTCTACACCATCTATCCAGGCGCGCCATCCGGGGTAGTACGTATCGCTCAAGACGAGGAAACCGTCGTTTTGTGAAAACGTCTTCACTACAGCTTCGGTGCTGGCATACTTCTCAAAGCTTGCTGTCCATTCCCCTGCGTTCATGATCTGATTAGTGATTCCGCTGCCGTTGATAATAACCTTTGAAGAAGGATCAAATACCGCCAGCTTTTCAAGTGCTTTATTATCGTCCTCCAAGAATTCGGCGTTCGCTACAACATATGCTCTCGGCAAGTAATTGGGATAATAATCGAAATGATTTTGTCCTTCCGTGTAAATATACTTAACATTGGTAATCTTATATAAATTGTCTATGTTTTTTGAAGAAAGAAATTTGACAAGTTTTTGATGCCTGCTCAGTTCAAGCGGATCAAAGCCTGAAACAAGAAAAGTTTTGGCAAGCATTGCTCTATTGGATCCTAATTGCCACAGTCCATCTATTCCGTCAGGTATCGTGTAAATTCTGAAAAGCCCCTGGTTCAGCTCCGAATCATTCAACGCAAGATCCTCCTGAGCGCTTGAACGGACTCCTGCGTGATTTTTTATCTCTGTGATTAAGGCTGTTTCTCCTTGGTATACGGATGGCGGCGACTTGGCGGCAACGGTGATTGCGTCGGATAAGTGCAGATATAAATCTACAAAGGTTACAAAAAGCAAGATAGCTAAATAGATTTTCTTGTCCCGCGGATGAAACAGGGCTAATGCGACGAGGACAGCGGACAAAATAAACATAGAAATAAAGCCGGCAAAACCAGTCTGCATGTTACTTTTTGCCAATGACGGAATTGATGAATATCCTGCACTGGAACTTATGTCGCTATGAATTCGATATGCCGCTCCGGCTTCTGGAAAAACCGGACTGATAAAATAAAGAAGTATGGAAAGTAATAAAAATATTGTCAAATAAATATAAAAAGAAGATTTTTTGACGTTTCCCAGAAGTACGTTGAACCCGTATGCGGCCGCAAGGGCAGAAAAAAAGGAAAAAAGAAAAGACAGGTGTTGAGGGGAGCGGAAATAATTGAAACCCGGTACATATTCGAACAGCAGACGATAAACCGGACCGTTTTGTCCAAGCGACACCAGAAGAAAAAATATTGCCATCATAATAAAATACACGATGTTTCGTTTTTTTCGATCGAAAATTAGTGCAAGCCCGATTAAGAACAACGGCAACACTCCGATGTAGAGTATGCTCTGAGAAATATCCGCGCCGCCCCAAAAGGGGTCCGTGAGGGCTCCAAAATAATTCGGCACGATAATAAGGATGAGATCTCTCAAAGACAGTTGCCCGCTCTTTGCGGCGAAATCAAAGGACAGCGTATTGCCGCGTGTGGCTTGAGTGATGAATTCATAGGTAGGCAATATTTGGACTGCCGCAATAATAGATCCAACGGCCAGGAAAAGAATCAATGCGGTCGCATGAGTGCGTAAGATAGTCCATTTCCTCTCCGTCATATACATGGTTGCGGTCCTGTATGCGGTGTGTATAACAACGGCGAATGCCATGCCATGGCTTGTCTGAGGGTGCCCAGCGAGGATTGACAATCCGAAGAAAAAACCGGCAAAAACAGCGTTTTTTTGTTTTTGTTCCATCAAAGCCTTTTCATAGAATAAAAAAACGAGCGGCAGCCAGGCAAAGACTTCTATCATAGTCACATGTTGGAAATGACCAATCGTAAACCCGGACAGCATATAAACCATGGCGGACAAAAAACAGGCCCAGCGATTCTGTAGATACTTAGCGCATAATAGATACATAAACAGGCCGGCAAGGAAGCAGTGTAAAATCAGGCTTAGATGAACGGCATAAGGGGTAAATGCCGTAAACGGAAGAAAAAGTAAGTTTATCGGATAAAATAATTGAGACTCTATATTTGCAATAGTGGGAAAGCCATTGAATAGGAAAGGGTTCCAGAGCGGCATGGTCCACTGCCTTAAGGCGTTGCTCACGCTAAAGAAAAGAGGATAAAAGAAATTTGCGGAATCGAATATCAGCGTGTGTTTGCCCAGCAAAGCATCTTTGAAGAAAAATAGCACGGCAAATAATAAAATTAATAAAAAGAGACCGTCTTTGTATTTTTTATTATTACCGTTCATACTTATCTCCCTTCAGGGTGGGATTAAGTGAGTGAGGCGAATGACTTGATAAGCGAATAAGCGGAGAAAATGTGAAGTAAGGCCTAAAAAACGTATACATCGTGAAAAGTTCTACTGTCAATTTTATTTCATGAGTTTGTTCAGCGTTATTTCAAACGCTGCGCACGGCATGCCGATCTGCTTGAGTTCGAGCACTTGGGGGCGGACCTCGCCGATATGGCCGAGCCGGACGTCGCCCGCCATCACCGCTCCGCACCTACCCTGCAGAAACAGGGGATGTTCGGCAGGTTCCAGCCTGTATTCTATCCCGAGATAATAGAGTAAAACGTCAAGGAAGGAATGCATTTCCGAAAAATTGGCGGTTGGATGCGACACAAGCGCGCCGAGATCGAGGTCTGTCCGGGACCCCATATTTTCCGAAGGATCGAACACCGCTACTTCACCAAGCTCAAATATCCTGTGCGGATAAAAGGCCTTGGAACTGGCGTTCTCAACGTTCAGAAGAGAAGGTATCACGCGGTTCCTGAGAACAGAATATGCAAGCGACATCACGTTGTCCACTTCAATAAGCTTCTCGCCTGAAGGCATCGCGTACTCAAGCTCTTCCCTCGAACAGAGAATGTTCGACATGATTTCCTGGAACCCGGAGCCTATCATATAATCCCGGACAGTATCGGAAAGCAGTTCGATGCGGGACAGGGACCCCACCGTCGACTGCTCCGGCATCACAGGCTCGAAGGAATCGTACCCCCTGCTGATCGCATAATCCTCCACAAGATCCATCGGGTGCATGATGTCGTCGCGGTAGGCAGGGACTATTATCGTTACCTTGCCGCCCGCACCGCTCACCGTATGTCCGTAGGCAGCCAGGTGCTTCTTCACATCTTCAAACGATACCGCCTCCCCGAGCCCGGCGGAAAAGCTTGCAAGGGGAATCCTGAATTTGCCGGACGTATCGTATGGGAACGAGATCTTTTTCCCGGCCTCGGTTTCATACGGATAGCTGACGAGAACAGGCTCTATTTCCGCGCCGCGATCATAGAAGCTCGCGGCCAGGATGTTCAGGGTAAGGACCGTCATACGCAGGTCCGTACCCGTAACCTCGATGAGCACAGCTCTTGTCGCTGGCTTAACTTCGCCGATTTCCCTGCTGTTGATTATGGGAGGAAAGGAAAGCGCGCGGCCCATGCCGTCCATAAGAACAGGATATTTGGAAAACGGTTTAACGATTCCGCCGTACTCTATCCCCTTCGGATGGCGTTCCAGTATCTCGGCAAGCGTTAGCTTCTGATCCATGCCGAGGGGCGTGAAGGAAACAGAAGAGGGCTCGGCAAGCCGGTACTCGACCGGAAACACGATCCGGTTCAGCTCGTAAATCCCGATCGATACGGTGCTCCGTTTTCTTCCGTATATTTCCGCAAGCTTGTCCTGGCTCTGGATCATCTGCGCCAGCACGTCCTCATTCATTCGGATATCCTGGGCAGTGCACGCCGCGATATAGGGCCTGACAGCCTTCATTTCCCTGGACACGCGGATTTCGCGGGTCGCCTTCCTGCCGTGCTCGAAAAACGGATACTCTTCCGGCTTTCCCGCGAGAGACATCCGGATCTGCCTGGCGATTCCCTCGGACGACCAGAGATCGGGCCTGTTGCTGTCCGACAGCTCGACCTTCATGTCATCTGTCTCGGCGTTGTACTCCTTGAGCTCTGCCTTGGCCAGCATAAGCTTTTTCTCGAGAACGGCTATCGAGAGCTTCTTGCCGATGAGGGCGTCGAGATCGCGTTTTTTTATATCAATTGTTGGCATGTTTTAATTTTTTGCCACGGATGAACACTGATGGCCACGGATGTTTAATTTAAAAAATTATTGGTGGTTTCTATACAGTCGTAACAAGTCGAAAACCACCAGTTTTGTCATTTCGAGCGGAGCGAGAAATCTTGCTTTTCCAATCGGATGAAAGACCTCTCACTTCGGTTCGAGGTGACACATCCGGGCTTTTACGAAAACATCATACCTAAGACATACAATTTGCGGCTTATTCACTCGCTGTTAATCCGTGTTATCCGTGTAGATCCGTGGCAAGTAATCTTTACTTTATCCTAATTGAATCTTCTTAGTGCGAATAAAATCCAGATCCCTCGAGAACAGATCCCTGATATCCTGTATCCCCAGGGCCACCATTGCCATGCGGTCGAGCCCCAGCCCCCACGCGATGACGGGAACATTCACGCCAAGCGGCACCGTGACCTCCGGCCGAAACATGCCGGCTCCACCCAACTCCATCCAGCCCAGTTCGGGATGCTTCACATGCAGCTCAACCGAAGGTTCCGTAAAAGGAAAGTAGGCCGGACGGAACTGAAACTCCCCTGCTCTGGCAATCTCCTGGCCGAAAAGTTTGAGCAGCCCAAGCAGCGTTTTGAAGTTAATGTCTTCACCGACAACGATTCCTTCAACCTGGTAGAAGTCGGGGGCATGCGTTGCATCTACAGCGTCATACCGGAAGCAGCGGGCAATCGAAAAATATTTTCCAGGTATCTTCGGCCCAGCTGCAAGGGTGCGGGCTGATACCGCAGTGCCCTGGCTGCGCAAGATCAGCCTCTTGGACCTCTCGAAGTCGAAAGGATAGCGCCACCCGGTCGAACCGGTCTTGCCGCCGTTCTTGTGGGCGGCCGCTACCTGCTTGCCAAAAGGCTCTTCAATCCTGCTGCTATACGCAGGTTCTTTCACGAAATACACGTCATGGATGTTCCTGGCAGGATGGAACTGCGGCATGTACAGGGCGTCCATGTCCCAGAACTCGTTCTCCACGAGCGGGCCGCGCATTTCCTCAAAGCCCATGCCGATGAACTTGTACTTTACAAAATCGAGAAATTCCTTATACGGGTGCTTTTTGCCGATACTCTGCCTCGGCGGCTTGAGTGAGATGTTGTACGCACGGAATTTCTTGTTCTTCCACGACCCGGACTTGAGCAAGTCAGGCGTTACTGCCGATTCTTCTTCAGCTACTGCGCCGCGCTCCTTCAGAAGACGAAGCAGCTCTTTTCCATCTGTTGTCAGGCTGTATAAACGGTTTTTCTTCTCAGTGATGCGGAAGATGCCCTTTGCTTTCCCACGCTTATGGAAGTTCTCCTGAATGACTGCTTGTTTCTCTTTCGGAAATCCCGATAGAGAGATGGAAGGGCCGGCTGCTGCGTCTTTGATGACTTCTGCCACAAAATCATAGCGGCTCAAATCGGAATCTTTATTCAGCTCAAGCACACCGCCCTGGATGATTCTTATCACTCCGTTGTTCTTAAGTTCTCCTGTAGCGGAGCTGACCTCCGTGGGCTCCATGCCCCAGGACTGGATTACGTCCTTGACCGTGAATTGTTTTCCTTCCTTGAGCGCATTGATGATGCGCATCTCAGGCGTGCCTTTTCCGAGGTATTCCGTGCCGGTTTCAGTGAGAGAAACAGAGGAGGTAACCGACTCATCTTTAACATCGAGCAGCCCTTTCGGCTGGAGCCACCCCGAAGCCATATCCAGTCGGGATTCATCCAGTCCGGATGCCGCCAACAGGTCCTGCGAAGATAAAACAGGGGCGCGGTCGAAGCTGAGGATCACTTTGTATTCAAGCGGATGGAGACTTTCGAGCAGTTTTATAAGGTCTTCTGTAGCCATAAGATGCGGTCAAGATTACGTTGATTGAAAATATTTGTCAAGAAAAAACACATTGACGACGCTCAAGGCAGTGTGTTAAGGTACGCGCATGGGAAGTATGAAAATCAAACCGAGATTAAGCTACTTGTTGTTATGCGACGACGTGCGGCAGGAACTTGGCGGCAAGTTCAGCCTGATGGGCTTGTTCGAGAATATCTACGCGAATTCCTTCCCGGCCGTCCATCCGCGCTTTGCAATAGTGAGCGAATGGACCAGCGGCAAGGGCGAATTCAGTGTGAAGATCCGCCTCCTCTCGCCGAACAAGCAGGAGGTCCTTTCGGAATCGGAGTCGAAAATAAGCCTCTACAGCGAAACCCAGCGGCATAGGGACATCTCGATCCGGTTCAACACTACCTTCAGCGTACAGGGTACATACTGGATTGAGACCCTGCTCGATGGTGAACGCGTCAGTCTCGTGGGGCTTCCCCTCCAGACAGTTTCCGATAAGAACGTACACTGATCACAAAACAATCTAATCCAAAAACCTTTTAACCACGGAGAACTGAGAGCACGAAGAAGTTCAGAATCAGATTTATTTGCGCTTTTTGTTTATGCCCGCGTTTTGGCAACAGCAGGGTATGCATCTTTGCGGCAATGTCTCCTGCATTTTTTAATCTAAACTGCTGATTCTTGTAGCGGGCTTCCTACTCGATTGTAATGAACGGAGAGACGCCTGCCTTCGCCCGGAGTTCTTTCTGAAGTTTTTCCGCTGCCGCCTTGTTCGAAAAACTGCCGACCCTTACCCGGTACCATGTACCCTTGCCCTCAAGCTGTGAGGTCACAACAAAAGCGGAATAGCCGCGCTGCTTCATCTTTTTTACGTCCTCTGCGGCCATCTGCTTCTCCTGGTATGAAGAGATCTGAAGCGTGTACCGAAGCTTGGAATTCGGGCTTTCCGGTTTCTTCGGTTGGGCCGCTGGCTTTGGCGTTCCTGGTTTCGCTGCCTGCGCTATGTCCTTTTCAGTTTTAACTTCAACTTGTTTAGGTTGGACTTTATCGGGTTTCAGCTCAATCGCCTTTTTTTCCACTGGCTTTTCAGCGGCTGGTTTAGGTTTAAGTTCTATTGAAACCGTCCTTTCCTGCTTATCGGACAGCGTTTTATAGAATGTAAAGTCTTCCTGCTTCTGCGGATTTTTGGGCTCAATGTCGGGCAGTGGAATAGCCGTTTCAGCCTGCATCACCGGCTTGCCGTGGTATTTGCCGACATAGTAGCCGAGAGCAAAAAAACCTGCCATAACCGCCAGCGCGACAGGAATGAGGAATATACTGGATATGATTCCGCCTCGTTGATTGTTCATAATTCTCCCAAAGCTCCAGGATACACAATGCACGATCCATCATAGCTGCTTTTTACATGCATCATGCATCATGAATCCTGCATCCTGCATCTCGATTTAAAGTATCATCATCGCATCGCCATAACTGTAAAAACGGTACTTCTCGGAAACCGCGGTCCGGTACGCGGATAGAATCTGTTCCCTGCCCGTAAATGCCGCTACCAGCATCAGCAACGTCGACTTCGGCAGATGGAAATTTGTGATGATGGCGTCCGTTATCTTGAAGCAATATCCGGGGTAAACGAACAATTCGGAGCTACCCGCCCCCGATTGTACCGTGTTATTCCGTCCCGCGGCGCTTTCTATTGTGCGAACGCTTGTGGTGCCTATAGCGACAACACGCCTTCCCTCAGCCTTCGCCCGATTTATCGCCGCAGCCGCCTGTTCCGATATTTGATAGCGTTCCGGAAGCATCCGGTGATCTGCGACCATCTCCGTTTTGACCGGCTGGAACGTACCGGGTCCCACATGAAGCGTGATTTCAGCAGATTCGATTCCTTTCACTTTCAATCTCGAGAGCAGGTCGGGTGTAAAGTGAAGTCCTGCCGTAGGGGCAGCGACCGCGCCTTCATGCGCGGCATACACCGTTTGATAACGCTCGTGATCTTCACGGGAAGGTTCGCGTTTGATATAAGGGGGAAGCGGGGTCCTGCCGACCTTCGAGAGCTCCTGCTTGATATCAACAGAGCCGTAAAATCGAACGTCTTTCGTGCCGTCCCCGTTATCGGCAATGATCTCGCCGGATATCCGGGAATCAATCGTCAGTGTTTTTCCGGTTCTTGTTTCCCCCTTGGTGAGCGCATTCCAGACATTAATTCCGCGTTCAAACAAAAGAAATATCTCAGCTTTGCCTCCTCCCGGCTTTATTGCAGGAAGTCTGCAAGGAAATACTTTTGTGTTGTTGAGAACAAGAAGATCGCCGGGAATGAGATAGTTTTCAATACCGGAAAAGTTCCGGTGCTCCATCGTCTCAGTTCCCCGCTTCAGGACCATGAGACGCGATCGGTCACGCACGGAGCAGGGCTGCTGCGCTATCAGGGATTCAGGGAGGTCAAAATCGAAATCGGAAAGCCTGAGGGATTCCGTAACTGGAGTGATCATGGAGCGATATTACCACAACATGAACGAAATTCCAATTAACAACTGTAGAGAGTACACCTATTACTGTGCAATTCCAGTCAGAGGAGACCAATTGACAAATACTGGTTGTAACTTGCACGCGCGTGTGAGGGGCCGGGCGGGTTCTTCGCCCGCGACCCTCTTCCGTAGGAGCAGCGGTTGCCCGCCGCTCCCCCCACAGATCCGGACGTGCCTAATTAGGGCATCCGGTTCTTCAGTCGCTACGAGCCTTAGCCCGTGTCGAACCAAACAGGCGTCCCCGTTTGGCGCATAACTTTTGCTGTCCGTGGCTCGGTCAGATGTTGTGGATGAGCCTGGGCTTCGGAAGCGGATACGCTTTCCGAAAGACTTTGTCAAACGTCTCGACGTTCACATAGCTTCTATTGCTGCGCCTGCTAAGCCAGTATCGCCAGGCACGCTCGATATGCTCGAAAACGACTTCGAGCATTTTGTAATTGCCCCGGATGCCGTAGTACTGGTAATAGCCGCGCAGCTTGGAGCGGAGCATACCGTGTTGCTCCTTTACAGGGTCATGCCGGTTTTCACGGCACCACTCCCATATGGCTTTCATGAATCTTCGGAGACGCTTGCCGATGGTTTTACGCTTAATAACCCAGTATCCACTAAGTGCTTTCGCCCAGTAATGGGTGAATCCGAGAAAGTCGAATGTCCCGTTTTCCTTTTCCGTCTCCTCTTTCGGGGACGGCTGGATAAACCGAACCAGTTTCGTCTTTTCGGGATGAACGGTCAGGTTGTAACGGCCGAACCGTTTCAGCAGGACTTCCAGCACTCGGCGGGCGTCGGCTTCTTGCTCGAAACCGATGATAAAATCATCGGCATACCGAATCAGAAAGCTCTTTCCCTTGAGGCGTGGCTGCACGTCCTGTACGAACCATTCATCCAGCACGTAGTGCAGGAATATATTGGCAAGCATCGGCGATGCTACCCCGCCCTGCGGCGTGCCTTTGTCGGGGTAGATCATTTCACCGGCGTCAAGCACTCCGGCATTGAGCCACTTGCCGATGAGCCTTAATATTCCTCCATCCTTCACTTTCTTCTCGATGAAGCTCCTGAGAAGACCGTGATTGATGGTATCGAAAAATCCGCTTACATCCGCATCCACTATCCAGTTGATGTTCAGCTTTATGCACTGCTCTCGTAGCTCCCGTATCGCCTGATGCTGACTGTGACCTTTTCTGAAGCCGGGAGAGAACGGGTGGAATAGCGGCTCGAAAATAGTCCCCAGGATCATTACCACCGCTCGTTGGACGATTTTGTCCTCGTAGCAGGGTTTGCCTATGGGTCTCTTCTTTCCGCCTTCCTTTTCGATCCATACCCGTTCGACGGGTGGCGCCACGTAACGGTTTGATTTGAGCCGTTCGTGCAGTTCCCGGAGGTTTGCGTCAAGGTCTTCGGCATATTGCTTTGCCGTGACCTTGTCAATTTCCGGAGCGCTGCTTCTGCTCGTCCGTCGGTAGGCTTCCGATAGAAGGTCGTAGTCTATCAAATGATACAGGTTGTTGAACACCATCTCCGGATAGTTCCGTGCCTGTTCCGCAATCTTCTGAAGTTTCGGTGATATGATTGGCGATCCCGGAGTATCTCTCATAGTTCCTTCCAGAAGACGTTATGCCCGGCCTCTCCTTCCCTTGAGTGGGTCCCTTGGACCTCGGTTCCCCACCTTCCCAGCCTCCGGATATTTTCGGGGCCATCGGTACTATGATCGGCTAAGATTGCCTGACGCCCGTCTCACAGCGCTTCGCTTGCCGCTGGCGCTGCGATACCATGCTTTGCTCTCTGGTTTCGCTCGTCGGCAATAGAGAGCGCATTGCCGACGCCGTGGACTTTGTTCCCCCGGTGTCCTTCCGGCCATTCAGCATGGAGACATCCGGCCCTCCCAAGTCTCCGAGTTATCCCCTTGTGTGCGTGCCACGATCTAAGACCCCGGTGGTGTCCTCTCGGCTCGCCATAGCGCCTTCAAGGACTGTTGCCTTCCGCTGCGTCGAGTACGTCGGCTTTCCCTCCTATATTTTGGAGGTTATCCTACTGACCACAACCATACCTATTTCGGGATTCAATAACACGGCCCGCATACTTGCTCCACCCAGCTTTAATACCTTCCCTCACGAGAACGCACCTGGGCTTCGCTACCGACCTGCCGGCTCAGCTTTAGTCGGATGGGACTTGCGTCGCTTCGACTCGCACCCACTGGATAACAATGACAGATTTCGTAGGATCGCTCCTATTCCCGCTGCCTCGGATTTATCTTGGCGCTACGACGCGATGGTTGGAATTTATCAGGCAGGGGCTTTGGTCAGCTTCTTCTGATGTTTTATGACGGTAGACAATGAGCGGAGAGCTTGATTGACGGAATCGTGATCAGGGAAATATTTTGCGACATCGGGTTCAATTACAACCACATTTGTTCCGGCAGCGTATCGCTTCGTATATTTCCCGCGAACTCCCTTGCTGAAGTCATACTCTTCAAGCATGTCTGGATCTTTTTGCATTTTCTTCATAGGTTTCTCTTTCATGTTTTGTCGCCTTTCTCGCGCTGATCAGACGTATTTTATCACCCCGCTCCGTATGCGCTACGACCAGTAGCCGATCCTGATGCGAGTTGCCGATGAGTATCAGGCGGTCTTCATCGGCGGAATGAAGCGGGTCGAAGATCGTCAATGACATAGTATCTTTGAAAGCTGTGCTGGCCTCATCAAAGGTAATGCCATGAACTCGAACATTTCTTTTTGCCTTTATCGGGTCCCATTCAAAGGAAAGCATCGTCCACCGTATCTGGTATTCGACTTACTGTAAATATTTTAACATATAAGATGAGGCGATAGGAAGTAATAATTTGATTAGGGTTGTAAAGGGAGGCGCGGCTGTTGGTCGCTCCGGTCGACGAGAGAACCTTTAGGGTCAAGTCTTTTTCGTTGCATTTTCGTATTCACGAAGCCAGCGGCTGATCGTCGAGTAGTGGACGGCCACATGGCGGGCTAGTTCACTCTGATGATAACCGTATTTTTCCACGGCCTCGGACACCTTTTTCATCAGTTTGCGATGATTGTTCATGACTGAGTCGGGCAGCAAAACGGCAAGCGACGGTCGAGTCGAATATCGCTGACTCCGGGGAATTTCGGGAATGTCCTTGTGTTTTTTGAGATAATCTGTAAGCTTATCTACGAAATCGTCCTCACCTAAAAGCGCTTGGCCTCGCACTTCCGTCCAGATCGTCTTCTTTCCGATACCCCACTGAACGAACTGGCGATACTCTTTTTCCGCTTTATCTCGTTTTCTGCTGAATTGACCGAGCACCCAGTCCTTTGTGAGGCAGGGATGAGGTTCTGCCTTACCCGCCGTCGCAAGGTAACTGGACCACTTCCAGTCTTCCGGCGCTTCGACCATCCTTGCTCTTACCGAATTTAGAACCACATATCGGCAGACCTCAAGGAGATGACTGTCTTTCTGGATCAAGATAGCCTTATACCGGCCCTGGAATAAATGCCCGGACCTTCCGTGATACTTGTTGAAAAGTTGCGTATACACTCCGTTCAATTGGCGCATACCGAGAGAAAGATTGCCTTCCGGGGTCTCGATAAGAAGGTGGTAATGATTTGTCATGAGGCAATACGCATGACAGATCCAATTGTACCGCTTGTTGACGTGCTGGACCGTGTTCAGGAAGTTTTCGCGGTCCTGGTCGTTTTTGAATACGGGCTTCTTCTCATTGCCACGAGAAGTTATAACGCTCCCTCAAAGAGGGAGGCTTAACGGTTGTGAGCCGTCTCAAAGACGGCCGTTGCGTTGGTTGCTAGAACTTCCCTTCATCGCGATCATTGTCAGTCTTTTCTTGTTCAGCGATGTACTTTTTAATACGCTCAAGCTCAAAGCCTACGGTAGACGCCGCATAGCCTCTTGCCCAAAGATTCTCTCCGCTGAAATTTCGTTGCTTCCCTCCAAATTGTCTCGCCACGGCTATGGCACTCTTTCCTTTCAAATAGCCGATCACTTCTGCAACCGCGAGCTTGGGCGGGATCGTGATGCACATGTGCACATGATCTTTTGCTATATGACCTGATTCTATTTCACATCCCTTTTGCCTGGCCAATTCGTGGAACGCACCTTTCAAATACTGCCGAATCTGGCCAAACAATGCCTTCTTCCTATACTTCGGCACAAACACTACATGATATTTACAATCATACCGTGAATGTGCTAAATTCTTGTACTCACTCATATATTCCTCCTCTTTGTCCTTGGCAACCGTCAAGCCTCAGAGGAGGAATACATTACTTAATGCTGTGAGGTCAAACCTTTTCAAGTCTCACTGGTAAAACCAGTGGCTTACCTATTTTGAGTTACGTGATAGACCGCACCGGCATATTCTATTCTTAGAGGTCGGGCCATGGGTCGACTGTAGCAGAAATCAGAATGAAATGCAACGAAAAAGACTTGACCCTAAAGGTTCCCTTGGAAATGAGAAGATGTACGTTTTTTGCTTTTTCTTATTTTTATTTTTTTAACCATACGAATTAGCCGACCGGCCCGGAGTCTGTCTGGTAGACGACTTCGAACGGGACAAGATGCTTTCCCCTGCCTTGCTGCTCACAAATTTTAGTGAAGTTCCCGCCCCCCAATGACAAAAGGCGACCGTATAGGAACAGGGTCGCCAGCGAATATTCAATTGCATACCGATAAATCAGCGTTTTCTGCTACTAAGATAGGTCGAGTATAGCCACACCATATAGTGCTGTCAAGGTAGATACCCACGGGCTTACGCCCGTGGCACTTGAATTCAAAAGAAGCACCCCCTCCTAACTCCCCCTGAAGGAGGAGGGAAACAAGAGGGACGCATTCAACCACGGGCTAACGCCACGTGGTCTTCTGCTTCGTTTTGGATAAAATTGGCACTACATTTAGTACAAAGTCACAAATGATTGTATATATTATATTTTTTCTTGCTTGATATGGTATATTATGTGTGTTATATTTCTCATTTCTTGAGAATTAAATCGCTCGTAATATACCAAAATGAAAACCATTTCTGGAATAGGAAAAGAATCGCGGGTACGCCTCTCTCAAATCATTCGCCAGACAAAGGGCACGATCACGGTTGAGCAAGCAGCAAAGATTCTGGGGCTGCCCGCCCCTGCCGCATCCAAGCTCCTTGCCCGCTGGGCGAATCAGGGCTGGCTTTCACGCGTGCGTCAAGGCCTGTACGTCCCCGTGCCGCTCGAAGCCCGCACACCCGACATTGCGCTCGAAGATCCCTGGATCATAGCTGAACAGCTTTATTCACCCTGCTATCTCGGCGGATGGTCCGCTGCTGAATATTGGGGCATGACGGAGCAGCTCTTTCGCACGATCATTGTGATGACGATCCGGAAGCCGCGCGACAGAAAGCCGTCGATCAAGGGCACGAATTTCCTCATCAGGACCGTCCCGCAGAAAGCGCTGTTCGGGATGAAACCGATATGGCGGGGGCAGGTAAAGGTCAATGTCTCCGATCAGACCCGAACAATCCTGGACATGTTGAACGATCCGTCTCTTGGCGGCGGTCTCCGT
Organism: Nitrospirota bacterium; assembly: GCA_963751455.1. Classification (GTDB taxonomy): domain Bacteria; phylum Nitrospirota; class UBA9217; order UBA9217; family UBA9217; genus CAVVUN01. The sequence goes on from CAVVUN010000001.1 coordinate 507,467, forward strand.
CCATTCGTGGACGTGTTCAAAAGCTATCTGAAATCAGATCAGAAGGATATCAGTTTGCTCATTTCCTATGCTGACCGGCTCGGAAATGGCGCGGTCTTCAAACGCCTCGGTTTTCTTGCGGAACGGATCGCTAAAGATGAGAAGAACCTGATTGAAGCCTGTCGGTTGCGTTTGACCGCCGGAAACGCGAAACTCGATCCTTCCTTGCCGTCAGACCGACTCATTACGGCATGGAAACTGTGGGTGCCTGCGGCATGGACCAGGGAGAAAACCGGTGATTGACAGACAGGAAATCATGGAGTTTGCGAGAGAGTTCGCGCTCGCACCGAACGTTGTTGAAAAGGACTATGTCCTCGGCTGGTTCCTGGCTGGAATAGCGAGTCATGCGGAGCTCGGCCCTTCATGGGTATTCAAGGGGGGGACCTGCATCAAGAAGTGCTTCTTCGAAACCTACCGCTTTTCCGAAGACCTCGATTTTACGCTCACCGCTGCCGCCCATCTTGATCAGGATTTCCTGAAGCGATCATTTGCCGGCGTGACGCAATGGGTTTACGACAATACGGGTATCGAGATCCCGGAGAACGCAATACGGTTTGAAATATATACTAACTCGCGAGGCAAGGTCTCTGCGCAAGGCAAGATCGGCTATCGCGGCCCGCTCCAGCCGCGCGGCGATCTGCCAAGAATTAAGTTGGATTTTACCAATGACGAAGTGCTTGTACTTGAACCCGTCTCCCGCGAAGTCCACCACCCCTACTCGGACAATCCTGATGACGGCATTGATGTACGGTGCTACAGCTTCGAGGAAATCTTTGCTGAAAAGATACGCGCTCTGGCTGAACGGGAACGGCCTCGCGATCTCTATGATGTGATCCATCTGTTCCGGCACGAGGAGCTTAAAGCCAACCGCGAACAGATCATGAGGGCGCTTGAACAGAAATGCGCTTTCAAAGGAATCCCCGTGCCGACCATGCAGTTACTCGAGAACAGACCCGAACGGGCTGAACTGGAGGCAGAATGGGTAAACATGCTTGGCCATCAGCTCCCGATGCTGCCGGACTTCGCGCAGTTCTGGAATGAACTGCCTGCTGTTTTTGCCTGGCTGCACGGCGAACAACCGCAAGGTGTCGCAGAATCGCCTATGCCCTTTGGCGCGGAGGTCGATGCCGCGTGGCAGCCGCCGTCGATGGGTCATGCATGGCATGCACCGGTGCCGCTTGAAGTGGTACGGTTCGCAGCAGCTAACAGGCTTTGTGTCGTGCTGGGGTACAACGGTACCAGGCGGTTGATCGAGCCGTATTCCCTGAGACGATCCAAGGACGGCAACCTTCTGCTGGCTGCTGTCAAACACGAAACAGGAGATCCCAGATCGTATCGGGTTGATCGGATCCAGAGCGCGGAAGCGTCAACTGTTTCATTCAAGCCGCGGTATGTAATCGAGCTCACCCCTGCCGCTCCGATCTTTTCGCCGCCGACCAGGCATAACGCTCCGGCGCGTATAGCACGGACGCCGAGAGCAAACAAGCCGTCAGGGCGAAGGGGACGCTGATCTGTTTAGTGCATAACGGAGTTACCCTCAATTGCGACCATTAGGCGGCTTCGCAGCAAATGGTTTCTGTGGCGGGATAATAAGAGCGGCTAAAGAGTCACGGCTTGATCTGTTTTACGAATCTCCCTTTATATTTCGCATGGCCGTCGCATCTTTCGAATATGAACTGGCAGATCCTGGTGCCGGGATACAGGGCCAGCGGCGCATGGCCCAGGTTAACTATTTCCAGTACCTGGTGATTCGCGATGCCGGGATGCATGAAGCCGGCTGTAACGTGCACGGCGAGTCCAAATCGCGCGAATCTGCTTCTGCCTTCCAGCCGTCCTGATATGTTGTCCGCAAGAGTAATCTTTTCCTTAGTAATTCCCAAAATCATCTCACCGGCCTTGATGACTACATAACCGCCGTCTTTGACATGAACACTTTTGGTAATGTCTTCGAAATGGGAATCATTTTTTACGTGATAGAGCTTGGATCTTTTTTTAAATATCCTGAAATCGTTGCCCAGGGTAAGATCTATCGAGCCTGGTCCGATCTGCGATTTATCGAGTGGTTCGATAGTGATCAATTTATTCTTTAAAGCTTTCTGCATTTCTTTGCCGATCAATACACTCATTCCCTTAACCCTCTTAAAACAATTTTCGCGCAAAGCCGCCAAGACGCAAAGAAAGGATTTCTGAGCGTTGCCTCGTTAAGTCTTTTTTATGCCTTTTGCTTGCACCCAGCGTTTATGAGACCCTTGATTCCCGTCTCCCGTCTCTCAGGAAGATGGTACTATAACGGGTCTATGCTTCACCCTTGATTACCGTCTCGCGGATAATAAAGCCCCCTCACCCTACCCTCTCCCCTCTGGGGGCGAGGATAAAAGCGGGGTTCACTCCAAGGACGCTTTCCAGCCCCGCTCAAACTCTTCATAGGAGAGCGTTACTCCTGAACCAACAGCTTTGCGGATATCGGCGCCAGCACTCAGCTCATCGAGAACGGCCTTGGCCCGATACATGCCGAAATTATCGATAAGATAGCGGACCGATGAGAGACTGAACAGGTAAGCAAGCCGGGCCTGATCCGCATTCAATCCCGTGAATGATCCTTCGAGAGATGAAAGCGGCGGAATTTTTCCTGTCTGAGCTGTCTTCCTGATGTTGTCTTGATGACGCGTCTCAACCTGCAGTCCTTCGAAGTACTGGGCAAGCCCCTCGTTCAGCCATGCCGGACAGCGGGCGGTTATAGCGCGCACCGCAGCATGGGTATATTCGTGGAAAAGCAATCTCCGAAGCCCGGGGGTTTCTTTTTCGATGCCTCCGATCGGGAGCCGGATTTTGCCGTCGTAAATACCGCCGCTCCATCCCGGTGCGTCGGTGACTTCGCTGAACTGCCCGCTCGAATAAAGGATCACCTGAATTTCCCGGTCAGGGTAATAAGACAGCGCACGGCCGATCTCACCGTATGCGTCCTCCAGTATCCTCAGGATTATTCTTCCTGCTTCAATCTTTTCCCTGCCCTCGTATTTGACCTGGAAATGACTTGTCATGTCTCGGTTGAAGTCCTTTTCGGTCCGATGCTCTTTCCGTATCCGCTCGAGCCGGTTCCTAAGCTCCGAGGAAGAAGGGTCCAGTTCTACCGCTTTTTCCCAATAAGAAGCCGCTGCGGACAGATCGTCTCTGCGGTAATATATCTCTCCCAGCAATTGGTACGGTCCGGACTCCTTCGGGCTTATTGCAGCCGCTCTTGACAATTCCCGCTCTGCAGACCGATCGTCCCCCAATTTAAAATATGTCATACCGAGCCCCAAAAGAACCGCCCCGTCTTTATCGTTATATCGAAGCGCCTCCTCGAACGACCCGCGCGCTGCGTTATAATCACCGGCCTTCAGTTGCTCCATCCCTGTCTTCACCAAACGCATATAGGTGTTCTGTTCGGCAGACTGGGCGTAGACAGCGGGGATTTCCGTTAGAAGGATGAGTCCGAAAACAACCAGTAATTTTTTCCCGAATTTTGTATTGATCATCTGGATTCCTAATAAAACCTCAAAACTGGAACTTTTATCCGCAGATTTCGCAGATTGACGCAGATTGAAAGCAAGAGTCAGGTTCTATCTAATCGGAGAAATCTGCGTAATCTGTGGATAATAACGGATTTTTAATCCTTCATCACCTTTACCATGACGCGCCGTTCCCGGGGGCCGTCGAACTCGCAGAAAAAGACCGCCTGCCATGTTCCCAGCGCCAAACGGCCGTCTTCTATTATGACGACCCGGGACACTCCGATCACGCTCGACTTTATGTGGGCAGCCGAATTTCCCTCGGTATGGCCGTAATTATCGTCGAACGGGATTATTTTATTCAGTTCCTTCAGGATGTCCCGTCCCACGTTCGGGTCGGAGTTTTCGTTAATGGTCACAGCGGAAGTCGTATGCGGCACATAGAGATAGCAGACCCCTGACCTGATACCGCTTTCCGCCACAAGCCTCTGCACTGCCTGTGTAATGTCTACCAGTTCCGTCCTCGAATTGGTCTTAACCCGTAACTGCCTGATCATGAAGCACCTCTCTCCTCAACAATAGGATAAATGATGTGTGTGATGAGCGAGTTAATCCTCGCAAGATTGGCGATGATGTCGAGATGGATATGGCTGGTTTCAATCGACTCGCGAAACCCTTTGCGGAGACGGTCGAGATGCGCCTGTACCAGGTCGCGCTCGAGTGTGCCGATTTCCTCCTTGTTTCTGAGGACCCGGTCTGCAAGCTCTCTGTCTCCGGCAGTAAAGGCGGAAACAGCGGTATCGAAGTTCTCGATTACCCTCTTGTGAAACATGACGATTTCATCCATGCCTTCCTCAGAAAAGGTCATGCCTTTATTGATCCGCTTTATGGCCAACGGCATGATATTACGGTCTATAATGTCCCCGATGCTTTCCAGGTTGCGCGATACTTCAAGGACCGTCATAACGCGTCTCAACTGGGACTCGGTCAGATGGGCCGAGGATAGACGCGAGAGATACAGCCGGATGTGCCGATCGAGCAGGTCTATCATGTTGTCCTTGTTTTTTATCGCCGCGATTTCAGCCTGGTCGCTCAGTTGAAAGACTTTGACCACATCGACCAGCATCTCCCTGACGATATCCGACTCCCTGAGCGCTTCCCGGGTCGCTTGGCCAAGGGCAAGGGCAGGCGTACCCAGCACGTGTTCATCGAGGTACATCGGGCCGAATTTCTTCTCTTCGGCTTTTGCCGGCACCAGTTTAACGATCAGCTTGGAGAACAATCCGATGAAAGGGATGAAAACAATGGCCATGATGACGTTGAAGAGCGTGTGTGAATTCGCTATCTGTCTGGCGGAATCCGCTGCCGTATTGATCACCAGGGTGTGAAACGGCGTGACGAACGGGAGGAAAAGTATGACGCCGAAGAACTTAAAAAAAAGGTGCGCCCAGGCAACCCGCCGCGCTTCAACCGGCGAGCGGAGGCTCGCGATAAACGCGGTCGAGCAGGTGCCGATATTAGCGCCGAACATGATGAACATGGCCTCATGGATCGTGATCAGGCCGCTCTCCGCCAGCGCGATCGCGATCCCCATGGTCGCTGCGCTGCTGTGGATCAGGGCGGTTATTACCGCCGAGACCACAATCGTTACGAACGGCGCCTGTCCAAGCGCCATGAACATCTGTTGCACAAGCGGGCTTCCCTGTACCGGCACCATCGCATTCATCATGATCTTAACGGACAGGAATACGAAACCAAATCCCAGAATACCCTGGCCAAGGTTCTTTGTGACCGTTTTCCGCGTAAAAAGAAAAAAAGACAGGCCGATGCCGATCAGGAGGAGGGCGTAGTCGTAGACATGGAACGCTATAAGCTGGACGGTAAGAGTGGCGCCGATATCCGCGCCGAGGATGACCGCAAGCGTCTGGCGGAATGTCATCAGCCCGGCGCTCACGAAACCGACGAGCATCACCGAAGTCGCGCTGCTTGATTGAATAATCCCGGTTATAAACGCCCCGCCGCCTATCGCAGCAAGGCGGTTACTGGTAAGAGAACGGAGGAGCGACCGGATCTTCGGTCCGGCCGCGTTCTGAAGCCCGTCGTTCAGCAGGCTGAAGCCGTACAGGAGAAGAAGAATTCCGCCGAAAAGGCTGATGAAGATCATGAAGTAACTATGCCTAATTTTTTGGTATTCGTCAAGGTAATCTTCCCGGTTACCCCGTCTTTTTCCTGACGAACTCGATTTCCTCTTCTCGATTTTTGACCAGACCGTCCAGTTTCGCGTCCCGCAGTTCCGCAAGGAGCTTCCGGTAACGCGGTCCCGGCGGGATTCCCAGCTTTTTCAAATCGTCCCCGGTCAGCGTAACGGCAACTTCTCGAAGGTAGGTAAGATAATGAGAGACATATTTCTTGGCCGTTTCCTTCTTTGCCTTCGCCATCATGAGAAGAAGCGCTTCCGTTTCAAGCGGTGCTAGCAGATCGTAGATCCGGCTTGCCGGCAGACGCGGTTCCCTGTAGAAAAGATAGAGCACGTCGCGGTAATGCGCGCGGGCTTTTCGGATGCGGTCTCTCACTCTGGGCGGGACAGCCAGTCGTTCGAGCACTTCTTCGACGTCCGGTTGCCTCAATACATCGACAAGACCGAGAACATGGATGAACCAGCGTTCTATCTTCAGGTCCAGGTAAAGAAGCTTGAACCACGTAAGCGTCTCCCCGATATTCTCGAACAGGTGCTCCTGTTCCGGCGTGGCCTTCAGTTTCGGATGGATAAACTTCAGGAGATCGAAGTCCTGCATTCTCTTCAATATCCTGGCCGGTTCGGCCTCGGAGAACATGAGAACAAGCTCTGCATAAATTCGTCCGCCGGTCAGCCTGTCGAAGAGCTTCATGTTCACTGCGCTTTTTATGAGATTCTGCGTATGCTTGCTCATGTGAAAATCGAACCGCTGCTCAAAGCGGATGGCGCGCAGGATCCGGGTCGGATCTTCTACAAAGGAAAGGCTGTGCAGCACGCGAATAGTCTTCTCCTTGATATCGCGGAGGCCGCCGAAGAAGTCTATGAGTTCGCCGTAGCGCTTCTCATTAAGGCGGACTGCGAGCGTATTGATCGTAAAGTCGCGGCGGTACAGGTCTTTCTTGATCGATGAAAGCTCGACGGTCGGCAGCGCTGCCGGGGACGCGTAATACTCGAGCCGTGCCGTGGCAATGTCTATCTTCAAGCCGTCAGGCAGAACAATGACAGCGGTTCCGAACTTCTGGTGCGTCTTCATGCGGCCGCCGGTTTTTCTGAGCAACATGCCGGCAAAGGTGATACCGTCCCCTTCGACGACAATGTCGACATCGAGGTTCGCTACCCGCAGGAACAGATCGCGTACGATCCCGCCGACAAGGTATACAGGAAAACCCGCTTCATTCGCCGCCTGTCCGATTGTTTTGAGAACATCCGTTACTGCCGGCGGCAGCCATTCGTGGATCAGGTTTTTAACGTTACGCCCGAAGCGAAGTCCGAATTCATCGGATTTCGTAACGTCGGCCAGCCGCTCTTCATGCAGCGACCGGAGCAGGTCAGTGCGCGTAATAGCGCCGACCAGCAGACCGTCGGGGTCAAGGACCGGCAGAAAGCGCTGGTGCTGTTCAATCATGATCTGTTCCACCCTGCTCATCGGCATATCGGGCTGTGCGGAAGGCAGGCCAACGGACATGAACTCCTCGACCTTTTGGCTGCCCAGCCCGTGAGCGAGCGCCTTTTGCACTATCTCGCGCGTAATAATGCCCTCGTACTTTCCCCTGTTCAGGACCGGCAGCACGTTAATGCTGAAGCGCGTCATCGCCTCGCCTGCTTCGGCGATTGTGCTGCCCGCCGGGATCGTCTTCACGGGCGTAGTCATGATTTCGCGGACAACAGGTCCCGGCTTGATGTGGCGCTTCAGAATGTCGATCAACTGCTCCCTGGTTTGAAGATAGGTCATATCCCTGACGACTCCGGCCGCCGCCGTTGCATGGCCGCCGCCGCCCAGTTCCGCCAGCACAGAGCCGGCATTGACCGCGGGTATCCTGGACCGGGCTATGACGTGGGTCTTGTCTCCCATTTGTACAACCAGAAAGACGACGTCGAGACTCTCTACGTCCCTTAACTTATGGGCGAGATTGGCGAGATCAGGGATAAAATGAGGCGATGCAAGCGCCGAAATCACTACGGGAACACCGTTGATATCGTAGCTCGTTGCCGATTCGATCAGGCTGTTCAAAATTGATATCTGCTCCGGGGACAGCTCCCGCGACATGAAGTCTGAAACTATATTCAGCACGGCGCCGAGGGATATAAGGTATGCCGCGGCTTGGGCGTCGCGCTCCGTGGTCGATATGTATGTAAGCGAACCGGTTTCCTCGTAAATCCCGAGAGCGAATATCGTGGCCTCGAGCGGGCTAATGGGTATTCCCTTCTTCCGGAGCAGCTCCACCATGATCGTGGTCGTTGCTCCCACCTCCTCCACGACTTCCAGCTCTCCTCTGACGTCCCCCTCCGAAGCCGGATGGTGATCGTAGACGTGAACCGTTACACCGGGCCGCTTCAGCGCTTCCGAAAGCTTTCCGAGCCGGGCAGGGTTGCGGTTGTCGACGATGATCAGCCTTGTGATGGCAGCGACATCCACGTTCTTCAGCCGCTCGACTTCCATTGCATAAAAGGCCGATTCGAGAAAGAAATCCCGCATGCTCTTTTCCTGCGAGCCGGGGAACACGAGTTTGGCTTCAGGGTAGAGTTTTTTAGCTGCGAGCATCGACGCCAGAGCGTCGAAATCCGCGTTAGTATGACTGGTGATGACTTCCATTGTTTAAACAGGCAGAGCGCATAGCGCAAAGGGCATAGCGTTAAGCCATCTACTCCCTACGCTCTGCGCCATGCGCTTTGCCCTACCCTCTCGGATGATACTTCTCGTGGATCTGCCTGAGCCGCTCGCGCGATACGTGCGTATAGATCTGCGTTGTCGAGATATCGGAATGGCCAAGCATAGCCTGCACTGCCCGCAGGTCAGCCCCATTGTCCAGCAGATGCGTAGCGAAAGAGTGACGCAGGGTGTGCGGCGATATATTTTTTTCAATGCCCGCCCGTGTCGCGCATTGTTTGATCCTCTCCCAGAACATCTGCCGCGTCAGGCCCCTTCGCTGGGAACTGATAAACAGCATTTCGGAATCTTTTCCTTTGAGCAGGCCCGGCCGGGCCCGGCTGAGATATTCCCGGACCACCTCTATTGCCGCCTCTCCAATCGGAACTGCGCGCTCCTTGGATCCTTTTCCCAGAACGATAAGAAAACCACGTTCAAGATTGATGTCCCCTATCTTCAGCCCTACCAGTTCGCTTACCCGAAGGCCGGTTGCGTAGAGCACTTCGAGCATTGCCTTGTCGCGCAGCCCGAGCACGGTTGAGGTATCGGGCTGTTCAAGGAGCGCTTCGACATCCGCCGAGGACAGGCTTTTCGGCAGCCTTTTCCATCCGCGCGGCGTCTCGACATTCACAGTCGGGTCCGTTTTCGCAAGACTGTCGATCAGCAGATATTTGTGCAATCCTCTGATTGCCGCCAGATTTCGCGCCGAGGAACGCGGAGAAAGCCCAGCCGCCGAAAGACCGGCAAGGAATGAAACCACGTCCTGATGGCTGATTTCATCCGGCTGTTTTGTTTTCATATGGTGGAAGTACCTGCTGAGGTCGCGTTCATACGACCGCACGGAATTGGCCGCAAGTCCCTTCTCAACGGAAAGGAAATTCAAAAATCTCTGAAGGAGATCGTCATCCATATTTAATATAACTTTGAAATGCGCCGCGTTTCGTCATTTCGAGCAGAAGCGAGAAATCCATGAATTGACGCGCCGTGGTATCCCGGTGGCGGACCTTTAAAGATTTCTCCCGCTGGTCGAAATGACAAAAAAACTCTTTACTAACTTGATTGTAAGTGAATGTTATTGAAAATGCAAGTGATGGGAAGAAATTGGATGGCTGGTTTAACGTAACTGCCAAGAATGGAAAAACCATTCTCACACGAAGGCACAAAGCACACAAAGAAGATCAAAAGTAAGTTAACTTTGTTTAAACATAAGAATCAAAGCTTTTCTTCGTGTCTTCGTGTCTTTGTGTGAACATGAATGTTATGTCTTTGTTTCTCGTCTCATTCAATCCCGAACCGTTTCATTCTTCTTTTAAACGTCTCGCGGGTCATTTTGAGCAATTGTGCGGCCTTATCGTGATTGCTGCCCGACATTTCAAGCGCTTTTCTAATCAGCGCATGCTCCACCTGCTCAAGAGAAATTCCGGTTTCCGGGATGACAAATCCTTCGAGGGAGGCCGGTTTCACGGGATCCACACTCAGGGACGTTCCGTCCAGGATGTCCTGTGACAGGTGTTCCGGAAGAATTTCAGATTCGATATCCAGTATCATGGCCCGTTCAATCACATTTTTCAGCTGTCGCACGTTTCCCGGCCAGGAATAGGAAGCAAGAACCCTCTCCGCTTCCTTTGATATCGCCTTCACGTTCTTGTGGCATTCGCGATTAAAGTGGTCCATGAAATGTCTTGCCAGCGGAAGAATATCCTCTTCCCGCTCTCGAAGCGGCGGCATGGTGATCGGCACTACCTGGAGCCGGTAATAAAGGTCTTTTCTGAACCGACCCTCGTTCATGGCTTTCGACAGTTCCTGGTTGGTCGCAGAGATGATCCGTACATCGACCCTGATGTCCTTTACGCCCCCGACGCGTTTAAAGCTTTTCTCCTCGATCAGACGAAGCAGCTTGGCCTGCATGTTCAGGGGCATGTCGCCGATCTCGTCAAGGAACACGCTGCCGCCGTTGGCGAGTTCGAAAAGTCCCTTCTTTGCGGTCTTTGCGTCCGTAAACGCGCCTTTTTCATGCCCCATCAGTTCGCTTTCAAGCAGGTTGATCGGGACTGCAGCGCAGTTGATCGCCATGAACGGTTTATCGGACCTGGCGCTGGAGTAATGAAGCGCCTTGGCAACCAGTTCCTTGCCTGTTCCGCTCTCTCCCTGGATGAGTACGGTCGCGGTATCGCTTTCGGCCAGTTTCCGCACCAGCTCCTTTACCTTGATCATTTGGGCGGAATCGCCGAGGAGCGAATCCGGTTTTCCCCGGGACTCCTGCCGCAGGTGCTTCACGTGGCTGCGAAGAGCTCCCGTTTCGAGCGCTTTTTTTATGATAAAGCTGATTTCATCCAGGTTGAACGGTTTGCTGATATAATCGTAAGCTCCCAGTTTCATCGCCTTTACGGCCGTTTCGACCAGTCCGTAGGCCGTAACGATGATGACCATGAGGCCGTTCTCGCGGACCTTCAGCTTTTCGAGCAAGTCAAGTCCCGTCATGTCCGGAAGACGATTGTCGAGGAGGACCAAATCAGGAATTTCCCCGGCAATGAGTTCGAGTCCCTTCTCGGCGGATTCCGCTGTGGCCACGTCGTACCCTTCTTTCATGAGGTGCTGTTCAAGGGTCCAGCGGATCAGTTTCTCATCATCGATCACGAGGATCTTCCGGGTCACGCTTGAGCTCCCCGTATAACCAGGATGTCGGGACAGGGCAGGCTGATCGTAAAACAGGCGCCTTGCCCCTCGTCGCTGGTAACGCTTATTTCTCCGTTATGCTGTTCTACGATGCGCCGGGTAATGGCGAGCCCCAATCCGGTACCGCGTTGTCTTGTGGTAAAAAAGGGATTAAAGATCTTTTCCATATCTTCCCGTGAAATGCCTTTCCCTGTATCGCTGAACGAGATATCGAGCGTTCGGCCGTCTTCTCCATTTTTGGTCGTTTTTGTCTCGATCGTCAATTTCCCTCCGTCCTGCATGGCCTGTATGGCGTTCAACACAATATTGATAAGGCCCTGCTGGATCAGATTGGGATCGAGCGTCAGCGATGGAAGGCCGGGGGTCAGTTTTCGCTCGACCAGAATGGAGTGTTTCGCAAACTGCGTCGACAGGAAGTCGAGAAGCTTTCCGGTCACGTCGTTGATGTCTACCAGAGTCAACTTGGGTTCCGGGGGCCGCGCAAAGGACAACAGGTTCCGAACTGCCTTATCCATCCGTTCGACCTGCGCCAGGGCTTCCTCCAGCACAGCCCTTTTCCGGCTGTCCGAAGGCATATCCTTTTTCATCAGCTGAATAACGCCCGCAATTCCTGTAAGCGGATTCTTTATCTCGTGCGCGATGCCTGCGGCCATCTCACCGATCGAGGCAAGCCGGTCCGCCCGGCTCATTTGCTCATAATGATACCGCTCCTCCCGCTTGCGGGCCTGTTCCAGCCTTGACAGAAGAGAGTTGAACGCCAGTCCCAGCAACCCTATATCATCGGAGCTCTTTACGTTGACGCGGGCTTCAAGCCCCTGCTCTGCCCGCTCCATCGTCGTAATCAACGCTCGGATGGGATTTGTCACGAAATGCGTCAGGAACAGGGAAAGGGATATGGCAAGCACGGCCGTTATTCCGAAGGCCCAGAGGACCATGGTCTTGGTCAGATTCCCGAGTTTTTGCCGGGTCTGGGCCATGGAAACGTTCACGGAGAGTATACCGTTCAATTTTATCTTCGAACTGTGACAACGAAAGCAGCGCGCTTCATTTTCTATGGGGAATAGGACCGAAAATATTCCTTCGTCCCTGCGTTTGATCGGCGTTTTGAAGATGTTGGAACGGAACCACTTCCCGGTGGGCTCGTCTATTTTCGTTCCTATCATCCATGGTTTCGAGGACTTCAGGATGGTTCCGTCCGGGCTGAAAATCTTCACCTCCCGGATATTATGGTAGCCTCCGACGGCCATGAGGATGTCCTGCACCTCCTTGCTCTTGCCGTTGAGCATGGCATCGGAAAGACTTCTTTCTATGGTGTTGGAAATAATAAGAACGTTGTCTTCGAGCGCCTCTTCCATCTGCAGGCGCTGATGCCCGATGTTGAGCCATGTGCCTAAGCCGATGGTTACCGCCAGGATGGCGGAAACCGATATGATGATCTTGCTTCTGAGACTCGAAACGATTTTCAACCCGTAATCACCCTGCCGATAAGGCTTTTGATATCGTGTACGTTCTGCTCAACCATGATGCGCTCCATGTCCTGCAGAACATCAAGCGTCGCGTGTGGGTTCACAAAATTGGCAGTTCCTACCGCCACAGCGGAGGCGCCGGCCAGAATGAACTCGACAGCGTCTTCCCCGGTCATGATTCCCCCCATCCCGATTATGGGGAGAGATACCGCCTTCGCTGCCTGCCATACCATGCGGACCGCGACCGGTCTGATCGCGGGGCCTGACAGTCCGCCGGTGCAGTTAGCCAGCCTCGGCCGCCTGCAGCGAACATCGATCGCCATGCCGAGAAGAGTATTTATGAGGGAAAGGCCGTCGCATCCCGCTTCCTGCGCAACTTTTGCAAATTCGGCAATATCGGTGACATTCGGGGAAAGTTTAGCAATGACAGGCAATTTAGTTTTTTTGCGGACTGCCGACAGGAGTTCGAAACACGCTGTCCGGTTCGTTCCGAATACGATGCCGCCGGCTTTTACATTCGGGCAGGAAATGTTTACCTCGAGGGCGGCGACTCCCGGTACGCCGTCAAGCCTCTCTGTTACCCCCACGTAATCTTCAAGACTGTAGCCGAAGATGTTCACGATCACAGCAGTATCGAACTTTCTCAGAAAAGGAAGTTTCTCGTTCAGGAAAACATCTACTCCGGGATTTTCGAGTCCGATCGCGTTCAGCATTCCTGAAGGGGTTTCCCAGATCCTGGGCGGAGGATTCCCCTTGATCGGCTTGAGAGAAATTCCCTTGACGATGACGCCGCCGAGCTTGTTCAGGTCCACGAACTCCGCGTACTCTTCGCCGTAGCCGAAGGTGCCGGACGCAGTGAGGACCGGGTTCTTCAGCTTAATGCCGGCGAAATCTATGGAGAGGTCAACCTCTGGTCTTCTCTTATTCGGCATAATAATAGTTGCAAAAGGTCACGGTTACGAGGCTCGTTTCGTTGTTCGGTTATGTTGTTCCTGCAGTTTCTATACGTTATTGTTGGACGCTATACGATACGGGCGTCGTCACCACTAGACGAATGACGATCTTTCCCGTTCAAACATCACTTTTTCACATGCAGAACCGGCAATACCACCCGCTCGCTCCAATCAACATCCCTTGAATCGAACACCGGTCCTTCCTTGCATGCCCGTTTATAACCGCCCGCCTTCATCGGTATTGAGCAGCCCATGCACGCGCCAAGGCCGCACGCCATGCGCTCCTCCATGGAGACGTAACACGGAATGGCATGATCAAGCGCCAGTTTACTGACGGCGGCAAGCATTGCATGGGGCCCGCACGCGTAGATCACGAGATGGGCCTTGTTCTCCATCTTCGTAAGGAAAGCGTCCAGTATGTCCGTGGACATTCCCCGGGTGCCCGCGCTTCCATCCTCGGTCGCGATATGAACTTTAAAGGTATTTTCCCGGAAACTTTTTATTATACTGCTCGGCGGAAGGCATTCCTTATTTTTCGATCCTGCAAACAGATGGGCTCTCGGGCCTGCGCGTTCAGCGAGAAAATGAAGCGGAGGAAATCCGCTGCCGCCTGCAACAAGTATGGGCGTCGTGCCCTTGTCCGGAACGGGGAACCCCTGTCCCAGCGGGCCGAGCAGACCGAGGCTGTGTCCGGCTTCCACACCGGAGAGCAGCGCCGTGCCCCTGCCTGCAACGCGGTAGAATATTTCTATTGTCGATCTGGTTGGAACCGAGGAAACGCCGAAAGGCCGCGCGAGGAGCGGGTCTCTGTTTTCGGAAACCCGCAGCATTACGAATTGACCCGGAAGCGCTGCGGCAGCTGCTTCCGGTGCTTTCAGTACGAGGCGATGGTAACCCCTTCCAGCGGATTCATGCAGAACAATCTTTGCCGAGTGCAACCTATTCGACGGCAATCTGGATCTCCTGGATCTCATACTCCACGGTTTTTGCAGGCGTCTTAACGGGCACGATATCGCCGACCTTATGGCCTATGAGCGCCTTGCCCACGGGGGATTGTATGGAAATTTTCCCCTTCTTGAAATCCGCCTCTTCCTGGCCGACCAGCATGTATTTCTTAATGTCGCCCGAATCAGTGTCCGCAAGCGTCACGGTCGCCCCAAATACCACTTTCTCGTTCGAAAGTTTGGACACGTCGATGATTTGCGCATGGGCGAGTTTGTGCTCGAGTTCCCGCTTCTTGGCATCGAGATGGCCCTGCCGCTCCTTGGCCGCATGATACTCGGCGTTTTCGGAAAGGTCGCCGTGCGCGCGCGCTTCTTCGATGTCCCTGATGTTCTTTCCCCGTTCGACTTTGATGATCTTGTCGAGCTCCTGCTTGAGCTTCTCATAGCCTTCTTTGGTCATTGGAATCTTCTGCGTCATGATGTGAGCTATTTCCTTTCAACGGAACTGAATCGACTATGGCCCCAGCCATACCGCAAATTAGCTGCTGGAAGCCGTCCCATGATACTCCTGTAGTGATTTTACCTGTAGATGGTTTCTCTTTATCGCAGCGATGCCGCGCACGGCTGCCTTCGCCGCGGATATTGTCGTAAAATAAGGGATGCCCTTCATAAGCGTCGTGCGCCTGATCGAGTAGGAGTCCTTTTGGGACTGGGCCCCGTGGACTGTATTAATGACGAAATCGATCTTCATGTCCGTGATCTGGTCGACGATGTGCGGCCGGCCTTCTGTCACTTTGTTCACGCTTTCAACGATGATTCCCCGCTGTCTCAGATAGTCAGCTGTGCCCTTTGTAGCCACGATCTCGAAGCCGGCCTTCTCGAGTCCCTGCGCCACTTCGAGCAGCCCGGCCTTGTCCTTGTCCTTGACGCTCAGGAACACCCGCCCGGAAACCGGCATTGGGTTCCCGGCTGCAATCTGTGATTTCGCGAAGGACATGCCGAAATCCATGTCGATTCCCATTACTTCGCCGGTCGATTTCATTTCAGGACCAAGCAGCGTGTCAACGCCCGGGAACTTGGCAAAGGGAAATACCGCTTCCTTTACCGATATATGCTTGGTTGTGACTTCCCTGGTAAAACCAAGTTCTTGAAGCGTTTTCCCTGCCATAACGCGCGCCGCAAGTTTCGCAAGCGGCACCCCGGTCGCCTTGCTTACGAAAGGCACGGTCCGGGAGGCCCTGGGATTCACTTCGAGAACGTAGACCTGGCCTTCCTTGAACGCAAACTGTATGTTCATCAGTCCGATGACGCCGAGTTCGAGCGCGAGCGCCCGGGTCTGACGGTCAATCGTCTGGATGACGTCGGCCGGAAGAGAAAACGGAGGAAGCGAGCAGGCCGAATCGCCCGAATGCACTCCGGCTTCCTCGATGTGCTCCATGATGCCCGCAACAACAACTGTCTTTCCGTCGGATATCGCGTCCACATCGATCTCGATCGCGTCTTCGAGATACTTGTCGACGAGTACGGGCCGTTCGGGAGAGGCTTTAACCGCGCGCGTCATGTAATTGCGGACGCTCTCCTCGTCATAGACAATTTCCATGGCGCGGCCGCCGAGCACGTAGGAAGGACGGACCATGACCGGGTACCCGATCCCGTTCGCGGCCTTGACAGCTTCGTCGCAGGACACCGCGGTCCCGCTCTCCGCCTGCAGAAGCCCCAGTTTCTCGAGCAGCTCCTTGAACCGCTTCCGGTCCTCGGCCCTGTCAATGCTGTCCGGCGTTGTTCCCAGGATCTTAACACCCGCCTGCTCCAGCGGGACCGCGAGTTTGAGCGGCGTCTGCCCCCCGAACTGCACGATCACGCCGTCCGGCCTCTCCCGGTGTATAATATGTAAAACGTCTTCGAGTGTCAAGGGTTCAAAATACAGACGGTCGGAGGTATCGTAGTCCGTGCTGACCGTCTCCGGGTTGCAGTTCACCATGATCGTTTCGAACCCGTCTTCTTTGAGCGCGAAGGCGGCATGCACACAGCAGTAGTCGAACTCGATGCCCTGTCCGATCCTGTTCGGTCCGCCCCCAAGGATCACGATCTTTTTGCGGTCAGTAGGATTTGCCTCACATTCGGCACGCAGGCTGAAGCCTGCGGCTACCCCTTCACGACTCCCGCCTTCCGCTTTTCCATGCGCCATGCCCTCCGCAGCATGCTCTAATTTATAGAACGGCTTCTCATACGTGGAATACAGATACGGGGTATGCGCCTCGAATTCGGCCGCGCAGGTGTCCACGGTCTTGAACACGGGTATGATGCCCAGTTCATATCGTTTTTTACGCACTGCCTCTTCAGTGGTCGTGAACAGCTTGGCGAGCCTGCGGTCGGAAAAGCCCTGCTCCTTGGCCCTCCTGAGCATATGGTCCAGGGAAAGCGACTTGTCGGACAGTATCTGCGCTCCGTTTTCCCGAAGCTCCTTTTCACTTTCCGTAATCTGTTTGATCTGGTGCAGGAACCAGGGGTCGATCTTCGATAGCCTGAACACCTCCTCGATCGTCATCCCCTCCCTGAACCCGTCGGCGATGTACCATATCCGCTCCCAGTTAGGAACGCTTATCTTCTGCCGGATATCGTCTATCCGCTGTTCGCCATCGCCGTCCCGGTCCCTCCGCGATTCAAAACCGTAGCGGTCTATCTCGAGCGAGCGAAGCGCCTTCTGGAGCGCTTCCTTGAAGGTCCTGCCGATCGACATTGCCTCGCCGACCGACTTCATCTGCGTGGTGAGCGTGGCGTCCGCCTGCGGAAATTTTTCGAAGGCAAAGCGCGGGAACTTGACGACCACGTAATCGATGGTCGGCTCGAAGGAGGCCGGCGTCGCTTTCGTGATGTCGTTCGTAATCTCATCAAGCGTAAAGCCGACGGCCAGTTTCGCTGCAATCTTCGCGATCGCGAAGCCGGTTGCTTTGGAGGCGAGCGCCGAGCTGCGGGAAACGCGCGGGTTCATCTCGATAACGACCATCCTGCCGTTGTCCGGGTTCACGGCGAACTGGATGTTCGATCCCCCGGTGTCCACGCCGATCTCCCGAATGATCCTGAGAGACGCGTCGCGCATGATCTGGTATTCCTTGTCAGTCAGCGTCTGCGCCGGAGCCACGGTCACGCTGTCGCCGGTATGGACGCCCATCGGGTCGAGATTTTCAATAGAGCAGACGATCACCACGTTGTCTTTGGTGTCGCGCATCACCTCGAGCTCGAATTCTTTCCACCCCATGACGGATTCCTCGACCAGGATCTGCCGGACAGGGCTTGCCTCGAGGCCCCGTGTGATCAGTTCGGTGAACTCCTCGCGGTTGTACGCAATACCGCCGCCTGTACCTCCCAGCGTAAAAGCAGGCCTGAGGATGGCCGGGAAGCCGACCTTCTCCAGGATTTCATACGCGTGGTCCAGGCTGGTTGCGAAACCGCTTTTCGGCACTTGCAGCCCGATGGTCTCCATTGCCCGCTTGAACAGTTCACGGTCCTCGGCCTTCTTGATTGCCGGAAGCTTGGCCCCGATAAGTTCAACGTTAAATTTTTCGAGTATGCCCATTTCTGCGAGCGCCACCGCGGTATTGAGGGCAGTCTGTCCGCCCATCGTGGGAAGCACCGCGTCCGGCCGTTCGCGCTCTATGATTTTAGCCACTATCGAGGCAGTGATCGGTTCGATATAGGTGCGGTCGGCCATTTCCGGGTCGGTCATGATCGTCGCAGGGTTCGAATTCACGAGTACGATCTGGTAGCCCTCTTCCTTGAGCGCCTTGCACGCCTGCACGCCCGAATAATCGAACTCGCAGGCCTGCCCGATCACGATCGGTCCCGCGCCGATGATCAGGATCTTCTTAATGTCAGTTCTTTTTGGCATCTATTCCTTCCTGAAATTTGTTCATCAAATTTGCAATTTGCACTTTGCAATTTAAAATGCTTCAGGCTCAAATATCCTGCACCCATCCATTTTCTAAGCCATATTTCTGCATAGCCTGATAGGCTTCTTCATACTCTTCTTCGGTGACCCTGCGTGAAATTTCTTTCATGTCATTCGCTTTGTAAGCCGGGAAGTACTGGGACATGAGGCTGATATACACGTCTTTGGAAATTTCTTCAGAAAGAAATTTCATGATCTTTTCGGTGCCGGACAACCCGCTTGGCAGAACCAGGTGCCGAATAATGAGGCCTTGTTTCGCGACGCCTTCGTAGTCAAGTACGAGATTTCCCACCTGCCGGAACATTTCTTTTATAGCGCTGGTGTTGATCCCGGGATAATCCGGTGCAATCGAATATTTTTTAGCTGCCGCATCGTCGGAATACCGCATATCGGGAAGATAGATATCCACGATGCCGTCAAGCAGCTGAAGCGCTTCAATTGATTCGTACCCACTCGTGTTGTAAACGATCGGGAGATTAAAACCGCGCTCCCGTGCAATGCCGAGCGCCTTAAGGATCTGAGGCATGAAGTGGGTCGGCGTTACAAGGTTCAGGTTGCGGCAGCCCTGCTCCTGCAGCCACAGCATCTGGCAGGCAAGCTCTCCGGGGGTCCGTTCCACGCCGTTTCCCAGCTGGCTGATCGGGTAGTTCTGGCAATATGCGCACCGGAGATTGCAATTCGTCAAAAAGATCGTGCCGGACCCCCGCGTTCCGGAAATCGGCGGCTCCTCGCCGTGATGAGGGCTGGCGCTGGATACGATCGGGTTGAGTCCGGACCTGCAGAAACCCAGTTTATCGTTCTTTAACCGGTTCACCCCGCATTCGCGGGGGCAGACGCGGCAGGATTCGAGGAGTTTGTAGGCAGCCTCTATCCGGTGCTGTAATTCTGTATCTGAAATCATTGTTAAAAAATCAAGTAAATAATCTTTTCTTTGTCCACAGATTACGCAGATTCCACGGATTAAACTGAATTTACGGTTTTAAAATCTGCGCCCATCGGCGTAATCTGCGGATAAATTTTGAAGTGCACAAAATCAATTTACGACTTTCTTCACGTCTTCGCGTCTTCGTGGCGGAATCATATTCTGTTTCTTATGCTTTTCCATCATATCCACAAACCTCTGGAACAGATACCTGCTGTCATGCGGCCCCGGCGATGCCTCCGGATGGTACTGGACCGAGAACGCGGGAAGCGTCTTATGCTGTATCCCCTCGCAGGTCTTGTCATTCAGGTTCATGTGCGTCATGGTTACCTGGTCTTTCACGGTCTCCATGTCGACCGCGAAGCCGTGGTTCTCCGCTGCGATCTCGACCTTGCGCGTGGAGAGGTCCATGATCGGCTGGTTTCCGCCGTGATGGCCGAATTTGAGCTTGTATGTCCTGCCTCCCAGGGCAAGGCCGAAAAGCTGCTGCCCGAGACATATCCCGAAGACCGGCTTTTTTCCGAGGATCTTTTTGATATTCTCGACGGCGTATGTCACCGGCTGGGGATCGCCCGGGCCGTTCGACAGGAACACTCCGTCCGGGTCCATGGCGAGGACTTCTTCCGCAGGCATGAATGCCGGCACAACCGTTACCTCACAGCCGGCGCTGGTTAAAAGGCGAAGGATATTGCGCTTGATTCCGTAATCGTATGCGACAACCCTATTTCGCATTAGTTTCTTTCCGCTGTATCCCGATTCGAGGTCCCAATCGCCTTGCTCCCACACATACGGTTTGCCACAGGTGACGTCTTTCACGAGATCCAGGCCGCCCATCATCGGCAGCTCTTTTGCCCGGTTCACCAGTTTGTAAAGGTCCGTATCCACGGTCGAGATGATGCCTGGTTGAGCGCCGCAGTCCCGAAGATGACGGGTAAGGGCGCGCGTATCGATCCCCTGTATGCCCACAATCCGGTTCTCAGCGAGATACTGGTGAAGCGATTTTTTCGCACGCCAGTTGCTCGGTATATCGAATTGCTCTTTCACGATGAACCCTTCGACGTATGGCCTGGCGGATTCCACGTCTTCTTCGTTTATACCGTAGTTGCCAATCTGCGTATACGTCATCGTGACAATCTGGCCCTTGTACGACGGGTCAGTCAGTATCTCCTGGTACCCGATCATGCTCGTATTGAAGACCACTTCTCCCGAAGTCTCGCCCTCAGCCCCGAACGAGTGGCCTTCGAACACCATACCGTCAGCCAGTGCAAGAAACGCTTTTTTCATGTTCCACCTTTATCCTTTGGACCAAGGCAACCGCGTTGCCGTCTTAATAAAACGCCATTACACCCTGCACTCGCACTTGCGCAATGCCTGGACTCATTGTCGTACCATCTCGCTGAGAAACTCGAGACGGGAATCAAGTACCTCATAAACGCTGGGCGCAGGCGGATGGCTCGCTCCACATCAAAATCTATCCCTGACCTTCCCATTCATGTCCGCCACTTCCGCGCTCACCTTGTCGCCGTCAACAGTCACGAGAATATAATGATTGAAGCCCCCGAATTCATCCAATGCGTACACCGGGGCCCCGGCGCCTCCTGTGATGACATGGTTGATGCCGTCCACGGTCTTCCTCTGATAGAAGTGTTCATGGCCTGCAAACACCGCTTTTACCCCGTTCTTCACGAACAGCGCTTCCAACCTGTCCCTGTCGCCGGGGTGCTTGTCAAGGCTCTCGCCCGCATGTCTTCCTTTACCCGGTACGGTATACATCGGATGATGGAGAAACACGAATTTGTGCTTCAGTTTAGAACTCGTGAGTAATGCCTCGAGCCATGCGTACTGTTCGCCGGAGATCTTTTTTTCCTGGCCGCTTATATATGAATCAAGAACAACTAACAGGGAATTGCCGGCTGTAAACGAATAGTACAGTTCATTCCCCGGAAGGTCCACCTGCTCCTTATACGTTTGTTCACTCGACCGCACCTCAGGATGTGCGTCATGATTCCCGACAGTCAGAAAATACGGAACAGTAACAGCTTTTGACAATTGCCAGAAATTGTCCCAGAGCTGTACGTTACCGGGCTTTGCTATCACATCCCCTGTATTCACGATAAAAACCGGTTTCCGCTCCATTGCCATGGCAACCAGCTTTTTATATGTGTCGTCACCCGACCGGTTGTCGCCCAGTACGACAAAAGAGAATTTCCCCTGGATATTCGCCAGTTCAGACAGCTTTTCCTTGATGTGCTGATTTTGAGCGGCCAACGATGAAGTTGGCAAAAGGAACCCGCATAACAAAGCAACAAGAATGATTTTATTCCGAACTCCAAACTCCGAACTCCGCACTATAATTTTCCTCTCACAATCGTCTGCACAGCTTTTCCCTTCATTTTCCACCCGTCGAATGGCGTATTTTTTGATTTTGACTTCAACGCGGAGGCTGCCACAGTCCACTGGATATCCGGATCTATGATCGTAATATCCGCATCAGCGCCCTCGGATAATGTTCCTTTATCGATCTTGAGCACTGTTGAAGGGTTCAGGTTGAGTTTTCGAACAGCATCGGCAAGCGGAAGAACGCCTTCGTCCACGAGCTTGAGAGTGAGACCGAGGGCGGTTTCGAGTCCGACAATGCCGAAGGGCGCGAAATCGAACTCTCCTGATTTCTCGTCCATGGCATGAGGGGCATGGTCCGTGGCAATAACGTCGATGGTTCCGTCTTTGAGGCCCTGCTTGATCGCGGCCACGTCCTCCGAGGTCCGAAGGGGCGGGTTCATTTTCGCCATCGTATTGTACCCCCGCACGGCTTCCTCGGTCAAAGAAAAGTAGTGCGGGCAGGTCTCAGCGGTAACCTTTACTCCCCGCGACTTGGCGTCCCGGATCAGCCGGACCGACCCCGCGGTGCTTACATGCGCGATATGCAGCCTGCACCCGGTAAGTTCCGCCAGAGCGATGTCTCTGCCGGTCATGACTTCCTCCGCGGCCCTCGGTATTCCGCGGAGACCCAGTTGGGTCGAGACTATTCCCTCGTTCATCACGCCGGTGCCGGAAAGCGTTTTATCCTCGCAGTGCGAGACGAGCACCATGTCGAATATCTTGGAGTACTCCATGGCACGCCTCATGATCCCTGCGGTCATGACCGGCCTGCCGTCGTCCGAAACAGCGCAGCAGCCTGCCTGGCGAAGCTCTGCCATCTCGCTCAGTTCTTCGCCCTTGGAGCCTTTCGTTATCGCTCCTATCGGTAAAACGCGTGCAGCTGCGTTCTTTGCCTGCGAAAGAATGAATTCAGTGACAGAACGATTGTCGTTTACCGGGTCCGTGTTCGGCATGCAGCAGACGGTAGTGAAGCCGCCTGCCTTTGCCGCGGCTGTTCCGGTTTCGATCGTTTCCTTGTACTCGAATCCCGGTTCCCGCAGATGCACATGCATATCGATCAGCCCGGGTACGACCAGTTTAGCGGAGGCATCGATCACCTGCGCACCGTTGGCTGATATCGAACCCTGTCTTGCCGACTTTCGCGATCCTTCCGTCGGAAACAAGGATATCGAGTTTGGCGTCAAGATTGTTGGCCGGGTCGATGATGTGACCGTTTTTAATTAAAATCATAAGGACCTTTTTTTGCCCCCTCACCTTTGTCCTCTCCCCGGAGGGGAGAGGGTAGGGTGAGGGGGAATTAATTACGCTTCCGGCTTACCGCCGCCTGACAGCAGGAACATGACCGCCATACGGACCGCCACCCCGTTAGTCACCTGGTCCAGGATCACGGCGTACTGTCTGCCACTTCTGAAGATATTTCAACTCCGCGATTCATGGGTCCGGGATGCATAACCATCGCGTTCGTGCTCCGGCTCTTTCAAGCCGTGCTTTGTTCAATCCGTATAGTCTGGCATATTCCCGGACTCCCGGGAAGAGTCCGGCAGCCTGGCGCTCGAGCTGCAGCCGCAGCATCATTACAGCATCAACGCCCTCGACAGCTTTGTCCATGTCGTAATAAACCTGAGCTCCCATGCTCTCGATACCCGGAGGTATCATCGTCGGGGGACCGCATACCCGGACCTTGGCGCCCATGATGCCGAGCCCGTAGATATTCGAGCGGGCCACCCGGCTGTGCGCAATGTCCCCGACGATGGCGACGGTAAGCCCTTTAAGCTTTCCGAACTTTTCCCGTATCGTGAACATGTCGAGCAGGGCCTGGGTCGGATGTTCATGGAAACCGTCCCCTGCATTGATCACTGAACTCTTCAGCCGCTTTGACAGGAATTCCGGGGCGCCCGAGCAGGCGTGACGCACTATGATAATATTGCACTTCATCGCCTCGATGTTGCGCGCGGTGTCCAGAAGCGTCTCACCCTTGACAACGCTGCTGGTCGAGGTAGAGATATTGATCACGTCCGCGGACAGCCTCTTTCCAGCGAGTTCGAACGAGGTGCGCGTCCTGGTGCTCGCCTCATAGAACAGGTTGATGACGGTCTTGCCGCGAAGAGCAGGAACTTTTTTGATGTCCCGCTCGGACACGTCCTTGAAAGTCCCGGCCGTATCAAGCAGGAGCTTGATCTCGTCCGGACTCATGCCTTGTATGCCGAGCAGATCTTTGGAACTGAGGGTCATTTTTGTCCTAACCCGCATGGAGCATGGCGCTAAGCGCATAGCGTTGCTTTTTGCTTTTTCGCTATGCCCTATGCGCTTTGCGCTATGCGTAGTCTCTTCATCATTCTCCCAGGATCACTACCTTCTCTTCCGAACCGTCGTCTGCCAGCATTACTTCCACTTTTTCCCTGATCGAAGTAGGGAGGTTCTTTCCCACATAATCAGCCCGGATCGGGAGTTCCCTGTGCCCGCGGTCTACGAGCACCGCGAGCTGAATGCGGCGCGGCCTGCCGTAGTCCATTACGCTGTTCAAGGCGGCCCTGATGGTTCTGCCCGTAAAAATAACATCGTCTACCAGGACCATGATCTTGTCCTGGATATCGAACGTGATGTCGGTTTCCTTGGGGACAGGCTGCGATTTTCGCGTTGCCAGGTCATCCCGGTACATCGTGATGTCAAGGCTTCCGATCGGAGGTTCGAAGCCTTCGATTTCCTTTATTTTCGACGCAAGCCGCTTTGCCAGGTTAACGCCGCCCCGCTGGATGCCGACCAGAACGAGCGACTTTGCGCCCTTGTTCTTTTCCAGGATCTCATGCGCGATCCTGGTCATGGCCCGGTCGATTCCGGCCTTATCGAGTATCAATGCTTTTTCTTTTAAGCTCATAGAGAAACTCCGGTTAGGCCGCTAGCTAGGGTAGCCGCAAGCTTCAGCTTGCGTGTTCAATTTCGGCAGTTCTTCGCTAGGCTAAAGCCTGCGGCTACCATTTAGTGATTTACTTGCGTTCATGTCTTCCTGGATTCTGGAAAAGACAAAAAAAAACCTTCTCCCGGTGCGGGAAGAAGGTCGCGCGTGCATGCATCAAGCGTTATTCCGCTTTTATGTTTTTTCATGTACAACCCTTCCTGGCCTCTCGGGACCAGACTTAAAGAGGATTTCTTACGGGGTTAAAATACATCAAGTCGCAGAAACTGTCAAGAAGTTTTTGTCGTCATTCGTCCCTCATCCCTCAGAGATTCATCGCCTTTACGTCCCCTCCGGTTCTTATCTCATCCTCTGAAGCAGGGCCACGGGGAAATTAGCAAAGACATCACTGAGCCATAACCCGGCCTTGCCATGCGCCAGGCGCCTGGCGGAAACTACTTCGCGGGTAAATATATTCCGGTACTCGGTCCCGGCTTCAACATCCAGAACGAGGTGCGTGTCCTGCCATACAGCCTTTCCGAACGGGACCGAGGTACTGCCACCCACGATATCTGGCCAGCAGTCTGGGTACGATTATAAACGCCGATTCGCGTTCAATTTTCCTTTCAAACGCACAGACGCTGCGGCCCCGGGCTCCGGCAGCTTCGAGCATAGCGTACCCGCCCTCCAGAAATAAGCGCCGGTTCGCCCTGCGGAAATTGAGCGCCTTCCATATCAGATACAGCATGATCCTGCCGTCATCCTTGCTTACTGTAAGCTCCCGGCACAATTCGGTTCCGGATTTGCGGGCTGCGAGCTCCTTCAAGCCTGAAAGCATATGCTCCCGCTTATCGTAATCAACCGGCCTCCGGTTATCCGGATCCACCAGACTGAAATCCCAGAGCTCCCTGCCTTGATAAAAATCAGGCACTCCCGGGCACGTAGTCTTCAACAGCGCCTGGGAAAGAGAGTAGAACATCGCGTAATGAGAAACAGAGCGTTGAAACGGCAAAAAATCATTCAGAAAAGGATTTTCAGCGGAGGGACGAAGGACTGTTTCTATGAAGGCGATTACGGCATCCTCATACGCTTTATTCTGGTTCGTCCAACTCGTATTCAGCTTAGCCTCTCGCAAGGCCTTCACCATATACTCCTTGATTCTCCCTATCAAATCGCCGTAAAACCGGCCGGCCGGCATAACAACCGGCCAGACGCCGACCAGGGTCTGGTAGAGAAGATATTCCTCGTTAAGGTCCGGCGCAGGCACGCTCTCTATGGAGATCTTCTTTTTCTTGTTCAGCTTGGCCCACTTTTTCAAGTGCTCCGCCCACTCAACAGGCATTTCCGAGAGAACGTTGATCCTCATGCGCACGTCCTCGCTCCTCTTGGTATCATGAGTGGAGGTTGTTATTAGGGCATGCGGCCAGTTCTTCACGCGCTCCATGTTCTGACCGTGAAAGGTCTCGAGCGGGGTGCCGAACCTGTCCGGCATTCCTCCCACCTCGTTCAGGGAGACGAGGCGGTTATAGACATAGAACGCGGTATCTTCGAGGCCTTTCGCCATGACCGGGCCGGTAATCTGCTGAAAGCGCATTACGAAATCGACCCACTTGGCCTTGTCCTCATCCTTGAAGTCTTTGGGACACCGCACGAGCAGAATGTCCTTCAGAAAATCGAAAATGGATTCGCTGATTGCCGGGTTGCGGCGCTTCGCCTTGGACACTGCCAATTCTATATATTGAGAATCCCGGTCCGTAACATGACAGCTGTTGATATAGGTCCGGTACACCGGGAAGGAGGCGATGACGTCGACAATGGCGCTGCGCAGGCTATAGAGCGTAAAATCCCGTGTGTGACGGTTTTTTTCGGATATATCGTTCAGGTAGCGTCCCAGCGTATTGACTTCACTCGACATGGCCACCTGCATCACGAGTTTCTTTTTTTCGTAGAAAACATCCTGGAAATTGAGCCTGGATCTTATGAATTTTTGATATATGAGCTCGAACGCCTTCGCGTTCTCGCCGTCGATGAAAATACCGTTTACGGAATTCAGGAAGACATACCCGGTCGTGCTGAAAATCGGCCACTCGCGCGGCATTCGTTCGCTCCTGGTAAGTATCTTTTCACCGACGATGTAAAACGGCTTATACTCGGGATCCTGCTGAAGCGCGGCCCTGTATTGCTTCGCAAGCTCTCGCTCTTCTCCCGGCGTGCCGTTCCCGTTCGGACCGCCGCCTGCGAACGCGTATTTTGCGGCTTTTACGATCTGAACGAAGCACCCCTCCTGTAACCGATGGAAATAATCGTCCGGATCATACAAGCCGTCGGGATGGTCGACACGAAGGCCGGTGACGCTTTTGTCCCGTATCAGCCGGAAAATAAGCTCATGGGTAGCTTCGAAAACCCCGGGATGTTCCATCCGGATGGCTGCCAGGCCGTTTATATCGAAAAATCTGCGGTAGTTGATCTCATCCGTGGCCACCCTCCAGTGAGACAGCCGGTAAACCTGCTGGTTCATAAGGCCGTCGAGGAGATCAAAGCTCTTCGGGTCTCCTTTTGTTCCGTTGAACAGCCGCACGTTTTTATCAATGTGCGCCTTGATCTCCCTGGAGCTTGAATACAACGTGGAGAGTCGGCGTTTGATCACCTTTTTCTCGCGATACCGCTCTTCAATCTTTTCCCTGTCCCTCTCAAAGGACGACGGCAGGTGTTTCAATGCCGTGATAACGCTCAAAAACTCTACGAGGTCCGGGTTATCATTCTGCAGAGCCGCCTCGAGCACATGCAAATGGTGCTCGAGGATAAGAACATATGTCTGGGGCTGCACAGGGAACTTATGCTCGTAGTAATACAGAAAAAAAGCTCCCTCTTCAAAAGATATTGTAAGGTCAGGCGCTTCCAGCGCCCTCCCGTATTGATCGCCAAGTATGGGGATCAGGACTTTGTTGAGGAGCTCTTTCTTGACCGGCGACCAGTCGATATCGAAATACTTCGCATAGGGCGAACTCTGCCCGTTTTCGAGGAGGTCCGTCCACCACCGGTTGTCAGGGTCCTCGATGCACATATGGTTCGGAACAATGTCGAGCAACTGTCCCATACCGTGGCGGTTCAATTCGGCGACCATAGCCTGATAGTCGTCCTCGGTGCCTATTTCCGGATTGAAGCTATTGTGGTCCACGATATCGTATCCGTGCATGCTTCCCTGCTTTGCCTTGAAATAGGGCGAGGCATAGATATCGGTTATCCCGAGGTCGTGGAGATACGGGATAATCCGGGCGGCATCCCTGAAGGTGAAGTGACGGTTGAACTGGAGCCGGTAGGTGGCGCCGGGTATTTTCGGTACAGGCAGATCCATAATCAGCGTTCCTTCCCTTGCGGCCTGTTAAAGTATTAAAGAAACTCAATCACATCGGTAAACCAAACAAAAGCAAATAATATCACCACACCCTGCATTCGCGGCGTAGCACTCATGACCGCTGGGTGCAGGCAGAGGACACAGCATTTGAGAAAGAATCATAATTGATGAAATCGTAAGAAGTCAGAATAAGCCCTATTTCGTCATACCGGCGAAAGCCGGTATCCAGTCTTTTCAATGAGTTCAATGTTTACTGGACCCCGGTTTTCACCGGGGAGACGACTTTTTACGAATGCATCATAATAATTGCTGAAACCGTAATAATTCAAAATTTTCACACGGAGCCACGGAGCCACGGAGAAATAGCGCTGAAAACAAAGATGGTTTTCTTTGTGTCTTTGTGGCTTTGTGTGAGACTAGTTTTTACGAATGAATCATAATAGAAATTGTCCTTCTCTGTGCCTCCGTGTCTCCGTGGTTAAAATTAGTGTTTGTCATGCTCCCTTCCCTTCAGCCTGATACATCACTGCGCTGAAGGGGTTCATGGAAACAAGCACTTGCTCGCCAGTCGAAACGATCGCCTGTTGCGCTATTTCTCCGCTTCCTCCCCATACCGCCGCAGTTGAATCCATCAGCTTCGTCCAGGAGCCTGCTCGCACGATTACCGGGATAGCGGTCGGGTGCTCGTTGAATGAGTAGATCATCGTAACCCGGCTGCCTTCCCGCCCCCTTCGCACGACTATGGCCCGCTCCCTGTCAAAACCAGTCACCTCCATGTCTTCTTTGGTCAGGTTCGAAAGCGCGGGAATCGCTTTCCGAATGCGAATCAGCATTTTATAATAATCGAACAGGATCTTATGCCTGCCGGACGTGCGGAGAGCAGGCGCGAGCTTCGACCGCAGAAACGTTTTTTCGTCCTGCGGGTCCGGGACTTCTCCGTCCCATTCAAAATGGGAGAATTCCATGCTCCTTCCTTTTCTGACCGCTTCGATAAGGGTGTCATGAATGTGGCTCACAAAATACTGAAACGGCGCTTTCTCTCCGTATTCCTCGCCCATGAACAGAAGCGGTATATAGGGGGAAAGTAAGATACAGGCTGCCGCAAGCTTGACTTGTTCGAAGGACGCGATCGAGAATAAGCGCTCGCCGAGCATGCGGTTGCCGATCTGGTCATGGTTCTGGGTGCAGACGATGAATTGACGCGGGTGCCTCTCCCGTGATGAACTTCCGTGACTCCGTTTGCGGTAACGGGAATAAGCACCCGAGTAGACAAACCCTTCTCTGAAGGCCTTTGCCATCTGTTCTATTGTGCCGAAGTCCAGGTAATATCCTTTCCGTTCACCGGTAATGAGCGTATGAAGCGAGTGATGGAAGTCGTCGTTCCACTGCGCATCCAGTCCATAGCCGCCGATATCCCGGGGATTTATGATCCTTACATCGTTCAGGTCGCATTCGGCTGTTATGAATATTTTTCTCCCTAGTTCGCGGGCCCGGGCATGGACCGCATTTGCCAATTTCTCCAGGAAATGACCTGGTTTGAAATCGTAGATCGTATCGACGGCATCCAGCCTCAGGCCGTCCATGTGATACTCCGTTACCCAGAACAGGGCGTTCTGGACGAAGTAATTCCGGACCTCATCGCTGTAAGGGCCGTCATAGTTCAGGGCATCTCCCCAGGGCGTTTTGTATTTGCCGGTAAAGTAAGGCGCGAAATCGGCAAGATAGTTCCCATCGGGACCCAGGTGGTTGTAAACCACGTCGAGAATGACGGCAATGCCCTTTCCGTGACAGGCATTTACCAGCGCCTTCAAACCGGACGGTCCGCCGTAGGAACTTTGAGGAGAGAAGGGATAGACGCCGTCATACCCCCAGTTCCTGGTTCCCGGAAACTGGGCAACGGGCATGATTTCGACGGCTGTTATGCCGAGTTCTTTGAGATAATCGAGCCGCGGGATAACGGCTTCGAACGTCCCCTCCGGTGTAAAGGCGCCTATATGAAGTTCATATATGATGTATTCTTCGAGAGAAATGCCTTTCCATGCCTGGTCGTCCCACGGGAACTCGCCGGGATCGATCAGCTCGGACGGATCGTGCACGCCTTCAGGCTGGGAGCGGGATGCGGGATCAGGCCGGTCTTTTTCATTATCAATCCGGAACACATAGCGCGCTCCGGGCAACAGGCCGGTTACTGTCGTCTTCCAGTAGCCCCGGTCGTCCCGGCTCATCGGTTTTATCCGGGGCTCAGGTGATGCTATTTTTACGGAAACACTTTCCAGAAGCGGGGCCCAGACCGTAAAATCACACGTTCCGTTTCCGCGATACACGGCGCCGATATCGGCCAGTTCATCTTTGCGAGCTGTGCCCACTGCCGACCACCTCTGTTCGCGCATGTTGTCTCTGCGGTAGCGGTTGAAACGCCTTATTCCGGAGATTACATCTCCAGCACCCGTCTGCCGTCGCTCTCTACCGAGTACCAGATCGAGAGGTAATCACGGATCTGTCTTGTTATCAGAAAATTAGTCCGGACGTGTTCCCGGGCCAGTTCACCCATTCTTTTCTCCATATCGGGATTGTTCAGGAACTGCCGGATCCTGAACGCCGCGCCCTCCGCGGAATGAACGAGAAAGCCGTTGACGCCGTGAACGATCTGAAGGGGAATGCCGCCGACGGCCCCGCCGATTATCGGCTTTCCTTTCCACATGGCCTCGGACACGGTAAGACCGAACCCTTCCTTGAGCGATTTTTGCAGCACCACGGTAGCCAGCCTTTGAAGGGCATTGATGTCCTTATCGCTGAACGGAGGCAGCAGCAGGATGCGTATGTCAGGATCGTCGGCCGCGCTCTTCCTCACTTCGTTAAGGACCATTTCCCCTTCCGGGTCGTCGGACGCCGGGCTCCCGGCAAGCACCAGGATGCAGTCATTGTACTTCTTCACCATGCGGTACGCGTTGATCACGCCGATAGGGTCCTTGAACCTGTCGAACCGGGAAACCTGGAGGAGCATCGGCCTGTCCGGCGGGATATCGAACTTGATTGCGGTGTCCCGGATTTCATTCTCGGTAAGGTCCCGGTTCTTTTCGCTTACCGGGTCAATGGAGGGAGGGACGATGAATTCATCGAGCGACATCTTCTTCGCGAATTTTGAAACCGAGAAAACAGCGGCGTCGTACTGTTCGCAGTACGGCTTGAGCGAGTCCCATGTTTCCTTCCGGGGGTTCGAGACATCGATATGGCATCTCCAGATCCACGTCCCGTTTTTTCTGAACTGGATAAGCGGGGCAGGCTGGGGATCATGGATGAGTACCGCATCCGCCTCCAGGTCAAGGTTTTCCGCGTTTCTCCGGTTTACCTCGTAATGATAGTCCCACATCTGCCGCGTAATATTTTCCTGATCGCCCTGGAGCGAGTTATGGACCTTTTTGGTCATGTCGTAAAACTGAGCGTCTCCGCTGATGACCTCCCATCGGGTGTCCACGCCAAGCTCCTGCAGCATGGGGATCATGCGGTGCAGTATCTCGGCCACTCCGCCCCCTTCCCGTGTGGAGTTTATATGAAGAAATTTCTTCTTCTTCAGCCGCTCCCCCAGTTTCTGGATGAGCATCAAATCGCCCTTCGGAGCTATTCCGTAATATTGGCTAAGCATGGTGGACCCCCGCTGCTTCCATCTGGGTTCTCACTTCCGCGCCGACTGCCGCGCTATACCCCGCTGTTTCCATGTCCTTTTTCACTTCCTCTTCCAGGACAGCCACGATTCGCCCGCGGATCCCTTCCATGGAATGCACGAAAGGATCTATGGCCATCAGCTTTTCAGCAGCGTCCTTCTTTCCCTGTGCTGTTTCCAGCCATTGAGAGAAGTCGTTCATCCTTCCGCCCAGACGCTGCCGGGAATCGAAAAAGTGGTAATAGAGAGACGTGGGATCGATGTATTTGATTGCCAGTAGAAACTCGGCAAGGTTTTTCACCCAAACGCCTGCCGGAAAGACAAGGGTTATCGTTTCGTTGAAATAGAATTCGTCTCCCCGCCTGGTCTCCCGGGGTTCAGGGAACCGCTCTAAATAAGCATCGATCACGCGAATCAGCTCGGTTCGAAGCGAATCGATGGTCTTGAAATCATACGGATCTATATTCGACAATTCCTCCGCCAATTCACGTTCTTCGAGGTTCTCTCCGGCCCATTGTGCGAAATCATTCGTATATTCCAGAACGTGACCTTTTAGAAAATATTGGTGCACATGGTGAAACAGGGATGATTCGCTTTCAATGCTATGACGTCACGCAGTTCAGCAAGCGATTTCGCCATGTTGCCTGTCGCCTTAAGCAGCGTTGAACATTGTTTAAATTGGAATACACCGTCCATGGTTTCCTTTCCTCTCCCCCTAGGGGGCCTGGCAGGCTGTTGAAAAACCCTCCGCTCACCCTTCGACAGGCTCAGGGCGAACGGAGGGAGCCTTGAAATCCTTGCTTTTATCCGTTCGTGGTGAGCCTGTCGAACCACTCAAACGACTTTTTCAATAACGTGCTAGACCTTATCCGGCAACGCCGGCCTGAAGTTACTGAATGTTTTCGATCGTAACCATAATATTTAAAATATAGTTAGCAGAACGTTGTTTGTCAAAAAGATCGTACAAGTGGCTTAAGCCAATCGTTCGATAAACAGGAGTAAACAGCAGGAAAACAAATGCCGCGCCGGGTGTGATTTGAATCACGGCAACTATGAACCAAATGAAGGAAAAATCAATACCATGAGTGTTGTTGCAACAGACCCCGTACTCCAGGTCGACCGTCGGAAGGATTACCGTGTCAGGAAGACGCTGCGGTACTCCCTGCATGAAGGCGCTTTTTCGGCCGCCATGATCGGGTTCGGGGAGTCTTTCTTTGCTGCATATGCGCTTTTCCTCAAAGCCACTACTTTCCAGGTCGGCATGCTGAGCGCTCTGCCGCAGGCAATCGGTTCGCTTTGCCAGTTTTTTTCCAACCTGCTGATCCGCCGCCTCGGTTCCCGTAAAAAACTGGTCGTTTGGGCAGCGCTGCTCCAGGCCCTCGTGTACATACCGGTAGCCCTTGTTTTTTTCTTCGGCCATTTCAAGGTATGGCACCTCATTTTCTTTGCCTCTCTATACTGGTCCTTTGGAATGATATTGAGCCCGTCCTGGAACAGCTGGATGGGAGAACTCGTGAACGAAAACCGGCGGGGCGCGTATTTCAGCCGCAGGACAAAGATCACGGGCATGGCAACATTCCTCGCGCTCCTCTCTGCCGGGTATATCCTGGAGCAGTTCGCGCATGCGGGCATAAAAAAACAGTATATCGGGTTTACCATCATCTTCGCGATAGCGTTCGCAAGCCGTATCGCGTCCGTGGTCTTCCTTTCCAAACTATACGAACCTCGTTATGTGGTCCCCCGGGAAGCGGAATTCGGCTTTCTTGATTTCCTGCAGAACAAGGAATTCACGAACTACCGGACGTTCGTTATGTATCTGGGCTTTATGAACCTGGGCGTGTTCCTGTCGGCGCCTTTCTTTACCCCGTACATGCTCACTGATTTGAAATTAAGTTATATTACTTTCACGCTGGTAAATGCGTCCGCGATCATAACGAAGGTGTTGTCGATGAGGGTCTGGGGTTGGGCGACCGACCGCTTCGGCGCACGCCGCGTGCTCAAGCTTGCCGGTTTTCTCATGCCCGTGGTGCCGGTGCTGTGGCTCGCCTCGCGGGACGTCAGGTGGCTGGTCGCGATCCAGGTCTATTCGGGCTTTGTCTGGGGAGGTTTCGAGATCGCGACCATCAGCTTCATTTTCGATACCACCACGCCTTCCAAGCGGGCAACCTGCGTGGCCTATTATAACGTGATCAGCGGGTTCACCCTGATCAGCGGGGCGATGCTCGGCGGCTTCATTGTACGGTATAATCACGTGTTCGCGTCAAGCTACCTGCTCGTCTTTCTCCTGAGCGGCGTACTGCGGTTCGGGGCGTCATTCCTGCTGCTGGGGCGGCTGAAGGAAGTACGTACGGTCGAAAGGATAGGCTATCCGCAGCTGTTCATGAAAGTCATCAGGAGCATGCCAACAATGGGACTCTTATATGAGCTGATTCCGTTCAGGCGGGAAGCGGAGGACTAAAGGCCCTTAAACGCACCCTGAAGGGTGCGGCTACCTGGGATCATCAATGTGCTGCCTTTTGGCAGCCGCAGGACTTCGGCGAGCTCAGTCGAGTCGCTTTAGCCCTGCGAAATATCGCCTTTTCATTCTATTGGCTTCGCTCATCGCTCACCTGAAAACCTCTGAGCAGCGCGTGCTCGTGCCTTGGCTTTCTCTTTTGCGCGGGTCCTCGGTGTTGCATTCGTCTCAAGCGAGTTCAGAAGGTTTTTGGAAACTGCCGCTACTTCATCAACGGCTGCAGCAAATGCAGGTTCGTTGCTTTTCGATGGCTTGTTGAAGCCGCTCACTTTTCTCACAAATTGCAATGCAGCCGCATGAATCTCTTCATCCGTGACAGGCGGTTCAAAGTTGAACAGGGGTTTAATGTTTCTACACACAAGTTGCCTCCATGCTATGAGCAATGATGGTTACGGTCTTTCTGGTCCGGTAATTGGTCTGCCAGGACCTTTCGTATCGTACTTGTAATAAAGTTGTTATTGGGAATAAGAACTGTTTCTGAGTCCGTCTCGAGAGTCACATATCTCAAATTAATATCAATGACCTTTCCTCTGATGCCGCTTACATCGATTGTATCCCCCAAATAAAATGGCGCATAAACGATGACCATCAAACCCGCCACAAGATTGGAAATGGCGTCTTTTAATGCAAGGCCAAGGGCAAATCCGGTCAGGCCCAGCCCGGCAACCAGGGCTGTTATGTTAACACCCACAGTGCCCAAAGCGGAAATCGCGCCTGCCCCTACAATTACGGTATTAATGCTGCCGGCAATGAGCCGGTAGACGCGGTTTGCCTGCACGGTCTTGCGTTTCCCAAGTCGTCGAAGCAGCGAAGAAACAAACCAACCCGTAAATATAAATACGGAAAGGACAAACAAGGCGAGCAACATTCTTTCGGAGTAATCCAGGAATATTTTTTTGGTGTAATCCACGAAGAGTTCTTTAAGCATAGTGTTCTCACGAGTAAACCGGACTTTTCGTTTAACTTCTTTTTTTACTCTATGTCACTATTTTATCTCGAATCGCTTTAATAGTGATGACTGTCATAGCTCTCGCAGCATAAACGCACCCTAAAGGGTGCGGCTACCTGGTTTATAATTAATGTGATACGTTTTGGTAGCCGCAGGCTTTAGCCTGCAAAAATTGTTTTTCAATAGCCTACCAGGAAGTGCATGTGGTTGAGGTTACTGTGTGGTAGAACGACTTAGGCCGTAGCTGTTTGCTAGGCATGAGGCGCGGGAGGTAAGGATCAGTGATTTATCCAACGAATAAATTCAGCAGGAAGTGACCTTATAGTCTTCCATTTATTATTCAGCCAACTATCTGTCCACTTAATCTTAAGATCTTTCTTTCTTATCTTAATATATTCTTTCCTTATATTCACATCCGTCTGCTTTATCGCCAGAAATGCGAGAACCGCTTCGACTGTGCGTTCCGGGTCTTCCTCCTGAGGCATATGCCCCAGGTCATCGAATATTTCCAATTGGCTTCCGGAGATGTCCCGCCTGAACCGTTGTGCGTGGTCAGGAGGGATAAGCCGGTCGCGGCCGCCCCAGATAATGAGGGTCGGCTGCTTGACGGTCTTTATCATTGGCGCAGCTGACCCTATATTCGATTGCTCGATCGCCTTGATGAGCGCGCCACGGTTGCCCTGGCAGAGCATCATCTGCTCGTGTCTGTCCACCACTGCCCGCGTTACCCGCGAGGGATCTCCATACAGCTTTTTCAAACCCGATTCCAAGGCACTTCGGGACATTGCAAATCTGAACAACTGATTGAGCACCGGCATCTTTACTATATAAGAATAGATTGATTTTGATTGAGGCATGGGATATCCGGCCGCGTCTACGAGGATCAATCGTTGCACGCGCGGGGGCGCTGCCACAGCAAGATGCCAGGCAATGTCGCCTCCGAGCGAATTACCAGCCACAATGCAAAGCTGAACCCGCAGTGTATCCAGCAAGTCCATTACAAATTGAACATAGCTCTCGAGACGATAATCACCCCGGGCATTTGGGCCTGTCAGACCGAACCCCGGCAAATCAAACGTGATCACGCGCCGCTGACCTTTCAGCGCTTCAACCCAGCCTTCCCACGTTTGCAGGCTTGATGAAGTGCCGTGGATCAGCACAATGGGAACAGGGTCAGTGCGAGGCCCCTCATCACGTAGATGAACCTTCAGCCCCTTCACGTCCACAAACGTTGAAGGCGGTAAGGCCCATCGTCCGATGAGGTCCTCCATGGGTATGTCAGGCTTCCAGGGACCTGTCATCATGACCCGGCTTGACGACCAGCGGACCATCATGGTAAAGACTCGGTATGGGAATAATATGTCTATCATTATTTAACGCTTTTGCTTTAACTGATAATCCCGACCATAAAGCGAAATAATACTTATGCTGTAGGAAAATGGTATCATAACAATTTGGCAATGGCAAGCAGAAGGATTCTGAATAAACAGAAACCGAAGGCAGCACCACAATATAAGGTTGAGATTATCGGGTCGGATGAGCGCGAGACAGGTGTAGGAGCGGATGTGAATAGCGTTAACAGCAGCGAAGAATATCAGTCGAGGAATGAACCTGCCCGCAGCAAGCTATGGGTATCTTGGCTTCTAACTCGCACCTCCCTTCGATGCGAGGGGACTAAGGGGAGGGTGAAGTATCCGGCGTTCGTGCTCATCCTGTAGCGCTCAAGCAGATTCAAGAGCGCGTTTTTCCCACTGTTCGACGTTTACTCCCTTAATCAAAAGCCACAAGAGCAATATTAATTCCCCGATAAACGTAAACTGGGAAATTGTTATATCAAGGTCGGGCAAAAGAAACAATACAATGGAATCTATCACATAGCCAAAGCCTGCAATGACCAGCAAAATGCCCAGAATTCCCGGAAGAAAACCCGACTTGAAAACTAAATACCCCATAGGGAATAGCCAAAGACCCCAGAATATCTGGGTAATAAAAAGCCCATAATGGTGTAAGTTCAGAAAGAACATTACGTGGGAATATAACTGATCTGCACTGAATACTTTCAGAGAGTCAGCGCCGTTCAATAGCAGCAAGACGGCAAAGTGGTTAAGCTCATTTAACATCGCAATAGGAGCAGCGGCCAATGCGAATACAACCATAAGCACAGCATGGTTATTATTAACCGATTTGAGTAATTTATATAATAAGAGAGCTGCCAAAATAGTGACAATAGGTGTAGCCAAAGCGCACATAATACTGAGACGGAACAGCGATGAGGAAGCTATAATATTATTGGCTGTTGTCAAGGTATCCCCCGGCACAGTAAGGGAGGGAATATACATGCCGCCGAAGAAACCGAGCGGAGCCAAAAGCAGATAAAGGAACCCTGCAGCTCTTGCGATCTTATTAACTGAATTCATTTTTCCTTTGGCAGTCATCGTTTTTTCTCCTTTGACTATCCCGATATCGTCTATTTCAAGAAACAATATCTGACTCTAAAGGTTTTCCGCGGCGCGGTTTTATCGCGTTTGCTGGATTGACTTATTGATTATCCCGACAATATGGAACAGTCCCTCAATTATCCTGAACCCGGCAGATCCGAGAGCCAGGCCTTCATTATAATTTTTTAAAACCGGATACAGAGAAATTCCAATGCCGGCGCATGCAGCAGCCATAATGAACAGAAAAAGCGCTCCTGTTATTACCCGGTTTTCATTTCCAGAAATTTTAGCAAGATGATCCGGAGCATCTAAAACAGGTTGTGTAAAAGCAACACCAAGCATCCCCGCAACAATCGCGATGATAAATAGTACTCCCGTAATTCTTGCCGTTTTCTTGTTTGTGCTCATCATATTTTAGAGCCGCATTACAACGCCGACAACGATACTTACGTCGTTGTCCTCGCCGAACGCTGCATCGCTTAAGCCGATCGTTAAAATAAGCCCGATACTACTGATGACCGTTTTATACACGGCTGCCTCCTATCGCGGCCGGATTGAACCCTTTAACGATCAGCCATATCAAAACCTTTAGAACCTTTAGAGAACCTTTAGGGTCAAGTCTTTTTTGTTGCATTTTCGTATTCACGAAGCCAGCGGCTGATCGTCGAGTAGTGGACGGCCACATGACGGGCAAGTTCACTCTGATGATAACCGTATTTTTCCACGGCCTCGGACACCTTTTTCATCAGTTTGCGATGATTGTTCATGGCCGAGTCGGGCAGCAAAACGGCAAGCGACGGTCGAGTCGAATATCGCTGACTCCGGGGAATTTCGGGAATGTCCTTGTGCTTTTTGAGATAATCCGTAAGCTTATCTACGAAATCGTCCTCACCTAAAAGCGCTTGGCCTCGCACTTCCGTCCAGATCGTCTTCTTTCCAATACCCCACTGAACGAACTGGCGATACTCTTTTTCCGCTTTATCTCGTTTTCTGCTGAATTGACCGAGCACCCAGTCCTTTGTGAGGCAGGGATGAGGTTCTGCCTTACCCGCCGTCGCAAGGTAACTGGACCACTTCCAGTCTTCCGGCGCTTCGACCATCTTTGCTCTTACCGGATTTAGAACCACATATCGGCAGACCTCAAGGAGATGACTGTCTTTCTGGATCAAGATGGCCTTATACCGGCCCTGGAATAAATGCCCGGACCTTCCGTGATACTTGTTGAAAAGTTGCGTATAGACGCCGTTCAATTGGCGCATACCGAGAGAAAGATTGCCTTCCGGGGTCTCGATAAGAAGGTGGTAATGATTTGTCATGAGGCAATACGCATGACAGATCCAATTGTACCGCTTGTTGACGTGCTGGACCGTGTTCAGGAAGTTTTCGCGGTCCTGGTCGTTTTTGAATACGGACTTCTTCTCATTGCCACGGGATGTTACGTGATAGACCGCACCGGCATATTCTATTCTTAGAGGTCGGGCCATGGGGCGACTGTAGCAGAAATCAGAATAAAATGCAACGAAAAAGACTTGACCCTAAAGGTTCCGTTAGCGTTAGTAAAATTGATGGAACTAACAAAAAAATGTAAAATGCAATATCTGCCATATCATTTTTCCCGGTACAGCCGCGCGGGTGAGGAGCGTGCTTTTCGCGACTCACTCGACCCGCTCGTTAACATCATGTTCTTAATTGAAGTAATTGCTCCAGCGAGACCCGCAGTATGTCAGAGTTAACAGCATGAGTAACGTCAGCGGATACGCTAATACTGTTTCGAGCCAACACAGGGAACGACCAACCATTTTTAATTAAAATTCTTATGGCTTCTTTTCGTGATGAATTGTTTAGATACCTTTTCGCTTCCTCCGGTGAATTGGAGTAAATGTTGTATTTATCAAGTTCTGGATCATTGGCAATAACTTTTTTTGCGAATAAAACTCTGCTTGGCCCTGAATAAGAAAATAATTTCAACTTGCTTTTTGAGATTGAACTGCATCTGAGTTCTAATCTGTTCGGCGGTGCACCTTCGACACGGGTATATGTCAGCGTAAACTTACAGTCATTAAATTGCCCCGTAAAGCAAGGTTCGTCAGAAAGAAATTTTCTTGCCTCCGATAATGAACCGGGGAATTGGGTCGATAGATTTTCTAGCTTCTCATAGTAAGGCTGCATAACTCGACGATTTCTTCGGAAGAAATATGCAACCACGAATGTAAGAACAAAAATACCGCCAATGAATGTAATATAAGGGTTCATGCTCATTTAGGGGGTTAACGCGCGCGTGTACCGCCGCGTAGCGGTCGGACACGACGCGCTGGTTGGAATTCATCTTCTTGTCATGATGGAGAACCAGCTTGTCAATATCAAAGATTCGACCCAAGACACTCCCAATCAGTGCATCCGCTTGTTATGGCAATCTTATCGTCGATCTATAGAATATGAATAAGATCCACTGGCGGAACCACAACCCATGTTGTTACAACCTATGAATCTGAGCTTAGTCCTCTTGAATTGTCCTGGATTAGCATAGTACTGAAACGTCCCCGATGGCCCGCTGATTGAACCGTCATTAGATGATGGAGTCGGTGCAGATGGCGTGCTAGGCGTACTGCCGTCATACGTGTTGACCATCGTATAATAAATTGTCGTGGCACCGCTACTGCCGACGCTGATATTCTGCGGAGATGACGTCCAGCTGCCGCTGGACGGGCTTACCGCGACACTGCCCGGCACTGTCCTTAAGTCTATCGAGTATGAGTACGATCCGCTTGCTGGTCCGCACCCCGCACTATTGCAACCTATAAACCGGAGCTTGGTTCTCTTGTGCTGATCAGAGCTTGCGTACAACTGAAACGTTCCGGAAGCTCCGCTGATTGAACCGTCGTTCGAAGAGGGTGACGGCGCATCAGGATCAGAAGGCGCACTGCCGTCATACGTGTTGACCATCCTATAATAAATTGTCGTTGCGCCGCTACTGCCGACGCTGATATTCTGCGGAGATGACGTCCAGCTGCCGCTGGACGGGCTTACCGCGACACTGCCCGGCACTGTCCTTAAGTCTATCGAGTATGAGTACGATCCGCTTGCTGGTCCGCACCCCGCACTATTGCAACCTATAAACCGGAGCTTGGTTCTCTTGTGCTGATCAGAGCTTGCGTACAACTGAAACGTTCCGGAAGCTCCGCTGATTGAACCGTCGTTCGAAGAGGGTGACGGCGCATCAGGATCAGAAGGAGTACTGCCGTCATACGTGTTGACCATCCTATAATAAATTGTCGTTGCGCCGCTACTGCCGACGCTGATATTCTGCGGAGATGACGTCCAGCTGCCGCTGGACGGGCTTACAGATATGCCAGCCGGTATGACTTCAGAATTGACAATAACAGTGTAGTTAACAATATTACTCATCTTACCTGAACTATCCGCACCCCACCAGGTATAGGTTCCAGCCGGTCGATCCGAAGGTATCGTGTAAGTGATGGAAAACGTTCCATCTGGTTTAATACTCTGCGAAAGAGTTGGGAACTCTGAGCCATCGGGCTTCTTAAAATGAAGCACAGCTGTGCTGTTGGGAGTGAAACCTGTGCCCCACTGCGACACTGTATCGGCCTGCTTCGCCGTCATCGGAGTCTGAGCAACTGTC
This sequence comes from Nitrospirota bacterium, assembly GCA_963751455.1. Lineage (GTDB taxonomy): Bacteria > Nitrospirota > UBA9217 > UBA9217 > UBA9217 > CAVVUN01. Next base: position 548,620 of record CAVVUN010000001.1, read on the forward strand.
GGGGATACTGTTATGCTATCGACAACGGAAAGGACGAAATTCTTCTCTGCTTTTTGTGAATTATTATCGTAAACTTGCACTGTAAACTGATAAGTTCCGGTATTTGTGGGTATTCCTGAAATCTCACCGCTTGCACTTAAGCTTAGACCTGTTGGCACTATACCGTCAGAAAGTTTCCATGAGTATGGCCACGAGCCACCTAAAGCTGAAAAACGGAAGTAATGGTAAGCGCCGACTTTACCAACAGATAGAATCTTCGACGTTGAAATTGATATTGGAAGAGGCTGCGACAAATTGTCAACAGAGATAGCACTATCTCGCTCTGCAATATCACCACTTGAGTCGGTTACAGCTACTGTGAATTGGTAGGTGCCTTGTTGTGAAGGAGCGCCAGAAATTACACCATCCTTTGATAATGAAATCCCGGGAGGCAGATTGCCTTTAGCAATTGACCATGTATATGGTGGAGTGCCGTCAACTGCGGACAAAATAAGACTAAAAGCGTTGCCAACAATTAATGACGGGCAATATGACAAACTCCCTTCAACTATACCAACCTTAAAATTCTTATCCTTTTTCGTAACGCGCAGACCGATTGCTTGGCCACCATTACCCGGAAGCTTACCAACACGCTCCCATTCATCAAGAAAGCTTTTCCTTGTAAAACTCCGTTTATGAGCATACGTTTCATATAGCCAGGTCCGTCCGGGATCATTAGCATAAACATAATCTTCGTCAATCCCTACAACTAGCATCCAATGTTGGACGCTCCCTTGCTTCATTGTCCCCGGAATCGAGTTATTACCTCCTTGGGAAGAAACTACAACTAAGACAGGGTTTCCGTCTGCTAATTCAGAACGTAGCGCTTCTAATGTTGGCTTTATGTACTCAACGCTAAAATTACCCTCTTTCTCTAACAACTGTTTCATCTGTTTGTTGTCCGTATAGTCGCCGGTGTATTTATCTCTTCCATATCTTGGTGGATTATAACCGTCAATATTAGAAATATTGTCAGGATATTGGGGACCCATCCAATCGATCATATTTTTCAGATTTGACCATGCAGTGTCATGATTCGGCGCGATATCGATGTGATAATGAAATGCTTTTAGCATCAAATAGCTTGCAGGCCCACAGTTCACATTATTTCCATCCGGGCCAGATTCAAATTGAGATATATAGGGAACATCAAGCGTTTGGCTATCCTTCTTTAATGCGTGCGGCGCCAAAACGGTTTTCGAATAAGTTGAATTTGTCGCGCTATTACCAACAACAGCAACAAGATCATCATGACTGACTATAACTGCTCCCGCCAATTGAGGCCCATCATCTATAGGATCGCCACTACCGCCACCGTTATGACAAGAAATTAGCAAAAGACCAAATAAGAGGAAAAATATGATCCTTCTAACGAGTCTATATTTTTGTCTCATCAAAAACCTTCCCCTTATGCAAGCATCTTACTGACGACGTAGTCTAGGCATTCAATGTTCAATGGGGCGATAACTCGCTGCGCCCGCAGGGCGCGTCGGGTTCATTGCCTGGTTCCAGCGGCGCTTTGTACCGCGTCTCACAGGCAATAAGCGAGTTATCGCCCCATTCCAGCGGCGGCTGGAACGTCCCGGATGAGCGGCTGCCCCCGCAGGGGGTAAGTCCGTCTCGATCCGGTTTGATGGCTCGCGCTGGTTTCGCGCGAGACATCAGGATCGGCCGCTCATCCGGGACGATGGACCGCGCGAAGCGCGGGCCATCGCGCGGGTAAGCCGCGTGCTTTTCGCGGCGGACTTGACCCGCTGGTTGAAATCCTCGCTGTGTTTCATTGACTGGTCAATAAAACACACGGAACGATTGCGTTGGTCATCACCGGATTATATGAGGAGCGGGTCCAAGTCACTCCGTCCGGGGATGTAGCATAACCGATGTTGTCTTGGGTTCCTACCTGATACCAATACCACATTTTGTACAGACCACCATCGAAAATGACATTTGGAACGATTGCGTTCGTCATTACCGGATTATGCGAAGAGCGGGTCCAAGTCACTCCGTCCGGGGATGTAGCATAACCGATGTTGTCTTGGGTTCCTACCTGATACCAATACCACATTTTGTACAGACCACTATCGAAAATGACATTCGGAACGATTGCGTTCGTCATTACCGGATTATGCGAAGAGCGGGTCCAAGTCAATCCGTCCGGCGATGTAGCATAACCGATGTTGTCTTGGGTTCCTACCTGATACCAATACCACATTTTGTACAGACCACCATCGAAAATGACATTTGGAACGATTGCGTTCGTTATTACCGGATTATGCGAAGAGCGGGTCCAAGTCACTCCGTCCGGGGATGTAGCATAACCGATGTTGTCTTGGGTTCCTACCTGATACCAATACCACATTTTGTACAGACCACTATCGAAAATGACATTCGGAACGATTGCGTTCGTCATTACCGGATTATGCGAAGAGCGGGTCCAAGTCAATCCGTCCGGCGATGTAGCATAGCCGATGTTGTCTTGGGTTCCTACCTGATACCAATACCACATACTGAAAACCTTGCCCGTAGCTTCAGGTGTGGTACTCGTCACCGTTAAGGTATAGGATGTCGTTGAATTATCAGCGGCGGTAACTGTATATAAGACCGGATTTGTGAAGTCGTTCGGCGTTGTACCACTTACCTGAATCGCAGAACCAACTTTGACGTTTGCGCCTGTTGTCGTAAAGGTTGCGACGAGTGCGGTAACATTCGTACCATTCGGGACAGTGATGGAGATTGTCTTTGCTGTTTCATTTATCGATCCTGTTGCAGCAGGGTTTGTGAATGAGAACGCTGTAAGGGCTTTTGCTGAACTGGAGGCTATCGTCACAGTCACAGTGTATGTTGCAGTTGAGTTATCAGCGGCAGCAACCGTATATGAAACCGGATTTGTGAAGTCGTTCGGCGTTGTACCACTTACCTGAATCGCAGAACCAACTTTGACGCTTGCGCCTGTTGTCGTAAAGGTTGCGACGAGTGCGGTAACATTCGTACCATTCGGGACAGTGATGGAGATTGTCTTTGCTGTTTCGTTTATTGTTCCTGTTGCTGCAGGGCTTGTAAAAGAAAAGGCAGTGATTGTTTTTGAACTGTCCGAGTTGCCTCCTCCTGTGCTCGTATTGTTATTTCCGCTGCAAAAAGACAAAGCAACGCCAACCATTAACATAAAGAAAGCCCATACCATACGTCTAAGCATTTTCTGGTTCTCCTTCTGGAAGTTAAGCGGTCATTGTCCGCTTGTACTGCTGGTTGGCACAGAGCGGTATTTTGCCGGAGCCAACGCGCGGGTGTGGGGCGCGGTTCGCAGCGACCCACACGACCCGCTTGTTGAAGCGATTTTATGGGATGCAATAAAGTTATTTTTACGCGTTATCCTATCGGAGAGTCCACTTTATTGAGAATTGGTCGTCGCCCATGTATACTTGTAAATTGATTTAACCAAGTTCTTTCAAGTTTAGGTAGGTTTTTTGGATTGTAGATTGCAAAGTAGAACCAAATCGCCTTACCTTCTAGTGTTGGATTTGTTTTTTCTGGATTGTCGAGGTGTTGCTGAAATCTAACGAATAAATTATCCGAAAGTCCAATATATAGGATGTCATTGTCAAACGTAGTAAGAACATAACAACCTGTCTCATTAGGTACTGATTTAAACGATGCACGTTTAAAATGTACCTTGTCTTTTGGTAGCGGAATTAGTTCGGTGATCTTCATAATTCCATTTCTTTTTCCGTTTTAATGTCGGATTGTTTATGAAGCGCCTTCACCATTTCGCTATTTATCTTACTTAATGCGCCAGTATTTAAACCACTTGCAGTACCACTTTTCACCCAGAAATCTGTATGGCCAACTCCAGCTCCATCACCTTCAACATTTTCAAAAACATTTTCCAATAATGACTGCATCGTTGAAACTTTATAATCGGGCATATTAACCATCTTGTTGTAAAATGGAACGCAAAATTTAGAGAATAATTCAACTCCATTGTATTTGAATAGAACTGTTGGCTCACTATCGCCGAGAATGTTGGTAATAGCCTTCCAATAGTTCATGTAAATCCTATGTTGCCTGTCTTCCTTTTCTGTGTTGCAAACAGGATTATTTGCAACTAAAACATATTTCTTAATTGCTTTCACAAAACTCTTCTGATTAATACTTCCATCACTATTATCATCATTGGCCATTTTAATTTTATTTTGCCAAGGACTGTCTTTGTCATTGTTTAAAAAATCTACATACTGTAGAGCTTTTTCATCTTCACCTTTTTGGACTGAATTGAGAATCCATTTTGGTAAATTTGGCGTATCATCGACACCCATTGCTTTTGTTAATCTCGCTCGGATTCTCTGAGCAACGCCTTCCTCAACACTTTTTTGTGTGGTATTAACAATGAGGAAGTGACACATTTGCGCAATCTCAGAAAGATTAACTGCAATATTGACAGATACTTCAAATTCTAGAACACGAGGATCTTTATCAGCCGCCATTTTTAAACCTTCAACACGGTGTTGACCATCAACAACATTGAATGGCCCTACTTCATCGATGTCTATTTCAATGGTGTTATTATTCGGATGGAATGCTATATTTTTATCCGTTGCAATAAAAATGCTTGTCGGCAAAAATGCATCTTTAGTTTCTTGTCCCGCAACAATATAGTCGGCAAGCTTTTTTGCTCTTGACTTGTTTAGTAACCGCTGATAACCCTTATCACTAGCATTTTCAGGGTCGAGTCTCTCTATGCTATAAAAGTTCGGAATTATTAAATCTGAAACTTTTAATGATGTAGCGTAAAGGATCAGATCTCCTTGTTTTACCAAAGAGGCAGGTCTAACGATTTTCTTACTCATATTTTCATCTCTCCTTTTTAATGTGTCGGCAACAATACTTGTCTCAAAATCAACCAGTGTTTGATGGGACGGAAACCGCCCCGCCATTTCAGAAAATTCGGTAATGGCGGGGTGAAAATTAAATATTTTTGTTCAATAATGTAAACTTCTGCAACTGCGGTTTTCGCCTTGCCAAATACTGAATTTCGGAATTGGCAGGATAAAATTTCTGCAACTTTAAATGCAAATCGAGTATATTTTATGCATTATGGCCTGTCAAGATAAAGTTGTTCAAAGTTGTTGAATATTCGGATCGGAATACAACGCGAGAACACCTTTCCCGAATTAAGAAAAACACATGAATGAGACACTCTTATGAATACCAGCATGATGATAGCGTTCTCCTCTTGATAAGTGAACATTTGTTCACTATATTATTGTTTATATGGTTCATGAAGCTGTCTGAAGCAACCGTTTGATTCTCATACGACCCGTGCAACCCATACCCAAAGATATTCTGGCTAAATTTGACGGCATTCTGAAACAACGGAATGTCCCCCTTTGCTCCCGATCCGATTACCGGAAGTGGCTGCTGTATTTTCTCGACTTCCGAGCTAAATATCCTCTTCCGGAAGGCAAATCGGATCAAGTGAGGGCGTTCGCGGACAAGCTGCGGTCAAAGAATCAATCCTCCATGCAAATAGAGCATGCAGCTAAAGCGATTTCGCTGTTCTTTGCTTTGCAACAGGGAAAAAAGACTATTTCATCGTCGGCCGCCGCGCAGATTGCGCCTCCTGCAGCCGGGCCGCATTGCGGCCTACAGGTAAAATACATCCAAGCACAGCAACTGTGCTCAACAACAGCGACGAAGGAATCCGAGATGGTTTGCGAGCCGCCGGCGCCCTCCGCGCCGTACACGCCCAGGATCCGGGGCGGCAAACACTACGATGAATGGCGCTGCCTCAAAAAAACCGAATCCCCGGCGTGGGACAAGGTCATTGAAAATCTTGCTGCGGAAATAAAGCTGCGGCATTACTCTCGAAAAACGCTCAAGCATTATGCGGACTGGAGCCGCAAGTTCCAGAACTACCTGAAAGACAAACCACCTTCGGAATTGTCTCCATCGGAGGTGAAGGCGTACCTGACGTATCTGGCCGTGAACTGCAAGGTATCCTCAAGCCACCAGAACCAGGCGTTCAACGCACTCTTGTTTCTGTTCAGACATGTTTTAAAGACAGATTTCGGCATCCATAAGGACATCCCGCGCGCGAAGAAATCGAATTACATTCCCGTGGTTCTTTCCCGCGAGGAAATCGACGCTGTTTTGAGACATCTCGAATATCCATACAAGCTTGTGGCCCAACTCCAGTACGGCTGCGGGTTACGCATTTCGGAAGGCTGTAAACTGCGGGTGAAGGATTTCAATTTTGACGCCGGCATTCTCACTGTCCGCGGAAAAGGCGATAAAACCCGCACCGTGCCTATTCCGCAAAGAATCGTGCCGGAGCTTCAGGCCCAAATAGAGACCGTGAAAAAAATGCATGACGAGGATCTGGCAACAGGGTACGCAGGGGTTTTTCTCGATGATCAACTGGAGAAAAAATATCCACGAGCCGCGAAGGAGCTTGTCTGGCAATGGTTTCTCCCGAAGCAAACGTTAACCTTTGTTGCGGAAACGAAGGAGCGGCGGCGGTATCATCTTCATGACTCTCATGTTCAGGATGCGCTGAACGACGCCGTCAGGAGGGCAAAGCTCACTAAGCGCGTTACCTCCCACACCTTCCGTCACTCATTCGCGAACCTTTAGCGAACCTTTAGGAACCTTTAGGAACCTTTAGGGTCAAGTCTTTTTCGTTGCATTTTCGTATTCACGAAGCCAGCGGCTGATCGTCGAGTAGTGGACGGCCACATGGCGGGCTAGTTCACTCTGATGATAACCGTATTTTTCCACGGCCTCGGACACTTTTTTCATCAGTTTGCGATGATTGTTCATGACTGAGTCGGGCAGCAAAACGGCAAGCGACGGCCGGGTCGAATATCGCTGACTCCGGGGAATTTCGGGAATGTCGATACCCCACTGAACGAACTGGCGATACTCTTTTTCCGCTTTATCTCGTTTTCTGCTGAATTGACCGAGCACCCAGTCCTTTGTGAGGCAGGGGTGAGATTCAGCTTTACCCGCGGTCGCAAGGTAACTGGACCACTTCCAGCCTTCCGGCGCTTCGACCATCCTTGCTCTTACCGGATTTAGAACCACATATCGGCAGACCTCAAGGAGATGACTGTCTTTCTGGATCAAGATAGCCTTATACCGGCCCTGGAATAAATGCCCGGACCTGCCGTGATACTTGTTGAAAAGTTGCGTATACACGCTGTTCAATTGGCGCATACCGAGAGAAAGATTGCCTTCCGGGGTCTCGATAAGAAGGTGGTAATGATTTGTCATGAGGCAATACGCATGACAGATCCAATTGTACCGCTTGTTGACGTGCTGGACCGTGTTCAGGAAGTTTTCGCGGTCCTGGTCGTTTTTGAATACGGGCTTCTTTTCGTTACCACGAGAAGTTACGTGATAGACTGCACCGGCATATTCTATTCTTAGAGGTCGGGCCATGGGGCGACTGTAGCAGAAATCAGAATGAAATGCAACGAAAAAGACTTGACCCTAAAGGTTCCCCTTGGACTGCTAGTTGGCGTAGAGCGGTATTTTGTCGGAGCCAACTCGCCGGTCACTCGCCGCAAGGCGAGTCGATGTGGACCGGCAGGTGATATTTTTAACGCGACGCTGAGGGGCGCGTTTTCAGCGACCCTCTCGAGCGCTATGGTTAGAACGCTCACAAAGAAAAAGTATTAATAAGTGATGTCTGACACTGCTACATGATCACATTGATTTGTCCTTAGAAGTTGATGTGGTGCATCTGCACCACTTTCATGGCCGCTTTGATAGAAATGGGCTTTACGATCTAAATCTCTCACCAACAAGATGTATCGCCAGCTTTGCAAATTCATACAGATCCGCGTTATCCCGTTCAATTAATTTTATGCCTATTTCTGTAACTTCTGGAATAAGCAAGCAGAGAAATTTCCTTTTGTTATGTGCCATATCTCTTGATAAATTAAGTGCGGCAGTAAATAATTTATTTGCTTCGCCATAATTCGCTTCCAACAAGTAACACAACGCCAAGTTGTAAGATACTAGTGCGTCAGATAAACTAACTGATGTTTGTTTTTGCGCTTTAATTAAGTACTCCTTAGCCTCCGAAATTTTGTTTAATGATAAATAAAGGTATCCGATATTGTTTAATACAGATACACTACTTTTCTTATCGCAAAAGGTAAGCGCTTTTCCCAAGTCACTGATTACCTCAAGTCGATAACCACCGTATTTGTCATTCCCGGTTTTAGCAAGTTCAAATTTTGTTTTTGAAAGGTTGTCATATACCGTAAAGCATCCCTTCATATTTGTTGACTTGCAGATTGTTATTGCTTTTTGTAAATCTATACAAGCTTCTTCTAGCTGCCCTATGTTAGATAAAGATGCGCCTCTAGAACAAAGTGCTCCTGCATGATTTGGCTCATACGATAAAGCTTTATTGAAATATTTAATTGCCTGCGTATCGTCATCCGTTATTAGCCCCAACTGGTACCAAGCATTTGCATTATTTTCATCAAAGGATAATGCTTCGGTTAGTGCTTTTTTTGCGTAATCTTTTTGGTCTAAACTTTTCAAACAAATTGCTTTGCAGACATGATAGCTAGATTCACTGGACCTTATTTTTATTGCTTGATTAAATTGAAGCAATGCCTCTTGATAGTCATCGTTGTCTAGAAGAAGTAATCCATAATGGAAATGGATGGAAGAACAACCGTTATTGAAATCCAGTCCTTTTTTATAGCAAATAGCAGCCTCGTCCTTTCTGCCCTGTTGCTCCAGTAGAATTGCTTTGTGATGCCATAAATATTCGTTTTTTTCATCAATTTTAATTGCATCATTTAAGCAGTTTATGGCTAAATCTTTTTCATCTTGCTGAGTAAAAATTTCTGCTTTTAAAATTAATAATTGCACGTCGGAACTATGATCTTTTATTAATTCGTCAAGAAGCTTCTTTGATTCCTCATATTTCTTTAAATTGACCAGTATCTGTATTTTTTGGTAATAATAAAAAGAGGTTAATGTAATATTATATTTTTTGGACGCTTTTTCTATTTCGTTCACACAGACCCGGAACTTAATTTCGTCATCTGTGGTTATCTTACTTCCACTATTTTTAAGTTCTGAAAATGTTACAAGGGACTCTTTGACTTCTTTCTCAATATAATCTTTTTCAGGAAATACCAGTTTCATAAATGCTTCTTCAACCAGCGGCTCAACTTTCTTCAGTTCGTTAGTCAATATTTCTCTTAGATTCTTGGGATCACTATATTTATATCTGACATACATTTGATCTTTCACGTCTGAGAAGTCCTTGTCCATGTCTATCAGTGCAACAGGAGGTTTCTTCATCGGCTCTTTCATAAAGCTCTGAATATCAATACATGCTTTTTGTTCCAGCAGCACTATACAAGGCTTGCGAAGTCCAACCAGAATTCCATATTCAAATATAACATTCGGCCTAAAACCATCCAAAATTATGATCGCTAACGAGCATCTATTTAAAAAATCTAGAAGCTGAGAGTATTGACTGTGGCCAGGTATTCCATGGATTGAAAGTCTTTTTGTATCATATTTTCCTGTTGCTTCTAATACTGTTTCAATGGCATCAAGCGTGATCGCAATATGCGGCTCTCTAGACGAATAAACAATGAAACATGTTTTTGTTGATTCTTTATGCATGTCTAGTCGTATTTGCATGTAGTGAACAATTTTTGTTTCATCCATGGTGCATTACTCCCTTCTGGAACATAGATACTGCGTAGATTGAGCTGAATGTTCTTTGTGAAACCCAACAAACCTTCTGAAGAAACGTTGATCAAGCTGAACCATTTTGCCCAGCCTACAACGCGCGCGTGAGGAGCAAGCTTTTCGCGACTCACTCGACGCGTATGTTATCTTACAGCCTCTTGGAGCACCTTCAGGTGCTCTGATGTTTCTTTGCTTTTAGGGTTCAATTTCAAACTTTCCTGAATTACTTTCTCAGCCTCTGCCGACTTCCCCATTTTATGTAATATCCATCCCTTCGTATCGAGAAAATATGAATTGTCGGGTTGATGTTCTAGAGCTGCTGTTATAAGACCTACAGCTTTATTGAGGTACTTTTCGTTCTCAGCATAGTCCATCGCAAGTTCATTCATAATCATTGGATCTTTCGGATATAGAGATTGTGCAGTTTCTAATGTTGTCAATGAGCCAGACAGATCTTTAATATCTTTCTGGAACCTAGACAGCATTATATAAATATCTGCCTTTGAAACTGTCTCTGCATCATGAGTGTCGCGTTTCATTTCTGAGATAAAACTTTTAAGAATGTTTATAGCGATATCAATATTACCTTTTACCCAATTACACATCGAGCTGATAATTGCCTTCTTAGTTGGATCATCACATTTTGCTTCAGCTTTATGTAAATGTTCGAGAGCTTCATCTTTTCGACCCATTTTCTTCAAAATTTTAGCAGTCTCTATATGAAGCCCGATAGCGTCAGCGCCGTTTCTTAACGCTTCTTGACATGCCTGGAGAGCCATTTCGGTCTCATTGAGCGCGTCATAACATGTCCCCACTATAAACAGGGCGAAATCATCTCGGGGATTAAGCATCAAATATTTATTAAAGTAGAAGACGGCATTTTTATAATTACCAAGATTTAAATAAGAACGCCCAAGATAGTACCAATTGTATTTTGAAAAAGTCTTGTCATTATTATGTGAACTTTCAGATTTTTCAAATTTCGATATAGCTTTTCGGTACTTTCCCAGTTCGAAAAATATATTCCCCAGATTTGCATAATGTGTTTCTTGAAGGGTAGGTATGGTCCAAAAAACAAGGTGATTCCAATATAGTTTCAGGTACAAGATCAGATATCTTAATCGAGTAGGCATAAGCTTTTTTAAATTGATAACAAAGAATTGAGCGGCTAAAGGCCGCTCAAATATTTCGTTAAATGGTTGACTAAGTTTCTTTGCTCGACCCGGATGGTTGAGTCATCCGTCGGGTTTCATTCTACCAGACTTAATCTCGCTGTTCTATTGTTCACCGGTCAATAAAGCAAAGAACATTTTATCAGCTAACAAATTGTCGACAGCCATGTCAAAAGCCTTATCATATAAATCCTTTCCCAATTTTATAAATTCAGCAGAAGAAGAATAGCCTTCCGTAGTCAATGACAGCGAAATATCTTTCTTCTTTGTGTCATAGATTTCCCATTCAAATCTGACAAATACCTCTCCTTTAGTCCCGTGGACAGAGCCACACGTATTCGCTTTCACATCGGCAATCTTTCCGCCTAATAATAGTTCAGCTTGCTTACTATAATTCTTCATTAAACGGAGAATATGCTTTCCCAATGAGAGAATAACCATGTTTATCCAATTTATTTCTAACTACGTTGGCAACGTCGGTAACTACTCTTTCGTTTCCAGACCAACGTAATTCCCCGCCGGACATACACCATACCCCCCGATAAGCCTCGCCGATAACTGTATTCGCTTCTACGGCATCAACCAATTTATTTACTGATATTGATTTTGACTTATTTTTAAGTTCAATGGGGAGCTGACGTGTTACGTTTTTTGACAAAGGTGCCATTGTACAGCCAACAAATGATCCGCAAATAATCAAAATCAGCCATTTCTTCATAACCCCTCCATATTATCGGGTTTCGCATCGCTCTACCCAGGCTGGTCTGCATATATTCTATAAACGTTAACAAGTTTTATAGGGACGAATTACGGTAGCATAGATTATATGCATGGTCAAGGCGATTTAATAAAAGTTTGGCGTAAGCCGCGGAAATCATTAGCATCCATTTGCTGACTATTCCGTTTTACCGGAATATAGCAAGTAAGATGACTAATATTCATGATTGAATGACAGTCGGCAGAGAATGCAGTGTGCTACGACAATGATCGATACTCATGTGTCCCGACCAGAACCGCGAAGATGCTAAAATCACTGGCTTCTGATCAGTGTACATGGCTGGTTTAGAGCAGAAAAATGTCTTCTCCACATGGCCAGAGGAAAAGTATCCGGGGGGAGAATCGACGGAATTTTTACGGCAGAACGCGCGCTCGAAAAGGTGGAAGGTTCGGAGTAGATCGGTTGTTCTTTGTCTATTATTTCGTTATGAGATTTTGAAGGTCTTCCTTGCTCATGCCGCATTGATTCAAAATCCCCATTGGCCAATCTGAATGAAGAGGAACAACTGTTTTAAATTGATCTTTCTGCAAGCTGACGTGACTCCCTTTTTTTCGCACCTCTTTGAAACCGGCTTTTTTGAGGAGCCTAATCAGATCATCTCCTGATAAAACAGGAAGTTTAGGCACTGACAGTTACCTCCAGGGGATAGAAGAAGACCTCACCTGTGTTTTCCGGCAGGTCCTCGGTCCCGAAACTCTCGATATAGAGCTCTACGGCTTCTTTCAGGTTTTTCTGGGCCTCTTCGATCGTTGTCCCCTGGGCTACGACGCCTAGTTCCACACAATGGGCCACATACCATTTCTCTTCTTTGGTAATAACGGCGGTAAATTTCTTCGACATGAAAAATGCCTCCTTAATACGTCTTGAGTTGGAGGGGTACTACAGTCTTAAACTTATATTACAGCAGGATACTCTTCGCATCTGTATGCTTCAGCATGATCTTCTCGATCATCCTGACAATTCCAGTGCCAAGCGTGAAGATGAAATCTATATGGAGGTGGGATTCGGCAGTGTCGTCGAAGAACAGATGGAGTTTGGATTCCATGCCGTCTTCCGGCTTCCAGTAGCATATTAGGATCGGTACTTTCGGAAAGGGATAGAGGACTACCGATATGTCGGAATTGAAATTATTTTGGGATGAGTTTCCGCTGAACATGGTGACCAGATCTCCGAAAAGTTCTGAATGGCTGTCCGCAATCTGCTTCAGCGGCGTTTCGCATCTCCGTTCGAAAAGCCGGCTCCAGTTCTGGCCGTTCTTCAGATCACGAAACGGGACCCATCTACCGCTTACGTCCGTCCCCTTGCTGCTAAGAATATAGTCCAGCAGCGGTATTGAGAACCATGCATGGGTGTGGCAGTGAGATTTGACAGCGGCTTTTGGGTCGACTTCAAACTCTTTGCCAAGGCACTTGATCACTATTGCATCATTCTTGATCCCGGCCCCTATTCGTTCTGCCCGCGACAACAGATCAATGGCCGATATTTTTTTTGCCAGATCTTTCAAGGTTTCTTCCTGGATGCTTTCCAGGTTTACCTGCTTGTCGATCTTGCCTTCAAATCCGGCCACAAGGCTGCTGTCCAAATGCGGGCAATCCTTGAGTTGTTTTTCCTGTTTTATGACAGCCGCAGAAAAGCCGAGGCAGGTTGCAATGCCGCATTGTCCGCAGTTGGACTTCGGCAAGAGCTTATAGACATCAAGAGGGGTATTCAGAGTAGTCATGTTTAAAATAGGAAACTTTTTGGACGCAGATTAAAGCGGATTTTCGCGGATAACCAAAAAGGAGATTCTGATTCAGACCAAGATTGTAAAAATCTGCGTTTATCCGATTTTTCCGCGTCCAAATGTTCTTTTCGGTTAAATCAGGCCTTTGCCTTCGTTTCGAAATCCTTCTTCATCTTCAGAAAAGTCGGAAGGCCGGTTATCAGCCTGCGCGCGCTGTCAGGCGACTTGAACATGAGCGGACCGAATTTCCTCACCCAGTTTTTCCCGGTATAGAACCGTTTTATGAACAGGTTATACAGCTCTTCGAGACGCTCTTTTGACTTTATGCCTTTGGGCACGAAAACGAAGTTGAGGCAGTTCATCAGCTCCCAGTTTTCATTGAAGCTGCCTTCATCATGTATCGTCTGGTAGATCGGCGAACCCGGGAAGGGCGTGAACTTGGTCATGTTCATGTCGTCCAGTTCGAGCCCTGTTATGAAGTCGGTTGTTACTTTGATCGTCTCTTCGGTCTCGCCCGGCAGCCCCATGATGAACAGACCCTTTGCACGGATCCCGGCTTTCTGGATTCTCTGCACTGTTGTCTTCATCTCATTGAAGTCGACTTTGGTCTTGTGCCTGGCCAGTATCTCGGGCGCGCCTGATTCGATGCCGAGGCTCACCATCCAGCAGCCGGACGACTTCAGCATCCTGAGGAGTTCATCGTCCGCATGGCCCACGCGGACCGCGCAGTTGAACGTCATCCCGAGCGGCTTCTCGCGGAGCAGCCCGCAGAATTTTTCTATACGCTCTCGGTTGAACGTGAAAAGATCGTCGTAAAAAAACACGTGCCTGATGCCGAAATTCTTCTTCAGGAACGCCATATGCCCGTAGAGATAGTCCGGAGAATTATAGCGGAAGCTTCTGCGGTACACGGAACGGTCGCAGTACGAGCACTGGTAGGGGCATCCCCTGCTCGATATGATCGTTGCCGAAGGAGCTTTCGGATAGTTGAACAGGGCCGCCTCGTATTGCTTCGGAAATCCATCGAGTTTATGATACGCAGGGAAAGGAAGGCTGTCCAATTCGCACATATCTGTGCGGAGACCGTTGTCCTTTATCTCGCTTCCGTCTCGATAAACCAGGCCCTGGATCGTCTCAGGTTTGGCTCCGGAAGCAAGCTCATGGATCGCCTTCTCCCCCTCGCCGGTAACGATGTAATCGACTGAAGGATATTTTTCGAGTATCCTTCCGCGCAGCGCTGATACGTGGACCCCGCCGATCACGATGGTGGTCTTCGGCAAAATATTCTTAATGGCTTCAGCCTGCCAATACGCGTCCATGAAACTGGATGTCACGGCAGTGAACCCGACGATGTCCGGTTCGAAGGCCGCGACGCGGGAAAGGACCTCTGCGGTTCCCGCAAGCTTGACCGGCCTGCGGCAGTTGTAAATCTCAACCTCGATCCCGCGCTGCTCAAGATATGCCGCCATTGACAATATGCCAATAGGCGCCAGACGTACAGCGGTCTCGGTCCTGTCTTCCATGCCTTCGATCCAGTTGGACCCGAAGGGATTGATAAGCAGTATTTTCATGGTAATCCTTTCCCGCCCTGCCTGACACATTGCGCAATGTTTTCCGGATGCCGAAAACCATTCGATTGAAGAGAACCCGGAGTCGTCGCTTTCTGGATATCGGCAAGCACAAAATGCCCGATCGAAAGCTTTTCGAGGAGAAGCGAATGCTTCCTGTTGACGGCAATGCGGACTTCATGACCGCGGTCAAGAAGCGCCTTGCGAATGACAAGGCACTTTGCAATATGGGAAAGCGAATTATTGCCGGGAACGAGAAGATATTTCCGAGCTCGCATGAAAGAAAGGCTCTTTCCTTGAATATCCTAGAAGAATATCTTTACTGCCGGGTACTTTACAAACAGGGGTCTTTAATTTTGAGTCAATGTTTGAGAAACAAAAAAGTACCAAATGAGTCAATAATATTATCCGCGGATTGCGCAGATTTCGTCGATTAAAACCAACGCCTGATTTAATTTGTTCTATTTAAAAATCTGCGGATATCTGCGAAATCTGCGGATAAAGCTTTTAAAAATTCCAGTTTTGCTTCATCGGTCTCAGACGTTTTCCCCGTTAAAAACCTTTACTTCGCATTATCTTTAAATTTGAGTCAAGTTTTTGAGAAGCTAAAAAGCGTTTACCGCGAAGGCGCGAGGAGCGCGAAGGAAACCATACGACAAAATCTTATTTCTGGTTTAAACCCGTTTCAATTCCTGCTTTCCTCGCGTCCTTCGCGCCTTCGCGGTTCCAAGGTATTTTTTTCATCGGTCTGAGGCCTTGCCTCGTTAAGCTTTTAATTCCCGATCTTTTTTAGATAAATAGTTTTCTTCTCACCCGTGCAGTCGCAATCAATGCACCGTATCAGCCCTATACGGGAACTTCCCGTGGTTGAGAGCAGATGAAGTCCTCTCGGATTTTCCTGGATCGGGGAAGCATAGAGATGCTGGTTTCGGAGCATAAGAGCGCCCGCAGCCATGTTGAAAGCGCTGCTGTTCAGTGTGGTCCCGAACAGAGGCGCGTAGCCCGCCGTGGGGACGCCTGAATCGAGAGAACCGAGGTAAGCCGATTCATCAGTCATCATGCCGTCGGCCGCAATGATGTTGAGCTCCGGCCGGGCATTGTCGTCTCCAGGCCGGGTTTCCACCCTGCAGAGCGTCCTCCCGGCCTGCTCGGTTCCCAAAAGGAAAAAGGCGGCGCCTTCGCCGGGAACATGGCATGTCGGATGAAATGAAAAGGGTGTGATCTTTCCGTCAGGCGCGGGCGATAGCTTCCGTTCCGAAGCATAACCCAGAACATCGCCGTACTGGTCGACTGCTCCGACCAGCACGTATTCGCACCGGCCGAGAGCCAGCCATGCTTCCGCGAGCTGCAGCGCTCCGAAGAACGAAAAGCGGAATTGCGTCACGGTGAGTGTCGGACCTTTAATGTCGAATGTCGTCGAGATGTACGAAACAGCGGCATTGTGGACCGAGTTCGAAAATAACGTCGGCGATGCATTAGCGTCGCCGTAATCCAGGATATCGTCAATAAAGGCGAACGTCGTAACGTGGGCGCCGAACGCGGTCGCGAGAATAATTCCGATATTTTTTTTCGTGATGTTCTCGATCCCGCTTTCGCGAAGGGCCTCTGCTGCCGCAAGAACGGACATCTGGCTCAATTTATCGGACCGCCTGATCTTTTTAAGGAGCCCCTTGTCCGGGCTTGCGTTCACGTCGACCTGGTACGCCAGGCGTTTTCCCGTTGTTTCCGCCGGAGGCTGCCATCCCTCCTTCAGCGCCTGTTCGAGCGCCGAAATCCCCGCGCCCCGTGTAAATATGATCCCGCTGCCGAGAAGATTCACGCTGCGGCCTCCCTGTCAAAAACGAGAACGGCATTATTCCCGCCGAATGCGAGCGACGTCGAAACCGCCCACCGGCCGGAAACCGATGTTCTCTCGCGGACAGGTTCCAGAGGGATGGCCTCGTCCCGCGTTGAAAATCCGGCACTGGCCGGCACCCAACCGAGCCGAAGTCCGGCAACGGTAAAAGCGGCTTCGAGCCCCCCGGCTGCGCCCAGTGTATGGCCCGTGAAACCCTTGGTAGACAGCATGACAAGATCGGGTCCGAAGATATCTTTGAGCACCTTTCCCTCGACCAGGTCGTTATCGCGCGTTCCCGTGCCGTGAGCGTTTACGAACGCGACCTGTCCGGAATCGGCGCCGGCCTCAGCGAGCGCCGACTTGACCGCAGCCCTCAGCCCGACGCCCTCGGGGCTCGGCGCGGTCAGATGATAGGCGTCGCTCGAGCAGCCGTATGCCGTGAGCGCAATCTCGGACGATACTCCCCTTTTGCGCGCTGCTTTCCGCGTTTCGAGAATCAGAATACCCGCCCCTTCCCCCAGGTTCAGACCTTTCCGGTCCCGGTCAAAGGGCGCGCAGAGTCCCGGGTTTACGATCCCGAGCGCATTGAAGCCACAGTACGGAATATGATTCAGTTCATCTGCTCCCCCGGCAATCGCAATGTCGCAGAGCTCGCTTTTGAGCCATGAGAGCGCAACACCAATCGCATCCGTTCCGGACGAGCACGCATTTACCACGGTAAGCCTCGGTCCGCGGGCGCCCGTTTTTGCTGCAATATAGTCGGCGAGGTTGCTCGCAAGGAACCTGTTGACAGCCGTCAGCGGAGCGTTTCCTGTTTCCCGGTAAGCGCGGTAGAATGACAAATCGTTCAACTGGCTCGCAACGGACGTTCCGATACAGACCCCGACACGAAAGCCGGAGAGGTCCGAAAGCCGTGCATCCTTCAGCGCCTCGTCGAGAGCCATGAGCGCCAGTGAGACCGTCCTCAGCCCTTCAAGCCGGTACGCTGCCGGGACGTCTTTAACTTCGAACACGGGATTTCGCAGCGTGGTGGGAAAAAGCGTGACAGGACCTGCGTTCCGGTCAAGACGGCCAAACGAGTCGAGCGTTTCCGCGAGACCAGACCCGGCTGCCGAGACAACGCCTGAGCCGGTTATGAGTATTGTATTGTCGTTCATCCTTATCCTTCCGGTTGCCAATGCTGCGTTCCCCGAGACCTCAGCGCTTCCTGTTGTCGTAAATGTAATTTGAGATCGTATCGATCGAGTAAAAGATTTCTTTACCCTGATCCATGTTCTTGATCTCGATGCCGAAATTACGCTGCAGGAGCACGACGATCTCGACGGCGTCCAGGGAATCGAGTCCGAGGCCCTCGCCGAACAGGACTTCGTTGTCCTTGATGTCGGCCGGATTGACGTCCTGAAGCGAAAGATCCTTCACGATCATGGCCTTCAGATCTTTCCGAATTTTTGTCAGTTCCTGTTCCTTGGTATCTGCCATATAGTCTCCTTCAATAATTCAAGTTCGAAATTCTAAACTACAAATCCTAAATAATATCGAATCTCAAAAAACTCAAAATTCGAATTTGATATTTCGATATTGTTTCGAATTTAGAAATTAGTAATTAGTCAGTTACAAATCAAATTCTTCTCAAAATGGGAAAAATATTTACCGCGAAGGCGCGAAGGTCGCGAAGAAAACCTTGCAAGTCTTGAATTAAAAAACAAAATCTTTTTTTGATGTCCTTCGCGTTCTTCGCGCCTTAGCGGTTCCAAGGTTTTAGTTCCGGCTTGTCCGGGTTAGGATTTGATGATTTACTCATTCCCCTTCCACATGTCCCTGAAGACGAACCACTGATAGGGATATTGCGCTGCGTACTCTTCCAGGATGCGGGCAAACTGCTGAATGCATTCCTGCGCTTCTTCCCGTTTCCTGGTCCGTCCGGCCGAAGGCGGATTTATCATGTGCGATACATCGACGATATACTTGCGGGCGCTCACCTTTGCCGAAAGGAGCACCACGACCGGGCATTGCGCCGCAGCCGCTATGCTGAATGCGCCGTGAGGAAAACGGACCTCTCCGCCGAGAAACGATGCAGGCAGCGAGCTGTACCCGTAGGTACGGTCGCCCATGATCGAAACAAGATCTCCCCGGTTCAGGGCCTTCAACGCTTCCACTACGCCGCCGAGCGAATCGTCCGTGGAAAGGATCTTCACCCGTTCGTCGCTCCCTATTCCCAGCGTTGCTTTCACGGCTGCGTTATCCTCAGGCCGCATCATTAGGTAGACCGTCTTGTTGAATCTTCTGAGCGCGGTCATGGCCACTTGCCAGTTTCCCACGTGGGCGGTCAGGAGTATCACTCCCTTGTTGCCTTCGGCAAGGTAGGTTCTGAGCGCTTCATACCCCTGTATCTGCATGCCGATCTTATCGCCGCCCGCGATGAGGTAGTAGCGATCTATCAGACTTTTCCCCTGACTCGCGAACAGCCGATACACGTCGAATCTCCGGCGCAGGCCGCCGTGTTCCGGGAACCTCCTGCGGACATAAGCCATGCCTGTCTCGACCGCCCCGCTGTCGAACAATGCATAGTAGAGGGCGACTACATAGAGCAGGCTGTAGGCGCCGCCCAGGCCGAAAATTCCGAGTGCCGTCCGGAAAAACCAGAACCCGAGACGATTGCCTCTCTTCCGTTCAGCAGCCGTCTTTTGCGCCATAGGCATACCTGGCTTTTCTGATGAGCAGGGAGCTCGCAAATACAATCCCCCCGATCACCACGGCAAGAACCGGTCCGATGATGAGCGAACCCAGAAACCATTCGTACAACCGGGAGGAAAATTGCTCGAACACGGTCCTGAAGGAAAGATCGGTCAGCCATTGGCCGTGCCGGAGATAATACCCGGTCTCGATGCAGAGGGCCGGGACGAGCGGCGGCATGGCGATATGCTGCACATTGAGTGAAACCACTTTGTTCAGGTTGAGCCTGAGCGAAACGTACAGGATTACGACCGTATGCAGAAATAGAAGCGGCAGCACGCCGAGAAACACTCCTATCGCTGCTGAAGCCGCAAGCCCCTCGGGAGTCGCGTTCTCCTCGAGTAGAAGCTTAAGAACCTTCCCGGGATGTTTAAGCAGGGAAAGGTCGAAAGGTCCCTTCATATCCACGAGTTGTTTATGGGGAAGCGGAATCAGGCGTCTGACCACGAGCATCGAATGGATGCACGAAAGACGGGCGTTGTCGAGAAACGGCTTGAAGCTCGAAACACGCTCCTCGGGTTTCGGATACCGCACGGAGACCGGGACCATCCTGAGATCAAGCCCGGCCCAGGCCGCCTTTGCAAGGACCTCCGCCTCGAAGTCGTAGCGGGCGCCCCTGAAATTGAGGCGGTTGAGATACTGGACCGGATAGACGCGGAATCCGCTCTGGCAGTCGTCTACCGTAATCCCTGCCTCGACCTTCAGCCAGAAATTTGCGAATTTACGGCCGAACCTGCTGGACGCAGGAACATTTTCCGTATCGAAGTTCCTGCAGCCTATAATAAGCGCCGGTTTCCTGTCCCGCATCTCGTCCGCGAAACGCGTGATATCGCGCGGGTCATGCTGCCCATCCGCGTCGATCGTTATCATATACACGCCGCCCCGCTCTTCTATATAACGGGACGCGGTCAGAATCGCGCGTCCCTTGCCGCGGTTCTTGTCATGTTTCAGAACGACGACATCGAGACCGGCGAGGAGCGCGGCAACGTCGGCATCTGTGCTGCCGTCATCAACCACGACGACATGTCCCACCATTGACCGGCATCCGGCCACGACCTCTTTTACGGTTGATCCGTTGTTAAAGACCGGCACCGCAACCCATATGCGGTCATCCTGCGCCGTACTATTTTGCAACATGCCTGACCCTTTCCCGCGGCTTCCTTTGAGGCAGAAGCAGATCCCACATCGGCCCGGTATGTCCCATTTTGTGAAGTATCTGGAGATTCGCATCCAATGCATCAGGCGGAAACACGCAGTGGCGAACGCCTTCAAACGCTTTCTTCAGCCTCTCCTCGAGCCATTTTCTGTCCACTGCCGGCGACAGATAATAGACCGGTTCGAGAAGTCCATCGTCCTGCTTGATCAATTTTTCGTTGATTGCCAGCCTGGCCAGGGGCGTACCAGGCAGTATCCGGATGCCCATGAAGATAAAGACCACGCATTTCTGGAGCCCGAGAATATTTTTTATTCCTTCCTCCACGGTCTCCGGCGTCTCTCCCGGCCCGCCGAACATGAAAAAATGCGAGGCGGCTACGTCGTGGCGCACAAAAAGTTCGGTGCACTCGCTGATGTCGCTGAAGGTGAAGCTTTTGCCCATTCTTCTGAGCGTCGTGTCGCACGCGGCGTCCGATCCGACTTCAGCTGCGGCAAATCCCGTTTTCTTCATGCGTTCGATGATAGCATCGTTCAGCCCCCGGGGTTTGAAAAAAGCCATCCAGGGGATTGTAACGTTCCGCCGCTCCATCTCATCGATCACATCGAGGTACGCCCCTTCGTCGTCGTTAAAGACCGAGTCGACGAAAAAAATGTACTTGGTTTTGAACTTGTCTCGAAGCAGCTCGATGTCGTCGACTACAGCCCGGGGCTCCCGCCTTCTGAGCTGCGGCCCTTCGAGAACCGGGTAGGTGCAGTAGACGCATTTGTAGGAGCACCCGCGCTTTGTCTGGACCGACGCTATATTCCCGCTGTGGAGATAGAACTCGAGGAGTTTCGGATCGTACAGCGCCGACTGTATCTGGTCGCCCGACAACCGGGATTGGGGCACGATGAGCATCTCCCCGGGATAGATCCCGTTTGCGGCGTTGTTCGCAAATTGAACTGCCTGCACTTCTCCCTCGCCGATAATGCCGTAATCAGCGCCCGTCTCTTTCAGGATGAGGTCCGGGATGAGCGAAAAACCGGCCCCGCCGAGAATAATCTTGACCTTCGATACTGTTCGTATCTTCGTTACGATGTTCTTAACATTTTGAATATAATACTGTTCGTTCATCAGGTTCACGTTGTCGATATTGCGGACGGAAATCCCGACGAGACCGGGCCCAAACTCGGCTACTGCATGCGCCATTGCATCTACAGACGTTTGCTGCTCGAGAAAATCCACCTGCCGGACTTCGTGGCCGGCCCTGGTGAGCGCAGCTGCGACCATGCTTACACCGAGCGGGTAAATCGGGTAGGGCGACAGGGTTACATTTGCCGAAATCAGCAATATCTTCATCGATTCTTCCCCACGGCCTCTTCTTTCTTCCATCTCGTGCGCCTGAGCTCAGCGCCCCGGTAGGTTCCATCGGCCGTTTCCTTTTCAATGACCTTCATGAACAGCTTGGCCATCCTCAGGTTCTGGCTGCTTTCCTGATAAAACGTATCCCAGGCATAATAATAAAGGTCCTGCAGGCGGGAGGCGGTCAGCTTCGCCGGTTGGTAAACCACCGTGCCGCCCGTATAACGCCTCCAGTCATTCGAGAGAATTCTTCCCTCTTTCTGGAGGCTCTCGCGAATAGGCGTATGCGGGAACGGGGTGAGGATGGTGAATTCGGCCAGATCGAGGTTGATCTCGAGGAGAAAATCGACAAGCCGCTTGATATAATCCTCATCCTGTTCATCGGTCCCGAGAATGATCGTCCCCTCGACCCCGATTCCCCGCTCCTGAAGGCGCTTCACCCGGTTTCTGATATGATCGGACGTGTCGAAGATCGCCTGGTACACGTACCAGCACCCGGCCTGGACCGCGAGATCGAGGATCTCGTCGTCATCCTTGATAGGATGGCAGACCCATTTCTTTTTAAGCGGGATCAAAGCCCTGAACAGGTCCTTCTCCCACTGGTCGTTCTGCGCCATCGAATTATCGACGAAAAACAGGCGGTTATTATCGATTGCGGCCACTTCGCGGACAACGTCATCTATCGGCCGGGGCCTGAATTCCCGCCCCCCGAGAAACGGCGTACAGCACGGGAAGCAGTTGAATCTGCAGCCTCTTGATGCATGGATCAGGTCCACCATCTGAACGCCCCGGTAGTTGTAGAGGTCCCGGTCGAGAATACTTCGCCGGGCCGGGCCGACGAACTTCATGTCGGGAAAATTCCACTGGAAATCGTATGTCTTTTTAAGTTGTCCCTTTTTGAGGTCCTCGATCACCTGCCCGAAGCGTCCCTCTGCTTCGCCGAGGAAAATAGCGTCCGCATGCCCACGGGTTTCGTCCGCATGCAGCATCGTTCCGATCCCGCCGAAAATCACCGGAATGCCCCGCGCCCGGAAGGCGTCTGCTATTTCCCAGCCGCGCGGTATCTGGCAGGTCAGCATACAGGAGATCGCAACGAGGTCAACCTTCTCATCGAAATTGAGCGTCTGTACATGCTCGTCTATGAAGGTAAGTTCGTGTTCCGCGGGAACGGTCGCAGCAAAGCAGATGGGTCCATGCGGAGGGAGATGAAATTCTGTCTGCCGTTCGAGTTTCGGCCATTTCGGGTAAATAAGTTTAATCTTCACGGTAAAGCCTTTCTGTTTGAACTGTTTAATCCCTTACAGTGCCTATATTAAAACAATTTGCCGCAAAAATGCGCAAAAAGCGCAAAGGGAGATATTTGCTGGTCTTGGGTATTGCCTCGTTAAACAATTTAATCCGTGTAAACGGTTGTCTCCAATTTTCGTATCATGTCCGGCAAACTGATACTCGATTCTATAACAGATCGAACAGCAGTCAGCTCGGACAGAACTCCCGAGTCACGTTCTGAACTTTGCGACAGGACAAAGAAAACCGGTTCGTCCACTTCCGCGAGTCCTGCCAGGATAATCGGTGACTCGCCTGAAGCGATCATACCTGACGCGGTGTCCAGAACCCGGACAAGGGAAAGACCGCCCGCGTAATACATCGGCCCCTGCAAGCCGAAGTGAATCGCCGCTTCTCCGAGCGGGCTGGAAGGCAGCGTGTAAATAAAAAGATTCCCTCTCGACAGCTTCCTCCCGCCGTTTATATAATCACGGAAGAATTCGAGGTCCGCCCGGAGCGACCCCTCGCCGTTCGTCCCGATGATGCCGATGTCCCGCTTTCGCTCCGGGGAATATTCGATGCCTGCATCCTGCATTGCAAGCGCAACGGCATAGGCAGTCGATCTGGAAACAGCGTCCATACGCCCGAAATTCTTGAACGGGTGCGAAAAGATTCCCTTTTGCGGAAGCGAGTCCGCATCTTCGCCGTTCTCAAAAGCCTGCCGAAGACCGCTCCTGACGCAGCCGCAGCCCTCTTGTGTGAGCCAGCCTATTCCCCGGATGTAGATAGCCATATCATCTATAGGTGTCATTTCGAACGCAGTGAGAAATCCTTCCAGTCGAAACGATAGATTTCTCCCTTCGGTCGAAATGACCTTTTTTTCGAACCGTCTTCATTATGCCAACACCAGCGCTGAATTTATCCCGCTGAACCCGGCATTCGTCATCAGCGCCAGGGTATTCTTCATGACCGGCCTTTGCTCAGCCGAAACCCACCCCGCTGCATCTAAGTCAGCCTCCTTCAGGTTGACGGTCGGCGGAACAATTCCTTCCCGAAGAGCCCGGAGAGCAACGAGCATCTCAACGAGGCCCGCAGCGCCCATTGTATGACCGATGCCGCCCTTGATCGAGTAGACCGGCATTGGTGCGTCCCTGAATACGGCTTGAAACGCCCTCATCTCCATCGCGTCGTTGTACACGGTACCGGTTCCGTGGGCTCCTATAAAACCGATTCTGCCGGCGTCGACGCCTGCCGCTTTCAACGCCTTATTCACAGCCAGAATCAAGCCTTCGCTTTCGCGCGACGGACCGGTCATGTGATTTGCGTCGTCGGACAGGCCCCATCCCGCGATTTCGCCGAGAATATTTCTCTTTTCCCTGTTTGCCCTCTCTTCGGTCATGACCAGTGCGTAGGCAGCTGCCTCGCCGACGGTGAGACCCGCCCTCTTCCTGTCGAAAGGCCTCGCAGGCTCTTTATCGAGCGCCATGAGCGAGGAGAAACCGGAAAAAATAAATTCCGTGACGCTGTCGCAGGCAACGACGAGCACGCAGTCGGCCTCGCCGCTTCTGATCATTGCCGCTGCCCTTCCCGCTGCCGCTGATGCGGATGTGCAGGCCGCGGAAACGATCATGCTCCCGCCCGCTGCCCCGCTCAGCTTCTCCACCTTTTCGAGGAGACGGCTTAAAGTCGAATCTTCCTCCGTCCCTCGCTTTTCGAGAACGTGCATTTCAAGAAGATCGATCTCGCCCTTTGTTGTAGCAAGAATCAACTTGGCGTCCCGGGGAATACCATCAGCCCTCCCGAAGAGGGTTGTCAGCATCTGGAGGACGAGAGAATCGGTCCCGTGATAGGTGAGCTCAGGAACAATTCCCGCAAACCGGGATTGGAACGCCCCGGTGTTGAATCTTGTCACCGCTGCGATGGCGGTCCTTCCCGCAGCAATGCCCTGCCAGCAGGAGTCCGTCCCGTTTCCATACGGGGTCATCATGTCGGATGCGACAACGAGCGCTTTCATGGACTGCGATGCATTTCCCCGGCTTTCCATCTCTTCCGGCAGCTTTCAAGCAGAGCGGGCGAAATGATATAGGGTTCGCCGGTTTTGTGATCGGTAAAAATCTGGACCATATAGGCGCTCGTTGCGATGCTGCCGTCTTCCTTGATCAACTGATACTCGGTGTTCATACGCGCGCCCTCATGCCAGATGAGCGAAGCGCGTATCGTGAACTCCTCGTCAAGGAAGAGCGACTGAAAATAATCGATATGGAGCTCGATGATCGGAGCCCTCAGCCCGGACTCAAAAAAATCCCGGTACGAGAGTCCGCACCGCCTGCCCAGTTCCTCAGAGGCTTCCTCAAAGAATAGCGGATATCTGCCGTGCCAGACGACCGCCATGAGATCCGTTTCATTGAAATGAACCCGCCGCTTTATCTCGACGACCACAGGCTCGGGAGCGCCCGGTGTTCGTTCGAAGTATGTTGTTTTTCTCCGTGGTTTCATATGAAACGATTCAAGATCCTGACGACATCTTTACTCCCGGATCTCCTTCTGACGCACAATCAAGCGGTACCCGTGCCGGTAATTCGCGAGAATTATCCCCGCGGGATATAGTTTTCCGTTCTTGTGTTCGTAATCATAATAGGAAACGCGCCAAACAGCCCTGTGGTCCTCCCGGTAGGTCTTTTTCAATAAGTTTCCCTCCGGCCCTGCAAATTCGTACTCGAGCGCCCCTTCACCCGCGCGCTCCCGGATAATCAGCGTATTCCTGCCGCTCCTTCTCCGCGAAACGCTCGAGGGGGTAAGATCGAGATATATCCGCTGAATGTCCTTCCCGACTGCTTCAGCTATGTTGCCCGCCCGCGCAAGGGGCTCGATCGCGTACTGCCGGACGAGTCCGTTCCGGTCTCCCTCGAACTCGAAGAGTTTCACTCCAAGCTGGTTCATGCAGACAACCTTGTACCGGCCCCCGGCCCTGTCGATCTCTACATATCCTATTCCGGAAACAGTAAGCCAGCTGTGGTCAAACACAATGGTACTGACTAAACGAAATTGGTCGGGAACGACCGATCTGAATCGTTCGATGACCGCCTGCGGATCGGGATTATCAAGCGGCCCCGGTACCGGTTCGTTAAACGGTATACTCGTTGCGCACGCCGAAAGAACGCATACGGCGAAGCCTGCGAGCAGAAACGTCCTCATCACGTCCCTTTCGACTCCTTCATTCCGCCGGGGCCGTGCGCGGGAACCTGCGCCAACCCGGCGAAGCCGGACGATTCAGTGATCGCATCGATCGATCCTGCAATCAGTTCGGTAATCCCAAGGGGCTCCCTGGGGGAGGAGGACGGCAAAACTGATAACTGCACGGGAAACGGGCAGGCAAACAGGCCCGTCATCTTTGGGAACTCCGGGCTCTCACAGGCTTGACTTCAAAAGCGGCGTTTTCGAGCGGGACGTTCAGCAAGGTATTATTAAAATGTATCGTGGTAACGTCTCCCCCGACTTCCCTGATCCGGATCTGCTTCAGATACTTCTGGTCCTCTCGGAACGTGATCGTAATGTTCTTGACGACTTTTTTGACGGCGTTTTTCTCGTTCGGGGAAAATTCAATTTCGAGCGGATCGCTGTTGATCCGGCGAATATCGTTCCCGGCAAGGAGCGAATTGTAGTCGCCGGAGAACCAGACCGTGAGCTGATTCAGAATGTTTTGAAAAACCGGATTCTTTCCGAGCGACAGCTCCTGTACTTTATCGGTGTCTTCGTCCCATTGCCGTATAAGCTTGTCGGTGACAAGAATCGAGTATCGGACCGGAGAATCGACATGCCATGCGATCCTGTCCGGCTTCCGAAGATAGAGTCTTCCCTTCATGACGAGTTTATCCTTGAAGAGGGCCATTTCCTTTTCCTGGACAAACTCGGCTTTGAGCGTCGTGAAATCCGAAACTTTTTTCCCGAGCGCGATCAGAAAGGCCGACATGTCTTCGGATTCCTTCGAGCCCGCTTCGGAAGCAGTCCCTGGCCGGCCGGGCGCACAAAGGACCGCAAGAACGGCGACCAGCAGATAAACGAGGCATTTTCCTGCAATCCGGGTCATTTAGCCACCGTGCCCGGAGCAGCCTGAATCACTTTTACCTTGCCCCGCGCGATCAGATCGGTCCCGCGATAAACTTCACCGTTGACGGTGCCGTAATCGCCGTTTTTTGCAATCTTCACTACCTTTATCTGCAGGACGTCCCCTATCCGGGCAGTCCCCAGGATCTCGAGCTTTTTCACTTCGGTCTCAAATCCTTCCGGTTTCGGATCACGGCTTCCGAGCTTGCGGAACCCCTCCTGTGCGGCGAGCGCCTGGGAAAAGAGCTCGGGATAGGAGGCTTCGACCAAAGTCCCGGTTCCGTTGACGAACCGCGAACCGGCTTTGACCGTCATCTCGGAAACGGAGGCACGCTCCTTCATTTCAATCAGCCGGTCGATCATAAGCAGCGGCGGTTTGTGCGGCACGAGCCGCGAAGCTTCTACGGGCAGAAAGAGTATCTCCTTCTTCTTATCGATATTCTTCCAGCAGAGAGGGTCCGAGGCCAGGTAATCGCCGGTCAACTGGTAAGCGGCCCCCCGGCATCCATAGCATTCGTCAAGATCTTTACAGGAAGCGCAGGGCCCCTTGATCATATGGCGGTAGCGCTTCAAGTCCTGGACGACCTCGCTGTTGCCGAGTATATCCTTCAGTTTATTGTCGCGGACGTTCCCGATCGGGATCGTCACGCCGACGCACGGCTGCACATTGCCTTCGGAGCTTACCGCGCAGGAAAACTGGTGCCTGAGGCAGACTCCCCCTACGAGCGGCGGTCTCGGGTCCCAGTGGTTCCCGTATTTTCTGCTGTCGATTTCCGCTATTTTGTGGAAAAACGCTTCCGCCTGTTTCGTATTGATATCAAGGGCCAGGTTTTCTTTTGCCCCTCCCTGGGGCGTTATCATCTCGAAATACGGCGCAATGTTCTGGTCCCGCAGCCATTCCCACATCCGGGGGAGTTCTTCGATGTTCTGCTGGCAGATGATTGTGCTTACGCCCATGAAGCGGTCTACCGAAGGATACCCTGCTTGCTTCAGGTTCGCGAATGCATGGTGTATCTGTGCATAGGCCCCGGTTCTGCCTGAAAGCATGTCCTGCATCTTTTCATCGAAGCTGTTCATCTTGAGGACGACCCGGACTTTATAGTCATGGAGTGTTCGCGCCATATCGGCAGTGATCCCGGTCCCGTTCGTGAAAAGTTCAATCTCCATGCCCAGGCTTCTGATGAACTCTATCATTTCCATGATCGAGGGATAGAGCATCGGCTCGCCGCCGAGAATGATGATCTTGCGGGCCCCGAGATTCTTCGCCTGGGTGATGACGTCCTTGAATTGGTCCTTGGTCAGCTCGTTCCGCCGATTTCCGTTCTCTGAGGCGTAACAGTAGATGCAGTGAAAATTGCAAACACTGTTGAACTCTATCTCCATCGAGAGCAGCCTGCCGTTCCGGACGGCATCCGCTATTTCGGCGGCTGAGAATTCCGCCGCATAAATTCTGGTCTGGCAACTATTCATGGCTTTTCCTCTTATCGACGAATCTGATCAGCTTCCGGGCATTCCCGGGATAAACCTGTTTTCGCACCTGTTCCGCGCTCTCTATCATTACCGGAGGACGGACGCGTAAACGGGTCTGCAGCTTGTCCATGATCATCCCCGGGGTATAGGTATCGTCCTTGACCGCGACCGTGACCGTTATAATGTCGGACAGGTCGTAATCATTTGTTGCGGTAACGTAATAATCGGTGACCGAGGGAACCGCATCCAGCACCTCGTAAACCGCGTTCGGGTACAGTGTCGTTCCCCGGAACTTGATCATCTGCTTTTTCCTCCCGAGGATAGGTCCCAGCCTCGGCGAGAAACGGCCGCAGGAACAAGGTTCGTCGGTCAGAAAGCTGACGTCTCCGGTCCTGAAGCGGATGAGCGGCATGCCCTCGATCCGGAGCGGGGTCACGACGACCTCGCCGTCTGCTCCCGGCGCTGCTCTTTTCCCGCTGTCATCCACGATCTCGACAACCGCGAGATCGGGATGGAGGTGCCCTCCCTGCTGCGCGGTGCACTCGCAAAAAGAGGTTATCGTCTCTGAAGACGCGTAGGTCGAGTAAATCTTTGCGCCCCACACTTCCTCAAGAGCTTCTCCGAGTTTTATAAACCGGAGGCTTCTGTCTCTGATCGGCTCGCCGATGCAGATCAGCTTCCGAATGCCCGTCTGACGGGGATCGGTTTGCTGAGACTGCAGATGCCGCCCGAGTTTCAGCAGAAATGACGGCACACCCACGAGGGCGGTCGGTTTAAGCCTCTGGATGATCTCGAAATGGCTCTCGACGCTGCTTAAACCGTTCCTGATCGCGGCGGCCCCCAGCCGCCGGACACCCGAGAAGTACGCGAGGCCTGCAATGAAGCACCGGTCCATCGTGCAGGTCAGGAGCACTACGTCATCCCGCGTCATGCCGCAGCTGCTGAAGGAAATCTCCTCATTATACGCAAGGCGCTCGAGGTCGTTTCCGGTGTACATCATCGTTGTCGGCTTGCCTGTCGTGCCTGATGAAAGGACTATATCGGAGATGTCCGGTCGTGGAACCGCCAGAAAATCTTCATTGTACTGCCCGAATTCCGACTTGTCCGTAAGGGGCAGCTGCTGAAGAGAGTCCAACGTTACGGCTGCGGCGTCTATCCCGTGCTTTTGAAAAAGCCTCCGATAATAGGGAGAACGCGCGGCTGCATACTGTATATGGCTCTGAAGCAGGGCTTCCTGGATTTTCTTTATCTCTTCAGGACGGGAGAACTCAAGTTTTCTGTTCCTGTCGAATTCTGTCGCACTCATAAGTGATACGCTGAAGCCCTTTCTCGTTGCCACGGATTATACTCAAAAACGGGGGTAGTAAGCAATATTAAATCCTGACTTTAACGCGGTCGGGGCCCTCCTTGCTTTCTTTCAGCTCGATGCCCCGTTCCAGGACACTGCACATGGACGGAATGACAATTACAGCCGAAACATATCCTGTAACGGTGCAAATAACCATGGCAAGGCCGGTTGAAAACAAAGCCGGGTGTTTCGCCAACAGCAGAACGCCGGCGCCCAGAACATTCGTGACTGCGGAAAGCGTTATGGCGACGACAGTCCCGGTTCGGAGATTGTTCCGGTATTCATACGTGACGCCCAGGCCGTAATCCACAATAACGCCGATCATGACGATGAGAGCAATCATGTTTACAATGTTGAAACTGAGTTTAAAGAGGGCCATGATGCCGATCAGCCAGACGACCCCCGTCAGCACCGGAACCAGCGCGATGAAAGCCTCTTTCCAGTTTCTGAAGAAAAAGACAGCCGGGAGGACATTGAGCAGGACGGCAATAGGAGCGAGAATTTTCATCTCACGCGACGAGAAACGGGATATCGCAGATGACATTTCCCTGCCCGAGACAATGAACGTACCCGGGTATTTCTTTGCTACGAGCTTAAGCGCATCAACCGTCTGCTGTTCTTCGGGAAAGAATGACAGTATACCGGCCCCGTCTGCCTTCAGAACAACAAAACGCTCATGGAGTTTTGATATCATTCCGTCGGCAGTTTTGCCGGCGTCATCATGTTCATACAGCCCTTCGAAAAAAGGGGTAAAGGCCTTGTCGGAAAAGCCATGCCGGGGAGAAAGCTCCCGAATCAGCCCTTTCAGCTTCCGTTCCCGGCCCTCTTTCCAGAAGCGGTCCCAGTGTATGCTATTTTCCTTCCTCACTTTTTCAGAAGGCCAGAAATAAGCGAGACTCGTGAAATTTTCCTGCCCTACGGCACTGGTTGCGTCACGGTACACGAGGTCATTCTTCTCTGTCGCCTCTTCATAGGTTTTCCCCTGTACGACGAAAATTGCCTGGTTGCTCTTTCCGCCCCATATATCGTGAAACTCCTCCTGATCAGCCAGCACCTTTGGGTCACTGCCGTCCAACTTTTTAAGATCGCTGTCGAAGTGAACGGTAAAGGCAAAAAACAGGAGAATGAGGGTCGATACTGCCCAAATGCCGATATTAATCCCGGCCCATCCATGGAATTTTTGAAGCCGGTCTCCCCCGGGAGGCAGGAACGTAGCGGAGTCGCGCGGACGCAGTACGAGAGGCAGCACGAACAGGGCAAAAAGGAGGCTGACAACCACACACAGGATCGAGAACGAGGCCAGCTGATGGTACCCGCGAATCACCGAGAAATAAAGGGCCGCGAAACTGAAGATGGTCGTGGCTGCGTCTATCATAATGAGTTTTGCCACCTTCACCGTCCGCATCGTATCTACCCCGCTTCTCAGCGCTATGTAGACAAGCAGGCCGAAATCAGTCGAGATTCCGGCGATGGCCGTTCCAAGCCCGATTACCAGGTATGAGAGCCTGCCTTCAAGGCCGGTGCCGATAATAATGGCCCAGGTTACGGCTGCAGCCGGTATCAGAAAAACGAAGATCGCCCGAAAATCGCGAAACGCCAGAACGAAAAGCAGGAGGAATGCCGCCGAAGCGATCACCGAAGCGACCTTGATGTCCCGCTTGATTACCCGCTCGTTGCTGACTGTATGGAAATGACCGCTGACCATTGCGGCGGAAACGTAAGGCGGCAGCTGGCTGATCCGGTCCTGAACCGCCTGCACGACCGCAGCGCTCCCCTGTCCGTCGAGCATCGAGACCGGTGTCTGTACAATCAGCATCGTATGCAGTCCGTCCCTGCTCATGAAATGACCGTCCTCGACAGCGACGTCATATCCCATGGAAGCAGGCAAGGCGCGCAGCTTGCCGAAAATGAGAAGTTTAATGCCCAAAGGATCGGTCCGCGAGAGAGCAGACAGGAATATGCTTTCCGGCCGGAGGGACTGACGGAAGATCGTCCGCATCTGCTCATTAACGCTTTCCGGACTGATTTTCCGGTCAAGGGCCGTGTAATCTTCTTCGTTCAATATCTGCGGTCCGTATCGGAGTACCGAGAACTCCTCCATCATATCGGCCGGCGAGAAACCGGAAATGACCCTGG
Organism: Nitrospirota bacterium; assembly: GCA_963751455.1. GTDB lineage: Bacteria > Nitrospirota > UBA9217 > UBA9217 > UBA9217 > CAVVUN01. The sequence continues at coordinate 581,017 of CAVVUN010000001.1, forward strand.
TAAAAAGCGGCGGGGTCAAGGCGGCGGCAAGCTGGTCGGCTGCAAAAAACAATTCTTTTTTGCTTTTTGAGGGGTCAGTCAGTCCCAGGGATATGATGATTTTATCCGAAAGGCTCGAGTCCCGGAGAGTGGCCAGGCTGCGGCTGATTTCAGGGTCGGGTGGGAGCATCACATCGATGCTGCTGTCGTAGCGGATAAACCAGAGGGCTCCGGCAGCGGCCGCTGTTGCGGAAAGAACGATCGCCAGGACCGCCCTTTTGTGGTCCCTGATCGCCTGAAACAGATATAACAATAACGCGTCAAACATCGGCTATAGTCTTATCCCCGGAGCAAACTCAAAATTGAATTCATCAAGCTTGAAAAGGTCTTCATGTCTTAAGAACTTTCCTTGTCTTCATGATGAAGCTGCCGGCCGATTTTCCTTCAATGGTCAGTCCGGCTTTTATGGTGAAGCTGTCATCATCGCGCACGACTTTCACTTCAGCCGCTACCTGATCGCCGGGCAAGACCTGCCTCGAGAATTTCGCTCTATCAACCGCCGACAGGACCATCGGACAGGAACTCGCTTGTTCAGCCAATACCAACGTCAAATGGAGCAGAGCCACTCCCGGAACGATGGGATATCCGGGGAAGTGGCCGCGGAAACCCGGGAAATCATGATCGAACGAGATTTTTCCGCGGACAAGTCCGTCCTGGGTGGACTCCATTCCGGAGATCTTGCTGCGAAAATAATTATGGACAAGGGTTTCACCAGGAAGCTCATTTTCCGCAGAACAGCCCGCTGTGGCCGGATCATAGGCTTTTTTTAGCGGCGACGGGTTATCGAACACAAAGAGCTTCAGGTTTCCTTTTGCCAGAAGGTCCTTGCCCCGGTAAACGTCGCCTTCTACTATAGTGAAATTGTTCAGCTGCATCCCTTTTCGCAATTTCAAGTCCAGTTCGTCGCCGGCAACCGCTTTTCCCATTACCATGAAGTCATTGACCCCGGCAAGAAAACCGCTTCTGACCGGCTTGCCCGCCTTTGTCGATTCATAGCCGTCGCCGGCAGCGGCCAATTGCGCAAGGAGTTCCACAAAACAAGCTGCGTCAAGGCCGCGGGAGCTGATGAAAATATTTCCGGGCTTGATGACTGTTTTTCCTTCCATAAAATCCGAACTGCTGGCACAGAGTTTATCGAGAAGAAGCATTGATTCCCTGTGGGGAATAATGTCTTTTGCATCAACCGGGAATTGCATCATGTCATCGTCCTTGCTGATAGCAGTCGAACGCCCCGTTCTACCCGTCCAGGCGTCCCCTTATTACTGCTTCAACATGCTTTTTTAATTTGATCGCCCGGCGCTCTTCGGGAAATGAAGATGGATGCACAGGCGGAAGAATTTCCATTTTGACCGTTGCGCGCCTCACCAGGTGGTCTTTCATGGGTAAAAATTTTTCAGTCCCGGTCATGCAGACCGGAACCACAGGAATGTTCAATTCGGCTGCGAGCAGGAATGCCCCTGAACGGAAAACCTGCAGCCTGCCGTCGCGCGAGCGGTGTCCTTCCGGAAAAAAAAGAAACGAAGCGGCCCGTTCCCGAAGGGCCTTGCCGTGTCCCGCAACAAACTCCCTGACGTCCGTTTTCTCAATATCGACATACCCGGCCCTTTTCATGAACCAGCTGAGCACCCAGAGCCTGAAGGGCCATGACCGAACAAATACGACCGTATTCGACGGTGTAAAAAACGGCGCAAAGAAAATATCCGCAGTGGAACGGTGATTGACGACGATAACGCATGCACTGCCGACCGGTATGTTTTCTCTTCCCGCCGATACTATCTTCAGGAGCGGACGCGATGAACGGACCAGAAAACGGCCGTATAACCTGTTGAAGACCCGGAGCGCGTCGTCGATCATGCCCTTGTATATCAACCGATGCCCGATGATGATGAAGGGCGTCATTAACCCGTAGAGAGCCGTAGCGAGAACAAGATAAAAGAGATAAACTACGGTGACTACGGTAAGCGAAATTTTTATCATGTGTTTATACGGCCGGGATTAAATACTTTTCTGCTTCTCGATGATGAAGCCATACACATCGCTCAAGGTTCGAATAGCCCGGATCTTTGCTTCATCCGTGTTTCTCGATATTTTAAAGTTGAATTCGTGCTCCAGCGCGACGACGAGATCGACACTGTCCAGACTGTCCAGCCCAAGCTCCTCGTACAGATTGGCCCCGGGCTTGAGCATTTCTTCGTTAAGTTCAAACTCCTGCACCAGGATTTTCTTAACGCGTTCGGCGATCTCCTGTTCGGTCATGTTGTTTTTAAAACCTCCTTAGAATAAGTACGGAATTTATGCCCCCGAAGGCAAAGCTGTTTTTTATGACGGTATTGATTCTGTTGTTCGCCTGACCGTTCACATGGGAGACGATGTCGCAGCCTTCCCCCGGGTTCTTCAGATTAAGGGTGGGGATTAATTTTCCGCGATGCATCATCTGAACCGAAGCTGCAAGCTCCAGCGCTCCGCTCGCGCCCAAGGTGTGTCCCATGTGACCTTTGAGACTGCTTACCGGCACTTTTTTCTCTCCGAAAACCTCGCGTATGGCTTCCGCTTCAGCCTGATCCCCGAGGAGTGTTCCCGTCGCATGGGCATTGATATAATCCACGGCATCCGGACCGATTTCTGCGTTTGTGAGTGCGTCCTTTATGCACCGGGCGATCGAGGCGCTGTGGGGCTGGGCGAGATGGGTCCCGTCTGACGAAGTCGAAAAGCCGGTTATCTCCGCGAGAATGACTGCGCCCCGCTCCCGTGCGCTCTCTACGGATTCGAGAACGATGCATCCGGCGCCTTCGCCGCAGACGGTCCCGTCCCGTTCGCTGTCAAACGGCCGCGGAGTTTCCCGGGGATTGTCGTTATATTTGCATGACGTGGCGTTCAGCAGATCGAACGAACCGCACACAAGAGCATCGAGTTCATCCGCCCCCCCGCAGATCATGATGTCCTGAAGCCCGTACCGTATAGCCTCATACCCGAGGCCGATTGCCTGCGCCGAAGAAGAGCAGGCCGAATCCGGAGATATTACCCTGCCGGATATGTTCAACGCGTGGGCGATATTTGCAGCGCACGTATGGCTCATCACCTGGAAAAAAGCGCCGGACGATATATTCCGAAGCGAACCGGTCGTGAGATACTCCTTGAAATATTCGGTCAGAGATTCGGCGCTTCCCATGGATGACGAAAAACTCACTCCCGTCCTGCCCGACGAAAAGCAGGCTTCCGGAAGCCGCGCTTCCCGAATTGCTTCCTGCGCGGCATGCAGGGCCATCATCGCGGTGAGCCCCATGGTGCGCCGGTATTTTCTCGGAATCGCTTTCGGCGGAAGCGGCCCCTTGAGCGGAGCTCCCACCCAGCAGTTCAGATCATGGATGCGGCTCTCCCATTTCTCTTTTTGAGAAACAACCGCTGACTCGCCGGCATACAGGCCGTCGATCATCGGCTTCATGCCTATTCCGAAAGGCGAAACCGCTCCCATTCCCGTAATAACGACTTTTTTTACCTGCATTTTATTATCTCGTTCCAGAGGGTCTTGGCATCGAGGATCATAAACGCCGCTAAAAACCCTGAAATCATGCTGCTCATCACGCCGGGGACCAGGATGCTCTGCCCGGCGAGGTAAAGCCCTTTGACCGGTGTGGCCTGCGATAATTGCGCCTGATCGATCGACTGCTTTACTCCATACATCGAACCCCCGGGTGTACCCGTATATCTCTCATACGTAAACCGTGTCGCGCTGTCCGCGACTTTGCACTTTCCCCTGAATCCGGGGAATATCTCCAAAAACTGGCTCATGGATTTTTCGGTCTCCCACGCCTTATACTCGAGGTATCGCTCGGAGCGCCACTGAACGTCCCGCAATTCCGGGGGAACATCGTCCGTCCCGGATTCGCGCAGAACGCAGAGCGCCTTTTTGTTGCCTGCATCGGTATTCGGTCCGCATGCCATGATCGAGATGGGCGGCTTTCCCGATTTCCCAAACGAGTGATAATTGGTCCCGACCAGTTCTGCGGGAACATGATCGGTTTGAAGAAATACCGCAAAAGCCGAAGTCGTATTCTCGATCCGTTTGAGCCGGGATATATAGGCCGGGCGGACCGCTTCGCGGGGCAGGATATCGCGCAACAGAGCAGGATGCATCGTGCTTACGCAATGGCTGCACTCGAGCAGCTCTCCCCCGGAGATGCGAACACCGGTGAGCCGCCGCCCCTCGCCAGCCTCGATCCCGGTCGCCGTTTTGCCGCAGAGAATCTCCACGCCCTCCTGTTTGAGCCGGGAAGAAAAAGCAGTCACGAGCTCGTCTCCGCCGTGGACAAGCGTTTGAGGAGAGCGGTAAAAAGTGCCCATGACCATCGCGTGAAGGTAAAACGGTATTTCGCGTCCGGGTGATCCATAGAGAAACTGGCCGTATGCCCCGAGCAATTGCACAAGCGCCTCTTCGGCGCCCCGCTGGCGTAAAAAAACGTCGAGAGACTCGTTGCAGGTCGGGTCCGTCGGGACTTCGTTATAATTGAGGCTGAAATTTAAAAAGGCGGTCGATCCGAGCACGTACTCGATCTTGCTGATATATTCATCGATCGCGTGTTTGCTTTTCGGGAAGCTGCCGGACAACGCGTCCCGGATATTCTCAATCCCGGCCGGGAACACGACTTCCTGCTCGCCGTTGCGTAAGACGTCGTATCCGTTCTCGTTCATCGGAACCGGGTTTATCTTGTCCCGCATTCTGAGATAGCGGAAAATAACCGACATGGTTCCCGATTCTTCGAACCCGCCTGTATAATGAAAACCCGGGTCACACCAGAAATCTCCGCGTTTAAACCTGCGGATCAAGGGAGCTATGCGGCTGCTTCTTTCGATGAGGGCAACGCGCTGTCCGTTTTGTGCGAGAACCAGGGCGGAGGTCAATCCGCTCATCCCGGATCCGATGACTACCGTATCATAACGCACTATTTGTTCCTATCAGGAGGCAGGAGTTTGTGCCGCCGAATCCGGCCGCATTGCATAATATGATCCCCGGCTTTTGATCGATGGTTTCCGCTGCAAGCCTTAACGGCGAAGCGTCTTGTTCCTGTCCGGACAAATTAATGTTCGGCGCGATGAAACCGTCCATTCCCATAATCACCGAGTAGACCACCTGAGCGCCCCCCGCCATCCACATCTCATGACCGGTCATCGACTTGGTCGACGATACCCATGGCGTTTTCCCGCCGAACACCTCGTAGATCGAACGCGCTTCGGCCGCGTCTCCTACAGGAGTCGAGGTCGCGTGCGCACAAACGTAATCCACTTTGTCCGGAGAAGCTCCGCCTCTCTGAAGACATTCCTTCATACAGCGTTTGATGCCTTCGCCCGAGGGAACAGCGAGTTTCGATCCGTCGGAGCTGAACGCATAGGCCAGGATCTTTCCCAGAATCTGCGCTCCCCTTTTTTTTGCGAGCTCGTACCGCTCAAGCGCTACGATTGCCGCTCCTCCGCTCGGCACGAGACCGTCCCTGTCCTTGTCAAACGGCCGGGAGGCCCGTTCCGGGTCGTCCTGCCGGAGGGAAAAAGCATTGGTTGCATCGAAGCTGGAAACGGATTCCCAACTGATTTCCTGGGCTCCTCCGCAGAGCACCCTGTCCTGGCGACCGAGCGCGATCAGGTCTCCCCCCTGGCCTATGGCATGGCTCCCGCTTGCGCAAGCTCCGCTGATCGTCCAGGAGGCTCCGAGAATGCCGAGTATTGTGCTCAGGTTCATTGAAACGGTGGAGTTCAGCGCCTGGAAAACAAGGCCGGCTCCGATGGGGAAGGTGCTTTTTTCTGCCAGAGTGGTCCGAACCTGCTGAAAATTGGCGATCGTCGAGGAATCGTTGCCGATGATGAGGCCGGTCCGATCGCTTTGCACGTCGCCGTCGGTCCATCCGGCCATCTGGATCGCTTCACGCGCAGCCGCATAAGTCCAGAGGCCGAAGTCGGTCATCGTGCGGCATTTTTTACGGTCCAGCTCGCGAGGAACAACAAAATCGCCGATGTGGCCCGTGAGCGCGCTGCGAAACCCAAGCTCTTTCCGGACAGGGTCGAATTTGATCCCCGAGCGGCCGTTTTGAAGAGATGCTTTAACTTTTGCTCTGCCGGTGCCAAGGCTCGATACGATACCGATGCCTGTTATCGCTATTTCATACATAAAGATTCAATGTAAAACGGACGAACATCCGTCTCACATATATATGCCCCCATTGATGCCGATGACTTGACCGACGATATATGATGCGTTGTCGGAACAAAGAAATTCGACCACTGCCGCAACCTCATCAGGCTTACCGAAGCGCCCGGCTGGAATAGAGGGCAATATTCTGTCGACCGGGAGGTCTTTCGTCATATCGGTCTCAATAAAACCCGGCGCAACGCAATTAACAATAATGCCCCGTTTGCAGACTTCGGCGGCAAGCGACTTTGTGGCGCCGATCAGCCCTGCCTTGGCTGCGGAATAGTTTACTTGCCCGGCAAGGCCGCTTTGTCCGGCTGTAGAAGCGATATTAATAATGCGGCCCGAACGCCTTTTCATCATCCCTACCAGGACGGCCTTGGTCACGAAAAAAAAACCGAGAAGATTTACATTCGTGACGCTTTCCCAATCCTGGCGCGTCATCCACATCATGAGCGTATCCTTGGTAAGACCGGCATTATTGACGAGGACATTGGGAACGGACTTGGCAAGCATGGGTTCCAGGGTTTCAAAGACGCTTTTCTCATCGCAAACGTCGAATGGAAGCAGAACACATTCCCTTCCCAGGCCGTTTATTTCTTCCTGTATCTTTTTTGCTGCTTCGTGGTTACTGTGATAATTGACCCAGATATCATAGCCCGCCCTGGCAAGACGCAGAGCGATGGCGGCGCCAAGCCCCCTGCTGGCGCCTGTAATAAGTGCTGTTCGGCGATGGTTGTCTTCGCTCATTATTCCCCCGGATCTGAGACGTCCTTGCAACTTACTTCGACAAGTACAACGTCGTCCATTACAAAGGTCCTGATCTGTCACAAAGGCGTATAAATTGAAACAAATTGAAACCTTATAATACCTTCATCACCATATTTTTGTCAATTCATATTTTCCAAAGGATATTAAGTTGACTTTACTCTGAGGCTTCAAAGGAGGCGTAATGAAAAGTTTTATGAACGTTGCACGAATTTTCAACGTCATCACAATAATGTTTAGACATATTCGCAGTCTGATAAGCTCATATTTACTTTCGTCCGCTATTCAATTCACTAGATTTCAGTCATCCACGGGTTCTTCAACCCCGGCTATTGGGACCGTTTATAATTATTTGACAAACCGATCCGGACAAATTATTATCATCCGGATTTGAAAGAATAGGGACTGACCCCTTTATACCTTCTTGCAAACGCGTTCGCGAATATATATATATGTAAACCTCGATCGGTAACAAAGCGAATACGTATTGCACTTTTTTTCAATAAATGCTATATAATTTCGATTGCAGATGGAAGGTGGATTGGCCTGTGCCCCGGTCGGGATTCGATTCTAAGTCAAAATATAAAAAACGCGTTCTTGTCTTACATTATTCCCAAACCGGTCAGCTTAATTCAGCCCTGCGCAAGATGATGACGCCGCTGGAGGAGCTGCCTGATCTAGAGCTGATTTGGGAAGAGCTTAAGCCTGTCAAGCCATACCCCTTTCCCTGGCCTGTTTTCGATTTTTTCGAGGTATTCCCCGAATCCGTGCATATGGATGCGCCGGACCTGCAGCCTGTTGCCTTTGATCCGGACGGGAGGTTCGACCTCGTGATCATGGCCTATCAGGTATGGTTTTTGTCCCCGTCATTGCCTGTGACCGGCTTTCTTAAATCCGGGGCAGCGCGGGTCCTTCAAGGAAAGCCTGTCGTTACCCTTATCGTATGCAGGAACATGTGGCTTACGGCCCAGGAAAAGATGAAGGGCCTGATTGCATCAAATGGCGGACATCTTATAGACAATGTGGTTCTTGTGGACCGGGGCGCACCGTGGACCACGTTTGTAACAACTCCGCGCTGGCTGTTGACCGGAAAGAAAAACGGCTTTTGGGGTATATTCCCTCCCGCAGGAGTAAGCCGGGAAGACATTGACGGTGCGGCAAGGTTCGGCAGGGCGCTTGCGGATGGGCTCAGCAAACTGGAGGGAAGGCCTCCTTATGCATCTTTACTGAACGGTCTCGGCGCTGTCCGGGTAAACCCCGGGTATATCATGGGTGAAAAGATAGCCCACAGGAGTTTCTATATCTGGGGGAAGCTGCTTAAGAGCGTGGGTGGTCCGGGTACTCTGCGGCGAAGGATTATGCTTCTGGTGTATATTGTCTTCCTGGTAACTATGATACTTACCGTGCTTCCGTTGAGCATAGTTGTCCGGGCTGTTTTAAGGCCTTTTTTTCGCCGAAAACTCGACGCGGAGGTTGCAAGGCTGGAGGGTCCATCAGGTTCTTCTCTCGAGCGTATAATTTTGTATGAATAATGAAAACTGTTTGACGAATAAAGTTTTTATTGCAGATATAGCGTCCTTTTTGCCGAATGCGCCGGTCGTGAACGACAAGATTGAGGATGTCCTCGGCATGGTTGACGGGCAGAAGTCGCGCTCTCGCAGGATTGTCCTCAGGAGCAACGGGATAATAACGCGCCATTATGCCATTGATCCGACATCCGGAAAATTCACTCACAACAACGCAAAGATGACCGCTGAGGCTGTGCGCGAATTATTAAAAAAAAGCAGTGTCAGGCTGGATGAAATAGATTGCCTCAGTTGCGGAACTTCGAGTCCCGATCAGTTGCAGCCCGCGCACGGCTGCATGGTCCAGGGCGAGCTCTCCATGCCGCCAACAGAGGTTGCGACGACATCGGGCGTCTGTCTTTCCGGGATCACGGCAATGAAGTATGCGTACACGAGCATAGCATCAGGGATGACCGGCTCCGCTGTCGCAACCGGGTCGGAGTTTGCGTCGAGCGCAATGCGGTCTTCATACTTCGAAACAGATGACCCGGCAAAGTACGAAGAGTTGAAAAATAAACCGTCCCTTGCCTTTGAAAAAGACTTCCTCAGATGGATGCTCTCCGACGGCGCCGGCGCAGCGCTTTTGACGAACAAACCGAACTCCGGCCGCACCTCTCTTCGCATAGACTGGATCGACATCCTTTCTTTTTCAGGAAACCTGCCGGTGTGCATGTATGCCGGCGGCGTCAAACGTGAAGACGGCTCCTTCGAAGGAATGCGTGAAGTTGACGATCCCCAAAAGCTGCTGAAGGAGCATTACCTCGTATTGAAGCAGGATGCACGCATCCTTGACGAGCATATTCTACCCGTGTCGGCACAAACCCTTGTGACTATTGCGGCAAAACGAGGTCTCCAACCGGACGAAATCACGTGGTTCCTGCCGCACTATTCGTCGGAATATTTCAGGACAGGGCTTCATGACGCATTTGCGGATGGCGGTTTCCCTATTCCGTTCGAAAAATGGTTCACCAATCTTCCCGTAAAAGGGAATGTGGGGGCCGCCTCTATCTATCTTATCATTGAAGAACTTTTTTACTCGGGACGCCTCAAACCGGGGGACCGTCTTCTCTGCTACATCCCGGAGAGCGCCCGCTTTTCTATCGGATACATGTTGTTGACGGTAGTATAAAAATAAGAAACCAGGAAACGAGAGATGAAAGCCAAAGACGTGCCTCAGGAAGAATGGATTACAGGTCACGGCCGCCGGGCGTGCTATGCCGAGGATGACAGCGGCAGATATGTCGTTGTGCCGAGCAAGGGATGGGAGGTCGAGAAAATCGTCAATGCCCAGGCCCATGCTGAAATCCAGCGCAGGCTTGAAGAGGTGAAGCGAGAAGTGGCTGCGGGCAAGGCAAGTCCCCTGAAATATCACATGGAAAATAACATGATGGACGTCGCCCTCCTTGCCGCGACATCCGGGTTCTGGAAATGCCAGGTCAGAAGGCATCTTCAGCCCGGGCGTTTTAACGCTCTTGACAACAAGTCCTTGGAGCTTTACGCAAAGATCTTTCGCATTTCAGTAGCGGACCTTCGGAAACTCCCTTCCGGAGAAGGGAGTTCATCATAATTGTCTAAAACCTTTGAACACCGCCATTCCGGACACTGTGAATCCGGGGCGCTGTCCGCCCTTCTCAGGGACAGAGGCCTTGATCTGAGCGAGCCGATGGTCTTCGGACTCTCCGGAGGCGTCTTTTTTGTGCACGTCCCCTTCCTCAAGATGGGCGGTATACCGCTGACGGCTTACCGGGACGCCCCCGGCGCCATTGTAAAAAAAGCCTGCAAGCGGCTTGCTATCGGAGTGAAGACGATGCGTTTCCGCGATGAGGCTGAAGGAATGGAAACACTCGATTCCCTGCTGGCGAATGGGATGTCGGTCGGACTCAGGACCAACGTGTATTGGCTTCCGTATTTCCCGAGAGAAATGCGCTTTCAGTTTAACGCCCACCATCTCGTTGTGTTCGGCAAGGAAGGCGACGATTACCTGATAAGCGATCCGGTCTTTGACCACATCGTGAAGTGCCCGGCCGCCGATCTTAGGCGGGCGCGTTTTGCGAAAGGCATCTTTGCGCCGAAGGGCCATCTGTTCTATCCTGTTTCCATTCCGGCCTCGTTCGACATGAAAACTGCAGTCAGGAAGAGCTTGCGCGAAAGCTGCAAACGCATGACCTCGATACCCCTCCCGTTTTTCGGGATCCGGGGCATGCACTACCTGGCGCGCGAGTTCAGGAGATGGCCGGTAAAAATGGACGCTGCAAAGGCCGTCCTTAATGTCGGTTCAGTGGTTCGCATGCAGGAAGAGATCGGCACCGGCGGGGCGGGCTTCCGTTTCATGTATGCCGCTTTTTTGCAGGAGGCCTCGGAGACCATGGGCCTCCCTGCGCTAAAAGAAGCCTCCAAAATGATGGGTGAGACCGGGGACCGCTGGAGGGCCTTTGCCGTAAAAGGCGCCCAACTCTGCAAAGGCCACATCAGCGGGAACGAAGTTTTCAATGAACTTTCCGATATGCTGAAAGATTGCGCGGACAGGGAAAAGAAAATCTACGCTCTTATACTCAAGATGATCGCATGACCGGTTATCCCGGCTGAATCGCGTCCGCAAGGGCGTTCACGGATTTTATGATCCGCATGGCCTCCTTGCTGTCGTGTATCTGCAGGCCGTATTCCAGCTTCAACGCCACGCACAATTCGAGGGTGTCCAGGGAGTCAAGGCCCAGGACTGAATCCTGGCCTAAAAGGGGCAAGTCGTCCTGCACGGATTCGGGAGCGGCATCGATCCGGCATGTTTGTAAAATCAGCTTCTTTATCTTCAGCTTAAATTCAGTATCCTGCGAACCCTTCATTACTGTAAAACCTCCTCATTTTTGCGATTCTCGCAATACGCCTTACCACAAAGCACACACGCAATCTTCGTAATATTCAGCTTCTTTCAGAGCGACCTTAAGACAAATCTGAGAAAAAACTTCTATCCGCAGATTTCACAGATGGACGCAGATTTTAAAACCAGAGTTCGGGTTTTGTTTTGCCTTGCGAAATCTGCCTGCACCCGGCGCTTACGAGTGCCCGCGCGAGTGCAGGGTGCGTAATCTCTGGATAAAAAAATGACCTGAGTAGTTAGAAATCTTCAAGCATTAAATAACATCAGGAACGGCTCGTGATGGTCCTGAACCGCCAGACCGCGACGGACGCACAAACAACGGAAAAAGCGATAAGGGCCAGCGCCTCCGGCATTACGTCCCGTACGGTTCCGTTGCGTACGAAAATATCAAGGAAGCCCTCAAGTCCCCAGGACATCGGAGATATTACGCTCAACTTTTGCATGAAAGACGGCATCTCGAACGTGGGTACCATCACCCCGCCGAGCGCCCCGAAGATAATGGAGGAAGTCCCGCCAAAGGTAGTGGCCTGCTCAACGGTTTTGCAAAAGGTGGAAACCATGAGGCCGTAGCTTACGGCCGCAACGCTTGCGCCGCAGGCAAGGACCGCCAGCGCCCCCGGAGAGTTCCCTATGACCAGCGATTCCCCGCCCAAAAGAGGCACAATATACATTCCGACAAAGAGCATCAGTATCAGCTGGGCCTGGTTTATGAAGAAGAAGGGAATGGCCTTGCCCATCACTATTGCCCATGCAGGCACAGGCATGGACATGACCCTGACCAGGCTTCCCTGCTGACGTTCCTTGATAAAGGCCACGGAAAGAGGGATTACTATAAAAAACATCGCAAAGAGAGACCAGCCCGGCACACTTTGCTGGACCGAAGTCGGCATCTCCGCGTTTTCCCCTGAAATGTTTTCCGCCTTCAAGTCGGCAAATATGCGGGTCTTTTTAATGTCCTGCGCCACGGCGGAATTTCCAAAAGGCATTGCTGCCGCGACTGAAATCAGTCTGTCGGCCAGGAGCTTCAATTCCACTCCCAGGACTGTCTGGTTGACGACCGAGATTATGAGGTTTCGGTGGTCGGCCCGCATCGCGGGGTCAACGAGCACGCGCACGTTTACGGTCTGCAATCCCGCTTTCGGCGACTTTCCACCCATTTCCCGGCCTGCGGTCCGGGTGGACCCCTCCGGGATAATGATCCCGAACTTGTATACGCCGGCGGCTATGTCTTTCTTTATTTGGGCCTCGTCAATGCCCTCGGCCTTTTTCACATTTATGTTTTTGACTTCGGAAACCCCTTTGACAATGGCCTTCCCCACCTTGCCGCCGTCCAAATCCAGTATTGCTCCGTTGAAGACAGCACCGCCGCCCTTTTCCTTGAAAACGTTCTGAAGGGCCAGGGACATGATGAGCACAAAGGCAAGAGGCATGGCAAACAGGATCAGAAGTGCCTCCCTGTCCCTGAAAATGATCTTTACTTCCTTTGTTATCGATGCCAGGAGTTTTTCCACTGCAAGCCCCTATTCGCGAACGACCGTTCCCGTGAGCGACATGAAGAATTGTTCGAGATTCGCCGCACCGTGCACAAGCGACAGTATGCCTATGCCGCGGTGTTCAAACAGCGCTATAACGTCCGCAATGGTCCTGGTCGGCGCACGGCTTATCAACGTGAGCGTCTTGTCTTTACATCCAACCATGGATACGCTGGGCAGGGCCATGAGCTGCTTCTCCACTGCTTCTGAAATCCGTGCGTCGGTCTTTATTTCTATAACGCCTTGCCCATGACGTGCGAGAAGTTCAGCTACCTTTCCCGTCGAGATAATCTTTCCCCTGTCCATGATGGCTATCTCTTCGCACAGATATTCGACCTCTTCCATATAATGGCTCGTGTATACGATGGTCATCCCGTCCGCGTTCATATGCTTCAGGCTTTCATAAATGAAGTGCCTGGACTGGGGGTCTATGCCGACCGTGGGCTCATCAAGAAAAAGTATCTGCGGGCTGTGAATGAGGCCGACCGCAAGGCTCAAGCGGCGTTTTAACCCGCCGGAGAAGGTGTCGACGCGTTTTTCCGCCAGGTTGTTCATGTTGGCTACATCAAGGCAGCAATCAATTCTTTCGCTGAGGTAAGCGCCCTTTAGTCCCTGCATTTTTCCGAAAAATTTCAGGTTCTCACGAGCGGTCAGTGTGGGATACAAGGCTATGTCCTGCGGCACATACCCTATTGTCCCCTTGATCTTTGCTATGCCGTCTTTTGTAGAAATGCCGGATATGAAAACGTCTCCTGAGTCCGGTCTGAGCAGGGTGCAGAGGATCGACAACATCGTCGTCTTTCCCGCGCCGTTGGGGCCGAGAAGGCCGAAGAAGCTGCCTTTCCGCACGGAAAGGGTTATTCCATCCACAGCTGGCTTGTCGGACCCTGTGTACGTCTTGTAGACGGATGATATCTCTATTATGTTTTGCGAATTAAACATCTATATAAATTCGTAACCATTCAGCTTCTTTTCAGAACGGCATTAAGACAAATCTGAGAAAAAACCCTTCTATCCGCAGATTTCGCAGATTTACGCAGATTTTAACCGGAATTCTGGTTTTGTTTTTATCTGCGAAATCTGCGTAATCTGCGGATAAAAAAATGCAGCGCTGCTTATTGTACCTCACGAGGGTCATGGGCGTCAACTTTGCGTTCGCGAGGTAAGAACCGGACAGAGTACGTTTCGGCTGCACGCATTAACTACGAATTTTCTTAAGCAGCCAGCTCATATTCTTACCGAGGTTTTTCATCGTTTGCACGCCTTCCGTATCGTTGTTCACCTCGCCCGGCTGGCGACCGATGCCGATATTCCAGTATGTCGACCCGGGAATGATCATTCCGCTTATCGAGAAAAAATAATTGAGAGAATTAAAAACATTGATGGCTCCGGCGCGCCTCACCGCGACAACCGCTGCTCCTGCTTTTCGGGTGTACATATCGGTATTCGCTCGGCCGACCATGCCGGCCCGTTCAATAAGCGCCTTCATGGACGCCGAAACATCGGCAAAGTACGTCGGTGAACCGAGCAAAATGCCGTCGGCATCGATCATTTTTTCGATGCACTCATTCACGATGTCTTTTTCCACGTTGCACCGCTGGTTCTTTTTCTCGAAGCACTTGAAGCATCCGATGCAACCCTGGATCGGTTTTCCCGCCAGGCTGTACAGCTCCGTCTCGACACCTTCGTTCTTCAGTTCATCCAGAACGAGATTGAGCAGAATAGCGGTGTTCCCCTCTTTCCGCGCGCTGCCGTTAAATGCAATTACCTTCATATGACGTCCTCCTTCGGTTACCTTAAAAGCAATCGATACAAACCGGATATCAAGTCATTCCCCGGGGCTTTCTCGGGAATATCGTTTAAACCGGGTCCTTCTTGACGCCCTTCCCGGCTGTTGCCAAAACGCCGGGTCAGCCGGGATGACTGAAGGCCTGCGACTTGTGGCTGGAATCAGAACAAACTGCCACGTTATAACATAAATGTGCGTTTTTTGAAACAGACTTCTCAGCAGTGAAATCAATGAGGTTGAACGTGGAAAAAATATCGTTGACAAATACCGCTCGAATAACTATATTTTTAATGACCGACCGGTCAGTCAAATTTTAAGGAGCGGACATGTCGCCCAAGGTCGTGGATAAGGAAGAAAAGAAAAAAACGATCCTGAACGCAGCCAGGGCGGTATTTGCCCGGAAAGGGATCGCATCTGCCAAGATGGAGGATGTCTCCGTTGAAGCCGGAATCGGCAAAGGCACGATTTACGAATATTTCCGGAGCAAGGACGATATCTTTTTTGCCCTCTTCGAACAGATGAAGATCGAACTGCACCGGCGGATTTTTGAAGTGGACAGGACCCTGCCGCCCCGGGAAAAGCTGCACCTCCTTATCAGGTCAGCGCTTCTCGCCTTCGAGCAGTGGCGCGACTTCGGGTATATCCTGCTGGATTTCTGGGCCATGCATAAAGGCGGGTCGTCCACCAGAATACGGTTCGACGAAATTTACGATGATGCCCGCTCCATCCTTTCTGCCCTGATCAGGGAGGGCATCAAAACCGGGGACTTTAAAAAAGTAAATCCTGCGAATGCCGCATCGGCGATTATTGCGATATTTGACGGGCTGCTCCTTCAATGGATATTCAATCCCAAAAGCTTTTCCCTGAAAACAATCGCCGATACGGTTTCGGATATGATTTCGGTCGGCATAGAAATAGACTAAGAGGTCGCTGATGATTACGATTAAGAACGCCGGCAAAACCTATCACCAGGGCGCCAAGGAGATCCAGGCGCTCAGGAATGTTTCGCTTACGATCGGGAAAGGAGAGTTCCTGAGCATCATGGGACCCTCTGGTTCGGGAAAAAGCACGCTTCTGAATCTCATCGGCGGGCTCGATCAGCCCACAACGGGCGAAATCTTCATCGACGGCAAACCGCTGCACGGCATTTCCGACGACGAGCTCACGCTGACGCGCCGAAGAAAGGTCGGATTCATCTTTCAATTCTTCAACCTTTTGCCGATCCTGACCGCGGCCGAGAATGTGGCGCTGCCGCTTTTGCTCGAAGGCATCCCCTTTTCGAAAGTGAAGCCGAAGGCGGAAGCGCTTCTGCATAAAGCCGGGCTCGGCGGCCGTATCGAGCACCGTCCGGAGCAGCTTTCAGGCGGTGAGATGCAGCGCGTCGCGATCGCCCGGGCATTGATCGCCAATCCGGCAGTGCTCCTTGCGGACGAGCCTACCGGGAACCTGGATTCCCATACCAGCGAGGAAATATTCCGGCTCCTCGAGGGGCTCCATGCGGACGGACAGACGATCGTGATGGTGACCCACGATGACAAGGCGGCATTGCACGGTACGCGAACCATAATGCTCAAGGACGGCTGTATCGCGGAGGACAAGGCGACGAGATGCCGTTAGAACTGAAATGCATTGCATATTGCATGTTGCAAACTTCAAATTGTAAATTTGTTTATATCCTGGCGGCTTAAAATATTTTTTCAGTTTGCAATTTACATTTTGCAATATGCAATGATCTTTTTCCTATGAACCTTCTTAATCTCGTAAAACACATCAGCCTGCGCCGTATCCGCCTTCAGAAGGTGCACACCCTCATGACGATTTCCGGCATTTGTCTTGGTGTGGCCGCCATCATCTCTATCGGGATCGTCAATAAAAGCGTGCTGCGCTCTTTCGAGGACTCTATTAACCGCGTAACCGGCCGGGCGGCGCTCCAGGTCACCGCAGCCGCTTCCGGCTTCCCCGAGAGCGTGATTGACCGGGTTCAGAATGTACCGGGTGTCGAGTATGCGGTCCCGGTCATCGATACCCAGGGAATCCTGGTCGGAGCAAAAGAGCCGAGCCTGATGATCCTCGGCGTTGACGTTCTGCAGGACGGTAATATCCGGGATTATAAGCTTTCGGAAGAGAACGCCGATATCCCGGACCCCCTCCTCTTCCTCGCGCGTCCCGACTCGATTATCCTGACCAAGGAACTTGCCGAGCGCGAAGGCATCAAAATCGACCAGACAATAGAGGTGCAGACGGTCCGGGGCATCAGGACTTTCCGCGTGCGGGGCTTGCTCAATCCGGAAGGCCCGGCAAGGACGATGGGCGGGAACATTGCGATCATGGATTATCCTGCCGCCCAGATGGCGTTCGGGAAGGAAGGGCGGATCGACCGGATCGATGTCAGCCTGCTTGGCGGCGAAGACCTCGAGACCGTGCGCGACCGGATCAAAAAGGCCGTGCCCGAAGGATACAACGTCGTGACTCCCGAAGGCAGGACCAGGCAGGTCGAGCTTCTCGTATCCAATTTTCAGAAGAACATCAACCTTATCAGCTTCATCGCGGTCTTCGTAGGGATGTACCTGATATACAACGCCGTCTCAATCTCGGTTGTCCAGAGAAGAAAAGAGATAGGCATTCTCCGGGCACTCGGCACGACCCGCAAAGAGATCATCTCGCTTTTTCTCGGCGAAACGTTTGTTCTGGCGATCATCGGATCCGCGATCGGGGTGGGCGTCGGCATATTTTTCGCCCGTTCCGCCATGGGCGCGGTCACCGATGCCGTTTCGGAACTGTATGTCCGTACTTCGGTTACGGAGATAGCAATCTCCTGGCCCAATCTGGTCATAGGCTTTGTGACCGGCATCATCGCCAGCCTCGGGGCGGCCCTATTCCCTGCTGTCACAAGCACCCGCATCAGCCCGATCTCGGCCATCCGGTCCGTCCCTTACTCGGACGACGGGTTCCTGTCGCACGCGAAGCTCAGGTTGACCTCTCTCCTGTTTGTTTCCTGCGCCCTTGTCCTTCTTTTCCTTTATACAACCTTTCCGTCCTCGCGCCTTCTGCATACCACGACAACCATGTTCACGGCGACAATACTGCTGCTGCTCGGCATTTCGCTGGCCATGCCGACCGTGCTCCAGGTTTTCCTCGTATTTTTCCGGTATGCGCTCTCGTCGCGCGTCGGAGCGGCGGGAAGACTCGCCGGTCTCAATCTCCAGAAGAACATCGGAAGGAACTCGGTCGCGGCCGCGGCAATATTCTACGGGATATCGGTATTTGTCAGTTCGGCAGGAATCATCTACAGCACGAAAACATCAGTGATCGAATGGATAGACTCCTATGTGCGCGGAGACATCATCGTAACCTCAGGCCATCCCGTCGCGTCGACGGGGGCCCAGAACATCCCCATGCCGGTCGAAATGTGGAAAGCTATTGAAAAAGTGCCGGGTGTCCTCTCAGCCGATCCGTTCAGAAAAATCTGGGTGGACTATCGCGCCAGAAGGATCCTGCTCCTGGCCCTTGACGTCCCGAGGAGGATGGAATACAGCCCATTCCTGACAGCCAGGGGAACCCGGGCAGACATGAAGCGGCTGCTGCCGAGCGGGGACTACATAGCAATGAATGAGGCCCTTTCCCGCCAGGAGCACCTCAAGCCCGGCGATACAATCATGCTCCCGACGCCGCAGGGCCCGGTTGCTTTTGCCATAGCCGTGATCAATGTTGATTACAGCTCCGATTCCGGCTCGATCCTCATGGATATCCATACCTACCAGCGTTACTGGAAAGAGTACCTCGCGGATTCCTTTTCGGTAAAGGTAAAGCCGGGAGAAAGCGTACAGACCGTCCGGGATGAGCTCGTGAGCAGGTTTGGAAAGGACCGTAAACTGTTCGCGCTCCCTTCAAAGGAATTCCGGGACGAGATCCGGAAGATCATCGACCAGGGATTTGCCGTAAACCATGCGGTCAACGCGATCACGCTGCTCATTGCCGGTCTCGGCATCATCGTCACGCTTCTCGCGTCCGTGCTCGAGCGGACCCGCGAGATCGGGATTCTCAGATCGATCGGAATGCTCCGTGGTCAGGTTTCTGGCGTCGTCGTGGTCGAATCAATTCTTCTCGGCATCATCGGGGGCTCGCTCGGCGCGTGCGCCGGAATGATCATCGGATGGATGAGCCTTGAAGGCTTTCTGCGGGGCGACTACGGCGCGAGCCTGCGCTATCATGTCGACTTTGTTTCTATCGGCTGGGCACTGGTCTTATCGATGCTGCTCGCCGTCCTTGCCGGGCTCTATCCTGCCCGGCGGGCGGCAAAGACCAATATCGTGGAGGCGCTGTCGTATGAATGATTTCCCATTGCGGATTGCGGATCTCGAATTGCGGAATAAAGCGCAGACTAGAGCAGGTACTCCACGTATTCGTTCTCGCACGGCGGTCCGAAGGAAATAAGCATTCTCCCCTCTCCTGGAATCATAATAAGGGAACACAAGGACATACTCGCGAACATGGCCGGCTTCGCGGGATCGACATGCGTGCAGATGGATTTGGGATGGCCTGCATGGTCCGATAAAGATTCCATCATGACTTCCGGCGTGATGGAGCCGTGGGCGCCGTCGATGAGAGCCCGGAGACGGTCTGCGCGATGGAATGAATCCTGGATATAGGTATATGCTCCGTCGGTTTTCTTGTACTTCTCGGTCTCATAATGATTAGCATGGACGAGCACGCCGTCCCGCGGCTCGACGATGGCATAATCGTCGTACACGCTCTCGATGCCGGACAGAAACCCTGTGCGGTCTCCGATATGGATGTAACCGACGCCCCGCGATGCTTTCAGAGAACGTCCATTGCCTCCTTCGCGCTCCTTCGGCGCATTGCAGTGTACAGGTAGAATGCGAACGGCACATGCTTCCTCACAGGTGCGGATGGGCAAAGCGTCATGTTCGCGCAGCTTCCCATCCCGTTTGAAGTCAGATAATAGGCCCCGTATCCGTTGAGAAAGAGACCGAACATTCGGCTTCCGTCATTGCACTCGATTCGGAGCAGATCGAGCGTGGCATCGGGATGCCAGTCCACGTTCTGGCCGAGGATGGTCACCCCGCCCTTTGTTGCCTCATCGGCCACGCCGAAAGACGTGCACATCCCGGCCAAACCGGGATAGTTGACGAACAACTCGCTGTAGCATTGCAGGGCGAAGAGCTCTTTAAACGATATTTCCGCGCCGTCCGCCATCCCTTTCACTCGCTCCAGCGCCCCAGGGTCAAAGGCTCGAACGTTGTCTAAGAACTTTCGGGCGGCAGCAGTCACAGCGTCTTCCTCCGCCCGATACGGCATGTGCTTCATGGTCGAGAACATCAAGGCCACGGACTTCCGGAGATGCTCCTGCGCCTGCTCCCCGTACTGCCTCCCGATTTCGTACTCGCTCCCGCTGCATTCGATGATTTGAAGTACCTTTCGCATCTTCATGAATCACCCTCAGTGTTTGGCCAGAAAATCAAGCACCGTGCTGTTGAACTGTTCGGGCTTTTCTACATTCACCATATGGCCCGCACCCGGTATGATCACCTTTTTCGCCCCGGGAATGTTTTTTTCAAGAGTCTCCACTATCTTTGTGATCATCGGAACATCGCGATTCCCTCTGATCAAAAGTGTTGGAACGCGGATTTCAGCCAGGCGCTGAACGGCCAACGGAAAAGGCGGACGGGGGAAAAAGATGTTGATCAGCCATACCCGGGAATTTTCAATGGCAATGGGCCGCAGTTTTGCCGCGACCTCGGGGTTCTCCATGGCAGCCGCATTATACGCGCTCCGGAGCCATGCTTCCCCTGCGGGGGTCCCATCGTCGTTCTGGATCGACCAGATGATCTTCATCAGCTCGATCGTATCCTCTGGCGTAAAGGGAAAGCCGCTCAATCCCGGCGCAACCGGGACCAGCGTGGCGACCATATCGGGATGGGCGAGACCGAAATCGATGGCGATTCTTCCACCCATGGACAAGCCAATGATATGCGCTTTGCTGACCTTGAGGTATGAGAGCAGCTGGTACAGGTCTTCGTCGTCGGAATAGGGCTTTGTCGGCGCAGGAGACTTACCGTAGCCCCGCACGTCGTAGCGGATCACCGTATACCGGTCCGAGAAAGCGGAGAACTGGTCGTCCCAGGTCCTGCGGTCAAAACCGCCCGAGTGGATAAAGACGATGGCCGGCCCGTTCCCTTTCATCTCGTAGTACAGTTTTGTGCCATTTACTTCCGCAAAACCTGATTTCATTTCCCCTCCATTCCCCGCGGCCGGAAGCGTAAAAACTCCGACCAATACCAGTGCGAGAATTGTGCGCAGATCGAACATTGATTTTCTCCTTCCTGATTTTATTTATGGAGGATTCTATCAGAAAGGGCTTGCGGTGTATTGTAAAAATGCGACACGATGGATTGACTCAGATCTCGCCGGGAGATGTTTGCATCAGCGATTTAAAATCCCGGATGAAGTGGGATTGGTCGGCATAGCCCCACTCGCAGGCAAGATCGGCGAGGTTCGCCCTGGCCGCGCCGGAGCGGAGCTGCGACAGGACGTTCTGGAACCGGATGAGTCGGATGAATTTTTTCGGCGACATGCCGGCATGTTCGCGGAACATCCGCTCCAGGGTCCTGGTCGTGACGCCCAGGTTTTCCGCGAGCCCGTCCACCCTGATCATTCCACGTGACGACTCGACGAGTTCCGCTGCGCCGCGATATATCCCCTTCGGCGTAACTGACGCCAAACCGGCTTTATGGAAAAAATCTTCCATGAAACTCCGTTTCGCATCAAGATTACCGGCACGAGAAAGCCGCTCGCCCAGCTCGTCGATGTTTGTGCCGAGCACCCTCGGCAGGTCCGCCCAACCGTCCACCAGGTCGCCGGGTGCGACATCCGCCACGCGCGGCATGATCCCCGGACGGAACCACACGCAGAAGTAGTCACAGTTGTTGAACATAGGGATATGCTTCGGCTTGGTGAAGGGACCGACGTAAAGGACCTTACAGCGCGATCCGGCAAGGATGAACACGAGGTCGAAGCTGCCGTCCGGCGGCGCGTCGAGAAGCCACTGGCCGGCCCTTCCCTTACGCGGCATCAGCCAGAACTTTTCGATCAGCCCGCGGAATTCTTTTCCCGGGCGCTGTTCGATTCGATGGAGCATGAAGACCTCCAGCCTTGAAAAGGTCCTGTTGCAGCTTATTATTGTTTATTTTTTTCTTTATTCCATGCGCGGTCGTAGACAGCTTTCTCTTCATTGTCCTTTGGCGGACTATATGCACTGAATTTAGCGTTTGTAACGTATCCAAGAGTGTTAAGATCGACAAAACACTTGTCCCACTTCGCGTCATCTTTCGCGAACACCTCAATTACTCTTTCACGTAATTTATCCATATGAACTCCTCTTTATCCCGGGGCTTATTCGCAACGCGACGCTGAGGGGCGCGGTTTTCAGCGACCCTCTCGAGCGTTTTCGTTAGAAATCTTCGATGTCATTTGTTCCTTGACATCTCTTCGATTGATATACAGTCAGTGCATACCCATTTTGTTTCGAGCTTCATTTTCTTTCCGATTTGCTTGAGATGTTTGCGGCAAGTGGCTTTATTACATAGAGAGCATATACCGCCCCTCGACGTATCGAACTCGCTGCGACAAATATGACATTTCCAAGGTACGAAGTCTTTCAATGATGAGACCCGCCTCTTTAGAATCAGAATTTACCAAAACATACCGTGCCCGCTAAAGTAGTATCGAGAGAATAATTGAACAACAGAAAAAATAATCGTGATCAGCGCCACAATCCTGAAATGTTTCGCATTGGTCCATGAAAAGGATTTGCTATACATCAGTCGGACGCATTCAACTGCAATGATGGCAAAAATGAGATTGTAAAATATGGTTTGTCCAGCGTCTTGAATAAATTCGGCTTGGGTCGCAAATCTTATTTTTCTTAGTGTTACTTGTAAATCTGTCGGGATGACTTGAGAGCGCAGAATATGAATTGTATCAATTACCAGGGCGACAAAGAAAGCTATTTTCCTTGGTAGGTTTGCTGATTCAGAGAAAAAAAGATTCTTGTCGGAAACGACGCCTTCTTTTCTTAACTCAAAGAATACTCGCCAGTAATAATAGGTATTGATGTAAAGTGCAATCAGGAATAAGCCGTAAATCACACGGAATACCGCAAATAGATTACCGAATGTATCGTATCCGTTATAGAAAAATGGTGAAATGGAGTTAATCGATAAACCGACAGCTACAAACGTAGAAATGGAGTGGAGTTTATAAGGCGTCGGGGCGCTTAAATTCTGGCGGTAATGCTTTCGAACAAATGTCAGAATTCTATCGTCAGCCTTTTTTAATGTCTGTTCTATCATAGAACCTCATGGACTAACGCCGACGTGAGGAACGCGGTTGTCAGCGTTTCTCTCGACGGCGAGGTTAAAAAACTGATTTTATCTCAGCTTTACTGAATTCGACCAGAAAGTGCATCTATTTTATCTCTGACATTAACATAGCCCGGAACGTAGGTTCCCAAGTATCCTTAGGCAACTCAATTAATTTGCTTCTCACATCTGCTATATTAGCGGCGGTAAGTTCGTTGAATTTTAAGCGCGAGAGGTCAGATGTAACATCAACCATTGGCATGGTTTTAAGATCAGCCCGCCAGCTTTTTTGAACGCGGGTGAGAAATCTGGTTGCGAGTGGTTTCCCAGTTGGACCATCTATAACTACAACGGTAGCAACGAGATGAAGGATTGAGAAGCCCGTAGAATCACCCATTCCTCGTGAATAAAAACCTGCTCCTCTCATAACTTGACCAAGAGCTCCCGTAAAGAAATCACCTATTTCACCCTTGATAACAAGAACGATAGCATCAAGTGAATTGACTCTGGCGAAATCGCGTAGTTTCTCTTCCACTGCGCTCCATTTAGGAGTTCGGAATGCGGGAGCATCCCACGGGCCGTTCAGGTCATATACCGGGTAAAATTGGCTTCGATCATGAGAGACGTGAACTACTTGAAAAAGTCCTAGTTTTTCTAAAGCGCCTTGTATTTGTAAATCGTATTCGTCATCGACTTTCCATGTTGAGATATCCTGTTTCTCGAATTCGTTTCCAAAGACTGTAAGACCTGTATGGCGACGTTGAAAATCATGGGCAGTCAGTGAGATTGCGCCCACTCTCTTCATTTTAGCTATTGCATCAGCATCGACCCTTAAGGTAGCGCAACCAGTAAGAATAGCAAGCAATGACACTGCCGCAACTAACAATCGTAAATGAAATAACATAAATCCTCCAATGCCTCGGACTTTAACGCGGCGCTGACGCGCCGCCTTTGGCGCGTCGCAGTCGAGCGCCAGGTTGGAATACTCTGCATTCGTACTGCAAGTGAATTTAAGAAATCAGCTTATGTTTTACAAGATACGCACGACCGGCATGATCTATAGACCACATCGTTTGATAATTAACCTTGCTGCATTCTATCATGCGTCTGTCTACGAGTTCTTGCAAATGGTAAAGCACAATTTGCTCAGAAAGACCGCAATCAGACATAATTGTATAAAGAGGAATATAAGTAGAGCCACAGGCTGCGAGGTATTTAAGAATGTTTATTTGTGTCTCATCAAGATCAACTGGCTTAGGCAGTTTTTTCGATGTAGCGGGTAAAACAAGGGAATTATCTTTTGATTTATTAGAATTATTCGTCCAAATAAAATATATGTTCAGCTCTGCCTCTTTCTTGGTTGGGTTGATATGGTCAACGTAACATCGGAAAAAGAATTCGCCGTCATCAACGTGTTCGGTTTTAAAGAAGAATACAGAGTACCGATCTTCCTCGTCGTTTTCGATCTTGCTCATGTCATAGCAGTATTCGTCGAAGAGCGGCGAGGTTTCGACTTTCTTTATACGGGCGCCATGAGTGAGCATAAATCCATGACTGAATCCGACCGTAGCCACGTCAGTCATAATTTCTTCTGGCATGTGATCTGATTCATAGGGTGGAGGCATCTTTTTTCGAGAAACATCTTTGAGGGTTATTCGGAAGAATTGTTTACCGTGCTTGGTTAAAACATCATGATAGGAGTCTAATTCGAGTGATATTTTGTCGTGGTATTTCCAAGGAAAAGTGGAAGGAGTCGGTTGGTTATCGGAAATATTCGTTTTGTGTTGTCCTTTAAGATCGAGTACCCAATATGAAAGACCTAATATTAATAAGCTGGCGAGGCCAAATGTTATTCGCAGTAGGTTTTGTGGCTGTGTTTCTTTTGGCCAAGTGGATAATAATTGCAGGATACGAACTTCAAAAATTAAATAAAGAGTGGCCATTGTACCTGTTGCTATTAAGGGTATTAGAAATCGGAGTAATTTTTTCATTGTATCTTCTCGCATCAGGTTTATTGAATCTAACGCCGACGTGAGGAACGCGGTTCTCAGCGTTTCTCTCGACGGAGTTGTTATGATCGTACTTTTTTTCGGGTTAACAAATCAGCAGTATAAGCACCAAAGAAAGCAAACAGTGGCGGATATGCATATGTAAAAAAGAAATTTATTTTATCAGCGATATCGGCATCAGCGGTGAACGAGGTTTTATTTGTCAGTATTCTTATCAAGGAATCAATAAGCCCCACCGATATCGGCCATATGTGTGGGAATTTTGAATCGAAAATGAAGTAGGCTGATATGCCAATTAACAAGAAAATTAGCATTACCGGTATTTGTTCTACTAATAAATTTGTGTTAATCCCTGCAGCGTCTGTAAAAATTCGCTTCTCTATGAAAAGCGCAAACCATGTTCGCCAAATGGCACTATGGAGTAAAAATGCTAAATAAGCTAGGCCCAGAGCCGATGTTATCTTTTTCATAGTAGTCATCATGAGTACTCACGATTTGGTTCATTTTGGCTTTTTCAGATTGAAATACGAATTCTCGACCTTAATGAAAAAACGTTTTGCTTTAGCACGCGAAGCTGCATTAGACCAACAGTCAAATCCGTTAAACCCGAGATCACCGACTTCCTTAAATTTACGAAACACAATTGTTAGCTCCGAGTACGCCTTCCTTGAACTGAGCATCATTGGAGTGCGAATTCGGCGCTTATGATAGCCGACGTAGATAGCGTTTTGCTTAGCCCGATCCAGAACGCCATCAGAAATATCTTTGAGCCTCTTTTTCTTGTAATTACGCATCGGATCGGATGCCCACATTTGCTTATTCTTATGATTGAAAAACATCGGACCTGAAAAAAGATGGTCTAAAAATTCTTGACCATTGACGTGACGATTAAGAGAGATATCGTCGCAAATATGATCAACCATTTCAAGTTTGCCCAGTTCCTCAAGTGATAAGATGGCAAACGCAAATGCTGACGGATAGGATCGCCTCTCGAAGAGCGAGCATGCGTCGGCGAACAGCCGGACCGCGTTGATATAAACTTGTTCTTTGAGTTTGCTTAGTGTTTTCTCTCTTGGGACCATAGCTATGCTCGATATTTAAAAAATAACACGCGGCTGAGGAGCCGGGCGGCTTTCCCGGCCTCATTCGAGCCGCATGTTATGACATCTCAAATTAGGTGTATAGTTCATCCCAATCCTCTCCGAGAACCCATCGAAGTGCTGACAATTTACCGTTCATCATTCCCCAGTCAAAATCATCATACGGCCCGAGATTATCCTTTCCGTATTTTTCTTCGACTTTTTTGGCGGACGCTAGAGCACCTTTCCATATTTCTGAATTGACCTTCTCTTTTCCTTCCTCAATCCGTTCCCGCAATACCAAATGCCTGTTATACCAAACCTTCGTGGTGAGCTCTTCTTCGACCGCCAAAATTTCCTTTATTGTCCGTTCCGGTATTCCAACTAAATCGTACTTTCTTAAAAGGCGCCTTTTTGGTGAGGCCATCTTTTCTAAATTGGGTTTCTCCCAATACTTAATGCGAAATGGTGGCTTTCGATTTCTTTGGTAATCTTCCAAATAGTCTTTTGCTGCATTAGCAAGAAAGCTTGAAGCAATAATTAGAATTGTATGAGGTCTCTCTGCCTCGGCCCAAGCTAAGATACCTTGCAGTTTTTCAGGAGGCACGCCTTTTTCGTAGTGTTTGCACTCGACAAACCATTTTTCAAAGTGTTTGCTTTCATCTACGTCGACATGTTCGTACTCGCAAACGATGTCCCTTCCACGATCCGCTGGGCTTGTGGATAATCCTGTTCCTTTTCGCCAATCAATATTTACAAATCCAATTTCACCGAGCAAGTCGAAACAAAAGTTTTCGAACTCAACGTCTTTTAAAATTTCAAAATGTATACTTTTCATTTTTACCTACTCTTGGATTGTATCAATTTAACAGCCATAACCGCCTATTGCCCCCATGCCCATTTGCCTTTCGTGCGAAGGCGATGAACCTTGCAAAAACAGTCAAGGGCTTGTTCGGGTCTATTATTTAATGACTCTCCCTCTCTGATATAATGATCATATAACAAGAAGGAGGTAAGAAAAATGACGAGTGATAAAGATAAAAAATTGGTGACTCCAGAGGATTTATTGCACGTTTCTGATGTGGCAACTTCTGGAATACTTGCCGTTGCATCGATTTTATCCCATATTGTTTGCATCCTTGCTGATCAATTGAGCCTCGATCGAAAACTCCTGATTCAAGAAATTAATCGACTTTATGCGCCGACAGATAAATCCGAAGTTTATCAAACAGCTTATAATAACGCTCGTCGACTGCTCTTGGAAAGTCTTCAACAAGAATAACGGAATCTGCTCATAGACTTTTTTGGGTAGTTCTCCCGATAACTTCTTTCTCTCCGTGCTTGCCGCCTGCATAGATCACTCGGACAACGGTCGGCGTCAGGATTGCTTGGAGCATCACGTCGATGTCTCCGCCTCGCCGGCTCCACCTGCCTCCACATGTTTTTGCGCGCATTAAAATATAACGCGAAGATGAGCCCCGTCCCGTGGGGCTCGATCTTCTGGTTGGAAGCACATCAAGATACAGGAGAATTTGGCGCGTCAGGTGTAGCGGGGCCGCCTACTTGTGGCAGTGACGTGGCAGCGTCGGGCTTGGTTGCTTGCCGAGGTGGTAACGCGATAGTAGCGGTTGGCAGGAATCTTTTATTTTGCAAGATTTCAAGCCAAAGTTTTCTCGTTTGGTAATTATCTTTATCTGAATCATCGTAAGCGGAGGGATAGTATGACCCGGCTTTTATTTGGACCTTATCAAAATTATATCCAAGATTTTTTGACATCTCATACAGGAGGTCAACAAGTAATTCGGCCTTCCGGGTGCCCCACATGTTTTTTGGGTATTGTTCGTCGGCCAAATGATTCGTATATAGACGAGCTGCGGCAACGACAGATGATGATGCATCGGGGGGAGCTTGGAACTCTAACTCCACAAGATTCAGAGCTTCAACGTGCATTGCTGCTAGGGGTGCAGACCGAGTGGCCATTAGAGTTCTAAAAATATGCACCTTTCGATCACGAGAATCTTTTCTGTGTCTCAAGGCTTCGGTAATACGCACAGCGATAATTGGGCCTACGACGACAGCGCCGATCATGATTATATCGGTAATTTTAATTGTCCAATCCCAAGACATATGCGATTCTCCTTTTCTTTTGACTTTGTGGCCCGCTGACCCGGGAGTCGAGCGTGTGGTTGGAAATTTCCAACGACGAGTTCACATGCCGCGAAGCGGTCGGCGTGGAACGACAAGTTAGATGTTTTATGGTACGTTAAATACTCTCGATTCGTGCAACAAGTTTGTAAATAATTTCTTCCGTTACTTTGTTTGACAATTCCGCTGGAGGTATACCAGCCTGAGAAAAGTGTATTCCTACGATATCTTTGGGGATTCCCGGAAAAGATGTTTGATCAAGGTAAATAGGAATAACCGCCGCCTCGGGAACGCGAGGTATAAAACATTCGCGTTCAAATGTTGGCCATATTTTTTCAAGATGATGGATGTCAAGCAGGCAAGCTATAAATCTGGACTTGTCACCGAATATTTCCAGGAAGGTTTTGTGCCAAGCTTGGCCCAAGTAATTTGCTTCAAATAGCTCATCAAAGAAAACGGAGAAATCGAGTGTTTCCAATTGGTCTTTTATCAATTTTGCTAAATTTCTATTTTCTCCCGCAAATGAAATGGCAAAATCGAAATCAAAATCACGCCCACCCGTACGGAACCCACACCGTTTTCTGAGATCCTCCCAATTCAGATGTTTGACATAATAAAATAAGGCCGGGTCTTCTATTGCAAAGTGCTTGGTGGCCGGGTTGTAATAAAAATAACGTTCGCAAATGGGCTTAGAATCAATAAGTATGGAAAGCCTTTTTTCCTTTACGTTATTGATGCTGCCGCGAACATTCGGATTAGCATTTGCAAGTTCCGTGAGATCAACTATAGAACTCTCTTGCTCGCTCACGCACTTCAACAATTTAAGGTAGGGATCATTTGTAGATCGAAATCTATTGCCGCGGCAGAATTCGGTGACAGGTTCATTGTATGCGTGATCTAACCGGTCAGTTACCTTGCGCCTCAGCGTTGGAATGTCATAATTGAGACCGACTTTCGTGTCGCAGGTTTTAGTTATGTTGTTAATAAGGCAGATCGCTTGGCAGACTAATTGGGTTAACCAATAGTCACCTTTTGTTTCTTCGTAGATTGAATCATGATTGCTGATCTTGATGTTTAGCTTATTCTCGCCCTTCAAGATTAGTTCTTTTGTGGTTTCGATTGGTGCGGGTTTTATACGGTGAATTCCACATCGTTTTGATATGTCGTGAACAAGGTGAATTAACTCGCTGCCAACTTTATTTATTCCAATAATCACAATCTTTAAACGAGAGCCCTCTTCGTAATCCTCGGCAGCGACCTTGATCAGATTCGCAATTTTTTCTTGACGGTCATTGTCGAGGCGGTGAAAGTCGTCTATCACATAGCGCCCCTGTTCTGTTCCAGCGGCAATAGATAATATTTTGGTAGTGTAGAAAAGGAGAGACTTTGGACATGAAGTAACAACAAATTGCCCTCCATTTTATGGATAATAGTTTTGGACGAAACTAACCATAAAACAGGAGGGCAATATGGGTGTTACCCCACAAAGGAAAGGTATCACCATCAGTTTTGATTGTCAATTTGAAGTGCATTTGAAGGACAGCTCTCTTTCATCAATACTCGCCGCCTTTGCCGAGCTTTTGCCGCAGATTTTGACGGACTTCATTCAGAAAGTGCTTGTAGGCTTTGGCGAGCATGTGATGGCTCTTAAGAAAAAGCCTTTTGCCTGCGGGTGCGGCAATGATCGGGAATTCACATGGAAGACGCGGCACGGGAAAAAGACTAAGATTCATGCCTTTTACCAATGGGTCTGGTTACAGCAGCTCCAGGTTGTTTGCAAACGCTGTGGGAGTAAGCTCTACATCACCCGAAAGCTGCTCGGAATGAAGCCGAAAAAGCGAATAGCGGCAGAAATTTATCGAAAGCTTGGGCTTCTGGGTTCCTTGACAACCTTTCGTGTGGCGGAGAAGATCGGCAAGATGTTCGGCTGGGCCGTGGACAAGATGACGGTCTGGAGCGCTGTCCAAAAGACGGGGTCGGAAATAGAGTTCAAGGTTGATGAAAAGGAGCTTCCCCAGGGCGAGGCTGACGGGACCGGGATCGGCATCAAGGGAATCAAGAAGCGCGGGAAGGAATTGAAGGCGTTCATACAGTACAAGAAGGGTGGCGGCGTGCGGGTGGCGGGCCTTGATATCGGGAATTATAACGGGTCCTGGGACAACCTTTTCAAGAAGAGTCTCAAGGCTCTGGGGAGCTTCACCCGTCCGTTTTCCTTAATCACCGACGGCGACACCTCCATCCTGGATGCTCTTAAGGGGAAGGTGAAGATAATTGTTCAGCGCTGCTTGTGGCATATTCCCTATCAAGCGAAGTATGTGTTGTGGCAGGACAAAGTGAAGCGTAAGAGCGAGGACTGGTTGTATGTGATCGTGGAGCTGATGGAAATCTGCGCGATACGGCCGTTTGTAGACGACAAGCAGACGATAGCCGCGATGATCGCTTCGAAGAAGGCCCGGCTGGATGAACTGATAAAGCGGTGCGCTGAGAGAGAATATACTCACACAGCCGCTTATCTTGAAAATGCCCGCCCGGATATGTTTACGGCGATCAAGAAGAGATTAGACGGTAAGACCACGAGCAAGGTGGAGCGACTCATGCGCACGGTCAATATGCGGGTAAACGTGAGCAAGTGGACCGAGGCCGGAGCGCTGAATGTCATGAAAGTCCGGCTGGCTTATTACTATAACGGATTTGATGCATAATGCGCGTAAAATGGGGGGCTTTTGTCAGGTCTCCACTTGACAACGCTACCAATATTTTGGGAATGTCTTTGGCTTTTCTTGCACTTAGATATACAAATGGAGCTCCAGAAATGTTTTCCTCAATAATTCGACGAACCGTGGTTGTTTTCCCTGTGCCGGACTGTCCCTCAATAATTACGGGTTTTCCAGGGTTACGTATATCAACAAGTAACTCATTAAAATTTGGAGGATTGACAAAAGTAAATGCGGGCACTCCTTCTGTTCGAAAGATTTCCTCAACCGGGTATATCATATTGCCTCCAATATCAATTTAAAATCTAACCAGTGTTTGAAGGGACGGAAACCGTCCCGTGATTTACGAAAAACCGGTATTAGTCTTCGAGAAAATGCACATTCGATCAATAATGCGCACTTTTTTGCTGCCGTGGATGCGCCCAGTCTAATACCGGAATTCCGGTATTAGTTTGATGCATTTCTGCAACTTTTCATTAATCGCGAGTATATTTTATGCTTTCCGGCATGTCAAGATAAAGTGTTGACTATTCAGGTTGGAATACTCGCAGCGATAATTTTCTCGAATAAGAAATCTGGATTGCCGCGTCGCTTTGCTCCTCGCAATGACGGCATAAAAAACAGAAACATTTTTAAAATTATTTTTGTTCTGCACTTGACAAGTGAACATTTGTTCACTATACTTTTGTTACCTCGTAAGGTTGAGATTTCTTAACGTTATGGAGCGCCGGCGGCCATGCAACCTGTACCTAAAGATATTTTGGCTAAATTTGACGGACTTCTGAAACAGCGGAATGTCCCGCTGTTCTCCCGAGCCGGTTACCGAAAGTGGATGCTATACTTTCTCGACTTTCGCGCCAAATATCCGCTTCCTGACGCCAAAACGGATCAAGTGAAGTTGTTCGCCGACAAGTTGCGGTCAAAGAATCAAACCGCCGCGCAAGTTGAGCAGGCAGCGGATGCGATTTCCTTGTTTTTCGCTTTACATCGCTGGGAAAAGAATGTGTCTTCATCGGCCACCTGGCAGATTGTGTCCCCGGCAAATGTGCCTCGGATAAAATACGATCGAGCTCCGGAAGCGGAATTGAAAAAGGAATTCAGCATGGTGTGCGAACCCCCGGCCTCTTCCATGCCGTACGCACCGCGGCTCAGAAGCGGTAAGCAATACGACGAATGGCGCTGTCTTCGAAAGACCGCGTCTTCGGCATGGGACAAGGTAATAGCGCTGCTCGCTGACGAGATCAAGATTCGGAGTTCAAAGTTCTTGATTCAAGAGGAAACTTTGCATATCTCCTGCCGGCTCTTTCCCTAATAACAGAATGGTGCAGAAATAATCCTTGACTCTTTACTACTTTTTATATATATACTTTTATATATTTGGAGGGTATCTATGTCTGTGAAGTACGCCATGCTCGGCATCCTTGCGGAAAAGGACCTGCACGGGTATGAACTCAAAAGCAGCTTTGACGAAAAGGTCGGTGAGTTCTGGAGCCTGAACTACGGGCAGATATACACTACCCTCGACCGGCTGGAGAAGGAAGATCTCGTCACCTATGACCGGCAGACACAGGACAGGCGGCCGGACAG
Organism: Nitrospirota bacterium; assembly: GCA_963751455.1. Taxonomy (GTDB): domain Bacteria; phylum Nitrospirota; class UBA9217; order UBA9217; family UBA9217; genus CAVVUN01. The sequence goes on from CAVVUN010000001.1 coordinate 613,678, forward strand.
AAAGATCTACAGCATCACCCGGAAAGGCAGGAAGGAGCTTGACGAATGGCTTGCCACACCGGTCAACCGCGTGCGCGCCCTGAGGGACGAATTCTTCATTAAACTCGTGTTCATGGACAAGAACAATCCCGCGCCTGTCCTTGATCTGATCGAAAAGCAGAAGACCCTCTATCTCAAACAAATGAACCGGCTCACTCACCAGAAAGTCGAATTAAAGAAAAAACCCAAAGCCCCTGATGCGCTTACCACTGAACTGCTGATGGATGCCGGACTCTTTCACGCGGAAGCAGACATCAAGTGGCTGACGTTGTGCGAAGCGAAGATCAAAGCAGCGATCAAAAAATAAAAACGGTTTAAGCCGCTTAAACGGTTTGAACAGTTTAAACTGTAAAACCCACGAGGTGAATTATGATTGAGTTGAAGAATGCCAGCAAAAAATACCAGCAGGGAGCACGGGAAGTTCATGCGTTACGGGATATATCTCTCTTTATCAAGAAAGGCGAGTTCCTCTCCATCATGGGGCCGAGCGGTTCAGGCAAGAGCACGCTCCTGAATTTGATCGGCGGCCTCGATCAGCCCACATCCGGCCAAATATTTATCGACGACAAGCCGCTCCACGGCATTTCGGACAACGAGCTGACGCTGATCCGCCGGAAGCGCGTCGGGTTCATCTTCCAGTTCTTCAACCTTCTCCCGGTCCTGACCGCGATCGAAAACGTGAGCCTTCCCCTGCTGCTCGGAGGCATCTCCCTCTCTGAGATCAAACCGAAGGCGGTTGCCCTGCTGGAGCAAGTAGGACTTGGCGCCAGAGGAGAGCATCGCCCTGAACAGCTCTCCGGAGGTGAAATGCAACGGGTCGCCATTGCCCGCGCGCTTGTCACCAACCCGGCTGTTCTCCTTGCTGATGAGCCGACCGGAAACCTCGATTCCCATACCAGTGAGGAAATATTCATGCTCCTCAAGTCCCTGAACGAACAGGGACAGACTATTGTGATGGTAACGCACGATCCCAAGGCCGCTGCCTATGGTTCGCGTATCATTACACTGAAAGACGGCGCCCTTTCGGAAGATATATCCATCGGAGGATCCCAGCATGACTCTTGTCAATCTGCTCCGTTATATCAGTCTTAAGCGCCTGAAACTGCACAAAGCCCAGACCTTCATGTCCGTGTGCGGCATCGCGCTCGGCGTTTCCACCATCGTGTCCATCGGGATCGTGAGCGAGAGTGTCGTCCGCTCCTTCGAGGAATCGATCACAAAAATCGGAGGAAAGGCTGCCCTGCAGGTCCTCGGCCCCGAGTCGGGTTTTCCCGAGGAGATGCTGGACCGCGTCCAAACGGTCGCCGGCGTGGAGCATGCCGTTCCTGTCATCGAAGCAGAAGCACCTTTCGCAAATGCGAAAGAGCGCGCCCTCACGGTCCTGGGTGTGGATGTGCTTCAGGACAGCCACATGCGGGAGTACAGCGTCTCCGATGAAAGTGCAGATATCCCCGATCCCCTTCTGTTCCTGGCAAGACCCGACTCTCTGCTCATCACCCGGGAAATAGCGAAGCGCGAAGGTTTCCACATCGACCAGACAATAACATTATCGACCGTGCAGGGTCCGCGAACCCTTCGGATACGCGGTCTGATGAACCCTGAAGGACCGGCAAAGGCCCTTGCCGGCAACATCGCGATCATGGACCTCTATGCAGCGCAGCTTGCCTTCGGCAAGGAGGGACGCATCGACCGCATCGATGTCAGCCTTGTCCGGGGAGAACAGGTGGAAGCGGTCCGTCAGCGCATCATTGCCGCGCTTCCCGAGGGATATACTGTCGAAACAGCTGCAGGCCGGACCAGGCAGTTCGATGTCGTGGTATCCAATTTCAGCAAGTTCATCAGCACCCTCGGCCTCGCGGCCCTTGTGGCCGGCATGTATCTTATTTTCAACGCGGTATCGATCGCCGTGGTGCAGCGGAGGAAAGAGATCGGCATTCTGCGCGCCATGGGCGCCGGCCGCGGACTGATCACGAAACTCTTCCTGTCCGAGACCATGGTGATCGCACTGGTCGGCTCTTTCCTCGGTGTCTGCGCGGGAATATTTTTCGCCTGGGCATCTCTGAAACCGTTCAGCCGGAGCATGGAGCAGCTGTACCAATATACCTATGCCGGGTCGACGACGCTCAGTTACTCATGGCGCTATCCGCTGGCCGGGATCGTTATCGGGTTTGTTTCCGCCCTTCTCGCCTCCTTTTTCCCGGCTCGTTCCGCGGCCCGGATCGCGCCGATCTCCGCAATCCGTTCCCTGCCGCAGTCTGATGACGACCGGTCCGCAAGTTCCAGGGCGCTCATCGTTTCATTGTGCTGTCTTGCTCTCGCCGGCGTCATGGTCATCCTGTTCACCGTTCTGCACGCCCCGGGCAGGAACATCATATTCACGATCGTTTTCTGCGCGGAGTTGCTGCTCCTGCTCGGCCTTTCCCTGGCAATGCCGTCCGTTCTGCGCGTCTTCATGAGAGTGTTCCATCGCTTCGCGTCTCCGCGTCTCGGCGCCACGACCCGTCTTGCCGGGCTGAACATCCGGAAGAACATCGGACGGAACGCCGTGGCATCGGGAGCGGTCCTTCTCGGGCTTTCGCTCTTCATCGCCATATCGAACATCATAGTTTCCCTGGAGTATACCATCGTCAACTGGATAAACGTCCAGACGTCATGCGACCTTCTTGTGACCATGGGCCATTCGATCACCGGTATGTCGATGCGAAGCAAACCCATGCCCTCGGAGGTGAGGAAGGATATCGACAGCATACCCGGCGTGGCGCTCACTGACGTGTACCGAAGGATATTCATTCCCTTCAGGGACTCGCGGATCTTGCTGGAAAGTGTGGATGTGAGGAAAAGATTGGAGTACGCTTCCTTCATCGTGCTCCAAGGAGATCAAAAGCGCATCACGGACCTGCTGCCCGGCCAAAACAATGTGATCGTGAGCGAATGTCTGGCCGCCCGCCATGGCATGAGGCCCGGCGATGTCATATCTCTGCTGACACCGGCCGGACCGGTGTCCTTCGGAATTGCGGCCGTTATCGCCGACTACAGCTATGACCAGGGCTCCGTGCTTATGGACACCAACACGTATAAACGCCTCTGGAATGACCGTTTGTCGGACGGGATCGCCGTAAAGATATCCGATAAGGATCAACTCCAGTCGATCCGGGCGGCCATCGTTGCCAAGCTGCAAGCGAGAGGCGATGTCTACGTGATCACCCTGGACGAATGGAACCGTGAAGTTCGATCCAGCATGGACCGGATCTACTCAAGCTTTCATGCGCTGAACGTGATGACGCTGTCCATCGCCTGCATCGGCATCATCATTACGCTCGTTGCATCGGTGCTTGAACGGACCAGGGAGATCGGGATCCTGCGCTCTCTCGGAGCCGTGAAACGCCAAATAAGCCGGATCGTGGTCATGGAATCAATGATCCTGGGTCTTGTGGGAGGTTTCGTGGGCATCGCAGGAGGCGTACTCCTCGGCTGGATGGCGGTCTACGGCATGGTGCGCGGCGAATCAGGCATGACCGTGCAATACATGATCGATTACCGGGCATTCCTCTGGGCAATCGTATTGTCCGGCGGGCTTTCGGCCCTGGCCGGGTTCTATCCGGCCCGGCGCGCGGCCAAGACGAATATTGTCGAAGCGTTGGCGTATGAATAAATTTACCAGCAGATTGGACGTACGAGGTTTACATGAATCTTATCAACCTGCTCCGCTATATCAGTCTTAAACGCCTGAAACTGCACAAAGCCCAGACCTTCATGGCGATCTGCGGCATTTCCCTCGGCGTATCCGCAATCGTTTCCATCGGGATCGTGAGTACCAGCGTTGTCCGCTCTTTTGAGGATGCGATCACGTCGATTGCCGGAAGGGCAAGCCTCCAGATAACGGGGGGGCAGTCGGGGTTTCCGGAAGCAATGCTCGAACGTGTACAGGCAGTTCCGGGCGTGGAATACGCTGTTCCCGTGATCGAGACCACGGCCAACCTTATCGGCGGCAAGAACCGATCGATCATGATCATTGGCGTGGATATGCTGCAGGATCACCAGATCCGGGACTACCGCGTCACGGATGACAACACCGAGATCCCGGATCCCCTGATGTTCCTCGCAAAGCCTGACTCCATTCTGGTCAGCCGCGGCATGGCGGGTTTGAACAATATCGGTATGGACAAAACCATGGAGATCGAGACGGTTCACGGAATCCGCTCACTTACCGTGCGGGGCCTCCTTGAGCCTGTCGGCCCGGCAAAAACCATGTCAGACAGCCTCGCAGTCATGGACATTTTCGCGGCCCAGATGGCATTCGGCAAGGAAGGACGCATCGACCGGATCGATGTCAGCATTCTGCGCAACGAAGACACGAATGCGGTCCGGAAACGGATACAGGCCGTGCTTCCCGAAGGCTACACTGTCGAATCGCCCGCTGTCCGTTCCAGCCAGATCGAAGCAACCATTTCCAATCTCAAGAGAAATATCAGCAGCATGGGCTTCGTCGCCATGTGCATGGGCATGTATCTCATCTATAACGCAGTTTCTATAACGGTCGTGCACCGGAGAAAAGAAATCGGCATCCTGCGGGCACTGGGAGCGACCCGTGGACGGATCGTGAATCTATTCCTGATAGAAACCCTTATCCTGTCCGTTATCGGATCCGCGCTCGGCATCGGGTTCGGCATCCTCCTCGCTCACGGGTCGATGGAAGCGTTCGGACAGAACATCGCGGTTGCATATCAACTGAACAATCCGACCTCTGCTCCGCTCATTATCACTCCGGAGCACATTGTTACCGGGTTCATACTCGGCATACTGACCGGTATCCTGGCCGCACTGTTCCCTGCGTTTGCGGGCGCCCGGGTAACGCCGGTATCGGCCATCCGCTCGCTGCCTTTTTCCGAGGAGGAATTCATTTCAAAAAGAAAACTCCTCTTCCTGTCCTTCCTGCTGCTGTCAATAACCGCGGTGATGCTGCTCCTCTATGGTGCAATCAAATTGAAGTCACCTGGATCCATTGCACTTTTTATCATGACCTCTGAATTTACCCTGATCTTCGGAGTGACCTTTGCCATCCCCTCGGTGCTCCGGAATTTCATTTCACTGTTTCAGCGATTCATTGCTCCGCGATTGGGGGCGGTGAGCAGTCTCGCGGGACTGAATATCCGCAAGAACGTCAACCGGAATGCCGTTGCCGCGGGCGCGGTGTTTCTCGCCATAGGGCTTTTTATCTCCGTTTCGAGCATCGTCTTCTCAGTGCGCTGCTCCGTGATGCACTGGCTCGAAACAACGGCGAACAGCGATCTATTCGTTACCTCGGGCCACGCCTTCTCGGGCAGCGCCGGAAAGCACGTCCCCATGCCGCTTACAATGAGGAACGAGTTCGAGCAGATAGAAGGAGTGCGGTTCACTGACATGTACCGGCAGGTATTCATCCCCTTCAAGGATTCCCGCATTCTTCTTGAAAGCGTTGACGTGCGGCGCAGGCTGCAATACAGCTCCTTTATGGCGACAAAAGGCGATGCCGCCGACATAGGCAGGCTTCTGCCGGGCCGGGATAATATCGTTGTGAGCGAAAACCTCGCAGTCCGCCTCCGTATCAAACCCGGTGATTCACTTGTCCTTACCACTCCCCAGGGTCCCGTCAGTTTCGGCGTGACAGCGGTCGTCGTGGATTACGGCTATGAATTCGGCGCTGTGCTTATGGACAATCTGACATACCAGAAGCACTGGCACGACGGACTGGCCGACATCATCACCGTGCTCGTGAAAGAGAAGCGTGATATTGACCTGGTCCGTGACGCTATTCAAAAACAACAAGGGAAACAGAAGCGGTTGTTTATCTTTTCGATGGAAGAATACAAGAAAGAAGGCCAAAAGCTGCTGGATCAGATATACGGCATTTTCCACGCAATGGACATTCTCACCCTCTCCATCGCCTGTATCGGCATCATTATCACCCTGCTCGCGTCGATACTTGAGCGGAGGCGCGAAATCGGCATCATCCGCTCGATCGGTGCATATAAGGGGCAGGTCTCGAGGGTCGTCGTACTCGAATCCGTGCTGCTGGGCTTTACAGGATGCCTCCTCGGCATTATGTGCGGCAGTGTACTGGGCTGGATGGGCGTAGACGGTTTTATAAACGGCGAGGCCGGGATGACCGTGCCGTACCGCATCGACTACGCCGCGATTCTCAAGGCAAGCGTACTCACGCTCGTCTTTTCAACCCTGGCCGGGCTTTATCCAGCGAGACAGGCGGCAAAGACCAATATCGTCGAGGCCCTGGCATACGAATGACAAACTGAAATATGGTTATTGAACGAAGACGCTGTCAAACCTCTACCTGCGTGTAGGAGATCCTATGACCCTCACCAACCTGCTTCGCCACATCAGCCTCAAGCACGTCAAGCACCAGAAGACCCGGACGTTCATGGGCATCCTCGGCATCACACTAGGTGTTGCGTCGATGGTCTCGATCGACATCGTCAACAATAGCGTGCTCTTTTCATTCGAGGATTCGATTAACCGCATAACAGGCCGTGCGGCCCTTGAAATTACAGGAGCGGAGACCGGATTCCCGGAACAGGTGCTCGATCGCGTTCAGAATATTGCGGGAGTCGAGTTTGCCGTGCCGGTTATAGAAACGACGGCCCGTCTCGCCGACGGAAAAGAACGCCCCCTCCTCATCCTGGGCGTCGATGCTCTCCAGGACCACCAGGTTCGCAGTTACAGCCTTCGGGACGAAAGCGCCGATATCCCCGACCCCCTTCTCTTTCTGGCAAAACCGGATTCCATCCTTTTGACCTCGGCAATGGCGGAACAGGAAGGGGTGAAACTGGACCAGCAGATCCGCCTGCAAACTGTTCAGGGAATAAAAACGTTGACGGTCCGCGGCCTGCTGAATCCCGAAGGGCTTGCCAAGGCAGCGGGGGGCGATATCGCTGTTATGGACGTCTATGCCGCCCAGCTCGCCTTCGGCAAAAAAGGCAAGTTCGACAGGATCGACGTCAGCTTCCTTGCCGGCGAGACCTTCGATGTCATGAAGGAACGCATACAAGCCGTGCTAACTGAAGGCTACCGCGTTGACACGCCCGCAGTCCGGACAAAACAGGTAGAGATCATGACGGCCAGATTTAGAAAAAGCATAAGCCTGGTAAGTCTCCTCGCCGTCTTCGTCGGCATGTATCTCATTTATAATGCCGTATCCATTACCGTGGTCCAGCGGAGACGCGAGATAGGCATTCTCCGCGCCTTGGGCGCCACCCGCAGACAGATCATCGGTCTTTTTCTCGGAGAAGCGTTTGCCGTGTCCGCTGTCGGGTCCCTTTTGGGAATCGGACTCGGTTTCCTCTTCGCTAAATTGTCCGTGGGAGCGGTCGCCCAGAACATCAGCGATCTGTACATGCGGGCGTCGGTTACCGATCTGAACATGTCCTCAAGAGACTTGCTCGTCGATGCCGGAATCGGCATTCTTGCAAGCATGATTGCGGCTGTTTTTCCCTCGCGGACCGCCGCGCGGATCACGCCCATCTCGGCTATACGGACCTTGCCCTATAGCGGCGACGGAGCGTTTTTCGGCAAAACGATAAAGATCGTCTCGGGGCTCTGCGTTCTTCTATCGGCAATAGTCCTCGTGCTGTACTATGCGTCAGACCTTACCTCACCGATAAGGAATACCACGACGATGTTCCTATCGATGGTCCTGCTCCTGCTCGGAGTATCACTCGCAACTCCCCTGTTCCTTCGATATTTTCTCTCATTCGTTCATCGGTTTCTGACATCGATACCCGGCGGTGCGGGCAGACTTGCGGGTCTGAACCTTCAAAAAAACATCGTGAGAAATTCGGTGGCCGTAGCCGCTATCTTTTACAGCATCGCCCTGGCCATCAGCACCGCTAGCCTGGTCTACAGCACCCGCGCGTCGCTGATGGACTATGTTGATTCCATCATTCGCGCCGATCTTCTCGTGAGTTCCGGTCATCCTCTTGCCACGGGCGGGATGCCGAACATTCCCATGCCGGGCGAAATGAAAAAAGATCTGGAAAAAGTCCCCGGCGTACGCTTCGTGGACACGTTTCGGAAAACATATCTGAATTACCAGGACCGCCAAATTCTTCTGGAGATCGTCGACTTTGCCCTCAGAATGGAATACTGCCCGTTGCTGATCGTCGAGGGCAACAGGGAGAAGATACGCCGTCTGTTGCCGAATCAGGATTACATCACGGTGAACGAACATTTTGCAAAACAGTTTCGGACGAAACCCGGCGATGTCATTGTACTCCCGACCCCGGATGGACCGAAGCGGTTCGGTGTTGCGGCGATCGTTGTCTCCTATTCCGGCGACGCAGGAATCGTATGGATTGACAATGCCACGTACCAGCGCCACTGGAAAGACAGCCTTATCGATACATTCGAGGTGGTTGTGAAACCTGGAACGGATATATCGGCGCTCCGACAGGCCATCCTGGACCGTTTTGGGAAGGAACGAAAGCTTTTTGTGCTGCCTGTTCCCGAAGCAAAAGCGGAAATCGAGAAAATGCTCGACCAGATGTTCGTCATGAACAACGCCGTGAATATTATCACGCTGATAATCGCCGGCATCGGCGTTATCGTGACACTCCTGGCATCGGTCCTTGAACGAACGAGAGAGATCGGCATTCTTCGCTCCATCGGCATGAAAAAGAGCCAGGTCTCCGGCCTCGTGCTGCTCGAATCGATGATGCTCGGCGCTGCCGGTGGAGTTCTCGGCACCGCAACCGGCGCGCTGATCGGCTGGATCAGTCTTGAGGGTTTCATGCGCGTTGACTTCGGCGGGAACATACAATATCATATCCATTACCCATCAGTTGCATGGGCAATGGCGCTCGCAATCGGGCTAGCGGCGCTGGCCGGGCTCTATCCGGCTTGGCGGGCGGCAAAAACCAATATCACGGAGGCGCTGTCGTATGAATAAGGAAACTGTAGTGCGAAGTGCGACCCCACCCAGCCTCCCCTTGCTAAGGGGAGGTGTGGAGAGGCGCGGAGAGCGGACCAGGTATAGGCTCGTCATTGCGAGGAGCAGCGCGACGAAGCAATCTCATCGTTTTCTAAAAACAAGATTCCTCGCTGCGCTCGGAATGACAGCTATTATGCTTTTCTTAAATTATGTTTTACCGTCTGCTGCTCACGCGATCTCGGGTCGTGAAGTCTATGAAAAAGTCCACGAGGTGAGCTTGAAGGCACTGGACCATAAGATCGAAATGACGATGGTCCTGTTCGACAAGGGCGGCGGCAAACGCAGCCGCTCGCTTACGTCCTACAGCAAAAAAGCCGACCCCGAAGCGTATAAGGCGCTCGCTGTCTTCAAGAGCCCTCCGGACCTGAAAAACGTCGGGTTCCTGGTTCATGCGCACACGTTTTCCAATCGCGAGCTCTGGGCCTACTTTCCCGAATACAAACGTGTTCGGCGCATCGCAACGACTTCGCAGGACGATTCGTTCTTCGGGTCCGATCTTTCGTACGATGATTTCACCGGCCCGCCGAATCTGGACGATTTCAAGTTCAGCATTCTTAGAGAAGAGGAGCTGGACGGAAAGCCGTGCTACGTCGTCGAAGTGACGCCCAAGGTTCGCAGGAAATATAGTAAATATATTGCGTGGGTGGCAAAGGACCTTTGGATTCAGCTCAAAATCGATTATTACCAGGACAAGGACATCTACCGCTCGGGTGTATTCAAGGATGTCAGAGTCATAGACCGGATCCCCACGCCGTTCCAGAGTGAAATGGAGAATAAAAAGACCGGACACAAGACGGAGCTTACGCTCGAAAACGTACAGTACAATACACATTTTCCTGATGATCTGTTCACCCAGCGGTCGCTGGAGAGGGCAGGAAAGTAACCAATGCGTATTTCGGAGCTTGCGGCCGGCGTTTATGAGGTCCTTGATTTCCGTCTCGCGATTCAGCGAGATGATACGACAATGAGTCTAAGCAGTGCAAAGCGCGAGTGCAGGCTGTGCGGAGTGCGGAGTGAAAAACACGTAAAAAGCGGATATATCACTTTTCTTCTGTTATGTCTCATGTATGCGCCATCCTCCTTCGCCGACGAACCTTTTTCCCTCTCCGGCAGGCTGGGCATGCGAGATATCCACGCAATCGAGAGCGACAGCATCAAGGAAGACCCGAGTCTCGAGGGCAGGGTAAAACTGGATGCGGAACAGGGCGCTTTTCGGTTTCACTCCTGGCTCGAAGGTGGATGGGATGGCAGTGTAAAGCGGCCTGCCAGAGATAATTCGTTGTTTAAAAGCTACGACGAGGTCTATCAAAGTAATACGCCGTATCTTGAATTCAAGGAACTTTACGCTGCGTACTCCTCGGGCAACCTTGATGTGAGAGCCGGCATCCAGCGTTTTGCCTGGGGAAGGATCGATGAATACCCGTCGAACGATCTTTTGAATCCCTGGGACTACTCCAAATTTCCGCGAAAACCTCTGGAAGAGAGAAAGATCGGAGTACCTTCCGTCTCTGCAACTTTGAATCAGGGTGACTGGTCCGTTGAAACCGTCTGGGTCCCGGTTTTCGTTCCTTACCGATTATCTATGCCTGACGAACGCTGGGCAGGCATCTCAACCACTTCCGCACTCAGCCTCGTCCCTAACGCCGATGTCGTTCCGAAAGAACCTGCGCTTCCTGATCGCTCCCTGGACAACGGCAATTTCGGCATGCGCATGAAATATCTCGGGACCGTAGAATATACGCTCAACCTGTTTCACGGCTACGATCCAAGGCCTGTTTTCAAGACAACTGCGCTCTCGATCATACCGGCAGGAGCGAAGATCATCATTGACCCCGGGTATGTGCCGGATTTTCACCGCATAACAACCGCGGGCATCGATGCAGCGGCAGTGAACGGCGACTTGAGTCTTCGGGCGGAAATAGCCTATGCCTTCAACCGTTATCTGAATATCAGGCGCGAGCATTGGGGATTTCCCGCAATTCCCGGGCCTGGCGTGTATGCGTTGAATTCTATCGAGCAGAAACACGATACGATAGATTATGGAGTCGGGGCGGATTACCGTATGTTCGAAGATGGATTATTAACCATGCAGGCCCAGCAAAGCGTGATCCTCGGCAAGGTCGACTTGTTATACGAAAGGAAAATCGAGACGATTCTTTGGGGCAATCTGAAGGCAAGTTTTATGAACCAGAAGATTGAAACGAATATGAGCATTGCCTACAATCCCGAACACGGCGACCGCATGACGAAAGCGAATGCCTGGTATGTATTCTCGGATGCTTGGAAAGCCGGCGGAACCTATGTCGCCTTTATTGGACCCGCTGAATCGTTCTTCGGCAGATATTCCCGGAATGATCAGCTCGAAGCGGAACTCGCGTATTCATGGTAAGAGAAATCCGGCTTCAATTCATCTGATACCGTATCAGCTTGAAGAAATGGTCTACCAGTTGAGGATTAAAGGATTTTCCCTTCCCGTTATTCAGAACATTCACGATCTTTTCAAGCGGCATGGCTCCCTGATATGACCTCTTGCTTCGCATTGCGTCGAAAACGTCCGCAATGCTTATCATCTGACTCGCAATATTCGGCTGCCATCCGCCTTTGATTGAAGGATATCCGGTTCCGTCGAACTTCAAATGGTGCTCCATTGCCGCCAGCACCGCGACTTTCGGTATCCCCTCGGTCCCCATGAGAAACCTGGCGCCTTTGACCGTATGGGTCTCGATTATCTTTCGTTCGTCGTCGGTAAGCTTTCCCGGCTTTTGCAGCAATTCCTCCGGTACGAAAATCTTTCCGACATCATGAAGCAGGGAGGCAATACCGATCTGGTGCAGTTGTTCACCCTTGAAGCCGAGCGTCTCAGCCTGGCACATGCTCAGGATACACACGTTCGTAACATGGGTAAAGGTATACTCATGCGCGGACTTGATGGACGCCAGCAGGCTGAGCGGATTGAGCTCCTGCCGGAAGCCTTTGATGAATCCCTTCACGAGTTCGTCCACACCCCGGACGTCTATCTTCCGGTATTTCTTGATCCGGAGGTAAATGTCCTTGAGTTCGTCCATTTCAGATGCGCTAAGCGCAAGCAGCTCTTCCACAACCTCTTTCGAAACTTCGCCTGCCGGGATCACCGCTGCCGTATCTCCTGCCTGTCCGTCGTATTTCCTGACTTTGATCTCGACTTTGCCGAGTTTTATGAAAGCGGTCGACCGTATCGAGGCGCTATCGCTTGCGGCAAGATCCACGATCAAAGCATGCAGTTCCGATTTGGGCATGCCCTCCATAAAGCTGAGCCGCTCGACCGCTTTTTTGTTCAGTATCCGGATAAAATTGGAGACATAGGATGCCGCCCCTGTTGAAACGATCTCTTTGTTGTCGGCAACAAGATCGTTTCCGATAACCAGAATGGTTATTTCGGGCTTTTGCATGAGCATACCAGTTAGCGCGCTGTAGGCCTTTTCGATATACTGCCCCACTTGGGGGTGGTCCGGCGAATACAGGCTGGCATTGGCGATCGCGGCCGTGACCTGCGAGATCACCCTGGAAAGTTCCTGTTGAAAATCCTGTTCAGCCATTGTTTCTCTTTTCTCTTGATTTATTGCCGCTCCATAAGCTTTTTGCAGAATCGTTTGATCTTGTCGCTGTTCATCCGCTCTCCGATCTTTAAGAGGGGGACAATGCTCTCACGCGGGTAACGCTCAAGGGACGAGAAAATGATTTCCTTCATCCACAGAAGGCTTTGCGGATAGAGTGACCAGCTGGCCCTCACAAGTTTCTCGAGGTCCGGGATTGCCTTTGGGTCGCCGATTTCGCCGAGCGCCTTCACGATCTCGACGTTCACAGTGTAATCCGTGTCAAAGAGAATGACCCGTTTCAGGCGCGTAAGGATGTCCTCCGTAACTTCCCGGACGCGGTATTGAGCGGCAAGCGTGACCGCCTGGGAGGAAATATCGGGGTCTTCCGACAAAATTGCTTCACGGAGCAATTTAACGGATGCCTGGTCCTTGAATTTAAGCAGAGTGTTGAGCGCTTCCATTCTGACGCGGCCATGGGCATGCTGAAGCAGCGGTTTTACATACGCGACCGACGAAGTCGTCCCCGCCCGTCTTATTAAAATAAGAAGATTCCTGACAAAGTACTCCCTCGGGTCACGCAGTCTTTTGTGCGCTTCCCGTACTGCAGCGTCGCCGAAGAGGCAGAGCAGATTAAAGAGAACACGCCTCCCTCCCAGCGACTCATCCCTGCTGAATATGTCCATAAGGCCGGGGACAACGTCCGGTCCCAGCGACTGGATCAGGCTGGCGGCTTCCGGTCCTTTGTCTCGCATCCATAGTTCGAATGCTTCAATGGCCTTTTTGATGAATTCCGGGTCCGAAAATATTTTTCGGGAACTCTCAGCAACAGCCCTCATGGCGCCCGTCGGTTTTTCCAATGCGTGTCTCTTCAAGGTCTCGGAAATGTCGAAGAGAAGTTCAAAATTGCCGGTTTGAAGAAAACCGGGGATGATGGTGAAGAGTTTCAGGGCAAATGCTTCATAATCCTCCGCATCAATGTTTTCCTCCATAAAGGCGATGAGCGCCCGGCCGATCTGGAAATCCAGATGCCCGTCCTCGAGCGTCTTTTCGTACTCCTGGACCGGAAATTGTCCGATCTCGATGACGGGAGCCTCCGTCATCTGCTGGAGCATAGCAGCGTAGTCCGCGTCTACGTGGTCCTCGTATTTTTCCCGTTCAAACAGTTTTTGCATCTGTTCAGACGTCATATCCGGCACCGTCATTCCATCTTGACGTTTGCGGCTCAAGTCAGGAACGGTTCCCGGACTCTGGCTTTGATCACGGACCTTTGCAAGCTTTCCCACAAGTCCGGTCAGCGTAGGTGATATTTCCCTTCCCTCGGTATTTGCCTGCGCAAGCATCTCAATAACCATGTCATCAGTAAATCCTCCGACGATTTCTTCAACGCCAGTCGGCGGACCGCTTGACACACGATGTGCCGCAACGGACAGGAACTGTTTGCGAAGCTCGGGATTAAGGTCCTTTAACAGGGCGTTCAGGTTTGTCAGGGTCCGTGACTCCTCGGACGTAGGCTGCCTTTTCTCTGCAGCGCCTCGTATATAATTGGATACGATCCGGTCATAGCTTTGGACCGCAATGTTCGCGTCCAGCTTGCGCTCGTTCAGCAGGCGTGCAAGTTCCGCCGGGTCGATTTGTTCGGCATCTTTAAGGGAAATTCCCTCACCGGCGCCTGCAAGCGTTCCTGCTGCGAGGTGCGATACGAAATCATGCCATACCCCTGCATCCGTTTTTGTATTCGTCTTGGCCTGCGACCTGACAATTTCCTTTTCTTCAGTAACGTGAAATTTGCTGTAATCGATCGCAATAATCCTGATATGCTGAATGGCTGAATCGGCCATTACCTTTTCTATGCCGCCGGCCGCCGTAATTTCAGTCGGCTTAGTGGTGAGTATCCGGTGAAACAACACGAGTTCGTCACTAGCCATGTCCCGGATAAACGTGACTGCTGCAATTCCCTGGCTGTTCAGCGAAAGCGCGAAGTCGCGGTAGACCGGGTTTTTCGGATCGAGATAATCATTTCCCACGAGCAGCATGTTTTTGGCCACACCCAGTGTCATTTCCGACCTGACTTCGAACAGGCGCTGCAGGACCTGGAAGGCGCGATCTATACTCTTTGCGATCTGCATATGACCCGGCGGGTAAATACCCACATTTTTCCGCGAAATATTGAGCTCAATGACGGCTTCCGAGAGAAGACGGGTATCGAGGGGCAGTTCTTTTGCGGCTTCGGTATTCTGAGCCGGCGCTATTTCCTTTGCATCATCATTTTGCAGCATAGTGTTATTATATCCTAAATGAGCTGCTTTTAAAATAAATTTGGGATGCTGGCTGTCTTAGTTTTTCTTATTATTGATTCGGAGGATTAACAGTAAAAGGAGGAGTACGAGTGCAACCCAGATCAGCGGATTTAATGAGAAAATGTTTTCCTCGTACACATGCGTGACAGAGCGGTTCACAGTAGCAGTTTGTATGGTGGTCGCCGGCTCCGTTTGTATGGCAGGATAAGTGTCAGTCGGAGAACTGATCGGCTTTACAGGGACACGGTTTTTTTTCGTTTTTGCTATACGTATCGGTTTCCCATCTTTGTCATGGAGGTGGTATTCTTTGTAGAACAGCTTCCACTCTTCGCATCCCTTGATACACTGGTGTCCTCCGTATTTGTCGGTTTTTCCGGGATGAGAATGGGCAGCCGTAACGGCGAAAATGCACAAATAAAGCGCGATAATTACCTTTTTCATGCGACGAGTTTATCCCATCTCGTGATACGTGTCAACAGAACAAGGGACCCAAAAGGTGTTTTTTCTTGACAACAATAGGTAGCGATGTTACATTACTGTTCTTATTGCAAGGATGCTTTTTGTGGGGCTGTAGCTCAGCTGGGAGAGCACAAGGCTGGCAGTCTTGGGGTCAGGGGTTCGATCCCCCTCAGCTCCACCAAAAAATAAAAGAAGGGTTGACCGAAAGGTCAGCCCTTTTGTTTTTGGTAGAGGGGGATCGAACGAAGGGGTATGGGGAAGAGACTTCCCCCATGCTTCGGGGGAGCACACGAGGGGGCAGGCCCCCTTGTGAAGCGAAGCGCGTAAGATTCCCCCTCAGCTCCACCAAAAAGTAAAGAACCCCGCAGCAGAGCTGCGAGGCATTTTTAGCTAGAATCTAAAACCTATTTGCTCATCATGCTGATACCGAATGTAGTTTCTGATAACTTCTGCCGTTACTTTGTCGCCAACCGAACGAACAAAGTAACCATCATTCCAGAGTTCCCCTCCCCAGAGCTTTTTCTTGATCTCGGGAAACTCTCGGAACATCATCTTGGCAGATATACTTTTGATCCTTTGCACAACTACTGCGGGAGCAAACTTCGGAGGCACGACCAAAAACAAGTGTACATGATCTTCCATTACTTCCATCGTGTCTATTTCCAAATCGTACTGTTCGGCTATCTCCCGAAAAATCTCTTTCAATCGTTTTGACATCCGGTCATCGAACAGCTTTTTACGATATTTTGGAATCCATACAAAATGGTACTTGAGATCATAGACACAGTGTCTGCTTCTTTTCAGTGGGTTCATGGCCCGTATTGTATCAGAATCTTATCCTGACTTCGTCAGGATAGTTCTTTTCATCCCAGCAGTAGAACTGCTGGGTATTCAAGAACTGTTTTTTATAATGGTGATCTTTATCGTGGCATTGTTTGTATCTATCTCTCCAGCAGTCGCAGATTCAGTCAGCATCGGTCAATATGATTATTCACTTACCACTGCAATAACGAACATCGGCTCAGCTAAAAAAAAACTATATATTGATGGCGATCCTACCCTTCCGGCAATCATTTCAGGGTCGACTGCTACGGTTCCGTCGAATATTTCGATAATTATAGAATACCCTGGCTCTATTGATGTAAACGGGAAATCTCTTACCATCAACGGCCCCTTCTCCGCAGGACTTCATACAGTTTTTACAGGAACGACTGGGACGGTGAGGTTCGGGACTGCGGGGGTAAAAATTCAAGCAGTATGGTTTAAAGATTACACGACTGATGCAGGTTTAAGCTTAAACGCGGCCATTGCCTCATTAAAAAATGGCGGGGAAATAGAACTACCTGCGTGGGATGTTACATACGAAACTGCTATTAACCTTACGGGGAGCAGTCTTCCCCCTATTAAAATTGTGGGGCAAGGGAAAGCAACTACTCTTCGTGCAGCGGTATCAACGGTTGGGATAGACACTACTGGGGCTTCAGATTGGGTACTCCGTGATTTTCAGTTAGTCGGAGATACCCCCGCGCCGGAAATAGGGATATTGATGGCAAAAGACAACTCTGCCGGACAGGGCGGGTTGAGAGGCCGTCTTTATAATATCATTACAGACGGCAGCTTTAATAAAGCAGCTATATTCAATTATGCTTCTGAGGAAAATCGGTTTTATGACTTATGCCGCTTCAGACTTTAGTGTGGGTACACCCAAGATGTTGTGGTCCGAGGATAACCCGTTTCATGCGGTTTCTGCCCTGGGATAAAGATCAAGGCCTCCGCAGTGAAAGTAAATTGCCGCTTTGTAGTGCTCCCGATTGCGATAACCGCATGCCATGAGTTTGATCATCTGAATCTTGCTGTTAATCCCCTCCGACGTAGCATTCGTAATTCGATGCTTGAAGTAAGTCAGCAGATTAGCAAGATGTCGCTTCAACGTCTTTGCGGCCTCAATCATTGGAGCCAGCCTGGAGCGGGTCGCCCAAAAATACCATGCCTTGAAGTATTTCTCCGCGCATTTCCTATACGCGTATGACCAGAAGGCACGGAGTGATTCTTTGATGGCCCATGCGCGGCCCGTCTTAAGATCAGCGTTCTTTACCTTGTCGAACTCCTCGCGCCGCCAATCCGGAACATTCTCCTCGTTCCACAGCCACAGATGCCTTGTCCCCTTGAGCCGAAAATCATCGCGCGCGGCCAGCACTTTGTGTTCGCCTCGCCGTACCTTGTCCACAGCTTTCGTTACATGCGTCGTTGCATGATACCGGTCAAAGACAATCTTCTCATCTGCATCGGGGACATATGCCTTCGTCGCTGCGATATACGGGTCCCACATATCCATGGCAATCCCCTCAATCCGCGACAGCTCTTCTTTGGCGAACTGCTTGAAGTAGGCTTCCAGACTCTTTTGCTCCCGGTCGTCCACAACATACTCGACCGTTCTCCCATCAAGATCGCACACAATTGTCTCGTAATTCTGGCCTTTCCCAACTGACTTCTCGTCAATCCCGATATAGCTCGGCACCCGTTTCTTCTTTCTCCCAAGCCCGCGTGTAACCGCCCGAAGCATCACTCCCCACGTCTCATCCCAACTCGTTTCCCAAAGCCGCGTCACTCCCGTTACATCGCATTCCTTGAGAGTATCGATCAGTCGTGACTCAAACAGCCTGGTGAACTGTGAACGCGGTTCCGCCCACGGCGATAGAATCTGCTTCACTCCATCCTTCGGGCACTTCGTTCGAGGCAGCCGGGCATGCAAGAATGTTTGCAACTGGCAGGTGTCGAGGTGTCGCCACACTTGCTCCTCCATATGGTCGTGCACCGGCGCTTCTTGTTTGCATGCTGCACAGGAGAATTTCGCCCCCTGTGCTTCTTCTACCCACACGTCGACGCGATTGCGCGCCATGTCTACCTGAACCTTCGTTACCCTCCATGGAAACTTTATCCCAAGCAACATCGTGTAGAGTTGAGTGTCTTCCATACCAAGCCTCCGTTTTTGGAATGGAAGATAATATCACAAATTCTCAACCACTACATCTTGTGTCTACCCACACTCGTTCCAGAAGAACCTGACTTATATCTTGTAAATAGAAAAGTAGGAGCAGCAGCATATTGGACAACTGGAGACAATGCAGGCACAGGAGAAAGTGTGTCAAGTGTGTACGCTACTATTGCAAGCGGAGAGCAGTCAAACACTGACAACCGATTTTATGGTTGTGCTTTCTTTACTATAGGTGCTTCGTCTGACGGCATCAGAATGCGCGGGGCAAATGACTCTAGTTGGGATGGTGCATTTTTTATTAATTTAACCGGCAGTGGTAGATCACATGTATATGTGGATGCCGATGGTATTGCTTCCAGCAGAAATACGTTTTCTCACTTCCGGGGCGAGTTGGGCGCTACAGTCCAGCCCGTAAGCGGATTTCATTTTGCAGGTACTACAAATTGCGGCCTGTGGGAAATATCAAACGGATAATCCTTAAAAGAGCAGTTGGTCCTTGTCAAACGAAGTTAATTGATGGATATTGCAGCAATTAACCCGAAGAGGAGGACTCGCCCAATGGGTGAACCAAATAGATCGTTGTCTGCACGGAAACCAGAGGGAGTTGCGGTCGATACGTTCAGCGGTCGTATCCACGTAGAATGGGATCCGACTGCAGCCGTTACGCCACTGGGACAGATGGCATTTTTCATCGATTTTCTGAAGACCGGCGGTCTCTACGATCCCTGGGTTGCTGATTGTCCGCTTCACTACACAAGCCCCAATGCACCGGAAAAGCGAGATGTGCTGGGCACGGTGTTATTGTCTGTTCTGGCCGGCCACCATCGCTACTCGCATATTACGAACGTTCGGTGCGACAACGTCAATCCCGGCCTGCTCGGCATGACCGCCGTCGTGAGTGAGGACTCGGTGCGAAAAGCCCTGCGCCAGATAGATGAAACTCAGGGGGTGCATTGGCTCAAGGAACATGTCAGGCGTTGTTATGACGCGCTGCTTTCTGTGTCCTGGATCATGGATGGCGACACCACGGTAAAACCGCTGTACGGGAAACAGGAAGGCGCAGTGGTCGGCTATAATCCTCACAAGCCTGGCAGGCCGTCTCATACCTACCACAGCTATCTGATGGCCAACACCCGGCTCGTGCTGGATGTCGAGGTACAGGCGGGCAACAAAACCGCAACCTGCTATAGCACGCCGGGCTTGTGGGAGTTGCTGGGCTCCATTCCAAAACGTCACTGGCCCGCGTTTTTTCGGGGCGATTCAGGCTGGGGAAATGACGTCTTCATGTCCCAGGCGGAAACAAAAGGCCTGCCCTATCTGGTCAAGCTCCGCCTCACCAAAAACGTGCGGAAGCTCATCGAAAAGACATTTCAGCGGAATGGTTGGCAGCAAGCCGGTCAGGGATGGGAAGGTGTGGAAGAAGAACTTCAGCTTATGGGGTGGAAGATAAAGCGGCGCGTCATCGTACTTCGACGGGCGCTCAAGGGCGATGTCGTCATCAGTGAGAAAGACAAGGATCAGATGGAGCTTGGTTTCGTCGAGACGAATGGAACCGCAAAGCGGTATGAATACGCAGTGCTGGCCACAACCATTCCGGGCGAAGTCCTTACCATCGCGCAGCACTACCGGGATCGGGCCGATGCTGAGAACAATTTCGATGAACTGAAAAATCAGTGGGGGTGGGGAGGCTATACGACCAAAGATCTGAAACGCTGTGGCTATATGGCCCGGATCGTGGCGTTGATCTACAACTGGTGGTCCCTCTTTGTGCGGCTCGCCCGACCGGACAAGCATCTGGAGGCTGTTACGAGCCGGCCGTTGCTTCTTCATGCGGTCGCCAAACAAACATATCACCAGAGCCAGACTACCGTGACCATTACAAGCGCTCACGCAAAGACGGAGAAAATACAGGGCACGCTCAATGAGATCGCCCTGTTTCTGAGAAGACTCCGGGAAACTGCGGAGCAGTTGACGCAGGCGGAACGTTGGAGGTTGATCTTAAGCCGTGCATTCAACAAAATCCTGAAGGGGAAACCCCTCTCGACGCCAGCTTTGCTGCCTCAGCCAGTGTGAAAATAGACTCAACTGCCGTTTTTAGGTTCATCGGACCAAGGAGGTTCGTGGCAAGCGAACGCTCGATCTGCTCAGGCGTCAGCTCCTCGAAGTAACCGGCATAGAAGTTGCCCGCGCTATTGAGCAACACATCAATGCGCCCGGCCAGAACGTCCGGGTGGAAGACATGATGAAAACAAGCGGTCTTCTGGGAATCCGGGAACGGTTTCTGTACGCGGTCGGGCTGTCCGCCGCCGCGGTCATTACGGGCGACGTGGGCAGCGGCAAATCATCAGGCCTCCGGTTTGCTCAGGCGGAGCTGCACCCCTCGGAATATAAGGTACTCCATGTCACGGCAACATCAGGGACGATTGCGGAGCTGTACAAGCAGATATGCCATGCCTTGGACATCGAAACCAGAGGCTCCTCAAAGGCACTCCTGACCAGGACCATACGCGCTACGCTGCTGGACCTTGTAGGGAAGAAACAGAAGCCCGTGCTCGTAATCGACGAGGCATCGCTTCTGCGGCTCGATGTCTTCGCCGAACTTCATACCATCACCCAGTTCGAGGCAGACTCAAAACCGGTCCTGCCGATGATCCTGGCAGGCCAGAACAACCTTATCGATAACCTGCTGTTCCGCCAGTCGCGAGCACTGGCTTCGCGCGTTGTGGCGAGGGGGCACTTGGAAGCGATAACACTGAGCGAGATGGCCGGGTACCTGACGCACCACGTGGAAATAGCGGGAGTGCGGCAGAACCTCTTCTCCGAACAGGCTGTGACCGCAATCCACCAGGGCTCGGGCGGGCTCCTCCGGAGAGCGAATAACCTGGCGAGGGGCAGCCTGATCGCTGCGTCAGCAGAGAAGTGCAACGTCGTTTCGGCGGAACATGTACGGGTCGCTTCAACCGAAATAATCTGAATCATCGGGGGGCTGTGCCCCCCGTTTTTTACAAGACGAAGGGCTGGAATAATGTGAGCGGCGATTGGCCGGACGAATGTGAACTAGCTGGTTTAATCAGAGAACGTTGGCTGGAATAATGTGGGAATCAACACCGGCCCACTCGTGAAGCAAAGCGCGTGAGATTTCCCCCTCAGCTCCACCAAATTTTCAAAGGGTTGACTTTCATCGGTCAGCCCTTTTTCATTTGACTGTGCCAGTTTTGTGTCAGTTGACACGCGGTACACGTCGTCCATTACAAAAACTGCTTTCTGTAAGTGTGCCGGTGCAAGGTGGGCATACTTCATCGTCTGCTTCAGGCTCTTATGTCCAAACAGTTTTGAGAGTGTGGCAATGTCGATCTTGCCGGACATCATAGGAAGGCTCGCGTAAGTGTGGCGCAGGTCGTGAAAGTGGAAGTCGTTTATCTTCGCATTCTTTACCGCTGTATTGAAACTCCGCTTCACATTCCCGTTAGACTTTAAGGTCAGTGGATCTTGAAGAATAACTTGCCGTCAGAAGAAAGCTAACGATAAAAGCAAAGATGCGTCCCTGCTTTATCATAAAAGTCCTCCTTCTCACCTTAACTCGCCTTTCTAAGTGCTGTAACAGGCTTGTGCTTTTTCATGGCATGCCACAGGTCCCAATCCCGCTGAAGGTTCAACCAGAATTCCGGCCCAGTGCCGAACGTCTCGCCAAACGCGAGGGCTGACGAGGCAGTCACACCGCGCCGGCCGTTCACGATCTCGTTCAACCTGGCCCAGGTCCAGCCCAGGTGCTTGGCAAGCTCTACCTGCTTCATTCCCATAGGCTCCAGAAATTCTTTGAGCAGCATCTCCCCCGGATGCGTGGGCGGTCTTTTTTTCGGCAGCATAATTTAAAACCTCCTCAATGGTAATCGACTATATCCACGTCCAGGGCGTCGCCTTCCTCCCAACGGAAGATGATCCGCCACTGGTCGTTAATTCTCACGCTCCAGAACCCTTCGAGCTCGCCCTTGAGCTTTTCCAGCCTGTTCCCCGGCGGCGCCTTCAAGGTCTCTACCATGACGGCCGCATTGATCTGATCAAGAAGCCGCTGCGCTTTCGTATGCAGCTCTACAGGTATCTTCCGGGCGCTCCGGCTCTTGATCCCGTCATAGATATCCTGCGCTGTCTTGCTCGAGATGTTCCGTATCATCGATCGTAAGTATATACCGGCTTCCGATATATTGCAAGCCAAAAGAAAAGCCCCTGAGTTGTTCCCCAAGGTCACAGTGTCGACCGGTGTGAAGCCATTATGACGGAGTTGACCGAAAGGTCAGTCCTATTGTTTTTGGTGGAGGGGATTCGAACTGCAAGACCTGCTACTTTATCAGAATAGCCAATATCACAACGATCTGTTATGCTATCGAAAGAAACTCTATCTTATCCTTCTCAGCTCATGCATGATAAGCTCTTACGTTTCATAAAGCCATGGTGAAAGGAAAAAACATACAAAAAGGGAACCGGTCTTCTGGAATACTGCTTACAGTACTGTTAGTATTCCTGTCCTCGCTGACAGCACCGGGTTGCAATTCATCAAAACCGCCGCCCGAACGAGCAACATCGGATACAGCTCCGTCTGATACTTCCCCCCCTTCTACTGCTCCGACTGATACTGTCCCCACTTCTGATACGATTCCACCCGTCCAGGTACCCGCCAAACATATTCTCTGGGTCAGCGCTTATTATGCGGGATGGATGCAGAAATGCGACGGCGCCGCATATCTGAGAGCACAGCAGATCGATTTCAGCGCCGTTACTCATATAATCCACTTTTCCCTTATGCCGAATCCCGACGGTTCAATCGACGATAGCATGAACTGCCTCACCCCCGAGAATTCCCAGGAACTTCTGACGGCTGCACATGCCGCGGGAAAAAAAGTGCTCATTTCTGTCGGCAGTTGGGATACAGAGACCGATTTTCTGGGAGCGACCAGTGAAAGAAACAGGGCGGCATTTATCAGCAATCTCGTTACCATCATGACCACGAGAGGATATGACGGCATTGACGTCGACTGGGAGCCTGTTTCTTCAAAATCAAGCGCACAGTTCATCAGTTTTATTAATGAACTCAGAAACGCGCTGGACGGTTTGAAGCCACGCCCTCTTTTGACCGCTCCTGCCATGTGGGAACCTTCAGTATACGCTCAACTACAGGAAAAGCTCGATCAGATCAATATCATGACCTATGAATTATCGGGCCCATGGCCGGGATGGCAAGTATGGCATAATGCCCCTCTTTATGACGGCAGCCATCGGTTTATGAGCACAGGTGCATCGCTTCCCTCTGTAAATTCCCTGATCGAGGCCTTTCTCGCTGCAGGCGTACAACCTCAAAAGCTTGGCCTGGGGCTCGAGTTTTACGGAGCCCTATGGCGCAGCGGGTCCGGGACATCGACAGGGGGGGCTACACAGCCGCTTCAAACCTGGCAATCTGCGCCCTCGATGGTGATGATCCCGTATTCTCTGATCATGGACTCTAATTACCAGTCTCAGTATTACTGGGATTCCGCGGCAGTGTCTCCGTACTTAAGCCTTGATAAGGACGGAGCGACTGAGGACACATTCATTTCGTACGACGACGAGAAATCATTGATGGAGAAAGTGGCCTATGCGAAAAAGAAAGGACTCGGCGGCATCATGGTGTTCGAGCTGGGCGGTGGATGGAGACCGTCAGCGGCTACCCCGGATTATTTGCTGCAGACAATAAAAAACAGTGTCTCAGCCGGCAACGACGGATAAGTTGCGGAATCTTTACAATGCCGTTAGCCGGCGCTATATACATATATATGGTGCGGAAAATATTAATTCTCGTTGTTATTGTTGTCGTATCCATTCTCAGTGTCAATCCTGCTGATCCAGCCGGGAAGCGCGGAGCCTTGGTCCTTTGTTTCGATGATGGAGATAAAAGCTGGACAGAAACCATAGCCGGAGAGCTCGCCCGTGTTGGGGGGAAGGCAACGGCTTTTGTCAATAATTACCGTATCCATTCCGGTTTGATCACTGTCCGTGAATTGACTGCTCTGCAGGACCGCTTCCACTGGGAAATCGGCACTCACGGCTATCATCATTTCGATCCGAAACCTTACGTCGAATTGTACGGCCCGTCTCAGTACGTTGATAAGGAGATCAGGGCCTCGATAGACGAGTTGCGGTCATACGGCATTGCCATACAATCGCTCGCGCTTCCGTTCAACAGCATTACTGAAGACGTGAACAGAAAAGCGTGCGAATATGTCAAATACACACGAAGAGATGATGACAATCCGCTTGCGTTGATCGGAAACAACGACAACTCTTTTCCGGGAGTTATCATTGATATCGGTCACTATGTTCCCCTGTCCCAGATGCTTGCCTGGATCGATACCGCACACGGTAAAGCTCAGTTGCTGTTTCTTGTCAGCCACCAGGTGCTGCAGGATAATAAATTTGTTACCGGCGAGGTCCTGTCTGTTACAGAGCGAACGTTGATGGCAAAAGAGGCCATAAGCCGGACGGAAGTTTCTTATATGTGCCTGGTGCCTGACACGGCAAAGGCGCTGGAATTCGGCATTGAGATCAAAAGCATTGAAGGCAATGTAGTGCGTGTGGGCAACGGAGATTTGACCCGCCTTTCGAAATCCGGGGCAAAATTCCTTATCGGTCCGTGCATGAGCATCAGGCTTTCCGATTTCAGGGAGTTAATCAAATATGCCGCTGAAAGAGTCGACTTTTTGACCGTAACAGAAGCGATGGGGCAACAAAGATCCGATTTCCGAACAAATCATTCTAAAAAGAACATTTGGGACGCAGAAAAATCGCATAAACGCAGATAAAGTCGGATTATTCAGCTTCTTTTCAGAACAGCATTAAGACAAATCTAAGAAAAAGCCCTTCTATCCGCAGATTTCGCAGATTGACGCAGATTCTAAAACCGGAATTCTGGTTTTGTTTTTATCTGCGAAATCTGCGTAATCTGCGGAAAAAAAATGACCTGAGTAGTTACATATTTTCTTTTGTTTGATCTGCGGTTATCGTTCGACTGAGCTCACGCCGAAGTCTGCGTCCAGCTGCCGTTTTCAGGATCATTCAAAAGCGCCGGGTAAGTGAGGCCCCTGCCGTAACCGCCCTGAATGATCCAGTCTCCTGCCTGAAATTGTTCATGATGCCGCTCCTTATTTTCGCCATCCAATCACGGTATATGCCGAACGAGCCTTCCAGGTCAGCGGCATAACTCAGACGGAAATCCTTCATGGTATTGTCCTTGTGCTCTCCAACGGAAGCGATGAAATTGACAGCGTTGTCATCAGTGATCTTCCAGGATGTGTATCCGGCGACAGCGTAACGCTGATAAAATTCAGGATCATAATAGCCGTTCTCGAGATCCATGTCGAAACCCTGCCATGACAGCAGCGGGCCGGCTTCGAAATCGACTTTTGTGCCTCTGACGATAAACCTTCGCACTCCGATGACCGATTCCCATGACCTGTTGTTATCCGAATAGGTGTCATAGTTCGAATTTAACTCGGCTTTATAATTGATGTCCGGCTCCCAATAAAGGTAAATATGGTTGGAGGCGCGTTTGATCCCGAGGGATACGGTGCGCGGCGAAACGATGTAATAGCCGTACTCCCGTCCAGCCGTCATGAGGAAATTATCCTTGACACGGAAGTCCGCAGAGAGATTGTGCGTCGTTATGGTGCTTTGTCCCTCAGCAGAGGCGCCTCCTGCCGATACCACCGCTGCAATAGCAGGTGAAAATACATGGGTGATCCCAAGCCTGCCCTCCCGAACATCAGTGGAAGTGTCCCCCGCAATTGCCTCCAAACCGCTTTCTGCCCTGGCTTTCAGGATATTGTTCTCTATGCCTGCCTCGAGCCGGGTGTCCGGAGATAAAGAATAGCCGCCTTTAAAAGAATATCGCGAGATATCGAGACCATCCGAGTCATGATAAAAACCCCAGTCAATTTCGAGGAACGGCCGTATAGGAATCGTTATCAAACGGCGCACATCGTATGTTTCCTTGGCTGAAGGATTCAGCTTCTCAAGGATCTCCAGGCTGTTCAACGCCTCTCTCCGGCGGTTCCCATAATGTAAAGCTATTGTGCGTGAATAAAGGACATTATAGTCATCCGGGGCGCCTTTGAGGAGCTCATCGGTCAACTCCAAAGCCTCTGTAGAACGGCCTGCCCAGGCAAGAATACCTGCTTTCACCTTCCGGAACTCCGCGGTCTCTCCGAAATGCTTTCTGTATTCTTCCAAAAGATCGAGCGCTGCCGGATAGGCGCCCCTCCATCCCTCCACCCTGATAAAATCGAGCATTGCTTCGCCGTCATCGGGATGATGATCGCAGTATTTTTTATAATGAATGACCGCATCGTCAAGCTCTCCTGCCCAGCCCTGCGTTCTCGCCAGATCCAAAAGCGCCTTTTCATTGTCCGGCGCACGTGCGAGAATTCTTTTATAACTGTCCCTCGCGACATGATACTTGCCGAGTTCATTCGCGAGGGACCCGCGCGCCTGCAAATACTCTATGTTGCGAGGAGCAAATGTTACTGCCTTCTCTATAGCCTGAAAAGCCTGCTGTTTCTTGTCCATGATAGAATACGCCTGGCAGAGCCTGTAGTAGAGAGAAGCATTTTTCGGAGACAGATCAAGCGCCCTTTGGAGCGCCTCGGCGCTTTCTACCGCATTTCCCCGGGCCCACTCGATATCGACAATGCGCAGCCAAAGATCGAGCTGCTCCGGCTCCT
Organism: Nitrospirota bacterium; assembly: GCA_963751455.1. Classification (GTDB taxonomy): domain Bacteria; phylum Nitrospirota; class UBA9217; order UBA9217; family UBA9217; genus CAVVUN01. Next base: position 640,770 of record CAVVUN010000001.1, read on the forward strand.
TTTTTAGAATCGCTTTATAGATTTCAAGCGCCTTTTCAGTTTCTCCCCTCATCTCTGCCTGAAGCCCGCTCGCTTTTGATAAAGACTGTTTTGACGTGCGGATCGAAGATACGGTGGACGCCGGGAAGACCGGCTGATCTTCTGCAAAAACAGGCACGTATGCGAAAGAGAGAACCGCGCAGAGAAGCAGCCTTCTTATTACGCAGTTTCCCGGCGCTTCTCCGCATTCCGGCGATAGTCTTGTTGGCATAGTCATTTTCGCCATTTTCTGTTTTCCGAAACCCACAGGTCTTTTCCGAAACGAAAGAAGGTCACTATGTCGTAAAAAACAGCTGCATACCGGATCGGCGAAGATAATAATCCAAGGACGACGGCATTGATACGATCCCCGCGTGATATAACAGCAAGAATGACCGCAGTAACTGTGATTTCCGCAAAAACCGTCACGATGAGCGGCTCCCACAACTGCAGCAGAATCATGAGCGAGAGCACAAGCGGAAAGAAGCCTTTCTCAAATGCGGCTGTAAAAACCAGCCAGCCTACGGGCCGGTCACAGGCGGCCTCAGATGCTCCTGCAGAGACAGGCTGACTCAATTGATCTTTTATACTGCTTCTTTTCTTCATGCTGAAGAGGCTCCTCAGCAGCGGATCAAAATAGTAGCAGCTCTGTAAAAACGCTGAAGACCACAGGTAGAACTGACGCGGCAACCTTGTTACTTCCGGCTCTTCCGACCGCGCGTAAACGTCTCTTACCTGAACATTGCTGTACCCCGCATTGAGGAGCGCAAACCCGATGAAGATATCTTCTGAATTGGTCAGGTTGTCGCCGAAAACGGGCTGATAGGCGTCGAACAGTTGTTTAAGATAGGAACGCCGGTATGCGACGGCGCATCCTACCGGGTTGATTATGGACCCGAACAACGCAATCTGTCCCGGGTAAATGAATTGCTGCAAAAATCTGTAGAGCGTGGCGCGAAAAATATTTGTCAACCCTCTTTTGAACCGTTTCAGCGCACTCCCCGGCAAAGAGATCGGCGCATCCGGAACTTCTCTGACGAATTGCTGTACTGATTCAGCATGAAGCACCGCACTGCGGTCTCGTTCCCGCAAAGGAGCAACAGCGCCGCAAACACTCGCAATTCCCGGGTGCCGGTACAGCTCCTGAACCACCCGTTCCAGGTAATTTTCCGATTCAAGCACGGTGTCCGCATCAAGAACGAATTCCACGTCAGAGTCTAATTCATTTGCCTGCCGTCTTAACGTAGGCGTCTTTCCCTGCGGTTTCCGGCGTTTTATCGCTATGAGCTTCATGCTGTTGAGTTCGCAGAACTTCTTTGCAAATTCGGTGGTCCGATCCGTACTGCCGTCGTCAACGAGGATAATAAACCGGGGCTGCAGCGTCTGCCGGGCAATGGAAGAGAGGCACAGGACGATATTGCGTTCCTCGTTCAGGGCAGGGATAACGATATCAACGACAGCCTCCCGCCCTTCAGGGGATGAGATGAGATCCCGCTTTCTTCTTCCGGTCATCAGCCCTATGATGCCGATGATGGAACTGGGGCTGAAAACGAACCAGGGGATGACTGCCATGTCAAACTCCTTGAAACAGTAATTTCCGGGCGCTCTCAATCAAGTCATCCACGGTGTCTTCGAGCCGCCAAGCGTGTACATACTTGGTAAGACTGTAGAACTTCTCCAGTGAGGGCGTTCGCCGGTAAACCTCCTCAAACTCCTCTCCATAAGCCTCTTTATAGGGAATGTGCTCGATAGGCGATTTGCTGCCCGCCCGCTCGCGTATCAATTCAGCCAGCTTACGAACCGAGATCGGTCTTTGATGGCCGACATTGACTATCTGTCCCTTGCTGGCAGGGTTATTGGCAAGCAGGTCCAGGCCGGCGACAGTATCACGAACATCGCAAAAACAACGTTGTTGCGTGCCGTCGCCAAAGACTGTGATAGTTTCTCCATTGACCGCCTGCTCAACGAATCTCGGTACGACCATACCGTAGCGGCCTGTTTGGCGCGGACCGATCGTATTAAAAAACCGGACAATCATTACGTGGATATCGGATTTGTGCGCATAGGCAATGCAGAATGCTTCATCCGCAAGCTTGCTGACTGCATAACCCCAGCGCAGCACCTTCGTCGATTCAACAGTGAGTTTCAAATCTTCGTGAAATTGGCAAGCCTGCGCTGTGAGACCCCCTTCGTGGGGCTCTTCCAGGCTGCCTGGCTCGGCAGCGCCGGGCAAAACCGTGGGCTTATTGCCGCAGCCGTACACTTCCGAGGTCGAGGCGACGATGAGCTGCTGTCGCCAGCTGTTCGCGCGAACCGCTCGAAGCAGCCGCTCGCATCCTGCAATGTTGACCGCCAAGGTGTTGATCGGATCGGCAATGACCCTGAACACTCCTACGACAGCCGCCATATGATAGATGCGGTCGGCCCACGTTACCGCTTTCTCCAGACCGTTCCACGTAAGAATATCAGCTTCATCGAATTGAAAATCAGGCTTATCCTTAAACGGCTCGATATTATCGAAAGAACCTGTGCTGAGATCGTCTACAACGTGTACCTTGTCTCCCTTTCTCATATGGTATTCAACCAGGTGAGAGCCTATGAAACCCGCGCCTCCAGTGATAAGTATATGCACCACTATCTCCTTTTCTACACCTTACTTGTGGTGTTTGCTTCGCACTATATAGTTCTGCTGTGAAGGTGAGCAGTGCCCGGTAGTGAACGCAGACATTAATACTTTGTTGGAACAATTAGAATCAAGCTGCTGTTTTAATGTTAAGGAGCCAAGCATATGCTGTCAAGTGAAGCACTTTTTTCAAGCCATAAGTCGTAAGCTCAATTTTGTTTGCACATTCTTTTTCCTCATATTTGCCCGGAAATACCAGACGAAAAGTCAAACTGTACTAAAGTCCAATTGACTGCATATGAATATAACGGTTAGCATAAGTATGTACAGATGAAATCTCGCGCGAGTCCTCGAGCGGATCAAGCAAGCTGGACTATCATGTTGCCTGCTAAAGGGATCTAATGAATCACCACAAGATCAACTCGCGCTGACAAGAACAGAAAGGAGAGTCTCTCAAATGCCTTATATAACTATTGACAAGGAAAACTCCGGCAACATTGATCTCTATTATGAGGACCATGGCGCAGGCAAGCCCGTTGTATTGATCCACGGCTGGCCGTTGAGCGGCGCCTCATGGGAAAAACAGGTCCCTGTCCTGCTCGATGCGGGTTACCGGGTCATCGCATATGACCGCCGCGGATTCGGCCACTCCGGTAAGCCGATATTCGGATACGACTTCGACACACTCGCCGCGGACCTGCACAAGCTCATCACGAAGCTCCACCTGCGTGACATTACCCTGGTCGGCTTCTCCATGGGCGGAGGCGAGGTAGCCCGCTATCTTGTTCACGGATCCGAACGCGTAAGCAGGGCGGTCTTCATATCTGCCATTCCACCCTTCCTGCTCAAAACGCCCGATAATCCGGACGGCGTAGACGGCAGTGTGTTCGAGGGAATCAAGCAAGGCATAATTGCAGACAGACCGGCGTTCCTTTCCCGGTTTCTTTCCGATTTCTACAACGTCGACGTCCTGGCGGGCAAGAAGGTAAGCGATGAAGTCGTCCGGCTCAGTTGGAACATCGCGGCCGGAGCCTCTCCCAGGGGCACGCTCGATTGCGTTTCGGCCTGGTTGACCGACTTCCGAAGCGATCTCAAGCGAATCGACATGCCGACTCTGGTGATTCACGGTGATGCCGACCGGATAGTACCCATCTCCAGCGGGAAGCGCATACCTGAGTTTATAAAGGAAAGCAAGCTTGTGGTCGTGCAAGGCGGGCCGCATGGTCTGAACTGGACCCATGCAGAGGAAGTCAACCGTGAGCTTGTGGAGTTCCTGGGGCAGGCGATCACGAAGAAAGCAGCAGCCTGAATGTACTCTTTTATCGATCGGTGCGGAGTGGACCGGCGCGGTCCTCAGGTGGCAGGAGCAGACTGGGCTTGTTTGTAGTGTGCACCGATCCATTGTACGATTTCAGGCCATATTCGCCGGTGGGCCGTTCTTCCGACCAGCAAACCTGCATGCCTCAACGCTACTCCGGTTTCACCCGTGTACCAGAGCAGCAGCTTGTCGGTTGAGCGCACTGCTTCGTGAAACGGCAGAATCGACCGGGGCGGAACAACCGCGCATTCCGAATCAGCTACGGTCAGGATTGGGGCATTTTCGTTCTCGGGTACGGCGCGTTTGCCGTTGATCTCAAGAGTGCCTTTCATAAAACGATCGTCGCGATACAGCAATTCGACGATATCTTCGAACAAATGCCGCGCAAGCGGCATCTCATCCAGCGACCATCGCTCGACGCAGAAGTGGATCCTCAGGGCTTCACTGTCGCCGAGACTCAGGAACAAGTCCATCAGCCTCGACCATCCGAACACAACCGGCGCGGCAAGATAACTTATCGTATCCAGAAATGTCCCGGGTACATTGCCTGAAGGAAGCGGTACAGCGCGCGAAGATGGTGCCCGTGCAACCATCGGCGCAAAGATCCCGGTATCAGGGCCAAAGTGCATCGGTGCGCCGAGCGTAATAAGTCCCTGCACCAGGCCGGGATGGAGGGTTGAAAATATTGCAGCCAAGGTTCCCCCGAGAGAATGGCCTGCCAAAAATACCTTCTGTGTTCCGGTTTCCTTCTTGATCGTGTCAATGCTTTCAAGGATAAATGTATCGGAATATTCGGATAGCCCGATGTCCTGCGCGGAAGCACCCGGGGTTTTCCATTGGATCACATAAGGCCTGATTCCGCTCGATAGGCACTTTCGGACAACACTGACCTGTGGAAGCAAATCCCATAGGTAAGCTTGTTTAATCGGGGCGGGAATAAGGAGGAGTACGGGGCAGTCTTTGCCGTTTTCATAAGCCCTGACATTGAACAACGGCTTTGAGAGAACAATGCGGGACGGTGTTTCCACAGGACAGAGTCCCAGAGTATCGAGAGAAATACCGAACTGCCGCCGGTATATATCCATGAAATGGTATAGGCTGGGACGTGCATACTGCATCAGAAACTCCGTCAGACACTTGCATCTGCTTTTTCTTGAGCGCGGTCCAGGACCCCCTGTTCGCTCAAATAATCCAGCAGGGCCAGATAGCGCGGAGTCATGTCTTCCGGGACATAACCTGAAAAATAGTTTTGGGGCCAATTGACCAATTCCAGGTGATCGGCCGGCCAGGCGCCGAGGAACTCTCCCCATTGCGCGCTCGCAACCGATATGTGCCCGTCATTTTCGCCCTCCGCTTCCTCGATGATCTTGTATGATAACCATAACGCCGGTGGGATACGCTCTTCCGGACATATTCCGGCTATCGAGAAATAGCGGATTCCGGGCATATCCGGCAACTCAGCATTGAGGGTACGACACCGCGACGGCGTTGCATCCCAGATCGCTTCCACATCCACGATCATTTCAGTAAATATGCGGAGTGGTCCGAGGCTGTCGAAGTTCCGGACGAGCCACTCACAATACGAACTACCCCGGTGTCCTGTGCCTACAGTAATGAGTGCAGCTACCCGCCCGGCCATATCAAGACGGCTGATCATATAGCGGGCATCCACTCCGCCCATTGAATGAGCAATGATAATCACCGGTTCGTTCCTGTTGCCGATTTTTTCAAGCCTGGAGAGAATGTGGGACTTGAGCTCCTTTGCCCTGCGCTCGACGCCCGCAGTCGGGTGAACCTGCGTCGTTATCACCGGATACCCGCGTTGAGCGATTGCATGATCGATCCCGTTCCAGTAGTGAATGCGAAGCAAGCCAATCTGCACAACATCGAATCCCCACATGCCGTGGTGTAATACAATGGGCGTCATCCTAACCTCCAAGCGTCGATGTTTGCAACAATTCCCACTGCGATATTTTTTAATATAGCATAGCCCCAAGTAAAACCGGCCCTCTGGTCCGCATATTTTCTCTGCTCGAAGACTCTCGGCCTCTCTCTACGCCGCAACAGGCATGCTTTTTTCCTCGACCTCCTGACGTTCGAGTTCCTCGATAAGTTCCTGCAGGAAATTGATCTGGCGGTTTCTCTGTGCGCGATCGCCGGCGCTCCACTTTTCGCTATCTGCCCGTTTATGGGCAATCTTGAATTTAATACCGCTCATTAAAGTGGTGTAGTCATTCGCATTCAGTTTTTTAACGTTTTGATGCGCTGCAATAAACCAATGATACTCCGTCCCGACGGGAACCCCGGAACCTTCCGGAGCTTTTCCAATCCTCCGTTTTTTCACCGCGTAGTTGAATTCCCACTTATCCGGCGTCACCTTCGTCTCCTTCCATTCGCCTGGATCGTACTGCCACTTATGGCTCCTGCCGATCTTCATGCCTGTGTACCGCTTCCCCTCGAATTCCTTGAATTCGTTGTACGTTGAAGCGAGCCCTTTCTCGATCTCTTCGTTCTTTTGTTTTTTCCCTATGCGCGTCACGGTCTTCATAGAGTCCCCTCCCTTTTACTGAATTAGCTGATCACGTTGAACTTCGTGAACGGCAGTAGAAGGGCTCCCGCGAATCTGAGCCAGATCTCCCCTCGAGCCAGCCAACCGAATTACTTTATGCTGCTTTTTTCAGTTCGTATTTCCTAAGAAGTTCGGCGAGACGATCCATGGTCTCTGCCGCCCCTTCTTCCATCCCGGATTTGACCATCTCGTCCCGGTCCTGGACTGACTGGAACACCGATTTGGTCACGAGCTTGGTTTTGCCTCCATGCTCTTCGAGCGTCATAGTTTCCATCGAGACATGGCCAGGCGTACCTTCGAATTCAAAGGTGTCCACGATTCGCTCCGGCGAGCGGATCTCGTGATATACGCCGTGAAACGCGTATTCATTGCCCTCAGCATCACGGTTGATAAAGCGCCACATGCCTCCCGGTCGAACGTCCATCTTGTCAACAATGGTCGTAAACCGTCTCGGGCCCCACCACTCCGATATAAGGTCCGGGTTGGTGCACGCCTCGAACACACGATTGCGGGGTGCATCAAAGAGCCGCGTGAGCACAATCTCCTGTTTTCCCGGTTCAGCTATCAGCGTAAAATCCTTCTTTATTATGATGCTTTGGGCAAGTTTGTCGAAAGACTCGTTCCAGCCTGCCCGGGTGTCGTCGCTCATTTTCCCTGACGGGATGCCGGCATGCTGCAGAGTCATTCTTGTCCTTCCTTCAATCTCTTCGAACGTCACCGTGACCAGCAATTCCAGCGGCCATTCTCCGGGCATTCCATAGTGAGATGCTGGAACAATGTTCCCTTTCTCATCGGCAAAACTGTCGGTTACAACAAGCCGCTCCATCGGAACGATTTCGCGATAGACGCCTGTGCTCCAAAACTCCTGTCCTTCGGCCGAACGCATGCAATTGAGGTACTTGCCTCCCTCCCGAAGATCGATCCTGACTACCGGAGCGGTGAAGTTTTTCGGCCCCCACCAGCGCATGAATAGATCGGGAACGGTCCAAGCCTTCCAGATGAGTTCGCGCGGAGCATCGAAGACACGCGTGATTATAAGTCCTCTCTCTGTTTGCTTTTTTATCGGTTCTTTTTTTGTCGCCATGGTTTTTCTCCTTTTTAAAGGCAAAAGGGACTAATTGTATCCTTTTTTAAAGGATAGCACCGGCCCTTGCAGGCGTCAACGGAAGCCTGTTTTTATGATAAGAAAGGGATAATGAATCCGTAGATACTGATGAGGGAGTTGGGGTGTCGGAAGGAAAGCAGAAATCAGGGATAATACTTACCCGCCGTGCTTCAGCCTATTTCGCTTTCTTTTGGCGGAATAATGCAGAGAAAACCTAATGGTTCGTCACCGAGAGTATGCAGCTGATGCTCTTCGTTCGGGCTTATATAAACCACATCTCGGGGACCGACCTCGACTTCCTTATCCCCAAGCCGTACACGCGCCCTGCCGTGGAGAATCAGTACACCGTGGTCATGGGGGTGTTTCTCATGCGCGGTCCAGCCGCCCGGCTCGACTCGGAAATAACGCATAATGAACTGCCTGGCTCCGTCGGCCTTGCCGATCAGCACTTTGCCGTCAGCGCCCCTGGTATTCGATTTGATATACCCCCGCGGGATTGCCCCTTCCCAGTTGAAATTTCCCTCTTCCCCGGTAAAGCGATGCACTACACTCATTACGCAACCTCCGAAATTTGAATAATATACATCGTATTTTGATTTTTTACCTCTCTTTTTGAAGGAGAAGGGTTCGGACAGGAAAGCTGAATAAAACAGAGCTTATCAGGCCATCCAAGAAAGATGATCTCGTAAAAAGTCGTCTCCCCGGTGAAAACCGGGATCCAGTGGTTATCGAACTTATTGAAAAGACTGGATACCGGCGTTCGCCGGCATGACGAAATTGGGTGTTTTCTGACTTCTTACGAATGCATCAAGAAAGCTGAAGACAATAATAATTGCTTTGCAGCTATCTTTTATCCACCAATTCCCTGAGTTTATCGGCCGGTAAAGGTTCACTGAAGAGAAAGCCCTGCATCTCGTCGCAGCCCGTCTTGCTCAGGAATTCAAGTTGCTCCTCCGTCTCCACACCCTCGGCCACGACCTTCATCTTCATGCTATGGGCCATTGCGGTTACTGTCTGGACGATCGTTCTGTCATCGGCGTCGGTAGTGATATCCCGAACAAAGGACTTGTCGATCTTGAGGCGCTCTATCGGCAGCCGCTTAAGATAATTCAGGGATGAGTAGCCTGTGCCGAAATCATCTATCGAGATATGAATCCCCATTTTCGTCAGCTCTTTCAGCCGTGCTACTGACCGCTCGACGTCACTCATTGCGGTCGTTTCCGTGATTTCAAGGTCCAGGTAGGCTGGAGGCATCCCGGTCTCCTCAAGGACCTTTGTTATGTTACTGACGAACTCCGGGCTCTGGAACTGACGGGCTGAGAGGTTAACCGTGAGGCAGAGAGGAGGCAATCCGGCATCGATCCATGACTTGAATTGGGTACAGACAGTCCGCAAGACCCACTTGTCTATGGCGGTAATGAATCCTGTCTCCTCGGCTATAGGAATAAAGCTGGCTGGTTCCAGAAGTCCCCTTTCGGGGTGCCGCCACCTGACCAGTGCTTCAGCGCAAACGATACGCCTGGTACTGATATTCACCTGCGGCTGGTAGTCCACGGAGAGTTCATTGCGCTCGACTGACTGGCGCAGCCAGCTTTCCATCAGCATGCGCTCAAGGGAGCGTACATTGATGGCCGTATTGTAGAACTGGAAATTGTTCCTGCCCAGCTCTTTGGCGTAATACATGGCAATATCGGCATACCGGAAGAGCGTGTCCATATCTTCGCTGTCATCCGGATAAACGCTGATGCCGATGCTCGTCGTCATGTGGAGCTCATGGCCCGCAAGCAAAAAAGGTTTCCTGAACGACTCGATGATCTTTCGGGTAATATCCCCAATGACCTCCGCCTTGGTGATATCGGCAAGGATGATATTGAATTCATCGCCTCCGGTGCGCGCAACGGTATCCGATTCCCTGACAGTGGCTTTAAGCCGGGTGGTAACCTCTTTCAGGAGCATGTCCCCTACTTCATGGCCGAGAGTATCGTTGATCTCCTTGAAACGGTCGAGGTCCATAAAAAGAAGGGCCATGCTTGTCCGGTGCCTTCGGGCTTGAGCGGATTCAATACGGATGATATCGATAAAAAGACGCCGGTTCGGCAGATCGGTCAACGCATCGTGATGCGCCATATGCCGCATCTCTTCTTCTATCAGCATGCGGTCATTGTAGAGTCGGGCATTTGCGAGAGCAAGCGAAAGAGAGGCGGAAAGCTTTCTGGCAAAATCAACGTAGTCGTCATTAAAATAGAATGGAAATGCGCTATAGAAGTTTATAACGCCCAGCACATCTCCCCTGCTGATCAAGGGAGCAGCCAGTAGAGACCGGATGCCGAATTTTCTTATGTCCTCCTGACTCAGGCGATCGTCATTATAGGCGTCATTAAAGACAATGATATCCCTGCCGGAAACCGCATAGTGTGAACTCTTAAAGCGTTCGGCGCTGATATGAGCGCCGATAAATTCTTCAGGGATATTATAGCCGTACTTGACGACAAAAGAGCCGTCTTGCAGCAGTGAGATCGTGATTGCATCCGCTTTTAATATAGCTCCCGACTCATGCACAGCTCTTTGCATGATTTCATCGTAGTCGAAGGTTGAGTGGATGGTCTCGTTGATTTTATTGAGGGCATCACTAAGTTCCTTTGATTCTATTAATTTCTCCTCGGCCCGCTTGCGGTCGGTGATCTCATCCTGAAGAGAGGCGGTAAGCCTGGATAATTCCGCCGTCCTTATTTCAACACGGCGCTCCAGGTCGGCATGGGCCTTCAACAATTCATGCTCGGCTTTCCTGCGTTCGGCCCTCTCGGTGGCTTCAAGAATTGCCCGCCGTACAGCCGGCCCAAGTCTCCGGAGCCGATTTTTGAGCACATAATCCGTTGCCCCTTTTTTCAACGCCTCTATCGCAAGGTCTTCTCCAATTACCCCGGATACAAAAAGGAAGGGAGTCCCCGGGCTCTTTTCAACAGCCAATTCTAAAGCCGAGAGACCATCGAATTCGGGAAGAGAGTAATCCCCGAGAATGAGATCGAACATACCCTCCTCCAGGGCGTGGACATATTCTTCTTTTGTGTCAACGCGCACGACCTCGCATTGAATACCGTCCTCATGAAGGCGTGCCTGAATGAGCTCGGCATCGTAGGCATTGTCTTCCAAATTCAATATGCGCAGCTTATTGTCCATACCGGTTATTGCTTCCGGCATCGTGGCTATGTCCGGAATCCAATTCAGCATTTAGTTTGGTTGCGCTATGTGCGTGGTCACTCAGGGGTCCTGCCGGGCGGTGGTTCATTGATAATGGCCCAGAATACCCCGAGTCCTTTCACCGCACTGGCAAACTCATGAATGGCTATGGGCTTTACCACGTAGGCGTTTACGCCGAGCCGATAGCTCTCGACAAGATCCCGCTCCTCGCGTGACGAAGTAAGCACCACGACCGGAATTATTTTGAGTTTTTCATCGGATTTTACGGTCCTGAGCACTTCAATCCCGTCTATTTTAGGCAGCTTAAGGTCTAAAAGAATGACCGCCGGATTTTCCTCGCGCCGCTTTGCGAATGTTTCGCGCCGATACAGATAATCGAGGGCTTCGGCGCCATCACCCGCCACCACCACCTCATTGGCAATGTTGTATTCGGCAAGCGCTTTGAGTGTCAGTTCTACGTCATAGCGGTTGTCCTCAACCAGCAGAATCCGTCTTAGCTCCATCATGTCTCACGCCTCCTTCGCGGATTAGAGAGAAATAGAACGTCGTTCCTTCCCCAATGACGCTTTCGGCCCATACACTGCCTCCGTGGCGGTGGATAATACGCTGCACATTCGCGAGCCCCACGCCTGTGCCTTCGAACTCCTCGGACTTATGCAGGCGCTGGAAGAGGCTAAAAAGCTTATTTTTGTATCTCATATCAAACCCCACCCCATTGTCCTTCACAAAAAATACTAGTCTGTTTTCTTCATCCCTGCTCCCTATCTCTATTATCGCATGTTTACGGGGACGCGTAAACTTAAGAGCATTTGAAATCAGGTTGGCCCATACCTGCCTGAGGAGCGTAGGATCTCCGAAGACCACGGGCAAGCTCTGTATCTTCCACTCCACCTCTCTTCCTTGCGCTTCCACGCTGAAATCACGAACAACCTCACTCACAAGGGCGTTAAAATCAACAGGCTGCCTTTTCATTTCGACGCGGCCTGCCCGTGAAAAGGCCAGGAGATCATCAATCAGATTGCCCATCTTGCCGGCTGAATCCGTAATCACCTCGAGGTAGTGCCTGCCTTCTTCGTCCAGGCCCTCTCCGGATCCTTTGGTTATCAGATCAACGAACCCCGTAATGTGCCGGAGCGGAGCGCGTAAGTCATGCGAAACCGAATAGGAAAAAGCCTCAAAGTTCCCTGTTTGCAGCCTGAAGCCGGCCGATGGTGCGCTGCAATTCGGCATAAGAATGCGCCAGTTCTGCGGTCATGTGATTGAGCGCCTTCGCAAGCTGCCCGATCTCATCACCCGAATACTCCGGTGCGCTCACTTTAAGATCCCCGCCGGCGATGCGCCGCGCCATATATGAAAGCCTTAGCAGCGGCTCGGAAATCAACCGTCGCAACGATATCTGAAGCAGAAACGCGCCTCCCGCAAGTGCAAGCGCCACCACGAGCATTATGCCGGCATAGCCCCTCAGCCGTGAATAAACGCCAACCATATCGGCGCGCAGATAAAGTGTGCCCAGGGGGAGTCCCTTTTCCTTAATGGCTCGGACCAACTCAACATGCCGGCCCGTGGTTCGCAGGCCTTCGGGCCCGGGCTTTGGCGGCGAGATCAATGCCTGACCTGCTCGTACATAAGAGGCAAACACACGGCCGTGAGTGGTGTACACGGCAGCGAAAGAGACGGCGGGCGAGGCCTTCAGGGTATTCAATATTTCCTGCGCGGTCTTCGCATCATCAAACGCCAGTGCAGGCGCAGTGTTATCGGCGAGAAACATGCCTCCCTCATTCACTTCCTTGATCAGGCGGCTGCGATACGTGGCGATTTCATAAGATGCAATGCCGGCCATAACCAGTAACAGCGACGAAAAAACGGTTGCCAGGATGATCAGAAGCAGCTTGCGCTGAATAGGCCAATTGCGAAGATGAGAAGTGCGAAATATCCTCATACTATAATACCGCCCCGCATTCCGCGGATCTCGCTATCCGCTTCAGTCTGGAGTCGATCTTCAGTCCCACCTGCGCTGTGGCCTTCGAATTCAACTCAAAACCCACTTTACCGCCTTCCATTACCAAACCGACCATACCACCTTGCCGGCAGAATTCACCGATGTCGAGCACATCGCTCACGATCAACATGCTGATGTTTCTGATCGGGGCCAGTACCTGCTGCATCCGCGGCTGCTCCGAACTGCTTACGAACAGCATGTGGCACTCCCGGCCGGCTTCCGCATTTTCCGGATGGCGAATTTCTACGGGATGAGCGCCTACGCTTGTTTCGCCCATTTCCCGCTGCAGCCACGGTCCGAACGGGTCTTTGCCCAACACGCAGACGACGAACGGGCTGGTGTCCGCGGAGAATGCATCGACGGGCCACTCCACGAAAAGAGCGAATTTGTACAGCATTGCCGCCTTGACCTGGTATTCGGGGGCCTGAGCGTACACCAACGTGAATCGCACCAGAAGGATGAGACCCAAAGAAATATTTTTGATCACGGAAGCACCTAAGACCAAGACAAAATCAATTTTCGCGCAAAGCCGCAAAGTCGCAAAGAAAAGCTAACTTTTTTATGTTTTATAAAATCAAGATCAAGACTTAAATATTTCTTTGCGCCTTGGCGGCTTTGCTTGCACCCCAGTCGTTTGCGAGTGTTCCGCGAGCACAGGGCGCGCGAGACACTTTTGTTTTATGGTTTATCCGTCGGAATCCTGTCTCATTAAGATTTAACCTGAAACATTAAACCGGAGTCTCGAAACTGCAGTTTCAAAACAGCCACGTAACTTTTCCGTAAACGTCGCGCTCGATCTCGGCCGGTTCACTTCTGAAAAACGGGTTCGTTCCGAATTCAGGGTGATGATCATCGAGCAGGTTCCTGCCGACGATTTCCAGGGTCAGGTTTTTCCGAAGCTTTCGTGCCAAACGCGCGTCGAGAGCTATATATGAATCAACCATGTTCCCTACTCCGGGCGCATTGCCGGGAATGAGTGCCTTGATCCGGTCTACGTACCGGCCGCTGAGATCGAATTCCACATTACCCGTCAGGTTCCAGGAGGATTGCAGGTATACCTGGTTTTGAGGGCTTTGCCCCTCGGCAGCTTCGGCATCAGGCGGCAGCCCCGGCTCTTTCCGCTCCAACTGCATCTTAAGATAAGTATAAGCCGCATAAAGCCGCATCCTTGTGTCACTTGCCATGTGGCGGCCAGTTCTGCGCCATATGTCCTGGCATCCAGGCCGTTAATCGACATCAGCGGGAGCGAAAGTGTCCCATCCGGTCCCGGCTGAATAGCGCCGGGCTGAACAGTAGTAATATCGTGATAACGATTGTAAAAAAATGCGCTGTCCACCGAGAAATCCGGCTTTGCCTGGACCCGATAGCCGAGCTCGTAGGCCCACAGTTTTTCCGAATCGAGGTCGGGATTTCCTACGACGACCGGAAAAACCGGCGGGACAATCGAGACCGGAAGGGAACTGGCCCTCATTACGCCGGATTCGGCCTCGTGCGGCGTGCGCACAGCCCGCGACACTGCGGTCCATACGGTTTGGCGTTTACTGGGCGTCCAGAGCAGGCGAAGGGTAGGCTGCGCCTCGAAGTCCGTTTTATCGTTATGCTCAAATTTGGAGCCGAGTATGACGCTCACTTTGTTCTCGACCAGCGCGATTTCGTCATGCACAAACGCGCTGCCTACATGGGAATACCGCTGATTCCGGTCCCAGCTCAGGAAAAATCCGTTGTCTCTTTCGCTGTTGCTCGCAAACATGTCGGTCAGGCGATAACCCACCCCGTAAACGATTTTGTGCCGGTCTCCCCATTTCAACTGATGCTGGAAATCCAGGTCATAGATGTCCCATTCCAGTTTTATCTGCATGCTTTCCAGCTCCCGATCGAACCGCTCCCAATAAAAATGCACGATCCAACCGGAATCACTGTCCACCTGATGCGTCCAGCGGCCCAGGAGATTTACATCAGTCGTGGGTTCCGAATCAGCGCTCGTGAATGCATACGGCGGCGCGGTTTGAGGAAGGAGGCTCTTGCTGCCGGGCTCGCTCCGGAGGTAGTCGCCTTGGAAGGTCACCAGGTCCTGTTTGGTCTTTTGCCAGTCAGACCGGAATCCGCCGCTTCTGCCCTTCCAATCGTCACTGGTATTGCCCACGCCCGAAAACTGTTCATCCCGGTCAAAGCCCTTTCCATACGCGCGGAAGAAGCGGTCTTCGCCGATTTTGCCGCCGTAGCGGAGCGTGCCGAAGCCTTTCTCCTCGGTTCCGCCACCGATGCTCAGCATACCGCCCTGGGTGTCCTTCGCCGGCTTGGTGATGATATTGATGATACCATTGACTGCGTTGGCTCCCCACAGGCTCGCGCCCGGTCCGCGAATAACCTCAATGCGTTCGATGTCCTCGAGCGGATAATCCACCGAGTCCCAGAAGACGCCGGAGAACAGCGGGTTGTACAGAACGCGCCCATCTATCTGTACCAGCAGTTTGTTAGCCAAGCGGTCATTGAATCCCCGCGAGCTAATTGCCCATTTGTTGTTGTCCATGCGCGCGACGTTCATCCCCGGAACCCTTCGGAACAGCTCAGGGATTGTCGTGGCGCCTGAGCGCCGGATATCCTCCTGAGTGATAACGTAAACTGCAGCGGCCGACTCACCGACCGTGCTTTCCCTGCGTGTAACGGTGGTAACCTCAATGTTCATCAACTGTTCCAGCTCCAGCTCCCTCAGGCGCGTCGGCAGCTGCGATTCTTTTCCCGTATTCTGAGTCGTCTGTTGTTCTGGAAAACCGGCGGTGGTTTCGGCAGCCTCCGCGTTTATGGCAATCTTTAATATCAGCAGCAAGATGATACTGCACTTCCAGTCTCTCCATAGGGGTGTGTTCCGCTTCAAGACAGGTATTCGGTTCATCACTCCTCCATTCTTCTTATGCAGATCATGAAATACTCTTCTTCATCTTTTAGTTGCCATAATGAACCCTACATAGCTGTATATAAGAATAGTACCGATTTGCGGATAGCACAACTTAGCGGCTAGCACAGGGAGCATCGGCCTGGTCGATCCGTGGTGGTTCGACGCCAAATGATTCGTTTATCTGCAGCTATTGCACCGGCAGCCGCTTCAGATTCGATATAGAGGGCTGGATGCAATCTGTAAAGAAAGCTTGTCAAAGGGAGATTATGAAACCGACCGGGTCACTGAGAGGTGAAGGGAGAGAGGAGAGTGTGAACAGTCAGGGCGATCGAGAGGCATGGTAACGGTTCCAGGAAACGTTCCTCTTATAAGGAAGGCTGTATCTCTTGCGGGAAAGCGCGACCAAAGTGGGAACAGAGATAGTTAAGGTGGGGTCTATCGGAGATGTATGGATGTATGGATGAAGTCAGGATAAATTACAGGAAGAGGCCCGGACCTGCTCCCGGGCCACTTCAAGGCCTCACGCCGCTTTCTTCAACGCATATTCAACCATGCCCTGAAAATCCACTACCACGGCCGGTTCATCCCCGACCACCCAGGCGTCATGTCCTGTCGGCAACAGGGACACATCACCGGCCTTGCATTCGATCTGCGTCCCGTCATCCATCTGCACCATGATCGTTCCCGACACATGATACTGGAAATGTGGCGCTTCACAGCTCTTTGTCTTTGCCAAAGGCTGCACGGACGTCGACCATTTCCAGCCAGGGTCGAACGTAGCGCGGCCGATCATGGCCCCTCCTATATTTACGAGCTCCAATTTTCCTTTTGGAAAAGTTCTCACTTCGTCGGGTTTTGTAAAATGCTTGAGTTCCGCATTGGCTGCCTTTACCGGCATTGAACTCATCTCCTTATCAGTAAAGCGGCGAAACTTCATAATCTCCGCCTCCTTCAAGCATACCCGAATAATACCGCATCCGTCTCTAACCTCTAACAAGGACATGGTGCGGTTTTTACCATAACGGTTTATAATGAACAGTAAAAAGACTATTTGAAGGAGCAACATGGCTTATATAATGGTCGATATAGAAGCAGATGGACCGATTCCCGGAGATTATTCGATGATATCTTTTGGCGCGGTCCTCGTTGAACCGGGTCTAAACCATGTTTTTTATGGGCGATTGAAACCGATTTCTGACAAGTGGGCCCCCCCTTCTCTTGCGATAGCAGGTTTTTCCCGAGAGGAAACGCTGAAATTCGATGAACCGAAGACGGTGATGGAAAATTTTACTATCTGGATCAAGAACGAAGTGAAAGCCGAACCGATGTTCATTTCAGATAACACAGGGTTTGATTGGCAGTTCATGAGCTGGTACTTTCACCATTTTATGGGATCAAATCCGTTCGGATTCAGATCCACTGATCTTGGATCACTTTACAAGGGCCTGCTCAAAGACACCCGTGCGAATTTTAACCATTTAAGAAAAACGAAACACACGCATCATCCGGTGGACGATGCCAGGGGCAATGCCGAAGCACTGCTGCATATGAGAGACGAGCTGGGTCTTAAGATCATGCTGTAAGTGGATCCCCTCCCTGGAGCCGGAGGCTCCTTTTCACGTCGCATTACCCCGGCAGGAGTCGGGGATTGCAAGTCGCGGGATTCTGCTATTGAACAGTGTAAACCTTGCCCCTATTTCCCGCTCTCGATAATTTCCCGGAACTCGTCAGCAGGAAGCGGCTTGCTGAAGAGAAATCCCTGAATCTCGTCGCACCCGGCGGTCTTGAGGAATGAAAGCTGCTCGACCGTTTCAACCCCTTCGGCGATAACGTCCAATCGGAGTTTGTGCCCCATCGCGACCATGGCGTTCACAATCGCCTGGCGGCACAAGCTATTCTCCGCCTTTTGTAACATCGAGAGCTCTATCCTGGAATCTTGTGCTAATATATTTTCCTGATCCTTCGATCGCTTTTTTAAAGACATTTCGCAATTACATTTAAACGGTTTATAATTATATTGATAAACTTACAGATGAGGACTCGTTTTATCCGGCAATTCATTTTCTTCTCAAAAAGGATAATTTATGGATCACGAAAACAATATCAACAGTATCAATGAACGGCACCGCGAATTTCGGAGAAGAAGCGATATCGATAAAAACAATGCAAGCGCTCTGACGAGCGATGACGAATTCAGGACCGCGATCGAAGCGACCGGCCTCGGCATCATGGACTATTATCCGTTGACCGGAGAACTGTACTGGAACAGTTCAGCTAAGGAACACTTCGGACTTGCTCCGGATGCACAGGTAAACTACAACGTGTTTCTTGTCGGTCTGCACCCAGAGGACCGGGAGCGTATCGAGCTGCTATTTCAGAACGCGCTTGAGCCCATAACCGAAGGCAACTTCAGGGCGGAGTATCGGACGATCGGCATTGAGGACGGGAAGGAACGCAGGATTGCGATGCGCGGCAAAGCGTTTTTTAATCGTCACGGAGAAGCTGTCCGATTCATAGGGACGACTCAGGATTTAACCGAGTTTAGACCGGAAGGACGATGACGGCGAGCGTGATCATGATTGATGTAAAAGAAGAAACGAGAACGGCAGAAATACTTCTCGTAGAAGACAATCCAGCTGACGTCGTCCTGATGAAGGAGGCGCTCAAGCGGGGTAACATCTCGAATAATATTTCAGTAGCCGTCACGGGTGATGAGGCCTTCGATTTCCTGCATAAGAGAGGCAAGTATGATGGCAAGGCCGACCCCGGCGCCGGAATACTCCTCACGCGTATGCAGCCTCTGGAAGATGGAGAAAATACGGTCGTAATAATCCGGATCTATCCCGATCCCGTTGTCGTGCACGCGGTGGCCAAATAAGAATTCTGCAGTCCCGGCGCTACGCCGCTTTTCCTGTCCGCATAAAAAGGTTCCGTATTTCTTTGGGAAGCTGTTCAAACGTATCGACCAATTCGTCTTTCGGCGCATTATCAGCGAGCGTCGACAGTACTGCACGTGCATGTTCTTCTGCCGTCGCCGGGTCAACACCCTCCCTATCCGCGATCTGGGCAAGAAATTCATCGATCCCGAACGGTTGCGCCAGCGGGGATTGCTTGAGAAACCGCTTGAAGTCTGCAGGTAGCGCGGCAGCCAGGTCATCGGCCTGGCCGAATGTGATCCGTTGTCCGAGAACTTCAAGAGCTGCTCGTATCGCCTTCACTACATCGATATCGGATGTGAACCGGGCCCGGTCGCGCACTGACTTTATATAGTTATTATAATAATCCATCGCTGTTCTCCTGCGCGGTCAACCTGAAATCGGGTCATGCGGCCCTTCTCCGTTCTGCCTGGACCGAGAAGTCCATGATAGTCGGATTCACCATTCTCATGTAGTCGTCAAAGGAAAGCCTTACCAGTTCCGAAAAGGAGCATGCATTAAAGGCTATTTCCTTGTCTTGCGTCAGCGCCCGTGAAACAATAACATCCATGCCATACAGGTTTCCGAAAGGAGGCTGCGATCCAGGCTGGCAATCAGGAAACATATCTTTATATTCGTCCTCCGGCATCAGCACCGCCTCGCGGGCGCCTGAATTGTCTTTCAAGAGGGCGAAATCAATATAGTGAAATGCGGGCAGGATGCACATGACTATCTTCCCGTCAAGTTTGACAATCACCGTTTTTGCCAGATCCTGCCCTTTTACGTGGGCCGATGCAGCGATCTCCTGGGCAGTGTACGCGGGAGAATGAGCAATACTTACATACTTCACGTTCTGACCGTTCAAGTAATCCTTTATTTTAATTGAAGGCATGACACACCTCCTTATGTTCCTTGGCGTTCGTCGCCCTCATGTTGCTTTAAATCAGGAGGCTCAATCCGGATGCGGTAAATAATTCAAATCCGGCAAACCGTCTAGGTTGAAGACGGGAAGAACACTATGCAGCTTTCTTCTTTACGGCTTTCTCGCCTTCCGGAAGACTCGGCGTCTCGATCTCGATCTTTTTAGGCTTCACCTCTACCGCCGAAGGAACGGTGATCTCAAGCATGCCGTTGACGTATGTTGCCTTCATCTGATCGATCTTGGCGCCCGTCGGCAGCGTGAACCGCCGCTCGAACTTGCCATAGGAGAGTTCCCGGCTGATATAGTCCTCAGTCTTGGTTTCTTTATCCTGTTTCCTCTCCCCCTTGATGATGAGCTGACGCGAGTCTTCATCGAAGGAGACGTCGACGTCCTTGGGATCGATGCCGGGCAATTCGCATTTCATAATCAGGTTGTCGCCTTTAATGTACGTCTCGGCCAGCGGCGTCCGTGCTCCTGTGACTTCCGGGGCTGGTATATTTGCGCCAAGGAACTGGCTGAACATTCTCGCCATATCGCGCTGCATTTGCTGTAGCTCGCTCAACGGGTTTCCTCCTCTTAAAATATTGAAAGGATCAAAAAGGCTCAGGTTTGCCATGTTATTCACTCCTTTCGATCAGCTATCTGGATTGAAGCACCCCACCCGATGGAGCAAATAACTTTAACAATTATATTGTCCATCCATGAGAAACTACACCTTTCGCTGAACAATCTCATTCTTGTATTCTAATTCAACTTTATCGCCCTCTTCCGGGAATGGTCAAGCGGTCTTTAGTATCCGGCTGCGACTATATTTTCGGGCGTGCGGGGAACCTCATCAGCTGTATATTCCCTGGATATCCGCCCTTCGCAGCCTGAGAGCATTTCCTATAACGGACACCGAACTAAAGCTCATTGCGGCAGCGGCGAAGACAGGGCTCAGCAAGATGCCCAGAAACGGAACTCAGGGGTTACTTTATTAAAGCATAATATCCCTACAGAAGCTGTCAACCTGCTCTACACCTAAGGTTTTCTGCTTCTTGAAAAATAAGACAATGTGTTTCGAATCTATGTGAGAATTCCAGGAATTAGTTACGATTTTCATACTTTGTTTCAAAACTCTTTTCTTCATTCCTTGACTGCTTTTGCTCTTATGGTAGGTTTTACCTATGAAGATAATCAGCACTGTATTTTTTTTCTTTTTGGTTTTATCTTCGTCCGTTCTGGCCGACGACAGACATACATGGACAACCGGCGATTCGCTTCTGCAGTCGGCCCTGATCGGCCTGATAGTCGTCGACTGGCACCAAACCAGGGAGTTTACAAGTAAGCGGCAAAAATATCCGACCAAATATGAAAGCAATCCGCTGCTGAAGGCGCATCCCTCCGCTCGCGAAGTTAACAGTGTAATAGTCGGGTGCATACTAGTGCATACCGGCATAGCATACCTGCTGCCGAAACCCTACCGGACAATATGGCAGAGTTTATGGCTCGGCGTCGAAGTGGACGCGGTCTATGCCAATTACAGGGCCGGAATCACTTTCAGCTTTTAACAGTGCGACTTCAACGAGGGGACCGGAAACAATGAACATCAAGCAGCGAGCTGCCAGCGTCCCGTTATTGTTACTTTGTTTATTGCTTGCTGCGCCGGTCTCTGCCGCTGATAACCATGCGTGGTCGGCATCCGACACTGCGCTGCAAGCTACATTCATTCTGCTCACGGCCATGGAATGGCGGCAAACAAGGGAATTTACAAATCATCGAAGCAGATATTCCGAAACGTACACCGTCAGCCCGTTCTTAAGCGAGCATCCCACAGCCCACGATGCTAACAGGCTGGCTGCGGCTTCAATAATTGTTCATACAGGCCTGGCCTACGCGCTTCCCAGGCCGTACCGTACGATCTGGCAAAGCTTCTGGATCGGCGTCCAGGGAGGCTCGGTTCTTTCAAATTACGTGGCCTGCATCAGTGTCAGATTTTAAATCACTCAATTTATTGTTCAGATAGATGCGAAATCTCTCGAACGTCATTGCGAGAAGCGCTTTTTACGATGTGGCATTCTCGAAGTTTTGATTGAACCCGGGTTCGAGAGTTATCGAGATCGACCAGTCCAGCTCGCTTCGCTGCGCGCAATGACGGCGAGGGGCCTGATCGCAAGAAAGGATTTTTTCAACGTTGACAATGAATATTAAATGCATACAATGAGAGTATTTCGTTCCTGATATGCGGAGGCACTTGATGAATAATAACCTCACTGAAGCCCTTGATCATTTCGCGCAACACCAGACCAGGCATTTAGACGACCTCAAGGAACTGGTCCGAATCCCGAGCATCAGTTTCCCAGGCTTTGATCCGGAGGCGGTCAGGAGGAGCGCGGAAGCCGTACAAAGGCTTCTCTCCCGAAGCGGCCTGAAAGATGTCCGCCTCCTGGAAACAGGAGCCGGCCACCCCTCCGTATTCGGAGAATGGACGGACGCTCCCGGTAAACCCACGATCCTTCTGTATGCTCATCATGATGTCCAGCCTGCCGGCAGAGAATCGGTCTGGACAACGCCTCCTTTTGAACCAGTCGAACGAAACGGGAGACTTTTTGCGCGGGGCGTATCGGACGACAAGGCAGGAGCTGTCATGCATGCTGCCGCAGTAGAATCGTATCTTGCATCAGGGAAACGGCTGCCGATAAATGTAAAAGTGCTGATCGAAGGCGAGGAAGAAGTGGGATCCACGAACCTCAATAAACTGCTGGATACGAATCATGAGCTTTTCTCAGCGGACCTCGTCCTGATTGCTGATAGTGAAAACTTCGACAGCGGTGTTCCGTCGCTCACCGCCTCTCTTCGCGGCATTGTAACCGTGAATCTGGAAGTACGCTCTCTGTCGTCCAGCGTCCATTCCGGCACATGGGGCGGCCCGTTGCCCGATCCTGTGATCGCCCTTTCTAAAATCCTAGCGACCCTTCTTGATGACGAGGGCCGGCCTGCCATTCCTGGTCTATTAACTAAGGTCAGGAAATTGTCCCCCGCTGAAAAGGCGGAGCTTGAAGCATTGCCCTTTAATGAGCAGCTTTACAGGAATCAATCCACGCTTCTGGATGGTGTTACTATTACAGGAGGTGAAAGCGGGGTCTATGAAAAGATGTGGTATGAGCCGTCGATCGCGGTCAACGTTATCGAGGCAAGCAGCAGAAAGCAGGCTTCGAACATCATCAATGATTCGGCATATGCCCGTATAGGCATCAGGATCGTTCCCGATATGGACCCTTTTGAAACGCTGGAACTCCTGAAGAAGCATCTGATAAAGAATGCTCCCTGGGGCGTACACGTAAACATAGAGCCTGAAACACCGTCACGCTGGTGGCGTACCGATACGAAGGGCCCCGTGTTCGAAGCAGCGAGAGCAGCACTCGAGAAAGGCTACGGCACGAAACCGGCCGTTGTCGGCGCAGGCGGGTCGATACCGTTTGTCCAGACCATCACGGATGCGCTCGGCGGCGCCCCTGCCCTGCTCTTCGGCGTGGGAGACCGGTATTCAGCTGCTCATTCCGAGAATGAAAGCCTTTTGCTTTCCGACTGGGAAAAGGCCTGTAGGAGCCTTATCTACTTGCTTGCAAAACTCGCAGATCTGAAGATTTGATTGTCTAGACATATAAAAGATGCAAACAAAAAACTAGGGAGGCTTCAGAATAATTCTAAAGCCTCCCTATCAACGTACATTGCTACCTCAACCTGATTCCGGTATTCCCGCCTGACACCTTCACCCCATACTTCAAACTATCAGGATACGCAATCAGGTTTCTTATTTCCGTCCCATCAGCCTTGAATATCTTCACTGTCGGATCGTTCTGCGGACAGGGTCCCGCGCCGGCAATGACTTCATCCACTCCATCGCCGTCAAGATCAGCGCTCGATACGTTCACGCCATACTTCAAGCTCGATTCATACGCTGCAAATTCCCGGACCAGGGTCCCATCGGCTTTATATATCCTGATCGCTGATGAATTCTTTGGGTCAGATCCGGCGCCGGCGATAATCTCTGATTTCCCGTCTCCATCCATGTCTCCAGACGTAATATTTACTCCATAAGTTCCTTCAAATGCGGTGAAGGTGGTTAGCGGAGTAAGGTCGCTAGACTCATATTTCCATATAGTAACGGATGCGTCGTTATTCGGTCCGGGTCCGGGCGCTGTAATGATCTCAGGTATGTTGTCTCCATCGATGTCTCCGGCTGTTATATTCAGCCCGTAAGAACTCTGGCTATTCACAGTGTGGGCTATTATCTGAGTGAATCCGGCGCTCGTATATTTAAGCACTTTCAGGATGCCAGGATTCTTCGGGTCAGGGCCGGCGCCCACGATCAATTCATCGACCCAGTCCCCGTCCAGATCGCCGGACGCAAGCGTCAACCCGTATTTCGTGTCAAACGCCGCGTATTCAGCAAGGAGCGAACCGTCTCTCTTGAAAGCCCTGAACGTCGCGCCGTTCTTCGGGTCCGGTCCCTGTGCGACGATTATTTCGTCATAACCGTCGCCGTCGATATCAGCCGAAATTGCATTTGCGCCGTACTTCGTATCGAACGCCTTGAATTCCTTAATAAGCTCCGCGTTGCCGTCATAGAGCCGTACCAGCGCCTCATTCTGCGGACCCGGCCCGGCTGAAGCGATAATGCCAGGAGCGATATCCGGGTTCTGCTGGATAACCAGATTCAGGTTCAAGTCATGGCGGACTAGTCCATCGTCTCCAGTCACCGTGAGGGCATACGTGCCCGGCTTAACGTATTTCGATGTCAAAACAGTCAAAGCAGCCTGTCCAGGGACTGAGGTTTGAGCACTATCCAGGGACGCTCTTACACCATACGGCAATCCTGTAACTGTCAAACCCACAACGCCTTCGTAACCATTGAGCGCCGAAATGCTTATCGGCAGAGCCGAGGATTCGAGTTGCTTTATTGTCCGGCTCAACTCCGCTGCTTCCATTCCGAAACCGGACACATCGAGGGTAAGCGGTACTGTATGCGTCACGATTTCGCCCTCATCCGTCCCCTGCGCAGTCAGGTACAAGGTATGCGTTCCTGTAACCGTCTTGTCCGTTGCAATCACTAAAGTCTCTGACTGGCCGGGTAGCATTAATCTATCCGGGTTGAACGTTACAGTCGCGCCGGCCGGTAAACCATCAATGTTCATCGACGTTTCATTGTTCCATCCATTCAAAGGTGTCAAAGTTGCGATGAATGAGGCTGTTTCCCCCTGTTTAATCCTTGCACTGGTTTCGTCGAGGATAATGGTAAAATCTGGCGCTTTGTTAAGAGCTATGAGCTTCGTGCTCGAAATTGAACTTTCGATCATGGTATCGGCTATAGTGTATGCGCCGTCCACTGCCAGCCCTGCTGTGTTCCACACTTGTGAGAAGGTGGTCCTCATTGATGGCGGCAGCGCGCCTAGATTCGTAATGTTCGTATATGCCGCATTGCCTGAGGAGTCCTTAGCAGTCGTCATTATGGCAGCTCCATTATAGGTGGTTGATGCCGTCAGGTTCATGATGGTGGAGGTGATGTATACCTTCTGCCTGATCTTATAGGTATCTTTGTCTGTTTCGGTAAGAATCGCAAGCTCAGGTATTTTAACAGCCATGCTTCCGCTGTTATTATTTTCATTGAACTCTGTAACTGTATTCCCTTCATTTACTTTTACCGTGATCGAATGATCTCCAGCCTTGCCGAGGATATTCCAAGAAACCGCAACAGTTTCATATTCTCCCAAATTCAGCGCTCTAACCGATTTAGTGTCAATCAGAGTTTCACCATCATGGAAAGCTACGATCGCATCACCGGAGGCAGTCCTGCCCTGATTCATGATAGTTGCTGTAATTTGGATGGTGCTATCCGGTTTGATATCAGTCACCCCTACGCTGGTAATTTTCAAATCCGGCAAATCGCTTCCGTAAATAAAACTTGTCTCTTTTGTGCTGGTGAGACCGTCAGCGGTCAAAACCGCTTTAAGAATATGAGAACCGGGTGATACGTCTGACAAATCATAGCTCACAGTTGCGAAACCATCGAGCGGGGCCGTTTCTGTGCGAACTAAAGCGCCGTCTACCAGCAGTTCGAGTGCAGCGTCAGCGGTACCGAACATATTCGCCTTTACGACAACCGGCTCCGATGTGAGGTTGTAAACCGTCTTATCTGTGCCAATCCCCAGAAGCACCGCGTCACCTACATCGAACGCCTCTGACCCGGATGACAGAAGCAGATCACCCGAATAGAGACCGTACACCAGGCGATGGATTCCGCTTAATGCAGTTCGGAGTTGTGAGTTCACAGTTGTGAGTAAGGGTTCAGACGGAGAAAGTATAATCGCGCTCTCCCCTGCAGGTGTATACTTTTCCATTGGATCTACAACCCAGCTCTTAAGGATCACCGGAAGATCGATATTGCTCGTTAGAGTAAGGTTAGCGGTGATGGCGTCTGTTTTTGTGTATTTGCCCTTATCCAGTTTTGCTTCAATTATCTTGACTTGAATGCCGCTTACGTCAATAGGATGTGAAACAGTAATGGATTCAGAGTTTTGAGTTTTAAGTTGAACGTTTATGTTATACGTTCCAGCCGTCATTGTTGACGGAAGAGGAATGTGCTTCGATGCCGATCCGGTAAACCCAACAGTCTCAGAATATCCGCCAGGTCCTGTTAAAATCATCTGCCCGCTCACACCCATCCGCACGCTGCTTACTGTGACGTTTACTGTATCGCCGGGATTATACACCTGTTTGTCCGCAGTGATCGTCAGTACATCTCCGGCTTTATAGAGATAGATGGAATTCAAATGTATTGACCGGCCTCCAGCGTGATAGACGCCGTAGAAAAGCTTCTCTCCGGTGATCTGATCGAGTGGAATGTCAAACGTGAGCGACTGATTGCCGTTTAAGGTCAAGGATTTTTGTTCTTCATGACCTGAATAATTGACTCTTGCAAACAGATCGAAGCTGGTCAGCTGCTCTCCATTGTCCTCAATCCGGAGAGTTAATCTCGCCGTATCTCCGACTGAATAGATCTGCTTATCCAGCGAAGCGGTAACGGCGATGTTGATTCCCTCGAGATGGTACTTCACTTGACCTTTTGCTACGCCTGCGTCCGCAGTGGAGAGAGCCGGGGTGAGGGTATACTGGGCAAAGTAATCATTTTCCTCCAAGTCTTCGGGTAAGAGAATCCCGAACGTCACCGTCGTCTCTTCTCCGGGCTTAAGCCAAACCGGTTGAGTTGAGTCGATGAGGTCGTATGCATTGAAAGTAAAATCGAAGCTCCCTTCCTGATTGCCGGTGTTCCTGACCCTGAAGTCAAACGTTCCTTCCTCTCCTGCCCTAAAGGTCTGATATGGCGGCAGCTGAGTAATCTTCAAGTGTTGCGCCTTGAATTACAAGCGATGAGTTTCGTGCCGTTAACTGGGTGCCGCTTTTGTTCAGGAGTGACATCTTTACCGTAAACGCACCCGGCATCATGGCTGCTGGATTAACGTTAAAAGACATAGTTAGTGAGGTGCCCGTTGTGAGTTGACTTATAGTTTGTTCAGCATTCCAAACAACATCGCCATTCTCATTTGTAATTTCGCATCTAGCGTTTCCTTCGATCGTGTTGTATCCGTTGTTCAAAAAATTGACGGAGACAGGGATCAACTCACCATTCTGCGACCCGACAGTTAATGCCATGTCAACCACATTCTCTTTGCGGACAGAGAAATTGACATTCGTTGTCGCTGTTGGAGATGAGCTTAGAGCCATGAGTTGATAATCGCCTTCGGTAAGATCGTAATACAGCATGTCGGAAATACTCGCGCCTAGCTGTAAATAGTAAGATTTTGAAGTTACATTCGGCATATCTCCATTTTTACGTAATTCGTAGCTGACGTCGAGCGACGCATCCAACTGTCCTGTATTTACAATCGTTACAGGGACGATGATCTTGCCTTCAGGATATACTGTTTGAGAACTGACGGTCATCATCGAAGCAAGACCGTAGGCAACGGTCTTCGTCACTGTCTGGTTTAAATCGCCGCTGAAAGTAAACGTGTATTCTGTATTACTTGCTATCTGCTGCGAATATTGCAATTGCTTCGTTTCACCGGGCTGCAGCCGAATCTGCTGCACGTCTTCAAATCCAGCACTTTGAACGCCACATCCTACAGATGCCGCGATCTTTCCCTCGTTCTGGAGTTCAACGTTTATGTCAAACGGCTCGTTTCCCGTCACTTCAGGCATTGAAATGGCTGTTGAAATGTTGGGGCTAGCCACTTCAAACTGGTCAGCAATCTCCACAAGAGTGGAATTATTTTGCGTCACCCTGCCGGTCAGAACGACCGTTCCATCCGTCACTGCTATTGTTGTTGCGGAGAATGGATAATTTCCTCCTGCTGCAACGCTGAACGTTTCGGCGTAGATCGTTTCTGTGGTTCCATCTGGCCTCTGTTGGCCAAGCTCTGTCGTCTGATTCACCGCGTCGACACTCGCCAAATTCCGCACTTCTCCGGTTATGGTCACCGCCTCACCCGGTCTATAAACTTTTTTATCCGTAGCGACCGACAGGATCGTATTTCCGGAGACAATGTAAAATGGATATTCCACATTGGCTAAGGTCTGACCAAGGCTGTTTTTGAGTTCCGCTTGGAGGTAAAGCTTTCCTGTAGTATTCACGGCCCCGATATCCGTTAAATAGTCCTGCGTCATATCGCCTTCTTGATTGATCGGTAAGCTTGCTGCAAAGAGCGTTTCAATTCCTCCTGGTTGTGAAAGAGCCATATTCTGGACACGATTGTTCCCGTTATCCACAGCGTAAATTGAACCATCGGATCCGGCAGCCAGACCTCCTGGATAAACAAATTGTCCATTGTCACTGCCGTATTCGCCCCATTTGGCTAAAAAAGTGCCATTACTGTCAAATTTCTGGATTCGATAGTTTCCAGTGTCTCCAACATAAACCGAGCCATCGGAATCTATGGCGACCCCTTCCGGCCAGGAAAATTGACCATCACAAGGCTGGTCGGCCACTCCATCACCATCAGAATCAGTACTGCAATAATTACCCAATTTGCTGATGAAGTTGCCGTCGCTGTCAAATTTCTGAATACGGTTATTTCCATCCGATACATAGATGTAACCTTCAGGACTGATCGCTAAACCCGAAGGATAATAAAAATTGCCATCACATTCCTTGTCGGGTATGCCATCCCAATTCGAGTCGGCAATACAACGGGTTCCCCATTTTGATATAAAATTTCCATTCCCATCAAATTTCTGAATTTGGTGATTAATGTAATCAGCAACATATAAAAACCCTCTCTGATCTGCTCCTATGCCGTATGGGCCAAGGAACCCCCCCTTGCATTCCCTGTCAGGTATGCCGTCCCAATTCGTGTCCACAATACAACGGGTCCCCCATTTTGATATAAAGTTTCCATTCGCATCTAATTTCTGGATAAGATTATTATCATAATCGGTAACATACACGGACCCGTCTGTGCTTACAGCAATACCCATAGGCCATGAAAATTTTCCGTCACATTCTTTGTCAGAAATCCCATCCCAGTTACTGTCTGTACGGCAATAATTACCCGTTTGACTTACAAAATTGCCGCTGGCATCATATTTCTGAATACGACTGTTATAACTGTCAGTCACGTAGAGGGAGCCATCTGGCGCTGCTGCTACCCCATATGGCGAATATAACAGACCTTCACATAGATGTTCAGGATTGCCGTCATAGTTGCTGTCCGTCTGGCAGTAGCTCTCCCATGTAGTAACTAAATTTCCATTATTGTCAAATTTAAGAATATTATCTATCCCCTCAACAGTAGCTTCAGCATATATTGATCCATCACGAGTAATAGCAATGCCATAAGGCGAACCATCCAAATCCCACGAAGTGACATAGTTTCCATTTTCATCAAATTTCAGGATACGTTTAGCACCGTAATCAGTTGAATATACAGAACCGTCAGGACCTACACCAAGCCCAAATATCCAAGAGAGCCCTCCGTAAGCAGTGTTATCGTCTCCCCAACTCATTATAAAATTCCCACTGCTGTCAAACTTCTGAATCCGATGATTACCTGCGTCCGCTACATACAAAGAACCATCAACTCCTACACATAAACCTTCAGGGGTCATAAACTGCCCATCAAGCCATCCCCAATCGCCGATTATCGCAATAAAATTCCCATTGCTGTCGAATTTTTGAACGCGATCATGGCCGGTATCCGACACATAAACAAAACCGTCAACGCTTACGGCTACACTCTTAGGAGTGTCGAATTGTCCGTTCAGCCATCCTGAAGTGCCCCAGGCAGCGATAAAATTTCCGAACGCGTCAAACTTCTGAATACGGTTGTTGCCGGTATCCGCTACATATACAGATCCATCTGGTCCCACAGCAATACCCATTGGGTAATTGAATTGCCCGTAATTTTCTCCACTGCGACCCCAAACAGAGACCAATTTTCCGGTTTTATCAAGCCTTAAGATGCGGTCGTAAGCGGAATCAGTTACGTAAAGAGAACCATCAGAACCAGCGGCTATACCATATGAACCGAAAGGAGGAAACCAGTTTTCATTGGGTAGAAAATGAACAAATCCTCTCGACGATTCCCCGCTTTTTTGCATTCTCTTCACGGCGAGTTCTAAACTGCCGCCGTTTATGCCGAATTTCCCATTAGCAATATTCGACAATGCAGTCAGTGATTCATTTTTTAAATAGACACCTTTATTCGTACTCGACTGTAATTGAGCCGTCGGCCCTTCGATGTCAAGTTGCCTATAATAAGTGGAATGATTTCCTGTTCTCACATCCTTCACTTGAACGTCCAACTGAGCAGGTCCGTTTAAAGTCTGTGCTGGCATTTGAACATCGAGCATCTGAGCTGATCCAGCCAGGATCTCACCGCTGGCATTGCCGGAAAAAACAACTATTCCTTTATTGTCATAGACAGCAATTTTTTCCGCTAGATACGTTGTATCCACTCCACCTGTATTTTTTATGCTTAGGTTAATGGAATCACCGGCGATGATTGAATCGGAACCAGTGTAGTCTATACCTAACAGCGATTCGGGTACTGTGAACACGACATTTTTTGCGATCTCACTTCCGGTCGGAAGTGTCAAAGCTATAGCGACTGCATGCTGGCCCGGTAAGATAGAAGCAGGGATAGGAATGGCTAGTTTGACTGTTGAAGTTTGGGCAGTGGCGACAGTTTCTATCTCACTATGGCTATAGTTTATATCTGGGGCTGCTACTGACACTGAAAGATTGTCAAGATTAAACTTCCCTCCATTGATAATGGCAATGGTGAGATACGATGTTTCTCTTACACTATAAGATGACTTGTCAAAAGAAGCCATAACTGTAGGAGTATTTGGGATAATAATTCCACCGCTTTGTGTTTTTCCTTGATTGTTCAAAGAATAGATTAGGCTATAATCCCCGAAGCGAGGGTTTTCGATTGGTATCGAAACATTAATTGTCGCCGTTTGGCCTGCCTGTAGAGACTGAAGCTGCTCATGGCTATCCCATATCACGGCCCCATCTGGATCTTTGAGAGATAGTGAAAGGGTAGCACAAGAAACTGGTAAAAGACCATTGTTTTTGATAGCAAAAGTTATATAGCTATTCGATCCAAACACGGGAGGGGTAATTGGCGTAACAGAAAGTAGTGTTTTGATCAACTCAAAGCTTGATCTCGTGTAGCCAATTTTTCTTGTCCCTAAATATGCATCTACTGAAACAGAGTAGAAACCATATTTCGCGGCAGAAGGGAGATAAAAATTTAAGGTCCGCGTGGTTATCTCGTCAGCAAGAAGGTTTATATCAAGAGTTGAGCTGAAAATCTCGTCATTGTAAGGATCTGTCACACGCACCTGAAGCGCGGATGGATAACCGATATCCAATTTATTTTGAATGTTCAGTTCAATCTTTACTTCCTCTCCTGCCTCATAACGGATATCGTTGGTCATCGAAGATACATAAATTGAAGGATTTATCATCCATATTCCTCTTTCGGCATATCCAATTTGCATCCCGCGTTCATCTAATAATTTCGCTCTCAATCTGTCTGTACCACGAACATTGTCTAAAATGTAATCAAAGCTGAGATGACTGTTTGCCGGAATCGTAATGGCCTTATTAAAATAACTATCCCATCCGAAAGAATGATGTGCTAAACCCCAGGTTACGGTAAGGTTTCGTTCGGTACCGCTATTATTCCAAATATGAAAAGTAAACGACGCACTTGAACCTGCGAAATAATTCTCAGAAGCGCTCTGAACCGATAAATTTAAATCCGGGCTCTTAAACGGATTGCTTAGCGGATTGTTTACGACAAATCTCCCTGAATCGGTCTCTGCCAGAGACTGAATGATATTGCCATGATTATCTAATAGTGTATAATCAATCTGCCAAATACCCACTGGACTTGCGGATGAGCTTGCGAACATGAATGGCACTGAAATCAGTTGCCCTGCGGGAACAAGCTGTGATATGTCCTGTGTCAGCTGAACGTTTTTTGCTGGATCGAGCACCTTCAATTGAACATAGGAGGCATCTGTAGTGGTAGTGTTCGAAACAACGAGCAATAGCGAAGCTGTTTCACCGGGTTTTATATCCGGCAGCAGTACGGCTGATTTCGCCCAGGTTATCATGTCCCTTACCAGAGACCGTTCTTCAGCACTGGCCTGTCCGTGCCCAAAAGCCCAATCCGAATACATACTGGTTACTATTACTCTACCCTGACCGTGTTCATACATGATCAGTGCAGGCTGCCCATTGGCCGTCCTACGCAAAATTACGGTCGCGGTTGAAGGGAAACTCGTAAAGTATCCATCCACATTGATGGTTGGTATGGGCCAACTTTGACCTGACAAAATCTGATGCCAGGTATCAAAGTAAACCGCATTAGTAAAACACGATTGATCTTCAGTCCATCCATACCCTGAAATTGGTTTGCCATCGGGCGTAGGCAACACCTCGAATTCATATCCATGCTGTTGTGCAAAAACTATTAACGTGCCTCCGACTTTCACATACTCATCCAACTGGGTTTTGAGGACAGATGAACCGTTGAGACCGTACAGGCCCGCCGAAGGGACAATCAATACCGGATGGTTTTGCACGATATCCGGTGAAAATGATGTCTCTACAAGCGTGTATGGTTCACCCATCTTATATAACATCATTTGCAAAGACCCGCTGAACCCGTTTGCAAGGATCGCCAGATCGGGAATCGTCTTGAATTCAGACTTCTCCGCTTTATTCAGACCGTCTAATTCTCTGATGACTTGCAGCTTTCGTGCATTCATTTCCTTGAGCGTC
Source organism: Nitrospirota bacterium (assembly GCA_963751455.1). Taxonomy (GTDB): domain Bacteria; phylum Nitrospirota; class UBA9217; order UBA9217; family UBA9217; genus CAVVUN01. The sequence goes on from CAVVUN010000001.1 coordinate 673,672, forward strand.
GGGTCGGTTATCTCTAACACCTGCTTGAGGTCACGGGTTATCGCCTCTTCGCCGTCCAATACAGGTTGATTGCGATAGTATTCTTCCTCACTGCGTTCCAAATTCTCCAGCTCTTTTTTCAGGAGATAGCTTTTGACTGTTGCAGTCTTGTTTTTCTTCACTGCCAGGCGCACCAGTTTATCTGCGGTAGCCGGTTGTGCATCTATTATTGAAGTCGAAGCTACATCATAATTATCGTCGGGATGATCATTGCCCGGACAGTCCGGCGGAGGAGCCCCTTCCGCCAGGGGTTTGATCACCAAAAAACTCGGTATCAGGGTTCCCTTATCCTGGGAATCGGTTACAAACAGATCCACGTGAAAACTTTTTTGCGTATTCGTAACATTGCACGGGTCGGATGCAGGAACTGCCACATTGAATGAGAAATCGTAATTCGGCATAGCGGCAGGATTTATATCGTATGGTGAACCAACAGGGAGAACCTCGGGATCGCTATCAAGAGTGCTAGCACCCACGCTTTGGTTCACAAAATTGGACACAAGAGATACACTTTTCCATTCAGGAAGATAATGATACCTGCCTATTGCTTTCGACACTCCTGTTCCATATATCGGTTGCAAAGTGTATACCTTTTGACCAATTCCGGTATTGTCATAGTTCAGCATATAGGATATGGATTTTATCAACAGATCGTTATCGTCAAATACTCCTCCCAGTTCTATTGTGGCAGGACCCTGTGTATAAATTACATTCGTCAGATTCGCGTTCATATTTGAATAAATTGCCTCACCGTTGTTGTCCATGACTTTTACATAAGAAAGCTGCGAAATGGGCGCGCCTGCATCTGGTAGGTATCGCAACGGGTCTTGCAATGTGCCCGCCGCATCTCTTACTTCGAAGTGGAGATGAGGTCCGCCCAGATTGGCTGAATAGGCGTCGACGCCATAGTTGCTTCCATTCCATGTTACCGTTGCATTGCCTGATGCGCCGCTTCTAGCCAATCTAGTTCCAGGCGCAACGATTATTAAAGTGGAATCCTGTGTAAACTGAGTGAGATGCGCATATAATGTGCTAAATCCTGAATATTGAGCCGAATTGTGAGTCACCCTTGCATACAGACCATAGCCTGTATTTATGCGGTATGGGCCCTCTCCGACTTGAAGATTGTTATATTGAAATGTCACTGTGCCAGCATCGACTGCATAAACGTCGGTTCCTATAGGCGATGCAATATCCAGACCGCTATGGCTTCCACCTGCCCTGGATCCAAATAGCCCATGAGTGCTTATGGTCCAGCCGTTCTGTTTATACCAATAAGACTGGTGGCAGGCGGCATTACTGCACTCTCTATAGCCCCGAACCTTATCGACCGCAAAAGTTTCTGAAACGGGTGCCGGGTCCGGCGTCGCCAGTGAATCCGTTTGATGGTAGGTATAAGCATATCCACTCTCATTTCTGAGCGGGTTATTCAGCTTGATCGTGTCGGGCAAAGGATTGCTGGGAAAAGCAGCATACGCAACAGAGATAAACGCGTCCAAAATCACGAAAGCTGATAAAACTACTGAGCTATAAAGGCGTTTTGTCCTATTCATATTATAACCCTCCACTTAGAAAGCAATTAAGTTATAATTCTTACCGTTCGCGGACAGATATCGTGCATTCTTGGAAAGCGAAAATCCTAAGCTCTTTAAACGAAATGCATAAAGCTCGTTATTTTTTACTATCAAAAGAACGTTAGCATAGGGATTCGTTTTATCGTGAACAAATTCAATTCCGTTTAAAGCCCACAAATAAATAACTGATCCATCGTCATTCATCGCTATTTTTTCTACTATCAACCCCACAGTCGAAGGATCCCCAAAATTCAGTGGAACCATAATGTTTGTCTTTATACCGCCATCATTGGCATCAAAGAGATAAAGTTCCATGTACTTTTTGCGAATGGGAGGTTCTGTTTTTCTTTCGGCAATATATTTCAAGGCAAAAATGCGATACTCGTCATTCGTAATGATTGCGTCATAAAGGTTATCGAGCAAATTTGGGAATAAATTTTCATTGCTCCATACCTTGTCTCCATTTCCGGCTTCAAAAACAGCAAGTGTCCGTTGTGATTTTACGAGAATCCGTTGTCCATCTTTAAACATCTTTCCCCATGTTTCCGAACTGGTCTCTGATTTGCTTTTCATATACTCTCTAATAAATCCACTTTGACATGAAAACAGCTTAACGCCTACCTTTGATGGGAATTTCAGAATCTTCTTCTCAAAATAGTAAGAATGATCCACCGCAAGGCGGGACAGGATGAATACATCGGACTCGTTGGCAAAGTGGATTTCGGCTGCAGGATTCGTCAACCCAGGCTCATCATATTTCCAGTGCACTTCGCTCGTCCCGGGATCTATGCTTCTGATCCAATCGTGTCTCTGTTTCTTATCATCAAAATAACCTCCAAATTCGACGACACATTTGCCATTTAGACTTTGAATCGCATAGAGATGATTATAGTGGCCCTCGTCGCCGAATGCGTCTCTCTCAAGCCACTTTTTTATCTGCTTTCTCTCTTCCGTTTCAGGAAGCTTTACTTCGGGCTTTTTCTCTTCCTTCGGGAACTCCACTCCGTCAGGAAGTTTATCAACCACTGGAAATACATCATCCAGCGTGGGCAAATCTTTCAGACTGCCCCATGTAACGACCGGCAACCCTTCTTCACTCACCACTTCCTTGCCGCGAGCACGTTCGAGAGCCGATAGTTGTTGTTTCGCCTTTGCGCCTGCTTGTTGCTCAGACTGTTGAGTGGCACTATTCTGTGGTTGGACTGGAGTGCCACCCTCTTTTGTTTTCTTACAAGCGAAGGAGAGAAAGCAGATAACAGATAGCGCGATACTAACGAATATGATTTTCTTCATTTTTTCTTTCCTCCATCGTCATATGAGCATATAGTGTGCTTACTCCGGAATATTAAACAGAATTGTGAGTCACCCGTACGTATAGACCGTAGCCCGTATTGATACGGTATGGTCCTCTCCGACTTGTAGATTGTTATATTGAAATGTCACAGTGCCAGCATCGACTGCATAAACGTCGGTTCCTATAGGCGCTGCAATATCCAGACCGCTATGGCTTCCACCTGCCCTGGATCCAAATAGCCCATGAGTGCTTATGGTCCAGCCGTTCTGTTTATACCAATAAGACTGGTGGCAGGCGGCGTTACTACATTCTCGGAACCCTTTGACTTTATCGACAATGAAATTTTCAGAAGCCGGCGACGGATTCGGCATAGTAAGAGAATTTGTTGGAACGTATGAATACGTATAGCCAGCTTCATTCCTGAGTGGATTGTTCATTTTAACCGTATCAGGTAGCGGGTTATTGGGGAAAACGGCAAAGGCGGGATAAACGCAAACAAATAACAGAGAAATAAAAAGAATACCCGGCAGAAAAATTGTATTCATGCTTTTCATTTTCTCCCCTCCCCTGATATTAATTGCAAACTATAATATTTGCCGTCAGCAGCCAAGTATTTACCATCGCTGGAAAAGGCAAAACCAAAAGATTCTATTCGAAATGCATACGCGGCTCCAGCATGAGTCACCAAGAGTAGGATATTATCGTATGGATTTTTAACGTCGCCTTTAACTTGCCAGGAGGCATATTTATAGTCCATTAACCAAATGCCTGTGAGTAATCCGTCTTTTGAAACATCAAATCTTGTGTTCGTTAAATACAAGGCGTTTTTGTCACCAAGATTCGTATTTACTTTATTAGACCAGACCTCTTTTCCCGTTTTCAGCTCAAGAAGTCGATATATATCGCAGCACATGTTCTTCTTTGCATGTTGCGGGTCATGGTAGTCCACAAACAAATACGTCCCATCTGGTGAACTATTAATGGTTTGAACAACATAGCCGCTGTATTCATTTTTTTTTTGCCATTCCAAATGCCCGCCAGTATCAAACGACTCAATAGTGCCCTTAGTAGTGGCAATAATCATGTCTTTACCTTTGTCGCTCAGTATCCCCGCTACCATGGAACCAACTTCTTCTTCGCTCTTCATATATTCAAAAAGAAGTCCACTCCGGCAGGAAAATACTTTAACCCCTCTCCTTGGAGGGTATGCAACGAGTTTCTTTTCAAAATAATAAGAATGGGCCGTTCTTACATCGGACAGTAGAAAGATATCTGCTTCCAGTGCAAAAACTACCTCTACCCCCGGATTCGTCAGCCCAGGCTCATCGTACTTCCAGAGAATCTCATTCGTTTTTGGGTCGATTGACCTCAACCAGTCTTCTCGTTTTCTCTTAGCATCGAAGTAGCCGCCAAACTCGACAATGCAATTCCCGTTGGGGCTTTTAAGTGCGTACAAGTGATTGCGACGTCCTTCATCCCCCTCTGCGTCCCTCTCAAGCCATTTCTTTATTTGCTTCCTCTCATCCGTTTCAGGAAGCTTTACTTCGGGCTTCTTCTCTTCCCTTGGGAACTCCACCCCCTCAGGAAGCTTATCGACGACCGAAAAGACCTCGTCCAGCGACGGCAAATCTTTCAAGCTCCCCCAGGTAACGACCGGCAAGCCCTCTTCGCTCATTACTTCCTTGCCGCGAGCGCGTTCGAGAGCCGATGGTTGTTGTTTCGCCTTTGCGCCTGTTTGTTGCTCGGGCTGTTGAGTGGCGCTATTCTGTGGTTGGACTGGAGTGAAACCCTCTTTTGTTTTCTTACAAGCGAAGGAGAGAAAGCATATAATAGATAGCGCGATACTACAGAATATGATTTTCTTCATTTTCTTCCCTCCATCGATCACTGACCGATGATTGATTAACAACTCAGTTTTTTATTAGCTGATTTTTTTGACTCGTTGGTAGGGATACAAGGTGCATTTCAGCAAAGCTTTACAAACGGGTGGAACGAAAAACGAAAATTTGTATTGCTTGACTTGAATGCTTGTGCGGATACATTCTGGAATGTAACCTGATTATTGTCGAGCTGAACTAGTTTGTCAAGGTTTTCGATGGTATTATATACGTATGCCTGTCAAATTGAAGATATAGAAAATGTGTTAATGAAGGTATTATGACATGAAAATATCGAAGAAAAAACCCGCCGGAGAGTTATTAATCCAGCGGGCTCTTAAAGGCTCTAAGAATTTTTTTACGAAGCAAGCTCTCTATCTTTAATCTTGATCTCAGCCTTGTTTTTCAGGCTTTTTACGAAAACATCGAGTGCATCGCGCTGTTTTTCATCGAGAAGCGTCCGCTTGAAACTCTCCTTGTTTTTTTCATAATCGCCCTTTTTGGCCTTCGGATTCCTGGCCGCGTATGCCGCAGCAAGCTCTGCATCGATTACCGCTACCCCGTCCTGGACCAGCCGCTCCAGTTTTTGCCTCTTGAGATATTCGCGCTGGCTCGCCTCAAAAACAGCCGGCGTCATGTTAATATTTTGGAGCGCCCGTTCATATATCCGCTTGTCAAATTTTCCCTGGGGACTGAAGGACGGAATCTGCATGATATAGGCCTGGAGTTCTTCATCGGTTATCCGTATACCCTGTTTCTCTGATTCCTGGACGAGCAGCCGGTTTTCGATCAACTGCTGCAAGGCCTGGCTCCTGAGCATCTTGACCAGATTGTCGTTCATCTGGTCTTTGAATAACTGCCGGTAGTTTTCATACATGTTCTGATAAACGCGGTTGTAGTCATCCGCGGTTATCACATACCCGTCCACCTTAGCTACCGTCCTTCCGGCAACATCTGACGGATAAATTCCGAAAAACAAAAACGTTACCGTTACGAGCACCACAATCAGCCACATGATCCATTTCATGTGTCTATGCATTTGTTCAAGCATTCTCTTAACCCCCTATCAAATTCGGATTGCGGAATAAAAAAGCATGCATCCCTGCATCCTGCATCAGTCTATCACTTCATTCGCTCAGTTTCTTCTTGAGCAATTGGTTCACCAGGTCCGGGTTCGCCTTCCCTTTGCTCGCCTTCATAACCTGTCCCACAAAGAACCCGAAGAGCTTTTCCTTGCCGGATTTGAATTCGGCAGCCTGGCCGGGGCTGGCCTTGATCACCTCGTCTATGATCTTCTCGATGGCGCCGGTGTCCGAAACCTGCACGAGGCCCTGCTCCTTGACTATCGTCTCGGCGTCCTTTCCGGATTTGTACATCTCTTCGAACACGGTTTTCGCAATCTTGGTGCTGATTACGCCGTTCTCAATCATCTTTATCATGCCCGCCAGCAGTCCCGGCTTGATCGCAGAGTCGTCAATCTCCCTGGACTCCGCATTCAGGAGACGCATCAACTCTCCCATCATCCAGTTGGACACAACCTTGGGCTGGCCGGAAAGCGCGGCCGCTTCTTCGAAATACGATGCCATGGCCCTGGTTTGCGTCAGCATGTCGGCGTCATATTCGGGCAGACCGTAATCCTTTGCAAAACGGGCCCGTTTCGCGTCAGGAAGTTCGGGAATGGTCTTTCCTATGCTTTCAACAGTTTCTCTTGAAACAACGATTGGTACGAGATCCGGCTCCGGGAAATAACGGTAGTCGTGGGCCTCTTCCTTGCTCCGCATGGAGAAGGTTACGCCCTTGGTGGAATCAAAAAGTCTTGTTTCCTGGATTACCCTGCCGCCCTCATCCAGTATCTGCGCCTGGCGCTTTATCTCGTACTCCAGCGCCTTTTGAACAAACTTGAAGGAGTTTACGTTTTTTATCTCGGCCCTTGTCCCGAACTCTTTCGCCCCGACCTGCCGGATGGATACGTTCGCGTCGCACCGGAAGTTCCCCTTTTCCATATCCGCGTCGGATACTTCTATATACCGAAGGATCGACCGGAGCTTTTTCAGATACTCCGATGCTTCTTCGGAGCTGCGAATGTCGGGTTCTGACACGATCTCCATAAGCGGCGTGCCGGCTCGGTTCAGGTCCACGAGACTCGCGCCGCCCTGCCCGTGAAGGTTCTTTCCGGCGTCTTCTTCGAGATGGATACGCGTGAGCCCGACACGCTTCACCTTCCCGTCGACCACGATCTCGACGTACCCGTGCTCGCAAACCGGAAGTTCGTACTGCGAGATCTGGTATCCCTTCGGAAGGTCCGGATAAAAATAATTCTTGCGTGCAAACCTGCTGTAGGGAGTAACCGTGCAATGCGTGGCGATGCCCGTCTTGACAATGTACTCCACGGCCTTTTTATTCAACACCGGCAGTACGCCCGGCATGCCTATGCAGACCGGACAGGTGTGCGAGTTCGCTTCTTCGCCGAAGCGGGTTTCGCATCCGCAGAATATCTTCGTCTTTGTCTGGAGCTGCGCATGCACTTCCAGGCCGATCACTGCTTCGTATTTCACGATGTTTTACCTCTTTGCTTATTTGGACCAAGGCAACCATGTTGCCGTTTGTCTTACGCCGACACGGTCGGCTTGCTCCATATCACTACAGCTTCGGTTTCACCCTGTGCCACTCGGTCGCCTGCTCGTACGCGTACGCCGCATGCAGAATCGCTTCTTCATCGAAGTGCCTGCCGAGCAGCTGGAGCCCGATCGGCAGATTCGACGGGGTGAACCCGCAGGGTATTGATATCCCCGGGATGCCAGCCAGGTTCACGCTTATCGTGAATATGTCCGACAGGTACATCTGGAGCGGGTCAGCTGACTTCTCGCCGATTTTGAACGCCGCGCTGGGCGCCGTGGGTGTCGCGATAACGTCAACAGCCTTGAATGCTTCATCGAAATCGCGCTTGATAAGGGTCCTCACCTGCTGGCCTTTTTTGTAATACGCCTCATAATAGCCGGCCGACAACGCATAGGTGCCCAGCATGATTCTTCGCTTTACCTCGGGGCCGAAGCCCTGGTCGCGGGTCTTCTTATACATTTCCAGAAGGTCTTTGTAGCCCTCCGCGCGAAAACCGTACTTGACTCCGTCGTATCGGGCGAGATTAGAACTTGCTTCCGATGTGGCCAGGATGTAGTACGTTGCCACCGCGAAACGTGTGTGCGGAAGCGAAACATCGACAACCCTCGCCCCGAGGCCCTCAAGAGTCTTAACTGCGTCCCTGACTGCCTTTTCCACTGCGGGATCCATGCCCTCAATAAAGTACTCTTTCGGAAGTCCGATCTTCATGCCTTTGACGTCTTTTTTGAGCGCTTTCATAAAATCGGGCGATGGTAAGTCTGCCGAGGTTGAGTCTTTCGGGTCATGCCCGCCTATAACGTTCATCAGAAGAGCGCTGTCCGTAACGTCCTTGGTGATGGGCCCGATCTGGTCGAGCGAGGATGCGAACGCAACCAGGCCGAAACGTGAAACCCTGCCGTACGTCGGTTTCAGCCCCACGACCCCGCAGCAGGCCGCGGGCTGCCTGATCGACCCCCCCGTGTCTGAACCGAGAGAACCGATGCATTCATCGGCCGCGACCGCAGCAGCCGAACCTCCGCTCGACCCGCCGGGAATCCGTTCCAGGTCCCATGGATTTTTCGTTATGAAAAAACCGGAATTCTCTGTGGACGATCCCATGGCAAACTCGTCCATGTTCGGCTTACCGCAGAGAACATAGCCTGCCTGCTTCAGGTTTCGGACAACCGTCGCATCATACGGCGGCACGAAGTTGCCGAGTATCTTGGAAGCGCACGTAGTCTTCACGCCTTCTGTACACATATTGTCTTTTACGGCGATCGGAATGCCGAGCAGGGGCGAAGAATCATCTCCGGACTTCAACCGTTTGTCCGCCTCCTCGGCCTGCTGCATGGCTGTCTCTTCAGTAACGGTTATGAACGCCTTCACTTTCCCGTCGACTGCTTTGATCCTCGCAAGCACTGATTCGGTCACGGCGCGGGATGTTGTCTCGCGCTTCTTAAGCATGTCATGCAATTCATGGATGGTGAGCCGATACAAGTCCATTAAAAGTCCTCATTTCAAATCTCAAGTGAAAATCAAAACTATAAATTTCTTTCCAATAATTTGCGATTTGCAATTTAATATTTGCAATCTGCAATTAGCTTTTGACCTTGTTTTTCTCATCCACCAGGACGATCCTCGGTTTGAACGTCTTGAGCTCTTCTTCGTTAAAGAACTCGTAGCAGAAAACAATAACCTTGTCGCCTTTGACGCCTTTTCGCGCTGTCGGCCCATTCAGCACCATCTGTCCGGAACCGGGCTTGCCCGGTATCACGTACGTTTCGAACCGCTCTCCGTTATTCAGGTTTGATACGCTGACCTTCTCGTACGGCAGAATTCCCGCTTTTTCCAGAAGCAGCGGATCAATGGTCATGCTCCCCTCATACTCGAGGTTCGAGTCCGTCACAGTTGCCCTGTGTATTTTTGATCTCAACATTACTCTGAACATGTCTTTTATCCTTTTTTGGACCAAGACAACCGCATCATCTTATTCTTTCACGCCGACACGGTCGGATTGCTCCATGGTTATTCTATGATCAACGGCACTCGATAGTGCCCAGCAGTCTTGTCCGGTGCGTTTGCAAGCGCTTTTTCCTGCGCAAGGCTCTCATGCGGAATATCTTCACGCATAACATTGCTGATGTCAAGCACATGCGAAGTCGGGTCTACCCCTTTGGTATCCAGCTCATTCAATTGCTCTACATAGGTGAGTATATTCGAAAGCTGGTCAATAAGATTTGCCTTTTCGTTATCGGAGAGTTCGAGCCGCGCCAGGCCCGCAACGTGTTCGACTTCCTGTTTCGTTATTTTCATTCTGACTCCTCAGATTTCTTTGGACACGGATTTACACGGGAGATTCGGATAATATTTTTCTCTTCTACTTTTTCTCATCCGGTTTTTCAGAACTTATCCGTGTCCCGATTTCAGTTTTTATATCACTTCCAGGTTCGCGTACTTCACAGCCAGTGTTTTGACCCCGTGTCCCGGAAAACTTACGCTGATCTTAAGGTCGTCTCCGGCCCCTTCGGACCGCTGTACGGTCCCAAGCCCGAACTTCGCGTGGCGAACCACAGCCCCTTTATAATACCGCCCGTCCGGGTCTGTTTTCTTTGTCTGATCCGGGACGCAGGCCGCTTCCTTTGCAGGCTTCGACCCGGTGCTGAACAGGCTGGTGTTCCAGCGCGAATGGTCCCGCATAGCATGGGCATCGAAGCTGTTTCCGCCTCTCTTCTCCATCGCTTCATCAGGAATCTCCCGGACAAAGCGCGAAACCAGGTTCGCCTGAGGGTAGCCGTACAGTCTCCGTTCGGAAGCATGGGTAAGCACGAGTTTTTCCTTTGCCCGGGTAATTCCGACGTAGCAAAGCCGCCGCTCTTCTTCAAGTTCCTCCTCGCTCTCCGCGGAACGCGAGTGGGGAAACAAGCCCTCTTCCATCCCCGACATAAACACAACCGCGAACTCGAGGCCCTTCGCATTATGGAGCGTCATCAGAGTAACAGAGTCGTCCCGGCCGCGCCTGTCGTTGCGTGCCGTCTGTTCTTCCGCATCGGTAATAAGGGCGACCTGGTCCAGGAAGGCCGCCAGCGAGGCATCCCTGTTCTGTTCCTGAAAATCCTCGGTTGCAGTCATCAGCTCGTTCAGGTTCTCGAGCCGTATCCGCGCTTCCACCGTTTTATCATGCTCGAGGGCGGCCCCGTATCCCGTTTCGTGGATCACCCTCCGCGCGAGATCGGTTACTGACGCTTTTCCAAGGTCGGACCGCATTCGTTCCATGACTGTGGTGAATTCACCCAGCTTTCTCCTGGCGGAAGGGGATATGTCTGCTCCATCCGGATTCAGGACCGCATCATAGAGGCTGCTTCCGGCCCTGTTTGCCGATTTTTCGAGTTTCTCCACGGTCGTATCGCCGATACCGCGCGCGGGCACGTTGATAATGCGGCGCAGGCTTACGATATCTGCGGTATTCTGCAGGACGCGCAAATACGCGATAACGTCCTTGATCTCCTTGCGGTCGTAGAACCGCAGACCTCCGAAAATCCGGTAAGGAAGGCCGCGGTTTCTGAGCGCGTCTTCAAGCGCCCGGGATTGCGCGTTGGTGCGATAGAGCACCGCAATCTCCCGAAGACTCCTGCCTTCGTCGACTTCCTGCTCGACGGACCTGCAGATAAAACGCGCTTCGTCCTTCTCGTCCTGGGCCTGGTAACAGACAATCTTGTCGCCGCCCGCCTTGCGGGTCCAAAGCTCCTTGGGTTTTCTTCCCGTATTGCGGGCCACGACCGCCCCCGCCGCGCCAAGTATGTTCTGCGTAGAACGGTAGTTCTGCTCAAGCTTGATCACGCGGGCATCCGGATAGTCCTTTTCGAAGTTCAGAATATTCGAAATGTCAGCACCGCGAAATTTATAAATGCTCTGGTCGTCGTCTCCGACAACGCACAGGTTTTTCCGGCTGCCGGTCAGCAGCCGCACGAGCCGGTACTGGGCGTGGTTTGTATCCTGATACTCGTCGATCAGCACATGGTGGAACAGTCCCTGGAAATACCCAAGGATATCGGGATGTCGTTCAAAAAGCCGCACGGTGAGCATCAGCAGGTCGTCGAAATCGACTGCGTCAGATGCCGTCAGCTTTTCCTGGTAGAGTGAATAAACCCGGGATACCGCCTCGTCGAACCCGAACCCGGCATTCCTTTTCTGGAACTCTTCCGGGTCGGTCAAATTGTTCTTCAGAGCGCTTATTTTAGCGCCGATCGCCCGCGGCTGATACCGCTCGGCGTCTATGTTCAAATCCGCTGCACAGGCCTTCATCAGCGACGACCTGTCGGTCTCGTCGTAAATAACGAACTGCCGTTTATACCCTATCCGGTCGCTGTATTGCCGCAAGACCCTGACGCAGGCCGAGTGGAAAGTGCTGATCCAGAGTCCCCCATATCCGATACCGCGACCCAGCCGCACATCGAGCATGCGCTCGAGCCTCTCCCTCATCTCGTTGGCGGCCTTGTTGGTGAAGGTGACGGCGAAGATATGGCCCGGATCGACCCCGCGCTCCCTGATCAGATGCGCTATCCTGCAGGTGATGACGCGAGTTTTGCCGCTCCCCGCCCCGGCCAGGATCAACAACGGACCGTCGCCGTACAGCACTGCCTCACGCTGGGGAGGGTTGAGACTTTCCAGATAATCCATAATTTTCATTGCGAATTGCAGATTTCGCCCTGCACTCGCGCAGTCGCACTCGTAAGCGCCGGGTGCAGGCGGACTGCGGATTTAAACTGCTTTTCAATCCAAAATCCGAAATCCGCAATCCGAAATCGTTACTCCACCGTCACGCTCTTTGCCAGGTTTCTCGGCTGGTCCACGTCCGCTCCCCGCAGCACTGCAATATGGTATGCGAGAAGCTGAAGCGGTACGGACATCAGGATAGGCATCAGCAGCTGATTTGTGGCCGGAATCGGTATTGCGTAATCGAGCATGGTTCGGATCTCGTTGTCCCCATCGGTTATGATCGCGATCACGATCCCGCCCCGCGCCTTGACTTCCTGAATATTCCCGAGAATCTTGTCGTAAACCCCGTTTTTCCCGGCAAGCACGACAACCGGCATGTTCTCGTCAATCAGCGCGATCGGGCCGTGTTTCATCTCTCCAGCCGGATAGCCTTCTGCGTGGATGTACGAAATTTCCTTCAGTTTGAGCGCGCCTTCCAGTGCCACGGGGAAATTGGGCCCCCTTCCGAGATAAAGAAAATCGCTGGATTTAAAATATCGTTTCGCGATCTGGTCAATGTTCTCATTTTCCTCAAGGCACCGCTCGATCAATGAGGGTATGTGCACAAGGTCCGCGAGTCTTGTTTTCATGTCGTCGACGCTCACCGTGCCGCGCTGCCGCGCGAAAAAGAGCGAAAAGATATACAGCGCTGTAAGCTGTGCCGTGAAAGCCTTGGTCGAAGCTACGCCGATTTCAGGCCCTGCGTGAGTATAGACCACGCCGTCGGCCTCGCGGCTTGCGGTCGAGCCCACGACATTACAGATCGCAATTACGGTGGCGCCCTTCTTTTTCGCTTCGCGCATGGCTGCAAGCGTGTCGGCGGTCTCTCCCGACTGGGTGATCGCGATGAACAGAGTGTCTTTGCCGACAAGCGGGCACCGGTAACGAAATTCCGAGGCGATATCGACTTCGGTCGGGATGCACGCAACTTCCTCGAACATATACTTGCCCACAAGCCCGGCATGCCACGATGTGCCGCAGGCCACGATGAATATTTTTTTCACGCCGCTCAAACGCTCCGGGCCAAGCCCGATCTCTTCCAGGTGGATTTCACCGGTGTCCTGCGATATCCTGCCCCTGATCGTGTCCATGACCGCCCGGGGCTGCTCATATATCTCCTTGAGCATGAAGTGACGGTAACCGCCCTTCTCCGCCATTACCGGGTTCCACATTACGCGCGTGATTTCACGTGTCAGTTCGGTGCCGGCAAGGTCCGTTATCCTGACGCCTTCACCCGACAGCACCACCATCTCGTCGTCGTTCAGAAACAGCATGTCCCTGGTGCGGTGCAGTACGGCCGGAATATCCGACGCGAGAAAGAATTCTCCCTGTCCCAGTCCGACCACCAGCGGACTGCCCTTGCGCGCGCCGATCACAACATCGGGTTCCCGTTCATCTATAACAGCCATCGCATACGCGCCTTCGAGGTGTTTGGCCGCTTCCCTCACTGCCTGTTCGAGCTTCATTCCGTTCCGGGCTATGCTGTCGATCAGATGTGCGATCACTTCGGTGTCCGTCTCAGACTGGAACTTCCTGCCCTGTGCTGAGAGGTCTCTCTTCAGGGACAAATAGTTTTCAATGATCCCGTTGTGCACTACGACAACGCTGCCTGCCCGATGAGGGTGGGCGTTCTCTTCAGACGGCCTCCCGTGCGTAGCCCATCGCACGTGGCCGACGCCGACGCTGCCCGAGAGCGATTCGCCCCGCAGAAGCGTTTCAAGGTTCTGCAGCTTGCCGACGGCCCTGCGTACTTCGACCTTTCCGTTCTGGAGCACAGCTACGCCGGAGGAATCATAGCCCCGGTACTCAAGCTTCTTCAAGCCTTCAATAAGGATGGGAACCGCTGAATCCCTGCCTATATAACCGATAATACCGCACATTGATCTTTACTCCAATTCTTAGAATCACTAACTACTCACCCAAAAAGACTTTGGTCCGCAGATTTCACAGATGAACGCAGATTAATACCGGAATTCTGATTTGCTTTTATCCGCGTAATCTGCGCAATCTGCGGATAAAAAATGACCTGAGCAGTTACAATTTATTTATAATTCAGGTGCTTGTTATTTGGTATTTCTGTCGTTTTTCTGTCTCATGCGCCTTCTCCGGCTGGCAAAACCTTCGCGGACGTCCTGGGGTGCGCGACTGATGGCGAGCGCATCCGGGGGAACATTGCGGGTTATGGTTGCGCCCGCAGCGATGAGCGCTCCCTTCCCGATTGTTACGGGCGCAACCAGCTGTGCGTCGCTCCCGACGAACACGCCGTCTTCGATCACGGTCGGATACTTATCGAACCCGTCGTAGTTGCACGTGATCACCCCGGCGCCGATATTAACGTCTCTGCCGATTGTAGCGTCGCCGATATACGAAAGGTGGTTCGCTTTACTGCCTTCACCGACCGTCGATTTCTTTACTTCCACGAAATTGCCGATCCTCGCCCGTTCCCCGATGACGCATCCCGGCCGCAGGTGTGCAAAGGGACCGATTGAAGCACCGGCTGCAATATCGCTCTCTTCGATCACCGAACAGTCCTTCACGGTGACGCTCCGGCCGATAACGCTTTTCTCGATGCGGGAACCGGAATACACAATGCAGCCCTCGCCGAGCCTGGTCCTGCCTTCCAGACGGACATTCGGATACAGAATAGTATCTCGACCCAGCAGGACCTCGTCCCCGATAAAGGTACTGTCCGGGTCGATCATCGTCACGCCTTCGAGCATCCATTTCCTGTTAATCCGATCGCGCATGAGCGCTTCGGCCCTGCTCAGATCTTCTCTGGTGTTCACCCCAAGAACTTCATCGACAGTGTCGCATACGAGGGCCGAGACCTTTAATCTTCTTTTCCGGGCAAGGGCAATCGTGTCCGGGAGATAATATTCGCCCTGGGCGTTGTTTTTTCCGAGGCGGTCGAGAGCAGCGAGAAGAAAATTCTTTTCAAAACAGTAGATGCCCGCGTTGATTTCCCTGATTTTTTTCTGCGTGCGGCTGGCGTCCTTTTCCTCGATGATCCGGGCAACACCGGATCTGGACCGCACAACCCTTCCGTATCCGAAAGGGTCGTCGACCTCGGCCGTAATCAAAGTTACCGCAGCCCGGGTCTTTTCGTGAAGCGAGATCGTACGTTTCAACGTGTCCACGGTAAGCAGAGGGGTATCGGCGCACAGGATCATCACGGGACCTGAAGCCGCGGCTATCGACTCTTTCGCCTGGCGTACCGCATGGCCTGTTCCAAGCTGCTCGTGCTGAAGCACGTATTCCGGCTTGTAGTCCTCAACGGCTTTTTTCACCGTGTCAGCCTGATGACCCAGAACGAGGATTATTTTGCCCGGTTCCAACGCGGTTGCGGCGTTCAGTACATGATGGACCAGCGGGCGGCCTGCAACAGAATGAAGCGCCTTGGCGGTTACGGACTTCATGCGGGTGCCCAGTCCCGCGGCAAGAACGACGACGGTCGGCTTCACTGCAGCACACCCCCCGGAACGACATGTCCTGGTGCGGCTTGCTTGGCGCGATTGAAGGTGTCCGGGTCGGTAATAGGAACAAGGCCCAGGGAGATAATAAATTTCATGCCCTGCTCCACGGTCATATCGAGCTGAATTATCTCGGATTCAGGCAGAATGAGGAGGAACCCGGCGGTCGGGTTCGGGGTGGTTGGGACGAACACACTTACAAACTTGCCGTTCAAACCGATCGATGTGCCCTGCATTTCTCCGGTCATGAAACCCATGCTCCAGCAGCCCTTGCGCGGGTATTCGACCAGTGCCACTCCATGGAAATTATGCTTCACTGAGAAGGTCTCCATGATCTGCTTGATCGTGGTATACACGCCGCGAACCAGCGGGACCTTCTGCATCAGGTTATCGCTGTACCGGACAAGGCGGGTTCCCATATAGTTAGCGGAAAGCATGCCGATGGTCAGCACGACGACAATCAGCGTGATTATGCCCAATCCCGGAAATTTGAGTCCGAAAAAATACGTCGGAACATCGCCTAATATGCCGTCTATAACTCCGAGAAGGGCGGAAAGCACATAATACGTCGCCCAAATAGGAATCATAACGAGCAGCCCGGTGATAAAATATTTTTTGAAGAAGTCGTTGATTTTTTTCACGTTGATAATATTACTGATTTTGTCTCCTGGTTGCAAGCTTTTTTTCGGGAAAAATTGAATGTTTTGCGCTATTTTGCGAAAGAAACGTTTTCAAATTGTAAAAAAAGAAGGCGTCTCCAGACCATCCTCCGGGAAACTAAGCGGGGCGCCCGCAGCTGTAGCAACAAGGCATTTCTTTTGGAAGGAAATCGGAGAAACTACGAAAAGGAATGACGATAAATTACCATGTATTGTAAGCCGTGCCATCGACAGCAAGCAGGTCACTGGCGCTATGCACATCGAATACGCCGCCATCTGCGCCATCGGCCGGACTGACCGTAATCCAGTCGGCTTCACCGGTGAAAGGGTCCTTCGGCAAATCGCGCAGATAGCTGCGGGAGCGGTCTTCGCTATTTATCAGATCTGCCAGCTGCTCAGGGTACTTGCCGCTGTCCGCGTAAAACTGATCGATCGCCTCCCGCATCTGGAACAGGTCCTCTTTCAAAACCGACTCCCTGGCCTTGACAATCGACTGTTTCAGGTTGGGCTGAGCGATCGTAATCAGGATGCCCATGATCGCCATAACTATCATGAGCTCGAGCAGGGTAAAGCCGTTTGATTTCGGATTGCAGATACTTGCACCCGATGCCTTCGAGTGCGTCGGCGCGAGAGTGGGGTGTTCGGATTGCGGATTGCTACTGCCAAACGGCGCACGCATCTTTTCCTGCCTGTTTGAGTTTTTCTCGATTATTCTCATAAGCCATCTGATCATATGGACTTGCCGTCTTTCATAGCTATGCTTTATGCAAAGATATTTTTACTCAATCCGCCTGCACCCAGCCTGTGCCCAGCGATTACGAGTGCATTTGCGCGAGTGCAGGGTACGTTTATGAGACCCTTGATTCCCGTCTCTGCGGTCATTGATTCCCGTCGCACGTATCTCAGCGCGATGGCCGATAAAGAGTCTAAGCCTTACTCAGCGAGATGGTACGACAATGAGTCTAAGTAGAGTTTGTATTTTAACTTCCATTTCATCATGTACCGTCATTCCAGCGAAAGCTGGAATCCAGTCTTTTCATAACCTTCTGGATGCCGGATCAAGTCCGGCATGACAAAGAAGACATTTAAAAACAGACTCTAAGTATTGCGGCATCGCGAGTGCAGGGTGAAATTCGAAATGTTTTTATCCCTACCACGTCTTGTACGCCGAGCCGTCGATGGAGGTGGCGTCGCTTTTGGAGTATACGTCGAACACGTTATCGCCGCCCCACTCCGTTGAATTAGGCTCGTCCTTATAGGAGCGAAGTCCCCAGTTATTCGGATCTTCAGCGGACGAGAGCGGCACCATGGGATCGCGCGGTATACGCCTCAGATACTTCTTCGTCTTGTCGACGGCCCCGGCCATTTTGAGCGGCTCCGTGAGCAATTCGAGCGATTCCGGGTAATAGTCGAGGTCCGCCTTGCAGTAATCCGATGAGAGCTTTTCCGTCCCGGCACCGGGAGTACAATCCTTGCGGAATGCGTCGATCGCTCCGCGAAGAACACGAAGAGCGCTCCTCAGTTCCATCTCTTTCACTCGCTTCACGGTAATGCGCGATAGGGGCATGGCAGCGCTTGCAAGTATGCCCACGATCGCAATAACAACGAGAAGTTCTATCAGGGTAATCCCCTTTTCGGCCTTCATTGGAAATTGGAAATTGAAAATATCAAATTTTAAAAGTTTATTGTTCATTGTTTCATAATTCAATTTCCACTCTTCAATCTTCAATTTTCAATTCGGCATTCTCAAGTGCGTTCCTTACTTCACGACAACCTTCGCGCCACGAAGCTCGGCCTTGATCTGCTCGCGGTTGAAGCTTGTCAACTTTGCGTTCTTCAGGGCAACATCGGTTGAACCGCCCGACTTGCCCTGGAATACCGCGCTGCACAGGTTTCCGTCGCCGGCAATGCCGCCCACGTCGCCGATACGGGTAAGATAAATGTCAACGGTTCCTGCTTTGATGTTGTTCGAGAACAGGAATGAGGTTTGTTGGCCGTCCTTATTCAGAAGAGTCCCTTCGCTTGCCGCCTTGAATTCAACTACTTTCGGATCGTAGCTGAGTGTCAGGATCCCGCCGTACAGGTTTCTAACAGCCGACGCGGAAAGATCGAACCTGATTTCCTGTCCGACTGCCGCGGATATTTCCAGCGGCTTGATCTCCACGACTGTTCCCGGAACGGTTGCCTGCGGGGCCGCTTGGGGCTGCCCGGGCGCCGGTTTCTGCTCAGCCGGCATGGGTGGCGCAGCTCCCGGCCCTGCTTTTGCCATATTTTCGAGCACGGTCGACTTATCAAGAGGTTTAGTCGCCGGTTTGGAACTCCTGCTTGTCGTCGTTACAAACAGCGGTTTTGTAGCATAGGTATCTTCGGTCCCCGACCAGAAGTCTTGTACGTCCTTGGCGGGAATTTCCATGTTGCGGACGATATTGGGCGTAATCGACATCAGGATATCTGTCTTGATGGTATCATCACTCGACGAGGAAAAAAGCTTGCCGAGAATCGGGATATCGCCGAGGACAGGGATTTTCATGCGTCCTTTTCGTTCTTCGTCCTTGATCAGCCCGCCGATAATGACCGTCTCGCCGTCGCGAAGATTTATTATCGTGTCCGTATTCCGGGTCCCGAATTTGTACTGCCGCTGACCGTTTCCGAAATCCAGCGCATCACCGAGGGTGCTGATTTCCAATCCCATTTTTAGCGTTACCGTATTATTGAGGTGTACGGTTGGTTCGATATTGAGCTTGATACCTACGTCCTTATACTCGAACGTCGACGTCACTGCCACGGCTGTCGTTGACTGGACGGTCGAGGTCTGGATCGGGATGCGGTCACCGATATGAAACTTGGCCTGTTTGTTGTTCAGAACTCGTACCCGCGGATTAGCCAGCGTCTGCGCGTCCGAGTCCTGTTTGATAAGGTTCAGGATAATGCCGGGGAGCGTCAGAAAAATATTTTCCGACGAGAGGTCCCGTACGTCTGCAAGCGTGAGGCTGGAAACCCCCGAAGTGCTCGTCCCGCTCTTGCCTACCGAGGCGCTCGCTGAAAGCCCTGGATTGAAGTTCCACCCGTACTTCAAGGTATTGCTCCTCGATATTTCGAGAATTTCCACGTCGAGGATGACTTCTGCCTCTTTCAGGTCGTTCGCGTTGATTATTTTTTCGATCAGCTTGATTTTCTCGGGAGTGTCCCTCACTGTGATGCAGTTCAGGACATCGTTAACATAGACCTTCTTGATATCGAGCATGGATCGAACCAGGTTCACGGCTTCCTTCGCCTTTGCATTGTTCAAATAGAAAGTTCTAACCACAAGGTCCTCGTACTGGTTCATCTTGGCCTTGTTCTTCGGGATAATAATGATTGTGTCCGTGTTCACTTTTTTCATAAAAAGTTTATTGGTCGAAAGCAGCAGGTTCAGGGCGTACTGAAACGACACATCCTTCACAAAAACCGTCACCGGCTGCGCTTTGACTTCTTCGTCAAACATGATATTGATGCCGGAAAGTTTCGAGAGCAGCTCGAAAACCTCCTTGATGTTGGTATTTTTAAAGTTCAGGGTAATCGGCTTGTCCGATACCAGCGTGAGCGCATCGTCCGGTTCCACCTCGGCCTTCATTTTCTGGAGTTTGTCGAGGGCATCGTGGTATTTCGCGTTTTCCGCGTCGAGTTCGACCGCCTGATTCAGTTCCGAAATGGCGTCCGATAGTCTGCCGAGTTCCATGAACGTCAGGGACGTTCGGTAGTGTTCCTCTGCCTGCTTTATGTTGAGCACCGATTTCAGCGCGCTCTGAATGGCGGCGTTTGAAGGGTTGAGGAACAGGGCCTGCTGCAGTTCCACAATCGCCTGGTCGAGCTTGCGCTCCTTCAGAAAGGCCCGGGCTTTTTTATAGTGCTGGTTGGCAGCGGTTTCCTCGGCACGGAGGAGTGCCGATCGGTACTCGATGTCCTGCGGCTCCTTTTTATTCGCCTCGCGATATTCCTTGACCGCGAGGTCCCATTCGTTTTGCCGGGAGTAATTTTCGCCGCGCTGGAATGCACGGGAACCTGCGCACCCGCCGACCGATAAGGCAACCACAAGCGCCATGATCGGAACCGCAATCTTCTTCATCGTCCTCCTCCTGACCGTTCTTGTGCCATTCCCATCTCCTATTTCGCCGCTCCGGAAAGTTCAACACGCAATTCGACGCGGGTAGCTGTGTCGAGCAGGATCACAAAATCGTTGCCCGCATCCTTAATCGTGTAACTCTTGACGACCGTGTCTCCCCGCTTGTTTATGAACAGCTCTCCGTCCTTGGACAAAAAGAGTGAACTTTCCTTGTCCGTCACGTAACCCAGGAATCGGAACTTCGCGAGTTCGGCCCGTGCCGCTTCGGCCGCAGCCCGTGCTGCTTCAGCCGCGATCTCCTCGGGCGTCTTGACCGGGGGCGGCGGGGGCTCAGTGGGGGTAGGAGCGGTCACGGGTACCGGTACAGCTTTGGGCTTCGGCGGCGCAGGGTTCTCCATTCTGAAAATATCACGACTAACACCGGCGTATTTTTCCTGCCGGCGGCTGAGGAACATTTGAAGCGGGTCTGTAACGTCCGCCGGAGCTGCTATTCCTGTTCGGAGCGATGAAGTGGCAACCGCTCCCCGGGTGTATGTGAGAGGGGCAGTGGCCGGCTTATCTGCTGAGATGAAGCGGTATGTTATCAGCGCCGCCAGAACGGCAAACAGTGCAATCAGCGCTTTCTTCTGTTGTTCAGGGCTCGCTATCATTGTTCACTACGCCCCTTCACATAGGTCACCAGTTTAATAAGGAGCTTTACCGTGCCCTTGTCTGAATCCATCTTGACGTCTTGAATCCCGATTGGTCGGTCAGAAGTTTCCACTTCGAAGATAAAGCGCTTCACGTCCGCATACCTGCCTTCGACCGGAAACGAAAAGGTCAGTACCGCGACCTCTTCTCCGCCGAGATTTGGGATATCGTAATCAATCCCGGAAACAGCGAGATTCAGTCCGCGCGCTTTCTGAACAAGCTCTTTCACAATCAGCGGCATATCTTTTTGTGTCGGCATCCCTGACTTGATGCCCATAAGCTGCTGTCTTTGCTTTTGGAAGAGCACCGCTTCGGTGCGCCTTTTTTTAAGCTCGGCGTACTGGGTTTCGCTGATTTTCAGCCTCTCGGTTGCCGGAACGATGAACGTAGAATACAGGAGCAGGTCCAGGAAAAGAAGCGCCGCGCAAATGAAAAAAACATTGCGCAGCCCGCTATTTTCCTTGAGCCACGCCGGCACTTTTATTTTCGGAATAGTGTGCGACAACATTAAAGGATATACTCCCCTTGTCAATCGACTGGTGTTTGAGATAGGGATCTTTGAACCGGGCGGACTTTTCCAGTCCTACTATCAGGTTCCTGAGCGATTCAGGCGAGTGCGCCAACCCGTCAAGCGTCAGGACACGGTCCCGGGGGTTTAAATCGATATGATCGACCGCCACGCCGACGGGGAAACTATTTTCAATGTCGGTCAAAAGCCTTGTCCAGGAAAACCTGCGCGTTTCCATGAGGCCCGACATGGAGATGAGGTCCTGCATGACCCGGTCGCGTTCGGCCAGGAGAGGACTCAGGGCCTCCTCGGCGGCTTTAAGTTCTTTGACTTTCCGGTCCAGCAACGCGCTTTCCGTGCGCAGCCCGGCGCCGACCCGGATGATCAGCACAGACGCAATAGCCAGCAGAACCGCGCCTATAGTCAGTCCATTCTGAATCCGGGTGATAAGACGGTAACTCTTGCTGGAGAAATTGATCGATATCATAGGGCGCCTCCAGCCCCGAAGGCAGCCGCCATTTCCGGTCCGGTTTCCGCAGCAGAGGGAAAAACCCGGGCCGGAACGAGTACTTCGGCGTTGAGCGTTGAAACCGCCCCCAACTCTTCGACAAGATGGTCACGCAGAGGCGATTCGCCTGAAATGTAAAGATGCGGCGCTTCGGCTTGCTGGCCACGGTCAAGATGCGTATAAAAATGAAGCGAATCTTCGATTTCCCGCATCATTCGCGACCGGATATCGATCGAATTCCCCCGTTTTATCTCCTTAAAGCGGTAAAATCGTACGCTGCCATTCTCCGCGATGATTGTTGTGAGCGAATCCTCGGTCACATGCATCAAAGCCGCTAATTTTGATTTCTTGATTATGTAGGGGGCATAGAAATTCAGGGTATGAAAGGACGAGAGTCCCACGCTCCAGGGTTCCAGGCCCAGTCCCTTGAGCAGGGTTTCGTATTGCGATAGTACACTCTGCTTTGCAGCGCAAACCAGGACCGTAAAACCGTTACTCTGGCGCAGAACCTGGTGCCGAACCACGCTGTCGGCAATGTCGAATGCAGCTGTCTTTTCCAGACGCCACCGGATGAGTTGCTCGCGCTCCCGCCCGCTTCTGGGAAGTTGATCGAACTCAAGCGTTTGTACACGAAAAATGCCGTCAGACAGGCTCAGTCCGGCCCGACAGGCGTTTTTTGCGGACAGACTGTCCATGCAATCGTGGAGAACACGGTTCAGCCCTTCAGGATCCTGGATATTGGGTGATCCGTAATTTTCAGAAACCATGTTCTCCGGCAGGTCGACCTTTTTAACGGAAAGAACACCGGGACGCAGGCCGTTGCCTGACAGAGCAACCATTCTCACCGCGGCAGAGGTTATTTCTAAACCCAAAACCGGTCTTCTGGTAAAAAGCAATGAAATCGGCAACATTGCCATTTATAATATCAAGGTATGAGGGGGAAGTCAATTAGTAATACGGGGAATGCTCCCGCAGCCGCGGGTTAGAGAGGGATTTTCGCGCGAAAGCGCCAAGATGCGAAGAATGCATAGTCAAGATACTGATGCCTTCGTAAAAAAAGTCCGTCTCACACAAAGTCACGAAGCCACAAAGAAAAAGATACGTCTTTATGGAATTATCTTCGTGTTTCCGTGCCTCCGTGTGAAAATCTGATTTTATTTTGAAAAATCCGCCCCAATCCGCGTCCAAAGGCTCTTTCCAGGTTCATCGGTTTGAGACATTGCCTCATTATGGTATCACTCTTATATTGTCCACTCCCTCGAACGTCATCGTCCCCACCCTCCCTGTTACATGCACCGGCACCTGCTCCCCATTCGAGAGAAGATTGATGACCTCGCTCCGGTTGAACTTGACCATAAGGTCGGGAATTCGATCTTTATCATGATCTCCGATTGCATACGGCCGCGCCTCGGCCGGTACCTGTCCTGAGCCTGTCGAAGGGCCCTCCAGCCGGACCGATGAGATATCGATATCTGCCGGCTTATAATCGCCGGGCATTTCAATATAAACCACTACCCAGGTGCCCTTGCTCGCTCTGTTCAGAGTATCAGGATCGAAATCGATCGTGGCGTTGATGCTGGTTTTCGGCATGTGAATGGAGAACGCAGCCATGCTCATCCAGGGACCGTACCCGTCCCCATCAAAGGCCCGTGCCCGCCACTGATACGTCTTGTTATCAGACAGCGGATCATTGAGGGTTATTGATGTGATTCCTGTGTTGTCCTGGGCAACGCCGCTGATCGATTGCACCAGTATGCCTTCGCTGTAGATCTCGAAATCGCAGGTAAGATCATCGCTGTCCGGATCCACTGCATTCGTTATCGAGAGCGTGGGCGTCGTTGTTGAAAGGCTGCTCCCTTCAGCAGGCGATGAGAGGCCCGGCGCGCCCGGTGAGTCATTGGCGGTATTTACGGTGAATTGGGAAAGGGCAGTCCAGGCGCTTACGGCTATTCCGTCAAAGGACCGGGCGCGCCAGTAATAAATCTGGTTTTCAATAAGCGATACCGGCACAGTCCACGAGGTAATTTGAGCTGTTTCAGCAAGGCCTGAGGCATTCCGGACCGGGTTCAACATAGCCGCATCACTATAGAGCTCGAATTCGTAAGTGAGAGCGTCTCCGTCAAGGTCCGCCGAGTTGTGCACGGACAATGTCGGCATGAAAACATTCACGCCGGCATTGTTGGAAGGATTTGCGGGCAGCGGCGCTGTCGGGGCGTCGTTGGCAGTATTAGCAAAGAAAGATACCACTGACGACCAGGCGCTTTCGGCAGCGCCGTCGCTTGCCTTCGCTCGGAGATAGTATCGGGTATTGTCCCGGAGCCCATCCACGTGCCACATTGTCGTATCCTGCCCTGAGCCTGTCGAAGAGGCCTGTCCTGCCATAACAGCGCCCGACCTGATCACATTACCGGAATCGAAGGTCATGGCTGTATCAAGCTCGATAAAGTAGTTAATAACCGCAGAATCAGGGTCAGTGCTGTTTGCGACAATAATATCGGCAGTAAGGGCAGACACCGTAGAATTATCGGCCGGCATGGTTATCGAAGGCGCAGTAGGCGCGTCATTAGACGTGTTCACGAAGAACCGGGAAGTGACTGACCACGGTCCTTCATCCAGCCAGTCATCAGCCTGCGCTCTCCAGTAATACCAAACATTCTCCTCAAGGCTCAGGGTCGGCTGCCACGAAGTATTGCCTTGGCCGCTCAATACGCCTTTTGCAGATATCACGATGCCGGCAAAATCAGGATCCTGTGCCACATCGAAATTATACGTGAGGCTGGCGCTGTCCGGATCAGCCGCATTGGTGACAGTCAGAATTGGAGTAAGAACGGACACATCTGTGCCATCTGCAGGGCTCGTTGGAATAGGCGCAGTCGGCGGATCATTCACGGTGTTGACCCTGAAAGATGCCGGCCTGTCCTGAGCAGAGTCGATGGACATCCATGGCCCGTACAACTTCCCGTCATATGCTCGTGTACGCCAGTAATAGGTCTGGTTTTCGGAAAGGGCCACGGCTACGATCCATTTTGTGATTCCGGCCTGTTCGGAGACCGTGCCGGAGGAACTGGTGATGAGATTCGCTAAGCCGGGGTCGCTGTACACCTCAAACTCATACAAGAGCTTGTCGTCGTTCGGATCTGACGCATTATTCACAGAAAGCTCAGGAAAGAAGGTCAGGACATCCGCAGCCTGTCCGGGCCCGGCGAGCGACGGCGCGGACGGCGCCCCTTCGACCCTGAAGTAGGTCCCGGCAAGGGTCTCTTCCACCCCGGCGATATTTGCCCGCAGAATAACCAGGTAATCCCTGGCGCTGTAGTTTGTGGTGTTGATTGAAGCGGAATTGCTGGACGTTGCACCCATGGCAACGCTAGCTTGATCAGTGATCGTGTCGTATATCGACTCGTTTACTGCATGGACGGTCAGGACCGAGAGCGCAATGTTCTCAAGATCGGTATTTCCCGTGTTCGTTACGCCATACGAGATCGTCACTGTCTCGCCGGACAGCAGGCTCTGCTTGTCTACGGCAATCTGGCCCTTGAGCATGGCTGAAGGTTTGAGCGTATTCGCGATCACAACGTTCTGCGTGCCCGTGGCAATGACCGTACCTGTCGCATCTTTTATCTCAAGAGTTACGGGATATGTCCCCGAAGCATAGGTTCCCGTGTTCCAGTAACTCTTGAACGTGTACGCGGCCCCGGGCATGAGGGTGGATATGGTCTTCGTTTCGACGAAGACCGGACCGTTTAAACCGATTAAACTGTTTGATCCGCTTGAACTGATCTCTACCCGGGCCGACAGGTTTTCAAAAGCATAGTTCCCGCTCAAGCTCGTAACTGTCGAAGAAAGCGTTATTGTCTCGTTCGGGCTGTAGGAGATTTTGTCTACAGTCACCATTGCGTCCATCCGCTTGTCCGGGGCAATGGTAAAGCCGGCGCTCGCTCGTGATATGATTCGTCCTTCCTCAATGAGCTCCGCAATTAATTTGTAATCCCCTGCCAACGTCTTGCCAGTATTCCATGTCTGCGGAATGGTCCCGCTCCCGTTCGGCCCAAGGCTGACAGAAACGGCCTGCGCAATCGTCGCAATGAGGTTCCCGGCATTGTCCTGGACAACCAGGTTGAGGCTGAGGCGCGCGAGGAATCTAAGGTGTTGGCTGCAGCAATGGTTATCCGCGCATTCTCATTAGCCTGGTACCCGGTCTTGTCCAGGCTGATTGACGAAGTCAATCCCGAGGACTGGATAAAGAGCGCCTGTGACACGCTATTATTTTCCTCTTTGCTTTCCGCTATGGCATTCGCGGGATCAATCGTGATGACAATGCTTTTCTGACCCGCCATTCCCGTGGTATCGATGACAGCCTGTATTGTCGCTGTCTGACCGAGTTCGAGTACGGGATAAATCGTCTTCGTTTCGCCGAAGACTTCACTCCCAGCTCCGGAATCATCGCTCCGGACCGATACACGCACGGAAATGTTTCCTGTCCTGCTGCCGCGGTTCGTGATCGTGGCGCTGACAGCGACCTGATCGCCCTCCCTTGGAGAAGCAGGAGCGATCACGATGTTTCCGCTACTAATCGAAAGATCCGGAAGCATAGGCGACTGGACGGATAATTCAACAAGCGCGAGGTTGTTCGCCTTGCCTGATTCAGAGAGGATATTTTCCGGGTCGATCGCGACATACAGCATGTTCGTGCCCGGATGCCCGAGGGTGTCGAAGGTAAATAACGCTGCTGCCGATGTTCCGGGATTGAGGGAGAAAATGACCTGGTCCGCTCCGATTCTCTGTCCCCCGTTTAATGGGTTCCCGTTATAAAGTCTGACAGCGATGTTCGATGCCGCTGATGCGCCGATGTTCCGGATGTTCGCTGTTATGGGAATGATACTGCCTTCTGTATACGGCCCTGCGGGAAGGGTGATGTCCTCTGATGTTATGGCAAGGTCCGGCAGACCCTCAACGAACGTGATATCAATTGCCGCCTGGTTGTCGTCCTCGCGGCATTCCGGAATCAGATTCGCGCTGTCCATAACCGCGTAAACATGATGCAACCCGATGCTGCCGCCTGCCCAGCTGTATCCAAGGTCCTGGTACTCTCCAGGCGCAAGGGCTTTCGTGGTGG
This sequence comes from Nitrospirota bacterium, assembly GCA_963751455.1. Lineage (GTDB taxonomy): Bacteria > Nitrospirota > UBA9217 > UBA9217 > UBA9217 > CAVVUN01. The sequence continues at coordinate 700,862 of CAVVUN010000001.1, forward strand.
ATATTGTACCGATGACGATATTGGCTGTTGGATTCCGTCAAAGAATGTGACAACCGCGCCGGCAGGCGCCTCTACAGCCCCGCCGTTGCCGATCCTGATTGTGAGGTCAACCGACACGCCCTTCTGCTCAGCGCGCAGATACGAGGCCGTAAGGTTGGGTGTGAGATAAGGATTCGGATTCGGCGCGATCGCAGCCTGCGTGCGGTAGGTGTTGTTCAAAAGCCAGCTCGGGGCCTCGTATTGAGGGATAGTTGTGTCGTCGTTCACGTTCGTGACGTGGTAGGAGGGCTGGTTCCATATCTTGCGCGCTCCGATCCAGGGCATGGATCCGGGCTGGGTGGTGTCCGCCTTGTATACGCGTATGCTCTCTTGATTGCCGTAATAGTCGTACCCATGAGCAATGATCTCTGCCTGGCCGTCCGCGTCCACGTCCGCGACGATCACGCTCTGATAAATATTCCCGCCGCCGAAAGTCTCTGAATAGAGAAGCTCCCCTGTCTTTCCGTCGAAGATCCTGAATTTGCCGTGGCCGTTGTCCATGACCTCGGGCCGGCCGTCCCCGTTCAAATCGAATACCGTGGCTGAGGATGCGGAGCCCTCCCAACCTTCAGCATAGGGCATGGATAGGGTCTTCTTGAGCCTGCCGTTCTTGTCGACGATTAAATATTTGGTAGTGTAGAAAAGGAGAGACTTTGGACATGAAGTAACAACAAATTGCCCTCCATTTTATGGATAATAGTTTTGGACGAAACTAACCATAAAACAGGAGGGCAATATGGGTGTTACCCCACAAAGGAAAGGTATCACCATCAGTTTTGATTGTCAATTTGAAGTGCATTTGAAGGACAGCTCTCTTTCATCAATACTCGCCGCCTTTGCCGAGCTTTTGCCGCAGATTTTGACGGACTTCATTCAGAAAGTGCTTGTAGGCTTTGGCGAGCATGTGATGGCTCTTAAGAAAAAGCCTTTTGCCTGCGGGTGCGGCAATGATCGGGAATTCACATGGAAGACGCGGCACGGGAAAAAGACTAAGATTCATGCCTTTTACCAATGGGTCTGGTTACAGCAGCTCCAGGTTGTTTGCAAACGCTGTGGGAGTAAGCTCTACATCACCCGAAAGCTGCTCGGAATGAAGCCGAAAAAGCGAATAGCGGCAGAAATTTATCGAAAGCTTGGGCTTCTGGGTTCCTTGACAACCTTTCGTGTGGCGGAGAAGATCGGCAAGATGTTCGGCTGGGCCGTGGACAAGATGACGGTCTGGAGCGCTGTCCAAAAGACGGGGTCGGAAATAGAGTTCAAGGTTGATGAAAAGGAGCTTCCCCAGGGCGAGGCTGACGGGACCGGGATCGGCATCAAGGGAATCAAGAAGCGCGGGAAGGAATTGAAGGCGTTCATACAGTACAAGAAGGGTGGCGGCGTGCGGGTGGCGGGCCTTGATATCGGGAATTATAACGGGTCCTGGGACAACCTTTTCAAGAAGAGTCTCAAGGCTCTGGGGAGCTTCACCCGTCCGTTTTCCTTAATCACCGACGGCGACACCTCCATCCTGGATGCTCTTAAGGGGAAGGTGAAGATAATTGTTCAGCGCTGCTTGTGGCATATTCCCTATCAAGCGAAGTATGTGTTGTGGCAGGACAAAGTGAAGCGTAAGAGCGAGGACTGGTTGTATGTGATCGTGGAGCTGATGGAAATCTGCGCGATACGGCCGTTTGTAGACGACAAGCAGACGATAGCCGCGATGATCGCTTCGAAGAAGGCCCGGCTGGATGAACTGATAAAGCGGTGCGCTGAGAGAGAATATACTCACACAGCCGCTTATCTTGAAAATGCCCGCCCGGATATGTTTACGGCGATCAAGAAGAGATTAGACGGTAAGACCACGAGCAAGGTGGAGCGACTCATGCGCACGGTCAATATGCGGGTAAACGTGAGCAAGTGGACCGAGGCCGGAGCGCTGAATGTCATGAAAGTCCGGCTGGCTTATTACTATAACGGATTTGATGCATAATGCGCGTAAAATGGGGGGCTTTTGTCAGGTCTCCACTTGACAACGCTACCAAATATTTGTTGAATCCTCTCACCCCGATCTCGGGCACACCGTCGCCGTCGAAGTCCGCGATGAGGGGCGGTCCCCCGAAGCCGGAAATCTGCGCGCCTTCCAGATTTTTCAGGCTCACCGGCCCCCACAAGACCTTGCCGTTGTGGTCGAGAAGATACAGATAATAAATACCTGACTGGAACGTGAGCAGAACGACTTCAGGATAAGGATCGTCGTTGAAGTTCGCGACCGCGTTGATCCCGTCGGGCAGGCTGGTATTCCACCATTTGGTCTTGAGGTCCTTTACGCCGTTAGCGTCGACTGTATAGGTATACGCTGTATTGCCAGCTACTATGTCCGGCGTGCCGTCAAGGTCCAGATCAGCCGCGATCGGCGTCGTACCCATAAAATTAGCTGCACCAGAGCCGTACTTGTAATCGCTTGCCCAGGTCCTGACGCTCCCGTCGGCATTGAACATGGTCACACCCATCAATATCTCCGGCGATCCATTCTTGTCCAGGTCGGCAAGTACGGGTGCGTCGTAGTCAGTAAACGGCGGATTCCAGGGAGAAGTGGCAATCATCACGTTTTTGACTGCCTGATAATTGTCCCATTTTAGTTTAAAGGCATTTTGAGCGGTATCAAAATCATACGCAAGAAGACCCGGGCCGGACCCGGTGGACATGTTCCTCGTCGTTATGATCTCGGGTTTTCCGTCACTATCGATGTCACCCACAACCGGATAGGGATAGATTCCGAGCGGGCGCACGGGGTCTTTAAGAGAGGTTATCACAGCCCCGGTATCTCCCCGCAAGGCCACCAATGCTGTATCATTAGCATTGGAATAATTTACCCACCCAAAGACAACAGCGGGAACGTCTTTTTCGTCAGCCTCGCCGTCGCCGTTCGAATCAAAGAAATACGGGACCACGGCGGGGAGGAAAACGCTGCCGAATGCCTTTTTCCAAGACCACTTTTTCGTCAATTGTATCCTGCTCTGGGGCGCTGTTTCGCAGTCCTTGCATGAGGCAAGGATGTTGTTCGTCTCATCCTGTTCGCGGACTGCGTCCCCTGAATCGATCAGGGCGTACAGGGGCGAATGAAGGAAAGCGACGGTTCCTGCGAGCGGAACTGCGGCCGTGCCTGCGCTTTCCGGCCAGAGCGCGGGGGGGGCCGTCGATGTCCCGTACGTGACGAGAGAAGAGCCGAGACTAAGATCAACGCCGGCGGTATATGCGGCGTCTCCGTCCCTGTCCTCGAAGACGAGTACGGTAAACGGCGTGGTGATCTTGTCGTCGCCTTTATTCTGGAACGTGACATAAGCCTTGCCGCCCGCCGAGAGGGTCTGGGTGTCGGTGGTCATGGACGAAAGATCGATTTTGGTGGGCATAAGATCAGGACCGAGGATCTCGCCGGGGGCTTTTATCCTGAGGGCGCGAATGGCGAAATTATTTTCCTCGTACATTTCCGTCACGACATTTTCCGTGTCAGCTACTGCATGGAACCGATAGGTCCCGGGCGCTGCCGTGAACGCATAGCTCAGGGTGACTTCCCCATCATCAGTGATGTTGCTTATTGGGAAGGTCTCGAGCAGGGCGCCGCCATCCGTTGGATCGCCGTTGTACAGCGCGAGGTTGAAGGCCCCGGTTTCCTTGATTCCGGTGTTCCGCGCGGTGATGAAAAGGACGACAGGATCGTTGCTGACAGGATTGCTGGGCGTAAAGACAAGATCGGCTGCGGAGATCGAGATATCGACCATGTCGGTCATGACGCGGACAGAGGCGCTGTTGTTGCTTTCGCTTGCTTCGGCTATCGTGTTTGCCCTGTCCACGACCGCATACACAGTATGTATCCCCTCCGGGATCGGCCAGTACGCGATCATGGTATGCGAGCCGCCTGCCGGCAGGAAAGAAACGGACTCGCTTGCGATAAGGGTGCCTCCGGCTTCAGGAGCGTTGTCAAAAATCGAGATCGTGAAGTTGTCAGCCGCCTCGGTCCCGAAGTTCCTGACTATGGTACTGATAGTTACCAGGTCCCCTGCACGCGGCCGGGAGGGTATGAATGTGATGTCCATGGAGGATACGCTTAGGTCGGCAAGGCTCTGCGTTCCGCCGACATTCACGGTAACTGAGCCGGTGTTGTTCGTCTCGGATAGTTCGGTGACTGTATCACCCGTATCCGCAACGAGATACAGCGTGTGACTGCCGTTGCCAGTAAGCGTAACACCGACACTGCCGCTGCGTACTTCGGTCCCTGCAAGACCGGAAATATTGATCGACTGTAATAAGGTGCCCTGCCCTGAGCCTGCCGAAGGGTTGCCGTCGTACAGGCTCACAGAAAATGCACCTGTACCCGACTCACCCAAATTTCTGATCTTATATCCAAGAGTGAACGGAGTTCCGGATACAGGGACATACGTGGACGGTTTCAGGTCTTCGGAATAAACCGCCAGATCAGGCCCCGTCGCCACCCAAATACGGGCGGAGGATTTATTGTCGGATTCAGATGTTTCAGAGATGAGATTGTCAGGATCGACGATAACGAATATGGTCTTGCCGCCAATGCCGGTGAATGAAGCAGTTACGGAGACAGGAGCTGAGGAGTTCGGGGTAAGAGACGGAATTGTTTGATCAGCACCGATTTGAACACCAGATGGGACCTGCCCTGAGCCTGTCGAAGGGTCTCCGAGATAAAAGCGAACAGCGATATTCGATGCAGTTTCATAGCCCGCATTCTTGATTGTCACCGTAATCGTCGTCTCCTCCCCTTCCTGAGGCATGGGTTTGGATAAAGAGATATTGCTGACTGTAACATTCGGTCGAGCCGTTGCTAATGCCTGGAGCGCAAGAGCTGTAGAATATGGGTCGTCGTTCCAGGAACCATTGGAGAACTGAGCCGTGGTGAGGAAATTGATCGCATTCTGGATGGCGGATGCATACCCCTGCCCCTTTAGAGACGAAGACTCTAACGGGGTGCTTTCGATCAATGACATGACAGATAAGGCTGTTTGATATACGTTTGATGGACTTGATCCAAACCCGCCGTCGGCGTTCTGATGTCCGAGCAGGAACGCCGATGCTTGATTGATCGAATTTTGATTGATGAAGACGGAATTGTATGCAGCCAACGTTCTAAGGACTATCGACGTTATATAAGTGCTGCTCGTATCATTCGCTGATAAACCCCATCCGCCGTCGGTGTTCTGATTGGCTATCAGGTGGTTCAATGACTGACCGATGAGCGTTGTGTCGGAGTAATTTGCAGCCTTCAGTGCCTGGAGGGCGAGGGCGGTGTCCAAAGGATTGCTCGGTGTGCTTTTATATCCACCAAAATCGCCATTCTTGTTCTGATACGTTAGAAGCGTTCCTAAGTCCACAGATACATCACTTCCCGCAACGGCCAGCACACTTATCTTTCCCGAGAGATATTCAGTTGTCTTAACATTCGCGCTTTGCAACCATGTAAGCACATTTTGATAATCCAATGAATTTGAATTATAAATCGCCAGGGCTATAGCTGCTTGCGATGTGTCACGGAAAGCCACAGGAGTTACATCTTCAGCAGTCAGCTCATCGATATAGGTGCCCGCGGGTATTTTCCGACCCCAATAATCATTGCCCAGCTTATCTTGTAGCAGCCATGACATGCCAACCGAAGCATGTTGTGGCACCTCGGCTAAAGATGGGAGTGCGGCAAATGCCATAATTAATACGATAATGAGGGGTATTAAATTATTTTTGAGGTTCATCATCATACTCCTTACACAAAATAAACCCGTTACATAGTGGGCATCTCGAACACATAGAGATAACCCTGCTTATCCGTTATAATTATTTTATTCTTTCCATCGCCTGTAACATTTGCGACCGCAAGGTTGCTCACTTTTTCGTCGATGGCTTTTTTACGCCATTTAACTTCGTATTCATTTCCGTTCCATTTTGCTAAAAATACATTGCTCGTTAAAAGTACGGGGCCTAATTCATCGCCCGGATGCTTACGGGGTAACATCTTCCTAATTTTTTCTTCAATGCCCACTATCTCGCCTATCCCGTCGCCATCCACATCTGCGATAATCATGTATTGGATCATGTCAGAATCAATGCCCTTGAAATAGACCCTCGAAAAAGGAGAGAACCTTTTCCCATCGAATTGCGATACATACAATTTGGTATGAAATGAGTATTCGCTTGTAGGATATTCAACAAACCATAATTCGCCTCTTGAATTCCTCTTGGTAGCACCGAATATAGGCAAACCGCCACCGAGAGACTTCTTACCCAATGCGGTTTTATCAATCGGCAGCATTTCAAACTTTACACCATCACAAGTAAGCATCCCGCTTTGATGATCAATTATAAAAAAAACGTCTTTAGATACATCAAGGGCTTTTGGCGCTTGGCCGGAAATGAGCCGCCCTCCTGCTCCTGTCGCACTACGCCATTTCTCATTCAAAACAGAACCATCCCAAGTATATGCCGAATGAGTATAATTTCCTTTTTGATCTCCTCTTCCGAAAAAGACTGCAGTCGAACTATTGGAACACATCCCATAGGAACGAAACCGCCCAAATGGCGCCTGCGATTTTTTCTCAAGTTTATATTGGTTATTCTCCCATTTCACTTCGTAGAGATCTAATGATTTATGACCTGTTTTTGCAAAAAACAAGATTGATTTATTTAATTTATTATCAGACTTATTTCTATAGTAAGTTGGCAAAAGTTCTGATATTTCATGCATAACCATGGGGGCTTGTCTACCTACAAGTGGAAAATCATATTTGAACTGAGGTGATTGCCAAACTTTTTCAAAATTTGAACGTTGCCATTTATATATTTGAATATAACCACTACCGGTTACAATCACAATTTCTTTCAGGCTATCATCATCTGCATCCAAGATCGATAACTCACTAATCCGATTTGGACGATTTTTTGATATTCGTGGTAGTGCCGTACTCTTATAGATTAACTGCAATTCTTCCTCGCCATAGGCGAAATTAATCGCGCATAGTGTTGAAGATAGAACAATTAAGCAAAAAATCATAACTGCAATAAATAGTTTTCTTACCATATTCTCCCTCCTGGGCCAAAATCAACGTGCACTATAGTACCGTACGAAATACCAACGCCACCCTGTTCGCTTATCATGTCGATAGCTATCTCTCCTGCTGCATCTTGATCATCTGCAATCATCGATACATCCGCTGCGAGTCCATCCATATGATAGCTATTCGGTTAAGTGGACCCCTCTGTCAAGACAATAAAGGGGTGAGATTAAGATGGTAACCGACCAAGCCGCAGCTGCATGGCGCTGCCCCGGTTTCTACCTCTCCCTGAGGTTCTTTTCGCTCTTTGAATTTATCCACAATCCTTGCTCCACCGCCGTTCGCTGTTCGATAGATCACATCCGGTGTGCTGTAGTCCAATGATTGATGTGTTCTTTCCGTGTTGTAGAACATAAAGTATTTCGTCAGCCCCAGTTGCGCTTCAGGTACTGTGGCGTACCCTTTTAAATATACGTCTTCGTGCTTTACGCTCCGCCATAGCCGTTCCACGAAGATATTGTCCAATGCACGGCCGCGGCCGTCCATGCTGATGTTAATGCAGTGCGCCTTGAGCACGCCGGTGAAGGCCTCAGAGGTGAACTGGCAGCCCTGATCGGTGTTGAAGATCTCGGGGATGCCGTATGTCTGTAATGCCTGTTCTAGGCAGTCCACGCAGAAGCTGCTATCGAGCGTGTTTGATAATCGCCATGCCAGCACTTTGCGTGAGTACCAGTCGATCACGGCCACCAGGTACACAAATCCCCGCGCCAGGCGGATGTAGGTGATGTCAGTGCTCCATACCTGGGGGCGCTCGAATTCTTAAGGTACATACAGGGCAGCCTCCGCGTTGATATCTGTCGATGACTCTTTCCCGGTGTTCATGGTCGTTCTTGCATTTCCACCACACCAGTCGCGTTGAAAATGGCGTAACGTCCTTCGGGGTCCAGGAGCCGTTTTTCGCCGGGTGCCACTCACGGGCCAGCTTTGGGTTCACTGCTTTCAGATTGTTGCCTTTACCCACCTTTCGCAGGCCGCAGCGATAACAGCCATGCCCTTCGTTTCTGCTGGATATGCGGGCTTCCCCACTCATGACCCGCCCTGCACATCCACCACGCGACGTGTATGACTGCCTGCGGGGACGTCCTTTGGCGTCAGCGGCGCGTTCCTGGTTGGATGCCATTCTCGGGCCAATTCCGGCTTCATGACCGCCAGGCATTTTCTTTGTTTCCTGCAATCCGGGCAAGCGCTCCCCTTGACTCTGGTGGTGATGACAGCCTTCCATTCATGGCCTTCCCGGCACACCCACCACACTCGTTTACCGGACCCGGCCCGCACGTCTTTCGGCGTGAGCGGCGCGTTCTTAGCAGGATGCCATTCTGCGGCAAGTTCGGGATTCGAGGTCTGCAAGCAATTTTCTTTGGTGGCCAGGCGGCCTGTGCAATAAGGACAACCAGAACCCTGTCGGTTGTAGATAGAAGCTTCCCATGCATGACCTTTTTTACACAGCCACCATACTTTTTTAGTGGAGCCGGCTGTCACGTCGCGGGGAGTAAGCGGCGCATTCTTCGTGGGATGCCACTCTCGGGCGAGCGCCCTGTTCGTCTTAGCAAATGAAGGTTTTCTGTTCTTTTTCATAGTGTGGTGTTGTTGGTTTTCGATATCTCGGTGATCGCGTTCCCGGAGTCAATGAGGAGATAGAGCGTATGGCTCCAATCTCCCGCTTGAATTTCAGCTTGCAATATGCCCCAAATTGGCTATAATAAATTCAAGGAGATACAGTATTATGCCTGTTGTTCAAACCGGATACGAACACATATCATTGGATGAGCGAAAGACGCCCTTTATTGCCGGGACAACGTTGAAAGTCATCGAGCTCATCCAGGAGAAGCTGGCATATGGATGGGGCGCTGAAGAAATTCAATTACAACATCCCTCCCTGACCCTTGGCCAGATATATTCCGCCTTGGCCTATTACGCAGACCATTGTGACGAGCTCAATAGCGAGATCGAGCAACGTATGGAGCGCGCGGACGCGACCCGCCATACTGTCCGGTCTTCTTCCCTCCTGAAGAAGCTGCATGCAAAGGGCCTGCTGTAGTGTCGATTTCGTTCTACATGGACGAACATATTCCAAAAGCAATCACGCTCGGCCTTAGATCGCGGGGCATCGATGTCCTGACAGCCCAGGAAGACGGCAGGGAGGGAAATTCCGACCCCGAACTTCTTGACCGGGCCTGCGTTCTCCGCAGGGTGCTGTTCACCTTCGACGATGACCTCCTGTCCGAAGCCGCTGATCGTCAGCGGACCGGTAAGTCGTTCTGCGGCGTGCTGTACGCGCACCCGCTTAGAATTTCCATCGCCAAGTGCATCAGTGATCTTTGCATCATCGGACAAGCAGGTGAACTCCAGGACATGGAAAATATCGTGGAATTCCTGCCGCTCAAAAAAGCATAACCTCTTTTCCTAAAACCGGCACTATGCTCCACTTGCCCGATCTTTAATTCAGCATCTGATAATCTCTTCGTTTCGGAGATGAGATTGTCGGAAGCAGCAACAACGAAGATCGTCTTGCCGCAAGTTCCAGTGAATGAAGCAGTTATGGAGATTTGAGTTGAGGAGTCGAGTGGAAGGGATGGGATTATTTGGTCTGTGCCGATCTGAACACCAACGGATGCAGGATCGCCAAAATAGAAACGTACCACTACAGTGTCTTCAAAACCGGCATTCTTTATTGTCGCCGTAATTATCGTCTCCTCCCCTTCCCTCGGCATGGATTTGGAAAGAGAAATATTGCACCTCAGCATCCGCCTTCGCCATTTCTATGCTGACCAAGTGCGTTTTAAGAACGTTCAGATTCTCGTTATATTTCTTCGTAAAATTCCGATGTCGTTGTTTGACAGTATCCGTAAGGCCACTGATTCTGTTTTCGGTTTCCTTAAACTGTTTCTGCAATTCCGCGTCGAGCTGTTGTATCGTGTCTCGTTCAGCCCTCAATTTCGCACGGTCCGTTCCCGCTTCCCCTATCCGGTCGAGACTCTCCTGGAATTTTTCCTCGGTCGTTTTCTGGCGTGCCTGTCCGCTGTGTTCCGCCTTCTGCCCTTTCGTGTCCCGGGCCTCGGTTACGGCCCAGGCGATCGGGGCATAGGCCTGCCCATAAGACCAAAAAATAAAGAATAAGACAAAACATGAAATGATTCGCAGTAACCGATAGAAGGTCTTCACACGCATAGTATTCTCTCCGTGTATTCAGTTTTCAGTTTTATAAAACAAAAGCGACGAACCGAGGCAATGCGTTAAAAAGAAATTCCAAGAACTGTCAAACTGGTACAGTGGCATACTGCGATACGCTGAGCCAGTGAGTGAATTTAGGAAGGTTTCATTTATGAATACTTTTGTAGCACAAATTCCAGATTGCCGTCAACAGAAAAACCTTGAATACCCCAAAAATACCCTGCACCGGGGATGTAATCGAAAATTGAGGTCTTATGAATTTGTAGCTTTTGGATCCTCCTCAAAAGCCTCACACAACCCTTAGTTGTAAAAGTATTATCATAAAAGTTGTATTGAATATCAACGTAAAATTTGAACTTTAGAGCCATCTTTTGCAGCATTTTGCAATTTCGCTGATCTGATCCTCAGCCGGTCCATCAGCATGACAATCTCTCTTATGCCGTCTCGAACAATCGGGGCACCCGCGCTTTCAAGGTGCAGACCGGGCACCCTCCTCGTTTATATCTGTCGATGACTCGTTCCTGGTGCTCATGACCCTTTCTGCACGTCCACCACACGAGCCGCGTGGAAAATGGCGTCACGTCCCTCGGCGTCCACCAAGAATTCTTCGTCGTATGCCACTCGCGGGCGAGTCTCGGGCTTACAGCCTGAAGACAGTTGTCCTCTTTGCAAACCCTTCGCCCTGAACAGTAGGGACACCCATGACCGTTATTTCGATGCAACACCGTCTCTTTCCATTCGTGACCTTGTTTACACATCCACCAGACCTTTTTTCCAGAGCCGTAGGTCACATCCCGGGGCGTCAACAGGGCGTTCTTCGCCAGATGCCACTCCTTTGCAATCTTCGGATTTACTGTTTGAAGGCAGTTCTCCTTACACGCTTTTTTCCCCACACAGTAAGGACACCCCTGACCTGTGTTTCTATGCACTATTGACGTCTGCCATTCATGGCCTTTTTTGCACAACCACCATACCTTTTTGTTGGATCCGGCTTTCATATCCATGGGAGTCAAGGGGCCGTTCCGGGTCGCGTGCCACTCACCGGCCAACTTCGGGTTCACGGTCTGCAAACAGTTGTCATGAGTCGCCTTCTGGCCCGCACAGTAGGGGCAGCCGGAGCCGTTGTTCCTATGGTAAATAGCGGTTTGCCATTCGTGGCCCTTCCTGCATACCCACCACACATTCCTGCCGGAGTTGGCAGTCACTGCCCGCGGGGTCCACGACTCATTCTTCGTCGGATGCCACTCCTTTGCAATCTTCGGATTTACGGTCTGAAGACAGTTATCTTTAGAGACTCTTCGCCCCGTGCAATAGGGGCACCCCTTGCCCGTGCTTCTATTGGATACGGTCGCATTCCATTCATGGTTCTTCTTGCACTTCCACCAGAATCTTTTATTGGAATATGGCAGGACTTTCCCCGGAGTCAGCGGCCCGTTTTTTGTCGGATGCCATTCTCGGGCGAGCGCCCTGTTCGCTTTGGCCAGTGATGGTTTTGCTTTCTTTTTCATCGTGCGGTATTGTTTGTTTCGTTCGTCTCGTTGATCTGGTTGAGCGGTCTCGCGATCTTCTTCGTTCGTGCTGCCGCTGCTTCGGTCCTGTGTCCATGAGCGCGGACGCCCGCTTTTCGCTTTTTTCCGGCTGCGGCTTTCCTTAGATTGCTCCAGCCGGGCTTTCCGAACACGCGGATGAGGACTTTCAGGCTATGGCGGTGCCGGGCGTGAAAATGGGAGTAGCTCGGTTTTCGCCCGATTGCGTGAGCAGTGTCCAAATAATCCTGTATCAGGTGTTCGGCATCCAGCCGATAGCTTTTCGGCATGGCTTTCTTCCCAGTTGCTTTTATGAGCCGCCTCCAGCCGGGCTTGCCGAATACGCGATCAAGCACTTTCGGGGTATGGCACTGATAAGTGTACTCGATGAGCTTCGGCCGCCTTCCCAGGCTATCCTGCAGCTCCAAAAAATCTTTCATAAGATGGACGGCGTTTAGATTGCGATCGATAAATGGCTTATTAAATGCGATAAGCGGTTTGTCGCCCGCCGCGCGCACCAAATTTCGCCATCCGTACCTGCCGAATACGGCGGTAATGACACCCTGGCTATAGCATTCTTTGCAATATTCATTGCATCGGGGCTGTCTGCGGAGTTTCTTTCTCAGTGCGCGATACGCTTGAACTAGAATATCTTCCGAGGGATTGCTCTTGATAAAAGGCGTGTCGCCTGCCGCTTCGACCAGCCGTTGCCACCCGGGCCTGCCGAATATCCGGTTAATGATCCAATAGCCGTAGCACTCTTCCTCATATTCCTTGTAATCGGGTTGACGGCCGAGTTTCTTTTTCAGGTCATGATAGTCTTGAATGAGCATGTCCCTGGTGCCGGCCGGTTTGTGGTGCGGCTTATCACCGGCCTCTGCTAAAAACGATCTCCATCCAGGGCGGCCGAAAGCTCCGCAGAGCAGAAAGATGCTGTGATGTCTTTTGGCAAATTCGAGGCACGTGGGCCGTCTTCCAAGCGTCCTTTTCAATTGTCGATAGTCATTCAGCAGATGTTCTTTTGAAATTTTCCGTCTCAATCCAAACCGCTCCTATTTATATTTAGCATTTGAGCAATACTTTTGTAGCACGTATAAATTTTCGCGTCAATACCCCATATACCCGTCTAAAGCTGCGACTTTACTTGTGCGCTATCAACTCCGGACTGCCGATCATCTTCCGGGCGCTTGTGCGCCGGCGAAGTTCACAATGCTGTTTCCAGCTCCGCGCATTCGTCACTTGGCGTAATGCCGTAATTGGTGCGCTAGTGGAGCCCCCTCCGGCAGGAGCCGGAGGCTCCCCTCAACATCGCGACCTCCCGGGACTGCTTACACGCGACGCCTCATTCTTCACGATCGCGAGGAAGCGCTTTCCACCCCCGGCGGGAGCCGGGGGATGCCAAGGCGCGGGATCGCTGCATTCCAGGGGAAAATGCACTAATTACCGACGTGAAAGGGGGCTAAGGGTCAGTAGTCAGAGAGGATGGATTAACCTCAAACGGTCCCGGCACATGGGGGACCTACAACAGTACACCAAGTCCGAGAAACGCCTCGATACAATAGAGGCATAGGAGGGCGATGCCAAGGATGAAATGCGGGGTGCGGAACTCGGGACCGGCCTTGATCTTTCGGGAAATAACGAAGGTGGAAACGAGACAGAGGACGATGAGCAGCCCGACAATAAAATGGAGAGGATATTCCAGCAGGTTTCCGGTATCCAGCAAAACCAGACTGAATCCGATAAAGAACCCCAGCAAACCCATCACCGCGAAAACAGGGCCGGCCTTCCGGTGTCGTTTAATTTTGGGATAGGGCAGCGGCGCCCCTGCCCTGCGGGCGCGCCTGATGCTGAAGCCGAGCGTCGCATGGTAAAAGAACAGGAGGATGACGATCGAATTGTAGCCGGCATGAACCAGCCGGAGAGACGAAAGAAGTTCTCTATCAATCAGAGGATATTGCATTGTTTCCATGCAGAGAAAGTCCGTGTATGCTAATCCCTACGGCACTACTTCAATGGTTCCTTTCATGCCTCTGTGCTCGTGACTCTTGAAAAAAAGGAGCTTCTTGTCGCATATCATTTCATATGAGCCGGTCTTCGTGGGAGTGAATTTTATTTTTTTGGGGTCCTTATCACTGAGATCTACTTTGAAATCAATCCCCGCATCCGGGGCCTTAACCATGATATCATGAGGCACGATTCCCTTGACCTTCATTATGGTAAGCTCGGCCGGTACATTTACCTTTAGAACGATATGGTTCGGATCAAAAAAGTACTCTCCGCCGATGATTGCGACCCGTTGCACGCCGTCATTGCTTACAGTAGCGACGAAGAGTTTCTCCTTCGTGGTCGACTGGCTTGCAACCGGTACTGCCGTTTCCTGTTTGGATTCCTCGGCATAGCCGACAAAGGCGATAGATGCCAGAATCAATGAGAAAACGATGTTTTTCATGGTTTGCCTCCTCTGGTCCTGTCCTGCTTTAGTATAGCATTAAAAAATGACTCCGTTGTGGCATCCGGCGGTACGGTTCTTGCGCGTAAAAAGCTGATTCTGTGCCATGCATTAATTTTACTCAAAGCTGATATACGCCTTCGGGTCTATCTTCCTGGCAAGGTACGAAGGCGCCAGGCCGGCAGCCATCGTGGTTATAAAAAGAAGGGCCATGAGAAACAGGAGCGGCATGAAAGGGATACGCAAGCTCACCTCCCATCCGAACGAAATCCTGTTGATAACATGAGTTATCACCATGCTGATTGCAGTACCCATAACGCAGCCGAGTGCAATCCCGGCAATGCCGATGATGGAAGCTGCGAGAACCATCGACTGGCTGATATGTTTCCATGTAGCGCCAAGGTAGCGCAAAATTGAGATCGAGCGCTTCTTTTCAAAGACTAAAATGAGCAGCGCGTTCACCACGCCGATAATAGAAATGATGATCGCAATTACCTCTATGGTATACGTGAGCGCAAAACTCCTGTCGAAGATCGTAAGTACAGTCGCGCGAAGCTCCTTGTTGTCAGACACGTCGAGGGCGTATTTTCGTCCCAGTCCCTGTTCGATCGTTCGAATGATATTATTTTTGTCCGCATTCTTGGAAAGGTAAAGGCTGAGCTGCGTTGCATCATCCAGACCCCAGTATTCCTTCAACCATCGGTGGTCCATGTAAATGAACCCGGACAGTGTCGAATAGCTGATGGAACTGCTGTTGATCGTAAAGCGCGCTCTTCCTTTCGGCGTCTCCAACTCGAGGACGTCGCCCCGCTTAAGGCCATATTTTATCTTAAGGTAATCGGAGATTGCAACTTCCCGGTATTGCGCGAGCCGCTGAAGCCTCTCCTTCTCGTCGCGGCTCAGGTTGGGCTGGTACTTCCATAAGAGGTCGGAATCGCCGAACCCGGCAACTATCTTCCGACCCTGGAAGTCAACCTGCACCGCCCGGTACATACCGAGCCTCTCAACACCCGGCAGGCTTTTTACCTTGTCTATGACCTCTTCCGGAAGAGGATAAAAACAGAAATTAGACGGGCAGGACGCAGACTGTATATAGATGTCGGCGTTGATATACCGGTGTATCCAGTCAATGAAGGAGGACTTGAGGGAGAAAACCGAAGTAACAATCGCCACAATCAAGGCGGAGCTGACCGCGACGCTCATGAGCGCCAGGGAAAACCGGTATCTGCTGCCGCCGGTGTCCCCCAATGCGATCCTGGCTGAAGCCTTGAACACACGGTAAAGCGGCCGCTTCAGTACGCGCAGGCTGCCCCCCAAGTATAGCGGGGAGTTCATGGTGCAGCCCATGATAAAGAGAATGATCGCGGCATACGAAAGCCACGGGAAATCGAATGGCACGAAGCGGTAATCTATAACCGCAAGCCCCGCAGCAGCCAGTATCGAGAACCCGCCGATGATCGAATACATTCGTTGCCGGCCTTTATAGGTCTTCTCAAGGCTCCCCTCACGCCAGCTTTCGTTCGGCCTTACTGCGGCCGAGTCAAAAGCGGGAACCAGCGAGGCTAGCAGCGAGACGACCAGGCCCAGGCCAAGCGTGGCAAAAGCATCGGTCCAGGTGATGAAGTAATCGGATACGGCCGGGCCGCCGTAAAACCTGGTCATTGTCTTTTCGACCATAACGATTGAAAACCAGGAGAATACCTGGCCGAAAACAATGCCGAGCACGGACCCAAAAAACCCGAGAATGATCCCCTGGCAGGAAAACAGCAGCACAACGGTCTTCCGGTCCATGCCGAGCCCGCGCAGGGTCCCGATTTCGGTCCTGCGTTTCACCACGGAGATGAATATGGTGTTGTATAAAAGAAAAACACCGACCAGAACCGCGAGAAACGTTACGAACCTGAGATTGAATCTAAAGGCATCGATCAGGCCTTTCTGGTTCCGCATGATGTTCTGCTTTTTCTCGATGGCTACATCCGGAGGAAGGATTCTACCGATGGCCTCCGCTGTTTTATCGTCAGCGGCAAGGTCTATCCTGCTGAGAGACCCGGTCTTCCCGAAAAATTCCTGATAATTGCCGAGGTCCATAAACAGCGTGTTCGAAGAAAGAGAAGGGACGTCGATGATGCCCACGATTTCCAGGAGGTATTCCTTGCTGTACACGTATGCGACAAGGGTCTGCCCTTTTTTAAGCCCGTGCTCGTCCGAAAATTTCTTTGTTATCAACACGCCGTTCGGCGTAGTCATGAATCGTTCTATGTCACCCTTGATTCTCGTCTCCTGATCCTCAAGGAGATGTTGAACAAAGGGTCTACGCTTCCCGTTCGCTTCAGCAGGACCGAAAATAGTTAGTGCCTTGACTGTGTATACACCGGTAATGTCGACGTTTCTTTTTACCGCAGGGATGAAGGCGTCCGACGTAAGCAGGGGGAGGCTTTTTTCGGCAATGACATGGACGGTCCGGTAAACCGCTTCGTCGAAGCCCGTGCCGGCCTGGCCGGCAACTTCGTAATTAAAGGCTGGATTAAGCCCGGTAATGTTTTCTTCGAAGGACTTGACTGCCCTGTTTGTCGCCACGTTGACGCCCATAAACAGGCCGATACCGAGTGCCACGCCCAGTATAGAGAGGACGGTCAGAAATTTGTCTTCGCGTATGGACCTGATTACGATCCGGTCCAGGAGTTTGAAATATTTCATGATTGAGAACCAGCATGGCGCAAAGCGCATGGATCCAATATCCTTTACTCTGCCCTATGCGCTCTGCTCTATGCAACAGTTTATTACGGCAAAAGCATGCCGTCGTGTATTCTGATTATCCTGTCAGCGTATTCCGCTACTTCCTGGTTATGGGTGACCAGCACAACGGTCTTCCGGTTTCTTTTTGCCGTGTCCTTGATAAGCTCCACGATCGAAGCGCCTGTGCGGGTGTCGAGATTCCCGGTCGGTTCATCGGCGAGTATGATTCCCGGTTCATGGATAAGAGCGCGAACAATCGCTACGCGCTGCTGCTCGCCTCCGGAAAGAGAAGCAGGGATGTCGTTCTCCCTGCCTGCGAGACCAACCTGTTTTATATACGAGAGTATTCTTGGCCGGTGTCCGTCTTCCTGCCCGCTCAGGAGAAGCGGTATTTCGATATTTTCATAGACGGTAATGTTGGGCAGCAGGTTGAAGAACTGGAATACAAAACCGACCTTTTCACGCCGGTAAGCCGTGAGTTGTTCATCGGAATAGGAAGAGATGTCCTGGCCGTCAACAACGATCCTGCCGCTGTCAGGTACGTCCATCCCGCCGATCAGGTTGAGGAGAGATGATTTACCGGACCCGGAGCTCCCCATGATTGCCAGGAACTCTCCTTTCTGCACGGTAAGGTTGATGCCGGTAAAAACCGTCCGCGTCCCGTAGCATTTTTCGACGTTCTCAAGCCGGATCATATGACCTCAGGAAGCAGAATATCTCGATGCATAAGTCAGCATCCGCAGATTCCGCAGATGGCGCAGATTTTTCAATATGCCCAAGATGTTTAACGAGGCAATGCGTCAGACCCGATGAAGCATAAATTCAAAATCAAAAACGGTCTCGCGCAAAGCCGCAAAGGGCGCAAAGAAGACCTTTAAAAACCTTTACTTCGCATTATCTTTAAATTTGAGTCAAGTTTTTGAGAAGCTAAAAAGCATTTACCGCGAAGGCGCGAGGAGCGCGAAGGAAACCATACGACAAAATCTTATTTCTGGTTTAAACCCGTTTCAATTCCTGCTTTCCTCGCGTCCTTCGCGCCTTCGCGGTTCCAAGGTATTTTTTTCATCGGTCTGAGGCCTTGCCTCGTTAAGTCTTGGTCTAGTTAAAATCAAATGATTGGGCCTTTCTTTGCGAGCTTTGCGCCTTTGCGAGAAAATTGGTTTTTTGTTTGATTCAAAAACTTGACTCAAAATTAAAGATCTTGGTTTGTAAATTAATTTAATTTAAAGCTCCACGTTTGGTCATGCCTTTTCCATTAAAGCAAAAACAATCTTTTAATCTGTGAAATCTGCGTCATCTGCGGATAACGGTCTTTGGCTTTCTATTTTGAATGAACGTAATTGTAATTTAGTTGGTTTTCTGATACCCCGTCATTTCCACATATGCCCTTCCCTTCGCGTTCCCCTCTATGCGGCAGGTTCCTTCCCAATACGCGTTTCCCATGGCCTCCCCTGCCGGAAACTCCTGTTCCGCGACAAGCGGCGTAATTAACAGTTTCAGTTTTTCGGAGGGAATGAACACCTCCCACTTCGAGGGATAATCTGTACCGGTCTCCCCGGAGGTATGCCGGCTTTTGACATCCACTCTGAAATCAGCTGCAGTAAGATGCCGATAGGAACCGTCCTTCTGCACAAATGTCCCTGATGAATACGCTCCTGTTGTGCCGTTTTTTTCTCGTATTATATAGAGCATGATCTCCCGGCCGTCATCGAGCTGCAGAGAAAACCAGTCCCATCCGGTCTCATTTTTTGTCAATCCCCGTGATGATATCTCGCGGTCAAACCAGCTCTTCCCCTTCACCGCGAAAAGCTGATCTCCCAGTTTCAACATTCCCGATGTCTGCAAATCAGTAAAAGAAAAATAAAGCGATGCGATGAGGGGAGACTCTTCGGACTTACGTGAATAGCCCCGGTCACCATTCAAGATTACGCGTTTCGACGGCACGAGGATAAGGTCAATAGCCGTGGCTTCAGCTTCAGCCTTGATATGCATTCGTTCCGATGTTCCTTCCAAAGAGGCCTTATCAACCCAGACATGCAACCGTCTATCATCGGCGCCTGTAAACCCGAATGCTCCGGCATCCGAATTACTGTAATGATGAAATTTATTGCCTGCAACATCGGAGATAGCAAAATGCGAAAAATAGATTGTATTTATTCCAAATCGTGAGCGATACGGTCTCAGCTGGACCCCGGCCGCAAAAAAAGTCAGCTCATATCCGAACTCCCTTCCGGCTTCATCATAAAGATGTCCGGTAAAATACCACCACTGAACACGATATTTTTTTTGATGGAAAAAGTGCGATGGCAATTCCACTGCGTTCCCGGGACCGACTTCCTTCCACTCCTCGCCATATACCGGCATCACGGGCAGACAAAAAAGGCCTGTTATTGCAGTGAGAAGTAATAATTTATGCATAGAAATGACCTGGAACGCTTTATTAGAGTATAACAGAGCAATCGGGACTGACTGCTGTATCGGGATGCATTTAAGTTGTCGGTGCTGATTGCCGGGAGTACAATATCATGAAGGATGCAAAAGGGACGCAGGGAGATGCGCTTTACAATTTTTGCCGACATAGTCGTTTTTATACATTTTCTTTGGATACTGTTTCTGATAACCGGCGCTTACTGGGCAGCCAGGCACCAGACGGTCATGGCATTTCACGCCGGCGGCCTCTTGTTTGCGGTGATCATGCAGATATTCAGGTAGTATTGTCCGCTTTTACGCACATAGAGGTCTGGCTCAGACAGAAGCATGATTCGGCGCTTTCCTATCCCGGA
>CAVVUN010000002.1:0-675504 GCA_963751455.1 Nitrospirota bacterium
CCAAAACCTGTAGCGTAGAAATATCAATTTAGGATTTGACTCCACGCCAAGCCGTTCTCGCCGGTCGCCCAAAGCGAACCGTCTGTTTTTACAGCCCAGGACTGGTAGTACCCCGGATAAATCTCCGCGACGCCGGTTAATACTTGTTTGAACGTATTGACATAGTTTTCGGTACCGTCACCAAGCCTGCCATTGGAATTATCGCCGAGCGCCCATACGGAACCATCTGACTTCATGGCGAAGAGAGTATATCCATCGACATTAAGGGGATACAGTTTTGTGATACCTGTTAAGATCTGACCCCACGCTAAGCCGTTTTCGCCGGTCGCCCAAAGCGAACCGTCTGTTTTTACAGCCCAGGACTGGTAGTACCCCGGGTAAATCTCCGCGACGCCGGTTAACACTTGTTTGAACGTATTGACATAGTTTTCGGTACCGTCACCAAGCCTGCCGTTAGAATTATCACCGAGCGCCCATACGGAACCATCTGACTTCATGGCGAAGAGCGTATATCCATCGACATTAAGGGGATACAGGTTTGTGATACCTGTCAGGATCTGACTCCACGCCAAGCCGTTCTCGCCGGTCGCCCAAAGTGAACCGTCTGTTTTTACAGCCCAGGACTGGTAGTACCCCGGGTAAATCTCCGCGACGCCGGTTAATACTTGTTTGAACGAATTGACATAGTTTTCGGTACCGTCACCAAGCCTGCCGTTAGAATTATCGCCGAGCGCCCATACGGAACCGTCTGACTTCATGGCGAAGAGAGTATATCCATCGACATTAAGGGGATACAGGTTTGTGATGCCTGTCAGGATCTGACTCCACGCCAAGCCGTTCTCGCCGGTCGCCCAAAGCGAACCGTCTGTTTTTACAGCCCAGGACTGGTAGTACCCCGGGTAAATCTCCGCGACACCGGTTAATACTTGTTTGAACGAATTGACATAGTTTTCGGTACCGTCACCAAGCCTGCCGTTAGAATTATCGCCGAGTGCCCATACGGAACCGTCAGACTTCATGGCGAAGAGAGTATATCCATCGACATTAAGGGGATACAGGTTTGTGATACCTGTTAAGATCTGACTCCACGCCAAGCCGTTCTCGCCGGTCGCCCAAAGCGAACCGTCTGTTTTTACAGCCCAGGACTGATAGTACCCTGGATAAATCTCCGCGACGCCGGTTAATACTTGTTTGAACGAATTGACATAGTTTTCGGTACCGTCACCAAGTTTGCCGTTAGAATTATCGCCGAGTGCCCATACGGAACCGTCAGACTTCATGGCGAAGACCGTATATCCATCGACATTAAGGGGATACAGTTTTGTGATCGTAGCGGCATTCGAAGTAACGGCAGCAGTGAAACTCACCGATGCTATATTCGCGCCATTCACCGTCTTCGCGCTACTTGTCGGAGTAAAAGCATAACCGGTCTTGCCCGGCGTAATGGTATAGCTTCCATTTGCCAAACCTGCAAAAGCATAATTTCCACTTGCGTCAGTGCTGACAGAACCGGCAACAGCTCCGCTAAGCGTCATTGTTACGCCGGACAACCCTGCCCCCGATAACGTCACGGTTCCTGATATTGTATAGGTAGGATTCGTGTTGACTGTGGCAGTGAAGTCGACCGAGGTTATATTTGATCCATTTACAGATTGTGCGCTGCTTGCCGGATTAAAAATATAACCGGATTTACCGGCGCTGATGGAATAGCTTCCATTCACAAGGCCGGAGAACGAAAAGTTGCCGCTTGAGTCAGTAGTCACTGTTGCGGAACTTGCGCCGCTCAAAGTCATGGTGACGCCTTGCAAGCCGGTGCCTGATGAGGTCACAGTGCCGGAGATGCTATAATTATCGTTTGACGGCGCGCCACTGCCACTACCCCCTCCACTGCATGCAACTAATCCAACCGCGAACATCATACATACCAAAACAGGCACAATACCCTTTGACATTTGACTCCTCCTTTGAAAGTTAAGCGGTTTGACCGCCTGCACGCCGGCCAGCGTAGAGCTGTATGATCAATCCTCGCTGTGCAAAAAACTGTCATGCGTTTTTTGATGTTAAACGACTGTTTTTTACAAACAGTTGCGTGCTATTTATATATTTTTACGAAACAGGGGAATTGTTGCATAGAATGGCAATTGTGTCAACGGGATAATTGATGGAAGGGGCAGAGGGAGAATGCTCAACCGTGGCTTATATCGTGCCTAAGCTTTTATCATCAAACACAATTTGGCAAAAGTGCGACCTTCACAAAGAAATCCTAGTTTTCGTTCGGAATTCGTTATTTTTGAGAAGCCCTTTTCCGTTTGCGCGGGACTGCTGTAGCAGCCGCCGGCTGAGAGACCGGATAGGTTATCCTGTTCCCATCATTCACAACCGCCCAGGCAGTGAGCGAGTGTTCTTTCACGCTTGTCCTGCTCATGATGTCCAGTACCGTTATCCCCCGAACAAGCAGTGCATCAGCAATAAGAGAGCGGTGACATCGCCACGGGACCGCTTCCGCGCACATGATAGCAGCCTTGTTTTCCTGTGGCTGTTTCGTATGAGCTCCTCCAGGTCCTTGTTCAAATTCCTCGGTCTGCATATAGTCGGCAAATCCGCGAAATGAAGCGTTTTTCCAGGCCGTATTTATCGAATCTTTCCTGGCGTGACGGAGACCGCCCAGCTCCGGCATATGGATATAACCGATATTCTGCTTTTTCAGGCCGGCTTCGAGCGCTTCGCTGTTATATTGAGGATTAAAGCGTGATTTAGGGATGGTCCTTACGTCCACGAGCAAATCAATGTCGTGCGCCTTCAGAAGTTCTACAAACTCCTCCAGAGTCCGCGTCGAATGGCCGATCGTGAAGAGGTCTGGCATGGTCTTCGCGTCCTTTTTCATGGGTGCTATTTGGCTGTCGGGCTTCTGGTGACCACTCGTGCGCCCGGGTTTTCAGCCGGCATTCTCTGCGTATTGCCCAGGGCACGGACATAGGTAACGAGGTACCAGCGGTGTTCAGGAAGTACGATTCGTGGCAGGACGGGTTCATGGCCGATGCCGGTCAGCATGGCCCTGAACAGTTCGCCATCGGTTTTGCTCGTTACTTTTTCGAGATGCAAATCGGTCGGCGCGGGCATGTAGCTGTAGCCGACAGGCCCGTCACCCTGGCCGTTCTGTCCATGACAGAAAACGCAATAGTACCCATAATAAACTTTCCCGCGATCACGGTTTTGCGCGGTATCGGGCAGCGGATTTCGTATTCGGGAAGCCTGTTCTGCGGCAGGCACAGCCCCTGAGTCAGGTTCAATCGGTACGATGCCCGAAGGCGGCTGCGGCATGCTCTGCTCGTAAGCCTTGATATTCGGCTGCACCTGCATGCGCGGGCCCTGAAACATGATATAAAAATACAGGAGACCGCCTACCCCTATGAGAGCAATTCCTGCGAAAAACCATTTCATAAATACTCCTTTATATATGTTGGACGCAGATAAAGGCGGAAAAAACAGGATTACATTTAAAAAGTATTTTTTTAATCTGCGGCCATCTGCGTAAATCTGCGGACAAAAGATTCTGTTATTTTACTTATCCGATTCCATCGGCCTTCCTTCGGGCATGGGATTGACGACAATCATTCCCGGCTTCATCGGCAACGGCGGCGCCATAGTAGAATACATTGACTGGGCCGGCGTATCCGGGAGGCTTCCGTGGTCCCAATAACGCGGAGGATCATGAACCAGGTGATGAGACCACATCCCGTAGCCCATCAAGGAAAGGCCGAAGAGAAAGAGAATTATCCATCCCACAAACTGCGGAGGTACTTTGTATTCTTCATAGTGTTCGAGGATTTCTTTGTCGTTCATGGCACACCTACCAGTTTGGAGGGTTCCCCGCCTTGAGAAGAGGATAGACAAAAGCCAGCAGACCCGTTCCTGCGATCGTAAGGATCAGTATCCAGGGAAAAGTCTTCTGAAACCAGATAAGAAACGACTTGAGGTCCGTTATCTCGAGCTGTGCCTCGCGTTCGACGCCCCGCATTCTCCAGATGGCGATGTAGGTCAGTGCTGTCAGCAGCACCAGGATGTCACCCAGTCCCAGGGCCAGCCAGATCCAGTGGTGACGGTATATTTCGAGGTTGAACATAATTAACTCCGTTTAACTCCTTTTGTAACCACGGGTTTCGACTTTGTCGAAACACACAGATAAAGACACGTTAAATCAAATTAAAAAGATCTAAATTTTATAATCCTTATCCGTGTTCATCTGTGTGTCCGACTTGTCGGGACCTGTGGTTGTATTTTTATTCTTTACCTGTGGTTCTTCCGGTATTTCTGCCCACAGCGCAAGATAGCGGGCGCGCTCCTGGTCTCTAAAATGACCCGCACGGAATGCCCAGTATACGGCAAAAGCGCTGGTGATCAGGATCAACAGCGTGAAGGACAGCCAGTACAAAAAGAAGGTTCACTGCTTCTCTCCTTTCGGCATGCCAATATTGCCCCCCTCCATTTCGGGCGGCGCATACTCATTTTTCCATTCGGGCTCGTGCGCGGCATCGATTCCCCGGGGTTCGATGTTCCCGTCGGTATACCCTATAAAGGAAACCGCAAGGTAATTTGACACGTCCCAGATCTTTGCCGACTCCAGGTCACGCTTGAAGTACGGCATTGCTGTCCCAGAGATGCCGTTCATGACCTGGTAATAGAGCAGACCTCCGATGTACCGGTTCTCGATAAGGTGGCGGCGGAGCGTCGTAAAATTGAGCGGCGGCGGCATCAGGAATTTTGCGGCAGGACCCTGGCCGTCGCCGATGGAACCATGGCAGTTGATGCAGAAATCCTGGTAGATGCGCTTCCCTTTCGAGAGCGACGAAGCTGTCGCCGGATAGGGGTTCGGCATCCGTTGCCATACCTCAGGTACCTGTGCATGCAGCCATCTGGATGTTCTTGTCCACCCCGGCGCTGAACGCTGCAATGGACTGCTTTCCCCATGAATTCTGGCGGTTGACCCGCACATCCGCGTTCTTCATGCCGAGATACTGCATGAATGCGGT
Organism: Nitrospirota bacterium; assembly: GCA_963751455.1. Taxonomy (GTDB): domain Bacteria; phylum Nitrospirota; class UBA9217; order UBA9217; family UBA9217; genus CAVVUN01. The sequence continues at coordinate 5,031 of CAVVUN010000002.1, forward strand.
CAGTCTAGCGATGTCCTCGTCGCCCAGAAACTCCCAGCTCGGCATGAGCGAGACCGGGCTGGTATAGCGCGGATTTTTAAAATGGGCGCTATGCCAGTCATCCGGATGCTCGCCGCCTTCCTGCGAGAGGTCCGGACCGATGCGTTCCGTGCCGGGAAGGTACGGCTCCTGGCCGACGAAGTCGCCTGCTTCGGCAATCCGCTCGGATCCTTTATCCCAGTCATTGATACGCACGAAGAGGGAGTGGCAGTACGTGCAGCCGTTATTGACAAACAGACGGAAACCCTCTTTTTCGGCCTGTTCCATCGGTCTCCAGATCGCGGACGGCTTTACTTCCATCGTCTGCATGGGAAGGATCACCATGATGAAGGCGGAGGCCCAGAACATGAAAATGCTGCCGATGATCAGCAGTGCGGGAGTCATCTTCATGGCCCATTCTCCCTTGTTACGGGCTGCGGCTCGAACGGTTCTCCCCGTTTGATGGTCATGACCAGATTAAAAAATCCGACGAAGGCGGATGCGATGATCAGAACCCCCAGTGCGGCCCTCGCCACCATGTACGGCATGATCTGCGGCAATACCCGGTAGACAACCTCTCCATTTTCCCACGCTTCGCCCTGTACAAGCCCTGCAATCGTGAGCACCACAAAAAACCCGGTTAGTCCGAACAAGACAAGGCCGAACTGAAGATTTACGAGCCGGGACGACCAGATGCGGCGCTTAAGAATAGAGGGCAGCACATGCCACATAGTGCCGAGCGCGATGAAACCCGAGAAGCCAAGGACCGCGATGTGGGAGTGGGCGATCGTCCAATTGTTCAAATGGGTGACCCTCTGCACAAAAGGCAGGGACTGGAACGGTCCCTGGATGCAGGTGAGGATATACCAGATAGTGCCTGCGGTGACAATTCTTGCGGCAGGATCATGAAGGAGTCTTCCTCCATATCCCCGGGCAGTGAGCCACAGGTTCGCGAGCGCGACAAAAACAGGCACGGTCATGGTAATCGAATTCACTACCGTTACCACTTTCAGCCAGTTCGGTATCGGGATCTGGAGGATATGGTGGCCGCCGATGTGCGTATAGAAGGCAATAAGCGTCCAGAATCCGACAAGCGACAGCGTATGCGAGTTTATTGGCGTCCGCGCCACTCTCGGAATTACATAATAGGCGGCTCCGACGGCGAGCGGCGTGAGCAGCAACCCCGGCAGGGCGTGCCCGTAGAACCAGTGAATGATAGGGTCGATGATCCCCGCGAGAGCGCCGGTTTCAGGATGCCACATCACGTTGCCGATGGGATAAAAGCCGGCTGTCCAGATGAGCATGCCTACGAAATACCATATCGAGACATACAATGCCTTTTCAGAGCGGTTAACAATGGTCATGACAATGTTTACAAGCAGAATCAGGATGGAAAGAACCAGGGTAACGTCAAAAATCCAGAGATGCTCCGCATACTCGCGTCCCTGGCTCAAGCCGAAGGGAAAAGTAAAGTACGCGCTCAACATGGTCGCGTTCCACAGTATGCAGCTCACCCATCCGAGCGGTTCCGACCAGAGAGGGGTCCGCAAGAGCGCAGGCACGTAATGCACGGCGCACCCGATCAAGGTGGTGGTGACGAAGCCGAACAGCACTGTGTCGACATGGGCCGGCCGCGCGCGGCTGAAGACCAGCCAGGGAATATTGTTAAAGAACTCGGGCGAGACCAGATTGATCGCCGAAAAAAGCCCGAATATCGTGCCTGACATGAACCAGAAGGCGCCCGTGACGATGAAGGCGAGGGCGGCGGAGTTTTGTCTTTGAAATAGGGATGGCATTTAAAAAACCCCGCACTAATTTCTAATAGACCCGGACAAGCCGGAAAAAGACAAATCCAGTTAGCCACACCCTGCATTCGCGCTTCGCACTTATAACCGCTGGGCGCAGGCGGATGAACACGTGGCCACTGCACTGTCGGAAAATCACCGTCCCCTCCGAAGGATGGGCTCGGAAAGGACACTACGGGTGCAGCAGAAAATAAAATAAACTGTATTTACAGTTGACCGCAAAATATGCCAAGAAAAGGCCGGAAATAGCCCTGCGTTTTTTCGCGGCTAACAAATTGAGTAGATATAAACTCTATTTTATTATTTTCATCCGTGTCAATGTGTCATCCGTGGCAAACGGTATTGATTTTTTTCCATTTTGGATGATTTCTCTTTGCAACTTGTCGCGAAAATAAATTAGTTAGAATTTCGAGTTTCGAATTTAGAATTGCTTCACCTATGACACGTGAAACAATCAATTGTCGCCTTTGTTTTTCTGTGGCACTCTATGCAGAAGCCCATGATAAAGTCCTGCTGCTTCACGACCCGGTCCATGAGCGGCACGTTGCCGTGGCATTGGCTGCAGTCGATCCGCCGATGGATGTGCATCGAATGATTGAAATAAACGAAGTCCGGAAGATAATAGATTTTGTTCCACATGATCGGCTTATTCTCAAAATAGTATTGGCGCACCTTCGCAATCTCGGGATAGGTCACCGCTATCCTCGCATGGCAGAGCATACAGGTTTCGAGAGCAGGTATCCCGGCGCGCGCCGTGGTCATGGCCTCGGGATGGCACATGAAGCAGCTGATCTTCTTATCGTTCACATGAACCCGGTGGCTGAAAAAAACCGGCTGTTCGGTGCCCATTCTTTCTGAAAATACATACTGAAGATATACACAATCAACCCTGTCAGTATGATCGCCATGATTCCCAACGCGATTTGGAGGGGGATGGCGATATGCGGTCTCATTCCTGTCTGTCCGGGGTGCCTGCTCATTCTCTGTTTACCTCTTCTTTGGGCATCTCCGGCAAATAGGCGCGCGCAGCCTCAATACCGAGAGCCAGTCCGCCGCAGACGGCTGCTGTCGCGGCCAGCTCTACCAATCCGAATTTTGCTTCGTGCGTAAACGAAGGGGCGACCAGCCACCATCGCTCTAGCCATAGTCCCAGGAGCAGGACTATGGATACCCCGCCCAAAAAAATACGGTTTCTTTTTGCCCATTCCGGTATGAGCAAAAGCAGCGGGCCGAAGAAAACCACGAGCAGAAGACCGGCAGTGACACGGAACCACCCGGGGTAATGCATGCGATCAATGAGAAACGACGTCTCTTCAGGCATGTTTTCGTACCAGATGGTAAGCAACTGCATAAATAGAAATGAAGTAGTCAGAATACTGAAAGCCAGAATAAGCTTCCCCAGGTCCTGCCGAAGCTCCGGCCCGAAATCCGGACTGGCTACCGCTAGGAACGCCCAAAATACCGCTGCGACGTACAGACTTGAAATAAAGAAATACGCGCCGAAGAGAGCGCTCCGCCATTCTGGAGTAAGCGCTGCCACCAGATCGAAGGAAAAAAGAGTGAACACAACGCAAAAAATAACTATGAGGATTGCAGCCGGAGTGCCTGCTCGATGCCGCCCTTTTAATCGCCTGAGAAGAAACCACGCAGCAGTCCCCCAAAACAGAAGGAGGCAGCCGAGCACCCGCACGAAGAGGGCTGTATTGTTCAACCAGGCGCCCTGATGAAACGTGCGGCCGTACCACGGCGCCCAATCAGGACTGCCGATCCAGAGCGCGACCAGGACTATGAGCGATGGTATGAGAAACCCGAGCCCGGTCCACGCAAGACGCTCAGCAGGCCCTGCCCAGCGACCGTTGGCAGCAATAACGATCGCCGACCACGTGATGAGACCTGCCGAGAGCGGGGTAAAGTACAAAAAGTTTATGAGCAAGGCGCGCCACGCTCGCGCCGGGTCCGGGCCGGTCTGGAGCAGCACTAACCAGAGGAGGAGTCCGGCGAGGAGGAGAATCGCCCATGCTGCGATACGGATGGTGCCTCTCGGATCTTTAGAACGTATGATGTTCATTAAGAGTTCGCCTCTCAGATTGCGCGGGTATCGCGCGAGCCGCTACGCGCCGGGCGCTCGGTACTGGACTTGCTCGGCCTTGCGCAGGGCATCCATCGTTTCGTCGACGGTCAGGAGGACTGTCGTTTCGAACGAGCTAAGCGCACCGCCGCCACTAATCGCCAGCGCAACCGCGGCCATGGACACGTTGTCGGGGGCCTCCCACAGGTTGTAGCCGTCGTGGTGCCGAAGGCGTACCAGAACCCGTGGAGCTTCCCACCGACCGACTCGATGTACGACTGAGCGGCCTTTCGGCGGTCCTCTGGGTTGCCGATCAGCCTGGCCCAAGTCTCCGGCGTGTAGCTGAACCTCGATAGATAGAGCGGCATCGTTCTCTCCTTTAGCGTTATAGCAACTCCAAAATTGCAATTAGTTTTATTCCCCGTCTCCCCAGGTCATAGCTGCATCCTGTAATAAATAAAGAAATAATACATGCGGATATCAATAATTTGTGTAGCATGTTAGTCCTATCATTCATCCTCATGCGTCTCCTCCGGGTTCGACGTCCATGATGTTTTTAAGATCTTTAACCTCATGAGATTCACAGGAAACCACGAGCGCAAACATGTTTCGGCTGTATCTCTGGTCATACGGCATTTTTTTCCGGCGATAACGCCTGGTGTAAAATAAAAAACCCATGAAGTTCGCGATCGACCCTATCAGGATAATTCCTTCGAACCCGATCACGCTGTACGGAATAAGAGAGACAGCGTGTTTTCCTCCTACGATGATATTGTTTACGAGGGCCGTTCCGCCTGCGAGGATATACCCGCCGGTCAGTCCCGTAAGCGCGCCTATAAGCGTCCAGAACCGGACAGGACTCGGCCGGTAACCGAGCACACGTTCGAGTTTCACGATCCTGACCGGCGAAAAAAATTCGATCCGGTGGTATCCGGCCGCTTTAACTTTCTTTGCGGCTTCGACCAGGGCGCGGGCATCGAGGTAGCGCGCGGTAATCGTCGCGGCGGTGGCGTCCAATTTTATTTGCTCAGCCGCTGCGAACTCTTCCACGACAACGTGTTCCGTTTCTTTTTCCCAACCGCTGCTTTCAGGTCGGTGCTCGGAACCGCGGGAAGCGGCTTCGCGAACAGCAGATAGAAGAAGAAAAAGAAACAGAAGGAGCCTATCGTGATGCCGATCTTCGATCAGGTTCGGGAAATAGGAGGACCAGTTGTGCGGCATGAAATCGTGTCCCGTGGCGGAAGTGACGATCATGACCCGTTCGAGCCACATGCCGACATTGACAAGGATGCCGATCCGAATAGCCAGTACACGTTCCGGCGCAACCGCTTGAAAACGAAGAGCGAGCGCAATGAAACATTGAAAAAGAAAAGAGACCAGTACAGCGGGCGCGAGCCCGCCGAATGCCAGACAACACATGTGCTGCGATCTCGAACTTGTCCCCGCTGTACCAGGCAATGAACGGTTCGAGCACATAGGAGTAGCCCATGATCCCGGTGGTGACGAGTATCGTCTTCGCGACAGCATCAAGGTGTTCGATTTTAATGATCTCTTTCAGGTTCAGAAGCCTTCGCATCGGGATGAGCAGCACCAGCGCCAGGGCAAGGCCGGAATGGATGGCGCCGGCCACGAAATAGGGCGCGAAGAGGGTGGTGTGCCAGCCGGGGAGCAGGCTCATGGCGAAGTCCCATGAGACAATGGAGTGCACCGAGATGACCAGCGGTGTGGCAAGCGCCGCGAAATAAAGATAGCTGCGGCCATAATGACGCCACTGCTCCGCCGGCCCCGGACCAGCCTGCGGAAAGTATTCGGTAGAATATCGATCTTCCAGTGACTCGGGCCGAGAGTCGCCTCGCACCTGTCCCGGAAGGACGCAAGATCGGGAGCAGACCAATAAAGAAGAAGATCAGGCTGACTGTTAAATAGGTGCTGATCGCCAGAACGTCCCAGAAGAGAGGGCTCATGAAGTTCGGCCAGAGCTGGCGCTGGCTGGGGTACGGAAGAATGTAATAAATGACCCATAAGCGGCCCAGATGGACCATCGGAAACAGTCCGGCGGTCATAATCGCAAAAATCGTCATTGCCTCCGTGGCCCGCGAAACGGAGTCCCGCCATTTCGCCCTGAGCAGATAACAGGATCGCAGAGATCAGAGTGCCCGAGTGCGCGATACCGACCCAGAACACGAAGTTTGCGATATAGACCCCCCAGTCGATCGGCTGATGGATATTGGCTGCGCCCATGCCGTACTTCACCTGGTACAGCCAGAGTCCTGCTGCCAGAAGTATCCCGGCACCCAGAACGAGCAGGACGATGAAGTACAGTAAGGGCGGACGCTCTGTTGCTTTCAGGACCTTGTCGTCTATTTGCGAGTAGGATAGCTCTGCCATATGGGTTGCCAATCTAACAAGTATGACATTGACTTCTTAATATCATTTGAGTATCATTCTTTTAAGGAGATACACTATGCCGCAGACACTTGAAGCAAAAATCATTAAAAGGACCAAAAGAGGCATTCAAATAGAGATTCGAAAAGACAACTTCGAAGCTTTTTGCGATTCGATAGGACTTTACCGTAAAGAGTTTATAGATGCGCTGGACTCCTCGGAACGGGACCACAAAGCCGGGCGCGTGACAAAACGGAAGTCCCTGCATGAGTTGATCGAGTAGATGCTCATGATCGAAATCTCGACCACCGCCACATTTGACCGTCTCTTCAAAAAACTGCCCCGTACCATTCAGAAGAAGGCCGCCGAAAAAACGGAGCATTTTAAAACCAATCCTTTTCATCCATCGCTCCATACTGAAAAGCTGCATCCTAAACACCACGAAGTGTGGAGTTTTCGGATAGACAGAGCATACCGGGTCATTTTCAAATTTATGGATTCAGGTCATGCCGAGCCTCCGATATATCGGTCATCATCATTCCATCTATGATTATGATTTGTTTACGTAGCTGTTCTCCCTGCGCCCTCTGATGCTTGACAGTTGCCTGACCAAACGGTGAAACTTTACCCCCATCACTTCGTTCCTTTCCCCCGTAGGAGAGAGGAGAAAAAACTACCTCGCCACAGGAGAGGGCTGATGAGGGAAAATTTTTCACGGGTCTTTGGTCCGAGGCTTTGCCTCTTCTTTGATAAACTCATATGGATCTTGTTTATCGTAGTTATATTTATTGTCAATACATACGAATCTGTCTATTTTATTATTTATTATTTTCTCTCTTAATAACTCTACGACTCTGCCATTTGGGTTAACTTGAAAACCTCCTCCATTTTTAACAGCTCCTAGAAAAATATAAGCATCATCTATGATGGGCCATTTTGGCATTTCTATTATAATTTCATAAATATAATCAGTTTTGGTGGATTTCATAATATTGTACAAGCTTTTTACCTCATCTATATCTTTGGGTTTTTGCATACCAAAAAAACATGCTGTTTCTGAATATTTGTCGTATAGGTTTCCAATGGTCGGCCAAAAATAATCCCCGTCAACTCTATAAAAAGGTCCGTAAGTTTCTCCTCGGAGTAACTTTAGCCCTACGATCCAATCAAATGACTCAATGAACCAATCTCTTGGTTCAGGTATTATTGTAGGGTTGATCTTCGGGTTCTTTTCTAAACCCTGCACTTGTACAGGGGGCATTTTCCCCTGGCATAGTTTAATAAATTTTTCATATCTCTCGGTAAATTTCATTCCTTGATCATCCTTCATTTTAAGCCAACGTCGAAGATGAGCACAGCACTCGCTGGCCGCGTGTCGGCACGTGAGTGTGAGGGACGCTGGCTCTGGCGTCAGGATTAAGGCTTCTTCATTCCAAAGGTCATATTCCCACTCTGACAGTGATTTCGGACGTGCTCGCTTCTTAAGCGCGATAATCCATCTCTCGTAGTCGGCAATCGAGTCTGACATCGTCCAAGAGCCGACAAGCTTCGCCCGTCGAAGAACAATGCCATCTATGGGGCAGTGCGGAGGAGCTTCCCGACTTTCCAAGACGCCACAAAAACTTAAGATAAAGATTAAATGCTTTTTGTGACGTCCCGATTCTTAATCTTCCTCCGTGCAAATCTCTCCAGTGACGCGCAGAGATGGAGCTAGATATAGCTTCGATATGCCTGATGTGATCTTCTTCTTTTACTGTTGCGCGATAGAAATGGGAACGAAAAATTATCTCGTCAGCCCAATACTTCCGTATCTCCGCTCTTCTTTTGAAGTCCACACCATCGCGGTAAACCAGATTGCGCTGCAAAGCGGCTTTGAGCGAATTACGCAACGCGTCAGTTTCATTCCGCACGCTGACTTTTATCAGGAAGGGTCTTCCATATTTTTGTCAACTTTGTATTCCTGAAGGTTATCCGATCCCATATTTCGATAATTGTTGTGTCGTTTCTTGCCTGTATGTTCTATTCTCAATTGTCTACAGTATTAAGCTGGTCAGCCTAGTAGGTTGAGCACAGGGCAGCCCAACCTGCATCTGCTACATCACGCTCGCCGCGTTTGATTCGTTCGAATGCTCCACGCCAGCATCTATGATTTCAACCATATCCTCACCGGTAAACGGCGTCCCGTCAAGAAGCTTTCCTGAAAGCCGAAATGTTGCGAGTGCTGCACCGGAAAACCATGCCTGCACGGAAGCTCTGTCAAAGTGAACCGTCAGATCGGGTATCCCGTCTCCATTGACATCTCCGATACCGGCTGGTGAACCCGGCGCAACGTGAATGACATTTGAACTGACCGGCGCTACAGCCTGGAGCGTGATGGTCGTTATATCTATTTGCGAGGGATCAGCTATACCATCCGGGAGTTGGATGACAGCATGTACATATTGTCCCTTTGCCTTTTTGTTGATCTTGTCAGGGTTGATATCAACAATCAGCTGTAAGCGGGCATGCCGGCTGGCAGAACCGTATAAAATCTATGTCAGCTTTTCCGTCTACCCCAAATGTTCCATCGCCGATAGGAACCGTGGAATACCATCCCCGCCTGAAGTTGTACCAGTATGGCGAATAGACCCGTCTATAAAAAAGTCGTAAGGTTTATTTATTTCAGTCGACGCGGGGCCAACGATTTTATAAGTGTGAAAGTCATCAGTCGTGTTGAAGTCGAAAAGATATTCGCCGGGGAGTACTATGCCCGACGAGCCAAAACCAAATTCGTAATCATAGCTTGCATCGGCGACCTCAAAATCGATGCCCCAACCAAATGGGACTGTTTGTAACACTTTCATCCGGAACTCAAGGACAAAATCTTGAGTCGGGTCGTATGCGTTTGACAGTTGATACCAGGCTGAAGTTCCCAGACCTATTGTATTCATGTGAAGAACTCCACCGCTTACAGAAAATATTGAACTCTCCGGAGGGTTGGTCGCATTCGGGACTCCGCCGGCATAATAAGTCAGCCCCTGGCTGCTCAGCAGGATCCCGTCCTGGTTAAACTCCAGAATCACGTTGCTTCCGAAAGCATTGGTATTCCCCAGCACCCCTATTCCCCATACTACCATCACTATCAAGAGTTTTTTGTATCTCCACATGTGATGCCTCCTGATTGACTATGATTTGTTCATTCATATAGCTATTATTTCTCTGTGCCCTCTGTGGCAAGATAGTTTATGTCTTTTCCTCTTGCAAAATCCTGTACAGATACGTGATCGCGGGCTTGGTGTTCAATTCCTCCAGCACATGGTAGCGCCGGGGATCGTTCCGTGTAATTTTGCTTACGGCTGATTCCGGGTCCAGCAGGTCGCCGAAGGTGAAGACTTTTGCCGGGCAGGTCTGCGCGCATGCCGGGATCGATCTCTCCGTCCCGGACCTTCCTGTTTTCGCAGCTTCGCGCGATATTCCGCATTCCGGATGCGCTGCACGCAGAACGTGCATTTTTCCATGACCCCCCTGACGCGGACCGTCACTTCGGGGTTCAGCTGCCACGTGAGGGATTTGTCCCATTCGATATTGACCCAGTTGAACCGGCGGACTTTGTAGGGGCAGTTGTTGGAACAATAGCGCGTCCCGATGCACCTGTTGTAAATCTGGGCATTCAACCCATCCTCGTTATGGGCCGCGGCGAATACCGGGCAAACCGGCTCGCACGGGGCCTGATCGCAATGCTGGCAGAGCATCGGCAGCCACCCGACTCTGTGCGGATGATCGTGAAGACGATATGGTACCACCCTGAGCCAGGGAATATGCCTTCCCTTCATGACCTGTTTTCTCCCCACAACCGGAATATTGTTCTCTGCATAGCACGCAACAGCGCAGGCGCCGCAGCCGATGCAGCGTTGAAGGTCAATGGTCATAGCCCACCGGTGTTTCTTATGTTCATGAGGCTTATACAGGTCGCGCCCCTTTGCATAACTTTCCGCAAGGGGAAGGATCAGCGGCCCCGGCTTCATGGAACGCGCCTCATCCAGATGCTTCCATTGCAGGATCTCACGGTCATGCTGGTCACTCGTAGTCATGCTTTTGGCCGGTTCTTCGGTCCGCCCGGTTTTGCGGATTTTGACACGGCCGAAGGACCCGTTAAGCGGCTCACCCCGGGACAATAGTTTAAAGGCGTTTACGCCGACGTTGGCAGCGATTGACCCTATCGCGGAATGACCCTGACCGAAGCAAACAGCCGCGACCTCCTCGGCAACATCTTCGGTTACCCGTGCCGGGGCCTGGATGGACCGGCCGTCACGCGTTGCGATCTCAATGACGTCTCCGGACCGGATTTTCAGCAGCTGTGCCTTCCTGGGATGCAGATCTATTGAGTTTCCCCACGTGATCGTGCTGATTGGTTCGGGCGCCTCCTGAAGCCAGCCCCGATTGGCAGCGCGGCCGTCAAAGAGCATAATCGAGGACCAGAGCCACAGGTATGCCTCGTCTTCCTGCATTGGAGATGCGGAATTGCGTGTGCCTGGCAACAGGGAGATACCGGTTTTTACTGGAGCTGCTGTCTTCGATTTTGTTGCCGCTGGCGAGGACCAGGAGCCTCCTCTCCGTACGGCTTCTTCCCAGTTGACCGAAGCACTCCGGGAATTCCAGCGATTGCGAAGCCAATCATAGGTTGTTTCGATCGGAGAACCGTCCGGTTTTCTTCTCAGCACTTTTTGCGCTGTAGCTGCAATCTTTATAAAAAGATCACCGGTATCCATAGAATCGGTTAAGGGCGTCATTGTAGGCTGCATAAGACCTCGAACGCCCGTCCAGGGCTCGTATTCTCCCCAGGATTCGAGGTCGTCGTTTACGGGCACCACCCAATCCGCAATGGCCGCGGTCTCATCCATCATGGTCCCCAGGTATACGATCAAACCTGCATTTCCGAGAAGCTCCTCGCATCCCGGTCTGGTGAATACCGGATTGGTTTTATGGACGATCAGTACATCATCCCGCGTGATGCTTTTTAAAAAAGCCATGAACTGATCTTCATCAGCTGCCCCGGACAGGGCATGAGTACGGGAGAAATCGATAATGCTTCCCGCGCTCCCTGCAGCAATATTCAGCAGAGCTGCTGCGACCGCAAGTTCTTCGGCTTCCCGGCCGATGGCTCCCACAGGACCGGCGAGTGCAAGCGAGCGAGATTTGCTGAAGCGGCGCGCCATCAGCCGGAGCTCCGTTTCCGAAAGAGACGGGCTTACAACCGAGCGAACGTCAATGCCCGCGACAAGGGGCTTGATAAGCTCTGCGCCTGTGCGCAGCATATTCTCATCAGACATGATCCTGAGCATGGCGAGCGCTACGTCCTTTTCCCGCCCCGGGTGGACAGGTATAAATCTATCCGCATTCGCGGCCGTCATCGAGAGCCGCGGTCCGACGTAATCAAAGCGGCCGATGCTGCCGTTTCTGAATGCATGCATGTTCGAGAATTCGTACGCGTACTGAACATTGGATATCCAGGATTCGAGAAAGTCGGCGCCGAAGCTGATGATGTAATCGCATTGCCCGAGATTATAATAAGGGATATTTGCCAGGCCGTGAACCGCTGCATGTGCCTTGCGGAGAGGGCCATAATGAAAGGGTTCATAAAAAAGAAGCCTGTTCGACTTGAAGATCGAGATGAACGAGGACATTATTTCGGAGAGTGTCCCGGTTTCAACTCTGCTCATGATAGCAATGCGGCCGTTTGCCTTCCGGATCCATTCTCCGATACGGGCAAGAGCTGTATCGCGGCTTTCCCGGCGGAACGGGCCGGTCCTTTCCCTTGTCTGTATCTCTTTTAGGCGGTCCGGGTCGTAAATACCCTGAAGTGCTGATTGACCGCGCGGACATAAGCCGCCGCGATTAACAGGGTGCTCGGGATTCCCCTCCGCTTTTATGATCCTTCCATTAATATGCCGGACATGCATTCCGCACCCGGCGGGACATTCCCTGCAGGTGGTTGCCAGGCCGGTCCAGGCAATAGGGGACACGTTCTCAGGAGGGACGACATAGGGCACCAGCTTGCCGACCTTTTTGAGGCCCTTCTCGGTAGCAAACGACGCTCCTCCGACAGCGGCAAGCTTCATGAATGTGCGTCGTGAAAATTTCATGGATGTCTCGTAACAAATCCTAAGCACTAATTTCTAAATCCTAAACAACATCGAAGTTCAAAAATGGTTTAAAATACATGCCGTCTCATGGCTGATCATCTCCGGTTCCGGGCCGTGGCTCCACGCAGGAATATAGCCTTCCGCAATCGCCCACAATTTGCTGCCGATCGGCGTTTTAATCAATGCGCTCCTCCTTAGTTTAAAATAAAAATATGAAATATAGTTCCACGAATGCGAGAAACCTTTCTATTGCTGGCATGCCTGGTACGGCTCGGTGCCGTGAAGGGAGTCGCCAACCTGGTACATCCAATGTATTGCCTCATGACAGACGATCCACGGCTCGCGTCCCGAGTTTCTCACGTACATTATGTTCGGTTCAAATAAAATGTATCCATCGTAGGGACCCTGCCCCTGCACCATAAATTGATCGTTGATCAGCACGAGCCTCGGGTGGGGCTTTGGTTCCTGAATGCCGAAGTGCTGATTCAGGCAGGCGATTGTCCTATCGAAAACAGCCTTATCCTGTGGCCGGTCGTCGATGCTTCCCTCCCAGACGACTTTCTGTCCGACGAGGGAAGAGGGTGCTGATTCACTTCCGCACCCGGAAAAAAGCATGCATATCAGCGAGCAGATGACGACTCCGGGGGCGATACCCGATTCATGCTGTCTATTCATACCGTTTTCCAAGATGTTCCGGCAATGGTGTTTAAACGGTGTTTGTCGCTAGTTCGGGGCATCTCCTTCAGTTTCGAGAGTCAGGAGAACCGCTATCATAACTTCCCGGTACGGATTGCTGCTGCCGATCAAAAGGGCTATCATTTTCCTAAGAGCAGGGACCAGGCAAAGAAAGATCAGGTCGCGGGCCTCCTCGACCGAATCCTGAACGACCAGGGACCGCAGCATGATCGTAATATGATCAGGCAGTTCATTTCTGTAGGAAACATGGGAGCCATAGTGCTCTCTCATCCTGACCACGAATAGGCTCCGGCTGCGGTCCTCGGCGAATAAATGATGTCCCACATAGGGGCAGCACGCTGCCTGCAGGTCGAAGGTCTCGATATATATCTCCTCGAGCCGGGACAGCGGGTTCGAATGACAAAAATCAAGGAAACGATCGATATGAGGCTTGGTGGCCGGATTCGCAAGCTCCAGGGTCGGGGCTGCCTCGCGGGCCTGTGCAGCGATCCGATGCGTAGGATAGTCGAGCATCTCAGCGAGCAGGCCGAAAATTTTTTTCCCTTTATTTTCCATGTAACGCCCGTGTGATCCGGCAGTTCTGAAAGGGATTCCGCCGCATGCAAAAAAAGGCATGAAATGGCAGGTGCTAACCTGCCTTTTTCATGAGCTGCTGGAACAGCTCCAGCCTGCTCTCGATGACGTTCCAGTTTATGTTTTTCATGAACGCCTGGATGTAGTCGGCTCTCTTCAACTGGTAGTCGGTCATGAACGCGTGCTCGAAGACGTCCATGATCAGAAGCGGGCTGCATCCGGCAGGGTGGCCGCCGTCGTGCTCGTTGATCCAGAAATTGAAGAGCTTGCCGCTTACCGTGTCCTGATAGAGAATGCTCCAGCCTATTCCCCGCATCATGCCGGTTGCCTTGAAATCATTTTCCCAGTTTTCAAAGCTGCCGAAATCCCCGGTCATTTTACGGGCAAGTTCGCTGTTCTTATTGAAGGCCGATTTGCCGCCGAGGTTCTCGAAATAGAGTTCATGCAGGCGCATACCGTCGAATTCCCACCCGAGCCGGCGTTTGAGCTCCGAATATTCCGGGGTGGTTCCTTCGTTCGCCTTGATTATCCGGTTCAGGTTGTCCAGAATTTTATTCGTGTTCGTTACGTATCCCTGATAGAGGGTGAAATGATTCTTAAGCAGCGTTTCACTGAAACCCTCCATTCCTATCAATTTTGAATAGTCTTTTGCACTATATGACATGCCGGAACCTCCTTTTTATCGGCCGCCTTTATTCACCATGCCGTCCGCCATGGCATCGGCAATCAGATAGATGGTATCTTTCAGCGCGGCCCAGGTTTTGGACTCGGAAGAAAAATCGCCGCTTACGATCTGATCTATTTCTGTGATATGATGGCCGCCCTGCGCCATGAGCAATCCAAGTACGGTTTGAGCCGACCAGCCGGAATTGGCGGAAACCAGAAATGTGGTCATGTCTTCCGTATTCTCCCTTATCCTGGCTATCGCGGCGTTTTGCGCAGCGTTGTCATGCTTCGTAGCGGCGGCCATGTATTGCTTGATGGCTGCGAAACGAATCCCCAGAAGACCGAAAAAAACTTCTGCCTGGCCCTTCCCGTAAACCGCTGACATTGAATCGGCAAGCGCCCGCTGATGTTTCGTAACCATACCCTCTGCTGTCATGGCCGCTTCGCCGTTGCCGAACCTGGTCGTTACAATTACATTCCGGATCCAGAAGATGTGCTCTACCCATTGATCGCGAAGATCAAGCTTTATCTGGATCGATTTTTGGGCAGACTTGATGCTCGTCTTTTTAGGCTTGGCATAGGAAGAAGGTGCAGAAAAGAGCAGCAGCATGGCAATTGCAGCCGCAAGGCAGTTTTTAACCGATATCATACTCTCTCCCCGTCAGCAAGCCGAATCAAAAGCCAAGCGGCAAATCTAACCAAGCAGGGTCGTCAGGGTGTCGTGATGTCCCTCTTCTACAGAGAGGATTTCCTCGAAGAGCAGCCTTGTTGTTTCGTCGCCTTCCGAAACCGCCTGCTTTATAATGTGCTTGTATAAAGCAATTGCCTCTTCTTCGGCCCTGGCATCGGCCCTCAGCATCTGGATGGGATCTCCGCCGACCGAAACGGGATTAGGTTTGACCGTTGGATTTACATCAAAATAGTTCAGGCGCTCTGCGATTTTCTCGGCATGCTTCATTTCATCCATTGACGCCTTTTCGAACACACCGGAAAGTTCGGAGGCGGTCATGCCTTTGACCATTACATGGTGCCACATGTATTGAATTATGGCCTGCAGCTCCGCGGCTATCGCCTGGTTCATCAACTCCGTCAATTTGGGACTTGCCTTCTGCACCATGCCGCTCCTCCTCGTACATGCCTCTTTATCAAGAAAATCCTGCAGGCCGGCCCGGCCAGGAATTTCTCAAATTGGAATATTGATACTTATTTATAGATCTGAAAGGGATAGGATAATTGCACAAAAACTCTTACTAAACATATCACCCCATGAAGTCATGTCAATTCACTGAAAGTATCACAGCACTTGAATTCGGCTGCGATCATGCCGCTGTGAAGGAAGCCGGTCTTACAAGGAAGGACCGGCCGAACGTCATACCTCAGGTCTTGCCCTGGCTATAATGGACATGAATTCCTGCCTGGTGGCCGGATTATCGCGGAAAACGCCGAGCACCGAAGAGGTAACGAACATGGAGTTTTGCTTTTCCACTCCCCGCATCATCATGCAGAGGTGATGCGCCTCGATCATGACGCCCACGCCATCGGCCTTGATCGCGTTTTTTACGGCGTAGGCAATCTGTTCAGTCAGCCTTTCCTGGATCTGGAGCCTTCGTGCAAACATATCGACAAGCCTGGCCAGTTTGCTGACCCCGAAAACCCTGCCCCTGGGGATGTAGCCGATATGGCACCGACCGTAGAACGGCAGCAGGTGATGCTCGCACAGGCTGTAGAGCTCGATGTCCCGTTACCACGACCATGCTTGTCGTTTCCTGTGCGAAGCAGGCCTCGTTGATCAGCTTCTCAATATCGGCCTTGTAGCCGGAAGTCAGAAATTCAATCGCCGATGCAACGCGCTTCGGTGTGGCCAGAGTCCTTCCCGCGGCGGGGTCTTCGCCGATCTGTATCAGAAGTTCCAAACCAGATTCCCGATTTTTTCATGGTCAAGCCATAAAGCAGTTCCTCTTCAAAAGGTTCGGTGTAGCAGGTAAGCGGCGTCATCTCCGTTCGCACCGCATCCTTTGCAAATGCGGAAACCGGAAGTTGTCCCGGCAGGACCAGGCCTGGCGCAAGCTCGACAAGGGGGACTGCCAGAAACGGGCGGCTCATGATATCGGGGTCCGGCAGCGTCAGCTCTTCTTCCTTCATCGTTCTGTTCCCATACAGGATCAGGTCAAGATCGATAGTGCGCTGAGAGAACTTATCGCTGCCCCGCATTCTTCCCAGTTCGCTCTCGATCGGCGGAGCACGCTGTACTTCAGGTCCCGAGGCGGCAGCGACGACTCTATCGACAGAACGCAGTTGAAAACGACGGCTGTCCGGGCGGCCGACGGGTCGGTCAGGTAGACCGTGGAGATGGCATGAACCGCGACCCGGGATGCAAGCCGGAGAAGTGCGTCCCTGACGTTGTTTTCCGGTGATATGTTCGATCCGATGCTGATAAAGGCCCGTGTCATGATCAGCCCGTCTTGTCCGCGTGATTTCCACTCCCACGTTCCTGGCGAACCGAAGCGCGAACGGCTTCTCGACCCTGCACGGTGGCCTCTATAACCGGAGGATACTCAAGACAAATATCGGCAACCGCCTGGGCCAGGGCCTCGACGAGATAGTAGCGTGAGTTTTCCGCCATGCCCAGGATCTGCTTGTTGACGGTGCGGTAGTCCAGGGAATCCTCGAGCCGGTCGCTTGTGCCGGCTTTGCGGAGGTCCACCGAGAGCGACAGGTTGATCAGCACGTCCTGTTCTGTCCCGCCGTTCCTCGTCGCGAACACCGATGATGCACCGGACAAGAAGATCACTGATCAGAATACGGTCCATGGTGCTCCTCCCCGAGATGTCTGCCTCCGTCCACATAGATGATCTGGCCGGTAACAAAATCGCTTTTGAGCAGGTAGAGCACCGCGTCGGCGATGTCCCCCGGCCCGCCGTGCTTTCTGAGGGGGACGGTCTTTGCAAGCCCGTCAAGATAGCTCTCATCCTTTCCCGCGGGCGGGAGGATGAGGCCGGGCGCCACAGCGTTCACCGTGAATTCCGGCGCGAACTCCAGCGCGCACATCATGGTCAGGACCGAGAGCATCCGTTTGCTAAGGACGTAGGCAACGTGCGTCCGGTCGTAGCCGGTGATGCGCGTGTCGAGGAGGTTGATGATCTTGCCGCGCTCCGCGAGCCTCGCAAAATCGCGGGAAAGGACGAAAGGCGCCCACGCGTTCACCTGCAGATGCCGCGTCACGTCGCCGAACCCGACGTCCATGAGCGTGTCCGGAAGAAACATGGATGCGTTGTTGACAAGGATATCGAGCGACCTGCCGCCTTGATCGCCCGCGCGATCAGCGATTCATATTCTTCGGGCTTTTCCAGATCGGCGATGATGCTCCATGCCCGTGCTCCGCATTCGACCACTTCGTCGCAGACCTTCGCTGTTTCCGCTTCCATGGCCTTGCGGTCGTGGGCAACGATATGCACTCCTTCGTCAGCAAGAGCGATGGCGATCGCGCGTCCTATCCGTTTGCTCGCGCCGGTGACCAGGGCGACCTTTCCCTTCAGGCTCCGAGGGGCGCTCCGCTCGGACGGGAGATGATGGCTCATGCGGCCTGACCGATCCCGTGACGGTCAGCCGCGAGATCGATCTTCGCCGCCACGATGAAGTCGTTCAGCGACAGTCCGCCGATCTTATGCGTCGACAGGGTCAACTGCACCTTGTTATAGGAGATGAAGATGTCGGGATGATGGTCCTGCTCGTTCGCAATCGCGGCAACGCTGTTCACGAATTCCATTGCCTGCCGGAAATCCTTGAAGCGAAATTCCCGCTTGATTTCCGTATCGCGGGAGACCATGCAGGGATATCGCTCAGAAGCCCTTGGGCCTCACTGATCGAAAGCCTCGCCGTTTCAGAAGCCGGTTTACAGTTTTGTTCCGCAAGGTTCATCAAGACCTCCTTAGCGCGGCCATGTCGATGTTTTGAAAAGAAATACCATATTCACCGGCCGGAACGGGAGGGGAGTGTTTGACCTGCCCCTATTGCTTCACAACAAGAACCGGGATTTTAGACTCTTTTATTGATGACGCCATAGGTAATGCTTCCAAGAACGGCGGCCGATAAGGCGCTTTTGCCGTGTGAACCGAGAACGATGAGATCAGCGCGCAATCGCTCAGCCTCATTTACAATTTCCTCCACGGGGTGCCCTGTTGTTATTGAAATCTCGGAATCGACGTCGTTTTTATCGGACAGTTCCTTGATGCCCTGCGCGTACTCCTCGGCTGCCTTCCGGAGGTAATCCTCGATCGGCTCCGCAAGATGTGTCCCTGTTGCGTCAGGTGGAACGGTCTGTGTTATAAATGCCCGTTTGTCGATTACGCTGTGTGCAATTACGACAGCCTTGAGCTGTTTGGCAAGTTCAATGGCATATTCGACTGCCTTTTGGGCCGTTTCGGAACCGTCTGTCGCAACGAGGATTTTTGAAATCATGATAGGTTCTCCTTGATGGAATAAAACATAGAATGTACGGAACGTTACCGTATCGCGCCGCGCAGTTTTTCCCTGGTCATGTGGCCGCCCTCCGAGATCAGTTTCCGCGCAGCATCGACCTTCTCCCAGACATTGCACATCATCACGCCTCTGACCCTGCCGCGGTCAAGATAGTAAATGACGCCCGTATCGTTTTCTTTCTGCCAGTCCGCAAAGGTTTCGAAGCGGGTGGTCACTTCTCCAACAGCCTCATATCCGAACTCGAACAGGTCCGAAAAAAAATACGGCATATAGGTGTATTTTTCATGCGCGCCCGCCATGTTCCTGCCCGCAAGCTTTCCCTGGTTTAATGCGTTGTCCCAGTGTTCGACCCGCATCTGCTTCCCGAACGCATTGTAGGGAAAGAACGCATTATCGCCCGCTGCATATACACCGGGGAGCGACGCCTGGAGATACTCGTCGACGATGATTCCGTTGGCGGTCTGCAGTCCGGCCGTTCGCGCCAGATCAAGTGAGGGCGAGATGCCGACACCGGCGATTACGATATCCGACTCGATTTCCCTGCCGGTTTCGGTCGCAGTAACAAACCGGGTGCCCCTTTTCCTGAACCAGGCCGGCTTTTCGCCGCTGAGTATGGTGATTCCGCGCTCCTGAAATTTTGCCTGAAGCGCTCGGCCGAGATATTCCGGAAACACACGGGATACGAGATAAGGATCGGGAAAAATCATCGTTACGTCAACCTTGTTCATGCTCAGCGAGGCGGCGAGTTCGGAGCCTATGAAGCCGCCTCCTATAATAACAGCGTATTTGCCGGCAGATGCCTCGGCCCGCAAATCCAGATAGTGGTTCAGGTTCCGAAATCGTCGATATCCTCCCGGTCTCCTCCCTCGATCGGGAGTTTTCTTGGTACGCCGCCGGTTGCAAGCAGGACCTTTTCGAAGCTGTAGCCTCTGCCTGCATCATCGGTTAATGAATTGTTTCTGACGTCCAGCGATACTGCGGTAAAGCCCAACGCAAGCGATACCCCGTTTTGATCGTAATACTCCTGTTTATGGAGAAAGATATCTTCGACTTTTTTCTTACCGAACCACAACTTTTTGGTGAGAGGCGGACGATCGTAGGGCAGGTGTTTTTCAGTGCCGACGAGGAGGATAGAACCGTTTTTGTCGAGACCTCGGATGCCCTCTATTGCCGATGAACCGGCCAGTCCGGAGCCGACGATAATGTACTTGTATCTTTGTTCCGGCATGAAGTCCTCCGTCCCGATGCATATTCTCTGATGCAGGGAGCACTGCAGGCGGCTTTCCTTAAGGCATGTTTCATAACATGATTTGAATATACCATAGATATTTACGAGGGAGGCGCCCCGGGGCAAGGCAAGTATCGGTCCCGGCGTTTCTCTAAAACTTACAGGTATCCTTTTGTGTTCAGCCGATTCAGCAGAAAATGGAAATAGACCAAGCCCGCAAAAGGGTGCCAGCGCCTGGTAATTCCCCGTACGGCGTCAAAATCCGGTTTTTTTCCAAGCCTGAGCAGCAGCGCCAGACTGTTGCGGGCGCCCGCGTCCTCGCCCGGAAAAATATTGAGGCGGCCCATTCCCCTGAGCAGTACGTATTCCGCGGACCAACGGCCAATGCCTTTGAAGCTTTGCAAAAATTCTATTGCTTCGGGATCATCCATGATTGCGATACGGTCCAGGTCCGCTTTTCCTTCAGCAAAGGACTGCGACAGGGAAAGGAGTGCATTCGCCTTGTTGCCGCTGAATCCGAGACTTCGGAGCGCGCTTGCAGGTGCCCCGGCAAGCTGGTACGGTTCAGGAAAAGCATGCAGCGCCGTGCTGCCGGAGGTCCATGCACTGCCGTATGTTTCCACGAGCCGGTTCAGAAGTGTTACGCCGACATTGAGAGAAAGCTGCTGGAAGGCAACGGCATTTATCACCGCCTCGAAAAGGGAGGGGAATTGAGGAGGCTTCAACCCGAGAAACCGGTTCATGAGCGGGTTTATATACGCATCCAGAGCTGCGCGCACATAAAATTCTTTCAGGTCTTTCCGGATGCCGAGGATTTTTTCTACAAGTTCAATAGTGCGGCTTTTGAGGTCAGGAATTAAGGGGCTGGCTGTTTGGACTGTGATATTAATTCTTTGCTTTCCGGGTTGCGTTACATCGACCCTGATCAGCTCCGATCCTAGCAAAAGAATACGCGTATAGGTGTTGGCGTGCCATTGATCGATGATGTTATGGGGAAGCCGGCGCAAAGCCCATACAGTAAGATCCAGGCGAAATGGAGCAATCGGCTTAAGATAAAAGGAAATCGTGGGCATGGCGAGGCTGAATATAGCTAAAGAGTAGTGCGATGCAGAAGACGTGTCAAGGAAGATGAGCTGAAGAAATACCTACGGCAGATCGTAAAGTGAACGCATCTCGCGTGTAAAATGTCCATTTGTTTCGTGAATAACCAGGGGCGGCAGCACCTCGAGCCCGATACCCGATGCTTTTACAGCTTCTATCAGTACGAGCGTGGCTTGCCTGTCGGCGTACGGATGAACAAGACGCATGCGCTTTGGCTCGAGTTTACGTGACCGAAGGGAGGTGATCAATTCCGCGAGCCTGTCCGAGGCAAAAATCAGAACGTAACGGCCCTTATTCTTGAGAAAGACCTGCAGGTCGAGCCAGGCCCGAAGGTCTCCAAGAACATCATGCCGGGCTGTCAGGCGTTCCGCATGCGGGCTCTGTTTGCCCGTACCGGTCCTTGTGTAGGGCGGGTTGGCTACGATGAGATCGAAAGTCGCGGGTTTCAATACCGTTCGCAGTGTCTTAATATCTTTATCAAAGAAGAGGATGTGGGCGTCAACGCCATTGTCCGAAATGTTCTTCCTGCAGACGTCGACAGCGGCAGGCTGGGTTTCAACAGCGACAAGCGCGGCATCGGGAAATTTTTTCGCCAGAAGGATCGAGATAATGCCGGTGCCTGTGCCAGGCTCAAGAATGGTATCTTCCGGTTTAACACGGCAAAAATCAGCGAGAATGAGGCTGTCAAGAGTGAAGCGCGCTCCCTTTCTCGGCTGTGTGATCGTGACGACACCTGCTCCCCGCATAGAGATACTATCGCGAGTAAATAAATCCGAATTAACGGTGTTGCTGCGTTCGTTTATGAGAGACATGGATTTAATCCCGGCAAATCGTTCGCTAAAGCTTTTTAATGTTTATTTCACTTTTTCGACATAGTCGGCTGTCAGGCGTTTCGGTTTGCCCTGAGGGTCTACATATACTGCTTTTGCCCTGCACTCCACGAATACGCGGCCGGATGTTTTGTCCCGCATGATATGTTCGAACACCATGGTTGCCCGCGTGACGTCGCGGACCCAGGTTTCGATTTCGATGACATCACCATACCGGGCGGGCGATTTATAATCGATCTCGACCCGGAGGACCATGAAGATCGTGCCTTCGTCCATCAGTTTTCTGACCGCGTACCCCCGTGCAGCGAGATACTCCGTACGCGCTCGCTCCATGTACCTGAGGTAGTTTGCGTAATAGACAACCCCTCCGCAGTCAGTGTCTTCGTAGTAGATTTTAACTTCCATCATATGGTTCATCCCCGCGCTCCTTCTGCCATAGCTTAAAATATTTTTTGATTTTTGTCGAGAGAAAGATGTAAAATAGGCGGAATAAATGAAGCAATAACTTTTATCCTTTACATTTGTCTTTTTTTTAGATTATACTCGCTTCCACTCTTTTCGAGGAGAATTCCGCCGGCTGACGGCTTTAGAATGCACGGCTGTATGTACGGCTTCTTAAAGGAAAGACGCATGAAAGTAAAGATTGCCGGTTTTTCTCTGCTTGTTCTCATAGTCGTCCTGCTGCGCGCTTTGCCGGCCGCTGCGGCTTCCAGCCTTGTATTGTCCAACTCGGGAGCTGCTTCGTATATACTGCAGGGTGTCGGGATGGAAAACGTGGCAGCGCTCGACGTCACTATTACCTACAGCACTCGGTTACTTGATAATCCGCGGCTCATGCAGGGTCCGCTCGTGTCCGGCGCCATGACCGCGATCAACACAAATACTCCGGGCACGATACGTGTCGGGATCGTAACGACCAAACCGATAACCGGCACGGGCATTATTGCGGCGATGACGTTTGACGGTAAGGGAAATGCAGCGGATGGAATCGAGTCATTCAAAGCAAGCATTACCAATATAAACGGCGGTTCGCTTCCTGTGCTGGTGCAGATCATAAACCCGGCAGTTATGGTCGCGGACTCCTCATCAGGAGAAGCAAGCCAGGCTCCGATTCTTGTCTCAGCGGTCCCGGCTCGTCAGTTTGCCGTTCAACCTGCAACGACTGCTGTAATTACAAAATCAGAAGATGCAGAAATCTTCGAACCGGAAATACAGCCAGCAGAACCGGAAGAGGAAGCCATGCCGCAGGAAAATCCGGTTCATGCAAAGACAGCCGCGGGCCAGGAAAATAAAGCCGCTCCACAAAGTAAACCGCAGCAGGAAACGAAAATGCCGCAGGAAAGTAAAAAAAGCGACGGGGTACAGACAAAAGCTCCGGCAAGGACGATATATGCTCAAAAGAGTATTCTGCAGAAATTCAGCAGTTATAAGGGTTATCGAACGCCCAAGGGGCTGACGGCTCTTTTCAATCAGGACTTTCTGCTCGGCTTTACTCAGGAGCCCTCGATTGTTCTGTCGGACGGCAGCTCCCTCGCAAAAATTTCATTTATCGCCATGAACATAGGCAATAATCCGCCGAAGCCGGAGATGACAGAGGGCAGCATTTCCTCGCTTGTACCCGATCCGGATAATACGAATACCTGGATCGCCAATGTGAAACCGGACAAGGGTGCCTATGCGACAAGCTTCATCGTTCCCCAGGAGAAGCTTACGATGCAGTTTCCTCTTACTGTCGCGCCGAAGGCGAATGTCGATCTCGACAATTCAGGGACTGTAACAGAGAACGATTTTTTAGTTTTCCTGAAAGGGCAGGGGACTCTGCAACTCGACTTGAACGGGGACGGAAAGCGGGATTATATCGATGACTATATCTTTGCTGCGAACTTCATTGTGGAACGTGATAAATCGAAGCCCGTGGCCGAGAAAGGTATAAGCCCGGATAAACCGGGTCAAAGCCAGGAAGCACCGAAGCCGACCCGGTTCAGAAGGCATAAAAACCCCGCTGCTACTACCCATGAGTAATTGACCCACACCCCGATACTAGGATTTTAAAATCTTCTCCGCCGCAATCTGCGCCTCATGGATGCAGTCGCCGATCCCGATGCCCTTGTAGGAGCAGCCGATGAGGTGCAGCCCCGGGTGCGCCGACAGGCTGCGGTCGATAAGCGCCATACGGTCGAGATGGCCGACCGTGTATTTCGGCATGCCTTTGAACCATCGATAGACTTTTGAGAATGCGGCGTTCGCCTTGAGACCGAGGATAGTGTCGAGTTCCTCCAGCACCATCTTTGTCATGCCCGCGTCATCCAGTTCATGGACCAGTTCCTCATGATGCCCTCCGCCTACGAATGCGCGGATCAGGACCTGGTCATCGGGCGCCCGGTAGGACCATTTATGGAACTGTACGTGGCGGCGTTGACCCTTCTGCCCTCGACTCTCGGCACGATGAATCCGAAGCCCTTGAGAGGGACTTTCACGTCCTCCTTTCGGAATGCGATCGAAACCGTGGCCGGAAGAGGACCATTCGATTTTGTTCATCTGCTCCGCAAGAGTTTCATCGAAACCTTTTACCATTTCAGCGGCATCATATGAGGCCGTTCCGATCATGACGTGGTCTGCCTCAAGCGTCTCTCCGATTCTCAGGATGACCGCTGTAGCCCTTGTCTTTCGGTTCGATGGCTTTGACAGAAGCGCCGAGCCGGATCGAATCCTTGCCGATATAATCGGCGCAGGCCTGGGACAGCGTACTGCATGCCGTTCTTGAAGCTCATGAAATACGTCATTTTCGGTGCGCCGGGCTTCGGAGGCGGACCGCTCAGGGTGGCATGGGGCCTGCTCTTCATCGCGGCAAGCATTCCGCGGATGAGACTTCCGCTCTTCTGCTCCATCTGCACGAAGCGGGGGAAGGTTGCGAGGACGCTCATATTGTCGGGATTCGACGTATGGATGCCTGCAACGAGCGGTTCGGCGATTTTCTCGAGGCATTCCCGGCCAAGCCGGCGCGTAACGAATGAGGCGAGACTTTCATCCTCCATGAGCTTTCGCTTCGGAATGAATACCTCCATGCCCATGCGCATTTTGCCCGGCCAGGAAATGAGGCTTTGACTTTGCCATGGGCTTGAACGAGGTCGGGACCATGAGCATGACGCCTTCGGGAAGGGAATGGAGCTGTCTTGTGAGTAGATGAAGGTGCCCTTGAAATGGTCGTTCGAGGGAAGCATTTCGGGTTCGAGGCCGAGGTACTTGGCGAGATTCACGGTCCAGACCTTTTCCGGGAAGAAAACTGTCGGGTCCGCCCTCGATCAGATACTTGTCGTGTTTCTCGGTCAGGATCTTGCCGCCGATGCGTCTGTTCTTTTCGAGCAGCAGCACCTCGACCGTCTTGCCGTGTGCCTTGGCCCCGGCCTTCAGATGGACTGCGGCAGCCAGTCCGGCAATGCCGCCGCCTATGATTATTATTTTTGACATGATTGAACCTTTTTAGGACGCAGATTTGCGCGGATTAGCGCGGATAGTAATACGTTACTTTCTTGTATTGTTCAAGCTTTTCGTTTGAATTCAGGTTTGGCCCGAAGTTAAAGCAATACCAACTTCAATATTGGTTGCTTTTAAATAGTTTAAAAGTTGTGCTTCATGTTCCGCTGCCAGTGTTTTGTTGCTTTAATCTCTATAATAATACGATCTTGACCAATAAATCAGCAAAATATTCTCCGACGACTCTGCCGTTATAAAATACCTGTATCTGTATTGTTGTTTTACATCGAGACCCAGCTTCTCTAGCTCAATCATAAGAGCGTTAGATAGATTTTTTCTAAAAAGCCATATCCTAAGGAATTGTAAACGATATAAAAAGCCTTAATGATCAGATCGGTAATTTTTTTATATTTGAAATCTTCGTCATCAGCGTTATCTGCGTTTATCCGCGTCCAGAATCATTTCGCTTTTGTCACAATATCCGCAAGCGCCTTAATCAATGAACGCGATGTGTTCAGCGATTCCAGGCCGCTCGAAGTCAGTCCGAGGTCGGCGGCATGCTCCCGGTGGACGATGTCGATGTCGTACAGCGTCTCCATGTGATCGCAGGTGAATCCGACGGGCACCTCGAGCACATAATTCAGGTATCTTCCTCGGCAGCCGATTCCAGGACACGCTCGACCTCCGGCTCGATCCAGGGCTCGGTTGCGCGTGCCCCCTTGCTCTGCCACGCGATCCGCCATTCATGTAAACCGATGCCTTCGGCAACCAGCTTTACGGTTTCTTCAACCTGTTTCTTGTACGGGTCTCCTGCCGTCGATATACCGGAGCGGGAATGCTGTGGCTGGTGAAAATAACGACTGAATATCGCCTCTGTGTTTCGGCCGGAAGCGTTTCAGCGCCGTCCCGCACCTTTTCCTGCCACGCGTTGATGAAATAGCGGATTGTCGTGCCAGCTCGGCAATGAAGGATTTGCTGATCGTCCCGTCATCCAGCTGACTCGAAAGCTTTCCGGTAGGCGCCTGTTGTGACGATTGTTTCAAAAGGCGACATCGAAAGGCCGATGACGCGGCCGGCGCCTTCACGTACCGCCTTTTCAAACGCCACGCCGACCGAAGGAGAAGAATATCGGAAGCCCTCGTATACCCTGTAGCCGTTCCCGAGTTCCCGGGCAAGCGCTTCTGCCTGTGCTTTAACCAGTTCCGGCAGCGGCGACTTTCCGCCGATCAATTTATAGCGTTCAATGACGGCTTGAACGACCGGCTGCGGGTGCGGGCCGGCCCATAAAGGCGGCCATGAACGGCCCGACTTCATCCAGCGATCTGGGTCCGCCCAGGGCGATGAGTATAATTGCGGTATGGTCATTGAAAATCATCAAGATCGCAGAGATCGCAGAAATGCAGGATGCAAGATATAAGGACGATATATTTGTTTCGAATCTGATGTTCATCGTAGATCGTGGCTCAGGTTATCTCTTGCTCAGTTCATGCGTGGCGTTAATGAACTCTTCAGCATGGTCGAGCGGCGTTTGCTGAAGAATCCCGTGGCCCAGGTTCATGATATGGCCGTTCCTGTTTGCCGCCCGGTCGAGGATTTCCTTCGTGCGTTTCCGAATGAACTCCTTTGAGCCGAAGAGCGAGATGGGATCGAGGTTTCCCTGGACTGCCTTGTCCTGTCCTACGCGCTTCCAGGCTGAATCGATATCACACCGCCAATCGAGACCGATGACGTCGCCGCCGCCCTCGGCAACCATTTCCAGCAGATGGGTTGCACCGTTCGCAAAGTGGATGAGCGGGACGCTTTTTTTGATGCCGGCTATTACATTTTTCTGATGCGGCAGAACGAACTCACGGTAATCGCTGGGGCCGAGGGCGCCGACCCAGCAGTCAAAGAGCTGCACAACCTGTACACCCGCGTCGATTTGCGCGTTCAAATAGTTGATGATGACGCCGGTAAGATGCTCCATCAGTTTATGCCATGTTTTTGGTTCCGCGAACATCATTGCCTTAGCGTGTTCGTAATTGCGGGAACCGCCGCCCTCTATGATATAACTTGCGAGCGTAAAGGGAGCTCCTGAGAAGCCGATAAGCGGCACTTTACCGTTCAGTTCCTTGAGCGCGATGTTGATCGCCTTCATGAGATAAGCGATCTGCGTTGAAGATTCTATCGGCTTCAGTTTCTGAACATCGGCCATGGTCCGGACGGGATTATGGATCACGGGGCCTTCGCCCTTGGCGAATTCGAGGCCGATACCCATGGGCTCGAGCGGCAGCAGGATGTCGGCAAAGATGATGGCGGCATCGATCTCATAGCGCCGATGGGCTGGATTGTGACTTCGGCCGCGAGCTCCGGGGTCTTGCACATCTCAAGAAAAGTATGCTTTGCCCGGATCTCGCGGTATTCCGGCAAATATCTCCCTGCCTGGCGCATCATCCATACCGGGGTGCAGTCCACCGGCTCTCGCCTGCACGCCTTGATAAATCTGTCTGCTCTCGACATCGGCTTCTCCTCACTGTCTTTATTAATCTGGGCACTCTTAAAGGCCCAATAATAGTATTTTATCGGGTAAAACTCAAGGAAATTTTAGGTTTGCAGGCTAACCGGCTTATTCCTTCCGCCGGAACGACATTGCCGCCAGAGTGAGCATAATGAAGGACACGGCGGTAATGACTGAAAGATCGAGAACCATGGAAAATTCAGGTCCGAGCGGAGGCGTGCTGTTCAGGAGCAGGACATGCTTGAACGCATCGACGCCGTAGGTGAGCGGATTAAGCTGGGTGAGCCGGCGGAGCGCAGGCGGCATCGACGTGACCGGGTACATGGCCCCTGACAGGAACAGCATCGGCATGACCAGGAAGTTCATGATGATGTTGAATCCGTCAAAGGACGTAAGCCGCGCGGCGATCAATATGCCCAGCGACGTGATGCAGAACGAGACGAGGAGCGAGACGGCCACCACTTCGAAAAACTGTGCAATCGTCAGTTGGATGCCGAGAAAGGGGATAAGGAACAGGATGATGACTGCCTGGGCAACAGATATCAGCGTGCCGGAAACGGCTTTGCCGATCACGATGGAGAGGCGCGAAATGGGCGCTACCAGCATCTCTTTCATGAACCCGAATTCACGGTCCCATACAATTGAGATCGACGAGAAGATGGATGAGAAGAGGATGGTCATGCCGATCATGCCGGGAAAGATAAACTGCAGGTAGGAAAATCCGACCTGGGGCCGGATCAGCGAGTTCATGCCGTTGCCGACGACGAACAGCCAGAGCACCGGCCGGGCGAGCGTGCCCGAGGAGGCGGCTCTTTTCGCGGAAGAATTTTTTGAACTCCCGCAGACAGATGACATAGATGGGCCGAAACTGGATCATCGCTGTGCCCTCCGGTGGCTTCGTACGAATTCCCGGGTTATATCCCGGTTGTTCTGGAGCCCTTCGTCCCTGATGGTCCTTCCGGTCAAGCCGGAGGAACACATCATTGAGAGTCGGTTTTTTGAGACTTACCGAGAGTGTTTTAACGGTCAGTCCGCGGATAAGCTTCGGAATGAATTCGTCGCCCTTTTCTGCTTCGATGCATAATCCGCCATTCTCGGTCCACGTCTTCATTCCGAACAACGACTGTATCTCGTGCGCGGCACGTTTATTGTCCGCTGTCTCTACCGTTATGATATCGCCATGCACCATGTCTTTCAGGCGTTCGGGCGTATCGAGCGCAATGATCTTACCGTTGTCGATAATGGCAATGCGGCCGCAATTTTCAGCCTCTTCCATATAGTGGGTCGTCATGAAGACCGTGATCCGCTCCGTTTTTCTGAGCGTATTGATGAAGTCCCAGATCGTATTTCGCGTCTGGGGGTCAAGGCCGAGGGTCGGCTCGTCCAGGAACAGAACGCGGGGGTAGTGGAGCAGGCCCCGGGCGATCTCGAGCCGCCGCTTCATGCCGCCGGAAAAATTCTTGATAAGATCGTTTTTGCGGCTTTGCAGCTCGACGACCGCCAAGCATTTCGTTGATCCGCTTTTCGGTCAGTTTTCTTTCAAGGTTGTAGAGGTAGGCATGAAACTTCAGATTTTCGTACGCGGTCAGCCCGTTATCGAGTGTCGTATCCTGGAAGATGAGGCCGATTGCCGCCCTTACCTGGTCGGGGTGCTTCGCGCAGTCATATCCCGCGATCTCAGCGCTTCCGCTGCTCGGTGAGAGGAGGGTACAGAGAATATTGATCGTCGTCGTCTTTCCCGCGCCGTTGGGGCCAAGAAAGCCGAATACTTCCCCCTCGTTGACGGAAAAGGAGATATCGTCAACGGCTTTCAGGGTCTTAAAGTGTTTTGAAAGATTTTGGACGTTAATGATAGTCATAAGATAAATGCCAAATTGCAAAATCCAAAGTTCAAATAATGTCAAATTTCAAAAAATGCAAACACTTGTGGCTATCTTGAACTTTGAGCTTTGCATTTTGAACTTTGCACTGAACTTTACCATTCCATCCTGTTCTTCGGCACATACCAGTCGATGAAGTTGTACATGATTCCAAGCGGCGCAACTTCGATGCCCTTGAATCGTTTGTGCACGATCGGCAGGGCGTCGGGCACGTACAGGAAAGAGTAGGGTTGTTCCTCGGCGAGAATCGCATGGATCCGGTAGTATATTTTCTTTCTCTTTTCGATATCGAAACTTCTTCGTCCCTCGACCAGCAGCCGGTCTACCTCGGCATTTTTATATCCTATGAAATTATATTCTCCCTTTCTGGTTTTGCTCGAATGCCAGATGTCATAGATATCCGGGTCCCGGCCCAGGCTCCATCCCAAAATCATTGCTTCAAAGGAGCGCTTATCGATCTGCTCGAGGAAGGCCTGCCACTCCATCACTCTGATATTGACGTCAATGCCGACGGCCTTCAGGTTCTGCTGGATGATCTCAGCGGAGCGGATACGCTCCGTGTTGCCCTGGTTGGTCAATATCGTGAAACGGAAAGGCCTTCCGTTTTTCTCCAGAAACCCGTCGCCATTGACATCCTTCCAGCCCTCTTCGGCCAGCATTCGCGCCGCTAGTCCGGGATTATAATCGTAGCTCTTTGCATTTGGATTATATGCCCATGAGACGTACGAGAACGGTCCGGTACAGGGTTTGCCGAGGCCGAGAAGGAGACCGTCTATGATATTTTGCCGGTTGATCGCATAGGAAAGGGCTTGCCGGACCGTTACCTTTTGAAAGAGAGGGTTCGTAAGATTGTATCCCATATAGGTAAAGGCATTGGCCGGATAGCGTAATTTGTTATAGTTTTCCTTTATGCGGCGTGTTTCGCTTTTACGCAGATACTGCAAAGGGGTCAATCCCATCATGTCAACGCCGCCCGAGAGCAGCTCCTGGAACATGGTGGTGCTGTCGGGAATGATTCGGTATACGAACTGATCTATATTGGGTCGCCCTTCAAAAAAGTCAGCGTTCGCCTCGAGTACGATTTTCTGGCCGGCAATCCACTGCTTGAATTTGTATGGTCCGGTCCCGATGGGCCGGCGGTTGAAGGCGTCGGTATTGATATCCTTGCCGTCTAAAAGATGCTTCGGGATCATGCCTGCGGCCCAGCTTTCGAGCGCAGGCGAAAACGGCTCTTTATACGTTACCCTGAACGTGTATTTATCGAGTGCTTCCGCTTTTGCCACGTCCATGTAGGAGCTGCTGTACGGTGTTGCTACGTTCGGATCCATCAGTCGTTTATAGGTGAACAGGCAATCGTCTGCCGTAAATTCCACCCCGTCATGCCACTTCACCCCTTTGCGGATGAAAAAGGTTATTGTTTTGCCGCCGTTCGAAATCTGCCAACGCTCCGCCAGGTCGCCGACAATCTTGATGTCTTTGTCATATTTCACCAGGCCGCTGAATACCTGCTCATTGATCGTGCCCGAGGCGGAATCGTTAGCAATCACCGGGTTCAATCTTCGGGCGTCGCCGATCGAGCTTTCAACAAAGCTGTTCGGGTTTCGTTCGACCTTTTCGCCGCACGCAGAGAAAAGCAGGAAAAGCGGAAAGATGTAAAAGAAAATATTTTTCATGCGCCAATCATGAAGAATAAATTAGACTAAGATTCAATTTTTCAGATTTTATCCGTGCCCAAACAAGATCTGCAAAAAGAAAAGGGTAGGCAAGGCCTACCCATTGTATAGCGGCAATCTCGCGGCCTGCTATTTCGCGGGTGCAGGCGAGGGAGCAGGTGCCGTCTGTCCCGGCGGTGCGAGAGGAACACCCGGCGCCGTCTGCTGAGGCTGCGGTTTTACGCCTTCCATGACGGAACTTCTCTTTGAAGAGGTGATCGCAAGTCCAAGAGAGGTCACCATGAAAAGAATCGCTGCTCCGGTCGTCAGTTTTGCAAGGAAACTAGCGGCACCTCGCGGCCCGAAGACCGTCTGTGATGCGCCGCCGAAGGCAGCGCCGATATCAGCGCCCTTGCCCTTCTGGAGAAGAACCATCGCTATCAGGATGGTCGAAACAATAACATGAAGCGAAATTAAAAAGTATCTCATTACCAACTACCTCCGTTTATTTTGGTGAAAGAGTTAAAGTGTTACGTAGTGGAGTAATCGTCTAACCACTCGACGACGCAGCCATTCAACGCTTCTCCCGCTCTCCGCTCTTACTTAAAATTAACCAGCGCCGCAAAGGATTCCGGTTTGAGGCTCGCGCCTCCGACCAGGGCGCCATCGATGTCCGGCTTTGCCATCAGGCTCGATACGTTCTCCGGCGTTACGCTGCCGCCATACTGGATCCGGAGGCCTTCGGCGATTTCGTCATTGTAAAGCGACTTCACTTTCTGCCGAATCAGTGCATGCACTTCATTGGCCTGCTCAGGAGTCGCTGTTTTTCCGGTGCCGATAGCCCAGACCGGCTCATACGCAATGACCACCTTCTTCATATCCTGGGAGACAACGTCCTTGAGTCCGCCGGTCACCTGCCGGTTTATGATCTCGTTCAGTTTTCCGGCTTCTCGCTCTGCCAGAGTCTCACCAACGCACATGATGGGCAGTAAACCCTTCTTGAGGGACTGCTTCACCTTCTTATTGACTGTTTCATCGGTTTCGCCAAAGAACTGGCGGCGTTCACTATGGCCGATAATAACATACTTGCAGCGTAAATCCAACAGCATATCAGCAGAAATCTCGCCGGTAAAGGCCCCCTTGTCTTCCCAGTGCATGTTCTGGGCCGAGAGCGAGATATTCGTCCCCCTGATCGTCTCTGAAACGGCTTCCAGCGACGTAAAGGGAGGGGCGAGTACTATTTCCCGGTCCTTTACAGACGAAACAAGCGGTATCAGGTTCGCGGCAAGGTCGCTTGCTTCAACGGTCGTTTTGTTCATCTTCCAGTTTCCTGCGATGATCGGCTTTCGTTTTGAGTTCATAATACCCTCTTTTATTTTAGGATGGACACGGATAATTCATATATAACAAATTTATCTGTTATCTGTGTTCAGCTGTGTTTCAAAGAAGCCTTAATCTTTGTCATTCGTCAGCGCTGCCAGGCCGGGCAGTTCTTTTCCTTCCAGAAGTTCAAGCGAAGCTCCACCGCCCGTGGAGATAAACGTAATGCTGTCGGAAACACCCGCCCTATGCACGGCCACATCCGTGTCTCCGCCGCCCACGATGGTAGTCGCATAAGCGTCTGCAACCGCGCGGGCAATGGCAAACGTTCCACGCGAATAGGCGTCCTTCTCGAAGAGGCCCATGGGACCGTTCCAGATGATCGTCTTTGCGTCCTGTATCGCCTCTCCGAAAAGACGGACCGTGGCCGGGCCTATGTCGAGTCCCACCCAGCCTTTCGGGATTTCCTGCGAGGTTACGATCTTGGTCTCCGCACCATCGTTCGTGTTTTCGGCTACGACAAAGTCGACCGGCAGATAGAACTTGACGCCTTTATCCCGCGCGCCCTTTCTCAGGCGCTGGGCCATTTGCAGCATATCGTCTTCCACAAGGGAACTGCCGACTTCGCAGCCCTCCGCCTTGATGAAAGTAAAGGCCATGGCGCCGCCGACAATGATCTTGTCTACCTTGTTTTGAAGGTTCTCGATGACGCCGATCTTGCCGGATACTTTGGCGCCGCCGAGGATTGCGACAAAGGGCCGGACCGGGTTCGCAACTGTCTTCTGAAGGTATTCAATCTCCTTCTTCATCAGGAACCCGGCTGCCGCTAATTTCACGAACTTCGTAATGCCGTATGTCGAAGCATGTGCGCGATGAGCCGTACCGAACGCATCGTTTACATAAACATCGGTAAAGGCCGCGAGGGCTTTCGAAAAATTCTCGTCGTTTTTTTCTTCTTCAGGATGGAACCTGAGATTTTCGAGAAGCAGAACATCTCCAGGCCGCATTCCGGCCACCATATGCTCCACATCGGGCCCGATGCAGTCCTTTGCGAACTTTACTTCTTTATTAAGAAGCCGGTTCAGGCGGAGCGCAACCGGAGCAAGGCTGTATTTCGGGCTCGGTTTGCCTTTGGGGCGGCCCAGATGAGATGCAAGGATGACCTTGGCTCCGGCGTCCAAGGCGTAATTTATCGTCGGCAGCGTTGAGCGGATCCGGCCGTCGTCGGTAATGTTGGAGTTTTCGTCAAGCGGCACATTGAAGTCAGCCCGGATGAAGACCCGCTTGCCTTTGAGATCCACTTTTTCGATTGTCTTCTTATCCATGGTGCACCTCAAGGTGAAATTCGAAATCCTAATATCGAAATCCTAAACAAATTCAAATATCGAAATTCAAAAATTTTTTTGATTTCGAATTTTGATATTATTTCGGATTTCGTGCTTCGAATTTCGAATTTGCTGTCTTTATAGCCCTTTCTTCGCGATCATGATCGCCAGGTCGCGCAGTCTGCAGGAGTAACCCCATTCGTTGTCGTACCACGATATGATTTTTACCATTGTTCCGTCCATCACGCTGGTGAGCGAAGCGTCGACGATGGACGAGTGTGAGTTGCCCTTAAAATCGATGGAAACGAGAGGCTCTTCTTCGAATTGAAGAATGCCTTTCATCCTGCCGTTTGCCGCGTCCTTGAGGGCTGCATTTACCTCCTCCTTGGTAGTCTTGCGGGACACTTCCACGGCAAGATCCACAACCGAAACGGTCGGAGTGGGCACGCGGAGCGAGATGCCGTCCAGTTTGCCCTTCAGTTCCGGCAGAACCAGAGAGACTGCCTTGGCAGCGCCCGTGGAAGTCGGGATAATCGAAAGTGCGGCTGCCCGCGCTCTCCGAAGGTCTTTGTGCGGAAGGTCCAGAAGCTGCTGGTCGTTGGTATAGGAGTGGATCGTGTTCATAAGGCCGTGCAGGATGCCGAAGTTCTGATGAAGCACTTTGGCCACGGGGGCAAGGCAGTTCGTGGTGCAGGAAGCGTTCGAGACGATATTGTGCTTTGTCTTGTCGTAGGTCTCATCGTTGACACCAAGGACAAACGTTGCATCCGGATCCTTGGCAGGAGCCGAAATAATGACTTTTTTTGCTCCCGCTTTCAGATGCTTCTCGGCATTGGGCCTGTCCACAAACCGGCCGGTTGATTCAATGGCAATATCGATCTTAAGGTCTTTCCAGGGCAGTTCGCCGGGATCGCGCTGTGCCACGACAGTCACTTCTTTGCCGCCCACGATCAATTTTCCGTCGCCGGCCTTCACTTCAACCGGGAACGCCCCGAACATGGAGTCATATTTCAAGAGGTGAGCAAGGGTTTTTGCGTCGGTCAGGTCGTTTAATGCAACGATCTCGATGTCCTTATTGTTGAGTGACGCGCGGAACATGTTCCTTCCGATCCTGCCGAATCCGTTGATTGCAACTCTTACCGCCATTGTAGCCTCCTTAGAGTAAAGAGAAATTTTAAAGTGCGGAGCGAAAGTATCAAACGAGTCAATATTATGATCCGCAGATTACGCAGATTTCGCCGATTAGAATCCAGGCCTGATTTGTTTTCTTAAAAAATCTGCGTACATCTGTGAAATCTGCGGATAAATCTTTTAATCCATTTTATGCATTACCAGCCCCGTAAGGAGCTTCGGATAGAAGTAGGTTGCCTTCTGGGGCATACGCTCGCCCGAGTCCGCAACTTCCTTGACTTCATTCACCTTCGTCGGATTCATATAGAAGGCAATATCGGCAGTACCGTCATGCACCCGCCTGTCGGCCTCGTCGGCATTTTTAATGTATTCAATATTCAATCCGAGCTTATGTGTTTCCATGCTGATCCCGAGTAGCTTGTCAATGATCAGATGATGGAGGATTGAGACGTCCAGTTTCCTGTAAGCAGGGGAATTGCCGGAAAGCAGCTTGTCCATGTCCGCTTCGTTTCTCAGGGTCAGCAAATAATAGCTGTGCTCTCCCTTGATCCGCATACCGAAAACATGGGCTTTGTCCGCCCGATGGGCCATGGTTTCCAGCACCGTAAGCAGATCCTTGTTCTCCGATTTTTTGTCAAAATCGATCCGCTCTATATCGAAATACCGGTTCAGATCGTCCTCGAAGCGGCCTGGTTCGAAATTGTTCAGGTTAAACAGCACCCGGTGGGCGGGCATTATGGTTATCCCCGGGTCTTCCAATCGTGCCAAAAACATCGGTACGAAATTGAAGGGCTCGGTTCCGCCAACCGATCCTGAACTTTTTCGGCGCTCGTTCCGGTAATTGAGTGCCGTGTCATAGCGATGATGACCGTCCGCGATGAAAACAGTTTTATCCGCCATTGCATTGACTAAAGCGGCGATATCCCGGTCTGTCCTTCAGGCTCCAGAGTCGGTGCAGGACGCCATCGTTGTTTTTTACCTCAAATTCAGGAACCCCTGTTTCCTTTTCGAGAATGCCGGATATCCTGCTTTCCGG
Source organism: Nitrospirota bacterium (assembly GCA_963751455.1). Lineage (GTDB taxonomy): Bacteria > Nitrospirota > UBA9217 > UBA9217 > UBA9217 > CAVVUN01. The sequence continues at coordinate 41,317 of CAVVUN010000002.1, forward strand.
ATCGGAAAAGAGTGAGAAGATCTGACTGAAACTCGCGCGGCACGCCCGCAGAAGATTCAAGCGGTCGGTCTTGGGACCGGAGAGGGTCGTCTCATGCGGCTTAATGATCCCGGATTCATAATCTTCAATCTTTACGAGCGAAATAAAACCGCGCAGTTTTTTTATTCTGCTACCTATGGAGTACTCCATCTCGTAAATATAGATGGCAGGCTTCTCGCTCTGAAGCACTATCGCGGATTTATACCAGTCATTCAGGAGGGCAGCTGCACGGGTATACCGGTTGTCTTCCGGCGTATCCGCGGGACTCTCGAGTCCGTATTCAAGCCGGATGATGTTATAGGCGCTTTTTCTATAGAGTTCCTGCTGTTCTGAAGGAGATATGATGTCATAAGGCGGGCATACGAGGCTGCTGATCTTGCCCGCTTTAGTTTTATTATATATTATTCCCTTGAACGGGGCTATAGTTGCCATTTCTCGATCCTTGACGACGGGCAGTAAATGCTTTCAAAAGACTTCTTTTATAGCATAGCGCCCGTTTTATTGTCAACCCCGAAATAGACTTATTTATTCGATAGTATCCCGCTCAGGGCCGCGTTGCCTTGCGTAATCCCGCTCATTCCGGCCCAGGATTATTTTGCCGGGTTAACGGCTTGATGATTTTAATGTGCAAAAGCGAGTCGAACCCCGGAGAGCCTTAACGAGCGATATCATCAGGACCGCAGAGCAGGTATGTATCGCCCGATTGATAATTGATAAGGCGCTTCATATGAAGCAGTAAGGAGCGCCGCTGCCGGGGTTGACAATTTCAGGCCATTGTGCGATTATCCCTGCGCAATGAGGATCATACGCGGAATAAAAAATCTGACCGAACGGTTTCCCAACCCAGTGCTTACGCTCGGCAACTTTGATGGAGTTCACCTGGGACATCAGACGATTTTCAAAATGGTTGTCGACCGTGCAAGGGAGACCGGTGGCACATCGATCGCGTTTACCTTCGAACCGCATCCTCTCAAGGTCCTCGCTCCGGAGAGATCGCCGCTTCTCCTGAACACTTTTCACGCCAAAATGAAGCTGCTGGAGGCGGCCGGCATCGATATCGTTATCTGCGCAAGTTTCACACGGGCTTTCGCCGATCAGAACCCGGACGAATTTGCCCGAGAGGTGCTTTATAAACTGATAGATGCCAAAGAGATTTACGTCGGATATGATTATGCATTCGGCAAGGACCGTGAAGGCAGCATCGAATCGCTGAAAAAAATGGGTCTTGCTTACGATTTCAGGGTCGGCGTTATTGAGCCGGTTCTCGTGAACGGGATGGTGGTTAGCAGTTCTTCTATCCGCGAGCTGGTTGCTACGGGAAGGGTTGAGGAAGCAGCCGTCCTGCTCGGCAGACGCTATACAATCGAAGGAGAAGTTGTTCACGGGGCAAACCGCGGTCATTCTCTCGGTTTCCCTACCGCAAATCTTAAAACTGTCAATGAACTGATACCGAGTTATGGGGTATATGCCGTCTACGGAGAGGTAGAGGGCAGGACAGTGAAGGGGGTCGCATCGATCGGAATCCGCCCCACCTTCGACAGCGGGCCCGTTTCGATTGAAGTATATCTTTTCGAGTTTGATGAAGATCTCTACGGAAAAGAGATGGAAATTGTTTTTGTAAAACGCCTTCGTGGAGAAGAGAAGTTTCAGAATGCCGAAGCGCTCATTCATCAGATCCGGAAAGATGTGCAGGATGCTCAAGAAGCGCTCAAAGCCTGCTGACAATGTTCAGTGGGCGGCGACATTCCGATATCCAGGTCCATATTTTGTTTGTGTAAGGAGGTGACAATCAATGGCTTGTGGAAAAAAATGCGGCACAGCGAAAAAGGCGGTCAAAAAGAAAACGGCGAAGAAAAAATAGCAGCGACATCGGCGGGTAGCTTACCCGCCTTTTTATTCATCTTCTACCTCGCTATCGTTCAGTTCTTTCCTTATGTTGTCTTATCCTTAGGAACGGCACTATTAAATTGACTTTTGAAGAAGCGTGTGATAAAAAAATTCACTCCGCTATGCCAAACATTGAAGCCCGCAATAAAGCAAGAAGCGCGGCCAGGTCGTCTGGTTTTATAATTAGAACAGTTTAATGGCTGATTCTGACTGGATGTGGAATGCTTTCAGCAAAACAACAACTTGATATTATAAAGCGCGGAGCTGTTGAGATCATCGTCGAGGCGGATCTGCTCAAGAAGCTCGAAAAGTCCGTTTCGACCGGGAAGCCGCTGCGTGTCAAGCTTGGCTTCGATCCAACCGCGCCAGATATCCACCTTGGCCATGCAGTGCCTCTAAACAAGGCCCGTCAGTTCCAGGACCTCGGTCATGAAGTCTTATTTCTGATCGGCGACTTTACGGGTATGATCGGCGACCCGACGGGAAAGTCCGAGACCCGAAAACACCTTACGAAAGAGGAAGTCGCCGAAAACGCGAAAACCTATCAGGTGCAGATTTACAAAATCCTCGATCGTGAGAAGACAACGATTGCGTTCAACAGCGAATGGATGGGGAAAATGTCCTCGTCCGATATGATACAACTCGCGGCAAAACACACGGTCGCGCGCATGCTCGAGCGTGAGGACTTTAAAAAGCGGTATGAGTCCCAACTTCCCATCAGTATTCACGAATTTCTGTACCCGTTGATCCAGGGATACGATTCTGTTGCATTGAGAGCGGATGTGGAGCTGGGCGGCACCGACCAGAAGTTCAATCTTCTTGTCGGCCGCGAGCTTCAGAAAGAATACGGCCAGGAGCCGCAATGCATCGTAATGATGCCGCTGCTTGAGGGCCTCGATGGCGTGAACAAAATGAGCAAAAGCCTCGGGAACTATATCGGCATCAATGAACCGGCCAAGGAGATTTTCGGGAAGGTTATGTCAATTAGTGATGACTTAATGATCAGGTTTTATGAATTAGTTAGCTCAGTGACACTTAACGGATTGGCCAACATCAAGGCAAGCATCAAGTCGGGGACTCTTCATCCAATGGAGGCGAAGAAAAGATTGGGCGTGGAGCTGGCGGACCGGTTTTGCGGGTCAGGCGAAGGACTGAAAGCACGGGCCGAGTTCGAGAAGGTCTTTAGTAAAAAAGACATGCCCGACGATATCCCCGTTGTTGAAATTGCATGGGAAGGCGAAAAGATGAAACTGGCGAAGATCATGCCGCTTGCCGGCGTCGCGAAAAGCAATTCCGATGCGCGGCGGCTGATCCAGCAGAATGCAGTCGAGATCGACCAGAAGCAGGTTAACGATGTGGATGCCGAGCTGGCTGCGCCGGGACCGTACATTCTTCGAGTGGGAAAGAAGCGGTTCGTCAGAGTCGTATCAAAGAAATAGCTATTTTTTCCCACAAAACAAGCAGCACATTATTTTGCCTTGCTCACGGCTTGCGCGGCATAGGACAGCAGATCACCCAGCGCGGCGAAGAGCGTTTTTATCCTCTCCGTTTCCGGCAGCGGTATCTTTAAAAACGCCGAACCTGTCGTTTCGTCTTTGCCGATCATGGCTTGCAGGCGCTTTTCGGCCGGCTCGCCGGGCCGCGCCATCATATCCCCGAGACCGGCTAGGAACCGCGCGCCGCTCTGGAAAAGGTCGTTCAGCGAATCGCGTGTTTCTCCGTGGCCGTTTCCACCGGATCGTGCTGCTTTGGATCGTCCGGCACTCACCGCTTCTTGGCGCATTTCTTTTTCCGCCAGTTCATCTTCATGCCGTTTCTGCCGCTCGGCAGCCGGGTCCGGCTGGGGCATGTTTTGCGTCATCGTCTCGACGGTCTTCATCAGCGTATTGAGCTTCGACTCTCCGACCATGACCGTGTCCAGCCCTCCCTCGTCCAGCGCGCCGGCGAAGACCGACTTCTTGAATTTGAGCAGTTCAAGAATACGTTCTTCGATTGAGCCGGAGGTTACGAAGTTGATGACCTGTACAGGTTTCTTCTGGCCCATGCGGTGGACTCTGCCGATGCGCTGTTCGAGCACTGCGGGGTTCCAGGGAATGTCCACGTTGATCACGACCGAACCCGATTGCAGGTTGAGGCCGACTCCTCCGGCGTCGGTCGAAAGGAAGACGCTGCATTTCGGGTCTTCCCGGAAGTCCGTGATCAAATCCCTCCGCTTCTTCGACGGAATCCTGCCGTGCAGGTGAGTGTATCCGATTCCATTTCGTTTCAGGATTTCCTCGACCAGCTCGGCCATGCGAAGCCACTGAGTGAAAACAACGACCTTTTCGCCGCCCTCAATGACCAGTTCCCGGAGAATGATTTCGAGTTCCTCGATTTTCGGGCCGTGAATGTTTTTCTTGTCCACGAGATACGTATTGTCCGAAACCATGCGCATCATGTTGAGCGCCATCATGAGCCGCTTTTGGTCGGCATCGCTCAGGAATTTGTAGCGCCTCCACTTGGCCACGAGCCGGGCCACAAGCTCCCGGTACTCGTCGTGGATCGCGAACTGTTCCCGTGTCATGGGCACGAAGAAGTTCTTGTCTGTGCGCCCGGGGAGCTGCCGGAGGACTTCGTGTTTCATCCGCCGGATCAGGACGTCCTTGAGCGACTCCCGGATGGACCGCAAATGCCGGTAGCCCTTGACCTTGCCGTCATTGTCAACGATGCGATGGTTGTGCACAAAACGGTAAAGAGGCCCGAGGTGGAGCCGGTCGATGAACTCCATGATCGAATGCAGCTCTTCAATCCTGTTTTCGAGCGGCGTTCCGGTGAGCACCACGGCGAAGGTCGATTCAAGCCGCTTGACGGATTTCGCCGTCCGGGTGTTCCAGTTCTTGATCCGTTGCGCCTCGTCGAGGATGATCAGATCGGGAGACCACGCCTTGATATGGTCCAAGTCGCGGGATACGACCTCGTAGTTGATGACCTTGTAGAACGTTTCAGAACGGTACAGTCGCGCCCGCTCGGCGTTCATGCCCTCGACGACGGAGACGCTTTTGCCAGTGAATTTTTCGATCTCTGTCCGCCATTGGTGCTTGAGCGATGTGGGCGTGACAATCAGCACTTTTTCGATATTGAACAGCCTGTGCATCAACTCCGAGGCGGCAAGAGCCTGAATGGTTTTTCCGAGGCCCATGTCGTCGCCGATCAGGCAGCGGCCCGCCCGAACCGCGAACAGCGCGCCTTCTTTCTGATAGGGGTAAAGTTCGGTTTTCAGGAGACTGTGAAACGCCGAGCTCTGGATTCCGTGTTTCAGTACATCTCCGACGATTCGCATTCGGTGTTCCTCGTCCTGATGCTCCGCGACAAAGGCCATGACATCATCATAGCAGCGCACTTCGTGACCGTCGAAGCGCCTGGCCGCGTCGGCAAATGCCAGGAAATCGGACATGCGCTCAGGTCTTAATACGCCCTTCCCGTCGAAATATTTCCGCGCGAGGTGGCTCAGTTCCGCGGGCGCAGCCACGCCGGGTTTGAACCGTATCTCCTTCTTCAAGCCATAGTGCAGGAACACCTCCGAATACTGCGGGGTGAAGCCCGCACGGAACGCCTTTTTCGCGCCCGGTTTCTTCTCCAGTTTTGCGAGAGTGAATTCGATATGCTTACAGGTGCCGAGGTTGTTGATGCTGAAATCCGGGCAGGAACAGTAATTCTCGCCCGCATCCTTGCCGCGGATGGCGAGCCTGTACGTTTTTCCCGAGACCGGATTTGTGAGCGAAAACTCGGAAAAGATCGGATGGTCGCCGTTGTTCCGGAGAATGAAACTCTGCTGCTCGCCGAACTGCTTTCTGAGCGCGCGCTGCCAGTCCTCAAGCGAGAGGTCGTCGGGCTTGTGCATGCGCGGGACCTTCAGTTTGATCGGTTTTGACTTCGTCCGTGAAGCGCGGCTGTTTATCATTATCATGGCATCTGCTCCTTTGCTTTCTGCATCAATTAGAATGGCCGAAATATAGCAAAAGCGCCGACTGGAGACAAGAGGAAAAACCTTTGACTCGATCTCGCATATTACGTACTATGGGCGTCGTAAGGGGTAGTTTTAAGATTCGTGAGGGTTGACGCATGAGTGGAGAGGACACGTCCGCGAGCGAACAGCAGGAAAAGTATCTGGCTTTACTGGCCGAGAACGGCAGATTGAGGGAAGAAATTAAGGTGCTGAAAGCCCGACTGGGCGATGAGGTGTCCTTCGTTTTGCCGGATTCGATTTCCAGGAATGCGAACGGAGCGGATGCGGCAAGTTTCAGGCAGACAGCGGAGACGCTCTTCCCTCCGGAGATCAACAGCAGGTCGGACGTCGGCGACAAGATCAGGTTGTTTATGTCGCTGTTCAAGGGGCGGGACGATGTTTACGCCAGGCGTTGGGAAAACAAGAAGAAAGGGACCTCCGGTTATTCACCCTGCTGCTTTAATGAATGGGAGAGGGGATTTTGCTCGAAACCAAAGGGCAAGTGTTCGGATTGCCGCCATAAAGCATACGCGCCCTTTGATGAAAAGGCGGTTGAAGATCATTTACGGGGGAACATCGTCGCCGGCGTATACCCGATGCTCCCTGATGAAACGTGCCGGTTTCTTGCGATTGACCTGGATGACGGGGACTGGCGCAAAGACGCGGCGGCTTTGCGGGAGACGGCGTCCGAATACGCCATACCTCTTGCGGTCGAGCGCTCCCGCTCGGGCAATGGCGCCCATGCCTGGATCTTTTTTGAGGCGCCGCTGGCCGCCGTACTGGCAAGGAAATTCGGCACGGCCCTGCTTACCCGAACCATGAGCAAGCGGCATGAGATTACGTTCAAATCGTATGACAGATTTTTCCCCAATCAGGACACTATGCCCACGGGCGGATTTGGAAACCTGATTGCGATTCCTTTGCAAAAAGAGGCCAGGACCGCCCGAAACAGTGAATTCATCGATGAGTATTTTGAACCCTATGCCGATCAGTGGACGTATCTGGGCGCAATCCGAAAACTCTCCGAGAAAGAGATAGGTTCGCTCACGGCAACGCTGTGTCACGGAAATGAACTCGGCGTTCTGAAAATCGACGAAGAAGATCCGCAAAAACCCTGGGAAACGGTCGCAGTCGGATTGTCGGCGTCGGATTTCCCGCGCTCGATCGAGATCGTGAAAGCGAATATGTTGTATATCCCCAAAGCGGGGATATCCCAACGGGGATTGAACCGGATCAAACGACTGGCGGCCTTTAGAAACCCGGAGTACTACAAGGCCCAGGCGATGCGGTTCCCGACGTATGACAAACCGCGAGTTATCTGTTGCGCTGATGTGACCGCTGAATATCTCTGTTTGCCGAGGGGGTGCCAGGAGGAACTGAAGGAGTTGTTGTCCGAACAGGGTTTGGAAATGACCTGGGTAGACAAGACCAATTGCGGCAAGAGGATTGATGTCGAATTCAAGGGAGTTCTGCGGGAAGAACAGATGTTTGCCCTGGAAAAACTCCTCGTCCATGATACCGGGCTGCTCGCCGGCACAACCGCCTTCGGAAAGACAGTGGTCGCGATCGGGCTTATCGCCGAAAGAAAAGTCAATACTCTTATGATTGTGAATCGGGCCGGCCTGATCAGCCAATGGCGGAAACGGTTGCAGGAATTCCTGACCATCAATGAAACAGCGCCGCCGGAGACGGACACGAAAGGAAAAAGGCGCAAAAAAGGGAAGAGTATCATTGGTCAAATGGGACAAGGGAAGCAGGCGCTGAGCGGCATCATCGATATCGCCCTTATGCAGTCATTGAACAGGATGGGCGAGGTCAGGGAGTGCGTGAAAAATTATGGGATGATCATTGTCGATGAATGCCATCATGTGGCGGCCTTCAGCTTTGAGACGATCCTGAAAAACGCAAGCGCCCGATATGTGTATGGTCTGACCGCCACGCCCGCCAGAAAAGATGGACACCATCCGATAATATTCATGCAGTGCGGACCGGTTCGGTTCCGTGATGATGCCAGGAAGCAAGCGGAAAAAAGGCCGTTTGATCATTTCGTGATCCCGAGATTCACTCCGTTCCGGCCCCCGCTGGACAGCGAAGAGAAGGAGCTTTCGATCCAGGCTCTTTATGCCGAGGTCGCGGTCAATGAATTACGGAATCAAATCATCATCGATGACGTGGTAAAGAGCCATGAGAAGGGGCGAAACTGCCTTGTATTGACGGAACGGACCGCGCATGTGGACTATCTCGCCGGCAAGCTGAGAGAAAAAATCCCGGACGCTCTCTCTCTTGTGGGGAGCATGGGAGCAAAGGAGACAGGCGAGGTCCTGAACCGAATCGCCGCTACTCCGGCAGACCGTCAATTGACCCTGATCGCGACCGGGAGGTACATCGGAGAGGGCTTTGACGAACCACGTCTGGATACGCTCTTTCTGACCATGCCGATCTCATGGAAAGGGACGCTGCAACAGTATGCGGGCCGGCTGCACCGTCTTTTTGAACACAAGAATGAGGTGCAAATCTATGATTACGTGGATATTCATGTAAGGATGCTGGAGAAGATGTATCAGAGACGCCTGAACGGCTATGCTGCAATCGGGTATAAAATTAAGGCTGGAACGATCGAAACAGATTCGATCGATATCATCTTCGACAAGAGCAGCTTCCTGCCGGTCTACGGCAATGATATCAACGCGGCGAAACGGGAGGTCGTGATCGTAAGCCCCTTCGTCACCCGGAGGCGCACCCTCCGCATGTTGCCGCTGCTCGAAGGGGCGATGAAAAATGGAGTGAGAACGATCGTCGTGACCAGACGGCCGGAAGATTTCAAGGAAAAGGACGCCGCCGCATTGCGGGAAACCCTGAATTTGCTCAACAACGCCGGAGTGAGCGTCGTATTCCGTTCAAATATCCACCAGAAATTCGCCGTGATCGACCAAAGGATCGTCTGGTACGGCAGTATCAATCTGATGAGCTACGGCGAAGCGGAAGAAAGCATAATGCGCCTCGAAAGCCCGAATATTGCAAATGAACTGATCAAAGTCGCGGAGCGGACCACGGGGAGTTGTTGAAGCCGGTTCAATCCAAACCGTCATGGCCGCTTTAACATTAAAAGGGAGGGAAATAACGATGAAGAAGAGTATTGTGTAGGTTTTGGTCTTGGAACAACGACATAGCGTTTCGTAAGGGTAATACCTAAAAAGTAGAAATTAGGACATCAGGAAAAAACGGCGCGATAAGACGATTTTAAGCGTAAATAAGCCCTCTTGACACTGTTCTCTAAAAGAGGGAACATATAATTGAGGGGGAAATAGAAAAAAATAAGTAAAAATAAAAAAGTCTTGACACAGAAAATCGCTTGTGTTACATTGCGCCCTCGTTCGGCGGTAAACCTCGGGCAAAACCTCGAAGTTCCTAAATACCAAACCGATCTTTTAATTTAAGAACAAAAAGTTAAAGAGAATATTTTTCTTGACAAAGTAATACAGATTTGTTAATATCAATATTCTGCGAGGATGCAGGAGCATGGTCTTTGAAAACTAAATAGGTGCATTGCTTCCAAGGACTTCACCAGGTCTTTGGAAGTGGCGGGTTTTGAGTAACACAAACAGTCAAGTTACCTTGAGTAACATTGCATAGGATCAGATTTTTTTGGAGAGTTTGATCCTGGCTCAGAACGAACGCTGGCGGCGTGCTTAACACATGCAAGTCGAACGAGAAGTACAGTAGCAATACTGTATTGTAAAGTGGCGCACGGGTGAGTAACACGTGGGTAATCTGCCCCCGAGTTTGGGATAACCCCGCGAAAGCGGAGCTAATACCGAATAAGACCACGGAGACCAAAGTCTCTGAGGTAAAAGATGGCCTCTATTTATAAGCTATCACTTGAGGATGAGCCCGCGGCCCATTAGCTAGTTGGTAGGGTAATGGCCTACCAAGGCTATGATGGGTAGCTGGTCTGAGAGGACGATCAGCCACACTGGAACTGAGACACGGTCCAGACTCCTACGGGAGGCAGCAGTGGGGAATATTGCGCAATGGGCGAAAGCCTGACGCAGCAACGCCGCGTGGGGGATGAAGGTTTTCGGATTGTAAACCCCTTTCGACCGGAACGAATCTCCTCTTGGTAAATAATCAGGAGGATCGACGGTACCGGGAGAAGAAGCCACGGCTAACTCTGTGCCAGCAGCCGCGGTAAGACAGAGGTGGCTAGCGTTGTTCGGATTTATTGGGCGTAAAGCGAACGTAGGTGGTTTGGTAAGTCAGGGGTGAAATTCCACAGCTTAACTGTGGCATTGCCTTTGATACTGCCTTTCTTGAGTGCATGAGGGGGAAGCGGAATTCCGAGTGTAGAGGTGAAATTCGTAGATATTCGGAGGAACACCGGTGGCGAAGGCGGCTTCCTGGCATGTAACTGACACTCATGTTCGAAAGCGTGGGGAGCAAACAGGATTAGATACCCTGGTAGTCCACGCCCTAAACGATGGGCACTAGGTGTGGGAGGTATCGACCCCTTCCGTGCCGCAGCTAACGCATTAAGTGCCCCGCCTGGGGAGTACGGCCGCAAGGTTGAAACTCAAAGGAATTGACGGGGGCCCGCACAAGCGGTGGTGCATGTGGTTTAATTCGACGCAACGCGAAGAACCTTACCTGGGCTTGACATCCCTGGAATCCCCTTGAAAGAGGGGAGTGCCCGCAAGAGAGCCAGGAGACAGGTGCTGCATGGCTGTCGTCAGCTCGTGTCGTGAGATGTTGGGTTAAGTCCCGCAACGAGCGCAACCCTTACCCTCTGTTGCCACCGGGTCATGCCGGGCACTCAGAGGGAACTGCCGCGGATAACGGGGAGGAAGGTGGGGATGACGTCAAGTCCTCATGGCCTTTATGCCCAGGGCTACACACGTGCAACAATGACCGGTACAAAGGGCTGCAATCCCGCGAGGGGGAGCCAATCCCAGAAAACCGGCCTCAGTTCGGATTGGAGTCTGCAACTCGACTCCATGAAGTCGGAATCGCTAGTAATCGCGGATCAGAACGCCGCGGTGAATACGTTCCCGGGCCTTGTACACACCGCCCGTCACACCACGAAAGCCTATTGTACCTTAAGTCGCTGCGTCAACCCGCAAGGGAGGCAGGCGCCCACGGTATGATCGGTGATTGGGGTGAAGTCGTAACAAGGTAGCCGTAGGAGAACCTGCGGCTGGATCACCTCCTTTCTAAGGATGAATCAGAGATTGCTTCGGTGACTCTCATCTTAGGTCGTTCGCCAGCACCTATTTAGTTTTGAAGGACCATGAGTAAGCACAAATTCGAAGTGTTAATTTCGAAATCCGAATCTTGGGATTTAGAGTTTAGAGCTTTCGGATTTAGCCGCTCAGGGCTATAGGCATGGGCTCGGAGCTTTACCCCCGGGAAAAGTCCTGAGCCTGTTAAAAACGGGCCTATAGCTCAGTTGGTTAGAGCGCACCCCTGATAAGGGTGAGGTCGGTAGTTCGACTCTACCTAGGCCCACCAACTAATAACAAATGGCTAAATCGGATTTCAACAATTCTAAATTTAAACCGTTCTGAATTTATCAGGGGCTGTAGCTCAGCTGGGAGAGCACCTGCTTTGCAAGCAGGGGGTCAGCGGTTCGATCCCGCTCAGCTCCACCATAATTATAATTCAATATTCAAGATTTAATATTCACGAGGAATATTGAATGTTGAGTTTTGAATTCCCGAGCGAAGTTGCTCGGGATTGTTCTTTGACAACTGAATAGCAAGAGTACAAGTAAAGCTGAGGCAAACTCAAGAAAAAGCCAAATTTGCCAGAAGCAAATTTGGTGGTTAAGCTACAGAAGGCGTATGGTGAATGCCTTGGCGCCAAGAGGCGATGAAGGACGTGGCAAGCTGCGATAAGCTTCGGTGAGCCGCTAACAGGCTTTGATCCGGAGATTTCCGAATGGGGCAACCCTGCCTGGTGCTGCCAGGTAATCTGCAACTGAATTCATAGGTTGCAGAAGCGAACTCAGGGAAGTGAAACATCTCAGTACCTGAAGGAAGAGAAAGAGACATCGATTCCCCTAGTAGTGGCGAGCGAACGGGGAACAGCCCAAACCGGGTCCATGTGATAGCATGCGGGCGTTATGGATCTGGGGTTGCAGGATTTGTTGGTGGGGACTGCATTCCTCACGGAGAGTTACAAACCTTTGTTGTAGTTGAACGATCTGGAACGATCGACCATAGACGGTGACAGCCCGGTAAACGAAACGACCAAAGGCTCTCTGGACAAACTCCTAAGTACCACGGGACACGAGAAACCCTGTGGGAATCCGGAAAGACCACTTTCCAAGGCTAAATACTACTTGGCGACCGATAGTGAACCAGTACCGTGAGGGAAAGGTGAAAAGAACCCCGGGAGGGGAGTGAAAAGAACCTGAAACCGTACGCTTACAAGCAGTGAGAGGGCTATGGACCGCAAGGTCAAAGCCTGATCGCGTGCCTTTTGCATAATGAGCCGGCGAGTTATTGGGTGTGGCAAGGTTAATCTCGATAAACGAGAGGAGCCGCAGCGAAAGCGAGTCTGAATAGGGCGATTCAGTCACATTTAATAGACCCGAAGCGGAATGATCTACCCATGGCCAGGGTGAAGCGAAGTTAAACCCTTCGTGGAGGCCCGAACCGTTTATTGTTGCAAAAATATCGGATGAGTTGTGGGTAGGGGTGAAAGGCTAATCAAATTCCGTGATAGCTGGTTCTCCCCGAAATAGCTTGAGGACTAGCCTTGCAAATTAACTGACGGAGGTAGAGCACTGAATGGGCTAGGGGCCTTACCCGGTTACCAAACCCAATCAAACTCCGAATACCGTCAAGTTTTATTGCAGGAGTCAGACTACGGGTGCTAAGATTCGTGGTCAAAAGGGAAAGAGCCCAGACCGCCAGCTAAGGTCCCTAAATATATGCTAAGTGGGAAAGGATGTGGGGGCGCACAGACAGCCAGGAGGTTTGCTTAGAAGCAGCAATCCTTTAAAGAAAGCGTAATAGCTCACTGGTCAAGCGGGCCTGCGCCGAAAATATAACGGGGCTAAAGCATATTACCGAAGCTGCGGATTCTACCGCAAGGTAGAGTGGTAGGGGAGCATTCTGTCATAGATTGAAGGCGGACCGTAAGGACCGCTGGACGAAACAGAAGAGATTATGCCGGCATAAGTAGCGATAAAACGAATGAAAAATTCGTTCGCCGAAAACCTAAGGTTTCCTGGGCAATGTTAATCATCCCAGGGTGAGTCGGTACCTAAGACGAGGCCGAAAGGAATAGTCGATGGACAGCAGGTTAATATTCCTGCACTAGTGTGGTAGCGTTATCAGCGATGGGGGGACGCAGTAAGGTAGGTCTACGGGCGACTGGAAATGCCCGGCCGCAATTCAAGGAGGATCTCATAGGCAAATCCGTGAGGATCATTACTCTGAGGAAAGCGGGGAAGCGAGCCTTCGGGCAAGCCAACTGATTGATCCTACACTGCCAAGAAAAACCTCTAGTGAGTCACCGCACTAACCGTACCGCAGACCGACACAGGTAGGTAGGAGGAAAACTCTAAGGCGCTTGAGAGAACTCTGGCTAAGGAACTAGGCAAATTAGCCCCGTAACTTCGGGAGAAGGGGCGCCTCGGTAGGGTGTTAAAGCCCGAAGAGGCCGCAGTGAAATGGCTCTGGCGACTGTTTATCAAAAACACAGGTGTCTGCTAAGCCGCAAGGGGATGTATAGGCACTGATGCCTGCCCGGTGCCGGAAGGTTAACAGGAGGGGTCAGCCGCAAGGCAAAGCTCTGAATCGAAGCCCCGGTAAACGGCGGCCGTAACTATAACGGTCCTAAGGTAGCGAAATTCCTTGTCGGGTAAGTTCCGACCTGCACGAATGGCATAACGACTGGAGCACTGTCTCGGCCAGAGACTCAGCGAACTTGTATTATCGGTGAAGATGCCGATTACCCGCAACTAGACGGAAAGACCCTGTGAACCTTTACTATAGCTTGGCAATGAATTTTGGAACCGTATGTGTAGGATAGGTGGGAGACTTTGAGACGGGGGCGCTAGCTCTCGTGGAGTCGCCGTTGAAATACCACCCTTATATTTCCGAGATTCTAACCTGGACCCATTATCTGGGTCGGGGACATTGCCTGGTGGGTAGTTTGACTGGGGCGGTCGCCTCCCAAAGCGTAACGGAGGCGCCCAAAGGTTCCCTCAGGCTGGTCGGAAATCAGCCGTTGAGTGTAAAGGCAAAAGGGAGCTTGACTGCGAGACTGACAGGTCGAGCAGGTACGAAAGTAGGGCTTAGTGATCCGGTGGTCCCTCGTGGGAGGGCCATCGCTCATCGGACAAAAGGTACTCCGGGGATAACAGGCTTATCGCGTCCAAGAGTTCACATCGACGACGCGGTTTGGCACCTCGATGTCGGCTCATCGCATCCTGGGGCTGAAGTAGGTCCCAAGGGTTTGGCTGTTCGCCAATTAAAGCGGTACGAGAGCTGGGTTCAAAACGTCGTGAGACAGTTTGGTCCCTATCTGTTGTGGGCGTAGGAGATTTGAGAGGATCTGTCCCTAGTACGAGAGGACCGGGATGGACGAACCTCTAGTGTGCCAGTTGTCCCGCCAGGGGCAATGCTGGGTAGCTATGTTCGGTCGGGATAACCGCTGAAAGCATCTAAGCGGGAAACCCACCTCAAGACTAGATCTCCCGGGGAGCAATCCCCCTGAAGACCCCCGGTAGACCACCGGGTTGATAGGCTGGGGGTGTAAGGGTGGTAACATCCTGAGCTAACCAGTACTAATAGGTCGTGAGGCTTAACCACTAATTTTTTGCTTCTGACAAATTCGGCTTTTAAAGTACTCTTGCATATTCAGTGTTGAAGTAAAACGCAGAGCGCATGCGCAAAGCGGTTTAACTTTAAGTAGTTCTTGTAATTAAAGGTTTCTCGGTGGCTATACCGGAGGGGTCACACCCGTTCCCATCCCGAACACGGAAGTTAAGCTCTCCAGGGCCGATGATACTATGACCGAGAGGTCATGGGAAAGTAGGACGTCGCCGGGGATATTTTAAGCCCATTATCGAAAGATAATGGGCTTTTTTTTGCACTCGACGCTTTGCCTATTATCGCTTGCATCTTCAATGCGGTATGGTATCATTAAATCCGTTCACTCCCGGTAAACCATGGCTGATAATAAAACCAATACCTCTGTTGCCACGAATCGAAAAGCCTATCACGATTATTTTATTGAAGAGAATATCGAGGCCGGAATTGTGCTTCAGGGCACTGAAGTAAAATCTCTTCGACTAGGTCTTGCCAATCTGACGGACAGCTATGCCATAGTCAAGAACAACGAACTGTTCCTGTTCAATGCGAACATCAGCCCGTATCCGCACGGCAATATCATGAACCACGAACCGCTCAGAACGCGCAAACTGCTGCTTCATCGGGAAGAGATCAAAAGGCTTATCGGCAAAATGACGCATAAGGGGTATACTCTTATCCCGCTGAAGATATATTTCGTCCGGGGAAAAGCAAAGGTACTGATCGGCCTCGCAAAAGGTAAAAAGGCCTATGATAAGCGCGAGACGATCAAGGAAAAAGAATCGAAGCGCGAAGTCGAGAGAACCGTGAAGGAACGAAGCCGCTAAAAAGTAACACCCACCCCTCTTGTCATTCCATTTGTTACAATCTAAATAATAAGCGGTAATTAGCCGATTCAGACCGGCTGATCGCAGTATCCATTACTCTCTCGATTTTTGACATCAAGGAGGTAACTATGAGAAGATTACTGTTTATTATCATTGCCGCGGCTTATGTCATAACCGTGACTGCCCTTACCCCGGTTCAGGCAAAAGTAGTCGGGAAAGCCGTTGAGTATGCCGCTCACGGCACCACGATGAAAGGATATCTTGCATATGACGATAAAGTCACGAGCAAGCGTCCCGGCATCCTGGTTGTGCATGAGTGGTGGGGTTTAAACGAGTATGTGCGAAAGCGTGCCGACATGCTTGCAGAACTCGGCTATACCGCTCTGGCCCTGGATATGTACGGAGATGGCAAGACTGCAGCACATCCGGATGATGCAGGGAAGTTTTCAGCCGAGCTCATGAAGAATTTCGATGTTGCAAAGGCACGGTTTCTGGCAGCAGAGGAGTTTTTGAAAAAGCAGCCGGCAGTCGATTCCGGCCGGATTGCTGCGGTCGGATATTGCTTTGGAGGCGGAGTGGCTCTCAATATGGCCGCACAAGGGGCCGACTTGAAGGGCGTTGTCAGCTTCCATGGAGCCCTGGCGCTGGTCCAGGCGCCAAAGCCCGGAGATGTAAAGGCAAAAATCCTTGTTCTCCATGGAGGCGCTGATAAATTCGCGTCACCCGAGCAAATTGAATCATTCAAGAACTCAATGAAGACTGCCGGGGCCGATTACAGGTTCATCGTCTACCCTGGTGCGATGCATGCGTTTACAAATCCGGAGGCAACCGCAAACGGCAAAAAATTCAATATCCCGCTTGCATACAATGAAAAGGCAGATAAAGAATCGTGGGAGGTGATGAAGAAGTTTTTGCAGGAAATCTTTAGGAAATGACCGTATGGTCCGCAGGGGCGCAGCCCTGTCTGTGCCCCTGTTTAAACATCACTTTTTTGTTTCCTCGCCCGCAGCTTTTTGATATCATATTCCCACGGCAAGAAAAACAACACGGCACCCCGATCAAACCTTCGAGGGCAGGATTAACGTCTTCCACCAGAGTGAAGGAAGATTTTTATTCTCAATGACATTACCAGAGATTCAAAATAAATTACGCAGGCTTTCGAGCAAAGAGAAGGCCAAAATCCTGCAAGGTTTCTTCAAGACAGGACCCGGTCAGTACGGTGAAGGGGATATATTTCTCGGGATTACCGTTCCCCTGCTCCGTCAACTCGCGAAGGAATGCCGGGACACTCGCATTATCGACGCGGTGAAACTGCTGAGGTCCTCTATCCACGAAGAACGGCTTCTAGCTCTTTTTCTTCTCATGCAGCTGTACGTTAAGGGCAACGAAATCGTAAAGAAAAAAATCTATTTGCTTTACCTCAGGAACACGAGGTACATCAACAACTGGGACCTGATCGATTTGTCGGCTCCGACTATTATTGGAAATTATCTTGTTGATAAACCTCGGGACCTGCTCTTTGAGCTGGCTCAATCGAACGATATATGGAAACGAAGAATCAGCATTCTGGCAACATTTGCCTTTATTAAAGAGAACGATTATAAAGACGCCCTCGGGATTTCCCGGATTCTTCTCAATGACGAGCACGACCTCATCCAGAAAGCCGTCGGTTGGATGCTTCGTGAGGTGGGCAAACGCGACTTGGCGGCCGAGGAAAGATTTCTTGTGCGGCATTACAGGACAATGCCACGCACCATGTTACGCTATGCGATAGAGCGGTTTCCCGAGACGAAAAGAAAAAGCTATTTGAATGGAACTATGTAATCAGATCTGCGGGTTTTTTTGATGGGACCTGACCACCTGCATCATTCTCTTGCTAAAAACTCCTGAACAAACAGCGGTTCCGATTCGATCACATCACGGAATATCGCGACTATCCGGGGAGCGAACTGCTTGCCGGAAAATCGGGTAAGCTCCCGGAGAGCTTCTTCATGAGAAAACGGCTTTTTGTAGGGACGCGCCGAGGTCATGGCGTCAAAGGCATCAGCCACAGCTATTATTGCCGCGTGAAGCGGAATGTCTTCTCCTCGAAGCCCGTCGGGATAGCCTTCTCCGTTGAACCACTCATGGTGATGTCTCACGCCCGGGATGTATTTCTGAAGTGAAGAGGCCCTGCTCAGAATAGCCGCACCGAATTCGCTATGGTTTGCGATTTCATCGCGTTCCAGCGGGTCCAGAGGACCTTCCTTCAGCAGAAGGTAATCGGGCATCTTTAGCTTTCCGACATCATGGAAAAGACTTGCCAATTCCAGATCTTCAAGCTCTGAGCCGGCAAGCCCCATTGCTTTACCGATTTTTAATGATAATTTTGAGACCCGCGTTGAATGGCCGAGAGTATACGGATCGCGTGCGTCGATTGCCGCGGCAAGCACTTTTACTGTCGAGCGATAGGCTTCTTCCAGCTCTCTTGCAGAATCCGTAAGCCTCGTCTGCTGCTGTGTAATCAATTCCGCCATCTGGTTGAAGCTGGCCGTCAAATGTCCGAGTTCATCGTGCGCGTAAATTCTCAGCCGAGAACTTTTGCCTCTTTTGAGTTCCCGTACGCCGAGGGAAAGTTCTTTGATCGGCCGGGTCACAAAGGAGGACAGCACAATAATACAACCAATGCCGAGCATTATAACGATCACGAATCCCGCAATGATTCTTTTGCGCGTTTCCGCCCTCGCCCTGAGCAAGGCCGACTTATTCATGCCGATGACGAATAAGCCTACCTGCTTTTTATTGAAGATCATCGGCGTAACAATTTCAAAACGATCTGCTTCATTCTTTACTTCATAGATATGAGTCCCGTCCCCTGCTTTCTGGATAGTTTTGCCCGGGGACGGAGTAAATCTACCGCCGGTATTTGTCATATTGCTATGCGCAATTATGTTCATGCCGGAATCCGTGACTATCACGTACTCCACATCCTCATTTGCCGCCTTGACCTTCGAAACAATATTGATCATTCCGAGTAAATCACCCGAAAGAATGCTATACGGGGCCAAAGCTGCCGTGCTCTTGCTGAGCGACTCTGCACGCTTTATGACTTCGTCCATAATATACCGGTTCACGGTATTTACCGTCAGGACAGTGAAAATAGATGCAGTGACCAAAAGCAGAATGGTAATGAAGAGAGCAATTTTAAATTTAAGTTTACCGAAAATATGTTTTATCATTATAACTTTTTTATCACAAGATTCCGATACAGTCAAATTGGTTTTATAGAAGACAAGCCGTAATGTGTTATTTTAGCGCTAAAATGAAAGTTAATGCTATTTTCTTTTGCGATATAACGAAACGCAGGAAAAATCGGGCAAATCATAAATTCGCTGTAAAAGCTGAATTTATAGGCTTGATAATTACGCAAAAATATGCTGTAATAACCCACACTGGGTAATAATTGTGAAGCGCGAAACGAAGAGGGAGGGGCGATGGGAACAGGAAACCAGGTTGTTGCGCGGTTCAATGACGGGAGAGTGGTCAAAGGGTACACCAATGGGTTCTCGTCGGAGTCGAAAACTATTATGGTTCAGGAAGTAAAGAGCGGCAATGTCGTTGATATTCCCGTTGCCGAGCTCAAGGCCCTTTATTTCATTAAGTCTTTTGACGGCGACGAGGAACGCCGTGAGAGAAAGGCTTTCGGCATTAATGCGAATACCGGCCGTAAAGTTTATATCAAGTTTAACGACAGGGAGTCATTGGTGGGTTTTATCGAAGGGGAAATTCCATGGTCTAAAGGGTTTTTTCTTTCGAAGGAGCGAAGTAAAGCAAATGGTTTTTTCGTGGTTCCTGCCGACAGTAACTCTAACAATGACAAAGTGTTTGTTGTCGGGAGTTCGATAAAGGATGTTACCGTAATGGTGAAATAGAGGAGCTGATTTCCGAACGTGGAATCAATCCCCGATCCGAAGAGCAACAAGAAAGCAAAAAGGTTGTGTCCGCGACTTTTCAGCCGCTGGTCCCGGTTGGCTCACTCCGCGGAGTCCGCTGGAGAGGTTGGTCTTGAGAAGGGGCTTTTTGAGACTGCTGAGTTGAACCGGGCTCAGTTTCGGAAGCGGGAGGAACCGGAGCCTGTTTGTCCGTTTCAACAGGTTCCACGGGTTTATACCGGCTCGGCGTGAAATTGGGGTTCAACTCATATGCTTCATTGAAGCTTTCCATCGACTTTTTCCTGCTTTCGGCGTCATCATTCTTCCTGCCTTTCATATAGTAAGCGTATCCCAGATAATAGTAGCCTTCGGCGTCCGGATTGATAGAAACAGCTTCCTCCAACTCGGAAATTGCAGGCTCATATTTTTTTTCTTTCAGAAGATCTATCCCTTTCTCGATATGCTTTGTCGAGGCTTCCGTATCAAAGAGGGGTTCTTGAGCGGACGCAGACTGAATCCCGGCGGTAATTATCGCTATGAAAACCAGCGTGACCATTATGCTGCGCATCATCTCCTCCTTAAACGCCTTAAATTACTGTAACAATATCACAGCCATTCGCAGGAAGTCAACAATATGTGATCCTTACTTTTTTTGCCTTGACAGGATTCCGCTCCGTGCAGTACTATAAAGCACTTTTTTTACCGGGCGATAAAGCCTGTACTGGACAATTTATCAGCTGAGATTTTGAGAGGAGTCAATATGCCGTTCTATGAATATGTCTGCGAGGCGTGCGGCAAGGATTTCGTGCTCTTGCAGTCCATGACTCATAAAGTGGAAGAAACAGTCTGTCCCTATTGCAGCGAGAAGAAGGCAAAAAAAATGCTTTCCAGGTTCTCATCGCCCGGAGCTGACCATTCGAGCTGCGGAACAAGCGGGGCTTCCTGGGGCGGCGGGGGCGGCTGAAGCATTTAAAAAAACCGCCGTGAGCGGGGAGAAAAGCCAGCCTGAGAGTCCTTCGATTCTCAGGCTTTTTTGTGCAACATCAAAAGTAAGCGCCAAATAACTATTGTACGCAGCAAGCACTGGTAAACACTGGGTGCGAGTACTTGGTTCCGGTCTCGCCTGGTACGTAAACGCCGGGCGCGGACCGAGATATTTTTTTGTATAAATTATGGAATCCGCCATTTCTCTGAAAACCTTTCTTAATCCGCGGTACTGGTACGCATGGCCGGTGCTGGGGTCCATGATGCTGCTGAGCTGGATGCCGCGCTCCGTCCTGTGGGTGCTGGGGAGTGCGATCGGCTGGCTCTTCTACTGGCTGCCCTCCCCTGCGTGCCGTATCGCGGCCAGGAACATCGAGCTTTGCTTTCAAGATCGTGCTCCGAGTGAGCGGCGCAGCATGGTACAAGCCCATTTTCGACTTTGCGGCTTTGCCGTTCTCTGTCTCGGCGTCGGCTGGTGGGCGCCGAAATGGCGCATTAAGCGTTTCATCAAGCTCCACAACTCCCACTATGTGCACGACGCATATGCACGAGGCAAGAACGTGATACTGCTTGCGCCGCATTTTATCGCGCTGGACATCGGCGGAATACGCACATCGATCGAGAAGACTGTCGTAACCCTGTACCGGAAAGCTAGAAATCCGCTTATCGAATATATGTTTCAAAGACGCACGCGATTTGGCGCAGTTACTATAGAGCGCTTGGCAAGCCTCAAGCCGATCATTCGGCATATCCGGGAGGGCATGCCGTTTTACTATCTACCCGATCAGGACATGGGGGAGCGCGCAAGCGTGTTCGTTCCTTTCTTCGGAATACCGACGGCGACCGTGATGGCTCTCAGCCGGATCGCTCAGATCACGAACGCCGAGGTCGTTCCCTGTATTACCCGCCTCATGCCCAAAGGGCGGGGGATCGAAGTCACATTGCATCCCGCGCTGGAAAATTTCCCGACTGACGACCCTGAGGCCGATGCCCGGCGGATGAATGAGGAAATCGAGAAATGGGTGCGCGAAATGCCCGAACAATACATGTGGTCCTACCGCCGTTTCAAGACCAGGCCGAACAACGAGCCGTCCCTGTACGGGAAATAGTTGGGATTGCCCGGCAGAGTCCGGATGATAAAACGGACAAATAAATCTAAAAGGAATTGGGACGCGGAAAAATCGGGAAACGCTGATAAGGCAGCAAAGCATCGCCTGACAAGACTGGATTCTGCCTTCGCAGGAATGACGTTTTTGAGTAAATTAGACTCTCGTATTTTAATCCGTGTCATCTGCGTTTATCTGCGTCCAAAGGGGCCTTATTACATAGCCACATGCAGACCTGGAACCTCATCGATACGGGCTTTAATACCGGCGCTTACAACATGGCATTTGATGAAGATCTGCTGACCCGCGCCCAGGCACGGGAAAGCGTGCCTGTGCTCCGGCTTTACGGATGGAGCCCGGCGGCGGTCTCTCTCGGCAGGTTCCAGAAAATTGAGGAAGCGGTCAACGTTACGGCCTGCAAAGAACTCGGCGTCGATATTGTGAAGCGTGTTACCGGAGGACGGGCAGTGCTTCATCGGGATGAACTGACGTACAGTATTATCGCGAGGACCGATAACACGCTCTTTCCGAACAGCATCCTGGAAACATACAAGCTTATCGCACGCGGCATGCTCGCGGGCTTCGGCAATCTCGGAATCCGCGCTGAGATGGTTTCGCGTGGAGGAAGGAACGCACATCTCGTAAAAGGAAACTCGGACGATGCTGCGTGCTTTTCCTCGCCATCCTGGTACGAGATCCTTGTCGCGGGGAAAAAGATCGCCGGAAGCGCGCAGCGGAGAATACCGGGCGCCTTTCTTCAACACGGCTCGATACTGATCCAATATGATCGCTCGCTCGAGTCCAGAATCATCCGGAGTCGATGCACCAATGACGTCGTTACGTGCATCCGGCGGGAGACGGGGAGGGATATTTCGCTTGACTGCGTTAAACAAGCATTTGTCAAAGGTTTTTCAGACGCCCTGGATATTCGTTTCAGCTCGCGGAATTAACTAAAACATTAAAGCCTGCATCTTCCGGCTCTGTTATAATAACCTATAAGAACCTTCATCGTTCATCATGAATCTTGTCACAAACTGCGCTCGAATAAGCTTCGCATTCTTAAGAACCGGGATGCTCTGTCGCCTCAGGACGGAGTTGGGAGAACTTCAATATTTCCATGACAAAAAACGAAACTACAGCAAGGCATACTGCCGTTTATCTCAAAGATTACCGACCCCCCGACTACCGTATCGATACGGTGATGCTTCAGATCGAACTCGACGAGACGAGGACAATTGTCAAGTCCGTCCTTTCAGTCGCGTGCAGCCATGAGCAATGCCAGGAGATACCCCCGCTTGTTCTCAACGGCAGGAATCTGGTGCTCAGGTCGATCGTGCTCGACGGGCAGCGTTTGACCGAACGCGACTATAAGCGCGACGGCGAATCGCTCTCGATCCTTCCGGTGCCCCATCGGTTTGTTCTCGAGATCGAGACCGAGATCAATCCCCGGGACAATACGGAACTCTCGGGCCTCTACCTCTCGAAGGGCAATTTCTGCACGCAGTGCGAGGCCGAAGGTTTCCGCAAGATAACCTATTACCCGGACCGGCCCGATGTCATGTCCATATTTTTCACGACGATCATTGCGGACAAATCCAAATATCCGGTCCTCCTCTCCAACGGCAACCTGATCGACTCGGGGGAGCTTAAGAACAACCGCCATTTCGCCAAATGGCACGACCCTTTCCCGAAACCCGCGTATCTGTTCGCTCTGGTTGCCGGTGATTTTGCACGTATCAGCGATACGTTTACGACAATGTCCGGGAGGAAGGTGGATGTTCATATTTACGTTCAGCATCACAACAGCGACAAATGCGAATATGCCGTGGCATCGCTCAAACGCGCGATGAAGTGGGACGAGGAGAATTACGGCAGGGAATACGATCTGGATGTGTTCATGATCGTCGCCGTGGACGACTTCAACATGGGCGCAATGGAGAACAAGGGGCTGAACGTTTTCAACTCGAAATACGTCCTGGCCCGGCCGGATACGGCCACGGACGCGGATTTCCAGGGCATCATGGGCGTTGTCGGGCATGAATATTTCCACAACTGGTCCGGAGACCGCGTAACCTGCAGGGACTGGTTCCAACTCTCGCTCAAGGAAGGTTTCACCGTCTTTCGGGACCAGCAGTTCATGGAGGACATGACGTCGCGGGGAGTGAAGCGGATCAGCGACGTGAACATTCTTCGCACGCATCAGTTTCGCGAGGACGGCGGACCGATGGCGCATCCCGTGAGACCGGAATCGTATATCGAGATCAATAATTTCTACACGCTTACGGTCTATAATAAAGGCGCCGAGGTGATACGCATGCTTCATACAATCCTCGGACCCGAGCGGTTCCGCAAGGGCACGGACCTCTACTTTTCGCGCCACGATCACCAGGCTGTCACGACGGATGATTTCGTACAAGCGATGCAGGATGCGAATCAGGCCGACCTCGCACAGTTCAAGCTCTGGTATTCACAGGCGGGGACTCCCTTACTGCGGTTGACCCGGACATACGATCGGAAGACGAAAACATATACCTTGACAATCAGGCAGAAATGCCCACCCACGCCGGGCCAGCCGGACAAGAAGCCGATGCATATACCGGTCGCGGTCGGACTGCTCGGGAAAGACGGGAAGGACATGGCCTTAAAACTCGAGGGGGAGACGGAAGGACGCAGTGACGCGGGGACGAAAATACTTCAGTTGAGGGAACCGGAAGAAACGTTTGTGTTCACCGATATACCGGAAGAACCGGTCCCGTCAGTGCTGAGGCATTTTTCGGCTCCTGTAAAGGTCAGCCTTGACCTCTCGCGCGAAGAGCTGCTCTTTCTCATGGCAAACGACAGCGACGAATTCAATCGCTGGGACGCAGGACAGCAACTCGCGGTCAAAATCCTCCTGGAACTGATACGCGACCATCAACGAAAAAAGAAGCTTGAACTCGACCCTTCATTCATCAGCTCCTTCAACCGAATACTCGAGAGCAAACTGGCTGACAAGGCCTTCCAGGCGTACGCGCTGTCACTCCCGTCCGAGTCTTATCTGGCTGATTTCCTGGACGTGGTCGATCCGGCCTCGGTTCACGAGGCCCGGCGTTTCATGCAGCGAATGCTCGCTTCCGAGCTCAAGCAGACGTTCCTGGCCGTGTATTACACAAATCAGGAAAGCGGACCCTTCCGCCTGGACCAGGAAGCAATCGGACGACGAAGTCTCAAGAACATCTGTCTGGCCTATCTTATGGAACTCGACGAGCCCGGCATCAGGAAACTCTGCATCGAGCAATACCGGTCAACGATCAATATGACGGATGTGACGGCAAGCCTCGTGAACATCGCAAACGTCGATTGCCCGGAGCGCAAAGAGCTGCTTGCGGAATTTTACCGGAAATGGGAAAACGATCCGCTTGTTCTCGACAAGTGGTTTTCCATCCAGGCCACATCGCGACTGCCCGATACCCTGAATACCGTGCAACAGCTGATGCACCATCCGGCCTTCAATTTAAAAAACCCGAACAAGGTCCGGGCGCTTATCGGCGCTTTTGCTCAGGGTAACCCCCTCCGCTTCCACGACCCCTCGGGCGCGGGATATTCCTTTCTCGCGGACCAGGTCCTTGCTCTGGATCCGTTAAACCCGCAGATCGCGGCCCGGCTCGTCACAGCCTTCATATTGTGGAAACGATACGACGAAAAAAGAAAAGCACTGATGAAGGCACAGCTCGAGCGAATTCTCCACACACCGAAAATATCGAAGGACGTACATGAAATTGCTTTTAAAAGTCTGACGTAAATCCGCAGGTCTTGCAAGCATGAGGATGCAATACGCCGTATGCTCTTGCCAAATTGAGCGTTCCTTCCGTTCATTGCGCTTCAGTTCAACCATCATGCCGGTAAAGTGATCGTGATCACAGTTTTTTATCGTCCGGAGAGCTATTTTCGATCATCAAGATAGCTCGAGGATATAAAGATGAAAACCATTCTCGCCGTCGATGACAATGCCTTTATTCTCCAGATGATCTCTCTGTATTTCGCCGAATGCGTGCCGGATTGTACTGTCCTTACTGCCGGCAACGGCAAACAGGCGCTTGAAATAATCCAGTCGGTTCCGGTCGACTTTATCATGACCGATCTGGATATGCCGGTCATGAACGGATATCAGCTTATAGAGGTCATAAAAAGAAAGATGCCGAGCATGCCGATTTTCGCGATGACGGGATATCGTTCCACTGAGGTTGCAGAAAGGGTTCGCATGCTTGGCGCAGCTGTTTGCTTGCAAAAACCATTCAATTTTGAGGACGTTCTTCAGAAGATATCGTCCGTTATGGAGGAGGCGCGTTCCAAACCTGCATTGACGATGCCTCCCCTGCAGCCGATTGCTTCCTGAGTCTTCCGCCTGTCGAAACTGTTACCGCTCGCCTTGGGTCCGTTTTCCGGCCTTCGGTTTCCCTTTGAAATTTTTGTTGTAATGACCCGCATTTTGGAATAAAGTGTAAAACCATGTCGGATCAGGGTATTGAATATAAGGTACGAGTACTTGCGCTGGCAGGGCTCATGCTTTTTGTGTGGCTCGTTCTTGCCATGGTCTATACCGGACGGTTCTTCCCGCCATTTGAGCAGCTGGAGTTCCGACTAATGCCCTGGAAGGCGTCCATCCCTGTAGAGGCCGGTCTCGGAGAACGCCTTTCCATCATGCAGTCTCAGCTCGAAGCGTCAAACAGGGTTTCCCATTACGCCTTCATCACAATGATCGTCTGCTTCACTGCTTTCGTTATATACCTTTCCGTAGTGTACCAGCAAAAACAGAGACGGGTGCGCGAGAACATTTTCCTTGTGCTGAAGAACCAGGAAATAGCGCGGAGAAATGAATTCATTCGCTATATATCGGCTACGATAGGGCATGAATTCAAAAACAACCTCGGAAGGATAAAGCGCAGGATTGATCTTCTTCCCACTCTGCCGGAAGACGCCAGAGAGCGCATCGATGATAACCTGGATAAGCTGTTCGCCGACATAGAAATATTTAAAAAAATCTCGGACAAGCGCGAAGCGGGACTGGTCGAGTTTAAGAATATCGACATAACTTCGCTGCTTGGCGATGTTACGGCCCAGTACGGGGACCTTGCCGAAATAGTATTCGAGGACAATGCCTCGGTGCCGATGATCTACGCCGCGCAGCCGCTGCTCAGGACCGTATTCGAAAATTTAATCGACAACTCGATCAAGTATAAGAAACCCGGTGCGGCCCGTGCGCGGGTATCGATTTCCTGCGCAATGGACCGGGACGCCGGGAGGCAGTATGTCACGGTTTCGCTGCGCGACCAGGGAGTCGGGATGGATGAGCAGCAAGCTGACATCTGCTTTTATAAAGGGAGGACTACGGGCGAGGGGTGGGGACAGGGACTCTATTATGCCAAATATGTTATAGGGCTCCACGCCGGGAAAATCAGGATCGGCAAGGAATATACGGCGCCCGGAATCGGGACGGAAATAATCCTGAAATTTCCATTCGTGCAGGAGACGCCGGATGTTTAAGGTGCTGATTGCCGACGACGACTTCGAGGACCGGGAACTGCTGAAGCTCGAGATCCAGCGTGCATTGAACGGGAAAGACGATGACCTCCGTTTTTCCGAGGCGGTAAGCGTCAAGGAAGCGTTCAAAATCCTGACAAGCGGTGTTTTCGACCTGATGACCCTCGACATAGAATTCGACCGGCTGAATGAAGGGATCGACGCCCTCCCCGAACTGTTTGAAACGCATCCGACCTTAAACATCATCGTCATCAGCGGCAAGCTTGACAAACACGAAGTGTCCGAACGACTCTTCCGTTTTACGAAGGACAATGTTTTGAAGGGCAAGCGGTGGGCCAGGCATTTCGACGTGCTGGACAAAAAAGACAACAAGACCGACGCTATCCGGCGCGCCTTCGACTTCGCGAACACGCAGAGGGAGGGCGTGGACGGAGTGCGCGAGCTCTTTCTTCTCGCCGAATCGTACCTTGAAAAGAACATGCTGGATAAATGCCTCGAAGTCTATCAGAAGATACAGCGCCTGGCGCCCGGTGAGATCGAGTCCGGGGAGAACATCGGCATCGTCAGGGGCGACGTATCGGCAGAGCAGGCCCTGGAATACTACCGGACCGGAGAAAAGGTAGTGGCTTCGCTTCTTCTCGGTTATTATCTGGAAAAGCGGCTGAAGTCGTTCACGGCAACGGTGCTCGGCCGGACCTTTCCGCTGCTTTCCGAAAACCTGAAAGAGATGGAGCAGACCGGAGCGATCAGCCCATTTAAAAAAGGCCTGTTCAGCGACCTGCTCGGACTCCGGAACAAGGCCATTCATCATCCGACCGGGTTATCAGAAGGTGATTTTAAAACCGCCATTAAAAAAAGCGGTCTTCTGGAGGAAAACACTCCATGAACGAGAGGTCAGTCTGGCATTATCTTCCGCCGCCCGGTCCGCTCCTGAGTCTGCTGCTCATCGGCATGGTGCTCCTGAGCGGACTCCTTTATTACCGCGCGGTAAAGATCCAGCGGTTCCTCGAGCCGGCCCTTGCTCTCTCGCAGCCCCGGAACGAATTTACGAACAGCATCGGTAAGACCTTCGAAAAAGAGTTCGGCCCAAAAACACCCAGCGGCCTGAGGCTCAAATCAAGTTCGATCCTTGTGGAAAAATCGCTCCTGTATTCGGGAGGCCTCATACTGAACCTGTCGGCTCGGGACGAAATGCAGAAGCTTGCGCGTATTTTCCTGACGTTGATGAAAGACGAGAAAACGAGATCGGAAATCAGCCTCGTCCTGATCATCGCCCGTTTTCCTTCCTATGGCGGCGCAAGGGGCGGCCACAACATGGAGCGCATCGAAGCGCAGCGCATGATGGGGCTCATCCAGGACGCTCTCTTTCAAGAGCAGCCCGAACTCGGAGTGCGCTATCCTCATTATTTTGCGGCTGTCGCTCAGGCCACGAGCCCGCACGAACCGAACAGGAACAGCGTCGAGTTCCGAATCGTTCCATCCGAATTTCTGCACATAGAGGTGCTTGAGAGGTTACAGAAGTACTCTTATTGACCCTTCGTTCCTTCTTTTTTTCTAATAATCCCACGACCCCGTTGTAAAAAATGAGTTCAATTCGTAATCTAATATCTTGTAATAATTATAAATATAAGGCAATTAAGCGGCGTTTTGTGTTGACAAAGAGCGCATCCGGAGATACATTTATTGTGTTAGAATATACTTAAGTATTAATATCTGCGTCGCGATGAGCTTCAAATAATAAACTAAGGGAAAGGGGGTATCGTAAGCGTCTGTGGATTCAAAATTAATCCAAGGAGGCAAAAATGAATTTTAGCAATCAGCAAAAGCAGTGGAAAAGCTTAGCATGGCGGTTCTTGACAGTTTCAATGCTTCTCATCCTCACCATCCTCTTTGTAAGCGGCTGTTCAGATAATGATGATAACGGCACGCCGGCCACTTCGCTAGTGTCAATCAGTATCACTCCTTTAAACCCGAGCATTGTCGGCGGAACAAAAAAGTTTACGGCAACGGGTACTTATTCCGACAACACCACACAGGACCTGAGCGCAACTGCCACATGGAGTTCCTCGAATACGAGCGTTGCGACGATCAGCAAGGGATTTGCCACAGTGATCTCCGCCGGAACAACAACCATTACTGCGACCAGTGGATCTATTTCGAACGCGACAAGTCTTACGGTTACTGCGGAGAGCTCTGGTCTGACTTCTTTGATTACGACCACCGCCCTGCATGACATGATAGTAAGCGGGGTCGTAAATACTACAGGAACGAACCGTGTAGTGATCCTTGACATCACGACTGCGACAACATATTCTGCAGGCCATATCTCCGGCGCACTTTATTGTAGCGGCACCGGAAGCATTATGGAGACACGTAAGGAAGGGCCGGCTAAAGATATTAATATGGTTCCAACCGGCGCCACGGTGGATGCGTTCATTCAGAAATATGGAATAGACGGGAACACTACCATTGTCTTGACGAGCGGCGATACCACCGAGGTTCAAGCTAAAGCGGCATCAGCAATGCTCAATGTGACAAGGACGTACTTCACATTGAGATACTGGGGCTTCCCCAAGGAAAAGCTCAAGGTCGTTGATGGACTTAATTTTGCTTACAAAGCGTATCATTCTGGATATTGGATAACAGGCCCGACGTCGCCCACAGTTACACCATCCACCTATAGCGTAAAAAATAACGCTTCGCTTCGGACAGATCTCAGATCTTCGTTCAGTGATATGATCGCGGCGGCAGAAGCGGGCACTGACGCAATTATTGACATGAGAAGCGCATCCACGGCCGGATCGTACGCAGGCGTAAAGGGCTCAACGGCAGGAGCGTTTAGCCCGGGTTCAGACTATACCGTTTTCGAGGGCCGTGTAAAGGGCGCACAAGCCATGGATTACAAGACCGAACTTCTCGATTCATCTCTGCACTATCGTTTCCTGGCTAGCAATACGCTTGCCACTAAGTTTGGTAATTTAGGCTCGTCTTCCACAAAGCGCACCCATGTTTACTGAAGGACCGGAGTGATCGCCAGTTCGGCGTTCTTCGTTCTTGATGGTATATTGGGTTGGCCGGTTTCGGATTATGATGGATCGTGGAGCCAGTGGGGACAGATGTCGAATTCAAGTGGAAACGGCGGGAAACTCACTTCCAATACGTGGGCCACAGACATGTCGACCCGCAGTGAAAATATAATTTACACTTTTCCCACCTTTTCAGTGGAACTGCTTACAGTCGATGGCACGGCCTGTTCAGGCAGCCTGCTTCCTGACGGCAATTCAACATACACTCCAACAGGCTGTGAGACTTCATATCCGCCCGACTCAACTTCGGCTTCAGGAAACCAGATCGAAGAAGAGGATGCAGCCTACTGTAACACAAAGCTGTGAGATATTGTTCCAAGGATCGGAAAGGGCTTAGAGGAAAACCTCTAAGCCCTTTTTTTTGAGAGGCGTGCGCGTATATTTAAATAATATTCCCTTCCTTGTTGCGTCCTTTGCAGTATATAAAGATACTCATCCTTTCTTCCCATTTACCTTTTATATTCGCAGTGCTACAGTTTTAATTATAAAAGGGGCAGAGAATTTCACAAGTTTTCAGATTCGGTAACAGTATGCCTTATTCGTGAGGAGAGAGAGCAAGCCTCAAGCTCAAGCTTTTTTGGAGCGGAGGTACCCACGGAGGAAAAGGAAGGAGGACAGATATGAGAAAAATTATCAGCAGCGTGGTCATGCTCACCTTTGCCGTAATGTTTATTTTCGGCGTCTGTCGCAGCATACGGACAGGAGACGTTATCAGGCGGAGGTTTCCGGCCTCTTCAGCATGATAGATGAACTATTGATACCACAGCCATAGGCGTTTCAGGGGAATATTTTTTCCAGCCCGTTAACACCCGAGACCATCCCTACAGAGAGGCGGCATTCCTGGAGCGTATCGGAAGCGGCATCCTGACCTTACAGAACATCGACATAGACACATGTAGGAGACGGGCCGCGGTTTGGCGTCGGCCTAAATTATGCAAAGCCCGGCTTTCCTTTTGTTTTCAGAGCCGATTATTCAGATCGGATATAGATCTTGATTCGGGAGGCAGCACGAAGGACAACGACATTCGTCTCAGGGCCGGCAATTACTTTATGGACGGTCTTCTTGCCGGTGTAGAGTATAACAATGTGAAGACGGAAATAACCGGTTTATCGGATATAACTGATACGGGTTACGGTGTCTTTGCAAAATATGTTGGAGACATGATGGGCAGAACCATCGGGTTGAATGGAAGCATTGGAACCGGCAAGCGCGATACCGGCAGCGCGACACTTGATAACATGAACGTTGCCGTGGCAGGCGACTACTTCTTTAACAGGGCGCTGAGCGCCGGACTCGGTCTTGCAGTCAGTACAGGGGACGATAAAGCGAACGAAGGAACAACCTGGGCAGCGAGAGGCGATTACTTTTTTACACCACGCTATTCAGTCAGAGTAAGCTACTCCATGTTCAGCGCCGATAATTCCGGTTTTGAAGATGAAAACGCGCTGGATGCGGTCTTGGCAGCACGGTTCTAACCGGACTCTAGAGTACCGGAAATGAAAGCCGTTAGAGGTGCATCTCTAACGGCTTTTCTTTTTTAAAACCGTTCTTCGGAAAATTGGGGTGTCTTCGCTCAACCTCGGATAGATTTGGAGAAATCATCGCGCAGCTCTTGGCATTTAATAATTTTGCATTTTTCAATTTGCAATATGCATTTTGCAATAAGTTTTCCAAACAACCAGTTTGTCGCTCATATCCGCCCCACTTTTCTCCCCATTTTTTTGTTGCAATTATTTACAACATACTGTACAGTTGCCATGGTTTCTAATAAGGGCTCATCGAGCGAGATCGGCATCTTTGGATCCTGTCAGAATAAAACATATTCAGGAGGGATCGGATGAACTGCTGGGAATTAAAAAAATGTTTGCAAGCTACATATGAAGCTTGCCCTGCGTATCCGGACCGCGGGCTGGACTGCTGGAAAGTTACCGGAACGAAATGCGAGAAGGGCACAATAGAAAAGGCTACGAGTCTTGAAAAAATCGCACACTGCCGCACCTGCGATTTTTACCAGCAGTACGCGCACAAATTCTAAGAGCCCCATTAAAAAATATTCAACTGTTTTTGCGAATCCCGAGTTACTTCAGGATAAACTGCGCGAAGTAATCCAGTTTTCACAAAAATAGAAAATCAAAAACATGTTTCGCCTCTCGACGCATACCCCAAAAATTCTCCTCCAAATCTTCTCCGGACTTCTTGCTATTTAAAGAATCTTATAGTAGGCTCTGTTTGAACGGGGCCAATCACCCGGTAAAGATTAAACCTCTCTCATCTCCTCCCCGTGCATGTCCAGATTTGGTAATACCCGAAACTGGATATTAGTGGTTTCCAAACAGCTATTCCATGAACTGCATATTAGTCAATTTGTAAAATTAAGAAATACATATACTTGCCTGATCTATAGGCTCGGTAGAAATAAATTCGCATTACGTCGGGCCGTCCGTAGAATAACTTGTTAATATGTGGAGGCACTGAATGTTCGGCCTATCAAAAAAAGAGCAAGCATCCGAAAAACTCCAATGCGGTACCAAGTCCATTTTAAAAAGTGGGTTCTTCTCTGCTCAATATGCTGAAGACTATGGACTTAACGAGCAAGCATCGGCTTGGCTATACACAGAAGCATTAGCTCACCAGATATATGTTCTGATAGCTATTTTTAATAATACCTTCGGAAAGAAGTACGAATGGGCTACCCCTCAGTTCATGATAAAGGCGATTAATGAAGCCATTGTAGATTATGAAATCCAGGAAGGTTCAACGCCAGGCTCTATAAGCTCATTCATCTTCCGACGTTGCGCAGAAATGGATGCCTTGTCACCGCAAGATCGGGTCGCCGGAGAGCACTTTCGGCAATCGGCCAGTAAAGTCGCTGAATTCGATTCGCAAGCAGACCGAGCCGCTATTGCAGATAGGCTTAGCATCGTAGCCAAGCAATATTTCGATAATGCCATAAATATGTTCAAGTAAAAAACAAGCGTAAGCCACTTCTTGTTGGTGACACACGATGTCACCTGTCCTCATTATGAGGTTAATAAGATGACATTACCTTTGACAGAGACCATCGACTGCCCTCTTTGTGGTGCAGCAATACCCTTTAGTTCATATCAGAGTGTCAATGTCACCAACGATCCGGAGCTGAAGGATAGGCTTCTCCAAAGACAGCTGAATCGTTACCGGTGCCGCAATTGCGGCCGTGAAGGTGAGGTCATCCATGACTGCCTCTACCACGATATGAAATCTAAAACACTGATCTGGCTTAAGCTACCGGACGATGGTATGAACTTGGCTATCGATTCCTCTGCTAACGTATTCATTGGGTTAACCGAAGACTATCGTTTTCGGCTGGTCGGGTCACTGGACGAATTAATAGAGAAAGTAAAAATTTTCGATGACGGCTACGATGATATTACTATGGCGATCTTCACGTTCATGATAAGCGTTGGAAAGCATATCGACACCACTAAGCGTTTATTTTACTACCGTACGCGTAATCCATTTATAGGTAAAAAACAAATTGAATTCGTCGAGGTCAACAGTGACGGCTTGCATTTTTACCGATATCCACTACAGCCAATATTCACAAATGCAGCCACCTTCGGACCACAGATTCGTCAATACATCACGCGGCGTGGTCACTGGCTGCATGTTAATCCGAGCGTTATCACTAAAGCCTTGGAACAGGCTGGCTTAATACGTCGAGTACTTTTAGAAACAGATAGCTTAGAGTAGGGGTAGGTCGGGTAGAGCAAAGCGAAACCCGATGCTGTGATTTCAACATGCGCGTCCACATCGACTCGCCAAAGATCGGCGAGTGACGCGCGTGTTTAGTCATCAAAAATAATAATGCCAATTCCCGAATCACAACAATTGAACGATGGGTTGGTTAGAGACAACCTCACTGGTCCTTTTGAGTTTGTCACCAAGGATATCGATTGCTGAATGTTTTCGTAGATGCTGACGCATGCCCTGTAAAACAAGAGGTCTACCGGGTTGCAGCCAGGTATCATATAGGTGTCACCTTGGTTGCCAACTCCTGGATGCGCGTGCCCACAGAGGATGGAATCGTACTTCAAGTTGTCGGCAATGGGTTAGATGAGGCCGATAACTGGGTTGCTGCCAATGTCACTCCCCACGACATCGTGATCACGGCTGATATTCTTCTAGCGAGCCGATGCATCAAGGCTGGTGCGCACACAATCGGCCCAACGGGGAAGGCCTTCACCGAGGAAAACATCGGAGATGCTGTCGCAACTCGTAACCTGCTTGCAGAGCTGCGTGGGAACGGCGAGATCACGGGGGGGCCGGCTCCCTTCTCCAAGCGCGACAGGTCAAGTTTTTTGCAGAAACTGGACCAGGTGATTCAGATGGTTCGGCGCGAATATCCCAGCAAAGTCGGTTAGCGGTGTGCCGGGGATCACGCTCAAATCCCTTTGCCAACTTTATTTTATGTTACCGTAAGTCGTTCCGATAATAACTTGTTGATCCAGACAAAGACATGCATAAAATACCAATAATGCATAACCGCGAATCGGATGTTGACAGTATCCTTCGCAGGCAACTTTCCAAAGAAGGCTTCCGCATATTACCTAAGGTTCGCGTCGCAGACGTCATTGCAAAGGATGCAAGCGATAAATTATCACAGAGGGAATTTGACTATTACACGAGATCGCACTTCGATTTTCTCGTAACGCGGAACAATATGCCCGTCTTTGCAGTCGAATTTGATGGCGCACATCACTTTGTTGACGATCGCAGCATCGAGAACGACGTTATCAAAAACAGGCTCTGCAAAGAGGCTGGTTTACCTCTCCTACGTATCACATCAACCGAGGTTGAGGAGAATGACAGAATTACTTTGCTAGATTATATGTTGATGCGCTACGTGTCTTGGGGAAAGGAATATCCCAAGATAATCGAAGAAATCAAAGAAATTGCTGGCTCTCTCTCGCCCGATAGTGACCCTGCAGATTTTGCAATCGATCTTGATCCTGCATTCCACTTCGACCTAAAACACCCGTTCCCACCCCGTGATCGGATATTGGAGCGTCTCTGGAGAAATCATAAAATCGCATGGACTATGACAAGATCTGACAGGCAACGCAATGCGGAATATCTGTGTGACATTGTATATGGTCGGTCGGGCCAACTGAAGAATGATCAATTTCACACCTGTACAAGATGCGCGATATTATGGCAGAGGTCTGGAAAGCCTGATGCTCCACTCCAATCTGAGGAAGTTACGGTAAGCTTACGTTCGTGGTTGCCTCTTCTTACTGAGGTGCCAGCCCCAGATGTTTGGAATTTCAAAGACAAGAACGGCAATGCCATAGATCCGACTAAATTACTTGAGCAGTTCAAGTCACGCATTGCATCCATGTGGTTTCCTGACCTGCCTGGACTTAGCGCGTGGGATATTACTGAAAATTACAGCGAGTATCTAGGATTTCGCGCGATAGAACGCTGGGCAAGAAAAAATAATATCAACGGTTGGCTTCAATAAGGCTCGAGCAACATTCGATAAACATTTTGCTACGAGTAAGGGAATTTAAGGCTAACGCATGGAGATTGACATTAAGAAACTTTTGGCTCCCCGGATAAAAAAGCATTGTTTATCATTATATCAGTCCGGGGAATACAAACATGCATCACGAGAAGCAATGGTTCAGGTCGAGCTGGCGCTGCGCGAAAGGGGCCGCTTGGGCTCAGAGTCTTTCGGTAAAGGTTTAATTCAGCGGCTATTCAAAGGTCATCAGGGTGTCCTTCTCAGGGTACCTTTAGGTGACGATTTGCAAGAAGTGGCGCAGAAATACTTTGAAGGTGTCTTCTCATACTACAGAAACTATACAGCACACGATGGTGCTCGTATTGATGAGCTGTCCTCGCTCAGAATCTTGGTTGTCGCGTCAGAACTTTTAGAAATGCTGAATGCATCCGCACTCACTATTTCAGATCGAGGAGGAATCGAAGGGATAGTTCGGCTAGTGAATTGCGGAACCTCACAGAGGCTTTTGGAACTATTGCGCCTGCTTGACGGCTATTGGATGCCAGAACTTACTTATGATGGGTTATTCGAAGATCTTTATAAGAGTGGGTTCAACGATGATCATCTTGAATCAATTATAGAAATCGGATTAATCGAAATGAGCAAATTTACCGGCGAGGACCCGTGGAACGAGAAACCCGAAACTATGGAACGTTTTAATCTAACTGAGCTTGGTCGTCAAGTCTTAAAAAATATGAGTTCATAAACTCGAAGTGATCTCAACCAGGCGGTCAACATCGACTCGCCTTGCGGCGAGTTACCGCCGCGTTAGATTGAAAATGAAAAAACTACTCAGCGAAACGCATCCGGAACTCAAAAAAGAATGGCATCCTACCGTAAATAGTAATTTTCGGTATGAAGATGCTTTTACCAGGTCGCATCGTGTTGTTTGGTGGATTTGTAAGAAAAATCCTAGCCACACATGGCAAGCAAAAATCATAAACCGTTCTATAAAAGGATATGGCTGTCTTTATTGTGCTGGGCGATTAGTCTCTCCAGAAAGATCATTAGCTGCTTTGTATCCCGAAGTAGCTGCAGAATGGCACCCCGCAAAAAATGAAAATCTGTCACCTGATAAGGTTGCTCCATTCAGTAATAAAAAAGCCTGGTGGAAATGCAAGTCTGGCCATGAATGGCATTCTTCGATTCAACATAGAACTAAAGAGCATACGAGATGCAAGCAATGTCGTATTGCCGAACGCTCTCTCATAAATACCCATCCAGATATTGCAAACGAGTGGCATCCGACAAAAAACTTGTCTTTGACGGTAAATGATGTTACCCACGGAATGAGCAAGACTGTTTGGTGGAAATGTCGAGAAGGTCATGTGTGGCAGGCTAAAGTTTCGAGTCGTGCTGATGATAAAACGGGGTGTCTGAAATGTAACATAGCATCACGCAAAAACAAAAGCCGATATGTACCAATAACTGAGGCAATGCCAGAGTTAGCCAAGCAATGGCATCCGACCAAGAATCTTCCTCTGATGCCAAATCAAGTATTGCCAGGTTCTTCTAAGATGATCTGGTGGATTTGCCCACGGAATGCTGTGCATGTCTGGCATGCCTCCGCAAATAATAGAAGAAAAGGGCGTGGTTGTCCATACTGTAGCAGACGGCCAAGCTTTGCGGAAAGATTTCCTGATTTGGCGAAAGAATGGCACCCAACAAAGAACGGTGATCTGAAGCCGACAGATGTTTTATCCGGAAGCGCTCGGCGGGTTTGGTGGCGCTGTTTAAAAGATCCAACATATGAGTGGCAATCTACGGTAACTAATAGAACTCATAGCAAAGGGCGTCAAAAAATATGCCCTCATTGTTCAGGATATGCTGTTACGGAAAAAACAAATCTCGCAATTAACCATCCGCTAATTGCAAAGGAATGGCACCCGACAAAAAATTCGGGGTTGACCCCTAGTCAAGTAACTAGAGCAAGCGCTAAAAAAGTGTGGTGGGTATGCAGTATAAACCCTGAACATGAATGGTTAGCCCAAATTAAAAACCGAACGATTCTGGGAACTGGCTGTCCAATCTGTGAGGGTGAAAACAAAATTAAAAGAGTTTATGAGGCTCTATATGCATCTGCGCAAGACAATTATGATTTTTTAAAGACATTTACAAAAGAGCTTTCGAATATAAGGCGACTGTTGAAGCATAGGTTGCTAAATGACTTATACGTTAAGCAACCGGTATTAAGAATGATATATGCTGCTGCAATAACAGCGATGGAAACCTATTTATGCGATGCTTTCTTTCACAAGGTAACAACAAATGATCTCCTAATCGAAAAATTTCTAAAGTCAGTACCGGAATTTAAAGAGCGAAAATATGCAGTAACAGATATTCTTGATTGGAAAAATCAGATACACAAAAAAGTGAGTGAATATCTTTTAGATATTGTCTGGCATAACTTAGCGCGGGTTCAGATACTTTACGAAAATGTGCTTGAAATTAAATTTCCGGACAGGATTGATCATATTCATCGTGGGATTGCGATTCGTCATGATATTGTCCATCGAAATGGCAGGACAAAGACAGGCAAATTCCATGGCTTGAAAGTACTTGAAATCGAGATACTCCTTAAATCACTTGAAGACTTCATTACCGATATTGACAAGCAATTAAAATCTATCGCGCGATAATCTAAATGACAATTCCAGAACAACTATACAAAAAGATCGGTTCTAACCTGCGCCTCGACAGCGACGCGCCAAAGGCGGCGCGTCAGGCGCGCGTTCAAACTGTAAAATTAAGGAAAAAAACCATGAACTCGAGTCTGATCGTTCATGCTGCGGTTTTCGCGCTCTTACTTGGGGGAACCGCCTGCGCCGGCGGTCTTCGCGACTTCTCGAGCGACGGGTGCAGCTTGTTTCCGGACGGCACTGTCAAAGACCGCAAGTTGTGGTGCGAGTGCTGCTTTGTCCACGATATCGCTTATTGGCAGGGCGGAACGAAGGACGAGAAAAAACAGGCTGACAGGATCCTGCGCGACTGCGTTTACGAGAAGACCGGGAACAAGTCTCTTGCAGACACAATGTATGAAGCGGTCAGTTTGGGCGGCCAGCCGGTCTTCCCCACATGGTATCGCTGGGGATACGGATGGAAATACGGGAGGGCATTTGAATCGCTGACGGAGCAGGAACAACAGCAGGTGCGGGAGAGGCTTGGTGCTTACTATCAGGCACATCCTTCAGAATACTGCGGACTGCCCATTAAAAAGTGACGAACAAAGAATATTGATGCATTCGTAAGAAGTCAGAAAATACCCAATTTCGTCATACCGGCGAACGCCGGTATCCAGTCTTTTCAATAAGTTCGATAACCACTGGACCCCGGTTTTCACCGGGGAGACGACTTTTTACGAGATCATCAATATTGCCGCAAAAATGCGCAAGAAGCGCAAGAAAACCGTAAGAGAGTTTTGATTTTGAATTCCTTTGCGTATTATGCGCATTTGTGGCAAAAAAGCGTTTACTGTTTGCTTGGGGTCAAAAACATTCTGCAGGAGGTTTATAGTATGCAATTCAAGGAAATAAAACCGGAGCTTCTGACCGATAATCCGTTCAAGCTGATCGGGTCGGACTGGATGCTGATAACCGCGGGAACGCCGCAGTCCTTCAACACCATGACCGCCAGCTGGGGAGGGATGGGGATCCTGTGGGAGAGGAAGGTCTGTTTCTGCTTTATAAGGCCGACCCGGCATACCTACGAATTCATGGAGCGGTCCGCCGATTTCACGCTCTCGTTTTTCGAGGAGCGCTATCGCGATGCCCTGCTGTTTTGCGGCAGCCATTCCGGCAGGGACACTGATAAAGTAAAGGAATCAGGGCTGACGCCTATAAACGAAAACGGGTTTACATATTTCGAAGAGGCGAGAATCGTACTCGCCTCCAGAAAACTCTACTACCAGGACATTAGCCCTGCCCGGTTTCTGGATCCGGGCATCGAGCGTATGTATCCGCTGAAGGACTACCACAGAATGTTTATCGGCGAGATCGTCAAGTGTATGATAAAACAATAACCCTGTTGGAATTTCTCCAACAGGGTATTGCCAACAGTGCTCTTATAATTTTTCATTTTGCAATTTGCAATTATCTAGTTGCTCTACCCTTTATGTTTCCCGTTTCCGTGGCCTCTTCCACGGCCACGGTCATCGCCTCCCTGATCGCCTCTTCCGCGTTTCCCACCATGCCCATGATCGTCCCTGCCGTATTTCTCACTTTTCCCGCGTCCCGCGTTATCCCAGTACCGCTCTCTTTCCCAGCTCTGCCAGTTTTTCTTGACATGACCATACGGCATACGTTCGTGCCCAGGGGACATGCGGCGGTATCCGTGCGGTACATCCACTATTGCGCGGGGCACACTTCTCGGGCCCACTGTGCGCCATGGTCCGTTATAGCCGTTCGCGATGTACCAGCCGCCTCGGTGCGAGCGATACCATGATCCGCGGAAAAAGAAAACATCGATGCTTGCGTCAGGAGGGTAATAGACATAAGTGCCGGGTATTACAATAAGGCCGGGCGGCGCCGGAAAGACGAATCCCGGAAGGGGAATATTGATATTGACACTGACTTCGGCCTTGCCTGACCCTGGTAAGAGAAATCCGAACAGCACGAGCAACGCTAAACCGAGTTTTTTTAAAAATTGATTTTTCATGGCTATCTGCCTCCTCGCAAATCTTCTATATCTTCTGACACCGCTAATTGATTTTCGATTAAATCCCTACAAAATTATTACACGTTTTATGCTCAATTGCAAATCGATGCTGCGCTGAATCGATTAGTCTTCCATTT
The DNA here is from genome assembly GCA_963751455.1 of Nitrospirota bacterium. Lineage (GTDB taxonomy): Bacteria > Nitrospirota > UBA9217 > UBA9217 > UBA9217 > CAVVUN01. The sequence continues at coordinate 81,814 of CAVVUN010000002.1, forward strand.
TATCCTTCCAAAGTAGTATATTATAGGGAAAAAGACATAAAGAATGTGATTTGGCTCACTGAAACTAATGATTTACCCGGGTAATGTTACCAAGGTTTCATCAACCATGAAAGTACTCTCAATTAAATCAGAAGTGAGGTATTCACGATGGTGAAAGGAATAATCGGTTTTATTCTCGTTATGATGATCGGTGTGACTATATTCGCAGCTGAAGATAGAGTGAATATGGCGAGCATCGATAAAAATACGGGTCTTGAAATAATGAAGACCGTATTGCCTGAGGTAATCGAAAAAATAGAGTACTATGAAATCAACGGACAGAGTGAAAGAGAATTGCGCCGCCAGATGAGAGAGAATGGGACCAAATGGGACGATGGGAAAACATACGATTCCGTCACGAGCTGGCATATCAGGTGGGATTACGACTATAACTGCACGACTGAAGGCTGTACCCCGGATTCCTTCAAAGCAAGCGTATATGTAACATTCCGTTATCCGAAATGGGTGAACACGGACGGCGCGCCTCAGCCCCTGGTGGCCAAATGGGATGGATACATCAAGAACCTGATTACTCACGAGAACGGACATCGCGACATGGCGGTGGAAGCGACTGCGGATCTTCAGCGGTCGGTTGCTGAATTACGGCCTGCGCCCAGCCGCTATGCACTGGACCGCGAAATAGAGGCATTGGCACGGCAGCGGACGGCCAAACTGAACGCTGATTCAAGGCATTACGATGCGGTTACCGTCCACGGTACGACACAGGGCGCGGTTTTTCCCTGACCGCGTTATAATGAATTGACATTTTCAAGCAGGCCGTCGTTTACGACGGCCTTTTTTGTTGCCGCTTTCTGGTCTATTTCTGTCAGGTAGTAATCCAGTTCAATGGACGAGGAGCGCTTATTTCCGGGGTCCGGTTCCCCTCGCGGTCGTATCGCGGGATTGCCTCGCGGAGGGGCAGGCATATGACGAATGACACGCCGCCGGTCGCAATATTGTTCTCGGCCCTTATCGCGCCCCCGTGCTGTTCGACCAGCCCTTTTGAAATTGCGAGGCCCAAGCCGGTGCCGTGCGATTTTGTCGTAAAGAAGGGCTGGAAAACCTTGTCAAGAATATCCTCTTTGATTCCGGGACCTGTATCACTCAAGGTAATATTCAGACATCGCAGAGATTGATCGGCATCCGTACGGAAGCGGATGACGCCCCCGGACGGCATTGCATCCGCAGAATTCAGGATCAGGTTCATGAATACCTGTTGAAGCTGAAGAGGGTCCGCCATGGTTGTCGGTACCTTGACGAAATCGCGAATAACTGATATCGAGGGACGCGCGGTCAAGAGCGGATGATGGAGCGCAAGGTTGATTGTCGAATCCAGCACCTCGTTTATGTTCACCGGCATAAATTGCGGCTTCGGCGGCCGGGCGAAATTGAGTATGCTTTTCAAGAGCGTATCGATCCGCTTTATCTGTTCGCTTGCCTGGAGAAGGATCTCGCGGCCTTCAGACGAAAGGGAAGAATCGCAGCACAGGAAATCGATCGATGCCTTGATCCCGGCAAGCGGATTTTTGATCTCGTGTGCCATTCCGCCGGCCATCTCTCCCAGAACCACCAGTTGTTCCGCCCATTGCATCTTGAGGTTGTCTTTCCCGAGGGACTCCACGACGGCGTTGAAGGATGACGCTACTTCGGCCAACTCGTCGCTCAGCCCGGTGATGCGGTGCCTCAGGTCTCCGCTCTTTATCCGACGGGCCCCCTTTACCAGCTTGTCGATCGGCCTGATGAATCCGTAAAGAAGGTACATTGACAGAGCAAGGGCCGCGACAGGCACGAGCCCCAATAGAATGTACACCTTCGTTTTTGTACGTCCCATCTCTGCAAGCGCATCCTGAGTGCTCTCCACCGGTTCTTTATTCCCGACAGCATACCGGTCCTTTTCAATTTCCGGTACAAGCGTCTGTGTGAGGACAAGTGTAGGCTCAAACGCGGCCTGGGCATCTCCGATAACCGGCTGAAGAGTGCGAATCCTGTTCACCAGATGCTCTTTCCAGGATTCAGGCTGCTGATTTCTCAACAAACTGCCCATTTTATTTGTCGTGACTTCTATTGCAATTATCGCGAAGAAGGCGAGCAGAAACACCGTCACGGAAAACAGGGCCATGCTGAGTATTAATTTTTTTTTCATACGCGGATTTCCCGGAATCAGTTTATCTCGAATGCATTAGTATTAAGAGTGGCAGGAGGGATATAAACAGCTTCTGATACTAAGATAGCTCGCTATAACACTGCTGTCAACAATCATAAGGATTAGTAATGATGGAAGCAATGCGTGCTTTTTATCCGAAGAACCGACGTTCCGCTCTTTTGTGCAAAAAAAAGTTTTTTGTTGTTTTCATCGCATATTGATGATAAAATAAACACAAAGTTGCAAGGCTTCAACCGGAGAGGTAAATGTCTGCGACTATCTTAAAAATTACGATTCAATTCTGCTTTATCTCCTTCGCACTGTTTTCACTCGTCCTCTTCAGTCCGTTGTCAGCCGATTCTGCGGAGTATCTTACCGCGAGCGGCTGTTCAGTCAGCAATGTCGGATATTTGACCGAGCTCGCAAAAGAATATGAGCGGCGTGCCGGCGTTAAAGTGTTCATCAGAGGCGGCGGCAGCATCGTCGGGATCGAGGACCTGCACAGCGGTAAAGTCGACTTTGCGGCAGCGTGCAGACAAAAAAGTTCGGGAGACCCGGAGGATGTGATCTTCGTGCAGGTTGCATGGGACGCCCTCGTCTTCATCGTCCATCCCTCAAACCCGGTAAAAAATATTATGCTGGACAGTGTACGGGCAATATACCGCGGAGGAATAACCAACTGGAGCCAGCTGAACGGACCGGACATCGCGATAAAAATTTATATTTCGCGCACCAAGAGCGGCCTCTCAGGAGTTGAAGCTTCTACGAAAGAGCTGGTTCTCCAGGGAAAGGACCCGGTCGAAACAGAGAATATGCTGTTCCTGGCGTCGACAGGCATCGTTGAGCAGATGGTGGAGGAGACGGCGGACGGATTTGCCACATCAGGGTTTATCAGCGCACGCAAACGCAAAGTAAAGATGTTAAAGGTAAACGGGGTTGCCCCGACAAATAGAGCCATTATCGATAACCGCTATCCGCTGAAACGTCCGTTGTTCATTGTTCTGCCGAAAAATGCCAAGCCCGAGGTTAAAAAATTCGTTGATTTTGTTTTGAGCAAGGAAGGCCAACGCTTCATTAAATCTCTCCAAGTCGTCGCGCTTGGGGAGGTACAATGAAGGGTTCTCTTCAGATGAGAGTTTCGGTTTTCATTACCCTCATTATCCTCTTGATCAGCACGATCAGCACCTACCTCTTTATCTCGGTACACAGCAAAAGCAAGGAGCAGGGCCTGGAGGTCCGCGGAACCGCTCTCGCGTATGCGCTTGCCAAGGCCGCAGAAGAAGGCCTCGTCAAGGAAGATCTTAATCTCATCAAGAAATCATCATATATCGTTCAGGCGCCTGACGTCACGCTGGCCCAGGTCTATTCGAATATCTGGGCGGCCCTCGATGCATATCCCATTACCAATATAAAAGAGCCGCCGCATCCGGAGGCGGTCAAGCATTTTCAAAATCAGTATTCTTCGTTCAGGATCAGGACCCCTGGGTCTTCCGGTTATGATTTTTATTATCCTATCTTCTTTAAGGCTTTTGAGGATTCTTCACCTGCCATTATCGGCTTCGTTCGCATTACCCTGTCGTCCGGATCGGTACAGAAAGAAATAAGAAAGATCGTCATTATCAATATTATTGTTTCGATCGCCATGACGTTTCTCGCAATTCTTGCGCTCAACATGCTGATGCATCGCCTTGTGATAAACCCGGTCATGGCCCTCCATCGCTCGATTGCGCGGTTTAAGAGCGGCGCGGCCGATGGAACTGTGATTATCCCTGCACAATCGACCGGCGAGATACGCGAGCTTTCACTGGAATTCGACCGGATGTGCAAAACAGTCCGGGAAGACGAAAAGAAATTGATCGAATCGGACAGGCGCATACGCTCGCTCTTCGACCGTGTCGAGCATGCTATTTTCAGGATCGATACGCACGGCACGATCGTCGAAGCCAACAGCAGGTTCAGTCTCATGTTCGGCAGTGTGAGCGGCCTTTGCGATATCATTATCGGTGATATCAGCGCGGATACCTGCCTCACAAAAGCTGCGTCGGGCAAGGCGCTGCATATTGAAGACAAAGCAGTCGCTCATGACGGAGAGGAAATGATCATTTCACTTTCCCTGTATCCGGAGTATGCCGCAGCCGGCGGAATAACCGGTTTTGACGGGTATATCATCGATATAACCGAAAAAAAGCGGATGGAAGAGCGGCTCATGAGGTCCCAAAAGCTCGAAGCAGTCGGCACCCTTGCCGCGGGCATGGCGCACGACTTCAACAACATCCTGACGGCAATTCTCGGTTATTCCGGCATCATGATCAAGGCATTGAAAGACGACGACGCCTTTTACAAGCCGGTGAGTATCATTCACGATGCCGCAAAAAGAGGGGCGGAACTCGGAAAGAAGATCCTTACCATCACCCGCAAGGAGAAAATATCTGCGAAGCAGGTAAATATCAACGAAATCATCCTGACCGCTGTCGACCTTCTCAGGAGAAGCATTCCGAAAAATATTGAAATCGTGACGAAGCTGCGGGAAGCACTGCCGCTCACCGTCGCCGATCCGTCTCAATTGCAGCAGGTGATACTGAACCTGGTGGTTAATGCGCGGGATGCGATGCCTGACGGCGGGAAGGTGACGCTGGAGACAACGGTCGTGGCTCCGGGAAACGGTTTTGCGAACAACCCGCACACGCCCGCGCAGGAATATATAAAGATGTCCGTGTCGGACACCGGCGAAGGAATTGACGCGGACACCCAGTCAAAAATATTCGATCCTTTCTTTACCACGAAGGAGGTCGGTAAAGGAACGGGGCTCGGTCTTTACATCGTTCATTCCGTCATCAGCAATCATGGAGGCTATATTAACGTCTACAGCGAACCGCGGAAGGGAACACAGTTCAATCTCTATCTGCCGCTGGCAAAGAGTACGGTTACAGAAGGGACCTTCGTGGAAGTCGACATCGCCGGAACCGAGACGATTCTCGTGATCGACGACGAACCCCATGTCAGGGACCTCTGTAACGACATGCTGACATCGCTCGGATACAGAGTCCTCGTTGCAGGAAGCGGCAATGCCGGTATCAGTCTTTATCGCGAAAAGAAATCCGAAATATCGCTGGTTATTCTGGACATGATCATGCCGAGAAAGGGAGGAAACGAAGTGTTTGCCGCCCTCAAGACAATAAACAATCAAGTGAAGATCCTCCTTTATTCGGGATACAGTCATAATAATTACGCAGGCATCAGCGAACTTCTTGAGCAGGGCGCATCCGGATTTATACAGAAGCCTTTCTCACTTCAGGACATCGGCATAGCAATACGAAATGCTCTTGGACATTAGTGTTTAAAAATACCGCCGGACATTCCAATTCGATTCAGCGATTCAGAGCCCTTTCCCCATTCTCGATGGCTGTGCACCCCCGACTAATACTTTCTTCTAATTGACATTCATATTTTGTGTTGTTTAATTGAATCATATTGTTTAAGCGCGACTCTGACTATGTTAATCGGAGTCATAAGCCGTCCGACCGCCGGTGCGATGCCAAAGAAGGAGCCGGAGGATACCATGCCGAAAATCGATGTAGGTAAAAACATACATGCTTTTGTTGAAGATTGGGGCGCCGGCAAACAGATAGTGTTTGTCCATGGGTGGCCGTTCAACCACAGGATGTTCGAATATCAAATGACGGCGCTGGCTTTACGCGACTTTCGTGTAATCGGCATAGATTTGCCCGGTTTCGGCGCCTCAGATAAGCCGTGGGCCGGGAACGATTATGATACCTGGGCAAACGATGTGGGTAAGATTATGAACGGGCTTGCACTGCGGGACGTGACGCTGGCCGGTTTCTCGATCGGCGGCGCAATAGTTGCGCACCGTCTGGCACGTTTCAGGGACACCCGCGTTTCGAAACTTTCGCTGCTATCGGCCCCGCTGCCGACCGCATGGCTTGGGCAGGAGGACAAAAATATTGTCGACGGCTATATCGAAGGTCTTATCAGCGATAGATATAAGTTTATCCACGAGTTTATTCAGAAGATGCCGAACAAGACGGCGAGCCGGGAATTTATCGAGTCTCTTTTGTCGATGGGGAGGCAAGCTTCGCTTCGGGCCTGTTTGCGCGGTCTCGAGGAGATGCGGGACAGAAATCTTCAAGCGGAAATGGGAAATATTCGCATACCAACCAGGATTTTCCACGGAGTAAAAGATTCGATTGTTCCTTTCGGGCTTGCAGAGCAGCAGAAACGCCTCATCCGGGAAGCAACGCTCGTGCCTTTTGAGAACAGCGGCCATGCGCTTTTCTGGGATGAAAAGGACAAGCTGGTGAACGAAATAGCAAAATTCGCCGATGAAAAACAGGCGAGGGTTGCTGCGTAAAGTGCGGTTCATACTCTTCAAAAAAGTGTGAAGCGCACGTGGTGAGCACCGGCGTAACGATGGGCAATCCCGCGACTTGGCATCCCCCGGCTCCGCCGGGGGTGGAAAGCGCTTACTCGCACTTGCGAGTCGCGTAAGCGCGAGTAAGCAGTCCCGGGAGGTCGCGTTGTTCAAGGGAGCCTCCGGCTCCTGGCCGGAGGGGGGGCTCCACTATTTTATTCTATTCCCTCGATACCTCCCGCCGTTTTCAACCGGATGAAGGGCGGGTCCTCTTCGGAGAATTTCAAAAGCCTGTCGTCCCCGTCCTCGTTTTCTCCCATTAAAGACTGAATGAATTGATGCGATTGAAGCAACGTTCACTGATGATAAATGATGACGGAGTGCCCCGCCTTGACACTCAAAAAAAAACCGGATACTCTTGAAATAGAAATAGTTCTTACAGGCAATGAGACTATATCGCCTTCCGAATCGCATCTGATTTGACGCATCCAATCCCGTGGCTAAGGCAAACATACCGGAATTGGATGTTATCATTTCTTCAAGGAGGAACCCATGGTAAAAGATCCGGTATGCAAGGTTGATGTTGACGAGAGGAGCACCGCCTGGTCAAGCACCTATCGGAACAAAACCTATTACTTCAGCTCGGAGCAATGCAAGGCCGATTTTGACAGAAACCCGGAAAACTACAGTACTATTACCGGGACGCGTATTGCAAGCAGGGCCCGGTCGCAAATAGGATCGATGATTACAGAGCGCAAGGACAAGACCGCTGAGCGGATAGTGGTCCTGTCCGATGCCCTGCACGGCGCTGCACAGCGTTTCCGCGAGCAGAACCAGGCCGCACCCGCGCGCTATGCGGACAGGGCGGCAGAAAAAGTGCAAATGCTTTCCGACTATTTGCGTCGCAAAGACGCGGAGCAGCTCATTAACGAGACGGAAGATTTTATCAGACAGCACCCGGGTCTTGTAATTGGAAGCGCATTGCTGGCGGGTTTTCTTACGGCGCGTTTCCTCAAAAGTTCGAGATCCGTATCGACGTAAAGAATGTGGAGGTATATGGTTATGAATCACGTACATCTAAAAGAAGATAGATCACTCCCTGAACTTTTCTCCGACCTTTCCGGCGAAATGCAAAGATTGATCAGGGACGAACTGGCCCTGGTAAAAAGTGAGGTATCCCACAAGATATCCAAAGGGATTAAAGACATTTCCTTTCTTGTAATCGGCGGCGCGGTAATATACGCGGGCCTGCTCGCAGTGATCGCAGCGGGTATATTTCTTCTCGGCACCGCGATAGCGTTGTGGCTTTCAGCGCTCATCATAGGCATACTCGTTCTCGGAATAGGGTATTTCATGGTGCAAAAGGGGCGGACCGAGCTTAAACAAACCGATTTTACTCCGGAAAGGACGGTTCGAAGTTTGAAGGAGGACAAAGAATGGATGAAAAAAAGGACATAACGACAGACATTCCTCCCGAACAGATTGAGGCGGATATAGCGCGGACCAGAAGGGAGATAACCGGAACAGTCGGTGCAATCAGGGAGCGAATTTCCCCCGGGCATTTGAAAGGTCAGGCGAAATATAAAGTCCGCGAATCCACAGTCGGGAGGGCGAAGGAAGCGGCGTCAAGAATAAGCCGGAGGGCAAAAGAAACCGGCACGCAGATTGCGGATACCGTAAGACGGGACCCGGTGCCGCTTGCACTCGTCGGTGTCGGCATGGCCTGGTGGATGATCAACCGGTCCCGGCACAACGGAAGCCGTATTTCTGAAAGAACGGCTGCGCTCAGGAATAAAACCGGAGAGCTATCCGGCAAAGTTCAGGAGAAGGCCGGCGAGTTCACGCGGCAGGCGAGAGAGCGAAGCGGGGCACTGGCTGAGAAGGCGAAGTACGCGGCTGGAAGATACCGCAGGGTCGCGCAGGACAAGGCGCTGGACGCAAAGAACATTTTTCAGCAAACCGCCCACGATAACCCGTTCACGATTACCGCCGCAGCGTTTGCACTTGGCGCGGTGTTCGGCCTCATAATTCCGGAAACCGGAAGAGAACAGGAAGTAATGGGCAGCGCAAGCGGAACCGTGCTCGGCAAGGCCAGGGAAACAGCGCAGGAGACGCTGCATAAGGCGCAACATGCAGCGGAAAAAGCAATTGAGACGGCAAAGGAAGAATTTAAATAAAAGAATCCTGAACCCGGGAAGCGGCGCTGAGTTCGCATCAGCGCCGATTTTTCGATGGAGGATCCGAGGAGGTTATATGGATAACGCCGACATTGTCAAGAAATTAAGAGCTCTTTGCCAGCTCGATATCGACGCCATGCATGCGTACATGCAGGCAAAAAGACCATATCGAGCAGAACGACATAAAAAACACTATTCTGAACTTTCAGGCGGACCATGGAAGGCATGTGCAGGACCTGTCTGAAATGATCAAGGTCTATGGAGAAAAACCGCCGGAGTTCTCAAGGGACTTCAAGGGGTTCCTGCTGGAGGCGTTTGCAAGCGTGAGGAGCCTGACCGGAACAAAGGGAGCTCTGAAGGCGCTGAAGAGCGGGGAAAAAATGACGAACAAGCAGTATGCGGAGGCGGTTCCGTCGGATTTCCCGGCTGACGTAATGACGCTGCTCAGCAGGAATTTCGAAGATGAAAAGCGCCACCTCGACTACATCGAACACGCGCTGAATGTGCGCGCATGGGAAAAAGCGGCGTAACTTTTTACGCCGCTTTACTTTTTGGCATCGGCTCGGCATGCGTACACTTGTGTAAAGCGGCTCCGAAAAACGTATCTGCGAGGAATGGTAAATCCATAGAAGAATGATGAATAAGCCTAAAAAAAGCATTTGGGACGCAGAAAAATCGGATAAACGCAGATAAGGTCGGATAAAAAAACGTTCTTGTATCGTAAAAGCAGTCACCCTGCGGGTGAATTTTTTTCTCTAAAAATTCTTTTGTTTGATCTGCGGTTATCTGCGTTCATCTGCGCCCAACTGCCGTTTTCAGGATAAGAGATCCAGCGGCTCCGTAGGCGGACGTCCTCCCGGCTTCAAGGCTCCGTTCCTTTAGCAGATACAATATTTTTTCGGGCTCAGCAATATCTTCATGATCTTCCCTGGATGACAACAGGCACGGTTTCCGACCCGTTCCATGCCCCCCATGAATGTTTCTCACTGAATAGTTTCCTCGAATCCGGGAAGAATGGCACGAAAGAAAGCGTTCTCGAACAGGTTTCCGATCAGCTGCCATGTCCCGATCTGAGGATTCTCCAGCTTGCCTGATATTGTGGTCTCGGTTGCCGCCTCTTTTCTCAGGCGGTTTTCGAATAACTCGGCGATACCTCCGACGATCCCTTCGCATACGGGTCCAGCAGAAAATCGGCACCCCCCCGTATTGTCAGTTTTCCCGATTCCAGGAAAACCGCCTCAATCAGAAGGTCCGAAGGATACTCCCGGTCGCGAGACCGGATATTCTTGATATTCCGGGCAATGATTTTTATATCGCGTACCTTGAACGGTTTGGACAGCCCTTCGGGAACATAGGTCAATTCACCGTCTGTGATCTTGAGTTGATTTATTGTCAGAGGGTATACCGCCTGGAGCGCATCCTGCCATGATTCCTTCTCAATCGGCGCTTCGGTCATTTGACCTTTCAGGTGCTTAGGATCGATGTGGAGTACAGGCTTGACGATTTTGACATCACCTACGAGATGAAAAGTCAGAAGCTCCAGCCAGCGTATGCTTGCATGCAGTCTGCGGACATCGGCTACCGGAGGATCCGGATGCGGTTTCTGAGATAGTACAAGATTTTCGAGATCAAGAGACATTCTAAGAGGGTGAAGCGACAGGCTGTTTATCCGGACGGTATATCCGGTCAAACGCCGGTTCATTTCCGCTTCAATATAGCTGCGCACCGGCTCCCTGGAGTAGTAGGCGGCTGCTTCAATTCCGATAACAAGGGAGAGGAATATTGCCAGTATCCATACCAGATGTTTTTTTTCATATGCCGGTATCCAGAAAGAATTAAGCTGATCAGGAAGTCGTGCGTCTCCACCGGTTGTTACACGCGAAGCAAAATTAAAACAGAACATAAGTACCCTTTCTTCCAGATAGAGGCGATCCCTGAGCGCCATCTCTGTCCTGAAATAAAGGCGGCGATAATGATTAATTATATCACTCGTTGATCAGGTCCCGTCCCGGGCAGCCGATGCTTCCACATAATCCTCCCTGTTTACGACCCCGACCACCCGCTCTCCCTTCAGGAACCGTTTTACATTTTGCACTGCCAGACCGGTTGCCTCTTCCTTCATCCCGGGGACCATCCCCGAATTATGCGGGGATCCAAGAACATTTGACAATGAAAAGAACGGGTAGTTCGTTCTGAACTCCCCGAACGTGTATGGCTCGATCCACCAGGTATCAATGCCTGCCCTGAAGTCGGGGTGGCCGGCCAAATGCGCGTACAGATCCGATTCGACGATGATATCTCCCCTGGCTACATTGATGAGTAGGGCTTCCGGCTTCATCCATTGGAGCTGCTGTTTTCCGATAAGCTGCCGCGTGGCCCGGGTGAGCGGTATACAAAGGACGACGATGTCGGACATGGACAGGACCTTTTGAAGATCATCAAGTTTTCCGATAAATTCCACAGGCTCTTCAGTCCTGCCGCTCCTGTTTAAAGCGTGGATCCTGACACCAAGCGGCCGCATAAGACGCGCGACAGCTCGACCGATTCCGCCGAACCCGATGATCCCGCACAGAGAGCCATGAAGCCGGCGGTTAAGCCGCGACGCGTCAAATTCTCCGCGGGCCATTTTATGGTGTTCAGGCAGGAGGTTTTTAGCAAGCGCAAGCGTCATGGCGAGGACATGCTCGGCAATCGGTTTCGCATATACACCGACGTTGCTTGCGATGACGATTTCCGCCGGAAGTCGGGCAAAGGGCATTTGGTCTGCGCCCGCGCTCAGGAGCTGAATAAGGCGCACGTTTCGGAGAAGATTGAATTCTTCAGGGTGGAGTTCCGCTGAAAGGTACCAGGACAAAAGAACTTCGGCCTGAGCGAGGGTCTTTTCCCGCTGGCCGGAGGACATGCCCGCCAGAAACGAAACACTGATCCCTTCGAACAGGTGCCGGATATGTTCCTTCTGTTTCTCTCCCACGCTGAAGGTTATGAGTATGTGATTGTCATCCATGCGCCCTTTACCGCGTCAGACAATTTTTCCACTGTAAAAACTTTTTTCCATGGATTATTTTAATTATAATGGACAACCGATCGCCGGGAGGTGTTCAAACTTTGCCCTTGTGGAGGCATGCGGAAATACGGGAAAAAGCCGATGTCCTCGTATTACTTTTGGTTTCTTTTCTTTACATTCGTTTGGTGATATGTTAAAAATTCTCATGAATTTAAGAGGTTTTCTGGCCGTGGTCGTGTGCGTTTTCGTTTTTTCAGCACCGGCACGTTCCTATCCTTCCTCCTTCGGAGGTCTTCCCATAACCCGGATAGTAATCCAGGACGATTACGGCAAGGTCCTGGACGATCCGGAAGAGGTCACCTCTGTAATCGCGGTCATGCCGGGCGATGTATTTTCGCCGGCCGCCATCAGTGACAGCATCACCTACCTTTACCTCAAGCGCATCTTCAGTGATATACGCGTGGACGGGATCCCCGATAACGACGGTGTCAAGCTCGTGTTTACGCTCACCCCGCTGAAGATAGTTGCGGGCATCGCGGTCAGAGGCAATCACGTCCTGTCAACATCCAGAATACATGGCGCACTTGCAGGCATAGAAGGCAAAGAAGTGCGGGACGATAAGTTCCCGGATTACCGCGCAGCGATCGTGATGCTGTACGAGTCCGAGGGATATTACGGCACAACGGTCGATTTCTCCACGGCAAAAACGGCCCTACCGCACAGAGTGGTTCTCCAGGTTGAAATCCGCGAGCCGGAACCGACCATGATCGCGGCCATTTCGTTTTCGGGCAATACCCGGTTCACCGACAGGCAACTGCGAAATGTAATGAAGAACAGGGTCGGGAAGCCCCTCAGGAGCGATCTGCTCCTTGATACGGACATGGCCTCGATCCTGGACGTGTACCGGGAGGCCGGGCACGCTGCAGCGAAACCGGGGCATGTGGATATCCGGTTCCAGGACGGGAAGGCGTATGTCAGCATTATCGGGAACGAAGGGCCAAGAGTGGATGTCCGGTTTTCGGGAAACCGCGCGTTCAGTGATACGGATCTTCGGAAACAGCTCCTTATCTGGTCGGAACACGATGTATCGGACGGCATACTTGAGAGCAGCGTGGACAGGATAAGAAACCTGTATAAGGATGATGGGTATGCCGACGTGAAAGTTTCGGTAAAAAAGACGGATTCCGGGACCGGCACGCTCGATCTCTTTTTCGAAGTTCAGGAGGGGCCGCGGATCATAGTCAAAACAATAGAGATACGGGGCAATGCTTTTTTTTCTGAAAAACAGGTCAGGGAACAGCTGTCTCTCAAAGAGTCGGGCTGGTTCCGATCGAGCCCTTACCGGGAGGATCTCCTGGATAAAGACATTGACTATATCGAAGACCGGTACGCAGAGGCGGGTTATGTCAATGCCGCCATCACGAAGAAGGTGGCTATCGCCGGCAGCGGTTCAAAAGCAACAGTTGTAATAGAGATCGCCGAGGGACCGCAGGCCAGAGTTGGTCAAGTAGGCTTCGACGGAAACACCGCTTTTACCGAACCGGAGCTGCTTGCCATGGTCGCTTTGAAGCCCGGTGCGCCCTATAACGAACGGCTCCTGGAGGAGGACCGTTACCGGATTCTGTCAGCTTACTCCAACAAGGGTTTTCTGTACGCCCGGGTGGATGTTGAGAAGAAACAGCTTGAGGACACAGCGGACGTTAAATATAAAATAGCTGAAGACCGGCAGGTGAGGATCGGGAGGATCGTTCTTCGCGGCAACGAGCGCACAAAGGAAAAAGTGATCATGCGCGAAGTTCTCCTGCAATGCCGGCGACCCCTATGACTACGCGAAAATCCTCGGAAGCCAGCAGCGCATATACCGGCTTGGCTACTTCGGAGAGGCGAAATTTGAGCCGGTGCATGGCGCGGAAAAGGAATATGTAAAGGACATGCTCTTGTCGGTTGAGGAACGGCCCGCAGGTGCGGTGGAGCTCTCGTTCGGATACGGCGATTTCGACCGCGCCCGCGGCTCTCTTGAAGTATCCTACCGCAATCTCTGGCGCAGCGCGGAATACGCAAGCATCAGGGTCGAAGAAAGCAATATTTTAAAAAGGGGCTCGTTTAATTATCGCCAGCCCCGGGTTTTCGGCCATCGTACGGAAGGCAGGTTCGGTCTTGAATGGTCCGATTCAAAGCGGCTGAACCAGGAATCGCGCGAGATATACTATCATACGAGAAAGACGACGACCTCGTACGGGCTGGAGAAAACGTACGACAGGCTCAAAGCTTCGTTGACGTATCAGTTCGAAAACGTCGAAAACTATAACATAGCCTGCACCGACTCAAAATTACTCCGGAGGACCAGGACCGTGTTCAGGGTAAGCAGTCTCACTCCGGCGCTCCTCTGGGACCTCAGGGACGACATTTTCAACCCCCGGAAGGGTTCGCTCCACGGCATTGCCCTGAAGGAAGCTCTGACAGCTATCGGTTCCCAAGCGGACTTCACCAAACTGACTGTTCAGAGCAGCTGGTATATCCCTGTCAGTACAGGCGTCATCGGGGCATGTCCGGGCGCGGCGGCATGGCATGGACGCATAGAGACACCAGGGATATCCCTCTTCATGAGCGGTTCTACGCGGGCGGCAGCACCACGGTCCGGGGATACACGCAGGATTATGTGGGGCCGAACGCCGGAACGGTCAAAAATCCGGTCCCCCTTGGCGGAACAAGAATGGCCGTGTTCAATGCGGAATTGCGCCTGAACCCCGAGCGAAGGCTTCGGTTTTGTATTGTTCTCGGACGCCGGTAAAATCTGGACTGAAGAGAACACGAATGAAGATATGCGCGCTTCATTTGGCGCAGGTATCCGTTACGGCACGCCTATAGGACCGTTACGCATTGACTACGGGCAGAAAATCCATCGCCGGCCGGACGAAAGCCCGGGAGAACTGCACTTTAATATCGGACATACTTTTTAATGCCGCCCTCTCTCTGGACGGCAGCACTCATCAGTGGTATTATTACTATGGTAGCAGGCGCCATTTCCAGTATCTGCACAAAAACCGGTCTGCAAAAAATCGCATGAAAACACATAGAAGAATAATAGTCATGGTCTCATTAGGTCTGCTGCTTATCGTTGCGATCTCGATCCTGTCGCTGCGCATTATATCCGGCGCTTTCTCGCATACCGTCGTAGGCATGCAGCGGATATCGGTCGAATTTCAGAGAATATGGGACATTGAGCGGAAATCAACGACATGTCCTATTCAGTCCACAATTTTTTAGAAAGCGGCAATCCGGTTTACAGAAAATCTTATGAAACGTCCCGCTCTGCCGTTCACCGGATTTTTGAGGAGATTTCGAGCGTTAACCTCTCCCCCTCCGAACAGAATCTCATCAATGCGATAAGCTCAGACCTTGCCCGGATGGAACAGATATCCGCGCCCTTGTTCTCCCTCCCTTTGGACAAATCTTTGAACCAAAAGAGAATAATGCCGCTCGACAAATTGACCGAGTTGGACACCATAATCACATCGATAGGAAATACAATCGAACAGCATCAGCGCGAGAATTCATCCCACATGAAAAGAGTGATCGATGAACTGCATATGAACAGGGTGCGAGTCAGGATTCTTTTTCTCATTACGCTGATAACCTCCGTCAGTTTTCTTATTGCTTTCGGGCTGTACATCCACCGAAAAGTCTCCGTCCCGCTGAACGACCTCTGGAAAGGCGCGGAAGAAATAAGCCTGGGAAATCTCGATTACCGCATGCAAGTGCCCGACGATGGGAGATATCGCCCAGCTTGCCGGGCGGTTCAACGAGATGACGCAAAAACTGAAGCTCTCGCACGCGGATCTCGAGCAGAAACTTTTTGACCGGACCCGGGAGCTTGCGGCTCTGGATTCAGTGGCACTTACACTGAGTACGGCGGGCACGCTCAAAGATCTGCTGGACAAGTCCCTGAACAAGATCATGGAAAGCCTGGCAGGCATTCAACCCAAGGGCGGCGTGTTTCTGTGCGAATTGGAAGGCGAAACGCTCCGGCTTGTCGCGCACAAAGGACTTTCTCCGGAATTCGTGCAGCGCGAGACCGTGATAAGAATGGGTGAGTGCCTGTGCGGCATGGTGGCCAAGAACGGTGAACTGCTGTATACCGAGAACAGCTGTGACGATAGACGGCACAGGCGCATGCCGGAAGAAGAGGGGCATTCCCATATCATCATCCCGATAAAATCGAGGGGCATAGTCCTCGGAGTTATTTTCCTCTATCCGCAGGTCGATTTCAAACTGAAGCCTTCGGATGTCCAGATGCTGGACGCCGTCGGCGCGCAGCTCGGTATGGCAGTTGAAAACTTCAGGTTTTATGCCGAGGTCAAGGAGTCGAGCGAAAAATACTGGGACCTGTTCGAGAACTCTCGCGATATCCTTTTTACAATTGATCTCAACGGCGGACTTATCTCTGTCAACAAGGAAGCCGAAAAAGTGTCTGGTTATTCCAAGCTCGAACTTTCGGGCAAAACGATTTTCGACTTTCTGACCAGCGAGGGGGTCGAGCGTGCAGCGAAAATGCTGTCCGGCGATGCGGAAGGCGCAGGCTTTCAATGGATCGAGTTCGAAGTCGTCAGGCGCGACGGGACCAGGATCTTCGCGGAAGTGAGCGCACGAAAGATCGTGAAGGATCGGAAGCCGACCGGCTACCAGGTTTCCGCCCGGGACATAACCGAACAGAAAAATCTTCGGGTTTTGCTGGTCAAGGCCGAGCGTTTGGGCGCCATAGGCCAGGTGGGCGTTGCCGTTCGACATGAGATAAACAACCCTCTCACGACCGTGATCGGCAACGTCGAACTGTTGCTGGAGCGGTACGAGTACAAGGACAAGGAATTGACCGCACGCCTTGAGACGATCCTTCACAATGCACTGAGGATTGCCGAGATCGTCAAGCGGATCCAGAGCATCAAACAGGAGAAAGTCGTGGATTATCTCAAGGGCGTCAAGATGACGGACTTGAAATAAAGACGACAAGCTTGAGAGACGAAGGGCGAGGGACGATGGACGAACAATACCGCGAATTATCGATCGACGATGGATGTCCGCTCGATGCGCGCGAATTGGAAGGCATTATTACTTCCAACTCATCCACGGTTTTCTATTTGCGTCCCTCGTCCATTCGTCCTTCGCTTTTTCCCTGTTTTCCCTCGTGCTTCTCATGTTTTTCTCTCCCTTCGTGGTTCATGCGGAACTCATCGACCGCGTGGTTGCCTCGGTCAATAACGAGGTTATCACGCTGAGGGAACTCAACCAGGCAGTCAGCTTCAATGCCGGTCTTTCTGCGAGCGCCCAAAACGAACAGAAACTCCGTGCGGAAACGCTGGAAGGTCTTATCAACCGGCGGCTGCTGCTCCAGGAGGCATTCCGGATCAGGTTCGTGGAAGTTTCGGATCAGGACATAAGCGCTGAGATCAAAAAACTGAAAGAGCGGCTCGGGTCGGACAGCGATTATACCCGTTTTCTTTCTTTACTGGATAGTACTGAAGAGCAACTCGGCCGCATGTTGAGCGAGAGGCTTCTCGTACAGCGGTTCGTGGAGAAAAAGATCGGATTGTTCGTCCGTGTCAGCAGTGAGGAGGCAGAGAACTATTTCGACGATAATCCCGACGCATTCAAGGGCAAGCGGTTCCTGGAAGTGCAAAAGGCGATTACCGCTGCAATTTCCGAGCGAAAGCTGGAGCAGCAGACGGCTCAGTATCTCGACGAACTGAAGACCAGAGCGGAGATCAGGATAAACCCGTGAATGCAGAGACGGACTGGAAGGACGATGGATCGATGGGCAAAAAAAACGAGAAGATCGCCGGTAGTAGATTCTTTCTGAAGCTATAGCCGCTGTTTGTCCCTGTCGGGTTATATCAATGCATATCGATTAAACCTCGTCCCTATAGTGAATGACGTGAAAGTTCATCCCTCGTGCAGTTCAAGAGTGGTATTCCATCATATCAACAAGGAGGTTCACCATGCAGAGAATCGTCATCATGATATGCACGGCTGTTCTTATCGCTGTTTTCAGCACCGGCTGCTTTGTTATCAAAGTAAACCTCGGCCCGGAGAGCGGACCGCTGGAGGAACAAACGATTACGGGCAAGGGCAAAGACAAGATAGTCCTGCTCGATATAACAGGAATTATAACGACTGAAGACTCGGGTTCGTTGCTGGGGGGGAAAAAGGACCTGGGTACCCTCGCTCTCATACGGGAACAGCTGGACAAGGCGCGGCGCGACAAGAACGTAAAGGCAATTGTGGTCCGGATCGACAGCCCCGGCGGCGGGGTAACTGCCTCTGACATGCTGTATCATGAGCTGAAAAAATTCAAAGTCGAGACCGGGACGAAGATGGTAGCCCATTTCCTCGATACCGCAGCTTCCGGCGGATATTACGCGGCGCTCGCAGCGGACCGGATTACCGCTCAGCCGACCAGCATCACGGGCAGCATCGGTGTTACCATGTTCAGGGTCGATGCGACAGGACTGATGCAGAAGATCGGGGTCCGGGCGATCGAGATATCGTCGGGCCCGCAGAAGGGGATGGGTTCTCCGTTCCGTGAAATGTCGAACGAGGAGAGAAAGATATTCGAGTCGATGATCGACTCGCTCTATGGAAGGTTTGTGAGCGTTGTGGCCGAGGAGAGAAAGATGAATACGGAACGGGTAAGAAAACTGGCTGACGGCCGGATCTATACGAGCCAGGAAGCGAAACAGGAGGGGCTCATCGACGATATCTGCTACCTTGAAGAAGCTTTCGGCCAGGCCAGAAAGCTCGCCAACCTGGAGCATGCCACCGTGGTCTCCTATGTCCGGCCGGGAGAATATCGCCCGAATATCTATTCCATGAATATGAATTTGATCAATCTGAACCTGGGAGATATAGCGGGACCGGGGATCAGATTTACCTACCTATGGATGCCCTAGAAGAAGCGAAAACTTGCAGTGTCAAAGGGTCAGAGCGTGGAGAATCAGAGAAGAATCATAATCTGCTACACGTTGATGCGTTGACGCCGTGTCTCTTCTAAAAGATAGTCCTTGAACAACGCTCCTTTTTTGTGGTAAATTTGCTACAGTTTATAAGGAGAGGCCGCGTATGGGAAAAAGACTTTTGATCTTGTCCCTCATGGTGGTTGTGGCGAACAGTGTCGCCCTGGCTTCTGCCGCCCCGTCCTCTCTTCAGGAATTCCGGGACGCGGAAAAAATGTTTGTTTCAGGTCGATTTCACGAAGCAATTCCCGTGTACCGTAAGCTTCTTGTTTCTCTGCCGACCGGTGTTGCCTCAAGCACTATAAAGACCAGGATCGCTGACAGCTATTTCGGCCTTGGCTTATTTAGAGACGCGCTTGAATCGTACCGGTCAGCCATCAAAGAACAGGCAGAGCCGGAACAGGCCCAGACTCAATACTGGATTGGTTTTTCCTGTTTTCTCCTGGGCAGACACTCCGAGGCCGTGGCTGAATTTTTAAAGATACCGGAACAGCACCCATCCTCCGGGATGTGGGTAGGGACTGCCTATTACTGGGCGGGCAAGGTCTCGGAGAGAATGGGAAAAAAAGGTGAAGCCGCGGCCTACTATCGAAAGGCCGGGAGCGGCGGAAAATCAGTCCAAGGCCGGTTTGCTCTCAAGAAGGCGGAAGCGGTAACAGGGGAAAAGACCAAATAACGGTAAGCTTGCCCTGCACCCTTGTACTTCGGCGCACTCGTAAGCACCGGGGGCAAGACTCGCGGGCAAGCGCTCGTTACCGCACCCTGCATTCGCGGTCCACTCATAAACGCTGGGCGCAGGCTGAGTGAAAGCAAATCCCACAGAATTTCAAGCGCTTGAAAATTAATCGCCGATATGTTTTCAGTAATAGAGACTGCAGCTATTTGAGCTTGTGATGTGAGATTTGGAGCCTGCTGAAAAAGATGCTGAAAGAGCTGAATATTAAGAACTTTGCCATCATCGACCAGTTGCGCGTGGAGTTTGGCAGCGGGTTGAATGTACTGACCGGGGAGACCGGAGCCGGGAAATCGATTGTCGTGGACGCCCTGAACCTTGCCCTCGGCGAGCGCGCGAGCGGCGACCTCATCCGGACCGGCTGTCAGGAGGCAGTGGTTGAGGCCGCGTTCGAGCTGAACGGGCGCGGCAGTGCTGATGCCGGGAAACTGCTCTCGGAACACGGCATTGAGTTCGACTCCGGAGAGGACCTTATCGTGCGGCGGGTGCTCGCGGTCTCCGGCAAGAACAAGGTGTATATCAACGGGAGCCTCGCAAATCTGGCGCTGCTCTCAGCGCTCGGAAGCAGTCTGGCTGACATACACGGTCAGCATGAACATCAGTCTCTGCTGTCGTTGGACCGACAGATGGAGCTGCTTGACTCCTTCGGCGGGCTCGGCAATCTCTGCCGCGGCATCGCCGATGCATATTACCGGCTGCAGGACGTCCGGAAAGAGCTGGCCGGGCTTGAAGCCGGCGAGCGTGATCGGGCCCAGAGGGAGGACATGCTTCGTTTTCAAAAGAATGAGCTCGAGGCAGCCATGCTCAAGCCTGGCGAGGACGCTGATCTTGCAGGGGAGCAGAAGATACTGGCCAACTCCGAAAAGCTTGCAGCCGCTTCCCGTGCAGTTGACGAGACGCTGTATTCATCGGACCATTCCGTATTGTCAGGTCTTAAAAAGGCCATGACCGGGCTGCGCGAAATCACTGCCATAGACGACCGGCTCCAGCCGGTGTTCCAGCTTTGCGAGTCGGGGAGGGCCCAGATCGAAGAAGCGGCGCGTGAAGTTTCCGCCTACGCGGAGCGAGTCGAATTCGATCCGGGACGGCTTGAACAGATCGGCGACCGGCTCGATCTTATCCAGAAGCTCAGGAAGAAGTATGGCGCCACGATCGAAGAGGTGCTCGAATTCGGCGCAAAAGCTTCCGCCGAACTGGAACGCATGGAGCGGAGCACCGAGGAGATAGAGCGGCTGAAAAAGGAAATTGAGGCCGTCAAATCGGAGTTGACTTCGCTCTCCGGGGACTTGAGCGTAAAACGGGGCACGGCTGCGCGCGGCCTTGAAAAAAAGATTGAAGCCGAACTGTCACACCTCGGCATGAAGAAAACGGCTTTCACCGTACAGATCTCGCAGGAACCGGGCGACGATACGCTCGACGGCCGCAAACTCGGCCCGCGCGGCGCTGACAAGGTGGAATTTCTTATTTCGCCGAATCCGGGTGAGGACCCGAAGTCGCTTGCGAAGATCGCCTCCGGCGGCGAATTGTCGCGGATCATGCTTGCGCTCAAAACCGTTCTCCTGGAAGGCGACGGGATCCCGACTCTGGTGTTCGACGAAGTGGATGCCGGCATCGGAGGGGCGGTTGCGGAAGAAGTCGGGAAAAAACTCAAACGTGTGGCAGCCACAAGACAGGTTTTTTGCATAACGCATCTGCCTCAGATCGCGAGCATGGCGACCAGACACTACGGAGTGGCAAAGTCCGTGAAAAAGGACCGGACCAGCACGGAGGTGCGTCTGCTGAACACCACGGAACGCGTCGATGAAATAGCCCGGATGCTGGCCGGCAAGACAGTAACAGAGGCTACGATCAGACACGCCGAGGAAATGATTGAACGGGGGAGCCTTTAAGAACAAACATGCAGAGAGCATGGCGCATAGGGCATAGCTAAAACCTCATATGCTTTGCTCCATGCGCTTTGCGCTATGCAAACGGGGTGTTTATGGGCAAGGTCGTCATCAATATCGAATATTGCAAAGGATGCCAGCTGTGCACGACGGCATGCGTGAAAAGGCTTCTGAAAATAAGCCCTGCGTTCAACAAGAGCGGCTATTATACGGTAGAATACCGCGGTGAAGAAGGAGCTTGCACAGGCTGCGCCTTGTGCGCCGAGATGTGTCCGGACGCGGCGATAGAAGTGTGGAAGTGAATCGATTGCGGAATGCGGAGCCTGCGCCCAGCGAATACGAGTGTAAACCGCGAGTGCAGGGTGTGCGGATTGCGGAATGAAAAATTGCAGCCGTATCGTCGTTTGGTCAATAAAAACCTTTCAGGGGCTTGTTAATGGCAAAAATTCTCATATCCGGCAACGAAGCGCTGGCTGAAGCCGCAGTCCTTGCCGGCTGCAGGCGTTATTTCGGATACCCGATCACACCACAGAACGAGATCCCTGAGTATCTTGCCCGCCGGTTGCCTGAAGCAGGCGGCACGTTCGTTCAGGCCGAGAGTGAGATTGCGGCCATCAACATGGTCTACGGTGCAGCAGCGGTGGGCGAGCGGGTCATGACGTCGTCATCGAGCCCGGGCATCAGCCTGATGCAGGAGGCGCTTTCGTTTATGACCGCATCGGAATTGCCCGCCGTCGTTGTCAATGTGCAGCGGGGCGGGCCGGGGCTCGGGAATATCTGGGCGTCCCAGGCTGATTACTTCCAGGCCGTGAAGGGCGGCGGACACGGCGATTACAAACTCCTTGTCTATGCGCCCTCAGGCATTCAGGAAATGGTCGATTTGACCATGCGTGCATTCGAGAAGGCGGACGAATACCGCAACCCCGTAATGATCCTCGGAGACGCCGTGCTTGGACAGATGATGGAGCCGGTGGACCTTTCCGGCATCTCATGGCGAAAAATCGAAAAGCCGTGGGCATTGACCGGCGCCGGAACCGGCCCTGCAAAGGTCGTCCGGTCCCTGTTCATGCTGCCCGGCGAGGACGGAATGCTCGAGCGCCACAATTATGCGTTAAAGGCAAAATACGACAGGATGGCCGAGCGTGAAGTGATGTACGAAGCATATATGACGGACGATGCGGAGCTCGTGCTCGTAGCTTTCGGCACAGCGGCACGCATTGTTAGAACGGCCGTCAAGACGGCCAGGAGCGAGGGCATCAAAGCCGGGCTGATCCGGCCCATTACGCTCTTTCCTTTCCCGGAGAAGATAATCGCGCAGACCGCCGAGCGGGTTGAACAACTGCTGGTTGTTGAAATGAACATGGGCCAGATGGTTGAAGATGTCCGGCTGGCGGTAAACGGCAGGGCCGATGTCTCTTTCTACGGCCGTCCGGGCGGCGCAATGCTGTCGGTTGAAGACATCATGCAGGCCATACGAAATATTCAATTCGACGTTCCAAGCTCCGAATTCGGAGTGATAAGTCCGGAAACGGCACGGAACACGGAGAAAGGATAAGTTATGTCTAAAATCAAAAATATTCTGGACCTCATCGGGAATACCCCGATGATAAGGCTGAACAGAGTCGCACAGGAAGGGCATGCGGAAGTCTGGGCAAAGCTGGAAGGGGCTAATCCAGGGCGAAGCGTGAAAGACCGGCCTGCCCTTGCGATGATCGAGGATGCGGAGAAAAAGGGCAAACTCAAAAAAGGTATGACGATCGTGGAACCGACAAGCGGCAACACCGGGATCGGTCTCGCCATGGTCGCCGCAGTCAAGGGGTACCGTATCATTCTGACTATGCCGGAATCGATGACGATCGAGCGCCGCAGGCTGCTCGAGGCGTACGGGGCGGAACTGGTGCTGACGCCCTCTGAAAAGGGCATGAAAGGCGCAGCGGTGAAGGCCGACGAGATTGCCGCATCAAGCCGGGAATTTTTTAAGCCGGACCAATTCGGCAATCCCGCAAATCCGCAGGTCCACCGGAAGACCACCGCAAAAGAGATCCTTGCCTTTACCGGCTCGAAAAGGATCGATGCCTTCGTGGCCGGGATCGGAACCGGCGGCACGATCACGGGTGTTGGTGAAGTCCTGAAAAAGAAATTCAAGAACATCAAAATTATTGCCGTGGAGCCGGCCTCATCACCTCTGCTTTCCGGTGGCCAGCCGGGACCGCACGCGATACAGGGGATCGGCCCGAATTTCATACCCGCGATCCTGAATACGAAAATTTATGATGAGGTCATTCAAGTTACGAACAACGACGCCGCGGACATGACAGCGCGGCTTTCCCGGGAGGAGGGCCTTCTTGTCGGGATCTCTTCAGGAGCAGCGTGCTGGGCCGCTTTGCAGGTCGCAGCCCGCCTGGGCAGGGGAAAGAGGGTCGTGACGGTATTTCCCGACGTCGGGGACCGCTACCTTACAATGGGAATCTTCGATAAAAAGAGCGGTTGATGAAAAGTCTGCTGTTCCGCGTAAGGAATATCCTCATCCGGCCAGGACAAGAATGGCGAGTGATCAGAGACGAACCGGCGACCTACGGCGGCATTATCCTCCGTTATGTCTGCGTGCTCGCAGTGATTCCGCCGCTTGCGGCCGTCGCAGGCCGGATCATTTTTGATCGTGATATTCCGCACGCCGCCCTCAGTTTATCCGCTGCCTATCTCGTCATCTCCAATATCGTGTGGTACTTCATGTTCCTGTCGAATGTGGTGATTGCAGGAGCGATAATTACGCTGATTGTGACACCGTCTGATTCGCGCATGAACGGCCTCCAGGGCCTGAAGATTTCAGCATACTCGTTTACCCCTCTCTTTATCGCCGGCTCTATTGCGGTCTTCCCGAAAATGGGATGGGTTTTGAATGCTGCAATTGCGTATAGTCTCTATCTGCTGTATCTCGGCATCATTGCTGTAGCGTCAATGGGGAAAAGGCAGGCTCTCGGGTATGCTGTCGGCTCATTTCTTTCTGTTGCAGTGATTGTGGGTTTTATGAACCTTTTCGAGTACTTTCTCGAATCATTTGTTATGTCCAGGATCATGTTTTAGCGGAGCTCCATGAAACCGATCTACCTCGATTATAATGCCAGCACACCGATCGACCCGGCAGTCCTTGAGGAAATGCTGCCCTTTCTGAAGGAGCGCTACGGCAACCCTTCCAGCAACCACAGCTTCGGGGTCGTTTTGAGGGCGGCGATTGAGCAGGCACGAGAGCGTATGGCCCTGCTGCTGGGGTGCGAGGCAACAGAGCTCATCTTCACGAGCGGGGCCACGGAATCGAACAACATGGTTATTAAAGGCATCGCGAAGGCGGCCGGAAAGGGAAAGCATTTCATAACGTCCCGAATAGAGCACCCGGCCGTCCTGGAACCCTGCCGGCATCTTGAACGCTACGGATATACGGTTACCTATCTCCCGGTGGACCGCTTCGGCATGGTTGATCCGTCCGAGCTCGAAAAGGCGATAACGAAGGACACTGTGCTCGTATCGATCATGCATTCCAATAATGAAGTCGGCACCATACAGGATATAGAGCATCTGTCCGGTATCGCATCGTCCCGGGGGGTGCTGTTTCACACCGATGCCGCCCAAAGCGTCGGGAAGGTGCCTGTGCAGGCACACCAGCTGGGAATCGACTTTCTTACAATCGCGGGCCATAAGTTTTACGCTCCGAAAGGCATCGGCGCATTGTATATCAAGAGCGGCCGAAAACTTCAGCCCCTTCTCCACGGGGCGGGACATGAGCGGGGACTCCGGCCCGGCACCGAGAACTCCGCATCAATAGCAGGCCTCGGCGCCGCAGCGATGGCTGCGGCGCCGATTTTGAAAGAAGAAGCAGCGCGCCAGTACCGGCTGGGCACCCGCTTGTTCGAGGGGCTCAAGGCAGCGGGCATCGATGCGCACCTGAACGGCCATCCTGAAAAGAAACTGCCGAATACCTGGAACATCAGTTTCGCGGGATTTACGGCTACCGAGGTGATGGAGGCTTTACCGGAAGTAGCGGTATCGCCGGGCGCGGCGTGCCATGGCGACATTGTAGAGCCTTCGCACGTGCTGTCCGCAATGGGAGTCGATCCGTCACTCGCCCGGGGCGCTGTACGTTTCAGCCTCGGCAGGGAAACCACGGAAGCGGAAATAGATACGGTGATAGAGATGCTGAAGAGAGGACTGAGAAAATAAAGATCTCGAAGCAAGACGCGCGAATCCTAAACGAATTTGTAACTACTCAGGTCATTTCTTTATCCGCAGATTACGCAGATAAAAACAAAACCCGAATTCTGGTTTTAAAATCTGCGTCCATCTGCGAAATCTGCGGATAGAAGGCTTTTTCTCAGATTTGTCTTAATGCCGTTCTGAAAAGAAGCTGAATAGTTACACGAATTTTATAATTTATAATTTGCATTAAAAACCTTTACTTCGCATTATCTTTAAATTCGAGTCAAGTTTTTGAGAAGCTAAAAAGCATTTACCGCGAAGGCGCGAGGAGCGCGAAGGAAACCATACGACAAAATCTTATTTCTGGTTTAAACCCGTTTCAATTCCTGCTTTCCTCGCGTCCTTCGCGCCTGGTTCCAAGGTATTTTTTCATCGGTCTGAGGCCTTGCCTCGTTAACCATTATGTCAGACGAAACCATACTCATAATCGATGATGAAGAAAGCGTACGGAACAGCCTTGCCGGAGTAATGAAGGATGAAGGGTACGACGTTGTGCTTGCTGTTTCCGGCAGGGAGGCGCTCGACCTGCTTCATGAGGCACAGCCCTCGGTAGCTCTTCTCGATATCGCCATGCCGGGTATGGACGGCATTGAAACACTTCGGCGGCTGAAGGAGATAAGGCCTGAGTTGCCGGTGGTCATGATAACCGGCCACGGGACAATCGAAATCGCGGTTAAAACTACAAAAATGGGGGCGTACGATTTCATCGTGAAACCTCCGGAACTGCAGCATCTCATTCTTGTTGTCAGGCATGCGATCGATGAGTCCCGGCTCCGGGAGGAGAACGAGTCTCTCAAAAAGAGAATCGAGCGGCGTTGCCAGATCGTGGGCGAGAGTGAAAAAATCCAGACGTTGAAGCGCCAGATTTCGGTTGCAGGGCCGACGAACGGGTGGGTGCTTGTCCACGGCGAGAGCGGCACAGGCAAGGAACTCGTCGCGCGCGCCATCCACGGAGCCAGCAAGCGTGCCGGCGGACCGTTCATTGAAGTAAACTGCGCAGCGATACCGCAGGACCTCATTGAAAGTGAACTCTTCGGCCACGAGAAAGGCTCGTTTACGGGCGCGACAGGCACGAAGCGGGGCAAGTTTGAACTGGCGCACAACGGGTCCATTTTCCTGGATGAAATAGGGGACATGAGCACTGCCACTCAGGCCAAGGTGCTTCGAGTGCTTGAAGGCCAGGATTTCCAGCGCGTCGGCGGCACAAAGACTCTGAAGTCCGATATGAGGGTCATCGCTGCGTCCAATAAAAACCTCGCGGATGAGATCAAAAAAGGCGCTTTTCGCGATGACCTTTACTATCGCCTGAACGTAATTCCCCTCGATGTGCCGCCGCTTCGAGAGCGGAGCGATGACGTCGGATTGCTCGTGCGGCACTTTCTGAACGAGTTCTCGGCCGAATACGGACAGAAACCAAAGAAGATCGAGGATGATGCGCTTGCCCTCTTTTCGCACTATTCCTGGCCGGGCAACGTTCGGGAACTCCGGAACATCATAGAACGTCTTATCATCATGGTCCCCGGTCCTGTGCTTACGGTCCGTGACATACCGCCTCCGCTCAACCCCGCTCTCCGGGAAAACGTAACGGAAAAGCCGAATGGCGGCCGGGCCGCAGGCCATCATCACGCAAGTCTCAAAGCGGCCAGGGCCGAATTCGAGCGGGAGTTCATTACGCGGAAGCTCAGAGAATATGACGGCAACGTGAGCAAAACAGCCGACGCTATCGGTGTGGAACGCAGCAACCTGCACAGGAAGATTAAAACACTCGGGATCGAGATGGACGATTAACTCTTTTATTTGGCACGGATAACGCGGATTAACACGGATAAAATCCAGGAAATAATTAACGAGGCAGCGCCTCAGACCAATAAACCAAAATCAAGACCTTTGAATCTGCCTCACACGAAGCCGCGAAGACACGAAGAAATTCCAGATTCAAAATTAAGATTCATGTTTTCTTTGTGGGCTTTGCCTGCACCCCGCGCTTACGAGTGCACGCGCGAGTGCAGGGTGTGACTTTGTGTGAAAATTGGGTTTTGGTTTTGATCCAAAAAACTTGACTCAAACTTTCAGATGTTGGTTCGTAAAGTACTTTAACCGCGAATAAACGCGAATGAACACGATAAAAACTTGATCCAGCCGCAAAAATGCGCAAGAAGCGCAAAAATTTTTTAAAGTCCTTTTTGTGACTTTTGAGCTTTCGTGGCAAAAAGAATTTAATCTTCTATCCGTGTCCATCAGTGTGCATCCGTGGCTAAGACTATCCTTGTGATCATGATCCAGACCAATAATATTACGAAATTCTTCGGCTCCCTCGGGGCCGCTCAATCCGTCAGCTTCTCCGTAGGAAAAGGAGAGGTTTTCGGGCTTCTCGGCCCGAACGGCGCCGGGAAGACCACCACTATCAGGATGCTGACCACGCTGCTTACGCCTTCATCCGGAACCGGGTCCGTCGCGGGACATGATATAAGAAACGATGCCTTGAATGTCAAGCGTTCAATCGGTGTTGTTCCGCAGATGCTCAATCTCGATATCGACCTCACCTGCGCTGAAAACCTGGAGTACCACGGAAGGCTGCACGGCATGAGGCAGGAGGACCGCGAAGCACGCATCGAGGAGCTTCTGCGTTTCGTCGGCCTCTGGGAAAAAAAGGACGTACCGGTGGAACACCTTTCCGGCGGTATGCGCCGCAGGCTGCTGATCGCGCGCGGGCTCATGCACCGGCCGCTTGTCATATTCATGGATGAACCCACTGTCGGACTCGATCCTCAGGCCCGTCATATGATCTGGGGGCTCATCAACTCGCTCAAGCGGAGCGGCATAACGATCATGATCACGACACACTATATCGAGGAAGCGGATGCGCTCTGCGACAGGGTTGCAATCATGCGCGCCGGACGCATCATAACCGTGGACACGCCGGCCGCGCTCAAAGCCGGCGTCGGCGGATTTTCACTTGAGTGCGTCGGGAAACAGGACATGCCACGCACGTTCTTCAAGTCCCGACAGGACGCCATTGACGCCGGCCGCGACCTCGAGTGTGATTTCCTTGTCCGGGAGTCGTCGCTTGAGGATGTGTTCATCAAGCTGACGGGAGAGAGGATAGATTTTTGAGGAGACAGGAGACAGGAGACAGGAGACAGGAGACAGGAGACAGGAGACAGGAGTATAAACCCTGAGAGCATCATGAACGAATAGCAGTATGGCCGTCTCCTGATTTCTGGCTTCTGTCTTCTAAGGTTGATAATGAACTTCTACCCAATTTTCTGGAAAGAAATGATGCTCATCCGCAAGAAACCGTGGCGCTTCCTTGCGTCGAGCCTCGTCATGCCGCTTCTTTACCTCGTTACGTTCGGCTGGGGTCTCGGGCGCAGCATGGGGGGGAGTGGACAACCGTATCTGGATTTCATCCTGCCCGGCATTCTAGCCCTGTCCGCAATGAACAACAGCTTTACCCCGGTCTCGGCGTCGATGAATATCAGCAAGCTCTACACCAAAACTCTTGAGGAGGTGCTGGTTTCTCCGGTGACTGCATGGGAAATCGCCTTCGGAAGGAGCCTGGTTGGGCTTGTCCGGGGCTTGTTCTCGGCGCTGATGATGATGTTTGTCGGGCTCGCTTCCGGTATGCAGCTCCATCTTTCTTTTTTCTTTTTCGTTGTGCTTGCTCTTACCGCGTTTTGTTTCGGGGCGGCGGGGGTAGCAGCGGCCATGCTCGCCCGTACGCACGAGGATATGGCCAATTTCAACAGCTTTTTTATGGTGCCGATGTCGTTTCTCGCCGGAACTTTTTTTTCCCCGGAACGCCTGCCTGAACCGTTCCAAAGTCTCATTCTCGTGTATCCGCTTACGCACGCCAGCATTCTGCTGAGAGCGCTCACGTCCGGTTTCGAGCCGTCTCCCTGGCCTGTTTTCGTACTTGCGGCATACACAGTCATGTTTTTCTCGCTTGCGGTAAGATTGATCAATATGCCTCAATAGTGGATGGGCATCATGGACTTTTCAAAAGATGCCGACTATTTTCTCATACAACTGAATGGCTGAGAGGTTTGTGTCAGCCCATTTTTGATTGACTTTTCACGGTCTTAAGGCTAATATTTCACCTCGTATCGAATTTCACTATAAAGGTCCTGACAATGCCTAAAGTTCAATTCATCTTTGCGATCCATAACCATCAGCCGGTCGGGAATTTCGATTTTGTAGCCGAAGAAGCCTATCAGAAATCCTATCTTCCGTTCGTCGAACTGCTTGAGCGGCATCCGCAGATCAGGATAACGCTGCATTATACCGGCATTCTTTTTCATTTTTTCGAGAAGCAGCACCCGGAATTCATCGAAAAGCTGAAGAGGATCGTTACCCGGGGACAGGCTGAGCTCCTCTCCGGCGGTTTCTATGAGCCTGTTCTTGCGGTGCTGCCCGATGAGGACAAGATCGGCCAGGTCCGGGCCCTGACCGGTTATATCGAGAAGCTCTTCGCGTACCGGCCTGAGGGAATGTGGCTTGCCGAACGCGTCTGGGAACCACAGCTTCCAAAATTCATTGCGGCTGCAGGGATTAACCATGTGGTGGTCGATGATTTTCATTTCAAGATGGCGGGCCTGAGCGACAACGAACTGGACGGATATTATATTACGGAGGAGCAGGAGGGCGTGATACGGATCTTTCCGGGCAGCGAACTGCTGCGCTACCTGATCCCTTTTCGTCCTGTTGAGGAGACCATCAACCACCTGAAGACCTTTCGCTCCGCAGACCGGAACAGGCTTGTGGTCATGGCCGACGACGGCGAGAAATTCGGGGTTTGGCCGGAGACGTATCATTCCGTATACGAAGAAGGCTGGCTTGACCGGTTTTACACAACGCTCGAGGAGAATTCCGACTGGCTCGAGACCACGACCTTTTCGGAGTACCTCAAAAAAGAACCCGCTCTCGGCATAACATACCTGCCTACGGCGTCCTATATGGAAATGGGTGAATGGTCCCTTCCGGCCGTTGCCATGAAAAAATATGAGGCGGTGCTTGCCAAGGTGAAGAACAACGGGGACCTTGATTTGTTCAGGCCCTTCATCAAGGGCGGCTTCTGGAGAAATTTTTTTGCAAAGTATCCCGAGAGCAATCATATGCACAAGCGCATGATGATGGTGAGCCGCAAGGTGCATGAGGTTCTTGCCTCGAACGGGGGCCGCAAGAGCGCAGAGGCATTGCGCATGGTTGACGATTTGTACCAGTCTCAGTGCAACGACTCCTACTGGCACGGAGTTTTCGGCGGGCTTTACCTTCCTCATTTACGGTCCGCGGTATACGAACACCTGATCAAGGCGGAATACACGGCCGACAAGGCGTTGAAGGCAGGAGGGGCGAGGGACGAGGGGCGAGAGAAAAAGAAAAAAAATCAGGCAGCTTCCTGGATCGAGATTGAGCAGGGAGACTTCGATCGGAACGGCCGCGAAGAAGTCATGATCAACTCGGAGCTCCTGAATGTCTTCATTGACCCGGCCCACGGCGGGATGATAACGGAGCTTGACTGGAAACCGCGGTCCTTCAACCTCACCAACACGCTTACGCGAAGGCCGGAAGTTTATCACGAGAAGATCCTTCAGATGGTCCGGGAAAAGGCGGGCGCGGGGGAAGCCGGACCCAAGACCATTCACGAGCGGGTTGCCGTAAAAGAGGAAGGGCTTCACGATCATCTCGTTTACGATTGGTACGCCAGAAGTTCGCTGCTCGACCACTTCCTGGGTTCCGGCGCGGATGTTTTGAGTGTCATGAAATCCCGCTACGATGAGGCAGGTGATTTTTTGCTCGGTCAATATCGAGTGCAGTCGAAAAAAACGAAGACAAGCGCCACGGTAACTCTGGAACGCGACGGAAAAGTATCCGGGCTCGACGTGAAACTCGCGAAAGAGCTGACGCTGCACAGCGGCATTCCGGAACTTTCGATCAGATATTCCATAACAAATGCGAACAGCGAAGAACTAAACACCAGCTTCGGTGCAGAATTCAACTTTTCACTTCTTGCTGGAAATGCTCATGACCGGTACTATGAAATTCCCGGGCACATTCTTGACAGGAGAAACCTCGCTTCGATCGGGGAAACGAACAATGTTAGCCGGGTGAGCATCATTGACGAATGGCTAAAACTGAAACTTACGCTGGCCTTCTCCCAGCCGGCTGCCCTGTGGAGGGCGCCGATCGAGACGGTCTCGCAGTCTGAAGCGGGATTCGAGCGAGTATATCAGAGTTCCATGGTTATGCCGATCTGGCGTATTTCACTCAAGCCTGCTGCAACGTGGGAAACAAAGATCAAGCTGGACGTGGAATAGAGCACGTAAACATTCGCAAAGTAATCCTTGAGCGGAACGACTAAACGCTCTTGCAGATCGAAAAGAGGCATTTCTTTATGAAAAAAATAGCGGTACTGTCATGCGTCTTTATATTGCTTGCTTCCTCCTACGTGTTTGCGGAGCGGCCGATCGGCACACAGGAATTCACCTCCATCGATGAACTTGCCGGAGCGGTCGCCGCATACTTCCCGAAAGCACAGGGAGAAGTGAAAGCAGTTGACAACAGCAAGCTTACCATAACGCTCGACAGGAAAGACGGATTGACGCCCGGGATGGAGCTTGGACTCTGGAGGGAGGGCAGGGAAATCCTCCACCCCGTTACCGGCGCCGTGATCGGAAGGCAGGAAGAACATCTGGGAACGATAGAAGTAATTTCCGTGGGCGATGCGTCTTCCGTGGCTATTGTCAGGAAGAGCCTCAAGGAGCCCAGGCAGGGCGATACCGTGAGGATTACCCCGCGGAAGATCAAGCTCGGGATTATACCGCTGCGGCCCGATCGCCCGGACATAGTCCAGGAACTTTCGGAGCGCCTGGTAGATTACGGGAGGTTTACGATACCCGACCAGGTGAAGACTGCGGAGTACCTCAAAGACAGGAAACAGCTCGACACGGGCCTTGTCAAGGACATGGGCCGGCAGTTCAGTCTTGACGCCGTCATTGCGCTCGGCATATACCCCATGGAAGGCAAATATCTGATTACCGCGAGAATTTTCTACACCGACGAGGCCGCCAGCACGCTCGACACGATCATAGCAACGGTGGATCTGAAATCCCGGAAAGATGCGCTTGGCGAGATTCAGCCGTTTTTTGTTCCCTCAAAGGAAGAGAAGAGCATTGCTCCGGAGCTCCCGTTTCAGGCCCGCTTCGTGAGCTGCTCCGATTTCGAGGGAGACGGGAGCCTTGAATACGCCTTCTCGGACGGGGCGCTCATCCATATTTACCGCGACGAACCGAGCGGATGGCGCGAGGTCTGGACTGAGACCGCCCGGACTGAACGGCAGGGGATCGTACACATCAATATCGATGCGGCGGACATTAACGGCAACGGCAAGGCCGAACTGTTCGTGACTGCCATGCTGAACGGAAGCGTATTTTCCTATGTGCTCGAGTTCCGCGATGGAATGTACAAGCAGATCGCGGATGTTACCGCGTTTCTGCGTGTTCTAGCCTATCCCGGAAAAGGCTTACAGCTGCTGGGACAGGCATACGATCCGGCGGCCTTTTACTCAGGAGAACCGGCGCTTTATACGTGGAGCGGCGGCAAATATACCGGCGGACGCGCGTTTCCCCTGCCGAAGGGGGTGACCTTGTATGGCTTTACCGTTGCCAGGTTCGCGGAGTCGCAGCCGCTTCTTGTCGGTTTTGATGAAGAAGATCATCTGCTTGTTTTCTCCGGGGGCACTCCTCTCTGGAGAAGCGAGGAACGATATTCCGCCGTTGATACGTATATCTACAAACCGGTGACCGGCATCGGAGCAGTTCTCGCAAAAGAAGCGCGGGAAAACGAAAAAAGCCAACGGGTGCGGATCCCGGGCAGGGTCATGGCGATCGATGCCGATGCAGACGGTAAAGATGAAATCATTGTTCCGAAGAACTTAGCCGGGTCATACCTGGGAGAATACAAAGAGGCGGAATTGAAAAGTCTGACATGGACCGGTGCCAGGCTCGAACAGCGCTGGAGCGTGAACGATATCCCGGGTGCCGTGCTTGATTTTCAGGTAATGCATCAGGAGACGGCCGGATCAAGGATCATTGCGCTGGTGCGGAACAACGGTGGAATATTCAGCAAGGACCGTATCCGCACCATGAGCTATTCGGTAAAATAACGAAGAACAGGCGGATTCGACAGAACATGAACAGTAAAAACCCAACGCTCAAGGATCTTCTTTCGAAAGTCGACATGCATTCGCTTCCGAAGCATATCGCGATTATCATGGACGGCAACGGCAGATGGGCGATCCGTCGGGGGCTGCCGAGGATAGCCGGCCATAAGAGGGGAGCCGAAACGGTGCGCCTGATTACGGACCAGTGCCGTCAACTGGGCGTCTCAGTACTGACCCTGTATGCTTTTTCCGACGAGAATTGGGGCAGACCCAAGGAAGAAGTAGGTTTTCTCATGGACATGCTGAGCTCTTTTTTAAAGGCTGAGATCGAAACGATGAAAAAGAAGGGAATTAAATTCCGCACCATCGGCAACATCGAGCGTCTTCCCCGATCGGTGCAGAACTGGATAAAAAAAGCGTCATCCGAGACCAGGGATAATAAGGACCTGATATTGAATCTTGCGCTCTCATACGGAGGACGGGGCGAGATCCTCGAGGCGATCAGGCGTATGCAGAAAGCAAACGGGAATGCCGATGCGCTGAGCGAGGAAATATTCTCTTCATTTCTGGATACTGCGGGACTCCCCGATCCGGACCTGATCATTCGGACAAGCGGTGAAAAACGAATCAGCAACTTCCTGCTCTGGCAGGCGGCGTATGCGGAACTGTATTTTACGGACACGCTCTGGCCGGATTTCCATGAAGAAGACCTCCTTGCCGCCATCGTGGACTATCAGGGGCGGCAGAGAAGGTTCGGACTTACCGAGGAACAGCTCGTACAAAAGTGATCGTATGACGCTCGCCTTTGTCCTCTTCCGACACGGACAGGCTTGGGTGAGGCGGAGGGTCCAATGAACTGCAAGATCTGCGGCAAACAAATAGAACTCAGGGCGGGTTGACGCGTCGTCACGTTGCGCTGCACGGGATGCAGCAAGGAATACCAGATCGCCGAGTACCTCAATGAAATAGATGCACACACTTGGGAGATTATTTCGCGACGAGCCTGCAACAGAGTGTAATTGTCCGCGCTTTTTCCTTTTTCAATGAAGCAGTCCACAACCAATTAGTAAAACTCCTTTTTTATCAATAGATTTAGACGATGCTCAAATTAGAATTTTACGTTGACATTTCCATAATAATATAATAATGTTTGCATATAATAAGCAGCTAAAAACTTCTCCTGAAAGGAATGGACAGTTAGGAATGAAACTTCACGACCCGATAAACATCATGCTTGACTGCTGCATCCCGGACAAAAAGAGACTAATGCTCGAGTTGAGCAAATTATCTCCTGGTGAAACGCTCAAAATCGAGGTAGATAACTGCGTCATGTCCAAGGCAATGGTAGAGGATTTCGTAAAAAACAAATGGTACAGCATTGTTCAGACCGTTGAGCGGGATGATTTCACCGTTTTGCACATACAAGCCAAGACTATAGACACGAGCACAGTTTGAAATCCGGGCAATTCAAGGGGCGACCATGATTCCCATAGAAAAAAGAATCGAACTGTTGAAGATAATAGCACACCCTGTGCGGGTAAAAATTCTCGAAGACCTGACGAAGAGCGTGAAGTGCGTAAGCGATTTCGAGGAGTCGCTCGACATCAGCCAGCCGAATGTGTCCCAGCACCTTTCACTGCTTCGCTCTCACGGCGTCATAGATTTTTATATTGACGGAAGGCTGAAGTGCTATTTCCTCAGGGAGCCGCTCATTCCCGATCTGCTCGAACTATTGAAGAAAGAATATGAAGAAGATGTTCCGGCGCCGGCATGCTGCCCGGTGACAAAAAAGGGAACTTATCCAGGCGAAAGGAGACATTAAGAAGGATGAAGAAACACATGATCACACTCTATGTTAACGACCCTATGGGGAAACGCTGATTATCCAATACGGAAGCCGCCGGTCGGGCGGAAACGGAATTCGGCGCACAAATCGTAGTGATCAAGAAGACATCGAATGAGTACAGCCAAGAGAAAGACCCGCCTCCGTGCCCGTCAGTAATGGTGAACGGCAGGTTCATCGCCAGGAACGACACTATCAAGTATCAGGCGCTCAAGACGGCGCTCCTGAGCGACAGCGACATAGAGGAGACGGCGTCATTATCGCCGTAACCGGTCTAAAGATGTGGTCCCAAATCGTAAGTCAGTAGCATGTATTAATTGCAGTTAAGGAAGTCACGAAAGGAGGCTGAAATGTCGAAAACCGTTACTCTGTATTTATCAACATCGCCGTATTCCTACGAGAACACCTTAACAAGTGCCCGCATTGCTGAATCGGCCTTGAACAAGGGCCATACCGTCAATCTCATTGCGTCGGCTGACGGTATCTATTGTTTCCTGACAAAACAGAAGGCGAAGGGCATACTGAATGCCGAGGAGGAATTTTCCCGGCTTATTCAAAAGGGGCTGAAGGTGTACCTTTGAGGCGGGTGTCTCAACTTTCGCCGTGCGGCGAAAGACGATTACCTTGCAGGTTCTGAGGTCGGCTCCCTCAAGGGTTTGTTTGCAACCATGGGCGAGAGCGACGTCTGGATCAACGTCGGAGCATGATTCAAAATGCGGATTGCGGAATTAAAACACAAGGAGGATGAGATGGCTGCCATAGCAATGATTCTGAAGCGGTCGCCTTATGGCGACATCAACGCGGCCGAGGCCGTGCGGCACGCTCTCGGAGCCGTGTCAGGCGAATTGAGCGTGGACCTGATCCTGATGGACGGCGGAGTACTGCTTGCGAAGAAAGGACAGGACGACACCGGAACCGGCTTCACCAATCTCGAAGGCGCTCTCAAGGACTGCATCGACATGGGTGTAAGTGTGTATGCGGATGACTACTCCTTGAAGACCCAACGCGTAGGGCTGAGCGATGTGGTAGAGGGCGTAAAACCAGTCAGCGCCAAAAATATTGCGCAACTGGTGAATGAGGCAAAATCGACGATGATATTTTGAGAGGAGGCTGCTATGCTCGTGATGATTAAAAGTGCACCCGACACGACGGATGGGGCGCTCGGCTTGACCCTTGCGAAGGAAGGCAGTGCTGATCTTGTCCTGCTGCAGAACGGAGTCTACTTTGCGCAAAAGGAACGACTCGGCGCTTTTTCCGGTGCGGTGTACGTCCTGGGTGACGACAAGAGGCTCCGAGGTCTCAAGGATTCAGAAATGGATGATCGCGCGAAGACCATTGACTACGACAAGCTGACGGACATTATTACCGGAGGAGAAAAGGTTGTGGGAATGTTTTAAAACAGTTAAGGCTAAGGTTAAGTTAAAAAACTCAACCTCAGTCTCGGCCTAAAACCGTTACACAAGGGGAGGATACTATGGCAAGGATCGTTGTTTTAGGGGGATCGTTCGGGGGATTGACAGCGGCCTTTGAGCTGAAGCGGCTGCTCGGGAAGAAAGCGGATGTAACCGTAGTGAGCGACGATGACCGGTTCGTGTTCCTGCCGTCGCTGCCGTGGCTTATTATGGGGTGGAGAAGGCCGAAGGACATCACGCTCAAGGTCGGCGATATTTTGAAACCGAAGGGGATCGCTTTCGTCCATGAAGCCGCGAAGCAGGTTGACGCCGACGCATCGAAGGTAATCACTTCTCAAGGCAAGGAGCTGCCTTACGATTTTCTCGTCATATCGACAGGTCCGCATCTCTCCTTCGATGAAATTCCGGGACTGGGCCCGGACAAAGGGCATACGGACTGTACCTTTACACTCGACCATGCGGTAAAGACGGGTGAAACATGGAAAAAAATTCTTGAGAACCCTGGTCCGATCGTCGTCGGATCATCGCAGATGGTGAGCTGCTTCGGCCCATCCTATGAACTTGCCTTTGAAATGGATGCCGAGCTTCGGCGTCGCAAGATGCGCCACAAGGTCCCCATCATCTATCTCACGTCGGAGCCTTACCTCGGCCATATGGGCGTCGGCGGTCTCGGCAAATCAAAAACGTTCATGGAAAACGAGTTTGCCGAACGTGATATCAAGCCGTTTATTAACCAGGCAATTCAGGAAGTGGCGCCCGGAGAGATACGGCTCAAGGACGGAAACAAAATTCCCTTCAAGCTCGCGATGATTGCCCCGCCGTTCAAGGGCGTGCCCGCCGTCATGCCGCTCGGAAATCCGCGCGGGTTCATCCCGGTTGATAAAAACTACCGTCACATGAAACACAAGAATATTTTTGCCATAGGCGTTGCAATGGCCATTGCACCGCCGGAAGCTACTCCGGTGCCGACCGGCGTGCCGAAGACCGGATTCATGACCGTAAAGATGGCAAAGATCGCTGCGGCGACTGTCGCCTCGGATATTACCGGCAAGCCAGCGCCTTTGGCTGATGAACTCGGCGTGGTCTGTCTCATGGACATGGGAAACACAGCCGCGTTCATGAAAGCGTATCCAGTACTGCCTCCCCGGCAGAGTTCGTATATGAAAAAGACGATCTGGGCAAAATGGATGAAGGTCAGGTTCGAGAAATATTTCCTGTGGAAAATGAAGAGGGGGCTTACGAATCTGCCATGAAAAAAGAGCTATTGAAGCTGCATGCTGATTTTTGCAAGATATTTTCAAATGCCATGCGGCTTGAAATACTCTGCCTGCTAAAGACAGGAGAGCTGACAGTCGGCGAGATCACCGGGAAGCTTGAAATTTCAAAGGCGAATACGTCCCAGCATCTGGCCCTCATGCGCATGACGCGTATTCTGACAACGAGAAGAAAAGGCAATAATGTTTATTATGGAATCGCCAATAAAAAAATCTGCCGGGCATGCAGCCTGATGCAGGAAGGCCTGGAACAGCTTTATGGAGATGATACGACCCCACCCCGCAACTCCCCCCTTGCCAAGGGGGGATTAAGGGAGGTGTTAAAGGAGGGACAATATGACGAAGATAGTAAAAAATGTATCGATCATGTGCTTCCATGACGAGCTCTGCCAGGTTTACAATGCGCTCATGACTGCATTGAGCATCCTCAGGGAAGGCTCAAAAGTCACGATGTTTTTCGGATCTCGCGGAATCAACGCGGTCCACAAGGATAAGGTGAAGGACCTCAAGTGTCTGCCGGACCAGCCCAAGGAAGAAGGCGATGCAGTGATGAAAAAAATGGAGGAAATGGAACTGCCGACAGTCGAGGACCTCTTCTTCATGCTAATCGCAGAAGGGGGGGCGGTCCTCGCCTGCCCGCTGAACGTCTCCCTGTTCAATATTACTGCGGGGCAGTTGATCGACGGCGTCAAGGTGGCGGATCCTGCGAAGTACTATAAAGAAATCATGATTCCTGCGGATATGAACCTGACTTTTTAGATGGGCTCTTGCAAAAGTCCACGCGACCCGGACCTTACTCTTCTGCGGTATGATAAAAAGTGACTTTTGCAAGAGACGCAATATTTTTTTCACCGATACATGCAAGTATTATTATATTTCTATGTATAGAGGGGGAGTACATGCGTAAATTTTCTTTAGTCGAATTTTCAGTCGACCATCCCAAGCTCATTGTCGTCCTGTCGATCATTCTTACCGTCGTCTTCATGACCCAGTTCCCAAAAGTGAGGACGGACACGAACCCCAAGAACATGCTGCCGCCTACGTCTGCCGTCCGGGTCGGGAACGATGAAATCGAAAAGACCTTCGGCCTGTATGAGGACATGATCGTCCTCGGAATCCAGAACGAAAAGGGCATCCTGAATACGGACACCCTCGGCAAAATTCAGCGGATCACCGATGAGACCCTGAAGATCAAAGGCGTTGCGGCCCGGGACGTATCGAGCTTCACGACCATTGATAACGTCACAGTTGAGGGTGAGACGTTAATGGTGAGCCCGCTCATGACCGCGGTGCCGAAGACGGATAAAGAGCTGTCCGTCATGAGGAAGGCCCTCTTCGAGAATCCGCTCTTCATCGACCGCATCATATCGAAAGACGGCAAAACCACGGCTATCTATGTCCCTCTCGAAAAGGGCTCAAACGGAAAAGAGGTCGCGGACAAAATTCGGGAGCTCGTCAGGAAAGAGAAGGGCGACGAAAAATACTATGTTGCCGGCGATCCCGTGGCAAGGGACACCTTCGGAGCGGACATGTTCAAGCTCATGGCCGTATTCGCGCCCATAGCCGGGATGGTCATGCTGATCGTTAGATTTCTCATGTTCAAGGACCTGTTCCTCTCAATCACGCTGATGATGGACGCCATGATCAGCATCGTATGGAGCATGGGACTCCTGATCGCTCTCGGATTTCCCATCCACATCATGAGCTCCATGGCCCCCGTGTTCCTGATGGCAATCGCAACGGACAGCATGCACATTTTTAACGAGTTCTACTTCCGGTTCCGTGAGAAGAAAGACAAGCGGGCTGCGATCATCGCCACCATGCAGGCGGTCAGCCGTCCGGTCCGGAATACCGCCCTTGCAACCGCAGCTGGTTTCGCCGTGCTATTGTTCATGAACATCATCCCGGTCAAGGTTTTCGGCGGACTTGTCGCGTTCGGGACGATAGCCCTTCGTGTCCTGAGCTTCAGCTTCATTCCCGCGATGTTCATGTTCGTGAAGGAGGAAAAGATCGAGAAAATAGCGCGATCAGAGGACGCTGAAGCAGGCGGTTCGGTCTTCCTGAAGAAACTGGCCGGGCTCGGTATCCGCAAACCCCTGACAACCGTTCTTGTCGGGATCGTGCTGATCGTAGCCGCCATCATCGGCATTTCAAAAACGATCGTAAACAACAATATGGTGGAGTGGTTCAAAAAGGGCAGCGAAGTGCGAGTCGCCGACACGGTCATGAACAAGGCCCTGGGCGGGACATCTCTGGGCTATATCGTGGCTATCTCCGACAAGGACGACTACATTAAAACGCCGGAAGCCATGCGATTTATCGAAGGACTTCAACGCCGCCTGGAGAAACTGCCGGTTGTCGGAAAGACTACTTCGGTTGTTGACTATGTCAAGAGGATCAACCGAGTGCTCCATAACGACAACCCCAAATTCGACGCAGTCCCCGGGACAAAGGAGATGATCGGCCAGTATCTGTTCCTTTTCTCCATGTCGGCGAAGCCGTCCGATCTCGACAACGTCGCTGACTATCCCTTCCGCAAAGCCAATATCTGGGTGCAGCTAAAGACCTGGGATGCAAAGGCCATGGAATCGGTAATCGCAGAAGTCAATGCATTCAAAAAGGAGAACCCGACCCCGATGGAATTCAAGCCTGCCGGGATTGCCTACTTCAACCTGGTCTGGAACCATGAAGTTCTTTGGGACATGGTAAAAGGCCTTGTTTTGGCACTCATTGTCGTATTTGCTATCCTTGCATACGATTTCCGGTCCATCAAATGGGCTGTTATCGGGTATATCCCGCTCCTGTTCACGATCCTGCTCATTTATGGGGTCATCGGTTATATCGGCAAGGATTTTGACATGCCCATCTCGGTCATGAGCTGCCTCTCCCTCGGCATGGCCGTGGATTTTGCCATCCACTTTGTGAGCAGGTTCAGGCAGCGACTGAAAGAAATTCAGGGAACGGGCGACGCGAAACAACATATAACAGATGCCTTACTCTGGACTGCAGCTCGTCCGGGGAAGGGTATCATGCGGAACGCCATCCTGTTCGCCGCGGCTTTCGCGGTAATGCTCTTTGCTCCGCTGACGCCGTATGTCACGGTAGGCGCCTTCATCGTGAGCATGATGATGCTGAGCGCTCTTATGACGATACTCTATTTGCCCGCCCTCATAACATTGCTGCGGGGCTGGCTCTTCCAGGGAGGTACTGACGTGAAACGTGTTGCTGCAACAGCAATTGTTCTGGCATTTGCGATATTTACATCGGCAGCGGCTGCCGCGGACAGCGGAACGGATATCATGAAAAAATCCCAGGCTGCTTTTCTTTATTCAGGCAAGGACTTCAAGGCCCGCATTCAGATGAAGCTGATCACTCAGAGCGGGCAGGAGCGGCTTCGGGAGCTGACGATGCTCAGAAAGAATTTCGGCGAGCCGGGCGGCGAGCAGAAGTACTTCATGTATTTCTTTCTGCCGGCGGATGTCAAGGACATGACCTTCATGGTCCACAAGCACCCCGGCAGGGACGCGGACCGCTGGCTGTTCGTGCCGGCGATCAGCATGGTCAGGCGGATCGCGGCCAGGGACAAGAGCTCAAGCTTCGTAGGCTCAGATTTTTCCTATGAAGACGTTTCAGGGAGAAATATTGACGACGATACGCACGTCCTGGTGAAGGAAGAAAAGCTCGACACCAAAGATTGTTATGTGGTCAAGAGCACGCCCAAAGCTGCAGATGTGGATTACTCGTACAAAATGTCCTGGATCGACAAAGGCACTCATCTGCCGCTCAAGGAAGAGTACTATGACAGAAAGGGCGATCTTTACAAAGTCTTTACAGCGAATGAGATCAAAACGATAAAGGGATTTCCTACTATTACGAAGCGTACTATGAAGAATGCTTTGAGCGGACACCGCACGGATGTTACTTTCCTTAAGGCTGATTATGACCTGGGGATCGACGACAATCTTTTCTCTGAACGTTTTCTGAAACAGCCTCCCAAGAGGTGGATTGAATGAGGAAGTTCAAGACAGTAGGGCACAGATGTCAGATGACAGACTGGATCGGACTGTTTGTTTTTAGTCTGTGCTCTCTCTTCTGCGTCCTGATTTCTTCATCAGTGTTTGCAGCCGATTTTTCTTTTCACGGTTTCGCGCAGGGCAATTATTCGAGGGATACGGGTGCGGACAATCCTGACGGCAAGGAATTGAAATGGTCCGAGGAGCGGGTCCAGCTTAAGTTCGAAGCCTCGCAGGACCCGTTCCGGCTGTTTATCAAAGAAGACGTTTTTTAC
The DNA here is from genome assembly GCA_963751455.1 of Nitrospirota bacterium. Classification (GTDB taxonomy): domain Bacteria; phylum Nitrospirota; class UBA9217; order UBA9217; family UBA9217; genus CAVVUN01. Next base: position 124,401 of record CAVVUN010000002.1, read on the forward strand.
GATCATCTCGATAGGGAAGCCCATGCCGAACTGCGCGAGGGTTATGCCGACTATGCCGCCGGGACGTGGGATGCTCGCGCCGGAAGGCAGATTATCACTTGGGGCCTTGGGGACCTCTTGTTCATCAACGATGTTTTTCCCAAGGACTACGAGGCGTTTTTTTCCGGCAGGCCGCTTGAATACCTCAAGAAGGGCGTTGACGCAGTCAAAATCGGGGCCTATCCTGGCTTTGTATCTGCGGAATTTGTCCTGATTCCGATTTTCGAGCCCAACACGTTTCCTGATCCCAACCGCTTCTCAATGTTCGATCCCTTGTCAGGCGTTACGAACAGGGCAGAGCAAAAACCGGCTTCGACCGCCGAAAACAGCGAAGTTGCGCTGCGGCTCTATCGCGACGTGATGGGGCTCGACGGTTCCCTCTATTTCTATAAAGGATATTTCCGGCAGCCTTCAGTCCTGCCCGATAACCCAATGGCTCCGACAAAGCTCACGTTCTTTTACCCGAAACTGAACGTCTATGGCGCAAGCCTGCAGGGAAGGGCCGTGGATGGCGTGGTGAGCCTGGAAGCCGGGTATTATGATTCAAGAGAGGACCAGTCCGGCAATAATCCCATGATCCCGAATTCCCAGACGCGGTATCTCCTGGGCTATCAAAGGCAGTTCTGGGAGGATTTCACGCTGGGCCTCCAGTACTACGGCGAGTACATGCAGGATTACGGAGAATACGGACAGAGCCTGCCTGCCGGGTTCCCTATGGACAAGCGCCTGCATCAGCTCGCAACGATCAGACTCATGCAATTTTTGAGGCACCAGACGTTGAGGCTTTCCTTCTTCGCGTTTTACGGGATTTCCGACAGGGATTACCTGATCAATCCCGAAATAAAATATAACTTCACGGACTCTATCTGGTTTGCTCTCGGAGGCAATTTCTTCGGCGGGGAAAAACCCTGGACGCAGTTTGGACAACTGGCGAATAATGACAATGTCTATACTCAGGTAAGATATGAGTTCTAAAAGTTCAGGATATTTCTCGGTACGGCTTATTTGGGAGCATTCATGTCAGTAAAACTTACGATCATCGGCGCGGGGCCTGGCGGTTATGTCGCCGCGATCCGCGCTGCGCAGAAAGGCGCGCACGTTACCGTTGTTGAAGACACGGAAGTGGGCGGAACCTGCCTGAACAGGGGATGCATCCCGACCAAGACGCTCATCGCCTCTGCTGAGGCGCTCAATCTGGTACGCCGGGCCGCTGACTACGGCGTCGATCTTCCAGGCGAAGCCGGATACAACCTCGCCAGGATCCGGGAGCGAAAGGACAAGGTTGTCTCCCTGCAGGTGAAGGGCATTCGCGGGCTGTTCAAAAGCTGGGGAGTGACGGTCATCGAAGGCCGCGGCTCGCTCCTGTCTTCCGATACGGTAAGGGTCACCGGGAAAGACGGCGCGTCCGTGGACGTCAAGTCCGATAAGATAATCATTGCCACTGGTTCGAGCCCCGTAAAATTTGCCGGTTTTCCTTTTGACGGAGAGAGCGTCATCACGAGCGACGAGGCAATCCAGCTCAAAAAAATCCCGAAGAGCCTGCTCATCGTCGGCGCAGGAGTCATCGGGTCCGAGTTCGCGTTCATCTACCGAAGCTTCGGAGCTGTGGTGTCGATCGTCGAAATGATGCCGCGCGCGCTTTCGACGGAAGACGAAGACATGGCGGACATTATCGAGCGGGAATTCAAGAAGTCAGGAATCAAGCTTCAGACCAACGTGAAGATCGAGAACGTCGAGAAAGACCCGGAGGGCATGATCGTCGCAAAACTCTCGAACGGCCGCGAAATCCGTGCGGAGATGGTTCTTGTATCCATCGGCCGCGGCATGAACTCCGGGAACCTCGGTCTTGATGCCGTCGGAGTCGCGACGGGGAAGCGCGGGGAGATCATCGTGAATGACAGGATGGAAACTACGGCTCCGGGCGTCTACGCCGTCGGAGACGTTACCGGCAAGATCCTGCTTGCCCATGTCGCTTCGCAACAGGGACTTGTCGCCGTTGAGAACGCTCTCGGCAATGCAGAAACAATGGACTACACGGTTGTCCCGTCCGGCGTCTTCACCATGCCCGAAATCGGCAGCGTCGGCTTACGGGAGCATGAGGCCCGAGAGAAAGGGATCAAGTACCATGTCGGCCGGTTCCCTTACCGTGCGCTCGGCAAGGCCCACGCCATGGGGGAGATCACCGGCATGGTTAAGGTGCTGTCCGATGCTGAATCGGACAAAGTCCTCGGGGTCCATATCTGCGGCGCTCACGCAACGGACATGATCCATGAAGGCGCGCTTGCCATTCAAACGGGAACGACCGCTAAAAAGCTGGGGCAAATGATCCACGCCCATCCCACCCTTGCCGAGGCAGTCATGGAGGCGGCAGAGGACACGCATGGGTGCGCGATTCATATACCGAAGACGGCCAAGTGATTATCGATTGCGAATTTCGGATTGCAGATTTAGGTCAAGCTGATTATTTTGTATTGATCTCAATAGAAGATTCAAGCCCTGTAAGCATACAGCATACCGGTTAATAAGAGCACTGTAATGCCCATAAAAAAGTTGATTTTCACCAGATTCAGGGATACTGTTTGCAGCTTCTGAACTTTTTCAGGATGGCCTCCTTCCGACGACAACCGTGCTATCCCTGGTGTCAGGACCAACCCTCGGTAAAAATGAATGCACGTCATTATTACTACGAACAGAATCTTTGCAACAAGCGATCTCACCCGCAGGGCGGAAAGTCCGGGGAAACCGGTAAAATCATGCGAAGCGACACTCATGAAGATTCCGCTTGCGATGATCAGAAAAATGCTGATATTTGCCAGCGGAACAAAGCGTTTGCTCAGAGGTCCCATGATTTTACCTGGTTGGTCAAGGGTCTTCCCCGCAACCGGGATGGCAACATACAAAATAAAAAAAATTCCGCCTATCCAGACAACTGCCGATAACAGATGCACCCACATAGTTACCGTCAACAATAATCGGTCCATTTCATAAACCTCCTGTAGAATTTCGTGGGGAGAATTCCTCCCCCCACGAAATTTTGCCGCCTACTTCTTCTCCTTCATAGGTGGAACGCACCCGCAACCGCAGCCGCAGCTTGATGCCTTGGTCTCCTTTTCAACTTTCTCAGCGGTTGCGTTTTTTTCGGTCGTATCTGCCATCACAGTCACCTCCTTCCGCGGCGATAGCCGTTGATTTCAGATTTTTGGTGTTCATTATAAGTTCGGATTCCAGGTCTTTTTTATATTCCCTTAATCGTATGAGCAGTTCTTTTTTACTAAAAGGTTTATCGTCAATTTTTGGTTCGCCTTTGCACGGATTTTTCAACTTAATGAATTCACTCCCCTGACACATACGCAACTGACTCCTTTATTAAGTTAATTAGCATCAACTTATATAATTAAGAAAAAAATATTTCTCTTCACTTTCTCTCAAGTTCTGAAATTCTCTTTTTAACCTGTTTCAGCTCGCTCTCAAGGCGTTTTCTATACTCAAGCAAAACTTCTTTTGGATCGGAGGCCCTTTTTTTCTTGCCGAGTTCACATCCGCACGTACAGATTTTTATCAGTTCATGCTGGCATTTGTCGAGGCTTGCTTCGTTCAACGAATAGAAAATATGATATCCTTTCCTCTCATCCATAACCAGGCCAGCCTGTTTTAATACACGGAGATGTTGCGAAACGGCGGATTGGGTGATCCCCAGTGCCTCGGCCATTATATTAACAGACAAGGGACCTGCCTTGAGTAGTTCTATAATTTTTATTCTGGTTTCTACTGAGAAAACCTTAAATGCTTCCGCTTCAATTTTCACATTCACACCTTAAAGTATATTAGTTATTACTTATATACTGTGAGTTATATAAAGTCAAGTGGTTTTTTCAAGCACGTAACGCACATAAGACTATTATGTATCAATAATGTTTTTCAAAAAATTACGAGGCGTTTTTTTCGGGCAGGCCAATGGAATACAAAAAGGCGTTGACTGCGCAAATGTATCCGTGTTTCGCTTCCTTCGAGTTCGCCAGCACACCTTCTCCATAGGCTGCCGAGATTCCGCGAGGAGAAGTGGCATCCATCTCCGCGGTTTCCAGGTTACACCATTTGTCGGCTCAAGTAGAGGTTACCCTCCTAAGTATTCATTGACTTTTACATAAAAGGAATATTAACATTCCAGCAGGCATCCTGTGCACCCAGGGCTAAAGGAGGCAATCATGAAAAAGCGGACAATTACGATGTACATGAACGACCCGATGGGCAAGTGGTGAATTTCGCTGATGGAGTCCGCCGGTCGGGCGGAGAAGGAGTTGGGCGCTGAAGTCGTTGTGATCAAGAAGACGTCCCCGGAATACGCATCGGAAAAGGACGCACCTCCCTGTCCATCGGTAAAGATTGATGATTCTTTTGTTGTTAAGAGGGGCTTGGTCACCTATGATCAGCTTAAGGCCGCTGTATTAAAAGAGGACTAGCAACCAGCTGAAAAACTCGAGAGCGTCATAGAGTGTCATTAAGAGGAGCTATCGTTGTGACGTGGCGATCTCGATTTTTGAAGTCGTTATGTAACTGCAGATTGCTTCCTTCGCTCGCAAAGACGGCTCAAAAAAGTTTACACGTGTTTCATGAGGCAAATCGGATGAACTTTAAAAAACTCAATATGCACGAATTAAACGTTCTGAATCAGAAGCGGTACGCAATCACTGCCTGGTTTTACGATATCCTGGACTACCCCTGGGAGCTTCAATACCGGAAATGGAGACCCGAGCTTCTGGGGGATTTGAGCGGAAAAGTGCTGGAAGCGGGGGTCGGGACCGGGCGAAACCTGGAATACTACCGCCCCGGAGTGAACTTGACCGCAATCGATTTCAGCCCCGCCATGCTGAAGAAGGCAGCGAAACGCTGCGCGAAAACATCCTGTAAGGTTGAGTTCGTGCATGAAGATGCCACGCATATGGAATCAATCCCTTCAGCGAGCTATGATTGGGTAGTGGCTTTTTTTCTTTGCTGCGTCCTTCCCAATGAGCTGCAGGATGAGGCGGTCTCGGAGTTCGCGCGCGTGCTGAAGCCGGGCGGCAGATTCCGGCTTCTGGAAATGAAATATTCCAAGGACCCCGTCCTGAGAAAGCGTCAGGATTTTTTTGCGCCGTTTGTCGCAAAGGTGTACGGCGCCGGGTTTGACCGGGAAACATTGAGACATATTCAATATAATAAGAAACTTAAGGTGACAGGAACCCGCTATCTGAAACACGACACGTATCTGTTGATCGATGGTATCCGGGAGTAATGAGCATAGTGCCTCGAAAAAAAGCCCCGATATGTGATATTTGAAACAGTCGCCCTCCCTCGATACGCAGAATTCCGTCTCAACTATCCGATTGACCTTTCGTGCAAAAAACAATAATATTCAAGTTGGCACCTGATAAACGAGCTTCATCGAAGCTTATGCCATCCGATGAGTTCGAATTACGCTGAGTATAGGCCCTCCGTTACTATTGAGGCTAATCCAAGAAAGGAGCAACTCCATGGAAATAAAACTCACACACCTTTCAAGCTGCGCCGGTTGAGCCTCTAAATTCAGCCCTGCTGATCTGTCCCAGGTCCTGGGACAATTACCGAAAATCATCGATCCCAATGTACTCGTCGGTTCCTCGAATGCCGATGATGCGGGTGTATACCGCATCACCGACGAAATTGCCATGGTCTTTACCGCCGACTTTTTTACGCCGATCGTCGACGACCCGTACTGGTTCGGCGCCATCGCCGCGGCGAACTCGCTCTCGGATGTTTATGCCATGGGCGGCAAGGCCCTGGTTGCCTTGAACATCGCGGCACTGCCCGGCACGCCTGATTTTGCGGAGATCAACAAGCGGATCATGCAGGGCGGCATCGATAAAATGAATGAGGCCGGAGTGGCGATCATCGGCGGACATACCATCAAGGACAAGGAGCCGAAATTCGGATTTGCCGTTCTCGGCTCTATCCATCCCGGTAAAATACTCGATAATACCAAGGCGAAACCGGGTGATGCGCTGATTATCACGAAGCCCATCGGGACAGGGATCATTGCAACCGGAATCAAAGCCGGAAAATGCAGCCGTCGAAACAGCTGACCTCTTCACGAAGTCCATGGCAACCCTCAATAAACGGGCAAGCGAGATTATGCTCGAGGCAGGCGTGAACACGGCCACGGACATTACCGGGTTCGGCCTGATCGGTCATCTGAGCGAAGTTCTTATAGCGAGCAGGTGCAGCGCGCGGCTGTACGCAAGCAGTGTCCCGTTTTTCAAGGAAGCGATAACGCTCGCGGACATGGGCATGGTTCCGGGCGGTACACGGGCCAACCTGAAGAACTATGAATCGATCGTGGAATGGGCATCAGGTGTTTCAAATACCGAACGGTTTTTGATGAATGACGCTCAGACCTCGGGCGGGCTTCTTCTATTCGTTTCGAAGGGTAATAAAAAAAGGCTGGTGTCCGCGCTTCTTAAGGATAACATCATGGCCGCAGAAATAGGTGCACTGGTTGATACTGCTCCCATCGGGGATAAACGGATATTTGTGGAGAAATGAAGAGACATTTTTACAATGGAGGATGAAAATTCCTTCGCCCTTCCCTGAGCCTCCGGTCAACGGAGAGGTCACAGTCTGCCTCTCCGCAAGAGAGGGACGGGGAGAGGGGGGATTTTCGAGGTTATGGATATCCCTTTTGTGCTGTTTCTGGCTGCGATCGGCGGGTCTGTCGGATTTCTTTCAGGCCTGCTCGGCATAGGCGGAGGCATTGTCATGTTTCCGCTGCTGCTGTATGTACCGCCCCTCCTCGGCTGGAACAGCATTGACGTAAAGAGCATTACCGGTCTCACCATGGCCCAAGGCTTCTTCTCCGCCCTTACCGCGATGTTCTATTACAGCAAAAATGCGCTTGTCAACAAAGCACTCGTAGTAACGCTCGGCCTTTCCTTGTTTACTTCCTCGCTTGCCGGCTCGTTCTTTTCGAAGACTGTTCCGGACGGCCTCCTGCTCATGGTCTTCGGAACTTTGGCGCTCATCGCCGCGGTGATGATGCTCATACCGAGAAGTTATATGCGTGATGATCTGACCGAGGACAAGGTGTATTTTCATAAAGCGACCGCCATCGCTATCGGCCTCCTTCTGGGGTTCGCTATTGGCCTGGTCGGCCAGGGCGGCGCGTTCATCCTCATCCCGACGCTTCTCTATGTCTTGAAGATCCCGCTCAGGGTCGCGCTGGGAAGCACGCTGGCAATCGGGCTCTTTTCGTCGTCAGCCGGCCTGGTCGGCAAGGTGGCGACTCACCAGGTGCCGTTTCTCCTGGTCCTTCCGCTTCTGGCGGGCGCTGTTCCGGCTGCACGGTGGGGGAGCATGGTCGGGAAAAGAACTAATACCATTTTTTTGAAGTGGCTTCTCTCGGCGATCATCTTCGGGACGGCAATCAAAGTCTGGATCGATATTATATGAAGTTATAAGCTTTCAGCTGAGTGCTGAAAGCTGACAACTGGTAATTTTTCAACTGACCCGTAGGCAGCAGCGAATGGCATCCAGTGCCCAAATGAGAAGCTCGTCGCTTTCATCAATGATCTCGTCAGGCACTTCATAATAATTTTTCAGCGTTTGCTTCATATTCGGACGGAAGGGCTTCATGCCCCGTTCCTGGTAAGAGGGCTGGGTGGAGGAGTCGGTCTTGAAGTAGAGCCGTCCGCCGTAGATAATCCCGAAGAAATCCGCGTCCCGGTAAAGCCCGTACCCGCCGAACATCGGCCTTGCATTCACATTGCCGAGTCCGCTCAACTGGTCCAGAATGAATTCCATGAAGCTTTCGTCTTTATGCATTTCAGGTCACCTCACGGATATCCGGTTAGATTTTATCACAATCACAACGCTGTTCATTCCATCATTAAATTAAATTCCGGATAAAAATTGGACGCAGGTCAACGCGGAAAAAGCGGATATGAAATCTCAGGATCTGAATCTGCGCTCCTTTGGCAATTTGCCATACGTTAATCCGCGCGGCGGGATGAGCGACTAGCGGGCTTTAGAAGTTGACCCGATTACATTTACAAAAGAATTCACAAGAGTGGAAGAATTATCGCTCCGCCAGACAACGGCAAGTTTAACCGTAGGCGGAGACCCTGACAACGGTATATACTGCACACCCGGCCGCCTGATATTTTTTATATAATCCGGAAGGAGGCAGGCTCCCAGTCCGGAAGCTACGAGACCTAAAACGGTTTGTACATTACCTGCCTCCTGCGTTATTTTGGGGCTGAACCCGGCAGAATGGCATAAACTGATAAAAGCATCCCGAACAACCGGTTCTGATGATCGTGTATTCGCTATGAAAGGTTCCTGAGCAAGTTCCCTGATATGCAGCGATTTGCGGCTCGAAAAAGGGTGTTTTTTGGGCAGAACCACCATCAAGGGCGCTCGCGTGAGCGGCTGCGAAGTAAGCAGGGAATCCTGAGCATCAGGATAGAGGAATCCAACGTCAATGCGCCTGGCATGAAGCGACTTGATCTGTTCCGCGGTATTAAGCTCCTGCAAAACAAGCTCCACATCCGGGAAGCGTTCACGGAATAACCGCAGTCCCTCAGGCAAAAAAGTATGGACCACTGACCCCACAAACCCTACGGTGAGACGTCCAGCCTGTCCGCGGTATATCCTTCTGGCTGTTTCCGCAGCCTGTTCAACATGCAAAAGCAGGTGCTGGGCTTCTTTAAGAAAATAAACACCGGCATCCGTCATTTGTATGGTTTTACGCCTCGTCCTGTCAAAAAGCTTTACCCCAAGCTCCTCTTCCAGATTCATGATTTGCTGACTTAACGGCGGCTGGGCGATATGAAGCCTCTTGGCAGCCCTGCCAAAATGCAGTTCCTCGGCCACAGCGACAAAATATTTGAGGTGTCTAAGTTCCATATCTTTAAAGTATCGATTCGATACTATCAATATATTGGACGTATGTCAATTCAATAGGTAAAATATTTTCAGAGACAACGGAAGACTTGTGGCAGGCCGTAGTAGTAAGTTAATGCGAAGAGATGAGGGGAATCATGACGTGTTTCTAATCATCCTCTCGCGCCACTAAATCCTGCGGCCAGAAGGGAGGCAATTATGAACAGGACCGTTGATAAATGGACAATGGATGCTGCAAAGTATTTTAAAGAGGAAGTACTCGACATTATGCCCGATATCCCCGGGGAGGAGCTCTCTGACATGGTAGGCGCGTACATCTATTATCAGCAGGCGGATGTCAGCAAGGATGAAGCGCATGAGGTAGTTGAGGTGACCTGCAATAAGAATTAGCGGCGTCCCTGTCCAGTACGAAGAGAAACTCCTGAGCCTTCACTCAGTGGGGAGAGCAAATAGAGAAAGGCATTCCGGAAAAGCCGGGATTTTACATTGCAAACTGCAAGTTGAAAAATGTTATTTCTAAAAAAGGCAAGGAAGAGGGGAACAATTATCCCAGATTCGCTATCAGTTCTCGAACGGTGACGAACATATCACCGAGGATCGGGTGGACGAGGGGAGCGGGGCGCGACTGGTTCAGCTTCATGAGCGGGGCGTCGCTGTCTTTATTGAAGCAGAGGATTTCCGCGCGGGTGCCGAGGTAATCGATGTGCTGAGGTGCGCCGGAAATGCCGAGGGCGATAATGAGCTTCGGGTTGACGCGGACGCCGGTCTGGCCGATCTGGCTGTCGAGCGGCAAGAGCTTGAGATCCTGGGTGACCTTGCGGGTTGCGCCGAACATCGGCGTCAAGCCCATTGTCTCCAGTTTTTTCTTGAACTCCTGCGCAAGCTCCAGGCCGGCCCTGTCTTTGACCCCGTACCCGAGATCGATGATGACTTCTGCCTGTGCAAGCGTAGGGGGCGTGATCGGGGGCAGCGGCATGACCCAGTCAGGGGAAACACTGAAATCGAGAATGCTTGCTTCGAATTCTTTGCTCTTGTCTGGCGCAGGGAAGTCCGCTTCCGGAGAAATCGTTACGAATGCTCTGCCGCTGTCGTAAGGATGTTCTCGGACCAGCTTGCCCTCGTATGCAGACAACGAAAAAATGAGTCTCGCCGAACCATCTTTTTTAATATCAGTAACCCCTGAACAAACGAGTACTCCGTAAACTTAGTCGTTAATGGTTCAACGCCGTCATTCCGGCACGTTTTAAGCCGGAATCCAGGGAAATTTCGATTCAAACCTCTGGACCCCGGCTAAAGTCATGCCGGGGTGACGGAAAATAGAGGCGCAATACACCATCAAGAACTACCTTTACAGGGTACGAGTGTATGGGGGACCGATTGGCCAGGGAAGTCCGGCTGCATCGACATCCTGTCCATTTATCCTGACAACAATGCCCAGTTCCGCAGGTGTCCCTGTTTGCTTAAAGAAGTTCGTAATCCAACTCGCGAGTGTCGCAGGATTGATCAGGGATTTTATGATCGGCCCGGAGAGCCTTAGCGCCTTGACGGCGTGCAGCGTGTCGGAAGCGATTTCTTTTACCCCACGCACGGAAAGGATATGGCTTCGCAGGAATCTTCCGGTCTCGATGATCCCATGGGTTGAAAGGAAATGAGCGCTTCCGCACGCGGCGTCAACGGTTCTTCCGAAGAGCACCCTGGACCTTCCGAAATATGATGGCCATCTCGATAGATAGTGCGCGTTTCTGCCGTATACGCTTTCCCCAAGCGGGCCGAGGTATTCCCGGGCCAGCTGTTTGGCTTCGAAAGAGCTTCCCCGCTTCAGAATGTTTTTGACTGCCCGTGCAAAAAAGAGTCCTGTTGCAGATGCTGGACCTGTAAAGTTCGGGAACGGGATATCCACGCCGAGCCCCGTCGATGCGCCGCCGACCGCGAGCCCGTCTTCGACAAGCACCGGCCGCTCGCGCCAGCCACCGCTCCTGATGATCTTTGTGCCGTAGGCCGAGAGGACCGCGCCCTCTGTCGCTTCCCTGATATAAGAAAGCTGCAGCATCCATTCGAACAGGCTGTCGTGGCTGCCGCGATAATTATTCCTGATGTTCTCAAGGGGCGCGACGTAGCCCACGGAGAGGCTGTTGCTGTTGGTATAGAGAAATCCTCCGACATTCAGATGAGCGGTCCTGCCACCGATAGACGGGTTTCTCATGAGAAGTTCATAGGCCGCGCCCTCTCCGCGCTTCAGCCTGAACCGCTTTTCAATCTCTTCGGGTTTCAGCGAAAGCACGGCTTTCACACCCTGAAGGTAATGGGGCTCCGCGGTCTGCTCCAGCTTTTCGGACCGAACAAGGTGAGATGCATCGCCTTCTGCGATGAAGGTAACGTCGGAAAAAAGCGGTCCGCAACTTGTTTCCACGCCGGTGACCCTGCCCTCTTTTCTGATAAGCGCGGTGACCGTTGTATCCGTAATGTGAACCGCGCCCTTTATGCGCGCGAGATGCGCAAAGTAAGGATCGTATATCGGCCTGAGCACTGTGTAGCAGTTTTTAAAGAGACGAGCGTCGGTTACATCGACGCCGAGCAGGTCCAGCCCGTTATGCATGAGGGTTCCCCGCCTGACTACCCTGCTCTCAAACGGGGCCGCTTCCACGCTTTCCGGTCCGAAGCAATCGGGCTGCGCCAGATTCTCCGTGAAGTAAACACAGCCAGACCAGTTCTCGGCGCCCGCGTATACGCCCGCTTCAAGAAGAGCAACCGAAATGCCGTTGCCCGCAAGCGCTCCGGCTGCTGCCACCCCTGCAGGTCCTGCACCGATTATTATGACATCGAATTTATAGTGCTTCATCAATGCTCCTTTTATGAACACAGCTTCACATCGATGATCTTTATGCGAGAAACGGCCGGAAAAAGCCTAGCCAAATTATATCAGATATGTTTCGGACCGAGCTGTTTTTCCCTGGATCGGGGTGAACAACGGGAAAAGGAGACTAAACGGAAGAGTATCGATTGGAGTCAATAAAAGTATTTGCCCTAAAACTGTAAAGGCAATTGATTTAAGAACCCGAATTGAAGGGGCTGCTTCATGATTTTCTTTGACAATGCTGCTCAGAAACTTTAAGATTTCCATGACGTGCTGACAATGCCCGCTTTTCCAGAAGGAATTCAATGGAAGCATATCGTTATCAGCAGTTCGGGTATCTCATCATACCGGTTATAACAGGGATCGAGTTTTTTCGCTGCGCCCGATCAGACCGGAAAAAGACCGGGAACGAATCCGTATGGAGCGTTGTCATGGACCTGTGCGGTTACATCTTCCTGGGTCTCATTCCCGCCCTCTTTCTCTTTACCATCCTGAGCCTTGAATATCGGAGCTTCCCCCTTATCATGGAGCTGCTGCATCGTCTTGATCGCTATGGCGTCATGTTCTTTTTTCTCGGCTCCTGGTGGCAGGTCTTTCTTATAACCGCGCTGCGGGCGAGGCGGATGGCGGATGCAGGCGTAAAAGCAACGCTTCTTCCCGTGTGGGCTCCGTACCTGGTGCTCGGTATGTATATTTCCGGGCTCATTCTCTGGGTAGCGCCTTTTAATCTCATGTGGGTCTCGGTTTTCTGGTTTCTTGCCACCTTCGCTTTATTTGCCGGTCTCGGACTTTCAGCCGGAAGAATATTCAAGATATTTCTCGTATTCGCCTTGGTCGTTCTGGCCGGGGAGAACATTTTTTTCATAATTCTTGACGCGATTGTTTAGCAGGCTGTTGAAAAACGATTTTTCGCAGGCTAAAGCCTGCGGCTACCAAAACGTATCACATTGATAATCAACCAAGGTAGCCGCACCCTTTAGGGTGCGTTTATGCTGCGAGAGGGATTAGCTGTGCGTGGAATTATACTCAGGTAAATTGGACCAGGTAAGCCGGGGAAAAAGAAAAGCCGCGCTCAAATGAGCACGGCTGTTTAGCAAACGGGAAAAACGCTTCTGTTATCTGGCCTGCCTGCTGTTGCGCAGGCTTTTCAGTTTTCGTTTCTTCGCTTCTATCCGCTTCCGTTTCTTCTTTATCGAAGGCTTTTCATAAAAACGGCGGTTCTTCAGTTCCCTGAACAGACCGTCCGTCTGCATTTTTCGCTTGAGGAGTCGTAAAGCTTTTTCAATATTGTTGTCGTCTACTCTTATCTCCAATTATTCCGACCTTTTCCGGCGCCGCGATCAAACCCCCGCTGGCCGCCCCTGCCGCCGCCTCCACCACCGCCGCCGGGTCTTCCGCCCCGTGCGCGTTCAGTCTGCGGCCGCGCCTCGCTTACATTTAATGCACGATCCATCACCGTAGTGCCGTTAAGATCCGCTATTGCCTTGTCGGCCTCTTCGTCCGATGCCATTTCAACAAAACCGAATCCTTTTGACCGCCCGGTAGCTGCGTCGGTTATAATTTTTGCTGACAGTACTTCTCCAATGGGTGAAAATATTTCTTTGAGAGAATCTTCCGTCATCTGATACGACAAATTCCCTACATACAATTTCTTGGCCATTTTACTCCTCCTCGTGAGAATGCCCGATCTTTTTCAGAAATCACTTTAATAGGCGTTATGTGATTTTCTGCTGTATAAGTATGAAACTGCGTCGTTGTTGCTAAAAAAAATGGCTGCAAACTCTACTTTTGTAGTTTTTGCAGCCCGGCAATTAACAAAAACTCACGATCCACGCTCTGATTGTATGATTAAATAATACTCTGAATACGGCAAATGTCAACCTCTATTTCCCGTTTTTGGGTTCCTGTTTGACCTTGCAGCAAGAGAATCCTGGACAGTCAAGCCCTTGATTTCCGGAGTTTCACTGCAGCCTCTTCTCGTCTCCTTTTCGGGAAGATTCTTACCGGCGTTCCGCGAAACCCGAATGCTTCCCGCAGGTTATTCTCGATAAACCGCAGGTATGAAAAATGAACCCCATCCGGATAATTAACAAAAACTACGAATGTCGGCGGTTTTATCGCGACCTGCGTAATATAGAAATACTTGACCCGTCTGGAGCGGTATAGCGGCGGTTCATGGTGTGCGGCGAGTTTCTCAAAGACCCTGTTCAGTTCCGCCGTAGGCACCCGCTTTTCGCGCTCATTGATTACCAGGTCGATTTCCTCAAAGACCTTGGTAATGCGCTGACGGGTTTGGGCTGAAAGCGTTATTACCGCAGCGTAATCCGCAAACTTGAGCCTCTGCTGCACGTCCTTCATGAAGCGTTTATACGCCTCCTCTTTGTCCTGTATGAGGTCCCATTTGTTGAGGACGATTATTATTCCCTTGCCTTCCTCGTGAGCGAGCCCGACAATCCTCTCGTCCTGTTCGGTAATGCCCTCGGAAGCATCGATCAGGACAAGGGCCACATCGGCCCGGCCCAGGCTTTTCATGGCACGCATGACGCTGTACTTTTCGACACCCTGGCTGATTCGGCCCCGGCTTCTGATTCCGGCCGTATCCACGAGAATATACTTTTTGCCGTAGTATTGATACAGGCTGTCGACTGCGTCCCGTGTGGTGCCTGCAACCGGACTTACGATCATGCGCTCCTCTCCGACGAGCGCGTTTACGAACGAAGATTTCCCGACATTCGGACGTCCGATGATCGCTATTCTCGGTATTGCAACCTGCTCTCCTTCTTCCGCCGGCTCTGCAATAACCGGGAGCATGTCAGCGAGCTTATCCATGAGCTCCGAAAATCCCGCGCCATGCTGGGCGGACAGAGGAAAGAGCGCATCGGCGCCGAGACGATAGAATTCCGGCACCATCTCTTCATGCTTCTCGGAATCCACTTTGTTGACCGCGTAAATGACCGGTTTCCCGGAGACGCGCAGGCGCTGCGAAACCTCGATATCGGCCGGCATGACTCCCTGTCTGCTGTCGAGCAGAAAAATGATGAAGTCTGCTTCTTCAACAGCCAGCGTTGCCTGTTCCCGGATCCTTGTGTACATCGGATCTTCGGTTTCAGGCTCGAACCCGCCGGTGTCCACGAGCAGAAAAGGTTTGCCTTCCCACTCCGCCTCGGCGTAGTTGCGGTCTCTCGTCACTCCCGGCATGTCCTCTACGATTGCGAGGTTCCTGCCGATTATGCGGTTGAACAGCGTGGACTTGCCGACATTCGGCCGGCCCACTATGGCGACGACTGGTTTATGCATGATTGATAACCGGGGGAGAGCGCAAAGCGTTAAGCGTTTTTTTGCTATGCGCCATGCCCTATACGCTATGCTTTCTTTGCGCGGAGCTGTCTTTGTGCAATGTGCCCTGTGCAAATGATACTATAACATTATTACGCTTGGCAGTTCAAGAAAAAACCTTGCGAAGGCCCGGTAATTATGTTATTTTTCATGTTCAATACAATTACGGAGGCCGCATGCGAAACCATCTCGTTCTTGCAGTGTGTTTCCTCTTGTTTTCCGCCGCTCCGTCACGGGCGGAATTCTACCGGTGGGTGGACAAGGATGGGAAAGAGTTCTACACGAATGAGTTGAAGCAGGTGCCGCAGGAATACCGGGACCACGCCGCGGTCGTGAAGCCGGACTCAGAGCGTGTGAACAGGGGCGGCAACGCTGTCGCTCCCGACGGACCGGGTGGACCGGTCAGGGAGCACAGGGACAAATACGGAAGAGGGGAAGAGTATTGGCGAAAACGGGCCCAGAACATTCGCCTGAAATTGCGCGACCAGCAGGATGAATATGATCTGGTAATAAAGCAGCTGGATCAGGACGAGAAGCCGAAAAAATCGGCGGGTAAAAAGAAAAAATCAGGTTCCAGCCTTGGAAACAAGAAAATAAAGCTGGAACAGGACATGGCGAAAATGAGACGTTTGCTCGAGGTGGATCTTCCCGAGGAGGCCCGCAGGGCGGACGCGTATCCGGGCTGGCTGCGGGAATGATCGACACCTCCCGGCGTGAGCTTCATGGGGGCATCGGCGAATGAAGGAAATAATTATTGCCCGGAGCATATTGCATTCAATAGGGGACGAAGGAACCCTCTTCAGCCGCGGAAACATCACGACCCATGCTGCCCGCAGCTCGGAGGAAATCCTGAACCTGCACGGCGTTCACAGGGCGGACCTTATCATCACCGACGTCGGGTTGCCGCTTATGGGAGCGTCAGCACTCTGCTCGGCAATACGTTCAAATCAGGATTTAAAAAACGTATCGATCATCGCTGTCTGCGAAGGGACACCGGAATCGATCGCCCAATGCCGGGATGTACGGGCCAATGCCGTTTTGCCCAAGCCGATAGACCGTGTTCAGTTTTTTTCAAAGATATCTGAACTGCTCGTGATACCTCAACGGAAAGACCTCAGGTCCCTTCTCCGCCTTTCAGTGCAGGGAAATCAAGGAGAAAACGGTTTTTTCGCAATGTCGCATAACATCAGCATTTCGGGCATGCTGATTGAGTCCGATCATGTGCTCAAGGAAGGTGATAAATTCTTCTGCACGTTCAATATCTCCCACAGCGAGATCCGTACGGAGTGTATGATCATGCGCGCTCAGACGGTTTCCGGAAGACGTAAATACGGCGTGAAATTTCTGAATTCCGATACGAAATCCCTTGTGATCATAGACCAGTTTGTAAAAAGCCAGACGAAGCAGTGACAGAGAATGCATTGCAAATCGGAAATTGTAAATATTAAAATGCAAATTTATGGAAGAAAAAGCCAACAAGTCAAAAATACTGAAAGAGCTAAGCCTTGAATGGGCACTCGATGAGACAACGCAGCTTTGTAATATTATCGGAAAATCAGTCGTGACAGCCAAGACACAGAAATAAATTTGCAATTTGACATTTGCAATTTGCAATTTCATCAGGAGGCCTTTTGGACGAACGGTACGATTTCAAGAGCGTTGAGGAACGCTGGCAGCGCTCCTGGGAAGAGAGCAAGACGTTCAAGGTAACCGAAGACGTCTCAAAGCCGAAGTACTACTGCCTGGAGATGTTCCCGTACCCCTCGGGTAAAATTCATATGGGCCATGTGCGGAACTATGCTATCGGCGACGTCATCTCGCGGTATAAGCGGATGCGCGGATTCAATGTGCTCCATCCGATGGGTTGGGACTCTTTCGGCCTGCCCGCCGAAAACGCCGCCATCAAGCACGGTATCCACCCGCAGAAGTGGACACTCGAAAATATCGCCTTCATGCGCGACAAGCAGCTGAAGCGGCTCGGCCTGTCCTATGACTGGGACCGCGAGGTGACCACCTGCCTTGAGGAGTATTATCGCTGGAACCAGTGGTTCTTCATCAAGATGTACGAGCGCGGGCTTGCCTACAAGAAGCTTTCCTACGTGAACTGGTGTCCGTCCTGCGCCACGGTCCTCGCGAACGAGCAGGTGGAAGCGGGGCTATGCTGGCGCTGCAGTTCCGTGGTCCAGCATAAGGAACTGGAACAATGGTTTTTCAGAATCACCGCCTACGCGGAGGAGCTCCTTTCCGGGTGCGACAAACTGACCGGCTGGCCCGAGCGCGTGCTGACCATGCAGCGGAACTGGATCGGCAAGTCCACGGGCGTGGAAGTTGATTTTATCGTCGAAGGCACCGGCGAGAAACTTACCATCTTCACGACTCGGCCGGACACGCTCTTCGGCGTCACCTTCATGAGTATCGCACCCGAGCACCCCATGCTCGAGTCGCTTGCTGAAGGGGAAGCCGCAGGCAAGCCAGGTTCACTCATTCGTACAGCGGGTGCTGAGTGAGGACAAGGCCGTACGGACCGACGAGAAGCACGAAAAAGAGGGCATTTTTACCGGCGCCTATGCGATCAATCCCCTGAACAACGAGAAGGTGCCCATCTGGGTCGGCAACTTCGTGCTGATGGAATACGGCACCGGCGCCATCATGTCCGTGCCCGCCCATGATCAGCGCGATTTCGAGTTTGCGAAGAAGTATGCGTTGTCCATCCGCGTTGTTATCCAGAACCCGGCAAATGACCTCGAAGCAGCCACCATGAGGGAGGCATATATCGAGAACGGGACCGAGGTCAATTCCGGGCAGTTCGACGGGATCTCGAATACCGAGGCAAAGGAAAAGATCGCCGACTTTGTCGAGACAGGGCAAGCTGGGTAAACGTACGGTGAATTGGCGTCTCCGCGACTGGGGTATATCTCGCCAGCGCTACTGGGGTACGCCGATCCCGATCCTGTACTGCGAAACAGTGCGGCACTGTGCCTGTGCCGGAAAAGGACCTGCCTGTGCGGCTGCCCGTTGACGTGGAATTGACCGGCAAGGGGACGCTCGCCGCTGGCTGAATCCAAATCGTTTATCCAGGCGTCCTGTCCGAAATGCGGCGGCCCGGCCCGGCGAGAGACGGACACCATGGACACCTTCGTGGATTCTTCCTGGTATTTCCTGCGCTACTGCTCTCCCCGAAACGACAAGGCGCCCTTTGACAAACAGGCTGCCGGCTACTGGATGAGCGTCGACCAGTACATCGGCGGCATCGAACATGCCGTGCTGCATCTGTTGTACGCCCGTTTTTTACCAAGGTGATCCGCGACCTGGGCCTGTTCAACGGGGATGAACCCTTCCTGAACCTGCTGACCCAGGGCATGGTGATCAAGGACGGGGCCAAGATGAGCAAGTCCAAGGGCAACGTGGTGGACCCGGACTTTATCCTGAACAAGTACGGCGCGGATACGGCACGCCTGTTCTCGCTTTTTGCCGCTCCTCCCGAGCGGGACCTGGAGTGGAGCGACCAGGGAGTGGATGGAGCGTACCGGTTTCTGCACCGGGTCTGGACGCTGGTATACAAGCATAGTGAAGCCGTCAGGAACGCGAGACCTGCGGGCCCCGAAGCCAGAGGCGACAAACTTTACCGCAAGACCCATTTGACGATCAAAAAGGTGACCGAGGACATCGAGCGCGAGTTTCACTTCAATACCGCTATCGCGGGGTTGATGGAGATGGTGAATGAGATGTATGATTATACCTCCGGCGGAGTGGATGGCAGGCAGCTGCCGGTGCTCAGGGCCGCGATCGACGCCTTGACCCTGCTGATTGCTCCCTTTGCTCCTCACTTTGCCGAGGCGCTGTGGGAGTCGCTCGGCAACAAGTTGACTATTGCCAATGCATCCTGGCCGGAGTATGATCCCCAGGCTATCGTGGCTTCGGAGATAACCGTGATTGTGCAGGTGAACGGCAAGGTGCGAAGCAAGTTGGTTTTGCCTGCCGGGACGCCCGACAAGGATATGGAGGCCGCAGCGCTGGCGGACGCCAAGGTTAAAGAGTTTACAGGCGGAAAACAGCCGAAGAAAGTCATCGTAGTGCAGGGGAAGCTCGTAAATGTGGTGGTGTAAAATGACTCGAGGGACGAGGGATGAAATTAAAGACGAGGGACGAAAAAGGATTACGTCCATCGTCCGAGCGAACAAAGTGAGCGGTCGTCCATCGTCCCGCGGATTCAAAGGCGGTCGTCCATCGTACATTGTGGTCCTGCTCGCGTTTTTGATCATGCTGACCGCCTCCTGCGCTTACCATTTTTCCGGCACCGGATCCCTTCTGCCGCCCGGAGCCGATAATATTTCCGTTCCCGTTTTCTTTAATGCAACGAGTGAACCGTACGTGGATGTGGAAGTAACGCAGGCAGTGGTAGAGGAATTTCTTACCGACGGCAGGCTCAAGGTCATGGCCCTTGAAGAAGCCGACTTGGTTCTGCGGGGCACGATCATCAAGTATGAAGTGGTCCCGCTGTCCTACAATCCCCAATCCTTTGTTCAGCAGTATCGTGTCCGTCTGGTTGTGGAAGCCGCACTCCAGGACATACGATCAAAGAAAATCCTGTGGCAGGAAAAAGGCATCGAGTCGAATTTCATCGCGGATTATGCCGTTACCCTGGGCAATATCACGGCCACGAAGACGGCAAAGGAAGCGGCAATCAAAAAGGCGAGCCAGGATATTGCGTGGACGCTGCGAAGCAGGATTTTGGAAGGATTCTAATGCCGTTCGATGCAGCATAGCGCATGGCGCAAAGCGCAGAGCGTAAACGATAAAGTCGCGAAACTGTTTGCTATGCTCTTATGCGCTCTGCCCTCTGCGGTTCTACTATAGCAAATGCTCAAGTATTCCGAACTCATAGCCGGCCTGAAACAAGGCAGGATCCTCCCACTCTATCTTTTTTTCGGCGAAGAAGAATTTCTTATTCAGGAGGCGCTCGACCTCATCATCAAAAAGGTCGTAGATCCGGGAGCCAGCGACTTCAACTTCAATTCGATTTACTGCCGCGACACGCCCGCATCTGAAGTCGTCAACCTGTGTCAGACGCTGCCGTTCATGTCTGAAAAGCGACTCGTTATCGCCAAAGATTTCGACGCGCTCAAGGCTGCCGATCTCGAAGCCGTTGTTGCCTATCTCAAGGAGCCTTCACCGAGCACATGCCTGGTAATGGTCGCTGCTATGGAAGATACGAAAAAAAGTCCATTATCTCGGCAGTGGATAAAAACGGCGCGGTGACCAGATTTTATTCGCTCCTGGACCGTGAAATTACAGGATGGATCGAGGGACGAGCGAAGATCATGGGGTTGAGCATTCAGCGGGATGCAGCCCAATTTCTCTGGCAGACACTCGGCAATGACCTTCAAAAGATCGTGAACGAACTTGAAAAGGTCGCGATCTATAAAAAAGACAAGAAGAACGTCACCTTTGACGACGTGAAAGCGGTTGTCGGAAGCTTTCGGGAATACACCTCCTTTGATCTGGCCGATGCAGTCGGATCGAGGAACAAAGAAAAGGCGTTCCTTATTCTTACGCGCCTGGTCCAGGAAGGGGAGGCGCCCGTCGGCCTGCTCGGCTCAATTGCCTGGAATTTCCGGCGGCTTCTGCGCGCTAAATCGATGGAAGCGGCCGGCGTCGGGTTCGAGGAGATCAAGCGGAAACTGAACGTGATATTCCATCAATCAGCTTCATTTCAGGAACAGTTGCGGCGCTACACCATGAACGAATTACGGGAAGCATTTGATGTCCTGCTTGCAGCGGACAAAACGCTCAAGTCCAGCGGTTTATCCGGAAGGCTTGTCCTGGAACGGATGATTATGAAGTTATGCGGCGTTGCCTGAAGGGTATTATTTCCCGCAAAGGCGCAAGAGAAGGCCTGAATCCTCGGGCATTCTTGTGCGGGCCTTGCGAGAAAAGGTTTACGCAGCGTTGATTTTGCTTACCTTGCTTGACAGCCGGGATATCTTGCGGGATGCCGTGCTTTTATGCACGACGCCCTGAGAGGCGGCCTTGTCATATGCCCTTGTTGCCTTGATCAACGATTCCTTCGCAATATCGGTGTTCTTGGCTTCTACGGCCTGTTCCACCTTTTTTGCAAGCGTTTTGAGCGCGGATTTTACGGATTTATTGAGCTCGTGCTTTTTGTCGGCCTGTTTCTGCCTTTTGATTGCTGATTTGTGTGTTGCCACTTCATGCCTCCTTAAGCGTTTAAAAACAGGTTATTCTTTTAACATAAAGATGAGACAGGTGTCAAGTAAAAAAACCTTTTGTTACCGGGTGTTTTAAGATGATAGTACCGCTTATTTTACGAGAACAGGTGAATTTGAATGTCTGAGAATGTAAAAGTCGCGAAAGCTGCCGGGGTGGTCGGTTCAGCAACACTCGCCTCGCGCATCATGGGATATGTCCGCGATATGGTTATGTCCTGGGCGTTCGGCACCGGCATAGCGGCGGACGCATTTTACGTGGCCTACAGGATCCCGAACCTTCTGAGGGAACTATTAGCCGAAGGGTCAATGTCGGCCGCGTTCATCCCGGTTTTTACCGAAACTCTTACCAGGGAGTCCAAGGAGAGCGCCCGACGCCTGGCCAATGCCGTCTTTGCCCGGTTGCTCGCGATCCTGGCGGTCCTGACCGTGCTCGGCATCGTCTTTGCGCCGTATGCGGTCAGGGCGATTGCGTGGGGCTTCAAGGCAGACCCCGAGAAGTATGCCACGACCGTTATGCTTACCAGGATCATGTTTCCTTATCTCGTGTTTATCGGATTAGCCGCCCTTGCCATGGGCATGCTTAATTCCCTCCGGTCGTTTCTCGCGCCTGCTCTTTCGCCGGTTATGCTGAATATCATGACCATCTCATCGGTGGTGCTGAGTCTCTGGCTTCTGCCGAATCCCATTTACGGCGTTGCTGTCGGGGTGGTTATGGGCGGACTGTTCCAGTTCCTGATCCAGGTGCCGGGTCTCAAAAAGCAGGGGATGATGATGCGCCCCCGATTCCAGCCTACGCATCCGGGGGTGGCGAAGATCGGAAGGCTTTCCGTCCCGGTGATGCTGAGCTCCTCGGTTACCCAGGTCAACATTTTCATCAGCACGATCCTCGCATCGTTTCTTGCAACCGGCAGCATCGCGTACCTGTTCTATGGAATGCGGTTCATCCACTTTCCGCTCGGCATCTTCGGGATCGCAATCGCAACGGCCATACTGCCCACAATGTCGGCCCAGGCCGCGCGAAAAGAGACCGAGGCATTCCGGGAAACCCTTTCCATGGGGCTGCGGCTGGTGTTCTTTATCATGTTCCCCGCCATGGCCGGCCTGATTGCGCTTCGGGTGCCTATTGTCAATCTTTTGCTCGAACACGGCCAGTTCGACAGGGTGTCCACCATGGGGACTGCAACAGCCCTCCTGTATTATGCGATCGGGCTCTGGGCCTTCGCGGGCGTGCGTATCGTGGCGCAGGCTTTTTACTCCCTGCAAGATACAAAGACTCCTGTTAAAATCGCCGTCCTTGCCATGATTACGAATATTGTGCTCAGTATCGTACTTATGGGTCCTCTGGCCCACGGTGGTCTGGCCCTTGCGACGTCTCTTGCGGCAATGCTGAACATCAGCCTGCTTACCATGCAACTCAGAAGGAAAATAGGCCGGATGGACGGCCGGAGAATCGCGGGATCGCTTCTGAAGATCATCCCGGCCTCGGTTGTGATGAGCGCAATCGGCTGGTGGACCAGCAAAAATCCCGTTTGGGGCCTGCCCGGGGATACCTTGTATAAATCAGGACTGCTGGTCGGCGGTATGGTCGGCAGCGTCGTTTTCTATGCGGTTATAATGCTGATACTCAAAAGCGAAGAGATGAAGTTTATATGGCAGATAGTGAAAAGAAAGAAAAGGAGCAAATAATGATTTCGGATTGTAACATAAGTAAAACTGTTTTTCATACCAGTTTAGGGTGGGCCGGACTGGCTGTTTCCGAACAGGGAATAACCCGGGTCGTTCTGCCAAAGAAGAACAGGAGCACAGTCGAGCGGGAGCTGGCAGAGGTGAGTCATAAACAGAGAAAGTCGAATCTCCCTCAGTCCCCCTTAGTCAAAGGAGGAACCAGGCGATCTGATACGTTTACGGCAGCAGTTGAAGTTCTCCAAAAATACTTCTCCGGTAAAACCGTTGTGTCTGACGTACCTCTCGATTTACGCTATTATACGGCCTTTCAGCAGGCGGTCTGGCGGGCGGCAATCGATATCCCGTACGGCGAGACCAGGTCGTACGGCTGGATTGCGAAGAGAATAAAAAAGCCGGACGCAGCGCGGGCCGTCGGGCAGGCGATGGGCGCGAACCCCATACCGGTCATTATCCCTTGACACCGGGTTATCAACTCAGCAGGTACGCTGGGCGGGTTCTCGGGCGGGCTCGGAATGAAGAAAAAGCTGTTGGAATTAGAAAGAAAATTATATTTGGACGCAGATTAACGCGGAAAATGCGGATCAGACTCACGTGTCGGCCGGGATTTCGCCCGGTAGACACGGCTCCTTCGGGGCAAAAATAACAACAAAAAGTCAAAGGCGTCTCGCGCAAAGCCGCAAAGAACGCAAAGAAAACTTTAACGAGGCAAGGCCTCAGACCGATGAAAAAAATACCTTGGAACCGCGAAGGCGCGAAGGACGCGAGGAAAGCAGGAATTGAAACGGGTTTAAACCAGAAATAAGATTTTTTTGTATGGTTTCCTTCGCGCTCCTCGCGCCTTCGCGGTAAATGCTTTTTAGCTTCTCAAAAACTTGACTCAAATTTAAAGATAATGCGAAGTAAAGGTTTTTAACGAGGCTACGCCTTAGACCAATAAAGCAAAAGCAAAACCTTAAAACCGGTCTCACACAAAGACACTAAGACACGGAGAAAGACAAAATCAGTTTTGCGGCGATTTGGCCTTCCTTTGCGAGCTTGGCGTCTTTGCGCGATATATTCCTGTTTTTGCATTAAATTCGTTTTAAAGATCCACAATCTTATAGGCGTAAGCGCCTAGGGTCATGAAAAAATCTGCGCTCATCTGCGCAAATCCGCGTCCCAGGTTTTTATCGTACCGAAAGGGTTTATAATCTATGGTTGTCATACGACTTGTTGTTGGTCCTCTTCAGGTGAATTGCTTCATCGTTGCAGACGAAAAGACGAAAGAAGCCGTTGTTATCGATCCCGGTGACGATGCAGGCGATATTTTGAAGATCATCAGGGAAAAGGCCCTTAAGGTTAAATATCTCGTGAACACTCACGGCCATTTCGATCATATAGGGGCAAACAAGGCCGTCAAGGACGCAACAGGAGCGGAGTTGCTGATTCACGAAGCCGACGCGCCGGTGCTTGCCTCTGCCCCTATTCATTCAATGGCCTTCGGAATGAACTCCGTGTCATCTCCACAGGCTGACCGGTATGTCAAGCATGGCGACGTCATCAATGCCGGCGAAGTGTCGCTCAAGGTCCTTCACACCCCCGGGCATTCGCCGGGAGGCATCAGCCTGCTGGAGCAGGGCATTGTCTTTACCGGAGATGCCCTGTTTTCGGGGTCCATCGGCAGAACAGATCTTCCCGGCGGGGATCTGATGACCCTGATCCGGTCCATTAAAACAAACCTTATGACACTGCCGGACGACACCAAGGTATGTTCGGGTCATGGCCCCGGATCAACGATTGGGGATGAGCGTGAGCAGAATCCCTTCCTGAATGAAGAGTCGGGATTTTGATAAGCGGTTTCGGAGTTGAGGTTTTTGATGCGGTATGGTAAACTAGAGAACTCGCTGATGAAGGATGAGATATCCGGTCCCCGCGTAGCGTGAGTATGCATTATTATATTTAAGGAGAATTCAATGGTTGTCGGTCCGATTCGAGAAGGTCTTACATTTGACGATGTTTTGCTGCTGCCTGCGAAATCAGACGTTCTTCCCAAGGACGTCGACGTGCGAACTCACCTTACCAAAAAGATAATCCTCAATATTCCCCTGGTGAGCGCGGCAATGGACACGGTGACCGAGGCAAAGCTCGCTATTGCCCTGGCCCAGGAGGGCGGCCTCGGGTTTATTCATAAGGCGCTCCCGATCGATGTCCAGGCCGAGGAAGTGGACAAAGTCAAGAAGTCGGAAAGCGGCATGATCATCGATCCGATCACCATATCCCCCGAGGCGAAAATATCCGAGGCGCTGGATCTGATGAAAAAGTACCGCATCTCCGGCGTACCGGTAACCAGGGGCAACAAGCTCGTCGGCATCCTCACGAACCGCGATCTTCGGTTCGAGACCAGGTACAACCTGAAGGTATCGGAAGTAATGACCAAAGACCCGCTGATCACGGCCCCGATCGGGACCACGCTTGAAAAGGCAATGAAGATACTCCAGAAGCACAAAATAGAAAAACTTCTCATCGTAGACAAGGATTACACGCTGCGCGGGCTGATCACCATCAAGGACATCGAGAAAAAAATCAAGTATCCCTACGCCTGCAAGGACAAACTCGGCAGGCTTCGCGTAGGCGCGGCTGTCGGCGTGGGCGACTATTCCGAACGGGTGCCGGAATTGATCAAGGCCGGCGTAGACATCGTGGTCGTAGACACGGCGCACGGTCATTCACAAGGCGTTATCGACGCCGTAAAGGCGATAAAGAAAAAATTTTCCGATCTCGACGTTGTTGCGGGAAACATCGCGACAGCCGAGGCGGCAAAGGACCTTATCCGGGCGGGCGCCGACTGTGTCAAGGTCGGGATCGGCCCGGGTTCCATCTGCACCACACGGGTCGTATCCGGCGCGGGTGTCCCCCAAATTTCGGCGATCATGGAATGCTGCAAAGAGGCGGACAAAACAAATATCCCGATTATCGCGGACGGCGGCATAAAATTTTCCGGCGACATTACGAAAGCGCTCGCCGCGGGCGCTTCACTGGTCATGATCGGCGGCCTCTTCGCAGGCACCGAGGAGAGTCCGGGCGAAACGATACTGTACCAGGGCCGCACCTACAAAGTATACCGGGGAATGGGTTCGATCGGCGCTATGGAGCGGGGCAGCAAGGACCGCTATTTCCAGGCGCATGAAGAGGAAAAGGCGAAGCTCGTCCCGGAAGGAATCGAGGGGCGCGTGCCGTACAAAGGGACACTTTCGGCGAGCGTGCATCAGCTTATCGGCGGCGTCCGGGCCGGCATGGGCTATTGCGGGGCCGAGAGCCTTAAGACCTTGAAGGAACGGGCGCAATTCGTGAAGATCACGAGCGCGGGTCTGCGCGAATCGCACGTGCACGATGTCGTGATTACGAAGGAAGCGCCGAACTACAGGCTGGATTAATATGGACCGAGCCGACCGTGCCGGCGTTGAGGACGGCAACATGGTTGCCTTGGTCCAAAGAAATATGCGGCTGACGTCGGAGATGTCGAGTCGTTAAGTAAAGCAAACGCATTAATTTGTGTTAAATCTCCCCTGGCCCCTCTTTTCCAAAGAGGGGAATAAAATGGGTACAACCTGCTAACATAGGTAACAAACTAACCTATGGACATGGGTAACACGTTAAACTGCAGGGCTAGGAGGATCATCCTATGCCCTGGAGAAAGACGGAGCCCATGGAAGAGCGTTTAAAGCTAATAGCCGACTGGCTTAACGGCTACAGTATCACCGATCTGTCGGTGATCTACGGAGTAAGCCGCAAGACCATTTATAAGTGGACCGAGCGTTACGACAGGCTCGGCCTCGATGGCCTGAAAGAACTTTGCCGGGGTCCGATCGTTCACCCGAACCAGACCGATGAGGAAATCATCAACCGTCTGGTTGAAGCAAAGCTGCTGCATATGACCTGGGGTCCCGAGAAGCTGTTAGACCTCTTAAACCGGGACGAGCCCCAGATTAAATGGCCCTCTGTCTGTACCGCCGAGAAATGGCTCAAACGGCGGGGCCTCGTCAAGAGTCGGCGGCTGAGAAAGAAGACGCCGAAATACAGCGAGCCGTTCCTGGCCTGCGATGCACCAAACAAGGTCTGGAGCGCAGACTACAAGGGCCAGTTCAAGACAGGCGACGGCCGATGGTGCTATCCCTTGACCATTACCGACAACATGAGCCGTTACCTGCTTACGTGCAAGGGCCTTTATTCCCCTTGTCACGCGGACACCCAGCCATGGTTCGAGTGGGCTTTCCGCGAATTCGGCCTGCCGGAGGCGATCCGTACCGACAACGGGACGCCGTTTGCCGGACGCGGGGTAACGGGCCTCAGCCGATTGTCGGTATGGCTCATCAAACTCGGTATCAGGCCGGAACGGATAGAATCCGGCAAGCCCCAGCAGAACGGGCGCCACGAGCGGATGCACCGGACCCTGAAACAGGACACCGCCAAGCCGCCTAAGGCCAATATGGACCGGCAGCAAATCCGGTTTGATGAGTTCCGGCACGAGTACAATTACGACCGCCCGCATGAGGCGCTCAATAAAAAGACACCCGCGAGCGTTTACGAACCATCACCCAGGAGGTTCCCGGAAAAACTCCGCGAACCTGAGTACGATCATGGCATCAAGGTCCGCAAGATCCGCCTTCACGGCGAGATCCGGTTTAACAGAACTTACTACTTCATCTCCGAGCTCCTGGCCGGAGCGAGAATCGGCCTTATCGAGACTGCCGATGGAAAATACGAAATTCGCTTCGGTTTCCATCCTATCGGCATACTCGACGTCAAGCTCGGAAAAGTGGAACCTAAGTTAAAAAAAGTGTAACCCATGTCCACAGGTTAAAATGTAACCCATGTGCATGTTGCACAATGAGCTCCCCCTTTGAAAAAAGGGGGATTAAGGGGGATTTAAGCATCAGCGATTCAACAAACAGGTAACAATATTAAATGCGTCTGTATTAGTTTAGTTGTTAAGTCGTTTAGTTGTTGAGTAGTTGCTGCTTAATCTCCCAACTGCTTAGAGTCTGTTTTTAAATGTCCTTCTTCGTCATGCCGGACTTGATCCGGCATCCAGAAGGTTATGAAAAGACTGGATTCCAGCGACTCGGCTGAGCGTTCGACTGAGCTCACGCCGAAGTCTCGTCGAAGTCTTTCGCTGGAATGACGGTACATGATGAAATGGCAGTTAAAATACAAACTTACTTGATAAGTTATCATTTGTAATGAATCATGTCGAAAGTCAGCAGCTTCGATAAAGCGCGAAGCGCAAAGATCAAGAAGGTAGCGCACATGGGCAGCCCGGACGGCTTTATCCCCTGCAGCCAGGACATGACCATCTGCGGTGACTGCGAAGAGAACCGGGCAAAGAACAAGTGCCCCAGGCTTAAGGAGTGGCTGGCGAAGAGACACGGGTGAGTGCCTTATAGAAAGCACTTTCCTGCATGGTTCATAAGAACACCCTGAGTATGGCACGGACTCAGGGTTTTTTATTCATAAACCTGGGAACGGGAGTTGGACGCAGACTTCGGCGTGAGCTCAGTCGAACGATAAACCTAAAAAAAGCATTTGGGACGCAGAAAAATCGGATAAACGCAGATAAGGTCGGATAAAAAAACGTTCTTGTATCGTAAAAGCAGTCACCCTGCGGGTGAATTTTTTCTCTAAAAATTCTTTTGTTTGATCTGCGGTTATCTGCGTTCATCTGCGCCCAACTGCCGTTTTCAGGATAAAGGCGGAAAAGTCGGATTAAATCGAAATTAGATCGAAGCAAGGATTGACCAAATGGTGATGATTTTCATAAAGAAGTTAGATTTTTATCTTTCTTTATCCGATGTTATCCGATTCTTCCGCGTCCAAATGCTCCTAATATTTACTGAAGAATGAAATTCTTCTCAAAATGGCAAGAAAAATTTAAAAACCTGTTTGCCATCTATGAAAAAGAATTTTTTGTTCGGGCTTGTGGTTAGGATAATTAGAGGTTTCGATCTGGAATGAAGTTGGTCCATAAGCATGGCGGTGCAGCATGAACCGGGAACTGCAGGCAGTGATCATGCCCGTCGGCTCTGTCCGGCTGGAATGGGTGGAGTCGCGAGCGCGGTTCGATAAAAGCAGGGATATTCTCGAGCGGGAAATATTCAAGCGGTATTCGGAAAATCCGGATGGCGCGTTTCTTTTTCTCGGATTTCGCGGCAGGTCGGTCTCACTTTCACCCTCGCTGGATTTTTTTCGCGGGTTTTGCGGCCTTTTTGCCAGGAAACTGAGCCATACTCCCGAGCTCGAATTCATCCGGCGTGACGTCTTCGTCCGGTTGAGCGCTGAGGAACGGGACCATGCGCTCGCATCGGTGCCCCCCATGACCGGCGGCGAGTATTTGACCGGGGTGGTGCTGGACGACCTCTGGGAACGGCTCCATGCCGAATTCCGCATGGAGATCCGGCAGTACAAGGGGACGGTCGAGGAGTTCATACAGCAATACAGCCCGGACGTGCATCTGATCGGCCGGGTATTCTTCCACCTCGTTGAAAACAAAAAAAACGATTATCCCTTCTCCTTTTTCGCAACCTATTCAACAGCGCTGAACAGAAAGGGCAAGTCGCAGCAGCTTCCGCTCAAGCACGCTCTCGACGAATACGGGAAAGACGGGAAAAAGCTGCTTGACCTGCTCTCGACCGTGTATCGCGCAGCCAAAGAAAGCAAGCTCATTACGGGACTTCTTGAGAGCGGCGCATTGTTCCATCCGCTTGCCTGGTCGGCGAAAGAGGCGTATACGTTCCTGCAGGAAATTCCGCTCTATGAGCAGTCGGGCATCCTGTGCCGCATCCCCGACTGGTGGAAAGGCGCATCATCGAGTCTGCACGTCAATATTTCGATAGGCGAAGCCGAGCCTTCAGTGGTGGGTATGGATGCACTGCTCAGTTTCGATATCGGGCTCCATATCGAGAATGCGCCGGTATCCCTTGAGGAGGCCCGCCGCCTGCTCGAATCTGCAGAGGGTCTTGCCCTGATCAGGAATCGCTGGGTGGCTGTTGACCCCGAGAAGCTGCGGCACACGCTTGATGCCTTCGAAAAAGCGCGCGCGCTGGCTCAAGGCGAGGGGCTTACGTTCCGGGATGCGCTCCGTTTTCAAATGAACCCCGGTTCGGCGCTGGATCTTGACGGGAGTGATGCGGCGGTTACGGTTACCAGCGGCCAATGGCTTGAATCCGTCATGGCCAGGATGCGCCACCCTGCCATGATCGCTTCGGTGAAGCTGGCCCCGTCCTTCAAAGCGGAGCTGAGGCCTTACCAGGAAAAAGGCGTGAACTGGCTCTCCTTTTTACACTCCCTGAAGTTCGGTATGTGCCTTGCCGATGACATGGGCCTCGGCAAGACCGTGCAGGTGCTGGCTCTTCTTCACCTGTCGAAGCACAGGGGCGAGAAAGGCGCAAGTCTTGTTGTGATTCCCGCTTCGCTTCTCGCCAACTGGGCGAACGAGATCATGAAGTTTGCGCCGGATATCCTGTTCTATACTGCTCATCCCGCCGGGAATGATTCCCGCAGTGTGGAAGCGATAGGGGCGCGCGAGCTGGACAGCCTCGACCTCGTGATTACGACCTACTCGATGGTGCAGAAATACGAGTGGCTTAAATCCTACGAGTGGAAGTATGTGATCCTCGACGAGGCCCAGGCAATCAAGAATCCCCGAACAAAGCAGACAAAGGCGGTCAAGAAGCTGAAGTCAGTAAACCGGATCGTCATGACCGGCACCCCCGTGGAGAACAGGCTGTCGGACCTCTGGTCCCTGTTCGACTTCATCAACCCGGGACTGCTCGGAAGCAGCCAGGAGTTCAGCAGATTCACGAGAAACCTGACCAGGGACCCCGAGGGGTACGCGCGGCTCAGGAAGGTCATAAGCCCTTATATTCTCAGGCGGCTCAAGACGGACAAAACGGTCATCTCCGACCTGCCGGACAAAATTGAGATGAAGACGTGGCCGTCGTTAAGCAGAAAGCAGGCAATACTCTACCAGAAACTGGTAGATGAGCTCAGGCGGACCATAGAAAACACGGAAGGCATCCAGAGAAAAGGGATGATCCTGAGTTCACTCATGAAGTTCAAACAGCTTTGCAATCACCCTGACCAATACCTCGGTACCGGAGCGTTTGAGGAGAACGAAAGCGGCAAGTTCGGCACGCTGCGCGAGATTTGTGAAACGATCCACGAAAAACGGGAACGCGTCCTCGTATTCACCCAGTTCCGGGAGATTACGCACCCGCTCTCCGAGTTCCTTTCAGGAGTATTCCAACGACACGGTCTCGTGCTGCATGGCGGTACGCCCGTGGGCAAGAGGAAAGCGATCGTGGCCAGGTTTCAGGACGAGGAATATGTTCCATTCATGGTGCTGTCCCTGAAAGCCGGAGGCGTCGGACTCAATCTTACCGCGGCAAACCACGTTATTCACTTTGACCGGTGGTGGAACCCGGCTGTCGAAAACCAGGCAACCGATCGCGCCTTCAGGATCGGTCAGAAGAAAAACGTGATCGTGCATAAGTTCATCACCCGGGGGACCGTTGAAGAGAAGATTGATCTGATGATCGAAGGAAAACTGAAGCTTTCGAAAGAGGTGATCGAGTCCGGCTCCGAGGCGTGGATCACGGAAATGAGCAATGAGGAACTGATGGGCATGTTCAGGCTGACGATATAGAGGATCGCGAGGCTGAAAAACGAGAACTAAGTTAATTTTTACACGAAGACACAAAGGCATGAATCAAATTCAAAACCTAACCCGGACAAGCCGGAAAAGCTTTTCAGCCACAGAGGACACAGAGATCACAGAGAGGAACAATAACCAAGAAATAAAAGAATTTTTTAATCTTTTTTAGCCGTTCTCTGCGCCCTCTGTGAACTCTGTAGCAAAATATTCTTTCCAGTTTGACAAGAATTTGATTCGTAACTGACTATGTGTCTGCCGGGACTTCGCCCGGCAGACATGGTCCCTTCGGGACAGTTTTGAATTGAACGCCTCTGTAGGGCAAGGCTTTAGCCTTGTTGATTACCGGGAAGCCGCAACCCTGAAGGGTTGCCCTACAAACATCGACAAAAATTGTCGATGTTATAGGCGTAAGCGCCTAAGGCGTCTCTCGCAAAGCCGCAAAGTCGCAAAGAGAAGCGTAAATCTAATGTATTTTGTCTTTTCTTTCTTTGCGTCTTGGCGACTTAGCGCGAAAATTCGTTGGTGCGAAGTGCAACCCAAACTATGAAGACAATCTTGAACAATGGCTGCGAGTACCGCGAGCAGTTGGGCGCTGACGCAGATGGCCAGACCTTATTGGCTTATCTCAGCAGGCGCTACAGTCATTCTGACACTGTAGAATGGACAGAGCGTATTGCAAACGGCCACGTGCTGATCGATTCCGTGCCCGCGCATACTGATACCGTACTGCGTAAAGGGTCCGACCTTGTCTGGCAGAGGCCTCCATGGATCGAACCGGATGCTCCCCGTACTTTCTCGGTTCTCTACGAAGATGATGATCTCCTTGCAGTGGCCAAACCGGCAGGATTGCCGACGCTTCCCGGCGCAAACTTTCTGACCGCAACGCTCCTGCATCTGGTCCGCGCCTACGCACCTGACGCCGCTCCTGTTCATCGCCTGGGGCGCTGGACATCAGGGAGTCGTGCTCTGCGCCCGAAACCAG
This sequence comes from Nitrospirota bacterium, assembly GCA_963751455.1. Lineage (GTDB taxonomy): Bacteria > Nitrospirota > UBA9217 > UBA9217 > UBA9217 > CAVVUN01. Next base: position 157,130 of record CAVVUN010000002.1, read on the forward strand.
AAAGCCCGGGCTGAACTGATGCGGCAGTGGTCGGGCAAAGAAGTCGATAAGCGTTACCGCGCGCTGGCCACAGGGCTTCCTGCATGGGATGAGATGACGATTGAAACGCCCATCGGCCCTGTGCCGCATGCGCTGCTCGGTTCGATACACGCGGCAGCGCCGCAGGGAAAGCCTTCCCTTTCCCGGGTCAGCGTCCTCGAACGCCGCACAGGTTCGTTCCTTTGTGATGTGCGCATTGCCACGGGCCGGCCCCACCAGATCAGGATTCACCTTGCTGCAGCGGGGCACCCGCTCGTGGGCGATCCGCTGTATGGTGCGGGTGGTTTACCCCTGCGGGATACTCGCGCGGTACCTGGCGATCCGGGCTATCATCTTCATGCTGCTGAGCTGAGATTTCGCCATCCCGCAAGCGGGCGCGGGATTGTGATTGAGCAGGAGCCGCCGGCGCTGTTACGGGTGCAACGGATTTGAATAGCTACTTCATGGTGAGTTCAAAATTGGATGACATGAACGACCAAAAACATAAAGATCCTCTTCACGGTGTAACGCTGGAAATGATGCTTACCCAGCTGGTGGAGCACCATGGGTGGGAGAAACTGGGGCAGATCATCGATATCAGGTGCTTTAATAACGACCCGAGCATCAAGTCCAGCCTGCACTTTCTCAGGAGGACCCCTTGGGCAAGAACCAAAGTGGAGGCGCTGTACCTGAAGTACCGAAGGAATGCTTTGAAAAAGCAGGAACGCAGTTAAGACAATAGCATGTAGCAGTTAGATCGGGTAGAGCGAACCGAAACCTGATGCAATCCAATCCTGATTCTGCCAAATAATAGTACACTTCACTTCTTTCTAACAAACGTAAAAGTTCCACCTGCCCTATTTCTTGACATCCGGTCCTTATGGGTGTACGATACCAATAAATGAGACGAGCCCGTTTAGTCAGACATGTAAAGGCCATTGATGAGCGTGGAAATATCATTGAAGTAAAGATGTGGCAGCTGGAAAAGGCGACAAAAGACAAACAGCATGGCTACAAATACTCGCTGGTTTACATAGAGAATGGCGAGAGGGTAATCGGTTATGACAATGCGCACGGCAAGGGAGACCACAGACATTCCGGAAAAATTGTGGCGCCCTATACGTTCAGAAGCCTCAGGCAGCTTACGATAGACTTTTATAACGACATTGAAAAGTTCAAGAGAGGTGAAGAATTATGAAGATTAAGAAAATCAAGGTGGGCATCAAAGACCTGAAATCCGTTCTCAATGATTTTATAAAAACAGGACAAACCATTGAACGAGGAGGAAAAGTTTCCGAGGAGAAAGGGACCTACTTTACAAGCTTTGAGGCATTCAGGAAGGCCTTGACGCCGAAAAGGCTTGAGCTGCTGCATATCATTAAGGCGAAAAAGCCGTCTTCGATTAACGAGTTGGCGAGACTGGCGAAGAGAGACGTTAAAAACATTGCCGATGATGTAAACTACCTGGAGCAGATCGGGCTGATTCAAAAGAAGGAGACGGCACGGAAAACAGCACCGGTTATAACTTACGATAAGATAGCATTGGAGATAGCGGTGTAAATTGAAACTCACTAAAGAGGATAACGTTAAAGTAACGATTGCCTTAAAGAAATCAAGTGTTGAATTCTTTAAGAAAGAGGCCAAGAAGCATCACACCTCTTATCAAAAAATGATTCGTCAGCTTGTGGATTGGTATACTTCGCACCATCAAAAGAGCGCTTAAGGCGGTGATTTCTCACCGCCTTGTTTTACCTACTATGAATCTTTTAATTTGCAGTTCTATGCTTTTTCCGAAGCAGCCTGCCGAGATCGCTTGACACTGGTTATCAAATATGCTAACATGTCGAACATGAAGTATACCATCGAGTATTTCCATGCCCGCGTCAAAGACGAGATAGAACGCTGGCCCGATGGCATATTGGCGGATTATGCGCGGTTAGTGGAGCTCTTGATGGAGTTCGGTCCGAATCTACGGATGCCGCATTCGCGTGCCATGGGCGACGGTCTTTTTGAATTGCGGCCACGCGGGCCTGAAGGTATTGGGCGCGCCTTATATTGTTATGTTGATGGTCAACGTATGGTGATACTTCATGCTTTTGTGAAGAAAACACAGGAAACGCCCGAAAAAGAATTGCGTCTTGCCCGGAAAAGATTGAAGGAGGTACGAAATGACTGATATAAAGTATAAACCCGTTTCGCATGACCATGAAGCATTCCTCAGAAAAGCCTCGAAACGGAATGGGTTCAGAACTGCATATGAGGATCTTGAAGAAGAGTACCGGCTCACCCGTGAGATGCTGGCCGCTCGTTCAAAGTTCGGCCTCACTCAGGAAGCTGTTGCAGAATTGATGGGGACGACAAAAAGCGCGGTGTCACGCTTGGAAGCCGCGGGTAAGCATGCCCCGTCTCTGACTACGCTCAAAAAGTACGCGCGGGCTGTGGGTTGTCGCTTGGAGATCAAACTCGTTCCCAACGCTCGCCTAACCAGGCGTTCAATACGGGCCGTAAAAAAACAGGCGGCTGGTTAGCTTCGCGCTGATTGTAGAAGTAAACTGAGGGGTAATGATGCCGAACAGAAAAGGCGGTGATTTCTCACCGCCTTTATTGATGTACGAGCTTTAATTCCGATCCTACGCTTTTTCCGAAGCAGTCTGCCGGATTGCTGTTGGCGCTGATACCACATACCCCATGAGCGTGCCGATCAGGCCGCCGATCACCAGGTTCACCGCTGCTGCAGCTGCGATGCCGACCATAATCCCGATGACCACCGCTGCCCGCACGAAGAGCGTCGGTTCCACCGCACCCATCAGCTTCTGCAGAAGAATCAAAGTCCCGAACGATCCGAAGTAGAACCCCGGCACGATCCCGAATACTGCGAACACCAGCCCGCCTGCTGTAGCCCCGATCCTCATTCCTGTTTTAATGGTCTCGTTCTTCATGGCTATCTCCTTTCTGCCGCAGCTAATGGATTTTGAACCCCGTTTGTTGCTCAATCTATATTAACCTGAAAAAAGCAGTTGGACACGGATAAAATCTGATCAACACGGATTTATAGGAAGTTACGAACAGTAATGGATTCACCCAAAAGGCGAGATGGCTTTTTGCTCTATCACATTGTTTTGATCCGCTGTTTCCGTGTTCATCCGTGTTCAAATGCCGTTTTTAGGATTAAGGTAAGTCACGTGCCGAATTGCGCGGTTGACCGGTTCACTTTGAATGAGTCTCCGCAACAACGGGGTGAACCATCAGGCCCATTGCCTGACCGATTAACCAGCCGATTGACGATGAAGCCGTGGTGATCATGATGCCCGATACCATCACACCGAGAAGCATGGAGCCCAGGACGATCATGCGTGAAAGGAGTCCCGGCTCAAGAGGAAGACCGAACAGCATGCCCGCCGCGCTCACTCCCATGGCGCCTCCGATGAGGCTTCCGGGCAGCAATCCGAAAAGTCCGAACAGAACCAGTCCTGCACCCGCTCCTGCGTAAGCACCCTGTTTTGATTTTGAGATCTTCATTTTCGTTTCCTCCTTTTCGCGTCGTCTTGCCTATGTAATTGCATCAGTCATGCCAAAGAGTAACATGCTGATTTTGCTGGAATCAGGGGAAGAAGGTCTTTTGCAGAAGTGAGAACGAAGGGGCTCTTTTTTTAGAGATGCAAAACAATTATGTAAGGGTAATGAATCCCGCGACTTGCAATCCCCCGGCTCCTGCCGGGGGTAATGCGCCGTAGTCCGCGGGAGGTCGCGTTATTAAAGGGAGCCTCCGGCTCCTGCCGGAGGGGGCTCCACTATAAAATCCTTAAGGCGTTTTATCCGCAGATGGCGGAGATTTCGCAGAAAAGCTTGCTGGAGAGTGAACAAAAACCAACTATTATTTCCACAGATTATACCGATTTCGCAGAATAAACGAATCTGGTCTCATGTTCTTTTTTATATCTGCGGCCATCCGTGTAATCTGCGGACAGTAAAATCCTTTGTCCTTCTGATTATTGACTAATCCCAGTCGCCGTGCTATAAGCAACGAGTGGACGGAAAACAGAAAATAAAACTCGCAATAAGCGCATGCCTGCTCGGTCAACCCGTAAGGTATGACGGGGAACACAAGCTCGACCACTATCTGCGTGACACGCTTGGGCGATTCGTGGAATGGGTCCCGGTCTGTCCCGAAGTCGAGTCAGGCCTTCCGGTTCCGCGCGAGGCAATGCGTCTCGAAGGCGATCCGGACTCGCCCCGGCTGTTGACACGAAACACCCTGATCGATCACACAGATCGCATGAAGCGATGGTCAGGGACCAAGCTTGCGGAACTCGGCAAGAAGGACCTCTGCGGCTTTGTTTTCAAGGCCCGGTCGCCAAGCTCCGGTATGGAGCGCGTGAAAGTCTATTCGTCATCCGGAAAGTCCTTCAAGATGGGTTCGGGTTTGTTCGCGAAGGCATTCATGGACCGTTTCCCCTTCATCCCAACAGAAGACGAGGGCCGCCTGCAGGACCCGGGCATACGCGAGAATTTTATCGAACGCGTCTTCGTCTATTGCCGATGGCAGGAATTGAGACGGAGAAGGGGGAAAATCCGTGAACTCGTTGCATTCCATACGGAACACAAGTACCTGATCATGTCTCACAGCCTGAAACATCTGCGGGAGCTGGGCGCCCTGGTTTCGAATCCGAAAAGATATAGTCCGGGATTCCTTTTTCAGGACTATTTTCACGTTTTGATGGAGGCACTTCGGCTTCAGGCAACAGTGAAGAAACATGCAAATGTACTGCAGCATATTGCCCGGTATTTCAAGCAGACCCTTTCAACCGACGAAAAACTGGAATTGCAGGACGTTATAACGCAATACCGGACAGAACTTGTGCCCCTTATCGTGCCGCTTACGCTCGTGAAACACTACGTCAGGAAATACGACGAGCCCTACCTCAAGCGGCAGTATTATCTCAATCCGCATCCTCTGGAGCTTATGCTCAGGAATCACGTCTAGACCGCATTTCCCCGTGTTGTGCGACTATTATCGTTTGACATACGTACATAGTTATAGTAAAATTCTCATGGTAAATCAGAGACTTTGAAACACATCACCAAAAGAAGCCGGGCAGCACAGTGAACGAAAATGCGGCGGCTCAGGGATGATATTTCAATAGCGAAAAGCATGATAGAACTAACCGTACTCATGCCGTGTTTGAACGAAGCGGAAACTCTGGGGGCTTGTATAAACAGTGCCCGGAAACTTCTGGCCGACAACAATATCGACGGTGAGATTCTTGTTTCCGATAACGGTTCCAGCGACGGGAGCCTGAGGATTGCGCAGGAGTTGGGCGCTCGCGTAGTGCATTGCGGCACCCGGGGATACGGCGCGGCGCTCCAGCTGGGGCTTGAACAGGCCAACGGCAAGTATGTTCTGATGGGCGACAGCGACGACAGCTACCATTTTGACGAGGCCCTTCCCATGATCGAGTTGCTTCGCCAGGGACGGGACGTCTGCATCGGCACCCGCCTGAAGGGCACGATCATGCCGGGAGCCATGCCCCTCATGAACCGGCATCTCGGGAACCCGGTTCTTACCGCCATAGGAAAGAAGTTCTTTAAAATCGACGTGACGGATTTTCACTGCGGTATGCGCGCCTTTCGCAGGGACAAGGTCCTGGGACTTAACCTCGTTACCTCGGGGATGGAATGGGCCTCGGAAATGATCATTAAGTCCAGGTTGGCTGATTTGACGATTTCCGAGGTGCCCGTAACGCTCTACAAGGACGGCCGAAGCCGGGAGTCGCATCTCAGACGCTGGAAGGACGGATGGAGGCATCTCCGCTTCATGCTGCTTCATGCCCCTGCCTGGCTTTTCATTTTTCCGGGCGCTGTTATGTTTCTAATCGGGTTCCTCGGCGAGATCCTGCTCGCCAGGGGACCGGTGTCGATCGACGGCGTAACCCTGGACGTCCACTCCCTTCTCGTCATGGCGTTCCTGGAGATACTGGGTGTGCAGGTCATTTTTACCGGCATCTTCGCAACGCTCTACAGCCATATCGTGGGGATAATTCCGTATAACGAGCGATTTCACCGATGGATGAAATTGTTTACCCTCGAGGACCTTTTGATCGCATCGGCAGTCCTCGGACTTCTCGGTCTTGGAGGGTTTTTCTTCACATTCTGGAAATGGTACCAGGTCGACTTCCTGGCCCTGAATTATCAGAAGACCATGCGGTACCTGATCCCATCGCTGACGTTGATAACCATAGCGATCCAGGGGTTTTTTAACGCCTTCATGATGTCCCTGCTGTTTTTGAAAACCAAAACGTTTTCGCCGTTGCAGTTATGAGTGAACCGGTCACGGTCGTAATTCCGACGCTGAACGCGGAATTTCATATTCTCCGGCTGATCAAAGCCCTGAAGGAGCAGACCCTCCCGTGCGAGATACTCATCATCGATTCTTCCTCATCGGATCGAACGGCTGCGGCTGCCGAATCCGCCGGTGCGAAAACAGTGATTATCAGGCAGGAGGATTTTGATCACGGGGGTACGAGGAGCCTGGCCGCGCAATATGCGCAGGGAGACATTATCGTTTATCTCACGCAGGACGCTGTGCCGGCAGACAGGCATGCCCTCGAGAAACTTATTGAGCCCTTCAGAAACCCACAGGTGGGCGCAGCATACGGACGACAATTGCCCAATCCTGACGCCTCGCCTTTCGCTGCCCATATGAGGCTGTTCAAATATCCTGCTGAGGCACGCCTGAAAAGCATACAGGACAGGGATAAATACGGCATCGAGACCCCGTTCCTCTCGGACTCTTTTTCGGCGTACCGCAAAGAGGCGTTGTTGAAGATCGGGTTGTTCAAGCAGGGGATTATTTTTGCCGAAGACGTTTATGCAGGGGCCAGGCTCATTCTGGCCGGCTACCAGATCGCCTATACGCCCGAGGCCGCGGTATATCATTCGCATGACCATACAATGGTCGAGGAGTGCAAGCGCTATTTCGACACGGCCGTGTTTTACAAATCCGAAGCATGGATAGGAGAGGCTTTCGGCGGGAACAACGGCGAAGCCTGGCGCTACATCAAATCCGAATTTACATATCTGCTGAAACAGAGGGATTGGCTGAGGCTTATCGAATTTTTTCCGAGGACCGCACTGCGGGTGATCGGCTTTGGACTGGGAAACTCGTACCAAATTTTGCCAGGGGCCGTGTGCAAGCGCTTGAGCGCCAATCCGGGGTGGTGGGAGAGGCGCAAGCCGCAGAGCGCATGAGCCCCGCGGCTTGCTGGGGCTCGCCAACCGCGTTTTCGCAGCCTGCCCTCGCCATATCGCGGCAACAGGTAAGAGCACGTAGCGAGCTAATACGATTTATTTCTTAACCTTGAAAGAGATAGCTTGATCAAAAAAAATCTGAGTTACTCTAAGGAGGTCAATATGTCGTTATTCCCGGTGTATGTGCGGAAGTACGCAGGCAAGCTTTTTCTCTCGGTTTTACCGCTTTCACTATTGATTTTGTCAGGGCTCGCGCCAGGTGTATGCGCGGCAGTGAGCTTCGGAACTGCTGCCGACTTCGGGACAGGTCAGGACCCGCGATACGTTGCGACCGGCGACTTCAATGGTGATGGCAAGAAAGATATAGTGGCGGCAAACTATAACAGTAATACAATATCTGTCTTGCTCGCGAACGGAGATGGAACATACCAACCCGCAGTGAATTACACGGTCGGATCCAACCCAAAGGCCGTGGTAATCGGCGATTTTAACGGCGACGGAAAACCCGACCTGGCGGTTGCGAATTCGAATTATGCCAGCAATATAGTATCCATTCTGACCGGCAATGGAGATGGGACGTTTCAGGCTCTACTGAATGTTACCGTAGAATCTGCGCCTGGGGCGCTGGCGGTGGGCGATTTCAATGGTGATGGCAGGCTTGATCTCGCAGTTGCGAACGGCAGCAACAATATCTCCATCCTTTTGGGAAACGGGAATGCTACCTTTCAAAGTGCCGTCAATTACTCAGTTGGCAGTAGTCCGTCATCTATCGCAGTTGCTGATTTCGAGGGAGACGGGACGCTTGACCTTGCGCTAGCGAACTATAATGACTACACGGTTTCTATCTTAAAGGGCAACGGCAACGGGACCTTCCGTGCGGGGATGAGCTACTCGGTTTCAAACAAGCCCAGTTCAGTTGCCGCCGTAGATCTTAATCGGGATGGCAGATGTGACCTCGTAGTTTCAAACTATTTCGGTGGAAGTGTTACAGTCTTGCTGGGGATCGGCGGCGGCGATTTTCAACCATCCACGACCTTTCCAACGGCAGGTTATCCAGGATCTGTAGCAATAGGAGATTTTAACGGAGACGGAATCCCTGATGTGGCTGTTGCAAGAAATGGTGTCAGCAGTAACAATATCGTAATTTTGCTGGGGAACGGCAGCGGCGATTTTTCCTCTGTAATCAATGTTCAGGCGGACAATACCGGCTCTTATGGAATTGCTGCGGATGATATGAACAATGATGGAAAGCCGGATCTTGTGGTCGGTTATTATGCCAATACCAATATCTCGGTTTTGCTCAACATGTCGGATTTCGAGGCATCGGGCGCGTTCAGCCAGGTGGCGACTTACACAACCGGGACTTCTCCTGCGGCAGCTGTTTCCCCTGATCTGAACAATGACGGAAGAGCAGACCTGGCAGTGGCAAATTCCGGGAGCAATACAGTATCTGTGTTTTCGGGAAATGGCGACGGAAACTTCACCCCGCAGGGTGAATACGTAACAGGAAGTGAGCCTCGCGCTCTCGCCACAGGCGAGTTGAACCGGGATGGCAAAATTGATCTTATTACGGCGAATCGCATTGGCGGAACAGTATCCGTTTTACTGGGCACAGGAAATGGCAGTTTTGCACAAGGAGTTGATTATGCTGCCGGGTCTCTGCCCACCGATGTTGTCTTGGGCGATTTTAACAGAGATGGGAAACCTGACTTGGCGGTTGCGAATTCCGGAAGCGACACAATTTCCATCTTACTCGGAAATGGAGATGGTACTTTCCAACCAGGGATAGCGTATGGTGTAGCTGCTGGTCCTCTTACTCTTATGGCAAGAGACTTGAACGGCGATGAGAAGTTGGATATAGCTGCAGTAAACCGGGAGAACTCCAGCGTAAGTATATTGCTGAGTAATGGAGACGGCACATTTCAATCGGTTGTGAACTATGCTGCGGGAGAAGAGCCTTATTGTGTTGCTATGGGCGACTTTAACCATGACGGCAAGATTGACCTTGCTATTGGTGGAACCTTCAATACATCAATTCTTCTGGGGAACGGCGATGGCACTTTTGCGCCTGCTGTTTTGTCCCCGATCGCAAATCACTCTCTAATAACCAATGACTTTAACAGAGACGGGAATATTGATATGGCAGGTGACAGTACCATCCTGATGGGTAACAATGACGGCACCTTCCAGTCGGCAATCACCTACCCGGTAGGAGGTAATGCGGGTACTAGTGCGGATTTTAATGGCGACGGCAAGCCAGACCTCGCAGTCGTGAACGATATGAATGGCGGCGCCAGCGGCATGGCTTCTATTTTGTTGAACCTTGCACCTGACATGACGCCCGACACCTTCTCATTCGTGGATCAGACCAATGTGTCCCCAAGCACGCTGGTCACTTCGAACAGCATAACGGTCGCCGGCATCAACAGCTTAAGCCCCGTCTCCATAGCGGGGGGCGAATATTCAATTAATGGCGAAGCCTACACATCCGCTGAGGGGTCCGTAAATAATGGCGATACCGTCACTGTGCGCCAGACGTCGTCGCCTAATTATTCAACGAGGACCGAGGCAATCCTTACCATCGGAGGCGTATCCGGCACATTTAGCGTTACCACGTATTCGGGTGCTGACCTCATTGTATCGTCTGTGGGTGCGCCCTCAACGGCCGCAGCAGGAGGTACGATCACCATAATAGACACAACACGAAACAACGGAGCGGGCCCATCGGGCACATCAACTACCGGCTTCTATCTTTCGTCAAATTCGACATACGAAAGTTCTGACGTATTGCTGGGGAGCAGGTCGATCGTTTCGTTAGCTGCCGGGTCGAGCAGCTTCGGGAGTACATCAGTAACGATCCCTGCGGGAACTATTGCCGGAAACTATTACATCATAGCCGTGGCTGATTCAGGCGGGACAGAATCGGAAACGAATGAAACAAACAACTGGAGGGCCAGCCCGGCAATCTTGATAGGCACTGATCTGACCGTAATGTTTGTGGCTGCGCCCTCAAAGGCAGCAGCAGGAGCGGCGGTCACTATATCAGACACAACACGAAACAACGGAGCGGGCCCATCGGGCACATCAACTACCGGCTTCTATCTTTCTTCAGATTCGACATACGAGAGTTCTGACGTATTGCTGGGGAGCAGGTCGATCGTTTCGTTAGCTACCGGGTCGAGCAGCTTCGGGAGTACATCAGTAACGATCCCTGCGGGAACTATTGCCGGAAACTATTACATCATAGCCGTGGCTGATTCAGGCGGGACAGAATCGGAAACGAATGAAACAAACAACTGGAGGGCCAGCCCGGCAATCTTAATAGGCACTGATCTGACCGTAATGTTTGTGGCTGCGCCCTCAAAGGCAGCAGCAGGAGCGGCGATCATTATATCAGACACAACACGAAACAACGGAGCGGGACCATCGGGTACATCTATCACCAGTTTCTATCTTTCGTCGAACTTGACATACGAGAGTTCTGACGTATTGGTGGGGAGCAGGTCGGTGGGTCCCTTAGCTGCGGGAGCGAGCAGCGTCGGAAATACATCAGTAACGATCCCTGCGGGAACTATTGCCGGAAACTATTACATCATAGCCGTGGCTGATTCAGGCGGGACAGAATCGGAAACGAATGAAACAAACAACTGGAGGGCCAGCCCGGCAATCTTAATAGGCACTGATCTGACCGTAATGTTTGTGGCTGCGCCCTCAAAGGCAGCAGCAGGAGCGGCGATCATTATATCAGACACAACACGAAACAACGGAGCGGGACCATCGGGTACATCTATCACCAGTTTCTATCTTTCGTCGAACTTGACATACGAGAGTTCTGACGTATTGGTGGGGAGCAGGTCGGTGGGTCCCTTAGCTGCGGGAGCGAGCAGCGTCGGAAATACATCAGTAACGATCCCTGCCGGAACTATTGCCGGAAACTATTACATTATAGCGGCGGCTGATTCAGGCGGGACAGAATCGGAAACGAATGAAACAAACAACTGGAGGGCCAGCCCGGCAATCTTAATAGGCACTGATCTGACCGTAACGTCTGTGGATGGGCCGTCAACGGCAGCAGCAGGAGAGACAGTTATCATTACAGACACAACAGAAAACAGCGGAGCGGGATCATCGGGCACATCAGTAACCAGTTTGTATCTTTCGACGGACTTTCAATACGACGAAGCGGACGTATTACTGGGGAGCAGAGCGATCGATTCGTTAGCTGCCGGAGCGATCAGCGTTGGCAGTACATCAGTAACGATCCCTGCCGGAACTGTCGCCGGAAACTATTACATCATAGTGGTGGCTGATTCAGGCGGGACAGAATCGGAAGCAAATGAAATAAACAACTCAAAGGAGTGGTCGTTCACAGTATCCGGCATATGATCCTGGGGACATCCCCGGTACTTGTCCTTGCTTCAGGATGCTTAATGGTGCCGCGGACGGCGATACGATCATCACCCAGGCAAATGAGTTCATAGAGGACCTTGTCCTCGCCGTCCTGTATCGCTGGTTATTTCAGGCGGCCATGACATGCAAAACATTTAGAACAGATTGATCAAGCTGACACCGGAGCTGGGTGAGGGCTAAAAAACGCCACTCAAAAACCACTCAGCGGCTTAACGATTGATCCATGGAGAAACAGTGACAAAAAACATCGTATGGCATGAGACGTTTGTGGACCGGCAGGACCGGAACCGCATCAACAAGCATAAGAGCGGTGTGGTGTGGTTCACCGGGTGCCCGGCGTCTGGAAAATCCACAATTGCCCATCACATGGAGAAAGAGCTCTTTGACCGCGGCATCCGCTGCTACGTTCTAGACGGCGATAACGTGCGGCACGGCATCAATTCCAACCTCGGGTTCAGCCGGGACGACCGGCGGGAGAACCTGCGCAGAATCGGCGAGCTTTCGAAGCTCTTTGTGGATGCCGGCATTGTCGTGCTCGCGGCTTTTGTCTCCCCTTACCGTGAGGACAGGGAATTTATCAGGCAGACCGTGGGTCCCGAGTTCTTTTTCGAGGCATACGTAAAGTGCTCGATTGAAACCTGCGAGAAGCGCGACCCAAAGGGACACTACAAGAAGGCAAAAGCCGGGCTCATCAAGGATTACACTGGCGTCTCGGCGCCTTATGAAGAACCCGAGAACCCCGAGATCGTTCTCGATACCGAGGAGATTGACGTGGAAACTTCGGTCCGAACGGTCCTGGAGTTTCTGGAAAGAAAGAAGTTTATATTGCTGATGTGAAGCTTGCCTGCGCAACGCATAGAGCATAGAGCATAGTGTTGGTTGAGTGCGGTGAAAGTTGGCTAAATCGAGAATAGATGAGTAATCAAGTGGTTGACCAACTCAACGAATCGAATACTTAAACAGCTCAACTTTTTTACTTTAAACAAGCAGGAGGAGAAGCTTATGTTGAAGAGATTAAAGATGTCATGCGGAATTTGCGAAAGATATTTTTTGAGCGTCTTAGCTTTCCTTTGTATGTTTATAACGGCAAGCCTCTTCCAGGCCAGTGTCTCTTACGGTGCCGACAAGCTAGTGGTTAAGGATTCGGGGGGAACGAATCAAAAATTCGTGGTAACGGACAGTGGGACTGTCAGTGTAGGAACTTCCTCCACAATTTATCCTTTATTTATCACTTCCGATATTGCCGGCAATGTTCCAGGAGGGGTCGGGATGTTTATGCTTACTGGTAATGCAAATAAGGAAAGAATTGAATTAAGGTCCCCCGGAGAAGCTGGTTTGAGAGGAGCGGCTGTTCAAGGAAAAGGGTATGGCGGCACCATAGAATCGCCGACGGCCACACAACAAGATGCGATCCTGATGATTTTAGGAGGCAGCGGTCATGATGGCAATCAAATAATCGTTCCAAATAAGGCGGGTATCTTCATGATGTCCGGCGAAAATTGGAATACAACTTCTAATGGGACCTACATGCGTTTTGATACAACTTCCAATGGGTCTACTACAAAAACCGAAAAAATGCGTGTAACAGGTGACGGCAGTGTCGGTATCGGGACGACTGCGCCAACTGCTCTTTTCGATGTAAACAGCAATGGCATAAGGATCAGAAATTCGAGGACGCCTGCGAGCGCCGGCGAATCATGCAATCAGGGAGACATGGCCTGGGATGCCGGATATGTCTATGTGTGTGTGGCTCAAAATTCGTGGAAACGGGCCAATTTGGCCGCTTGGTAATCCATAGAGAGATGAGCAACTGGTTGAGTCGTTGAGTAACAGTGGGAATCACGACGCGATGGAGCATCTGGTGAATGGTTAAGTTGTCAACTACTCAACAACAAAAGCCTGAACAGTCTGAATTATGAGAAACATACAAATCTTTATTGCTTTTTTGAAAAAGCTTTATGAGAGCCGCTACATGATACGGATGATGGCGATCCGTGACTTGAAAGCGGTTTATGTGGGCAGTCTTTTCGGTTTTTTCTGGGCAGTCATAAATCCTCTTGTCCAGCTTGCCATATACGGCATCGTTTTCGGTGTGCTGTTCAATTCGAGGCCGGACCCGGTATACGGGACGGACAGCTACTTCCTGTTCCTGCTCTGCGGACTCGTACCGTGGCAGTTTTTCGCTCAGACCGTCAGCGCGTCGACCAGGGTGCTTGTCTCAAACAGCAACCTGATCAAAAAGGCAGTTGGGTTCAATTCGGAGATACTTCCAGTCATAACAGTCCTTAGCAATATCATCAGCCATCTCATCGGTTTCGCTCTCCTGCTTGTGATCGTTGTTATTTTCTCGGGAAAGATTTCGCCCGTCACGCCCATCATACTTCTCTATTTGTTTTTTGTTATTGTATTTGCCGTCGGTATCGGCTGGATTCTTTCGAGTCTCAATGTCTATTTAAGGGACATGCAGCAGGTAGTGGGTCTCTTGACGCTGGCCTGGATGTTCTTCACGCCCATTTTCTATCCCGCAAGCTTAATCCCCGCGAAATTGGCGCCAGTCGTCAGATTAAACCCTCTGTATCACATGGTCGAGGGATATCGGCATGCGATCCTGGCCGGTAGGGTACTGCCTGCAGCTGACATTGCATACATGGCTGTTGTTTCCCTTCTGACCTTCGCCTTCGGCGGGCTGCTTTTCAGGAGGCTCAAACCGGGGTTTGCGGAAGTGTTGTGAGTCTGCATAGCGCAAAGCGCATGGAGCAGAACGCAGGGGGAAGATGCAAAGCGCATAAAGCATGAGCGAAAAGAGCAAAAAGCAACGCTATGCACCATGCCCCATGCAGGTTAAGAAACCATGAACGATATAGCAATAAGCGTCAAAAACATAAGCAAAAGCTACCGCATGTATCCTTCGCCAAAGGAGAAACTGAAGGAGCTGCTACACCCTTTTGGGAAGAAGTACCACAAGGAGTTCTGGGCGCTCCGTGATGTCTCCTTGGATGTCAAGAAGGGCGAGTGCATCGGCATTATCGGAAGGAACGGCAGCGGCAAGTCCACGCTGCTGCAAATCATCTGCGGGGTACTTCAGTCAACCTCAGGTGAAGCAAAGGTTAGCGGCAGAATATCGGCTCTCCTGGAACTTGGGGCCGGGTTCAACCGGGAATTTTCGGGCCGGGAAAATGTCCATATGAACGGCGCGCTGATGGGCCTCCCCAAAGAGGAGATGGATGAAAAGTTCCAGGCAATCGCGGATTTTGCCGACATCGGCCAGTTCATCGAACAGCCGGTAAAGACATATTCGAGCGGTATGTATGTGAGACTTGCATTTGCCTGCGCGGTAAATGTTGATCCGGATATTTTGATTGTCGACGAGGCGCTGTCGGTCGGGGACGAGGCTTTCCAGCGGAAGTGCTATGCTCGCATCACGAATTTTAAGGAACGGGGCAAGACCATACTTTTCGTTTCTCATTCAGCCGCTGCCATCGTTCAGCTGTGCGATAGAGCGGTTCTCTTTGAGCGGGGTCAACTTCTCCTCGAAGGGACGCCGAAACTTGTGGTGTCTAAATATCAACAGCTCATCTATGCGCCTGCTGAAAAGGCTAAGGAGTTGCGCCAAGAAATAATTGCACTTAATAATTCAAGTGCAAAGAGTGTAGATAATGTCCGAGACAACGCCAAAGAACAAGACAAGGCCGCTCCAAATAGAAACGATAAATCATCTCTACATGCATACTATGATCCTCATCTTAAGTCTCAGAGTACTATTGAATATGAATCACGCGGAGTCCGGATAAAAGACCCCCATATCACGACACTTGATGGGAAAAAAGTGAATGCACTCGTGCGCGGAGTAGAGTACATATATACATATTCTCTCCATTTTGAAAAGGCCGCATACAATGTCAGGGCTGGGATGATGATAAAGACCATTAGAGGTTTGGAACTCGGTGGTATAGGCAATCCGACCGATAACGGTATTGAGCATATCAAGGAAGGGGCTGTTCTGCAGGTGAAGATTAGGTTTAGGTGCAGCCTATTGCCGGGAGTATATTTCATGAATGCAGGTATATTTGGCACCGTCAACGGTAACGAGATCTTTTTACACCGGATAGTGGATGTAATTATGTTCAGAGTCCAGCCGGAAAAGAGCATCTTTGTGTCCGGAACAATAGATTTTTCTTCGACTGAAGTGGCCCCGCCGATTGAAATGAGAATGCACGATAATGTAGACCAGAAATTATTGAAAAAGACATGATATAGCGGTCGGAGCATGCCCTGGCACGTGTCGCATTGTCGGGATAACGGCCAGAAGCCGGGGTAAAGGAGATGATTGAGTTGCAGACGAAGGAAATATACGAACTTGATTTTCAGAAAGGGTGGAAGGAGTTTGATTGGGATTTTTTAATGATCAAGCTCCGGGATTACTGGAAGACCTATCGATATCTGGATGAAACTCTTTCATGCGTACGACCGCTCGATGGCAAAAGAGTACTGGATGTAGGATGCGGAGTGATTTCTGTCATTAATGTAATTAAAGAGTCGAGTGCTGAGTTTTACGGCATAGACACCCTCATGGATGAATACAAGAAGCTCTATGTGCTGGACGGAACAGTTCACTGGTCTAGCGGCCGTGGGGAAGAGATCCCGTTTGAAGATGGGTGGTTCGACATCGTTTTTTGCACTAATATTATTGACCACGCTGATGAGCCCGGGAGGGTGGCTGGAGAATTATTTCGCATTCTAAGGCCTGGAGGCAACCTTGTGTTGACGGTTGATATATTTCAACATGAAGAAGGTCGCGACCCAGCGCACCCCCATGCCTTCACTTCGGGATATGTTGATAATCTACTTGCCCAGAATGGTTTTGAGGTTATCTTTGATCGTTATTCTCCAATAAGGGCGCAAGTCTTTCGGTTTGTAAAAGAGAGCCTTGTATATGACGATGTTAAGGAAAGGGTTATAGTAGGCCGTAAGAAGGCGGGTAAGAGTTGATGACAAAAGCCATATGCATTTTGGGCATGCATAGAAGCGGCACCTCAGTCATTACACGCGCTATTAACCTTTTGGGCGCCTATATAGGTAATGAATCCGATCTCATTCCTCCGGAAGATTATAATCCTGTCGGTTTTTGGGAAAGAGGCGATGTTGTAGATTTTCACGAGCGTCTTATGCGTAAGCTCGGGATCGCATGGGATGTGATTGTGCCTCTTCCGCAGCGGTGGCACTTATCGGAAGATATAAAGCCATTCAAGGCGGAACTTAAAGAACTGCTGCATAGAAACTTTTCAGGCCATAACCTTTGGGCATGGAAAGACCCGAGGACATCCGTTCTCTTGGATATCTGGAAAGACGTGCTCGTTGAGCTTGATGTCGAGCTCCGGTGCCTTTACGTTATAAGAAACCCAATAGATGTAGTTAGGTCATTTGAAAGAAGAAAATGTTTGACAACGGACAGGATTGTGGGGGTTTGGTTCAATTATAACCTTGCCGCGTTGAACTCATCTTCTGACCTTTCGCGCACCTTTATCTCATATGACAAATTTATGCATAATTGGGAAGAAGAACTGAGGAGGTGTGCTTACGGGCTTGGCGTTGCATGGCCTCAAGACGGTTCAGGGATAGCGAAGAAAATGAAAGAGTTTATCCGCCCGGATCTGCGACATAGCGTTTCTTCACTCGAACTTCTAAAGGCTTTTGGCATTCCCCAACCTGTTACTGAGCTTTATGCCCTACTGGAAGGCGTGGCCGTCGGAGCTGCAACCCCGGGCAGGTCTTTAGAAATCACGGTTAAGAGACTTACAGAAGAGTTTTTAATGTACGCTCGATTTTTCAGGCATGACTATGAAAGAGTGATTTTTCTTTCCGAGAGATTAGAGAAACTTGGGACATGACATTTACTTAAGGATCAAGAAAATGATGCTCGATTTATCTTGTGGAACTAAAGCAAAAAAGAGGTTGGTCTGTCCTGTCATCTAAATAAACTCGCGGGTGTCTTTGAGAAAACCTGAACCAAGGACTACTATGAGGATGAAAGCTTCCGTCATTATATGCACATATAACCGTATTGGCCTCCTTAAAGAAGCAATCGAATCTATAAGGACTCAGGATTTTCCCATTAGCCAGTTTGAAATCGTTGTAGTCGACAACAATTCAAAGGATAGCACGGCACGGCTGATAAAAGAAATAGCCAATACATCGTCGGTAAAGATCAAGTATGTGTTTGAAGGCAGGCAGGGGCTGTCGCACGCGAGGAATGCCGGAATCAGTAAAGCCGAAGGTGAGATTATTGCTTTTACTGATGACGACATCGAAGCTGATAAGGCATGGCTGCGCGAGCTCGTATCGGCTTTCGACAGCCCTGACGTATATTGTGCGGGCGGACCTTTAAGACCTGTTTGGTTAACGGAACGACCGGAATGGCTTACCGAGCGCTGGCAGGGATATTTTGCGGTCAATGAGTTCACAAGCGCCCATGAGAGCGGGGAGTTCAAATGGCCAAATTATCCCTGGGGCGCAAATACGGCGTATCGCAGGCAAGTTTTCACTGAGTTGGGCCAGTTCTCCACCGACCTCGGTCGGAAGGGCAAGTGTCTTCTTTCGAACGAAGAGATAAACCTTTGCAGAAAGATCGAGCAAAGCGGCAAAAGAATCCGTTTCGTGCCTGGAGCAGTGATACATCATAAGATCTCTCCGGAAAGGATGAAAAAACAGTGGCTGTACCACCGGACTTACTGGCAAGGAAGGTCCGACGCATTGCTTTATCAGAACACTTTTATGGACATTTACGCCAATCTTCGGACTCATGCATCATTGTCACTGCGGCGTGAGGTGGAGAGACGGGAAAGTGAGTTCGATATCAAGTGCGGCCTACGTGCTGCAAAAGGTTATCTTCACCAACTGCTGTTATCAGACATTAAAGGGACAAGCAATTTCAAAAGGGTGAGGGTGCTTGAGACGTTTATCCAGGAATTGATAAGGACAACGGGCCGTCTGGTGGCGGACAGGGACAATACTTTAACAGGGTTGAGAAGCGCAGTCGAAGCCAGAGATAAAGATGTACGGGACAAAAACCTTCTCCTTGTGGAAAGGGACGAAAAGCTTAAAGTGCTCGGACCTCTTGACGAAAAACTCAGGCGACTGGAAGAGTCAATCAAGGTCTTCGGGCAGTTTAGGCAGTATGAAGACCATTTGCGGCAAAAAGACCAAGACATAAAAAACAAGGACGAAGCACTCAAGCGGAAAGACGAGGCATCGAGCGTCGAGAAGCAGAGACTGGACGAAGTCGTAAGGCAAAAAGAAGATAAGATTACACAATTGGAGGGCATGATAAGAGAGAAAGACGAGGCATTGAGCGTCGAGAGGCAGAGACTTGACGAAGTCGTAAGGCAAAAAGAAGATAAGATTACACAATTGGAGGGCATGATAAGAGAGAAAGACGAGGCATTGAGCGTCGAGAGGCAGAGACTTGACGAAGTCGTAAGGCAAAAAGAAGAGCAGATCACACAATTGGAGGGAATGATAAGAGAAAAAGACAGCCAGTTCAGACAGAAATGCGAAGAGCTCATAGAAGTTGACAATAATATCAAGGCCAAGTGCATAGAAGTCGTCACAAAAGACCAGGAACTGATGAAGGCTTGCGATGAGAGAAGTGCAGAGAAACAGAGACTTGAGGCAGAGTTGAGAAAAAGGGATGAGATGCTGAAGCATTATGAGAAGGCGATCTCTGATTTCCAAAGGGTGTTTAAAGAAAGGGAAAAACTTGAAACACAAATTGCACAACGCAATAACACTATTGAAGAAATCCGTAATTCAATGAGCTGGAAGATAACCGCTCCCTTACGGATTGTCTATGGCATATTAAGGCGGCATGGGAAATGAAGAGGATTTATTAATATTGAGATTCATAAAAAGAGAAACATAAAAACGGCAGATTATTTATCATAGAGACGCGGAGACATAGTCGGAAAATTTTGTAACCATCCAGGTGAATGCCTAACTACTTTTTCTGTGATAAATGCTAAATTGGATAGAGCTGCTACGACAGGAAGTGAAAAGTGAACATACTTTTTTTTAAAAAGTCCATTCCCAGGCCGGATCAATTTTCCGGTGACAGAAGATGTTTTGAGATTTTAAGTATGCTGGCAAAGAGGCATAATGTAGATTTCTTCGCTACAGAAGACATTGAAAAGGTCCCTATTTCTGCAAGGGATCGATATGAAGGAATGCTTAAAGAAATTAATGTGAATGTTATTTATTTAAAGTATTTAAGTATTGGAGAATTATTGTCGAAGAAACAGTATGATATCGGTTATTTTGTTTTTTTTACGATTGCCGAGGAACATATGGATACATTCAGAAAGCAGCAGCCCGGATCATTTGTATTTGTTGATTCGGTCGATGTTCATTTCTCGAGGGAAAAATTGGCAGTGCAGCTCGGTTTGCTCGATGAAACGGCAGCCATTAAGAATAAAGCGAGAGAATTAAATATTTATAGAAAGGCCGATGCGGTTATTGTGGTCAGCGACCATGACAAAGAATTGCTTCAAAATGAGAAGAATTTGCCATCCGTTTATATTGTGCCGAACATCGTTCAGGCCAGGCAAAGGGAAGCAATCGAGAGGGGCAAGGAAATTATTTTCATAGGAGGATACGCATGGCCGCCTAACGTTGATGGAGCGCTATGGTTCGCGAGAGATATTTGGCCTCATATTCATAGGGCAGTGCCGGATGCTTTTTTTTCAGTTATCGGGAGCAATCCCACAACAGAAATAAATAATCTTAAAGATGTGCCCGGCATAAATGTTGTGGGGTATGTACCCGAAACCGCTCCGTTCTTAAACAGAGCCGCAATTTCAATTGCTCCGCTTCGCTATGGGGGGGGGCTGAAAGGCAAAGTGAACGAAGCGATGGCGTACGGCGTGCCGGTCGTGACCACTTCGGTGGGCGCACAAGGCTTTAATGCCAAAAACGGCGAACATTTGATAATTGAGGATAAGCCGATTGCATTTGCGGACGCGTGTATAGATTTGTTAAATAATCCTCAAAAACAAAGAAGTATTGGATTGGCAGGTCAGGAACTGAACAGCAGGATATGCAGTCCTGAAATAGCAAATATGAAGCTTTCCAGCATGATTGGGGATGTCGAAAAATTGAGGATAAAAGCAATGATGAAAGAAAACCAGCACATCTTTAGAATCCAAGACGAAATGCTTGGAAAACTGAAACGGCTTGAAACGGAACTTTCTGAAAAAGACAAAACAATATCCGATTTAACAAACAGCAGGAGTTGGAAATTGACAGCGCCCCTCAGGGCTGTACATGAACTGTATCAACATAAAAATGACGGGCTTATAAAGCAAATAAAGAATTTTGTAAGGATTCAAACTAATAAGAATGAAAAAAATCTTAATAAAATAGCTGCTTTGAAAAATAAGCATATAGGAGAAATTGGTTTTATTATAGGCAATGGACCGAGCGTTAGAATAGAGGATTTGGAAAAGCTTAAGAATACGATAACATTTTGCGCAAATCGCTTTTATCTTGCATATAACAAGATGAAGTTCAGGCCTAAATACACACTAATATGTGATAACCAGGTCATCAGGGATGACGGAAATGACATAGTTTCGAGGAGTGAAGGGATTAAAATAGTTTTTTATGATGCGAAAGACCCGAATCTTCCGAGAATAAAGGGAAAACACATATCAATTATACGCAGAGAACCCCGGCCCATGCCGTTTTCGAAAGACCCTGGAGATTTTGTTCCGAGCGGAGGCTCAGTTGTCATTGCGGCCATGCAGATGGCTTATTTCATGGGAATAAGAACAATGTATCTTTATGGGATCGACCATACCTTCAAGTACGAGAAGGTCGAATCGCAAGACGTCTGGACTTCAGCGAAAGGCGATGACAACCATTTCATAAAAAATTACAGGGGTGGAAAGAACTGGTGTCCGCCGGACCTGAAATACATAGAGGACTCCTTTTCCGAGTGCAGGAAATTTGCCGATAAAAACGGCGTGGTCATAAAGAATGCGACCCGTGGAGGGAAGCTGGAAATATTTGAACGAATCGATTTCGACGAGATCGAAAAATTAAGCTCTCGAAATGCAGGAACGTTGCCCATAAAAGCGGCATGGTCATAAAGAATGCGAGCCGCAAAGGGAAACCGAAATATTCGAAAGGATTGATTTCGACGAGATTAGAAAATAAATCTCTCAATAAGAATAAATACTATGAAGAACTTGAAGAAAAAAGCACGGTTGATCGCTCTGTACTTGCCGCAGTATCACCCTATTCCCGAAAATGATGAATGGTGGGGCAAGGGCTTTACCGAGTGGGTCTCAGTTGCCAAAGCCAAACCTCTCTTTCGGGGGCATGAGCAGCCAAAAATTCCGACTGAATTAGGTTTCTATGATCTCAGAGTCGAAGATTCAAGAATCAAGCAGGCGGAGTTAGCGGAGGAGCACGGGATTGAGGGTTTTTGTTATTGGCATTATTGGATGGGTAACGGCAAAAGACTGCTGGAAAGACCCTTCGATGAAGTTTTAAAAACCGGCAAACCCGATTATCCTTTTTGCCTGGCATGGGCAAACCATGACTGGAAGGGACGCGCCTTCGGCGCCAAAGACAGGCTATTGTGCAAGCAGGAATATCCCGGGATGGAGGATTACAAAAATCATTTTTATTGCTTATTAAGGGCCTTCCAGGATGAGCGATATATTACTGTGAACGGCAAGCCTCTTATTTTGATCTATTTTCCGAAAGAAGTCCCTGACTGTAAAAGGCTTACAGACTACTGGCGGGAACTTGCATTAAAAGAAGGACTCAAAGGGCTGCATATCGTTTCTGACAATACCTCGAAAAACAGGATCGAACAATACGGGCTCGACGCGGTTCTGGTGACCCGCCACCGTTATTTGGACCATCTGACGGACTATTGCGGCGGTGACTGGGGTTGGCTGAGAAAATTGCTGATAAAAATAAATTCACCATATAATATCCTGAATAAATATCCGTATGAGAAAGCGATGAAATATTATCTGCAGGAAAGTAATTACAGTCTACTCGAATACCCGAATATTGTTCCCAATTGGGACACAACTCCGAGACTCGGCAGAGATGCCACAATTGTCTATGGGTCAACACCTGAGCTGTTCAGGAAGCACGTTAATGAAGCCTTGGAGAAAGTAAAGAAAAAACCATTTGAAGAAAACATAGTTTTCATAAGGGCCTGGAATGAGTGGGCAGAAGGTAATTACATTGAGCCTGATGATAAATGGGGAAGGGCGTATTTGGAAGTGCTTAGAGATGAAGTATTTGTGAGAGAAGAATAGAAACGGTCGGAGAAATAATATATAAACCGGACTGACATTGTATAGGAGGTTGACATGTAAAATAATTCTTTTGGCGTGAGATCTCTGTAGATAAGAGCAAAATCAACTTTACGGGATGAAGTGAGTCAGTGTAAACTAAATACATTTTATTGGAGGCTATTATGATTAACAGTAAAGAATCATGGCATCTGTCGCTCATATTAATTTTGCTTTTATTGTCTGTTTTGATTGGTGTCGGCTGCAAAGCAAAGGAATCAACCGAGACCAAGCCAGCTGAAGCGCCAACTACAGCGCCAACTACAACTTCAACTGCCAGTGCAGGTAACTTGATCAAGGATGAGAATGATTTCAGCTCGAAACTCTGGATTAAGAAAGATGCAATAGTGACACCGGCCGCAGTTTCCGCTCCTGAAGGGCAAGGCAAGGCTGACATGATCAAATTCAAGAAAAAAGAAGCGATTATTTTTCAGGGCGATAATCTGCTGGTTAAACCAGGTGACACTGCTTCTGGGAGCATGTACTTATGGGCAAAACAGCCGGTTATTTTAAAAATTGGCATTATCAGACATTGCGACAATAGCGATTTTGAGGGGACATTCAAGGATATAAGATTAACTGATAAACCGGTTCAATACGAAGTGAGTCATACCTTCGCAAAGCCGCATGGTTGTGCCAGAATACAGCTCTTTTCGCACAAAAATCAGGAAATATATGCGTGGGGTGCAAAGCTTAACAGAAATGCAAAGTGAGTCTGCTCATTAACTTACAAATCCCTGCAGCTCGCTACGATGTCAGTCCTATACAGGGAAGAGTATGAGAAACGCAGGTCGCTCATATTAATAATTTTCCCATTTGATACCCCGCAGCTTGTGCTGCGGGGAGGTTCTTTTGGAGCCTGCTTAGAGAGAGCGGCTGTGGAGCAGTTATCAGAGACTTCATATGCATGATTGCATGCTTATTCATTAGTTAAACTAAAAGCTACGATGATTTCGGGATATCAATTAAGAAGAATTTTATTGTATTTCGTTCTGGTTGCGCTCTGTGCTGCCGCCCTCAACAGCGAGGCTTTCATCGGTGATTTTGTTTATCCTGATGACTATTACAGAGCTTTTATTTACAATCGTACGCAGACGCCGTTAGAGGTTATAGTAGGGAAAGAGGGCTGGCTCTATAAAGACGCTGACTTGAAGGCCACATATCTGGGAAAGCCTTACTCTGAAGCTGAGTTGATTAAGATCAGGTCGTTTTTTGAAAAATTGAAAGGGTATGCAAAGGCAAGGGGAATAAAAGTCATGTTCTTCATCTCGCCCACTACCCCCTCCATTTATCCTGAATACTTGCCGGCAACTGTAAAGATAAAGAAAACGACCCCAGTGGACCAGTTGTACGGCTATTTGGCAACACATTCGATTGTAGATGTGATTTATCCTAAAAAGGTATTGCTGAAAGAGAAAGACAGGCATAAACTTTACTACAAAAATGATGCACACTGGACGGAAATGGGGGCTTTTTGGGGAACCCGAAACCTGATGGAACACGCCTCAAAATGGTTTCCGGCAATTAGCCTGCACCCGCTTACTGATTATAAACTGGTAAGCACAAGGAATTTTGGAGGTACGTTAAGCAAGTTGATTAATATTGAACCGGTGCTTCTTGAGGATGTTGTCAGTCTTGAGTCAAAATTTGCTTTAAGGGACGCAGCCTCTCTCCCCAAGGCACTGATTATACACGACTCCTATTATTATAACTCACGAAAATATATTCGTGAGAATTTCAATGTAATTGACGCAAAGTTCTTCAAGGGAGATCGCGTGTTCAATGAAGACGATATGTCCGAGCTCGTGCATCAGATGGACTCGTCAAAACCGGATGTCTTGATCCTTTTCTTTTGCGAGCGAGGTTATGACCGACTTCTCGGAAGGCATAGCTAAATGTTCAATATGACAGCCTATATCGGGATTTGTCTATTTCTGCTTTCTGCTTGCACTCATAACAGTAAGGCTAATAGTCAAGTTTTTATCGGTGACTTTGTTTATCCGGGCGAATTCTATAGAGGATTTATTTATAATCGCATACCTCATGAAAAGCTTCCGCCTGCTGTTATTGGTAAAGATGGATGGTTTTATATACCAAGTGATGTAAATGCCACGTATCGCGGTAAATTTTTCTCCGATGCTGAGTTAGCTCAGATGAGGTCTTTTTTCGAGAAATTAAGACGGCATGCCGATTCAAAGGATATCAAGACAATCTTTTTCATGGCGCCGACTAACCCTTCTATTTATCCGGAATTCTTGACTGAAACGGTAAAGCCTATAGAACTGACGGCGGTTGATCAATTTGTCAATTACTTAGACAATAACGGGATTATAGATGTTTGTTATCCTAAGGATGAATTGTTAAGCGAGAAATGGAACCACAAGCTTTACTACAAAACGGATCCACATTGGATGGAAATAGGCGCTTTTTTTGGAATGCAGGAGCTCATGAAGCACGTCTCTAAATGGTTCCCGAGTATTAAACTGCACAAATTTGAAGAGTATAAGATTCTAAAAAAAAGAAGCTTCGGAGATGTCCTGCCCAAAAGGTCAAACGTAGAGAGTTTCTCTATTGAGGACCGCATTTTTATGAAGTCGCAATTTGTCAAGGATGAGGCATTTTCTCTTCCTAAAGCCTTGGTTATACATGACTCATATTATTTCCCTGCAGAGAAATTTATTCGGGAAAATTTCAATATTATTTTCAGAATACATCTTCGCTATGATGATCCAATTGCATATCACGAAGAAAAAGTAATGACTGAGATCGTGGTCGGGATTGATGCAGAAAAACCTGATATAGTGATTTTTCTGTTTTCAGAGCGCGGCTATGACCGGCTTTTTAATTGGCGCAATGCAAATAATTACAGTTTATAAGATAGGGCTGAAGAATAGCTTCTTCCCGGGTGTTATTCTGCTTATATTCTTTTTTGTACTAAAGGCAGGTGCCGGAGAAAGTCTCTCCAACTATACTGCCGACATGGTAATTGACGGGGTCAAAACGGAGATAGCCTATCTTGATCGCATGATGCTGATAAAAAACCCTCAGGCTGAAGACATCATAAATATCAGCATGCCTGAAGCTAAGAAATTTATCGTGATGTCCACCTCTAATGACACCTACTATGAATCGCCCATAAAACCTGATTTCTACGCTCTGGATGTGGTCGTTGAAAAGACAAAAAGGGGCAGTCAGGTCATAGACGGGCACTCCTGCACAAAATACGAAGGCGTCTTTTACCAAAAAGGCAAGCCTGATGAAAAAAACGAGATGATCGAATGGCAGGCGGACGACTTAGGCGGTCTTGTGATCAAGGTGAAAATGCGTGATTATCAGGCCGCAAAACAGAATATTGAGGAGTATACAACCATGGAGCTGAAACATATAAAGCCGGGAGAGGCGAAAAAGGAGATGTTTCAGATCCCGGAATATTATAGGAAAGTTAAGCTGCTGAAGGAGGTCTTAGAATGAAGAAAACTCTTATGCTTTTCTGCTTATTCTCCTTCATTACAGCAAATGTCTTTGCCGAAGATTTAACCGGTTATAAGCAGATCATCGAAAAGACGCTCAAATATCCCAGGGAGGCTGTTTACCCGTTGCCCGCAATCCTCCCGGACCCCACGAAAACTGAAGAAGAGAACGTCGAATATATGAATGTGGCAAAGGGGCTCGAAAGGATGGGAGAAGTGATGTTATCCCGCAAGGGGGGGCAGGTCGTCCTCAAGCCCAGCCAAGGGAACGAGGATGTGATCGGAAGAGAAGAGGATATGAATTACAATGTGGTTGGGTTGAACCTTGTAATGGGCAACTGGTCGATTCAGACGGCTAACCTCGCTAAGAATGATTCAAAATATGTGGTATCCGGGAAAAAAATATTAAAACCCTCGAGGCTTTATGACAAATTAAGTGCTGTTTTTTCCCACGCATCTTTGAAGGAATATTCCACGGCCAACATGAACTGGATAGTAGAGAAAGTCGGGGAAAAATACAGGGTGATCGAGCGATACGCGAAATAAAAGCCCTGCCGCTTTTGAAGGAACCGCCAATGCTCTTTAATTCATACGAATACATATTTCTTTTTCTTCCGGTCACTTTGCTTGTTTATTTCGCGCTGAATCTGCTCAAGAAGACCTATCTTTCGAGAGCATGGCTCATAGTCGCTTCGCTTTTTTTTTACAGCTGGTGGGACATACATAACCTGCCGATAATCCTTGCAAGTATTTGTGTTAATTATTTCATCGGGTTAAGGATCGTCAATGCCTCCGGTCCTAAAACCCGCAATCTCTTTTTTCTCACAGGGCTTTCTTTCAATGTCCTTCTGCTGATGTACTATAAGTACACGGATTTTCTTCTCACCAATATCAACGCAGTCTTTGGAAGCCATTTCGAGCTGCTCCATAAGGCATTGCCTCTGGGCATTAGTTTCTTCACGATCACCCAGATAGCGTATCTTTTTGACGCGAACAGGCAGACGGCGAGGGAGTACAATTTCGCCAATTACGCGCTCTTTGTTTCTTTCTTTCCGCATCTATTGGCAGGTCCAATCCTGCACCATAAGGAGATGATGCCGCAGTTCGACCGGTTGAGGAACAAGGTCTTTAATCCTGAGAACCTTTCCAAGGGACTGGTGCTTCTCTCGATAGGCATTATCAAAAAAGTGCTCATCGCGGACCATCTCGCGGTCTGGGCCGACAACGGGTTCGACGTTTCGAGCTCGCTCACCATGGTTGAGGCGTGGATAACCTCCCTCTCATATACCTTCCAGATATATTTTGATTTCTCTGGTTATACTGATATGGCTCTTGGCGCGGCACTGCTGTTCAATATTCACTTGCCGCTTAATTTCAACTCTCCATACAAGGCAGTCAATATTCAGGACTTCTGGAGAAGGTGGCACATGACCCTGAGCAGGTTCCTGCGTGATTACATTTACATACCTCTTGGGGGCAACAGGAGGACGTCCCTGAGGACCAACCTGAACATATTCATTACCTTTGTAATCGGAGGCATCTGGCACGGTGCCGGGTGGGGCTTTTTGATCTGGGGGATACTGCATGGCGTTGCCTATATGGTGCATCGCTTCTGGCAGGACATGAACATCAAGGTGGGCCGCTTTTTGGCCATTTTCCTGACTTTTAATTTTGTCAATCTCACCTGGCTGTTTTTCAGGGCCAAGTCCCTGAAAGATGCTGTTAAGGTTTTGAAAGGCATGTTCGGCCTGAACGGCTCCGGAATCGAAGATTTCTGGAATTCGTTTTTTTCGTTCCTCGTCTCGGGGATGAGTCTGCTCCAGGAGGAAGAAAAATTCCGGGTCGTCAGTACTCTCCTTGGTTATCTTCAGGGCTCGGTAGACAAGATATTTGTTCTATTGTTGTGCCTTATTGTCTGTCTTTTCGCGAAGAATTCGAACGAAAGGGTCAGGGAGTTTATTCCCTCGTGGAACACGGCGTTCATGTTTGCACTTGGCACGATTTTCGCTATTTTGGCTATAAAAATAGATGCGCCCGCGAAATTTCTCTATTTTGATTTTTAAAAAAATGAAATCACGAAGAATATACGCCAGATGGTCTCTCCTGTATTCCGGGTTAATATTGCTGCCTTTTTTCTTTAATCTTGTTATTGACCCTTATGGCTACTTTCAGGTTGTCGACATCGCTCGTCTTAACAGCAATAAATCCGAAGTGCTCTCCGAGTATTCGACCAAGTATTACTTTGTGAGCCGCGCAAAGCCTGACGTGCTGATGCTTGGCACATCGAGGATGTTGACCCATGATCCTCACGATGTTCAGAAATACACGGGAGGCAGGGCATATAATCTGGCCTTATCGGGTTCCAATATGTACGAGCAATATGAGTATCTGAAATATATGACCGATAACGATCCTATCCGTTACGTGGTGATGGGGCTGGATTTTTTTTCCTTCAACCCTGATAACAAAAATAAGCCGGGGTTCGTGAGAAAGCGATTCGATGGTTTCTATTACAGAGATTATGTGGACGGACTTATCGGGATTGAGACTTTGAAGGCAAGCGTTCTGACACTGAAGAACAGTATGCTTGATTCCTGCACTTCAATGAACTACAAGGAGGGATACACCACATGGTGCAGCAGGGAAAAGGCCGTCACGGATGCGGGAGAAGGCGTTATACTCAGGGCGATGAAAAGCTCCCTGAAGACTTTCTCAACTGACAAGGCAGCATACAACTCTGAGAAATTCAGGAAGCCGGATTCCATTGCAGACAATCTGGCTTATTTTAAAAAAATTGTGGAGCTTTGTTACTCTAAAGGAATAATGCTCAAGGTTTACATCAGCCCGATTTACGAGGCCCAGTTCGATCTCATTCATGCGATGGGCCTTGGCGATTCGTACGGCGGCTGGAAGAGAGAGATAGCGCGTCTCGTAGATTTTTACGATTTTACGGGACGGAACTCCGTTACGGTTAATAAAGACCTCTGGTGGGACAGCTCCCATATCAGAAAGGAGGGCGGCAAAATTATCTTTGCCCGCCTCTTTGAGGACAAAAAGACGGAACTGCCGCCGGATTTTGGCGTCCATGTTTCATCTGAAAATATTGAGGAGCATATTAGGTCTCTTGCTCTACAGGTTGAAAAGAAGGATTTGTCCGATATCCTGGAGCTAAACGGGTATTGATTTTTTCTTCGTTTTCTATATACTAACCGCATGAAAATTTATCGCCACCCTATTTACGTGGAGTTTATCAGAGCATGTTTACTGCATTCCTTGAAGATGTGACGGTTTGGCAGCCCGTTTTGCAGCATCGTGTGTTGAGAAAGTCTCTTGCGTGGCTTGAAAAAAATGCGGCGATTGCCGAGCTCGGCAACCATTTGTTGGGCGAGTCTGACTGGTATGCGAATGTGCATGGTTATACAACCTTGCCCGAGGCTGAGTGTAGATGGGAAAATCACACGAAAACTGTCGACATCCAATATCTGGTCGCCGGCAGCGAAGGGATAAGATGGACCGCCTCACGACGACTGGGGACCCCGAACCGCTATACCGAAGAAAAGGACCGGGAGGAGTTCGATGCATCGTATTGCACGTCCCTTTTGCATCTGCAGCCCGGCATGTTTGCCATATTTCTGCCGGGCGATGCCCACTGTCCGAAAATCACATTGTCGAAGCCTGAGAACTTACGAAAAGTCGTGGTGAAGATTCCGGTGCGCTTGCTCAAGCAATAAATGACCGATCCGTTATCTGCCGATGAGATTTAAAAGGAGCATTTTATATCCATGAATATAGATTTCACCGGCCAGACCGTTCTTGTTACCGGCGCTACCCGAGGCATTGGAGCTGCAATTTCAACTGCCTTTGAAGCAGCCGGCGCATCGTTGCTCCTTACCGGGACAGATCAGAAGCAGATTGACGAATTGAACCGGCGCAACGCCCAACAGGGCAGGCAAAATGTTTGCTGGTTGCAGGCTGATTTCTCATCAGCGGCATCAATAGCATCATTTCTTGAACTGATTGCGCAGAGGTCCCCCATACACGTGCTGATCAACAACGCCGGCACCAACCGTATCAACCTGATCGATGAGATCCGCGCCGAGGACCTTGATATGCTGCTCTCTATTAACCTGCGCGCCCCTCTCCTGTTATGCAAGGCAGCAAGCCGGATCATGAAAGAGATGCATTATGGCCGTATTGTAAACATTGCCTCGATATGGAGTGTAATTACCAAACCCGGACGAGTGGTCTATTCTGCAACCAAATCGGGATTAGCCGGCATGACCAGGTCGGTTGCTGTCGATTTGGCGCCATACGGCATTCTGGTTAATGCCGTGTCGCCGGGATTTGTTAATACTGAGTTGACGTATTCTTCGCTGCCCGCCGAGGAGAGAGAGAAGATAGCCGGCCAGGTGCCGCTAGGCCGGTTTGCCGACCCTGAAGAAATCGCGCGCATGGTGTTGTTCCTCTCAAGCAACATGAATTCTTACCTGACGGGGCAGAACATTGTGGTTGATGGAGGGTTTGCGTGCGTTTAAAAAGCTTAAAGGTGCAATCGTACAAGCATACTTATGAAGTGCGATTTGAAGAGGATTTCGCCGCAGCTTTGAAGGAACGCCTTATGCCCGGCGATGTGATTACGGTGGATGCCACGGTCTTGAAGCTGTACCATGAACGACTTGCTCCCGTACTGAAAGCGGCCCGTCACTTTGTTGTAGAACCCTCGGAAGATCAGAAAAGCTATCAGGGGATAGAACCGCTTATCGACCATCTCATAGAATCCGGATTTCGCAAAAATAACCGTTTGATTGCAATTGGGGGAGGCATTACCCAGGATATTACCGCTTTCACCGCTTCAATTCTATTTCGAGGCGTGGACTGGTATTTTTTTCCTACCACCCTCCTTGCGCAATGCGATAGCTGTATCGGCAGCAAGACGTCGATCAATTTCGGGAAAAGTAAAAATCAACTCGGGAATTTTTATCCGCCAAAAGAGATTGTAATCGATCCTGGTTTTCTTGAAACCTTGTCTCCCCTGGATTTTCGCTCCGGGATGGGAGAGATGCTGCATTACTATCTGGTTTCCGGCGAGGAAGATTTTCAGCGGATGCTCCGTGAATATGACAGGGCGTTCGAAGACAGGGCAGTGCTGCACGAGCTCATTTATCACAGCTTGGATTTCAAGCGCAGTTACGTGGAACGTGATGAATTCGATCAAGGCCCTCGCAATGTCTTCAATTATGGTCATTCCTTCGGGCACGCGATTGAAACATTGACCGATTATACGGTACCCCACGGCATTGCCGTATCCATCGGCATGGACATGGCAAATTATCTCTCCGTAAAACTGGGATATATCAGCAATGAACTATATGGCCGAATGCATGCGTTGCTCAGGAAAAACTGGGGTAATATACGGCTGTCCGACATCGCAGTGAATGATTTTATTCAGGCGCTGGCAAAAGATAAAAAAGCTGTCGGTTCCGAACTCAGGGTAATTCTTACCAGGGGGATCGGACAGATGTTCAAAACGCCGCTTCCTGTAACGCCTGAAGTTGCCGCCTGGCTTACCGAATACTTTGCGGAGTTCGATCGCCTGGCTCAGAGCAAATCCGCTGGCGAGCGATCCACTTTTCAGATCACGTGATTTTCCGCAAATTTAACAAGAGGAGGGTTTTTTAATTCTATGCATGATGTGGCCGCTATGATCCCCGTTCTGCTCGGCAGCACGCGTGTGCCTGATAAAAATATTATTCTGGTGGATGGCAAGGTCTTATGCGCGTATACCATTGAAGCCTGTAAGACTTCCGGGGTTTTCAGTTCCATCCATCTGAATTCGGAAGGCGAGATATTCAGATCCATTGCCGAACAGGAATCGGTCATGTTTCATAAGCGTCCGCCGGAGCGGGGTGGAAGCGCCTGTCGCCAGAAAACCAAATCCCGCGATTGCGCAGGGAAGCGCTGTGTAATCAACGAGCATTATTTATATGACTTCATGACCAGCGGCACACAGGCCGAATACGTCTGCCAGGTAAACGCCACTTCGCCCTTGATAAGACCGGAAACCATAAAAGCCTTTGTGCAGACATTACAGCAGGGCGATTATGACAGTCTGTTCGCCACGCTCGAGATACGGGCGGAAAGTTTTTTCGGCGGGAAACCTGTTTCTTTTTCAAGAAAATATAAGCGTCCTTCAAACGAATTAGAACCGATTTCTGCTTTTTGCTGGGCAATAGCCGGCTGGCGTCGACAGGCGTTTATTGATGCCTACGATGCCGATGACCCTGATAAGGATGGCCCCGCGTTTGTCGGAAAACTGGGGCTGTTTCCTATTGATGAGCGGGAAGCCCTGGATATCGATCAATGGAGTACCCTCGACGTTGTTGAAAAATTTCTGATCGCCCGGAGAACGAAAGCGGCGCGAACCTGGAACTATATTGACGGCCGCACCATTACACGGTCATAGCAATGCTTTGTCAGACCCGTCTTTTGAGGGCTGCGAGGTGCGGATAGCAGGCATTATCGTAATATCGAGGGGCAGAACAGTGTCCTGATAGAAAAAAATTGTCAATTTTAGTGCAAAACTAATGGTAGAATATGGCGCAGAAGGTCTGATATGAAAATATGGATGAACACAAATACCCTCGACGGTTATATTGACGATCTGGAAAAGACTGCTGATCCAGCCGATGCGGAGATCGCCCTTCTCGGGAGCAAGAAAATGGATCTTCAGCGGTTTCCCAATCTTAAAGGCATTTTCCGCGCGGGCGTTGGAAAGGACAATGTGCCGGTCAGTGAAGCAGAGAAACGAGGGATCGCGGTCGGTTTCCCTTCGCAGTCTACGATAGAGATAATCTATAATGAAACTGCCGCATTTACCTGCGGATTAATTTTTCGAATGGCGTATTCCAATGTGGGAACGCTCACTCCATGGCTAAAAGTGCCGAGGACGGCCTTTAGCAACCTGAACCTGCTGGTTATCGGCAAAGGCAACATAGGGGGCAGAGTGATAAAGCTGATGCAGCCTTTTTTAAAGGTGAGGTCTTTTGATCTCTGCGAAAATGGAGAAAATGAACTAAAGGCGCTTGTACTTGAAGCCGACATAATAACCCTGCATATTCCATTGAACGCCCAGACGAGGAATTTCATCGAGGAGGAAAAGCTTTCCTGGATGAAAGAAGGCTCCATTCTTATCAACGCGGCCCGCGGTCCTATCGTATCTGAAGATGCTCTGTATAGTGCGATCGAAAGAGGGCGCCTGCGGGCGGCTTTCGATGTTTATTGGGAGGAGCCCTATGAAGGCAAACTCAAGAAGTTCTATCCCGAAAGGTTCCACATGACACCTCATGTGGCCAGCACATGCGCTACCTTTCTTGAGGAGACAGCAAAGGATCTTCACAACTTTATTGAAAGGATTGGATGATATGACCTACAAGCATACCATAAGCACGGACGATATTACGGATATCATGATCCACCCCGAGCCTGTTTTTGGCGATCTGAAAGCGCGGTGGAAAGAGTACCTTTATGAAAAAAGCACCGAGGAAGACTGGACATCTGTGAAGCGCTGCATTGCGTGTGATGGAGATGACATCAGGCCTTTTTTCCTTATATGGAATTATCGGTATGATCGTTGTCGCAATTGCGCATCGGTATTTCTCAATCCGCAGCCTGCGGAAGCACTCCATTCAAAGGCATTCTACAAGTCTCCAGTCTCTCAACTTATAAACTCGTCTGCATATCAGAATTATCAGGCGACCCGTTTTCAAAAAGTGATAAAACCTCTTCTCTCCGAATTAATAAAAACTGCAAAAAAAGAGCGTCTCCAGGTGCTTGAAGTCTTCGGAAGAAATGCCCATGTCAGGGACTATCTCCTCAAAGAGAAAAAGGTGGAGAAATTTCTCAGGTATGCCGCGCCCCTGGATGACGAAACCGGCGGTTCCGTGCGCATTAAAACGCTCGAGAGCGTCGCTGACGGTTCATCGGATCTGATCTTGCTTTTCATGTGTGTGGAGCAAATGCTGTCACCTCGCGCAATGTTTGAGTCGCTTGCCCGGAAGCTTGCTCATGGAGGTCTTCTGGTCGTTCTTTCGAGACTCGGGAGCGGATTGGATGTTCAGGTGCTTCGCGGCGATCATCCCTCCATCTTCCCCCTGGAACACATTAATCTCTTTTCCGTTGAAGGGTACGAGCACCTCTGCAAAAAAGCGAATCTTGACATCCTTGAGTTGAGCACTCCGGGACTTCTGGATGCCGGCTATCTTCAGCGATATTATCAAGAACATCCTGAAGATAATAATTTGTTTTCTTATATATTCAACCATCGTTCAGCTGCGGATATCCAGAAATTTCAGCAGTTTGTCCAGGAAATGCGCCTTAGTTCGGCACTGAGATTAATCTGCAAAAAATAAAGGAGCGGTAAATGGGAGATGTAAAAATTTCGGCGTATGCTCATACCTATTTTGATATGTTGCATAATCATTTAAAATGTCTGGATACCGCCATATTCGACCGTATTGTTCGAGAGATTGAAAGAATAAGGAAAGAAGACCGCGTTGTTTATATAATCGGCAACGGAGGAAGTGCCTCGATTGCGTCCCATATGGCAAACGACCTGGGTGTCGGCATCAGAAGGACCGGAGTAAAACCTCTTAAAATAACCAGCCTGAACGACAATATGAGCGCAATTACAGCACTTGGGAACGATTACGGATATGATTCAATTTTTTTAGAGCAGCTGAGGCCTATTCTCCATCCTAAAGATCTTTTGATTGCTTTTTCTGTAAGCGGCAACTCTCCAAATATTATTAAGGCTGTCGAATTTGCCAAACAACTGGGTGTAATTGTTGTCGGCTGCAGCGGTTTCGACGGTGGGAAGCTTAAGAAAATTTGTGATGTTTCCTTCCACGTAGAGAATGAGAAGGGTTACTACGGAGTGCCGGAGGATGCATTCATGATTCTTGATCATCTGATCTACACATATTACAAATTCGAGCACTACAGGAGCTAGTTATGTCGCTTCGAGATTCTGTGAGACCAGCCATAAAAATCGGCATTGTGGGTATGGGAAAGATGGGCAAGATAAGAGCCCGGGAGATTAAGAGTTGCCCATATACAGAACTGCGCGCGGTATCGGATGTCAACCCTAAAATGTTATCTGAATATGAAGTACCCGCATTCAGTCAGCCCCAGGAGATTCTAAATCAAGATCTCGACGCTCTATTCGTCTGCACGTATAATTCGGCAGCCCCGGATCTGATCGTCGGAGCACTTGAAAGGGGCCTGCATGTTTTTTGCGAAAAGCCGCCAGGACGATGTGTCGCGGATGTACTCAGGATCCGGGAAGCGCATGAGAAGCACCCGGACTGTAAGGTGAAATTCGGATTCAACCATCGCTATCACTATTCGGTTATCGAAGCCAAGTCCATGATTGACAGCGGTTTGTTCGGCAGGATATTGTGGCTGCGAGGCGTTTATGGAAAGGCCGGAGGCGTCGAATTTGAAAGCAACTGGCGGAGCGACAAGACGCAGGCGGGGGGCGGCATCCTGCTCGATCAGGGAATCCACATGCTTGATCTCTTCCGGTATTTTGCGGGAGATTTCGATGAGATCAAGAGCATGATCTCCACATCGTACTGGAACATTCCCGTTGAGGACAATGCCTTTGCCGTTATGAGGAATTCAAAGGGGCAGATAGCCTCGATTCACTCCTCGTCAACTCAGTGGAAGCACCGGTTTTCTTTGGAAATCGCCCTTCAGGAAGGCTATATCAACCTGAACGGAATACTCTCATCGACCCGCAGTTACGGTGAAGAGACTCTCACCGTTGCAAAAAAACAATTTGAAGACACAGCGTCTGCGTTCGGAAAGCCAAGAGAAGAGATGATATATTTCGACCGTGATGATTCATGGCGATTAGAGGTAGAAGAATTCATCGCCGCTATCCGGGGTGAGAAGCGCGTTGAGCACGGTACGATTGAGGACGCACTTGCCGTGATGAGACTTGTTGAAGAAATATACAGGAACTCTGGACGCTGAAGGGATACATCGCGAAATGTCCGGAATTGTCTCGCTCAGTTATGCACTGTCTAATAATACGGCATATTATGGCGGAAGTCGCCTGAACCTTGAATCCCGCGTGAAAGAAACGGGCAATAAGTTCACTCGTGAGACGAATTTATGTTTTTCCTCACATTCGGGGACGCACTTGGATTTTCCTTCGCACTTCTATCGGGATGGAAAGAAGGGAAATGATTATCCGCTTGATTTTTTTATCTTTCATAGGGCGGCCGTCGTTGAGTGCAACCTTCTTGATGCTGATGGGAAGATCGATGGATCTTTAATGAAGGGATTTGCCCTGGAGCAGGGCCTCGAATTGATTCTTGTGAAAACGCACTTTTGCTCAATTAGAGGTCAGGAGAGAATACTGGAAGGATTCACCTGTCGTGAGTGCGGATTTCGCACGCGACCTGAGAGCTGGCTTTCCCAAGCTGCGGATGATTGGCTTCGATCTTATTTCGGTTACATCTCAGCGGGACAAAGAGGAAGGGCGAAGGGCGCACCTGGGCTTCCTTGATGAATCAGGCGGCAGGGAAATACTTCTTCTTGAGGATGCCGACTTGAATGTCGTTTCGCGTGAGACAATGTTCCAAAAAGTTATAGTCGCGCCGCTTTTCTTCGAAAAGATGGAGGGGGCGCCCTGTACGGTAATCGCCGAGATTTCCTGATAAGCGTTTGAGATCGCGCTTGAATTGTATTATCGTTTTAAACGTCATATCCATATCGCTCATGTGAACAGAACAAGAGGGGAGTGCCGACGGTAGAAGAAGTTCCGTCATTTAAGATTTGCAGAATCCTCGAAAGATGTTGACCCTAGAGCTTACAATCCCTGAAGCATGCATATTCGATTCCTCCAGGTACGCATAACAGATGAACATTCTTATATTATCGCCATTCCTTCCTTACCCTATTGATCAGGGTGGAAAAATCCGGATATTCAATATAATCAAGAATCTTTCAAAGAACCACGCGATCACCCTTGCTACTGTAACCCATGGATCCCTCTCTGAATACGAAAGCCTGAGCAAATTGTGCGATGAAGTCATAATTGTAAAGAGGCCTCCTAAAAAATGGGGAGACAGGTTTAGCTTTCTCTTAAGTGCAGAGCCGTACAATTATATTATTTATTATTCTGACGAACTGAAATTGGAGCTGAGAAGACTGCTCAGCCGGAAGTCTTTCGACCTCGTGCAGATCGAATTCCCAATGATGTGGCAATATGCCGATATTTTTAAGGGTATGCCCGTCATTCTGGATGCTCATAATATTGAGCATGAGATTATAAGGCAGGTGAAATATGGTTATAGCAGTCTAATGAGAAAAATTCTCTACGTTATGGAAGAAATAAAAATAAAAAGAAAGGAAAAAAGGGCATGGAGGGAGTGCGCATTGTGTTTCACTGTGTCAAAAAAGGAGAGAGACCTCATTGCGGCATATCATGGTCACAATGAGAAAGTTTTTACGATTTCCAACGGTGTTGACCTTGAAACACATACGTTTCTTCCGAAATCTGAAACAGAAGGCAGATTGCTCTTCCTTGGCGGCATGGACTACCAACCGAACCTTGACTCCGCCTTATATTTGTTGAAAGAAATATTTCCATCGGTCAGGTCCGGCAATCATGCTGTAAGACTTGATTTCGTTGCACGGGATGTATGGAGGATCAATATTCCGATGCCTGTCGTAGGTGTAGAATTTCATGAGAATGTTCCTGATGTCCTGCCATATTTCAGGCGGTCGGATATTCTCTTGGTACCTTTACGCTATGGCGGCGGCACAAGAATAAAGATACTTGAGGCTATGGCAGCAGGGCTCCCGGTTGTCACTACATCAAAGGGTTGTGAGGGGATCGAGGCAATGCATGGCGTGCATCTGATGATTGCAGACTCGCCGGATGAATTCGCGGCTTATATTAAAAGAGTACTGGAAGATGCGGAACTTAGAAGGACCATCACTCAGCAGGCAAGAAGCCTGGTCGAGGAGCGCTATTCATGGAAAGATCTGGTAAATGAAATGACGAAAACATATAGGACTATATAATCATTTTTCCGAGCAGCCTTCTCAACATGTCGCGCATGTGCGATGGTTACGTAAATTTGTTCTTCGCACTGGACAACCTCCTAGACTTCCGAATAACTCAACTCATAGCCCGCTTCTTGATTTACCTCTACAACTAACCGAGTTAACCTTAACGTTGCATAAAAAATCGCTATGCGGCCCGTTGCAATCGGTCGAGATAATGCAACAACCCCTTTTTGACTCGTGGATTGGCGTTCATTGTCAGAGTTAGCTTGCCGCCGGGCTGTGTCAGGCGGCCGGCACGCTGTATAAGTGTTCTTCGCAGGGTATTGGGCTCCGTGAACTCCCAAAGAGCGGCCCGTTTTTCGGTGGTGCCCCGGTCGGGTTCATGCGCGACCATGTGAAGTTCCTTCAGGAGATTGTGCGAGATGATCGCCGACATCATGTATAGCTGATTTCCGTGCAATCTTCTCACAGCCACGTAATCCATATTGCACTGGGACTTTAGCTCTCCAAGGATGTTTTCCTGAGAACCGCGGCCCTGATGGAAGTTCAGGACTTTCTTCACCGTCGTTGTTTTGTTTGTAACGATCACCTTGAAGTCAAACCCGTATTCGTGCGGCGTGAACATATCAAGCTGCACCGGCTCTTTTGACTGCTTTTTGGCTTTTTGACGAATAAAAAGAAAGCGGAACCGGCTGTCCCAGCTTTTCGGCTTCCAGGGTGTGTCGAAATAGGAAACAACGGAATCGTAACGCCTCCAGCGTTTTTTGGCTTCGATCATGTGCTTGAGTTCGGAGAACCGCTCAAAGGGGACCGAGATGGTGAACTCAATTCCGTCGCGCTCCAGCGCGCCGACGATTTCATCGCTGAAGAAAGCGCTGTCCATGCGCACTTCGATGACGATATCCGAACAGGTTGCACGCACCTGTTCGATGCACGCAAGGATGAACGCCCGGGCGCCGTTGGAATCATGTACGTTACCCGAACGGGGCAGGACGTCAAGGACCATGCCCAACTGAGCGATCATGCAGAAAAGCGGATAATAGCTTCTCTGCCCTTTTTTCTTTTTGTTGAAGCCTACGGCGGCACCCTCAGCCCATCGGGAGGTCGAGAGCACAGAGCCGTCGAAATCAAGCGTCACGCGACGAAGCTTCAAACCCTGTATGCGGGAGAGCGACATTTCCCGGCAGAACCGACGAAGATTCAAAATGTCCTTTGCGTCGACCGTCATCAATGCCCGGCTGATCGTGGAAACGTCCGGCATTTTTCGGAGGCCCAGAAGACGAAGCGCCATAAGGTCGTCCTGATAGTATTCGATGTCGCGGAGTTTCCGATAACCCAGCATCAGATGCACGATCAGCACGAGCGTAATGACGTGATTGCCGAAGATGGCGCTCGACGGTAGATGATCAAAGCAGCTTTTCAAGCGGGCTTTCAGATTCAGCTTCGTGAAGAATGCCTGAATGATAGCAAGGCCCGCGTAGGAAGTGAGCTGTTGATCCTCGAACTTCAGTTCCGGTATTTTGTGAACGCGGCTTAGAACCTGTGCTTTACTGGACTTCACTTTCAGTGGCCTCCTGCTTGAGTGAAATAATGATATCGCAGGAGCACTATATCCAATAATGAAGCCTGTTTCCAGAGGTTTCTGCATATTTTCAAGAAATGTTTATGCAACTACAAGGTTAACAAATCAGTAAAGCAACCTTGACAGATTTTTTCATCCGAATATTATAACTAAGTGTAATTAAAGTTAATTTTATTTAAATCGTGGTAATAATACCCCATTTTTTTCTTTACATTACTATTCTAAATCACTATAATCGCCAAATAAATTTGATAATACTTTTATTTTTTGTAATGTGACGAACCATATTAAAGGCTGTTTGAACGGAGGAAATATGAAAAACAAACGTGCCATAACACTTCTACTGAATATCATCTTTATGTTTACGGTCGGTTCAGCATACGCTGTGCCGGTTGAGCAGATTCCTTACCAGAAATATGTTCCCGCGAATGGAAGCGCGGCGCCTGGTACAGTCGGCACTTGTGTATTCAAGATTTATGACTCTGAAACTGGAGGGAATCTCATTTGGCAGGAACCGGCAAGCGGCACGCTGACCTGTTATAACATTCAGGAGATAACAGGTAACGGCGGTAGCAATACCAGCAAATTAAATTCCGTTCGGTGGTTTCTCGGAAGTAATGTTCCATTTTCGAGCGCCATCATCCCCATGGATTTTCAGAGCACCTACTATGTCGAGTTGACTTTCAACGGTGCATCGTTGACGAGAGATTTGCTTGGCGGCGCGCCGTATGCGATTGGCGGTATTCAGTGGCTCGGGGATTATAACGGTTCGACAGTCTATCGGATCAACGACGTTGTGGCTTATAATGGAAGCTCATACATAGCCATTCAAAATAATTTCTCGGGACAAGCTGTGAGCAATACTACATATTGGGCGGTTTTTGTAGCTCAGGGACCAGCTGGGCCGGCAGGAACTGATGGTATGAACGGCATATCAGTTACATCGACATCAGAATCGCCGGGAGCAAATTGTGCTAACGGAGGCGTAAAGTACACTTCTCTGAGCGGAGATAATTATGTTTGTAACGGCGCTGCGGGTGCACAAGGACCGCAGGGTTCAGTAGGACCGCAGGGTCCACAAGGTGAACAAGGATTGCAGGGAGTGCAGGGACCTCAGGGTATACAGGGACCCCAAGGGCCGCAAGGACCTCAAGGTGATACTGGAGCGACTGGTGCAGCAGGTGCACAGGGACCGGCCGGAGCAGATGGGAAGACTGTGCTAAGCGGAGCTATTGACCCGGCAACCGAAGGTGTCGATGGAGATTTCTATATCAATATAGCTTCCAATACACTCTTTGGTCCGAAAACAGGAGGCGCGTGGGGCACAGGCACATTGTTAGTGGGACCTCAGGGTCCGCAGGGCGCGCAAGGCCTGCAGGGCGCGCAAGGCCTGCAGGGTATACAGGGTCCGCAAGGCGAACAAGGCCTGCAGGGAACGCAAGGACCTCAAGGCCCGGTCGGCGCAACAGGAGCAACAGGACCTCAAGGACCGCAAGGGCCTCAAGGTGACGCCGGAGCGACCGGTTCAGCAGGACCTGCCGGTGCAGATGGGAAGACGATGCTGAGCGGCGGTGCTGATCCGACAATCGAAGGAGCAGATGGCGATTTCTTCATTAATACGGCTTCCAATACTATATTTGGTCCCAAAACAGGAGGTGTATGGGGCGCAGGTATTTCATTAATCGGCCCTGCCGGAGCGACAGGCGCAACAGGACCGCAGGGACCGGTAGGTTTAACAGGGCCCACAGGTGCGACCGGACCGCAAGGACCTCAAGGTAATACAGGTGCAACCGGCCCGGAGGGACCGCAAGGCCCACAGGGATCGATTGGTTTAACGGGAGCAACGGGTGCAACCGGCCCACAAGGACCTGCAGGAACAGACGGGAAAACTACACTGAGCGGAATCGTTGATCCGACAACTGATGACGGAGTCAATGGCGATTTCTTCATTAATACAGCTTCCAACACCATCTTCGGCCCGAAGACGGAAAGTGGATGGGGGGCAGGCACGTTGTTAGTCG
This sequence comes from Nitrospirota bacterium, assembly GCA_963751455.1. Taxonomy (GTDB): domain Bacteria; phylum Nitrospirota; class UBA9217; order UBA9217; family UBA9217; genus CAVVUN01. The sequence goes on from CAVVUN010000002.1 coordinate 199,329, forward strand.
GGCCTCAAGGTGCAGCAGGACCTCAAGGACTACAGGGCACAGTAGGGTTGCCAGGTCCGGAGGGACCGCAAGGACCAGCAGGGCCGGAGGGTTCTCAAGGACCAACGGGCGCAACCGGACCGGAGGGACCGATAGGATTGACAGGAGCGACAGGACCTCAAGGCCCTCAGGGGCCGGCAGGCACGTCTTCCTGGGCTGATAGCACAGGGATGGTTAGTACCAATAAGAACGTCGGTATAGGCGTATCTTCTCCGGCATATCCGCTGTCCATATCCTCAGATATTGCTTCAGCCGTTCCAGGCGGTGTCGGGATGTTTATGCTTACTGGTAATGAAAATAAGGAAAGAATTGAATTAAGATCCCCTGGCGTAGCTGGTTTGAGAGGAGCGGCTGTTCAAGGAAAAGGGTATGGTGGCACTATAGAAGCGCCGACGGCCACACAAAAAGATGCGATCCTGATGATTTTAGGAGGCAGCGGTCATGATGGCAATCAAATAATCGTTCCAAATAAGGCGGGTATCTTCATGATGTCGGGTGAAAATTGGAATACAACTTCTAATGGGACCTACATGCGTTTTGATACAACTTCAAACGCGTCTACTGCAAAAACTGAAAAAATGCGTGTAACCGGAGACGGCAATATCGGTATTAGCACTACTTTGCCTACTCAGAAACTCGAAGTCAACGGCGGCGTTCGTCTTAACACCACAACACCAAAACCGACCTGCGATTCAAATGCAAGAGGCACATTCTGGGTGCAGCAGGATGCTGTGAACGATACTGTACACGTCTGCGCGATGGTAAACAGTGTGCTCACCTGGAAGACGGTGACGCTACAATAGTGTAGGCGACGGTCGGAGCGGGTACGATTCTAACGGTCGCGTCCCCGCTATTGACCGAAAAAAGGCGCACCGGGGCATCGAGCATCTTTCTCCGGGGCGCAAAGATTCCCTCTCCTGATCGGGAGCAGTTGGGGCTATGGCGAGCTTGGTATGTTATTTTTTACTTCTATAAGACCTCCCTTCAAACGTCAGAAAGTGACCATTTAAGCCCAGGCGGTCAAGGATCGCCGAGGCGGTCACCGAATCGAAGATTTTCCCCCATTGCGACGAGATCAGGTTGGTTGTAACAATCGTGGTCCCGACCTCGGAGCGTTTCGAGATTATCTGGAAGATGCTGTCCGCCTGCTCCTTGGTCGGGAAGACGTAGCCCATTTCATCCAAGCAAAGCACCTTGACCTTCGCGTAGTAATCGATCAGACTGTAGACGCTTCTGGCCTTCGCGAGCTTCGCGGTAAGGTCGAAAATGCTGATCGAGACGGCCTGCTGGCCCTTCATGATCGCATCAACGCACAGGGCGTCGGCGACATGGGTTTTTCCTACGCCTGCCGGACCCATGATGACGATATTGCAGTTTTTCCGGAGCCAGTCGGTTTTCATCAGCTCCATGATCTTATCGCGGGGGATAGCGGGATTGAACTTCCAGTCAAAATCCTCCAGACGCTTCACCCGTTTGATGCCCGACATCTTGAGCAGATGCTCGATCCTGCGCTTCTCGCGCAGAAGATGTCTTCTTTGAGCATCTCAGCCGGCGGCCTCTTTGTCGTGCGATGAAGCCTTGTATTCCTCTCCTGCCGCCAGAGGGCTGCCTGTTTGTTGAGCTCGGGTGTCGTCTCGCACGGCGTGATCTTCAGGTGATTCTTAATGTCCCGGATGACCCGCTCGACCCGGCCTTTTTCATTCGGTCTTCTTACTGTGCAGGGGTGGACCCCAAAGCCGTAATGCCGACAGAAGTCCATGAACTGGGCATTAAGCTTGAGATCCGGCGTTCTCTTGATTACCACGCTTGTCAGATTGTCATACCGGCACTTGCGGGGTACGCCGGCGATCTCGCGGAAAGCCTCGATGTGGCCGTCCAGGAAGAACTCCATGGTGCAGCGGGGATAGAAACGAACGTACACATACCGGGAGTAAGCGAGGAGAAAGACGAAGCCGTACATCATTCCGGAAGGGATTCTCCAATGCATCCAGTCGACTTGTGCTTCCTCGCCGGGAAGGAACACCAGTTCGTGAAAGACTTGATACTTCCTCTTTTTCCGGTATTTTTGGGTATGGACAGCGAGAATCGTGTAACGACCCGTATACCCATAGGACTTCAAGCGGTTAAACACCTGCTGCGCCTGCAGGTAGGGATGCTCCTGGTACCACTGCTCGATCAGACGCTCATAGGGCGCAAGAAGGCTCTGCTTGGCCGGCTTCGGGATGCTCGTCCCGTTGATTATTCTCGCGACGCGCTTCTTCCCCATGAAAAGCGCCTGCGCAATTTGTCTGATCGATAAGCCTTCCACTGCGCGCAAATGCTTCACCCGGCTTTCGATGGATTCAGCATCTCTCCCCCGATCGTTTACCATGGCGGGATTGTTACCATGACGCAGCCAAAAAGGAAATATGGGCTTGTATCTCGGTCGAAGGAACGACCCAGCTTATTGATTTATCGTCACTATTTTCTCATCTTGGCTTGTATCTCACACAGAATAGCGGGGAACACAAGACGTTTGGTTCGAAAAATCAATAACTTGAAAGGGTATCTCGGCTTGTATCTCGCGCAGAACGATCACGCTTTTCTCAACGGCGTCAAGGGCTTTTGCGAACATCTCGGCTTGTATCTCACCTGGCGCGAATGCCGCCTGCCGCTCTTTTCGCTTCCGGCGCCAGGCCTTCTGATAATCAGGATGCTCTTTTCTCCACGCCTTGACTACCTCGTACCTGCCGACCCAATAATCCGGATTCTTTCTGCGAAAACGCTTGTTGCTCTCGCCCTTCCGGATTTTCCGGCACGCCGCCGAGCACGTCTGCTGGCGCGTCCCGACCCTTCTGTCCGGCGCGAACATCCTGCCGCAACACGCACAACGCTTCTCATCCGCCATCATCATCGCCCCCCAGAACCTATGATGGCTGCCACTCTATTGACTTTGACGAAGAAGGAAAGTCTGAAATGAAATCTTGAAAGGAAAAACCAAAGGCAAGATCAAAAGGCAGGACCTACAGCGGAGACAGCATCGTCAGAATCGTCCCCAAAATCGCCGTCGCTCACAACATACTGACCAAGCCCATGGAGCGCCGGTTCCGGAACGCTCACGGACTGCGTCGGTATTTTCTATTTCTCGTATTCCGCCTTACAAGGATATTCGAGTTGTATATTTTTAACAAATTCGAGAGGGTTTTCGTACTTTCCGAATACGATCGTTCCTATCTGCTGTCCATTGATCCGTCGCTCAAGGTCGCGTTGCTGCGCCATTCCTACGGCGCGCACCTCACAAATACAAGGTACGAGCGTGAAGATCAAAGCCTTCTTTTCCTCGGCGCAATGGACCGGGGACCAAATGTGAAGTCAGCGCTCTATTTCTGGAACAAGATCCTTCCACTTGTCCGGCAAGATGTTCCTGATGTGAAATTCGTTATTGTGGGCAGCAGGCCGCTCCCCGAAGTGCGGGCGCTTGCGGAAAAAGACGAGCATACAGTTGTTACAGGCTTCGTTGAAGATATCGAGAAATACTATAAGACTGCCACGGTTTTTGTGGCCCCTCTCCTGACAGGAGGGGGAATTATCGTCAAGACACTGGACGCCCTGGCAGCGGGGACTCCGGTTGTAACTACCTCGATAGGCAACGAAGGGATCGGAGCAAAGCCGGGTGAGCATCTCCTGGTCGGCGATACACCCGCGAGTTTTGCGGCACAGGTCGTGCTTCTGCTTTGCGATGCATGAAACACGTTGCTTCCGTTTGCCGGTGGAAGTTTTTGTTGAAAAAGGGGCTAAAGTGCTGTATATTATACAGCATTATAGATAGAGGAGGTTCCGTAGATGAAGACATTGGTGTCGGAAAAGAGGACGCAGGTTTATTTCCCGAAGGATGTTTACCGGCGCATTGAGAAAAAGGCGCGAAAAGAGTCCAAATCATCCGCCGCCGTCATCAGGGAGGCCGTTGAGCGGTATCTTGAAGAGGAACGGGAAATCGATTGGGAGAACGACCCGATATTCAAACTGGCGGGTTTTTTCGAGAGCGGTGACGGCGATCTGTCCGTAAACCACGACCATTATCTGTATGGCGCGGAGAAAAAAAAGATCGGAAAACGACATGGATAAGGTCTTTCTTGATACGAGCGCACTGGCGGCGTTTTTCGACAGAAAGGACCGTTATAACGTCGAGACCGGCATGCTTTTTGAAAAGATCGCCCTCAAGAAGATCAGGATTGTCATGACTGATTATATCCTAAACGAATGTATAACGATGATTCTCATGCGGACAAACCATTCCAACGCGGTCAAAGCGGCTGAGTTCATTTTCGACAGCAAGGCCATCGAGCTTGTCTGGCTCGACGAGCCGATCAAGCGGAAGGCTTGGGAATATTTTAAAAGGCATTCCGATAAGAAGTATTCATTCACCGATTGCACCAGCTTTGTTCTTATGAAGGAAATGAAGGTGACGAGATACCTGTCTTTTGACGGTCATTTTAAGCAGGCGGGGTTTACCGAGTTTCTTTAGTATGAATGCGAATATCCGACAACGGCAACTCGGGATCGGGTCAACATCGCCTGCTCAAAAACTCGAGGTCAATGGCGGCGTCCGTCTTAATACAGTCTCGGCAAAGCCGACGCGCGATTCAAGTGCAAGAGGCACATTCTGGGTCCAGCAGGATGCTGTCAATGATACCATATACGTCTGTGCAATGGTAAACAGTGTCCTTACCTGGAAAACGGTAACGCTGCAGTAGTTGTAGAGCGACAATCATTAAATAGTTGAGTCGTTGAGTAGTAAGTCAGGACAGCAAGGAGCGACCGTTATGCGGCTTCTCCTTGCTTTTTTATTTGAGCCATCTTCAACACTTCGTGAACCTTCAATTTGACACTCTTGATCTCGTTCCGTATAATAGAGGCCACTGTTAAACCTTGAGAGCGGTTTCGTGGTTGAGAGGTTTAGTAGTTGAATAGTTATTCAAAACTCAACAATTTAACAACTAAACGTCACTCTTAGACTTAACGGATATTTCCCTGTTGACCACAGTCGACAAATGAAAATTCTCCTCATATCTCCCCATCTCCCGGCCCCAACGACGTACCAGGCAGGGGAGAGGCTTGTCTTTGAGGTAATAAAAACGCTCGCTGAGAAGCATGAACTCCATCTTGTTGTTCGACTTCATAAGGGACAGGAAAAGAACCTGGGGCCGATCAAGCAATACTGTGAAGAAGTGTATCCCGTGCTTTACTCGCGGCCGGAAAGACGGGATGCGTTTACCGTCCTGAACGTGGTCTGGTCATATTACAAGCTCTGCAAAAAGGCAAATGCTATAGCTGAAAGAGATAACTTCGATGCTATCCATGCGGAGTGGACCGAGACGGGTTTTTTCTTGAAGAAAAAGGGCAGGATGGCGATTGTAGCCCACGACATCCTGACCAAACCAATGGAACGCCGGTTCAGGAACGCACGGGGACTGCGCCGGTATCTTTTATTTCTCGTATTTCGCTTTACTAAGATCTTTGAACTATACGTATTTGGGAAGTTCGATACGGTATTCGTTCTTTCCGACTACGACCGCAGGTATCTTCGAGCTATTGACCGGTCACTTAAAGTCGCATTGTTACAGCATCCTTACGGCGCGAACGTAACCAATATACAGTTCGAGCGGGAAGAAAAAAACCTCCTCTTCCTGGGCGCCATGGACCGTGGGCCGAACGTGGAAGCAGTGCTCTATTTCTGGAACGAGGTTCTCCCCCTTGTCCGTAAAGAAATTCCTGATGTAAAATTCTTTATTATGGGCAGCAGGCCGCTCCCTGAAGTGCGGGCGCTTGCGGAAAAAGACGAGCATACGGTTGTTACGGGCTTCGTTGAAGATATCGAGAAATACTATAAGACTGCCACGGTTTTTGTGGCCCCTCTCCTGACAGGAGGGGGAATTATCGTCAAGATACTGGACGCCCTGGCAGCGGCAACGCCGGTTGTGACGACTTCGATCGGGAATGAAGGGATCGGAGCAGCGCCGGAAGAACATCTCCTGATCGGCGATACTCCCGAGAGTTTTGCGGAACAGGTGGTGCGTCTGCTTCAGGATGAACAGATGCGCAAAAGAATTGGTGCAGCAGGCCGGGAATTTGTCGCAGCAAACTACGGACAGGACGCTTTGCGAAAAACGCTTGAGGAGTGGTATAAGGGATATTTGAAGGTTAGTGAGGCAAAGCCTCAGACCAATAAATAAACCAACACTCTTGAACCGCGAAGGCGCGACGAGCGCGAGGAAAACATAAATCAGGGTCTTTTTCCAGTTTTAGAAAGCTTTCCGAGCTCGAAATGTACCTGAAGCAGGTCCGTGAATTCTCTGGTACGACGCTCCAGAGATCGTGATCGCAATTCTCAGAAAACATCTCAATGACGTTGAGCGGTACAGGGACGCAATCCTGGCATATCTGAACAGGCCGGTATCGTAATTCCTTCCTCTAAGGCATGCGTCTTCTCCCGTCATGGTTTTCTTTCGGACGCCATCCTGGTCCTAAAAATATCTTTACTTATTGCTATCATAATGCTATCATATAAAAAAGGAGGTTGCTGTGGCACAATTGCTGGTTCGAGACCTGGAAAAGAAAACGATTGAGCGCCTCAAAAAGAGAGCAAAACAGCATGATCGCTCACTACAGGGCGAAGTAAAATTGATATTGCAGAATGCCGCTAAACTGTCCATGGAGGAAACTCTCGGCGCGGCCGAAAACTGGCAAAAACGCCTGGCGGGAGGAAAGTTCGGCGACAGCACGGCTCTCATCAGAGAGGACCGGGACCGTTGAGGCGCTATACCGTTGATGCGAGCGTGGTCGTCAAATGGTTTTTGCCGGAGATTCATACGCGGGAAGCTTTGCATCTTCTTGCTAAAAATCATGAGCTGTCGGCCCCGGACCTCATTTTTGCGGAAGTCGGAAATACGTTGTGGAAAAAATGCAGGGCAGAGGAACTGGATGCGGAGGCCGCAGCGGAAATTCTTTTTGATTTTGAGCGCGTGCCGCTGCGGATAATCCCCTCCGAAATGATGCTCGATGACGCGTGGATGATAGCAGAACGCTACCGAAGAACCTTCTATGACAGTCTCTATCTTGCCGTCGCTCGTGCTCAAGAATGCCGCATGGTTACCGCCGACAAAAAATTTTACGAATCGCTCAAGAGCACTCCGCTCGGTAAATCCCTGCTATGGATTGAAGACATGAAATGACATCACGGACATGCGATGCCGATGTCATCAATGCTATGCTTCACCACCTTAAAAGAAAGGGCATGATCGGGTGATAAACCGCGCATTGTTGGCTGTAATGGTTCTTGTTTTTCCCGGCGTAAATGCCTCCGCGTTTAGCGTCCCGGAGACCTTGATGTATGAACTCTCAGTGGGCGGGGTTGCCATAGGGAATCTGTCGCTGGAAGCAAAGGACGCCGGCCCGAGGATAGAACTCGTGTCGACCATGTCTACTGATTCATGGGTTTCCGTATTTTACCCTGTGGATGACCATGCCGTGAGTTACCTGAAAAAGACGCGTCAAAAAGATGTTTCAAAAACCTTTCCGTATATTCCCTCCGCATATCAACTGAAGCTGAACGAAGGACCGCACAAGGCGGACATGGATCTCATTTTTGACCAGACGAGAAAGACAATTACCTGCTCTGACTTCATCGAGAACGGGAAGACCTCATTCAAAATTAAAGCTTTTACGCTCGATCCGCTTGCGGCCCTTTACTACTTCAGACGGGTCCCGCTGACGCCCGGAAAGTCGGTTGTCCTGCACGTCATCAACAATAAGGTCATCCGTAAAATCGAAACGGAGTGTGTCAGGCGGGAAACGATAAAGACGCCGTTCGGCACATTTAAAACCGTTCTGGTGAGAGCTGACATGCACTTCGACGGCCCCGGCATCATTTATTATCCCGGCGATGTATATATATGGCTCACTGATGATGAAAGAAAGTTGCCTATCGTCATTGAAAAGAAGCTTACTGCTCTTGCTGAGGGGAAATTACCCGACTTTGTGATAGAGAAAATGCCGGCTTATCTGAAGGAAAAATTGTCCGCCGGTTCGATAAAGGCGACGCTTATTGCGCAGTAGCAGACGTAGTTGAGACGTTGAGTCGTTGAGTGGTTGTTACGCCGCTTACTACATGTATGGAGGTAAAGTAATGGAAACGGAATTTTTGCCGGCGAATAAAACACCGGGTCTTCATGCAAGGCCGTTTGTTCACCTGCTTATCATCATAGCATTAGGTTTTCTTGCTTACTCCAATACGTTCCACGGCCCGATTCAGTGGGACGGGGTGCCGTACATTATCGAAAATCCGGTCATGAAGGACGTTGGAAACTTCATTTCGAGCACTCAGGGGTATAATTTCAACCCGCGCCGCTTCATCGGCAATTTAACGTTTGCCCTCAATTACAGCTTCGGAGGGGAGAGTGCAACCGGCTATCACATTGTAAATTTCATTATTCATGTATCCAGCGCACTGCTGGTCTATTTTCTGATCGTCCTGACCTTTCAGACACCGGCAATGAGTTGCATAGGGCAAAGCGCAGAGAGCAGAGCGAGAGAAGATACGCCATGCGCCATGCGCTATGCGCCAAGCGCTAATCTTATTGCGCTTTTTTCCGCGCTCTTGTTCGTTGCTCATCCGCTCCAGACCCAGGCAGTCACTTACATCTATCAAAGGTATACTTCACTGGCGACGCTGTTTTATCTTCTCTGTCTTGTCCTGTACATCAAGGGAAGGGTCGTAAGTCAGAGGTCCGAAGTAGGAAGTCAGAAGTCGGAAGGTCAGGGCAAGGAAGCAGACGCAAAATTAAGCCTGGCACCTGTCATCCTGTATGTGTTGGCCGTGCTTTCCGCGGTCCTTGCCATGAAGACGAAAGAAATAGCATTCACTCTTCCTTTGGTCGTGTCCCTGTATGAGTTCACGTTTTTCAAGGTATCGCTCCGCAAGAAACTGCTGGTTCTGGTGCCGATAGTGCTCACGCTTATCGTCGTTCCGCTCAGTGTTTTGCAAAGCGACCAAACCGTCGGAGAGCTGCTGGCAGATGTCGATTCAAAAACCAGACTCCAGACCGATATGCCGCGCTGGGACTATGTGATGACCGAACTGCGCGTGATTGTAACGTACATACGGCTCTTGGTCTTTCCGATAAGCCAGAACGCTGATTATGATTATCCGCTCTATCATTCTCTTTTGACGCTTCCCGTTTTTTTATCGTTTTTATTTCTCCTTTCGCTGTTCGGATCAGGGATTTATCTGTTGTATGCATCGCGGAGTGGGAAAGTGACGCCGTTCGCGCAGGCGCCTTTTCTGCGCCTTATCGGTTTCGGCATTATCTGGTTTTTCGTAACGCTGTCGGTCGAGTCAAGCTTCATTCCCATCTCAGACGTGATATTCGAGCACAGGGTTTATCTGCCATCAATCGGTTTTTTTGTCGTGGCCACGACGGGTCTGCTGATGGCGGCGGAGAGGTTCACTGCGCACAAGATTGTCATACCGGCGTTGTGCCTTGTCATAGCTGCGTTGTCGTTTGCGACCTATTCTCGAAACAGCACCTGGACGGATATGACAAGGCTATGGTCGGATACGGTCAAAAAGAGTCCCTCGAAAACAAGAGCCCGTTATAACCTTGCTCAGGCCTATTACGATCAGGGACGAATGGCCGAAGCGCTCAGGGAATATCAGATTGCGGTCGATGTTCATCTGGATGATCCCGAAGCACGTTATAATTTGGGGACTGCTTATTTGAAACAGCAGCACAACGAAGAGGCTATTCAAGAATTTCAAAAAGCGCTCGCGCTCAAACCCGACTATGCCCATGCCCGTAATAATCTGGGGACTGCCTACCTGGACATGGGAAGGATCAATGATGCGGTCAGGGAATTCAAAGCCGCGATTGATACCATGCCTGATTACGCGGACGCACATTTTAATCTGGGATCAGCGTATTTTGAGGACGGCCGACTTGACGAAGCTCTAAACGAACTCCGGTCAGCTGCAGCACTGGCACCCTATAACCCGGAGACGCTCAGCATGCTGGGGAACGTCTATTGGGGCATGGAACGTCTTGAAGATGCTGTGCGGGAATTTCGGGCGGGATTGAAGCTTGACCCTGGGGTTGTGGATATGCGCTTTAATCTGGGGATCGTTTATATGCTTCAAGAAAGAATCGATGAGGCGGTCCAGGAATTTGAAACCGTTGCCCGCTTCAGCCCTGACAACCCTGCTCTCTATAATAATCTCGGAGCTGCTTATTTCAAGCAGGGGAGGATAGATGACGCAATCCGTACACTCCAAAGAGCGGCTGATCTTAACCCTGATGATGCGGAGATCCGTCGAAATCTTGACGGCCTGGTAAAGGCAGTGGGAATGAAGAAAGAGAGATGAGAGCAAAGGGCGAAGGAGTGCGTCCACTGTCCGAGCGAATGCGGTGAACGGTCTGCTGATCATCGGTCTGCTTATCCCGCTGATGCTGGTGTAGTGTCTCACAAACGACTGGTGTTATCATAGCGCGGCAGCAGGCCGCAGTCAAACTTGTAGGGCAAGGCTTTAGCCTTGCTGAAACGCCGGAACAGCAGCAACCCTAAAGGGTCGCCCTACAAATTCATCAGCAAATATTTATGCGAAGATATCAAGTTTTCGATGAGAATCATCATAACACCGTCCATTTAAGAGACACGACACTGGTTCTCCCGCGATAATCACTGACGCCTGTTTACCTGTTGTAAACGCTCCGCAATCCTGAAATGTTCTTTAGCCTTCTCCGTTAGCCCCCTGGATTGGTATATCAGGCCGAGATTGTAATGCGCTTCCCTGTAATCCGGCTTCAATGTGATTGCAGCCTGAAATTGGCTGACGGCCTCCTCGACCCTGCCGGTTATGCCGTAGGATGATCCCAGGTTGTTGTGCGTCAGGGCGTCCTTCGGTTTCAACGCCAGGGCAGTCCGATATTCGTCAATGGCTTTTTCGATCAGGCCTTTTTCCCCGTAAACAACTCCAAGGTTGTAGTGCGCCTCTGCGTAGTCCGGCGACAGCCGTACGGCCTTCCGGTACTCGACAACAGCCTCGTCGATCATGCCCCTGTCGTCATAGGCAATGCCGAGATTATTATGTCCTCGAGCCTTACCCGGGCTTTTAGCGACGACATCCCGGTACAACGTAACGTGATCCTGCCAAACCATGTTTCTCGTATAGCAGGCAGCTGTCAACGCCAGCACGGCAATTCCTGCGACAGCCGCTGCCGGGGCGTCGATCCTGGGCCATACCGGCCTCAATCCATCCTTGATCATCAGCCCGATCGTGGCTATGGCCACAAAGGCGCCCACCGAGGGCAGGTAAAGCCTGTGCTCGAATACGACGTCCACGATCGGTATGACGCTCGATTCGACCGCGAGGGTGATAAAAAACCAGAATATGCCGAATGCGGCAATCCGGCAGCGCTGATCGGATGCGGTGACTTCGCCTCCTGCCGGGCCGGCTGCGCGGTTCGCCGCATGATTCGCCCTGCGCAGAAAATACACGCCCGTGCCGGCGATAGCGCATAAAAAAAGAAAGGAAAAAAAGACCGGAGGGTCGAACAGTGAATGATAGATCGGATAATCATAATCGAGGTTCTGGTCCACGGGCGCAAACAGCAACCTGATATAGGTCGTAATGACGCGCATCTGCGTCATCAGATAATCCCACCTGGGCAGGTCGGTCTGGAGGCGGGACTTTTCACTCAGGTCGGACAGTATCTGTCCCAGAGGTTCGTGAGTTCCCATGATGCTGACCGGAATGATTGCGAGCGTCAGCAGGATCGGCAGGGTGAAGATGAATTTTCTTTTGAACCCGGTCTTGAAAAACATGAATTCATAGAGCCCGATGGTGATCGGCAGCGTAAACGCTATTTCCTTCGTTTTCATTGCGAGCACGGCACTGCAGACCGCTAAAACATAAAAGCCGGGGGATGTGAAGCGGGGCCGTGATGACGGCGTGAGCCCTGAGAGCCGCGCCTTGGCGTAAGCCGCCACGGAAAGCAGATAAAACAATGCGGCGAGCGAGGTGAGCCTCTGATAAATATAGGTAACTGCCTGGGTCTCAATGGGATGGACCGCGAACAGCAGGCCGGAGAAAAAGGCGATGAGATCAGCGCTTGGCGCAAAGCGCATGGCGCATGGCGTATCTTCTCGCGCTCTGCTCTGTGCGCTTTGCCCTATGCAACTCATTGCCGGCGTTCGAAAGGTAAGGAGCACCAGTGTGTAAACGAGCAGGGCGTTGATCAGATGGATCGCGAGGTTTACGATATGATATCCTGTTACATCAAAGCCGCCAAAGCGATAATTGAGGGCAAACGTGAGATACGTGATAAAACGCCGGGAATGATACTCATAGCCCTTTGCGCTCGAGAAAAAATTATCGAGCGAAGTTATGACGGGGTTATCTTGTATGAAATGTTCGTCATCAAACTGAAAAGGAACATTGAACGTATTGGAGTATGCCGCGAGACCCGCAAAAACGATAACAAGCAGATAAACAGCTTGTCTGTTGAGACCGGCTCGGATTAACTCCGTGAGTGAAGAGGCGGCTCCATTCTCTGAGGGAGTCAGTTTCCTGCCGGCACTCCCCTCTTTTTTGTTCTGAGAAAGCATTGTATCAAACCACAATAGTTTCTTTCCTCATTGCGCGGTTTCTGCCTTCGAAGCGACTTATAATAGTAATAATGAGGGGATATTGTCAATATGTTAATCATGGGACCCTGAGTGGTCGCTGCTTCTAAGAGAGAAAACTGCGCGGTAAACGCCAGCCATGCCTTGTCGTTGCTTTTCGCCCGGATAGACTGTATAATAATGAACATCCGGAAAAAAATATATTTATCAGGCAGTCTATAAGGAACTTCATGCTCGAACGTTTGCAGAAAGCTAATATCAGCCGCCGGTGTGACGTCGCGTCGCGCGGCGGAAGAACTCATTGCCGAAGGCAGGGTGAGGGTAAACGGCAAAGTGGTGACCGAACTCGGCAGCAAGGCCGATGCGGCCCGGGACCATATCAAGGTCGACGGCAAACTGATCAATCCTCACCAGCCTCCGACGTACATCATGTTGAACAAACCTGCCGGCTTTGTTACAACCATGTCCGACCCGGAAAAACGGCCGACCGTTCAGGATCTTCTCAAAGGCGTCAAGGCCCGGGTCTATCCGGTCGGGCGGCTCGACTACAATACCGAAGGCCTCTTGATCCTGACGAACGACGGCGATTTCGCCCACCTGATCACACATCCGAAGCACGAATTCCCGAAGACCTATCTCGCGAAGGTCAAGGGAGTGCTTGAGGAACGGCAGATCGAGATGCTCGAAAAGGGTGTGTTCCTCCAGGATGGAAAGACCGCGCCGGCGAAGGTCAGGAAGATCCGCAAGGAGGAAGCGAACTCCTGGGTGGAGATCACGATCCACGAGGGACGGAAGCGGCAGGTGCGCCGTATGTTCGACCACGTGGGGCGTTCCGTGATCAAGCTCAAACGGACCAAGACCGGAAGCGTATCGCTCGGAGATCTTCCTGAAGGAAGATTCCGGCACCTGACTCTTGATGAGGTTAACGCACTGCGTGAAACAGCGATGAAGACCGACGAAAAGGGACAACAGGTCAGAGTGTATAAGCCTGCGGTCAAGGTACAGAGAACAGTCGAACACGCGGAACCAAGGGCGATGGACGCAGCACGCGAGAGGCCGGAATTCAGAGCTAGCCAAACCGAGCATAAGGGAACGAGAGCAGGCGCCGGTCCCCGGGCAATGGGCGGCAGGCAATCACAATACGGCGGACAGAGGACCGGTGAGAGCCGCGTGCGGCGCCCGGGCGTAAGAGTTATGCAGGATACCCGGGAAGGTTTGAGGAAGAACCAGCGTTCGCATGCAGGCGAGGCTGGACGACCAGGACCCGGCTACTCAAGGCCAAGTGAACGTAAGGATGTCTTTCCTGCCCGGACTGTCAGCCGCGCGAGGCCGGAGGCCGGAAGACCACGTCCGGAGGGAAACCGGGGCGCATGGCCTGCACGTACAACCAGGCCCGAAGAACGCGGTGTACGGTCGAGAAGCGCGAACTCTCAAGGTGAAAGGGGTTACGGCGCAGCGGCAAAGCCGCCGGCAAGAAGACCGGCGCCGGGAGCAGGCTCGTGGAAATCAGAAAGCAGAAGCAAGCCCGCGGCACGGTTCAGCAGCAGGGGGCCCCGGGAAGGGACGAGCTTCGAGGGCCGAAGGCCAAGTTCCGGGCCGCGTCCGAACAAAAGTACTTTTACCGGAGGCAAACGGCCTGCGCGGGGAGCGAGGCCGGATTCCCGGCGCCGCGGGCAGGGTGCGGGCAAAAGAGGACCACGGCGCTAGAAAACCATCAGTGAGGTAAGCGTGAGCGGCCGAAAGTCGGACAATCTCAGGGCACGGGTAATCATCCACGGCATTGTCCAGGGCGTTTACTTTCGCGCCAGCACCAGGGAAAAGGCCGTGCAGCTCGGCGTGGGCGGCTGGGTCAAAAATCTTTCGGATGGAAGCGTCGAGGCCTTGTTCGAAGGCGAGAAAAAAAAGGTCGAGGAAATCGTCGCGTGGTGCTACAAGGGACCGCCGGGCGCAAAGGTAACGAACGTTGATCTTACCTGGGAAACCTACAAGGGAGAATTCAAGCATTTCGATGTTCGCTATGGTTGGTAGATACTTTTCAGGGTGCCTTATCTCCGCACTGGTTTTTTCCTGCTCGCCCGCGGAGAAGGAAGCAGAGCACCCGAAGCCGGAACCTGCTGCTCCAATCGTTGTCGTGAAACCCAGACACGAGGTCCTGACCGAAGAACAGAAAACCGAACTCCGCCTCCATCCGGACCTGGTTCCAAAGCTTGAAATGTCCGCGGGTTCGCAAGCCGAGCCCTTTTTCATCAGTGTAGTGATGCCGTCCGAGAACCTGAAGGGTGAAAAGGGATTCGAAAAAGAGAAACTGGCAGGTTTCAGCCTGCGCACGAAAAACGCCGAGGAGCTTATCACTTCGTACCGGGCGGGACTTCGTGTACGGGGATACCTGATCTTCAGGAGCCACAAGAGCTATGGAACGCTGCCCGACATTGTCACCGTGGTGAAGGGCAACAATTCATACGACATCCTGAAGATCCAGGGTACAGAAGCATTAAACTACCATCTCGATACTCCCGATATAATCAAATGGCTCAAGGCTCAGCAGCAACTGGGCTCATTCGTTATTACCGGCGCAGGCCCCGACTGGCTGGAGGCCAAATTTGTCAAGCAGCCGGCAAACATGCGGGCCTTCGCGAGAAAAGCGTCCGCTTTTGCGCCTGATGTACTCGGGCATGGGCGAATGACCGCCGACAAACTCGCCGAAAAAATGAAACGGATGAACGGATTCTATCTGGAATGGGAGTAGCCCTGATGTGGACTTCTCTCACCTTTTCTCTGAGTACTCTGTGGTAAAATATTTTGAATTTGACTTTTTAAGAATCTATCAATGGCTGGTATCAAATTTTAAGAGGCAGGATTATGCTCATTCTCGGCATTGAGACCTCAACCAGGACCGGAAGCGTGGCGGTTCTTTCCGAAAAAGGCGTTGTTGCGCAATACAGCCTCAACATAGAAGTGACCCACTCCGAGAGGCTCATGTCAACGGTTGACCGTGTGCTCAAGGACACGGGGCATGCAATCCGGGATTTCGACGGCTTTGCGGTTGCGATCGGCCCCGGCTCGTTCACGGGTCTCAGGATAGGCATTTCCACTGTTAAAGGCCTCGCGCTCGCCACAGAAAAACCGATAGCCGCCGTACCTACCCTTCAGGCACTCGCCTGGAACGTGCCCTATGCAAAGCACCGTGTCTGTCCTGTGCTGGATGCCCGCAAAAACGAAGTGTACGCAGCGCTTTACAAATGGGAAGGCCGAGCGCTTGTCCAAACCATGCCGGAATGCACGATTTCCATAATCGATCTGGCCGCAACCCTGCCGGGAAGCCTGGTGTTTACCGGGGAGGCCTCGCTGCTCTACAGAACAGTCATCGAGGGGCAGTTCGGAGACCGCGCCTGTTTTGCGCCGGTTTCCGCCATTCTTCCATCAGCGGCCGCTGTCGCCGAGCTCGGCAGGGAAATGATCAAGAGCGGCAAGCATACCGAAGCCGCCGCCGTGACCCCTTTGTATATACGACGGCCGGAGGCCGAGGTGGCGTGGGAAAAACGGAAAACATCACAATAGAGCGCATGAGGAAGGAAGACGTCGACCAAGTGCTTGCTATCGAACATGCTTCGTTCAGCATGCCGTGGTCGAAAAATCTTTTTCTGTCGGAATTCCGCAGCGCAAGCGTCTCGAATCTTCTTGTAGCGCTCGTGCCTTCGCATACCAGGGTCGTCGCGGGATACATCGTGTACTGGGTGATTGAGGACGAAATGCATATTCTGAATCTTGCGGTGGCGCCGTCGCACCGCCGTCACGGTATTGCACGGCAGCTGGTTTACGGCGCGCTCAAGCGGGCGTACGCCAAGGGAGCCCGCCGGGCATTTCTCGAAGTGCGCATGTCGAATACAGCGGCAAAAAAACTATACTCGAGTATGGGCTTTACCGGCACCTCAATCCGGCGTGATTATTACGACACTCCGGTCGAGGACGCCATTGTCATGATTCTCGAGTCAGGGGCCTATAAAACAGTTGTAAAATAAGAGAAAAAGACTTTTTGGCAAGTATTGCCTTTTTTATTGAAATGTGTTAAAGTTTTCTTAATAAAAATCCGATTGACGTTACGCCTTTTGACGTTGCGCCTTCTCATTGACTTTAATCCCTAAAGGAGGGGTCGATCTATGAATGTGGAGGTAAAGGAAGAAGTACTTATGGAACGCCTCAGGGTTGAGAATCCTGAGTATCAGAGATGGGAACAGGAGCACCGGAAGCTGGAAAACACGCTGATGTCCTTTGAAGCACACCGGTATCTCACCCCTGAGGAGGAACTGGAGCGGAAGAGAATTCAGAAACTGAAACTCGCGGCAAAAGACAGAATGATGGAAATTATCAGGCGGTCAAAAGTAGGACGGGCCTGAAGGCGGCAAGGCAAGGTTAAAATATATACCTTGCCTTTTGTGTTTTTGTTGAGCAGAAGACCGAAATCCCTCTTTACCAAAAAGAGTAAAGGGGGCTTTTTTTATTTACACTTAGCTGCAATAATTATCAACTAGTTACAACCCCCATACGGCCTAAATTCGCCCCATATATTTCTTTAAATTTCAAATAGTTATATCCATACGTCCAAAGGTGTAGGTACTTTTATCCTTCATACATCTTTAACCATTATTTCCATTGCGGGTTTACCTTCCCCCTTCCTGCTCCGGCATTACCTATCTAGACCGAAACTTTCCGGCGGTTCTGAGTTTTCTTCCTGCGTTTCCATACTGAGAAGGCCAAATACATTAGGTCCGGGTCGTGTGAAAATTTCTTTTCGTCTAACGTACCAACCTAGAGCGCCGCTTAATGATGTTCTTTCTTTTTTTGATGTACCTTTGCCAATACCGCTTAAAATTTCAGTAATGTGCATAGGTTTTCCAATTTCTTTAAGAAAATCATGAGTTTTCGCTATACTGCTTCCTGGCCTCAATGTGCTTTCAGCTAAAGCCCCTCTCATGTCATCTCGTGGAACCATTTTCAATGAGTCTTGAAGTGCTTGTATATATGCCTTAGCTTCTCTAATTTTCGCTTCGTATTCCACAATCTCCTGCTCTTTCTTCTTAATCTTTTCTTCGAATTTTCCCCGAAGTGACATGGCATAAACCTCCTAAGTAATTGCTGCAATGGGTGATAATAGCATATGTGGAAATATGGTGTCAAGGTAAAAAAAGAGTTGCAGAAGGGTATGGTTTGTGTTATGATCGCCCATTCTTCACCACTACAGGAGGATACTGATAATGGACACACCCCTAGATTCAGTATTAAATGCGTTAAATGATAGGAAGAAAACAACCGCTTTAGGTGGCGAGTATTGGATGGGAAGAGACATCCAGAGCATCTTAGGTTATGAAACATGGGAGAACTTTAACAAGGTTATAAATAAAGCTCAAATGGCATGCGAAAGCACGGGCATTAGCGCTGCCGATCACTTTCGTGAAACCACGAAAGGGATAGTGGCTGGCAAGGGCGCATTGATGCAAAGAATAGATTTTTTTCTGACGCGGTATGCCTGTTACTTGATTGCAATGAATGGAGATTCAAATAAGCCACAGGTTGGCATGGCACAAACTTATTTCGCAGTTCAAACGCGGAGGCAAGAAAAACAAGATATGCTCACCGCGCAAGAAAGACGCCTCCAATTGCGGGATCGTGTGAAAAACGCTAATAAGAATTTAAACAAGGCCGCACAAGGGGTTGGTGTTAAAAGATATGCCCTATTTCACGACGCCGGATATAAAGGATTATATGAAATGGGTCTATCAAGTATAAAAAGCAAAAAGGGCATCCCTCCACATGAGGAGCTAATGGACCGTGCAGGCAGAGCAGAACTGGCGGCTAATGAGTTTCGGATAACGCAGACAGAAGGCAAGTTGATGCGAGGTGGTATACATGGCGAACAGCAAGCTATACGCACCCATCATGAAGTTGGGCGAGAAGTAAGATCTGTAATCAAAAAATTAAGCGGCATTATGCCCGAAGAATTACCTGCCGAGGAATCTATAAAAAATTTAATTAAAACCCGATCAAAAAAGAGGATACAGAACCAAGCCAAAATAGAGGAGTAATCATATCTTTATTAGACCATCTTGCTTTTGCCGTTTCTGCGCAATGCCCTTACAGTCTTTTATTCTTCTTTTCCGCATCATGAAAGCTTGTCCGCTCAGCGTGGCAAGAAAAAAGTTTTGAAAACGTTTTCAAAATGACCCATTACCCTTTTCTTCTTTTGGTTGACTCCTACGCTGAATTTATGTTAAAAATACTCACGGTCTCTATACGGCCCGATATTTTAAAACTCATTTGAACATATTCAAGGGGTTAATTAAAATTTTAAATTCTTTTATTGACTCCCTTCCCGTATCTATGTTAAAAATATCAAACGATTAGCTCTCAAAATTCCCGTTAACAGCTCTTTGCGAGTCATAAAAGCTCAATAATTTACAGTATGTATCCTTAATTTCCCGAGGAGTTATAAGTTTGAAAAGCGACAGGATAAAAAAAGGCCTGGAGCGGGCGCCGCACAGGTCTCTTTTGTTTGCGACCGGCATTACCCGCTCGGAGCTTAACAAGCCGATGATCGGCGTGGCGACCAGCTTTACCGATCTCATTCCCGGCCACATCGGCATGCGCGATCTCGAGCGGTTTATTGAAAAGGGCGTGCACGCAGGCGGAGGCTGGCCTTTCTTCTTCGGTCTCCCGGGGATCTGCGACGGCATTGCAATGGGCCATTCGGGGATGCATTATTCCCTGCCCTCCCGTGAGTTGATAGCTGATATGGTCGAGTCCGTTTCCATGGCGAATGCCTTTGATGGTCTTGTTCTGCTGACGAACTGCGATAAAATTACGCCCGGCATGCTGATGGGCGCTGCACGCGTCAATATACCGACCATTGTGGTTACGGCGGGACCCATGCTGTCCGGGCATCTGAACGGCCGGAGACTTTCACTCGTCAACGATACGTTCGAGGCGGTCGGGAAGTTCAGAAAAGGATTGATCGATGCCCGGGAACTCGAGCAGCTCGAAATGTGCGCCTGTCCCGGGCCCGGTTCCTGCCAGGGTATGTATACGGCAAACACAATGGCGTGCGTAACCGAAGCAATCGGGATGAGTCTTCCTTATTGCGCTACTGCCCTCGCCGTCTCCTCGGAAAAGCGGCGGATCTCGTTCGAAAGCGGGAAGCGGGTTGTCGATCTGGTGAAAAACAATATTACTCCCAGGAAGATCATGACCGCGAAGGCGTTCGAGAACGCCATTCGCGTGGATATGGCGCTGGGAGGCTCAACGAACACGGTGCTGCATATTCCGGCGATCGCCTATGAAGCGGAGGTTCGCCTTCCGCTCGACCTGTTTGACGAAATCAGCAGGAAGACGCCTCATCTTTCGGATATGCTTCCGGGCGGGAAACACTATCTCGAAGATCTCCATTATGCGGGCGGTATTCCGGGAATCCTGAAGAGATTAAAAGGGAAGCTGAACAACACCATGACCGTTTCGGGGAGCCGCATTCTTGAAATCGAAAAGGGAGCTGAAATTACCGACGAAGAAGTTATCCGCCCTCTCAATAAGGTCCACCATGTTGAAGGTGGAATCGCGGTTCTCAGAGGGAATATTGCGCCGGACGGATGCGTTGTCAAACAGACCGCGGTGAGTGCAAAGATGATGAAGTTCGAAGGAAGGGCAATCGTCTTCGATTCCGAAGAAGAGGCAATGAAGGCGATTCTCGGCGGCGTAATCAAGCCCGGACATGTGGTTGTCATCCGGTACGAAGGTCCCAAGGGAGGGCCGGGTATGCGGGAGATGCTCTCTCCTACGTCGGCCATTTCCGGAATGGGACTCGGCGATTCCGTCGTCCTGCTGACCGACGGCAGGTTCTCCGGCGGCACCCGCGGCCCCTGCATCGGACACATTTCTCCGGAAGCGGCCGAGGGCGGACCCATAGCGGCTGTCCGGAACGGGGACCGGATAGTTCTCGACATCCCGAACCGTAAACTGGAGATCAGGCTGTCGAAGGCAGAGCTAAAAAAGCGGCTCGCAGCGTGGAAGCCCAGGCAGCCCAAGATCAAGAACGGCTGGCTCGCTCGGTATGCAAGGATGGTTACGTCAGCAAATACAGGAGCGGTACTAAAGTAAAAATCCCAAATCCGAAGTCCTAATTTCCGAGCAATATAGAATGAACAAAATCCAATTCAGGATTTCGAAATTCGAATTTAGGATTTGCATTAACAGTGGGTGAATTATGTCGAACAAGCAGATTACCGGTGCGGATATTTTTCTTGAAAGCCTGAAGAAGGAGAAGGTAGACACCCTCTTTTGTTATCCGGGCGGCGTTGTGCTCAAGATCTTCGATGTCCTGTACGACCAGAAGGACATACGGATAATCCTGCCGCGGCACGAGCAGGGCGGCGTGCACATGGCCGACGGGTACGCCCGCTCGACCGGGAAGGTCGGGGTTGCGCTCGTCACGTCAGGCCCCGGCGCCACGAATGTCGTGACGGCGCTTGCTACGGCATACATGGACTCGATCCCGATCGTCGTATTTACCGGCCAGGTGCCGACTGCGCTTATCGGCAACGATGCGTTCCAGGAAGCGGATATCGTGGGTATCACCCGTCCGTGCACGAAGTATAATTTTCTTGTCAAGGACGTCAATGATCTCGCCCGCACAATCAAAGAGGCTTTCTATATCGCTTCAACGGGAAGGCCGGGACCGGTGCTCATCGACCTGCCCCGCGACGTGGTTACCAGCAAGGCCGAGTTCCATTATCCCGACAAGGTGGAAATCAGGAGCTATAACCCGACGGTGACGGGCAATAAATGGCAGATCAAACAGGCGGTCGACGCGATTGCGAAAGCCAAGAAACCGGTTGCCTATATCGGCGGAGGTGTTATTCTCTCAAACGCGGCAGCGGAGATCCATGAATTCGCCGAGATCACGAAGATCCCGGTGACGCATACGCTGATGGGCATCGGCGGTTTCCCCGGCACACATCAGCTTTCGCTCGGCATGCTCGGCATGCATGGCACCTACTACGCCAACATGGCGATTCACAATTCCGATCTTATTGTCGCAATCGGCGCACGGTTCGACGACCGGGTCACCGGAAAGGTTGAAGGGTTCGCCCCCGAGGCGAAGATCATCCACATCGACGTCGATCCCACCTCTATCAGGAAGAACGTGCGGGTGGACATCCCTATCGTCGGAGATGTGAAGAATGTGATGACGGATCTTAACAAGGAACTCCGCCACAGCAAGGAACCCTGGGATGCTATCCGGAAGAGCTGGCTGAAGCAGATTGAAACCTGGCGTGAAGAGCGGCCGCTCTCCTATGAATATGCAGATGATGTCATTAAGCCCCAGTTCGTCGTGGAGAAGCTTTACGAGGTGACGAACGGAGACGCTATCATCGTTACCGACGTAGGCCAGCACCAGATGTGGGCCGCCCAATATTACAAGTTCGACAAACCGCGGAACTGGTGCACCTCCGGAGGCCTTGGCACCATGGGCTATGGCTTCCCGGCCGCGATCGGCGCCAAAGTGGCCCATCCCGACCGGAACGTATTCAGCATCTCGGGAGACGGCAGCATCCAGATGAACATCCAGGAGCTCGCGACGACAATAGAAAATAATATTCCGGTCAAGGTCGTCATCCTGAACAACCGCTACCTCGGAATGGTGCGGCAGTGGCAGGAACTATTCTACCAGGAGAGGTATTCCTCGGTTGATCTTGGAAGCACGCCGGATTTCGTAAAGCTTGCCGAGGCCTACGGCGCAGTCGGTTTGCGGGCGACCAGGCCCTCGGAAGTAGTGTCAGTGCTCAAAGAAGGACTCAAAGCGAAACGGACCGTGTTCATGGATTTCGTAACGGCACGGTATGAGAAGGTTTTCCCGATGGTCCCCGCCGGCGCATCGATCAACGAGATGATCTTCGGGGACGAAAGGAAAAAACAGGAAAAGAAGCTGAAAGCGGTGAAGTGAAATGGAGTGAGCCGACACCCTGCACTCGCGGCTTGGCACTCGTAACCGCTGGGTGCAAGACCGTGTCGGCGTAACAACGAAACGGCAACACCCTGCACACCCTATTCTCGCGCAAACGCACTCGAAGACATTGGGTGCCAGACTCGCGATGCCATTCGTAAGCGGCCGGGCGCAGGCACGGTTGCCTTGGTCCAAAGGTGAATAATCCATGAAACATATTATCTCAGTGCTGGTAGAAAACAAATTCGGCGTGCTTTCACGTGTCTCCGGACTCTTCAGCGGGAGGGGATTCAACATCGAGACGATCTCGATCGGACCAACTCTCGATCCGTCCATATCGCAGATGACGATCGTAACCTCCGGCGACGAGCGTATCCTTGAACAGATCATCAAGCAGCTTAACAAGCTGATCGATGTGATCAAGGTGACGGATCTGGCTGAAAAGGAGTTCGTCGAACGTGAGATGTGCCTTATCAAGGTTAATGCCCCGGCAGAGCACAGGGCCGAGGCGCTCAGGATCGCGGACATCTTCCGGGCCCGGGTCGTGGACTCGACGATCAAAACCTATACCTTCCAGCTTACAGGGGACGAAAAGAAACTGGCTGCTTTCATCGAGCTGCTCCGGCCGATCGGGATCAAGGAAATCGTACGGACCGGCAAAGTGGCCATTACCAGGGAATAATTTCAATAAACTGATGCGGGTCTACGATGGGAATGAAGAGTTCGTTCCGCGTCCTGGATCACGAATCGAATAAAGGTGAAACATGATTAGAAACGGATTTAAAAAAATAGCTCTCGTGATAGCGCTGGGATTTGCAGTATCCGGATGCGCCCACCGGGGACCGATTCTGGTTGATTTCTCGTATAAGCGGTCGAACGCGCTGCATGAGGTGGCAAAGGCGACCGTAGGAGTCAGCCCTTTTAAAGATGAGCGTGGCAAGGTCTCATCGGTCGTTGGAACAAGGTTCCTCGATATTAATAATGCGACAAACGAGCTCGTTGTCCAGGGTACGGTAGCGGAAAAGGTAACATCTGCCCTGAAGACGGCGCTCTCCGACCAGGACATCCCCGAAAAAGATTTTGCATCATGGGACCTCACGGAGCAGGGCATTCCGGCGGACAAGGCGGACGTCCTGATCAGCGGAGAGATCAAATCGTTCTGGATCGAGTCGACCTCGACCCTCGCAAATACGGTTGCCAAGGCGACTGTGGAACTCAGGGTTTCGATTGCCGATATTAAACAGAAGAAAATTATTCGCGTTTTGAACGTGAGCAGCAAGATCGAGCGGCAGAATGTAACGTACACGAATCCGTTCATAGCGGGTGTTCTTTCCGAAGCCCTCACGGGGGCGATAGACCAGGTATTTGGCGATCAGGAATTAAAGAGCAGGTTGCAGCAGCCCGGCAGTCAATAAGCCAGGACCGCGGAATGCCGCATAAAACGGGCGCCCTATGGCTCGCGAGGAGGCGCTTCCCGGCACCGCTGAAAATATTTACTATCATTGAAAGGGGACATGATGAAAGTTTACTACGATAAGGATGCCGATGCAAATCTGCTGAAAGGCAAGAAGGTTGCCGTGATAGGCTACGGAAGCCAGGGCTTCGCCCATTCAAACAACCTCAAGGAAAGCGGCGTCGACGTAATGGTCGGCCTCAGAAAGGGCAGCAAATCCTGGGAGAAGGCGGCCGGGGCCGGGCTCAAAGTCGTTGAACCCGGGGAAGCGGCTAAAACGGCGGATATCATCATGATCCTGGTCCCTGACGAACTGCAGGGCGGCATGTACAAGAAGGACATAGAGGGCAACATTAAAAAAGGCGCGTATCTGGCATTTGCGCACGGCTTCAATATCCATTTCGGCCAGATTGTTGCCCGCGAAGACGTGAACGTGTTCATGGCGGCCCCCAAGAGCCCCGGTCACCTCGTGCGCTCGCAGTATGTAAAGGGTGAAGGCGTGCCCGGATTGATCGCGATTCACCAGAACCCGTCGGGCAATACCAGGGATATCGCGCTTGCCTATGCCTGCGCGATCGGACTGGGCAAGGCGGGAGTTATCGAAACGACCTTTCGCGAAGAGACGGAAACGGACCTCTTCGGCGAACAGGCGGTCCTCTGCGGCGGGACCACCGCACTCATCATGGCGGGCTACGAGACGCTGGTTGAAGCGGGATATGCCCCTGAAATGGCATACTTCGAGTGTCTCCATGAACTCAAACTCATTGTGGACCTGATCTACGAGGGCGGCATTTCGAACATGCGCTACTCGATCAGCAATACCGCCCAGTACGGGGACCTTACGCGGGGACCGCGCCTCGTGAACGAGGAGACCAAGAAGGAAATGAAAAAGATCCTGTCCGAGATCCAGTCCGGACAGTTTGCGAAGGAATGGATGCTCGAGAACATGGCGAATAAACCTACCTTCAACGCCCTTACGAAGAAAGGCCAGGCCCATCCCATCGAGGAGGTCGGCGAGCGCCTGCGCAAGATGATGCCGTGGATGCAAAAGGGCAAACTGGTGGATAAGAGCAAGAATTAGAGACAAACACGAAATTCGAAATCCAAAACGTTTAGGTTTGGTTTCCTGTTTTGCAGATTTATTTTTCGGTTTGTTTAGTAACTAAGGATTCAAAATCTTCTCAAAACGGGAAGAATATTTACCGCGAAGACGCGAGGGACGCAAGGAAACCATGCAACATCTTTTCAGGTTTTAAAAACCCTGCTGTTGGCTTTGCTTTCCCCGCGACCATTGCGCCTTTGCGGTTCAAGGTTTTACTTCCGGCTTGTCCGGGTTAGGATTTAGAGATTCTAATTTAGAGATTGAACTAACGTTATGATGAAAAATTACGGAATACCGGTCGCATCGGAGGGATGGCCTTTCATCATCCCGCTGGCGGTGATAACCGCTCTGCTTTTTGTGTTCGGCTGGAAGTACACAGGGCTCGCAGCGCTGGTTCTTACGCTGTTTGTCCTGTTTTTTTTCCGGGACCCGGAACGCACGATACCCGGCGGACAGGATGTTGTGGTGTCTCCGGCAGACGGCCGGGTGATAGTGATCAAGGACATCCTGGAGCCTGATTTCCTGAAGCAGGACGTAAAACAGATCAGTATTTTTCTTTCGGTATTCAACGTACATGTGAACCGATCGCCCATCAAGGGGAAGGTTGAAGTCGTGAAATACAATCCCGGGAAATTTCATGTCGCATCCGTGGACAAGGCATCGCTCGATAATGAACAGACCGGGATGCTACTCTCGAGCGGAAGTCACAAAATACTGGTGAAGCAGATAGCAGGTCTGATCGCCCGGCGTATCGTATGCTATGCCAAACCGGGTGATGCTCTCGAGAAGGGCCAGCGGTACGGGCTGATCAGGTTCGGTTCACGGGTGGATATTTTTCTCCCCAAAAACGCTGAAATCAAGGTCAATATCGGCGACCGGGTAAAGGGCGGCAGGGACATCATCGGAGTGCTTAAATGAAAAAAGGGATCTATCTGCTCCCGAACCTCATGACGCTTACCAGCATGTTCCTCGGCTATTACTCGATAGTCCGATCGTTCAACGCTGACTATGAGGTGGCTGCCTGGTCGATTATGGCGGCGTCGATCTTCGACGTGCTTGACGGCTGGGTCGCACGGATAACGCATACGGCCACAAAGTTCGGGATCGAGATCGATTCGCTGTCCGACGTGATTTCCTTCGGTGTCGCTCCAGGGGTCCTTGTCTATACCTGGACTCTCCAGTCCTTCGGCAAGATCGGGTGGCTCGGCTCTTTTTTCCTCGTTGCCTGCGCGGCGCTCCGTCTTGCCCGGTTCAATGTGCAGATGGGAAGCGTCGAGAAGAAGCATTTTACCGGCCTTCCCACGCCCGCGGCCGCGCTCGTGATCGCCACAACGGTGCTTGCATATGAAGAGGTAGTGGATATTCTCCAGAACCTTGACCTGGTCCGGCTGGCTGACGCCGTGCGGACGGACTACTGGGTGCTCGTATTGACGTTTCTTCTTGCGGGGCTGATGGTAAGCAACATTACCTATCACAGCCTTAAGGAGGCGAATTTAAGACAGCGCCGCCCCTTCGGGATACTGGTCGGTATGGCGGCGTTTCTTGCGGTCGTGGCGTATCATCCTTCGCTTGTCCTGTTCCTGGTTTCAATGACCTATGTGGCAACCGGCCTTGCAGAAGCGTTCTACCGGCTGCTCAAGAAGAAACCCGGGGAACTCACTTCGTAGTCCCGGCTTTGCACGGCAATTTTGAAGCTGAAACGACGAGAGATCAAAGTTTTTTTCTGATCTCTTTTTTCATATAGAAAGAGCATCATGCAAAGAGCGGCTGCCTGTATGCCGTGGAGGAATCAATGAGCAGAATCGTCAGGATATTTGATACGACGCTCCGTGACGGCGAACAATCGCCGGGGGCCAGCATGAACACGGCGGAAAAAATAGAGATTGCGCGTCAGCTCGTGCGTCTGGGCGTCGATGTGATTGAAGCGGGATTCCCCATCTCGAGCCCCGGCGATTTCGACAGCGTCAGAAAGATCGGGACGGAAGTGGGTGACGCGGCTGTCGTCTGCGGCCTTTCGCGTGCAATAGAAAAAGATATCGAAGTCGCGGCCGACGCACTGGCAACCGCTAAACGTCCGCGCATCCATACAGGCATCGGTGTTTCCGAGAGTCATCTCAACCACAAACTGCGCATCAGCCGCGAAGAGGCGGTGGAACGCGCAGTAGCCGCAGTCAAACGGGCGCGCTCGTACGTGCCGGATGTCGAATTTTACGCGGAGGACGCCGGCCGCGCAGTACCGGATTTCCTGTACCGGATGATAGAAGCGGTCATCAAGGCGGGTGCTACGGTTGTCAATATCCCGGACACCACGGGCTATACGTATCCGGAGGAGTACGGCGCACTGATCCGCGGTCTCATGGAGCACGTACCCGGTATCGAGAAGGTGACGGTGTCCGTGCATTGCCACAACGATCTGGGCATGGCCACTGCAAACGCCCTGGCTGGGGTAAGAAACGGGGCGGGACAGGTTGAATGCACCGTGAACGGCATCGGGGAACGCGCAGGGAATACATCGATGGAAGAGGTCGTCATGGCGCTGCGTCAACGCCGCGATTATTTCGATCTCGACACGAACATCAATACGAAGGAAATCATCAGAACTTCGCGCCTGGTCTCCTCGGTCACCGGTATCGTTATCCAGCCGAACAAGGCGATTGTCGGCGCAAATGCCTTTGCGCACTCTTCCGGCATCCATCAGGATGGTGTGCTTAAAGAGCGCTCGACTTACGAGATCATCGACCCGGCCGATGTGGGCGCAGGCGGGTCTTCCATCGTCCTTACCGCCCGATCGGGGCGGCATGCGCTGCGCCATAGGATGACCGAACTCGGCAGCGAGCTGCCTGATGCGGAATTCGAGAA
The DNA here is from genome assembly GCA_963751455.1 of Nitrospirota bacterium. Lineage (GTDB taxonomy): Bacteria > Nitrospirota > UBA9217 > UBA9217 > UBA9217 > CAVVUN01. Next base: position 227,427 of record CAVVUN010000002.1, read on the forward strand.
AGTGTACGAAGCGTTTCTCAGCCTGGCCGATAAGAAAAAGGAAGTGTATGATGAAGACATTGAAGCGCTTATTTCCGACAAGGTAAAAAGCGTCGTTGAAGTATATATTCTCAAGAACCTCAGGGCCGAGAGCGGCACAGGCATGACTCCGACAGCCACTGTGGAAATGCAGGTGGACGGCAAGGCCGTCAAGCAGACGGGGAGCGGAGACGGACCTGTCGACGCCGTGTATCGGACGATAGCTGCGATGACGGGCACGAAAAGCAGACTCGATGCGTACCTGGTAAAGGGCATAACGGGCGGGACTGACGCGCTCGGCGAAGTCACCGTTAAAGTCGAGGAAGCGGGCAAAAAAGTTGCCGGACACGGCGCCGATACGGACATCATCGTGGCGAGCGCAAAAGCATATGTGAACGCGCTGAACAAACTGGAATACTGGAAGAAGGGAAAGCAGAACAGCGTGAAGGGTGGGAAGTGAAAGGTGAAAACGTCTTTTATATTTCACTCTTCACGTTGGAAAAAAGCAGTTGAATCTAGACTGGGGATACTGTATATTCGAAAATTGTAAACTACCAAGTCCGGTGCGCCCGGTGACGGGCTCTGAGTAGTAATAAAAAAACTATGATGACCATTACTGAAAAGATACTCGCCGCTCACTGCGGCAAAAAAGAAGTAAAGCCCGGAGAACTTATCAACGCAAAGCTCGACCTGGTGCTTGCGAACGACATTACCGCTCCGATCTCCATCAAGGAGTTCCGGGCAGCGGGCGCGAAAAAGGTGTTCGATCCGGCGCGGATTGCGCTCATCCCGGACCACTTCGCCCCGAACAAGGACATTGCATCAGCCGAACAGTGCAGCATGCTCCGGCAGTTCTCGCGCGAACATGAGCTCTCGCTCTATTTCGAGGTAGGCAGGATGGGTGTTGAGCATGCCCTTCTGCCGGAGCAGGGGATTGTCGTGCCCGGAGATGTCGTGATCGGAGCCGACAGCCATACCTGCACGTACGGAGGTCTGGGCGCGTTCTCAACAGGGGTCGGCAGCACGGACGTGGCCGCGGCCATGATAACGGGCGAGGCCTGGTTCAAAGTGCCGGAAAGCATGAAATTCATTTACAAGGGCAAGCTCGGGAAATGGGTCGGCGGCAAGGACATCATTCTCCGGACTATCGGGGATATCGGAGTGGACGGCGCCCTCTACCGCGCAATGGAGTTCACGGGAGAACCCATCCGCAAGCTGCCTATGTCGGGACGCCTTACCATCTGTAATATGGCGATCGAGGCCGGAGGAAAGAACGGCATCATCGAGCCCGATGAAATAACCGAAAAGTATGCGGCAAAGCGCGCACAGCGCAAGTACCGGTTCTTCAAGAGCGACAAAAAGGCCAACTATGCCGATGTGCGCGAATACGATCTGACCGGCATGGAGCCGCAGATCGCCTGTCCGCACCTTCCGGAAAACGTCAAGCCGGTGAGCGTGCTTGCATCAGTCAATATCGATCAGTCCGTGGTCGGTTCCTGTACGAACGGCAGGATCGAGGACATCCGCGAAGCGGCCAAGGTGATCAAAGGCCATAAAGTGCACCCCTATGTCCGCATGATAGTAATACCGGCCACCCAGGCGGTCTATAAACAATCGATCAAAGAAGGCCTCGTGGACGTTTTCATCGACGCGGGCGCTGCGTTCAGCACCCCGACGTGCGGTCCCTGCCTGGGCGGCCATATGGGCATTCTGGCAGCGGGAGAGAAGGCGATTTCGACGACGAACCGCAATTTCGTGGGACGCATGGGGCATCCCAAGAGCGAAGTGTACCTCTCGAACCCCGCGATTGCGGCTGCATCCGCCGTGCTTGGAAGGATCGGCAGGCCGGAAGAGCTGAAATAAGAATCAATATCTTTGGACGCGGATCAACGCGAAAAAAGCGGATTAAGCAAATAGCAAAATTGTAAGATGTGAAATCTGCGTGCATCTGCGGAATCTGCGGATAAACATCAAGAGGTTTATATGAAATTCAAAGGCAATGCATGGAAATTCGGAGCGGACATCGATACGGACGCCATCATTCCGGCCCGTTACCTGAACACTTCCGAGCCGAAGGAGCTTGCGCTGCACTGCATGGAAGATTCCGCTAATCCGGATTTTATTAAGAAAATGAAGCCGGGCGATATCATCGTGGCGGGCAAGAATTTCGGTTGCGGATCTTCCCGCGAACACGCGCCGATCGCGATAAAAGCCGCAGGAGTGTCGTGCGTTGTTGCGAAAAGCTTCGCCCGCATCTTCTACCGGAACTGCTTCAACATGGGACTTCCCATCTTCGAGAGCGCTGAAGCCGCAGAAGGGATCAGCGAGGGCGACCAGATAGAGGTGGACGCCGACGCAGGGGTAATACGGAATCTATCTACAAATAAAACCTTTCAGGTTACGCCAGTGCCGCCTTTTATGCAGGAGTTGATCGCAGCCGGAGGCCTCATGGCCTATACGAGGAAAAAGGCGGGCCTCTGATGTCGGCCTTTAAACCGGAGCCTTTGGTCCGTCCTCGCACGGCGACCGGCGGCATTCCTTGCGCTGTATGCGTTTATTTCAGCAGGAACCTTGAAAAAACAGAGTATCCCGTACTGATGGAAAAGCACGAAGGGTGCGGACTGGGATTCCTTCCCGGGGATCAAGCGTGTACGGAGATGCGGACGGACAACTGCAGCGTGAGGAAATCTCTATGAAACGGATGAACATGAAAGTAGAAGGAATCACCTGCTCCGGATGCGCCGTTGATGTCGCTTCGGCCTTGAAGAATGCCGATGGCGTGCTGAACGCGGATGCGAGCTATTCAACAGGAGATGTAAACATAGAATTTGACCCCGGGGAAATTGACGAAAACAAAGTTCTCGAGCTCATAAAAAAACTCGGTTTGAAAAAAATATCCTGATCTGTATGAATTTTATCTGAGGAGTCATCATCCATGTCGACGACGTACAAGATTGCAACTATTCCCGGAGACGGAACCGGGCCGGAAGTCGTTCAGGAAGCTATAAAGGTACTTCAGGCAGCGGCAGCAAAGGGCGGGTTCAAACTGGAATTCACGGAATTCGACTTCGGCGCAGCCCGCTATTTAAGGACCGGAGAAACCCTTCCGGACAGCGCAATCAACGAATTCCGGAAGTTCGACTCCATGTTTCTCGGCGCCATCGGACACCCGGATGTAAAACCCGGGATTCTTGAGACAGGGATTTTGCTCAAGATCCGCTTCACCCTGGATCAGTACATCAATCTCCGTCCCGTAAAGCTCTATCCGAACGTAGAGACGCCGCTCAGAGACAAGGGGCCCGAGCATATCGATTTCGTGGTTATCCGGGAGAACACGGGGGGCATCTATACGGGACACGGAGGAGCGACGCGCGTCGGCACCACCGAGGAGATCGCAACGCAGCTGATGGTGTATGATCGCAGGACCGTGGACAGATGCCTCAAATATGCCTTTGAACTGAAGAAGAAACGGAATGCCGGAAACAGAAAATACGCTGAAAAGCCGATCACGCTCATCCACAAACGGAACGTGTTGACCCACTGTGGAGATCTCTGGTATCGCGCCTTCGAGGAGATGGGAGCGAAGCAGTATCCCGAGCTCAAGCGCGATTACAATCACATCGACGCAGCGAATATGTGGTTTGTCAAGAACCCGGAATGGTTCGACGTGGCCGTGACGGAGAACCTCTTCGGAGATATTATTACCGATGTCGGCGCCATGATCCAGGGAGGACTCGGTGTTGCGTCCGGCGGGAACATCAATCCGGAAGGGGTGTCGATGTTCGAGCCCATGGGCGGCAGCGCACCGAAATACGCAGGCCAGAACGCGATCAACCCTATGGCGGCAATCGGCGCGGCCATGATGATGCTGGAATCCCTCGGCGAAGCAAAGTCCTCGCAAGCAATCGAAAATGCCATGATCTCGACCATGAAAAAGATGAAGAGCCAGGCAGCCGGGAAGATGGGCATGTCCACTACCGAGGTCGGGGACATGGTGGCGGGCCTCCTTTGAATGCGAAATGGGGAGTGCGGCATTAGGAACTGTTGGCAACCCGGAAGCTTTTTATGACTTCATCCGGGCTTCACATACCTTAACGTAAGAAATATTTTCAACAGATGGAGATGGCGAAATGATGCGAACAGGTTTTATCGGTTGGCGGGGAATGGTTGGTTCCGTGCTGATGGGCCGGATGAAGGAAGAGAAGGACTTCGATTTCGTAGATCCGGTGTTCTTCACCACCTCGAACGTCGGGGGCAAGGGTCCGGACATCGGCAAGGCAGTTCCGGCGCTCAAGGATGCGAAGAACATCGATGAACTTAGGAAGCTTGACGCTATTGTCTCCTGCCAGGGCGGCGAATACACAACCGAAGTGTACCCGAAACTGCGCCAGGCCGGTTGGAAGGGCTACTGGATCGACGCCGCATCAACGCTACGCATGACGGATGATTCCATTATCGTTCTCGATCCCGTGAACATGAAAGTGATCAAGGACGGTCTTGCAAAAGGAGTTAAAAATTATATCGGAGGAAACTGCACTGTATCGCTCATGCTCATGGCGCTCGGCGCTCTGTACGAAAGAGACCTCATCGAATGGATGAGCGCAATGACTTACCAGGCTGCATCGGGAGCGGGCGCAAACAATATGCGCGAGTTAATCAAGCAGATGGGCTCGATCTACGGAGAGGTAAAGGACCTCCTCAACGATCCGGCGGGAGCAATTCTTGAAATTGACAAAAAGGTTTCTGACCATATTCGGTGTGAGGCCTATCCCAAGGAGTGCTTCGGCGCCCCGCTCGCCGGCAGTCTGATCCCGTGGATCGACAAGCAGCTCGACAACGGCCAGAGCAGGGAAGAATGGAAGGGCCAGGCGGAGACGAACAAGATCCTCGGCCGGAACCGGAACCCGATTCCGATCGACGGGACATGTGTGCGTGTCGGCGCAATGCGCTGCCACAGCCAGGCGCTTACCATTAAAATGAAAAAAGATGTTCCGCTCGACGAGATTACGGAAATGATCGCGAAACACAACAAGTGGGTAAAGGTCGTGCCCAATGTTCGCGAAACATCCATGAAGGAGCTGACCCCGGCTGCCATTACCGGAACGCTTACCGTCCCGGTCGGCAGGCTAAGGAAAATGAACATGGGGCCGACATTCCTGAACGCGTTTACATGCGGAGATCAACTTCTGTGGGGCGCAGCAGAACCGCTTCGGAGAATGCTCAGGATAGTTGTGGAACAATAATTAAGACTGCCGCGAAGCCTTCGCGGTTAAACAGGTTTCGGGCTTCCCAGAATGCTTAAAAAGAAAACCAAATACGTCGTTGCTGTTGCCGGCGCAACTGGCGCAGTGGGCAGGGAAATGCTCGAGATCCTGGAGGAGCGCAATTTTCCCGCGGCGGAGGTCGTGCCCCTCGCCTCGGAAAGCACCGAGGGCGAGAGGGTTCAATTTAACGGCAAATCCTGGACGGTGAGGAGACTTACCGGCGACTCTTTCAAAGAGGTTGATATTGCGCTTTTCTCGGCCGGCTCCGAGCGCAGTCTCGAGTTTGCTCAGGCAGCAGTGGGATCCGGAGCGGTCGTGATCGACAACTCCAGCGCTTTTCGGATGGACCCGAAGGTCCCGCTCGTCGTACCCGAAGTCAATCCGCATGCGATCAGGAAGCACAGCGGAATCATTGCAAATCCGAACTGCTCCACCATAGGCATGGTCCTCGCGCTCAAGCCGATCCATGACGCCGTTAAGATCAGACGGGTCGTGGTAACGACCTTTCAATCGGTATCCGGCACGGGCAAAAAAGGGATAGACGAACTGGCGCAGCAGACCGTGGCGCTCCTGAATTTCAGGGATGTTGAAATAAAAGTTTATCCGCACCAGATCGCATTTAATTGCCTTCCTCATATAGATTCCTTCCTCGAAAACGGTTATACCCGCGAAGAGATGAAAATGGCGAACGAGACCAGGAAAATCTTGGAGGACGATTCCATCGCGGTGACCGCTACCGCTGTCCGGGTGCCGGTCTTCCGCTGCCATTCCGAATCCGTAAATATCGAGACCGAAAGAAAAATATCCGCGAACGAGGTCAGGGCCATCCTGTCCGGAGCGCCGGGCATTATTGTTTACGATGACCCGAAAAAAAATCTTTATCCCCTGGCGATCGATACTACGGGTAAGGATGAGATATTTGTCGGCAGGATACGCGAGGACGAATCAATCCGGAACGGTATCAACCTGTGGATCGTGTCGGACAATTTGAGAAAAGGGGCCGCACTCAACGCCATTCAGATTGCTGAGGAATTGATTAAGCAGACAGCAAACAGCAGACACTAGTACAACGTAAACCTAGTTGTTAATAGTTCCACGACGTCATTACGGTGTGCTTTAAGCCAACAAGCCGGAACTAAAAAGATTGAACCGCGAGGGCGCAAAGGTCGCCAGGAAGGCAATACTATCCTGTGGCATATTACGGGAATTTCGCTTTCCTCGCGTTCCTCGCGACTTCGCGGTAAATGTTCCTGCCGTTTTGAGAGGAATTCGATTTGTAACTGACTACTGGACCCGGCTAAAGGTGCAATACAATCAAGAATTAGTTTTACAGTGCACTAGTTACGAACCGGTAGAAAGCAGACTGAACACAGCAGACAGGGAGCTGATCACTTTCCTTTATGCAGTATTCTGCCTGCTGCATACGCGTGCTCCTATTTTCCATGTACAAACTCATTTCGAAAATATTCGACAAACTTGAGCGTGGGCTGGGCCCTCGCGACAAGCTTATCATCGTATCTCTTATGCTGATCATCTCGGTACTGGGGATGGTGCTTGCCGTTCGGTACTATAGTTATATTCAGAAGAATCCGGAGTTCTGCAACAGCTGTCACCTGATGGAAGAGGCATACCGGGCATGGAAACTCAGCGGGCACCGGAACATTGTATGCCAGGATTGCCATCATCTGGGGCTCATCGAGCAGAACCGGTTGCTCGTAAAATTCGTCTTTACATCCGACCGCAAGACCCCGGAACCGCATGGCAACGAAACACCGTGGAAGACGTGCACAAAGTGCCATTGGGACGAGGCTGCCCAGGGATCCCTGACCGTTAATAAATCAATCGGTCATGCACGCCATGTTTTCATGGAAAAGCTCGAGTGCAAGGATTGTCACAGCCGGAAAGTTCATGCGTTTCATCCGGACGAAGAATCATGTTTACGCTGCCATAAGGATTGGAAAGTTCACGGGATAGGGATGGAGGACATTTCTTGCCTGCGGTGCCATGCATTTTCACCGCAGAAAAGGGAGGCGTTTATACCGGATCGCGAACGGTGCCTTTCCTGTCATAGGAAATCGTCAAAATCGTCGTTCCCCGAACGAGTTCCCATGGCGAGGCTGAACTGTTACGAATGCCACAAGCCTCACGCAAAGATAAAGCCAACCGACGAAGATTGCCTGAGATGCCATACGCGCGAGGTGTTGGCGCTCAAGCAGGTGCATACATCCACAAAACGGTGCATGACCTGTCATATTCCCCATCGCTGGTCCGCGGCGCGGTAAAACGGCACGCTTACTTACGTTGTTTTTTTGCTTTATTTCCGATGCCAGCGGCGAAAATTTCGTTCGCCGCGACATCATAAATGCCGCACAACGTGATAAGCTTCATGAGGCTCGGATTCGTCTCTTTTCCGGATTCGAGTCGCGAGATATAACCCTGGGTAATCCTCCCGCGATGGTCCCGGCATTGTTCCGAGATCCTGGCCACCTGACTCATCGAAAGCTTGCTTCTGATACGTAATTTTTTTAATTTTTCTGAGAGTTTCATATCGGACAATATATAACCTGATTTTTGAATAATGTCAACATTAAGTTGCAATATTTTTTTTCGATGGTTGTTCAAAAATGCAAATGTTTGTGCTATATTTAAAACTATAATTTTAGATTAATTCATTTATTAAATTATTGACAAAAAACTCACGGTGGAAATCTATCGTCTTAGAGGAGAGGGCTATGTATAACATTGATGTTCTTGAGAAAAAGCGGCTGGAAAAGGGTTTAAGCTATACGGAGATCGCGGACAAACTCGGCATGCACAAAGTCACTGTGTCCCGAACGCTTAAGGGAGTTACCATGAAGCCCCGTACAGTAAAGCTTCTGGCTGACTACCTCGGCGTCGAGATGGAGAGGATTGTGCAGTAAGAGTTTGCAGGCTCCACACAATCTTAAGCAGTTTTAATGATGAAGGGTAAGGCATGTGCCTTGCCCTTTTTGTTTGCGTCCCTGCTCATGGTAGTCTCGATCAACAGGAGACGAATTTTTTGTTTTTCTGAGATTGATACGAAATATGGTAGTATCATACTCTACAAAAGCGCTATTCAGGAGTATCGGATGAAAAACTTTTTACATGTGGCCTGTCAGGCTGCGCGCAGTGCCGAAGCCCTGTTGAGGGAAAACCTGCAAGGTTTGAGGCAGATCAGGTACAAAGGCGACGTCAACCTGGTCACTGAAATGGATATGCGCTCCGAGCGTGTTATAGTTGAAATGCTCAGAAAAGCGTTTCCCGGCCATGGAATCATTGCCGAAGAGGAAACCAGGATACCGAATAGTTCCGGCTATACATGGATCATCGACCCTCTTGACGGAACGACCAATTATGCCCATGGGTACCCCTGTTTTTCAGTTTCGATAGCGCTCGAATCCGCGCGGGAAGTCATTGCAGGCGTCGTCTACGATCCCATGAGAAACGAGCTGTTTTGTGCAAGTGCAGGGAGCGGAGCTTATTTGAACGACAAAAAGATCAGGGTATCGCCGGTGACCGTGCTGATACAAAGCCTGCTCGCGACCGGCTTTCCCTATGACCGGAAAGAGAGCGAGAAAAACAACATGAATTACTTCCATGATCTCCTCATGGCTTCGCAGGAAGTACGCCGGGACGGCTCTGCCGCGCTCGACCTCTGTTCGGTTGCCGCCGGAAGATTCGACGGGTTCTGGGAACTGAAGCTTAAACCCTGGGATGTGGCGGCTGGGAGCCTGATTGTTCGCGAAGCGGGCGGTATGGTTTCCGACCTCGCTGGAAATGCCTTTGAGCTGGAAGCCGAGGAGATCGTCGCGAGCAACGGCCTTATACACCCGCAGATGGTGGAAGTCCTTATAAAGTCTGAAGAATTACGGAACGAGGATGTGGGAGCGAAAACCGGAAACAATGCTTAACAAGCTTTCTTCTGATGTTTCGATCGTGCGCTGTCATGACTATGAACGCGCACGCGTTATGTGCGCGGTTCGGAAGGCCGTTGATCTCCTGGGAGGCATAGAGAAATTTGTAAAACCGGGCGAGAGCGTCCTTCTCAAACCGAACCTTTTGAAGGCAAGCCCGCCCGAGAAGGCCGTAACAACGCATCCGGAAATCGTACGGGCGGTAATCCGTATGGTGCATGAAGCAGGGGGGAAAGCGCTTGTCGGAGATAGTCCCGGGTTCGGCGAGCTGCGAAAAGTGGCCGAGAAGGCCGGGATCCTCGATGTCGTCAATGAAGAAGGCGCCGAACTGGCGGTTTTGGACGACGCTGTGCAGGTGAAAAATGCAGGAAGGTTCCAGCGGTTTGAAATCGCACGGCGGGCGAGCGAAGCGGACGCAATCATTAATCTTCCCAAACTCAAGACCCATGGTATGACTACGCTTACCGGCGCGGTAAAGAACCTCTTCGGGTGCATACCGGGAAAGCGCAAGGTCCAGTGGCACTTCAACACAGGCGTGAACCATGAGCTGTTCATGACCATGCTTCTGGAACTGCATGCTCTTCTTGCGCCCCGCCTGACGATCATGGATGCGGTCGTCGGAATGGAAGGAAACGGACCCGGCAGCGGTGATCCGCGGCCGATCGGAGCGGTGCTGGCCGGACGGGATGCCGTCGGGATCGACGCGGTCTCAGCCCGCCTCGTCGGAGTAGCGCCTGAAAAGCTTCCGCTCCTGAAGGTTGCGAGGCGGGCCGGCATCGGAGAAACGAGGCCGGACCGCATCAGGATGCTCGGCGACCCTCTATCGAGTGTTGCCGTTAAAAATTTCCGCCTTCCCCCTCATGCCCATCTCGAGTGGCGCCTCCCTGAATGGGCCAGAAAATTTTTGAAAGATGCTTTGACGACAAGGCCGGTTATCAATCATGCTCAATGCATCCGTTGCGATGTATGCCGGGGCCATTGTCCGCAGGCCGCAATCGATGAAGCCCGGAAACAGCTTGCCATTCGCTATCGCGATTGCATTCGCTGCTTCTGCTGCCAGGAGTTCTGCCCTCAAGGGGCTATAACCGTAGGGCGGGGATGGGCGCTTAAGATCCTGCGGTAGCGTGCTGTGCAAGCTTTCACTCGCCATCCTGTTCCCCGGTTGTCGTCGTTTTCTCCTCCTCAATGCTTCGCAGTAATTCCTGCGGATCGGCATCCTGTTCTTCGTCCTCGATAGTGAAAATTGTTTCCTCCGCCATCCGATCGGGATCTTTGCCGCGAGCCAGAAGCTCACGATACACGAACGGTTTGATGGTGACCGGAAGCAGCGGATCTTCGTGGAGGTCGCGAAGCTGCGCTATCTTCAGCGTCTTTAAAAAACCGGCAGACAGCGAGAGCGGGGTGTGCACATTTCTTGAGAGAGAGAAGCGTATTTCCGATCTCGACGACCAATTGGGATGTCTCGCTATCATCAGGATGGTCTGGGGAATCGTGTCCCTCCGGCTTATAACCTTGTACAGATGGTATTCGGTGAGACGCGGATTATTGAGGCAAAACTGAATCACGTCCGGTTCCTGGTCCTGCAGAAGCTTCAAAAGTACGTTTCCTGCCGCTTTTCTCGCAAGCGCCTTCCTGTTTCCCAGCGCCATGCTCGGTATTTGCTCCATGATGATCGATTCAATCTTGTGCCGGAACACGAGAGGAATGAAATGGTTTCGCGTTATCTCCTCCATATCAAAAATGCGGAGGTAACGCGCTTTTGAAAGGGATATCGAGAGCGGCGATCCGGGATTCCGGACAAGAGCAAGCCGAAGAGCATAGCTTTCCGCCCACCGTTTGTCTTTTGCGATCGCTTCCAGAATGTCTGCGGGCATATCTTTCCTGTTCACGATCACGAGAATGTCCTGTTCGGTCAGGTTTCTGTTCGTGATAAGCGCCCTCAGCACCCCGGGTGACGGATCGTGGAGGTAGTTAACGATTTGATCTGCCCTCGCAGCCGCAGCCGATTTGATTTTTTCCTGCTCCGTCAAAGACATGGCATATTATACGGATTTTTAAAACTATTGACAAATCCTAAAGTTTTAGGTATTTTGTTACCTTAACAATCTGTTTTTTTAGGTTTTCCGAGTCACCATGTCATAGCTTCTCAGCGCACTTTTCCTTCGTAGAGGTTCCAATGGAACGGACGCTGCTCCTCAATGCCACATTTGAGCCGTTGAAGATCATTTCATGGCAAAGGGCCATTACGCTGCTTACTCAGGGCAAAGTCGAAGTGATCGATTTTTACGATCGAGACATACGCGGCGTGTCGATTACCTTCAAACTTCCTTCTATTCTCCGTCTCCTCAAACTGGTCAAGGTCAGGCGTGCAAGCAGAGAGGTGCGGTTCTCGCGGGCCAACATCTATCAGCGGGACAAGTACACATGCCAGTACTGCGGCAGCAAATATCCGTCAGAAGAACTTACCTTCGACCACGTGATCCCACAGGTTCAGGGCGGCGGGGCAACGTGGGAGAATATTGTAACGGCCTGCCTTAGCTGCAATAACAGGAAGGGCGGCAGAACGCCGCACGAGGCAAGGATGAGACTGATCAGAAAGCCCGTAAAACCGCCGTGGATGCCGGTCGTGACCCTTACCTTCGGAATCAAAAACGCTCCTATCAGCTGGCGGGATTATCTCTATTGGAATATCGAACTGAATAACGAAAGCTGACGCTGCTTGAATCGCGCAACGATTTTTCCACGCGGCTTCTCTTCCTCGTGCATCGACTTCTTTCCTGATTATTCTTTTTCCCTTGTCAACGTTATGGTTTGATGTTATAGTCGCTATCGCCCAACACCGGTCATAATGGAGGAGGCAGTACCATGAAAAAAATAATCACAGCGGTCACTTCCATCGGGCTTATTTTGCTGACCAATGCGGCCTGGGCAGCACCGCTGTTGACCCAGAACTTTACTCAGAACGAGTTTACCACGGCTGAAAGTCTCGATCCGGGAATGACCCAGACCGGGATTAACTTCACCCTGGGGGATCATTACAAGAATTACTATCCGGAAATCCGGTACGGTCTCGGCGCCCTCACCGAAGTGGGCGTGAAGTTCGGTATTTCGCTCGCAAGGGTGGACGGTATGGACAAACTCGGCGGCTTGCTTGGTGTAGATATAAAACACCAGCTCATCAAGGAGACCACCGGCATTCCGCTTGACATGGCCGTCGACATCGGGTTTGACAATACGATCATCAAAAAGAAGAACGCAAGCGAAATCACTTTTTCGACGATCTTCAGCAAAAGCTACCCGCTTACGGAACGCGGATACAAATTTATCCCGTACGGCGGACTCGAAATGGCGTCGCTCGGCGGCTCAGCGGTCGAGAGCGATACCTCGGTTTACGTCTTCGGCGGTTTTGAATGGAAACTGAGCCAGAAGTTCATGGTTCTTATGGAGTTCAAGGGCGGTCACAGAAATCTCGGCGGGATCGCCATTCGCTTCGAGTATTAAGTATAAATTTCAGCGCGGTTCGGTATCGTCTTTCAACAGTATGCCTCTTTCGCCTTCTGGAAATATCCGAGCTGTTCCTCTCCCCCTTCTCTTGCAGGAACTGCAGCAGGGAAAAGCCTCCGGGACGCTGACTCTGGTTCGGGGCGGCGTAAAGAAATCCGTCTTCATAAAGAACGGCCAGATCGTTTTCGCAACATCGACGGAGGGGAACGACCGTCTTGGAGAAATACTGGTGAAGGCCGGCCTCATCACTTCCCAGCAGCTGGAGACCGGGCTGGCGGAGTACCGCAAGAATGTGGGGATCAAAAAGCTCGGCGCGATTCTGGTAGAACACGGTTTCGTTTCCCCCAAGGGCCTCTTTACCGGGCTGAAGAGCCAGGTTAAAGACATCATATACAGTCTTTTTTTATGGGACCAGGCCGAATATCAATTCAATGCGCACCTGCCGCCTGATATCATCGAGCTTCACATAAACCTTCAGGAACTGATCGAAGAAATCATCGCGCGCATCAAACGAGAGGGCTAACGTGAGGAGCGCGCGGTTCTTTTTTATTGTCCTTTCGTCCGGTTACAGGTATAATTTCGCGTACATTAAACTTGAGGCAATTTAACGGAGCGATAGTGAAAGCCCTGGAGCACGCATCATTTTCCGAGATGGCCGAACGGGTCAGTGCGCTGTACAACGAGGAGCAGGATGCCCTTCTTCTTGCGATGCTCGGTCAGGAGTACATTATCCGTCATGACGGCATTTTTCTTCACGGGCAGAAGGCGCCCGAGATCCACGTATCGGTCCTCATGGACTATCTCTTCTCATCAGGTACGGCGCTTACTATCATGCCCTGGCGAAGCATCAAAGATTTTTCATCCGTCCTTTCTCCCGATTTCAGGAAAAAAGTCGAACTGCCCCTGACCCAGTATGCTGCGGAGATGATCACACGTGCAAATGCGCTTCTGCCCATGCTAGACGCAAAGACGGTTCAGAGTCTGATCGGCAGCGACATGGCAGTCACGGTTCTGGCCCTTCCCAAGGTGTACCTTCACATGGAACTCTCGCAGGAGACGCCTGATTTCCCGCCGGAAGTATGGATCCTGTTCTCGAACAACGCGAATGATTTTCTGAGCGTAGAGAGCCTGCAGGCTATTGCCGAGGTATTCAAGGAGAGGCTGTTGAGCCTGCTCAGGATATACTGAACCACGTCATGACGAAATCCAAAATTCGAACTCCGGCATCGGCACAAGACCGTCTGATCCTCGCCCTGGACGTCGACAGCAGGCAGGAAGCGCTCGCTATCGTCGATGAGCTCAAGGATGCAGCGGGCTTGTTCAAGGTCGGGCATCAGCTGTTCACTTCCTGCGGGCCGGAAATCGTGCGGGCCATCATCGGCAAAGGCGGCAGGGTATTCCTCGACTTGAAGTACCATGATATCCCGAACACGGTTGCAAAGGCATCTGCGGAGGCAGTGAAACTCGGGGTAGCAATCTTCAATGTGCACGCCCTCGGCGGCCTTGACATGATGAGGGCGGCGTCGGAGTCAGCCCGGGAGACCGCCCACAAATACGGGTTGCCTGCGCCGGTCACGCTGGCCGTGACGGTGCTGACCAGCATGGATGAAAAAATGCTGCGCAGGGAACTGAAAGTCACGCGTACCCTTACACGGGAAGTGGCTCATCTCGCGCGTCTTGCTCAAAGGGCGGGCATGAGCGGTGTGGTCGCGTCTCCGCAGGAGATCAAGCTGCTCCGCAGAGGAGTTCGCGGCGAATTCGTGATCCTGACTCCTGGAGTGCGGCCGGCATGGGCCGCAAAGGACGATCAGAAGAGGGTCATGACGCCTGCCCAGGCGATAGCCGCGGGTGCGGATTACATCGTGATCGGCAGGCCCGTGCTGAAGGCAATTGACCGGCGGGCGGCTGTAGAGAAGATACTTGAAGAGATGGAAAAGATTCATGCTGCATGATCAATGCTTGCGCTGCCCGGCGTTTTACTGAGATCGCGACAAGGAGTAAGCTAAGACATGATGACACCTGACCAGGTTTTGGAGATCTATAAAAAAACAGGCGCGCTGCTGAGCGGCCACTTTCTGCTCTCGTCCGGACTGCACAGTGAACAGTATCTTCAGTCAGCTCTCGTGCTCCAGGAGCCTGATACCGCTACAAAACTGTGTGCCGCTCTTTCGGAACATTTTAAAAATATGAACATCCAGGCAGTCATCGCACCTGCGCTTGGCGGGGTTTTTGTCTCGCATGAGACGGCCAGGGCGCTTGGTGTGCGGGCTTTATTTGCGGAACGCGTGAACGGCGAGCTTATACTCCGCAGAGGGTTCTCGATCAAGCCGGGCGAACGCGTGCTGGTGGTTGAAGATGTGATTACGACGGGAAAATCGACCAAGGAAACCGTCCAGGTCGTAAAGAATGCCGGAGGCAATGTAATTGCAGCAGGGTCTCTTATAGATCGTTCGGGCGGCAAAGCTGACGTGGGTGTTCCGTACAAATCACTGGTAACGTTGACCGTTCCTGCGTATTCCCCGGAATTGTGTCCTATGTGTAAAGCAGGCAGTGCGCCGGTCAAGCCGGGAAGCAGGGGATTGAAATAACATTACCTGAAAAGAGCATTTGGACGCGGATAAAATCGGATAAACGCAGATTAAGATAAACCTGGGTTCATCAGCGTCCAAGGTCTATCCAGAATAACTTTTTTTCTTCCTTAATCCGAGGCTGCTGTAGAGATGGTAGGCACAATCAGGACCGACCAGCGAGCGGGCCGATTCGAATGAAATTTTCACTCTGCCGCTCACGATCATTTTTCTGTACAGGTATCGCAGACGTATATCGTCGGATTTGTTCTTCATACTGTACTGAATAGTACGACACTTTTTTCTTCTTAATCAATAACTAAGTTAAGCAAAATGATCTTTGGTCTGTCCCCTATAATCCTCCAAATTGCCCCTTTTGTCATTTCGAACGAAGTGGGAAATCTAAGCTTTCCAAGAGTGAATGGCAGTTCGTTCAGGGCGGAATGAGATTATCACCTGATACCGTTTAAAAAGGAAAAAGAAATGCACAAAGCTGTTTTTCTGGATAAAGACGGGACCTTGATCGAGGACGTTCCATATAATGTGGACCCGGATAAAATTAAATTTACCCGGGGCTGTGAAAGCGGATTACAACTGCTCCAGTCAAAGGGGTACAAACTGATCGTTATTTCCAACCAGTCCGGGATAGCCAGGGGGTATTTTACCGAAGAAGATATTCTAAGAGTTAAGGAAACGATATCGCAAATGGCAGCGGAATTCGGCGTAAAATTTACCGGTTTCTATTTTTGTCCTCATCATCCGGAAGGCACGATCGAACAATACACTGTCCGCTGCAACTGTCGCAAACCTCAACCCGGCCTCATTCTGCAGGCCGCAACAGACTATGATATCGATCTTGCTCATTCCTGGTTTATCGGTGATATTTTGAACGATATCGAGGCGGGACGAAGAGCGGCTTGCAAAACAATCCTCATCGATAACGGTAAAGAAACCGAGTGGGTCCTTTCCCGGAATCGCCTTCCGCATCATATCGTCTCTGACTTTGAAGAGGCTGCCGAAATTGTATCTCTTCTATCCGGACATTCAGTTTAACCCTGATCTAGAACCACAGATGAACACAATTAACTACTGCCAAATCAAAATCAGGTATCACCTCGTTACGCAATCCTGAAACGACTTAACTTCCTGCTTTTGTATTCCACCTGTGTTTATCTGTGGTTCCCATGTCATTCCGAAGGAGCGAAGCGAGGAATCTTGGTGCAGGTCCCGTGAGAAGTATTTCAAACGACAAGATTTCTCACTTCGTTCGAAATGACAAAACGGAGAACATATCTGCTTTGTTCAATAAAAAAACACCCGGAACTTTATCGCGCCCGCGAGGCGCCAGTAAACCGACAAAAACGGAATCATGAGTGACGTAACGAGCATCTCAGTTATATGACGCAGAGAATGTGATGTTCCCCGCAGCCGGGTAAGACAGACCGATACGGTCAACAAAATCCATGCGGCAAGCGCCATTGCCGCGATAGGCCTGACGTTCAGAGCCATGCTCAAAAAAGACAGGATCGAGCAGGCGACAATGGCGTAATAACGCGCCAGAAGCGGATTATGGATCTTCTTTTTATACAGGTCTCGGTGCTTTTTGTAGAGCAGGGCATTGAACATGCTCTTACTTTGTTCCCGAATGCTGATGCCCCAATGACCTCTCCGTACCGGGTGCACAACCACGGCTTCCGGAACGGTCATGAGCCGGTAGTTGCGCTTCAGCAGAGTGAAAAAGAGATCCGCATCTTCGTGCCAGGCCCTGGTAAAGCGTTCATCGAAGCCGTTGACCTCCGCGAGAGCTTTTTTGAGGTAAAAACAGTTTGCCGTTACAAATTCGGAATGTTCAAGAAAGGAAGTGTTCAGTTCATAGTCGGTCGGATCGTGCCTTAGAGGGACCACTATTTTCCCTGATACGCCGGCTGCTCCCCGGCGGACTGCAGAAGTCCCGCGTGAAAGCCAGTCCGGCCGCGGTAGACAGTCGTCATCCGTAAATGCGATGATGAACCCCTGCGCAGCCTTCCAGCCCCGATTCCTCGCTGCTGCCGGGCCGTGCCGTCCCTGAACAGGCAGATAGCGTATAACGGGCGCTACATTTCCGAGAGCATACCCCTCGACCAGTCTTTTCGTTTCTTCACGCCCGGCGTCGTCCACCACAATGATCTCGTATCTCGATTTGTCGAAGGCCTGGAGCAGAAGCGCATCCATGCACTGTTTCAGCAGTGCGTCGCGTTTGTATGTAGGGATAACGACCGAAACGATGACATTCATTATTCCGCCCCCGCTACAGAAGAAAAAATTGTCCGATTGCGAGCGCGTCAATCGGTGAAGATTGCCGGGCCTCACGAACTTTTCGGGAATAAAACGGTTTTAATTATCTCGGAAACTTCATACTATTGATTCTATCTCGCAGGTAAATTCATTGTCAATTTACGAGCACATTTCGAACAGAATAGTTGCGACAAAGAAACTATAGTACTGGAATGATCAAAAGAGATTGCAACAGATTAGTCCTTTATCACAAAGGAACGTAAGGCGGAGATGAGGCAGCGAAGAAATTTCGTAAAAGAGCGTGGATACTAAAGAAGGAGGTCGCAAAAAAGAAAAGGAGACAAACTTCGTGATCGCCTTTTGGATTCTAACGGTTTTTTACCCGGGCCTGGACGGTTGATTGCCTGCCGTCCCGTACGAATGTAATTGAAATTCTCTGGCCGGGTTTTAACTTTTTCAGAATGTCCGAAAAATCATTCAAGCCGGTAACCGGCAGGGAGTTTACTTGAATAATCACGTCGCCGCTTTTCAATCCCGCCGTTTCGGCGGGCGATCCTTCGACTACATCTGAAAGCCTGAAGCCTTCCCCCCTGAAGGAAAAGTCCGGAATTGTCCCAAAACTCACTTTCCTTTCCGTTTTGGAGGCAGTTTGCCCGGCCTTGCCCGCTTTCAGGGTCGATGAAAGAGGTCTATCGCGGCCGGCAAGATACTCGACAACCTCTTTCGCTACAGCTGCAACTTTTGCCAATCCCTCGGCGTCAATCTTTTCCGCGGTATCGGTGGGACGATGATAGTCGAGATGGGCGCCCGAGAACAGCTGAACAGCGGGGACGCCTGCTTCCTGGAAGCTCTTCTGATCGCTCGTATCGAGTTCTTCGGAGACCATCTCGACTTCGACACCGGTCGCAAATCCTGCGCCGCGAAAAATATGGACCCATTCTTTGGCCGACCCTCCGCCGAACACCAGCAGTTTCTTTTTCCCGAGCCTGCCCACGGTATCGAGGTTCACCATGCCGATGCATTTCGAGACGGGATATTTCTTCTCAGTGGCGACGTAATAACGCGACCCAAGCTTCCCTTCTTCTTCTCCGGTGAAAGCCGCAAATACGACGCTCCGGTCCGGTTCATGGTTTTCCTTCATGACTTTTGCCAGTTCCAGAAGCACGGCCGCTCCGCTTGCATTGTCGTCAGCTCCAGGATGGACAATGCCTTTGTCCTCTTTCCTTCCGATCGTTTCACCGAGCCCCAAATGGTCGAAATGGGCGCCGACCACGACGCTCTGTTGCTCAAGTTCCGGCTTCCTGCCGGGGATGAAGCCTATTACGTTCTTCATCGTTATCTTTCGCGCGGAGTCGGTCCACGTCTGGTAATAGCTTCCGTTCTCTCCCCCGGCAACGAGGCCCGCTTCCTTGAACTCCGCCGCGATGTATTCGGCCGCTTTATCGATTTCAGGAGTGCCTATCTTCCTGCCCTTCAGCGCATCGCTCGAAAGGTACTTCACGGTTTCCATCATTCGCTCTTCTGAATAGACCCGGGGAAGAGAAATCAATGCTTTCCGCGGAGAAAGTTTTCCCATTTCTACGCGGGGAGTGTTCGGGTCGTTTTTCTGAAAAAAGGCCGTCAAGGGAGAATCGACAACGGGCCAGCGGCCTTTTGCAACATTCGACGGCTCATCGCCTTCAAATGCAAGGTAGCTGTACTTATGGTAGTGCGGCAGCTTTCTGCCGAGGCCCGGAACGGATCGGGCATGATCCGCGCCGATGAACATAAGACCCATGTCCTTGCTTCGTGGATTTCGTGCCGTTAAGACGACGTCGTGGTTTTCCCGAGGTATTTCGTTTTTCCCGATCTTGACGTTTTTTCCGGTAAAGCCTACTTCGTAGCCGCTCCACGCCGGCAACGCCTCCTGCAGCAGGCTGTTTTCCCAGCCGAGGATCGCGACTGCCCGGTCTGCGGGCAGATTCTTTACTTCGTTGTCGAATTTCACCTCGGTTTCATCCGGGCCCGATTCGGCAAGTATTTCGGCCAGCGCTTTATACGCGCTGAGCAGCTCTTTATCCGCAGAGGCAGGCAGAACGATCAGCATTTTATTTGCTCCCAGCGCCTGACTGATTGCCGGAGGAATTTCATCCTTGTCGAGCCTGCGGAAAATGTCGAATTCAGGATCGATATCGATGCGCAGAGGGCGAGATGGAACAGTCAGAACCGCTTCCTGCTCTTTTT
Organism: Nitrospirota bacterium; assembly: GCA_963751455.1. GTDB lineage: Bacteria > Nitrospirota > UBA9217 > UBA9217 > UBA9217 > CAVVUN01. The sequence goes on from CAVVUN010000002.1 coordinate 247,212, forward strand.
CATTCATGGATATAATTGTCTGAAACGCTTTTTCGTGCCCTTCCATGGTGACCGCAACAGGGATGTTCAGCTTGTAGGCTTTTCCGGGCTGGGTTTGCTGCAGACGCGCAGTTATCGTGTACGATCCCTGCTGCTTTCCATCGTCCTTCGTCCCACGTCCCTCGTTTCTTGACACGACGTCTTCGAGCCTGAGCTCCGGCGCGCCTGCCCTGGTCACCCACTGCTCGAATTCAATTTTGAGATTTTTCCCTGACGCTGACTCGAAACTTTTCTCCAACTCGTCGAACCCGGCTAAACGAAATGTGTAGGTCCGGTAGAAGTCACGGACAGCGGCAATGAAGGCTTCATCTCCCAGCTCGAGACGCAGCATATGAAAGAACATGAGGGCCTTGCCGTAGCCGACTGCTTCAGTGGAGGCGCTGTGGCGCGACGTGAACTCTGTGAGCGGGAAGTCGCGCGAACTGAAAACATAGTCGGCGTATTTCTGAAGCGTGGTCAACCGGTATTCGGCGCCCGCGCCCTGCTGCTCCTTGAGCAGGTGGTCGGCAAGATATGCAGTCAGCCCCTCGGACCAGTTGCCTTTGCCGTAAACCGGGTAAACACCGTTGCCCCACCAGGTATGCAGTATCTCATGCGGATAGGAAGTATTGATGATGAACGGAAGCCGAAGGACCGTGGATCCGAGCAGCGTGAATGAAGGCATGCCAAACCCGGTCTCCCAGAAGTTCTCGACCAGGGCGAATTTTTCATAGGGATAGGGTCCTATCAGCTTATCGTACATTCCGACATACCGTATGGTTGCCTCCAGGTACTTTTCGGCAAGCGCTTTATCCGGTTTACGAAGAAACACCATGGCAATAAAATCGCCGGACCGCTTTTCGTACGCGCTGAACCGCGATGCAACCAGGTAAATCTCCTCCTGGGGCTGCGGAGAAATCCAGCGAATTTTGGTAAAATCTTTTGTCTTCTCATATACGGTTCGGCTTCCCTGGCTCACTGCATCCCACCCGGCCGGCAGGTCGACGTTCAGCGTGAACGTGACGAGCTCGGTTTCGAAGACCGGATACCAGGCAGAGCTGCCGGCAAGGTAAACACCTTCGTCGGCAATGCTGCCCGCAGTATGGTCGAATCCGCGCGCCTGGTTTTTGCCGGAGCTTTCCAGAGGATGATAAATGTCCCCTTGATAGCGGATTGTTACGGTATTCTTGCCTGCGGGCGCCTTGAGAGTAAAGGCTTCGCCGGGAATACCGCCTGCCTGCGGTCCCTCTTTCGAAATTTGAACACCCGGATCAGTCGAAGAAGGGTTCAAACCGGTGTGAAGAAGGAACCGCAACTGCTTCATATTGCCGGGAAGTGTGACCGTGTCCGTTACAGCCAGACGGTGAGATGCGGGGTCGAGCGATACTTTCAATTCGTGATGCAGAAGGTTCGCGCCGGCAGCGGGAAGGGGAAATATGATAGCGCCGGCCGCACACAAAAAGATCAGTTGAAGAAAATTGAACCAGTTCCTTCTATCCTTGGTACAAATTTTCATATATTCCTTCCCGTCGAGCTCGAAATAGAAAACCTTTTGTAACTATTCAGCTTCTTTTCAGAATGGCACTATGACAAATCTGAGAAAAAGCCTTCTATCCGCAGATTTCGTACCCTGCTGTTGCCAAAGCGCGGGCACAAGCAGATGGACGCAGATTTTAAAACAAGGATTCTGATTTTGTTTTGTCTGCGAAATCTGCGGATAAAAAATGACCTGAGTAGTTACAACCTTTTTTTATTATATCGTTGAAACGATCCCATATCAATCACCTTTCGTGTTATCGTACACCTGCTAAATTGGCGGGAAATACGGGAAATAGTAATTGACACTTCGTGCGCGCTCCACTATCATCAATCCAAAATTGATCCACACTGAACTATGATGCATTCGTAAGAAGTCAGAAAACACCCAATTTCGTCATACCGGCGAACGCCGGTATCCAGTCTTTTCAATAAGTTCGATAACCACTGGACCCCGGTTTTCACCGGGGAGACGACTTTTTACGAGATCATCAACTATGAAGAAAGCGCAAGAAGTCAAGATTTGCCACAGAGCACACAGAGAGCACAGAGGTAAGGCTTTAAAAAACTAAAGATTTTCTCTGAGTCCTCTGTGACCTCTGTGGCTAAAAAAGACTTTTACGAATCTATCAACTATACTTCTCGATCACTCATCCCGGGATTCCCTTTCTTAATACGTCACGCTGGACAGAACCGATTAAAGGAGTCATCATGGACCTCTTCGATCGTATCTACAGTCTGGACCATATACTTCGTCAAACGCGCTATCCGGTCACACTCAAAGTCTTGCAGGAAAAGCTGGAATGCTCCCGCGCCACCGTTAACCGTCTTATTCATAATATGCGGCTTTTTCTCGGCGCTCCTATTCTCTACGACCGGGAGGCTGAAGGATATTGTTACTCGAACAACGGTGAACATCCTTACGAACTTCCCGGGTTGTGGTTCAACGCGTCCGAGCTGCACGCAATGCTTGCGGCCCAGCGTTTTTTTGAGGCGGTGCAGCCCGGCTTGCTTGAAAGCCATATATCGCCGTTAAAGGACCGTATCAGGCAGATACTGCAATCAAGACATGGGGGCGGGGGCGAGATAACACGCCGCGTCAGAATTCTCGGCATGAGCTGCCGGACCGCCGACCCCGAGCATTTCAAGATTGCTGCAGGCGCCGTGCTTCAGCGAAAACAGCTCGGTATCGTGTATCACGGACGAACCAGTAACAAAATCAATGACCGCACCATCTCTCCGCAGCGCCTCGTCCATTATCGCGACAATTGGTATCTTGACGGTTGGGACCACGGAAAACGCGCTCTTCGGACTTTCTCAATCGACCGCATCAGAAAGGTCCGCATGCTCGATAGAAAAGCAAAGGACATTCCGGATACCAGGCTCGACGCTCATTTTGCCTCCGCCTACGGTATTTTCGCCGGGAAGCCTGGCAAGAAGGCCGTCCTGCGCTTCTCGCCGGAACGCAGCCGATGGGTGGCTGATGAAACATGGCATCCGCGGCAAAAGGGCCGCTTTGAGGGAGAACATTACATTCTCGAAGTGCCCTACGCCGATTCACGGGAGCTGGTCATGGACATCCTGAAGCACGGACCGGAGGTCGAAGTCCTGAGCCCCGCGTCTCTGCGGGCAGAAGTGATCAGTTCCCTGAACAAGGCACTGCTTAGGCAGCAACAGGTGCGGATGAAAGCGAAAAAACGAAGGCTTCCGTGGATAAGATCATGTGCCAAACCTCGGGCCGGATCGTTATGTAACGCCCCTCGCTAGACGGAGACTGAATGGCCTATATATTCATGATGAGTCGGGGGACCTTGGATTTGATTTCACGAAGCGAGGCACAACGAAATATTTTCTGATAACGTTCTTGTTCATAGAAAATAAGAGACCCGTAGAAAAATGCATACGGAAAGTCCGGGCCGGCCTGCGCAATAAACTGACCGGAGTGGGAAGGGTTTTGCATGCCTATCACGAAAAGCCGGTCACACGATTACGATTGCTGCGGTGCATAGTCGAAAAAGACGCATCGATAATAGTCATCGCTCTCAATAAACGGAAAGTTTATACGAAATTACAAGAAGAGAAAGCGGTACTGTATAACTACGTCACGAATATCCTGTTGGACAGGATTTTCACTAAAAAACTTATTCCGTTTGAAAGTGACGTATATCTCATCGCTTCCAAGCGAGAGACCAACAAATTTCTAAATGAAAACTTTCGCGACTATTTGCAAAGGCAGGCGATAAACAACCACGGCGTTGAACTGACGGTGAATATAAAAACACCATCGGAAGAAAAAGCGCTGCAGGCCGTTGATTTTGTGAGTTGGGCCATCTTCAGGAAGTATGAACACGGGGACGATGATTACTACAAGGTCATAAAAAGGACGATCGTGGAGGAGAACCCGTTATTTCCCTAAAAACGACAAAGCCTCATTCGCTATTTACGAGGCGCCATTCCGGTACCCCACGAACGAGGACTTACTTGTCATTATTATGATACTGATTATAGGCAGGGTTGTCAAGGCTGAAAAAGCGTAAAAAGGCTCTGAGCGCGCTTGAAGGAGGACGTGGCTAAGCAACAGAAAAAATAATAGCAGGCTCATGTTCTGAGACTGGCAATATATATAATCGGCAAGCTAAAGCAGCGGAAGGGGGAGGCAGCTTCTTGTCGGATCGTTACATCGTAATTGATGTTGAGACAACAGGCTTGTCGCCGCAACGAGGGGGACGGGTTATAGAAATCGGCGCTGTTGCGGTGGACGGCGGTAAAATCGTAGATGATTACCATTCGTTAATCGATTCGGGAAAGCGAATAACATTACAGGCTCAACAAGTCCATGGCATCACGAACGAAATGCTAGCAGGCCAGCCGAAGCCGGACCAAGTGTTTCCTGAGTTTCACCGGTTCATCGGGGACGGATCACTTGTGGCCCATAATGCAAGTTTCGATATGACGTTCCTGCGGTACGAGTTCGGCCGTCTCGGCCTGGGCTTTAGCAATTCCTATCACTGCACACTCGCGATGTGCAGAAGGCTTTTTCCGGGTCTGAGAGACCACAAGCTGCAAACGGTTTATTGCCACTTATTCGGCGCGCCACCTGAGGGCGCGAGGCCCCACCGGGCGTTGGACGACGCGAGGATGACAGCGAGGGTGTGGATGGAGATGAGGAAATTATGATTCACTTTTGGGCCAAGACAACTCCAGACGAGAAGCCGGGTCTTTCCGTTTACGACCACATGGTGAATGTGGGTTATGTTGCACGTTGTATCGCCGAGATTTCACCAGAGCTTCTTGATCGGTTTCAGTTACAAGCAGCAGGCATCGGCAGCCTTGCCGCCCTCCATGACCTTGGAAAGATATCTCCGGGATTTCAGCGGAAGTGTGAACTTTGGCTTAAAGAAAACAATTTATCGGATACGGATAGTAGATATCGCTGGAACGTAATGGAAGCAGATCATGGAAAGATTTCTCAGGCGGCAATCCAAGATTTCCTCTTGAGTAAAGGCATATCGAGAGATTCGGCTTCCTATCTGGCGGCAGTCCTCGGTGCACATCATGGCCGGATAAAATGCCTCCCTAATCCACGCGGCATCAGACCGCCGTTGATAAAGCAAATCACGGAAAACAGCAGCGGCATTGATTGGAATAATGAACGCCAAAAGTATGCAGAACAACTTTGGAACAAACTCAACGGCGAAAGCTCAGTTGATAGCATCACCGATGAATCTCCTTCCATCTGGTGGCTAGCCGGTCTCACTTCTGTCGCCGATTGGATCGGGTCTGATGAGCGGTATTTCCCTCCAGAGCGAAGAACGGTGGATGTTGATGTCGCCTCACTCGCCAAAAACGCGCTTAAATCTATTGGATTTCGGAAGACTGAATTCATCGACAAACTGTCTTTTCACGATTTATTCCATGATGCTAAGCAGCCCGACATTCGCTGGGTTCCGAACGAGATGCAGGATAAAGCACTCGCGATTATCGGCGGTCCCGGAGTGTATGTCATCGAAGCGCCGATGGGTATGGGCAAGACGGAAGCGGCGCTATGGGCCGCCTATAGCTTGCTCGTTTCAGGAAAGGCAACGGGCATCTATTTTGCTCTTCCCACTCAGGCAACGAGCAACCGGATGCACTTGCGGATGAAAGAGTTTGTACAGCGCATCTCCCGCACTTCCAATGAAACTCGCCTGATTCATGGTAATTCCTGGCTGATGGATCAAGAACCCGTTCTATCACCAGACGCTACGAACCGTGATTCCGCTCGTGAGGATGCGAGGGCCGGCCGGGATTGGTTCGCTTCGGCAAAGCGCGCGCTGATCGCGCCATTTGGCGTCGGCACTATTGACCAGGCCTTGCTTGGTGTTGTGGCGGCAAAACATTTCTTCGTCCGACATTTCGCGCTCGCCGGGAAGGTCGTGATTCTTGATGAGGTGCATTCTTATGACCTATACACGGGGACGCTGATCGACAGACTTATTATGACGCTTGAAGCGCTGGGCTGCACGGTAATTGTCCTGTCCGCCACCCTTTCAGGAAAACGACTTGGGCAGATTACCGAGGTTCCTGGAAGTGCCGCGGATAATGCTCAACTGCCTTATCCTCTTATTACCGGGCGACATGAAGGAACTGTTATTGAACCGGCAGCAGCAATACCGCCGGAGTCAAAAACCGTCAAAGTCGATTTCATCGCTGCGGAAAAAGCCGCTGAAGAGGCTATTGTGCTTGCGCGAAAAGGCGGAGCGGTTCTCTGGATTTGCAATACTATTACAGCGGCGCAGAACCAATACCGACGCTTCAAGGAGCAGACCCGTGAAGAATTCCCCATCGGTCTTTTACATGCACGTTTCCCGTACTGGCAACGTGAAATCATCGAAAACGAGTGGATGGAGCGTTTTGGTAAAGACGGGACGACAAGATGCGGATCGATTCTTGTTTCCACTCAGGTCGTTGAGCAAAGCGTTGATCTTGACGCCGATCTTATGATTACAGAACTGGCGCCGACCGACATGCTTCTACAGCGCCTTGGGCGGCTCTGGCGACACGAACGGGGACCACGCTCGGCTAATACAGCACGTCTTTGCATTATTGAAGAAGAAAGTAGTCTTGCCGAGTTCCGAAATATGGAACCGAAGGCTATCATGGCCGCTCTTGGTGGAAAAGGGCATGTATATGACCCGTTTGTTCTTTTGAGAACTCTTCAACTGTGGGCAAATTACCCGACGGTCGCTGTTCCTGAGCAGATACGCGAGTTGATCGAGGCGACATATAGTACCCGTGATGATAATCCGAAATCATGGGAGAAATTATTTGATGATCGATTTGTGCGGGATTCCAATGAGCGGTTCAAGGCGGCTATGAACAGCAACTACTGGCAAGTCCAACTGCCTGATGAAGAGGGGGTTCAAACCCGCCTTAATGATGTGCCGACCGTTTCGCTGGTGCTTTGTCGAAGCATCAACGAGAAGAAGGCGACGTTTATCGACAATGCATCCGAACAACTCGGGGGTGATAAGTTCCGGCTCCCAACGGCTCAAGCAATTCACAGGAACCTCGTAAGAGTCCCGGATTATTGTTTCGAACGTGTTGAGCCGTGTCCCGCTTTTGACGACTACCTTTTCGGCGCTCAAAGCGTCGGAATTGTTGAGGACGATAATATCATTAAAGTAAAGGGGTTGAAAGAAGGTATCCGTTTTCACTATTCCAAGGATTTAGGACTTGTCATCGAAAAAGAAGAAGGAAAGGAGGAAGCATGAACGTAGCATTTGACCCGTGGATACCGGTAGTAAATACAGCGGGAAAGCGAGAACTTGCAAGTCTGTCCGCAGTGCTGACCGGAGGCGAGAAATTCGTAGATCTGGCTGTGCGTCCTCATGAACGGGTGTCTTTGATGCGGCTCTTTCTCTGTGTCGCTCATGCGGCGCTCGACGGCCCGAAAAATTACGATGAGTGGTGCGAAGTGCCGAAAAAGCTGCCAGATGCAGTAAGAAAATACCTGGAGAAATGGAATGACGATGAGCATGACGTCTTCGAGTTGTTTCACAAGGATAAGCCATGGTTGCAGGTGAAGGGATTAAAATCAGTAAAAGAGAATGATGAAAAATCATTTACACCTCTGTCAAAACTGGATTTTTCATTGGCGAGTGGCTCAAATTCTACTCTGTTCGACCACGAAGGAGTTAATAATGCTGAAAGATCATTTGACCTTTCTCAACTTGTGCTCGGTTTGATTTCGCTTCAAAACTTTTCAACTTGCGGACTGTTATCCCGTCCACTATGGAATGGTAAGCCTACCCCTGACTCGGCAAAGGATGCGCCTTGCATAACGTCATCAATGTATCATGTTTTTCTTATCGGCAAGAATATGCTGGATACGATTTGTATAAATATTTGCGACTTAACCGAGTTGTCGTTGCTTTTGAAGAGTTCGCATCAAAATGGAGATTGGCTGGGTCGTCCTGTTTGGGAAAAGATGCCGGAGAATGATGCTGAAGCGCTGACTACTGGAACCTTCCTGGGGCGATTGACACCATTATCGAGAGCAATCCGTTTATTCGAAGGAAGTTCTAAAATGCTTTACGGCGAAGCTTTGAGATACAACGTCTATCCGGATTTCCCGCAAGAATTCAATACATCTGTCGCAATAAGGCATTCTAAGAAAAAGGAAGAAAGGTATTTGGTCGGGGCAAGGTTGGGCATTCAGCCATGGCGTCAATTGGACGCGATTCTTCAATATAATCTGTCAGGAAAGACTGCCTCGCATGCAATAAATCTGAATCATTTGGATGGCGAGCCTATCGATATTTGGGTAGGCGCATTGGTAAGAAATCCGGGTAAGCAGGATATTCTCGACTCAGTTGAATCCAGATTCCACATTTCTAAACAATTTCGATCACCGGAAGGCTGCTCAATATATGCGGCCGAAGTACAAAAGGCACAGGCCATATTGAAGTTGCTTGAAGTGGCAGTCTATGTGTATCGCATCAACCTTGACCCGAGAAACGAAACTGGCATTGGCTCAAATGCGATCAATATCTACTGGACCACTGTAGAGAAGAATCTGCCGCTCCTGCTGAACCATATTGAAGCCATCGGCACACTTGACGCTGAACCCTCATGCAAGGTATGGCGGAAACTGCTTTACAACGCGGCACGCGAAGCATACCGTATTGCCTGCGGGCAGGAGACGCCAAGGCAGATACGTGCCTTTGCAAAAGGATGGGAGAAGTTAACGACAAAAAAAGACGAACCTGAATCTGATACCAATGAAACGAAGGAGGTAATTGCATGAGCAGGTATCTCGATGAACTCCGCAAGTGCAAAGCAAGAGATGATCGGGGGATGATGGCCAACCTTCGATGCATACTTGTGGAGAACAAAAAACACCGCGCATGGCCGGCATTGAATCGCTTGGGAGTGCCTATCAAAGATGAGGTTCAGTCCTTTATTGCGGGACTTTATGCGACACATCCTGAAGAGACATCAGTAGGAAACTTTGGAACGACCTGTAAAATAATCCAGCGTGAACGTGGTGAAACGGAGAACAAAGATAACAAGCTCACACCGACCGAGCGACGATTCCAGCATGTACTGGCCGCTGAAAAAGACGAAGTATGCTCTCGTGTGTTACGCATGGTACGCATGGCGAAAGCACTGAATGCGAATGTACGCATCAACTATGCTCAGTTGGCGTCCGATCTAAAGGGCTGGGATGACGACATAAAAACGGAATGGGCAGCTGCGTTTTGGACGCCAGGTGTCGCCCCGGCTACTGAGGAGGACGTATGAGCTGGCTTGCACGTTTGGAAGTTGATGCGGAGACTATTCGTGCTGAAGGAATTTCAGATGATATCTACGTCTGGCACAAGCGGCTGTGGCAGTGTTATCCCGATGCGCCGGATAAAACCCGTGTTGATATCGGTTTTCTGACGAGGATCGACCAGCTTGAAGGAGCATACCGGTTTTGGGTGATGGCAAAGCAAAAACCTGAACGACCGCAATGGTGTCCACCTGATGGCTTTGCAGTCAATGAAATTTCTCCATCATTTCTCTCTCATCGATATTATGCATTTGATTTGCGGGCAAACCCCGTCAAAGCAGTCGTACAAAAAGATGCCAACGGAGCACCCTTGTTGCGATCCAATGGAAAATGGGAACGTGGCAAGCGGGTACCGCTGGTAAAGCAGGATGAACTGAAAGCATGGATTATCCACAGAGGAGAAGTGCGATGTCGTGATCAAGACACTGGGCAAGCCGTGCCTGGAGGCTTTAGAATTGTTGAAGATAAGCCTCTCGAAATCAGTCCGATGGTTGAAAGTCATTTTCGCAAGAAAGAACAGGCAGCATACCACGGAGGTGTCCAGTTTCGCGGTGTATTGGAGGTAACCGACGCCGCTCGTTTTTCAGACACTTATTTTGCCGGAATAGGTGGCGCAAAAGGCTTTGGCTTCGGCCTGTTACTGCTTGCGCCAATCAAACTTTAACCTTAACCAAATTATAAAGGAGAAAAGACCATGAAACATCTTGAGCTGCATATTATTCAATCAGTCCCGGTTGCCTGTCTCAATCGCGATGACAACAATTCACCCAAGACTGCGATGTTTGGTGGTATTCAACGCGCGCGTGTATCGAGTCAATCGTGGAAGCGCGCGATTCGAGAGCTGGCAAAAGAGATTGCTGTGGAAGAAAAATCAAATTTGTTCAGTGGTGACCGCACTCGCCGGATGGTATATACATTACAAAAGCGCCTTATCGAAAGAGGAATTCTAAAAAATGCCGCCATTACAATTGCAGAACAGGTTGCGGATATTGTTGAAACGTTGGATTCAAAGGTAGATTCTGAAGGTTTCAAAAAAATAAAAACAGTCATGTTTTTTTCAAAATCGGAATATGACGCAATTGCGGATGCGATTGCTAAATCCGATGACATAAGGAATTCGATGGCGTCGTTGGATAAGGCCATAACCGAAGGAAATGATAAAGATCGAGAGAAGGCACTGAAAGCAATGGGGAAGATTCTTGAGAAAGGTGCTCTAGCAAAAGCTATCAAGTCCGCTCAATTAAAAGACGCAGCGGATATTGCTCTCTTTGGCAGAATGGTTGCCAATGACCCTTCGTTGAAGGTCGATGGCGCTTCGATGTTTGCGCATATTCTCTCTACACACAAAGCAGATAATGAGATTGATTTCTTTGCTGCCGTTGATGATCTGAATAAGGATGAGTCAGGCGCGGGTATAACCAGCACGCTTGAATATAATTCTGCCACATACTATCGGTTCGCCGCGCTTAATCTTAATGATTTGGCAAATGATGACCACTTGGGAGATATAGATGAAAATGGAAAAGCTGTGCGTTCTGTGGAAACGCGAAAGCAAGTTGTTAAGACATTTTTGAGGGCGACTATCCAGGCTATTCCCAGCGCACGTAAAACGACCATGAACGGCAATACACTACCTGTTTATGTGCTCGGCGTCGTACGGGAGAAAGGCCATCCCATTCAGTTGGTCAACGCATTCGAGAGTCCGGTGCGTCCTTCAATGCAAGGCTTCGCCGTTGAGTCGGTGAATCGAATGAATGTCGAATATTCCGATATTAAAAATACATGGGGTATTGACGCTGTATTTGCAAAAGCGGTAGTGAAGAGCAGCTTCAAAGAACAAATAAAGGAAAGCCTCGGTTCCATAGAAACGTGCTCGCAAGATGACCTCATTGAGGGGATGGTGAAACATGTCATCTGATAAACGCTATCTGGCACTTCGACTGGATGGCCCTCTTCAATCCTGGGGCTTCGACAGTCAGTACAGCCGTCGCAATACAGGACTGATGCCGACAAAGAGCGGCATCGCCGGAATGTGCTGCGCCGCACTCGGGCGGTCACGTGGAAGCGACGAGGAACGGAAATTTCTTACTGCGTTCGGAGCTGTGCGTATGACAGCGATTGCCATTCCCCGAAAGGGGATAAAAAAAGATCTGCCTGTTCGCAGGTTGCAAGACTATCATACTGTAGGCGGTGGTTACAATCCTAATGTCCCTGCTGAGCGTGGACATATAACCGTGTCTGCGGATGATGGGAAACCGAGAGCAAAGAACGGGCAGTCCCTTGCAGTTCTTACCCATCGGCAATATCTTACGGACGCTTGCTTTGGTGTTCTCCTCGAAGGAGAATCGGTTCTGTTGGGTGGAATCGTCGCTGCACTTGCCGATCCGAAATGGGGTATTTGGTTTGGACGCAAGACCTGCATTCCATCAGCCCCGTTGCTTGTCGGCTTGAAAGAGAACCGAGACAATCTACTGCGGCTCCTGAAAGAAAATCGAGACGACGCCTTGCGCCTCCTCATTGGCGAAAAACCTATCGATTCATTCACTTGGCAGGAAGAGGTTGATAGCTTCGGTGAGGGAAGCGACTCCCTTCCGGATGCGCCGGTTTCGTTTGCTACGGAGCGGAGATTGCACACACCACGAAGAGTGCGAACACATCATGGGACAGGGCGGATTTGAAGCTGCAAAGGTTATGCATCGGTCCGGCCAAAGGCTTCGGCTGCGAGATCATGCTGGTGGGTCTGATGGAACGGGGCTAATAGGGGCGATCGTGGAATGGGGAGAAAGCATCGCTGTTTTCAATGGAAAGGAAATATGGAGAACGCTGTACAGCAATGAGAGATACTTTTTGGTTGTTGAAGTGTGCTGCGCACTTCGGAAAGCGCAGATGCCGACGCATCTTGGAGGAAGTTAAAGCAAATGCTCGCTGAAGAGGGAAGTGAGGTCGTGACATTTTGTCACGGACTGATGTTGCCTGCAAACGCCGGTATCGCAAATAAAGCTAAAGCGATAAAGACTGAACAAGGTGTGAGATAATTAAAAAGCTGTCATTGCGAGCGAAGCGAAGCAATCTCGCAGTTTATAGCCGTTTGAAAAATAGAGATTGCTTCGTCGCTATGCTCCTCGCAATGACGGCATTAGCGGCTTGTATGAATTAATTCACAGCTTCTGACTTGCCATTTACACTGCCGGAGAATATGACCATGAAGAAAAAGAACGAACCTGTTCCATTAAAAAACGAGTTAATCCTCTACCAAACTGAGGACGGGAAAATCAGAATAGAGGTCCGGCTGCAGGATGAAACCGTCTGGCTGACTCAGAAACTAATGGCCGAGTTGTTCCAGACATCCGTCCCCAATATCAATATCCATATCAATAACATCTTTAAAGAAGGGGAACTGTTGGCGGATTCAGTTATTAAGGAATACTTAACAACTGCCGCGGACAATAAAAAATACCAGACAAAATTCTACAATCTTGATGTGATTATTTCCGTCGGTTACCGGGTGAAATCCCATCGCGGCACGCAGTTCCGCATTTGGGCTACCCAGAGGCTGGGGGTGCGTACAATTTGTACCTATCCTTGGCATGGTAAGTTGTCGACAAAGTGGCGACAACTCTTTGCAATGCGTCGAAACGTTTGTGGCGGCATCAGTTGTCCGCAAAAAATAGGACAACTGAAGTGTATATCAAATACATGCCGACAAGGGAGCATTCGTAATGCCGCAAAAACTTGTTCACTACGCCGAACTGCTTGGCCAGATCAAGCAGCGGATCAGCAGGGGCAGACCCGGGCAGTTCTTTCCGCCAACGCTGAAATGATCCTGACGTACTGGGATATTGGGCGGATGATTCTGGAAAGACAGGAACGAGAAGGATGGGGCGCCTCTGTTATTCCACGATTGGCCCAAGATCTTCGCAACGAATTGCCTGAGGTGAAAGGATTTTCCGAGCGGAATATCGGGTATATGATCCGGTTCGCAAGAGAATATGGCGCCTCGCCAATTTTGCAACGGGCCGTTGCAAAATTACAGCCGACGGAAAATAAGAAGATATAAAAGTGCCACAGCCAGTGGCAAAATATCCGGTGACGGCGTCCAGTCAATTGTGCAACAGCTTGTTGCAAAAATCCCCTGGGGGCACAACATCCTGTTTATGGAAAAAGTTCGTAATAGGTGGTCTCGGACTCCATGGCGACGTCGAAGGAAGCAGGCTTGGTCTTGTCCCAGAGTTCCGACAGATCATGGGTGTCCCAGAATTCTCCGAGCTGGCGGTAGAAGCCGGATTTTGATATGGAACTTTTAAGTTTCGGCATAGCGTTCAGAGTTTACGCAGTTTTATGGCGTTTCACCCCGGGTATGTCATCGAAATGCCTGTCGAGAGTGAAAACGGAAAGATTGTGCTCAATGGCGACAGTCGCAATGGCAATATCGGAAAGCGGCAAGGTAATGCCTTTTCGCCGCAAAGAACAGGACAGCCTGCCGGCTTTGGTCCAGACGGCTGCTGTTACTTCGACTACTGGAATGCCTTCCAGAAGCGCGACGACGTACACTTCTTCTTTTTCGGTTCTTGCGCCCTGGAGCAGTTCCGCCATGATTATGCCGGCAGTGCGTATTCGTTTCGAACTGATGAGCTCTGTAACTGCCGCGGCATTCGGTGCCTTGTCCTTTAGAAAATCGATCAGAACCGACGTATCAACGATCACGCCATCTCTTGTCATTTTCTTCCTGCTCCTTTATCTCGAGTTCATCAAGTTCCTTTGTGACGTCCTCAATCTTGATTTTTCCTCTCAAGTCGAGGATTTGCCGGAGTTTTTTTTCTCTGACGAACTCCTCCATGGCGTTCACTATCGCTTTGGTTTTGGACTTCTCTCCCGAAAGTTTTTGAACCTCGGAGATAAGATCATCAGGTATGTTTAGTGTTGCACGCATATAATGCACCTCCTGTATATGCACTTATTATATGCATCTATAACGTGAAAGTCAAGTATCAGTATTGTTGAAACGGATTGTTTTTACGGCTTACACGGCTGACCTGTTAATTCAGTTTCAGCTTGAACGGTTGCTGCAGCTTAAATGGTTTAAACGGTTATTCTTGGAGGTGTTGCCATGACCGAACCTATTCTTCCTCCTCTCAAACCTATCCCCATGAAGGACCGCGTGTCGGTCCTGTTCGTGGAAAAGGGGAACCTGGACGTTCTCGACGGGGCGTTCGTGATCGTGGATAAGACCGGCGTGCGGACGCATATTCCCGTGGGCGGGGTGGCGTGTCTCATGCTGGAGCCGGGGACGCGGGTATCGCATGCGGCGGTGACGCTGGCTTCGCGGGTCGGGTGCCTGCTTGTATGGGTCGGCGACGGCGGGGTGCGCTTGTATGCATCCGGCCAGCCGGGTGGGGCGAGGGCGGATCGGCTGTTATATCAGGCGAAGCTGGCGCTTGGACGACGATGCGCGGCTTAAAGTTGTTCGCAAGATGTACGCTATGCGATTCAAGGAAGAGCCGCCGGAGAGGCGGAGCGTTGAGCAGCTTCGCGGTATTGAGGGTGTGCGGGTGCGGAAGATGTACGAGCTTCTCGGCAAGCAGTACAAGGTGGAATGGAAAAGCCGCAATTACGATCATACGGAATGGGGGAGCGGTGACGTGCCGAACCGCTGTCTGAGTTCCGCGACTGCGTGTCTCTACGGCATTTGCGAAGCAGCGATCCTTGCTGCCGGGTATGCTCCGGCAGTCGGATTCATTCATACGGGCAAGCCGCAGTCGTTCGTTTATGACATCGCCGATATTTTCAAATTTGAAACAGTTGTGCCTGTCGCGTTTCGTATCGCTTCGAAGAAGGGATGCAATCCCGAACGGGACGTACGGATCGCATGCCGTGATGCTTTCCGCCAGTCGAAGATATTGCAGAGGATCATTCCGACGATAGAACAGGTTCTTTCAGCAGGCGGCATGGAAGTGCCGAAACCGCATGAAGAAGCTGTGGAGCCGGCTATTCCGAACAAGGAGGGCATGGGCGATGCTGGTCATCGTGGCTGAAAATGTTCCTCCTCGTTTGAGAGGGCGGCTGGCGATATGGCTGCTCGAGGTCAGGGCCGGGGTATATGTCGGCAAAGTTTCGCGGCGCGTCCGCGAGATGATCTGGGAGCAGGTTGAAAAAGGGATGGAAGGAGGAAACGCAGTCATGGCCTGGAGCACGAATACGGAATCAGGCTTTGATTTCATGACGCTCGGGGCAAATAGAAGAATTCCAAAGGAGATGGATGGCATTAAACTGGTGTCGTTCTTGCCGAGAAGGCGCTAGAATTAGTGAGTAAGTGAGTATTGCAAGAGACACTTTTAAACGATTGTTTTATTCGGTAGATTTATGGCCCCTGAAATTGTTCCATGATTTCGGGGAAGTAGAGGAAGTATGTTCCCCGCGTGTGCGGGGATGAACCGATGACGGCCATGATGACCGACGCGGAGTCCGGATGTTCCCCGTGTGTGCGGGGATGAACCGGAGATTACCTGGCACATGCTGAACAACTGGACATGTTCCCCGTGTGTGCGGGGATGAACCGGCACTTTTTCTCTGTGCCCTCTGTGATCTCTGTATGTTCCCCGTGTGTGCGGGGATGAACCGACCGAGATGAACAGCGAGATCTCGATCGCACAATGTTCCCCGTGTGTGCGGGGATGAACCGTTGATGCAAAACCTTCGGGGTCGGAATGCGAGATGTTCCCCGTGTGTGCGGGGATGAACCGCGTGCCGTCTGCGTTCACGCGGATATAGTGATATGTTCCCCGTGTGTGCGGGGATGAACCGAGTCGATGACCGTTCCCTCCTGGGGCCGCGAGATGTTCCCCGTGTGTGCGGGGATGAACCGATTACAGCGGCAGTTAGCCGCGAATTTACGCGATGTTCCCCGTGTGTGCGGGGATGAACCGGCCCGAATCAGTGAGGCTGTGTGTGTGGTGCAATGTTCCCCGTGTGTGCGGGGATGAACCGCTGATGGAAGACCCGAAGAATATCGGGGACTGATGTTCCCCGTGTGTGCGGGGATGAACCGCAGCTGAAACCATGCGTCCGAAATTGTCTTCGATGTTCCCCGTGTGTGCGGGGATGAACCGGTCGCACGAAATTTAGATGAGGCGCTGGAGCAATGTTCCCCGTGTGTGCGGGGATGAACCGGAGAAAACGATATGACGCCGGAGCAGGTTGCGATGTTCCCCGTGTGTGCGGGGATGAACCGCACTTCGAGGAAGACGCTGCAGAGGCGCTTTCATGTTCCCCGTGTGTGCGGGGATGAACCGACGATGACAGTGAGTGTCCGTTCTAAGGGGTGATGTTCCCCGCGTGTGCGGGGATGAACCGGCGATCTGGCAAAGACCGTGGCGGACCTGCAGATGTTCCCCGTGTGTGCGGGGATGAACCGCTTCTTTGAAAAGCTGCGGACGTTTGAAGAAAATGTTCCCCGTGTGTGCGGGGATGAACCGGTCCGCTCCTAATATTCGGCAGGGTTGACCGCATGTTCCCCGTGTGTGCGGGGATGAACCGATGCCCGTCCTTTTCTTCGATCTCCTCAGCGAATGTTCCCCGTGTGTGCGGGGATGAACCGCTGAACACCATCGATTCGGAACTTGCGCGCATATGTTCCCCGTGTGTGCGGGGATGAACCGCGCTCAAAACCGCCTCCCTCCCGCCCACCCGTATGTTCCCCGTGTGTGCGGGGATGAACCGCTGCTTTTTGCTCAGCTCGGCGTTTTCCTTGAATGTTCCCCGTGTGTGCGGGGATGAACCGCTGAACGCGATAGTGACGAGAGGGACTGGGCCATGTTCCCCGTGTGTGCGGGGATGAACCGGTCCTGCCAGGTCGCGCCGTAATCCGTGCTGCATGTTCCCCGTGTGTGCGGGGATGAACCGGTGGGACGGCGCAGCGCTCACGCTCCGAGGAAATGTTCCCCGTGTGTGCGGGGATGAACCGATTTCCTTTGCGTCCTTTGCGTGTATAACCGGATGTTCCCCGTGTGTGCGGGGATGAACCGGCCGGCCGCGGCCGAGGCCGAGATCGGCAGGAATGTTCCCCGTGTGTGCGGGGATGAACCGACCGTCGAGGAGCCTTCCATCGCCGCCATCAAATGTTCCCCGTGTGTGCGGGGATGAACCGCCGCTTCCGTAAAGCGCGAAGCGCTATGCCGCATGTTCCCCGTGTGTGCGGGGATGAACCGAAGCGCCCTGGCCGATCCCGCCGCTGATCGATATGTTCCCCGTGTGTGCGGGGATGAACCGGTCCTCTCCTCCCTCCTGAAGGTGCAGGTCGAATGTTCCCCGTGTGTGCGGGGATGAACCGTACAAGCACCTGGAGAGCCCGCCCGTGTTCAAATGTTCCCCGTGTGTGCGGGGATGAACCGCGCAGGTCAGGAAAATCATCGGATGACGCCGAATGTTCCCCGTGTGTGCGGGGATGAACCGTTTGTCTACGAGGCGCTGCACGAGGACCCGAAATGTTCCCCGTGTGTGCGGGGATGAACCGACTTCGACGACTTCCTGTTCGATCTGCTCATATGTTCCCCGTGTGTGCGGGGATGAACCGGCTGTAAAGAATGCGCCGGTTGTCACCTCTAAATGTTCCCCGTGTGTGCGGGGATGAACCGGTGGATCCGGCATAGAGCACCCAGGCCGCGGGATGTTCCCCGTGTGTGCGGGGATGAACCGTCGCAGGTATCACCGGTCCCGAGGGCGATCACATGTTCCCCGTGTGTGCGGGGATGAACCGACGATCGAGCTTGCGATGGACTCCGAGATCCTATGTTCCCCGTGTGTGCGGGGATGAACCGTGGGCTAACAGGAGGCAATTATCATGGCGACATGTTCCCCGTGTGTGCGGGGATGAACCGCCCTGAGTCGGAGCTGCAGGGGCCGGATCGATATGTTCCCCGTGTGTGCGGGGATGAACCGACCAGTGGAGCGCTGGGCCTTTTGGATCGCGAATGTTCCCCGTGTGTGCGGGGATGAACCGAGGAGCCTATGGCAATCAACCCGGAAGTGATGATGTTCCCCGTGTGTGCGGGGATGAACCGAGTCCCACGTCGATCATTGTGCCGGTTGTTATATGTTCCCCGTGTGTGCGGGGATGAACCGATCCAGGAGCTGCTCGGGAACGCCTACGCGAAATGTTCCCCGTGTGTGCGGGGATGAACCGTTATTCTCCGCCGTTGCAGCCGCTGCCAGGGTATGTTCCCCGTGTGTGCGGGGATGAACCGGCGGATGAGTTCATGCGGGCGTTCTCGCTCCTATGTTCCCCGTGTGTGCGGGGATGAACCGTAGAACATCTCTTTCATTCCGCGGTCCTTCAGATGTTCCCCGTGTGTGCGGGGATGAACCGGCTGAAATGGCGTGGAAGTTTGAGGGCAATGAATGTTCCCCGTGTGTGCGGGGATGAACCGGTCGAGACCAGATATTCACAAGCAACAAGGGCATGTTCCCCGTGTGTGCGGGGATGAACCGATGCTGTTTATGGTGTAACCGCGTAACGACGGATGTTCCCCGTGTGTGCGGGGATGAACCGAAATCCGCGCTTGTTGATATCGAGAAGTGGCTATGTTCCCCGTGTGTGCGGGGATGAACCGCTAGAAAAAACGGCGGTGCAGGAACTGGCGATATGTTCCCCGTGTGTGCGGGGATGAACCGGTAAACTACTGTCCCGAATGTGGGAGGCCGTTATGTTCCCCGTGTGTGCGGGGATGAACCGTTGAGAGGATAGAATACAATGGGCAGCCGGTAATGTTCCCCGTGTGTGCGGGGATGAACCGGAACGAGCAATCCAAAAAACTGCAAGTTCCCCATGTTCCCCGTGTGTGCGGGGATGAACCGACCGGGATCCACTATGACTCTGTCCGCGAGCTATGTTCCCCGTGTGTGCGGGGATGAACCGAGAATAAAAACTATAAAAGCTCCTACAAGTAAATGTTCCCCGTGTGTGCGGGGATGAACCGGACCGACGTGGTCGAAAGCTCGCCTCCGTCGAATGTTCCCCGTGTGTGCGGGGATGAACCGACCGACGGAGCCGGGACCCGGTCCCCTGCAGGATGTTCCCCGTGTGTGCGGGGATGAACCGGTTTACGCAGCCTGCAGCACAACGACCTTGAAATGTTCCCCGTGTGTGCGGGGATGAACCGGCTTGATGTCACATGATCGTTAAGCACCCGCTATGTTCCCCGTGTGTGCGGGGATGAACCGGAATGGGCGCTCGGCTTGGCGAAGAAGGACCTATGTTCCCCGTGTGTGCGGGGATGAACCGGTGAAGGTTGGGGCGCATGCATTGAATGATAAATGTTCCCCGTGTGTGCGGGGATGAACCGGGCATGAAGCCGAATGACTTTATCATGCGCGGATGTTCCCCGTGTGTGCGGGGATGAACCGTTTGAGGCAGGACTGGGACGCGTTTTGTAATGATGTTCCCCGTGTGTGCGGGGATGAACCGACCGAAGCGGTCAGCATCAGCACCCAGGTGAAATGTTCCCCGTGTGTGCGGGGATGAACCGAGGGGACGCATGCCGTGGTATTCCATTTCCCGATGTTCCCCGTGTGTGCGGGGATGAACCGGCGTCGAGGTGCTCTGGCCCGAGGAAGAAGATATGTTCCCCGTGTGTGCGGGGATGAACCGCAACTTACCCGGTGGCGACCACACGCGGAGGCATGTTCCCCGTGTGTGCGGGGATGAACCGACGGCATATGGGGCGTTGTCGAGTGGACGGAAATGTTCCCCGTGTGTGCGGGGATGAACCGCGCACAAAGACGAGATGCTCGAAGGCGTCGAGATGTTCCCCGTGTGTGCGGGGATGAACCGAAGTTTTATGCGGGCGCGCTGGTGATGAGAAGATGTTCCCCGTGTGTGCGGGGATGAACCGAAGTTTTATGCGGGCGCGCTGGTGATGAGAAGATGTTCCCCGTGTGTGCGGGGATGAACCGGATGACAAACTCGGCATCTATACCCCGATCTTATGTTCCCCGTGTGTGCGGGGATGAACCGTCTGATTGAGATAGTTCTCTCCGCAATTTCTTATGTTCCCCGTGTGTGCGGGGATGAACCGAATACCGATCCCGATATCCCGATCACGTACAGATGTTCCCCGTGTGTGCGGGGATGAACCGTAGAAGAACGTCCCAGGCCGATCGTACCGCACATGTTCCCCGTGTGTGCGGGGATGAACCGGCAGAGGAGCATAACAAGCGGAATAATCAAGCATGTTCCCCGTGTGTGCGGGGATGAACCGTTCCGGAAGATCGTGCTCGAGCAGCTCGATGAATGTTCCCCGTGTGTGCGGGGATGAACCGGTCCACGATCCGGACAGCTGCGATCGCAAATCATGTTCCCCGTGTGTGCGGGGATGAACCGACTCCGAAATACCCTGATCCGTTTCTGCACGAATGTTCCCCGTGTGTGCGGGGATGAACCGTTCTATAGCCGAAGTCTTTCCCTGCAGGCACGATGTTCCCCGTGTGTGCGGGGATGAACCGCTCGGAGACCGTGATGCCGTTTTTCCCCACGGATGTTCCCCGTGTGTGCGGGGATGAACCGGTGGATCCGGCATAGAGCACCCAGGCCGCGGGATGTTCCCCGTGTGTGCGGGGATGAACCGGCCAAATATGAAGCGGACACGTGGACAGAGCGATGTTCCCCGTGTGTGCGGGGATGAACCGTCTGACTCGTTGTGCCGAGATATGTCGCGGCGATGTTCCCCGTGTGTGCGGGGATGAACCGATATTGCGAAACGAGAAGATGCTGATCGTAAAATGTTCCCCGTGTGTGCGGGGATGAACCGATACCGTTTAACCTGGTGCCTGCATTTACGATATGTTCCCCGTGTGTGCGGGGATGAACCGAGTTAATACCCATCTCACCGAGCAGCAGATTAATGTTCCCCGTGTGTGCGGGGATGAACCGAGGGTTTTCATGCCTTTACTTCCTCGAATAGGATGTTCCCCGTGTGTGCGGGGATGAACCGAAATTTATCAGCTCCGCTGTCGCCCAATTGTCATGTTCCCCGTGTGTGCGGGGATGAACCGACGAAGGCGGAGATGCAGCGGGCATGGGTCGAATGTTCCCCGTGTGTGCGGGGATGAACCGACGCTTAACGATATTATCCTGTATCTCGCCAGATGTTCCCCGTGTGTGCGGGGATGAACCGGATGATCCGGCTGCTCAGGCGAAGGTGGAGGCATGTTCCCCGTGTGTGCGGGGATGAACCGACTGCACGCGCTTCAGCCGGTCGTCCTCTTCTATGTTCCCCGTGTGTGCGGGGATGAACCGCCCTCCTCGATCACGAAGGAGCGGGAGATCAAATGTTCCCCGTGTGTGCGGGGATGAACCGCGACGATGCTCTTCTCGCGGCGAGCGAGGACGATGTTCCCCGTGTGTGCGGGGATGAACCGGCCGCGCTACGGGCGCTGGTGAATGACGCGGCATGTTCCCCGTGTGTGCGGGGATGAACCGAGGATATCTGGCCCAAAAAAGACGACGAAGAAATGTTCCCCGTGTGTGCGGGGATGAACCGTCGAGCGTCTTTACATCCGCGCCCAGCTCGCGATGTTCCCCGTGTGTGCGGGGATGAACCGGGCAAACTATATTCGAGTATCTTGCCCTTCTTATGTTCCCCGTGTGTGCGGGGATGAACCGAGATGCCCCCGTTCTTCGCCTGGATCACCTTGATGTTCCCCGTGTGTGCGGGGATGAACCGAAATTTTTCCCGGTCTCGAACTCCGCGCCCACATGTTCCCCGTGTGTGCGGGGATGAACCGTCTGATCCATCGCCTCACCCCTTCGCGTTAATATGTTCCCCGTGTGTGCGGGGATGAACCGCGAATATACTTTCCCGCGGTCCCGTGATAGATATGTTCCCCGTGTGTGCGGGGATGAACCGTCGGACATGGTATAAAACCTCGGGATAAAAGGATGTTCCCCGTGTGTGCGGGGATGAACCGGTTGAGAGACGGTTTTCGGCTTCGGCTCATCAATGTTCCCCGTGTGTGCGGGGATGAACCGAAGCCTCTGCCAGTGTGCAAGACCGACAAGGGATGTTCCCCGTGTGTGCGGGGATGAACCGGCGCACCATATGGACGCATCGTCGTCGGCGTTATGTTCCCCGTGTGTGCGGGGATGAACCGCATGACTTCCTCCTTTTGGTCGGCCTGTATGGATGTTCCCCGTGTGTGCGGGGATGAACCGAAAGTCCATTATTTTACGAACCTATGTTCTGGATGTTCCCCGTGTGTGCGGGGATGAACCGATAGACGTTGATGGGACCCTGGAATACTGCGGATGTTCCCCGTGTGTGCGGGGATGAACCGATGGGCCGTGTCCGTCGTATAGGGCGATGGTATGTTCCCCGTGTGTGCGGGGATGAACCGACGGAGCTTTCGCTCCTGGAAAACGACAAGCCATGTTCCCCGTGTGTGCGGGGATGAACCGTCGTCTTCGAGTTGGCTGTTGACTAAAAACTTATGTTCCCCGTGTGTGCGGGGATGAACCGCACGAGCCATAACGCTCTGGCCTCGGCACCATATGTTCCCCGTGTGTGCGGGGATGAACCGTTTATATACAAAAATTTAATATTTTATCTTGAATGTTCCCCGTGTGTGCGGGGATGAACCGAGCGAGTAGAACGGATCGGCGGCGCAGATGAGATGTTCCCCGTGTGTGCGGGGATGAACCGCCCTGGATCTGGTGGACGCGGTCTCCGGCTGCATGTTCCCCGTGTGTGCGGGGATGAACCGGCAGGACTCGAAAAGCGGCCGTGGTATATGCAATGTTCCCCGTGTGTGCGGGGATGAACCGGTTATGGTCCCGGCAAAGGCAATGCCCATCTTATGTTCCCCGTGTGTGCGGGGATGAACCGAGTCCAGTGCGATCCGGAGCGATCCTGCTGCTATGTTCCCCGTGTGTGCGGGGATGAACCGTCTCGCGGTAGTCCCTGAAGCTCGCAGAAATCATGTTCCCCGTGTGTGCGGGGATGAACCGAACCTTAGTTACTGCGTGAGAACCTGTAATTAATGTTCCCCGTGTGTGCGGGGATGAACCGCTCCATACTCATGGGTTTTTGGTCTGCTACAATGTTCCCCGTGTGTGCGGGGATGAACCGCGCAGACCGGCGTCACTGTAAGCACTGCGGGCATGTTCCCCGTGTGTGCGGGGATGAACCGCGAGTTACGAAGCAGTCAGAAGGATGGCGCCTATGTTCCCCGTGTGTGCGGGGATGAACCGGCACGGAAAATGGTATCCGTGCCAGGTTCGGCGATGTTCCCCGTGTGTGCGGGGATGAACCGAAGGAGGCGGCGTAATGGCCAACAATGGACCATGTTCCCCGTGTGTGCGGGGATGAACCGCCCTGCTATTACGGGCTGGTGGACGATCACTCATGTTCCCCGTGTGTGCGGGGATGAACCGTAATCGGCGTCATGAAATTCGTTGCCCTTAAAATGTTCCCCGTGTGTGCGGGGATGAACCGATAGAAGAATACGGGGCATTATTCCCCGACAAATGTTCCCCGTGTGTGCGGGGATGAACCGGCATGTTAGATGGCATTAAAAACGATACGTTTATGTTCCCCGTGTGTGCGGGGATGAACCGATATTGTGTGTCCTCGCGCAAGCCGTAAGCATATGTTCCCCGTGTGTGCGGGGATGAACCGGAAACGGAAAAGGGAGTGGCGCTCTATGCCCCATGTTCCCCGTGTGTGCGGGGATGAACCGCAGAAGTTCTGGACATTCTTGAAAGGGACCGATGTTCCCCGTGTGTGCGGGGATGAACCGAATGTTGCTTTGGCTACGACACGGAGTTCTGATGTTCCCCGTGTGTGCGGGGATGAACCGAGATTCTACATTAAAACTTTTCAAAGCAACGATGTTCCCCGTGTGTGCGGGGATGAACCGGTGCCTGCGGTGGTTATGCCGTCGGCCTCGAATGTTCCCCGTGTGTGCGGGGATGAACCGGCCGACACGTTGAACTTTCCCTGCGCGATCCATGTTCCCCGTGTGTGCGGGGATGAACCGATGCCGGTGAGCCGCCCTTCAGGATGAACGTATGTTCCCCGTGTGTGCGGGGATGAACCGAGTAGGCGCCTTCTCTCGTAGTAATGGCCCATGTTCCCCGTGTGTGCGGGGATGAACCGGCAAATGAGGTCCTGAACGGCCTAAGAAGATGTTCCCCGTGTGTGCGGGGATGAACCGAAGAACATTACAGGCATAGATCGTTATCGACTCATGTTCCCCGTGTGTGCGGGGATGAACCGTACGTTTGGGCGCAACGATATGAACGCCTGGGATGTTCCCCGTGTGTGCGGGGATGAACCGGTTCATAAAGTTCTTTGACTCTGCAAACGTACCATGTTCCCCGTGTGTGCGGGGATGAACCGTCTCTTGTCAGTCTTGCACACTGGCAGGGGCTATGTTCCCCGTGTGTGCGGGGATGAACCGAAATCTGGTTTATCAGGTTTGCTTGTGGTCTGATGTTCCCCGTGTGTGCGGGGATGAACCGTTGGAATGCGGTCTGCCTGCGGACGAGCAGCTATGTTCCCCGTGTGTGCGGGGATGAACCGCGAAATTGCTCATAAGAACAGCGAGCGCGGCGGCATGTTCCCCGTGTGTGCGGGGATGAACCGAAAATCTGGTTTGTCTGGTTATGCTTGTGGATCTATGTTCCCCGTGTGTGCGGGGATGAACCGGCCCCGCGGTTGCGCTCACACATCTGTACATCATGTTCCCCGTGTGTGCGGGGATGAACCGATAACATTGTCGCCGATCACATGCGCCTCTTCATGTTCCCCGTGTGTGCGGGGATGAACCGTTAACAGTGAGGTTCTTGGCTAGACTGGCAGCATGTTCCCCGTGTGTGCGGGGATGAACCGTAGATGGCATGCTTAAACCACTTCAATGCTCTATGTTCCCCGTGTGTGCGGGGATGAACCGCAGTTGGTTCCACGTAGGTAAGCGAAAGGGCAATGTTCCCCGTGTGTGCGGGGATGAACCGTTGAGTGCGGCAGCGCGCTTGTGCAAAAAGATATGTTCCCCGTGTGTGCGGGGATGAACCGCTATAGACGTTGAGACATTCCAGGATACGACGATGTTCCCCGTGTGTGCGGGGATGAACCGAACACCAACGCCGCCCAGGCCGGCCTCCTCAAATGTTCCCCGTGTGTGCGGGGATGAACCGGCGAACATCCGGGAACATCTCAGCGAATTTACATGTTCCCCGTGTGTGCGGGGATGAACCGCATAGGGCAATCTGGACGTGCTTAGGCACTTATGTTCCCCGTGTGTGCGGGGATGAACCGGAACCACAAGTCTGGCACCTGAACGGCCTGATATGTTCCCCGTGTGTGCGGGGATGAACCGATAGACGAGCGCGGCTTACTCAGTGGCCGACGTCTATGTTCCCCGTGTGTGCGGGGATGAACCGAAGAACCAGCTGATCGTGCTAGCCTTTTTTATGTTCCCCGTGTGTGCGGGGATGAACCGTTGGGAACGGCGACGCGGTCGCCTTGGTCCAAATGTTCCCCGTGTGTGCGGGGATGAACCGACGCACAGGCTCAGGTACAACGCGATATCAAATGTTCCCCGAGTATGCGGGAAGAAGCCGGTAACGTCTGCAGGCTTTTTGAGGTTAAGAAGTGTTCCCCGAATGTGGGATGGACCGTGACGGCTGGTTCATGGGAACGCGGTTATGTTCCCCCGTTCGATTTAGAAATAACTATTAGGCTTTAGTCGGATGTTTTCGGAGAGCCCCATGGGGCCGTGCCGAATTGTTCGACTATCTCGAGCCGCTCGATTCCGTGTTCTGAAAATTCTCTCGAATACCGCTCCAGGATGGAGCCCTCGAGCTTGAAGCGCTCTTCCATGCTCAGCCGGTTCACGTTTTCCTGGCCGCCTTCCTGCCGCTCAAGGTCTCTCTGGGTTAGCCGGTTGGATAATTCATCCCAGAAGGTGTCATTCGTAAAGTCGTCGATGAATTCCCAGGCCTGCGATGTTTCCTCGAATTTAATGCTCGGAATGAACTTTCCCATACGTCCGTTGTATTGAATAAGGTCGTCGCGGCCCATATCCCGCGCAAGAGAAAAGAATTTCTGGATAAGCTCTTCGTACTTTTCTATGTGCGGATCTTTCTGGGTCTTATGCGCGCTCAGCACCCAATGCGCTATATGAAGCAGGTCCACCAAGTCGGCATATTCTTCTTTGTTGATTTGAATGTTCATATTTTAATTTCCCCGGTAAATGCTAACCATTAGCAATATCCATAAAATCTGAAAAGACCATTTGGACGCAGAAAAATCGGATAAACGCGGATCTTTTAAAAATCTTAGGCTTGAACGATGAAGCGCTTTTTTGGCCAATACCAATCTCATTCTTTTTGGTTTATCTGTGCAAATCTGCGTTCATCTGCGTCCAGTTGCCGTGATCCGCACTACTCATTCCTCCCAATCTGCTATAAATATATCGGTCTGATGCGGTTTTTGCGGGTTCCGGTTCGATGCCCAGGCAAGTTTCTTTCCGTCAGGCGAAAACATAGGAAAGCTGTCGAACACGGTATTGAATGTTATCCGCTCAAGGCCTGTCCCGTCCATATTGATCAGATAAAGCTCGAAGTTGTGCCCGAACTTCTTGATGTCTTCATGCCAGTCGTCCCTGTTGCTGGCAAAGATGATTCGCTTGCCGTCGGGGTGCCAGGACGGAGCGAAATTCGTGGCCCCGTTCTTGAGTATCATTGTTTTATTCGCTCCGTCGGCTTCCATTACCCAGAGGTCGAGCGGGAATGCAAGAATATAGTTATTCTCCATGCACTCCCTCCATTGAGCTTTTTCCGCTTCACTCTCCGGATACCAGGCCCTCCAGACAATCTTCTTCCCGTCAGGCGAAAACCACGGTCCCCCGTTGTATCCCGTCCGGTCCGTAAGGCGGCGGACGTTTTTTCCGTCGGCGTTCATAATGTACACATCGAAATTCCCGTTGCGCTGCGAGCCGAAAACGACCTGTCTGCCGTCGGGAGACACAACGGGTTCGGCGTCGTATTCAGGATTGTCAGTGATCCTCTTCAAATCCGTGCCGTCAGGATTCGCAATAAAAATATCGTACGGATGGAGCGGCCAGACATAGCGGGCGCCGCCCGGTGTCTTTGGAGGTGCAGGGCAGTCCCCCGGGATATGGTTCGTGGAAGAAAAAATGATTTTGTTGTTATCCGGAAAGAAAAAGGAGCAAGTATTAGCGCCATGATCCGGGCTCACCATCCGTTTATCTGAGCCGTCGCTGTTCATGGTCCATATCTTGTCGCAGCCGTATCCGCCGCGATTGGACTGAAAAATGAGTTTGGCCCCATCCCTGGAAAAATACGCCTCGCCGTTGTCGCCCTCGAAGGTAAGCTGCGTGACGTTTTTCATATGGCGGTCGGCCAATGACCGGTCAGGTGACGCGGTTTCAGGTTTCCTGTTTATACAACTGAACAGCAGCAAGACAATCATGAGCAACGCTGTTTTTCTCACGGTTGATTACCTCCGCTGGAACAATATTAACCTAAAAACGACAGTTGCTCTTGTTTGGCCGCAAAGAACGCAAAGAAAATCAAGAAAAAGAATATTACCAAGTATTCGCCGTCTTGGTGATGCCGGCATTACACTCCAAATGTTTGATTTTTCTCTGCGATCATTGCCTGCGCCCAGCGGTTACGAGTGGAATCGCGAGTGCAGGGTGAGTTCTCTGCGGTTAACTGCTTTTTATAGGATTAATGATTATAGACATAAGGGCAGGGGATGTAAACCCCATTGTTGCAAATAATCGTTGGAGGGGCACAGCAGTCTGTCTCCACGACTGCGCTGATAGAGCCCTTCAACGACCATTTCTCGTGAACTTGACTATTCCAGGGATTTTCTGCAGCAGCGGGGTAAAGAATCATTCTCGGCAGCTCAAGGGTCTCCGGTAAAAAGCGCATCAATGTAAACCCTATTGACAGGAAATAAATTATTGTATATATTAGATATATACAAGGAGGCATATGGACATTTTCCAGGGCATTGCCGGTTTCGAGTGGGACAAAGGAAATATGGAGAAAAGCCGGCAAAAACACGGAGTGAGGTCTTCGGAATGCGAAGAAGTATTTTTTAACAGTCCGTTTGTCGTGAACCTGGATGCGCCGCCTCATTCGGAGATCGAAGTCCGGTACTTTGCTCTGGGCAAAACCGACGTCAATAGACTGCTTTTCATAGCATTTACCATACGAAAGAACAAGATCAGGGTTATATCTGCCCGGGATATGAGCCGGAAAGAGAGGCGCATTTATCATGA
This sequence comes from Nitrospirota bacterium, assembly GCA_963751455.1. Lineage (GTDB taxonomy): Bacteria > Nitrospirota > UBA9217 > UBA9217 > UBA9217 > CAVVUN01. The sequence continues at coordinate 275,887 of CAVVUN010000002.1, forward strand.
AAAAACTGAAGAAGATACCGAAGTTCAAGAATGAGCGGGAGGAGGCCCGTTTTTGGGAATCCCATGACTCCGCAGAGTATGTGGACTACGCTAAGGCAAAAAAGGTCCTGTTCCCGAATCTCAAACCGTCGACCAGAACGATCTCCATCAGGCTGCCGGAGGCTCTTATCGAACACATAAAGCTACGGGCAAACAAGCGGGACGTGCCCTATCAGTCGCTCATAAAAATGTATCTTGCGGAAAAGATAGTTGAAGAAACTTGATGGAAAATACTGTTGTCTTTGTGCGGAGATATTCTTATGAAGGGTCAAAGGGTCCAGAAAGGAGCATAAGCTTGCCGGATGGAATGCCGGCCGGCCGGTCAAGAATGAAAAAAATCGTCATTACCGAAGAGGTGAGGGAGCTGCTCACCAAGGAAAAAAGCTTTCTGAACAGAACCGACCTTGCTATTTTCACCGCTGCCTCCGGCGATGAAGTGCTCACGCTACACCGCAGGGAAAAAGCCGATTTGATCATCATGCTTCTTGAAACGCCAGGCATGCCGGCTGAACAGTTATGCTCCACAATAAGGGAATCCAAGGAACTGAGGACCGTTTCCCTGCTCCTGATCTGCGCGGATGCGAGCGAGGCACGCGAAAGGTGCAACCGGTGCCGGGTAAACGAAGTTTTCACCCTGCCGCTCGAAACCGGTCTCCTGCTCGAAAAGGCGCAACAGTTTCTGGATATTTCCGGACGGAAGTCGTACCGGGTGCTGCTGAACGTGAAGGTTGAAGGCAGGGAAACGGGCGCATCCTTCTTCTGCAAATCCGAGAATATCAGTCTAACCGGCATACTGATAGAGACCGACCAACAGCTTGCACAGGGGGATCGAGTAAGTTGTTCATTTTCTCTGTCCGGAACACAGGTCGACATTTCCGGCGAAGTGACCAGGACCATAAAACCGCCGCTGGACTCTAACCTCAGACGCTACGGAATCAGATTCATCAATGTGACAGATAGGGCAAAAGAAGCAATAGAAGCCTTTGCAGGCCACGAACCCAGATTGCCGGGATAGAATATTAATTGCGAATTGCGAATTGCGAATTTCAAATTTCAAATTTCAAATTTCAAATTGCAAACTGAAAAGTGAAAAGTGAAAAGTGAAAAAAGTGTTCAGTATCACATTTATTGTCTTAGAAAAAGAGTAATAATTCAAAAAACAGCCTGGGACGCGGATAAAAACAGATAAAAGCGGATATAACCAAACAAATGACGGCCAAGAAGACGGTACCACATGGGTGAGTCAAGCATTCTTTTGATGCCTCGAAAACGGTATTAATTTTTGAAAACTGTGCCCAAATGCTCTTTCACTATAAAAAGCTTCTGTGGGTAAGCAAATGAAAATCACGATCCTCCTGCTTTCGCTTTTAATCATGATTCCCGTGGTTGCCGGGACGGAAACCGTTGTCCCGGACGCTGATCCGCGCTCCACGGCTGTCGCCGGCTCCGGCCGCGTGATAAACAGGGAAATGCTGGTCCAGGAGCCGGTGTTTAACGGAACTGTTTATGTGACCGAGGCAGGCAAAGAGCACGATACGAGTATTGTCCTCGTGCACGGCGCGGGCGACCGTGCGGCGAGGGACTGGGAAGCCGTGATCCCGGGGCTCGCTCAACGGTACCACGTTCTGGCCTTCGATCTTCCCGGTTACAGCCGCTCAAGCAAAAGCAATCTGCTCTATTCGCCTGCGCGGTATGCAGTGTTCATACAGTGGCTGGTCAACCGGTATGTCGGGCAAAAACCCTTTGTGCTGGCAGGTCATTCCATGGGCGGCGCGATAGCGCTCCGGTATGCGGTTGACTATCCGGACCGTCTGCAGCGCCTCATCCTGGTGGATGCAGCCGGTATACTTCATCGTACAGCCTTCCTCAAAGGGATGTATACGATGAAGGAACGGGAGGCGGGGGCGGGAATGCGGCTGCTGCTGAGGACCGATGAGTTTGATGACTTTGTCCGGTTCATCTTCGACGAGCTGTCTAATGACGAGCGGGCCGGGAAAATGGAACAAGCACTGCACAGCGCCCCTCTGCGTAAACTTATGCTTGGCGGCGATCCTAAAAAGATCTCCGGCTTGGCCACTATACTGGAGGACTTCAGCGCAGGCGTTGAACAGCTCCGGGTCCCGACGCTGCTTATCTGGGGAGGAGACGACACTATCGCGCCGATACGAACAGCCAAGGCGCTTCTGGGTCGACTGCCGGAGGCCCGCCTGGAAACTATTGCCGGGTCGGGGCATGTGCCCATGATGGACAACCCGGAAGAATTCTTGAGAATAGTGAAGTCGGAGCTCGTTCCCGGACGCGCGCAAGACTCCGCAAAGCAGGTTACCGCGCCGCAGAAGTCTGAAACCCGAATTGTTCGCTTCAATCATCAGCGTGATCTTGTATTAACGGGAAGTTATAAGAAAATCGAATTGAATCACTGTACCGGGGTAAGGATCGCCAACGCGACCATCGATCAGATCGAGATTTCACACTCGGATGTTATTTTTGAAAATTGCCGCATTGCCGGCACTGCAATTGGGCTCCGTGCAGTGCGTTCTGAGATCATCGGCACGAATCTCGATATCGAGGCCGAAACGGCAATTCATGCTTCCCGCAGCCGTATTGATCTGGCAGGGTCCAGGCTCCGCGGAAAGAAGGCGGCTGTTGCGTCCGTCAACCGCTCACTGCTGATCTTTTCGATCAGCCATTCTGAAAGTCCTCATTATTCCGGCCCTATCCATGGGTCGAGAACAATAACCCGCAAATCGCCCTTGTAAGTTTAATTTTTGATCAAGTCGTAAGAAGCCTTGTCTCACACAAAGCCATGAAGCCGCAAAGTTAAAAATTGAATCTTACTTTTGGCTCATTTCAGAATATCAGTCCGCCGTTCCGGTCAAATACTGATTTTCCGCAGGCCAGATATCCATTACCTGCCTCAGCAATGCGAATTCTCCGATATGATACGCGTTATGGTCCGCAGCAACCAGAATTTCCCTGAAGACGGTATAGTTTTTTGCGTGCGGGATAGGGCCGAAAAGGTCTGTCCCGGGGTCTTCGACTATGCGCTCCAGGGCCTTCAAATCGGCGCGAAAAGCGCTCACTGTTTTTTTCCACTGTCTCTCATCGGCCCGCTGGTCCGGGCGCGGCCGGTAACCTTGCAGGGTAGTCCGGCGACACATGGTTCGGGTTCCGAATAAATTCCAGGATGTCCCACTGGGCGATCCTCATATGCTCCAGAAAATGCCACGGAGTATAAGGGACACGGGAAGCTTTCCTGTTGATGTATTCCATCGGAAAGCTGTCTATAGCCTCGATAAACTCCATATGCGCGTTCCCGCCTTCGAGAAGCGCGAGCAGTTCTTTCCGGACAACCTTGTCAGCGTTCATCGATTATCCTTTTGAAGCCCCAGGGAGAGCTCTTATTCTTAATCCTAAAAACGGCATTTGAACACGGATGAACACGGAAACAGCGGATCAAAACAATGTGATAGAGCAAAAAGCCATCTCGCCTTTTGGGTGAATCCATTACTGTTCGTAACTTCCTATAAATCCGTGTTGATCAGATTTTATCCGTGTCCAACTGCTTTTTTCAGGTTAATTGATGGACGACCGCCAACTTCGCTAGGACGTGGGACGAAACATCTTCCATCTCCGTGTCCTTCCAGTTTCGCTCGTCCATCGTCCCTCGTCCGTCTGGTTTTCATCCGCCGTCTCTCGCGTTTTACGCCGCATAAATCAGCGAGCTCTTCCATTCTTCTGCCAGTTCCTGTGCAAAGTTCTCAAAGGCTCGCGGCTGATGCCCGAGCAGCTTCAGTTGTTTTTCCAGGTCGCCTTTGCTTGCGACCATGCCGTGGTCCTGGAAAAATTTGTACATGATCCGGTTATCCCGGTAAAGCCATTCCGGCATCACATTTTTTACATGCTGCACCCAAACGTCGAGATCGTTTCCCGCATACCGGACATCACGGCCTACGTATTTGCTATAAACCCTGGCCATATCGTTGGCGGTGAGGAGGTCGGGACCATGGAGCGAATAAGTCTCTCCATCATGGCCGGGCTCTGTCAGCGCGTTTACGGCGCAGTCCGCAACATCACGGGCATCGACCCTGTCTACTCCCATCGAACCGAGAGGCGTAGGATAAATTCCGTATGCCGTAATGATGCTTATTATCGACCGGTCGTTCTGGAAAAATCGTTCGGTCTCAGAATGGTGTACGGAATGCCCGATTCCTTTATTGCATTCTCGACAGCGATCTTGCTTTTGAAATGTGGAATAATATCCGATCCCCTGGGCATATATACGGACATATAGACGATCTTATTTACACCGGCAGTTCTGGCAGCCTCGACCACGGTCAAGCCCTGGGCCGTCTCATTGGGGTCGACCACGGTCAAGCCCTGGGCCGTCTCATTGGGGTCGACCGGGATCGCGATGAAAACATTGTCAACGGCGCTGAACGCGGGTCCCAGTGTTTCGGGCTTGTCCAGGTCCGCGATCGCTACCTCGAAATTATCAGGCACGCTTCTTATTTTCTCCGGAGTGTGGGTCATGCAGCGCACGTTCACGCCTTTATCCCTCAATCCTTGAACGACATAGCTTCCTACCGTTCCGGTGCATCCGATTACGAGTGTTTTCATAGTACCTCCATCTCTTTAATAAAAAAATTATTGCACCGAAGACAAGGCATGTCAAACTGACCTCTGGATTGCACAGGAAAAAAGTAAAACGTTTAGCCGTGAAAAGGAGCAAAAGGTCGTAAAAGAAACTCAAAGACTTATAACAGTCATAATGTGCGCCTTTTGTCCATTTTTTGCGGCAAATATATTTGTTGTATAGAGCGGTGTGAGGGCGGGCATAAAAGACATGTGGGCATGCGGGAGCAGCAGGACAAAATCTTGTTATCTAATCGCTAAAGCAGCAACAGCGTCATCATGGCGATTGACCAGACAATATCCATGGGGACCTGTAAGGTGCATGTGGAATCGAGCAGCAGATCTGCGCGGGCGGGAAACTCCTCGTCTTCGAGCCACAACGTTACAATGACCGGGATCCGCGGCAGCGGATGCAGACGCAAGGCTGCGTCGCCTATCTTCTCGAACTCGCCGCTCAGCTGTTTCCCCTTGGCAATGAAGGCTTCCTTGTTCCTGCCGTATTTAGCGGCGACGGGATCGAGCGGCAGAACATGCGATCCCTTCGTGAAAATCTCCCCGCCTTTGATGCTCTGGAGCTTTACAAGCGTGCCCGTACAGGCTACGTCCTTGGCATTTACCAGGTACCACAGGACCGAAAGCCGGAAAAAATAGCCGAGTTTTTTCAGCAGCACCTCGCTTCCCGGCGCTGTGCTTGATATGGTTTTGTCCTTGACGGACACTGAAAATTGCATGCCGAAGGACGTGACAGTGTAAATACCGGATGCGGAATCACACGAAACAGCCGCGGCCCTGCATACTTCTTCGGGATTCATGGTGGCGAGCGATCTCCCACGCCTTGTCTTCTCCGGGGTTTTTTTGTTCCACCATAATTCTTCTTATTTTGCCGTTGATGACAACGGAGTTTGTATTTACCCGTTAGAGTTCAGTGGCGATTTATGTTTCATATTAGCAGTTTCTTTTCTGTTTATCAAAGTAAAATCATACTGATATCGAAGGAGGCTATTCCTTTCGGTCGGACTGCAGTCTAAAGCAAACATAATAATTTGTGTTAAATCTCCCAGGCTCCTCTTTTACAAAGAGGGAATAAAATGATCTCCCCCCTTTGGAAAAAGGGGATTAAAGGGGATTTAAGCATTGATGATCTCGTAAAAAGTCGTCTCCCCGGTGAAAACCGGGGTCCAGTGGTTATCGAACTTATTGAAAAGACTGATACCGGCGTTCGCCGGTATGACGAAATTGGGTGTTTTCTGACTTCTTACGAATGCATCAAGCATTAGCGATTCAACAAACAGGTAACAATTTAGTTTTGATAGTTGTACTTGTGATTTTTATTTAAAGATGTTGCTGAAACAAAAGAGGAGAAAGAATGAGCAACAAGGGAAAGGAATTAGGGCTCTTGTGGCAACGCGGCGAGCGGGCTTTTTCTAAATTTAATGAAGGCCCTACTCATTGTCGCTTCGGCCTGATAATTTTTTGCAGTTCCCGATATTGATACGGTTTCAGGATGAAAGCATCCGCTCCCGCCATAAGAAAATCGGTTGTCATGTCATCCGAGCTTACTCCGATAATAAGAGATACAGGGAACCGCCTGCGAAGTCGTTTTGTGACATCGATTCCGCTTATGTTCGGCATGCGATAATCCGTAATGATTATATGGAAATGCTTTTCTGAGGCCGCTGCAAGCGCCGATACGCCGTCTTCACATCCGATCACTTCGAAACCGTCTGACTCCAATATGGAGCATAGTGATTCTCTGACCGCCGTAAAATCCTCAATAACTAGAACGCTTCTCTTATTCTCCATGTTTTCTCCTGCGATTACCGGATCTCTAAAAAAGCGGTATGATTATGCTACTTAAAGTTGTTATTGTCAACAGATAAATGCAACTAGCGGTTGATAGACATTTGCAGCAATCTTTCCTAAAGTACAGGCATGAAACAGCCAAGCAGGCGCATCGGCCAGATAATCAGGGAAGCCAGAAAAACGCGCGGGATGACCCAGATGAAGCTCTCGGAACTTATAGGAGTTTCCTACCAGCAGGTGCAGAAATACGAGAAGGGCAGCGACAACATCAGTGTGGAAAGGCTGAAACAGATAGCAAAGGCTCTCAACGCGCCGTTAACGCTTTTCTTCGCTTCGACCGCTGAAACGGTTGCGGAAACCCGGGAACCATACGGGAAAATGCCGGAGGATGAAGCTTTGCTCCTGGAGCTGTACCGGCGCATAAAATCCAGAAAAGCAAAAAAGGCGATAATAGAGCTTCTGAAGACGTTTACTTCCTGACACATTCAAAACGAACGGCGACAAAAGACCCGACCTTCTTCCCGCCATCAGTTAAATTCCACCCTTTAAGTGTATAAACTGTAATAACTTCTTGTTTTTAAAGAATAGTGATGCTATCCTAGTGTAGTGTCTCACAGACGACTGGTGTTATCATAGCGCGGCAGTAGGCCGCAGCCAAACTTGTAGGGCAAGGCTTTAGCCTTGCTGAAAGCGCCGGAACAGCAGCAACCCTAAAGGGTCGCCCTACAAATTCATCAGCAAATATTTATGCGAAGATAAGTTTTCGATGAGAAATCATCATATAACACCGTCCATTTAAGAGACACTACACTAGCGATGTCAAACGACTTCCCGCGTAAAATGCTGTAAATTTGAACTTTTCAATTTTCAATGCCGCTCATGCGGATCACGGGGGTTGCTTAGTGGCTGATATTCAATCGTTCAGGAAAGACGTTCAGTCGTTAGTCACGTCTCACCAGATAAGACACAATGTGTTATTAATGGCGAATGGTTTGAATGCCGTTATTTCGACAAACAACCCCCGGGTGTTACCAATCTCCAGATATGTGAAGATCCGAATCATAGTGCTCCGCTTGCGTTGTTTTACAATATAGCCAAAGAAAAGAAGATGATCTCGTAAAAAGTCGTCTCCCCGGTGAAAACCGGGGTCCAGTGGTTATCGAACTTATTGAAAAGACTGGATACCGGCGTTCGCCGGTATGACGAAATTGGGTGTTTTCTGACTTCTTACGAATGCATCAAAGAAGATTTGCCATCAAATTCCGAAACCCCAGAGGCATCTATTGCAGCACGGACGCACTGGTTCTCAAATGTCAGTTGGAGCAGATTGAAGCGGAGGAAAGAGAACAATGAGGCTTGACGCCGGACAAATAGAGGTAGTGGACGATAAAGTCGCGGAAATAATCAAAACCAAGTCAGGCCCGGAACGGCTAAGTATGGTTTGGGATGCATGGTCTTTTTTTGAGAAACGGATTACCGCCCATCTGAAAAGCCTGCATCCCGAATGGACGGGGGAGCAAATCCAAAAGGAAATTGTCAGGCGGGTGACTTATGGAACAGAGTGAACTGATGCGATTGGTCGTTCATGCATTGGAAACACTGAAGATACCGTACATGATCACCGGTTCGCAGGCCTCCGCTTATTACGGTGAGCCTCGCTTTACAAGGGACATCGATATCGTAGCGGATATAAAGCCCGGGCAGGTCGAGCAGTTTGTCGCGTTTTTCCCCCAGAATGAATATTATTGCGATAGGGACACGATCAACGAGGAAATAAAAACGCGAGGTCAATTTAATATTATTCATGCAGGTTCGGGCTTGAAAATTGACATTATCCTGACCAAAAAGACGGCATTTTCACAAGCGGAATTTCCCCGCAGGAGGAGAAGCGCCGTATTTCCTGATCAGCAGGGAGCGTTCGCCTCGCCTGAGGACGTGATCATCAAGAAGATGGAATTCTACAAGGAAGGCGGATCTGAAAAGCACCTCCGGGATATTACTGGAATTCTCAAAATCAGCGGTGATGAGGTGGACAGACAATATATAGAAGGATGGGCACAACGCCTCGGGTTAACAGATGTATGGGAAGCGATCCTTAAAAGACTTGGTGAAAAGGAGTAGTAATTTTCGCAGGATGCTGCAGGAATACCGTGCTCCCGTTGTTGGTTGTATTCTTACTTGATTTTCTGTATAATCCTGAAAAAAGCAGTTGGACACGGATAAAATCTGATCAACACGGATTTATAGGAAGTTACGAACAGTAATGGATTCACCCAAAAGGCGAGATGGCTTTTTGCTCTATCACATTGTTTTGATCCGCTGTTTCCGTGTTCATCCGTGTTCAAATGCCGTTTTTAGGATAATTCTGTACGCCTCATTTTCAAGTGAAAAATTTAAGATGGATAAGAAAGATAATCACACGATAAAACAGAAATTCTCAGTGCGCCGGACAGCGCAGATAGTAATCATTTCAGGCGCGATTTTCCTGATGCTGCTTCTTACGGCAATCTACAGGCGTCCTGATCTTTTCGGTCAATTCTCAAAGAAGAACCTTGTCTCAATGCAGATAGTGGTCATCCTCGCCTTTATCAATGTGACTGCTTTAAACTGGCGCTGCCCGTCCTGCGGAAAATACCTCGGCAACAATCTCTCACTGCATGTCTGTAAACACTGCGGGGCCAGGTTGAAATAGTGTTCCGGCTCAAAGCACGCTGTATCTCTCATTTTTGGAGTCTTTCAATAACTTCGAAAAAAATCGAAATCCACCACGGAGAAACTGAGGCGCAAAGAAAAGATTTTAACAATTAGGGGCTATCCTCCGTGTTCTCCGTGGCTCTGTGGTTTAAAATCCGACTTTTTACGATTTGATCAACAGTAACTTGTTGCAACACTATGCGTGATCGGTTACAATTGCGTGCCGGTAAGGATGGTGAACCATGTCGGAACAGACGTTCAATATAATTCTCGCGGTTCTTTTTTTCGTAGTGCTCGGGATCGTCAAGAACCGTTTCGGCATGGGTTGAAGGACCCAGCCTGGTTCCTTCTGTAGAAGGGATGATGATCCGAAATCCGACGAGCACAAGAAACAGTAACCCGGCCCGGAGGCTTCATGATCGGCACAAAGCTTTACCAGAAGAAATCCCGCGCGTTATTTTTTATCGCGATGTACGGGGTCCTCGCGCTTATCGGCCTGGGATTCATTGTTTTCTCCGTCTTGCGCGACAAGAACCCCGCGAGTATGGAAGGCTTCACATTTATCTTCGGGGCCGGCATGGCCTTTCTGACGTGGTTAAAAAGCAGAAAAGCCAGCATCGCGGTGCACGAAGAATACCTTGAATTGAACCAGCAGAGAAAGCCTCTCTTTGTAAAATATAAGAGCATCAGCAATGTCACCCGGACAAAAGACAACCGGCTGGTGATAGCCGTGAGGGAGGGGCATGACATCAAGAACATGAGCATCTGGCTGAAGGACCTGGAGGACGCGGACGCAGACAAGCTTGTTGAATTTTGCCGGAAAAAGAAGTGGAAGAGCCAATAAACAAACATGGGGGAAGAGGGACGATATAGCCGCGGGAGGCAAAACAGGGTCCATCGAGCAGTCAAAAAAGGGGTCAAATGAACATTATTGAAAAGATCAAGAGCGTTTTCGGGAAGGGACCGGTCCTGTCGCGTCAGCAGATCCAGCGGCTCAGCAGACTTCCCAAGAACCAGGCTCAAAAAGAAGTGGGTCTTACTCTGTTCGAGATATGTGTGTCCCGAGCCAAAGAGTTTGTAAGCGGGGAGCTCAAGCGGGGGGATTCACCGTTTCGCGGAGTGTCCGGAGCTGTTTTTTTCCACGAGATGCTGGCCGTTACATTCTGGATACTGAATAAAGAAGCCGGCGGCGGAAAGACGCTTTTAGACGAACTCCATCAAAACTACTTCAAAGCCTTCAGCGCGCTCGATACGCCGCAAGACGAGCGAAATAACACGCTTGTAACAAAGTATGAACAATATGAAGACAACTGGAATGAAATTACGGGTCATCTTGATGAGTTCGGATTATGCGTAGTACAGAACATGTTCGGTAAAGACGAAAGCGTCAAGACCCGGGAACGAACCTTCTGGATTATTCAATATGCCGACCATGCCGCGAATACTTTCTGCTCCTTGAAAAAGTCATTGAAACAGGTCGGAGCGTTGTAATCTGCGCTTCAATTCCTCAGTACCATTCCGCTATCTCGACTAATCGAAATCCCTGTCCCATGCGAAAAAGTGCAGTTTTAAAGCGCCCGTCATAGAGATGGGTGCGCCTTCTCTGGGTTAAACAAGCATGATCCTGAAAAAAGCAGTTGGACACGGATAAAATCTGATCAACACGGATTTATAGGAAGTTACGAACAGTAATGGATTCACCCAAAAGGCGAGATGGCTTTTTGCTCTATCACATTGTTTTGATCCGCTGTTTCCGTGTTCATCCGTGTTCAAATGCCGTTTTTAGGATGATACAAAAAGTATCGTTAATCAACTACTGACTGTTTCTAATGGTTACAGTCATTATATAGTATTGGAATTCCGTTACGACTGAAATTATATTTGTTACTAACTGTAATTTTGCAAATATATGAAATTACTTTATATTATCGAAACTTCTAAATTAAGCATCTTCCCCTATTAATTCCACCTCGCCTAAGTTTAATAAAAAGTCTCATGGTTTCAAGTTCTTATTTTGTGTTACCGCCCCTAAAATCCTGGTTCCTGCCTCCGTGATTCTCTGCCAGTTCCTGGCCCGTGAACGGAATAAATATTAATTTTGCAGATTCTTTCTTTTGGTATTTTATTTGCTTTGTCTTATGCGCTTGTCGGGACTTATAGCTTTCTTTTATGATCATTACGGATATTACTGAATTTCTCAAAAAAGTACCGCCCTTCCAGTTTTTAAGCGAGGCTGAGTTGAAAGGTATGGCTGAAATCATGTCCCTGGATTTTTATCCCCGCGATACGGTTATCCTGCGGCAGGGAGATGAGGCCAGCGACGCGCTCAGAATCATAAAGAAAGGCGGCGTCAAGGTTTCCCTGCGGAACGAGAGCGGTGAGGAAATGATGATCGATCACCGCGGAGAAGGGGACACCTTCGGGTTGATGTCCCTGATCGGCCATGAAAAACAGAAGACGACGGTTACCGCGCTTGAAGATACGATTTGCTACCTGCTGGCGCGGGCGAAAATCCTGAAACTGATCGAGGAAAACCCGACATTCACCGAATATTTCCTGCAATCGCACTTCTCAAAATATATCGACAAGGTTTACCGCGAGATGCACAATAAGAGCCTTTTCTACGGCAGCAGCGACCACCTCCTGTTCACGACGCCGGTTGGAGATATCGCGACGAAAGAGGTCGTAACGGTCAGGGATGATGCGACCATCAAACAAGCCGCTCTCGAGATGTCAAAGCACCACATCAGTTCATTGATCGTAATGGACGCGCACCACCTTCCGGCCGGCATCGTAACGGACCGGGACCTCCGCGAGAAGGTTGTGGCCCGGAGCCGGAGCGCCAACGACCCGGTCAGGGACATCATGTCCCTTCCGCTTGTGCGCGTGGACGTAAAGGACTACTGCTTCGAGGCCGTGCTCAAGATGATCAAGCACAACATCCATCACATCCTCGTAATCAAGGAAGGCAAGCTCAAGGGAGTGCTTACGAACCACGACCTCATGCTGCTGCAGGGAACTTCGCCGCTCTCGTTTGCAAAGGACCTCGAGAGCCAGGACACTATCGAGGGACTCGTGCCGGTCTCGGTCAAGATCAACCGGGTTGTGGGGCTTCTCCTGAAGGAGGGCGCGCGGGCGAGCAACATCACGAAGATCATAACCGAGCTGAACGACCGGCTCGTGCGCAAAGTGCTCCAGATCGCGGAAAAAAAGTTCGGCCGTTCACCGGTCCCTTTCTGCTGGATTTCGTACGGAAGCGAAGGCAGGAAGGAACAGACGTTCAAGACAGACCAGGACAACGCGATTATCTATGCGGACCCGAAGTCATCCAAGCAGCAAGACGATGCCCTCCTCTATTTCCCGGTGTTCGCACAGTTCGTACGAGACAGCCTGGTCAAGTGCGGGTTTCCCCTCTGCCCGGCAGACTATATGGCGAGCAACCCGAAGTGGTGTCAGCCGCTCTCGGCCTGGAAGAATTATTTCTCCGGATGGATTTCCCATCCGACGCCGGATGCCATCCTCAGGTCGCTCATCTTCTTCGATTTCCGCCCGCTTTACTGCGATGAAGCGCTTGCAGAGGAACTGCGCTCCTTTCTCACAAGCCACCTGGCCGACCGCAACCTGTTCCTGGCCCATATGGCCGCGTCCATCACGAAGAACAGGCCGCCCCTCGGATTTTTCAAGACGTTCCTGGTGGAGAAAGACGGCGAACACAAGGACCAGCTGAACCTGAAGCAGCGGGGCATCGGCCCCCTCGTGGACATCGTGCGGCTCTTTGCTCTCGAGAAGGGAATCACAGAAACGTCCACGCTCGAGCGCATCGAGGCCTTGAAGGGGAAGCACGCGACGATCGATTCCCTGGGTGACGAACTGGCGCAGGCCTTCGATTTCATCACGCTCCTGAGGATCCATAACCAGGTCGGGCAGTTGGAGCGGGGGGAAGCGCCCGATAACTTCATCACACCGGGCAGGCTGAGCAACCTTGAAAAGCGGATGCTGAAGGAATCGTTCCATGTCATATCGCAGGTCCAGGAAGGCATCATCGACCAGTATGGTCCGGGAATGGTGGGAGGATGATGACTGTGCTGAGCATATTTCAGAGAAACGGGGCGAACCGGGCGGCTTGTGCCGGAGCCGGCATAGATTTTTCAGGCCGGATCGAGGACGCCCGCTACATCGTCCTGGACTCCGAGCTTACCGGGCTCGAAGTGAAACACGACTCGATCGTTTCACTCGGCGCGATCAGGATGGCCGGTCCCAGGATCATACTCGGGAAAACCTTCGACCGGCTGGTCAGTCCTGAAACGAAGCTTCGCCGTGAAAGCGTGCTCATTCATGGAATCACTCCGTCGGAAGTCGAGGGAAAACCCGGCATCGACACGGTCCTGGACGAACTAATGGCGTTCTGCACAGGGTCCCTTCTCGTGGGGCATTTCATTTCGCTGGACCTTGCATTTCTGAACAGGGAACTCAAGCGGCTGCGCGGCCGGGAGCTTGATATCCCGGCAATCGACACGTGGCGTATCCACACATGGCTGCAGTACCACAGGGATACCGCGGCCAGGCATTTCGGAGAGAACGGCGACAAGGACCTGTTTTCACTTGCCAGGAAGTATAACGTCCCGATCGCAAAGGCCCATGATGCCTTGGGGGACGCCTTCATTACCGCCCAGCTTTTTCAGCGGTTCCTGAGCCTGCTGCCGGAACTCGGCGTAAGGACCGTAAAAGACCTGTTAGGAGTAGGCAAACCATAGGGGGGGAGGTGAGAATAACATTTCTTTGTTCGGAGTTCAAAGTTGAGGTAAAACACGTATTCAAAAGATAAAGGAGGTTTCCAATGGCTAAAGAGTTGCAAGGTCTGGACAGAGACAAGTTAAAGCAATACTGGGCAGTGAACGTAAGGCTCACAAGCATCATCATGGGAATCTGGTTTGTGGTCACCTACGTGTGCTCGTTCTTTGCGCCGCAGCTGAACAACATCGTGATTCTCGGTTTCCCCTTCGGCTATTACATGGGCGCCCAGGGATCCCTGATCATCTTCGTCATACTCATCTTCTGGTACGCCTTCAAGATGAACGCGGCTGACAAGGAATTCGGCGTGGAAGAAGAGGAGGAGGAATAAATGGCAAAATCAAAAGGTTCCTTTCTGGACAACCTGGGAAAGATCTATGGGATATATACGGTTAGTTTCATCGTCTTCGTGATCCTGCTCGGGTTCGCCGAGAAGTTCTTCGGCATGCCGCCGAAGGTGATCGGCTACGTGTATATGGGCGTAACCATCGGTCTGTATGCATTCATCGGCATTATCTCGAGGACTGCGAAGGTCTCGGAATATTATGTGGCGGGCCGTTCGGTGCCCGCGTTCTTCAACGGCATGGCAACAGGCTCGGACTGGATGTCCGCTGCCTCGTTCATAGGCATGGCGGGCACGATCTACGGCCTCGGCTATGACGGCCTCGCCTACATCATGGGCTGGACCGGCGGCTATGTGCTGCTCGCCGTGTTCCTTGGCCCGTACCTCAGGAAGTTCGGACAGTACACTATCCCCGACTTCCTCGGCGCGCGTTTCGGCGGAAACGCCGCCCGCAGCATCGGCATCGTCGCAGCCATTACCGCGTCCTTCACGTACCTGATCGCCCAGGTTACGGGCGTGGGCATCATCATGTCACGCTTCCTGAACCTTGACTTCGGCGTCGGCGTCTTCGTGGGCCTCGCCGGCATCCTGGTATGTTCCATGCTCGGCGGCATGAAGGCCGTTACCTGGACCCAGGTGGCGCAGTACATCATCCTGATCGTGGCTTACCTGATCCCGCCTACGGTTATGGCTTACAAGACCACCGGCAATCCGATCCCTGAAATCGCCTATGGACAGATCCTCCAGCGGATCGATGCAAAGGAAAAGGTGATCAACGCGGATCCGAAGGAGCAGCAGGTCATGGGGCTCTGGAAAGATGAAGCCGCGAAACTGGACGCGGACATCAAAGGGCTGCCTGCGAGTCTCGACCAGAAGAGGGCTGACTTGAACGCCAAAATCACGGCTGCTGCAACGCCGGCCGACAAAGAAGCTGCGGAAAAAGCCCTGAACGCGCTTCCGGCAACTCCTGAACTTGCAAAAGAGAAGTGGGACACTGCAAAGAAAGCCGCAGTCGGCAAATCAAAGCCGATAAAGCCGTATCTCGAGCCGTTTGCTCGGCTTGATGCAAAGAACATGCTGGCGCTTACCTTCTGCCTCATGGTGGGCACAGCGGGCCTGCCCCATATCCTGATGCGGTATTACACCGTGCCCTCCGTCAAGCAGGCGCGCATGTCCGTGGGCTGGTCTCTGTTCTTCATATTCCTGCTCTACTTCACGGCCCCGGCTGTGGCTGCATTCGCTCGAAACGAGGTGTTGAGCAACGTGATCGGCCTTCCGATTGCCCAGCTGCCGGCCTGGATGGCCAACTGGGGCAAGGTCGGCCTCGTGGCATTCAAGGACATCAATGCCGACGGGATGCTGCAGTTCTATGAGCTCACGATAGGCGCAGACGCTATCGTTCTGGCCATGCCGGAAATTGCGGGTCTCCCGTACGTGATCTCCGGACTCGTTGCAGCAGGCGGTCTGGCCGCGGCCCTGTCAACGGCCGACGGTCTCCTGCTCACGATCTCGAACGCGCTGTCTCATGACCTGTACTACAAGATGATAGACAAGAACGCTTCGATCACCAGGCGTCTTGCTATCTCGCGCACGCTGCTCGTGGTCACGGCGCTTATCGCCGCCTATGTTGCCACGTTCAAGCTCACGATCATCGTGGAACTCGTGGCCTGGGCATTCTCGATCGCCGCGGCCTCGTTCTTCCCGGCGCTGGTTATGGGCATCTGGGACAAGCGGTCAAACAAGGCCGGGGCTTTGGCCGGTATGTGGATCGGATTCCTGTCCTGCGTCATCTACATGGTCGGGAGCCGGTTCTATGGTCTCGACATCTGGGGCATCAAGACAATTTCGTCGGGCCTGTTCGGCATTCCGCTCGGGTTCATCACGATCTTCGTGGTGTCTCGCATGACGGAACCGCCGAGCCACGAACTGCAGGAGTTTGTCGAGAGCGTCCGCATTCCGAAAGGCGCATCTCAGTCAGCTGCAGAATAATAATAACCAAAATATATTTTTCCCGGCGGCGGGATTTATTCCCGCCGCTCCTTTTTAGTGACAGACACGTAAAATTCCTTTAATATGGATGCTCGGTTTCCGGTTGTGCATTTATCCCTGAGCGGCAAAGCGATGTGGGTTATACATTTTAGCACCCTTGCCCGGAGTTAGGTGAATATGACAATATATATAATACAATTTATCAATTACACGTTATCATTCTTCATGTGGATGATCCTCGGGAGAGTCCTTACCGCGCTTATGCTCGGAGACCGCGACAATGTCATCATGGGTATGTTCCGCAAGGTCACGGACCCCGTCTACCGGGTCACGAAAACAATAATGCCGTTTGCAAAAGAAGGCTGGCTTCCTTTTTTATCGATCGTCATTATTATTATTCTGAGATTATTGCTTATCATACTGTCAAGCCCCACCGGGGTTCAGAAATAAAAAACTATATTTCGGGAGGAAGATTTCATGGGAAAAGAAAAGATTGAAGTCCTTTCCACGGAGAAAAGAACGTTCCCTCCGTCGAAGGAATTCAGCAAGAAAGCCCACATCAAGAGCATGAAAGAGTACGAAACGATCTATAAGAAGTCGGTGAACGAGCCGGAGAAGTTCTGGGGCGAGATGGCGGAGAAGAACCTTACGTGGTTCAAGAAGTGGGACAAGGTCCTGGATTACGATTTTCACAAACCGTATATCAAATGGTTCACGGGCGGAAAGCTCAATGCCACAGTGAACTGTCTGGACCGTTATATCAACACGCCTACCCGGAACAAGGCAGCCATAATCTGGGAGGCTGACGGCGGCGAATACAAGACCTTTACCTATCAGCAGCTGTATATGGAAGTAAACCGGTTCGCCAATGTGCTCAGGAAAAAGGGCGTCAAGAAGGGCGACCGGGTGACCATTTATCTTCCGATGATCCCCGAGCTCGCAATTTCCATGCTGGCCTGCGCCCGCATCGGAGCTATCCATTCCATCGTGTTCGGCGGGTTCTCGTCCAAGTCGCTTATGGACCGTATTCAGGACTGCCAGTCGAGCATGGTCATCACGGCCGATGAGGGCGTTCGCGGCGGCCGGTTCGTGGCCCTGAAATCAAATGCGGACGAGGCCCTGAACGAATGCCCGATGGTCAAGAACATGATCGTCGTATCCCGGTCCGGGAACAAGGTCAACATGGAACCCGGAAGGGACACCTACTGGCATGAAGAGATGAAGGCCGGCGACATTGCCAACTATTGCGAGCCGGAGCAGATGGACGCGGAAGACCCGCTCTTCATCCTGTACACCTCCGGTTCAACCGGCAAGCCCAAGGGCGTGCTGCATACGACGGCCGGATACATGCTGTACACCAATATGACCTTCAAGTGGATCTTCGATTACCATGAAGAAGACATCCATTTCTGCACAGCGGACATCGGCTGGGTGACCGGCCACAGCTACATCGTGTACGGCCCGCTGTCAGCCGGGGCCACGAGTCTTATGTTCGAAGGCATACCGACTTACCCCGATGCCGGAAGGTTCTGGGACATCGTGGACAAGCACAGGATCAACATCTTCTATACGGCGCCGACGGCGATCCGGGCGTTGATGAAAGAAGGCGAGAAGTGGGTCGCCAAACATGACCTGTCAAGTCTCAAGGTCCTGGGAACCGTGGGCGAGCCGATTAACCCTGAGGCGTGGATCTGGTACCACAAGAACGTCGGCAAAGAGAAGCTTCCGATCGTGGACACCTGGTGGCAGACCGAGACGGGCGGCATCCTGATCACGGCGCTGCCCGGGGCCATCACCACAAAGCCCGGTTCGGCGACGAGGCCGTTTCCCGGCGTTGTGGCAAGCGTCGTGAAAGAAGACGGATCACGGGCCAAAGCGAACGAAGGCGGCTACCTCTGCATCGACAAGCCCTGGCCGGGCATGCTTCGCGGCACGTACGGCGATCCCGAGAACAAGCGCATCAAGGAAGTCTATTTCACCAGGTTCCCGGGCAAGTACTTTACCGGTGACGGCGCGCGTTTCGATGAAGACGGAGATTTCTGGCTTATGGGACGTGTGGACGACGTGATAAACGTGTCCGGCCACAGGCTGGGTACTGCCGAGGTGGAGTCCGCACTCGTCAGCCATCCGGCAGTGGCTGAGGCAGCTGTTGTGGGTTATCCGCATGACATCAAAGGCGAGGGTATCTACGTATACGTAACTTTAAAAGACGGGCAAAAACCGACTGATGACCTGAAAAAGATACTGGCCGGCCATGTGCGTTCGGTCATCGGCCCTATCGCGACACCGGACAAACTCCAGTTCGCACCCGGATTGCCGAAGACAAGAAGCGGCAAGATCATGCGCCGCATCCTGCGGAAGATCGCACACAACCAGGTCGAGGAACTTGGCGATACTTCGACTCTTGCGGACCCCACCGTCGTCGAAAGCCTGGTCAAGAACCGGGTTTAGCAGGCTGTTGAAAAAGTTGTTGGAGTGGTTCGACAGGCTCACCATGAACGGATAAAAACAAATGATTTCAAGGTTCCCTCCGTTCGCCCTGAGCCTGTCGAAGGGTGAGCGGAGGGTTTTTCAACAGCCTGTTAGTAAATCAGGCAAACTATCATCCTCAACCAGAGCAGCTGATTTCCCCCTTTAGGGGCTGGAATTTTCCAGCCCCTTTCTTTTTTCATTTTTCTTTCCGGCCGAAACTCTAAAAATTCTGCTTAAGGGATAGAACTGTTCGATTTGTGTATATAGTTGCTATAAAATGCAAATGTTTTATTGTAATCCGAAAGAATTCTCATTAAATATTACTTTTAGTAACGAAAAATGATTGCAAATTAATATAACTTATCGATTTTTTTGTAGAAAAAAATCGGCATTAATATTGCTAAGCGTTTACGTATATAGCTAAATAAAAGTACATTGTGTCTCTTTATGCACCGTTGTCCGCCTCCCGCTTCCAGCAGGGAACGGACGTATTGAAATCTCTTCTTATGTTTATGAGAGAAAGCCAATGTTACAGGACCAGGTCACAGAATTCCTAAAAAAAGTCCCTCCTTTCCAATTCCTCGATGATCAGATCCTAACGACTGTCGCAAGGAACCTTTCAATGGAGTTCTATCCGAAAGGAACCATAATCCTTAAGCAGGATGGTCAACCATCAAATTCCCTCCAGATCATAAAGAAAGGCGGGGTGCGCCTTTCCATAAAATCCAAGGACGGTGACGACGTTGTCATCGATTACCGGGGCGAGGGTGAGACGTTCGGCCTCGTGTCCCTGATGGGCAAGGACCGGCAAAAAACCACTATTGCCGCCGTCGATGACACCATCTGTTATCTCCTGAACAAGGAAACAGTCTACCGCCTCATCGATCAGCATCCCTCGTTCACGGAGTACCTGCTGCAGTCCCATTTTACAAAATATATAGAGAAGACCTACACCGAGATGCATTCGAAGAGCCTGTTCTACGGAAGCAGCGACCATGTTCTCTTTACGACCAGGATCGGGGACATCGCGGGAAAGGGCGTCGTGACCGTGGCTGAAGACAATTCCATCCAGGAAGCGGCCCGCGAGATGGTAAAGAACAGGATAAGTTCCCTCATTGTAGTAGACCGGAGCGGTCTTCCGACCGGCATTCTGACAGACCGCGATCTCCGTGAAAAAGTCGTGGCGCAGGGGAGGAGCGTCAATGATCTGGTACGCGACGTGATGAATATTCCGCTCATCCGGGTGGACGCCAGGGACTACTGTTTCGAGGCGGTGCTCAGGATGATCAAGCACAATATCCATCATATCGTGGTCATAAAGGACGGAGCTCTCCAGGGCGTTCTCACAAACCACGATCTGATGGTGCTGCAGGGCACCTCCCCGCTCTCGTTTGCAAAAGACCTGGAGAGCCAGCACACCATTGAAGGGCTCATTCCGGTATCAACAAAAATCAACCGGGTCGTGGGCCTCCTGCTCAAGGACGGCGCCCGGGCAGGCAACATCACGAAGGTCCTTACCGAGCTGAACGACAGGCTTGTAAGGAAGGTGCTCGAAATCGCGGAGAAGAAAATGGGCACCCCTCCGGTCCCGTACTGCTGGGTCGCGTTCGGGAGTGAGGGCCGGAAAGAGCAGACCTTCAAGACGGACCAGGACAACGCCATCATTTACGCGGATCCCGCCAGCGCCGGGGAAGAGGAAGCTGCCAGGGAATACTTCTCGCAATTTTCTGCCGTCGTTCAGAAAAACCTCATCCTCTGCGGCTTCCCGCTTTGTCCTGCCGGTTATATGGCGAACAATATCAGGTGGCGTCAGCCGCTCTCGATCTGGAAGAAGTATTTCTCATCCTGGGTGGCCGAACCTACAGCGGAGGCAATCCTGCATGCGCTTATCTTTTTCGACTTCAGGCCGGTATACGGCCATATCCGGCTTGCAGACCAGCTGCGGGAGCACCTTTTCAGCATACTGAAAGATCAAAAGGTCTTTTTCGGGCATCTTGCAAATGCAGCAGTCCAGAACGAGCCGCCCATGGGATTTTTCAAGACCCTGGTTGTAGATAAGAGCGGGGAGCACAAGGACGAGCTTAACCTCAAGGTGAAGGGCATTGCGCCCCTTGTCGATATCATACGGCTGTTCGCGCTTGAGAAGGGCGTGAGGGAAACCTCCACCCTGGAACGAATAGAGGAATTGCGGTCGAACCATACGATAATCGAAGAATACGCAGATGAGCTTACAAACTCGTTTGACTTTATCATGCTGCTCCGGATTCATAACCAGTTCGGACAGATCCAGGCGGGAAAGGCACCCGGCAATTTTATAAACCCGGCAAGATTGAGCAACCTTGAGAAACGGACGATGAAGGACGCATTCAGCCTGATCTCGAAGATGCAGAGACATCATCATCGAAATGTACAAGCACATGATCCTGTAAGGGTGCAGGGCAATGGGAAGACTTCTGAATTTCGGACGTGAGAAAAAAGATCCGGGCTCCGATTACGGCAGCCAGCTCGGCGACGCGTCTTTCGTAGTAATCGATACCGAGCTGACGGGCCTGAACGAAACAAAAGACTCGATCGTCTCTTTCGGCGCAGTCCGGATGGTCGGCGGCCGGATTTCCCTGGGCGATTCCTTTTACAGGATGGTCAAGCCGAAAGCAGCCCTGACGAGGGAGAGCGTTGTGATTCACGGCATCATGCCGTGCGATCTCGTTCATGAAGCGGACAGTGCCGCGGTACTCTCCGAATTCAGGGCCTTTTGCGGGAACGACATCCTGGTCGGCCACTGTATCGAGATCGATCTGGCTTTTATTACCCGGGAATTGGACCAGGAACTGGGCCGGCGCCTCGGAAACCGGATCGTCGATACCGCGGCATTGTACGGGTGGATCGCCGGCCGGGGCCTGCTGGACCGCGGTTTTCAGTCTCCATCATCGAGGGCGGACCTGTACAGGATGGCCCGCTGTTTTGACATCCAGGTCGTGGAAATACATCACGCGCTGGCGGACGCATTCATAACCGCGCAGCTGTTCCAGCGTTTTCTACCCCTGCTCAAAGAGGAGGGGATCGTTACGATGGGCGACCTTGTGCGAATCGGGAACCCGAACAGAGGAGGTGATCGCTTCAGAGCAACCGGTGATTTCAGCAATTTTTGAAGCTAAGTGACTATCAGGTCAGCCACTTCGCTTCATCCATGGCGCGCATAGCGCGGCATTGCAGGTAAATCACATGCGCCTGTGCTCGGCGGCAGACCTGAACAGTTATAAATAAAAATAAAAGGAGGGGACAAATGAGTAAATTAAGAAAGGAAGATATTCTGAATGACCCGGATTTCAAACAGTTGTCCAGTCAGAAGAACACCATATCGATCATTCTGACGATACTGGAACTGGTGCTCTATTTCGGCTTTATCGGTCTGATTGCGTACAACAAACCGTTCCTGGCTCAAAAAATGAGCGAGGGCGGCGCAGCCACGATCGGGATCCCGATCGCCGTCGGAACGATCCTGCTTTCGTGGGTTTTTACCGGCATCTACATCTGGTGGGCGAATGCGAAGTACGACGAGCTGGTTAAAAGAGTCAAAGAAAAGGTAGGAGGCTAATATGCATCAGACCATAATCGGACAAACAAACCCTATAGCAGTCATGTTCTTTATTGCGTTCGTTATCTCCACGCTCGGCATCACCTGGTGGGCGGCAAAGCGGACGAAGACCACGAAAGATTTCTATGCCGCGGGAAGAAGCATCACCGGTTTCCAGAACGGCCTTGCCCTCGCGGGCGACTATATGAGCGCCGCCTCGTTCCTCGGAATCGCCGGCCTGGTCTCGACCAAGGGGTATGACGGCCTGATCTATTCCGTGGGCTGGCTCGTGGGATGGCCCATCATCATGTTCCTGATCTCGGAACCGCTCCGGAACCTCGGCAAATACACCTTTGCGGACGTGGTTGCTTTCCGGCTGCAGCAGCGGCCTATTCGCGCCGCCGCCGCCGCAGGCTCCATCGTGGTCGTTCTCACGTATCTGATCGCGCAGATGGTCGGGGCCGGCACTTTGATCAAGCTCATGTTCGGCCTTCCGTTTGAACTCGCGATCGTGGTGACCGGAGCGCTCATGATCTGCTATGTGCTCTTCGGCGGCATGATCGCGACCACCTGGGTCCAGATCATCAAGGCGGGCCTGCTCCTGGGCGGGGCAACGCTGCTGGTGATCCTGACCCTCGGCAAGTTCGGGTTCAGCTACGGCGAGTTGTTCAGCCAGGCCGCAGTGGCCACGCCGCTAGGGCAAAAATTCCTCGAACCGGGCGGTCTGGTCACCAGCCCGATTGACGCGTTTTCACTCGGGACTCGCCCTTATGTTCGGGACCGCCGGCCTTCCGCACATCCTGATGCGGTTCTACACGGTGCCTGACGCAAAAGAGGCGCGCAAGTCCGTGTTCTACGCAACAGGGTTTATCGGCTACTTCTACATTCTTACGGTGACGATCGGCTTCGGCGCCGCAGTGCTCGTCGGTCAGAAAGTCATCATGGGTATCGACGCAGGCGGCAATATGGCCGGTCCGCTCCTCGCAGAGGCGCTCGGCGGCAACATTTTCCTGGGCTTCCTGTCGGCCGTTGCGTTTGCAACGATCCTTGCCGTGGTTTCCGGCCTTACCCTTGCGGGCGCATCAGCGCTTTCGCACGACCTGTACGTAGGCGTGATCCGCCGCGGTGTTGCCAATGAGAAGGAAGAGGTGAAGGTGGCGAAAATTGCGACCGTCGGCCTCGGCGCATTGGCAATCATGCTCGGCATCCTGTTCAAGGGACAGAACGTCGCGTTCCTCGTCGGCCTCACCTTTGCAATCGCGGCCAGCGCGAACTTCCCGGCGCTGCTCATGTCGATCATGTGGAAGAAGTTCACGACTGCGGGCGCAGTCACGAGCATTTACACCGGCCTTGCCGTTGCCGTCGTGCTCCTCATCCTGAGTCCCACTGTGTGGGTAGACATCGTGCAGAAGGACGCCAAGGCAAAGGTTACGGCTCAGATCAAGGAGATCGACACCGCAGCAGCGAGCGCGGATACCCGTATCGCGGAGCT
Source organism: Nitrospirota bacterium (assembly GCA_963751455.1). GTDB lineage: Bacteria > Nitrospirota > UBA9217 > UBA9217 > UBA9217 > CAVVUN01. The sequence continues at coordinate 299,719 of CAVVUN010000002.1, forward strand.
CCAGAAGCAGATGACGAGCGGCTGCGAATCTGACTAAGGCACGATATCGCCAGAAACCAGGCGACCCAGGCCGCGATCGCGACAAGCCAGCAGGAGAAGGAACAGCTTGCGGCGAAGAAGAAGGACGCAACGGCGAGCTATGCCGAAGGCCATCTTCCCGCTCAAGAATCCCGGCATCTACTCCATGGCTGCGGCGTTCCTGGTCGGCATCCTCGCGTCGCTGCTTGCTCCTGACAAGGCATCCCAGGAGAAATTCGCGGATGAGAAGGTCAGGGAGTACATCGGCATCGGAGCGGAATAGAGCACACAGAATCCAATAAACAATCTTTCTGAAGGGGAGGGATATTTGAATGGCAAAAGATAAAATTGAAGTCCTGTCGACGGAAAATAGAACGTTCGCTCCGTCAAAGGAGTTCAGCCGCAAGGCCCATATCAAGGAACATGAAGGAGTACGAACAGCTTTACCGGAAATCGGTCGACAGCCCCGAAAAGTTCTGGGGCGAAATGGCCGAGAAGAACCTTACGTGGTTCAAGAAGTGGGACAAGGTCCTGGACTACGATTTTCATAAACCGTACATCAAATGGTTCACGGGCGGAAAACTGAACGCCTCCGTCAATTGCCTGGACCGGCACGTGAACGGGCCGACCCGGAACAAGGCCGCGATCATATGGGAGGCGGACGGCGGGGAATATAAGACCTTTACGTATCAGCAACTCCATACGGAAGTAAACCGGTTCGCGAATGTGCTCAGAAAGAAGGGCATCAAGAAGGGCGACCGCGTTACGATCTATCTTCCCATGATCCCGGAACTGGCCATCTCGATGCTTGCGTGCGCCCGCATCGGCGCCATTCATTCCATCGTGTTCGGCGGGTTCTCGTCCAAGTCGCTTATGGACCGCATCCAGGACTGCCAGTCCAGCATGGTCATCACCGCGGACGAGGGTGTGCGCGGCGGCCGGTTCGTGGCCCTGAAGAGCAATGCCGATGAGGCGCTGAACGAATGCCCCACGGTCAAGACCATGATCGTTGTTTCCCGGTCTGGCAACAAGGTGAACATGGAGCCCAACAGGGACAGCTACTGGCATGACGAGATGAAGGCCGGCGACATCGCCAATTACTGCGAACCCGAGCAGATGGACGCGGAAGACCCTCTCTTCATCCTGTACACCTCCGGTTCAACGGGCAAGCCCAAGGGCGTGCTTCATACCACCGCCGGGTACATGCTGTATACGGCGCTTTCTTTCAAGTGGATCTTCGATTACCATGAGGAAGACATCCACTTCTGCACCGCGGACATCGGGTGGGTAACAGGGCACAGCTATATCGTATACGGGCCGCTCGCAGCCGGGGCAACGAGCATCATGTTCGAAGGCATACCGACGTACCCGAATCCGGGAAGGTTCTGGGACATCGTGGACAAGCACGGGATCAACATCTTCTATACCGCGCCCACGGCTATCCGGGCGCTGATGAAAGAAGGAGAGAAGTGGGTAAACAACGGCCATGATCTTTCAAGCCTCAAGGTCCTGGGCAGCGTAGGCGAGCCCATCAATCCGGAAGCATGGATGTGGTACCACAAGCACGTGGGCAAGGAAAAACTCCCGATCGTGGACACCTGGTGGCAGACCGAGACCGGCGGCATCCTGATCACGCCGCTGCCCGGCGCCATGACCACTAAGCCCGGTTCAGCGACGAGGCCGTTCCCCGGCGTCGTACCGCAGGTAGTCAAGGAAGACGGCTCGCCCGCCAAAGCCAACGAGGGCGGCTACCTCTGCATAAATAAACCCTGGCCGGGCATGCTGCGCGGCACGTACGGCGATCCCGAGAACAAGCGCATCAAGGAAGTCTATTTCAGCAGGTTCCCGGGCAAGTATTTTACCGGTGACGGCGCGCGTTTCGATGAGGACGGGGATTATCTGGCTCATGGGCCGCGTGGACGACGTGATCAACGTGTCCGGCCACAGGCTCGGCACGGCCGAGGTGGAGTCCGCGCTTGTCAGCCATCCGGCGGTCGCCGAAGCGGCTGTTGTGGGCTATCCGCATGACATCAAGGGCGAGGGCATCTACGTATACATAACCTTGAAGGATGGGCAAAAACCTAATGACGACCTGAAAAAGATACTGGCCGGCCATGTGCGTTCGGTCATCGGCCCTATCGCGACACCGGACAAACTCCAGTTTGCTGCCGGGACTCCCGAAGACACGCAGCGGCAAGATCATGCGCCGCATCCTGCGGAAGATCGCACATAACCAGGTCGAGGAACTGGGCGATACGTCGACGCTGGCTGACCCGACGGTCGTCGAAAGCCTGGTGAAGAACCGGGTCTAGCTGAAGCATTTTCTTCCTTACACAGTGCACTTGATTTCCCCCTTTCGGGGCTGGAATTTTCCAGCCCCTTTTTTTTATGGATCTTAAAAAAAGCGATCGGACGGTTCAGCCTGTTCCTCTATAAAAAACTACATTATAACGAACCGGCTTTAATTTTCCGGATCATCACATGCGGTCCAGGCTTCCTGTTCTTTTGAGGGCCGATCTCCGGCGGCTAACGGCTTGACTGCTTTTAGAGCCTTGACACGGACAGCACCGTGAACGTATACTTAAGAACGGACGATTTCCGCGGCTGGTTATGCAGTTCTTTTTCCCTTTGGGCATTTCTGACGTTCATTCCCGTAAGGAGACATCCCATGAAACGAATTGCGCTCATTCTCCTACTCCTGCTCTTTGCAGTTCAAGCCCCGGCCCAGGAAAAGCGGTACCCGATTTCTCCCGGCGACTCTCCTTCCCTTGGCCCTATCGACGCCCCGGTCACGATCATCGAATTCATCGACTTCCAATGACCGCATTGCGTGGCGGCTGGTCCGACCGTCAAAAAAATCATGGATACCTACAAGGGAAAAGTAAGGCTCGTGATCAAGAATTATCCGTATGTATACCGCGACTACTCGCACCTGGCAGCGGAGGCCTCACTGGCAGCGCGCGACCAGGGCAAGTACTGGGAGATGCACGATCTCCTGCTCACGAGGTCCCCGAAACTCGATCGTGAAAGTCTTATCCGGTATGCCGGTGAGCTCGGACTCGACGTGAAAAAATTCAGTGAATCGATTGACGGAAAAAAGCATACTGCTTGAAATCGAGCGGGATAAAAAACTGGCAGTCGATATGGACCTGTTCAACACTCCCACTATTTTCATCAATGGAAGAAAGGTCGTGGGGGAGCGGCCGTTCGGCGCTTATAAAAAGATCATAGACGAGGAACTGAAGGCAGTGCGTTAATTTCGGATTGCGGATGGTTCGACTTCGCTCACCATCATGAGCTTGTCGAATGATTTCGGATTGCGGAATACAATAGAAACCTAAAGAACTTATAAACCCTTTTTGCCAAAGAGGGGCCGCAATTGCAGGAGGGCGGCAATACATGATTTACCGTGTGTGCGCTGTTTTAATGCTTGTTCTCATATTAACAGTCGCCGGTCCTGTTTCCGCCGGCAGCCTCGAGCCTTTCACCGGTATTCCGGCGCCCGAGCAGAACCCGCAGACACCGGAGAAGATCGAGCTCGGCAAAAAGCTCTTTTTCGACAGGCGGCTTTCAGGCGACGGTACCATGAGCTGCGCCACTTGCCATGACCCCGAGCAGGCATTCACCGATGGACTGGACATTTCGCTCAGCTATCCTACGACGAGGAACTGGCGCAACTCACCGACACTTCTGAATGTTGCCTACCGGAAGAGCTTGTTTCATGACGGGAGGTCCCAGACCCTCGAGGACCAGGCGCTTTTTCCCATGATGTCCGCTTTTGAGATGAACAGGAACATCGATTTTGTCGAAGAAATAATCCGCAGTGTCCCCGAGTATGGAGAGGCTTTCAAGAAGGTATTCGGCGGGGAGCCGAACCGTGACCGGATGGCAATGGCGATCGCAGCCTTCGAGAGGTCGCTCGTGTCCCGCAACACGCCGCTGGACCGTCACCTGCGGGGCGATACGAAGGCCCTCTCAAACGACGCCAAGAAGGGGCTTGTGGTATTTATGAAAAAAGGCGCCTGTGCCGAATGTCATTACGGCTTCAGCCTCTCGGACGACAGGTTTTACTCGCTGAACGTTCCTGAGAACAGCGAGCATCAGAACGATCCTCGCACTGCTGTTACGCGGAGGTTCGTGGCGAAGCTCTATCATTTCGAAGACTACCGGACGCTGACCGAAGATCCGGGAAGGTACCTGATAACGAAAGATAAAAAAGACTGGAAAGCCTTCAGAACTCCGTCGCTCCTGGACATTGCTAAAACAGGTCCGTATATGCACAACGGAATTTTCCAGACGCTTGAAGAGGTCATCGATTTCTTTAACAAGCGGCGGCGGCAAGGGAAACACCGCGCTCAAGCCGCTGCGTTTGACTGATAAGGAAAAGAAATATTTGAAGACATTTCTCAGCGAGGCGTTGGCCGGCGAGAGCGCGCCATTTGAATATCCGAAGGTGCCGTAACAGAATGGAACCAACCTGCAAGATTTCTCACTTTGTTCGAAATGATTCATATGTAAGAATATCTTCTCCGAGATGTCTCTAATGGTTAAACAGCTTTTTTGTCCGGGCCAGTTTTTCACGACATATTAAGAAAAGAGAAGGAGTTTGCCGATGAAGGATGTGATTGAAGAGATCATCAGGACTAAGCAGCATCTCGCCGAGCCTCTCCGGTTCTATGAAAAGGCGTCGCGGTTCTTCGAGGCTGTCGGCAAAATGCCGCTCACCGGCTCTCTTGCCAAAAATGCCTATGAGCCGAAAATGCTGAATGAAATATTCGACCGATTTGCGGCATTCCTTGCGCTGCCCGAAGGAACGCTCAGTCCCTTACAGCATGCGATGGAACTGGAAGAAATAGATTTTACCCGGCTTCCTCTCGGCGAGGCGCCGGCCTTCTCTCTCCCTTATCCCGAGGACGATCTCGTTATGATGCTTTTTTTGATCAGCAAACCGTATTTTTTTTCAATCGGCAAAGCGAGAGATTTCAACGGAAGAACGTGGGAAGAAGGGAAGTGTCCGGTCTGCCAGGGCAGGCCGGCTGTTTCATGGATCGGCGAAGACGGCCGCAGGCAGGTATCCTGTTCCTATTGCGGTACAACAGGGTTCGTGCTCCGGTCGGGCTGCCCGCTCTGCCAGCGTATTGACAGCGAGAAACAGAAGATACTTATTTTTGAAAGCGAGAGCGACTTCATGATCAACACCTGCGATCTCTGCAGTTCCTATTTCAAAACAGTCGATGCGGGCGTTATTTCACGTTACAGCATTGAGCTGGCAGACATGATGAGCCTGCCGCTTGATATAGTGGTCCAGGAAAAAGGGCATTCCCGCCGTTCGCCCAACCCGATCGGCATGCGGAAAATGACCTCACGGGGCTGATTATCCATGATGAATAAGATTGAAAAAATGTCGGCTGCCGAGCTTCGGAAGGAACTCGAACGGCTCCGGGCAAGTCTGTGCGACCTGCAGGAAATGCATGATTACACCTTTGGAAAAACGAACGCACATATCGGGGCCGAGATGGCGAACAACATGCAAGCGGAATATGAGGAGGAATGCAGTGAACATGAAAAAAAGATGGCCGTGATTGAGCAATTGTTAAAAGACGGGGAGTCGGAATAGGTGGGGAACGAAATAGTTTTCTTTAGGCTATGTATAATCCTAGAAACAGCAGTTGGACACGGATAACGGCGGAAAAGGCGGATAAAATATTAAAAATTCAAGCATGAGCCATTCACCAAATGGATAAACCTGAAAAAAGCAGTTGGACACGGATAAAATCTGATCAACACGGATTTATAGGAAGTTACGAACAGTAATGGATTCACCCAAAAGGCGAGATGGCTTTTTGCTCTATCACATTGTTTTGATCCGCTGTTTCCGTGTTCATCCGTGTTCAAATGCCGTTTTTAGGATAAATCTTTTTCATAATGAGAAGTTGACCTTGTAGTTGCATAAACATTTCTTGAAAATATGCAGAAACCTCTGGAAACAGGCTTCATTATTGGATATAGTGCTCCTGCGATATCATTATTTCACTCAAGCAGGAGGCCACTGAAAGTGAAGTCCAGTAAAGCACAGGTTCTAAGCCGCGTTCACAAAATACCGGAACTGAAGTTCGAGGATCAACAGCTCACTTCCTACGCGGGCCTTGCTATCATTCAGGCATTCTTCACGAAGCTGAATCTGAAAGCCCGCTTGAAAAGCTGCTTTGATCATCTACCGTCGAGCGCCATCTTCGGCAATCACGTCATTACGCTCGTGCTGATCGTGCATCTGATGCTGGGTTATCGGAAACTCCGCGACATCGAATACTATCAGGACGACCTTATGGCGCTTCGTCTTCTGGGCCTCCGAAAAATGCCGGACGTTTCCACGATCAGCCGGGCATTGATGACGGTCGACGCAAAGGACATTTTGAATCTTCGTCGGTTCTGCCGGGAAATGTCGCTCTCCCGCATACAGGGTTTGAAGCTTCGTCGCGTGACGCTTGATTTCGACGGCTCTGTGCTCTCGACCTCCCGATGGGCTGAGGGTGCCGCCGTAGGCTTCAACAAAAAGAAAAAAGGGCAGAGAAGCTATTATCCGCTTTTCTGCATGATCGCTCAGTTGGGCATGGTCCTTGACGTCCTGCCCCGTTCGGGTAACGTACATGATTCCAACGGCGCCCGGGCGTTCATCCTTGCGTGCATCGAACAGGTGCGTGCAACCTGTTCGGATATCGTCATCGAAGTGCGCATGGACAGCGCTTTCTTCAGCGATGAAATCGTCGGCGCGCTGGAGCGCGACGGAATTGAGTTCACCATCTCGGTCCCCTTTGAGCGGTTCTCCGAACTCAAACACATGATCGAAGCCAAAAAACGCTGGAGGCGTTACGATTCCGTTGTTTCCTATTTCGACACACCCTGGAAGCCGAAAAGCTGGGACAGCCGGTTCCGCTTTCTTTTTATTCGTCAAAAAGCCAAAAAGCAGTCAAAAGAGCCGGTGCAGCTTGATATGTTCACGCCGCACGAATACGGGTTTGACTTCAAGGTGATCGTTACAAACAAAACAACGACGGTGAAGAAAGTCCTGAACTTCCATCAGGGCCGCGGTTCTCAGGAAAACATCCTTGGAGAGCTAAAGTCCCAGTGCAATATGGATTACGTGGCTGTGAGAAGATTGCACGGAAATCAGCTATACATGATGTCGGCGATCATCTCGCACAATCTCCTGAAGGAACTTCACATGGTCGCGCATGAACCCGACCGGGGCACCACCGAAAAACGGGCCGCTCTTTGGGAGTTCACGGAGCCCAATACCCTGCGAAGAACACTTATACAGCGTGCCGGCCGCCTGACACAGCCCGGCGGCAAGCTAACTCTGACAATGAACGCCAATCCACGAGTCAAAAAGGGGTTGTTGCATTATCTCGACCGATTGCAACGGGCCGCATAGCGATTTTTTATGCAACGTTAAGGTTGATTCTTCTTCCGCTTTTATCCGTTGTTACCGGTTTTCCCGTGTCCCGAACCGCCGTTTTCAGGATAATCCGTATACAACAATAAACACCAGCGCCGGGAGCATATCGACCGTCTTGATCTTCTTGAGCTCAAGCAGGTTGAAACCGATGGCCAGAACTATAATGCCGCCCACTCCGTCGATGTTGTTCATCATTCCCTGCGGCGTAAGAAACATAAGGTACGACGAGAAGACGGTAAGACTGCCCTGCACCGCGAAGACGGTGACGGCCGAAAAGATAACGGATTTACCATACCGGGCGGCGAGGAGAAAAGAGGCGAAACAGTCCATGACCGATTTTGTCTTGATCAGAGCGTCGTCATTGTACAGGCCGTCTTTGAGCGAACCAATCAGGGTCATGGAGCCTACGCAGAAAAGCGCGCTCGCAATCAAAAAACCCTCCGTATCGAATTGTCCTGAAAACCAGGAATGATTCAACGCTTTCAGCCCGTTGTTCAGGCGGTCCTCGATCCGGAGAACGCTTCCGAAACACATGCCGAGAACCAGGCAGAAGACGATGGGTATAACGTCATTCCCGTTCATACTCATCCTGAACCCGATAAAGGCGGTCACAAGACCCAGCACGGCGAATACGCCGGATTTGACGTTTTCCCGCACTGTGTTGCCGGCGATCAGGCCGGCAGCGCTGCCGGCAGCGACCAATAGACTATTGAAGAGGTATCCTTTCATGATGCGATATTATAATGATTTTCCTATTGGTTGGGAAACACTATTTGCTACAGCTCCGCCTGTACTGAACTTCACTTTTTTTAATTGAGTAATTCTCGCACTTATGTTATTGTATGGCCCTGGCATTTCATTATTTCAACCCAAGGAGGGAATAGGATGAAAAAGACAGCAGCAGTAGTGGCAGCAGTAGTTCTGGTTGTAGCGCTCGTGTCTCTTGCATTTGCTGCAGAGACGAAAAAGGGCACCATCAAGTCAGTAGATGCAAAGGCCGGCACCGTAGAGTTAACGGCAGATGGAAGCGATGTAACGTTGAAGGCAGACAAGTCAGTGGATCTCGGCAAGTTGAAGGCCGGTGACAAGGTAGAAGCATCGATCGAAAAAGACGTTCTTATGAGTGTGAAGCCGGCAAAAAAGCCCAGGGCTTCAGTCGGCTGCTAATGTTCTTATCCGCCAGGGAGTCACTGTAACGGTGACTCCCTTTTTCTTTTTTCAGTTCCGCTTAATATTCCGTCGTTCCTTACGTTCTTCGCTTGAAATTCTTGTATGCTGTCATTAATCCATTGCTGCTGAAACACACAGGGGGCATCGGCTGCCCTCTTTACCCGGACCGTATATAATATTTCTTGATTTCATTATGGGTTTTGTCTATTATGTCACTTCCGGAACAAACAATTGACTCCGTTGTTGTACCCTCTCGCTGATAGACGCGTGAGGGGAATCAAGGACAATCAAGGTGAAGCATAGACCCGTTATCGTACCATCTCCTTGAGGAACAGGAGAAAAGCTCAGACCCGTTGTTGTACCCTCCCGCTGACAAACGCGTGAGGGGAATCAAGGACAGTCAAGGTGAAGCATAGACTCGTTATCGTACCATCTCCTTGAGGAACAGGAGATGGGATTCAGGGACAGGAGGAACTACAGTGATCAAAGTGAACCAGGAAGAGCTCCAGGAAAAGATTAAAAAATTAAAACAGACAGCATCGGTGAAAACCTCCGAGGCAAAAGGGAAGTCTGACCCGGCAGTGCGCAAGGCGCGCAAAGAAGTAAAGCGGGCCCAGCGAAAGCTGCGCGCAGCCAAGGCATATAAATCGGCCGGGAAGAAAGCGGAAGAAGCGAAGCCCGCGGAAAAGGCAACTGCTTAAGGGGGTGCCGATGCAGCGCACCCATTTGAACAGATTCATCCAGCCGTTCCTGATTACTATCGTACTGCTCTGCTCCTGCGCAGAGCGGGCAATCCCCCAGGAACCCGTTCCAGGGCCTCTTGTCCCTGCTCCTGTCTCGCAGCCTGCTCAATCATCTACAGCGGCGCCGCCTGCCGTTCGTCAAACGTACCGTGAAACAGGAACAGCAGGCTGGTACGGCAGGGAATTCCACGGCAGAAAAACGGAAAGCGGAGAAACGTTCGACATGAATGCGCTGTCCGCTGCTCACCGGACATTGCCGCTCGGCACGATTATCCGGGTGACCAGCCTGGAGAACTTTAAAAGCATCAAGGTAAAGGTAAACGACAGTGGACCCTTCGTAAAAGACCTCATCCTTGAATTGTCCTTTGGCGCTGCCCGCGAACTTGGCTTTGCCGATCAGGGAACCGCAAGGGTCAAGATCGAGGCCCTGGAGCATGTTCGGGAGAGTCCGCTGTATACGGTCCAGGCGGCTGTGTTTGCCGAGGAAGAGAACGCAAAACTCCTCAAGGAGCGGCTGTCGAGGAAGTTTGAAGTCATCACCATTGTGCCCTTTGTATCAAATCTGGGGAAATTTTATCGGGTCCGCGTCGGCTCGTATAGCGCCGAAGAGAAGGCCGAGTTGATTGCCGGGAAGCTGACTCTCGAAGGGTTGGAGCCGTTCGTGGTGAGGAAAGACTGAGACCATTACCCCTATTGTAAATTGCAAAATGCAAATTGCAAAATAGAATAGTTCATAAAGTATGGGCAGGTAACCAGCTATGAATATCAAGGTTAAAGCGGACAGAATAGAAAAGATCAAGACCGGGGGAGCCGTAATTTTCCTCTTTGAGGACGAGAAACCCGGGCCGGCAGTAGAGCGTGTCGACCGTCTGCTCGGCGGCACCATAGCGCGCCTGCTCAAAGAGGGGGATTTCAAACCGAAGCCGGGAGCGCTCCATTTTTTTTATTCCGAAGGCAGGATCGCAGCGGAACGTGTTGCGCTTGCCGGGCTCGGCAAGCGAACCGATTTAACCCTGAACCGGCTTCGTCACGCGGCAGGCAAAGCCGCAAACACGCTGCGGGCATACGGAGCAGCCGATGTAGCAATCGGGTCGGACGGGATCGGCCCGGACGCGGAAGAAACGGCACAGGCCTTGGTTGAAGGCAGTGTGCTCGGACTCTACCGTTTTGTCAAATACAAGACCAAAGAAGAAAACAGTTTAAAAAAGGACATCACGTCCATAATGCTCGTAACGGAAAAAGCGTCGAACCTCAAAGATATGCAGAAGGGGGCCAAGATCGGCAGCAGTGATCGCGGAATCCGCATCCATGGCCCGCGATATGGTAAATTCTCCCCCGTCCGATATGACCCCGACGATTATCGCGGAAAAGGGGCGTGAGATTGCTAAGGAATTCGGCCTCAAGTTCAAGGTGCTGGAACGCACTCAGATGGAGAAATTGGGAATGGGCGCCCTTCTCGGCGTGGCAGCGGGCAGCGCACAGCCGCCGAAATTTATTATCGTCGAATACTTCCGCGGCGGGAAAAAACCGTTTATAGCGCTGGTCGGAAAGACCATTACGTTCGATTCCGGCGGGATTTCCATCAAGCCTGCGGAGAACATGGACAAGATGAAGGATGACATGTCCGGAGGCGCTGCCGTGCTCGGGGCGATCCGGACTGCTGCAGCGCTCAAACTTCCGCTCAACATCGTCGGCCTTCTGCCCGCTTCCGAGAACATGCCGGGCGGCCGGGCATATAAACCAGGAGACGTGCTGAGTACCCTGTCGGGGCAAACCATCGAGATCATGAATACGGACGCTGAGGGCAGGCTGGTCCTGTCCGATGCGCTTTCCTATGCGTGCCGGTACAAGCCGGCTGTGATCGTCGACATCGCGACTCTTACAGGGGCCTGCCGGATAGCGCTCGGACAGGAAGCAACGGGCATGATCGGCACAGATGAAAACGTTAAGCAGCAGATACGCCAGGCGGGCGAGAAGACCGGCGAACGTGTCTGGGAGATGCCGCTCTGGGAAGGGTATTACGACCTTATCAAGAGCGACATCGCGGACATGAAGAACACCGGAGGAAGAGACGGCGGTGTGATCACCGCAGCCGCGCTTCTTTCCAAATTCGTTCAGAATTACCCATGGGCACATCTCGATATCGCGGCCACGGCCTGGACCGATAAGGATCGGCCCTATACGCCGAAAGGCGCCACAGGGATCGGCGTGAGATTGCTGACGCAATTTCTTCGGGATTACGCGGGCAACGCCGCTTAAAGACTGCTTTCGGTTGCCCGTTTTTCCCGCTGCTATCCGCGAAACAATGGCTTCTGTTTGATACGCCGGTCCGCGCTGTTTACCTTCAATCGGAGCTTGTCTTTCAACAATCGCTAAACCGGAAAGAGCATTTGGACGCGGAAAAATCGGATGACATCGGATTAAGATAATAAAAATCATCTTCTAAAAAAACCATCACCCGTTTGTTGTTTTTCGTTTCGATCCAAGTCTTCGATTTAATCCGCCGTTTCTGCGTTTATCGTTCGACTGAGCTCACGCCGAAGTCTGCGTCCAACTGCCGTTTTCTTAGGCTAAACCGTCTTTTCCATCCACACAAAAAGGCCGCGCATATCTTCCGGTATCTGGTCCAAGCGTATCCAGAAGCTCTTTCGATGGAATGAATTTCGCGAGAACGGAAAGCACGGCGCGGACATGAATCGCCGCCGTTGTCGAATCTATCTCCTCCTTCTCGGCTACTTTGTCGACAAATCCCGTTATCCCGAAGGATGCCGGCCATGCGAATTGTCTGAGATAACCCCGCATTTCAATCGGGAGAGTCGCTGCAAGAGAATCGGCCTGTTGCCGCTTGATCCGCTGAGACAGAACTCCCAAGACGGCAGAGATCGCCCGAATAGCGTCATCATTAGTGGGAAGCCCGGCACGTTCCTTGACCAATGCTATATAGTGCCCGTAAAACATTTCTCCTCCTCTTTTGCTTCGACGCAACGAGAAAGCAAGGGGCCGCTCGAATTCCGGGAGCCTCGATAATTCGAATATAGCAATGTGGAGCTTATTGGTCAAAAAAATATTCCTTCATTTGGAACTTTTGTTCGATCCAAATCAAAATGGACTTTTAAGCCAAAGTAAATCCATCAATAATGCCCCGCATTCGGCACGCTGTCAGCATGTCTCGAATAAAATCCTTGACTCTTACGGTCCCTGCTTCTAAAATGGTGAAACTTTTCCGCGTTGGAGGGCGTTTACTCTCGATAGTGTATGCACGCTGATCTGTCATATGATGAGGCTGCTTCTCATCTGGAAAAAGTACTGATAAAAGGAAAAGCAATGAAGGCGGACGTGTTCATCGCTTCATCGCGGGGACAGCGTTTCGTCGTAAAGGATTTCGGGAAAAAAGGTTTTTTCGAGCGGAACGTCGTCGGCCGCACGATTGTCAATCGCGAACTGCGCGCCTACCGCGCTCTTTCCGGCATTGACGGCCTGCCGTCCCGTTTCAAGCGGTTGAACCCGTTTTCGATCGCGATAGAATACCTGGACGGCAGGAACCTTGGCGAGGTTCAGCCGGGCGAGATAGGGCCAGGTCTGGTCCGGCAATTCGAGGATGTCGTGGAAGAACTGCATGAACGCGGCTGGGTGCATCTTGACCTCCAGCGCCGTTCGAATGTGCTGCTTGTCAAAGGAAAACTTTTCGTAATAGACCTTGCCTCGGCCTTTCATCCGGGCGGCATACCCTTGATCGGCCAGTGGCTGACCCGGCTTCTGGGTCTCGCCGACCGCATGTCTCTCATTAAAATGAAAAGTATTTACGCGCCGGAACTTATGACGGCGACTGAACGGAAATGGCGCACACTCCGGAATATGGTGTTTCCCCGGAAGTGGTAGCATGAATGCGGAATGCGGATTTAATGATCAAGTCAATACCCCTCAGGTGCGTAACGGGATGGACAGAAAAAGGAGATGTTAATGGCGGAAAAAGGAACACTGCAGTACAAATTGACCAAGATAACGGGTAAGACCGTGCTGGCGGCTGTAGTCGCCGTGGTAATGTTCTTTATCGCGAAGGACAAAGAATTAAAGGCCGTATGGTTTATGCCCGGCGTTCTCCTCACGTTCGCGGGAGAATGGCTGCGTCTGTGGGCGGCAGGCCATCTGAGGAAAAACAAGCAGCTTACGACCACGGGACCCTACTCATACGTTAAGAATCCTCTATATATAGGGACCCTCCTCATTACTCTGGGATACAGTGCCATGGCAATGAATATCTGGATCATGCTCGGCGGTTTTGTGTGGTTTTTCATTTATTATGCGCCCTATAAGAAGAAGCAGGAGAATGAAAAACTTGTGGGCAGTTTCGGCGAGGCCTGGACTATATACGATAGGGCCGTGCCGGATTATATTCCCCGGTTAAGTCCGTATCCAGCGCGCGGCAACAACGGCTGGAGCTACGAGGTTGTGAAGGAAAACTCGGAACATGAGACGGCCATCGGCGTATTCATAGGGTTTTTCGTAATGCTCTGCCTGTTTCTGCGGTGATGGTGCTTGCGCAGGTTGTGCAAGTGCAAAATGCAAAGTCCAAAATGCAAAATAAATAGGGTCCCCCGCCTCAGGCCGTATATTAATTCTGCAATTTCCAATTTGGAAATCGATATTTGCATTCGCGGCCGTCTTGAGGCCGCGATATGATCATATCGCTTATCGCGGCCATGGCCGAAAACCGCGTGATCGGATACAGGGGCAAGATTCCCTGGAACATCCCGTCTGACCAGAAGCGGTTCAGAGAAATAACCATGGGGAGTGCGGTTCTTTTCGGGCGGGTGACTTTCGAGATCATCGGGCATCCTCTGCCGGGCAGAAGAAATGTCGTGCTGACCCGGAAGCAACACTATCAGCCGCCGGGCGTGCTCGTTGTCCACAGCCTGGACGAGGCGTTTGCAGCATGCAGCAATGAGAGCGAGCTTTTCATAGGCGGAGGAGGCATAGTCTTCGAAGAAACAATCTCTGTGGCAGACCGGATCTATCTGTCGGTTATCCATGAGTCGTATGAAGGGGATTCTTTCTTTCCATTGATTCCCGCCGATTTTACCGAGGCGTCGCGGAAAGAAATAGAGGACATGCCGTCCTACAGTTTTATTGTCTATGAGCGGAGAACAGAACCGCAGCGTGAAGAGAAAAAGAGTCAGTCGGAGAATTAATTTCTCTCAAAGACGATTTTACGAAGTCTGTTAGTGGACAGACTTTAATTTCTGGCGAAAGTCTCTAAATTCAGGCCTTTGCTCAAATCCTTCGAAGCGCTTGTCCGCAGATACTTCCTTCAATTCCCGACCCAATTGTCCGTTGTTCAAGGCGCTTTCGAGCATTTCACGTGCGAAGCCGTAGTTGCCGAGAAGATAGTTCGCCTGAAACAGCATCCAGTCCACGCGGGCAGAGCTCGCCCATGACCCTAAAAACGGCATTTGAACACGGATGAACACGGAAACAGCGGATCAAAACAATGTGATAGAGCAAAAAGCCATCTCGCCTTTTGGGTGAATCCATTACTGTTCGTAACTTCCTATAAATCCGTGTTGATCAGATTTTATCCGTGTCCAACTGCTTTTTTCAGGATGACAGCTTTTTAGCCTTCCGCAGATAGACATCCGCCAATTCATAATTTTCTTGTCCAATGCTTCTTCGCCGAGAATGACGTACGGAACCGTGTCGCTGGGTTTTGTGGAGATATATTTTCTCAGAAATTTTAATGCAGCATTCCGGTCCCTTTGTACGTAAAGAAAGTACAACCCCATGTAGGCTTCATATGCGCCGAATCATGGTATTTTTCGGCAGTTGATTTTTTGAGTACGATAGTTAAAACAAAACCACGTTTGGAATCTTAGATTACATATAGATACTTTTAGTTTACAATGAATATTATGGCTATGGTAATTGCGCACATAATTGACAGCCAAGAGCGGAAAGAGTAATATCTCTTATGCGGAAGTTCAGGATCACGTCCGACTTTAAACCTACGGGAGATCAGCCGCAGGCGATCGAGAAACTGTCGGAAGGCATCGTGAGGGGCATTGTCCATCAGGTCCTCCTTGGTGTGACCGGATCGGGCAAGACTTTCACCATGGCAAACGTGATCGAGAAAGTGCAGAAGCCGACGCTTATAATCGCCCACAACAAAACTCTTGCAGCACAGCTCTATAACGAGTTCAAGGAACTCTTTCCGGAAAATTCGGTTGAATATTTCGTTTCCTATTATGATTACTATCAGCCGGAAGCGTATCTCCCCACGACGGACACCTATATTGAGAAGGACTCCTCGATCAACGAGCAGATAGACCGCATGCGCCACTCCGCGACCAATTCGCTTTTCGAGCGGAACGACGTGATTGTCGTGGCATCGGTCTCCTGCATCTATGGTCTTGGTTCGCCGGAAGCCTACCACGGAATGCTCCTGTTTCTCGAACAGAACCAGCGGATCGAGCGCGACGATATCCTGAGAAAGCTCGTGGATATCCAGTATACTCGAAACGATATTGATTTCCACCGCGGTACGTTCCGGGCGAGGGGAGATGTCGTTGAGATCTTCCCGGCATCGTACGAGAGTACCGCTGTCCGGATCGAGCTGTTCGGAGATGAGATTGAGTCGATCTCGGTCTTCGACCCGCTTCTCGGCACCCCTCTTAAGAAGCTGGAAAAGATCGCGATCTATCCGGGCAGTCATTACGTTATCCCGGAAACACGCATGAAGTCGGCCATCGACGGCATTCACGACGAACTCAGGGACAGGATACAAACGTTCCGGAAAACCAACAAGCTTATCGAAGCCCAGCGCATCGAACAACGAACCATGTTCGATCTCGAAATGATCCAGGAGATGGGCTATTGCCACGGCATTGAAAACTATTCCCGCCATCTATCCGGAAGAGTCCCGGGTGAACCGCCCCCTACGCTGCTTGATTACTTCCCTGAAGATTTTCTGCTGATTGTCGACGAGTCGCACGCGACAATACCGCAGATAGGCGGCATGTACAACGGCGACCGGGCGAGAAAACAGACTCTCGTGGATTACGGTTTCCGCCTGCCGTCCGCCCTCGATAACCGGCCTCTTAATTTCCAGGAATTCGAGGAACGGGTGCGTCAGACGATTTATGTGTCGGCAACGCCCGCAGACTTTGAAACCGGAAAATCTAAAGGAAGGATAATCGAGCAGGTGATCCGTCCCACGGGGCTGACTGACCCGGAAATAACCATTAAACCGGTAAAGGGCCAGGTGGACGACCTCCTGAATGAGATCCGGAAGAGAGCGGAAACGGGTGAACGGGTTTTGATCACGACGCTTACGAAGCGCATGGCTGAGGACCTGACCGAGCATTATAAGGAACTGAACGTGAAGGTCGCGTATCTCCATTCCGACATCCACACGCTGGAACGGACGGATATCATCCGCGACCTCAGGATGGGCAAGTATGACGTTCTGATCGGCATCAATCTTCTGCGCGAAGGCCTCGATATACCCGAGGTCTCGCTCGTTGCCATCCTTGATGCGGATAAGGAAGGGTTCCTTCGCTCAACGCGTTCGCTCATCCAGACGATGGGCCGCGCAGCACGGAACGTGAACGGCGAGGTGATACTATATGCAGAAATCATCACAGCCTCGATAGCGAATGCCGTTGCGGAGACGAAGCGGCGGCGGACTGTCCAGGAAGAGTATAACCGAAAGAACGGCATCACGCCCCAGTCGATAAAGAAAAACATTCATGCCGCGCTCCGGACCGTGTACGAGCAGGATTACTTTACGGTGCCGATTGCCGCGGAAGAGGCAGTCGAATATATGTCCGCGGCCGACATTCCCGCAGTTGTTGCTTCCCTGGATAAACAAATGCGGGCTGCTGCCAAGGCACTCGACTTCGAGACAGCGGCGGAACTCCGCGACAAGATCAGGTCCCTGAAACAGCGGGAATTGGCGGTGGGAGTGAAGACGGACTAAGACCTTCATTACCACGAACGGAAGTTCGTGAGCTTCGCGTTTGATTTTATAGAGAGGTAATAATGTTGTGTCACAAAAGACAGTATCAAAACATAAGATTTCCCGCCGCTTCGGCGTGGATATATACGGCACCGGCGGTCCTTCTCTCCAGAGAAGGATCAATGTCCCTCCGGGCGGCGAAAAAGCAGGGGCGCGGCAGCGCAAGTCGGAGTATGCCAGGCAGTTGACCGAGAAGCAGATGGTAAGATTCACCTATGGAGTGCGCGAGAAACAGTTCCTGCGGTACTTCGGAATGGCGCTCCGTTCGGAAGAGCCTTCGGGCATTGTTCTTCTCCGGATCCTCGAGCGTCGTATCGATAACGTCCTCTTCCGGCTGGGCTTTGCACGTACACGCCTGATGGCCCGCCATCTCGTAAGTTACGGCCATGTACTGGTCAACGGCAAAAGGGTGGACAAACCGTCCTATCTTGTGAGTCCGGGCGAGGTTATCACCCTTACACCGACTGCTTTGAAGATTCCCGAGGTGCAGGATGAACTGAAAGCGCACCGTTCAGCGCTTTCCTGGCTGGTCCGTGAAGATACGACCGGCAAGGTCACGGGGTCGCCTCCCCGCGAAGAGATCGGCATGGAAATCGACGAATCTCTGATCGTGGAATTTTACTCACGGTAACCTGCCGTCCCTCATGCCTGCTACACTCGCTATTTCCCGGAATAATGCAGTTATCGATATATTTTCGTGATTTTACCAGGATAAAACTGTGTTGACAGCATCACAAAAAATATATATAATATTGTGCAGGAGAGTAAAGGGATATGAGGGCAACCGTAACACTGGATAAGAAGATTCTCGACGAACTCGTGCATGAGAGCGGTCAGAAAAACAAGGCAACAGCTGTCAGGGAGGCTGTCGCGGTTTATCTGAGGCAGAAAAAAGTTGAGAAAATAAAATCGATGAAGGGAAAAGTGAAGTTCGACAAGACCGCGGATGAGCTCAGGCATTATGAGAGATAGTGTTCTGATCGACACCTCCGTCTGGATCGCTTATTTTCAGGCAAGCGGTTCGATATCTCTTTCGGATCAGGTTGACGAGCTTCTTTCCCGAAGCAGCATTTTGGTCCCGAAGATCGTTCTCGCGGAATTGATCCAGGGAGCGCATTCCGAAAAAGATGTTGCAGTGATTCGAGGGTTTCTTGACGCCTTTCACACTATCGGCGAGCGGGATGATACTTGGGTGAAAGCCGGGCAGCTTTCGTATGCGCTAAAGAAAAAAGGTAAAACGATAAACCTTGCCGATTGCTATATTTCCATCATCGCACTGGAACATCAGTGTGTCGTCTTGACGCTTGATAAGCATTTCAGGGAAATTCAAAAAGTAACAGGACTGAAGCTCCTGCCTCTCCGTTCTTAATCATTCCTGGTGAAGTGTCTGCGCGATTGCAAACCTCATTATCCTTTTGCGTTTTTAAATTATCCGTGTCCATCCGTGTTCATCCGTGGTAAAATAATTTGATGACGCTTGAAGAAAAAATCCAGAACCTCCCGGACTCGCCGGGGGTCTATATGATGAAGGACGTCGGCGGACATGTGATCTACATCGGCAAGGCTGTCTCGCTCTGGAACCGGGTGCGTTCCTATTTTCAGAAGGGCTCGAAGGGCGAAAAGACGGAGATCATGGTGAGGCAGATCGCGGACCTGGAGACAATCGTTACTCATACCGAACTCGAGGCGCTGGCGCTCGAGTCGAATCTCATTAAAAAGCATCGTCCGCGTTATAATATCATCCTTCGAGATGACAAGAATTATCCGTATCTGCGTTTCGATACAAAATCGGAATACCCCAGACTGGAAGTCGTTCGCCGCCTGAAAAAGGACGGCGCCCTTTACTATGGACCGTATGTGCCGGCAGGCGGCATGTGGGAATCGCTAGCGCTTATCCGGCGGACATTTCCTATAGCACCGTGCAGAATGGAATTCAGGGCCGACAAGCCCGCGAGGCCATGCATACAGTTCCAGATCGGACGCTGTCTGGCTCCCTGCAGCGGCGATGCGGACAAGGTGCGATACCACGACATGGTTAACCAGGTCCGTCTTTTCCTGGAAGGCAAGAACCGGGACTTGATGGATATGCTGAAGAAACGCATGGAGGAAGCGTCTGAGAGAATGGAGTATGAGCGGGCCGCGGAACTGCGGGACCGCATCGGGAAGATCGAAGGCGCCCTCGAGAAGCAGAAAATCATTTCCTCCGGGTTCGAGAACCAGGACGTGATCGGAACGGCCTTCGAGGCAGGCAGAGCGGACATCCAGGCTCTCTTCATCAGGAACGGCATGCTGCTCGGCCGCAAGGATTTTTATCTCGAGGACGTGCGGGGCATGACACAGGAACAGGTGCTGAACGATTTCCTCCGGCAGTTCTATTCAAAAGAGATGATCGTACCCCGTGAGATTCTTCTTCCTTTTGAGGTGGAGGACCGTGAAATTATTGAAACCTGGCTCTCTGGAAAAAAGGGCGGCAGGGTTGAAATGCTGGCGCCGCAGCGTGGGCGAAAACGGGAACTGGTTCAGATGGCCTGCGACAACGCCCGGCAGTCGCTGCGGGAACATGTGTTGTCCAGCCGCAGCAAGGAAAAGATTTTAATGCGGCTCCAGGAAGAGCTTGCCTTGGTCAATCTTCCGAAACGAATCGAGGCCTTTGACGTATCAACAATCCAGGGAACGGAATCGGTTGCGAGCATGGTAAGTTTTGAAAATAATATCCCGGACAAAAGAAACTATAAGCGCTTTAAAATCAAGACAGTCCGGGGACAGGACGATTTCGCAAGCATGGCGGAAGTCGTCCGACGCCGATATGCCGGTGCTCAGGAAAAGCAGGAGCTGCTGCCTGATCTCATTCTGATTGATGGAGGAAAGGCCCAATTGAACGCGGCGCTCGATGTTCTGGCCGAACTCGGGATTAAAGGCCCTGATGTAATCGGCCTCGCAAAAGCACGGAGCGGGGAGGAGGGGTCCGTTCGCGAATTCGAACGCGTCTTCCTGCCGGGTGTTGAAGAGCCGATCATTCTTGAGCCAACCGACGCTGCCACACACCTGGTCGCGAGGGTAAGAGATGAAGCGCATCGTTTTGCGATCACGTATCATCGCACGCTGCGCGACAGGAGGGCTGTACATTCTGAACTCGATGATATCCCGGGCATCGGAGAAGTCAGGAAAAAAGCATTGCTCAGGCATTTCGCCAGCGTTGAGAAGATCAGGCAGGCGACGCTAGAAGAGCTGTGCGCGGTCAAGGGAATGTCAAAGAAGGCGGCGGAGGAAATATCTAATTACTTCCATGGGAACAGGGGTCAGGGTTCAGGGGTCAGGGGAGTCAAGATACAATCGGAGGGGACATGAAAGGGGAAAAATCCTCAATGATCAGTTGGGACACGGAAGAATCGGATTTACCGGATAAAAATCTGATAATTCAATTGCCTTTTGACGAATTTGTGACGAATACAATCGTCACACGGTTAAGGGCTTTCGGGATTTGATCGTATGGAAACGAGCTTACGATTTGGCCTTGGATCTTTATCGTGCGACAAAAAAATTTCCTAAAGAAGAAATGTATGGAATGACTTCCCAAATTCAAAGAGCGGCAGTCTCGGTGCCCGCCAATATTGCGGAAGGTTATGAACGAAATCATAGAAAAGAATATCTTCAATTTCTGTAATTACTCAGGTCATTTTTTTATCCGCAGATTACGCAGATTTCGCAGATAAAAACAAAACCAGAATTTCGGTTTTAGAATCTGCGTCAATCTGCGAAATCTGCGGATAGAAGGGCTTTTTCTTAGATTTGTCTTAATGCTGTTCTGAAAAGAAGCTGAATAGTTACCAGTTTCTTTTTATCGCAAAGGGTTCATTGGGAGAACTTGATACGTATCTGTTATTGGCACGAGACTTGGGTTATATGGGCAAAATGCTTCAAGGACTGATAAAATCTTTGTCATGATATTATTTGTTAATCTGGACCCTGAACCCTGAGTATATTTAAAGGAGTCATCATGACCAACGAACAATGGCTTTCCGTTTTTAAAGAGATAGGGAAACGAATGCGGCAGGAAGTTTCCTCGATTATCGGCAAGGAAGGCGGCGCGGTACCGCTTGGAAAAGGAGCGGGCGGCGATAAAACGTTCCCGATCGACAAATGGGCCGAGGATATAGTCGTTTCTGCCTTGGAAAAGGTTCACGGGAATGGCGAGTCGTTCACGCTGATATCGGAGGAACTGGGTATACGCAAGTTCGGCGAGGGAAAGAAGATCGTGCTCGTTGACCCGATCGACGGCAGCAACAATGCAAAAACCGGCTTGCCTTTTTTCTCGTTATCAATGGCGCTCCTGAACGGCGATACGCTTTCGGATCTTGAAGCGGCATATGTTGTCAATCTTGCCATGGGAGACGAGTTCTGGGCGCTTCGCGGACAAGGCGCGTACAAGAACGGAAAACGGATACGGACCTCCTCGGCTGAAGGAATTACGATCGTTTCGTATGAGGCCTCTTCTCCGGGAGCGGACATTCCCCGTCTTATGCCTCTCTTCAGCCTGGCAAAGAGGACCCGCTGCTTAGGATCAGTCGCGCTGGACCTGTGTTACGTAGCCTCGGGCGCGCTCAGTCTGCTCGTTATAGCGAATCCGGCCCGGAGCTTTGATTATGCAGCGGGAATGCTTATTACCAAGGAGGCGGACGGCGTCGTCACCGATATAGAGGGAACACCCATAGATTCGGTTGCGGCCGGCCTCCAAAGAACAGTGCCCTTGATTGCGAGCGCCAATGAGCGGGTACACCGGGCGGCGCTGGAAGCGCTTGCTCGCGCTTGATAAAGGCGGCTCAAAGCCCTGAAAACAGAGTGTACATGCAGACAGAAAAATTATTAAGCTTCGCGCCATGCGCTATGCTCTTTGCACTTTCATTTTGGCGGCCTGATCCTGAAGTATTGACATAGAATTCTATTTATGTAATTATGGAACAATTATGGCTTTAGTCAATCATACTACGCGTGAAATAAACGCCAAGATCGTTTATTACGGACCGGGCCTCTGCGGGAAAACCACCAATATCCATCTCATCTATCACCGGATCGCTCCTGGCCAGCGTGGAAAGCTCATCTCGCTTGCAACAGAGACGGACCGCACACTGTTTTTCGATTTTCTGCCGGTAGAACTCGGTACGATAAAAAATTACAAAGTGCGCTTCCATCTCTATACCGTGCCTGGTCAGGTTTTTTATAATGCCACCCGGAAGCTCGTCCTGAAGGGAGCGGACGGCGTGATCTTCGTTGCGGATTCCCAGCGCGCCATGATCGATGCAAATATCGAGAGCATGGCGAATCTTCGCGATAATTTTGCCGATCAGGGCATCGATCTCAGTACATTTCCCATAGTGATTCAATACAATAAAAGAGACCTGCCGGATATCATGTCGATCGAGGAACTGAATGCCGCGATCAATCCCCGGAACGTGCCTTTTTACGAGGCGGTGGCTATGACGGGTGAAGGCGTGCTCAAAACGTTCACTGCAATTTCCAAACTCGTGCTTCAGGATATGCAGAAGAACCCGGAACGCCATAACTTCACGCTGGGCGACATTATCGGCAAAGCAGAAAGACAGCCTCTCTCGGGGAATGAGGCCGTGAAGGAGTCAATTCCGGAAGAACCTTCAATGCACGGCGCACCGATGGCAGAAGCGAAGCCGGAAATGGTTGCGCTCGAAGAAGCAGTGGATGCCGGAATGAAAGTGAACCTTGGCAAGCCGTTCATGGAGGACAGGCAGATAATTCTCCCTTTTGACGTTTTGACGAATAACAAGGAAGACCAGTTTCAGCTCCGTGTTTCCATTGACATGGAGGCGCCCCTCGCTAAACGCTTTAAAGTAGTCGTCAAGAATTTCAGAAAATAATCAACCGCCGTTTGAGAAAAGCGGCGGGGAAGGCGAGAGAGCGGGAGGAGCCCTTTTCCCGACCCCTTACCGCCTCGGCTTTTTTTTAACATGTCCAAGGTAACGGCACTCATACCAGCGGCAGGCATGGGCAGGAGGATGGGACAGGCGGTTGCCAAGCAGTTCCTGCCTCTCGGCGATAAACCTATGCTTGCACACACCCTTCTCGTGTTTCAGCGAGCCTCCGAGATCGACGAAATCATCCCGATCCTTTCCAAGGAAGACATGGAAAGCTGTCTCAGAGACGTAATCGAGCAATATCATATTACAAAAGTAAAAACCCTTGTCGTAGGCGGGAAAGAGCGTCAGGATTCAGTAATGAACGGGCTGCAAAAGCTGGAGAAGGACGCCTCGGTCGTGCTCGTACATGACGGCGTACGACCGTTTGTAACCATTGATATGATCAGCGAAAGCGTGGAGCTTGCAAAAAAAGGCGAGTGTATTGCCGTCGGTGTTCCGCTGAAAGACACGGTCAAGGAAGTGGACGATAAGCGGATCGTCCGCCACACGCTGGAGCGGAGCAGGCTTTGGGCGATACAGACTCCGCAGACATTTCCGGTCAAAATATTGAAACGGGCATATGATGAGTCGTATAAGCATCGCGCCTACGGAACCGATGACGCAATGCTTGTGGAGCGGGCGGGCGGCAAAGTCCGGGTCATCATGGGGAGTTACGAGAATATCAAGATCACGACACCCGAGGATCTTATCCTGGCAGAGGAGATCTTGAAAAGAAGATAGCGGAAAAAATCTTAAATTTCGAATAACTAATTTCAAAAACCTTTATCCGCAGATTTCGCAGATTGCGCAGATAAAAATTCTTCTGAATGAAAATACCAGAATTAAATTTTAATTTTGAAGGGCGAAAACGGGCTTTCTTGATGTGTTTTTGAGTTCTTCGTGTTTTTTCTCAAACCAGGTGTTTTGCTTTCATCTGTGTAATCTGCGTAATCTGCGGATAATGTTAAAAGAGGTCTTATATCGTGATCAGAATCGGAACTGGCTACGATGTCCATCGCCTTGCCGAAGGCAGAAAAACTTATTGTCGGCGGTGTGGAAATCCCTTTTGAAAAAGGGTTGCTGGGGCACTCGGACGCCGATGTGCTGATACACGCCGTTTGCGATGCGCTGCTGGGCGCAGCCGGCCTCGGAGACATAGGACGGCATTTTCCGGATAGTGAACCCAAGTATAAGGGTATATCGAGCCTGGCTCTTCTTGCCGAAGTGCATCATTTGCTGAGCAAGGACGGTTACCGGGTGAACAATATCGATTCCACGATCGTGGCTGAACGTCCGAAAATGGCGCCTCATATACCGGCGATGGAGGATAACATCGCATCTACGATCAAGATCAACCGGACCGCCGTTAATGTTAAAGCCACGACCACAGAAGGGCTCGGATTCTGCGGCAAGGGGGAAGGCATCGCGGCCTACGCTGTATGTACCATAAGTCAGGACGATCAGCGGGATTCACGGAAATAAGCAATTCCAAATGAGGAACCGATGCGCATTATCAATAGCGCAGCGATTTTATTGCTGCTTGCAATTTCGTCATCTTTTGCCGTGGACGGCTCGGAAACCGGAGACAACGCTCGGAAGAAGTATTTCTATCAATGGGTTGACAATAGCGGCGAAGTCCACATAAACGACGATCTCGGCAAAGTACCCGAACAATACCGTGAACAGGCGCGAAAAATAGAGAATGCGAAGATTGATCAAGCTTCTCCCTCAGTACAGCAAGCCCCGGAAAAGTTTCAACCATCCGCGGGAGCCGATGCAAAAGCCGACGAGGCTGCCAGATCGGAATGGAAGGGGCGGCTTGGCGACTGGAAAGACCGGCTGCTGGAAGCAAAGACACAGTACAGGGACCTTGACCGGGAATACAAAGAATTACTGGGACGATGGGGCTCGCTTGCCCTTGCCCCTGGTCAGGACAGGCTGAAGGCGCAACAGATAGAGCAGCGCATGAAGGAAGTTCAGAAGGAGATCGACGAGGCGAGAAACATGATTGAAGTAGTTATTCCGGAAGAGGCGCGAAAGGCCGGAGTGCCGCCGGGGTGGCTGAGGGAATAGGATATGCGAGCAGATGCGGACCGTGGATTGGCGTTCCGGACGGCGACGCGGTCGCCTTGATCCACAAAGGCGAGACTGAAGAGAGTTCTGCTGATGAAGGAAACGTGTCGAAAAATAAAGATGGATTTTCAGGCCGCACTTGCGATGGACCCTGCCGCGACGAGCAGGATCGAAGTCGCCCTTACCTACGCGGGATTTCACGCACTCCTTTTCTATCGGTTTGGACATTGGATGTGCAAGAAGCGCATTCCGTTCATTCCGCGCGCTCTGTCTCAATTCGCGCGGTTTATAACCGGCATCGAGATTCATCCTGCAGCAGTCATCGGCTCCGGCCTGTTCATCGATCACGGCATGGGAGTCGTTATCGGTGAAACGACGGAGATTGGTGACAATGTAACGCTTTTTCAGGGGGTAACGCTCGGCGGGTACCGGGAAGCAGCGTGGAAAACGCCATCCGACTCTGGGGAACCACGTCGTAGTGGGCGCCGGAGCAAAAGTGCTCGGCCCGATCAGGATAGGGAACTACGTCAAGATCGGAGCGAATTCAGTCTTGCTTCAGGATGTGCCTGACCATTCGACTGTTGTCGGGTATCCCGGGAAAGATCGTGAGGATCAAGGACGAGCGCGTAGCCGACGAAGCGCTTATGGATCACATCCATATCCCTGACCCGATCGCAGACCGCTTTATCGATCTTCAGCTTCAGATCGACAATTTAAAAAAGGAATTAGAGAGAGCCAGAAAGAGCAGCATAGAAATAACGCATGATCCGGAATCGTCACAGGATCTGCCTCCATCATGTATCTTGTATCGTGCATCATATCATCTCTCTACGATTTTGAAGCTGTGTGTAATAGTGCCGGTTTTTGCGAGCGTTGCTCCTACAGCGCAGTATTTTTCAAGCGAGAGCAAAATGGCGCGTTCCACGGCTTCCTTTTCGACGCCTTTGCCTTTTACGATATACTCGATATGAATTTCCTTGTATACCTTCGGGAACGAATCGGTTTTTTCGCCCTTTACATTGATTTCCATGCCCGTAATTGACTGGCGTTTCTTTCGCAGGATTGAAATTACATCCATCCCCGAGCACCCTCCAAAACCCACAAGGAGCAATTCGGTAGGACGGAAACCGGCATTATTGCCGCCGATTTATCATCCGCGTCCATAGAAAGGGTATGACCTGATGTTGCAGTTCCGATAAAATGCATGTCCCGGACAAGATTAACTTTAGCTTCAACCATTTATTGTTCTCCAATCTGCGGGCAAATAGTAACAGATGTTTCTAAAACAGTCAATCCAGCAGTAAAAAATTATATTGGTGGAAAATATTGTTAAGAAAAAAGTATGATGAATTAGGGTTTTGCCAATACATGGCCCTCATATTAAAAAATATAAAATTAACATTTAATGCAACTTTATTAGTTAATAACTTGTTTAATATTGAAACTTTGAGTTTGTCGCCGGATAAAACCTGATTCCGATCAGTAAAACAAATTGTATTAGACTTATTTTTATACCTTAAGTCTCTGTATTTATTTAATGTTATTTATATATTCTAAAAAGTAAAATTATAGATGGTTATGGTTCAATTAGTTTTTTTAATTTGACTAAAAATTGTAGTGAACATACAATCGGATGTCTGAAAGTGACTTAATTTTATTTCACTCTCGGCTGATGTTTTTTCTGACCTGCCCACCTCATTTCATAATAAAACCTTTTGAAAGAAAGGGGGACCGATCTGACACTTGATGGGAGTAGTTCCCGGATGATTTTATCTTCCGTGAGGAAGTTGTTCACGGAACCATGAATGAATCCACGACAAGATACACAGCGAGATTTTATGATCTTAGACTTGACGACGACAAGTGAAATAATTTTATAAGGAGGATTTCCTAATGAGCAAAGATGGCAAGACACCGATGCTTGACGAACTGGAAAAAGGCGCATGGCCGAGTTTCGTAAAAGAGATCAAGAAGGCCGCAAAGAAGAGTAATACGGCCCAAGATCTTCTCAACATCCTTGAGAGATCATACAGGGATAAAGTTACCCACTGGAAGCACGGCGGTATCGTGGGCGTCCTTGGTTACGGCGGCGGCGTTATCGGCCGTTACTGCGACCTTCCCGAGGAATATCCGGGCGTCGCTCACTTCCACACCGTTCGTATCAACCAGCCCGCCGGCTTCTACTATACGTCGAGCGCGCTTCGTGAGCTCATGGATATCTGGGACAAATACGGCAGCGGCCTGACGAACATGCACGGGTCCACCGGCGACCTCGTCCTCCTCGGCACGCAGACCGACAAGCTCGAGCCCATCTTCGCGGAAACAACGGCAAAGGGCTGGGACCTCGGCGGCTCCGGCTCCTGCCTCCGTACCCCGAGCTGCTGTGCCGGCAAATCCCGCTGCGAGTTCGCGAACATCGACACCATGGAGATCTGCGATACGCTCACCCATAAGTTCCAGGATGAGCTCCATCGTCCCGCGTTCCCCTACAAGTTCAAGATCAAGGTCTCGGGCTGCGCCAACGACTGCGTTGCCTCCATTGCCCGCGCTGATATGTCCATCATCGGCACGTGGCGCGACACCATTCGCATTGATCAGGCCGAGGTGAAGAACTACATCCAAGAGCATGAATATCGCCGAAGAGATCGTCGGCATGTGTCCGACAAAATGCATGAGCTTCGACGGCAGCACGCTCAAGATCAACGACAAAGACTGCAGCCGCTGCATGCACTGTATCAATCAGATGCCCAAGGCGCTGCGCCCCGGAAAAGAGCAAGGCGCGACCATCATGCTCGGCGGCAAGGCCCCGATCGTGACCGGCGCTCTCATGAGCTGGGTTATCGTTCCTTTCATGAAGCTTGAAAAGCCGTATGATAATCTGGAAGAACTCATCCGCAAGTTGTGGGAATGGTGGGATGACCACGGCAAGAACCGCGAGCGTATCGGCGAACTTGTCGACCGTCTCGGCATGAAGTCCATGCTTGACGCAACCGGTCTCCAGGCAGTACCCCAGATGGTGAAAGCCCCCAGGTCGAACCCGTACGTATTCTGGTCACCGGAAGACGTGAAATAACTTAAGGAGGATAACTTAGATGGCTGACAAACCGAAGAGAATAACCGATATAGGAGCTCCTCACTTTAGCAAATTTTTGCCTCCCGTGATCACCAAGAACTACGGGAAATGGAAATACCATGAAATTATCAACAAAGGCGCGATGAAGCATGTCTCCGAGACCGGAGACGAGCTTTATACGGTTCGTATGGCATCACCCCGTCTCGTGAGCAGCGATTTTATCCGCGAGTTATGCGAAATCGCCGATAAATTCTCGGGAGGGCATCTGCGCTTCACGACGCGTAACAACGTCGAGTTCTTTCCTGCCAAGGATCAGGTAGCGCCTCTCCAGGCCGAACTCAAGAAGCGCGGCCACCTGTCCGGCGGTATCGGCTACGGCATCAGCAACGTGGTGCACACCCAGGGCTGGATCCACTGCCATACCCCGGCAACGGATGCTTCGGGCGTCGTGAAAGCCGTCATGGACGAACTCCATGAATATTTCACGACCAAGACGCTCCCGGCCCGTGTACGTATCGCGCTCGCCTGCTGCCTGAATATGTGCGGCGCGGTTCATTGTTCCGACATCGCAATTCTCGGCATTCACCGCAAGCCCCCGAAGGTGAACGAGAAGACGATTGGCAACCAGTGCGAAATTCCTACGACTATCGCTTCCTGTCCCACGGGCGCCATCAGCCCGAACCCGGCAGCCAAGTCGGTGAAGATCAAGGAAGAGCGCTGCATGTATTGCGGTAACTGCTACACGATGTGTCCGTCTCTCCCGCTCGCTGATGCAACCGGTGACGGCATCTCGATCTGGGTCGGCGGCAAGGTGTCGAACGCACGCGGCCCGGCGCGTATGTCCAAGCTGGCCATCCCGTTCCTCCCGAACAATCCTCCGCGCTGGCCGGAAGTCGTTAATGCGGTGAAGCATCTTGTTGAAGTTTACGCCAAGGATGCCCGCAAGCACGAACGTGTAGGCGAGTGGATCGAGCGCATAGGCTGGGAGCGTTTCTTCAAAATAACAGGAATCGCGTTTACTCAGATGCATATCGACGATTTCACCTTTGCACGCGATACGTTCAGAATGACCCCGACCTTCAAGTGGGAATAGTGGAATAACGTCATGTCGGCCCCGGTTATTATGGACCGGGGCCGGCTTTTATGATGACCTGAGCAACTAAATGGAGGGGACGAATATGGATGCTGAAGAACTGCAGAAAAAAGTATATGCGCTGGTTGAAAAGAGCCAGGGCAAAAAAAAGCTGAAACCCAAGGACATCAGCAATGCCATGGAGGCCGAAGGCGCGACACAGGCTGAGACAAAAGCCGCGCTCCGCGAACTGATAGACGGCGGCAAACTGGTGTATTCGTATTTCGGCGGTACCGCCGTCGAGATTCCGCACACTGAAGGTTCGGCCAATCCGCAATCCTGATGCAGGCCATACCGAGGCTGGTAATTTCAGCCACGCGGGGAGGGCTCGGCAAGACCACCCTCGCAATCGGCATCACCGCAGCCTGGCGCAAGCAAGGCAGGCGGGTAGCGGTTTTTAAAAAAGGTCCCGATTTTATAGACGCCGGATGGCTCGGCGCTGCAGCCGGCACTGCATGCTATAATTTGGATCTTTTTATGATGGCAAAAGAGCAGATACTCCGCTCGTTCGTGACGCACTCGGCAAATTCAGACGTAGCGGTCATTGAAGGCAATCGCGGCCTCTTCGATGGCATGGATGAAACCGGAACATACAGTACAGCGCGCCTGGCGAAGCTGCTCAAAGCACCGGTTATCATCATTGTAGACTGCACCAAGGCTTCGAATACAGTGGGCGCCGTGGTACTGGGATGCCGCAACTATGATCCCGAAGCAGATATACAAGGCGTCATTCTTAATAACGTATCGTCCGGCCGGCATGAAACGGTGATACGGAAGTCAATTGAACGAAGCAGCGGTCTGCAGGTTGTTGGAGCGGTACCGCGGCGGAAAAAGGGTGAATTCCCGGAACGCCATATGGGACTGACACCCTTTCACGAGCACCCGCAGGTTGAACAAGCGATAAGCGCAGCGGCGGCTGTAGCGGAACAGTATCTTGACATTGACGCACTATGGAGTATTGCAAGCGGTATTTCGGACCTCGATATTCCGGCAAGCTTGGAACCGGTCGTTCACCAGGAGAAATATGACGAACAGCCGGTCATCGGGGTTATCCGAGATACTGCTTTTCAGTTTTACTATCCTGACAATCTGGAAGCGCTTGAGCGACACGGCGCGCGTATAGAAATCATAAACGCCCTCAGGGATGAGACGCTGCCGGCAATCGATGCTTTATACATAGGCGGGGGGTTTCCGGAAACCCAGGCCGCGGAGCTGGCAGCGAACGAAAGCTTCTGCCGCTCGATCAAAGCCGGCGTCGAGCAGGGTCTGCCGGTATACGCGGAATGCGGCGGGCTTATATATCTTGGCAGGAGTTTGAAAACGCAGGATCGGGAATATGCGATGACCGGCGTTCTTCCTGTCGATTTTGTTCTCGAAAATAAGCCGCAGGCCCATGGCTACACGGTTTTGAAAGTGGGTAATAACGGAATTTTTCTTGGCGAAAGTGTTATAATAAAAGGCCACGAATTTCACTATTCCCGGGTGGAAGGCGGAACCCCGCTTCCCCTGGCATACGAGGTAACACGCGGAGGTGGAATCGACGGGAAGGGCGATGGCTTCGTATATAAGAACGTAATCGGTTGCTATACCCATCTGCATGCTCTCGGCACGCCGGAATGGGCCGAGGCCATGGTCAGAAAAGCATACGAATACCGTAACCAGAAAATAAGATCGGGAAAGCAGGTTTTAAGTTGAGGTCTGATGCAAGGGAAGGCGTGGAGCTTGTATGTCCGTTTTGCAGGTCGAAACTGGCGCGGCCGAAGGAAATGCGGATTAACTCCATGGAAACTGTCCCGGGCGGAAAATGCGGTTCATGCGGAGCATTGTATATCCTTGATCCCACCAGCAAAAATGTGGGCCAGGTCATGATGCAGGGCCTTGATATGGCTGCGGCCGAGTTGTCCAAGGACAGCACAGATCTGGTTGCAGGCGAGGATTACGAAGATATTATATTAAGCTACGACTGGCGGACTCACCGTTCTGCCGGTGTGCCCAAGGGTTTTATGGACGGTCATGGACGGCTCTATGTAATAAAAGTAATAAAGTCTGGTTGATGACGGGAGGGGAAAAGCGGAAGACGGAACGGACTTAAGTCCCTCACACCTTTCGCTGTGCCGCCTTCCGGAAGTTAATACTCAGCGGGACGCTCAGGGACGTGCCCGAATAAAATTCATGAAAGGGGAAACTAACAATGGCAACAATTGAGGTAAAGGGAAAAACGATCGAAGTAGACGAAGACGGTTTTTTGGCGAACCTGGACGACTGGAACATGGATGTAGCGAATTACTTCGCACAGGTTGAGGGAATTGATATGACCGATCAGCACTGGGAGGTCGTAAATTTCCTGCGCGACTATTACAAGCAGTATCAGATTGCGCCGATGATCAAGATCCTCGTGAAAGAAATCGGCAAGAAGCTTGGGCCTGAAAAGGGAAATACCAAGTATCTCTATGAGCTCTATCCGGGCGGTCCGGCAAAGCAGGCATGCAAAATTGCCGGTCTTCCGAAGCCGACCGGCTGCGTATAGATTTTTTTCTAACGTCGAATACCGGATCCGGTCTAAACTCTGCGGATTTCGATGCGAGGAAGACCGGGAATAGGCCGCGGCCGACAGCCGTATCAATCGGTCAATGCTTGAGAACGGTAATTGACGGTCAGGATATCTCTGTAAGGAGGAACGCGGCACCATGATGATGGTAACGATCGACAAGGCAAAGTGTGATGGTGACGGCACTTGCGTGAATATGTGCCCGCAGGCGGTTTTCAAGGTTGAGGGCGGCAAGTCCGAACCGGTAAATGTGTCCGAATGCATCAACTGTCTGACCTGCGTTGAGAATTGCCCGCAGCAGGCAATCACGGTCACCGAGATATAAATGTGGTAACAGGAATCGATAACAAAGGGGAATAGTTGAATGACTAATCCCCTGTTTTTTATTAAATCGCGCTCTGGGAGGTGAAAAGATGAAGCTGGCAGTATTTTTGAGCGACTGGAGAAGGTCCGAATGCACACTCGAGAAAATGAAGGCCGATAAAATGGCAATTATCCTCGTGGGCAACGGAATTTATCATGCCGTGACGAAGGAAGAAGGCAGGGATTCGCCGGTGCTTTCAAAAGCGGGCGCCAATTTTTATGTCCTCTCGGACGATCTCGAAACCCGGGGATATACCGCAGCGAATGTAAACTCCAAGGTCAAAGTAATCGGCTACGGCGATATCGTTGACCTCATTATGAACGACTACGAGAAAACGGCCTGGATGTAGGCAAATCATGAGGGACGAGGATGAAGGACGAGGGACGAGAAGAACTGGAACCGATTCGTCCATCGTCAGAGCGAATCCCGATTTTCATCGGGATAAACTGCGTGAGCGCTCGCCCATCGTCCATCGAAATCTGAATAGGAGGATATTATGGGAGAATTAACACTGGGAGTTTTTCCCTCTTTGGTTGGCTCGATGTCGCTCGACTTTGCTTTTAAGCTGGCTGAAGCGGGAATGGCCAAAGGCCATAAGGTGAATATGTGGCTCTCCGGCAATGCCGTGATGATGGCCAAAAAGGGGCAGAAGGCATTCAAGGATTATTCGCATCTTGAAAAGCGCATGAAGGAGATGATCGGTAAAGGCATGGAAATTACCGTCTGCGAGGCGTGCGCCGAAGCGAGGGGCTATCATAAGGAAGACACGCCCGAGGGCATGAAACGGGCGAGCATGGACTGGTATCTCGCAAAGACCGTCAAGACCGACAGGTTACTTCATATCGGAGGTGAGTAATGGGCGCCGTTAATTTATTGTTCGTAGTGCAGAGACCCCCCTATAAGAGTGAGAACCCCCGCCTGGCCCTCACGCATGCAATTGCAAGCCAGACAGCGGAAATTTACATGGATGACGGAGACTCGGTCGTACCCACGATGGTGTTTGTCGGCGACGGGGTGCTGAATGCCGTGAAGAACCAGCAGGCCATGAAGGTCTATGGCGTGACGAGCACAGAAAACCATATTAAGAGCTGTTTGATGATCGACTTGCCGGTTTGGGTCTGCAAGGAGGACATGCAGCGGTTGGGCCTCACCGAGGACCAGATGATCACGGAGGCCGCGGACATGGGCGCTGATCTCAAGACCAAGTTTGTCTCGTTTGCCGACATTCAGAAGGAAATGGACTCGGTAAAGCACCTGCTCTTCTTTTAACCGGCAACGCCTTTAAAGATTATTTATGGATATAGATCTCAAAAAACACCTGATAGAAAAAAAACCGGCTATTCTCAAGAAATGGTTCGAAGCTGTTACGGAAACATATCCCGAAAACACTTCTGCTTTTTTGAAGCAGCAAAAGGCGCAGTTTGCAAATCCTGTCGGCTACAACCTGGCCGAAGGGTTAGAAGGCCTTTTCGAGGCGTTGCTCCAGGGAGTAATCCTCGACAAGGTTTCCACCTTTCTTGACAGCATTGTCAGGATAAGGGCAGTCCAGGCTTTTACGCCTTCCGAAGCCGTTGCGTTTATCTTTCAGCTGAAGAAGATAATCCGGCAGGAACTCGGCACCGAGGTCCTGCAGCAGCACCGGATGATTGAGGAATTTATCGCCCTCGACGCAGCCATCGACGACCTGGCCCTCTTCTCCTTTGATATCTTCATAAAATGCCGGGAAAAAATCTACGAAATCAAGGCGAATGAAGCGCGAAACATGACCTTCAGGCTCTTGCAGCAGGCGAAGCTCATTGTCGACGATCAGGATTGAACCTGGGCGGAGATATTGACGCTGCTAACCTTAACGAAAAGAGGTAACGAAATGAGAGCATTATTCTCCTTTATCGCAGTATTGCTCCTGGCAGCAGTTGCCTATATAGGGGTGGCGGTCTTGAAGATGAACGTCCTCTTCGGCGTCGTCCTCCCCTATGCGGCAGTCGCAATATTCATCGTGTTCATGATTGCAAAGGTCTTGAAATGGGGGAGATCTCCGGTCCCCTTCAGGATCCCGACCACGTGCGGGCAGCAGAAATCCCTTCCGTGGATCAAGCAGAACAAGATTGAAAATCCCTCCGGGACGCTCGGCGTTCTCGCGAGGATGGCCCTTGAAGTTCTGTTTTTCCGCTCGCTTTTCAGGAACCTGAAAACTCAGAGATATGACGGCGGCAATCAGCTTGCCTACGGTGAGGCGAAATGGCTTTGGGCTGCCGGCCTTGCGTTTCACTGGACCTTCCTGATCATTCTCATCAGGCATCTGCGGTTCTTTACGCAGAAGGTTCCAACGCCCGTTCTGATGATCGAAGGGCTCGACAGCTTCCTCCAGATCGGCACTCCGCTTCTTTACATGACGGACGTCATCTTCCTTGGAGCTGTTGTATATCTGTTCATCCGGAGAATCGGCATTCCGCAGGTACGGTATATCTCCCTGATCGCGGACTATTTCCCGCTGTTTCTGATCCTGGGCATCGGCACCACCGGAGTGCTCATGAGATATTTCACCAAGACGGACATTGTGAGCGTTAAAATGCTTGCCATGGGGCTGGTCAGTTTAAATCCGTCCATTCCCCAACCGAACGGAATCGGCGCTGTCTTCTATATTCATCTGTTTCTTCTCAGTGTTCTGTTCGCCTATTTCCCCTTCAGCAAACTCGTACACGCAGGCGGCGTCTTTATGAGTCCCACCCGGAACCTGGCTAACAACAGCAGGATGAAGAGGCATATCAACCCCTGGAACTATCCGGTGCATGTCCACACGTACGAGGAGTACGAGAACGATTTCAGGGATAAAATGAAAAAAGCCGGTCTGCCGGTAGAAAAGGAGTAATCATGGCGAAACTTCCGAAACCAGAAGAACTGATGAAGATTGATGACACTCCGCCGAAGACGGAGTGGATGGATACGCCTGTTACGATCAAAGAGGGCATGTTCTGCCACGGGGTAAAGCCGAAAAGCCTCGACATCGTCGGATTCCCCAACCCGCGCGACTGGCGGCCTATGGACGCGGATTGGAAATTGCCCGAGAATTGGAAGCAGATACTCCTCGAAGGCATTGCTGACCGCCTCAAAAAATACCGCTCCTTCCAGCTCTTTATGGACATCTGTGTCCGGTGCGGCGCCTGCGCGGACAAATGCCACTTTTTCATCGGCACGGGCGATCCGAAAAATATGCCGGTGCTCAGGGCCGAACTGATCAGATCGGTCTATAGGAAAGAATTTACAACGGCAGGAAAGATTTTCGGCAAGATGGCAGGTGCGCGCGAGCTCACCGTGGACGTGCTGAAGGAGTGGTGGTACTACTTCTTCCAGTGCACTGAATGCCGGCGCTGCTCGGTATTCTGCCCGTACGGCATCGACCAGGCCGAGATCACAATTATCGGACGCGAACTGCTGAATCTCCTGGGCCTGAACATCGAATGGATCGGCGGCCCGGTCTCGAATTGCTATATGAAGGGAAACCACCTGGGACTGGAGCCCCACACCATAACAGGCAACCTCGAGTACATGCTCGATGATATCGAGACGATCACTGGCAAGAGGATTAAACCGACGTTCAACCGCAAGGGCGCTGAAATCCTGTTCGTAACCCCTTCGGGCGACCTCTTCGCAGACCCGGGCACGTACACATGCATGGGATACCTTATGCTGTTCGAGGAACTCGGGCTGGACTATACCTGGAGCACGTACGCTTCAGAAGGCGGCAACTTCGGCTTCTTCACCTCTAACGAGATGGGAAAACGGCTGAATTCCAAGATATATGCGGAAGCCAAGCGCCTTGGCGTGAAGTGGATCCTCGGCGGAGAGTGCGGCCACATGTGGAGAGTCCTGAACCAGTATATGGATACCTGGAACGGGCCGGCTGATTTCCTGGAAGTCCCGAAATCGCCGATCACGGGCACGGTCTTCGAGAACGCAAAATCAACCAAGATGATCCATGTCGCGGAATTTACCGCTGACCTGATCAAGAACAACAAGCTCAAGCTGGATCCAAAGCGCAACGATCACCTCAACGTTACCTGGCACGATTCCTGTAATACCGCCCGCGGCATGGGGCTTCTCGAGGAGCCGCGGTACGTCCTCAAAAACGTCGTCAACAACTTCCATGAAATGCCCGAAGACACTATCCGGGAAAAGACCTTCTGCTGCGGCAGCGGAACCGGTTTGAATGCCTCGGAAGATATGGATCTAAGGATGAAGGGCGGCTTCCCCCGGGCGAACGCCGTCAAATTCGTTGCCGACCATCACGGCGTCAACATGCTTGCCAACGTCTGCGCCATTGACCGGGCAACGCTCAAGGCCCTTATGGAATACTGGGTACCCAGCGTGAATGTTTGCGGCCTCCATGAACTCGTGGCAAACGCCCTTGTCATGAAGGGTGAGAAGGAACGAACAACCGACCTGCGCGGTGAACCCCTTCCTTCAATAGAAAAGAAGGAGGAAAAAGCCTAATGAAACTCTATGACGGCGGTAAAATAATCATCGGGCTGATCATATTTGTCGCTTTCGCGACGTTCCCCTTTTACTACAACATCGGCAAGGTAAACGCCAAGCCCGAGCCGAAACTGGATACTCCCGAAATTCTGAAGATGCCGGAGCAGGAGAGGAAGTGCGTGGAGCCCAAGGCATTCATGCGGGCCGAGCATATGCAACTCCTCAACAACTGGCGCGACTCCGTGGTCCGCGAGGGAAACCGGCAGTACATCAGCAGCACCGGAAAGCATATCAACATGAGCCTCCAGAACGAATGCATGCGGTGCCATGCCAACAAGAAAAAATTCTGCGATGAATGCCACAACTATATGGCGGTCAATCCCTATTGTTTTGATTGTCATATTGCCCCCAAGGAGAAGGAGGACCAAAAATCATGAGCATGGATAGAAGAAAATTCCTGAAGATAGCAGGCATCTCCTCCATCCTGGGGCTCGGCGCCTCGGCCGCATCGGCAACGCATAATATCTGGGCGCCCGGTTTGTCGCCGGACCAGGTCGAAAAGAATAAAGAGGCGTTGACAGGCAAGCACTGGGCCATGGTTGTGGACATGAGCAAGTTCAAAACCGAAGAAGACATTCAGAAAACGGTCAGTGCCTGCCACTCCACTCATAACGTACCCGATTTCGGGAACATCAAGGACGAGATCAAGTGGATATGGAAAGAGACGTACGAGCATTCCTTCCCGTCTCAGGAAAACCCGTACATGGAAGAGAAGATCAAGGACATGCCCTTCCTCGTGATGTGCAACCATTGTGAAAAGCCGGCCTGCGTACGGGTCTGCCCGACCCAGGCCACGTTCAAGCGCAAGGAGGACGGCATCGTCATGATGGACATGCACCGCTGCATCGGGTGCCGGTTCTGCATGGCGGCCTGCCCGTACGGCGCACGGAGTTTCAACTACCGGGATCCCCGGGGCAAAGACGCCCAGGGACAGCCGTTCATCAAGAACGAGAACAAGGAGTATCCGACCCGCACCAAGGGTGTGGTCGAAAAATGCACGTTCTGCACCGAACGGCTCGTTGTCGGTAAAATGCCGGCCTGTGTCGAGGCTGCGCCCGCAGGCGGGCTCATCTTCGGCGACCTGGAGAACAAGGAATCAGAGGTCCGGAAAATCATAGAGACGCGCTATACGATCAGGCGCAAGCCGGAACTCGGGACCGGACCGAGCGTTTACTACCTGATAGGAGGTAATGAGCATGCTTGAGAAAGGGTTGGAAGGAAGTAAGAAATACTGGGCATGGGTGTTCTTCCTGGGCGCCCTGGCGCTTTCAGGAGTTTACTATTACCTCAGGCAGTTCAATTACGGCCTCGGCCTGACCGGGTTGAGCAGGGACGTTTCCTGGGGCCTCTATATCGGACAGTTTACGTTCCTCGTCGGTGTCGCGGCTTCTGCCGTGATGCTCGTGATACCGTACTATCTCCATGACTATAAAAAATTCGGAAAGATCGTGATCCTGGGCGAATTTCTCGCGATCTCGGCAGTCACAATGTGCATTTTGTTCATCTTCGTGGATATGGGCCAGCCCATGAGGATCATGAATGTTGTGCTGCATCCGACGCTCAACTCGGTCATGTTCTGGGATTCGATGGTTCTGGCAGGATACCTGTTCCTGAACCTCATGATCGGCTGGGTAACGCTCGGTTCTGACCGTAAGGGTGTGGCGCCGCCCAAGTGGATCAAGCCTTTTATCTACCTGTCCATACCCTGGGCCGTCAGTATTCACACAGTTACTGCGTTCCTCTATGCCGGTCTTCCCGGGAGACATTTCTGGTTAAGCGCCATCATGGCAGCACGCTTCCTGGCTTCTGCTTTCGCCGGCGGCCCAGCGCTCCTGATCATACTGGCGCTGATCGTCAGAAAAGTTACGAAGTTCGATCCGGGCAAAGAGCCGATACAGACGCTCGGCAAAATCGTAACCTACGCCATGTTCGCGAACGTGTTCTTCCTCGGACTCGAGTTCTTTACGGCCTTCTACAGCAATATCCCGGGCCACATGCATTCGTTCGTCTATCTCTATGCCGGACTTGACGGACACAGCGAACTCGTGCCGCTGATGTGGACCTCGACGATATTTGCAGCCGTATCGCTGGCGATGCTCGTGATCCCCGGCATTCGTAAAAACGAGGGCGCGCTCGCTTTCGCCTGCGTCCTGCTGTTCATCTCTCTCTGGATAGACAAGGGTTTCGGGCTTGTCATCGGCGGCTTCGTCCCGAACATGCTGGAGCAGGTACGGCCTTATTGGCCGACCAGGTTGGAGTCAGTCATAACGCTCGGCGTATGGGCAATCGGCCTCCTTATTCTCACCTTCCTGTACAAAATAGCTATCTCGGTGAGGGAAGAAACAAAGGGTGTCGAAATAGAACATTAAAGCAAAAACTTTTTTTAAACAAAGGCTTACCTCCAGAACCGGGGGTAAGCCTTTTTTTGTGATATTTTTATTGATTTTATCGTTCAGGATTGGTAGTATGTGCGCGCTCCAGGGCAGCATACATTTCATTCGAGGAGGAAGTAGATCGCATGTACATGGTAACAGTGGATAGAAACAAGTGTGACGGCGACGGGACCTGCGCAAACGTATGCCCGCAGGCTGTGTTCAAGGTAGAAGGCGGCAAAGCTGATCCGGCAAACATGTCGGAATGTATCAATTGCCTGACCTGCGTCGAAAATTGCCCGCAACAGGCCATTACCGTAAACGAAATCTAAGTATCTTCAATGACGCATTCATTAAAGGGGACCGGTACATAGCCGGCCCCCTTTTCTTTTGTACGCCAGCCGGGCGACGTCACTTTTACCACTAATCCTTTTTACTTAAAAACTTCTGAAAAGCGGTGACAAGATCGATTGGCAACGGGAACACTATCGTGGTGTTCTTTTCCGTTCCTATCTCGCCCAAGGTCTGCAAATACCGGAGTTGAAGCGCAGTCGGGTTCCTGCTGATAACATCTGCCGCTTCGGACAGCTTCGCTGATGCCTGGAGTTCCCCTTCGGCGTGGATGATCTTTGCCCTGCGTTCACGTTCCGCCTGCGCCTGGATCGCGATTGCGCGCTGCATCTCGGCCGGCAGATCCACGTTTCTTACTTCCACCGTGGTAACCTTTACACCCCACGGTTCGGTTTGCTCATCGATCACTTTTTGCAGTTCGGCGTTGATCGCCTCACGGTTCGACAGGAGATCGTCGAACTGGTTCTGGCCGAGGATGCTCCTGAGCGTTGTCTGGGAAATCAGCGATGTTGCATAATAGAAATCTTCCACTTCGACAATGGCCTTTCGCGGGTCCATGACCCTGAAATAGACTACGGCGTTCACTTTAACGGTAACGTTGTCCTTGGTGATAACGTCCTGGCTCGGCACGTCCATGGTTACGGTTCGAAGGCTCACCCGCACCATTTTTTGTATGCCGGGAATCAGGATGATCATGCCGGGACCTTTTACCCCTCCTTCAGCCGGGACTCTGCCGAGGGTGAAGATAACACCCCGCTCATATTGCTTCAATATCTTGACGGTATTGACGATAAACCAGGCGACAATAACGACCGCAACAATTAAACCAAGAAATACTGGATGCATAGCTGAACCTCCTTTTGGTAAGCTCCAAATAACAAATAAATTCAAAGCAACAAGAATCAAATTCCCAAACGGCTTCAGCGAATTCAGTCGCTCGTTTTGGTCATTCGATTTTGGGATTTGGAAATTATTTAGGATTTGTTATTTGTAACTTGTAATTTTTATTCATCTCGTTTTCTTTACCTTCAGTCTCAGGCCTTGAATGGCCTCTACCTTCACTCTTTCTCCCTTTTTGACAGGCTCCTCGCTCCAGGCACTCCATGTTTCGCCGTGGACCAGTACCTGTCCTCGCTCGTGGATATCCGTCCTTGCTTCACCCTCGAGCCCGAGCATTCCTTCCATGCCGGTATCCGGTTTTTGTCTATGCACCCGGACCGCGAGGGTCACGGTGATGATGAAGAAGAGCGCCGAAAGCGCGACAACAGGCAATATTACGGCCCAGGAGATCCTGAGTCCGGGTAACGGCGAATCTATGAGCATCACCGAGCCGAAAACCATCGCAATTGCACCGCCGACGCCCAGAACTCCGTGGCTTGCAACGAACGCCTCGGTTATGAACAGGGCAATGGCAAGGATGATGAGCAGGAGGCCTGCGTAGTTGATCGGCAGCGTGTGCAGCGCGTAGAAGGCCAGGATCAGGCAGATAGCGCCCGCTACTCCGGGGAAAATCGCTCCCGGGTTAGAAAGCTCGAAATAGAGTCCGTAAAAACCGAGGATCATGAGAATATAGGCGATATTGGGATTGCTGATAAGCTCCAGTAATTTATACCGGAAACCCATCTCCATGCGCACCAGCGCCGCATTTGATGTATCAATTGTTTTTTTCCCCATTACCAATTCTACGGTTTTCCCGTTTATCTTCTTAATGAGAGAAGGTATATCCCCAGCAACAAGGTCGATGACGTTTTCCTTGATCGCCTCGGTCTCCGTTATGGACACGCTTTTGCGGACTGCTGCCTCCGCCCACTTCGGATTTTTGCCCCGCCTTTCCGCTATGTTCCGCGCCATGGCCGCCAGATCGTTGACAACCTTGGATTCCATAGTCTTGTCCATTTTGCCCTGCATGGTAACCGGATGGGCTGCGCCGATATGCGTGCCCGGCGCCATAGCGGCGATGTGGCCCGCCATGGTGATGAATACTCCGGCTGAAGCCGCCCGGGCCCCTGAGGGGGACAC
Source organism: Nitrospirota bacterium (assembly GCA_963751455.1). Taxonomy (GTDB): domain Bacteria; phylum Nitrospirota; class UBA9217; order UBA9217; family UBA9217; genus CAVVUN01. Next base: position 341,509 of record CAVVUN010000002.1, read on the forward strand.
GTAAACAACGATCGGCACTTCAGCAGCCATCATCTTTTTGACAATTTCCCTGGTTGAGTCCACGAGCCCGCCGGGCGTATCAAGCTGAATAATAATAGCCTGTGCATTGTTCTTTGCAGCCTTATCAATCGATTTAATGATGTATTCCGAAACCACCGGTGTAATCGGGGCATCTATGGTTATGAGGTAAATTGTTTTTTCAGGAGACGGAGGTTTCGCAGCCTGTTTTTTGTCAGTCGGTGCAGGTGTAACGGCGGAGACGGGCGCGTCATAGCAAAGTGCGGGAAAGGACAACAACAAGACCAGAAGCAATGCCGGCAGCAACAAAATCGATTTTATTGTCATTACTATCTCCCTCCGAAAAGTATATACGCAATGCAATTAAGTGTCAAGAAGGGCTTGACTTAAAAGGGTTTTTTCTGTAGCATCAAAAAAGATGAGAGTCACCGGAGGTACAGGCAAAGGCAGGACACTGAAAGTGCCGGCCGGATCGCGGGTAAGACCGACATCCGATAAAGTAAAACAGGCCCTGTTCAATATTCTCGGTGAAAAGGTACTGAACGCGGTATTTCTCGACATCTATGCGGGCACCGGAGGCATAGGTATCGAGGCTCTCAGCAGGGGGGCCGCACGGGTTGTATTCATTGACGATTCGCGAGTCTCTTTGGATACGGTCCGGAAGAATCTGGAACAGACCGGATTCGTTGATCGGGCACAGGTAGTCCCGTCGAAGGCCGAGACGTTTATCAGGAAAACATCGGAGCAATTTGATGTCGTTTTTCTCGATCCGCCCTATACCGTTGAGCAACTGCCCTTGCTGAATAGTGTGAGCGAATCGAAAATTTTGAAGCATGATTCAGTTGTGATTTTCGAACATTTCAAAAAACAAAAATCGCCGGATGGTGCCGGCAAACTGTCGCTCTACCGTGAAGCGCACTATGGGGATACTGTGTTGGCGTTTTATAAAATCAGGAGTGAGTAACCGAAAGTCCGGGAGAGGATGGTCCGCTGTCTTCGTCCTTCGAAGTTCGGTTTTCGCCCCTTCATAGAGGAGCTTTCATGAAACACATAGCTGTCTATCCCGGCACCTTCGATCCCGTGACCAACGGTCATTGCGACCTGCTCGAACGGACGCTGCGCATTTTTGACGAAGTTATCGTCGCGGTGGCCGAGAATCCTAAAAAAGCCCCGCTTTTCTCGCTCGAAGAAAGGATCTCCATGTTTAAGGCGGTTACGGCTGATTACGAAGAAGTCGTGATCGAGGGTTTCGATGGTCTATTGGTTGAATATGTCCGGAAAAGGCATGCTGTTGCAATCGTGCGCGGACTCCGGGCGGTTTCCGACTTCGAATATGAGATGCAAATGGCGCTTATGAACCGGCGGCTCGACAACGATATAGAGACCGTATTCATGATGCCGAACCAGGAATACTCGTTCATCACATCGACGATAGTGAAGGAGGCCGCAAGCTACGGCGGTGACATCTCAAGCCTTGTTCCTCCGTTTGTGGTCGGGAAACTGAAACAGAAGTATGGCAGGTAGGAAATACTCATTCACGGAGAAAATCGCTTTTCCCCTTCAGAATAAACCGCGCTATCTTGCTTTCCAATACCGTCACTTTTGTCTCTGCCTCATCACTTCATAAAGAATCACCGCTGCGGCGGTTGCCACGTTGAGAGAATCGATTGTTTTAGCCATCGGGATGCGAATCCGGAAGTCGATGTCCGCAACGATATCCCGCTCAAGACCCGCTCCTTCCTGTCCCAAAATAAGCAGAGTCGGCCCGGTGAGGTCGACATCGAAATGCGTCTTTTCTCCAGTCAAGACGGTTGCGATAGCCTGGAACCCCTTTTCTTTGCATTTCCTCACAAATTCCGTCAGATTCTCTGTATGCACTATCGGCACACGAAGAATGCTTCCCATGGATGCGCGAATTGCTTTCGAATTGAAAGGATCCACAGTATTCGGAGTGAGGGCCACCCCGGACGCACCGACTGCTTCGGCTGTTCTGATTATGGTGCCCAGATTGCCGGGGTCTTGCAGGTGATGCGCCATCACGATCAGGCCGGCATCGTTTGCAAGCAGACCTTGCTCGGAATGCTCTTTGATGTGGACAACCGCCATTAAAGGCTGTGGAGTTTTGCTTTCGGATAGAAAGTCCATTAATCGTTCCGAAATCCAGACTATGTTCACAGCCCTGTTCTCTGCAAGTTTCAGCACTCCCTTGCCGTGATGCTGAGTCAGTGACGGAGCAGCGGCCAGCATTGTGACGCCAAGGTTGTCCCTGACGGCCTCTTCAACCATCTTGACGCCTTCGATCAAGAAAGCCTTCTCTTTTTTCCGGTATTTAGCTTCGGACAGGGAACGGAGATATTTTACGGTAGCGTTGTCTTTGCTGGTGATGGGATTGTGCGGACTTGTTTGCTGCATAAAAGCGAGTATAAGGCGAGAATAAAATTATGTCAACCGCAGACGTTTGAATAAGCTTAGAGCCGTCCCACATGGTTTACTTTATATATTTCTCTTCCGGGGTCTGGCTTCATATTCGCGTTCCAGTTCTTCCCATTTCTTCAGCGATTCATAGCTGTTTTCCCATGATTCATAATCATCCTTTAAATCAGGAGGAACAGTAAGTTTTCCGGTTTTCAGTTCCGCAATAAAGGTGTCCGTGGTCTTTCCGTGTTTTCGCTCAAAAATTCCGAGTGTTTTCTTTATTCTCTTAATGGTGTTTTCGCAAATGTTCATCTCCCCTGAACCCAGCAGTTCGAATTCATCGTTATGCATCGCGGACGCCCCTTTCTTCTTACAACCTTTTGTTATTATAGCAGGATTCGAGAAAAAGCGAAAACACAATATTCTTGACAAAATTGGTCAAGTTTGATATTGTGGTCCTAATCGATGATGAGGATAGATTAAGTCCTGTTTACCGTCGTTAATAAGTACCGGTCTATTATCCGGCGAGTATGAAACTATCAACTAAAGGAAAATACGGTGTACGCGCGGTATTCGAGATCGCCCGGCACTATGGAAAAGGACCTATCACGATCAAGGAGATCGCTGAAAGGCAGGGCATTTCCTTTTCCTACCTGGAGCAGATCCTGCATCGCCTGGGCAAGGCCGGGCTGATTGACAGTGTACGGGGCCCGTCCGGAGGGTACCTGCTGGCGAGGACCCCGACCAAACTGACGATCGGGGACATCGTCCGGGCGCTGGAAGGCCCGATCGCCCTGTCCCATTGTCTTGAGCCGGGTGATTCGGGCGATTGTAACCAGGCGGATGATTGCGTGGCGCGTATGGTATGGGCGAGAGTAGGGGCAAAGATCGAGGAGGCTCTCGACGGGATCAGCTTTAACGATTTGCTTCACCAACAGCAGGAAGGGCTGAAACCGAAGAAAAAGCTGCTAACCGCAGGGAAGGGAGGATGTTGAAATGAGGAAAGTTTATCTTGATCATTCGGCCACAACGCCGGTCCACCCAAAGGTGCTTGAAGCGATGTTGCCCTATTTCTCGGTCAAATTCGGCAATCCCTCAAACCTGCATGACGTCGGAAGGGAAGCGAAGAACGCAATCGAGGAAGCCCGCGCTAAAACGGCTGCGCTCATCGGTTCGAGTCCTGACGAGATCTTTTTTACATCGAGCGGCGCAGAGTCGAACAATTTCGCGATTAAAGGTCTGGTCCAGGCAAACAGCCAAAAGGGCAATCATATTATTGTTTCTCAGATCGAACATTTTTCAGTCCTTCATCCAGCTAAGACGCTCGAAAAAACAGGCTTCAAAGTAACCTATATAGAGACTGACAAGACCGGTCTGATTGATCCAGGCGATGTAGCGAAGGCAGTTACAAAGGAGACAATTCTTGTTTCCATAATGCATGCCAACAACGAAATCGGGACGATAGAGCCGATCGAGGATATCGCTAAAATTACAAAGGAGAGAGGTGTACTCTTCCATACAGATGCCGTTGCGTCCGTGGGATGGGTTCCGGTGGACGTGAAAAAACTCGGTGTGGACGCTCTTTCACTCGCCGGCCATCAGTTTTATGGTCCGAAAGGATCGGCGGCCCTGTACGTGCGCAAAGGGGTAAGAATCAAACCGCAGCTCGAGGGCGGAATCCAGGAAGACGGCAGACGAGCGGGCACGGAGAATGTTCCTGCGATCGTGGGTCTGGGCCGGGCCGCCGAACTGGCTGCCGCCGAAGTCGGGCATCGTGTAACGTATCTCGCATCTCTTCGGGATCGTCTTCAGACCGGTCTTGCGGCCAAGATAGAGCAGATGATCGTGAACGGGCATCCGACACGCAGGCTGCCCCATAATTTGAACGTCTCAATGTGGTATGTTGAGGGAGAATCGATGCTCCTGTTCCTGAACATGGCCGGAGTATCGGTCTCGAGCGGTTCTGCCTGTACGTCCCGGGCACTGAAGGCTTCGCACGTTCTGGTTTGTATTGGAACGGATGCTGCCGTGGCGAACGGAACGCTGCTGATGACGCTCGGCATGGGCAATACAGCGGAAGATATCGACTATGTGATAGAGAAGCTGCCTCCTATCGTGCAACGACTTCGGGAGATGTCGCCTCTCTATGAGGACATGATGAAAAAAGAAAAAGCTCGATGAGGAGGATTATATGGAACAGTACAGTTCGAAGGTGATGGAGCATTTTGCGCAACCCCATAACGTCGGTGAAATTCCTGATGCGGACGGTGTGGGCACTGTAGGGAATCCCGTGTGCGGCGACGTCATGCGGCTCTACATAAAGGTCGAAGGCAATGTGATAACGGATGCAAAGTTCAAAACGTTCGGCTGCGGCGCAGCGATCGCGACGAGCAGCATGGTCACGGACCTGGTTAAGGGCAAGAGCATCGAAGAAGCGCTCAAGATTTCCAATGCAGCAGTCGCGGAAGCATTGGGAGGACTGCCCAAGGTAAAGATGCACTGCTCGGTTCTGGCAGAAGAGGCGCTCAAGTCCGCGCTCAACGATTATTATAAGAAAAAAGGGATTGCTTCGCCGGTAAAAATGCCTGCTGAATCAGGACATGAACACGACATGGAATAATCGAATGCGGATTCTGACAACGGGAATCTGCTTCAGGGGAAGGTTTTATGGACAGTAATGAAATTAAACCGGACGAAATACTGGACTGCGTCGGGATAGCATGCCCCCTGCCGATTTTCAAGACCTCCACCAGGATAAAGGATATGAAGCCGGGACAGGTACTTGAAATTCAATCCGATGACGACGGCATCCAAAAAGACATGCCTGCCTGGTGCAAACTCACCGGACACGAATTCGTCGGCATTATCAAGAAGAACAATGAGTATCGTGTGTATGTTCGTAAGAAGTAGACCAGTTTAGATTGTCCATGTCTCCCCGGCCCTATTTCGCTGTGATATACTTCTTACAGAAGAAAACGAGCGTCCGGTCTGCGACATGCCGGCGGATCAGTTGGAAACGCATTTCGAAAGCAGCAAATCAAAACTATCAACCTTCGTTCGGATCACTAATTCAACAATGTAAAACAGAACGCTCGAGCCCTCATTAGTTCTTCATGGATACTCGCTACTACACATACATGACGCTTCTCCTTGTCGCCATCATGGTCGCGGTGCTCCTCGTTTTTCGCAGGATTCTGTTCGGAATACTAGGCCGAACGGGCCTGAAGGAAGGAGCCGGCGGCATTGTTGTGACTGCCTTGCAGGGGCCGTCGACCCTCCTGATTCTCGCTTTCGCGCTGTATCTGGTACTGCGCCTTTCCGACCTCCCGCAGGAGAAGGTTAATTATGCCGTAAGAGGCATATATCTTTTTATTATCCTGACAGTAACCGCGGCCCTCGCCAACGTCAGTGGCCGCGCGCTTGCTTTTTTTCTAAAAAAAGTCGATCTCCCGATATCCGTTACCAGTCTTATTGATGCTGTAACAAAGGTGGCGGTTTACGCAGTCGGTATTCTGGTAATGCTTAACTTTGTAGGGGTTTCGATCACGCCGATCATCACGGCGCTCGGCGTAGGCGGCCTGGCCATGGCGCTTGCGCTCCAGGACACGCTTTCGAACCTTTTCGCCGGAATCCATATTCTCGCTGAACATACGATCCGCATAGGCGATTTTGTCCGTATTGAAAGCGAGCAGGAAGGCACAGTGGTTGATATTGGATGGCGTACAACGAGAATCCGTACACCTCAGAACAACATGGTAATTGTACCGAACAGCAAGCTTTCGCAGAGCGTCGTGACGAATTATCATCTGCCCGAACACCGTGTTGCGATAGCGGTTCCGATCTCCGTCGGCTACGATACCGATCCTGATCTTGTGGAGCGGGTGCTCAAAGAAGAGGCGGCAAAGGCCTCCGGAGAAATCGCGGGTCTCTTGAGAGAGCCGCCGCCGTCCGTATCCTTTGTTCCGGGTTTTGGCGCTTCTTCCCTTGATTTTACCCTTGTCTGCACTATCAGCAATTATCTGGAACAGCAGAGTGTGAGACATGAACTCCATAAACGCCTGTTCAAGCGATTCAAGCGCGAGAATATCACTATTCCTTTCCCTACACGGACGGTATATGTCAAAAACGCTGAATCGGAAAAACCGTAAAAAGTGGACGTTCACTGCTTTCCGCTTTCCTGTTTGACAATGCAGAAACGATAGTTTATTATCTCGCAGTGAGAGGGATAGAATGCAAACAATAGCTTCATTAAAAGAAGGCGACTGGGTAGAAGCGATCTACCTTGTCACATCAAAGCAGGTATCGACCGCAAAAAACGGCGTTACGTATCTATCGCTCAAGTTAGCCGATAAAACCGGTGAGATTGACGGCAAACTTTGGGACAATGCCGATGAGGCTGCCGGCAGATTCGAGCGTGAAGATTTCGTCAAGATCAAGGGTATTGCCGCTATTTACCAGGGTTCCATGCAGGTCAAAATGAAGACGATTGAAAAAATCGACGATGCCAAAGTCGATTTTGTAAATTTTATTCAGACCTCCACCCGAAATCTCGACGAAATGGTACAAGAGCTCAAGACTGTGGCTTCGGGTATCTCAAACGTATACCTGAAACAGCTTCTCGAAGGTTTTCTGAACGACAACTCGTTCATGGAATCATTCAAGAGGACACCGGCCGCAAAAACGCTGCATCACAACTATATAGGCGGCCTGCTTGAACACGTGATCGAGTTGATCTCGCTGGCGCATGACGTCGCCCGGCATTTCCCCTCCGTTGACAGGGATCTTGTGACAGCAGGAGCTTTCCTCCATGACATCGGAAAAACGCAGGAGCTCTCGGTCCGAAAATCCATCGAGTATACCACCGAGGGCCGTCTGCTCGGCCACATATCCCTCGGGTATGAAATGATAACAGACAAGATCAAGGGAATTGCCGGCTTCCCGGCGGAACTCACGATGCTGCTCAAACACATCATGCTGTCGCATCACGGAGAATACGAATACGGTTCCCCGAAAAGGCCGAAGATCCAGGAGGCGATCATCATCAACTATCTGGACGACCTATCCGCAAAAATAAACAATTACCAGGCAACAATCAGGAAAGAGAACATTGCGGAAGGAGAGTGGACGAGCTTCAGCAAAATGCACGATCGCTATCTCTACCGACAGTCGCAATGCGAGGGATCACCGTCAGTCCGCGAGCTCGAAGAGCGCTCTTCGGAGAAAAAAAAGGCGCCACTCAATACTGAGGCTGATTCTTCCGGCAAACTGCCGTTGGATATATAATAAATGCAAGCGCACGAAATTCTAAGATCTAAATCCTAACCCGGACAAGCCGGAACCAAAACCGTTGAACCGCCAGGGCGCAATGGTCGCGAGGAAAGACTCAAACCAAATACTGGATTTTTAATATCAAAAACGTTTTCCGGTTTCCTCGCGTCCCTCGCGTCTTCGCGGTAAATATTTTCTTGCCTTTTTGAGAAGATTTTCACTCGTAACTGACTAAAGAGAGCCGGGGTTGGGCTTTAGTGTTTCGGATTCGGATATGGGGTAAATATGCTGGGTGTTTTTCGCAGCCTGACCGACGGTCTGGCTAAGACCAGAAAAAATATTTCCGATAAAATAGGCTCACTGATCCTTGGTGAGAAGATTGATGAAAGTTTTCTTGATGAACTCGAAGAAGCGCTCATCTCTGCCGACGTGGGAGCGGAAACAGCTTCCTTCGTTCTGAAAGACCTTAAAGAGCGCTTCAGCCGCAATGAACTCTCGTCGGCTGTCGACATCAAGGAACGGCTCAGGAGGGTCCTCTTTGAGATATTGACGAAAGACAGTTCAAAACCAATTCTTACTGCGAACCCGGCCGTAATACTGGTTGTCGGTGTAAACGGTACGGGCAAGACGACCACCATCGGTAAACTCGCATACCGGCTGCATGCGGACGGAAGTAAAGTGATGCTTGCTGCAGCGGACACATTCAGGGCGGCCGCCTCAGAACAACTTTCTGTCTGGGGAGAGCGTGCCGGTATACCGGTCATTAAACACAAGGAAGGCGCTGATCCGGGCGCGGTTGTATTCGACGCGGTATCAGCAGCCAAGGCACGATCGGTCGATCTGCTTATTGTAGACACTGCCGGAAGACTCCATACGAAGTCTAATCTTATGGATGAGCTCAAAAAAGTTAAACGGATCCTGTCCCGGGAATTGCCGGGAGCGCCGCATGAAGTTTTCCTGGTTCTCGACGGAACCACGGGCCAGAACGGCCTGCTGCAGGCCCAGATGTTCAAAGAGGCTGTGGGCGTTACCGGTATTGTAGTCACCAAGCTTGACGGCACTTCAAAGGGCGGTATCGTGTTCGCCATCACAAGGGAACTTTCCATCCCTGTCAGATTCATCGGCATCGGGGAAGGGATCGAGGATTTAAGGGAATTTGAACCCAAGGAGTTTGTGGAGGCACTGCTGTAAATGCGTCTGTTTGGTTTGTATGGGTTTATCTGGTTTGTTTGGTTAACAACTAGACAAACCAAATCAACTAAACAAACCTAAGAACGAGACAAATCATAAAACAAAACCATGGAGAGCGTTCAGGTAGAAATATTCGGCCAGGTATACAGTATAAAGGGCGGAGAAGACCCTGCCCATATCCGCAGTCTTGCAGCTTTTCTTGATGCAAAAATGCATGAAGTACAGAAAGGCACGGGTACAGCGGACCCCCATAGGGTCGCTATTCTAACCGCTCTTACCATTACCGACGAACTCTACAGGCTTCGTGAGAAGACAAAATCATTTGAAGTAACCGCGGAAAGTGCGCTGCATCGTCTTCTGGAGCTGACAGAATCCAAACCGGCAAAATAATCATGTGGCGGATGCGTCTTTGCGTAACTCGATGTAACGCACGGGAATCTCAAGCGTTGCGACGCATAAGCCTTTATAACTAAAAGGTTTTATTTGACAAGCACGCGGATGTTACAGTTTTTTGTTCTTGCCATTTTTGGGCCATTCTGGTATAAAGTACACAGATATCAAAAGCGGAATTTCCCCTGCTTTGCGCGTGATTGATATAACTTGTTCCTCGTGAATTAAAAAAATAGGGAGCTGTCTCCGGGAAAGGGTGTGCAAGCCCAGGCAAGACTGGGAAGCCTGAACTTTCCTGTATGGCGCCCACCTGGTTACGATCAGGAATCAAGTTAATCCACACGGCAAGGCGGGGGATCTTTAATATTTCTGAAAGCTCATCTTTATCGTATTCATCCAAATATTCATTTTTTTAAATTTTAATGTTTTCAGCGCATGAAAGGAGCTAAGGAAGGAAGGCTCCGGCGCTTGCGATAGTGTTATGTACTAGCGGCATTCTGAGGACGTACTATCATCTCTGATTTGAAGTTTCCCGGCCTTCTCAGTTCCCGCACAAGATTGAAGATTGTAAACGAGCAGGACAGTAAACTTCGATAATGGGGAGAAGTGTTTGATACATATGCGGAAGGAATGGAAAGCCGGGGAACCGGTTTCTGCTAAATATGGACGCAACAATATGACACTATCAGCGACATATGAGGCCAGGGAAGAATTGCATTTTCCCGGATTCCCCGAACAACCACCCCGGATTTACTGGAACTGCACGTAGTATTTTCTTTTTTCTTGCACTATCACGCTCGCTCGCCCTCCTTGCTCAGTCATTCCATTGGGTCTTAAAAATGTAAAAAAACCGGCCGCAGCTGAGCCTGCGCCCCCGGAACCGTTGGAACCGCCTCTTGCCTGGAGAATGAGGCCGCGCGATCTGTCCGAATTTGCAGGTCAACAGCACATTCTGGCTCCCGGGAAGCTTTTACGGAGATCGATCGAGACGGACCGGTTCATGTCGCTGATCCTCTACGGTCCGCCGGGGACGGGAAAAACCGCGCTCGCGCACCTGATTGCCGAACGAAGCCGGGCATATTTCGTGTCGCTGAATGCAGTGACTGCGGGAGTTGCCGACATTCGCAAGACGGCACACGATGCAGCCCTTGAGCGAAGCGGGACCGGGCGAAGGACGCTTCTCTTTATCGACGAAATCCATCGTTTCACCCGTGTTCAGCAGGACGCGCTCCTGCCGGATGTGGAACGTGGAAACATAACGCTTATCGGCGCCTCGACGTCGAATCCCTTCTTCGCGATTATCCCTGCCCTTTCATCGCGCTCGCAGATATTCGAATTTAAACCGCTTTCAAAAGAAGACGTCAAAGCGATCATTCTTCGTGCTGTCGCGGACAAGGAGCGCGGGCTCGGCAATCTTGCCGTCACGATCGCGCCCGATGCGCTTGATTTTATCATAGCACGTTCGAGTGGCGACGCCAGGCGCGCCTTGAATGCGCTTGAACTGGGCGTCCTTTCTACTGCACCGGGAGCGGACGGCGTCATCCGGTTCGATCTTCAAATAGCCGAAGAATCGATTCAAAAAAAGGCGCTGGTCTATGATGAAGACGAGCACTACGATACCATTTCCGCGTTTATCAAGAGCATGCGCGGCAGCGATCCTGACGCGGCCCTCTACTGGATGGCAAAGATGATTTACGGTGGAGAGGACCCGCTCTTTATTGCGCGCAGAATCGTGATTGCGGCAAGCGAAGATGTGGGAAATGCGGACCCGCGGGCGATCATGGTTGCAACAGCCGCCTATCAGGCAGTCGAGCGCATCGGAATGCCGGAGGGAGCGCTTCCCCTGGCTCAAGCGGCGGTGTATGTGGCTTCCGCGCCCAAAAGCAACGCGTCCTACCTCGGAATCAAGGAAGCAATGAAAGACATTCAAGAAGGAACATTTTTACCCGTGCCCGATCACTTGAAAGATGTGCATTACAAGGGAGCGGAGAGACTCGGCAGAGGCAAAGGGTACCGGTATCCGCACGATTATCCGGGTCATTATGTTGCACAGGAATACCTCCCGCAGAAGCGGGAATACTACCGGCCCACGGAGCAGGGCGAAGAGAAGCGAATCAAGGAGCGTCTTGCCGGGCTGAAGAATAGAGCTCAGGAGGAAAAGGAATGATCGAGTATGCTGTCATATTAATTGCAGGACTGGCGGGCGGATTCGGCCTGGGCCTGCTCATCAAGGGAAGGATGGCGGCAGGAAAGATCCGTGACGCCGAAGCAGAAGCTGCCAGAATCATTGCGAATGCCGAGCGTGAAGCGGAAACCAAGCGCAAAGAGGCGGTCCTTGAAGTAAAGGACAAGCTTTATCAGGCCCGGGCGGATTTCGAAAAAGAAAACCGTGAAAAAAGACAGGAACTCCAGAACCAGGAACGACGGCTCTCGCAGAAAGAAGAGAACATCGAGAAAAAAGTCGATGGGATCGAAAAAAGGGAATCCGATATCGTGCGCAGGGAACGGGAACTGACGGCACGGGAAAAAGTTGCGATCGAAAAGGAGGACCGGTTCGAGAAGGGACTCCGCGAACAGCGCCTTATGCTTGAAAAGATCGCAAACATGACAGCCGAAGAGGCCAAACGGCAGTTGATGGTGTCCATGGAGGACGAGGCCAAATACGAAGCGGCCAAGTCAATAAAACGGATCGAAGACGAAGCCAAAGAGGAAGCCGACAAGAAGTCCAAGAACATAATCAGCCTGGCGATCCAACGGTATGCAAGCGATTACGTGGCCGAGGCGACCGTATCGGTGGTAAATCTGCCGAACGACGAGATGAAGGGCAGGATCATCGGGCGGGAAGGACGCAATATCAGGGCGCTTGAAGCGGCCACCGGGATCGACCTGATCATCGACGACACGCCGGAGGCGGTCATCCTGTCATGCTACGATCCGCTGAGGCGCGAGATCGCACGGCTTACCATCGAGCGGCTGATCCTGGACGGACGGATACACCCGGCCCGGATTGAAGAAATCGCAGAGAAGGTCAAGAAGGACCTCGACATGGCAATGAAGGAAGAAGGCGAGAAGGCGGCCTTTGACCTGGGCATACATAATATGCACCCGGAAATCATCAAGCTGATCGGCAGGCTGAAGTTCAGGACGAGCTACGGGCAGAATGTGCTCATGCATTCCCGCGAGGTCGCCTATTTTGCCGGCATCATGGCGGCAGAATGCGGCGTGGACCAGAAACTGGCCCGTCGCGCAGGCCTGCTCCACGATCTCGGAAAAGCCATCGACCATGAAGTAGAGGGCACGCATCCGCAGATCGGCGGCGACCTGGCCAAAAAATACGGCGAGTCGGTTAAAGTGATCAACGCCATTCTGACGCACCACGGAGACGGAGAACCGAACTCCGTCGAATCGGTGCTCGTCGCGGCCTCCGATGCCCTGTCGGCAGGGAGACCCGGGGTAAGGCGTGAAACGCTCGAGAGCTACCTCAAGCGCCTGGAACAGCTCGAGAGCACCGCCAATTCATTCAAAGGCGTTGAAAAGTCATATGCTATACAGGCAGGCCGTGAGATCCGGATCATTGTTAAACCCGAGGACCTCTCCGATCTGCATTCGGCCCAGCTTTCGCGCGACATTGCCAAGAAGATAGAGCAGGAGCTTTCCTATCCCGGGCAGATAAAAGTGACCGTCGTGCGCGAGAGCAGGTACGTAGAATACGCGAAGTAAGTACAGACCCGATACAGGATGCATGATGCAGGATGTACGGTTGAACGCCGCCCCTATCCGGAGTCCCATCATGAATCATGCATCGTGCATCATGCATCAGGAGGGGTGTTGAGGGTTTTATTCATCGGCGACATTATCGGCGAACCAGGCAGAAAAATGGTGCGGGCGAATATGAGGTCGCTCGTAGAGAAGCACGCGCCTGACCTGATCATCGCAAACGGAGAAAACGCAGCCGGCGGGTTCGGGATCACGCCGGAGATCGCCGAAGAACTTTTCTCGCTCGGTATCCATGTTCTTACATCCGGCAATCACGTATGGGATAAAAAAGAAATAGAGCCCTATCTCGTGAAGCAGGACCGGCTGATCAGGCCGGCGAACTATCCCAATGGAAGTCCCGGTTACGGCAGCGTGGTTATATCTACGCCCGCCGGCAAGGCGGCTGTCTTGAACCTCGAGGGCAGGGTGTTTATGTCTAATCTGGACGATCCTTTCCGGGTAGGCGCTCGCGAGGTCGACACGCTCAGGAAAGAAACGCCGGTCGTGATCATCGACTTTCATGCGGAGGCGACATCAGAGAAGAATGCGCTTGCCTGGCACCTGAACGGCAAAGCGAGCGCGCTCATCGGGACCCATACGCACGTTCAGACATCGGATGAACGCATCCTGACCGAAGGCACGGCATTCATTACCGATGTGGGCATGACCGGCCCCTCCGATTCAGTAATCGGCGTCAAGAAAGAACAGGCCATTGCCCGTTTTTTATACCAAACCCCCCACCGGTTCGAGATACCCAAAGGCCCCGTTCATTTGAACGCCGTTGTCATTGAGGTCGACGAGAAGAGCGGCAAGGCGGTATCCATAGAGAGAATATATATAAAATCGTCGTGATTGCGGATTGCGGAATTCAGCCTTCACTCGCGCGTAAGCACTCGTAGTCGCTGGCCGCAGGCGGATTGCGGAATGTGACTACAGGTATAGCTACTGCGCTCTCGCTCAAGAGAGCCAAGGGCTGTAAGCAGGAACTTTACGTTCCCCATCCTCTCAATCAGCACATCCGGGCAGTTACCCATAATGGATTCAAATCCGAAATTCGCAATCCGCCCGCACCCAGTCGCGTACGAGTGCATAGCGCGAGTGCAGGGTGAAATCCGAAATTATGAAGACCCACATTCTCACTGTCACTCAGTTAACCCATCAAATAAAGAATCTGCTGGAAGGAACCTTTCCCGATGTATGGGTAGAAGGGGAGGTTTCGAACCTTTCCATCGCCGGTTCCGGTCATGCCTATTTCACACTGAAAGACGCTCAGAGCCAGGTCAGGGGCGTCCTGTTCCGGTCTTCGCTTCGCTTCCTGAAGTTTACGCTCCAGCACGGAATGACGGTGATCTGCAGGGGACGGGTAAGCGTATACGAGCCGCGCGGAGAATACCAGTTCCTTGCTGAATACGTAGAACCCAAGGGCGTTGGAGCGCTGCAACTCGCCTTTGAACAATTGAAGGCGAAGCTTGAACAGGAGGGGCTGTTCGACGCAAAAGGCAAGAAGCCAATTCCGCTTTTGCCGTCGCGGATCGGCATCATTACCTCTCCAGCCGGCGCCGCGATCCATGACATCCTTCGCGTCATCAGACGCCGCCATCCCAGAATGCGAATCCTGATCTATCCGGTGCCGGTACAGGGTCCTGAGGCGGCGCCTCGAATTATTGAAGCGATCCGGTATTTCAACAAAGAGCAAAACGCCGATGTCATAATAGCAGGCCGAGGCGGCGGTTCCCTCGAAGACCTCTGGGCCTTTAACGAGGAAAGCCTGGCGCGGGCCATCTTTGCATCGAAAATACCGGTCATCTCCGCTGTTGGTCACGAAACCGACTACACTATTGCGGATTTTGTCTCGGATCTCCGCGCACCCACGCCCTCGGCTGCCGCCGAAATGGTCGTGAAAACCGAAGAATCGTTCAGGGACCTGTTCTGTTCGTTGGAATCCGCGGCCGTCAATGGCATTCGCAGGAAGCTTGATGTGATACGGTCATCCTTGCGCGAATACAACAGCCTGCTCCGCGACCCCCGCAGAGCACTTGAGCAGTATACGCAGCGGGTCGACGATTTGAACGGCAGACTGACCACGGGAATCAACCACCATCTCAAGCGGGACAGGGCGATAATTGCGTCGCTTGCGTCGGCTCTCGGTCATCTCAATCCCCTGAGCATCCTGTCCCGAGGCTACAGCGTCACACGAAAAATCCGGACCGATGAAGTTCTGAAAGAGGCTTCAGGCGTGGAAGTAGAAGAGTTGATCAGCACCACGCTTTTTCGGGGTGTCGTTTTTTCGCGAGTCGAGAAGATAGAAACTGAAACGGAAAGCAATAACTTCGGGAAACCGCAGTACGACAAACTGTAAAGCGGGACGGATGAGCCGGCTATTCCGCTGCGCTTTCCATTCATCCCTGCATACTCTTTTTTGACATAGAAACTTTGGTATGCTAATCTCAGGGCCAAATGCAGACATCTGATAAAAGAGAAGACATACCTGCCCCGCACATCGAGGACCTGATGCGTGTCCTCGTTTCGGCTATCAGGGCAGTTAAGCTTTACCCCCCTAACAATCCCGTTTACTCCCAGTCTGTGTCGAAATCGTGCCAGGCACTCCAACAATTCCTCGCAGAAACCGGGAAGGAACTGCGGATCAGCGTTCAAAAAACATTTTTTTCCTACCGGAACCAACCTCTCGGAAAAGACGGACAACTCAACAAAACCATCGCCCAGGATCTATATGCCAAAGGAATGCGTGAAATAATTTTCACGAACGGTTTTCAGGAAACCCATTTGCTCGAGTTCCTTACCGCCCTGGCGCTTCCCTCTGAAGAACTGGCGATGAGAAGCGGAATCTCTTCCATTCTTTGGCAAAAAGGCGTTTCCCATATCAAGGTGATCGAAGCCGGTCTGGACGACGTTTTAACCACGAAGGCGGAGGGCGATGAGGAGATTGAGGCGATTGCGAATGGCGCCCCCCATCAGAAGCAGCACTCAGGCGAAAATACGAACGCGACAGGCCGCACTGTTATGATCGAGGATCTTATGAAAGACCCGGCCGGATTCGCCGCCGGTCTCGTCAAAATCGCATCCGAAAATCAAAGTGATACTGAAAGTACGGATGACCGGCTCCTTTCTCTGTACCAGGAAGCAGGCCGGAAGATCCAGGAGAAGCATGCGGATCAGAGTGATGTCCTTTTCGAACGTCTGGCAAATTCGGCGCTTTCTCTGGAGCGCGCTCACCGTCAGGGGCTGATTGCCGGCAAGCTCTATAAAAATATGGATTCCGACATCGTTCGTGAACAAAATCTGGAACTGGAAGAACAGCTGCCCAACAAAGTACAGGAAATTCTGACCGGCCGATTTGCGGATTCATGGAATTCCAAGCAGGTTGCAGTTCTTCTGAAAAAAGCCGCTGAAAAGAAGGCCGTGGAGACCGGGCCGATAGTGGCCGATTCTCTCAAGGTGGAACCCATTCCCCCCGATATCATTGAATCTGTAAAAAATTTTTCCGAATACACTCCGGAAGAAATGGAGACGCTTAAGGCGGTCAGCGAGGCTGGCATGGAGTCGGATATTATTGAGGCTGCTACGCGCACACTCCTGTTCCTGCTCCCCCTCGTAAAGAGTTCCAGTCAATCAAAGCCGAGCGAAAAGGATATTCAGCTTTTCTCGAGCGTCGTACGACAGCTTGAAGACATGGTGATCTATCTTCTGCAGAAAAAAGATTATGATCTGGCTACGTTGATCATGCGCGCCCTGCGCATTCCCGTGGATGCCTCATTTAAGCCGAGAATGACGGAAGCGATGAGGAAGACGGCCTCGAAGACTGCAATTGCCGCCGCCATCGGGGATCTGAAGAAATACACAAAGGATTCCGCCAAGTATCATTCGGTACGCTCGTATCTCGTCCTGCTGGAGCGGGAATCAACGGAGTCATTGCTGGAACTTCTTGCCGATGAACAGGACCGGATGGCAAGGGATTTTCTGCTCAACGTGTTAAAAGACATCGGCAAAAACCAGATAACGTTCATAGGAGAGCATCTTTCAGACACGCGTTGGTATGTGGTGCGAAATATCGTAAGTATCCTGGGTGAGAGCAAGGCAGACCAGGCAGTCGCCTTCCTGAGCAGGGTTGCCGACCATAAGAGCGTGCAGATACGCCAGGAAGTGATCAAGGGTCTGATCACGATCGGAGGAAAAAAGGCCGCTGCGCTCCTCGTTAAATTTCTGAACGACAAAAATCAGGATATCAGGTTCCAGGCCGTCCGCGGTTTTACAGAAATATCCGGCATCGGGCCCGAGGACGTAAAGGCTCTTGCGGTATTCTTGATGAACCGGCCGGTCAAAAGAAAAGGACAGGAACTTACCTTCGAGGCGATCAGGGCGCTCGGCAGAATCGGAAACAGAAGTTCAGCAGAATTTCTTGCCCGTTATGACAGGATACGCTGGTGGAAACCCCGCAAAATCCAGGTCGATCTGCGGGAGGCGGCTTTACGGGCCAGGGAAGAAATCGAAAGGAGAGAAGCCAATGGCTGAGGAGCGGGCCGACAGCCGGGGTGAGGCGAGACAATCGTTTTTTGCGAAACAGCAGCTTATCAATTCCGCGAGGAGCGCATTTCAGCAGTTGTCCGCGGTGCTGAAGAACTCGGCACTTTACCCTGTCGGCCACCCTTATCTGCTTTCAACCGCAGCAAAGTTTGTGGAAACAATCGAGGGGCTGGCCATAGGCCGCAAGGAAGCGGCTTTCTATATCGTTGCCGGAGAATTGTTTTTCGATACCTATTCCGTACCTATTGATCAAAGCATCTCTGCGCTTATTGAAGAATTTGCGGCCCGGGAACTCGGGGGGGTCATGTTCAAACCCGGGCTCACTCCAGGAGAAATCATCTCCTTTTCGGCCCTCCTGCGCAGGGACGCCAGGTCATTCGTTGACCAGGCCGATATTAATAAAGCCATCGCAGACGAGCACATCGCGCATATTGACGTACACCGGGTTGTTGTGGTTGACAGGAAGGCCGAGGGCGACGTGAAAGAAGAAGGCAGAAAAGCCGCTGAAATATTCATGGACGCCGTCGAGGCCGTGAAGGAAATGGCTCTCGCGGTCCGCGGTCACAAGGCAGCGAACCCGCGTAAAATAAATACGGTGGTTCAAACCATGATCGACAGTATCCTTGACAACCGGGACGCCTTCCTGGGATTGACCAGCATCAAGATGTATGATGAATATACGTTCGCCCACTCGGTCAATACGTCGATACTGGCTGTTTCCCTGGGAGTATTTCTGTCCTTTGAGAAACCCCAAATCGCAGCACTCGGGGTTGCAGCGCTTCTGCACGATATAGGAAAGCTGAGCGTTCCTATCGATATTATCAATAAACCAGGCGAACTCACCGCTGATGAATGGGAGCTTGTGAAACGACACCCGATCGAGGGCGCCCTGATTCTCTCTGATATCCCGGCTGTGAGTAAACTGGCGATGATCGCGGCCTTCGAGCATCATCAGCATGGAGACACCAGGGGCTATCCTGTTATAGATGATAGAACTCAGCTTCATCCATATTCGGAGATTGTGGCGCTCGCCGACGCATATGAAGCGCTCACCGCAGCCCGGGTCTATTACAGTGCGCAGATGCCGCCGGATCAAGCGATCCGGATACTGATCAAGAAACGTGGTACCAAGTTTGAGCCGACGCTCGTGAAGGCCTTTGTGAACATGCTCGGGCTTTTCCCCGTCGGAACCGTTCTCAAAATGGACACGGGCGAGATAGGGCTTGTCGAGCATCAGACAGGCGACCTTTTGCGTCCCAGAGTTCTTCTCCTGAACAAGTTCGATGGATCGGAAAAAGGGACCGGAATACGGGTGAGCCTTTTGGAGACTGTGCGTGGACAGTATAAACGCACTCCCGTGGGAACCATCGACCCATATAAAGCACGGATCGACGTTAAAAAATACCTCGCTTAATTTCCGACAGCGAAAACCTGATTTTGCAGTTATAGACAGCCCTTTTTATAGCCAGTGACCCCCTATCCCATTGATACCATTCTTCCCGCGATTCAAGAAGCCGTACTCCGGAATCCGTCCGTAATTCTGGGCGCGCCTCCGGGGGCCGGAAAAACGACCCGGGTCCCTCTCGCATTGCTCCAAACGATACCTCCCGAACGTGGACGTATTGTAATGCTTGAACCCAGAAGGATAGCCGCTGTTTCAGCAGCTCGCTGGATGGCTAAGTCTTTGAACGAGCAGCCGGGAGAAACAATCGGCTACACAATACGCTTTGACAGCAGAAAGTCAGAAAAGACACGGATCGAGGTCGTAACCGAAGGTGTCCTCACCCGGAGATTCCAATCGGACCCGGGACTGCAAGGCGTCGCATTGGTGATCTTCGACGAGTTCCACGAGCGCAGCATCCATGCTGACCTGGCTCTGGCGCTCTGTCTCGATGTCAGGAAACAGCTGCGTGAGGACTTGAAGATCATGGTCATGTCCGCTACCCTGGATCCCGGTGCTCTCATTTCTCTGCTCGGCAATCCAAAAGTGATATCGTCGGCCGGAAAATCGTTTTCTGTGGAAGAACGCTATATCTCAAACGGAGGGACAGATAGTGCGGGATCGAGGGTCCCCGCAGCGATCAGAACCGCTCTCAGGGATACGAATGGAGATATCCTGGCGTTTCTTCCGGGCAGCGGCGAAATCCGGGCCTGCGACAGGGATCTTCGGGCTTCGTTGAATCTGAATGAAGAACGAATCGAGCTCCATCCTCTTTACGGCGACCTGCCGTTTGAAGAACAGGAGCGCGCACTTACACCATCAAAAGACCGGCGAAAGATCGTACTTGCCACGAACATCGCCGAGACGAGCCTTACGATCGAAGGCGTACATGTGGTTATCGACTCTGGTTTGACCCGGATGCTTCGATACGACCCGTCTACCGGAATGAACAGGCTGGTTACCGTACCCGTTTCAAAAGCATCCGCCGAACAGCGAAAGGGCAGAGCAGGCAGGCAGGGGCCCGGCGTTTGCTACCGTCTCTACGGCAGGCATGAATTTCAAGGAATGGCGTCTTTCGGTCAGCCTGAAATCCTTGTTTCCGATCTTACGTCGCTCGCCCTCGAACTGGCAGTCTGGGGTGTGAAGGAACCGGAGACGCTGTCGTGGCTCGATGCGCCGCCGGCCGCGGCCTGGCATTCGGGCAGGAAACTACTCATGGAACTTGGCGCGCTCGATGCAAACGGTTCTGTCAGCCGGATAGGGCGGGAAATGGCGGCTTTGCCGCTTCATCCGCGTCTCAGCCGGCTTCTGCTCAAGGCAGCTGAACTTGACTGTGTGGGTATCGGAGCCGATCTTGCTGCGATCCTGAGTGAACGTGAAATTTTTACGCGGCACGCGAGCAGCGAGTATGGCCGGCCTGAGCCGGACCTTTCCGAAAGAATAGAAATGCTGTGGGGATGGAGAGAGACGAAACTGAACAATGACAGGTTGGATATTTCTGCGGCAAAAGCCGTGGACCGAACCTCAAAACAGCTTCTCAAAATAATGCCGCGTGCGTCAGTGCGGCGCAACGTTTTAAAAGTAGACGATCAAACTTTGGCGCGGCTGGTTCTCTGTGCGTATCCGGACAGGATATGCAAACGGCGGGAAGAAGGCGGCGGGCGTTTTGTAAGCGGCACGGGAAGGGGCCTTCGCCTTGCCGGGAACAGTCATCTCGCAGCAAGCCCGTATATAATAGCGGTCAAGGTTGATGCGGGAGAGAAGGCGGAAGGCTTCATTCATATCGCTGCCTCCGTTCCGGAAGAAACGATCCGTATCGAGTGCAGGGACCGCATCCGAACCATCAGGAGAGTAGAGTGGGACCATAAGGAACGCAGGATAACGGCCGCAATCGAAGAGCGGCTCGATAGCCTGATCCTGTCTCAAAGGCCGTTTACGCCGTCTGACGAGGAAGCAGCGCCGATTCTGTGCGAAGTCGTCAGAGCGAATCCGGGCATCATCACCATAACGAAAGAGGTACGTCAGTTTCAGGCCCGCACACTGCTTATGAAGAGAAGCTTTCCCGAGGAAGACTGGCTTGATCTTTCCGGCGAAGAGCTTCTCAGGAGACCTGAAGAATGGCTCGTGCCGTGGCTGCAGGCAATCCGTACTGCGGACCGCCTGACTGCGCTTGACATTCTTCCCGCTGTAAGGGCGCGGTTTTCCCGTAAGCAGATCAGCCTGCTCGATGAACGGCTTCCGCTTTTAGTTCCCGTACCCAGCGGAAATCGCGCGAAGATCGATTATACCGCCGGAGAACTCCCTGTATTGGCCGTTAAACTGCAGGAAATGTTCGGACTTGCCGATACGCCGGTAATGGCAGGAGGACGAGTGAAAGTACTGCTTCATCTCCTTTCGCCTGCAGGCAGACCCGTACAGATTACGCATGATCTCAAAAGTTTCTGGAACACCGGCTACCCGCTCGTAAAAAAAGACCTGAAGGGCCGTTACCCCAGACATCCCTGGCCTGACGATCCCTGGAACGCAGTTCCGACCCGCCGAACCAAACCGCGAGGAAAGTAATTCCGGAGTGAGTGCATTCCGAGCAGCTTTCAGCTTGTCCAACAATTGCTACGCTAATGGAGTATTATTCGCAAAATTGAATAAATCAGAGCCTGTTTTATCCTTGTTTCTTCTTAAAAATGTTCTCCCATGGAAAAGGAATGCGGGGCCGTGTGGTCAAGTAGTTTACGGCTTATAGCACCAATGAAGATTACAATCGCTCCCACCCCAGTAAATCCTCACGACCTTTTCGTTAAAGCCGTCTGGGCAAGCAGCAGTATCGCCTTTATAGGGATTTGTTGTGTCTCCGTCGCAGCCATAACCTGTAAAATACATTCCGCCAAAGCCATAGGTCGCACCGCTGATTGTTCCGCTGATGTTTGCGTTTCCCACCACAGCCAAATTCGTTTGTGAGCTATTCGTACCAACGCTAAGTTTACCGTTAACAGTACTGTTGCCGGTTACAGTCTCGCCGTTACTGGTAACTGTGCCGTTGACCTTTAAATTGCCATTGATCTCCGCTCTAGGCGTGGGGGCAGTACCCGTACCAACTCCGAAATTGCCGTATACAATCAAATCGCCGGGTGCCGCATAAATATTTTCCGTGGTAAGAACCAAAACCGCTAAAACGACCATAACCATTAAGACGCTAATCTTCATTGTTCCCTCCTTTTAGAGATTATCCATAAAGTGAGCTGCTGAATTGAAAAATAATTTGCGTTGCCCCGCCTGCTTTTGCTACCGAGCAACTGCCGTGGCGACGGCAGAGCCAGTGGACTCATTTCCTACCGAATCAACGGCGGATACAACATAGTAATACACTGTGCCTGCAGTAAGCCCGGAATGCGCGTAGTTCGTAACATTGCCAAATGGTATCTTTGTGCCGGTCAAGGGCGAGACATTTGACTGCGTTGACCAATAGAGATTGTAATATGAAGCGCCCATAGAGGCTGTCCACGTCACGTTTATCATAGCTGAACCGACAGTTCCCGCCGTTGCAGCTAAACCGGACGGAGCTAAAATCGTTTCTCCTGCTGAAACAAGCGACTGAACGGGAATACTGCTGTCGGCCGTGCTGTTGTTCCCAAGTTCGCCTGAGTAATTATATCCCCACGCCCAGACCGTGCTGTCATTTCTGAGCGCTACGGTGTGAAGATGTCCCGCTGCTATTGCCGTTATGCCGGTAAGGTAGGTGCCGCAAGCGCCCGGTGAGGCACCGGCGCTGGCGCAGACCTTAACGGGAATAGTGCTATCGGTCGTGCTATTGTTCCCAAGCTGGCCAAAGCAGTTAGATCCCCACGCCCAGACCGTGCCGTCGTTCATAAGAGCCAGAGTGCGGTACAATCTCCCTGCTATTGCCGTTATGCCGGTAAGGTAGGTGCTGCAGGCTCCCGCTGATGCGCCTGCAGTTGCGCAGACCTGAACGGGAATAGTGCTAAGAGCCGTGCTATTGTTTCCGAGTTCGCCATTATCATTATCTCCCCACGCCCAGACTGTCCCGTCATTCCTGAGCGCGATGGTGTAGAAATCTCCGGCTGCCAATGCGGTTATGCCCGTAAGGTACGTGCCGCAGGCGCCCGCTGATGCGCCTGCAGTGGCGCAGACCTGAACGGGAATACCGCTGTCAGTGGTCGTGCCGTTTCCCAGCTGCCCGTAGTTGTTGTATCCCCATGCCCAGACCGTGCCGTCATCTTTGAGCCCTACGGTGTGACCATATCCCCCAGCTATTGCCGTTATACCCGTAAGATACGTGCCGCAGGCGCCCGCCGATGCGCCGGCAGTCGCGCAGACCTGAATGGGAATAGCGCTGTTGGCCGTGGTATTGTTCCCAAGCTGACCATTGTAGTTTCCTCCCCAAGCCCAGAGTGTGCCGTCATTTTTGAGCGCGACAGTATGAAAATTTCCCCCTATTGCCGTTATGCCTGTAAGATACGTGCCGCAGACGCCCGGTGAGTCGCCGGCAGTGGCGCAGGCCTGAACGGGAATAGTGCTGTCGTTCGTGCTGTTGTTCCCAAGCTCGCCACCTGAGTTATATCCCCACGACCAAACCGTGCCGTCATTCTTGAGTGCAACGGTCTGAAGAGCTTCCCCTGATATTGCCGTTATGCCGGTAAGATACGTGCCGCAGGCGCCCGCCGAGGCGCCGGCAGTGGCGCAGACCTGAACGGGAATAGTGCTATCGGACATACTGTTGTTCCCAAGCTGGCCAATCGAGTTAAATCCCCACATCCAGACCGCGCTGTCATTCTTGAGCGCGACAGTATAACCAGATCCCCCTGCTATTGCCATTACCACTCCAGGAGTGGCAGAAACGATGCTTGACTCCACACTTTCCCCATAAGCGTTCACTGCTGTTACAACGTAGTAATATGTTGTTTTATTGGTAAGGCCTGTCTGCGTGTAGGGGCTTGTCGCGTTCACGATTTTCGTTCCGGTTGACTTTGTGACAGTGGACTTTGTTGACCAGTAGATGTTGTACGACGTCGCGCCCGTAACAGTGTTCCAGCTTATGATGTTCTGTCCATTGCCGGCTAATACGGTAAGACCGATCGGGGCAGATGGAAACACTTCTGCTGTTGCGGGCGTTGCGCTCACCTCACTCGACTCTTCGCTCTCCCCATTGCTATTCTCTGCCGTTACCACATAATAGAAAGTCGTATCGTTTGACAGGCCGGCATGGATGTATGGACTTGTTATATTGGAAATCGTTGTCCCTGCCGTATTTGTAACACCTGATGTTGTTGACCAGTAGATATTGTACGACGTTGCGGCGGTAACACTGTTCCAGCTTATGATATTCTGTTCATTACCCGCGGCTGCGATAACGCCGGTCGGAGCAGATGGAAGCGTTGTTCCTGAAGACGTTCCGCTGCTATGTCTCCCGCCCTTGCAAGCCGACAACAGCGCCAGGAATAAAACAGCACCAAGAAGCAGTTTGTAAGAGGCTTTCCCTGTGCATATCACAACGAACCTCCTTCTTATCACATGCACCATCTCTCGCTTAAGGTCCCTATATATCTATCTTGCACTTTCTTCTTGTGCGAGGTTCATCTGTTGTAATGCTGCCAAGCGCTGAACGCGTGCAATAAGTTCCTTGAAGACGCAGAGCGATAACGAAATCCCTATACGTTCATTGTGCAATTTTCTCACCGTTGCCGAAAATTAGAAACGCGCAGCCAGAGTGAAGTTAAATGAGTTTGCGTCTCCAAAACCGAGGTTATTATCGGTCAGATGGAAACGGCCATAAGCACCGGTCAGAGAAAGCCGGCGAGTAAAAAAATACTCGAAATTCGCCGAATAAGTTCTACCTCCCGGGATAGCTGAATAAGTTCTACCTCCCGGAATAGCTAGTGACTTGCTTGAACTGTTTTCAAATCCTATTCCCGCACTCATGCGTCGGGTCCAGTAATAAACAAGCGACACCGATTCAGTAGTGTTTATTGGTTGTGCACTATGTACTGATCTCGTCTGGTTGATTCTTGATTGGAAACTTACGCTCCTGTCGCGGTTCAGTTGACGCACGTATTTTGAAACAACGCCATAGCCAAGTGTTTCCGAATTTAGAAAAAACATATCTGGATTGACATTAATCATATTTATCGCTTCTGCGTAATTATAGGCAATCTCGATACCTACTAGTAAGGAATTCGTAAGATAATTTCCGATGCTTATTCCTGACTTATACTCCCTAGTTTCCCCCTGGCCAGAGTCATAGAAACGAAGTCTAGACTTGTCAAACGATATTGCAATGGCAAGAGGGAACCCAGGCCTTGCATAATTAAGCACGAATTGTTGCTCCGGTCCGGTCCCATGCCGTATTCCAGATCTGAAGTCCATGTGCTGCCAACTAAAAAAAGCGCTGCCGATATGCTCAAGAAATGCAGCTTCTGCATAAGGATGGTCTACAGTGCTTACGGGAGCAAAGAATATTTCTCCTGAAAATCCGTACGAAATCGTCCTGTTATCTGTCGGCTCTTCCGGCATCAAAGAAATGAACGTTGCCCTGCTATCCCGAGAGTCAATCCATTGGTAAATGGTTGATATCTGCGCCTGGTACTGGTCCTCACCAAATGCTACGTTGATACAAAGCACAAACGAAATCAATGCAACCATGCTGCTCTTTTTTTTCATGCGCTTCTCCATGCTCTAGCAGATAGGTTTCATGGATATTCTTTCTTGGATAAGGCTCATCTCTGTGGTAATTGCTGCTAAACACTGCAACGCGTGCAGGAGGCTTAACTGTTACATCTTATTATTTAAAAAATCGCCTAATCTCGCCTCTCAAATAAATTTGTTGAGGTGGTGTGGCACTCTCGAAAACGATACTATATTAAGCAACTATTATCAGCCTTAATTTCTCCAATTTTTGTCAATTCAATTTTTTGATTGAGAACGCCCGTAAAGCCACCTGCCCGCAAATTTTTAATTACCTCAGTACGGTCAAATTCTAAATTATTATTTTCACATTCTTTGATGTTTGCATTAGAAAAATTATTAAGTACGTAGGTTGGGCTGAACTACGTGAAGCCCAACTTCTTCTTCCACTCATTCACGTCCAATCGCGTCGTTAAACACTATATCCTTTGCACCCCAATCAGAATGATATTTACCCTGCTTCACATATCTGTGAAAACTCGAATATCTCCATTTCAATGGCGCTGTCGTTAAACCATGTTTAACGGGATTGTAATGTATGTATTCGACATGCCGTATATAATCCATATCATCTTGTGTCTGATGCTCCCAAAACGTCGCTGCCAGATATATTGTTCACGTTTCGCTGTCCTGCTCGCGCGTTGCCTGCTTTCAAACGGATCATGACAGATCCTTGTAAAATTGCTCTTGATCAGCATCCACCGCTTTGAATATTCATTGTCGCCTGGAGGCAATGTCCAAAGGCAATGAAGGTGATCCGGCAGCAACACGATTGCATCCACAATCAACGGATACTTCGCTTTGACCGTCTCAAATGCCTGCCTCAGGAGCCTCGGATTCTCACCCAGGCACAATATCTTTTTCCGCTCATACGTTACGACCGTAAAGAAAAAAGTTGCTCCTGGTGTTTGCGAACGTCTATAGCGCATCTGTTTTCCATCATCACTCACAATATGTGTTGGGCAATAAACCTCTGCCCAACCTACCGGCTGATATTGCCATAACGACTCCAGGGAGTGGCAGAAATGATGCCTGTCCCCGAGCTCTCCCCATAAGCATTCACTGCTGTTACAACGTGGTATTTCCCTTGCCGCCATAATAATAATCGTAGCCAATGGACATAAGCCGGTGCTCATAATCAAAGGTATACCTGCTGCCATACTTTCAAGGTCCGACCCCGCTCCCGCTTTTTTCCGCTTGCTTCTTGTTCTTACTGCCAACGAATGGAAGCCATGCATCTGTATTTCCAATCAGTATCATTTCGGGCTTTGTGCTTTTCTTCTTCGGCACGACTACTTCAACACCAATTGGAACACGTTTGAAATCCATCGCAATCCATTTGTAACTCTTTAAACCATTCTGACGGCTTTCAATTATGGGAGCAGCAAATAATTTACTATCGATTCCATATTCAAAAAAATAATCTTGGTACATTTCATTTGCAATTTCGAACATCTCTTTATCTGAGCGATCACTTTGAGTTGTGCAACCTGCAAGCAGAACAATTACTGCACTAATTTCAATAAGTTTATTCATCATGACAGCGCCCTATTGCCTCGGCCCAAGCGTGGCAGTCCCTCTAAATTCTATACGATAGGGCGTATCTGGGCCTGCGTAAATTCCACCAATAATCGTTTCGACGTTTCTCGCGAAAGTATTTGCAGACCAAGGCTTTATGTCAAAGTTGTTGTAATCAAAACAAATATGCTTATCCATTTTATCATGCAAGTTTCCTTACACTAAACGGAGTTCCAGTCCTTCTTGACTGCCTGGCGTGCAATTCTATCTATGTAATCGCGGACAACCTTAATACAATGATCGCGCGATTCACCATTAGACAAATCGCCTAATGTTCGATAATCTATTTTCCTAAACAAGGAGATCGCGTAAGAAAAATAAGGGAATTGGTCAAGGTCTCTTCCCGGGAGTGAGAGTCCCTTCCTCACCCGAACCAATAAGATCCGCTGTTGGAATTAACCTGCAATTCTTTAGCTTATTCTTCTCAATAAACTCTTTCACTCTTTCTGTAACTATTATGAACTTCGGCAATGGCCATATAGTAAAAAAATCAGAGCCATCCCATTGCGATTCATCTACAAACAAACCTTTTCCAAAGTCTGTATATATTTTGTGACCGCATGCGGTGCACTCGTACTTTAACTTGATTTCTGATTTCGGATGTGCATTGCCGCCATTACCTATCACAATAAACTCCCACAACGGAGGCACCGCGTATTTGCTCCCTCTTCCAACCTTATCGACGCCAATAGGCTTCAGCGTGTAGCCGGTAAAACCTGCCTCTTCAAACAGTGTTGCCACTTCTTCCGTGATTATCCAATCACTCAGGAAAGTCGTTATAAAATGAGGTACCTTTGCAGACTTCAAGTCGATTTTTAAATCCCCGATTCTCGTGCCTGCACGCTGATGTCCTTTGTCGATAGGACATTTTATTCCTTCCCAGTCAGTTCCCTCAGCGAAATCTGCCCTACTATAATCTTTTATAGACAATTTATAAAAAATCATTTAAATTCCCGAATTTCTAATGTACTTCCATTGCAAGATCAGCAATTGCTTTAGATTACTATTTTAACCTTCGCCATGGTATGCCAAATTGTATCACCATTGTGTCAAGGTGTTCTAATATTTGTCTATCATTAGCAGTGGGGTTTTTCTCAAAAAACTGATACCAAGCTTTATTCCAGTTATTCTGCCCGGTGTGGATACCATATGGCTTAAAGATGTG
Source organism: Nitrospirota bacterium (assembly GCA_963751455.1). Taxonomy (GTDB): domain Bacteria; phylum Nitrospirota; class UBA9217; order UBA9217; family UBA9217; genus CAVVUN01. The sequence goes on from CAVVUN010000002.1 coordinate 369,969, forward strand.
AGCATCTGTTGCGAGGTTAACAGTGAATTCATTTATGTTGAGACCTGCTTTTTCAAAATGTGGAGCAAGTGTTCTTGCCTGTGGTAAAAGATGGTGGACTTGATATCCCGGTATCCTTGCCATCTTCACCGGCATAAACATCAATGGCATTTCATAGAAAGAATGCGGTAACAGATAATTCGTAGTTTGAATGCCTAACCAATCAATACCAGCAGCTATGTAATTCCCAGCTTCCCAATTTTCGTCGCATCTACCCTTGATATAATCTCGAAATCCACTGAATAAGCCGCTTGACTCTCCTGTTATATCAGAATTATATCCTACTGTGCTGTTCCCCCATTCACTTCCCCAACTCAACGATGAATTGCCACTGTTTGAGTCATACGGCACAAAGCTACTTGATGAGTAGGGCGACGATAGCTGGTCATAATAATTAAAATAACCATAATCCCTATTATAGGGGTCTGCATAAAAGGTAAGCGAGGTATCATATTCATCATACCCGCTGGGGTCAATATAGCGAAGCGGACTATTCAAAACATAGCTGAACCGATTGAGCGCCTGTGGATTGGTAGGATCAGAGACTACTGGATTAGCGCTGATAAACCTTCCAATCGACGGATTATAGAACCGCGCATTGTAATTGTACAGCCCCGTCTCGGCATCAAACTCCTGTGAGGTGTACTTATGGTTCACGGACAGGAGTCCGTAATCGCTCAGTGTTTCTCCGAAAGGACGATAGCGGATGGTATACACTTTCTCCTTGGCGTAGCTTCCCGCCATGACCTCGAAATTCCCCATGGTCACGGTGCCCTGGCTGATTATGAGGCTGTTTACGAGCACGGAATTTTCGATCTGCTTCGTGTAGCCACAGTCGTATCCCCCCTTGATCGTTACGTTGACCGGGCGGTTGAGATTGAGTGGGATTGGCTCGGAGGTAAAGTTTACTGCGCGCGCCTGGATGATGTCGCCATTGACCGCTACATTATAGGCCACACGAAGCAACGAGTAATAATTATAGACCGATGTTCCGCGCAATATGCGGACAGGCGGTTTGGAACATGCGCTGTTCTGGATGGCCCCCGTCTGGGTCACGACCTGGGTGCGCCACCTTAATAGTTGCTATTCAATTTTCAAAGAACATCTGTGCACGATATCGTGGAAGTAACATTTGTGCCTATCGAATCCCAACCGCTTTGAGGAACTGGCCCATAATCAACTGAACTGCTAAATAAACACATAGACATAAAAAGAAGCAATCATATATAACAATACTAAAACGCTGTTTATATTTCTCTGTTTCAAAGTTTCCATTTTATAATTCTCTTCGATGATTTTGTATTTGTCGTGATAGACAAACGAAAAGTAAAGTATAATTGTGACCATGAATAACAGAAATAGCTGGACAACCTTGGGCAAGTGCTGAACATCAACATTTATCAGACCTAGTTTTCGTAATAAAAGAACTATCGTAAGCACATTCAAAGACGCGAATATCGACACAATAAACATGGCCTTGTATTCAGGGACGTCTTCAGCTCCCCATTTTTTTAACTGCCACGTGTAAGTTCGGTAAAAAATATATTTATAAATATTCATCATATATCTCCTGGCACTCCCGGCATATTGTATATGACCGGAATGGGATACACTATTACAGGTGAAGGAGGACCTTCAAACCCACCCATCAAATCTGCGGCCCAGTAACCCACCCCGGCACCCACACCGAATGGCCCACCGATGAGTCCATAAAATCCAACACCCACATCCAGCGCTGATTTACTCGCTTTATCATAGTCACCCATTTGGTAAGCATTACGATACTGTCCGACTGAGAGAAAAGTAGAAGACATAAAAGTCGCGTAGCCGCCCATCCTGAATAATTTTGCGTTTCTCAACGCAATAGAACGAGCGCTGGTCCATTGATTACCGCCCCAACGGTTAGAATACCATTTCGCGTTTATACCGCGCCAATAACCTTCAAATTCATTACTGTATTCGCCTGCCGCAGCCCCTGTACCTAATAGATTTAAAACACTCCCGGCAACGAAAGCAGTGTTATTATTCCACCGGCTTTCATTTTCATTACCAGTCGCGTCTGTGTTTGGCCAGGGTGTACTCGTATCATATCCGAAAGTGTAGGACGGCCAATTATTGCTTGCTAAGCTATGCAAGTCATACGGCACAGAGCTGTTTGATGAGTACGGAGAAGAGATCTGATCATAGTAATTGTAATAACCAGAACCACCCCAATCAGAATAGCCAATATTGTGCGAGTAAGCATAATAGGAGTCATATTCATCATACCCGCTGGGGTCAACATAGCGAAGCGGACTATTCAGGACATAGCTGTAACGGTTTAGCGCCTGAGGATTGGTAGGATCAGAGACTACCGGATTAGCGCTGATAAACCTTCCAATCGACGGATTATAGAGCCGGGCATTGTAGTTGTACAGCTCCGTATCGGCATCAAACTCCTGAGAGGTGTATTTATGGTTCACGGACAAGAGTCCGTAATCGCTCAGGGTTTCTCCAAAGGGACTGTAGCGGATGGTATACACTTTTTCCTTCGCATAGCTGCCCGCCATGACCTCGAAATTCCCCATTGTCACGGTGCCTTGACTGATTATAAGGCTGTTTACGAGCACGGAATTATCGATCTGCTGAGTGTAGCCGCAGTCGTATCCGCCCTTGATTGTTACGTTAACGGGGCGGTTAAGATTGAGGGGGATTGGCTCGGACGTAAAGTTTACTGCACGGGCCTGGATGATGTCGCCATTGACCGCTACATTATAGGCCACACGAAGCAACGAGTAATAATTATAGACCGATGTTCCGCGCAATATGCGGACAGGCGGCTTGGAACATGCGTTGTTCTGGATGGCTCCGGTCTGGGTCACAACCTGGGTGCTGCCGAGATGGTCGCCGTGGTAGTAAAGAACATCGGACCCGGTCTTCGTTGCTATGCGCGTGTCTCCGGCGAAGATGGCCTTGGCGCACGTATTCAATACGCACTCGTACAGTTTCCCAAGATAGATGTTTTCGCCGCTCGAAGTAGATTTCTTGACCCGCGTACCCGCGCCATCGTACACGAAACTTGTGGTCGCGTTGTTTAGAGTGACGGACTGCGGCATGTTGTCATAATCATACGTAATCGATCTGTAAACCGTTGAACCAGTGCTTTCTGTTATCAAATTCCCGTTCAGATCGTAGGAATACGTCATGCCGGTTGTAATGTTAGATTTAACAGCATGGGGATGGAGACCCGTGCTGTCAGTGTGGTCATAAGTGATGCCTTCTTTATAGCTGATATTACCAGTTTGGGAATAGTTATAGAAAAGGTCGCTCACGCCTCCAAAGCTGGCGGCGTTCGGGGTCTGTGCATGCTGAATGCGGCCCAGACCGTCATACTCAAACCACTGAGTCATTGAGTAATCGACACTGTCGACAATGTTCTTAATATTTCCCCCTGGGTAATAATCATAGGCGAGATTAATGAGCGTCTGGTTCGTAGTCCCGGTGACGATTGATTGTAGGTCGTAGTTTGACGTGCTATACATGTAATTCGTAATAATGCCGTTGCCGTATGTAATCGTCCCGGGCTGGCCTATTGCATTATACCCGTTGTACGCCGCGTAATTAACAGCGGTGCCGGTTACAGACGAAAGGACGCCGGCAGTATAGGCATAGCTGACTGTTTCGTTATCAGGATAAGTAAGGCTTGCAGGCCTTCCGAGCGCATCATAGGTCGTCTTGAACGTATAAGAGGGAGTGACGTTGACGACTGATTTTGTTGTTTGGGATGTTCTGCCCAGCATGTCATAGTAATACTTTGTGGTGCCCGAGGCGTCGGACATTATTGAGAGTCTACCGACAGGATATGTGGTAGCTGCGTCATCTGGTGCGACATCGTAGGTGTAGTGAACGTCGGTCATGTTTACCGGTCCGTTTTTCGGATACTCTTTCCAGAGGAGCCTGTTCAATGCATCATAATGGAAGTATATGGGGTTCGTGCCCAAGCTATTAGCGTTAGCGTCCGTTTGGGAGGTAAGATTGTTGTTGGCGTCAAAGGAGTAGCTCCATTGGCCCATATCCGGATCTTTCATGTAATATTTTCTGCGGAGTGAATCGTAGCGCATTTCTGTTTGGTTGCCTTCGGCGTCCGTTACATAGCGGAGATTGCCGAGCACATCGTACTGGTATATGGTCGTCGCATAGGGCGCTCCTTGATCGGTCGTGCAGGAGGTGAATGCTGTACCAGGATTATATTCATCGACCTGTATAAGGCGGCCGAAGACATCTCTTGTTTCGCGCTTCTTATTGCCATCAGGGTCGATCCACGCCGTAACGCCATTCAGGTAGCAGGACTTTACAATCGTTCCATCAGAATTGGTTTTCTGCGTAACCCGGCCAACGGCATCATACTTTAACACCTGTGTAGGATAGCTTGCAAGACCCTCGAAATAGGGGAGAGAAGAGATATAAACAGCGCCTCGAGCATCATAGGTTCTGTCGGTGCTGATCACTTTGTTGTCGGGTGCTTGGGAAAGGGTCTTGATGGTTCTTCCGAAGCCATCAAAGAAGACTTTTTTCCAGATAGTAGCGCCGGTTGAATAATCGATGGTTGAAGTGACGGTTACATGCTGCTGTCCGACCGACCCAAAGCTATTATAAGAATATGACACCGTCCCATTTGAAGATGCAATCCCGTATGGATCAATTACCTTTGTTTTGCGGCCCAGAGCGTCATATTCGGTAGTGGTAGCGACGAGATTAGGGTCAATTACACTCGCCACCTGGCCATACAGTCCTTTGTCGGTCGATGCATTGATCCCATAATATTGAATCGTTGTCCATTGGTCTTTGTCGTTTGTTTTACCTATAGGGTAAGTGTTTGTTGCTGTGTCATAGAAAATACGGGATTTTTTTCCATTGCCATCGCGTGTGCAGACGAGGTTGCCGTATCCGTCCGAATCATAGGACATATTAATTTCGGGATCTGTTGCTCCTGTGGGCTTAGAATTGAGCCATCCGACGATTGTAGTAACATTACCGTGGGTTGGAATCTGGTTCGTGTACCCGGCCGGCATGGAACGTGTTTCACAGTCAGACGGATCATCATAATAGTATGTAGTAGAAGAGACTAGTTGTCCAGAAGAATCATATATCTTCTCGTACTTGGGCAGCCCGACTATGTAATTTTCGGTACTGTCCGTCGTGAAAGCCCTGGCTATAGTCCGGTAAGGCGCTGATGCATTTGCAGAATTATACTCTTGTTCAGATGTTACGTTGCCATAGCCATCGTAGGAATAGTTTGTTTTTTTGTTCTGGCCGCTTGTGGAATCGTTGCACGTTGTCGTTGTGCTGCCGTCGCAAATATAGGTCTTAGTTGTATCAACTGCATTAAAATATCCGCCATTAGCGTTTATAAAGGAGTGGTAAATGATTGCCGATTCACTGTATATTGATCCGTTAGCATCAGTTACTCGTGTGTGATATGGCTTACCCTTTAAATCGGGTACTGGGGGATAGCATGCACATGGTTTGCCGGGTTCTGGTGAGCACGGCGTACAAGGTAAACCGGTAAGCACATTATAGTATTCAATCCCCTGGTGGAACCAAGTCTCAGTTATTTTCCGCTCGTCATATGGGTCAGCAGGGCCGGTGACTGTTACATGATTGAAGCCTCGGAAGTCGCGCTCGGTGATGTGGTAGTAGCCACCTTCGTAGCCATATTTTGTCTCGGCAAGATTGCCATTGCCGTCATCTCTTATAACAGAGCTGACGGTTTGAACTGAAAAAGGAAGCTGCACATTCGAATATTGTGTAGATGGCGTATAGCTAATTCCCACGCTACCACCGATACTATTGAAAATCTTTATGAGGAGATTGCTCGCTTGGTCCGGATTGTCCGGATTGTCTGCCGGCCCAACAGCTGTCGCAACCACCGGAATTCCCTGTGACGAAAACAAGTATCGGCCGCTGAGGAAAACAACATCAGTTCTGCCGTCGCCATTGAAATCGCCGATATGATACCGTTTGATATTGTCGTTGCCCCATGTCATTGTGCCCCACGGCGATGAAAAGGTTTTAAAATTGCAACCGGCAGAAAGAGCTACCGAGAGGTTTCCAGATTGATCTATGAAAAGAATATCGGTCATGCCGTTTCCATCATAATCAGCAAACTTATACCGAGTAATATCGCCATTGCCCATTGAAATGGAAGGCATCGCAGTGATAAAAGCAGAACCCGTAGAGAATTCCGTTTGTATATTGCCGTTAGAGTCAATATAGATAATATCCGCCTTGCGGTCTCCATTAATATCACCAACAGCGTACTGAGCCGGAATATCTCCATGACCCGAAGTTGCCCAGGGGTTTGAACTAACAACAAAACCTATTTCTGAATATGTGGCAACTTGAAGATTCCCATCGCTGCCAATATAAAGAACATCTGCCTTTCCATCACCATTGAAGTCCGCAACTCTATACCTCGCCTCTTCACTATTACCCAATTTTGACGCAAACGTATCAGAAACAAAACCGGCTGTTGAAGATCCTGTAGACAAATAAACATTCAACGTACCAGTCTGTACAGATAAAATATCAGCCTTTCCATTTCCGTCAAAATCTGCAACAAAATTCTGTTCAGGATTATATGCATTCACTGTAAGCCATTGTTCAACTGATCCAAAATTGGCGCCCGTAGATAGTGCAACATCAAACACACGCACACCACTTATATAATCACGGTAGGATAAAAAAATATCTGCTTTACCATCTCCATCAAAATCTGCTGGATAAATTATCGTGTTGTGGGTATCGCCGATCCTGCCCCAAAGAGTCGTTATAAAATCAGATCCGGTCGATGAACCAACCGTCGCATATTCATTTCCCTGTGAATTAAGATAATCAATCCTAAGAATATCGCTGCGTCCATTTCCGTCAAAATCACTAATCTTATAATGACGTGACTCGACAAGATGGCCGAGACTTGATTTCGTACTGACGATAAAACCGGTGCTCTCCGGTGAGTAATCCATAATTGTTTCAGGCAATGGGCTCGTGCCATCTTTGCCTAATTGCTGGATGCCTCTTAAAAGAGTCCGAAAAGTATTGGCACTCTCTCTATAGTTAAATTTATACGATCGAACGAGATTATTATTGGCAGTTATATCTATCCGGTCAAGGCGATACACGGTCTTGACCCCAAAATTCGGCGTGTATATTGTCACAGCATCCTGGCGTGCGCCGTCATCTCTTACGAACGTTATTCTGTTACTCGACATAATCGACGTGCTAGGCCATGTATAGTCTATATGATCCAGATAAATATGTCCTTGATCTTTAAAATAATAATATTTTATATAATTGCCATTCGCGTCCATTTCTTGATCAAGGCACCATTTGAATACTTTACTCGCGTCGGCCGCAATATTATGGGCCGGATCGTCCGGTTGATCCTGTCTTGACTCGGAACTCTGGCCGAAGAAATAATGCGTGCCTGACTTGTCAATGACTTCCCAGGACGTAGGTCTTCCTGTTGTACTGTCCGTGGAAACCTTAAATTTTAAAAAACCAGTTTCTATTGTAGCGCGGTATTCGCCGTTTCCGATATTCGTCAGTCCTATAGTGTTTCCACCGGTTTTGAAAACGTAGCTATTTTTATCATAATTAACGCCGTTCTTTGTGCTACGCTCTATGGAGTCCACTTCAAGCTGCCATCCTAATCCAAGCCAACTATTTGACTGGTTGTTTTTATAAGTCAGGGTAAGTTTCGGTTCCATTCCGTTGCGTCCTGTGGGGACAAGAATGGGCATCAAATGTTTCATCGCTCCCGTAAATAGGTCGGGAGTTGCTCCATCAAATTCTGAGGATGCATTATTGTCTTCGATTATTGATGATTTAAAAGATAGAGATGAATTGTCGTCAGCATCTTCTTCTCCAAATGCTGGAAAACGGAAGACTGTAGATATGAGAAGGATAAATAGGGAGAAAAGACAAAGCAGCTTCTTCATGATAGACTTCCTCCTTTAGCACAGGTTATTCTTAAAACAAACTTGACCAAAATATCTAAAGCCTCTATACGGACATTTTCCCGTGATGGCCATCTCAATAGAGATAAAAAAATACATTAATTATTTGACTCGTTACCATTCCTGTTCGTGCACTGGCTCCTGCCCGGCTGCAGGTCCCAGTACCCGAGGGAGTAATACTGTTCGTTGATATAGGATGCAATTTCATTGGCCTTGGTGAAGTTGCCTTCGAGGAAGAGATCCAGAACAATGTGCAATGCCTCTCCCGGATTGGTGAATTCCGCGGTGTCTGCGGAGATAGAAGGGTCTGTTCCATCGCTTGTGTAAATCAGGCTGTTGGAATAACTGCTGTTATAGAAGACGTTGCTTTCTTGATAAGCATCGCTTGCGCTGCGTGAACCGTCGAGTTCAATGCCCACAGAAAACGTGCCGCCGGCGGCCGCTGTGAGGTCCGTAAAAAATCCGTTGCCAAGGCTGACATTGACGTTTGAATTCTGTGCGAGAAGCGTAGTGTCTGCATAGAGAGCGCCGCTGCCTGCGCCATCGAATATGGTCTGCGCAGAAGCGATTTGCGGATCGTCTTTCAGGGCGTGTATCTTGATGAAGAAATCTCCAGTATCCGGGCTGCTGGAGCCCGAGTAGATCACGAGGTCGGCGCTTACGATTGCTGCACCTTGGGGTATCGATTGCAGGTTAAAGGTGTAAAAGGGGCGGGTTTCGATCAGTCCATGCATGTAATAATTATCCGTATTGCTTTGATAGGTATACTCGTATTTACTCGCATACGAGTATGAGGTTAAAAATTGATCATAATAGTCCTGCTGGTACTGAACTCCGTTCTCCTGTGTCTCATAGAAATCCCGGTACACGTATCCTCCGGTGGCGTTTATGGTGACCGTTTTCCGGGCTCCATCGATTCCGAAATAGGTGAGGTTCAAGGAAGTCGTTATTGCCCCGCTCCCGATATTGCGCGCGAGAGCGCGGATCTGGCGAACTGCTGCCTGGGAATGTTTATACGAAGCCAGGTCGGTTCCCGTCATATCTTGTTGAACCATTACTGAAACGGGTAAATAAGTTGGACTTGGCTGATAAGTGGCACTATTTCCGGAAAGTTCGTATATAAGTGTGGGATTAAAAACGTAAACACCAGGTGACGTGTCGCACGATATCGTGATGGCGGCAACGACTGTGACGGTCCCGCCGGGTTGAACCGATGTGGACGCGGTCCACGGCGCTCCGTAGTTTCCTGCATCGGTAAATTCTCCGCTCCATCCTGCCGGGAGATTTGCTATTTTCAGTGAACCCGATTTTGTTATATATGCCGTGCTGCTGCCGGTGTTCATAAGCGTTATATAGGCGAGGAACGTGCCGCCGGGGAGCATAGATGTCGGATTAACAACGGCGGACGTAATTTCGGCGGACAGCGGCGGGCTGAGCGCTCCTACCAGAAGCTGCGTTACAGCCTGACCAAGGGTGCCGGATATAGCGGAGATGTTCTGGCCGTCCATTGCATAGACTATGCCTGTCCCTTGCGCACCGATATTCTCCGGGGGTTCCCCGGTCCCGAAGAAAAGAGTGGTGCTGTTCGCAACCATCGACAAGACTGCGCCGGAACCTGAATCCGCCTGTTCCCACACGAGCGCCATCGCGCCGTTGTCCCATCGGTATAGCTGCTCTTTGTGTCGATTGTCGACCGTCGTTGCCATGCCGATATACAAGTTGTCACCGTATGTTTGCATTGACCGGATGGTCGAAAAGTCAATTCCCGAAGTTTGTTGAGTAAAATTGATCCCGTCAGTCATTTGATATATCGAACTATCGAAAGAACCTGCAAAAAGCTTGGTCTGAAATACTTCCATGGCTTGAATGCCGTTTCCGCTCGCGTAGCTCACTTGTTCAATTCCAGTCCCGTCAAAGCGGGCGATGAAGTCAGTATTTGAGTCGCCGATATAAAGGTAGTCGTTCCATGGATAAAGAGTTTTGAACCCCTGCCATCCTGATGAAAGTGAACTGGAATCCGCGACTTTGGTCCATTGCATGTCTCCGTCGAATCTGAAAAGCTGTCCGACACCCGCGTTAACGTTTCGAGCGGAGGCATAGAGCTGTTCCTTGTATACGGCAAATTTTTCTACTTTAGCATCAAAAGGCGATGAAACGGGACTCCATGAAGTGCCCCCAGCATACCGGTAGATAATGGAAAGTCCGTCCCACGCATTCTGGGAGGCTGCGGCATAAAGCTGTCCTTGAAAGATTATGATGGCATCTACCGATACACCCAATTCGCCTGAGATAGCTTCCCATGCAGCCACGATGCTCTCGGCGTTTTCTTGATATCTGTATACTTTACCGGGCTTAGAGGTGGCGGCATAAAGACTGCTCTGCTGAGATGAGGAATCGCTGATCAGGGTCGGGGAAGAGGTTGTGCAGGAAAGGAGTCCGACAGAAATGAGCACAATGATGAACGTTGCGAGCAGTGTATATTTATTGGTGCGCATGGTCCCTCCGATCAAAGCAAGATTGGCACATTATTTTTATCCTTTTTAAAGAATGGGCGGCAAGAAAGGGCAGAATTTTGCCGTTTCTACAAAACTAATACTTTTGTTTGAATAAGTATAAGAATAGTTAGAATTAAAAAATTATTCAAGAACTAATTCGGGTTATTTTAAGGGTATTGCACAGTGTTGCGATAAGTTGCTAATGAAGAATAAAGGATAAACAAATAAGGAGGTTGGACGATTTAAGGTGCTAATTCCGGATCATTCTTGTCCTGTAGTTTATCTAAACTTTGAATTTTATGTGTCAAATTTTATGTGAGGGAAACAGGGAACATCTTAGAAGGTCTTTCTCCTCGCACCCAGCCTGCACGTCCCAACCTGGCGAACCACTCCGCGAGGGAAGTGATTCCAATTCAGATCTAGTTGCCTCCGCAAGCGATCACCGTTTATTCTGCTATATGTTTTAAAACACTTATGCACTTATGCATTTATTTTATCCGTCAGTTTGTGGCAGGCCCCTCTGTGTTTCGCCGAAGAAGTTTCTCTCGAGGTTTCGAGTCTGTTGAACCGGCGGTATAGCGCCTGCTCAAGCTCCGGAAGCAGCAACGGCTAAACCCTCTGATGTCGTGAAGCCGGAAGCCGAACCGAAGATTACGAAGACCATAAGTGCGGAAACGACAGTAACCCGGGAACAAGCCGAAAAGATATGGGAGTTTCTGAGGGCCAACGGCAAAGATCAGCGCGAAGAGATAATGGAGACTGTTCAGTTCCAGCTCTCGCAGTTTTTGAAATCGAATTCGGATTGGGACTTTTCGGACGAAGCGCTGCTGCTCCTGTCAGACCTCCAGATAAGGCGGGGAGAACATAAAGCCGCAGTTATGACAATCCTCCAGCTTATTTATGAATATCCTGACTCGAAGTCTGTTTTTCCGGCGAAGAGGACCCTTGCCGAACTGCTCGATAAAAAAATCGACAAAAAGGTGAAACAAGTGCTTTCCGAAGCTGCCAGGGGATCCGATGCCAGGGAAAAATCGGAAAGGCTTGCCCACTTGTTGAAGAAACTCTCGGAGCAGACCGGTGATTTGCTGTATGAACCCCTCGTGGCCGGATTCGACCTGTTCTTTAACCGGTTTCCTTCCTATTCCGGATCGGATGAGTTGAGCCTCTTATTCGGAGATCTTCTGACTAAAAAGGGCAAACATCTCTCGGCCTTGACCTACTATCGAAAATTACTGGCGCTCTATCCTGAGAGCGATTTCAGGGCCAGGGCACAGCGATCCATCGGAGACCTTTTTGTCAACCATCTGAAAGACGTGAACGAGGCCGTGAACGCGTACCAGGAAGTCATTAACCAGTATCCAAAATCCGAGGAAGCCGGCTATGCTTATGAGCAAACCGCCAGGCTCGAAGAACAGTTCAAGCATTACGATCTTTCAGTGGAACTGTACGATAAGATCATAGCGCTGTACCCTAATAAAGAAATAGCGATGAGGGCTTTCAATAACGAAGCACGGATTTTAAGGGATCTCATGGACAGTTCCGCCGAGGCAATCAAAGCCTACGGTCGGCTTGCCGATATGTTCAAGGGATCCGAAGGGGCAGCGGAGGCGCTCAAGGCCGCGGCTGCGACAGCGAGGAAAAAGAAGGACTACGATACGGAAGTGTCCATGTACCAGCGCTTTGTCAAGGAATGTTCGACGAACAAGGAAGCGCCGGAAGTCCTGTACCAGGCCGCGGAGGTTACCGAGGAGGATCTAGCGCGGCATGACAAGGCGGTGGAGCTGTACGGAGAAGTTGCGGAGAAATTTCCCGAAAGTAAGTCCGCCAAGAAGGCCAAAAGCCGGATAGAATCGCTTACCAAGAAAAAATGATATTTCGGCATCAAAGAGACAGAAAGCCCGCTCCCTAAGAAAACCGGCGGCTGTACGTACATCCTAGATTTATACCGAGCAGGTCGCGCTCCCCTTCAGGGGGCGCGACCTCGTCATTTACGCCCAATACATGCCTTAAATTGCCTTGCTTCTCATCGCCTATCCACAGGTCCTCAACTTTAGCAAAATAGAATTAAATTAAAAGAATGCGACAAATAAATATAGAACTAAAGAAGACATACACAAAGGAGATTGCTCATACATATGTTTACACGTTTAGTAAGGGCATATGCGAATGCATGAAACTGAACATAATTTCAATGCAGCTAACTGTTCATATATTAAAATTTATCTGGTAAAATTATCCTAATTTAGTTGACAAAGCGGATTTAAGAGGTACTGTTATATAAAGACTAAGTATTCTGCATTAAAGAATTACCTTCTAATTATTTAAGAATATAGTTCTAAATTCTTACAAATCAATGATCCTCCTGTTCTGGTCTTTCCCTGTTTTGAAGATTTATCTTCGCTTCATTGCTTAATGTGAAGCAGTAAAGTGAAAGAATGTGATTATCTTTACGATATATCTCCAGTTATAGCTTCGGATAGAAATAATCTGTGCAATCATTCCCGGCGGTAAGAGTCCATATTAAAGGCGATATAGAAATTTCTGCGGAGGACAAAGTGAAACATACGCAAAATATAAAAACGCTATTATTCGTCGTTGCTGCCGCGACACTAATCTCCTTTCCTTGCGTGATGGCATATGCTGCTGAGAATGTCCTTCACTTTTATGATCATCTAAATCGCCTGACAGAGTCTCGATATTCGGACGGGACGACAGTAACCTATGGTTATGATAAATTAGGTAATCGCATATCAAAGAAAAAATTATACAGCCCTCATGTACTAACGATTCAAAAAACAGGGTTGGGGACCGGTACAGTTTTAAGCAGCCCATCCCGAATAAATTGCGGACTGGACTGCTCAGATAAGTTTAGTGAAGGGACGGACATATCCCTCACTGCTATACCTGATTCGGGATCTTCGTTTAGCCAATGGTCCGGCGGCGGATGCGGTGGAACAAATCCATGTCCGCTCACACTGACAGCGGATACGACAGTTACGGCTTTATTTTCCTGCCTGGTCCGCAGAATCTATGGATGAGATAAGAGGATACATGCAATAAGGAGCAAAGCTTTCCAAATCAGTGTAGGATAATTTTCGCGAAGAGATCACCACACAGAGAAAGGAAAGCAATGCTCATTAAGACGTTACTGAATCGGACAGAGAATGTCAAGCCGTTCATTTTTGGAGTAGCTCGGTTTGAGGTCGTAGAGGGGCATGACGCATTGGTTGTGGAGGTCGCGTTCCGGAAGAATTCGCGACCGCTCTGTCCCATTTGCGGGCTCAAGTGCACTGTGTATGATACCCAGCGGCCCCTCGAGGTAGCCTCAGGATCTTCCGGCGCTCTTCCGGTGCGCCGCGGCCGATCTGATAGGATTTGAGCCGACTCTTGAGGTGGCGCAGCGTCCCTGCAGTCGGTAGTTGTCGCGCGTTTCTGACTTTGCCTAATTTCAAAAAAGGAGGAAAACTCGGATGTCGCTACACAATGTGCTGCTTATTATAGCGTTGCTTATGGTGCCTGCGGGTTGTTCATCTGCGCGAACAATCGGCCTTATGTCATTTGGTGATTTAGAAGGCAAGATGATCCCTGAAAAACCCCGGGGCGACATTAGAGTCGGAAAAAGTTGCGGTAGTGTTTATACACTTTCTGATGCTCTGCGGGATGCGGTCAAGGACACTTCATTTGATACAATCATCGATGCTGAAGTTATTCACGAAACTGGCGTATTCGTATTTAACAATTGCATCATCATAAAAGGCCTCGCGCTTAACAGCAAGGAAATCAAAAGGGAAGGAGATTTGAATTGAAATGAAAAGAAACCGCTTACTGCTCATTCTTTTTCTGTTGATTGGCGGCTGCGTGGCCCCCGCCAAGCCTCCCCTTACCTATGTATCCTTGGAGCGGCCAAGGAATATAATAGTAACTGAAAAACGTGCAGATTTCAAAATCGAGAAGACCCGCTTTGGAATCTTGTATCGTGATCCAGTTCCTGTGACAACATACTTAAGCCAAGCTCAGACCAGATTGGGATCCAAAGTTATGAGAAATGTTGATGCCCAATTTCAAGTCCCTTTTTGTCTTATATTATTTTGTTTTGGGACTGATAGCATCAGTCTAAGTGAAAAGGCAGTCGCATCATCGCAGTAGAAACCATCTTTCTTCAAATCGAGGAGATGTAAAGGGCATGTGCAGTCATGCGGTATCCGGCGGCTTCGGCGCTGCATCAATGCTGAAAGGAGCGCCTGTTGTGGAGGCATTCGGAGTCTATAGCGCTCATCGGTCCGGCGGAAGCTATTTTACAAGTGTATTTCAAGGTGGTGTGAGCGGAGCAGCAGTCGCAGGGGCGTTTGGAGGAGTAAATACTTTGACGAAAGGTATGAATACTTTAATTCAGATTGGCAGTAAGAGATTTGCGGCAAATCCTATTCTGGTCATTTGTGTTTTATCCATGTCAATCAGTGTCATCCGTGGCAAAAAGCTTTCATGTTAGGTATATATCTCCAAAAGGTGAACAGCGGAACCAATGAGAATAAAATGGATTGATGTCGCACGGGGAATCGCAATTATCCTGGTCATAATCGGCCACAGTTGCAGACCCTCATCAACTTTAGCAAAGGCAATATTCTCTTTTCATATGCCTTTCTTTTTTATCATTTCCGGTTATTTTTTTCGTCGTGATAATAATTTTTCGAATCTGGTATCAGGGAAGGCAAAAAGCCTCTTGTTGCCCTATTTGACCACGGCGCTGATCGTGTATGGATACTGGCTGCTTGTGGTGCGGTATCGATTGCATGATCTCACGCAGCCTTCGACAATGGCGATTACATTCCTGAAATCCTTTGTCTATGGAGCGGGAAATGTGGTAAAACAATATCCGTCGATTGTCCCGATCGGGCCAATCTGGTTTTTACTCGCTTTGTTTTCGGCAAACATACTCTTCTTCATTATCTTAAAAATTACCAGACAATCGAAAATGTATATTCAGGCAGTGTTATTCTTACTTATTTCCATCGCCGGATGCATGATTGGGAAGTATCTTTTTTTACCATGGAGCCTCGACATCGCTCTGGCTTCACAGTTTTTCATGTTCTCCGGATACGTTATTTCGACACGGATTCAACAATTAAAAGACATATCCGCTCCGCTGATAGCGCCGATATTTCTGTTCTGGATTTACGACATTTACGCCGGGGGTATAAGTCTTAATAACAGGGAGTACAATAATATCCTGATATCATTTGCCGGCGCAATTGCAGGAAGTCTGGTTTTATTGTACGCATCGTATCAGCTCTCAAAAATCAAGTCGATGGAGAAGGCCCTTTCATTTATTGGAATGAGTACTCTTGTTATT
This sequence comes from Nitrospirota bacterium, assembly GCA_963751455.1. Taxonomy (GTDB): domain Bacteria; phylum Nitrospirota; class UBA9217; order UBA9217; family UBA9217; genus CAVVUN01. The sequence goes on from CAVVUN010000002.1 coordinate 385,850, forward strand.
CTTTGTTTTCATACGATGGACAACTCCTTCGCTCTGTGGGACCTCAGATGGGACATGAAATGGATCTATAGTAAATGGTATTATCTCTCGATATTCAGATTGATGTATTGCCTGGCAATCGGTCTTCTCTTGAGTACTCTGGTTCCCTGGAATATCTATATCAATAAAAAATGGATGCTCAAAAAATCCCCTTTAAGAATCGAAAGCAACTGATATTGCTGTCTGAGTTAAACGTGAATCGTCAAGTTGATGCAATAAATAACCCTCAAGAGGCTCACAACAAACGGGAATGAACCGGCTGGTCAACCTGGCATGTTATAAAAGCAATATCTTTTATCTCATGTAGGTCTTGCCGAGGAGGTAGGTAACGATCCCCATTGCGGCAAAGAGCAGAAAGAAGAAACCTGAAAAGTACTTCCGGGACTTCAGTTCCCGGAATAACTGATCGACTTTTTTCTGCAACATATCAAGCTGCGACAAGAAGCCGTCAGTCTTCTGCTTGACGAGAGAGACATCCACAGTATGGAATAGCGTCCGGAATTCAGCATGAGTCCGGAAGAGGGCCTTGGTTTCCTCCTCCGTATAGATTCCCTGGCCCGATAAATTAGCCAAGTCCTTATCGATATCGTGGATTCTCTTTTCAGTAGAGGACAGGGCCTGCTTTATTTTTCCTGCTCGATCAAACGAGTGGCATTGGGTGCAGCGCTGCTCGTTGATAATATCAATGCTCGCCTTTTGCACCGCATGAGATCCGTGGCAAGTAACGCAGTTTGGCCCGCTGCCGGAGCTCTTCAGCGCTTTCCCGTGCCCGCTTTCCAGGTAGTTCTTCAATATTCCTATGTGGCACTTGCCGCAGAATTCAGGTACATCCTTATGCCCGGGCTTACCCACGAACCCGCGCTCGGGAGACATGGCCAATGCAGCGTCTACAGGGTCCCCGCCGTGGCAATCGTGGCAGGCGACACCGTTCTGGTAATGCCAGCTTTGACGCCACTCTCCCGGAATCTTCCGAAGCCCGGGTTTCATCATGTCCGAATCATGGCACTGAATGCATACGGGTTCCTGGGCTGCCACTACTGACGCCGGGGCCGCGAAGGAGAGAACAAGCAGTAATGAAAAACATATGAGGTATTTTAGTGGACAATGGGGGATGAAAATCCCCCTCGTTCCCCCTTTTTCAAAGGGGGATGAATTGACGCCCCCCTTTAGCAAAGGGGGGGTGGAGGGATTTTCGGAGGACAACATGGACCTCATGAATATTTTCCCCATAGTATAAGAACCACCAAACATGCTAAAGCTGCCACGGAGACCGCGAGCAGCGTCTTTCTTTTTAATATGTTGTCCTCTTCTTTTACATCAAAAAACGGCCAGAACAGGAAACCAAGAACGATGACGATCTGAAGCGTGATGCCCATAATCTTGCTCGGAACGATCTTCAGCATCTGATACGGAGCCAGGAAATACCACTCAGGCTTTATGTGGGCCGGTGTTCTGAAGGGATCAGCGGGTATGGCGGCATCTTCAGGCAGAAAGAGCGCGGGAGCGAACGTGATGATCAGGAACATGAGCGCAAAGAAGGCCATGACCATGTAGGTTTCTTGAAGCACAAAATGCGGAAAGAACGGATAACCGCCGGGATGGTCTTCATGCCTGAATGCAGTCCACGGCTGTTTTCCTCCGGCTGCTCTTCCGAAGGGTGAAGATGAAATGCCGATCCTCCTGATGAGAAAGAGGTGAATGGCCAACAACGCAAGAAGGACCGCGGGAAGGATCCCTACATGAAGGGCGAAGAACCTTCCGAGCGTCGCTCCGGTTACATTCCGGCCTCCGCGGGACATCTCGACCGCGAAGTCCCCGGCGAACGGGAGCGCTGAGGGAATGCTCGTTACGATCGTTGTGGCCCAGTAGCTCAACTGGCTCCACGGCATAAGATAGCCGCTCAGGCAAAACGCCAGGGTAATGAGCAGCATGCTTGCGCCGGAGACCCAGGTAAGCTCTCGCGGCTTCTTGTAGCTGTTCATGAAAAAAACCGACAGCATGTGCAATCCTATTGCGGCCACAATCAGGTTGCTTCCGATTGTATGCATCAGCCTGAAAAGCCACCCGTACGGCACGTTCATCATGATTTCCCGTACGCTGTTAAAGGCATGGTCAGGATGGGGCACGTAAAAGATGAGCAGGAAAAAACCGGTAATCACCTGGACAATGAACCCGAAGAGCGCCACGAAGCCCAGGGTGTAAAAAATATTGATGTTCCTGGGCACGAAATACGCGGTCAGCTGCGACTTGATCAGCTCATCGATGCCTATCCGTACTTCCAGCCATCTTTTCACGGAATTTGCCATAGGTTACCCGATAATGATCGACTCTCCCTCAAGCCTCAAGGGAAATTGAGGCAGCGGCTTCGGCGGAGGTCCCGATAATACGTTGCCTGCCAGATCGTAGACCCCGGCATGACAGGGACAGAGAAGCCTAGCCTTATCCTTTTGATATTCGACCAGGCACCCCAGATGCGTGCAGACCCGGGAAAGCGCGATAAAGCCCTTGTTCGGCCTGTTGATCACGAAACAGGGAGTGTTGTGAAAGAGAATCTCCTTCGCGTTTCCCGCGGGAATATCCTTCCTGCTGAGAACGAGCCGTTTTAGCTGCATCTCTTCACGTCGAGGAGAAAGATATTTAAAAACGGGGTACAGGAATGAAGCCAGGGTCGTTAAACCCAGGACTGACAGTACCATCTTTAGAAATCGGCGTCTATTTGTCATAAAGTCGAGGTTGGAAATATAGTAAGCACGGTCAATAAAGAAACTTATGAGATAGCGGCTTAAAACCAAACATCATTGGCATGACAATACGCGATAGGAGCGCGATGAATCTTAACGAAGTAAATATAACAGCGGTAATTCCGTTTGTCAACGAAGGAAGAGACTATTTAAGATGGGAGAATATGCTTGCGAATCATGAAATCAGCGGTTATACTATCCCGTGCTTTCAGCATAACTATGAAGCGTTTGTTCTCCATAAATCTCTATTTGAGCCTCGTTGCCGGCATTCAGCTCTTTGCTCCCGTTTCATTCGCAGGGCCGCCCCACATACAAGAAAGAGCGCCGGAATTTCAATTGCCTGACCTGCTTGGCTCCGAACACAAACTCGCCGATTATCGGGGAAAAGTAGTGGTACTGAATTTCTGGGCCTCGTGGTGCCCTGATTGCGTCCTTGAGATTCCTTCCCTGAACAAGCTGCATGGCCTGATGAAAAACGAAGACGTCGCGATCATCGGCGTTTCCATTGATAGAAAGCGGAAGGACATCGAGAGCATGCCGAACCCGATACTTTACCCGGTCCTGATCGATGAAAGAGGAGATGTTTTCGTAAAGAAATACACCATAACCCGTCTGCCGGTTACTGTCATTATCAACCGGGAAGGTGTCATTGTAGAGAAACTGGCAGGGAGGCACGATTTCGGGTCCGCGGAGTTCGTTGCCAAAATTAAAAAACTGCTGGCAGAAAAGGCGTTGCAATGATGCGCGTTCAGCGGCTTTTCGCTTTGATCCTGTGTGCAATTTTTGCTGCCGGCTGCAGTCCGGCAACCTTCCTGATTTCTAAAGACGGCGAGAGTGCTTTTTTCGGCCGGGAACGTTCCTCTTTTTACCGGCTGCTGTGCACCGGGGAGGAACTGAAGACGATTCTTGCGGACGCAGATCTTTCTTCAGACGTGAAAAACGACTTATATCACTATACCTGCTCTGACCAGCGATCCTACGACAAGGTTGTTTCACTGTATGTTTTTCTGACTCCCGACGAAAAGAAAAAACTAAAAAGCGCCTTCATAAAACACGGGTACGAAGTCAATTACCTTAATTGCTGATGATTGTATCGGTCCCCGGTCGGGGATTGGGAAAAAACGCTGAAACGGCAGAGCGCATAGGGTATAGCGTTAAGAATTTGTGTTTGGAGATTTCAACGGGGAGGAATTGATGCTCGTAGCAAATCTTGATCATATCGAGCGCCGGGCGGCAATGAGCCCAGGGTTAAAAAAAGCAGTCAGTTTTTTGAAAAGCAACGGCGTCAGGAATATGGCCGACGGCAGGGTCGATATCGCGGGGGACCGGGTTTTTGCGATTGTACAGCGGTATGAGACGCTGAAACAAGAGAGCCCGAAGTTCGAATATCACGAAAAGTACATCGATCTTCAGTGCATTATATCCGGCGAGGAGGTCATCGGCTGGGCGCCGACAGCGCTGATGACTGTCACGGAAAGCTATAACGACGAGAAGGACATCGCGTTTGGAACGATTGTGCAGGCGAATTGGACGCCTGTGAAGCTGCGGGCCGGTCAAATTGCGATGCTTTGGCCCGAGGACGCTCACGCACCGAAACTCGCGGCGGGCAACCCTGCTCCAGTAATGAAGATCGTGATAAAGATCGCGGTCTGATAGTTTCATTCCGGCATTTGCAATACAAACCTATCTTTGTCTCGCGCAAAGCCGCAAAGACGCGAAGCGGTACAAGTCGAATCGGATTCCAATTCGCAATCAAAGCGGCAGGATCGAGCATCTCGTCGAATAAAAAAGCCCCTTTTAAAGGGGCCTTTTATCTGTGTACTCTGTGGTTAATGCGTTGATTTTATAAAGTCAAATTTCAGTCATATCTTCTCCAGCGCCTGCTTCAGGTCCGCGATCAAATCATTCACATCTTCCAAGCCGAGCGCCAGCCTTACCAGGTTGTCAGACATGCCGATCTTCTTCCGGTAGTCCTCGGGATAGTCGAAGAATGACATCATCCACATCTGCGTGACCAGGCTTTCGCTTCCGCCGAGGCTGGGCGTGATGAGAAAAAGTTCGAGGTTGTCGATGAACTTCCGGGTCGTCGCATCGTCTCCTTTTACCAGGAAGGTCACGATGCTGCCGAAGCCCTTCATCTGCTCCTTCGCGATCTTGAAGTCCGGGTGCGATTCCAGACCGGGATACCATACCTTTTCGATCTTGGGATGCGCCTCGAGCATTTTGGCAACGGCCATTCCGGCCTTGTTGTGGTGCTCCATCCGCAAGCCGAAGGTTTTCAGTCCCCGCTCGAGAAGAAAGCAGGTGAGCGGACCGGGCGTTGCACCGATCATGCGCTGCATGCGGTAAACATCGTTCATCAGCTGATCGCTTCCCAGAGTCACTCCCGCCAGCAGGTCGTTATGTCCGCCCAGATACTTTGTTGCCGAATGAATGACCACGTCCACGCCCATGTCAAGCGGCCGGACGTTATAGCAGGTGGCAAGCGTGGCATCGATGATGGTCCGCACCTTATGCTGTTTCGCAACCTTCACGATGGCAGGCAAATCGAGGCAGCGAAGATAAGGGTTGGTCGGTGATTCGGTGAAGATGATGTTCGTATTCGGCCGTATCGCCTTTGCGATCGCCTCGGCAGTCGGGTCGACCAGCGAGACCTGGATGCCGAATTCGGCGAGCAGGTTCGCTGCAAAGTCGCGAGTCTGGCGATAACAGTCGCTTGTAAAGATGATGTGGCCGTCGCGCCGCATGAAGGTCATGATCGTCAGGATAACAGCCGCCATGCCGGTGGAGAACAGGACAGCGCGCTGCGCTCCCTCCACTGCCGCGAGTTTCCGCTCGCACTCTTGCTGGGTCGGGTTGCCGTAGCGGCCGTACTCGTGCTCGCGGATGACCTTTCCCTCGCTCTTCGCTTTCATGAAGTCGTATACTTCCTGCGTATTGTTGAAATAGTAGTTCGAGGTATGGGCTATCGGCGTGGACACCGCGAAATTGGCATGCTCCACGCGGTCCAGGCCGTGTATCGCCAGGGTGGCGGGGTTCCAATTCTTCGGTTCGGACGGTTTCTTAGACATGCAGGACGCTCCTTTTCTTTAAAGCATGGTTCAACGCTTCCTTCACGGCCTCCACAGTGGGCGGAAGCTCGATAGGTTTGTTGGCGTATTTCACGGGGAAGTCCAGCTTACCTTCATGGTACTGTACTTTGAAATCCGTAAATTTGAGCCCATGGGCCGTGGATATGACCACTACTTTCTCCGTTTTATCGATCTTGCCGGATTTGAGCAGCTTGATCAGCGCTGCCAGGGCCACGCCGGTATGCGGGCAGTTGAACATGCCTGTCATATCGCCCAGCATGGCGGCATCGGACAGTTCCTGCTCGGTAGCATCCATGACGATACCGTCGAATTTTTTGAGCGTCCGAATTGCTTTATCCACACTTACGGGATTGCCGATCTGGATGGCGCTCGCAAGCGTTTTCTGCGCCTGGATCGGCTCAAAGCTTGAGAAGTTCTTGAGGTATGAGCGGTAGAGGGGATTGGCCCGCTCTGCCTGTGCTACGACTATCCTGGGCAGCTTCGTAATAAGACCGAGCTCGCGCATCATTAAAAGTCCGCTTCCCAGGGCCGACACGTTGCCCAGGTTCCCACCCGGAATGATGATAACATCAGGCACTTCCCAGTCGAACTGCTGGACGATCTCGATGCCAACGGTTTTTTGTCCCTCTATCCGGAGCGAGTTCATGGAATTTGCAAGGTAGATGGTCTCATCTTTGGTGATCTCCTGCACCACGCGCATACACCCGTCGAAGTCCGTGTCGAGCGACAGAACGAGCGCTCCGTTTGCAATAGGCTGAACGAGTTGCGCGATTGAGATCTTGCCTTTGGGCAGGAGTACTATGGCCTGGATGCCGGCGGCGGCACAGTACGTTGCCAGCGCGGCCGAAGTGTCCCCGGTCGAAGCGCAGGCAACCGCCTTGATCGGCGCGCCTTCGCTGATCATCTGTTTCACCTGAGAAACGAGTACGGTCATGCCGAGGTCCTTGAACGACCCGCTGTGCGAATTGCCGCAGAGTTTGATCCAGAGGCTGTCGAGACCGATCAGGCGGCCGAGGCGCTCGGCCCAGAACAGGTTCGTTGCACCTTCGTACAGCGAGACTACGTTGTCATTGTGTATGTTGGGAAGGACCCATTCCTTTTTGCCCCAGATTCCGGAGCCGTAGGGCCATTCCGTGGATTTGTAGCGCTCCTCGAAAAGCTTCATCCAGGCCGTGGCGCTTCGGTGCGCGAGGACCTGCATGTCATGCCGCACCTCGAGGAGAGAGTTGCAGGTCTTGCAGCGGTAAATAACTGTATTGAGCGGATACCGTTCATTGCACTGCTCGTTGATGCATTGAAACCAGGCTTTATAGGGCATAGATACCACCTCTGCTGCTTCTTGCCGCCGGTTCGCGCCCGTCGGCTTGGAAAATTATTACAAAATTACTTTGAGAACATCGGAAAATATAGCATACCAGAGTCTCAATAATCAATGCAAATGTTGCGAAGAGCGGTTGAAGCGAAGGCGGGCTTCTGCAGGTGCGGTTCGGGTCAAAATTGACTTTTTGCTCATGCGGAGAGATACTTAGCCAAAAAACGGTTTCTCACATCGAGGAGGGATCATCCATGAAACGAAACCCGGCAACAAGGTTGTCCACACTGGCGGCAGTACTGATTTTGAATGTTTTGTTCGTATCCTGCGGGGGCGGGGGAGATAATGACAGTGCAAGCGGCGCGGTATCCACGGTCCAGACCGTGACGTGTCCGGCGAGCGGTACAGTGGATGTATCTATCCAGGACTTCTTGTTTAGTCCCTCAACGCTGTCAACTCCGGTAAACTCGATTTTAAAATGGACGAATAACGGCATCTCCGTCCACACTGTCACGAGTACCGCTGTACCCGCAAATGGCTCGTTTGATTCTGCCGGCATCGGCCCGGGCAATTCGATCTGTTTCAGATTTACGGCAGCCGGCATTTTCAATTACTTCTGTTCAATTCATCCCCAAATGACGGGGACTGTGACGATTGAATAGGATGCTTAAAGGCCAGAGGCGCATAGAGCATAGCGCAAAGGGCAGGCCACTACGACATCATTTCCTTGATGTTTTTGATCAGGTCGTTGACAGCCTGCTGTGCGCTCCCATAGAGCATCCGGGTATTGTCAGCATAAAAGAGGGCGTTCTCGATGCCTGAATAGCCCGCGCCTTTTCCGCGCTTGATCACGATCGTGTTGTGCGAACGGTCCGCATTCAGGATCGGCATCCCGTAAATCGGGCTCGCTTTGTCGGTCCTGGCAGCGGGATTGACAACGTCGTTTGCGCCTATTACGAGCGCAACGTTCGCCTGGGAAAACTCTTCGTTTATTTCCTCCAGGTCGAAGATCCTGTCGTAGGAAACTCCGGCTTCTGCGAGCAGAACGTTCATGTGCCCCGGCATCCTGCCTGCCACAGGGTGGATGGCGAATTTAACATGGACCCCGGCTTCCTCCAGCAGGACGCTCATTTCCTTGACCTTGTGCTGGGCCTGCCCTACAGCCATCCCATAGCCCGGTACGATGATTACGTTACGGGCAAAGCGAAGAAGCGACGCTGCGTCCAGAGGAGAAATTTCCTTCAGAGCGCCCGTAATGCCCGTACCCGGAATCCGGGCCTCGCCGGTTATGGGCTTGAACAGGATATTCGTTAGCGGCCGGTTCATTGCCCTGGCCATTAACTGGGTAAGCAGGGTGCCTGCGGATCCCACAACGATTCCGGCGATGATCAGGGCCGGATTGTTCAGAACATAGCCTTCGAAGCCGACCGCGAGCCCGGTCAAGGCATTAAAGAGCGAGATTACGACAGGCATGTCCGCTCCGCCAATCGGCAGCGTGATGACGACGCCGAGGACGAGCGCGAGGACGAAAAAGATGATGATCTGAAGAGGGCTCGCGGCGCCTGCGATAAGATTCACAGCTGCAGCAAGGGTCACGGCAGCGAGTATGATATTAACGGCATTTTGCGCGGGGAGCCGGAACGTTTTCTTCATTATGCCCTGCAGCTTGGCAAAGGCGACGAGAGAGCCGGAGAACGAAATCGCGCCTATCAGCGCGCCGAGGGTCGCAAGCCCGGTAACGAACAGTCCGTCCGGTTCTCCCTTGGAAAGCTCGATTGCCGCTATTGCCGCTGCCGCCCCGCCGCCCATGCCGTTGTACAGAGCGACCATCTGCGGCATGTCCGTCATCTTGACCACCCTGCCGGACCACCAGGAGAGAGAGCCGCCGATAAAAAGCGCCACGATCATCAGCGCGTAATTCTTCATATCGGGCCAGGCGAACGTGACAAGCGTCGCAAGCAGCATGCCTGCTCCGGCCCAGAGTATGCCTCTCCGGGCTGTTATTGGCGAGGACATGCCCTTCAGGCCGAGAATGAACAGGATCGCCACGACGAAGTAGCTGGCATTGATGAGGAGTTTCGCAGTCATAGTTTTGAATACAACTTTCAAAAAACCAAGAGCAGTTGGGACGCAGAAAAATCGGATAAACGCAGATTTAAAAAATGTCTGGGCTGAAGGGCCTCGGAATCACGGTACCGCAGGAATCTTAAGATTTTCTGTTTATCCGCGAAAATCCGCTTTTATCTGCGTCCAGATGCTGTTTCCTGGGTGGTTGTTATTTGGGTTTTCCCCCTTCGCCTTTCTTGAACATCGCGAGCATGCGTTCCGTCACTACGTAGCCTCCGGCCGCGTTGGCGGCGCCCAGCAGTACGGCGACAAAGCCGATCGCCTGCTCAAGCGGGGTCCGCGCTTCGCCGAGCGCAACCATGGCGCCCACCAGCACCACACCGTGGACGAAATTGGAGCCGGACATCAACGGAGTGTGCAGGATAACGGGTACGCGCGAAATGACTTCGTAGCCGGTGAATGCCGCGAGCATGAAGATATAAAGCGCAGCGAATATTTCCATGGAAATCTCCGAAAGAGTGTCAAAGTATCAAAGTGTCACAGTGTCAAAGCAGTGTCGCATCACAGCAGTGTCAAAGCATCACAGTCAAAGTTCTTGGACACTCCGATGCTCTGACTCGATGACACTGCTTCAAAGCAAGTTCTTCTCTGATACTCTAATACTCTGACTCTATGACACTGCTTTACCGACCCCCTCCAGCACCTTCCTTACTCCCTCGTGCCGTATCGCACCCTCGTGTGTAAAAACGCTTCCGGCCAGGATTTCGTCGTTCCAGTCGAGAACGAGCTCGCCGTCTTTTATGAAGGGCGAAAGAAAGTTGAACAGGTTCCTGGCATACATTTCGGAAGCGTGGACCGGCATGCGGGAGGCCAGATTTGACGTGCCGACAATGCTGATACCGTCCTTGACCACTGTTTCACCCGGAAGGCTGCCTGCAACGTTGCCGCCGCTGTCAGCCGCCATGTCGACGATGATCGCTCCCTTTTTCATGCGCATGACCATGTCTTCGGTAATTATAAGAGGACTTTTTTTGCCGGGAACCGCCGCGGTTGTAATGAGAACATCAGCCTGCGCCACGGCCTTTGAAAGTTTTTCCTTCTGGGACTTTTTCTCATCAGCAGTCAGCTCGCGGGCGTAACCCCCGGCCCCGACAGCGGCCACACCGGTGTCCACGAAGCGGGCCCCGAGGGATTCAACCTGCTCCCTGGTCTCGGGCCTCACATCGTAGGCTTCGACAATCGCACCGAGCCTGTGAGCGGTAGCGATTGCCTGCAGCCCTGCGACCCCTGCACCGATGACCAGGACGCGGGAGGGACGAAGCGTTCCGGCTGCGTACGTGAGCATAGGAAAAAATTTCGGTGTTATGACGCCGGCGATCAGGGCGCACTGGTAGCCGGCTACTGTGGCCTGTGAGGACAGAGCGTCCATGCTCTGGGCGCGCGATATGCGGGGGATGAGCTCCACAGCGAAGCTTGTAATGTTTCTCTCGCAGAACAGCCTGGCCCTGTCCCCATCAGCGAATGGATGGAGAAAGCCGATCAAAACGGTGCCGGGTTTCATCATGCGTATCTCGTCGAGGTCCGGAGGCTGCACCCTGAGGATGACCCGCGCCCGTTCTAAAACCTGACGCGAGTCGGACACGATGCCCTGTACGCCGAACTCCTCGTCAAGGATGAAGCTGCCTGCGCCTGCATCGCGTTCGATGCAGAAATCCGCGCCGAGAGCCTTGAATTTTTTTACCACATCGGGTACGACTGCCACACGCCGCTCGCTCTGCGTAGTTTCCTTTGTCACCCCTATTATCAGAGGCATAAAAGTCCTCCCAAGCCGGGGCTGTGAAAGCTGTTTTCAATTCATAGCTACTATTAGTATATCATTGTTCACATCAGCCGGAAGTGTTCAAACAGTTGGTCGTGATTGCCCGGGATCAAGAGAGAGTTACACCGCGAATAGGACACGTGTTTCGCCGGTACTTGAAGCTAGTTATACATCGTGGACAAATGTTATCCAATTTGTTATAATGTTATAACATAATGCGAAGGAGGTATACCACCATGACCATTTCCAAGACTACTGTTAAGGGCCAGGTAATTATCCCCGCCCCGCTGAGAAAGAAATATAACATCAAAAAAGGCACCCGCGTCGCCATATCTGAAGGGGAAGGGAACGTGATCGTGATAAAGCCGCTCCCTGATGACCCGATCGAGGCATCCAGGGGGATGTTGAAAGGCAAAACGTCGTTGATGAAGGCATTGCTCAAGGACCGCAACGAGGAGGCGAAGCGTGGATAGCTCCTATGTCCTTGACAGCTATGCACTGCTTGCCCATTTTGAAGATGAAGCAGGCGGAGAACAAGTCAGAAAGATTCTCAGGGCTGCCCAGACAGGAAAAACAAAGCTTTTTCTTTCGGTTATTAACTTCGGAGAGCTTTATTACAATACGCTTCGCGAGCGCGGCCGCGAGAAAGCGGAGGAAGTGAGATTTATTACGGTACAGCTGCCGGTCACGATCGTCAATGCCGATATGGACATTACCTTGGAAGCGGCGCGGCTCAAGGGGAAGCACCCGCTGGCGTATGCGGACTGCTTTGCTGCCGCCCTCGGCATCCGTAAAAAGGTAAAGGTGGTAACAGGCGATCCTGAATTTAAAAAATTCGGAGAGCTGGTGGCAGTCGAGTGGATCAAATGAAAATCTTGCTGCCGGTGTCTTAGTCCCTCGCCTGCGGAATGACCTCAGTAGCAGTTACCCCACCCTTGCTTTTTCCTGTTTCCTGGATTATGTTTGACTTAGAAGGAAGTTTGTCATGTCGGTATCCAGCCTTTCATTCTTTCACCCCCTCATTCAGAAATGGTTTCGGCAAAAAGTCGGCGCCCCGACCGATATCCAGGAAAAATCATGGCCCGAGATCGCTGCAGGGAGGCACGTGCTCGTGACCGCACCGACCGGATGCGGCAAAACGCTGGCAGCTTTTTTGTGGGCCTTGAACCAGCTGATTACCGGCTCCTGGCCCCGCGGAAACATCCGGGTTCTCTACGTTTCTCCGCTCAAAGCGCTCAATAACGATGTCCGCCGGAACCTGCTCAAGCCGCTTGCGGAACTCAAGGAGGTGTTTGCAGGCGCGGGATCTCCATTTCCGGACATCTCCGTGCTCACCCGGAGCGGGGATACGCCGGCTGAAGAACGAAGAAAAATGGTCCGCAACCCTCCTGAAATACTAATCACCACGCCCGAGTCCCTGAATCTCCTGCTCACATCCGTGAGCGGCCGCAACATGCTTCGCGGCATCCAGACGGTCATTCTCGACGAAATCCATGCTGTGGCGGCGACCAAGAGGGGGACACACCTTATTACCGGTGTTGAGCGGCTTGTCCTGCTTTCGGGCGAATTCCAGCGCATTGCACTCTCCGCTACGGTGAATCCTGTTGAACGCATAGCGGAATTCGCAGGCGGTTATCGCAGGTTCGGAAAGGGAAAGGACAGTCGTTATGAAAAACGGCCGGTCTCAATCATCCGGTCCATCCAGGCGAAGACGTTCGAGGTCAGGGTTTCTTTTCCCCGCGACGCACGCGAGAATATGGTTGACGGTTCATGGTGGCCGCCCCTGGTAGCTGCTTTCAAGAACCTGATCGCCGAGCACCGGTCGTCGCTTCTCTTTGCGAACAGCCGGAGAACCGCGGAAAAAGTGACGCGCATGCTGAATGAAGGGGAGCAGGAAGAACTGGTTTATGCGCACCACGGGTCTCTTTCACGCGAGATCCGTCTGGCAGTGGAACAGAAGCTGAAAAATGGGGAACTCAGGGCGATCGTAGCAACCAGTTCCCTTGAGCTCGGCATCGATATCGGCAGCCTCGACCAGGTGATCCTTGTGCAGACTCCGCGTTCGGTTTCCTCCGCTATTCAGCGTGTAGGCAGGTCAGGCCATGACGTGGGCGAGAAAAGCCGGGGCGTAATCTTCCCGACGCACGGACGCGACTTCATCGATGCCGCGGTGACTGCGCGCGCAATCCTGGAGCAGGACATCGAAGAAGTCCGGCCGGTCCAGGCCCCGCTGGATATTCTTGCGCAAGTCATCCTTTCCATGACAGCAGCCGAGCGCTGGGACATTGACGATTTATACGGGTTCCTAAAAGCAACCTACCCATACCGCGACCTGCCCCGAAGGCACTTCGATCTCGTGATCGAGATGATGGCCGGCAGGTATGCGGACACGCGCTTGCGGCAGCTGAAGGCCCGTGTCTCTCTCGATCGCATCGACAACACTATCCAGGCCCACAGTGAGGTCCGGTACCTGATTTATACATCGGGCGGGACCATTCCCGAAAGGGGGTATTTCGATCTCAGGCTCAAAGACACACACACTAAGATAGGGGAACTCGACGAAGAATTCGTCTGGGAGCGTTCCATCGGCGAAACATTCACCCTGGGCACCCAGCTCTGGCGCATAGAGAATTTTACCCATAACGACGTTGAAGTGACGCCGGTCCGTTCCGCGCCGGCGATTGTCCCTTTCTGGAAAGCCGAGGAGCAGGACCGGGACTTCCACCTGTCTGAACGAATCGGGCTTTTTCTTGAAAATGCGGAAATGAAAGTGCATTCGGCGGATTTCAAGCAGGAGTTGATGGGGGCAAACGCCATGGAAGATACGGCAGCCGGCGAGCTGATCGGGTTCCTGAAGCTGCAGAAGGAGGCAACAGGCAGCAGCCTCCCGCACCGGCATCATCTCCTGATTGAACATATCGAGGAGGGCGCCGGACAAGGCGATCTGAAGCAGGTGGCGCTGCATACGTTCTGGGGCGGCAGGGTGAACCGGCCGTTCGCGCTTGCCCTTTCGCAGGCCTGGGAAGAGCAGGAGCGAACGCCGCTTGAATTCATAGAGACTGACGATGCTGTTCTGCTCATGCTCCCGCGGTCCATCGGGTCCAGGGAACTTTTCAGTCTTCTGTCTCCGGAAAATGTGGAGGCCTTCCTGAGGAAAAAGCTGGAGCAGACGGGCTTTTTCGGCGCCCGGTTCCGTGAGAACGCGGAGCGGGCGCTCCTGCTTCCAAAACCGGGTTTCAGGCGCCGGATGCCCCTGTGGCTGATCCGGCTCCGGGCCAAGGAACTGATGGCCGCGGTCCGTTCCTACGAAGACTTCCCGATCCTTCTCGAAACCTGGCGCACCTGTCTCAGCGATGAATTCGACCTCGAGAACCTGAAACGCGTCCTCGAGGAGGTCCGCGTCGGCCGCATACGGGTGACCGAAACCGTGACGCGATCAGCATCTCCTTTTACCGGGCAACTGGTATGGAAGCGTACGAACCGCTACATGTATGAAGACGATACGCCGCTCTCAGCCGGGCAGTCTGCGCTTCGGCCCGATCTCATTCGGGAAATCCTGTTTTCGCCCCATCTGCGTCCCAAAATTCCTGCTGACCTGATTCGCGTTCTCGATGAAAAGCTCAAGCGTACTGCAGCAGGATACGCGCCGGGCTCAGGTCCGGAGCTGCTTGACTGGATAAAAGAGCGGCTGCTGGTTCCGCTGCCGGAGTGGAAGGAGCTTGCGGCCGCAATACGCCGCGATTATGACGCTGATGCCGTTGCCCGGCTCGCTGAGAACCGGACAAAGCTTGCGTGGGTGTCATGGCCCGGAACCTCCCATCCTCTTTTAACAGCGGTTGAAACGCTCCCGAAGGCGCTTGTTGCCTTCCGGATGCTGTTCGATGATGTTACGGTCAAGCCTGTGACGGAAGATGAAACCGTCGAATCCTTGAGAGGCAGGATCAGGCATTATCTCCGGGATGTTCCCGAACCGGTCGTCCCGCGGGAGGACTATGACCTCAGCAGTTTCCTATCCGGCTGGCTTTCGTATTACGGCCCGATCGAAAAAGAGGTTGTTACGCGCCTCCTCGGCATCCCGTCCGAGCGGTTTGACGAGGCAATCGTTCCTCTTCTGGAAGCGCAAAGCCTGATCTGGGACCAGTTCGGGGAAGAAAGCCGAAAGCCCGAAATCTGCGACAGTGAAAATTTCGAGACCCTTCTTCGCATGGCTCGACGGTATCGACAGCCGTCGTTCGAGCCCCTTCCCGCACGGCAGCTTCCGCTTTTTCTTGCGCTGTTTCAGGGCGTGGCGCGGCCCGGTGAAACCACCGAAGATCTGCAGCAACGGCTCGAACAGCTCTTCGGGTGGCCAGACCGCGCGACTGCCTGGGAAGAATATCTCCTGCCTGCCCGTATGCGGCAGTACAGCACTCACCGGCTCGATACCCTGATGGATTCCACTGAATTGATCTGGTTCGGCTGCGGCAATAAAAGGATCAGCCTGGCATTCTCCGAGGACCTTGAACTGTATAAACAGCCGGCGCGTTCAGACCATGACGGCGACCCGGCGGAACTCGAGCATTTGATACCTGACCGCCGCGGCAGGTACAGTTTTTTCGATATTGCCGAGTTTTCTCATCTTGATACAGTAGCGGCGGCGGAGCGCCTCTGGAAACAGGCCTGGAAAGGGAACGTTACGACGGATACCTTCAGGACGATCAGAAAGGGAGCGATAACGAGGTTCAAGCCTCAGCCGTTTGCCGCAGAGACGGCGCGGCTGGCATCCCGAAGGTCCGGTTTCGACCGCTGGAAGGTGTCGCGGCCTTTGGAAGGACACTGGCTGCGGATCGACCGAACGGACGGCGAGGCGGACATCCTGGCCGGTGAAGAACTCGTGAAGGACAGGGCCAGACAGCTGCTGAAGCGCTACGGCATTCTTTTTCGGGACCTCGTGGCTAACGAACTTCCTCCGCTGCAGTGGCGCGCGGTGTTCAGGTCCTTGCGTCTCATGGAATTCTCCGGAGAGATCGTATCAGGCTATTTTTTCAAAGGCGTTTCCGGCGTGCAATTCGCATCCCAGGAGGCGTTTCGGCTTCTTCAGGACCCTTTGCCTGAGGACTCAGTTTTCTGGATCAACGCCGCGGATACTGCTTCGCTTTGCGGCATTGCCGCGGGAAACGTACAGGGCCTGCCGCCCCGCGTTCCCTCCACGTACCTGGTCTATCACGGCAGCCGGATGGTCATGATCGCGAAGCGCCAGGGAAAAGTACTCGATATTTTCGTTCCAGCCGACGATCCGCGGCTTCCGGATTATTTCAACCTCTTCAAACACCTGCTCGGCCGGGAGTTCAACCCTGCGCCCAGGATCTCAATAGAGATGGTAAACAACGAGCCCGCTATGGGGAGCGCATATGCGGAGCCGCTGAAGCGGTTCGGGTTCCGTACATCAAGGACTGCGTTGGAGCTTTGGAGGGAATATTGATCTCGAATCAGCATAGCGCATGGCGCAAAGCGCATGGAAATTCGGATGGAACATAGGACATGGTGCATTGTGAATCCGATCGCTTTTCGCTATGCTCTATGCGCTCTGCCCTATGCGGGAATTTCCAGCATTTTTCTTGATTTAACGCTGCGTTTCCGTATATAATGACCGAATCTCTCGGTATTGGGGCGCAGAATTCATGGCGGAAAAAAAATTTGAAGCCGCGCTCGGGCGGCTTCAGGAAATAGTGAAAGAGCTTGAAACAGGGGAACTGCCCCTCGAACAGTCGCTGAAGCTCTTTGAAGAAGGGATCAAGCTTTCCCGCATATGCAACAAGCGTCTTGAGGAGGCCGAGCGCCGGGTGGAAATCCTTCTCAAGGACAAGGCAGGCAACATTGTGGCAAAACCATTTGAGGAAGACGAAGGTTGAATAGTTGATTTGTTGAGTGGTAAGGGTGGAGTAACACGACTGAGCAACGTAACGACTTTACAACTCAACAGCATTTCAAAGACATGGACATCAAAGTCTATCTCGAAAGAAAAAAGGCAGCTGTCGACAAGACCCTCGAAAAGCTTGTGCCGAATCAAAAAACGTTTCCGCCTGCGGTCTATGAGGCAATGCGCTATAGCCTGTTCGCGGGCGGCAAGAGGGTGCGGCCCATCCTGGCAGTTGCTGCTGCCGAGGCGCTCGGTGTAAAGACCGCGGAGCTGCTGCCTGCTGCCTGCTCGCTGGAGTTGATTCACACCTACTCGCTGATTCACGACGACCTTCCGGCAATGGACGATGATGACTTCCGCCGGGGGAAGCCGACCTGCCATAAGGTTTACGGCGAAGCGATCGCCATCCTTGCCGGGGACGGCCTGCTGAACATGGCCTTCGAGGTGCTTTCCGACCCGGGCAGGACCAAGGAAATTCCCGCGAACCGGATGATCGCAATCATCAAAGAGATTGCGACGGCATCCGGAGTGCTGGGTATGGTGGGCGGGCAGGTGGTGGACATCCAATCGGAGGGCGTGGAAATCGACTTCCCGACTCTTGAGTACATTCACACTCACAAAACTGGCGCATTGATCCGCTCGTCGGTAAGGGTAGGAGCGCTCTATGCGAAAGCGGGAAAAAGGGAGTTCTCGGCGTTGACGAGATATGGAGAGATGGCGGGACTTGCGTTTCAGATCGCCGACGATATTCTCGACATTACCGGCAAGCAGGAGGATATCGGAAAAGACGTGGGCAGCGACCTGAAAAAAGGGAAAAAGACGTTTCCCGGTTTCTATGGTCTCGAAGAATCGCGCCGCCGCGCTCACGAGGTCGTTGATCATGCCCTGCTGGCCTTGAAGGATTTTGATCGTAAGGCAGATCCGCTCCGGGAGCTGGCGAAGTACATAATAACGAGGGTCAATTAGAACAAATCTGAATACGAAGTGTATTTATCCGCAGATTACGCGGATGGGCGCAGATTTTTAAACCATAAATTCGGCTTTGGCTTAATCTGTGAAATCTGCGGAATCTGCGAATGAAAAAGACGTGAAGTTTTAACTTAGAATTTAACGAAGAGGTTTCCATGCTACTGGACAAGATCAACAGCGCGCGTGACCTGAGATCCTTGCCGCAGGCGGAGTTGCCTGCTCTCGCGGGGGAACTCCGCGAGGAGATCATCGATGTCGTGTCAGAGACCGGCGGTCACCTGGCTTCGAGCCTCGGAGTCGTCGACCTGACGATCGCTCTTCACTATGCTTTCGACACCCCGAAAGACCGGATCGTCTGGGACGTGGGACACCAGGCGTATGCCCACAAGATCCTGACGGGGAGGCGCGGCCAGTTCCCGACGCTCAGGCAGCACGGCGGCATCAGCGGGTTCCCCAAACGGGAAGAAAGCGATTGTGATCACTTCGACGTCGGCCACGCCAGCACCTCGATTTCGGCGGCACTCGGCATGGTCGCGGCGCGCGATATCAAAGGCGATGACTACCGGGTGATCGCTGTAATCGGGGACGGCTCCATGTCGGCGGGGCTGGCGTTTGAGGGGTTGAACCAGGCCGGACATTTGAAGAAGAACCTGATCGTGGTCCTGAACGACAATGAGATGTCCATTTCGCCCAATGTCGGCGCGCTTTCGTCCTACCTCAGCAGGCTCATGACCGGGAACTTCTACACGAAACTCCGGCAGGAAACCAAGAATTTTCTTCAGGGTATTCCCCGGGTCGGCGAGGCCATGTTCAATCTCGCGAAAAAGACCGAGGACTCCATCAAGGGACTTATGGTGCCCGGCATGCTGTTCGAGGACCTCGGCTTTCAGTACGTCGGCCCGATAGACGGACATAATATCGAGCACCTGCTTCAGACGTTCAACAATATAAAAGGTTTTACGTGGCCGGTGCTTGTTCATATTGTAACGAAGAAGGGCAAAGGTTTCGCGTTCGCGGAACACAATCCTTCTCAGTTTCACGGCACGCCGCCGTTTGACCGCGAAACGGGCAAGACGAACAGAAAATCTTCGGTGCTGAGCTATACCGAAGTTTTCGGTCAGACGCTGATCAAACTTGCAGAAGAAAACGACAAGATCGTCGCTATCTCCGCCGCCATGTCGGAAGGGACCGGACTGGACAGGTTTTCCGAACGGTATCCCGACCGTTTCTTCGATGTGGGGATCGCAGAATCTCACGGAATAACCTTTGCCTGCGGACTTGCCGTCGAGGGCCTCCATCCCGTGGCCGCTATATATTCCACGTTCACCCAGCGGGCCTATGACCAGGTGGTCCACGATCTCTGCCTCCAGAACCTGCCGGTAACCCTTGCGCTGGACCGGGCAGGGCTTGTCGGCGAGGACGGTCCCACCCACCACGGCGTGTTCGATATCGCGTATCTCCGCCACATTCCGAATATGATCATAATGGCCCCCAAGGACGAGAACGAGCTGCAGCATATGATCAGGACCGCAGTGGAACACCACGGTCCGTCAGCTGTGCGTTATCCCCGCGGCGCCGGATACGGCATACCGATGGACCAGGAGATCAGGAAAATCGAGATTGGAAAGGCCGAGTTGCTTCTTGACGGGCACGATGTCGCCATCCTGGCGCTCGGGAACATGGTATATCCCTCGATGGAGGCAGCTAAGCGGCTTATGGATGAAGGCATTTCAGCCGCGGTTGTGAATGCCCGCTTCGTGAAACCGCTCGATCAGGATTTTATCATACAGATCGCCAAGATGACGGGGAAGTTGGTGACCGTGGAAGAGCACGCTCTGGCCGGAGGTTTCGGAAGCGCAGTGCTGGAGTGCCTGGATGAGCGGCATGTCACCGGTATTAAATCCCTCCGCATAGGAATTCCGGACAACTATATCGAACACGGTTCGCAAAAACTTCTCCGGAAGAAATACGGACTTGATACGGACGGCATTTATTCGAAGGTGAAGGAGTTTATCAGGAGATCTCCGGTCAAGACGCCGTCATCGGCAGCCGGCTTGAAGGCAAAGGATGCTTGAAGAAAACGGCAGACCACGTCCGCATAACCGTACTACCCGGGGCACTAAAAATAATTTAGTGCCTTTTTTGTTTCTCCATACGTCCTCTTCCAGCCCCTCGCTGTTCCATATCCGTTTACGCAGCTGAAATTTTCTGTTATAATCCGTCAATGTTCCGGTTTTTTTAGAACGTATCTTCACTGTTTGGAGGCGCTCATGCCGAGAAAAATCGCTGAATTATTATCCTGCCCCTTTGCAGAAACAGTCACCGGAGCGTTCATGGCCTTCGCAGTGTTAGCCGGCAGCGCCGGAGCAGCCGACGCAGGACTGATCGCGGGGGACCTTAAGAAGCTCAGCCTGGAAGAGCTTATGAATATCGAGGTGCAGACGGTTTACTCGGCATCGAAATATGAACAGAAGATAACGGAGGCGCCCTCCTCGGTCACGATCATTACATCGGCGGACATCAGGAAATACGGCTATCGTACACTCGCGGACATTCTGCGCAGCGTCAGAAGCTTCTTTATCACGTATGACCGCAACTATACCTATGTCGGAGTACGCGGGTTCGGGCGGCCGGGGGACTATAACGGCCGTATTCTGCTGCTGATCGACGGTCACCGCACCAATGACAACATATACGATCAGGCTTTTGTCGGGACTGAAGGGATTATCGATGTCGATCTCATTGACCGGGTTGAGGTGGTACACGGGCCGGGTTCGTCCCTTTACGGAAACAATGCATTCTTCGCCGTAGTCAACATCGTTACCAAGCAAGGGCAGGATTTCCAGGGGACGCAACTGTCCGTGGAGGCCGCCCGGTATGATACCTATAAAGGGCGAATCAGTTATGGCAATCAATTCTCAAATGGCTTCGAAGCGATCGTGTCAGGCACGGGTTACGACAGCAAGGGACAACAATTGTTTTTTGAGGAGCTGGGCGCCGTCGCCAATCAGACCGATTATGACCGATATCAGAGCTTCTTTACGAAGACATCTCTCAGGGATTTTGTCTTCGAAGGCGCGTATAATGCGAGAACAAAAGGCATTCCCACGGGCGCTTTCGAGACCGACTTTAACGACCCGGGCAACAAAACGATCGACGGACACGCATATGGCGATTTAAAATACAGCGTCAACCTCGGCGGTGAGACGAATCTTACGGCAAGGGTCTATTACGACTATTACTGGTACGAGGGGGATTATATTGCCGGCGGAGTAACACAAAAAGACCTTGGATACGGCAACTGGTGGGGCAGCGAGGTGAAAATGTCATCCAGGCTTTTCGATACCCACCGTGTTATTATGGGCGTAGAATTAACGGATAATGTGCGCCAAGATCAGAAAAATTTCGATGTGGCGCCTTATTCACTCAATCTTGATGACCGGAGGAGATCAAGGATTTGGGCCGCTTATCTTCAGGATGAGTTTGAGATCGGAAGAAATATTATCATGAATGCCGGCGTACGATATGACCGCTACAGTAATTTTGGAGGCACTACGAATCCCCGCCTGGCGCTAATCCACAATCCGACGGAGCGAAGCACCGTCAAGCTGCTCTATGGAAGCGCTTTCCGTACTCCGAACGTGTTTGAGCTCTATTACTCGACTCCACCCGTGAATGTGCCGAACCCGGACCTCAAACCGGAAAAGATAAAGACTTATGAACTGGCATATGAGTACCATCCCGGCAAAGGATTCCGCGTCGGCGCTTCGGGGTTCTATTACCGTATAAAAGACTTGATCAATCAGGTTGATACCGCGGCTGGCACCACGTTTGAAAATGTGGACCAGGTGGTTGCACGGGGCGCGGAATTGTCGCTGGCAGGCAGGCGGCAGAACGGGACTGAAGGCAGGTTCAGCTACACAATCCAGCATACTGAAGACAAACTGACCGGGGAACCGCTCACGAATTCCCCGAGACACCTGGTAAAAGTAAATATTTCCGCGCCTATAGTAAAAGAAAACGTGTACGGAAGCGTCGAAGAGCAGTACACGAACACGAGGCGGACCGAGGCCGGCCAATCCACGCAGGGTTTTTACTTGACCAACGTGACACTGCTGGCCCGGAATTACATCGATCGGCTTGAAGTGTCCGCCAGTATTTATAATCTTCTCGACACCGAATACCGCGATCCCGTTTCTGCCGACCTGCAGCCGCTTGACACCGTAAGGCAGGACGGACGCACGTACCGGTTGAAAGTAAGTTATTCTTTCTAGCGAAGATCGAAGCCCCCGGAGCCAGAGCACGGAACCCTGATTTCGCCCGTCTCCGGCCGGGATGGAAAAGTGGCAGTGCTCAACAAAAAATCATGAAAGTGTTTATCCGCATCGCCGCATATCTTGTTTTTGCAGCCGCCCTTGCAACAACAGCGCGACCGGCTTGCGCACAGTCGCAGCCGGGCGAATATGAGGTGAAGGCCGCATTCCTGTACAATTTTTTGCCCTTCGTCGAATGGCCCGCTTCCCCCGGGCGCTTAGTACGGTCACTTCGGGTATGCATTCTCGGAGTGAGCCTCGAAGAGGGCCCGTTCGAGGAGTTGGACGGCCAGGAGGTGATGGGCAGAAAACTCGAGATCGTTCAACTGGCATCGCTGGCGGATCTCGGCCGCTGCGATGTTCTCTTCATAGGCGCCTCGGAACAAAACAACCTTCCCCGGATACTTAAAGCCCTTCAGGGGACCAGCATACTCTCCATCGGTGATACCGCCGGCCTTGCCCGCCAGGGCGTCATTATTAATTTTTATGTCGAGCAGAAGAAGATACGCTTCGAGATCAATGCGGCGGCGGCGCGAAGGGCCGGTCTTACGATCAGTTCCAAGCTCTTGAAACTCGCGGGTTCTGTCTATGGCGCATCGGGAGCAGGAGAGTAAAATGTCCCGGTTCCACAATCTGTTGCTCAGGCAAAAGCTCATTCTCAGCGGACTGCTCACGGCAGGCATCACCGTTCTGCTGGCCGGCACAGTCATGTTAGGGACCGAGATCGCGGTTCACCGCGACGAGATGGTAAAGGATCTGACCGTTAAGGCGGAGATCATCGGCAATCAATGCACCGCGGCGCTGCTGTTCAATGTTCCGAAGGATGCCGAGGAAACGCTGGGCGCTCTTCGGGCCGATCCCGATATAAAGTATGCGGCTGTCTACACCAGGGACGGTACATTGTTTGCTTTATACAGCCGTGCGGGAAAAACGGATGCGTGGTTCCCGCAGCGGCCGCTGACCGAGGGGCATCACTTCGGAGTCGATCATATCTCGCTCTACCGAGGGATCAAAGTGCGTGACAAGCACATCGGCACGGTCCTCATCTGGGCCGACCTGCGGAAATTTCATTCCCTGCTGTTCATCTACATGGGTGTGGCCTGTGTTGTCGTTGTTGTTTCGCTCGTCGTAGCCTATATTCTGGTGTCCCGCCTTCAGCGATCCATTACCCGGCCGGTCACAGACCTGGTGGAGATGATGGGCGACGTATCACGGGACAGGGATTTTTCAGTCCGGGCGCCAGGGACCGGAGAAGATGAACTCGGGTCTCTTGCCCGGGGCTTCAATGAAATGCTTTCCACGATCCAGGACCGCGACCGGGAACTCGAAGCCCATCGGCGTAATCTCGAGCGTACCGTCTCCAATTTGGAACGGTCAACGACCGAACTTCAGGAAGCGAACAAAAAGCTCCAGGCGCTGGACAGGCTGAAATCGGATTTCATAACCGTGGTGTCCCACGAACTTCGGACGCCGCTCACGGCCATCAAGGCCTTTGTGGAAATCATCCTGATTAAGCCGCACATGGCTAATGACCGGAAAACGAAGTTTCTGAACACCATTAACACGGAAAGCGACCGGCTTGCACGTTTGATCAATGATCTTCTTGATCTTTCGCGGATCGAATCCGGCGAGACGGTCCGTCGTCACGAAAAAGTCAGCCTGAACGATATAATCCGGAATTCCGTCGCGTGCATTGTGCCGCTCGCGGAAAACAAACAGCACAGCGTTGTCACGGAGATTGAACCGGAGCTTCCCCCCATATGGGGAGACCGGGACGGTCTCGTTCAGGTTATGACGAACATCCTTTCAAATGCCGTGAAATTTACCCCGAACGGCGGCAGCATTCATGTCTCTGTCCGTCGGGATAACGGGCACATCGCAGTTTCCGTTACTGATAACGGCGCCGGCATTCCTGAAGAGGATATCGAAGTCATTTTCGACAAGTTCCAGCGATCGGGTGACCAACTGACGAGCACGGTCGAAGGTTCAGGGCTCGGTCTTTCCATCGCCAAAAAAATCATAGAGCTGCATGGCGGGGCAATCTGGGCGCAGAGCAAGTACGGCGCAGGGAGCACGTTCACGTTCAAACTGCCGCTTTTGGGGGCCTGAAAAGGCTAGTCAGGGAATTTTGTGATGGCTATCGAAACTTAGAATCAAAACGCTTAATTCAGGCCGAGGACACAGAAAATCATTTTGGCGACGTTATGGAAAAGAAAAAGATAAAAAAGCGGCTTGACGTGCTGCTGTTAGAGCGCGGGCTTGCGGAAAGCAGGGAGAGGGCCCAGGCAATAATCTTTACGGGAAATGTCCTCGTAAATGGCCAAAAAAGGGATAAGGCCGGTGTGCTGGTTCCTGAAGATTCCGAAATCCGTCTGCTCGCCGAGGCACTGCCATATGTGAGCAGGGGAGGGCTCAAGCTTGAAGCGGCATTAAAAGATTTCCGCATTTCAGTGCACGGTAAAAAAGCGCTCGATGTGGGAGCGTCAACCGGAGGGTTCACCGACTGTCTGCTGCAGCACGGCGCGGAAAAAGTGTATGCAATCGATGTTGGTTACGGCCAGCTGGCATGGAAACTCAGGCAGGACCCGCGGGTTGTTGCGATCGAACGCGCCAACATCCGGGACCTGCCCCAGACCCTCGTGCCTGAGCCGATAGATATTGCTGTAATCGATGTCTCGTTCATTTCGCTCCAAAAGGTTCTACCCCCCGTGCTCAAATTCCTGAAGCCCGCTTGCGACGTCATCGCGCTCATTAAACCGCAGTTCGAAGTAGGGAAGGAACGTGTAGGCAAGGGCGGGATAGTGCGGGATGAAGCTGCAAGGACTGAGGCGGTTGACACTATCGTCGCCTTTGCAGCCGTCCAAGGGCTTCTCATAAAAGGCGTTATCCCTTCACCGATAACCGGCCAGGATGGGAATGTAGAATTCCTCATGTATGCGGTAAGGCAATAACGTAACTACTCAGGTCATTTTTTTATCCGCAGATTACGCAGATTTCGCAGATAAAAACAAAACCAGAATTCCGGTTTTAGAATCTGCGAAATCTGCGGATAGAAGGGCTTTTTCTTAGATTTGTCTTATGCTGTTCTGAAAAGAAGCTGAATAGTTACGCAATAACAACTGATCGAAGAATATTTATCAGTGAACTGCGAATGGAAAGACTTAAGCTTACATTGGTTTGAAAACCGAGATTCTTCAGGGCTGCGCCCTTCAGAATGACAATTTACTATTGTCAACGCGCTGCTCCTGCCGATCCCGCCCCGTGCTTACATCCCGTGCTATATTAAGATCAAATCACCGGTAAATCACTTCATAAGGATTGGAAAACCATGCGTGCACGATCATCCAGGACACGGCTTGCCATACTGCGTTCAACAATGGTATTAGCAGGCGCTTTGGTAATGCTGGCTTTTGCCCGCTGCGGTGATAATACTACAGGCTCTCCGGTATCAACAGACACGCCGCCGGGTCCCGATACAACAGTGCCGGACACAACAGGAACGGCGGACATACCTCAAATCTCCTTTGTCAAAATTGCGGGGGGCTTCAGTTCGCCGACGGCGATAGCCAGTGCCGGTGACGGCAGCAACCGTCTTTTTATCGTCGAGCAGCGGGGGACCATCAAAATCATCAAGAACGGCGTTGTTCTGCAGTCTCCCTTCCTTGACATATCATCGCGAGTACTGTCCGGCGGAGAGCGGGGGCTCTTCATCATCGTTTTCCCGAACGGGTACCCGGCTCAGAAAAAATATTTCTATGTGAATTATACCGGCAATCAGGGCGACGGCGATACGTTCATAGCGCGGTATCAGACAACTGCCGATCCCGACGTCGCTGACGCCGCAAGCGAACAGCAGCTTCTGAGGGTAGACCAGCCGTTCGCGAACCACAACGGTGGGCAAATGACGTTCGGTCCTGACGGATTTCTCTATATCGGAATGGGCGACGGCGGATCAGCCGGGCGATCCCTTCAACAATGCTCAAAATCCCGGCGTTCTGCTCGGGAAGATGCTCAGAATCGATGTGGAATCGCAGACGGAAGGGTATGCAATTCCTCCTGATAATCCCTTTGTAGGCAAAGCCGGAAATCGTCCCGAAATATGGGCATTGGGCCTCCGTAATCCCTGGCGGTTTTCCTTTGATCGCGAGACCCGTGACCTGTATATCGCGGACGTGGGACAGGACAAGTATGAGGAGGTCAATTTCCAGCCTGCTTCGAGCAAGGGAGGCGAGAATTACGGATGGGATGTCATGGAAGGTCTGCATTGCTACACCTCGGAATCCTGCAATAAAACAGGACTCACGCTCCCGATCCTCGAATATTCCCTGACGCAGGGCAACTGCGCGGCTACCGGAGGTTTTGTATATCGAGGAGCGGAATTCCCCTCGCTTCAGGGAGTGTACATCTATGGCGATTACTGCAGCGGGAGGATCTGGGGCTTAAGAAAAAAGGGAGACACCTGGGAAAATAAACTGATACTGGACACCGATCTCGGGATATCCACATTCGGCCAAGATGAAGCCGGGAATATTTATGTTGCAGACCACAGCCGCGGAGATATTTATAAAATCGTTGTGCCGTGAAATGCATAGCGCATGGCGCAAAGCGTAAGATTCGCTATGCCCTATGCGCTCTGCTCTATGCAGCGTTCTACCAACCTCGCCGCAAACTCCTCTCCCAGCACAACCATCGATTCGATATCGAGATACCGGGGGGCGGTCCTGTCAAGCAAAAGCTTGCACTGCGCGGGGAAGTTCTCCTCGGGCGCGGCATCGTAAAACAGAAGCAGGACGGGGTAGTGCGGAAAAAAACGGAATTCGTATCCAGCGTCGTGATTTCCGACTATCAAGGCCGGAATCCCGCCTAAACGTTCGCAAGCGCTCTTGAGTGCTGCTACGTTCCCGCTGAAATGCCTCGCAATTTCCTCCTCGACGTGGCCTGCCCATGCCTTGTCCTTGGCGTGAGATGCCGGCACTGAGCTGAACGTTATCCATTCTCCGGCCGGCTCCGGGGGATCAGGCATGCAGAGGTGATTATAGATAAGGATAGAAATCCATGGCCGCGGTTCGTTGCCCTTTGCGTCCGTAATACCGAGCTTTGTGACCTTGTAAGAGTCACGCAAAAAATGTATTCCAAGGGTGTCGTGATCCAGGAGCTTTAAGCCGAAGAGCGCGGCTGTTTTCTTAAGATTCAAAGCCTGAATTTTCGGCCGGAGCGATTCGAGAACCTGATCATATACCGTGCCTGATGAAGCAGGATTTCTCTCGTTTAAAGAGGCAAGTTCTGCCCTTGCTGTGCCGGTCATTTCAGGACAATCTTCTGCGGAAGCCTGGTTCGATGCGAGCTTTGCCGCGAACCCGAAGCAGCTTGACAGGCCGCACTTGCCGCAGTTCGTTTTTGGAAGGAGTTTGTATATGTCGACCGCAGTTGCCATTGCATTAACGTTAACCCTTTTTCTGAATCGAGTCAACCCAATCTGTAAATATCATACTGCATCAAAGGTTCCATTAAACGCGCCAAGGGCTATTTCAGGTAATGAGATAGTTCTTGACAGGTGAACAAATGTTCACTATAATGGGCTTAAGGTTGAAATGGGACATATACTTCATATCGATATGAACGCTTTTTTCGCCTCTGTTGAGCAGCGGGCAGATCCGTCGCTACGGGACAGGCCCATTGCCGTAGTCGGATCCAAACACCGCGGCGTTGTCCTTTCTCCTTCATACGAGGCACGGGCCTTCGGGGTAAAGACCGGTATGACGTACGGTGAGGCGAAAAAGGCGTGCCCCGGGATCGTTATGGTAACTGCGGATTCCTCAAAATATTCCGAAGCGTGCGGGCAACTGATTAAACTCTGGAGCCAGTTTACTCCGGACGTTGAGCTTTTTTCGATAGACGAAGCCTTTCTCGATGTGACCGGCTGCGAATCGCTTTTTGGAGATCCGGTCCGGATTGCCGTCCTCATCAAGGAGAGGATCTGGGAAGAAATGGGGCTGACGTGCTCCATCGGGATCGGCCCCAATAAACTCCTTGCCAAACTGGGGAGCGACATGCAGAAGCCGGACGGGCTGGTGCTCATATCGCCGGACGACGTCGGACAAGTGCTCGAAAACCTGCCTGTCAAGGAAATCTGCGGCATCGGTCCGAGCCTTACGAGGCAGCTGGCATCTATGGGGGTCAGAACATGCGGCGAACTAGCCCAGATACCGCTGCGCGAGTTGACGGCCCGGTTCGGCGTGCTCGGGGAACGCCTTCAGGACATGGCACGCGGCATTGATAACGACCCTGTCGCCTCTCCCAGCGAGCAGGAAGGGGACGCAAGCAAGTCAATGGGCCACAGCATGACGCTCGACGAAGATTGCTCCGACGGAGAGATGATAGAGCGGCATATCCTCCAACTGTCCGAGAAAGTGGCACAGAGGCTCAGGCGCGGCCAGTACACGGGAAGGACCGTAACCCTTACGCTCCGCTATGCTGATTTCCATACCTTTACCAGGCAGCGCCGGCTTCAGCATACCGTGAATCATGGGCTCGACATTCATGCTGCCGCTGCAGCTATTCTGCGGGAAACACCGCTGGAGCAGGCAGTACGGCTCGTGGGAGTCAGCGTATCGGCGCTGGAGCGGAACGTGGTGCAGATGCCGCTTTTTGCGTTTGAACGGAAACGGAAATTTCTTGCGGAAGCGATGGACGATATAAACGACCGTTACGGCTCATTCACGGTCACCTGGGGAACGCTGGCGGAGCGTTATCGTCATGAACGGATCATCTCGCCTGCCTGGCGCCCGACAGGGGACAGACAGTATTAGAATTGCGGATTGCGACTAAAACCTAATGAGCAATGCCTTGACCTACACCGCTGATTCAAAGGCGTCTCGCGTACCCTGCACTCTCGTAAACGCGGGCATAAACAAAGCCGCAAAGGCGCAGAGAGAATCAAAAATAACAATGTCTTCTTTCTTTTCTTTGCGGCTTGGCGTCTTTGCGCGAAAATTGATTTTAGGTTTGATTCAAGTATTTGACTCAAATTCCAAGACGTGACGAAGTAAAGGTACTATAAAGTGAAATCGGGGTAGTGATTTGAAATCCAAAATAGATCTAACCGAACGTCAACAGGAGATTTATGAATATATCCGGTACGAGATCGACACGAATGGCATTCCGCCGACCATGCGCGAGATAGGGCTGCGGTTCCGCATCAAGTCCACGAACGGCGTGAACAGGCATCTTCTGGCCCTCGAACGAAACGGATTGCTCAGACGCGAGCCGGGAAAATCCCACGGAATCCGGCTGCAGTCCGAAGAACGGCCGGTCGGGTCCATACCGCTTCTCGGAAGAGTTGCCGCGGGAACCCCGGTGTTGTCGCCTGAGAACCGGGAAGGAGAGATCAAGGTAGATCTTTCGTTATTCAAGCTCAAATCACCGCAAGGCCTGTTTGCCCTGACAGTTCGGGGAGACAGCATGGTGGATGCTCATATCCTGGAAGGGGACTCGATTCTGGTGCGGACCCAGACGCACGTGAAGGACGGTGAAATCGTTGTGGCCATGGTTGACGGAGAAACAACGGTAAAACGGATATACCTCGAGAAAGACCGCGTCCGTCTTCAACCCGAAAACAGGACAATGCAGCCGATTTATGTAGACCGCGGAGAACTACGGGTGCTGGGCAAGGTAGTGGGAGTGTTTCGAAAGGTGTAGTACTGGGACCCCGCATTCCGGCCCTCTGTCGCAGCCCCGGTCCGCAATTTCAAAACGCGCACCCTAAAGGGTGCGGCTACCAATTCATCAATGCATTATAATTGGTAGCCGCAGGCTGTAGCCTGCGTAATTAATAGTTTTCTGGTGAACGCTCGCCGCGCATTTATTCGTCTTCACTCGCAGTTTCTTGACTTCACTCATATCGCCTGCTAATATCCTTTAAAAGGCAGCCTAAAGGAGAACAGCATGGAATGGACCGAGAAATTGACGGTCGGGATTGATACGATCGACAGCCAGCACAGGGAATTATTCAAGAGGATCAATAATCTTGTCCAGGCAATAAAAGAGCACCGCTGCAAGAACGAGATAGACGGCACCATCAAGTTCCTCGATGATTACGCGCGGGTTCATTTTGCCGAGGAAGAAAAGCGAATGCAGGAGACCGCATATCCCGGCCTGGAGGAACAGCGGCGGGAGCACAACAGGTACCTTCAGGCATTGAACGAATTGAAGGAGCAGGCGTCTCTACCCCGTATCCAGGGCAGCTCATACGACCTGTCAGCTACGACGAACCAGGTGGTTGTGGACTGGATCGTGGACCATATTATTAAAGTGGATATGAAGTTCGGCGAGTATTTAAAAACAGCGGGGAGCAGAGCAGGACGCAGAAAAATCGGATAAACGCGGATAAACCTGAAAAAAGCAGTTGGACACGGATAAAATCTGATCAACACGGATTTATAGGAAGTTACGAACAGTAATGGATTCACCCAAAAGGCGAGATGGCTTTTTGCTCTATCACATTGTTTTGATCCGCTGTTTCCGTGTTCATCCGTGTTCAAATGCCGTTTTTAGGATAAATCTGAACAATAGGTGTTTTGACTTTTAGAAAAAGACCGGCCGTTACTGGATACGCATTTCAACTAAAGAATTTATTCTATCTGCGTTAATCTGCGTTCGCCCCGTTAGAGATTCATCTCAATCGAGACAAATAAATCGGTTCAAGTAAATATCTTTGCTCTATCTCTAACGGGGTTCATCTGCGGCCCAACAGCCGTTTCCATGTTGCTCATTTCCCTTCCAGGCTGCTCATTTCGCCGACGCGATGGATCTTCATCATGTTCGTGCTGCCCGCAACTCCGACCGGGACCCCGGCCGTAATCACGATCAAATCGCCCCTTTTTGCCAGGTTCCGGCGCAGCAATTCCCGCTCCACACTCCCGATCATGTCGTCGGTCGTGCGCTTGGTTTTCAGCAGGATCGGAGTCACCCCCCAGTACAGAGAAACAAGCCTTCCGATCCGTTCAAAAGGCGTTGCCGCAATGATGCTCTCCGCGGGCCGGTGTTTTGATACCAGCAGCGCCGTAGAGCCCGACTGGGTAAAGGCGATGATTGCCTTTGCCTTCTGTTCCTCTGCAGCCCGGCATGCGGCATGCGCAACGCTTTCACCTGCGCCGCTTACGTGCGCGTCGGCCGGGACAGGGCGAAGAGAGGTTTCCGCATGCAGGGCTATTCTTGCCATGACTGCCACGGACTGGACCGGATATTTGCCCACGGCGGTTTCACCCGAGAGCATGACGCAGTCAGTCCCATCCAGGATCGCGTTTGCGACATCGGATGCTTCGGCACGGGTGGGCTGCGGGCTCTCGATCATGCTTTCGAGCATCTGCGTTGCGGTGATGACGGGCTTTTCAGACTGGTTGCACGCCTCGATGATTTTTTTCTGCAGGAGGGGCACCTGCTCAGGCGAGGTTTCAACACCGAGATCTCCTCTCGCCACCATTATCCCGTCGGACGCTTCGATGATCTCATGAAGGTTCATCACGGCCTCGGGTTTCTCGATCTTCGCAATGATCGGTATGTCCCGGCGGAGTGAGCGAATAAAGCGCCTGCTGCGAAGAATATCCTCGGCCGAGCGGACGAATGAGAGCGCAATGTAATCCACGCCCTGGGCAACGCCAAAGATGAGGTCTTCCTTGTCCTTCTGCGAAAGAGACGGGAGTGAAAGATGAGTGCCGGGGAGGTTGATGCCTTTATGGCTCCGAAGAACTCCGCCGCAGACTATTTTACAGACCACGTCCGCATTTTTCTTTTTTGTTACCTTCAGCTCGAGCCTTCCGTCGTCGAGCAGGACATGGTCGCCTACTCTCAAGTCCCTGGTGAGGCGGGTATAAACGACGCTTATGGCCTCGCTGGTTCCGACGATCTTCCGGGGGGTTAGCAGAATCTCGCTGCCCCGTCTCAGTTTGACGCCGCCGTCCTTCATCGCACCAACCCGGAGCTTCGGGCCCTGGAGGTCCTGGATAATGGCGATGTGTTTCCCGGCCTTCACGGCTTCGCTCCTGATCAGCCGGATCCGCAGCTTGTGGTCCTTACGGTCGCCGTGTGAGAAGTTCAATCTGGCGGCGTCCATGCCGGCCCGGATCAGTTTTGAAATCATCGCCGGTGAACTTGATGCAGGTCCAATCGTTGCGATTATTTTAGTGCGTTTATTCATAGTCGGGATTATACCTGATTAACGCTGAAAAGTTGAGGAAAAATAAACTAAAGTTATTTAATCAGGGGATGAATTGAAGATTAGAAATATAAAAGCTATAGAAGTGACTTAGCCACGGATGAACACAGCCTGCATTCGCGCTTCGCAAAGACTTAGACCCTTTGTCGACCATCAAGACGGGAATCAAGGGCCTCATAATTGCTGGCCGCAGGCAGATAGGCACGGATTTTAAGAAGTCTTAAAATGTCTCTTCTTTTATCAGTGTTCATCCGTGTCCATCCGTGGTTATAAGTCAGATCCGGTTTTTCACGGTTCGATCCTGATCAGTTCGTATTTCCTCGTCCCAAGACCCAGCCTCTCCGCCTCGTCGATCTGGAGCTGCATGGGCCGGGGATTCAGGCGGGACATGACGTCCTCACCCGACTTTACGCCTGTTTCATCTGCCGCGGACTGGGGAAGGGGAGGGGCCGCCTTGAGCATGTCGAGGGTGGCCTGCTCTATGGCGACGATATCGTCCGAGATCATTATGCCCTGGTCCTGGATCACAGGAACATCCGCGACCGGCATGCAGTCGCATTCCGGCTGGACCTGGTAGAGGAAGTTGATGTACACCACTTTTCCCTTTTGAAATGTCGACAGCACAGCTGCAGCAGCCTCCGCTATGCTCTTCTGGAACGTGTTGTCGTCCTGCGGCATGATGAGGGCGCCTTCCTGGCAGACCCGGCTGCAGCGCCCGCAGTGCCAGCACGAACTCTGGTCAACCACGAACACGCCGTCTTTAAAATCGATCGCGTGAAGCGGACAGATGTTTTTACATTGTTCGCAGAAGGTGCAGATTTCCGGGTTCCATTGGAGGGAGAGCTCGCCGTGGCAATGCATGCCGCCCCGTCCTTTTTTCCATCCCTGATGACGGTGTCGCGAGCTGACGCAGCCCATGGCAAGGTTCTTGAGCGCTCCGGCGTAACCTGCGTTGATATGGCCCTTCGTATGGGTGCAGACGACCATGGCTGGAACGTCATGGATAACCGACGCGACGGCGATTTCTCCCAGAATCGGGCCGGCCTTGACCAGGATGCTGTCTTTGCCGTAGAGGCCGTCAGCAAGCACAACCGGCGCTCCGCAGGAGAGGTGGTTCAAACCGTTCTGATTCGCGACTTCAAGGTAGTCCAGGCCCATGATCCTTACGGTATCGGTCACGAAGGGCTGTGCGCCTGTCGTCTTGATTGCTTCCACCACTTTGCGAAGCATTATTGGCGGTATTATCCTGAATGCGCCCTGCGAGCCCCAATGGGTTTTGACAGCGACCCACTCGTCTTCCACGAAGCGATCCGTGAAGTTGATCTTTTCCAGGAGCGTTTCAAGCTTTCCGGGAACACTGTGCGTGTAATCCCATCGTAAAGTGCGGGCTGAAGAGAAAAAGACATCGGACATCGGGTTCCTCGCTTTTAAAAGGCGCCGGGACGAAAGAAAAGAGTAATTTCAAAAGCAACAGTATTTGCAAAGATCCCGATGACGGCCAGCAGAAGCGCCCATCGGGTTAGTGGAGACGTGTCCAAAGTCTGGAGGTCCGATCTTGCCAGAACGACCACGGACAAGGCAAACCCGAATGCATTGGAGGCGAGGAAGGAAGCAGAGAAGGCTCTCCCCGAGACGTTTACCGGGTCCAGAAACAAAAGCGAGGAATAAACCAAAAGCGGTATTCCAAGAGAGAAAATTCCGTATGCCACATCGATTTTTTTCATGGCTATTCAGCTTTACCTAGTTTCAAGCTCTCCTTGTACACTTCTTTTTTCGGCAGGCCTAACTCTTCTGCGGCTACTGAAACAGCCTCTTTCCTGCTTAAGCCGCGGTGAATCATAAGGTTCTTGAGATACCCTGCTGCATCGACATCCTGCTTTTTGGGTTCCTGAGATGCGCCATGGACGACAATCGTGAACTCGCCCTTAAGGGAACCTTGGTTCAGCTTTATCAGGATTCCCGAAAGTGTTCCCCGTAATGTTTCTTCGTGGATTTTTGTCAACTCACGGGTCACGACGGCTCTACGATCACCAAAAACTGCGAGCACGTCTTCGACCGTTTTCAGGATCTTGTGCGGGGCTTCGTAAAAGATGATTGTTCGCCGTTCATTCTCAAGCTCCCTGAGCCGTTTAAGGCGTGCGCCCTGCTTGGCGGGGAGAAATCCTTCGAAAACGAAACTGTCGGTGGGCAGCCCGGAAATAGAAAGTGCGGTTATTGCCGCCGTTGCCCCCGGTATCGGGACCACCGGCACGTCCTGAGCCAGAGCGAGATTTATAAGGAAATAACCGGGGTCCGAGATGCCTGGCGTTCCGGCATCGGACACGAGGGCGATGTTCTTTCCCTCGAGCAGGCGGGCGATAAGGACCGGGCCCTTTTCTTCCTTGTTATGATCATGATAGCTGGTGAGCGGTCTGTCGATGCTGTACCGGTCGAGCAGGTGCTTCGTATGGCGTGTGTCCTCGGCCGCGATCAGGTCCACTTCCTTGAGCACCCTGATTGCCCGAAGGGTGATGTCCTCTAGGTTTCCGATGGGGGTGGCTACTATGTAGAGGGTGCCGGTAGACATGATTGATTGTTCTCGCAAAGAAACAAATTAAAAAAATTGTCTCTCGCAAAGGCGCAAAGAGCGCTAAGAAAACAGTCCAGAAAAGAAAGGATTTAGAGCTTGTCTTAAAATAGACATTAAGTCTTTCTTTGCGACCTTTGCTCGACTCGACTGAGCTCGTCGAAGTCCTTTGCGAGAGATGCGGTTTGCTTTTGTTTTTAATGCTCTCTTAAGAAACTGTATTAATAGCTCTTATACCTGTTCGTTATCGGGAAGCGGCGGTCTTTGCCGAGACCTCGCGGGCTGATTTTTACGCCGGGTGGGGCCTGCCTGCGCTTGTACTCGCTGTAATCCACGAGACGAATGACCCGCTCCACGGTCTTCCGGTCGAAGCCCAGCTTAAGAATCTCGTCGAATTCAAGATCATCCTCGACATAGGCCTTGAGAATAGGATCGAGGATATCGTATAGGGGAAGGGAATCGCTGTCCTTCTGATTCGGCCTGAGCTCGGCAGTAGGCGCCTTGATCAGGACCCGTCTCGGAATCACGGTCCTTCCGGCAAGACGATTGATGCATTTGCAGACGTCATAGACCATGGTTTTGGGCACGTCCTTGATTACCGCAAAACCACCCGCCATGTCCCCGTACAAGGTTGCATAACCCGTGGACATTTCGCTTTTGTTGCCGGTCGTCAGAACCAGCCACCCGAACTTGTTCGAAAGCGCCATGATGATGATGCCCCTGATCCTTGACTGCAGGTTCTCCTCGGTCACGTCCTGTTTTGTGCGGGCAAAAACACCGCGAAGCGTATTCAAAAAAGCGTTGAACGGCTGGTGAATCGGTATCGTGAGCATCTCAATGCTGAGACTGCGCGCGAGATCCGCAGCATCCTCACGGCTTTCGCGGGAACTGAACTGCGACGGCATGAAGACTCCGCGCACATGCTCTTTGCCTATGGCAGCAACGGCCACGGCCGCAACCAGTGACGAGTCAACTCCGCCCGAGAGGCCGATTACCACATCCTTGAACCCTGTTTTATTCAGGTAATCCCGGGTCCCGAGAACGAGTGCGTGGTACACCTCTTCAATAATGGGATACGGCTTCAGAATGCGCGCGGCAGGCAGCCTTTTTTTCTGAATACGCGGCCGGTTCCGGATGGTAAATGTTTCTATAAAACCCCTGTTTTCAAGCGGAACCGAACCGGAAAAAGCGTCCACCTCTTGCCGTTCAGGGCCCGTGAGCTTTATATCATGCGTGATCAGGTCTTCCTCGAATTGTTTTCCGGTTGCAAGCAGTTTTCCCCTGGGATCGAGGATCATGCTGTGTCCGTCGAAGACGAGTTCGTCCTGTCCTCCAACCGTGTTTGCATACACGATAAAGACCTTGTTATCCTTGGCGCGCAAGGCAAGCATCCGCTCCCGCTCCTTGCCTTTGCCTTTATGATACGGAGATGCATTGATGGTTATGATTATCTCGGCCCCGGCCTGTGCCTGGGTCCGGGCCGGCCCGTCCGCGTACCAGATGTCCTCGCATACGTTAACGCCGATATTTATGCCGTTGATCGTGATTACCGGGAAGTGCCTGCCCGGCTTGAAATACCGGTATTCGTCGAACACTCCGTAATTGGGCAGAAGCATTTTGTGATAAACATGAACAACTTTCCCATTATGAAGGATCGCAGCCGCATCGTAGATATATTCGTTCGAGTCCACATATCCGACGATAGCGGTGATGCCTTTCGCGGCTTTTGTGATCTCTCTGAGCGTCCGCAGGTTGTCCTTCACGAATTGCGGCTTCAAAATGAGGTCTTCGGGAGGATACCCCGTTACGGCCAGCTCGGTGAAGACCACCATATCGCTCCCGAGCTTCCGGGCGCGCTGCATGTAGTCTATGATCTTGTCCTTGTTGCCCTTAAGGTCACCGACCGTAAGGTTTATCTGTGCCATGGAAATACGGATCGTTCTCATGAAATTCTCACTAAGAAATTATCAATATAAATAACAAACGCCAAAACAGGTTTCTCGCAAAGGGCGCAAAGGACAGCATAAGTCATCTCATGATATTGAGGTCAATTACAACCCATTTGCTATACGAGTTATTCCATTTTTCATTAATTCAACATTAAAATTAACGAGCAGGCCCAGTTTCATTTTTGTCAATTTCTGATAGGTCAATAGCTGTTTCTTATGAACAGGCATCACATTTTCTACGGATTTTATTTCAACGATGACCTTGTTATCTACAATAACATCTGGTCTGAAGCCTAAATCCATTTTAATTTCTTCATAGATAACCGGTATGTCGACTTGGCAGCTAACAATGACACCCAGCTTTTTAAGTTCATATACAAGGGCCGCTTCATAGACGGATTCTAGTAGACCTGGACCGAGATTTTTATGGATTTTTACGCAAAGATCAACGACAATTTTTGACAACTCGTTTTCAGTCATTTCAGACTTCCTTTGCGCCCTTTGCGTCTTTGCGAGAAAAATGGCTTTTCGCTTCCTCTATCACCTGCTTCAGAGCGATCTGCTTCTCTTCCGCTATCTTTCTGCAGTCCTCAAACTCCGGAGTGGCAGTCAGGATCTCCTCCCCGCGCCTGCTGATCTTGATCCTGACTTTGCCGTACCTGGTTTCTATTTCCCGTGTATCGCGCTCAAGTTTGAGCCTTCCCACTTCACTGACCCGGAGGCCGATGCTCGTTGTTTCCCGGAAAATGGTGTTTGCAAGCATACTCTTTTTATCTTTATCACAGAGGACCGACAGCAATATCGCCGGTCTTCCCTTCTTCATGATGATCGGCGCAAGATACACATCGTGGGCGCCCTGCTTCATGAGCTTCTCTATAACATAATCATAAAGCTGCGGGTTCATGTCGTCAATGTTCGTTTCGATTATTATGGACTGGTCCTCTTCATATGATTCAAGCGGCTCTCCAAGGATCACTCTCAAAACATTCGGTTGGCCGGAAATATCCTTGCCGCCTGCGCCATATGCCGCGCGGTTTGTTCGCATTGCAGGAACGGGCCCGAAGGAAGAGGCAAGCGTGCTCAAAATGGCTGCTCCTGTCGGCGTCGTCAACTCGAACGGAATTGTGGACCCGTAGGAGGGCGCGGCCTTCAGCAGTTCTATAGTTGCAGGGGCGGGGACAGGAAGCATGCCATGCGCTGTCGTGACGGTTCCGGAACCCAGGTTCACCGGCGATCCGACTATCTTTGTTACACCGAGCAGGTCGAGTCCGATTACTGAACCGACTATATCGACAATCGCGTCGACCGCTCCCACTTCATGAAAATGGACCTTGTCCGGCGTTGTCCCATGAACATGCGCTTCAGCCTTCGCCAGCCGTTCGAAGATGGCGATGCTCTGCTGTTTTATCGAGGCCGAAAGCCGCGATTTTTCGATAATCGTGCGGACGACCGAAAGGTGGCGTGCAGGCTGCTCCTTCGTGTCGATATTTACGTTTACCTTGGTAGCTGCTATACCAGAGCGGCTGACTTTTTCAGCCGTGATCTTGTATCCGGCAAGGTTCAGCCTGGCAAGCTCCGAGCGCAATGCGTCGATATTCACGCCCGCATCCACGAGTGCTCCCAGGGTCATATCGCCGGATATACCGGAAAAACAGTCGAAGTAGGCTAGAGTCATAGCGAATTATGCCGTCATTGCGAGCCAGAGGCGAAGCAATCTCGTTTTTGTCGTTGTAGCAATCTTAATAAAAGTTCCTGAAAAGCAAGTCATTGCGTGACGCGGTTTTTTGCGACGCGGCAATCACGTTTTGTTCGCAAATCCCGGCAGTTTTTGAATTTCCTACTACTGCAATAATGCATCAAACAAGTCCTTCCATTCGGGGTTCATGCTATTTACCAGTTCGATCTTTTTCTTGCGAGAACCGCCTTTAATCTGCTTCTCTCTGGCAATTGCCGAGTGCGCATTCTGTCCAACTTCATAATAAACAAGTTTGATGATCTCGTAAAAAGTCGTCTCCCCGGTGAAAACCGGGGTCCAGTGGTTATCGAACTTATTGAAAAGACTGGATACCGGCGTTCGCCGGTATGACGAAATTGGGTGTTTTCTGACTTCTTACGAATGCATCAAGTTTAGAGATATTATATTTTTGGTAAAACCATCTGCTGTTTTTTGTTTATGCTGATGAACGCGTTCTAATCAGATTATTAGTCACTCCTGTATAGAGAACCGAGTGAATTTTGTTCGTCATAATGTAAACGTAATACTGTTTCTCCATATCTGTTTAAATGCGAGATTGCTTCGTCGCGATGCTCCTCGCAATGACGACTCAGAATGGGGTTAGCTTAAGAAGAATGGCAGCTACTTTTCCCCCAGCAGGTTTATCCGGTGTGCGAGCACGCCGGCGCCGAAGCCGTTGTCGATGTTCATGACGGCCACTCCCGACGCGCAGGAATTGAGCATGGTCAGGAGCGGGGCAAGACCCTGGAACCCTGCGCCGTATCCGATGCTGGTTGGTACGGCTATAACCGGCTTGTCCACAAGTCCGCCTACAACTGAGGGAAGAGCGCCGTCCATGCCGGCAACGACGATGATTACCCTGGCCCCGTCGAGAATGTCATGCTTGCTCAGCACACGGTGAATGCCTGCTACTCCCACGTCATAAACGGTTTGAATAGTGCTGCCGAGTGCGGCGGCCGTAACCGCGGCTTCCTCAGCCACCGGGATGTCGGACGTGCCGGCGGTAACTATGATGACCACGCCTTCAGTCGTCTTTTTCTCTTTGTGTTGAATGACTATTGCCCGTGAAGCCTGGTGATAGACCGCCCTCCGGTCAAGCTTTTTTACGGCTTTGAACACCGGTTCGCTCGCTCTTGTTGCGAGAATATCGCTCTTGTTCGCAAGCATGCGCTTTGTTATGCCGAGAATCTGCTCGAGTGATTTCCCTTCGCAATAGATGACCTCGGGCATGCCGTGCCGTAGATGGCGATGGTGGTCGATATGCGCGTACTGCAGGTCCTCAAACGGCAGCCGTTTGAGACGGTTGAGCGCGGTCTCGATATCGGTCTTGCCGCTGCGGACGTTTTGCAGCAGTTTTACGAGGTCAGCTGTGTTCATAAAACGATTAATTGTCCTTATTAATAAAATGCCAAACGAGTCAACATATTATCCGCAGATTAACGCAGATTTCGATGATTAAAACCAGATATGATTTATTCTTTCTTAAAAATCTGCGCACTTCTGCGAAATCTGCGGATTAATGCTTTTGAAGATTTCCGGCATTTTTGAGGGGCTTCCTCGTTAATTCCGTGTTTGCGTAATCCGCATTCGAATTATTCGCCCCTGAGTTCACGGCTCATCAGGTCCTTTGCCGCCTGCTTCGGGCTCTTATTCTCGTACAGAAGCTGGTAAACCTCGTCAACGATCGGCATATCAACGTGGTATTTCTTGGCAAGTTCACGAGCTGCCTTCGCGGTCTTTACGCCTTCCGCGACGGTCTTCATTCCGGCCATGATATCGTGCAGCTTTTCTCCCTTGCCGAGCCGCGTGCCAAGGGTCCTGTTTCTCGATAATCCGCCTGTACAGGTGAGCACCAGGTCGCCCATGCCGGCCAGCCCCGCGAAAGTCTGCATGCTTCCTCCCATGGCAATGCCTAGACGGGCCATTTCAACCAGCCCTCGCGTAAGAAGCGCTGCCATGGTGTTATAGCCGAAACCCATGCCTTCCAGAACGCCGGCTGCGATCGCTACCACGTTTTTGAGCGAACCGGCCAGTTCCACGCCGGTGACGTCTTGATTTGTATACACGCGGAAGTAAGCGTTGCTGAACACCTCCTGCACTTTTTTACCGACAGCGGGATTATATGATGCAAGCGCGACGGCTGTGGGCATCTTCTGGGCCACTTCCTTGGCGAAGCTTGGTCCTGAAAGAAAGCAGAGACGTTCATGGAACTTCTTAGGCAGCACGTCCTTGAAAACTTCCGAGAGCGGCATGAGCGTTTCGATCTCGATGCCCTTTGAAGCGCTCGCAAGCATGACGTCATGCCGAAGAAAAGGCGCCAGCTGTTTCGTTACTGCGCGCACCGTGTGGGAGGGGACCACTGAAAGCACAATCTGCATGTCCTTTACAGCGTCCTCGATAGAAGATGTCACCTTAATAGATTCAGGAAGCGTGAACCCGGGCAGGTAGACCTTGTTTTCGCGTGTTCGAGATGTTTCATCGGCCAAATCTGTTTCGTACATCCACAGAGTGACCTGATGTCCTTTGTCAGCAAGAAGCATGGACAGAGCCGTGCCCCATGCGCCTGCCCCGATAACCCCAATTTTGTCAGCCATAGTCCCCATTGTCGTGCCGTCTCCCAGAGCAACGTTAACGCTTAGACCCATTATCGTACCCTTTCGCTGGAATACGCGAAAGGGGAATCAAGGGTAATCTAAGGAGAATCATAAACTCGTTATTGTACCCTCTCCCTGAGGAACGGGAGTAAATCTTACCCCTTTGTTTACCCTCTTTCTTGGAAACGAAATAGGGGAATCAAGGGTAATCAAGGGCCATTATAAGGGTTGTCGGATTGGCTGTCAAAAGATTTGTGGATGCTTTACGCCCATCCAAATACAGGCGTAGGGCATATCCTCACAGGGAAGGTCACTCCATAAATTCATCTTCATAGAACACGTCGCGAGCCGGTAATGGTTCGCGGGAATGCACCATAAAGTGAGCTCCTTCCGGATCAAAAGCGCATTTCTGGGTCTTGTCTATTCGAAAACCTGTCCTTTTATAATATTCCGGATCCCCGAGTATATAAACGGGTAGAGAAGTCCCGGCGATTTTAAGAGATTCTTTAATGATCTGCTGGCCCAAACCCTGTCGTTGTTTCTCAGGCAGAACAGCGATAGGTGCCAGATGATACCCTATCTTGATTTTACGGTCGTCATATGCTGTTGAATAGCAGATATAAGCTACCACCTTGCCTTTTTTCTCGATAATGAAATCAAAGGAAATCTTTTGGTGGTCTCTCAGCTTTTTTACCAGATTCGATTCCAGGATACTTGCGGCAAAAGCCCTGTCGAGAAGATAAAATATCTGGAGGTAATCGTTATCAGCGGGTCTCTTAATAATCATGGTTTGTAAAATAGAAATGCCGCGAAGGCCGGTAATTAAGGCCGTCATTCTTAGCCCACTGCGAACCGGGCGAATCCGGCGTGGAGTTCATGCACGTACACCATCTCACTGCCCAACATACGAGCTTTTTGCCAAAGCCGCTCCAGCAGCTCCGGAGTCGGCTCGCCGTAGATATCGGTCCTCAAAAGCTTGATCAAAGCGGCAAACTTGCGAAAAACAGGACCTGCCACCTTCATATGAAACTCTGCCGATGCCGAGTCAGGATGGACCTGGAAAACGGTCACTTGGGTGCGGTCCATATTGAAGAATACCTCGTAGGCAATCGTCTTCGGCTCGTTTGCCTCCACGAACCCGGCCAGTTCATTCATGGCCGTCTTGAGCTCCTCGATCTTTCCCTCATGGATCCTGGAGCTGTCTATAATAACGATAGATCGGGACATTCTGGGCTCCCCAGTTAACCTGATTAAAATTTCGTTTGCTTGATCTAACTAATAGTACCACGAATCAATGCGGACGATAAATGTTCTCGAACAGTGTGTGAGAATGAAATTCCTACGAAGAACACTTCATGAAGACTAAAGAAGTATTAAAGCGGGGAGGAGTCAAATGCGGTGCCACGTCGAGGACGAGGCTGTTCAGTGAGCGGTTCGCTCTACCCGGCCTGACGACTGCTTTGCACAGCCTGGTACAAGCGCTGAACCAGGGCCTGATTGTAGCCATGGGATGTCATGTTGGCAGTAACCCTTCCTCTGATGTGAAGGCCGAGGAGGTAGAGGTCGCCGATTATGTCCAGTATTTTATGGCGCACGAATTCGTCGGGGTAACGGAGTTCGGTGTTGATGACCTTGCCATCGTACATGATGATGTGAGAATGGAGGTAACCACCTCCGACCTTTCCAAGCTTCTGGGCCATTTCGATATTTTCAAACGTGTTAAAGGAGCGGGCAGGGGCTATCTCCTTTGCAAAAGAACTTTTTTCGGGATTGAATGTAAGGGTCTGTTCGCCTATGGGTGCAGGGTAATCGACCCTCATTGATACCTTGAACCCTTCAAAGGGCTCGGCATACAGATGCTTTTCATGCCTGTCCTCGTTTCCAACCGCTATCTTCTGGCGGATGACAGCAACCCT
This sequence comes from Nitrospirota bacterium, assembly GCA_963751455.1. GTDB lineage: Bacteria > Nitrospirota > UBA9217 > UBA9217 > UBA9217 > CAVVUN01. The sequence continues at coordinate 429,074 of CAVVUN010000002.1, forward strand.
GGCGTAGGCGGACTGTTTCTCAACCCCTGCTTCTTCGATGAGATCGCAAAAATCCTTGGCGGAGCCGTCTATGTTCGGGATCTCTTCATCGACTTTTATAAGAGCGTTCGTTATGCCGTACATGGAAAGAACCGCCATCAGGTGTTCAATGGTGCGCACGCGCCGCCTGCCGTTGTCCAGCGTGGTGGAGTTCGCAGAGAAGGTCTTTGACGAGGCAGTCTGGGAATAGTCCTCAACAGAGGTGATAAGTCCACGGATGGTTTGACCGTCAAGAGTCTGAAAGACAATCCCTTCATTGGTCCCGAGGGGGCTCAGGATGACACCTGTATTTCGGCCGCTCAAAAGACCAATGCCGTTAAGGACCACATTCCCTCTGAGGGTGCGCTGACGTTGTGGGGAATCCACTACTTCAACGAGGCCGGGAGGTATCGAAAGATCGGTGTTGACTATCTCAAGCCGCGTATCCGAGGGCAGGGTGCCCGCGCCGGTCCCTGAAGGCCGGTGCTTCAGGGCAGACTTCACCTTGTCGAGTAAAACCTCCAGGTGCAGCGGTTTTTCCAAAAAATCATAGGCGCCGGCCTTGATGGCGGCAACCGCCGCATCGATGCCGGCATGTCCGCTCATCATGATGATAGGGAGTGCGGGAAATCGGTCATGCAGACGTTTCAGGAGCTGCATGCCGTCTATGCCGGGAAGCCAGATATCCAGCAGGACAAGAGAAGGCTCCAGTGTATCGAGCTTCTGCCAAAGGCTCTCCGCATCCGGAAATGAGACGGCCTCATACCCCTCGTCCTTTAGAATGCTCTCTACTGTGGAACAGATGGAAGCCTCGTCGTCTACAATACAGATAGGTTTCATATCAGGTTTGTGTGATGTTCTCCGCGCTTAAAGTTAATTAGGGTAATATAGGGTAGGACAATGCAGGGCGTTTGTCAAGAACATGCTGTGCGGTTGTCTCGAACGGATAACAGCTCCTGATATTTCTTCATTAGTGAACCGGGCATGATTGATATAGTCTCCGGCATCAATAATTGCATCGATCTGAGCTATTTTTTGATTTCCTTGAGCATAATTAGCCAGCAAGAACCAGGCATCGCTAAATTTGTAGACAGCCATAATGTGTCTTCTCTTTTACGTGCGGGTGTAGGGCGCGGTTCATAGCGTCCCACCCGCATGTTAAAATTTTGAATTAGCCGTGCGATGCTTCGGCATGTAACTTCAAACCGAGAGCGCCAACGACTTTCAGAATGGTATCGAAGCCGGGACTGCGGTCACCCGAAAGCGCCTTGTAGAGACTCTCGCGGGAAAGGCCAGCATCCCGCGCAACTTGCGCCATACCCTTGGCACGGGCTATATCGCCAAGCGCTTTTGCTATGAACGCTGCGTCACCATTGGCCTCTTCAAGACATGCTTCAAGGTATGCTGCCATTTCCTCCGGAGTACGGAGATGTTCGGCAACATCGTATCGAGTAGTTTTGGTTTTTCTCATTGTTCCCTCCTACAGATTTCGTGCGAGGCTCAATGCCTTTTTGATATCGGCAGCTTGCGTGCGCTTGTCGCCACCAGCCAACAAAATGATCAATTCGCGTCCGCGCATCGTGTAGTGGATACGGTAACCAGGACCGTAATCAATACGCAATTCAGATACGCCCTCGCCGACCGGACTGACATCCCCAGGATTTCCCGCCGCAAGACGTTCGACCCTGGCCAACACTTTCGCACGTGCTCGAATGTCGCGCAGACCATCGAGCCACCGGACATACGTTTCTGTTTTACGAATCTCGTACAGGGCATATTGTAGCCAGAAGGCTACACATTGTCAATTAATATTCAAATTGAAATCAGAACGGACCACGCTAAAGTTCTGGTTTTCAAATGATATCGTTCCAATAATAGGCATTTTCAAGGCTTAAATCCATCTTTTCATGCCCCAAAATCGTACGCACAGGCCATAGCGTTTTTTAGCTTCAAAAAGCCATTGCAGCCAAAGCCGGCGATCCTTGTCAAACTTCAGCAAAAATTCCTTCTTATGACAGCGGTGCGTGATATGCCAAACATTACCGGGAATGTAATGCCGATTTGCCCGTGGCATCTTGCTTCTCTCATTAAAGCGTTCATTTTCCATCAAAAACAGCTTTCTAAGGTTAAAAATCAATCCGTTTTTTTTCAAGATTACTTTAGTTATAAGATATTTAGCTTGGTCCGACCCCTGACACCTGCCGATGATTTGTGTTCGATAATTTTATCGTTCGCCTCGAGTGCGGAAGAGAAATTCCAGGTTCAGGTACGTGAACCATTCATCTACATCGTAATAGTTCGAGGAATAGGTATTGTTTATGTATCCTGCGCCGTCAAGCGAATAGCGCGTTATGCTGTAACCCGCTTTCAGCATGATGGTCAAGCCGGAAGAAAGATTGACGTTCATACCGAGGGAAGGGCCCACTCCGAGCCCGGATCCGTCAAGATCAAAATCGGCCGCTTTTGAGGGTGCACCCTTGACCCTGTAAAAACGGATCTCGGGTCCCAACCACATCCTGACATTATCGGAAACTTGCCCTCCAAAACCGAATGCATGGGACATGATCATGCCTGCCAGGTCGATATCGCTTGTAACCAGAGGAGTGCCGGTTTGGTTTCTGGCGATGAAATTCTTGGTGGTGAATTTATCTCTGCCGATTTCGAGATGGTAGTTGAAGATACGATCGCTTGAGAGGTTGGAGTCGAATGTTATTCCGAACGCCTTGTGTTGTGTATCAGTTGAAAATTTAGAAAAGGTATATTCGTCCTTCCAGTCCGCGGATCCCCTGCCAAACGATCCATATAAGCCCAAGCCGGCGGCGTCTGAACGGGACGCAGAGAATATAAGGATCATGGTGCACAGAAACAGCCATCCCGAATTTTTATTCATTTACCCTCCTTTTGAAATAAGAGCTTTGAATTTTTAAGTCAAGTGCAGATTCCGGTCAACCTTCGAGGAGAATGAAAATTTTACCAGGTGTAGCCGGCCGATACACCGAGGTTCAAATGAAATCCAGGGGTCTTATATCCTTCAAGGTTTCCATGACAATCGATTATTCCCGCCTGGACCTGGGGAAAGAGAATAAAATTCCGGTCCAGAGGCAGTTTATACCCGAGATGCAAATTGTAGTCGGAAAAAACGCCTCGTTCCGTTCCAGACTGCTGATTTGAATCGGCTTTCCAGTTTCCGCGGATGCTCCATCTGCCCAGTCCCATCCCGTAATAGAGCCCTTTGAAGGGGAAATGGGTCGCGTAGAAATTAACACCCAGTTCCACTGCCGTTCCCCGTCCGTTTTCTTCGTACGTTGCTTTATGATATGTGTATCCTTGATAGCCTGCTTTCCCGTAAATAGTCGTGCGTTCAAATATTTTCCTTTCGAAAGAAACGTGTTGCGACCAACCATCAGTACGTCGCCCCCCGTCAAAGGCAGCACCGATTATCAGTCCATTCTCGCGGCTGCTTGTGATCGAATCTTTGGGTGTGATCAGCTCCATGCCTTTTCTTTCTTCCCTAAGACGCTCGGCATTGCCGCCCGTGATCTGGAAGCTCGCTGCAGTATTGTTTTCCGGCAACTTGCGTTCAGCCTTCTCAGGAGTAAGAGTTGTTCTCCGGCCCTCCTCTGACAACACCTCTGCCGCTTCATCGGCAATTAAACGCGCTGCTTTCCTGGCCGCCGCCCGTCCGGAAACGCGCTTTACACGAGAATCGAAAACCTGGTCACCGCTTTTTTTGAAAAGGCGGAAACTGACCGCAATTTTTATCCTGGCGGTTCTCTCGACTTTTTTCAGATTGTATGCAAGAACATAGTCCGCGTCATCACTTCCTGACGCGAGGAATATCTTCCGGCCCGTAAGATATTCCTCGATTGATTCTTTGAGCTGCTTGTCGATCTCGAGTTCGCGATCGATCCGGTCGTTATTCTCTGTCCTGATTGTCGTTTCGGAAACAACCAGAACTTTATCCTGTGCTCTTGCTTCATCGCCGTACGCTGACGAGTTCAGAACGATGAGACAGGTGGACAACAATAAACACCAGCTTGATGTACGCACAGTTTGCCTCCCTCTGCTTTTTATCGTGAAACAACGCGCTGGGGCCGCTATTCGTCGGGCCACCTCATTCGGCTCCATTTATCATCCTTAGCGCTGGTTTGTTGCAGAAAAACCACAGGACAGTCACTTTGCAACACACAGTAGATACAAGCTTAGCGTACTTTTTATTGATTTTTTAGGTGTTACCCACTCTATGGAATGATACTGATACTTTAGTAATGCAACTGATATGCCAATTGGAGATGGTTTATTTGGTGGGATAAGCACGCGCCTGACGCGCCGCCTTTGACGCGTCGCGGTCGAGGCGCTGGTTGGAATCATTGGCCGTTTTACATTTGTCTTTTGTTGCTTTTGAACTGCTCTATTTGGTGTAAGTATTTCTTTGGTAATTCTTGACCTCTCATCCTGCGGGGGAGCAGCTTTTTCGGATTCCACCAAAGTTTATTCTTGATATGAAGTGTACTGCTGCAGACTATGCAATTTATTGGCATTCCAGGTCGAATAGGTATATTGATCACTGTTTTTTTCATGGTATACCAATAATGGTCATGGGGGTTGATCCCAACAGTGGCAAACATCGAGCGAGGGGCGCGGTTAGCGCCCCTCCCGCGCATGTTGGATTAGGTGGGGTTCCATTTGTAGGTAGGAAACTTCTGAAATGTTTGCTTTCTCTTTAGCATGTTCAATCGTCATGCTGACAAGGTTGCCTTTTGCATCCAAGTCAATGTAGAGATTTTCTGAGATTTCCTTTGTTTCTACCGCTGGGGTATCCGAAAAGTCGATAAGCGCCGTATCCGTATCTGAAAAATATCGTATTCTCATGTTTAATCCTCCTTAAAACTGCGGTCAAAAAAAGCGTTATGTACCGTTTCACCGTCCTCCAAGAGGATAACGCGAAGATATTTGCCTGTCTCTTCGATGAATCGCCATTTCTTTATTCTGCCGTCTGATTGAACCACCGTTTTGACGGGTTCCTTAATCGTTTTCTCTATCCAGGGATCCGTGATGATTGCCCGGTCTGGAGGAGGTCATTGGGGTCAAATCTTTCATGTTGACAGATTTCCCTCTAATCTAGCCAATAGCGCTCGAACCTTTATGTCTTTATTCACTTTTTCATATAATCGCTTTCGCTCCTGGCTGACCGTGACATAGTCAACTGCAAATATCTGCCCGATCTGCGGACCTTTTAGTCCTCCTGCCCGGTACAGCAATTCCATTACGATTCGACGTAAGTCACCTTTTTCGATCTTGATGGCTTCGATATCCTTACCTGTTTCTTTTTTGACTTCTTTAAAAACCTCTTCTGTTGACCTATGACGATATATCTCACCTACTGCCGGCCGCTCCCGGTCATTGGCTGCCTCTATGTAATTCTCCTTCACCCATGCAATAAACCCCTCTCCCCCCAGAATGCTTTGCCCAATCATGCTTTCTTTAAGCTCTGACTCTTGGGTCATCTCTGCATAGATCCGCTTCTTATATTCTTTTCGACCCCGATACGTATCTCCACCGTATTCTCCTAGCACCATGGAGTAATCAACGTACCATTCCTTCTTTCTCGTACTTAAAAAGCCTGGAAGGCTGCTCCACCGATAACGAATAAGATATTTGATTTTCTCCGGTTCCGAAAGTTTTTTCATGGCTTTTATTTTAACCGGATTCAAGTGAATGTAGCGGGACAGAACGGAAAGATATTCGTTTCTCTCAACAAGAACGCTCTTGTACCTGCCTTGGTACAGGTGTCCTACGCGGTCGTGGCGTCGATTGTAATAACCAGTATAGGTTATATTGAACTTGCGCATGAATTCGGAAAGGTTGGCTTTTGGTGTTTCGAGAAGCAGATGGAAATGGTTGGACATAAAAACGTAACTGTAAGGCGCGGCTCCTTCCGGGGTCGGACCACGCTAAAGTCCTGGTTTTCAAATGATATCGTTCCAATAATAGGCATTTTCGAGGCTTAAAGCCGCCTTTTCAGGCCCGAAAAGCGGTTTGTAAGACGCAGCATCCTCTCGTAGCGCATAACTGCCATCTGTTCCGTACACATCACGGCCCTTGGCCTTGATTCCAAGCTTCTCTCTTGTAAAGTTTACGAATAACTCGCTGCCTACGGCAATACTCTCGGATGTGCTACTGGAAACAGTGGCGCAGAACAAGGAAGCGGGTCAGAGAGCTGCTGAAACTCGGCGTGAGCAAGGATAACGCGATATCGGTGGGAATGAGCAGGAAGGGGTACTGGCATCTTGCGAAGACCGAGGCCATGAACGTCGGCCTGTCAAATGCATATCTCAAAAGACAAGGGCTTACATCAATCAGAACACTGTGGATCAAGATTTACTATCCGGCTACGGCCCGATAATTTTCCGCGAATCGCCCGGTGCGGACCCGCACGCCGGGTGGTGTGTGGGGAGGGGCGGCTAAAGACCGCCCCTTAGTGCGCCTGAAAGTGCGCAAAGTCAGAGGGGTGCAAGTCCCCTTCAGGTAGACGTTCACCTGCCTGTAACCGACCGTAACTGCGTCGTCGTGAGACGGGGTGGAGAGCAACGGAAGGTGAACCGTCAGTCCGTAGGATAACGAAATCGATTCGGCCGGTTGTAACGGCGAGCCTGCTGAGGAATGGCGAAGCCCGGACTCTTCGGAAGAAGAGAAGCCTGTCACGCTGATGAGCGTGTTAAAGCGATGACAGGGAGCAACAGGTGGTTGGATACGGAACGATGGGAAGTCATTGCACATGAATCAGGGATATCTGTTCCGGCGAGTGACCGTGAACAGAAGTCAGAACCTCCATACGAGCGATGAAGCGCTTGTAATGAGCGTGGAGCAAAGGGAGGCAGGAAGGTAGATGAGCAAAGACCATACAGAGGGAAAGAAACCGACTTCAGTGGAGAATACGCCTAAACCAGTCGGAGAAACAAAAGCCCAACAATGGGCATGGGTGGAACCCACGGTATGGACGGAGCGCATGCTGACGGCCCTCGGCAACGGGGTGAAAGGAGGCAGATGGTATAGTTTGATGGATAAGGTACACTCCCCAGGCAATCTCCAAGCCGCGTGGGCGCGAGTGCGCGCCAACGGTGGAGCAGCAGGAGTGGACCGCCAAAGCATCTCGGCATTTCAAACCAACGCAGAGAAGCATCTGGACGAACTCGAAGAACGCTTAAAAGGGAACAGGTACCAAACCCAAGCAGTCAAGCGAGTATGGATACCCAAGCCCGGCAGCACCGAAAAGCGTCCGCTCGGCATTCCGGTCGTCAAAGACCGGATCGTCCAGACAGCGCTCAGAAACGTCATCGAACCGATATACGAGAACATCTTCGCTGAACAGAGCTACGGCTTTCGACCGGGGCGCGGCTGCAAAGATGCGCTCCGGCGCGTAGACGAACTTTTGAAGACAGGCTCCACGTGGGTTGTGGACGCTGACATCAAGAGCTACTTTGACAGCATACCCCATGACAAACTCATGCGGGAAGTCGAAGAACAGGTGGCGGATGGAAAGGTGCTGGAACTGATAGCCGGATACCTGAAACAGGGGATCATGGACGGACTCACCGAGTGGGAGCCGGACAAGGGAACTCCGCAGGGCGCGGTCATCAGTCCTCTCCTGGCCAACATATACCTGAATAAAATCGATCATGCGATGCGGGCCAAAGGTTACGAGATGGTCAGATACGCCGACGATTTCGTCATCCTTTGTCGCGGTGAAGCCGAAGCGCAGCAGGCGCTCGCCACAGTCAGGGACCTTATCGAAGAACGAGGTCTTACGCTTCATCCGGAGAAAACCCGGATAGCCGATGCCAAAGAGCGAGGAGGTTTCGACTTTCTCGGATATCACTTCGAGCGCGGCATGCGGTGGCCGCGTAAGAAGAGTCTCAACAAGCTTAAAGACACTCTTCGCAAGAAGACGATGCGGAAATCGGGCGTGGATATGGCGACCATCATTAAGGACGTTAACAAAAGCCTACGAGGTTGGTTTGAATACTTCAAGCAAAGTCACAGGACGACGTTTCCACGAATAGACAGTTGGCTGCGCATGAGATTGCGGAGCATTCTACGGAAGCGTCAGAAGCGAAGAGGAAGAGGCCGGGGCGCAGATCATCAACGATGGCCGAATGCCTACTTTAGCACTCAAGGACTGTTCACTCTTACAACAGCCCATGAGATAGCTCGTCAGTCCCGTTGAGGGGCACTGCCGACTGGAGAGCCGGATGCGGGAGATCCGCACGTCCGGTTCGGAGGGAGGGGAGGCCGCAAGCCTTCCCTACCCCTATCCCGATTGGAAGTACGGTATTCCCAATTTTACTACTCTTTGTGAGATCCTGTAGGATCGCTCTTCTTCATGATGTCCTTCAGGAACCCCTCTGCTTCTGCGGACCTGCCGTTCTTCATCATGACCAGCGCCTTGATCGAGTTCCTTGCCATGTAATCGCGGATCATAAGGATCGGCACCATGGGCGGATGCTTCCCCATATCTCCTTCGGGCGTTGCATCGTACTTTCCGTTGATGATCTCCTCGCGGGTCCTGTCCAGCTGCTCGTACCACGCCCTCTTGTCAGCCGGCAGCGCCTTGAACCAGGCGCTTTTCGAACGCGGATAATTGCGATAGTGGTCCCTGATCGCCGTGAAGGTGACGATGGCGCGCTTCCTCTGCTCGGCTGAATACTTCGGCATTGAGAACTCTCCCATCTCGGCAAGGATCTCGTCGAGGATGAATTCCTGCAACTGCACCGCGTCATCGGTCTTCTTGTCGCCAAGGAACTTGACCGTCTTGCCGGTAGTTTCGAGCAAATACCCCCGATAGGCTATCATCGCCTGGCTGGCCGTCTCGTTCTGGAGCAGTGTTTGAGGGATGCCTTCCGGCGTCTTTTCCTCGTTCCCGATGAAGTTGAATTCCCGAGCGCCCGCCTTCTGTAGAATGTCAATTATCTCCGCATTATTGATGTAGCGTGCGCGGCCGAGCGGCGTTCTATTCTCGCCCTTGATCAGTCGGTTGAGATCGACACCCTTGGTCCCCGCCAACAGCCGGACCATCTCCGGCCTGTTCTGGTTGATATTATGGACCAGCGGTGTTTCGCCGTACTCGTCCTCCCGGTTAAGGTCTGGACGACGCGACAGGATCTTCTGCGCCAGATCGAGCCCGTATTTGCCCATCCCGGAGTTGTACCAGCCCATATGCACCAGTGTCTCGCCCTTGTAGTAGGGAACGTTGACGTCGATCTCCTCGCGGTCCAGAAGCATCATGGCGATCTCATACCCGTAGCGCAATCGGGAGTGGCGAATGGCCCTATTCAGGTAGTCCCCCGCCGCTGTCCGCTTGTTCACGTCCAGATCGGACCGCGCAAGGAAGAGCTTGACGATTTCAGGCTGGTCTTGTTCGATCGCCAGGACCATGGGCGTTATCCCCTCCCCGTCCTCCTTGTTGATGTCGATGTCCTTACGCGCGGCCAGGAGCTTCACGAGCTCGATATTGGCCGGGTCCGAGGACAGGCGTCCGGGCTTTGGCTCGAACGCGGCATGCAGCAGCGTCTTTCCGTCCTTTGTGACCGTATCCGTCCGCGCCTTCCGCTCCAGCAGCACCGCGACGCTCTTCTGATCGCCGAGAGCGACAGCGTGGTACAGGGCCGTCCTGCCGTGCTCGTCAACCGCATCCAGGTTCAGGCCCGGAGCGCCGAACAGCTCAGCCGCGATGTCTACCCGGTGGTTCTGAAGCGCGCGCATGAGCGGTGTCGCTCTCTCCTTGCCCGGCAGGTTCACGTCGATCGCGGGACCCGCCAATTTATGAGACCTCTGAAGATGATCGTAAAGCGCCTCTTCACCTATGGCCCAGAAGCGTGACAGCGCCTTCACAAAAAGATAATTGTTATCCTTGTGCAATATCTTTGGCTTGAAGTAGTTATCGTATTTAAGCTTATCCTGCCAGACAGCAGTGGGAAACACCTGATTCTCCCCGGAAAGATCGGGCGCCAGTTCATAATTCGATAATTTTTTATGCTCGATATATTTCCCGGAGAGAAGGTCGATCATGTCGCAGCCGTTGGTTTTCACAAAGCAGATCTTGTCGTCCAGAAACTCGACAAAGCGGTATCTGCCGTTCCTGTCGTAGTCCCCTGAATGCGTCTGCACATGCCGGTGGTAATTCCACAATACAGTACCTTTGGAATCGAATGCAAGCAGATAGACTTCCTCGCCCTCTGATTCGTAAAAATTCTTGCCGAAAAAGACCATATTGTTGTAGGACAATACGCCTGTTGTCGAGTAATTGAATTGCCTGGCTATCGGTATATTGAGCTTCTTTTCCAGATCCTCCATGGCTACGGTCTTGATCAGGCGGCCCGTATCGATCTGCAGGAAAGAGAGGACATTATTTTCCCCAACCACAAGCGTGTCATCCGTCACCGTGTAGCCGTTATAATTGATAAACTGGTCCGTAGTGGTCTTTCCCGGTATTTTATAGGAAAGTATCTCTCTGCCTGTCCACTTGTCAATGGCGCTGAAAACATCCGGGGCGTCTTTCATACGTTTTAGAAAATAGAGGCGGTCCCGGCCAAAGATCGGCTCTCCCCGGTCAATTTCCCTGTTCCACAGGACCTCGGGATTCTTGACAGGGGCAAACGGACCTTTCTTCTTCGAGGATTTAATTTCGGTATTTTCCGGCTCTCGCCACGTAAACTGATCCTTCACCTGCGGCATGAACGGCAGATCGCTTTTCAGGAACAGGACAGATTGCGTGTGCTTTTCGTTGTAGCGGTTCTTCGCTACCATGTAGATCATGTCGGGAGATAACTGCACGATGTGATGAAGCTCCGATTCGACAGTCTCGTAGGGCTCCTCGATGCTTACGACAGGGGCTGCCGATCTGTCAAGGATGACGATCCGGTCATTTGCCTTGCTTACCTGGGAAATGGTCGAATCCTTTATCTCGCCCGTGACCAGGGCGATGAGCACGTTTCCCCAGAGTGGCCTGACATACTGGACATCTCCCTGGGCCACCATTTCCGAACCGAAGGACACGAAGAAGCCCGAACCGTTTCTTCCTCTGACCGAGGAAGTTCCTTCCATAACGCCTCAGCATCCCGTATAATTTCTCGTTATGCTGATTCCCATGTCAGGCAGGCTGACCGGTCCTTCTCCTTCATTCGGAAACTGGATCTGCTCGCCCAGTTGCTCGTGGTTGTGGTACTTGACGAATTCAACGCGCCCAAGGGCTTCAATATTTCCTTTTTCAACTGCGGTGAGGCTCGCCTCCGTGAATCCCGGATCAGGTTTGTACCAGGACTGCGACGTAAAATAAGAGAACAGGTCTGCGGAAGAGAATGTCCTGCCGTGCTGCGCATAGATCTCGTTGCGTAGCAGTCTCAGGCGCGGGTAATCAAGCAGGATCAGTCGCCATAGCTCGAGCCGACGCTGCAGTTGTCCCCGGAGATATTGATAAACCGCCTCTTGTTCCTGTTCTTCCAAGCCGCCTATTTTTACATAAACAGGTCCCCTCGCCTCAAGGGCTTTCAGGGCTTCCTGGACATACGTGTGCAGTTTTTGATTCGAATCAATAGGTTCAGACTGAGAAGCAAAAGCAGGGGAAGGATAAGTAAGGAAGGAAAACATTGCCGGCACACATATGATCAAGCACAACCAGATATGCAACACACTAAGCGATCTAGATAACATGACACCTCCGTAAGTTTGAGTGTGGAGATCTTAGGATATCATACTTATGCCTCTACGAACGACGAGCTGAGCCCCGCGCCGTAGAGCGCGGGACTCGAACGACTTGTTAAGTTTCGAGCATCTTATAGGCAGTTTTCACAAAATAAACTGGATTTCGTTCCCAGAGGCCTTTTTTATTTACCTTGTCGATTGATATTATCTGGGGTTGTGTAAAATGAAAGTGCATTACATATTTCTTTTGAAAATACTTCCCGATGGGGTATCGCATGAGAAAGTAAAATGTTGCGTTTGCGAGTAATACCCAAAAAATAGTAAGCGCCACTAGATCTACTAAAACAAATATGACAAGGGTAATCGATAACAATATAAAGGAGACGCCTCCGAGTATATGGGTGTTTGAACCGCAATATTTCGAAAGAACTGCAGCGGATTCTCCTCGTTCAAGATATGAAGATAGTTCGTCAAGGGCACTTTTAATTTCTTTTTGTGATTGTATATCACCATATATTCGAAAGCCATTGTCGAAAGATCGACCTCCAATTCTGCATTTGTTTTCCGCGCGCTCTTTCAAGAAATGAATCGTGCCATGCTCCAGAACATGATTAATTTTCGTCATCAGGCTCATTTCCGAAACTCTAAATAAAAAGGTGAGAAAAGGCAAATAGAAGAATAAGAGGAATATGAAGAGTAAGGGTAATGTCATCGCATAAAGCAGGAAGGCTTGATTTTTCATTAATCCAAACACGGCAACTATTAAAAAATAAAGGAAATAGACGATAGATGGGTTAAAAACATATTTGCTAAGGAATCTTCTAATTTTTTTCTCATCCATCATATGTTTTCCTAGATTAATGGGGCGGTAAGTCGCGGCCCCGAAGGGGCGACGATCTTGACTGCCTGGATCTCCCCGAGCGTAGCGAGGGGTTAGGCAGTCTCGTGAGTTACCGCCGCAATAGTCTTTATTCCCCGGTTTCTATTACGGCGTTATTTGCGCTAGTTATTGCTTGTTTACTTTATATAATTTCAGAGATCGTACTTATTTTTTATCTCCGCCAAAAAGAGAATCGCCCCAGGTTGCATGGTCTGACCAATTCGTACCCACAGGATCCACTTCGAGTCTTAACCGCTTCGCGCCTTTGGGAATGGGGATTCGGGGTGTTGTTAACGCCTGCGGACCCGAGACAGTACCTTCCCAAACCAGGCTGCTGTCTATGAAGATGCGTCCGGTGACATTACCATAGCTAGTTGGATAGGTGTCCTGTCGAGCAAGACCGAACACCGTCTGGAAATACTTGGCTCCCGGCGGGACCTTGAATTCCGCATAGGCAATTTCTTTTTCAGGAGGATGCATACCCACAGCATGTTCATAGCGAATGTTGTCGATCCACACTTCCGGCTGCCAGTACACTCTGCCCCATTGAATGTTGCCGTGGATATTCGCCTGAGCGAGCAGCGTGTTCTGATTCGCGTCCAGATAGAATGGGTCAGGGTCAAGCCGGGTAGCGCAACCTGGCAACATGACTAAGACGATTATGATCATAGCTGCAACGGTGCTTGTTCGGGTCGCGACACAGGTATAATTCGAGAACATTGACAAGCATGATCCATTCATATGAGCAACTCCTAGAACACGCGAGTGACCTGCCGGGCAGCTTCATCGCCCGGCCTGTGTCGAATCGCTGGTGTACGCCCGGCACGAACGTGAACTTATGGGGTGCAAGTCCTCTGTACGAGAACCAGAAGTAGAGTAGCACAAGTACTAGCCCATGGCAAGGGCGGAAGGGTGAACAGGGCGGAAGGGTGACCGACCGTCTGGAGGAAGCCTAAGGCAATGGTTCGACAAGCTCACCACGCGAGCCAGAGCCTGTCCTGAGCGGAGTCGAAGGAAACAGAAACCGCATACAAGGCTTAGCCCTCGGGCGAGTTGGCACCACATGACGAAGCCCATTGGTTCAGGGGGTAGGGTAAATGCGGCGCAATACAATTATCCTTGTCCTCCTGACCCTCGCCCTCAGGGAGAGGGACCGGGTGAGGGAGGGCCGCTTAACGGAAATTCTTATCCGGGGAGATCTGCACGCCGTGCGATAGGATCGTCATGAGAAGAATCCGGGACGGGTCAACCCGGCAAACAAGGCCCAGGCATATCCGTTTGCTGTTAACGGATATGAGTTCCCCTTTCAGGGAAAACACGAATACTACAGCATCTCACGACGAACCCCTGTAGCGCCTTCTCTGGAAACAGAGACGGTGAGCGCGTACCCTGCACTCGCGATTCCACTCGTAAGCGCTGGGCACAAGCAGAAGTCAGCAGATGGCATAGTAGTCCCGTTTTATAGGGACGAAGGCCGGAACGCGGAAAGGAGAAAGGGCATTCCATAAGCTTCGGGAGGTGATGAGTCCGACAAGGATGAGCCGTATCCGGGCGCGTTATGGAGAAATAGCCCACTCGAATGACCACAGTAGAAGAAGTTGTAAGCAGTGAGAACATGCAGCAGGCATGGCAGCGGGTCAAGGCGAACAAGGGAGCGCCCGGCATCGACAATATGTCGATAAAGGACTATCCCGAGTTTGCAAGGGCCAACTGGCCGAGGATCAAGGCCTCCTTGCTGGACGGGACGTATAATCCCACTCCGGTCAAGAGGGTCGAGATTCCAAAAGACAACGGAGGTGTCCGGCTTTTGGGCATCCCCACGGTTTCCGATCGCGTAGTACAGCAAGCGATCACCCAAGTGCTCGTCCCCGTCTTCGATCCCCATTTTTCCGAATCGAGCTACGGGTACAGACCGGGTCGTTCGGCGCATCAGGCCGTAAAGAAGGTGGTTGAGCTGATCAACAAAGGATACCGCTACGCAGTTGACATCGATCTTGCAAAATTCTTCGACAACGTCAATTGGGACGTCCTTATGAGCCGGGTAGCCCGGCGCGTCAGGGACAAAGGCATCCTCCAACTGATCGGCAGATACCTTCGGGCGGGAGTCGTCGTAAACGGCAGGCTTACCCGTACCACCAAAGGCGTTCCGCAGGGCGGTCCACTTTCGCCGCTCCTGTCGAACATCCTTCTGGACGATCTCGATAAGGAACTAGAGAAACGTGGGCATCAGTTCTGCCGGTACGCAGATGATCTAATCATTCTGGTAAAGTCAAAGCGGGCCGGAGAACGAGTGATGCAGAGCGTCACCAGTTTCCTTGAAAAGAACCTCAAGGTGCAGGTGAACAGGGACAAGAGCAAGGTGGGAAGCGCGGAGTCCAGTATATTCCTGAGCTTTACGTTCCATCTCAAGAGGCCCACCGTCTCCCGGAAGGCGTTTGTAAACTTCAAGAATGAACTCAAGCGTCTTACCGGCCGCAGTTGGGGTGTATCCATGAAGCATCGCTACGGAAAAATCCAGACCTACTTACAGGGCTGGATGAATTATTTCGGTATCGGCATGAGATACAATGATGCGGTCGAGCTGGATCATCGTCTCCGCCGTCGGATTCGGATGTGCTACTGGAAACAGTGGCGCCGGACGAGGAAACGGGTCGGAGAACTGATGAAACTCGGTGTTGGTGAGCGACCTGCGGTAACAGCGGGACTGAGCAGGAAGAGCTATTGGCATCTTGCAAAGACCGAAGCCATCAATGTCGGCCTGTCCAATGCCTATCTCAAAGAGCAAGGGCTTACATCAATCAGAACACTGTGGATCAAGATTCACCATCCGGCCACGGCCCGATGATTTCCGCGAACCGCCTGGTGCGGACCCGCATGCCAGGTGGTGTGGGGGCTGGGGGAGAAAATCCCCCGGCTACCCGATTAGAAATCTTTATTGACACTTATTCCTTGATTTCTCTTCCATTGATATGCAGTTATCGCAAACCCATCTTGTTTCGAGCTCCATTTTCTTTCTGATTTGATGGAGATGCTGGCGACAAGTAGCTTGATTACAACTTGAGCATATCCCGCCGCGTGGAGTATCGAACTCTCCGCGGCAAATATGGCATTTCCATGGCATGATTTCTTTCGATAATTCCATAGTCCACTGTGCTATTTTGGTTGAGGAAATGTCATCGACAAAACTCCTAATGTTGTGAACATTACAACAAAATAGAACACATAAAATATTTGTATTTTGATCAGTCTGCGTTTAGTTGCGCCGATGGCTTCGAATTTTACTTTTTTATTAATAGATAGGAACGTAAGAGAGTATATAACGAATGCCAACAGAAACGGGAATAATGGAACTTGAAGCATTATTAACATGCTGGGGATAATTTCCAAAATTGGTATTTTAATTTTAATTTGCAGCGCGCTGAACAACATGACCAAGAAGTTGATGAAAATGATGAATCCCTCAAGGATAGCCATAACAACGTGGTAATTAAGGTCGTCCACACCGGAAGATTTTAAGTTGTTCGTTGTGTCCATTTTATGACCGTCATTATTTTCTGGACTAACACGCGCGTGAGGAGCGAGCTTTTCGCGACTCACTGACGCGCTCGTTGGAACGATCTGAACCATAGGGGTTAAGAAAATGCATAATCGATATCTACAGATCGGCAACCGTTAAGGGCTCAATCGTTTTCATCTCAAAGGTCTTAGTTATATCAAGAATGTGTCTGAAGTTCGATACCGCCGCCAATGGTTCTATATGTTTGATTGACAATTCGGCAAATTTTGATCGATCGAAAGCTACCGAATAGATATATTGATCTTCAAGTGCGCCTGATTTATTATCAATGCGCTGTGTGTACCCAGACACCAATATCTTAGTGATGTTTGTACTGATGTTGAAAAAGGACCCAGCGAAGAAGAAGGCTAATCCTACAACGCAACGAACGTAATCTTCCTTGAGTTCTTTTTGAGTCTTCGACTTGATCGATAATTTGCCGCTTAAAAGTAGATTGGCCTTATCTTTTGGGAGATCTTCTATTTCTGGCACATCAAGATCGACCATAAGAATTCCCTTTTCTTGTTCGTAATCATAATTGAGAGAGAAATCAACAGGTAAGGACAACGACTTGAGAAAGGAATCTATTTGGCTGTGAACATAATATTCCGCGCCTGATAGAAAATTTTTCAATTCGTTTTTTCGTGATTCAAAAGCTGCAAGCAAGCGCCCGTCCTCTTGCTCTTTTTTCCCTGCTTCGGCCTTTTCAAAAGTCTCCTTATCTGAAAGCCACCGATTTAAGGCCGCATCGTACTCGAACTGAATATTTTGATCGACATATTCGGCTCTTTTCTTCTTCAAAGTCCAAAAGAACACACTCTTAATTTCTTGCTTTGCTTTTTTAGCAAGTTCACTTCGCACACCATCTATTTCAGGACGTGGAGTGGAAAAAGGTTTAACTTCATAAGTTTCGATTTTAATCTCTTTTAGTTCTTGTTCTATTGTTTTTATCTCGAGTAAGACAGGTGTAAATTTAAAGATATGGATAAAGGCGCTTGTATTGTTTTCCACCTCTCTTTTCTTACCACTGACAAGCTCTTCAAGTTTCTGCTTGTATTCGGGCGTTTTTTTAATTTTTCTCAGTAACGCCTCATCGAGGATTGGATCTCCATAATGGTCTTTTATTATCGGCTGACCAGTATCATCAATTTTGATATTTACATCTATGTATATTTTCTCTTTGGCTGGTTTAGAGCGCGGTAAACCGCTATCGATCCGTTTTCGATTATATAGTCCTGTCCCTGGAATCCCGGTGTTCATGTACGTACCCCGAGGCCCGAAATTTAAAGATGCCCCACGAACACCAGCAGTTAAGCTGAGTCCTGACTTCGAGAGATTTAATCTTAAGCCTTTCGCGAGCCGAATGCTTTTCCTGAATCGCATATGATCCTCTTATTTTCTGTTTACAACCAGTGTTTGAAGGGCCGCAAACCGTCCCGTGATTTACGAAAATCCGGTATTAGTCTTCGGAAAAATGCACATTCGATCAATAATGAGGCACCTTTTTGCTGCCGTGGATGCGCCCAGTCTAATACCGGCATTCCGGTATTAGTTTGATGCATTTCTGCAACTTTTCATTAATCGCGAGTATATTTTATGCTTTCCGGCATGTCAAGATAAAGTGTTGACTATTCAGGTTACTCGCAGCGATAATTCTCTCGAATAAGAAATCTGGATTGCCGCGTCGCTTTGCTCCTCGCAATGACGAATAAAAAACAGAAACATTTGTCACCTCGTAAGGTTGAGATTTCATGAGCATTATGGAGGGCCGGCGGCCATGCAACCTATACCCAAAGATATTCAGGTTAAATTTGATGACATGCTGAAACAGCGGAATGTCCCTCTGTTCTCCCGGGCCGATTACCGTAAGTGGCTTCTATACTTTCTTGACTTTCGTGCCAAATATCCGCTTCCTGATGCCAAACCGGATCAAGTGAAGCTGTTCGCCGACAAGCTGCGGTCGAAGAATCAAACCATCGTGCAAGTAGAGCAGGCTGCGGATGCGATTTCGCTGTTCTTCGCGTCTCAATCGACAAAAAGCACCGGAAGTGCAGGTCTTAAACCCATCCCCCTCTCCGTCTTCCCCTTGAAGGGGGAGATGAGTGAGCGGACAGCCTTCCACTTGAAGGGGGCGATGAATGAGAGGCTAGTGTCTCCCCCAAAAAGAGAGGCGAATAAGAGGGAGGTCTACCTGGCCACCGGGCAAAGGGTGTCCACAGCGCCTTTGCCTCCGGTAAAATACGATCGAGCCCGGGAAGCAGAATTGAAGAAGGAATCCGGCATGGTCTGCGAACCGCCGGCCTCTTCCATGCCCTTCGCACCGCGGCTCAGAAGCGGTAAGCAATACGATGAATGGCGTTGTCTTCGAAAGACCGCGTCTCCGGCATGGGACAATGTAATAGCGCTGCTTGCTGACGAGATCAAGATCCGGCATTACTCCCGGAAGACGCTTAAGCACTACGCTGACTGGATCCGCAAGTTTCAGAGCTACTTGAGACATAAAGACCCTGCGGAGCTGTCGTCAAAAGATGTTAAGGCGTATCTCACCTTTCTCGCGGTGGATTGCAAAGTGTCTTCATCGACGCAGAATCAGGCTTTCAACGCCTTGTTGTTTCTGTACCGGCACGTTCTCAAAAAAGATTTCGGAATCCATAACGACATCCCGCGCGCGAAGAAATCAAATTACATCCCTGTGGTTCTTTCCCGGCAGGAAATCGATGCAGTTTTGCAAAATCTCCACCATCCGTTCCGGCTCGTTGCTCAACTCCAGTACGGCTGCGGACTTCGCATTTCGGAAGGCTGTAAACTGCGGGTCAAGGATTTCAATTTCGACACAGGGTTGCTCTCTGTCCGGGGGAAAGGTGAAAAGACACGGACCGTGCCTATACCGGAGAGGCTCGTTCCAGAACTGCAGGCCCAATTAGAATCCGTAAAGAAACTTCATGATGAGGACATCAAGGCGGGATTTGCCGGTGTATTTCTAGACGATCAACTTGAAAAGAAGTATCCGAAAGCCGCGAAAGACCTCGTCTGGCAGCCCCGCGACTTTGCATCCCAGGCTTCAGCCAAAGCGGGATGCGCCGTAGTCCGCGGGAGGTCGCTCGTGATTTTCGGAGCCGTTGGCTCCTGCTGAAGGAAGCTCCTCTGGTTTTTCCCGCAGGAATCGCTCACCTTCATCGCGCAGAATAAGCAGCGGCGGCGGTATCATCTTCGTGACTCGCACGTCCAGGAGGCGCTGAGCGAAGCTGTCAGAAAGGCGAGGCTCACCAAGCGCGTCACGTCCCACACCTTCCGTCACTCATTCGCTACACATCTCTTGCAGGCAGGTTACGATCTTCGCACGATTCAGACTCTACTCGGCCATGCCGATATCAGAACGACAATGATCTACACGCACTGCCTTCCGGGCAAGGAGATGAAAGAAGTAAAGAGTCCGCTGGATTTCTGATATAAATTCTCCGTTCATCCTTCGACAGGCTCAGGACGAACTGAGTGTCGTTCTTGCCTTGCAATTTTCCCGCGAATATGTTTAACTTCTGTATGGACTTCAAGGCAGTCATTTCGATACTGCTCAGGCGTTTCGAGGAAATGGGCGTGCGGTACGCCCTTATGGGGGGATTCGCGCTTGGGCTCTGGGGTGTGGGAAGGTCGACGGTGGATCTGGATTTTTTGATTGATCGCGACGACACTGGGAAAATCGATGCAATCATGCAGAAAATGGGATATGAGCGCAAATTTAAAAGCGACAACGTCTCCCAATACGTTTCACCTTTGCCCGTGTTTGGCGAAATCGACTATATTCACGCATTCAGGCAGGCGAGCCTCGAAATGCTGGAGAGGGCGGCCGGCAAGGAAATCTTCGGGGGACAATTCAAAATAAAGGTGCTCATGCCGGAGGATATTATCGGATTGAAGCTGCAGGCCATGAGGAACAATCCGTCCAGAAAGGATGCGGATATGGCCGACATCAAGGCTCTCGCGTCCGTCAGAAAAGGTTCGCTCGATCTGCAATTGATCAGGAGATATGCTGAAATCCTCGATGCGCAGGATTTGCTCAAGGAGGTAAATGATCTGTGATGACGCTTTCCAAGGCAGCAGAAGATGAGATTCGGTCACAGGCTCATTCCGCTGAGCTGCAAAAAGATATGGAAACAGTTGCGTGTTCGCGACATAATCCCTTTATCGAAGCCGGGCGGGTTGACGTTGAGGCCTATATAACATTCGTAACCGGGTTCAACGAGTTTATCAATCACAGGCCGAAACCGTTTGTTGTCATGGCAGATACCGATATGCGTCTCTGATCGTGCTTTCCAGAGAATGCTTCCTGTTTTTATTTGACCTGCTTTGTTAAAAAGTATTATCATCCCCTATGAATTCCTGGCATGGAAAAGCTCTCCATATTGATTTGTCGAGCCGCACTGTCCGGACCGAGGTCCTGGACAAACAGCTTCTTTCAACGCGAATAGGCGGAAGGGGACTGGGCGTTGAACTGATGAAGAATCACTTCAGGCTCGATCCCTATGACAGTGGTATACCCCTGATCTTTGCTGTAGGACCGCTGTCCGGAACTCCTGCGCCTGCTTCTTCCCGCATGTCCGTTGTCTCGCGCTCTCCGCTTACCGATACGATCACGGACTCTTCGGTCGGCGGCACTTTCCCGATCAAGCTCAAGTCCGCGGGCTATGATTGTGTCGTGGTAACGGGCAAGGCGCCGGCACTGGTCTATATTTCCATCAAGGACGACAAGGTGGAAATCAAAGACGCTTCGAGGCTGCGCGGAAAGGGGTGCCAGGAGACGAACCAGCTTCTCGAGACTGAAGGCACTTCAGCCTGTATAGGGCCGGCAGGGGAGAACCTGGTCAGGTTCGCGAACATCATGATCGGTGGAGCGAATTCAGCGGGCCGCGGCGGTCTGGGCGCTGTTATGGGCGCGAAGAACCTGAAAGCGATCGTCGTGGACGGAACGAAAAAAACTTCCATAGCAGACCCCATTGGTTTCAAGAAAGCCCAGGAAGATGTGATGAGGCTTCTTCGCGCTTCGCCCGTTGTTATGGGGGAACTCGGGCTTGGAGAGTACGGAACTTCGACACTTGTGGACGTCATAGCCAGGAGAAATATGGCGCCCACGGAGAACTTCAAAAAAACCTTTTTCCCGGAGTCCGGGTCATATTCCGGGCCGAGCCTGAAGAAAGAATTCGGCTTCAAGAAGCACGGCTGCGCAGTCTGTCCCATCCAGTGCAAGAAACTGACCTCCTGCGGCAGGCCGGTGCCGGAGTACGAGACCCTCTCTCACTTCGGCGCTTTGAATGCCAATTCCGACGCGGAATCCATCATCAAGGCGAACCTTCTCTGCAACAGCCTCGGCATGGACAGCATCTCGGCTGCCGCAACGCTTGCCGCTTTCGGCGAAGCGAGGGGCAGGTTTCTTACTGGAGACGAGATCCTCGATATGCTGAAAAAGACCGCGTTCCGTGAGGGCGAAGGCGAAATGCCGGCCGAGGGTTCGAAGAGGCTTTGCACGTTTCTGGGCAAGCCGGAACTATCCATGTCGGTTAAAGGACTCGAGCTTCCAGCCTACGACCCGCGCGGGTCCTACGGCATTGCCCTGGCCTATGGAACATCGACCCGCGGCGGGTGCCATCTGCGCGCGTATCCGATCAGCCAGGAAATCCTGAGAAGGCCTGTTGCCGTGGACCGTTTCAGCTTTGAAGGCAAGGCGCGCATGATCAAGATCGCCGAGGACAATAATGCAATCGTGGACTCGCTTGCGGTCTGCGCCTTCGCTTTTCTCGGAGCATCGATCGAGGAGTACGCGCATCTCCTGGCATCGGCAACAGGCGAGAACTTTACGGGGCAGGGGCTTATGAAGCTGGGCGAGGAGGTAATTCTCGCAGAGCGAAGCTATAATAAACTGAACGGGTTTACACCATCTGACGATTTTCTGCCGGAGCGGTTCTATACCGAAGCCGGTACGCCGGGAGAAGGCATCGAAATCGCGGCCATCGACAAGGCGAGATTTAGCGCGGAGATGGAGAAGTATTATAGAATGAGAGGCGAGGGAGAGAGCGGCAGAGAAGAATTGTAAATATCAAATTGCAAATTGCAAATCTACGGCGAAGTTCCCTTGTCCATAATTCAGGAATTGACTAGTACAACGTAACCCTAGTTGGTTAATAGTTCCACGATGTCATTCCGGTGTGCTTTAAGCAACAAGCCGGCACTAAAAAGATTGAACCGCGAGGGCGCAAAGGTCGCCAGGAAGGCAATACTATCCTGTGGCATATTACGGGAATTTCGCTGTCCTCGCGTTCCTCGCGACTTCGCGGTAAATAGTCCTGCCGTTTTGAGAGGAATTCGATTTGTAACTGACTACTGGACGCGGCTAAGGGTGCAATACAATCAAGAATTAGTTTTACAGTGCACTAGCAGGTTGTTGAAAGAGTCTTTTTGAGTGGTTCGACAGGGCTCACCACGAACGGATAAGAGTAAATAATTTCATCGATCCCTCCGTTCGCCCTGAGCCTGTCGAAGGGTGGACAGAGGGTTCTTCAACAGCGCTGCTAGAAAGCTATGCCCGCGGCCATTACCCTGTTTCTGCCTTCCTTCTTTGCCCGGTACAAGGCTGCATCCGCTGCCTGAAGAACCTCTTCTGCGGTCATTCCGTCCTCCGGAAAACTGCTGACGCCGATGCTGACAGTGACCTTCCCGCCGGGCTGGGTCTCCTGCTTCGGGAACTTGCACCAGTCTACCATGTTTTTCAGCCGTTCCGCGATCGCAATCGCCTGGTTCTTCTCTCCGGTTTCGAGCAGGAGGACCGCGAATTCCTCTCCGCCGTACCTGGCCACAATGTCCGTTTCTTTGAAATTGTCCCTGAGAATGTCAGCCAGTTTTTTCAGAAGAACATCTCCCTGAGGGTGGCCGTTCGTATCGTTGTAATGCTTGAAATGGTCGACATCTATCATCAGCAGGCTGAAGGTCCTTTTGTAGCGTTTCGATCTCAGGACCTCGCCGTCAAGCACCTCCTTGAACTCCCGGTAGTTCTTGAGCTCGGTAAGTCCGTCGGTTTTGGAAAGCTGCATTGTTTTCTCGTACAGCAGGGCGTTCGATACAGCCAGCCCTGCGGCATCCAGAAGCCGCATCGACGAGTCCATGTTCGCATTCATGAGTGGAATATATTCCTTGGGCAAATTCATGAGGAAAGCGCCGACCGGCCTGAAAAGCTCGCAGCTTACGCAAAGCGCCAGCTTGTCCAGGTAATTGCCGAGCATCGTTCCCTTGCAATGGGTTCCAGCGAGCTCCCAGCATCTTCCTTCCCCCGGGTGCCCGTACGCGCGGCAGTGCGTATCGGAGCAATGAAAATACTCGAAGCAGGGCTGAAGCGACGCAGCCATAACCGGCAGGACCAGGCACCTCCTGGCCCCCATCAGATCGAGGGCCCTCATTTCATAATCCGAGCTAACAAGCCGCTGGTCTACCACCATAGCGACACCACGGAGCACCGCATCCGTAAAACTGTTCTTGTCGATCAGCGGAATATTCAGCTCCTGGTTTCCGACACTCAGCGTAAGCAGCCGGCGATCTTTATTGATCGGCATATACCGGCTGGAGCTTGCCCCCACCAGACCGCGCAGTTCGTTCTCAATGATGGAAATGACCTCGGTAAACCGTATCGAAGACCGCAGCCGCTCCGAGAGAGAATAAAGGCGCAGCACCTCCTCGTTTTTTTCGTGCAGCTGTTTGCTGAGGTAGGTAACGAAATAGGCGGTCAGGAAAACTGTGCTTATAAACGCCAATCCATATGATACGATCACGGTATAATCAGAGAAAATGATCGGTTCGTTTCTGAAGATGCCGTAGTGAGGCAGAACGCCCACGTGTTTCATACCAAGAACGAGCGAAGGCAGGAGCACGGCTACCCCGGCGAAGCCGAAGGAAAAGCGCCACGGAAGAATGATGCCGCTTATCACGACGTGGAAAATGAAAAAATAAATGAAGGGGCTGTCACAGCCGCCCGAGAAATAAACCGCAAAAGCGAGGATAAGCTGGTCGAGAATGATCTGGACCAAAGCCAGGCGCTGGAGGTTTTCGCGCGGAGACTTCAGCTTCCACTGGTAAACGAGGTTGCAGGCGGTCGCTGTGCCGAGAATGGCGTAGACGGGAATAAGGGAGAAGGACATTACCGCAACTTCGCGCAGCACGTGAGTAATGATGAGTACGCCGAGTATTCCTGCCCATCTGACATTTACAAGCCATAGCAACCGCTGTTTGAGGTCAAGTGTGTTGGTCAACATCTAATTTACCAGTAATCGCTGCAACGGTTCTGTGACTGACGAAAAAGCACGGAATTTTATTAAACTTAAATGCACTTTTATGCAACACTATAAACCAGTCTAATACTTTTTTCAATACTTAGTTCCGTAATTCAACGTTTAGGATGGATTAATAGGGGGATAGGAGAAAAAAAAGTAAGAGAGAGCGGTGAGGCTCGCCTTTTGGGTTCGATCTTTCGATTCCGGCTTGTCCGGATTAGTCAGTACAAATCAAATTATTCTCAAAAACGGGAAGAAAAAATCTTATACTTTGCCACGGATTAACACAACTATTCAGCTTCTTTTCAGAACAGCATTAAGACAAATCTAAGAAAAAGCCCTTCTATCCGCAGATTTCGCAGATTGACGCAGATTCTAAAACCGGAATTCTGGTTTTGTTTTTATCTGCGAAATCTGCGTAATCTGCGGATAAAAAAATGACCTGAGTAGTTACAAGAACTTTTGCCTTTATCCGTGTTCATCAGCCTGTGCCCGCGTCTTGGCAACAGCAGGGTGTGTGCATCCGCGGCTAAAATGAATTTGTTTAGGTCTCGGTTTGTCCGGCTTAGGGATTTATAAGGAAGTCGTTCTTCTTTTGCTCCGCGTCGCGAACCAGTACCCGCCTGCCTTTTATGCTGAGTCTTCCTTCCGCAATCAATTGAATGGCGCGTGAATAGATCTTATGCTCCTGGGCAAGTATCCGCTCGGAGAGGCTGTCCTCGGTATCGCTGTCCAGGACAGGTACGACGGCCTGAATGACGATCGGCCCTGTGTCCATGCCTTCGTCAACGAAGTGGACGGTGCAGCCGGAAAATTTGACCCCGTGCGCGATGGCCGCTTTCTGGACATGGAGGCCGGGGAAGGATGGGAGCAGAGCGGGGTGAATATTCAGGATCCTGTTCGGATAAGCGCTGATCAGCTTCGGCGTAATCATCCGCATGAACCCCGCCAGGCAGACAAGTTCCACACCGCGTTTCCGGAGTTCCTTGACGATCAAGCCGTCATAAGCATCGCGCCTGCCATTGAAGCCGCTGGCGTCCAGATGCACACCGGGAATATTGTGCTTGGCGGCGCGTTCGAGAGCGTATGCATCGGCCTGGTCGCTTATTACCACAACAAGCTCGGCTGAAAGGGACCCGTTCGCGATGTTATCGATGATGGCCTGGAGATTCGAGCCGCGGCCGGAGACGAGGACGCCGATTTTGAGTCTTTTCATAAAAGCCTCTATTTCAAATTGTAAATTGCAAATTTCAAACGAACAGGAACCAGTTCAAAAATTTGCACTTTGCAATTTGCATTTTACAATTTGAAATTACGCATACTTTACAACCTGCTTCCCCTTCACGATCTCGCCGATACGATATGCCTTGTCCCCGAGCTTCTTCGCATTCTTCAGGAGGGCTTCTGCCTGCCTGGCAGGGACTGCCAGGATCATCCCGATCCCCATGTTGAAGTCGCGGTACATCTCTTCGTCATCAATATCGGCCTTTTCCCGGATGAGCCCGAAGACAGGGTGAATGTCCCAGGTCCCTTTCCGGATCAGGGCTGAAGCGCCTTTCGGCAGCATGCGCGGCGTGTTTTCGGTGATGCCGCCGCCCGTAATATGCGCCATTCCGCGAATATCGAATTCCTTCATGAGTGCCATGATCGTCTTTGCGTAAATCCGGGTCGGTGTGAGCAGTACCTCTCCGAGCGGCTTGTCTAGTCCGGGGGGCACATCCTTAAGTCCATAACCGGCCTTTTCCAAAAGGACCTTACGGACCAGGGAATAGCCGTTGCTGTGTAACCCCGAAGAAGCCAGGCCCACAAGGACATCACCCGGCCTTATCTTCGAACCGTCCACGATCTTTTTCTTCTCGACGACCCCCACGGCGAACCCCGCGAGATCATATTCATCCTCGGCGTAGAATGAAGGCATTTCCGCGGTCTCGCCTCCGATGAGCGCGCACCCCGATTGTTTACACCCTGTCGCGATTCCCTTAACGATGTCCGAATGCTCCGTGGGCTTCAGCCTGCCGGTTGCGAAATAATCGAGGAAGAAGAGCGGCTCCGCTCCCTGGACGATAATGTCGTTCACGCACATGGCCACAAGGTCTATGCCGACTGTATCGTGTTTCCCGGTCAGGAAGGCGATTTTTAGCTTCGTCCCGACCCCGTCCGTACCGGACACGAGAACGGGCTCCCTGTACTTCTTCAGGGCGAACAGCCCTCCGAACCCTCCTATATGCGTCATGACTTCGGGCCGGAAAGTGGACTTTACATACGGTTTTATCCTGCGTACAAATAGATCACCGGCATCGATATCGACCCCGGCGTCTTTATAAGTAATGGCCATGGCATCCCCTTAAATTTCGACGATAGTACCTGTAACCGGCAACGGTGTCAATATGTTATTTCTTGAAGAGGACGCAGAGATAATCAGTTATTAATGACATCATTTGGACGCGGATAAAATCGGATAAATGCGGATTAAGACAGGAATGTCTGGTTTATCAGCGAAAATCCGCGTTCATCTGCGTCCCAGGTTGA
Source organism: Nitrospirota bacterium (assembly GCA_963751455.1). GTDB lineage: Bacteria > Nitrospirota > UBA9217 > UBA9217 > UBA9217 > CAVVUN01. The sequence continues at coordinate 456,066 of CAVVUN010000002.1, forward strand.
TAGGTAACGCTATGCTTTTCTTGGCGCCCTTTGCGTCTTTGCGCGAAAAGTGTTTCGTTTTACGGTGGTAAAATTAAGGAGGGAGATATGTTATGAATTCGACACGGGAATTATGCAGCCTCGACTACCTGGTCGGGACTCTTTCTACCGCGTATAAGGGAGCTATTACCTCGCTTGCTGTCACGGATTTCTGCATGATCGAAGAAGGCGATTCCATCACCCTCAACGGGACAATACTCGCAATGCCGCAGGGGAACTATGATGCGTCGCTTATAGGCAGGGGCAATGAGCTTGCGAGGGCAAGGGTCGGGAACGGGTTCTTCGAGCTGAAGGCGCCTGGCGACACGGTCCGCGAGGCAAAGGACCTACAGATCGACATCGTGCAGTCGGGCAGGCATATCGGGACTTTCCTGCTCAAAAAGGAAAACAACCGTGGAATATATATTTCAGCTGCTGAATTGTCCGAGGAACTGAAAGGCTTCGATTTCAGAAAACTGACCGTTCGTTTGGGAAACAGGGTAGGACTGCTCAGAAAGGCTGAAGGCATTATTGCAGCTGTTTTTTCGACAAAGAAGGACTGGAATTCATTTTCACGGCAACTGCATACATTTTCTGCAGATCTTTTCTGGTCTGCCCCGGATGTTTTCTACGGGTCATTCGATATCCTGGTCCATTTTTCAGTCAAGAGCGCGGAAAGGACCGGCTCAGCAGATGCGGGCAAGCCTGTGGAGAATGTTCTCGATTTAATCGCGCTTCCGCTCGAGCATGAAGGGGACGGCAGGAAAATTCGCATGGCTGCCGGGGAATGGCTGAAAGAACTGAAAGCTTCTTCGCTGGATCTGTCCGTGACACCGCAAACGGCGGTGCGCATTCTTTCTTCAATTGCTGGGCGGTTCGCGGATATTGAAACGGAGCCCCTGCTCGAATCGCTTCTTGAATCGTTGAGGAAAAAGATAACCGCTCTTCCTCTTCTTCCTGAATCGACCGTAGATATGCTGAGAGCGCATTTCAACAGCGAGGAATATGAACTGATTATGCTGTACACCAGCCAGGGACGGAGGCAGCTCCTGGGCAAGCTTGCCGAAGCCGGCCGCTCCCTGGAAAACAAGGAAATTGGAAAGGTATTCCAATTTCTCTTCGCGTTAAATACCGGTCTGCTGGACGAAGCTAAGACCGTGCAGCGGTTGTACGAGACGATCGCGGGCGCAATGAATGCAGGGTCAGCCGACTTGTTCGTATCGGGCCTGATCCGGCTTTTCGACCATTTGCGCTTTATGTCTTCTGCCGCGCTTGATACTATAAAAGCGAGCATACAGCTCATAATCCGTAAACTGGTCTCCTACGGTAAAGTTGAGGCGTGCCGTGCGCTGCTGAGCGCGATGAGCCGTATACCTTCGCCCGCGCTGGAAGAGCTGCTCCTGGACGCCGGGGTTGCGGGGGCGGTCCTCGATTCCGGCCGCAAAGAGCTTTCGGATGAGTACTCGGCCATCATCGAACAGATTGTGATACCTGCTCCGAAGGTACGCGAGCTATCGACCGAAACCTGGGCCGAGATCGCCAACCCGCTGCATCTGGACCGCCTTATCAGATTTATGGACGTGTTGCAGGTCGGACAGGGACAGCTTCGGAATGTTCTTGTGCACGTCATTGCGAACCTCTCCATCAGCGGAGCATTCATCCCCGATGACAGGCTTTTCCAGCGAAGGGTTTCCTCGTATCTGAATTCCGCGGCAATGCAGAATGATTTTCTTCTGAATTACCTCTTGCTGGAAAAATTGCCGGTCTACTATCACGAAGTCGGGGCCGTGAGCACGATACGGGATTACTCTACGGAGATAGATTCCTGGGGGAACGATCCGGTCCTGTACTTTTTGAGGAAACAGGTCCATGTGAATGCGAGCAACTACAATGTACGCTTGATTGAAAAGATCATCGCTTCCTGGGTTTTCGATGATCCCTCCCTGGTGCGCGAAGCCGTTCCCGCGGATGTTTATCACGGTTTGAACCGCGCGCTTTTCCATGGGTATGCTCAAAGAATAAAACCTGTTTTTCAAGGGATGAGAGTGCTCGACGCTGAAGGCCTTCATTTGGAGAGGCTCATGCAGCTCACTGAGAATGAACTGCACGATACTATAGTGAAAAGCGGGGACCGCGGTGAAATACCTTCAAAGATTCTGCTCATCTGCATGCTGTACCGTGAGCTCATGAAGAAGTATTCTCTCAGTGACCGGGATTTCAGGCGGGGAGATGCCGTCCGGGTATTGGCGGAACATGTTGATTATGTGCAAAAGCTGAGAGAGCTCGTCCTGGCGGAGGAAAAAACTGTCGCCACCGAATCACTTTATTTCAAACGGCACATTGCGTTCGGGATTCCTTCGGTGCTCGGCACGTATCATGAACCCAAGTTTGATGCAATGGCGCAACTGCTGCGCGCGGATGCCAAAGCAAGAGTGGTTCTGGAAGAAGCGACTGAGAGCATTGAGCGGGCAAAAAATGGTTTTACTCTGCAAGAGGCGCTTTCATGGCTCCAAATCCTTGCCTCCGGATACGGCATTTTAAAGATCCATGGGGCTGAGAATATGCAGCTGGAAGAACTGGGGGTTGCGGTAATTGAAAATAAACTGCACCTGTCGCAGGTGCGCGACATACTGGCTCTGTGGCAGAAAGAACTTGCCTGGATCGCGGAATCAATAAACCGTATTTTCCAGGAGAAATGCCTCGCTGATATCAACCGGTTCCCCAAAGACGAACTGCCCCAGTCCCTGATGAACCTTGATCAGGCAGCGCACGACTTTGCTCAAAAGGCGGCGGATATCGTGGTCAGGAATATCATCAGTACGGTTCCCGGTCTTATTGAGTCGGACCGAATGGTGGAACAGCTTCAGATCGCTTTCTCGGATACTGCTTTAACCCTTCAGGACCCGGTATTAAACGAGCAAAAATTATCAGAGGAGCGGCGCTTTTATCCGCTCTCTGAGATAGGGCGCGCGGATGTAATGAGACTCGGTCCCCAGCTCGGCAGCAAAGCGAAAAACCTTGCGCTTCTCCAGGGAAGGGGTTTTCCTGTCCCGGCAGCCGTAGTCTTTCCGGCCGCACATACGCACGAAATCGGATCTCTGCACGGCCCGAAATTCAAGAATCTTCTGAAAGACGCGGTCTCTGATATCGAACGCAGGACAGGCGCCGGATTCGGGGACCCTGAAAGACCGCTATTTTTGTCCGTCAGGAGCGGTTCCTACGTATCCATGCCGGGTATATTGTCTTCCCTACTCTATTGCGGAATGAACAGGGAAACGCTTGACGGGCTTTCAGAAAAGAGCGGCGAGGCGCTTGCCTGGGATTCATACCGGAGATTCATCGAACAGTATTCAGTTGTGGTGCTCGGCCTTGATCCGGAAATATTTGAAACCATCATGAATACTATTGTCAAGAAAAGCCGTGTGTTCGAGCAGGAGGCGGAGTTTGACGGAGCGCACCTGAAAAGAATTGTCGAGCTTTATCAGGAGGAAATCAGCAGCAAAGGGCTTGCTATTCCCGATGACGTCTATGAGCAGCTGGGCCAAAGCGTCCGCTCTATTTATGCTTCATGGTTTACGGAGCGCGCTAAATCATTCAGGCGGGCGCTGAAGATCTCCGAACAATGGGGCACGGCTGTTATGCTGATGCAGATGGTTTCAGGGAACACGGCGGGGTCCGGCGCATCCGTCTTTTTTACCCGCAATCCGTTTACCTATGAGCAGGAAATCTACGGCGAGACCCGCGAAGGAGCCAGCGGAGATGATCTGGTTTACGGCAGGCACAGGAACCGTCCGATCGGCAAAATCCAGATTGCGGAGAAGGCTCCCGGACAAGCCCGGCAGACAACGTTGAGCCTCGAAGAAGTTGATCCCCATTTGTACGAACTGCACCGGGACCTTGGTCGGAAAGTGGAGCAGGCCATGGGCGGGCTTCCCCAGGAGATCGAAGCTACCTATGTCCTGCAGCCGGACGGAACAAAAAAGATTTTTCTCCTGCAGGCCCGGCGAATGGAATTCAGCGGCGGCCGCCCGTTGAGGTTCAGCGATGTGTGCATGATGGAAAATACCATCATCGGGAGGGGAATCGGCGGATACGGAGGAGCTTTAAGCGGCGTTGCGTCTTTTGCGCGGGACCGCGACGAAGTGGTCCGCCTTCACAGGGAGAGCGGACTGCCGGTGATCCTGCTCAGAATGACGGCGAGCACCGATGACGTCTCTCTTATGCCCGTGATTAGCGGCATTATAACATCGGCGGGAGGCGTTACGTCACATGCTGCAGTACTTGCACGAAAATTCGGGATAAACGCGGTCTTGGCATGTACCGGCATGTCCATCGAGATTGATAAATACGGGGAACTTTTCGCACGAATCGGGGATGCCATCGTAAAAAAGGGGACAGCAATAAGTCTTGACGGCTCGACAGGCCTGATATTCTCAGGTGTATGCCTGATTACCGAAAAAAGAGCCTGAAGCAACTATTTGATGGTTTCGTAAAAAGTCGAAAATCGCCGAAAGACCGTCATTCCGGCTTGTCCGGAATCCTTCTTTATCAACATGTTGTATGGCGAAACGATTCCCGACAAGCGGGAATGACGACTTTTTACGAGATCATCAAACTATTGATTTGTTCGTAAGTCGGATTTTAACGGCAATTAATTTTTAAAATCGTTTTCTCCGCCTCTCAGCGCCTCGGCAATGGATTTTTGTTTATTTCGATACAGATTCCAGAGTCTTGCGAATATTCGTAATCAATCCTTCCAGCCTTCACCTTTTTATAATACCTTCGATTTTAGAAAAATCTACTCAAGGCAATTCTTCATAGTTTAGTACGATTGACAAAGAAACATCCACTGGTAACCTTAATTATAATATTAGAAATCCTTTGTGAATAATTGTTTTCACATCAAACCAGGAAACCATCCGTCCTTCTAGACGCGTTGAAAGCGCCGCATATCGATGTCCGTGACAGATCTTATCAAATTTCAAGCAGGAAGCTCAGCAGGGGATTGCTTCTCAGGACTGCTTTTTGATGCAACTGTTCCGGCTCGACTGGGGAAACGGAGGAGAACATGGAACTGAATCAGCTCTGGGAAAAAGTGCCGCCCGACGTTCTTAATTTTATTTTGCGCAAGGAATCGGTGCGCAAACTTATCCTCAGAAAGGCTGAAGAGAAATTATACAGCGATTTTGTTCTGGGTAATAAAGAGAAGCGTCCGCCGCGCGTTCAGCAGGGGCGGTACCTTATCCTGAAAAATCTCCTGCGTTCGATAGACAAGGCGATGACCGAAGAGAGGATCTCGCCGGCTGCATCGAGGTCTATCTTAAGCAATTTTGTGGGTAAAGTTTTGCTCGGAGAAGAGGACCGCTGCGGCCCTTTCCGCGAGCAGTACGGCGTCTATCCTCCGGCTTTCCTTACGATAAGTCCGACTAAAAAATGCAATCTCTTCTGCAAAGGCTGCTATGCTTCGGGCGGTTCATCCGGCAATTCCGAATCGCTGGCATACGACGTTTTCAACAAAATTTTGGAGGAAAAAAAGAGGCTTTGGGGCTCACATTTTACGGCCATTTCGGGGGGTGAGCCTCTTCTATACCGGGACGGCAAAAAAACGATATTCAATATCTTCGAAGCGCATCAAGACCAGTATTTCATGATGTACACAAACAGCATCCTGGTCTCAAAGGAGACCGCCCGAAGAATGGCAAACCTGGGGAACGTTACGCCCGCTGTTTCTCTTGAGGGCTTTGAAAAAGAAACCGACCAGCGCCGGGGCAGGGGTGTTTTCAAAATGATCCTGAGGTCCATGGAGAATCTCCGGCGAGCGGGGGTTCCCTTCGGCATCAGTGTGACCGCTACGCGCCAGAACGCGGATACAATAATGAAGGACAAATTCGCGGATTTCTTTTTCAAGGAAATGGGGGCAGTGTACGGATGTATCTTCCAGTACATGCCGATCGGTGGGAGCTGCGGCATGGACATGATGGTCACGCCGGAGCAGCGTGTTGCCCTCTTCCAGAAAGAACAGCGGATGATCAAGGAATCGAGTCTCTTTCTGGTGGATTTCTGGAACGGAGGGCCCTATACGGTCGGGTGCATGTCAGCCGGCCGGCCGGGCGGGCACTTTTACATAGACTGGAACGGCAATATCGCGCCCTGCATTTTTTATCCGTATTACGTCACGAACATATACGACCTTTACCGGAACAACAAGACGTTGAATGAAGTCCTGTTCTCGCCGTATTTCAACTCAATCCGCTCGTGGCAGGACGAGTATGGTTACACCCAGCCGCCCGATAAGGTCGGCAATTTCATTGTCCCCTGCATAGTCAGGGATCATTATAATGAAGCCTTTGTACGGGTGAATGAGTTCGGGGCGCGGCCCATGGATGAAAACGCCGAACACGCCCTGAATGACCAGGATTACCGGAAGCGGATGACGGAATACGGGCAGAACGCGAAGTCACTGACCCAGAAGCACTGGGAATCGGAATTCATGGGAAAAGGAACGGAGATATGAAATCGAAACGCCTGTTAAAGATATTGAAACATCGGCAGGGCCTCATATCGAAAGTGAGGACGTTGTCAGCGTGCCGGCGTCTGCGTCTGCGACGCTATGCGCCTGTGCCGCTCGGGATTGCATAAGAATAAGCCTAAAAAGAGCATTGGGACGCAGAAAAATCGGATAAACGCGGATAAGGTCGGATAAAAAAACGTTCTTGTATCGTAAAAGCAGTCACCCTTCGGGTGAATTTTTTTCTCTAAAAATTCTGTAACTACTCAGGTCATTTTTTTATCCGCAGATTACGCAGATTTCGCAGATAAAAACAAAACCAGAATTCCGGTTTTAGAATCTGCGTCAATCTGCGAAATCTGCGTCCAACTGCCGTTTTCAGGATAAGAGGTTACGGCTGTTTCATGATTCGACAAGCCTGGCGCTTCTTCGCGGGATAGTATCATTGGGCTGAACAAGGACGTTGTTCAGCCCGAACTGTTTTTTAAGCGTCTTAATGTTCGATCGCTTCTGGCCGATCGCGCTCGAGACGTCCCCGGGATTGACGAGAAATAATGCGCTGCCAGGCGTGCACTTCCCGGCGTATAAGGCCGCTCTCATGCGTTCCAGCAAAATTGACGATTCCACAAGCTGCCGAAAGGCGGGATGGTAAGGGCCCGCGAGAATCGTTCCCGGCTTTTCCAATTCTTCCGTCGGCTGAAGGCCGACCCTGATTACCCTGATTCGCGCTGTTTCAAATCTCACAAGCGCTTTTTTGCAGAGATTGACGGCTTCATCAAGTGAGAGAGGAGAATAGCGTCCGGTACAATAGAGCTTCTCGAGCGGAGTGTCCCTGATCACGAGCGCCGGGTAAAGACGCACGAAGTCCGGTCCGAGCGCTATCGTCCGTTCAACTGTTTCCATGAATTGCTCGATAGAATCGCCGGGCAGACCCGGCATCAATTGCATGCCTATCTCAAACCCCTGTTCCTTAAGCATTCTAACCGCGTTTACGGTATCCGATGCCGTGTGACCCCGACCCGACATGGTCAATACGGTATCGTTCATTGACTGGACGCCGAGTTCGACGGTTTCGACGTGACCTTGTTTAAGGATTGTCAGAATTTCCGCGCTGACGCAGTCCGGCCTCGTCGAGAGCCTGATGCTCCTGATCCGCCCGGACCGAATGAACGGATCGGCTGCTTTGAGGTAAGCTTGCTGAAGATCGAGTGGGAGCGCCGTGAATGTTCCGCCGTAGAAGGCGATCTGGGCGGACTCAGTCGCCGTACCAGTCTCAAGATATTCTTTGATTTTTCCGGACAGGGAAACAGGCTCTACCGATTTTTGCATGCCGGTAATATTTTTCTGGTTGCAAAAAATACATTGATGCGGACATCCGGAATGGGGGATGAAGAAGGGGATGATCATAAAGTAACTCATTGAAAATTGCAAATTGGAAAATGCAAATTGAAAATCTATGACACTGCGCGTGCGGTCAAGAGCGGATTTCCCGGCCAAACCCGGCCAGGGCTTCCTTGGCAGCGCGTTGCTCTGCCTCTTTCTTGCTTTTGCCGCTGCCGCGGCCTTTCACGTTTCCGTTGATCAAAACCTCGACCTCAAACTGCTTCTGGTGGTCCGGACCGGTCTCCGAAGCAATCCGGTATTCCGGGAGCTGCCTGAGACGGTCCTGGCAGAGTTCCTGGAGTTCGGTTTTGTAGTCCAGCGCTGAGGGCATGCTGCAGCTTAACCTCATTATTTCTTCAAAAAAGCGTATCACGAACGCTTCGGCCGTCTGTTTACCGGCATCGAGGTAAATGGACGCAATGAGCGCTTCCAGGCAGTCGGCAAGCAGGGAGTCCTTGTTCCGGCCCCCTGTCTGCTCTTCTCCGCGCCCCAGCAGCAGATAAGTCCCTAGTCCGAGCCTGCGGGCAACGGCCGCCAGAGCGGGTTCGCTGACGATGGAGGCGCGGAGTTTGGAAAGTTCACCCTCGCTTGATGCCGGACACAACTTCATTAAATATTCACTAACAAGGAAATTGAGGACGGAGTCCCCGAGGAACTCCATCCGTTCATTATGGTAGGGCACTTTGTTTTCGTTGGCGTAGGACTTGTGAGTGAGGGCGCGTTCGAGCAACTCGGGATTGCTGAACCGATGGCCGATGCGCTCCTGCATGTCCAAGAGGGAAGGCATAGTACTCCGTCACAGAAAGCCGCCCGTATTACGGTTACCCGGACAGGGTTTATTTCCGGAATTTTCTGAAGACCAGGCACGCATTGGTGCCGCCGAACCCGAAGGAATTAGACATGACCACCTCTACAGAAGCTTTTCTCGCGACATTTGGAACATAATCGAGGTCGCATTCCGGGTCGGGGTGCTCCAGGTTGATGGTCGGCGGCAGAACGCCGCGATCCATGGCAAGAACGGATATGACGGCCTCCACACCCCCGGCAGCGCCGAGCAGATGCCCGGTCATCGATTTCGTGGAGCTTACCGGGATTTTGTAAGCCCTGTCGCCGAACACGGTCTTGATCGCAGTTGTTTCGAGCTCGTCGCCGAACTTCGTGGAAGTGCCGTGGGCGTTAATGTACCCCATTTCGGCCGGATCGATGCGGGCGTCCTTGATCGCCATCTTCATGCAGCGTGCAGCGCCTTCCCCATTCGGAGCGGGCGCTGTGATGTGATATGCATCGCCCGACGCTCCGTAGCCGATAATCTCGGCGTAAATCCGGGCGCCACGCTTAAGCGCGAATTCCATTTCCTCCAGGATGACCACTCCGGATCCCTCGCCCATGATGAACCCGTCCCGTTCAGTATCAAACGGACGGCTCGCGCGCTGGGGTTCAGCGTTGCGGGTTGAAAGGGCTTTCATGGCATTGAACCCTCCCACGCCGAGGACGCAGATGCACGATTCCGATCCGCCGGCGATCATGGCGTCCGCGTCGCCCCGCTGTATCCACTTGAAGGCATCGCCGATAGAATGGGTCCCTGTGGCGCATGCCGTGACCACGCAGATGTTCGGTCCCTTGGCGCCGTACCTGATCGAAATCATTCCGGCGGACTCGTTTATGATCAGCATCGGGATGAAAAACGGAGTTATTTTCCGGAAACCGCGCTCGAGATAAACCTTGTGGTATTTCTCGATGGACGGGAGCCCGCCCATGCCTGCGCTCACCATGACACCGATGCGCTCGGCGTTCTCGGGCGTGATCTTGAGGCCGGACATGTCCATGGCCATCTGGCTGGCGGCGATCCCGAGCTGGATAAAGCGGTCCATTTTCTTGATCTCTTTAAGCTCGATGTACTTCTCGGGCTGGAAGCCCGGGATCTCGCCTGCTATCTGTGTGGGAACGGTTTTATCATCGAATTGCGTTATCGGACCGATTCCGGACTTGCCGCTGATCAGACCTTCCCAGCTTGTTTCGGTATCGAGGCCGACGGGCGTTATCATTCCGACCCCGGTAACGACGACTCTTTTCCTCAAAAGACCCTCCTGCATTCGGCCAAGGACTCAACAGCGGTAAACACAACAGCTTTAAACTCGATTGTCCGACATCCGCCTTCGGATTACGATCGATATCTGTTTCTGTGAACCTGTTTATCCGCGGTTCAATGCCTTATAGGATAAAAAATCCGAAAAGCCAAAAAACCGGCGCCGTGTCTGCGGGTCGGTCTTCTGGCTTTCGGAAAAATATTTCAAAAATACTTTCGGTTCAATGCTGAAACACTACTTGGCTTTTGCCTTGATATAATCCATAGCGTTTTGGACCGTCGCTATTTTCTCTGCATCTTCATCCGGGATTTCAACGCCGAATTCTTCTTCCAGCGCCATGACGAGTTCCACGGTGTCGAGCGAGTCAGCGCCCAGGTCGTTGACGAACGACGCCTCAGGTTTTACGTCGCCTTCGGGCACACCGAGCTGCTCGGAAATAATCTTTTTCACTTTTGCGTCTATATCTGCCATTGTTATCCTCCTGTAGTTGTATCCTAATTTTCTGATCTTATTGATATGATGAACATGAATCCGGAATCCGCACTACCATTACATATACATTCCGCCGTTCACGTGTATCACTTGGCCGGTAATGTACGACGCCCACGGAGAAGCGAGGAAGCGTACCGCGTTCGCGACATCCTCGGCTGTGCCGAGCTTTCCCATTGGAATCTGCTTCGCGAGTTCCGCCCTGACGTTTTCGGACAATGCCTGAGTCATGGCTGTGTCGATGAAGCCCGGCGCCACCGCGTTCGCCGTTATGCCGCGGTTCGCATATTCCCGTGCGATTGTTTTCGTGAGACCGATCAGGCCCGCCTTCGAAGCGACGTAATTGGCCTGTCCGGCATTGCCCATCGCGCCCACGATCGATGCGATGTTGATGATCGTCCCGCCCCGCTGCTTGCTCATATATTTGAGCGCGGCCTTGGCGCACAGAAATGACCCCTTCAAATTGATACCGAGCACCAGGTCCCAGTCCTCCTCCTTCATCCTGAGAATAAGACCGTCCCGGGTAATGCCGGCGTTGTTTACCAGGATATCGATCTTCCCGAATTTGGCGACAACCTGGTCGATCATTGCCGTTACATCCGCTGACGACGCAACATTGGCTTTGGTCGCTAGCGATTTTCTGCCTTTATTTTCAATGTCTGCTGCGGTTTTCTCTGCCGCTTCCAGGTTTATATCGCAAATTGCCACATCTGCGCCGTCAGCGGCAAGCGCGAGCGCAATATCTCTGCCGATACCCTGCGCGGCGCCGGTAACGAGCGCTGTTTTTCCGTTCAAACTCATTCAATGCTCCTATCGCAAGCCAGGGATCTGCTCACGAATTATTTTTTTGAACATTTACTGTCCTTGAGAGTCAATCCGTTCAACGAGAATATGTTGTATTTTTCGAATTTGCCGGTGCAGGTCACGGAGTCATTCTTGTGGAACTTGGATACATCATCCACAATCGCGTCGACGACAAAATTTTTCTCTCTGCCGGGAACAGTAATCCACAGCACTACTTTTTCGCCCCGTTTCCCGCTCTCAACATCCTGGACCTTGCCCGAGGCAGTGACGTCTTTGCCCTTCATATCCTTCATGTACGATTTTATTTCCGACTTTGTATACTTTTCCTTGTTCATGTGCTGAGCGATCGTGGCAGCGTCCTGAGCGGCGAAAGCCGCGTTCCCGAAAATCATGAGAAAAGATGCTACAGCTGACGCCAGGATAGTGGATCTGAAAATTATCACACTCATACAAAACCTCCCCGGTATAGTGAAATTTCGATCAAGCTCCAACAGCACTGAGCGTATCATTCATGGTCCTTATGTCTTCAACATTCAGTATTTTTGCTTCCCGTGCGATTCGTTTTACGAGGCCGGAAAGCACTTTACCAGGTCCGATTTCGATAAAGGTATCGAAGCCTTCGGCAACCAGGTTCTTAATCGAGTCTTCCCAATAGAGCGGAGCGCTGATTTGTCTTACGAGCGATTGCCTGAGTTCGGATGCGGCTTTCAGGAACTTCGCATCTGCGTTGTTAACGAGTGGAATGCGAAGATCGGCGATCGATATTTTTTCCAATTCTTTTGCCAGCCGCTCGCCAGCCTGTTCCATCATGCCGCAGTGCGACGGGACGCTTACAGAAAGAGGCACTACTTTTTTAGCTCCTGCCGATTTTGCCAGTTCCATTGCCTTTTCAACTGCTTTTTTTTCACCGGCAATGACGATTTGACCGGGGCTGTTATAATTTGCAGGGGCAACTATACCATTTTTAGCAGCTTCAAGGCAAGTTTTTTCTACGTCCTGCCGCTCCATTCCAAGGACGGCTGCCATGAGACCGGCGCCTGCGGGAACCGCTTCCTGCATGTACCGGCCGCGTTTTTGAACGAGAGAAACGGCGTCCACGAAATTAAACCCGCCTGCAGCGGTTATCGCCGTATATTCACCGAGGCTGTGCCCGGCAACGGCTGCAGCGGAAAGGCCGCGACGCTCGAGCGGACGAAGAATCGCGATGCTCGCCGTAAGGATTGCCGGCTGCGTGTTCTCGGTCTGGTTCAGTTTTTCAACGGGGCCCTGCAGGCACAGTTCAGCCACATTGAAACCGAGCACCTGGCCGGCATGATCGAACACTTCCTTGGATTCAGGAAAATTTTCGATGAATTCCCTTGCCATGCCCGGGTATTGCGAGCCCTGGCCGGGAAAGATGAAGGCGATTTTCATGTAGGTTCCAATCTCGATAAAGCTATTGGACGCGGATTTTTGCTGATGACGCAGATTGAACGACAGCGTTTATCTGCGTCCAAAAATTTTTTAGCCGCTTATTTCTTTGAACTTCCTGATCATGACCGGCAGAACTTCCATCACGTCTCCCACGATGCCGTAGGTTGCGACGCTGAAGATCGGCGCATTCGGATCTTTATTGATGGCGACGATGACGTCCGAGGACTGCATGCCGGCCAGGTGCTGGATCGCCCCTGATATGCCTGCCGCGATATAGAGTTTGGGGCAGACCGTTTTCCCTGTCTGTCCGACCTGGTGCGAGTACGCGATCCAACCCTCATCCACTGCTCCCCTGGTAGCGCCGATAGCGCCTCCGAGCGTCTTGGCAAGTTCCTGGAGCAGCTCGAAGTTCTTCGAGCAACCCATACCGCGCCCTCCGGCCACGATTACGTCGGCTTCACAGATATTGATTGTTTCGGTCAGTTCATCCACGGTCTTAAGGACCTTTGTCCGCATATCTGCCGCTGCCGTGAATTTAAAGTCAATGACGTTGCCTTTCCGGGACGGGTCAGGCACGGCCTTTTTCATTACTTTATGCCTGACCGTTGCCATTTGAGGCCGGTGATTGGGGGAAACGATCGTCGCCATTATATTTCCCCCGAAGGCCGGGCGCGTCTGGTGCAGATTGCCGCTCTCCGGGTCTATATCAAGCATAGTGCAGTCGGCCGTAAGCCCGGTGTAGAGCTTTGCCGCAACTTTCGGAATGAATGAGCGACCGATCGCGGTTGCGCCGGCAAGGATGATCTCGGGCTTGTGGAGCGTTGCCAGATTTGTCAGGACTGCACTGTAGGAGTCGTCGTTAAAATCCTTGAGCGAGGGATCATCCGCAGCATAGACGGTGTCCGCGCCGTGCGCTATAAGCTCCAGGGCCTTATCCTTGATCTTGTGACCGACAAGCACCGCGGAGAGCTTTGTTTTCCGCTTGTCTGCGAGCTTCCTTCCTTCGCCCAGCAGTTCGAGTGCAACACTTGATATGCAGCCCTTGTTCTGCTCGGCAAACACCCATACGCCTTTGTAAGCCGAAAGGTCCTTTGCCGCGGCAACCGGTTCTTCACCAATCCGCTCGATTGCTTTGAATTCGCAGGCTTCAACGCAGGCTCCGCACATTGTGCAGCTTTCCGTTATGAAGGCGCTGCCGTTGCGCATTTCGATTGCCCCGAAGGGGCAGGTCGATACGCACGTTTCACATCCGGTACATTTGTCAATATCGACTTTGATGCTCACTGTTACTCCTCAGCTTGAAAATGATGCAGGATCATGGATCGTGCTTCTTAAAGCAATGATTGCTCTTTCAGCTTCTTCGCCACCAGCTCGATCTGCTGTTCTACTGAGCCGGACAGGATCTCGCGCTGTCCGCGGGGCACGGGCGGGAAGATTCTGACCACCTTGGTCGGTGAACCCTTGAGCCCGATCAAATTCTCGTCCGCTTCAATATCTTTTGCCGTCAACGTGGCGACCTTGAGGTTCTTGGCCTTCATTTTGCCCTTCAAGGACGGCAAACGCGGCTGGTTGATCTCTTTGACAACGGTGATAAGGGCGGGAAGGGAAGTTTCTACGACGTCGAAGCCTTCATCCATCATCCTCTCGACTGTCATGGTGCGATCCTGTACATTTTCTATTTTACGGATATACGCTACGAAGGGGATGCCGAGCATATCGGCAGTCTCGGGTCCAACCTGCGCGGTATCGCCGTCTATTGCCTGCTTGCCCGCAATAATCAGGTCATAATTCCCGATCTTCTTGATACCTTTGGCAAGAGTATACGACGTGGCCCAGGTATCTGCGCCTGCAAACGCCCGATCGGAGATGAGGACCACGTCGTCAACTCCCATTGCCACTGCGTCTTTCAGCGCTTCGGAAGCCTGCGGCGGTCCCATTGTAACAGCCGTCACCTTGCCGCCGTGCTTTTCCCGCAGGCGCAGCGCCTCTTCGAGAGCGTACATATCGTAAGGGTTGATTATGCTGGGCACACCGTCTCGGATGAGCGTGTTCGTCTCCCTGTTGATCTTGACTTCCGACGTGTCGGGGACCTGTTTAACCAGAACAATAATATTCATGAACTACTCCATGTACCCACTCTATTGTTATCCGCAGATTACGCAGATAAAACAAAACTTGAATTAAGCTTTAAGAATCTGCGTCATCTGCGAAAATCTGCGGATGAATGGTTTTTCCTGGGTGTAATTTGGGTGTGTTTCTATTTCTGTCTCGTTGCTTCCCTGATCATGTCCAGGGCAACCACGTTGCGCTGGATCTGGTTCGTGCCCTCGTAGATTTGGAGGATCTTGGCGTCGCGCATCATTTTTTCTACGGGGTATTCTTTCATATAGCCCGACCCGCCCATGACCTGCACGGCGTCGATAGTTACCTTCATGGCCGTGTCCGTGGCGAAAAGCTTGGCCATGGCGGAGGCCCGTGAAATGTCCTTAGCGCCGCTGTCGATGAACCGTGCAACGGCATACACGAGAGCACGCGCCGCTTCGGTCTGCGTCTGCATGTCCGCCAGCATGTGTTGAATTGCCTGGAACGAGGTAATGGGCTGGCCGAACTGTACCCGCTGTTTCGCGAATTTGATGGCTTCATCGATTGCGCCCTGGGCCACGCCGACGCCCTGCGCGCCCACTCCCGTGCGGGAACTGTCCAGGGTCTTCATGGCCACAATGAAGCCCATGCCTTCTTTCGAGATCAGATTTTCTTTCGGGATGCGGCAATTATTGAAAATGAGCTCCGTGGTGGATGATGCGCGGATGCCCATTTTGTTCTCTTTCTTGCCGAAGGTGAACCCGGGCGTGCCTTTTTCAACGATAAACGCCGATGCTCCACGCGCCCCCTTGGACCTGTCCGTTATGGCAATGATCGTATAGATATCCGCCTCGCCGCCGTTCGTGATCCACTGCTTGGTGCCGTTGATTACGTATTCATTGCCGTCAAGTTTTGCCGTAGTCTGCACGCCGCTTGCGTCGCTGCCGGCATTCGCTTCGGTAAGCCCGAATGCCACCAGCTTTTTCCCGGAAGCGATTTCAGGGAGATATTTTTTCTTCTGGGCGTCGGAGCCGTTAAGCAGGATAGGGTAGGTGCCCAGCGCATTTGCTGCAAAACTCGTGGAAACGCCGAGGCATGCCTTGGACAGTTCTTCAACCGCGATGTAGAGATCGAGTGCCTTTCTTCCGAGACCGCCGTACTCCTCGGGGATATAGATGCCGAAGAGGTCCGCCTGTGCAATCGCTTTCATGATATCCGACGGGAATTTATTCTGTTCATCGAGTTCGGCGCGAACCGGCACGATCTTTTCCTGCGCGATCTGTCGTGCGAGGTCGCGGATCATGATCTGCTCTTCCGTCAGCAAGTAGTCCATTGAAACCTCCAAGGATAAATTTCAAAATCCCAAACCACAAATAATTCCAAGACGTTAAAATTAAATTTCAGATAACAGCGTTTGATATTTGGCTCTAAAATTGGAATTTATTATTTGATGCTTGTCCAGAGATGCTTTCCGTCACCATCTTACCAGTGCAGACGCCCAGGTAAGACCTCCTCCAAACGCCTCAAATAAGATCAGATGGTTGTCCCTGATCTTGCCTTCGCGAACGGCTTCATCAAGTGCCATCGGAATGGAAGCCGCGGAGGTATTGCCGTATTTCGGGAGCGTCAGCACGACTTTTTCCATGGACATGTTAAGCCGCTGCGCCATGGCCTTGATGATCCTGAGGTTGGCCTGGTGAGGAACGAGATAATCTATGTCCTCCGGTTTTACTTTATTGTGGTCGAGCGCCTCCTGGACCACAGCTTCGAGCGACCTCACCGCAGATTTGAACGTCTCGTTGCCTTTCATCCTGATATAGTGCATTCGGTTCTGGATCGTATCGTGCGACGCCGGAGCCTGAGCACCACCCCCGGGAACATGAATCAGGTCCCCGAGCGACCCGTCGGAATGAAGATGCGTCGAAAGGATCCCGCGTTTCCCTGCGTGACGCTGGATCACAACGGCGCCCGCGCCGTCGCCGAACAGGATGCATGTGCCACGGTCCTCCCAGTCGGTAAAGCGCGACAATATTTCAGCGCCGACAAGGAGAATGTTCTTGTATGCTTCCGATTTTATGAATGCATTTGCAACGGAAAGTCCGTAAATGAAGCCCGAACACGCGGCGGAGATGTCGAAGGCAACCGCCCTCTTCGCTCCCAGTTTTTCCTGAAGCACGCAACCCGTGCTCGGCAGGATCATGTCCGGCGTCATGGTGGCGACCAGTATCAGGTCCAGTTCATCTGCTCTGAGGCCCGCTGCTTTCAGCGCCTTCTTGGCCGCTTCATAAGCAAGATCGGAGGTTGATTGGTCCTTATCGGCGATCCTCCGTTCTTTGATGCCGGTCCGCTCGATGATCCACTCATCACTCGTGTTGACCAGTTTTTCCAGATCATGATTCGTTATGATTTTTTTTGGGGCGTATGATCCGGTACCTGTTATCCGTGCATGGATCATCTTGTTTTGACGAACTCCATATTTTTTTCGATATCCTCGTGAATATGCTTGTTTACTTCGCTTTTTGCGAATTCCATGGCGACCCTGATGGCGTTCTTGATGGCCTGTCCGGACGACCGGCCGTGACTGATAATGCTTATACCGTTTATGCCGAGGAGCGGAGCGCCGCCGTATTCGGCGTAATCTATGCGGCGTTTCAGAGCGCGAAAGGCCGGCCTCATCATGAAATATCCGAGCTTTCTGACGAGATTGTCGCCGATATTTTGCCGGAGCATAAGCCCGATTGTTTCCGCGACTGCTTCAGAGACTTTCAGCACCACATTGCCGATGAACCCGTCGCATACCACTACATCTGCCCTTCCGGACATCACGTCTTTGCCCTCGACATTGCCGATAAAATTTACCGATGTCTCTGTCAGGAGCTTAAATGCTTCTTTTGTCAGTTCATTCCCCTTCGTTTTTTCCTCTCCGATCGAGAGTAGTCCGACGCAGGGATTCGGGTTTTTGAGCAAATACTTCGCAAAGACCTCGCCCATGATTGCGAACTGCAGGAGATGACTTGGTTTGCAATCCACATTCGCCCCGACATCCAGTACGATGGAGGTGCCTTTCATCGTCGGCATGAATGTCGTGATTGCCGGCCTCTCAACCCCTTCAAGGGGGCCCAGCACGAACAGAGAGGTTGCCATCGCCGCGCCGGTATGGCCCGCGCTGATTACCGCTACCGCTTCTCCGCTTTTAACCAGTTCGTTGGCGACGCGAATGGAGGAATTTTTTTTTCTGCGAAAAACCGTGGATGGCGAGTCGAGCATGTCCACGACCTCTGTGGCGTTTCGAATTTCTATGGGAAGCGTTTTAGCCAGGGGATATTTGTTGAGCTCGGCCTGTATGGTCTGTTCAATACCGACGAGTATGATTCCGACGCCGTATTCCTTGGCCGCAGTTACCGACCCGGCCACGACCGCATGCGGCGCGTTGTCCCCCCCATTGCATCAACGGCGATTTTCATACCTGATTTTCCCACAATATAAAAGGCAAAGGGCATACCGAACAGTGCAGTATCATCCCTTTGCCTTCTCGCAAGCCTACGTTATATCTGCTGAACAGTAACGACTTCACGGCCGTTGTATGTGCCGCATGACAGACAAGCATGATGGGGCTTCTTGACCTCCTGACATTGCGGGCAGACGGAGAGATTGGGGGCCTTCAAGAACTTGTGGGTCCGCCTCTTGTCCCTGCGTGATTTCGAGGTCTTGTGTTTTGGGTTCGCCATGTTGGTCTATTACTCCTTGCTTATTTTTTGGTCCAACTCGTAATTCCCGCTTTGTCATTTCGAGCGAAGCGAGAAATCCTGGTTTATACGATAGACCCTTCGCTTCGCTCAGGGTAAAGATTTCTCTCTTGTGAGAAATCTTCATTTTTTGAACAAATCCTTGAGATCCGAGAACGGCCCGAACGCATCTTTTTTCTTACTGCTGCATTCGCACTGCGAAACATTCAAATCAGTTCCGCATTCCGGGCAGAGCCCTTTGCAATCCGGGCTGTGGAGCGGCACCATCGGAATGGAGATCAGGATCTGTTCCTTTACGAACTGAAGCGGCTCGAGTTCGTCGCCCTGATAGAACTCCTTGTCGAGCTCGGCGCCGGCCAGTTCATGCTCCGGCTCCGCTTCCAGGGCGCTCATCGGGGTGGCCTGGATCGCAAGTTCCGTTTTGACATCATATGCGAATTTTCTCAAACACCGGCTGCACTCAAGCTGGACCGTGGAGTGAACCGTGCCGTCGATCGTGAGGTTCCCGTTTCCCGCCGGCTTGATACTAAGAACTGCTGTAAATGCCGTGGATGCTGTTCCGGTATCGAACAGATCGAGCTTTTGGTCAAGCTCCAGTGTAAGCCCTTGGGGTGGTAAATCGCTTATAGTGATACTCATTTCGAAAGCTCCCGGGGCTGTGAGTCTCGAATTATATAGAGAAGACGCCGTTTTGTCAAGAAGAAATACCGGAAATGCCATGTAAAGGAGGCACTCACATTACCGCTTCACGGGCAGCGACGCTTTTTATTCTTCCGGTCGAGCATAGCGGATATTCGGTCCGCCGCCATTCACCCTGAACAACAGCAACAGTCCAATAATGAAGAACCCCGCCACGGAAAGGATCGCCGGTCGCTGACTGCCGAAACCCGAAGAAACGAGCCCGAAAACCAGCGGGCCGAAGATCGCTGAGGATTTTCCGACCAGGGAGTATACCCCGAAATACTCCGCTTCCCTGCCTTTTTCGACGAACTGTGCGAAAAAGGCTCGCGTGCCAGCCTGTACGGTGCCCAGCCCCAGTCCGGCAACGCATGCCACGAACCAGAATTGCTGCTTGGTCTGCACAAAATAAGCGACCACCGTGATCAAAGTCCAGAGTATAAGAGATAACATTACTATTTTTTTGGGACCCCAGACATCCGTGGGTTTTGCCATAATAAAAGCGCCGATCAAAGCGGAAACCTGCACGGTAAGAAAAAGGATGATGAGTTCCTCAGTGCCGAAACCAAGCGTCGTGGACGCAAAGATGCTCGAAAATACAATGACGGTAATGACGCCGTCTTCATAGAAAAGGTATGCAAGAAGAAATTTTCTCGAATCCCTGCGGCCCCAGAGCTCCTTGATGGTTTTCCAGGCCTGTCTGGAGCCTGTGGCGGCCGCTGCGAATGCGGACTGCCTTGACGGATCGTCCGCTGGAAGGAATAAAAAAGCGGGAACCGAGAAGATAGCAAAAAAAGCGGCCGTAAGGAGCCACGTCAGGTCGAACAGCCCGGCTTTGACGAGGGGCAGCGCAATCAGCAACGAGCAAATCGATCCTGCATAACCGACTCCGAAACCCCAGCCGGATACGCGGCCCTGCCTGTCTTCACCGGCAATGCGGGGCAGAAATGAATTATAAAATACCAGGCTGCCTTCCATCCCGATATTTGCGAAAACAATGAGAGCGAAACCGAGCATAACTGCGCCGGGTGTGATCAGAGAAAATCCGGCAACAACCACGATGCAGACAGCTGTATAGAGAGCAAGCAGCTTCTTCCGCAGTCCCGCGTAATCCGCAATGCCCCCCAGAAACGGCGAGGAAAGAGCGGTGAATATCATGCTGATCGATATCGCCCGCCCCCACCACAGGTCTCCTTCCCCAAAACGGTTTCCGACTATCACGCCCGCATAATATACCGGAAAGATAACTGTAGATATCACGGCCGAGTAGCTTGAGTTGGCGAAATCAAAGAGGCACCAGCTGATTATTTGCTTTCTGTTCATAAGCTATATTTGCTTGTTATATATGAAAGACCGTGATTGCGCAAGTTCGATATGGCGACAGGCCGATTTATACCCGTTTCGTTGATACCCCGAAAATACCCCGATCTTTTTATTGACTTTATTTTCATTTTTATGATAAAAAATGTAACTACTCAGGTCATTTTTTTATCCGCAGATCACGCAGATTTCGCAGATAAAAACAAAACCTGAATTCTGGTTTTAAAATCTGCGTCCATCTGCGAAATCTGCGGATAGAAGGCTTTTTCTCCGATTTGTCTTAATGCCGTTCTGAAAAGAAGCTGAATAGTTACAAAAAAATAGTCAATTCTGAAATTTATTGATGCCGCCGTATCAGCGTAAATTTAAGATTATAGAAAGGAGTCACATTGCGAAGATTATTCGTCGGGCTCGTTCTTTTTTTCCTGGTAACAGGCTTTTTTGTCTGCGAAGCAGGGACCGCTATCTATAAATATGTCGATAAGAACGGTATTGTCTGTTTTGCGGATAATCTTCAGGCGGTTCCCGAGAACTACCGGAATACCGCAGTTATCATGCCCGACGAATCCAGTGATGAACCCCGGCGGAGCGCTGTCCTCCCCGCAGCAGTGAAACAAACCGACGAAGCGCCGGTTGAGGCTGAGACGAAGCACGTAGCAAGCCGTCCGCGCCCGCTCGGTACGAGAATAATGATTTCAGGTGTTGTCGTTATAACCGCTCTTCTGGCTTTCGTCAGTCTGTCAAGACTTCCCCAACTGAGGGAAAAGAAAAAAATTCTCTCCGCAATCCGGGGGGGCCTGATTGCCGTCGTATCGCTCTTTATCCTTGTCGCTCATGTGAAAGACCTTATAAACGGCGTCGGAGCTGCGCGCGGCGCTGTAGAAGACGTTCAAAACCGGTCGGCCCAGAGGGGCAAGAAGGCCGGCCAGGCGATAAAAACTCTTAACGAGCTGCTCAAGGAGCAGCAAAGCCAGGCCGGAAAGGAGCCATCCGAGAACCAGCGTTAAAATTGTCTTTATGGTTCTGTTTCCGTGACCGCATGTATAGCCTTGTAGACGATACCGACCATCCGCTTGAGCTCGTAATGTGAAATCGAAAGAGGAGGCATAAGAACAATCACGTTCCCGAGGGGCCTGATAATGAGCCCATGCCTCCGGCATTCCGCGGTCACCCGTATCCCGGTTTTTCGCGCTATAGGGTACGGTTTCCTTGTTCCTTTCTCTTCCACAAGCTCGATCCCGGCCATTAATCCTTTCTGTCTGACATCGCCCACGTGATCCAGATGTTTAAACCGCTCAAGCATCCGGGAAAGCAGCGCGGCTTTGGCCCGCACTTTAATGAGCGTCCGCTCTTTCTTAAAAATATCAAGGCTTGCAACCGCGGCTGCGCATGCGAGGGGATTGCCTGTATATGTGTGACCATGGAAAAAAGTCTTCAAGTCCTGGTGATTGCCGAGAAATCGGTTGAATATCTCATTGGTTGCAAGCGTCGCGGCAAGAGGAAGATAACCGCCCGTAATGCCCTTTGCGATGCACATGATATCGGGAGCCACTCGTTCCTGCTCGCACGCGAACATGGTTCCGGTCCTGCCGAAACCCGTTGCGACTTCATCAATAATCATGAGCACGTTGTATCTGGTGCAGAGCTCCCGGATCTTTTTGAGATACCCGGGCGGCTGCACCAGCATGCCCGCCGCTCCCTGGACCAGGGGTTCCATGATCAGCGCCGCTGTTTCCGGGGAATGACGGCGGATCACTTCTTCCGCCTTCTCAGCACAGGCCATTTTGCAGCCGGGATAGTTTTTCCCCAGCGAACAGCGATAGCAGCAGGGGGTCTCTATTTTGTATGATTGAAAGAGCAGGGGCTGGTATATTTGGTGAAAGAGTTCTATGCCGCCGACACTGACCGACCCAAGGGTGTCGCCATGATAAGCTTCCTTGAGCGAAATGAATTTCGTTTTACGCCGGTATTCCGGCCCTCTTTGGAGCCAGTATTGAAACGCTATCTTGAGAGCTATTTCGACGGCGGTGGATCCGCTGTCGGAATAAAAGACTTTTGACAGTCCTTTTGGTGCAAGAGCGACGAGTTTTTCCGCAAGAACTACCGCAGGTACATTCGACAGCCCAAGCAGCGTCGAATGAGCGATCATCCCGAGCTGCGCGGAGACTGCTTTGTCTATTTCCCGCTTTCTGTGACCATGGACCGTCACCCAGAGGGAAGAAACTCCGTCAATATATTTCCTTCCGTGTATATCAGTAAGAACGCTCCCCCTGCCGGATTCGATGATGAGCTGAGGTTCTTTTTCCCAGTCCTGCATCTGTGTGAACGGATGCCAGATATATTTCTTGTCCAGTTTTTCGAGACGAAGAGCCTCGCGGATTTTTCCTATACTTTTATTTGTCAAAACGTTCCCTTAAATTTTCCGGTGAATGACATCTTGGTGAATGACATCTTATGGTTCGCTGAATTATAGGACATAGAGCTGTTTTGTCAATATAAAAAGGTCTTGAAAAGCCTGACTTACTTCTGGTAGAATACGATTTGCATTCCTTCATGATGGAATTCCGGTGAGCGCCCGAGGAGGCCTGTTCTGTATGATCAACAATAAGAAATTCTATCTGTCCGCAGCTTTCATTCTCGTAGTCGGCATTTTTGTCGGGCTTGTTCTTTCGTCGCATATCGGCGTCATCAATCCTTTGCCGGCAAAAAACCAGATATCATCGAAATCGACAGATATATTATCCCAGCTGAGCGAGGCTCAATCCGAGGTGGCGGCTGTCGCCACGCCCTCCATTGTAAATATATCGACGACAAGGGTCATCAAGTCGCACGAGGAGACAACGCCTTTTGAATTTTTCGACGATCCCTTCTTCAGGCGGTTCTTTGGAGAGCAGTTTCCTCATCCGAACGTACCGAAGGAGCGCAAGGAGCAGAGCCTGGGATCCGGTGTAATCGTGTCAGAGGACGGGTATATCGTCACCAACAACCATGTCATCGAGAAGTCGCAGGAAATTAAAGTGCTGCTTTCGAACAAAAGGGACTACAGGGCAAAACTGATCGGCGCGGACCCCAAGACGGACATCGCTGTCATCAAGATCGAGGCGCACGGTCTTCCTGCGCTTTCCTGGGGTGATTCCAACAAGCTGAAGGTCGGCGAAATCGTATTTGCGATCGGGAACCCGTTCGGATTGAACCAGACAGTGACCATGGGCGGCATCAGTGCGGTCGGTCGCGCGAATGTCGGTATTGCCGATTATGAGGATTTTATCCAGACGGATGCTGCAATCAATCCCGGTAATTCCGGCGGAGCGCTGGTGAATGCCCGGGGCGAACTTATCGGCATCAATACGGCCATCCTGTCCAGAACGGGCGGATATCAGGGAATCGGCTTCGCCGTACCAAGCAGCATGGCCCAGCAGGTGATGGACAGCCTCATAAAGCATAAAAAAGTCGTACGCGGCTGGCTCGGGGTAAGTATCCAGGAAGTCACCTCGGACCTTGCCGAAGAATTCGGCGTCAAGGATCTTAAAGGCGCCCTTGTGAGCGGCGTCATGAAAGGAAGTCCGGCCGAAAAGGCTGGCATACGGCAGGGCGATGTCATCCTGCAGTATAACGGCAGGGTTGTTGAAGATACCGGCCATCTCAGGAACATGGTTTCCCAGACAGCGCTCGGTACTACCGTAAAAGTGAAGCTGCTCCATCAGAAAAAGGAGATTGAGACCGACGTTGTGATTGCCGAGCTCCCGAAAAAAATCGCAGAAGCGGGCGCCCAGACGGAGGAAGAGCCGGTCTCGGAGGATGAAAGTACATCGCTGACGGGGATGTCGGTGCGGGCGCTGACGCCCGATGTCGCGAAGCACCTCGGGATCAGCGAAACTGAAAAAGGGGTCGTCGTAGTCAAGATCGATCCGGAAAGCAGAATCTACGAGGCCGGGATCAGGCAGGGCGACATAATCCTGCAAATCAATCAAAAGAACATAGCGTCCCTCGAAGACTATCGAAAAGCGGCGTCCACGATCCGCGCAAAAGACAGATTACTCCTTCTCATACGCAGAAAAGGCGAGGACCTGTTCGTTACGGTGAGGCCGCAATAATTTCTCCTTTTCCGGACGAGCTTTTTTCTGCGAAAAACGGATAATCTCAACAGCAGTGCTCGCAGTACATTCTATAACAAGGAGGTGAGACAGATGGGACTTATTCTTATTCGTATTTTATTCATTTGTTTAAGCATGCTGCTCGGATACTATGTATCAACGCAGCTTTACGACCAGGTCACAAAAATGGAAGGTATGATCATCGGCTTCGCGGTTTCCGTCCTCATTATTGTAACCGAATTTCTGTTCAGACGTGTGTCTTTAAAAGTCATTGTTGGCGGTATTCTCGGCTTTATCCTCGGTTTGATGTCCGCAAACATTATTGCCGCGCCCTTGAAGCTTGTGCCGCTCGAGCGCAGCATCGTTAACTTCATTCTTCTGCTTATGAACGGTTTCTTCGGTTATATCGGCATTATGATCGGAATCAGGGAAGGCGAGCGATTCAATCCGTCCAACATCAAGAAGCTTTTCAAGAGCGGCGCCGAAGAGAACATCAAGATCATGGACACGAGCGTTATCATCGACGGAAGGATCGCCGACGTTTGCGAGACAGAATTTCTCGACGGCACCATAATCATTCCGCAGTTCATCCTGCATGAATTGCAGCATATCGCCGACTCTTCCGATTCACTGAAGCGGGCGAGGGGAAGGCGGGGTCTCGACATTCTGCACCGTATTCAAAAAATGAGCCATATGGAGGTGCGTATCGTCGAAGAGGACTTTCCCAAGATCCGGGACGTCGACAGCAAACTGATAGCGCTTGGCAAAAAAATGGGCGCGAAGGTCATTACGAACGATTTCAACCTCAATAAGGTAGCGGAGCTCCAGGGCGTCAAAGTGCTGAACATCAACGACTTGTCGAATGCGGTGAAGCCAGTCGCCCTTCCCGGCGAAAGCATGCGCGTATTTGTCCTGAAGGAAGGCAAGGAACCGGGTCAGGGGGTGGCATACCTGGATGACGGGACCATGATCGTGGTGGAGAACGGGCGTAAATATATCAACAAGAACGTTGACGTGGCGGTTACGAGCGTTCTTCAGACGGCCGCCGGCCGGATGATTTTTACAAAACTCAAGGAAGACATGGAGCATGATTTGCAGACGGCGGAACGGTGAGCGACACCCATGTCAAATTTCAAATTGCAAAGTGAAAATTTACAAAAACACGCGCGGTTTTAATTACATTTTGATATTTGCAATTTGCATTTTGCAATTATTATTTACTAGGAGGATCGATGTCAGGTCATTCAAAATGGGCAACAACAAAACATAAAAAGGCAGCTACTGATGCAAAACGCGGAAAGATCTTTACCAAAATCGGGAAAGAGATCGCGGTAGCCGCGAAACTCGGCGGCGGCGATCCCGGTGGAAATCCGCGGCTCAGAACGGCCGTCGCAAAGGCAAAGTCGGTAAGCATGCCCGCTGAAAATATCAAGCGGGCGATCCAGAAAGGCACAGGCGAACTTCCGGGTGTTTCTTACGAGGAAATCATGTATGAGGGCTATGGCACCGGCGGCGTCGCGGTTCTCGTGGAGGTCCTGACGGACAATCGCAACAGGACCGTATCCGAGATACGGAATATTTTCAGCAAGAGCGGCGGAAACATGGGTGAAGCAGGGTGTGTTGCATGGATGTTCCATAAAAAGGGATACATCGTGGTGAACCGGGTGAAAGTGGACGAGGACAAGCTGATGACTCTCGCACTGGATGCCGGTGCAGAAGACATGCAGACCGAAGATGAAAACTTTGTGATTACTACCCCGCCGAACGATTTTGAGAAGGTAAAAAAAGCTCTCGAGGACGCGGGTATGTCGCTGGAGGTCTCCGAAATCACCATGGTGCCGCAGACCTATGTCAAACTAGACGGCAAGGAAGCCCAGCAGATGCTTCGTCTGGTGGAAAACCTTGAAGACAACGACGACGTCCAAAACGTGTACGCCAACTTCGACATCCCGGAGGAAATACTGAGCGCTGCGGTGTAGTCGCGTGCGCCCTGCACGAATGAAAATTGGAAATTTCAAATTGAGAATTGAAAATTGCAGGGTTCTTCCGTTTCCAATTCTCAATTTGCGCACTTATAATGTTTTTCTGTTTACCGGGGGGAGGATCGTATGAGGGTTCTGGGTGTTGATCCGGGTACGCTCACGAGCGGATACGGGATTGTTGCCGAGGAGGACCATAAGCTTTTTCATGTAGCGTCAGGCGGCATCAGCCCCTCCGCGAAGCAGCCCTTTCCCAAGCGCCTAAAAAAAATTTACGAAGAACTCGAGAAAATTATCGACAAGTACCGGCCGCATGTCGTGGTCGTGGAGGACCTTTTTGTTTCGAAAAACATAAAATCCGCGCTCAAACTCGGGCATGCCAGGGGCGTCGTCATTCTTGCAGCAATGAACGCCGGATTGCCCGTGTTTGAATATGCTCCGCTTGAAGTAAAGCAGGCCGTCGTGGGACATGGAAAAGCCGATAAAAAACAGGTGCAGTTGATGGTCAAAGCGCTGCTGGACCTTTCCAAAGTTCCCCATCCGGCAGATGCGGCTGACGCCCTTGCCGCTGCAATCTGCCACATAAACTCCTGCCGGATGAGAGAGGTGCTCAAGAATTCTTCTTCACTGCGGCAACCGGGAAGAAGCAGCGGTTTTGTGAGATCGAACACGGCAAGCAGGCTGAAATGATCGCTTTTTTGAGCGGCACGCTGAGGCGAAAGGCAACCGACCAGCTCGTTGTCGACGTCAACGGCGTCGGCTACCAGGTTCACATTCCCCTTTCCACGTATTGTACCATTCCCGAAACCGGTGAAGAAGTGTGTCTTCACATCCATACTCACGTGCGGGAAGATTCCCTCTCGCTCTTCGGTTTTTTAACACAGGCAGAAAAAAGAGATGTTTCTGCTTCTGATGGGCGTTTCCGGCATAGGGCCGAAGCTAGCGCTTGCCGTGCTCTCGAGCATTCCGGTGGAAGATCTTTGCAGCGCAATACATTCTGCGGACGATACACGATTGTGCGCAATCCCGGGTATTGGTAAAAAAACCGCCGCCCGCATGGTCCTCGAATTAAAAGACAAAATCAAACAGGCGCTTATCCGAGACACCGGAACGCAGACTACGGCCGAAGCGCCGGATGCGCTCGATGACGTTGTATCCGCTCTGGTGAACCTCGGCTATAAGAAGCCGCAGGCCGAGGAGACCGTCAGAAAAATACAAAGGGGCAGTCCCAATATCGCCGTAGAGGAAATGCTCCGACACGCCCTTTCAATTTTGACGAAAAGATAGGAACGAGCCGACCGTGTCGCCGTGAAGATGGCAACACCCTGCATCGCAGGGTGAAGCATAGACCCGTTGTCGTACCCTTTCGCTTAGATACACGAAAGGGGAATCAATGACAAGACAGGAATCAGGGGTAACAAAATATTTATGCCCGAGCGTATCATAGAACCCGAACAGAATGGCGAAGACGCTAAATTCGACCGGAGCCTCAGGCCGCGCCGTTTTGAAGATTTTGTCGGGCAGGAACAGGATTAAGGAGAATCTGCGAGTTTATATCAATGCCGCGAAAGGACGGGGCGAAGCCCTCGATCATGTCCTATTTTGCGGACCGCCGGGTCTCGGCAAAACGACGCTTGCAAACATAATCGCTAACGAACTTGGGGTGGCCATCAAGGCGACATCGGGCCCTGTCCTGGAACGGGCCGGCGACCTGGCCGCAATTCTTACGAATCTTCAGGAACACGACGTCTTTTTTATCGACGAAATCCATCGGTTGAACAGGGTCGTAGAGGAGATCCTTTACCCGGCAATGGAGGATTTTCAACTCGATATCATGATCGGCCAGGGACCGGGCGCCCGCTCCATAAAACTCGATCTCCCGCGCTTCACGCTCGTGGGCGCGACTACAAGAACCGGCCTCCTCACTTCTCCGCTTCGCGATCGCTTCGGCGTGATCGATCGCCTGAATTTCTATTCCCCTCCGGAGTTAAGGACGATTGTTGAGCGCTCCGCGGAGCTGATGAAAACTTCGATAACCGGCGACGCGGCAGCGGAAATTGCATGCCGGTCCAGAGGGACCCCCAGGATCGTGAACCGCCTTCTGCGCAGAGTAAGGGATTTTGCCCAGGTGCAGGGGGATGGCACGATTACCCGCCCTGTTGTAGTGTCTGCCATGCAGAGACTCGAGGTGGATGAGCGGGGATTCGATGCCATGGATCGAAGGCTCCTCCTCCTCATCATCGATAAATTTGAAGGAGGGCCAGTGGGACTGGAGACGCTGGCTGCTGCGCTCAACGAGGAGAAGGACACGCTCGAAGACGTATACGAACCTTATCTTATCCAGGAAGGGTTCCTGGACCGTACCCCGCGTGGCAGGCAGACGACCAGAACCGCGTATGAGTACTTCGGCAGAAAGAAATCGGAATTAACGCAAAAAAAATTATTATAGTCCATTTGCGTGATCAAAAGATGAAGATTTTTTTTCACATATGCTGTGCTCCATGCGCCCTCTACCCCTTCTACAGGCTCAAGGAGGACGGTATGGAGCCTGCCGGGTATTTCTATAATCCCAATATTCACCCTTATCTCGAATATAAAAAACGGCTCGATACGGTAAAGGAATTCTCGCATCGCGTGGGACTGGACGTGGTATACCGGGACGGTTATGACCTCGATGAATTTCTAAGCCGTGTGGCGGGCACCGGGGCCAGGCGATGTGAGCATTGTTACCGTATGCGAATTGCGGCTGTAACGGCGGCTGCGAAGGAAAACGGGTTCCGTTTGTTTACGACCTCCCTGTTGTACAGCAAATATCAGAAGCATGACCTCGTCAAGGAGATCGCACGAGAGATGGCGAGCGAGCATGGGGTCGAATTTTATTATGAGGACTTCCGCCTGGGTTGGCGGGAAGGCATCGTGGAGTCGAAGGCCATGGGGCTGTACCGTCAACAGTACTGCGGCTGCATTTACAGTGAGCGCGAACGATACCGGGCGAAGAAGTGAGAAAGAAGCCAGGCAGCATGCCGCCCACGATATGTTTCAATTAACTAAAAAAAGTTTCACCGCGGGGCCCGCTTTCCCGACCAGTTACAAAATGAAGTTTCCTCTTGTACTGGCATACACCCTCATTTTTTCCGCAGCATCGGCCTCTGCATCTGAAATCATCCGTGTCGCTGTTTTGGACAACCAGAGCTCTGTGACGATCAAGGCCGCAGGCGGTTTGAGACCGGAGGATGCGGTACCCGGAAAGGAATCAAAAAGGACGGTCTTCACGTCCGCGCTCGTCGGCAGTCGGCCGGTAAGAGTGCTGCCAGAGGGACAATATATTCAGGTGAACGGCAAGAGCTATCGCGGCCTCATAGAGATCAGAAAGAAAAAAAACGATCTGCTTCTTATTGTAAATGAACTCGATATCGAAGATTACCTCAGGGGAGTTGTCGCATCTGAAGTGCCCTATGACTGGGAATTTGAGGCGCTGAAGGCCCAGGCTGTTGCTTCACGAACGTTTGCCCTGTATCAAAAAAGAATGACACGGGCAAAACCGTATCACATCGTTGCCTCTGTAAACGGCCAGGTGTACGACGGCAGGAACTCGGAACGGGAACAAGCGGTGAAAGCAGTCAAGGAAACCGAAGGGGTCATAGTTGCCTACAAGGGAGAAGCTGCGGCCGCCTTTTATCACTCAAGCTGCGGAGGCCATACTGAAAACGCGATGGAGCTCTGGGGCATCAACGAGCCCTATCTCCAGGGTGTTAACTGCGATTGTCAGGAAATCTCCCGCTATGGAACGTGGGAAAAAAGGATCGGTCTCCCCGTGATTTCGGCCGCTTTGGAACGGCAGGGATATCGAATGAAGAACGCTTCCAATGTGCGCATCAACGGCATAACGCCGGCCG
The DNA here is from genome assembly GCA_963751455.1 of Nitrospirota bacterium. Classification (GTDB taxonomy): domain Bacteria; phylum Nitrospirota; class UBA9217; order UBA9217; family UBA9217; genus CAVVUN01. The sequence continues at coordinate 486,563 of CAVVUN010000002.1, forward strand.
GCCGTGTAAAACTGGTCTCGATCCGTACGTCAGAAGGAAACGTGAACGTGCCGGCCGAAAAATTCCGGGCTGCGCTCGGCTATGCCTCGATTCCAAGCGTTTTTTTTGAAGCAGAGACTTCCGGAAATGAAGTCGTTATTTCCGGCAGGGGGCTGGGGCACGGAGTGGGTATGTGCCAGTGGGGGGCCCGCCAGATGGCGCAGCGGGGCAGCGATTTCAAGGCAATTCTCGCTCACTATTATCCCGGGACCACAGTATCGAAATCGAACGCCAAATCGAGCCGGCATTAAAATCATTTCTTGACCTGAGAATGCAAACAGAATAAAATACCCGCCATGCAGAAAAATATCCAGAAAAATATCAGGACCATTATTACCGTGCTTGTGGCTGTCGTAATAGCGGCCGGCCTTCTTGTTGCGACGTATACGAGAAACAGGGTTTATAAGACCCCGGTTACTTTGTGGGAGGATGCATCGTCGAAATCGGCGATGAAAAGAAGAACCCATGAGAATTACGGACAGGCATTGTCAACGGCGGGATTTTATCCGGAAGCATTGCGCCAATTTGAAACGGTCCTTGCTCTCAAGGATGACGGAAGCGTTCCGATGCGGGACCTGTACCGCGAAATGGGTGTCGTTTTTTTCCGGATGGGGCTCTTTGACGATTCCATCAGCGCATGGGAGACCGGACTTCGGCATGCTCCGTCCGACCCGAGCATCCTGAACAATCTCTCGGTTGTTTTTATTAAGAAAGGTCGAATCGATGAAGCCGAGGCGGTAGTGCGACAGGCGCTTTCGGTGGCGCCATATATGCCTCACCTCCTGAACACGCTCGGCGAAATACTCATGAGCAAGGGAAAGTTCGAGGAAGCCCTCCAGAGTTTTCTCGCAGCCATTCAACAAAGCCCGGATGTTGCGGCCCGGTACTGGAATGCGGCGATTGCTTTTGAAAGAACCGGCAAGTACGACATGGCGTATCAATATGCAAATCAGTACGCAGCCATGGAACCTGACCCGGGACTTCGCCAGAACGCATTGGGTTTAATGGAAGCACTCCAAAAACAACATTTGTCAAAGAAACCCGCGCCGTAGTACCCGAAAAAATTCCCGCATCAGATTCTTTTCACGTAAACGCTTCCTTTTTTTCCCTTCCCATTATTCCCTTTGCCTCGGGTCCAGAGCATCACGAATGCCTTCGCCGAGCAGGTTGTAACCGAGTACGGTGAGCAGGATGGCGAGCCCCGGAAAAGCAGAAAGCCACCATGCAATCTCAATATTGTCCTTCCCCGATGAAAGAAGACTCCCCCAACTGGGCGTGGGCGGCTGAACGCCGAGACCAAGGAAGCTCAACGCAGATTCAACCAGGATTGCGGCGCCGATGCCCATTGTGGCTGAAACGAGAATCGGCGACAGGCCGTTCGGCAAGATATGGCGGAGCATGATCCGGTTGTCCGGAGCGCCTATGGCGCGTGCCGCCAGAACGAACTCGCGTTCCTTGATAGAAATGAATTCGGCGCGAATGAGGCGTGCCGGTTCCATCCAGCTTGTAAGACCGATCACGATCATAATATTGATGATGTTCGGTTCGAGGATTGCGATCACGGCCAGGACGAGGAAGATCGTCGGTATGCTTAACATAATGTCGACGCTTCGCATGATGATGCTGTCGACCCAGCTGCCGTAGTAACCGGCCAGTGAGCCCAGCAGAACGCCGATGATTGTGGCAATACCGACTGCGACAAACCCGACCTTGAGGGAGACCCTGCCTCCCCACAGCATGCGTGAAAGGACGTCTCGTCCGAGGTCATCTGTGCCGAGCGGGTGGGAGAAACTGGGACCGACCAGGATGTTGCTGATATCGATCGTGGAGGGGTTATGGGGCGCTATAAAGGGCGCAAAAATGGACAGAATGAAAACGAGCAACACCAGGATGCCGCCCAGCATTGCCAAGCGGTTCTTAATAAGATAATGAAAGGTCTGGTATGTGAAGGATTCGCTGCTTTTTTTTCCTGATTTATCCTGCATACCCATTTCCCGAATTTATTTAAGCCTGACCCTGGGGTCCGTCAAGGCATACGCGATATCGGCTAGGAAGTTGCCCAGCATGGTAAGAAATGCTGCGGGCACAAGGATTCCCATGGCCAGGTTATAGTCGCGCGAGAAGACCGCCTGGAACATCAACTGCCCCATGCCGGGTATGCCGAAAACGGTTTCCATTATCACGCTGCCGCCGATTACGCCGGGAAGCGACAAGCCCAGGACCGTGATCACCGGCATAAGGGCGTTCCGGAGCGCATGCTTGTAGACAACCGTCCTTTCCGGCAGACCTTTTGCTCTCGCTGTCCGGATGTAGTCCTGCCTCAGCACTTCCAGCATATTGTTCCTGACATACCGGGAATACCCGGCGAGGCCTCCGAAGGCCGAGACGAAGACGGGAAGGATTAGATGCTTGGTCCAATCCGATATTCTTCCCCAGAATGTGAGCCCGGTCGTATCAAGGCTTTGAATCCCGGATATCGGAAGAATGCCCCACTGCACCCCCAGCGCGTAGATGAGAAGGAGCGCCAGCCAGAATGAAGGGGTGGAAAAACCTATGAAGACGAATATCGTGGTGAACCGGTCGATCAGGGAGTATTGCCTGGTTGCGGACATAATGCCTATGGGAATGGAGATCAGGAGCACAAGCCCGAGCGAGAGGATATTAATCGTGAGCGTGATCGGGAGCCGTTCGAGTATCTTGTCCTTGACCTCACGGCCGTCCGCAAATGCAGTCCCGAAATCGAGCGTTACAAACTTCGTGAGCCAGGTGCCGTACTGTTTATAAAACGGCTGATCGGCGCCGTAGAGCTTGCGCAGCCGCTCACGGGCTTCTGCCGATGCCCGGGACGAGAATTCCATCTGCGCCTCAGCGGGACCTCCCGGAGCAAGACGCATAACACCGAAGCTGAGGACGGTTATGCCGAAGAGAATCGGTATCATCAAAAGGGAACGTTTTATAATGTAGATCAACATGAGGTTGGTGCTTTACCCCGTTAGAGAAAGCCGCCGACGGGTCTGCGGTTGGTGTCTTTGCATTTACGGATTGTGGCCTGAAGCCCATAATCTGTCATCCGTTAGAGAACTTGTTCTCTAACGGGGTTTATCCGGAGACCTTGTAAACAAGATCGAAGGGTTTTACGGGCTGTGAAAGCCTTATGCCGGTGAATTGGCCGCGAAGGGCCTTTTGTACCGGCTGATGGTCGAACTCCATTATTTCGATCTTCTGGGTAAAGTCGGTGTTGTTTCCCTTGACGTGAACTGTATCGCCGACTGAGAGGTCGCCGAAATCGAGCTTGACGGCGGCAATCGAGGTTTTGTCGAAGAACTTAATCACGGAACCGATCCGCTCTTCCATGAGGTAATGATAGTATAAAATAAAGGTTATTTCAAGCGTAAAGCACGCCTGCAATTGGACAGACTATGATAGAACAGTTACGAAAAAAACACGATAAAAACCATATTTCTCGGACTATACCGCGCTATCCCCAAAAGCATTGTTATCTTATGCGGAAAAGTCCGAGCGATGAAGGTTGTCTAAAAACGCGTTTCGCAGAGGAAAGCGCTGATCTGCTGTCTTTCCAGGCTTGACAATGCATCGGAGTCTGCGTATTATACGGGCTGTTTCAGAAGTTCCTCGGGGCGTGGCGCAGCCCGGTAGCGCGTCTGCTTTGGGAGCAGAAAGCCGGAGGTTCAAATCCTCTCGCCCCGACCAATTCAAAAAATTGCGGATTGCAGAATGCGGATTGAGAAAAGTCTCGCAAAGAATTTAATTCGAAATCCGCAATTCGAAATCCGAAATGAAATGCGCCTGTAGCTCAGGTGGATAGAGCAACAGCCTTCTAAGCTGTGGGTCAGGGGTTCGAATCCCTTCAGGCGCGCCAATAAAATAAATTACCCGATTGTCGCTTTAATGATAAAAAGCGCTCGGTGAAGAACCACTGACCCAAGGGGTTTCAGGGGAATTATTTCCCCTGATGTTCGGGGGAGAAACCAGAGGGGGCTGGCCCCCTCTGGGGAGCCCTTTACGGGCGACGGGTCAGCGGGTTCGAATCCCTTCAGGCCGCCAATTGATTGCAGATTATAGCTTGTTCAATTCCGGTTGGAAGTTGTTGACAAATAACAAGCATCATAATACAATGCGTTGTTTCAACCAAGCTTAATTAAACATGGTGGGCGTAGCTCAGTTGGTAGAGCTCCAGGTTGTGGCCCTGGTGGCCGCGGGTTCAAGCCCCGTCGCTCACCCCAATTTTTTTACCATAGAGACGGTCGAAGCCGACCGTCTCTACAAGTTTTCAGAGTGACCAGCGCCCGTAGCTCAGCTGGATAGAGCGTCGGACTTCGAATCCGGATGCCGCAGGTTCGAGCCCTGCCGGGCGCACCAGAATACCGTAAAATAAAAGCAGGGGACGAAGGATGAGGGACGCAAAATCGTCCATCGTCTCAGCGAAGTGAGCGGTCGTCCCTTATATATCAACGTTCTTTAACGCGCCCGTAGCTCAGCTGGATAGAGTGTCGGCCTCCGAAGCCGAAGGTCGTGGGTTCGACTCCCGCCGGGCGCACCAATATAATAGCTGACAATTGACAAACCGGTTACCGATAGAGTAAAAGGTTGCGGCAAGAAGCCACGACTGAAGCCCAATTTAGCAGCTCTCGCGTATCAACAAATCCCATATTCTTATTTTCCGACAAAATATTTTCTTCCAGAACCACAATAATACGATAAATTGCATTTTGATTTTTTTATAACACTATAGTACAATATATCGCAGGTTTAGTCGACTCTACCTTAGGTATGAGGTGTCGCCATGAAATCTGTGAGTATTGTCATCTGCACCTATAACCGTGCTGCTGTTCTTGCAGATACACTTGAAACGCTCACATCATCAGTGCTTGGATATCAAGGACCGCTTGAAATACTCGTCGTGAATAATGCTTCAACAGATTCCACGAAAGAAGTTGCAACAAATTTTATTCGAAAACACCCACTATTGAACATTAATCTAGTTTATGAAAAACAACCCGGCTTGTCTTTTGCCAGAAACGCCGGACTTATTCATGCACGGGGAGATATTATCTGCTTTATTGACGATGATGTCCTTGTGCCGGCGGGGTGGCTTCAAGGTCTGCTTCAGGCGTTTAAATTAGGTGACCGCATCGGTTGCGTTGCCGGGAGGATCACGCTGCGTTGGCCGGAGCTTCCAATCCCAAAATGGCTTGATAATAAATACTGCGGCGTGCTCAGCGAATTCAATTGCGGGGAAAAGTCATTTGTGCTGGACCGTGGAGGAGTTTTTATAGGCGCCAATTTCGCTATCACCCGGGAGGCTGCCTCCACAGTAGGTGTTTTCAAACCTGAACTGGGAAGAAAAGGCAATATCCTTTTGAGCGGAGAGGATACCAACTACTCACAGCGGCTTTGGGAGCATGGCTTCTCCACGGCTTATTCCGCGGAAGGGCACCTCTATCACCGGGTTCTTCCAGAACAGCTGACGTATTCGTGGTTCTGCAGACGGTATTTTTGGGCCGGCGTTACGACGCATGTTTTGCGCCAGAAATGGTATTACCCTCTTTCAGGGGTCTGCAGGGTTGTGACCTGTTCTCTTTTGTTTCTTGCAGGAGTGATCTTCATGAACCAACGACGGATAGTCAGGTCCACATTCCGAATCATTAACACTGCCGGCGCTTTTTATGGCTGGTACGTCCGGACTGCAAAAAACTCAGTCAATTAAACATTTTAGTTGCATCCGGCCCTAAAGATTTGTATAATGTGCGGGTTTTGGATCATGCATCCGTTCGGGCCGTTAGCTCAGTTGGTAGAGCAGCTGACTCTTAATCAGCGGGTCGAAGGTTCGACTCCTTCACGGCTCACCATAAAAAAACTCAGGGAGCAGTGAGCAGCAGCAGCGATTCAAACAGCTGCTATCCGTTCACTGCTCTCTTTGTTGAAGCGTACCCCTCAGGAGCGAGATACGGAGTCCGATTCTTAAGGTGAGTACATAACGTATTCGCTCGCTATGCTCCTTCAGAATTTATAAAGCGAGAGTGGCGGAACTGGCAGACGCGCCAGACTTAGGATCTGGTGGGCGACCATGGGGGTTCAAGTCCCCCCTCTCGCACCAATGATTCCGCTCGCACAGCAGCCGGATCGCCGGGAAGAGCACTGCTTCATCAACTTTTCATACAATCAGGATTTCAATTCTCACTCAAAGGTGGTATTTACATGAAAGCCGAAGTAGAAGACATAAGCCCCGTGAAAAAGAAACTGCACATTCAGGTGACGCCTGATGCGATCGCGCAGCAGATGGGAAAAGCTGTTGCCGATGTGGCGAAGAAGGCGAAGATTCCGGGTTTCCGTCCCGGCAAGGCGCCGAAGGCCGTGGTAGAGAGGCATTATGCGGCCGAGATCGAGTCAGAGGTCATCAACAAGGTGATTACCACATCCTACCTCCAGGCCCTTCAAGAACACGAATTGAGCCCGGTGGAGCTGCCGAATATCACGGACATTTCACCCTTCGATAAGAGCGCGCCCCTTAAGTTCACTGCAGTCGTGGAAGTGCGTCCGAAGATCGATCTGGGTCAATATGAAGGCATCGAAGTGAAGGATGAGACCATCGAGGTGAGCGACGGAGAACTGAATGAGACGATTGACCGTCTCCGCGAGATGTACGCCCAGCTTGAAGTGGTAGAAGGCAGGCCGCTCGAGAAGAGCGACACTGCAATTATTGATTTTGAAGGGTTCCGGGAGGGCAAACCGATCGAGGGCGCCAAGGCATCCGGTCACATGCTGGCGCTCGGCACGAACAGCCTTATTCCGGGGTTCGAGGAGCAGCTCGTCGGAATGAACCCTGGCGAAACCCGCGAGATCAAGGTCAACTTTCCTGCTGATTATACCAACAAGGAACTGGCCGGTAAGGATGCCTCCTTCACGGTTACGCTGAAGGAGATCAAGAAAAAGGTGCTTCCCGAGCTGAACGACGAGTTTGCGAAAGACATCGGGGGAGACAAATCCGCAGAAGAACTGAAAGAGGGGATTAAAAAGGACATCGAGGCCCGGAAACGCGACGAACTTGCCTCAGAGCAGCGTGAAGAGATACTCACAAAGCTCGTAGATGCCCATTCCTTCGATGTCCCGCCGGGAATGGTTGAGCGCGAGCTCCAATCAATGGCCAGGCAACAGGCTACCCGCATGGCCAGGAGCGGGGCGGACGTTAAAAACTTCGATATCTCCGCATTCAGGGAGAAAAACCAGGCACTCGCTGAAAAGCGGGTCAAAGGCCTCCTGCTTCTCGACGTCATTGCAGAGAAGGAAAAAGTGGAAGTGAGCGACCAGGAATTGAACTCAGCCCTGGCCGTGATGGCGAGAAGGTCGAGCCAGACGGTTGATGCAGTAAAGAAATATTACGATTCCCAGGAGGGCGGCCTCGATAACCTGAGAAACTCGCTCGTTCAGGAAAAGACGCTCAGTCTCTTGCTTTCCCGGTCGAAGAAGAGTTATAATAAAGCGGTTTAAGATATATACTTCGTGGGCCGCCTTCAGGGAAGGAAGGTTTTTCCTTTCATTGAAAACGGGAATGGCCCGTTCTACAAGGAGATTTTTACATGTCATTGATTCCGATGGTTATAGAACAGACAAGCCGGGGCGAGAGGGCGTATGATATTTATTCCCGCCTTCTTAAGGACAGGATTATTTTTCTCGGCACGCCCATCGACGATAACGTAGCAAATACTATTATCGCCCAGCTTCTGTTCCTGGAGGCCGATGATCCCGACAAGGACATATACCTCTACATCAATTCGCCGGGCGGAGTGGTTACGGCAGGGCTGGCCATCTACGATACCATGAACTACATCAAGTCGCCGGTGTCTACGATCTGCATAGGGCAGGCAGCCAGCATGGGAGCTTTGCTTCTTTCGACAGGAACAAAAGGAAAAAGATTTTCGCTGCCGAATGCCCGTATCATGATCCATCAACCGATGGGCGGGTTCCAGGGACAGGCTACCGACATAGAGATCCATGCCAAGGAAATACTGAAGATGAAGGAAACTTTGAACCGAATCATGGCGACTCATACGGGACAGCCGATCGAAAAAATACAGACGGATACCGACCGGGATTTTTTCATGTCGGGCGATGATGCAAAATCATACGGTCTCGTCGACGAAGTGATATCGAAGAAAGCGCCTCGTGGTGTTATAAAGGAGAAGTAGGGTATGACCGAAAAAGAAAAAAAAGAACATGTGACACCGCTCAAGTGTTCTTTCTGCGGCAAGGGGCAGGAGGAAGTAAAGAAATTGATAGCCGGCCCATCCGTTTTCATCTGCAACGAATGCGTCGATCTCTGCAATGAGATCATCGCGGAAGAATGGGAAGAGGCAAAAGAGGCCAAGCTTCCCCGTCTTCCGAAACCCGCCGAGATCAAACGGACTCTTGATGAGTACGTCATCGGCCAGGAGCGCGCCAAGAAGATACTGTCAGTAGCCGTTCATAACCATTACAAAAGGATCGGCATACAGCAGGAAATCGGGGACGAGGTGGAGCTTCAGAAAAGCAACATCCTGCTTATCGGGCCGACCGGAGTTGGCAAGACCCTTCTGGCGCAGACTTTGGCCCGGATTCTGGATGTGCCCTTCACCATAGCCGACGCGACCACTCTTACAGAGGCGGGATACGTAGGCGAGGATGTGGAGAACATCATCCTGAAGCTCCTGCAGAACGCGAATTACGACGTCGAGCGCGCCCAGCGGGGCATTGTATATATCGACGAGATCGATAAAATCAGCCGGAAATCGGAAAATCCCTCCATCACCCGGGATGTGTCTGGTGAAGGCGTGCAGCAGGCCCTTCTCAAGCTGATCGAGGGCACTGTTGCGAGCGTGCCTCCGCAGGGCGGCCGCAAACATCCGCACCAGGAGTTCATCCAGGTGGATACCAAGAACATCCTGTTCATCTGCGGCGGCGCCTTTGTCGGCCTCGATACCATCATTGAGCAGAGGATAGGCCAGAAGGCCATGGGCTTTGGCGCCAACATCCAGAGCAAAAAAGAACGAAAGCTGAGCGAAACTCTTGCCAGCCTCCAGCCGCAGGATCTTTTGAAGTACGGCCTTATCCCGGAATTCATTGGGCGCATGCCGGTTGCGGCAACGCTCGAGGAGTTGGACGAGCATGCCCTTATCGATATTCTGACCCGTCCCAAAAACGCTCTCATCAAGCAATACCAGAAACTGCTGTCGCTTGAGGGCTGCAAACTCAGGTTCAGCGAGGGCGCGCTTGTAGCGGTATCGAAGAAAGCGATTACCCGGAAAACAGGGGCACGCGGCCTCCGCGCCATTCTTGAGGATGTGATGCTGAACGTCATGTACGATATTCCGTCCGAGCCCGGCATCAGGGAGTGCATCATCAACGAGGAGGTCATCAACGAGGGGGCTGAACCGCTGCTGATTTATGAAAAAATAGCATAGGACGCACATACCGGAGGACAGTCGAAAATGACTGTCCTCTGGACTTTTGAGAGTTTCCGTCTTCCGCTTCCGTTGTCTTGCATGATCGGGATCTATGAAAATACTGTCAGCAGAATTTGTCATAAGCGCGGCCGACCGGAAACAGTTTCCCGCAGATAAAAGACCACAAATTGCTTTTGCCGGCCGTTCCAATGTCGGCAAGTCCTCCATTATCAATACCCTGCTTCACCGCAAAAGCCTCGTGAAAACGAGCACTACACCGGGTAAGACGCAGCTTATCAACTTTTTTATCATTAACGATACTTTTTTTTTCGTTGACCTGCCGGGATACGGGTATGCCCGTGTTCCCCGCTCGGTGACCGATGCCTGGGCGCCGATGATAGAAGGGTACCTGAAAGGCAGCGCCGGTCTCCGCGCGGTCGTCCTGCTTCTGGACGCACGACGCGAGCCGGACGAGCGCGATTTTCTGCTTATCGACTGGCTCCGGCAGTATGAGATTCCCACAATTTATGCTCTCACCAAGTCGGACAAGATAACGCGTCAGGAAGCAGTACGCTCGCAGCGGGATGTCCATGCCCGTCTCGGAACCACGGAACAGCCTTTGCTCACGTCTGCAAAAAACGGGCAGGGAATCAGCGAACTATGGGCTGAAATCAACAATCATCTGCGCAAACCCCGTTAGATACGTTCTCTCATGATTCTCAGCTGAGTAGCGTTCAACGCCTGAAGACTAAATATCAACCGGCCCACAGGAGTGCATCATGCCGATTGCTTTTATAAAAGATCTGACCGGTTCACTGTTCTGGGCCGCGACGTTCAGTGTTTTTATTTATATCATCGCAACCATTGCGATCGGATTTTTGGCGAAAAAATCTACGTTATTAAAACCGGTCGGCTCAGGCCTGAATCTGATCTTTCTTTTCATCGCCGTGCAGCTTTTTCTCCGCCTCGGTGCGGCGGAATACCATCCCCGGGTTTCACGGCAGCTCGATTTTTTCTCATGGCTGATCTTTACCTTTGCAGTGCTTCGCCTGGCCGTATACCTCTACGGCGATCTCTACGTGGTCAGGTGGAAACGCGGCAGTTTCCCTGCAGCTTTTAAAAATATAATCGTGGTTTCAGTATTGGTCGTGATTGCCCTGGTCCTGCTCAAGGAAATACTGAACATCAACGTTACCTCTCTTATTGCGACCACCACCGTATTGACCGCCACTATCGGCCTGGCCTTTCAAGGCACTCTTGCCAACATCCTTGCCGGTCTTACTATCCACCTCGAGAAGCCGCTTAAGCAGGGCGACTGGATCGCGGCCGGGGGGCATGAAGGCCGGGTCATCGACATAACGCTTCGCTCCACGAGGATACTGACAATGGAGCATAACGAAGTTTTTATTCCGAACGGCAAGATTTTGAGTGAAGCGGTCGTAAACTACAGCCTGCCGGATACCACGGTGATGCGTGTTTTGTCTATAGGCGTCAGTTATGCAATTCCTCCCAATAAGGTGCGCAGCACGATACTCGATATAATATCATCGGTCCGGGGCGTGGCCAGGAAACCGGCTCCTGTTGTCAGAGTAAAAAACTACGGCGACTTCGCCATACAGTATGAGATCCGCTATCCCCTGGCCAATTTCGGATCGTATATTGATACTGAATCCGAGCTCATGAACCTGCTGTGGTACAGGTTCAAACGGAGCGGAATCGACATTCCCATGCCGATCAGGAGCATAACGGTGCAACAGGTGACCCCTGAGACCGCGCAGGCCGAGAAGTCGCAACGAATCGATGAAATCGTACGGCTCATGGAAAAAGTGGAAATATTTTCACCACTCAGCAGGGATGAACTAACAACGCTGGTCGCCGGTCTGAAGGTGATGTCGTATGCAGCGGGTGAGGTGCCGGTCCGGCAGGGTGCTCCCGGCGATTCGTTCTATATCATAAAGAGCGGCAAAGTCCATGTGGTGGTTGAGAAATCGTCTGGAGATTCGGCGGTTGTGGCTACACTGGGTCACGGCACCTTTTTCGGGGAAATGAGCCTGTTGACAGGGGCGGTTCGGACCGCAAGCATCCACGTGATCGAAGACGCGGAATTCATAGTTATCGATAAAGAAAATTTCCGTTCAACACTCGCCAACAATCCTTCCATTGCTGAATCCCTCAGCATCATACTCGCCGAACGGCAGGCAGGCCTGGAGGCCGAACGGGAACGCCTGGACGTGGTCACAATCGAACGCCGAAATAAGGACGCAGGCAGGCTCTTGAGCAAGATAAAGGATTTTTTCGGTTTGATCAAATAAGTTGAAGCGTCATTTTTCCAACCTAAATAACCTCTGAAATGTTTCTTTTACCATCTCGCCTTTACTAATTTCTGGTGAAATAACCGATACCGTAGTCATAAAACCAATAATATTTCCAATATGATGCATTAAGTTTAACTAAGTATCTGTTTTTATTTATTTGATACTTAGGAATACAAATTGCAATATTCAAATTCATATTGTTATTTTAGGCTATTTTTTAAATATTCTAAAATCTAAAATTAGAATTGACAAGAAGCATGAAACTTTGGTATTCTTTAGTCTGTTTGGCTGCATCTTTTGTATTAAACAACGAAAGGAGTAGCCTGGAAGTGCGACATCCTTTGTCTTACCCTCAGAAGCCCGTCCGGCGACACTACAAATCTTGATGGAATTTAACTAATTTAATAAGAAAGGAGGCTATAGGCCGTACCGCTTAGCGGTGCTTTTCTTATAGTAATCACTTCTCTTTGCAGCTTTGCAGTTACAGGTACTATAACGATCACAAATGAAGGAAAGGAGAATTATTTATGTATCGTAACTTTTTTTTAAAAGGAAACATTGTCGTAATTGTACTGGTAGTGCTTTGTATGGCGGTCCTGTTTACCGGCTGTAAAGGCAGCGACGGTGCGGCAGGCGCTGCAGGCGTGGACGGCCAGGACCTGACGTCTGCAGCCAAGCCCGAGACGTGCGCCGGGTGTCATGTTAGCGCGGGTGCTACGCATCAGGCGGTTTACAATCAATATACGGATACCTCCAATCTTGACATTACGATCAATAATGTTTCGAGCTCTGCAAGTGGTACTTACTTTAACACAACGGTCCAGTTTACCGCCAGTGGCTCGGCGTATGCGCCTACGACAACTAATTTTAAGTCTGGATTCGATCAAACGACAGTTTATGCGGTCAAGTACAACAGCGCTACGCGCACATTTACTGACTCGACATCATTTCCGACCGCAAGCTTCACATCAGCAGCATTGGACGGCGTATACACAGCGCCTGCTACGACCCTGACGTATGCGCCGGAGTCGTCTAATGCCCTGGTTTATGTCTATGCTGTCACGGGCAAACTTGCGACTGAAGGCATGCAGTTGTACTCGGACGTGGCCAACAAAGGGGTGGAATACGGCGATGTGGACACCTACGTGTCTACCGCGAACGTATCAGGTTGTGAAAAGTGCCACGGTACGCCTTACATGAAGCATGGTTACAGGGCGGCCAGGGTGACCGGCCTGCCGGATTTTGCAGCTTGCAAAGTCTGCCATTATGATACGAGGACCGGCGGCCATCAGGGTTGGCAGCTTTTGGTTGATGACCCTGCTGCGTATGCAGCGCAAAATGGTACTCCGACGACTGCGCAGAAAACCAAGTACGCATATAAAGCCAGTGTCATGAACGACGTGCATATGTCGCATGCCATGGAATTCGCCTATCCGCAGTCGATGGCAAACTGCGCAACCTGCCACGAAGGCAAGCTCGTTTCCCTATTGACGGATACGAATTTCAAAGTGTCGACCTGCAGGAGCTGTCACCCGGTGACCGCTGCAGACGGGACTGATGCCAAGAGAGCGCCGGCACTGATCACCCTGATGAGCGACACGAGCTTGTCATATACCCATGGTAGCGAGGTTGGCAATCTTTATGCTGATGCGACGGCGCCAAATTGCGGTATGTGCCATAAGGCGGGCGGTAGTGCTCCGGAATTCAAGACAATTCACACCGGCTATAACTCCGAGATCTATGCTGATGCTAGTGGAACGAAGTATTCCGACGCCTTTACCGTCTCCATTGACTCCGTATCTGTGGCCAGCAACGTTCTTACTATCAAGTTCAGTGCGACTGAGTCTCTGGCTACAGCGCTTTCGGTCACGAGTATTAAACCAACCGTAATGGTCGGCTTGTACGGTTATGACACCAAGGATTTCCTCGTCGGCTCCCATGGCAAAACCATAGACACCTCTAGGGATCTGGAATATGTCGTAGGGACAACGCATCCGCGGTTCACGACCGTTTCGGCGGCTAACGGCAGCTGGGAAGTGACGGCAGACCTGTCAGCCTGGGCGGACAAGATCGCAGACGGCACGGTCAAGAGAGCGGAAATCGCTGTCATGCCGGAACTGAAAAATGCTGATGGTGTTGTCGTGGCACTCAATGCTCCTTCCAAAACCTTCGACCTTGTGGCCAAAGCTATTAATAATACGTTCTTCAGCCCCATCGTCAAGGTTGCGAATGGATGCAACACCTGCCATGACGCGCTTGCAACAACCTTCCATTCCGCCAACAGAGGCGGGAATATCGTTGTCTGCAGATTGTGTCACACTCCGATGTCCGGCGGTTCGCATCTGGAAATGCAGTCAAGATCGATCGATTCCTATGTCCATGCGATCCACTCGTTCCAGCCGTTCGATATCGGCGATATCGACTTCACCGATCCGGTGGAAGAGCTGCATTATGAGCATCACATCGAATCCACCTATCCTAACTTCACGATCTTGAATTGTGAATCCTGCCACAATGCGAATACATACAATGTGCCGGATCAGTCCAATTCACTGCCCGGTCTTCTTTCTTCGTCCGATACTGTCACGACCAGGACCATCAGTGGGGTGCCGAGCTATGTCACCGGTCCTGCTTCAAGGGCTTGTGGATCGTGTCACAGGACTGAATTGATCAACGAAGATGAAGCCGGCGGGCTTGCAGCATTCAACGAGCATACGAAAACGAATGGTTATATGCTCGAGGAGACAGGTAGCGTTCTCGATGCAGTGATTGAGTCAATCATGGCAATATTCAAGTAGGCGAGGTATGCGAGGCGGGCTTCGGCCCACCTCGCTTCTCTCCTGAGTTCACCGTGCTAAAAACTGCAGGTGGTAAGCGTAATTCCAGGCGGACCTTTTCGAGGGTCCGCCTTTTTTTGGGCGTATTCGGGGCACTGCTCTCTATGTAAATTTTTCTTGCAAAATACTGATAAATAATCATAATAGGCGACTAAGGTCGTAGTTAGATCTTTACTCTAAATTAAATGATCCTGAAAACGGCAGTTGGGCGCAGATGAACGCAGATAACCGCAGATCAAACAAAAGAATTTTTAGAGAAAAAAATTCACCCGCAGGGTGACTGCTTTTACGATACAAGAACGTTTTTTTATCCGACCTTATCTGCGTTTATCCGATTTTTCTGCGTCCCAAATGCTTTTTTTAGGATGATCAAAGGGGAGGTGCGAAAGCTGCCAACGGAAACATTCTAAGTAATACACTTTGCAACGAAAGGAGGAAGGCATTGAATACATTATCACCATACTTCAGAAGAATATTAAGTTCAGGCAGTAGAGGTGTTTTATTGTTTTTCATGATTATTGTTTTGTTTCCTGCTGCGGTTCTCGCTCTTGATGTTGCAGGAACTTCAAGAACGTATCTCCAAAGCAGGGAAAGCGCGGACAAGAATTTTCTTCCCCTGTATGAATATCTTGATTTTTCCTCGCAGAACAACAGCGAAGCTCTGTATTCCGTCCACTTCGGCGGATGGTACCGGTACGACATCGAAGACGAGAACGCTAGTAAAGATGTCCAGTATGGGTACCTGAGCTTCAGGGGCAAAACCGCAAATAGTATTGTGAATCTGGGGCGCGTTATGGTGTTCGAGGGAGCAGCTGCAGAGCGCCTAGACGGGTTGTATGCTCGCACTGATTTGCAGGGCAACTTCGGTATTTCAGCATTCGGAGGCGCTCCGGTCGAGACCGGTAGCGACATCCCGGGCAATAATGTCATCTACGGTGCGCGCATATCGCACAATCTTCCGGATGTTTACCGGATCGGCATCTCATATCTGAAAGAGGAAAAGAATGACGTCGAATTCAGGGAGGAAGAAGGCCTTGATGTATGGCTTCATCCCGTGAGCAAGATAGACATCGGCGGACGCTCCATCTATAACGCGATTACCTCTGACTGGATGCAGCATACCTATAACGTGGTGCTCGGCCCGTTTGATAAACTGAGGCTTATCGCCGAGGCATCGTTGATCAATTACGCTGATTTCTTTTATGCTTCCACGACGCCGGTTTTCCGGCTGCAGGCCGGCATTCTTGACCCGAACGAAAAAGCCAGAACCCTCGGCGCAACAGCAGGCTATGACGTCACAAACTCGGTAAACATATCCGCTGACTATAAAACACACAATTATCAAATCGCCGGCGATGCCGCATACCTTGGAGGAAACATCAGGTATGCTGCCGGGCGAACGGGCAGCGGTCTCTCGGTCCACAGGATGGATGGAGACGCCGACCGTCTTAAATACGACGAGTACAGGGTTTATGTTTTTACCAAGGTCGGACCTGCGGACATCGCTGTTGACCTTATCGATGTCAAATATGAGGCCGCTGTAAACGGAGTGACGAATTCCTACTCGGCTTCCATTGCAGGGCAGTACAGTGTTACGGAACGATGGAACGTGGGCGCCGACGTCGAATATTCGAAGAACCCGGACTTTGACAAGGACATCCGGACATTCCTGAAGGCCATCTACCGGTTCGATATCGGCTCCGGCGCAGGGAAGGGGGCATAGCATGATTACCATGAGGCTCAAAATAATATTTCTTATTGTGCTGTCTGCGCTCGCCCTTGCGCTTTTTGCATGCGCGCATACGCAGAGCATTGCGGCAAAACACCCCACGGCGGTGGAGGGCACACCTATCTGCAGTGACTGCCATACGGATTATCGCGCTGCCATGAATCATACGGGAGATTTCAGCACACGGCACCGTTTCTACGCCGTTCAAGGCAAGCAGTCCTGCGCGGTCTGTCATGCAGAGTCGTTCTGCTCCGACTGCCATGCACACAAGGAAGAATTGAAGCCAAGCGACAAGTATAAGGATTCTCCTGAACGGTCGATGCCTCACCGGGGAGATTATCTGAACCAGCACAAGATTGACGGCAGGGTGAATCCTGCATCTTGCTTCCCGTGTCACGGCCGTCAGAACAATGAGAGGTGCCAAGCATGTCACCGATAAAGAGAACGATGCTTATCAGTTGTCTGCTCATTGCTGCAGTGGTAACCGCTTTCGGTTGCGGCGATTCAAGTTCCCACGGTATTTTTGATACGGATGGCCATCCGGCAGGGTGGCTGCCTGCAGGGCATGTAAGTCCGGCAAGGGAAAACATTTCTTCTTGCACCGAATGCCATGGAGCGGAATTAACCGGAGGCATCTCTAACGTATCCTGCACGGCCTGCCATATAGGAGGGCCGACTTCGGCCCATCCTGTGGGATGGGGGGAGGATATAGAAAACAATCATGGCCCTTACGCTGTGCATAATGGTGTATCTGCCTGCCGGAATATCTGGTGCCATGGAAACAATCTGCAGGGAGTTCAAGACAGCGGGCCAAGCTGCAATAATTGTCACGATTTTCCGTGATCCTGATCAAAGAGCCGGGAGCTACGGTTAGCGGTGCAGCTGCACAACACTGTTTGTTTGAAGAAGCTGAAAAGGGAGGATATATTCCTCCCTTTTTCATTAAGGACTGTTATGACAGAGTGATTTCCGTGCCGACGCCTTCCTTGGTAAATTTACACACAGCGTGTCGTACACGGCTTGTCAGGAAGGTCCGGCCATCAGCTATCCTTAAGAACACGCTCAGTTATAACGGCACAACGTGTACCACCAGTCTTTGCGGACGCCAGAACATGGTAAGGTCTCTCACTGAGATTCATATCGCTGCATAAAAAATAAACCTGAAAAAAGCAGTTGGACACGGATAAAATCTGATCAACACGGATTTATAGGAAGTTACGAACAGTAATGGATTCACCCAAAAGGCGAGATGGCTTTTTGCTCTATCACATTGTTTTGATCCGCTGTTTCCGTGTTCATCCGTGTTCAAATGCCGTTTTTAGGATAAAAGGCCTGGAGGAAACTCCGGGCCTTTTACTATTTATCCTGTCCTCCAATGCATGTTGTATCATCTTCACGCATTTCATCACTGTAGCTTTTCCCGACACAGCCACTCTCTTGACAATCAAAAAAAAAGAGCTACCTTCCATCTAGAAGTACAATAATAATTCGCAAATGCATTAACCCAGCGATCAACTTCAGCTCCAGCAAAAAACACAATCGTGCAGTAAATACGATAAACCCGGCTCCAGTTCATGAGCCCTGATCATTCTCTCCGGATCATCGCCAGAAAGCCATCGAGGGATGGTCGGGCATTCACCGCAAAGTGAAGGTGCTTGTGTCGTACTTTCTCAGGAAATCCCCTGATCACTGCACGATTCGAATCTCATTCCCGACCGTGGGATTAATAACCCAACAATCTAATTGCATGAAAGCGGCAACAGGAGTCTTTTTCACAACCTAGATGCACACAAACCGGCACACTACTCGGATTTCGTACGGCCCCTGTTTTTTCCGTGCACGGAGCCCACGACATCATTTAAGAAGCATCAACCAGAGAAAGGAGAAAACAGTTTATGAATGGTCACAGATCGTTAAACATGAAGGTTATTGTAATTGGATTGATAATGGCCGGCTTGATGGCCGTGGTCGGATGTGAAGGTGACACGGGTCCGCAAGGTCCTCCCGGAACTCCAGCGACTTTCGGCGGAGCAGGGTGCAACGATTGTCACCATCTGAATAGCCTCGCCGTCACGCAATTTTCCGAAACATTCGTGTCAGGCCTGGCTGGCTCTGACAAAGTGATCACAGCAGGCAGTTTCACGGCACTCACCTTCGATCCGGCAAAACTCCCGGCTGGCGAGACGGCCCAGGCGTTCTTATGGGAGCGCATCGGGGGTCTCAACTCTTTGCTGTCAGGTACGACAACATCAACTGCCCTTGTCACGTTACCTTCACCTACTGCCGTCAATTACAAGACGGAACTGGTCAGGCATGTCAAGGGACTTGTCGTTACGACGCTTACCGGAACTGTTTTGTCAGAGCGCGCAATGATCGTTCCGGTCAATCCGTTCAACCTGGAGGAGGCAACCGCGGCTGAGTACAAGCTGCGGGTGGCGACCGCGAGCGGAAAATATTATTTCGGACTTGCGAAGGTGACGGACACTGCAGCAGTAACGGCTGCGGAAGCGTTCGCAGCGGTGAACACTGGTATCAATAACATCCCTGTAAATGTGCCGGTGCTCCTTCGGGCGAAAACGTCGAGCGGATACTCCTGGTCGGTTACGTCGGCGCCGAGCGGAACCGCGGCGACTCTGAATGATGCAGCCACGCAATTTCCAGACTTTACCGCCCACGTACCCGGTACATACGTCCTCTCCCAGGCAACAGGGACTACGACTGAAATCACCCTTCATGCCGGCACGTGGCAAGGCGCCATTACCGGAGAGGACGCAAATGGGCGGCCTACATCATCATGCGCTCCTGCATGCCACGGAACAACAGGCGCGAACTCCGTAGTTACAACGAATTTCAATGAATGGGCACAATCCGGTCATGCGGAAATATTCAAACAGAATCTGAACGCAGGAGGCCACTACGGCCCGAGTTGTTTCCCGTGCCACACAGTCGGCTTCAATACCAATACGACTGCCGTGAATAACGGATTTGACGACCAGCCAAATTACAGCGCGTTTATTGCTGATACCAGCATGTTTGCAACAACCGCGGACGCTACCCGCTATTCAAGGATGTTCACGTCCTATCCAGACTTGGTTTTACAAACCAATGTACAGTGCGAGAACTGCCACGGTCCGAGCAACAGCCCGCTTCACAATAACGGCATCCTGGCAGACCCCGAACGGGTGAGCCTATCTGCGGACGTCTGCGGGGCCTGCCACGGGGAGCCGCAGCGCCATGCAAGGTTCCAGCAGTGGGAGGACAGCGGCCACGGCAACTTTGAGCTTGCAGTAGAGGAAGGCGTTTCGTCGCCCACATCAACGACTCTTCGAAACACCTGTGCCGGGTGCCATACCGCCCAGGGCTTTATGGTATACCTGGCCCAGCTTCAGGCAGGCAATCCGACCCGGAATATCCCATCAAACATTCCGGGATCGATTGACACGGTCCTGCCTCAGACGTGCGCGGTCTGCCACGATCCTCATGCGCAGGGCACTACATCCGGTGAGCCGAACACAGCTACGGTCCGTGTTACCGACAATACCCCGAAGCTTCCGAGCGGGTTCGCGGCCACCGGCGTGGGCCGCGGCGCGATCTGCATCGTTTGCCACAACTCCCGTAACGGCAGCAGCGGCCTCGATTCATTCCTGCACCAGGACGGCGACCCGGTATTCGGTTCTCTTACGAGCTACAGTGGTCCGCATGAGGCGAACCAGGGCGACGTGTTCATGGGCCATAACGCCTACTTTGTCGGAAGCACCCCGAACACATCGTCACCGTACCGATCGCCGCACGCCTTGATAGCCGATACCTGTGCTACCTGCCATATGGAACTGACGCCCCCGCCTCCGCTCCTGAGCTATAACCTGGCGGGCACCAACCATACGTTCAGGCCGAGTCTCAATATTTGCAGCCAGTGTCATCCGGTCAATACGAGCCTTGGTCCCATGCTCCAGGCAAGGGTGAAGTCGACCCTGGAAGCGCTCAAGCTATCCATTGAACAGAAGATCATCTCCCGGAATACGGGCACCCAGATAGATTCGGCAAGTCTTTCCGGTCGGGGCAATGTGGAGGTTCTTTACTCGGACGGCACATCAACGAATATCAGTGTGGGCTCCATTCCGGGCCTCTCCACTACCGACTTGAAGACGGACGACCTCGCCAAAGCTATCTGGAACTTCCACCTGATTGAACAGGACCAGAGCTTCGGCGTCCACAATCCGGATTTCACATACGCTGTTATGG
Source organism: Nitrospirota bacterium (assembly GCA_963751455.1). GTDB lineage: Bacteria > Nitrospirota > UBA9217 > UBA9217 > UBA9217 > CAVVUN01. Next base: position 507,165 of record CAVVUN010000002.1, read on the forward strand.
GGGCTTCACAGCTTGCTGTTGATAGAATTCCGAGTGAACCCGAACCGATCAACGATTAGCAGAAAGGCACGCTGGCTCTCCTGCCGGCGGGCGCTCATCGCCCGCCGGTCTCTTCAACCCGATCACCTTCTTAAGGATGACCGTATGAAATTGAAATTCAAGATTATGTATATGCTGCTTTTGATCTTCCTTCTTCTGCCTGCCTGCAAGCCGAAACCCGAGGCAGCGTCCAGGGACGGGAGCCTTCTGGCGATTGTCAATGGTGTCGCAATAACCGAAGACGATCTCCACATGAGACTTCATGCCGGGCATGACGATCCCGAGGCGCGTGAGCGGGTGCTGAAGGAGATCATCATCGAGGAACTTTTCTACCAGAAAGGATTAAAGCTGGGGCTCGATAGGGACCCGAAATACCGTAATGCCGTAACAATCATGGAGCAGCGTCTGAAGGACTTCAAACGCTCAGAAATGGCGCGCCGGATCAGCAACAGCCAGATTGCGGCAAAGGTCGAAGTTACCTACGAGGACACCAAAAAATACTATGCTGAGCACAAGTCGGAAATCTCCGAGGATCTTCATCTAATCGTGGTTCAGTTCGCAAACGAGGACCAGGCGCGAGATGCGCTTCAGAGAATAAAGGCGGGCGCCGCCCCGGAAACGGTTGCGACGGAGCTGTATTCCGGTGATTTGAACAGGAAGACGCTGTCCTGGGACAGGGGGTTCCTTCACTGGAATGAGATACCGGTTGACCTGACAGAAACGATCTACAGTCTCAAAAAAGACGAGGTAAGCGGCGTTTTGTGCAGCACGAGGACCGGCGTATGCATAGTGAAGCTGGTCGATAGAAGAGAGAATACGGCCGCATCGTTCGAAAAGATGAGCGCCGGCATAATGAGCCGCATTCGCGACATTCGCTTGCTCGAAGCACGTGACCGTTATGTCGAGGATTTGAAAAATGAATCGAAAATCGTAAAGTTCGAGGAAAGGAGGAAAGGGTCTTGAAAAGACAACCGTTGGAGTTCAAACAAAACGGTCTTTGGTCGCCGGGTCGCTTCCTCAGTTGCGTGGCAGCTATCCTGATATCTTTAGGCCTGGCAGCCGTATGCCCGGCAGTGACCCTGGACGGCACATCCAGATCGTACTTGCAGGCCCGAGAGTCAACCGGCGGTACCGGTTTTCTGCCAGGCTTTGAGTATCTCGATCTTGTTGCGAGAGACGTCGGGAGTGAAGAAATTTCAGCGCATTTCGGAGGATGGGGACGGTACGATTTCAGGGAGGAGACCGGCGACACCGACGTCCAGTATGCTTTCCTGAGCTACAAGCGGAAGTATGACAACTCCGTCGTGAACGCGGGTAGAGTCCTCGTTTTTGAAGGGGTGGCAAATGCCGAGCGGGTGGACGGACTGTACGCTCGAACGGATCTTACGGGCGGTTTCGGCATATCGGCCTTTGGAGGAAAACCTGCCGAAGTGGGCATAGAAACGCCGGGAAATAATATTATCTACGGGGCCAGGATCTTTTATCAACAGCCTAATCTCTATGGTATCGGTATCTCAACTTTGAAAGAGGAAAAAAACAGCGACTCGTTCAGAAATGAGCAGGGGATCGACCTCTGGTACAGGCCGCGTAATAAAATAGAGCTGCTGGGGAGGTCCTCCTATAACTCCCTGGAAGACGATTGGACGGAGCATTCGTACAATCTTATACTGGGACCGTTTGATAAAATCAAACTCAATACTGAACTTGCCTATTATGATTATGACGATTTTTTGAGGACTGTTTCGACCAGTGCCCTGAGCTTCACTTCGGGTATTTTCAATTTCAGTGATACCGCCAAGATCATTGGAGAGGAAGTTTCGTATTCGGCATCCGATAAGCTTACTGTTCATGTCAATGTACGGTCATTCCGGTACAATATCGCAGGCGATGCCTGGTCCTACGGTGCGCGGGCCAACTATTCCGAAGGCCGTGAAAAAGCCGCAGGTATTTCCGTTCACAGGGTCTCCGGTGACGAGGAGCGCTTGCGGTATATCCAGTACAGGCTTTACGCGGCCCAGACAATAGGAAGAATGAACGTGGCCGTTGACCTTATCGACCTGACCTTTGACGAAAACATCGGCGGCACCGATAATTCATATTCGGCAACCATAGCGGCCCTCTATGCTCTGACAGAATCGCTCAGGGCCGGAGCAGACCTCGAGTATCAGAAAAATCCGTTTTTCGACAGAGAGGTGAAGGCATTCGCCAAGATCCTGTACACGTTCGGAGCGAAGGCGGGAGGTGGTGCGTGATGATGAAGCCTGTTATTGTAAAGTGCATGCTGGCAGTTCTGATTCCGTTTGTGTTCGCGGGACTCTATGCCTGCGCTCATACGCAATCAGTGGCGGCCATACACCCGGTTGAACCGAAAGAATCGCAGATGTGCGGCGATTGCCATACGGACGGGAGGTCGGCATTGAGCCACACCGCCGATTTCAGCCGCCGTCACAAGTTCTATGCATATCAGCAGCAAAGGACATGTTCGCTCTGCCACGCCGAATCATTCTGTTCAGACTGCCATGCACACAAGGAGGAACTGAAGCCGAGCGATAAATACAAAGAAGCCGTTGCCCGTGACCTTCCCCACAGGGGTGATTATCTGAGCCAGCATAGAATCGACGGCCGGATCAATCCTGCATGGTGTGTCAGGTGCCACGGCCGGCAGAACAATGAGAGGTGCAGAGTATGTCATCGATAACCAAAACGACGTTGAGCAGCTTTTTGCTTATTGCCGCACTGTTCACGGCGAGCGGTTGCGGGGATTCCAGCTCTGAAGGAGTTTTTGATACGGATGCGTCTGTGCATCCCGCCGGCTGGCTGCCTGCCGGACACGTCGGTCCAGCCAGGGAGAATGTTTCAGCGTGCACGCAGTGCCACGGAACCGAATTGACAGGCGGGATTTCAAATGTATCATGCACCTCGTGCCATCTCGGCGGCCCGACGTCAGCCCACCCGCTTGAATGGGGTGAAGATATATTGACGAACCATGGCCGCTACGCCGTAGAAAACGGCTTTGCCGGATGCCGTAATGTCTGGTGCCATGGAAACAATCTGCAGGGTGTACAGGACAGCGGCCCGAGCTGCCGGGAATGCCATGATTTCCCATGATGGCTGAAAGGTATGGGTTCAAACCCGAGCGCAGATTTAGAAATTAGGGAGCGGTGAGTAAAAGTTGGCTTTTTTGGAGAGGACCGCGGAGAGCAGGGAGGATAGAATCCTCCCTGTTTTATTATATGGAGATTGAGCCTGTTAAGACAGGGTGATTTCGGTGCCGATGCCATCCTTGGTGAATATTTCGAGCAGTAAAGCGTGCGGGATGCGGCCGTCGATGATATGAACCTTGGCGCATCCGCCGTCAAGCGCCTGGAAGCAGGCTTTTGTTTTCGGCAGCATGCCTCCCGCAATAGTGCCGTCTGCAATCAGGGCTTCGGTTTTGCTTCTGTTTAGAGTAGAAACCAGCTTTTTATCCTTATCGAGGATGCCTGCCTGGTCAGTGAGGAGAATGAGTTTCTCCGCCTTGACAGCTCCGGCAACAGCGCCCGCAACCAGATCCGCATTGATATTGTAGGTTTCGCCGTTTTGGCCGGCGCCCACCGGGGCGATAACGGGTATGAACCCGCCCTGCTCGAGGGCTGTCAGGGCACCCGGCCGGACCTCCGTAACCTCGCCTACAAGACCGATATCGACCATCTCCGTTTCGCCGCTTGCTTCGGATTTTCTCGCCATCTTCAGTTTCTTCGCCTGGATCAGTCCGCCGTCCTTTCCGGTAAGACCGACCGCTTTGCCTCCGGCCCGGCTGATCAGGTTCACAATTTCCTTATTCACAGTGCCGCCGAGGACCATCTCCACGATGTCCATGGTTTCTTCATCCGTTACCCGCTGGCCTGAGATGAAGGTGGATTTCTTGCCCATGCGTTCCATGGTCTTGCCGATCTGCGGTCCGCCGCCATGCACGATCACCGGGCTGATGCCGATATATCTCATGAGTACGACATCCTGCGCGAACCCGTGCTTCAGGTTCTCGTCGATCATGGCGTTCCCGCCGTATTTGATCACGAACGTCTTGCCCCGGAATGTCTGAATGTACGGCATTGCTTCGATAAGGATCCGGGCTTTTTCGATTAATTTTTCCATGAAAACCTCTAATTAAAGCAAGTTCAAAATTCGAAGCCCGAGACACTAAATATATCGAAGCTCGAACGATACAAACTCGTCAACAATTGATTAGTAACTAAGGAGTCAAAATCTTCTCAAAACGGGAAGAATATTTACCGCGAAGACGCGAGGGACGCAAGGAAACCATGCAACATCTTTTCAGGTTTTAAAACCCTGCTGTTGGCTTTGCTTTCCTCGCGACCATTGCGCCTTTGCGGTTCAAGGTTTTACTTCGGGCTTGTCCGGGTTAGGATTTCGATATTAAAATTTCGTGCTTGTGTTACAGGATATATCTGCTCAGGTCTTCGCTCTGTACGATATCTGCCAGTTTCTCACGCACATACTGCGATGTAATCTCCACCTTCGAGCCTTTCCGTTCAGGAGCGTCAAACGATATTTCGTCCAGCAGCCGCTCCATGATCGTGTAAAGCCTGCGGGCGCCGATATTCTCCATTCGGTCGTTTACCCGGGTAGCGATATCGGCCATCTCCTCGATAGAATCGCTGGAGAAAGATATCGTGACATCCTCGGTCGCAAGGAGAGCGATCTGCTGCTTGATCAACGCATTCTGCGGTTCGGTCAGAATCCTGATAAACTCGCCCTTGCCGAGCGAATCGAGCTCCACCCGGATAGGGAACCTGCCCTGGAGTTCGGGGATAAGGTCAGACGGCTTGGAAACGTGGAATGCTCCTGCGGCTATGAACAGAATATGGTCTGTCCTGACAGGCCCGTACTTCGTAGTGACGGTCGAACCTTCCACGATCGGCAGGAGGTCCCGCTGTACGCCTTCCCGGGATACGTCAGGGCCGTGCGCCTCCCGGCCGGCGATCTTGTCGATCTCGTCGAGAAATACGATGCCCGATTGCTCGACCCGCTGCAGTGCCTCCTTAATCACCTTATCCATGTCAATCAGCTTTGCTGCTTCTTCCTGGACCAGGAGCCGCAGCGCATCGGGGACTTTGACCTTGCGGCGCTTCGTCTTTTCCGGAAGAAGGCCCCCCAGCATTTCCTTGAGGTTCATCTCGATCTCTTCCATCCCCACGTTCGATATGATGCCGAACGGCATGACCTTTTCTTTCTGCTCGATCTCAACCATCCGCTCGTCCAGTTTTCCGTCCTTTAACTGATGCCGGAGCTTCTCACGGGTGTGCTTGTTCTGTTCCTGCTGTTCGAGCGTTGGCTCGGCCCCCGGCAATGGCCTGGCTGGCGGCAGCAGAAGATCGAGCAGGCGGTCTTCTGCCAGGGCGGCGGCCTTCTCCTGCACCTGCTCCGACATCTCGTTCTTTACCATGTTGATGCTTATCTCGGTGAGGTCGCGGATGATGGAATCGACATCGCGGCCGACATAGCCGACCTCAGTGAACTTCGACGCCTCTATTTTTAAAAAGGGAGCGAGGACCAGCTTCGCCAGCCTTCGGGCGATCTCGGTTTTCCCAACGCCCGTCGGTCCTATCATGATGATGTTTTTCGGCAGGACCTCGTCGCGAAGTTCCTCCGAGAGGCGCTGACGTCTCCACCGGTTCCTCAGCGCAATGGCGACCGCCCGCTTGGCCTTATGCTGGCCGATGATATACTTGTCGAGCTGTTCTACGATCTGTCGTGGCGTGAACGTGTCTTTCAAAATGCGTCTCCCAGTATAAAAAGATTGCGGAAATGATGCCTGTTCCAGTGGGTAAAGCGTCTTCGGTCATTAACCGAAATACGAACAACGATACGGGCGTCGTAGCCGCCGGACTTTTCCATTATAACTCTTCTACCGTTATCTCCTTGTTGGTGTAGATGCAGATCTCGCCGGCAATTTTCATCGCCTCTGAAACAATGGTGCCGGCATCAAGCGTTGAATGTGTAATGAGTGCGCGCGCGGCCGCGAGGGCATAAGGTCCTCCGGAACCGATCGCCGCCACGCCATACTCCGGCTCGATAACGTCTCCATTGCCCGAAAGAATGAAGGAACGCTCGGCATCAGCCACGATCATGAGTGCCTCGAGCCTTCGCAGTATCCTGTCGGTCCTCCAATCCTTTGCCAGCTCGACCGCCGCCCGTGTTAAATTGCCGCGATACTGCTCCAGCTTTGCCTCGAATTTTTCGAATAAGGTAAATGCGTCTGCGGTGGCGCCTGCAAAGCCGGCAAGAATTTGATTGTTATACATCTTGCGGACCTTTCGCGCGTTCTGTTTCATGACCGTGGCTCCGACCGTTACTTGTCCGTCGCCGCCAATCGCGGTTTTACCGTTCCTGCGTACGGCCAGAATCGTGGTGGCATGAAAAGCTGCGATTTCAGTCATGGGTTCCTCCCGTTCAGATCAAAGGCGGATGGACGGGGACGCAGGACCAAAATTACATCGTCCATGGTCCGAGCGGAGCGGTCGTCCAGCGTCCTTCTTTTTTTCGTATATCTATTTCCCTCTTCTTGCTTTGGGATGCGCTTTATCATACGCTTCCATGAGCGAGTCGAGGTTGAGGTGTGTATAGCGCTGGGTGGTCGAAAGGCTCGCGTGACCCAGAAGTTCCTGAATAGCGCGAAGGTCGGCTCCGGACTCGAGCATGTGAGTTGCGAAGCTATGCCTGAGTGTATGAGGGCTAGCCTTCTGAATAAAACCTAATGTTTTCCTGTAATTCGCTAAAATACGCTGAACAGTGCGTACTGTCAAGCGTTTTCCAGCGGGTCCGGTAAATACCGCCGCTGGTTCAGAACCGCTTACTGCCGGGCGGGCACGGACATACGCTGCTATTGCATCGAGAGCTTTGCGACCGATTGGAACTATGCGCTCCTTGCGTCCCTTTCCCTTTACCCGGATGACGCGGTCATGGCGCTCGATGTCTTCGTGGTTTATTCCAATCAACTCGCTCGCCCGGATGCCCGTGGAGTAAAGCGTTTCCAGGACAGCTTTGTCTCTCAGGAATGTATACTCCGTGCCGATTCCGCGGCGAGGCGCCTCCATCAGCCGCTGCGCATCGTCCGCGGTCAGCACCGAAGGCAGTCGTCTTCCTCTTCGCGGCGTGGCAATCAAGCGTGCCGGGTTTGTCGTAGCATGACCTTGCCGGTTCAGGTATTTATAAAAAGCCCTCAGAGAGGAAAGCTTGCGTGCAATCGAAGTTTTCGATATGCCCCCTTTGAGAAGGTGAGCGACGAATTCACGGAGCATCCGGTGATCCACCGCGCCGAGCTGGCGTTCACCGAGAAATTCCGCGAACTGGTCCAGGTCTGACGAATAACTCCGTTCGGTGTGAGGTGATACATTTTTCTCATTTTTCAGATAATGCAGAAAATTGAATATATGCGTACGCATGGTTTTACTTTAGCCCATCATGCGTTTTTTTGCAAGGACTGCCGGTGTTGAGAAGGGAAGAGGGACGAGAGATGCGGTGAGAGAAAAAGGGACGAGGGATGGCAAATGTGGTGAAGGAAGAAGGAAGAGGGAAGAGAGACGAAAAGACCGCGATTTTGGCGTCTATCGTGTCAGCGAGTGCATGGAGCGTTATCCTTCGGCCATCGGTACTACTCAGTCGTGCCGGCCGTTTCCGCGGTCTGTGCTACCGTTTCGGACTTCGGCTCTTCCTTATAGCCGCACTCTTTCTTGTAACAGGCGATATAGGGCCCGGTCTTCTTTGAGTATTTTTCTACCAGGAACGAAGCGCCGCATTGGGGGCATGCGCGGGGAACAGGCTTGTTCCACGTGGCGAATTTGCAGTCCGGATAGTTGGCGCATGAGTAAAACACCTTGCCGAAACGTGAACGGCGTTCCACGATCTTTCCGCCATCCTCGGGGCAGGCTACTCCCGTGGACATTCCCTGGGTGTGGTTGCACTCTGGATACCGCGAACAGGCGAGAAACTTGCCGAATCGGCCTCTCTTTACGACCATGGAAGAGCCGCACTTCGGGCACAGCTCGTCTGTTGTCTCTTCGGGCGCCGCTTCGACCTCTCCGTTCTCCTTCCTGATAAACGGCTTGGTGCTCTTGCAGTCGGGGTAGCCGCTGCAGGCGAGAAACTGGCCGTTCCGGCCCCACTTGATGATCATCGGCTTGCCGCATTTTTCACAGCTTATGTCCGTGGGTGTCTGCTCGGCTTTAAAGTCCTTCATCTCGGCCTGGGCTTTTTCGAGGCTTTCGCTGAAAGGTTTGTAAAAGTCCTTGACCGCTTCGACCCAGCGTATTTGCCCCTCCTCGATCTTGTCCAGCTCTTCTTCCATCTTCGCGGTAAAGGCCACGTCCATGATGACCGGGAAGTGGTTGACGAGCAGGTCGCTCACGAGAACGCCCAGTTCCGTTGGCCGGAATTTGTTCTCTATTTTCTGAACATAATCCCGTTCCTGAATTGTCGAAATGATCGCGGCATACGTGCTCGGCCTTCCAATCCCTTTTTCTTCGAGCGTCTTGACGAGCAATGCTTCCGAGAACCGCGGCGGCGGCTGCGTAAAATGCTGCTTTGGATCGAGCTTGATGAGAGTGAGTGCCTCGCCCTCCGTCAGGGGCGGCAGAATTCCTTCTCCCGCTTCGTCTTCGGAAGGAGCAACGTCCTCGGCTTTTTCCTCCATGTAGACTGCCATAAAGCCTGGGAACTTTACTACCGAACCGGTGGCCCTGAATGTATATCCGCCTGCAGAGACATCAACCGAAGTCTGATCTATGATAGCGGGGTTCATCTGGCTTGCAACAAACCGGTTCCATACCAGTTTATAGAGCTTGTATTGATCCGGTTCGAGATACTGCTTGATTGCGTCAGGTTCCCGCATGACCGAGGTCGGCCGAACGGCTTCGTGGGCTTCCTGTGCGCTTTTTGCGCTGGCGTAGACCGGTGGTTTTTCCGGAAGATAATCCTTCCCGTATTTTTCGGAGATGAACTCGCGTGCTTCGTCCTGGGCTTCCTTGCCGACACGGGTCGAGTCGGTCCTCATGTAAGTGATCAGACCGACCGTGCCTTCCTTGCCGATGTCCACGCCTTCATACAAGGACTGGGCTATGCCCATCGTCCTTTTCGCGGTAAAGCCGAGCTTCCGACCGCCTTCCTGCTGGAGCTTGCTCGTCGTAAAAGGCGGTACGGGATTGCGTCTGCGTTCCTTCCTGTCGACTTTTGATACGGTATAGGGTTTGCCCTGAAGGTCGGCCAGGATTTTCTGCACTTCCTCGTTGTTCTTGACCCGGAGCTTTTCTTCGTCCCTTTTCAGGAGCCGTGCTTCGAACTGGGGCGGTGTTCCGGCTTCCAGAAGGGCGGTCAACGACCAGAACTCTTCCGGTACGAAGGCCTTGATCTCTTCTTCCCGCTCGCAAATGAGGCGGAGCGCGACGGACTGCACGCGGCCGGCTGAAAGGCCGCGGCGCACTTTTTTCCAGAGGATAGGACTTATCTGGTAACCGACAAGACGATCCAGCACGCGGCGGGCCTGCTGAGCGTCGACTTTGTTCACATCGACCTTGCCCGGGTGCTCGATGGCCAGCAAGATAGCCTTCTTCGTGATTTCGTTGAACAGGACGCGGTAGACTTCCGCGTCCTTGATGCTGCCCGAAATGACCTCGGCTACATGTGCGGCAATCGCCTCACCCTCGCGGTCCGGGTCGGTCGCGAGCAGGATACGATCGGCTTTTTTTGCCGCAGATTTGAGTTCTTTGACAACGGGCGCCTTGCCCTTGATCACAATGTATTTCGGTTCAAAGTTATTTTCAATGTCCACGCCGAGCTTGCTTTTGGGCAGATCCATGATATGCCCGACCGATGCCTTTACCGTAAAGTCCTTGCCCAGGTACTTCGCGATGGTTTTGGCCTTTGCCGGCGATTCGACTATGACGAGTGATTTCATATAATATTGAAAATGCCCCTCGGGCGGGTATTCCTTTGTCCTTGTGAATTATTAGTTATTTGGAGCGCGCCGACCATGTCGGCGTCAATTACGGCAACATGGTTGCCGTAGTCCATATAGTCTGTTAATTCCAAGCCGTTTTTCGGATTCTTCGGGGAGAGGGGTTCGCCATGGGCTCGCCGTGCGGAGCGGCGAACACGGTAAACGCGATCAGCATCTTGATGCAGTCCAGGTCGATTCGGGTCCTGAAGGTGTTCATCGCTTTCTCGATAATATCTTCCCTCTGTTCCTCGGAAATGATTCCCAGAAGCGCCAGCTTCAGCACGAATCCAAAGGCATCCGATGTGAAACGCTCGCGTTCCTCGGCTGTCATCGTCCTGATCCTTACGGAGTGGAGCGCCCGCTCGGGATCGATCAGGTTATCGACCTCCCGCTGAACCAGCGTCTGCATCAATGTCAGCGCCGCGTCCGCTTCCTGCAGGCGATAGCCGCTGTTGACCAGCGCCTGCATAATCTTGCCTTCGTCGTCGAACAACTCCTGTTTGGTTCTCACCTGGTCCGCGATAATCGAGAACAGGTTCATCATCAGTTCTTCCAAAATATTCTCCGGTTTTTTATCACTAAGGCACAAAGGAAACTGCAAAAGTTAAGTTGTTTTCTTCGTAGCTTGGTGACGTGGTGGTCTTTTGTTAAGACTCAGCCCTCACATAATACTTTCCTGTAAGCTGCTTTGCCAGTCCTTTCAGCTCGAGCCCGATTAATATCCCGCTCACCCTGCCAGCCGAGAGTCCCGATTCATTCATGATACTGTCGATATGTCTCGGCTCATTCGTAATGCAACCGAGCACCTTTTTCTCGTCCGGCGAGAGGCCGGGGGGCGGCTGCCCGGCGGCCTGTTCCCTCTTTAGCTCAGGTTTCTGTATTCCGAGTCCGCGAAGAACGTCAGCGGCATCTTCGACCAGAACTGCTCCCCGTTTGATCAGGCTGTTTGTTCCCTTGCTGTTCGGCGACCCGATGTTGCCCGGCACTGCAAACAGTTTTCTGCCCTGCTCAATTGCGTAATCCGCGGTAATAAGCGATCCGCTGTCTTCGGCGGCTTCAATGATGACCGTCCCGACAGAAAGCCCGCTGATGATCCGGTTCCGGGCGGGGAAGTATCCGGCCTCGGGTTTCGTTCCGAATGCGTTCTCGCTTACAACGGCGCCGTTTTGAGCTATTTGCTGCAGCAGCGCCTTGTTCTCCGGAGGATAGGCCACATCGATTCCGCAGGCGAGCACTGCTATCGTTTTGCCCTTCGCTGCAAGCGCACCTTTATGCGCCTGGGTATCGATACCTCGCGCAAGCCCGCTTACGATCGTGAACCCTGCTGAAGCGAGCTCAAACGCAATCCGGTGCGTAATCGTGAGCCCATAGTGGGTCGGTTTTCGCGTACCGACGATCGCTATTCCATCCGCCTGCCCGAGACTCCCTTTTATATAAAGGAACGCCGGATGGTCGGGCGTATTCCTGAGAGAAGCGGGATACGCCTGACTCTCGGCAGTCAAGACCGTGACGCCGGCTTCGCGCGCTTTTTTCAGTTCCTGCTCTGCGTTCTCTCTCCAGGCGTAAGAGGTAATGCCTTCAATTGCCTTGTCGGACAAGCCGCCGACCGCGGCGAGCATTTCCGGTGAGGCAGAAAGAGCGCCTTCCGGAGATCCGAAGTGCTGTACAAGCTTCCGGAAACTGACCCTGCCGATTCCCGGAATACAGTTCAGTCCAATCCAGTAGAGCTCAGAAGCCGTGCTCGTATGCATGCGAATATCCGTAACGGTAGTTTTCCGCGCTTAAGCGTAGAAATTATACAGAGTCAGGGCAGATAGTCAAGGTTTTTTTTGTCAGAGGCGTGCGGGGAAAGGTTTTTACTGGTTTTTTTACCCGTGAACGCAATTTTTGTCCGGTCTTCTCAAACTTCGGTATCTAAATTTATTCTTTATCTCGAACTCAAAATCGGATATACTTTCGACCGGCATTCATTCAGCAGGGGTCACGGCCAGGGCTTTCGAAAAGAAAGGGCATCCGGCATACCTATGTTTAAAAGGATCCGAAAAAGGCTGCTGCAATTCAGTAATTTCTGGTTCGGTATTCAGGAAAAGAAACGACACATCATCCTGTTTCTTTTTCCCCTCGCTTCAGGGTTGCTGCTAACGGCGGTAATGACGTTCGCGTACAAATCAGTCGAGAAATATTTCGACTCCCGGATCTATATCTTCTGGTTCGTCGTCTGCTCTGTCGTCATGTTCGTCTTTGTCTGGCTGTTTGCTATAATCCTGGACGAGCGGAGAAAAATAGAAGAGCAGACCTGCAGGGATTACCTGACCGGTGTCTATACCAGACGATTCACGTATGAAGAGGCGGTAAAACTGGTCGCTGAGGCCAGCCGATCGAATAAAATAATCTGTGTATGCTTTGTCGATCTTGATAACCTGAAACCAATCAACGACACCTATTCACACGCCGCCGGCGACGAGGCTCTGATCCTCGTCGGTCAGACGCTCCTCGACGTCGTCAGGGTAAACGACCTGGTGGGCCGCTATGGCGGAGATGAGTTCCTGCTTATCTGGACCACGGAAGACAAGAACACAATCAGCGAAACCTTCAAAAGAATCAAGGATTCCCTGAGTCGTATGGTTCTGAAGTGGCATGATAAGGAGATTATTATTACGGCAAGCACGGGCATTACGCAGGGTTATTGCGAGGAGAAAAGCGACCCCGAAAAAACGCTGAAGGATCTGATCAAGCAGGCTGACAGCGTTATGAAGGGAAGTAAGAGTAATAAAAGGTAGAATAAGAGCCGCTTCGGTATTATCCGCAAAGGCGCCTTCAGTCAGGGGGCTGTAACTGAAAAAGGACCGAAATGAAGTCTTTCGTTTGTTTCAAGGTCTGTTACGGCGATGCGGATTTTGAAACCGCCCTCCTGGACAAGCTGCGGCATGCTGAAAGCGGCTTCATCGCTGACTGACCGGTCCGCGTTAGGGCGGTTCGGCTTCAGAAATACAATGCCTTGGTAGTTATCGCGGGGCGCCAGCACGGTCTCCTTCAGCATTACTTTGCCGAAATAGGCGTTCACCTTCGATGCTGTTTCCTGTGACATCCGTCCCAATACATTGTTGACCGCGGCTGCCATTATCTTCATCGGTACAGGATCGATCACTTCTTTCCCATGCATAAGCAGTACATCGGACGGCTTGATCACGTAGCGGCCCTGCCCGTGGTTGGATACGATGATGTTGATCGGCAAGACCTGCGCTTTGATAAGGTCAACCCCGAAATACTGCTTTGCACGCTGAGGGTAAGTCATCTGGTCCACGGCAACTGCAACTCCTGCCTTGGTTTGGGAATCGGGATACATGTCCGCATCCCGCATCGGAATCGGCGTAAAACTATGGGGTGCAACGCACGCGGCCAGTACTGCACTGAATAACAGTATGCTTACAATCAACCTGCCCATGCCTCGCCTCCATTCTTTTTTTCTTAAGAACAAAGCATATGATATCTAATTATCATTTTTTCCGGCTTTGTCAATATAGTACTAAGTATTAGATGTTCTTCCTGGTTCTGACGCAGCCGAAAATAGTTATTCCCGTAATAAAGATGAACGACAATTTAATCCCAAGCAACCCGCGTTACTGACTCTTGACGCTGCAAATCAACTATAGTATGCTTCAGTATTGCTAAAGAGCAGGAATGATCGAAATTTATTCAGGGAGGGTAGTGCCATGAAGAAATTGAGTTTTGCAGCAGCATTCGTCGTTATCATTGCGGGCTTCGCATCAACGGCCCATGCCGATCTCGGGAGTTTTCTGAAGAGAGTGGACGCGCAAGCCCGGGCGGACATAAAGGACTTCAACGTCCAATTAAGCGCGCAGTTCGGGATCCCCGTACCGAGGGTCGATGCAATCATCAGGAGCGTACCCGCGCCTTCGGACGCCTTTATGGTCCTTCAACTCGGCCAGATGGCAAGCAAGCAGCCTGAGGCTGTGATGCAGACATACCAGCGCAATCGGGGCAGGGGCTGGGGTGAAATTGCCAAGGAGCTGGGCATCAAGCCGGGCTCTCCAGAATTCCATGCGTTGAAGAACGGAGATCTGTCGTTTACCGGGGAGCCGGCGGGCGGCGGACACGCACACGGCAAGGGCAAAGGAAGGGGACACAACAAATAATTGAAATAATCATATTCGCTCCCTGTTCTTTTCAGGTCGGGGGGAAGTCTAGCTCCGGAGAATTGAATTAACAGGTATACCGCAAAAGTCTTGCTTACAACACGGGGAACAGCGACACGCGGCGGGATTATCCTTCTGACGCTTCTTTTTTTCCGCACCAGCGGCAGCGCTTCCGGCCCGGACGTACTCAGGACACGGCGGCAGGATTATGGTCTTTCAATGGGGCTCGGAGGGAGCCGGCGGCTCGACGATGCACACACTCTTCAAGGCCGTTTTATACTTTTCTCGGAAAGTCCACTCTCGTATTTCGCAGGCTCGTATGGGGACGGGGGGGCAGGCCGATTTCTGGCAGGTTGAGCTGGCGTGGGTCTTCGTTCCGGCCAAAAACATGAACGTGCGGGCCGTTTATTCCGTTTCGGAATCCACTCCCAAGACGCGACCGAATGAATCGTCGCTGGAAGCCAAGCTGAACAGCCGTTCCTCGGCCTCGGCCTTTCGTTCTGATTACCGGCGCCCTGTGCGCTTTCGAACTGACTCGACGTTATGAGGAGCGAACGGTTTTTCTTGTCTTAAATTTTTTCATCTCCTGCTTCAATAGATCGATTTCTTCCTTAAGCCTGCTGAACGAAACAGTTACATCTTCCATTTCCTTCATTGCGGAAATTCCCGCATCTTTCATCTCCTCGACCGCCCGGACGATACCCTCATTCACGTTCAACTGTCCCCTCGCGGATTTATGCATCTCGCCGACCATATCCGATGTCAACCGGAGATTCTTTGAAATCACGGTCGTTCCCCGTACATGGTCCCCGGCGCCTTTTTTCACCAGCTCCGCGACTTCCTTAACGTCGCCGATGGTCTCGAGCATATGGGTTGAGCCTTTTTTCTCCTCTTCCATGGCCTTTGCCATTTCTCCGATCATGGCGCGGACATTTTCCATGGACGACCGTATCTGCTTCAATCCCTCGGCCTGTTCCCCGGTGGCTTTTTCTACAACGGCGGCCATCTGTGCCGACTTCTGCGCGGCCACCAGCGATTCGCCGATGGCTTCACCGGATTTCAGGATACAGCTCTTTCCCTCTTGTACCTTTACGACGCCGGTCTCTATGGCCGCCACTGCCTCATGGATTTCCGCCTGTATTCTCAGAAGGATAGCAGCTATATCGTGTGCGGAGGACGAGGTCATGTCCGAGAGTCCCCGTATCTCGTCCGCGACTACGGAAAACCCCTTTGCATGTTCGCCCGCTGCCGCCGCAAGAATGGATGCATTGAGGCCCAGTACCTTGGTTTTGGCGTTCACATCCGTTATTACCACAAGGATCTTTTCAATGTCTTTTGACCGCTCGGCAAGCCGTGTAATGATTTTTTCCGTGCGCATCACTTCATCCTCGATCTTTTCCATGGCGTCCACTGCATCCGCTACCAGCAGGGTGCCCCTGTCGGTTAGCAGCATTCGCACATGCGAGCTGAGGTCCGAGGACGTCTTCGTATGGTCGCGTACGGCGCTTAGGGAGGCGCTGATCTCCTCGACGGACGAGGAAGTATTTTCCACCGCATGGGAAACCTCGCCGGCATTTACGGCGATGGTCTTGGAGGTCTGCGACATCTCGGCGATCATCGCATACGAATCCTCAGTGGATGCGAACAATCTTTCCGTTCCGGCAGCGATTTCCTCGGCTGCGGCTTTCATTTCGAGGAGGAACGCCACATTCTCGGATGACGCATGCGAGAGCCTGTCTGTGTTCTCTGTTATTTTTTTCTGCGAAGTGCTGGCCTCCCGGATGGCAGAAATCACGCCGTCTATCGACTCAGCCTGATTTCGTGCGGTCGCAGTCACGTGCGCAAGCGTCGCGGTTAGCCGCTCCATTGCTGATGCGGCATGAGTCGAGAGGGAGTTGAACCGTACAATGGTCATCGAGAGGTTCTCGATCAGGAATCGCAAGCCCTTAGCAATACTTCCTATCTCGTTTTCTCCGAACTCGGGCACCTCTATTTCGAGATCGCCTGCGGTAATGCCCTTCAGCACCGTGTTTATGCTTTGCACCGGCAGCGTGACCTTTTTTCTAAAGAAGGTAATGATTGCGTATATCACAACGACGAAGGTTATGAACTGCATGATCGGAGGAATCACGAGGAAGCGCTTCATCACCTCATTGACCGGTTGGCCGCTATACAACAGCTGGACGGTCCCAGCCTGCGCCTTCAGCGGAACACGAACGGTGTTCACGGAGGGTATGAAAAAAACGGAGAACGGTCCCCAACCTTTCTTGTCCGCCTGGTCAGGCTCGAAGCGGCTGGGTCCTTCGGTCCTTTCCTCGATCAGGGTCCCTGTTCCGTCCGTTACTTTGATCGAGAGGGCAAGCCCTCTTTTCCGGTGTATATCCAGCAGCTGTTGAAAGGCTTTCTCGTCGCTTTCCCGCATTGAAGCCGCGTCGGCAATCTGCTGTGCGGAGATCAGGACATTGTTTTGCAGCCTCTCCTCGAGATACCCTTTTTGGTACAGAAGGAGCCAGGTATAGAGTATTCCCTGTCCCACGGCAAGGATGAAAAGAATCATGATGGTAAATCGTGCGACAAGCGAATTTCCGAAATGTCTGCTCAAGTCTTTCTCCGTAAAGTAATTATTCTCACACAGCCGGGAACGACCATTTGACAGGTCGCTCCACCGGTCCCGACGAGAGGGCGATAATGATTGTGTATCCGTGCAAGCTCGGATTATAACGCGTATGGAAGAAGAGGGTGTTCTGGATGAAAACGGGTTTCTTTCCGTTCCCACGGGATGTGATATCATAGAAGGACCCGGGGAATTCTATTCGAAGAGGTCCAGCCATGTAGCACTATAACATGAGAAAGGGTGGTTTGCAATGAGAACGAATTGACGGTAGTGTCTCAGTTTGAAAATATTCCCCGTTGAGCTAAAGCCAAAATCATGCTATTATGGATTCATGCCAAAAGGACCGCAAGGACAAAAGAGGCCCGCTGATGTGATCGGGAACGCTATTAAGATCGCCAAGATCGCTACGGGCGAGATTGAAGAAAAGACCGATGGGAAAGAGTACGCCCGTAAAGGTGGCCTTATAGGTGGCAAAGCTAGAGCGGATAAATTGACACCCGCCCGACGAAAGGCAATAGCCAAGAAAGCCGCAAAAACCCGCTGGGAAAAGCCTCGACCGTAACCCCTTGACCCATTGATAAAATTGCATTAATACTTTAGTACTGCCAACTATTCCTCTCCTGTATTGCCTATATCGGGGCAATAAATCTACAGGGTCAATGAAAAGTATTGACTCTCTCCTCAATATCTGCTATAAATAATCATCCTAAAGGAAGGGGGTTAGCCTATGCCTCGGATGGATACAATAGATCGAACGAAGGCCAATTTTAATTTTTCAGAGATGAAGCAAAAACTTCAGTCTCAGCTTGCACAGTATCAACAGGCTGTCGAGGAAGTGAAGAGGGAATTGGATGCGCTGGCCATCATAGAAGGGTCCAAATATCTCGCAATCGAGTCAAGAACAGACCGGTCTCGATCACAGACAAGTTTATTCAGCAAGTCTTCTCTAAAAGATAGAATGATTGCCACAGTCAATACCATGCCAGAAAAATTTACACGCATGGAGTTTTTCGAGTGCGTAAAAAAAACAGGAGAAGCTAACGACGGATCATTGAGCGTATATTTCCCTCAGCTGAAAGCTGAAGGGTATATTATGGTTCTTGAAGAACCACACGGGCATCAACCTGGCTATTACACTAAGGGCAATAGGCACGAGTAGCAAGTTTTTGAGTTGGGAGGTGATGTGAATGAGAAGAAGATCTAGCGCCATAGTGGACGGCGTGGACATAAATAGACAGAAATAGCGTGAGCTTTTAAGCCTGACCAGCCGAAACTCACGCTATTTCCCACTCCCTGATACATATATGCCCCTGTAGTTCAACGGATAGAACACGCGTCCACTAAACGCACTATCCCGGGTTCGAATCCCGGCAGGGGCTCTTTTGTTGTTTAATTATAAACCAATTGGCTTAAATGTCAATTGTAAATTATAGGAGTACAACTATGAGCGATACGGGTACAGCTACTTGGTTAACTTACACCTTCACGGTTTATCCCCATGCAGGTACATCATGGAACAGTGTTGCGGGAATTTACATTTTGACAGGTGTAAATCGACAGAATCAGTGGGAACCTTTGTATATTGGGCAATGCGACAGTTTTCTAAGCAGAATTCCATCGCACGAGAGATGGGATGAGGCACAGGCTCTAGGGGCGCGCCATATACATGCGCTGGTGGTGTCGAAGCAGGAAGATCGTGACATAATTGAGAAGGCTTTGATTCGTGCATATCAGCCACCTCTAAACGATCTATTGAAAAAGTATCTTTCACTTTAATACCTCCACAATAGGTTCAACCTGGGGTTTTGCGCAATCCATCCGTGCAAGGCCCCTTTTCTTTTCTTGAGTACTATTATAGGTGAACGATCGTTCACTGTCAAGGGTATTATTTTAAACTGAAAATAATGCTTGACACTCAAGCATAAAGTTCATATAATAAGAACATGAACAAACTACCTATCAATAAACGAGTCCAAATACTAAACATGCTTTGCGAAGGAAGCTCAATGCGATCTATCTCGCGGATCGCAGACGTTTCGATCAACACCGTTACGAAGCTGCTTGTTGATGCAGGGACGGCATGTAACGAGTACCATAATCAGAACGTAAAGGAACTTACCGTTAAGCGCGTCCAGGCCGACGAGATTTGGAGTTTTTGTTACTCGAAAGAAAAGAACGTTCCCGAGGAAAAGCAGGGTATATTTGGTTACGGTGATGTATGGACGTTTACGGCCATTGATGCGGATTCAAAGCTGATCGTATCCTGGCACGTAGGCAGTAGGGATATGGAGAACGCGACCATGTTCATGAAGGACGTAGCATCAAGGCTTAAAAGCCGCGTCCAGTTAACCACAGACGGCCATAAAATGTATTTGGAAGCTGTAGAGAGTGCTTTCGGTTCTGATATTGACTTTGCGCAGCTTGTGAAGATATATAGGAGTGTGCCGAGTAGTGCTGAAACGCGGTATAGTCCTGCCAAATATGTCGGGGCTGAAAAAACAAAGATCACCGGCAACCCTGACAGGAAGGAAGTATCTACTTCCCATGTTGAACGTCAAAACCTTAACATGCGTATGGGGATGCGCAGATTTACCCGGTTGACGAACGCATTCTCAAAGAAACTGGAAAATCACTATCACGCGCTTTCGCTCTATTTCATGTTCTATAACTTCGTAAGGATTCACAAAACCTTGAGTGTTACACCTGCAATGGCAGCTAACTTAACCGATAGGCTTTGGACTATGGAAGATATAGTTGCTTTGATAGAGAAATAAAGCAGAGGCCGGATTTTTTTTATTTTCCCCTTGACAGTAAGTACTTACTTACATTATACTATAGGTGGATATAGGAAAGGAGTGCTTATGCCAGAACAAAACAAGGATGGGAAAATATTAACAACGTATGATTTTACTTTAATGACGTGGAAAGCCGTTCGTTATCTCCGGTTTTCGATAGCCTTGATTATATCGCTTCTAATTGCGATTGGGTCAATACTGGCATTCAAAGCTTTTTGACAGCTAGGGCAGGAGTAAATAACCGTTTTCCATTCTTGCCCCATAAATGCGGACGAATTAACCGAGTCTAAATTTAATCTGAATAAAGGTTGATTACAATGTGGACAGTTAGCAGCCATAGTTCCCCCTTTTATTCTATGAGATTGATAGGGCATCATATCATTTTTAGTAAAAATAAGGGGATTTTTTATAAAGGATTGAAACTGAGACACTACCGAATTGACGGTTATGATGGAACCATGCCGGCCATGGACAGCTTCAAGCGGTATATCAACGCTATGGCATTCCACAGAGCGTCTATTTGGACAGGCACTCAACGTATAAATCCACGGCCAAGCAGAGCATCGAGTATGAGTTGTTTATGTCTCTCCAATTACGCATTATGAAAAAAGCAATAAAAGCCGAAAAATAAACAGCAACAATTGCCGAGAGAACCTGTAAATATTCTGCTACAATATGTCCGAGTGAAAAAAGCGGCATCTGCGATTACCTCTCATGAAAATATCCGATATGATCAGACAAAAGCTGGAGGAAAAAGGTTACACTTCCCTGAAGGAAGCGTCGAAATATCTTGGGATAAGCTCCGAGCTTCTGAGGGTGACTTTGAACAAAGAGCACATTCCGAAGGATAAAATCCTAGATCGTATAGCCCGAAAACTGAACTTGGATCCATCCGCGTTGATACTGGAAGCGCACAGGGAAAAAGTGCCGACCGGAGTAAAAGGATATTTCCTTTCTCCTAAAGAAAAGAATACATATAGCAAAAAGCGGAAGTGGCCGCTTTCCGAAGAGCAGTGCGATCATATCGGGAAGGTGATGACATCCGAGGAGATTCAGGTGACAAGAATGCTTCGGCAGGTGACAGATGATGCAAAGGTGCAGATCATGGGGTATATCACTTTCATGTTTACGACAAAAAGAAAAGAAATCTCATCGATGGCCGAAACCGATGATAATAAGGCGAAAGCCGGATGATCCTTGCTCTTGAAAAGCACTACCAGACTACCCTTATAATCGATTTGACCCACATCTATTCCAGCCCCAAAGCACGGCCTGTCTAACCCTGACATTTTGCCGATCATAAGGTATAGAATATTTGTAACTACTCAGGTCATTTTTTTATCCGCAGATTACGCAGATTTCGCAGATAAAAACAAAACCAGAATTCCGGTTTTAGAATCTGCGAAATCTGCGAAATCTGCGGATAGAAGGGCTTTTTCTTAGATTTGTCTTAATGCTGTTCTGAAAAGAAGCTGAATAGTTACGAATATTTAAGTATCAAAAACTTTTGATTTTTGATCCTTGACAGAGTTATAATTTACGTCCTCTTTCCGTAGCCATAGGTAGGTATTCCGTGAAAATATTAATCGTTGACGATGATCCCGAGATCCGGGATGCAGTAGCCCTGACGCTCACCGAGCATGGACATGACGTTCTGGAAGCCGAAGACGGGGCGCAAGGACTGGACGTTGCAACAGGTCATCGACCCGATGCTATTGTCTCGGACGGCCTTATGCCCCGCATGGATGGATACCAATTTTTAAAGGCACTGAAATCCGATCAAAAATTGAAGGCAACGACGTTTATTTTCTATACCGCGGTTTATACCGGAGAAGAGGCGATAAAGTTTGGTTCCTCATTAGGTGCGGACGGGTTCATCGCGAAGCCCAAAAGACCGGATCTTTTCTGGAAAGAATTTTCCGCGATCCTTGCAAAAAAAACAAGCGGAGGAAAGGACGTTGTTCAATCTCCGGGAAACGGCAGTGAGGAAGAATACTTCAGGAACTACAGCAGCATTATCGCGGCACAGCTTGAAGCGAAGGTGCGTGAACTCGAACAGGTCATCGATGAGCATAACCGGGTCAAATCCGTATTGCAGGATAGCGAAGAGCGATATCGCAGCTTATTTGAGAGCAACCCTCACCCAATGTGGGTCTATGATATTGAATCCCTGTCGTTTCTTGCTGTAAACGACGCTGCGATCCAGAACTATGGCTATTCCCGGGACGAGTTTCTTTCTATGACCATCAAGGAAATCCGTCCTCCTGAAGACATTCCCGCCCTGCAGAAAACACTTGATAATGTTGGCCAGGGGTACTCGCAATTCGGGTCCTGGAGACATCGAAAAAAAGACGGTACTCACATCGATGTCGAAATAACCGCTCATATTCTGACCTTTTGCGGAAGGCCGGCCCGTCTGATCCTCGCCCAGGACGTAACGGAAAAGAAACGCCTGGAGAGGGTAATCAAGGCCGCCGCGGTAGAATGGCGTCGGACGTTTGACGCAATAACCGATGCAATATGCTTATTGGACGAACAAGGCATAATCCGCCGCTCGAACCAGGCCATGGCCGGTCTTTTTGGAAAATCCATTAACGAAATCATAGGCCGGCATTGTTGTGACATAGTACACGGCACAAGCCATCCGGCCGAAGAATGCCCATATGCCGTGACCCGAATCACGAAAAAAAGAGCCAGCACTGAAATGACCCTTAGCGAAAGATGGTATGAAGTGACAACCGATCCCTATTTCGATGCCTCCGGGAAATTGATCGGCGCTGTCCACATCATGAGCGATATTACCGGGCGGAAACAGTTGGAGGATGCCCTCAGAGCGGCCGTCGTAAAAGCCGAAGACGAAAAGGCCAAATCACACGGAATTCTTGATGCGGTCGCAGACGGCATTACTATTCAAAACCGGGATTTCAGAATTGAATATCAAAATCAATATCTGATAAACATCTTCGGAGACCGGGTCGGCGAATTCTGCTACAACGTGTATGAAAAGAAAGATAGGCAATGCGAGGGGTGTCCCGTGGCATTGTCGTTTGAAGATGGCGAAATTCATACTGCAGTAAGGACCGTTCCCATGAAGAACGGCATTATGTCTTTCCAGAATACCGCTTCTCCGATACGGGATTCAGGCGGGAACATAATATCCGCGATTGAGGTTGTCAGGGACGTTACGGAGCGTGAGCGATATCGGGAAGCATTGGAAGCGTCCGAAAAGAGATACCGGGATCTCTTCGAAAACGCCAATGATGCGATAGTTCTGGTCGATTCGGACTTTCGGTTCATCGATGTGAATAAAAAATCGGAGGAGATGACCGGCTTCTCCAGGGGCGAACTGCTGCAAATGGGCATTCTCGATATGGTTGATCCGGAACAGATCCCGGCATCGAAAAAAGAATTTTTAAAATTGAGCAGCTTATGGGGATCCGAAAAGTTTCACGGAAAAATCAGGACCAAACAAGGGCGGTGGCTCGATGTTGAGGTAAGCTCTTCCGCAATTCGCAAAAACGGAAAAACAGTGGGCTCTCGTGACATCATCCGGGACATAACTGATAGAAAGCGGGCTGAAAAAGCATTGCGAGCGAACGAGGAGATATTGTCCGTATACAGCAAAGAGCTTACCGCCCTGAATGTGGCGTCAAACACTTTGATGCTCATTACAAATCTCAAGGATATGTATCAGGCAATATGCGACATAATCTATTCGGTCTTTGAATTAAAGATGGTGTGGTTGGGCATTATTGAAAAAGGAAACCAGGATGTGAAAGCTGTGGCGTATGCAGGTGAGGAGAAAGGTTATCTTTCCAAGATTCAGATCACTTGGGACGACTCACCCACAGGCATGGGGCCGACCGGCATGGCCATCAAAACAAAAAAGAGCTGCCGCTCCCATATCGATGATGCAGCGTATGCGCCGTGGCGCGGTTCGGCCGTCCAAAACGGTTACCATGCCTCGCTCGCGGTTCCTTTAATCTATGCTCGCGACAAGTGCATCGGCGCCCTGAATTTTTACAGTGAAGACCCTGCTTATTTCTCTCCCGACAGAATCAAGTTGTGCGAAATATTCGCCAACCAGGCCGCCATCGCAATAGAAAACGCGATGCTTATCGAGGAACTCAAGGAAACGGTACTCGAAAGAACCAGAGAAATAGAGGATGCCAACCGGGAGCTTCAGTTCATCAACCGGGAGCTTGATGTGCGGAGGGAAGAGGCAGAGGCCGCCAGCAGATCCAAGACGGATTTTCTGGCAAATATGTCGCATGAACTCCGGACGCCTCTTAACTCGATTATGGGCTTTTCAGAAATCATGTCGCTCGGAATGGCAGGACCTCTGACAGAAAAGCAGAAAGAATTTGCGAGAGACATTAATACGAGCGCGAATCATCTGCTGGCCCTTATCAACGACATTCTCGATTTATCCAAGATCGAAGCAGGAAAAGTTGAGCTTGAATTAAGCTATGTGAAGCCGAAGGAGCTTGTCGAAAGCAGTCTCTTTCTGTTCAAGGAAAAGGTACTGAAACATGGAATAAAACTGGACATCAACATTGATGACCGGATTGACAGTATCCGGGTCGACCAGAGAAAGTTAAAGCAGGTATTGATAAATCTGCTCAGCAACGCACTCAAGTTCACTCCGGAGGGCGGCAGCATCCGGGTGTCTGCAACAAAGTCGCCGGATTCCGATCGCTTCCTCGAGATTTCCGTCGCGGATTCCGGAATCGGAATTTCACGCGAAAACCAGAAGAAGCTTTTCCAGCCCTTTCAGCAGATTGAGACGAGCCTTACCCGGAAATATGCCGGTACGGGTCTCGGACTCAGCCTATGCAGAAAATTCGTAGAATCGCACGGCGGGAAAATATTTGTTGAAAGCGACGTCGGCAAAGGAAGCACATTTACGTTTACCATACCGATCCGTCCCGAGACGCAGGCATAGCGCGCGGGGGGCTTGAGCGGAAACAGCATTATAGAGGGTAAAACATGTCAGAAAAGTGTTCTCAGCAGAAAATTTTAATCGTAGACGATGAAGAAATGAATCGCAAAGTAATATCGTACATGCTCCAAAACAACGGGTACCTTCTTGAAACAGCGTGTAACGGCATCGAAGCCCTCGAAAAGGCGGAAAAGACAGGTCCGGACCTGATCCTGCTGGATATAATGATGCCGGACATGGACGGATTTGAAACTTGCAGGCGATTGAAGGAAAATGCGTCTACGGCGCATGTGCCCGTCGTTATGGTTACGGCGCTGGCAGATAAGGACTCGAGAATTCGCGGACTGAGCGCCGGCGTCAATGATTTTGTTACTAAACCTGTTGACACCCTCGAATTGATCCTTCGGACCAAGAACCTGCTCAAGGTAAAGGAGTACGGAGATTTATTGAGGCGTCACAAGGAAGAGCTGGAAATTGAGGTCGCAACGCGGACGATGGACCTTGGGTCCGCCCTGAACGAACTCGGGAAGATGAACCAGGCGCTGAAGGAATCTCAGAACGGGATCAAACAAAGTTATATCGATACGATCTATCGGCTTACGATGGTCGCTGAATTCAAGGATGAAGACACGGGAGCCCATATTAAAAGGATCGGGCAGTATACGGCCCTCATGGCTCGGCATCTGGGTCTCCCGGAAGATTCGGTCGATATGATACGGTATGCAAGCCCAATGCATGATATCGGCAAGGTCGGTATTCCGTCAGATATTATCCTGAAACCGGCGCGGTTGTCGGTTGAGGAATTCGCTCTGATGAAAACGCATACAACGATTGGGGCGAAAATACTTCAAGGGTCAAGTTCCGAGCTGCTCGCCATGGCCGAGCGGATCGCATTGGCCCATCACGAACGATGGGACGGCAGCGGATATCCAAAAGGACTCAAGGGCGATGAAATTCCGATTGAGGGAAGAATCATGAATCTTGCCGATCAGTACGATGCTCTCCGCAGTCTAAGGCCGTACAAACCGCCATTCGATCATACCAGGACGGTGAAAATAATCACGGAGGGCGACGGGCGTACCATTCCGGAACATTTCGACCCGAGGATAATGGAAATATTCGGTGATATCCATAAAGAATTCGACGTAATATTTGAAAACTATTGAGAATGAATTCCCTCACATGTGGGATTGCAAAGTGCAAAATAGAATATCATCGATGTGACTCATGGCGTCAAAACCAGTTGACATCAGAACTCAAATGCTTTACAAATGCTTTAAACACCAATTCAAGTCCGCTTCAAAATCCCTTACAGGCCCGCCGAGGAGGAGGTATTTATGTTTGCTGAAAAGCATGTCTTGATCGTCTGTCATACGGCTGCAGGCCAAATGTACCTTGGCGTGCTGATGAAGCGGATTTGGTACAGCCCGATGCTGGCCAAAGACGTGGAGGAAGCGCTTGCGCTCACGCACAAGAACCGCTTCGACGTCATAATCCTAGATGGGGATTCTGCCCGATCCAAATTTGCGTAGATCCCTTTCGCTTCTCAGAGATAATTCAGCCACCAAGGACCTTCCGCTGGTAGTGTTCATGGTTGAGGAAAGTTCTGCGAAGAAAGAAGCGTTGATCAGCGAGGGGTGTACCGCGATTCTGAGCAAACCGCTGGACCTGGCCCTTGTATACGGAGTGCTCGGCCGGCTCTGCGACGAACCGAGGAACGCTCCCAGGATACCGGTCAAGTTCAGGGTCGCCATTGAGGAAGATGTCCCTGAAAGGGAGCTGACGTGCATCAATCTGTCTGAAGGGGGAATGTACCTTCGCACATACATACCCCTTCCGGAAGGACGAATCATAAACGTCGCGTTTACGCTGCCGCACGATACGAACATCGTGAAATTAGAGGCCCAAGTCGTGCGGACAGCCGCTCTCGGAACGCAGATGGAAGTGGAGCCGGGCATGGGACTCCGTTTTTTGATGATGCCCGATGATATGAAGCAGCTTATCAGGAACTTTGTGCAGTGGGAAATGGTGGGCGATCTCACGTGGGAGCCTAATTTATGAGAAAAATCACCTTATATTTCAAAGCATTTCTGTTTAACTATAATTATTTGAAATTAACAGTTAATTTTGTTATAATTGGGCTAAGGGAAAAGGATTAATGTAAATCTCGAAATAGAGGTCATCATGTTTAACCTGTCAAATAGACCGATATCCTGCAAAACAACAAAACGCCAGCTTGGTAAAATATTGGTAGATGGCGATTTTGTCACGCCCGATCATATTAAGACCGCGCTCGAACAGCAAAAGCAGACCAATGAGCAGCTGGGGGAAATACTTATCCGCAGCGGAGTTTTGAGCCCGTTTGAACTCAAGGCCGTTCTTTCGATTCAGACCGAGCTCGCTTGCCCGGAAGATGCCTTGAAGGCGGCTGCTGGCGCCCGGCTTCTTCTCGGTGAAATCCTCCTCAGGGCAAAGCGGATCAGCCGGGAGCAGCTCGATTGTGCTCTTAGCGAGCAGAAGCGTACAGGCGATAAGCTTGGTACCGTATTGATACGGCTTGGGTTGCTGACCGAAACTGAATTGAAGGCTGCACTTGCATTTCAGCTGGATCAAGATGGCGAGGCTCCGGTACTTAACAAATTACGCCTCGGAGAGATACTCGTAACTACAGGACAGATCAGCCGAACCCAACTCGAGGATGTTCTCAACCGACAGAAAATGTCCAAAAAGAAAATAGGAGAACTGCTCGTAGAAGCCGGGTATCTGGAGGCCCAGCAGGTCGACTATACTCTTAAACTGCAGCAAAAGCTTCTGACTGCCGCCCTTATAGCGGCGCTTTCCATGTCCAGTATGCTGGGCGATCAGGAAGCGCACGCGATG
Source organism: Nitrospirota bacterium (assembly GCA_963751455.1). GTDB lineage: Bacteria > Nitrospirota > UBA9217 > UBA9217 > UBA9217 > CAVVUN01. The sequence goes on from CAVVUN010000002.1 coordinate 534,586, forward strand.
AGTTCGGGAGTAAGTACCAAGATAAACATAGCAGCTACCGTGTTGCCACATACCAGCATCACGGTTCTGAGCCAGGTACCTGAACTGGTTGTTACAAATATCGACATCAAACGCGGGTATATTGAAGTCCCTTCGGCTACGCGCATTAGTGTGAAGAGCAATAACCCTGCCGGATATTTGCTCGCGTTTGAGCCAATGGGCGCTATTGATTCATTCTTCACTTCAGTTAACGTTCTTATCGCGGGACGAGAGATGCAGTTGTCGCCGAACGGAGCAGGCTGGGTCCCGCAGCCTTATATTCGAGGCGGTGTAATACAGAACGTGAATTACCGATTCGCGCTTTCAAAGAACGCTCAACCAGGCACTTACAACTGGCCGTTGATGATTTCAGTCCATCACATTTAGGACTATGCTTTTCAGGGCCGCTTTACTAACCCGCTACAAGCAAATAAGCAATCGATTCAAATTCGTCACCTTAGTTTTTTCTCGATATATGCGTATTAATTTTGTGTCAGTAAAATAAACGGGGAGGCGGTGTCATGACAACGATCTTGATTATGGCAGGAGTAATGGCCCTGGTCTATGTTTACGCGGCGATCTCATTCCACTACGCGTTCAAGAAATTCCCGGTCTGACGAGGCGCCAAATCGCCGGCGGCGCCGGCGAAAGGACAACTCCTCAGGTTCGACAGTAAAAAATAATAAACGAGCAATTTGAAAAATACCTTCCTAGCCGTCTTGCCTGTAAAAGCTTCCGGAGTTCGCAACATCCGGTCGGTTCATCTCGCTCTTCTAACTATTTTCTCATAGCCGATATGCCCCTCTCTTGTGAAAATAGAGTGATACAATTGAGATAGAGAAGTACTCCTCCAATTTGCAAAATGCAAACTGCAAATCCTTCACTGTATGATCGCTAAGGGAGCTATCTTCATGGACAAGCGTGAACTCGGAAAATCAGGACTGAAAGTCGCGCCTTTTGCCCTGGGTTGCAATGTGTTTGGATGGACCGTGGACGAACCAACGGCATTTGCTCTTCTAGACGCGTTTACAGCGTCCGGTTTCAACCTGATCGACACCGCGGACGTGTACTCGCGCTGGGTCGTGGGCAATAGAGGAGGCGAATCAGAAGTTATTATCGGCAAATGGCTGAAGCGGAAAGGGAACCGAAGCAAGGTGCTTGTGGCGACCAAGGTCGGCAGCCCCATGGGCCGCGGCGAAGGAGGACTGTCAAAAAGGTACATTATGCGGGAATGCGAGGAGTCCCTTCATCGCTTGCAGACAGACCATATAGACCTGTACCAGTCCCATTTCGATGATCCGGACACTCCCTTGGACGAGACGCTGGAAGCGTATGCGGAACTGGTCAGGCAGGGTAAGGTCAAAGCCATCGGCGCTTCAAACTATTCGCCGGACAGGCTTCGAGAATCGCTGGAGCTCAGCAAAGAACGCGGTTTGCCAGCGTACCAGAGCCTTCAGACATTATACAATCTGTACGAACGCCGGGAGTACGAAACCGTTCATGAGCCGTTCTGCAGGGAGCATGGACTGGGCGTTCTGAGCTACTACTCACTGGCCAGAGGCTTCCTGACCGGAAAATACCGGTCTCCGGAGGACCTGTCCAAGAGTGTGCGGGGGATGATGATCGCAAGGTTCCTGAATACCCGCGGACAAAGCATCCTTCAGGCCCTCGATTCCGCGGCCCGGAAGTATCATGCATCGCCTGCGGCAGTGGCGCTGAACTGGGTGATGGCGCGGCCCACGGTAACCGCCGCTATAGCGAGCGCAACCAGTGTGAGTCAATTGCAGATGCTGATCGAAGCAGCACGGCTTGACATGGATTCCGAGACGCTTAAGCTCCTGAACGCGGCGAGCCGGGAGGACAAGGCTGTGGCCGCGTGATCGGTTATTTTCAGCAACTTACCACAGCAGGTTCGGAAATGTGTGCCGTGATATAAGCCTTATAATGGTCAAGCATACGTCAGTGAATTTCTCCGACGGATAACTTGACTCCTCGCAATGATCGCATTGACTTCAATTTGCTGTCTCTCCATACACTTTCCCATATTTTCTGATATAACAGAAATAGCAGCATAACGGTGCCGGTTTAATGCCATCTTTGCGAGCGAAGAGAAGCAATATTGCGTTCATAACGCTTTTAAATACAGTTTGCCGCCTCGCAAAATAGTGTCTCGCAATGACACCGAGGAGTTTATTAAGAGCTAGACCTGTGTCTTTCAAGATATGAATAATGCACAGAATAAAAGGGACTCGGGTTTGTACGCTAAAGGGGGATGGTTTTCGCGAGCAGGAGTTATCAACGTGGTGCTGTTTATGGCGACAGCACTTGCTTTCTATGTCTGTTATCTGCTTTTGAATCCATTCCTGCCCTCCATTACCTGGGCGCTGACCCTCGCCGTGGTTGCCTATCCCCTGCACGATCGGCTGGTCAGGCGCTTCAAATACCCGAATATTGCATCCGCGCTGACAGTCACAATCGTCACACTCCTGATCGTGGGTCCAGGAATATTTGTCGGGCAAACCATCGTAAACGAAACCATTGCAGGAGTTGAAAGCCTGCGGAAGCAGACCGAGTCCGAACAGTGGCGCGCTACTATCGAGAAACATCCACAGCTGGCACGAGCCTTCAACAGGGTGCAGCCTTATCTGGACATTCGCGGCATAGCCGAGCGTGCGGCAAATGCGCTGGCGAAAGGGCTTTCCGCTCTCGTTGGCGGCTCTATCTGGCTCCTGGCCCAGCTTCTCATTACCTTATTCACCCTCTTTTACCTGCTTCGTGACCGGCACACGATACTGAAGGCAGTCGCGTCTCACATGCCTCTGTCGCAGCCCGAGACTGACAGGCTGTTTTCACGTGTAACCGATACCATTCAGGCTACAATCTATGGAATCTTCGCTGTCGCTCTTGTGCAAGGCACCCTCGGCGGGCTTATGTTCTGGTGGCTCGGGCTTCCCGGGCCGGTGCTGTGGGGAATTGTCATGGCTTTGCTCGCGCTCATACCTGTGCTCGGCGCACCCGTGGTATGGGTACCGGCTGCAGTCATTCTTGCGCTTACCGGAAGCTGGGGCAAGGCTATAATCCTGACAGCCTGGGGATTTATTGTGATAGGAATAATAGATAATCTGCTTTACCCTATCCTTGTCGGCGATAAACTGCAGATGCACACGCTTCTGGTCTTTTTTTCGGTAGTCGGAGGACTGGTTCTGCTGGGTTCATCCGGGCTTATATTCGGTCCGGCAGCCGTTGCCGTAATAACTGTGTTGATGGATGTATGGCGGGAGCGTACGTCGGAGCAATAAACCTAAAAACGGCATTTGAACACGGATGAACACGGAAACAGCGGATCAAAACAATGTGATAGAGCAAAAAGCCATCTCGCCTTTTGGGTGAATCCATTACTGTTCGTAACTTCCTATAAATCCGTGTTGATCAGATTTTATCCGTGTCCAACTGCTTTTTTCAGGATAAAGCATTCAGAAAAAAACTTATCGGTGATCAACTTGGGGCTTCCGGATGGTGCGAATGTCATGAACTGCACGCTGTTTTGTTGTGCGGCATAAAAAAAGGCCCTCGTAAAATGAGGGCCTTGACATTTTCCTTCTTGAGACTACTTAGTTGCGGTGGCCGTCGGCGCTGACTCGGTCATGGTAGGCGCAGACTTTTCCGGCGCAGGGGTTTGACTCTTCTCGCACCCGGCTATTGCAAAAACCACGGCAATTGCCGTGCCTGCTATGATTACAGTGATCTTTTTCATGTGATTTCACCCCCTTTCTTGTCTTCCATATGACCCGCAATGCGTTTTCGTAAAAGAATCAATATAAATAAAAAGCGCACCGCAGTATGGGATTATGGGGAGACCGTTTCCACAAAAGCTTTATTTTGGCCTTGAAGCCCCGAATATCGCTGTTTCAAACGGTTGAGATTATATTCTTTCTGTCGCGAAAATCAAGAGAATTTATACATCTGTGAAGTCAAAGTCAAAATGCCCGGCTGGTCACTCGGAACGGCCGCAAACGGCTTTCGGTGTTTCCTGCAAGTATCTGTTCCATGCAGCAGTCTCCCGGCCTGCGCGACTTTCTGAAGCATTATTCAGGCGAAGCTTGAGAAGGTCCCCGACAGATGTTAAACTTATAAAGTGGCAGGTTGGCAGGCGCTTGAAAGGGGACCCATATGAATGCCGGGGAACAATTGCCTAAGCTGATCCTGAACAAGACTGACCTCCGGCTTGTCGAGCCCGGCATTTACTCCCTTGACCCGCACGGCGAAAATGCCAACGCATATGACCGGCTCTTCGGGTCGGTCTATGATCTCGTGGCTTGCAACCGGTTGTATAACCGCATCGTGTGGGGCTACGAGACAGCCAAGTATCACAACCTCTGTCTTGATGCCCTCGAATCATCAACCGGCTGGGTGCTCGACGCCGGATGCGGGTCGCTGGCCTTTACGGCACGGGCCTATGTGGCCTGCCCTGTACGGCCCGTTGTGCTGCTGGACCAATCGATACATCTTCTCAGAATGGCCAGGCAACGGCTGATAAAACTGAACGGCACTGTTCCGCAAAATATGGTATTTGTGCGCGGGGATGTTCTCCATCTGCCGTTTAAACCGTCGAGCTTCGACTCTATTCTTTCGTTGAATCTGCTGCACGTGCTCGAAAGTCCGGTCGCCGCGCTGATCGAACTGAGAAAGGTGCTGGCGCAGAGAGGAACACTCCATTGCACAACCCTGGTCAAGTCCGACCGTTTTGCGGACCGGTATCTTGACAGGCTCGCTGCGTCAAAGCTGCTTGTGCCGAGACATGCCGAACAGGTGGCCGAATTTTTCGATAAGGCAGGGCTGGATAAAATGTATAGTATCAGCGGCAGTCTGGCAACCATTCGCGCGAAGGCCAAGGATACGAGTTGGATGAGCAGTACATGGCGGATTGCGCGGGCCTGAGGATTACGAGTCAACCAGTTTCATATCAGCGTTGCTTCTCCGATTCGCTATAGACATGCTGAAGACTACTGCTTTCGGAAGCAAGCGGTCGCACTTATTTTCGTCTCGGGCAGTTCATGACCGAGCAGCGAGCGCAATTCTCCTCGTCATTTTTTTCGAGACCGAACGGAATCATCTCTCCGCATACGCAGATCCAGCCGTCGGATCTTTTCGTTTCCAGTTCTTCATCACAAAAAGGGCATGCAAGCATGCGGTCCTCCTTCCTTTCTGAAATGATAACCCGAACGGGCCCCGACAGTTATGATATAGATCAGGTAAAATGCATGGACAGCGGAATTGCAGAGTGCAAATTATAGATTGCAAAATGCAACTTCAAGGTTTTCTGATTTCCCTTGCAAAAGGTTCGAATGTTCGATACTATTCCGATAAAGGAAATCGGAATCCCATGCAGATCAATAAGCACGTTCATGCAATCAAGATACCTTTCACCGTAATGACGCCGTGGGGCCTCATGGAAAGGTTTGTTTACGTTTATCTCATTTACGGTACCAACGGAGTCTGCCTGATCGATACAGGGGTTGCGTCTTCCGAACAGGCGATCTTCAATTACCTGAGGTCCACGGACCGGAGGGTGAGCGATATTTCGCTGATTATCCAGACGCATTCTCATCCGGACCATATCGGCGCGTCGCGCACCATCAAAGGAGAAACGGGATGCTCTGTCGCGGCACACCCCGCGGAAAAGGCCTGGATCGAGAACGTCAAACTGCAGGCGGCCGAAAGGCCGGTGCCCGGTTTCGACTCGCTTGTGGCAGGCTCACTGGTGGTGAACAGACTGCTCGAGGACGGCGAGGTGTTCGACCTGGGCTGCGGCCTCAAACTGCAGGTCTTCCACACCCCTGGCCACTCGAAAGGCTCGATTTCCATACTGCTGCTTGGATACATGACGCTCTTTTCGGGGGATGCCGTCCCTGTTCCCGGCGAGATGCCCATATACGAAGATGTCCTTGCTTCCGTCGCATCGATAAAAAAGCTCAGGGCGGTCGCTGATATCCATTATCTCCTTCCGTCCTGGGATGAACCGCAGAAAGGGCCCATGGCCTACCAGAGGATGGATCAGGGACTTGAGTATATTCAGCGCATTCATTCCGCGGTCAGCAAATGCTCTCAAGATCTATCCAAACCCGACGCCATGGAAGTATGCGGCTGCGTGCTGAAAGACCTGGGATCCCCTCCGGAACTCGCAAACCCTCTCATGGCTCGGTCCATTGCCGCCCACCTGGCTGTCCGGAATCAGACATCCATCCTGTAGCAGGGCGATGACGGCGTCACTTGGCGACGCGGATAATGGAAGTTTGGGCAAAATCTTTTTTCTGTCAAACGACAAGACAAGATGCAGCAGCTTTTACTTTTCCAGACACCCCTGCATCCCGTGAGCACGGCCTGCATTCGCGCTTCGCACCCATAAGCACTTGCCCGCAGGGTGTCCGCGCATTACCATGACCAGCAGCAGAGTCGGTTAACCACAAATCGTGCATGCGCGTGCGTAGCGTAGCGAAGCTCAGCGCGATGAGCGGCTGAGTCGACAGGTAGAACTTAAGACAATCTGGCATGTTTGCGCGGCGCTGAGAACGGCGGTGCAGAAGAAAAACAAGGATCCTGCACAGCCTGAAAGCCTTACGGGTTCAGGATCCTTCTCCCTTATATATCTCTCGACGGACAGATGTTGTACAGGACGCACTCCTTGTGCTTCGGTTTCCGGGCCACGCAGACGGCACGGCCGTGGAAGATAAGAAGGTGCGCGAGCTCTCCCCACTCCTCCCGCGGCGTCACCTCCATCAGATCCTTTTCTATTTTCACGGGCTCCTCGTGCTTTGTCAGGCCGAGCCTGAAGGCAAGCCGTGTCACATGCGTGTCCACTGCGATCCCCTCATTGATGCCGAAGGCGCTCGAAAGCACGATATTCGCGGTTTTGCGGCCTACACCGGGGATCTCGACGAGCTGTTCCATGGTCTGGGGAACGTTTCCTCCGAACTTCTCCACGAGCATCTTCGCCGCTTTATTGATGTTCCCTGCCTTGGTGCGGAAAAAATTAACGGGTCGGATGTCGGCGGCAAGCTGCTCCGGCGAAGCATCCGCATAATCCAGCGCTGTCCGGTATTTCTTAAAAAGCCCTTCTGTCACCTTGTTCACGAGCGCATCGGTGGTCTGTGCCGAGAGTATTGTCGCTATGAGCAGTTCGACCGGGGTCGAAAAATGGAGGGCTGTCTGCGGCGTGCCCGTGTATGCTTTTTTCAACCGCTTCAGTATCTGGGCCACCTGCTTTTTCCTGTCCAATTGGGTTCCTCGCTTTCTGTGCCCTCAGCACTCGTCAAAGCCTGCTCCGCTTCGATTGAAGGCTGTTCATCACGGCCGGGAGAATCGCCAGAAGGGCCAGGACTGCGAAGGCGGCGATCACTCTCGCGGAAAGTATGTCGCCAGGCGAATCTATGGATCCTATCTGCCGGCCCGCATATGCATAGACTGCCGTGCCCGGGATAATGCCAAGTGCGGTTGTCCAGACGAACGTCCTTAACCGCACAGTGGTGAACCCGGACAGGATATTGATCAGAAAAAACGGAAAGGCGGGAATGAACCTCAGGGTAAGCAAAAAGCTTGTTCCGTTCCTGGAAACCTCTTCATTGAACCTGCCCAGTTGCCGTCTGTATTTGTTTTGGAGCCACTCGCCGAGCAGATAGCGCGCCGCGAGGAAGGCGAAAGCCGCTCCGAGCGTGGCTCCTACATTCACATACAGAATCGCCGGCAGCACGCCGTACAGAAAGCCGCCGGCGAGCGTCAAGACGGTTGCACCCGGGATAGACAGCGCGGTCACGCCCACATACGCCGCAATGAATGACAGAACCGAAACAACATAGTGAGTACGCACGGTCTCCCTGAGCGCGTCGCGCTCTCTCTTTACCGTGTCAAAGGTCAGCATATCGGCCATAAACAGAAAGCGGGCCGCGGTGATTGCGGCAATGAACACAATAAGAAGCACGATTTTTCTTTTCCGCATATCTCTCGGTCTCTGCCGGCCGCTCCTGAAAGCGGCCTACACGCTTACGGTTCTTTGAAAATATTTTCCCGTAAAAGATAAGCCAGTGTCCGCGACTCATGGAATGCGGTATCTTTTGTCCTTTCATACAGCGCGCGGAGATCGTCCACGGTGTCTACATCCCTCCAGCGGGGCGCAAAGTGTATCCTGGCCGGATAGCTTTTCAATTTCTCAATGGTTGCCGGGAAAACCGTGTTCGTGCTCCATGCGATGCCGTTGAAAATGCGCGGCGCAAAGGTGCTGTCGTTAAAGCCGATCAGGTAATATCCCCCGTCCTCGGCCGGGCCAATGACGACATCATTCGCCTGCAGTGACTCGAAGGCATCGAGGATTACATCGGCGGTCAGGTCCGGGATGTCGCTTCCCATCAGCACTGCCCGGTGCCATCCTTCCGAAAAAACCCGGCTGAAGGCATGCTCCATTCTTTCTCCCAGGTCCCTTCCTTCCTGCGCCATGCACTGATACTGCGGACCGAGCAGCACGGTCACGGCATGCCGGGTCCAGGCCGGATAAAAAAATATCCGGAAGGCGCAGCCTGTTTTTCGTATGGTCTCGATGCTGTCGAGAACAAAGTTGCGATACAGCTCCAGGGCTGCATCCTGGCCCAAATCCACAGCAAGACGTGACTTGACGAGCCCCTTTATCGGGCCCTTTATAAACAGAAGGATGACGCGTTTTTCAGTCATAGGGATTAATACTGCATATTTCAGTATTGCACAAAAGGACAGGGAGTTCAAGGGCGCCCGGGCCGCCTCCCTAAGGACGCGCAGTTGTTCAAGAGGGACATCATTCAAATGCGCTATACTAAAAGTTGAGGAGTGGGATGCTATGCCGAAAGAAGATGCTATAGAGCTTCGCGGAAAGGTTCTCGAGGCGCTTCCCAATAACATGTTCAGGGTAGAATTAGAGATGGGCCAAAAGGTTCTGGCATACCTTTCTGGAAAAATGAAAGTGCGCCATGTCAGGGTCGTTCCCGGCGACACGGTAAAAGTGGAAATGAGTCCGTATGATCTCTCACGCGGAAGGATTACATTCCGTTTGAAAAGTGAAGCGGCGTAACGCGCTTTTAATCCGGACCGCGCTATTCTGTTCGGCACTGAAAACAGACAACCCCTTTTCCGACCTGAATTTGCAACAAAGGCCACTTACAACTCATATCTTACCTTCCCTGGATTTTTTATCTCTACAATTCGTTTCATTTAGCGTATAATTCAACTCAAGAAGGACAATTAATGGTTCATGCGGAGCGTAAAAAATTATCGGTCAGCAGGTCCTTGTTCCTGACGCTGATCCTGGGAGCATTCGCACTCGGAATATTTATCGGAGCAGGTACGATGGGACTGACCCCGTCGCTGCAGGCCGACAAAGGCGAGGAGTTTGCCGCAGGCAGGGAGGAAGAGTTCAGGTTTATCCGGACGCCGATTGGACCGAAGGAGCCCGGAGCCAGGCGTCCAAGCAGGGAATTGCCCCCTTTCAGGTATAAAGTCGACGCGGCCATTGAAGAGAAAATCCGAAAGGGTGAGGCCTCGTCCATTTCTTTTTACTTTCGGGACCTGGTCAACGGAAACCGGTTCGGCATCAGGGAAAATGAGAAATTTTCACACAATTCTTTTTTAAAGCTGCCGCTCATGATTGCGTACTTCAAATGGACCGAAACGAACCCGCTTGTCCTGAGAAAAACCCTGATGTATCAGCGCACGGACCAGCTCCCTGAACGAAAGAATATCAAACCTGTTGCCGTGATTGAACCGGGAAGAAACTATACCGTGAACGACCTGATATTCAGGATGATCGCCTATGACGATTCCGCAGCCTGCGCGCTTCTGTCCGCTAACCTGCCGCCGGGCCGCCTTCAAAAGGTTTTCAAAGACCTGAACACGGACTACGATCCCCAGAATGACGGCAAGGAGGAAACCATTTCCCTCAGCGCATTCGCGTCGTTCTACCGGGTTCTGTTCAACGCATCCTATCTCTCCGAGGAGATGTCTGAAAAAGCCCTTCGCTATCTTTCAAAGTCGACATTCCGCGACGGCATGGCTTCCGGCGTGCCGCAGCAGGTCGATATCGCAAGCAAACAGGGCGAGCGCGTCATACTGGTAACGAGCGATGATGGGGATGAAGAGATCTGTCAGCTTCACGAATTCGGCATCATTTATCATGCAGACCGGCCGTTTCTGGTCGGCATCGTGGCACGGGGAGACGATTTCCCAAGCCTGGTGAAGGATGTTCGCGACATTACCCGCCTGGTCTATGAGGAAGTGGACCAGCAGTCCTCGTCTTAGACTGAAGGAAATCCTTCCGTGTCAGATATCAATCGAAGCGCCAATCCCGAAAAATCGCTCCGTATATTGGAAAAATTCGCCTATCAGAGGACGTCCCGAATACACTTCGAGATCGAAGCGCCATATCTTTCCGTCGCAGTCGATGCGGTACCCCGCCTGGAACGAGGCGTCTATTCGCCAGTCCCGTTCCTGCATGGATGAAAGATCGAGTCCTGCATACCAGCCGCGCCGACCGTTGATCCGGAAATCGGCCGGCTGCCATTCGCCCCCGACCTGGAAGCGTCCTGGTTCCTGAAGCCTGTCGTTGCCCATTAAAAAACCCCACGCCGCTTCTGAATAGAGTCGCCAGCGCTCGTCCATTAACCAGCTGAAGCCGCCGGCCAATTCATGCCGGGTATAGCCGATCCGGCGCATTCCTGTACGCTCTTCATATTCATCGCCAACATGGCTTGAATCGTGGGACAGCATAATTTTGTAGGATAGGTCCTGCCGGGGCGCCGCGGTCAGCAATATCCCGTATTTTCCGTCCCATCCTATGTTGTCGAGCGCTTGATCCAAGTCGAACTGCGCGTTTACCCCGATCTCGCCGCTCAGCTGCCAGGGGGTCAGTGCGTGCCATTGCCCGCGCGCGAACCCGAAACGCCCTCCTGCCTTCACGTCCGAACGGTCATTACCGGTGTGGGGAATTGTGGTCCTTGTATAACGAAAAATATGGAAACCGAAGCCTACGCGGTGCACGTCGGCTGCATACGGAGCGTAGAGGTCCCCCGGCGGCAGCCAGAACGTTCCGGTCGGCGAAGTGCCGGAGGTTTCTACGGCCGGCGGCGACGTCACATCGTGTGCAAACAGACTTGATGTCCGGAGGCAGAACAGAACGAGGAATATCAGGAGTCGGCAGATCATAAAAATTATTTTTTGCAAAGGAAGAGAACATAATGCCAATTGCCAAAATATGAGAATCACGAACTGCAGAGGGAAGTTCAAAAGTTTATTTCCTCTGCACTGCCTTTCAGAGGTGAATATGCCCAAGCAGGAGGTCTGGAAAAAATCCGGAAAAAATGTCGTCTTTTTAATTATCCTGTCAGTCACCGGCAGTGTCAATACGCTCGAAGAGATTTATTCCGCCCAAGTTTCTTTTTCGCGATGCGCTGAACCTGCTTTCAAAAAAAGGGACGAAACGGTGCTACACTAAAAAATATTGCCTTAAAACCTATTAAATCCATACGACTATGGTTATCATTAGCGTCCCGTCTCCGAGTATAAGGGCCGTGTACCGGCTGAAATGGAAAGCATGGTGAGAATGACGGATAGAGACGGCGGTGAAATAATGCCAGGTCTCTGGCTGCTTTACCTGCTGGCAACAACTCTGGCTGCAATTTTATTTGGCGCATGCAGCGTCACCCAGTTTAAATCGCTTCAGCCGGGTCTTGAGCAGCGAGGGCATCATATAAAAGGCGTTACATTTTATCCTCAAGGTCAGCATACGTGCGGTCCGGCCGCCCTTGCCGGAATCGCTTCATACTGGGGGCGAACAATAAACATGGGCCGGATCGCTGCGGACCTGTACATTCCCGAGCTTCGGGGAACGCTTCCTGCGGATATGGAACGCTTGCTGCGTGAAACGGGGTTCATAACAAGCTCCTTCGCCGGCACGCTCGATGACGTGAGGGCGCGCGTCCTCGAGGACATTCCGGTCGTCTGCCTTCTCGATTTCGGCTTCAGCGTGTATCGTCAGCCTCATTACGTCGTGGTCATCGGCTTTGACGACGCGCACGAGGTGGTCATCGTACACGATGGGCTGAAGGAGAACAGGCTGATCAGGTATGAGAAGTTCATAAACGAATGGGAACGGGCTGGCAACTGGATGTTGGTAGCCGTGCCCGCGGACAAGGACAAGCAGTGACATGGCAGGTAAGCGATTCCAGCTCCTTGAAGGAAGAGAGTTCAAAATGAAGTCAACATGAGAAAAAGGAGGTGATCAATTTGAAAAGCTTAAGTTGGATGATGACGATTATTGCGCTTCTCGCGATGGTTGCTTTTTCCGGCTGCGAGAGGCAGGAAACCCAGAAGCAGCCCGGCGGAGAACAGTCAGCGCCGACCACGTCGCCTACAGGAACTTAGGAGTCAGGGAAAGCCATTGACTGCTCTTCGTATGTCGGCCGAAGAGCAGTTATTTCTCTCGCAAAGCAGTTAGATCGCCTGGGACCCGGAATAGGCGAAAAAAAGAGGGGACGTCATAAAGAAACGGCAGCAAAATGTAGACGTTTCCGGACTGGCATCGGTTCGTTATTTCTTCACCCCGCTCACCGCTACGAAGGAGCCCTTCCCATGCCCTTCCTCAACAGGTTCAACGGCCGTTAGTTCCGCGAGGGGATGGAATATCGTCTGCCGGTATGAAAAGCTCCGAAAGCCTGCCTGTTGCAGAGCGGATACGATTTCTCCCACGGAATAGAATGTAGCGTCCTTATAAAAGGCGTTCTCGTCCTTTCGCGCCTGATACGCCTTCCCGAGCGGACTGGCGCGGTCCACAAAACCTACCACGAACGAACCGCCCGGTTTCACCACCCGGTGCACTTCCTCAAACGCCATGCCCATATCGTCCAGAAAGCAGACCGTTGTAACCATGAGCGCGAAATCGAATTCCCCGTCCCGGAAGGGAAGATGCTCGGCGACCCCATGGAAGACCTCAATGCCCTTTTTCCGGGCAAGCTCGGTCATGGAACGGGAAGGTTCAACCCCTTTTGCGATGCCGAGCGGTCCGGCAAACCGGCCGGTCCCAACCCCGATCTCGAGGCCGTTTCTGTCAGCGGGCAGCAGGTCCCGGACAGCGTGCAACTCAGAGATGTAGGCAAACGGGTTTTCTACAAACCACTGTTCATACCGCTCCACGTTTTTATTGAATGCGTTAAGGCCCGCCATAGGTTTTTGTTTACCCGTATGATATTAGTTTATCAGGGGTATCATGCCCGGGTCAAGACTGGAAGACCGTAGAGCAGGGCTTCCTGCAACAAGTATCCGGACTCGGGAAATAGTACTCCCGAAATAGAAATGGGTCAAGAAGGCCGCTGAAAAACGGCGACTGAACCGAAGCTCGCTCGCTTTATCCCACAGATCCCGGCTCGCCGTGCTATACTAAATTAGGGCTTAAAAGGTCCTAATTAGATAACTGACAGGCAGGGAGGTAGACATGGGCAGCGTTAGTGACGTCAAAAAAACGAAGGATATTTGCGATCTCGTTTATACTGAGCTGGATGGTATGAAAAACAAGATCGTACTGATGCGCGAGCATATATCGAAAAGCTACGGCGCGGACAGTTATGTATCGACCATATACGACCGGCATCTGGCCGAACTGGTGGACGAGATCAACTGGAAACTCCAGATTCTTTCGCATTCCTGTCCGTATGACTGGAAGGGCTCGGCTGATTTCGAGGGCGCGGTGCAGGTGGAGGACAGTGAGAAGCCCGAATTCTCACCGGGTTATCTCGGCGGATAAGGGTCTGATTGGGCACCCGGGAAGCCGGCAGGAATAAAATGCACGCTTTCCGGGTGTTATTTTCCGGGAAGATTATCCTGTCTGACAGGCGAAAAAACGCAGCGGCACGCGACGTAAAAAAGCAGGAGGTTCAGTTATTTTGCCGCCTTCATAAGACGCAGACAGGAAACATGCCTGCCGACTGTGCTAGTCGGTATGCAATTCCAGATACATTCTTAATCGATGCGCCAGAGCCTGGGCGAAGCCGTCCAGTCCGGGAAACAGGCTTTCCCGGTGGATGTTCATTTTGTGCAGTTCTTTAAGCACCCGCAGTCTTTCATCGAACGTCATTTTGCAGTGGATCTTTATAACGCAATTCGGCTGATAGCATCCGTTCAAGGCCGTCAGGTTTTCCTCGAACCGGGCAGTCACATCGCCGGTACAGAGAAAAACACCCTGCTGAATATTCAACCGCGAATTGAAAAAAAAAGGGTTTTCCAGATAGACCATTTTGAAGGGCTTGTTCGTCATGTAGAGAGGTATGAAGGACGCATCATTTCGTGTTTCATACCTTATTCGCTGCTCATACCGCTCATCGCCGACTATGGAACGCGCCGCCTTCATCCACCATCTATGGTTCATGCACCAGATCACACTTCTCTCATCGTTGTTCTCGAGAGCAAAATAGAGCGCGATATACGGGGAGTATGTCCAGTCCAGGAGGCGTGTAGGCGCGCCGTGATGCTCCATCAGCGCCAGGCAGTACAGCGTATCGTTTATCACGAATCCCCGGTCGGTTCCGTCATAGCGGCGTCTGAAATTGTCTATGAGTGCTTTTTCGAGTATGGGCGCGTTTGCCAGGGAGATATTTGCCGATTCGCACGCCCGTTCAAGGCTGGTCTTGAGGGGCCAATCGTTTGACTGGCCGCGGTATATCCAGAAGTCTTCAGAAAGGTGAGAGAGCTTCAAGAAGTCTTCCCAGTTTTGGATTTCTGTGTTAAAGAAATCATCCATATCTCGGGCTCCCTCATGGAACAATTTATTGAGTCCTCAAAAATACGGAGAGTGCAGGGTAAGGTTAATACCGGACATCATATGATCGCCGAAGGATGCTGTCCGGTTCGCACAGTTTGATTGTGTATCCCTCTACACTGCAACCACATGGTTACTTTAATTAGTATAACTCGGGTCTTCTCTGGAAGACTTGCATGCCGCTGAACAAAAAAGAAAGAAATATGCCACTTTTACGCGGAACAGCCTGCTGCTGTATCGGCCCAGGTTATTATTAATCGGAGATGGCGAGGAAGGGGAAAGAAGACATTACCTTGGGTCTCGAAGTTCGTGAGGCGTTACTGGTTGCTTGCACCGGCAGATGTTTCAGGCTTCCCTCTCCTGTTTTACGAGGGCTTGCATACCACATCTCGCATAAGGATGCATATATCTGCTGTTGCCTCTGCTTCAAGACCCAAGGTAATCTTGCCTGTTGCGGGTTCGAGTTTCTCGATTTCACTCAATTCCGGTGAAATGACCCAGACGGTAGGCGAAAACACCCAGTCCCGAATGCTATTCTTTGTGCTCGGGATAAATACCCGCCCAACTGGATTCATAGCCAATAGGCGGATCTTCCTCGGTTTCGTGCGACACCAGCGGAACCGAGGGTAAATAACGATTTGAAAATCTGGATAAAAATTTTGTTCTTGTTCTGAGCGGAAAAGCCGGACGGTTTAAATAATTTATGAACATCGATACCGAGAAATATTTTGTACGTTGTTCGATCATATTATTGTCCCTCTCTGATGCTTTATAAAAGCAAACTGCATGCCATGCATCAGCGGGGCTGAAGAAACTTTCAATGGAGATTCTGAACAGAACGCGGGACACCCATACACACGCATTCTTTTGATAAGGGAACCGACGAGGCAGTCGTATTTTGGGAAGCGAAAGAGTGATGGAGGCTGCCTGGGCCGGAATATTTGAGAGATTCTTCGGTAGTTATTGCGCTTTGTGTCCTTGCTACAGGGGCAATGTATTAGAAAACAGAAACGCCGTTAAACTAAAGTAGTATCTTGAAGTTTATGAGCCGTGGTGCCTGGCATTTTCGAGCATGAGCTTGGCCAGACTCTTGCCGAAAGCAGCCGGCTCCTTGATTTTGGAGCCTTCCAGCAGAAGAGCCTGATTGTACAGCAGGTCGACGTACTCGTTGATGAGCGAGTCATTACCCCCCTTTTCAATGAGCCCGTTGAGTACTTCAAACACCTCGTGAGAGGGGTTTAATTCCAGAATCCTCTTAGTCGACAGCACTTCCTGCCCCATCGACTTCAAAAGCTGTTCCATCTGGGGATCGAGTGCGCCTTCATCGGCAACCAGGCAGCACGCAGAGTCCTTGAGCCTCCCGGAAAGGCGAACGTCCTTCACATCGTTCTTTAACCGTTCCTTTGCGGCAGCGAGCAGTTTTTCAAATTTTCCCTTTGCCTTCTCTCTGGCGGCGTCGCCCTGGGTGTCGAGCGTTATGTCTCCCTTGATCACGGATTGCACCTTTTTGCCTTTGTATTCTCCGAGAGAGGACATGATGACGTCGTCGATATCATCGGTCAGGATCAGCACTTCATACCCTTTCTCGCGAAACGCCTCGAGATAGGGCGACTGCAGAATGTTGTCGTCAGCCTTTCCGGTCAGGTAATAGATTCCGCTCTGCGCTATGGGCATGTTCTTCAGATATTCCTGGAGCGTGGTGTATTTCCCCGGATCCGTCTTTGTCGAACGGAACAGCAGGAGGTCAGCAAGCTGCTCCTTGCGTGCAAAATCGTAATGGATTCCCTCTTTCAGTATCCTGCCGAATTCGCGATTGAAATCGACATAGGTCTCGTAGGAGTTCTTTTTCATGTCCGCGAGCGTGTCGAGCACTTTTTTCGTCACGTTCTTGTTGATTACCTCTATATGTTTGTTTGATTGCAGGATCTCGCGTGAGACGTTCAGCGGCAGGTCCGAGGAATCAACCACCCCCTTGACGAACCGGAGATACGGCGGGATCAGCTGTTCACAGTGATCCATGATCTGTACTCGTTTAACATACAGGGCAGGCCCGATTTTGAAATCACGGTACAGGATCCCGTACGGCGCCTTTGCAGGAATGTACAGGAGCGCCGTGAATTCTGACGTTCCTTCAGCCCGGTAGTGGATGGTCTTCGCGGCGTCGGCAAAATCGTGGGATATATGCTTGTAGAATTCGTTGTATTCCTCAGGCTTCACCTCTGACTGGTCCCTGAGCCAGATGGCCTTTCCGGCGTTCATTCGTTCTTCTTCAATCGTCTTTATTTTTTTCGTTTTATCTATCGGGTCTTCTTTTTCCCGTTCCACGTCCATCACGACCGGATGCTCTATATAATCCGAATATTTCACGACGATGGACCTGATCTCCCATTCGTTCAGATAATTCTTCTCCTCTGCTTTCAGGTGCAGTATGACATCGGTTCCGGCCCGTTCCTTCCGGGTTTCCTCCACCGTGAACGAACCGTCAGCCGTCGATTCCCATTTCACCGCTTTGTCACTCTTTTCCGTTGCCTTTTTGGTCACCACCGTGACCTTATCCGAGACCATGAACGAAGAATAGAAGCCGACCCCGAACTGGCCGATCAGTTCAGGACGTTCTTTGAGCGCCTTGTCCTGAAGAGTGCGCAGAAAATCCTTTGTCCCGGAACGTGCGATAGTCCCGAGCTCTTTTATGACTTCATCCTGGGTCATCCCGATCCCGTTGTCGCTGACCGTTAATGTGCCTGCCTGCTTGTCGACGGTTATCTTTATCTTCCAGGGGCCCGTGTTCTCAAGGATATCCTTATTCATGAGCGCTTCGTATCGCGCCTTATCTATGGCGTCCGACGCGTTCGAAATAAGCTCTCTCAGGAATATTTCCTTGTGTGAATACAGGGAATGGATCATCAGGTCGAGCAGCTCTTTTACCTCTGTCTTAAATTCCATTTTTTCGACAGTCATTGTTTCACCTCGCAAGGATAATAGCAGAATCATCACTGATGGATGCTTTAACGGTATAATTTATACTTATGTAACGGTTCTTTGTCAAGAGGGTTATGGGGCTTGCAACCTTGGTTGAATATAGCGAACCGGATGAACAGACCGCGCCATTGCTTAACTTATTTCCCGGTCTATACCCTTCCATGGTAGGGACGGGGGGTAAAGTCCCTGGATACAGCGCAAGTTGCTGCGGGAAGATTATTAGTGAGTCAACTTTTGATAAAAAAAACCAAACGGCGCGAAAACGCACAAAGAGAGTTTAAATTGGCTATATCGGGAAAAAACAGTTTTGATGATCTCGTAAAAAGTCGTCTCCCCGGTGAAAACCGGGGTCCAGCGGTTATCGAACTTATTGAAAAGACTGGATACCGGCGTTCCCGGTATGACGAAATTAGGTGTTTTCTGACTTCTTACGAATGCATCAGTTTTTAGTCAGGGTATTTAACGGGCATTGTCATGATATAATCATTTTCCTTCCTGTTTCCAATGGACCTGAGCGCCGGCATATTCACGTACGTTTTCAGGTGCCGGCCGTGCGGCGGGGAGCCGTTGTCGTTCAGAATTTTTCCCGGCCAGAGGTCCCAGTCAATGTAGGGGCTGTCTTCGGTAATGTATCTCCAGACGTCAGCCGCATTCGGTGCAGGCCTAAAAAATCAATCCTACGGAAACCGTGGCAAAGTTCTCTCCGTCATTCGGTCCGTCCCATCGGAATACCAGCTTTCCATTTGAGTAGTGGATCAGGCCAAGGGAGAGCTCCGCCTTGCCGACCGTTACTCCATACGACCCCCGAAAATAGAACTGGAATTCGGTGCCGAGATTGTTCGTAGTTGTGTATACATGACTGATGCCCGCGTTGAAAGTCCAGAAAAACGGTGCAGGCGCTTTCCAGCGAAGGCCGCGCGCAATACTGACAGCCCTGTTCCTGTTCTGTCCGTCCCATGAAGCATATGTGAACTCATAAAAACTGTCCTGGCCGAACAACGCCGAAGTGTCCTTATCGAAGCGCACAAGAGACAGCACTGCTCCTGTCGAGCAGAACCACCCCGGCCCCGCCTCGATGAAAAGCCCATCGGCAGCCACGTTCGAAGCGGCAAGACACAAGAATATAGCGACCAGGAACACGCGTAGTTTCATGGCTTACCGTGTAAGAAAAGAATGGGGACGTAAGCAGCTGCATGGTTCTCACAAGCCACAACTCGACAAACTATGGTTGCACTCCAGATCGGGTTCTTTTTTTAGAATAGCACAAGCTGATGTCCGGGGCTCCTTAGGCGCTTACGCCTATAACATCGACAAAAGATTGTCGATCTTTAAAAAGAATTTAATGCAAAAACAGGATTATATTGCGCTCGCAAAGGAAGGCCAAATCGCCGGGTTTAAAACCAGACTTAAAGCTACTTTACGAACCAACATCTTGAGTTTTTAGTCGAGTCAAAACCAAAACCCAATTTTCACACAAAGCCACGAAGCCCCAAAGAAGAAAACTGATTTTTTTGTCTTTCGATTTTTTTGTCTTTCTCCGTGTCTTAGTGGCTTCGTGTGAGATCGTTTTAAGGTTTTACTTTTGCTTTATTGGTCTGAGGCGTAACCTCATAAAAGTTTTCTTTGCGTTCTTTGCGGCTTTGCGAGAGACGCCTTTTAGATTTTGTCTTTTGGTTCCGGCTTGTCCGGGTTAGGTAATCGCCCCGAAATCCCTGAAGCATGCGTTTGCAACACAACTCAATTGAGCACAACAACGATGCCGCCGTGGGGCGGGGCCTGAAAAGGCATTTCATTGGGGATAGGGTAAAGGTGTATAATAAAAGCGAAGAAAGTGAGGCGTATGCAATGTTTTGGAAAATTATCATCGGATCTATAATTATTCTCCCGGGCATGGCGGCGCTTGCCGGCTTCGGCTCTACTCCCGCTTTTCAGAAAGCGACGTTCGCCGGCGGTTGTTTCTGGTGCATGGAACCGCCTTTTGAGAAGCTTGAAGGCGTAAAAGAGGTCGTGTCCGGATATACGGGCGGCCATACGATTAATCCGACGTATGAGCAGGTATCGGCGGGCGGAACAGGCCATCTGGAAGCCATAGAAGTGATTTATGATCCCTCAAAGGTGACCTATGAAAGCCTTCTTGACGTCTTCTGGAAACAGGTTGATCCTACGGACACAGGCGGGCAATTTGTCGACCGGGGTCCATCGTACAAGTCGGCGATTTTTTATCACAACGAGGAGCAGAAGCGGCTTGCCGAAGAATCCAAGATGAAACTCGCCCAGTCGGGTCGCTTCGATAAACCCATCGTAACCGATATTCGCCCGGCAGAGCCGTTTTACCGGGCAGAGGAATACCATCAGGACTATTGGAAAAAAAACCGCGTCAGATACAAATTCTACCGCTTCAATTCCGGCCGTGATCAGTTTCTCGAAAACGTCTGGGGTAAAGAGACAGGGGGCGAAAAGGGGGACAACAATACGATGAAACCTTCCAGGGAGGAATTGAAAAAAAAGCTGACGGCTTTACAGTATAAGGTGACCCAGGAGAACGGCACAGAGCCGGCCTTCAAGAACGAATACTGGGACAACAAAAAACCCGGTATCTATGTGGATATTGTCTCCGGAGAACCGCTGTTCAGTTCTCTGGATAAATACGACTCCGGGACGGGATGGCCGAGTTTCACAAAGCCGCTTGAACCCGACAACATCGTCGAGAAAGCGGACCGTAAACTTTTCATTGTCAGAACCGAAGTGAGAAGTAAAAAAGGCGATTCCCATGTCGGGCATGTGTTCAAGGACGGTCCTGCTCCAACAGGATTGCGCTATTGCCTGAATTCAGCGGCCCTGCGGTTCGTCGCGAGGGAAGACCTGGAAAAAGAGGGATACGGCAAGTACGGAAAGCTCTTCGAGCAGAAAGATGAGATTTTGAGCCCGCAGTCCAAAGCTTCGTGAAAGGCGACTGGGCCAGCGGGTCTATTTGTTGTCTTCATCCACGGCTTTCTTGAGCATATCGAAAATGCCAGGAATTGCAGATGTCATCCTGTTCCAGTTCGGGATAAGGGGAGCACCCATGGGATCGTCGGTGAAGGCTTGAGCCCCGAGCGTTATTGCCCGGGTAAAGGAATCGACCGCCTTCGCCTCTTCGTGTCGTTCGAACAGCAACCCGTTTATGGCAGCGTCGGCTTCGTATTTCATGATCGTTTCCTCTGCCATTCTCTGATAGACTACCGATAAGGACTTGAAGAACCCTTCAGAAAAAACGACCCCCTCCGACGCAAGCGTCCGGAACAGCGATTTACAGATGTCGATTGTCATCTTCATCAGGCCTTTTGCCGGATCCTCGGCGGACAGGTCCTGATGCTTATGTTCGTAAACGTCTGCGATGTCGACCTGACAGACTCTGCGCGGAGAGTAATTTCTGTAGACCTCGGCAAGGGAACCGACCTCCAGACCCCAGTCCGAAGGTATCCTGTTTACCCGGGCCATGTCCGTTATCATGCAAAACTCTCCGGACAGCGGATACCGGAAACTGTCGAGAAACTGAAGAAACGAATTCTGTCCCGTGAGCTTTTCGAGCGAACGCACAAGGGGAGAAACCAAAAGCCTGGTTACTCGTCCATAGAGCCGCTCGCCGACCCTGCTGTAATAGCCCTTGCAAAAAATGTAGTCGAGATTCGGGTTGATGACGGGATAGCATAGCCTGGCAAGGAGCTCGCGGCTGTACGTTACGATATCGCAGTCATGCAGGGCGATTATATCGGCGTGGCCCCTGGCGAGAACATAACCGTAGCCCAGCCATACCGATCTCCCTTTGCCGCGGGGACCCGGATCGAGTCCGTTCCGCTTCAGCATATCGTATATTTCCGCGATCCGCTTGCCGTCGTTGTGGATGACTTTGACCTCGGCGGGGACGGGCGCCATGAACCTGCGGACACCCACAAATTGCTTTTCATCCGCCTTGTCGAGAACGAGAACCACTTCCTTCAGATACTTTACCTTTGTAAGTTCCTCGATGATCCTGAACATGGCCTTGCTCTGGAACTCCGAATACAACGCGGGCAGCACGAGAGCGACGGGTCTGAACCGGGAAAGCGCGAGCAGCTCCGACTCGAGCCGTTCCAGCGACGGTGTCCCCAGTTTGTGAAGTGTTGTTATGACTCCGGTCTGGTAAAAATCGCTCATGGCGCGCTTTCATAGATGTTGATTGAATGAGGCTTGCACTACCACTCGTAAGCAGTTATGAACGGCGAGTGTGCTTCACGTGCTCACAATGATACTTTCCGGGACTTTTCCGAATGCATCAGATATGACCACCTTGAAAATGCCGCCGAGATGATAAGATGCGAAGCAAGGATTTTAAGAATAAAATGTTGTAACTATTCAGCTTCTTTTCAGAACAGCATTAAGACAAATCTAAGAAAAAGCCCTTCTATCCGCAGATTTCGCAGATTGACGCAGATTCTAAAACCGGAATTCTGGTTTTGTTTTTATCTGCGAAATCTGCGTAATCTGCGGATAAAAAAAATGACCTGAGTAGTTACAAAATGTTTTACTCAGCGTCTCTGCGGCTCTGCGGTTAAAACCGCTTTTTACAAGGGTTCATATATGCTCGATATCATCTTTTTTTTCTTTTTCAGCGTCCTTTTCGGCCGAACTTTTTTCTATTATTCTTCGCGCAGCGTCTATTCCGCCGACTCCGAATGCAATCGCGAGCGCCAGAACCATGCCTCCGAAGACGATCGAAAACGCCGCAAGCACGATACGGGGCGCTACCTGGAGCTGCTCCAGGGCCATCGCGAGAATGAGGACGATCAATGAAACTTTAACGACCTGGGCGAGGAGCCTCGCATACTGGTATCCCCTGTTGACGGTCGCTATCAATACCGCCCTGCCCACAAAACCGATCGCGATGAATCCGAAGATCAGTATGATTGCCGCAGACAGAACCCCTGGAATATAGAGAACGAACTGCGCTACCAGGTTGTCGACCGCCGGTATCTTAAGGGCGCTTAACCCGGCCATAAATGCAATGATCACCAGGAGCCAGTATATGAGCGAACCTAGTGTTTCCGTCGGTTTCGTCCACAGGTCCCCCTTCCTCATGAACGAAGTCAATCCCATCCTGTCGCTCCAGCTGTCGAACTCCACGGCCCTGAGCACCCTGACGACGACCGCCTTGAGCACCAGTGCGAGAATGACGCCCAGCAGGATAACGATCAGCATCGCAAGAAGATTCGGCAGAAATGCCATAACATCGAGGTAGACCTCGTGCAGGGGTTCCAGAATCATATCGAAGAAATTGGAGCTCCCTGCTGCAACCTGCAGGGAATCTCGATGCTCAAGGGTGAAATATGATCGTATTGGCTCGCTGATCCCGCAGCACGACCCGAGGAACGCGCTCATTCCAGAATTCATGGCACACCTCCCTGATCCGGCAAAGCCGCTTACAGCGGCGCAGGCCGGAAATGCATAACGCGGATTGTCCGTTTCAGCTTTAAGACCGCCGAGCGCTTACCCCGTTAGAGAAAGCGGCCGACTCAAAAACGTCTAGATCCCGGATAAAGCCGGGTATGACGAACAAAAGCGATTAAATATAACTCAAATGAGAGTACTTGTTCTCTAACGGGGCTTACTTCCAGCCGTTGATCAAATACTCCTTGTTATTTTCAAATTCCAAGCATAGCCGTTCGATCTCGGATTCGGCTTCGCGCTGGCTCATCTCCTTCGTCTCAATTACGAACGAGGCGGTTTTCCCCAGATAGAGCGGGGCCAGTGACTTCAACAGATGTTCCGCAGAGAGCTTCTTTTTATGAAATGCCACGGCATAATCGTACACGATCTGCGCCCAAAGCCGGGACGGAAATCGGAAATCCCCGTCCGGCACGGATGCGAGGGCTTCGATCTGCCCGTAATCGCTCGTGCCTACGACGTCGATCCAGATCTCCCGCAGGTTCTTCAGGCCGTTCCTGAAGATCGCGAGCATTCTTCCGACATCAACCTGTACATGCTCCAGTCCAACTTCGTATTGAAAGCCAAAGGTCGGCACGGGTCCGGAACCCCTGGTTTTTTTCCATATATCATGGTAGCTTTCCATGAGTGTAAAGGCTGATCCGACCACCTGATAAAGCATGGCTCCCAGATCTCCTGGGTCCTTGGGGTCATGGATCTTTGCTCCGAGGAATGACTGCGCGATTTCGAAATTGTTGGCGAGAGCAGTCGTTGTCATCCAGATATCGATCCCGTACCGCGCAACATCGTCATGCCAGAGGCTCCGTTCGACGTAAAACTTGGCGAGCCTGCCTGAAAAGCCGAAATCTCCTCCAATCGGCTGCCGCAGCCGCTTTCCATACAGCGCACGGGTAAGGGGATAAACTATGCTGTTCGTTATAGTCCCGTCGTATTTATGCCGCTGGTACAGCGGGGCCACATAATCGAAATCCTCAAAGATCACGGGTTTCAAGAGCAGTTCGATCCACTCCGGAGTGATGCTTCTCAGGTCCGAATCCACTACGGCGCAGGCTTTGGCATTCAAGGCGTGCGCAATCTCGAATATGGTCCGGAATGCGCTTCCTTTACCGGGCGGGCCCTGGTACGGTGTCGCAATCTTGAACGTGGGTTCAACCCGGTGATGCAGGAGGATGGACTGGTAGCTTTCGATCGAAGTATCACGCACCATGTCCATGGTTCCATCGGTTGAGCCGCCGTCCGAATTAACAAGGACACTCTTCTGCCCGGGAAAGTACTTGGCGAGGCCTGCCTGAACGGCCCTCACGACGTGCGCTATGGTTCGGGCGTTATTGTAGCTCGGAATGCCGACGACGATGTCGGCGTTCTTTATTTTGCCCAGTTGTTCATGAACTTCTTTTCTGAGGACAACGGTTTCCATGGGCGCGGGACAACCTGCCTTTCGCCGCTGATACCGTCGCGAAGAGTGCCTAGTGGACCCTGGCGGCCTCGATCAACATGATCTGAATATCCATGACGTTGGTCCCGGTCGGGCCCGTCACCAGATGATGCTTCTCGGCCTGACGGGAATCGAGCATTTTAAAAAACCGGTAGGAATCGTTCGTTTCGAGATAAAATTCCGGGTCGATTCCTGCTCTGCGCGCCCGTTCCAGCGTTGCTCCGTCTACAACCGCCCCGGCGGCGTCGGTAGATCCGTCCGTGCCGTCCGTGCCCGCCGACAGCATAGTAATTCCCGGTACCCCCTCAATTTCACGTGCAAACGCGAGCGCCAGTTCCTGGTTTCTGCCGCCAATCCCGTTTCCTGTTACCGTTACCGTTGTCTCTCCCCCGGAGATCAAACAGGCACGGCCGGCCACCGTCGGCATCAGTTGCCTGACCTGCTGCGCAAGGTAACGCGCCGCCGTTCTGGCCTCGCCGCTCAAATGTTCCGTTATGATCCGGGCATCGAACCCGGCGTTTTCTGCCGCCAGCTTCGCCGCGATAAGGGACTGTCCGAGCCCTCCTACTATGACGGGCTTTGTTTTTTCAAAACAGGGGTGACCGGCCTTCGGGGTTTCAGGTTCCAGACCCGAGGCGCCCCGCTCAAGGTATTGCAATACGCGTTGAGGCGTTTTTGCAATGATACTCCTCTGCTTGAGTACATCAAGCGAATGTGCGAATGTCGTTGTGTCGGGCACTGTCGGTCCTGACCCAATCACGTCCAGCCGGTCGCCGAGAACATCCGAGAGCAGCAGGGTAACAATGGTCGCCGGGAAAGCGAGTGCTGCCAGCCTGCCGCCTTTGACCTTTGAGAGGTGCTTTCGTACGGCGTTCAATTCGTCGATCGCCGCTCCCGTTTTGAGCAGGACATCGGTAACATCCTGTTTGTCCCCGAGCGTAACTCCTTCAACGGGCGATACCAGCAGCGACGAGGCGCCGCCGGATAGAAGACAAAAAACAAGTGTCCGCTCCCCGGCTGCCCTCAGAAGCTCGCTGATCTCTACGGTCGCCGCTGCGCCCGCTGCATCAGGCAGCGGATGGGAAGCTTCTCTTTGTTCTATTTTTCTGAGCTGCCCTGTATGGCCGTACTTTACAATAATAATACCACGGTCCAGTTTAGGCCCGAGCGCATCCTCAATAGCACGGGCCATCGCGGCCGCAGCTTTGCCGGCCCCGACAGCGATCACGGTTCCGTAGCGCTCCAGATCGTACACCGTGCCCGATACCCGCAGCCGCCCGTCTTTCTCCATGGCAAGGCTGCCCTTTACCGCCCTATACGGGTCAGCGGCCGAGAGCGCAGCATTAAACAGATCGATGCACTGGCTTCGATTCATGGTTAAGGAGCTTGGATATCGCTTCGTTCCATCCGTCCGGACCGATTCCTTCGGTTTTCATGAGTGACCGCTGTAGGACCATGGGCTCATGAGACCCATCCGGTTTTTTTATCAGAACCGGCAAGTCGACTTGCTGAAGCATAGGAAGGTCATTCAAACTGTCTCCCAAGCCTATTGTCACAATTCTACCATATTCATTTTGATAAAATTCTTTCAGAACTGTGATCGCGGTGCCCTTGTCGCTGTTTCCAAGGATGTGATACATATTTCCCCTGGTCCAGGATAAGCCGCGGTTGCGGATTTCAGCGAAGAAGGATCGGTCCGGCTCCTCAAGGAATATAAAAGGCTCATCGAATTCCCGTTTTTTCGCTAAATCGGCGTCCCGCGGCGAAAGACCTGTAAGACGGCACACTTCGTCAATGGACATGTCTCCGAAGCCTTTTACGCGCGCGAACAACTTTTTTCTTACTGCACTAAACGCAGTGCGAATTGTACGATATGAGGCGCCAAGCGTGATAACAAAATATCCGTTTCGCAGTTCACCGTTGACAGGAAACTGAAAGTAGCCGGTCGGTATGAAAATAGCCCCGCCGTTTTCCGGGATAAAAGGATGCCTGTTTTTGATGCGTCTGCGGTAGATTTCCATCTCGGCTCTCGTCTTGCTGGAGCAGAGAATAAGCGGGATATTGCTCCTGCGCAGGAGCTCAAGAGCAGGTTTTGCGCGCTCAAACGAATAGGTTTGAGGCTGAAGGAGGGTGCCGTCGAGATCACTGAAAACCACGAACTTCATGGCAGTCGATTCCTGTTTATAATTTAACCCTTGTTTCGTGAGGGGTACCACCGCACAAGCCGCTCCGGCGGCACCCCTATAAGGTAGAGAAGCTGCAGCGCCCAGTTCCTGATCGTGCAGAATAGAATCCCTTCCTTTTCCCAGCGGCGGACGGATGTTCTCACCTTTTCGGGAATTATGGAAATATGGTCTCCGCGTTTTCTGATACGTCTCATGAGGTCGATGTCTTCCATAAGAGGAATAACTGCATAGCCACCGATCCGGTTAAAGTATTCCCGACGTATAAACACCGCCTGGTCTCCGAACGGTACCCTGGTCAGCCGCGTTCGCGCCTGAACATATCGCTCCGTAATTCTGAAAATCTTTCTATCCGTCGCAAAACCGATATCAAACGCACCTGCAACGACGGCTTGATCGGTTAAAGCATCGCGGACGAGCGAGGAAGCCTTGTCCGGCAATACAGAATCGGCATGCAGAAACAGAAGGATATCGCCGGAAGCAAGGGAAGCCCCGCGGTTCATCTGCCGGGCCCGGCCTTTTTCCGAGATCGCGGTAAGCACGCGCCTGTCCGTTATAGTTGCGATCGTGCCGCCAAGAGGGTCGCCGTCTACGACAATGATTTCAATGCCGGCACTCGCCTCGAGCGAAAGGAGGCTTCTTATCGTTTCTTTAATTGTAATTGCCTCATCATATACAGGAAGGACAATCGAAATTTCAGGGTGCTTTGTCAATCGGGCTCTCCCAAAGATTCAGCGGTATCTGCAGGACAATACCACACCTCGCGATTATTTAAAAGAAGCCTAAGGACACACTCCAATTGCACTAATTGTCGGGAAAGAACAAAGCGTACTTCAGGAGATACTGCAGAAACATAGGGCCCCAGACCTACATATCTTCTTCAGGCATGATGTGGGCCGAATCCCATACATTCATTCTCATAATGCAGTCATGCGCCTCTGACTTGTCATATACCGGTGTCCCGACAGGACTGCACACTGTGAGGCATTCATCTTTCAATCCCTGGACCTTCGCCTCGATGTTTTCCGCAATTATATGCAGTCTCTCAAGTTCCAGACCGAGCTTCTTTTTTTCACCATCGGGCAGAAGCTCCAAACTCTTCACAATATCTGAAATCTCCCGGCTCCATGCAGACATCTCGTTTTCCGCCGTGTAACAATATTCATTCCGGTCCATAATGGCCCCCTTGTCAAAAAAATACCGCAGAGACAGCTGAGAAGGGGTGACAAAACATGGCCTGGTCTCGGGGTTTGGAATCCCGGGTTCCAGGCTTTTCAGTCCAGCCGCGTTCTCCTGTCTCGGCGGTAATTATTTAAACCAGGATAATATATCTCCTGTTTTAAGGTTATCACTCATGCAAAATTCTGTCAAGAACGTCAAAGAACTACAATATCGTAATATTTGCCGTTGACTTCGCTGCCGATCAGACCGAAACGTGCGCTCGAAGTCTCGATCGGGTCGGACTTCCATGAAAAACCAATGGACGGCACCTCGACGGAAACTGCTGCGTGCGAGGCTGCGCGATATCCCTTTAGTCTGAAATGCCTGCACTTGTCCTCGTAGAGAAGCGGCTCCTCCGTGGCGGTCCATGTGACTCTTACCGACATACGCGCCGGTCTGGACTTGGCTTCGGCAGAGGGCCATTCCGGCTGGTCGATAACGGGAAGATTATTAAGAATCAGGGTAGCAGCCCGTCCGTCGGGACTGATCGTCAGACCTCCGTCAGGCACGCTTGCCATCCCAAAGAGTCCGGAAGGAGCTGTAGGGGGATGAAAATCATGCAGCTTGTTGACAGTAACAGGCGCTCCCCGGAACAATGCAAGCCCAAGATGAGCGAATGTTCCTGTACGTGCCGATCGGGCGGAAAAGTATTCGCCCTGCATAAAGGAAAAATTCGTGCTCAAGCCCCCGAAACCGATACGGTTGCCTTTGTTGTCCGTTCCGATTCCCGTAAAGTCGCCGCAGCGCGCCACACGGCCTTTAAAATGAAAAATATTGGACGGGTCCGTCCCGTTTTCGGGTGTTTCGTTGTGGTTTCCATTTTTGTCCAGCCACGGAATCGGGAAAGGCGCGGTCCTTCCGTTGAGCGTCGGGTCCGGTTTGAAAGCAAGACGGCTCTCGACGGCAGAAGCCTTCGAAAGAAAAACGGCACCGCCGGCCGCCGCAATAATGCCGCTCCCGCCCCGTAAAAACCGCCGTCGGCTCATTGCGCTGGATGGAAGCGAACCGTCATCCCTGACTGAAGCGTGCACCGGCTTTTCCATCTTTTCATGAGAAGACATGCGACGCTCCTTATCATTTTTATGTTGCTGCAACCGAAGGCGCAGCAGAGCGTGCTCTGAAGAAACGGACTTACTTTTTTAAAGTCTATCACTGTAAATGAGAGAGTGATCGGTCCATGTCTCGGTATCATACTCATTCCAAAGTTGTTCGAATTGAGCCACTCGTTATACCGCTCTGCTCCAGAATGATTCATTAAAATGAGCTTATTTGACAATTATTTTCATATAGGTTTTAATAATAATATGAATTATGGAATCAAATGAAGCTCGGGTCATCTAAGGAGGATAAACATTATGGCAAATGTATATACCGGTGTAGAGCCGTATGCCTATGAAGGGGGCGGCTTGTTCAGACGGGTGTCCTGGGGCGCTGTATTTGCAGGGCTCGTCGTTGCGCTCGTGATCACATTATTGCTCAGCCTGCTCGGTATCGGAATCGGGCTTGGAGCAATTAACCCGGCAACCGAAGAGAACCCCCTCGGCGGAATGGGGATTGGTTCAGCAATCTGGCTGGCGATCACGACATTAATCGCGCTGTTTCTGGGAGGGTGGACGACGGCGAAGCTGGCCGGTTCTGTCCGGGGACTTAACGGAATTCTGCATAGCATCGTGATGTGGGGGTTAGTTACTCTCGTTTCATTTTATCTGATGACCACCGCCATTGGCGCATTGATCAGCGGAGTTGCGGGTGTCGTGGGCAAGGGTATTTCAGCTGTTTCAGGCGGTGTTGCAGCAGTTGCACCTGAGGCGGGAGAAAAGATAAAGCAGGAGCTGGCCCAGAGAGGTATCACGGTGGATAAGATGATGAATGAGGCGAAGCAGATGATGCGTCAGAGCCGCGGCGCCGGAGCAGGAGGAGGAGCAGCTGATACGGCCGACCAGGATTTGAAGCAATCGCTTCAGAGAATATTCTCCAGCGGTCAGACGTCCGTCAGTCCGGCTGACAGGGACGCTCTCGTTAACGCCCTCACGGCGCGTACGAATATGAGCCGGCCGGAAGCCGAGAATAGAGTGGACGGCTGGATTCAGCAGTATCAACAGGCGGCACAGGGTGCTCAACAGACCAAACAGCAAGCGCTGCAGAAGACCGAGCAGGCTATGGACGCCTTATCAAAAGCCGGAATCTGGTTGTTCATTCTTCTGGTACTTGAAGCAGGCGCAGCAGCTCTCGGAGGCTGGCTGGGAGCGAGCAGGGAAGAGTACCCGGGTACCACAACGGCTGCACGGTAACCTTTTCTGTCACAATCTGCACTTAGTAAAAGAGCAGTTCAAGTCCTCGAACTGCTCTTTTTTTGAAGCACTTCATTAGAA
This sequence comes from Nitrospirota bacterium, assembly GCA_963751455.1. Classification (GTDB taxonomy): domain Bacteria; phylum Nitrospirota; class UBA9217; order UBA9217; family UBA9217; genus CAVVUN01. The sequence continues at coordinate 565,078 of CAVVUN010000002.1, forward strand.
AACTTCGAACAAAACATTTCAATGCCGCCGCTAAGGATCCAGTTTTGTATTTTCGGAAAAAATTATCGCTCGGATAGTGGCTTCTCTAAAAGCCTTCTTTCAATCTGAGTCCATCTTTAGCAGTCTTTACGAGGCTGCTTCCCGGTGCTAAGGTTTATAAATAAGAGTCCAAGGCTCTTTTGCAGTTTTGCTGAGACGGGACGGGAAACAAACTGTATATTCCGTTCAAAGCAAACGATCAACGGCGTGACGGTTTTCAGCAAATCGGGTACAGGAATGTCAAACGCTGCGCATCGCCGGAATCACGAAAACCAGGCGGAGAGCAGGAGGAACATATGGTTCAGGTCGGAATAGTATTCGCGATATCAATCGTGATGTACGGCGGGTTCAGCCAGGCCGCCGAACAAAAAACGGATACTGAGTTGATTAAAACGCTGATGAGCAAGTCCGGGATGAGCACGCAGCTGGAACAAATGCCCGAACTGGTCAAAGCGGGTATGATGGAGGCGAACAAGGAAACCGAGGCGTTGTCGCCCGAAGCCTTGACAGAGGTGAGCGGAATGGCTGCCATGGCATTCGATCCGGTGAGACTGCAGGCGATCGTTCAGCAATATATGCAGACGAATCTGGACGAGCACGATACACGGCAAGCGCTTGCCTGGCTGGGTTCTCCGATGGGAGAAAAGATCACGAGGCTTGAAGAAAAAGCGGCTACCCCCGAGGGGTACGCCGACATGTTCAAGATGGCGGACCAATTGGTAGCAAACACCGCACGGGTCGAACTGATAAAAAAACTGGACAATGCGGTAAAGGCCACGGAAACTGCCGTTTCGATGGCAATCAATACGCAAGCGGCATTGATAGCCGGACTGACCAGCGCGATGAAACCGGACAGCCGGCCGTCCATGGAGGCCATCGAAAACGAAGTTGCAAAGAATAAAGAGCAGATCCGCTCCGAAATCGAACCCCGCACAATCCTCATGTTTTTGTATTCCTACCGGGAGCTGAACGATGCGGAAATCGGGCAGTATCTTAAATTTGCCGAGTCGAATTCAGGGAAAAAATATCATGAGACCATGTCGAATGGCTTCGATAATGCGCTTGCTCGCGCCGCAAGGGCGCTGGGAGTACAAATAGAGCATGGAGCAGGTCAGGAAGTGAAGGATACCAAAAAGAAGAAGAGCACTACCGCGAGAAAAGTGACACAGCCTGGTTTCCTTGACATTTTTGGCGGCTAGTCGCTATATTAAAGATGGGAGAACCTGGAGATTGAACTGATGCCACATTAAATGCCCCGTATGCGGCATGGAGGTAAGCGAGGAATCGGCGCTGAGGCCGTCTCTCACGGCGCGACTTATTATTTCTGCAGCGAAGAAGATAAAAAAGAATTTCAGAAGCATCCGTTGATGTATCTGAGGAAGCAAAAAGCGGCGTAAAACGGGGTAGAGACTTTTATCCGGACATCGGCGAGGTGTCCGGATTTTTTTTTGATTGAGGAAGTCGCTTTCTTTTGATTATGACGCGACTCAATTCCCGTCAACCGAAGCAATTCACCATGTCGACTCAAAAACGGGACCCCCCGGACGCCGGAAAGGAGAACAATCATGGATGTAATAGAACTGCTTACACAAGACCATGAAAGAGTGCTTGCGCTGTTTGAACAGTTCGACAATCTGAAGGAACAGCCCGAGCAAAATAGAGGCAAACTCGAAAAGCTTTTTTCAAAGATCAAGTTCGAACTGGAGCAGCACACTTTCGCCGAGGAACAATATTTTTACCCCGAACTCGAGAATGATGAAGAAACCCGCGACCTGATCGCGAAATCGCTTAAAGAGCACCAGAATATAAAGTCGATGCTGGCGGAACTCGACAATGAAAAGGTCAATCACCAATGGATTGCCAGGCTGTCGGACATGGGGGAAAAGGTAATGCACCATATCGGAGAAGAAGAGAATGACTTGTTTGAAAAAACAGTGGAAATCCTGGACGAAGACGAGATCAACAAGATCGGTGACAGCATCCAGCAACTAAAAAAAGCGGCATGAAATCGAGCGGGAGGCAGCGTCGTAGTAATCACTGCCTCCCTTTTTTCTGCGTTGCATTGTCGTCCGCTTTTATCTCATTTCTGCCATCTTTTTCACACTGCTTGATTCCATTCATTCAGCGAGCTTACCGTCGAAGCCTGTGACGATCATCCTCAGAATACTTTGATTTTTTCTCCTCGTACATCAACGTGTCGGCATGCGAAATGAGGTCATCAAGTGAACAAGGCTTCTGGGGGTCATAGTTTATGATGCCGGCGCTGATCGAAAGAGAAAAGCGCAGCCCAGGCCGCGCATTCCGCGCGCTGATGCGCTCGTGCAGACGCTTGAGGATGGCCTTCTCCTCTTCGGTCCCGGCGCTCTGTTCCAGTGCAAGGACCGCAAACTCATCTCCGCCGAGCCGGCCGATGATGTCTGATTCCCGGAATAATTCCTTCAGGACTGAAGCCGTTTCAACAAGCGCCAAATCGCCCCCGGGATGGCCGAGCGCATCGTTAATTTTTTTCATCCCGTCAAGGTCCACGAAAAGGAGGAGAAAGCCTTTGCCCGTCCTGTTCGCAACTTTCATCTGCTGCTTTGCAAGGGAGAAAAAGCCGCGCCGGTTCAGCAGACCGGTCAATTCATCGGTCGTCGAGAGGGAGACAAGCTTTTCCTCGACGTTCTTGCGGTCCTGAACGTCGTAACAGGAGCTGATATATCCGCTGAAATTGCCGTCAAGATCATTGAAGGGCCTGGCTGATTCAACGAGCCATCGGTACTCGTTCTTGCGGTTTTGCAATCGGTATTCGGTCACGTACGGCGAGCGGGTCTTGAATGATGCCACCCGTATCTTGCTGAAGCGGTTTCGGTCGTCGGGATGGATTCCCCCGGTCCACGGCTCATCGAGCTCGTCCTTGAGAGACCGCCCCCTGAACTCGAGCCACGCCCTGTTGAAGTAATCGCTCCTTCCATCGGCTGCGGTTCGCCTGATCGGATTGGGCAGTTCGTCGATGAGCGAAAGGTAAAAGTTGCGCGATTTTACGATGGTCTCCTCGGCACGCTTTCTATCGGTAATGTCCTCGATCATGCGGATCGTGTAAAGCGGCTCGCCGCTGTTGTCCGGTATAACTGATACCGCCAGCAGCCCCCAGACGGTACTGCCGTCTTTCTTCAGGCAGCGTATCGCCAAATGGTAATTGTCGCGCTTCCGGGAGAGAAGTTCCTGGAGCCAGTTATCGTCGGTCTCGCGGTCTTCAACATGTGTGAAATCAATGAAAGGCCTGCCTGCTATCTCCTTCTCGGTATACCCGAGCATCTTTTGGAGCGCCTCGTTGCTCTCGATTACCCGGCCGCTGGTATCGACCATGGCGATCCCAAAGCCTGCTTTCCGGAAGAGGGCACGAAACCTGGACTCCGACCTCCACAATTCCTCTTCAACTGCCTTTCGCCTGCCGATGTCCCGGATGGTGTACTGAAGGACCTTTTCGCTTCCGAAGGAATGTGCTGTAGCGATCACCTCTACCGAGAGTACCGTACCATCCGCCTGCTGCAGAGGCAGATCGTCGTAGTAAATATGGTCCTGCTCACGCAGTTCCTTGAAAATAACAAAGATCGCGTCGGTCTTTTGAAAAGCGTCTATCTCCCACAATGTTCTGCCAGGAAGCAAATCGCCCCTCCGGCCTGTCATTTCGAGGAACGCCTGGTTCATCTCGATGATAGCCCCAGTCGCTGCCGCTACGAGTACGATTCCGTCCCTGGCCGACTCGAACAAAGCGCGATAGCGCTGTTCGTCCGCACACCGGTCGGTACAAGTCTGCTCGAGGTGGGCAATGCGTCTCCGCAGCTCTGCCGCCTCGGCAATCAACAGCTCCTTCGATTTATTGGTTTCTTCCATGTCCCGGCCTTCAATGGAAACAGGAAAAATAACGAGCATCGAACCGCGGCCCAGGGTTATACCCGGCCAAAAGATCAGACTGGTTCGTTTCTCAATCCTTATTATCATAGGCAAAAGGACTGAGAAAGTCAAATCCATGAACTTCTTTCAGACTGACTCCGGGTTGAAACATATTGCTTTATCCTGTCCCATGATTTATAATCTGCCCCGTTGGAGCTCGTTATCCGTTTTTGTCCCTTTTTTTCCTGGATCAGGTCTGAAACAAAATGGCTGATACCGTAGATCTCTAACGCGAAAAAAGGAGGTCCACTCTTGGCAACGACCTATACGGCAAAAGACATTACCGTACTGGAAGGGCTTGAACCGGTCCGTAAGCGGCCGGCCATGTACATCGGGTCCACCGACGCTCGAGGACTGCACCATCTTGTCTGGGAAACACTGGACAACGCGGTGGATGAGGCGCTCAACGGATACTGTACGGCCATCACGCTCACCCTTGAAAAGGACGGGGGAGTGACGGTCGTGGACAATGGCCGCGGCATACCGGTAGACATCCATCCGAAAACCAAGCGTCCGGCTATTGAGACGATCCTGTGCACGCTCCATGCCGGCGGAAAGTTCGACCATACGGCCTATAAATCCTCGGGCGGTCTTCACGGGGTCGGGGCCTCCGTCGTAAATGCGCTCGCGGAACTGTTCATCGCCACGGTGTGGAGGGACGGGTACGAATGGATCCAGGAGTTCTCGCGCGGCAAGCCGAAAGGAGCGCTCAAAAAAGGGAAACCGACAAAGGCCCACGGCACCCGTATCTACTTCCGTCCCGATCCCGACGTCTTCTCCAAGAGCCACTTCAACTACAAGACCATCCTCGAAGTTGCCGAGAGCAAGGCCTTCCTGAACAAGGGGCTCAAAATCACGATCGAAAACACGCGGGATGGAGAAAAGCCCGTTGCCTTCAAATACGAGAACGGAATCCAGGACTATATCAAGAGGATCGTCCAGGGAACGACCGTCGTCAACACCGATGCCTTCTATTATGAAAAGGAAGACGATTTCAAGATCGAATGCGCGATTCATTGGACCATTGCGACCGATATGGAAATACACTCATACGCCAATTCGATCAATACCTCGGACGGCGGCACCCATGAACTGGCGGTGCGATCAGGACTTACCAAAGCGGTGCGTGCATATGCCGAGCGCAAGAACCTTATTCCAAAAAACCTGAAAACGATCGCGCCCGAGGATGTGTACGAGGGACTTTACGGGATCGTAAGCGTGCTCATCAAGAACCCGCAGTTCCAGGGTCAGACCAAGGAGAAGCTGAACAATCCGGAGATTTCCTCGCCGATCGAAAGCTCGATCAAAAACGCCTGCGAGGCGTATATGCTGGCGAACCCTACCATGGCGGACGCAATCGTCAGGCGCGTCCTCCTTGCGACGGAAGCGCGACTGGCGTCGCGTGCGGCGAAAGATAATGTGACCAGAAAGCTGTCGTCTCTGAAACTGAATCTGCCGGGAAAGCTCGCGGATTGTTCATCCAATAAAATAGAAGAGACTGAGCTTTTCATCGTGGAAGGCGATTCTGCAGGAGGGTCCGCGAAGATGGCAAGGGACCGCAAAACGCAGGCGGTGCTTTCGCTTCGCGGCAAGATACTCAATGTAGAGCAGGTCGCTTCGCTCGAAAGGATCCAGCAGAACACCGAAATCAAGAACCTGCTCGCCACGCTCGGCTGCGGGGTCGGAGCTCACTTTGATCTCAATAAGCTGCGGTACCAGCGGGTAATTCTCATGACCGACGCGGATGTCGACGGGGCCCATATCAGCGTGCTGCTGCTTACCTTCATCTACCGGCATATGCCGGACCTTATAACCCACGGCCACGTGCACCTCGCCATGCCGCCGCTGTACAAAATCGAGGCGGGAAAAGAAGTCTTCTATGCCATGGACGAGATGGAAAAAGAGAAGGTGCTCGCAAAACTGAACGGCAGGAAGGTAGAAGTTGGACGATTTAAAGGTCTAGGTGAAATGAATCCCGAGACGCTGAAGGAAACTACGATGAACCCGAAGACAAGGTCGCTCATGAAGGTGCAGGTCGTGGATCACAAGGCCACAGGCGACGTTTTTGAGCGGCTCATGGGCAAGGATCCGAAAGCACGGTTCATATTCATAAAAGAACGCGCTGAATTTGCAGAATTAGATATTTAAGCTAAAAAGCCGCCGCTATATAAAGGTACTGACTAATCGAATTAATTGGGTAATTTATTGCCCAAAATAAGTGTTAAACCCCACATTTATTCGATACATGCCTATATAATCTTTAAAAAATCAATGAGTTAATTTTTGGCATAAATAATGCTTATTAAGTATTATTAATACTTTTTTTAATAGTAAAGTCGCTTTTAAAGTGGTAATATTCACTTGACTTTACTGATAAAATGGTTGTATGATTTGTTTAACAATAAAAAATAGTAAATCAAAAAAAATTAGGTAAAAAGGCGCAGCGACGTATCCGGAAATCGAAATGCAATGGTAATTCAGAAAGGAGGCTGACTATAGGAGACGCAAACTTATAAGGCAGAAAAAAATCTGCTTCAGATTTTAAAAAATGCTAGCTAATTTTTTTTATCAAGCCTGGCCAAATATGCCTGGCCGGGAGTAAATCCCGGAGGCAAAAAGGAGGAAATGGAAATGAAGAAGAATATATTTTTAGTAATGGCGGCAATGACCCTGGTTATTGCCATGGCGGCGGGCGCGTATGCTGTAACAGTAACACAGGGTGTCAATGCAACTGCTACAGTTGTAGCGACTTGTGAATTTACCGCAGGGGGACCATTAGCTTTCGGTAACGTTGATGACGGTACAAGTGCCCAAGGACCTATAGACACTGCTAATGATGGCGGGCTGCTACTTACGTGTACCCTGAATTCTGGTCCTTATGATTTATACCACGACGGCGCCAACGACGTGGCTTTACATGGCCAAAAGCGCCTTACTGATGGGACAAACTACATCAATTATGAACTCCGGGACGGAGCGGCTGCTCTAGCAAACCCGCTATCTGTCACTGGTAACGGCGCAACTGATATTTTGAGTTTCATAGCAAGAATCCCCACAAACGCAGTAAATGAAACACCTGCAGGCGCCTACTCGGATACTATTACGTTCACAATTGCCTATTAGCGCAGTTTATGATCATACAGATATAATCTTTTAGTAAATCCGCCGTATTTGGAGGCGGTAAATTATGAAGAGAATAGAATTAGTTGTTGTGGCTGCAATCGTAATTACCGTGGCCGCGGCCGGTGCGGCACATGCGGCGTCGTTGACACCGGCCGTGACCGCAACGGGAACGGTCGCGAGCACGTGCGCTTCGGCGGTCGGCGGAAACATTACCTTTCCCATAGATCCGTCCTTGGCGGGGCCGATAACTTCTCAAACCACGGATGCGGGCAACGCTTCGCCGACGGTAAAGTGCACCAATGGGCAGGTCTATGCTGTATCATGCACGTCGAGCGGAATATTAACGGTCGCTGATGACGGTGTTACCGATCCCATTAATTATTCGATCACCGGTTGCCCGGTGAATATCACCGGACAGGGGTTCGGGACGGCAACGGCGATAGATTTCGGTCTCTCACTTGCGGCGGTGGATTATCAGAATGCGCAAGTCGGCGCGCATTCCGACATTATAACGATAACCATCACCTATTGAGAGTTACTCGTCAAGGACCGACGCTGTCTTAACCTGAAAGCAGGGTGGCATGCATGAAAAAAGTTTTATTCCTGGCTGCGGGGCTCGTCAGCGTCATCGCGGGAACAGCATCGGCGTCGACCCCATCGGGTTTTGCGTCAACGACCATAGCGTTAAGCGCCGAGGTCAGCAATGCGTGTCAGGAAGTTCAACAAGGCGCGTTTCCCAACCCGATCGTCATCGACCCGCAAACTGTGAACGATCAGACCGTTTCGCCGACCGCTGATGAGCAGGTGAGATGCACGAACGGCACGATTTTTACGATCAAAGTGTCAAGCGGAAATGGATCTGCGGTAAATCAGACCTGCACCTCGGGCGGAATTAGCACCATGGCCCTTAAGTCCGCCAGGTCGCCGGCGGACGCAATACCCTATGTTTTTTTGTGCGCCGGCGACACCGACGGTTCAGGCCACTTTGTCGGGGCTGGTTTCAATACTCCCCGGTCCGTAGGCATCAGCGTCAAGATATTGGCTGTATACGCTCAAAACGCGGTTGCGCACGCTGATTATTCGGACACCGTAACGCTGACGATTACTTACTAGAGTTCAATTAACCACCCCTGGATTTTTTAAGCCTGCGCACCGGCCTCTCCCCGTAAGGGGAAAGGGGCATGTTGAGAAAAAGTATATCTTCGAACGCGGCCTTGTCACCTGCCCGTTGCACAATATGTTTGCTTAAGGCTGCGTTTTTTATTATAATGAGGCTGCAGATGTGGCGACGTTGCTTTCCATAATGAACTGTACATGACTGATGAAAACAAGTATGCATACACGTCATGTTAAAGCAGGTCTTATCGTATGGGTCTGGTTGTTCATCATAACCGGTCTGTCAAACGTCGCCTATGCCGCGCCGAAGCTGAAATTATCACCGAATAACATCGCGAACGGAGCGTTGAATGCTCCCTATTTAGAGACCCTGACCGGAGCAAACGGATCGACACCGTACTTCTGGTCCATATCAGCGGGCAGCCTTCCTCCCGGGCTTATGCTCACTCCGGCAGCGTCTCCGTCATTAACGGCAACAATATCAGGCACGCCGACCCAGACGGGAACGTTTAATTTTACCGTGCTGCTTACGGACAGCACTCCGGACAGCGACAGCGTAGCTTATACGGTGACCATCACATCGGCAGATTGCTATTTTAACGGATCGAGCACAGGCAGCATTTCATTCAATAATATCGATCCGTCCACGCCGGGCTCAATAAGCGGGACAGTTACACAGCAGATCAATTTTATCTGTAAAAATAACTTCCCCTATACTGTCACAGCGAATCCGGCGAGCGGCTGGACGCTGGTTTCCGGGGTAAATGCCATTCCCTACACAATGGGTTTTATAGCGAGCGGCACCGGCACGGGCGGAGCCACGGCCCTGCTTACGACCACCACTCAAATTATCCAGGCCGATTATGAGAGCGCGCGGGCAGGCCTCTACTCAAACGCGCAACCAATAACGTTTACCATCAGTTGGACAGGCGGGGGCGGTGGTTCTATCATTGCATCTTTGCCGGCGGGCAGTGTGAGCGGCAGTCTGATCAACACATGTACTTCACCGGTGAACGGGACGATTACGTTCAATATCGATCCGTCGTCAGCAGGGCCTATCACGGCTGCAACAACGGATGCGGGAAATACGGCGCCAACTGTAAAGTGTACAAACAGCTACTCTCCGGGCGTATCCTGCACGTCCGGCAACGGTTATACGCTGACGATCGGGAACGACGGCGTGACCGATCCCATCGCCTATACGATAACCGGCTGTCCTGCCGGCATTACCGGCCAGGGCTTCGCGATAGGCACGACGACGCCGATCAATTTCGGCCTCTCGCTCGCGCAGGCATATTATCAGAATGCAAAGGTCGGAGCGCATACTGACACGATTACCGTGACCGTTACATATTGATTCAGCATCAATCCGAACGATTTCGCTTTGCCTAATTCCGTTAGAGGGGGGGGATTTCATGACCGGAACTTCCTATCAGAAGAGGAAATTTAGCAGCTTGACAGAAGCCCTGCCGCGAATTTTCGCACTTACGGCATTACTTTGGTTTAGCCAGGCGCACGCTGCGGACTTTCAAGTGCAGCCAACGACACTGGAACTGGGAGGGAGCGTCAAGAGCGGCGCCTTTTCCGTGATCAACAACGGGAAAGACAGCATTAATTTTCAGATCGCGGTCAAGGCCTGGACCCAGGATGCGAACGGGAAAGACGTATACGAGGATACAAAAGACATCGTGTTCTTCCCGAAGATTATGACCGTTGCGGGCAATGAACAAAGGGCTATAAGAATCGGCGTAAAGACGCCTCCCTCACAAAAGGAGAAGACCTACCGGTTGTTCGTGGAGGAAATACCGGCGCCAAAAAAACAAGCGACTTTGGCGGAGGGGAAGATCAACGCGGGAATCACCATAGCGTTCAGGTTTGCCACTCCCATATTCATTAGACCCTTAAAGGAAGACAAGGGGGTTGTTGTAGACAAAATTGACATGTCCAAAGGCGTGGTCACGGCCAGGGTCAAGAATACAGGCACTGTACATGTAAAACTGCAAAATGTGACCTTTACCGGAAAAGCGGCTGACGGCAAGGAGTTGTTCTCGAAGGAGGTCGCGGGTTGGTATATTCTCAACGGTATGGCTGTCCCGTATGAAACACCGGTTCCCAAGGAAGTATGTGAAAGCCTGACGACAATCGAGGTCCGGGCCAAAGCGGAAAAACTTAACATTACCGGGAACATGAATGTTCAAAAGAAGATGTGCGCTCAATAAGGGGAGTGCGCCTATTTCGGCCAATACCCAAGGAGGGTCGTTTCGAGAAAAGATATTTTATTTTATTGGTCCCCTTATTCTGATGTGTCAATTATTCTCTGTTTCCCACCCCCTGGCCGGGGAACGCGTCCCTACCGCGTCCGATAAACCCGACGCAGGGTCGTTCGAAACGCGCGTTGCTTCAGACTCTCTGCCCTTATACCCACGGAAGACTGATCAAATCATTGTGAATATTACCGTCAACCTCGAATCCAGAGGCGATTTCTTTGTGGAATTCGACGACGAGCCGAATCTTCTCCTCAGAACAGAGGACCTCGACACGCTCATGCTTAAATATGATGAGCTTCGCGCGGTCCTTATTAACGAGGAGCGGCACATCCCGCTCAGCGCGGTTCAGGATGTCAAATCCTCCTTCGATCAGCAAAAACTCATCCTAGGCTTCATCGGGAAAACCACGCAATCCGAGAAGACCTTTGCCGAGATATTTCCGCTTCACACGAGCCCGAAAAACGTCTACCTGCCCCGGGAGACGAGCGCTTTTCTCAATTATGGAATCACGTATGCCCGTGATAATCAGGTAGGGTTCCAGTCATTATCGGCCACCAATAAGCTCGGGGCGCGCGCGGGCGATGTCTTTTTCGTGTCCGACTCCCTGTACAGTAAAACAGAGAGGCAGGAGGAGTTCGTTCGGCTCCAAAGCAGCATAACCTACGAACGCCGGAACGATATGAAATGGATCGTGCTCGGTGACCAGTACGCTAGTTCCGGGGAACTGGGAAGCGCCGTTAACCTGGGGGGGGTAGGGTTTTCGAAAGTCTATAAGCTTGACCCCTATTTCATCACCCAGCAGGTATACAATCTTCAGGGCGCCGCGATCTACCCCTCTGAGGCTGAAATCTACCTGGACGGGGTTCTTGTCGGGAAGCAGAAGATAGTTCCGGGAACATTCGACTTTAGAAACATCTTCTCTTACAATGGCGCACATAGAATAGAAGTTGCTCTAAAAGACCCCTTCGGCAACGAGCAGCGCTATTCCTATCCCGCTTACTTCAATACCCTTATGCTGCGAGAGGGGCTGCATGAATATAGTTACAACGCGGGGTTCCTCAGGCAGCGGTACGGCGTGGAGAGCGACGAGTACGGCAAACCGGTATTTTCGGCGTTCCACCGGTACGGGCTGACGAATTCCGTGAATGTCGGGGCGAGGGCGGAAGCCTCGGACGGGATCTATAACGGCGGAGTGTCCGTATCGCTGGTTTCTCCCCTGGCCGGCACCGTGGGTCTTTCTCTTGCAGCCAGCAAAAAGGACGGCAGCGAGGGCTCCGCCGGCTCAATCCAGCACTCTTTCCAAGTCGGAAGTTTCAACACAAACCTGAGCGCGCGCGCTTTTTCGAGCGACTATGCGATTGTCAGCGCGCCCGAGATCTCCGGGGCCGACCAGGCCAGGTATGAAGCGAGTATCGGAGCGGGATTTCTTGTAATGCCGGTGGGAAGCTTGTCCATGAACCATTCTGAAACGGCAACCTACGGAGGGATTAAAACGAAGGTCACGTCCATGAATTATTCCAGGGGGCTTTCAAGAACGACAAGCCTGTTTCTGAACGCATCGGAAACGCGGCAGTCAAGCGCAATATACAGCGTATTTGTGGGCCTTAACTTCAATTTTGAAAATAATCTCCGCGGCGCGGCGCAGTATAATATCACTCGAGGGGCGAACACGGAAACCGTACAAATTCAGAGTGACGTGCCGGTCGGAGAAGGCATGGGATACCGGGCGGCAATAAGCAGGAACGAAACCGGCAGTACATCTGCAACTTCTTTCACTCCGTTCTTGCAGTACAACGCGCAATTCGGCATCTACTCAGTTGGTTCCAACATACAGAACGCTGCAGGCCGAACCACTCAAACGTACAATGTTTCAGCGGCAGGATCCATAGTGAATGCGGGCGGGTTCTTCGGTTTGTCCAGACCGGTCAGCGACAGCTTCAGCATTGTCATGATGGACGACGTGCCCGGCGCCAGTGTGCTGAACAACGGCCAGGAAATTGGAACGACAGGCATAACCGGCAGGATGGTGGTTCCGACGCTGACCTCTTATGGCAGAAATCAGATCACCGTCGATGTCAAGAAAATCCCTATAGATTACAGCATTTCAGGCGTCAATCAGGCATTGTCCCCCCCGATTTGGAGCGGCTCGTGTATAGCGTTCGACGCGATCAAGATGCGGGCTGTAACCGGAACCTTGTCTACACGCTTTGAAGAAAAAAGAACGCCGCTTGAATACGTCGAGGTCTCTATGCAGGTCGGCGCAAAGATCGTGACGTTTCCAACCGGCAAAGATGGAGAGTTTTATCTGGAAAACAGGCTTCCCGCCGAAGAACGGTCAGACGGTGACAGGCAAAGCTGCCGCGCGATCATTGAACGGAAAAAAACCGGGGCAGACTACATTCGTCCGGGCAGTTATCCGGCCTGGGTAGAAATAGACGGAGCGAGATGCAATTTTTCTATTATATTCCCGGAGACGGACGATGTAATTAACGACGTCGGCGAATTGAAGTGTGTCATGGCAGGGGGAAAATGACGGTTTCGTAGGAACTTAGATTGGAGCCCTCGAAACACGATACTATTATCGCCTCTCAGGAATCAGACTGCCCAGGAGAGATGTCCAACTTTCCATCTTTGCAATTGACACCCGTTTCTTCTATCTGGTATAGTACATAAGTCTTTTATTTTGCAAGGAGTTTTATGTTCCAGCCTTCCCTGGACGAGTTCAAACAAAAGGCTAAAAAGGGCAACCTTATCCCGGTTCACCGGGAAATTCTGGCGGACATGGAAACGCCGGTTTCTGCTTTTTTGAAAATCGATGACCACGCGCATTCGTTTCTGCTCGAAAGCATGGAGGGCGGCGAGAAGTGGGCGCGTTATTCGTTCCTCGGCAGCCGTCCTTCGGTTATTGTCAGAAGCTCCGGGAAGGCCGCCGAAATCATCAGAAACGGCAAGACCAGGAAGGTTTCCTTTGAGAAGGACCCGCTCGAAGTCATCAAAAGCGTTCTGTCCGAATACAGACCGGTTCCCGATCCGGCGCTCCCGCGTTTTTTCGGAGGCGCTGTGGGATTCATGGGCTATGATACAGTCCGTTTTTTTGAGGAACTTCCCAGCCGTCCGAGAAAAGGTCTTGACCTGCCCGATGTATTCTTCATGATAACCGATACGCTTATCATCTTCGACAATGTTACCCATCGGCTCAAGGTCGTATCAAACGCGCACATAAACGGCTCTTCACCCGCGGCAGCCTATAAAGAGGCGGTGAGGAAGATCGACGCTCTGGTGAAGAAGCTCAAGAAAGCCGTGAGACGGCAGGCAGCAGGCGGCACGCGCAGAAAAGGGAAAAAACACGAGCTGACTTCCAACTTCACAAAATCGCAATACGAGCAGGCTGTGCTCAAGGCCAAGGAGTATATCAAGGCCGGGGACATTTTCCAGGTCGTGCCGTCCCAGCGCTTCGAGACGAAAATCAATATTGAACCGTACGAGATATACCGGGCGCTCCGGCTCATTAATCCTTCTCCGTACATGTACTTTCTGCGCTGCGGAGAAGCCACGGTCGTCGGTGCTTCCCCCGAGGTGATGGTAAGGCTCGAAGACGGTAAGATCGATCTGCGGCCGATCGCGGGAACGCGCAGGCGGGGCGCCGGCGAGGAAGAGGACGAGGAACTGGCGCGGGAGCTCCTGGCCGATCCGAAGGAGCGGGCGGAGCATATCATGCTGGTGGACCTCGGGAGGAACGACGTAGGCAGGGTCAGCGAACCCGGCAGCGTGAATGTGAGCGAGTTGATGGTGATCGAGCGGTACTCTCATGTGATGCATATCGTATCCAACGTCCGGGGCAGACTGTCCCTGAACAAGGATTCCTACGATGTGATCCGCGCCTGCTTTCCGGCCGGGACCGTTTCCGGCGCGCCGAAGATACGGGCCATGCAGATCATCGATGAACTGGAGCCGACCAGCCGGGGTCCGTATGCGGGCGCTGTCGGGTATTTCGGCTTTTCCGGAAATATGGACACGTGCATAACCATCCGCACACTCGTGATCAAGGACGGCGTCGCTTATATCCAGGCAGGCGGCGGCGTGGTCGCGGACAGCAATCCCGGCGAGGAATACCAGGAGACAGTAAACAAGGCCAAGGCCATGATGCGCGCCGTGGAAATGGCGGAAAAAGGTTTGGACTGAGAACCGCAGAAAAAGCAGCAAAAAACTTTTTCTCGCAAAGCCGCAAAGTCGCAAAGAAAAGCAATGCGAATAATTAGCAAAAAAAAGACATTTGCCAGGATTAACCAAACGCGAGAAAGAAAAAGAATTAGTTTAATTTGAACAAGTTCTGAGATTTCTTTGCGGTCTTTGCGTTTTGCGAGAGATCGCTTTAGAGGTTTTCATGCTTTTAATGATCGACAATTACGACTCCTTCACGTACAACCTGGTCCAGTATCTCGGCGAACTGGGTCAGGACCTGAAGGTGTATAGAAACAACAAGATCACGGTTCCGGAGATCGAGAAAATGCGTCCGGAAAGGATTGTGATCTCTCCAGGGCCCTGCACTCCGAAAGAGGCAGGCATATCTATTGACGTTATCAGGCATTTTGCGGGTAGAGTGCCGGTTCTCGGGGTCTGTCTGGGACACCAGTCAATAGGAGAAGCGTTCGGCGGCGATGTGATTCGGGCACCCTACCTCATGCACGGCAAGACGTCCATGATACGGCATGATGGAAAGAGCATCTTCAGCAACCTTCCTAATCCCTTCGAAGCCACCCGGTACCACTCGCTCATAATAAAACGGGAAACACTGCCCGCGATGCTCGAAGTCACTGCCTGGACAGATGACGGCGTGATCATGGGCGTCCGGCACAAACAGCTCAAGGTAGAAGGCGTCCAGTTTCATCCCGAGTCGATCCTGACCGGAGTCGGGAAGGACCTGCTCAGGAATTTTTTGAAATTGTGAGAACCATCGGACACGGATCAAATCCGATAACTACGGATTAATTGGAAAAGAAGTTCCTTTTTGAAATCCGATTTTTCCGTGAAAATCCGTGTCCCGATATTCTGAATCCGGAGGTTCTATGATCAAAGAAGCCATTTCAAAAGTCATTTCCAGGACAAACCTGACGGAGGCCGAAGCCGAGGCAACCATGCGGGAAATAATGCAGGGTGAAGCTACGGACGCCCAGATATCCTCATACATTACCGCCCTCCGCATGAAGGGTGAAACTGTGGAGGAGATCACGGGATCGGCCAGGGTCATGCGCGAAAAAGCGGTGCCGATCAAGCTCGATGCCCGATATCAGGTTGATACGTGCGGGACGGGCGGAGACATGGCGCATACGTTCAATATATCAACAACATCCGCTTTTGTCGTATCGGGAGCGGGTGTGACGGTGGCCAAGCACGGCAACCGTTCGGTTTCGAGCAAGAGCGGCAGCGCCGATGTGCTCCAGGCCCTTGGTGTAAATATCGAGATTCCCTGCAACCGGGCCGAAGAATGCATCAGGGAAGCGGGAATCGGCTTCCTCTTTGCTCCCCTTATGCATCAAGCCATGAAATACGCGATTGGCCCGCGCCGGGAGATCGGCATCAGGACCATCTTTAATGTGCTCGGTCCGCTTACAAATCCAGCAAAAGTCACGTCCCAGATCATGGGCGTTTACTCCGCTGAACTGACCAGCCTGCTCGCCCGGGCGCTCGGCAATCTTGGAGCGTCCCATGCCTTCGTTGTGCACGGCATGGATGGGCTCGATGAAATTACGACAACGGACAGGACGAAGGTGTCCGAGTTCAAACAGGGAACGGTGAAAGACTATTTCATTCATCCGTCCGATTTCGGTCTGCCCGCTTCGCGCCCGTCCGACCTGAAAGGCGGCGACGCGAAGGACAACGCAGCCATCACCGAGGAAATCCTGAAAGGCGGGAAAGGGCCGCGTCGCGACATTGTCCTCCTGAACGCAGCCGCGGCGCTGGTGGCGGCCGGCAGGGCAGGCGATTTCAAGCAGGGCCTTCAGCTTGCGGCGGATTCGATCGATTCCGGCGCGGCGCTCGGGAAACTGGAACAGTTGAAGGCGTTTACGAATAAACCATAAGAAAGTGTCATAGTGTCAGAGAAGTCATAGTGCCGACCTTTTAGAATCTCTGACCCTTTGTCAAAGCGGAGGCAGTGTCGTAGTGTACAGAAATGCATGCGTCAGGCAATCTCTGACCCTTTGCCACTCTGACTCTTTGACACTTTTACTTTTGATTTTAGACGACATCATTGCGAATAAAAAAATAGAATTATCCGAAACGAAACGGCGCTCTCCCCTGGCCGAGCTCAGGGCAAAGGCAGCGGACAGTCTTCCGGTTCGGGGCTTCGGCAAGGTCCTGTCTCAGGGCAACGAGATCAAGCTGATTGCGGAAGTAAAAAAAGCGTCCCCTTCAAAAGGAGTGATCCGGGAGGATTTCGATCCTGTTGAAATTGCCAGGACTTACGCGAAAGCCGGGGCGAGCGGCATCTCCGTGCTGACGGAGAGCAGGTTCTTCCAGGGGAGTCTCGATTACCTCGATCAAATCCGGAAGGCGGTTGAGCTGCCGCTTTTGCGCAAAGACTTTATCGTCGACGAATACCAGATTTTCGAGGCCCGCGCCGCGGGTGCAGATGCAATCCTTCTGATTGCCGCCTGCCTCGAGCGCAGGCAGATCGAGGATTTTCTCGGGACTGCAGCAGGGCTTGGTCTTGATGTTCTGGTCGAGTCGCATAACTATAAAGAGCTGGACCGGGCGCTCATGGCAGGCGCTTCGCTGGTCGGAATAAATAACCGCGATCTGGGCAGTTTTATTATCAGCCTTCAGTCCACGTTCGATCTGTTAAAAGACATTCCCGATGACCGCATCGTGGTAAGCGAGAGCGGCATCACGACGCGGGATGATGTTCTGAAGCTCCAGAAGGCAGGGGTAGACGCAGTGCTGGTGGGCGAGAGCCTGATGCGGGAGAAGGACGTAGGAAAAAAAGTGAAAGAACTTTTAGGAACTGTGAACCGTTGACTATTCAACCTTCATCAATGACAAATTTCGACCGGGAATTTCATGCTTGGGTGAATACATGACCAAAATCAAGATTTGCGGCATAACCAACCTTGACGATGCGTTGTCCGCAGCGGACCTCGGAGCAGACGCGCTCGGCTTCAATTTTTACCGAAAAAGTCCCCGCTTTGTCGACCCGCAAAAAGCAGCGGAGATCATCGCACAGCTCCCGCCTTTTGTCGTGCCGGTCGGCATCTTCGTCAATGAGCGTGAAGAAAAAGTCCGGAACGTGATGTTTACCACCGGGATCAAGATCCTTCAGTTTCACGGAGATGAACGCCCGGAATTCTGTGAACGTTTCGCAACCCGGGTAATCAAGGCATTCCAGGTGAATGACAAGGAAAGTCTGAAACATGTGGCTCACTACCATGTAAGCGCCCTGCTTCTTGACAGCTATCGTGAAGGCGTCCGGGGAGGCACCGGCGTTACGTTCGACTGGCACCTTGCGGTTGTCGCTAAAACATTCGGCAGGGTTATCCTTGCCGGCGGACTTACTCCGAAGAATGTCGCCGAGGCGGTGAAGCTTGTCCAGCCCTATGGGGTGGATGTCGCAGGCGGTGTGGAAAAAGAAAAGGGAATCAAGGACCACGCGAAAATGAAGAAATTCATTGCCGAAGTCAGGAAGGCGGCACGAGCATGACCTTCCCGGATAAGAAAGGACGTTTCGGTGTTTACGGCGGCAAGTTCGCGCCTGAAACTCTCATGCCGGCGCTGGCGGAACTCGAGGCAGCCTTCCTTGCATCAGGAAAGGACAAGGGATTTCAGTCCGAGCTTGAGTATTATTCCCGGGAATTCATCGGCCGGCCGACGCCTCTCTATTGTGCGAAGAGACTGACCGAGCATCTCGGCGGCGCCAGGATATATCTGAAGCGCGAAGACCTTTGCCACACGGGCGCTCATAAAATAAACAATTCGCTTGCTCAAGTGCTGTTGGCCAAGCGAATGGGCAAGACGCGGGTTGTAGCGGAGACGGGCGCGGGTCAGCATGGCGTAGCGACAGCAACTGCCGCTGCGATGTTCGGCATGGACTGTGAAATCTACATGGGCACCGATGATATCGCGCGCCAGTCGCTCAATGTTTTCCGAATGAAACTTCTGGGCTCGAAAGTGCGGGCCGTGGATATAGGAAGCAGGACCCTGAAAGACGCAATCAATGAGGCCATGCGGGACTGGATTACGAATGTCGGAAACACACATTACGTACTGGGCACGGTCTTCGGTCCTCATCCCTTTCCCGCAATGGTCCGCCATTTTCAATCGGTGATCGGACGGGAAGCCAAAAAACAAATCCGCAAGCTCGAAGGCAGACTCCCTGACGCACTGATCGCATGCGTCGGCGGCGGTTCGAACGCTATGGGGCTTTTTTACGAATTTCTGGATGATCAATCAGTCAAGATGTACGGTGTCGAAGCCGGCGGGCTCGGCATAGAGCCGGGAAAACATGCGGCCCGCTTCGCCGGCGGTTCCCTTGGCGTACTCCAGGGTTCCAAGACCTATGTCCTGCAGGACGAACACGGACAGATCGAGCTTACCCATTCTGTTTCGGCCGGCCTCGACTATGCCGCGGTTGGCCCGGAACACGCGCATTACCACGATACCGGCCGGATCGAATACACCTACGCTGTTGACGAAGAAGCAATGGAAGCTTTTGACCTTCTGTCGCGCCTGGAAGGCATTATCCCGGCGCTCGAAAGCGCCCATGCCGTTGCCTATTGTCTGAAGCTTGCTCCTACGCTCGAGAAGGACAGGATTATCATTGTGAACGTTTCCGGCCGCGGCGACAAGGACGTAATGCAGGTGGCGAAGATCAAGGGCGTGGAGCTGTAAAAACCACTGCAAGGTGCAAATTAAACCTATGTCGAGAATTAAAAATACATTCAGTCGCCTGAAGAAAAAGAACGAAACCGCGCTCATACCCTATATCATGGCAGGGGACCCCGATCTCGCCACAACCAGGCGGCTTATTCTCGACATGGAAAAGGCGGGCTCCGATATAATCGAGCTTGGCGCGCCGTTTTCGGACCCTCTCGCGGACGGTCCGACCATACAGAAAGCGGCGATCCGGTCGCTCAAGAACGGCACAAGCATCGGCGATGTGCTCAGCCTGGTGGCCGACATTCGCAGGGAAAGCAGGATTCCGCTTGTTATCATGACCTATTACAATCTGATCTTTAAATACGGCGAGGAGCGGTTTGTGAACGATGCCGTAGCGGCCGGCCTGGACGGCGTGATTTTGCCGGACCTCCCCCCGGAGGAGGCGGGCGGCCTTGTGACTCTTTCGAAGAAGGCCGGCCTTGATACGATATTCCTGATTGCTCCGACAAGCACGGATGAACGGATCAGGCTGGTGAGCAAGCTGTCGCAAGGCTTCGTCTATTACGTTTCCCTTACGGGAGTAACAGGAGCACGGTCAGGCGTTCAGGAGTCGGTCGCGCAATCGCTGCGGAAAATAAAGGCGGTCACGGACAAGCCGGTGGCCGTAGGGTTCGGTATCTCCACGCCTGACCAGGCCGCGCAAGTGGCGCATTGGGGAGCCGACGCCGTGATCGTCGGCAGCGCGCTCGTAAAGGTGATAGAAGAGAACATCGGTTCTCCGGACCTGATCATGAAGGCATCCGGTTTTGTTCACTCTCTGAAAGAGGGGGTGCTTGCGGGGCATGAAGAACAAAAATAATAAAGCGCTTGTTCCATCGAAAAACCCCGGGAAAAACCGCGCAGCACCCGGTCGCTCTGCGGTCAAGGTCAGCCGAAACGCGAAGACCTTGAAAAGCGAAATCAAGACATTCAAGAAATTGATGCTCCTCCAGAAGGTCAGGCAGGAACTTCTTCGCAGCAAGACAATCGGCCCCACGCAGGTCAACACCCTTCTCTCTGACAATCTCAAAGTGATTCTGACACTGACCGGAACCGATGCCGGGTCCATCCTGATACAGGAAAACGGCAGTCTCGTGTTTCGAGCGTGTTCGGGACCGGCTTCCCGCCAGCTCATGGGCAGACAGCTGCCGTGCGACCAGGGCATTGCCGGATGGGTTTTTACGAACGGCAAGAGCTACATGAGTTCCGATGTGTCCGGCGACAAACACTGGAGCAGCGAGATCAGTTCGAAAGTGCGTTATCCGACCCGGAACATTCTGGCCACGCCGCTTTCGGCCGGAAACCGCATGATCGGCGTTATCGAAATCATCAACAAAAAGGGCGGAAGGCCCTTCGGTACGGCGGACCGGGAACTGCTCGAAACACTCGCCAGCCAGCTTGCACTGGACGTGGCATATGCCACGCTGCTCCTGGAAAGCATGAACGTAGCCCACCGGCGGGCTCTGCAGACTGAACTTGCAATGGTCCTGAACTCTTCCCTGAACCAGCGTGAAGTGCGAACGCGCGCCATTGAGGCGGTGATAAGCCTGATGGAGGCCGAAGTGGGGTCGCTGCTCCTGGTAGACGAGAAGACGAAAGACCTCTATTTCGAAGTGGCATTGGGTGAAAAAGGGGAGCGGGTAAAACAGATGCGGCTCAAAATGGGGGAGGGCATTGCCGGGTGGGTCGCGGCCAATAATGAAGCGGCGCTCATCAACGATGTGCAAAACGATCCCCGCTATTTCCGCAGGGCCCAGACGATCACGGACTTTATTACGCGGAACATGGTATGCGTTCCTGTCCGTTCGAAGGGACATGTAGTCGGAGTGCTCCAGGCAATCAACAAGAAGGGCGGCGCGCTTTTCAACGAGGACGACCTGGAGAACTGCTGGGCTCTTTCGAACCAGGTCGCGATCGCGCTCGAGAACGCCCATCTGTACGCCGAACTGAAGGAGACTTTCGTAAATACGGCCGAGGCGCTGGCTGCCGCGGTGGAGAAAAGAGACCCCTATACCGGCGGCCACATCAAACGGGTGGTTGAGTACAGCATGGCGATCGCGCGGCATCTGGCCGTGCCGCTGAGCGAGCAGGAAGACCTGCGGCTGGCAGCCGTGTTGCATGATATCGGGAAAATCGGCATCAAGGACAGTGTGCTCCTCAAGCAATCCCGCCTGGACCACGATGAGATAGCGCATATGCGGGAGCATCCTCTCGTCGGAGAGGACATACTGATGCACATCGAGCAGATGAAGGGTGTCAGGAAAATCATGCGGGCCCATCACGAGAGGTGGGACGGCAAGGGTTATCCGGACGGTCTGAAAGGTGATCTCATTCCCATCCACGCAAGAATCATTACGGTAGCGGACACGTTCGATGCGATAACCACTGACCGGCCCTACCGGAAAGCAGCGGGATGGAAGGACGCTGTCGAAGAGATCATACGCTGTTCGGGCAAGGAATACGATCCGGCGGTTGTGCAGGCTTTTGTGCGCGCCTGTGAAGCCGGCGATATTACGATAATTCAGGGATGAGGGAGCATCAGCGATTAATCCGCAGATTACGCAGATTGCGCAGAGTTTTAAAGATCAAAGTTGCCTCTTTCATTAAATAAGGGCGATCTGCGAAATCTGCGGCTGGTCTTTTCTGCTGTCTCTGTTTCTTGTAAACTGTTTTTTAATTTAAGTTTTAAGGGGGAGGCAATTTCATGGCCGATGTACAAGCGCAGCTTTTTACGAGGTTCGGGAAAAAAATTCCAGGCGGCACCGTGCTTTTTCAGGAAGGAGACCGTGGTGAGGAAATGTTTATCATCCAGTCGGGCAAGGTGAAGATCAGCAAGCGCATTCGCGGAGTCGAGAAAACGCTTGCCACGCTGGACAAGGGCGAGTTTTTCGGTGAGATGGCGATCCTGAACGATAAACCCCGATCTGCGACGGCCGAGACGCTCGGAGAATGTGAAATGCTCGTGATTGACAGAAAGACCTTTGACGCGCTTATTCGCGGCAACGTGGAGATCGCCGTGCGGTTCATCAAGCGGCTTGCAGACCGTTTACGCGAGACCAACGACCAGATGGAAGCGCTCATGATCAAGGACAATACCAGCAGGCTTGTGAGTATTCTCGCCAAACACGTGCGGGAAAAGAAGGTGTATTCGATTAGCATAGACGACCTTTCCGGGCTCGCAGGAATTGAATCCGAGCAGGTCAGCATGATCCTCGAGAAGCTTGCGAGCGTCCGGGTACTGGAACTGGCCGGCGATAAAGTGCAGATCTCGAACAAGGAACAGGTTGAACGGCTCCTGCGCTATCTGGAAATGAGAGAGATTTTCGGAGAGATGGCGTAATAAAATTGCAGAATGCGGATTGCGGATTTCGGAATTATATTGAAATGCACGCGTCTATCTGATTTCAATCCATCCTGCCTGATCAAGGAGTGATATGAAACAAAAGAGCAATAAGCGTACAGGAATTATCATTGCGCTTGTCGTGGCATCGGTGCTCTCGCTGCTGCATCTCATTAATTTCCGATTTTTCGAGATGCTCGAGCAAAAGACGCTTGATATGCGCTTTCTGATCCGCGGCCCTGTTGTCCCGGGACCGGAGACCCTCATCGCTGCCATCGACGAGAAGAGCATCAATAAGCTTGGACGGTTTCCCTGGCCGCGTTCCGTATGGGGCCGGGTCGTCGAGCGTCTGACGGAAGAAGGCGCAAAAGTTATTGTTTTCGATGTTTTTTTCACTGAGCCCGAAAACGTCGAATCGGACGATTTGTTCCAACGGGCGATCAGGAGGAGCGGCAGGGTGATCCTTCCGGTGGTTTTTGATTTTTCGGAGATCGGATACAAGGAGTCCGGATTCACAAGCAATAAACTGGACTATATGTCTGCTTCCGCCTTTGCGATGATCAGAAATCCCGAGGAGTTATTTTATCCTTTTCAGGCCAAAATGGTGCTGCCGACGCTCTTTCGCTTTTCGTCGGCTGCAAATTCCCTCGCGCACATCAACATGGTTCCCGACTCGGACGGGACACTTAGATGGGAAGTCCTCGCAGTAAAGTACGGTGAGGATTATTTCGCGCCGATCGGGCTCCAGGCGGCCTGGGCCTATCGGGGATTGAAAAGATCGGAACTGGAGCTCGACTTCCAGGGCGCTGTCAGGCTGGGACAGACTTCGATCCCGATCGATGAACATGCGAGGATGCTCATCAACTATCGGGGGCCGACCGGGACCTTCCCGATGTATTCGATCTCGGACATCCTCGACCGGCTGACGCCTGCCGGGACCTTCAAGGACAAGATCGTACTCATCGGCGCAACGGCAATCGGCATTTACGACCTTCGGGTCACTCCTTTCTCGCCGAATATGGCAGGAATAGAGAAGCATGCAAGCGTTGTAGACAATATCCTTCACGGCGATTTCATCTATCGCTCCGACGCCATGGTAACGCTCCTGATATTCATTTTTGCGATCACCCTCGGGGTCGCGCTGCCGCGGCTCGGGGCCAGGGCCGGCGGAGCGCTTTTCCTTGTGCTTTTATTCGCGTACATAGTCGGAATTTATTATCTTTTTGCAGCCAGGGGCCTCTGGTTCAACCTCGTCTATCCCGGTTCTGCTTTGTTTTTCGGCTATACGAGCCAGACAGCGTACCGGTTCTTTACCGAGGAGCGGCGGGCCAGAGACATACGCAAGATGTTCTCGAGCTATGTTTCCAAGAGCATCGTCGACGAACTCATCAGGGACCCGAGCAAGGCAAAGCTCGGCGGCGAACGAAAAGAAATAACGGTCCTCTTCTCGGATATCCGGGGCTTTACCTCGTTCTCGGAAAAACATCAGCCCGAGGAAGTGGTATCCCTGTTGAACGAATATCTCGGCGCTATGACGGAGATCGTGTTCAATCATGAAGGAACGCTTGACAAGTTCGTTGGCGATGCGATCATGGCCCTATGGGGGGCGCCGATTGGTCAACCCGACCATGCGGAGCGGGCATGCAAATGTGCCCTTGCAATGATCGTTAAGTTAAAGGAATTACAGGCTAAATGGGTCGCCGAAGGCAGGTATGCGATCGACATCGGGATCGGCATCAATACCGGCGAAATGGTCGTGGGCAACATGGGCGCCGAAGGGAAGAAGATGGATTACACCGTCATCGGCGACAATGTAAACCTTGGAGCGCGCTTAGAAGGCTTGACAAGGCAATACAATAATCATATCATCATATCGGAATATACCTATGCCAAAGTCGAGCACAGGGTACAGGTAAAAGAACTGGGAACGGTCACGGTTAAAGGCAAGCAGCTGCCTGTCGTGGTCTATGATCTGATCGGAGTTAAGTAATTCGCAGAAACGGCAGAAGCTCTAAATTACCGTACGATCGAGGGAGGGTTATGAAGGTAAAAATTCTGGGTTGCTCCGGGTCAGAAACCATAGGTCACATGCCTCCGGGTTTCCTCGTGAACGATGTCATGATGCTGGATGCAGGTACGATAACGGCGGCGTTAACAATTGAAGCGCAGAGCAGGATAACCGATATTCTGATCAGCCACACCCACCTTGATCATATCAAGTCCATCCTGTTTCTTGCGGACAACATCATCGGCCGGATCAAGAAACCGGTAAACATCCGTGCCATTCCGAAGGTTATTGATGCCATAAGGACCCATCTCATGAACGACCTCATCTGGCCCGACTTCACCAGGATACCGACGCCCCAGAATCCCGTCCTGGCGTACAAGCCGATGGAGACCGGAAAGACTGTTACCATAGCCGGCATGAAAGTAAAAGCGATCCCGATGAATCACCCGGTCCCGGCCGTCGGTTTCCTGGTCAATGACGGAAAATCGTCTCTTCTCTACAGCGCGGACACGGGCCCGAATGAAGCCCTGTGGAAGGAAGCTGCGAAAACAAAAAATCTTAACGCAATCATCGTAGACACATCCTTCCCGAACAGCCTTGAAATGATAGCTGACGCAAGCGGCCACTTTACGCCCGGACAACTCCATAACGACCTTGCAAAGGCACATGTAAACAACGGGGTGCCGATATATATCTACCACATAAAGCCTGTTCACAAAGCAAAGGTGCTTGGGGAACTGCGTGCAATGGGCAGGAAAAACGTCAAGATCCTCGAGGAAGGGAAGACGTACCACTTTTAAAATTCCATATAACAAATTACAAATTTCAAATAATATTCAAATATATAATTCGAATGACAGAAACGTTTTAAATTTGAACCATTGGAGCTTATTTGGGATTTGATGCTTGATATTTGGTGATTGGATTATCTGATATGGCCTGGTTTAAGAAAGAACGGGAAAGCACTACCGCGGAAGCGCCGGCGAAGAAAGTCAAGATTCCGGAGGGGCTCTGGGTAAAGTGCGACAACTGTAAAGAAATTATCTATCGCAAGGAAGTCGATAAGAACTTCAAGGTCTGCCCCAAGTGCGACTACCACTTCAGGATATCAGCGTCCGAGCGGCTGCCGTACCTCGTGGATGAGGGCAGCTTCCTCGAAGTGGAGGACGGCCTCTCACCGAGGGACTTTCTCGGGTTCAAGGACTACAAGGACAAGCTGAAGAGCAGCCGGAAGAAAACCGGCCTGAAGGATGCGGTCATCTCCGGCGAGGCCAAGATCGGCGGCAGGCCAGTTTCGCTCGTGATCATGGACTTCAATTTCATGGGCGGCAGTATGGGATCGGTTGTCGGCGAAAAAATCGCAAGGGCCGTGGAGCGTGCTATCGAGAAAAGAACTGCGTTCGTTTCCGTTGCTTCCTCCGGCGGCGCCCGCATGCAGGAGGGGATACTGTCGCTTATGCAGATGGCGAAAACCTCTGCAGCGGTAGCACGGCTCGGCGATGCCGGGCTTCCGTTCATCTCGGTCCTCACGGACCCTACGTTCGGCGGCGTAACCGCGAGCTTCGCAATGCTGGGCGACATCATCGTTGCCGAACCAAAGAGCCTGATCGGGTTCGCCGGTCCGCGCGTCATTGAACAGACGATCAAACAGCAGCTGCCTTCCGGATTTCAGCGGGCCGAATTCCTCATGGAGCACGGCATGATCGATATGATCGTGCCGCGGAAGGAGATGCGCGCTATCCTCGGCAAAGTCCTCGATTTTTTTGCAGACTGATCATACTCCGCGCGTTGTATGGCAGAACTGGCCAAAATACTGATAATTATCGGCATCGTACTCGTTGCCGCCGGGGTTTTGATGTTGTTTGCCCACAAACTGCCTTTGCTGGGAAAACTTCCCGGTGACCTCATTATCAGGAAGGACAACTTCACCTTCTACTTTCCGCTCGCAACCAGCATCATTATCAGCATAGTGATCAGCCTTATCCTCTGTATCGTTCAAAAATTCAAATAGGAGTGCTTGCCGCAAAAACCGCTGAAACCATATGAATGATAACGCGTTAAAAAGAGCAGCACTCCTTGTCGCAGTATTTGCCGCATTTCTTACCCCCTTCATGGTTTCATCCATCAATATCGCGCTGCCCGCTTTAGGCGCGGAATTCGACATGGGCGCAGTCGCCCTGAGTTGGGTCCCGACCTCCTATCTGCTGGCGGCTGCCATTTTCCTGGTGCCCTTCGGCAGGCTGGCCGACATATACGGAAGAAAAAAAATGTTCGGCTGGGGGATCTGGATATTTACGCTCTCTTCGCTTTTTCTTGTCTTTTCCCCCTCATCAGCCGTGCTTATCGCATTTCGCGTCCTCCAGGGCTTCGGCAGCGCCATGATATTCGGGACCGGTATGGCCATAATAACGTCCGTATTTCCTCCTGCAGAGCGCGGGCGGGTGCTCGGCATCAACGTTGCAGCCGTTTATCTCGGGCTTTCCCTGGGTCCTTTTGTCGGCGGTTTTCTCACGCAGCAGTTCGGCTGGAGGAGTATATTTCTTGCGACCGTCCCGGTCGGTTTTATCGTCATCTATCTGCTCGGTACAAAATTAAAGGGAGAATGGGCCGAAGCCAAGGGAGAGAAGTTCGATCTATCCGGCTCCGTCATATACGGAGCAAGCCTGCTCATGCTGATGTACGGGCTGTCGCTCCTGCCTGCATCAACCGGGCTGTGGCTCATTCTGAGCGGTCTTAGCGGAATCGTTTTATTCATCTGGTGGGAAACACGCGCTGCAAGCCCGGTTCTCAACATGAATCTTTTTATAGGCAATCCCGCATTCGCCTTTTCGAACCTTGCCGCCCTGATCAACTATAGTGCCACCTTCGCAGTCATGTTTCTCCTGAGCCTTTATCTGCAGTATATAAAGAGCTTTACCCCGCAGCAGGCCGGCTTCATTCTTGTTTTTCAGCCGGTAATGATGACTCTTTTCTCGCCGATGGCAGGAAGACTTTCCGACAAGATAGAACCGAGGATCGTGGCCTCGCTCGGCATGGCGTTTGCCGCGCTGGGACTGTTCCTGTTCACGTTTTTGACCCCCGAAACCTCCATTCCGTTCATCATCGCCGGTCTTGTCCTGTTGGGTTTCGGGTTTGCGCTTTTTTCCTCGCCCAACACCAACGCGGTCATGAGCTCCATTGAGAAACGCTTCTACGGCGTAGGATCGGCCACTCTCGGCACCATGCGGCTGATCGGGCAGATGCTGAGCATGGGCATCGCGATGGTCATCTTCGCCGTCAATATCGGCGGCGCCCGCATAACGCCTGAATACTATCCGCTTTTCCTGAAGAGCGTGAAAATCGCATTCTCAATTTTCGCGGCGCTCTGCTTCGGCGGCATCTTTGCATCCCTGGCGAGAGGAAAGGTACGGTGATCCATGGACAGAAGAAGATTCCTGACACTTGCGGCGCTTGCCGGCCGCAGAGCGTACATCGGTATTCGCAGTATCCGATTCTCGGCACCAGCAACGGAGACCAGATGCCGGGGTAACTAAATGCGGCGCCGCAGATGCACATCGGAAGTTATCTGGGCAGATTTCTGAACGTATTATGATATCGAGAGCTTCTTCCTGTCAAGAGAGATGCTCCTCGATCCGCTTGCTGAGCTCATGGGAGAATTCGTCCTCGCCCGAAGGGCCGACTTTAATGGCAGTTGTTGTGATATCCCGGCCGTGAGATCGCATTAAAATGGTTATATTTGTGCCGTCCGGTCTTGTTGCGTTAATTTCACTTTGGTTGCCGTTCTTTTTTGCATTTGTGATCTTGATATCGAAATCCCTGAGCGCGGCCTGGGCGGCTTTAAAGGTTATCGTTATGTCCCTGTCGTAGGTCGCCATAAGAACGCCGTTCGTGTACTGGGCTGTATTCGTTAAAGGATATTCGGATTTCTCCGGACACGCCTGCAGGCAGAGAAAGACCGGCAGCAACAGCATCATCAATCTGCTTCCTGACCGCATCGTATGCCGCCTCCTGAGATAGTCATCCTTGACATGCGTTTCCACTTTGTTTGCAACAGCGCGGAATAGTCAACTACCTTGTTAAATGGACCCACCCATAACAATTAATGATCAATGACTATGTTAATTATAGTATAGATCTGTTTGAGACTAATTCTCTTGAACTTTCTTCTTTGTATGGATATAGTATTAGGCCTCCCATGTCCGGGACTGCTAAAAAAAGAATGCCGCCAACAGAGTCTGGAAATATCGAGTCTTGCATCAACATGCAAGAACGCAGCATCAAAAAACCTCTCCGTCCGATCGAGGTCCGGGATCTCAAAATCGATCCGCCGATCCTTCTCGCACCCATGGTAGCGCTTACGCACAGCGCGCTCAGGCAGATCGTTGCGGGTTTCGGAGGGGTTGGCCTCTTATCAACGGAAATGCTCTCCGCGAAAAGACTGCCGCATGAGAACCCCGCTCTGTCCCCGTACCTGATCAGGAGCGCCTCTGAAAAGCCGCTTTCGTATCAGATCCTGACTTCGCGGGCAAGCGAGGTTTCGGCAGCCATGGACGTACTTCATGAATTGAACGCAGACGCTGTTGATCTGAACCTGGGCTGCCCGACCCCCGCTGTCCGCAGGTCCGGAGCAGGCGCCAGGCTGATGGAGCAGCCGGACGACGTCCGCCGGATCGTGGCGGAAGCAAGGAAACGGACTCAGCTTCCGCTGACCGCAAAAATCCGGCTGGGCATGGAACCGGACGAACAGCCGTTAAAGGACTTCTGCACGATGCTCCAGGACGAGGGAATCGATATGCTCTCGGTTCACGGACGTCTCAAAAAGGAATCCTTCTCCAGAGCGCCGCGATGGGAGCGCATTGCCGAAGTGAAGGCCTGGCTCAGGATTCCCGTTATCGCGAACGGCGGGATATTTTCCGTGCGGGACGCGGAAGAGTGCCTCAGGATCTCCGGCGCCGATGAACTGATGCTGGCGCGCGGGGCGGTGATAAAGCCGTGGCTTTGTGCCGAAATTGCCCGAGACCTGTGCGGCTGTGCTATTCCGGCGGCGCGGCTGTATCCTTGCCTGGGCTCTACGGGCATTTTATCGAACTCCTGATCGGGCGTTTCCTGCCCGAACACCGGCTGGGCAGGCTAAAACAGTTCACGCGTTATTTCGCACGGAACTATGCGTTCGGACACCATCTTGCATCAAGGGTTTTGAGCAGCGCTACCCTCGAAGAAGCAGAACAAAGGGCCGGCATTTTTTTTGAAAGCATGCAGAACTCGACAAGGTAGGGTCTCCAGGGGGTGCAGGCAGCGGACAAAAAATCAGAAGCAATGGGGAGCAGGCACCGGGAAAAAGGCCGGAGAGCAGGGCCAGCTACGCTTTTCAGCCTGACTTTCCGGCTTGGACACACTTTATCTTCAGCGTTTCCCGCGATACTCTAAAATGAATCTTCCTTCCGCCTGTGTTTAAAAAACGGTTATTCCGTTATACGGCCTTTTTCCCTGCGCTTGCGCTGCCGCTGGTCCTCCCGCTGCAGATCCTTTTGCCGACTTCGGCTGTCCAAGGTCAAAATAAGTGACTGCGTTATACGGCTTTGCAGCGGATGCTTCTTCGATACGTCCTGCTGAATCCGGCTGTGGGGAAGACGTACCCGTATCAAAGTAGGTAATGCCGTTCCCGGGCACTGCGCCCGCCTTCGAATCCGCTTTGTCGGCAGCATAAACTGAACCGAAGGCAAATACAAACACGAGCGTTGTGAAGACCAGTATGGTCTTTTTCATGGCGTGCTCCTTTCTTGGTGCCTCTGTTTACATTATACTCTTTTCCCTGTTATGCTTGCTGCACCTCGTCCATTGCGAAAAAGCAAAACGTCCTTAGATTTGAATTCAACATAAAAATTGCCGGCAAAGATAATTTTGTGATTCAGATCACAGGTGCTGACAAACAAAAGTATTATGTATAGGCTGCTGGAAACATATTTTCGGGAGGCATATGAAAAAAATCATTATTGTTGACCGCATCAGGCAACAGCTTGGCTTCGAACTCTATCCGGAGGACGGGGACGTCGAGACAATCACGGCGTATTCGAACGAAGGCGCGCTAAACATGCACCGGAAACAAAGAGCTGACCTCATTATGA
Organism: Nitrospirota bacterium; assembly: GCA_963751455.1. GTDB lineage: Bacteria > Nitrospirota > UBA9217 > UBA9217 > UBA9217 > CAVVUN01. Next base: position 595,942 of record CAVVUN010000002.1, read on the forward strand.
CTGAGCTGTACGGGTCCGGCATGAAGGGGCTTCAGCTCTGCTCCACCATCAGAGAGGATCCGGATCTTCGAAAGGTTTCGACGATCGTCTTTTGCCGCGACAACGACATTGAACTGACTGAAGGCCTGCAATGCAGGGCCAACGCCGTTATGACGCTGCCGGTCGACTCCGGCTTTCTCCGCCGCACCGTACAGCAGCTCTTGATGATTCCCGCACGGGCCGATTATCGCGGCTCTTTCATTGCCCGATGCGCACGTCTGTCGGGCCGCAGTTTTATCGACTGTGAAGTCGAAAATATCAGCGTTACCGGGATGCTGATAGAAGCCGACGCGGTCCTGAAAAAAGGCGATCGGCTCAACTGCTCCCTTAAACTTCCTCCTGCCGTATCATTAGAAACGCAGGCAGAGGTGATCAGGACAGTCAAAACGACGGCCGATCAACGCTTATACGGTCTACGATTTTCTCATCTCAGTCCGTCTGCCCGGCGCGCCATTGAAACCCTCATTCAGCAGAATCGGTAAGATGCTTGCAAAGCGCCAAGTTTACAAAAAAAACTTCGGCAAAAAGGGCTAGTCTCAGCAAAACAAGCTTGTTGGATGAAACCAAAATAATTTTTGTTTTGATTAACCGCAAGCGAAATGATACACTCATTGCATGGCTGACAGCAAATATGAACCAAAGGCGGAAAAGATGGCTGAATCAGGGGCTCAGGACCGGGTAAAGTCGCCTGTGGAATACATCCAGGAGATGCGGGGTTTTCTTAAGTGCGGCGAGCGAAAGCAGGCGTTCGCCATTATGCTGCACGCGAACCTTCTCTATCCGGACCATCCTATTATTCTGTCGTATTTTGGCTGGCTCCAGGCGCTTGTTGACAGGAAATATCACAGCGCAGTCACTGCATGTAAAAGAGCTTTCATCGGTTTCAAGCCGGCCGACAGGCATAACGCAAGCACGATTTATCCCATCCTCTACCTTAATTTGGGAAGAGCATGCGTTGCCGCCGGAAAGAAGAAAGAAGCGGTTGACAGCTTCGCCAAGGGCTTGAAGTATGATCCGTATCATGTCGAGCTCAAGAAGGAAATGCAGCTTCTTGGCATACGAAAAAAAGCTTTCTTGCCTTTTCTCTCCCGGTCCAATCCCCTCAATAAGGTTGTTGGCATCCTTCGTTCGCGTTCAGCGTAAAACGGAACGCACCTTTTGTCAGATAACTCCATTCCTTTTTTTCCTTTCCGCTCCTGCTCTTTGACTCCTTTCGGACATGATGCAGCTGTTTCTCCCTGGATTATTCAAATACCATACGATTAAATATCTGCACAGGACCTGCTGCATCCTTATTTCCTGCTATTGTGCAGGATTGTTATTTTTATGGTATTAACTATAATTAAGTACAGACTTATTCGGTGGCGTTGCGCTGCATCTCTTTGTGAGGGCAGCTGTAAAGTACGGTTGCCGAATCCAGGCTGATGGTGCCCGGTATTACGAGGCACAATAACAGAGCTTACTGGAGCTGTCCATGAGCAAACATCTTATCTTCGTCGGCGCCGGACACGCCCACCTTATTGCCCTTGCCCGCTGCGCAGAGTATGTCCGGCGCGGCCACAAAGTCACGGTCATCAATCCCTCTCCATACCATTATTATTCCGGCATGGGGCCCGGCGTGCTGTCCGGCATCTATCGGCCGCAGGACATCCGCTTCAATATCAGGAAGATGGTTGAAGCCCGGGGCGCACTCTTTATCCGAGATGCCGTTGCTGTCATCGATGCCGCAAAACGCGTGCTGCGCCTGGAGACCGGACAAGAACTGAAATACGACGTGGCCTCGTTCAATACCGGCAGCGGTGTTCCCCTGGAGGGTTTGAATTCCGGAAAGAGTGCATCCGACTCAACCCCTGCCGCAGGGAGCTTCAATTCACGTGCGGCCGCGGTTTTTACAGTCAAGCCGATCATCAATCTCATAAAGGCCAAAGAATGCATCGCCGGAGCAGTCCTCAAAAAAGAACTGGATGTCATTGTTATAGGCGGCGGTCCCGCAGGCCTGGAAGTCGCATCCAACGCCTGGCGGCTGGTGTATGACCTCGGAGCTAAAGCGCGCATCACCCTTATCGCGGGACAGCAGCTGCTGCAGGGTTATCCGGAGAAGGCCTTTAGGATTGCCAGGGCGTCGCTCAAGCGGCGCGGCATAAGGCTTTTGAACGGCATACGAGCCGATGCCATGGACAACGGCATTGTGAAATTAGCCGGCGGCGCAACCATACCGTTCGACGTCTGTTTTGTTGCCACGGGTGTCACGCCTTGGCCGGTGTTCAAGAAAGCGGGGCTGCCCACAGGACAGAGCGGCGGCCTTCTCGTCAACCGGTACCTGCAGAGCGTCTTGCATCCGGAGTTGTTCGGAGGCGGAGACTGTATCGATTTCGAAGGCCGGTCCCTTGCAAAAGTGGGCGTATACGCAGTACGTGAGAGCCCCGTGCTTTTTCGGAATCTGCTTGCGGCTTTGGAGAACGGCCGGATGCGGGAATTCGTTCCCCAGGGAACGTACATGCTCATCTTTAACCTTGGGGACGGGACAGGGCTTGTGCGGCGCGGATCCTGGATCTGGAACGGCAGGCTTGCCTTTACGGTAAAGGACCTCATAGACAGGAAATTTATGCGAACATTTCAGCTATCCGGCGAACGCGAGGAAACTGCAGACCTATGAGCATCATTGATTATTTCAAGCCGGTGCCGGCCATGTCGGCGGAAGAGGTAAGGGAAATCTTGAACAGGAAAGATCCGTCCGAGTACAACCTGGTGGACGTGAGGCAGCCTCGGGAATACGAACGGGGACATCTTCCGGGCGCACGGCTGATACCCGTGAGCGAACTTCCGACACGCGCCCGCGAACTCGATCCGGACAAAATGACGATTGTCTATTGAGGGTCCGGTGTTCGCAGCCGTGCGGCTGCGTCCATACTTGAAAGCTCCGGTTATACCAATGTCTACAGCATGGATGGAGGCATCCGCGCCTGGCAAGGCCTTACTGCCGCGGGAGCTCCCGAGGCTGGTATGGCTTATTTCCCGGAGAACGCCTCCGCGGAGGAGCTCATCGGCCTGGCGTGGCTGCTTGAGGACGGCTCCCTGAGATTTTACAGTGAGCTGTCGAAGCGGGTCCGGGACAGTGATGCAGCCGGTCTGTTCCGGCAACTCGGTGTCTCGGAACAGCTACATGTATCCGCCCTTACCAGGCTCTATAAGGAAATAACGGACTCAGACCCGAGCTCCGACTTCCCCGGCTCATTACTGCGACCCGGTACCCCTGATGACATCATGGAGGGCGGCGTCAGTGTTCCCGGCGCTCTTGACTGGGCAAAAGGGAGCAGCGTGACGGATGTTCTGGAGCTCGCGCTTGCCCTGGAGGCCAGCTCCTATGATCTCTATATCAAGATGGAGCGGAGAGCGGGGGATAGTAGGTCAAAGAAGGTTTTCTCAATCCTTTCCTCCGGAGAGAAGAACCATTTAGACCGCCTGGCTTCGCTGATGGGTAGAAAATATTGAAATAGTGATTTAATTGCAAAATGCAAATTGCAAATTGTAAATGTCAAATCGAGACGCTGATAATGCACACTGGTTAATTTGTAATGCACTTACCTGTTTCCCCGCCGTATTCGCAGCACGATCCTACCGAGGATGTGGCCCTGTTCGAGCCTCTCGTGCGCCTTGGAAGCTTCCCGCAGGGGAAAAACTTCAGAGATCGGAATAATGAGCCTCGCCTTTGCTGCAGCATGCTCCAACCGTTCGAATTCTTTTGGACCGGGCTGCGCATCATAAGAGGTCACTTGGATATTCCTGCGTTTCCGGGGTACAGGCCAGACCCCGTTCGGGTATGCAATCCGTCCGTCACTGCGCACCAGATCAAGGCAGGCTTCAAGTGTTTCACTGCCGGCCAGAATGAGCGCTGCATCGATCCCGTCCGGCGCAAGCTGCCCAAGCCGCTCGACCGCATCGCTGCTCCGGGCGTCGAATACGCCGTTCGAACCGAGTTTTAAGACAAGTTCGGCGCCTTGGCTGTCTGACGCAGTTGCAATCACCCGCGCGCCATGGCGCTTTGCGAACTGGATGGCGAGCGTTCCCACTGCTCCCGTGGCTCCGAAGATGAGCACAGTTTCACCGCGGCCCACCCGGAGCGCATCATCGATACCCTGCAGCGCGGTCAAGCCGGTAGTCGCACCCGCACCTGCCTGTTCGAAGTCCAGGCGGCGCGGCATGTTTCCGACGTGCGCCACGTCCACGGCAACGTACTCGGCATAGAACCCGCCCTTCGGATTCGCATAATGGTAGGCCCAGACCCGGTCACCGATATCAAATCGCCTTACGCGCGACCCCCGAAGAGCCACAATGCCTGCCCCATCGGTTCCGGGAACAAGCGGAAACCTCGGCTTGCCTGAAGGTTTCCACGAACCGTCCCTGACCGAAGAATCCCAGGAGCCCACACCGGCGGCGTGGAGTTCTATCAGCACTTCGGTCGGCCCAGGCAGCGGCACGGACAGCGTATGAAGTCTGATGACCTGAGGGGGTCCGAACTCTTCCATCGCAGCCGCGTTCATGGCTCCGGGCACCTTGCCGTTCTGTAAAGATGAGGGTTTCGGCCGGATAGTTTTGTGTATTGTCGTTGTCATAAGGCACCTCCATAAAACTATTATGGAAAAGAGCGCGGGAACAGTCAATTTGACAAAAGGATGATGATGAATCGCTCCCTGGCCCAGCTAAAAAACTGTCCCGCTCGAAATCCGGCATGCCCTGAAAATACCCTTACCGGGGTATTTTCATTTCAAGGGAAACAATATACAGTAGAGAGTATGGCGGGCACCGAGGCGCATGACGCGGGGATGCAAGCAATAAGCGAAATCTGATTTTAAAAGGAGAAAGAATGAATCGTATTCAATTTATTAACCATAACGGGAAACAAATTCTGCGCTTGGATTTCACCCATGCAAAAGCGGAGGAGGTGATCGGGATCATTAACCAGGCGAAACCGGTCATAGCCGCCCAGCCGGTTAAATCTATCAGGACACTGACGGATGTCACGGATATGTCTTTCAATACGAAGGCCACCGAGGCACTGAAGGAATTCGCGAGCCACAACAAGCCGTTTGTAACCGCCGCAGCTGTGGTCGGCATTACCGGTCTCAAGCAGATCATCTATAACGCGGTCGTCAAATTCTCCGGCAGGAACCTGGTAGCATTCGATTCCTCCGACCAGGCAAAAGATTGGCTGGCGAGCCAGTAAATAAGGTCACGTTCGGAACGGTCTTCAGTTCAATTGCCAGCCCCGTGCACTCTCCGAACCGCAATTTTCATGCTGCTTCATCCGATTGCGCACGCTCACCGGGAGCGGTAACTTCGCTTCGATCAAGCTCCAAATTGCCGTCAATGAACTTCAGGTTGTACTTGAACCGGTCTATTCTCCATTCCCCTTCCTTCCTGACCAGGTGGATATTATAGCTGCCTACGAAGGTCCTCGTATTGCGGTTTGATTTATTCGGCAAATAATGCCAAGCTGTTCCGTAACAGAAGACATTGGCTTCGTTCTCCATCATGTCCACAAGAAAGTTCCCAGCCTGGTGGTGCACGGCCTTCAAGGCTTTGAGTCCGCGGTCCCAGTTGTCGACAATTTCCCTGGGCGTTGTCATCGAAGGCCTGCCTCCACTGACCGATTCCATGTCAAAGAAGACGTTTTGTGTGAACAGCGATTCGACCTCTCGCCAATTTCTGTTGTCGGTGTCGATGAAGAGCCGGTTTACAGTATCTATAACTCGGTCTTTCTCCGTCGAAGTGTTCATGCCTGGCCTCCGTACTCTTTTCTGGTTTAAGCAGTAAACAGGTAAATATCTTATGCAGCCTTCCTTCGCCTGCCGTAGAGATCCCGCAGCGCGTCCTTTGCCGATTCCAGCAGGCTGCGGTCCGTCCTGGAAAGCTGCTTTCCCGCCCGGTTTATATAGAAGGTCAGCATCGACATTGCGGAACGGTACGGATCGCTCTTGCGGTGAGTGCTTCGCTCCGCGGATTTTTTAAGGGAGCGGGCTATGCTGCGAGGATCTTTTTTTGAAAACACGCCGGATTCCAGCTCGAGTGCATGGCTCTTTTCGGTCACGCGCCGTGACCACTGTTTACGCTGAGGGGTGCGGGAGGAAACCATAGGACACCTCCTGACAGATCTGAAAGATCAAGGGTTGGTACGAGCGACAAAAGAGAATGAGGTGTTGTTCATTCAGACGTTTTATCTTAATGTCGCTTTGTTTAATTTTAGCAGACCAGCGCAGCTTCATTCTATGGTTGGAAAGAGAAGCGGGGTTATGATTCAATGGAAGAAATTACGCTACGCCGGGTTTCACGTTTTTCAGCATAAACACGAAGGAACCGATCCTGATCGTGCTCTTCATGAGTACGGGGATCTTCCGGCTGTCGTCAGTGAGCCAGATGAAGACTTCGCCTTTGTTCTGGAAGGCGCCTTCGTAGAGAGGGCGCGTCTTGACCTTAATGGTGGAAAATTCTCCTGCAGGCGTTTTTACTTTCTCTCTACCGAGCGTATGGACCTCGATGGACCAGTTCTTTCCGCTGTCATAGACATCTATGGCAAATACTTTTCCTATTGTGAAGTCGGTCTTCGTTCGGAGATAGTAAAGCGAGGCGAGACCGTCCTGGACGCGTGCGGGTACGGACCAGGTCTCGGGAGTTCCCTGGCCGAGCCTGCATACCACAGTATTCTGCGATCGGTCGAAGACCGCGCTCCGATATCTCTTTTTCTTGCCAAAGCTCTCGGCGATGTCAAAGGACAGGCTTTGCATGATCTCCGGGTCGAATATGCTCCTAACCGTATCATTCACCGGGAAAACCTTGTTGAGCAGGCCCCTTGACCTGCCGGTCAGGATAAAGGCAAGGACTTGCTTTCCTTTGGGAAGCGTTTCCTGCCTGACTTCCATCACTGCGGTTCCTGCTCTCAGCATGTTGGACCAGCTGACGTCATAGGCGAGCATCTCTCCCGGCAGGAGGGCCTGTGACAGCCTTGTTTGCCGTGGTTCCTGGTTTTCGAAGCTATAAAGACGGGGAACGAATACAAGTCCGAAAATAAGAGTGCAAACAACTGCCGAGGTTGAAATAACCCTGCGGGATTCGTTTCGGAATGACTGGAACATGGGACAAACTACCAGACCCAGGTCCCTGAAGTCAAATATTTGTACATTCAAGGTATTCGAACGTAAAGAAAATCGTGTACTCGCCGATTATTTACATATTTTGTGAACCGGGTCACAGACCGGGCATTCCTGTTCTGTTATCGTTTGCTTAATACAATAGTATGTCCAAATAGAGAATAGGGCGCTTAATTATGGGAAAGTCTTATAAAATGACTGCAGCAGGCCTCAAAAGGGCTTTTATTCCGATTATGGCGGCGGCGTTTCTTGCCGCGATTTCGAATCAAGCGGCTGCGGTATCGCATTATGACCCGATAACCGAAGCCGAAGTTCTCTCTTCGCAAGCCTTTAATGCGTCGCCGTCCCCGGAACAACCATCAAGGAGAGAAGGCGTTCACCTGCCGATCATCCTGAATGACAGCGTTGAAGCGTATATTGAACACTTCACAGCCGAAAAAAAGACGTTTCAAGCAGGGTTAAACAATTCGATGCCATATCTTCCCCTGATGAAAAAAATATTCAGGGAAGAAAACCTTCCCGAAGAGCTCGTTTACGTAGTAATGATCGAAAGCTGGTTTAATCCGACAGCTGTATCCCGTGCGAGCGCCGTAGGGCTCTGGCAGTTTATGGCCGGCACAGCACGCGAGTACGGTCTCCGAAACGACCAATGGATCGATGAACGGAGGGACCATGTTAAAGCGACCAGAGCTGCTGCGCGGTACTTCAGGGCGCTTCATTCGCGGCTGCGTTCATGGACGCTCGCCATGGCTGCCTACAACGCGGGAATGGGCAAACTGCGGCAAGCGATATTCGGTACCGGGTCCGAAGACTTCTGGGACTTGAAACAGTCGGCATATTTGAGAAAGGAAACGAAAAGCTTTGTGCCTAAAATCATGGCTGCCGCGATAATCGCCAGAGACCCGGCTGCCTATGGATTCCGGATTTCCGCCCGCCAGCCGCTTCGTTTCGATGTCGTAGAGATCCGAACAAGCACGGATCTCCGGAACGTGGCAAAGGAGATCAAGACTCCTTTAGCCACGATCAAATCACTGAACCCCGAGATCAAGGGCAGCTTTACGCCTCCGCGCAGATATTTGCTAAAGGTTCCTGAGGGGAAAAGAAAAATATTTATCGCAAAGAGGGGCGGCTCTGGAAGGGATGTGTATAATGCCGGCCGCACTGCTGTTTCTTCAGGCGTCAGTGCGCGTCTCGGTCCGAATTTGCCGGAAAGTTAGGTCTATTTCGGATACGTAAGATAACGCCAATGAAGTTCACGATCCTTTTCGTGCAGTCCACTCACACTGCCGTGCAAGCATGCCACAGTGTTTTTCGGTCTTTCTGATATATAAGGCCACCCTCAGCACCCACGCTTCGCTGTGCTGTTTGGTTTATTTTTTTGATCATTTTTTTCACACATGACAAAGCACGGTCAGTGTTCGCGAACCGCAGGGCGCTTTTGGAACTGCAAGTGCTGACCAAGAATCGTGAACATGTGACATGAAGTTCCGGTCCTTTTCTTCAGTCGACGCCTTTAGAACGCATTCCGCAATCCGCAATCCGCAATTAAACCGGCACGGTGAACGTGAACGTGCTGCCCTTGCCGTGCGTGCTCGTTGCCCATATCCTGCCGCCATGGTGTTCGACGATCTGCCGTGATATGGCAAGACCGAGGCCGGTGCCTTCTATCGCGGCTGTAAGCTTGTCGTCCAACCGATGGAACTTCTCGAATATCAGCTCAAGATCGCCTGCCGGTATGCCCATGCCGGTATCCGAGATCTCTACAGCAATCTGCGCCCGCGGAGTTGTTTCATGACGTACCGCAATATGAATTGAGCCGCCTGCCGGCGTGAACTTGACCGCATTTGACAATATGTTCATCATCACCTGAATGAGGCGGTCCTGGTCCCCGGAGACTGGCGGGAGCGGCGGGCTAATCGCGGTTGTCACGCGCAGTCCTTTGTTCTCGAACAGCACACCCATGCTCATAATAACTGTCCCGATAACATCTTCGAGGGACACCTTGTCAATTTGCCACTTCATAGAGCCTGCTTCAATCCTGGCAAGATCGAGCAGGTCGGTTATCAGGCGCGTGAGCCGGTCTGTTTCGACGTTGATAGTGCTCATGAGCTTCACTCTCCGCTCTTGCGGCATCGTCTGCTTAATAAGAAGCAGTTCAACGAACGACTTTATGGTCGTGAGAGGAGTGCGCAATTCGTGAGAAACCATGGATATAAAGTTGGATTTCATTTTATCGATTGACTGAAGTTTATCATTTGCCTCCTGGAGTTTTGCGATAAGTTGCTCCCGCTCCACCTCGGCGCGCTTGCGATCGGTGATGTCGTTCATCAGGCAGACTGTGGCCACAGGTTCTCCGCGTTCATTGTAAATGCTTGAGGTAGACAAACTCAGCACCCGCTCGTCACTTTCCCGGCGACGGTACATCAGCTCCCTGTTCTGAACCGTTCCGTTCCCAACGATGACTTCAAGTTGTTTCGCAAAATCGCTGCACTGTGTCATTCCCTGTGACGGCCGTTTTCCGATAAGGTCCTGTTCAGGATAGCCGAGCGTGCTGCAGGTTGCCCGGTTTACCAGCCTGACGACCCCGTCAGGATCAATAACAATCAGTGCGTCGTTCATGGTGTCGATGATCTCCTGTGCAGCAATCGCCGGTGTGATGTCTACCAGCCGATACCGCCAGATCGTGCGGGCCACCAGGATTACCATGCAGAACATCGGGAGCGGACTCAGGGGGTAATAGGGCACCCCGAGCGCAGGAAGGAAGTCGAAGGCGCCGAGATAGCCGATCCCAATGGCGACGAGGAATGCTTTTACGCGGCGCTGCTTCGTTGAATTCGGCACGGACTTCCGGAACTCAACCCAATACAGCCTGAGAATGACGACTGTCATTGCAAAGAAATAGGCAACGAACAGGTAGGCAGGCCACCGGTATTCAAGAAAAATGCCCCAGCGGTAGTGGTAAAATCGTTCGAACAGGACGTTCGTAAGAAGTGTCAGCGCAAGAAAAAGTGCTGATATGATCCATGCAATACGTAAGTGCAGCCGGTTCTGTTTGTCGGTTCCCAGTACCTGGACCGTAAAATGAAACAGTGCCGCAGGAATCGCCGTTACGCCTGTGTTGGCCAATTTTATCCATTGGAATGCAATCTGTTCCGAAGAAGAAAACCAGGACATCGAGGCGGAGAAAAGCCAGGTAGAGGCTGCAAGGGTGTAAATGAGATACAGGAGACTGACGCGCGAACCTTTTTCTCGAACAGCTACGATCAAGCCGAGGAACAGGACGGAAAAAGCGGTGACCAGCGACGGCAGGGCATGGATATTAAAGGTATAATTCGATACAGAAAACATCCCGTTTACCATACGACTGGCCTGCATCATATGTGCAGCAGACTTGAAAACGAGTATATAGAAAAGGGAGCAGGTAGTCAACGCAGAACGGAGGTTCTCTGATAACGACGGCCAACTATTTATGTGATATTTCAGGGAATACCACAACATTTTCGGGTCAGACCGCAAACTGTAGCGCAAAAAACGAGTATAAACAAAGGACGCAAAGAAAACAGCGTTTTTATTGCACCAGAAACGATGGTCCGGGATGATGCAGGATTTTCGATTCCTTGACTTACATTCACGTCATGCTATCCTAAAAACAGGGAAGCTGAATGCACGGAGGCCGGTATTTTCATGTCCGAAACCGCGATATCCACACTCTTTCTCGACATCGGCGGTGTTCTTCTTACGAACGGATGGGGCAGGAATTCCCGGAAACTGGCGGCAGCGAAGTTCAATTTCGATTTTGAGGACATGGACGAGCGGCATCATCTGACCTTCGACACCTATGAAGAAGGGAAATTAAGCCTCGATGAGTACCTGGACCGCGTGATATTTCATTGCGAGCGTTCCTTCTCGAGGGACAAATTCAAAAGGTTCATGTTCGAGCAATCCCGGCCCTTTCCGGACATGATCGATCTTATTGCGGGAATCAAGCTGCGCTACGGACTGAAGATCGTGGCTGTGAATAACGAAGGACGGGAACTCTCGATCTACCGCATCCGAAAATTTGCCCTCGACGCCATTATCGATATTTTCGTTTCCTCCTGTTTCGTGCATTTCCGCAAGCCCGATCCCGATTTTTACCGCATGGCGCTTGATATCGCCCATGCGGACCCGGCCGCTTCACTTTACATTGATGACCGGCAACTGTTTGCGGAAGTTGCGACGGCGCTCGGGATGGCGAAGAGCATCTATCACCGTTCGTACGAGGAGACCCGGATGGCGCTCGAAAGATACGGCCTCGCAATTGCGCAGCCGCCCGGTAAGCCCGAACAGTGAATGAAAATGCCTCGTGAGGGCGCTCTGAATGCCACCTTACCTTAAAGGCGTTACACGTGAAAAACGGAAATGAACCCGATATGATCCTGGCCGGCGACGTGGGGGGAACGAACACCAGGCTCGGGCTCTTCCGCATGTCCAAGGCAAGACTGCAGCTGGTTGCGGTGGAAAAATTCCCGAGCAGGGATTATGACGGGCTGGAAACAATCATCAGCAGCTTTCTGGAAAATCGCGAGCCTGTGGCGGCGGCCTGCTTCGGTGTGGCGGGACCGGTCACGGAAGGGACCGCGATGGTCACCAATCTCGCCTGGACGATTTCGGAAAAAGCCCTGAGACGCTTTTTATCGATAGGGACCGTCACCCTCATAAACGATCTGGTCGCGAACGCGTACGGCATAAGCGCGCTGCCGGCGAAAGACTTTGTATCGCTGAACAAGGGGAAAAAAGACCCGGATGGAAACGCAGGGCTGCTTTCTGCAGGCACCGGCCTGGGCGCATCAATCCTGTTCTGGAACGGGACCCGTTATATACCGTGCCCGTCGGAAGGAGGGCATGTCGAGTTCGGCCCGAGGAACCGCCTGGAGCTTGAGATGCTCAATTACCTTTTCGACGAATTCGGCCATGTAAGCTATGAGCGCGTCATTTCCGGTCCCGGTCTCGTAAATATCTACCGGTTCCTGAAACATACGGGCAAATTCGGGAACGAATCCGCGGTTCTTACCTCACGGCTCGAGCAGGAAGACCCGGCTGCGGTGATCGCGGAGACAGCGCTGCTCGGCAAAGACAGACTGTGTGCGAAGGCGCTTGACCTGTTTGTCTCGATATACGGCGCCGCTGCCGGCGACCTGGCGCTTCATGTCATGGCTACCGGAGGAATCTATATAGGCGGCGGCATAGCGCCGAAGATCATTGAAAAACTGAAAGACGACACGTTCATGAACGCCTTCAAGGACAAGGGAAGGCTTTCCCATATCGTCGAACCGATTCCCGTAAAAGTCATTATGAACGATAAGGCGGGCCTCTACGGAACTGCGGTGTGTGCGGAACGGTTGCTCACGGAAGAGAAATAGTGTATCCTGTAGCAAATGGTTCCCGGCGGTTTTCCGGCTTTACAAAAGAGGCCTCCCCGTGTACGAACATGCTCCATTTTCCGCTGACGATAATGACCATACTCTCCTTGATAATGTCCATCCCAAAGACTGGATAAATCCGAAGCCAGCTCCCTGCTATAACCTTGTTGTGATAGGGGCCGGGACCGCTGGGCTGGTCACCGCTGCAGGCGCAGCCGGCCTCGGCGCGAAGGTTGCCTTCATTGAACGCCGGTTCCTCGGGGGCGACTGCCTGAATGCGGGCTGCGTTCCGTCAAAGGGCCTTATCAGGGCCGGCCGTGCCGTCTCAGATGTGAGAACAGCCGGACAGTTCGGCGTAAACATCGCAGGAGAAATCTCAGTCGATTTTCGGAAGGCAATGGAGCGGATGCGCCGTGCCAGGGCAGGGATAAGCGTACATGATTCCGTGCAGCGCTTCAATAGGGAACTGGGCGTGGACGTGTTCTTCGGGGAAGCACGGTTCTCCGGTCGGGACACCATTGACGTGGCCGGCACTTCTCTTCACTTCAAAAAAGCAGCCATCTGCACCGGCACCCGGCCGTTGGTGCCAACGGTCCCCGGTATTGAGGCGCTGGACTATTTAACGAACGAAACCGTTTTTTCGCTGGCGGATCTTCCCGAACGGCTCGCAATCATCGGCGGCGGGCCGATCGGCTGTGAACTTGGTCAGACCTTCAGCCGCCTCGGGAGCAAAGTCATTCTTATCCAGCGGCCAGCACAGCTTCTGACCCGTGAGGACGCGGACACTGCCGAAATCGTCCGGAAGGCCCTCGAAAAGGACCGCGTAGACATTCGGCTGAACGCCTTCGCAGCCCGTGTCGCTGTAAGCGGAGCTGAAAAGATCGTTTTCATAGAGCAGGCAGGAAAAACAGACGAGGTCCGCGTCGACCGGATTCTTGCTGCAAGCGGCAGAACGCCGAACGTCGAGGGGCTTGATCTCGAAAAAGCCGGCATTGCGTACGATACGCGGGCAGGCGTGAAGGTGAACGATTGCCTTAGAACATCGAACCCGCGCGTGTACGCGGCAGGCGATGTCTGCTCTGCGTACCGCTACACGCATGTAGCGGACGCGATGGCGCGCATTGTGATAGCGAACGCACTCTTCATGGGAAGGCAGAGAGCATCGCGGCTCATAATTCCGTGGTGCACGTATACGGACCCTGAAGTCGCTCATACGGGCCTGTACGAGAGCGAGGCGAGGGACAGGGACATGGATGTCTTCACGCTCACGGTTCCGCTATCCGATGTGGACCGCGCTGTTCTCGACGGAGAAACGGAAGGCTTCGCGCGGCTGCATATCAAGAGAGGGAGCGACAGGATCCTGGGCGCAACAATCGTGGCCCGGCATGCGGGCGAGATGATCAACGAGATAACGCTTGCCATTAACGCGGGAGCGGGCTTGTCGACCATTGCCAAAACGGTCCATCCGTATCCCACGCAGGCGGAAGCGGTGAAGAAAGCGGCGGACCAATACAACAAAACGAGGCTTACCCCGTTCATAAAAAAAGTGCTTACCGCATGGATGAAACTGCGGAGAAGGTGACAAACGCCTCTCGAAACCGAAGGCCATGTTGATACCTTTTCCGTCTTGCCATGGCGTTCGGAAGAGCTACAGTAAAAATAAATGTAACTACTCAGGTCATTTTTTTATCCGCAGATTACGCAGATTTCGCAGATAAAAACAAAACCAGAATTCCGGTTTTAGAATCTGCGTCAATCTTGCGAAATCTGCGGATAGAAGGGCTTTTTCTTAGACTTGTCTTAATGCTGTTCTGAAAAGAAGCTGAATAGTTACAGAATAAATGAGGGGTGCAGCGTTTGAAGTATACTCGTGAATCCATAGCAGCCAGAATAGGGGACAAGGGATATCTCGACCTGGTCTCCATATTCCTTGCCATGGGCTTTGAAAATATTCACGATGTGCCTGATATGCTCTGGGCCGTTGCAGTCCAGATCTACGAGAAAAAAATGTTCGAAAACGCCGCCTGATCCCGCCGCGGATTCGAAAGCGATCCCCGCTTCTAAAGACCAGCCTGCTTTTCACTCAGCATGGTAAATACCGCCGAAAAGTCAAGATCGCCAAGGCCCCTTCGCACAGCGAGCGCCAGAAGTTCCTTCACGGCATTCTCGAGCGGCAAGGCAACGCCTGTCTCATACGCTGTGTCCGCGGCGAGCTGTGCGTCCTTATGCATCCACCGGAGCGTCGAGGAACCTCCTCTGCTTCGCCTCGAGCGCCATTTGCCGCGAAAAAGAAGGGTTCACAGTGCTGCAGTCTATCCAGAGAGACTTCGCCGGGAGGCGGTCCAAAAAGCCCTTTTATGGTCGCATGCCGCTGCGGCGACCGCATCCGGCGTGGCAAGCATTGTTATGACAATCGTGTCTTTTCAGCAAGCTCCGCCGGCGAAGATGCCCAGGTTGCACCTGCTTCCAAAAGAGGAGCGGCCTTTTCCTTTGCACGGTTGTAAACCAGAAGGTGGTGGCCTTTTTTCTGCAGGTGCGAAGCCATCCGGCTGCCCATGATTCCGAGACCGATGAATCCAATTTTAACAGTTGTCCCCCAGAATTATGAGATTACGCAGATGAATCGCGGCAGTGTCGAAAATGAGATATTGCCGCTAAACTCTACGGTCAAGCTTCCCCTGTTCGAAAAGAGGGGTTAGGGGAGATTTCATGAAACATGGTCTCCCGGGCCGCTCTCTTTTTTCAGGTCTTCTCTGGGCCGGCGCTTCGTCAGGCTTCTCGCGGGACGTACCGGTTGGCGCCCGGTCGATCCGGCGCGGCTGCCGAGATCTGGTCACGGGCAGATTTTCAGGCTGCTGTTGACGGAATACGGACGATTCCCGGTTTCGTACAAGCGGCCGCTCGTTTTTCACAGCTTCGGGGCTGGTTCTCCTTACCCGTTCGGGCGGCAGCCGTCGTTCCGAAGCGCGCGGTTCCCGGCCGATTGTGGTTTGCCCGGTTGCACCGGGTCTTTCCACTCGCGCTGGCGGCGGGGTTTGGGATTGCCCGTTCCTGGTCGGCGTCTCAACGCGCAGACGGTCGGGTACCCGCTGCCGCTGCTGTTCATGTTCCTCCCGGGGGATGACAATCACGGGGTGTTTCGGCCGGTCCCGGGGAGGCACAACATGGACATCTGTCCGGTTCTGCTCGCGCTGCTGCTTCATTTCAAGAAAGGGATTTTCCCTTCGCACCGGCACTCGCTTGCCGGTCCCGAAGCTTTCGCGGTTCACTACGGTCACTGAATTATTGACCCGGGCATTGCTGTAATTCCGGTTCACGACCACCGTATTTACGGTTGTAATGTTGACGCTCCCCGGGCCGTAATAGCCATACCCGTAATAGATTTCACCCGGTGCAAGCGGAACCCATGCGACGTACGAAGGCGTCACTATCCATCCTACGAACCCCGGGCTCCAGTAGACCGCGCCTATGGCGGGCGGCACCCAGCACCAGCCGCGAGAGCCGACAAAGGCCCAGCGGCCGTAATGCGAGGGCGCCCAGCCCCACGGATCGTAGTCTATCCAGACATAATTGCCCCTGATCCAGACCCAGCTTCCATAGCTGTACGGAGCCCAGCCCGCGGGCGCCGCGGTAGGGAGCCAGACATAACCGTAGTCGCTTTCATACTCCCATCGGCCGTAGCGATCGAAATCCGAGGCATATTCGTGCAGGTCGTCCGGAAGGTAGCGTGAGCTTTCGCCCACGGACGCAAGATACCGGTCGCGTTCCATGTTCCACTGTTCCCAGTCGTCGGGCGGGCCAATGGGAGCCACTTCAGCGCTTTGTTCGCCCCGCATCGTGAGCGTATTTCCGGCGCTTACGCGGGTGGCGCCGGCCCTGCTCTCGGCATACACATAACCTTTGAGCACGGAGACTTCCGCTATGCCGTCGTGCGAAACGTCGACCATCATCACGGAATTATCATACGTTCTGAGCGACGATATGGGCGTGTCCACCTGGACTGTTCTGATACCGCCGCGCCGGTTGTTGATATATATATGTCCCTCGTCCAGATACAGCTGTGCGGAATCGTGGCTCACGGTGAGAATGTCGAGCGCCGTATCATGATCACCACGAACGAACACTCCTCCCCGGATCTGCAGCTCCGCCTGGCTATGGTCCGGGACCCACAAGCGGTCGCCTTCGTTCATCGGAAGATTGACGGCCGCGTCCGTCCAGTCGGTTGTATCCTTGATCTGGACCTGGACGTCGCCCTCCGTCAGGCTCAGCCGGACTTCTCCAAGGTCGTCTGCAAAAACAAAGGCTGGGACGAGCAGGATACCGGTAACAATCAAATATCTCAATAATCGCATAGAAGACCTCCCTGGTACCATAATCTGTATTTTACCTCTTTGACCGCAGATGCAACAATATTATTTAACCTGTTTTTCGGGCAGCTGGTTAGGGCGTCTGTAACAGATCTTTTCCGTTGATGGGGGAACGTTCATGATAGTAATGACACCGTAGGGAGGGAAAGGTTTAAAGCCCACCTGCGTTTGTAATGGGGGTTGACTTTGCTTTCCGGGTGCGCAAAAATTGATGCATGAACAGGAATGATATGCGTCTCTACGCGGCCATAGGGTTTGCAATGATACTTTGTTCGTGTGCCCCGGTGTTGAACAGGGACGTGATGCGGGAAGGAAGCCGCGAGGTTTCCTTTGCTGCTCTCAGGGAAAATCCGAAACCATACATGGGAAGGCTTTACATCCTGGGAGGAATCATCGTGGAGACGTCGTTCACGGCATCAGGGTCCGAGATGGAAGCAGTACATATACCGGTAGACGGATTAGGCTATTTTAGAGAGAGCGGCCAGTCCGAGGGACGTTTTCTCGCGGTCCTGTCGAAGGACGCACAGATGCTTGATCCCGAAGTGTACGGCCGCGGGAGAAGAGTCACCCTTGCCGGAGAATTTGTTGCAACGCGGAGCGGAAAAATCGAGGACATAGATTACCGTTACCCTGTGTTTCAGATTCGGCAGCTATACCTCTGGCCCAGGCAGCGAAACTATAATCCTCCACCCAACTATTACGACCCCTGGTTTTATCCGTTTCCTTATTTTTACGGCGGGCCGTGGTGGAGCTATTATTACTATGAATCAATACGGCCGGTCCAGAAACGCACGCAGCCCGAAGGCCCCCGGCCGCGCGGGCAAAGGGAGCCGGTGCGAAGATGAAAAAGGCGCCAAGGAGGGCACATCATGAACAAAACCTTCCAGACTATCGCCCTGGTGTTGTGTTTGCTCGTTATTCCGCTGACTGCAGCCGCGCCCGGTAAAAAGGTGGTGCGCCTCAGCGACGGCAAGACGGTAGCGTTTGCCGAGATGATCAGCGATCTTAAAAAGGCGGACATAGTTTTTGTAGGCGAAGTTCACGACAGCACCAAGAACCATCAGCAGCAATTAGACGTGATCAGGGCATTGCATGAATCGAACAAGCCCGTAGCCGTCGGCCTCGAAATGTTCAGGAGGAACAGCCAGAACGCACTGGATCAATATGTCCGGAAGGAACTCTCGACCGAGAAATTCATACCCGTTTACTACAATAACTGGAGCATGCCCTGGCCGCTTTACGGCGGCATCTTCGAATATGCGCGGGAGCAGGGCATAGCGCTGGTGGGCCTGAATATTCCGGACGAGATAGCCAGGAAAATAGCTCAACAGGGTTTTGAGTCGCTGAGCGATGCAGAAAAAAAAGAGCTGCCCCCGGGAATCAGCTGCAACGTGGACCCCACATACATGGAATTCATCAAACGGGCGTACGCCGGGCACGCGATGCACGGCGGCGATTTTGCGAATTTCTGCCAGGCCCAGATGGTATGGGACAAGACCATGGCGTGGAATCTGATGAATTATCTCAAGAAGAACCAGGGCACGACCATGATCGTTCTGGCAGGTGTGGGACATGCCTGGAAACGGGGGATTTCAGGCCACGTCGAGGACGAATCCAACTTGAGCTACAGGGTGGTCCTGCCGCTTCTTTCAGAAGCTCATGAGAGAACGCTGACGACGGAAGACGCGGATTATGTGCTCCTGGACTAGAAAGCTTTGAACAAAGCAGCCACGAAGGCCAAGCCACGAAGAGTATCACGTTCTTCGCGCCTGAAAGTCTTCGTGGCACATTTATCCTTTGTCTTCGTTGAAGGATCACTTGATTTTCTTTACAAAATCCTCGATCGAGATTGCAGGGAACGTGATGAGCTTGACCGATCCGCGTGACCCTATCTCGACGGACATCTTCATTACGGTCTCGTTGTCCGGAGCTTCAACGAAGTTGACGAAATCGTAAGCGCCCAAAAGAGCGTATTGTTTGTTGATCTTCACGCCCATCGTTTCTATTTCCCGGTTCACCTCCATGATGCGCTCAGGTCTCTCTTTGAGTGTTCTGCGGCCCTCGTCCGTCAGCGTGCTCAGGATAATATAACTCGGCATGTCGCTTTCCTCCTTTCAGCCTAAAAACGGCATTTGAACACGGATGAACACGGAAACAGCGGATCAAAACAATGTGATAGAGCAAAAAGCCATCTCGCCTTTTGGGTGAATCCATTACTGTTCGTAACTTCCCTATAAATCCGTGTTGATCAGATTTTATCCGTGTCCAACTGCTTTTTTCAGGTTCAGCCAATAGTACGGTCCTCGTTCTATTATGCGAACCAACTCCTTTATAATAATTATATCTTTATTTTCAGTATCCGGCATGGTACAGTATGCCGCATGAAAACACCGGCAGCGCGGCTGATAATTGTTTTCTTGTTCATTCAGGCTTTTATGTCCCCACGTTCTTCGGTGGCCTTTACCTTCGAAGGCCCTCTGCAGGTGAAGAACCTGTTTCCTCTTTTCATCCCGGCCGCGCAGCCGTACCTCGAACAGGCATCCCTCCACGATTCCTTTTCCGCCAATATTTCCCATGCAAGCGTCTATATGACACGGGAATCGCCCGCGTGGAGTTCTCACATGGACCTTGAGTTGACCGAGCTTAACCTCAGGCTTCGGAAAAATTTTCCGGGGCTGTTCGAGGCCGGTGTTGATGTGCCCGTGCTCCGGGCAACCGCCGGGTTCATGGACCGGCCTCTTGCCTGGTATCATGAGACCTTTGGCTTTCCGGATTACGGTAGAAAGAAGCGGCCGCACAATGAATTTTTGTATGATATACGAAGAGGCGGCCTGCCGGTTATCCAGGGCAAGAATGACAAAACCGGCTTCGGCGACGTCAGATTAACGTTGAAGAAAGAGATAACACACCAGGACCCGGCGCTCAGCATTCTGGCGTTCACAGAGCTGCCGACCGGAGATGCGAAGATTGGCTACGGCAGCGGAAGTTTTGACTGGGGTTTCGCAGCTCTGCTCGATAAGCAAGTGATGACGGACGCCAGGATATACGCGAACCTGGGCGCATTTTTTCCCGGCGATTTGAAAGCGCACCAGACAGTCAAGTTGAACGATTTCTACTACGCGGGCCTGGGAGTGGAATATTTTGCATTTCAGAACCTGAGTCTGTTGGTGCACTGCCTGGCGCAGACTTCTCCCTATCCCCACACCGGCATTTCAAAAATCGACAATACCGGAATGCTTCTTGTCTTCGGCGGCAGAAAGTACACACGATCGGGCAGCTATGAACTGTCCCTGAGCGAGGACTTGAGCACGGCCGGCGCGCCCGACTTCATCTTTAACCTTTCCTACATCACCCGATTTTGATTCCGCGAAAAATTTGTTGATCTTCTGCTTCCGCCTTCAGTAGCACCCAATCGAAGACTTATAAATAAATTGGATTAATTTTGTATGAGGGCTGCCCGTATATCAGTCTTTATACGGACAGATTGTTGCCACCCGTGAGAGTGAGTGTTATTCTTTTACCAGCGTGATGCATGGAGCATCAGTCAGTGCATTCATACGCCTAGCTCTTCACCATCCGGAAGCATGAGTGTTCTTCCGGATACGCAGCCGCTTTACCAGATTCTCGCATTATTATTTGACAGAAAAAACTAACCGTCGTTATCAAGACCGGCTCAACACGCCAGAAAGAGAGTGGAGGCCGGGAAGAAAGGAGGGATGAAAGGAAATATTCTCAGAAACGTTTGTTTAAGTCTCTTCAGAGAGTCTCTTCGAACAGGATGGAAGGAGGAACCATGTTTAAAAAAATAATCATAGTTTCAAGTCTGTTGTTTATCGCCTGGGTGCTTTTCCCTCCGACGAACGGTAATGCCATGCCGAATTTTGCGCGAGAATACGGCGCGGACTGCACTATGTGTCATACCAATATTCCGAAATTGAACAGGACCGGATATGAATTCAGGCTGGCCGGCTACCGGTTACCTTCAGAGATCGGGAAGGAAGAGAAGCCCTTCAATCTCGGAGATTTCTTTGCAGCGCGGTTCCAGGACCAGTTTCGTTATGCGGTATCAAAACCGGCCGTCGGAGAAAAAAGCACCACCAACCAGCTCGAGTTCCTCGAATTCACAATGTATCCGCTGACCGGTTCCTGGGGAAGAAACTTTGCATCGATAGGGGAACTTTCGATGGCCCCGGATGACGTATTCGAATTTGAAAATGCTTATGTTCGGGGTGCGTACGGAAACGACGCAGGGTGGTTCCAGGCAAAAGTCGGCATCATGCATCCATGGGAAGGCTTCGGAGCCTCCGACCGGCCGATCGGAACGGTCCGTCCGCTGTTCCAGAGGCAGAAAACGGCGGCCTCGCCCTTCGTCCTGTGGAACCTGGACGAGTCGGCCGTAGAAGTGGGCTATCATATCGGAGCAAGCGGGACGTCGATAGCCGGCCGTCTGAGCAACGGAATCATGTGGAAAGGAGACCAGTCAGGCAATGCAGAGCCTGCGCAGGGAGGCGCATTATCCAAGACCGAGAATGGAAATACCCTGGGTGTCGACCGCAAGAATTATCAGTTTTTCCTGAACCAGTTCTTTGCCCGGGAGTCGGCAGTGACGTTGTATTATTACCGCGGGGTTATTCCGTTTGTGGATACCAGCCTTGATAC
This sequence comes from Nitrospirota bacterium, assembly GCA_963751455.1. Taxonomy (GTDB): domain Bacteria; phylum Nitrospirota; class UBA9217; order UBA9217; family UBA9217; genus CAVVUN01. Next base: position 617,554 of record CAVVUN010000002.1, read on the forward strand.
AATATCCGGGAACACCCTTGAAACCTTTACCCGTTATGCGGCATACGCGAATTTCTGGGTGGTGCCATCAAAAGTGAACCTTCTTGCGGGTTATGCGATGGGGAAGGACTCCCCGGACGATGGTACGCTGGTTGCTACCGGTGTAACCGAGGACGGAACCGTGAGGACCTTCAATGCCGCCAATGCCGGGAAAAGCAAAGGCGCCTTCGGCGAAGTGGATTTCCATGCTTCTCCGAAAGTGGCTTTTGCCGGCCGCTATGACACTTTTGATCCCTCGGATAAAACCGGAAGGGACAAGCTGACAGCAGAGACCGTATCCGCAAACTGGTATATAGTGAGCGGCCTTCAGCTGATCGCCGATTACCAGCATAAGGATACGGAGAAAACTGCGGGAAAAACTAAAGACGACTTGTATCAGGCACGCATGATTTTTATCTGGTAGCACGGAAAGCGTTTGCGTAAAGCAGCCGGGCCCCCAAAAGGACCTGGCTTTTTTGTTTCCTGCTGCTGAATTTCAACGGCTCTCCCCGGTCGAACAGCTGTCCAGCTCATCAAAGAAGCATGCCCCTTGATTTTGACGCGGATGTATGCTATAGAAGAATAGTAATGACAAAAGATGAGATGGGTCTCAGCCATGAAACAGACAGCAGATAAACAGAGAAAACAGCAGACGACCTCCGCCAAACCGTCTAAGCCGGCATGTGGAACGCTCATCCACATCGCCGAATGCCGGGGGAGCTTTTGGAAACCAGGTTCCATACGGTGGCAGGGCGCGGCCGACACGACGAACAGGACCGTCAGAAAATACAGGGTCGACGGATAAACTTCTGTTCCGTTGTTGTTTCCTTAATTTTCTAACGCGTACCGGAAAGGCAAGCCATGTGCGATCTTAAGGCATATGTCGCAAAAAACGGGAAAGAGGAGTTGGTCCTCGAATCCGTGAACCAGGTCGTTGCGGATGGAGATGAGATCGTCATACGCAACCTTTTCGGAGAAGAGAAACGTGTGCGCGGCGCGGTAAAGGAAGTTTCCCTTTCCAGGAGCCGTCTTGTTGTCGAGCAGGGTAAATAACGGCTATCCGGTTCTTGTTTATTCCGCAATACAACCCACCCAAAAAAAACGCACCAGGCCTGAACCACCGTATCAAAAATCGATTGACATAGCCGTCGAGAGGGATTAATTTACTGTATCTAAAGTATGTTTAACTATTTCCAAAACATCCCGTTAGTCTATCCTATCTATTTTTTCTACGGCTCAGCATTCCTTTTTTTAGGCTTTTCAATCTTTATCAAGGACATGAAGGGCAGCAATTTAAAGCTGGCAGACAGCCTCTGGCTCCTTGCGTTGTTCGGTATCACGCACGGCATCAACGAATTCCTGCAGTTGTATCCGCTGATCGAAGGCGACCATCTGACCCTGTCCCAGATATTCAATGCACGATTGCTTTCGCTGGTTGTCATGGTGGCATCATATTTTTTTCTGCTCGTGTTCGGCCTTGTTTTAATACTCAATCCCGGCGAAAAACCGCCCCTCTGGATGAAGCTCATTCCGGGAATTATTTTTTCCATCTGGATTGTGTTTGTGGCGAAACAGGGCTTCAGCAGAAGCATGAGTTTCCTGGCACAGGCGGAGCTCGGCGCCCGGTATACCTTCGGTTTGTCGGGTGGGCTTATGGCTGCCTATTCCCTGATTTCTTATTCCAAAGAGGTGCGCGTTTTAAGCCAGCGGGTATCGCGTCATTTGAGATACGCCGGTATAACTTTCGTTCTGTATGCCGTTTTTGCAGGCGTTTTCGTTACCGCGTTCTTCCGGCTAGTCAGCTTTCCATACGCAATCGAGCTTCTGCGGGCTGTGTGCGCGATGATTATTACGTATTTCATAATCAGGGCGCTGAACATATTCAACATCGATACCCGCAGGAGGATTGAACAGCAGATGAAGCATCTTGCCCAGACCGAAAAGCTGAGCTCGCTCGGACAACTGGCAGCGGGCATAGCCCACGAAATCAACAACCCGCTGACCAATGCATCACTGGGCATCGAAACAATACGGCAGAAGCTCATTTCGAACAGCGGCGACCCGGAAATGATCAACAAGCTGAACGCGGTCGAGCGGAACATCGACAGGGCGTCATCCATAGCCCGCGAACTGCTGCAGTTGTCCCGGCAGAAAGAGTGTGAATTTGTTCCGGTTGATATCAATTCAGTGATCCAGGCCACCTTGACGCTGATGAAGCACAGGCTCGAAGACTTCAAACTCAAGCAAAACCTGATGCACGTTGCAGAGATCATGGGCGACCCGGGAAAAATGGAACAGGTTATTATCAATGTTTTGTCAAACTCGATTGAGGCGATGCCTGAAGGGGGAGCTATTACGATCTCCTCGTTAAGGAGTAATGATTATGTCAAGGTGCAGATCGCGGACAGCGGAATAGGGATACCCGAAAAAAAGATATCGAGGGTATTCGATCCCTTTTTTACCACGAAGGAGCTGGGAAGAGGAACCGGCCTTGGTCTGACGATATGCTACGGCATCATTCAACAGCACCATGGATCCATACAGATAGAGAGCACTGCAGGAAAGGGCACGACCGTTACGATCAAGATCCCGACGAGGGAGCATTATGAAAAATATACTTATCGTTGATGATGACCCGGAAATCCGGACACATCTTGCTGACATATTAAGGGGCGTAGGTTACCGGACCGAGCAGGCAGCATCCGGCAGCGAGGCGGTAAACAAAGCTTCTGCAGAAGAGTATGACGTTATTCTCCTGGACATGATCATGCCGAAGGGCGGAGGCGCTGAAGCCCTGGTTGAGCTGAACAAGATTTCGCCGCGGTCCAAAGTCGTGATGATTACGGCCTTCGCAACCGTGGAAAATGCAGTGGATGCCATGAAACGAGGCGCATCAGATTATATTTCGAAGCCTTTCAAAATAGATGAACTGCTTACAACCATCCGGCGCGTGATAGAGGAGACGCGGGTCGAAGAATGCTGCGCGACAAAAGACCTGGATGGTCTCTTCGGCTCGCTCTCGAACCCGACCCGGACAAAGATCATGCGCTTAATTGCGTCGAGAAAATCGATGCGGCTCATGGAGCTTGCGCGCGAACTCTCGATAGAGGACCACACAAAAGTCATTTTTCATCTCAGGATTCTTAAGGAAGCCGGAATAATAAGTCAGAACGACGACAAGGCTTATATCCTCACTGCTCAAGGCGAGAAAACCGTGAGCTGCCTAAAGATAATCGATAGACACCTGACCAGACAGTAATTCCAATAGTTTTTCTCGTCTCACACCACTCTCTCGCTTCAGCAGATATATTGCCCGCAAATTAGTTTCCTCCTCTTTCCCAAAATTATAATTCGGCAGCATGTGAAATTCGGTTCACATTCAGGACAGTACTGTGAACACAATGTTACTTGACGAAATTGCCTTGCCGGTTATTATAAACAATTACAACTATAGTATATGACAATTGGTATCTGAGATGGAATTGCAACGATTTTAGCAACTTAAAGGAGGTGAGGGCGCACCACGTTATATTGCTACCGGCCCCCGTATCTCAATTATTGAAAGGAAGAGGAAAATGGTTAAAAAAAATTGGATCTTGTTTGTTTTGTGTGTGGCTGTCGCAACAACAGCCATGGTTCTGGGAGGCTGCGGAAAGGACAAATCCAGCGGTTCCGGGGCTGTCTTAAGCGCGCCTACTTTTACGCCAATTGACGGCGGCTATGCCGGCACTGACACGTGTTTGTATTGCCATGACGGCATAAAAGCCTCCGACAAGAGAAGCTTTAAGCAGTCAGGCCATCCGTATAAGTATACGCACATAGGCGGCGTTGCGCCGGATTCAACACTGATTCCGAGCTTGTTCACCAGACCAGGAGCTACAAATACGGATTATCTCAACACCTTGAGCATAAACGGTTTAATGGTTGCGGACGGCAGCGATCTTCTTGACTGGTCGGTCATAAATTATACGATCGGCGGCTACGGCTGGAAGATCCGATGGGGCGTCAAGGACAATGTGAAGAGCGGCGGTACTGACTCAACGGGTTTCGTATGGGCAGGAAACAAGGCCCAATATAACATCCGGGACGGTTCATGGTCAAAGTATCCGACCACCGTTCCGGCTGACAAAAAGTACGAGTGCGCAATATGCCACAACACGAACGGCATCGTCTTTACGTCCGGCTATTCCTGCTATACGGACCCGACAACAACTGCCGGCAGCCGCACCCAGCCCTGGGCGAAGAATGCCGGTATGACTGCTACCGGCTCCCATGGCGGCTATTACAGCTCCTGGACCTTTGACGGTGTTCAGTGCGAGGCATGCCATGGTCCCGGCGAGACCCATGCAAAATCATACTCCACGAAGCAAAACGTGCTTACATTGGCAGGCGGAACGTTGAAATCTGCGCCAAGTGCCACATCAGGGCTGAAAACACAACGGGTGTCGGCGCTGAATGCGGAGGGGATTCAGATTCCAGAGTCCTGACTAACGGCGCTGTGGCATCGGGGACGACACCAACAACCGAGTTCATTTCTCATCACGAGCAGTATAACGAGCTGGTCGGTTACAACGGCGACGGCGCACACGCAGCGCGCAAATGCACGGATTGCCATGATCCGCACAAGAGGTCAACTAAAGTTGTAAGTTCAGTAGCCGCGCTGCTCGGTATCACCGATAACAATGATTCCGGGGAAACCAGAGGCGCCATCAAGGTGAGCTGCACAAGTTGCCATGCCGGCTACAAATCATCGGGTTCCGGCAGCACCATGTCAAGCCTCGCTTGCATCGATTGCCACATGGCCGAGGCTACCAAATCGGCCACCGGCAAATCCGGAACATGGGGCGTCAAAGGCGATGTCAAGACCCATATCTTCAGAATCAGTACGAGTCCGACTGTAACGACCATCTTGAGAAAGAACGCTGACGGAAAAACAATTGCGACCAACTACCTCACGTACAGATACGCATGCGGCAAGTGCCATGACACCAGTATAGGCGGCACAGTCAATATGAGCGAGGATGCAGTCAAAACAAAAGCCGTGAACTACCACGGAACAAAGTAGAGCGCCGGCGCAAAAGCAAAATCTATATATAGCTCATTATATAAGGCGGGGGGAACCCCGCCTTATTTTTTGCCCAGGCGGCATTATGCTCTGTTAGCCGCTTCAAAGATATAAATCTTCCTGTCAGAACTCTTTCCGGGCACGTCCTCCCGTTGCATCACGGTGACTCGCGCGGTATGCTTAGTAGCAGAAACGTGCCATTGACTTCAAATCAGATCTTTCCGTAAAACAGGAAGCACAGCCATGAAGTTTTTGCAGCGCATATTATTGTCCGTGCTCGTTGCAGTCACCATGATTGTCATGTACGTCCTGGACGGCAACTGCAAAGATAATTATTCGGTCGAGATCAGGAGTAACAAGGAACTGGGACGGTACCTGGCCGATGCAAAAGGTATGACACTGTATTATTTTCAAATGGATGCAAAAGGGAAAAGCGCGTGCGCCGGCGACTGCGCAAAGCAATGGCCCCCTTTTTATGCGGAAAAACCGTTACCGAATCCGAACCTGGAGGCATCAGACTTGGGACTGATAACAAGAGAGGACGGCAAGAAACAGTCCTCCTATAAGGGCATGCCGTTGTATCGCCATTCCCGCGATCAAAAGCCGGGCGATACAAAAGGCCAGGGTAAATACGGCATGTGGTTTGCTGCAACACCATAAACAGAATGATGGCACATTAGACGAAAAACAGCAGAACAAGCCATATATAAGATTTTACCTCTCAGTTACTTTTCCAGCAAAGGAGGTTGAGCGACATGACGCCGTTATCGACAAAAGACGCCGGAAATAGGAAGATGAAACGATCGAATATCATCGTTCTGGCCGTAATCGCGGGCTTCATTGCCATTGCCGTGGTAATATTCCTTCTGCACGGTCCGCCTCAGCTGCTGGCAAAGTCTGAGTCGCCTGATTTCTGCTCGCAATGCCATGTAATGGAGTCCCAGTACGAGTCGTGGATGCACCAGGGTGCGCATAGAAGAAAACTCTGCGTTGATTGCCATTTGCCCAACGATAATGCGGCGGTCCATTATGTGTGGAAGTCCATTGACGGGTTGAAAGACGTTTTATTCTTCTATTCGGGTATGACGCCTGAGCATATAGAACTCTCTTCTCATGGAGCGGACGTCGTGCGTGCAAACTGCATACGGTGCCATGAAAGCACCGTATCCATGATAAGCCATGAAAGAAAATGCTGGGATTGTCACCGTCGTATCATGCACAAGCGCAGCGGGTCGATTGAAACGGTTTAGTCCTGATCATAGGATGACTTCAGCCGGGGCGTGAAGCCCGGATTATGCCGACAAGGAGGGGTAATCATGAAAAAAGTCAACTATCAAGTCCTTATTGCACTGGCAATGATCATGACCGTCATATTCATTATCGGCTGCTCTTCACCTAAAAGCGAACAGGTCAGGCCGGTAAAAATATCTGACGGCGAGATGGACCCGGGCGTTTGGGGGAAGGCGTATCCCGATGAATATGAACTGTGGAAAAGGACCGGCGAACCCACGCCGGCAGATAAGAGTAAATACAAAAAGGGGTACGATGCGGACAAGGTCGTGTACGATAAGCTTGCAGAATTCCCCTATATGGCGCTGCTGTTCAACGGATGGGGGTTTGGCGTTGAATACAATGAACCGCGCGGACATCTATTCATGGTAAAGGACCAGCTTGAAGTCGATCCGTCACGGGTAAAGGCGGGGGGCGTCTGTCTCAGCTGCAAATCTCCCTATGCAGCCGGTCTGGAGAAATCCATGGGCCGGGATTATTATTCCGGGCCGTATAAGGAAGTCCTCGGCCGGATTCCCGAAAAGCACCGACAGCTCGGCGCAGCATGTATAGATTGCCACGACAACAAGGATATGTCGCTCAAGATCTCCCGCCAATTCACTCTTGGCGCAGCCTTGAAGGATATGGGAGTGGAGGAGGACAAACTCACGCGGCAGGAGATGAGGACGGCCGTCTGCGCGCAGTGTCATGTCACGTACGTGGTGGGCAAGGACAAGGACATGAAATCCGTTTCGGTCTTTTTCCCGTGGCAGGGAAGCAAATGGGGCGGCATCAGCATCGAGAATATCATCAAGAAAATCCGGAGCGATCCCTCCTACGGGGAATGGAAACAGAACGTAACCGGTTTTAAACTTGCATTCATACGGCATCCGGAATTCGAGATGCTGTCGAATAACAGTGTGCACTGGAAAGCGGGCGCATCGTGCGCCGACTGCCACATGCCGTACACCAAGATAGGGGTCAGCAAGGTCTCGAACCACCGCGTCATGAGCCCGCTCAAGAACGGCATGCGGCCGTGCATGCAGTGCCATACTGAAACTGCCGAATGGCTTACCCAACAGGTGACTGCCATCCAGGACAGGACCGCAGCGCAGATGATCCGGTCCGGGTATGCGACCGCAACGGTTGCCAAGCTTTTTGAAATGACGCACAAGGCAAAGGAGGCCGGCAAGAAGATTGATCAGGGTCTGTATGACAAGGCAAAGGACTATTACGAAGAGGCATTTTACCGCAGCGTTTTTGTGGGTGCTGAGAATTCCGTCGGTTTCCATAATCCAACCGAGGCCATGAGGATCCTCGCGGACTCTACTGCATTTGCGACGAAGGCGGAAGCGCTTCTTCGCCAGGCGCTGACAGTCGCAGGAGTAGACGTGCCGATACAGGTCGACCTTGAACTGCATAAATATCTCGACAACAGGGGAGAAAAGAAACTGAAGGGGAACCCCAAATTCGAGATTAAGGACCCGACCGGGGTGCAGTATATGTTCTAGCTAGTGTAGTGTCTCTTAAATGGATGGTGTTATATGATCATTTCTCATCGAACTTATCTTCGCATAAATATTTGCTGATGAATTTGTAGGGCGACCCTTTAGGGTTGCTGCTGTTCCGGCGCTTTCAGCAAGGCTAAAGCCTTGCCCTACAAGTTTGGCTGCGGCCTACTGCCGCGCTATGATAACACCAGTCGTTTGTGAGACACTACAGTAAATCCAACAGTTCTTCACTTATTTTTCTGTCATCCTGAACGAATCGAAGAATCTCATGTATATGAAAAAGCGAGGTTCTTCCTTCGGAAGGCGTGGACGCGCCAGTATGGGTCGATCTGGAGCAGCAGAAATACCTGGACAACAGGGGAGCGGAAGTGCTTCTGCGGCAGGAGCTGCTGCCCCACGTGAAAATCCCTAAATTGTGTCAGATTTTATTTAATGCGTTCCTGCGCAAAAAAAACCCGGAAAGCAGAAGCTCTTTCCGGGTTTTTTAACTCCAGCGATGATCACATGCAGATAGTATAGCCGCCATAGATAGAGCAGTTTGTGAAGCCATAGGTTGCACAGGTCTGGCCGCCATGAAACACGCCCGACATATAGCCGCAGGTCGCCTCGTCAACGCCCTCATAACAACCCCAGCTGTTGACTATACAGGCCCCTGTTCCGCCGCCACCCCCGCCACCTCCACCGCCACTGCCGGCATCGTTCGTTCCGGTGCCACTACTGACGATATCATCGATGGTCGTGCGAGGCGCAGTCATCTTATCTCCAGTGCCGCAGCCGAGAGCGAGGAGCAGCAAGGTGAGGGTGATCAAAATCATTAAAAAAAATACAATTTTATTCGGCATGGTTTCTCCTTTTGCGCTCGCTGATCCGGGTCGTTTATGCTTTATGAGCAGTTCCCGGAACAACGCCGTCGGCTTTTCCTAGAAATAGAAATTCGCGTTCACGCCGACAGTACGCGTGCCGAAATAGTTCGAATCAGTATCGGCGTTATCATCGCTGATCAGCCCAAACCCGACGCCCACGGCGCCCTCGAGGCTGAATTGCTTGCCAAGGAAATATTCCCCGCCGAAAACAGCGGATACATCAACCTGGGTCAGGTCTATGCCGGCATTGTCATCTTCAAACATGGCAAGGGACAATTTCGCGCCGACGAAGGGAGCAAAATCATCGACCTTCAGATACTTGCGTACGCCGCCTGCAAGGCTCAGATAGGTGGCGTCAGCGTCTCCGCCATCAACCCGAAGTCCGAACCCGGCGATGATTGCCATGTCTTTGGTTATTAAATAGCGCGCACTGAGATCAACGACATCAGCGGCATTTCCAACGGTCCCCACAACACTGTCTCCCATTCCCACGCTGATGCTGGTCTTTCCCTGCTGCAGGCTGTTTGCTGCAAATGCGCTTCCGATTCCGATTGCCAGGACGAGTGCGACTGTGATTACGATAATTCTTTTCATGTATTCTCTCCTTTAAACATTAGTTTGTGATGTGTGAAATTTGGAGAAAAAAGCAAAACTGCGACATAGCTAGTGTTCGGAGCTTATTAGCCCACCTCCTTTCAGGTGATTGCACAATACTGCAGAATTTAATTAATTCTAAAGTATTGCAATTAATATTATATAGTACCGAAGCTGTGTTTTTGTCAAGGTCATTTTTCAACTATTTTTTGTTTTTTTTTGGTAAGTTTTTGGCTTTTGATCAAAGAATAATGCGTGCATGCAACCAAAAATAGCTTGTGAGACTACGAAATATGGAAGCAAAATTAACGCGGGGTTATCAGCAGGACTCAAAAATTTAATAGTGGTAGGCCTGACTTCCCACCTTGCCGCTGAAAATAATATAGCTGTATACCGTATAACCGATAACGATCGGCAGAATAATTGCGGCTCCCCAGAGTGTAAACTCAAGAGTTTTTATCTGAGCCGCAGCATCGACGAACGTCACATCAGGCGGAATGGCATAGGGATACACAGACGCAAACAACGAGATATATCCGGCGAAAAAGAAGGACACACTGAAAATAAACGGCATGCGTTCACGGCGCACGCGGATGCTTTTGATAATCCCGTAAAAGGATAACACGCTGAGTGCAGGAAGAAGCCAGAGAAAATAGATTCGCGGCAGCGAAAGCCAGTTTGAGAGCACCATCGGGTAATGGAAAGGCGTCCAAACAATCATCACGATTTGAAAGATCAGCACGACACAGGCTGACCAGAAGGCCTGATGAAACGCCCTTTCCTGCACTCTTCCCGTTGTTTTGAGGATGAGATACGTGGAGGCGAGAAGAACATAGCCTGCTATCAACCCGGTTGCAGCGCAAATTGAAAAAAGATTCAGCCAGTCTAAAGAACCGCCTGAGAAGCTGCTTTCAGCCACCCGGATTCCGGACAGGATCCCGCCGAGTGTAAGCCCCTGGGACACCACTGCGGTCAGGCTGCCCAGGAAAAATGCCCTGTCCCATCTGCTTTTTCGTGAAGCATTGCTCCGAAATTCGAAAGAAACACCGCGGAAGATAAGGCCGTACAAAAATGTAAAGAGAGGAACATACAGGGCGCTGAAGAGCACGGCGTACATCATCGGAAATGCGACAAAAAGGCCGCCTCCGCTGAAAACAAGCCAAGTCTGGTTGGCGTCCCAGACCGGCGCTATGCTGTTCATAAGCGTGTTGCGTTCTTCCTCGCTTTTCGTGAACGGAAACAACAGCCCGATTCCGAGGCCGAAGCCGTCCAGGATTACGTAGAGGATGAGGGCAAGCCCAAGAAGGGCGATCCAGATGTTGACAAGGTCCATGAATACCGCCAAAGAAGTGTCAGAGTGTCGAAGTATCAAGTGTCACAGTGTCGATTCGTCGAAGAAACTCTGCCTATTTATGATAGCGGCCTCATCCCGGCGGGCCGCTGTACAGCCGGTATGGGACTGGAAAGGTCCGGTCCCCGCTGTATTATCTTGAGAACGTAATATGCATAGATTGAACCGATGGCCGCAAAGATGATCAGAAAAAGGGTCAGGGACCAGACAACATTGCCGGCAGGGATAGGAGAGATGCCCTCAGCGGTCCTCATCATATTGTATACGAGCCAGGGCTGGCGGCCGACTTCGGTCGAGATCCATCCTGCTTCTACTGCTACAAAACCGAGGGGATGCGTGATCAGGAGCGTCCGGAGAAAAGGGCGGTGTTCGAAAAGCCTCCTTTTTCTCAGGAGCAGCACTGCCCATACCATGACGAGAAAATACAGCGTTCCGATTCCTATCATGATCCTGAACGCCCAGAACAAGACCGGGACATAGGGCCGATTTTCTCTCCTGACTTCCTTCAGTCCGCTTACCCTGCCTTTTAAGGAATGAGTGGCCAGGAGGCTGAGTCCGCTCGGTATGGAAATCTCAAGGATGTTTCGTTCAGCCTCCATATCAGGAAAGGCAACGACTGCGAAGTCAGCTCCCCGGTCGATGTTCGTATCCCAGTGACCTTCCAGGGCCGCCAGCTTGACGGGTTGATGCGTGAACACGCTCCGGCCGCTCATGTCGCCCAGTACGATCTGAAGCGGCGCAAATACCGCGGCCATTGCGAGCGCAAGCCCGAGGGAACGACGGAAGAGCCTTATGTGGGAGTTGTTCAGCAGGTAATACGCGCTGACGCCTGCGACCACGAATACGGAGGTTTCGAGCCCCGCCATGGTCATATGATACACGCGGACCCAGGTGGAAGGATTCAGGATTGCACTATTAAAATCAATGACGGTGAATCTGCCATCCATCACAGCAAACCCCGCAGGCGTCTGCATCCAGGAATTTGCGGCAAGGATCCAGAACGAGGAAATGATTGTCCCCGCTGCCACAAGGCATGTGGCAAGGAAATGCATGTGACGGCTGACCCTGTTCCACCCGAACAGCATGATGCCGAGAAAGCCCGATTCGAGAAAGAACGCGGTCATGACCTCGAAGGCCAGAAGAGGGGAAATCACGTTGCCCGCCATCTGGGAAAAACGCGAAAAGTTTGTGCCGAATTCAAATTCGAGCACGATCCCGGTGACGACGCCGACTCCGAAATTGACAGCGAAGAACCTCGTCCAGAAGCGGTACATACGGTAATACAGCTCTTCCCTGGTCCTGAGCCAAAGAAACTCAATGACAACAAGGTAAACCGAAAGCCCGATGGTCAGCGTGGGGAAGAGAATATGGAACAGCGTTGTTACTCCGAATTGTATCCGGGAGAGCAGAACGGTATCCATGCAATGCCTCGCAGTGAAGGTATATCATTAATGATAGCACGAGCGGATTTAGTCAGTTACAAGTCAAATTCTTCTCAAAATGGGGAGAATATTTACCGCGAAGGCGCGAAGAACGCGAAGGACATCAAAACAAAGAGGATTTTGTTTTAATTCAAGACTTGCAAGGTTTTCTTCGCGACCTTCGCGCCTGGTTTATTGCTGTCAAGTATTTTTATTCTTTTTTATGTTTTATCTTTCTTCAAGCTTTGGCTTAAAAGAATGACTTCGATCTTAGGTGCGGCACCTCGCCCAATCCTGGTATTAGAGGGTCTCGACAGAGCCCAAACCTTGCTTTATTGGGACTAAGGTGCAAGCGGGGAGTTATGTAAGCTTTGCGAGAAGGTCGGCATAGCCGCCTTAGATGGCGCGAACGATAATCTCCCCCGCCTGCACGCTAAAACATTTGAGTTACGCAGCCTCGAGCTGAAACGATTTTTTTATGTAATCTTCTTCGTAAACGCTATGATCACGTACGACGGCAAATATGATTCCGAGAAGCTTCCGCGCGACAGCGATCAGCGCTTTGGTCTTGATCATTCCACGATCGAGATACCGCCGATACTGTTGGTGCATTACGCCGTCTTTGCGAACGGTATTGAGCGCGGCAAAGTACAGAAGTTTCCGGAGCAGCGGCCGGCCTCGCTTGGAAATGCGGCGCGTCCCTCTATGCTTGCCCGAGCTGATCTCAAAGAGGTCAAAACCGGCGAGCTTCATGATCTCCCCGAGGGTGCTGAACTTTCGGAAATCGCCCACTTCGCCGATGAGACCGGCAGCGGTGACCTCGCCGATCCCTTTGAACGAAAGAATCGAGTTGCTGTAGGGAATCTGCTGAAGTTGAAGAACCATCTCCGCTTCCAGTTCGGAGTTAAATTGCTCAGAGACCTCCATAGCGGCAAGAATCGCTCGGATCTCTCGGAGGATGCTGGCTTGGCCTTCGGTTACGCCTACGGACGATTCTGCGGCCTCGTAGAGCGCTTGGGCTCGGTCTGCTCCAAGCTTGCCCCGGCTCACCTTTCTGATCGTCTGGGTGAGCTTGTCAACGCATTGCGCCGCAATCTCCTTTGGTGTCGGGCAGTGTTTCAAAAGATGTTTCGCAGTTGCCGTCTTTACATCTTTCATTACCTGCTTAAACTCTGGAAAAATGATCGCGATCAAGCCCTGAAGCTGATTCACCAATGCCGTGTGACGCTGGGTGCTCCTCTCTCTGGCCTGGGTCAGCCTCCGAAGCTCGGCGGCGGGACCTTCCGGGATCACCACGCTCAGGGCATGTCCAAGCTCTATGATGTCGGCAATGACCTTGGGGTCTTTCTGGTCCGTCTTGTTCGGAGAATTGCCCTGGAGCTCTTTAACTCTCTTGGTGTGCATGGGATTTACCTGTACAAGTCGCACGTCTCGCGCCCGCATGAAATGCACCAGAGCCTCGGCGTACGACCCGGTGGATTCGTATCCAAAGACAATTTCGTCGAGATTATGGATTTCCTTCGCCCGGGATATCCGCTGCCAGAATTCGTGGAAACCCGACCCGTTGTTCGAGAAAGGAAAACTCTTCACGTCGGTTCCATCCGGACAGCGCCAGTACCCGTAATGTTTGTCTTTGCCCATATCAGCGGTCACGATAAGAGATTTTCCATTGACTACTCTAAACTTTTTTGTTTTAATCTTCTTCAAGGCTATACCTCTTTCTTCGGTTTGGATTACCAACTTGCCAGCTGGTTTCAAATCGAGAAAGAGTATAGCCTTTTTTAAGTAAGGCTCAATTGCTTTCTGCAATATAGCAAGCTTCGCGGTTCCAAGGTTTTAGTTCCGGATTTCCCGGGTTAGGATCAGAAGCGCTTCTTAATCCCCGCAAAAGAGTCTTTGCCGCATGCTATTTGGATCACCAACTGCTTCTTATGTCGACGATATCCTGGATAAGCGCCGAAAGTTTTCGAGCTTTTTTTTGCGGTCCGCTGTTCAATGCTTCAAGAAGCGGATCACAGAAATACCATGTGCATCTCCACGGTCTCAGCCAGCGGGGAGTAATACAGCCGTTCAGACCCATGAACTGGCACGGGCCGTCGGGGAGGAGGGAAGGATCGTACAGGGGGAGAGCCTGCCCAAGAGCCGAGACATAGCGGGCGTCCACGGCATCGAGGAGGCAGCGCCGCTGTTTGCAGCACACGTCACGGCAGTCCGGACATGTCCGGGCAGTGTATGCGTCTATCAGCGGTGATAGCTCGATAAGCAGCGCTTTCAGCTTTTGGGCAATTGCTTGTTCTCCGGTCATGGCATTTTGGGGAACACGCCCCGGATTATTACGACGGACATCAGGAGCACGACATAGCCGTTCAGCATTGCGAATGCGGAGAGCGCGTGATCCGGCGTCGAGCGCGGAGTAACGAGCGAATGGCCTTTTATGACGATGTTGATGGCTGCAGGCAGAAGCAAAAAATAGAGGAGGCCGGGCTTGATCGCTCCGAAAACAGGAAGCAGAAGCGCCGAGGCGGCGGCAGAGCATATCCACGCGAAGGTGATGCGGGCTATCTGCTTTTTATCGAGCAGCTTGGTGAGCGACGGAAGGCCGGCCAGTTCATATTCCTCGCCGTGATGCAGGACCTGCAGCCAGAAATGGGGCACCTGCCACAGAAAAAAACGAAACAGAGGATGAGGAGCCGGGGATCGCTCAAACCGCCGCCGGCCGCGACCCACCCGATGGCAGGAGGGATCATGCCGACAAGCGCACCAGGCACTGCGGCAAAAGCCGTCAGACGCTTCAGGTTCGTGTAGACGCCGTTGTAGCAGAATGCGGCACTCACGCCCAGTATGAAAGCGGCTTTTCCAAGCAATGAGAGCAGCGCGAGTCCGCAAAAAATAAGCATGAGCGCAAAGGCATGGGCCTGTATCGGAGAAAGAGCGCCTGAAGGCAGGGGACGTTGTTTCGTTCGGTCCATGCGGGCGTCGACATCCTGCTCCTGCCACTGGTTAAGCGCGGAAGCGCCGGCGCTCAACACGAAGACGGAGACCGCAGCAACCAGTCCGTTTGAAAAAGACGCGGGTGATTCCAGCAAATAACCTGCAAGTGCCGAAAAAGCGGCATATACTGCAATGGGAAATCTGCAAAGTCGCCCGTAGGTATTGAGAATAGCAGTCATTTCAAGTTTTTGATGTATGCGACGATCCGATCAATCTCTTTGTTCGTCAGCTGCCCCTGCTGCGAAGGCATGATCGGCGGATACCCCTTTACCCGGTCGAGCTCCGGATTCAGAAGCGTCTGCCTGATAAAGGCCTCGTCAACAACCACGCTGCGCTCTTTTCCCGTATTGATCACTGTTTCCTTTTTGCCGAACATCCCCTTGAAGGTCGGTCCTACGCTCGGCGTTCCGTCGATGCTGTGGCAGGAGATGCAGCCTTTTTCCCTGACAAGCTCCGCGCCGGATTCCGGCTCGGACGGTTCGGATGCGGCAGCGTGCTGCTCCTTCCCGGCCGCCGCAGCTTCTCTCCCGCCGTACCAGGCATTGAAATCCGCGAGGTTCATCACTTCCACTTTCGTGGTCATCCGTGCATGCGCGACCCCGCAGTATTCGGTGCAGAACAGATCGTAGGAACCGGTCTCATCAGGCTGGAACCAGAGATAGGTCTGCCTTCCGGGAACCGCGTCCTCCTTGATGCGGTATGCGGGGATGTAAAGACTGTGAAGTACGTCCTCTGATGTGATGAGCAGCTTCACCGGTTTCCGGAGCGGTACCCGGAGCACGCTGTCCTGTTTGCCGTTCTCATACTCGAACGTCCAGGAAAACTGACGTGCCGTGACCTTGATCGGCATCGCGTCAGGCGGGACCGTTCTCATATATTGAAAGCCCTTCCACCCGGCGAAAAAAATGAGCAGCACGAGGATCGTCGGGATAACGGTCCAGAGTATCTCGATCGAAACACTTTCCTTTACGTCCTCGGGTTGCGGATTTCTCTTTCTGCTGTACCTGATCGTGAAGAAAATCATGACCCCGGTATTCAGTAACAGAAGGGTAAGGGAAATCCCGAGAATAAAGAAGAAAACGCTGTCTGCGGGATTCGACATATTTGGCCAGCCGGTTAACATATAATTCCTTTAAGAATTTCAAATATCAAATTTCAAATTGCAAAATGCAAAGTAAGGATCAATTCAAACTCAATTTGCAATTTACAATTTGCACTTTGCAATATTCTTTTACCTGTACCATATGTCATAAAATGTGAGCCAGATTATGATCGTTATGGTTCCGATGGGCACAAAGAACAGCAGTTTGAATATTCTTTTTTCATACTTGAGGTGCATAAAGAACCAGAGCACGAGGCTGGCTTTTGTCGATGCGATCAGCAAATTCATCGCCATGCTCCATTGACCCATGTGCATCCGTGCAGCCTGGATCGTTATCGCAGTCAGGCCGAGTAGGGCGATCCACGTAATCATGAACGTGCGTGCAGTGGCGTGCTCTTTGTTTGCTGTCATTGCGGCTCCTTCGTTTCAATCAAGTGTTCTATTGCAGTGCCTGCAGCGTTTCAGAGGAAGAAGGGACCAGAAAAATAGTTCCATTCCGCAGACGTTAAGGGGCCTGAGCAGTACCGGGACGCGGCAATCCGGACACCGGACAAGGAACGCATACAAAGTATATGCTATAACGGTCAGAGCCAGGTATGCCAGAACCATCAGGTGACCAGCCTGAAAATCCCAGGCCCCGAACCCGAGCAGAAAGAACAGGCCAAGCCAGCAGATGACGATTATTATATTTTTGGATCGCCGGTTCATGATGGCCGGATTCCTCACGTAATGAGATAGAAGAGCGGAAACAGGTATATCCAGATGATGTCTACGAGGTGCCAGAACAGCCCGGTATTCTCAAGTTTTATATAGTCATTGCTCGAAATGACGCCCCGGCCGGTCAGTACGAGCGTAAACGCTATCAGGCCCGCGCCTATCAGAACGTGAACGGCATGAATGCCGGTCATCACGTAGTAGAGTCCGAAATACAGAATCTTTCCGTGGCTCATCGCGAGCAGTTCAGGTGAATTCGGGAACACGCCGTGCCGGATATGGCTGCTCCATTCAAAAAACTTGTCGACCAGGAAGGCGGCCGCCAGCACGAGAGTAAGGGCCTGGAAGAGCATTGACAAACGCTTTTCGCCCTTTTTCACTGCCAATATGGAAAGGGCCATAGTCAGGCTGCTCGTCAACAGGATGACGGTATTGACAGCCCCGAGCGCTACGTTCATGTCCTTCCCGGCTTCGTGAAAATCGGCCGTATGAACCGTCCGGTATACCGCGTACACCAGGAACATGCCGCCGAACAGCAGAATCTCCGTAAACAGGAAAAGCCACATGCCGAGCTTTGCACCGACGTAATCACGATGTTCGATGTGAGAAGTTTCGTTCATAAAATGGGATTATCGCAGAGAGCAGAGCGCATAGCGCATGGGGTCAATATTTCGCACTTACGCTTTGCTCCATGCTCTATGCGCCATGCGGGTCAGCTGAACTGATATGGCCCTTTCGTTACTTCAGGAATTACTTCAAAATTATCCGCAGGCGGGGGCGAGGCTGTCTGCCACTCGAGCGATGCGCCGCTCCAGGGATTGTTGCCGGACTTCGGCCCGGCCCAGATCGAACGGATCAAATTATAGAACATGATGAACAGGCCGGCCGCCAGGATCCAGGAACCGATTGTTGAAATAAGGTTCGGTGTATTGAACCGCGGCAGGTAGTCGTAGTACCGTCTGGGCATACCCTGCCAGCCGAGGACGAACATGGAAAAATAGAGCATATTGAACCCGACGAACAGAAGGTAAAAAGCCAGTTTGGCCAGGTGCTCTTCATAGAGCCTGCCGAACATCTTCGGGAACCAGTAATGGAGACCCGCGAAAAAGCCGAAGGCAGTGCCCCCGAACATTACATAATGGAAGTGCGCCACAATGAAATGAGTGCCGTGAATATGCAGGTTCGTAGCCAGCGCTCCGTTCACCAGGCCTGTCAGTCCGCCGATGGAGAACAGAAAGATGAAGCCCAGGGTATAGAGAAGCGGGGCATCAGTCGAGATTGAACCCTTGTAAAGGCTTGCGATCCAGTTGAAGACCTTTACGCCGCTCGGAACCGCAACGATAAACGTAAGTAGCGAAAAAAGCATCCGTGCGGTATCGCTCATGCCGCTCGTGAACATATGGTGGCCCCAGACGAGGTAGCCGACGAACGCGATGGCGAGGCTGGAGGCTGCTATCGCCGTATATCCGTAGATGTTTCGTCGGGCAAATACGGGAATAATGTCGGACACCACACCCATTGCGGGGATGATCATGATATATACGGCAGGGTGGGAATAGATCCAGAACATATGTTCGAACAGGATAGGGTCCCCGCCCTTGGCAGGATCGAAGAAACCGATACCGAAGAACCGTTCCATGATGATCAATAAAAGTGTTATTGCAAGCACGGGAGTGGCCAGGAGCTGGACCCACGAGGTCGCATAGATCGCCCAGGTGAAAAGAGTCATGCGTCCCCAGGTCATTCCAGGCGCCCTTAGCCGGTGGATCGTAGTCAGGAAGTTCATCCCGGTAAGCGTAGAGGAAAGGCCGATCAGGAAAACGCCGAAGACGGCAAGAGAGATATTGGTGCCCGTCCGGATACTGTACGGAACATAGAATGTCCACCCGGTATCCGGGGGGCCGCCGCCGGTAAAAAGGGATGTGACCGCGAGCGCAGCGCCGGCTATGAATAGCCACCAGGAAAGAATGTTGATCCTGGGGAATGCGACATCGCGCGCACCGATCTGGAGGGGGATAATAAAGTTCCCGAACGCCGACGGGATGCCGGGGATGATGAACAGGAAGATCATGACGACGCCGTGCAGGGTGAAGATCGCATTATACGTGGCCGGGCTGAACAGGTTCATGCCCGATTTGATCAGCTGCAATCGCAGCGTTAGTCCAAGGCAGACACCGACAAAGAAGAAGGAGAGCATCGTCGCCAGATAGAGCATGCCGATGCGCTTGTGGTCCGTGGTAAAGAGCCACCCGAATATGCCCGGGTATCCGCCGGGAGTTGTATAAAAGGATGTTTGCATAAAGTATTTGCTATGCTTTGGTAGCCGCAGGCTTCAGCCTGCGTGTTTTTGTTCGCTACATGATGCTATACAAAATACCATTCAGGTCACAACCGAGTGACCCGCTGTATGAGTAATCCCGCCAGTTAAGTACCAAACCTTTTCTGACCGGATTGTCGAGAATATACCTTATGTGTACTTCTAATTTATCGTCGGACCGTATGATATGATCATAAAAATCTTTTTGCCATTTTAGCTCAGGCCTGTGCGACGATAACCAGAACCCGGTTTGTTGTTTATAATTTATTGCCGTTTTCCATAGATCAGAAGCATCTGATTGACCACTTATCAGTAAGTGCAGATGATCCGGCATGAAACAATAAACCGGCACGATGCAATTTTCTTTCTCTATAGTCTTTCTGAGAATATCTTTGAACACGCTTACGATATTTGCCTCAGCGAAAGACGGCTTTTTATCCTTCATGCATAATGTGAATGATACGGACACCGGTCCCTTATACAATTCCCTGGGCAACCTATGATTTTTTTCCCGTATCGACATATTTATTATGAGGCGCAGGCTGAAGCCTGCGGCTACCAAGCATGTGTCTTCCGTGAACAAACGCAGGCTAAAGCCTGCGGCTACCGATTTTACCGTTATGTGTCTCTCTCGCGTTTTCTTCGTCCGGAAAGCATCAGATACGCAAAAAAAGACCCGATGAACAGGACCATCACTGTCCCGGTGATTTTCAGGATATTGAAGACATAGGACTTTTTTACCGGGTCATAGCTGAAACAGTACATAAGCGCACGGCGGGAAGGAGAGCCGACCTTGCCTTCGGCTGCTTCGGTCAGGGCCATGGTCATCTCGAACGGCAAAAAACCCATGCCCTGGATGTAGCGGACGATCTTTCCGTCCCTGGTCGCGACGACGAGCGTGAGGGGATGTGAAAAATCGTGTTCGCCATCGCGCTGGAACCTGAAGCCGATCGAGTCGGTAACCGCTTTAATGTTTGAAGCGTCTCCGGTGACGAACTTCCAGGACTCCTCGGGAAACGGCTTGCCGATCGCCTTCAGATAATTTCTTTTTTTATCTCGAGCGATTTCGGGTGTGTCCCGCTCGTCAAAACTGAGCGCGATAACCGAGTAGTCGATGCCGGGCTTTACGAGCTGCATCCTGCCCAGCACTTGTGCGAGGCTGTTCAGGAGCATGGGGCATTCGTGCAGACACCCGAAATATACCGGCGCGATGATCGTCGGCTTGTCGATCATGTCTTTTAAACGCATTTTTCGGCCGGCATCGTCCGTAAGCACGGCATCAGGGGCAACATATCCGTTCAATTTTTCATCGAGGCTCACGTCGGCTGTTGGTATCACGCTTCCGTTGCCTGAAGCCTGCGAAGCTGGTGCCAGCGTTATCAACAAGAGCAGAATCGATATTTTCATGGGCATTTAATCCCGGATAAAACGATAACTTAAGTATGAATAAATATAGTGAATAATCTTAAGAATAGCGGAAAAATCAAAAAAGTCAAGATACTGCATCAATTACAACGCCTCGCTTGACACTCACTCCACGCACTGTATCATTTATTTATAGGTATACCCACGTCACTTTGCCTCGCTTTCCGTACCACAGGATTACATGAACATTCTTCTGATCAATACGAACAGGAACTGCAACCCGGTTTCGGTCCTTCCTGCCGGCTTATGCATGGTCGCGGAGGCCGCAGAGCGAAAGGGGCATACGGTCAGGCTGCTCGATCTTCTGTTGGAGCGGGATCCGCTGGCAGCGACAAAGGCGGAAATCAGTAAGGGTTATGGCCTGGTCGGGTTGTCCGTCAGGAACATTGACAACAATGACATGCAAAGCCCTGTTTATTACATTAACGACGTGGCAGCGCTCGCTGATGCCATACGGTCGGCGTGCGATATCCCGATTGTGCTCGGCGGCGCTTCGCTCGCGGTCATGCCGGAACAGATCATGCGGGCGACCGGGGTACCGATGGCGGTGACAGGGGACGGAGAGATTGTTTTTCCCGCGCTCGTTGAAAGACTGGCCGCGGGCATGCCTTATGACGACCTTTCCGGCATCGCCACAATCAAGGACGGAATCTTTAGAGAAAATCCCCCTGTCCGTGACATTCCGTCAGGCTGCCGCGCCATTGATTACACACGCTGGCTCGACTTGAAGACGTATTGCTCGCGCATGGCGACGGCGCCTATCCAGACAAAGCAGGGATGCCAGTTTCAATGTGTATACTGCACATACCGCAAAATTGAGGGCGCTCAGTACCGGTTGTCAGACCCGGCGGTTGTCGCTGAAACCGCCCAGAGGATGGCGAGGTCGGGCATGACGGACATTGAGTTTGTTGACAATGTATTTAACGCGCCCTACGCGCATGCACTGTCTATATGCGAGGAATTGATACGCGTAAAACCACGCGCCCGTTTCCAGTGCCTGGAGCTGAACCCCGCTTTTTTCGACCATGAACTGGTTGTTTCGATGGAACGGGCAGGATTCAAGGGCATCGGCATTACCGCGGAAAGCGCGTCAGACAGGGTGCTTACAGGCCTCAAAAAAGGGTTCGGCTCCCGCGAAGTGCACGCGGCAGCGGATGCAGTAAGGGCGAACAAAATACCGTGCCTCTGGATATTCATGCTGGGCGGCCCAGGGGAAACGCGGGAAACGGTCAGGGAAACATTGAGGTTCGCGGAGAAGGTAACGAGACCGAACGATGCTGCGTTCTTCGGAATAGGAATACGCGTGTATCCCGGTACAGAGCTGGAATCCATAGCGCGAAACCAGGGCGTGCTTTCACATTCTGCCGATAGCATGCTTGAGCCCGTGTTCTATCTTTCTCCGGACGTCGACGCCCGCTGGTTGCTTCAGCAGGTGAAAAATTCCATGAATAATCATTTGAACTTCATAAGCCCCGATTCTCTCGGGTTTCGCTATCTTCCGCTCATACAACGGCTTGGATGCCGGCTGGGAGTGAAGACCCCTCTCTGGAGATATACAGGTCGCATCCGGAAGGGACTCCGTTCCTTAGGAATGGATGTGTAGGGTCAGAGCCTTGATCTGAAAGATCGGTGGGGACACAGTACACCAAAGAGCAGGTGGCAACAGGGTCGTCCATCCTAAAAAGGCAGTTGGACGCAGATAAACGCAGAAACGTCGGATTAAATCGAAGACTTGGATCGAAACGAAAAGTCACCAAATGAAGTAATGGTTTTTTATTTATCTTTATCCGATGTTATCCGATTTTTCCGCGTCCAAACGCTCTTTATAGGTTCATTGCATCCAGTTGCCGATTAGTCTGAAGAAAGGCATATTACGTGAAACACGAAACCGCACATATTGCTTCCGTCGCTGTTGCGACGCCGGAGTATACGGTCAGCCAGGAAGAAACCGAGCGCGCCGTTCGAAAATTTTATACCGGCAAGCTCAGTTCGCGCAGCCTGTCGCTCATGCATACCCTGCTTGCGCATCCCAGCATAGTGAAACGCAGTTTTGCCGTGGATACAATAGGCCGTCTTGCGGAAGAGGACAGTGACGCCCGAATCGCCCGTTTTACAGATCAGTCGGCGGCGCTTTCCTCCAGGGTAATAGGGCTGGCATTGTCGCAGGCAGGGCTGGAAACTTGCGATGTGGATTCAGTCGTCGTAAACACCTGTACCGGCTATATCTGCCCGGGCATATCCACGTATCTTATCGAAAAACTGAACTTGTCCCGTAACGTGCACGTTTACGACCTCGTGGGAAGCGGGTGCGGCGGAGCAATACCGAATCTCGAACTGGCCGAGTCGCTGCTTAGCCGGAACGGCGGCAAGCCCGTCGTGAGCGTTTCCGTCGAGATCTGTTCCGCCACCTTCCAGATGGCGAACGATATAAGTCTTCTGTTGTCGAATACGCTCTTCGGGGACGGCGCAGCAGCGGCGGTCCTCTGGACGAGGCCCGAAGGATACGAACTGGTGGACTCGGCGAGCCTATATGCTCCCGAACATCGCGATTCCATCCGCTATGTCCACAAACAGGGACAGCTCCATAATCAACTCTCGCTCAAATTGCCGGAACTGGTAAGAAAAGCTGCGGCACAGGTGGTTGCAGACGTGCTGAGCCGTCATTCGCTGAAACCGGCAGACATCCGGCACTGGGCCCTGCACAGCGGGGGCGAGAAGATCATCAACGCAGTGAGGGATGGGATAGGACTGTCGGAAAAACAGGTGCTCCCGGCGCGTGAGGTCCTCCGGAAACACGGCAACATGTCATCGCCCACGGTCTGGTTCGTATTGAGAGAGATTGAAAAGCGGGGGATCAGCCAGGGTGAATGGTGCATCATGGTCGCGTTCGGCGCGGGGCTTTCCGCGCATGCGTTCCTGCTCAGGAAAAAGTGAGAGGGGAAAATGTAAAAATAAAGTAACTACTCAGGTCATTTTTTTATCCGCAGATTACGCAGATTTCGCAGATAAAAACAAAACCAGAATTCCGGTTTTAGAATCTGCGTCAATCTGCGAAATCTGCGGATAGAAGGGCTTTTTCTTAGATTTGTCTTAATGCTGTTCTGAAAAGAAGCTGAGTAGTTACAAAATAAATTGCAAATTGCAAATATTAAAATTATAAAGAGCAGTTGTTCATTTCGTATCTTGCAAATTGCATTTTGTTATATGCAATGACTTAATGATCCCGTCAGGCATCGGAATCAAGAACCTCTCTGACTTTGAGCAAGAGCGCAGTCGGAGAGACCGGCTTGGAAATGAAAAAACGTCCCAGCTCCATGATGCCTCTGTTGCTGACCACATCCGCGGTGTAGCCGCTGGTAAACAGCGCCTTGATGTGCGGCGCAAGGGCTCGAATCTCTTCATACGCTTCCTTGCCGTTTTTCTTCGGCATGATTACATCGAAAAGCAGAAGTTTGATCTCGTCCTTGCGTTCCTTGAACAGGCGGATAGCCTCGTCGCCGTCCCGGGCGACTATGACCCTGTACCCGTGCCGCTCCAGCACGGAGCAACCCAGTTTTCGAAGGCTTTCATCATCTTCCGCGATCAGAATTGTTTCCGATCCTCTCCTCGCGGACAGCATGGTTGCGGGTATATCGTCCCCTGACGACTCGTCAATCAGCGGAAGATAACAGCTAAAGGTCGTTCCTTTACCGGGCTCGCTCACGCACTCGATATATCCCCCGTTTTGCTTTACGATCCCGTAAACGATCGAAAGGCCCAACCCCGTTCCCTTACCCGATTCTTTTGTCGTAAAGAACGGTTCGAATATGCGCTCGCGCGTAGCCTCGTCCATTCCGGTTCCGGAATCGGCGGTGTGTATGACCGCGTACTCTCCGGCTTTTCCGAAGCGGTGCGTCCCGAGGAAACCCTCGTTCATACTGAATTTTTCGGTGGTGATCTTCAAGGTGCCGCCGCCGGGCATCGCGTCCCGTGCGTTGGTCGCGAGGTTAAGCAGCAGTTGCTCAAGCTGGCCGCGGTCCGCAAGAACCGTCAATTCCTTATCGGCGTACGAGGTTCGAAATTCGATGTCCTCGCCGATCACCCGCATAAGCAGTTTCTCTATTTTTGCGATTACGGTGTTGAGCGACAGCGGCTTGGGGTCGATAACCTGCTTTCTGCTGAAGGCGAGCAGACTTTGTGTCAGATTGGCCGCGCGGTTTGCGGAGGCGAGCACTTCGGACGTATAGTTTGAGAGCTGGGCATTTCCCGACACTTTAGCCTGGATCAGAGAAGTATATCCGATGATGGCCGAAAGGATGTTATTGAAGTCGTGGGCGATTCCGCCCGCGAGCAGCCCGATTGCTTCCATCTTCTGAGAATGAAGCAGTTGTTCCTCAAGTTTCTTTTTCTCGGATATGTTGTTGACTATTTCAATGGCAGCGGTAACCTTGCCGGTCGAATCGCGCAAGGGGAAGCTCTTGGTTTCCACGTAGATGGATTCGCCGTGTTTGTTTCTATGAACATGGATTTCCGTATGTGATCCTTCGGTCTCGAACGTTCGCTTGACCGCGCACGGGTGGTTTTCCTCGAAGCAGGGTCTGCCCGCCCCGTGCGAGACCTCATGACATTTTCTGCCGACCACCTGGTCGCTGCCGATCCCGACCTGGCTGCAGTATGCCTTGTTCGCGGACAGGATCTTGAATTCCCGGTCGATAACGATGAATCCCTCGTCAACCGTCTCGAGTACGTTCCGGATGAATTCTTCTGCTGTCTTCCGCTTTTCCTCGCTCTCCCGGAAAGATTGCTCGATTTTCAGTTTATCGGTAACATCCTTCACGTGCTCCAGAACGGCTATTACATTGTCCCGGTCATCGAAAACAGGATAGCTGTATATTTCTGCTTTTGTCGGGGAATGGAAGGTATAAGAAGGTTTCTTTGTGTCGAAGGTCTTCTTGACGGCGCAGTCGGGACAGCTCTCCCTGCTGTTTCGGAACACTTCGTAGCAGAGCCTGCCTTCCAGGTTGTTTCCGTATTTCTGACCAGCCGTCCTGTTATAGCTTACAATGCGGAAATTGCGGTCTACAACCATCAACCTGTCGGTAATGGCATCGTATATTTTCCGGAAATGTTCGTCGTTCCAGGTTATTTTCGGGTGGGCACCGCTGCTCTGAACCATGTCGCCGTGCAATCCCGTGAAAGCCGGATAGGCTGGATCTTTTTGTTCGCTGCCGGTTTGCAATTCTGACTTCATACGGGGCCCTTGTTATTTGGGATCAGCGCAGCCAAAAAGCGTTGCATATTGGTTTTGCATAATAATCATTGCTTGTGCTTGTTTTTGCACAAAACCGCCTCATTATATCATAAAAATGAAAGATTGTGTCCAGCTTTATTTGTTTAATTTTTGGGAATGAGGGTGTCATTCGAAGAGATTTTTTTGCGACGCGGCAATATCTATTTTTTACCAGGTAGCCGCATCCTTTAAAAACCTTTACTTCGCATTATCTTTAAATTTGAGTTTTTGAGAAGCTAAAAAGCATTTACCGCGAAGGCGCGAGGAGCGCGAAGGAAACCATACGACAAAATCTTATTTCTGGTTTAAACCAGTTTCAATTCCTGCTTTCCTCGCGTCCTTCGCGCCTTCGCGGTTCCAAGGTATTTTTTCATCGGTCTGAGGCCTTGCCTCGTTAAAGATTTTCTTACGCTTCTTTGCGGCTTTGCGCGAGACGCCTTGGCTTTGATCTTTTGGTTCCGGTTTGTCCGCGTTAGGGTGCGTTTATGCTGCGAGAGGGACTTTTATGACAGCCTGTTAGACTTTTATATTCAGCATCGGCAGCCCAAGCCTCTGCCTGTTGTTCTCTCCCTTAAACAACGTCCCTCGTCTCTTCGGCACATCGCCGCGCTCGCCTTCGTGCTGTGCCTGCAATTTTGTGGGAAGGCTGGCAGCATGCCTGACCGTATGTTTGCCGTATTTTCGGGAGAGTTCGTCCACGCACTCGTAGATCCTGGCCATCTTCTCGATCCTGGCAGTGTCATCGAAAAGGGTGTATTGGATCCCGCTTTCGGGCACGAGGCCGCCGAGCACGACCCCGGTCTGGCGATACAGCGTGCGCGGCAGGTAGACATCTTGAAAACCGCGGCGCAGGAGGCCGAAGAGTTCGACCGGATAGGCTGTGGGGCGGCTTAGTTTGAGCTCGACGCCGCTGCTCGTAAAGTCCTGCTTCCTCAGAAATACGATCAGCCGCGTTGCCGCAAGGTTGTACCGCCGGGCCTTGATGCAGGCGCTTTCAAGGTTCTTTGAGACCTGCGCGAACACAAATGCCTCGTCCTGCGACGCGGGGGTGAACGTCTTTGCCTTGCTGATGGACTGGTAACTGCTCTTGGTTTCGGTCGTAACGGGGTAGACGCTCCTGCCGTTCAACTCGTGCCATATCTCGCGATAGGGTTTGGACAGGTGCTGCTCGATAAAGCGTTCGTCTTTGCGTGCGAACTGGAGCGCTGTTGTGATCCCGTGTTTTCCGAGAAATGCGGCGGTATTCGAGCCGATGCCCCAGACCTTCTCCACGGGCAGTTTTTCGAGATAGAGATGAATGTCGCGTCCCGGTATGATCGTAAGACCGTCGGGTTTTTTGTGCTTCGATCCGATCTTGGCGAGGACCTTGGAAAGGCTTATGCCCGCGGACACGGTGATGCCCAGTTCCTGTTTTATGGTCTGACGCATTTTCTCGGCGATCATGCCATAGGAACCGTGATAAGAGCGCCTGAGACCGGTAAGGTCGACGAAGGCCTCGTCAATGGAATATTCCTCCACATCCGGCGAGAACCTGCGCAGGATTTCGAACATCCGGACCGAAAACAAGCTGTACGTCTCATAATCAGAGGGAAGGATAACCGCGTCGGGACAGATCTTTTTTACGTCCCACAGCCGCACCCCCCGCTGGACCCCACGGGCCTTGGCTTCGTAGCTTGCAGCGGCAACGATGCCGCGCTCCTTGCCGGTCACTACGGGCCTGCCCCGAAGTTCGGGATGGATCGCCTGTTCGCACGAGGCGAAGAAGGCGTCTGCATCCAGGTGAAGGATGGCCTGCGGCCAGGAGGAGATGGTAAGCGGCTGGTTCGTCATGGGAAACCTCGAAAAATTAATATGGATCAGCACGGACAAACCCGGATGAACAGTTGGTAGGTTGGGTAGAACGAAGTGAAACCCAACTCTTTACCTTAACGTTGCATAAAAAATCGCTATGCGGCCCGTTGCAATCGGTCGAGATAATGCAACAACCCCTTTTTGACTCGTGGATTGGCGTTCATTGTCAGAGTTAGCTTGCCGCCGGGCTGTGTCAGGCGGCCGGCACGCTGTATAAGTGTTCTTCGCAGGGTATTGGGCTCCGTGAACTCCCAAAGAGCGGCCCGTTTTTCGGTGGTGCCCCGGTCGGGTTCATGCGCGACCATGTGAAGTTCCTTCAGGAGATTGTGCGAGATGATCGCCGACATCATGTATAGCTGATTTCCGTGCAATCTTCTCACAGCCACGTAATCCATATTGCACTGGGACTTTAGCTCTCCAAGGATGTTTTCCTGAGAACCGCGGCCCTGATGGAAGTTCAGGACTTTCTTCACCGTCGTTGTTTTGTTTGTAACGATCACCTTGAAGTCAAACCCGTATTCGTGCGGCGTGAACATATCAAGCTGCACCGGCTCTTTTGACTGCTTTTTGGCTTTTTGACGAATAAAAAGAAAGCGGAACCGGCTGTCCCAGCTTTTCGGCTTCCAGGGTGTGTCGAAATAGGAAACAACGGAATCGTAACGCCTCCAGCGTTTTTTGGCTTCGATCATGTGCTTGAGTTCGGAGAACCGCTCAAAGGGGACCGAGATGGTGAACTCAATTCCGTCGCGCTCCAGCGCGCCGACGATTTCATCGCTGAAGAAAGCGCTGTCCATGCGCACTTCGATGACGATATCCGAACAGGTTGCACGCACCTGTTCGATGCACGCAAGGATGAACGCCCGGGCGCCGTTGGAATCATGTACGTTACCCGAACGGGGCAGGACGTCAAGGACCATGCCCAACTGAGCGATCATGCAGAAAAGCGGATAATAGCTTCTCTGCCCTTTTTTCTTTTTGTTGAAGCCTACGGCGGCACCCTCAGCCCATCGGGAGGTCGAGAGCACAGAGCCGTCGAAATCAAGCGTCACGCGACGAAGCTTCAAACCCTGTATGCGGGAGAGCGACATTTCCCGGCAGAACCGACGAAGATTCAAAATGTCCTTTGCGTCGACCGTCATCAATGCCCGGCTGATCGTGGAAACGTCCGGCATTTTTCGGAGGCCCAGAAGACGAAGCGCCATAAGGTCGTCCTGATAGTATTCGATGTCGCGGAGTTTCCGATAACCCAGCATCAGATGCACGATCAGCACGAGCGTAATGACGTGATTGCCGAAGATGGCGCTCGACGGTAGATGATCAAAGCAGCTTTTCAAGCGGGCTTTCAGATTCAGCTTCGTGAAGAATGCCTGAATGATAGCAAGGCCCGCGTAGGAAGTGAGCTGTTGATCCTCGAACTTCAGTTCCGGTATTTTGTGAACGCGGCTTAGAACCTGTGCTTTACTGGACTTCACTTTCAGTGGCCTCCTGCTTGAGTGAAATAATGATATCGCAGGAGCACTATATCCAATAATGAAGCCTGTTTCCAGAGGTTTCTGCATATTTTCAAGAAATGTTTATGCAACTACAAGGTTTACACACTCTTGCCACCACTTACAATCTACAATCTGATGGCCGGTGGCAATAATCAAACCTGTCGGGTTTCGCGTCCCGCTCTACCCGACCTACGGAACTACGAAACTTTTGTTAGCCATCAATGCAGTGAGATTGTCCGAACCGATAGTTCCATCCGTTTGCCGGATTATAGGGAAAGGCGTCAAGAAACAACTCCTTCTCGCGCTGAAAACTCGTTGAAAAATTCAGCGCATTATCGGTTCCGAGTACGACGGGCGAGGTGTGCTCAGGATACACTGTCTGAACGGGATGATCCTGACCATTCCTCCAACATCCAAGATACCGGTGACATGTGGGGCATATTTCTATAGGCAGGTGATGCTTGCGGATGATGTGTGTATGCTCCTCTGCCAAAAAAATCGCATGTCCAAGTCGAATCTTCCCCACACAAGTCGTCAGGGGATGCCGCAGCAACCAGCGATCAATGGCCGTTAACGCGGCGGTGTTATCTCGCTGATCTTTTTCACTCTCCAATTCCCCCACGTGGATGGCCAAACCCAACGGGCTGTCCAGGATGGTTTCAATGCACACGCCTAGGTCGTCTCCTTGCAAGGTGCGAATCCCCCGGGGATTAACACCGGAAATATCAATGCCGACAATACAATCGGGATACTCCAGCGCAAGTGTGATGATGTCTCGCGCAATGATTAGATCGTGTTTATAGCGATCAATACTGAGTAGTCCCTTGGCCTTGTCAGGGTGTCGACGCAAGGCCGACACAAATGCTTCTATATAAGGACGAAACGATCGCTCCGAAGAAAATTCCCGGGGAGTGCTCCGAATTTCCAAATAATCAGCAGTACTTGTGGTGATTACATCTTCTGTCGCGATTTCAATCCGCTCCGATGACTGCATAAGACGATGAACGACCTTAAATAACGTCAGCACATCGGCTTCAGCCAGCGCATCAAGCGCGTGCTGGTCATGATCTGATTGGGCAAACCGCCTCACCAACTCCTGAGAAATGCTTCCTCCCAAATGGAGATGTAAATCACAGTATTTGTTCATATTTCACCTTTGGAGCAGAATCTCGATCAATCGTTGGCAATGTGATTTTTTTACCCCTGCTGAATAAGGCTTTTCAATAGGTGGTTGAGGGATGCCCCTCGCGATGTCTGCGGTGGCAATGATGTCAATATCGCAGACACCTGATTTCACAAACTGGCTAACACGACGCTGAGGGGCGTGTTTTCAGCGCCCCTCTCGAGCGTTTTGTTATCAATTCATTTTAAATTTTACGAAATGCTATTGAAGCTCAAGTGAATGCAAATTTTCCATCATCAACCAGCCCTGAGGCTTCTCTTTACTTGTTATCCTTATCCACCATTCGTAATCTGGTTCTTGATCCTGCTTGTAATCGTCACTATTGCCATACCAAAAACAATGTTCAATCCAGATTATTTGATTCTGCCACTTAGGAGCCTTCTGGCGCATGATGCAATTCTTCAAAACTGTCACCCCTCTTGAATACAAAGCTTTTCAAGGCATCAGAGCCATATTTGAGGTTAGGGTCGAGAAACGGGGCATTGTATTTTTCATTGGAAAGATATTCAATATTGCCGTAGCTTACTCCTTCGAGTTCGACTTTTCGCGCTTTGATAAGAACCGAGCTGCTCTTAAGCGTTCGAGTTCTGCTTTTATCAAAGGAGATAACCTCGCCTTTCTTTATACGAAATTTATTAATATTTGGAGAATTATTGAAAGGCTTCGTGTGCAAGGATAAGACATCATTTTTCGTTACCAATATGCGATTAAGTTCGATGGGGACGAGTTCAGACTCAAAAGAGTATGCTAGGGAGCAATAAAAGAATACGATCATCAAAACAAATAGAGTTCGCATTCTTCCTCCTTATAGATAACCGCGCGGGTCACGCGCCGCCTTTGGCGCGTCACAGTGGACCCGCATGTTGGCATGCGATTTTATCGAAGGCTCTCTGCCAGGTCAAACTGAAAGCACTCTGTGAACCAAGTGTCCCCAAACGCCTTCAAATAGAAACTACTAGAAACTACGTTCCGGAGACGCGTCCCGGAGACGTCTCTTGTAGTTTGCCGTTCCAATACTCGATGTAGGCTACATAAGACTTTTTACCGGCCAGGAAGCTCATATGCTGCTCGGCATTCAGTTTGTATGCACGCATAGAACGCATTCCCAGCCTGCGCGCTTTTTCCATTCTATGGTTGCCGTCGATCAGGTTATATCGTCCAGGGGCTATTTCCGCCAATATTACCGGCCTGGAAATCTGCACTGAATCCATATGAGACTCGTTGATAGATGAAAACTCCTTGTGAAAATCGCTTACCGCTACGTCCTCAAGTGCAATGCCCTCAGGATTTGCCTGAATGTATTCTGTCATCTTTGTGATATTAAACACGAAAATGCCGTTTGGATACAGCTCGTCTCCGGTAGCAACAGGGCATGGAGCGAAATTATTATCGACCTTCAGTATTTTTGCCAATGAGAATTCCTCTCTAGAAAGAGATCATCGTATCTTTATCGCTGATTGTTGTTTGGGCTCCAGCTTACCACCTGCGCCGCCACTTATCGCGGTAGTTCGGCGGCTCGGGGATAGGTTCGCTCGGCTCCGTCGTTCTCTCTGCTACAAAAGTGCTTTCATCACCGTCTTTAATCCTGAACCTGCCCATCAGGCGTCCATCCTTGCGAAGCTTCACGCTCCCGGATCCGGAGACAGGGTCGTATTCCCACGCACCCTGCCATGAAAACGACACGCCCGCCTTGGTGGGCTTGCAGTTCACGTGAGCGAGAAGAGCGAACATCCTCAATCGATCATCATATCCCGTCAGCGAAATCAGCGCCGTCCCGATTTCGTCGATGCTGTCGTTAGCCCATTGTGATGTTTCAATGATCCGCCACCAACCATAGTACTCGTAAGGTATGTCTATGTCGGCCACTGGAATTTTTTCTCCGTAGAGAGGGACAAGAGCATTTTCGCCGCCGAACACCCTCTGAACGGCGTGGTTGGGACAATGTGTCGGTTTTCGTTCGTCTCTACCCGACCGACTGACAACTTGAAACATCTGAGTATTCGCTACGCACGTCACTAGATCACAGGAGGCAAAATGCGAAAATCAATCTTGTCTTATGATGTGATCCGTGTCTTAATGCATTTATCCTATCCAGGTTAAAGCGAAATCAATGGTAAATCCCCGGTTATGGCTCATCATCCTCTAAAGAATCGCCAACAAGATCAAGAATGACTGTATGAAATTCCAACTCGAACCATTTTTTAAACATATCAACATCTCGTTTCCGCGGCCAGCTTTCCTCCTCAGTATGCCATTCACTCAACTGCTCTTCAAAAATACGCTCATAGAACTGCTGAAGCAGCTTTTCATTGGTAGTACCATCAAAACTATCCGGCAGGAGATAAACCGTGCTATCCTCATCTATGTCATTACGGGTAACATGTTCAGATTCAGGAAGAGATAGTATCCAATCAATAAAAGGTTGTTTTGCTTTTATAGTCACTGCCGACCGATTCAGCATTTTTCAAGTACCGTCACTTTCATCAGACTATGCAACTTGTGGAGTCCTTGTGCCGTGATTGAATTTCGCGAGATACTCATACAACACCGACGTGAGGGGCGCGATTTTTGCGACCCCTCTCGACGGAGTCGTTAGTTTTTTAATCGGCTGTTTTTAGTGGTTCGATAATCCTTTTCTGGATTCTCTTTGATACGTCCGCATCTATTTTTGCAACATCCATACGCTTCATTTCACGAAACAACTCACGTGAGGGATATTTATTATTATGAAGAAGGCCTCTGTGAATTACGGATATAAGTGTGTTTTTATAAAAAATTAGCTGTAATCGGGGCATGGGAGACAAATCGTATAGCGTATTTTCATGAATAAAGTAGTCTTCGATCTCCTTGTCCTTTACAACGGACCAGTTTTGAAAAGCATATTTATCGAGGAGTTGTTGAAGTTCACTCTTCTGAATTGTAGTTTCTCTGCTGTCAAGCAACGCAGCCAATTCGGTTTCAGGAATACTACTTGCCTTTATATTGCCTTTGTGGGTACATATATGGTTGATGACAACTCCGACCCGACCATTATTTTCTCCTATATCCCAATCAGCTTTAATATCTTCTAATGTCTTGCCGATAATCTGCCCTTGTTCATTCAATAGGTTGCTGTTCGCTCTCACCGCTCCGCTCTCAGCAATGTAGAAACGCTTCTCAACATAGCCAATAAACACGATAGAATACCAAACCTTGTCCAGGACATAGGGCGGGTACATTTCAACTTCAACGTTGTTATTTAGTACCGCAATTACTTTTCCATTGGGCTTATCTCTTAAATTAGCAGGTCCGTCAATGACCTCTGCAAGGGCAAATGATCCGTGAAAGAAGCAAACAAATGCAATTAGGATAATAAATGTTTTTGAACGGCTCAGTGACTTTCTTCGTTTGCAGGTCATTATATTATGCCTTTGCAGACTAACGCGCGGGTGAGACGCGCGTCTCTTGCGCGTCGGTCTCGACCCGCTCGTTATCGTACCATTTGTTTTCGATATAAGAATCGCAGTTCAACATAGATCAGCAAACCTAATAAAAGAGAATTCAATAAATTTACTGCGTAGTCGATCATTAACCCCTGAGTTCGGAATTGCTCACGGGTCATCTCTTTGGCAATGACCTTACTCATTTGTTGTTTTCTTACATCTTTCAGTAGGGGGGTAATTAACGGCCGTGCTGGTAATGAAATTAATAGCTGAGGAGTTCTCCAGCTTTTGCTAATTTCATCACGCTTGTTTTCCATATTGTGGTAGATTCTGGTTGCTTCGTCATTTGATTTGCCCGGATTTAGACTGGACTCTATCAAACCATCCGAGACTATCTTGCCCATTTCGGTTCCAATTTGAACAGAAATATAATGGCCGATGAACGATGTAAGAACGAAATGAATTAGCGCAAGAGAAACCGTGATGATTATGATTTTTTTATTTGTCATATATCACCTTCAGAAGATAACAAGTTATTATCTAAACGGAAGCAGCCATCTATATGTATATGGAACCGTATACAGGTGATGATCTCGTAAAAAGTCGTCTCCCCGGTGAAAACCGGGGTCCAGTGGTTATCGAACTTATTGAAAAGACTGGATACCGGCGTTCGCCGGTATGACGAAATTGGGTGTTTTCTGACTTCTTACGAATGCATCACAGGTATATAGATTCATCTACCTGTATATGGCGACCTTATATATACAGGTATATGCTTTTCCGGTTGAGCAAAACGTCATGATCCATCTACATATATATGCTTTTCGAGAGGTGTACCGGCGATATTGCCATACCTTACAAACCAGAGTCTCTTCTCCGGATTCCACCTTCCGCCTGCTGTTTTAGCCTGGAACCGCATCGGCATGTCTGAAGCATTGATGTGGAGAGGAACAAGGGCGTCCGCAGCGTATTGCGGCGAAGACGGTGTCCAGTCGGTCCTCTCGACAACCAACTCGATTGTTTTCAGCCGCTGCCGGAATTTCGCATCATACCTGAAACGAACGCAGAGCAGGGCATCACCGTACTTTTTCGCCAGGCCTTTAGTGCCCGGCTGCCCCGGTTTGAGAATCAGCCGCGTTTTCACTCAACCTCCGTAAAAAATGGTACTCGGTTCGGCCACGACTACTATACAGAACAGACTTCAAATAATCTCGCTGTTCTCTCAGCTTTACCGCTTGTTTCTGATTCGCATGTGACGGTTCCTTTTTTAATGTGATACTCAATCTTACGAGAAACGCAAAAATCCATGACCTGCCGGCTCAGTTCGTTATAGAAGGATTTATATTCCGGATATTTTGTGACCATCGCATTGTAGTTCAATCTTCCGAAAATAATCTTGTCAACGAACGAGACAATTTTCAAAATATCGTAAAAATTCTGGCTCACTATGTTCGGCGTAGGGTAGGGCTCAATACTTACCCATGTTTTGATGCCCTTTTTGTGCAACTTATAGAGGCTGTCGATACGGTCCTCATATCGCGCTGATCCTGGCTCGTATTTTTTTCTGAAATCTTCATTAAGTGAAACCAATGTGATTCCGAATTCGTTTTTCTTGCTTAAGGATGTGAGGTCCAACGGCAGCGTCCCTTTTGTCAACGCAGTACATCTGATATCCGCATCATTAAGCATTGTTATGAGCTGGACGCTTAAGTCCGATATTTCCTGGTAACCGTGCATAAACGGATCGGTGCTGAAGCATAAATGCACGAACTTTATCTTGTCCCTGGTTTTAGGAATTTCCTTTCTGAGCAAATCCACGGCGTTGCCGACTATCTTTGGCTCGATCCATTCTTCATAGCTTTTCACTCTGCCGAACCTTTTGGCCATCATCATGGCGTAACATGGGTACAAGCAACCATGAGAACAGCCTTCCACGTGGTTGATGGTATAGTCTCCATATTCAACAGCGGTTTTATAAAGAAGCGATTTCCGGGTTATAGTGGCGGCGCACCTGTTTCGCATACCTAAATCTTTCTCCTAACCCGGACAAGCCGGAACCAAAACCGTTGAACCGCCAGGGCGCAATGGTCGCTAGGAAGGCGCTCAAACCAAATACTGGATTTTTAATATCAAAAACGTTTTCCGGTTTCCTCGCGTCCCTCGCGTCTTCGCGGTAAATATTTTGTTGCCTTTTAGAGAAGATTTTCACTCGTAACTGAGTAATTTTGTATTTGCCAGTGCTTGCCTTTTTGCACAACAACATATGCAGCTTCAATGATCTTCCGGAAATTCTCCTTTGTTCCCGCCCAGTCGACGAGGTCCACCTTGAACGGCAAATCGGATTCGGTGAACGCTTCTTTGAGTTCCATCAATATCGAAGCAGGCACAGGCTCGCTTCCGATTATCGCCAGGTCCAGGTCGGAGAACGGCTTGACTTTCCCGGTCACCCGGGAGCCAAAGGCCCACACCTCCCGGTCGGGGATGTGGCGGCGCAGGATGTCCTGCACGGTTTTGAGATCTGCGGGGGCTATCAATGCATTGCGCAAGGATGAGACGTCAAGCGTCATGGTATTCCTCCGTATAGGCGATCAGCTTATCATCGTTCATTATTTTCCGCAAGATGGAACTTTCCGAATCCTTACCGCGAGGTCGCGAGGGACGCCAGGAAAGCCTTGAGTGCGCAATCACATCACAGGTTATTTACCATTCGCTTGATGCCGTCTTCATGCGTGGCACGTGCCAGTTCAATATAAATCCAAGTTTGCAATCCTTCATCTTAAGATAGGTCAGCAATTGAGCCTCATGTATCGGGAGAAGCCGTTCCACGGTCTTGTGTTCGACAATTACGCAGTCATCGACGATCATGTCGATTCGGTATCCCGCTTCAATGGAGACACCTCTGTACAGAATCGGTAGGACCACTTCACACATCACCTGTGAGCCTTCCTGTTTCAGGTCATATTCCATGGATCTCTGATACGCTGATTCGAACAAACCCGGTCCCAAGGCGGTGTGCACTCTCATGGCTGCGGCAACGATTTTACCAGCGACTGTTTCAATGTCCATCGGCCCTGATCCCTTCCGGACTTCCTCGCGTCCCTCGCGCCTTCGCGGTTCCGAAGTTTTAATCCGGGTGTTTCCCGGGAAGTTAATCATTTGTACTTCCTCACCACCGCCGTCACGACCCCGGCGATCTTGAGTTCGTTCTTCGGCTTGATCGGCTTGTACTTCGGGTTCGCCGGCAGGAGCGTGACGCTGTCGCCCCGTTTTCTCAAAAATTTCATGGTCCACTGGCCGTCCACTTCCGCGATCACGATGTCGCCGCTCTTGGGCGTCTGCCCCTTGTCCACGATCACCATGTCCCCGGGAAGCACACCCGCGCCGG
Source organism: Nitrospirota bacterium (assembly GCA_963751455.1). Classification (GTDB taxonomy): domain Bacteria; phylum Nitrospirota; class UBA9217; order UBA9217; family UBA9217; genus CAVVUN01. The sequence continues at coordinate 654,798 of CAVVUN010000002.1, forward strand.
ACATGGAATCGCCGCTTACTTTGAGAAGGAATGTGGCTTCACGGTTCTGGATCAACAACTCGTCAAGCGAGAGCGTGTCCACGAGCTCTTCTTCGGCCGGGCTCGGAAATCCGGCCTCCACCGTGCCCAGGACCCGCACAGCAGAGCTGATCGAGCCGGGGATAAGCCTGCCTTTCGTGTCTTTTTTGAGGACCTTGAGCTCTTCGAGCCTCTGTACCAGTTTGAAGACTGCGTTCTTGGAGCGGAGTCCCGTCATCTCAGCAATCTCGGAAAAGCTGGGCATTCTCCCGTTTTTATTGTAAAACCGGGCAATGGCCCTGGAGCGCATTGTGTCGTCGGAAAGTGTTCGTGCCATGGTTGGTATTATAGGTGAACGTACGTTCACTGTCAAGAGAATATATGGACCAAGCCATCCGTGATGGCGTAATTTAGGCGACGGCAATTCAAAGACAAAGGAAAAGCAATTTCGCGCAAAGCCGCAAAGTCGCAAAAATTGTTCATAATCCTGAAAACGGCAGTTGGACGCAGATGAACGCAGATTTTCGCAGATAAAACCGGACATTCAGGTGTAAAGTAGCTTCACCACAAGGGTGAGCTTTTTTCAGTTTCAGAAGTATTTTTTTATCCAGTTTTTATCCGCGTTTATCCGATCTTATCTGCGTCCCAATCGCTCTTTTTAGGATAATTAAATCTTCCCGGCTTATCCATGTTGGAGCGAGTCTTAACTCAGGGACCAACATAAAATAAAGCTGTATGATGCTCATCATAGAAGGATGCCTGCCTTTGGTCTATACTGAAGGTACAGAATCAGAGAGGAGGAGCGTATGAACCAGCTTGATGTTACTACCGTAATACCGAGGGAGAGGCACCCGAAGATATTTCAGAAATTCGATGAACTGGAAAAAAGAGAAGGCTTCATCCTGGTCAACGATCATGACCCGAAGCCGCTGTACTACAGCTTCCTGCACGAACGGGAAGGGCAGTTCGAGTGGGAATATCTGGAGCAGGGACCCGAGGTGTGGAAGGTAAAAATAACGAAGAAGTGAGAAGCTGCTATGTTGGTTCCGAATATCGATTACGGTTTATGCAGGGGATGCGGCGGATGCGCGGAGACGTATCCGCTGCTCTTTGAGATGCGCGATGATAAGGCGTGGGTCATCAATCCCGAAAAATTCGACCCGGACCGGCACGACGGCGTTCTGACTATTTGCCCTTATTACGCGATTACGCTTGAAGAGGGGCCGTAACCTTGTCTTTTGGGCAGCTCATCGCTTACGGCGGTGCAGAAGAAAAACAAGGATCGTGAACATCCTAGTACAGCGTAAACTTAATTATTAAAGGTTCAACGCCGTCATTCCGGCGTGCTTTTCGCGGGTCAAACCAGAACCAATCAGATTGAACCGCGAGGGCGCAAAGGTCGCCAGGAAGGCGATACTTCTCTTACATATTACGGGAATTTCGCTTTCCTCGCGTTCCTCGCGACATCGCGGTAAATATTCTTTGCCGTTTTGAGATAAATTCTATTTGTAACTGACTACCGGAACCCGACTAATCATGCCGGGTGACGTGCAAGCAGAGGTGCAAAACTATCAAAAAACATTTTTACAGTGCACTAGTGTAGTGTCTCTTAAATGGACGGTGTTATGATGATTTCATCGAAAACTTATCTTCGCATAAATATTTGCTGATGAATTTGTAGGGCGACCCTTTAGGGTTGCTGCTGTTCCAGCGCTTTCAGCAAGGCTAAAGCCTTGCCCTACAAGTTTGGCTGCGGCCTACTGCCGCGCTATGATAACACCAGTCGTTTGTGAGACACTACACTAGAAGCTTATGGCTTCATGATTCTTTGTTTTGCCGCATCGGGTAAAACCGTTTTCCGGTGCGAGCCCTCTCAACGAGCGATTGCGGCGGCGTAAAACGGTCTCCGTATCGCCGGACGTATCCTTCGAGTTTCTCTATTACGACGCTCAAACCGATTTTGTCCGCGTATCTTAAAAGGCCCCCGCGGAAGGGCGGGAACCCGATGCCAAAAATAAGAGCTGCATCGAGATGGTCCGGCCTGTCGATTATGTTCTCGTCAAGGCAGAGCGCGGCCTCTTTTATCATGAGCAGAACAGGCCTCTCCACGATTTCGTCGTCGCGGATTTTCTCTCTATTCCCCGAAGCAAGCCCTGTACGGACATAACTATATATAGAAGGATCCGGTCCGAACCGCTTTCTTCCCTGGTAGAGATAAAATCCTTTGCCGTTTTTTTTGCCGTAATATCCTTCTTTATATACTATATCAAGAAGAGCCGCCGGTTTCAGGCGCCCGCTTAATCCCTGGTGCACGATTCCCGAAACCTTATGAGCTATGTCGATACCGACTTCGTCGAGCAGGATGAACGCACCCATGGGCATCCCGAACCGGAGGAGCGCCTGATCTATTTCGTTGATCCTTGCGCCCTGTTCCAGCATTGCGATTGCCTCGCCGAGGTACGGCATCAGAATCCTGTTCACGAGAAAGCCGGGACCGTCGTTGACGATTACGGGCAGCTTGCCGATGCGGCGGGAGAGTGTTGCAATGGCCGAAACCGCCTCGTCCGTTGTTTCTTTGCCCCTTACTATTTCGATTAGAGGCATCTTTTCCACCGGGTTGAAGAAATGCATCCCGACTACCTTGCCCGGCCGCCTCGATCCCGCGGCCATTTCCGTAATCGACAGCGAGGAAGTGTTCGACGCATACAGGGAGTTTTCTTTTGCAACTGCCTCAAAATCGCGCAGTACCGCTTTTTTTACGTCCATTCTCTCCACCACTGCCTCAATGGCTGTGTCAACGTTCGCAAAGCCGGTGTAATCCGTATTGGACGTGATCCGGTCGTAGCCGTCCCGCGCCTGAATTGCGGTCAACACCCCTTTTTTTCGCCTCTTGTTGAAAATGTTCCACGCTTCACGGAGCCCGGATGCCACTGCACGGGTGTTAATGTCCTTCATCCGTACAGAGATCCCTTTTTCAGCGAGGAGCTGTGCTATGCCTCCGCCCATGACGCCCGCGCCGAGCACAGCCGCGGTCTTGATTTTCAGCGGAGACGGAAGAGCGTCTTTTTTGAGCATTTCGTTCAGATAGAACACGGAAATCAGGTTTTTCGATACCTCTGTGGGCGCAAGCCTGCCGAGGAGCGCTGCCTCGTTCTTATACCCTTCATTTGCAGAATGCTCCATTCCGAAGCGCACGGATTCGAGCGCCGCAAGAGGAGCAGGGTAATTGCCGTAAGTTTCTTTCAAAATGTTCTTTTCGGCCATGTGATAGATGAAGCGCCTCGTGATTGGATTGCTTTCGATGAGCCTGACCGCAAGCGGCCGTTGTGCCCGGATTCCCCTGGGTTTCGGTCTGCCGATTGCCTTTTGGGCCTTTCCGACGGCACGCTGCAGGACGAACTCTTTCGGGACCACCTCGTCGGCCAGGCCTGTTTTCCTGGCTTTTTTCGGATACACTGATTTGCCGGTCAGGATCATACCAAGGCTGTTCGAGAGCCCGATGAGGCGCGGCAGACGCTGGGTGCCGCCGAAGCCGGGCATAATGCCGAGCTTTACCTCCGGAAGCGCGAGCGCGGTTCTCTGATCATTGCTGATGACACGGTAGTCGCAGGCAAGGGCCAGTTCCATGCCGCCGCCCATGCAGGGGCCGTGAATTGCCGCGACTGTGGGGAAGGGAAGGGCTTCGAGCTTGTTCAGAACGGTCTGGCCCCTGCGCGCAAGCAGTTCGCCGGTTTTGGCGTCCGTGATATCTCTTATTTCCGCTATATCGGCGCCGACGATAAAATTTTCATTTTTTCCGCTCCGGAATACGAGCGCCTTGAGCTCTCTTTTCGCGGCGAGCTCGTCGAGGAGCGTGCTCAGCTCCTCCATGACCGGCGTTGTCAGCTTGTTCATCTTTTCATGGGGAAGGTCGAAGGTGACGATTGCGATGCCGTCTTTGGTTATTTCATAGCTGAAAGCGGACATGGGAACCTCATTGAAAACCAGCATAGCGCATAGGGCATAGCGCATGGGCAAACCATAGAGCAAAGGGAACGATTCGCTATGCGCTCTGCGCCATGCGCTTTGCCGGTTACTTCCGCTCCACGATCACGGCTCCGCCCTGGCCGCCGCCGATGCAGATGGTGGCCAAACCTGTGGAAAGGCCGCGCCGCTCCATCTCCTTGAGAAGGGTGATGACGATCCTGAGGCCCGAGGAGCCTACCGGGTGCCCGACGGCTATGGCTCCGCCGTTTACGTTCATGATGTCCCTTCGGAATTCACCGATCGGCTGCTCGCCCGGCAAATGCCCGGCAAAGTATTCTTTCGATGTGGCCGCCCGCTCCACCGCGATGATCTGGGCGGCAAACGCCTCATTCAGCTCTATCAGCTCGATGTCCTTCATTGTCATGCCCGTCATTTTCAGAATTTTGTGCACGGCATAGAGAGGACTGATTCCCATCCGGGCCGGCTCGTAACCGGCAAAGGTGATGGCCTTGATCGTTCCAAGCGGCTTGAGTCCCTCAGCTTTTGCTTTTTCCGCGCTCATGATAATTGCCGCGGCCGCGCCGTCCGTAATCGGCGACGAGTTTCCGGCTGTCACTGTGCCGTAGCGCCTGTCGAAATACGGCGGCAATTTTGCCAGGGCTTCCATTGTCTGGTTCTTACGGGGACCGAGATCCTCTTCGACAGGATCGAATTTGGGCGGAGGGTAATAGGGGACCACTTCGTTCCTGAACTTACCGGCTTCGTTTGCCGCGGTCCACCGTTGATGGCTTGCGAGCGCATACTCGTCCTGCTCGCGGCGGGTGATTCCGAAGTCCCTGACGAGCACTTCCGCGGTCTCGCCCATGACCAGGCCGGAAACAGGGTCGGTGAGGCCTTGCATCAGGCCGCTGACCGGCACGAGATCTTTCAACCGGAGCGAGGCGATCGCGGCTATTTTCGCGCTTATTTTTTTTGCTCGCTGCACGGTCGTGATGGTGTCGCGCAGCTTCGTTGTTATGGAGAAAGAATACCCGGACATGGATTCGACGCCAGCCACGAGCACCAGATTGCTCATGCCCGCAAGAATCTGAGCGTAAGCGCTCGCTGTTGCCTGCATGCCCGACGCGCAATTGCGCTGAACGCTGTATGCCGGGACGCGCTCGGGAATGCCGGCGCGGAGTGCGATCACCCTGGCAATATTGGCAGCGTCGGCCGGCATGCCTGCGTTGCCGATGATCACCTCGTCGATAGCGTCCCTGTAAACCCCGGTCCTGGCGAGCACTTCTTTGACAATGGCTGCGCCGAGATCAGCCGCGTGGACGTCTTTGAATAGCGTACCGGCTTTTACATACGGCGTTCGAAACCCGTCTATGATGACGACTTCTTTCATCTGAACCTCTCCCTTGGAACGCAGATAAACGCGGATGAACGCAGAAAAAAAATTACTAAAAGAAGTTACCTTACAAGTGCCCCACAAAGAAAGCGGGCTTTAAAACTAATTCTTAATCTTTTTGCTTTCTTCGTGAAATCTGCGTACGAGTGGAGCCCCTTCCGGCTAGTGTAGTGTCTCTTAAATGGACGGTGTTATGATGATTTCATCGAAAACTTATCTTTGCATAAATATTTGCTGATGAATTTGCAGGGCGACCCTTTAGGGTTGCTGCTGTTCCGGCGCTTTCAGCAAGGCTAAAGCCTTGCCCTACAAGTTTGGCTGCGGCCTACTGCCGCGCTATGATAACACCAGTCGTTTGTGAGACACTACACTAGGCGCTTACGCCTATAACATCGACAAAAGATTGTCGATCTTTAAAAAGAATTTAATGCAAAAACAGGATTATATTGCGCTCGCAAAGGAAGGCCAAATCGCCGGGTTTAAAACCAGACTTAAAGCTACTTTACGAACCAACATCTTGAGTTTTTAGTCGAGTCAAAACCAAAACCCAATTTTCACACAAAGCCATGAAGCCACAAAGAAGAAAACTGAATTTTTTGTCTTTCGATTTTTTTGTCTTTCTCCGTGTCTTAGTGGCTTCGTGTGAGATCGTTTTAAGGTTTTACTTTTGCTTTATTGGTCTGAGGCGTAACCTCATAAAAGTTTTCTTTGCGTTCTTTGCGGCTTTGCGAGAGACGCCTTTGACTTTTTGTTGTTATTTCTGTCCCGAAGGGACCATGTCTGCCGGGCGAAGTCCCGGCCGACACGTAGGGACTTATCCCGTCGATTGCCGTAAATAATCTGCGTATATCTGCGCAAATCTGCGGCTAAAATGGATTTTCACGCTTTCTGCATCTTCTTCAGTTCTTCGTCCCGCAACAGTCTTCTGAGCACCTTGCCTACCAGCGTCTTCGGCAGTTCCTTCCGGAACTCGACTTTTTTGGGCACTTTGAACTTCGAAAGCTGGCCGCGGCAGAATTGGATGAGCTCTTCGGCTGTTCCGGTTTCATTGTCCTTGAGCACGATATACGCCTTGATCTCCTCGCCCATGAAGTCCTGCGGAATCCCGACAATAACGGCTTCCTTCACCTTCGGGTGGCTGAAAAGCACCTCTTCAACCTCGCGGGGATAAACGTTCTCTCCGACCGTCTTGATCATGTCCTTGATCCGGTCGACTATGAAAAAGTAACCGTCTTCATCCCTTTTTGCTATGTCCCCGGTATGGAGCCAGCCGTCCCGGAGCGCATGGGCGGTCTCCTCGGGTTTGTTCCAGTACCCTTTCATGACCTGGGGACCCTTGACCACCAGTTCTCCTGTCTCTCCCACGGGCATGGTCTTTTTCCCGGTCTCTATATCCACAATTTTCGCTTCCACATCGGGCCAGGGCAGCCCTATGCTCCCGATCTTGCGGTTGCCGAAGATCGGGTTTGCATGGGTAACCGGCGACGCCTCGGACAAGCCGTATCCTTCGACGATCCTGGCGTGGGTCAAGTGCTCGAACCGCTCCTGCACCTCGTGCATGAGCGGGCCCGCCCCGCTGATGGCGACTTTTATGGAGCTCAGGTCGTAATTGCTGACCTGCGGAAAGTTGCCTATGGCAAGATACATTGCCTGAATGCCGGGGAAGATCATCGGGCGATACGTATCGATGAATTCAAGCACCTGCTTGGTATGGAATTTCGGCAGCAGGATCAGTTCCGCGCCAATGAGGATTCCGAGGTTCATTGCGATAGTCATGCCATATACATGGAAGAAGGGAATAACCGCAAGGAACTTCGACACTCCTTCTTCATGCAGATTGAGCCACGCCCTGCTTTGTACGGCGTTTACGACAAGATTCCGGTGAGTAAGGACCGCGCCTTTGGGAATGCCGGTGGTGCCGCCGGTATACTGGAAAAGGGCGATGTCTTCAGGGGAAACAGGCACATCCACCGGGGCTTCGGACTCGTGTCTCATGATATCGACAAAATCGTAGAGAGGAGGCACCCGCTTCACACTGATCCACTGTTTTTCAAGTCTTGCCTTCACCGGGTAGAGCAGGTTCTTCGGAAAGGGAAGAAAGTCCCGGATGCCGCACAGGATCGTGCGTTTGACGGCTGTCCGGGCAAGGACGCGTGAAATCACCGGATGGAACATATCGACCGCCACAAGGGTTTCGGCGCCGCTGTCCTTGAGCTGGACTTCTAGTTCATGGTCCTGGTACAGCGGGTTTGTCGACACGACTATGGCGCCCGCCCGAAGCGTTCCGTAGTAGGCTATGACCATTTGCGGGATGTTCGGAAGCATCAGCGCCACACGATCACCCTTTTTCACGCCAAGACCGGCAAGCGCCCGGGCAAATCTATTGGCCAAATGATCGAGTTCGTGGTATTTAATTTTCTTTCCGTAGAAAAGGATAGCGGTATGCTCGGGGAACTTCTTTGCGGTCTCGGACAGCATTTCGCCCAGGGTCACTGCGGGGTAGTCAAGGGCGGCGGGTATTCCCGCCTCATAGAATCTGGTCCAGGGATGTTCGGTTTGGGTCGTGAGAGCGCTCATTCGACACCTCCTTGCTCAACTTATCAATACGCGGCACCTCCGGCTTTTTCGCAAATAGCGGAAATATTTCAGATTGATTTTATCCGAATATTTTCGTCAATTAGATTATAGCACAGGTCTGCTACATTGGTATTGCACGGTGTCGAATGTTAACGGGCTGTTGCCCAAACCCCCGTTCACCCTTCGACAGGCTCAGGGCGAACGGTGTAGCCATTGACTAGTACAAATAAATTTTTCCGTTCGTGCTGAGCCTGTCGAAGCACAAAATCGGTTTGGGCAACAGCTCGTTAATGTTTTGCGCGTGAATGAACGTGGCGCTTCTGGGGAGTGTGAAGGCGGGTTGCGAGGCGCTCCTTATCGCTTCTTTGTTTTTCCTCGGCTGTTCTGCGGATTTCCCTGACGTACATGTTGTCCTCGGCCCATGCTACCGGGATCTTCTGGCCTATGAATTTCTCAATGTCCTCAAGCGAATAGACGTATTCCTCATCAGCAAGCGAAACAGCCTTGCCCGTTGCGCCGGCGCGCCCGGTCCGGCCGATCCTGTGCACGTAGTCCTCGGAGTCCTGGGGCAGATCGAAATTTATGACATGCGAAACGCCTTCGACGTGAATGCCGCGGCTTGCGACATCGGTGGCCACCATGATCGGGATTTTGCCTTGTTTGAACTCCTCGAGGATCCGCAGCCGCTTCTTCTGGATGATATCACCGGTTATCGCTTCCACCTTCCGGCCGTTGCGCTTCAGACGCTCAACGACCATCTCGGCAGCCCGCCGCGTATTAACGAAGATGAGTGTGCGCTCGGGCGCTTCCTGTTCCAGGATGCCGAGCAGAAGAGAAAGCTTTTCGTGTTTCCCGACATGGTACAGCACCTGCTCGACCTGCTCGACCGTCAGCTTCTCCGGCGTGATGGAAATTTTTTCAGGCAGGTTCATGTGCTCGTAGGCGAGCTCCATGACGCGGTACGACAGCGTCGCCGAGAAGAGCATGGATTGCCGCTTTGTAAAGGGGGGCATCTTTTTGATGAGGTATCGGAGATCGTCGATGAAACCCATGTCGAACATCCGGTCTGCCTCGTCTATGATGAGATACTTTGTCTTCTTGAGGGTATACACGCGCTGCTTGTAATAGTCGATCAGCCTGCCCGGCGTGCCGATCAGAACATCGACGCCCTTTTGAAGCGTATCCATCTGTTTATGGTAATCGACCCCGCCGTAAACGGCCAGAAAACGGAAACCCGTATATTGGCCGAGCCGAAGTGCTTCATGGTAGATCTGGTCTGCCAGTTCCCGGGTAGGGGCAATGATGAGCGCCTGCGGGGATTCGCTGCAGTCTTGTACGGGGTTCCTGATCATGCGCGTAAGCAGAGAGATAAGGAAAGCCGCGGTCTTTCCGGTGCCGGTCTGAGCCTGCGCCGCGATATCTTCACCGCGGATAGATCGCGGGATTACTGCCTCCTGTACCGGAGTGGCGATGAGAAATCCGACATCATCGATTCCACGTTGTACTTCAGCAGGCAAATTCAATTCAGTAAAGTTCATACCTCTCCGTGCGCCGTTATATTATTGAAGACTTTATGTCAACATAAAAGTTCCGACAATATAATACCATAACTTGCGATTTGAGAGAAGCATAAAGTTCGGAAGACTTATGGCCGCGTTATTAGATGCCCGGTATTGATCATTTCGTACCACATTGCTTCGGCTTGATGGCGGTGTGTTTCGAAAAAGCAATTTCAACTATTCGGGAAAGCAATTGCCGCACGCGGAGAAAAAACACGCAACGCAGAAAATAATCGGCTTGTTTGCTGGAGTATTCTCTTGAAAATAAAAATATCGTCAGCGGGTCAATGTTAATACGAATATTTTATTCCGGAAATGATATTTAACCCGCGCGACGGCAGCTGCAAGAAAAAATTGGGAAAATGTGCTTTTTACCATTAAATTTGTGACAAAAATATTTTGTACCATTTTTGCTGTTGATAAATTGTCTAAGTCTCGGAAATATAATTTCTTATATTTTCTTGTTGACAAAACGTACACTATTGTTGTATATTTGTCTACGAGGTGAATGATTGTGCTGACAAAACTCTTCTCTTCAACAAGAGCGGAGCTTTTGGGCCTGTTCTTTAATAATCCGGATGACAAGTTCTATTTAAGAGAAATCGCACGGCACATCGGCAAGGATGCTGCCGGAATCAAGCGAGAGCTTGATAACCTGGTTAAGATGGGACTGCTGGCCAGGGAGAAGAGGGGAGTCCAGAAATATTATTTCGTAAATAAGAACTCCCCGATCTATCCCGAGATGAAAGGCCTGATATTCAAAACCACGGGAGTGCAGGGATCCATGAAAGCGTCCCTGTCCAGGCTCAAAGGAGTTCGCACCGCGTTCCTCTATGGTTCTTATGCGAAAGGCTCTGAAAAAGAGGACAGCAATATCAATCTCATGGTTATAGGCCAGGCGAACATTACGGAATTAAACGATATGGTAATGATCCTGGAAGAAAAACTGCAGCGTGAGATCGATTATCTGGTCTTTGACGAACAGGAATACCGAAAGCGAAAAGAATCGAAGGATCCGTTCGTCCGGGAAATTTTGAAAGGCAAGAAAATTTTTCTCGTAGGTAAGGAAGATGAATTATAACGCGCTCAAAGACATGGGGATAGTTGAAGAGCGGACTGCCGAGATCGCCGAGGTGATCGCCCTTGTAACCAGGGCAGAGCGGGATCTTGCGACGAGTAAATTTTTGCAGGAAAAGGACGAAGAATGGGCGTTTGCCGCGGCGTACCAGGCAATGGCGCGCTCCGCACGGGCGCTTATTCTGTCCGAAGGCTTCAGGCCAAAAGGCGTCCGCAGCAGGGACACGCATAAGACGGTCGTAACGGCATCGGGGATGCTTCTCGGCGAGCAGCATAAGAGCATGAACAACAAATTCGACCGTATGCGGAGAAAATATCAAAGCTTCATGGAAGAAGCAGGCCGTATCATCTCCCGGTACGAGGCGGGGCAGGCTATAAAAGACGCCGAAGAATTCCTGTCCATCGTAAACGGCAGAATACGGGAAAAATACTCGCAGATGTCACTGCTGAATGATGTTCCTCAGCTCGTTTCAAGATAAGGCCGCTTAAGTCCGAACGCGGTATTCCGAAAGGGGGTGGAGCGATAATGGCAGCCAAGAAGAAAGCGAAGAAGAAAGCGACCAAGAAGAAAGCCACCAAAAAGAAGTAGTTTTTATACCATTCCCCGGGATGGGGCACGCCGGGGGGCAACCCCCCCGGCGAATTTATAAAAGCGGTATTGATCGATACAGGATTGTTCATGCGGCTTCATATGTTTGATGCTATCTAACCTACTTATTGATGAAAGGGGGTGAAGATTATTATGGCGACGAAGAAAGCCCCGGCAAAAAAAGCGAAGAAGACCACGAAAAAGAAATAATAACTCGACCACGGATTAGAAAGCAGCTGCGGTAACTATGAATTCTTACCACGAAGAAGGTCTTCGTGGTTTTGTTTTTCAGGCCCGGCGAGCGGTAAGATTCCAGGGAATACCATGCGCAAGCGGAATTATGTGAAAAGCAGATCCAATGCAAATACTGCCCGCGGGAAGAAGCTGGTTTTCGCTGCCGGTATTCTTCTCGCGCTTTACCTGCTCGCAACATTCATTTTCGGCGAGATGGGGCTTGTCAAATATTACCGGATGAAGGCGCAGTCTGATCGACTGTCCGGTGAGATTGCGAAGCTGAAGCAGGATAATGCAAAACTTGTTGGAGACGTTCACTCTCTCAGAACGGATCCCGCCCATCTTGAAAGAATCGCGCGCGACAAACTGGGCCTTGCGCGGCCCGGTGAGATAGTGTACTATTATAACGAACCGTAAATTTATTCATCATCCCTTTGACTTAAACGGAAGACGCTCCGACCAGTTCAGCCGCACTGATATTCCATGTCCGACCATCCCCTCTCCATAGCGTTCGTCTGGCACATGCATCAGCCTTACTACAAGGATGATATTTCAGGCTCCTATATTCTTCCCTGGGTGCGCATGCACGGAATCAAGGATTACTACGACATGCCGGCGCTCCTGAACGATTTTCCCCAGATCCATCAGACCTTTAATCTCGTTCCTTCCCTCCTGAAGCAGATCCTCGATTATGTAGAGAATGGGGCCTCAGACAAGTTTCTTGCGCTCGCCGCCAAGCCTGCCGTTGACCTCGACCAGGAGGACAAGCACTTTTTATTGAAAAATTCATTCATGGCGAACTGGGACACCATGATCAAGCCGTATGCCGGTTACTGGCAGCTGCTGGACCGCAGGGGATACAGCGTATCTCCGAACGATTTCCGGAACGCCACCCGCTATTATACGACCCAGGACTATCTGGACCTTCAGGTCTGGTTCAACCTTACCTGGTTCGATCCGCTTTTCAAGTACACGGACCCGTTCCTGAAGGGAATGATCGAGAAAGGCTCCGGTTTCAGCGAGAATGAAAAGGCGCTTCTCATTCAAAAACAGCGGGACGTTATGGCCCTGATCATCCCGGAGTACCGGAAGCTTTCTGAAATGGGAAGCATTGAACTTACGACAACGCCTTTTTATCACCCGATTCTGCCGCTCCTGTGCGACACGGATCTTGCAAAGGCAGCGGCGCCGGACATACGCCTGCCGGCAAACAGGTTCGCGCATCCTGAAGATGCCCGCGCCCAGATCGAGCGTGCTCTCGAGTTTCATGAAAAACTGTTCGGAGCGAGACCGGCGGGAATGTGGCCGTCTGAAGGGTCCGTTGCCGAGGAGATCCTTCCGCTCATAGCTGATTCCGGCGTCAGCTGGATCGGGACCGACGAGGGCGTTCTTGCGCGCTCGCTTGGAATCCATATAGAACGCGACTTCGCCGGCGTCATGAAGAACCCGGACGTTTTGTACAAGCCATACCTGGCAGGCAAGCCGGATCGGCCGGTATCAATGGTTTTCCGCGATCATACACTTTCCGACCTCATCGGCTTCGTCTACTCGAAATGGGATTATAAAAACGCGGTTCACGATCTCATCGACCGGCTGCACCGCGTGCGCAAGAGCGTTTCCAACGGACCGCACCTGGTCTCGATCATCCTGGACGGGGAAAATGCCTGGGAATACTATCAGAACGACGGGAGGGACTTCTTCCTCTATCTTTACGAAAAGTTGAGCCGCGAGCAGGGACTGCGCTGCGTCAGCGTGGGCGAATACCTGAAGGAACATCCGGCGCAGGCCCGGATCGAACGGCTCCATGCGGGGTCCTGGATCAATGCAAATTACCGCATATGGATCGGACACGAAGAGGACAACCAGGCATGGGACCTTCTTTCCATGACCCGCAACGCTCTTACTGAATACGCTTCACGCAATGGCGAGCCTGAGGCGCTTGCAAAGGCATGGGAGGAAATCTATATCGCCGAGGGAAGCGACTGGTGCTGGTGGTACGGAGACGACCATTATTCCGAGAATGACGAAGAGTTCGACCTGCTGTTCAGAACGCATCTCATGAATGTGTACCGTATTATCGGTCTCGATGTGCCCGACGAACTGCAGATCTCCGTGCTCCGCGAGGACCGCCAGGCGCTGCCCACTGTGGAACTGACCGCTTTTATCTCGCCCATTATAGACGGACAGGTAACGAACTATTTCGAATGGCTTCCCGCCGGATTCTACGACGTCAGCCAGGGCGGCGGCGCCATGCACCGGGGCGCTTCCATCATCTCGCATATCTACTACGGCTTCGATCTGAAGAACATGTTCATGCGTCTCGACGTCAGCGGGAACCTGAAGGACGAGAAGGTGACGGACCTCGCATTTTTCATCAATTTTTTAAACCCGAAGGGCTACGATCTCGAAATAGGGGTCGTACCCAGCGAACGCCGCGTAAGCGCCGCACTGTTCCGGTTCGAGAACGGAAAACGGAACCAGGCGGCGGCAATCAATACCGTCGCGGCCAATGATATAATAGAAGTTGCCGTACCCTTCGAGCTGCTCGGTATAAAGCCGAACGACGACGTGCAGGTCTTTGTGACCGTGGAACGGGCCGGGTCGGAGATCGAGAAATGGCCATACCGCGGCTTTATCCAGTTCAAGGCTCCAACCGACGATTTCGAGGCCATGATGTGGCAGGTGTAGCGAAATGTCGTCCCGTTTTCCCATGCTCATTCTCATGCGTATCATGTCAAAACGCCCCTCATAATAGTATCTTATTACCTTATAATAATTACTCTTTTTCTTGACAAGAGACTCGTTTTTTGTATAATAACAATCTATTTTTTAATGTTCCGCGCTTGTCCGGACAGCCCCGGAAACAGCAGCAATAATCCTGAAAACGGCAGCTGGACGCAGATGAACGCAGATAACCGCAGATCAAACAAAAGAATTTTTAGAGAAAAAAATTGACCCGCGGGGTGACTGCTTTTACGATACAAGAACGTTTTTTTATCCGACCTTATCTGCGTTTATCCGATTTTTCTGCGTCCCAAATGCTTTTTTAGGATAATCGCAATAATTTTTACACGGCAGCTGTCTTTGGCCTGCAGCAAAAACGAAGTAAAATCTAAAGTCAAATTCTGATAACAGAGACATCCGATTCTCTTTGCCGGGCAGGGACAATCATTGACATTCCAGGATCTTATACTAACCTTACAGGAGTTCTGGGCCTCCAGGGGCTGTGTGATACACCAGCCTTATGATACTGAAGTAGGCGCCGGCACTTTTCATCCCGCAACCTTTCTGCGCGTTCTGGGGCCCGAGCCGTGGAAAACGGCCTATGTTCAGCCGTCGCGCAGGCCGACGGACGGACGGTACGGCGAAAACCCGAACAGGATGCAGCATTACTATCAATTCCAGGTCGTTTTAAAGCCGCACCCTCAGAATGTTCAGGAACTGTATCTCGAAAGCCTCGTAAAACTCGGACTCGATCCGTTAAAGCATGATATCCGTTTTGTTGAAGACGACTGGGAATCGCCCACGCTCGGCGCGTGGGGGCTGGGCTGGGAAGTATGGCTCAATGGTATGGAAGTCACTCAATTCACTTATTTTCAGCAGGTGGGCGGGATCGATCTCAAGCCGGTTTCCGCGGAGCTGACTTACGGAATCGAGCGCCTTGCGATGTATCTTCAGGGAGTGAACAACGTGTTCAATCTCGAGTGGACAAAAGGAGTCAGGTACGGGGACATCCACCACGATACGGAGGTTCAGTTTTCGAAATATAATTTCGAGTTGTCGGACAAGGAGATGCTGTTCCGGCAGTTCGAGTCCTATGAGCGCGAAAGCGAAAAACTTGTCAAGGCAGGCATTGTTTTTCCGGCGTACGACTTTTGCCTGAAATGTTCGCACACATTCAATTTGCTCGATGCGGCAGGCGCCATCAGCGTAACCGAACGCACGGGTTATATCGGCCGCGTCCGGAAACTTGCCCGGCTCTGCGCCCACGCGTATCTCGCGGACCGGGAGGCAAAGGGCTTCCCGATGCTGAAGAAATAGAAGACTTGTAACCACGGATAAACACGGTTGAAATCGGGGTTAATTCCCTAATTATTCCGTTATTAGATTAATCTGCGCACACCTGTGTTAACCTGTGGTTGATAATCTTTTGTTTTTACCGTGTTCATCCGTGGTTATTAGTTCGTGAGGAGTTTTGCTTGTCGAAAGAATTCTTACTAGAGATCGGGACTGAGGAAATTCCGTCCAGGTTCATCAACCCGGCCCTCCAGAAGATGAAGGAGCTTTTCACAGGGCTTCTTGCTTCAGGACGGGTGTCACTTGACGGCGAGATAAGGGTCTTCGGCACGCCGAGGCGTCTTGTACTGTACGCGGAAATAGCGGAACGGCAGCAGGATGTTTCGAAAGAAACTGTCGGTCCTCCCAAAAAGATCGCTTTCGACGCCGAGGGCAAACCGACGAAGGCAGCGCTCGTGTTCGCGCAGAAGAACGGCGTTACTACGGAAGCACTCCGGATAAAAACGACGGACAAGGGCGAATACCTTGTCGCCCGCATAGACGAAAAGGGCGGTCCGACCGGGGATTGGCTGAAGCAGGCGATGCCCGGCTTTATCCTTTCGATACCCTTCCCCAAAACGATGCGCTGGATGGACAGGGATATCCGGTTTGCGCGGCCGATTCACTGGATACTTGCCCTGCTCGGGGGCGCTGTGGTAGAGTTTGAATTGGACGGCATCAGGAGCGGCAGCCTTTCACGGGGACACCGGTTCATGAGCCCGGGAGCGTTCCTGGTCAAGGACTTCAAGTCCTATACCCAGCAGGCAGAGCCGAACTTTCTTATTATCGATCCTGAAGTGCGCAAACAGCGGATCGTGCAGCAGATCCGGGAACTGGCGCTGTCGAAGGGCGGAACGGTTCTGAACGATCCGGGGCTCGTTGAAGAGGTGGCCAATCTCGTCGAATATCCGGTCGCGGTGCTCGGAAGTTTTTCCGGCGAGTACCTGCGCGTTCCCAAAGAAGTTTTAATTACCGCAATGCGCGAGCACCAGCGGTATTTCAGCCTCATAACGGCCGACGGCGGCCTGCTCCCTCACTTCATCACTATAAGCAACACCCGGGCCGAGGACATGCAGGTCGTTCGGGCAGGGAACGAAAGGGTTCTTGCGGCGCGTCTCTCGGATGCGGCCTATTTCTTTGATCACGATTTAAAGACGCCTCTTGCAGACCGTGTCGAGGCGCTGAAGAAAGTAACCTATCAGGAAAAGCTTGGAACCATCCATGATAAGACCGAGCGCGTCGGGAAAATAGCCGTTTACCTGTCGCCCCATTTCGGGGCGGACCCCGATATAGCCCGACGGGCCGCGTATTTATGCAAGGCCGATCTGCTGACAGGAGTCGTCGGAGAGTTTCCGAAGCTCCAGGGTGTTATGGGAAAGTATTACGCCCTCTCTTCAGGCGAGGATCCCAGGACAGCGGAAGCGATTCTGGAACACTACCTTCCGCGTTTTGCCGGGGACATCCTTCCGAAGACGGTCGAAGGCGTGTGCGTCGGCATTGCGGACCGGATAGATACGATTGCAGGCTGTTTTTCCGCCGGCCTGATCCCGAGCGGCTCCGAAGACCCCTATGGACTTCGAAGACAGTCGGTTGCAATCCTTGCCATCCTGTTTTACCGGAACAAGGGCCTTTCACTCACTGCGCTTATAGCGGAGGCGGTGAAAGGACTGGGACTGACAAAGGAAAAGGCGAAGACCGTCGAGCTCGATACGCGCGATTTCTTTCGACAGCGCCTGGCGGGAATGCTTGCGGCCGAAGGACTCCGGTCCGACGTTGTTGATGCGGCTCTTTCCGTGGATTTCGATGATCCGCTGATCGCCCGTGAGAAGGTAAAGGCGCTCGACGGCCTGCGGACCTCCGAAGATTATGAGCCGCTTGTTACAGCGCTGAAGCGGGCCGGCAATATCCTGCCGCAGGACTTCAAAGGGAAAGTCACGGCCTCGCTTCTGAAAGAGGATGCCGAAAAAGCCTTGTACGAAGCGTTTACCGGCATCCGGGAACTGGTGAAGGAAAAGACCGGCAGACTCGACTTTCGCGGAGCGCTGGGCGACATCGCTTCGCTCAGAAAGCACGTGGACTCTTTCTTCAATACCGTCATGGTAATGGACAAGGACCCGGACGTGAAGAACAACCGGCTTGCGCTTCTTGCCGGCATTACAGGCCTTTTTTCCCGCATCGCGGACTTTTCGAGGCTTGTATTAAGCACTGAAGAAACGAAAAAAGCATGAAACCGAAATGATGCCGCCAAGGCGCGAACGCTCTAAGAAAACTTCGTGCTGATTTCTTTGCGGCAAAAACAGATACCAAACTTTTCCAGGGAGGGATAGTCACATGGCTACAGGCAAGAAATACATTTATTTTTTCGGCAGCGGAAAAGCTGATGGGACAGGCACCATGAAGGACCTGCTCGGGGGCAAAGGCGCGGGCCTTGCCGAGATGACCAACGCAGGCGTACCCGTGCCTCCGGGATTTACGATTACGACCGAGGTCTGCAACCTGTTCTACGAACTGGATAAACGCGTACCCGACGGTCTCGACAGCGAGATGCGCGGGTACATGAAAAAAGTAGAAGACGCGCTGGGCGGCACTTTCAAGTTCGGCGATGTGGAGAACCCGCTCCTGGTGTCCGTGCGGTCCGGTTCGAAGTTCTCAATGCCCGGCATGATGGATACCGTCCTGAACCTCGGGTTGAACGACCAGACGATCCAGGGACTGATCCGCAGGACAGGCAATGAACGCTTCGCGTGGGACGCGTACCGCCGCTTCATCCAGATGTTCGGCAACGTCGTCATGGGCATCGAGAAGGACCAGTTCGAGCACATTATCCACGAGGCAAAGAAAAAGAAGAAGGTGAATCTCGATATCCAGCTTACCGCGCAGGACCTGAAGGCGATGGTCGACAAGTTCAAGGCCAGGGTAAAGCAGGTGGCCAAGCGCGAATTTCCGCAGGACACCTGGGAACAGCTGATAATGGCCCGGGACGCGGTTTTCGGTTCCTGGAACAACCCCCGCGCGATCACCTACCGCAGACTGAACGACATACCGGGCAATCTCGGCACCGCGGTCAACGTCCAGGCGATGGTGTTCGGAAACATGGGCGACACCTCCGCCACCGGGGTGGGCTTCACGAGAAATCCCTCCACCGGAGCAAAGGAATTCTACGGAGAATATCTGACGAATGCCCAGGGCGAAGATGTGGTTGCCGGCATCCGTACGCCGCACCCGATCGTCGATCTTGAAAAGGAAATGCCCGAGGTGTACCGTCAGCTTCGCGACATTACGTCGCGGCTCGAGAAGCATTACCGCGACGTGCAGGATTTCGAATTCACGGTGCAGGAAAAAACGCTCTTCATGCTCCAGACCAGGACCGGAAAGCGCACGGCGCACGCGGCGGTCAAGATCGCGGTCGACATGGTGGCCGAGGGACTGATTTCGAAGGAAGAGGCGGTGCTCCGCGTAGAACCCGCTTCTCTGGATCAGCTCCTGCATCCCATCATCGATCCGAAAGCGAAGATCGAGGTAATCGCCAAGGGTCTGCCGGCTTCGCCGGGCGCCGCTTCCGGCAAAATCGTGTTCACGGCGGATGAAGCAGTGAAGATGGCAAAGAAGGAACCCGTTATCCTTGTCCGGCCGGAAACAACACCCGACGACATACATGGTATGGACGCGGCCAAGGGCATTCTTACAGCCCGCGGCGGCATGACGTCGCATGCGGCCGTGGTCGCGCGCGGCATGGGCAAACCGTGTATTGCGGGATGCGAATCGATCAAGGTGGACCTCAAGGCTGAGAAGTTCACGGTCGGCAAGTATACGCTGAAGCTTGGCGATTATGTCACGATCGACGGCGGCACCGGCCGCGTCATCATCGGCAAAGTTCCCACCAAGGACCCGGAGGTCAGCGGCGATTTCGGCACGCTTATGTCATGGGTCGACGAATTCCGGACGATGGGAGTGCGCGCCAACGCCGACATCCCGCGCGACGCAAAGATGGCGCGGAAATTCGGGGCAGAAGGCATCGGGCTCTGCAGGACCGAGCACATGTTCTTCGCCGAGGAGCGCCTGCCCATTGTGCAGCAGATGATCCTGGCAGATACTACGGAGGACCGCGAGAAGGCTTTGGCCAAGCTTCTGCCCATGCAGCGGTCGGACTTCAGGGGTCTTTTCGAGACCATGGAAGGCTACCCGGTGACGGTCCGGCTCCTCGACCCGCCGCTCCATGAATTCCTGCCCAAGCGCGAGGAACTTATGGTCGAGGTCGCGGTGATGCAGGCGAAGAAGGCCCCCAAGGCATCTATCACCAGGAAGGAAAAACTCCTCCATCGTGTGGAGTCGCTCCATGAGCTGAACCCGATGCTCGGGCATCGAGGATGCCGCCTGGGAATCGTGTATCCCGAGATAACCCGCATGCAGACCAGGGCCATCATCGAGGCCGCCTGCGAACTCGCAAAGAAGGGCAAGAAAGTAGTGCCCGAGATCATGATCCCGCTTGTGGGAATCCAGAAGGAATTCCAGAACCAGAAGGACCTGATCAAGAAGACCGCTGAAGAGGTGATGGAAAAGAAGGGCGTCAGGGTCGAGTACCTGGTAGGCACCATGATCGAGCTGCCGCGCGCAGCCATCATCGCGGACGAGATCGCGAAAGATGCCGAGTTCTTTTCGTTCGGCACGAACGATCTCACCCAGACCACCTTCGGGTTCAGCCGCGACGACGCCGGCAAGTTCATCGGCTATTATACCGAGAACAACATCCTTGAAAAAGACCCGTTCCAGACCCTGGACCAGGAGGGTGTCGGCGAGCTCGTAAAGATGGGCGTGCAGAAGGGCCGCAAAACGAGGGCGAACCTGAAAGTCGGCATCTGCGGCGAGCACGGCGGCGACCCGGCCAGCGTCGAGTTCTGCTACAAGACAGGGCTCAACTACGTGAGCTGCTCCCCGTTCCGGGTGCCGATCGCGCGCATTGCAGCGGCCCATGCCAAGCTCAACGAAAAGGGCGTAGGCGGATCGGGGACGAAGTAAAAAAGCTGACTTAGTAAGTCAGATTAACCTCTATCTAATAGTAAATCAAATCAAAGGGCGGCTCAAAGGCCGCCCTTTTAGCTGTCGACATTCCTTTCTTTTATTTCAAAAAAGTGCAAGCTTTTCAGAGCAAGGATCCCCTCGCCATCATCCTCTCGATCTATCCGTTTCCACAGTCTTCCGGAGTACGAGAACCGGCTTTGGGCCGGCGTGCGCCCCGGA
>CAVVUN010000003.1:0-438506 GCA_963751455.1 Nitrospirota bacterium
GGGCCGCCCAGTTCAAGGCGTAGATGGCGTGCTCGACTTCGGGTCCGAGCGGTACAAGACGGGTGTCCCAGCCCAGCTGCACCCCTTTCTGAAGGAGCTGCTTGGTCATGCTGTCGCCGTTGACGTTGCCGCACATGAGGGTCAGGATGTTCTTCTGCTGAGATCCCGGGCGATCTCGAAAGCCTGTTCATCGCTGTCGGCGGCGCCGATGATCAGACGTATCCCGGCATCGAGCCGTCCACCAGCTGCACGCCGAGGTTCCGGAGGATGGTGTCGGAGATGAACCCATTGTAGGTCAGCCCGATCGAGTCATCCTTCACCGGCTCCTGGCCGTAGATGTACCGGATGGCCATGATCATTTCCTGGGCAAAGAGCGTCGCCATGCCGGCGTCCAGCGCCTCTCCCAGGTACGGCTTGTACAGGTGGTCGTCGGGAGCGTCCGTGAGAAGCGGCTTCACGTGTTTCTCGAGGGCGGTCTTCATGTCTCCGACCGTCCGCACCTCGAACCCGTTCATGGCGAACATCTGCGGAAGAAAATACGCCGTGTCCGGGAACTCGAACTTGAAGTCGGCGCCTTTTTCGGTGATGGCCTTCTCGACGAGGGCCTCGGCCTGCTTGACGTAGTAGTGGGCGCCCAGTATGGCGCCGGTCGCAATAACTTTTGACATGGGTAACTCCTTTGTAACGTTGTATTACCGCGGAAACTGCGAGACCGTAGGGAGAACGACGAGCCGCTTTAACCCTGCACTCTCTGCGTCCCTGCGGTTAAACTGTTCTTATCCCCTGGCCTTCAGGAAGCTCGGAAGCTGGTTCGCTTCCCGCGGCCCGACCGTGATCTTCCAGCCCGGCAGCTTCTCTTCCAGGGCGCCGGACAGGATGGCGACATACCCGGGATGATCAGCTCCTTGTGGCCGATGTTCTTTTCCACGCCGCTGTCGGTGATGAACTGCGCGATCTTGCTCGCCGTAAATTTGCCGGCGGCCCAGGCGGTGAGCACCGAGAGGCCTTCATTGTCCATGACCGCCAGCCAGGCGGCAACCTTGCTGTTCTCGACCTCGCCCCGGACGATGAAGTACGAGAGCGAGAAATTCGTGGTGATCATGAGCGGCGAATTTTCTTTCGCATCGCCGACCTTGTAGACGTTCTGCGCGACCTGCATCGGCACCTGCGGGTCGGTGTAGATGTTCTGGCGCAGCGACAGCAGCGCGAGCATCTTCCATTTTTCGACGTTGTTCAGGACGACGATGGAGGCGTACTTCATCGTGCCGATGGCCGCGACCATGGCTTCGGCAGCGTTGTCGCGGCCGGCGAACGTGATGACCGGGATAGCCAACGGCTTGAAGTTCTTCTTGATGGCCGCGCGCCGGATGATGGTGAAGTGCTCGATCATGTCCTTGGCCTTGCGGGCGCCGGAATCGAGGACCAGGTCGTCCACGCCCAGAGCCTTGACCTTCTCGGAAAGCGCGGTAAGCGCGTCGAGCCCGTCGGCTGAACGGCCAGGGAAGCCTTCTTCTCCTTGGCGATCTTCGCCATGGCCTCGGCGTTCTCGGCGGTGGCGGCGTAGATGAGCGGCTTCTTGCCGCGCAGTGCGCGATGCCCGCCTCGATCGCCGCCGGGGTCTTGCTGACCAGAATGATCGGGACGCCCGGGCGCTCCGTCTACCACCTGTTTCACCACGGAAGCGAACTTGGCAGCATCGCCGCCCTCGTCGGTCACAGCAATGGCGTCCACCCGGAGCTTCTGGCCGACACGGTCGATCTCGGAATTCTTGACTGCCTCGATCTTCCTGGCAGCCGCGTCCCCGGCTTCGGAAGCCTTTATCGCAACGGCGAACACGTTCGGGTTGAAGAATTTTTTCTCGTGGCGGAAAAGGCAGATCTCTTCGCCGACCTTCACGGCCTTGTCGCCGAGCCGAGCGTGATGCCCCGGATCGGCGGTGCAGCAGATTCGCCCAGCATTTTCTTTGCGTCCTCGGAGGCGTCGGGGCAGGCATCGAGGCTCGCCTGCTTCGCGGCCAGCTTCATGGCAAAGGCGAGACAAGTCGGGTGCCCACACTTCTTGCAGTTGGTCTTCGGAAGATGCTTGAATATTTCAACACCGGAAAGTGCCATTCTGAACTCCTTTTATTGTAAAGTGAAAATTAAATTTATTTTTGCGTTTTGCAATTTGGAATTTCCAATTCCCGCAATTCTGGCGGGCTACCCATCAGTTCGGCGATGATTTCCTTGGCCTTAGCAGCCGCGCCGGGGTGCCTCATGATCAGCATGTCCGCGCCCGCCGTGATCATGGCCGAGGCGGTACCGCCTCCCAGGCCAGGGCCCGGTCCCCCAGACCGCCCCACTCCGGAACTTCGCGTCGGCCGCCATGGTCTCCTTCACCTTCCAGACGTTCGCGCCGATGTCGCATACAACAGGGGTCTGCATCATGGGGTCGTTCTGGAAAGCGCCGCCAGACGGATGCGCTCCATGACGCTGTAGGTATATTCGAGCCCGTACCCAGGGCCGACGACATGGGGTCCATGATGATGCGTTCCTTGTCGAATCCCATCTGGGTAAGCAGGATGTTGAGCTGCTTCGCCAGGTTCACATCGAGCTGGCTCATGGCGATCAGCTTGTGATCATTGGCCATGGCCGCCGCGGCAACGGTCTTGTAGTTCTCCTCCACGGCCTTGCCGATGGCGCAGTTCTTGCCGCGCGTCGCCGCGGCGCAGCCTGGAGCACCTGGTGTCCTTTTCCACGTGGCCGCTGCCGAGGATGATCAGCGGGATGTCGATGGCCGCGGCAACCTCCGCCGCGATCTTGGCCGCTTCGTCGGCGCTCTTGTTCTTCTGATCGGGATGGGTGCCCATAAGCCGGAGCGCGACCACGTCAGCGCCGCTCTGCTGGCAGAATTTCGCCCATTGCACGGGGTTCGGGATGCGCCGCCGACTGCCTTTTTCAGGGTTTCGGGCCAGTCGCTCGGCTCGATGTCCATAATCTCAAGCGCCACGGCAGGCTTATTCGGGAACGTACCTTCGAAGGCGAGAAACGGAAGTGCGCTCGCTCCGCCGATGGTCACTGCCTTTGCGCCGGATCCAAGCTGTACTTGAAAATTTTACCGCTGTAAGACTCTTTCGGAATCATCAGTGCCATGAAAACCTCCTCAAAAATGTTAGCCATAGTAGCAAATTTTCGTCCAAGGACAATAGAAAACGTCAAATTGTACCAGCAAGTTCAAAATATTAGTTTACTGCGTGACATTGTCACCTGATTTTGCGTGCTTGAACCGACCTGTATTTACATATCCAGATAGGAATGCGCATACATGGTCTTGCCCATGATCATCTCGGTGGTCTTGACCGTATCCATCATGTCTTTGTCGAGCGGGTCGATAATGGCCGACGTAAGCCCTTCATACATGAGCAAGGCCAGGTAGTTCCGGTTAATGATGGGCCGCACATGTTTCGGCGCGCCGTTCGAGATGTTCGAAAGTCCCACCACGGTACTGCATCGGCGGATCATTCAGGTCCTTGAACATCCTGACCGCGCGGATCGCCTGTCTGCCCTGGTCCTGCATGGTCGCGATCTGCAGAATGAGCGGATCGAGGAAGATGTTCTCCATCGACACGCCGTACTCCATGCCGCGCGCCATGATCTCCGGCGCGATGACGCAACGGTCTTCGGCATCAGCCGGAAGGCCGCCCTTGCCGAGCGTAAGCGCAACGATCTTGGTTCCGTACTTGCCTGCAAGCTCCATCATCGGGAACCGCTCCGGCTCATTGGAAGTGGAATTGATGATCGGAAGACCCCAGGGTTGTTGTGCGCCTTGATGCCGGCCTCCATGGCCTTCACGTTGGTCGTGTCAAGACAGAGCGGTTTCTGTACAACCTCATGCACAACCTTGACGGCCCAGTCCATGAGCTGTGGACCGTCATCCTCGGCGGGGCCGATCGATACGTCGATATAGTGAGCTCCCGCGTTGGCCTGCGCCACAGCAAGCTCCTGAATAGGCTTGGGGTCGCGTTTCTGCAGCGCCTCCCGCACCTTCTTCACCATAACACTGATTTTCTCTCCGATAATAATCATCCTCTGTGAATCTCCTTTCGTACTTCCTGATATAATAATCGTCGGCAGCATTGTTTCCCTGAACCAAAACGGGTACTGCAACATCTGTTCCGTCCAGTTTTACTAGCAGTTGCAGCAACTCTTCCGCCGCACCACGGATATACTTTCTTTTTCCCGGGCAACCGCAACGGTCTCGCGCCCGAGTTCTTTGTAGAGCTTGACCAACGTCGGGTGCACGATGCTGCATTGCCGCAAGATGGTCGTGCACGGTCTGGACATCGCCCCGCATAATCGGACCGGTCAGCGCGTCCGGTATGCCGAGCACTCTCTATATTGTGAAGCGTTCCCCGGATGAGGGGAAGCACCGCCTTGAGCGCTTCTTCTCTGTCGGCGCCCAACGACTCATAAAACGTAAGGCCGTAATGAACAAGCGCAACAAAATAGTTCGAAACCGCCACGGCCCCGGCATGATACAACGCAGCAGACTGTTTGTCCGAACTCCACTTCGGCATGACAAGTTCGATTCCGCCGAGGGCTTTTACAATTTCCCGGGACGTATCCATTGCCTCGGGGTCGGCTTCGACCCGGAAATAAGAACCCGGGAGCGTCTTAATACCCTGCTCACTGGTTGCCACGGACTGCAGCGGATGAAGAACCGCCCGCCGGGCTCCGGCATCTTTCGCTGAATCCAGAAGATCGAGCGAATGAGCGCCGGACATATGGATGACGAGCGCCTGGGATTTGAAAGAACCGTGCTGCCGAAATCTTCTCGCAAACTTCCTGGATGACCCGGTCGGGCGTGGTAATAAAAACCAGCTCCGCATTTATTGCAGATCGAACAACATCGCTTGTCGGCTGGCCGGTCTCCGATAAAGGCCGCGGCTGTTCGAGCCGATTCCTCCGTCCGCGCCGCAACGTCGTGTTATCCGGTATCCTGCCCGCTTCAACAGGAACCCTACCGAACTGCCGACACGACCTGCGCCGATAATGGCGAACGGTATTTTCTGTTCATCAGCTTACGGTATCAGCTTGTCCAGATACCGAAAAAAACCGGTAAGCGCCTTTGAATCCGGCGGGAAGCTGGACAAGCGGCTTGCCGTTCAGATCATACTCAAAAATGAGCTCATCGCTCGGACATAAACCCGGCGAACTCCAGACCCTGCTGGCCGATCGTATCAATGAGCGATTTGTCCTGGCTGGTTCCGTCCTGCACCCGGTTCACAATCGAGGACCGACCGCTTGACGTTTAATTTCAGTTCCTGTACAAGTTCCCCGATCCGGCCCGCCGTCATGATGCCGCGTACCGAGGAGTCGCTGATGATGAGCAGCAGGTCAGTATCCTGGGTCGTGCGGCGGGACAGATGCTCCAGGCCGGCCTCATTGTCCATCACAGTATACGGATAATTGTCGGCGAGCTTGTCCATGTACTTGCGGATGATATTGTTCGCCGCGCAATAGCAGCCGGCGCCTTCGGGCCTTCCCATAACCAGCAGGTCGAAGCCCTTTGCTTCAATAATGGCCTGCTGGATCTGGTAGTCGAAGAGCTGCTCCATGCTCATGCCGCCCGGCCGGGGGGCCGTGGACTTTACCGCTTCAAGTGACGTCTCCCGTAGCTTCCCGACCGTGGCATGGACCTTGACGCCGAGCACATCATTCAGGTTCGCGTTTGCATCGGCATCAACTGCGAGAACTGCACCGCGCTTCTTTTCTGTCAAATATCGAACGGTAAGGCCGCACAAACTGGTCTTGCCCGTGCCGCCCTTTCCTGCAACTGCTATTGAAAAACCCATTGTATCTCAAACTAAAGGCTCCAGATACCAGGGTCCAGAGGTCACGGGCACAGCTCTTTTCCTGACCCCTGACTATACTGACTACTGATCTCTGAGATTTCCTTTATTTTTTCACTCCGTACTTCTTCCTTACTTCTTCTATCTTACCGCAGGTCATCTTGCCTTCGGAGCAGGCTGCATGCAAACAGCCTGGTCCGGACTTCTCGAAGATCGTCGGCGAGACCTTCTTTACGTGCCCGAGCATTCGCTCCGCCATCTCCCGGATCTCCCACTGAGCACGATTGCAGCACCGTACCCGGAAGAAATGCAGAAGCTCCCGCGCGTTCATGGTAACGACTATCTTGGTTTCGGCCGCATTCGGCAGAAGGTAGCGCGCATCTTGCCGTCCTGCCTCTCCTTTGAAGCCCAGTTCCTCAAGACGCTTCAGGACCCTGGTGTAATTCTCCTGTGCCTCCGCCATGCACTGCTCAAACTCACGCGCTAGTACGGGATCCTGCTTAATGCTCGGCGGCATAATATAATCGAACTGTTCCGCCTTAACATAGCGCTGACTCTGCTGCGAATATGATGCTACGCGGTGACGGACAAGCTGATGTGAACATGCCCTTGATATCCCTTCAATGCCGAAGGTAAACGACACATGCTCGATCGGAGAAAGGTGGCCTATGGAAGCGAGCTTCTCCACGAATGCAGCCTGGTCGCCGGCCTCGATCTTCTCCTTCAGTTCCTCAACACCCGACGGGCTATAGCAGAGTTTCGCAGCCATTGCCACGACCTCTTCCGGATCGGGCGTATATCGCAGGAGGACAACATTCAATGCGGCTTCAGGCATCTTCCCTCCCTGCTCTCATCGAAAAAAGCGAGTGCATCACAATTATAAAAACGGAGTATTATATCCATCGCATAACTCATGAGTCAAGAAAAAATCGTTGAATTTAGCAATAATTAATAGTAATTATTTTAATTAACTTATAAATTTTATTGATAAAAATGCCATTGTTACCAAAAGTAGCTTAATAAGTGTTACTTATGATAACATAAGACTTATTTATTATTTAAAGCTGTGTTCGGGCCCGGGGAAGGTTTCTGACTCAACTTCGCGCTTATACTCTTTGATCGCGTTGAGCGCCTGGTCCTTCAGATGCGCGTACTGTTTAACGAATTTCGGAGTGAACCGGTCAAAGAGGCCGAGAAGATCGTGGAGTACCAGAACCTGTCCGTCACAATCGGCGCCTGCGCCGATGCCGATCGTCGGTATATGCAGGACGTTTCGGATTTCACTCGCGAGTGAAACGGGCATGGCCTCAAGCACTACCGAGAAAGCGCCTGCATCCTGAACCGACTTGGCATCCGCTAGGATTTTTTCCCGGGCTGCCTCATTCTTTCCCTGCACTTTAAAGCCGCCCAGCGCATGGACATATTGCGGGGTCAGGCCGATATGCGCCATAACCGGGATGCCTGAATCCGCGATTGCGCGGATAATTCCGGCCATTTGGGTGCCGCCTTCGAGCTTTACGGCTTCTGCGCCTGCTTCTTTCAGGAAGCGCCCTGCATTCCTGATCGCCTCAGCTGCTGTCCGCCTGATAAGAGAGAAAGGGCATATCGCCGACAACCATCGCGGAAGCAGCTGCACGCGAGACCATCTTTGTGTGATAAATCATTTCGTCCATGGTAACCGGCAGCGTGCTCGACAGACCCTGGACTACCATGCCGACGGAATCTCCGACAAGAATGATATCAATACCGGCCTGATCCACGATCTGAGCGGTAGGAAAATCATAGGCCGTGAGCATGGTTATCTTTTTGCCCTCGGTTTTCTTTTTATAGAGATCCAGAATAGTGGTTTTCGGCATATTCTTATTTTGATTTGGACCAAGGCAACCGTGCCTGCACCCGCGTTTTCGCAAGAGCAGGGTGTTGCCGTGCCTCTACGCCGACATGGTCGGCTCGCTCCAGATTATGGTCTCGGATACAATCCTGCGGCTTTGACGATTCCTTCGATGGCGCTCTCCCACTCGATGGCCTGAATATGGACGCCTTTCACTCCGGGTATCTCCAGGATCTGGTGAATGAGCTCCACCGTTATCTTCAGGCCTTCGGCCTCTTGCAGTTCCCTGGCCTTCTTCTTGTCGTCTCCTGCTGCCTCTTTCGCCTTGTTCATCCGGTCGATGAGCGCCTTCGGCACTGTCACACCCGCAACAGAAGCATCCATATACTTGAGCATCATGGCGCTCCGCGGAACGATAATTCCGCCGAGGATCGCAGTCCGTTCATGTAGCCCGAGATTCCTCGCCTTTTCCATCTGGGACCTGAAGATTTCAACATCGTAAATGCCCTGGGTCTGGATAAAGTCAGCCCCTGCATCCACTTTTTTCTTGAGGTTATAAGGCCTGAAATCGATCGGGTCCCCCATGGGCGTCCAGGAGGCGCCGATAAAGAACTTCGGTGCTACCTCGATTTTGTCTCCGCCCTCCTGCAGGCTCTCGTCGCGCATCTTTTTCATGATCCCGACAAGCTGGCAGGTATCCACGTCATACACGTTCTTTGCGCCCGGATGGCCCTTGAGCTTGCCGGCCGCGCTGAATTTCTGATGGTCGCCTGCAATGCAGAGGCAGTTTTTGAGCCCGAGCGCAGCGGCCCCGAGAAGATCTGCCTGTATCGCAATACGGTTACGGTCCCTGCAGGTCATCTGCATGACCGGTTCGAGCCCTTCGCGCTGAGCGATGAACGCTGCCGCTATACTGGAGATGCGGACCACGGCTGTCTGGCAATCCGTGATATTTGCCGCATCGCAGAAGCCCTTCAGCTTGTGCGCTTTTTCTACGACCTCGTGAGCATCCGCGCTCATGGGCGGCCCCAGCTCCGCTGTTACTGCAGGTTTTCCGCTTGCGATGACCCGTTCAAGGTTGCTTCCGCTTTTCATCGAGACCTCCCAAAAATTTCTTCAAAAGCTGATTTCACCACTAAGCACGGAGCAGGTTTTCACCAAGCTTTATGCTTTTCTCCGTGTCTCTGCCTGCACCAGGCGTTTATGAGGCCCTTGATTCCCGTCTCGCGATTCTCAGCGAGATGGTACGACAATGAGTCTAAGTATTGTGGTATCGCGCGTGCAGGGCGGTGGATTCTGTTTTCGTTTAGCCCTTCTTTTTCTCTTCTTCCAATTCCAGAATATGCTCGAGCACGAGCCGGCGCGGGCCGCCGTGCGTCCCCGTCGACCAGTTCCGCGGCGGTTGGACGGCATACAGCTGATCGAGCTTGCCGAGTTCTTTCATCCGCTCCACGATCAGGTACCAGGCGCAGTCCACTTCATTGCTCACCTCGCACTTGCCTTTGTTCGTTCCGCCGCACGGCCCGTTCATCAGCGACTTGGAGCAGCGTACGACCGGGCAGATTCCGCCGGTCATGTGGAGAACGCAGTTGCCGCATCCCCCGCAGAGCTCCACGAAGAATCCTGCCTTGGGCACTGCGCCGAAGAACGTGGTGTTCACACCCGGATAAACAGGAATATTGCCGATCCGTTCGGACAGGAAATTGACTCCCACACCACAGGCAGTCGAGAGCACCAAATCATAGGTTTTCACCTTTTCCATCATCGGCTCAAAGAACTCGGGTTCGCAATGGCGCTCGATGGCTGCATTATCGACCTGCATAGGCAGATTTTCCTGGGTCGCTTTCATCCGGAGCATCGATGCCAGAAGCTCCGCTTCCTTGCCGCCCCCGGCATGGCTGATCGCAACGCAGGTATTGCATCCAAAGACCAGGATCTTCTTGAAGCCCTTGACCATGTCCCAGATTTCATCAAATGGTTTCTGTTTACCGACTATCATTGGTCATTCACTCCTTTTAGCGCTGCTTGCGCGCGGCAAGCCATATTGGTGATGGTCCGAGCTTCCGGATCTTGTCTACAAATTCGTTGCACATGTCGGCCCAGCGCGGTCCCATTGCGGCTGACAGGTTGTACATCTCAAGCCGCTGCGGATCGATGCCGACCTTTGTGAGCAGTGTCTTTACGTATTCGATTCTCTTTGCTGCAAACAGATTACCTTCCAGGTAATGGCATTGGCCTTTGAGTCAGCCGGCAGCAAATATGCCGTCAACGCCTTTTTCGAACGCCCTCAGCACATGAATGTGGTCGAGCTTGCCCGTGCAGGGAAGACGGATGATCTTGACGCTCGGCGAATAGGAAAGCCGCATCACGCCGGCAAGGTCCGCTGCTGCAAACGCGCAGTAGTGACACGCGAAAGCAAGGACATTCGGCTCCCAGTCCGCGGGTGTTTCGTGCGGTTTTTCGATTGACGAGACCGCCGCGACTTTGTCCGGTGTTTCCGAAACTACAGCCATGAATGGACTCCTTTCAACTGAACCGTTTAAACCGTTTGAACTGTTTAAACCGCTTAAACGGTTAAATGCTACGACCCAACTACGCCAGCCTCGGAATCCACTGCAGCGTCGATCATCGCGAGGATCTGGTCGTCCCGGAAATTATTCACCTGGAACGCCTTTGCCGGGCAGATGCCCGCGCAGATCCCGCATCCCATGCACTTGATCTCGTTGTGCGAGACTTTTCCGTCTTCAGCGATATAGGGCGACCCGAAGGGGCAGACCCGGAAACAGCTGAGGCAGGACATGCACAGTTCCCTCTTGTGCTTGGCGATTATCCCGGATACGGCAAGCTTTTCATGGGACAGGATAACCCCGGCCCTGCCTGCTGCGGCCAGCGCCTGAGCAATCGTTTCGTCAAAGTTCTTCGGCGCATGTCCCAGGCCGGCCACGAAAAGCCCTTCACTCGGGAAATCCACAGGACGAAGCTTGACGTGTGCTTCAAGATAATAGCCGTCGGGATTACGCGTTACCTTATACATTGCTCCAACTGCATCCGTTGTCGGATGCGGCCGAAGGCCCGCTGAAAGAACGAGCCAGTCCGCGTCGAACTGGAGCTCGCGGTCCAGCATGTAGTCCCATGCCTTGACCTGGACCCTGCTGCCTGCCTGTTCCACCACGGGCTTGCGGTCCACGTCGTATCGAACGAAGAAGACGCCCAGGTCGCGCGCTTTCTTGTAATAATCTTCCCGCAGCCCGTAGGTCCTGATGTCGCGGTAGAGGACCACTACCTCGGCTGCAGCATTCCGTTCCTTGATGGCAATCGCATTCTTGATCGCATCCTGGCAGCAGACTCGGGAGCAATACTGCGCATTCTCTTCACGTGAACCCACGCACTGGATCATCACGTAACGCTCGCCGGCCCTGGGCGAGAGGTCTTCAGCGAACAGCTTCTTTTCGAGATCACGCTGCGTGATTACATTCGGGCTCTTGCCTGCAAGGTATTCCGTTGGCTGATATTCCACGCCGCCCGTTGCCAGAACGATAGCGCCGTGAGACATTTCAGCACCAGTGGTCAGCGTGGTCTTGAAATTACCCACAAATCCGTCGGTCTTTTTTACCTCGGCGCCGGTGTGTACCGTAATCTTGGGATGCGCCTTTACCTCCGCCACTTTCGCCGCGAGGAACTTCTGCACGTCGGAGCCATCGAGCACGCGGTAGACGTTTCTCGCGAGGCCGCCGAGCGTCTGTTCCTTCTCAACAATATGAGTCGGGAATCCCTGGTCCGCGATCGCGAGCGCAGCGGTCATTCCGGCAACCCCGCCTCCGATGACCAGGCACGCGGGCGTCACGTCAACGCTCTCGCTCTTGAGCGGTTCCTGGAGCCGGGATTTTGCCACCGACATCTTCACGATCTTGATGGCCTTCTTCGTAGCCACTTCATTCTGGCCCTTATGGCACCAGGAGCACTGTTCACGGATGTCGGCCAGGTCGAAGAGGTATTTGTTCAGGCCCGCTTCACGAATGGT
Source organism: Nitrospirota bacterium (assembly GCA_963751455.1). Classification (GTDB taxonomy): domain Bacteria; phylum Nitrospirota; class UBA9217; order UBA9217; family UBA9217; genus CAVVUN01. The sequence goes on from CAVVUN010000003.1 coordinate 11,683, forward strand.
CTCCTGGAAGAGCTTTTCGTGCGTGCGCGGCGTGCAGGAAGCGATCACCACGCGGTTCAGGTTCTGGTCCTTGATCGTCTGCTTGATCACGTCCTGGTTGTCCTGTGCGCAGGCGTATATGGTATTCGTGGCATAAACTACGTTCTTTTCCTTCTTTACAGCCTCAACGACCTGGTTCACCTCAACGGTCGAAGAGATGTTGGTACCGCAGTGGCAGACGAACACGCCGATGCGCGCATCTTCGCCTTTCACATCCTTCTCGGGCGGAAGCTCTTTCTTGACGGTCTCGGTTCCCCTGGCTTCAGCGAGGAGTGCCATGGCGCTTCCGGCCACACCGCTTCCCTGCATCACGGTCTCCGGAATATCCTTCGGACCCTGGTATATGCCCGTTACAAAAATGCCGTCACGGGATGTCTTGACCGGCGTAAAGTGGGATGTCTTGGCGAAAAGGTACTGGTTTGTCTCAATGCCGAAGGTCTTCGCGAACGCTGCAGCGTCCTTATGCGGCTCGAATCCCACGGAAAGGACGACCATATCGAAGGTTTCGTTCAGGAGCTTGCCGGCCTCGTCGGAATAACGGAGGACGAGATTGCCGGTGCCCGGTTCTTCCCGGACCGCCGAGACCATGGCACGCTTGTATTTGACGCCATATTCGTTCTTCGCCCGCTCCACGTACTTGTCGAAGTCCTTGCCGAATGCCCGCATCTCCATATAGAAGACCGTGGGCTCGATATGCTTGTCATGCTCCTTCGCGATGATGGACTGCTTGGTTGCGTACATGCAGCAAACCGACGAGCACCACGGATTGGCATTGTGATTATCGCGGGACCCCACGCACTGGATCCAGGCTACTTTCACCGGATGCTTCTGGTCTGACGGCCGCTGAACCACGCCTTTGAACGGACCTGATGCTGAAAGGATGCGTTCGAACTGAACGGACGAAACCACGTTCGGCCAGCGGCCCAGGCCCAATTCAGGACGCACCTTCGCGTCGTAGCGGCTGAGGCCGGGACCGAGGATAATGGAGCCGACATGCAACTCTATTTCTTCCCCTTTGTCCTCGTAATTGATTGCGCCGGCCTTGCAGGTCTTTTCGCACAGCTTGCAGCGTTTTTTCTGCGGATCGGTCAGGAAAAGACAGTTGCTTGAGTCAATAGCGCGAGTGTTCGGAACAGCCTGGGGAAAGAGAGAGAAGATGGCCTTGCGCTGGCCCAACTGCTGGTCGAACTCGCTCAGAACTTTTTTGGGGCATTTTGCTTCGCAATCGCCACATCCCGTACACTTGGCCGGATCGACATACCGCGGAGCCCTTCGCACCTTGACCGTGAAGTCGCCGGACTCGCCCGAGACTGACGTGACCTCTGAAAGTGTGTGGATCTTGATGTTCAGGTGCCTGCCGACCTCGACCATTTTGGGCGAGATCATGCACATGGCGCAGTCGCCGGTAGGGAAGGTCTTGTCGAGCATCACCATGGTGCCGCCCACGGACATATCTTTCTGGACCATATGCACCTTGAAGCCGCTGTCCGCAAGATCAAGGGCCGCTTGCATGCCGCCGATGCCGCCGCCGACGATCAGGACCGAACCCCGTTTTTTCGAAGACTTTTGTGCGCTCATATCAGGTTCAACTCCTTTAACAGTCCCATGGCATCCACGAAGTGACGGTCAACCTGCATGGAAACAGGATCGATCCCCATGGAAACTCCGATGAGCTCAGTGATAAAGTAGACCGGCAGCCGCTTCTCAATCCCGTACTTCGCGCCTACCTGGTCCTGGCACGCGTCCACGTTCATCTGGCAGAGCGGGCAGGTGGTAACGATGCAGTTCGCGCCCCGGGCGGTTACATCCTTGAAAATCCGGGACATGAGCAGCTGCGATTGGTCGGCGTCATTGTAAGCCGCGGAAGCGCCGCAGCAGTCTGTTTTGTAGCTCCAGTCGATAGGCTTGGCGCCGATCGCTTTGCAGACTAGTTCCATTCCCTGGGGGTTCTCGACGTCATCCGGCACATCTATGTCGACCGGGAAACGGGTAAGCAGGCACCCGTAGTAACAGGCAGGTTTGAGGCCTTCCAGCTTTTTAACGGCTTTCCCGGCAATCTCACCCGAGGTCACCTTCGGCTTCAGCACCTCGAGAATACTGGACACCTTGATTTTGCCTTCGACCTTGAAACCCAGCTCCGCGTTTATGGATTCTTTCAGCGCGGGGTCGGCAGCAAGCTTTTTTTGCGATACGAGGGTCCTGCTGTAGCAGGACGAGCACGGAATGACGATTTCGGAAAGACCCGTGGCGTCGGCGATGCCGAGATTGCGTGCCGGCAGCGCAGTGGATAGAAATTCGTTTGTTTTGCTCGCGGCAGTTGCGCCGCAGCAGTTCCAGTCGTCGATCTCTTTGAGCTCGAGACCCAGTTTGCTGAATACAAGTTTACACTGGATGTCATAAAGCTCGGATGATGCATGCAGCGAACAACCGGGATAGTAGGCTATTTCCATAGTACGGTACTCATCCTCCGTCAGGACTTCAGCGGCCCTTGGACTTTTTATAGAGAGCTTTCACTTCCGAGAGGTTCTTGACCTTGTCCACGCCGAAGTGCATCCGTTTCTTTTTCGTCATCGCTGCGCCGAGTTTACCCTGGCTCACGATTTCATCTATTACGGCTTTCACCTTGCCCTTCGCCAGCTCCTTAAACAGCGTCTTGGTTTCATAAATGGCCATGCTCTCGATCTCGTTGAACCGGCCAAGGTGCCGCGTTGTAGTCATGAAGGCATTGTGGAAATCCGCAATGCGGGGGGTCAACGGCTTCAGGTGCGCTTCCTTGGACATCTGCTTAAGCGTCTCGGTGATCCTGGCTGTCTGGATGTTGTTCGGGCAGCGCGTGCCGCAGGTATAGCAGGCAACACACTTCCAGACCAGGAGATTATTGAGCGCCGCGTCCCTGTCTCCCACGAGAATCAATCTGATCAGACGGTCCGGCGTGATTCCTGTCTCCTCACCGACCGGACACCCGGCAGCACACCGGCGGCACTGATAGCACGCCTGCAGGTTCTGGCCGGAGCGCCGCGTGACCTCTTCGAGCAGCGGCTTTGTGATCGAAGCATCATATTTCAGTACTGAAGATGGCATGCCATACTCCTTACCTTAAAATGACTAAGCTATTTATAACCACAGATGAACACGGATAAAATCTTAAATCAGGTAAAGGCTTGTTCTTGTGTTAAGATTTTGAATCATCTGTGCTTATCCGTGTTAATCCGTGGTTACAAAAAGTATTTAATTCCGTTCTTTCAGGAGCTCGAGCATTTCCATGCGGGTAGACTCCTTGGTGCGGAAAATACCGCGGACAGCCGACGTAACGACCCGCGAACCTGGCTTCTTTACACCGCGCATGCTCATGCAGAGATGCTCGGCATCGATCACCACCATGGCGCCCTTCGGTTTGAGCCTGCTCACGATAAAGTCGGCAAACTGCGTGGTGAGCCGTTCCTGCACCTGGGGACGTTTGGCGAAGACCTCAAGCGCCTTTGCCAGTGAACTGATGCCCACGATCTTCCCGGCACCCGGGATGTAGGCGATGTGGGCCTTGCCGAAAAAGGGCAACAAATGATGTTCGCACACAGAGTAAAACGGGATGTCGCGGATCATCACCATCTCGTCGTGATTTTCTCCGGCCATCGGCTTCAAAAGCTCGGACGTATCAGCCGCAATACCGGAGAAGATCTCTTCATACATCGTCGCAACACGGTCCGGCGTGTTCTTGAGACCCGGTCTGTCGGGGTCTTCGCCGATGCCCTCGATGATAAGCCTGACGCCTTTTTCGATTTTTTTTAGATCCATGATTTAAACCGGCAAGGCGCATAGCGCATGGGGCATAGTGTTGTAAGATCTTCCCCTTTGCTCTCTGCGCTATGCTCTCTGCGCAATTATGACTCTCTTCTCCGTCACGATTTTCTTGACCGGGATATCGTGGGTCAAAACAGGTACGCCCGGTACAATCTGTATCTCAAAAGCTAGAGCAATCGTTTCCTTATCATAATAAGGCAATATCCTGTCATAAAATCCGGCCCCGTACCCGAGGCGGTTGCCCTGTTCATCAAAAGCCAGCCCAGGCACGATCATGAGATCCACTTCCTTTATTGTTACAGGCCTTGCCTCACGCGGTTCGGGGATATTCCATGCCCCGGGAACAGTATCTTTGTTAAAGTCCTTTATCTCAAATAGCGCGAGGTCGTTACCTTTTACTTTAGGAAGGATAACTCTCTTGCCGGCGGTGAGTGCTTGCCTGATCATCGGCAGGGTATTAACTTCACTCCGAAAGGAAGCGAAGAACATTACTGCGGACGCATACAGGAACTCCGGAAGCAAAAAGACCCTTTTCTGAATCTCACGACTATAGAGTTCTCGCAATTCGGGAGAGAGGCGGTCCCGTACTTCTGCAACCTGTTTTCTAAGAGACGTTTTCAATTGGGGTGAGTTGCAAGGTTATTTTTTTTTATTATGAATTAATAACTTTTACTTATAATATCACTACTAAAAAAAATCTTCCATCTTTTTAGTATTTTTTTATGTATATAAAACCGTCCTATTAATACTTTTGTATCAGCTTGTCCAGAGAAGTCTTGATTTTTCTTGCCTCTTCCACGGCATGCGGCGATGCATCATACGGTGATTTGCCGTCCAGGTCGGACTGGACTGTATCATCCGAGTAGTTCATAAATCCGAGGACATTCATACCGGAAAGGTGGCTGACGATGAATTCGCGGTCTCGCTCGCGCTTGATTTTGTTGCCGACAACGAACACGTCCTTGATGCCAAGACCTTTTGCCAGACTCTCCACCTGCCGCGCGGTCTGAAGGCTCCGCTGTCCGGGCTCGACAACCACGATAAAGGCGTTAACGCCGCTGGCCGTTCCACGGGTAAGGTGCTCTATGCCGGCTTCCATATCCAGAATGACAACCTCGTCCCGGCGCAGAATCAGATGGCTGACCAGGCGACGAAGAAGCACATGCTCCGGACAATAACAGCCGGCTGCCGCCTCTTTGGATTTACCCATTACCAGCAGCCGCACCCCTGCGTGCTGCACTCCGTAGGCCTCGGGGATATCATCCACTTTCGGGTTTATGCTGAACATTCCACCGGGAGCGCCCGGCCTTGATCCTGTACGTTCCTCGATCATGTCTGATTGTTCAGCCAAGGGAAGCGCGCGAGCCGCTGCTTCACGGGTAATTCCAAGCGCTGACGCAAGGTTTGCATCGGGGTCAGCGTCTACTGCAAGGACTTTCTTGCCGTCAGCAGCATAAAGACGGGCTAACAGGCCTGCCAGTGTCGTTTTTCCGACACCTCCTTTGCCTGTAATGGCTATTTTCAATGACATCTCCTAGATTAATGGGATAGATAAAATAACATCCAACCTGCGAAACTGTCAAGGGTTTTTTGATATTTTGAGTAGATTTTGAAATGGGGTTGAAGACAGAAGTCTCTCGGAACAAATGGCGGAAAAGCAATTAATCGAGGGCGCCGATAAGACCGACATCCTGGCGCAGTTGCTCGTAATCCTTGTCCGTAACGGGAACAAAGCCTGTAAGGTCCGCAGAAGAGAGAATTTTTGCAGACAAAGGGTCACTCACTCTGAGCTTGAGCAATGCTTTCTTTATCTTGATCATGACGTCTTTACCGAGTGAGGGCGCTGAGAATACCGGCCAGTTCGGATAGTAATCGGTATAAGCCACGATTTTCAGTTTCGAAAGGTCTACCTTGTCCTTCATTTTTTCCAGGTCATCTTCGCGGATCCCGCCGGCATCCGCTGCCCCGTTAAACACAGCCATCGTTACATTGTCATGTTTTCTGGCGAACGGCAGCGTGGTGAAATCTTTGGAAACATCCATCCCGGATTTACTCAGGAGAAGCATTTGAAAGACATAGCCGGCTCCCGAGTCTCTGTCAACAAACGAAAGGTTTTTGCCTTTCAGGTCCCGGATTGTTTCTATTCCGCTGTCTCTTCTTACAATGATGATGCCCCGGAATTTGCTTCCTGCTTTGGGCTCTGATGAAAGGGCCAGCGGTTCGATATTGACATCCTTTTTAAGCTGAACATAGATCAGTGAATTTGCGAAGCCAAGATCCAGATGCCCCGACGTGACTTCGGCTTTAAACGATAAGAAATCCTTGGGAATAACAATGGTAACTTTCTCTCCCGCCTCTTTCGTCAGGTATTCCGCGAGAGGACTAAACATGGTATAGAGCTCAACCGCGCCAAGGCGGGGAAGTATTCCAAGTTTGATCTCGGTACGGGCTGCCCCCGGCTGTGCAGCTGTAATAACCGAAACTATCGCCAAAAACCAAACCCATCTCGTCATTAACCGGGCTCCCCGAGCAGCGCTTCCTTCTGGAATTTTCCGCTTGTTCCGGCTCATCTGAGTTCCGTTTGCATTCATAAATGCAATAGTTTCGATATGCGTTAATTACAGGGAAAGTTTCTCGATCATTGCGTGGAGATCGCTTGGCTGAAACGGTTTTTTTACATAGCCTTTGGCTCCGAGTGCCAGCCCCCTCATGGTATCTTCTTCTTTGCCTTCAGTACTCACCATAATGATCGGAATGTGGTTAAATTTCTCGAGCTCTTTAACTTTTTTAATGAACTCGATTCCGTTCATGACCGGCATATTAATATCGAGAAGAATCAGACTGACATCAGGGTGTTTCTGAAGCTTATCCAGCCCGTCTTGGCCGTTCAGCGAATCCAGAATTTCGCACTTGTAGCGCATGAGCACCATTTTATACATTTGATGAATCAGCGCGGAATCGTCTATGACCAGGACTTTCTTAAGCATGTACTCCCCTCCTGCTCAATCTCTAACGCGGCTTCTCAAGCATCCGGCCGCATGCTTTATCCGTTGACCGGCACCCCGAGGCTGCGCACTCGTTCTGCAAGTTCACGAATATCAACAGGCTTATCGTAGTAATATCGAGCACCGCGGCCATAGGCGTCCTGCTTTACTTCTTCGGATCCATGCGCGGTCATAACAATGACTTCCGTTTTCGGCCAGTATCGCTTTATGTAACTTAAAAGCTCAAGGCCTTCGACCCCCAGGATACCGGACATTCTTATGTCCACGATCACTACATCAAATGTATACCGGGAAAGCGCTTCCTCGGCCGTGTCCAGCCTGCTTGCGGTAATCACCTCGACATGCCGGGACCCTAGCGCGTAGGACAGCGTGAGCAATATCGTGGGTTCGTCATCAACTATGAGAATCCTCTTTGCTTCGTGGTTAACCAACATACCGAGTCTCCCTTGGGATTATATATTTATAACATATTTGCTGCAATAATATGCAAATTATTTCATGGAAAAACGTACGCTAATGGAGCCCACCCGCAGGAGCGCCGGGGGCTCCTTTTATGAACGCGACCTCCCGCCTGCACCCCAAGTGCGATAGCGTGCAGGGTGCGGGTTAAGACGCTTTTCTCTCCCCGCGAAAGTCGGGCGATTCAAAGTCGCAGGGATTAATTGCGCATTACCGGAAAAACGGCGCCACGCCGTATCCGTTCAGAAACACCTTATACGCAAGAATAATAGACCGAAACCGCTAAAGCGCGTTAAAAACAATACTTGGAATATTATTTATATGAGCAACGCGGTCCACGGCGCCGAGCTCAATGGCTTTTTTCGGCATACCGAATACGACACAGGACTCCTCGTCCTGTGCAATGGTGAACGCACCTGCTTGTTTCATTTCGAGCATGCCTTTTGCTCCGTCATCGCCCATGCCCGTCATGATCACACCGATACAATTCTTCCCGGCGTAGCGCGCTGCGGACCGGAACAGAACATCGACCGAGGGTCGATGGCGGGAAACGAGGGGCCCGTCCTTGAGCTCGACATAGTATCGTGCGCCGCTTCGCTTGAGCAGAACATGGTGGTTACCCGGCGCAATGAGAGCCCTGCCCCGGATTATCGTATCGTTATTCTCAGCTTCCTTAACTGAAATACCGCATATGGTGTCCAGTCTCGACGCAAATGCGCGCGTAAAATGCTCGGGCATATGCTGAACCACCACGATACCGGGCGCATCGAGCGGCATTGCTTTGAGAAAATCACCGAGCGCCTCAGTACCGCCCGTTGATGCCCCGACCACGACCACTTTTTCGGTGGTTTTGACCATCGCCTGTGAAGGCGGTTTTTCCAGAATGACATCTGCGGAGAATTTGGGAGTGACACGGTTCGTTTCGTGCGAAAGCCGTCTGATTCTGGCGGCAGCAGCCGCCTTGACTGCATCGCAGATTCTCACCTGCGACTCCTCCAGAAACTGCTTGGTGCCGAGCCTCGGCTTCTGAATGATTTCAACAGCGCCGTATTCAAGGGCTTTCAAAGCCGTTTCCGAGCCTTCCTCGGTAAGGCCTGAACAGATTACGACGGGGATGGGGTGCTGAGACATTATCTTCTGAAGGAACGTGATTCCATCCATGCGAGGCATTTCCACGTCAAGTGTAATGACGTCGGGCACTTCGTGCAGGATTTTATCAGCTGCTATGAACGGGTCGGACGCGGTTGCCATGACCTCAATATCCGTATCGGACGACAATACATCCTGAAGCGTCTGGCGGACGACCGCGGAATCATCGACGATGAGAACTCTTATATTTTTTTTCATGATTATGCCTGATCGATGACTGAGTTGCTTTCTACCACCGGATGTCCGGGTCATTGACGTGCGTTAAGCGTTTGAGCAGCACCTCTCCGGAGTGCGAATAGAAAAGTATCTTTCTCCCCCGGGGACCGCCCACATCCTTGCTCACAACCCGGAGGCCTTCGGCTTTGATGATTTTTTCGGCGATAATGCTGTTCTGTCTTCCTACCGACATCGGCGCCGGCTTTTCAGTGTTTCTGATGAACATATCGGCTCCGCCGAAATATTTGACTTTGAGTTCGCTCCGCTCCGCCCCCAGACGTTCAAAAAGATTCACCATATGCCGTACCGCGCAGTCAACGTACTTGAACTTGTCGGCACAACTGGTTTTACACAGTTTCTGTTTTTCGCAGGAAGGCAGCAGGACATGGCAAATGCCGCCTACATTGAGACGACTGCTGTGCATCGTTACGGACAGGCAAGAGCCCAACACGGTTATAACAAGCGTCGGTTGATCCGTATAATGCATTTCCCCGGGTTTCAGGTATACGACCGGCAAATTTCGGGTTACGCCGGTCACGTCACTTTCCTGTATATCGTGGAGGCTAAGCGGACCAGGGGCAGGTCGAATCCGTGCACCGTCTCGGAATGTCCCAGAAAGAGATATCCGCCCGAATTCAGACAGCGGCATAACCGGCGCAACAGCTTCTGCTGCGTCGAGCGCTCGAAATATATGATCACATTCCGGCAGAATATAGCATCCATTTTTTCGGGCACCATCAACTGTTCATCCATCAAATTAAGCCGTTGAAAAGAAATACGGTCTCTCAATTCGGGCACAACGCGGACGGTCTTTTTTTCCTTGTCCTTGTTTCGAAGAAAATATTTTTGCATGAGAGAAAGCGGAATGCCGGCGACCAGGTGCCGCTCATAAATACCCATGCGTGCCTTTTCGAGAACTTTGGTCGATATATCGGTTGCCAGGATCGCGTACTGGAAATCCGGATCCAGTAGCGCAAATCCATTCAGTACGATTGCCAGTGTGTAAGGTTCCTCGCCCGAGGAGCAGCCGGCGCTCCAGATACAGAATCTTTTTTTGTTTCCGGGATGCACATCGGCCATGAACTCGGGCAGCACGGTTTCCGCAAGAAATTGAAAATGAACCGGCTCGCGGAAAAAATCCGTCTTGTTTGTTGTTACTGCATCGATCATATGTACCAGTTCGGCGGCGCCTTCCTGCGATCCGAACAGAAATTCGCAATACTCGGCAAACGAGGCCATGCCCAGGCTCCTGAGCCGTTTCTGCAGACGCGACTCCAGCATAATCTTCTTTGCCTGCGGCATCTTGATCCCGCAGTGATCGATGATAAATTGGCTTAAATCGTCGAACTGCTTCTGGGACATTGATTTTACAGTGTCGTTGTAAATACTCTGGACCTCTTTCTTTGCGGAATGCGGATCATCTGAAGCATATATCGTCTTGCGGAATGATTCAAGATGCATTTCTTCCTCCGCTGCTTCTCGGGACGATGCCCGAGTATCTCACGGAATTAATTCTGCCTTCGTCCAGCAACCAGCGCCCCACCCGCAAGCTAATAAATCAGCTTCTCGTTAATACAGGATTAACTGCCTCCTCGAAATGAGGAACCGTGATTTTATGTTTCGCTCCCCGTTTCGTGGGTTCTCCGGTCCCTCGCGCAACCACGTCGTGCCCAATCACCTTAAAAAACGATATGGTCCCTTGAAGCTGCTCGGCCTGCGAAGAGAGTTCTTCGGCGGTCGAGGACATCTCTTCCGCCGCGCCGGCGTTCTGCTGGATAACGCGATTCAGCTGCTGGATCGCCGAATTAATCTGATCTGCGCCGGATGTCTGCTCCTTACTGGCGGCACTGATCTCCTGCACCAGCTCAGCGGTTTTCTGTATGTCAGGTACCAGCCGGGCAAGCATCTGGCCGGCCCTCTCCGCGACCTCGACACTGGATACCGACAGATGACTTATTTCCGCGGCAGCCGCCTGACTGCGTTCCGCAAGTTTGCGCACCTCGGAAGCCACGACCGCAAAGCCCTTGCCATGCTCTCCTGCCCGTGCAGCTTCAATGGCGGCATTCAGGGCGAGAAGATTCGTCTGGCGGGCAATTTCTTCGATGATCGATATCCTGGCCGCAATCTCCTTCATGGCTCCGACCGTCTCCATGACTGCTTTTCCGCTATCACGGGCGTCTGCGGCCGACTTTAGCGCAATTTTTTCTGTCTGCTGGGCATTGTCTGAATTTTGCCGGATGGTTCCGCTCATCTGCTCGATGGACGATGACGCCTCCTCTGCAGAGGTCGCCTGTTCCGTGGTTCCCTGCGACATCTGCTCGGCCCCGCCCGACAGCTGCCGGCTGCCGGAAGCGACGCCGTCGGACGCAGACTTCACGTCAGCTACGACCCCTTTCAGGTTTTCAACCATGTTTTTCGTTGCCCGGAGCAGCTCCCCGGTTTCATCCGTGTTCTCGTTTTCCTTGATATCCACGGTCAGATCTCCCGTCGCAACGTTTCGCAGCGTGCTCAATGCCTTCTGTATTGGGTTTGTGATGCTTCTGACAAAGACGATGCCGCCGAAAACACCGAAAAGGATAATTAGGGACGTAAGCGCGATGGAAATATATTTTGCCCTGGTCTGGACCTTTATCAGGATCTTATGCGTAAGCTCTTCGTCTTTTTTGAGAATGTCCTTCATGGACAACAGATACCCGTTCACGGTGTTTACCGCAGGAACGGTCTCGTTTGTGAAAATGGTATGGGCATCATCGATCCTGCCTTCCGCGTAGGCGGCGATTATTTTTTCGGCAGTCCGGTGCTGCGTTCGATGCGGCTCAACAAGTGCTTTGAACGGTACCGCGAGTTCCTCCGAATAGGGCTTATAGGTTGCGAGCCATTTTCCCAGGCTGCATTCATCGGGATCGATCTTCCCTTCGAACTCTCTCCCCTGGATAAACAGCTGGGACGAAAGACCGTCCATCCATCTGAAGTGATCGACGATCAACTGCGAGAGAAAACCGTTCACCCTTCTCATTTCCTGGTTTTTTTCCATGGCATTCTGCACCTGGAGCGATGCGGAAAAAATGATGAGGCCCATGACAAGAACCAGAAAAAGCAGAATGCCCAGCCCGGCTCCCAGTTTTCTTCCGATGGTCATGTTCATTATAGTTCCCCTTGAAAGGGCCCCTTTCGTGGCCGCACCCTGCTGTTAAAATGAACCCGCTGCCTTTGCCGCATGACGGAGGGTGTCATACTCGTTGTCGGAAACCGATGCAAAACCGGTCAAATTCGGGGCAACCAGAATGCGCGCCATCTCCGGATCATCCGTCTTGAGCTTCAGCAGGGCCGCTTTAATTTTTGCCGCAACCGCCTTATCGGTCTTGAGTGCTACGAAGATCGGCCAGTTCGGAATGTACTCGGTGTAGGCGACAGTTTTCAACTGCGTTATATCGATTTTGTTTTTCATTTTCTCCAGGTCCTCTTCCCGAAGGCACCCGGCATCCGCCTCTTTATTGAACACGGCAGCTACGACTTTGTCCCCTTTTCCTGCAAAGGGAAGCAGGGTAATGTCCTTTTTAAAGTCGACTCCCGAATTCGAAATGAGAACTCTCTGGAACATATACGCAGCCGGGGAATCTTCGTTCATTGCGACCAGCTTTTTCCCTTTGAGATCTTGAATTTTTTGAATTCCGCTATCGTTCCTGGCGAATATTATTCCCCTGAACTTTCTTCCCGCCTTCGGTTCAACCTGGAGCACAAGAGGAGTGATGTTTACTTCCTTCTTCAGCTGAATATAAATAAGCGGATTTGCAAAGGCCATGTCGAATTGTCCCTTCTTAACGCCTTCCTTGAAGGCGTCGAAGTCCTTCGGGATCATGATGCTCACTTTCTCGCCCGTCTCTTTGGAAAGATACTCGGCAAGCGGCTTGAACATGCCGTACAGCACTTCGGAGCTTAATCGCGGCAGGATTCCAAACTTGATCTCAGCATAAGCGACATCCGGCCGGCAGACGGCAACTGCAACAACGGAGAGCACTACAAATAGAATTAAATTCAATGTACGTTTGTGCATCACGATCCTCCCTTGGCAGCAAAAATGCTTTTTGATCCGTCATTTCATTCAGACCGTATTGTGCTGAAATGCCGAGGCGAGATTCGCCATAGTTCGCTTCGCTACCTTTAATCCTTCATCCTCCGGCTTTTCAGAATTTTTCAAACTCCGCGTCCTGTCCATTTCCCTTTACTTTAAAAGCGTGCTCCATGTTCAGAACGACCCCTGCCCGCTTGAAACCGCTCGCTGCCGCTGCAACCGGTTCTTTAGTCTCTTTGCCCCTTCTGTGTTGCAGAACCACAGGTCGCAGCGTTTTGACCGGATTTATTGCTGCCTCACGCTGCGGTTCAATGCCTTCAATCTTGAAGTACGCAATGGCTCCCGACAGCTGTTCCGCCTGTGAGGAGAGTTCCTCCGCGGTCGAGGCCATTTCCTCGGCTGCTCCGGCGTTCTGCTGGATCACCTGGTTCAGCTCCTGGATGGCTGCATTGATCTGGTCGGCGCCCGAATTCTGCTCTTTGCTTGCCGCAGATATTTCCTGCACGAGTTCGGACGTTTTCTGAATGTCGGGAACGAGCTTGGTCAGCATTGCCCCGGCCTTCTCAGCGATATCCACGCTCGATATTGACAACTGGCTGATCTCGCCTGCAGCTGACTGGCTCCGCTCCGCAAGCTTCCTGACCTCAGAGGCAACGACCGCGAAACCCTTGCCGTGCTCTCCGGCCCGTGCGGCCTCGATGGCTGCATTGAGCGCGAGCAAATTGGTCTGGCGCGCGATCTCCTCAATGATCGAAATTTTTCCGGCTATCTCTTTCATTGCTCCAACAGCCTTAAATACTGCATCCCCGCTCTCTTCAGCGTCTGCTGCGGATTTGAGGGCCAGTTTTTCCGTTTGCTGCGCGTTGTCCGCATTCTGACGTATTGTTGCGCTCATCTCCTCTACTGAGGAGGATGCCTCTTCCGCCGATGCAGCCTGCTCCGTTGTTCCCTGCGAAAGCTGCTCGGAACCGGAGGAAAGCTGCGCACTGCCCGAGGCGACGTTATCCGCTGCGCCCCTCACCTCGGTAACGATTTCGCCCAGCTTATTGATCATGCTTTGGAGAGAGTTGCCGAGGACATCCTTTTCTGAAAGAATTTTTACCTTGCACGTTAAATCGCCGCGCGCGATCATATCAGCGGTATGTGCGAGCCCGGCGAGGCCTTCTTCCATCTTTTTCATCGCGGACAACAGCTCTGCAATTTCATCGTCGGTCGTCACCTCCCCGATGTGCGCGGTCAAGTCCCCGTCGGCGATGCTTTTAACGACGCCCAGGGCGCGGCGCACCGGGTTCGTGATGCTCTTGACAAAGAAAATTCCGCTGATCACGCCGAACATAATAAGCGAGATAGTAAGAGCAACGGTAATTAATTTCGCCCTTGCCTGCACTGCGTTGAGTTCTTTGTGCGCCGCTTCTTCGTCCCGTTTCAGAGTTTCTTTCAGCTTTGCCAGGTGCTCCTGCACGGAGCTGACCGCGGGGGTCGTTTCCTGGATAAATATCCTGTGTGCCTCTTGCGTGTTCTTCTGTTTGTAAGCTGACAGTATTCTTTCCGCCGAATCGTGCAGTTTTTTATGCGGTTCGATCATGGCATGAAACGGCGCTGCTATATCATCGGAGTACGGTTTAAAAGTACCAATCCATTTGCCGAGATTACATTCTTCCGGATTAAGTTTGCCGGTAAACTCCTTTCCCTGGATAAACAGTCCGGATGAAAGCCCGTCCATCCATTTAAAATGGTCCACTATGCGCGCAGTCATCAGCCCGCTTATCTCCCGTATCTGCTGATTTTTTTCTACTGCCTTCTGGACTTTGCCGGCAGCCTGGAAAAAGAGCGCCCCCATAATGAGTACCATGAGGAGCATAACACTTAAACCAAGCGCCATTTTCCTTCCTATCGTCAGCTTCATGATTATCCTCCTTTTTCTTCAGCGCAGCCGTGATCTTCGTATCCCCGCGCTGACTACGCGTCAGAGCGGGCATCTCCCGTCTCGGTCTGCTGTTCCTGGACAAGGGCGAGTTCATCCGTGGAGAACACCTTGTCGATGTCCAGGATGATGATAAACCTGCTGTCCCGCTTTCCCATGCCCTTGATGAAATCTGTATTCAACCGGGTCCCGATTTTCGGCGCGGACTCGATATGGCCCGGCTCCAGGTCCAGCACTTCCTGCACCGAATCCGCCAGAGCGCCGAGGATCGTCGTCTCATTGTCTACCGTAACTTCCGCGATGATGATACAGGTATTTACCGTCTTTTCGGTCCTGCTGAGGCCGAACTTGAGCCTCAGATCGACAACCGGGACCACGCTGCCCCGCAGATTTATCACGCCCCGCATGAACTCCGGGGTTTTAGGCACCTTGGTGATCGCGGTGAAGTCGAGCACTTCGCGCACCTTCGAGATATCGAGCGCGAAGACCTCGTCATCGAGCTTAAACGTGAGATATTGAGTCGTTTCAATAATGCCTGCAGTAGTCATGGTTACCTCCTTAAATTTATGCCAGTGGCGGCGGATAACCGCTCATCGAAGCTTGCTCGGTCGATGGACGATTATGCTTCCCTCTTCCTTTTCCCTCGTTCATCGATCTTTTCAAAATTTTTCGAACTCACTGTCCCGGTGGTCGCCGTTTCCTTTTCCGTCGTGTCCCATTTTCAGGGCGACCCCGCTGGCAACCTGGGACGCTGCATGAACAGCCTTGGCCTTGGGTCCGAAATGCGCGATGTTGAGCTTATGGGTTGCGCCGGAATGATTCATAGGCATTGACTGCCATATGCGGCCTTCGCGTTCCTCGACCTTGAAGAACGCCACTGTTCCCTGGAGCTGCTGCGCCTGGGAAGAAAGCTCTTCTGCTGTCGACGCCATCTCTTCCGCGGCGCCCGCATTCTGCTGGATCACCTGGTTCAGTTCCTGGATCGCGGCGTTGATCTGGTCGGCTCCGGACGTCTGTTCCTTGCTTGCCGCGCTGATCTCCTGCACAAGCTCGGCCGTCTTCTGGATATCCGGAACGAGCTTGGCCAGCATTTGGCCGGCCTTCTCAGCCACTTCAACACTCGACGAAGACAACTCGCTGATCTCGCCCGCCGCTGTCTGGCTCCTCTCTGCAAGCTTTCTGACCTCCGCGGCCACGACCGCGAAGCCCTTCCCGTGCTCGCCGGCCCGGGCCGCTTCGATGGCGGCATTGAGCGCAAGCAGATTCGTCTGACGGGCAATCTCTTCGATAATCGAGATTTTGCCGGCAATCTCCTTCATCGCCCCCACGGTTTCGGTCACCGCCTTGCCGCTTTCAGTCGCGTCCGTGGCGGATTTAAGCGCTATCTTTTCGGTCTGAAGGGCATTGTCCGCGTTCTGCCTGATCGTTGCGTTCATCTCCTCCACGGATGACGAAGCTTCCTCTGCCGAAGCCGCCTGTTCTGTTGTTCCCTGGGACATTTGCTCGGAACCTGACGACAGCTGCTGACTGCCCGATGCCACGTTGTCCGCCGCGGATTTGACGTCGGCCACTACCAGCTTGAGCCGCTCCACCATGTTCTTCATCGCGGACAGCAGCTGCCCGGTCTCGTCTTTCCGATCAACTATCATATCAATAGTCAGATCGCCTTTTGAAAGTTTCTCCGATACACCCATCGCCTCGCGGAGCGGGGCGACAATGCTGCGGGTAATGATGATCCCGATCACGAGGCTCAATGCCAGGGCAACAAGCATGATCGTGATTACAATCGCTATGCTGCTCGAAGCATACTTGACGACATTCTCCTCCTCCTTATGCATTTCGTCGTAACCCTTGGTGGCGCCATCCTTGGCCGCCTGCTCCATTTTATGGGCCTCGTCCTTGACCTCTCCTACCATCGCGTTTGCCTGCTGCGTTGTTGTGATCTCGCCGCTCCTGATCTTTTCATGGACACTGTGCACACCGGCAACGTACGGGTCCAAACTGGCCCTCAGGACACTCGCTGTTTCCTGCGCATAGTCAAGCGCTTTGACCTTCGCGATATCATCAATCCGCTTTTTTACGCTTTCTACCTCTTCCTTCCATTCTGCATAATATTTTTCCACCTTGTCCGCTGAATCGATATTAATAAACATGTCTTTTTCAAACCGCCGGAGTCCGAGCACGTTTGCCCTCGCCCTTCCCGCATGCTCGGCAAAAACTCCTTCCTCCTCGAGCATGTGAAGCGCAGTTTTCTGAAGCGATGTTACGCCCCAGTACCCGGCAATGCCGACAATCAGCAACAGAACCAGAATACTCCCAAATCCAAGCCCCAGCCGTAATCCAATCCTCATATCTTTAAACATTGTGCTGCCTCCTCAGTAAGATGTTTATTATTGTTTCGGTTTCTTTGAAAACCGTATTTAGTTAATATTTGAAGTTTCTCAAGAAGCAACCGTCTCTTCCTTCTCTGCCTGGGAGATCAGGTTCGGGAGGTCGAGGATCAGGGCAACGGTGCCGTCGCCCAGGATCGTGGCCCCGGATATCCCTTCCACGTCCTTATAAAATTTTCCAAGCGATTTAAGCACGGTCTGATGCTGGCCGATCACGGTATCCACGGCGAACCCGACGCGTCGGCCTTCTTCTCTAACGATCACGATCTGTTCGATTGCCGGGGTATTCCCTGCCATGACGAACTGTTCCCGAAGCCGGATAAACGGAACGATATGACCTCGTACGTTGACGAGGCGCCTCCCGTTCGCTTTAGCCGCTTGTTCACGGGTCAATTCGATGCATTCCTCAACCGAAGAGAGCGGGAAGATGAAATGCTCCTCTCCTGTTTTCGTAAGAAAGCCGTCAATAATCGCAAGGGTAAGCGGAAGTTTGAGCGTAATCGTCGTCCCGGTGCCGCGAATGCTGGCGATCTCGATTGTCCCGCGAAGAGCATCGATTGCCTTTTTGACCACATCAAGACCCACGCCGCGTCCGGACATGCTCGTTACCTTCCGGGCAGTTGAAAAATCGGGCATGAGGACAAGCGAAAAAAGCTCTTTCTCTGAGAGTTCTGCATTAGGTTCGATCAGTCCTTTTTCAAGGGCCCTGGCCCGGATGGCCTCCGCATCCATTCCTGCCCCGTCGTCCGTTATTTCAATCAGCACATGCGCACCCGAATGGGCCGCTGAAAGATGAATAATACCTTGCCGCGGTTTCCCCGCTGCTTCGCGTACAGCCGGCAGTTCAATCCCGTGGTCCATGCTGTTGCGGATGAGATGAACGAGCGGATCGTTCAGACGTTCAATGACTGTTTTGTCCAGTTCGGTGTCGGCGCCCTCCGTCCTCAACTCGATCTCTTTCCCGAGTTCTGCGGAAAGATCCCGGACCACACGTTTGAACTTGCTGAAGGTAGTGCCGATCGGCAGCATCCGGATGCTCATGGTGTTGTCGCGCAGTTCGGCGATCAGCCTCTCCACTTCTTCGGCTATGGACATGAACTGCGGAACCCCGTGGAGAAGCGCTGTCTGGCTAAGCCGGGCCTGCACGGTCACCAGTTCACCGACCAGGTTCACGAGCTTGTCCAGCCGGTCCGTCCCGACACGAATACTTGAGACCGTTTCCGGTCCCTTCCGGAGCTCATGAAGCTCCCGGATATGCTGCTGCTCAACCAGTGCCGAGGCTATTTTGTGTCCGCTCACGATGCCGCTCTCGACAAGCATCTCTCCCATCAGTTTTTTTGATTTCAGCGCCTTTTGGAGTTCCTCAGCCGTGACATCCCCGCGCTCCAGCAATATCTCGCCGAGCTTCTTATAGGTGGTTTCATCATCGATAGAGCATTCTTCGGCTATCACGTTTATGCTGACCTCACTGCTGTCCTTGATGAAAATGAAGATGTCCCGGATGGCATCCATGCCGAGCTTTGTGGTAAGAATCATGTCCCAGAAGGTATAGCATTCATCGACAGCGTAATCCTCTAAATACGGGATTGCCTCAGTCTGTGCCACGACGTGGCAATGGCCGAGTTTGCGAAGCTGATTGATCAGCGGCAGGGGGTCGGTGCCTGCCATAAAAACGTTCTTCGCCGGGCGGAACCTGATCCGGTACGTCATGAATTTTCCCGGTGCTTCTTTTTTCAGTGCTGACGGGGCCTGCGGAAAAGACGGATTGCTTGTCTTTTTTTGCGGGCGCTCGGGCAGCAGTTTTTTCAGTGCGGCTGTTATTTCCTCTCCATTCGATTCATTCGGGATTTCACCTTTATAATATGAATCGAACATGTTTTTGATATGATCACGCGCCCGGAGCGCAAGGTCTATGATTTCCCTGGTTGCCGCTATTTTACCCTTTCGCACCATATCGAAAGCAGTTTCCAGTTCATGGGTAAAAGCAGCTACCGCAAGAAAATCACAGGTTGCGCCGGACCCCTTGATCGTGTGCATGCTTCGGAACACCCTGCTGATCTGCTCCATGTCTCCGGGGTTGTGCTCGAGCTCGAGCAGTCCTGCCTCCATCTCAGCAAGCAGTTCGTACGCCTCTTCCCTGAAGGTCTCTCTCAGTTTGGCTATGATCTCTTCCATGGTTTTATTACCTCTCGCTTCCAGTGTTCATAATGGAGCAGCCGGACCTGGCATTCCAAAGACAGCTATGATCCATATCGCGATGGCATCCGCTATAGCGGGCATAGCCCGCATCTTCGACGCATTGCTTGAATAGTTCAGGCCAAGTACCTGAAAAAGCAAGACGTTTGTTCATGCGGGCAGCGGAGCGATGGGCGGAGCAAAGCAATTGAAGACACGAAAGATCAACACGTGTTAAAGAGTCGAATGCCAAACTCACACTGCCGTTATCGATAAGTGCTTTTATCAATGCCGACCGCATTTCATCTGCATTTTCGAGAGTAACATCCCCGGAAAGCGTTAATATCGCTTCTTCACCTGATCGTTTTAATGTGATTGCCATACGAGTTCCTCTTTCTTAAGTATTTAATGAAAGTAAACTACAATTTTGCAATTTCTATACCGATTGTTGTTTTTTTTGTGTTTATATATCAGTGGTTTAAAATCTGCACAATTACTTATAATCGTCAATTTTTTGCCCGCAAAATACGAATCGCAATATAATGATATTTCCGGGTCTAAGGCAATCTGTACTTTTCGCGCGATGAATAGGACTAAGGCCCTATATTCTCAGGAATTTTTTAACAACAGCCAGGAGCTGCTCCGAAGTGAAAGGCTTGACTATCCAGCCGCTGGCGCCGGCCTTCTTACCTTCCTGTTTTTTATCTTCCTGGGACTCTGTAGTCAGCATTATGATCGGAATGTATTTTGATTCAGGCATCGTGCGGATCTTTTTAATCAGCTCAAGGCCATCCATTCCTGGCATGTTCAAGTCGGTAATAACCATATCTACCCTTTTGTGAGCCAGTTCAGCCATTGCTTCCATCCCGTCTTTCGCTTCAAAAACGTTACAATCTGCGCTTTTTAGTGCAAATGAAACAAGTTGCCGTATGGAGGCAGAATCATCTATGACAAGAAGTGAAATCGGCATTGGAAAATGTACCCCCTCGAGTGAGTCGTACCATATATACTCTTTTGCCTTAGCCGGTATATACTCTTTTGCCTTAGCCGGTTGAGATTAAATCGATTGAATAAATATTTCTAAATCTTTAGATGCAGATTTTATACCCCGTAGTTTCCGATCAAAATCGTCAAAAAAACAGCAAACTGAAATATAGTGCTGCTTATTTTTGTGTACAGAAAGCGACATTTCGACGGTTTTTTGACTTCTCTTGCTTTTAAATTGTAAAGATGCTAAGTTTTCATGTACAATTTCTTTGAGAAATCCAATGATTAAGAGAGTAAACATAAAAACGCTAAGCAGGCCGGGTCTCGAGAAACTATTGGTCGAAAGCGGCTTAAAAAAATATCGCGCTTCCCAGGTATTCGAGTGGATCTACAATCGATATGCAGTGTCTTTTGAGGAAATGACCAACATTGCCCTGAATGATCGCATGTTTCTTGCTGATCACTTCTCCATCCCAATCTTTAAGATTTTAAAAACCGAGCGGTCCGTAGACAACACCGAAAAATTCCTTTTTGAACTCGAAGATGGGCACTCTATCGAGAGCGTGCTGATTCCCGATGAAGACCGCAACACGCTTTGCATCTCATCACAAGTAGGCTGCGCGCAAGCGTGCAGGTTCTGCCTTACCGGGAGCGGCGGATTCCGGAGAAACCTCGAAGCATTTGAAATCGCAGAACAGGTGCTGACCGTTGAAAAAATCCTTGCTGCGAAATGCGCGGCCATTCAAAAAGAGGAAACAGCGGGCGTGCCGAATGCGCAGAAGAAAGGTTACGATCGGGAAGAACCATGCAGGCACATCACGAACATAGTCCTGATGGGTATGGGTGAGCCGCTGGCGAACCTGGATAATGTATTGTCGGCGCTTGAAATAATCACCACTGAGAAAGGTCTGGGATTTTCGCCGAGGAGAGTAACGCTCTCCACCGACGGACTCGTGCCAGAAATCGAGAAGCTCGGAAAATCGGGCGTTAAAGTGAACCTCGCGGTTTCGCTCAATGCGACGAGCGACGAGGTGAGGGACAGGATCATGCCGGTTAATAAGCGGTACCCGATCAAGGAACTCCTCGCTGCCTGTAGACGGTTTCCGCTTGAACCGAGAAGGCGCATAACGTTCGAATACGTACTGCTGCGGGGAGTAAATGATTCTGAAGAGGATGCGAGGCGTCTGGCGAGGCTGCTCAAGGGGATCAAGTGCAAGGTGAACCTTATCCCGTTTAATCCGTTTCCCGGCTCCGGATTCGGGAGACCGGACGAGGCAACAGTGCGCAAATTTCAGAAACTACTTCTTGATCATCATTACACCGCGCCGGTCAGGGAATCCCGGGGCAGGGACATCTCCGCGGCCTGCGGCCAGTTGCGCGAAAAGGTATCTTCAGGCTTTGTTTTAACTGCTTCCTCTTGAGCAGTTTCACAGCATGGCTTGCCGGATTGATATTCTCTTCCGTTTCCTCCATCAAAAAACAAACCGCTTTATTGTCCCGCGGGCTTCCGGGAATTGGCTTCGCATGCCATATGGCGGATTACTTTCCCTTTTACCATGTACACAACCATTTCAGCTATATTCGTTGCATGGTCAGCAACGCGCTCTAAATACTTTGTAATATAGGTGAGCCGAACAGCCCGGGAGATATTTTTTGGGTCCTTCAGCATATACAAAAGCAGCTCGTTGAAGATCTGCTGGTTAAGATTATCGACAAAATCGTCCGCAGCGCAGACCTGAATCGCAAGGTCCGCGTCCTTCGCAACGAACGCATCAAGGCTGTTTTTCAGCATTTTTTGCGCAGCCTCGGCCATCCTCGGGATATCGATATACGGCTTAAGAGGCGGCTCCTCATTCAACTCGATTGCGCGTTCGCAGATATCCACTGCAAGGTCTCCCATGCGTTCAAGGTCCGTGATGATTTTGATTGCCGTGGTAACGAACCGCAGGTTGCTGCCCGTAGGCTGCCAGATGGCCAGAAAGCGGATTGTCTCCTCTTCGATCTCTACATCGAAGTTATTGACAATGGTATCGCCATTGATCACCTGCAGGGCAAGTTCCCGGTCCCGCTCGACGAGTGCCTTGATCGATTTCCTTATCGCGTCCTCGACAGCCCCACCCATTTTCAGGATCTGCTCTTTGAGCTTATCGAGTTCCTGTTCTTTTTGTCTGGCCATGGTAACTCCTTGTCAATTGCAAATTTCGGATTGCGAATTGCGGATTGAAAGGCAAAGGTTTAAGAAGCTTTTATTTCGCATTCTGCTTGCGCCCAGCGATTACGAGTGCACGCGAGTGCAGGGTGAAATCCGCATTCCGCAATCGGCTTACCCAAACCTTCCCGTTATATAATCGTCCGTCTGCTTTTTATCCGGGTTCGTGAATATTTTTTCCGTGGGTCCGAACTCGATCAGTTCGCCCATGTAGAGAAAGGCCGTCATGTCGGACACACGGGCCGCCTGCTGCATGTTGTGCGTCACAATGATGATCGTGACCCGCTTCTTGAGTTCGCCAACCAGTTCCTCTATGCGGGTTGTGGCAATGGGGTCCAGGGCCGAGGTGGGCTCATCGAAGAGGATGATCTCCGGGTCCGTGGCAAGGGCGCGGGCAATGCAGAGCCGTTGCTGCTGGCCTCCCGACAGGTTGAATGCGAGGCTGTGGAGCCGGTCATGCGTCTCCCGCCAGATCGCCGCGTCGCGCAGCGCCTGTTCCACTTTATCGTCAAGAATGCTTTTCTTGGTCACCCCGCGAACGCGGAGTCCGTAGGCCACGTTTTCATAGATGGATTTGGGGAAAGGATTCGGCTTCTGAAACACCATGCTGATGCGCATGCGGACCTCAATCGGGTCCACCGCGCGGCTGATGATGTTGACGTTGTCGGGATGAAGGATGATTTCGCCCTCGTAGCGGTTGCCGTGATACAGATCGTGCATGCGGTTGAAGCAGCGGAGATAGGTCGTTTTCCCGCAGCCCGACGGTCCGATAAACGCGGTCACCTGTTTCTCGGGGATGGCAAGACTGATGTCCCTGAGGGCATGGACCGTGTTGTAGTAGAAATTCAGGTTTTTTACTTCGGCCTTGATCGCTTTTCCTGCAGTAACAGTCATTAAAACAGTCCTCACCTTACCATTTGATGCGCTTGCGGATTCGGGAACGGAGGTATATGGCCAATGCGTTCATGGCGAGCGTCATCAGAAGCAGAACCACGCCGGCCGCGGCTGCATTGTGTTGGAACGCCTCCTCGGGACGCGACGTCCAGTTAAACATCTGAATGGGCATTACCGTGAAAGGATCCAGTATCCATTTAAACGAAACAAAGGGAAACTCCGGTGTTACAGGCGAATGGGGAAGAAAGGCGATGAAGGTAAGCGCGCCAATGGTGATGATGGGCGCGGTTTCGCCGATGGCCCGCGACAGCCCGATAATAACGCCCGTCAGGATTCCGCCCGTTGAGTAGGGCAAAACATGGTTCCAGACCGTCTGCCATTTGGTCGCGCCGAGCGCGTAAGCCGCCTCTCGGATGCTCCCCGGCACCGCCCTGATGGCCTCCCGTGTGGCCACGATCACGACCGGAAGAATCAGCAGCGCCAGAGTCAGGCCGGCAGACAGGATGCTTTGTCCGAGCCCAAACGTATAAACGAAGAGCCCGAGGGCTAAGAGCCCGTACACAATGGACGGCACGCCGGCAAGGTTCGTGACGTTGATCTCGATGATCGCGGTGAGCCAATTCTTGCGCGCGTACTCCTCGAGGTAAATCGCCGACGCGATTCCCAGGGGTACCGCCGCAAAGGCCGTCACGAGCATCACGAGCACGGTCCCGACCCAGGCAGAAAGGATGCCGGCGCTCTCAGCCCTTCGGGACGGGAACGAGGTGAAGAAATCAGCGTTAAACCGCGGCATGCCGTTGATGAAAAGCTGGATGAACAGCGCCAGCAGGGTGAGAACACCCAGGAGCATGCAGAGAAAACCGACGACCGCGAAGATATAATCCCATCGTTTGTGACGGGAAATGATGGCGCGGATCTCTTCCGCTTTTTGCACAATCATCCGCATCCTCAATATACCTCCCTGACACGCTTTTTCAGGATGTAACCGGCGATATTGAAGACAAGCGTGATCAGCATCAGGGTAAGCCCGGCTGCAAAGATGGTCTGGTACCCGATGCTGCCGTGAGGCAAGTCGCCAAGGCTCACTTGAACGATGTAGGAAGTGATCGTGGCGGCCGGCTCCATCGGGTTCCACGTGAGATTCGGCTGCATGCCTGCCGCGATTGCCACGACCATGGTCTCACCCACAGCCCGTGAGATCCCGAGAATGTATGCAGCCGCAACGCCAGAGAACGCCGAGGGGAATACAACACGCACCGCGGTCTGGAACCGGGTGGCGCCCATGGCATAGGAACCCTCGCGGATAAACATAGGAACGGCGTGCATGGCGTCCTCACTTACGGAGCTCACGTAGGGCACGATCATGACGCCCATCACGATGCCGGCTGAGAGCATGTTGAAACCCGGCAGGTCCGGCATGACCGTTTGTAAAAGCGGTGTGACGAAGACCAGGGCGAAGTAGCCGAAGACCACTGTAGGAACGGCCCCGAGCAGTTCCAGAAAGGGCTTCACAAGCTCCCGAAGCCTGTGCGGGGCGAATTCGCTCAAATAGATCGCGATGATCGTCCCGAGCGGAATCGCCACGGCAAGCGCCACGCCTGTCGTCACCAGGGTCCCGGCCACGAGCGGCATGATGCCGTAATGCGCGTTGTCGAAAAGCGGCGTCCACTGCGTGTCGGTCAGAAACTCTTTCAGGGAAACTTGCTTGAAAAAGGGAATGGATTCATAAATGAGGATGGCGGCGATAGCGAACGTGGTGAACACCGAGGACAGCGCCGCCAGAAGCAGAATCGCTTCGATCACGCGCTCGCGCACGCGCCGGGCGTGTTTCCTGGTGAGTGATTGTTGAGTGCCGTTCATACTGGTGAAGCTCCGGTTTACAAAACGAAAAAGGGCGGGGCGTCCTTCCGGGCCCCCGCCCGAATTACCCGCATGAGCGGGCAAATTAATGCTTGCCTTCCCGTTTCAGCAGCTCCTCCACCGACACACCCACTTCGGGCTCTCCGCCGAAACCGGTGCCGAGCTTCTTCTGCTTGAAATTTTCTGCGGCCAGCTTGTAGGCTTTGTCAGGCAGGGGCACATACTTCACCTCTGTCACGAGGCGCGGCGCGTTCTTCAGATAGAATTCCACGAACGCCCTGATCTCGGGCTTTTCCATGGACTTGGCGTTCACGTAAATGAAGATGGGCCTTGAGAGAGGCTGGTACGTGCCGTTCTTCACCGTATCGAACGAGGGCAATACGGCGGGCCTGCCTGCCTTCTCCACGATCGGTACAGCCTTGAGCTTTTTGCTGTTTTCCGCGTAGTAGGCATAGCCGAAATATCCGAGGGCAAACTTGTCGCGGGCCACACCCTGGACCAGCACGTTGTCGTCCTCGCTCGCCGTAAAGTCGCCGCGGCTGGACTTGGACTTGCCCACAACGGCCTCGGTGAAGTAGTCGAAAGTGCCCGAATCAGCGCCGGGACCGTACAGCTTGATCGCCGCATCCGGCCAGGCCGGGTTCACCTGGTTCCATTTCATGACCGTGCCCTGGGCCTCGGGCGCCCACATTTTTTTAAGTTCCTCCACGGTGATGCTCTTGAGCCAGTCGTTCTTCGGGTTCACCACAACAGTCAGAGCGTCATAGGCCACCGGCAGCTCGATGTACCGGATTCCGGCCTCCTTGCAGGCATCCATTTCCTTCTTCAGGATAGGGCGCGATGCATCGGAGATGTCCGTTTCGTTGCGACAGAACTTCTTAAAGCCTCCGCCCGTGCCCGAAATGCCCACGGTCACTCTGGTGGCGCCCTTTGTCGCCTTCTGGTACTCCTCCGCTACAGCCTCGGTGATCGGGTATACGGTGCTGGAGCCGTCTATCTTGATGAGCGCCTCCTGGGCCTGCGTTGCTTCGGGTCCAAGGATAAACATGGCCGTAAGGGCCACAACAAATGTTAATGCTGTTAACAATGCAATTCTTTTCATTTCTTTCTCCTTCTAGAGTTAATTTTATAGCATGTTAATGTTACAGTATTGTTACAAGTTTATAAAAATTTTAGAGTCTTTGCGGATCAATTGGGAGCCCGCAGGTCTTTTATCCCTCCTTTCATTTCCCGTAATCCTTTTGTTTTGATTACCATTACGGGCAATCTTCTCTGCAAGTCAGCTATGTTTTTTCGAGTCTCGCCGCTTGCCTATCCTGTTCATATCTCTTGCGTTTATGCGTTCTTACCTGCCGTCAAGCCGACATGCTCGTTCACTTTTTTTCGCAAGTCGGCGATATTGCCCTTGCAGATATAATCCCTTACACCGTGCAGCGCAACGCTCTGTCTCAAACTGTCCTCATCGTTCGATGAATAGAAGATGATCGGTGTGTTGCGGGTCCTGTCATTCCCATGAAGCAGTTCCGCCAGGTTGTCCCCGGAAAGCCCGGGCATGTTGATGTCGAGCAGGACCAGATCGGGCTGCAGCATGTTAACCAGGTTCGTCACCCCGAATCCGCTCTTTTTGGTGATCACCTCTAATTCATCATGCTCGAGCAGTTGCTTAGTGGTGTAGAGGTGCAATTCATCATCATCGACTACGAGTACCATTTTCTTATTCCGGGTCATATAAGCCTCCCTGTTCTATAGGTTGTATCGGCAAAGAAACGGTAAAGGTCGTGCCTTTGCCGTACGTGCTCGATACCGATATCATACCGTCGATCAACTCGGCCAGATTTTTGCTGATCGTCAGGCCGAGCCCCGTACCCTGGTGCGTTTTGGTTTTAACGTCCTCAATCTGGCTGAACGCGAGAAACAGCTTATCGAGGTGCTCGTTTCTGATACCCAAGCCGGTGTCGCTGACCGAGATTTCCAACCGGCTTCCGACGATGCCGACCTCTATCACAATAGTGCCGGAATCGGTGAACTTTGCGGCATTGCTCGCGAGGTTCATCAGTATTTGCCTGAGCTTGATGGGGTCCGTAGTTATAGTCAGCGGCAGAGCGGGAACGGAGACTTCTACTTTCACCGGCTTATTTCCGATTAGAATGCGCGCTGTCTCCGCAATTTCAGAAACGAGCGGCGAGACCGCAAAGCGGTGCTGTGTTACCTCCATTTTACCGGCCTCTATCTTTGACAGGTCGAGGATATTGGTTATTATGGTCCTGAGGCCTGTTGCGCTCGAAGATCATGAACGAGAGCCGTTCTTTTATCTGTTCGATCGAGTCTTTTTCCGCGGCCATGCGCAGGAGCTCGGCAAGTCCGATGATGGCATTCACGGGCGACCTGAGCTCGTGGGTGACGTTCGCGAGGAACTGCGACTTTACCTGGCTGATCTTTTCAAGTTCCTGCGCGCGCGCATTCGCCACCTCTTTTTGGAGGATGCTGTTTGCCAGGGCGTTGCTTTGCTGGACCACGAGCTGCTTGACCGACAAGAGGCCGCGATAGAGCCCCTGGGGACAGGTCACAATAATCTCGTCGTAGATGTCCTGCGGCGGCCGCTCCAGGGCCATGTCGATGACCACGTCGAGCGGTTCGTTCTCGGTCACGACAAGGGGAGTGGTGTCGGTTATGACGATAACGGGGTGCTTGCCGTAGAGTTCGAAGCCGAACCTCCGGAAGAGGGTGAAGAGCAGCTTCGTCCGGGTAACCAGGCCGACGGGCTCTTTCCCATCGACCACGGCGATCGCGTCAAGCTCGGTAGTGCTGAAAAACCGCTCGGCCACGCTGTTCACGATGGTCTGCGGCGTGACCTGGTCTTTCGACGTCAGGAGTTCCCCGACGGGAAGCGCGTGTTCCTGCGTTATTGTGACCATGTTGTTTCCTTTCTTTCGATATGACATTGTCAAACTTTTGCCACAGAGGACACGGAGAGCCCTATTAGCCGCGAAAGAACACAAGGAGCGCAGAGTGATTTAAATCTGAAATATACATTTTGGGGCCTTTCTTTGAGACTTCGACGAGCTCAGTCGAGTCGTTCTTTGCGTTCTTTTGCGGCCAACGTCAGTAGTTACTCTGTTTTAAAAAATATCTACGCTATCCCCGCCACAGAGCGCTGCCCGTTCTCACGTATCAATGACACTGTAAACTGAGCCCCTTCTCCCGGATCGCTTACGACCATGATATTTCCTCCCATGGCTTCTACGAGCAGCTTGACGATGTAGAGCCCGAGGCCCGCCCCCTTGATCTTTTCACTGCCGCCGGCGCGGTAGAATTTATCGAAAATTCTGGGAAGTTCGTCCCTCCGTATGCCGCATCCTTCATCCTTTATCGTAACTTCCGTCCGATCTTGTCGTTCGTCGAAGTAGATCCAGACTCTGCCTGCCTCGCGGTTGAATTTCACGGCATTGGAAAGAAGGTTTACCAGCACCTGCATGAGAGCGGTCCTGTCCGCGCGCACCGGACTCGGCGTACTTTTCATAACAGTTAGTTCTAAATTTTTTTTAGCTGCCGCATCTCGAAGGATCTCAACCGCGTCATTCGCCGCCTCGACAATATCGATCGGTTCAGACGGCAGCGTGATTCCTTCCTTCTCAAGACGGGTGAGCAGCGAAAAGTCGTTCAGGAGGCTTTGAGCGTGTACAGCGGCGGTGTTTATCGTTCTGAGATGCCTCTGCCCGTTATCGCTTCTGAGGGCAAGCGATGAAAAACCGCCGATCGCGGTAAGGGAGTTTCTCACTTCATGGACAATATATCGGAGAGAGGTTTCGTGCTCCTGCTCCCTGGCCTGGAGCTGCTTGATCACCTCTTGCCGGTCGACATATTTCCGTATCTTGAGCAGGACTTCTCTGATGGAAAAAGGCTTTGAAATAAAATCGTCGGCTCCCAGGCCCAGCCCCTTGATGCGCGCCTCTTCACCGGACAGCGCCGTCAGCATGACGATCGGCACAGCCCGGCCCTTGGAGCTTTCGCGGAGAATGCGGCACACCTCCCACCCGTTCAGCTCCGGCATCATGATGTCCAGGAGCACTACCGCAGGCATGTTGCACTGCACGGCGTCTATTGCTTCTTCGCCGTTTCGCGCAAGCGCCGTCTGATAGTTTGCTTTCTCGAGGTTATAGCGGAGCAGTTCCACTATGTCATCTTCATCTTCAACGATAAGAATCAGTTCATCTTTCATGCGTTATCCCCGGCTGCATTATTAGTTTACAACCTGCATTTTAATGTGTTTTTGTTACGGCAATATGAAGGGTATGTTACATGTTGGTTACGACCGGCACGGAGCCGGGGAGGGCTGAGCGTGCGCTAATCGATCAGGGATGCACTTCATACAATTTTATTTGTTTCGACTTGTCCGTGTCAGGAAGTTTCAGTATGTGATCAGCCGAAGGCAAAATGATTTCGATGATTGTACCTTGGCCGACCTTGCTTGAAACTGTGAGAGTGCCGCCCAGAGCCTTGATCCTGATTCCGATGCCGGGCACTGCATCGTCTTGCTTGTCGTTGTTATGATCGGCGCCGATCATCGCTGAAACCTCTTCCGCTTTCATGCCTCGTCCCGTATCCGTGACGGTCAGCCTGATATTGTCCTTCTCGCTGTTCAGAATCAGCGCGATCCTTCCGCGATCGGTGAATTTCGCAGCATTGTCCATAAGTTCGGTCAATATCCGCCTCACCATCTCCCGGTCAGAGGATATGACAACCGGGCCCGGAGAAGCAGCATCCATCACGGTGACCCGCTTTTTCCCGATGGACTCGCGGGTGGCCTGAGTGACTTCCTGGAGCAGCGAAACGAGATCGAAGTGGACGTAGGCGGGATGAAGCGGCAGCCCCGCCTTACTCCTGAAGGACGGTAATTTTTCGGTCGTGTGCATGGACATCTCCTTTTGACAGATTGACGGTGAGTGCCTGTTTGCAAAACAATACTCTTCCGGCAAGCGCTTTCAGCGAGAACGAACTCCACATCCGGTCCGCCATGCCGGCTATCGGGAACAAGAGAAGGCATCCGGCGGAAGCCAGGATCAGCTCGATCATGTTCATCCTCAGGGCACTCACTGCTGCACGATTCGACGCATACTTTCTATTCTCTGACAAAGCTCAGGTCCTCCTTCAGCGGCACCGGGCAAGGCCGGCCAGGCGCTGCTGTACCCGCAGGCGTCTGATCAGTCCGGCACGATCTCCTCCGAGCCAGGCCGAAGAACAGTGAAAGGATGGCAGCGGACAACGTGTGGAGATAGAAGGTGAAAAAGCGCCAACCCATCGTGACCACTCCGAGCGCGCCCACAGGCAGGAACGGCATATACAGGAGCGAGAAAAAGATCTCAGCTCCTCCGGCGCCTCCGGGGCTCGGCACCAGGATCGTGAGCGCAAAGACAAGGACCTGGAGCACCATGAACAGCAGGGGCTGGACCGGGATCCCGAGGCTTATCAGGAGCAGGGATATGATCGAGTAGCGGCAGGTCCATTGGACCGAGGTCAGGACCAGGGTGAGGACCAGCACCTTCTTCCCGCCCCGCCCTATCAAGCGAAAGGTCTGCTGAAATGTCCAGAAAGCGGCCAGTACCTTTTCCCTTATCGTCCCCATCCTCGCCCTTCTCTTCCAGCCTAATGCAAGGACCAGGAGGACCAGACAGAGAGACACGAAGAGCGCTCCGATCCACCACGCACCATGCGGGAGCCTGACGATGCCGGCCTGCCGGGGCAGATCCCATGACGTGGATACCGTGAGCGCCGTCGGGACCATGATCAGGAAGAACAGGGCGTCCTCCAGGTTTTCGAGAACAGGCAGGGAAATGGCCGTTCCCGGGTCCAGTCCCCGGTTCATCAGCATGCCGATCTTGACAGCGCCTCCGCCGATCACGGGAGGCGCGATCGCCGCGCCCAGGTCCGCCATGATAACGATCTCGAAAGCATCACGATAGGTGAGCGGCTGCCCAAGGAACCTGCTCCAGGTGAACAGCCTGAGGGAACCAGTGAACCACGGCACGATGCTCAGCAGGGCGGCGAGAAGAAGGAACCCGGGATGAAAATGAACGAGCGACGCCAGCGTCTGTTTGTCTGTCATGACCAGACAATACACCACGTTCCCGATGATGCCCACGGGTATGAGGATCAGCAGTTTTCGGAGGATTCTGTTGATGCGGTCCGGGACCGGGACCGGTTGCAGCGGCCTCTCCTTGTCCGATTTACGACAGACGCTGTTCATAGCATTCCGATCGTATGGCCCGGTGATAAGCGAGAAAGGACCGGGTTCCTTCCTTTCCCAGGTATCGTTCCAGCATCTTCGGTTCGGTCTTTGTAAGGTCCACCATGATCAGGCCGTCCAGGACATTCCCGAAGGCGGGATCGACATTGAACCCGATGATTTCTCCGCCCAGCTTCAGATATTGCTTCAACAGGATCGGTATCCCCTTTCGATCGCTTTCCATGGAGGAAATCAGTTCAGACATATCATCGATGTCGTCCTTCGCCGGACGGAGAGCTGCATCGATGTCCCAGCCTTTTACGGGCTTTGTCCTCAGAGGCCGTCTGGGCTTCACGAATACGGCCATATCGTCCCGGTATCTCGTCATTTTGAGGAACCGCACGATCAGCTCTTTTGACAGCGCCTGGTATTCATTGGTAATGCTGACCGGCCCGAACAGGGTCCGGTATCGGGGACTGTCGACCATATATCTGCCGATGCCTTTCCATAACAGCAGGAGCGGCGCGTAGGAACGCTGGTATTCAGGCCGGATAAACGAACGGCCGAGTTCCAGGGCGGGTCCGAGCCGCTTCAGGAACTCGTGGTCGTAGCGGAAGAGAGTGCTGGTGTAAATCCCGCGTATGCCCTGTTTTCGGACCAGCTCATCACTCAGGCCGAGCCGGTAGGCGCCTACCACTTCCTGTTTGACCCTGTTCCAGATGAACAGGTGAACATAGGTCCGGTCGTAGCCGTCTATATCCAAGGCGTTTCCTGTTCCTTCGCCGACTGCGCGAAAAGTGATCTCCCGAAGCCGTCCGATTTCGAGCAGCACATTCGGGATCTGGTCTGCCGTGGCCTGGATCACAACGTTCTCGCCGTTCTCGACAAGGGTCTGACTCGGAGCCAGGCGGGAGACCTCCTCTTCAAGGACGAGCGGAGGCTGCGGCGGTATCACGGGCCTGCTCGCCTGTTTCTGCTGCAAAGCGACGCTCCCCGGGACTGCAGGTTCAGGCACTCGATGCTCCAGTATGTAGGTCCGCATGCGAAGATATTCCATCATCTCATCGTCCGGGCCCATCCCGCTCAGTTTCTCGAATGGGACCATGTCTCCGATTCTGACCCGTATCTTTTTCCGGTTTTTGTTCAGCAGCTCATTCGGCAGCATTGCAGTGCGCAGCAGGGGATGGACCATGCCGGCCATATGGAAAACCGCGCTGTTCGTTCCCCGGAAGAACAGCGGAAGTACCGAAGCGCCGGTTTTCCTGATGATTCGCGCGATCGAGGGGCTCCAAGCCGGATCGGTAATAGCGCCTTTCTGCAGATCGAAACGGGAAACTTCGCCGGACGGGAAGACGACGAGCATGTGGCCGCTCTTGACCCAGTGGATGCATTCCCTGATCGGTCCGATGTTCTCTTTGATCGCGGAATCCTGTTTGAAGGGATTGACCGAAATAAGCAGGTCGCGCATCTCGGGGATGCAGTTTAGCAGAGAATTTGCCATGAACTTTACATCACAGCGCAGGGTACGGAGGATCGATGCGAGAACAATGCCTTCAATGCCCCCGAAGGGATGGTTTGCCACCACGAGGACAGTGCCCGTTGCGGCCTGCAGTATCGCAAGGTCCTTTTCTTCCAGATCGCACGTTACATTGAGCTTATCAAGCACCTTATCCGGGAATGGGCGGCTGTCCTTCATGCCCGTGATCTCGGCATAAGCGAGATTCAGCCGGGGAAAGGCAAGGAAGTGCTCGATGGGACCTCGCATCATCGAAAATAATTTATTCTGCAAAGGGTCTTTGAAGTTGATATCCAGGCTGAAGATGCGGTTTATTTTTATCTGTTCCAGCATGGGTGGCTCCTTTTTGCAATTTATCTAAAGCATTCGGACACGGATCAAATCGGATTTACACGGATGATTTCGAGATTTATCGCTTTTTTTATTCGTGGTTATCCGTCATCTGTGGTTATTACTTTTTAAGTACACAGTCGTGCTATGCAAACCGCGCCCGGATAACGTCCGTGATCCGGTATCCCCATGACCAGAAGCCGGTCTCCGGGCAGGGCGACAAACGTGAATCCTTGCCGATCAGGTACCGGTTCCCGCGCCACACAACGGTTGCGCTCAGAAGCGGCACGAACCAGACGAGCCCAATGATGATGTCTTTGAGCGGGACAAGGAAGTAGGCGAAGGGAGACTGCTGAGAGAAGCTGTGAATAGTGCGCTGCGTTTCAATGCTCTTTCCCATGATTAAGTCTCCGAGAACCTTGATCAAACTTATGAACGCGGCAAAGGAAAGCGTGGTCCTTGACGGCCCGCTTGCAATGACCGGAATAACGGCAACAAAGACGGGATTTGCAAGGATCTCGGAGAAATATTTGAGCCCGCCGATCTTCCACCTGAGCTTGCCCCATCTCGTGTGGCGATTCAAAAAGCGCTTCACGTCCCAGTATTCGTTGACGTTGCTGATAAGGTAATTCGACAGCGCCACTTTTTTGCCTGCCCTGCTCATTTCACGGCCGATGATGAAATCTTCGGCCAGGATGTCCTTGAAGGTTTCGAGCCCGCCGATCGCCTGCAGATCGTCTTTTTTCATGAGCATGGACTTCCCGACCACACAGGGCATGCCCAGGAAGCGGTCAAGGAAGCTGATGCTCCCGATGACAAATGAGTTCAAGTGCAGGTTCTCGAGGATCGCGCCGAGGCTGCGACCGCCCACGCCGCGGATCAGGTTGCTTACCAGCCCCACGGACGGGTCCTGAGTGTGGCGCGCGATCTCCCGAAGGTAATCCGGCCCGACCATGACATTGCTGTCGCTGATCAGGACGTAGGGGTGGCGGCTTTTCCGATATGCCGGGATGAGGTTGTTTACCTTGGGATTCAACCCCAGGCTGCAGCGTTCCACGATGATCGTGATGTTCGTGTCCGGGTGCTTGTCCTGTACTTTTTTAGCTACTTTAAAGGCCGGGTCATTGTGGTCCTGAAGGCCGAAGAGAATTTCATACTCGGGGTAGTCCTGGGTGCAGAAGCTTGAGAGGTTGTCAAAGAGATTGTCGTCAAGGCCTCTCAACGGCTTGAGAATCGAAACCGGCGGCAGCACGTCCGAGGCCGGGGCTTGAGCGGAATCTTTCTTGTCTTTCCTGACAAGTGAACAGGTTGCGTACACCTGAATCAGGTAAAGCACAATCCCAAGCGTTGCGACAGCAGTGCATATGAGAAAGATAAGCATGGGGTTCCTCCATTATGGTGTTTTTGGACCGAGGCAACCGCCTGCGCCCAGCGTTTACGAGTGATATTGCGAGTGCAGGGTGTGTTGCCGTGAATTCTTTTGGCCCCGAAAAAACGACAAAGACATTAAAGCACGCCGACGCGGTCGGCTTGCTCCAAAATTAATTCCTGAACAGCGTGATGGCCACACCCTTGTTATGCCTGATGCAGTTTTTAACCGCATCGACGTTTTTCTCGCAGTTAAGCAGCGTTTTCCAGGAGTAAAGGTGCCGCGCCTTGTGAAAATCGCTGTTCGCGATGTAGGGATACTTTTTCAAGCTGATGACGTTGAACACGTCGTCACGGTTTGCTATTTCCCAGGCATCGATATACTTCGCGTACTTGTCACGGTTGTTCCAGAGAAAAAGCGTGTCTTTATTCATCAGGTCCGGGGTATGGTGAGGGTGACACGCGACTGTCAGCGCATCCTGTCTTTTCGCGTCGAGAAAGATCTGTTCATAGTCCATGCATGCGGGGATGAACTCTTTGATGTCGAGGAGCAGGAGGTGGGCTGATCTCTCTTTGGTAACGTAATTCTTGCTGATTTCAACGCCCGGGATCACGAGCATGCCATACTTTTCCCTTGCCCGCTCGGCTTCCGCCCGGATTGTTGCCAGGTATTCGTCGAAATTGTCGCCCCGGACCGACAGGTTAAACTTATGAGCGAATTTACCGATCGAGTTGTCGCCGTTTACTACGTGGTCCGTAATTGCAATCGCATCGAATCCCGCCTGGCCGAAAAGATCGATGGTCTTTCTCATCTCAAGGGAACCGTCTGAAAATGTCGTGTGTATGTGAAAATCACACAATATCATTGTCATGATGATACCGTTCGCCGGTTACGACAACGTTACGGGAATATTAAGTTTCGGTTACAACGCTTTTTTTATGCTGAAGGATTGAAAAAAGTATGGGGCGGTTTCCCGCCCCACGAGAGGGAAGAATATGGAAGGCGATTTAACGCCCTCCACCGGATGAAGGTATTGGGACGTATTTAGAAGCTGTAGTTTACGCCGAAAGATATGACAGACGGATCTTCATCCGCCGCCGGTTTGTACGCTCCGCCGGCACCGCTCTGTCCCAGACCGTATGTGGCGCCCGCATCGTTGTCCGTGGCTGCGTACAGTACGTATGCGGTTGTGCGCTTTGAAAAGGCATGGTCCAGGCCGACTGCCATAAAGGTTGCGCCGGTCTTGGCTGTTGATTCGCCGTCGTCAGCGTTTCCGTAGGCGAGCTTGATCGTCTCGCTGCCGAGTTTCTGGCTGACCGCAATATAAACTGCGTCGCGGGTGTTTGTGGAATTCGCTAAGTCGCTTTCGAGGGTTTCGAAGACAAGTCCGAGCTTGGTACCGCCGAACGCATAGCCTGCGCCCAGTTTCGTGCCCGCTACGGTTGTGGCGACGGAATCAGACAGCAGTGTTGTAGTCCCGTTCTTGTGGATCTCATGCGCTAGAGCGAGAGCCAGCGGTCCTGATTTGTAGACTGCCGCGGCAGAGTAGGCGCTCGCGTTGGAATTGATGCCGTTGCTCGATTCAGTCCCGGTCAAAACAGCCGCTACGCTGACCTGGACCCCGCCCAGACTGGGTGATGTATAGGCAATCAGGTCAATGGGCCGAAGGTCGAAGATGGTGGATCCATTTACGTTGCCGATAATAGCATTGTAGTCACCCATAGAGTCGCCGAACGCATCAAACTGGCCGGTCGCGGTCTTGTAAGGCGTATCATGCGTGCCGAAGAGCACGGTGCCGAAGCCGCCTTTGAGGCCGAGGTAGGTGTTGCGGAGCGAAAGAGTGTTCACGCTTGTCGTGCTGACAGCGCCGGTAGTCGTATTGGTTACACCCGTGGCCACCGTTGAAGTCGAGCCGTCCATGTTGATCCCAAGTTCCAGCTGGTACACGGTGCTCAGGCCGTTGCCCAGGTCCTCGGCGCCCTTGAACCCGAGACGCGAAGAGTTCGATGACGCCTTGAACAGGTCGGTGTCCGCCCCCACAACCTTGCTGCCGGTGTCGATCATGTCTACGGACAATTTTGCAGCGCCGTAGACCTGGAGGGCGCCGGTTGGCGACGGCTTATCAACATCCACTATTTCGTGTGCTGCAAAAGCCGTTATTGCCATACAGTTTACTGCGAGAACTGCGACTGCTGCTAAAACTCTTTTCATTCTACTTCCTCCCCTGTTTAATTAATTTAAATCCGGACGTCCGGAACTCTGAGAACCTGGTTTAGCAATCAAATAAAGTGAGATAATTATAAAGACAATCTGTTACAGGAAAATGAAGAAAGTATTACATTTTTGTTACATGTTCGACCGGCTCTGAATGAGGTAGGCGTAATAGGTAGCGGCAAAGGTTGGCGTGCGCTCAAGGGTTTCGAAGTCCACGCGGTAGAGTCCGAACCGTGCGTCCAGGCCTTGCAGCCATTCGTAGTTGTCTATCAGGGTCCAGTAAAAGTATCCCCTCACGTTAAGCCCGTCGCGCAGGCATTTTTCAACCACGTCGACGTGCTTTTTCATATACTTGACTTTTTCCTCGGTATCATGAGACGCGATGCCGTTTTCCGTAATATAAAGCGGCAGGTTGAGGCGAGACGCGTACCGGAGGACTTTTTCGAGACCGCGCGGATGGATCTCCCATCCCATACTGCTCAGGCCGTGGCCGTCGATGTCCAAGTGCCGAAGCTCGACGCCCATTTTCTTGAAAGGATTGAAACGGAGGTGAATGCGGGTGTAGTAATTGATGGCGAAGAAATCGAGCTTGCCCTTTATCGGTATCTCGATCTCCACAGGTTTGCTGAAGGGAAACTTGATGACGAAGATCCCGGTCTGGAAGGCATTAATGATCGAGTGGTTGTAGAAATAGTTGGCTGTCTTCTTGAGCAGCCGGTCCAGAGGGTTCCATTGCTTCCAGGGGGCGAAGACCGACATGTTGTGGGCCATGCTGACCTGGGCCTCCGGAACGTATTGGCGGATGATATCATAGGCCTTGCCGTGACAGGTGAAGATATGCTTCAGGGCCAGCAGCGAACTCGGCACGTCGCGCATACCGGGCGGCGTGCAGCCTTCGAGATAACCGCCCAGCACTATTACATACGGTTCATTGAAGGTGAGCCAATAGCGAACACCCTTGAGCGTCGAAGCCATCATCTCTGTGTAGCGAAGGAACTTATCGATCGACGAGCTTCGGTGCCAAGGGGACCGTTCCTGGAACCAACGTGGGTTGGTGAAGTGATGGAGTGTTACCATGGGCTCGATATTGTAGCTTCTGACAATGTCGATGATCTCCTGGTAGTGCGCGATCGCTTCTTCATCCCAGGTGTCCGGGCGCGGCTGGATCCTGCTCCATTCAAGCGAGAACCGGTAAGCATTGACGCCGAGTTCCTTAAGGAGCTTAAGATCTTCCCGGAAACGCAGGTAATGATCCGTTATATATGGTTTATCGGCCAGTGCCGGGTCCCAGGTCGTCCAGTCCGCATTAGGAGCGCCTTCAAGCTGAAAAGCGGAAGTTGCAACGCCCCATTGGAAACCGGCTGGAAATATCTTTTTCTTCTTTTGTTCGTTCATATGGAAGGCCGCCTGTTAAAGCCATTTGTGCGCGCTTATAAAATATTTCATGTGCGTCATTGTGCCCCGTTTTTATTACAGGAGCATTACAAAGGGGTTAAGATTCCGTAAAAGACAAATATCCTTTTCAAGTAAATAATTTCGTGGTACCGTACCAATAACACTACGGCAGCCTGCGGTCATTCCTGCGGGAGAAAAAAAAGATGAAAATAGCGGTATTCGGAGACATCCATGGAAATATAGACGCCCTTATTGCCGCGTTCAATGAGATGCTTCGGATCAAGACGGACAAAATGTACCACCTCGGCGATCTCGGCGGGTATGCTCCCTTCGTGAACCAAGTCGTGGATTTTCTGATCGAACACAACATCGAAGGCGTGCAGGGGAACTACGATTATAATGTGGCGCACAACAGCGAACATTGCGGCTGCAAGTACGAGGACCCCGTTCAGGCGGAGCTTGCGGAAAGGTCTTTTGCATGGACCAAGGAGCATGTTTCGGACAAAGGCCGGGAATACCTGCGCGACCTTCCTCTTAACCTTAATCTTTCAATTGAGGGCAGGAATGTAATCCTCTTTCACGCATCTCCGCACAAGAACAATCTCTACTGGTATGAGGACCGGCCGGAAAAGTTCTTTCATGAAATGGCGGATAAGGTGAAAGCCGATGTCCTGATCTACGGCCATACTCATAAGCCCTACAGAAAAGAACTTAACGGGAAGATCTTTATTAACGCTGGAAGTGTGGGAAAGCCCAAGGATGGCGACCCAAGGGCATGCGCTGCGGTTGTCGAGATCGCGCAAGAAGGCATTATTAACGGTCCCATAATAGAAACAACATTAAACCGCGTACTTGGTTGTTTCGTTATTGAAGTAAGCCCGCACACGGTCGGGTGATTTCTGGATAAATCGCAGGTGGCTTATTACCGCCCCATGCATTTGATCGCGCGAGGTAATAACCTGTTGGCCGATTGCGTTATTCTTCAGATCGTTCCAGACCCGCTCGTCGGGGTTCAACTCAGGTGAATAGGGCGGTAGAAAAAACAGTCGAAAGCGCTTCTTAATGGATTCAACAAATTTCGAAACCTTTTTGGCCTTATGGGCAGGATGCCCATCGACAATCAGAAAAATCATTCGATCAGTGCCATGAATCAATCGTTTGATAAACTCAATAAATTGCTGCGCTCCTACCCGCCCCTTGACGACCATGAAGCGGAATTCTCCTTGTGCGCTTACCGCCGAGATCATATTCAGACTAAAGCGCGCTCCTGTGCTGCTCACAACGGGAGTCTTGCCTTTTACTGCCCAGGTGGTGCCTGCATGATGATCAGAGCGAACACCAGCTTCATCTCCAAAGAATATTTGCGCCTTTTCTTTGCGTGCAAGGCTGCGAATCTTCGGATATTCTTTCTCCAGCCAGCGCTGAACTTCCTCCGGTTTTTGCTGATAGGCCCGCCAGACAGGACGCTGCGGCGTCAGTCCCAGTTGCGCCAACAAGCGGCACACAGAAGACTTGCTCAATCGCACACCGAATCTCTGATAGATTATCTGGCCGATCATCTTTGCCGTCCACAAGGCGTAGGTAAACTTCATCTGAAGAGGGTTCTTCATCGTCACGGTGCGATAGATCCATTGCATGGCTTTAGCGTCCAATTTCGTAGGGCGTCCGCCGCGCTTGCTTGCGTCCAGAGCGCCCCAGCCGCCGTTGCGGTATCGAGACAGCCATCCATAGATGGTTACCCGGTGAATACTCAGTGCTTTGGCTACAAGCTCAGGGCTTTGACCTTCCTGCACACTGGCTACCGCACGTTTTCTCAGTTCTGTCAGAGTCTTGTGATCAAGTCGTCTCGCATCTGTCTTTTTCATGCGAAACAGCATAGCATAAGTGCGTAATTATGTAAACACTATTTTGAGACAGTTAATAAGTCGGAATTCCTGCGGATCCCTTATGACATTGAGAGAATTGCTGAGCGGATCATGGCAAGCGGACTGCCGGCGCAACTGGCAGAGAACTTAAGGACAGGGACGTAGAGGTGATTGGCTTTCACCTTCAATTGTTCGCTTCGCTATGAAGATCTATTATTAATTTACTTCTCTTCCAGCACGGACAAAATATTGCCGGCCGGATCTTTAAACCATGCTATCTTCGGCCCCTGACCGCGGAAAATACCTTTTTCGTCCGTCTTCAGGTCGGGTAAATTATATTGTTCAAACCGCACACCCCTCTTTTTCAGCTCCTCTACGGCTTTTTCAACATTATCCACAGGAAAATTGAGTATGGTAAATGTTGCCGGGGTATGGTTCGGCTTGGGATATATCAGTATCCTCGTGCCGCCCGCAATATTCAGGAATAACAGATCATGCATTTCGGAAACTTCCAGCCCCAGTGTCCTGCTGTAAAATTCTTTTGCTTTTTGAATGTCGTTTACAGAAAAACCGCTGAATGCTTTCGTGTTTTTGAACATTGGACGCTCCTTTAATTAAATTTCAGCAACGTTATCGGCACGGCTGCATGGATTGATGCTCGCCGAAATACCTCTTCGGCTCAGTTATCAAACCATAACCCGGACAAGCCGGGAACCAAAGCGTGAACCGCGAGGGGCGCAAAGGTCGCGAGGAAGGCTAGAACCAATTCAGGTTTTAGATCGAGATTAAAGGTTTCCTTCGCGTTCACTGTCCACTACCCCCTCGCCCTCAGGAAGAGGGACCGGGGCTTGCACCCAGCGCTTATGAGGCCCTTGATTCCCATCTCGTGGTTCTCAATGAGATGGTACAACAATGAGTCTATGTTTTATGCAACGCGCGAATGCAGGGTGTGAGGGAGATTTATTTTTGCCTGCACCCAGCGTTTACCTACTGCCCGGGTCGAACGAGAAGCCGGAATATCAGGCCATGCAGGATAAGCAGGGGCGGCACGAGCGCTGTCGGAATGAAGAACGCCGCGCCGAGCATCCTGGGGTCAAGCCCGACTCCGAACGCCTGGTAAAACGCAAGTAAAAGGTCCATGAAGCCCCACAGGTTGAACAGCCAGACGAGCATCACGGCCGAGGACGAACGCCGGGAAAGGGCTATTGCGGCCGCTACTGCGAGTATGGCTGAAACCAGATCGCCGTACGCCGCAGGAGCAGCGAAGGCGGATGGCAGCGCGGGAGAAACAACCCCGGGCATGAGAAAGCTGAGTCCAACGAACCGAAACGTGTGGGGCACCACCAGGCGAAGCAGCGCGTCATCCCGCCTCAGTACCCGAAGACGGGGCCAGATGTAGAGTTTCGTGACCAGGCCGAAGGCCACAAAGCTCATGAGGATGCTCAGTCCAAATATTGCTTGAATATCCACGTCTCCTCTTACGGCAGAGCTTCACGCATGAAGCCGCTCGGATAATTCTAAAAAACGATATCCGCGGATTGAAATGCATAATGCGATTATCTATTGATAACTATATGGCTGCATCAGAAAGGTGTCAACGATATGAATGCGCTTTGAAGGGAAGACAATAATAAATAAAAACTTTGGTAGGAGCGGGGCTGTAGCCGCCATTCATCTGGAAATGTGAATCGCACGGAAAGCAAACATGCTTTTATTTTGCTGTCTCTAACCTTTTATCAAACATGAAATTGTCAATTGTGTGAATCTTGACGTGTTTAATTTCCGGATGCAGCGGGTTAATCAGGACGTTAAATTCATCCGGCATGACAGCGGAAGGGACTCGCAGCAACAGACTCTTTTTATCCGTCGCCCATTGAGTGCCGATAGCAGCCAGCTTGAATGAAGGTGGATAGCGGCGCCAATTTTTGGGCAGGTCGGCAATATCGATTACTCTGGGAACAATCGACTTCGGGATTGAGATAGAAACGATCTTCCTCGAAAGCAGAAACTCGGCATTAGTCATATGGACCAGTGCTTCAAGAGCTGCCAACGACCGGCTTTCCGCCGTATAAATGATCGGAGTCCCCTTATAGTTCCACCTGCCGCCGGCAAGTCTGGCTCCCTCTCCCGAGAGATCCTTTGCATATTTAACACGCGATACTCTATAGAGCATCATCATGCAAATATACCATGATCAATACGAGTAAGTTCATCCATGACGAGTTGAGTTCCTGTTTGCAAATTGACGAGTTCTCTCGGGGCTTTCCCGCCGAATGCCGTATTGGGCGTGCTAAACCAGCGCTGAAAATTCTCGCGCGATTCGAATACTTCAGCCCCCCTTACCATTAATCGTGCCAACTGAATAATATGCTCTGAGACCGAGGGATCGAATCTTTGTGAGTTCTTATATCTCTGAATCGTACGCAAAGTTATGGGGAGCATCGATGCAAGTTTATCAGGACCAAAACCGAAACAAACACCCAAAGAGACGAGAGCTGCCTTTGTAACTCCTTTCCGGCTCATTTCTATCACATCCATTTCAGAGTCCAGATCTCTATCAAAAAGTTTTGAAAAAATCTCTGAAGGCTCTACTGAACAAACCTTTTTCAATACTTTAGCTGTCGGCATATATATCTCCTTCCTGCCTAGCGACATCTGTCATTATATTAACGAATATTGTCGTAATTGTCAA
Organism: Nitrospirota bacterium; assembly: GCA_963751455.1. Lineage (GTDB taxonomy): Bacteria > Nitrospirota > UBA9217 > UBA9217 > UBA9217 > CAVVUN01. The sequence continues at coordinate 54,464 of CAVVUN010000003.1, forward strand.
TAAGATTGGAAAGCCGCAAAGATCTCTAAGAGACAATTTCCAGGCCGCTTACTATAAATACATTCTTAACATGGCTGCTGCGAAGATTCGACATGAAAGATTTGATTAAGTGAGGGTTTGCATATAGTGCTCTTTTTTTCTTTTAATAATTATAGCGTGGGTGGAGCGAGGCGGTGAGATAAATAGCACTGAGTGTTGCTTTTAACAAATAAGATCTGATTCAACGCCCAAACTCTTCCAGCGTGATTTCGAGGAAAAGACCAACAGTATGGACCTGACCCCAAGAAGTTTCCTGCGGGAAGTTGTTATTTGTCAAGAATCGAGAAGTGATAATCATAGTCCCTATTCAAAGGCACTACAGTTCTTTCAGACGCACTCCGTTCACGGCTCGTATCTGCTTGCCGATAGAAAACTCTTCTTTGACTCGCGAAATCACGAGTCCCTTGATTACTGCGTCATCCCCATAATAGCTCCGCAACGCATGAAATCCCTTCTGCGCGTCGGCCCCCGGAGCACCCGTCAATTTCGCTTCAAGCGCGATGAACCTTCCGCCCTTCTCGACGAGGAAGTCGACCTCCTGACCGTCGTTCGTGCGCCAATAATAGAGAGGCGGATTCGTCAGTCCTTGCGCAAGAAGGGTCCGGTATATCTGATTGAATGCATAGGTTTCCCAGAGCGCCCCCGCCAAATGGGACTTTTCGATCTCCTGCCACGAGAACAGTCCCGTAAGGTGCGCGGCAAGCCCGGTATCGAGGAAGTATATCTTGGGTGACTTGACGAGACGTTTGCCGATGCTCCGATGATAAGGTTCGAGCAGGAAGACGATATGAGACGCCTCCAGCACGGAAACCCAAGCCTTGATCGTATTCGGAGCGACGCCGACATCGCGGGCGAGGTCCGAGAGCGAAAGCGTTTGAGCGGTTCTGGCCGCTATTGCCCGTAAGAAGCGGTTAAAATCGCGAAGATTGCCTACGCGCAGTATATTTCTCACATCCCGCTCCAGATAGGTTGCCACGTAGGACGGGTACCAGGTCATGGGATTGATGGAATCACCTGCGTAAAGCGCCGGGAATCCGCCCTTGGCGATATACTCCTCGACTGAAGGCATGCGCCGCGAATCCGCCAATTCCTGAGCAGACAGCGATTGAAGGCTGACAATGCCGCACCGACCTGCAAGGCTTTCGGTGAGATTGTGCATCAAATTAAAGCTCTGGGAGCCGGTTATGAAATACTGTCCCTTCTTCTTTGTTTTATCCACGATCAGCTTGATGTGGCGAAACAGGCCCGGGGCATACTGTGCCTCGTCGATAATCGCGGGAGAGGGCAGTGAGTTAAGGAAGTCGGACGGAGAATTCTCGGCATCCGAAGCTTTGGCCGGATCGTCCAGGGTCACATAGGAATAGTCCCGGAAGAGATGGTTCAGGATGCTGGTCTTGCCGACCTGACGCGCGCCGGTAACGAATACGACAGGAAACAGGCGTGAAAAATCCCGAATCACGGTTTCCGCATTTCTTGTTATCCACATGCGGATATTATGCAATTGAATTGCAAAATTGTCAAGACCTTGCACTATCGAGAGCATGATCTATCGGGGATGCAAACAGGAAGCCGTGATTCGTTGACGTCGATAGTGAGCCCTTGCCGGCATATTGTCAACAGCAAAGATTCGACCCCTTATTTTTTCCGTGGAGGGGAAGATACAAAAGCAGCCTGAAACAGATCGGCCGGAAGGAGCGATCCTTCCGGCCGTAGTATTCTTGTTCGTGTTCCCTCTCTTACGCGGCAATGTCCTCAGGGATCTCGGGTTCAACGAGCTTGGTAAGGAGCGTGAGCGAGTCCTCCCACCCGAGATAGCAGGCATCAACCGGAATCACGGCAGGAATGCCCTCCTGCACGATGTTCACTTCGGTTCCCACTGAGACCTTTTTGAGCTGCACCGTAGTCCGCATCTCACCTTCCAGACCCGGATCGTCGAACTTGTCCGTGTAAACCAGTCGCTCGTTCGGGACCAGTTCGATGAACTCGCCATGGAACGAATGGCTCTTGCCTGTCGTAAAGTTGGTGAACGACATGCGGTAGGTCCCTCCCTTCTTCGGTTCCAGCTGGTGGACCTTTCCCGTGAATCCGTCCGGCGGCAGCCATTTGGCCATGGCATCGGCATCGAGGAACGCGCGGTACACCCGCTCAGGCGCGGCGCGCAGCACGCGATGAAGTTTTACAGTACCTGTCTGCATGGTATTTTCCTCCTTCCCATAAGCTTCTACTACTATTTTACCTCTTTTTCAGGGAGAAGACGGCAGTGGGAGCGGTTGTATAATTGGATCAACAGAACGATCGAAAGGAGAACATCGCCATGAAAAACATCACCCCATTCTTATGGTTCGATACCCAGGCCGAGGAAGCCGTAAAATTCTATGTCTCCCTGATCAAGAACTCAAAGGTCATTACGACCACCCGTTACACCGAGGAGTCCGCAGCCGCGACCGGCATGCCGGCGGGGTCCGTCATGACCGTCGATTTCCGGCTGAACGGGCAGGATTTCATGGCCCTGAACGGCGGTCCGCAGTTCCCCTTCACGCCGGCCGTCTCATTCATGATCAAGTGCGATACCCAGGAAGAGATCGACCAACTCTGGGAGAAGCTGTCCGAAGGCGGGGAGAAGAGCGTGTGCGGCTGGTTGAAGGACAAGTACGGCGTCTCGTGGCAGGTTGCTCCCGCGATTCTGGATGAACTGATGAAAGACCAGGAGGGAGTGAAACGGGTCATGCGGGCAGTGCTCAAAATGACCAAGCTCGATATAAAGATGCTGCAGCAGGCCTACGATCGGCGCGAAGCAGCGTGATGGCGCGGTGCGAAAACATTCTTCCCTCCCCTGCCCTTTCATGGTCTATAATTTTTCCAGGGGAACATAACGCAGGAAAGGAGACGCGATGCGAAAACTGACCGTATTCAACCTGATGACGCTTGACGGCTATATTGCCGGAGAAGACGGCGACATTTCCTGGCATAACGTGGACCAGGAGTTCCAGGAGTTGGCCGACAAGGCAGCGAATTCAGGCAACACGCTGATCTTCGGCCGCGTCACCTATGAGCTGATGGCATCGTTCTGGCCCACCGAGGAGGCCCTCAAGACCGATCCGCTGGTGGCGCAGGGCATGAACAAGGCGGAGAAGATCGTGTTCTCCCGGACCCTGGACAAGGTCGTGTGGAACAATACGCGGCTGGTAAAACAGGACCTGACCGGAGACATAGGGAAGCTGAAACAGCAGGAAGGCAAGGACCTGACCATCCTGGGCAGCGGCAGCATTGTCGCACAGCTCGCGCAGGAAGGCCTGATCGATCGATACGAGATCCTGCTCAACCCCGTTGTTCTCGGCAAGGGAAAGACCATGTTCGAGGGCCTGAAGGGCAGGCTGAATTTGAAATTGACCGGCACCCGGACATTTGGCAACGGGAATGTGCTGCTGACCTATGAGCCTGCCGGCTGAAGCGCGTAACAAGGAGACGGGACATGAGAAAGATAATTATTTCATCGATGATCACATTGGATGGAGTAATGCAAGCACCCGGTGGGCCTAAGGAAGATACGTCAGGCGGTTTTAAATATGGCGGTTGGGTTGCATCGTATGGTGACGAAGTTTTTGGAAAGGCCATGGAAAAACAAATGAAACCTGCAGATCTTCTTTTGGGCAGAAAAACATTTGAGATCTTTGCCGGCTACTGGCCAGAGCATGAAAATGGATGGCCGGGTATCAATGACGTCACAAAATACGTCATGTCCAGGACCATGAAAAAGTCAGATTGGAAAAACTCAGTTTTCCTCAAAAGCCTGGCAGATATTAAAAAGCTCAAAAATTCAAAAGGTGCTGACATTCAAGTTTGGGGCAGCGGCAAGCTCATCCAGACACTACTCGAAAACGATCTAGTTGACGAACTCTGGCTCAAAATTTTCCCGTTGACTCTTGGTAAAGGAAAAAAGCTGTTTGACAAAGGCACGATTCCGGCAGCTTTTACATTAATAGAGGGTATTGTCACGCCAAGCGGAGTGATTATTGCGAATTACAAGCGAGCTGGAAAAGTCAAGACAGGGACTGTTGGAGCTTAAGGAGTTGATCGCATCTTAATGGAAAGCACGCTGTGAACCAACGTCCTCCTGGTTGTCTCCAGGATGATTTGCATAATGGACGAAAATTTCGGGCTCTTCCGATCATGGACACCTTCACGAAAGAGTGTTTCTGGATCGAGGTAGACACATCGATCGGCGGAAAACGGGTGGCACAGGTTCTCACCCGCATATCAGCAGTTCATGGTCTACCTGAACAGATCCTTGTAAATAACGGTCCCGAGTTCGTCAGCAACGCACTGGACGCCTGGGCGTATGCTCGCGGCATTAAGCTGCAATTCATCCGTCCAGGGAAGCCGGTCGATAACTGTTACATGGAAAGCTTCAACGGCAAGTTTCGCGATGAATGTCTCAACGAGAACTGGTTCATGAGTTTGGATCATGCTCGAAAAATCATCGAGAACTGGCGGATCGATTACATGGAAGTCCGACCACACAGCGCTCTGGGAGATTTGGCTCCCGCTGAATTTAAGCTGCAAAAATTGTCAAAGATCGGTCAAAATCTCTAATTGCATGTGGCACTACAAATGGGGGTAGCTCAGGGATGATTGGCGGCAACGGCACGCCGGATAAACATAACGATTAGAGAGCAAGTTCGCTTCGAATGAGAACCGTCGATAAAAACCAGCATGGCCTATTGCGGGGCTTGGGGGCGAGCTACGTCCTAAAAAAAGTTCAGTCGTTATCGCATTGTTAGTTCAGTGAAACCAATTTGCACTTGACAGGGGGACTATAGGATGTCCCCTAAATATTCTGGATGATGAAGAAATTTCAAGAAGAAAGACCCTAATGGTTCCTCAAAATTGTTTACACAAATATACCTCGTTTCTTTCACTTCCACGAAGTCTTAATAGGTCGTACCCCGCCTCTGCGACCTATTTTGAATCCTACTCGGTAAATGTCAGGAATATTAATCCGCTGGTCGGTTGTCGGATAAACCACACCCAAATCCTCAAGATCCATTAAAAGGGCGGTTATTCTCTTTCTATTATCAAATTCTAAGGAAAAACGGCGCGGCGGCAATTTATCTGATTTCATTAACGTCCCAGTAATGCCTTTCCATAGTGCTGCTAAAGTCGATATATCTAATGGAACCGTTTGGCCTTCTAGAGCATTCAATAAGGGCGCTATCCATGGATAATCTTCATTCAATTCATCGACTCTTACTGCTGATGCTTTTGCGACACCATTTTTGATGCCTTCGTAATGTATTGGCACGACATGGTTAGAATACTTTATCGTTGTTTCCTCAGCAGCAGTTTTCATGGCTAGCAATAGACTACGGGGTGCTACATCCAAATTTCCATCGGCCAAGTGTACAGGAATCCATGAAAAGCAAAATCCTCTTTTCGGTCCAGTGCCCATCCATTTACCCGTTAAGACCTCAAGAGTTTGACGGATACTATTATCATTTGGATTTTCGACAAACAGTTTATCAACTTTTCTATATATCATCAGTTTATGAGTCGAACAAAACTTTCTAAATGACCGGCCAGCGTACTCATGATTCGAAACCCATCGTATAACAATTAAAAACAGGTCTGCCGCTTGCCATTTGAGCTGGACGGCACTATGCTTTAGTTTTGAACTATCTTGAAACCGCCAAACTGTTTCATCTTCTGCCATGTCCGGGCGAAGAAAAAGTTTCAGTCGAATTTGGCTAAAACTTCTAAGGTCCAATGATATTTCAAGAAGAGACTGAACCCAGAGACGTGCATCATCCCAGCTTTTTGAGAGCCTATCCAATGCATCAAAAATAATTAATATTGTCTTGTTTTCACGTTTCAGGCTTGCATCAAATTTAGAAATATTTTTTTCGAATGCGACGTCATTACCGCAGACCTTCACAATTTCAGGCCAGTCTGAAATACTTTTACCTGCTTGTTCATCGATATTTGCCAGATGTCGCGCAATAACAGCTTTCCAAATTGCAGCACGTGAAAAACCAAGAGATAATAATTTCACTAATTCCGCTGGACTTGGATGGTGCGTACTTGAAAGATCAATACTGAATCCGATTTTGACAATCGCATCTCCCAATTCCTTTGAACGCACTTGCTCAGCAACAAAACGTCTTGCTTGATTATTTCCGAGAACCGCAGTCCAAAAGCTTTTTCCTGCACCGCGAATACCTATTATTAATGTTGTATCTAAGGCTAACGCCTGCCAATGGGAAACAGGCACAACAATCCGGGATAACTCTGGCGGGTTTAAACTTTCTTGCGCCTGGACGGATGGCAAGTCCGTCAGCGCCTGTCGCCATATCATTATTTCCTTCATGGTAGGTTCCACTTATTCGTCCCCAAATCCCAGGCGCGAGGAATATAATTTGCAAAATTCTCCAAAAGCGACTTTGATCACTTCTTCTCGGATTGTTTCACCCATTCCCCAGCCTGGGAAACCGCGCAATTGGTCCCCAAAGTAAATTGGCGTTGGATAGTGCGGAGCAGCTTCGTCATTTAAAGAATAAGACACATCGCTCTTTTCCGTTTCGGTCTCTTCATCATAAATTTCTCGCCATGTATCATACGATAACTGGACGCAATGCTGCAAGGACTCATCAGTAGAGCCAATTTGAGCAGCCACCATTTTTAAGCGGCTGCGTAAATCATCAGACTGATGACCCCACTCAACCTGTCGTGATTTTGCAAGATGCTCAAAGAGCTTCGAATAACCTTTCCAGCTCTGCATCTCATCTCTCGTAAACAACATAACCTCCGCGTCAAGTTGTGTAACTACAGCTGCGCCGAGATCGTGTAGACCTGCCCTAGAATCAATCAGTACCGCATCTGGAGTAAACTCTGCTCCTGCTATCGAATTGACAAGATTTTGCAAATTTATTCCCAAGCTTTTCCAAGTATCTCCATCATTTGACAAAGATGTAAGATAAGCTCTGCCGACTTTAGCTACGTATTCTTTTGTTTCACTTCCCCACGCTGGAACACAAAAGACAGCACCAGTTCCTTCTGAAAGAGCAGGAACCCGAAACCAATAATCATTCGTTAGCTTTTCTGGTGCGTTATCCACAAGTGCCTCAACCAACCAATCAGTCACACCGTATTTCGCGCCATCCTTTCCTAACAGTATGCCAAGGCCTGGCGCTTCCAGATCTAAGTCAACTAGAACGACTTTCTTCCCCATTTTCGCTAGATGACGTGCTAGTACAGTTATAGCTAAAGACCTGCCAACACCGCCTTTTATACTATATGCAACTGCCACAGGAATGCGTGATTTCCATTTAGAAGGTCGAAGCCAGTCTTGGTTAGTTAATAACCTGTCTACCAAAAATGTTTCCAATTCAGCACTAGGTAAAACTACCTTATCTTCCGAAGCTAGAACATCCTCTGGATCGATAAGGTCTCTTTCTGATAGTATGACGCTATTCATTCCTGAACTATAAGGACCTAAATTACTATGTAATTTTTCTGCAATTTGCCGACCAGCTTCAATGGATTCAAATTCCTTAACAACCACGGTAACTCTTCCATTTGTTTGTCGGACTATTGTGATTGGCGGCTTAACTTGGGCCTTATATTCAATAAGAATTCTTTCAACAATTGGAATCACATTGTCAAATAAAACAGAAGTTTTCACGAATTACTCCTTAACCCGAGCAAACCTGCTGCGCCGAGTATTCTTGCAGACCATTTTTTGTGGCTGTCACATACCTCTGTCTTGACGAAACCAGTTGCCTCGTATCGTTGCGCCACATTCCAATCGTTGAAAGGTCTGCTCGCTGAATTCAATAATTGAAAGACGCTTGGGTATGCCTTGGGATCAATATGGATAGATATTTTTTCCCATAACTCATTGACGTGTACTCGAAACTGGCGGTCAAGCTCTTGATCAAGATAACATCGATTGCGCAAACAGCTTTTTAGAGCGCATTCAGTAGCGATTCCAAAAAGTTGATCCGCATTATCAAAGCGTTGTACTTCAAACAAACCCTTACCGTCCAAGTAATGTCGAATTGCTGCCTCAGTAAAGCTCATTTTTACTCCAGTAAGCGCCCAGTTAATTTTAGGACGGCCACAATGAATATGTCGACATTCCCCTTAATGATAGAGCGACGATATTAAACCATGTTTAGCTATGTATGTCAACCGGTTAACGTCCTAATTATAATTGGAGGCAGTCCCCGCTAATTGCGGGCAACGAGAGCTACTCTAGACTTGATAATCATATCAAGGCAGCACCTCAGCATACCAGAGCGCTTCAGCACTCTGGTATGTTTCAAGGAAAGAGGCCAATCTAACCTTGGAGGTGCTATATGAAATTATATGTCGGTTCAGACTTACATTCAACCAACACACCTTGGAATCAAGGATGCTGAAGGGAAACGGGTATTCGGGAAGAAGCTGCCTTACAATCGCGAAGTCATCCTGAGCACTCTCGAAGCCATACCAAAATGATATTGCAGGAATTGTCGTCGAGTCTACCTACAACTGGTATTGGCTTGTTGACATACTGATGACAGAAGGTTACAAGGTGCATTTAGCTGATCCGGCAGAGATTCAGAAATACACAGGATTAAAATATGATCGAGATGATGCTTTCTGGCTGGCTGAGATGCTGCGCCTGGGCATCCTGCCTGAAGGAAAGAGGGGCTTTAGGGAGCGACCGAAATGAACTATCGCTCTCTTGCTCATTTTTTCGCTGCCCATCGTTTAAGCGCCATTCAGTCGCGTTACTTCGTCATTATTCCCGGTGTCTCACGTATCCTTAAGAAAAAGACTTCTAACCTTATTGGCTCCGATCAATTCCTTCAGCAGCGTATAATTTTTTTTCTCATACCTGATGCGTCCCGCCGGAATCGCGGGACTGATCCTCAGCTCCTCGGCAAATGCCCGCACCGCCTGCGCTGAATAGCGGCGGGAAAGCCCGGCCCTGGTCCATTGCTTGGACGGTATGAGCGCTTCCGACGCGAGCTTGTCCGCTTCCTTCTCAACCCTCTCTGTTCCGGCTTGCGAGAAATCGTCAAAAAAAATGTCCAGGGCGTTTTTATCCAGGTGAAGGGCGATGTGGGCCAGTTCATGGCAGAGCGTGAACCAGAAGTGGTCCAACCGGTCGTAGCGCAGCGTCAGCGCGACCAAGGGGGACCCGTCGGAAAGTTTTATCGCGGCCCCATCCAGAAACGTCTTCGGCAGATGAAGTTCCACAAGAAAATGAATTCCGTTTTTGTTCAGGAATTCTTTGGCAAGCTTCGGGCCGGCATCAAGGTAACTCAGCCGGACCAACTCGCGCAGAAAATCAGGGGTGATCGAGCCCGGCCGATACGGAGGCAAGGATTCCCGCATCGCAAGGGTGGAAACACGGATGCGCCAGGCGGCCAGCGCGTACGGGTCCATGTTACCGCCGCTCCGGACGTGCTGCCGGTTCAAGGCGGGCTGCAAGGCTTCAACCCCGATCGGTCCGACAAATGACGCGAGAAGATCCTCCAGCTGTTCTTTTGCATCGGCCAAGGTCCCGTTAAAGCCGGGGAACCACCCCCGCTTGAGCATCTGCGCAATCGGAAAACGCTGCCCTTGCAAGGCCGGAGAGTTCGGGTCAAGCTTCGCTCCCGGCTTTCGAAGCATGACTTCCGCCGGAATGCCGAGACCCTCGACGAGACCTCGGATCATGCTCAGGCTGAGACTTCGCCGGCCGGAAAGAACTTCCGATACCTTGCTCGGACTCCCTATGTACGGCACCAGGTCTTTCGGCTTCAGTCCCTGCTGCTCCATTCGAAAGCGTATCGCGGTCAAAGGGTCGGGCAACTCGACGGGGAACGCCTTGCTCTCGTAAAGCTCCACCAGGGTTGAGAGCAGCTCCAGTTCATCACCTTCCGGCGTGCCGGGTGCAGCCTCGAAAATCTCGTCGATGCGCGACATGGCTGCTTTATAGTCTTTTTTGGTCTTGATGATCTTCGGTTTCATCAGATGGTCTCCGCGTCGATCTTATCGTATTCCTTATGCGTCCCCACGAAGCGGATATAAGTTAGTAAAGCAAGAATACTATCTTTATATGAAGGGGGCAAGGGGAAAGTATGAAAACCTAATGCGTTACGGAGTGACAACAGAGAGACGACCGCGAAATCGACGAGAGGCTACAAGTGAGGAGTCGTTACAGCTATCGATTACGGGACGTAATCTGTGGCAGCGGCGCTGGATTCCACGTTGCAGAATACAGGAAGTATTCGAAATTGAAGCTCCCTGCAGCAAGCTGCGGGGGTTAGCGCGAAGTGAAGGTTCGTAGAGGAATCTCCAGAATTCAGGCCTACTGCGTCACCCGAGCCCGGCCGCTCGCGCGATCAGAAACAACCCTGCCCCGACGGCAACGACCCCGGTGGCTCGCGCGGCGCGCTCACCCACGCGTGCGAGACGTTCAACGTTGATGGCTGTTGCTACGACAGCCATTGCACGAAGGTCCATCACCCCGATGACCAGGAGGATCGCGATAAGATTAATACAGCAGTGGATACAGCAGCGTCCGAGGCGCAGGCCGTATCGCCAGGCCGTGCGGCCATCGTCCGGGAGCGTACGGCCGCGCCCGGGTGCCTCCCGCCACCAGGCAAGGGGACGCGCCTTCCATGCGCTAAACTGAAGCGCGCCGGCGATGAGGACGACCACACCGACCGCAATCGGGACGGCGCGCGCCAGCGCCGGCTGCTGCATCTCGATTGCCGCGAGCGCGACGCCCAGAGGAAAGGCGGTCATCCCGAACACGGTCCAGACGAAGAAGTATCCCACGCCCACGAGCGCAGTCAGCCGGCCCAGGCGCGTCTCGCCTGTCCTGCCGACGGCCCGGCGATAGCGCCACAGCATTGGAACCAGGGACGGCAGCATCATCGCCACCATCATCACGACCCACATGCTGAGAAACGACGCCGCTGTGCCGGGCCACGTCTGTCCGGGCATCCTCATCCACGCCATCGACATCGTCCAGCCGCCGGGCATCGGCATCTCGCCCATCGCCGACATGGATGTGCACCGGACGATCGTTATCGCCGCGCTGGCAGCGAAGAGCAGCGCCGAGATGCCGAAGAAGGCTCGCTGTGAAAGTCGCTCGGAAACCATATCGCCTGCGCCGCCAGGATCACGCCGCTCGGCGCTTGTCGTACTCGTCATGGCGGCGCCACCACATGCCGGTCTCGTTGCGGCCTTTGGGCGCGCGGTCGAGCCACTGGTACATGCCCCACAGTCCGTCCAGTCCGCGCGCGTAAGCGGAATACGTGTGATAAACGACGCCGTCTTCCAGTGCGAACGCGCTCATGCCCGGCCGCTCACGCAGGTACGCGGCCACGTCGGTTCCGGTCATCGAAGCGTTCAGGGCGGGAGGCGAATCATCGACGGCTTCCTTGCCCATCGTGAAAGGCATCTGCGACGCCGGCGGCTCGCGCCGGTAATTGTATTCGATGCCGCCCTCGCGCTGCTGCGCTTCGGTAAAGGAGACACTGAAGTCCGCGTTGAAGTCGCCGCCGAACGAGGACGCCCACGGAAACGTCCAGCCCATCCGCCGCTTGTACGCCTGCACCTTCGCGAACGGCGCGCGCGACACGGCCCAAAGCATCACGTCGTGGTTGGCCAGGTGAACCACGAACCCATTGAAACCGTCCGCAATCGACGAGCACGTCGGGCAGCCGGCCGTGTAATCCGGCCCGAACATGAAGTGATAGACGAGGAGTTGCGAGCGGCCCCGGAAGAGGTCCGCAAGCCCGGCCTTCCCCTCGTCGGTATCGAAACGATACTCCTTGTCAATCCGGACCCAGGGCAATTCCTGCCGCTGCCGCGCCAACTCGTCGCTGCGCCGCGTGAGTTCCTTCTCCGCCTTGAGCAGCTCCAGCCGGGCCGCAAGCCACTCTTCACGTGTTCCGATCTTGTGATGAGTCATTTTTTCCTCCTTCTTGTCGTCACAGTGATTGAGTATCTGCAGTAATCTGTCTAGAGTAATTTTACCACCCGACAAGATGCAATTATCGCAACTTTAGTTGAAGGATAAGGGTTGTTTTCGATGAAGTTTTCTGGGTGAAACGTGGAATGGTTAGAGGAATGGTAAAGCAACAAGTACAGGAAGAAATCTACAAATGCAGTTCCAGCTTAATCAGCAGCAAGATATTTAAAGTCATAAACTTCGCTGATAAGCTTAAAGTCCTTTTCGTTTCTTGTAATGACGACCGCGCCTGCTCCCCGGGCCGATACCGCGATCAAAATGTCCGCCAGCAGGTCTTTTACCCGCTTCGGGTCGATTTTTTTGTCCCGTCTCAGCTTCATCATGATCTCGCCGCAAAGAAGCCATTGACGCTCCGTCACAGAAACCACGGTGAAGTTGCGAACGATCCGGTCGATCAGTCTCCGCTCCTTGGGCTCAAAAGCACCGGCAAGCAGTTCCATGAGCACTACTGTGCTGAAGGCAATATGGTAATACTGGTTGAGCTTCAGGAAAGCTTCCTGAAGCGTTTCTTTTCTGAAATGCTCGATAAGGAAGGAAGTATCGGGAACAGCCCTCGGCTTCACCTGATGCCCTCAAACTTGAACTTTCCGGCGGTTTCTTCGATAAACTTCCGCATCTTTTCCTGGTAGATAACCTCGGCAAGCGCCGTTTCGATCGCTTCGGTCTCGGTCTTGGAACCCAGAATCTTCTGAGCGTTCCTGATCATAGCTTGATCCAGCCTGAAATGCTTGGCGGTCTTTTTCGTTGCCGTCTGCATAGTCTCTCCTTTCCATATATATGTGTACATTATACTATTTTGTGGCTACAAGTCAAGGATTTCGACAGCGCTGCTAGAGCATCACTTTTGGCTTTTGCCCGGCTTCTGCTGCAGCAGTCCGATTACAGGATTATAATCCATGTCAATCAAAAACACTCCCTGATTCGAAAGTACAGGAAGAAAGCAAGTGCCTTGAAATTCATTGCGATTTCACAAAACTGTAGGTCCTCTTTCCCGTTTTCGTCAACTTGAACAAGCCGCCGGTCATCCTGGCTATTATATCTTGTTCTTTCATGTGATGATCCGAAAATGATATCACGCCTCCCGGCTTCAATACTCTATGTAGTTCGGCCAGGACAGAATCCGGATCGCCGAGATTGTGCACTATATCGTAGAGTAAGACAATATCCATGCTGTTGTCCGGCAAACCGGTGTCTCGACCGGACAGGATGGTTTTTATATTATCGAGTCTCTCTTTTGAAGCTTGCCTCTTCACCTGCTCAATTGCAAGCGGATGGATGTCGAGGGCATAGACTGTTCCGGAGTTTCCGACCATTTTTGCAGCGACTATAGAATAGCTTCCCGGACCGCATCCATAGTCCAGTACTTGAAATCCCGGCTTGATCCCGACTTCCTTCAGGATGTTTTCGCGAGGCAAACGCAAGTCGCGAATCTTGAATGAAAAAGACATGATTCGGAAGTGCCAATTCTGCATGGGTTTGTCCCTCGTCGTCTCCGCGGGTCATCTTCGGAAAGCGGTCCTAACGTCCGGTTAGTGATTTTTCGTGGCCCCACTGCTGCTGATTCAGGAATGCCTCCCGCTGCCCAGGACCCGGTCCAGATTAAAGGCGGCGCTGATCAGGGCAAAGTGCGTGAACGCCTGGGGGAAATTGCCCAATGCTTCTCCTTCCGACCCGGTTTGCTCCGCATAGAGTCCCAGATGGTTGGCATAGCCGAGTATGCGTTCGAAGAAAAGCCGGGCTTGATCGCGCCTTTCCGGAAACGCCTGACCCGCCCGTGTCAGCGCCTCCACCATCCAGAACGAGCACATATTGAAGGCGCCTTCCCGGCCGGGAAGCCCGTCAATGTCGGACTGCGGTGGGTACCGGTAGACCATGCTGTCGCTCGCGAGGCCGCCGTTCCGGGGGAAGTCGAGAATGGCGTCTATGGTCCTGATCATCCGCGGGTCCGTCGGGGCGAGAAAGAAGACCAGCGGCATGATCAGCACCGAAGCGTCGAGGTCGCTGCTGCCGTAGAATTGCGTGAAGGCCCCGCGTTTTTGATTCCACCCCTGACCCATGATCTGTTCATAGATGCGGTCCCGTTCTTTGATCCATTTCTCCCGGTTCGCCGGGAACGATCGTTTCTCCGCCAGGCGAAGGCCGCGGTCGAGGGCCACCCAGTTCATTACCTTGGAGTAGACGAAGTGCTCGGACCTGTTGCGCATTTCCCAGATCCCCTCGTCCGGCAGTTCCCAGTTGTCGCATACCCAGTCGAGCCGGTCGCTGAGCATTCTCCAGAAATCATAGGAAATGGGCGTTACATATTTGTTATGCAGGTACATTGCATCCATCAGCTCCCCGTAGATGTCGTTCTGGTGTTGCGACGCTGCGGCGTTACCGATGCGTACCGGCCCGGATCCCCGGTATCCTTCCCAATGGTCAAGAATCTGCTCCGGCATCAGGGTATCGCCGCGGATGGTAAGCACGGGCATCGGCTGCCCGGAATGAATACAGGTTGCCGCGCAGTTCTGCATCCATTTCACGAAAGCGGCCGCCTCGGACGTGAACCCGATGCGGAGGAATCCATACACGGTGAAAGCAGCATCGCGCAGCCACGTATACCGGTAATCCCAGTTGCGGGAGCCGCCGATCACCTCGGGAAGACTGGTGGTGGGAGCGGCGATGATCGCTCCGGTCGGCTCGAAGGTCAGAAGCTTGAGCGCCAGGGCCGATCTATGAACCTGCTCCCGCCAACGGCCGTAATAGGTGCAGGAGGATAGCCACCGCTGCCAGAACTTTATCGAGCTCTGGAACAATTCCTCGGCCTCTTCTTCGTCGGGAGGACAGGGGCAGACGGCGGCATTGACTTCCTTGAAAAGAAAGACCCGTGACTCGCCTTCCTTGAGCGAAAACTCCGCGATTACGCCGTCTCCGTCAACCACCCTCAGAGGCACTGTCGTTGAAAGAGCGAAGACGAGACCTTCCGTTATGAACAGCGCACCGTCCGTTTCGACCGATGTCTTATGCGGTTTTCTTCCATAATCGAAAGCCGGGCGGCAGACGACGGAAAAGCGCATCGAGCCCCTGACGCAGCGGACCCGGCGGTACAGGTGATGGGACCATGTGAGAATCAGGGGCAACGCCCACCGGCATGAAGTCCTCGACGTCGGCGATACCGTCAACGGAAAGGAAGCGCGTGATCAGGATATTGGTGGAAGGCCAGTATAATTGCCTGAATTTGAGGCGTTCCGCGAGAGAAGAAATCTGAAACCTGCCGCCTTTTCGGTCGTCCAGAAGGGCTCCGAATATGCTGGGCGAATCAAAATGAGGATAGCAGTACCAGTCAATGGAACCGTTCAAACCCACCAGGGCAACGGTCCGCATGTTGCCGATCATGCCGTAATTCTCTATCGGCTGATATGCCATAGATTTCTTCAATCCTTTCCATCAGGAGACGGCAATCTTTTAGCCAAAACTACGAGGTTCTCCAACAACTGTCTAATCTTCTCTCTTGCTTTCTGATCCGTCAGCTTGCCGTCCTTGATCTTTTCGTGTGCAAAAGAGACCATGATCTCCGGGCGGTTCAATGAAAAGCAACTCAGGAATACAAAGCACTGCCGTAGGTGAGACTGGGCTCGCGCTGTGCCCAGCATGCCCGGCGACGCGCCCATAATGGCTATCGACTTATGCTCAAAGGCGTTGTCTCCGTGTGGTCGGGAGGCGCTATCTATGGCGTTCTTCAGCACGCCCGGGATCGAATAGTTGTACTCCGGTGTCGCTATAAGTATCGCGTCTGCGGCCCTGATTTTTGCTTTGAACTCTTTAACCTTTTCTACAGGCTCATTCTCCAGGTCTTGGTTAAAAGGAGGGATTCCCTCAAGATCGAAAACCTCAAGTTCCACGCCGTCTGGAACAAGCTCCAGCGCGGCGCGTAGCAAGGCCTTGTTGTAGGAGTCTTTGCGCAGGCTGCCGGCAAAACCGAGAATTTTGAAAGCGTTCGCCATGCTTATTCCCCCATATGAAAGGAGGCGAGGCAATGCCCCCTATCTGCCCTTTTTCACACCGTCGGGATTGTCCCACCGTCGATGACGTACTCGCTTCCGGTAATGGAAGAAGCCCGGTCCGATGCCAGGAATGCGACCAGTTCGGCAACTTCCTCGGGTCGGTTCGGCCTGCCCAGCGGGATGCCGCCAAGCGAGTCCATGATGCGTTGCCGTGCGGCATCCCTGCTGATGCCCGTTCGTTGCGCGATTTCGTTGACCATTCCCTGGGCAGCCCCGGTTTCGGTGTATCCGGGCGCAACGGTGTTCACGCGAATACCCTTGGGACTGACCTCCTTGGAAAGCCCCTTGCTGTAGTTCGTCAGCGCCGCTTTTGCCGCTGCGTACGCCAGCGTGGCTTCATAGAGCGGGAGCTTTCGCTGGATGGACGAGATATGAATGATAACTCCCGAGCCTTGCTTCAACATCGATGTAAGAAAAGCGCGATCCAGGCGGACAGCGACAAACAAGTTCGTGTCGAACGCACGTTGCCAATCGCCATCGGACAAGGCCAATACACCGCCGCCCGGCGCCGCGGTACCGCCTACGTTGTGGATCAAAATGTCGAGGCCGCCAAGACGATCCATCACCGCCTTGATGACCTGATCGATCCCTTCGCGCGTGCTGACGTCTGCCTGGACATACCGATCGGGCGTGCTGCCCGGCGGCACGGACCGTGCCGTGGTGATCACCTTTCCGCCTCCGCGAATGAGGCGCTCCACAATGGCTTCGCCAATGCCCTTGGTCCCGCCCGTAACCAGGATTCGTCTGCCGTTGAAGTCGGCTGTTTCCCGTGTCCGGGCTTCATTTTGCATAAGTACCTGCCTCCTCTGTATGACACACCGATCTCATCGGGTGTCCCGAGCCTGCCGAGCGGAACAGCATTGGAAATCATCTTCAAGCGCTGCTTGCCCGCTTCTGTGGAAGCCATCAGATTATTCAATCCGGGCGTGTCGATGGGCCCTGGGCTCACTGCGTTAACGCGAATGCGTCGATCCTTTAAGTCCGTTGCCCATGTGCGGGCGAATGAACGCACCGCGGCTTTTGTGGCGCTATAAACACTCTGCGCCGGCAGCCCTTTACTGCCGACGATCGACGCATTCAGGATGACGGAAGCGCCATCCAGCAGCAGCGGCAGAGCCTTCTGCACGGTAAACAGTACGCCCTTCACGTTCGTGGCAAAGGTTTTATCGACATGCGCTTCGGTAATTTGCCCCAGCACCGCAAATTCACCGGTTCCGGCATTCGCGAACACAACATCGAGCTTGTCCTTTTCCCGCTTGATTTGTGCGAAAAGGCGATCGAGATCGCCAAGGTTCGACACGTCTCCCTGTACGCCGGTCACACTTCTTCCGAGCTCCTTTGCCGCCGCAGCCAGCTCCGATTCTCGACGCCCCGTGATGAAGACATACGCGCCTTCGTTCACAAATAGTTTCGCAGTCGCAAGACCGATGCCGCTGGTGCCGCCGGTAATAAGTGCAATCTTTCCCTGAAGCTTGTCCATATACTTCTCCTTCGTCCTCGTTAAAGTGCTCCGATCTTTCGGCCTGACGCCGCACGTCGTCTGGAACCCGCCGTCGATCCTGAGACATTTTGCCACTAAGCAGCAATCTTGTCTCGCAGGCCTCCGTAGGTCAATGCACGGGGAAACTCCTTTGCATACAAGTCGTAGGGGAACCCCAGTTCCACGCGGCTGGCCTCGTCAAACGTCTTTAACTGTTCCTCTGAAAGCGCCACGTCAAGGCTCGCGATGTTGTCCTGCAACTGAGAAAGCTTTCGCGCGCCGATGATGGGGATGACCGGCACGGGGCGGTAGCGAAGCCACGCCAGCGATACCTGTGCCATGCTGCGACCGGTCTCATCGGATACCATCTTGACGGCCGAGACGATACGGTCGGCTCGTTGTTTTTCCGGCACGAATTCCTTCATCATGTCGGTGCTCAGACGGCCCGGCTCGGACGTCCCGCGGCCGTGGTACTTTCCGGTCAAGACGCCGCTGGCCAGCGGCGACCAGGCGGTCACGCCGAGGTTCAGCGCCTTGGCCATCGGGATCAGCTCCCGCTCGACGGTCCGCTCGATCAGGCTGTATTCGATCTGCAGCCCGATGAAGGGCGACCACCCCTGCAGTCGGGCAAGCATGTTCGCCTGCGCGATCCACCAGGCCGGGGCATCGGAGACGCCGGCGTAGAGCACCTTGCCCTGGCGAACCAGGTCATCCAGTCCTCGCATCACCTCTTCGACCGGCGTCATCTGGTCCCAGATGTGCATCCAGTAGAGATCGATATAGTCGGTCTTAAGTCGTTTGAGGCTTCCTTCCACTGCCTGCATCATACTCTTGCGGTGGTTGCCGGCCGCGTTCGGATCTGTGCCCGGAACGGCATTGGTGTATTTCGTGGCTATCACCACGCTTTGGCGGTGGCCCTGCATAAACTCGCCGAGGAAGGATTCGCTCGTCCCGTTGGTGTATACGTTGGCGGTGTCGATGAAATTGCCGCCGGCGTCGCGGAAAGCATCGTATACCTTTCGCGCCTCGTCCTTTGCGGCGCCCCAGCCCCACTCATCGCCGAAGGTCATCGTGCCGAGCGCCGCCTCTGAAACTTTAAGTCCGCTGTTGCCCAGAAGTCGGTATCGCATATAATCTCCTTATCATGAGAGTCTCTCTGCAAGTTTACATCAGTTAACGAGGCGAGCCTCAGACCAATAAAACTACAACTGTTTGGAACCGCGAAGGCGCGAAGCCCTGCTGCCGAATTGAGGCAGCGTTCAGGGTTCTCGCACCCGGTGGTACGACAGTGCCGAGTGAGCGCAAGGAAGTCAAAAGATTTAAGCTTTGGGTTTTTCTTCGCGTCCTTCGCGCTTTCGCGGTAAATGGTTTTGCCGTAATTGAAAGCAAAAATGGCTGCCTGAAAACTTGAGCAAAATATTAAGAGCTGGCGAAGTAAAGTACCTTTAATGCATCAGCACCGCGCGGAAGCGAACCTTGTTGGACATCATCCGGTCGAAAGCTTCCGAGACCTTTTCGAGCGGGAAGGTCTCGATCATCGGACGCACGCCGGTCACAGCACAGAAGTTAAGCGCATCTTCGGAATCCGCCGGATTGCCTGACGGCCAGCCCTGCAGCCGCCGCGTCTGGGTTATGAGCTGAAACGAACTTACCTCGATGGGGTCCGGAGAAGCGCCCACGGTAATCATCACGCCCCGGAGCCCCAGCCCACCGAAGAGCGGCGTCATGGATTTGCCGCTCGGTGCCGTGGCCAGGATCACCCGGGCGCCGCCAAGGGATTTCAGTTGACCGGCTGGGTCTCCCTGGTCTGCATCGATATAGACATGCGCTCCCAATTTCCGGGCCAGCGCTTCTTTATCTTTGCCTCTTGATATGGCGGCGACTTTAAAACCCATCTTGCTGGCAAACTGGATGCCGAGGTGGCCCAGACCTCCGATGCCCTGAATGGCGACGAGAGCCGGCGGCTGGGCGCCGGAGTTGCGCAGGGCGTTGAACGTCGTGATGCCGGCGCAAAGAATCGGCGCAGCTTCTTCAAACGAAAGAGCGTCCGGCAGGGGAGCCAGGTTCCTGGAAGGAGCGATGACATAATCAGCATAACCGCCGTCGAAATGGATGCCGGGAATCTGCAAGGTAACGCAATTTACGAAGTCGCCGCGCCGGCAGGACTGGCATTCCCCGCAGTAGCGGCCGTTCCAGCCCAGGCCTACGCGCTGGCCCTTTTTCCAGACGGTCACTTCCTCACCCACGGCATCTACGATGCCTGCAATCTCGTGGCCTGGCGAACGAGGGTATACAATGCCGGGCCAAAGATTCTCTTTGGTCACGAGGTCGCTGTGGCAGATTCCGCAGGCTTTCACCTGGATGCGCACCTCGCCCCGTCCGGGCGCGGGGATTTCCTTTTGGACGATCTCAAAAGAGCCGCCTTTTCGACTTACCTGCGCAGCTTTCATCGTCTCCACAAATACTTGAGCAGGCATAGCGATCACCTCCTGATTTGAGTTGTACATTTACTGCTGACTCCCGGATCCGGGCGCCTGTGATGAAGGCCCATGCGGCCATTCTCACCGTCGCCAGGCAGCAACGGCGCTGCAGGCAGGCGGATCAAAATCTGGCGGCGGGATATGTCTGAAACATATCGCAACATGAATGAATGTCAATTCGACTACCGTATGTGCCCCACAATTCAGCACGATTTGAATACTAATACCTCATCCTCATTCCAATATTGAATAAGGTGCTACAAAAGAGAGCTGTGCGCATAAAGAGGACCGCACTCTGCGGGGGAGGGACCTGACGAGATATAGCCACGCAGGAATCGAGAGGTGATATAATTTGTTATTCTTCGATTAAAGATCGCGAGTGCTTTTTTTGCCGGGTAGCAGGAGCATGGTTATGAAATTCGCAGCAGTAATTATCGGCATCGTCCTCATTCTTGTTGTCCTTTGGGATGCCTTCGAGACGGTCGTTTTCCCGCGCCGTGTGACACGGAGGCTCAGGCTCGTACGGCTTTTCTACAGGACCACCTGGCGATTCTGGACCGCAGCGGCCCGTGCTGTGCCATCACAGAGAAAACAGGAAAACTACTTGAGTTATTTTGGTCCGCTTTCCCTGTCGCTTTTACTGGGATTTTGGGCGGCTGTCCAGATCACCGGCTTTGCACTTCTCTATTGGGCTCCGGGCAATGCCATACATACTCCCGAAGGGAACGCTGGTTTCGGGGCTTGCCTGTATTTCAGCGGCACGACCTTCTTCACCCTCGGCCTGGGAGACATCTCCCCGAACACGATGATCGCGCGTCTGCTCGTCGTACTCGAAGCCGGGATGGGGTTCGTCTTCCTGGCGCTCGTCATAAGCTATCTCCCTGCGCTCAACCAGTCCTTTTCCCGGCGGGAAGTTACCATCTCGCTCCTGGACGCGCGAGCAGGCTCTCCGCCGACGGCGGCAGAGATGCTGCTTCGGCACGTTCAGGACAACGCCATCGATTCCCTTGCGCTGCTCCTCCATGACTGGGAACGCTGGTTCGCGGAGCTGCTCGAAAGCACCTTTCCTATCCGGTGCTCGTCTATTTCCGTTCCCAGCACGACAACCAGTCCTGGCTCGCGGCGCTGAGCGCGGTCCTTGACACCTGCGCGTTCGTCATATCCAGCCTGGAAGGAGAATGCGTGCGCCAGCCCTACGCCGGATGTACGAACCGTATGTACATGCCTTATCGAATCGCTTGCGGCTGTCTGTGCCGCCCTGGCTTCCTCCGTCAAGCCGGGCCGACAACTGGCAGGTGAGCGCGTGGGGAAGAAACGCCGGCTTTAAGAAGACCGATGGATCAAAGCGATCCGAAGAGTGACATTTCTGAACGAACGGCGGCCCTCCCCCCGGGTTCTGTACAGACTGGTTGAGAGTCTCGATGACGAGTCCTTCCCCACGTTCGTCAGGCCTGGTTCGCCGCCCTTTTCACCTCCCTAGGCGGCCTTTTGGATGAGCGCGGCCACCGCACTCGGCTGCGACACGTAGATCGAGTGACTGCCCGCGACCTCGACGACAGTCGAACCCGCGCGCTTGGACATGAAGCGCTGAGCCGCCGGTGGGATCATCTTGTCGTCGGTGGTAACCAGGTACCAGCTCGGCTTGGCCTTCCAGGCCGCCTCGGTGATCGTGCCGGTGAGCGCATCCACGCCCCATGGGACCTGGGAGTCTGCCATGAACATGGCCCTTTCCTGGTCCACGTCACCCGCAAATGAGGCGGGGAACTTCGCCTTGTCGAGGAATAGATATCCGTCCTGCGGGGCCAGTATCGGAGGCACAGGCGCGCCCGGCGGCGGATCCTTGATAAGCGTGGACACCGACTCCCCCTTGTCCGGGGCAAAGGCGGCGATATAGACAAGGCCCGCTACCTTTGGATCGTTGCCGGCTTCGGTGATCACTGCTCCCCCGTAGGAGTGGCCGACGAGAACGACCGGGCCATCCTGCAAGGCAAGAATGCGCCTGGTTGCACCGACATCGTCGGCCAGAGATATCGTCGGATTCTGCACGATGCTGACCGTGTAGCCATCCTTCTTCAGGATCTTATAGACGCCTTCCCAACCAGAGCCATCCACGAAGCCACCATGGACGAGAACGACGTTCGTTGTTTTCATTTGAAGTCTCCTTTCTTGTGTACTCTCCACGTGATATCGAGTCATTTCCTGCCCGCGCGGTAGCACAATTGTCTTCGTTCCTCGCCCTTTCGCATATTTCATTCAAGAACGAGAAGCCTATCTAAACTCCCTGGTCGACCAATCCTTCTCATCGCGATATGCCGCATAGGTATTTCACAGTTGGTTGTTCTCCATAGTTTATTTTCCCTCTTTCAGTCGCTTCCGTCTTGCCAGTTCTGCCTCGGTCGGTTTTTCAAGAGCAAAAGAGCCCGTTTTGACTTCTCCTGCGCGTACGTATGAGGCAACGATTACCCCGCTTGGTGAAATCTCGCTTTCAAGCAATTTGAATCCCACGGGGATCGTGCCTTCGCCAAACAGGCGCTTTCCCCTGCCGAGCGTGATGGGGAATATTTTCAGCCAAAGCTCGTCAACGAGGTCGTGTTTCAAAAGAGTTTGAATAAGACCACCGCTGCCATGAACTTGTATTTCAGGCCCGTCCTGCTCCTTAAGCTTTTTAACTCCTTTCGCGACATCTCCCTTGATGAGCTCGGAATTGCTCCAGTCAAACTTTGTCAGCGTCTTTGAAGCTACATATTTTTTCGCCTTATTGATTCCGGCTGCAATGGGATCCTTGTCAATATTCACATACGGCCAGTGCGCCGCGAATATCTCATACGTCCTTCTGCCGAGCAATAAATCAAAGGGTTTATTCATTTGCTCGTCCATCACTCTGCCGAGGAAGTCATCAAAGTAGGGAGCGACCCAGCCGCCGTGCTTGAACTCGCCGGTGGGATCCTCGTCTGGTCCGCCCGGGGCCTGGATCACCCCGTCAAGGCTTATGAACGTCAGAACAACAAGTTTTCTTATTTATTCCTCCTCGTAAGCCCGTTTGAGGGCCGCAATGTCGAATTTCTTCATCGGGAGAAACGTTTTGATCACGCGCGCGATCTGCCCGGGGGGCACCCTTCGTCATCATTTCCTCCATTACGGTCGGACTGACTTGCCACGAAAGACCGTACGAGAGTTTCTCCCAGAGCACATCAAGATTTTTTCCCGCGTTCCTATCCCTCGACGGATCGAAATTCACAATAAACGATATGGACGGATTTAAGCGGCCCCGCGTTGATGGCCATAAAAGGGTGGCTGTTCAATTCGAAAGAAACAATGTCGGGGTCTCCCGTCGGAGTTGGAACCTCATGGAGCGTCGTTATGTTCGTGATCCTGGAATTCGGGAAAATGGAAGTATAAAACCCGGCCGCTTCTGCAGCTTCCTTGTCGAACCATAAATGTGGGGTAATTTTTTGCATATATAGCCCTCCTTTCCATATTATATACAAAAAAAACATCGCGCTTTCAGCTCACAACCCCGGTTTCACGACCATAGCGAACATTGCGGCTGCAAGTACGAGGACGCTGTTCAGGCTGAGCCTGCGGACAGGTCTTTTGTATGGACCAAAGAGCATGCGTCGGAGCCGGGAATACTTGCGCACTCTTCCGCAGACACTGTCTCTTTTAAAACAACTCATTCTTGTTGCCATTCGCCATTTTGAGTCTTATTATGATAGGGAGAATAGTAATTAGTTTACGAATAAATTGTGCAACTTTTGATTTATCCTTGTGGATGGCTGCTTTTTTACAAACGAGCATAACATAAGCTGCGTTGACATCATTCCGCGAGTCCCCGTACTTTGATACTGGGGAATCCGGGACTTTTCAGCAAAACGCCTGGAGTCCCGCTTTCCGGAAATGATGAACGAAGTGGCGTTACTACCATGTCTTACAGACATAAAAAGAAGTAACTCGATGTCCAAAGGAAAATTTTATATATTGGCCGCTCTCTGTGCAGTAACTTTCATCTTCACTTCATTCGTCCTGCCCTCGCCTTCATTCGCCGCGTCAGCCGAAGTCAAGATCGGCGTTCTAGCATACCGCGGCAGGCAGGCTGCGAATGCAAAATGGTCAGAGACGGCTTCCTTCTTGACGCAAAAGATTCCCCGGCATGTGTTTAAGATCGTACCCCTGGACTTCGATGAAATCGGTCCCGCAATCAGCAGGGGCGAAGTTGACTTCGTCATTACAAACCCGGAGATTTATGTGGAACTTGAAGCCCGCTACGGCGTGACGAGAATAGCAACTCTGAAGAACAAAACCAAAAACGGACCTTTCAAGATCTTCGGCGGCGTGATCTTTACGGGCGCGGACCGGACCGACATAAGTGATTTGAACGACCTGAAGGGAAAAAAATTCATAGCTGTTGACGAAACCTCGCTGGGCGGGTGGACTATGGCATGGCGCGAACTCGAGGCGAACGGCATCAAGCCGCACAGGGACTTCGCAAAACTCTCCTTCGGGCAGACCCACGATGCCGTGGTCTATGCGGTTGGAAACGGAAGCGCTGATGCGGGCACCGTGCGCTCGGACACGCTTGAGCGGATGCAGGACGAGGGAAAGATCGACATGCGTCGTTTTCGCATCCTGAACGAGAAGAAGGTAAAAAATTTTCCGTTTGCTTTAAGCACGAGGCTTTATCCTGAGTGGCCGTTCTCCAAAGTCCGGCATGCCTCGGACGAACTTGCGCAAAGCGTGCTGATTGCGCTGATAAGCATGCATAAAGATGATCGCGCGGCGATATCAGCCAGCATCGAAGGGTGGACCATTCCTCTGGACTACCAGCCCGTGCATGAGCTTATGAAAGAGCTTCGTCTCGGACCATACGAGGATTACGGAAAAGTGAGCCTCTCATCGGCGATCCTGCAGCATTGGCGCTGGTTTTTTCTGGTCCAGTTTGTCCTCCTGATCATGACGCTTGTCACGCTCTATGTTGTCCGGCTGAACCGAACACTGCGGAGTCAAAGAACCGAGTTGATAGCCGCAAAGGAAGCAGCCGATGCCGCGAACCGGGCCAAGAGCGTTTTTCTGGCCAATATGAGCCATGAGCTCAGGACTCCGCTCAATGCCGTGCTCGGGTTCTCACGGGTGATGAAGAGCGCTCCCGACACGACCGAGAGGCAGTGGGAGCATTTAAGCATCATCACCCGGAGCGGCGAACATCTGCTGAATTTGATCAACAATATCCTCGATATGTCCAAGATCGAGGCCGGCCGGGCGGAACTGGAGCAGGAGGACGTCGATCTGCATCAGATGATGCACGAGATGCAATCGCTGATGTACGTGCGGGCAAATGAGAAAGGACTGGATTTTATCGTGGAGCAATCCCCGGAGCTCCCGCGCTATATCACGACTGATCAGGGCAAGCTGCGCCAGGTGCTGATCAACCTGATCGGCAACGCCATCAAGTACACCCAAAAGGGCGTGGTGCTGCTGCGGGCCGCTGCCATAGACCGGGAAGCGCCCGGACGTGCACGGGTGCGATTCGAGATAGAGGATTCGGGCCCCGGCGTTCCGCCGGAAGACAGGGAGCGCATATTCCTCCCCTTTGTTCAGCTGGAGGGCAGGCCGCCCGGAGAGGCAGGCTCCGGATTGGGGCTGGCCATAAGCAAGCAGTATGTCGAACTGATGGGAGGAACGATCGGCGTTGAAAGCGAGCCGGGCAGCGGGTCGCGGTTCCGGTTCGAGGTGCCGGTGGACATTCCCGCGATGCGGGAAGTTCCCACTGTCCCGCAGCAAGGCCGCGTGAGCGGCCTGGCAGGAGAACACCCGCGCTACCGTATCCTTATCGTGGAAGACCAGGCGGAGAATCGGCTGCTGCTGCACAAGCTGCTGGAGCCGCTCGGCCTCGAACTGCGCGAAGCGGTGAACGGACAGGAGGCCGTTGCGCTTGCAGAAAAGTGGCATCCGCACCTGATCTGGATGGACATCCGCATGCCGGTAATGGACGGGCTCGAGGCCACCCGGCGGATCAAGGCTGCCCGGAACAGCCCTGTCCCGAAAATCATCGCGGTCACCGCCCATGCCCTTGAACAGGAACGGCGCGAGATACTTGCTGCGGGATGCGACGATTTCATTCGAAAGCCCTACCGCGAAATAGAAATCTTCGACGCCATGGCGAGACATATCGGCCTGAAATACAGGCATGCAGGCGAACGGATTGATGAACGCGTCGGGGCAGCTCTCGCGCTGCAGCCCGGAGAGCTGTCCGTATTGTCAGCCGACCTGCGAAAGGAACTCTATCAGGCCGTGGTCGAGTTGGACACCGACCGGACTCTTGCATTGATCGAAAAGGTCCGGAAAGACAATCCCGCGCTGGCCGCTTCCCTGGAGGCGCTTGCGAAGAGGCTTGATTACGACAGGTTGCTGAGGCTGCTGGAAAGCCCGGATGCGAAGCCTGCGGGAGAAGCGGCATGATCCTTGGAAGGCAATAACGAGCTATATGCTCAGAGATGAATACCAGTATCTTGATAAAAGCATTTATCCGCAGACTTCGCAGATGTATGCAGATATAAAGAATGCCTGCGTCTTTGGAGCCAGGTGATTCGATGGAACAGAAAGAGATCCTCGTAGTAGACGACTCGCCGGCCAGCCTGCAGTTGTTGACCGGTATACTCACGGACCGGGGCTATCGGGTGCGCCCGGCCTCGGGCGGCACTCTCGCTTTGCGGTCCGCGGCTGCAAGACAGCCGGACTTGATTCTGCTCGATGTAAGAATGCCCGACTTGGACGGGTTCGAGGTCTGCCGCCGGCTGAAGTCGGACGAGAAGACCAGGAGCATCCCGGTGCTGTTCATCAGCGCAGCGGGCGAGACCCTCGACAAAGTCACCGGTTTCGAGGCCGGCGGTGTAGATTATATTACCAAGCCGTTCCAGGCCGATGAAGTGGCGGCGCGGGTCGGCACCCAGTTGCGGTTACGCGATATGGCAAAGAGGCTTCAGGAAGCAAAAGAATCTCTTGAAAAACGGGTCGAAGAGCGGACAGCGGAACTCGCGTCGGCAAACAGGGTGCTCGAGAAGGAAATCACCGAACGCAGGCGCGCCGAGCAGGAAATGCAGCGTCTTACCAGGCGGATCGAGCTTATCCTGAACTCAGCCGGCGAGGGCATATTCGGACTCGATATGGACGGCAATTACACGTTCATGAACAAAGCTGCTGCCGCGATGCTGGGCTACGGGGACAGGGAGCTTTTCGGGAAGCACAGCCACACCTGCATACACTTTAAACACGCGGATGGAACCCCCTATCCCGAGGAAGCATGCCTGACATACGCCGCTTTCCGCGACGGCGAGGTCCACCGTGTGGATGATGAATGTTTCTGCAGAAAGGACGGCACTTTCTTCCCGATCGAATACACCAGTACTCCCATTCTCGAGAACGGGAAAATATCCGGCGCAGTCGTGAACTTCAAGGATACCACCGAACGCCGCCGTGCGGAAGACGCCCTTAAGCTCATTCAGTTCTCTGTTGATCGGGCATCTGTCTCCGTCTTCCTGATCGGCCCGGACGCGCGTCTGCTCTATGTGAATGAGCAGGCCTGCCGTACTCTCGGATATAGCCGGCAGGAGCTGCTGTCCAGCACGGTCTACGATCTGGACCCGAATTTTCCCTCGTCCGGCTGGGAAGCGCACTGGGCCGGCATCAAAAAAGAAGGCTTCAGGCATTTAGAGACGTTGCACCGAAGAAAGGATGGAACGCTCATCGCCGTAAGCGTTTCCGTCAATTTTGTGGCATTCGGAGGGAAAGAGTACCAGTGGGCATTCGCGCAGGACATCTCCGAGCGAAAACGAACGGAAAACGAGCTCAAACAGTCATATCAACTGACGAAAACCATTATCGACAGCATGAACGACGCGATCTCGCTCATTGATGTGCGCGATTTCACGTTAATCGGCGTCAACAGCGTATTTCTGAAGGAATACGGCTTTTCTGATGAATCGGAAGTCTTGGGAAAGCACTGTTATGAGATAACCCATCGCCGGAAGGATTTCTGCACTGCGCCGGACGATATATGCCCGCTGGCGGAGACGGTCAAGTCCGGGGGGCACTTCGCGGTCGATCATGTCCATTACGGCGCACAGGGAGAAAAGATCTACGTGGAGGTTACAACGTCTCCGATAACCGACGAGAACGGAAAAGTGGTTCAGGTCGTCCATGTCTCACGAGACATCACTGAGCGCAAGCGGGCGGAGCAGGAGCGGGAACGCATGCTTGCCGATATTGCACGCTCGAATAAGGAGCTGGAGCAGTTCGCTTATGTCGCGTCCCACGACCTGCAGGAGCCTCTCCGCATGGTTGCGGCTTACATGGGTCTTCTCGAGAAGAAGTACCATGGGCGGCTCGACGATAAAGCAGACAGGTACATACACTTCGCGGTGGATGGCGCACTCCGGATGCAGAGGCTGATCGACGGACTGCTGGCATACTCCCGCATTGCTTCACGGGGAAGCCCCTTTAGACCGGTAGATCTGAACCATGTTTTTGAGGATGCGGTCAAGAATCTTTCCGAAGCGGTCCGGGAAAGCAGCGCCAGGATCACAAAAGACGACCTGCCTGTCGTAACCGCGGATGAAACGCAGATGCTGCAGCTCTTCCAGAACCTGATTGCGAACGCTATAAAGTTCAGAACGCCGGATGCGCCTCCCGAGATCCACATTGCGGCCGGAAAGAAAGGAAACGAATGGACGTTCCGCGTGCGGGACAACGGGATAGGGATTGAAAGCGAATACTTCGACAGGGTATTTCAGATATTTCAGCGGCTGCACTCTCCGCAGGAATATGCCGGAACAGGAATAGGACTTGCGGTCTGCAAAAAAATCGTGGAACGCCACCGCGGCCGCATCTGGATTGAATCGGCCCCAGGAAAAGGCTCAACATTTTTCTTTACGATTCCTTCGCCACATTGAAGCCGACAGGCGACGGGAAGCGAGTGGGCGTCTCCAACTTTAACCGCCTGAGAGTACCCGTACCCTGCTTCCACCGCATTCCAAAGATCTTTGGTGATCAATATTGAGGACAGCTACGTCCCGGCGATTTACCGGATAAAACCGGTGGCGCTACGGCATCCGGTACGACACGCTCGATCTGTTTTCCGACACCTACAAACTGGCCGGCGTCGATCAGAATTTCGGCAAGCCGCACCGGCAAACCGTGAGTGCTGAATTCAACCCGTCAGAGTTCACGCGCATCAGGCTGCAGCTTGCGCATGATCTGTCCGATCCTTCAGGCCGAACGAACAATGAGGCGGTCCTGCCGTTCAACTTCGGCATCGGCGCTCACGGGTCCGCTTCGCGGACACACAGGTAAACCAGTTTTAATCTTGGCTCTCAACTCTGCATTTATGCGTGTGCGGCGAAGCCGCCCGTGGCTAATAATATCTTTGTTCCGGCTAGCCCGGGTCAGGAGAATAAAAATGAAAAATAATATTTCTGAGCCTGCTGTTTTCACTTCTTGTGGCGACACCCGCCTTTGCCACACACAGGGGCCGGGCGCCACATACGGACTCGGACAAGGCGGCGCAGGCGGAGCGTATAAGCCGGCGGCTGATGAAGACCCCTCCGTCGTTTCTATCGGTTTAAATTTCACCTTTTAAATATTTTCTGAATGCCTTCATCGAAGTGGAGGGCGGAAAACCCCCGTAAATCCGGAATGTCATCTCTAAGGCCCGGCATTCCACCCGCGCGGTCTCGAAAAAATCCTCCGGTACACGTCTCGCCTCAACCTGCCTCTTTATATTACGGAAAACGGCATCGCGTCTCATGAGGAGGGACCGCATGCCTTTTCCTTCTTT
This sequence comes from Nitrospirota bacterium, assembly GCA_963751455.1. GTDB lineage: Bacteria > Nitrospirota > UBA9217 > UBA9217 > UBA9217 > CAVVUN01. The sequence goes on from CAVVUN010000003.1 coordinate 84,348, forward strand.
GCAAAAAGTTCCCTTGATATCGAAGAGCACGGTGCAGAAGCCGCCTTTGACGCCCACATAGGAGTTGCGGAGCGAAAGAGTGTTCACGCTTGTCGTGCTGACCGCGCCGGTGGTCGTGTTGGTTACACCTGTTGCCACCGATGAGGTCGTGCCGTCCATATTGACCCCGAGTTCCAACTGGTACACGGTGGAGAGGCCATTGCCCAGGTACCGTAACGAATGATTCATGCTTCATCAAGTCGCGTCAGTTACTCTGATTGTCCACCCTCCACATGCTAACTATATTCGTTATGTTCCGCTCCGAAAACATGATAGATGATTTCCCACGCAGTTTCTTCAATGGATTTGTTTGTCGTATCGACAACTCTCCATTGCCTGTTCTTTCTGAGAAGCTCCTGGATATATTCGACCTCCTCAAAGATTTTCTTAAAATCGCAGTAGCCGGAATCAAGGCCAGAGTGTTTCTGGCGCACCTTCCTCACCTTTTGCAGGACTTCCGGATCTATATTAAGGCAGATAATCTTGTGCTGTTCAATCTGAAAGAGTTCCTCAGGCAGGGGTATGGATGGAACGATCGGGATATTGGCGACCTTGTAGCCTTCCTGCGACAAGTAAAAAGCGGTCGGTGTCTTGGATGTTCGCGATAGACCGACAATCACGATATCTGCTTCCTCAAGACGCTCGGCGCCTCTGCCGTCATCATGTCCAATCGTAAACTCCATGGCCTCGATACGTTTGAAGTACCGATCATCAACCTTCCTGAGAAGGGTCGGGGTTTGGAGCGGCTCGAGACCAAGGTAGGCAGAGAGATTGTTTATGAGCGGACCCAAAACATCATGATGGATAAGGTTGTTCTTCAGGCAATATTCACTTGCATATTCCCGCATCTCTTTTTTGACAAAGGTAAAAGCAATAAGAGCTTTCTCAGATTTGGCCTGGTCGAGGACCTCTTTGAGTTTGCTTTTTATATCGATATCGTGAAACACCGTCATTTTGGCATGAGCATCTTCGAACTGTACAATGGCAGCTCTCAGAATATGCAGGCCGCTTTCGCCGGTGGCATCCGAGATGATAAAGATTCTTTTCTTAGACATTTTCTTATGTCACAATTAAGTAACCTTTACAGCACATGAGATTCGGCCGCTTCGATACCTCAATCTTCGGTGAGCGCTTCGTATCTCATTTTATGACAAGATTTTCGACAATAACCGTTCCGTCGCTGATGGTCACCGTTCCATTGATCGTTGCAAACTCGGGATTGCTGCTATAACTGCAGTCATAGCCCCCCTTCAGGGTAACGGAGATGTTGCGGTTCAGGACAAGATTTTCGCTGAAAGGGTATTCCTGAAGCCGGAGGACGTCGCCATCGACAGCCGCATTATATGCGGTCTGGGCCGCCCAGAAGTACTGGGAGGGAAGCTTTACCGGCGGATTGAACGAGGGGAAGACGATATTGTCGAGCCACACAGCGTCGCTGCCTCCGAATAATAAGTAATCCTTTGAATATTCCCACCTGAACGTATGAAGACCGGGACTCGCCGCGAAGGTCGACTGCGCCCGGGTCCAATCGGTCTCTCCATGCCAGCCGTCCCACCTTCCCGCATCCGAGTCATCAATATAAAAGTTGAGTTTATCCCACCTCGCTTCTGTCGAGGTTTTGAGCCAGAAATAGACGTATCCCGGAGAGCAGGTATTCATGGTTACTTCGAGATAGCTCGTCGAGTTGTTCCCCATGGAAGGAGATTTTACAGCATAGGTCCCGCTGGAACTCGTTGAACTTTGGGTGCCCCATGTTCCGGCGCCTCCTGTCGTCCAGCCAAGCGACGAAAGACTGCCTGACTCAAAACCTTCCAGCTGTGCTGAAGCATCATAGACGAAGAGACTCACCGGGATTGTCCGCGGTGAATTGGAGGCATCCGACGAAGTGATCGTAATTGTTGCGGTGTATGTTCCGGCTGACAGGACCGAAGTCGATGCGCCCACTGTGACAACACCGCTGTTTACGCCGCTGAGTGGATCGAGGGACAACCAGCTGGCGTCATCGCTCACAGTCCAGTTCAGTGTGCCGTCTCCCGCATTTGATACCGAGAGAGACCGGCTAGGCGGCAAGGCGCCGCCGCTTATCACGTCGAAGAAGAAACTCGATGGGGTGAAGGCTATCAGGGGGCCGGGGAAGACGGAGGCATAGAGGTCCAACCTCGGTTTAACGATTGAATTCCTGGAGTCAGTTACCGGCTCCCCTTTGACGGTAAGCCTCGTGACTACCTCATTCACGGTTAGAGTTCCGTCTTGCCCCTTGATCACCGCTACAGCGCCGGCAACATGAGGGGCCGCCTGTGATGTTCCGGCCATGGTGCTTCCCGTTGATGTGATGAGGGCGCCCGGAGCGAGCATGGTGAGGAGCGCAGAGCTGTTCGAAAAACAGGTCACCTTGTCTGGCGCGGTGGTGGTGTCGGTACAGCTTGAATAGAGCATGCTGCCGACGTTCGCGTCGTATACCGCTCCGACAGAGACGGCATCCGGCGCACATGCGGGAGCAGCCAGAGAGTCAAGGTAGCCGTCATTTCCCGAAGACACGGCAGATGTAATCCCGGCATCCTTCAAATCTCTGATCGACAAAGCAACGCTGTGGGCGGGACAGGCCAAACTATACCGGCCTTCTCCGAAGCTCATATTGACCGATTGGATATTGTAGGTAATCCTGTTGTCCAATACCCAATCCAGGGCCGAAACAATAACGTCATAATGTGCACGGCCGTCCAGTTCAAAGACATCGAGACCCAGGATGTTTGCATCCGGAGCGACTCCCAGGACGATGCCGGAAACATTTGTGCCATGACCAGAGTCATCCAGGCTTCCGTCGTCCGGGGCGAAATCCTGCACGTACGCAACCTTGCAAGAGGACGGTACACCCGGCACGGTGCAGCTTCCGAAAGCGCTCAAGGTGTAATTGACGCCCGTGTCGAGAACCGCGACAGAAGTGCCCGAACCCGTCGCTCCGGCGGACTGGGTTCCAGGTGTATTAATCAACGGAAGGCTTTCCGCGAGATGCGGAATAACCGTGCTATTTTCGGTGACCGATTCCACTTCCGCCATATGGAGCAGTTGATCGAGCACGCGCTCGTTCACCGTCATATGGAGAATAGGGAAATGAGCGTAGTCCTTGATCACTGAATATGCTTTAGACGAAATCTTCGAAAGAACGGCATTCTTCATATTGGCGTAAAGGCGCGCTTTCTCCGCGATAATCTCGGCATCGTCATTTCTCACTCCGCGTTGTTCTCGCATTTTTTTTGCCTTTTCCCTTATCTGAGCAGCATCGAGATTAAGGAGAATCTCCGCAGAGCCCCTCTCCTCCATTTGTTTCGCAATTCCGGGAGGCACCTTGCCGGATTCGCCGGTCTTCCGGGCGTTTACATTGAGAGACCCGGTATCCATCGAAAAAAAGACATTGGGACGGCAAAAAACGGCGAGAAAGAGAAAAAAAAATATCTTTGGCAGTTTCATAATGTCTCCTCTACCGATACAACCAGTATCAGATAAGGGCGACTATAGCATGAGATACGCGTAATATCAAGGAGTTGTTGATGCAGTTCTGCCCGTTATTGGCAGCTTTTAACACGGGTTGCTGTGTTGAAGAGAAATCTATGTCGGCAGGATTTTTACTTTTGTTCCCTTTCCGGGCGCGCTTTCGATCTGCATGTCCCAGCCATGCGCCTTCACAAGATGCTTTACGATGGCCAGCCCGAGGCCGGTTCCGCCCATACTTCTTGAGCGGCCCGGATCGACCCGGTAGAACCGCTCGCCGATCCTCGGCAGGTGCTTTGGGGGTATACCGATGCCGGTATCTTCTACGAACAGATAGAACGAGCCGCTTTCCTGGCCGGCGCCGATTGTCACGCCGCCCGCTTCAGTAAACTTTATTGCATTGTCCACCAGATTGGTAAGGACCTGTATGAGGCGGTCCCGGTCTGCTTCAACGGTTTGTTGCTGCGGCAGATCATTTCTTAAGGACATTTTTTTTCCAGCAGCCTTATCGCGGAGCAGCGACATAACATGGTCCGCGACCTCCCTGACATTGACGCTCGTTTTTTCGACCTTGATCACGCCAAGCTCGATTTTCGAGATGGTCATAAGATCGTCGATAAGACCATTAATCCGCTCGCTGTTTGATTTTATTATTTCGAGAAATTTTATTGCATGTGGCCGGTCATCAAGGGCTCCCTCAAGCAGCGTTTCTGCAAATCCGCTGATCGAGGCGATCGGCGTCTTTATTTCATGGGAAATATTGGCTACGAAATCCTTTCTGGTTTGCTCCAGCTTTTTAAGGCCGGTAATATCATGAAAGACAATGACGAACCCGGAAGGTTCGTCCCGGTTATAAAAAAGCGGAGAAGCTTGAACCACATAGAAACGCTCGGAGGGAAAATCAACGCATACTTCCGCGGCATCCGGTTTCTTGTCGTTTCTGACGCGTTCCATGAGCGAGAGAAATTCAGGGCACCTGACGACCTCGACGTAGGATTTTCCCTGATACGGCGCATCAATGAACATTTTTCTGGCTGCGAGGCTGGATAGCAGGATAATCCCGTGCGCGTCGATGATGAACAGGGCATCGGGGATACTCCGGAGGATGACATTCAGCCGGCGTTTTTCTTCTTCGTGCGCGGCGATGCTGTTCTTCAGTTCCTCGGACATGGCGTTAAGACTCTCCGCGATCTCATCGAACTCCCCGGCATTTTCAAGATGCATTTTTTTACCGTGTTCCCCTCCTGCAAGGGCACGGGAAAAAACCCGGACCTGTTCCGTCAGTCTTCTGATGCGGTTGATCTGCCAGAGCGAAAGGATGGCGGTCGCGAGCAGGACCAGCGTGACCGCGAGGATTATCTTGAACCTCAACTGATTGATTGAGCGGTCGACTTCTTCGAGCGGCATGCTCAGCCGGACGAACCCGTTGGCCCCCCGGCCTTCATGACCTTTATCGCTACATACAGAAAATCGTGTTTCAGGGTGTCGCTGTAGCGAATTGCCATGCCGGTGCCGTTCGCGGCGGCCTCCCGGATTTCCTGACGGTTTGCATGGTTATCCATGTCTCTGGATACGCTTTCGGAATCGCCTGCGACCCTTCCATCTACGTTGATAAGGGTGACCCGTGAACCGGTCTTCTGCTTCAGCTGCCTGCAGAAGGTGTCGAGCGGGAACTGAGATTCAAACGGGACGCGGTCTGAGATGAGGTTTGCCTGGACCGTAAGATTGTTCCGGAGATTATTGATATACCGCTCCCTTACGGTCCCGGTTATGTAGAGTTCGATAAAAAGAACCGCGACGGTCATGATGACCGCATAGCTGATGAATATGCGTCTGAAAATTCCCGTTTTCATCTGACGAACTCCCTCTGCCGCGAGGAGAATAGGACGCCAACTGCAGCCCCTCCCTTGACGGGAGGGGTTGGGGAGGGTGATGATCGGGCAACTGAATAAATATCTGGTATCATACTCCTCTGTGGCTGCTGTTCATGAATGATGCGGCGATCATTCGGCATAATAACCCACACCTCGCCGGGTTTTTATATAAACGGGGGCCTCAGGGTGATCCTCTATCTGGGCTCTCAAACGCCGTATATGAACGTCTACGGTCCGGGGCTCGACATAAGTCTCATCCTTCCATACTGCGTCGAGAAGCTGGTCACGGCTGAATACCCTGCCCTTTCGCTCAACAAGAAACAGAAGCAGCTTGAATTCTGTGGCGCTCAGATGAACTTGCCGGTTTCGCTTCGTCACGGTATAGGTCTCCGTGTTGATCTGCAAATCTCCGATAATGACGACTTTGGCCTTTTGCGGACCGTCAGCGGTCCTCCGGAGCAAAGCCCGTACCCTGGCCACCAGCTCTTTGGGACTGAAGGGTTTGGTCATGTAGTCATCAGCCCCGGTTTCAAGCCCGCGTACCTTGTCCGCTTCTTCTCCTTTAGCGGTCAGCATGATGACGGGAAGAGCTTCCGTTTTCGGATTGTTCCTGATGATACGGCAAAGTTCCACACCCTGGATGCCGGGAAGCATCAGGTCCAGTATGACAAGATCGAATTTGCCTTTCCTGATTTTGTCGAGCCCTTCTTCCCCATCCTGGGCGGCCGTTATCCTGAAGCCTTCCTTCTTTAAATTGTAGGATATGAGTTCCACAATGTCTGCTTCGTCATCGACAACCAGTATCGCTTTGATCATTATGTATGTATAACATTTTTGAAGAGAGAATAAAAGGTCCGATTCAAAATTTAACGCAGTTGTAACAATTAAACCTAAAAAAGCATTTGGGACGCAGAAAAATCGGATAAACGCAGATAAGGTCGGATAAAAAAAACGTTCTTGTATCGTAAAAGCAGTCACCCTGCGGGTGAATTTATTTCTCTAAAAATCCTTTTGTTTGATCTGCGGTTATCTGCGTTCATCTGCGTCCAACTGCCGTTTTCAGGATAATATGAGCGCTCATCTCGGCGATATCCTGGCATAAAAAAAGGACGAGATCTGTAAACTCTCGTCCCCGTCTGTTTCCAATCGGATTTACTTTTATCCTAAAAACGGCATTTGAACACGGATGAACACGGAAACAGCGGATCAAAACAATGTGATAGAGCAAAAAGCCATCTCGCCTTTTGGGTGAATCCATTACTGTTCGTAACTTCCTATAAATCCGTGTTGATCAGATTTTATCCGTGTCCAACTGCTTTTTTCAGGTTTATGCCTTGCTTGCTAGTATCTCATTTACGATGGAAAGGAGGTCCGCAGTCTGGATGGGCTTGGGAACATACGCGTTGGCGCCGAGGGCCAAGCCGCGCTTCCGGTCTTCTTCGGCGCCTTCCGTGGTAATGATGATAATCGGAATGGTTTTATGCACCGGGTCATTGCGCACCATCGAGACCAGCTTGAGGCCGTCCATGATCGGCATATTGATGTCGGTGAGGATGATATCGAACTTCTGGGTGGAAAGTTTTTTCAGCGCGTCGATGCCGTCGTTCGCTTCGACGATCTTGCTCCCCGGTATCCGCTTCAAGGCGAAGGAAATCAGCTGTCGCATCGTCGGCGAGTCTTCAACCACCAGAAAACTGTAATCGGGCATTTCAATCCTCCGTTATTTTTCTTTGAGCAGATCGAGAAAGCTCTGGATCGTCGTGAGTTTCCGTTCTGACTGGGAATAGAGCTTTGATGAGAAGAGGGCCGTTGCAGCATGCCCCGCAAGCATCGAAAACAGCTCATAATCCACATTCGAGAATGCTTCTTTCTGAACCAGCAGCTTGTAGATCACGATAACGCCGATCACATGCTCTTTGATTTTGAGAGGGATGCAAACCAGGGGGCGAAGGTAATCGATGCCCGCCAGATCTTTCGGGTCCCCGTCGCGGTAAAATGATTCCCCGGACCGCGCGGCTTTGCCGATGGTGCCGTCTCCCAGTTTTATACTGGTCCGCGCTTCCGGCCCCATGCCTTCCTGGGCCACAATCGTCAGCTCGTTCGTTTTCTCGTCAAGCATCATGATCGAGAATTCTTCGGCCCCGATAAGATTCATCACGATCTCGAGTATGATTTTGAGGGATTCATTGAAGTCGAGCGTAGAGTGCAGTTGATAGCTGGCGACGTACAGGTTTGCCAGGTTGTTGTTCTCAGCCTCTACCTCGACGTAGCGATTGGCGAAGTCCTTGTTCTCCTCCTCGACCTGGCGGAACCGATCGATAAGGTTTCTGTTCTCGTCCTCGAGGAACTGGATCCTCTCTTCCATAGAGTGGACCTTGAAGTCTCCCTCCCGGCCTGAAAACTTTGTATGCTCCTCCAGCTGGGCGACGCGGTACCGGAGCTTCTCATTCTCCTTCAGGAGTTCCTGGGTGAATTCCTCGCCTTTTTTGAAGACCTGGAGAAAATCCTCGACTTTTTTGGAAATAGATGCTGCGTCCTTATCCATCCTGTCCTCCTCGATGAAGCATCAAAATCGGCGCTCCTGACCGCTGTCTGACCGGCGTGCGATACCAAAACAGTATTACCAATTATAGTCAACTAAAACGAAATTATCAAGGCCGAATTGGGCCTGTCGAGCGGCAGCGGACCGCTATCTCTTCGGCCATGTTGCCGAGCGGCAGCACCTTGTCCACGGCGCCGGTGCGTATGGCTTCCTGCGGCATCCCGAATATGACAGCGCTCGCTTCACTCTCCGCCAAACACTGTCCCTTCCTTTTTTTTATCGCCCGCACGCCCTCTGCCCCGTCCTTACCCATGCCGGTGAGGACCACACCGAGAGTCGCTGCACCGCAGGCCTCGGCCACGGATGTCATCATCATGTCGGCCGAAGGCGCGTACTTGTCCTCCGGACTGCGGGGGACCAGCTCGGCGACCAGCGAGCGGCCTTCCCTTTTTACGAGCAGGTGGTACCCTCCGGGAGCGATCAGCGCCGAACCCGGTGATATACGGTCTCCGGCTGCGGCCTCGCTCACCACGAGCGGCGATAGCTTATTCAAGCGCTCCGCAAAACTCTTGGTGAATCCAGGCGGCATATGCTGTGAGACGACGATTGCGGCGCCGAGATTCGAGGGAAGCGAGGAGAGGATTGCCTGAAGAGCGGGCGGTCCGCCGGTCGAGCAGGCAATGGCAACAATCTCCAGCGGGCTCATTTCTACCAGGACATCGTCTTCCTTGCGCGGCGGCAAAGCGGTTTTTTCGACTGCCAGCAGCTCTACGGTTGACTTGACCTTCGCCATTTCAAGGTTGAGCACAGCATGGACCTTCGCTACGAGCTCGTCCCGCACATTCTGAAGGCTCTTGGAGATGCGGGTCTCGGGTTTTGCCAGAAAATCGACTGCGCCCAGTTCAAGCGCCCGGAAGACGCTGCGGCTGTCGGACCGCGACGACAGTACGAGCACGGGTGTCGGGCGCTCCTTCATGAGCCATCTCAGGAACGTGAAACCGTCCATGTTCGGCATCTCGAGGTCCAGCGTAATAACGTCGGGCGCGTAGCGCAGGGTCTTGGCGATTGCGTCGACGCCGTCGTGCGCGCTCGCGATCACCTGGATTCCCGGATCACTGTGGAGCATCTGCGAGATGGCCACCCGATTATAGGCCGAATCGTCGACAACCAGGGCTTTGATCTTATTCAATGGAAATATTCCCTCCGGCAGCATTCGGTCTGAGAGAAGCTTTGTCATTTGGCATGTGCAATTTCCACCTTCTCCCGTAAAGGCCGCTGGTATACCATGTCATGCTTGAGCGTTCGCAGGAGAAACGCGTTCGAGATATTGATCAGTGATTCGGAATGGCCAAGCAGGAGATACCCTCCCTCCCGGAGCTTGTCATAGAAGCTCGCGATCACCTTTTTCTTCGCCTCTTTATCGAAATAGATAATGACGTTTCTGCAAAAAATGACGTCCATATTGTTGATCAGGCTGGTCTTATAGGGATCGAGAAGGTTTACGGAGCTGAAGGACACAAGCTCCCGCACCTTGTCTATGATCCGGTAATTGCCCTTCTCCTCCTCTACAAAATATTTGGCGAGCATATCGGGAGAGGTCGCCCGGTGCGCGCCCTTTTTATACACGCCTTTTCGGGCGGTGTGCAGCACGCGCTGATTGATATCGCTGCCGAGGATCTCCACCTGCCAGTCACGCCACCAGTTACCGGATTCGAGAAGCAGGATCGCTATCGTATAGGGTTCCTCTCCCGTGGAGCAGCCCGCACTCCAGATTCGGAGCGTTTTGCGTTCGGCCAGGCCCCGGCTGAGTTCAGGCAGTATCTCCCGCGAAAACGCGTTCAACTGCGGAGTTTCCCGAAAAAAATATGTTTCGTTGGTGGTCAGATTATCAATGAGGACGATAAGTTCCTCTTCCCGCTTTCGGTCATAACGCAGAAAGCGGTAGTACTCCTCGAAGCTCTTAAGCTGGTGCTGCTCGAGTCTGCGCGAAAGCCGGCGCTCCAGAAGAAACTTGGTGCCGTCATCGAAATAAATACCGCAGTAGCCGTGGATGAAATCCCTGAGCAGCCTGAAGACGTCATCCGGGAGCGGAGTAATCTTTTCTTCAAACATCATTTTCCCAGCGCTTCCTTTGCTGCCTGTCGAACCGCACCGTCGGGATCATTATCGGCAATCCGCTCAAACAGGGATTCAGCTTTTGCGTCCCGTTTCCGCCTGGCGATCTCGATCGCAGCCTTTCTGACGCTCCAGTGCGAATCGGAGAGGCGTGCAATGACCGAGTCGCGGACTTTTTCCCAGCTATAGCTTGCAACCGCCGTCAGCACGGTCTTGCGAACTTCGGAATCTGCATGTTCGGAAAGCTTCAGAAGCGGCTCCAGCGCCTGCTCCGGCTTAAGCAGACCGATGACCTCGATGACGGCCAGAAGAAAAATGTCCGACGCCGTATCGAGGTGCTGAGCAAGCACTGCTCCTGCCCGTTCCGCGTTTAGCCGTCCGAGACCGCGCGCAGCCGCGGCCCTGACCCAGAGGTCCCTGTCTTGAAGCAGCGATATGAGCGCGTCCGCCGCCCCGCCGGTCCCGGCTTTTCCGAGCGCTTCAGCTGCGAGCATACGCACCTCCGGATCGTCGTCGGTTACTGCAAGCATGAGCGGACGATGCGCTTTCTCGGGCGGAAAATTGCCGAGCGCGTGAACGACCGCCTTCCGCACGTCGGATTCTTCATCCTTCAGAGCGAAGGCTAAGGCGTCGCCTGCCTTCCCGCTGGAAAAACTGCCGAGCAGTAGCGCTATGTTTTTCCGCATCGGCACGTCCCTGGACGTGAAGTCTTTCAGGAGTGGGTCGAGCACCGATTCATCCCCTATCGCGGCGAGGGCGCGGATGGCCGCCTCCTGAACGTTTTCATATTCATCGGTAAGCAGCTCAAGGAGCGAAGGTATGGCCTTTGTGCTCTTTTGACGGCCGAGGGCCTCTGCAGCCGTGCTCCTCACATGTCCGTTCTCATCTTGAAGCAGTTGCATCAGCGGTCCCTCTGCGTCCGCTCCCTGTGTGGCGCCGAGCACCCGCGCCACGGCACGCCTCAGCAACGCATTGTCATCTTTAAGATAGTCGAGAAGGACCGGCAGCATTTCCCTGCTGAGCGTGTTCAGGGCCAGGACTACCGGCTCTTCCATGTCTTCTTCTTTCAGGAGTGAAAGCAGTTTCCGAATAGAGCTTTCTTCACCGGTCCAGCCGAGCAGCATGATACATGCCTTTTGAAGCCCAATCCCGCTCGTCGTCAACATTTCTTCAACAAAATTAATGGTTTCCGGACCGGCTTCGCCGCGCACTTTTTGTACCAACTCCGCCCGTTCCAGGGGCGTACTTTTCCGGTAAATCGCGGTGATCGCTATCGTCGAAACTTCGCGTACGATCCTGAGCGGGTCTGAAAGGCCGCTGATGAGCGGACCCACGGTTTTGACATTTCCGATTTTGCCGAGAGACTCGAGGACCGGCTCCCGAAGGCTGCTTCGGCCAAGGGCCGCGATAAGCGCTTCAAGGGCGCGTTCGTCCCCGATTTCACCCAGCGCCTCGGCGGCCGCGTAATCAAGCCAGCCACGGTCGGACCGGCCAAGACACGTGAGCAGTGCGTCGACTGCGCGGCGATCCTTGATTTTGCCCAGTGCCTCGGCCGCTGCGACCCGGATGTTTTCGTCCGGATCATCGAGCCTGTGTATGAGCGAAGGGACAGCCCGGCGGTCCCTGATGTCGCCCAGGATGTCCACAATGAATTTGCACACATCGGAATCGGGTGTGTCGAGCGAAGACAGCAGCGGATTTACGGCTGCGGAGCCGATAAGAATGAGCGCCTCGATTGCGGAGTTGCGGGCGCCCGCATTGTCATGTGACGAAAGGGCTTGGATCAGATCCCGCAGTATGCCTTCGCCTGCCATGGATACAAGCGCCTCCACTGCGGTCTTCCGCACACGCCAATCCGTATCGCCGAGCGCATGCAAAAGGAGCGGCACGCCTTCTTTTCCGGCTAAACCCAGGTCAACGGCCGCTTCCCTGCGCGCTTCGGAATCCCGGCTCTGCAGTTTTTTTGCGAGTAATTCAATAGTCGGCATTGCCTGCCTCCACCAGGGCCGTCCGTTCCTGCTGGTTTAAAATCCGGCCTAAATCGAAAAGAATGATAAGACGGTCTGCCACCTTGCCCATGCCCTTGATAAAATCAGCGTTTCTGCCCGTCGCCCCGTGGGGTGCCTGCTCGATGTCTTTTTTCGGGATATGGATGACCTCGTCAACCCTGTCCACGACCAGGCCGAGGAGTCCGTGCTGTCCCTTGCTTGCCTGAAGCGCGCCGCGCGTGATAATCATCCGCCTCTTTCTCGGATCCTGGTCGGTCGCACTCCGTTCAAAGCGGTTTCTGAGATCCACGACCGGAATAATAACGCCGCGAAGATTGACGACACCCTCGATGAAGGCAGGCATTTTCGGAAGCGCCGTTATTTTAAGCGGCCGTATTACCTCGGTTATGCAATTTATATCGAGTCCGTATTCCTCGGTGCCTACCTGGAACGTAACCAGCTGTACGGTGTCTTCAATCGTTGTCTTTTTTTCCTTTGTCTTCATGCCTCACGCACCTGCCCGGTCGGCGCTGGAGCGGCCTTTGTCCTGAATTTATCTATTTCCTTCTTGAGCGTGCCGGATTGAGTCGTCATGACCTCCATGGATATGGTGAGACCGGCGCCCAGGTCCGCATTGTCTTTTGCAATTTGCTTGATCCGGTCGATTGCCTTAACGATGTGATCGCTGCCCGCCTGCACCTCCTCGCTGGCCCTGTTTACCATGCCGATTTTGGTGCTGATATTTTCGACCGCGTGAGTAATATCCCTGCTTGCCCGCTCCTGTTCCTCGGTGGAGGTTTTGACAAAGCGGGTCAAGTCGCGCATTTTTTCCGCGGCCCGGATAATCTGCTCGCTTCCGGTCTTTTGCTCGCTGGTCGCACGGGCGATTTTGTGCGCCAAATCGTTTATCTGTGTCATTGCCTCGCTTACCTGCTTGATCCCGCGGGCCTGTTCGATCGCGGCCTTATTGATACTCTTGCTCATGTCACGGGACGTTTCGGCCCGTTCCAGGATCTTCTTCAAGGCAGTTCGCGCGTCGCCCGCAAGGCCCACTCCTTCTGCTACGATGGAGACACCCTCCTTCATGGCCTCGACGGCTTCACGGGATTCCGTCTGGACGCTCGTTATGAGCGTTCCGATCTCTTTCGTTGACGCGGCCGTTCGGTTTGCGAGTTCACGGATCTCAGATGCGACCACGGCAAAACCCTTGCCGTGTTCGCCGGCCTGTGCCGCAAGGATTGCGGCGTTCAGGGCCAGCAGCCCGGTCTGGTCCGTAATATCTTCGATAACCGTCAGGATGCCGCCGATGCTCTCCGCCCGCTCGCCGAGACGGTTGACCACCTCGGCGGTCCGACGGGCGTTCATGTCGATGCGGCCCATCCCTTCTATCGTTTTTTCAATCGAACCCATGCCGATCATGCGCGCATCCGCAGCAACAGCCTCCGCGACGGACGCGGACTGGCCGGCCGTTGCTTCCACTTCTTTTACCGAAGCGCTGATCTCGATCGACGACGACGAGGTCTGTTCGGCCGCGGCTGAGAGAACTTCCACATTATCGGCGATCTGTCGGATGGCAGCAGACATCTGGCTGATGGCGCTTGACGTCTCCTCGATCGAGGCGGCCAGCTCCGACATCGTCTTGGCGACTTCACTGACCGACGCGGCCATTTGAATCACGGACGATGATGTACGCTCGGATGTCACGGTGAGGTCTTCCATATTGCCGCCGATTTCCTTCAGCGAAAAATGCATTTCGTTGACCGATGACGCCGCTTCATCCACCGACTCGGATTGGACCCGGCTGCCCGAGCTGATTTTTGAAGATATCTCCCTGACCTCGTTCCAGACCGACTCTGCATTCAGTGCAGCCGTCGATACGTTGCCGACCATGCCCTTGAGGCCTATAATCATGCGGTTCAGCCCGCGTCCCAGCATCCCAAGCTCATCCACGGTCTTTACCCTCACGCTCTGAGTGAGGTCTCCGCCGGCAATGTTCAAAACGATATGGACTGCTTCGTTGGTCGGGGCAATGATCATCCAGCGTACCATCAGGTGAATGACACCCGACAGGATCACCACCATAACAACGCTTCCGCCGACGAGCAGCAGCGCCTGCTTCCATGCCTCTCGTCTCGCACCCGCTTTCGAAAAACCTATGGTGACCAACCCTATCTTCCTGTTATCGATGACAATGTCCGACTTCGTCTCAATAATATCCAGTTTATCCTTCGCCGTCCCTGCAACAACGGCGACATCTTCCTGGTTTATCACGTTCAGGAGAGCGGCCATTGCCGTATCAGACCGGTTGAAGCTGACGGCTGCCGTATTCAGGACTCTGTTTCCATCGTCCGCAATATAGGCGTACAGTATGTCGGGTGACTTTCCGGCTTCGGCAACGAGACCATCAAGGATCAGTATCTCCTTCATTAAAAGAGCGTCCGTCCCCGCTTTTCCCAGAAAAAGACCCAGTTCTCTTCCCCGTGTTTCTATAGCCTGGTATTGACGTTCAATCAGCATGTTGGCGAAAAACAGGGTCCCCAGCACCATGAAACCGGAAATCACGGCAGTCAGCGCAAAGACGAATTTGAGCCCCATGCTGGCTTCGATCTTTTTCTTAAGCGGCAATGCCGCTATCATTTCCTTGATCCTTCTCATTCCCTGCTCCATTTAACGTGAAACAAACCATACGACCCGGATGCGGCAGCCGCTTAGCCGTTGAAGGCTGACCCGTTTCCGCCTGTTATCCCGGCAATCTCGCTGTTCAGCAGGGCCACCTGCTCTGCGAGCGTCTTGGCTGCGGCTGCCATTACTTCCGCCCGCTTCTCGTTTTGCCGGGGCAGCTCCTGGAGACGCTGCACGGACTCAACCATCTCCACGCTTACTGCTCGCTGCTCCCCGGTGGCGGCGGCTATCGTGCCGGCTCGTGCCGTAACATTCTCGGCTGCCTCTGCGATTTGCTTGCCGCCCACCCCCTGTTCCGATATGGCCTTACTGACACCCCTTGCGATATCGCGCATTGCTTCCCCCGCGTTCAGGATCATCTCGGTTCCTTTGATCTGGGCCTGCGTGGCCTGCGCAATCTGGTTCATCATCTGCTTGACGTTGACGATTGACTCGCTTACCTGCTTTACCCCCCGGGACTGCTCGATCATTGCGCGCTCAATCCTGTTTGCTGTTTCGGCCGAGCGATCGGAACTTGCCACGATCTTGCCGATCGCACCGGCCGCTTCCTGCGATCGCGAGACGCCGTCTTCAACCGCGACCATACTCTCGTTCATGGCCTCTACCGCTTCCCTTGTCTCTTTCTGCACCGAGGCAATGAGTTTCGCGATGTCCTGGGCCGAACCTGCTGTCCGGTCCGCGAGCGCCTTGATCTCTTCCGCGACGACAGCAAATCCTCTCCCGTGTTCGCCCGCCTGGGCTGCAAGAATGGAGGCGTTGAGCGCGAGCAGGTTCGTCCTTTCGGTCACCTCTACGATTACTCCCAGAATCTTGCCTATCTCCTCCGACCGTTTGCCGAGTCCAGCCATGACGCCCGAGTAGCGTGCGACGGAGTCCCTGATCCTCTGGACGGCGCCGGTGATTTTCTCGATTGATCCGACGCCGATTTCGCGCGCGTCGATCGACACTTGCTGCGACAGCTTTGCCGATTCCTTTGCTGCCTGCTCCACCTCCCGCACGGTAGCCTCGATTTCAATCGCGGAAGAGGAAGTCTCCTCGGCCGCGGATGAAAGGGTGTCGACATAGCCCGCGACTTCCCGTATGGATGCAATCATTTCCGTAACCGAGGTGGTCACGTCTTCAACCGAGGAAGTAAGCTCCTCCGTTTGGCGGCTGACCTCCATGTTCGAGGCATTCATCTGAAGGATAGCGGATGAGGTCTTCTCGGCCGACACGGACAGGCTTTCCGCGCTCTCGGCCGCGGACCGGAGGGAGGACGTTATTTTCCCGGCTGAAGACGATACGCCGGCCATAGTGTTTGCATGTGACCGGGTGTTTTGCCTGAGCCCGTCCGTTTCTTCTGTGATACAGGGGCCCACCTGATTTATGCGGCCCGCGATTGCGCCCATGCCGGAAACAAACCTCTCGAGGCGTTCTATCAGGAGATTAACTCCCTTTGCAAGGGCGCCGATTTCATCCTGTGTTCGCGTCGGCAGGCGCCGGGCGAATTCCCTTCGCTCGAGAATGTCGCCGAGAGTCGCTTCCAGTTCCCGGAGAGGTCCCGTTACTGTTTTTGAAACCGCGACCGAGAGAATGACTGCAAGGATCAGGAAAATAAAAAAGTGCTCGATTACCGTGTTTACCAGTGCGGACCTGAGCGCCGCTTCAAGACCGGCGGGGTAGACCGAGACGCGAATTTCACCGAGCTTTGCCTGGTTGGAAAGGATCGGGAACGCAGCCGCGACAACGCGCTCCTGCTCCAGCGCCGGCTTTGCGGCCCGTGCCACTTCTCTTCCGGCGCTGTCGCTGATCGTTACTTCCTGCAGATCGGACAGGTTTATGAGATTTCCGGCTAGATTCTGGAGGCCGCTCACGTCCGAGGTCATCAGAAGAGGCGCGGCAAGTTCCGAAGCGATTTTGCAAAGTTCATCGCCGCGTAATCCGGCGCCTTCATGAATTGCCCGTTTTTCGAGGATATAACGGCAAGCGCCGAGAACGGTCACGGTGGCAAACAGCCCCAAGAAAATGAAAATGAGCAGCCGCTGTTTCACGCCGATTTGCATGTATTCTCCTGAGTGGAGCCCCCTCGGGCAGGAGCCGGAGGCTCCTTTAATAACGCGACCTCCCGCCTGCACCCAGCGTTAGCGGGAGTGCAGGGCGCGGGATTCAGCGCCGGAAACGGCAAGCGGTCACTCTTATCGACGCGGATCGTCAAATTTTAAATCCTTCGAGGTCCGCTCGAAGCGCATCTGCCTGTGCCTTGAGCGACTGGACCGCCATATCCATTTCAATGGACACGTCGACCACCTCTTGAGTGATTGTTTGAATCTTTCCGACAGCGTCGCTGATATGCTGCGTTCCGATGCTCTGCTCGGCCGTAGATTTGGCTATCCTGGCCGCCTGTCCTTTTACTGATTCAACCGCATTCGCTATCTGTCTTCCGCCCTTGGTCTGCTCCTGGGTCGCCGATTTCACCTGCCGGGTGATCTCAAGCATTCGTTCAGCAGCCTGCCCGATCCGTTCGCTGCCGCTGCGCTGTTCCTGCATTGCACGGGCGATCTGCTCGATCTCACTCGCTATACTTGACGAAGACTCCGTGATCTGCGCCACACCCCGCGCCTGTTCCGCGGTGGTTTTTTCGATGGACCTCGCCATCTCGGCTGACTGGCGTGAGCTGTCGGCCACCTGCTGCAGTACGTCGTTGGTTACATTCACCAGGGTAAAACCTTCTTCGACTGCCTTAATTCCGCGCGCCATGGCCTGCACGCTCTGGGAGGTCTCTTCCCTGACCGTGTTGATCAGTCCTGATATTTCCTGGGTGGAGGCTGCCGTTCGCTCGGCCAGTTCCTTGATTTCCTCGGCCACGACGGCAAATCCTTTGCCGTGCTCGCCAGCCTGCGCAGCCAGTATTGCAGCATTGAGCGCAAGCAGGCTGGTCTGGTCGGTTACTTCATCAATCACCTTCAGGATCTGGCCGATCTCCTGCGACCGCTTGCCCAGCCTGTTCACCACGTCCGCAGTTGCTTCAACAGTTTCCTTGATGTTCTTCATGCCTTTGATTGCGGCGCTTGCGGCGGTGATTCCGCGATTGGACGCCTCAGAGGAAACTTTTTCTGCCAGCTGGGCCGCTTCGAGCGCCCGCTGTTCCACTTCCTTGACCGATGAACTCATTTCGGTGATCGACGCTGAAGTCTGCTCTGCGGATGCCGAAAGTGTTTCCGTGTTCTCGGATACCTGCTTGATCGAAGCAAGCATTTGCTCGATGGATGCAGCAGTGTCTTCAGCTGCGGTCGAAAGGGCAACTGCATTTCGCGCGACCTCTTCTATCGACGATGCCATTTCTGCGGCAGAGGAGGAGGCGTCCGTGGCCGCACGCGACATCTCTTCCGCATTCTCGGCCACGCCTTTGATCGAAGCGGTCATCTCACTTACCGTCATGGCTGTCTGTTCGGTTGCCTCCTGCTGCACCCGGGCGCCCTGGCTCATCTTGAGAGTGGCGTTGCCCATCATCGTCGTGGCTTCCGCGAGGCTGGCTCCGGTCTGCTTGATCTTACCGAGCATCTCACGGAGATTTGACGACATGGTATTGATTGCGGCGCCAAGGGCTGCAATTTCGGTTTCTCCCCTGGCAGCGATGTCGCGGGACAGATCTCCCGCCGCCATCCCCGCCGCCGTGGTTGACATTTCAGTGATAGGACGCGATATTCCCCGGTCGACGAAAATGTAGACGAGTACGGTCGCCACCAGGAAACTTATGAGCGAAACCAGCAGCGACGAAACCAGCAGGCTGCGAACATGCGCGTTAACGGCGCTTTCCTTCAGTGCTATCCGGAAAACACCCAGTTGTTTGCCGTCAACGCTCATGAGCGGAATCACTTTTTCATAATGTCCGCCGGACTGATCGGAATAGGAATGGACGATCGGGCCCCGCGCGGCAAGTGATATTTTCGTTGCGCCGTCAGTCAGCACGGTCGTTTCAAGGCCCTTGTTGCTCGAATAGAGCACCCGGCCCTCCATATCTACGACCATGATCCGCGAAATGTCCTTGTCTTCTTCGACCAGGGCCTGCAGCTTTTCGCTCATGCCTTCGAGGGCGTTCAAGGGAAGGCCGAACCCTATTGCCTTGTTGATATCCTTCTTGATTCCTTCAGCCAGCGCGGCTGTCCGTGCGATGAGCGCTTCCCGGTATTTGCTGGTGGTGGCATAGATATTGGTCAGCGTATTGAAAACAAACACGAGAAAAAGAATCGCCGCCGTCGCCATTACGGCACGGGTCTTCAGGTTCATTCTCGAGAGAATATTCATTTGATCACCCTCGTGGCGTCCGTGATCAGGTCCATCGGCACTTTCATGCCGAGCGAGTTCGCCTCTTTGAGATTGAGCACGAGCTCGACCATTTTGGGGACCTCGCATGGAATGCTTGCCGCGCTTTCTCCTCTGAGGAGCCGGGCTGCGAACCGGGCTGCCGTCTCCCCCTGTTCCGTGGGGCTCGGCGCGAGACTGAGGATGACGCCTTTGTCCGAGGTGCCGCCGGTCTGGCTTATCGTCGGGATCTTCGCAGCATGCGCGGCTTTTACGATGATGTCGAGAGATTCATTTACTGCGGAGCTGGCTGAAATGAAGACCGCGTCGGCCTTTCCCGAAAACACCAGTTTGCGGACATCGTCCGACTTTCTGATCGGCATGCGAACCGCCTGGAACCCGTATTGTCCTTCGAGCTGGGTGAGCTCTTCCGCCTGCCGTACCGAGTCGCTCTCTGATTCATTGTAGATCACCGCAAGCCTGCTGAACTGCATCAGCTTGCGCAGGTACTTGAGCAGGCTGCTCATGGGCACCTTGGAACTGATGCCGGTGAGGTTCCGGGCTGATACGCCGATGGATCCCGGATCGTACACTCCAGCGTATACGATCGGAATATTCCTGGTTTCCTTGATTGCAGACAATGCGGAAGGGGCTCCGTAGGTGACCAGGACGTTTACCTCGGCCACCGTCAGTTTTCGGGCGGCATTCGTCCAGGAAAGCGTATCGGGTGACGGCATCTGCAGCAACGTGTCCACCTTGCGGTGGTCAAACCCCTCTTTGACGAGGGACGTCGCAAAAGCCTTGTGTATTTCCTGGTAATACCCGATATTTCCGGACATGATAACGCCCACCGTCTTGTCCGCGGCCGCAGCAGCAGAGGCGTAGAGAACCAGAACGGCGGCTACTATCCAGCTTGATCGTCTCATCATTCCTCCCCTACCACTTCATGGACAGAGTGGCTAGCACCGTTCTCACCATGCCGTCCTGTGTATTGTCCGACTGATCGTCGAATTTGCGGTACTGGTACCTGATTTCGCTCGCAATATCTGCGGCATGCTGCACTGCAAGCCCCGCGGTATAAACCGTATCGATGGCCTTCATATTCGATAATTGCGCAATGCCTGCCGTGTTCGGTACCGAACCGGAAATATCGAGGTCACCCCGCAGGGAGCTCCGGTCGGCCGAAGCGGTGAAATTGACTGCCTGCATCGGCGCCACGGTCACGGACACCGAACCCGTGTGTGCGACATCGGCATACGGAACTCCCGGCTCAAACAGAATACCGTTTGTTGCCGCATCCCGGTAATTGATCGTTTGTTCTACTTTGTTTTTCAGCAGCGAGTAGGCGAGCGTGATCGAGGAGTTGCTGCCTGCAAGCATCGTGAAGCTCGCAAACGCCTGGTCGCGCTCGGCCTCTCTGCTCCCGCCCGCGAGGGGAGCGCTCAATTCATCGCGTGATTCACGAACAGCGCTGTAGTTCAGCAGGGTATTGAACCGGGATGAGGCGATCCAGTTTATGGACGCCGCGGCGCGGTTGCCTTTGTCGGGGTCCGTATTGTAAGCCGGGTTCTCCACGGTCGTTTGACTGTACTCCGCCCGCACGTTCACCCTGTTCATGGCCCGGTATGTCAGACTCAGCTTGCCGGTCGCTTTTGTCGTGCTCTCGGGCAGGTCCCAGAAGGCTTGAGCATTCGCAGGCGGCGCTGAAAGCAAGGAGCCGAGGTCGCCCCTTTCGCGTTCCGTCGTATCGGTCGAGTATTCGCCCCTGGCCGTCAGGCGGTCCGTTATCCGGTACCGGACGGTTCCGCTTACAATGTCCCTTGTCGAATTAATCGCATGACGGACATTGACCAGCGTGGACCCTCCGGGAGTAATATTGAATACGGTTGCAGGGCCGGCCGTATCGATGACGAAGTTCCTGTATTTAACGATTACGGCCAGGCTGTTAAACGGCATATAGAAAAGATCTCCGCCGCCGTTTCTGAAGTTTACCGTGGCTCCGCTGTCCTCATTCTTTTTATCGCCGCCGGTATAAGTGCCTGCCAGCACCACCCTGCCCTCGTAGGAGGTATGCAGCTTTACCGTGTCCGACGAGGACCGAAGTTCGGGAACCAGATTATGCGGAACAGGCGTTGTGGAAGGAGGATATACGTTCTCGAGCACCTTGTCGGACTTGGCTTCAAATATCTTTTCCATATGGCTGTAATCGACTTCAATCGGTCCCAGGTGGCTGTTTGCGCCGACGCGGACCTCCTGCGTATTCCAGTCTATGTCTCGCGATTGCGAAATCTTGCTGAGGCCGCCGTTTGAAGCCAGGAACCGCTGCTGGATCGTTCCTTCGCGTTCAACTGTCCTGACCTCCGCATATATATGGAACGGAAAATCCGGAGTTTTAAAACGGACAAATACCCTGCGTAGCCGGTTTTCCGCGCCGTACAAATCCTCCGGATTGAGGTCCGTAAAGCTGGGAGATCCGGTGGCGGGGTCGTCGGTGCCGAAGCTGTAGTGGTTCAGGTTATGGAACAAGGCCCGCGTGTACAAGTTGATGAGTACAACGTCCCTGAACGCGTAATCGAATTCCCCAAAATAGTCCTTGGAATTCAGAAAGTAGGATTCCAACACGAAGCGCTGCGGCAGCGGATCCCATTCCACATCAAACACGCCCATCGGCGCCGACTTGATGAAATCATACTCGCCCGCGATAGGGTTGCCGTCCTGACTGATGGAGCGGTACCCCAGGCCGATGCGGCCGTCGAATTTCTCGGAGTCCGTCGCTTTCGGCTCCGCGGTCTTAACGCCGGAGTCCTGTTGTGCAATGGCCGGGGAGACCCAAAGCATGAGCACAATCAATAAAAGCGTAACTTTTTTCATATTCGAGCCTCCTCTATTTGATAAAGTTGCCCTTGCCGCTTGGCGAGGGCAGGTCCGAACCGTGAATTTGTGAATGACAATCCGTGCATCGGGTGTAGAAGGCCTGCTTGACTTCGGCCGTCGTAGTACCGTTGATCGCGTGGGACGGATGGCACTGCAGGCAAAGGAACGGCTCCCGCGCGATCAGCAGATTATTGTTCACCGAACCGTGCGCCGCATGACATACCCGGCAGTCTTCATTGAGGTCCGCATGCTCATACAGGAAAGGCCCTTCCTTTTCAGCGTGACACTGGGCGCAGGTGGCCTTGATTGTTTCCCGCCTCAGCAGCCCCTTGTCCGCCGACCCGCCATGCGGATCGTGGCAGTCCGTGCAGAAGACCTTTCGTTCCGGCACCGGGTGATGATTCGGCAGGTTGAAGTCCGCCTTCACCTCCTGGTGGCAGCGTTCGCACATTTCGGCCGTGTCTCTCAACCTGACTTTGAGGTTGTGAGAACCGTGGATACGATGGCAGTCGGAGCAGGAAACGTCTGCGATGCTGTGTGTGTTTGCATTCCAGTTATGGAGGTTGAACGTCGCGTTGGCCGTATGGCACTTGAGACAGATGAGCGAGCGTGCCTGGGCAGGCAGGTTCTTGATGTCGATGAACGTTTTGTAGTCGCAGGCGGAACGCTTCCCGGCCTTTGCGTCCGCTTGCATTTTCTGCGGCGTAAGCTGATCGATCGCGAGGCTTCCGGGTCCATGGCAGCTCTCGCAGTTTACAAGCGGCAGTCCGGATTCTCTCGAAAGCTGCGCGCCCATGGTGGAAAGATCGAAATCGCGCCGGATTTTGTCATGCACGTGGCATGCCCTCAGGCAGTTGTCGGTCCCGATATAGTCGGCGTCGAGACGCCCCACGATCATTTTCTCGTACTCCTTGATGGGCAGAATCGGTCGTGACTCCTTGAGCGCAGCACAACCCACGATAAAAAAGGCGCTCAGGGTGGTACCGATTACCAGCCATGTTTTCCATTTCGAAAAGCGTTCCATGTATCGTCAACCTCCTTTACTGAGTGTGGGTTAAGGCCGCTCGGACGGATCGGAAATTATCGTACCGTTCACATCGTAATAAACTTGATTCAGGAGATACTTCATCGCCCCTTCTTTAGATGAAGCCGGAAGAGAGCCCGTATTTAAAGTATTTCCCACGGAATAATCCAGCTGATTGTTATCGATCCAGTCAATCGAGTCGTAGATTATCCGTTTTACATATCTACTGTTATGGACATAAGCGCCCGGCTCGTGATGAAGCATGCTGAAGTTATAGGCGGCGCCGATGTTCTTCTTGCCGGTTGTATTTCCCGTTATATCGGAATCTCCTGGTGACAGATGATATGTCTGGGCGAAGTACGGATAACTGGTGATGAATGAATAAGTTGGGGAGCTTATTACGAGCTGGTGTTCGAACGCCTGAAGGGCATATTCGTAGTCCTCACGTTCGCGCTCTGTGACTTCTGCCAGCGATGAGCCGGAACCCGCGTGGCAATTAAAGCAGATTTCACTCGAAACGTTTGTTATTTTGCCCGCCGCATCTTTGCTTATTGGCTGGAAACGATGATTTCCGGATAGGCCCGGCCTTTCCATGTGGCACCCGATACAGGGGCCGCCGTTCCCCGTGTTCGGCACAGCACTTGTTCCGATCTTGCTGTGTTTGAACGAGGCAGGGTCGCCGTAGCTTCTGCCGGCATATTCATAGGCAGTGCCTTTAAACATGGTGCCCCCCGCCGTGAGGTAATGCCCATCAGGCAGACTCATCTTGCTGAAACCCCAGGTGTCCGTGGAGGCTGTTTTTAGACTGGAAATCGCTCTTCCGCTGCCTCGCCCGGTATGGCATGGCATGCAAATATTGGAAGCGCCGATGTCCGGGTACTGATAAGGCACGTTGGCCAAGGTGGGCGAAATGGCCGGCGGAGGGAATCCGCCCACAGGAATCATATAAGCTGCTTTATACGCGCCGGGATTTCTGAGTGTTCCTCTGTTGTTGGTATGGCAGCCCTTGCAGGTAAGCATTTCTGGCTTGAAACCCGCACTATATGCCACGGCGCGCTGGCTTCCAATCCAGAGTTCATCCGCAAAACCGGTATTGCCCTCCTCCAGTGCGTCTATATATGCGGCAAATCCGGTTGTTGTATGACAGCGCTGACAAGTCGCCCTGTCTCCGAACGCCCCGCCGCAGTTGGTTGAGTCACAAGACCAGTTATAATGAGCCCATGCATACCAGGCTCCTTTTTCCGCATGAGCCGAATTCGCCCATTCCTTGTTTATATCAGCTGTCTTATGCGGATTATGGCAGTCTGTGCAGGCAGTTTCGCTTCCGTAATCCACTGCATAACCAGTTATGTCCTGACTGTTTGCACCTGCTGACCAGTTTCCAGCCGTTGCAAAGTGAGTATCTGCGATGGTGAATTGTTTACCCGTCGGCGATACAGAGCTGGCTACGGCATGAGTTGCCGTGACCGTTCCTGTCCCCAATGAATCGAGCAGTTCGTGACAGCTGGTGCACATCGCGAACTGGCCGGAGACCGCAACGGAGCCGATGGTCTTGGCGGCCGTATTCGAGAGGCGCGATATCGGACCGACGCCGTCGTGGAGACTGCCGCCCCCGTGGCATGCTTCACAACCCACTACCGGTCGTGCGACCGTTCCGATATAGCTGACCAGGGATACTTTGGCGCTGTCAAAGTTCGGGTCGTGGCAATTTGTGGCACATGACGCCACATCTGTAGTCTTCGGAGTTCCTGCGCTCTGGACGCCTTCTTCGGCATTTGCATGCTTGCTGGTCATCCAGGCAGCGACAACGTCAGAATGACAACCTGCACAGCCGTCGATGCCGATCGTTGCCGCCGATCCGCTCGATCCCAACTGTATCGGCGCCTCCTTTTCGCTTGAGCCGCATCCGCCGAGCAGGGCCGGGGACAGCAGTACAGCGAGTAGAAGTAACAGCCATCCGCTTTTCCTTCCGTAGTCCATGTTCCTACCTCCCCTTGTTTAATACGATGGATGACGTCGTTATTGCCTCATCCCTCGTCTGTTTATCGCTGGTATGTGGCACTATGCTCCTATCGCCTTTTTTAGATCAAGCAAAATGAATAGCCTTTCGCCTTTGCGCGCTATGCCCTTAAGGAATTCGGCGCCGTGTTCGATCGTCTCCGGCGCCGGCTTTATTGTGTCCGGGGATATCCGTACGACGCCCGTTACCCGGTCCACCATGATCCCGGCCTCGTCGTCGTCGACGCTTACAACGACGATTCGCGACTTGTCGTCCCGTGTTCCGGGCGGCAGCCCCAGTCTCCTGCACAGGTCCATGATCGGAAGAATAGGACCTCGGAGCGCCGTGACGCCCAGGATGTAATCCGGCGCATTCGGCACCGGCGTAAGATCGCGTATCTGGAGCACTTCCTTTACGTCATCAACCAGGACAGCGTATTCTTCCGCACCGAGACGGAACGAAAGCATTTCTACTTCCGGAATGTCTTGTATCGGCGCGGCTGCCTCTTCCGCTTCAGCATCCGGCGTTAACGCCGTTTCAGAAAGGGCTGTTGACGTTTCAATAACAGTCTGCTCTGCGGCATCAGCTGAACCCGCAGTCTTGACCGGCGCCTGCGGAGCCTCGGAGAATTGCCGCTCCACACCCGGAGATTTCTGCTCTTCAGTCTGATTGTCTTTTCGGGCCTGTGCCCGTTCAGCCGCCTTTTTCCGTGCAGCAAGGATATCCATAAATGCACTTCCTGGTTTATCTGGTTTTTCTGGTTCTCTGGTTTATCTGGTTTGAAACCCAAGAACCAAATAAACCGAATGAACCGAACAAACCTGTCTTAATACTATGCATCTCTTACCACGCTCTCGATGATATCCGGCCCGATCACGGCCGCTCCCTTGCCGAAACCCTCGAGGAGCGCATTGCCGGCAATAATATTGATCCTCCGCGGCACGCCGCCCGAGTGTTCGAACACGAGCACGAGCGCATCATCGTCAAAGAGCGGGAGTTGTCTGCCCGCCACGCTCAGCCGGTGTCTTATATATTCCTTCACCTCGTCCGCATTCAACGGACCGAGATGGTACTGCATTCCGATGCGCTGCCGCAGCGCGCCGTATTGGCGTCGATTGAGACGCTCTTTGAGCTCGCTTTGCCCGATAAGCACCAGCGCGATCAGGTTCCGGTCATCGAGCTGGAAATTCGTGAGGAGCCTGAGTTCCTCAAAAGTGGCACGCCCCGGTATGAGCTGCGCCTCGTCGATAATAAGCACCGGCCGCTTGCCCGCCTCGAACAGCTCGTACAGTTTCGCATTGATGCCCTCCAGCATACCGTGCCGGTAACGGCTCGTATCGTCCATCCCGAGCCGTAAAGCCACCGTCCTCAGGAGCTGCGACGGCGACAGGCGCGGATTGATTACGAGCGCCGGATGATAGCTGTCGTCGAGCGAATCGATGAGCGCCCTCGACAGCGTGGTCTTGCCTGAACCGATTTCGCCGGTCAGGAGCACGATATCCTGCTCGTCCACAGCGTGCTGAAGCCTGGCCAGCGCTTCCGCGTGTTTTGCGCTATGGTACAGGAACCGGGGATCAGGCGTTTTGTTGAACGGTTTTTCCGTTAATCCGTAAAATTCTTCGTACATAACCCTTGATTCCCGTCCCTGATTCCCTCTGCCGCTTTTGGAGCAGAGGTACAACAAAGGGTCTACGTCTTACCCGCTCCCCAGGGAGAGGGTACTATAACGGGTCTAAGCCTCACCTTGATTCCCGTCCCTGATTCCCTCTGCCGCTCATCAGGCAGAGATACATAAGCGAACTAGCAAACCGGAAGATCAGCGTAGTTTGAGTTTGATATTTGGAATTTACGCTCCTATGCCCGCACGGTCTGCGTCCGCTTGATTGCTCCTTCTATTAATGACTCGACGTCAAGGACAAGAACCACGCCGCGCTTGTCCCCGAGTTCGGTTGCACCTGCGATCCCGGGCAAGTCCGAGAGCCGCTTGCCGAGCGGTTTTATGACGATTTCCTGCTGGTCGCGCAGACCCTCGACGACAATCCCGAGGCGGCGTTCCGCCAACCCGACCAGGATGATATAAACCGCTGACTTCGCGGTATCACGGGGGATTTTGAATACGTGCGTGAGCCTGATGAGCGGCACCGTCTCTTCCCGGAGTGCTATGACCTCGCGCGTTTCGACGGTCTCTATCCGGTCGTCGGTCGTCTGCAGAATCTCAAGCACGGAGCTGAGCGGGACCGCAAACACCTGTCCGCCGGCCTCAACGATAAGCGCCTTTATGATTGCAAGCGTAATGGGCAGCGTCAAAGTAAACGCCGTTCCGCTGCCGGACTCCGTTTCTATGTCGATCATGCCCGAAAGCTTGGACAGATTTTTCTTCACCACGTCCATGCCGACGCCGCGTCCCGATATCTCAGTCACCGTCTCTCGCGTCGTAAATCCCGGGACAAAAATGAGATCGAGTATCTCCTTGCGGTCCGTCTCGGCATTCAGTCCGTTGTCCGGATCAAGCACTCCTTTTTCGACTGCCTTTGCCAGAATGGTGCGCGGATCCATGCCGGCGCCGTCGTCTTCAACCGTTATTACGACGTGATTTCCTTTCGGATGAGCTGAGAGCTTTACAATTCCCTGCTCGGCCTTTCCGCTTTGCTTCCGCACTTCAGGCGGCTCGATGCCGTGATCGATCGCGTTCCTGATAAGATGCATGAGCGGGTCGGCCAGATCTTCGATCATCAGCTTGTCCAGCTCGGTCTCCTCGCCGGAGAGCTGAAGATCGATCTCTTTTCCGGAGTCTTTCGCATATTTTCTCACCATCTGCGCCAGCCGTGTAAATATCTGTCCGATGGGAACCATCCGTACTTCGAGAATTCCTTCCTGCAGCTCGTTCAGCTTTCTTTCGAGGTTGCGGTGCGCCTTCTGAAGGTCGGCCGAAACAGCTGCGCAGCCCTCGATGTTCCTCAGCTCTTTCGCGATACGGACAATCATCGTCTTGGTCAAGTGCATCTCTCCGACAGTGTTCATGAGGCTGTCCAGCTTGTATATATCAACCCTGACGGTATTGCTCACGGACCGAAGCTGTCCTGCCTCCGGCCTCAATTCATCGGTCCGGCGCTCATCGAGATAGGACACCTGGCTGATTTTCGCATTCGGGAGATCCATGGACGCGGAAATATCCTCGAGCGTCTTTCCGGACCCGGCCATGATCGTAAATCCGATCCCTCCCCCTGCGCTGCCCGCAGTCGGCAGGGTGCAGATTATTTCGGCGTTTTTCTTCAGCCTCTCGTTCAGCGTTTTAATACCCGCTTCAAACTCGGAAAGGTCGAAGGTCGCCTTGATCGTGAACAGGTTTTTGCGTTCCCGTATGTTTTCTTTGAGCCGGTACTCCTCATATTCGGTCAGCACCTGAAGAAGTCCCCGCTCGATATCGATCATTTCGAGAAGGGAGCGGTCGGTGCCGCCGGCTGGTTTCGCCTTCATGATGCTGTCGATCCGGTCGAGAGCGGACGATATGTCCTCGGGTTCGCGTTTCCGGGAGACCTGCTGCACCATTCGGCCGAGCAGCGCCACGGTTTCAAAAAGCATATCGAGCATGGCCCGGGAAAGCCCGATCTTTCCAAGGCGCATTTCGTCCAGCAGGAATTCCAGCTTGTGGGACAAGTCGGAGTGCGCTTTGAGCTCGAACATTCCGGCAAGGCCCTTGAACGAATGGATCGCCCGAAAGAGCGCGTTCACGAGTTCGGGCGCGGATCGACCGGCCGCCTGCTCGGCCTCAAGGGCGAGGAGCGTCTGGGTTGCTGTCTCGAGAATGTCCTCGGCCTCTGCGAGAAAGTCTTTTATGGAACGGTCTGGTTTTGCCATAATACCCTTGATTCCCGTCTCGCGATTCTAAGCGAGATGGTACGACAATGAGTCTAAGCTTTACCTTGATTCCCGTCTTGCGGTCCTTGATTCCCGTTGCACGTTTCTCAGTGCGATCAAAGGGTCTACGCCTTTCTCAGCGAATCGGCAGTCAATGCCGGATGCATTCCGTAATTGTTATGCTTCTGCCAGCACCCGCTTCACCATCGTCATCAACTCTTGTTTCGTAAACGGCTTG
Organism: Nitrospirota bacterium; assembly: GCA_963751455.1. GTDB lineage: Bacteria > Nitrospirota > UBA9217 > UBA9217 > UBA9217 > CAVVUN01. The sequence continues at coordinate 113,351 of CAVVUN010000003.1, forward strand.
ATGACATAACCTGATGCGCCGAGCGCCAGGCCGCGTTTTTTGTCCTCTTCGCTCTTTTCCGTGCTTACAATGACCAGGGGAATATTCTTATACGCCGGATTTGACTTCACGAACCCGATCAGCTCCAGCCCATTGATGTCCGGCATATTGATATCGGTAATGATAAGGTCGAAGGCGCGGGTCGGGAGCGTTTTCAGCGCCTCAAACCCGTTTCCTGCTTCGACCGCGTAGAATTCACCCGCCTCTTCCAGAGAGACCCGAATCATCGAGCGTATGGCCTTTGAGTCCTCGACGATCAGAACGTTCTTCATTTTCTCTCCTTCTGAAGCTCCGCCAGTCTCTTTTCCAGAAGGGCTTTTTCCAGGGCCATACCGGCCTGGTTCATGAATATCTCCAGCGTGTCCATTCCCTTAATGGCCTTTCGGTCCGGCAGATTGTCCCCATAGACAACGAGTGCCACCTTGCCGTCGACAACGAGGGGGATGGCAATCACGGCCTCGGGCATCATCCCGCCGAGTTCGTTCAACAGATACTTGTTGCTCTCGTTCTGCTCAATCGGGCCCAGGTAGCTCCGGCGGCTCTCGATAACTTTAAAAAAAAGCGACGGCTGATTCATGGGAATCTTAATATTGCGCACAACCTGGTCCGCGGACTGATCTTTAAGCTCGATGCCGAACTGGCCGAGACCGCGCACTTCATCTTTCTTTACCATGAAGAGGACCGCGCGGTTTACAACCTCGCTCGCATACCGCAGAATGAGGAGCGTGACCTCTGCTGTCGCAGTCGGAAACCGCAGCTCATCAAACATGGACTTGAGCGTGCTGAGCTCTCTTTGAGGCTCTTCTGTTTCGATGCGCGTTCGAAATTCTTCTTTTGCGGGTTCATAGCTGAGATGGTGGTGTGCAGGGGGTGTTTTTGCGGGCTGGGCAGGCCGCGGCATCCCTTTTCGTTTTTCATCAAGGATGCGCGTGCCTTCCATCAGCAGATATTCCGCGCTGATTCCGGATTTAAGAAGGAATTCCTGAGTATCGATCTCGATCTTGTCCTTCGGCGCAATCTCGCCGAGTTCGAAATTAAAAAAGCCTTCTTCCCAGGAAAGAAGGTCGTAGATTATCTCCTCGATCTGCTTGCGTACGACGCTTTCGAGCGTCTGGGGCGGCACTGCGCCCATCTTCACAAGAATCATTCCGAGGGGTTTGTCAATCTCACGTTTCTGGATCGACAGCGCTTCCGATAAGAGAGATTCCGTGACCATGCCCTGGGATACGAGAATATTCCCAAGCGAGTCCCTGATGCTGTCGCTGGCGGCCTGTATAACCTGACCGTCTTTAAAGACAACCATCCCGGTACCCTTGCGACTGCGAACAATCAGTGTGCCGGTTTTTTTACTCAGACTGATAATCTGGAAGATATCCGGCAGGGCAAGGTCTTCCAGTCTGCCTACAAGGCTCATGAATTCTCCATTTTAAGCATTGTCGACAAATTATAGCAATTTTAGGGAAAAATGCAAGATTTAATAATTGGTTAGGGCTAATCCAGAATTTAGAGGGGAGGCGACTTAGGTTTTATATCATTGAATACTTTGAAATTAGAAAATTATGGCAATAGATTTTATAAAATTACAGTTAAATCCGAAATGCAGACAATAACGGTTTACGCAAATAGTTTCTGGTTTTCCATCTGCCTACGTACTGCGGTAATTTTCGAATTGAAGTTCGATCCCGAAATCCCTGCCTTTTAAAAGCTGGATCGCTGTCTGCAATTCATCCCTGCTTTTGCCGGACACGCGGACCTGGTCTGCCTGGATCGAGGCCTGGACTTTCAGCTTGGCGTCCTTGATCGCCTTCACAACCTCTTTGGCCTTCTCCGTGGGGAGACCCTGCTGCAGCGTCACCTTCTGGCGTACAGTCCCGGCTAACGCTGCCTCGACTTTGGCGAAGGAGAGGTTCTTGAGCGGAACACCGCGCTTTACAAGCTTCGTCTGCAGTATATCTACCACGCTCTTGAGCTTATACTCGTCGTCTGAAATGATCACAAGCGCGTCCTTCTCCTGCGTAATGTTCGATTTGCTGCCCTTGAAATCGAACCGCTGGCCGATCTCCTTCATCGCCTGACTTACCGCGTTCGTCACTTCCGCCATATCGATCTTCGAAACCACGTCAAATGAATTTTCAGCAGCCATGGTGACCTCCTTGAGGCAAGCTTCAAATCATAGCACCAAAATTAAACACGTTTTTAGCAATTTGAAATTTACAACTTGAAATTTACAATTTACAATTCGAGCTACTGCTCGATGACCTCCGTCCCCTTCGGTATCTTAAAGGTAAAGAACTTGTCTTCGACGCCCGTGTTCTCCCGCACTTCCTGGAACGCGATCTCCGTAATATTTCCGGATTTATCAAAAATCGTAAGCTCGGAAATTTGACCTGCCTGGTCCGAGACCAGGACAAGCTTGTTCATGGCAGCGCCCGGCTTTTTCGGAATAAGCTCGAGCTTGCGGGCCGTCTTCGGGTCAGGCTGAAGCACGTCAAAGTCGTCCCGGATATGCCCAGCACCGAGCAAGAACGCAACCGGGATATTCATGTGCTCGAAATCCGTAAAGGTCTTTTTAATCACCTGCTCGCTTTTCTTAGAATAGAAAAGCGCCTGCTTGCCGTCGATCACGATCAGTTGCCCGTTTGTGTACTCGAGCCGCAGCTTGCCCGGCTTTCTGATCCAGAGCGACGCGTCGAATTTCTGTGTTTTGTCGATTGACTTTAAAAAATTTTTCTGGGTCACCTTCGCAGTCAGGTCCGTGACATCCTGGTAATGCTTCTCGACTGCCATGACCGCTTCATTCACGGTCTGTGCGAATACGGGCCGCGTCATCGAAAATGCGGACAAAATTATAATCAGAAACAAGCATAGCGCAGGGCGAATAAAGGTTTTGCTTTTTTGGACTCCGCACTTCATTGTCAGTCCTCCCACTGCTTCTCTATCATAGATATCGTGAAGAGCTAATAAAGTCAAGCGTTTTTACCGGCAGACTGATTACTCTGTGCTACCGCCCGAACAAAAATTCATAACTCGCAACAGGGAATGTCACAGGAAGAATAACAGTATCCAGGATCAAGCTGAACGGCATGTCGAGGGACGGATATTGTGGAGGCGTCGCACTAAATTCTTTAAGGCTGGAGTCATTCCCCGTGATCGCGTGAAAATCCAGTCTCGTACCGCTGTAAATTTTAGGAGCATCATAACTAGCCAATGACGGCATCGTCCGAATCGTTCCGCAGCCGTCTAATGCTGAAGCCGATATAACGATTATCCATAGAAACACTGTGCGGGTGAATCGAAGCATACATTCTCCGAATTGGGCTGAATCAGTTCTTATCTAGGCCACTCCACAGAATTCTGAAAGCTATTGACTCGATGCCAGGGCTTTTTATTATCGCAATATTCGGGCAATTGTTTTTTTAATGCGGTAAAACTGCTTCGCCTTTTTTCGTTCCTTCCACAAGAGCACAGGAATAATACTCGCAATCGATGCCGCTTCCGCTTAATCATCCAGGCTTCTGACAGTACCGTCCATGTTCTTGCGCACAAGCACTTCACGGGGTTTCGCGCCGTCAGCCGGGCCGACGATGCCGTCTTCCTGCATCATCTCGATCATGCGGGCCGCGCGGTTGTAGCCGACCCGGAGCCTTCGCTGAAGGAACGATGTGGAGGCCTGGCCGTTCAACTGAACTAGCTCCACGGCGCGTGCATAGTGCTCGTCGCGCTCGCTGTCTTCAACCTCTGCAACCTTGGCCTCAACTATTTCCTTTGCCCGCTGCTGGAGAAGTTCATAGTTCGGTTTGCCCTGTTTTCGCACGAACTCCACGACGCGTTTGATCTCCGCTTCGGATACGTAGCACCCGTGGGCACGGACAAGGTGGGACGAACCCGGCGGCTGGAACAGCATGTCCCCCATGCCGAGAAGGTTCTCGGCGCCGTTTGCATCGAGGATCGTGCGCGAGTCGGTCTTGGAGGAAACCTGGAACGATATTCTCGAAGGGAGGTTCGCCTTGATCAGGCCGGTGATCACGTCCACGCTCGGCCGCTGGGTCGCAACGATCAAGTGGATGCCCGCTGCCCTGGCCATCTGCGCCAACCGCATGATCGAGTCCTCGACCTCGCGCGCCACGGTCATCATGAGGTCAGCGAGTTCGTCGATGATAACCACGATATAAGGGAGCCGCTCGGCCTCGGGCACTGCCTTGTTGTAGGAATCGATGTTCTTGTTCCCCTTCTCGGCAAGCGTGCGGTATCTGCGCTCCATCTCCGCAACAATGGCCTTGAGCGTTTCCGCGGCTTTCTTGGGCTGGGTGACCACAGGCGAAAGGAGATGCGGAATCCCTTCGTAGACCGACAGCTCAAGCATCTTCGGGTCGACCATCGCAAGCTTGACCTCGCTCGGCCTGGCATTGTAAAGGATAGCCAGGATGATGGAGTTAATGGCAACGCTCTTGCCTGATCCTGTCGCGCCCGCAACAAGCAGGTGGGGCATCTTGTCGATACTCGTTATCACCGACGCGCCGAAAATATCCTTGCCCAGCGGCACCTTGAGTTTCGATTTATTGGCGACATACTCAGGCGTCTCGAGGATCTGCCGGAAGTAGACCGTCTCACGCGTGTTGTTCGGGACCTCTATGCCCACGGCTGCCTTGCCTGGAAGCGGAGCCACAATGCGCACGCTCGCCGCTTTCATGGCAAGCGCAAGATCATCGGCAAGATTCACGATCTTGCTTACTTTCACTCCCGGCGCGGGCTCGAACTCGAACATGGTGACGACCGGGCCGGGATACACCTGCGTTATCCGGCCCTGGATGTCGAAGTCCTGAAGCTTTCTTGCAAGAAGCTCGGACTGGGCAAACATGTCTTCTTTTGAAATCTTTTTCACGACAGGCGGTATGGGATCGAGCAGCTCTGCGGACGGAAGCTGGTACGCATCCTTGCCGTCCTTGCCGCCTTTCGTTTCCATGAAGTCGAATGTGGCCTGGACCTGTTTCGGTTTCGGCTGCTTCTCGGGCTTCAGCTCTTTCGCGGCCGCCGGCTGCTTCTGTGTGTCAACAATCTTCGGCGGCTCCTTCGGAAGCACAGGCCTTTGTTTCGCCTCCCGCGCCTTTTCCCTGCGGCCGCGGTAAATGGTGATGAGCATGCCAAACTGCTCCGACAGGCTTCCGTAAACTTCACGAAACCATGCAATGGCCTTGAGGGGAGAAAACGGCGTAAGCAGCATGAGAGAAACGGCAACAGCCGTGATCGTGATAATATACGCGCCGGTATCGGAGAATCCCGTGAGCAGAAGATAGGAAATAGCGCCGCCCAGCATGCCGCCTGACGGAATTTCTTCCTCGAAGAGGCGCACGGTCGTTGACTGGAGTCCGAAAAACGCTGCAGTGGAGAAAAAAAGTATGATGCCGCCGATCTTCTTCAGATGCGGGTGCACTGCCTCTCTGCCAAGGGCAAGGAAAACGGAGTACCCGAACAGGAAGAACGGCATGCAGTAAGCAGACAGGCCGAAGAGGCGCAGGAGCGCGTCGGAAAGATAGGCGCCGATAATGCCGATATGGTTCGCGATGCGGACGCCGTTTCCCGCGACGCTGAAGCAAGGGTCTGCCGGACTGTACGAGACGAGGCTCAGAACAATCAAAAGCCCTGCCGCAAACAGAAGCAGCGCAACCATCTCGTTCCAGTGTTTATGTTTTTCAGCCGGTGCAGCCATATCAGAAACTCCACCCCCTCTGCCAGTAGAACGCAAGCACGAGCAGGCCGAATGCAATCCGGTAATACGCGAACCATGAAAAATCGTGACGTGATACGTACCCGAGGAATGCCTTAATCACGATCAGCGCCGAAAAGAACGAGGTCACAAATCCCACAAAAAAAAGCGGGATGTCCGAAGATGAAAGCGAGTGCAGGCTCTTAAGAAAATCGTATGCGGTCGCCGCAAACATTGTGGGAATCGAGAGGAAAAAGGAGAACTCAACCGCAACTCGCCTGTCGAAGCCCATTAAAAGGCCGCCCATGATCGTGGCTCCCGAACGCGAAACACCGGGGAAGAGCGAAAGACACTGCGCGATTCCCGTTCCCAGTGCCTGTTTCGCGCTGACGCCTTCGACGTCCTTCACGGATACGCGATGATGCATTCTTTCTATCAGCAGAATGGCCACCCCGCCCGCAATGAGCGCGCCTGCAACCGTGACGGGATTGAACAAATACGCCTTTATGTACTTGTGGATCAGCAGGCCGAAAACCGCCGCTGGGAAGAATGCGATCATGACATTCACAACGAGCGAGCGCGCCTCTCTGCTGCCCGGAAGCCCCTTGATTGTTTCACCAAGCTTCGCGCGGTAAAGCCATACGACCGAAAGGATCGCGCCCAGCTGAATAAACACCTCAAAGACCTTTGCCTTCTCGTCGCTGAACCCGAGCAGGTCGCCGGCAAGAATCAGGTGCCCTGTCGAGGATACAGGGATGAACTCGGTGATACCTTCCACGATCCCGAGAAAGAGAGCTTTAATCAGAAGAATTAAATCCATAAATCCTTACCTTATATAAACGAGAAAAGTTTTTCGCCACAGAGGTCACCGAGAACACAGAGAAAAGCTTCGGTTATGAAACGTCAAATGTGAGCTGGCTAACGTTAGCGCCTGTCAGTTTCATTCCGCAATCCGCCTGCGCCCCAGCGCTTACGAGTGCAGAGCGCGAGTGCAGGGGTGAAATCCACATTCCGCAATGCGTCATCTGTGTCCGAACCATACCCCTGCCGCGACGCCGGAATAGCTTACCGTCAACAGGAACCAGTGCATTGCATTTATCATCCTGAGCGCCTTGTCCATATCGATCTTCTCCGGGTCTGCGAAGATTCTGGCGAATATCTTTCGCTCCGAAAGGAGGACCGCGGTATAAAGCCCCCATGCAACAAGCATGATCAGGATGCCTATCCCCCGCTTCTGGAGCAGAATGTCAAAACCGTATTTTGAATAAAGAATAGAGAAGCCGCTCAGGCCTACTATGGCCAGGAGCCACTTGACCATGCGCACGAACCGGTGCTCCACACCCTGGAACAGGAGAGCCTTTTCGAGTGATCCTTCTGTTCGGTACATCAAAGGGAAGATAACGGTAGTTACGAAAGTAACGCCGCCGATCCAGATGATGACTCCGGCGACGTGAATGATGAGAAGGAGGGTAAAAAACATATGTAAGCATTATTTCACAAAGCCTTCAGGATTTCAAGCCATTAATATTTGGCGTTCCGTAATTGACTATTGAACAGCCTGCTTTTATAATGAAGCAATTGTATGCCCCTTTCTCGTTCGCCAAAATACAAGCTTATCGCAAACCCGGCTGCCGGCCGCGGAAGGTCGTCATCCATTATCTCCCGCATCACCGATAATTTTCAAAAAAGAGGCGCTGCGTTCGACCTTGAATTCACCCGGTCCGCAAAAGATGCAGCGAACATCGCCCGCAGATCGCTGGCCGGGTTCGACGTTATCATTGCCGTGGGCGGCGACGGCACCATCAACGAAATTGTGCCCGCAATGCTCGAGTCTTCACGGCCGCTCGGGATCCTTCCCACGGGTTCCGGCAATGATTTTATCAAATCTCTGGGCATACCGAATAATATTGAAAAAGCTGTCGATATCCTGTTCAGGGGAAAGACCAGCCGGATCGACGTGGGCCGGATCAACGGCCAATACTTTGCGAACGGCGTCGGAATCGGGTTCGACGCTGCCGTAAACCGGGCAAGCTACACGATCAATCATTCAAAGCGCGGACTTGCCCTGTACTTTCGCGCGTTGCTCAAGACCCTCGGAAAATTCAAGCCTGTGCCGATGAAAATAACTCTGAACGGAAAAACACTTCATGAAGAAATTTTTCTTCTGACCGTGGGCAACGGCACGACCGTGGGCGGAGGATTCAAGCTCACACCCCATGCCCGGATCGATGATGGGCTTCTCGATGTGACCCTCGTGAAACCGCTCGGAATTCCCCGGCTGCTCTGGCACCTCCCGAAGGTGTTTCTGGGAACGATCGACAGAGTAAAAAAATATGCGACGATGTTCAGGACCGAGAAGCTGCTTATCGAAGCCGAAGGACCCGTTCCTGTGCATATGGACGGCGAGATTTTCGAGGAGAGCGGAAACCGGTTCGAGATTGAGATAGTGCCGAAGGCTCTTATGGTAATCGGCAATTTTACGACAGATAATCCTTAAAAGAGCTGTGGGACATGGATAAAATCTGATTAACACGGATTTATCTAAACTTACAAGCTTTATGAGATTCACTCAAAAGGTGTTTTTTTTGTTCTGTGGCATTGTTTTATATCCGCTGTTTCCGTATTTATCCATGTCCGAAGGCCGTTTTTAGACATAATACGTGATTACCCTTCCCTCATTTTTTTCTCGTGATCTTCGTTACTATCCGCATTTGCAGCAGTAATTTAACTTATTATTTTTTCCGTTGTCCTCAAATCTCCATCCCGGGCAATTCCACGGTATACACAGTGTCGAAATTTTTACGCTTCGAGCTCCCCAATGAATTGTTTCCGACTTATTTAACTTGATTAATAAGCAACAAAAATAAATATGCTTGCTTTAACAAGAACTTCGCCTTCTAAATAAGAATACGCGTGTGAGGTACTGATATTGCATTACTTTAGCCAGAACGATTCGAGCATGGTCCTGACAGCTCCGGCGAGGTTGGAACATGGGGGATACAAAAAGAGCAGTTCTGCTGATCGGATACGACAAAGCCGCCTCAACGCGAGAGATAATGGCGATGCTTGACGGTATGTTCACGGTAATGCAGGCAGATACCGTTGATGACGCGGTGCTGCGGTTTGATAAACAACAGATATCTGCGCTCATCGTCGACATGGAGGCTGCAGGCAACGAGCAGGAAATTTTTCAGATAATTGAGAAGGGGTTCAAATCGATACCGGTGGTTGTGCTTTCAGATGAGAGCAATGAGGACCGCAGGACATCTGCGCTAAAATCAGGGGCATGCGATTATCTCGTAAAAGGCCGGTTAAATTCCGACCTGCTTCATCGCTCGCTTCTCTATGCTGCTGACCGCAGCCTGCTGGACAAGGCCCTCTCTCAAAGCCGGCGAAGATACAGACAGCTCCTGAATTCCGTGACGGATTATGTCTATACTGTACAGGTTGAGCACGGCAAGGCCGTTGGGACAACGCATGGTCCCGGCTGCGTCGCCCTTACAGGCTATACATGCGATGAATATGCGGCCGACCCTCACTTGTGGTATCGCATGGTCCATGAGGATGACCGGCAGAGCGTGATGCAGCAGGCAGCCGATGTGCTTTCCGGGAAGGCGGTTGAACCCATTGAGCACAGGATCGTCCATAAGGACGGCAGATTACGATGGATTAAAAACACCGCAGTTCCGAACTGCGATGAATCAGGACGGCTTGTATCGTACGATGGGCTGGCATCCGACATCACCGACCGCAAACTTGCGGAGCACAAACTCAGGCATGCCGCGTCGTATGACAGCCTGACGCATTTACCAAACCGGGAATTGTTCCGTGACCGGCTGCGCCAGGCACTCATTCAGGCCCACCGGCACAACACGCTGCTTTCAGTCATGTTCCTTGACCTTGACCGCTTTCAGGGCATCAATGACATGCTCGGCCATACCAGGGGCGATCAGGTCCTCAAGGACGTGGCCGACCGGCTGGCTGACTGCATCCGCAAGGGCGACACGATCGCCCGCGTAGGGGGAGACGAATTCATCGTGTTGTGCACCGACATGGCGGACGCAAGAAACGCTGCAACACTCGCAAAAAAAATCCAGAACTCACTCTCCGAAATATTTATGGTTGACGGGCATGAATTTTTTATTACCGCAAGCATCGGTATCAGCATATTCCCGCAGGATGGCGACGACAGCGACACGCTGATCAAAAATGCCGATGCGGCCATGTACCAGGCCAGGTCGCAGGGAAGTAATTCCTGCCAATTTTATTCCTCAGCGATGAATGCGGAAACCCTCAAAAAACTGATACTCGAAACCGACCTGCGAAAGGCTCTGGACCGGGAGGAATTCGTTCTCTACTATCAGCCGCTGATCGAGCTTTCGAGCGGCCGGATTACGGGCGCAGAGGCGTTGGTCCGCTGGCAACATCCCCGCTACGGCCTGCTGCAGCCGAACGAATTCATTTCCGTGGCCGAGGAAACAGGGCTTATCATCCCGATCGGGGACTGGACGCTCCGGACAGTCTGCAGCCAGGCCAGGGAATGGCAGAGGGACGACTTTTCAAACCGGCTGCGTCTGTCGGTAAATCTGTCGATGAGGCAATTCAGGAACAATGCCCTGATGGAAACGGTATTTCATGCACTGGAAGCATCTGATCTCGATCCACGGAATCTCGAACTCGAACTGACGGAAAGCACGATCATGCAGAACGCCGAACAAACCATAGCTACGCTGCACCGGTTCAAATCAACCGGCATACAAATAGCGCTCGATGATTTCGGTACGGGGTATTCTTCATTAAGCTATCTGATAAACCTTCCCCTGAACAAGCTGAAGCTCGACCGGTCTTTCATAAGCGCTTTGTCAAAAGACAAGTCCAACGAGGCGATTTCAAAAGCGATCATCACGCTGGCGCACAACCTGGACTTGAAAGTGGTGGCGGAAGGGGTCGAAACAATCGAGCAGCTCGAATTGCTGCGTTTGCTGAAATGCGATGAAGTTCAGGGCTATCTTTTCTGCAGGCCTGTGCCCCACGAGGAAATAACCAGGCTTTTACGGGAGGACGCGATTGGAACAGCTGACTTCTGCGCGGCATGATGCATGCGCAGGCTAAAGCGACTCGACTGAGCTCGTCGAAGTCTCGCGCCGAGGTCTCGCCGAAGTCCTGCGGCTACCAAAACGTATAATATAAAATGCATCAAATCATGGCCAAAGGCCATACCACAAATTTAAAATTTCCACCCTGCACTCGTTTATGGCCGCGTTTTCGCAAGAGCGGGCTACGCTCATGCACAGCCTGCACTCGCGCTAAATCGCACTTATAAACACTGGCCGCAGGCTCGTAATCGCCGGGTGCAAGCAATTTGCAATCTGCAATTCTTTTCAGTTTTACCGTTTTACCGGCTTCACCTGCCATATTCGCTCGGCATAATCCCTGACCGAGCGGTCGCTCGAAAATTTCCCCATGCCCGCGACATTCAGGATGGCCCTCCTGGTCCATTCCTCGGCATCCCGGTACAGTATGTCGACACGGTCCTGTGACTCGATATAAGAAGCATAATCCGCGAGCAGCATAAAATGGTCTCCATACCCGGTTAGCGCGTCGAAGACCGGACGAAAGAGCTGCGGTTCACCCGGAGAAAAATAGCCGTTGCCGATCATGTCAAGCGCCTGCCTGAGACCGGCGTTGCTGTTATAGATCTCCCACGGGTGGTATCCCCGTGCCCGGGCTGAAGCGACCTGGTCCGCGGTAAGTCCGAAAATAAAAATATTATCGTCCCCCACTTCCTCCTTGATTTCGATATTCGCACCATCAAGGGTTCCGATCGTAAGCGCGCCGTTCAACGCAAGCTTCATATTGCCCGTGCCTGACGCCTCGGTGCCGGCAGTCGAGATCTGCTCGGAGAGCTCGCAGGCAGGGATGATCTTCTCCGCGTTTGAGACGTTGTAATCAGGCAGGAAGGCCACTTTGAGCAGGTTTCCGACAGCGGGATCGTTGTTCACGATATCTGCAACGTTGTGGATGAGTTTGATGATGAGCTTGGCCATGGCGTAGCCGGGAGCCGCCTTGCCTGCGAAGATCACGGTCCTGGGGACAGGCTTGGGTCCCTGTTCCTCGCGGATCCGGTTATAGCGCGTGACGATATGCAGCACATTCAAAAGCTGACGCTTGTATTCATGAATACGCTTGATCTGGACATCGAACAGCGAGGCTTCATTCACCTCGATCCGGAGCCGCAGCTTTATAATCTCGGCAAGCCGCTCCTTGTTCATGCGCTTGAAAGCGCGGAACTGTTGCCGGAAGGTCGTATCCTCCGCAAGCGGCGACAGTTTCTTCAAGTCGGACAGCTCGCAGATCCATTCCTTCCCGATCGCGGACGTAATAAGAGACGACAGGCCCGGATTGCACAGGTGGAGCCAGCGGCGGGGCGTAACGCCGTTCGTTATATTGATGATCTTGTCCGGGGTGAAGCGGTCGAAATCTTCGAAGATGGTCTTTCTCATGAGCTCGGTATGGATCATCGAGACCCCGTTCACGGTGTGGCTTCCGACTATCGCGAGGTGGGCCATCCGAAGCCGCCTTATGCCTGACTCGTCCACGATGGACATGCGGCGTACGACGTCAGCGTTTCCGGGGTACCGGTGCCGCACCGCTTCAAGATGGCGAAAGTTGATCTCGTAGATTATCTGCAGATGTCTCGGCAGGATCTCCTCGAAGAGGCTGACCGGCCATGTTTCGAGCGCTTCGGGCATCAGTGTATGGTTCGTATACGAGAAGGTTCGCCGGGTGATGTCCCAGGCTTCGTCCCATTCAAGGTGCTGGATATCGAGAAGGACGCGCATGAGCTCCGGTATCGCAATCGCCGGGTGGGTGTCGTTCAGCTGGATTGCCACTTTTTCCGGCAGCTCCTGGATACGCGGATGATACTTGATGAACCGCCTCAGAATGTCCTGCAGGGATGCGCACACGAAGAAGTACTGCTGCTTGAGCCTGAGCTCTCGGCCCATCTCCGTCGTGTCGCTGGGGTACAGGACCTTCGAGAGGTTTTCGGATTCGTTCTTTTCCTCTACTGCCTTGATGTAATTGCCCTCGTTAAAGTATTTCAGGTTGAAATCGCGGGACGCCTTTGCGGACCAGAGCCTCATATTATTGACTGTGCTCGTATCGTACCCCGGAACCGGCGTGTCATACGCCATGGCCATGACGTCCTCGGTATCCACCCAGTGAAACCGCGCGCGGCCCGGTTCGTCCGTGACCCGCACCACTCTGCCGCCGAATTTGACGGGAAAGAGCACTTCGGGCCGGGGAAATTCCCAGGGGTTCCCGTACCTGAGCCAGCTGTCCGGATGCTCTACCTGCCATCCGTTCTCGATTCGCTGGGTGAACATTCCATAATCGTATCTGATGCCGTACCCGTATCCGGGCAGTGAAAGCGTTGCCATGGAGTCGAGAAAACAGGCGGCCAGCCTTCCAAGCCCGCCGTTTCCGAGCGCCGCGTCCTGCTCGAGTTCGCGGATACGGTCGAGTTCGAGCTCGAGTTCTCCAAGCGCATCGCTGCACTCGTGGTAGAATCCCATGTTGAGAAGGCTGTTGGCCAGAAGGCGGCCGGTCAGGAACTCCAGGGACAGATAGTAAACTCGTTTCGCATCGGACCGGTAATAGCTTCTCATGGTCTCCATCCAGCGCTCAATAAGACGTTCGCGGACCGAATAGGCCGTCGTATGGAACCAGTCGCGATATGTCGCAGTGATAGGATCCTTGCCGAGAGAATAAATAAGGCGGTTCGACAGAGAGCGCCTGAGCGAGGCTGAATCCTTGCCGAGTACGTCGTATTCAAAGTTTTGCATCTTGCTATGATTATCGGCCATGCAACCTCCCGGAAAATAACGCTATAAATTTTGGTTTAATTGTACATGAAAAATGTCTCAGCGTGGGCTTTTTTTGTCATCAACGGGCTTCGTATCACATCGGAGAGAAGTAGTATTTTGTACATAAGTGTGGTTTTATACTACATTCCATTCTGCCGCGATAATTGCGTATGTACGAGTTTTTTATTCTGCCGGGCGTGAAACATGCGGCTCATATTGAATTGCACTCCCTGCTGTGCTATAGTGTTCTGTCTATGAAGAACCTGCGTGACGTTATCCTGCCGGTCGTCGACGAGATCCGGGCAGGCAAGAATACAGTTGCCGTGAGTGAACTATGGGGGGCCTCAAAGGCCCTTTTTTTATTCGGTCTGAGGCAGGCGACAGCCCGTCCCGTCATAGTAGTTACCCCTTCCGAAGATGCAGCCGAAACGCTCGCCGCGGACCTGAGATTCTTCTCACGAATCATGCATGACGAGGCCGGGGAGCTCAAGCCGGAGATAGCTGTTTTCCCGGCCTGGGGCTTGCTCCCGTTCGAAGCCGATTCACCCGACAGCCGCACAGTCGGCACGCGCATGCGCTTTCTGTATAATCTCATCTCGGGTCTTCCGGGCATCTTTCTCGTGCCGGTGGTATGCCTGATGCAGAAGCTTCCGCCCTGGGACCTGTTTGCCGACTCGGTAAAAACAATTACGATGGCAACCCAAATGGAGCCTGATCATCTTTTCGGCGCGCTCGTATCGACCGGGTACGAATCAGCCTCCCTGGTCACGCGCGTCGGTGAATGCAGCAGACGGGGAGGCATCATCGACTTCTTCTCTCCCTTCCAGGAAAATCCCGTCCGGATCGAATTCATGGGCGACACTATCGAATCGATGCGTGAATTCGACCCAGAAACCCAGCGCTCGGTCCGCGAGATTGCACAGTCGGTTTTGCTGCCGGTGCGGGAGCTTATTATCAACGACAAGGCTATAGAGACCTTCGAACATCGATTCGGCATCCCCTCGGATGAACGCGGTTTACCTCAGGACACAGACGGGGCCGCTCGTTCTCATAGCGCCGAAGCTCGCAGTGACAGCAGGAAACTGCTTGAGCATATTAAGCACGGAGTCCTTCCCCCGGGCGCTGATTTTCTTGCGCCGTTTTTTTATTCCATGGAAGGCCTGTTCCGGTATTTGCCGGATACCGCCCTCTTTTCGCTCATCGAACCGGACGACATCGAGCGGGAAGTCGCAGCATTCGCGGAAAAAATAGAGCTCGGAAGACAGGAGGAGATCAACGAGGGGCGACTGCTGCCCGAGACCACGGAGTTCTACCTCGGCATAGAACAGTTAGCGTCGGAAATCGGCCGTTTTTCTACGATTACTATAGGCCTGCTCGGGACCGCTTCGGATCACCGGATGGATACAAAATCTGCAAGCTGGCTCGGTGTCCGGCTTACCAGACCCGTTGATCCGCGGTCTGATGAGAAGTACGGGCAGCCGGCCGAAGGCACCATGGCCGGGCTGATTGAAAAACTGAAACGGCTGAGGGACTTTTCCCGAGTGGTAATCGTTTGCGGGACGGAGGAATCCGCTTCACGGCTGAAGAAATTGCTCCTCGAATACGGCATGGGATCTGCGCTCGTGACCGTATTTACGGACGGGCAGGCAGGGCCCTCGCCTGTTACGCTGATGATCGGCCGGATGTCCGAAGGTTTTTCCTGGCAGGATCTCGGCGCGGCATTTATAACAGAAGAAGAAATTTTCGGCAGAAAGGTGCATGCGCCCAGAAGCGCCGCACTACGGTCAAAGGTCACGCCCTTTCTTTCTACCTTCAAGGAGCTTAAACCCGGTGACTTCGTCGTGCATACCGATTACGGGGTCGGTGAATACCAGGGGCTGACGCACATAGGCGTGGATGGTTTCGAGACGGATTTTCTTACGCTTCGCTTCGAACCTGACGTAAAACTTCATGTCCCGCTGTACAGCCTTGATAAAGTGCAGAAGTACATCGGGACCGAGGGTTCGACGCCGAAACTCGACAGGCTCGGTGCGCCGGCCTGGGCAAGGACCAAAGAGAAGGTCAAGAAAGACATCCTTGCGATTGCTCAAGAACTTGTCGCGATCTATGCGGCACGCGAAGCCATGCAGCGGCCATCCTTCACGCCGCCGGATAACCTGTTCCGCGAGTTCGAGGCCTCCTTTCCGTTCGAGGAAACGGACGATCAGCAGAAGGCCATCGAAGATGTGCTCGCCGACATGCGGCGGCCTCGGCCCATGGACCGGCTGATCTGCGGCGACGTCGGTTACGGCAAGACAGAGGTCGCGCTCCGCGGTGCCTTCAAAGCGGTCGAAGACGGGCTGCAGGCGGCGGTGCTGGTGCCGACAACCCTTCTTGCGGACCAACACTACCGTACGTTTAAAGAACGGCTTGCTTCCTTCTCGATCCGGGTCGATATGCTTTCCCGGTTCAGGACCAGGGCGGAGCAGCAGGAGACGCTGAAGGGTATCAAGAGCGGGGTCGTGGACGTCGTGATCGGCACCCACCGCCTGCTCCAGCGGGATATTGCCTTCAAGAACCTGGGCCTTCTGGTGGTGGATGAGGAGCACAAATTCGGCGTTAAACACAAGGAAAGAATCAAGGAGTTCAAGAAGCTTGTGGACGTCCTCACACTCACGGCCACGCCCATTCCCCGCACGCTCCACATGTCGCTCTCGGGGATCCGCGATCTGTCGATAATCCAGACTCCGCCGCTCGACCGACAGGCAATCCAGGTAGTGCTTGCCCGGTTCGGCAAGAGGGTGATCCGCGAGGCGATCATTCGGGAGCTGGAGCGCGGCGGCCAGATTTTCTTCGTGCATAACCGGGTCCAGGGAATCGAACGCATAGCGGAGTTCATCCGGAACCTGGTCCCCGAGGCCACCGTCGGAATCGCCCACGGGCAGCTCGGCGAGAACGAGATCGAGTCCGTGATGACCGAATTCATCAATGGAAAGCTGAAGGTCCTCGTAACCACGACGATCATCGAGTCCGGCATCGACATACCGAATGCGAATACGATCATTATCAACCGGGCGGACCGCTTCGGCCTGGCAGACCTGTATCAGATCAAGGGCAGGGTCGGGAGAAGCAGGGATAAAGCGTATGCGTACCTGCTTGCGCCCGCCGAAGAGACGCTTTCTGAAGTAGCACGCAAGCGGCTGCGCGCCATCCAGGAGCTGTCCGAGCTCGGCGCAGGCTTCCGTATCGCGGCGCAGGACCTCGAAACGAGGGGCGCAGGAAACCTGCTGGGAAAACAGCAGTCGGGCCACATAGCCGCTGTCGGCATAGATCTCTATACGCAGATGATGGAAGAGGCGATGGTCGAGCTGCGCGGTGAAGAGCTGCCGCGTCAGGCGGACACCATCATCAATCTTCCGGCCTCGGCGTTTATTCCCGGTGATTATATCAGCGACCCCAGTCTCCGCTTAGCGGCTTATAAGGAGATTTCAAGCGCGGCCGATGAACTGCAGCTTCGGGACATCGCTGATGAGCTTCGCGACCGCTACGGAATTCTGCCGGAGCCCGCAGCCAATCTGCTCGATATCATGAGTGTCAAACTTATTGCGCGCAAGGCAATGGTCGGCCGGATTGACGGTTCCGCGAAGGTCGTTAACATCACGTTTGCCGAAGACGCCCGTATTTCTCCTGACCGCGTGCTGCTCGTGCTCAAGAAGAGCAAGGGTACGATCAAGCTTGTTTCCGAATATACGCTTCAAATGTCGCTCCCCGATAACTGGCTTGAAACAGTCTCCAGAGCGGTTAAAAAGTGCTTGCAGGAACTCGTTTAGTATGTTATAAAAAGCGAATCTTTTTAAACACCCGAATCTCGATTTAAATCCTTTTCCGGAGGAAGCTATCATGAATATTCTGAAATTGACTGCCGTAATCGTGATTGCGCTTTCGATAGCGCTTTCCGGGTGCGGAAAAAGCAAGGACGGCGCGGTTCTGGCACGGGTGAACCGTTCCACAATAACTGCGGCTGATTTTAAACGCCAGCTTGAGGACCTTCAGCCCCAGATGCAGCAGGCAGTAGCGAGCGACCCCAAGGCCCGAAAGGAATTTCTCGACGATCTTATCGGCATCGAGGTGGTGCTTCAGGAGGCCCGGCGGCAGGGGCTCGACAAGGACGCTGAATTCAAAAAACGGCAGGAGATGCTGAAAAAAGAGTTGGAGCGGCGGATACAGGATGACGCAAAAAATGAACTTTTCAACAACCTCCTCAAAAAAGAACTGGCTGAGAAGCTCAAGACGGTCCCTGAACCGACGGACAAGGAGCTTCGGGACTATTATGCCAAAAACCAGGACAAGATGTACCGCCCGGACGGCCGAAAACTGAGCTTTAAGGAAGTTGAACCGCAGCTCAAGAGAAGAATACTGGCTGAAAAACAGCGCGACCTCTATCTTGACTACGCCAAAGGGCTAAAAGCGAAAGCGAAGATAACTGTCGACGAAAAAGCGCTCGATGCCGCCGCCGCTTCCATAGGGCAGCCCGCGGCGCCGGGAGCACCTGAGCCGCAAACGCCGCCGGCAGGAGCCGGGAAGACAAAATAACACCGCAGCTGTCCAACCCGGGGCAGAAAAGCGGAGTGTATAAGCAGCAAAGTGCCGCTATGACGGAACAACCGGAAGGGCTTCTCCGATGAACATATCCAGAATTGCAAAATTCGCAGCTCCAGCATTGTTGCTGGGGCTCGTATTTTTTTCATGCCAAAAAAAGGAAGAACCGCAGGTCAAAGAACCCGCAGTCCAGGTCTCGGCGGACGTCAGGGTCGTCGCAACCGTCAACGGAGATCCGATCACACTCGCCGATTTCCAGGAACGCTTTGCGAGGGCCGGGTTCAAACCGGAGCCCGAAGCCGAGCTGGAGGTAAAAGAGGAGTTTCTGAACCGGCTGATCGAGCGCAAAATGATGCTCAGCGAGGCGCAGCGGAAACGGATTAAGATCGGCCTTCCCGAGATCACCAAGCGTATCCAGACGCTTCGGACCGAAAACGGAGTTGATGTAAAGGAAACTCTTGCGGGTATGGGTGTTGATTTTGAGAAGTGGAAAGCTGATGTCTGGGAAGACCTGATGATCGAGCGGCTGCTGAACCGCGAGGTCCATAAGCAAGTCTCCATATCGCCCTCCGAAGTGCGGCGCTATTACCAGGCAAACCCGCAGGAATTTGAAAAACCGGACCAGGTCCGTGTACGCCAGATCGTGGTAGCGTCCGAGGCCGAGGCGAAGAAGCTGCTGGAAAGGCCGCACTTAAAATCCGACTTCGCAGCAGTAGCGCGAATGCAGTCTACAGCGCCCGAGGCCGACAAGGGCGGCGACCTCGGCTATTTCGGCATGGGTGACATGCCTGCCGAATTCAACGTGGTTTTCGGACTGCCGAAAGGCGGCATCAGTGGGGTAATCAAGAGCCCCTACGGCTATCATATATTCAAGGTTGAAGACCAGCGGAAAGCCGGCAGGATCAGCCTGGACGAAGCGACTGCCCAGATAGCCGAAAAGCTGCGGCAGGGAAAAGAAGACAACCGCTACAAGGCGTGGCTTCGGGACCTTCGCTCCCGCACTAAATTCGAGGTCAATTACCAGGTGCTGCGGCCGCAGGCGCCTTAACGGGTAAGTGAGAGCTATCCGTGGTCATCGCGTTGCGCCGCTCTGCTTCCCGAGAAACCGTTTCTCCCGGGACAAGCACGCCCCGGTCGCCGGTTCTTTCCAATCTGGTATTGAACCGAGCGGAAGCGGTGTTGATGCTGTCGATCACGTCTCCGGCCGCCTTTCCCGTAAGCATTTTGGGCTGATACTTGACCCGGTAGTTGTTCACATCAAGGGGGACCGCCTCTATTTTGGAAAGAGTGTTGCCCCTGTATGTGAGCAGGAGTATCATGCTGATGTTGGTCCGGTTGCTTTCGGAGCCGAATACGAAATTGCCCAGGCTGTACGCAATCATGCGGCCCTTGTACAGCTCGATTTCCTGAAGGACGTGCGGATGGTGCCCAAGCACCAGGTCCGCTCCCCAGTCGACGGCCTGCCTGCCGAGTTCGATCTGGTAATCCTTGGCAGCGGTCATCAGTTCCGCCCCCCAGTGGAAAGAAACAACAACCAGGTCGGCCTGCGGCCGGACCTTTTCAATGTCTGCCTGAATGAAATCTGAGTATCCGGGCGCTGTTCCCGGACGCCCGGGAGAGGCGAAAAACTCAAGCGGAAATGTAAGGGAATAGGAGAGAAAAGCGATTCTTTTCCCTTTGACCGCGGCCACAGCCGGAGCACGGGCATCAGCAAGGTCCAGCCCGGCGCCCGTAAAGAGGATCCCGTTCTCTTGCAGCCGCTCAAGCGTGTCGGCAAGCGCAAGCGGGCCGAAATCCATGGAGTGATTGTTCGCAAGCGATACAACTCGGATACCCGCGCTCTTCAGGGCACGGGCCGCAATAGGACCCGCACGCAGCGTAAATTTCTTGTTTTCGACGGGAACCCCGCGCGTGGAGATGGGAGACTCAAGATTGCCGATTACAATGTCTGCCTGGCGGAGCGCTGATCGGACGTCGCGGAACGGATAATCCGGACCGTATTTTTTTAAAAAAGGCTCGGTTCTTCCGCCGAACATCAAATCGCCGACAGCGGCAATGGTAATTTCATCCGTGTGGAGTTCGGCTGCAGCCGCGTGCTGCAGCCACCCGGACAGGAAAAAAAACAGCACGTATGCGCTCATCAATGCTTTCATAGGAATGCACGAAATAATATGCAACTTCCGATCAAAAGGCAACAGAAAAAAGCGTGTGGTAATATCGAAATAGAGGAGTAGCACTATGAAGAGTCAATTTACGAGGATAATCATGGCCTGTTTTGCGCTGCTTTTGGCGTACGGCGTTCGCGGGGCCGAAGCCAGCCCCGTAGTCATTGACCGGGTAGTTGCGGTCGTGAACAACGACGTCATCACGTTGAGTGACCTGCAGCGCGAGGCGGCAGTAAAAAAGGTTGATATGAAACGGGACGAACGCCTGCTTCTCGAAGATATGATCGACCGCAGGCTCCAGATGGCCGAGGCAAAGCGGGGCGGCATGGATGTATCGGACAAGGAGTTGAACGACGCTGTCGCCGATATCATGAAAAGAAACTCTATGGATTCGCGCCGGTTCGAGGCTGCGCTGGCCGGCGAAGGGCTGACTCTGGGACAGTATAAAGACGAGCTCAGGGAGCAGATGACGCTCTCGCGTATGTTCAACAAATACGTCCGTTCCGGGGTGGCCGTTCAAGACGATGAGGTCCGTTCCTATTATGAAAAAAACATGAAGAGCTATGTCCTCCCCGAGGAAATACGCGTACGGCAGATATATTTCCGCCTGCCGGAAAAGGCGACTGCGTCGCAGACGGCCGTGGTCAAAGAGAAGGCAGAGGCTGCGCTGGCCCGGATCCGGAAAGGCGAGGACTTTATCAAGCTGGTTAAAGAACTTTCGGAAAGCGAAAACGCAGCGCTTGGAGGCGACCTGGGCTTCTTGCAGCGCGGCCAGGCCATCCCCGAGATCGAGGAAGCTGCGAAGACATTGAATCCGGGCGAAGTGGCCGGACCGCTCCTGTTGGCCGGCGGATATAATATCATACGGCTCGAAGAGATTCGCAAGCCTGTCAAGCCGTTCGAAAGCGTTAAGGACGAGATAACCAAAATGCTGTACGAGCAGAAGGTTGAGAATGCGTACCGGACCTGGCTCCAGGCACTTCGAAGCGACTCCCACATCGAAAACCGGTTATAATTTGGACCAAGGGAACCGCGTTCCCGTCAGAAAGATACGCCGACATGGTCGGCTCGCTCCAAGATCCCGCACCCGGATCTCCACTTCCCCTCTTCCCTCCGCTCCTTGATCATGGTAATATAACTGTTTCGCCATGAAAGAAGCTCTTGTTATAGAGGGGGCGCGTCAGAATAATCTCAAGAACATTACGCTCGCGATTCCCCATGACGCGATTACTGTTATAACCGGCCTCTCCGGCTCCGGAAAGTCCTCCCTCGCATTCGACACCATTTTTGCGGAAGGCCAGTGGCGCTATATCGAGTCCCTTTCGGCCTATGCCCGCCTGTTCATAGAAAAAATAGACCGCCCCTCAGTCGACGCCATGCGCAACGTCCGGCCCGCGATTGCGCTTGAGCAAAGAAACCCTGTCAAGACGTCGCGCTCGACAGTCGGCACCATGACCGAGATATACGATTATGTGAGGCTGCTGTTTGCAAAAATCGGAAAACTGATCTGCCCGAGCTGCGGCAATGAAATCGTGCGGTACGATGCGTCCCTGGTGACCAAAGATATTCTGCGGAAGCATGACGGCAAACGAATTCATGTTCTGTTCCCGGTTCCGGTGGCACCGGGAGGAACTCAAACCGTCCTGCATGACCTGCTCGTACGGGGATTTCTCCGGGTCAAGATCGGCGAAGAGCTCGTCGAGTCCGGGCAGCTCCCAAAGACGATCGGCTCAACAACCGAAGTACTGGTGCTGCTGGATCGTCTTGTAGTTCGAGAACAAGACCGGAGCCGCCTCGCCGAATCGCTCGAGACCGCGTTTCACGAAGGCGGCGAAGCAGTCGTGGAGCTGCTTGACGGGCAGGCGCTCAGATACAGCAGGTCTTTACGGTGCGGTCGATGCGAAATCAGCTTCGAGCCGCCCCAACCGCTCCTCTTTTCCTTCAACAATCCCGTCGGCGCCTGCAGGCAATGCAATGGTTTCGGAAATATCCTGTCGTATGATGAAGACCTGATCGTTCCGGATAAATCGCTGAGCCTCGAACGAGGTGCGATAGCTCCCTGGACAAAGCCTTCGCATCGTCGCTGGATGCGCCGGATGCTGACAGGGATAAAGGCGGCCGGCATCAACGTCAAGCTGCCCTATGAGGAATTGACCAAACAGGAGAAGGGCCTCCTTTTCAGCGGAAATGACGATTTTTACGGCATTAATAGCTTCTTTGAGGAGCTCGAAAAAAAACGATACAAGCTTCACGTCCGCGTCTTTCTGAGCCGTTATCGAAGGGCTTCTCTGTGTCCGGCGTGCAGCGGCGCCCGCCTGCGGCCCGAAGCCCTGATGTACAGGATCGGCGGGCTGCCCATAGATGCGGTGACGCGCATGCCGATAGAGCAGCTGGCGCGCTGGTTCGATGATCTTTGGCTTACGGAATTTGAACGAAGCACAGCCGAAGAGATCCTTCGCCAGATCAATGCAAAACTCGCCTTCTTTGTCCGCGTAGGCCTCGGCTATTTGACTCTCGACCGCCAGACAAGGACACTGTCCGGCGGCGAGGCGCAGCGCGTGAACCTCTCGAACCAGCTCGCTTCAAAGCTCACGGGCACTCTCTACGTCCTGGACGAACCGAGCATCGGGCTTCATGCGCGGGATACCGGAATACTTGCCGCGATCATACGGGAGCTGTCCGACGGCGGCAACACAGTCATCATGGTCGAACACGACCGGACGCTTATCGAGTCGGCCGACAACGCGGTCGAGCTGGGACCGGGGGCCGGCGAACGGGGCGGCCGGGTCATGTACAGCGGGTCGAAAGCCGGGTTCCTGAAAAGCGGCACGCTCACGGCCCGCTACCTGACCGGGCAGGAAACTATCCCTGTCCCGGCAATTCGCCGAAAACAGGAGCGCAGGTTCATCGAAATACGCGGCGCGCGCGAACATAATTTGAAAGATATCGATCTCCGTATACCGCTCCGCGCATTCACGTGTCTAAGCGGCGTTTCCGGTTCCGGCAAATCGACTCTTATCGGAAATACGCTGTACCGGGCGCTGAAGCAGAGGTTTCATGAAGGACAGGAGAGGCCAGGTCTTTTTCGGGAGCTTACGGGGGCCGACCAGCTCAAAGGCGTAAAGCTCATCGACCAGGAACCGATTGGAAAGAGTCCCCGATCTAACCCCGTGACGTACATAAAGGCCTTCGATGCCATCCGAAAAATTTTTGCGGGTCTTGGCGACTCGAAAAAGGCCGGTTTTACCGCCAGCGACTTCTCGTTCAACCTGGAGGGCGGCCGGTGCGAGGCCTGCCAGGGAAGCGGTTATCAAAAGATCGAGATGTATTTTTTTGAAGACCTCCTCATCACGTGCGATCACTGCCGGGGGAAGCGCTATAAGTCTTCGGTCCTTCGCGCCCGCTACCAGGGTCGGAGCATCGCGGACGTCCTGGAGATGACCGTGGCTGAGGCGATCAACTTTTTTTGCGACTTTCCGCGCTTGACCGGAAAATTGAAGTCGCTTGCAGAGGTCGGCCTGGGATATCTTCGGCTCGGCCAGCCGGCAACCACGTTCTCAGGCGGCGAAAGCCAGCGGATAAAGATAGCGCACGAGCTCGGCAACTGGCATATGCGGGACGTGCTCTATATACTTGATGAGCCGACAACAGGGCTTCACTTTGAAGACGTTCGCAGGCTTCTGGAAGTTCTGAACGCACTGGTGAATGCGGGAAATACGGTAGTGGTTGTCGAGCATAACCTGGACGTCATAAAGAGTGCCGACTGGGTTATCGACCTGGGGCCCGACGGCGGAGCTGAAGGCGGATATATCGTGGCAGAAGGCACGCCCGAGGATGTGGCCGAAGTTGATGACTCGTATACCGGGCAGTATTTGCGTGAGTATCTTAAGTGACAATGTGGTTTATTTGGTTAATCTTGTTCTTCCGGTTTATCCGGTTTAAACCAAACAAACTAAACAAACCAAATGAACCACCAACAAAACGAGATCTGTGATACACTCGCCCTATGCATACACTACGCCTGAAAAATAAAGAAGAGCGCAGAATCATGCGCGGACATCCGTGGGTTTTCAGTAACGAGCTCGAAAAAATGCCGGCTGATCTTGCGGCCGGGGATCTTGCGGATGTTACCGACCATTCAGGCCGCTTTATCGGGCGCGCCTACGTCAACCCGAATACGCTTATTGCCGCCCGCATTCTCACCAGAAGTCGTGATGAGATCAATACGGAGTTCATGGGGAACAGGATTTCAACGGCCCGCCGCTTGCGGGAAATGCTCGGTTTCAGCGATTCATACCGGGCTTTTTTCAGCGAAGGCGACGGACTTCCCGGGCTCATCGTCGACAAATATGCAGATGTCCTGGTTGTCCAGTCCTCGACCGCCGGCATAGACCGGCTGCTCCCGATGATCCTGCCCGCCCTGCAGCAGGAATATTCACCGCGGGCGATCGTGCTCAGAAACGACATGGCCTCGCGCGAGATCGAAGGTATCGCGCGGGAAACGCGCGTGGTTCACGGATCGCTTTCAGGTCCGGTCACAATCGAGGAGTCGGGGATCAAATACACCGTTGATGTGCTCGAAGGACAGAAGACCGGATTCTTTTTTGATCAGCGCGAGAACCGGCTTGCGCTCAAGGGACTCGTAAAGGGCCGCCGAACGCTCGACTGCTTTTGCTATATCGGCGCCTGGTCTCTGAACGCCGCTCGCTTCGGCGCCAGCGAGGTTATCGGCATTGATTCTTCGCAGGCAGCGGTTGACCTGGCAACAGCGAACGCGGCCCTCAATGGGCTGAATGCGCAGTTCACGAAAGCCGATGTTTTCGACGAGCTCCGGCGTCTCGAGAAAATCAACGAGAAATTCGGCTGCATCATCCTCGATCCGCCGGCCTTCGTCAAATCCCGGGCAAAAGTGCGGGAAGGCCTCAGAGGGTACAAGGAAATCAACGTCAGGGCACTGAAGCTGCTCGAGCCAGGTGGCGTGCTCGTCACATGCTCCTGTTCGCACCATGTGGATCAGGACCTTTTCCGCGAAATGCTGATCGATGCCGGTCACTCCGCTCGCCGGCAGTTGAGACTTCTCGAGATGCGGTCTCAGGCGCGGGACCATCCGATTTTGCTTGCTGCCCGCGAGACGCAGTACCTGAAGTGCGCGATATTGATTGTTGATTAAAATCCGGTTTCTCTGGACCGAGGCAACCATGTTGCCGTTCTTTACGACGGCGCGGTTGCTGGTTTACTCGGCAATGAGGAGAAATATCTTGACTAACCGGCGCACCCTGTGTTAAAAAATAACCGTTGCCGGGCGATTAGCTCAGCGGGAGAGCACTGCCTTCACACGGCAGGGGTCGCTGGTTCAAACCCAGCATCGCCCACCATGAATTCAAAGGGCTACGGTCTTCACCGTAGCCCTTTTTTGTTGACTGTGCCCCTTTTGTGCCCCCCAGCATCTTTAGCCATTTCAATCACCTTCCTTTCCGATGTTGACAAATACCCAAAAAATGGTTATATTTGTCAACATAAGATAAATGATTGCTCTCCTTGCTAGGAAGTACAGGAGTACTCGGAGTAAATCAGGATTACGGGAGGTAATGGAGTGAAAAAGCAGGAGCCTAAGGAAATATTTGCTCAGCGCCTGGCCCAAGCCCGGAAGATGCGAGGTATGTCGCTCCGAGCTCTGGCGGACGCGACCGGAGGGAAAATATCCTACAATGCGCTGCATCGCTATGAATTGGGGGAAATGATGCCCGGAGACGAGGTTCTGATGGCAGTGGCTGACGCCCTGGATCAATCCCTGGATTTCTTCTTCCGCCCGGCCACCACCAAGCTTCAGGAGGTCAATTTTCGCAAAACAACCAAGGTCGGCGCGAAGACCGTGGAAGCGATCCGGGAACAGTCGGCCGATTTCTTTGAGCGGTACCTGGAAATCGAAAACATTCTCGGTCTGCCGTCCACCTTCCGGGACCCGCTCGGCAGTTTGCGGCTGCACAAGCCGGTGGATGCTGAAACAGCCGCGGAGAAGGTCCGGGCTACATGGAACCTTGGACTCGATCCGCTGCCGAATGTTATCGAAACCCTCGAAGCGAACGGTATCAAGTTCTTTGAGGTGGAAGCACCCGAGCATTTCGACGGTTTTTCCGGATGGGCAGACGGCCACCCCGTTGTGGTCCTCGCAAAATGGTTGAACAAAGACCCGGCGCGCAAGCGCTTTACCGCGCTTCACGAAGCCGCGCACCTTCTTATTCACTCGCACGTAGATTCGCGAGGAAAAGAGATTGAGCTGTACTGCAATCGATTTGCAGGCGCTATGCTGATCCCTCAAAAGATGTTCAAGACCGACTGGGGCGGTTATCGTACCCGAGTCAGCTCAGCGGAACTTGTTGATCTGAAGCGTCGCTACGGTATGTCCATAGCAGCTATTATGCACCGTGCAATCGATCTGGGCTTGCTAGATGGTTCTACCTATCGGCGATTCTGCATTATGCGAAGAAAAGAAAAATGGGATGAAAAAGAACCTGGAGACTATCCGGGTATCGAAAAGTCCTCTCGTTTCGATCAACTGGTATTTCGCGCGGCCGCACAAGAAATAATCACAGCCAGTAAGGGAGCTGCGCTGCTGAATCAATCGCTTATCGACTTCCGAGAGAAGTTGAGCGAGGTTGCATGAAGGTCATTGTCCACGACGCATCGGTGCTTATTGACCTTATAGCAGCCGATCTGCTCGAACAGTGGTTGGGCCTCGGAAACGAGACGATTGTTACATCGCTAGTTTGGCGGGAGATAAACCGGAAAAGCGAGAAAGAAAAATTGCAGCCTTATGTCGAAAGAGGACTGCTGAAAATAGCTCATCTGCCGTCAGAGGATTTCTCGGAAGTTGTAGCGATGAAGATGGATCTATCGCTCGATCTTTCCCTTGAAGACGTCTCCGCCCTTTATGTGGCTGTTTCCCGTAAAGGCATCCTGCTCACAGGTGAAAAGACTTTGCGGCAAAATGCCGAAAGGCGCGGCGTCGAAGTGCATGGTCTCCTATGGGTCTTCGATGTTTTGATTGAACGCGGGAAAATGCTGGCGAGCATCGCCGCTGATCGCCTCGAGCATATAACAGCAAAGCGGACCAGCCGGCTGCCTAAAGAGGAATGCAGCCACCGAATCAAAAAATGGAGAAGCCAGTAAATAAAAACGGATTTACTGCACAGACTTATGAGCAAGGTTAATATATCAAAAATTGCTGAAGATGTCTTATCCTTGTAGTTGCATAAACATTTCTTGAAAATATGCAGAAACCTCTGGAAACAGGCTTCATTATTGGATATAGTGCTCCTGCGATATCATTATTTCACTCAAGCAGGAGGCCACTGAAAGTGAAGTCCAGTAAAGCACAGGTTCTAAGCCGCGTTCACAAAATACCGGAACTGAAGTTCGAGGATCAACAGCTCACTTCCTACGCGGGCCTTGCTATCATTCAGGCATTCTTCACGAAGCTGAATCTGAAAGCCCGCTTGAAAAGCTGCTTTGATCATCTACCGTCGAGCGCCATCTTCGGCAATCACGTCATTACGCTCGTGCTGATCGTGCATCTGATGCTGGGTTATCGGAAACTCCGCGACATCGAATACTATCAGGACGACCTTATGGCGCTTCGTCTTCTGGGCCTCCGAAAAATGCCGGACGTTTCCACGATCAGCCGGGCATTGATGACGGTCGACGCAAAGGACATTTTGAATCTTCGTCGGTTCTGCCGGGAAATGTCGCTCTCCCGCATACAGGGTTTGAAGCTTCGTCGCGTGACGCTTGATTTCGACGGCTCTGTGCTCTCGACCTCCCGATGGGCTGAGGGTGCCGCCGTAGGCTTCAACAAAAAGAAAAAAGGGCAGAGAAGCTATTATCCGCTTTTCTGCATGATCGCTCAGTTGGGCATGGTCCTTGACGTCCTGCCCCGTTCGGGTAACGTACATGATTCCAACGGCGCCCGGGCGTTCATCCTTGCGTGCATCGAACAGGTGCGTGCAACCTGTTCGGATATCGTCATCGAAGTGCGCATGGACAGCGCTTTCTTCAGCGATGAAATCGTCGGCGCGCTGGAGCGCGACGGAATTGAGTTCACCATCTCGGTCCCCTTTGAGCGGTTCTCCGAACTCAAACACATGATCGAAGCCAAAAAACGCTGGAGGCGTTACGATTCCGTTGTTTCCTATTTCGACACACCCTGGAAGCCGAAAAGCTGGGACAGCCGGTTCCGCTTTCTTTTTATTCGTCAAAAAGCCAAAAAGCAGTCAAAAGAGCCGGTGCAGCTTGATATGTTCACGCCGCACGAATACGGGTTTGACTTCAAGGTGATCGTTACAAACAAAACAACGACGGTGAAGAAAGTCCTGAACTTCCATCAGGGCCGCGGTTCTCAGGAAAACATCCTTGGAGAGCTAAAGTCCCAGTGCAATATGGATTACGTGGCTGTGAGAAGATTGCACGGAAATCAGCTATACATGATGTCGGCGATCATCTCGCACAATCTCCTGAAGGAACTTCACATGGTCGCGCATGAACCCGACCGGGGCACCACCGAAAAACGGGCCGCTCTTTGGGAGTTCACGGAGCCCAATACCCTGCGAAGAACACTTATACAGCGTGCCGGCCGCCTGACACAGCCCGGCGGCAAGCTAACTCTGACAATGAACGCCAATCCACGAGTCAAAAAGGGGTTGTTGCATTATCTCGACCGATTGCAACGGGCCGCATAGCGATTTTTTATGCAACGTTAAGGTTAAGTGAGGTAATTAGGGTACTTAAATAACCTGTTGCCTCAGGATATCCTCGTTGGTTCATCTTTGCGCGGAGAAAAAGCCTCCTTTCTTTCGCTGCCTGAGTCAAAAAACTTTAAATCGGGCATCTTGATAAGCTTCTCGCAAAATAATAGTTTAGACAAAATGATATTGCAAGTTGATTTACCTTAACTACCTCACTTCGTGTAATGAAAATGTTTTGAGATTTGCCTAATAAAATGATATTTGGAGAAATTGGAATAACCGCGACATCAAAATAAATTTCAGGAACTATAAAATCACCCTCGTTTGACTTTACAACTCCCCACTGCACCTTTCCTATATCACTTCTCCTTTTATCAATGCTCATCTGTATGTTTAATCCAGTCATAAATCGGCTGGGAACGGAAGGAATCTCTCCCCTAGTGAAAATAACGTGATTCTTTTCTAGTCGTTCTTCTTCATCTTTTGTAAAGGGTTTCCCCCCGATTATACCCTTGAGTTGAACATCTGGAAGTGGGCTTAAATTCCGCTCATAGCGAAGAAGCCAAAGTAAATAAAAGTCTGTTGCAACTCTATTATCTGAATCTCCCAAAATCGAGGTGGGGTTATCGATGATTTTAGAAGTTAATGCCTGAAAGGAGTCCTCAATGCTTTTTTGATATCCTTCTTCGGCGCGTTGGTCCCAACATCTTTTCGCGCAGAATAGCTGGTCATCGGGAGGCAAACTGATGACCTTGTTTTGCGAAATCAATTTTACTTCTACCATGCCATTACTATCTGCAAATCGCTCGATGCTTTTAGCAGGGAAAATATGTTGTTTGACAGTTAAACCATAGGGATTCTGTTTTTGCGGCTTTTCGTAGGTCATGATTCCTTCCTGCTTAAGATATCTTCTTTTGGTTTTTCCTCGGAATGTTCAAAATTCGAATGCTTATATTATATCTCTATGATTCAGACTTTATTCTGTTAACTTATTTTCACCAAAACGACCACCGACGAAAAAGGCTCAAGAAGAAAATATCATAGTGCAGCCAACTAAGCAAAAGCCACAATTGTAGACAAAAATAATCTTGTATTGTGCCCCTTTTTGTGCCCCCCGGAGGGGAAAATCTTAGAATCATCAGATTAGCTCGAAATAATAGAAACGCTGGAAACGCTGAAAATCATTAATTTTTGGGAGACCAGCCACCTTCAATGGTTTACGTGATTTTGGTCTTTTAGCGTTCACACGGCAAGGGTCGCTGGTTCAAACCCAGCATCGCCCACCATGTAAATTAAGGGGTTAGCTGATATAGGCTAACTCCTTCTCTGTTTCTTGTGCAGTAATTGTGCAGTTGGTTGTGGGTGTGTCGTTCGGGGACGGGTCCAAAAGGTTGTTGAGTATGTTTATCGCCTTCCTGCTGTGTTCTGGGGCAAGGTGAGCATAGTGGAGGGTCATTTTAATATCCTTGTAGTACGTTATTTTTATTTCTGCATACCATTATTCATCTTTACTGTTTCAACACAGTATAGCTTCAAGTTATGGTTGCACTTCTTTACTGTTTCAACACAGTATAGCTTCAAGTTATGGTTGCACTTCTTGAAGCCTTATAAAAATTCAGTCTGAATTCGTTAGCGTATACCCCCGTTGACATAGAATTGAATAAGGTATATATTCGACCGGAATACTGTGAATGGTTACATAAGATGCTCGCCAGCCATAAACCCGAACTGTAAGCGGCTCAATATCCAAGAAAAAGCAAAGGAGAAGACAATATCATGCCGCAAGTGCAACAGAAAATTGTGTACATTAATTTTTTCGATGGCATTGAACCGCAAAGAATTTTCCAATTCATTAACTTTTTCTCTCAAATTTTCCAGCAACATCGGCCTGAAATAATTCAGATTAATATATCATCTCCAGGGGGCAATGTATCTGTAGGAATGTTCCTTTACAATTACCTCAAATCTCTTCCTTGCAAATTGATTATGCATAATATAGGTTCTGTTGATTCTATTTCCACAATAATATTTCTCGCGGGCGAGGAACGATATGCCAATCCAAATGCATCATTTCTTTTTCATGGCATCGTAACTAACTTCCCTTCTCAAACCTCCTTAACCCTGTACCAGCTTAAAGAACGACTCGGTGGTCTCGAAGTAGATCAAAACAAAATATCAAATACAATTACTGAACTTACTAAAATAACGAAGCAAGAGCTTGACGAACTATTTTTACAAGGGGAGGTCAAATCCCCTGAATTTGCGCTTCAAAAGGGATTTATACATGGGATCAAACCAATGGCACTTCCTAAGGATGCTATCATTTTCACTTTTGCTTAAAATGCCTTCTCTGTAACTCTGCGCTATTCTGTTTTGCACACTAGCGGTGCTATTCCGATTATTCATTTGTGCTTTTAAAACACGAACGATAAAGTCAGCCCATGATTTGAGCGCCCGTTATGCATTGACAGCCCTAATTAAAACGTTTAATCTAATAACATATACTCTTGACCGTCAGCTAGATTTCCAAAAGAACAAAAGGAGTGAGTCATCATGCCGATCAACGAAGTATTTCAAAGACCTACGGTGAAGCAAGTGATTTTTCAAATCACATATCCGAATTTATTTTATCTTGAAAGCAAAATTGGAGACCTACAACTGGCAATCATGGAGAAGTTTCCGGAATCTTCTTTGTTATTTCAGCGACAGGTTCTCCTCGCTAATTTAGGCCCTGGTGCTAAAACAGAGGATCTAGAAAAAAAACACACAGATGAAGGTACAAAAAAAATATGGCAATTTACTTCGCCTAAAGGTTATACACTTAACGTTACCACTAGTACGCTCGATATTACCTCTACGCTACATAAAACGTACAACAACGACGCCTCTGAGAACAAATTTCGTGACATAATTACCTTTGTTGTGGATCATTTTTTAAAGATTACAAAAATTCCATTAATATTGAGAATTGGTCTTCGCTATATCGATGATTGTCCAGTGCCGAGTAATATTACGGAAGACTTTGTAAGTTATTATCAAACTTCTTTTCCAGTAAGTCGTTTTAAACTTGAAGATGCAACCGAAATGAATTTTACGACAATCGTAAAAAGAGATAATTGTTCTTTACGTTACGCCGAGTCATTTAAAAAGTCACTGGAAAATAATTATACGTTTGTTCTTGATTTTGATGGTTTTGCTATTAATATCCAATCTGATCAAACTTTACGCATTACTGACAAATTACATGACTTAATTTCCGCAGAATTTGAAGCTACTATAAAGGAACCTGTTTACAAATATATGCGAGGTGAATAAACTATGACTTCCCTAACGCCAGCAGTAACTGGTGCTCAAACGGAGACGCAAGCGCACAAAGTTACATATCCTTTTGAAAGGTATGAAATTGAAGTTATCGTTTCTGATACTGGCATGTTTCTCGGAATCTCGGGAATCAAATTAAAGACAGATTTTTTAACTCACGCGCAAAAACTGTCTACGGCAAGCTTCCATGACGTTGAGCAATATTATCAAGAGGAAAACAAATAATGTTTTATGAAGTTCCCGAACGTGTAGATGCCGCTCTTCGTTTCGGTGATGTTCTCAAAGGTTTTGCAGTATGTACGCCAAAAATTAACAATCCACCACTCCCTGATGATCTTAATTGTCAAATTGAAATAAGCAAGCCACCGTTTTATGTTATTTTGTCGCCATGCTGCTCTATTCGTGATAAAATTCTTTCTCTCGCACCACTTGTTCCGATCAAGAATAGTTTATTCGGCAATCCATACTTTGCTGAGGATCCTACCCGTATTAATATTAAAATTGAACCTGCTTATAGTCTGCCACAAGCAGCATGGGAAAGGATGGATCCACGTGAAAAAGCTGAAAGACTTGGCAAAGGGCTATCATATTCACTGTTGGAATATTTTGTTTATAAGGCGCATGACTTGTTCCCTCAATATAAAATTCCAAGGTTACAAGGTGATATCCTGACGAGGCATTACATGATCGATTTTCGTGCCGCCTTCAGAGTCGCTTGCGACCGAATTCAATCTCCTGAGCAGTCACCGTTAGAATGTAAGTGCCTGCAATTAGATAATGAGACGAGAGGCCTATTGCGAGACAAGATATTATTCTATTTTTCACGAATCACAGCTGAAGAAATTGCTCTTATAGTTTAAAGAGTTTTCCCATTGGCATGTTATCGCCTCTGCCGTGTGCAGTTCGCTGTGCAGTATCGGATGGAATCCGGCGGAAAATACGAAAAACTGCTTTTCCCTGCTCTAAGCCTAACCATAAGAAAAAGCAAAGAATATGGAAGGAACGATAATCTGTCCCTTCCTTTCGAGACGCTTTCACACGGCAGGGGTCGCTGGTTCAAACCCAGCATCGCCCACCATGAATCATCAAAGAGTCAGCACAATATGTGCTGACTCTTTTTTTGTTTTACGAGTTGAGGGCTTGATTAACTGCAACATCATGTGATATGATTTGTCCCGATGTCAAAATATCTCATAATTCTTGCCGCCGCCATTGTAATCGTCATATTAATGGTCGTCTCCGTATCTGCTGCCGAAACAAAATCTGCCGCCACGAACACCAATAACCAGGCCGTCGTCACAATTGTCGAAGGCAGTGCTTCCGTTTATACTGCGAATACGCGCACGGGCCGTCCGCTTCAGAAGGGCCAGCGGCTGGCCAAGAATCACGAAGTAAAAGTCGGCGAGAAATCCAGAGTCGAAATCCGCTTTCCGGATGGAACCTTCATGCGCCTCTCAGAAGGATCGCGTCTGGCCTTGGGCCAGCTCGAGTTCGACGGAAAAACCCGCCGCACGAACTTTCAGGTCTATCTCGTCATAGGCAGGCTCTGGGCAAAGGTGAAGAAACTGGCGACGCCTGAATCCCGCGTGGACCTGCATACCCAGACAGCCGTCGTGGGCGTCAGGGGGACAGCGTACAACGTTGATGTGAAGGCGGACAAGAGCGCCTTGATCAAAGTATACGACGGCGAGGTATCTGTGGCCGGTCCCCGGCCGCGCGGTGCGCCGGCAGGAAGATTGATCGTCAAGGCAAACCAGCAGGTAGCCGTCTCGAAACAGGGAGTAGTTGCCGAGCCCCAAATGTTCGACCCGAAGGCCGACACCGAGGAATGGCTTCGCTGGAACCAGCAGCGTGACACAGCTCCCGAAAACGACGGGGACGACTCGGCTGAGGCCGGAAAGTCTATCGACGGTGCGGCTGCACAGGCTCCTTCGACGGCGTCAGCGACTGCGGCCGGCGCTTCTGGCCTGGCAGCCACTGCAGCGCTTGGCGCAGGAACAGCGGCGCCAGGTGCCGGAGTTGCCGCAGCCGGATCAATCGTTGAAACAGGAGCAACCGCTCATGCCAAGGCAAAACCCGGTGCCGGTTCTCGCAGCGCCCATGATCTCGTCAGCATAATCGTTACGCCGTCACAAGCTTCAATCACGTCGGGTACAACGGAATCGTTCACGGCCACTGCATTTTTTTTCGACAACAGCAAAAAAGACATTACCTCTTCTGCTATGTGGAAGTCCTCGGATACGGGTGTTGCCCTCATCAGAAGGGCCGGCTCCGTGACCGGCGGAAAGGCCGGCACCGCAATCATCACGCTCGGGTACAGGAACCAGGAAGTATCCGCCTCTGTTACCGTTACGTCTCCGCTTGTTTCGGAGAGCAAGCCCGGCGAGCAGGCATCTGCTCTTTCAAAACAGGGCAAGGGCGGAACTGTCAGATCCGGTTTCTTTTCTTACACGAGTGTCGCTGCGAAGAGACGCAGGTATTTTGGAAATGAAAATGCGATGATCGTATCGATAGCAGCAGCGAGTAAAATCGGTGTGGCAGGGTATCTTGTGTCGGAAGAACCGGATAAGCCCAACTCGAGCGATACGCGCTGGGTAAATTTCGATCCGGTCAGAGAATATTCGCGGAATGTGTTGTATACTGCGGGCGACGGCAGGGGCTCAAAAACGGTGTATGTCTGGTTTAAGGACGCAAACGGCGAAATGTCCGATGTGAAAAGCGATCAGGTTTACTTCTTTAATTCTTATTATGTAGTGCTGCTCTTCATCCTTGTACAGGGTGCGCTCATTGCTCTTTAGCGCAGCAACAAAAAAGATGATCTCGTAAAAAGTCGTCTCCCCGGTGAAAACCGGGGTCCAGTGGTTATCGAACTTATTGAAAAGACTGGATACCGGCGTTCGCCGGTATGACGAAATTGGGTGTTTTCTGACTTCTTACGAATGCATCAAAAAAGGCAAGTCGATAAAACCGACCTTGCCTCGCGTAAGAAGGCTATCTTATCCTTCCTGCATTTTTTCTTCCTCTTCCTGGCGTGTCTTGCATTCTATGCAGAGCGTGGTTACCGGCCGCGCCTCCAGCCGCTTTATGCTGATCTGCTCTCCGCACGACTCGCATACTCCGTAGGTGCCGCCGTCTATCCGGGCTATCGCTTCTTCGATCTTCTTAAGCAGCTTTTGTTCGCGTCCGCGCAAGCGGAGCAGAAAATTATTATCAAGTTCCGCTACCGCCTGGTCAGTCGGATCCGGGAAACTTTCCTTCTCGGTGCTGATCTTGCTATTGAGCGTATGTTCGGCTTCGGAGAGAAGGTCCGACCGCTGTTTCATGAGCTTTTTTTTGATGACTAACAGTTTGTTTTCCATTCCACATCCTCTGAAGAACAATATAACGCCGGGCGCGCAGGGGAACAAGATCCGAACAGCAGTTTAATAGTGTACTATATCAGAAAAGCATAAGTGAGTCAATTGATAAATGCCTGCTTGGCTAATCCTCGATTGACAAATCGACTGCCCGCAGGTAATATTGCTCCATGCTTACCGAAAAACAGAAGCTCAACATGATCATGAAACTGGGTGTCGAGCTGACCGAGGTCAAGGACGTCGATGTGCTCCTCGAGCGCATTCTTCGGGAAGCGCGCAAGCTTGTACATGCGGATGCGGGTTCGATCTATGTCAAGGAAAAAGACAAGCTGAAGTTCAATTATACGCAGAACGAGACCCTGCAAAAGCGTCTGCCCCCGGGAAAGAAGCTGATCTATTCAACGTTTTCCATACCGATCAACAACCAGTCCATTTCGGGGTATGTAGGAAATACCGGCGAGACACTGAACATTCCCGATGTATACCGGTTGAAGTCCGGCAACTCCTTCTCATTCAATAAATCATACGACGACCTGTCCGGATACCGTACGCAGTCGATGCTGACATTTCCGCTCAAAACCAGCCGCGGGGAAGCGATCGGAGTACTCCAGCTTATCAATGCAAAGGATTCAAACGGGAAGGTCATTCGCTTTGCAAAAAAGGATGAGCCCCTGATCATGCACTTCGCCAACATGGCGGCTGTCGCGATCGAACGGGCACAGATGACGAGGGCCATGATTCTTCGCACCATCAGGATGGCGGAGTTGCGCGACCCGAAAGAGACCGGGGCCCATGTGAACCGGGTGGCCTCGTACGCCGTAGCCATTTACGAGGTGTGGGCGGCCAAGCAAGGCATGCCTCATGACATTATCGATAAGAACAGGGACATCCTCCGTATGGCCGCCATGCTGCATGACGTAGGGAAGGTCGCAATTTCCGATGCGATCCTGAAAAAGCCCGGACGGCTCGACGACGCGGAGCGGGAGATCATGAAGCAGCATACCATCATGGGAGCCCGCCTGTTTGCCGACCGGTATTCTGATTTGGATGAAGCAGCCGCGCTCGTAGCACTGAACCATCACGAGAAGTGGGACGGAACCGGGTATCCGGGCTATGTAAATCCCGACGATGGAAAGACAATCCCCGGATACGAAACACCGGACGGCGCTCCAAGGGCAAAAAAGGGTGCGGAGATTCCGCTGTTCGGCCGTATCGTCGCTCTTGCGGACGTGTACGACGCTCTTGGCTCCCGCAGGGTCTACAAGGAACGATGGGACGAAGCGCAGGTCCTGGAAGAGCTCAAGTCATCCTCGGGAACACACTTCGATCCGGACATGGTAGAAACCTTTTTTTCCTGCCTCGATACGATCCAAAGCATTACGGAGCGGTATCCCGACCATTAGCCGGGCAGTTTCTGCACCATACCTTTCTTCAATAATTTTCAGTTATGAAAAAAAACAGGAAAAACCCCGGGCAGAAGAGTGCCGACTTTCAAAACAAGGCATTCAAACCTCTCAAAGAATACAAAGCCGTTTCCAAGCCCTGCGGAGTTGTAACCAAAAAGAGTGCGCGTCCGGAGCCGCGGGAAAAGGACGACGGCAAAGAGCTTTTTCTGCGCGCTGTTCAGGGCGTCAAAGCGATCAATGAAACACTTGACGGTCCGAATCCGATATCAGGCAAGGCTCCTGTTCCTGCAGAGCACCGGCAGGAGAGCGAAGAAAAAACACTTTTTCTTCAGGCAATGCAAAAAATCGGCACGACATTTCAGCCCAGTCTGAAAGAACACGCGGACGAGCCTGCCGCAGAGCGGCCCTCCTCGAGCAGGATGAAGCAGTTAAAGCGGGGCACAATCCGGATAACCGGACAAGTGGACCTGCATGGCCACATCAGGGATGAGGCCCTTGCAAAGCTATCGGGCTTTATAACAGGAGCATTCAACCGGGGGCAGACGGCTGTTCTCGTCATTACCGGCAAAGGGATCAACTCGCCTGAAGGACCCGTGCTCCGCGGCGCTGTATCGGAATGGCTCCGGGACAGTGCGAAGGGCATGGTCGCTGAATTCGCCAAGGCGCCCGGGAACCTGGGCGGCAGCGGGGCTTTCGTCGTGTTCCTTAAAAACCGGTAGAGTCTTGAATCCGTTTAAAGGCTATTCCTCTCGTAACACACCTCCTTCTTTCAAGCTTGCTTGTCCTGGTCGCAGCACTCCATGCCTCTCGTACTGAATGTTAGTGTTGACATTCTTCGCACGTCCAATTAGAATCGTTCTCCATGATTTGATTTAGTGATATCGTGATAGCAAGGAGGGGTCGTTGTGGCGATTACCGTAAAGAACCCGATCGTCGAGATGGACGGCGATGAGATGACGCGTATCATCTGGGAGATGATCAAGAAAAAAATTTTTCTGCCTCACCTTAAAATGGATCTGAAATACTTTGACCTTGGGATCAGGCACCGCGACGAAACGGACGACAAGGTAACGATCGAAGCGGCGAACGCCGTTAAAGAATTCGGGGTGGGCGTGAAATGCGCGACTATTACGCCGAACGCCGGCCGGGTCAAAGAGTACGGCCTGAAGCAGGCGTGGAAAAGCCCGAATGGGACGATACGTTCGATCCTTGACGGCACCGTCTTCCGTAAGCCGATCATCGTAAACAATATTCCGCCGGCGGTCCGGAGCTGGAAAAAGCCGATCAGCATCGGAAGGCACGCATACGGGGACATCTACAAGTCCGTGGAGTACAGGGTTCCGGGAGCCGGCAAGGCTGAGCTCGTATTCACGCCGGCGGGCGGGGACGAAAAGGTGTCACTTCTTGTCCACGAGTTTAAAGGTGCGGGCGTTATCATGGGGATGCACAATACCGAGAAATCGATCAGGAGCTTTGCCAGGGCCTGCATTAATTATGCACTCAGTGAAAAGTGCGACATCTGGTTCGGAGCAAAGGACACGATATCGAAGACATACCACGGCTTTTTTAAGGAGATCTTCGATCATGAGGCGGAAGCCTGCAAGGCTGATTTTGATAAGCAGGGAACCAGATACCGCTACATGCTTATAGACGACGCTGTTGCGCAGATCATGAAGGCCGAAGGCGGAATGCTGTGGGCGTGCATGAATTACGACGGCGATGTCATGAGCGACATGATTGCGTCAGGCTTCGGCAGCCTAGGGCTCATGACATCGGTGCTTGTTTCGCCCGAGGGGAAGTACCTTTACGAAGCTGCCCACGGTACGGTCATGCGCCATTACTACGAGCACCTCAAAGGGAATCCGACGTCGACCAATTCGGTCGCCTCGATCTTCGCCTGGACAGGAGCGATCGCCCGTCGAGGGGTAATGGACAGCAGCCCCGACGTTGTCGACTTTGCCCGGAGGGTCGAAGCGATCGTAATCAAGACCATCGAAAACGGAATCATGACAAAGGATCTCGCCTCAATCGCGCTTCCGAAGCCGGCTCAATATTCCCTTACCGAGGAGTTTATTGACAAGGTAGCCGCAGGGTTGTAATTTAAGAGATGCAGTTTGTAAAGAACAGGAAGCTTCAAATGTTGCAGGGGGAAAATGTGTCTCGATTCTGGCTGTATCACTGCCTGGTTCCTCTCGCGTTCTTTGTTTTTCTGGCTACTCTGTTTGAGTTCTCCAATATTGACCTCGCACTCTCGGATCGTTTTTACGACTTCACAAACAGCCGCTGGTTTCTGCATGACGCCTGGTGGACAGAGCAGTTGATCCATTCCGGCGGTCGCAAGCTGATTCTGGTAATCGCACTGGCAGCACTCACGGCATGGGGCCTTTCTTTCCGGCTCTCTGCTCTGCGCCCCTGGCGGCGGGCGGCGCTTTATTTTGTCCTTTCCATAGGAATCGGCACAGGCCTTGTCGCGCTCGGCAAAGCAACGACCAATCGCCACTGCCCCTGGGACTATGACCGTTATGGCGGGTCCGTGCCTTATGTCAGACTCTTCGAACAAAACCCTCCGGGGTGCAGCCGGGGAAATTGTTTTCCCGCCGGCCACGCATCAGGAGGCTTTGCCATGATGAGCGGCTACTTCATTTTTTACAAGCGCAACCGTCGCCTGGCGATTGGCATCCTGGTGCTGGGACTGGCACTCGGCTCCCTCTTCGGTTTTGCACAAGTCGCCCGCGGAGCCCATTTCGTTTCCCACAACATCTGGACAGCGGCAATCTGCTGGTTTGCAGCTCTGCTGCTGTACACCACGCTGTTTCGCGGCCGGTTATGGTCCCAAGGACATCGATCAGACAAAGATTCCGGGGATTTGACGGGGGTAACTTGAAATGAGAATACTCCTTATCGAGGACGATCGGAAAATCGCTCTATTTATCGTTAAGGGGCTGAAGGAAGCCGGGTTCGCGGTCACGCATGCATCGGACGGCGAAAACGGCCTCCAGTGGGCTCTTACCGAATCATTCGACGCCGCCATTGTCGACATCATGCTTCCGGGACGGAACGGCCTCTCCGTGATAGAGGAACTCAGGCGGCGGAAAAGGAACCTCCCGGTCATCATCCTGAGCGCCAGGAGGTCGGTCGATGACCGCATCAGAGGCCTTCAGACAGGAAGCGACGACTACCTTACCAAGCCGTTCTCCTTCTCCGAACTTCTGGCGCGGCTGCAGGCGCTCATCCGGAGAGCCAGCGGCACACCCGAACCTACTCGCCTCAAGTATGAGGATTTGTGTCTCGATCTGCTTACGCGGGAGGTCAGCCGGCAAGACAGGAGGATAGAGCTTCAGCCGCGCGAGTTTTCCCTTCTCGAATATCTTGTCCGAAACGCAGGCAAGGTGGTCTCGAGGACCATGATCATGGAGAGAGTGTGGGACTACAACTTCGACCCCCAGACGAATGTCGTCGAAGCGCGAATGAGCCGGCTGCGGGACAAAAT
Source organism: Nitrospirota bacterium (assembly GCA_963751455.1). Lineage (GTDB taxonomy): Bacteria > Nitrospirota > UBA9217 > UBA9217 > UBA9217 > CAVVUN01. The sequence goes on from CAVVUN010000003.1 coordinate 154,019, forward strand.
CGACAGGGACTTCGAGATCAAGCTGATTCACACAATACGCGGAGCAGGGTATGTTCTTCGGAAAAATTCTTAAGCTGGGACATACGCTCGCATTCCGGCTCACCCTCTGGTACGCGGGGATTTTCACCCTGTCGTCACTGCTCGCTTTTGTCGCCTTTTATTTTTCAATTGCCTCCCTGGTACAGCAACAAACGGACGAAGAACTTACAAAAGAAATAGCAGAGTTCACATCCCTGCTCTCGGTGCAGGGCATGGAGGCAGTCAAGGCCAATCTGAATTTCGAGGCGGAGTCCAGCGGAGTTGAGAATATATTCTTCCGCATCCTGACGCCTGGAGGGAAGGTTTTAGCGTCATCAAACGTGTCTTCATGGGAAGATGTCAGCGCCGACAGCGCCCTATTGAAGCAGGCAGCTGGCGGTGCCGGCAGGCTGTTTGAAACGGTGGCTGCTCCTGAACATGACCACAACATCCGTATAGCCTACGGTCGGATCGCACCCGGTATAATCATGCAGATAGGGTATTCGCTTATCGATGAAGAGGCGTTCATGGAGATATCCCGCCGCATTTTCGGCATTTCGCTGGCCGTTCTCATGATTGTCGCTGCGGTCGCAGGCTGGTTCATGGCCCGTCGGGCTCTTCGCGGCGTAGAGGCAGTGACCAAAACTGCCGCGGAGATCGCAAAAGGCGCACTGGAGCTGCGGGTACCGGTCACGGCAGGGAGCGAGGAGCTCGACCGGCTCGCGCAGACCTTCAACACCATGCTTGACCGCATCCACGCCCTGATAAAAGGGATGCGGGAGATGACGGATAACATCGCCCACGATCTGCGCAGTCCCATTACGAGGATCCGCGGTATCGCCGAGATAACTCTGACCACGCAGGCATCCCCGGCCGACTATGAAGCGATGGCGGCAAACACGATCGAGGAATGCGACCGCTTGCTGGAGATGATCAACACGATGCTGGACATCACGGAAGTCGAGGCAGGAGCTGTCAGACTCAGGCTGGGAAAAATTGATTTCGGAGGGCTGGTCCGGGATGCATGTGAACTGTTCCGCCCGATTGCGGAAGACAAGGACATCAGCCTCAGTTGCAGCTTCCTCAAAGGTCATTCGGTCGGGGGAGACGTTCAGCGGCTCCAGCGCATGGTGGCCAACCTGATCGACAATGCCCTGAAGTATACGCCGTCCCAGGGAAGGGTGACTGTTTCGCTCGATGAGAAGGAAGGGGGCGTTGAGCTTAGCGTCAGCGACACCGGAGTCGGAATATCGGAGACGGAGCTGCCCCGTATATTCGAGCGCTTTTATCGGTGCGATCAGAGCAGGTCCCAGCCAGGCACGGGTCTCGGGCTAAGCCTTGTAAGGGCGATAGCCGCGGCGCACGGCGGCTCCATTGCTGTTACCAGCTCGCCGGGCAAAGGCAGCATCTTTACGGTCACTTTGCCGCGATAGCGGCTCTTCTTCCTGGTTTTCATTTCCATGTTTTTTCTCATTTGCAGAATATCCGCGATACGCCGTCCTTAAAAGCCCAGTTGCAATTCTTGTTTTTTTCAAACATTACCAAAAGATAATATTGCGGCAATCTTCAGGTAAACCCCTTATTGTATCATTCCTTCAATATTTTTTATTGCTATAGTCCAAGCAAGAACACTTCGGCCATTGCGGCATATGTAAAGGGGCAGCATGTTCTCAAAAAACAGGTTCCGTATTCTCTATCTTTTTTCAGCAGTCTTCCTGGCTCTATCCTTTTTCATCAGAACCGCCCTGTTTATCAGGGCACTTCCCGGAGTGGACCTGAGCCTGCTCCTCTCCCTGAAGATCTACGGAATGGGACTGTTGTACGACTGCGCCGCCCTGACATATTTCACCATTCCCTTTGCTCTTTATCTTACCGTTGTACCCGTAAAGATTTTTGAGCACAGGCTTCATCGGCCGTTCGTTCATACTGTCTTCGGTCTTGTACTCTACCTTCTCTTGTTCAGCGCCGTCGCAGAGTATCTGTTCTTTGACGAGTTTGGAACGCGGTTTAATTTCATAGCCATAGACTACCTTGTCTATACCCGCGAAGTTATGGGCAATATCAGGGAATCATATTCGCTGAACCACATCCTTGCTGGGATTTTTCTGGCGACAATGGCTTTCTACCTGGTCATCCGAAAGCAGATCGACCTCTCTCTCAAAGTACAGGCCGACAGCGTGATCCGGAGGCTGAGGTACTGCGCGGCCTTTGTTCTGCTGACCGTAGCTTCATTTGTTTTTGTAGACCAGTCATGGAGAAACATATCACATAACAGCTATGCCAATGAGCTTGCGGGAAACGGGATCTATGATCTCTTCGCGGCCTTCAGGAACAGCGATCTTGATTATCAACGATTCTATTCCGGGACGAACGAGAAAATAGCGCTTGCACATCTCGGCGAACTGCTGCGTGAGAAAAACAACCACAAAGTCACCGGCGACATGCGGGACGTCGCGAGAGAGATCTCAAACCCCGGCAAAGAAAAGAAGCTTAACGTGGTCGTTATTGTAGAAGAAAGCCTGAGCGCTGAGTACCTCGGTGTTTTCGGCAGTACCCGCGGCCTTACGCCAAATCTCGACAAGCTCGCTAAAAAATCGCTGCTCTTTACCCATATCTACGCGACAGGTACGAGGACCGTGCGAGGTCTTGAGGCAATCACTCTCTCCCTGCCGCCCCTGCCCGGCACATCCATCATTAAGCGGTCGAAGAATGAAAACTTCTTTTCCTGGGGCTCGCTTATGAAAACAAAGGGGTATGACACGAAGTTCATCTACGGAGGCTACGGGTATTTCGACAACATGAATTACTTCTTCAGCCATAATGGATTCGATATCGTGGATCGAAGCGACTTTGCTGAGGGCCAGACAACCTTTGCCAACGCCTGGGGGGTCTGCGACGAAGACCTGTTCAAAAAAGTCATCCAGGAAGCGGAAAAATCACATAACGCAGGGAAACCTTTTTTCAGCATGGTCATGACCACGTCGAATCATCGGCCATACACCTATCCGGACGGGAAGATAGAAATCGCATCAGGCACTGGTCGCAGCGGGGGTGTGAAGTATGCGGACTATGCAATCGGCCGTCTTATCGAAAAAGCCAAACAACAGCCCTGGTTTAAAAATACCGTTTTCGTCATCATCGCCGACCATTGCGCAGCAAGCGCCGGAAAAACCGATTTGCCGGCAAAACGCTACGAAATTCCGATGCTTGTGTATGCGCCGTCGCACCTGAAGCCGGGAAGGGTCGATAAAATGGCCAGCCAGATCGACGTGGCGCCTACGGTCCTTGGACTCCTCAATATGAGCTATCGCACGAAATTTTTCGGGAAAAACGTTTTGAAGATGGAGCCTTTTCAGGAGCGGGCATTCATATCGACCTATCAGAAACTCGGATTCCTTAAAGATAATGTCCTGATCATTTTGAGCCCCGGGAAAAGCGAACATGCGTACCGTGTCAATCGGTCAGATGGCAATATGCGGGAAGTTCAACCTCCCGAGCGTATTTTGAACGATGCCATTGCATACTATCAGGGTGCTGACTTCCTCGTCCGCACGCGGTTAAACAAAGTCGGCGCCCGGGATTAATAATATCGTTTTGCTCTCAAGAAAGCCCTTATTTGCGGAGGGCCAGCGCCTTCTTGTGCCTGCCGGTTAGTTAATCTCTGATAGAGGCTGCAGCAAGGATTGACTCTTGCTCAATTCAGCTCCGTTTCCCTCTAATCTGAACAGAAAATGTTTTTATTTCCCATATTTATATTGACTTTGACTTTCCCAAAGTGCTAATATTTTTACAACTTTAGTTCTGAAAGGGTCTTCGTGGCAGGCGAAAAAATTCTGAACATCGATGACAGTCCGACGGTCCAGAAATTGATCGAGATGATCCTGTCGTCTCAGGGCTACCAGGTAATTCTTGCCTCCGATGGGGAAGCCGGCATTGCCAAAGCCAAAGCGGAAAAGCCGGCCGTCATCCTTGTTGACTTCGTCATGCCGAAGATGAACGGCTTTCAGGTCTGCAAGACCCTGAAGGAAGACCCGGATTTCAAGGATACGCCGATCATTCTCGTTACCTCCAAGGGTGACACGGTAGGAAGCAAGTTCGTGGACGTCCTCGGCATCACCGAGTATTTTACCAAGCCATTTCAGCCTGAAGAACTGCTCTCGAAAATACGTGAAGTAATCGATAAAAAGCAGGCGCCTGCCGTTCAGACTGCCCGAAGCGGGGAAAAGAAAACATCCGCCGCTCCGATAGCGGCGTCAGTGCAACCCTCATCAACTGTGCCTCAGGGACTTGAGACCATGGTTCGTGAACTCGTCGAAAAGATTCTCGATGAGTTTGTAAAAAAATCCTTGCCCGAGCTGGTACGGCTTGAACTGGGCAAAACACAAACACAGCAGCACGTAGGGATTCAGGGTGACCTGTCAAGTTTTCGGATTGTTGAAGTCATGCAGATGCTGGGGCTCCAGCGCCAGACCGGCAGGCTCGCAATCACAAGGACAAGCGACGGGGCCGAAATCTATTTCAGCGAAGGCGCGATTGTCTATGCAACCTCGGTCTGCGACCGGGTCAAGGGAGGGCTTGAAGGACTGCTGAAAGTCACCTGCAAACTGCAGGAAGACAGCTGGCGGCATGTCGAGCGGATAGCGGAAATGACCGATCAGCCGATAGATACGATACTGGCCCAGGAAAGGCTGCTCGATCTTCGCACCTTCGCCGACAGCCTGAGGCGTCATACCGAGTCGGCTGTGTACAAAGCGATGGCGTGGCGCGACGGAGAATTCATTTTCGAGAAGAGCGCGCCGCCGAAGTTTTCGGCACCGCTCCATCTCAAGGTGGATGACCTGCTGCTCGAGGGAGCCCGGCGTGCCGATGAATGGACGCTTATCCAGCAGAAGATACCGGACTTCAACATGGTTTTCGATCCTATGATCGGCAACGCGGAAGAACTCACAACACGGGGCATGAGCGATGTGGACTTGAAGGTCTTTTCGCTCATCGACGGCAGACGAACAATCCAGAATATCATAGACCAGTCTTTTATCAGTGAGTTCGATGTCGCAAAAAGCACGTTCATACTGCTGTCGGTGAACCTGATAAAGAAAAAAAAATAAGCCGCTTGAGAGCATGAATGGACTTCACAAATTCGCCGACTCGAGGGGCCCGACACGGGGCGCCTGCGAACAGAACCGCCCGTAATAAAAGGAAAACTTGACACAACAAAAGAAATATGTTAGTTTTTGTTTTAATTGCTTCTTGAAAAAGGAGAACCAGAATGGCCAAAATACTCATAGCAGACGACAGCTTGGCAGAGCTCCAGATATTTCAGCAGGCGCTCCAGCCTTCAGGCCATACGATTGTTTCCGTCATGGATGGTGAAGCGGCGGAACAAAAGGTCAAAACCGAGAAAATCGATCTGATCATTCTTGATGTCATCATGCCCAAAAAAAACGGGTTTCAGGTATGCCGGGACATCAAGAGCAATGACCAGTTCAAGAACATACCGATCATCATGGTAACTTCAAAAGATCAGGAGAGCGATAAGTTCTGGGGAATGAAACAGGGCGCCGATGAGTATTTAACGAAGCCGTTCAAGCCTGAAGACCTGCTCAAGGCCGTTAAAAAATACATCTAGCCCTGGAGGGTGCCCGTTTTGGCCGAAATCGACAATGGCGTCACCGCCGATGCGATCACTGTTTTGCCGGAGGAGACAATACGGGTTTGCCTCTTCACGATGGGCGAGGACATCTATGCCATCCCGGTCGAGGCGCTGACCGAAATCATCATCTCCCAGAAAATATTTCCTGTTCCTACCACACCTACCCACGTTCTCGGCGTCATTAACCTGCGGGGCAATATTATTCCGATCGTCGATATACGGCCCGCGCTTGCTTTGCCGGGGCAGTCTACACCCTCCCAGATAGCGATTTTGAAACAAGGTCCGCTTACGCTCGGCATTGTCGTCGACAATGTTTCCGAAGTGATATCGGTCCCCGCTAACAACTTCCTTGCCATGCCGGCGAATGCGTCGGGTCAGGGCGAAAAAGGCCAAAGCCGTTTTATAAAGAGCATCATTCAACGGGAAGAAGGCGCGGCCGCCCTTCTCGATATTGAAAAAATTTTAGACGAGATAAGGCTGGAATGAACAGTTGACAACACGGGGGACCGCCGCAGCGCGGCGTCTGCGCTGAAATAATATCGCTATAAAGGAGTAGAATCCTATGAAGATCAGAAATCCATTTTACCGGCTGAGCATCAGGACAAAGATCGTGATGACGATCATGAGTATGTCCGTGATTTTCGGTTCGGGCATCCTGGCATTCATATACTTCCAGATTCAGGCAACCCTCAGGGAAGAGGCGATCAACAAGACGCTCATTCTGGCAGACGGTCTTAGCGTGAAAGCGGCGGAACCGGTTCAGGTCGAGGATCTTAATTCGCTCCAGTTCATCCAGGGCGAAGCAATCAGCCAGCCGGACGTCGCTTATTGCTTCATCCGGGACGGCCGGGGCCGGGTCATGTCGTCCTCGTTCGAAGGAAACGCGGTACCTGTCGTGCTTCAGACGATCAACGCGCTCAAACCCGGAATGCCGTTCGCAACAGAGCACGCGACCATCAGGCTGAAGGATAATCCGATCGAGGTCATCGACATTGCTTCACCGATCGCAAGCGGCACGCTCGGCAGCGTGCACGTCGGGCTCAATATGACCAAGATAAAGCAGGACATCAGACAGATGCTCTTCTTTATCATGGTCGTGGGAATCGTTGCGCTGGTAATTCTATCCGGTGTTTCGCTCGTTCTCTCCGCTCTGACGATCAATCCCGTAAAGGACCTCATGAAAGTAGCCGAAGCGCTTGGCCGCGGCGATCTTTCCATGAAGGCTCATGTGAAGACCGGAGATGAACTCGGCCAGCTCGGCGATACCCTGAACCGTACGATCGACCGCCTGCAGGGCCTTATCCAGACGGAAAGCGACCGGGACAAGATGCAGCATCAGGTCATGGATCTTCTCTCCGTGGTGAGCACCGCCGCCGAGGGAGACCTTACGATCAAAGCCGAAGTGACCGCCGATGCACTGGGCTCCGTGGCTGACGCCTTCAACCTCATGATCACCGGTCTTACCAGCCTTGTCGCACAGGCAGGAAACGTGGCGACTGAAATACAGAGATCCACATCGGAAATTCTGCACTCCTCGGACCGCATGCGTATCGGCGCCGTGCAGCAGGCCGACCAGATCCGAACGGCTTCCGATGCCGTGAATACCATGTCCAGCACAAGTCAGCGGATGGCGCAAAACGCCGAAGCGGCCACCCAGACATCGCTAAAGGCCACCCAGGCGGCGGTCAAGGGCGGCGCGTCCGTGACCGAGACGATCAAAGGCATGCAGCGCATCCGCGCTACAGTGCAGTCTACCGGTAAGAAGATCAAGGGTCTGGGTGAACGGTCGCTTGAAATCGGCGCCATCATCGAAGTGATCAACGAAATCGCCACGCAGACCAACCTGCTTGCGCTGAACGCCGCAATCGAGGCTGCGCGCGCCGGAGAGCAGGGCAAGGGTTTTGCCGTCGTCGCCGACGAAGTCCGGAAACTCGCTGAGCGCGCGGCCCGCGCAACCAAGGACATCACCGGCCTCATCAAGGGCATCCAGGTTGAAACAAGCGAGGCTGTGACCGTAATGGAAGAAGGAACCCGTGAAGTGGAGGAAGGCACGAAGCTGGCCGACCAGGCTGGAGCCGCGCTTCGCGAGATCGAGCAGATCGTCAAGCAGACAGCCGGTCTCGTGACCGACATTACCAGTGCTGCCGGCGACCAGGTTAAAATGACGGAGAGCGTGGCGAGTTCCATGGACAGCATCCTCAAGCAAACCCAGGAGACGTCACACGGGGTCCAGGAAACAGTGGCGACGATCGGCAAGCTGGCCGAGCTGTCGAAGCGGCTCACCGATGCCATCGGTAGATTCAAACTGGGCAAGGATTTCATCCAGCATCCGGTCGAAACCTCTCTTCCCGCCCTCGAAGCATTTCCCGCAATTGCGGATCACGTGACGACCAGCGATGAAGAGATCAAGCTCGGGTTCATCGAATAAACGATATGGCAGCGCCATTCGATAAGTCAGGAATAATAGAGTTCTTCCTGGTTGAGGCTGGGGAGCACATTCAGAACCTCAATAAAGGACTGTTGTCTCTGGAAAAGGACTCCTCCGACAGCTCCATGATAGATGAGCTGTTCCGGGCAGCGCACACCCTGAAAGGCTCAGCAGCCATGATGGGATTTCCGGGGATAAGCGATGTCGCGCACAAAGCCGAGGACATGCTTGGTCAATTCCGTTCCGGCACCCTGCCGATCCGGAAAGACACCCTCAATTTTCTTTTCGACAGCGTCGATGCGGTCAAGCTCATGGTCGACGGCGTCGGCGCGGGCAAGCCCGAAGACACCCTCGTTATTGAAAGCATCGCACAATCGTATAAAGACGTTGTGGAAAAGGTCAAAGTCTGCACCGCTGTCCGCCCGTGCAAAAACAGCCGCCCCCGCCTGCACCCAAGCCGCCGTCTCCCGAGGCCAAGGCTGTTCCGTCTCCGCCAAAGCCGTCTGTGCCCGTCAAGGGTCTTTCCGAACCTGCCGGTCAGAAGCAGGCCCCTCTCTCGCCGATGCCTTCGCCTGGGGCTATCCAGCCCGTTGTTGGCGTTCCCGCGACCGGGAAACCAGGCCATCGGGTACCCGGGTCCAAAGCCAAGGACGATCTGGACCTCGCGTGGGAAAAAACATTCGGTGTGGGTGAAGATGAGATTTTTGCCGTTGAACCTCTCACTGATAACCCGACAGACAGCAAGTCCAGACCGCCGGCTGCAGCGTCTTCACAATCTCCCGCCGTGAAGCCGGCTGTTGAAAAAGCGTCCCCTGCTCCAGCCGGAAATACCGCCCAAAAGACGCCTGCTACGCCGGGAAAAACGCCAGTCGAAAAAGCGGTTGCCTCTCCAATCAGCATAGCACCCGACAAGGCGACGGTAATGAAACCGCCAGATTCCATAGCAGCTCTCCCTGGAACGGAAACTACGCTCAAAAAGGAGATCGATGACGCAAAGAAGATCGGTATTCAGGAAAAACGCGCCTTCGCCAGACGTGCAACGGATACCGCCGAAATAGAGAAGCAGTTTATCCGGGTCAATATCGAGCGCCTCGACAACCTCATGAACCTTGGTGGGCGAAATGGTGGTCAACAGGAACCGCCTCGCGCGTCAGGTCGATTTCATCAAGACGCTGCGGGAGGAACTCGCTTTCAGCCAAAACCGCCTGCTTCACGAAATCAAAAAGTTCGAGGAAAAATACGAGTATACGCTCAACTACGGCGTGGCGAACCCGGGTGTCGTGGAACATTCCAACGACTTTCTTGGAACTTGAATTCGACCGGTACGATGATTTCAATCTTTTATCCCGGAAGCTGACGGAGATCACGAACGATACAAACGAAATCATGATGGAGCTCGCCGGCTTCTTCGACTCATTCGAGCTCGATACTGCCAGGATCTCAACGATCACCACGAACCTCCAGGACGAGATCACCATGGCGCGGATGGTCGAGGTGGATCGCCTCTACCAGTTGTTCCACAGGCCCGATCAGGGACATATCGCAGGAAGAAAACAAGCAGATCAACCTCGTGGTCTCGGGCGGCGAAACCAAAATAGACAAGACGATCTTCGAGATCATTTCCGACCCCTCATGCACATGATCAGGAACGCGATTTCCCACGGGATTGAACCGTCCGAGGAGCGCGTCAAACTGGGCAAGGAACCCGCCGGCGCTCTTATCCTGAATGCACGGCATGAGGGCAACAGCATAATTCTCACGATTGAAGACGACGGCCGGGGCATGGATCCGGCGCTCCTCAAAAAGACCGCCGTTGAAAAAGGATTCATAGGGTCCGGCGAGGCGAACAGCCTGAGCGATGTTGAAGCCCTGAATCTCATCTTCCGGCCCGGCTTCTCGACAGCCAAAACCGTCGGTAAAATTTCCGGCAGGGGCGTCGGGATGGATGTGGTCTCGAACCAGCTTGCGAAAATCAACGGCAGGATCGAGATCAAAACGGAAAAAGGCGTAGGCACGAAATTTCTCATCAGGCTTCCGCTCACGCTCGCAATTGCGCAGGCGCTGATCGTGAAGTTCAGGGACCAGGAGCTTGCCGTTCCGATGAACCTTGTCGAGGAAACTACGCGGTTTTCATTCAAGGAGATCCAGCGTGCCGCCGGAGAGGAAATGGTAAATCTTCGGGGCACGCTGATAAAGCTTCTGCGGCTGAACGACCTGCTCCGGTGCGGTAAATTCCCGAAAAAAGAAGATACGTTCCGGCATCCCACGTTGATCCTCGGGATGGCGGAAAAAAAGATCGCTCTTATGGTGGAAGACATCATCGGGCGTGAAGAAATCGTCGTTAAATCCCTTGGCGACTACCTGCGGGGAATCAAGATGTTTTCAGGGGCCACTATTTCGGGCGAGGGAAACGTCCGTCTTATCCTGAACATATCCTCACTGTTCGGGGAAGAGTCCGCGCATGCAACAAAGACAACCATCATCGGCGGCCCGGGAACCGGCTGCGCCCGAGGCGGTCCGGCGCAAGCCGAAAGATTCTGGTCGTCGATGACTCCATCAGCATCAGAAAATATGTTCAGCGCTTCCTGGACCGGATGGGGTATGACGTTGAAGTGGCGCCGGACGGCATGGAAGCGCTCAATATCATGGGCCGGATAAAATTTGATGCCGTAATCAGCGACCTCGAAATGCCGGTCATGCACGGATACGACTTGATCGCCGAGATGAAGCGCAATCACGCCCTCATGAATATTCCGGTGATCGTTCTGACTTCAAGGGCGGGCGACAAGCACAAACAGAAGGCGATCGATATGGGGGCTCAGGACTATCTCGTAAAGCCCTTCGAGGAACAGGAGATGCTGAGCGCGCTCAAAAAACTGTTGAGCACGGCAGCCCTTGCGCATCGTATTTAAACCCAAGCATCAATTCATTCAGCCAGGCTCCATCTTTTGAGTAGCGCGCGGGGATGCCGGGTTTTGCTGTTTACTGGTGTTGAACGTGTTGCCTTAGTGCCGCATGAAGCAGGCTCGTATCCGAGCGTGAGCGGCAGATACCCGGATTGTTCCACACTTATTACACTATGGACGAAGGCACACGATTTCTGATATTATTACTTGACGGCGAGAGCTACGCGATCTCGATTTCACGGCTGCTTGAGATTACGGCATTGCGAGGCCTGCAAAAGGACCCGAACCTGACCGAGATGTTCGAAGGCAAGTTCGAGTTCAGAGGCAAATATATCCCGGTGTTGAACGTTAAAAAAATTTTTAAGCTTGGCGGCAAACCGGGAACGGCACTCCTTGTAATCAAAGGCGCGAAAGGGGTGGTCGGCCTCCTTGTAGACGAGGTAACGGAGATCATAGATTCCGGTCAGAAGCCCGTTGCTGTGCCGCGGGGCGTGCTGAACCCGTCCTTGCTCTACTATGGAGGCATCCTGCGGCATAAGAACAGTTTAATTTTATTGTTAAACGAGGACGGGCTGCTCCCATGACGAGCAGTTTTCTGCTGTTTCTGCTGCATAGACGCCTCTTCGGCGTCCGTCTTAAGGGGGCAATTGAAATTGTGCCCTGGCGCCCTTTGCGCCCCGTCCCGTTATCGTATTCGTACGTTGAAGGCCTGCTCGATTACCGGGGAACCATTTACCCGGTTCATAACCTGGGTAGGTTGCTCGGTCTTGCAAAGACCGTAGCTGGGGATGGCGGCGATCAGAAGGGCGGCTCTCCCGCAGGACAGAGTATAATTCTGCTCGAGGAAAACGGCCTCCCATTCGGCATTGTCGTGGACACCGTCCTCAAAATGACAAAGCTCGAAGAGCCCTCTCCCGCGCCCGAAAAAGTGCGGGACATGGATCCCGAAATATGTTAAAGGTATTGTGAACGACGAGGACCAGGAAATAATGATTCTCGACATTGAAAGGTTGCTTCATGCCGGTTAAGATTTTATTAGCGGACAAAAGCATCACCATCCAGAAGGTGGTCGAGATGCTTTTTTCAGGAAAAGAATATGAAGTGGTTTCAGTGAGTGACGGAGAAGCGGCGCTCCGCGAAGCGGAGCGGATCGTACCGGACGTAGTGCTTGCCGATGTCGACCTGCCTCGTCTCGACGGATACAGCTTTGCCACCCGGCTGAAGCAGTTAGCGTCTACTGCCAAAACACCCGTGATTCTTATGATGAGCCGCGACGATGTGCTTGATGCGGCCAAGGCGCAGCAGGCAGCGATCACCGATCACATTGCGAAACCCTTTGAATCCCAGGACCTCATCGGCAAAGTAAAAAAGGCGATCGGGTCCATGCCGGCGCGGCCTGCGGAACCTGAAAGCCAGCGAACCGCGGCGGCAAAAAATGCGCGTCTGCCCGAACCGGCTGTATCTGCGCCTTCAGCGCCTCCGAAACAGCCGGCCAGGCCGAAGCAGTCTCCGGCCGCCGATATCTTTGACATTATCAAGGAAGCTCCCTCGAGTGCGGATCTTGCGCGCGCAACGCCGTCCATGGCCACCGAAGAAAGCGTGTATGAGGTTGAACCAGTGGTTGAGGTCGAGGAGCCGGCGGCCCGCGAAATGGAGCGTGCGCTGCCGATCGGCAGGAAAGCAATGGAGGAAATGCGGGCAGGCCTGGGCCTCGCCGAGGATACGGAGACCCTGGAACCCGAAATCGTCAATTTTGAGTCCGTCGCCATGGCCTCAGGATCTTTTGCCGAGAAGATGAAAGCCAGACCGCAGGCGGCCCGACCGGAACAGGCGCCGCACATATCGAGCATGCCGGAGGCAAGAGAATATATTCCACCCCCGCCCGAGCCCGAAACGGCCCTCGGATCGCCCGTGTCTGAAGAGAGGCTGCAGCGCATTGCCGAAGAGGCTGCTTCCCGGGCCGCGCATCAATACTTCAACAAAATGGCCATCCAGCCGCCGAAGATTTCAGAAGAAACGATACGACGGGGTATTGAAGATGCGGTGTCCAAAATTGCGCGCGAAATTGCCCGCGAAGTGATCGAAAAAGTGGCCTGGGAAGTCATACCGGACCTTGCCGAGATGCTTATCAAGGCGGAAATCGAGAGGCTCAAGGCAGAGACGTAGAACCAAATCCCAAGATCCAAGCACCGCCCTGCACTCGTTTATGGCCGTGTTTTGGCAACAGCAGGCTACGGCAAGCGCTCGTAACCGCACCCTGCATTCGCGCAATGCACTCATGAACGCTGGGCGCAGGCTGGGTGCATGCAAATCCCAAATAAGCTCCAAATGTCAAAATTCAAAAATGTTTTGAATTTTTGGAAATTGGAATTTATTTGGGATTTGTAATTTGATATTTGTAATTTCAAAGCAGGGGACTTGTTCCCCTCTTTTATTTAGACATCACGATGCCTTAAAGGAGACCCGTATTCATGTCCTCGAAAGAATTGTCTAAAGCGTACGAACCAAAATCGGTAGAAGAGCGCTGGTATTCCTTCTGGCTCGACAAGAACTATTTCCATGCCGACGCACAGGACCCGGCAAGGCTTTTTCAATCGTTATTCCTCCGCCTAACGTGACCGGCTCGCTGCATATCGGCCATGCGCTGAATTCCACGCTTCAGGACATCCTGGTGCGGTGGATGCGGATGTCGGGCAGAAGCACGGTCTGGGTGCCCGGTACGGACCACGCCGGCATAGCAACCCAGAACGTTGTTGAGCGCCAGCTTGCCAAGGAGCACGTCGACCGGCACGCACTGGGCAGAGAGAAATTCGTCGAACACGTGTGGGAATGGAAGAAGGAATACGGGGGACGTATCATCAACCAGCTCAAGCGCATGGGAGCGTCTTGTGACTGGGAGCGCGAGCGCTTTACCATGGACGAAGGCTTGTCCCGGGCAGTGCGTGAAGTTTTTGTCACACTCTATGAAGAGGGCCTTATCTACAGGGGTGAGCGTCTGATCAACTGGTGTCCCCGGTGCCATACTGCGCTTTCCGATATAGAAGTGGAGCACGAGGACGAGAAGGGCAAGCTCTATCACCTCGCCTATCCGCTCAGTGATGACCATGCCGTACGCCTTACGGTCGCAACGACACGGCCCGAGACAATGCTGGGGGACACGGCAGTTGCCGTACATCCGCTCGACCCGCGCTACAAGCACCTGATCGGCAAAACCGTCGATCTTCCGCTGACCAGCAGAAAAATCCCGGTCATCGGCGACTCGGTCCTTGTTGATCTCGAATTCGGGACCGGTGCGGTTAAAGTCACTCCGGCCCACGACTTCAATGATTATGAAGCGGGCATGCGCCAGAAACCTGAGCTTGCCCGAATCAAAATGCTGGATGAAAAAGCGCAGATCCTGGCCGACATCCCCGATGTTCTTCCCGATGTTCTGAAACAGATAGCAGGAAAGCCGGCAAAGAAGGCACGCGGTATGGTCGTCGAGCTGCTCAGCGAACAGGGCTACCTCATCAAAACCGACGACCATGCTCATTCAATCGGCAAATGTTACCGCTGTAAATCCGTGGTCGAGCCGTACCTGTCGCCTCAGTGGTTCGTCAAAACTCAGCCCCTTGCCGCGCCTGCCATTGAAGCTGTTATTTCGCGCCAGATCATGGTGGGGACACCGAATACCGGCCTGGTTTTGCGACGGCTGCGGAACGATCACCGTCAGCCGGACAGAGCCAAAGGCCTGTTCAAAATGCCGCAGCGTGAACATCAGGCAGGAGACGGACGTACTTGATACCTGGTTCTCATCGGCGCTCTGGCCGTTTTCGACCCTCGGCTGGCCCGACCGGACCAAAGAGCTCGAGCGGTACTACCCGACGTCCGTGCTTGTCACCAGCTTCGATATCATTTTCTTCCGGGTCGCGCGCATGCTCATGATGGGGCTTCACTTTATGAAGGACGTGCCGTTCCGCGACGTGTACATTCATGCCCTGGTGCGCGATGCCGAAGGCCAGAAGATGAGCAAGTCCAAGGGCAACGTGATCGATCCGCTCGTCATGGCAGACCAGTACGGGACCGGCGCTTTCCGGTTCACGCTGACAGCCTTCGCCGCGCAGGGCAGGGACATAAAAATGTCCGCCGAGCGGATAGAAGGCTATCGCAATTTCGCAAACAAGATCTGGAACGCAAGCCGGTTCGTGCTCATGAACCTGGAAGACGATTTTTCACCGGGCTCAGAACTCATAACGCGCGACTCGACGCTTGCCGACCGCTGGATCCTCTCGCGTCTCAACAGGATCACGAAAGAGATTCAGGCGGCGCTCTCGGAATACCGGTTTAATGACGTTGCCTCGAGCCTCTATCAGTTTATCTGGCATGAATACTGTGACTGGTACATCGAGCTTTGCAAGCCGGCGCTCAGCGAGGAAAAAGGCTCGGCCAGGCGGAAAGCGGCACAGACGGTTCTTGCCCGGGTGCTGGAGAGTGCATTGCGGCTCCTGCATCCTGTCATGCCGTTTATAACCGAAGAAATATGGCAGGCACTGCCGGAAAAAGTGAGAAACGGACAAGTGACGAGGGACGAGAATCCATAATGGTGTCTGCTTACCCTGCGGCGGATGAGAAGCTGATCGATGCGGGAATTGAGCGGGACATGCAGATGGTCATGGACCTTATCCTGGCGATCAGAAATATACGGGGCGAGATGAACATATCCCCGGCAGTGAAGATACCCGTAATCGTGAAAACGGAAACAGGAGAGCTTGCGGAGCATCTCGAAAAAAGCTCCGGCTATGTAAACACGCTCGGGCGTTTAAGCGGTCTTCTTATAGGAACCGACGTGAAGAAACCTGAAGGAGCGGCCACAGCCGTGATCAGGGGAGCAGAGGTATATGTGCCGCTCGAGGGCGTAATCGACCTCAGCCAGGAGCGGGACAGGTTGCAGAAGGAGATCGCCAAAATTACGAAGGATATCGATATTTTTTCGAAAAAACTTTCGAACAAGAACTTTGTCGACAAAGCCCCAAAGGAAGTTGTGGAAAAGGACACGGCAAAGCTTAAAGAATTCAGGATAAAACGCGGGAAGCTGGAACAAAGCTTGAAGATGCTCGGTTAATTTCTATGGATAACGATGTAAAGCGTCTCATACAGCAGGCTATTCAGGAGGACCTCGGTCCGGGCGATGTTACTACTGACGCGACAATCTCTGCCGATTCCCGGTCGACGGCAGTAATGCTGGCAAAACAGGACCTGGTTCTCGCCGGACTCGATGTCAGCAGGGAAGTATTTCACCAGATGGACCCTGGTGTCCGGTTTGCCGGTTTTTTCAATGACGGAGACACAATAAAGGACGGAACGGAAATTGCCAAATTGTCCGGGAGCACGCATGCTTTGCTTAAAGGCGAACGAGTTGCGCTTAACTTTCTGCAGCACCTGTCCGGCATAGCCACCTTGACCGCCAAGTTTGTCGAGAAGCTTTCGGGCACAAAAGCGCAGGTGCTTGATACCAGGAAGACCATTCCGGGCCTGCGGCAGCTCGAAAAATACGCTGTACGCGCGGGCGGCGGCAGGAACCATCGCATGGGCCTCTATGACCTGATCCTGATAAAAGACAATCATATAAAAGCGGCAGGCAGCATCACGAACGCGGTCGGTGCCGCTAGAAAAGGGGCGGCTCAGCTGAAGATCGAGGTCGAGGCCGGAAATCTCAACGAGGTGCGCGAGGCGCTCGCCGTAAAGGCGGATATAATCATGCTCGACAATATGTCGCTGGAGCTGATGCGCCAGGCCGTGAAGTTGATTGCCGGTAAAACGCAGGTCGAGGCATCAGGCAACGTGACGCTGGACACGATTCGCGCGATTGCCGAGACCGGCGTTGACTTCATTTCATCCGGAACCCTGACCCATTCTGCGCCGGCGGCGGACATCAGCATGAAGATAAAGTAACAGGTGTCAGGGTCCAGCAGTCAGGGTTCAGGAAAAGCCAAAGCACCAATTTTCCCCGGACCCTGTACGCCGCACCCTTGCCCCGGTATTATTATGTACAAAGACAGAATACTAAAACTTCTCCGCTCGTCGAACACGGGCTTTCTTTCCGGTGAGGACCTGGCCGCGAAACTCGGCATTTCACGCACCATGGTATGGAAGCATGTAAAAACACTCGAGCGGGAGGGGTTCGGAATCGAGGCGGTGCCCTCCCGCGGTTACCGGATCGTATCAACGCCGGATATTCTCAGGGTGGACGACATCAGACAGGGTCTGAAGACAAAAATTATCGGCAGAGACATCCACGTGTATCCTGAAGTCGTCTCCACGAACACCCTTGCGATGGAAATGGCGGCCACAGGCGCCCGCGAAGGCACGGTTGTTGCGGCGGATTCGCAGTCAGGCGGCAAGGGCAGGCTCGGGCGAAGATGGATATCCCCGAAGGGAAACCTTTACGTCAGCGTGGTTCTGCGGCCGGATATCCCGTCCTATAAGGCGCCGCTTATAACGATTATGGGCGCGGTGGCAACGGCATCGGCAATCAGGACCGCATGCGCATTAACACCGGGCATCAAGTGGCCCAATGATATTCTCATAGACGGAAGAAAGGTCGGCGGCCTGCTTACCGAGATGAGCGCGGAACCGGACCGCATTAAACATATTGTTCTGGGCATCGGCGTAAACGTGAACAGCGACCCGGCTCAACTTCCTGCGGATATCCGGCCATTCACGTCTACAATTGCGGCTGAGGCGGGAAGGCCGATAAACAGAACATTTCTTCTCCGGCAGATCCTGCAAGACCTGGAGCATTGGTACCGTATCTTCCTACATGATGCCGCGGATGTGCTCACAGAATGGCGGGCGCTCAACACCACGATCGGCAAACGTGTTGCAATAGCGGGAGCCGGCGCTCCCCTTGAAGGTCTAGCAGAGAATATCGACAATGATGCCAGACTTATCGTAAGGCTGGACGACGGCAATGCATACACCGTTGCCGCAGGGGACGTAACTATACTGAAAAAACCGTAAGGATCATTGCCGTTGAGAACAGCCGGGAATACGGAATACTTTTTGTGTTAATACAGCTTTTCTCCGGGTTCTGCGTTATCCTTTGACTATTAAGGAGTCAGAAATGCTTTTGGCAATCGATATTGGAAATACAAACGTGGTCGTCGGCGTATTCGACGAAGAGAAGCTCGTGGAGAACTGGCGGGTCGGAACGAACACCCGGATCACGCCTGACGAGTATGGAATGATCTTCAAGGACCTCTTCGGCTTTGCCCGCCTGGAATTCGGGCAGATCAAGGGAATCATAATCTCGACCGTTGTGCCCCCTCTCCTCCGGTTGATGGTGGAGATGTCCAGAAAGTATTTTCGCATGGAACCGATGGTGGTGACCGACCAGATAAAGACGGGCATAACCATACGCTACGAAAATCCGAAGGAAGTGGGAGCTGACAGGATCGTGAACGCAGCAGCCGGCTACAACCTTTACGGCGGTCCCATCATCATTGTCGATTTCGGAACGGCAACTACCTTCTGCGCAGTAACCGGCCGTGGAGAATATCTCGGAGGGGCGATCGCGCCCGGCATAATAATTTCCGCGGAAGCGCTTTTTCAAAGGGCATCCAAACTTCCGAGGGTCGAGCTGGCAAAACCGGTCAAAGTGATCGGCGCCGATACGGTCAGCGCCATGCAGGCAGGCATCATCTATGGTTATTCCGGGCTCGTGGACGGCATTGTTGAGCGGATGAAGCAAGAGCTTTCGATGGAGGCAAAAGTAATCGCCACCGGAGGTCTGGCTGAACTGGTATCACCGGAGACCAGAACCATACGGGAAGTAAGACCGCATTTAACGCTTGAAGGATTGCGGCTTTTACACAAGCTAAACCACTGAAAATGGGGGTGGAAAACAACCAGTTTCTCATTTTATCATGTAGTAGAGCAAAAAAGTTACGAAAAGTAACCGGTCATTACCTTGACGATTACACTATTTTATGTTATTTTTGCTCTACCAGTGTTTTATGGGAGAAACGGATGAAGATTCTGGTTGTTGATGACGAAGAAGGCGCACGCGAACTCTTTCACACGATTTTGACGGATGAAGGCTATGAAGTGGCTCTTGCGAGCGGCGGCTCGGATGCACTGGCCCTTTTCAAGGTGAGTTCGTTTAACCTTATCATAACGGATATAAAGATGCCCGAGATGGATGGCCTCCAGCTGCTTCAAGAGATCAGAAAGACCGGATCTAAGACCGATGTTATCATGGTGACCGCGTACGGTGAAGTAGAAAGCTATCTTAAGGCGATGAGTCTCGGCGCTGCCGAATACATCAACAAACCCATTCGCATAAAAGAACTGAAGCGGATCGTACATAAAGTACTGACGGAACAAAAGGCGAGGCTCGGCGGCTGATGTCACGTCTGCGCAAGGACCCTATCGTAGGTCGCTGGATCATCGTATCAACAGAGCGGTCCAAGAAGCCCGAAGACTACGTCTTCGAAGAGCCGATAGAAGACATTACCCCGTCTGAATGCCCTTTTTGCGGCGGCAATGAAGCAAAGACACCTCCCGAAATAGCGTCATTCCGCGCCGAAAAGACCCTCCCCAACAAGCAGGGCTGGTGGGTCCGTGTAATTCCCAGCAAATTCCCGGTCCTCCACATCGAAGGCAGCCTTGAGCGCGAGGGAACCGGCATATACGACTGGATGAACGGCATTGGGGCCCATGAGATCATCATAGAGGGACCCGAGCATTCATTCAGACTCGAAGACCTTCCTGAAAGCCAGGTCGAAAAAGTATTGTGGGCCTACCGCGACCGCATTCTTGATCTTGAACGCGACAGCCGTCTTCGGTACGTGCTGATTTTTAAAAACCAGGGCTGGACAGCGGGCTCCGTTCTGAACCATCCTCATTCCCAGATCATCGCCACACCGGTCATTCCGAAATCCGTAAAGGAAAAGCTGGATGGCGCCAAGTCCTACTACGATTACAAGGAGCGCTGCATTTTTTGCGATATCATCCGGCAGGAGCTCTCGGTGCCCGAACGGGTAGTCGAAGAAACCCGGCACTTTCTCGTGATAGAACCCTTTGCCCCGCGTTTTCCCTTTGAGACCTGGATCTATCCCAAAAAGCACCTCTGCTCGTATGTAGATATATCGAAGGAAGAGATCATGGATTTTTCCCGGACGCTTCGCACCACGCTCCGGCGACTCGGCAAAGTACTCAATAACCCGCCGTATAACTACATGCTCTATACTGCGCCGAACCGTGTTCCCAGGCGCGGCCATTGGCATACCCTGAACGACGATTTTCACTGGCATCTGGAGATCATGCCGCGGCTTCTCCGGGTAGCCGGTTTCGAACGCGGTTCCGGATTTTACATCAACCCCACGCCGCCTGAAGAAGCGGCCAAGTATTTGAGGGAGGTAAAGCTGTAAACAGCCTCGCTCTTATTCTGGGTCTCTCAATCGAGGGTGCATCGAAAAAACACTACTTCCTGAAAGGTTCGAGTTTCAAATCCTAGCAACCCTCAACAGTTCTCATAGTAATCGTCAGATAATTACTCTTTTATCAAGTTGTATTTATCGCTCAGAGACTAATATTCAAAAACTGCATGGTCACCTTTATAAGGTCGTTGATATACAATTCGCGCTCGATCTTAGTTGATGGCCTTCGTTCCGCTAATATCTTTTTAACCATTTAAATGGAATTTGCAGAATTTAATGAAAGGAGGGGCTGCAACCAGGCAGGTGAAATAATTTCCGGTCTTCATCCGTTTCTTTTAGACCTCAATAGAACTTTCTGAACTTCTCTCGCTCATCGGTAATCCTGCATTTCGGGATCGACTGCAGAAACGTACTGCCGTAGTTTTTGGTCATGATCCGGGAATCGAGGACCGCGAGTGCAGCCCCTGTCCGGCCGGCTCCTGATGAGCCGGCCGAGGCCCTGACGGAAGAGGGGCACGGCCTAGGGCATCTGGTACTCGAAGAACGGACAACATTATCCGGACCGGAAGAAAGACGTTAGATTGTTCCGGCCGTCAAAGAAATCAATTGAATTGCAATGCCGCTTGCCCCTGGTCCGAATCCAGAATTGCAGCAACAGCAAACTTACCTGCAGTGCCCAAATAAACCGGAATGGCACTAACATCGGTAAAGCTCAATGTGCCCATGCCGGTCGAAACGATCTGTTGACCTGCAATGTGATAAACAGTTCGGGTATTCGTCATTAAAAAGCGACATTGACCTTTTCTTGGGTACCGCAGCTCGCTATAAATGCGTAATTTCATTTTGTCGGTTCTTCCAGCTTTTTTTCTGACTCAAAAAGAGGACGGTGGCGTGGACAGGACCTTATATTTGATCATCAGGTCCGTATATTCCGTAAACAGCGGCGAAGAATAGCTGCTGTAGTAGCTCTGTATGACGGCGTCGATGCTGCTCCATGTCCGGCGTCCTCCAACGAGTTCGGTAAAGAGGAAGATTATCTCTGCGTCACGAATATTGTTTTCCTGGAGGCCGGTCAATGCCTCGACGGTCTTGGTAACGGTCTTTGTCACCTGCGTGTCCGTGGCCGGATCAATGTAGGTAATCGTCAGCGTGAAGTCCCGTGTCTGCGTGGTATCGGACGGACCCGTGAAGACTTCGTAGAAGTACTGGGTGGTATTGTAGGAAAAGTTCGTCGGTTGGACGTCCTTGGACACGGTTGAAGTTTCCTCAGCCGCGCTGGTTACATGCGTAAAGGTCTCGGGGAAGTCGAGCCGGAATTGTACATGGCGTGCAGCCACGGAAACCAGCGCGATGAACCTGTCCTGAAACGCCCTTTTGGCATCACTGTTGGTAATGACCGAGAAGTATGAACCCTTGCCGGCCTCGGTAAGATCGTTCATGAATGGCTCGTTAAAATCTGATCCCACCCCGATGCCTGAAAAATATATCCCTTCAAGCTCGTTTATCCTGGTGTTTTGCGAGATGACCGTGCTGTCCACCTCGCCGATGTTCGCATAGGCGTCCGTGATCATCACGACCCTGTTCATCTTTGTCGGGTCGAAGGTACTAAGCGCCGCCTCGTACCCTTTTTGAAGGCCGTCGGCCAGGTTGGTTCCTCCTATGACATCGAGCGCATTGACCGCCGGAAGGAAGGAAGTCGATATCTGCGAAAAAAGAACGTTCGAGAGAATTATCTGCGCGTCGTTCGAGAAGGTTACCAGGTTGATAACATCTCCCTCTTTGAGCATCGCGGCCATTTGGGTCAGGCCGTATTTCACAATGTCGAGTTTCCGCGCCCCGAGCTCGGTCTCGTTCGTCGACATCCAGTCCATCGACCCGGAAACGTCCACGACGAGGGTAAGCACCACGTTCTGCCTTTGCGCTACGGTGATTTCAGGCGAGGCGATGTACACGCCCAGGTAATAATCCGAATCGCCGGGCTCCTGTGCCGGACGCTTCATCACGCCTATGGAGACGCTGAAGGTTCCGAGGCTCTCGGGACCGGACGGGTCGAATGACTCGTAATTAAGGAACTCCCAGGCGCGTGCCAGAGACGATGAGGGCAGTTGATTATTGTTCAGCTTGTACTTCACCAGCTCGACAGGCGCCGTACTGGCGGAATCATCATAGGAGAAGTAAAAGAATTTACTTGCGGAATCAACTCCTTCCTCGTGGTTGTTGTCAACCCCGCTCGGCAAGCCCGATCCTCCGGTGTTATACCCGGCGCTGTTCTCGTTGCCTTTGCAAGCGGCAAGAACGCACAGCATCAACAGGATGACCAGCAGTGATTGTTTTCGTACGATCACTTTAAACCTCCTTCTCAGGAAAATTAGAACGCATACATAACGCCGGCGCTGAAGCCTGTAAATATATTTCTGTCATCGTCTCCCGTCGACAGTGTTCCCAAAAATTGTTGAACTTTAAGTCCGAGATTTGCGGTGAATTTTTCTGAAAAGGCCTGTTTCGCACCAATTTCGAAAACAAAACCATCTGCATCGAATGAGCCGGAATTCCCTCCATTCGTAAAAGCGAATTCCTGACGCATTGCAAGAAAAGCCAGACTGCCGTAGATCCCCGTCCCTTGGCGAAACGATTTTGTTGCCGATATGCCGACGCCTCCGCCGCTCATTTTCCAGGTTCCCATATCGATATTTAGTAATCCAGCTGATGGATTCGTATAGGAAGTGGGTGCATCGATTCTTTTATACTCAAGAAAAGGCGCCCACGTTACGCTGTGAAGTCGAAAGAAGAAGAATTCCCGGCCAGCTCGGATATCAAATTCGCTCTGGCCGAACTCCATTGTATCACCAGGCGTGAGCCAGTCGGACGATTCATATTTATTCAGGGGAAAAAGATAATAGGTGTCGACAAACCACCGGTTTTGGGTTCGGACTGCCAGTTCAGGACCGGCAAGAGTTGCGCTGCCGTTGTGAAAATCATCCGAGCCGCCTCCTGGATGCGAGACTGTTTCATACCACGTGTTGCCCCATATTTTAAGGCCGAGCGAAGGACTGGTTTCTCCAGAAGCAGTTGCAGAGATGCAAAGAATAAAAAAAACTGAGAATAACTGTAGTGTCGTCTTCATCATTCCTCCCTTGCTCTTAGATCTCGATCACATCATATCGATCCGGAGCGTAAGTAAAGCTTAAGGCACGGCGGGCGTACTTTTCAGGGTAAACACTGCCAGACAGCCATATCAAAATTGCTGTTGCTGTTTTGACTGCTTCCCGCGACGACTATTCTGCCGTCCGGATTAAGAACAATAGCGCTTCCCGTATCGTCGCCGTTGCCGCCTGCTGCGCTATTGTGAACAAAAATTCCGTAATTGCTGAAATCTTCTACCGGCGTTCCATCCGAATTAAATGCCCAGATTACCATGTCTTTGCTGCCGGCAAAGTTTACGCTGCCGCCCGTTATATAAATGCTGCCATCCCCCGACAGAGCAATGCCATTGCCCGTATCGTTCCCGTTGCTTCCGGCCGCGCCGTTGCTGATGACAACACCGTTGCCGTTAAAGTCAGGATCAAGCGAACCGTCTGCTTTGACCCGCCATGCGAGCATATCGATGTTGCCGACGCTGTTTCCGCTTGAGCCGGTAACAACGATCCTTCCTTGAGGGTCGATCGCGACCCCATTTGCGACGGCGTTGGAATTGGAACCCGAAAGGGCAGGGAGATCAACGATTCCCGAAGTATTGAAGGTTGTATCGAGCGCCCCATCAGATTTGAAGCGCAAAACGACCATATCGGTAAAACCCGACGTGTTGACGCTGCTGCCGGCAACGACGATCCTGTCGTTCGCATCTATTGTAAGGGCTTTTCCGATATCGTCGCCATTACCTCTTGCCGCGCTGTTTTGAACGATAATTCCGCTGCCGTTTAGTCCCGTATCCACGGTCCCATTCGGGTTATACCGCCAGGCCGCGAGATCGAAATTGCCTGAGCTGTTTTTGCTGTATCCTGCAACGACAATTCGTTCCTGACCATCAATAACGACGGCATTCCCGCTATCATCGCCCTCGCCGCCTGCTGCGTTGTCGTGCCTGACATAACCGCTCGCGTTAAAGCTCGTATCGACGGTTCCGTCCTCGTTGAACCGCCATATCACCATGTCGGTATTCCCACCGCTCAGTCGGCTGCTGCCGGCAACAACGATCTTGCCGTACAAATCAAGGGCAACCGATTTGCCGTAGTCGGCTGCATTGTCAGTCGATGAGCTGTTACGGGTGACAAGACCGCTCCCGTTGAAAGTGCCATCCAGGGTTCCGTCAGCATTAAACCTCCAGACTGCCAGATCCACACCTCCCGAATTGTTTACGCTGCTTCCTGCAACAATTATTCGACCCTTGGGATCAATCGCAACCGCATTCCCGAAGTCATCCGAATTTTCTCCTGCAGCGTTGCTCTGTATGAGATACCCTTTCGGGTTGTTGAATGTCGGGTCTAACATTCCTCTGTTCATGCAGGACACTGACACATTCGTAATATTTGCAGAGAAAATTGTTCCGGAGCCGTTTGAAACAAGGCACAGTTGTCCGATAGGATTGCTAAGGACAGTGACCGCATAGGAATTTCCGGCATTCACCCTGGCAGGAAATGTGAAAGAGCCGTTCGCGGTGATCGTTACGTCGTCAGCCTTGTTGTTCTGCAGTACGAGCGTTCCTTGTAAACCGCTTACCGTGCCGCTGACTGAATATGGCATGGCTGCGGTCAAACTGCCGCCCCGCCCGTTGCCGCTGCCGGCACAGGCAGTTAAAGCGGCAACAGCGATAAACAGGCCCAGTACTCCGTGGTATTTTTTCATCTTCCGCTCCTTTCTATTACACTACCGGTGGTCTTTCGCCTCTCAGAAAAAATTGTGCAAACCTAAGTAGTATATATCTATCATGGGCGAGCATACAAATTGCTTACAGGATCAGTTCTCAGTAAATTTTTCATTACGGATTCCATTCTGCCCTATCCCTTTGTTTTTGAATGTTTAACGAGGCGAGCCTCAGACCGATAAAAAGACAAAAACCTTGGAACCGCGAAGGAGCGACGGACGCGAAAATAAGATTAAAATTTAAGATGTTGCCTTAGATTTCCTTCGCGCTCTTAGCGCCTTGTCGGTAAATGGTTTTATTGGTTTTTTTGGCGGGTCGGAATTCAGAAGATTGGGATTACAGCGGATATTTCGAATGAACAGGTGGCTCTTGGTATTGGTTGAGGACTGGCAACTACGTTTCGGGCTGGGATGCTATCCGGGAATATACCTCTTCGGTTCTGGGGGAAGGATCAACGCCAAACCCGGCGGAGAGGACCTTTTTGCAGCGGCGGTACGTTTCTCTGGCCGCTGAAATTTGGCCGAGCTTACCATAGCAAGACATGAGTTCCTGATAGAGTTCTTCGTACTGATTGTCCCGCTCCAGACCTTTCTCAAGATATTCTACCGCTTTTTCCTCATGCCCGGCCTTTTCAAGGCATTGCCCGCAGCGGACGATCGAATCCAGAAATTTCGTCCGCAGGCGCTCTCGAAGGGAGATGGTCCATGGCTGCTCAATTTCGAGTTCGAGGAAGTGCCCTGCATACAAGCTCAAAATTTTGTCCGCGAAATGAATGGCCTGTTTCACGGATTCCTTCCTGGGTGCGCCCTGGAACACGTCTTTAGCCTGGCCGATAATATGTTCAAAAGCGAAAACGTCGACCCAGCAGCGCCGGGGATCAAGTGTGACCAGTCCTTCGTTCAGCAGAACTGCCTTATCGTCGCCTATCAGCCGGCGGAGCCGGTGGAGCGTGATTTCAAATGACTGGTGCGCCTGAGCGCCGTCGGAGTCCGGCCAGAGAGCGTCGATCAATCGTTGCCTGCTTACATCCGTGCCGCCGTATGCAATTATCGCCTTGAACAGCGACAGCAGCTTCTGTTGGCCTTTGCCTGAAAATTTCACCGGCACATCATCTTTAACAATTTGGAATTTTCCGAGTGTATAGATTTTCAGGGGCCAGGGCCAGTTTTCCAATTGCTGATTGCGGATTTCGGATTGCGGATTTAATTGCATTACGTCAGGAGGCGTTAAATTGCGTTTTTTGATAAGTTCGCGCACATAGTCTGTTTCGATCCCTGCCTCCAAAGCCTTTGTACAGAGGAAGGACACACGGTCGGGAAGCCATGACGCATTGCTCGCAAAGCCCTGTTTTCTGCCGATCGTCATCGCCCTGGTGAGGGCTTTCAGTCCTGCCGCTATTTCACGCTTTCTCAGAAAATACCAGGCCTCGGTCATCAGGCTGCAGTATTCCGCTGTCTTGCAGTTTATCGAGACGGCGATAGCTTTTGCCTTTGCAAGACAGGCCAGCCCCTCCTTCCTTTCTTTGCGTTCGAGCAGAATCAGGCCGAGCGCAAAAAAAGACTGCGCCATGTAAAAAGGCGCTCCGGATTTTGATGCAAAGGTAAAAGCATTTTGAGAATGCTCATAGGCCGCAGCGGTATCTCCCCGGAAAAGCGCCGCGAGGCCTGAAAAATGGTGATAATAGCCGATCAAGTTCATTGAATCGGAGCGATTAATGGCGGATTTCATTCCTTCA
Source organism: Nitrospirota bacterium (assembly GCA_963751455.1). Taxonomy (GTDB): domain Bacteria; phylum Nitrospirota; class UBA9217; order UBA9217; family UBA9217; genus CAVVUN01. The sequence goes on from CAVVUN010000003.1 coordinate 181,039, forward strand.
AGAAACACCAGCGCCTCTTCTGATTTTCCCGTTATGACGCTTATAGCCGCTCCGGCGCCGAATAACATGAAATCCCAGATATGAATCCCGTTTTCATCCGCGGTCCTCAGCCCCTCATTGACCGCAAGCATGCAATTTTCGTGATCGGCCTTCATCCAGTGATACGTGGCCTCGATGGCGCGCCAAACAATGAAAGACAGAGGGTCAACTTCCCGGTTCCGGATCGACGACTTCAGTCCGTCGATAAGCAATTTGGCTTTTACAAGATCTCCGGTCCACCACGTAAAATAGAGGATGAGTTGGCTGCTCAACTTCGATTGCAAACGAATGTCGCAGCTGCCGAGCACCGCATCTTCTACCCGGCGCGCCCACTGCGGAAGGTCCGGGTGATGGGGCTGGCGATACATAAGAGCGCAGAATATGCCTTCGATGCCCCGGGCGGCAATCTCCGGAGAGGGATATTCCGGATATTCACGTTGAAGCGCCTCGAACTCCGCAATCCATGCATCAAGCGGAGCGAAGCTTCCTCCGCTATAAACAAACGTATCGACAATCCCGGACCAGGATAGATACAGCCCCGAAGCTTCTTTTTGGCGCTTGAACATCTGGAAAGCCCGGTCGAGATAATCTCTGCTTTCAACAAGACTGAACGGCATTCTCGAAAGGCCCGTCCAGTAAAGGAGCCAGGGATTGTTATTGACAATCTCTTTCGGAAGACCAGCCAGCCATTCCTGGAGCGTCTTCCCCCTGCCTTCCCTAATAAGCGACTGAGCATGACCGAGTATCAATCGGACGAGCCCTTCCCAATCCCGGGCATCCCGGAGAAAAAGGTACGCCTGTTCGATCTGTCCCGATTGCTCCAGGAGAATGGCGGCATTCCCCAGAATCACGGCGCGCTCCTCTGAACTCAGAAGACTTTTCATCTTCATCAGGAGGAACTCTCTGAACAGGGAATGATAGTGGTAAACAGGATTTTCTTCGGTTCGCTTTTCAATGAAGTAGTGGCTTCTGTGGAGCTGGGACAGGATCTCCCCAGATGTGCGGACCCCCGTCAGCCTTTCGGCTGTCTGCGGAGTCATCGACGGCAGGACCGAGCTCTTCAGCAGAAATTCCCGCGTTACGGCATCCGTCTTCTCGAAAATCTCGGTTGCAAAATAATCAAAAACGGTTTCCGGCACCAGCCTGGTCAGCGTGGCTGGATCGATGCCTGCTCGTTTCGTGCCCTCCACAAAGAGTACGAGGCCTGCCATCCATCCTTCGGTCTTCCGGTATACCTCCGCAAGCGTCTCGTCAGTCAGATTTGCCTGTCCACATGTTCGAACAACTTCACGGGATTCCTCCGGTGTGAAGCGTATCTCGCTCCATCCGACGGACCCGATCTTGTTATTCGCGCGCAAACGGGCAAACTGCCGCGGCGGCTCATTCCTGCTCAGTATAATCACATTGATCCCCGGAGGGATCACTTCAATGCCGGAGACAACCATTTCGTGGAAATTCGGGCCATCCGAGACGTCCTGGTAATTGTCAAATACGATAGTGAAGGGAGTGTTGAATCGCTCGCAGAGATTTTCAAAGTAACGTTTGGTAAAAGTGGGGATCCCCTGTAGATATTCAGTGGTCAAGAGCGGGAGAGGCGTTCGATTATGGGAAGACACTTTCGCGGCGGCGCGGCCCGCATAACTGAAAAAGGTTGCGATGTCCGCGTCTCCCTGGTCCACAACATACCAGATGCAGGCCAGATTTCGGGCGTCGAGATAGCTGGAGACGAGAGTTGTTTTCCCCGATCCCGCAGGCCCGGACACCCAGACGACGGTCCGCTTTCGACCGTCGTCAAGCAGACGAAAGAGTCTTTCCCGTTGGAAAACTCCGGAAACTGTCGGTCTCGTAATCTTGGTTGTCGGCGGGCGTTCCTGCATGACCTCATTTCCAACAACTGGAGCTCCTCCTGCAAGGAGCCGCGGTTTTCTGAAATTAACGCAGCCTCCCGCTTGCACCCAGCGTTTGCGCCTGCGCAGCGGGAGAGCAGGGTGCTGTCGCGTCTCACCCCATTGTGGGCCAGAATCGCCAATTTTACAAGAACGAATATCGGAAATCAGGCTGAGAATTCTGTCATCAACTTTACCTTGACACACCCATTCGCATAATAACATCTCAAAGCGGCGCGTGACCTGTGTGTTCAAACTTCTACCGGGAGTTGCCAATATTATCTTTTGATCGCCTTAACACTTCGTAGGTGAAACAAATAAAGGCTGCTGTTGTCCAGCAACCTTTAATTATTGAGTGATACTATGCCGGAGCTTGATTTAACTTACGTGCTCTGCGCTCTTGTGTAATTTAGCATCCCGCCCGCAAGAAGAATGTCCCTCTGTCTTGCGCTTAAGGAATATTTGAGCGTGATGGTTTTCCCGCCTGATGTTTTCAAGACAAGGTCCGTGCCCTTCGCGAGGGCGGCCTTTATGTCGCTGATCTCAACTTTATCATTCGCTGCTACTACGTCATAATCCGCTTCACTCGCAAAGGTGAGCGGCAGAATGCCGAAATTGATCAGGTTTGCGGCATGGATCCGCTCGAACGACTTCGCGACGACCGCCCTCACGCCTAGGTACATCGGGCAGATCGCGGCATGCTCGCGGCTTGAACCCTGTCCGTAGCTTGCCCCGGCAATAACAATATTATGTGTTCCTGCCTTCTTGTTCTCGAGCGCATGCTTGGAGAAGGTCGCATCCACTCCCTCGAACACGAACTCTGCGTATTTCGGAATGTTCGACCGGTACTTCAATCTCGATCCTGCGGGCATGATATGGTCCGTCGTTATTTTGTCACCGACCTTGATAGTGACGATTCCTTTAATAGCATCCGGAAGAGCTTCCGCTGCGGGCGGATCTCCGATATTCGGTCCCCGCGAGATCGTGATTGACAACGGATCCTTCGAGGGAGGGAGAATCATCGAATCATCGATCCAGAATTCCGATGGAATTTCGATTGCCGGATATGGTATGCCGAGCTCGCGCGGGTCAGTGATCGCGCCGGTAAGGGCGGCAGCAACCGCTGCTTCCGAGCTTGCAAGAAATACTTTCGCGCTCTTCGTTCCAGAGCGCCCTTCGAAATTACGGTTGCTTGTCCGGATCGATACTGCGTCTGTTTTGGGCGCCTGGCCCGCGCCTATGCAGAAACCGCACGTCGATTCCAGCACCCGGGCGCCGGCCGAGACGATGTCGGCAAGCGCGCCGTTTTTTGCAATCATCTCCATCACCTGCCGGGACCCCGGTGCAACCCCGAAACTTACGTCCGAGAACACCCGCCTGCCTTTGAGCATCGAAGCCACGATCATAAGATCACGATACGAAGAATTGGTGCATGAGCCCACCATTACCTGATCCACCTTGGTTCCCGCAAGCTCCTTCACGGTCCCGATGTTATCCGGCGAATGCGGCTTTGCCACCAACGGTTCCACTGTCCTGAGGTCAAGATCGATAACCTTGTGGTACTCTGCGTCAGTATCGGCCGCAAGCGCAACCCATTCGTTCTCCCTGCGCTGTGCCTTCAAAAACGCTTTGGTGAGCTCGTCGCTCGGAAAAACAGAGGTTGTCACACCGAGTTCCGCGCCCATGTTCGTAATGGTCGCGCGTTCCGGCACGGTCAGGGTTTTTACACCATCCCCGCCGTATTCGATGACGGTCCCCACATTGCCTTTGGTGGTCAGCATTCTCAGAATAGTGAGAATAACATCCTTTGACGATACCCACGGCTGCAGCCTGCCGGTGAGGTTGACTTTTACCACTTTGGGGCAGGTCAGATAGAATGCTCCGCCGCCCATCGCGACCGCGACATCAAGACCGCCCGCGCCGATCGCGATCATGCCGATGCCGCCGCCGGTCGGCGTGTGAGAATCGGAACCCAGAAGCGTCTTGCCGGGCCTTCCGAAACGCTCGAGATGAACCTGGTGACAGATGCCGTTTCCCGCCTTTGAGTAGTAAACACCGTATCGTGATGCCACGGTTTGAAGGTACCTGTGGTCGTCGGCGTTTTCGAACCCGTCCTGGAGCGTGTTGTGATCAACGTAGCTTACCGAAAGTTCCGTCATTGCCCTCGGCACGCCCATCGCCTCGAATTGAAGGTACGTCATGGTGCCGGTAGCATCCTGCGTAAGGGTCTGGTCGATTTTTATCGCGATCTCCGAACCCGCCTCAAGGTTGCCCTCTACCAGATGCGATTCGAGTATTTTATAAACGAGATTTTTCCCCATGCCTGCTCCTCGATTCCTTTTAACAATGATGCTGCATTATGATTTTCCGCGACATTATAGGGCAAGAGAGCTTGCAAGGCAAATCAAATTTAAGGCGGTCCCCTGACCAAATGGAAAGACTCGGACGAAGCCCAGGCTGCGTGCACGAATCGACGCAAAGGCTCATCATTCTTTATGAATATGTGATTTTTACCTTGATCGAAAATGAATCTTACGTTATCCTTGCGCTGTTTCCGCTGTCACCTATAATTTTTTAGGATTTTGCCGTCGAGCGCGGTCCTCTTCTGGAGTCACAGTTGGTAAAACAAATTCCCATAGCCAAAATAAGCCGTCCCAATGCAAGCGGCGTTATTCCCCGCAAAAGACTTTTCCGGCTTCTCGACGGTGCGCGGAAGCAGCCGATTCTCTGGGTATCGGGGCCCGCAGGTTCCGGCAAGACCTCCCTCATCGCCGGCTATCTCGACGCGCGCAAGCTTCCGTGCCTGTGGTACCAGGCGGACGACCGCGACTCGGATATCGCCTCGTTTTTCTATTACCTGGGTTTGGCAGCGAAAAAAGCCGCGCCCCGCTATCGCAAGCCCCTTCCTCTTTTGACCCCGGAATATCTCGGCGGGATCGCAACGTTTACCCGGCGGTTCTTTGAAAATCTTTACACCAGATTAAAGCCTCCCTTTGCGGTTGTTTTCGATAATTACCAGGACGTGCCTGAAGAGGCCTTGTTTCACGGCGTCATGCAAAACGCATTGTCGCTTGTTCCCGAAGGCATCCATGTGTTTATCATAAGCAGGAACGAGCCGCCCGCCGCTTTTTCGCGCCTTCGTGCAAACGAAGCGATTCGGCTGGTCGGCTGGGATGAGCTCCGCTTTACGCTTGATGAAACGAAGCAATTCGTCAGGCGGAAAGTGAAGCTGACGGAAAACGCCGTCGCGGAACTGCATACGAAAACCGAGGGATGGGCCGCGGGCCTTGTGCTCCTCATGGAAGGCACAGCGGCGGAGAAGTCCGAATGTCCATCCGCGGGCGATCGCCTGCAGCCCGAAGTCTTCGATTATTTCGCAGGAGAAGTATTCAATAAACTTGACGACAAGACCAGGGATCTTCTGCTCGAAACCGCGTTCCTTCCGGCAATAACAGCCCGGCTTGCCGAAAACATGACCGGTCTCCACGATGCCGGAGCTATCCTGGCCGAACTGAACCGGAATAATTTCTTCACCGGAAAAATTTCGGGGCCCTTGCCGGCATACCGCTACCATCCGCTCTTCAAAACGTTCCTGCAAACGCGCGCTGCCGGGACGATGACCAGGGAGAGCATTGCGCGTCTCAGAATAAAAGCTGCTCACCTGCTGCTGAATGAAGGCCAGTTGGAGGACGCAATAGAGCTTCTTTGCGCCGCGCAGGATTGGAACGGCTTCATAGGGCTCATTCTCGGAAACGCGCAGCAACTTATGGCTCAGGGCAGAAACAGGACCCTCCAGGAATGGATCGAGCGGGTCCCCCGGGAAATGATCGCTTCGGTTCCCTGGCTCTTATTCTGGCAGGCGGTCTGCCGGGGGCCTTTCAACCCAATAGAAAGCCGGAGTGGTTTAGAAGCGGCGTTCGACCTATTCAAGAAGGAGGGCAATCGTCAAGGAGAGATTCTCGTCTGCCTGGGCATTCTGGATACCTATGCGGTCGCCTTCAGCGACTTCACCGGGGTGGACCGATGGATAAACGAACTTGAAGAGATTGTCAAAGAGTGCGGCGGATTTCCCTCTTCGGAGCTTGAAATCCGCGCGACCTTTGCCTTGTTCACCATCCTGTATATGAGCCGTCCCGATCATCCCCGGTTCCCGTTCTGGTTCGAGAGAGCCCGGTCTCTCATGCACTCTTGTCGCGATAACAGCCAGCGGGTGATCAATGCGACCTTTCTGCTGCATTATTATTCATGGATCGGTTTTTCCGAGGACATGCCTGCCCTGATGCAGGACCTGCATCAGGCCATGAAGGCGCCCGATGTCCCGCCCGTAATCAGAATCATGGGGCTCGTGATGAAGGCAATTCACGGGTGGTCCACAGCCTCGTATGAGGCGGGCCGGAAAGCGGTTGCCGAGGCGCTGGAGACAGCCCGCTACCACGGCATCCATCATTACGAAAGCAAACTCTACGCCCAGGACGTGTATCTTACGACCATAACAGGCGATTGCGCGGCATCATCACAGGCTTTGCAGAAGCTGGCCGCGACAACGAACTTCGACAATCCTCTTGATGCGAGCCACTATCATCTGCTCGCTTCCTTCGATGCTCGCTGCCGCGACGACTTCGCAGCGTCCCTGGAACACGCGCGCATTTCTCAAAAAACGGTGATTGAGGGCGGCGCACCATTTCCCCTTGCCTGGGGACTCTACAATCTGAGCCAGGCCCTCTTCCACACCGGCGATATTTCCGGGGCTCGTGAATGCCTGGAAAAAGCGCTTCAGATCGGCCGCATGATGAAGAGCGTTATGCTCGAATTCTCCTGTTTGCTTTTGAAAGCCATGTTCGCGTTTTCCGAAAAAAGCGGCGAGTCCGACGCCGAGGCCCTGACGATGCTCCGCCGCGCCCTCTCACTGGGCAAGAAGCATACGATCATGAATATAGGCGGGTGGCGGCGTAAGACTCTGTCCGGGCTCTGTGCAAGAGCGCTTGACGCCGGCATTGAACGGGAATTTACATTGCAGCTCATCAAGGCTCACAATCTCGAGCCTGACGATCCGGTGAACACGGGCGAAAGCTGGCCCTGGCCGCTCAGGATCGTCACGCTGGGCAGGTTCGAGGTGCTGAAGGATGGCAAACGCGCGGACTCCGGTCGCAAAGTGCAGCACAAGCCGCTCATGCTGTTCAAGGCCCTCATTGCGTTCGGAGGCAGCGAAGTCCCGGAAGAAAAGATCACGGACCTCCTCTGGCCGGACTCGGAGGGCGACGCGGCGCACAGCGCCTTCTCAACCACGCTTCAGAGACTGCGTGCCCTCGTCGGTTACGACAAAGCGCTGTTCCTGAACGAGAGACGGCTGTCCCTTGATCCTCGCTTCTGCCATGTGGACGCCTGGTCCTTTGAGCGGATGCATGAACGGGCCGAGTCCCTGTGGAGGAGTGTTCCCGACGAGAGCGGCGGAAAACGGCCGGGAACCACGGCGGAAGCATACCGACACGGAGAAAAAGCACTCGAGCTTTACCAGGGTTCCTTTTTGCCCGGTGACGGCAGCGAGGCCTGGACCGCGGCATACCGGGAGCGGCTGAGAAGCAAATTTCTACGGCTTGTTCTTCAGCAGGGCCTGTACCTGGAAGAGTCCGCACAGTGGCGGAAAGCTGTCGAGACGTTTCAGCGCGGGCTGGAAACGGACGAACTCGCCGAAGAGTTCTATCAGCATCTTATGATGTGTTACCGTAAACTCGGCCAGAAAGCCGAGGCGATCCGGGTTTATGAAAATTGCCGGGACATTTTTTCTTCCGCACTTGGAATTTCACCCTCGAAACAGACAGAAGCGCTCTATTCTTCTATCCTGAAATAAGCCCGGCCGCCCCCTCTCCTTCCGAGGTCACGTGAAAAGTTATAAACCATTTAGACTCGGAAAAGGCGGGATTGCACACCCTCGGTCGGGGTCCTCGTCAATTTCCGGGAACGTCAAAGAGGAACAGTATAAAACATCCCGCACCTCGGGGGCGCTCGTATCCCATTGGTCAGCATCCGGCCCGGGGAATTATACCTTGATTTTAAGCGGACGCTGAGGTATCCTCCGGCATCAGCGTCCGATAGTTTGAAATAGCGCACAGATGTACGACCTGCAGAGGTGAAATCACCGTCGATGAAAGAGCTCGGGATAGCCAAAATCAGCCGTCCGAACGCACAGGAAATCACTCCTCGCAAAAGACTTTTCCGGCTTCTCGACGGTGCGCGAAAACAGCCGATTCTCTGGGTGACGGGGCCGGTAGGTTCCGGCAAGACCTCCCTCATCGCCGGCTATCTCGATGCGCGCAAGCTTCCGAGCCTGTGGTACCAGGCGGATGAGCGCGACTCGGATATCGCCTCGTTTTTCTATTACCTGGGCCTGGCAACGAAAAAAGCCGCGCCCCGCTATCGCAAGCCCCTCCCTCTTTTGACCCCGGAATATCTCGGGGGCATTCCGACCTTTACTCAGCGGTTCTTTGAAAATCTTTACAGTAGATTAAAGCCTCCCTTTGCCGTTGTGTTTGATAATTACCAGGACGTGCCGGAAGAGTCGTTGTTTCATGGCGTCATGCAAAATGCATTGTCCCTTGTTCCCGAAGGCATCCAGGTGTTTATCCTGAGCAGGAACGAACCGCCTGCCCCGTTTTCGCGCCTTCGGGCCAACAACGCGATCCGGATCGTAGGGTGGGAAGAACTCCGCTTCACGCTCGATGAAACGAAGCAGTTCGTCAGCCGCAATGTGAAGCTGACGGAAAACGCGATCGGGCATCTGCTTGCCAAAACCGAGGGATGGGCTGCGGGGCTTGTGCTGCTGTTGCAGGGCGCGGAGACGGAGAAATCCGGGACTTTACCCGAAGAGCACCTGCGGCCCGGGGTCTTCGAATATTTCGCCGGGGAAGTTTTCAATAAGCTGGACGATAAGACGAGGGAAATCCTGCTCGCCACAGCTTTCCTCCCAACAATTACCGCAGGGGCCGCTGAACAGATGAGCGGCCTGAGCGATGCGGGGCATATTCTGTCCGAACTGAACCGTCATAATTTCTTTACCGGAAGAATTTCCGGTTCCTCCCCCGCATTCCGTTACCATCCGCTCTTCAGGGCCTTCCTGCAAACCCGCGCCGCCGCCGTCATGACTGCGGAGAACATGGCCAAGCTCAGAATGAAAGCGGCCGCCCTGCTGCTGAATGAAGGCCAGATGGAGGACGCGATCGAGCTTTTGAGCGCCGCGCAGGACTGGAGCGGCCTCATCAGCATCATTCTCGGAAACGCGCAGCAACTGATCAGCCAGGGCAGAAACAGGACGCTCCAGGAGTGGATCGAACGGCTTCCCCGGGAAACGGTCGATTCCGCGCCCTGGCTCGTTTACTGGCATGCCGTCTGCCTGGGGCCTTTCAACCCGGCAGAAAGCCGGAAGCGCTTCGAATCTGCCTTCGAACTGTTCAAGAAAGAGGGCATTCGCGAAGGGTTGATCCTGGCCTGCCTGGGGATACTGGACACCTATGTGATCGTCTTCAGCGACTTCACCCGGGTGGACCGATGGCTAAACGAGCTTGAGGACATTGTTAAACAGTCAAACGGATTTCCCTCTTCTGAGCTTGAAATCCGCGCGACCTTTGCCATTTTCACCATCTTGTATCAGAGTCGTCCCGATCATCCCCGGTTCTCCTTCTGGTTCGAGCGAGCGCGGTCGCTTATGCCTTCCTGTCGCGATAACAGCCAGCGGGTGATCAATGCGGCCTTTCTGCTGCATTATTACATATGGATCGGTTTTTCCGCTGACACGCCTTCGCTGATGCAGGACCTGCATCAGGCCATGAAAGCGCCGGAGGTCCCGCCTGTGGTCAGGATCACGGGGCACACGATGAAGGCAATTCACGGGTGGGCCACGGCCTCGTTCGAGGCCTGCCGGAAAGCAGTTGCCGAAGGACTGGAAACAGCACGCTTCCACGGTATTCATCATAACGATTGGAAACTGTACACACAGGAAGCTTATTGCGCCACCATCACCGGCGATTGCGCGGCTTCATCGGAACTTGTACAAAGACTGGCCGCGGCAACGAACTTCGATAATCCCCTTGAAGCGGGCAATTATCATATTCTCGCATCCTGTGATGCCCGCTGCCGTGATGACTTCGCGGCGTCCCTGGAACAGGCCCGTCTTTCGGAAAAACTGGTGGCCGCGGGCAGCGCCCCCTTTTTCCTCTTGCCTGGAGTCTGTACAATCTCAGCCAGGCCCTTTTTCACGCAGGCAATATTGGCGAGGCGCGCGAGCGCGCGGAAAAAGCGCTCGGGATCGCCCGCATGATGAAGAGCTGCCTCATTGAATTTTCCTGTCTTCTCTTGAATGCATTGTTCGAGTTTTCCGAAAAAAGCGCTTCCTCCGATGCAAAAGGCCTGACAATGCTCCGCCGCGCCCTGTCGCTGGGCAAGGAGCATACCATAATGAACATAGCAGGATGGCGGCGTAAAACGCTGGCAAGGCTGTGCGCCAGGGCGCTTGAAGCCGGGATCGAGCGGGAATTTACCTTGCAGCTCATCAAGGCTCACAGTCTCGAGCCGGACGATCCGGCGGCAGTGAGCGAAGCCTGGCCCTGGCCGCTCAGGATCGTCACCCTTGGCGGATTCAGCCTGCTGAAGGACGGCAAACGCGGCAGGATCCGGCCGCAAAGTGCAGCACAAGCCGCTCATGCTGCTCAAGGCCCTCATCACATTCGGAGGCAGCGAAGTCCCTGAAGAAAAGATCAGCGATCTCCTCTGGACGGATTCGGAAGGCGACGCCGCGCACAGCGCGTTCTCAACCACTCTTCAGAGGCTGCGCTCTCTGGTCGGGAACGAAAAAGCGCCTGCTTCTGAACGAGAGACGGCTGTCGCTCGATCATCGCTTCTGCTCGGTCGATGCGTGGTCCTTCGAGCGGATGCATGAGCGGGCGGAGTCCCTGTGGCGCGCGGCCAATGATGAGAGCGGTCAGCAAACGAGAGAGCGATGCGGCAGACGCTTACCGTTACGGGGAAAAAGCAATCGAGCTTTACCAGGGTCCATTCCTGCCCGGTGACGCCGGCCAGGCCTGGACCGCGCCATACCGGGAACGGCTGAGAAGTAAATATCTGAGGCTCGTTCTTCAGCAGGGTCTGTACCTGGAAGAGTCCGCACAGTGGAGAAAAGCAGTGGAAATCTTTCAGCGCGGGCTTGAAACGGACGAATTCGCCGAGGAGTTCTATCAGCATCTTATGATGTGCTACCAAAGACTAGGCCAAAAGGCCGAGGCAATCAGGGTCTTTGATCATTGCAGGACGGTCTTATTTTCCGCGCTTGGAATTTCCCCCTCGAAGCAAACAGAAGCGCTCTACTCTTCACTCCTGTAATAAACGCGGCATGCTCCCCTCCCGTCGTTCGGCTCCAGACAAAAAACTTTTTTTAACAGTTTTCCCTCTTATCATGTTGCCAATATTCCCAGAATTAACTTTTCTCAAATTTTATTCTTGACAACATAATGCACAAATATATAATCACATAACGCGGCAGAGAATTGCAATATGTTCGGTTATGAAACTATTTTCCGCTTGCGTGTTTCAATAGTATATTTTGCAATTTGCAATGTAGATCAGTTCTATCCGTCGGGACAACACCCTTCCCTTTCCTCCTCCGCCCGGGATACATCCGACGCAGATTAATGCAGCAAGCCGCGCTGTGGACCCATTCAGCAGAAGCAGAGGCTGTTTTTTATAAAACCAGGGGAAAATAAACAGAGGAGTCGACGTGACATTCAGATATATTTTGATGTTTTTCTGTGTATGGATGGCATCTGCAGGGAATGCCTTTGCCGGCGGACCCGTGCACGGCTCCAGGGCTGCCGGCATGGGCACCGTTTTCGTGGGGGTGGCTGACGATCCCTCGGCGATTCTCTTCAATCCCGGGGGGCTGACCCAAACAAAAGGGACGGTTCTGTACAGCGGCATTACCGCTGTCGCTCCCTCTACCGAGTATACGGATTCTTCGGGCTCGAACTCCGCTCGGACGGAATCGCAGGTCTTCTTTCCTCCCCATTTGTATGCCGCGACCGATCTTGACACCAACGATCTCGTCTTCGGTCTCGGGCTGTACTCTCCTTTCGGAATCGGCGGCAGAAAATGGGACCCCTCCGGTCCGACCCGGTATGTATCGGTAGAAAGCAGCATTGCAACCTTTTCCCTAAATCCCACAATTGCCTGGCGGCAATCAGAAACCCTATCACTTGCGTTCGGGGTCGATTACCTGCGCTCTGTCATGGAAATGAAGCGTATGATCGACCAGTCCCTGGCAGGCGCCGGCGATGCTTCATCGGCAGTTGAAGCGGACGGAGGCGGATGGGGGTATAACCTGGGCGTGCTCGCAAGAATGGGGGAGGCGGTAAGGATCGGTTTTGCATACCGGAGCGCCATCAGCGTCAACAACCAGGGAGAAATGACCATTGAGCGCATCGCCCCCGCGTTCCAGCCCCTGTTCGGAGGGGAGTCTTACAAAACCGGTGTTTCGACCAGGACTCGATTCCCTGAAATATACAGCGCAGGAATCTCCTTCACGCGGGACCGGGAGTATGTTGTCGGTGCGGACGTGGAACTTGTCCGCTGGTCCAGCTTTAAACGTATGCAACTCAACATCGACCGGGAAGTTCCTGCAGCAGGTCTGGTTGATACCGAAACCGCCCTGGACTGGAAAGACTCCTGGCAGCTGAAGTTCGGCGCGGAGTTTTGGATGAGCGATGCCGTTGCGTTGCGGGCCGGTTACGCGTTCCTTAATTCGCCGGTTCCGGATCATACACTCGAACCGGGAAACCCGGATGCCGACCAGCATAACATCAGCATCGGAGCGGGATACCGCGCGGCGAGTTGGTGGATCGACGGCTTTTACGATATCGCCCTCTTCCGTGACCGTTCAGTCCAGAACGGGATTCTGAACGGAACATATGAAAACCTCACCCACTACGCGGGAATAAGCGTGGGGACCACTTTCTAAAGCCTGTCGCTCCGAGATCTCTATTGCCCCCTTTTTGCGACAACAAGTCAAATTCGACCCAAAATAGCTCGAAATGTAACTATCAGGTGTCGCTTCCAGCTCCGTTTCACATATACCCGTCCGCTACGCGCGGACGGGTATATGTGAAAAGCGCTAGAATCTATCCTTTGCGATAGAGGCACATACCTGAAAACAGAAACGCTCTACTCTTCACTCCTGAAATAAGATCAGAACGCTCCCCCCCGGCTGTACCGGCCGAATACAATATCTTTTCTCCCCGCGGTTTAGCAGGAATACCGGAAAATCTTGTATTTCCCTTCATGGGCAGGCCAATTCCCAAAAAAAATGTGCAATCTGTGACCCTGTCGTGACTTTCTCTTTAGTATGCTGCGCAACGAAAAGAAACCATCACTGTGCGCATATCTGAGTGTAGCATTGATTTCGTCACAGCGGTGAAATGCCTGTGTCGGGCCGCACTCCGGAGATCGTTACTATGAACAGCTATATCCTGCGCATTTACCGGGAAGAAGAAAACAATCCGAGGAATTTCGTCGGAACCGTGGAAGAAGCGGGTGCCGGCGAGAAAAGAGCCTTCACCAGCCTCGATGAACTTTGGGCGATCCTGAATCCCGCCGCCAGAAGAAAAGCGGAAGAATTAGACGAAGCAGAGCATAACGTAAAAAGCGGGGTCCGGGTAAAACAGGGGCGCTAATAAAAGAAAGAGGAGGAAGACAATGAACAGGTCATTCTTGTTATGCACCATGGTTTTAGCATTCGGGTTTCTGCTCGGGGCCTGCGGCAGTGACGGCGCAAACGGCAGTGACGGAATAAATGGCAATGATGGGTTTTCCACGCTCACCATCATTACCGATGAACCAACAGGGGCCAACTGCGCCAACGGAGGCAAAAAAGTTGATGTAGGAGCGGACTCCGACAGAGACGGGGCCCTCGCCAGCGCCGAAACAACGACAACGTATTACCTTTGCAACGGCGCGACCGGCACAACGGGCTCAACCGGCGCTACCGGCCAGACAGGTTCAACCGGCTCGACAGGCTCAACCGGTGCAACCGGCCCGGCAGGACCAGGCGTTGCGTGGGTGAATGTCACGGGCACATCAGTACAGGCCGTGTCAAACACCGGGTATATGGCAAACAATGTGTCCCAGGTCACGATCACAGTCCCGGCCTCGCCGGCGGTTGGCGATATTGTCCGGGTGTCTGGCGTCGGCGCAGGCGGCTGGAAGATCGCGCAGAATGTATGGCAGTCCATAATAGCAAGCGCTATCGAAATGATCGGCGCGGTCTGGACTTCGAGTGAATCAAACAGAAGCTGGTACTCCGTTGCCTCATCTTCTGACGGGACAAAGCTGGTGGCCGTGGATTACGGCAGCCAGATTTACACTTCGACGGATTCGGGCGCTACCTGGACGGTGCGCGAATCAAACAGAAACTGGATGTCGGTTGCCTCATCTTCTGACGGGACAAAGCTGGTGGCCGCGGTTTGGAACGGTCAGCTTTACACTTCGACAGATTCGGGCGCTACCTGGACGGCGCGTGAATCAAGCAGAAACTGGTACTCCGTTGCCTCATCTTCTGATGGGACAAAGCTGGTGGCCGCGGTTTACGGCGGCCAGATTTACACTTCGACGGATTCGGGCGCTACCTGGACGGCGCGCGAATCAAGCAGAAGCTGGAAGTTGGTTGCCTCATCTTCTGACGGGACAAAGCTGGTGGCTGTGGTTGACGGCGGCCAGATTTACACTTCGACGGATTCGGGCGCTACCTGGACGGCGCGCGAATCAAGCAGAAACTGGAGGACGGTTGCCTCATCCTCTGACGGGACAAAGCTGGTGGCTGTGGTTTACGACGGCCAGATTTACACTTCGACAAATTCGGGCGCTACCTGGACGGCGCGCGAATCAAACAGATACTGGTTCTTCGTTGCCTCATCCTCCGACGGGACAAAGCTGGTGGCCGTGGTTTGGGGCGGCAAGATATACACTTCGACGGATTCGGGCGCTACCTGGACGCCACGCGAATCAACCAGAAGCTGGAGGTCGGTTGCCTCATCCTCTGACGGGACAAAGCTGGCGGCTGTGGTTTACGGCGGCCAAATCTATACATCGATTCCGTCAGCTATCCCAAACACAACGTAGGAACCGCAGGCTCAATCAGCGGCGGTCAGTATGATGCCATCGAACTGCAGTATGTAGGCAACGATACCTTCAATATCCTGAGCCATGAAGGCAGCCTCAATGTGCAGTAAGTCGCCGGCAACGAAGTCGCGGACAAGAGTGTGAACACTTGCATCGCGCGAATCTACCGGGAGGAAGAAAATAATCCGCGGAATTTCGTCGGGACCGTGGAGGAGGCCGGCACCGGCGAGAAAAGAGTCTTCACCAGTCTGGATGGGGGAAACATACACCAAGAAAGCAAACACAAGAAGCGTCATCCGCTCGAACCGGAGACGCTAATCCAAGGAGGTTCTTTATGAAGAAATTGACGAAGTTGAAGAAATTGGCTATTTGGTCAACGGCATTCATTTTGCTGGCGGTATTCGCCGGGTGCGGCGGGGGGAGCAATGGCGGGACCAATGCCGCGGACACGGGCGGTGACACCTCTAACGATGCGGTAGATCAGGAAACGACCGCGACTCTTACCGGCATTGTGAATTCCCAGTCGGTAATGGGCCCCACTATACAGACACAAGTCCTTTCCTTCTTTACGTATACAATGCCGGAAGGTGTTCCTGGTGGTCCGGGCTCGGGCGCGTCAGCATCGCCCAGACTTTCCTCATCGCAAGTAAAGCAAAACGCGGGCATATGCGGCTCAGGCAGCTGGTTCGGTCCTGACGGGCAGGGGTGGTATTGGCGTTCCTGTCAGTGGGGTTATGGTGACGACCAAATAACTGAGTATGCCAGGAACCTGCCCTCCCCGGAAACAGGAAGTGAATATAAAACAAAATATGTCATGGGCACTGATATAGAGGGCAAGACGACGGTAGAGACCCATACGAAAACGGCCAAAAAAGAAAATAACTTGTACAGCGGGTTCTACGATTTGAAAACCACTTCGAGTGGTTATTCCGATACAGGATGGGCGCGTTCCACATTTACCTTCGATAATTATGATTTCGCAACCTCAGCCGGCACATTTGAATGGTGGTCGGGAGGCGATGTGAACGACTATTTCCCGTATCAGCGTTTCTTGACAATACTGGCGATTGACAAAGGCAATAATACCCTTCACGTTAAAGTTACCTGGCATATTAACGATTCGGCGAGCAATTCTTTCAGCTGGGAATACGATTGCCCTTATCGGTCGTCCCCAATTCCGGCCTTTGCTCCTGCAAAGTGATATGCCTGCTGCGACGTGAAGACTGGAGCGAAGCAGGCGGAGGGGACTAAAACAAATCAGGCGCGGAGTTCGGGGAGAAAGACAAAAAAACAGCAGTGAGAATAATCGGAGTAAACAATAAAGCAGATATCGTCAGGACTGCAGGATTGTTGTCTCGATTATTCCAAGATAGTAACGGAGCCCTTTATAAGGCCCGAAAAAACAGGAGGGAAATATCATGAAGAAGCAGCGCGTTGCAGCATGGTACGGAGTGGTTCTGGTTCTTATTGCGTCCTTGGCTTTATTCGGATGCGGCGGTGGAGGAGGTGGAGGCACGCCGGGCGCCGCAACGTACACGGTCGGCGGCACGGTGAGCGGGCTGACGGGCGCGGGGCTCGTCCTCCAGAATAACAGCGGGGACGATAAGAGCATCGCCGCGAACGGCGCGTTCACATTTGCGACCGCACTCACCGGCAGTACGAGCTACACGGTCACGGTAAAGACCCAGCCCGCAAACCAGACCTGCGTAGTCAGCAATGGTACGGGGAGCGTGTCGGCCGCGAACGTGACGAATGTGGCAATCTCATGCACGACGAACAGCGGAGTAACCACCTACACAATCGGCGGCACGGTGAGCGGACTGACGGGCGCGGGGCTCGTCCTCCGGAATAACAGCGGGGATGACAAGAGTATCGCCGCGAGCGGCGCGTTCACGTTTGCAACGGGAGTCGCAAACAGCGGGACATACAACGTCACGGTCAAGACCCAGCCCTCGAGCCAGACCTGCACGGTCGCGAGCGGCAGCGGCGCCGTGGCCGGCGCCAATGTGACGAACGTGGCAATAACCTGTGCGGCGGGTGGTGGGACCAGTAGCGGCACACATATCTATGCAACAGGCTACCATGAGATCGTGGGGATAAATGACATGACCGGCGCAGGCTGGACCACCTTCGGAACAACCGGCACCGGTGTTAACCAGTTTGGCAGCAGTCCGCGAGGTATTTACGCGGATGCAAACGGAAAGATCTACGTCGTGGACAAAGATAACAATCGTATCATTCGGATAGACGACATGACCGGCGCGGGCTGGGTCTCCCTGGGCAGTACGGGCGCCGGAACCAATCAGTTTAAAGGGCCGACCGGCATTACTATGGACACGGCCGGGAAAATTTATGTGGCCGACTCGGGCAACTACCGGATCGTGCGCATGGACGATATGACCGGCGCGGGCTGGACAACGCTGAGCATAAACTATCTCAGCGGCGGCATCTTCGTGGATGCGACAGGAAAAATATACGCGACGACAGCGAGCTCGATCCTTCGGGTCGACGACATGACCGGCGCGAACCGCGTTAATTATACCGGTGCGACCAACACGTTTTCATTTCCACAAGGCATCACCGTGAATGCCGGGAAGATTTACGTGGCTGACTCATGCAATAACCGGATCGTGCGCATGGATGATATGGCCGGCACAGGCTGGACGACGCTGGCCACGAACAGCTACACCGGCTTTGGCGCTTGCGGGACGCAAAGCATCTTTGTGGATTCAGCGGGAAAGATTTATGTAGGGGACACACAAAAGGGGCTTGTACGTTTTGATGGCATGACCGGTGCGGGCGAGACCTTAATAGTCGACTCGGTCGGCACTAAGGGATACAACTTAACGTATGGCGTCTTTGTTCGATAGCAACCGGACCGTGGCAACGAAGATGAAAACGCTTTTGAGGGAGCAGGACAGGGTCCTGCTCCCGTTTTTCAGTCTGCTTGATGAAGTGGAGCAGGCGTGAGCCAAGGTAGGCAGCACCGTGCAGGTGAGCGGCACGACGCCGAATAGCATCTTAGCACCGGCTGATACGCACCCTCAACTTGACGCATGGCGAGGACTTTTTTCCTGATCCTTTGTGGCCCTGGCCGGTCAGGATCATTACGCTCGGAAAATTTGATATTCTAAAAGACGGCAAGCCGCTCGGTTTTACCCGCAAGGTCCAGCACAAGCCGCTCATGCTTCTCAAGGCCCTCATCACATTCGGAGGCAGCGAAGTCCCTGAAGAAAAGGGCTCTGATCTCCTCTGGCCGGATTCGGAAGGCGATGCGGCGCACAGCGCGTTCTCAACCACGCAGCAGCGGCTGCGCTCGCTGGTCGGCAACGACAAAGCGCTGCTCCTGAACGAGAGGCGGCTGTCGCTTGACCATCGTTTCTGCTCAATCGATGCCTGGTTCTTTGAGCGGATGCATGAGCGGGCGGATGCACTGTGGCGCAGTGTTCATGATAAGAGCGGCCGCAAACAGGCGCGCGCCGCGGCGAAACGCATACCGTTACGGGGAAAAAGCACTCGAGCTTTACCACGGTTCCTTCCTGCCCGGTGACGCCGGCCAGGCCTGGACCGCGCCATACCGGGAACGGCTGAGAAGTAAATATCTGAGGCTCGTTCTTCAGCAAGGCCTGTACCTGGAAGGGTCTTCGCAGTGGCAAAAAGCGGTCGAGACCTTTCAGCGCGGGCGGGAAGGAAAGAGAGACTTCCGACACAATCTCATTATTGCTCACCAAATGTGCAAGAGCCAGGTAGGCGTGTTTTAGGATAATTGTAACGGAAAAAACAAAATAAAAAGGACAGGCATATTGACATTGCCTGTCCTTTTTTTCTTCCATTAATTTATGTAAAGATGTCACGGCATTTTAAATTCCTTGCCTGCTATTCTCGCAGTCAGAACGGGACAATGCGCCTTGCGCACGACCTTTTCCGCTGTGCTCCCGAACAGCATGTGATCGATACCGGTCCTGCCGTGCGTGCCGATTACAATCAAATCCACGTTCTTTTCTTTCGCGGTCCTGATAATCTCGACAAACGGGACGCCGCGGACTACCATCTTTTCCACGTCCTTAACCTGGCCCGAAACCTCGGCAGCCCATTTATCAATTTCCTTCCAGGCGCTCTTCTCCATATCTTCGATCAGATCGGCCACCGACAGCGATGAAGGAATGTACCATTCGGCGATGCTGATGTCCTGGATAACGTAGAGCAGGATCAAACGGGCATTGTAGTCACGGGCCAGGGAAAGGGCATGGTCCATTGCAGCGCGGGCTCCTTGCGAAAAGTCAGTGGGAAAAAGGATATTCTTTATCTGCATGGGCGCCCCCTTAGCGTGTTTTTGTGATGCTTAAATTGTATCTCCGGTTCGGCACCCTGTCAAACTGAATCGTCATAAACCACCATGAGGGGACACAAGCTCTTTGCAAAAACAGCTGTTCGCAGTGACAAACCGGTTTTAAACGGGTCCTCGAAGGAATATTTCTTGACTGTCAGCCTCACCTCCCATACAATACTAACTACCGAGGTCGGGAAATACTATAGCGCGCAAGAGATCAGATGTGCCTCAATTGGTAATGCCCGTAGCCGGATTTCCTTTATCGACGCAAGGCTACATGAGGCCATGAATCCTGTCAGACCCTCGTTAGAGAACTTGTTCTGTACACTCCGCAGCTTGTTGATTTTACAGAACAATCATTCCACTGGAAACACAGCCCGGACGTGGCGGATCTCTAATGGGTAAACGTTGAGGGGGCGGCGCAGTGAGTCTTTTCCACATAATCGCTTATCCGCTTTTTGTAATCTCCGCGCTCGAAATTGCTCTTGGCATCGTTCTTCTCAGGAATAATCCCCGGAAAAGCAATCTTCAAAAGGCAGTTGCTGCTGTCTCGTTCTTCTCGGCAGCGTTCTCCTTTATCTCCGCAGCCATGTATATGCGCGCTTCGTTCGGCCTGCCAATCGACCTTGCAGCCCGTCTCAACTGGATCGGCTGGTTCACGGTTCCTGCAGGCTTGCAGATCCTCTTTTACATGAAAGACGATAGGGCTCCCGTAGGCCGCCGTATCGGCCTTGTTCTCTACCCTGCATGGCTTCTTATTCTCGGCCTCTGCCTGTTCACGGATCTGATAGTGACTTCGGGTTATTCCGTCATTCCCTTCATTAATCATCCGGGACCCCTTGAAAATGTATTCCGGCTCTTCGGGTCGCTCCTGGCAGTCTGGCTGTTGATCGGTTTAGTCAGACTGAAAAAACAGCTCCACGGAATCAAGAAAGCGCAGCTTAATTACTTTTTTCAGGGTGTGTTGATATTCGGGGGCGGCGCTGCGTTCACTGCCGGATTTATGCAGCTGCTGGGAGGATTCGGGTTTGAACCGGGGCTCGCGTCCTTTTTCAGTTTCCCCTGGGTCGCCATGACCTATTATGCGATCACCCGGAACCGGCTCTTCGATATCCGGCTTATTTTTTCACGGGTGCTTTCCATTATTCTGCTGGTGGCCCTGTTCGCTGTTGCCCAGATCTGGGTGTTCAAACTGCTTACCCCGGCGCTCGGGGAATCGTTCTCGATCCTGATCTCCCTGTCTATAATCGGCATCATTTATTACGGGACCCGGATCAACAGAAAAATGCAGCACATTGTCCAGCAGCTCGTCGTGCAGGACAAATACGATTATCAGGGCGTGCTCAGGGAATCCATCAAGGCGATCATCACGATTCTTGACCTGGATGAACTTCTGGATTACATCATAGCCAGCATGAAAAAAAGTCTCGGCGTGGACAGCGCTTATCTCGTTCTCAAGGAAAAGAGCGGCTCCTTTACGCGCAGCCGCGGCAGGACGGCGGGCCTTGACGAAACCAAAACCGGCCTGGATAATACCATGGTCGACACGCTGCTGCGGCTTGGCCCCGGAGTTGTTCGGGAAGAGTTGGCCGAAGTCACTTCGGAAGAAGCGGGCATGGTCTGCAGGATGATGGAGAAGATGGCGGCGGAACTCATCATCCCGCTCTCGTACAAAGGAGATGTAAAGGGATTTATGGTTCTCGGGCGAAAGGGCAACCAGGACCCCTACCTTCAAAGCGATATCGATCTTTTGGAATCGCTTGCCGGTCATGCGGCTGTAGCCATCGAAAATGCCCAGCTGTATGAAGAGTCGCGGCGTGTCAGGCAGTCGCTCCAGGAAAGCGAGGAAAAGTTCAGGACCCTGGCGGAAACAGCTGCTATGGCGATATTCATCCATCAAGGCGGCAACTTCCTGTATGCCAACCGGGCCGCTGAAGTAATCGGAGGGTATACGGTCGAGGAATACCTCACAAAGGATTTTATGAGCCTCGTGCATCCCGACTATATCGAGCTCGTAAAGACCCGGGCGCGCGAACGGCTGATCGGCAGCAATGATGTGCCCAGGCAGTATGAATTCAAGATCGTCAGAAAGAACGGGGAACACCGATGGGTCCTCATGACGGCAGGCATGGCCGAATTTAAAGGCAAACCCGCCGTGATGGGAACCCTTATCGATATTACCATTCGCAAACAGGCCGAGGAGGAGCGGGACCAAATGGCGCTCCTGATCGAAAACAGTTCGGACTTTATCGGCATGGCGAGTCTCGACGGGAAGATCATGTTTGTCAACAGCGCAGGCCGCAGGCTGGTCGGCCTCGAGGACAAGGACGACCTCAAAACAATGACGATGTTCGATTTTATTATGAAGGAAGACCTCACCCTGTTCGCCGAGCAGCTCCTGCCCAGCGACGTCTGGCGCGGAGAGTTCCGGCTGAAACATTTTAAAACAGGCTTGCCGATTCCTGTCGACATGTACGGCTTCAGCGTCACCGACGAGAAAACAGGACACGCAATAGCCCGTGCGGCGGTTATCCGCGATATCACCGATCTTAAACGGGCGCGTGAAGAGCGGGAACGATATTTCCAGCAGCTGAAGGAGGCAACGCATTCCCTTCAGGAAAGCGAGGAAAAATTCCGAACGCTTGCCGAGACAACAACCGCCGCAATATTCATCCACCAGGGACAGAAACTGGTATATGCAAATACGGCCGGGGAAACGATGTCCGGATACAGCCGCGAAGAACTCCTGCAGGAGGATTTCTGGGCGCTTATCCATCCTGACTATCAGGAGCTTACAAAAGAGAGGGGCCAGGCCCGTTTGCGTGGAGAGCAGAAACCGCGGGAGTACGAGTTTAAATTCATCCGCAAAGACGGGAGCGATCGGTGGGCCGCAACAACCGCGGGTGTCATCGAATTCGGAGGAAAACCGGCCATCATCGCGACCCTGTTCGATATAACCGAGTGGAAGCGGGCCGAGGAGGCAAAGGTAAAATTTTACGAGGAGAGCGTGCGGCAGTACCAGGAGCGCATCGAAGAGGAAAAAAGGCACCGGATGGAGAAGGAAAAGATCGTGATGGACCTGCATGACGGCATCGGCGGCATTACGACGAACATCAGCATTCTGTCAGAGATCGCTCAGAAAGCGGAAGACATGGAAACGGTCAAAACGACGCTTTCAACTATATCAAAGCTTTCCCGGGAAGGGATCGCGGAGATTCGCAGCTTCATGCACAGCCTTGACAGTAAGGAATTGAACTGGAGGACCCTGGCTGCCGAATTAAGAAACCAGGGAACGAACATGGTCGAGCCTCACAAGATCCGGTTCCTTATCAACTCGACATTGGACGACATCTATGAACAGCCGGGAAGTCTCATTTGGGTGAATATGTTCAAAATTTACAAGGAAGCCTTGACGAACGTCATCAAGCATGCGAAAGCCTCTGAAGTAAAAGTTTCATTTGAAATCGACGGGCAGTCGGTCCGCCTGTCGATAGCAGACAACGGGGTCGGCCTCGCAGGCAGCGGCAGTGAAGGAAGAGGACTGCCGAATATGAAAACACGGGCTGCTGAAATAGGCGGTAACCTGACAATCTTTCTGAAGCGGGGAACGATCGTAAACTTCGATCTTCCCTTACCCTTAAAATACCCTGCGCAGGGTATGGTAAGGCATTGATTGCTGTGATAGGAGTTATACTATGCGACTTGTAATTGTGGAAGACGACCCTATTTTACGTGAAAGCCTCAAGCTCCTTCTCGGCGGCGAGTCAGGCATTACCGTTGCAGGCGCATACCGGACTGCGGAAGATGCCTTGCGTTCTTTAAAAAAGGCAGCGCCGCAAGTCATGCTTGCCGACCTCGGATTGCCGGGGATGTCGGGGATAGAGATGATCAAGGAAGCAAAGGAAAGCATGCCGTCTCTCGAGATCATGGCGCACACGGTATTCGAAGACCGGGAAAACGTATTTTCCGCGATCAAAGCGGGTGCATCCGGATACATACTCAAAGGCAGCAGTCCGCGGGAAATCGTCGAGGCCATATACGAGATCAATAAAGGCGGGGCCCCTATGAGTCCGAAAATAGCAAGGAAAGTGATTCACGAGTTTCGGGATGAGGGCGTCGGCGAGCAGTATGATCTCAGCCAGCGGGAAAAGGATATCGTCAAGTGCATTGAACAGGGCCTGACCTATAAGGAGATATCGATAAAGTTGAATATCAGTTCCCATACCGTGCACACCCATATAAAAAATATCTATGAAAAACTCCAGGCCAAGGACCGGAATGAAGCGCTTGTAAAGGCAAGAAAAACCGGCATTATCTGATGTATCGCCACTTCATGTCCACTGCTACCCCTTCTCAATACCCTAAAAATACCCCGACCGGGCGATTTACACTGATGGTGTAATCAGGTACAGTGAGATTACTGGAAAATCTGAAACCGTTTCTAGCGGAGTTTAAGCTGTGAGCGACCCCGGTGAAGAAAAAAAACTGAAATACAGCGCGCCAACTCTTGAAAAATACCTCCTGATGGATGAAAAGGAGAAGGATCACGAAATCCAGAAAGCGGTTGCCCGCCTGCAGAATCGTATTCAGGAAATTTTGTATTTGCTCGATACGGACAAGCCATCCATTGCAGGCAGCGAAGCGGAAGCTAATAAGAAATAGCTTCGGAACCAATCCGCAAGCGACAGCCTGCGGAACTCCCCAAGTTCATCCTCCTTTACCTATACCCCCTTCCTTTCGGAAGGGGGATTTTTTATCTATTATAGATTATAAAACCTGCTTTCTCTGCCTTTCCGCAATCGCCCTGTCTACCTGCGTCATTCGCCGTCAAAACAGCATCAAACGGGGAAAAAAGTAATTGACAATTAAACTGCAGGCTGTTATAAATGACGTCTATGCTCCAGGCAACGGAAAAGATATGGTTTAACGGCACGTTGGTGAACTGGGATGATGCGAAGCTTCACATTCTGAGCCATTCACTTCACTATGGAACCGGCGTATTCGAAGGGATCCGCTGCTATAAAACGGACATCGGTTCGGCGGTATTCAGGTTGCCGGAGCACGTCGATCGTTTCTTCGACTCGGCCCATATCTGTTTCCTGGACATCCCCTTCACGCGCGAGGCCATAAGCGAGGCCATACTCGATACCATCCGTGCGAACAGGATCGAGGCTTGCTATATCAGGCCGCTGGCCCATATCGGCTACGGAGCAATGGGTATTTATCCCAAGGAAAACCCGATTCAGGTCTCCATCGCTGTCTGGCCGTGGGGAAGCTATCTCGGGGAAGAAGGGCTCAAAAACGGAATCCGGGTCAAAATCTCTTCTTTCACGCGGCCGCATGTAAATGCTACCATGGTGCGGTCTAAAACGACTGCAAATTATGCGAATTCTCTCCTCGCCAAGCGCGAGGCGCTTAAAGACGGGTATGATGAAGCGCTGCTCCTCGATACCGACGGGTACGTTGCTGAAGGAAGCGGGGAGAACGTGTTTATCGTCCGCAAGGGGGTAATAAAAACGCCGCCCTTGACGTCGATCCTGGAAGGCATAACCAGAGAAACGATAATGCAGCTTGCGTCCGAACGCGGAATGCGCGTTGTCGAAGAGCGGTTTACCAGGGACGAACTGTATATCGCGGACGAGAGCTTCTTTACGGGCACAGCCGCCGAGATCACGCCGATCCGGGAAGTGGATAATCGAGCAATTGGAACCGGGCGCCCCGGTCCGGTTACCAACGAATTGCAGTCCGCCTTCTTCGAGATCGTCCACGGCCGGGACAGCCGTCACACTGAATGGCTTACCTCTGTTCACAAAAAGCAGCCCGTCACGAATAAGTAAACATAGCCCCGGATAGAAAGTCAACGACGCAGAAAACTCTGCGACCATGGTTCTTTTGTTTTGCAAGTGCCGAAGTGGTGGAATTGGTAGACACGCACGTTTGAGGGGCGTGTGGGGCAACCCATGGGGGTTCGAGTCCCCCCTTCGGCACCATTTTTTCCCGCCTGGAGCGGCGCATTACTTCATCTCGTTTTTCCTGATTGTGTCATCATGAAAAAATTCCTTACCCTAAGACTAACCGTCTTCATCCTCTGTACGGCTTTCCTCTTTCCCGCAGCTTCGCTTTCGCAGGATCAGGAGAAAAATAATACATTAGGTATCATATCGGTGCCCCTGGCCAATGTGCACCATCAGGCAGTGCCGAAGTCGGGTCTGGTAACGCAGGTGCTGATGGCCGATGAAGTACGGATCATCGAAAAGCAGGATTACCGCTATCATATCACGATCCCCGGACAGCATAACCGGGAAGGATGGATCCAGCAGGAGGCCGTTTACATACCGAAGGACAAGAACCGTAACTATCTCAATTCTGAGCGGCCCTGGATCGTAATCGCCGTGCCCAAGACCGAGGCGCTCATCCTCGATAAGACCGGAGACCACAAGGTGCCCCTTTATGCGGGTACACATCTTCCCATCCTGGAAAAAAGACAGGACGGCTTCAAAGTCCAGTTTCCAGACCGGTCCGTCGCGATCATTAATCCGGCCGATGTAATACCGGTAAAGTTGTCGGACCCGCTCTCCAATGACACCGCCCCAGACGATATTGCAAAAACAGCCCGGAAATTCCAGGGCGTCCATTCGCTGGACGGCGGCATCACCGCTCAAGGCATGGATACGCGCGGCCTTATTTATATCGTATACAGAATTCACGGTATCTCCCTCGGAACCGATCGGGCGTCCCTCAACGCAAAGGCCGACCGCATACCAAAAAAAGAAATCCAGCCGGGCGATGTTGTGGTGTTTCACGGAGACCGTGAGGGGCTCTATGTCGGCAACGGCCTGTTTCTCGAGTCGATCAAAAAACGCTCCATAGTGCTCGCCGGCATCAACGATAAACGCTATGCCCAGGCCGTCCAATATGGGATGAGGATAATCGGCGCCGATCCGGACGATAACAAGCGGCCGGCTGAAATGACGGCAGACGAAATACTGCTTGCGCAGGCAAGAACAGCGCGGCTTCCTCTCGGGAAACGCATCTCGTTCTGGGCGGAACGTTTCATCGGCACGCCCTATGACCCGGACCCGCTCGGCACGTATGTCCGCAGCAATCGTATCGTGGCGGACGAGAGGGTAGACTGCATGTACCACACGTTCCGGTCCGTGGAACTCGCTTTCAGCGGCACGCCGTCGGAAGCGATCGACACGGCGCTCACGCTGAGGTTCCAGACGAAGGGCGCGGTCACAGACGGACTCGTGACGAACTACGACGAGCGTTTCCAGTACGGCGAAGACATGGTGTACAGCGGCAAATGGGGCAGCAACATCACTGCCCGGCTTGGCGCAATTAAAACGATCCCCGGCAGCCGCGGAAGGGAAGCGGTCCAGATCCTTGGCAAAAACACCCTTGCGCTCTCCGGCTTTCAGAAAAAGCTCCAGGATGGAGACATCATCTTCTGGGTCAAAGACCCGAAAAAGCGCGTGATCGACGAGATTGTTGCCCACCTCTCGATTGTCGTAATGAAATCCGGCAAACCATATCTTGTCCATGCTTCCGGGAACAAGGACTATAAGGGTTCGCCCGGCAGCGGCGTCGTGAAGGAAGTAACCCTTGCCGAATACGTGCACAACATGCGTTTCATCGGCGCATTTGTCACACGGTTCGAGCAGTAACATTTTGGTTTGACAACGCTTCCTTTACTTTGCTATTCTCTCCGGTAAAGTCATGCAGCATTCTTGTATATCTGTTTTTTTAAGTTTGTCTGGTTTGTTTAGTTCTAACCAAACAAACTAAATCAACTAAACAAACCGCAATCCGCAATCAAGGAGGCCTATGCTCTCCAAGGTCATCAGCTCGGCGGTACTCGGCATTGACGCCTACCCGGTCGAAGTTGAAGTCGATATCGCGAGCAGGGGCCTTCCGTTCTTCTCCACTGTGGGCCTGCCCGACGCTGCCGTCAAGGAGAGCAAGGAGCGCGTCCGCGCCGCCCTCAAGAACACCGGCTTCGACTTTCCCCTGAAGCAGGTCGTGGTCAACCTCGCACCCGCCGACATCAAGAAAGAAGGCTCCGCCTTCGATTTGCCCATCGCAATCGGCATGCTCATCGCAGAAGGAATTCTCACGCAGGACATGGTCGACGGTTACGTTATCGTTGGCGAGCTCTCGCTCGACGGCAGGCTGAAGCCCGTGCGCGGGGCGCTCTCCATGGCCGTTCTTGCGAAGAAGGCCGGTTACCGGGGCATGGTGGTCCCCGCGGACAATGCGCAGGAAGCAGCGGTCGTCGAGGACGTCCGTATCTACAGCATGCACACGCTTCCGGAGGTCGTCGAATTTCTGAGCGGCAGAAGCGGTGCCGGCCCGGTGGCAATCGACGTAAAAACCGCATTCGAAGCGTATTCCGCGTATCAGGAAGACTTCTCGGAAGTAAAAGGGCAGGAACATGCAAAGCGCGCCATCGAGGTTGCGGCTGCAGGAGGCCATAATATCATCATGATCGGTCCTCCCGGCTCGGGCAAAACGATGCTGGCCCGCCGTCTTCCCACGGTGCTTCCGCAGATGAGTTTCGATGAGTCCATCGAAACAACCAAGATCCACAGCATCATGGGCCTGCTCAGGAAGGGCCAGCCGCTCATCGCCACCCGGCCGTACCGCTCGCCGCATCATACAATATCGGACGCCGGGCTTATCGGCGGCGGACAGGTCCCGAAACCGGGTGAAGCCAGTCTGTCGCACAACGGCGTCCTGTTCCTGGATGAGCTTCCCGAATTCAAGCGCAACGTCCTGGAAGCCCTCCGGCAGCCGCTCGAAGACGGGCAGGTTACCATATCACGGGCCATTACATCGCTCACCTACCCGGCTTCCATGATGCTTGTCGCTGCCATGAATCCCTGCAAATGCGGTTTTCATGGCGATCCTTTTCATCAATGCCTCTGCACACCGCACCAGATCCAGACCTACCGCTCGAAAGTTTCCGGACCGCTCATGGACCGGATCGATATCCATATAGAAGTGCCGGCTATAAAGTTTAACGAGATTGCATCAGAGATCCCGGCTGAACCATCGTCGTCCATCCGCGAGCGCGTGACCCGGGCGCGCGAGATGCAGCAGGAACGGTTCAGCAACGACGGCATCTATTCGAATTCCCAGATGAAGCCCCGCCATATCCGCAAATACTGTAAAATCGATGAGGATTGCCAGTCACTGATGGAATCGGCGATGAACAGGCTCGGGCTGTCTGCCCGTGCTTACAACCGCGTGCTCAAGGTGGCCCGAACCATAGCCGATATCGATGGAAGCGTTCACATAGCGTCCGAACATATTGCAGAGGCGATCCAGTACCGGAGTTTGGATAGAAGGGTAAGCTAAGTATTCTGATCTTTTTACAGCGATAACAATTAAACCAAAGAGAAATGTCGTGAGTGATTGTTTTGAGCGTGAATGGCCATTGTAAATTTATTTGCAAAATGATAAAATTATAATAATCAAGAGGCAATGCATGCGCGTTAAAGACCTACCTGAAATATCCAAACTAAGCACACCAGAAAAGATATTGTTAGTAGAGGATCTCTGGGATAGCATTTCCGCGGATGAAGCATCCATTCCTGTACCGGAAAGCCACAAGGCAGAACTCGATGCACGGCTCAAGCGGTATGAATCTGCTCCAGGTTCCCTCCTGTCTCTTGATGATCTTCGAACGAGAATCGAAAAGAGAAAATGACTTATACCCTTCGTTTTCTGCCTGAAGTCGCAGATGATGCCATCAGTGGCTTTTCATGGTATGAAACGAAATCGTCGGGACTAGGCGATGAATTTCTTCGTATGTTCTATGCCTGCGCCGGTGATATTCCCCGAAATCCCCTCCTTTATCAAAAGTGCACAAAGAATTCAGGCGTTGTTTGATCAGAAGATTCCCTTACGCTATCTACTTCACTTTAAAGAATGAACAGATCATCGTAACCGGTTTGTTTCATTGTGCGCGTGATCCGCGCCGCGTTGAGTCAATGCTATTAGATCGAAAAGACTGATTTTAACCAGTTGTTCAAGAACGACTCGCTGAGAACACACCCCTCGCGCGCGTTCCGGCTCACTTTTCTCGCTGACTACCTAGAGAGATTATGAAACCGACTGCCGCTTTTTTCTGGCGAAAGCTCGATCACCATGGGTACGATAGGTGCCGCCTTATAATCTTTTTCCGGAAGATGCATCGAACAGCAAGACTTTCTCAGGAGACAATATTAAATGCGCGGCACTCCCGGGCTGGAGCTTTTTCTCCGGCTTCGACAGCGCTCTCAACTTCGATTCCTTCCACTGAACTTCAATCCAGTTGATTGAGCCGGCCGGCTCAATGACCAAAACCGTCACTTCAATGCTGTTGTCCTTTCTTTTCGTCTCAACTCTCAGATCTTCAGGTCTGATCCCAAGCACAGCCGTATTATTGGATGGCATGGTCCTGATCCGCGGAGAAAGAACATGACCGTTGCAATCCACTTCCAGGGGCTCGCTCTTCCGGACAGCGCATTCCAGGAAGTTCATGGGCGGACTGCCGATAAAGCCCGCAACAAACATATTAGCCGGATTCCGGTAGACTTCAGCCGGCGCATCGCACTGCTGGATTACTCCTTTGTCCAGAACCGCGATCCTGTCCGAAAGCCCCATTGCCTCCCCCTGGTCATGGGTAACATAGATCGTTGTGATACCCAGCTGCCTGTGGAGAAGCTTCAATTCGGCCCGCATGTCTATCCTGAGCCTTGCGTCGAGGTTCGAAAGGGGTTCGTCCAGCGCGAAGATCTTCGGTTTCCTGACGATCGCCCTGCCGAGCGCGACCCGCTGCCGCTGACCGCCCGACAGCTCCTTTGGTTTTCGCCCAAGAAGGTTCTCGAGTCCAAGAAGCGCTGCCACTCGCGTGACCTCTGTTGAAATAAATTCTTTACGCTCCTTCTTCATTGTGAGAGGAAAGGCGATATTATCGTAAACCGTCATATGCGGATAAAGTGCGTAGCTCTGAAAGACCATGGCAATGTCGCGGTCTCTCGGAGACATATCGTTCACCCGGATGGCATCGAAGAACAGGGACCCCGAGGTAACCGGCTCCAGGCCTGCGATCATATTCAGGAGCGTGGATTTCCCGCATCCGCTCGGCCCGACGAAGGTAAAGAATTCCCCGTCCCGGATCTCCAGGTCGAGCGCCTTGATGATCGTAGTCGGGCCGAATTGTTTTGTCACGTGTTCAAAGCGAATCGAGGCCATAGTCTAATACCGCATAGCGCAAAGCGCATAGAGCATAGCGTCATAAGAATCCCGAGAAGCATTAAACTGCAGATTCGTGCTCTGCGCGCTATGCGCTTTGCGCCATGCACCATGCGGTCTATCCTTTCACCGCCCCCGCTGTCAAACCTTCGACAATCCTTCGCTGAAATGCAAATACGAACAGAATCACCGGAATCGTTACCACGATCGATGCGGCCGCGATGTCTCCCCACGGCACTTCATGCAGTCCCGGGAAAAGCGCGATGGCAACCGGTACAGTCCGGGAAGCGGATGTGACCGTGAACGTGAGCGCGAAGAGAAACTCGTTCCAGGCAAATATGAAGACAAGGATGCCCGAGGTAACAATTCCGGGCGCAGCCAGAGGAAGCATTATCTTCGTGAACGCCTGGAGCGGGCTGCAGCCGTCCACGCGGGCGGCACGATAGATCTCGTCCGGGATCTGTTGAAAAAAATTTGTGAGAATCCAGATCGAGAGCGGCAGCGAAAAACCGGTATAGGTAAGAATGAGCGCCCACCAGGTATCGCGCAGGCCGAGCGCCCGGATGATAAGGTAGAGCGGGCTTACCGTTGCTATCGGCGGGAACATGGACGCTGAAAGGACAAAGAGCAGGATCAGGCCCTTGAAGCGCATTGGCAGTTTTGCCAGACCGAAAGCGGCAAACGACCCGATTGCGAGAGAGAAAACAGTAGTAAGCAGAGCGACAACAACGCTGTTCGCAATGAATCGCCAAAAAGGAGCACCCGTAAATATGGATACGTAGTGATCGAATAGCGGCGTGGACGGCAGAATCGGCGGCAGCCGGGTTATCTCCGTGTCCGGCTTTACGCTCGTGATCAACTGCCAAAGGAACGGCCCCATGCAGTAGAGCAGGACAAGGAGCATTGCTATGGAAAAGAAAATGCGTTTCATGAGCCTATCTCAAATTATAGAAGCAAGTTTTGACTATCTTATAAAAATCAAAATTTGACCGCCGAGGCACTGAGTCGCCATACAAACCCATGCCTGACTTTCGCTTCTCTTTGCGGCTTTGCGCGAGACGCCTTTAGCTTTTCATGCCTTTTCAACTGGCGACCTGCTTCATTAAATTTGATTCTTCGTTATCACCTTTCAAATCCCCGGCTCAGCATTTTCACGTAGAGAAGACTTATCCCTCCCACGCACAGGAACACCACCATCGAGAGAGCCGACCCGTAGCCGAATTGAAGCGTCTGGAACAGCACTTTGTACGCGTAGATGGACAGCGTTTCGGTTGTGTTTGCCGGTCCTCCGCCGGTCAGCACATACACCGCATCGAAGACGCGGAATGCATCCAGGGTCCTGAAGATAAGGACCACGAGTACCACGGGTTTGAGGAGCGGAAGCGATATCCTCCGGAAAATCGTCCAGGCGCCGGCGCCGTCAATGCGGGCAGCCTGGTAGAGCTCGAGAGGGATCGTCCTGAGTCCGGCCAGAAGCAGTATGACCACAAAGGGCGTTGTCTTCCAGACATCCATGAATATCGCCGCGTTCAAAGCCCAGGCCGGGCTCCCGAGCCAGTTGATAGTCACGCCGAACAGATGATTCAGAATGCCGAAATCGGTGTTATACATCCATTCCCACATACGCGCGGACACGACTGTCGGAATCGCCCACGGGACAAGAACAATTGCAGTGACAACCCCCTTTGACCTGAAACTCCTGTTCAGCAGCACTGCAATCGAAAGACCAAGCAGCAGTTCGAGCGAAACCGAGAGCGCCGTGAAGTAGACCGTATTGCCGAGAGCGTTCCAGAAGCGGTCGTCGCGGATCAGAAACGCATAGTTGTCCAGGCCCGTGAACCTGGATATTTTGAAGATGAGCAGGTTTCTGCGGAGGCTGAGGTAAATCACGTACAGGACCGGGTAGACAGTGACCAGGGCCAACAGCATGAGCGCGGGCGCAACAAATCTATTTCCCTTGTATCGCTCCATCACTGCTCCACCGCCAGAATATGCTCTATTTGCTTCTGCGCCGAGCCGAGGGCCTGAGCGGGTGTTTTGATTCCCGTGATGGCCGCGCTGAATTCCGGCTGCAGCACCTGGGTGATCATCATGTAGTACGGGGTGACCGGCCGCGGCCGGGCGGTCATGAAGACCGTGTAAAGGTCCCTCATGAGAGGCTGCTTCCGCAGCAGGTCGGGGTCCCGGTACAGGGACTTCCTGGTCGGCTTGTACCCCACATCGAGAGCGAGCTGCTTCTGTATCTCGGCTGAAGTCAGGAAGCGGATGAGCCGTTCAGCTGCCTCCGGATGGCGGGAAAAGCGGCTTACCCCGAGCTGCCATCCGCCGAGGGTGGCGGCGGGCTGATGGCCGGGAAATGCGGGAAGGTTTGTTACGCCGACAAGACCGCGGACAACTGAACCCTCCTGTTCGAACACGTTCCAGGCATACGGCCAGTTCCTCATAAAGACCGCCCTGCCGTTCCCGAAGATATGGCGCGTGGGTTCCTCAATTGCGGTAGTGACGAGCGGCGGCGTAACCCTGTACTTCACAATAAGGTCGTGCATGAAGGACAGCGCGGTTTCGTTCTCTGCGGTGTCGATTACCAGGGTGTCCTCCCGGAGCACGTCACCCCCATTGCTCCAGATGTACTCTAGCACGTTGCAGACCAGCCCCTCGTACTGCTTTCCCTGCCATACGAACCCGTAAACGCCCTGTTCCTTCGCGGTTATTGCCCGGGCCGTGTCCGCAAGTTCATACCATGTTTTCGGCGGGTCATATCCGTATTTTCGGAGAAGATCCTTACGATAATACAGCATACCGGCGTCGATGTACCAGGGTATCGCGTATACGGAATCGTCCAGGGTGACTGCCTCCATCGGTCCAGGGAAGAACTGCCCGCGCTCGTCCCTCCCGAGCACGGCGCTTAGATCCCTGAGCCAGCCTGCGCGCGCAAACTCCGGAACCCAGATAACGTCCATGCTGAACACGTCTATGTCGGCGCTTCCGCCCTCCAGATTGATGATGTAGAACTGGTGCTGCTCGTCGGTGGATGAAGGCAGGATTTCATCCTTCACGAAGACGCCTGGATGCTCGCGCTCGAACCTTCTGAGGATTTCAGCAAACTTCCGGGGATCGCCTGCGATTTTGCCGTGCTTGAACACTAACGTACGCGGCCCGGCGTCTGTGACCGCCCTGTCTCCCTGATTGCAGGAAAAGACGGCGAGCAATGCCAGAAAAAGGAGTGTGTTCATTGCGCGCAGCATAACGGCTTTCGATTGAAATTTTAGATGGACTGCTCCTAAAACCCTGATCTTTAGAGGCTGTTGAAAATAATTCTCGCCGTCATTGCGAGGAGCGATTTTCGCGACGTGGCAATCTCGATTTTTCAAGGCGTTGTGAACGGCGAGATTGCGGAGTTTATCCCGAGAGTCAAAGCGAGATTGCTTCGCCTTCGGCTCGCAATGACAAATGAGAGACCACGCTCGCAAAGACGGCTTTAAAGACTTTTCAACAGCCTGCTGGTTTTTGACCTGCCTGAAGCGGCTCGGCCGTCGAAGAAAATGGCTGCAAAGACTACGCCGCCTTTTTCAGTCTCTCCACCGGGTGGACGCCTTTCAACTCGTAACGATAATCCACCCCGTTTTTCTTCACATGCTCTTCTATTACCTGTTCGCTGGAAACACCGCCCTCGTTTACCGCGTGCTGGTACCTGGTATACCTGCCGTCTTTTTCGAGCTCGGCTTTGGGTATGAACTCCGTCTCGAATGCGGTAAGCTCTACCTGGTTTTCAAGGACATCGCGCACATAATCGATATTCGGCTGGAAAACGATCGGCTTGGGGAATGCCGAAGGCAAAAGTTCCTCCGCGTCCTTCTTGCCGTATTGTTTCAGCAGATCGGAAGCAATCTTCAGGTGCTCGAGCTCCATTGCGAGATGCAGCTCCCAGACTTTTTTGGCTGCGGGATCGACTTCCTGTTCCATGAACGCGTGGTAGAGATAGCATTCGTTATATTCATGCATGACCATCATTTCATACCAGGATGCGGCCGGGTCGAGCAGCGATTCATACTGCGTGACATGCTGCTCCTCGATCTGAGCGATCTCGAGATATAAGCCGCGACCGATCGAATCTTCCAGCGTGTTTCCGACATTCATGTAGAAATTCATGGTCTGTTGCTCGCCGGCAACAAGCGTGAGCACGTTCATAACGGTCTGAGGGTCCGCCTTTTTCCGGTTAAACGGTTTTCTCACATCGTCAAAGGGGTGCCGGTGCTCTTCAACCGTGGGACGTCCCGGCATGATCTCGGTATATTCGCCGACCAGCTTCTCTGCCTTTATCCCCTGGCGCATTTCCAGAAGGTTCGCATACCGGTAGAGATGATCGAAGTCCTCCAGGAGGCCGAAATCGAAGACCTGCTTTACATAGGGATCCGGCTCATTCTGACAAAGCCAGGCGGTAAGATCCACGGCAACCTGCTCATAGCCTATGGTGGTTTCGATTACTGACTGGTCCCCGGGGATCATCCAGTTGATCGCCTTTTGCTGCTGTTGCTCGAGCCGCCGGGACAGGGCAAGGCTGCGCTTGAGCTCGATGTCCTTGGTATGTCGGGCAAACTGATGCAGAAACATGGCAGCCTCAACCTCGATTCCGTTCATGAGTATGCCGCGGGCCTTCGTGTAGGGATGGGCCTCGTTCTTATCGAACGGCTTGCTATTGAGCTCGGACCAGTTGCGAAGCTGTTTTTCAATTGGGATACCTTTTTCCTTGAAGGGATTAAAAGCCATAGTGCGCTCCTTTCCTCGTTGGTGATCCGCGACTAAAGCATC
This sequence comes from Nitrospirota bacterium, assembly GCA_963751455.1. GTDB lineage: Bacteria > Nitrospirota > UBA9217 > UBA9217 > UBA9217 > CAVVUN01. The sequence goes on from CAVVUN010000003.1 coordinate 216,499, forward strand.
GGGAGATGCTCAGTGCTTCGAATAAACCTGGTTTAAGTTTATTACGCCGGCACACATTGTCAATTGACGGGCTATGCGGGCGCGGGTCTTCGGGCATTGTTATACCAAAGGTTTCGAGCGGCACACGTATAAGCGCTTGATTCATTGACAATGAATTGCGTTGGTGATAACAACTGAATAGAGATGTTTTTTCAGACCGGTGATAGCCTTTGGTCTTATTAATTCATTATGGCGCTGCTTCAAGAAAAAAATATCAAGGACTTGCCATGCGAATAGCGCAGATTTCACCTCTCTATGAAAGCGTCCCGCCCCGCCTGTACGGCGGCACGGAGAGGGTCGTATCGTATCTTACCGAAGAGCTTGTTAAAGAGGGGCACGAAGTCACTTTGTTCGCTTCAGGGGATTCAGTCACCTCAGCTGAGCTTGTTTCTATCTGCGAATCCTCGCTGAGACTTGAGCCCCGGTGCATGGACCCCATCGCTTTTCATGTCATCATGATCGAGGAAATCCTGCGGCGCCGGCACTTGTTCGACATCATTCATTCGCATATCGATTATCTCGGTTTCGTACTGGCGCGACGAACAGACGCGCCGGTGATCAATACGCTCCACGGGAGGTGCGATCTCTGGGAGCAATCTTTCCTGTTTCCGGAATTCAGTGAATCCGGGCTCGTTTCCATATCGAACGCTCAGCGCCGCCCATTTCCCCACGCAAACTGGGTGGCTACCGTATACCACGGCCTGCCCCCGGATTTATATACGGCCAATTACGGTAAAGGCGATTATCTCCTTTATGTAGGAAGGATATCCCCCGAAAAGAAAGTGGAGGCAGCAATCGAGATTGCGCTGAAATCGGGCCTTTCCCTCAAGATAGCGGCAAAAGTCGATAAAATGGATGCTCCGTATTTCGAGGCCTCAATCAAACCGCTTCTTGACAATTCGCTGATTGAATTCCTGGGCGAGGTCGGAGACACGGAAAAGAACCGGCTGATCGGGTCCGCACTGGCGTTCCTTCACCCGGTTGACTGGCCTGAACCATTCGGTCTCAGCCTTATCGAGTCGATGGCGTGCGGGACTCCGGTAATCGCCCGAAAGCGGGGATCCATACCGGAGGTCGTGGACCACGGCATCACGGGCTTCATCTTCGAGCACAATGACGAGGCCGTGCACTTCATCAGGAACAGATTGCCTTCTTTTTCGCGAAAAGGCTGCCGCAGGCATTTTGAGAAGCGTTTCCTTGCGGAAAGAATGGCGCAGGATTATGTATCGGTGTATCAAGCAGTGCTTGATCGGGTGAGCGCCGGAGAAGTAAGCGCTCTCCCGATCGAAAGAAACAGGGACACGGTGCTGCAGCCGGCGGATGAATCCCCTCCGGTTGAAATGACAGCAGGGCGCTATCGCCGCAAAAGCGCAAAAGGCTCAAAGCGGATTGTTTGATTTATCCGCTTTACTTTGAAAGATACGCAATGCAGACAACGACCACTGAAACCCCCAAGGACAAATTCTATATATCGGCTTCTGCCGTGATGATAGACCCGAGGAGGCTTATTCTGAAGGACAACGACCTGTTCGGGGTATTCGACCGGTACGGCGATATTGTCCCGTTCGGGAACAACGATACCGGGCTCTATTACGGCGGGATCAGGTTTCTCTCCTCATATGAATTGCGCATGGATGGCCGGAGACTTCTTTTCCTGAGCTCGAATGTCGACGAAGACAACGTGGTGATGAACGTCGATCTCACGAACCCGGACATAACCTTGAAGGAAAATATTCTGCTCAAAAAGGACCTGATCCATATCATGCGTTCAAGGGTCCTGCTGAAGGACGCCTGCTATGAGTCGATCGGCATAAGAAACTTCAGCAAGAACGAGACGCAGTTCCAAATTGAGATCGCTGTTGATTCGGACTTCAAGGATATTTTTGAAATACGCGGAATAAAACGGAAGCTGCGCGGCAGCTTCTTTGCGCCCAGAATGCGGGAAGGCGGCCTGGAGCTGTCGTACCAGGGCCTGGATAACGTCCGGAGGACCACGGTAATAACGGCAGAGAGGCCTCCTGATCATATTCAGGAAAATTCGTTTTTTTTCAAAATCGATTTGAAGGCAGGGGGGTGGGAGGAAATCTTCGTGCGAATTCAGTGCTCGTCGGAGCGAGAGGCCGGCGCGTTGACAAGGTTTCACGAGGCGGTGACGGAGAGACGGGAAAAGGTCGAAGCCCTGAACAAAGACAGCGCCGAGGTTTCTACCTCCAACGATCGCTTCAATGAATCGATGCGAAGATCGCTGTCCGACATCAACATGATGCTTACCCGGACGGAGAGCGGCAGCTACCCCTACGGCGGCATACCCTGGTTCTGCACGCCGTTCGGAAGGGATGCCCTGATAACCGCTCTTGAATGCCTCTGGATCAAGCCGGACATGGCACGGGGGGTTCTGACGTACCTCGCTAAAACGCAGGCATCGGAATTCGATCCGAAGAAGGCAGCTGAACCCGGAAAGATACTTCATGAATCAAGGCAGGGAGAGATGGCCGCGCTGAACGAGATCCCGTTCGGGCTCTATTACGGAAGCGTGGATTCCACGCCCCTTTTTCTGATGCTCGCCGGCGCCTACTGGAGAAGGACCGGGGACGGCGACCTGGTGCGGAAAATCTGGCCGTCCATTCAAAAGGCCATCGGATGGCTCGAACAGTACGGGGACCCGGACAGGGACGGCTTTCTCGAATATACTCCGCACAAGGAAGGCCTCAGGAACCAGGGGTGGAAGGATTCGCAGGACTCGGTCTTTCATACCGACGGTTCACTCGCGGAAGGGGCGATCGCGTTGTGCGAAGTACAGGCCTACAGCTTCGCGGCAAAAAGAGAGGCTGCTGTGCTTTCCCGGTTTATGGGTGAGTTGGCCTTGTCCGATCAGCTCGTGCAGGAAGCTCTTGCGCTCAAAGCCGCCTTCAACAAGCAGTTCTGGGATGAAGAGCTTGGCTGCTTCGTAATCGCGCTCGACGGGCAGAAGAAGCCGTGCAGAATTCTCTCTTCGAACGCCGGGCACGCTTTGCTTACCGGTATTGCCGAACCCGGGCCCGCCTCAAGAGTCGCGCAGATAATGAGCTCGGACAGAATGTTTTCCGGCTGGGGCATCAGGACCGTGGCCGAGGGTGAGGCGCGCTATAACCCCATGTCGTACCACAACGGTTCGGTCTGGCCTCACGATACGGCAATGATCGCTTCAGGTCTTTCCCAGTACGGCTTCAAGGAACATTTTTTAAAGATATTCACCGGCATATTCGAAGCATCGCTGTATATGGAGGCAAACCGCCTGCCCGAACTTTTCTGCGGATTCCCGAGACGACGAAGGGCGGCGCCGACGCTCTACCCCGTTGCCTGTTCGCCCCAGACCTGGGCCGCAGGTTCTCTCCTCTTCATGCTGCAGGCCTCTCTCGGGATGTCGTTCGAAGCGGAATATGATATGGTCGTTTTCAGAAACCCGGTCCTGCCCCGTTTTTTAACGGCTGTGCATATCAAGAACCTCATGGTTTCGAGGGACAAGACCGTTGATATCCACGTGAACCGCTATGGGGAGGGAGTAACTGTCGAAATCCTGCGGAAGTCAAAAGGCGTGAGCATATTGACGTATAAGTGAACCGAATGCGGATTTCGGATTGCGGATTTAGCAAAGCTATCGCATCCCGAAGATAGAAGAACCGCAAATTGCATATTGTAAATTGCAAAGTTCAAAATGTGAAGAGTCAGTTTATTTTCTTTAATTTGCTTTTCCAGACACCCCTGCATCCCGCCTGCACCCAACGACTTCGAGTGCGCGCGAGAGTAGGGCGTGAGCAGCGTCCGCGCTTTACATGACCGGTAGTAGTATCGGCAAACCACAAATCGTGTATGCGGTCCTTGATTCCCCTCGCATGTTCTCAGTGCGAGGGTACGACGATGAGTCTAAGTATTGTGCGAAGCTCAGCGCACACGCTGCACTCGCGCATCGCACTCGTAGACGCTGGGTGCAGGCTGGGCGCTGTATCAACAGGTCTAATTGAAGACATTCTGTCATGTCTGCGCGGTGCTGCAAACGGCGGTGCAGAAAAAAACACGGATCCCGAACATCCTGATAGCCTTTCGGCTTTACTGCTCTCCCGCCTATTTCTTATGCAATCGATGAAGCGCCGGACCTTCCAAAACCTCGCCGTCCCTGCTGAAGCGGCTCCCGTGACAGGGACAGTCCCATGTTCCCTCCATCCGGTTCCAGTGAACAATGCATCCCAGGTGCGTGCATACCGCGGAATGCTCGATCAGCCGCCCCTGGTCGTCGCGGTACGCCGCAATTCTCTGGTCATTGCTCTTCAGGAGGCCGCCTTCATTCGGTTTGATGTCCTCTGCTTTTGAGATTCCCGCCTTTGTCAGGTAATCTTTGGCATATTGCGCCGCGACGTTCAGGTTCTCTTTGAGAAAATCAGAAGCCGACTTGGCCGGAGCGAACCGCCTGGCATTATAGAGGCCGGCCCATTGATTTTCGCGCCCCAGTATGTCGTCGGTAATGATCCTCGCGGCCAGGGAACCGTACGTCAGGCCGTCGGTTCCGAACCCGGTCGCGATATAAAGATCGCCGGACGACGCTGCTTGGCCGATATACGGCAGTTGGTCCGCCGGACGGTAATGCTGAGCAGACCACCGGTATTCGATCTTGTCCACGGAAAAGCGGCGCTTCGCGTAGTCCTCCACGTTCATGAAATAGTCCACGCTGTCGTCATGCTGGCCGGTTTTGTGCTTTTCCCCGATGACAATCAGATATTTTGTCCCCTTCATATCGAACGAGCGGATCGAGACGCCCGGTTCTTCGATGCCCCAGAAAATCCCTTCCGGATATTGATTGTCCTTCAGGACGGCCGCGATGCCGTATTCACGGTAAGGGCCAAGCTCCGTCTGCAGGATATTGAACCCCTTCGGAGTATGGGTCGCCATGATGATCTTTTCTGCAGCGACACTTCCGGCTGGAGTGGATACAATTATTTTGTCGATGTCTATCTCGACGACTCTCGAATCCTCGAAGATGCGGCACTCTTTTGAGGCGATGGCTTTTGCCAGCATGCGTACATACGTCAGCGGCTGGAATTGCGCCTGATTGTCGACGCTGATAGCGAGCTTCACCGGGAAGGAAAGCGGTGTTTCGTACACCATGGCGGCTTTCATGCCTGCTTCGGTCAGTGCGTTATATTCCCTGCTCATGTTTTTATCGTGTGAGGTGTCCGTGGAGAAGAGATAGAGGGGCCTTCGCGAGAAACTGCAGGGGATGCCGTATTCGGCGATAATCTGCTCTATGAAATCAACGGTTTCGCTGCGCGACCGTACCACTGCCTGGGCTGTCTTCCCGTCCCATCTGTCTTTAATGTTGCAGAGCAGGCTGTCCACGGTTCCATAGAGATTTCCCGTCGAATACCCGGTAGTACCATGCCCGGCTTTGTGCGCTTCCAGGACCACCACGCTCTTACCGGCCTGTTTAAGCAGCATGGCTGCTGTAATACCGGTTATTCCAGCGCCGATTATGACTACATCGGCCTCAATGTGGCCGCTGAGCGCCGGGAAGCCTGTTTTTTCGGAAGTTGCCTGCCAGATGGATGTCGTAAGCATTCCTGCTCCTTTGGTCGCTGCATAAGGTAGTGTCTTATTAAAGAATAGCAAACGGCGGGATTTTTTCAGCGCCAAAAAGTTTCTTGAAAACCGGACCAAAATGCGGTACGCTTGAACATCTTTATCACATCCGAAGACGCAATGACAAATATTCAAGCTCAAGCACCCAAAGACTGTTTCTCTGATCGAAGCTTTCAATTTGGATGTATTTGCGATTTACTGTTTGACAATTGAGATTTGCCGCTCTTCCAAACAAGGAGACTACCCGACAGTGCAGGATATTCCGATGGAAGCGCCATTTTCCGCCCCCCGTGCCCCTCTCAATGAAAAGTCCCTCTCGATCGTCCCCCTGGGCGGTGTGGGTGAAATCGGACTGAACATGACCGTCCTGGAATACGGCGGCGACATCATGGTCATAGACGCGGGCCTGATGTTTCCCGACGCCGAAATGCTCGGCGTCGACATAGTTATTCCCGATTTTTCCTATTTACTCGAAAACAGGGACCGTATCCGCGGAATCGTCATCACGCACGCGCATGAAGACCACATAGGCGCGCTGCCTTTTTTGCTTAAGGAGATCAACGTCCCGATCTACGGCACCCGCCTTACTCTCGGCTTCGTGAAAGAGAAGCTCAAGGAGCATGAGCTTGACGACCAGGCGCAGCTCATTGTCGTGAAACCACGCGATGTGGTCCAGCTCGGAAGCTTCAGGGTCGAGTTCATCCGCGTCACGCACAGCATCGTGGACGGCGTCGGCCTCGGCATTACCACGCCTGTCGGCCGGATCGTCCATACCGGTGACTTCAAAATCGACCCCACGCCCGTAGACGGCGAGGTCATGGACCTGCGGACGTTTTCGGAATACGGGGACAAGGGCACCCTCGTCCTCCTTTCCGACAGCACAAATGCCGGGCAGGGCGGGTATACGTTCTCGGAGAAAGAGGTGCGCCGCGGGCTTGAGCACATCTTCAGCCATGCAAAGGGCAGGATCGTGGTCGCGACCTTCGCCTCGAACATCCACCGCGTACAGCAGATCATTGACGTGGCCGTGATGTACAACCGCAAAGTGATCCTGAACGGCAAAAGCATGATCGCGAACGCGCAGATCGCGCTCGACCTGGGCTACCTCAAGATGCCGTCCGACACCTGGCTGAAGATCGACGCGCTCAAGACCCTGCCGGACGACCAGATGGTCATGATCACCACCGGGAGCCAGGGTGAGCCCATGAGCGCCCTTTCCCGCATGGCCGCGAACGAGCACAAGCACTTCCAGATCAAAAAAGGCGACACCATCGTTCTCTCGTCCAAGATGATCCCGGGAAACGAGCGCGGCATAACGCGCATCATCAACCATCTGTTCAAGCGCGGTGCGGAGGTCTTCTACGAAAAGGTGTCGGAAATCCACGTCTCCGGCCATGCGTCCAAGGAAGAGCTCAAGCTGATGCTCAGCCTGATCAAGCCGAAATATTTCATACCGGTGCACGGCGAGTATCGCCACCTGGTCTACCACGCCCAGCTTGCCACGAAGGTGAATATCCCCGAGGAGAACATCTTCATTATCGAGGACGGCGTGGTGATGGAGTTTACGGAGAACAGCGCGCGCAGGGCAGGCGTCGTGACCGCGGGCAGGGTCTACATCGACGGCAAAACCGCGGGCTCCACGGCCGACGCCGGCGTGGACACGGTTGTGCTCCGGGACAGGATGAAACTCGCGCACGACGGTGTGGTGATCGTGATCCTCGGGATCGAAAAAATTACCGGCAAGGTGGTCTCCGGGCCTGACATCGTGTCGCGCGGGTTCGTGTTCGAGGACGCGTCGCAGGAGCTCCTGGCCGAGGTGAAAGACGTTGTCATGGACACCCTCACGCTCATGATTCCCGAGGCCAAGGGCGACTGGTCCCTCGTCTCCGCGAGGGTCCGCACCGCGCTCAAGAAGTTCATCAACAAGCGCATGGAACGCCGGCCCATGATCCTGCCGATAATCATGGAGATATGAGTTTTTTTGGACGCGGATTTACGCAGATTGACGCAGATGAAAAATTACTGCCATTCACGAAGGCGGCTTTGTTGTCGTGTCGACTTTTCGTCTTGGGGTCTCTGCCTGCGAACCATTCCGCAATCCGCATTCCGAAATCCGCAATCGATACCCACTCAAATTATAACTTGAGAATACCCTGAAAATACCCCGTCGATTTTCTTGACAACGGAAATAATCCTGACAATAATAAACGCAGTTTTTCAGCAATTCCTCCCTCTACCTCTGGAGCTCTGAACTCTGACCTGGCAACTCTGGGCGCGCAACGTTCCGAAGTGCACCAAGTCCCTTCATCACGCGTCGAAATTGTAATGATCCATCTTATAAGGGGGCCTCAAAATGACCCTTGTCGATAAAAAGAGAATTCTGGTTGTCGAAGACGATCCTGAAATGATCAAGCTGCACCGGGATTTTCTCTCGGAGAGTTATACAATCATTCATAAACCTGACGGGAAAAATACCATACGCTATTTAAAGGAGAACCGAAACATACATCTTGCGATCATCGATTACAAACTGCCTGACATGTCAGGCCTCGAGGTTCTTAAGGAAATTAAAAAAATAATGCCCTCTGTTCCCGCCATATTCATAACCGGGCATGGGAACGAAGACGTCGCCGTAATGGCGTTCAGGTGCGGAGCGCGGGACTACGTCAAAAAGCCTTTCGTGTACGAAGAGTTGATGAAGCGGATAGCTTTCTGCCTATCGCTCAACAGTACCAGAGAGAGAAGGGCTGTCCGAAAAGAGCCTGAAAAAATCACTAGCGACATGTTTCCGAGCGCCGATGCCGCGAAAAAAAATTATTACGTCCAACAAGCCTGCAGATACATTCAGAACAACTACTCCACAGATATCACTCTTAACCAGGCGGCAAGCACCCGTCGGCGTATCCAAATATCATTTTTCCCGTTTATTCAGAGAGACGACCGGTTCAACCTTTCAAAGTTATTTAAACCGCGTAAGAATAAAACGAGCAAGGAACTTATTGAGTGATAATGCGCTATCGATCACGGATATAAGTTTTTCCGTCGGGTATTCCGAGTTGAGGCAGTTTGAGAAGATGTTCAAGAAAATCGTTGGCTCAACCCCTACCGAGTACAGGAAGAGTAACAGTAGGAACTAAGGAGTGAGGAGTACTGCATCGTTGCCTACTGCTTGCTGGAATGTACTTTATTCTGCTGGTTACGAATGTTCCCCTTCTCTCCCCGCTTTTTTCATCTCTATCACGTTTACAACTTTTCAAAAACAGCAATAAAAGACGCATAAAATAGCAAGAAACGCCGCGACAAATTAGAAATTTTATGTAACAATATGCCGTGTTGAAGTTCGCTCCGAAGCTGCGGGCTTCAGCACGTTGGATTCATGGTTGACGTTTTTTGAAAAGTTCACAGAAAGGAGGTTAGAAGTGGTTTTATTCTGATACCACTCCAAAGGAAAATTTTAAATATTACATCTAATATCATCCTCAGTCGTAACCATAAATTACCACGAGCAAATAAATATGCACAGAAATATTAACACATATTCTCAAAAGGAGGTTCAAATTTATGAAAAAAATTGCTTTCAGTAATCTGTTCCTTATATTCGTTTTTATCTGCATAAGGCAGGCGAATGCAACAACACTATTGCAGATGAATTTCGATGATCTTGTCACAATCTCGGACGGAATAGTTGCCGGGACAGTGCACAACATTGAATCTTACTATGATGATCAGAATGAAATATATACAGATATAACGCTAAAAGATTTGGATATAATAAATGGAATTTATAATCAGAATACGTTGACCATACGACTCAATGGCGGCGAAGTTGCAGGCCATGTGCTTTTTCTTGAAGGGGCCCCCCGATTCGACCTCAATGATCGCGTAATTTTATTTCTCTTAGAAAACGGTAAAATTCTCGTGCCGATAGCAGGCTGGACACAAGGTGTATTTCGAGTTATTACGGATCCCAGCACGGCTAAGAAGACGGTCAGGGACCATCAAGGCAATCGAGTTTTTAGCATTGCTGGGGACAGAATTGTAAAGGAAAATATATATTCCGAAACGGCAAACCTTGTTGATAAGCGGACAGGGATGGCTATTGTAGCTCATGATGATGGTCAATCTACGGGTGGATTCTCATTCGAAGGCCCCGATGGCACAATCCGCAATAGCACGTTGACGGGTAATATGCAAAAGGAGACTCTTGACAGCCCGGATAAACCCGCTATCGAAGTAGAAGCCTTCGTTCTTGCCATAAAAAATAAGTTGAAGGAAAAAGGCAAAGAGAAGAAGATTATAGTAAATTTCAACAGGTCAGAATATCGTGCGTCCAAGAACTTCGCGGCAAAGCCAACAGGTGATAATATGTGATCTGCGGTTCGCGATTCCTCTGCATCCGGATACTGAGCGAAAGTAAAAATTCATCTCTTGTATAGAGTAACTCAGAAAGGAGCATCTCATATGAAGAAACATCGAATTCTCAGAGCATTAATTTCCATATCTATCGGATTTGTGCTTACAATACTGACTTCATACAATTCAGCACACGCTTATAGCTGGACGCTCTGCCATATCTGGCCTAACACATATAATGTTACCTGGAGATACAATCCGACAATGAATATTAACACAACATCCTTTGTCCCCTGGTCATCATGGGATTTGAGGTTGCAGAATGCTATGTCTCATTGGACTAATGTTAATGGGTCGTACTTTCAGTTCTACGTGGGACGTGATACGGACGGAACATACAGCAGCTCAAACGGCGTCAGTGAAGTATATTTTGCATACGATCTAGGCGCGGGTAGTGGCGTTTTGGCCTTAACAAAGAAGTCATGGGATTGTTTTTGGAGGGGAGAGTATAGACATTTTTACACAGAAACGGATATAGATTTCAATCTCAATTACTCATGGTCCACATCATCATACGACTATAACAATCCTTCGGGGCTCGGATATAACTTCGAGGGAGTAGCACTGCACGAGTTTGGCCATGCCCTGGGGCTTGGCCACTCCGATGGCGGAAGTGCTACCATGAATAGTATTTATCCATTCAGCGGGCCTATCGGATATAATAGAGAATGGGATCCATTCGCAGATGATCGACAGGGCGTTCGTTTTCTGTACCCGGATTCAACTACGGAAATCGACATAGCCGCCTCCCCACTCAAGTACTCAGGAGCTGGTCAATCTACACTGGTTTCGAATCCAATTAATGCGTCAAGAGGATCATATGTAACCATCGAGTTTACAACATCAAACATGAGCACATCTTACGTATCCTATAAGACTGGTTTTTACCTTTCTACAGATGAAGTAATAAATACTAATGATATCCTCCTTGGGTGGATAGGTGTTTGGCAATATCCTGGTAATACATTAACAGCATCATCTCAACAGCTTTACATACCTACTTGGATTTCGCCAGGCTATTATTATCTTGGGTTTTATCTCGACTATGATTCGCAGATATATGAACCAAGCAAAGAATATAATAATTATCAGCAGATTCCAAGATCTATCTACATTTATTGATGCATGGCGATAGATAAGGTTGTTTGTCACTTCTATTAGTGGAGGTGTTCATGAAAGCCGCCTGCAAACTTCTCATTCTTGTTTTATTAATCACAATAGCATCCTGTCGCGAAAGAACTACTGCTGATATAGATTATGTTAACATAGACGAATACTGGACCCTTTACAGGAGTTCGGGTGAAGCGAGCGGAGAAAAAATATATTATTTAACGATCGTGAAATCGGCAGCGCCCGGCGCACCCTTTGGAACGTTTCAATATATTACCCCTGTAAATTTTTCATCCGGCGACCTTTCTCTCGGAGAAAAACTTCAGACTCAAACTCTTCAGCACTCGCTTCCAGATATCTCTTTTTCCTGGTTTTCTCTAACTGAAGAAGACGGCGAAATTACCTGCACAGGCCAGATCAATGGCGATGTAATGAGCGGTCAATGGACTCAGAAAATTATTTCGTCAGGTCTTACAGGAACAGGTACATGGAGGGCCTCGAAGGGTCTTGACGACGTGGAAAACGGCTCATTTAAAAGAAACGTTGACACAGGAAAAACGCAGATCTATTTTCGGGCATGGGCAGACAGTGCGAGCAGGGTCTATGTCACATCTGATTTCATTACTGGAGCAGTCGAACTTGTTAAGTGCGGCAAGACAACTTTGAACATAGATATCTGGAAGATTTCGAATACACCCGATTGCTCAAGCGAAGGCTACTATGAATTCCCTACGCCATCAGGCTCATTAGTCGTGAAAACGCACATTGTAAAACCTTCCGGAGAAATAGTTCGTGAAAAAATAATCACTGATGGTACTGAAATAACTGGCAACTGAATTGGGCGCTGCATCACTCTACAATATACCGGCAGATCTAGGACAAGGCCTGTTTCGCTAGATGAAATCCCTTCATCCAACCCCTTCAGGGCAAAAGCTTTAGCGACTGGTAGTAGTTGACGTTGTTTCAAAAAATAGATAATGTGGCATGATGATGCTGTCAGGTGTGAACTCCAGTACCTCGATTCCGGCACCGCAGCCGGAACCAGTGCAGGAATCTGTGAAGAAATAAAATAACATCTTTAGCGCCCCTTAAATCCCCTTTGGCTAGGGGGGCAGCCTCTAAGGCAGTTAATTCTTGTTTTTGTCAATGAACAAGTGCCGAATGTAATTTAAGGAGGAATTCAAATGACTAGACTGCCGGGTTTTATCTTATGTATGGCACTTCTTTTTACGGGCATCAGTTGCAGCATCGGGTCAAATGAAACGGGGACAGGCGGCATTATTACGGCAAGTAGTGGCTGCAAGTCGCAAACTCAAGGAAAGGCCGGCATTGGCTTGCAAGCAGCCAGTGATACCTATCAGAGCAACAAAACGTATGTGCTTTATAGCGATGAGGGGAAAACCCTCTCTCTTAAACACATAAACGCAGCTTTCAACTGTTGCCCTGAAAGCATAACGGCTAGCGCGACTATAGCTAATGGAACGATATTGATTGAAGAAAAAGAGGATACTTCGAGACGCGCATGCAACTGTCTCTGCCTGTATGATCTTGATATGAAAATTGAGAATGTAGAGGCAGGGCAATATGTTATGAAATTTATTGAGCCATATCGCTATACTGGAGATCCGGCAATTGAATTTACCATTGATTTGGCGCAGCAGACATCAGGAGTTTTTGAAGCGGCGAGAACTAAATACCCGTGGTATATGCCGTAACACCTATGCCGGGTACACGAGCTGCAAGACAATCAGTAGGGGATGGTATGACGAGACCACTGGGTGTAATTATTTGTGTCGCGATTCTTTTTATTGGCATTAGCTGCAGCAGCGGATCAAATGGAACGGGAACAGGCGGCATTATTACGGCAAGCAGCGGATGCAAGTCGCAGACTCAAGGAAAGGCCGGCATTGGCTTACAAGCCGCTGATACCTATCAGGCGGACAGAACATATGTGCAATACGAATTCGAGAACAACAATCTTTTTCTGAAGCATATAAACGCCTGGTTCAACTGTTGCCCAACCAGTATATCGGCCGTCGCTTCCGTCGTTGATGGAACAATATCGATTGAAGAAAAGGAAGACCTTTCGAGAAGCGCATGCAAATGTTTGTGCCGATATGATTTGGACATGAAAGTAGACAACGTAGAGGCCGTGCAATATACAATCAGAATCATTACACCGCAAGTAGCACAACCCATCGAATTCAACATATATCTGGAGAGGCAGACATCAGGCGTTTTTGAAGTGGTGTGAACCAAAGACGTTTGCTTGTAAAATACCACGCAGCTTCAAGGACGCAAACCAGATCCCCGATAAGGTCGTTCGGGGATGACAAAAAGAACTGTCATGCATCTGCTTTAACCATTCCGCACTCCGCACGCGCAACTCCGAATTAGATAAGCTCCGCAATCGCGCCCTTAAATTGTAATTTAAGGATACCCTAAAAATACCCCATCGATTTTCTTGACAAAGCAGTAAATCCCGCTAATAATAGTGCAGTTTTACTATTCCTGCCTCTACACCAGTGCGATTGTTTTTCTCGGTTTTGAACCGTCTCAATGTTTTTTTACAAGCTACTTAAGATGTTCCACGATGTGCCCTGAGGCGCACTGTTTTTACGGTGATTTACGATGACCTTCCGCGGTACTGCATCTGTGCCGCCTGAAAAAGGGGAAGCGCCATGATCCATGAATACAGCATTAATAACATTCCGGTACTGACGGGCGATATCATCTGCACTACCGACGGGGGGCCCCGATTCTCGAAGGGCAGTTTTGGCGGTTTATCGGGAAGCTCATCCCGGGGCCGGTCGACCATGTAGCCGTATATACCGGGCCGGAAGGCAGGTGCGTGGAGGCAGGCCCGAGCGGCGTCGTTGCATTCGACGTCGCCGGAGGGACGTGGAATTCCCTGAATATGCAAAAGCAGCGCGGGCTCGTCGTTGATACGTTCTACGGGATCGCGTGCCCTGCGGAAAGAGACGGTCTTTCCAAAAGCGAAAAGACGGAAATCCGGGAAAATGTTGCCGACTACTGCCTGTATCAGGCCAGGGCGCGAAAACCGTACAACCTGAACTTTCTCAATTCGCGGACGGAACATTCTTTTTACTGCAGCCAGCTGGTATACATCGCGTACCTGAAGAACGGCATAAATCTGAATACCGACATCGGCATTCCCGATTTTCCGGGAAGCCACTCGATCATTTTTCCCCAGGAGCTCTGGAGCGGCTGCACGAATAAAAGGCGTGAAGGGGAAAAGAGCGGGGCAAGACGGCCATGATTGCCGAAACATCCCGCACAGCGGCAAAAAAGACGATCCTGGTAGTTGAAGACGATCCTCATATGATTGCTCTCCACCGGGATTTTCTGTCCGACAGCTACACGGTGATTCTTAAAACCGACGGCAAAAAGACCCTGCGCTTTTTAAAGGAGGCCCGCGGCATCGATCTTGCGATCATCGATTTCAGGCTTCCCGATATGTCGGGCATCGAGGTCCTGAAAGAAGTAAAGAAAGCGCTGCCCTTCATTCCCGCCATATTCATAACCGCGTACGGAAGCGAGGACATCGCCGTGAAGGCCTTCCGGTGCGGCGCCCGGGAATATATAAAAAAACCGTTCGTGTACGACGAGTTCGTGAAGAGGATAGATTTCTGCCTGTCGCTTAGTGAGATCCGGCAGGTGAAGAGAAGAACGCCGGTGGTGAACGAGCAGGAAGACAATATAGCCGACGCATCTGCCTCAAAAAGGAGCTATTCGCTCCAGCAGGCAAAAAAATATATCGATAACAACTATACTGCGGAGATCGCCCTGGAGCAGGTCGCCGAAATAGCCGGCGTGTCCGTATATCATTTCTGCAGGCTCTTTAAAGTAATGACCGGTGTGACTTTCCAAAGCTACGTGAACCGCCTCAGGATGGAGCAGGCCAGGAAACTCCTGGATGACGACGGCTTTTCGATCACGCAGATTGCATTCTCGGTCGGTTATTCCGACCTTACGCATTTTGACAGGATATTTAAAAAAGTTTCGGGCTGCACGCCTACGCAGTATAAAGCTCGGGCCACAATACCGGGAAAGTAGCACGAAACACCACCCTGCCCCCCGTCCTGAAGCACAAACCGACCCTTTGTTCGTTGTGCATTTTGCAATTTACACTTTGCAATGTGCAATAATCCTCGGTCTATATCTGTTTTTTCCCGAATCGCAAGAAATGCTGAATGTTTAAGCAAGAAACGCCGAGACGGGAATTTATTAATATGCAATAATCATCCGGGGTACGATATTTTATCCTGATACGGCTGCGCTATAAAAGCATTTGCCCGCTGGATGGTTAAAAAATGAAAAGGTCTGTTATACCTCTGTCACTGCTGCTTCTGCTGATTGCAGGCTGTCGGCCGGACCTGGTCGTGGAGAAAATCAGCTCCGACAGCGCGGCCGGGACCGTTACTGCGACGATAAATAATATCGGCAATGCGGATGCCGGTGGTTTTCTCGTATACTTTAATGCTGAAGAAGATCCCGGGTCGGAAAGCTACTTCCCGCGGGTGAGCCGATCGGTTCCCGGTCTCGCCAAGGGTCAATCCTTGACGCTGCCGCCTGCCCAATTCGGTCCGCTGACCGGGCCGGACAATAACGCGAGAAGGATCTACCAGGTGACGGTCGTAATAGATCCTGAAAATACGGTAAAAGAATCAAAAGAATGGAATAACGATAAAAGCATTCCTTTCCATTTTCCACGTTAGCCGTAAGAGCGCCATAATCATATCGCTGCTCGTTGTGTTTGCCTCTTAACTATCAATTCAGCTCATAATCCTGCCTTTGTTACTTTTCTAAACAAATTAAATAGCAAATAACGCCGACTGTTTTAGCAAGAAAAGCCGAGACAAATTTTTTATTTTGTGCAACAATCCGAAAGTTTCGTTCTTACCAAAACAGGAGAATAAATATGATTAACCGTTGTAACGCACTTATCAGGGCATCCTTGTTGCTCCTTGCTTGTTTAGTCATAAGCGTCGTATCGCTTCAGACAGCGAGCGCCTTTGCCGATGATGAGAACCAGGACCATCTTCCTGCCCGGTATTCGAGCGAAGCTGACTCGTTCCACTCCTACCTGCCTTCATACATGGGCTATTCGCTGGACAATTCAGTTCCCGGCAATAAAGGAGAGCTCAAGTTCCAGTTCAGCGTGAAATACGAACTCATCGCCGATACTGACTGGTATTTCGGGTATACCCAGAAGTCTTTCTGGAGCATCAGAAAGGAATCCGCTCCATTCCGCGAAACGAATTTTTCCCCGGAGACGTTCTGGCTCTATAAGCCGGAAGGAATTTCCTGGCTCCCGGTGGTCCAGGTAGGAATGTATCGCCATGAATCCACAGGAGAGGACGGAAACGGCTCCCGGGGATGGGACCTCACGTATCTTGAGCCGGCTTTTCACTGGAACGGAATCTATGTAATCGCGAGGGTATGGGCGCCTTCCGTGGTCCAGGGCTTCAACAAGACCAAGGCCGCCCCTGACAACCCCGACATATTCAAATACCAGGGATATGGAAGACTGACCGTGATCTACGGAAACGACAGCGATGTCCAGCTTTCCCTTTCCCTCCAGCACGCGCCTACGGACAACAGCATCGCCTGGGAAAGTCAGGCCGATGTGCCCTGGAAGACTGTCGCGAAAATACTGAGGCCTCTTTTCGGCATTGACTATATACCCAAGTGGAATCCGTCATATTTCATTCAGGCGCGAAACGGGTACGGGGAAGGGCTTAAAACCTACAATGTCAAAACCTCGAGTGTGGTCTTCGGTGTATCGCTGGTGAGGTAATACCGGGATATCGGCGAGACCTTGGGCCAAGGCAGATCATGGAAAAAGATTTTCATTACTGTTTAATCCGGGTATTGGCTGGGAAAGCAGGCTTCAACCGGGAGGAAGCCCAGGTCATTGCCTATGCGTCTCAGTATGTCGATGATTCAGTCGAAAATCAGCCCCTCTCAATCGATAATATCCCGGATCTCGTTTTTCCCCGCCTGAATGTCGAGAACGGCACGTTCGATCCCATCTGTACTGCTCACAGGGGCATCCAGTATCTGACGGGCATGACGAAGCACGTTCAGATGAAAGTCTATATCCCCTTTCACTTTATCCCGCCTGTCGAATACTCCGGAAACGGAGCATATGAATACTGCACGTCGCCCAACAGCACGATCGCCGGCGATCTTGTAAGGCACGCAATTACAGAACTCAAGGATGATGGCAGCAATCGCGTTCAAAAACTCGTCAAGCTCGGCATCGCGCTCCATTCGTTTGCCGACACCTGGGCGCACCAGCGATTTTCTGGCCGCTGGAGCGCAAGGGACAATGATATTGACCGTATAGCTCTGTTCCGGAACAAAAAGTGGAAGGCCCTGAAGCATCTCGACCGGCTGAAAACAAACATCATGCCCGACGTGGGACATGCGGAAGCGATGACGTATCCCGATCAGTCTCACCTTAAATGGCGGTACGAGCACGGCCACTCCGGGCTCGATCACGAACGCAATAATACCCTGATTTTCCTTGAGGCAGGGCATGCTGTTTTTCAGCTGCTCTGCGATGCCGCTGGAACATCAGGGAACTGGAAGGAGCATCTGGAAAAAATCAGAAAATGTCTCTCGGTTCCGGCTGATTCCGTAAAACGGAAATTTTTCCGGTATGTCAAGCTGTTTCCCGAGATCTCATTCAGTTATCACGAGAACGAGTGGAGAGAGAGCGCCCTCGAGGGGGAGCGGTTCAATTGGATCGATTTCAGCAGGGACGATTATTCCGGGGTTACCTACACCTTCAAAGGCAGCGACTTGAGATGGTTTTATTTCCATATGGAAGCGTACGCGCAGAGAGAATACGTCAAAAGCAAAATCAAAGGAGATCTTTTATGAATTCCGGCAGAAACAAGGGGGTGCTATGAGCAAATTCACGAAAGTTCTGGTGGTTTCGCCGTACCAGGACGGCAAGACCTGGTACCTCCGGAGAGCGTTCGGGTATGACCGCGGCGCGGAAAGCAGCCGGCAGTACGATCATGGTCCCGGTCGGCTTCACGACCGACTTCGCGAGCATTCCGCGGATCTTTTGGATCGTCCTGCCGAAATGGGGAAAGTACGGCAACGCCGCCGTCATTCATGATTACCTCTACTACGATCAGAAACTGACAAGGAAGGAAGCCGACGATGTGCTGCTCGAAGCCATGGGCGTCCTCGAAGTGCCGCAATGGCAGCGCTGCTCCATTTACCGCGCTGTCCGATGGTTCGGATCCCTTGCATGGTCGCTCAACAATAGGAAGAAGGCGGCCGGCTACTCAAAAGTCTCGGAGACCGCGCCTGTCAAAGCAACGGACAAACCGTCGCATTGGAAGATAGAAAAAAAAGAGTGGGTACGGATTGTATTCGGGAGAAGGAAAGCGCAGCATCATGCTTGAAAGACGCCCCTATAAACCATACAACCTTTTCCAAAAGCTATTTACCCTTTTAGCAGCGCTTTTTTTGCTTATAACGGGATCTGCTTTTGAAACCGCGCCTGCCGCGAAGCAGGAAGCAGGGAAAAGGAGAATGGTTCGGCAGGAGAATTTTCTTCTTCGCGCCTACGAAGAGCTCGACAAGTCCCTGGAATATCAAAAGGCCGTCATCGTAAGACTGGAAAAACGGAATCTGGCCGGAGCAGGAGCAGATTTAAAGCAGTATCTGGACTGGCAGCGAACCTGTGCTGCCTGGCTCAGGGAGCGGCTCTCGGAATCCGGATCCGATCTCGAGAACTTCTATTCTCACAAAATGATCAGACCGTTCCTTGCCGCCCGTCACTCTGCAATGGCTGAGGATTATACCCGGCTTAAGAGTGAACTCTCGCAGATGATGCTGCAGCTGGAAGAGGCAAAAGTACTGAATGCCGCTGAAATTCAGAAGCTGCTCAGAATTATCGAGTTCTACGAGTATCTGAACGAGCAGACCCTGAAAAAAAAGATTGCTGATGAAAAGCGGATTCCTGATCGAAAACCGCCCGATGGCTGGACATTTTTTTCCGGGGGCCTTAATGACGATAAGATCGAGCAGATGGGGCTCAAGATCAAAAAGCTCGACGAACTGCAGAAA
Source organism: Nitrospirota bacterium (assembly GCA_963751455.1). Lineage (GTDB taxonomy): Bacteria > Nitrospirota > UBA9217 > UBA9217 > UBA9217 > CAVVUN01. Next base: position 235,786 of record CAVVUN010000003.1, read on the forward strand.
GAACTGGACGACATGCTGGAGTTCGGAAACTACGAGTTACACTGGCTGGTGCTGAAGAGCGGGGACAGCGCCGCAATAAGCAGCGTTGCCGATGCCCTTGCGACAGACTCACTGGATGAGATCGAGATCGCCTCGACCCGCATGATCAGCCGATATGAGTCCGATATCTCTTTTATCGATAAGAAACTCGGAGAAATGGACGGAAAGCGGCTAGGCCTGGCGCCGGGAACAGGGACGATGAGAACAATCGACCGCCGGGAAGAACTTTGGGACTATTACTGGACCATGAAGGACAGATTCGAGCATCACAAACAGTGGCTGAAAGAACAGGTCGGCGGTTACCGGGCGGACATAGTGCTGCTTTCTAAAGAGAAGAGTGAAAAGTAAAATCTTCATTTCGGACTCTGTCCTAAAGCACAACAAACAGAGAAACCTTAACTTCATGCCATGGAGTTCAAGGTTTTTTTTATTTTTCTGCAGCTGTATTTGACCTGCCCAAACCCCGGGCAGCTCGAGTACGACAAACATCAAACCGGGCATGCAAAGCACAAAAACCAGGGATCGTGGACTTCATGCAATGAAGTTCGGGATACTTTTCTTTTTTCTGCACCGCCGTTCACATTGCCGCGCAGACATGCCAGACTACTCGCAGTTTTATCCGTCAGTACAGCTTTCCATAGCGCTGAGCTTCGTTGCACTGCGCACGCGCATGCACGATTTGTGGCCTGCGACTCTGCTACCGGTATGTAAAGCGCGGCCGGTGCTCACGCCCTACTCTCGCGCTGCAGACTCGAAGTCGTTGGGTGCAGGCGGGATGCAGGGGATTCTGGAAAGGCAAATTTAAACACAACAAATTTGCACTTTGCAATTTACAATTTGCATTTTTCAATGTTCTTTCGTATCTGTGGGATGCAGGGGTGTTGGGAAAAACAAACTAAAACATAACAAATTTGCACTTTGCAATTTACAATTCCAATGTTTTTGTGATTTTATCAAACTCTGTCTTGCGTAAAACCAGGTTTTGGTTTAATTTATAAAGCAATTCAAATTGAAAGGCAGCTCCGAAACAACAAGACATGAAAAGAATAATCTTCGCAATCACACTGGTGCTGGTCGTAAGCGTGTTACAGGGTTGTTTGCTGACCCGGCTCCACGAGACACAGAAGCAGGTATGCACAAGAAAAACAAGGCTGGAGATGACCCGTGACGGAATGGCGATTGTGTTTCATCAGCCGCTTTTGACACGCGAGGACATTATCGCAATCCTGGGAGCAAAGCCCGATGCAGTCCCGGAAACAACTGAACTGCTTTACACCGCCCGGAATAAAAATGACGAGGCATACAGCTTTCCCGTCACATTTCAGTTCAGCAGCTCCGCCAAACAAGTTAAATTAACGAAGATGAGTATTGGAAAAAGATTCCAGGATCTTCTGTCCGAAGAATTGCTGCGTAAAATATTCGATGCGGGCTGCAGCGCAAAAAGAAACGGCCTGGGCATCGAGGTTGATCTATCCGGAGTGCCGAAGGAAAAATTGCCGAACGTGGAGGTTATAAAGACGTTACTGGGTCAGCCTGCCGCTGCCGCGGGGACCACTGCCACGTATAATTATGAACTGAATCGCACTGACATGGCGGAAATCATTATCTCTTATGATAATGAGCTGAACAGAATGACCGGCGCCGCTGTTTCGTTTCAGAGATATAGTCTTGTTTTCGATTTTACTAAAGATGTTGCCACAGGCAGGTTGAAGAGCTTTTCAGATGCAGTCAGATTGGGCTTCAAGCCATAGGTCTTAGCCGATTTCCGTCTCCGCGTCCGACTCACCTACGCTGCCGCTGCCCGCTCCTTCAGGCTGAGATACTGCTCGAGGTCCTTGACAAGTTCCGTGTACCTGTCCTGCGTGAAGTTTCTGTCGAACTCCCGCAATTGTTCTAGCATCGATGCCTGTTCCTTGTCGCTCAGATACCTCAGGGAGTGAATGAAAAAAAGTTTGTCTTCTTTTTCGATATGGGCAGGATACAATATCAGCAGCATTTCTATATAGTTTGTAATGTCATTGAGGGTAACGTACGCCTGCTCCCGGTACCTGACTACCTTTTCCAGCATTTGGACGATATTTCTCGCGCGGTTGTGTTCGTCCATCAATTCCCCCATTACGATTCGGTCTTCCTGGGAAAGGGGTTTTTTATCAAGCTCCCTGAAAAGGATATTCTCCTCTTTGCCATGGTGAAATTCATCGATGTAGGTATTAAAGAAATCCACACCGATCCTGACCGCGCCATAATCAACATGTCCGGTTTTGATCATTCGCTGACGCTCCCCTGCAATCACTTTCAGCATCCGCTCGATGGTCCTGTGCTCGATCATAAGGGGTCCTGTGAGTTTCATAGCCGCTCCTTGCTTTTTTTAATTCCATTTCGCAAAGATGCACACAAGCATGTTTCTTATAAGAATCGTATCATACTGTGAATCTTCATGCAGCATAATCCGCATCCAGCTCGCAACAGTATCCGTTTCTCATAGAATAGTCTTAGGAGAGTAACCAAAATCATTGCATTGAAGCAAATATTAGACTAAATTTGTCTTAGAGTTCGAATTTGTGCAAGTAGCCTTGTTTAGTTTGCGTTCGTTATTTGGGTTTGCTTCCTAAAACTTCTGCAGCCCGCAGATCGGATGAACATGCAAATTAAAAATTGTAAACTGAAAATTTGTTATATTTATATTTGCCTTTCCAGAACCCCCTGCATCCCGTGAACAGGGATATGCTTTGTCATGCGCTGAAAAACATTGTGATATCGATCAGCCAAACAGCACAGCGAAGCAGGGCCTAGCGTGAGTGCTGCGAGAGGGCGTAACGATTAGTAGATGGTGAAGGCAATCTGGCATGCTTGCATGGACCTGTGAACGGCGGTGCAGAAAAAAGAAAAGAATCTTGCCTGCGGCCAGTGCTTATGAGTGCATAGCGCGAATACAGGCTGCACTTCATGGCATGATGTTTTTGGAGACGATACATAATCTGTTTCCTGGATTTAATCAATGATCAACATGACCCCCGCGAACATGTCCAAAAACGAAAGACATCCCCCCGGACTCTACGTCCTCTTTTTTACCGAAATGTGGGAGCGCTTTTCCTACTACGGGATGCGGTCTCTTCTGGTCTACTACATGATCAAGCATCTGCAGTTCACGCAGGAACGCTCGTCCGAGATATACGGGCTCTACACCGGGTTCGTCTACTTCACCCCGCTGTTCGGCGGCATGCTCGCGGACCGGCTCCTCGGCCAGCGCAGGACCGTGGTCCTGGGAGCAGTACTCATGGCCATCGGGCATTTCCTGATGGCCGTTGAAAGCCTGTTCTTCCCGGCCCTGCTTTTCCTGATTCTCGGAAACGGGGCCTTTAAGCCGAATATCTCGACCCAGGTCGGGGCGCTGTATGCCGCCGGCGACCATCGCCGTGACCGTGCTTTCAGCCTTTTCTACATGGGAATAAACCTGGGCGCGTTCTTTTCACCGCTCGTGTGCGGGACCCTCGGCGAGAAAATCGGGTACCACTGGGGCTTTGGCGCTGCCGGTGTCGGCATGCTGATCGGGCTTCTTGTGTATCTCCGGGGACAGAAGCACCTTGCGCCGGACCTCGTCATGCAGAAAAAGCAATCCGGCAGGACGAAGGCAGCAGAGCGGATGACCCGGGAGGACTGGCTCAAGATCGGGGCGATCTTCGTCATGATGGCGCTCTGCATTGTTTTTTGGAGCGTGTACGAGCAGCAGGGCAATACCATGGCGCTCTGGGCCGATGCAAACACGGACCGCATGATCTTCGGCTGGGAGATGCCTGCCTCGTGGTTTCAATCCTTCAACCCGCTCATGATCTTCATTTTCGTTCCTGTGCTGAACATGGTATGGTCCCGGCAGGACCACCGCGGAAAAGAACCTTCGAGCATCGCCAAGATGGGGATCGGCTGCATTCTGCTTAGCGGGGGCTTTCTGATCCTGATTCCGCCGGCCATGGAACTGGCGCACAACCCCAGGGCCAGCCTCTGGTGGCTCACCGCCTGCACGTTCATGCTCACGATCGGCGAGATATATCTTTCTCCCATCGGCCTTTCGCTCGTGACCAAAATCGCTCCTGCCAGGATCGTCTCCATGATGATGGGCGTGTGGTTTCTCTCCAGTTTTTTCGGCAACTACCTGTCCGGGTATCTGGGGACGTTCTGGGAAAAAATGCCGAGGGAGAATTTCTTTCTTCTGATGTTCAGCCTGTCCTTCGCTGCCGGCCTCGCGTTCTTTGCCCTGCTGAAGCCGCTGAAGAACGCAATTGGAAAGGCCGACGTTGGACTGCGTTGAAATAGCGCATGCTATTATTACGCTATGTGTTATAATGTGAAAAAATAGATTATCATGGCTTCAACCGTCGCTTCTTAGTCGGATCCATAAAAAACCCAGGAGGCCTCATGAAAAAAACAAGCGTTACCATCGCAATGCTCTTCATTCTCTGCAGCACCGTATCAGCAGCAGAACATTTCGGCATCCCGGTCTATCCCGGTGCGCAAACCGACGCCGCAGCTAAGGGCTATTGCGCTTTATTCGGACCGGAATCGATACGCCAGACCCGGGAAATGTTCAAAGGAGCAGTCGACGGCGGCACGTTCTGCTATCATACGGGTGACGACTTCAACAAGGTTGTTGATTATTACCGGAAACAAAAAGACGTGGAGCCCCTCGGCGCCCCGAGCGTGCGCGGATCCAACAAAGCCATGATATTCTGTAAAACGGGCATGCAGTGCGCCAGCCTGGGCGACGGAGTGGATATATCGATCTCAACGCCGTGGTCTGTGGGTGCGACTGTTTACAAGGATGTTCTGATCACGTTCAGGAAGGCCTCGCCAAAATAACTTGAAGGTACGGACAAAGGCCGACTCGGTGCCGGAGCAGCTACCGGGCGACGTGCCCCTCACCTTTATCATCTCCCAGAGGGGAGAGGGTAGGGTGAGGGGGACTGACTTTGAATCTATGAGAAAACCGGAGGGAATAAATGGCAGATAAAGCAGCAGCAATTCCATGTCCTGAATGCAGCGGTAAAGGCTCCATAACGTGTACCGTCTGCAAGGGGCAGGGAAAACAATACAGTTCCAATGCCTCTCAACGTCCTTGTCCGAATTGTCACGGCACGGGAAAAAACGTCTGTCCCGGCTGCCGGGGCGCGAGGAAGATATACGCCGACGAGAAGCGATCGAACGCGACAGGGTGACGTAGGGCCGACGAGAGGCGACCGGACCCGACCGTGACGGGGAGTGGAAGGCGGCGATTCCCTCGTCGCTTTTCAGCCTCCGTGTCACCGCGTCGTTTTTTCTCTGACACTCTGCCACTCTTACACTGATTTTGAATTATCTGAACGCTGACAGCTTCTTCTCACACACTTGCAACTTTAAGGAGGCTCTAATGGGAAGCCTGGTCAAGGGAGATCTTGTGCGACATGAACGGTACGGTATCGGCCGTATCGAGGAAACAGCCGGTGCAGGGGCCGCCATTGAGTGTACGATCTATTTCCCGCGGCTCGATAAAAATGCAGTAACGCCGGAAGAAGAGCTTCAGGTTCTGTCCGAGGCCGAGACGACTGCTTACGAGATGATGAAGCTCGCCGTGTACGAAATCAGGAACGAAGAGCTTCCCGGGATGGAGTTAGGGGCGCGCTGGAAGGGCGGCGAAATGGTTCTCAAGCCCGGAGATCCGAACCTGGCAACCAAGATGATTCCGATTGAAACGTTCTTCCATAAAATCGTGATGGTTCGTGATCGCCTGCGTGTCATGGAGGCCCAGATTAATGCGCATAAGGTCCTGACCGATAGTGAAAAGGTTGACTTGCAGCAATACATCACCCGCATCTACGGCTCTCTCACGTCGTTCAATGTCCTGTTCAGGGATAAGGAGAATTATTTCGTCGGGCAGAAAGACACAAGTAAAAATTAAGAAATGCAGAATTAGGAAGTAAAAAACACCCCTTTTCATAATTCTTACTTTTAACTTTTTACTTGATGTGGACATAATTCTTAATTTTAACTTCTTAATTTAGCTGCCGCTCTGACACTGATTTTGATTCTGACCGCTGAACGCTGATAGCTATTTCTCTGACCCTCTGACACTTTGACACTCTGATACTGTTCCTGGTTCGCCCCCCCGTCGCCCCCCGTCGCTTCTCTGTCGTTTCCCTGTCAGCTCTACGTCAGCTCTAGCACTGCCTCCTGCCTCCAATCTGAACTTTAAGACTTATCTTGACCGGAACTACGAAAAGAGTTAGTATTTTAGTATGAAGAAACAAGTGGAGTATCTGCAGAAGTTGTTTTACGATATTTGGAGCGATTTCGGATGCGTTTACCTCGTCGTGAAGCATTCAGGCAAAACAAGGATCGGCAAACGAGGCTTTACTGAAGAAGAAAAGAAAAAGGGCATGATCCTCGTCTTTAACAACAAAACCAATAACACGTTAGACTGGGACACTGACGGAAACCTCACCTGCGTCCTCGCCTTTGGCGCGCGCAAGGAAGACATCTACGTTGATCACGATGATCTTGTCGGTGTGTTTTCGCAGGAAGCAGGGGTGCACTTTCTCAGGAGCGATGAGAGCCAGGAACCTGCAGTATCGCCCCAAACGGATGCAGAGCATATTGATTCCAAGCAGGTTGTTTCTATGAGCAATTTCAAGAAGCGGAAGTCAAGCGAGAAACAGTGACGTTTTGCTTGGTCGATTTTCTAAATCCTGCATCATGAATCATGCATAGTGTATCAATTCCCATTCCGCACTCTCATTTCAAGGCTTCCTCCGCGCGAGATAAGTCTTAAATCATGCATCGTGCATCACTCCGTAATCCGCTCTAAATAGCTTTATCAAACCCTTTTAATTTGTTACATTCTATGCTATTCTTGACCGAGATTGCGGTACAGTTATCGTCCGCTCTCTAACAGAGCCGGAAATCCCTCACGCTTGCCCACCAGCGCTTTCCTTGATTCTGAATTTGTTTATCTGATCGCTTTTTCTCTGACACTCTGACACTAATTTGACTGCGCTGACTGAATTCTGCTATGGAAAAAGACAACCAAACCCCATCTGAACAGCAGGACCATGAAAAGAGCCATGGCCTCCTGAACATCCTGAAGCTGTTATTTCTCGTCGCAGTCCTGGTAGGCGCTTGGTTTCTGCTTGATTGGCTCATAAACGGCTGATTCGGCAGCAACGTATAGACCAAAATGAAGAAGGAAGAAAACGATTTTCGCAAGCGGACGAAACTGAGGGTACCACGGAGAGCACATCAATTTCCCACGAGATGGATCAGTGAAATCAAATGGATTTAATATTCAGGATTCCCTCTGCGATCTCTCTGGTTTATATTTATAGTCTGCGTTCCTCCGGAAAAAGATTAAAGAAATAAATAGGGACTTAAATAAAGGACATCCTCTGCGATCTCCGTGTTTAATTTTTTCTTAACGAAAGGACCGTTGACAATGAGCGAAAACAAGGAAAACACCGTCACCAAGCGAGGGCCCTGGACCTGTGTCGAGAAAGTGAAGTCGGGAAATAAACATTTCTATGTTAATGTCATCTGCCACGCTGAACCGCCCAAAAACGCGGTCGAACTGGCAGGCGGAGTCTGCGCCTGGCCGCGCTGCAACGATAAGCCGGTTTGCTTCCGGCAGATCCGGTTCAAAGACGGGCACCGGGGCTATGAGTTTAGTTGTGCAAAGCACGGAAATATAACCAAGTAAGAACGATGAAGTAAGAAATATTTCACTTCTTAATTTCTAACGTTTCTAATTTCTGCATGGGTATATATATTTCATACTCGAAGTTTTTTTATATTTTTTAATTCTTACTTGCTCGTTACTTGAGGTATCAACAATGGAAAATATCGGCGTTTTTGGATATGTGATTATCATCATTCTTATTATGGCCGGGTGGAGGCATTATTCCATCCTCGGCATAAATAGAAATCTTTTGAGGACAAAAGAGCAGCTGAAGCAAAGCGAGTATTTTTCGAAGACCATTATCGAAACAGAGCCGGAATGTGTAAAGATAATAGATGCGGAGGGAAAACTGATTTTCATGAACAGGGCCGGTTTGGACATGATCGAGGCTGAATCGCTCGAACAGGTCAAGGGGCAATGCGTTTGTCCCCTTGTTACCTCGGAATACCGCGACGACTTCATGAAGCTGACAAGGGAAGTATGCCGCGGCGGGTCGGGAATATTGACCTTCGAGATGGTCGGGTTGAAGGGTAGACGCCTGTGGCTCGAAACGCGCGCGGTCCCGTTCCGTAATGAAAAGGATGAAATCACGGCCTTACTCGGCATAACGCGCGACATCACGGAGAAGAAAAAAGCGGAAGAAGCAATAGCTGCCGAAAAAGAGCGTTTGGCCGTGACCTTGAGAAGCATCGGCGACGGGGTCATCGTCACGGACATCGAGGGCAACATCACGCTCATTAATAAAGTGAGTGAACAACTCACCGGCTGGACAAACGAAGAGGCCCTGGGAAAGCCCCTTGCAGAGGTGTTTAACATCATCAACGAAACCACGAAAGAAAAATGCGAGAACCCCGTGGAAAAGGTCCTCAAATCAGGAAAGATCGTGGGTTTGGCCAACCATACTGCTCTCATACAAAAAGACGGGACCGAGATAATCATTGCAGACAGCGCCGCGCCGATTAAGGACAGACAAAGCAAGACCATCGGAATAGTTCTCGTGTTTCGGGATATCACCGCACAATACCGGATGGAACAGGAGATGCAAAAGATACAGAAGCTCGAATCACTCGGGCTGCTTGCCGGCGGACTGGCGCATGATTTCAATAACCTGCTTACCTCTATCCTGGGAAACGTCAGTCTGTTAAAGAAGCAGCTTGGTGCTGAACACAAATCGTTCAGCAGGCTGTCCGACGCGGAAAAAGCGGCTAAAATGGCTGCCGACCTGACTCAGCAGCTGCTTACGTTTGCCAAGGGCGGCGCTCCGGTAAAGAAACCCGCATCCATACTTGAGATTGCCAGCGAAGCTTGCGCGTTTGCGATGTCAGGCTCCAATATCAAATGCTTTCACACGACGCCTGAGGCCCTATGGAGTGTCGGGGTTGACCGGGGCCAGATAAGCCAGGTGTTCAATAATTTAATTATCAATTCCATCCATGCCATGCCGAACGGGGGAGCAGTTCATGTAGATTTTGAAAACGTGGCCGTCCCGACGAATAATATTGCTTCTCTCAAAGCAGGAAATTATGTAAAAATCACATTCCGCGATGAAGGAAAAGGCATACCGGAAAAAATATTGGCTAAAATATTTGAGCCGTATTTCACGACAAAGGAGGGCGGGACCGGGTTGGGTCTTGCCACGGTTTTATCCATTATCAATCGGCATGAAGGAAATATTTCCGTTGAATCAAAAGCGGGAGCCGGCACAATCTTCACATTATACATTCCCGCATTAGGCGACGCCCTGTCCCCCGCTTCCCCGGAACAGAAGACGGCTCAGACCGGCCAGGGAAGAATCCTTATCATGGATGATGAGGAATTGGTAAGAAATGTTGCCGGCTATATTTTAAACGATCTTGGTTATGAGGTGGCATATGCCAGGGACGGCAAAGAGGCCATAGAAGCATACCTGAAAGCAAAGGAAGAACAAAAATCTTTCGATGTCGTCATCATGGATTTGACCATTCCCGGCGGCATGGGAGGCAAGGACGCCATCAAGAACCTTCAAGCAATGGCTCCGGATGCAAAGGTCATCGTATCCAGCGGCTATTCAAGGGACCCCATAATGGCTGACTATAAAAATTACGGTTTCTGCGGAGTGGTCTGCAAACCGTATGAGGCCGGTGAGATCAGCGAGGAGATTGCAAAGGTGATGAAAGGAAAAACAAGTTAGAAGGCGGAATTAAGAAGTAAAAGATCATTTTCATACCAAGTAAGAATTAAGAAATTGCGAATTAGGGTTATCAAATCCCAAAAAACTGCTGCCACCACGAGGCAGGAATCTTTATATGTCGCTTGATGACTTTTTGGCACTGTCTCAGGCCTATTGGTTCGTTGGTTTTTATCTTTTTGCTTTTCCAACCCCCCTGCATCCCGCCTGCACCCAACGACTTCGAGTGTGCAGCGCGAGAGTAGGGCGTGAGCAGCGTCCACGCTTTACATGACCAGGATTCGCGTCGGGAAATCACGAAGCGTGCATGCGCGTGCGAAGCTCAGCGCAAAGGACAGCAATGCTAAACAAGTAAAGCTGAAGATACTCTGTCATGTCTGCGCGGCGATGAGAACGGCGATGCAGAAATAAACAAGGATCTTGCACTTCATGGCATGAAGTCCACATCTTTGTTTTTTTAGGCGTTCATCCGTTCAAATGCAAAATTAAAAACAGCTGCAGATGCTTTAGATTTGAAATTATGAAGTATGCTGACATGAAATTAGACTTGGCCCTTAAGGGGTTTTTCCTCGCAGCAGCCGTATTGCTGTTTCCGCTGTTTGCATCTGCAGCCGGCACGGAAGCATTTCTTGGAACCTGGGAATATCGGCAGCGGGCCGGAAAGGGGTATGACTCCGAGGGAGAAAAGCTTGAACTCCGGAGCAAAGGAGGAACGCTTACCGGGGTTTATTTCGGATTGGAAAGAGAGGGAGAGCATGGTCTTTTTTACACCGCCGTGGAGATAAAAGACCTCAAGGTGGAACAGGAGCGGATTTTTTTTACAATTCCGGACCGGCACTTGTTTTCGGACCGGCCTGAAAGCCTGAAAGAGGCGAAGCTGAATGAATCGAAATCGAGCGGTTATACGCGCGATGAATTGAAAATGCAGGGGCAGTTGAAAGACGGGAGCTTAATGGTTGCCTGCAGTTCTGATTTAAATACCTGTCCGGACAAGGTGATGGAATTCCGGAAGAGCAAATGGGATAAGAAAACTGAACGCTGAGCTTCTTCTCTGACACTCTGACACTGAATTGCTTATCTGGTAGCTGAACGCTGATAGCTTCTTCTCTGACACTCTGACACGCTGACACTTTCTCGCCGTGGAGGTGAAACGCATGGTACGAATTCTATTCGCATTAGTAGTCACTGCGCTGATGATCCGTCCTTCCCTGAGCTATGGGGAGAATCCCGAGGCCCCGTCGAACATCGAAAATGCAGCGCAGGAGATTATGTCCGGTCTGTCGGCTGATGAAGCAAAGGAACTTGCTGACATCGAGAAACAGGAGATGGAAGCATCTGAGGGAAAGTCTGGGAACGATTCAGGCCAGAAGAATGCTGACATCCCGCCGGAAAACAGTAATGCCCCGGCACCCGTTCAACCATCTGATGAAACACAGGACAAGCAGCTGAAGGACCCATAAAAGCAAGGATAGGAGGCAGATCCGTAGACTGCAAAATAAGCTTTGACTTATTATTAGCTAAAACTTACAGGCGGCAGGAGCCCGGTTGAGGAGTTTCTCCTTGCTTTGCCCGAGGAGACGCGCCTTGAAATAGCTGATGCGATAGTCCTTCTTGAGAGTGGGCATAGACTAGAAATGCCGCTGAGCCGGCATCTTTCCGGTATTCGTCCCGGCCTGCATGAGCTTCGAATACGAGACCGGGCGGGTCAAGTGAAGGTAATTTATTACATCAAGAAAGGTGATGCCATCTATTTGGTTCATGCATTTCGTAAAAAGACTCGAACGATTCCCCCGCGGGAACTGGATATCATCAATAAAAGACTGAAGGAGATTTGATCATGGCTTGGAAGAAATTTCCATTGAGGAGTTGGCAAAGTCCCTTGGGGCTAATGTTACCGAGATCCGGGAAAAACAGCGTCTCGTCGGATTGATTGTTAAGACCCGAAAAGCGAAGAAGCTGTCCCAGGCTGCGCTTGCCAAAAAACTCGGAATCAGCCAGGCGAGAATCGCACAGATAGAGTCCGGGGTCGGCTCAGCGAAGGTCACCTTTGACGTGCTTTTCAACATGCTTGTTGCCCTGGGGTACGATTATCGAGTCGTGACGAAAAAAGCGGCCTGATGCTGACTTGAAGACCGACACGGTACAAAGCGCTATGAGCAGCATCAAAAAAACATGCCAGTTACCCCCAGGACCTTGCTGATATTGAAGCCCTGAAAGCCGGCGCCGGAGATACGTCAGCCGGGAGGGGGCATTCGTCTTTGCGGCCCCGGCTTAATCCGGGAGTTACGGTATGAATTCTGTACAGATCGTTGATGACCGCAGCAGAGAAACGTCAAAACATGCGAAGAACGGCGCCCTGCGCGTAGAGCATAAAAGCATTCTGAGCAGGCGCAGCTACCGGAGTATTCTCAGCTATGCCAGCACCGGGTCGATCCTGAGCATTGGAGCGCGGGATGTATTCTGAGCATTGGAAGCGCAGGAAGCATCCTGAGTTTCCTGAGCGCCGGGAGTATCCTCTCGCTGCTTGCCGCAGGCAGTATTCTGAGTTTTCTTCGCTATCGTTCGATCAGTAATAAGCCTCGTTGACCTGTCGGACTGACAATGCTCTTGCAGTCCAGGACAAAACATGCCTCCCCTCCGGGGCCTTCGGCTGTGTTTAGCGAGCCAGCACCCCGCCATGCGCCATGCCCTTTGCGCTCTGCTCCTCCATTCCGCAATCCGCAATAGATCGGCCTTCCTCCGCGTCTCCCTGTCGACTTACGTCTCGTGTCTGCATCATCGTCACCGCGTCCGACTTTCCCCTCTCCGCGTCTAATGATCTCCCTCTTTCTTTTACATTTGCAATTTGCACTTTGACATTTGCAATGCTTTGGTTCTCCCCGTCCCCCCGTCTCGAGTCTCCGCGTCTGTTCTTCCCCTGTCCCCTACCACGTACTGCCTTGTTCGCTCTGGAGATCTTTCTTCGATTGAGCCCGATCAGCAGCAGCTTTTCCGCAGCCGCAGTTTTACTACCGAACATCCCGTCGCAGGTCAAAGGATTCGTGAACCAGTGGAATGTCGATTCGTGCAATATGCGGTCCGTCATTGTGGTGCAAAGGGACCCGCAGGGCGGCAGCTTTTCCGCAAACGCTGTTGCCGTCTGCCCGGACCAATTGCCTGCGCTCAGGTATGCTTTTTTCTTTCCCTCCGGAATTTTCAGGAACCAGTATCCGCCGGGAGGGGTAAAGAAACCGCTCATTTCAGGATTCAACGACCTGATCTTCGCGTAGGTGGTCCCGATAGCTATTGCAAGCGAGCGCAGATCAGTGGCAGCCGGGACGGCTACTAAGTCAAAACAGATCGGCCGGGGAGGGGGTACGCGGAACCCATATGCAGCGGGATCTCTCGCGATAAGGACGACTGCCATGAACTTGGGTACGAAGTCGCTGGTTTCCCTGGACAAGCTGCCCGATTCCCTCAGGTCCCAGAAATCGTTTGAACCGGTGCTCCGTATTGCAGCCCGCACGGCCGTCAGCCCAGCATTATACGCGGACAGCACGAGCGGCCAGGAACCGAGCCGGTCGTGGAGAAACCGGAAGTGGCGGGCAGCGGCGCGGGTCGATTTTATCAGGTCCCTTCGCTCGTCCACCCATTGGTCTCCTCTGAGCCGGTATTGACGGGCAGTATCCTGCATCAACTGCCAAAGCCCGACCGCATTCGCACGTGACACGGCACTTGGATCAAACCCGCTTTCGATCATTGCCACGTATGCCAGCTCTTCAGGAAGGTTCTCGTCTCTGAATATTTCCTGCATAACATGAAGATACGATGCGGAATTGTTAAACCATTTATGCAGCCCCATTTTCCCGCTGGTGATGAAATATTCGATATAGGACTCTACGCTGTGGTTCAACACGATGGGAATAGGACGAGTCTCTTCGATCGGCTGGGAAGACGCTGCCGGCAGATAAGCAGACGGTATCGGGTCCGGCCGGGTCACAAGTTCACCATAAACAGCCGCATGCCTGAAACCGGAGAATATAATAAAGCCGGCAAGCAGAAAGATTGCCTTTTGTCCTGTCATGCCCTTCGCCTCCCTTTTGGCTCTCAAACTATACTTCTTTTGTCCTATATAAAGTAAAGCGTATGAAAAGTCCAAAGTCAAGGTCGCGTTGGCGACATTTCAAACCCAGGAAATGAATTAATTTCTCTTTGTGAACTTTGCGGTCTCAGCGTGGCCTGTATCCTGGATCCTGTCCCCTGTCCCCTGTCCCCTGTATTTAAGAAGTACCCTGTTCCCTACCCTGTCGCCTGACTCCTGCAACATAAAACAGCCTTTATTTCCGCCCTCCTCTGTGCTATTCTGCATCAGCTCATCAATGCCCGCCTCGTTGCGCTAAATCCTTACCTCTGTGGCAGAAGCTTTCTCTGATATTGTGACGCTCTGATCGCGAATTGATAGTGACTACTGACTACAGTCTACTGATTTTCTTACTTTATACTTTTTACTTTGTGGAGCTCGGTTCCACCAGAGTCAAAGTTGCAGAAATTGCTGTTGACTAATGGTAACTTATATGTTACTTTTATTGCGGCGTAATAGATGACCAAAAGAAAAGTCGTCGAGTATGTCAGAAAGAGTACATCTCCGTTTGGAGCGTGGTTTTCCAGGCTGGACGGCCATGCGGCCGCAAAAGTGGTTGTAGCTCTTTACCGGCTCGAGCAGGGGAATTATTCAAATGTAAAGGCAATTGGCAAGGGGATCTCGGAGTATAAGATCGATTTCGGTCCTGGTTACCGGATCTACTTCGGACAAGACGGTAATGAGCTTGTAATTCTGCTCGGAGGCGGATCAAAAAAGACGCGGCAAAAGGGCATAAAGACGGCCCAGATGCTGTGGGCTGATTATAAAGCAAGGAAAGAAATAGGAGAACCACTATGCCAGTTACCCGTAAATTTCGCACAACCATTCTCAGCCGCGCTTCGAATGATCCAAAATTTCGCCGGCAAATGCTGATCGAGGCTGTCAACGAACTGCTGACCGGAGACATGGAAGCCGGTAAAGCAATGCTTCGTGATTACATCAACGCAACCATCACATTCCCGGAACTGGCCAAAAAACTCAAAAAAACGGACAAGAGCGTGCATCGCATGCTCGGGCCTCGAGGCAATCCCAGGGCAGACAACATTCTCGAGATCATCAAGATCCTTCAGACAAATGAACGGGTCCAGCTTCGTGTGGACGTGCGTAAGGCAGCGGCATAAGGCAAGCTAAAAGGCGTTGATGCGACGAGGTTCGACAGGAAATCGACAAGACCCGTCGAGCGCCGACAGGGCCAGAAGCGACAAGAGGCGACAGTCGGTTCTCGGCGGGTTTACGTAGGAGTCGATTCTTGTCTGATCGCGACGGCTGATAGCTATTTCTCCGAAGTTCAAGACATAAACGTTACGAGGTTTCCTGAATCCATGGACAAAGACGAGCGCTTCAACAGCATCAGCCATATGGCGGGCACTGTCCTGGCCGTCGGAGGCACAGCCGCGCTGGTCGTAATGGCCGCGCTCCAGGGGCACCCGTGGAAGATCGTGAGCTTCAGCATCTACGGAGCGACCCTCATCATGCTGTACCTTTCTTCAACCCTCTACCACAGCCTTCACGGCGTCAGGCGCGTTTTTCAGAAACTGGACCACAGCGCCATCTACCTGCTGATCGCGGGAAGCTATACGCCGTTCACGCTCGTTACCCTCCGCAGTGCCCTGGGCTGGACCCTGTTCGGGCTCGTCTGGGGGCTTGCCGTCCTCGGGATCGTGCTGGACCTGGTGCTCAAAGACCGGCGCCGTATTGTCCCGGTCATCCTCTATCTCCTCATGGGGTGGCTCGTAGTCGGCGCGCTCAAACCCCTGCTCCGCGCCCTGCCCCTGCCCGGCTTCGGATGGCTGCTGGCCGGCGGCGTGCTCTACACAGTGGGCATCGTGTTCTACGCTATGGATAAGAAGCTGGCCTACAGCCACGGTATCTGGCATTTGTTCGTGCTCGGCGGGAGCATCGCGCAGTTCATCGCGATCTTCTTTTACGTCCTGTAGCCGTGGAAGTTGACAGCGGTCGTAAGTAACTTGAGCTGACTTGGCGACTGAGAGGCGAGGGGGAGACGAGGCGACGTATGGACTCAGAGGCAGAGGCATCGGAAACTCAAACATGGATTGAAGTGGCCCTTCGCTGCTCTTATATCGACCAGGAGACAGCAGAAAATCTGGATAATAGATACGAACACATTCTGGCTCGATTGGTAGCAATGAGCCGCGCCTCTGAGAATTGGATTCTTTAAGGGGGACTTAGCTTTTAATCAGTCGTCGCTGTTCGGTCTCCACGTCACACAGTCGATACTCTGTCAGATTCGGGTAGGATATAGACCTTATAAAGACCTGACCCTGAGCGGTTTGATTAATAAAATAATATGGAAAAGAAAATAATATTTAACTTGATGGTTGTCTGCCTGACCGTTTGCATTGCATGTTCCTCTGCATTTGCCGACGGATTTGGTGATTGCGGCGGCGATCGTCAGCCCACCAAGGCCGAGAAAGACGCGATACGGGCAGTTGTGAAGACGATACACGGATCTCTCCCCGATCTTCCCAAAGGCTGGGAAATGATAAAAGTGGAATCGGCAGAGAGCGCAATGCCGTCTCAGGTTTTTGATCGCTGTCCTATCTGGTTCGGGGTTATGGCAGAATACGGTAATAACGGAAATGCCATCGATCTGGCGAAGAACACGGACGCGGAGCGGCTGGTTGAGACGCTGAAGGAAATGCAGGCCGCGATGATGAAGGGAGACAAGAAAAAGGCTGAGAGACTGGAAAAGCAATTGGCCGGCGTCGGTGAGAAAGCGGATAATGTCACAGCACTTATTATGTTCCGCGTTAATTCCATATTTTCATCGAATTTTGACATCAGCAGGGCGAAGCCTATTTTCGTCGAAGGTGCTGCCTACGCTTTTTACAACGATACGCCGGGCGACAAAAAAGTCGGGTTGTATGTGGGCAGATGGAAACAGGCCAAGGGCAACCTGGTCAATCCGTGGTTGATGAAGGACCGACCCGGGCACGAAGTTCAGCTGGTCGAGATCGTGATCACCGGGGAGATCGCGCTGGAACTGGCGCGCAGACTGGATGTCAAGCTGCTTGCATCGCTGATAAAGTAAACAGGAACTCTCCTACCCCTAGACGTGGTTGGCGCGTTTGTGCGAGACGGGTTTGAATCTTTGGAACTTCTCAGGGTCAGGTCTTTAATGTTTGACTTTGTCTTTTTCCTCTGATATCCTCAGTTTTGAATAATTATTCAATTCAACATACTCACAATGATAAACTCTGGAGGCGCCCATGGAATACGATAAAGACAAGCCCCCTAGGGTCAGGTCTTTAATGTTTGACTTTGCTTTTTGACTCTGATATTCTCGTTGCATGGCACGACCTCTCCGCATAGAATACGCTGGCGCTGTTTACCACATTACCTCCCGAGGCAACGAAGGAAAGCCTGTTTTCAGGAGCGACCAGGACCGGATCAATTTCCTGAACACGCTTCAGCATGTCAATAAGCGCTACAATTGGATCTGCCATGCCTACTGCCTGATGGATAATCACTATCATCTTTTGGTAGAAACGCCCGACGGCAATCTCGCCATAGGCATGCGCCAGTTAAACGGGGTATATACGCAGCTCTTCAACAAACTCCATGGCAGGGCTGGTCATCTGTTCCAGGGAAGATATAAGGCGATTCTTATTCAAAAAGACAGTCATCTCCTTGAAGTATGCAGGTATGTCGTGTTAAATCCCGTACGAGCAAAGATGGTAAATATACCGGAGGCATGGAAGTGGAGCAGCTACAAGGCAACTACCGGGAGGGAATCACCGTATCCCTGCCTTACCATAGACTGGGTCCTGGGTCAGTTCAGCGGAAAAAGGGCCATTGCGGAGAAAAAATACAAGGACTTCGTTCAATGGGGGATCGGTCAGAAAACGATATGGACTGAAGTGCGCGGCCAGGCAATCCTGGGCGAGGAAGAATTCGCGAATAAAATGGTCGATCATCTCAAAAAACACAAAAACGTGCCCGAGATACCGCGAAGCCAGCGCTACGCTAACAGGCCGGGACTCGATAAGATCTTTTCTGCAAAGGTTCTTAAGGACAGGCTAAAGCGAGATCGGAAGATCGCCGAGGCAGTCGAGAAACACGGATATACCCAGCGGGCAATTGCCAAACATCTCGATATGCACTACTCTTATATAAGTCAGATTTTGAGTGAGCGTGAGCAAACATAAATATTAAAGACCTGACCCTCAATGCTTCCACTCCCGCGACAGGTGGGACCACGCCTGCTGCCCGATGAACAAACTCTTCACGACGCAGGATCTCATCGACAAGAGCAAACGATGCAAGAAAAGCATTGATGCAGTTGCAGGATATAGGTATACTGAGCAGCGGATAGCAGCTTTTGTCTGATTGAGAGGATATTCGGCAGGGAAAAGAAAGGGATGCGTAATGAAGAATGAAAGTGATCCAATCTCAAAAAAGGTGGATGAGTTTCTGCAAATCTTCAAAAAAGGGGAGGAGTTCACCCAGGAGCTACTGACTGAAAACGAGAAGCTCCGGTTACAGGTCGCCGCACTGGAGAAGATTGCACAATCGTCCCCCGGACGCGGCGGCATCGGACCGATTCCGATCGAAGAACGGATACAGGTCCTGGAACAGGAGAACACGGCCCTTCTCGACAGGTTCCGCGCGGTGGAGGCGGAGAACAAGGATTTCGCCAACCGGTACGTCGAGGTGGAAGCCGAAAATAATAATCTGGCGAACCTCTACGTTGCCAGCTACCAGCTTCATTCAACGCTCGATTTCAACGAAGCTGTGAGAATCATCATGGAAATCGTCATGAACCTCGTCGGGGCCGAGGAGTTCTCCATCATGATGCTCGACGAAAAGACAGAGGAATTGACGATCGTTGCGGGTGAAGGACTGGTCCCTGAGGAAAGGTCAAGCGTCAAGCTCGGCGAGGGAATCATCGGAAACTCCGCCCTCTCGGACAAAGCCTTTTACCGGGAAGGCGATCCTGCGGATATGAGCGGGGTCGATTACACCCATCCGCTGGTCTGTATTCCGCTCAAGATCAGCGAGCAGGTCATCGGCGTAATTGCCGTCTATAAGCTGCTTCAGCACAAACAGGCATTGAACAGCATGGATTACGAGTTGTTCAGCATGCTGGCCGGCCATGCTGCCACGGCCCTCTATTCGTCCAACCTGTATTCTCATTCAGAGCGGAAGCTTTCCACGATCCAGAGCTTTCTCGATCTGCTGAAGGAAATAATAAAACGGAGGCGAACATGCCCGATTACACGTTTCTCGTCGTAGATGATTCTCCCACCATGCGCCAGCTTATCTGCTTCTCGCTCAAACGGATTCCGGGATGCAGGATCGTTGAAGCGAACGACGGCGTCGAAGCCTTGAAGAAGCTTGCGACCGATACTTTTTCGCTGATTCTTACGGACATCAACATGCCGATCATGGACGGGCTGAAGCTGGTTTCGATGATACGGAACGATCCGAAGTACAAATCGATTCCGATTATCATTATTACTACCGAGGGCGCCGAGGAAGACCGGAAAGACGGGCCTGGCACTCGGAGCGAACGGCTATGTATCGAAGCCGGTCAAAACCGGGGAGTTGCTGGATATGGTCAATAAATTGCTCGGGAATTCATGAAGAACATCGCTGAGAACCGCTGAGGAGAGCCTCTTAGGGTCGGTCTTTCTTCTTGAAGTTATCTTACACCTCTGCTATTGGCACGCCCTCTTCGCATAGATTATCATGGCGCAATTTATCGCAGTCTTGATACCTTTTGTTCAATCTGATGTTAAAAGAAGAATATGCTAAACTTTATCTGGAACAGATAGTTGCTGTTCAGGAGGTAACCATGCCAAAAAAGAATCTTGATATAGTGAAGACTTTCTTTGAAGCGGGACCGAAGGGTGACATGAGCGCAGCGCGTGTCGTACTTGATGATAATATCGAATGGATCGAACCCGAGGTGCCCGGGCTTTGGTTTTCGGGCGTTCACAGGGGTGCAGACACCGCATTAGAGGAAGTGGTGAAGCCGACATTCGAATATATCGATGATTTTAACATCGTGGTAGACGAGTACCTCGACGCTGGTGATGAGATTATTACCCTTGGCAGATTTGTGGGCAAGAGCAAAAAAACGGGTAAGAAACTCGATATCCCCGCTTGTTTTGTCTGTACGGTAAAGGACGAGAAAATAATCCGCTTCAGAGCCTATCACAACACTGCCTTATGGTTGGAAGAACTTGGAATGCCCATGAAGAAAGCTGCGTGATTTAACCATCGAAAAGAACCCTGAGCAATTTCTTAATGCTCAGGGTTCTTTGCTATCGTTCCTTTTTAGGCACTTCCCTTCCTGGCACATTCCTGATCTAACTTAAACCAATTATAAAGTACCCACACCAAACCCTGAAGCCCCCTTTTAAAAATATCTCAGTTTCAGATTCATACTCTTGGACTTTTTACTTAAACTTCCGCTAAACTCCCCCTCAATCCCATGTTTCCAGCAGCTCCGTACCTTGCAAATAATTATTGTTGTTGCTGCACTTTTTTCGTCTCCGCACATGGCCCAAACCTTTTACTTTTTGTAACAGATTTATCAACAGGTAAATAGAGATTTCCTCATGCTCGGAATTACAGTTTGACAGGCCCCTGATTGCGCGCTATAAATTCCTTTAATGAATCAAGGTTAAAGGAAACCGGTAACTTACAGTTCATAGTCAGAGTTCATTGGGCGCAGACTTTATACAGGAAGGGAGGTAACGATGAAGTGTTGTGAGGAGCTCATGGAAGCGATCAGGTTGGATCTTGCAGATTTCTATGGATTGGAAGTTACGTGGTGAATTAGAGGTTAAGGCGGATTTTAAACTCAAGCCTCTTAGAGTCAACCATTAAGGGCAGTAACATGTTAGGGCTCTTAAATGATTGACTCCTTTTTTTTGCAAGTCACATCAGCACGTCTTCAGGCGCGGTCTGAACAGAATTTCTTTTAGTGACCCGTAGTGTAGAAGTCTTCTCTGTGAAGACGAAGGGTGACCGTTGCTTTATTTGCCGCCTTCAACGTATAATATGCTTAGGTGGTGAGTGGAAGTGTTTGATGTGGAACCGGTCAACAGCACGTGTCCTTATTGCGGTGAGCCTATTGAGCTCCTCGTCGATAGCTCCGTAAGAAAGCAGAATTATATTGAAGACTGTCAAGTTTGCTGCAGACCGATTTCTGTTGCTAATTTCATACCAGTTGATAGTGACACCCAGTATCATCTTAACTCACTGCACGCCGCGCTGTTACTATATGTTCTGCATTTTTTCACCGGATAGCACCACGTAGCTGAAATAATCGATATTCCCCGAAAAATGGGACCATATTTCCGACATCCTCGTAATGTTTGCTCTGCACGAAAGTACTTTCCGTGCAATCTGCAGGCTGTTTATCAAACCCTCGTCGCGCAGAAAACCGCGAATGCTGAGCAGGCCGAAGGGATGCTCCTCACCCTTCACACGAATGAAACCCGCCTGGCGCAGCTTCTCGATCCATTCCTGATTTGAATGGAAGTTGAGTGTCTTGCAGCCGCAGATAGCATTCGTTTTTTCCCGCACGTCAGCGGGCGGATTTTTCGTCCAGCAGAACTCGAGCCCGCTGAATACCCCTCCGCTTTTCAGCACCCTGCTGACTTCAGCCAAAGCCCTCTCCTGGTCTACAAACATCATTACAGCCTGGCAGATAACGGCATGAAACATTCCATCATTGAAATTTAAATTGTGGACATCGCCGACCAGGCTCTCCACTCTGCCCGAAAGGCCTTCCTGTGCTATTTGCTTCCTTGCCTCTTCAACGGACCGTTCTGAAATGTCAATGCTCGTTATCCGGCATTGGTATTTTTTCGCAATATGGCAGGCCGCATGTCCGCTTCCGCCGCCTATTTCAAGCACGCGATCGCCGGGTGCGAGTTTGAGTCTGTCCAGGATCTGGTCCCTGCCCTGGACACCCCCCGGATTTATAACACGCTTACCCAGGTACGCCATAAAATCATATGTATTTAAATGAATGATGTCGCGATGCGAAAGGTTGTTCCAATCGATTGTTCTGCAGATTCCTGAAGATGGGACATGATCGTTCGCCACTGTTTTTCTCCTTTGAAGGAAAAGATCTGCGTATTTGATTCCTGTGTATTTAAAGTATAATCAGATTTTTGTTGCTGTCAATTTTCTAAGCCTTTTCGCCTTATCGATTTTGTGCGTGTCCGAAACATTTGAAATATTCTGCTTGAACCGGAAAAATGTCTCATCCTTAATTCGTAGTTTAATGAAGGGATCATCTCAGCATCTTAGGGGTTCACCTTCTTGTGGCTTGACATGAACGCGACATATCAGGGTCAGGTTGTTCCGGGCTTTTGAAGAATTCTTTTGAGTGGTTCGACAGGACTTCGACGAGCTCAGTCGAGTCGCTCACCACGAACGGATGAAAGTAAATAATTCCAACGATCCTTCCGTTCACCCGTCGAAGGGTTTCATTTTGACATTTCCCTTTTTCTCTGCTACTGTCTTGCCAAAATGTCCTGATGCTGACGATGGATTGCAAGGAGGGTACAATGCGCAACGTATATACCGCCGGGTTGTTCGTGATCTTGTTGATCGTGTCCGTGGTCGCTTACGCGGCAACGGCAACACCGACGTCCTGTTCTGTCTGCGGTGCGAAAATCACCGAGGCTGACATGCGGTTTTCTCTATATATTACTGAAGGCATGGAGGCCCATGCCTTTGACGATATCGGCTGCGCAGTGATCTTTTACGCTGATTTATGTGCCTCGCGTTCAATGGCTTTCGATAATTTTGCCATGGTTCGCGACTATGGATCCGGTGAAGATGTTCCCGTGGACAAGGCCTTTTATGTACGCGGTGCGAACATTAAAACGCCGAGAGGATACGGCATCGTCGCATTTAAGACCATGGAAGCAGCGAAATCGTTCGCATCGGGGCAGGGGGCAACTCTGCTGAAGTATTCGGAGTTTTCATCTTTGAAATTGAAATAACGAAAAGGGTCACCTCAACGTGATACAGTTTATGGTTTTTAGTTCTTAGTTTCTTGTTCAAATCCGAAAACTCTCCTGCCGAGCCTTTCTTACTTTCCCGCCATTTCTGTTCTTGACTTCACGCACAGCTTCCTTATTATAGTTGAGCATTATAATCCGGAGTAAATAGGGACAGGGTCCGGGTGCAGGGTCCAGGGTCCGGGGACCGGGGTCGAAAGGTGTTATGACTTACAATGATATATTGCGAAGGTTCCGCTATGCTTTGAATATCAATGATCCTAAAAACGGCAGTTGAGTCTATTTTCACATTGGCTGAGGCAGCAAAGCTGGCGTCGAGAGGGGTTTCCCCTTCAGGATTTTGTTGAATGCACGGCTTAAGATCAACCTCCAACGTTCCGCCTGCGTCAACTGCTCCGCAGTTTCCCGGAGTCTTCTCAGAAACAGGGCGATCTCATTGAGCGTGCCCTGTATTTTCTCCGTCTTTGCGTGAGCGCTTGTAATGGTCACGGTAGTCTGGCTCTGGTGATATGTTTGTTTGGCGACCGCATGAAGAAGCAACGGCCGGCTCGTAACAGCCTCCAGATGCTTGTCCGGTCGGGCGAGCCGCACAAAGAGGGACCACCAGTTGTAGATCAACGCCACGATCCGGGCCATATAGCCACAGCGTTTCAGATCTTTGGTCGTATAGCCTCCCCACCCCCACTGATTTTTCAGTTCATCGAAATTGTTCTCAGCATCGGCCCGATCCCGGTAGTGCTGCGCGATGGTAAGGACTTCGCCCGGAATGGTTGTGGCCAGCACTGCGTATTCATACCGCTTTGCGGTTCCATTCGTCTCGACGAAACCAAGCTCCATCTGATCCTTGTCTTTCTCACTGATGACGACATCGCCCTTGAGCGCCCGTCGAAGTACGATGACGCGCCGCTTTATCTTCCACCCCATAAGCTGAAGTTCTTCTTCCACACCTTCCCATCCCTGACCGGCTTGCTGCCAACCATTCCGCTGAAATGTCTTTTCGATGAGCTTCCGCACGTTTTTGGTGAGGCGGAGCTTGACCAGATAGGGCAGGCCTTTTGTTTCCGCCTGGGACATGAAGACGTCATTTCCCCAGCCTGAATCGCCCCGAAAAAACGCGGGCCAGTGACGTTTTGGAATGGAGCCCAGCAACTCCCACAAGCCCGGCGTGCTATAGCAGGTTGCGGTTTTGTTGCCCGCCTGTACCTCGACATCCAGCACGAGCCGGGTGTTGGCCATCAGATAGCTGTGGTAGGTATGAGACGGCCTGCCAGGCTTGTGAGGATTATAGCCGACCACTGCGCCTTCCTGTTTCCCGTACAGCGGTTTTACCGTGGTGTCGCCATCCATGATCCAGGACACAGAAAGCAGCGCGTCATAACAACGCCTGACATGTTCCTTGAGCCAATGCACCCCCTGAGTTTCATCTATCTGGCGCAGGGCTTTTCGCACCGAGTCCTCACTCACGACGGCGGTCATGCCGAGCAGGCCGGGATTGACGTTGTCGCACCGAACGTTCGTAATATGCGAGTAGCGATGGTGGCCGGCCAGAACAGACAATAACACCGTGCCCAGCACATCTCGCTTTTCCGGTGCATTGGGGCTTGTGTAGTGAAGCGGACAATCAGCAACCCAGGGATCGTAGAGACCGCCGGTCTTCAGAAAATCGATGAAAAATGCCATCTGTCCCAGTGGCGTAACGGCTGCAGTCGGATCCCATTCTACGTGGATACGACCGCTGAACGTATCGACCGCAACTCCCTCTGGTTTCCGTGCAGACAACGATCTATTTGGTTCACCCATTGGGCGAGTCCTCCTCTTCGGGTTAATTGCTGCAATATCCATCAATTAACTTCGTTTGACAAGGACCAACTGCTCTTTTAAGGATGATCGAAGCATGCTCGATATTTTCCGGCTTGGTGAGCATCCGATGGATCTAGCCGGCCTGAAAGACCTGCTGAAAAAAGAGGGCGAGCAAGGCTATGTTGTGTGCAGCAGTAAGGTCCTGGGTTCTTTTTTGGACGGGTTCATTATTTACAAACGGGGCAGGCAGGAACCGAAGGCAGGGGAGATCAAACGCCCTGATCCTGAGTTGACGAACAATGTTATTTTGAGGAAAATTCGGATCGCCCTTGAATTAAAAGAGGACGATATGCTCGGCATATTGAAGCTTGCGAAGGTTACTATCTCGAAATCCGAATTAAGCGCTTTTTTCAGGGCTACGGAACATAAAAATTTCAAGTCATGCGGGGACCAGATTTTGAGGAACTTTTTAACCGGGCTTGCTCTTCGGTATCGGCCTGGGGACGGTTTTTAGTTTCGAGTTATTAGTTTTTAGTAATTATCCGCACCTGAACACTCAGCACGTCGGCCAGTTCTCTACTCTACCTCCTGGTTCTTCTCGTGGTTCCTCCTGGTTCCTGTGGTTCCCGAATCATGCAAGCGGCAGCGTGAAAGTTAACGTGCTTCCCTTTCCTTTTGTGCTTGCTGCCCATATTCTTCCGCCGTGGCGCTCCACGATCTGGCGCGTAATGGAGAGACCGAGTCCCGTGCCTTCGATCGCGTTGCCTGATCCCTGATGGGCGCGATGAAACTTCTCGAAGACGCGCTCAAGATCGTCCTCGGATATGCCGATGCCGCTGTCGGAAATCTCGACCACGGCATAGCGTGCGGGAGAGCCTTCCAGGCGGACAGCGACATGTATCCGGCCTGCTTCTGGCGTAAATTTTACAGCGTTGGAGAAAATATTCGTAACAACCTGTACGAGGCGGTCGTGGTCTCCCGGGACCCGGGGCAGCGCTGCGAAATCCGTCGTGACAGTAAGCTTTTTGTTCTCGAACAGCGGCGCCATGCCGGCGAGCACATCGCGAATCAGCTGTTCGATGAAAATCTCGCTCGCCCGCCATTTCATGGACCCGGCTTCAATCCTGGCCAGATCGAGCAGGTCCGCGACAAGGCGGGCCAGGCGGTCGGTTTCCGAGTTAATCGTCTTCTTCAGCTTCAGTTTCCGCTCTTCCGTCATGCCCTGCTTCACAAGAAGCAGTTCGACGAACGCCTTGATCGTCGTAAGCGGCGTCCGCAGCTCATGCGAGACCGTGGAAATGAAGTTCGATTTCATGGTGTCGAGCGACTTGAGCTTCTCGTTCGCCTCCTGGAGCCGGCCGATCAGCTGCTCCCGCTCCTCCTCGGAGCGCTTTCTGGCGGTGATGTCGTTCACGATGCAGACGAAGGCAAGCGGCTCGCCGCTGCCGTTCCGCATTGCGGAAATGGAAAGGCTCACCGTCCGCCGTATGTTTTTTTCGGGCTGAAATTCCAGTTCGACATTCGAGCCCGAGCCGCTCAGGATCGCGGATTCGAGCTTTTGAGCAAAAGCGGGCTGGTTGACGATACTGTCCGTAAGCCGTTTGCCCACAACGTCCTCTTCCCGCCAGTCAAACAGGCCGCATGTCGCAGTGTTTACCAGGACGACAATGCCGTCATCCGGATCAAGCACAATCAGTTTCTCGTTCATGGTCTCGATAATCTGTCCGGAAGCGAACGCGGGCGTGATCGAAAGGAACCGGTAGCGCAGGATTGCGTAGCCGGCGATGAGAGTGAAGAGAAAGACCGCTACCTACCCTGCACGCGTCGACCGTGAGCACCAGGTCAAAGCGTGCGACTTATCTCAAGAGCGCGGATTTGGCTCGCCGGGTGATGATCGAGGAGTTTTTTGCCGGAGCACAATGAAGATAGCATAATACATTTTAAAAATAAAGATACTTATCTTTCTTATCAACAGGAACAAAATATCCCATCACGATTCTTGACATTTAACCGTAGGCGATTATAATCATCGCATTGGAAAATATTTTCCTTATGGCACGCGTGTTCCATGCTATTTGCCGCAAATCCTTCTTATCGGGAGATATTCATGCGATCTAAAAAAACAGTTGCAGTTGCGTTTGCAGCGGTCCTGACCGTGGCGGCATGTGCTTCAGGGCCGCCGAAGGTGATCCATGTCGACCAGATGAAGGACCCGGGTCTGGGGATGATCTACGGACAGGTACGCCTGCCCCAGCCCGACTGGCTCCTGAACCTGGTAATGATCCAGCACGTCGGGAAGGTGTATGTCGGCAGACTGGGCGAGAAGGTCCAGGTCACGCGAGACGGACGGTTCGCCGCTTCGAATCTGAAACCGGGGAAATATATGCTTGCCGGGTTTGCGATAGGGCAGACACGGAGCATGCTCGGGAAAGAAGCCCTCAAATACACGGTGGAAGTAAAGCCGGGCGGGGTCCATTTCATCGGCATCTATAACTATATCGAAGGCAGAGCCGGGAATATGGTCAGGCCGGGAAGCTTCGATCTGCAGGCTGACCATCGGAAGTCATCTCATGTGGAGCTCCTGAACTGGGCGGAGGAAGCTACCCGCGAGACCAAATGGCATGGAGGTATAAAAAGAAAACTGGCCGAAATCCAGAAGGGCCAGTAGGCGGGGGAATAGAGAACCTCTCAGGGTAAGGTTTTTAATGTTTGACTTCCGCTGACCACTTCATCAGAGGAGCACTCTTAGTGTGACGAACAAGGAATTTGGAACCGATTCTTTCTGCGCCTGGGAGGGCGACACGCTGGTACTGAACATTCTCGGGAAACCCGGCTCAAACCGGGACGCGATCGGCAAGATAAAAGGCAACCAACTCAAGGTGAGTGTGACTGCGTCGCCGGTGGCGGGCAGAGCAACCGATCACATGATCCGGTTTCTTGCAGAAGAATTTGGCGTGTCGCTCAAGGATATTCAGGTTGTGTTTGGCAGATTCAATGTCAACAAGCAGCTTCGGATCAGGTCGCCGAAAAAACTGCCATCCGTGATCAGCAAACATTTATCCCAGATACGCCTGATATAGACACAACTTCTCGCCGCCGAATTCTTTCTGCTATCTTCATCATTGTCATTTCCTCCGCTAGGAGTCTGTCGGACTTAACAAGCCGATCGAAGACAGTTTTGTTACATTTCGCTGATCCTCAGCGTTTGATTGGTCCGTCGCTGATCAAAATAGATGGTAACTTGTTTTTTCTTATCGCTATCAACTCAAGGCATGCAACCTTTTCAGGTTCCAAGCGATGCAGACCAGGTCCCATTCGCCTTGTACAGAGGCAAATCCTGGTGCTAACGTCGATGTTTGATGCCAATGCAGTCAAAAACCAAAAAAAGACTTAGCGTCGTACTCGTCGTTCTTGCCCTGCTTCTTCTCGTACCCGCAGGGTTCGCGTATCGGCTCGGCATCATTCCCCGGATAGACCGTATCCAGACCTTTCACGCGCCGGTCTTCGGACCGGACGGCCGGGAGGTCTATTACCTGACGAGGAACGCCTGGGGCGTCTCCTGGGGTCCCGGCATAGAATTCTTTACCCCGCCCACTGCCGTGATCGTGCTGAGCGACCGCTTTTCCCTTCAGCGGACAAGCCGCGAAACAGAAAAAACAAGGACGGTCCATACCTGGCGGGCGCAGCATGCGCTCAAGCCGAAAACGCAGTACCGCAATTATCTCTTCGGCTTCCCCGACTGCGAGCTTAAGTGGAACGGCCGCACGCTTCATTACAAGATAGGCCTTGACTTCCTTCCCAATGACCCGTCTTACCTTTCAATCAATGAATGGACTATCGGTTCATGGAACGCGGATACCGCGAACCTTTTTGAAACAAATACGTGGAAGTCCGGCTATCAGACGACTGACCGCTGGACCGAGCAGATCCTCTCCGGCCCCTTCGAGCTCGTGGATTATAAAAGCCAGGCGCTCATCCTGTACGATTCGGTTCTGCAGACGCGAACGCCGCTCCGTGTTTCCAGTTCCGGCACAGCGCAGCTGCGGGAGGAGATTGCGACAGCGGAGCTGAAGGATTATACGCATCGGGCGCAATTGGAGCGGAGCAGGGCGATCCGTGAAGCCTACGCGGAAACGGTAGCAGTTTTTCAGGCGCAGGGACCTCCCGAAGGCGAAGCAATGCTGCGGGCCAGTGATGAGATGGAAAAGAAGGGATATTATCCCAAAACGCCCAAACTCGAAGCGAAAAAAATCGAAAGCATCCCGCAGGGCGTAAAGGTCTTCTCGATCACGAACGACGAGTTCCGGTTCGGCCTGTTTCAGGATATCGAGGAAGCAATCGCAAAACCGGGCAAAGAGGCCCGTTTTTCAGGAAAGTACATTACGCATCGGGATTTCGATACGAGCCGGAAACTGAACGAGTATCTTGAGGCAGGGAACAAAGCGTTTATCGTGAAGACCGACAAGGGGATGTTTCTTTTGTCCGTCCTGTAGAAACATCTTGAGGTCCCCTATGAAGGCTCTCCGTCAAGCATTCGATAAATCCGTTTCGAGTTTTTAGTTATGAGTTTAAATCGAAACAACCTATGTTGAAGCAGTCCCAACCTCTCCGGAAGCCGGCCATTCTTAATGCGCGCCTGTTCGGTGCAACTTTTAGAAACTTCTAATCCCTATACCCCATAAATACCCCGCACAGGGTATTGCCAGCAACTCACAATTTCCCTATATTGATACCAGCAAAAATTAGTTTTAACAAAATTAAATAGTCAATAGCGAAAGAGGTGCAGCATGCTTAAAAGCGGATGCTTTTGCGAGCCCGAGCAAATAATGGAGAAGAATGATTGCGGACAGAAAGCAATAATTATCAGCGATGACAGGTTCCTCATGAAGCTTCTGCGATATGCTCTGAGCTCCTCCGAGATTGAAGCAAGGTGCTTCAGCAAGTGGAGCCCCCTCCGGCAGGAGCCGGAGGCTCCCTTGAACAACGCGACCTCCCGGGACTGCGCACTCGCGCTTACGCGACTCGCAAGTGCGAGTAAGCGCTTTCCACCCCCGGCGGAGCCGGGGGATGCCAAGTCGCGGGATAGAATGAACCACTGTCTTCCGACGATCGGGGAATTCGATACGATTATCGTCGATTACGACACCGATGGCCTCTCCAGTCCTGAATTTATACAAAGGCTTCGCGCGCTGTATCCCCGCGCCATAATCATAGTGGTGAGCCAATGGGACGTTGGAATAGCCAGCCTTCGCGCCGGCGCGAACGACTTTCTCCGGAAACCGTTCGTACCCTACAGGCTCGCGATGATGATACACGGCGGGGATATTCTGTCCTGAAGCGCACGCCATGTTCGATCGAAAGGCGTGGAATCCCGGAGCGCGGACAGGGGTTCCTCTTGCAATACGCGGGGTTAAACATGCATCAGAACACAAGATCAATTCTCATTGTCGACAGCAGCTCGGCTTCTATTTTCTATGCATCAACGCTGCTCAGAAAACTACGGTATGCCGTCCGTAGCGTGCGAAACGCTGAAGATGCGCTCAATGCGATAGCGGACTCAACGCCGGCGCTTGTGATAACGGACGTTGTTCTCCCCAAGATGAGTGGGATTGTTTTTCTGAAAAAGATCAAAAACAACGCCGGCCTCCGGTTCCTTCCGGTAATAATCCATACCTCTGATGAAAAGGCCGGCCTGAGGGAAGATTGCATACACGCGGGCTGTGCCGCTTATTTCCTGAAACCCGTGGCCCCCGAGACCATCTACCCCGCAATTCAGTCCGCCATAGAATCTACACCCAGGGAAAATATCCGGATCAATGCCGCACTAAAAGTCCAAATCGGTCCGGAAGCTGCTGACCCGCGGTTCAGGATCGAAAACGTGTTAAACATTTCCGAAGGCGGCGTCTACGTGAAGACATCCGCGCCCGAACCGGTCAAGGCGCTTGTTTCGCTTTCGCTTTTCATGGGCAAGCATACGATCAATGCTACTGCACTCGTCGTGCACAGTTCGTCCAAGGCAGACGGGGTTCACTCAGTACCCGGGATGGCGATGCAATTTACAAAAATAAGCGCAGGAGACGTCAATCTGATCCGGGAATTTGTAAGGACCGAGGTGATGCGGGGCCCTTGTAGCCTCTTAAAAAGTCATTGATTCGGAAGTCAAACGTCTATTTCCCTTTCTCCGCATCGGGTCTTCGAACAGCATCCTGCCCACCTCTTATCTCGTTTCCCGCTATTGCGGGAGGAATGCCGCATTTCTCCGGATACGGATGTCGCTCACCTCAAGATCAAACCTTTGAACCTAAAAAGAGCGATTGGGACGCAGATAAGATCGGATAAACGCGGATAAAAACTGGATAAAAAAATACTTCTGAAACTGAAAAAAGCTCACCCTTGTGGTGAAGCTACTTTACACCTGAATGTCCGGTTTTATCTGCGTCCAACTGCCGTTTTCAGGTTGAACGAAGCAGGTTCTTTTTATCGACACCAGCCGATGTGATTCGAAAGTTAAATCAAACAACAGCGATATCGTTTTCCGGGGAGCATGAGAAAACCGCACGATTTGACAACCCGGACGACGATGCTATATTTTGTTTATCCTCTAATAGTGAGAGTAGAAAAACATACAAAAAAGCTAAGTACTACGGTGAAAGGAGAACATCATGAAAAAGGTCTCTACTTTTTTTTCTGCGCTCCTTGCAGCTGCTGCGCTATTGCTTGCAGTAGCGATAATCGCGGCGGCAGCAGATAGGCCCGCAGTTACCGGCGACATTAACAAATTGAACGCCGAAATTTCACAGATCAACAAAGATGCAAAGGTGCCTCAAGGTGAACGTATCGTAGCAAAAAAAATAGCGGATGATTTTAATGTAAGCATCGACAGGATCAACGTATTGCTCGGCGGCATGATGCAGTACGGTGATGCGGCTGCGGTCCTCGCGTTTGCAGAGAAATTGCCGGGCGGCATCAGTAATCAGAATGTGAACAAGGTCATGGACATGAGAAGCAAGGCAGCATGGGACAAGGTCGCACAGAACCTTCGCATCGATCCAGGGAGCGTTGCCGGCAGATTAAGCAGCGTCGAGGACGGAATTCAGACCGCTCTCGCTGAATCATATGACCGGGGCCGCGCTGCGGGAGGAGTCGACCAGTCGAGCGAAGAGCCAGGGAGCCAAAAATATTAAGAGCCCGCATGAGCAGCCGGAGCCAATCGGCTGCTTTTTTACTGCCCTGAGGGGAGGCATTCAAATGACTCTACTTAGGAAAGCACGCCTTGCCCTTATTTCGCTTGTATTCCTTACCCTCCTTTTTCACCCCGTTGCCTTCTCCGGCGATTACGACGGGCTCACCGTAAGTCCGGTGAAGAAAACGACAACCACCTCGAACGGCCGGAAAATAGTCTATCCCAGGACCGATTCAGCCGAAGTCACGGTGGCCATTGTGGATATTCCGCCCGGCGAGGAGACCGGCTGGCACCAGCATCAGATCCCGGT
Source organism: Nitrospirota bacterium (assembly GCA_963751455.1). Taxonomy (GTDB): domain Bacteria; phylum Nitrospirota; class UBA9217; order UBA9217; family UBA9217; genus CAVVUN01. The sequence continues at coordinate 268,115 of CAVVUN010000003.1, forward strand.
CTATGCGTATGTACTTGCCGGTGACCTAATTGTCGAAATTGAAGGTGGAAAGCAAAATTTCTTCAGAGAAGGAGATGCCATCATCGAGGTCGTAAACACACCCCATAACGGCAGAAACGCGGGCAAAGTTCCGGTGAAGCTTGTTGTGTTTTATACAGGAATTGAAGGAAGACCGAATACCATCAAGGTGCAGCATAAATAAGAGCGTGCTCCACGGCCTGGCACGGATACTTTCCCGCGTTTCATACCTCTTTGGTCCAATTTTATTTTCGTTTACATCGCGCTATTGTCATAAAAAAGCTGAAGAGACGACGGAGAAAAACATGACCGGGAACCATTTTTTTCTGAAACTGTTTTTAGTAATCGCTATGGGCTCTTTTTTCGCGGGCACAAGCTATCCCGAGCAGCAGACGAAACAAGGAGGTTCACCCATGAATACCTACGTGATCTTTTTTAATTTTACTCAGCAGGGCATGCAGAATATCAAGGATAGTCCTAAACGTGTGCAGGACGCAAAAGAAGTTGTTAAATCGATGGGCGGCGAGTTTAAGGAGTTCTACGCGCTGCTTGGCAGCAAATATGACACGATGTTCATCGTGCAGGCGGCAAACGATGAAGCCATTGCGAGGATGGTTCTCGCCATTGCAAAGAAGGGCAGCGTAACTACAGACAGTCACCGGCTGTTTACAGAGGCAGAATACAGTAAAGTGATCAGTTCATTACCGTGAACAGGATGTACGTTTCCTTACGGCTCATCTCAATCGAGGGAACGGTCTTTTTTTCTTTCCCTCGCTGCTGTCCTCGCCTTCTCGTATAAGGATATAATCACGTCTATTTCCATAATATTTCCTTTTCTCTGCTACTCATCTGATGCTACCTCTCGGTAAGAAAGTATGCCGACGCAATTTCGGCCTTATTTTCCTCGTCCCTTTTTGCAAAAATGTGATACTATTTGCTGAGTGCCTGGGTCGCTCATTTATTGGTCTTTAATACAAGCATAATGACCTGTAACAAATATTTCTCTTTGCCCCTCTTGCTTTTTTGGTTAATGTATACTATTGTAACTTTTAGCAATATGCTGGTCAGGCCGCCCCGGCTTCCCGACCGGCTTAAAGCGTGAATATCATAGACGTGACCCCTGCGGCCCGCAAGTGTTCTATGAAGCTCTTCAATTTGATCATATCCTTGATAATCGTCGTCGCATCGGTTTTCCTGTGCGGGCGGTATATTTCCCATTCTTTCTCCAACCAGAAGGACAAGGCCGACCATGCAGTGCTGAATCATGCCAAATACGGCCTGTTCAGCGTCGAGGAATGGAAAAAACAGCTCTCCGCGATCGCTGCCGGGGAGATCAGCATGCTGAACCTGAATAAATCGGCCGAGCGGGAAGTTCGGAAGCGTCTTGAGGGTCTCCTCGTCATTTTTATCGACAAGGTTTACGAGCGGATCACGGAAGCAAACTCAAAAACCGCGGGGGGCCGGTTCAAGCAAACCTTCATCAATATGTTCGTCAATCTGGATGAGGTCAAGAAGGGCGTCCCGGGATATGCTAAAGCCATCATGCATGAGTTGACGCAAGCGAAGACGAAAAAGCAGGTCAAGGCCGTGCTGCACGAGCAGCTTGAACGCTATATCGAGGAAACGTTTGATGTAGAAGAAGACTTGCGGATCGGCGCCATTCTCGAGAGGACCGGGTCTCCGGATGTCGAGAGCGCGGGCGCCAGGCTCTACAAGGACATCTCTGCACGGCGGGTCCTGATCAGGAATGAGGCTGTCCTGCTGGTAATTCTGCCGATCGTCCTGTTCTCATGGATTGCTCTGAACAGACGCACGGTGACCGTTACCCAGTATGTCCTCCTCATCCTGTCCCTTCTCATTCTGCTCACCGCCGGCGTGACCACACCCATGATCGACATGGAAGCAAAGATCTCGCGGATGGGCTTTGTGCTGCTGGGGCACCCCATCCAATTCCAGAACCAGGTGCTGTTTTTTCAGAGCAAAAGCATACTGGATGTGTTCTGGATCCTGATCACGGACAAGGACCTCCAGATGAAATTTGTAGGGGTCCTGCTCATAACTTTCAGCATCCTGTTCCCTCTGTTGAAACTGGCTTCGCTGCCTGCCTATTATTACGATTACCGGGGTGCGCGAAAGAGCCGGGTGATCGAGTTCTTTGCCGTGAAGTCCGGGAAGTGGTCCATGGCCGATGTGATGGTGCTCGCCATATTCATGGCCTATATCGGGTTCAACGGGGTCATAACCAGCCAGTTCAGCCAATTGAGCGCGGCAAGCCAGGGACTGGAGCTGATGACCACGAACGGCACGTCTCTTCAGCCCGGGTATTACCTCTTCGTGACGTATATCCTCCTGGCGATGATCTTTTCAGGGGTGCTGACAGGAGAGGCTCGGGAGCGAGCCGCGCAGGGATCGCACGATCATCTTGAGGTCACCCATGGGCGCCATCAATCGAAAACAGCTATCTTGTGACGAGAAACGGAACGTTTTTCGTCGAGCTTCTCAGTTATCCTCATCAGTACCATTGCCGCAGTTTCATTACTTTTCGATGTCAGTTCCCTTCAACAAGCTCAGGAAAGCCTTCACTGCACCTGTCACCGAGGAGTAAGACCACGGTGAATCGTTATCGCTGGTCCTTTCCGTCTTCGGCGGACCAGAAATCTTCGGTTCCATGCCGTGTCAAAATATTTGTATAAGTCTTATGGTTGATATCCAGTCCTAGGATAGCTCGCGTATAATCCGACCCTAAACAGTGCGACGCTTATCAGTTTTTCTCTTCAATTAAGTTTTAAAACCAGGCAATAACGAAGTTTATTAATACTTTTGGTTGATTGCCTTTTTCCTCAAATTCGTGCTACATTCATATTATAATATGCATCCTTTCGCTTTATCTATTTCGCCCCTGGCTCGTCACCCCGCTAGGGCCTAATAAATTACCTTTTCAATAACACCGTTTATTGGGGGCTTTATGTCTACTTCTTTCAACAGAAATCTCGTATTAGTAGTGGTTATGCTTTCAGCCGCGTCAGCGCTAATGAGCTGCAGCGGTAACAAAGATAGCGGTCGAGCAACATCAGAAACAACCGAAAGTGAATCAAAGGTAATAGCACCCGATGGGCTTAATACATCCAAGCTCATTATCAGCTCGCCAGGTTCCGAACAAATAACACCATCAGAATCCGGAAGCTTTACCTCTTCAAGAAATGGAGTATCTGGTTTTAGCACCGCGATTGCCACAGATGTCACAGGAAGTATCGTCATGTTTTCAGCTGTTACAAATTCAATCATCCCACTCGACGTATATTCGACTGCGGCAACTATTGTGGTTAGTTGTCTTAACAGCTTTGGATTTCAGGGAGAATCATACGAGGAGCAGATGCCGATACTCCGGACGATTCCCGAGGTTCGGGCGCTAGGTGATTATATCAACAATAATGTAAAATCGATGAGTGAAAAACTATATTCAATCGATAATGAAAAATTTATGGCCCTTGTATCTACTGCTGTTACCGCAGCGATACACACCATGCAATACCCCACCAGTTCTGATCAATTTTTATTGCCAGACTGGGCACAGCCCTCGGTTCCCGTAAATAACGTTCTCACAAGCCGAGCAGCAAGCAAGTTCCAAAGACCAACCTCGGAGGTAACTGAATATTCATGGTGGCCAGAAGGTACAGATAGTGAATGGGCAATGCTGACTTTCGATTTTGAGCAGGAGAAGGCAAACTTTTTACAGGTGATGATCCACAATTATTGGTTACGAGATGTATATGTGTATCTTGTACCATCCAGAGCATTTAGTGCATCGAACATACACAGCGGTCACTATCTTGGCAGTATAGATCCTGCACCTTCCGCTCTGACTTTGGACGGGATTAGATCAATGTTCGATGGTGACTTATATTTAAATTCTACAACCTTTGTCGATATTCCGCTCAGTGAATTCGAACTAGATAACGAGGCATTACTGGCTTTCGTTGGTCCTGGTACAAAAAATAGAGGGTATTTGAGCTGGGATACGAATCGAGATATATTGTTGCGACTAATGATTAGATCTGTTTTAGTAAGAGTAATTGCTCCTAGTTTCTCATTAGCTTCTAAATTGCCGGCAAACGAAATTGGTAAAGCGCTCGCCGACGACATTGATCTAGTTGATAAAATATTCGATGCCGTTGAGGCAGGTGAAACAGGTAAGAAAGCCATAACTGCTTTTCGAGAAGGCAGATACGTTGATGGGTTCTTCAATCTCGTCTCAATTGCAAATAGCTTTGTTTTTAACGACCCGGGCGATGGTCGAACGAATAGGGCATTAAGGATTTATAGACAGCTGCAGGGAATATCAATTGTCGGCGCGAGGTCCTCTGCAGAAAATTATATGCTGAACCTTTGCAGTCGTTTAGCCCTGATCGACGGCTTTAATTCTTCATGGAATCTTGTAGGATTTGGTACGACGATTAATAGAGCATCGGAGTTGGCAATTTATTCGATAACCCGCAAACCTTTAGTCTGCGATACCCCGTCGACCATTACGGTTCCAAGGACTTCGCTTACCGGTAACTATACAGTCAGCTGGAGCGGTTCGGATACTACTGGAGTAATCTACAAACTGGAAGAATCATCAACTTCGGATTTCTTAAGTTCATCCGAAGTTTACAGCAGCACAGCAACCAGTGCGATCATTTTAGGTAAAAAGGAAGGAATTTTCTTTTACAGAGTTAAAGCAACAAAAAACGGTTATGTTAACAGCGAGTGGCGAAAGGGCGATAATGGGTGTACTGTAGCTATTGGTACCACCTGGTATCGTGATTCAGACGGCGATGGTTACGGTAATCCCAGCATCGGCGTGTCCTCTGCCACAAAGCCATCTGGATACGTTGCTGACAACACGGATTGTAACGATGCTTCCTCTAGTATTCATCCCGGCGCTACTGACGTCTGCGAGAATACTGTTGACGAAGACTGCAGCGGAAGTGCTGCTGTCTGTCCTACCACCTGGTATCGTGATTCTGACGGCGATGGTTACGGTAATCCCAGCATCGGCGTGTCCTCTGCCACGAAACCATCTGGCTACGTTGCTGACAACACGGATTGTAACGATGCTTCCTCTAGTATTCATCCCGGCGCTACTGACGTCTGCGAGAATACCGTTGACGAAGACTGCAGCGGAAGTGCTGCTATCTGTCCTACCACCTGGTATCGTGATTCTGACGGCGATGGTTACGGTAATCCCAGCATCGGCGTGTCATCTGCCACGAAGCCATCCGGCTACGTAGCTGACAAAAGCGACTGTGACGATTCCTCCTCTAATATCCACACGGGTGCCACTGACAGTTGTGATAACAATGTGGATGAGGACTGCAGCGGAAGCGCGGCGACATGTCCTACTACTGAATGGTATCGTGATGCAGACGGCGATAGTTACGGCAATCCAAACATCGGCGTGTCCTCTGCCACGAAACCATCTGGCTACGTTGCTGACAACACGGATTGTAACGATGCTTCCTCTAGTATTCATCCCGGCGCTACTGACGTCTGCGAGAATACCGTTGACGAAGACTGCAGCGGAAGTGCTGCTGTCTGTCCTACCACCTGGTATCGTGATTCTGACGGCGATGGTTACGGTAATCCCAGCATCGGCGTGTCCTCTGCCACAAAGCCATCTGGCTATGTTGCTGACAACACGGATTGTAACGATGCTTCCTCTAGTATTCATCCCGGCGCTACTGACGTCTGCGAGAATACTGTTGACGAAGACTGCAGCGGAAGTGCTGCTGTCTGTCCTACCACCTGGTATCGTGATTCTGACGGCGATGGTTACGGTAATCCCAGCATCGGCGTGTCCTCTGCCACAAAGCCATCTGGCTATGTTGCTGACAACACGGATTGTAACGATGCTTCCTCTAGTATTCATCCCGGCGCTACTGACGTCTGCGAGAATACTGTTGACGAAGACTGCAGCGGAAGTGCTGCTGTCTGTCCTACCACCTGGTATCGTGATTCTGACGGCGATGGTTACGGTAATCCAAACATCGGCATGTCCTCTGCCACGAAACCATCTGGTTACGTAGCCGACAATACCGACTGTGACGACGTGTTCTCTAATATTCATCCCGGTGCTAATGATGTCTGTGACGATGGATTGGATGCCGACTGCAGCGGAAGCGACACTATCTGTCCTAAAACTTGGTATCGTGATGCAGACGGCGACAGCTATGGCGATCCCAGCATCAGTAAGTCCTCCGTCGCCAAGCCATCTGGTTATGTATCTGACAAGACCGACTGTAACGATTCCTCCTCTAATATCCACCCGGATGCCACTGACAGTTGTGATAACAATGTGGATGAGGACTGCAGCGGAAGCGCGGCGACATGTCCTACTACTGAATGGTACCGTGATGCAGACGGCGATGGCTATGGTGATCCTTATATAGGAATGTCCTCAGCCACTAAACCATCTGGTTACGTTGCCGACAATACCGACTGTGACGACGTGTTCTCTAATATTCATCCCGGTGCCAATGATGTCTGTGGCGATGGATTGGATGCTGACTGCAGCGGAAGCGACGCTTGTCCGCCTCCTGACGATCATGGCGATACATGCACCTCAGCTACGGCAATCGCTCGAAACCAATGTAATGAATTAGGCAATATCGGGTCACAAGATGATGACGATTATTTTAAAGTATCTCTACCGTCGTCGGGAAATTGGACTGTATATACAGAGGGAAGCACAGATACGTACGGAACGATATTTAATTCGAATTGTACTTCGTTAAAATCTAATGATGATACCGGAGATGGCTCTAATTTCAAAATCACTTACTCCGTTACATCGGCTGGCTCTTACTACATCCGAGTTCGTGGAAAAAACGACACTACGGGAGGATATTCCTTATTTTCATCTTTCTCATCTAACTAGAAACAGTTTTTGCGGAACACATTTGGGGTCACCCAATTTAAATAGCACCGTCAATGTGAGACAGTTTACCTTGTAGTTGCATAAACATTTCTTGAAAATATGCAGAAACCTCTGGAAACAGGCTTCATTATTGGATATAGTGCTCCTGCGATATCATTATTTCACTCAAGCAGGAGGCCACTGAAAGTGAAGTCCAGTAAAGCACAGGTTCTAAGCCGCGTTCACAAAATACCGGAACTGAAGTTCGAGGATCAACAGCTCACTTCCTACGCGGGCCTTGCTATCATTCAGGCATTCTTCACGAAGCTGAATCTGAAAGCCCGCTTGAAAAGCTGCTTTGATCATCTACCGTCGAGCGCCATCTTCGGCAATCACGTCATTACGCTCGTGCTGATCGTGCATCTGATGCTGGGTTATCGGAAACTCCGCGACATCGAATACTATCAGGACGACCTTATGGCGCTTCGTCTTCTGGGCCTCCGAAAAATGCCGGACGTTTCCACGATCAGCCGGGCATTGATGACGGTCGACGCAAAGGACATTTTGAATCTTCGTCGGTTCTGCCGGGAAATGTCGCTCTCCCGCATACAGGGTTTGAAGCTTCGTCGCGTGACGCTTGATTTCGACGGCTCTGTGCTCTCGACCTCCCGATGGGCTGAGGGTGCCGCCGTAGGCTTCAACAAAAAGAAAAAAGGGCAGAGAAGCTATTATCCGCTTTTCTGCATGATCGCTCAGTTGGGCATGGTCCTTGACGTCCTGCCCCGTTCGGGTAACGTACATGATTCCAACGGCGCCCGGGCGTTCATCCTTGCGTGCATCGAACAGGTGCGTGCAACCTGTTCGGATATCGTCATCGAAGTGCGCATGGACAGCGCTTTCTTCAGCGATGAAATCGTCGGCGCGCTGGAGCGCGACGGAATTGAGTTCACCATCTCGGTCCCCTTTGAGCGGTTCTCCGAACTCAAACACATGATCGAAGCCAAAAAACGCTGGAGGCGTTACGATTCCGTTGTTTCCTATTTCGACACACCCTGGAAGCCGAAAAGCTGGGACAGCCGGTTCCGCTTTCTTTTTATTCGTCAAAAAGCCAAAAAGCAGTCAAAAGAGCCGGTGCAGCTTGATATGTTCACGCCGCACGAATACGGGTTTGACTTCAAGGTGATCGTTACAAACAAAACAACGACGGTGAAGAAAGTCCTGAACTTCCATCAGGGCCGCGGTTCTCAGGAAAACATCCTTGGAGAGCTAAAGTCCCAGTGCAATATGGATTACGTGGCTGTGAGAAGATTGCACGGAAATCAGCTATACATGATGTCGGCGATCATCTCGCACAATCTCCTGAAGGAACTTCACATGGTCGCGCATGAACCCGACCGGGGCACCACCGAAAAACGGGCCGCTCTTTGGGAGTTCACGGAGCCCAATACCCTGCGAAGAACACTTATACAGCGTGCCGGCCGCCTGACACAGCCCGGCGGCAAGCTAACTCTGACAATGAACGCCAATCCACGAGTCAAAAAGGGGTTGTTGCATTATCTCGACCGATTGCAACGGGCCGCATAGCGATTTTTTATGCAACGTTAAGGTTTATAGTTTATAGTTTTTAGTTGGTAGTTTCTTGATCACACCAGAACCTCTTAGGGTCACCCATATGAAGAGTCCGCCAGTACTCTACCACATTACTTCCCGCCGCGACGAGGGGAAGCTCGTTTTAAAGCGATCGAACCCGTATGGATTTCCTCACCCTCCAGCACATCAAACATCTGAGGGTCACCCATATGAATTATTAGTTGGATGTCAAAGAACAAAAACTGAAGCTCTTCCTGGATACGACCCAGGTCGAAGAATACAAGTATCAACTGCGATGATTTGATCGGATATTTATCACGACATCGCGGCTTCAGCGAATTGAGTCCACGATGTCGTGAGCATTATTTTTGTCCACATGTCCTGGACGTTGTCAATTAGTCTTTAATGATTGCCGGACTTACCCTGCAACTTTGTGTATTGCTTAATTGCTGAAGAACGAGTATTAAATAAAAAAAGGGAGGATACGACCTTTGCCGTATTTACAGCAGCAAGATCGTGAAATGGAAGGATCTCGGCGGGAAGGACGAAAAGATCCTGGCTCTTACCAAGGTGGAAACGGACACCGTAAAAGCGACGATCCGAAAGACCGTTCCCTGCTTCAAGGATCTGAAGGAGGCGGCGTCGATCGCAGTCGTTCCTGCTTCGCCGGAGACAGCCGAGATGTTGAAGTTTTCGCGGTCGATCGGCTTTACCGACATGATTTATGTCCAGGCCTCTCAGGGGAAGATCGCGGCCTTGTCGTTCGATGGAGTCCAGCCGACAATCGAAAATATCATGAAGAACAGATACAAGCTTGTGCAGACCTTCGGTCTGGTGACGAAGCAGAATGCCGCCGGACCGGTTAAGGATTTTATCAAGTTCATACGCGGGCCGAAGGGGTCCGCACTGATCAAGTCGCATTTCGCAATACCGGCATCTTAGGACTGAAAAAGTATTTTGCGTGGTTCGACAAGAGGGCACCGTCATCTTGAAGCGGTTTCCGGTTTTTAATTCTTAGTTTCAGATTCGAAAAAGCTCTCCTCGCGGGCCTTTCAGCTCTTCCTTTCAGCTCTTATTGTAAAAGCAAATCTCTTGTAATACCTGAATAATCCCGCTTCCACTCCTAATACTTGCAAAAAATTGATTCTTGTTGTAGTATTCTACGGGGTTGTTGAACACATCCTTTCTGGCCATACATCTCACCTCATTCAGAAAACAATCAAGATCATCAGGTTCGAGAGCAATAAATAGAAACCCTGTTTATGGCGCGATCGAAAACCCGCTTTGCGCAGCCCGCTCATGATCCGGAATCCGCGCACACAAGGGGACCTTTGATCAGGATGAGTCAGTATTGAAATTCATTCCACTGCTGTTGTTTGGTCTGCTTTCTGTTCTCCCTGTCCATGCGGCTGAAATGTCGGATCTCGAGGTCCGGACCGCGCACGATTGGGTGACTAATTCCTTCGAAATCCCGGGACAAGAGCCGTTTTCATTCAACTACAACGGGAGGACCTCCTCTCGATTTCTGGGTTCGTGGAGGGTCTCGCAATCGAAAACCACGCTCGACTCCCGGCGCGTCCGGCACGACATTCGGTATCGGGATGCGGCAAGCGGCCTGGAAATCCTGGTCGAAGCTGTCGAATATAGAGACTTCGCCGCCGTCGAGTGGGTGCTCAGGTTCAGGAATACCGGCTCAAAAGACACTTCGATCCTCCGTAATATCTGGCCGATCGACACATCGATGGGCGCTGCCGCGGGCCCGGGAGACTATCTTCTCGGCTATGCTGCCGGAAGCGCCGCCAAAGAGAGCGACTTTCAGCCGAAAAACGCGCTTATCGCGCCCGGTAGTTCAATAACCTTGAAGCCGTTCGGCGGACGTTCCTCGGGCGGCGGAACCACGCGCGGACCGCAAGAGGGCGTCCTTCCGTTCTTCAACATCGCATACCCGGGCGGAGACGGGTTCGCCGCAGCTATCGGGTGGACAGGACAGTGGAACGCAACATTCTCGCGTGCCGCTGGTCCCGCCCTCCGGGTGAATGCCGGAATGGAACGTGTGAATCTGCGGCTGCATCCGGGAGAGGAAATACGCACTCCCTCCGTGCTTTTGCTATTCTGGACCGGCAACGACAGCACGCGCGGCCGGACATTCCTCCGCCGCCTGCTGCTGGCGCACTATACTCCCCGGACAGGAGGCGAACTGCAAGCCGCTCCCGTGGCTGCTTCACCGAACGGAACCATCCCGATGGAAGCAGTGAGTGAAACAAACATGAAGCAGGCGATTGCAAATATCGCGGCTCATCCGCTGCCGCTCGACACGTGGTGGGTGGATGCCGGGTGGTATGCCGGGAAAAATATTCCCTGGTGCGACCCGGCCCATCTGGGCTCCGCGGATTTCAACGGCGATGGCACGCTTGATCTCCTTTGCAGCACCGAGGACGGTAAACATCTCGTCGCCCTTTCCGGGGGCGACGGCAGCTTTGCAGCAATACAACCGTGGCCGGCTGCAGGCGCCTGGTGCGATCCGGCGCATCTTTCCACGGGTGACTTCAACGCTGACGGCAGAGCCGACCTGATCTGCAGCGGCGAGGACGGCATGCATGCTATTGCCTTCTCGGAGGGCAACGGCGCGTTTTCGTCGCCGGGGTGGTGGCAGCAGGCGTGGTGCGAACCGCGGAGCCTGGACATGGCCGACTTCAACGGCGATCGCAAGCTTGACCTCATTTGCAACGCGGACGGCGGCATACACTTCGTCGCCCTTTCCAAGGGCGACGGCAGCTTTGCGCCAATGCCGGCGTGGCCTGCCGGCGGCGCATGGTGCGATCCAAAGCATCTCGCGATGGGTGACTTCAACGGCGACAATAAAGCCGACCTGATCTGCAGCGCTGAAGACGGCAGGCACATTATTGCCTTCTCGGACGGAAACGGCGCGTTTTCCTCGCCGGGTTGGTGGCAGCAGGCGTGGTGCGAACCGCGGAGCCTGGACATGGCCGACTTCAACGGCGATCGCAAGCTTGACCTCATTTGCAATGCCGACGACGGCAAACACCTCGTCGCCCTTTCTCAAGGCGACGGCAGCTTTGCGCCGATGCCGGCGTGGCCTGCGAGGAGCGCCTGGTGCGATCCAAAGCATCTCGCGACGGGTGACTTTAACGGCGACCATAAAACAGACCTGATCTGCAGCGCCGAAGACGGCAGGCACATTATTGCCTTCTCGGAAGGCAACGGCTCGTTTTCCTCTTCGGAATGGTCGCATGACGCCTGGTGCGATCCGGCACATCTCAGAATAGGCGATTACAGCGGAGCGGGAAAAACCGGATTAAGTTGCCACTCGGACGACGGAAGGCACATCGTGGCATTCTCGAACGGGCTCGGCGGCTTTATTTCGCCGGGCTGGTGGACCAACTCGAACTGGGCTGAAAATGTCGGGAACTTCGATCCCGACCCGGTCAGGTTCCCGCATGGGCTGAAACCCGTGGCAGACGCAGCGCACGCAAAAGGGCTCAAGTTCCTTTTATGGTTTGAGCCGGAGCGCGCCATGCCGGGCACCTGGATGTACGACAATCATTTCGACTGGCTTATCCCTCCTCCCGGCAACTTGCCCGATGACGTAAACTACTTGTACAGGGACGGATTTCACCTGGTAAATTTAGGACTGCCTGAGGCGCGTGAGCTGCTGCGCCGGAAGGTGTCGGCCATGATCGCCGACATAGGGATCGACATCTATCGTCACGATTTCAATATGTATCCGCTCTATTACTGGCGCAGTCAGGATGAGCGCGACCGGCAGGGCATGACGGAAATACGGTATGTCACGGGACCCTATGCGTTTCTCGACGGGCTCAGGCAGGATCATCCGGACCTCGTGATCGACAACTGCGCCTCGGGAGGGCGCAGGATTGATTTCGAAATGCTGCGGAGAGGGTTTGTGCTGACGAGGAGCGACTACTTGTGGGAGCCTGCGGGGCAGCAGAACCATACGTACGGGCTTTCCGAATGGGTACCCATATCAGGAATCGGAGCGGCGAGCAACGACGCATACAGCGTGCGGAGCGGAATGGGCTACCATGGAGTCTTCGCATTCGACTACTTCTCCGTTGATCCCTCGTATTGGCTGCAAAGCAACAGGGTCTTGACCGAGATGACTTCCATGCGGGACCTTTTCCTGGGGGATTTCACGCCCCTTACGCCGACGGACAATGACAATTCCCGCTGCATTGCCTGGCAGTTCCATCGGCAGGATTCGGGCCGCGGATTGGTGCAGGCATTTCGGCGTGAGGGATGCCTGACAGGAGCGATGACGGTCCGTTTGACCGGGTTGTTGCGATCGCGTGAGTACCAGGTAATCGATCTGGATGATGACATGCCGCGGCAGATGAGCGGCGACGAACTGATGGACCAGGGTCTGACGATCCCGTTTCCGTTGACAGGCGGGACCGCGGCCAGGGTCATTACTTTCACGCTGCAGAAACACTAGGTCAAAATAAATTAAGAAGTGAAAATTAGGAAGTAAAAAACTGATTCGTAATTCTTCCTTAGTTCCTTCTCCTTGTTTTTAGCTTGATCTTGTTATTGCCTTTCCAGAACCCCTGCATCCCGCCTGCACCCAACGACTTCCATTGCTGATTTCGGATTGCGGATTTAGCACAGCTGTCGCAGCCGAGCTGCCCGGGGGGTTGGGAAAACCTCAAGCCACAGCAGATGCAAAGCTGCATCTCACAATACGATAGAACTTCGTAAAAAAGGCCCGGGAACCAATCCCGGGCCTTTTATCATGCATGCATTCCTTCTGACTTTTAGAATCAATTGTAGTGGAAGAAATACCCGAAGCCGCCGGTTTCATAGAAGCCCATAAGACCGGTATTGGTCTCCGGGTGAGAGGGATTCTGATAGTACCAGTCCTTATTCTGAGGATCGGCCTGGCAACTCGATGCGAACCTCGGGTCTGCCGGGTTAAAGCTGGTCTCTACGGTCGGATCGATGTACATATCACAGGTGCGGCGTGAACCATTGTACGTGACATCGAACTTCGCTTCTATACTCTGAACAAAGTGTTTCAAGACCTTCAGGTCCGCTGTTGCCAGCGGGGTATAGACGCCGTTGTCATAGAAAAACCATGCGACATCGACTGACGTGATCTTATTGCCGGCGTCTTTGTTGATCCTGTATGCCGGTACGAATCCCTTGAGCTGGCCTGTCGGGGTGATCGGCGGATTGATGTTCGCGACGTCGAACGCGGCCTTGACGACCCCGTTTTCCTTCCATTCCCAGAAGCCGGACGGAATTGTTCCTGAAGTGAATGAGGCCAGCACGCTGTAGGTGATATGATCATAGCCGTTGCTGGCATAAAGGTCCGAGCCGGTTGTTTCCTGGCCGTTGTTCACGGGATTGCATCCGGCGCCGCTGTTCTTGATCGGATTCGCATAGCTGTAGGTATTCATACCCATGGTTATGGTACCGGCTGACGCGGGCGGGTGCAGCGCTACGATGCCCGCATTGTAGCAGATTTGTGCCATGGTCACGCTGTCAACGTTCTGGTCGAGCTGGAAATTCATGCCCGTATAGGTAAGGGAAGGGGCCACAGTGAGTGCTCCAGCGCCCACAAGCGCTGAGAGGCTGCCGGTCCATGCAAAGTCAGGCCGGAGCTGGTACCATTTGCCTGCGCCGTTGTTGAACTGCCCATAGTTGTTCACGATGTTCATCGCGTTCCGGAAGAACTTGTCCGTCTTCGCCATTGCCGTGATCTGCGTTGCCGAAAGGCTGAAATCCGCGGTGCCCACTGTTCTGCTGGTGAGCGCGTCGGTGGTCGTGGCAGACGGCCGGGAAATTGTGCCGAGGTCGATCGTTGCCAATGTAGAATCCGTGGCCGGGAAATTCAGCAGATTGTTGGACGAGCCCGCGTTAAGGGCAAGGGAACCCACGAAGCGGCCGGTGCCGGTCGCGCTTGAATCGATCAGCATGAGGAGCCAGTCGCTGTCCTTGGCCAGGGAAAGATTGAATGTCCCGGCCGAGGGGTCAATTGTCGCGGATTGGCTTAATGCCATGGAATCGGCCCTGAGCGACCCGCTATTGATCGGAATCGCCGTCACTTTGTCGATTGTGGGGTCTCCCGAGGCCGCAACGGCCGGAGAAGCAAAGCCCAGGTAGGTAAATAAGCGAGCATAAAAAAGCGAAGAGGGTTTCGCGGCGATCTGGTAATTTCCCGATGAAGAACTGATCGTGCCGGAGAGCTGAACGTTACCCGCATTGCTGGTGCCGCCGTTGCCTCCTCCCCCTCCACCACCACTGCAGGCGCCAATGAGCAACGATAAACTGATAACGATCATTGCAAATTTTTTCATACCTTTCATAACTTCCTCCTTATTGTCATCGCCAGGCTTCTTTGCTTATGAGTGCCCGGAGCCCTTCTTGAACATATTGCCTGTATTATACATCTGAAGTATTACCACTTGGAAGAACAAATAGCAAGGGGGCAACAAGGACATTATCGAGACACTATTGAAATCTTCTTATTTAGTCTTGGCCTAATAAATACGGCGGACTCTCATCCGCCGTATTTAGCCATTGAAGCAAGCTGTAAACTGTATGTCCCCGCTGCAGATATTTTACTTTGAAAGCTGAGCGTTAAAAGAGAATCCCGGTCACTATAGTGTCTAGAATCGGAGTGCCGCTTGTGCTTAAGCTGCCGACCGCGGCATCACCTGCTTCCAAGAGGTACGTGGTATAAGACACATTGGCAATTTCAGCAGAGAGCAATGAAGCGTCGGCCGGGAGTTCCGGAATAAGCTCAGCGGGAACGAGCGACTTCATGCTTGACCAATTATAGCCTGTTATTTTGCCCTTCGGATTAAGGCGTCCGTTCGTTACGGTCGGTTCTGTTACCGCGGTCATTCCTTCTGAACCGTTGAAAATATGGGTGACGGTTACCGTGGTCGACTTGCCTTTCCAGAGAGCACTATTCTGGCTCGCATTATCACATTTTTTCTTATTATTTATATAATAGGTGTTGTCGGTACAGGCGCCGGGCTCATTCAACCTCCGTTGTTTCCGTCGTTGAGTACTGATATGCGACAGTGTAAGTTATTTCTACGACAACCTGCTTGCCGCTTCGGATCGCGCCGTGATTGACCGTGCCTGCTACCGCGGCATCACCCCCATCTGCAGTGCCGGGGTTTAAATACGTAGCGCTTACGACTTTGAAATCTCCGGTCACATCTGCGAACACCGGGCTTGCTATTGCTGTGAATGACAGAACTAAACCGATTAAGCCCAGTACCAATGCAAAGTTCTTCATTTTATAGCCTCCTTTTCGGTTATAAAGAGTATCAGAAAGTTTTTATTCCGTTTAAACTATGAATGCTTTTATTCAACGTATATACATTCTCTGCGGGCCGATCACCTCCCTAACCCGGAATCTCGCTCGCTTGATCCGTTGGTTTTTTTTCGAAGATCTCTTTTAAGAAAGCAAAATAAATACCATTTCCAGCATTTTGAAATTGCGGCAATTTTGGGCACATAATTGTCGCGGCTGCTGTTCCGTAAGCAAAATTGGCGTAGAAAAGTGTTACGGATGTTTCTTTTGGATACAACTTTGATGTGAAAGGAACGACTCTGGGACAGCTCTTTCTTTACCCTTGACAAACCCTCTCTCCGGCATATAATCCCTCACCATGTCCCAACCCGTTCCAGATGCAGTCATATCCTCCCGCGAGATCCGGACCGTATTCGGCGGCCTGATGCTCGCCCTAGCACTGGCCTCGCTGGACCAGAATATCGTCGGAATTGCGCTGCCTGTGATCGTCTCGGACCTGGGCGGCCTTGGCCACCTCTCCTGGGTGGTCACCGCCTTTCTCGTCACCTCAACGGCAACGACGCCGCTCTACGGCAAGCTCTCCGATATGTACGGCCGGAAGCCTCTCTTCATCGCCGCAATCCTGATCTTTCTTGCGGGCTCCAGCTTCTGCGGACTGTCAACGTCTATGACGCAGCTGATCGTTTTTCGCGGGATCCAGGGGCTTGGCGCAGGGGGCCTGATCACGCTGGCCCAGACAACCATTGCGGACCTCGTCCCGCCCCGGGAACGCGGCCGCTACCAGGGACTCTTCGGCGCGGTCTTCGGCTTCTCAAGCGTGGCAGGTCCGCTGCTCGGCGGCTTCATCACGGATATCCTGTCCTGGAGATGGATCTTCTATATCAACCTGCCCGTGGGAATGCTCGCACTGGCGCTCATATGGTTCGGGTTCCACCGGCCGCATCACGTTGTGACGCACTCGATCGATTATGCCGGCGCGTTCCTGCTGACCTCGGCGACGGTCTGCATGCTCATGGTACTGACCTGGGGCGGCGTGCACTACGGCTGGACGTCGCCGGTCATCGCGGGGCTTTCCACGACAGTATGCGTGCTGATCGTCCTTCTCGTGGTGGTGGAGCGCCGCTCTCCGGAACCGGTGCTCTCTCCGCATATTTTTCACAACAAGGTGTTCGTGATTTCAACAGGCGTCATGAGCCTTACCTTCATGGGGATCTTCAGCGCGTCCCTGTTCCTTCCGCTCTTTTTTCAGCTGGTCCTCGGCATGGCGCCCGCGAAGGCAGGGCTTATGCTGGCGCCGATGACAGGCGGCATGATCCTCACTTCCTTCCTCGGCGGAAGGCAGGTCTCGCGGACAGGGAAATATAAGATCTATCCCGTTGCAGGCCTGGCAGCGGCAGCCTTGTCCTTCCTTGCGCTCATGGCGCTGGCCCTGGGCGGGGGCGGCATTGTTCTCATCGAAGTATCGCTTATCGTGCTCGGATGCGGCTTTGGCCTTGTCATGCCGAACCTTGTGGTAGCGCTTCAGAACGCGGTCAGTTCCCGGGAACAGGGCGCAGCCACCGCAACAGGGGCCTTCTTTCGCTCTCTGGGCGGGACCTTCGGCGCGGCCCTTGCCGGGGCCATCATGACATGGCAGTTGAACGCGCATGCAGGAAAGTGGTCCGGAAGGGAAATGTTGTCTCTGGCCGAGCAGGGCCTCCGGCAAGTCGCGGCTCTCCCGCAGGAACAGCATGAAGCGGTGCTCGGGGCGTACCGGCATGCGATAAGCATGACGTTTTTAACAGGAGCTCTCATAACCCTTGCTGCATTCGTGCTCGTGCTCTTTCTTCCTGAACACCCGCTCAAGACAGCGCACGCCCGGGAAGGCAGACGCGGAAATGAGAGGCGACAGGTTGACGGCGAGTCGGAGTGAAAAACATCTGATTTCGATATCCGATTCAGCCGATATTTTTCCCGCCGGACCTTTCAGCTATCCCCATCATTACTACAGGTCTTATCCGGCCTCGGCACGTACGCTTGCCTTTCATTCAACCTTTTCCGATTACAGTTGTCTCATAAACAAGGAAGATTTCATTCATACCAAGGAGGAATACTACAATGAGAGTTTTTGTAAACACGTTCCTGGCCACATTGTTTCTCGCAGCACTTATTCAGACCGGCTTTGCCCAAACCTATCCAGACAGCGGATTGGGCCCCGCAATACAGGAAGGCGGCGGAAAAGAGATCACCCCGCAGCAGTTCAGCGAGATGAAGACGCGAATCCTTACAATGATCGAGGAACGAAGGAAGAGACTCGACCAGGAAAAGTCCTGCGTGGAAGCGGCAACGAACGCGGACGAGCTGAGAAAATGCAGGCAAGAGCGTCCGATGGGAGGGCAATTCCAGGGCGGTCCCGGCCAACAGCGGCCTCCGAGGGGCGGCATGGGCGAGGGTCGGTAGTCATCTTCAATCAAAAAAGCCGGCAGATGATTCTGCCGGCTTTTGCATTCCAAGATCATCCATTTACAGGCTGTTGAAAAAGGTCTCAAAACGTCAAAACGCACCCTAAAGGGTGCGGCTACCAATTATAAAATCAATGCGTTACGATTTGGTAGTCGCAGGCTTTAGCCTGCGTAATTAGTTTTTCAACAGCCTGTTTTAAAGGTCACCTCAAGGTACATGATACAGTTTGAAGTTTTTAGTTGTTAGTTCAAAACACGAAAATTTTTCCCCGAGCCGGTCTGCTATCTTCACTCAATGGGTGTACAAGACAATTCCCTCGGCATAAGTCGCCCCTCGCTATGATTGTAAAAATGCAAAAAATAACCATCTCGTAACTTTCTACCCTGTCATCTCAACTCATTTTCTAATTCTAAAGATTGAAAATTTATCGCGGAGTTGAAATTTAATTTATTCGCGTTATCTTTCAGTAATAGGTACGTGAAAACTCAGACACGAATGCAGCTCTTAAAGGAGAACTGCTTATGGACCCCCTCAAAGAAGCACGAGGAATGATACATGGAATCCTGCTCGGGGCAATGGCCTGGGGCATTATTTTCCTAATAGCGTCGCTCTTTTGAACCGCCGGTGATGCGTGACACGGATCAGCGTTATCGCTCCTGGTTTTTAGTTTCAAATCCGAAAACTTTCCGCGAGTCTTTTATCCCCGTCATTACCATTCCCGATGTTTTCATGTGGTTTCGATAGCAGTCTTTATCAGCCTTGATGGGATCTCCCATCTGGATTAAGTCACTGATTATGCACGGTCACGAGCCCGTAACCCCTGCGTCTGATATTTCTTGACAATAAAGAGTTTCAGTCCAATAATAGACGCACCTTTTTTGATTTCGTCGATATTTCAGAATGAGAGGGCTCCAATGCTTTTACGAAATAGTTCCCGGGATCAAAAACGAACACTTCATACGGCCAGGCGCCGCGCGGCCATGGCCTTTTCACTCCTTCTGCTGGCAGCAGTTATAGGCTGGAGCGGTTGTAAAGGCAGTAACAGCTTGCAGATTGCTTTTAAAGATCCCAGCTCGGAACCGATCAAGGCGGTGGTAAGGACTACCGTGCCTCTTGCCTATGCGGCTTCCGTTGCGATGTCAGCGGTAACAGGCTCCGTGCCGCCGAACGCAGAAATCCTTGTAAATACGTGCACAACAAGTCCTAAGGAGTGCTCCGCTGTAATCAGGATCACCGACGATGATTCGAGCGCGCCTTTGCGCATTGCATCCGCGGGACCGGGGACGATGATGGTCTACGGATACTGGTCTACCCCTGACCAGGCGATTCTTACCGTCGCTTTCTCCGGAAATGCAGGAACCACTCTTTTCCCGATTCACAATGTTTCGGTGTTTCCTGTTTTGAAGAGCGGCAGCAGTTTGAAAATTGTGTATGCGGTCATCGATATTAATGCGACGACAGCCAAAGATCCTGCCACCCTGACCTCCACAGAAATGGACGCCGCTTTTGTGAAGATTAATATCACTGCGTCAAACGAAGCTTCCGCGAACCTCGACATGGATGCGTGGCTGATAGACAGGAATGACCGGGGCACCGAGGATGTTTCGGATGACACGTACACCATCAGCGGAGGAGGCCAGTATATCGAGGCAGGCTCCGGCTCCTCTTCTGTTCTTCAGTTCGGGATGGCTAATGCCGTGATGGGTTCGGATTGTGTGCTTAACCCGAATGCCGGGTATGCTGCGCTCAATGAAATCGCAAGCTCTACCTCGGATATGGTGCTTGCAACCGCGCTTATTTTCTTCCATTCCTCTTGCGACGGCACTGCAAAAGTTTCGGCAGCCGCGGGCAATTATTACCGGGCTAACGGCGAGTCGATCCCTCTGAATTTGAACGGTCCGTAAGTCCGGATATCTTAACGTTCGTGGTGAAAGGGCGATCTGAAAGGTTTGCTCTGATCATTCGAAGTAATTGAGGTAATCCAGCGCATCGCCGGACCCGGCAGCAAGGCAGGTAAGGGGGTCGCTGACTTTACGGAAGGGGAACATCAGTTCTTGTTCAAGACGCAGGTCGAGGTTGGGCAACAACACGCCGCCGCCCGCAAGAGCGATCCCGCTATCGAGTATGTCCACGCTTTCCCGGGGGGACAGGGCCTGGAGAAACGCCTTGATTGACGTTATTATAAGTCGGATCTTCTTTGAAAGGACCTCTCGGATCTCCTCGCCGGAAACCTGCGCCGAGCCGCGCGTTCGATCTGCAATGTCGTATCCCTCCACCCGGATGCTCTTGTTCAGTTTGACCGGATAGGCATCGCCTATGCTGATCTTGACCCGTTCCGCAGCATGATCGCCGATATTGAGGTTGTAGCGTTCCCTGAGATAGCCTGCTATGGCCCGGTCCATGTGTTCGCCGCCTATGGGCAGTGAACAGGCGCGGACGACTTTTCCGCCGGCAAGGACCGCCATTTCGGTGGTATCTCCGCCGATATCAACGACCATGTTGGCTCTTTCGTCCGACAAGTCCAACCCGGCGCCGATCGCAAGGGCATGCGGCTCTTCCATCAAGTAGACTTCTTTCGCACCCGCTGACTCGAGCAGTTTACGGATCGTAGCTTTTTGCTGATCAGAAGCCGTGCAAGGCACATTTGCGAGCACCCTGAGCGACCTTGGAAACCATGGCCTTATTGGTTCAAGGTACTGCATCAGCATTTCCCTGGCAGCCTCGAAATCTACAATCGCGCCGTGCCGGACGGGCTTTTGCAGCGTGACCTGGCCGAAATACGGTTCGAGCAGCAGCTTTTTGACAGCTGAACCGGTAAGGACATGGCTCGTACCGTAAAGCGTTCGCTTAACGGCAATCACGGAAGGTTCATTAACGACGATGCCGCTTCCTTTCCTGAATATGACCGTATTCGTGCTTCCGAGGTCTATCGCAAGATCATAAGCAAATTTTTTGGTGATTTTATGCAGAAAAGGCGGCATGTTTTTTTTTGAACACTGAAATTGTGACATACATTATCCGTCACCATGCTTCGATTTGCAAATAAAACTTCGCGCGGCGCTCCCTCGTCGTCTCTCAGTCGCTTCTCTGCCTGCATCCCGCGTTTAGCGAGATGGTACGACATACCATTCCGCACATTCATTGGTTTCGCTCTTTTTCTTCCAATCCTTTATAGTAGGAGGTCTACCACATTAATCGGTATTGACACTAAACGGTTGCCGTGATAATTTAGGGCCGTTATAGGCTTTCAAACTATCCGGCTGAGTATCGCGCTGATTCGAAGCAAGGGAATTACCATGACCATGGAATGCTATAAGACGATCCGGGCGAACCTGTACGGAGGGCACTGGCAAAACCCGTTCTCACAGCTTCTGGAAGACCGTGCAGGAATACGCGGGCCGGTTCAAGGCACCCCTGAGGAATTCTCACAGATATTATATGAATTGACGCAGGGCGAATTGAACAGGAAAAGCGCGAAAGTCACCTGCGAAGCCGTGGCAAATGGAAAAAAGAACATATTGAAGTTTATGGACGGCTGTCTTTTCAACGTCATCAAGACAAAAGGCGGACTTGCCCAGGCGTTGATCGTCATTACGCCGTATGCGCCTTCGAGAGTCGATCTTTTCGATTCTCATGAAATACCGCTTGCTCATCTGGTTTTTGAGGGCCTCAGAATAAACGAGGCGTACACGCAGGTTGCCTCCGAATACAGAAGAGAAGAACGAAAACTGGAAGCGGAAAAAGCCGCTGAGGAGAGAAGGCTAAGCCGCGAGAGCAGCCTCGACAGGACGCTTACGACGATAGAAAAGGCCAAAAGCGGAGAAACGATAATGATCCGGGGCATGCACAACATTGAGGCGCTTGCCGGGCTCGGCTTTGTCCGCAGCCTGGTGGACAATCCGGATAATTGGATCGATGCGGAGGACTTCCCCGGCATGCGGTACCGTCATGCAAAAAGCGGAATTGAAATGCTCCTGACAGGGCGCGAGAAGTTTCGGCCGATCGAGGAGCTCAACCGGCTTGAACTGTTCTTTTTCGTAAATAGAAGCGACGACGATCCTGCCTCATTCGTGAAGATGCAAAATAAATTCCGGGAAACAAACAGGGATGGGTCGCTGTATTCGGCCAAAGAGTTCCATGACGATCTGATAGCCATGGCAAAATATCCGGAAGAGCTCAAGGGCAGAACCGAAGCCGACCTGGGGCTTATGGCAGACGAGGTCGGAGTTGTTATTGACAGACGGCAGGAGCTGGACAAGGGGATTCTGCCGTATGACGCCGTTTTCAATCGGGACACACAGAGAATAATAGATTATATCTTGAAAAACAAGACCCCGGCTGCTGAAATAAGAAAGGCGCTTGACTACTTCGAATACACCGGTATGATCGACTCGCCGTACAAGGAAACACTGGATCAACGGATAAAAGCAGCGCTTGCCGCGGGGGCCGGGGGCAATACGAGTATTGAATCCCTGCTGTACGACAAGAGGGTAAAGGAGATTGTCGCCACAGTGCTGAAAAAATTAGCAGGGGAACAATTAACCCTGAAAATCGTAACCGTGGCGTTGGCGCCCTATGTAAATGAACTGGGATTCGGGAAACTCGTCAAGATCCGCGAGAGGATATTGCAGTTAAAGGAACTCGTTCGTACCCAATAAATATAATCGGCCCTGCCGCCCCTCTTTTTAATGCTTCCCGGCGCTCCGGAAACGATTGCGGATCTTTTTTCAGTGATTTCCCGGATTAACAATTCTCTTCTTCCATTTAAAATGCCCTTTCGTTATAAACACCAAGCATCATAGGCCCGGCTCTTTTATGTTTCCTGATGCAAACGCCCTTTCTCAACAATGGCTGCTTCAATAATCCGACTGCCGCCTATGCCGCCTTTTTCTTCTTATCTCCGGTCCATTTGCGTATCGAGGCCATGACCTTCGCCCGCATTTCGTGGGTAAAATCTTTGATCCCGTGCTTTTCCCTGGCATGCGCCGCTGCTCCCTCCGAGATCAGATCCTCGCTCATGGCTATATACCGCCAGGTGCATTCCGCTCCCATATCGCAGTTGTATTCCCTCATCACGAGATCTGCTGCCCCCGCAGCGGCGTCTTTCGTGGGATAGGTGAACAGATTTTTAATCTTTCCGACCGTCTCGTTGTCAAGTGCCTGCACGCCGTGGACGTCACGTAAATGCAACGCGACCATATCGGCAAGCAGTTCCTCGGTAGCTATATGCTTCCAGGAACACTGGTAACCAAGGCTGGAACATTTGAATTCTCTCATTTCGCACCTCCTCGGGCGTCCTTTGTAATATAAAGGATGCACACCATCCTGTTTATAGTATAGCATTCAGGATTCTTTCAGGCTTTGGTACACTGGAGGGAAGTCAACATCCCGGGGCCTTGGGCTCGCGCAGAGTCGCGGAGACAGGCTTAAAATCATATGATGTTTCTAAAAAGTACTTAGTCTTAAACAAAGATAAAATATTGTCTTTTCGCTTTACCCTCCGGGCCTCCGCGTCTCCGCGTGAAATAGATCCGGCTTTTTAGAGGAAACGTGATAACCATCGGCGGCCTTGAAAAAAAGGTTTCGGAGACTGAACGAGCATGAAGCAAAACGGAAAAGGCGGTGATCGCTCACCGCCTTTTCTGTTTCCATCACTTCGGACTACCCATTCCTTCTTACGCGGTCTCTCCAGCTTGTTTCCTCTGCCTGAGCGCGGACGGGAGCGATACTACATAACCAATTGCCGTACCTCCCAGAGAGCCTACCACGATGCTCACCGCGGCTGCGCAGGTAATCCCGACGCCGATTCCCATTACGATCGCGGCCCTCACGAAGAGAGTCGGTTCTACGGTTCCGCCCATCAGTTTCTGGAGCAGTATCAAGGTCCCGAAGCTGCCGAAGTAGAATCCCGGTACGATTCCCGCTATTACGAATACCAGCCCGCCTGCTATTGCACCGATCTTCATTCCTGCTTTTATTGTCTCGTTTTTCATGGCGATCTCCTTTTTAGATCAAATTTTATTAATAGCGAATTGCGGTTTTTATCGAATTCATCTGCTCCCTGCAAGCATCTTATTGTCGTGGGTCACCTGCACCAGGGCATCTGCAGCATATCCCATGAGCCAGCCGGCAGTTGACGCCGCTGTAAGGATCGCGATTCCTGATACCAGAACTCCCGCGAGCATGGACACTAGTACGATACCGCGCGCGATAAGGCCGGACTCAAGAGGAAGGCCGAACAGCATACCGGAAAAACTTAATCCCGCTGCGCCTCCGAGCAAGCTGCCCGGCAAAAGTCCGAAGAGTGTGAACGCCACCAACCCTGCACCTGCTCCCATGTATGCCGCTTTTCTTGTCATTGTGGTCTTCATTGTAGTTCTCCTTTGCGTTCGTTCTTTGCGTGGTATATTGCATCGCGCATGCCAAAGTCTAAGTTCTTGATTTTGCGGAGCTGCGGCTGGTTACGGCGTTTGCAAGAGTGAGAAACAAGGTCGTGATGTTACAGGAATGCAAAGAAACGTCCGCAGGTATGCTGATACGGGATCAGGATACAGGAATACGGATATACCAAACCATAAGTACCTTTTTTCTGTGCACCATTCCCGCCGATAAAAAGAAAATAGCCGACTTATTCACGAAACAAGTCACCGGGCTCGCACATCAAGTAATAGGGTCTGCTTCCTGGTTTTCAGTTCAGCAGGTCTTTTACCATGCCGCTTACCAGCCGTGCGATTGCCGGAGCAGCAGTAAGGCCCGGGGATTCGATGCCGATGAGATTGATCAGGCCCGGAATGTTGTTTCTGGTTTCGTCCGTGATCACGAAATCTCTCACCGGCTCCCCGGGCCCCTGGAGCTTCGGCCTGACACGGCCATTTCAGGCCGGAAGGCATCCTTTTCGAGTCCTCTGATGATCCTGTTGGCAGCCTCGAAAAAAAGGTTCCCTTTGGCGGGGTCCACTGAATACGCGATAGCGTCTGCCCCGTTGCGTTGCATAACCGTGCACGGCAGCCATTTTTTTTGTACTGTCCATTTTTAGACTGTTTATCCGTTAATAGCAGGTTTTCCGACACCACAGCGGACATCAAATTGCGCAACTACCTGTATTACAAGAAGTTCAGTTATGGAACAAAATTTGCTAGATAAAGAATATATTTTATAAAAAAAACATATACATACCCTGAAAATACCCCGGCACGGCGGTCGAGCACTCGGGTATTATTGAACTGCTTCATGGGGCAGTTCGGAATTGTCAGTGGCTCATTCCCCATAGCAAGCTGCGGCGAAGTCGACTTTACTTGCCGGGCGTGCGTATAAGGAGGAACAGAAAATGACCAGCGCGAAGAGGACCCGGAAGGTAAAATCGAGCGGTTGCGCGGAGCTGAAAAAAAGACTTGCTGAGATGGAGGCGCGGGCAAAACGCGCGGAGGCTGTCCTCACGTTCAGCGCTGCTCCAACGCTGCTGGTGGATAAGGAGCTGACCATCACTGCCATAAACGATACGGCCCTCCACGCAATGGGGTTCAATCGCGACGAAGTCGTCGGCAAAATGAACTGCTCGGATTTTGCGAAGACTCCCTTATGCGGAACGGAGAACTGCACGCTCAGAAACTGCATTCGTTCCGGCCGGACGATCACAGCAGAGACGATCGCCGAGACCAGGGAGGGCCGGAAGTTTCCTATCAAGGCAGCGTGTTCTCCCCTCAGGGACGAACAGGGCAACATTTATGGAGGCATGGAGGTGATCATCGATCAAACGGACGTTGTCCGCGCACAGCGGCAGATAGAAAATATCCTCAAATCGATTGCCGCTCCCATGTTCGTTACCGACGCGGATTTGACCATTACCTCCATAAATGAGGCTGCGCTCAAAGCCATGGGATACCGGAGGGAAGAGGTTCTCGGCAAAATGACCTGTGCCGATTTTTGCAGAACTCCGCTGTGCGGGACAGACAAATGCACCATTAAAAACTGTTTTCGAACCGGGCAAGCCATCATCGGCGAGACCGTTGCAGAGGCAAAGGACGGCCGGAAAATTCCTATACAGGCTGCCTGTTCCTCGCTATTCGACGAGCACGGCAAACCCTACGGCGGTATGGAAGTCATCATCGACATTACCGAAGTAAAACGTCTGCAGCGCGAAGCGGATGAACAGCGAACCTACCTGGAGCGCCAGGTCGGCATACTGGTTGAAAAGCTCGAGGCCTTCAGCAAGGGCGATCTCTCCATGGAAATTGTGGCGGAACGCAAGGACGAGATGGGCCGGATCGTCGACAGCCTGAACCATGTTCTTCAGAACCTGAGAGGTCTTGCCCGGGCCGCAGAAATAATCAGCCGCGGAGATTTGACAGGCAACGTCAGCGTGCTTTCGGACAAGGACACGCTCGGGAAATCCCTCTCGGCCATGATCGAAAAACTCCGGACGGTCGTTTCAGATGTGAAATATGCGGCGGATAATGTTGCTGCCGGCAGCGAGCAGATGAATGCCGGGTCCGAGCAGCTGTCCCAGGGCGCCACAGAACAGGCGGCATCCGCGGAGGAGGCGTCGGCCTCAATAGAAGAGATGCATGCGACAATACGGCAAAACGCGGACAATGCGCAGCAAACGGAAAAGATCGCGCTTAAATCAGCGGTCTACGCCGAGGAGAGCGGAAAGGCGGTCTCGGAAGCAGTTGTGGCAATGAAGGACATCGTCGGGAAAATATCGATTATCGAAGAAATTGCCCGTCAGACGAATTTGCTTGCGCTCAATGCCGCTATCGAAGCGGCCCGGGCCGGCGAGCATGGGAAGGGCTTTGCCGTTGTGGCCGCGGAAGTGAGAAAACTTGCAGAGCGGAGCCAGACGGCCTCGGGGGAGATCAGCACGTTATCGTTATCCAGCGTCCAGGTCGCCGAACGCGCCGGGACGATGCTTACACGGCTGGTACCCGATATTCAGAAGACGGCCGAACTGGTGCAGGAAATCAACGCTGCCAGCAAGGAACAGTCGAACGGAGCAGCCCAGATCAGTGAAGCAGTCGTGCAATTGAACCAGGTGATCCAGCAGAATGCCGGCGCTGCGGAAGAGATGTCCACGACCGCGGAACAGCTTTCCTCCCAGGCTGAACAACTTCTGGACACGGTATCATTCTTTACAACGGTTGAAAACGAACATGAATCTCCGGATAACAGGCCGCGGTTATTAAATGATAACACTATCCGGTACGGGAAAACGCCTGAAAGTCCGCGCCGGCTTTCGCAAAAAAAACCCATCAAGCCGCTTCAGCCCGCTCCCTCTCGCCGTACAGCAGGCGTTTCCCTGCGCATGGCTGATGACAGCGACTCCAATGGAAATGGTGATAAAAAAGACCCTGATTACGAGCGGTATTAAAACTGCTGAAACAAAAATCTAACGACAGATCTTTACTGTGTTACGTCGTGACCATCTCACCTGCGGGAAGCTCTTTTCGTTCTACGCTCCATCCCGGTAATTGGGTGCCGCGTCCAAGCTCCGTCATCCCCCTTACGTGCGTTTCTTTACGCCTGAGATAACGCTCAACCCGTTATCCTTGCGGGGCAGAACGGGAACTCCGGCAGCTCACAGCTGCAATGCAGGGCATTCCGAATTAAACAGCTCATATGGCAGCATCAATACTTGACACATCACCAGATACACGGCATACTAAGCGAAGAAGCATACGGAGGACCCTATGCAACGTATCATGGCAACCGCGCTGTTCATTCTGGCAATGTCGGCTCAGACCGTACAAGCCGGAGAAATCCGCGAAATAGAACTGAACGACGGCAGCATTATTACCGGAGAGGTGCTGTCATTGACCAACGGTATATACACGATAAAATCCCAGACTCTGGGTACGGTGCGCATCGAGGAAGCGAAGATACGGGCACTCCGGTCACGGACGCCGGCTTCCCCCGGTCCTCAGTCGAACAGCGGCGCATCAACGCAGCCGGGACCGCTCATGGATAAAATGATGAGCAGCGCAGAGATCATGACCCTGATCCGGGGGCTGCAGGACGATCCGGACTTCACGAAAATCCTCGCGGACCCGGACATCATGCAGGCGGTCAAAAATAATGATGTCGCGACACTGCTATCCAAACCTGAATTCATGAAACTCCTGGACAAATCCTCTGTTCGAAATATCCAGGATAAGGTCAAATAGGGAACCTCTTTCCGGCAGATGCAATTACGAAAACTACAATTCAAAGCCGTTCTTTTGGGAGTTCTTACTGATACGATCGGCACGCTGGCCATTGCAACCGTGTTAATCTTTGCGATGGCGGCAGCCGGGCTTCCGGGGGATGAAATTACCGCTCGCATGCGGGGCTTCAGCGGTCTTATGCTGATGCTGATCTTCGGCCTGGGCTTTACGCTCACTGGCGGCTATGTCGCCGGACGTATTGCCCGGCAATCCGAGATCCTGCACGGAGCGGCCGTTGCGGGAATAGGTCTGGTCCTGGGTCTTTTATTCCGGGAAACGGGCCTGCCTCTCTGGTATGAAATAATCAGCTTCGCTGCAATGGTCCCGATCGGCATGGCGGGCGGTTATATTGCACGAGAAGGAAACGTGAAAAGTTCAAGTATGAAGTAAGAAGTTTGAACATGAAACATGAGCATCTTTTTCCTAATTTCTACATTCTGCCTTCCTACTTCTACCCTGTTTCCCACGAGCTTTTCTGCTGATCCTGCTCAGCGTGCATATACGAGCTGCACTAAACCTCTTTCAAACCGTTTTACATCCTGAAGCGAGAAGGAAAGCCGTGTCTGCATATTGTCGAACAGACGAATGCCCTGGCCCAAAAGCACCGGGACCAGCGTAAGAAAGATTTCGTCGACAAGTCCCCGATTGATAAACTGCTGCGCAACGTTTGCGCCTCCTTCTATCCATACGTCCTTTCGTCCCGCTTTGTCTTTTGCCGATTTGAGCACCTCTGCAATATCACCGCGGGTGAATACCGCATCCGGACGCGCCGGTTTTCGGGCCGGAAGATCTTTGGACATGATAAACAGAGGCACCGGATGGGCATTTTCCCAGCCGCTTTTGATTTCAATGTCGTAGGTTCTTCTTCCCTCGATGATGGCCCCTATTTTCGAAAAAAAAGCATCATAGCCATAATCGACGTTCTGATAAGGGTCCAACCAGGAGAGGTCGTCTTCTTTTCCGGCTATATACCCGTCAAGCGATATCGCGATATAAAGAATCGTTTTCTGCACAGGTTTATTTTCCTGGAATAAAGGCGCACCGGGCCGGTGCAGCCTTGCTGCTGGATGTTAATCGAAATCTGACCAGTCGTGCGGACTCTGCCGCAGTTGTTTGAGTTTTTCGAGCTGCTCCTTGTTCAGCACATCTCGCGCGCGGTTCATTGCGTCCAGCTTTGCTTCGATCATCTGTCTTCGCACATCGAAGATCTTGGCATAGACTGCCCCGATTTTTTTCGGGTCCGGCCTGTCTGCCGAGTAGAGATCATTCAACTGCGATTCGGCATCGAACGTATTACCTTTCAACGTCCAGAGCTGCTTACGTAAATCGAGCTCTATCTTGTAGATCCGTGTCCGCTGGTCAACGTTCAGGTCGAGCATCCGCAGCGGACCCGGGAACATCATTCCGTCTCCTCCTCCGTGCCCGCCCATCATGCCCTTTCCATGATGTTCCATACAGCTTCCGTCCTGACCGCCTCCCATGCCTTTTCCATGGGATTCCATGCAGCATCCGTGCACAGCGCCGCCCGTCCCCATACCCGTATCGCCCCCCATGCCCTGCTCCTGCATCATGTCCATATGATGAGGATCCACAGGCTCCTGAGGGCTTTGCTGCTGCGCCGATACAGACAGCGGCAGGACAGCAAGAATCAGCGCCGCTGCCATGCTTAATGCCAGGGTATGCATAAGAAACCTCCTTCTGCTTGCTCGTTGTTGAAATATTTCTTTCACTGTCGCAATTCAGCACCTGTTTTAAATATAGTGGGACGTTCCCGGTTGTCAACCAGCGGGCCTGGCGAGAAAGGATTACGCCCCCAAAAAACTTGCATTAGCAGCTGACCTGTTGTAAGCTTGCTGCTCAGAACGAGCGGTTTTTCGAAGGAACTGCGGGCAGATTGACATGACGATCAGGAACCATACTCTTGAAGACGGCGCGAATATCGCGGTCATTGGCGGCGGCCCCTCGGGCTCGTTCTTCAGCATCTTTGCGCTCAAGATGGCGCGAATGCTCGGGAAAGAGCTGAAGGTCACGATCTTCGAGCCAAAGGATTTCACCAAAACCGGTCCGGCCGGCTGCAACCACTGCGGCGGCATTATTTCGGAACTGCTGCTGCAAACCCTGGCCGTCGAGGGCATCAACCTTCCTGAAACGGTTGTCCGCAAAGGCATTGACTCCTACAAGCTCCACACAAACCACGGAAGTGTGTTCATCACCACACCCGCCTTTGATAAGACCATTGCGACGGTGTCGCGCGGCGGCGGCCCGAAAGGGGTCATGGTCGAGGGGAAGGAAAGCTTCGATCAGTTTCTGCTGAGCGCTGCCGAACAGGAAGGCGCGGTGCGCAAGCCGCTGATGGTCGACCATCTCGAATTCCGAGAGGGGTTGCCGCGCCTGTTCTCAAACAAGCAGGAGGTCATGACAGCCGATGTGGTGGTGGGTGCTTTCGGTGTAAATGGCCGGACGACGAAGCTCGTTGAGAACATGGGGTTCGGCTATCAGGAGCCGCCCGTAGTCACGGCCGCCATTGCCGAACTCGGCATGAGCCCGGACGCCATCGCCGAACGCTTCGGAAATTCCATTCATCTGTTCCTTATCCCGGACAAAGGCGTCAAGTTCGCGGCAATGATTCCCAAAGGCTCGTATGTAACCCTCTGCATCCTCGGGAACGCCGTCAATTCCAAGACCGTCGCGGATTTTCTGGAAAAGCCGGTTGCGCAGGCGCTGCTGAAGGACATTGATTACCGGCTGGAGTGCCGGTGTCTCCCGAAGATGAACGTGGGCGCGCCAAAAATACCTTTTGCCGACCGGATGGTCATGTGCGGCGACGCGGGCTCCACACGGTTGTTCAAGGACGGTTTGGGGGCAGCGTACCTCATGGGCAAGGCGGCGGCAAAGACCGTGGTGTTTCACGGCGTGAGCCGCGAGGATTTCAAACAAGGGTACCATCCCGTCTATAAAAGCATTATCACCGACAACTACTACGGGCGCTACCTCTATACCATCACGGATATTTACCGGAAGAACGGCTTCCTCACCAGGGGAATGCTGAACGTGGTCCGGACGGAACAGCGCCGGTCCGGGAACGACCGGATCCTGAGCTCGATCCTCTGGGACATGTTCACCGGCAATGAACGGTATAAGGCCATTCTGCCGCGGGCGTTGAGCGTCAGGATGCATCTCGATCTCTGGCGCACCTTTGCCGGGCAGTTGGTGGGGCTCTCGTAAAAAACGGGATGAAAACATTCCAGCACCGTTAGACTAAAAAATCTCCGCACTGCGGAGAAGGATTCTACCGCGAAGACGCGAAGGTCGCGAAGGAAATCCTGAAGTTTTGAATTAAAGTAAAAACCCAGTATTTTGTTGTCCTCGCGTACTTCGCGGTTCCAATGTTATGGTTTCAGCTGCCTGGTCTTTTCTTACTTGTGACCTGCAGAACATTGAAATATTTTCCAGGAGGCGCCTTATGAGAGACGGAGAGCTTGGAAGAGTTTACAAGGACGGCGAGCCCATATGCACTGAGGGCGATCAAGGCGACGTGATGTACGTTATCCAGACCGGGAAAGTGGCGATCACCAAGCATGCTCCGGCCGGAGAGATGACGCTCGCTACGCTCCAGGGCGGAGATATCTTCGGAGAGATGGCGCTGTTCGACAAAATGCCGCGTTCCGCAACGGCAAGGGCGATCGGCGAGGCGCGCGTGCTGAGCATCGACAAGAAAAAGCTTTTTCTCACGATCAGCCATGACCCGACGCTGGTATTCAAGATGCTCGACACCATGAGCCGGCGGATACGCACACTGAACGAGAACCTGGCCGGCCAATCGGAAGCAAGAACGGAAATACAGAAGTTATTCTACTAATCCGGGTTCCCAATCCGGGAAAAGCATTTAGCTCAGGAATTTTCTTAAAAGGGGAGGGACGTGATGTCCCTCCCCTTGCTTTGTGATATTCTGCACTCGAGTCACACCAAGAAATCTTACCTCATTATAGTTATTGACATTCGCAACAAATTACCTTACTCTTTGTTGAATTTGTGGCCACAAAAGGCACATAACGCACATAAAAAGCCAAATAAACCTTTTGTGAATTTTGCGGCATAAAAACAGGGGAGAGAGACGGAGACACCTTCTGGAATTTCAACAAAGTTCTCCGGGTTCGCTTGGCGTCTGTGCCAAAAATATTTATCGTTGCGACTTTGATCAAAAGGAGAGCTCAATGAAAAGAATCTTCAAACAAACGGCAGGTATTTTCGCTGTGTTTCTTCTGGTTTCCTGCGGCAGCGGCCAGCAGTCTTCCCGACAGGAAGAGAATGCGAAAAGCGGCGCTTCCCAGAGTGAAAGCGCGAATACTGAGGACGGCATCGGCAATAACGCCTATCAACAAAACAGCATCACGACCGCCGGCACCGGGACCTCACCGCGTTTGATCACGGACCTGACCGGTTCGACGATGATCCCGGTCTGCAGTGGAAGGACCGGAACTGCCGGACCCGCGGGAACCATGGGACCCGGCGGAAGAACGGAATCCGCCGGCATGAGGGGCAGCATGGGACGGACAGGAACCACCGGAAGGACGGGGTCCATGAGAGGCACAGTAACCACCGAACCGTCTATTGTCCAGGTCACGATTGACATCAGGCCAGGCGGAGCTCCGAACAGCATCAATCCGGGGAGTCAGGGTGTGACGCCGGCCGCGATCTTATCATCGCCGGGCTTCGACGCCTCAGCGGCAGTGGATCCTGCATCGCTCACCTTCGGCGCTACAGGAGATGAGCCGAGTCTTGCATTCTGCGATAGCGGGTACGAGGACGTTAATAATGACGGTTTATCCGATCTGGTCTGCCACTTTACCACCCAATTGACGGGTTTCAAAAGCGGAGATGCAGTGGGCATCTTAAAAGGACGGACGACCGATGATGCAGCTTTTGAGGGATCAGATTCAGTACGTATTGTGTCTTCCGCAGAATAGAAGCATGACGTAGTTGTAGTAATTAACATCCATTGTGGTGCACGCTGGCGAAGGTGGGAACGTCCCTGACTTTTCCGAAGCCTCGGGCCTTCGAGGATTTGTATCTAAGCACACAAAACTTAACCGGATGACCCGGCTGGATCGCATAGGCAGGACCTGCCGTGAATGCTGCTGACACGGCGAGTAAAAGGAACAACTTCAAAAAACGCATCATGTGGCCTGCTTACTAAATAGTAAGCAGGCTGGTTGCGCCACTGGCTCCACCACCTACCCTGGCGCCCAAATCGGCCGGGTGGTTTCATAGCCGCCCTCTGGTTAATAAAAAGTAGCCTTCGGGAACACCTAAGAACGTTCACCCCCTCTCTCGTTTTAATCAATATCCCATATAAGTAAAACATAAAAACGATAAAGCGTGTGTGATCTGAATTACAAATCGTTATATAGTTATTCCCTCATGAAATGGTTTTGATATGCAGTAAACTGATCGGCGCAAGGGGGATATTGCGGCGGTCACAAATTACCAGGCTCCGCCGTTTGAGAGGACAAAGATATCGGCAACGGGAGTTCCGTCGGCATTCACAAACCTGCCGTGGATATCGCCGTATTTCTGCTGATCAGGATAATTGTTTCCAATCAGCCCGTAACCCCATGCCGCAAAATACCGATGATTAACGCTGTCATAGGCAAGCGTCGGATGGCGGTCCCCATGGTAATCGGAATGTGACAGCATGAGATTGGCGCTCGATACGGCATTGTCTGCAGTCCCGTCTGCGGCAAGCGCCTGGCCGTATATGCGTTCATTGCCCAGGGTGTTGTCGCCATATATAATGAAGTATTTTTGGCCGGCGGGGTCATATGCGGATCGGTGATATAAAACATTGCGTTCACCGGTTGAGATCGTAAGGAAGGTGCTGAACGGACCTCCCGCTGAATTCAGAACTTGTCCTTTGAGGGAATAGACTCCGGTGTCCGGATCGGATTCTTCCCATGTGACCAGAAATCTTGAATTGATCGTGTCACGGGCTGCAGACGGCCGATATTGCAAGCCGCTCGCTGCAGATATCAGGAATTCCGGAACAGCAAACGAACCATCCGGGTTGATGATGCAGCCTCGTATCCCGTGGCCGCCGCTTTCCCAGGCACAGAAGAACCTATTATTGATGCCGTCGTATATTAGCGCAGGAGAGACGCCTGCTGCTGCGGTCTCGGAGACTATTATTTGACGTCCGGCAAGCACGCCGTCCGCGGTTATACCTTGAGCGCTCAAACTGTCAATGTTCGAGAAATGTCTTTCTCCCCATACGACCAGAAACGAGCCCTGGGCATCATCATAGGCCGCTGACGAACACCCGGGGAACGATGCATTTCCGGACACGGAAAAGGATGGCCCGTACAGGGTTCCGTCTCCGTTTATAAGCTGTCCGTAAACGGCATTTGATCCGGTCCAGACGACAAGGAATTTCTGATGAAGCCCGTCATAGGCTGCTGAGGGGCAGAAATATTGGGAATCGGCTTCGGAAATCGTGAGCTCAGCGCCGGTCGGTGCTCCCTCATTGCCGACGAACCTCCCCGAAATACGCCCTTCATTCTTTTTCCCGAATCTCTGTTTCACATATACTGCAAAAAACCTGTTGGCTGTGTCATCGTAGACAGCGGCCGGAGCAGATGCGCCGCCTGTATCCGACGTTCCTCCCGGACACGCGTTGAGCGTGAGGCACAAACAGAACAGTACCCCGATAGAGACTATTTTTGTTTTTGTCGGCATCGTTGATGCCTCCTCGGTATTTCTATTTTTTCTCTGTGTCTGCGGTGCGCTCTGCGGCACAGTGTTCCACTATATTGGATCTCTGCGGGCGCAGCAGTTCCGTCCCCGGTAAAGCTACCACAGAATTCCCGCCATCACACCAGCCGTGATAGTCTGCCCGAGCTGCCCGAACGCGCCGGGAGTGCCTTTTCTGTCATAAGAAGCAACCTGCAGCGAGGGATCCACGTAGAAATTATACGGACCAAAAAGCATTTTATAACCCGTATGAATATTCGCTTCGGTCAGGAAAGTTTTCCCTTTCCCTGTTGTTACAAACGGTGTCCCAAGGTCGTCTTTCCAGGTGCCCTCAACCCACCAGCGGCCGACACCGAGGCCCATATACCAACCCTGTTGCGCGCGCCCGCCGGGATAGAAGCGGGCCCCGATTTCCGCGCCCATCCCGCGCGCTGTTTCAGCATACGATTCGGTGTCGCATCGATAGGCCACGTACCCGATTTTCGCGTACGCAGCCATGAAGCGGAAGACGGTTATTTCGGGGGATAGTGAGAAGGTATATCCGAAGTCATCATACGCATCCGTCATAAAGCCCGATACTCCGAAGCCAAGGGTATTCTTCCCGGCCAATGCATTCTTCGGTTCCTTCTCAACGGGTTGTTGGACTGACTTTCTGCCTGCACGGGCTGCGGTCTCGCTGGTTGCTCCGGCTCCACTGTTCACGACGCCGCCCGATATCGTATTTGCTATCTTATCTGTAATTTCGTCGCTTATCCCGTTTATACATCTTTTCCAGCTTCTTTTTGACCTTTCCGCAATCTGTCCGGATGCAATCGTCTCACTGCTTTTTTCGAGGACATAATCGACGGATACCTTTGCACTCCGGCCAAACGGATGTAAAAAACCGAATTTCAAGTAAACGAGATTATAAGCAAGAACATAACGATCAGGTTGCTTCTTCTGGTCTTCATCATCGGAAGTGACAACGTTAAAGCCGCGCGCATTCAGCTTTTGAGCGATGGATCTTTTCAGCCTTGCATCGATCGCGCGTTGCTGGTCCCGGTGCGAGCCCTCGGTCTGCGCGGTTATAGTGCTTCTCGAAACGAGCAGGATCGTCTCGTCCTGCGAAGGCCCTCCGTTTTCGCCGGCACGGGAAATTCCCTCTAAAAAAAGAAGGGACGAAAGCATAACAACCGAAAGAAAAAGTTTCATCATGATTCGCGACCCCCCCTCGCGAATGCCTATGCATATCCCTTCAGGCAGCTACTGTTTTAAATACGGCCGTGGAACCGGCGGTAAGATATATTTTTTGTCCAACGACATTCTCTGCGTCATCGCCCATGCGCAGTGTGTACTCCTTGTCCGGCTCCAGATCGGATGAGGGAGTCACCGTTATTGTACGCGGCGTATCCCACGTTTTGACGAAGATCACTGGAACATAGCTTGAATCCGCCAAAAAAACAGTTGCAGGCGCGGATGTATTCATGTCATCGGTAAATTCGATCGTAAATTTTGTATGGAGAGGAATATTTTGATTTATTGGATTCTTCTGAAGCAGCATTGTCCGTGATTGATCATCGAGAAAATACATCCCGCTGACCATGGGACCGACCAAAACCGACCCCGGTCCGTATTCGCCGCACGCGATCGGGGTCCCGAGAAGAAGGGACGCGGAAGAGAGGGTTGCAAAGCGTATTAAAAATTCCCGCCGTGAATAATCGTGAGGATTCATATGACGCCGCCTTTGGAAGACCCTTATACGGTTACCGTTTTAAAAACGGCTGTCGCGCTCTCGGTCAGCCACAGATTGTAGCCTCTCGCGTCTTTGGTGTCATCACCAAGACGCAGCGTATATTCAGTATCAGGCGCCAGATTCTCTGCGGGGACCACCGTTAACAGACGGACCGTCTCCCAGACTTTATTGTCGCATCCGACAGAGGTATTGGCAGGACCGGTCAGAGAAACCGAGGCCGGCGTCGCGGTATTCATGTCGTCGGTGAACTCGATCGTAAATTTTGTCTGCAAAGGCACGTTTTGAATGTTCTGAAGCAGCATGTTGCGCCCCTCGGCGTCGAGAAAATAGATGCCGCTCACCATGGGATACTCCTGTTGGGAGCCCATCGGGCCGTAACAGGCCGTCGTGGTCACGCTGAGCATCAGCGCACCGGACGAAAGATAAGCGAACTTCTTTAGAAATTCCCTGCGCGAATAATCATCGTTCATCATGGATTCCATCCTCCTGACCGATTTTATCGAGGCAGCAGAAGCCGGCGGGGCTGCTGTCCTGGTCCAATAAGTGGAAGCCGCCGCCTTCGCAAAGGACCCAGTGCTCGCAGTCTCCGCACTGATGAGAAAACGTCTTCCTTCTGTCGGCGCGGTACCGTGAAAAACCGTTTTTCCAGATATCGATAAAGGGCGTTTCGCTGATATTCCCCTCTATGAATTTTCGCGAGACGCTCGGGCAGCCCGTTACCTTGCCGTCATGCAGTATGCTCCCGATAAGTATCCCCGAACCGCAATAATGGAATTCATCCCGGACAACGCACTCCCATTGCGGCCCCCAATAGCCTTCCTCGCTGAGATATACACTGATGTCGGTCTGCGTTGCCCGCTGTTTTGCGATAAAGCCGAGCATCTTTACGTAATCGGCCTTATCAAGCGAAAGCTCTCCGTTGCGTGAAGCCCTGCCTCTTGAAAAAACCGGCGTGAAACGGACCGCGGGCGCCTCGAGTCGGATCAGCTCCTCGAGGAAGGCATCGAGATGGTCGATGTTGATACGGTTTACGCAGCAAATCACGTCGAACTTATTAAAAAAACGGTCTTCGAGCAAATGACGAACAGCGGAGGTGACGATCCTGTAGGAACC
Source organism: Nitrospirota bacterium (assembly GCA_963751455.1). GTDB lineage: Bacteria > Nitrospirota > UBA9217 > UBA9217 > UBA9217 > CAVVUN01. The sequence goes on from CAVVUN010000003.1 coordinate 306,163, forward strand.
TTTGCAATTTCTCAGCTTTTCATGGTCCGCCTCTATGCCGTCCAGGCTGACCGAGATCGTCTTCAACTGCGCGTTTTTCAAACGCGCGATCATGGGCCCGTCCAGCAGCATCCCGTTCGTGGTAATCCCCCAGTTGTAGCCAAGACCCGCGGAAAACGCGCCGACGTCGATGATGTCCGGCCGGAGCAGCGGTTCGCCGCCGATAATCGCAAAAGTGCATTTTTCGGCAGGATAATATTTCGCTATGGAGCGGAGTTCCCGCCTGATCACGCCTCCGTCGATTTCGTTTGCCAGTGTGGAATCATTTCGAACGCAGTCGCTGCCGCAGTGGAGACAGGCAAGGTTGCACCGGAGGGTCGCTTCCCAAAAGAGATATTGCAACGGGGTGGAGCGCTTCAGCTGCTCCTTGCGCTCGATAAAAGCTTCAAGCGCTTTAACTTTTTGTTCAATGGAGTTCACGGACATCGTGTCTCTCTCTCCCGCTTGCGATAAGAGCACATTCAATTTTTCATATCCGCAAAGCCCGGCCCTTCACCGTTGTTCAATTATAATGGAAATTACAGATTAAATAAAGAAGATAAAAATGAAAAAGCCGCGCCTCTGCGTCGTCATGGAAAATTGCCTTGTACCGATCCCGGTCGGCGCCTCATTCGTTGCTGTTTGACTTTAAGCGCATTCCTTGTTAATGTGTCGTTATAAGTGGAGCCCCCTCCGGCAGGAGCCGGAGGCTCCCCTCAATAACGCGACCTTCCGCCTGCACCAAGCGTTTACGAGTGCGCTTAGCGCGAGTGCATGGCGGAACTGCTAACTCGCGTTTGCACGGCGCTTCATGCCGGCGCGAGTTAGCGCTTTCCACCCCCGGCGGGAGCCGGGGGATGCCAAGGCGCGGGATTGCGTTCTACAGGGAACAGGAAAGAGGCTATAGCATGGATCAGGCTCGCATAGTATTTACCCGATTCCACGGAGACGGCAAGAACATGTTCAACGACATTTTTGCCATCGACCCGGACGGAAAGAATGAGACCCGGCTCACAATGAGCCCGGGCGCGAACGGAGAATACGTCGATAATGCAGCGCCCCGGTATAACAGGGACAGGACGATGATCGCCTTCGTAAGCACGAAAAACAACTCCAGGAAGTTGTTCAATATATTCTTCATGGATCTTGCCACCCGGAAAACCGCCCAGATCACGTCCGGAGATCTCGATATCAGCAGCGTTGACTGGGCGCCCGATGACAGCCGGCTTGTCTTTTCCGGTTTTGACGAAAACAGGCTCCAGCAGGTGCGCGTGGTCAATATGGACAGTACGGGATTCACCAAACTGACCACCGGGCCGTCGGAGCACATGAACCCGCTGTGGTCGCCACGAGGCGATCTGATCGCGTTCGTCGAGTTTCCGCCCGGCACCGGCTCTTCCCATATATGGGTCATGGACCCCGCCGGGGGGAATCAGAGGAGGCTCACGACGGACGATGCGCCGCATTCGAATCCTTCATGGTCGCCTGACGGGTCCTGGCTCATTTACCGCTGCGATCTGGGCACACCTCATCTGCGCAGGATCAACGTAGATACCGGGGAGATCGTTCTGTTCGAGCCTCCTGCGCGGGGAGTTGATTCGTCTCCCATCTGGTCCGGGAAGGAAATCGTTTTTTCAGGCAACTGCGATTGGGAAGAAGCTGAGTCGATATTCAATCTCTACCGGATGTCCGAAACAGGAGAAAACATTCAGCGCTTGACAACGGCGCAGACTTTTGACTATTGCGGGGACTGGTGAAGACTGACGGGGAGACTAAGGGAGTTTTACTTTAAGGGTGCGGAAACTTGTGAAATCTGCCTGCACCCGGCGCTTACGAGTGGCCCCGCGAGTGCAGGGCGCGTAATCTTTGGATAGCAAAAACCATGAGACAATTACCTGTCCTCTACCAGGACGAATATCTCGTTGCCGTGAATAAGCCATCTGGTCTTCTGGTTCACCGGAGCGACATAGCCCGCCATGAAACGGAAAACGCCATGAAGACCGTCCGGAACCAGCTGCGGCAATGGGTCTATCCGTTCCATCGCCTCGACAGGTCCACGTCAGGCGTCCTGTTGTTCGGATTGGACCAGGAGACGGCCCGGCGCATGACGCAGTTTTTCACCGACGATAAAATTTCAAAAAGTTATCTTGCCGTCGTACGTGGGTACACCAGGGAGGAAGAGCGGATCGATCATCCCTTGAAGGAACGGCGGGACAGGATGGCCGATCAAAAGGCGGACAAGGACAAGCCCGCGCAGCAGGCCATTACCGCCTATAGGCGGCTGGCGACCGTTGAACTGCCCCAGCCCGTCGGGCGTTATGCCACGGCACGTTATTCCCTTGTACAGGTGAAGCCACAGACGGGCCGCAACCACCAGATACGGCGTCACATGAAGCACATATTTCACCCGGTGGTCGGCGATACCACCTACGGAGACGGCAAACAGAACGATTTTTTCCGGAAGAATTTCAACTGCGATCGCCTGCTGCTGCATGCCGGCAGGATCGAGTTCACGCATCCCTTTACCTGCGGGCGGATTGTTATTCAAGCCGCCCTCGATGAAAAATTCAGAACGCTTCTTAAAGCCCTGGACTGGGGTACGATCGCGGTCTCCTCGTGAAGCCGGAATAACCGGCAGGGAAAAGCAGAGAGAATTGAGAAGAAATCATTAATGTCCCTGCGTATCGCTTCGCGGACTCCGCGTCTCCTCGTGAGCAAAAAAATTTAAAGCCTATGCGATCGTACGATCCCAAAAATCGCGGTCACAAGCGGCCGTCTCAGCATCAGCGCAGCAGCGTGGATATTGACATCGAGTCGCTCCTTCAGCTCGAGAACCGCTGCAACGGGTGCGCGAAGGGCGATAAGTGCTGCTGCTCATCGTACGAGGTCTGTGTTACCGCTGCGGAGATAAAGAGGATAATCAGGGTCCTTCCCGAAGCTGCCAAGCTCTGCCCCCGTCTGCTGACTGCGCGGGGATATGACAATGTGTTCGAGGAAGAGGAGCCGGGCCTTTTTTCCATCGACACGAACGAGGACGGCCTCTGTGTCTTCGCCTATTGGTCCAATGGCCGGACACACTGCTCCCTGCACACCGTCGCCATGACGCTCGGCCTGCCCCTGGAGCAGGTGAAGCCGAAAGTTTGCCTTCTCTGGCCAATGCACTTCTCTGATGGCGAAGAGGTCCTCGCCACGATCAACGATGCATTTCTGTTCAAATGCAATGTCCGGAAAGCGCCTGGTTCGCGCAGACTGGACGAGGGGTTTGTCGAAACAATCGAGCGCGTGTACGGCGAGGGATGCGGGGCCCAGGTGATGCAGGCGGCAGAGAACGGGGACCGCCGGACGCTGCTGATAGTACGGCGCTGAGAGTCAGGCTCACGCAGGACCGTAACCGCCTGCCGTTGCCATGACCAGGCAAGCACTCTTTGCGGCTTGGCGGTTTTGTGTGAGAACAAATCAAATCGTGGTTTCCCAAAAGGCAACGGTCACAAATTAGGAATTAAAATGCTTGGTTACCCATTCGCACACTGCTAAGGTGTGGACTTTTTGGTCCAAGCCTGCTATCCTTTCCTGCATGGTCGCCACCATCCGCATACGGAACTTCTCCACAGCTCTTAAGTTTATCCTCGTATTTTTTTTGATCTCCTTCACCATGGCCCACGCGGGCATTCGTCCGGCATTCGCTGACTCAGCGGCGGAGCAGAACATGCCGATGAAGGCGGTTGCAGTGTTCCATTGCGACTACTCACCGGTCTCTTTCTGGGACAAAAATACAAACAGACCTTCAGGATTTTTTGTCGATGTTATGGACAGCATTGCCGGTCCTGCGGGTCTGGATGTGAAATATATCTGCAAGGACGGCTGGCCGGAAATAATAGCCGCAATCCAGGGCGGTGAGGCGGACTTCGGCGTCCTGATGAAAAGCGAAGAGCGTGAGAAAATCATGCTGTTCAGCTCCCCGATCGAAGCGAGCTACCTTTCCTTTTTCGCCCGTTCTCAAGGACGTGTCGACCCGGACAGAATACCCGACGGACACACGGTGGGCGTTGTAAGAGGCAGTATGTCCTATGAGCAGTTGAAAAAGCGCACCGGGTTCAATCTGCAGACAGAAGGCACGTACCAGGAAGGCATTTTCAGGCTGCTGGCCGGCAAGATCGATTTGTTCGCGGGCGAAGATTCCATGATATTGAAAACCGCCAGGGATGCGGGCCTGGATGACCGCATAGCAAAAGTCGGCAAACCTTTTCTTGAACGGGTAAGATGCCTGGCCGTAGGCAAGAACAATGATCGAATGCTTGCACGGCTGAACAAAGCCCTGCAGGGGTTTACCGGAAGTTCGGAATATCAGCGGATTTACCTCAAATGGTACGGCGCGCCTGCTCCGTACTGGACGGCCAGGAAAATACTCTTCTCAAGCGGGCTTTTTCTGATCATCGCCGTTTGCGGAATGGCAGTATGGCGATACATCTCTATTTGGAAAATCAACCAAGAGCTGACTGTCAACATCGCCGAGCGCAAACAAGTGGAAAAGCAGCTGACTACGGCGGTTATCAGTTCCGATCAGGAAAAAGCAAAAACCGAGGCAGTCATTGCCGCGATAGGCGACGGACTCGTTATTGTGGACAGGGACTTTAAAATCCTCTATCTCAACGAAGTTATGAAGAAAATGCTCGGAGACCTCGCGGGCGAAGTGTGCTACAAGGCCGGCGAGGGAAGAGAAACCATCTGCGAAAACTGCCCTGTCGACCTTTCTCTCAGGGACGGTCAGATCCACCGCGTTGAGAGGACCCGGACCGCCGGGACGACAATTACTCACATGGACATTACCTCGTCTCCTTTGCGGAATGCGTCAGGGGAGATCATTGCGGTTATCGAAATGGTCCGGGACATTACCGGGCGGAAGCGGGCGGAGGAAGTGCTGAGCAGGTCCCGATACGAGCTTGAGGTCCTTGTGGGGGAACGAACCGCGGAACTGACGAGGATCAACGACCAGCTCAGAAATCTTTCCGTACATCTTCAGAATGCACGGGAAAACGAGCGTACGAGGATCGCGCGTGAAATTCATGACGACCTGGGCCAGTCTCTCACGGCTCTCAAAATGGAGATCTCTCTTCTGAGGAAAAATCCGGTAAAAGACCGGAAAACCATGATCGAAAAGGCACAATCCATGACCGCTCTCGTGGAAGCGACGATCGAGAGTGTGAAAAGGATTTCAACGGACCTGAGGCCGGGAATACTTGACCATCTCGGTCTTACTTCGGCCATAGAGTGGCAGGCCGAAGAGTTCGAAAAGAGGACCGGCATTTCCTGCATGGTAAACTGTGATCCGGAGCAAATGCATCTTGACAGGGACCGGTCAACGACCGTGTTTCGCATCGTTCAGGAAACACTTACAAACACGGCACGCCACGCGAATGCCACGAAAATCCGCATTCACCTGAAGCTGCAGGACGAATACCTGACACTCCGGGTCGAAGATAACGGCAGGGGCATTGCCGAAAGCGAGATATCAGACCCGAAGTCACTTGGCCTTATCGGCATCAGGGAACGGGTTAATAACTGGGGAGGATCGCTGGGGATAACAGGGAGCAGAAAAACTGGAACCATCGTAACTGTGCGGATCCCCCTCGATTCCGCGGGTTGATAAGTAAAGCTCCGGGCTGGGGCGGGCCAGGCGGCCCTTAGCTGCACTGGAACGGCCGGAATCATATACGCGGTTCACTCAGGAAGACGTACCTGGATTTCACAGGCATAGGCGGAACTGTGGAGAACGCAGAAGGACGCGTAACAAAAATGCAGCGAAAAAAATCCTCGATTCTAGTTGTCGACAGCAGCGCCTCCTATATTTTTTATGTTGCAATGCTGCTCAAGAAATTCCAATATGACGTTCAGATAGCTTCCACCGCAGAAGACGCCATCAGGCTTATTGCGCGCTCAGCTCCAAGCGTTGTAATCACCGATACTACCCTTCCGAAAATGAGCGGCGTTGATCTGCTGAAACAGTTGAAGAAAAATTCCAGTCTCAGCTTTATCCCGGTGATGATCCATACAGCAGACCCGAATCCGGCAATCAAGGCTGTGTGCATGGATGCACGTTGTGCCGGCTATTTTATAAAGCCAGTGGAACCGGATGCGCTGTACCGAACGATCCAGGCGGCAACAGAAGCCACGCCCAGACAGACAATCCGGATCAGGGTCACTCTCAAAGCACGGATCACCGGTGCGGGAGCCGGACCGGCCAACAGAGTCGAGGACGTTACCAGTCTCTCCGACGGCGGGCTTTACATCAAAACCTCAGTGCCCGAACCCGTCAATGTCCTTGTTCCTCTCAAACTGTTGATCCGCAAACGCGAGCTCGCGCTGACGGCCGTTGTGCTTTACAGCTCCGTCAAAATCGGCGGTCCGCATTCTGAGCCGGGTATGGGGCTGAAGTTTGTGACTATAGAACCGGAAGACCGCAACTTTATCCGCGAATACATCCGGGAGCAGGTTATGACTACTATGGGGACCGAACCCCGGAAGTGACGAAAAGCTGTCGGCTTCGGGAATCACCCGTTTCTTCGAAAACCTAAGTGTTGCCTCTTCTTGGCGCGAGGAGTAAAATGTAACTGTAGAGGAAGAAGGGAATGACTAGAATGACTACACGCTCAAATACCAATACGGGCGGGCCCGGAAAAGAGACAAAAGAGAGGGCGTCGCTTCCGGTCGCGGCTAAAGAGGGCTCGTGCAGGTGCAAGGAAACTTCCGAAATGAAGCCCCGGCAGCTTCTGAAGCTCATGTTGAGCGACCTGGCTTTCTGGAAAAAAACGAAAAGGGGATAATACAGAACCTCAAGAAGGGGCTTGCTCGGATTAACACGGACTTTGAGACGCAACGGATAGGTTCTCAGCTTAATTTATTAAGTTTATCGAGGATTATTCGTGCCGTGGCGAAACCTGGGTTTTCAGTTTTTTTGGAGGAGAAATCATTTATGGGTGAAAGACAGGTATTCCAGCCTCTCACGAGGGAAGAGAAAATAACGGTTGTGCTCTACCGTGCCGGTATAGCGCTAGCTGCGGTCATTATGAGCGGCTTGGCATATCTACTGGTAATAGCATCTTCCAACACCGATGCCGCAGTCATAGGCCGATCAGCGGATGTCCTTGCCTATGGCCTTTATGTGTCCGTCGGCATGAGCGTATTCTTTATTCATTTGTATATAGGCAAGTTCAAAGTCTACCTGAAAAACCTGTACTTCATCAGCCTCGGCTGTCTGGTCCTGCTCCTCTTCCTCGGAAATGGCTCCGTATCCGGCGTGGTTGCGCAGAAAGCTTACGGCTCGCTGCTCCTGCTGCCCCTTTCCGGATGCCTGGGATTCGTTGCCGCAAAGGAAGCCTTCTGCTTTCAGCTTTTCGAGGGCTACTTCCTTGCCATGATCATGCCGGCCTACCTGGTTCTCGTCTCAAGCTCTGCTCTCACCGGCAGGGGAGCGTCCTATGGCCTGGTCCTGATCGCCGCTATGCTGATTATCTTCACACTGCGAAAAGTATTTATGCCCGTCGCATACGATATCGGCGACAAAACGGCCTATCGGTAAACCCTTATGCCCATCCTCATGCGCGTCTTTTCAGACTATATCTGACCCTTCTGCTATATCGGCGAAGGTATCGTCGAAAAGCTGAAGCAGGAATTCGACCTGAGCGTCGAATGGCAAGGGATGGAGATCCATCCTGAGACACCGCCGGAAGGTATGCCGATGACGGCCCGGTTCAAAAAGGAGGACATCACCCGCGTTATGCAGCATCTGCGGACAGCGGGCGCGCCGTACGGGATCACATTTGCTGACCGCCCGTTTCTTTCGAACTCCCACTTGGCGCTTCAAGCTGCTGAATTCGCCCGCGATCACGGCAAATTTCGGGAACTCCACACCTCTCTCTTCACAACTTATTTTTCCGTCGGCCTCGACATCGGCAATATCGACATACTGACTGAACTGGCTGAGGATGCCGGCCTTGATGCCGGAGCGATGAGGAACGCCCTGCAGGATGGGACGTACTTGCCCCGGCTCGAAGAAGCGAAGCAGGAGGCTGCTCTTCGGAACGTAACCAGCGTGCCTACGTTTTTTTTAGGCGACAAAAAGACCATCGTCGGCGCGCAGCCGCTGGACGTATTCAGGAAGACCCTGCGCTCACTGTAACCGGCAAAGGTCAGTGATCGTCGTGCCGGAAGGCGCTCTCTTAAGCGAGAGGTCGCAAAAGGAGACAAGTGGCTATTATACAGTACAGTACAAAACGGCATTTACCGGGTGTTCTTATTGCAGGAATCCTCATGCTTCAGAGCTGCAGTTACACGGCATTGCCGCGCAGCGTGCCGATCATCAGGGAAATGGAGGGGGATTCATTTCAAGGGATCTCGGTGCTGGTGACGAACGCGGAGCCCGACGCGGCGGAAAGGCCTATCCCGGCAGAAACGAAGAAGAGCTCAGCTTTTAAAGCGAATAAACGCGCATGGTCCCAGAAACTGGTCGAGTCCCTTGCCGGAGAGCTTGCCCGGCGCGGCGCCGACATTCGCGTTTCAGCCCCCGTGATTATGAGTGTAGCGGTGCCGGAGATCGTTATTATTGAGACCCGGGAGCTTCTCGGGCTAAAGGCCAAGGCTGCAGTCACTGTGACATCAGGCTGGACAAAAGAGTTCGAAGGCGCGGCAAAAACGGAAACAGCCGGTGTTTCTTCCGCGTCCGCGGAGATGGACCGGCTGGCAGGCCGGGCTCTTTCGGAGATCATCAAGCAGATCATCTCGGATGCTGAACTTTTAGAGCAGTTGAGGGCACCTCACTCAAAAAAGGACATGGAGAAAGATGAAAAAGAGTCGACGCGGTGACTCATTCCGCAGCAGGACCTTGACAGGGCGTCTGCACGATCTCAAGCTCGCAACTTGTGCGACAACTTCCCTAGTACCTCGCTCGATTCGAGCTGCATAAAATTAAGCTGCCTTCTTAAACTGCTCTTTCTGCACCTGTACTTCTCTCTTGGCCGGCTGCTGCACTCCCTCAATTGTCTGCACAGCGCTCTCTTCCGCTAATAGCAGGGTCGTGTCCGTTTCTTTCTTCATTTTCTTCTTATTCTGGTCCTGCCAAACTGCTGCAATAAGCGCTCCCAGCTCGAACGCTATAATGCGTGCGGCAACAGGATCGTCCTTCACAAACTGCAGGACACGGTTTGTCGCTTTCGAGGCGCTGTCCTGAGCAGCCAGTCCGATCCTCGACGCGGAATCCTTGGCCCTGCCTGCAAGCTGTTTTCCCCGTGAGGCTGCGCTCAGTGCTTTGCTCCTCACTTTTTCCTTCATTACCCACTTCCAGTGGCCGACAGACAATCTTTCCTCGATTTGGCTTATCGTTTCGGTTATTTCTCCTCTGACTTTCGCTATATCGCGCTCGATTATATCAGGAGGCATGTCTTTTGTTATGCTTTTATTCTCAGCCATTCTGTGTCTCCCTTCAAAGGTTGATATTGATTTAATCGCTTTTGAAATCAACAAATGCTCTTCTGATCCGGGGGACTTACTTAAAACTATTTTAAGATTATCGCTGTTCACAACGCCTGTCAAATCAGGAGAAAAGCAGTCGGCTTTTTTCTTTGAACCCGGGATTCCCTATCTTTCATGAGACGATATACTTAATGAGAGGATTAAAGCGGATGAGTGCGTTGCCTGCGATTCTATTTATTTTATTGATTTTTAGTCGAGCGTCTCTGCGGTTCAGCACGAAACATCGTGCCTATGGTGCCGCCGGTACCGAAGGTATTCCACCAGACCGAAAAGGGATGCGAGAGCCATGGAAAGGAACCAAAGGAAGGATATGGATGTGCTGACAGAAGCCGGAATGCCGACAAGGCTGAAGAGCAGAACAAATGCACTCTCCCGTATGCCGAAACCGGAGATTGAAAGAGGAATAATCATTGCTGTAAGAATGACCGGAACGAGAATAAAGAGGGCGGTGAAGGACAGTTTCTCGCCCATGCCCATCGCTATCACAGCGATCATCAAAATAAGCAGGGCCTGGCCCACTGCCGACAGCGCCGCCAGTTCCAGCAGTATGCTTTTTTTCTTGAGGACATCCGCGGTATAATCGTAAAAAGCCGAAAGCGTTGATATGCTTTTCCCAATCCGCAGCTTGAAAAAAACAAGACTGATCAATAAAAACACCGTGAAGAAAAGAGGAATCGCCGTGTGCATTCCAATCGTCTTCAGCTCCTTAAAAGCGGCTAATCCGGCAATCAGGCCCATTGACAGTCGTACAAAAACACCCATGTAGCGGTCGAGGAACACCGATCCAAAACTCATTCCTCCGTTTCGGGTCTCTCCGTACAGATAATACACCTTTACTACGTCACCGCCGATTGCGCCGGGCAGAATATTATTGAAGAAGCTGCCGATCAGCTGGAGGGAAAAGAGTTTTCCAACAGGATACTGTTTGTTAAGCAGCAGCCGCAGTCTGAGTGAAGCAAGGAGCGCAATTACGAGATAAATAAGGGAGGCAAGCAGAAAATACCAGGGACTCATTGAGCGAAGGTGCTCGAGCACATTGCGGGGCCCGGCCTTTTTTAAGACAGCATACAGAAGTAATGCGCTGACGAAGACCTTGATTGACAGCAACACCATTCTTTTTTTCGGGCTGGATGAGTTACTCAAGCCCTTGTACGCGGCTTGGATCGCCGTAATTTTTTCGAGTAGAAATTCCATTACAATGAGTGATGAAAAGAAGCTTCCCGCTACGCTCGGCATGACAAAGGTGTGGGGTTTCCGGCTTTTTACAAGTTCATCAAAATCATGTTCCTAAATCTGCTAATGCTGCACCTCTGGGGTTGTGCTTAAATGTAAGCGGTCAGTATACTACAATAAACGGAAAGAAAAGGGAAGAGGGGTGCAGCTTATAAAGCCGGCGCGGCCGGCGCTTGAAGCGGTATTGGCACTGAACAGCCTTGCCGGGAAACAGTTTAAGCACATCTCTCTGTCTCAGAGGAGGCAGTTTCTCTGGTGGATCGAGAGCGCAAAGCAGCAAGAGACGTAGACCAGGAGAATCGAGAAGACCGTGGAGCTTCTCTCGAATAAAAGTCGATGAACGATTACTAGTGCACTGTAAAACTAATTCTTGATTGTATTGCACCTTTAGCCGGGTCCAGTAGTCAGTTACAAATCGAATTCCTCTCAAAACGGCAGGAACATTTACCGCGAAGTCGCGAGGAACGCGAGGAAAGCGAAATTCCCGGCCACAGGATAGTATTGCCTTCCTGGCGACCTTTGCGCCCTCGCGGTTCAATCTTTTTAGTTCCGGCTTGTTGGCTTAAAGCACACCGTAATGACGTCGTGGAACTATTAACAACTAAGTTTACGTTGTACTAGTATAGCCCGCCAGGCGTCCATGGAAACGGTATGGCCGTGAACGACGGCTGCTCGCGCTAGCCCTGAGCAGCGCTCACCGCGGCAAAAAACGCCGCTTATTATCTTTTCTTTTTCTGATGTCCGGGCGTCAATTCCTTCTTGATCTGACCGGGCGGCACATGCTTTTTTACAATGCACGCTGATGCCGTTCCCAGCACGAATACGCTGAGCATAAGCACTATAATGAATCTGTTTCTCATGTCAAGCCCCCTTACCAGTAGAGAACATTTCTGCACCGGATTAAAAAATTTCGCTATGTTCCATGAATTTTTCGACGAAGTCAATAGTTTTCTATTGGGCCTGACAACGCAGTCCGCTGTTAACATAATCTCCTGCAAATTTTGATACAATAAGATATTAACACGGCCGCATTCTCTTGTATCCCTGATTAAGGAGTTTAATTGAAACGTCTGCTTGTTATAATGACATGGTTGCTGGTCGCTGCATTCGCATTGCTTGCGCGTGCAATAGATGCGGAATCAGTCGAGGAGCTGGGACTGTCCCGCCGCGACAGTACTACTCTTTCTGCTCCCGTCACTACGGATGAAGGCAGCTGCCCTCCTGGGCCCGATGCCGGCATTTGTACGGACACGGGCGAAAAACAGGTTGCACCGTTGCCGCAAAACAGGACCTCTCCTGATCAGGCCCAAAAGCAGCTTAAACAGAACCAGCCTGAAGCCGTGCCCTCGCCGAGGGCTGGAAGGAAAGCGCCGAAAGAGCCCGGAGAGCACGGCAGCTTCACTGTCTATTTCTTCTATGGAGAGGGGTGCCGGCATTGTTCGGATGAAAAACCGTTTCTGGATGGACTCAGCAAGCGCTTTCCCGGCATGGAGGTCAAATCCTATGAAGTATGGCATGATCGTACCAACGCGGCCTTGATGTCCGCTTTTGCGCGGGCCTATGATGTCGAGGCAGCCGGCGTTCCGATGACCTTCATCGACCGGAATGCTTTTATCGGCTTCACCTCCGCAACCGGCCGCGAGCTGGCGTCCGCTGCAAGACGCTGCAGCGCGGGTACCTGTGCAGATCCAGCAGCTCTTGCATCAGGAAAGGGTGCGCTTGAAGCGACGCCGCGGATAGATGGCGCCGGACCGGATACTGTTTCATCAGAGCTGCAGGCTAAGAGAGGTGCCGACACCGCCCTTGATCTCCCGTTTTTCGGCAGGGTGGATGCCGCTGGCCGGTCCCTGCCGTTTTTGACGGTCATGATTGCGGGGATGGACAGCTTCAATCCCTGCGCTTTCTTCGTGCTCCTGTCCCTGCTGGGGCTCATGATCCATGCGCGGTCGCGAAGACGCATGCTCCTGGTCGGCGGAACTTTTGTTTTCTTCTCGGGGTTCCTGTATTTTATTTTCATGGCCGCATGGCTGAACGTGTTCCTCGTAATGGGGCAGGTTTCCATGATAACGACAGTGGCCGGCGTATTGTCCCTGATCATCGCGCTTATTAATATCAAGGATTTTTTTCTGTTTAAAAAGGGCGTCTCCCTCACCATTCCGGAGAGTGCAAAGCCGAAGCTCTTCGAGCGGATGCGTGGTCTGCTCAGGACTTCATCGCTGCCTGCCCTTGTTTTGGGCACGTCCATCCTTGCCATTGCCGCCAATGCCTACGAACTTCTGTGCACAGCCGGCTTCCCGATGGTCTACACGCGCATTCTGACCCTGCACACGCTTCCGGCTGTTTCCTATTACCTCTTCCTGGTTCTTTATAATGTGGTGTATGTAGTCCCGCTTCTCGTGATCGTCGGTGTTTTTGCGGCGACGCTCGGAAGGAAGCAGCTGACGGAACAGCAGGGCCGAGTGCTCAAACTGCTCTCGGGCATCATGATGCTCAGCCTTGCGCTGGTGCTGCTGATCAAGCCGGAGCTGCTCAACAATGTGCTGATTTCGTCCGTGATCCTTGTCGGGTCTGTGGGTGTATCGATTGTTATTGCTTCCATTACCCGAAGATTACGGTTTCAATAAGGAGGATTTTGTTGGTCCAAATACTCGGGACAATATTTTTTTCAGATACAGACATGGAGCGCTTTGAAAAACGGGGGCTTTTTATAGACAAGGATGACGGGAAAAAGAGCTTTTGAACGCAGGTCAAGGCAAAAGGGCCGGACTACTATCACTATTGACCGGGCTTGACGTTTTTCATGCCTTCCGGCCTTTTCTGATCCTCCCGATTATGCTCTTTACTCTTGCGAGCAATGTCCGGGCCCATATGAATTCTGTAGCGAGAATGGCAAGACCGGCAAGTATTATGAGCAGGCCGGGTCCGGGCAGTGCAATCATAACGATGCCCATTAAAACAATGCCCATACCGATGATGCCGACCATCATGGGTTTCGCCTGCTTCAATGCTTTACTCATAAAATCGATCATACCCGGAATTCCTTTGCCCTTACGATACGGTTTTCTCTTAAACAGAATAAGTACAGGTGCCTTTATCGTTAATATAGCGCACAAATTGCACAAAGATCGCCCCGTTGCTTCATAATTAAATGTTACCGGAAGATAGTAAGTTATGTGTTGGTTCGGTTTTACGTTTTAAAGATCTTTTTAAGCTTAACCTCCAAGGCTTTTCTCAGCTCAAAAGGGTTTAGCGTTTTATATTGTTCTTTGAGTTTGCGCTTTGTTTCCTCGGAGACGTCGGGAGACTCCAGGACTCTCCGGTAAGGGGTTTTGGGCTTATCATAGCGTTTCACGGTCTTTGAAGCAACTCGTTTCTTTTCCAGCAGCTTCACCGAAGGACAGAAGAAGTTCAGAAACAGCCTCCATTCGGAGGTATAAAGCTCATTCATGAGAGGAACAGCCTCCGGAGAGTCCAGGCGATCGTAGCCGAGCCATTGCCTCACATGGGTCCAGTTTTTCTGCTCGATATGGGCATTATCGTCCTTTTTATAGGCCCTGCTCCTGGTGAACTGAATCGGCCGTTTCCTCTCCGTCAGATAGCGAAGCAGGTGATGGTTTAAGAACTCACTGCCGTTGTCCGCGTCAAAACCCAGGATCGGGAACGGCAGGGATTGTTCGATATCCTTGATCTGGTCGATGACATCCTTGATAGTTTTTGCCCCAGACGGCACGCTGTTCCGTCCAGCCGGTTGCGATGTCCACGCAGTCGACGGTATTGGCATACATGCCTTCTGTAGAGCTTCCGCAGTGGGCTACGGTATCGGCTTCCAGGAAGCCCGGCCGGGATTCATCCCATTGGTTGGTTTTCACCGGGATATGCCTTCTTAAGAGCGTTCCCGGCTTGGTGGTGGCCCTGCCGTGCTTGGTATACTCTGCGCGGACCGGGTTTAGTATCCGGTCGATGCTCGACGGAGATATTCTGAGCAAGGCCGCTGCCGTCTCCTGCGAGATGGGGCCATAGGTCTTGATATATCCCGGCAGCCATTCCGGGATGATGGCCTTAAGGCGCTTTGAGCATGGCAGATTTGCCGTCTTCCAGATGCGCTTTAAGGGTATCAGGAGCGTCTCAGTGTCATATACCGGCTTTCTGCCTCGTTTTGCCGGAGTCTTTTGAGTAAATCGCCGGAAGGTCCGCAGAAGCCTGAGCGCATGCTTTCGGTGATACCCGCAGGTTGAACAGAACTCGTTCAGGATCGCTGTTTTTATCTTCCGGGAGGCGGCCCGGTACCGTTTAACGATTGCAGCCAGATACTCCCGTTTTGATCGTGGACTCATCAGAACTAACCCTCCTTTTGGGGGTATAGTTCCGGTAACATGCATTATGAGTCAACGATACTTTTCAAAATGCGGTTGGGTAACATTTATTGTGAGTCAATTCGTCGCCGCCAAGCCGTTTGACAGAGAAACTGAGTACTTTAATAGCGGAGTGGAATCAATACAATAATCCTCTTTGGTGACTTTCCGATGCCGGCAGATCTCTCCCTGTATCTCCATCTTGTATCATTGACTTTCATAATACGCTTCGATTATCGTGACTCTTCAAAAAAAAGATAAAAATAAACCAGGCTGCTGGTTGCTGTATATTCTGAGATGCAAGGACGGCACGCTCTACACCGGCATCACGAATAACCTCGAGCGCCGCGTCAGTCAGCATAATAAAGGTACTGCCTCACGCTATACTCGAAGCCGGCTTCCCGCGAGGCTCGTATACCGCGAGCGCTGCAGGGACAGGTCCAGCGCCTTGAAAAAGGAATGCAGGATGAAGGCGCTGGCCAGGAAAGACAAAGAAGAATATATTAAAGCCAGGCAGAGCAGAAGCACGGCAGCCGCAAAAATGCGCGCGGTCCTCAAAGGAAGCCGATAATTAATCGATTTTCTCTATGAATAGTTTATCGCTGGAATCATATCGTAAAGAGTTTCCTGTAACGGACAGGTATATATACCTGGACCACTCCGGTATTGCTCCGATGTGCTTAAGAGTAAGGCGGGCAATCGAAAAATTCCTGCTTGAATCAGCTGAAGGCGGCGCGTTTCATTATCCAGGCTGGCTGCAGAGGATCGCCGAGGTCAGGAAATCCTGCGCATGCCTGATCAATGCGGCTCCGGAAGAGCTTGCCTTTGTAAAGAGCACCTCGCATGGTCTTTCCATCGTTGCAGAAGGCCTTGACTGGAAGCCCGGGGACAACCTTCTTATTTATGAAAAAGAATTCCCATCCAATATATTCCCCTGGCTGAACCTGAGAAGAAAAGGTGTGGAGATAAAAACCATTCCTTCCCGCGACGGCAGAGTCGTGACGGAAGACATAGCGGATCTCATGACCTCCCGGACCCGGCTTCTGGCCGTGAGCTCTGTCCAGTTCTCGAACGGTTTCAGGATCGATCTGAAGAAAACAGGGGAGCTTTGCCGCCGGAAGAAAGTCCTGTTCTGTGTCGACGCTATCCAGAGCCTTGGCGTTATTCCCATGGACGTAAAAGAATATAACATCGACTTTCTTTCGGCCGACGGTCATAAATGGCTGCTCGGACCCGAAGGCATCGGCATCTTCTATTGCAGACAAGAACTTGCCGAACAGCTCAATCCGCCGCTTGTCGGCTGGAAAAGTGTCAAGAACGATCTCTCATTCGATATGCCGGATTTTTGCCTTAAAACAAATGCGCTTCGGTTTGAAGAAGGATCGATGAACGTTATGGGCATTTTCGGGCTGGGGGCAGCTGTTGATCTTCTGCTTGAAGTTGGAATTGAGAATATTGAAGAGCGCGTTTTCGGCCTGGGTGATTTCATTATTAAGGAAGCCGAAAAGAGGGGCTTTACGATATTGACGCCGAAAAAGAAGGCGGCGCGTGGAGGCAATATTACATTTACGGGTAATTTCGACGCGGCCGGTGTCAGAGAAAAATTGCTGAACAACGGGATAATGGTGAATGTTCGGGGCGGCGGTCTTCGCGTGTCGCCGCATTTCTATAATAATCAAGAAGAGCTCGAACGCTTTTTTGCAGTGCTTGACAAGGTCACGAAACGCTAGCCAAAAGAACTAAGCGCTTCTCCCTTCACGGTCCATCCTGCGTACGCTGATCTGTTGCATCCTTGTCATTGCGTTGTCTTCAACATCTCCTTGACATTACTCGTCTGTCTGTGTAAAAATTTAACCGGTAATGTGATAATCATCGTTCGGCACTGAAAAACCGCACTGCAAAGCAGTCAGCTGCGGGAAAGCACGCTCCGGAACGTCAAAGCGGATAGTCATGTAAACCGTTCATCAGCATGTTCGACGGAATAATTCGAACATCTTTCTATTTCAACAATTATTGAAATACGAAAAAAGCTTGCATGGAGGGGGCAATGATGCAGCTGACGAAACAAACAATGCCGGAAACAATGTATCGGGCATCAAGATGCTGCAGGGTTCTCGGAAACCCTACGGCATACCTCGTTGTGCGGTCACTTGGGGCCAAGCGGAAGACGCCTGGAGAGCTGAGCCAGAGTTTACACGTTCCGGTCACTACCATTTCAATGACGCTGCGTCACTTGCGGCAGGTGGACCTGGTAAGATATGAGGCCAGGGGAAATACAAAGCACTATTGGCTCAAGAACAGGAATGTCCTGGACATACTCAATTCATTCGAGAACTGGGTTGAAACTATGCGAAGCTGCCAGTCCTGACAATTTCCGTATTTCAACAATTGTTGAAATACTGTTTGTTCGGCAACTCAATAAAAAAAAATCCGAGGCGGAAAGTGTATTTCTTCGAAAAATATATATGCGAAAAACAGTCGTTGCGATAATGGCATTTGCCCTTTTTGAAATCAGCATGGGCTGCACTAAGACCATTCCCGAAACTTCTGACGAACAATGCCCACGGATGGTCAAGGCAAATGGCGTTGAGATCTGTACCCAGAGCTTTGGAAACGAAAAGGACCCCGCCATTCTTCTGATCATGGGAGCCACTGCGTCGATGCTGAGCTGGGAAGACGATTTTTGCCGGCAGCTTGCCAACGGAGGCAGGTATGTGATCCGATATGACAACCGCGACACAGGCCGCTCGATAACCTATCCTGCAGGTAAACCTGAGTACAGCCTGAACGACCTGGTAAAAGACGCAGTCGGCGTGCTCGACGCCTATCGGATAGACCGTGCACATATTGCCGGCGCATCCATGGGCGGGATGATTGCCCAACTTCTCGGAATTAATCATCCTGGCCGCGTTCTCAGTCTGACACTCATCATGTCGAGCCCTCACGGTCCCGAAGATCCGGACCTTCCTCCGATGTCCGAAAAGGTCCTGACTCATTTCCAGTCCGGGGGTTCCGTTGACTGGTCCAATGAAGCTGCGGTCATCGACTCCAGAGTAGCGACAATGCGCGTGCTTGGCGGTTCCGAGCGTACTTTTGATGAGCAGCGGGCGCGCCGTCTCGTAAGGAGAGAAACGAAACGGGCCATCAACCTTGCCAGTATGAACAATCACGCGTTGATGACGAGCGAGAGGTGGCGTGAGCGGCTTGGAAAGATTAAAGCACGGACGCTGGTGATCCATGGAACGGACGACCCGGTGCTTCCGTACGGGCATGGAAAAGCCCTTTCGAAGGAAATCCCTGGCGCGTCACTGTTGACGCTTGAAGGAGGCGGCCACGAACTGCACCCCGATGACTGTGAAACCATTATTAGGACAATGCTTCGGCACACATCAGTGGAGCCCCCACCGGCAGGAGCCGGTGGCTCCCTCAAATAACGCGACCTCCCGCCTGCACCAAGCGTTTACGAGTGCGCTTAGCGCGAGTGCATGGCGGAACTGCGAACTCGCGACCGCGAGGCTCATCAGGCCTCGCGCGAGTGAGCGCTTTCCACCCCCGGCGGGAGCCGGGGGATGCCAAGGCGCGGGATAACGCTTGCCGCTCTGCCTCCTGCTCGTTCGTTTCATGTTTCGGTTTCGTCCTTGACATTCTTCCCCGGTATATGCAACAATTTCATAGTTTAAGCTGAATATTTAGATAATCAGCAACTGTTCAATATGTCCTTATTACCGCTTGTCCGTGGATAATTTCGACATTTTTTAATTTTTTTCCTGGGGAGGGTCTTATGCAGCAGAAGGCAATTTCTGTCAGACAGGTTTTAAGCCTGCCGGTCATTGTTGCGGCTCTCGGCTATTTCGTCGACATCTATGACCTCGTGCTCTTCAGCATCGTCCGTGTTCCGAGCCTCAAGTCGTTCGCGCTTTCCGGGCAGCAGCTTACTGATTATGGTGTATATCTTCTGAACATGCAGATGGCGGGCATGCTCGTCGGCGGAATCATCTGGGGTATTCTCGGCGACCGGAAGGGACGTCTCAAGATCATGTTCGGCTCGATCTTCCTCTACTCGGCTGCAAACTTCGCAAACGGAATGGTGACGTCTCTTGAGGCGTATGCCTGGCTGCGCTTCATCGCCGGCATCGGGCTCGCGGGTGAGCTGGGCGCCGGTGTCACTCTTGTCTCCGAGGTGCTGCACACGAGCATCCGGGGTTACGGCACGATGCTCGTCGCTTCCGTTGGGGTGTCGGGCGCAATCCTGGCAAACATGATCGCAAGCACCTATGACTGGAGGACCGCTTTCATGATCGGCGGCGTACTCGGACTCCTGCTGCTCGTTGCCAGGATCAGCGTTTCCGAATCCGGTATGTTCCGGACCATGGAGGGAAAGACTGCGCTCGCGCGGGGCAATTTCCTTGCGCTTTTTACGGAGCGGAAACGCTTTTTCCGCTATCTCAACTCAATCATGATCGGCGTTCCGATCTGGTTTCTAGTGGCGATTCCGATCACGTTCTCTCCGGAGTTCGCAAAGGCGCTCGGTACCACCGGTCCCGTAACGGCCGGGAACGCGGTCATGTTCTGCTACCTGGGCCTGGTATTCGGCGACTTGTCCAGCGGGCTGCTCAGCCAGGCATTGAAGAGCAGAAAAAAAGTAATCCTTCTTTTCATGCTGCTGACCGTTGCCTCTATCGCGCTCTACTTCCTGCAGGGAGCTCAGACGCCCGGCTTCTTCTACGGTGTCTGCCTTGTGCTTGGATTCGCGGGCGGATATTGGGCCATATTTGTAACCGTTGCCGCGGAACAGTTCGGCACGAACCTTCGCGCTACCGTTGCCACGACGGTACCCAACTTTGTACGGGGCATAGTGGTCCCGATCACGCTTCTCTTCCAGTTCTTCCGGCAGTACTTCGGGCTCGAAGGCGGCGCTCTCATCGTTGGAACGCTCTGCCTGGTTGCGGGGTTCCTTGCCCTGTCTTCGCTTGAAGAGACCTTCCACAAGAACCTGGATTACTACGAAGAATTTCTATAGACACAAGGCGGGCGGAGAGGTACTTTAAAAAGGTGCGATAACAGAAGCTGCTTTTAAAAAAGGAGAACTGTGTTGCTGCCGAATCCTCCAATCGTCATAACAATGTTTTTTGCTTTTCTCGGCCTGATCTTTCTTATCATCGCCATTGCGGCCCTGAAGAAAAGAAAAATGTTCGGCACCGCAATGAGTTTCATGCTGGCGTTGCTGATGCTCTCCTTGTTCGCCCTTTTCGGTACCGTAAGTATTGCCATCCAGGGGTATAACGCCTTGACCAGGGAGGAGCTCGCTGCAAGGGTGAACGTCGAACCAATAGGAGAGCAGGCGTTCATGGCCAGGTTTTCCATGCCGGATGGCAGCGAAAAAACCTTCTCGCTTGCCGGTGATCAGCTTTACATTGACGCCCACATTCTCAAATGGAAGCCGTGGGCAAACATATTCGGGATGCACACCTCCTATGAGCTCGATCGTGTTGCAGGCCGCTATGCAATGCTCCGTGATGAAACAACAAAGGTCCATACAGTGTATACGTTGTCAAAAGAGAAATCCCTGGACATGTTCGATCTGCGGCGCAGGTTTCAGATTCTTAATCCCCTGCTTGATGCTGAATATGGGTCCGCCACATTCATCAATTCGAACAGCAAGGAGGAATTCAGGGTATTGGTTTCAACCACAGGACTGCTGATTCGCAAGTCGGAACCTGTGACGGCTCCATAGTTACAGTGGAATGGCTGTTTTATTTGCCGTTTGGCAACAGGGGCAGGCTGCGGATGATTACAACGAAGCTTGGGGTGTCCCGGTGAGTTTCAATTAAACAATCGGTGGGGAAAAAAACAAAGACGGGCGCTGAAGAACCGCGCCCCCCCTTCACGACTTTGTTCCAGTTGGTGATGATATCGCTGAACGGGATGCAGACGCTATTGCTTGGTGCGACGAGAATCGAGCCACCGTTTGAGCGATTGCGGGTTCTCTCCGCTTGGCCGCCCTGCCAATAAGCCCTCAAGCCCGATGTGTTCGTCTATGTCGGGCCATTCAATAGCGTAACCATCGCCTAACAATTGCCAGCGCATCCGCTCTTCCTGTGAAGCATTGAGCAGGCGAGGATACCAGGCTAAAGGAACGCTGATACGACGACCATCAGTGAGATATACTGTCAAGTCATCATCTGTCACGGACACTTTTACAGCAGTAGGTTCTACATCAAGCACCAAAGTACTCATGCCACGCCTCCAAAAGGGCCGGTGCATGCTTTGCCACAAGACGAGCAATGTGGTTCAACTCATGTCCTTGAAAGC
Organism: Nitrospirota bacterium; assembly: GCA_963751455.1. Taxonomy (GTDB): domain Bacteria; phylum Nitrospirota; class UBA9217; order UBA9217; family UBA9217; genus CAVVUN01. The sequence continues at coordinate 327,603 of CAVVUN010000003.1, forward strand.
CCCGGTTTTTTGCAAGTGCGACCGGATCAAGCCAAAACTTGGCGATTAGACGTTCTCGTTTTACATGAATATGAGGAGGTTCCCCTTTGTCAGAACTGAAAAAGACGAAACGATAGGGGCCATCCTCAAGCACGGTCGGCATAGATAATAATAGCAAAACCAGCCGACGGTTTCAACGTATTTTACCAGAAAGTCAAGGCCCTGGACATGTTCGATCTGCGGCGCAGGTTTCAGATTCTTAATCCCCTGCTTGATGCTGAATATGGGTCCGCCACATTCATCAATTCGAACAGCAGGGAAGAATTCAGGGTATTGGTTTCCACCACAGGACTGCTGATTCGCAAGTCGGAACCTGTGACAGCTCACTGACCTATGGCGAGCGTTTATGAAACCCTTGATTCCCGTCTCGCGATTCTCAGCGAGATGGTACGATAACGGGTCTACGATTTACCCTTGATTCTCGTCTCGTGCAATAAAGCCCCCTCTCCCTTTTTCCCTCTCCCTCCAGGGGGCTCCAGGGGAGAGGGGCAGGGGTGAGGGAAATTTATCTATCGAGGGTACGACAAGTGGGTCTAAGTATTATTATGCTAAGCGTGAATAAAGTTTGAAATTCATGCCGGGAAGAAGTCTGGAAGACCTCCACAGCGCAACCCATTCCATCGAATGGGCCGGTTCCCGCCAGTTTTTTTACGTTTTCCAAGGCACTTTTCAGGCACAATCCCAACAAAGGCACTATCTGACGGACTCCCTATATCCAGCCGTCGCATAATCGGCTTTCTTAGGCATGTTCTCCGAACGCTAACCGTGGTGAATGTTTGACTTTGTTTATCATAGTTCTTCCTGTAGTTTTGGTGTTTCAAGCCAACGCAACAATAGAAGCTTTATCAGGAATTTATATCGGACATTACCTTTTGGATAGACCTTTCAAACTTCACCTTGACACACACACTCGCATAAAATATACTTCGCAAAGATAAAGTTGCACAATATTCATCCCAGTAAATCCGAATTTCCGTACTTTTTACGATCAAATATTGCCATGCCGGCTTTGCACTTTGGTGCGTCATTATATTAATTTTTCACCCCAGTATTACCGGATTTTTTGAAATACCGGGGCGGTTTCCGTCCTTTCAAACACGTGTTCTCCCGGCGCTTCGCGCCGCGAGAACCCCCGGGTGATCGGCTGAACCGTTCTCCCGCGAAACCAGCGCGGGAGAACAACCGGTTCGATACGGCCTTTGCCCCTGCGGGGCAAGCCGATCACCCGGGGGTTAATTTGATAGGAGGCTGATGGTGGCAGAAAAAACTATCAAAACATTTGCGTCACTACACAAAGCGGTCATGCAAAATGATGAAAAGGGCCATGATTTATCGTGGCGTAAAAGACACCTCGCATAAACTCGTACCAAAAGTTTGTCGCTACGAGAACTTCAAAAGATTATCTCTTGAAGAAATGGAGAAGGAAGAGAAAACCATGCTCCGTTTATTCCGCGAGCGTGCTTGGTCAAGCCTTCCGGATGTCAAGACGACGAACTGGGAGTTGCTTGCGCTTGCGCAACATCATGGGCTACCAACTCGTCTATTAGATTGGTCGCGCAACCCTTTAGTGGCGGTTTTCTTTGCAGTGGAGGACGAGCATGACGGAGACAGCTTGATTTATGCATTCAATAACAATAGGTTCATTAAGATCGATGAAAACCCCGATCCATTTAAACGGACAAAAGTAGGGAAGTTCATTCCCAACCACATAACACCGCGAATTACAGCCCAAGCCGGCATTTTCACTATACACCCTGATCCTCGTCAAGCATACAACTCAGAGGAAATTGATCATTGGATAATCCCGAATAAAAGTCGGCAAGAACTGAAAAGAGTTCTTTATAAATACGGCATCCACAAGGCCACACTCTTCCCCAACTTGGATGGACTAGCCAAGCATATTGCGTGGCTTAGAACCGATCAGCATTGACCTAACCCTACCAGGAGAGAAATGCTGAGCTGCATTCCTCACATCGACGTCAATAGGAGCATAAGATGCTTTTTTCTCAACGAAAAGGCTTAAAAGAAGCTCAAAAAATTGCTCAGATCGATTCGATGGATGACGATTTGCGGTTTGGCCTGTGGACAGCTCTTCATGAATGTATATGGAATGAGTTTCAAGGGTATGCCGGTTACAACGACATAAAGCGATCGAATCTAGAACTTCTTTTTAAACGTTTATGGCATTCATATTTCAAGTACCCCATTGACAATCTAGAGCAATATCACCACCAAGCTATAAAAAGGATAAGGGAGTATTTCTTAGAATGCAAATGGTTTGAAGTTTATGACATCATAGAGTTTATAAGTAAGAACTGTCCAGATGAACTCCAAGATGATTTTTGCAAATTTTGCAATGATGTTCTTGATAGAGAAAACTCGGCTTATAGATTTGTTGAGGATGAACTAGCTGAAATATCTTCTCCGGTTGAAATTGAATCCATTGAAGAAGCTATTGAAAAAAGCTCCAAGCTTGGTGGTGTCAGAAAACACCTTAAGACATCCCTCGCCCTATTGTCGGATCGTAAGAAACCTGATTATAGAAACTCCATTAAAGAATCGATCAGTGCAGTCGAAGCAATTTCTATTTTGATATCGGCAGATAAAAAAGCAACTCTAGGTACAGCTTTGGCTGTGATTGAACGCACAGGCACAATTCATTCTGCACTCAAGAAGAGCTTATCATCGCTTTATGGATACACAAGCGATGCGGATGGAATAAGGCATGCGATGCTGGATGAAGACAAACTTACTTTCAATGACGCAAAATTTATGTTGGTCACATGTACTGCTTTTATCAACTATCTTATCGGTAAGGCGAGTGAGTTGGGCTTAAAATTTAAAACATGATTGCCACGGCATCTGTAATGTATTGTTTGAGGAAGTGGAACTAACCTGGCGGTCCACATCGACTCGCCTTGCGGCGAGTGACCGCCGCGTTAGGCTCAGGGCGCTCAATGAGGTTGATATTTTTCTCATGCAAGGTCGGAGGTTGACGGAACAACACGGAACAACCAAGAAACGCCTGTGCTGCGGGGCTGATAACCGACTTTCTATCCATAGGACTAGAAAAAGTAGCATGAAAAAGTAGATACCCACGGGCTTACGCCCGTGGCACTTGAATTCAAAAGAAGCACCCCCTCCTAACTCCCCCTGAAGGAGGAGGGAAACAAGAGGGACGCATTCAACCACGGGCTAACGCCACGTGGTCTTCTGCTTCGTTTTGGATCAAAGTTCATTTGATTTCCTCCTAAAGGAGAGATAAACTAGTAATAATTGTAAAACAAAAACTTCTTGACAGTTTCTCACACACGCCTGTATACTGTATAGACCTTAACGGGTATTCTCTGCGGAAAGGATCGTTAATGACAGACAAACCACGACCGGCTGTTAGGCAGGTTTCTGTAAAGCACGTCTACCCTGACGACTTAACGACCAGTTATGCTTCACAGATTGTCGTTCAGCATGACCCTGAAGTGTTCGTAGTGTCTTTCTTTGAAGCGTTTCCTCCGCTGGTTCTTGGCAGTTCCGAAGAAATTAAGTCTGGACTAGCGAATATAAAGCATGTAGAAGCAAAATGTGTCGCACGGATAGTATTGACGCCTACAAAAATGAAGGAATTCGTCCAGATAGCGCAAAACAATTTGCAGAGATACATGAAAAGTTTTGAATTTAACGCCGAATAGTTTATAGAGGTATTACAAATGACAACCGCCCTGACAATGCCAGTTACTCCAGGACGTGCATCAAAACTTAAGCTTTCCCCTAAGGCTTTTAAAGTCTTTTCGCTTCAGAAGGACTATAAGCTGAATCAAATAGCTTATGATGTTACTTCTCTTGTGGAAACGCTAGTAGAATCATGTGACGTAATCGACTATCCGAGTCACCGTGGGTCGTACTTTACCATGTTAGCTTCTGAAGACATCCTCGCGAGAGAATGGAATTCTCCAGAAGAGGACCGTGCATGGGAAAATTTGTAAAGGGAGACGTTGTTGTAATCCCCTTTCCGTTTTCTGATTTAACACAAACAAAAAGACGCCCTGCTCTAGTCGTCGTTCCTCTAAGGGGTGACGATGTAATTCTCTGTCAAATTACTTCAAATACAGTTGACCCTCTCGCTATTCCGCTCGTTGTCTCCGACTTTAACCAAGGAGCCATTGGCCACGACTCCTATATTCGTCCGAATCGTCTTTTTACCGCCGATTCTAATCTGATACTGCGTTGCGCCGGACGTATCTCAAATCCCAAAATAAATGAAGTAATTGACAAAATAGTTGAAATTATTAAATCCTAAATGGAATGTAAAACCATTCCTGAATGAATCACTTTAATGACTGCATAAATCCGAAACCATAAATAACTTTATGTCTGTTCCTCGTCATAATCCAATCCGCTACAAGCCCGCAGCCCGTAATAAATCTTTCTTGGAATTAGATGCACTTTTGGATAATCAAACCGTTTTCCATATACTTCCGAAGGACTAATCGGGTAGCCGGGGGATTCTCTCCCCCAGCCCCACACCACCCGGCGTGCGGGTCCGCACCGGGCGATTCGCGGAAAATTATCGGGCCGTAGCCGGATAGTAAGTCTTGATCCATCGTGTTCTGATAGAAGTAAGCCCCTGCCTTTTGAGATATGCGTTGGACAGGCCGACGTTCATGGCCTCGGTCTTTGCAAGATGCCAGTAGCCCTTCCTGCTCATTCCCACAGATACGGCGTGCTTTTCGCTCACGCCGAGTTTCATCAGCTCCCTCACCCGCTTTCTCGTCCTGCGCCACTGCTTCCAGTAGCACATACGCATACGGCGACGAAGGCGCTGATCGAGTTCGACGGCGTCGTTGTATCTCATGCCGATACCGAAGTAGTTCATCCACCCCTGAAGATAAAGGCGGATTTCCTCGTACCGACGCTTCATTCCTTAAAAGAGCAGTTGGTCCTTGTCAAACGAAGTTAATTGATGGATATTGCAGCAATTAACCCGAAGAGGAGGACTCGCCCAATGGGTGAACCAAATAGATCGTTGTCTGCACGGAAACCAGAGGGAGTTGCGGTCGATACGTTCAGCGGTCGTATCCACGTAGAATGGGATCCGACTGCAGCCGTTACGCCACTGGGACAGATGGCATTTTTCATCGATTTTCTGAAGACCGGCGGTCTCTACGATCCCTGGGTTGCTGATTGTCCGCTTCACTACACAAGCCCCAATGCACCGGAAAAGCGAGATGTGCTGGGCACGGTGTTATTGTCTGTTCTGGCCGGCCACCATCGCTACTCGCATATTACGAACGTTCGGTGCGACAACGTCAATCCCGGCCTGCTCGGCATGACCGCCGTCGTGAGTGAGGACTCGGTGCGAAAAGCCCTGCGCCAGATAGATGAAACTCAGGGGGTGCATTGGCTCAAGGAACATGTCAGGCGTTGTTATGACGCGCTGCTTTCTGTGTCCTGGATCATGGATGGCGACACCACGGTAAAACCGCTGTACGGGAAACAGGAAGGCGCAGTGGTCGGCTATAATCCTCACAAGCCTGGCAGGCCGTCTCATACCTACCACAGCTATCTGATGGCCAACACCCGGCTCGTGCTGGATGTCGAGGTACAGGCGGGCAACAAAACCGCAACCTGCTATAGCACGCCGGGCTTGTGGGAGTTGCTGGGCTCCATTCCAAAACGTCACTGGCCCGCGTTTTTTCGGGGCGATTCAGGCTGGGGAAATGACGTCTTCATGTCCCAGGCGGAAACAAAAGGCCTGCCCTATCTGGTCAAGCTCCGCCTCACCAAAAACGTGCGGAAGCTCATCGAAAAGACATTTCAGCGGAATGGTTGGCAGCAAGCCGGTCAGGGATGGGAAGGTGTGGAAGAAGAACTTCAGCTTATGGGGTGGAAGATAAAGCGGCGCGTCATCGTACTTCGACGGGCGCTCAAGGGCGATGTCGTCATCAGTGAGAAAGACAAGGATCAGATGGAGCTTGGTTTCGTCGAGACGAATGGAACCGCAAAGCGGTATGAATACGCAGTGCTGGCCACAACCATTCCGGGCGAAGTCCTTACCATCGCGCAGCACTACCGGGATCGGGCCGATGCTGAGAACAATTTCGATGAACTGAAAAATCAGTGGGGGTGGGGAGGCTATACGACCAAAGATCTGAAACGCTGTGGCTATATGGCCCGGATCGTGGCGTTGATCTACAACTGGTGGTCCCTCTTTGTGCGGCTCGCCCGACCGGACAAGCATCTGGAGGCTGTTACGAGCCGGCCGTTGCTTCTTCATGCGGTCGCCAAACAAACATATCACCAGAGCCAGACTACCGTGACCATTACAAGCGCTCACGCAAAGACGGAGAAAATACAGGGCACGCTCAATGAGATCGCCCTGTTTCTGAGAAGACTCCGGGAAACTGCGGAGCAGTTGACGCAGGCGGAACGTTGGAGGTTGATCTTAAGCCGTGCATTCAACAAAATCCTGAAGGGGAAACCCCTCTCGACGCCAGCTTTGCTGCCTCAGCCAATGTGAAAATAGACTCAACTGCCGTTTTTAGGATTATGTCTTTTCAAAAAGCGCGCGAAGGCTATCTTCCCAATCTCAGCTTCCCTCCCGCAGCAGACTTGACCGCTTCCTGCAGCACATCGTTCAAACGCTTCTCGACTTCATCGATCCTTCCGCCCTGTTCGTTCAGGCCGCCGAAGCTTTCCCTCAGGTCCTTCAGCTGCGTCCCGGTCCGGTCCTGGATCGCTGATTTAAGTTGTTGTTCGAGCCTGGCGCCTTGTTCCTGTACGACCGATCCCACTGCGTTTTTGAGCACCCGGTCAAGGTCCGACGATACGTTCATCGTATAGTTTTCGAGAGAACCGGCTATATCCGCGGACAGGGAAAATTTGGAAACCTTCGACAGAGCGGATTTTACCGCCGTAACAAACGGATTGTCCGATCCGTCGCCTCCTATGTTCATCACTGCCGAGCTTACATTGGCGGTAATATTCGCCTTCAGCGCCTGGGTAAACGACCCGTCGATATTGAAATCAACAAGCCCTTCCTTCATCGCTATGGGCAAGTCTTTGTTCTTCGAGAGAACGAGATCGTTGACCCGGAAGCCGCTTATTGAAAGACGTGCAATATCTTTAGGACTGACCGGCACAACATGGTTGAGCGATCCCGTGATCGAAATCGACTTTGCGGCTTTCAGTTTTTCCCCGGACAGCGCGAACGTAAGCGGAATGCCGAGGATGTTCTGATCGGGAGTGATGTTCCTGATCGTTCCTGCGAGGACCCCCGCGGTTGTCTCTGCCGAAATCGCGGACCGGTCGATCAGAAAATCGGGCAGCGGTCTGAACTCCCTGAAGCGGACATCTACCCCTTTCCCGCGTACCGGTTTCACCACGGTCACGTCTTTTTTTTGCGCCTTTGCCCTCTCCACAACCGGCTGCAGCCTGTTATACCACAGAAGTCCGCTCCGGACCCACGACGAGAGCTGGTCGCCGAACAGGAGTTGGCTGATATTGGCAAGGCCCGCGGGCGAGATGCTGTACTTGTCCCGCAGCCGCCGCACATCGTTCAGGGGTGCCTGCTCGGCTTTTTCGAGCACGCTTTTGGATGCGGCCAGATCGCTCTTGAACGCCGTGCGCACATTTTTCACAAGGTCAAGGTCCTGCTCGATGTCTCTCCTGATTGCCCTCACCTCTGAAACCTGCGAGGCAGCGCCCAGAATGTCCCTCTGCGACTTCCTGACCTTCTCGATCCTGGCTTTGTAACCGTCAACCTTGGCCTTGTTCGGCATTTCTTCGATTCGCTTTTGCCAGTCCGCTTTTCTTTTCTGAAGGTCCGCGCGCGTAGTCTCTATCAGCTTGATCGATTCAAGGTTCTCGTTCTGCAGGATCTCCTTTATATTCGGAGTTTTTATCGCGAGCCCGAACACCGTTTCCTTGCCTTCTTCAGCCTTTTTTTCCTCGCGCTTGCTCACGCGGCCGGGACGTTTCCGCGGAGTATCGAATCGAACGCCTTCAACGGCCATCTCGTTAATGATCGTCTTGCGCCGCAGCAGGTTCAGACTGTCGAGGGAAAAGGAGATTCGGCCGCATTCGACACTGTTCGTTGCCGGCGCCTCCGGGTTCGTAACCTCGAGTCCGTTCAACGTCATCGCAAGCGGAACAAGCGTCACGTCTACATCATGCACGTCGACTTGGGCGCCTACGATCAATTCACCGGTCCTTTCGATGGTGCGCTTCACGAGACCGTCGAAGATAAGCAGCCAGAATACAGCGAGCATTCCCGCAATCAGGACAAATACTATGACTCCCTGCCACCGGATCCATTTTGTCATTTCAGTCTCCCGGCCCAGCCGGACACTGTTTCATAGTAGTGGTAGAAATCGCTGGCTTTGATCATCTGCATGACACGTGTCTTTCTAATCCAGGTGAGGAACGTTGCCCGGTACTTCCGTATCAGCATGTTCGACAGGAGAAACAGCGGTATGAAAAACAGGATAGCGAAGATAAAACCGCCCATCACGACCGAATTGTTGAACCTTTGGATCCTCCAGATCGTGGAATTATACATCGCAGTCCACACACCCTCAAGGGGGGAAGCTGTAAGCAGTGCCAGCCCCAGCGGATGAAAGAGCGGATCGAGAAGATAGGCGATTCCTGAAAAAAAAGCGGTCCCGAGCAGATAGGCAGACAGGTTCACCCTGACCAGGCAGACAATAAGGATAATGACCAGGTTCAGCGGACTAAGGAAAGTGAGAAAGCCGCTCACCATAGAAAAACTGAAAGCAAGGCTGATTTGAGAGGGGTCGGTCTCGGAATTCAGGACCTTCAAAAGCTTTGCGAGCATCCGAATCATGTGGTGACCTCATGGAGTCGAGGGACGATCGTTCGCTTCGCTCACTATGAAGAGGGACGCAGTTATACCGGCTTTTTCGTCCATCTTCGCTCATCCGTCATCCCTCATCAATTTTTTACAGTATACCTCGCATCGAACCGGCGCGCTGCCGGGATTTTCGTGATGCCGTGGTCCGGGTTCGCGCTCGTATGCTCCAGGATCTTGAATACTGCTTCTGCGCTGCCTTCGGCCTGCATTGCCTCTGCAATTTCTTCGGCGGTAAACGCTTTGCCGATGTTCGTGATCAAATAGGTCATCACTGTCTGCTGAAGCTTTATGATCTCGCCCGCCATTTTCTTGCCCGCCTCGACCCCCGGCTGGTGATACGCATTGATGCCGACGAGCGCGGCATAAAAACCGACTGCCCGCTCGTACAGCGCAATCAAGGCGCCTATTGATTGCGGGTCGAGCTTATCGAGCGTGATCGTGATCGATTCCCGCTTGTTTTCGAACAAGGCGTTCCGGGTGCCCTCAAGATACGCGCTCAGGTAGTCGCCGCTCGTCACGCCCGGCTCCACGTCGATTGACTTTTCTTTGCGGTCTTCGAGCACCTTGATGAAGGTCGCAAAGAAATTGTTGACGCCGTCCCGAAGCTGCTGCACATAGGCATGCTGATCGGTTGTGCCTTTGTTCCCGTAGACCGCAATGCCCTGGTTCACAACCCGTCCCTTAAGGTTTTTTTCCTTGCCAAGCGACTCCATCACGAGCTGCTGAAGATACCGGGAGAAGAGCGCCAGCCGGTCTTTATAAGGAAGGATAACCATGTCCTTCGCGCCCTTGCCGCCGGTTGCATGATACCAGGCAAGGGCCAGAAGCGCCGCAGGATTGGACGCGGTTTGCTTCGACCTCGTCTGCTCATCGCACACTGCTGCACCCTTTAACAGGGCATCAATGTCGATTCCCTGTAAGGAAGCAGGGAGTAAGCCAACTGCTGACATCAGGGAAGTTCTCCCACCAACCCAATCCCACATGGGGAAAGTCGCAATCCATGAATCTTTTTTCGCCAATTCATGAAGCTTGCTCCCCACTCCTGTAACAGCGACTGCATGCCGTGCAAACGAAAGCCCGGCTTTTTCATACGCAGCGGCAACTTCAAGCATGCCGTTTCGCGTTTCAATTGTGCTGCCGCTTTTTGAAATGACGATTGTCAGGGTATCGTCAAGGCCTGTTCCGATATCGGCCAGGACCCTGTCAATGCCGTCCGGATCGGTGTTATCGAGAAACCTCGGTTTCATCTTGTCGGCAGTCGTTGCCAGGGCATCAGCGATAAACTGCGGACCGAGAGCCGAACCTCCGATCCCGATGATAAGCATATTCTGAAAGCGGGCCCGTTTTCTCGGCGCGATCCGGGCAGCATGTATCGCGTAAGTAAAATCTTTTACAGCCTGGATCATCTCTTCGATATCCCGTTTGATTTCCGGAGACGGTGCGCGGCCGGGCGAGCGGAGCCAGTAATGCCCAACCATCCGGTTTTCATCCGGGTTCGCAATCCCGCCTGCCTCGAGCGCTTCCATGGCGGCGTATGCCTTGTTTATCGGCGCCTTCATCCGGATGAAATAATCCTTTTCGAAAAACATTCTGCTGATGTCAAGGGAGAGGCCTGCGGAAGGCGCTTCGCATAAATATTTTTTGTACTGCTTCCAGCCTGATTTATTATCCATTGTTTGTCTGCCGCAGGCCATTATTCAGCTGATGCGGAAATTTCCTCCTTGAAGAATTCAGGTTATTTTTTTTTCGAGGTCTCTTCTTCCGTGCCGTAAACAGCCCTGATCCGGCGGCCCAGTTCCCGAAGGGCATCGCTGAAAGTCCTTCCCTCATCCATTAGCTCCCGCATCACCTCTGCCTTGCTCAGTTCGGTGATGATCTCGTCATTGCCGTCCGCCACGTCGCACTTGTTTTCTCCCTTGGTTACCTGTTCCAGAATGCAGGCTTCCAGCTGTGCGACAGAATACTTTTCTACCAGCTTTTTTAATTCTTTGGTTTCCATAGTTTAAAATAATACAAATATTTTATCATAGACGGAGCAAACATTAAAGATATTCGTCGTTGATGAATCTTGCATTCGAGCTGCTCCATTCGGGCAAAAAGAGCTTTTTAGCCATTCAGCATTATGGTAATATACGGGCCATGCATGAAAAGGAAACGATATGCGCAGTTTCAACGCCTCCGGGCGAAGGCGGCATCGGCATCATCCGGGTAAGCGGTCCGGAGGCAATCAGTATCACCGCTGCCGTGTTCAGGCCGGTCAACGAAAAAGATCTTCAATCCGGGGCCTCTCACACGATCCATTACGGCCATATTATTGATCCGGCTGACGGCAAGGTTGTCGATGAAGTGCTCGTCAGCCTCATGCGTGCACGTTCCACGTATACGCGGGAAGACGTTGTAGAGATAAACTGCCACGGCGGTATGACGCCGCTGTTGCGCACAATAAATCTGCTGATCGCGGCAGGCGCGCGGCAGGCCGAGCCCGGTGAATTTACCAGAAGAGCGTTCCTGAACGGAAGGATAGACCTGGCACAGGCGGAAGCCGTGATGGATGTAATCAGGGCAAAGACGGAGCTGGCGCACAAGGCGGCGAACGAGCTTTTGCTGGGGGGCTTGTCCGGCGAAATCGGCGGCCTCAGGAACGATCTTATTTCGAGTCTCGCGTCCGTAGAGGCGGGTATCGATTTCCCGGAAGAGGATATCGAGACGCAAAGCGGACGCCCTCTTATTGACGAGCTTTCGCAAGTTCTTAAAAGAATCGAAAGCCTTCTCTCCGGCGTCGCATATGGAAGGATACTGCGGGAGGGTTTTGCGACAGCCATAGTGGGCCGGCCGAATGTCGGAAAGTCTTCACTTCTGAACGCTTTACTGAAACAGGACCGGGCGATCGTAACCGAGATCCCGGGTACGACAAGGGACGTGCTCGAGGAGTATCTCAACATCAGCGGCGTACCGCTCAGGATCCTGGATACAGCCGGCATAAGGCATTCCCATGATATCGTGGAGCAGGAAGGCGTCCGAAGATCGCTTTCAGCGATTGCGTCCGCGGACATGGTCCTCGTCGTTCTTGACGGCTCTTGCGCGCTTTCTGATGAAGACAGACGAGTACTGGGCGAAGTCAAGGATAAGAAAACGATTGCCGTGATCAACAAGTCGGACCTGCCGCGAAAGAGCGAACCGATCACATGGCCTACAGCGCAGGTCGCGGTATCGTGCCGCAACGGAGAAGGGCTGCAGCTTCTTACACAGACGATATCCGATATGGTTAAAAACGGGATGGCTGCCTCACGCGAGCATGCCTGGCTAGTCAACGAGCGGCACAAAAGGGCACTGGAGAAGACGAAGCAAGGTCTTGAAAAATCGATTACGTCAGCCAATGCGGGTCTGTCACCTGAATTTATCGCCCTGGATCTTCGGGACGCGCTCGACAGTATAGGTCTTATCATCGGCGCCACCTATACGGACGATATTCTTGACCGGATCTTTAACGACTTTTGCATCGGGAAGTAATGAAAAGGGGAAGTACGCTTTTTGTAAGACGCTCACACCTCAGACCAGTAAAGAAAAATCTGAAGCCTGAAAAGCTTTATCCGCAGATTACGCAGATTTCGCAGATAAAAACAAAACCAGAATTCCGGTTTTAGAATCTGCGTCAATCTGCGAAATCTGCGGATAAGATAATATGTTGAGCTGTTAAATATCCTGAGGACTTCGAATGTCTTTCGAAAAAAAATACGACGTCATCGTGATCGGGGCAGGCCATGCAGGGTGCGAGGCTGCGCTGGCTTCGGCGCGCATAGGCTGTTCCACGCTTATGCTCACGATAAATCTCGACAGCATTGCCCTCATGTCGTGCAACCCGGCGATCGGCGGTCTTGCAAAGGGGCATCTCGTGAAGGAAATCGATGCCCTGGGCGGCGAGATGGCCAGGGTAATCGACCGAACCGGCATACAGTTCCGGATCCTGAACCGGAGCAAGGGGCCGGCCGTTCATGGAACGCGGGCACAGGCGGACAAGCAGCGCTATCGGCTCGCGATGAAAGAATCCGTTGAGAAGCAGCCGGGCCTTGACGTAAAGCAGGGCCTGGTCGAGAAAATCATCGTCGAGAACGGCAAAATTTCGGGCGTTGAAACGAACATCGGCGTGCAGTACCTCGCGCCTGCGGTAATAGTTACGACCGGTACTTTTTTAAAGGGTCTCATTCATATCGGTCTCGTGAATTATCCTTCCGGAAGGGCAGGCGAGTTCCCTTCCGTTGGTTTGTCGGACTGCCTACGCGAAATCGGGTTCGACATCGGACGGCTCAAGACGGGAACGCCCGCGAGGTTGAATGGAAGAACTATCGATTTTTCCGGAATGAAGCCCCAATGCGGGGACGAACCTGCCCCGTTCTTCTCGTATTCTGAAAAGGTACATCCTCTCCCACAATTGCCCTGTTATTTAACGTATACGAATACGCAAACCCATGAAATCATACGCAACAATCTTGATCGCTCCCCACTTTATGCCGGGGTAATAAAGGGAACGGGGCCAAGATATTGCCCTTCTATTGAAGATAAGGTGATGCGGTTTTCAGAGAGGGAGCGACACCAGGTCTTCCTGGAACCTGAAGGGCTCGACACCGAGGAATATTACGCGAACGGGGTGTCGACCAGCCTTCCATACGACGTACAGTTGAAGCTGTATCGTTCGATTCCCGGCCTGGACAAAGTTGAAATAATGAGGCCTGCCTATGCCATAGAATACGACTATGCGCCGCCCACCCAGATCAGGCATTCGCTCGAAACCAAGAAAATCGAGGGGCTCTATTTTGCCGGACAGATCAACGGCACTTCGGGATACGAGGAGGCCGCGGCTCAGGGGCTGATGGCAGGGATCAATGCCGCTCTCAAGATTCAGAGACGTGAGCAGTTCGTGCTCTCCCGCTCCGAGGCCTACATCGGCGTTATGATCGACGACCTCGTTACCAGGGGTACGCTCGAACCGTATCGCATGTTTACTTCTCGCGCGGAATACCGGCTCATCCTGAGAGAAGACAACGCAGATTTGCGGCTTCGCGATAAAGCCCATGCAATTGGACTCGTATCCGGCATCGAGTATGCCGAGTATTGCGAAAAGAAGGAAGCGATCGACACCGAGATTTCCCGGCTAAAAAATACCCGGGTGAAATCATCTTCGGAGATCAATTCGATGCTTGAGGAAAAAGGCACCAATGCGCTGTCTGGAGAGATCCGGCTTGAACAGCTGCTGAAGCGTCCGGAAATGACGTATTCCGATATCGTTGCCATGAGCCCGCCGCCGTTGCCTCTCGAAAGAGCCGCCGCCGAGCAGGTCGAGATCCAGGTCAAGTACGAGGGATATATCCTCCGCCAGATGGAGCACGTTGCCGGCTTCGCGTCACTTGAACAGAAAAAGCTTCCGGCTGATATGGATTATAACGCGTTGACCGGACTCGGTGCCGAGGTGAAGCAGAAGCTGATGCAGGTGCGGCCGGTATCGCTCGGCCAGGCCTCAAGAATTTCAGGCGTTACTCCGGCTGCTATCTCGCTCCTCATGGTAGCCCTTGAAAAAAGGAAGCGCGGCAGGGAATGACGATTTCTGTAGTAGGGTCTTCGCCTTTCTTTGCGGCTTGGCGGCTTTGCGCGAAATCCAGTTAATTTTTATGTCATTTCGAGCACAGCGAGAAATCTTGCATATAGGAAACAAACCAATGGATTTCTCCTTGTGGTCGAAATGACAAGCTTTTTCGAAACGCATTACTAGTGCACTGTAAAAATGTTTTTTGATAGTTTTGCACCTCTGCTTGCACGTCACCCGGCATGATTAGTCGGGTTCCGGTAGTCAGTTACAAATAGAATTTATCTCAAAACGGCAAAGAATATTTACCGCGATGTCGCGAGGAACGCGAGGAAAGCGAAATTCCCGTAATATGTAAGAGAAGTATCGCCTTCCTGGCGACCTTTGCGCCCTCGCGGTTCAATCTGATTGGTTCTGGTTTGACCCGCGAAAAGCACGCCGGAATGACGGCGTTGAACCTTTAATAATTAAGTTTACGCTGTACTAGGAGCTTCTTTCTTTCAGAGAAAGAGGACGCACATGAAGAGGTCTTGAGTTGATAACATCGGAGATTAAATCGTGACCCCCAGGGAAGTGTTAGTCTCGGGAGCAGCAGAGCTCGGCATCGCTTTAACAGGTGATCAGGTCGACTCGCTGTTCATATATATACGGGAAATGAAAAAATGGAACAGAAGAATTAACCTGACCGCTATCGTGAATGAGCAGGACATTGTGATCAAGCACCTTCTCGACTCTCTTTCTTTTCTCAATGGATTTAACCCCCGGCCGGGGATGCTGCTTCTCGATATGGGGTCTGGCGCCGGATTTCCTGGTTTCCCGATCAAGATTGCAAAACCGGAGATCTCTGTAACGCTCGTTGAGTCCGTAAAGAAAAAATGTTCCTTTCTTCGTCATATTGTCAGGACGCTGTCGCTGTCAAACGTCGAGGTATTGGATGCAAGGACCGAGGAACTATCGGATTCGCATCCATCGAGATATGATGTAGTTACGGCTCGCGCGTTCGCGGACATGGCAACAGCGCTCAAAGCGGGCAAGGCGTTGGTGAAACCCGGAGGCTTAATAGTCTTGAGCCGCGGGCCCCAGGAAACAATTGCCGGTCAGGAGTTGACCGGCATAGGAATCCAACTCGACCGTAAGCTAGATTTTACCCTTCCACATTCTAATTATAACCGTGCGCTCTGGGTTTTTAAGAAAGTGGGGTGAGAAGTGCTAATAATATCGATATATCGTACAATGTGCGATCAATTTAGGGCATTTTAGAGTTAGTGTGGTTTAAATGGAAGAATCTATTAAAATACCTTTGGAGTGGCGCCGGGTAGCAAAAGAAATTGCCGGTCAGGGTGGGCCGGCGTTGGTGTTAGGCGCTCCAGGATCGGGCAAGACAACCTTCTGCCTCTATCTTACCGGCGCGCTCTGCCGGGAAGGCAGGACTGTTGCCTGGATCGATGCAGACCCGGGGCAGCCCTTCATCGGTCCGCCAGGTGTGCTTTCTCTGACCGCTTATTCAATGGCTTCGGACCTTCTCAAGCGCAGGAACCCACAGGTCCTCAGTTTTGTCGGCAATACTACGCCTG
This sequence comes from Nitrospirota bacterium, assembly GCA_963751455.1. Taxonomy (GTDB): domain Bacteria; phylum Nitrospirota; class UBA9217; order UBA9217; family UBA9217; genus CAVVUN01. The sequence goes on from CAVVUN010000003.1 coordinate 343,660, forward strand.
TGGGCCATCTTCTTGAAATCATATCAGGCCTTCAAAAATTGTATTCTCTCGCTGACTCCATGAATCCGGATTTGATTCTTATCAATACCTGCGGACTTGTAAACGGGGCTGCTGCACGCGAACTCAAATTTCACGAGATTGACATGATCGCACCCCGCAATGTCGTGGCGCTGCAAAAGGGAACCGAGGTTGAACACCTGCTTGCCCCTCACTCTCATCGCGCGGGATTGCTTCTCCATCGGCTTCCCGTACCGGACGATGCAAAGGTCTCGACAAACGAGGCGAGGCGCGCAATCCGCGAACACCGGTTCAAAGAATACTTTCGCGGCGCCGATTATCAGGAAATAGCTCTTCATGATGTAGGCGTTCACGGCCCCGGTCTCGGTACCGGTGAACGGCTCGGGTTCAGGGACGTCAATACCCTTTCAAAGATTCTTCAGGCCATCGTTATTCATGCCGAACTCTCTGCAGACAGGCTGTTCCTTCTGGTTGAGGGCGAGTACGCAGGCGATGAATTGTTCACAGCCAAAGAGCGATATAATGTGCGCGAGGTGATTGTGCTGAAGCGATCCGAGATCGACCATGTGCTGGTAGGGCTGAACGACGATCGAAACCTCTGCCTCGGGCTCGGCATCCTTCGCGATCTGGATCTGAAAGAGTTGACCGTGCGAGTAATAACCCCGGTTCGGGATATTTCCGCGGTGCGCAATCTATCCATTGGCTCTCTTCTGGTAAGTCCGGCCGGCGGAGAGCTCGGTCACTGGTAAAGCCTTTTCCCATCGTATTGTTCCACGTGGAACAATCTTCTTTCTTATGTTCTCGTCAAATTCTTAAGTCGGTTTCTTAGTGGAGCCCCCACCGGCAGGAGCCGGTGGCTCCCTCAAACAACGCGACCTCCCGGAACTGCGAACTCGCGAACGCGAGGCTCATCGGGCCTCGCGCGAGTGAGCGCTTTCCACCCCCGGCGGGAGCCGGGGGATGCCAAGGCGCGGGATTGCCAATTCCAACCGTAACTCCCGCGAAAACCGGAATCCTCTTTAGCATTAACCTCTGGATCAATCAAATCCGGCTGACGGGAACAGACATTAAACTCCGCTTCCAATCCGATTCCCTTTCCCTACAATAATGAACGGTATATGTCCCAGATCATATGTGCGCCGCAAAGAATTTGGTATAGTGTGTCCAACGACAGCGAAAAATTCTTTATCCAGGGAGGAAATCATGTTTTGTAATCAGTGCGAACAGGCTTCAAACAACAAGGCTTGCACCAAATTCGGTGTTTGCGGTAAGGACCCACAGGTTTCCGCACTCCAGGATCTTCTGATCCACAGTCTTAAGGGACTTTCACTCTATGCAGACACGGCACGAAAACAGGGCGTTGTGGATCGTGAAGTGAACGAGTTTACGGTCAAAGCGCTCTTTTCCACACTCACGAACGTGGACTTCGATCCGGAGCGCTTCGTTTCACTCATTACGCGAAGTGTTAACCTCCGGGAAAAGATCCGGACCGGCGTGAAAGAAATTTTTTCTCATGCAAGCGTAAATTTCAAACCAGCAGCTTCAATTGATGCCCTCGTGAAGCAGGGAGAGAATGTAGCGGCTGAACGACTCTCATCCTCAACCAATGCGGACCTCGCGTCCCTCCAGGACATACTGCTGTACGGTCTGAAGGGCGTTGCAGCGTACTCAGACCATGCAGCCATACTCGGCAAAACAGACGACTCCGTGTACGCGTTCCTGCATCAGGCGCTCGCGGCCCTGACCAGGACTGATCTCGGCCTGAATGACTGGATCGCGCTTGTTCTCAAATGCGGCGAGGTAAACCTCAAAGCCATGGAGCTGCTGGACGCAGGGAACACCGGCACGTATGGCCATCCGGTCCCGACAAAAGTGCCGATCACCCCGAAAGAAGGGAAAGCCATACTTGTCTCCGGACATGACTTAAAGGACCTTGAGGGTCTGCTGAAACAAACCGAGGGAAAGGGGATCAATATCTATACGCACGGCGAGATGCTGCCCGCGCATGGCTATCCTGCGCTAAAGAAATATCCGCACTTCTATGGCCATTACGGCACAGCCTGGCAGAACCAGCAGAAAGAGTTTGCGGCATTTCCGGGGGCAATCGTCATGACAACGAACTGCATCCAGAAGCCAATCGAATCGTACAAGGGCAACATATTCACGACCGGTCTTGTGGGCTGGCCCGGCGTACACCATATCGCAGATGGAGATTTTACTCCGGCTATAAATCGTGCCCAAGAGCTTCCCGGCTTTACCCCGACAGCAGCAGGCAAGGAAGTAACGGTGGGATTTGCCAGGAATGCCGTGCTTGGCGTAGCGGACAAGGTCATTGAGGCCGTGAAGGGCCGGGCAATCCGTCATTTCTTCCTGGTCGGCGGCTGCGACGGCGCGCGGCCGGGCAGAAACTATTATACGGAATTCGTTGAGAAGGCGCCTGCGGATACAATCGTAATGACTCTGGCATGCGGCAAGTTCCGGTTCTTTGACAAGGAACTGGGAGACATCAACGGAATTCCGCGACTGCTCGATATCGGGCAGTGCAACGACGCCTACTCGGCGGTCCAGATCGCGCTTGCGCTTTCCAAGGCGTTCAATGTCGGCGTGAACGAGCTTCCCTTGTCACTCGTCCTCTCCTGGTACGAGCAAAAGGCGGTTGCCATCCTGCTCACATTGCTCCACCTGGGGATCAAGGACATCCGGCTCGGGCCAACGCTCCCGGCGTTCATCACTCCCAATGTACTGGATGTGCTCGTCAAGAATTTCAGTATAAAGCCGATCGCTGGAACGCCCGAAGAAGATTTCGAGCAGATCCTTGGCCCCGACTGGGCAAAGATAAATGAGCTCGAAGCGGAAACTGCTGTTTAATATCTCGCCCTAACAGGCTGTTAAAACCTCCATTTACTCTTCGACAAGCTCAGAGCGAACGGAGAGATTATTGAAATGACGGGTTCTTATCCGTTCGTGGTGAGCTTGTCGAACCACCACTTAAAAACTTTTTAACAACCCTGCTGGAACTCAGGCAGAACGGGTAATACCGTTCTGCCTTTTTTGTTTCCCGTTGCGCCACAGTAAACGTTGCGCTCACGCTGTTACCCCACGATAATACACTGCAACAGCAATGTTCCACGTGGAACATCTCGATTGCGGAATTGGGATTGCGGATTGCGGATAAAATTCCGAAAACTTGCCACAGCAAGCTGCGGGAAAAATCTCTCTTCTTGTTCTCTTCAATTGATGCGAGACCAAATCACAGGGTCGTGTCATTGTTCAATGCAACGGTACAATAACAAACATCTTTTCACGCACATTCACTTCCTTTACCGTCATTCCGGCTTGTCCGGAATCTTTCCTGCATTTTCAGAAGGATTCCCGACGCGCTTCGCTTGCGGGAATGACGTTATAGGGGTTTATGTGCGACTTTGACGGGACCGTGGACCAAATCAATTTATCCTTTCATTTGCTGTAACCTTATGGTACATTATGAAGGTTTTAAACAGGTTGTCTGGAGGAAAAAATGGGCAGGGTCATCGCAATTGCCAACCAGAAGGGGGGAGTGGGTAAGACCACAACCACCGTCAACATAGCAGCATCTCTGGCGGCAGCTGAAAAGAAGGTTCTGCTCATCGACTCCGACCCCCAGGGCAATTCCACAAGCGGTATGGGAATTGATCGCAAAGATATTTCAGGCAGCACCTACGATCTTTTTACCGGCAAGCGCACGCTCGATGAAATCAAAAAAGCCTCGCATTTTCCGTGGCTTGAGGTTATTCCGTCCGGCATTGACCTTGTCGGCGTTGAAATTGAACTTATCCAGATGATTGCGCGTGAACGGGTGCTCAAAAAGGCGATCGCGGCCTTCAGAAACAATTACGATTATATTTTTATCGACTGCCCGCCCTCGCTCGGACTGCTCACAATAAACGCGTTAACTGCCGCAGACGGAGTGATCATCCCGGTCCAGACGGAATACTATGCGCTCGAAGGGCTGTCGGCCCTCATGAATACGATCAAGCTGATCAGGCAGGACCTCAATCCCGAGCTGGCGATAGAGGGCGTGCTCCTGACCATGTACGACAGCAGGAACAATCTCGCCGAACAGGTCTCGCAGGAAGTACGCAAGTTCTTCGGCAGCAAGGTGTTCACCACGGTGATCCACCGGAACGTGGCGCTGAGCGAGGCCCCCAGCCACGGAAAGCCGGTGCTGCTCTACGACATCCGGTCGCGCGGCGCGCAAAGCTACCTCGAGCTCGCAAAGGAGGTTTTGACCAATGCAAAAGCAGGCGCTCGGTAAAGGCCTCGGCGCGCTCATACCTGATCTGTCCGCACTCGATGATAAGGAGCGTAAAGCGCTCGGCATCTCCGAGATCGAGCTGGATAAGATCATCCCGAACGAATACCAGCCCCGCAAGGTCTTCGACGATGAAAAGCTGAAAGAGCTCGCGGCCTCGATAAAAGAACAGGGCGTCATCCAGCCGATCATCGTTCACCGGTCGGGAAGCGGATACCAGTTGATCGCGGGAGAACGCCGGTGGCGCGCATCGCGCATAGCCGGACTCAAAACGATTCCCGCGCTCATTAAGGAAGCAACAAAACGAGAGCTCCTCGAGATGGCGCTGATCGAAAATATCCAGCGCGAAGACCTGAATCCCCTGGAAGCGGCCGAAGCATATAAGAGACTGCAGGACGAGTTCAAACTTACACAGGACGATCTTGCGAAGCGGGTCGGCAAAGAACGCTCAACGGTGACCAACTTTCTTCGGCTTCTCAATCTTCCGAAAGAAGTAAAGCATGAGCTTGCAATCGGCAGCCTCAGCATGGGCCATGCAAAGGCGCTGCTGTCCCTCGAGCGCGTTCGCGACCAGATACAGGCTTCAGTCATGATCGTTAAGAAGGGGCTCTCCGTGCGCGAGGCGGAAGCGCTTACCACAAGGCTCAAAAACCCGCCCAAGGAGAAGAAGGCGCGGCTGGGCCACGAACTCAAGGCCGTGGAGGAAAAACTTAAAAAGGCGCTCGGCACCAAAGTCAGCATAGCTTCCAAATCAAAAGGCGGCAGGATCGTGATCGAGTATTATTCGAATGAGGAGCTGGACAGGATACTGGAAAAGATAATTTAAAACAAAAGAATATTTGGACGCGGATGAACGCGGAAAAAACGGATTAAATAAAATTGCTGTCATTGTAATCTGCGTGTATCTGCGAAAATCTGCGTCCCGAAATTTTAAACATAATTTATGAGGAGGGTTTATAAATGCTAAAAAAAGGTTCAGGCACGCCGGAGCAGGCCGAGATCACGGCATTTCTGGGCAAAGGCACGGAATTCAAGGGTGTGCTCAGCTTCGAGGGTACTATCCGGGTGGACGGGAAGGTAGAAGGAGAAGTCGTTTCGAAGGACACCTTGATAGCGGGAGACGGCGCGTTTCTCCAGGGAGAGATAACGGTCGGTACGATCATCAGCAGCGGCAAGGTCGTCGGCAACATCAACGCATCTCAGAAAGTTCATCTCCTCGCGCCCGGCAATATCCAGGGCAATATCAAAACGCCTAAACTCATTATCGAGGAAGGCGTGGTTTTCGACGGCAAGTGCGAAATGGCTGCAGAGAAGAAAAGTTCAGAGCAGAAGGTGGTGTCGCTTACGAAATAGAATGACGCTTTCATTATCATGTAGATTGATAAATCTGTTGACGAATGTAGATTTTTCATGTTAAACTTAGTTAGGTAAGATTTATAAGGAGTTAACATGAAAACAACTGTATCTACAAGAGGACAAGTTTCAATTCCAGTGGAACTTCGAAAAAAGTTCAACATCGAGCCCGAAACACAGCTGGAATGGATCGAAGAGGGCAATGCCATCAAGATCATCCCTCTGCCGAAAGATCCAATCAAGGCATTCCGGGGAGCAGGGCGCGGACGGTATACCTCCGAAAAGCTGATAAAGGACCGGAAGAAAGAACGCCTGGAGGAAGATGCCCGTGACCGAAACACCTGAGTCCGTCGTCCTTGACACCTCAGCGATACTTGCGTTATGGAACGAAGAAGACGAAGCCTCTACGGTCGAAAAGATCCTCCGCGACAGGCCGCACAATCGAAAAATATTTATCTCCTTTATGACTTTCATGGAATGCCGGTACCGTGTGTGGAAAGACCACGGCCGGAGCGCCGCCGATGAACTCTTCAGGTCCCTCAGCCTCCTTCCTGTTACCCGCGTTGACGTCGACGATACGCTGCTCATGATGGCATCAGAACTCAAAGCGCAGCACAAAATCTCTGTCGCAAACAGTTGGATTATTGCTACGGCGATTACGCGCAACGCGACGCTCGTTCATAAAGATCCCGAATTTGAAGCCCTGTCGGATATCGTTACTATGAAGATTCTTCCGTACAAGAAAAAATAACTCTTTTGTGAATGTTGCCGGCCGGCTAATATTCCTTTGTTGTATGTTAACGAAGTCAGATTAATAATTGTTATGCGGGGGACTAACATTCAAAATTCGGTGGTAGTGGTACGGTTCCGTTCAGATAATAACTGTTAACACAGAATTTGACAAAAGCGCGTAGGTCGGGTAGAGCAAAGCGAAACCCGACAGATTTTCAAGGATGATTAATAATTCCTCAAAGGAACCATGCGATACAGGAGATCGCGAGCAAAAGGGGCGACATTCTTTTTTACCGTTGTGACGCACAATCGACGCCCTATCCTCTGCCAAGAATGCAATATTGCGTTGCTTCGCGAAGCATTTGCAGATGTCATTTCACGGCATCCATTTACTTTTGACGCATTTGTTCTTCTGCCCGATCGCTTGCATTGCATGTGGACCTTGCCGGAAAATGACAATGACTTCTCAAACCGTTGGCGGCAGATCAAAAGCCATTTCAGCAGGAACTGCCGGGATGAATTTAAGGGTCGCGTAACGATCGGTCATAAGAACAAGTGCGAACAGGCTGTGTGGCAGCGACGCTTTTGGGAACATCAAATCAGGGACGACAACGACTTTATCCGACATGTCGAGTATATACACTACAATCCTGTAAAGCACGGCTTGGTGAAGGCTCCGGCTGCTTGGCCACACTCGACTTTTCATCGCTATGTAAAGCAGGGTATCTATCACAGCGATTGGGGCGCGGGTAAAGAGATTGTATTCGATCAAGGCGTCGGAAACGAATAAAAATGTCGGGTTTCGCATTCGCTCTACCCGACCTACGAGCTGCTTACCAAACGTTGAATAAAAATTTGAACGAAGGTAATTCATACATGAACATTTTCCATCTTCACCGCACGCCCGCGCTCTCCGCGTACCAGACTACGAGCCTGCTGCAGGCCGCACAGGAAAAAGTCTCTCACGCTATCCACGGGATTTCGACCGAGTTCTGCTTCAACGTCGCCGCAGACAATCCTCTTACCCCCGATGAGATGCGCCTGCTCCGCTGGCTCCTGGCAGAGACCTTCGAACCGGAACAGTTTGCGGATAAAAGTTTCTTAAATCCTCCCATTCCCCCCTTTGTAAAAGGGGGGTCAGGGGGGGATTTGCCGCACGTGATTTTCGAGGTCGGTCCCCGCATGAACTTCACCACTGCCTGGTCCACGAACGCTGTCTCGGTCTGCCATGCCTGCGGGCTTAAGAAAATTTCCCGTATTGAACGGTCCCGCCGTTATATGCTTCTGATTCAGGATTCAGCATCAATCAGCCGCGAACACGAGACCGCCTTTCTCTCACTCGTGCATGACCGTATGACGGAATGCCGCTATCCCGAGCCGCTCACAACCTTTGCAACCGGCATTAAAGCTGAACCAACTCGCATCATTCCGCTGATGGAGCAGGGCAGGGCAGCGCTCGAGAAAATCAACCGCGAAATGGGCCTGGGGATGGACGACTGGGACCTCGACTACTACACGAACCTCTTCGTAAAAGACATCAAGCGAAACCCGACGAACGTCGAGTGCTTCGACCTTTCCCAGTCCAACAGCGAGCACTCACGCCATTGGTTCTTCCGCGGCAGGCTTGTCATCGACGGGAAAGCGGTTCCCGAAAACCTGATGAAGATCGTGAAGGCAACCTACGAGGCGAACAGGAACAACAGCGTGATCGCCTTCAGCGATAATTCGAGCGCGATTACCGGATATGACATCACAACCATTATCCCGCGGCTTATCGGAAAACCTTCGCCCTTCGAAGCCACAAAACGGAAATATCATATAATCTTCACGGCGGAAACGCACAATTTCCCGTCAGGCGTGGCGCCCTTCCCCGGGGCCGAAACCGGAACGGGCGGTCGCATCCGCGATGTCCAGGCAACCGGGACCGGCGGTCTTGTTGTCGCGGGCACGGCCGCGTACTGCGTGGGCAATCTCCGGATCCCCGGTTATGACCTGCCGTGGGAAGATCCTTCCTATTCCTATCCGAATAATCTTGCCGCGCCTCTCAGGATAGAGGTGGAAGCCAGCAACGGGGCTTCAGATTACGGCAACAAGTTCGGCGAGCCCGTGATACAGGGTTTCACCCGCTCCTTCGGCCTTCGTTTACCGGACGGCGAACGCAGGGAATGGATCAAACCGATCATGTTTTCTGCCGGCATCGGCCAGATGGACAGCCGCCATACCGACAAGGCCGAAGCCCGGAAGGGAATGCTTGTGGTGAAGATCGGCGGTCCCGCCTACCGGATCGGCATGGGCGGCGGCGCGGCTTCCTCCATGATCCAGGGCGAAAATATCGCGGAGCTGGATTTCAATGCCGTTCAGCGGGGCGACGCCGAGATGGAGCAGAAGCTGAACCGCGTGATCCGCGCGTGCGTGGAGCTGGGGGAGAAGAACCCGATCCAGAGCATTCATGATCAAGGCGCCGGCGGAAACTGCAACGTCGTGAAGGAGATCGTGCACCCGGCCGGTGCGAAAATTGATATCCGTAAGATCCAGGTCGGCGATGAAACATTATCGGTCCTTGAGATCTGGGGTGCCGAGTACCAGGAGCAGAACGCGCTTCTGATAAAACCTGAACATGAAGCCCTTTTCAAGTCGCTTTGCGAGCGCGATAAAGTTCCGGTTGCAATAATCGGTACAATAACCGGTGATGGATATATCGTTCTGTATGATGAAACGGACAAGTCAACACCGGAAAACCTCGAGCTTTCGAAGGTGCTCGGCGACATGCCTCAGAAAACTTTCGAGCTGCAGCGAAAAACCAGACAACTAAAACCTCTGGTGCTGCCGCAAGGACTTACGATTCGTGCCGCACTCGATCGCGTGTTGAGATTGCTCTCCGTGGGATCCAAGCGCTTCCTCACCAACAAAGTGGACCGCTCCGTTACCGGCCTCATTGCCCGCCAGCAGTGCGCGGGTCCGCTTCAACTGACCGTATCCGACGTCGCGGTTATCGCCCAGTCGCACTTCGGTCTGACCGGTTCAGCGATGTCCATCGGAGAGCAGCCGGTGAAAGAATTGCTCGATCCTGCGGCCATGGCAAGAATGAGCGTCGGCGAGGCGCTCACGAACATCGTCTGGGCGGAAGTCAGCGGCCTCGGCGACTTACGTTGTTCGGCAAACTGGATGTGGGCCCCGAAGCTTCCCGGCGAAGGCGCGCGTCTCTACGACGCAGCAGTCGCGATGCGGGATGTGATGATCGAGTTCGGCATGGCCGTGGACGGCGGCAAGGACAGCCTGTCCATGGCCGCCAGGGTCACGAACCCGGACGGATCGAACGAGACGGTCAAGTCCCCGGGCACTCTTGTAATCTCTGCCTATGTTACCTGCCCGGACATCACGAAAACTGTGACGCCGGACTTGAAAGCGCCCGGCAAAAGCAGGCTCCTGTTCATTGATCTTGGTTCCGGACAAAACCGCCTCGGCGGCTCAGCGCTGGCACAGGTCTACGGCCAGGTCGGGGACAAATCTCCTGATCTCGACGATCCTCAGCTTCTTACCAGAGCGTTCAATGCAGTCCAGAAGCTTGTGTCCGAAGAATTGCTCCTTGCAGGTCACGATCGTTCGGATGGCGGCCTTGTGACCACGCTTCTCGAAATGGCCTTTGCGGGAAACTGCGGAATAGAGATCGAACTCGGTGAACAGAAGGACGCGATACCGGTATTGTTCTCTGAAGAACTTGGGCTCGTCATGGAATATCTTCCCTCTGAGGAAGCGAAAATCTTTTCTATTTTAAACAATGCAACAGTTCCGTACCAGTTTATCGGTAAAACAATATCAGTAAAAAGAGTCGCCATTGCAATCCGCAATCCGAACGGCTCGACTGAGCGTTCGACTGAGCGCTCACGCCGAAGTCTCGCCGAAGTCTCCGCACTCCAAACTGTATTAAACGAGGAGCTGCTGCTTCTGCGCGACATCTGGGAAGAGACAAGCCACCAGCTTGATCTGCTGCAAAGAAATCCCGATAACATCCGCGAAGAGCGCAAACATATCTACGACCGCAAAGGCCCCTCCTTTGCAATTCCCTTTACGCCAAGGGTGACTTCAGAAGAAGTCTTCTGCCGCACAACAAAAACGAAAGTTGCCGTAATCCGCGAAGAGGGGAGCAACGGGGACCGGGAAATGGTGTCCGCGTTCTATATGGCAGGATTCGAGCCGTGGGACGTGACCATGACCGATCTGCTGGACGGCCGCATCACTCTTGACCAGTTCCGAGGCATTGTCTTTGTCGGCGGCTTCAGTTACGCGGATGTACTCGATTCAGCCAAAGGCTGGGCCGCATCGATCCGCTTCAACAAAAAAGTGTGGGAACAGTTTGAACACTTTTACAACAGGACCGACACGTTCAGCCTCGGGGTCTGCAATGGCTGCCAGCTGATGGCGCTCCTGGGCTGGGTGCCGTGGCGCGGAATCAGCGATGAGCTCCAGCCGCGTTTCATTCACAATAAGTCAGGCCGCTTTGAGTCGCGCTTCTCAACGGTCAAAATTCTGAAGAGTCCCTCGATCATGCTGAGCGGCATGGAGAACTCGGTACTCGGCATCTGGGTCGCTCACGGCGAAGGCATGGCCTATTTTCCGGATAAGAAAATGTTCAACGAATGTGAGCACGGACTCGCGCCCATACGGTATGTTGATGACGACTCGAAGATTACGGAGGCCTATCCCTTCAATCCGAACGGCTCTCCGGCCGGGATTGCCGCGCTCTGCTCGCCTGACGGCCGGCACCTCGCAATGATGCCGCACCCGGAGCGAACAGTACTTACCTGGCAGTGGGGCTGGCTGCCTCAAGACCTCAAAAAGTCCCTCGAAGCATCGCCCTGGCTCAGGATGTTCCAGAACGCCAGGGAATGGTGCGAGAAAAAGTAACAGCAAAGAAAATTGTGAGAAATTTTAAGCCCCCTTTATCTTCATCCTCTCCCTGATGGGAGAGGGTAGTGTGAGGGGGGTTTTTTATTAGTATCGAAGACATTAAAAATTACCTTGTAAATTAAGCCTATCTTTGATAGGCTATTTTTAGCGAAAGTCAAAAGAGGAAATCATGAATCTCCTGCTTAAAGTGAAGCACCTTAAGGAACAAGGTTCTGAAAGGGATTTGGCCGGAACGACCCCCGCAGAACGTCTCGCAATGGTGTGGCCGCTTACTCTTGAAGTCTGGAGTTTCAAGGAGCCGACTAGTGCTGAATCAAGACTACAAAGACATGTTGTCCGCCTTGTTAAGGGAAAAAGTTGATTTCCTCCTCGTTGGTGCTTATGCTCTTGCTGTTCATGGACTTCCTCGCGCAACAGGAGACATTGACCTCTGGATCCGTCGTGAAGAATCAAATGTAAAACATGTCATGCGGGCGCTCGGCTCATTTGGCGCACCGCTCTCCCAAATAACTAAAGAGGATTTATTAACGCCAGGCATCGTCTACCAGATCGGCGTCGAGCCAAGAAGGATCGATATACTGACATCGATTGACGGCGTCGGGTTCGAAGAAGCCTGGCCAAAGCGCATTGAAGTCGAAGTTGAGGGAATTATGATTCCGGTGATCGGTCGTGACCACCTTTTGAAAAACAAGCTGTCAACGGGCCGTCTTCAGGACGCCGCGGATGCAAGCCGATTGACGGAAAAAGAAAAAGGATGATTACCTTGTAAATTTATGCCTGACTTTGAAGCGTTAACTTTATGAAAACGATAATCGAGAAAAGAAAAGAAGAAGAGCGGGAAGCGTTCCTCAAGCTTTCTCCTCTGGAACGAATTCGAACCATGCATAATCTTTTCCTGCAATTCGTCGCCATTAAAGCCAGAGGGGAAAACGTCTCAGAATATGAAATCTATCGAAGATACCTTAAAAACAATCCAAGACATTACGAGCGCCCTCCCCGTAAAGGTTGATATCGCGGTTGTGGGCGGTGTCGCTGTTATTCTGCAGGGCGTTGAGCGGACAACCATCGATGTTGACCTCTGTATTTATTCCAACCTGATTGACCGCACAAACTCATCCGAATTCTTCAAAATTCTTACGAGCCGCCTTCCTAAAAGGTTTTCCGCCCGTCTCATACAAGGCAGCAAAATACCAGATGATCCCTTGAAACACGACATCATCTTTCTCGACGACAACGCGGGCGAATATGAGCGAATTGATTTTCTGATCGCCCGGTATAAATGGGAATTGGAAGGCATTGAACAAGCAGAGCAGATTGAAAACATATCACTCCCCGTGTTGAGCAAGCCCTATCTTTGCGCGATGAAACTCCAGGCCACCGGATACAAAGACGCGGCGGATGTTTTTGCCTTGGTCGCTCTCATGACCCAGGAAGAAAAGAAAAAGACCTTTGAGCTTGCAAAACAGATCGGCAGAGATAAAAAACTTGCCCGTCTGCTTAACCCGCCGCCCGAAGAAGTAAACGAGATGCCGCCCGAGGAGTATCTGTAACAACGCGCCATAGCCCTAAAAATCCAGCGGACTTTTCACCTCTTTCGCCGCCTTGCTCGGAATGCAGTGGGTGTAGATCATAGTGGTTCGGACGTCTGCATGACCGAGCAGTGTCTGAATCGTGCGCAGGTCGTAGCCCGCCTGCAGGAGATGGGTGGCGTAACTATGCCGGAAGGTGTGCGAAGTGACGCGTTTCGTGAGCTTTGCCTTTCTAACTGCTTCGTACAGCGCATCCTGAACATGAGAGTCATGAAGATGATACCCCCGCCGCTCCTTCGTTTCCGCAACAAAGGTTAACGTTTGCTGCGGGAGAAACCATTGCCAGACAAGCTCCTTCGCGGCTCGTGGATATTTTTTCTCCAGTTGATCATCGAGAAAAACCCCTGCGTACCCTCCTCGTCATGCATTTTTTTCACGGTCTCTATTTGGGCCTGAAGCTCCGGCACGATTCTTTGCAGAATAGGCACGGTGCGGGTTTTATCGCCTTTTCCGCGGACAGTGAGAATGCCGGCGTCAAAATTGAAATCCTTCACCCGCAGTTTACAGCCTTCCGAAATGCGTAACCCGCAGCCGTACCGGAGTTGGGCCACAAGCTTGTATGAATATTCGAGATGTCTCAAAACAGCGTCGATTTCCTCGCGGGAAAGAACCACGGGAATGTAATTCGATTTCTTCGCGCGCGGGATGTCCTTATGGATGCCGAAATCTATCCTTAAAACATGTCTGAACAGAAACAAGAGTGCGTTGAACGCCTGGTTCTGGTGGCTTGCGGATACCTTGCAGTTCACGGCCAGATCCGTCAGGTACGCCTTCACCTCCGATGGAGACAATTCCGAAGGTGGTTTGTCTTTCAGGTAGTTCTGGAACTTGCGGCTCCAGTCCGCATAATGCTTGAACGTTTTTCGAGAGTAATGCCGCAGCTTTATCCAAAACGAAGCAGAAGACCACGTGGCGTTAGCCCGTGGTTGAATGCGTCCCTCTTGTTTCCCTCCTCCTTCAGGGGGAGTTAGGAGGGGGTGCTTCTTTTGAATTCAAGTGCCACGGGCGTAAGCCCGTGGGTATCTACTTCCGCAGCAAGATTTTCAATGACCTTGTCCCACGCCGGGGATTCGGTTTTTTTGAGGCAGCGCCATTCATCGTAGTGTTTGCCGCCCCGGATCCTGGGCGTGTACGGCGCGGAGGGCGCCGGCGGCTCGCAAACCATCTCGGATTTCTTCGTCGCTGTTGTTGAGCACAGTTGCTGTGCTTGGTTGTATTCTACCTGTAGGCCGCCGCAATGCGGCCCGGCTGCAGGAGGCGCAATCTGCGCGGCGGCCGACGATGAAATAGTCTTTTTTCCCTGTTGCGAAGCGAAGAACAGCGAAATCGCTTTAGCTGCGTGCTCTATTTGCATGGAGGATTGATTCTTTGACCGCAGCTTGTCCGCGAACGCCCTCACTTGTTCCGATTTGCCTTCCGGAAGAGGATATTTAGCTCGGAAGTCGAGAAAACACAGCAGCCACTTCCGGTAATCGGATCGGGAGAAAAGGGGGACATTCCGTTGTTTCAGAATGCCGTCAAATTTAACCAGAATATCTTTGGGTATGGGTTGCACGGGTCGTATGAGAATCAAACGGTTGCTTCAGACAGCTTCATGAACCATGTAAACAATAATATAGTGAACAAATGTTCACTTGTCAAGAGGAGAACGCAAATATTCTTGAGTCCTCCTTGACTACCAACTCACCGCATATCATCATGCCGGTATTCATAAGAGTGTCTCATTCATGCATGTGTTTTTCTTAATTCGGGAAATGTGTTCTCGCGTTGTATTCCGATCTGAATATTCAACAACTTTATCTTGACAGGCCATAAAGCATAAAATATACTCGATTTGCATTTAAAGTTGCAGAAATTTCATCCTGCCAATTCAGAAACTCAGTATTTGGCAGGGCGAAAACCGCAGTTGCAGAAGTTTACATTATTGAACAAAAATATTTAATTTTCACCCCGCCATTACCGGATTTTCGGAAATGGCGGGGTGGTTTCCGTCCCTTCAAACACTGGTTGAACCTGTAGAAAAAGTGCTACAGATTCGTTGGACACATGGAAAGCGTAGTATTCAGTGAACAAAGATGTAGAGTCCAAGCTTGCATCGGTATACGAAGAAGTTATGTGGTTCGCGAGTCGTCCTGATACGACCCCATCCGCTGCACGAGCCTGGTATTACTCACATTGCGGCTAACCGACTGAGAAAATACATTCGTCGATTCTTTGGCAAAGTATCGAAAAGTGCCGCTATCGAGGCAAAGGTATCTCTTTGTCTTGAACACTTTAAGCGCATGCAGACGACCCCTGACTCAACTTGTAGATCACCATTTGAGACCGGCTTACAGGATGCCGAGGAATTCATTCGTCTACTTCTCGATTGCGAGCAAGTGCATATTGTGACTGCCAGGGAGAATTACGATGCAATGAAGGCGAAGGGTGACTACGACAAGGCAGGTATAGTACTTGTTGACTGGGCGTCCGTTTTACCGGACAGACAACACTTCCTTTGGAAAAACATGATTTGTGGGAAAGTAATGAATGCTAACGCACTTTGCGTCTACCGCTGAGGTGCGCAGAGATGCCAAGACGTACAGGCCCAACAGCCAGATTGATACTCAGATCTGGCAACGCTTATTTTCTGATTTTTGATTCAAGCAGGGCAACCCGTTTTGCAAGAGCGTCGAATTCATCGTAATCGACTTTTCTTTTCAGCTCAACCTTTAGAAATTGGACATCGGATTTAATGATTTGTACGTCTTCCATCAATGAGCCGATCATTTCGGTGTGGATCTTTTGAATTGATTTGATATCCTGGTATTGCTCGGCAATAAGATTGATCTTGGATTCGAGGTCTTCCTTGAAGATACCGACGACATGTTGAAATTCAGTTCGCTGTTCAGTAAGAATTTCTTTTAATTTATTCTCGGTAATCTCCATGGCTGCAATCTCCTTCTTTATGGATGCTTAGATATTATACGTGGAACCGCATTTTGTCAAGCTATCTCTCCCGGCAAAATATTCCAACTACGCGCTCGAAAGAGTCCGGGCGATAAACCCGCCCGGCTCCTCAGCGCGGCGTTGGCCCCGGCATGAAAAATGTGTCTAAATAGAGTCTGTATTTAAATTGCCTTTCGATCTTTTGCTTGTCATTCCTAAACCTTTAGAAACCTTTAGGAAACCTTTAGGGTCAAGTCTTTTTCGTTGCATTTCATTCTGATTTCTGCTACAGTCGCCCCATGGCCCGACCTCTAAGAATAGAATATGCCGGTGCGGTCTATCACGTAACATCCCGTGGCAACGAGAAAAAGCCCGTATTCAAAAACGACCAGGACCGCGAAAACTTCCTGAACACGGTCCAGCACGTCAATGCCACTACACCTGTCGGCTCCGGCCCCTCTCAGAACCGTGCTTGCGCTATTTACGCACACGGCTCCTCACATGGTCAATTCACGGGTACTTGGAACATACTGACCTTTATTCGTGGTTTCGGTAATGGAAAACGCTGTAGCATCTCCGAGAACTCCTCCCAGTTGAGGCACCCTCGCCTACCTCGGCGATTCAGCCATTTCATGAGGACCTTTTCCACTTCCGCGGCAAATCTCTTGATTCCGGGAAGATTATCCGTCACGCCGTAATAGGCAAAATGACCTCTCAGTTTTGCTTTGGCCGTCCTCCATAGGTCCGCTGTCTTCAGGGTCCTGGCGCTTTTCAGCCATTCCTTGAAGACTTTCACCTTGGCGGTGAATTTCTTGCGGGCGGTCATCCGCTTCATCCGAAACCCCGTGCCGTCTCTTCTGGCGCCGCAGTAGTGGGTGAATCCCAAAAAGTCAAACGTCTCCGGTCTCTCACCTTTTGCTTTGGCGTTTTGTACGGCATATCTGCCAAATTTCAGCACTCTGGTTTTCGTCGGTTCCACTTCAAGCCCGAATTTTCCCAGTCTGATACCCAGTTCGCGGCGGAACGTCGCCGCGTCTGTTTCGCGCTGGAAGCAGACGACAAAGTCGTCGGCGTATCGGACCAGCCGGGCAAACCCGGTGCACTGCTTGCGGATTACTTTCTCGAACCAGAGGTCAAGGGCATAGTGAAGGTAGATGTTGGCCAGAAGCGGGGAGATGACACTACCTTGCGGAGTGCCTTCGTCGCTTACCGTTGTCGTCCCGTCTTCATATACCCCAGCCTTGAGGAAACGTCTCACCATGCGATGTATCCGTTTGTCACTTATCCGGTGTTCCAGAAATTTCATCAACCAGTCCTGGTTCACGTTGTCGAAGAAACCTTTGATGTCCGCTTCGACTATGTGGTTGACCGGCTTGCCTTCCACGGAGCCGCTCAAGGCTCTGAGCGCGCCGTGACAACTTCTGCCGGGTCGGAATCCATAGGAATCATCTATGAAGTCCTGTTCAAATACTGATTCCAGTATCCGTACCAGTCCCGCCTGGACAAGTTTGTCTTCAAAGCATGGTATCCCCAAGGGGCGTTGTTTGGCGCTGCCCGGTTTGGGTATGTACTTTCGCCGGACAGGTTGCGGTCGGTATGCCATCCGGTGCAGCCTGTCTGTCAGGTTCAACAGATTGGCGTCGAGGTTCTCGGCATACTCGGCCTTGGTCATGTCGTCAATGCCGGCGGCTGCGTCTTTCCTCAGCCGCCCGTAGCATTCCCGCAGCAGCTCTTCGTTCATCAGGTGATACAGGCTGGTGAATTTGAACGAAGGTTCTTTACGGGCCTTCTCCGCTATGCGGCGCAGTTTCGTTGTCACCGATTGCCCGTCACTGGGTACGGTCGGTGTCGCCTCACGCCGCGCTACCATATGTGGTCTCCTTTCCTCCAGCAGCGTTACCCGCCTTCATCGGTACTACGAGACCATCCGACTCCCCGCGCATTTTCTGCCTTCCTCCCTCTTCGGTTGTTACGGCATACTCCCCTTACGAGAAGAGTGCGCGGGGCCTCCCGGGTTTCCGCGTAATCACCTTGTCAGACATGCCATGGTCTCTGACCCCGAGGAAGCGAACATACCCTTGCCATTGACGGTTATGTTCATATTGACTTCCGACATCTTTCACTGCGTCGTCCTTCCCATCGCGTCACTTACGGGGCTCAATCCCTTCAACCTTGCGGCTTACGGCCTATCTGCTCGCTGTCCTACGCTTAAAACTGCATGTTGCCACACAGCCTCCAAGGACTCGCTACCCGGTAGCTGGCCTGCCTTCCGGGGCGGGATTCACACCCGCTTGATTACGCGACCTTGCCCGGCCGCACAAAAGACTTGACCCTAAAGATTTCTTTTCGCATCGGCGTCATAGCATACAACCTGTTTCTCGGGTTTCGGTGCCTTGCCTGTCCGTCCTCGTGGGGCCGCTACACGATGGCGACATTCCGGTGGAAACTGATCCAGCTGGCTGGCAAGATCGTCCATCATGCCGGTCAGATCATTCTGAAACTCACGGCGGAGACGGACCTGCTTTTGTTCATTCAGGGCATACGGCAGCGTTGCTATGAGGAGAGTTTGGCAACGACCTGATACCTGTTTCGAGGATCGGAAAGGGACGGAAAATAACGCGGCGGGGGGAAGACTGTCTCCAGTCGCGCATGGCGCATGTTCGGATAGCCGTAGCCGCCATCCGATGGAGCATGCTGTCGACAAAGTAGCCTCACTGTAGGATGGCAGCTGAAAAAAACCGCTGTTTGTCCTCTCGGCGCAACGTGATCAGATTTCTATCGCTGTGCTTGGGCCCAACACTTGACTTGTCCTGGAATGTGGCTTATTATAGCTATGGATGTCCACATTATAAGGAGGGGCTATGAGAACCATACAAATGACCTTAGATGATGAATTAGTTGCAACAGTTGACCAGATCGTCAAAAAGTTAAAAACAACCCGATCTGCTTTTACACGCAAGGCATTAAGGAATGCCGTCAAACAGGTCAATGTCAACCAGCTCGAAAAAAAGCACAAAAAAGGATACGGGCAGCACCCTGCCGACAAAACTGAATTTACCGTCTGGGAGTCAGAGCAAGAATGGGGTGATTTATGAAGCGGGGTGAGGTGCGATGGTATAAGTTCAAGCATCCTGATAAAAAAAGTCCGGTAGTTATTTTAACAAGAAATTCAATCTTGGAATACTTGGGTGAAGTTACTATCGCGCCTGTAACTTCGACAATAAGAGATATTCCCAGCGAAGTGCTTCTGTCTCGCTTAGATGGCATGCATAATGATTGTGCCATTAATTGTGACCACATACAAACGGTGTCAAAATCAAACGTCGGATCGATGATCACCTCCTTATCAAAAGAAAAGCTAAGCGAAGTTCGTGACGCTATCAATTTTGCCTTGAATCTCTAATTTCGCATTGCACTACCAACGGCTCGACACCGTCCGGGTTTCGCCCGGCGGGTCAGCCGCGTGTTGTACAAGCTCCAGGCAGAGGAGATTTATATTTTCTATTATCAGACGTAAACTATTTCCGGAGGAAATCTTATGGCTGTATTTTTCTGGATCACAGATTTGTTGACCCCAGTGATCATTACCATCTCTCGCGGGCGTACAAATGCACTTGACGGTAGTGCTCTATGCGGGTAAACTGTCTTAAAGCCCGAAAGGGGGTGATCCAATGACCAAGCTCATTATAGAGTCGGACGATACATGGACACGCGAGAAAATTAAGTTCGCTATTGATACTGAAATCCATCTTTTGAAAAAGGCTGCCGATAAAATCCAGGAAAAAATTAACGGCTTTGAGAAAGCGTATGGCCCGTTAGATCGAGACAAACTCTATGGCAAACTGAGCGACATGGTTCTTGTGGAGTGGGAAGGAGAAATAGAATCGCTCAGGCGGGTGCGGCACAAATTGAAATCCTTGGAGGAGATCAATTTTGAGTATCGATAGCTATGTCGCCGACTTTGAACGGCGCATCGCCCAAACTCCCCTCATTTCTTCCTATAACCTCACTATTGATAGAAAAACATCGGATCTTGCTTATATCTTTGGTACACTGGACTTACGCAACGGCGTCACGGTAGATTTCAAAGAGTATATCGAAGACACCGGTGATAGAAACCAGAAGTTCATGTACGGATATAACGTTCGGCAGGACGCAAATATACTGTTCCGCTACGACAATTCCCCGGACCCAAAGACGCGGAAGCTCGCTTCGTTTCCTCACCATAAACACACGAAAAACGGTGAAGTCATCGCGTCGGCCGAGGTTGACCTTTTCACTGTGATCGACGAAATAGAAAAAGTAATTGAGCCTGAGTAAAGCCTAAATAACTGAATCTGCGCGATCACGTCACAATGATTCCAACCATCGGCTCGAGAGGGTCGCAAAAACCGCGCTCCTCAGCCGGCCGTTAAAGGAGAGCCTGTCTATGAAAGAGATTGTTTCAAATCCCAATTTGGCAGCCTATTGCGGTCTCTATTGCGGCGCATGCAGGAAATATCTGAACGAGAAGTGCCCGGGATGTCACGAGAACAAGCGTGCTACCTGGTGTAAAATCAGGTCATGCTGCACGGAAAATCACTTCTCCTCCTGTGCCGACTGTAAACAATTTCAAGACCCAGTGGAATGCAGGAAATTCAACAACGTTATTTCAAAGATATTCGGATTGATATTTCGATCGGATCGAGCGGCATGCATTACCCAGATTCGAGCAATCGGCGTGCAAGGCCATGCGGATAAAATGACAAACCTCAAACAGCACACTATCCGGAAATAGAGTAGTATACTTTATCAGGAAATAGCTGGAGGAAGTCCATGAAAAAAGATATCTGCAGCGGGGACCATGCCTGCCATCTTTGCATGCTGGCGAGCAAGGAATTGTTCGATGAAATTAAAAAAATTACGAAGAACCCGAAATATATCTGCTTTAACTGCGGCCGCGTCGCAGACTCTCAAAAGAACCTCTGCAATCCGATGCCTCTTGACTAAAAGACGGCTGGAAAGAATATTTCCACTATTCCAGTTTGCGGCGTTTTTACTTGAGCTATACTAATTCCAAGCGGTATATACGTCTCGTACCAAAGACGTCTCTTTTTTCGATAAGCTTATGTCGGCTATCAGCGAGGGACTTCATCATGAGCGGCCGTATACTTCAAACTCATCGTCCAAGACTCTTTTCCTTGCTTCTCTCATTCCTCCTCCTGACGCTATTCTTTTTCTCCTGCCACGGTGACGGGCACAGACGGAGAACCGTGCAAACGGTTAAAAACCTGACTGTCGGTGTTCCGGTACCGGACGCAGTATCCTTCAACAGTTTCAAGGATTATTCTGTTTCAACGATTCCCGACCAGCTTTACAAAATAAGCGTAACCGGGCGGACCGACACCGCGGTCCTGACATTTTACGGCACGGACGCCTCCTTTAACACTCCTGGGCAGTGCGCTATTGACAATACAAACCTTGCAGATACATCAGCCGAAGATTGTATCGTTTTTGCACCTGCTGATGTTCTCTATTTTTCCGTTGATGGAGTATCTCTGAGCAGCTCGTCAGCATCGTACACGATCGCCGTGGATGCTCTTGCAACAACAAATCTTAATCAATCTATACCATCCAGCGATACGATTACACAAACAGGCGCAGGTGTCTACTCGGTGCCCAGTTCAGCGGGTTCTCATTATACGATCGGCGTGACAGGCTTGGATAACGATGTTGACCTCTACGTCTTCGACGACGCGTGTGTACCGAACAACACCCTGTTTACTGAGACGACGCCGGAGGATTGTACAGTGACAGCCGGAGGAAGTTCATTATTTTTCGTTGTCGATGGTATATTCAGCTCGAGCGCCACTGTTCGCTATACCGCTGTCGCTACTGCAGCTCCGGTTGTGCCGGCTCCATCGAACCAGGGATCGGCTCTTTCTCCTGTTTTACTCTCTGGTAATACGCCCATTGTGGGCCAGGTAGCTTCCGGTCCAACAGGTTCAAGTTTTTATTCCGTTACCGGCTTAAATTCAGGCTCTCGATATACTGTCAGCATTCTCGGCCTGACCAATGACGCGGACCTTACCGTGTTCGGCAGTGATAATACGTTTACCAATCCTGCTGCCTGCCTGATAGACAATACTTTTTTTATCGGTACTACTCCTGAAGCCTGCACCGTCACAGTTACTGGCAGCACGCTTTATTATTCAGTGACCGGTATAGCAACGAGCGGCGGGGTGGCCTTTATAAATTTGACCGTTCCCGGTCCATAAGGTGTCCTCTCCCCTGCGGGGAGAGGGTTGGGTGAGGGGGTGACGTCAATCAATCGATACTACAAAACTGCCAGGATATCCATCTTCATCGTATTTTTTTTCTCCGTCTTCTGCCGCTTTCAGTGAAGAATATTTGCCGGCATATACCCTGTAAAATATATCTCCGTTGACGCTTGTGCGACGGATTTCAGAAAAACCTGCGTTTTTCTTCATCATCCCGGACAATCGCTGTGCGTTCGCCTTGTCTTTGAAGGACCCGACCTGTACGGTGTAATTGCCGCTGTCATAGCTGCCAGGCGAGGAATAAAGCTCTTTCCCTCCGTCCTGCCTGTATCCCAATGCTTCAATTCTTACCGGCGCTGTTCCGGCGCCATCGACGCCCAGTTTCTTTGCCGCCGCTAAAGAAAGGTCTATGATCCTTCCTTTCACGAAAGGGCCGCGATCGTTCAGCCGGACTATGGCTTCCCTGCCGTTCTCTCTATTATATACCTTCACAAACACTCCGAGCGGAAGCGTCTTATGCGCTGCGGTCATAGCGTTCATATCGTAGCGCTCGCCGTTGCTCGTTTTTTTACCATGAAAGTCCCTGCCGTACCAGCTCGCTATCCCTGTTTGCGAGAAACCTTCGTGGCTCGGCACCGGTTCATACCGCTCCCCGAACACGGTATACGGCCGCTGGGATGCTTTTTTATTATTGCCGGCGTCCGGATATTTTGAGTAGGTCGATTTTGCAGCGCAACCGGTTACGAGCACCGAGCAGCAGATAAGAAGGAAAAATGATTTCAACATTGCCGCTATTCCCCTTTTTCTACCGTTCTTATGGTCGTCATAGAGGCTAAAACTTTTTGGGGTTCCAGAATGGCGATGGCAATGCTATAATACTAAATTATCAGCAAGAAGAGCAACTGTAAACTTACGGAGAGGGGCGATTGATTTATGATCAAACACATTGTGCTATGGAAACTGAAAGCGCAAGCCGAAGGCGCAACCAAGGAACAGAACATTGCCATAATGAAGCGTGAGCTCGAGGCATTGAAGAAGAAAATAGGCCAGATCCGTCACCTCGAGGTAGGAAAAAATATTTTTCCTTCAGACGCAGCGTACGACGTGGCCTTGTACTCGGAGTTTAAAAACGAGCAGGACCTCGATATCTATCAAAAACATCCGGAACATCTCAAGATTGCGGACTTTGTCGCGAAGATCAGGGAGAGCAGGGTGGTTGTGGATTATGTCGTAGACTAGCACCCTGTAAAGGTAGTTCTTGATGGTGTATTGCGCCTCTATTTTCCGTCACCCCGGCATGACTTTAGCCGGGGTCCAGAGGTTTGAATCGAAATTTCCCTGGATTCCGGCTTAAAACGTGCCGGAATGACGGCGTTGCACCATTAACAACTAATTTTATGGAGTACTAGCAGCACTCGTTGTGGCTTACTATGCTGTCAACCCGTCGCTGTAATGGTCCGCTTCGGGATGGACTCGGTCTATAATATCGCGAAAAAAGATGCTCTCCTGGGCTAGTTCCGTTCCGATATAGCCCATTTTTTTTAAAACAGGGACGAACTTCATTGTCGCTGCGATGTACGCGCCGGTAAGCTTGGCGCAGTATCGTGGCGATATACGGAACGTATCCATTACAAAATCTTTGTCTACAACACCGACAAACGCTGCAATAACCTCGGCAGCGTCTTTGGGCCTTTCCCTCATAAACGCCGCTGCCTCTTCATGAATACGGAGAAAGCGTTCGACGGCGTCCGGTTGCTTCGTTAAAAAATCGCGGTGAGCAACAATTCCGTAACTCGGATTATCCGGCCAGAGCTTCGAAGGCGGATAGAGGATTTTCCCTCCTGCATACCGCTGCACTGCGACTGCAAGCGCGGGAGTGCCGAACGCAGCTGAAACCTCTCCGCTTACGATTGCCTCCAGGACCTGGTCGGCCCATGCGAAGTTTACGATCGCAATTTCACGCCCCAGACCATGGCGCTCCAGACAGTCCTTCAGAATAACATCATGGATGGATCCGGTACCGGGAACGCCTATTTTATGCCCTCGGAACTGATCAAGTACAGCGGCCAGATCATCGGTTTCCGGAAATCCCATCCACTCTGACTTTCCGGTCATCACGGTACCCTCCATATGTCCGCCTGCGACACAGCTGACCCTGGCTCCCCGATCGATGCCTATGATGGCGGGAGGAAGACCTATATAGGCAAGATCAAGCTCTCCGTTCCTGAAAGCCTTCATGATCGCAGGGCCTGTACCCATGAGTCTCCATTCGATGCCGGCGTTGATCCTGTTCTCCATCACGCCCTGTGCCATCAGAAGAATAGCTGTGTGGTAAAACGTCGATAGATGCCCTATCCTGATTTTCATAGGCCGCCTGCTCCCACATCATACAATCTTAAAATCCATAATAGTCGTCATCGTCTTTCGAGTCAAGATCAGAGTGGCTTCGATTACTCAAGCCGGGCAGCCCCATAACAATTCCATGCTTAATCCGCAATTGAATTCTTCCGGTGCAGTGTGTTAATATTAGTCATATGAAAATTATGCTCGACAAGGAAGTATCCGACCTGCTCCGGACGCTCGATGTGCTTAACCTGCCGGCTTTTATCGTTGACAGGCACTGGATCGTCCTTTCTTGTAACGACCGGGCGAATTATTTTCTCGAGCATGACCGGTCGGACGTGATTGGCAGAAATCTGGACAAATTCATTTCGTTCGACCATAGCCCCCGGGAGGCGCACCTCAACTTTCATCCGGCTCCCGATGGGGAAGCTTCCTCTTCCATTCGCTCTTTTTGCTTTCGGAAAAACAGCGGACCGATCGTGACCCGGATCGCGGTAATTCGCAATCACAGGCCGGACAGGACCGTAGTGGTTATTCGGGACATCGTGTCCCAAAAGCCGGCAACCGAGCCGCACTCTCCTTCGGCCGCAATTTCAAATCGGGATTCTCAGGGCGAGCTGATCAACGAGCTGAGCAGTATCATTAATTCCAGCCTCAGCATCGGGACGATCTTCCGGATGGTGGTTTCCGAATTAAGAAAGATCATAAACTACAGCAGGGCAAGTCTGCTTCTATTTAACGAGAACGATGACAATCTCCTGATTTTCGCCCTTGATACCGAAATGAAGACGGTCATGAAAAAGGGCGTACGGGCGCCCATCGAAGGAACGAGCGCGGGCTGGGTCGTACAAAACAACAAGCCGTGGATCAGCTACGATCTGAGCACGAGCTCCTTTCCCCTGGACAAGAAGCTTCTTTCCGAAGGCATTCATTCCACGATCAGCATTCCCCTTTTCCACGACCGCATGCTCGGCGTGTTCAATTTCGACAGCGCTGAGCCGTCGCAATATTCCGAAAAGGACCTTGATATTCTTCTGCCCGTCGCGAAACAGATTGCGATAGCCCTGGAAAACGCGCTCCTGTTCGAAGAGATTTCGAAAGAAAAAAAAGAGTGGGAGAAAACGTTCGACGCCATCACCGATATGGTATGGATCGAGGACGGGAGGCAGCAGGTGCTCAGGGCGAACCACACGCTGCTCATGAGGACCGGTTACTCAAAGGCCGAAATCACGAACAAACACTGCGCGCAGCTGCTGGACAAGATCGGGATAGTTGCAAGCGGGAAATGTCTGTGCTCAGAAACGCTTTCCAGCAAAAGACCCTCTTTCCAGGAATTGAAGGGCAGCGGGATCTTCCATTTCTGGGCGTATCCTCTCATCGACGAAGAGGGGCGGCTCTATGCCATAGTCCACTATCTCAAGGACGTAACCGGCCAGAAACGTCTCGAGCATCAGCTGATCAGGTCCGACAAACTTGCGTCGCTCGGAACACTCGTCGCGGGAATAGCGCATGAGATCAATAACCCGCTCGGAATCATCGCCGGCTATTCCGAAGCGCTGCTCGACCGCTCTACAGAAAAAGCGCTGAGCGGCTTGAAGGAGTTCGAGGACTTCCCTGGATATCTTAAAACAATCCATAACGAGATCTTCCGATGCAAAATGATCCTCAAGAGCCTGCTCGAATTCGCACGTCCGTCAGGCGGCACCTTCCGCGAGATAGACATCAACGAGCTGATAAAGGAAGTCCTGCTCCTTCTCAAACACCACACTGCGCGCCTCAAGCATACGCTTAATCTGGACCTGAACCGGGACATCCCGAAGATCCATGGAGATGCGGGAAGTCTCCGTCAGCTCATGATGAACCTGCTGCTCAATGCGATTTACTTTACTCCCGAAGGCGGGAGCATATTCATCAAGACTGAACCCGGCCATCTCGATGAAGAAGAAGATTCCATGGCTCTATCTTATAGCATAAGGCTTTCTGTCGGCGATACGGGGTCGGGCATATCTGGAGACATTGTGGACAAAATTTTCGATCCTTTCTTTACGACAAAGCCGGTAGGGGAGGGCACTGGTCTGGGCCTCACCATCTGCCATAAAATTGTGGAAGAACACGGCGGCTCGCTCGACGTCAAGAGCGAATCAGGCAAGGGCACTACTTTCATCATCACCTTGCCTACGTTTGGATGAGCGCTCATAATGATGAACGTTTAATGAGAAAAGATTTACCACAGAGAACACAGAGGTAACTCATATTTCGTGACCTCTGTGGCTAAAACTATTTTTACAAATCTATGAGTAATGATACTCTTGTATGGCTTTGCGGCTTCATGTGAGGTAGGCCTGACAAACTATGATCAATATTCTTGCTGTTGACGACGAAGAGCCGTTCCGGCGGCTGCTGAAAAAGGAACTGGGCCGCAAAGGATACGGCGTCGAGGTCGCCTCCGATGGAAGCGAAGCCGTGCGCCTGCTGCGCGATCGCGTGTTCGACGTGCTCCTTCTCGATGTGGTAATGCCGGGCGTGGACGGCATCGAGCTGATGAAAAAACTGAAGGATGACGGCTCCACACCGCCCATTATCGTGCTGACCGGCAAGGCCACCGTGGAAACAGCGGTTGAGGCGATGAAAAACGGCGCCTACGATTATCTCACTAAGCCGTACAAACTCGATGAACTTATAATCGTTATCGACCGCGCGTATGAGTTTGCAAGACTGAGCGTCAAGAACAAGCTGCTGGAGCAGGAGCTGATCAGGCAGGAAGCTCCCGTCGAATTCATCGGTAAAAGCAGGCAGCTCCAGGAAATTCTTGCGCTGATTCAGAAAGTGGCGCCCGCGGATTCTCCGGTCTTCATTCAGGGCGAGAGCGGAACAGGCAAGGAGATCGTCGCCAATACGGTCTGGCACCTGAGCACCCGCCAGGGAGCGCCGTTCATTGCACTGAACTGCGCAGCGCTTTCGGAAAACCTTATCGAATCCGAGATCTTCGGCCACGAGAAGGGCGCATTTACGAGCGCATATCAAATGAAACACGGTCTGGTTGAAGTTGCGGACAGGGGCACGCTTTTCCTTGACGAGATAGGCGAAATGCCTGTGGGGCTCCAGGCGAAGCTTCTGCGGTTCCTCGATTCGGGCGAATTCCGTCGGGTCGGCGGAAACAAGGCCCTGCATGTTGATGTGAGAGTCATTGCCGCGACGAACAAGGACCTGCCCGCTATGATAAAGACCGGAAACTTCCGGGAAGACCTGTACTACCGCCTGAATGTCATTAATATAACGATTCCGCCGCTGCGGGAGCGAAAAGAGGACATTACCGAGCTGTCGCGTCATTTTCTGGAAAAGTACGCCAGGAAACTGGCTAAGCACGTCAGGGATTTTACAGCAGAATCGCTTGAACTGCTCATCGCCTATCGGTGGCCCGGAAACGTCCGCGAGCTCGAGAACGTCGTCGAACGAGCAGTGATCGTCTGCGAATCCGGCACCATCGGGGCCGAGGACCTGTCCATTCCGTCCTATGCCGGCATCGAGGCAATGAGCTTCAATCCATCTCTCGAGGAGATGGAGAAGGAATATATCCTGCGTGTCCTGAAGGAAACCGGCGGAAACCAGTCAAAAGCGAGCCAGCTCCTCGGCATCGACCGCAAGACGCTGTATCTTAAGTTGAAAAAATACGAGATCAGCTGACACACAACCTCCTGCTGACGGCGAATGCGGATCAGCCGGAAACAAAAGGTAATGGCGACGAAGCCCGTTTCGTCTTCGTTGTTCGTCTTAAACACTGACCGTAAACCGAATCTCGATACGGGCTTCTAAACCGTAAAACGACACCGATCTCTTCATTTTGCGCAAAATTTCATTTATAAGAATCAGGTTCATATTATGATCTCTTCTAAATCAGCTCCCATTCTACTGGTTCACGGCGGCGCCGGTTATAAACGGCCGAAAAAGAAATCTCTTTCCGTGATCGCAGAATCACTTGCGCGGGGTTACGCGGTTCTCCTTAACAACGGCTCTGCAATAGATGCTGTCGTCATCGCTATTCGTGTTCTTGAAGATTCGGGCATCTTTAACGCGGGCCTCGGCGGCGTACTGCAGCTCGATGGAGTTCAGAGGCTTGACGCTTCAGTCATGGAAGGCAAGGAGCTCAAAGCAGGAGCTGTGGCCGGGCTTGAAGGTTTCCGGAATCCGATTGATGCGGCAAGACGCGTGATGGAGACGGGCCATGTCATGCTCACCGATATAGGGGCAGGCAGAATAGCCCGGGGTCTGCCGCGTCTTCCGAAACCTTCAAAGGAATCCCGTGCAAAATTGAAAAGGCTCGTTGAAAAAGAGCCTGCCATTCTTGATCTTTATCGTAAACATTTTTCTACAGTAGGCGCGGTCGCCCTGGATGGGAAAGGAAACCTGGCTGCCGGAACATCAACCGGCGGTACGTATGCAATGCTTCCCGGGAGGGTGGGCGACTCGCCCATAATAGGCGCAGGAACTTACGCCGAGAACGTCGCGGGCGCAGTATCATGCACGGGCGCAGGAGAATATATCATGAGGCGCGCCCTGGCTAAAGAACTCTGCATGCTGATGTCGGATGTGGCGCCGGTGAGCGCTGCAAGCAAGGCCTTGAAGGGAATCCTCAAAATCGGAGGTCAGGCAGGTCTGAT
Organism: Nitrospirota bacterium; assembly: GCA_963751455.1. GTDB lineage: Bacteria > Nitrospirota > UBA9217 > UBA9217 > UBA9217 > CAVVUN01. Next base: position 372,740 of record CAVVUN010000003.1, read on the forward strand.
CGCTCTTGATCGGCAAGGCCGCTTCACACTGGCTCATACAACAGAATACATGGCAGGCGGTTACGCAAAGGGGAAAAGGATACAGGTTCAGGAAGGTTTTAAAAGGGTACGTTAATCAAGCATTAACTCTTGTCCGGTCTTGTTAAAGAGTTCCCGTATCCCTCTTTATCGATAAAATCTCTTCTGAATGCATCACCGTTCAATTTTTCACCGATAATTACTATCCTGTTGTCCTCCACATTCTTCCCGAAGGCTGCACAATTCACCTTGCCGTAGACAAGATCGAACCGGTATGGTCCGCAGTCTGTTGAGACAAGGGCTTTGGCCCTTACTATAGTGCCGTACCGACCGGAGGGAAGCTCTCTGAAGAGCTTCTTTACAGCCTCGAATTCGAGGCCCTGCTTCAGTCTATAGGATAGTGTATCGAAATGAAAATGCCCGCCAAAACGTTCTTTTTTATATTTATCCACACCCGCCCTCACCTCGGTCCTCTCTCGTGAGAGAGCACGAAATAAAGAATCTTGAACTTCGGCATTAGCCGTTCTGAACAGTATCGCCTGCGGATTGATTGCCTCGATTAAATGAACTGCTTCCACGATTTTTTCCTCTTCGGCAATATCTATCTTGTTCGCCAAAATTACATCCGAGTTGATGATCTGGTCTTCAAAAAAAGCTCCGTACATGCCGGACGCCCAGAGCTCGGCGAATTCGGTTACATCGATGAGGCCGATCACACTGATCCTGCTGATGCGCATACTCCGGAGCGCTTCGAGAACTCCGGACGGCGACGCGATACCGCTCGGCTCTATAATAAGCTGATCCGGCGAAAACTCGTTGATGATCCTTTTGACAATTGTTACGAGCTCGGATTTCAGACTACAGCACACACACCCGCTTGGTAGTTCAATGCACTCTATGCCGCCGGCAGAAAATATTTCACCGTCAATCCCGGCTGCACCGAAATCGTTTACGAGCACCACGGTTTTCTCTCTCTTGTCCTTCAGGAAGTTTCTGATAAACGTTGTCTTCCCGGAACCCAGCAACCCGCAAACAACCGTTGTTTTCATATAAAGGCTCTCCTCGCAATGACATATATTGCAAATTCCATGCGCTGCACAGATTCGCTATTTCTTTATGAGAATTGATGAGAATTGAGAAATATGTACACGAATATCCCCATATCAGGTGAGGAATTTTTCCCCGCCTATGAGGTATTATTCAACTATTCCATATTTGAATACTTTCTCAAATTACAACTTTACTTTGAACGCATTTCGCCTCGCCAGGACGGAAAATTTATTCGCCTAATAATGCAGTAAAAATAGGGCCTAAATCGATTCTTTTCCTGTTTTGACTCCAGCTCCAATACAGCGGCTCATGAAATGTCGAATGCTCTGTTTTGGTTACTTATTGTGGCACTATAAATGCATTATTAGTAACGCGTCATGAAGAACACTATTCTTTGCTCCTCTAATCCGATATTGATAAAGAGTCTGTACGGTATTCTCCGGGACCAAGGGCTTGAAGTAGAAGTCATAGAACATCCTGCCCTTGCCGTTCAGAAGGTGATGGCCATAAGGTACGACTTTATAGTTATTGACTCCGACCCGTTTGGTCTTTCTGCTGAAGACGCGGTAAATATCATAAAAACGGTTGCACCCGGCCTTCCTATTCTCTTCATAGGCAACAGCGGCGGCGGCCGGATTGAAGCACCTCTTGATCTTGAAGAGTTCAAGCGAATGATCGACAGCATCAGTCAGATGGCGTGACTACAATCAAAATTCTGAAGGGAGACGCTATGAGACCGAAGGACGTTATTTTAAAGGCTTTCGAAGGAGGCAAGCCGGACAGACTTCCGGTTACGCTTTTCGGCGCCGGAATGTGGAGCATTAAAGATTGGGGCACCTCGTTTCAAGCTCTTTCACGGGATGCTGACAAAATGACGTCTATGCTCGTGGAAATGGCTCCGAAGCTTCAGTGCGACATGGTATATCCGGGTTCCGGCTACAACAACTTCCACGCATCTGCGCTGGGCGGCAAGATCAAATTCCGCGAGATAGGCGCGCCCGACCTGGAAAACCACTTCGTGTCTTCAGAGGAAGATCTTGCGAAGCTGAATTTGTCCGATCTCGATAAGGATGAGACGATCAACACTGTAAAGAAAGCTCTCCGCCGGACCAAGGCGAAGATTGGTGACACCTATGTGGTAACCATGACTGCCTGGGGCCCGTTTACCCTGGGCGCGCGTCTTGTTGGAGAAGAAACCATGATGAAGGCGACATTTAAAAAACCCGCCTTTGTCGAGAAGGTAATCAACTTTGCTACCGACCTCCTGATCCATCTGTACGAGCCGATTGTTTCGGACAAAACTCTCGACGTCATAAGCCTTGCCGATCCGACCGCTTCAGGTGACCTCATATCCAAAAAACAGTTCGAGAAATTCGCCGTGCCCTACCTCAAGAAATTCACGGACTGGGCAAAAGCGAAAGGCGTACATACACTTGTCCATATTTGCGGCAATACGACCGACCGGCTGGATCTTTTTCCGCTTACCGGAGCAAGCTGCATCAGTCTCGATCATAAGACCGATATAGCAAAGGCAAGGGAAACGCTCCATGGCAAGATGTGCTTCGGTGGAAATGTGGACCCCGTGAAAATCATGCTGAATGGCACGGTACAGGATGTAGAGAAGGCATGTACGGATATCATAAATGCGACCGGCAGGGACGGTGGTTTCGTTCTTATGCCGGGCTGCGACATTCCGCCGACCGTACCCTATGACAACATCAGGAAATTCATCCAGGTGGCTCACGAGACGAAGATGTGATCGTAACCACGGATAAACACAGGTCCGGCTTTGCCGGACACACAGATAACAACCATGAGAAAAGAGTAAATGAAACAAAAAATTAGAGCTTGTCGTGTGTGTACTCCAGCGTACCCATTTACTATTTGTTCAATATACTTATGCTTATCCGTGCGTTTCGCGAAGCGAAACCCGTGGTTCCAGTTTATAAATATTCCGTGTAAACCGGGTTAGAGGGCATTACAAATCGACAAGGAGGTGACAGGCCTTAATCAGAAGTTGAAAGGAGGTCGATTCGTGGGTTTTTTAGAGGAGTTGAAAAAATTGTTTTTCCGGGCGCAAGAAGTGTCCGGGCAAAGGGAGGCAATAAAAATGGCAGATAAAAAAATGACTTTAGAAGAAGTAAATGAGTACATGAAAAAGCAGTGCGGTTTTGTTCCGCGCATGTTCCAGATCATCAACACGGTGACACCGGAACCGGGCAGGACGTTTGCAGACTTCTATGCTAGCATATTTGCCGACGGCGCGCTTTCGCGCAAAGTGAAAGAGCTGATGTTCATGGCAGGCGGCGTATCATATTGTTCGCCGCGGTGCATCATCCACGTGATCCCCGCCATCAACGCGGGTGCGACCACGGGCGAGATCTTCGAGGCCGCTTCTGTAGGCATGATCCTGGCAGGCTTCGTGCCGGGAGGCCCCGGCATACCGTACGCTTTCGAGTATGCGCTGAAATGCCTCGACATCGAGGCCAAATACCGGAAGGGCGAGAAGTGGGAGTATCTTCCTCAGCCCAAGTTCGACCACGGCGTGTTCTAAACTAATATCGACAGCGGGGGAGCGTTTCGAAGGCTCCCCCGTTATTTTGGAATTATCTTTGTTCATAAAAATGGCGTTGTTCTCACACAAAGCCACAAAGGCACAAAGAAAACAGGTTGTAATATTTTTTCCTTCGTGTCTCTGTGCCTTCGTGTGAGTCAAAACCGTCCTCGAATTTAGATTAAAGGGGCCAATCATGTTTCGATTTAACAGAGAACAAAAAGTTTTTACCCTTGACGGCATCAAGATCGGCGGACAGCCGGGTGAAAACCCGCCGCTGCTGATCGCGTCCATGTTTCACAACAAGGACAGGATTTTGACGGACCGGAAGGGCAACTTCGACCGCGCAAAAGCGGTCGAGTTGATCAGGACTCAGGAAAAGCTTTCCGAGTCTACCGGGATTCCTTCCATGGTCGCCATGGTGGCCAACTCGGCAGAAGAAGCTAAGATCTACATCGATTTTTACCGCGAGACCACGAAGATGCCCTTCGGCATCGACATGTGGGTGGCAGAAAAAAGAGCGGAGGCAACCGAGTACGTCGCTCAACTGGGCCTGCAGGACCAGTTTCTGTATAACAGCATCACTCCCTGGGACAAAGACATCAAGGGTCAGGTGCAGAAGCTTAAGGACCTCGGGATCAAGCACGTTGTGCTACAGGCCTTTGACGACAAGGACCAGTCTCCGGCCGGCCGCCTGAACTCTCTGGAGAACATCCTGGGACAGGGCGCGGACTGTTTCGAGACTATCATAGTTGATACGTCTGTAATGAACCTGCCTGCTACGTCTTTCTCCCTGGTGGCCAACAGGCTGATCAAGGAGAAACTGGGTCTTCCCTGCGGCGGCGCCTACTCGAACGGGACGCATATGTGGCAAGCGGCGAAAACTATCTGGAGCCTGGACGGGTTCAAGGCGATGGATGCGGTCGCACAGGGCATGGCGTCGGTCCTGTGGAGCGACTTCAATTTCTACGGCCCGATAGTTACCGCGCCGCGCATTTTCCCCGCAGTAGCTGCCGCGCATATCCTGCTGAGCACGCTCATATATCATGAAACACAGACCATGCCCGAAAGTAAAAATCTCCCGATCAAGAAGTACTTCGGGGACTTTCTGGAAAAATTGGAAGCAGGAGCAGCGAGAAAGTAGCGCTCTCGCGCTATTTCAAAATGGAAAATGCAAAGTGATAATAAGTCCAATTTGCACTTTGCAATAAGTTATTGAAAAGGAGGATGCATGACCACATTAAGTGCAAGAGACCGCGTGTTGAAGCTCTTCGCGGGAGAAGAGGTGGACCGGCCGCCGTGCTTCAGCGGCATGGGTAATGTAACCACCGAGGGGTTGAAGTCGCTCGGTCAGAAGTTCGCGGCCACGCATCTTGACGCAAAAATGATGGCCGCGGCCGCGGCAAGCACATTCAAGCTCTTCGGGTTCGAGTGCGGGGTCTTACCGTTCGACCTGTGCATCGAAGCAGAGGCGTTGGGCTGCGAAATCAACGTGTATGCGCACTCTGAGGACCTTCTCTATCCTACCATCAAGAAGAAACTGATCCACAACGAGGCTGAGATGGAAATTTCCATCCCTTCCAATATTTCCGAACGCGGCCGGGTCCCGCTGATGAGGGACGCGATCGGGCTCCTCAAGAAGGACATCGGCTCACAAACAGCAATCGGTTCGTACGTTCTGGGGCCTTTCACGCTGGCCGGCCAGGTAATGGAGCTGAACGACCTTCTGAAACTTTCCTTCAAAAAGCCTGACAAGATCGGCAAGCTCCTTGACCAGCTCTCCGATGTCATTATCCAGGTAGCCGGAGAGTACGAGAAGGCCGGCGTCGATTACATCACCGTGCGCGAAATGGGAGCGACTTCCGACGTTCTCTCCCCCCGCGTGTTCAAGAGCCTGATCCTGCCGTACCTGAAGAAGATCTTCGACAAGCTTACGGTGCCCAGTGTGCTGCACATATGCGGCAAAACAAACGATATCGCTCCGTTCATGGTCGAGAGCGGCGCCAGGGCAATAAGCGTGGACCAGAAGAACGACGTAGCTGAAACAAGAAAGAAGCTTGGTCCCAAAACGCTTATCTTCGGAAACTATGACCCCTACAACGTGCTGGTTGCGGGCACGCCGGAGCAGGTTCGAGTGACGATCAATAAATGCATGGACGACGGTGTAAGCGCCGTGTGGCCGGGATGCGACATCTGGCCTACGGTGCCGGTAGACAATTTCACAACGATGATGGATCAAGTCAGAAAGTTCAGGAGGTAATCCATGGCAACGGAAGAGAAGAAGAAGGAGCTTTTGGAGAAACTGCGGAACGCCGTTATCCAGTACGATGAAGATACGTCGAAAGAGGCCGCTCATGAAGCCCTCAAGGAGGGAATAGAGGCGAACGACGCGATTTTCAACGGCCTCGTCAGCGGTATGGTGGAGGTGGGCAAAATGTTCGAGGCCCAGGAGTATTTCGTCCCGGAGCTGCTGATGTGCGCCGACGCGCTTTATGCAGGCCTCGACATCCTGAAGCCCCATGTCACGCAGCTCGACCTCGGGGTAAAGGGGTCGGTCGTAATCGGTACGGTCGAAGGAGACGTCCATGATATCGGCAAGAACATCGTAAAGATGATGTTCGACGTTGCCGGCTTCACGGTCTATGACCTTGGCCGCGACGTACCGCTCGATAAGTTCGTTGCCGAACAGATGCGCACTGACTCGGACCTTGTCTGCCTGTCCGCGATGATGACCACGACCATGACGGGGATGAAAAAAGTCATCGATGACCTGCGGACCAAGAACCCGAACGTCAAGATCATGATCGGCGGCGCGCCGGTTTCGCAGGATGTGGCCGACAAGTACGGCGCGGACGGCTATGCCAAGGATGCGACAAACGCGCTCAAGGACGCCATCAACATGGTTGCGTCCCTGAAGAAAATGAAGGATGAGGTTGAAGCAAAGAAGGCAAAATGAAGACCGAGCTCAGAGATGAGTTGCTGAATCAGGGTGCTGCCGTCGTCGGCTTTGCGTGCCTCAAAGGCTACATGAGCGGGGAAATCAGCCATCTGGAGACGGCTGTATCCATCGGCGTGGATCGGAGATTGAACGAGAACACGCTCAGCCTGCTGATGAAGCTGCAAAAGCGAACTGTCCGAGTTCTCAAATCCCGTGGATTCCGGACGCTCGCCATACCGCCTGATTCAGACCGCAAAAAAGGCACTTTCATCTCGAAGCTTTATTCGCTCTTTAACCACAAAATGGCTGCAACCTCCGCGGGCCTGGGTTGGATAGGGAAGAACGGGCTTCTCATCAATCGCGAATTCGGCCCCCGGCTCTCGCTCGTAACAGTGCTGACCGATGCTGCAATTGATTCGGACATGCCGGTGGAACACTGCTTGTGCGGGGAGTGCAGTCTCTGCGTGCAATACTGTCCATCCCACGCCATCACGGGATCTGAATGGTCGCGCTCTTCACCCTTCGTGGAACTGGTGCGGCTGAATGCATGCAGAAGTCACAAGGCGACAAAACGGCTGACCGAGGGAAAACCGAATTGCGGTCTCTGCATCAATATCTGTCCATACGGCAGGAAGGACGATACGGCGACTAAAATAGTTAACCACGGAGACACAGAAGCACGGAGAAGAGATTAAGTCTCTATCAATTAAAGTCTGATATATTGTTGACGCTTCTCCCGGCGTTTCCACCTGCGGCCAGCGTTTAAGAGTGCGAAGCGCGAATGCAGGCTGTGCCTCCGTGGTGAAGCTTGATTCTTACGTTTTTTGGAGGGTTCATGCTTAAGAAACATAAAGTGATATTCCAGCCTTCGGGCAGGCGCGGTGAGGTGGAGGAAGGCAAAACGATTCTCCAGGCCGCCCAGTCCCTTGGCGTCGACATTGAAGCGCTCTGCGGCAACAAGAAGGTCTGCGGCAAATGCAAGGTCCGTATCGAAGAGGGCTACTTCGAGAAGGACAACATCGATTCCGGCATGGCCCACATCTTTCCAGCAGAGCCGTCGCCTGATGAACTGAAGCACATAAAACCGCAGGACGGGCCCGGCATAAGGCTCGCCTGTCAATGCGAGGTCCGGGGAGACGTCAAGGTGTTCGTTCCCGAACGTTCGCGTGCAGGCAAGCAGGTCGTGCGCAAGGCTGCCAAAGAGCTTACGATCAAGATCGACCCCGCGGTAAAAAAGTACAATGTCGAGCTCAAAGCGCCGACACTCCATGAGATGACGACCGGCGATTGGGAGCGGGTTCTCAAGTTCCTCGAAGAAGATTACGGCCTCAAGGACCTGACGTTCGATTATCTGGTGCTGAAGGGCCTCCAGGACGCTCTGCGCAAAGAAAGCTGGAAAGCGACTGTTACGGTCTGGATGGACAAGGAAATCGTTAAGGTCGAGCCCGCCTTTGTCGAGCCGAGCTACGGACTTGCTGTTGATATCGGCACCACGACCTGCGTCGGATATCTCACGGACCTGAACACGGGCAAGGTCGTGAACACCGAATCCATGATGAACCCGCAGGTGCCCTACGGCGAGGACGTGATGTCGCGCATCACCTACGCCATGAGCAATCCCGGAGTCGGTCTGGAAACGATGCAAAAGGCGATCATTCAGGGCTTGAACGAAATCATCGAACGCGTGGTGAAGGATATCGCAAAGGACGGCCCGAACCCGGGTTACGTAATCGACGACCTTACGATCGTTTTCAATACCGCGATGCATCACATCTTTCTGGGGCTGAACCCCGAGTATATCGGACGCTCGCCCTTCATCCCCGCGGTCCAGAGCTCGCTCGACATTAAGGCGCGCGATCTCGGTCTCAGGATCAATCCGGCGTCGTACATTCACGTTCTTCCGATTGAAGCCGGCTTTGTGGGCGCGGACAATGTGGGCGTCTTGATCGCGGAGGAGCCCTACAACCAGGATGAGAATGTGTTGATCATCGACATCGGGACCAACGGCGAACTTCTCCTGGGCAACCGCAACAGGGTCTGTTCTACGTCCTGCGCGACCGGCCCTGCTTTCGAGGGTGCCCAGATCAAGTTCGGCATGCGGGCTGCTCCTGGAGCGATCGAAACGGTCGAAATCGATCCGGTAACCAAGGAAGCGCGTTATAAAGTGATCGGAAGGACGGACTGGTCCGTGCCGCATCAGCAGATGAACACGAAAGGCCTCTGCGGCTCAGGCATTATCCAGATCGTTGCGGAGATGTTCAAGGCCGGCATCATCGACAAATCCGGCAGGTTCGTAATGGACCTTGGCACTCCGCGCGTCAGGAAGGACGCCGAGGGCAGGCCCGAATACGTGCTGGCCTGGGCATCCGAGACTTCGATCGGACAGGATGTGACCGTGACCCAGGGCGACGTGCGCGCTCTCCAGCTTGCAAAAGGCGCCCTCTATACCGGAGCGAAGCTCATGATGAAAAAGCTTGGCATCACGACGCTCGATCGGGTTATCCTTGCAGGCGCTTTCGGGAGCCATATCGACCGCGAAGCGTCGCTCACGCTCGGTCTGTTTCCGGACTGCAGCCTTGACAAGGTTTACGCGGTCGGCAACGCGGCAGGCGACGGCTCTCGCATGGCGCTCCTGAATCGCGGCAAACGCAAAGAGGCAAACGATAGGGCACGATGGGTGGAATTCGTGGAGATCGCGACAGACCCCGCGTTCGAGAAGGAATTCATGATGGCGATGCATATTCCGCACATGAAGGATAAGTTCCCGAACCTGAAAGAGTTGCTCGAAAAATCCAAGAGCGCCGTCGAGATAAAAGCGTAGTTCTATTGCGGATTGCGGAATGGAAGCTCATCGGTCATGTTTTTACTCAGTACCGGGATCTAATGTTCACACAAAGCCACAAAGCTTTCAAAGAATAATAAATCTTAAGTTTTTCTTCGTGTCTCTGCCTGCACCCAGCGATTACGAGTGCTTGCGCGAGTGCAGGGTGTGCCTTCGTGTGAGTTCGCTTTTTGCTTTGGGTCTGAGGCGTTGCCTCGTTAATCTCTATGTGAATATCATGACAACGGTAAATATAAATACAGGGGCATGCGGGTATACTGTTACGATAACAGCAGAAAAAGCCGCTGACGGCAAGATAAGAATTACCCTGGAAACCGAGTGTGAAATGGTCAAGAAGATGCTCGAGGACATCCAGGTCCTCGACCGTTTCACGCCCTTCAGCGGGTTTCTGAATAATCCGGTGTTCCAGTCCGCAGCGAAACATCTGAAACACCCTGCCTGTATTGTGCCTGCTGGCATTCTCAAGGCCGTCGAAGTGGAAGCGGGCTTGAATGTCGCACACGACGCGAGCATCATTTTCGAAAAGCAAAAATAATTCCCGGACCTGATGATGCGGATCATGCGCGTTCGGAAGAGCTTTTCAACTCATACCGAAATCGCTGATCATCAGGCTTCCGGTTTTATTAACTAAAGAAAAGAACCCCGGCGTGGTACAATAAAAGAGACGATCATGGGGAAAATATTGATACTGGCCGCATACAGTGTCTATGCGGCCTTCTGGGTCCGTTTTTTTTTACATGCGCTCGTCTGGTGGCGCGCACTGCACCGGCTTGACGCCGTTGTCTCCGCGCCTCAAGCGTCGCGGTTGAAGGCTTATGCCCTTACCGGCCTGGATGTTCTGTTCCTCGGCAGACTGTTAAAAGTAAATGCCGCGCTTTGGCTCGGTGAATGGGTATTCCATGTGACCTTTTTTCTGGTCCTTGCGCGTCATCTGAGGTATTTCCTGGATCCGGTCCCGTCTTGGGTCTGGTCTGTCCAGACACCGGGCTTAGTCGCAGGCTATATTCTGCCGCTCTCATTGGCATACATTCTTCTCGTGCGGATTCTCGGAAAGCGGCAGAAGTATGCTTCTCCCGGGAATTTTTTCCTCCTTACGATAGTGCTTATGATCAGCTCCCTCGGCGTTCTCATGAATTTCTACAAACCAAATCTCGTTGACGTAAAACTGTTCATTCTCGGGATAATAGGCTTTTCACCGAAGCCTGCTCCTGAAAGCGTTCTGTTCATCATTCATTTTTTACTGTTTCTCGTACTCGTCCCGCTGCTCCCGACTCATATTTTTACGGCGCCGCTCGTTATGCTCGAGGCGAAAAAACGCGAGCAGGCGCTGCATCTCATAATGCACGATGCAAACGAGGCAGGCCGCTAAGGAGTAGACTGACGGCCCTTACCACATGAAGAATATACGTAAATTCACCGAAGAGCTTTCTTCCCTTCAGATCCTCAAGATCGATGCCTGCACTCAGTGCGGCGAATGTCTCCGGCACTGCCCGGTCCAGGATGTTACCGGGAATCCGATTGTTTCGCCGCCGGAGAAGATCCGAATGTTCCGCGAATTCATCCGGGCAAGTGAGGGACTGAAAGCGACGCTCTTCGGCCCCCGTGAAGTCGACCGGAAGCTGCTCGAGGACTTCACACGCGCTGTCTATGAATGTACTACCTGCGGCGCCTGCGGACAGAACTGCCCGGTGGGCATCTTCAGCCAGCGGCTCTGGCCCGTTCTGAGAAAAGAAATGGTGAAGCGGGGCCTCGGTCCGATCGGGGTCCAGACCGGCATGCCGAAGGCCATAAAGAATTCCGGCAATCCGTACGATAAACCGGCAGCCGAACGCTACAAGCCCTGGCTTCCGGAAAACGTGAACCTCGCGGAGAGGGCGGATATCGCTTACTATGCCGGTTGTACAGGCGCGTACGAAGCCCAGCCGATGGTGCGGGGCGATGTGCTGGTCCTGAACGCAATCGGACAGGATTTCACAATGTTGCCGCCTGAAGAGGAGGTATGCTGCGGCTTTCCGCTGTTCATTACCGGTCAGTATGACCTGCTGAAGGAGCTTATAACAAGACTCGTTGACGGATACGCGGCAAGAGGGGTCAAAACTCTGGTATGCTCGTGTCCGTGCTGTGTTAATATAATGACCAGAGACTGGCCGCTCTATTATGGTCAGCAGCTTCCCTTCAGGATCAGGCACATCTCCCAGTTTGTCGTGGAAGCCATAAACAGCGGGAGGCTCCGCTTCAAGCAGTTGAGCGAGTCGGTGATCTACCATGACCCCTGTTATCTTTCGCGCGGCGTAGGTGTGATCGAAGAGCCGCGGGCCGTGCTCAGGAGCATCCCGGGTGTAACGCTGCTGGAATTCGAACGTCACGGCCTGAATTCACGGTGCTGCGGTTCGGGGGGCGCTGCCCGCAAAGTATATCACGAGAACGCCATTGCGATGGGAAGGTTGACGATCGACGAGGCCGTTGCCAAAAAAGCGGACCGCCTGATCCTGAGCTGTCCGGCCTGCTACGCCAAGGTAAACGAAGCAATGCACGGATATAAGAACCAGATCCGGATCACGGACATCATGGAGCTGGTAAGCGGATTGATTTGAAATTTTGATGCACGGGACACGGATTTGCACGGAAGAGTCGGATTTAAAATCGTTAAATGCATTTATTCTTTATGATACTGATGTTTTTACGACTCTTTTAGATATCCTAATCCGGATTTTCCGCTTTTATCCGTGTCCAATTCGTCTTCTGTGACTAAGGTGAATTATGAGTCATTTTTCCATTAAATGCAGAGCGTGCGGCAAGAAACTTACTAATTCATACTGCGCTTTCTGCGAACACTGCAAAGACGCGCTCCTCGTGACTGATTATCAAGACAGCCGCTTTGCTGAGCGGCCGTCCGAAGGCGTCTGGCGCTTTAACTGGCTACCGGTCCACGATAAGGGCTTCGCGCAACCCGGTCCTCTCGTATACCGCTCGGGCGGACTTTCCGGCGTTGTGGGCCTCGAAAACCTCTATATAGCTTTTAACGGCTATTGGCCTGAAAACGGCGCCCTGCTCGAGACCTGTACATTCAAGGAATTCGAGGCAGCAGTGGTTCTTCAGAATGCACGGGAGAACGGGGTCGAGGGTCTGATTGTAGCATCTGCCGGAAACACGGCGCGCGCTTTCGCTCACCTGTCCGCGCTCACAGGCTTTCCGGTCATCATTGTGGTTCCCCGAATGTGCGTTTCCGAGATGTGGTACGGCGAACCGCGATCGATCGTACACACACTCGCAGTCGGAGACGGTGATTACTCGGATTCGATCGATGTTGCAAAGCGGATTGCCATGACGCTCGGCTTTCCCTTTGAAGGCGGAGTAAAAAACATCGCGAAACGCGACGGTCTCGGGATCGTTATGATGGAAGCTGTCTCTAAAATCGGCACTTTGCCGGATCATTATGTACAAGCAGTCGGGAGCGGAACCGGCGCCATAGGCGCGTGGGAGATGGCTGGGCGCTTCGTACGGGACGGCAGGTTCGGCTCCCGGCTGCCGGTCCTTCACTTGGCGCAGAACCTGCCCTTTGCGCCAATGGTCAACGCGTGGCGAAAGAGCAGCCGTACTCTGTTTCCCGATGATCTGAACCCAGAATTGATTTCGCACATTACAACGCGGGTCCTCTCCACTCGGTATCCGGCGTACGCGGTAAAGGGCGGCGTCTACGATGCGCTGGTCGCGACCAATGGAAAAATGTACGGCATAGAAAACGACGATGTGTATGCGAGCATGGACCTGTTCCAGAAAACCGAAGGAATCGACATCGTACCCGCATCGGGTGTGGCTGTTGCCGCGCTGATCAAGGCGGTCAAAACGGGCGCTATCGGGAAGAAAGAAACGGTCCTTCTGAACATTACCGGCGGGGGCGAAAAACGCCTGCGTCAGGATAAAAAGACCTACTCCGTTGTACCGCACTATATTTCAAAGACGGTAAGCGAAAAAGAGATCGAGGAGACGCTGTGCAACGTCCTGAAGAAGAACTGATTAATATTCTCAAAAAGAACCGGGTTGATTTTACCGCCTCCCTGCCGTGCGAGAAGATCAAGACGCTTCTTGAAATGCTGCCGACGGCCTTTCAGCATGTTTATCTGACGAGAGAGGAAGAAGGCGTCGGTATCTGCGCGGGCGCCTCGCTTGCCAATAGACGCCCTGTAATGTTTGTTCAGAGTTCAGGCATCGGAAACATGATCAACGCTTTGCTTTCCCTCACCGCATTCTATCAGTTTCCACTCGCCCTGTTTGTCAGCCGCCGCGGAGTCTATCAGGAAAAAATAGAGGCGCAGTTGCCCATGGGCCAGAGACTGCCCGGCATACTGTCAGGTGCCGGTATCATGTGGACCGAGCTCAATACAATCGATGACTTGAAGAAAGTGGAACAAGAGCTGCAGGAAGTTTACTCGAACAGCAGGATTCATGCGTTTTTGATGAGCCCGAAGGTGTGGGAGGGGTCAAATTGCGGATCTCGGAGACCTGCACCCAGCGGTGACGAGTGCGAACGCGCGAGTCTCGCACCCAACGCCTTCGAGTGCGATTGCGCGAGAGTAGGGTGTGCAGGGCGTTCGGATTGCGGAATGAAAGGCGCAAAAAAAAGTTCTCAATCCGGACCCTGGACCCTGGACCCCGCATCATCATCGCCCTCGCTCACCCGCTATGACATTATCAATCTCGCAGCGCCGTACCTCGAGGGCAAAGTCGTGGTAAGCAACCTGGGCTGGCCTTCCAAAGAACTCTTTTCCGTCAGACACCAACCCTCCAACTTCTACATGCTCGGAAGCATGGGCATGGCAACCCCAATCGGCCTCGGCATTGCTCTGACGTCGAAAAAAAAGGTCATCGTGATCGACGGAGACGGAAGCCTCCTCATGAACCCCGGCACGCTTGCCACTGCCGCATCTCTCGCCCCGAGGAATCTAACCATCCTTTGCATTGATAACGGCGCTTATGGATCAACCGGTAATCAGCCGACTCTGACAGGAAGCTGTGTCGACTTGGAGCACGTTGCGCGCGGATTCGGTTTTGTGAATACGGTGAAAGTTGCCGCGGCCGATAAACTCGTGAACGTAATGAAGCAGCCTCCGAAAGAATTAACGTTTATCCATGCCCTTGCAGTGCCCGGCAACAAGGATGTGCCGAACATCACTACACATCATCTCGAGATCAAGAGACAGGTACAGGGATTTTTGAGAGGGTGAGTTGATCCGTTTCAACGCGATCGAACGGCATGTTAACGTTAGGCGGCTAAGTCTTGCACAAATCGGTAATTGTTTGCAAGCTAAGGGAAAAAAGTCACAAACCGCCGCATTTTTCCTTATATATCAACCTAACGCGTCCTTCAGGCTTATCGTTCGCAACCTGAAGCATTATGCATCCGCTCGGCGTGCTCCAAATATCAAGCCTCCAGTAAAACGATAATTCACCGGGTTTTGCTGATTTCGACGGCAGACCAAACTCCAGAACCAGGATATTGAAATAATCCTTATAAGCGCTCAAAAGGTTATCGCGTGCTTTTGACCGGCTTTGTTCGATTTTGCCTTCAAATTCAAGCTCGACCTCATACAGCTGTGAACTGATGAATTTTAAAATCGTTTGTTTTATCGCAGGCGTGAAAAGGCCGGCCTTTCTCGCAACCCCGAATCCCCTGGATAAATCAACACCCTGAAATTCCTTTATCCTATTGCAGAAGTAATAGTCTCCTTCTTTGCCGACAGAGAAATACGCTCCGCACTTGTCCTTAGCATTTTCAAGCGTCATCCTCCAATATAGGCCGGCGTATCCGGTAATGTCCCGATTTTCATCGGCGCACGTAGATTGCCCGAAGAAAAAGACACAAAACAAAATAATGGCAATGAGATATTTCATGACGCTCCTTGTTTGATGTCCCGGTATAGTCATACTCTGAGCTCTGGTCTATACCACTGCTTCTGCTTTGACATAGGAGATGCAGAAAAATAGTTGAAACCTGCGTTGAACCGAGTTCACATGCCGCGAAGTGATCGGCGTGGAACGGTGAAAATCACAAAAATATTCTGACAGAAATCCGAATCTGCAAAAGATTAAAACTGCTGCAGGTAAAGCTAGCGTGGAAAAGAAAGATGTTGCGGCGAGGCGAAATGAGTCTAGCAATCGTCTTTTAATGTGTCAACAAAATAATGCAGAAAGAGAGATCATTCTCCGGGTAATGCAAAGGACATTTTGAAGAAGTCACAACATGCTCTATGATTATTTGCGCAGACCGAAGAGTCGATAATATTGACGGGTGCTGCGGCGCAGGAACGTTATAACTTCCCCGTCTTCTGATACTCCTGCACATAAACCTTGATGGCACGCAGTATAATCCAGTCCAGGGTCACGCTGTTATCGGATGCGATTTGAACGAGGGCGTCGATGGTCTCTTTGTCGATGGTGGGTTGAACTGTTGAGGATGATTCCTCGGAAGAAGAGGGCGCCACTGCTTCCGGGCTCTCGACTGCGGCTTCGGGATTTCGTTTTTGATGCTCCTTACGAAGAAGTCCCATCAAACTCTGCACGTCGCCGCCCATGATCGCTTGCCGCACATCTTCGGGAACTTCAATAGGCTTCTCATCCGGCTGTTGACGGGGCTCTCCTATCTTTGCTTCAGGCGACTTCATCCCCGGACCGATGCCGGGCATCATTCCGGTCATGCCCATCATCATACTTGCCAGGTTCCGGGCGTATTCGTTATCAGGCATCTCATCTTTCAGGAATTGGTCCAGCTTTCCTTCTGCCGCAGCCTGTGCCATGCGGTCTGCAAGGAGTGATCCCTGTTCCTCTTCCTGCTCAAAATTATTCTTTCTTCCGAAGGCCTTGTTCGGCGGCTTGGGTAACGGTTTGTCCATAATAGAATTCCTTAATTAATGTATCTCACATACCCTGCTCTTTCGAAAACGCTGGCATAAACAAAGTCGTGAAACTAAAATATATTTGCTTTAATGTGTCTCTTCGTGCCTTTGTGGCTCCGTGTGAGCAATGCATTTCTATAATTCACGTAAAGTACGCCGAAAAATACGGCTTGATCGCCTGCAGCGAATCTTCTGCTGCAAGCGGCAGCATTGCCGCGAAGCAGTCGAGGTTTACGAGTGCGTTGATGTTTGCGTCTTTCTTTGCAGCGTCCCTCAGCCGGTTTGCAAAATCACGGTTTACGATGCTTACTTCCCCGTAGACCTTAAGAAGCCCGTCAAGCCCCCATTCAGCGGGTTTCCCATCGTGGTGGCGGTAATACTGCACCATAAGGTACATCGACACCATTCTGAAGATCGTCTCATCCAGGGACGCGAACGGGAGGTGGAACCTTACCATCGGCTTCAGGTGCTCCATGATCGGACATCCGCTCGTGGTCATGATAATACCGATCAGCGGGCTGAGGCCCTGCTGAATCGTTGTATCTTTAGTGTATGTCCGGTCTGCGGTAGTAACAGTGACCCCGACACTCTCATAAGAAAGCATGTCCTTGAACTGTTCCGCTATGTCCGCAAAATTCAGAGCTATCGGACAGTATGTACGGACTTGAGCGTCAAGCGGACAGTTTTCACATCGTTTATGGTTGAGCAGCGTCCAAACCGGCGGGTCCTGCTTCTTTTCGAGGATAAGGCCGAGCGTCTGATCGTCGAGCAGAAGATTAAAAGTGGTTATTGAACCGTTTTTGAACCTGTAAGAATAAATGATCTTTATAGGGTTCGTCATCAGACCTCCCGCTTTCCGTCTGATGTACAATATACCACGCTCGATATGTTGTCAACAGTCCATACCTCCCTGTCAGGCTGATGGTCAAAATGTTATTGCAGACATCGATAAGAACGGGTAAACTGCTGAACTTGGTACGGATAAATAGAGAACAGCCAGGTGTTCGTCCACGTGAAGCTTCACGATTCGTATTAAAAAGGAGAGAGAATGGCACAGGCAAAACAGGGAGATACGGTCCAAGTGCATTATACGGGTAAACTGGAAGACGGCAAGGTTTTCGATACGTCACGAAACCGCCATCCGCTTCAGTTTATCATCGGCAACGGGCAGGTAATAGTCGGGTTCGAGCAGGCTGTGAGCGGCATGAATATCGGAGAATCGAAAACCACCAAGATCCCGATGGAGAAAGCATATGGACAGCGGCGTGATGATTTAATCATTACCATGAAGCGGGACCAGCTCCCCCTTGAGGCCGAGCCCAAAGTCGGCCAGCGACTCGAGTTCACGCAGCCCGACGATAAAGTCATACTTGTAACCGTCACCGGCATAACGGAATCCACGCTCACGCTTGACGCTAATCATCCTCTGGCGGGAAAAGAGCTTACCTTCGATCTAGAGCTTGTCAATATTTTATAACAAGAAAAGGATCCTGTCCTCCAAAGGCTGTCATGGAGTTCAAGATCCTTTTCTTTTTTCTCAAGAGACCTTTTCCTGCGCTGCTACCTCGCGAGCAATTTCCTCACATACAGCTGCTGCACAATCGACAGCAGGTTGCTCAGTGTGATATAGAGGAGCAGCCCCGCCGGCAGCCACGCAAAAAGAAAAATAAAGGCAACGTTCATGAACATCATGATTTTGGCCTGCTGCGGGTCGGGAGTGGCCGAAGTCATCTTCATCGTGGCAATCATGCTGACTCCCATAAGAACCGGCAGGATATAGAAGGGATCGTGAACGGAAAGGTCCTTTATCCAGAATGAAATGAACGGCGCCTGCCGAAGCTCGATCGAGACCGACAGTACGTTGTAGAGTGCGACGAAGAAGGGCAGCTGCAGAAGCATCGGAAGACAGCCGCCGAGCGGATTCACCTTGTGCTCCTTGTACATCTTCATCATCTCCTGGTTCATCCGCTGCGGATCTTTCTTGTATTTTTCGCGAAGAGCAGTGATCTGCGGCTGGATCTTCTTCATTTCCTCCATGGCTGTCGCGCTCTTCAGCGAAGGATAGAAAAGTAAAGCCCTAACCACAATGGTAAGAAGGATGATCGCAATGCCGTAGTTGCTCGTTATTCTGTAGAACTGCTGAAGCAGCCAGAACATCGGCTTCGCCAGTATTCCGAACCAGCCGTAGTCCACCATCTGCTCCAGTCCATGACCCTGCTCTTTGAGCAAAGTATAACTCTTCGGTCCTGCATAAAGCGCATAGGTACGCGAATCCGTTTTTTCTTTTACCGTCAGACTCGTTGTAAGAAGGTCTCCGGTTTTCGCTGCTCCCGGTGTTTTTGTGCTGGTTAGTATTCCGGGGGTTCCATTGACCATCGTAGCGGTAAAGTACTTGTCCTCGTGCCCGAACCATCCTATCGTACCGGTGTATTGCGCCTCGCCCTTGATTTTATCCAGCTTGTCGGTCGTAACTTTTCCGTCCACGTTTGCTACCAGCCCCACGCGGCCGCTCGCGTCGCTGCTCAGCTTGTCCGCAATTCCGAAGTCCGTGCCGAGAAAAATATTGTACCCGTCAAGGGCTTTCGTGTTCACGGCAATGTCAACCTTGTAGTTGTTGTTGTGAAAAGTCAGTCGCTTTTCAATTGTGATTCCGCCCGGACCCGCATACGTCAAAACAAGAGTGTCCGTGGGCTTGTCCTTGCTGAGCCGGATGCCTTCCGAACTGGCACGGTATTCAACACGTGAAATCTTGTACAACGCCTTGTCAAGCGGAATAAGTGTCAGCGGTTCAACGATGTCTTTTCGGTCGATATTATATGCCGGTACGAGCTGCACGTTGCCAAGTTCCCGTTGCGGCTTCTCTTCCTTCGGCGCCTGTCCGGTTATCTTTTTATACGTCGCTATAAGACCGACCTCTTTTGTGTCCGCTTCGCGATGACCTTTCAGCTCTATCCCCGTGATCACGCCGCCTGCCGTATTGACCACAGCCTTCACGAGGTCTGTTTCAATGACAATCTCCCTGCCCTTTGCAGCCTGTTCAATCCTGGCCGCTGCCGCTTCCGGGGTAAGCGCCGGCTGCGAAGCCTGCTTTTCGGTCTTTTCGACCGCCTTTTCTTCCATGGGTGCCTCGGGAACCGGGCCTTTCACGGACGGCTCAGGAGCGAAGAAACGCACGTATACCAGGAATACTATCAACGACAGGGACAGTGCTAGAATAAAACGACGTGTTTCCATTTAACCTCCGGGATCAATGAACAGGGTCGTATCCGCCGGGATGAAACGGATGACATTTGGCGACTCTGCGCACTGTCATCCAGATCGCTCTCAAAACGTTTTTTTTCGTGAAGGCCTCAATCGCATACTCTGAACAGGTCGGGGTAAACCGACAGGTCGGCGGGAAAACCGGAGACAGATAGCGACGGTACAGACCAATCGTGAAGATGAACGCTTTTTTCATGATGCGGTGCCTTCCGGCTTCAGATTGCGAAGAGCGGTGCGCTGCAGAATTTTTTGGACGGTTTTCAAAATCTCTTCATAACCGGCGGAGGAAATTTCGCGCCGTGCGACAAAGACGAGGTCATACCCTGACGAATAACCTTGTAAAACTTTCATGATGCAGGCCCGGATGCGGCGCCTCAGCCGGTTTCTCCCGACTGCATTTGCCAGCTTCTTGCTGACCGATATTCCGACCCTGAAATTTCCTGTGTCGTTCTGCGCATAAAACAGAGAAAGACCGTCAACCGACAGTCTTTTTCCTTTCATGACAGAGACAAATTGCTTGTTTGTTCGTATGCGCTCGCTTTTTCGATATGCGTACGGCATGCGCGTTGGGCAGTCGATTTATACCGCGAGCCGTTTTCTTCCTTTTGCCCTGCGGCGGTTAATCGCCTTTCTGCCGCCCGCGGTCTCCATCCTCGATCTGAAACCCTGCGATCTTTTCTGTTTGAGATTGCTCTTTTGCGCTGTTGTTTCGGACATCACCCTGCTCCTTCGCGTTTTTGAATAGGGGGGTATTATAAGACAAAACGCAAATATGTCAAGCGAAAAACGAGCCTTCTTCGAAGGTTACAGAATGAAGAGAATTTCTCATCGGCGGGGAGAAGGACAGGACCCCGGGAGGCTTCCCGGGGTCCTGCACGCACGGTTCACTAGTAAAACACGATGCTACGCTGCTCGCATCATCTCTCCGGACTCAATCATGTTCTTGAACTGACGCAGTTCTTTTTTCAGCTGTTTTTCTGTTATATATTGGAACAGTTTTGAGGTTGCTCCTATGGCGCCCGGGACCGCATAGCTGGCCTTGAAAAACAGTTCCGTGCCGCCGGGAACTCTCTTGAATTCGACACTGCCCTGGTTCTGCACTTCGGCGCTGGGAAGGGAATGCCAGCTGATCAACTGGTTCGGAATGTCCTCGATCATATCCGCATCCCATTCGAAACTGAATCCGCCCGGCACGCTGGCTACCCAGTGAGACCGGCGGCTGTCGAGAACTTTTACTGATTCAAGATGCTCCATGAAGCGCGGCAGGTTCTCGAAGTTATGCCAGAAGCGATATACCTCTTCGGGGCTCCGATTTATGATAATACTCGTTTCTACATCCACGCTGCTCACCATTGTGCTTGTGTCCATACCCATTGCCTGGTAAAGCGGGTCGTAACCTGTCGTCCCCCTGTAGAACAGATAGCCGCCTATGATAGAGAGAGCGGCCTTGGCCTGCACGGTATCTTGAGTCAGGCCGTACAGGGCGAGCGCACTGCCCCCCAAAATTGAAGCCCAACGCTCGGCTTTTCCGACATTGATGTTGTTTGTCGAACCCTTCATTCCTTTGAGGATATCTGATTTTGTACTGACTGGCATGATTGGTTTCCTCCTTTTGCTTGTCTCTGAAATTCTTTTGGAGGCCCGCGGCCTCCTATTCAAATTCTAGCATCATCTTACAGGATTTTTTTTCTTATTGAAAACATGTGAGACTAAAGGCAGCCAGCGAGCATCCAATTGATAACAAAGACACGGCATTTTTCTCGTCCTTTGACTTTTAAAATATAATTTGGTAGTCTGCGTCCAGTAAAAAGACATTAAACCAGTGCCGATAAAGTTTTTGAAATGAAAAAAGGGGTCGATTTCATAGGTGTAGGAACAGGTGCTGTTATCCTTAACGGAGACGGCAAGGTGTTCCTCGCCCTACGGGGGAGGGAAGCGCGCAATGAATCCGGCAAATGGGAATTCCCCGGCGGCTGCGTCGAGTTCGGAGAAACGCTCGAACATGCACTTGCTCGCGAGGTCATGGAAGAATACGGCTTCGAGATCGAAGTGTTGGAGCTTCTCGACGTAGTAAATCACATCATCCCGGCAGAAAAACAGCATTGGATCTCGCCAACCTTTCTGTGCCGATTCAGGGGCGGAACAGCTGTTATAAAAGAGCCTCACAAGTGCGATAAAATCGGATGGTTCAGGCTTGATGAGATACCTGAACAGCACCTTACAATTGCTTCTAAGAAAAGCCTGGAAAGCCTGAGAAAAATACGAGCTCATCGAGAGGAGTAAAAGTGAAGGGAAAGTCAAAAAGGCAAGGAGACAAGATGTCTTCCCTTTATCCGGTCAATGCCCTGCTTATTCTGGGGCCTACCGGTTCTGGGAAAAGCCCTCTCGGTGAATTGATAGCCACACGCGGTTTTCTCGGAAGACGCTCGCATCACCTGGATTTCGGATCGGAACTTCGCTCAATCTCTTCCGGGATTGGCGCTGATTCGTACTCCCGGTCTGAAAGGGATTTTATACTCGGCGTTCTGGAAAGCGGTCTACTCCTGGAAAACGAGCACTTCCGCCTTGCGAGAAAGATCATAGAGTTGTTTCTTGAGCGCTCTCGTTTCCGTCCGGGAGACGCTCTCCTTCTGAACGGGATACCGCGGCACACCGGCCAGGCGCGCGACATCGCGGCTATTGCGAACGTTCAGGCAGTCATTGTCCTTAACTGCTCCATTGACTCAATTATTATAAGAATAGAGGAAAATACAGGCGGTGACAGGCTCGGACGGAATGATGATACACGGCAGTTGGTCCAGAAAAAACTTGATATCTACCGGGAGCGGACCGCGCCCCTGGTGGAACACTATGCGGCAGGCGGATGTCGTATCTATCACATCGATATCAATGAGAGAACCTCATCAGGATCAGCGTATCACACGCTTTCATCGCTTGCCGCCGCTGACCCACCAATCGCCTTTGTCGCTGAACCACCACAGCGATGAATCTGTTTCGAGAATTGTCTTTGCAAGCTGTTTTGCCGAATCCGTCACAAGCCGTCTTAGTGAGAACTCAAGCCATTCGTCGGCATATTTGTTTCCCAGGTCTTTGTATTCCTTGAGTGCCAAAATCATCTCGAGCTGATCCGCATCCCGGGCCAGTTTCGACTCTTCGGTGTTTCCTTCGGTGAATTCGAGAATGAGTTTCTTTATCTCTTCTCCGAACGGCAGTGTTTGTGCGAGATCATCCACGGCTTTTTTCTCATGCGCTTCGACGTATTTCTTGTTTACATAGTTAAGATCACCGGTCCGCGCCTCCGGCAGATCGTGAAAAAGACACATTTTGAGTATTCTGTCGACGTCTATGCCTGCAGCCATCTTACCAAGCGTATAGCCGATATAGGTTGTTCGAAAAATATGGTCCGCAACCGATTCCACGCCAGACCCAAGAAACTGAAACCCGCTTCGGGGCGTCCGTTTCAACATGCCCGCCTCAAATAAGAAATTAGCAATGTTTTTCATGACAGTCTTGAACTCTTCTCTAATTTTTTTTATTTTTAAAATTAATCACAAAAGATATTTTGCTATTTCCTGACCGATATCCACAAGCCGGCAGTTGTCTTATTACTAAAGACTGTATATATAAATAATTAGTAGTAGTAGTAATATAGTGTGTGAAAATGTTGGAACTCCGATCAATGCTTTGAAAAGGATATAAAAAATGTAAGCATTAAGCTGTAGAAACAGATGTGAGTTTTTGAAGAAACAGGTGTTGATATCCTTGCCGGCCGAAATGTTCACAGGTTATCCAGCGACAACCCACACAGATCTGTGCATTAACCAGGAGGCCAGGAAAATCTACGGCCGGAAAGAATATGAAGATGAATGTGAAATACTGTCTGGCCCGCGTCTGCGCCGTTATTGATGACGAGCCGGTACCCGTTCGTATCGAGTCCTTTTTGATGTACAATCTTTTTCGCCGCTAAAAAGAGGTGCCCGATGAGATCCTTGTCGGTTTCTGCCATGCTGTGAATGTCAGAAATGTGTTTTTTTGGAACGACGAGAATGTGGACCGGCGCCTGCGGCTTCACATCCTGAAACGCTGTTGCGAGATGGTCCTCATACACGATTACGGAGGGAACTTCTTTTTTGATAATCTTACAGAAAAGGCATTTAGAATCAGAACTCACTTATTCCCCCCCTGGTCTTTCTGAAAGCTTCTGAAAAAGCAGCTCCGATTTCCGGTGTGGCATGCCGGCCCGGTTTGTTCCACTTTGATCAGGAGCGTGTCCAGGTCGCAGTCGTACAGGATCTCTTGAACACGCTGAATGTGTCCCGACGTCTCTCCCTTTTGCCAGTATTTCTGGCGAGACCGGCTCCAGAACCAGGTGAGCCCGCTCTCTACGGTTTTGCGCACTGATTCTGCGTTCATGTAGGCGACCATGAGGACTTCGTTAGTGCGCCAGTCCTGAATAACAGCCGGGATAAGACCCTTCTCGTCGAATTTAAGCTTTTCGGGAATAATCATAATTGATCCGATTTTTATCATAAATCGAAATAAAAGTCCAGAACCTTGCTGCTCGTCCAAAACGGAAAGAGCGAGGCTGTTTCAGCAAGAAATATTGATACATTCAAAAAAACGAAATTCACCCGAGACGCTGAGACACAGAGAAAAAAAGACCTTAAAGATGTCGTTTCCTACGCGCCCAGTGTGACACTGCGGTTAATCCGGCTTTTACGAGTCGAGCAAATATTTCTTTTACGAAAATGCGCCAAAAAAAACCGGCCTCTCTATGAGGACCGGTTATTATTAAACCTCGCTATGTCAGTTTAGACAAAAAGATTAATTTGAGAATCCGATGCGGCGTCGAGCCAGGTCGCGGCCCCGCCGAACTCAACTCCATCGATAATGTCCTCGTGTTTGATGCCCATTACATCCATCGTCATTTGACAACCGATAAGCTTTACTCCGCTCTCCCTGGCAATGCCGAGCAGCTGTCCTATGGTTGCTACGCCGTGCTTCTTGAACATCGATTTCATCATGCCGGTTGCCATGGCCTCCATGCCTGGCATGGACGCTATGAGCGTCGGGATAGGAACCGGCATAGGCATGGCCGGGTTTCCCAAAGGAGAAATTTTCAGTTTCTCCGCGTTCTCTTTTTTTATGATTTCGAGCCCATAGAATGTGAAAAAGATGGTTACATCAACATCCATGGCCGCAGCGGTAGTCGCAAGGATCAGGGGCGGATACGCCATGTCGAGCGATCCCTTGGATGCGATAATCGTCATTTTTTTCTGTGCCATCGGATACCTCCCTAGGCTGTTTTCCTGATATAAAACGAGAACGAGCCAGACCCCTCTTCAACCTTTACGAGTTCATTACCCGTTCTTTTTGCCCAGGACGCCATATCGTTTTTGGATCCAGGGTCGGTTGTCTCAACTTTTAAAATCTGGTCCTTGGACAGGGCTTCGACGGCTTTTTTGGTTCTCAAAATGGGCAATGGACAGTTTAAACCCTTAGCATCCAGTACCTGATCCGGTTTAATATCGACAGACATGTTTTTCACCTCCATTTTTTATAATGAAACAGCTGTTTGATAATATCAATGAATAGTTTCGAAGTCAAGCAATTTTTTACATAACAATTTAACACATATAAATCAATTACATACATACGTGAAAAAAATATTGTTATTATCTGCCAAATAGAAGCTATATTAAACGCTGTTTAATCAGGACGCTGGAGACGCACGGAAAAATACCTTGCCTCGAAGACGGGGTTCTGATATAGTCAGTTCTCGCTGACCGCTGCGAAACGTCCTCGTCACACTATATTTTGCAATATGCATGCTAGGCATAGTCCGTTATGGCCATACAAAATCACGCAAAATAAAGGGTTCAAAAAGCGGACTATAAGCCTCCGAGCGAGAACCAAACATTCCGAAATATAAGAGGAAATATCGTTGTCCACAGGTGTGGATAAGCATGTTTGTAACCAGGACTATTTTTGGGGTTTTTTTATGGATCAGGAAAGAGTTTGGGAAGAAATACTGTTATTGATAGAAAATCGAATGTCCAAGCAGGGTTACGACACCTGGTTCAGTCAGTCTAAACTCATGTCTCTGGACGGAAACCGGCTTGTTATCGAGGTACCGAGCAAGTTTCACAGAGATTGGATCAGGGAACATTACTGGAGCACCATATCCGATGTTATAAAAGAAGTTACGAAAAAAAGCGACATGGATATTGATTTTTTCGTACAGCCTCAGGCAACCAAAAAAGCAGTGCGCCACGTAAAAGAAGACAAGAAAGAAGTCCGTGAAGAGAAAGTCGGCTTTTTTGAACGAAAATATACTTTCAATAACTTTGTTGTGGGTCCCAGCAACCAGTTCGCGCATGCAGCAGCCAAGGCGGTGGCTGACGCCCCCGGCAGAGCATACAATCCACTCTTTATTTACAGCGGCGTCGGACTGGGGAAAACACATCTTGTGAATGCCATTGGGCATCATATTCAAAGCAAATCTCTCAAAACCAAAGTTGCATATCTTTCATCGGAACAATTTACAAACGAGTTGATCAACCGCATGAGTCATCAGCGGATGGAAGAATTCAGGCAGAAATACCGTAACATGGACGTGCTCTTGATCGACGATATTCAGTTTATCGCAGGCAAAGAACGGACGCAGGAAGAATTCTTTCACACGTTTAACACACTCTATGAGACGCAGAAACAGATCGTGCTGACCAGCGACCGACAGCCGAAGGAAATTCCCGATATCGAAGAGCGACTCCGGTCACGATTTGAGTGCGGATTGATCTCGGACATCCAGGCGCCGGACCTCGAAACAAGAATCGCGATTCTGAAGAAAAAAGCGGAGTTCTGGGGCATACGCCTGCCCGATGATGTTGCGGAATTTCTTGCGTCAATGATGAAAAACAACATCAGAGAACTGGAAGGCGGGCTCGTGAAACTGGGCGCCGTTTCCTCCCTGACCAATACCGAGATCACCCAGGAGCTTGCGCAGAACGAGCTTAAGTATATCCTCGACAATCGCGAAAAAATTATAACAAACGAGCTGGTCCAGAAGGTTGTCGCGGAAACCTTTGGAGTAAAAATATCCGATTTGAAATCTAAACGCAGAACAAAGGCAGTAGTTTTGCCGCGCCAGGTCGCGATGTATCTCTGCAGACACCAGGCCGGATCTTCGCTTCCCGACATCGGCAACTTTTTCGGCGGCAAGGATCACAGTACGGTTATCCACGCCTGTAAAGTCATAGAGGAGAAGAAGGAAAAAGACGCGGAACTCCGGGCGCGCATAGAGATGTTGATTAAGCAATTAAGGCACTGATTATTAAGGAAAACAATTAAAATATTTGTTGCTATTTACCGGCGATTCTGATAGTATTCTTGGACCACTCACAGGAGGCTTCATCAGATGAAACTGAAGATCAAGAAAGAAGAAATCCTGAAGGGTTTGCAGAGGATCCAGGGCGTCGTTGAAAAGAAGAATACGATGCCGATTCTCTCCAACATGCTTTTGACAGCAGACAGCGCCGGCGTCGAGATAGTAGCAACGGATCTTGAGATAGGGCTTCGCGGGCGATATTCCGCTGAGGTTGAAAAACAGGGCGCGGTGACCGTATCCGCCAAGAAAATGTATGAAATCGTTCGCGAGCTGCAGGCGGAAGATATTCAACTCAGCGTTGAAGACGGGAACTGGATAAAGTTAACATCCGGCCACTCGCAGTTCAAGCTTGTGGCGCTCCCGAAAGAAGAATTCCCCGCCCTTCCGGAAGTCCCGGAAGACGGTATGATCGCCATAGAGGGCGGAACTCTTCGCGAAATGATAAAAAAGACGCTGTACTCGGTCGGCGAAAACGATGCACGATACGTTCTGAACGGTTTATTCGTGCACATGTCCGCTTCAGGCAAGGGACTGAACATCCGCATGGTCGGTACAGACGGCCACAGGTTGTCGATGATCGACCGGGTTGTGGACGCCAAGCATAAAGAAGAGAGCATGATCATACCCAAGAAGGCAATGATGGAGCTTCGCCGGCTTCTTGAGGAGGATTCATCAAACGCCGAGTTGCGCCTGGGGTTCAGCAAGAACCATGCGGTTTTCAAACGTGATTCCCTGATTATGGTTTCGAAGCTGATCGACGGCAATTATCCCAACTATCTCCAGGTCGTTCCTTCGAAGAGCACGAAGAAGGTCGTCGTTGACAAAGACATCTTCACCCACGCGGTGAAGCGGGTTTCGATTTTGTCGAAAGAAAAAACGAACGCCGTGAAGATGCAGCTCGAAAAAGACAAGCTGCTTCTCTCGACCAACAATCCGGAAGTGGGCGAGGCCAATGAAGAGCTCTCCGTCGAGTACAAGGGCGAAGCGATAACGATCGGTTTTAATTCCCGCTATCTTATGGATGTACTTGGCGCAATGGATCGCGCGACGATTGCCATCGAGCTGAGCGACGCTCTCAGCCCGTGTTTGATGACCGAAGTAGGCGACGATCATTACAAGTGCGTTGTTATGCCGATGAGAGTGTGACGACATTCTTTGAATGTCGAATGGGAAATTGAAAATTGAAAATTGAAGAAATAGCAATGCAATTTGATATTTCCAATTTTCATTTTTCAATGGAGTAACGGAGTACGACGTGAGGGATTGATCCGCTACGGACAAATCCCTCTTTTTGCGAGGTAAGATGGAATATACAGCAGACAGTATAAGAGTGCTCGAAGGCCTTGAAGCTGTTCGCAAGCGGCCGGCAATGTATATCGGCAGCACGGGCAGCGTAGGACTTCATCATCTCGTATATGAACTTGTGGACAACAGCGTCGATGAGGCCATGGCGGGCTTCTGCAAGAACATCGATGTCATTATCCATATCGACAACAGTGTAACCGTAACAGACGACGGGCGCGGCATACCCACCCAGATGCATACTGCGCAAAAACGCTCGGCCGCCGAGGTTGCGCTTACCGTGCTCCATGCCGGAGGTAAATTCGACGGCGAAGTGTATAAAGTCTCGGGAGGTCTCCACGGGGTCGGCGTTTCTGTCGTGAACGCCTTGTCCGAGTGGCTTGACCTGGAGATCAAGCAGAATGGAAAAGTTTTCCAGCAGCACTATGAACGCGGCGCTCCGCAGGCGCCCCTTGCCGTCAGCGGCACGACCACCGGAGCAGGCACAAAGATAACCTACAAGCCGGATTACCTCATTTTTGAAGACCGCGAATACAGTTATGATATTCTGTCGCAGCGGCTGCGCGAACTTGCGTTTCTGAACCGGGGCCTCAAGATCACGATCCAGGATGAGCGGTCCGGCAAGAAGCAGACCTTTTTCTACGAAGGCGGCATTGTTTCGTTCATAGAGTATCTGAACAAGAACAAGATCGCGCTGCATCCCGCGCCCATTTATATCTTCCGGGAGCGCGACGGAATTTTTGTCGAGATTGCGCTGCAGTACAATGACAGCTATGTGGAGCAGGTGTTCGCGTTCGCCAACAATATCAACACCCAGGAAGGCGGCACCCACCTTATCGGGTTCAAGGCCGCCCTCACAAGAACCGTGAACGGGTATGCGGTTGCGAGCGGCCTTCTTAAGAACGGCATGGAGGCCCTCTCCGGAGACGACGTGAGGGAAGGATTGACGGCTGTCGTAAGCGTTCGCCTGCCGAACCCGCAGTTCGAGGGCCAGACCAAGACCAAGCTGGGCAACAGCGAGGTCAAGGGCATCGTTGAAGCCATGGTAAACGATATGCTCGGAGCGTATCTCGAGGAAAACCCGGTAGTAGCGCGAAAGATCGCGGAGAAGGCGCTCACTGCATCCCGCGCCCGCGAGGCAGCAAGAAAAGCGCGAGAACTTACACGCCGCAAAGGGGTGCTTGACTCCACGTCGCTCCCCGGAAAGCTTGCAGACTGCCAGGAGAAAGACCCGGCGTTTTCGGAACTGTTTATCGTCGAAGGCGATTCAGCCGGCGGTTCTGCGAAACAGGGCAGGGACCGGAAGAACCAGGCAATTCTGCCGCTCAAAGGAAAGATCCTGAACGTCGAGAAAGCCCGCTTCGACAAGATGCTTTCGAGCGAGGAAATCAAGATCCTTATCACGGCCCTCGGAGCCGGCATCGGGTCGGAAGAATTCGATATTGCCAAGCTGCGCTATCACCGCATCGTTATCATGACGGACGCAGACGTGGATGGGGCGCACATCAGGACCCTGCTGCTGACCTTTTTCTACCGGCAGATGCCCCAGATAATCGAGCGGGGATATCTCTACATTGCTCAGCCGCCGCTTTTCAAAGTGAAGCGCGGCAAGACCGAGCGCTACATCAAAGACGACTCGCGCATGGAGGACTTTCTGCTCGACCTGGCCGCAGAGGACATCGAGCTTTTTGTGCCGGAACAGGGAGGATGGGTGGCAGGCGAACGGCTTACCCCCACGCTTAAGAAACTGGTACAGTTCGAGCGGACGCTCGATAAGTTCCGCAGAAAACGACTCGATGTGACGGTCCTGCGCGCATTGCTCTTCGATAAATCATTCACGAAGGCCTTCCTCAAAGAGGAGGAAAAGCTGAAAGCCATGGCTCACTCCGTTGAAGAGTATCTGACGCGGTTCCATCCCAAAACCAGGACGGATTGGGCGATTGAGCAGGACGAGGAACACCAGGCGCTGCGGCTCCGGTTCGATTCCAAATATGACGCAGCGCATTCCAGCATAATGCTGGATGAGAACTTTGTAACGACACCCGAGTTCCGTGAGCTTCAGAGCCTTTCGCCGGCGATTCTGGGGCTTGGCGCGCCGCCCTATAAAATCAGGGAGAAGGGCGAGGAGAAGGGCTTCGACGACAGCGGCCAACTTGTCTATCATGTACTTGATCTCGGGAAAAAAGGTCTTGCGATACAGCGGTATAAAGGTCTGGGCGAGATGAACCCCGAGCAGCTTTGGAAAACGACGATGGATCCCGAACAGCGAACCTTCCTGCAGGTAACGGTCGAGGACTCGGTTAAGGCGGACGAGATCTTCACCATCCTCATGGGCGACCAGGTTGAGCCGCGCAGAATCTTTATACAGCGGCATGCGCTCGAAGTGAGGAACCTCGATATTTAGTTTGGAGCGAGCCGACCGTGTCGGCGTTATAGGCGGCGAGTTATCGCCGGTTTCAGAAAAAACGGCAACACGGTTGCCTTGGTCCAAAAAAGAGATTATATGGAATCACAAGAGATAAAATCACAGATCAATATCGAAGAAGAAATGAAAACCGCATACCTCGATTACTCCATGAGCGTAATCGTGGGGCGGGCTCTTCCCGATGTCCGGGACGGATTAAAACCCGTACATCGGCGCATTCTCTACGCGATGTTTCGCGAAGGACTCCTGCACAATAAAAAATACTCCAAGAGCGCCGGTGTTGTCGGCGAAGTCCTGAAGAAGTACCATCCTCACGGCGACAGTGCGGTTTACGACACCATGGTCAGGATGGCGCAGGACTTCAACCTGCGCTACCTTCTCGTGGACGGGCAGGGCAACTTCGGGTCCATCGACGGTGACCCGGCAGCGGCGTATCGTTATACCGAGGCCAGGCTCACCAAGCTGGCGGAAGAGCTGCTTGCGGACATAGACAAGGAAACCGTTGATTTCGTCCCGAACTTCGACGACACGACCGTGGAACCTTCGGTTCTTCCCACGCGCGTGCCGAACCTGCTGATCAACGGTTCAGCCGGCATCGCGGTCGGCATGGCAACGAACATCCCTCCTCACAATCTCACCGAAGTAGTCGACGGCCTCGTCATGATGATCGACAATCCCGAAGTTTCCATCCCGGAGCTGATGACGGCGATCAAGGGGCCTGATTTTCCAACCGCAGCGTTTATCCACGGCTATGAGGGGATCAAGCAGGCGTACATGACAGGCCGCGGCATCGTACAGATGCGCGCCCGGGCCGTGATCGAGGAGGGCAAGGGCGACCGCGAGACTATCGTTGTAAGCGAACTGCCGTACCAGGTGAACAAGGCCAGGCTGCTCGAAAGGATCGCGGAACTGGTCCAGGAGAAAAAAATCACGGGTATTTCCGAGATACGGGATGAATCCGACCGCGAAGGCATGCGGATCGTGATCGAGCTTAAAAAGGGCGAAATAACGAACGTTATTTTGAACCAGCTTTATAAACATACCGCGATGCAATCGACGTTCGGGGTCATCATGCTTGCGCTCGTAAACAACCAGCCGCGCATCCTGAACCTCCGCAAACTGCTCTCGAATTTCATTCAGCACCGACGCGAAGTCGTTGTGCGGAGGACTAAATACGACCTCAGGAAAGCCGAGGAGCGGGCGCATATCCTGCTCGGCCTCAAGATCGCGCTCGACAACCTTGATGCGGTGATCGCGCTGATCAAGGCGTCGGCAAATCCCGAAGAAGCCAAAAACGGACTGGTAAGAGAGTTCAAACTGTCGGAGATACAGGCGCAGGCCATTCTCAAGATGCGGCTGCAGCGCCTTACAGGACTGGAGCGGGACAAGATTATCGCGGAGTATGATGAAGTGATCAAGGAGATAGCCCGCCTGAACGAAATTCTCGGCTCCGACGCGCTCGTGATGAAAATCATCCGTGACGAACTGCTGGCGGTAAAGCAGGAATATGGTGATGAGCGGCGGACCGAAATCGTGGCCCAGACCTCGGAGATCGATATCGAGGACCTTATCAAGGACGAAGACATGGTGATTACGATCTCCCATGCAGGCTACATCAAGCGAAACGCCCTGACCACATACCGGGCCCAAAAACGCGGGGGCAAGGGCAAAATCGGCATGGAGACCAAGGAAGAGGATTTCGTCGAGCGGCTTTTCATGGCCTCTGCGCACAGCTATATTCTCTTTTTCACCAACAAGGGAAGGGTATACTGGCTTAAAGTCCACCAGATTCCTGAGGCGAGCAGACAGGCCAAGGGCAAGGCCATCGTCAACCTGATTCAAATCAGCCAGGACGAAAGGGTCACGGCCGCTCTTCCCATTCGGGGATTTGCTCCGGGCCACTTCATCCTGATGGCAACCAAGAAAGGCATCATAAAAAAGACCGAGCTGGAGTCCTACAGTCACCCCAGGCCTTCCGGCATCATCGCAATTAAGCTCGAAGAAGGCGACGAACTCATCTCAGCCGAAGTGACGGACGGCAAGCGGGACGTATTTCTCGGGACCCGGGACGGCCTCTCCATCCGCTTCTCCGAGGACGACGTTCGCGAAATCGGCCGTACCGGCAAAGGAGTCATCGGCATACGGCTCAATGAAGGCAATGGGGTTGTCGGCATGGAAATCGTGCGTGACGACTCCACGATACTCACCGTGACTGAAAAAGGCTACGGCAAGAGAAGCACACTTGAGGACTACCGGAGCCAGGGCAGGGGCGGCAAGGGTATTATCACGATCAAAACGACCGAAAAGAACGGCCGGGTAATCGGCATGGCCCAGGTGTCAGAGGAAGACGAGATCATTCTCATTACGGGCAACGGTAAGGTTCTTCGAATCAGGACCAGGGACATCTCGGTGCAAGGCCGGAATACACAAGGCCTTCGTCTTTTTGACATTGAAGAAGGAGACAAAGTAGTCAGTTTCGCCAAACTGGTCGAACGCGAGGAAGAGAAAGAACCGGACGCGGAGAAAAGCGGTGCGCAAACGCCGGAACCCGAAGGAGGGGAGGGTTCGGCCGGATCATGAAGAAGACCCTTGCGGTTCTCCTGCTCGGAATCATTCTTTCAGGATGTGAAGCACTCGACAAAACCGCCATCAACGAATACGAGGATGCTACCCGCAAGTGGAATGCGGGCGATTACCCGACCGCTGTCAGGATATATTTCGGGATCGTCAAAGAGCATCCGCGCAGCGCGCGGGCGGACGACGCGCTCTACTGGGCAGGAGTGACCCAGTTCCTGTATATGGGCCAAACGGAGATGGCGCTTGAGACGCTCCGCCTGCTCCTCAAAAGGTATCCGAACAGGGACATGGCCCCCCAGGCGCAATGGTATATCGCCCAGATTTACGAACTCGGATATAATGAATACGGGAAGGCGGGCGAGGAGTATAGAAAGGCGATAGAATATACGAATCTCGAGGTAAGGGAAAAAAGCCTTTACAGCCTCGCTGACTGCCTTTTCAGAATCGGCAAGACAGACGAGGCGAAAGAGGTCTGGACCCGTCAAATAACGGAATTCCCCGCCGGGCCGAATGTAAGGCTGGGCTATTACCGGCTCGGTACAGCGTCCTTCTCCAGGGGCGAGCTCAATACGGCGGAGTCCTTCTACCGGAAAGCTCTTGAAAATAACCCGGACCGCGAGCTTGCAATCAAGGCCAAATTCGCGCTTGCCGGCTGCCTCGAGGCAGGCGATAACCTGACGGAAGCGCTCAAGTTCTATAGAGAGATCGAGCCCGATTATTCCAACAAAGAGGCAATCCAGATCAAGATCAAGGCGCTCGAGACCAGGATCAGAAAGAAAAGTTATTGACAACCCAGAAGGAGAATGATACTTTAAATGCTTGATTTGCGGTTGGTAAGGGAGCACGTCGAGGAGGTCAAAGCAGGGCTTGCCCGGCGGGGCATGACCGTCGACTTCACCGAGTTTCTCGCACTTGACGCGAAACAGCGCGCGGCGCAGCAGGAAATTGAAACACTTCGCCGCAAACGCAATGAAGTTTCCCAGGAAATCGGCCGGCTCAAAAAGGCCGGTCAGCCTGCAGAGGACAAGGTCGCCGAGATGCGCCGCGTCGGAGATGACATCGCGGCGCTCGAGAGCGGCACCCGTGAGCTGGAAGAAGCGCAGCGTAACCTCCTGCTCACGATCCCGAACATCCCGCACGCCTCAGTCCCCATCGGCAAAGATGAGAACGACAATGTAGAGATCAGGCGCTGGTCGCCCCAGGGCGATCAACCCCCTCAGTTCTCCTTCGAACCGAAACCGCACTGGGACCTTGCAGAATATCTGGACATCATCGATTTCGACCGGGCCGGGAAAATCACCGGGGCCCGTTTTGCTCTTTACAAAGGCATGGGCGCCCGACTGGAGCGGGCGCTGATTAATTTCATGCTCGACCTCCACACTACGGAACACGGCTACCTGGAAGTTTTGCCGCCGTTCATGGTGAATAAGACCAGCATGACGGCGACAGGTCAGCTTCCAAAGTTTGAAGAAGAACTGTTCAAAGTCGACAATGGCGCCTTCTATCTTATTCCCACGGCGGAGGTGCCGGTCACCAATATCCACCAGGACGAAATCCTGGCCGAGGAGAGCCTTCCGGTGCTGTACACGGCATATACGCCGTGTTTCAGGCGCGAGGCAGGATCGTACGGCAAAGACACCAGGGGGCTCATACGGCAGCACCAATTCAATAAGGTCGAGCTTGTAAAGTTTTCGAAGCCTGAAAGCTCGTACGATGAACTCAAGAAGCTCACCGCGAATGCCGAGGAAGTGCTCAGGCGGCTCGGCCTTCCGTACCGGGTGATCGTGCTGTGCACCGGCGACATAGGTTTTTCTGCAGCGAAGACGTACGATATCGAAGTCTGGCTGCCGGCGCAGAATCGTTACCGGGAAATATCATCGTGTTCCAATTTCGAGGAATTCCAGGCCCGGCGCGGGAATATCCGTTATAAACCGGTTGGCGGGAAAAAGACGGAATTCGTGCATACTCTGAACGGATCCGGACTTGCTGTTGGCCGCACCGTGGTCGCTATCCTTGAGAATTATCAGCAGCCCGACGGCAGTATAGTAATACCAGAAGCGCTCAGGAAGTACATGGGAGGGGCGGAGAAAATAACGAAGGGCGCGAGATAGAAGGGATGCAGGAAACAGGATGTCGGATGCATCGTCCATCGAGTTTCTAAACCGGAGAGATGGCCGAGCGGTTTAAGGCGGCGGTCTTGAAAACCGTTGAGCGAAAGCTCCGGGGGTTCGAATCCCTCTCTCTCCGCCATAATCAAAAGAATTGAAAATTGGACAACGTTATAATCAAGTAATGAAGCAACACGGAGAGGTGGCCGAGCGGCTGAAGGCAGCTGCCTGCTAAGCAGTTGTGGGGGTAACTCCACCCCGGGTTCGAATCCCGGCCTCTCCGCCATTTTTACCGGATTGAGCTGCTGATCTCGTCAGCGGTTGAGTAACGATATAAAGTTGCGATGTCGTTGTAGATTTTTTCTCTAAGGGTTTTTTATTTTTGAAGAAAGCATAGTCAAGAATACAAAGCCGAACAGGCTAATTTCAAGGAGGACATTTTTCAATGAAGAAGACTATTTCAGTGTTGGTTGTACTGGTCTTGGCCTTATCCTTCGGAGCATGCAAAAAGAAGGAAGAAAAGTCGCAGCTGCCTGGCGGACATCCGGGCGCGCAGGGAAGCATGTCTCCAGGAGCAATGCCGAATGCGCCCAAGGTGCAGCGGACCGTAGTTGTTTCAAAAGAAGTGGCGTCGAAGTGGAAAGCGGTCAAGCTTGCCGTTGAGAATAAGGCAAGCAAGACAACGAAAGAGTATAGCATCAACATCGGTTCCGAACTTGCTGTTCCGGGCACAGCCATAAAGGTGAAGATACTTTCGTTCCTGCCGGACTTTAAAATGTCCGACAAGGAATTTTATTCCGCATCGGAAAAGCCTAACCAGCCCGCGGTGCAAATTGCGGTAACCGAAAGCGGCAAGGAAGTTTTTAACAACTGGTTGTTCTCGATGCAGCCCGGCGTACACCCGTTCCAGCATCCGTCAATCGGCCTCGTGCTCCTTGGCGGAGTTTCGAAATAGTCCCGGCAAGACAGGGACAGAATTTAACACGGATGCGTATTTTGCATCCGTGTGCTTTTCCAATGCGCCCATAGCTCAGTTGGATAGAGCGACGGACTACGAATCCGTAGGCCAGAGGTTCGAATCCTCTTGGGCGCACCAGTATTAAAGCACAAAGAAACGTGCGGGGACAATAAAACGAGTGGTCGGAGAATAGAACCTCTGGCCCAAGGGGCTTCAGGGGAAGGATTCCCCTGAGCTTCGGGGGAGATCCAGAGGGGGCGAGCCCCCTTCTGGGGAGCCCTTTACGGGCGACGGCTAGACGGTTCGAATCCTCTTGGGCGCACGCACCAATTGAACCAATGCGGAATAAGAATTGCGGAGCCTGCGCCCAGCGGTTATGAGACCCTTGATTCCCGTCTCGCGACTGTCAGCGAGATGGTACGACAATGAGTCTAAGTATTGCGCTATGCCGCGAATGCAGGGTGTGCGGAATGAAAGACAAAACAGAGAATCCAACTCACAGGAGCGACGAGTATTTTATGCGCTTGGCCTTGGCCGAGGCAGAAAAGGCAGCTGCGCTGGGAGAAACCCCGGTCGGCGCAGTTCTTGTCATCAGCGGTGACGTTATTGCCGCTGCTCATAATATGCGAGAAACGTGGCAGGACCCGACTGCTCACGCAGAAATGCTCGTGCTGCGCGAAGCGTCGTTGAAGCTGGGCAGATGGCGCCTCGAAGAGGCCTCTCTCTACGTGACTCTTGAACCGTGCCTTATGTGCGCAGGCGCACTTGTGCTTGCCAGGATCGACCGGCTTGTTTACGGATGTCGCGACCAGAAGGCAGGAGCGCTT
Organism: Nitrospirota bacterium; assembly: GCA_963751455.1. Classification (GTDB taxonomy): domain Bacteria; phylum Nitrospirota; class UBA9217; order UBA9217; family UBA9217; genus CAVVUN01. The sequence goes on from CAVVUN010000003.1 coordinate 409,880, forward strand.
GGCTCGGCCTACGATGTAGTACGAGATGGTCGGTTAAACCATACGTACCGGATCACTCCGGGCATCCTCGAAGCGGAATGCCGCGAACTGCTTCAGATTTTTTTCGGGAAGCTGAGGACGAAAAATCTACTGACAACTCACAACTGACAACAGATAGTAAGCCGGCGTTGCAATTATGTGGTAAGATGTCCGTTGCGGGTTATACGTTAAGTAGTTCCGGAGAGGTGGCCGAGCGGCTGAAGGCGGCAGTCTCGAAAACTGTTGTGGGGGTAACTCCACCGGGGGTTCAAATCCCCCCCTCTCCGCCATAAAAATTGCGGATTTCACCCTGCTCTAGCGATAGCGCGGGTACAAGCGGAATGCGGAATTCGGAATAAAAAAAGACAAAACAGATAAACGGGCGGTTGCTGAATTTTCAATCCGCAATCCGCAATCAAAAATTCGAAATTGAAACGGAGAGGTGGCCGAGAGGCCGAAGGCGCACGCTTGGAAAGCGTGTTTAGGGTAACCTAACGTGGGTTCGAATCCCACCCTCTCCGCCATTAATACAAGAAAGAATTGAAAATTGAAAAATGTAAATTTTAAATTTATAATTTTCAATCTGCAATTTCCAGTTCTTTAAGATTTCGCGCTCATGAGCCCGGGTCCTGCGCAACCGCGGTCCCGTGAACCCCGTCAGGTCCGGAAGGAAGCAGCGGTAAGCGGGTTCCGGGTGTGCCGCAGGGAAGCCCGGGTTTGTGAGCTTTTTTGGTTTATACAAGAGGTTTTTGCCGCAAATGAACGCGAATGTTTGCAGCACAGCATTACTTAAAAAGAGCAATTGGGTACGGATGAACGAGGACTGCATTTTATGGCCTTCGTCCATACCACAAATTTCCAATTTGCAGTTGCAGCGGCCGGAGGCCGTGCTATGAGTTACCAGGTGCTTGCCAGAAAATGGCGACCGCAGATTTTTGACGATGTGGTCGGCCAGGCGCATATAACGCGCACCCTGCAGAATGCAATTGAGTCGGGCAGGCTGGCTCACGCGTTCCTGTTTTCAGGACCGCGGGGTGTGGGCAAGACCACGACGGCCCGTATCCTGGCCAAAGCGCTCAACTGTTCAACCGGACCGACGCCGACCCCGTGCGGAAAATGCGATTCATGCCGGGAGACCGCAGCCGGCACTTCCGTGGATGTGATCGAAATCGACGGCGCATCGAACCGCGGTATCGAGCATATCCGCGAGTTGCGCGAAGCCGTGAAATACGCCCCGGCGGGCGGCAAGTACAAAATTTATGTAATTGACGAAGTACACATGCTTACGAACGAGGCGTTTAATGCCCTGCTCAAGACCCTTGAAGAGCCGCCGCCGCATGTGATCTTCATATTTGCCACAACCGAACCGCAGAAGATCCCCGCTACCATTCACTCCCGGTGTCAGCGTTACGGATTCAAGCGCATTCCGCTCAAGGAAATCATAGACCGGCTTCGCAGGATTGCCGATGCCGAATCCATACAAATCAGCGACCAGGGACTGGCCATGATCGCACGCGCGGCCGAAGGCAGCATGCGTGATTCGCAAAGCCTTCTGGACCAGGCCGTGTCATACAGCGGCATGCAGATCAAGGACAGCGACCTTCAAGCCACCCTCGGCACCGTTGCACAGGAAGCGCTTTCGAAATTCACGGAGGCGCTGTTGAACCGTAATGCCGGCGAACTGATCAGTTTCGTGGACGGCCTTCTCGAGCAGGGCCACGACATGCGACAGTTTCTCTCCGGTGTTGTAGAGCATCTTCGGAACCTTCTGATCGTGAAGACCGCTCAGGAGCCGGCGGAAATCCTCGAGCTGCCGGCTGCAGATATTGAAGCTATCAAGCTGCAGGCCGGGAGCGCCGAGACTTCACAAGTACTCATGCTCTTCGACAGTCTGTCAAAAACACTGGACGACATGAAATGGTCGCCTCATCAGCGGTTTACCCTTGAAATCGGCCTGATCAAAGCATGCAATCTTCCGCCCCTCAAGCCGCTTGCCGAAGTATTGGATCATATGAAAGAGCTTGAAGCGCGGCTCGTTACAGGGCAGATATGCACGCCTGGAGCCGCGACCAGGATAAACGAGCGGACCGAATCGTATGCCACGGTTGCGAAACCGTCGGCGCCATCGCCTCAGCCGGTTATTCCAGCCGGTGGCGGGGAGCAGGGCGACGTATGGAATAGGGTCATGACGGAACTGAAAGCGAAAAAACCCGGCATCTTTTCCGCTCTATGCCAGAGCAGGATTGTAAGCCTAACGGACAACGAACTCGTTATCGGAGTTCAAGGCAGCGCTTTTCAGATAGGAAAGGTTGAGGATCAGGAAAGCCGCAGCATTATTGAGCTTATCGCCCAGAACATCCTGAACCGGAAAGTCCGGCTCAAGGTCCAGGCGCTTGCGCAGGAGGTGAAGGCCTCGCCCAAGGCAAAGGCGCAGGCGCAGGCGCAGGCGCAGGCGCAGGAAAAAAATAAACCCAGGGAGCAGGACGCTCTCGTTCAGGACGCTCTCCGAATTTTCGGAGGAGAAGTAATCGAGCAGGACAAGCCCGAAGACTAATGTGCCCCGCTACAGAGAGTGAACATTTAAATTTCTTATATAGTGATAAACTTGTTTTTTGTTGCAAAACCCCAAAATATCTTTTATTATGGAAATTCCATCAGGAATTATGGACGGCTCACATTGTTAAAGGTGCTCAATGTCTAAAAATATTATCAGCAATTTGATGAAACAAGCCCAGCAGATGCAGGAGCGGGTAAAGAAGCTTCAGGAAGAGGCAGCCGGCAAGACCGTAGAGGCATCGTCCGGCGGCGGCATGGTTACCGTTGTTGCAAACGGCAGGCAGGAAGTGGTTTCGATCAAGATCGACGCTTCTGTTGTAGATCCAAAGGACGTCGAGATGCTGCAAGACCTGGTTACCGCGGCCGTAAATGAGGCCCTCAGGAAATCACAGGATCTCATGAAAGAAGAGATGGCCCGGCTTACCGCCGGCATGGGTATTCCTCCAGGGCTTATATAATAATTGCACGATTACGGGATGCGGAATGAACATCGACTTCGCACTTGACGCCGCAGTTCGAACTTGAACAGGGAGCGCGTCGGTCAGGACAGGACGGCGGCGGTGAAAGAACAAGACAGAAGTCAACCGCCTGCAGGCGCGAAGCGGCACGCTAAAGCGGCCGCTCAAGCCGCCCAGGTCTCAGGCAAGACTCTCGCCAGGATGGTCGAGGCCTTCATGAGGTTTCCCGGCATAGGCAAAAAAAGCGCAGAGCGGCTCTCCTTTGCGGTGCTCGGCATGACAAGGGAAGACGCGGCCGGGATTGCCCAGGCGATTCTCGATCTTAAGAACAATACCCGCTACTGTTCGGTATGCAACAATATTACCGAAGATGAAGTATGCAGCATCTGCAGGGACGTTACACGAGACACATCCCGGCTCTGTGTTGTTGAAGAGCCGAGCAACATCCTTATTCTCGAAAAGACCGGCATATTCAGGGGCCGTTACCATGCGCTTCTTGGCGCACTATCCCCGCTCGACGGCATAGGGCCCGAGGACTTGAAGATCGAAGGCCTGATGGAGCGGATCCGGACGGGCGGGATCAAAGAAGTAATCATCGCGACGAACCCCACCGTAAAGGGCGAAACCACGGCCCTCTATCTTTTAAAGATGATCAAGCCGTTCGGCGTCACGGTAAGCCGTATTGCCTACGGCCTCCCGGTTGGCGGAGATATCGAGTACGCCGACGAGAACACGGTCCAGCGGGCGCTCGAAGGCAGAAGAGAAATGTAAAACAATTTGTAACTACTCAGGTCATTTTTTTATCCGCAGATTACGCAGATTTCGCAGATAAAAACAAAACCAGAATTCCGGTTTTAGAATCTGCGTCAATCTGCGAAATCTGCGGATAGAAGGGCTTTTTCTTAGATTTGTCTTAATGCTGTTCTGAAAAGAAGCTGAATGGTTACAACAATTTTATTTGCAAATTGGAAAATTCAAGAGTTAAAATTGCAAATTTTTGGTGTGCCTTCGGCACAACATAACGTAAATCAATTTCCATTTTGAAATTTGCATTTTGCAATTTTCAATAATCAGTGTTCTCGGAGGTTTGTTATGGCAGAAATGATAGAAATCAGGTGGCACGGCAGAGGCGGCCAGGGCACGGTAACTGCGGCCAAGGTGCTTGCGGATGCATGTCTTTCGGGCGGCCGCCAGGTGCAGGCCTTCCCGGAATACGGGCCCGAGCGGGCCGGAGCGCCGCTTCGCGCATACAACAGGATCAGCGAGAAGGTACTGCGCATGCACTGTCCGGTTCTGAATCCGGGCGTGGTTGCCGTAGTCGACGCCTCGCTCCTGGACGCGATCAACGTTGCCGAGGGCGCGAAAGACGATGCCGTTTTCGTCGTGAACACCAGCAAGGACCCGCAGGAGGTGAGGGCGAAGTTAAAGGCGAAGCCCTCGCAGAAGGTGTTTACGGTCGATGCCAGCAAAATCGCAGTAGAAACAATCGGCCGGGCCATGCCGAACGCATCCATGCTCGGTGCCGTCAACAAGGCGACCGGAATCGTAAGCATGGAAGTGCTGCTCGATGATGTTAAGGGAAGCTTCGGCAAGAAGTTTGTCCAAAAAATCATCGACGGGAATCTCGCGGCTGTCAAACGCGGGTACGAGGAGGTAAAGCAGGGATGAAACAGATGAACTGGAAAGAACTGCCGCATGCAGGCACCGTATTGAAGGCCGGCAACGCGCATGACTATAAAACCGGATCGTGGCGGTCATCCAAGCCGCGCTGGATCGAGGAGAACTGCATTCAATGCATGTTCTGCTGGATTTATTGTCCGGATTCAGCCGTAAAGGTAAAAGATGAAAAAATGACAGGGTTCGATTACGACCACTGCAAGGGCTGCGGTGTGTGCGCCATGGAATGCCCGGGCAAGAAGGGCAACAAGGCGATTGTGATGGAAGAGGAGGGCAAATAACATGGCTGCTACTGCAACGAAGATCAAAGCGGTCACCGGTAACCAGGCGGTTGCCGAGGCGCTCCGCCAGCTGAATCCCGATGTCATGCCGGCGTACCCCATTACACCGTCGACCGACATCATGCAGCGCTACACCGAGTTCGTATCAAACGGCAAGGTGGACACCGAAATTATTCTCGTTGAAAGCGAGCACAGCGCGATGAGCGCGGCCATCGGGGCTGCGGCCGCGGGGGGCAGGGTCGCGACCGCGACTAGTTCCCAGGGCATGGCGCTCATGTGGGAAATGCTCCATATCGCATCGGGATACCGGCTGCCGATTCTGATGGCGCTTGTAAACAGGGCGCTTTCCGCGCCGCTCAATATCCACGGTGACCATTCGGACGGCATGGGAATGCGCGACTGCAGCTGGATACAGCTTTTTTCGGAAAGCGCCCAGGAAGCGTATGACAACACGATTATGGCATATCGCATCGCAGAGCACAAAGACGTGCGGCTCCCGATCGCGGTCAACATGGACGGTTTCATTATCAGCCATTCAATCGAGAGCATGCAGTTCATGACCGATGACGACGTTAAGAAGTTCGTCGGCGACTATCTTGCAGTTGACCCCCTACTCGATCTCGATAATCCAAAGAGCATCGGCGCACTGGTGCTCCCCGATTATTATATGGAACACAAGCGTGCGCAGCATGAGGCAATGCAGAACGTAAAGAAAGTCGTCCAGGAAGTATCCGCTGAATTCGCCAAACTGACCGGCCGGAAATACGAACTGTTCGAATCCTACCGGCTGGATGATGCCGATGTGGTACTCGTTGCGCTTAACTCCGCAGCCGGCACAATTAAGGACGAGATCGACCATTACCGGGAGAAAGGCGTGAAGGCAGGGCTGCTGAAGCCGAGGATGTTCAGGCCGTTCCCGTATGAAGAAGTCGGGGCCGCTCTCCGGAATGCAAAGGCTGTATGTGTCATGGATCGCGCGGATTCATACGGCGGATACGGACCGCTTTTCATGGAAATTGCCTCGGCCCTCTATGCTCATCGCCAGGGCCCGGTTCTGTTTAACAAGATCTACGGCCTCGGAGGCAGGGACCTTATGCCGCATGACGTGGACAAGGTGATTGACGAAACCGTGGAGGTAGCGAAAACCGGAAAACTCAAGCTGGCGAAGGAATATATCACGGTCAGAAACTGATCGTATTGAAAATTGGAAATTGCGAATTTGAATTTTTGAATTTTCAATCTTCAATTTACAATTAAGGAGATACTAATGAGTACACCGACACAGGAAAAACCCCTGACTTTAAAATCCCTGACGCACAAGCAGGAGCTGCTTACAGGCGGCCATCGGATGTGCGCAGGATGCGGCGCTCCGACGATTGTTCGCCAGGTGCTGTTGGCTATCGATGAGCCGGTTGTGATCGCAAACGCGACAGGCTGCCTCGAAGTCTCGACCTGCCTGTTTCCGTACACGGCTTGGCGGGTGCCTTGGATGCACAGCGCTTTCGAGAACGCTGCCGCCACTGCTTCCGGCATTGAAGCAATGTACCGGGCGCTCAGAAAAAAAGGCAAGATCAAGAAAAACGTTAAATTTATCGCTTTCGGCGGCGACGGAGGCACCTATGACATCGGATTCCAGGCCCTTTCCGGCGCCATGGAACGAGGCAATCAGCTTCTATATATCTGTTATGATAACGGCGCGTATATGAACACAGGCATCCAGCGCTCAAGCGCCACGCCGTTCGGTGCGGACACGACCACCCAGCCGGTAGGTTCGAAAGTGGCGGGCAAGACCCAGCGCCGCAAGGACCTCACCCGGATCATGGCCGCCCATAACGTTTCCTACGCTGCACAGGCTTCGCCGCACAACTGGAAAGACCTGATGATCAAGGTCAAAAAGGCGCTGGCCACGAACGGCCCGGCGTATATGGGGATTATTTCTCCGTGCAACCGCGGCTGGAGAACACAGACGAACGATTCGATCCAACTTTCAAAGCTGTCCGTCGAAACCTGCTACTGGCCGCTCTATGAAGTGGAAAACGGAAAATGGACCATCAACTTCGATCCCAAGGACAAGAAGAAGGCGGTTGCTGAATGGCTCAAGCCCCAGGGAAGATTCAAGCATCTATTCGCTCCAGGCAACGAAGCGGTGCTTGAGCAGTTTCAGAGACTCGTTGATGAGGACTGGGAAAGTCTGAAGAAGCTTCAAGAGATGTCGAAAGGTTAATGACAACTTTCTTGTCAGGAACAAGTTCATAGCCGGGTGAAATTTGCCCGGCTATTTTTCTTGAAACGATGCGCCAAAAATGAGCTTGAAATATATCGTTTTCTGTGGTTTAATACGCTTGAACCGTGTTTCAACAGGAGAACGGCGCACAGTGGTTTTGGAGTGAGTGCATTCCCACAGCGTGCTGCGGGAAGCCTCCACAAGGAGATGTATAATGCTCGGTTCCGACTTGGTAATGTATGATGAAGAATTTAAGCAAATAGACGCCGAGCTCCAGCGCCTTCTTGCGCAGGCCAACGCCAAGGTCGTGTTCCTTGTTGATAAGAACGGCCAGCTGATCGCGGCAACCGGAGAGACGGAAAACCTTGACACCACATCGCTCGCTTCGCTTACTGCAGGAAACATCGCGGCTACGGGCGGCATGGCAAAACTGCTCGGAGAAAAGGAATTTTCCATACTCTTCCACGAAGGCCAGCGGGATAATATCCACATTTCCATCATTGGGCAACGGATCATACTGGTTGTAATCTTCGATCAGCGCTCATCGCTCGGGCTCGTCCGTCTACGGGTCAAGAAAAGCGCCGAAATGCTCGGTACCATATTTGATGAGCTCCTCAAAAAAGTCGAAACGGAAAAGGGTTCCGGCAAAGCCGGCGATTCGCCCTTTGCTGAGATAACTGACGAAGATATTGATAAACTCTTCGGTTAGCCAACCTCGGATATCCTAGTACATTAAAAGAAGCATTCTGGAGTAAGCCGAAGCACAGTGAATACATTTTTGATAACTTTAAGGATCGAAGGATTGCCCGGAGCTTGCTCCAGAGGGCTGTAATTACCGTCTAATGTCTTTTATCAATTATTCTTCAAGAGAGATCAACTGCAAAATCGTGTTCTATGGGCCCGGACTGTGCGGCAAGACGACGAATCTGCAGTATATCTATAAAAAGACTAATCCGGACAGTAAAGGCAAGATGATATCGCTTGCCACTGAGACGGAAAGGACCCTCTTCTTCGATTTTCTTCCTCTCGCCCTCGGCGAAATTCGCGGCTTTAAGACGCGATTCCATCTTTACACTGTTCCCGGCCAGGTCTTCTACGATGCAAGCAGAAAGCTTATTCTGAAGGGCGTGGATGGCGTGGTGTTCGTGGCCGACTCCCAGATTGAGCGCATGGAAGCGAACATTGAAAGCATCGAGAACCTGCGCATCAACCTTTCCGAACAAGGATACGACCTGGACAAGGTTCCCTTCATTATACAGTACAACAAGCGCGATCTCCCGAATGTGGTGCCGCTCGAAGAAATGAAAAACGCCCTTAATCCACGGAAGGTCCCCGACTTCGAAGCCGTTGCAACGGACGGAACGGGCGTGTTCGATACATTGAAAGCGATAGCGAAGCTCGTTATTATGGAACTCAAGAAGGGCCAGGAGGGCGGCGGGTAATTTGGAGCAAGCCGACCATGTCGGCGTTTAAGTGGTTTCAGTATAAATAACTCGTTGACATATCAGGCAATATATGGTATTTATACCAGCCTAATTTAATCATTCCCGGATAGCTCAGTCGGTAGAGCGGGTGGCTGTTAACCACCATGCCGCAGGTTCGAGTCCTGCTCCGGGAGCCAGTTCGATGCGCCCTGCCTCTCAAAGAGAGGCAGGGCTTTCTCATGGCAAGCCAGTCGAGTCCACTTGAGCATCGAACTGCGCTGAGCGAAGTCGAAGGGAGTCCTGCTCCGGGAGCCATATCATTGTAAAGCCAGGTTTACAAAAACCTGGCTTTTTTTCATTCAGGCAGCAGCCCTAAATTTTTCATCTTGGTACGGAGTTGTTTTCTGGTGATTCCCAATATCTCTGCGGCCTTGCTCTGGTTCCAGAAAGTGCCGTTCAGCGCTTTGATAATAAGCCGCTTTTCGGTTTCCAGCAGGTTCATCTCATCAAAACCCTGCACGTCCGGGCCTTCCAGCTGAAATTTGGCAGGCAGATATTTACGCGTAATCGCGATGTTCGGACACAAAATATATGCGCGCTCCACAACGTTTTCCAGCTCCCTGACGTTGCCCGGCCAGTCATAATGGATCAAAGCGTCCATGACATTGTCCTCGAAGCCCTTGATATGCTTTCCTTCGGTCGTATTCATTTTTTCAAGAAAGTGCTGGGCGAGAAGCGGTATATCGTCTCTGCGCTCTCTGAGCGGCGGCATTTTAACGGTCACCACATTCAGACGGTAATAAAGATCTTCCCGGAACCGCTTGTTGGCGACCTCAAGCTCAAGCTCTTTATTTGTCGCTGCCACGATCCTCACATTGAGCTTGATCCGGTTGTTTCCGCCGACCCGCAAGATCTCCCGCTCTTGCAGGAACCGAAGGAGTTTTTTCTGGAGGATAATGTCCAGATCACCGATCTCGTCAAGAAAAACAGTCCCTCTGTCGGCGAGCTCGAGAAGCCCCGTTTTTTTCTCGTGTGCGCCCGTGAAAGCGCCCCGCTCATGGCCGAACAGTTCGCTCTCCATGATTTCGTTCGGGATGGTGGCGCAGTCCACTGTCATGAAAGGGCCTGCGGAGCGTTCAGAACTGTGGTGAATGGCGCGCGCAATCAACTCTTTTCCGGTCCCGCTCTCTCCTACTACGAGAACGCTAGACTGGGTCTTCGAGACTATCCTTACTGTTTCGAACATCTCCTGCATGACCGCACTCTTGCCGATAATGCTGTTGAAGGAGTACTTCTCTCTCAGTTCCGATTTAAGTGCGATATTTTCCTGTTTCAGTTTGTATTTTTCTATCGCTTCTTTCGCAACCGTGAGCAATTCATCGGTGTTCACCGGTTTCGTCAAATAGTTGAATGCGCCCCGTTTCATCGCTTCCACAGCGTTTTCTATCGTGCCGAAAGCGGTGATTACGACGACCGGTACGCTGACATCCCGTGATTTGATGTACTCAAGAAGCTCTATCCCGGACTTGCCCGGCAGCTTGAGGTCTGTTATGACGAGGTGCCACTCTTCCTGGTTGAACTTTTCGATCGCCTCTTCGGACGACTGTGCGGTCTCAACGCCGTAGCCCTCCCCTTTCAAAGCGGTCGAAACGATCCTCAGTATGTTCTTTTCGTCGTCCACGACGAGAATATCATGTCCCCGCATATTCATGTACCGGCAGCGCAATGGTGATCTTTGTTCCTTTGCCCAACGTGCTGTCCACGGCAATCTCTCCCTTGTGTTCTTTCACGATTCTATCGACGATTGCGAGTCCCAGGCCGGATCCTCTCGTCTTGGTAGTATAGAACGGTTTGAAGATACTCTCAATATGTTCCGGCTGTATTCCCATGCCGGTGTCCTGAATCTGCAGCATTGTCATGGTACCCGCTGCCTCGGTTGTTACCGTTATGGTGTCACCTGCTTTCGACGCATCGAGCGCATTAAGCAGCAGGTTCATTAATGCCTGCTTCAACCGGGAGAAATCGCACTGAAGCGGCGGAATGTGCTCGTCCGTCAGGATGACTATCTCGATGTTCCGGTCCGTCGCCTCCTGCCGGATAAGCTCGACGGTGGTCTTGACGATCGCGTTGAGGTTGCCCGTCCTGAGCTTGAGGGGGGCGGGCTTCGAAAACCCGAGAAAGTTCGAGGTGATGTCGTTCAACCGCATGACTTCTTCCTCGATTATCGAGAGAAACTCAGTGAGGATCTCTCCTTGAAAATTCTTCTTGAGATAGGACGTTGCCAGACGGATGGAATTCAGCGGATTTTTTGTCTCGTGCGCCACAGTCGTCGCCATTTCTCCCAGGGCGGACAGCCTTTCCAGCCGCGCTTTCTCCGTATTCGCCCTCTCGAGCGCAGTCAGGTTGTATTTCAAATCCTTTACCATTTGGTTGAACACTTCCACCAATTCCTGTATTTCATCGCCGCACGACTCACGGTACACGACGCATTTCCTGCAATCCCCGATCTTCTGGGCAAAGGCCCCCTGTACCTTCCCATGGCAGAACGTGCCCGCAACTGCCCAGCACCGTGTTTTCCCATATGACGGACAGTCCGTCTTACTGCAGTCGAGCCGTTTCCAGCAACGGACAAGCCCCGGATTTTCAACCTCCACCGCCAGGTTGCCGGTTTGCACGTCGACCATAGTTTCCTTCAAGCGCTTCAACGGTTTCGTGAGCAGCCGGGAGACCGCAAAGGCGCCCGCGATCCCGAAGAGCAGGATGATCCCCGTGATCATGGAGATATAGCGTCTGAGGCTCTTCAGTCGTTCCTCGATTCCGGCGTCAATGGCCCCGATCGAGTACGCTACAATGGCTACACCCAGGGTCTCGCTACCTATCTTGATCGGCACGGAAAATTCTTTCAACTGCTCTCCTGCAGCGGAATATTCCCTTACTGCTTCACCGCCTCCGGAAAGTGCAGAGAGCGGCTCCGGAAATGTATGTTCCAAGAGACGCGTACCGAGGAGCGCCCTTCGGGTATGCGCAACAACGACCCCGTCCCGGTCAACGATCATTACGTACGCGCAGGCAGTGGCCTGCTGTACCATGGTAACGAGTTCGTTGAGCCTCAGCGGATCAAACATCAGCAGTGCTCCCTCTGCGTCATGAGCGAGGTTCCGCGTCATGGCAAGGCTGTTCTCGAAGGTGTTCTGCCTGAGTGACTCTTTCTGATAATTTAAAATCAGGGTCGTGACCGCCATCATAGTCAGCACGATGAGAAAGGTCACGGCTATTGAAAATTTCAGCCCGAGGCTCACCCTACTTCGCTTCATTTTGTTCTATCCATTCCCGCAGACTGTCGAAATCCTTGTCATCCGCGGCTTTGAACTCCACAACCTGGGCCGCGGACAGGATACGTTTGTCGTTGAGCTCCAGGACGCTTTTTCGAACCTGCTTGATCATTTTTCCGTCGGCGTTTTTCGTTGCGGCAAAAGGCCAGTTTGCGATGTAGGGAGTCTTTGCCAGAATGCGGATCTGGTCGAGATCGATCTCTTCTTTCAAAACACTTGGAGCCGATTCCCGGACAAAACCCGCGTCCGCGGTTTTTCGATACACGTTCAAGATGACTTCTTCCTGCCTCTTTCCGTCCCGAAGTTTCAGGTCCTTGAAGACATTGATGCCGTTTTCCTGAAGAAACAGCTTCTGCGCCAGGAACCCCCCCGCGGATTTGTACGACACAATCATGACGTCCTTGCCTTTCAGGTCGTCAAGGGTCCTGATGGGGCTGTTCTTGTGAGTAATGATAATGCCCCGGAAAATGTCGCCAGAGGATTTTAGCACCGTCGTGGCAAAGGCGCGCAGATGCCCGCCGTCGGCAAGCTGCGTGTAGATATAAGGGTTGGAGTAGGAAAATTCCACATCGCCCCGCTTGACCATATCGAAAAAATCCTCAAAGTCCTTCGGAACCACGAGCTTGAATTCATACCCCGTTTTGCGGCTCAGATAGCGCATGAGCGGGTCGAAACGTTCGAAGAGCGTGATAGCGGAATAAAGCGGAAGATGGGCGACTTTCATGGTGTTCTTTCCGTATACCAGATAATTCTTCCCGGTAAGGTTCTTGACCATGACCCGCACCACGTCAAAGTCCCGGTCCTCGGCTGGAGCGAACCCGTCCACGTCCTTCATGGCTGCGATAAGTTCCGAGTGCCGCGTTTTATTAATGGACAGGAGCGCCCGCCGGATGGCGGCGATCTGGGCTTCCGGCAAGCGGGCAGAAGCGCAGATGGCGTACTGGGGAATAGCTTCGGACGTTTTAATGATCCTGAGACCGTCATCGAGGTACTTTTTCGCCACTCGCTCACTCAGGCCGCCTACATCGTGCCTCCTTGCCAGGACTGAAAGCGCAACCCGGTCTTCCTGTTCCAGATAGTCCACGGACGCGAATTGATCGAAGCTGATACCCACCTCTTTCAGCATCACAGCCGGGATAAGATAAGACGAGGACGAATGGACATTCCCAAGGGCGAGCCGCGTTCCCCTGGCATCGATAATTTTATTGATGGGAACGTCGTTTCGCGCAACGATGACGCTCTTATAGGTAGATGAACCGCCCAGAATGGTTTTTGCGAGAGGAATCACTCCATATTGGTGTTTGACCTCGCAATAGGTCGACGGATCGAGATATGCAAGGTGTGCACGGCCCCTGCCGATGCTTTCGATGGCTTCCTGGTGGGTCGAAGCGATCTTCAGGATTACTTTCCGCGATAGGGACCTTTGAAGATGGTCCCTGAGGGGCAGGAATTTCTCATACATAAGACTGACGTCTTCCACGGGCGGAATAATAAAGATCAGGGAAGAACCGGCAGATGCGGCAGTCCGCTCACTCTGCGTTCGTTCCGTATATCCAGCCGTAATACCGACGAGTATCATGAATGCCGTTATTACAAAGATCAGCAGAAAGAAAAGCCTTTTTTTCATAATGCTTTATTATACGCATGAAGAACAATAATTTGCAATAAACAAAAAGCAATTGGCTATTTCCTTCACTTCCGGGTGTTTTTTGGACTAAGGCAACCCGTGTTGCCGTTCAACACCACGCTATCACGGACGGCGCGGTTCAAATAACCATAAATGAAATATGTGCCCCTGATAACTGAAAGGTTATCAGCCGGGCTGGGTAGTGACTGAATGTTGTCCATTTTAAGACAGCCGGAAGCAGGGAAATAAAGGGAACGACCGATTTATCCTAGGATTTCTGACTGGCATTATCCTTGCTTTGAAATAAGTATCGCATTGCAGGGCTAATCAGCTTTTACAAAAGGATATTAACGATGCATCGAACAGATAAGACGCTTGATATAAAAGGGCTGGTCAGCCCGCGGACGGAATTGATAACGGAGAAGATGCTGACTGCATTGGAACCGGGTCAGGTTTTGACGGTCGTCACAACCGATAGAACCATAAGACAAAAATTGCCCTTACTATGCCGAATACTGGCGTGCACGCTTCTTGAAATGACAGAAGAAGGCGGAGCCCTTTATGTTTATATTCAGAAAATAAAGGTCTGTGAGACAGCTGCCGCTGACACCCGGTAATGGCAGGCTGATGCGTCGACGAAGGATAATCGATCTTCAGCTTTCGAGTTCCGACAAGAATAAAAGTGGCGCGCCTGAAAAAGGAGGGAGTTTTGGATAACAGGAAACTTGAGCATTTGATCCTGATATTCCTCTGTTTCCTCGTTATCGTACCGGTTCTGTACATCTTCCGCTTCGCCGATACCAATACTTTTACGAGCTGGAAATGGGTCTTCACGGATAAAGTCTTTCTGAGGACCGTTCTGCTGCTTTTCCCCGCCCTGGCCGGCGCCTATGCTCTATCCCGCAAGCCCCTTCAGGGCCCGCAGGGATACATGGTTCTTTTTTTCCTGTCGTTCGCAGCTACCCTTCCGTTGTGGGGACAGCCGGAAACCATCCTTGACGCATCGCGTTATTTTCTCCAGGCAAAAGCGCTCAAAGAATACGGGGCGATATATTTTTTCAGGGAATGGGGAAGGGCAATCACGGCATGGACGGACTTGCCGCTCGTCCCGTTTATCTTTGGTCTCGTTTTCTCCTGGATCGGCGAGGCCCGTGTTTACATTCAAGCCCTTACGTCGATGCTCTTTTCTTTGACGGTAGTGCTTACCTGCCTCATCGGGAAAAAAATCTGGGATGAAGAGACAGGGCTTCATGCAGGCATGCTTCTTCTGGGAATTCCGTATCTTCTCGTGCAGGTGCCGCTCATGCTTGTCGATGTGCCGACGATGTTTTTCATGGCGCTCTCGGTATATCTCTTTCTCTGCAGTCTGCAGGAGGGCGGAACCTGCCGGGCAATTGCATCAGGCCTTGCGATAACGATGGCTTTATTCTGTAAATTTTCGACATTGCCCATGCTTTTGATTGTTCCCGTCATGCCCTTCATTTTTTTCAGAGAAAATCTGAAGACCGCTATCAAGAGGACACTCGCGGTGCTGCTGGTTGCCGGTCTCTTTTCCGGCACACTCATCGCCTCGAACAGGGACATCCTGCTCGAGCAGATCATGCTGCTCAAAACCTATCAATTGCCGGGCCTGAGCCGCTGGGGCGAAGGATTCGTATCCACCTTCTTGTACCAGATTCATCCGTTCATAACGTGCTTTGCACTTTATGGAACATATCGAGCAATCAGGCAAAAAGACGCCCGGTTCCTGATAGCCGGATGGTTCATGATTGCGGTGGTGTTTCTCAGAGTAACGAGGATACGGTACATGATACCGCTGTTCCCGCTTTTTGTGCTCATGGCTTCATACGGCCTCAATCGCATCCGGGACAGCGGGAGCAGAAGGTTTATCGCTTTATGCATCGCGGCCTCGTCTCTTGTCATAGCCTGCGGCGCCTATCTTCCGTACCTCAATTCGACTTCCCTGACGAATCTTAAAAAGGCGGGAGAGTACCTTGATGCGGTCAACAGCCCCTCGGCCGAGGTATATGTGCTGCCGCAGAGGAGTTCGTCCGGGAGCACCATTCCTGCTATAGCCTTGCTCGATTATTATTCCGACAAGAAAATCGTTTCTCCTCAGGATTGGCAGCTCCTTCCCGGATACGAAAATGCCAGGCAATCTTCGCTCAGATTTACGTGGGAGATGAAAAAACCCGCATTCTATTCAGCCTCGGCAGCGGAGAGCGCGCGGGCAATCGTTGTAATAGCGGATCAACGGCTTGATAAAGCAGGTGCCCCGTCAGGCTTCAGGGTACTAAAGATATTCGACGCGGCCGTGGAAGATTTTAAATATCAGACAATTGTAACCGTCTATGGAAAGGACTGATTGTCCCAAACGGGACAAGGCGTTCTTATTGGTGTCCTGTTTAGGACAACATATCGGCCGCACTACCGCAGAGTCAATATCATTTCCGGCGAACACTCTTAATTTTAAAGCATTTCCTTATAAAAATTTTTATTTTCAATCTTGGTATCTCAAATGCAATGTTTTGTCAGGAGCACACGGCATCGGAATAAAAAACTGACCATAGGAGGTATGAGTTGGCAAGCACTGCAGACAAGAAAAAATTATGGGCGTTGATCATAACCGGCTTTTTCGCATTGGTCAGCGTCACGACGTATGCCTATAACGAATACTACATCTACCTGTCGGCCTATCTCTGGTTCGGCTTCATTTACGGCATGTGCCTGCAGTACGGCAGGTTCTGTTTTGCTTCGGCGTTCAGGGACCTGTTCGCCGTCGGCGTCCCCGCATGGTCGTCGGCATCATGATCGCGACGATCTTTTTCGCCTTTGTTTCCTCCTTCGTGACCGCAACCGGCTTCAGCACCTTCCATCCCTCCCCCTCGGGCAGTTCATTCCGATCGTTGCCGGCCTGATATTCGGGATCGGCATGGTGCTGGCCGGCGGCTGCGCCTCGGGCTCGTCTGTACAAAACGGGCGAAGGGAACGGGGTGGCGCTGCTCGTCATCCTGTCGATCAGCGTGACCCAGGCGTCGTTCGCCGACGTCGGCGGGACTGGTTCAACAAGCTGGTCCCCGCATCCTGGCATGCCTCGGCGATGGCAAAGAAGCTGCCCGAGGTCATCAATGTCGGCGACGGGTGGCTGGACCAGTACCTTGCCGGATATGTCTGGAACCATCCGACCCTGACGTTTGCCAAGGTTCTGGGATGAAGAATGAATCGTTCCTGGGCGCCTTTGGCGGCAATTTCTTCGTGGGCGTCGTTCTTCCGGCGTTGCTGCTGCTGACCGTCGTCTACTTCATCTGGGCCAAGGAACCGTACACGCGAGACGCTTGATGCAAGAGCAGGGCGCGCTGACGCTTCAGGGACCATTTCACCGGCTTCTGGGGCATGGTCCTGTCCTCGAAAAGGACGTCCATCGCGGGGCTGATCCTGGGCGTCGCCTGCGGGCTCCAGATGTTCGTGATCGAAGGTCTGCGCATCAAGTTCGGGGTCAGGAACGCCGGGGAGATACTTTCGCGGATGGGCTCCGATTTCGGCCTTTCGGTCAGGGCACGGTGTTCGATCCCGGCTACTGGTACGTGACGACCCAGGAGGCCCAGTGGGTCGGCTGGGTCATGCACAAGCTCGGCTGGAACAACATGGACAACATCTTTTTCGGCTATATCAACGGCATCCCAATCCCGCCCTCAACCCGGCCGACTGGATGTCGCTTCGCGCTGATCGGCGGCGCGGCGGTCATGGCGCTTCTGAGCAATGAGTTCAAGTTCAAGAAGCCCACGCTAGGACCAGGCCGACGTGGGCGATCCTCGGCGGGTTCTTCATGGGGATCGGTTCCCGGCTCGGGCTCGGGTGCAATGTCGGCGCGTTTTTTGTGCGTGCCGCGAACGGCGATGTGGGCGGATGGCTGTTCGGCATCGGCATGATCGGCGGCGCGTTCATCGGCGTCAAGTTCTTCAACTGGTGGACGGAGAGAAAGATGAACCGGGAGCTTGCAGCGCTCGATCTCTAGAAGGCAGACCCCCTCCGGGAAGCACGGAGCACTGCGTAGTGTTCCGGTCGCATGGTCTGCTCCGTGTCTCCCGGTCTTTCCTGCAGATCCGAACGAGAAATAAAAGGAGGAATCGTCATGGCCATAAAATTCGATAAAAAAAGTGAGGGGTCTACTCCCTCGACTGCAGCGGATATGTCTGCCCTCATCCGCAGATCTATACGAAGAAGATGCTCGAACGGATCAAGCCGGGCGATATTCTGCAAGTTACGTTCGACAATCCTTCATCCTCGGAATCCATTAATGGCCATGTGCGCGGCAAGCGGCAATGAGATCATCGAGCAGGATCTCCAGGGCGGCAAATACACTGTACAAGATAAAAAAATCGGCGTAAGAGCCGTATCGGCAAAGGGCGCGCATGGGCTGCGACGCCTGCTGCCACTATTCGGATTGCGGAGGATTTCTATGGACAAGACGCTCATTATCGTGATTGTCATTGTAACGCTGTTCACAGGGTTCCTGATCGGCTTCAGCGTGCCGCCTTTTATCCAGGCAGGTGTTTTCAGCGAACGGAAGGAAAAGGGCGTGGAATCGAAGATCGACAAGAAGATGGAGCAGTACTACAAGGATCTCTACAAAAGCGACGAATGACGCGCTAGATCAGAGGCGACAAGGGAGGAACAGATGGAGATCAAGTGGATCGCAGCTCTCGTTATTGCCCTGCTCTTGGGGCCGCTGCGGGATTCCGGTTATCGATCTCAGTCCGGGATACAGCCCGGCTATTTTGAAAAACAGGAAGCACCGGCCTACGGCGTGTCGGACGATAAACCGATGGGTTCGGAATTCGGCAAAGAGATACGAGGATTATTTCAAGAAGTTATATAAAAAGGAGTAGTGAGTACCCAGGTCAGCTACTTCGCTTCGGTGCAAGGCGCGCAGAAAAATTAACGGATTTCAATGGTTACTCAGAACCCCCACCGTTGTTTGATGCTCCTGTATCGGCCGCGCGCGCTTATTGCACCTGTGTCAGCAGCAGACCTGAGCAGTCACAAGGAGTAAATAGATACTATCAAAAAGGAGGGGGTAAAATGATCAAAAAAATTATTTCAACTGTTTTTCTTCATCATGGCTTGCTGCATCCGGGCTGTCGTATGCCGCGGCTGGGTGAACCCGGACCTGCTCGTCACCCCGAGACTGTTGAGGCCAACGTCGACAAAGCGGACTGGGTAGTCGTCGATTGCAGGGACCTCAAGGAGTATGCAAAGGGACATATTCCGGGCGCGATCAGCTTCGGCAAGGAATGCAAAAAGGCGATGCGCGACGGCACTGCGAGAGTGTTCAAAGACACAAGAAATATGAACACTTGTTCGGCAAGGCCGGCATCGGCAACGACACGAATGTTATTTTTTACGGAGAGCACAAGGTAACCGACACGTTCAAGGACGTCCACGGTCGCCTTCTGGGTCATGGAATACCTGGGCCACGACAAGGCCCACGTTCTGAATGGGGGCATCGATGCATGGCTGAAAGAAGGCAAAAAGCTGACGAATGAACCGACGATAAAGCCGGAGAAGACGTTCAAGGCAAAGGTGGTCGCCAGCCGGTATGCTTCCACAGACGAGATGCTCCAGATAGCGCAGGGCAAGAAAAAGGGCGTCACGGTGATCGATGCGCGGTCCAAAAAAGGAGACATGAAGGCGAGGACATCCGGGCGCTGCGCGGCGGCTACGTGCCACATACAACGGCCAATATCCCTCATACCGAAACGATGGACCAGGAGAAGGACCCAAAGACCGGCAAAGGACAAGGACAACGGATATCATTTCCTGCGGAGAGGGTTGCGGGTTTCTATAAGAACCTCGACAAGAACAAGCGCACGATCGCCTACTGCCAGACCGGCACGCGTTCGACCTTGTCCTATCTCGAAATGAGACTGCTCGGGTTCAAGGAGCCCGCCAACTGGGATGATTCCTGGATCGTCTGGGGCAACAATCTCCGGTACCCGGTCGCAAACGAACAGTGGATGAAATTTCGAAAGGCTGAGCAGAAGGTCGAGAAGGAAATCGGAAAGCTGAAGGAAGCAATGCCGAAAAAAGAGGAGCCCAAGCAGTAGGGTAGTTTGTGCAGAAAAGGTGATCTCAGCTCACTTTTTTAGCAAAAAGGGGGAAACGTATACCTATGCAGGAAAAAACGAAAGGAATGAGTGAGGACTGGCTGGCATTATGGCTCGGCCTGTTCATCTTTGTCCTGTCCCTGGGCGTGTTCCAGGGAGCGGACATCCTGGGCTGGGGCATCAACACCTCGGTCTGGACAGACCCGGCCAAGGCCATGTCCCCGGTATCGAAGAAATACCAGCCGCGTCAAGGGCGAGATCACCAAGATCGACGGACAGAAAGCTGACGCTAAAGAAAGGCCGACGGCAAGGAAGAGACCATCACCGTCAAGGAAGACACGGCAGCCCTCAAGGTCGGCGACAAGTACGAGAAGAGCCGGCATGTCCGGGCTTCACGGCACTGCTGCTGACCTACCTCGCCATGCTCGTGGTCATGAGCGTCGGCGCGATGCTGCTCGGAACCGACGTCAAGAAGTTCGCCATCGGGTTCACGGTCGTGTTCTGGATCAGCTATGCCTGCTGGTTCGCGGGCCACTTCGCCTATATCGCGGCAACCAAGGACAAGCTGGGGGCGTTCAAGATCCCCTGGTCGCTAAGCCTGACCGGGGAATCGGGCTTCATCTTCGCCCTGCTCGCCGGTCTGATCGTCGGGAACTTCTTCCCCAAGATTGTCTGAGAAACTGAAAGAGGCAGCGCGGCCGGAGCTCTACATCAAGACCGCCATCGTGATCATGGGCGCGGGACTGGGCCTCAAGGCGGCGGAGTCGTTCAGCCTGGCCTCGAACATCATGTTCCGGGGCCTCTGCGCCATCGTCGAAGCCTACCTCATCTACTGGGCCGTGGTGTACTACATGGCCCGAAAATACTTCAAGTTCAGCAGGGAATGGGCGGCACCGCTCGCCTCGGGCATCTCGATCTGCGGCGTCTCTGCGGCGATCGCCACGGGCGGCGCCATCCGCGCCCGTCCGGTGGTACCGATCATGGTGTCGTCGCTGGTCGTGATCTTCGCCGTGGTCGAGATGATCATCCTTCCCTTTGCTGCGCAGACCTTCCTCTGGAAGGAGCCGCTCGTGGCGGGCGCCTGGATGGGCCTGGCCGTCAAGACCGACGGAGGCGCGGTCGCTTCCGGCGCGATCACCGACGCCCTGATCCGGGCAAAATCGCTCGAAGCGCGGGCATCAATTACCAGGAAGGCTGGATGACCATGACCGCCACGACCGTGAAGATGTTCATCGACATCTTCATCGGCATCTGGGCGTTCCTGCTGGCCATCATCTGGTGCGCCAAGATCGACTGCAAGCCGGGCCAGAAGGCCGTCCCATCGAGATCTGGCACCGGTTCCCGAAGTTCGTGATCGGCTATGTTCTCACCTTCTTCCTCCTGCTGGTCCTGTGCTGGCCGGCCACAACGGCGATCAGCCCCGGTCGAGAAGGAGATCAAGGCCGCGAAGTCGGAGATCGCGGCGGCAGAGAAGCAGCTGGCAGCGCAGGCAGCCGGCCAAGGAGCAAGCGCTGCCATCCAGGAAAAGATCAAGGCACGGGCGCAGGACAAGGTGAAGAGCCCTGGGCGACTGCAGATCAAGGCGCCCGAAGGCGACCCTGGCAGCGGCCGAAGGACATGCGGCGCCACCGGCGAAGGCAACGTCTTCCGGGTGATGTTCTTCGTGTTCACCTTCTTCACCATCGGCATCGTGTCGAACTTCAAGAAGCTCTGGGAGGAAGGCATCGGCAAGCTGATGGTCGTGTACGTGGTCGCGCTGTTCGGGTTCATCATCTGGGTCGGCCTGTTCATCTCGTGGCTCTTCTTCCACGGCGTGAAGCCGCCGATCGTCGGATAAATTACATGATGAGGGGGCATTAAGGAGATATATGGCGGCAGATAAAGTCGCTAGCAGAACAGGTAAAGCTGGCCGAAGAACTGAAAAAGATGGAATATGAACCGCTGCTTCCGGTCGAGAAACAGCTGATCGGGTGGAGCGTAGGCCTGGGAACAGCGCTGCTTGTTCATCCTGTATTTCGTAAGCGCTTTCTTTTTTCCGAGCGGTCATTAAGATCTGTAAATGGAAGGCAGTACGTTTCCCCTCGTACTGTGCAGACCAGGCGGGGCCGGTCGCAAACCGGCCCCGCATCCTTTGCCGAGGTACCAAGCAGTGCATACCGATGAATATGAGATTTGTCTTGCACGAGAACTGGCGGTCTGCGCCGATTATATCAAAAAGTGCCGCCTCCGTCTGAAAGAGATGGAATCACGCCATGGGATGACAACCGAGGTATTTCTTGAGCAAGTCCGGCTCTGCTCCGGCAAGGGATGTATCGACTGGAAGAGCATTTGCGAGGAGTTTGAACGCTGGAAGCTCAAGCATCACGAGTATCGGCAATTGCTGGACAGCATGAAAATATAACAGTTTGCCCGAGACTTCCTGCTCCTATTTCGAAACACCCTCTCTTCGCGAAGCTGCTGCCGCGGCTCTTTACGCTTGAGCCCAATGATCTTTGGTCCTCTTCTCATTCAGCCTGGTGAAAGTGGTCATGCTGATTCGTGCGCGGTTTGTGAAGAAAACCGGTAAGAACGATGGCCACAGCGGCAAAAGCTGCTGCCATAAAAAAGCTTGAAGAGAAGCTGCCCGTTCTTTCAGCCAGAATACCCGCAATTGAAGGACCCGCGATCTGGCCCAAGCCGAAGATAAACGTGATGAAGCCGAAGGCCGCGAGCGCCTTATTGATGCCGACATACTCGCTGACCGCTGCGACCATGATCGAGGGGATCGACCAGGCCACGATGCCGTAGAAGGCGATTGAAAGATAAAGAAAGAAGGGTGGCAGTTTTGCGGCGACCAGGAGATAGGCGAGCATTTGGAGCGCAAACACTATCATCAGGCCCGCCTTTCTCCCTAGCCTGTCCGAGAGCGTTCCGAATACCGGACCCGAGAACAGGCTTAAGAATCCCACCCAGGACCAGAAGTTTCCGGCTATCGTTTCCGAAAAACCGCGCTCGTTCACGAGAGTGGTCACGATGAAGGTTGCGTAGATCACATATGTGTACCCGAACAGAAAATATATAGATCCGAGCAGATAGAGAGTCCTGTTCTTATAGATGCTTTTATCGGCCGGCCGGGCAAGATGCTCGTGCGTGATTTCCTTTCCCTCGCTCCCCAGCGGCTGCAGGTCCTTCTCGCCGGGTCTGTTCCTCAAAAAAATGTGCCCGATAACCGCTACCATTGTCACTGCTCCGGCAAGTATCATCCAGTTGGTTCTCCAACCCTCGGGACCGACCTTCCTGTTGACATAGGGTATCAGTTTACCCGCGATTATGATCGCGAACCCGCTGCCGATCACGACAAACCCCGCTGCCCGCCCCCTGATTGTACGGTCGAACCAGGCGGTAATCAGGCCCATCACGGGCACATTTGCGGCTCCGCTGCCCATACCCGTGATGAAATAGAGAAAGAGTATTGCACCGAAGCTGTCCGACCGGCTGATCAGCGCCATGGAAAGGCCGATGACCAGGAGCGCGGCAACGATCAGGCGGCGCGATCCGATCTTGCCTGCAATGTGTCCGCATAGCAGCACGGAAACAAGATAGCCGATAAAGTTCCCGGTGCTGATGAAGCCGACCTGAGAATAGGAGAGTTTGAGCGTGGATGCCATGGAGGGAAGGAGCATTCCAAGTGCGAAACGGCCGAAGCCCAGGCAGGCGATGATGCAGAGCATGCCGGTGAAGACGATGACCCAGGCGTAGTGAAAAGGAAGACGCGAGATTCTTGATTCAGTCATGGAACGAAATATAGCATTTCTTCCTGAAACGGCAAAGAAAAATATTGGGATCATCTTCGTCGCATGCATACCGCTTCTCCTTGACTGGGAAGCTGACAAGAGATAGCCTTTAATTGAAGTAAGTTACAGGAACGTCTGAGGAGGTAATACTATGATACAGCTACTCGCAAAAAACTGGTGGGCTGTGGAATTGAGGGGGGCGCTCACTATTGTCTTCGGGCTTCTCGCTCTTTTTATGCCTGCGATAACGCTCAGGGCACTGGTACTGCTCTTCGGGATATATGCTTTTGCTGAAGGTATAGTTTTGCTTGCGATGAGTTTTAACAGGCATAACGTGCATTGGTGGATCACGCTGCTCCAAGGGCTTGTCGGGATAGGCGCAGGCATCGTTACGTTCATCTGGCCTGGAATCACCGCTGTTGTACTGCTTACCATCATTGCAGTCTGGGCGCTCATAACGGGCATCCTCGAGATCGTGGGAGCGATCCGGCTTCGGAAGGAAATCCGGGGTGAATGGCTGATGATCCTGAGCGGCGTTCTCTCGCTGGTCTTTGCCTATATACTCCTTTCGAATCCTGGAGCCGGCGCATTGGCGCTTGTCTCGGTGATCGGCATATATGCCGTTATATTCGGCATTCTCCTGATGCTGCTGGGCTTCAGAATCCATAGGATGATGCCTGCATGATGGCCGGGCACCGCGCACGTATCAAGGATAAAGAGGCTGATAAGAATCAGCCTCTTTTTTTCTGGTTTTAAACATTGGGTTTAAACGATAATGGCATATGCGTGACGATGACGAAGGGAGAGGAAAGTTGCTCTAAACGAGGTTCACTTGCGCCCGGAGCATCTGGGTCGCTCGACATCCCGGCGGGAAGGCTCAAGGACAATAGAGGTCGTGCGATTTCCTCAGGTCACGATCTCTCCCAGGCTCTCTTTTTTCCTGTACACAGTGCCCTGAAACAGCGCGATCGCGTTGCCTGCCTCGTCTTTCACGTCAATAATGTACGTTGCCAGTCTCGGATTAAAGGAGACTTCGCGGCCCTCGGCAAAGAGCGTCCCCTTTTTCGCTGCCTTGAAAAACGATATGCTTACGTTGATTGCAACAGCCAGTGTGCCGTGGGAATTGGATGCAGCGGAAAAGACAGCGTCGGCAAGAGAGAAGATCGCGCCTCCATGGACCATACCGGCGCTGTTCAGGTGATGTTCTTTTAATTCCATTTTCGCCCTGGCGGTGCCTTGAGAAAATTCCAGCATCTCTACGCCAAGGTGCGCTGCGTAGCGGTCGTTATCCACGAATTTTTTTAGCGTTTCCATAAATCAGTCCTTTCGTGGTTCGTCATTTCGACCTGCGGGAGACATCTTTGTTTTCGGCAGATTTCTCGCTTCGCTCGAAATGACACCGATAAAGGTACGATGGAGCTGCCTCATTATAGCAAATTACCGAGTCACAACTCAACTATAGTATCATTTTATATATTTACAAAAGAATGCATTGTGGTTTATAATAACGGCCGT
The DNA here is from genome assembly GCA_963751455.1 of Nitrospirota bacterium. Taxonomy (GTDB): domain Bacteria; phylum Nitrospirota; class UBA9217; order UBA9217; family UBA9217; genus CAVVUN01. The sequence goes on from CAVVUN010000003.1 coordinate 434,872, forward strand.
TTCGGATAAAATCCTTTTCGATGGAGGAAATCCGCATGGTTTGGAATAGAGAAGAAACCCTTTCCCGACAAGAGCTTACGAAACTTCAGAGCGAACGCCTGCAGAGGGTATGCGAGCGGGTTTACACGCGCGTGCCCTTTTACAAAAAGAAGTTCGACGATATGGGCGTGAAACCATCGCACGTGAAGGATATTCAGGATGTCGTGAAGCTGCCGTTTACGAAAAAAGCAGACCTTCGCGAAAACTATCCATACGGGCTTTTTGCAGAACCGCTCGAAAATATCGTCCGGATCCATGCCTCCTCCGGCACCACGGGAAAGCCGACGGTCGTTGCCTATAACAGGAACGATATCAACCTCTGGGCCGAAGTGATGGCCCGTACGTTCACTTGCGCGGGCGTTACCAGCAGGGACGTGGTCCAGAATGCCTACGGCTACGGGCTCTTTACCGGAGGCCTGGGAGCCCATTACGGAGCTGAGAGAATCGGCGCCTCGGTTATTCCGATCTCGGGCGGCAATACGCAAAAACAGATCCTGCTCCTCCAGGACTTCTCCAGCACAGCAATCTGCTCGACCCCGTCCTTTGCGCTCTACATTTATGATGTCGCCTGCGAGATGAAAGTGGATCTCGATACCATCAAGCTCCGGGTGGGTCTCTTCGGCGCTGAGCCCTGGACCGAAGAAATGCGGCGCGAGATCGAGGAGCGGCTGAGGATCAAGGCAATCGATATATACGGCCTCTCCGAGATCATCGGTCCGGGCGTTTCATCCGAGTGCATCGAGGCGCAGAATGGTCTTCATCTGAACGAGGACCATTTTTACCCTGAAATCATCAATCCGCAGACCGGCGAGCAGCTGCCCTACGGAGAGGAAGGCGAGTTGGTTATAACGAGCATGTCCCGCGAAGCCATGCCTCTTATCCGGTACCGTACCGGCGACATTACGAGCCTGAACCCGGAAAAGTGCGCATGCGGCAGGACGCTTGTCCGGATGAGGCGGGTACGGGGACGCGCCGACGATATGCTCATAATCCGCGGCGTTAACGTGTTCCCGTCGCAAGTCGAGTCGGTCCTGCTCCGTTCAGAACAGGTAGCCCCGCATTATATAATCGAGGTGAACCGCAGGGGAAGGCTCGATGAGATGAACGTGCACGTTGAAGTTACGCCGAAGTTCATGGAAGTGATGGCAAACAAGGTTCTGTCTACGGACCTCAAGGCCTTTGCGCAGGAAGAGGAAGAACTCATACACCTGAAGCGCGACATCCAGAAGAACGTCAAGGACATCATCGGCGTAAACACGGAAGTGACGCTCCGGCCGCCGAACGCGATCCAGCGCAGCGAAGGAAAGGCCAAGCGGGTGATCGACAACCGGCCGAAGTAAGAAAAACCATTTGCCACGGATGAACACACCCTGCACTCGCGCTAGGCACAATACGTAGACCCGTTGTCGTACCATCTCGCTTAGAACCGCGAGACGGGAGTCAAGGGCCTCATAAACGCTGGGTGCAGGCTGATAGACACTGATAAAAGCAGCGCAATTTAGGCCGCGAATAAACGCGAATTTATGCGAATAGAAAACATGAGCAGCAAGCTTTAATTCGAAGTTTTGGTTCCTCCGTGTTCCTCCGTGTCCATCCGTGGTTAAAATATTAAGGAAGCAATACATGAAAGCAATTCTTTCCGGCAATGAAGCAATCGCCCGGGGATTCATCGAGGCGGGCGGCAAGCTTGCCGCGGCCTATCCCGGCACCCCGAGCACCGAAGTGCTTGAAACCCTCTCTCATATTGACGGTATCCACGCCGAATGGTCGGTAAATGAAAAAGTGGCCCTCGAAGTTGCAATCGGCGGCGCTCTATCAGGTGTTCGCAGCCTCGCATGCATGAAACATGTCGGCGTCAATGTGGCGGCCGATCCACTCATGACCGTTGCCTATACCGGAATCCACGCGGGGCTGGTCCTCTTTGCTGCCGATGATCCGGGCATGTTCAGTTCCCAGAACGAACAGGACACGCGCCATTTCGCACGGCAGGGCAAGATCCCGTGTCTCGAGCCCTCCGACTCCTCGGAAGCGAAACACTATATAAAAGCCGCATTCGAGCTGAGCGAGTCGTTTGATACGCCCGTTATCCTGAGGACCACAACGAGAATCTCGCATTGCAAAAGCGTCGTCGAAACCGGCGAACCTGAAAACGTGCCGGGCCGCGGCCCTGCGCGCGACTTCGGCAAGTATGTGATGCTTCCGAGCAACGCCAAGAAACGTCATGTCGTGGTCGAGGACCGGATGATCAGGCTGAAAGAGTGGGCCGAGAATACACCCCTCAATCAGGTGATTGACGGCAACGCGGAGATCGGGTTTGTCACCTCGGGCATCTCGTTTCAGTACGTTCGCGAGGCCTTTCCGGCTGCAACGGTGCTTAAGCTCGGAGCCACCTTTCCGCTGCCTGAAAAGCTCATACGGAACTTTGCAGCATCGGTAAAGCGGCTTGCGGTCGTGGAGGAACTGGACCCTTTTCTTGAAGAGCAGATCAAGGCAATGGGAATCATGGTCCATTTCGGGAAGAACGTTCTGCCGCTCTGCGGCGAATTCAGCCAGCGGCTGGTGCGCGAAAAGATAACCGGTCAGGCGCTGCCGGGCAAGCAAGCGGCAGGCGGCCTCATCATGCGGCCGCCCACTTTCTGCCCCGGCTGTTCGCATCGCGGTTTATACACCATTTTGTCAAAGCTCAAACTCTATGTCTGCGGCGACATCGGCTGCTACACTCTGGGCGCGCTTCCTCCGTTTTCCGCGATGCACACCTGCATCTGCATGGGCGCCAGCATATCCGCGGCTCACGGCATGGCAAAGGGCTTGGCGCTTCAGGGAATAAAGCAGAAACCGGTGGCGGTCATCGGCGACTCGACCTTCCTTCATTCGGGGATCACGGGCCTGGTCAATATGGTTTACAACGGCGGCGACGCGATCGTGATCATCATGAACAACGATACGACGGGCATGACGGGCGGACAGGAGCATGCCGGCACCGGCAGGTCCGCCACAGGGGCGGCGGCGCCCCGGCTGAGTATCGGGAAGCTGTGTGAGACTATCGGAGCGAAGCGGGTGCGTGAGATCGACACCTACAAGATCAGCGAGCTCGAGAAAGTCATGAAGGAAGAGCTTGTGGCCGACGGCACGTCCGTGCTGATATCGAACCAGCCGTGCGTGCTTCGATACCGCGTGTCAAAGAATCCGTATACCGTGGAAAGAAAAACCTGCAAGGGCTGCAAGCTCTGCCTCAAGGCCGGATGTATCGGACTTTCTTTCACTCCGGAGGGCAAGACCGGATATGTACAGATCGATCCGCTCCTGTGTAACGGCTGCGGCGTATGCGCGCAGTTGTGTACGTCGGGCTCTATGAAAGCAAGTTAGAGCAGTAAGGCGTGAGATGTTCTAGTCAGTTTATCCGCAGATTACACAGATTTTTCAGATTAAGTCAAATTTAAATACGGCTTTAAAATCTGCGTTCATCTGCGAAATCTGCGGACAAAGATTATAAGAGGTAATCGTGAACGTTTTCAATATTCTTATCAGCGGCGTGGGCGGGCAGGGCGTGCTCCTGACGAGCAAGATCATTGCAGAGGCGGCGCTTCTTCAGGGCC
>CAVVUN010000004.1:0-84945 GCA_963751455.1 Nitrospirota bacterium
AACGGACCTCGGGGCTGCAGCCGAGCGATCTCATTATCGTTGCCGGCCGCCCCTCAATGGGGAAGACCGCGTTCTGTCTGAATATGGCGGCTTTTGCGGCAATCGAGAAGGGGAAGTCAGTTGCCATCTTCAGCCTCGAAATGTCGAAAGAGCAGCTTGTGCTTCGTCTCCTCGGGTCGGAATCGAGAGTCGATGCCCATAAACTGAGGACCGGCCACCTTTCCGAGCGGGATTGGCCGGCTCTCTCCAATTCGGCCGGCCGGCTTGCGGAAGCTCCGATTTATATTGATGATACCGCGGCCATATCCGTTCTCGAAATGCGCGCCAAGGCGCGAAGGCTGAAAGCAGACCAGGGTGTTGACCTGATCATTGTCGACTACCTGCAGCTGATGCGCGGCAGGGGAGATGAAGGCAGCCGTGAGCAGGAAATATCGAACATTTCACGGTCCCTGAAGGCGCTGGCCAAGGAACTCAAGGTGCCGGTCGTCGCTCTCTCACAATTGAACCGCGCCGTCGAAACCCGTCCGGGCAAGGAAAAGAGGCCGATGCTCGCGGACCTTCGCGAATCCGGCGCTATCGAGCAGGATGCGGACGTAATATTATTTATTTACCGTGATGAAGTCTACAATAAATGTGAATGCCCGCATGACGGAGAGTGTCTTTGCGGCAGACGCGGGGTAGCCGAAGTGATTATCGGCAAGCAGAGAAACGGACCGATAGGAAAAGTAGATCTGACCTTCATCAACAAATATACCCGGTTCGAAAACGCAGACAAGCGGTTTTAAAGAAGCAGGAAGAAACAAGAATTTTATGGAGTCACAGTTTCGCAATATTAACGCTCGTGACCGATTATGCCCTTTGAAACTCTGACCCTTGGACACTTTTAATTATTGGCGATTTGAATTTGACCTCTACGGTCGTGACTTATTTTACTGCATTACATAAGGAGGATCCCTTGGCTTCGGAAAAAACGACTATCAGCGATAAAGTGCAGAAATTCATAGAGAAATCGGATTGGAAATCCGCGATCGGGGAGATGGAAAAGCTGTTTGCCATTGACCAGGACCCGATCGTGCGCGTGCGCATTGGCGATGCGCATCAGAAGCTCAATCAAAAAAGTGAAGCGGTCAAGGAATACATAAAGGCGGCTGACCTCTACGCCGAAAAGGGGTTCGTGGTCAAGGCGCTTGCCCAGTACAAACTGGCTTTGAGGCTCGACCCCTCAAACAAGGACGCGCAGACAAAAATGGAAGGACTCCACTCAAACAAGACGGTTACCGATTTCAAGCTCGAACCGCTCCTGGATGGAGAGGCAGTGCCGACGCGCAGCGTCATCCCGCTCTTCGCTGACCTCAGCCAGGAGGAATTCAACGAATTCACGAAACGGATGATAATCCATACCGTTCCTGCAGGGAAGCCGATCGTCCGGGAAGGGGAAGCGGGCAGTTCGGTTTTTATTCTCACCCGGGGAAGTGTGAAAGTCTGGGCGACCATCCAGAACAAGCGTGTGGATCTCGCCATACTGCAGTCCAGCGACTTTTTCGGCGAAATCGGATTTCTCACCGGGAAACCGCGGACCGCGACGGTTGAGGCCGCCGAGGAGACGGATGTTCTCGAGATCGACGAGGCAGACCTCCGGGACATGATGCAGAAGTGGCCCCGGATCAAGGAAGTGCTCCAGAATTATTATGAACAGCGGGTCAAAAGCACGATGGAAAAAGTAAAGGGCGCTCTATAATCGTTCCTTTCCGTTTCACCGGCCATCCGTTATTTCTGGAGAATGTATGTCATCAGAAAAAGCGCAATTGATCGATTCCATACAGAAAAATGTGGGTAAATCCAACTGGAAAGCGGCAGTTTCAGATATGGAGAAACTGTTTGCCATCGAACCCGACCCGATCATCCGCGTCCGCATGGGTGACGCGTATCAGAAATTGAACCAGGTGCTGGATGCGGTAAAGGAGTATGTGTACGCAGCCGACCTCTATGCCCTCAAAGGAACGATTGTCAAGGCTCTTGCGCAGTATAAACTGGCCTTGCGGCTGGATCCGAAAAACCGGGACGCGCAGGAAAGAATGTCCGCGCTCCATTCGAACAAGGCCATAACTGAAAAAAAATCAGAGCCGGTCGAGGAAGGCGGGCAGCAGGCTGCCAGAAGCGTTATCCCGCTCTTTGCCGGATTTACCCAGGAAGAGTTTACCGATTTCACCAAGATGATGGTCGTCCACATTCTCCAGCCCCGCCAGGCTATCGTCAAACAGGGCGATACCGGCAAGTCGGTTTACATCATTGCGAGCGGGTCCGTGAAGGTCTGGACGACGACGCCTGCAGGAGAGCGGCTCGACCTGGCCGTTCTCGGGCCGAGCGATTTCTTCGGGGAAACCGCATTTTTGACAGGGAAGCCCCGGAACGCAACCGTTGAAACGATCGGCGACTCGGTCCTCCTCGAGCTTACCGAGGAAAAGCTGAGTGAACTCGTGGTCGAGCGTCCTCGCGTGATGCAGGTCCTCCAGGAATATTCGGACATGCGCGCAAAGGGCACCAGCCAGAAGCTGCAGTCCACGCAAAAAACGGAAGCGCCTGCCCCAAGCGTCGCTCCGAGGCCTGCACCGCCTGCGCCGGAGAGTGTTTCGGCTGTTCCCAAATCCCAGCCCCCGGAAGCCACAGCTCCTCCAAAGCCCCCTCAGGCCGCGGTTGAAAAACCGAAAGCTGTTGAACCGTCGGATAAGACCAAACTGATTGATTCTATCCAAAAATCCGTGAGCAAGTCGGATTGGAAGTCTGTTATTACGGAAATGGAGAAGCTTTTTGCTATCGGGCCGGACCCGATAATCCGGGTAAGAATAGGCGACGCTTATCAGAAGCTGAATCAGAAGGCCGAGGCCGTGAAGGAATACCTGCGTGCTGCAGATATGTATGCCGAAACGGGGGCTGTGGTGAAGGCGCTCGCGCAGTACAAACTAGTACTCAGGATCGAGCCGGGCAATAAACAGGCCCAGGAACGGATCGAAGCGCTCCACTCCAACAAGACGGTCAAGGAGAGCAAGGCGGAGCCGGTGGAGCAGGGCGCCCAGAAACCGGCGAGCAGCGTTATTCCGCTCTTTGCAGGTTTCTCACAGGAAGAGTTTAACGCCTTTACCCAGGTCATGAATGTGCATCCCTTGCCTGCAGGACTTCCCATCATCGAACAGAATGATACGGGCAAGTCCGTGTATATTATCGCGAACGGAGCCGTTAAAGTCTATACCACGTTATTGTCGGGCGAGAGGATTGATTTGGCACAGCTCTGGCCCGGCGATTTCTTTGGCGAGATGTCTTTTCTTACGGGTAAAACACGGACCGCGACCGTCGAGACAACCGAGGATTCGGTAATTCTCGAGGTGACGGAAGACCAGCTGCGTGAACTTGCGTCCCAGCGCCCGCATGTATTGGACGTGCTTCGGAAATATTCGGAGGAGAGGACCAAGGGGACCGTATCAAAAATTCAGGAGTCGAATAAGTAAGCACTGTATCACATGTATTGTCGTTTGGCTGTCGGCAATGATGCACATATTCCGTGCTATCGCAAATACCTATGCAGCGCCATCCAGCAGTTGCAGGCCATTTTTACAGCGGAACATCAGAGGGGCTTAAGCGGCAAGTCGGGGAGTATGTCGTCTCCGCTGAAAAGCAGCACGCAATCGGCATCCTTGTCCCCCATGCCGGGCTGATGTATTCCGGAGCGGTCGCGGGAGCGGTTTATTCAAGCATCGAATTGACCGATACCATCGTTCTCATCGGTCCTAATCATACCGGTCTTGGTACACCGGTCTCCATTATGTGTGAAGGATCGTGGGAAACCCCGCTCGGACCCGTCGATATCGATCAGGCGGTAGCCCGGTCCATCCTGTCACGGTCCCGTTATATTCGTGAAGATTCACTAGCCCATCTCCGCGAGCATTCTCTCGAAGTGCAGCTTCCCTTCATTCAATATCTCAAAAAGAATGTTAGAATAGTGCCGATCCAGATTCTCGATGCCAGGCTGGACACGTGTCTTGATATCGGAAGAGCGGTGGCAGCTGCTATTGCGGAATGCGGAATGCGGATTGCGGAATCACAGTCAACAAAAACTTTGATTGTCGCAAGTTCGGACATGAGCCACTATGAATCGGCGGCTGCGGCAAAAGAAAAAGACTTCAGGGCAATCAAACCAATTTTGGATCTCGATCCCGAGGGGCTGTACCAAACCATCAGAACGGAAGGCATCACCATGTGCGGATTCGGCCCTGCGGTTGCAATGCTTGCGGCATGCAAACTCCTCGGGGCATCAAAAGCCAGCCTCATCAAATACGCCAATTCAGGCGATGTGAGCGGCGACTACGAACAGGTCGTAGGATACGCCGGCATTGTTGTCAGTTGAACCAGCCAGAATACCCTTCTTTTAAAAACAAACCTGACTTACCATGAAGACACGATGTCTCCTCTTGTAATGTTCACTCCAATCTGAATCCCCGCAAACAGCAAAAATTAGTATAAACAAAATAGACCTGCATCCCGAATGCATCCCGGAATTGGCCTATCAGGCATATCCTCTACCATCTTCCCATGAAATTAAAATCAAACACGGGAGGTGGCATGATGAAGAAGAACGAAATGAAGGGAATTCGGATGCGCGTATTTTATTTTGTGGTCGGCATTATCGCAGTGGTGACCGGATATACATCGATCAGCGCGGACATGATCCGGGAAGAACGGTTGAAAAGAATGCCTCGTGATGTGCATACCATCGGAATGAGGGGGTTCACGCTTATGGAAATATTAGTCGTTATCGGTTTGATGGTCCTCTTGAGCGGATTTGTATCTTTGAGCGCGGATATTATCCGAAAGGAAAGAATATCGGCCGCGGCACGGGAACTTGTTGCCGATCTCCACGCTGCACGGATGAACGCAATGACCAGGGACGGAGGAGGATTCGGGATACGCTTTGAATCTGCCGGTTCGTACTCGATGTTTACCTTCTCAGACTGCAATAATGATTCAAGCTATGATCGCGACACCTGCCCGGGAAACAGCAGGGAAGAGAAGAATGTGATGATGAAAGCCATGAATAAGTCGGTTGTGCTGAAGAAAAACAACCCCGGCACAAATTTTAATAATTACATTGTAATGTTCGACCGCAACGGTGTTCCCCGTCGTGAAAATGGAAGTCTCGGCATGACGACAATTGTTGTTAAAAGTGATGACAATGATGAGGATATAAAATGCGTTACCATCAGCCTTAACAGGATACGGGGAGGAGTCTGGGCGCGGGAAAGGCGAAGCGGCAGAAACACCTGCATTGAGCAGTAAGTCTTGTTGCAGGAGTATTTGATCTGCAATAAACACTATGTAATGCATTACACAAAAAGATAAATATCGCGAATTGCGTGGAATATTTATGCCCATAAGTTATTGAAAAAATATGATTTGGCGTGGTACAATAGTTGCACTTTAGCAGAAGAGAGAGAACCGAGAAAGGGGAAGACCGATGACTAAATACAGAATGACGTGCCCTGATTGTTCGGCCGTTGTATTAACGGCATCCCCGCAAGCGCTCGTATGGGAATTATGCCCGGCATGTCGTACCCATGTGTGGGACGGGTATGATGCAATGATGGCAGATGTTGCCGGAAACGACGCAACAGGAAAAGCTGGAGTTTTGCATGTTTACAGTTGAGGATCACGGCTACTGTTACGGCACACGCCGTAAAGATCATGGGTTTTCGCTGGTAGAACTCCTGGTCGTCATTGCTATTCTTGGCACCATGCTCGCAATGGCATCCGTAGGCTTGGATCTTGTCCAGAAGGCGCGCGTGACCAGCACAACGCGGGAGATCGTTTCCGACATCCAACAGGTCAGGGCAAATTCCATGATCCAGGGTTCCTCGGTTGCCATGCCGAATCTGAGAGGATTTGGCATCAGGTTCGATTCACCGACTTCTTTCGTGATGTTCAAGTTCAATGATGCGGACGGCGATTACGTGTATGAAGGCGTTGGAGATGAAGCGGATACACAGACGAAAACGATGCCTTCATCAGTCAATATTCAGATATCAAACAATCCTGATTATAAAATATTGATCTACGACCGTTTTGGGACTCCTACAAGATGTAATGCCGCAGGCGACCCTATGCCTGCAACTCCAGGGAGCCCGCTTCTGACCTTACTGGTATCAAATCCTGAGTCTGACGAAAAGAAATGTATCAAAGTATGGATGAACAACCTGAGGGAGGGAGTGTGGAATGCCGGTACCTCCGAATGTAAGGAAAGATAAAGGCTTCAGTCTTATCGAACTGATGATTGCGATATTCATCATCGCGATAACGATGCTTGCTCTTTTGACGTCGATCACCGTATCCCAGCGTACAAACCTGCAGAATCAGGTGAGGGACATCGCAATCAGGATCACAAACCAGACGGCCGAAGCGATTCTTGCGCTTCCGCCGAACGATTCTGAACTCAGTACTGGAGTTAATCATACCAGGATAGCAGGGAATACAGCTCAGAACATGAAAGGGTTTCCGCAAAAACTAGTCAGCCTGAGAGGATACCAGCAGGACTATACTATAGCGTGGACCGTTGAACCAACGAGCGCCGGGCTTGCCAGTAAAAATTTAAAAGTTCTCATAGCCGTAACATATAAATTTTCAGGTAAAGACTACTCGCATAATGCGGCAGTTTTTACAGGCAGTCATCTGTGATGCCATGCACTCGATTGCAGAATGCTCAAATGTATTTAAATTTATCAAGGCTCGGTCAATCATGAAAAAACAGAAGGGTGTGACGATAATTGAATTGCTGGTCGTGCTCGCGATATTCGGCGTTGTGATGGCCGGCCTGTATTCATCGTATGAGGTCCAATTGAAGCAAGGGGTGCAGGAATATCATGCCGCCGAATCGGGAATGGAGCTACAGATTGCGAAATCGGTGATTGGCCGTGACATCGCCATGACGGGTTACGGACTCGTGAAGGCCGATCCCTCGGTTGCGGACACCTTTAATCTCGCAAATATCGTAGCGCCTATAAGCGCCGTACCAGGGACCAATCATACCGTCACGTTCAGGGGAACTGCTCTTGGAATAAATAACCGGGCGCCCCAAAAATGGTCTTTCACAGTCTCCTCGACGCCTACAACTTCGGCAGACTTCGGCGCCTCAAGCAATCCTTCATATGACAGTGAAAGACTTCAGAATAATGACCGGATCATGTATATGGAGCCGAATACGCAGCAGATACGGAATATGGCGAGCGGCGGCAATTACATCTGGCTTTATCCCTATCCGGGCGGCAGTTATCCGACGCCGATGGAGCCCGGAATAATCGCGTACGGTATGGCAACTTTGTCAACGGGTACGCTTATTAATCCGTATTACACTGTCACTTATCGCCTCGGAGGGACGCCGCCGGCTTTCTGCCAGACTCAAACACAAAATCTTCTGAGGATTGAAAACAACAACGAACAGCCGCTTCTTAACTGTGTTCTCGGCTTCAAGGTTGCTTTAGCGCTCGACACCAATGATGATGGTTCGATAGACTGCTGGGATGACGGCGGCGTAAAGTCTGCCATATATCAGCCGCAGATCCTGAGGACCATGATCAGGCAGGTGAAATTGTTTGTTCTTGTTCAATCAGGGAACAGGGACAAGGATTATATATACTCGAACCCCGACCCCTTATACTCGACGACTCCGGATAAGGTCCGGGTAGGGGACACATCATTGATGAAATGCGATGGCGGTGTCATCGGCGAGGACTTCACGTTGTTGAGCGATCAGCGACAGTTCCGCTGGACAATGCTTGAAATAAGCGGAACGCCGAGAAACCTTCGATAAAACGAGGATCGAAACATGAGAAAAACCGACAATTCCTTATTGAATAAATGCAATCAAAAGGGTATAGCTCTTGTGCTCGCCCTTGTCATTACGATGATCGTAATGATCATGATTGTAAGCACCATGTATGTCATCAATCGTTCTACGAGCATGAGCGGAGCGGGAAAACGTTACCAGACCGCTTCTGCTGCATCGGACGGAGCAGTTGAAGTCATGAAGGATTCGATCGGCCTCCTGATCAACGGAGAACCGGAAAGCGTTCTGCCCTTTACCATAGCCACCCCGGGAAGCCTGGTGAATTCCATATTAAACGTGGGAAGTCCCGTTACCGTGACGCTTACGCTCCCGGGGACCGACCTCTCAACCAATTATCCGACATCCATCACAATAGAGCGGGTATTCACGAAAAGCATTCCCGGTTCCCGCATTCAGTTTCCTCCCTCGAGCGGCGGGGCAGGCGGCGAAGGTGTTTATTACAGAATTAACACAGTGGTTACAGGGCCGAATAACGCCAGGGCTGAGACTACCGCGCTATACCGGTATGTGGATTAAGGAGGATCTGCCATGAGACCATTCCATTATCATATAATGATCGCTTTTCTGATCATGGCCATTCCCGGTGCGGCTTCAGCAGGAATCCCCGACGGCTACTGCAGCGCCCCGCCTTTCGTGACACGAAACGTCGCCCCGAACGTCATGGTGCTGATGGACAATTCCTCGGACATGTACGACGAGGCCTATAAAGGAACGCCAACGGATCCTGCCGCAACCGATGAATACGTCCAGAATGAGACGAAGGACAACTACATCGGCTATTTTATACCGCAGGCTTGTTATGCTTATTCCAGTAAATTTGTGGAGCACGCTAAAACCCAAACGCCCGGAAGCCCCGGCCCTATTACCTGCAATACACCGAATTGCTATACAAGTTATACGTATACGGATATTTGTCCTTCCACAGCCCCGTTCCGCGGCAATCTTTTGAACTGGGCAACGATGTCCAGATACGATGTGCTGCAGAAGGTCTTGATCGGCGGCAATACGACTTCAAAGCAGGGGAATGCCCATACTTTGGAAAGCATCGGCAGTTCCTGGTCAAAGACCTACACCTACAATAATGGCGCTAATTCCTGCGTATTCAACGTCAGCAACGCAAGCTTCGAGCTTACCGAAACCGATCCGGGCCTCTGCACGCTTCTGAACGACCCGGCACCGTCCGGAGTCGCGTTCTGGTTTCAGAGACTCTATGTACGGTTTGCCGGCTGGATTCATAATATTTATATGTATGCGTCAATTCATCTGAAGCGCCTTTCAGTATTTGCCTCCAATGCATGGGAAAAGGTAAATCTGATCGCCCAGGCATGGGCAGCGGCAGCCATCGGCACTGAAAGCGGTACTGCGGATGGGTACCTAGGGCAGACCTATAGCATAACGTTTGTTTGCAGTGGTACCGGATCGGACTGTCCTAATGGAATATATCAGTGGGTTTTTACCGACAAACCGGCATGGCTCAACTCGACTACGTACACTTCTACTCAAAATAAAACAGATTATAAGGTTACTGTGAGTGGAGCCCCGCCAGCCATCGGCAATTATACGTTCAACGTTGGCCTTACAATACGAAAAGAATCAAATAATCAAATCTTGCAGACCGCATCAACCAGCTATACCATTCATATTTCTGCGGCTACTCTCGCGATCAATACCGGAAGCCTTCCTTCGGGCGGGGTCGGCGAACTCTATTCAACGACCGTAAGCGGCCAGGGAGGCGTATCATGCGGTGCAAACCCCTACGCGTGGTCTGCGACAAACCTTCCACCCGGGCTTTCAATCAATTCGTCTACCGGCCTCATTTCAGGGAGGCCTACGAGCAACTCAGGATCGCCTTACAGTGTTATATTGACCATGACCGACTGCGATAGCCCGGCAAAATCAATTTCAAAAATATTATCAATAACGATTAGCGGCTCTTCTCTCGCTATCACCACAGCCAGCCTTCCTAATGGGTCTATCAGCTCGGCATATGCTCCGGCGACACTGGCCGGCTCAGGCGGGTCAGGCTCAGGCTACACATGGGCCATTACGTCGGGGTATCTGCCCTTTGGTCTTTTCCTGGATTCGAGCACAGGCGTTATATCCGGCAATACCTGTCCGTTTACGAGCGCAGGCGCGAATCCAGGCGTGCAAGGGAATGGCGCGGGGACCGGACCCGGCATTAAGAACCCGGGACAGGACGGCACGAACCCGGTTAATTATTTAAAGACCAGTTCTTTCAGTGTAAATCAAGGTCTCGTATACAAGGTAAGTTCATGCCCTGCAAGTGGCGGAAGCTGGGCCGGCAACCCGTTCTTGCAGCTCACAGGCGTTAATAATTATTACAACGATGATTCCGCTGCGTGCACTTTTGGTCCTGAGATCACCTTTACTGCCGCCGGCAACGGAACAGAATATGTCAAGCAGTCCACGTTCGGCAACAAGAAAGTACCTGCAGGCGGCGGCGATACTTTGTGGAGCTATAATGTTATAGAAACCGGCACCGGAACACAATGCCAGGGCACCTTCAACTTTACCGTATCCCTTACTGACAACACTCCATTCACGGTAACAAAGAATTTTTCCATCACAATAGGAGCGGGCGCTCTTGCCATTGATACGACAAGTCTGCCGGACGCGGTCAAAAGCACACCGTATTCCGTTCAACTCCAGAGATCAGGCGGAATCGCACCGTATACTTGGTCAGCAACGGGTCTTCCCTCGGGTTTGACCATAAATGCATTAACCGGTGTAATATCAGGTACACCGGGGGCGAATACAGTAGGATCATACAACGTGAACATAACTTTGACGGGCGGCGGCACAACAAGCACGACACTGCCTCTTAACGTAGTGAGAACTCTTTCACTCAGGTCTCAGACCTTTAACGTAAAGGTTGAGCTACTCGAAGAAACCCTCGTTGATGCAAACGGCAATGATATTTATGACTCTGATGAGCCGGGAGAAAGTTTTGTAGATTTAAACGGAAACTCCGAGTGGGACGGGAAAAAGGGCATATTCCAGGAATTCTGGGATGCAGATAACCCCAAGGCACGCTGGGGTTTGACCAAGTATACCAACCAGGGACCTGATGTTTCCGCCTGCGTGCCTGCTTCTCCGGCATCATCTTTTTTTACCACGATACAGAATGCCACGCCTTCCAACAGCGCCCCTCTTGCCAGCATGCTGTATGGCGCAATAAATTATTATAAATCCCTCGGTGACGGGGGCCAGGGCACAGGATATCGCGGGTGCAACAACAGCGAGCCCATAGATCCCGATGTGCCATGCAGGAAGAACTTCGTGCTGGTCCTCAGTTCCGGCAATGATGTCAGCGGCACGAATTTCAGCCAGAACACATGTTCTGTACCGAACAGCTCTGCCCCGCTCGTACAGAACGCATGCTATGCAAACAGCAATGATCTCCGGAGCGATGTAACAGGGACACAATTGGTCTATACATACGTGGTAAACACCATGGGGACGCTGAACAACGCGGTTTTGCAGGATACGGCTATTGCCGGCGGAGGCAAGTATTACGACGGGTCCAATATTGCCAACCTGAGGAACCAGCTGGTTCAGGCGATCCAGGACATTCTCAGCAAAGCTGCTTCCGGAACTGCTGTTTCGGTGCTGACTACGTCTTCGCGGGGCGTGGGTTCGGTGGTCCAGGCTTACTTCCTGCCGTCGCGGCAGGACGGAACGCGTAATATCATGTGGACGGGATACATGCAGAACATATGGGTCGATCCCATGGACAACCTGAGAGACGATTACAGCGGCAGCGAGAGTGCTGCTCCCGACAAACAGCTGGACCTGGAAAAGGACCGGATCATTCAGATGTATTTCAATGAAACGACCAAGGAAACCGAGGCGGGACTGTTCACTACAGGAGTGGACGGTACAGGAGGCACCATGGCCTCGTGTTCCAATCCCGTCGTAAAACCGTTCGCGCAGGTTAAAGCGCTCTGGGAAGCGGGAAATCAGCTCGCAAATACCGCGCCTGCAAATCGTAACATCTTTACTTCGAGCAAGGTGCTTCGCGGAAGCTCCACGGTGAAGACGATAACCTTTTCAATTAATAATTTCCTTGCAGCATCGTTTGATTCCGACATGTCCGCTGCATTAAATCCTGACGCGACGTACACTGCGGGCAACATCATCAGCTTTGTGAGAGGCGACTGCCTGGAGACGGTTGGTGGAGGCGCGACCTGCACTAACATACTTGATTCGAACTACCGCGACAGGCGCATCAATGGCAAGGTTTGGAAACTCGGTGACATCATTAGTTCTACACCCAAGGTGCTCTCCAACACTCCGCTCAACACGTACCACATTGATTACAGCGACGCCACATATCATTCATTTATCTCCTCTACCGCATATAAGCACAGAGCGTCGATTGCGCTGGTGGGGGCGAATGACGGCATGGTCCACGCATTTAGGGTTGGCTATCTGAAGGACACCGGTCTTAGCGGCACGATGAAAGCACTTTTTAAAAATACTTTCTTATCGGACGACACAACAGGCAGGGATGAACTGGGGAACGAAGTCTGGGCGTATATTCCTTATAATGCCTTCCCTTATCTTAAGTATCTTGCGGATCCCAGCTACGGCGCTCCTTGCCACATCTATTTCAACGACCTTTCCGTCCGGCTCGTTGACGTAACCACGAACGGCGCTGCCGATGCCGACAAAACCGGAAGCTCATGGGAGACGATTCTCATCGGCGGAATGCGGCTGGGCGGTTCGTGTTCAGGCGGCACCCCGAATGGCCCTCCTACTCCAGCGCTCGCAGCTGCAAGCGTCGGTTTCTCCTCTTTCTTTGCCCTTAATGTTACGGATCCGGAACATCCTATACCCCTTTGGGAGTTCTCTGACGCCGATCTCGGATACACGACATCATTTCCGACCGTCATTAGAACAGGCCCGAAAAACAAGAACGGGAACTGGTACGTGGCGTTTGGCTCCGGCCCCACTATTCTCGCGAGGAGCGGCACGGATATCGGCCGCTCCAGCGCCGGGAATCTCTATATTCTTGACCTGAAGACCGGCAATAACCCCAAAAAGATTCCGCTTGGTCACAACGCCATTGTGAGCGATATTCTGTCCGTCGACTCAGACAAGGATTATCATTCCGAAAAGATCTACTTCGGGACCTCATATCTGGATGCGGGCGTCTGGAAAGGAAAAATTATGAGCATTGCTGTCCCGAACGAGGACCTGTCGAGTTGGACCCCTTCCTATACGGTCCTGTTTACGGGCAACTATCCGTTTACGGCTTCTCCGGACGCGACAAAGGACGACAAGGGAAATATCTGGGTCTACGCAGGCTCCGGAAAATATTATAGCGACGTTGACGAAGGTGATGCTTCGGGTCAAATATTCATAGGCTTCCAGGATAAGAATACGCTGGTCGTCGAAGGGGCAAGCAGTTCATGCCCGGCAACGCCGTCCAGCTGCCCGGCTGGCTCACTATGCGATGTTACGACCTGTACAACGGAAGGTGACGTGGGCTCCACTGTTCAGGAGTGCATGTATTCCGGGGGGTCATTCGGATACCAGACCGTGGTGACATCGGTCGCCAGCGCTTCCATCCAGCCGAAGAGCAACATAGGATGGAAGATTTATCTGTCGCTGAATGGAGAAAGGGTCATATCCCGGCCACTTGCGGTCGGAGGTCTTGTCGACTTCCTGACGTATGTGCCGTCCGGCAGCTTATGCGATTTCGGCGGGGACAGTCACCTCTATTCCGTGGATTATACGACCGGGCTGGCCCCGAAGAACATTGCAATTCGGGCGCCGGGAGCGACGTCCGGTACTGCCGGGACGGTTACCGTGAAACGAAGTATCAGACTCGGTCCGGGTGCGCCGCCGTCAGGCGAAGCCATCATTCTTGCGCCGCAAAAGGACACCGCAGGGAACCAGGACAAGCTCAAGAAGAAGATCCAGGTTGCTACAGGTGTCATCGTCGAAGCCGAGAATAAACCTATAATCTCGACATCGCCGAAATTCATGCACTGGCTGAAGAAGTAAGTTCAGTGGGGAAAGCGAAATCTCATTAAGGGGCAACCTTCCGGGTTGCCCCTGTTGTTGTCAGCACGACAAAAATACAGAACAGAGAACAATTACCGCAAAAATGCGCAAGAAGCGCAAGAAAAGCAATGTCCGTTTTAACTCTTTTGCGAATTTGCGCATCTTTGCGGCGGAATGTCTTTCGTTTTTTGGTGCGGGCCGGAGGTAGCGTTATGATTAAGAAGAAACAAACACAAAAGCCGGTAGAGAAACCGGCGACTAAGAAAAAGCCATATGGGGCTTATGGTTCGATCGCGGCAGTCGTCCTTGTCCTTGCCATATCGTTTTTTCTTATGTTTCGCAGCGCATCCAAACCGGCAGTTTTCTTAGATGGTGATGCAGGGACGGTAATGCAATCGGACGGATTATTTTCCGGCTCGGCAGCGATATCTCCGGATGCGCCCACTTCGACAATGCCCTTGACAATAAAATACGATGATCAGGGAGATGGTGCTCGATACGAGTTTCGATGGTATCTGAACGACAGACTGGTGAAGGAAGGCGCAGAGCCGGTACTTGAGCCGGGGATGTATAAGAAGGGGGATTCGGTATACGTCGAAATCGTCCTTTTTAAGGGGGATAAGGCGGGTCAGCCTTTCAAAACCGTACCGAAAAAGATCGCAAATGGAGCACCCTCGCCGCCTTCAATATCCCTGACTCCACTCAATCCTGCTCCCGGAGAGGAGATCACCGCGGTTGCCGTGGCTCAGGATCCTGACGGGGACACCGTCTCGTATCGCTACAAATGGACTGTAAACGGTCAATTGGTACCGGGCTTGACGCCTGATACGAGTAAATTAAACACCAGGGGATTTAAAAAGAAAGACACTGTCTGCGTAACGATAACGCCTTTTGACGGCGAGATTGAGGGAGCAGCCAGATTATCGGATCTGATTACGCTCTTTAATTCAGGTCCCAAGATCACTTCCACGCCGCCGACAAACATTTCAAACGGTGTATACACCTACCAGGTAACGGCAATGGATACGGACGGAGACAAACTTTCGTATAGTCTTCTCACGGCTCCCGCGGGAATGCAGATCAATTCGTCAACCGGACTGATTCAGTGGGCACTGCCCGGGCAGGTAACGGAGAAGCAGGAAATACCGGTAAAAATAAGGGTCGAAGACGGCGACGGCGGAAGCATATCGCAGGCATATTCGCTCTTCCTCGAAATGAAGTGATATGGTATAGTGAAACAATGCAAAATAACAATGACCCGAATTACTAACAAATTCCAAATCTCAAGCGCCGCATTCCGGTAAAATCCCAATGATCTATTATAAGTCATGGCCTCCGGCCATGCCGCAATTTTTCAATTTGCATTTTGCAATTTGAAATCGTTATAAATCTTATGACCAAACCCATTATTCTTGCTTCGCAATCACCCCGCCGTCGTGAGTTACTGAACCAGATTGGATTGACCTTCACTACAGCTCCTGCTGACGTGGACGAGCGCATGCTGGAACACGAGCCGGCGGAAGAATACGCCGTTCGTTTGTCGCACGAGAAGGCGCATACTGCCGCTGTACGAGGAAATTCCGGTATCGTCATTGCCGCCGACACTATCGTTGTCGTGGACAATGTCGTCCTTGGGAAGCCGCTTGACGCCCGTGATGCCGAGCGCATGCTTCGCCTGCTTTCAGGCAGGGACCACGAGGTCATTACCGGCGTATCAGTCCTCGATATCGAAACCGGAAAAGAACGCTCCGCAAATTCAGTGACCAGGGTCTGGTTCAGAGACCTGACTGCAGTGGAAATCTCCGGATACGTAGCGAGCGGAGAGCCGCTGGACAAGGCAGGGGCATATGGGATTCAGGAAAAAGGGGCTCTGCTTGTACGGAAAATAGAAGGGTGTTATTCAAATGTGGTCGGTCTTCCGCTCTCCCTGCTCGTGGAACTGCTGAAAGAATTCGGCATATCGATCTTGAAATAAAATTTGCTCGTGAATAGTTTCATACCCGGCTCGGTCCCACGCGTCTTGTCGTTGTTGCTTACCACCCAAAAAACGACCAAAAAAAAATTTATCTCTGCGCTTGACAACCCCCTGCTATCATTCTAAAATATTAATAGTGATAACAACTTAGAGGAAAACATCTTTTATTTGGGGGTGAACTACTGTGACTGCTATTCGAATAATGATCGTTGACAACGATGCCGCACAAGTCGAAACATTGCGAGCGGCCCTTAACCGGCAAGAAGAGTTCGAGATATTGTCCGTTGTATCGGCGAGGGAAACCGCGATCAAGCAACTGGCGAGCACGCCTGATATTCTGATTCTGAACCCTGAAATTCTGAAACAACGTACTTTGTCGCGCTTCATTCACTCGGTGCAGATCAAGTCTCCTTCCACCCGGGTAATGAGCGTGCTGAAGGATATGCCGGTCGACGACAACGCCATTTCGGACATCAAGGCCGGCATACGGGGATATTTCAGGATTTCCGAATCGCCGGATATCATCTCGAAAGCCGTTCGGTCGGTGCATTCCGGCGAAATATGGGCCGAGCGCAGGATTCTGGAAAAGGCGATCGCAAAACCGATGCTTTTGCCGGAGACCCTTCAGTCTCATGTCCCTGGCCTTCCTCCTCTCACGAACAGGGAGATGGAAATGCTGACGCTCGTGCTGCAGGGGGCCACGAACAGGGAAATTGCCGATACGAGCAAAATCAGCGAAAGAACTGTAAAAACGCACCTTTACAGGGTTTACCGAAAGCTCAAGGTAAAGAGCAGAACGAAGGCAATAGCGCTGTTGTCGCACGCCTGATTTTTTGACAATATTTCCACAAAATACAACTTTAGAGGTATTGACACCGGGAATTTCACTGATATGCTTGTACCATAAGAGCTGTGCTGTAGTAGGTTTTGTCAGCTTAAGGCTAAAGCAACGCGGTTAACTTACCCCCCCTATGAGCAGAGTTAAAGCCGCACCGAGATAACAACTAGATGCCAAAGGCGTGAACAGCCTGGTAAAAACATCTTGTCAATCCAACAATATACGCAGCACAGCCTGTGGGCGTCCCGATCAGTCGGGACGCCTTTTTCATGCTGTTGCACCGGTAAGTCCTCAGTTTTTCCTTACCGAAGAAACAGCCCTTATTTTGCTTGTTGACGTCCTGCCGGAATGACGCTATCCTAATCGCATGATTGCACCCCTCATTCTCATCATCGTCTATCTGGTCGTACTGGGGACCGGTTATTGGCTCAAATATCTCAATTTTACCCACTTGCGGACTTACGGCAGGACCGTTCCTCCGGAATTTCAGGACACTATAGACCCGGTTCTGCTGAAGAAGATCGCCGATTATACTGTAGAGAACAGCAGGATGGGATTGATAGAATCGATTATCGGCAATGTCATCCTTATTATTTTCCTGTTCTTCGGCTTACTTGGCGCTTACGACCGATGGATTGCTTCCATTGCCGACTCGTTTGTGGCCGCAGGGGTGCTTTTTGTCGTTGTTCTCGTTCTCGCCGAAACCGTTATCGATGTTCCGTTCAGCCTCTACCGTCATTTCAGGATTGAGAACCGCTACGGTTTCAACACCATGACCGTCCGTCTCTGGTTTGCTGATCTGGTAAAGTCGTTTTTGATTTCCGTAATTCTCGGGTCAATGGTAACCGCGGTTGCCCTCTCCATTGTGCAGGCCAGCCCTGCCTGGTGGTGGTTCTGGGTCTGGGCTTTTCTGCTGGTTTTCGGTATTTTCATGATGTATATCTCACCCTACGTGATCGAGCCGCTCTTTCTCAAGTTCGAGCCTGTCAAGGCCGAAGGACTGGAGCAGAAGATCAGGCAGCTCATGGACAGGGCCGGACTGAAGGTGAGCCGTGTCTTCCAGGTGGATGCTTCCCGCCGGAGCCGCCACTCGAACGCGTATTTCACGGGCATCGGGCGGGTCAAACGGATCGTGCTCTTCGATACCTTGATCGAGCAGATGAGCCAGGATGAGATCGCAGCGGTCCTTGCACACGAGGTCGGACATTGGAAAAAAAAGCATGTGCTGAAGCGGGTCGTCCTTTCAGAAGCCGCCGCATTCGCCGGATTGCTGATTGCGTATAATCTTCTCAACTGGCAGCGACTTCCGGGCCTGATCGGGCTGCAGGACGCTTCGTTCTATGCACGCGTTATCATTACCGGTTTTCTCGGATCGCTCGTGTTGTTTCCGCTTACACCGCTTTCCAGCTTTTATTCCCGTCGCCATGAATATGAAGCCGACCGGTTCGCATCAGACCTGACGGAACGTCCGGATGCAATGGCTTCGGCCCTGGTCAAACTTTCGCGGGAAAACCTTTCGAACCTCCATCCCCATCCTCTGTATGCGAAATTTTACTATTCTCATCCTCCGGTCGTCGAGAGGATCAGGGCGCTCAAAGCACGAGTGGCGAGGAATGAGGGACGCATTCGTCCATCGTCCTAGCGAGCGCAGCTTGCGGTCGTCCATCGTCTATTGTTGCTCAAGAGCGCGATCACCCTCGCATCTTCATATCTTTCTCTCTTCGCGATTTTCCAATTGACCTCTGTCGTTCGGTTATGTTATTGTGATTCCATGAAAAAAGCTTCGGAAATCGCGCGCCTTGAGCAGAAAATCACGCGCTTGTCCACGCTTATCGATGTCAACGGCCTTATCAGCTCCTCACTTAACCTGGACCAGATACTCGAGAACGTGATGACCATTTCGAAGCAGGTAATGAACGCGGACGCTTCCAGCCTGATGCTGATAGATGAGAAGACGAACGAACTGGTATACCAGGTCGCGCTCGGCACTGTCGGCGAAAAGCTGAAACAGGAATTCCGGCTTAAGATGGGGCAAGGAATCGCCGGCTCGGTGGCGGAGGAAGGAAAACCGCTGTTGATCGAAGATGTCTATACTCATCCCAAGTTCTACCGGGGTCACGACGATGCCACCGGGTACCGCACCAGATCCATGATCGCGGTGCCACTCAAGATAGGCGACAGAATAACCGGCGTGGCCCAGGTGATCAACCGGCTCGACGGAAAGCCGTTTGACCGCGATGACCTTGATCTCTTTATCGCGCTCTGCGGTATGGCAGCAATCGCCATTGAGAACGCGAAGATGCACCGCAGCCTCATGGAACGACAGCGGTTTGTGAAGGACATGGAGTTCGCGCGTACCGTGCAGGAAAGCTTTTTGCCTCAAAAGTCCCCGGAGATCACGGACTACGCGTTCAGCTCGCACTATACTCCCGCGCAGGAAGTGGGCGGCGATTTTTACGATTTTCTGCATCTTGACGACAGACGGATGGGAATCGTGATCGGCGATGTTTCCGGGAAGGGCGTCCCCGCGGCGCTGTACATGGCGAAGCTCGGCAGCGATCTGAAGACACTGGCGGTCACGGAGCAGGACCCCGGATCAGCGCTCGGAAAACTGAACGACCTTCTGGTAGAGCGCAGCCGGCGGGGTATGTTTGCGACCCTTCTCTATCTCGAACTCGATTCCGTGAGCGGTCTCTTGACCATGTCGAATGCCGGTCATCTTCCTCCAATCATAAAAAAAAGCGATGGCACTGTGAAAAAAACCGGTCGTGCGGGAGGATCTCCGGTGGGCATTCTCCCCGGTATGCGATTCGGCCAGGAAAGCCTTCAACTCGATCCAGGGGACACGGTGATCCTTTACACGGACGGAATAATCGAAGCTATGAACTCAAAGGAGGAGCTTTACGGCTATGTCCGGTTCGAGGATCTGCTTGGGAAAACCGCACCGGAGCCGGAGGCTTTGAAGACTGCGATCGTCAGCGACGTCAGCCGCTTCACCGGATTGAGCGCACAGCACGACGACATGACGCTTGTCTGTTTTGGTATCTTGAAAGGCCGAAATCGGATGTCTGAGGATACAAGCGGTGCGGGAACCCAATTGAGTTCCAAACGAAAAAACGTGAAGCCGGAAACGATCCGTATTACCGTTCCGAGCCATCCTAAATTCCTTTATGTACTGCGCAGTGCCCTCTACCCCGTGCTTATCGATGCGGGCTTCAACAAAAAAGACACAAGAAAAATTACACTTGCGGTAGACGAAGCCTCCTCAAATGTCATCAAGCACGCCTATGAAGGAGACACGACAAAGCCGATTACCCTGAATGTGAGCGTCGGCGACGAACTCAGGATAGAATTGAAAGACGTAGGAAAGAAGGTCAACGCCTCCATGATAGCTCCACGCGACCTTTCCGATATCCGGCCGGGCGGGCTGGGAACGCATTTCATGAGTGAAGTGTTTGACACCGTCAGCTACGACACAAGCGGTGAGCAGGGCACAGTACTGACGCTTGTCAAAAAACGAATACCGGCACAGGGATGAAGTCATTGTATGAAAGTTGAGATCGTTACCGAAAAACATGACTCAGGGTATGTGATGAAGCTGAAAGGCGATGTAGATATGAACTCGTCGGGCGACGTGCGGAGCGCGCTCGCGGCCCTTTTCAAACAGAGCCCTTCAGGAATCAAGGCGCTCTTTATCGATCTGTCGCAGGTCAGGTACATGGACAGCTCCGGGATCGCAACCCTTGTGGAGGCAATGCAGACCTGCATGAAGCAGAAAGCGCGTCTTCGGCTTGTCGATCTGAGCCCCGCGGTCAATGATGTGTTCGAGCTGGCACGCTTGAAAAGCGTATTTGAGATATTTCCAGGCATGGTAGAAGCAATGCGCGGACTGTGATCCTTTAATCTCCGACCCGGACAAGCCGAAAAGATATTTCTGTTAACCACGGATGAACACGCCCTGTACTCGCGCTTGCACTTGTAAACGCCGGGTGCAGGCGGATGGCCACACCCTGCACTCGCGCTTCGCTCTCGTAAACGCTGGGTGCAGGCAGATAATAAATCAAATTCTTATTTTCTTGTTTTCATCCGTGTAATCGGTGTCTATCCGTGGCAAACAGACTTTAAAGTACTTTACGAACCAACATCTTGAATTTTGAGTCAAGTTTTGGAAAAAGTCAAAAGCGTTTACCGCGAAGGCGCGAAGAGCGCGAGGAAGGCAAAAGATTTAACAAATTATTGCTTCAGGGTTTCCTTCGCGTCCTTCGCGCCTTCGCGGTGAGACCGGTTTTAAGGTTTTGACTCGTTTCAAGGGTCTGAGGCCTTTGCCTCGTTAAAATTCTTTTTGCCACTTTGAGAAGAATTTCATTCTTCAGTAACCGAGCCAGAGTTTCAATATAAGAATTGCATTATTCGTTCGGACTTGCCGTCGTCACCGAGAAACTATCCAGGTCCGAAGAGCGGGTAAAAAGTGCTGAAGATTTTTGGATACCTCGGCAGAACCTTTATCGTGTTCCTGCAGGACCTTTCAAGCCTGTACTATCTTTTTACTGAAACGGTCCGGCAAACGTTCGTTGTTTTGAAAGACCGGAAAAAGCTCCGGCAGGCGAATGTGCTGATCCACGTGGATGAGATAGGAGCGCAATCGCTTATGCTGGTCCTGACCGTCTCGGCCCTTCTCGGTATCGCGCTGACAGTACTGATCTCGTTCCAGTTGAAAGAAATAGGGGCGCTCGGTTATATACCCGGTTTTGTGGCGGTTGCCATATTCCGGGAGATGGGCCCGCTGATTACCGCCATGATTGTGGCCGCCCGGATCGGCGCCGCGTTCACTGCCCGCATTGGTACAATGCAGGTTTCCGAAGAGATCCTGGCGCTCGAGACCATGGCCGTCAACCCTGTCCGCTTACTGATCGTCCAGCGCTTCATCGGGCTTCTCATTGCCCTCCCGGCGCTAACTGTTCTCGGCAGTTTTACTGCCGTGTTCGGAGGGTTTATATTCGGCTCCGGCCGGCTCGGTATCCGGCCGGATACTTATTTGCGGGAGACCGTTGACGTGCTTATGTCCCGGGACATCTATTCAGGCGTCGTCAAAGCGGTTGTTTTTGCTGTTGTAATCGTTTTGATCAGCTGTTACCGCGGTCTTGCAGTCGAGGGCGGCGCCGAGGACGTCGGTAAGGCCACCATGCGCTCCGTAGTCTCGTCGATGCTGGCGATCATCGTACTGGATACGGTTATGACCACGGCTTTTTACGGATAACGGAGAAAGCATGCTGCATGTGCAGGACATCCATAAAAATTACGGTGACCGGAAGGTTCTGAGCGGCGTCAGTTTCTCCGCGGAGCGAAAAAAAATCACGTATATACTGGGATCGAGCGGAGGGGGGAAGAGCACGCTGCTCAAAATCATGATAGGAGCAGTAAAGCCGGCTGCCGGCAAAGTTCGTTTCGCCGATATGTCAATCACAAGCTTGAGCGATTCTCAACTTGATCCCTTTCGAAAAAAAATGGGAATGCTGTTTCAGCATGGGGCCCTCATAAATTCCATGACTGTTGCGGAGAATATTGCGCTGCCGATCAGAGAACATACAGGGCTCGACGACGCGATCATCGGGATCATGGTCAAAATGAAGCTGGAACTCGTCGGTCTCCGGGATTTCGAGGGCCTCTATCCCGGCGAGTTATCCGGCGGCATGCAGAAGCGCGTCGCTCTTGCCCGCGCCCTGGCCCTTGATCCGGAAATCGTTTTTTTCGATGAGCCTACTTCGGGCCTGGATCCCATTGTTTCCGCGGTAATAACGAAACTCATATCGGATCTGAACCGTCTGCTCGGCATTACCTGCATTGTGGTTACCCATGCAGTTGAGGAGGCAATGAGGACGGCTGACAAAATAGTCATCCTGTACAAGGGGAAGGTTCTCGCAGAGGGGACCCCGACCGACATTCGAACCAGCGCTGATCCCGTTGTCCAACAGTTTATTACCGGAAGCCCTGATGGCCCGGTCTCGTTCCGTACATCAAGCAGGGACTATCGGGAAGACCTGCTGATAGGATGAAGTATGGAGCGAGCCGACACCCTGCACTCGCGGCTTGGCACTCGTAAACGCTGGGTGCGAGACCATGTCGGCGTTACTATACGGCAACTCGGTTGCCTTGGTCCAAACATTAAGGAGTAAGTATGGAGTACCGCCGCAGTGAAATACGCGCAGGCATCTTTCTTCTGCTCTCGTTCGCCGTGTTTGTCGTTATGGTTTTTGCGGTAAGCGACATCAAGAGCATTTTTAAAAAGAAAAAAGAAATACGCGTCTTGTTTGCGTTCAGCGAGGGTGTCGAGAAGAACGCCCCTGTCAGATATTCAGGCCTGAAAATCGGAAAGGTCGAGGGTGTGCGGATTGCTCCTGAACATCATGACCAGGTCGAAGTTACCCTGAGTGTATACGGCGACGTGGTCGTCAGGCAGGACACGAAAGCGGCCATAAAAACGCTGGGATTGGTGGGAGGCAAGTACGTTGAATTAAGCACGGGATCGTTCGATTCGCCGCCCCTGGCGCCAGGCCAGCTACTGAAAGGCGAAGTTTCCTTGAAACTCGAAGATCTGACAGCGGCTGCGCTTACCGTCGTCGGCAAGCTTATGAATATCGCGAACAATCTCGACGGGGTTCTTGGCGATCCGGCTCTTTCGAAGTCACTGAAGACAACGGTACAGAACCTCCAGGAGGTTTCGGACAACGTCAAGGTCATGACATCGGGCAAGGAGGAGGTCGCCCGAAGTCTCAAAAATCTGCCGGACATCATGAAGAAACTCGACACCAGCGCGGACAATCTAAAAACCATAACTGAGAAAACCGATAAACTGGTTGGTGAGAACGGAAAAAATATAGACGCCATGATGGAAAGTTTCAGGGACATGGCAAAGAACCTCAAGGAAACCTCGGACGACGTCAAGGGCAATCCCTGGAAACTGATCAGGAAACCATGATTCGATTGCGGATTGATGATTGCGAATTTCGGAGTGAAAACCACCCCTCTCTTTAGTCCTCTCCCCTGAGGGGAGAGGGTTGGGTGAGGGGACAATGCGCATACCCTGCATTCGCGCTGACGCACAGCCTGCATTTGCGCTTCGCACTCATAAGCGCTGGCCGCAGGCTCGCAAGCGCTGGGCACAAGATTCCGCAATTCGAAAATGAATAAGGAGAGTTCATGAGCATTCAGGCCATCAAGGGTGTAAAGGATATTCTGCCCCAGGATATGCCCGCATGGCATTTTCTGGAGGCAACGGCAAGAAAGCTGTTCGAGAGTTACGGTTTCTCAGAGATCCGCGTTCCGATATTCGAATACACCGAGTTGTTTGCCCGCAGTATCGGGGCTTCCACGGACATAGTGGAAAAGGAAATGTATACTTTCGAGGACCGGGATGGTAAAAAAATTACACTCCGGCCCGAAGGGACAGCCGGAGTTGTGCGCGCTTTCATAGAGCACAAAATGCACGTGGACACCCAGCTTACCAAGCTCTATTACGCGGGACCGATGTTCAGGCATGAGCGGCCGCAGAAAGGACGCTACCGGCAATTTTATCAAATCGGCGTCGAAGCCCTCGGCCTGGATCATCCGCATGTGGATATCGAAATACTGGTCATGCTTAGCACGCTTTTCGCAAGGCTCGGCATCGAAGACCTCACGCTTCAGATAAATTCACTTGGAGACCAGTCTTGCCGGGGAGCATATCGAGACGCTTTAAAAAAATATCTGAACGCAAAACTGCCGACCCTGTGCGAAGACTGCCGCCGGCGGTACGAGACGAACCCGCTGCGCGTGCTTGATTGTAAGGTGGACGCTGACAAATTCAGCGATTCACCGGTGATGCTCGACTATCTCTGCGGTCCCTGCAAAGATCACTTTGAGACCGTGGAAGCAGGCCTGCAAAAGCTCGGCGTCCGCTTTTCCGTGAACCCGAGACTGGTTCGGGGCCTCGACTATTATACGAGGACCACGTTCGAGCTGGTTATGGGTCACATGGGAGCGCAGAATACGGTGGCAGCAGGCGGCCGGTATGACGGGCTGGTTCAGGAAATCGGCGGTCCTGCAACGCCGGGAATAGGATTTGCTCTTGGAGTCGAACGGGCCGTCTCTCTCATGAACCTCTCTCGTGTGAAGCCTGCTTATCCTGACGTGTTCATCGCGGCCCTCGGCCAGGAAGCCGTAGCATTCGTACTTCCCCTGATTCACGATCTCCGTTCCTCGGGCATTCGGGTTGAGACTGATTATACGGGAGCGAGCCTCAAGAGCCAGATGAAGAAGGCTGATAAGTCAGGCGCTCGCCATACCCTGATTGTGGGCGAGCAGGAACTGAACTCAGAGACCGCGGTACTCCGGAACATGCAAAACAAGGAACAAGTTTCCATTGCTCTCGCAAATCTGGTTGCAGAATTAAAGAATAAAATGAAAGCAGGAAGCTAAGCAGGTATACTTCGATGGTGACTGTCCGTTTCTAATAATCGCGGTCGGATCCAGTTTTTTAAGCTCTTGATAAAATGCTTCTGGTTTTTAATATCTTTTATTCATGATTATGAGAAAAATACGTATCCTTGTTGATACGACATGTCCATAATGAAGATAGGCGTCATTTCCGATACTCACGTTCCGACAATTTCGCCGTCGCTGCCTGCGGCGGTATTCGAGCTATTCAAAGGTGTGGACTTTATCTTTCACGCGGGGGATATCGTCGTGCTTTCCGTGCTCGAGGAACTGAGGTCTATTGCACCGGTAGAGGCCGTTGCCGGAAACATGGATGACTCCGAAGTTCAACTCAAACTTCCCCGCAAGAAGGTGTTTTCCCTCAACGGATTTACAATAGGCCTTACTCACGGAAAATTCAAGATTGACAGCCAGCTGGAGATGGTTAAAAACGAGTTTGACAAGGTCGACATTATCGTCTATGGTCATTCGCATACTCCGTTCTGGGGCAAGGTAGACGGAATATATTTCCTCAACCCGGGGAGTCCGACCGACAAACGCCACGCACCGTATAATTCCATAGCTCTCCTTGATCTAAACGATGAACCGACCGCGCAGATTATCAGGATTTGAATAACGAGACTGCTGAACCTTGCCCGGATAGCCCCCGTCCCCCCCGGGACCGCTGCTTCTTGCATTAAAGCAAACATTCCTTCTGACCCTTTGCTGTAAATATTAGTGCCTTTGGAAAAAAAATGATTGTTTGTCCGCAAAAGAAGTAATGATATTCATCCCGTCATTTGCCTATTAATAGCTGGCTTGCGACTTATCTATTTTGTACTGCATATCGAAATTCTTTTTTTGGGTTTTAAGTTGCAAAGACATCAGGTTTATGATATTTTTGGCATATGGCACATGAAAAAATAAAATTTGGAACGTCCGGATGGCGCGGTGTTATTGCCGACGACTTCACCTTTTCAAGAGTACGCGCCGTCACCCAGGCAATTGCGGACCATTTGGCCAACCAGGGACTGAAGGACAAGGGCGTTGTCGTAGGATATGATACCCGTTTTCTCTCTGAACGGTTCGCAGCAGAGGCCGTCAAAGTGCTCGCCGCAAACGGGATCCGCTCTTATTTATCAAACAGAGACGTACCAACGCCCGCAGTCGCATTTGAGATCATTCGAAGAAAGGCGGCAGGGGGCATAAATTTCACCGCAAGCCACAATCCGCCCGAATATAACGGTCTCAAATTTTCGCCTTCATGGGGAGGACCGGCGCTGCCGGAAACAACAAAAGATATAGAAACACGGGCCAACGCACTTGCGGACAAAAACACCATACCTGTAATGCCGCTTGCGGAAGCCAGGCAAAAAGGCATGTTCGAGGAAACTGATTTCCGAAAGTTCTATCTCGACGACCTGCGGAAAAAGATCGACTTTGAACCAATTAAAAAAGCGAAACTGAAGATCGCGGTTGATGTTCTCTACGGAACCGGAAGGGACTATCTCGACAGTGCGCTGCGCGACGCAGGCTGCGCCGTAACCGTGGTGCACGGAAACAGGGACGCGCTGTTCGGAGGCCATTCCCCTGAGCCGTCTGAAGAAAATCTTGTTGATCTTTCCGCGGTGATGAAGAAAAGCAGGTTCGACATAGGGCTCGGCGTTGACGGAGATGCGGATCGCTTCGGCATTCTCGACCAGGACGGCTCCTATATCAACCCGAACCAAGTCCTGGCGCTGGTCCTCGATTATCTCTGCCGCACACGCGGGTGGAAGGGCGGGGCTGCTCGCTCGATCGCAACCTCTCACCTGGTTGACGCGGTCGCAAAGAAGCACGGCATTGAAGTGTACGAAACCAGCGTAGGGTTCAAATTTATCGGAGACCTGCTTGTACAGGGAAAGATTATTTTCGGAGGCGAGGAAAGCGCCGGCATGACGATCAAGGACCATGTGCCGGAAAAGGACGGCATACTCGCCTGCTTGCTCGTAGCCGAGATGGTTTCAAGCGAAAGAAAATCATTGAAGGAAATGCTCAAGCGTCTGTATAAAGAGGTCGGGACAATCCTCAACGACCGCGTTAATATCCATCTGACGGAAGCGAATCGCGCAGAGGTAAACGCCCGGCTCAGCCAGCCTTTGAATGAGCTCGGAGGCATGAGGATAAAAGGCAAGAAAACAACGGCAGACGGCACTAAATATATGCTTGAGGACGACAGTTGGGTGCTGATGCGCGCTTCAGGCACGGAGCCCGTCGTACGGGTCTATGTAGAGGCTGGGTCAGAGCAGACAATCAGGGAACTGAGCGAGGCAGGCAGGAAGTTCATATTGGGACAATAACTTAATTGCGGATTTCACCCTGCACTCGCGCGAGCCGCTGCTTAGACTCGTTGTCGTACCATCTCGCTACAGAAACGCGAGACGGGAATCAAGGGCCTCATAAGCGCTGGGCGCAGGCGGATTGCGGAATGCGGAATCTGAGATGAATCGATGTTGAAGCGACGGGGAGAAGCGAAGCGGGAAGTCGATGCACGATCTATGTTGCACGTGCATGATCCATGATGCAGGAATATTCCTTTTGGGATTGTGAAATAATCCGAAATCCGAAATTGAATGAGGGGGATGAATGAGCGAAATCATCGATGTCTATGCGCGCGAGGTGCTTGATTCCCGGGGAAACCCGACAGTCGAAGCCGACGTTATACTGGAGAGCGGCGCTATGGGCCGCGCAATTGTGCCGAGCGGCGCCTCGACCGGCGAACGGGAGGCGCTCGAACTTCGTGACGGCGAAAAACGGTATCTCGGCAAGGGTGTGCAGAAGGCGGTAAACAACGTCATCGAGATAATCGGTCCCGCGATAGCAGGGATGGATGCAACCGAGCAGGCCGTTGTGGACCGCACTATGATCGAAATCGACGGCACGGAGAACAAGGGGAAGCTGGGAGCAAACGCGATGCTGGCTGTTTCCCTCGCCGTCGCGAAGGCCGCTGCCGAAGACTCCGATTTGCCGCTGTATCATTACCTGGGCGGGCCGAATGCCAAAGAGCTGCCCGTCCCGATGATGAACATATTAAACGGCGGGGCGCACGCCGACAATAACGTTGATATCCAGGAATTCATGATCATCCCGGCCGGAGCAACAACTTTCGCCGAGGCGATCCGCATGGGCGCCGAAGTGTTTCACAACCTGAAGATCGGTCCTGAAGAAGAAGGGATACAATACAGCGGTGGGAGACGAAGGCGGGTTCGCCCCGAACCTGAAATCCAATGAAGAAGCGGTCCAGGTAATCCTTGAAGCGATCGAAAAGGCCGGGTATACAAGCCGGGCAGGAAGTCTTCCTCGGCCTCGACGCAGCTGCGAGGAATTCTTCGAGAACGGCGTATATGATCTCAAGGGCGAGGGGAAGAAGAAGTCGCCCGAAGAGATGGTCGATTTCTACGAAGAGCTGGATCAAAAAATATCCGATCATCTCGATCGAAGACGGCATGGCCGAAAAAGACTGGAAGGGATGGAAGCTGCTGACCGAGCGTCTGGGCGGGAAGATCCAGCTGGTCGGTGACGACATTTTCGTGACCAATACTCGATATTCAGGAAGGGCATACGGAAGGGATCGGCAATTCGATCCTGATCAAGCTGAACCAGATCGGTACACTTACCGAAACCCTCGATGCGATCGAGATGGCGAAGCGCGCGCAGTACACGGCTGTCGTATCGCATCGGTCCGGTGAAAGCGAAGACGCCACTATCGCCGATCTTGCCGTAGCAACGAATGCAGGTCAGATAAAGACGGGATCGCTCTCGCGCACGGACCGTATCGCCAAATACAACCAGCTCCTCCGGATTGAAGAAGAACTTGGCGACGCGGCCGTATACCGGGGCAGGGATGTATTTTATAGTATAAGAAAATAAAATTAAAAAAACTACTTGCCACAGAGATCGCAGAGAAAAGCGTGAAAAGAAGTTAAACTGAATTTTAATTTATCTTCCTCCGTGCTCTCTGTGACCTCGGTGGTAAAAGGTTTTTTCGTTTTTATTAATTCCGAAACCCACAATCCGCATTTGTATTATGGATAGACCCGCCTTTGAAAAACTGGTTCAACAATCGCTCCGTCGCCTTCCGCGCAGATTCAAACAGAAACTCAAGAATATATCTATAGAAGTAGAGGACTATCCTTCGTCGGAGCTCTTGAGAGACATGGGCATAGAGCAAGGAACTCTTTTCGGACTCTACCAGGGAGTTCCGCTTACCGAGCGGGAGTGGAATTTCGGCAATGTACTCCCGGACCGTATCGTTATTTATCAGGGACCCATAGAGAGGGAGGCGAAATCACCAGAGGAAATTGAAGAGATAGTCCTGGACACCGTAATGCATGAAATCGGGCATTATTTCGGCTTCGGCGATGAGGAATTGTATGAGATAGAAGATAATAAAAGAAAGAATAAATAATCCTAAAAAAAGCAGTTGGGACGCAGAAAAATCGGATGAACGCAGATAAAGCTTGAAAAAAGTAATTTTCAACTTGTAAAAAGAATCACCCAATTGGTGAGTCGCATTTAATCAAAAAGACTTTGTTTTATCTGCGCAAATCTGCGTTCATCTGCGTCCAATTGCCGTTTTCCGGATAAACAGTGTGATATTCTCCAATCGTCACGTTCGATAAGATCCAGTAGCCCTCGATTTAAAAGCCTGCTGAAATTCATCTGAGAATTCTAGTTCACAATACCTGCAAAATTTCAAATTTTAATCGCAGCAAAATCGCAAAAATTGCCGAATGAAATCGCAAGAATTGCCGAAGCTGTGCAACTTTATGTTTTACCCTAAAAATACCGGGTCCACAATTTTCATGTACTTTAGTCCTTTTTTCGTGTCAAAGACGGTTCAACACGGCCTCAAATTACAATTTGAATTTGCAATTCTATAAGACCTTAGTTATAGTTAAACCCTATTCATAAAAAAATCAGCATTTAAGTATCGGGGAGGCAGCAGTGGGAAGAAATGCGATCTTTTCGTTTTTCCAATCCGCAAGCACCCTCGGCCGTGCGAGGCCAAAAGTGGTTTTTTATCTTTTCCTGATCCTGGCTTTTATCATTCTTTTTCCGGTGATGAGCTATGCCGCTGACAATAACCTCGAAAAAGACGTGCAGACCAGCCTTGAGCAGAGCAGGGCAATTGTCATTATCATCCGGAATAAGATCCAATCCGACTCTTCCATTTCCGCAGAAATCGCACAGCTTAAAAAAGAAGCGGAGAATATCCGGGTATCTCACATGCTCCTTGATGAGCGGTTCAAGCTCAGGGAGGAGAAGATCAAGTCCCTTGGATACAAGGCACAGGAACGGCATCAGGCAATGGCCGAAGGATACCGGAAGGCTTTGACGGATTATTTGGCGCTCATAGATGAAATACCATTGAGTAGTCAGGAGACAGTAGACAGGAGACAGGAGAAAATTAACAAACTCAAGAACCTCCTCGATAAGATCACTCCGAAAAAGAAACGGCAGATTATTGGAAGCCTGCCGTACAAGCACTTGAATTATCCTGCTGTCGAACCAAGCACAGCATCCGAAATCACGCCTGCATACAGGGGCGGGAACAAGACTGTGACCCCCGATGACACCAAGAGCACCGAATCAGCGCCTATTTCGAAAACGATCTCTGAACTCGCTCAGTCATTGAACTGGCAGCCGGTTGCCATCTACGAATACGTAAAAAATTCCATCGAAACCGAATGGTACTGGGGC
Source organism: Nitrospirota bacterium (assembly GCA_963751455.1). Taxonomy (GTDB): domain Bacteria; phylum Nitrospirota; class UBA9217; order UBA9217; family UBA9217; genus CAVVUN01. The sequence goes on from CAVVUN010000004.1 coordinate 30,928, forward strand.
TGTCAGAAGGGCGCGGAGGAAACTCTGCGCCAGAAGAGCGGCAACGACTGTGATCAGGCGCTGCTCCTCTCAGCCCTCCTCAAATCTGCAGGATTCCCGACGAGGCTGGTTCGGGCAAATATCCAGTTCTTCGCATCCGACGATAAACCTATCGAGAGAGTCAAGAACCTCATTGGCATTGATGATCCATGGAAGATCGCGGAGTTCTTTCAGAAGGCGGGAATACCATATAAACCCATCATTGCGGGCGGAACGATCCGGAATTTCGAAATTTCTCACATTTACGTCGAATCGCTTATCCCGATGGCGAACTATCGGGGCGTGGTCATCGACGAACTTGGAAAGACCTGGCTTGGACTTGATACCTCGATAAAAACCACGGATTATGTTTACAACAATGCAAAGGATATATTCCAGGAGCCAGGGGTCAGTAGTCAGTTGTCAGGAGTTCGGGACGAATATCTAAGCGCGGTTCAGACCCTCACGCCGCTTGAATTCCTCCAATCGCGCATCAACTCTGAACTTGGAACTCTGAACTCTGAACTTACTTACAGCAATTTTCTTCGCACCAGGACGCTCCCTCCCCATAACATGAAAATTCTTCCCTACGGCATGCAGTTCATCGAAAAGACAATCACTGGCGAATACACAGACATCCCGGATGAGTTGACGCATAAAGTACGTTTCATCGCCAAAGATACTCAGAACTCTGAACTCCTGAACGTTGAACTCGATACATACAAACTCAGCAATCAGCAGGTAGCGATAAGCTATGAGCCAGAATCCGTCGAGGACCAGGCGATCATTAATTCCTACGGAGGGCTGGATAATACGCCCTCGTATTTGGTGAGATTGCGTTCGGTTTTGAAGATAAATAACGAACGAATTGTCGTAGCGGCAGGGGGGCTTCCGATGGGATCGGATTATAATCTGACCATCGAGATATATTCGCCCTCAATAAACGGGAGCGATGCACTTGCGCAGACGATAACCAACACCCTGATCGTCGGCAACCTCTCGGTTATCGGCATTACAGCAGGGAAAGCCGCTCTTACTCCCTCGCCCCTTGCGGGAGAGGGCGGGGGTGAGGGGGAAAAAGACGCTGAACGGCTACTGTATGAGGCAGCGCAGCATTATATCGACAGATGGAATCAAGCCGAAGACGAACTTGCGTCGCTCCTTCATCTCACAATTGCCCGTCCGCTCCCGACTGTCATCACGGTCGGCGGTGTTATAGATATTGATTATCTGCTGGATATGCCTCACGGGTTCACCTGGAAAGGCGTGTATGTGGATGCAGACCTACGAACAATAGAGATCGTGAGGAATGAGGCAGGAGGCGTGAGGGGAGAAGCAGAGAAAATATTCATGCAGCTTTCTTCATTGCAGGGTTCCGTACTCGAAAACAGGATATTTGAAGATGATTTTCAGGTTGAAAGTATTTCCACGGCAAAGTTGATCGGGAGAGCACAGGGCACTGAACCCGGAATACAGATGCTGACGATAGACAAAGCGAACATCAACACTGTTCTGCCGACGCTTACGCTGGATGATAATGTCAAAGAAGATATCACGAATGCAGTTAATCAAAATCTTACTGTTTATATTCCACAAACTACGAGCTATGCGCTATCAGCTATCAACTACATGGACTGGGCCGGGATCGGCTGGATCAAAGAAAACGCCACAACCGGCGAATCCGGCTGGATGCTTTCCGGGTCAATCGCGGGCGGCATGACGGCAAAGAAAAAGGAGCAATGGATCAATCAGGATATCGCAAACGAACTGAGTCTGCCGTATACTCCCGGGGTAAATCAGGACCCGAATGCAGTGGCAACCCTCGTTCGGATCAATAGAGCAATGGGGGACTACCAGAAAGGAACGGTAGGAGAACAATTGTACACGCCCTTCGAAGTCATGGCACGAGACAGCACGGGCAGAGCGGTAAAGGGCGTTCTTGTGACGTTTAAAACCATCGCGGGAGGCGGCGTGCTCATGGGCGCCAATCCCGATGGGTCCGGAAATCCCATTACGGGAACGGAAATTACCGTTAAAACGGGACCCAATGGCATCGCTTGGGCAGTGCTCACGTTGGGCCAAGAGACGACTGCATCACCTTACTGGTTGGAAGATACGCCCCACTGGACCCTTGTGGGCCTGAACCAGGTCACGGCATCAGCCCAGGCGGCCACGGGTACGATCTATACCGACAAGCCCTTCGAAGCGTACGGAAGACCCGGAAAAGCCGTAAAAATTACTAAAGTCAGCGGAGATCAGCTTTATGGCAGCGTCAATACGTTCTCCGGAACGATATCGACAATAGTGCAAGATCAATATGATAATCCAGTCTCGAACCAGACGGTCACGTTCACGGTCCGGCCCCAGGACTTCGGACCAATCGCGCCGACAGGAGCGGACATCCAAAACGCAGCTATATTCGGAAATACAGAAGACTGCCCCATGCCTGCAGTCCGCTCTTGTCCTACCGCAACGACCAATTTATCAAAGCAAACAGACAGCTCCGGAGCGCTGGCCTATGTGATCATGGGGAATACGGATGACACTCTCTATACAATAAGAGCACAAACCACGATCATTAATCAACAAGGACAAAGTCAGAATCTCTTTGTCGATTTCCAGCACTATGTCGCACCCCGGCCAAGGACAGGCGGCAAGATAGCAGACCCATACCTGAGCGTAGTCTCAGTCTACTCCGTGGACGAGAAGGGAAGGGAGATAGACGCCGGGAATCCGGGCCAAGTCTTCCCTGAAAAACTGACGGCAGCGATGTACTTTACCCAAGAGAAACCCGTGGAAGGGACCTGCCAGGGCAGCAGAATATTCACTACGGAACCGGTTACTGATGCAACCATGCGCTTCACACCGACGCAGGGCGGAGGAAGCGTCAATCCTACATCTCTCACGTCAGGACAAAATGGTTTCTATTCCACAACCTTGTCTTTAGGGCCGCAGCGGGAAAAACATTATCCAAGCCGATGGATCCGTAACCAAGACCGTTCAAAAGGCGGACTCATTCGGAAATTGCACAGAAACCACCACGGAATATAAAGCATCGACAATGTTCGACATCTGGGGTGTCAAGACCACCTTGGAAGCGAATCAGCTTATCCTCATAAACGACGGTGGTTATCCCGTAGCCGACACACCGATCCAGTATACCGTCCAGCCGGGAGATTACCAGTACGGCAAACAGAATGTGTATATTAACGTCTACGAGAACAACGCATGGATGGGTCTGATCCAAGCGGACATAAACGGCACTATCACCATAAGTCCCGGCGCAGCAAAGTTCGACATCACCAAGACCTACACGGGGGAGATCGTAGTGCGCAGCGGAGGGGATATTCAGATTAGAAGTGAAAAAGTGACACTTCCGGTGGCGCAGTTGCGGGTAATGACCGATGAAAGCACCCCGAAAGAGGCCAACGAGATCAAGTTCGGGAACGGGAGCAATGCAAAGAAGCGCTATAGCATTGCGCTTGAGTCTCGTGCATTGATGACCACCTGTGTCAGCTTGTCCGGATCAATGCGTATTTTAGACAAGAACGGCCAGACTATTACCGTACCGGGGTCTCAAGATGAGTATTATGCTGCTGAATATCCTCTGGATTTTCACCCCACCTTAGATAACACATGTCACGTAACAGTAGATACATCTGGCGGCATGGACAAATTTATTCTCTCAAATCTTCCGAAGACTATTTTAGAGGATCGAAATACCGTGTCTGATGACACGGCAGTACTCTATGGCGGCATAGGCAATATCGTCCAAGTGAATATAAATGGTGTAAAGAAGGACATCTCAATTGAACCCGTCGGTGTTATCGTCTTGGGGATCGATGGGTTGCGACAGGATGTATTATATGCGCCGGAAGAGCAACAGGTGAACCCTCTGGGGACACAATCGCCATATTATGTTGAACCGTCACAGATGAATGGGTTATGCGAAGTCTTAGGTGGCAAAAAGGGTGGCCTCTTCTCTCTCTTTTCCTGTGATACGGCGGGGTGGGAAAACAAACATCTTAAGTTCCAAAACGTGACTGCTGTTTTCCCCAGTATCACCCTGGCTTCCTGGGCGAGCATTTTTACCGGGATGATGCCGGGAACCACCATCGACAGCAATGGAAATAATATCGGAGGCACAGGCATTCTCGGCAATGAGTTCTTTGCAAGAGACCTATATCTTCAGAATGTTGGAGTTCCGCGGTATCTCGACGACAGTGGCGTTTTCCAACGAAAATATAATCCTGCAGGGATAATCTCATTCTCAAGCGGAGCATTTCAAGGTTACGATGAATATACCAACCCAGAAAAGATGACTCAAGGTTTCTTCGTTCCATATCAATTAAACTGGAACGAGTCTGCCAGCCCCGTCAGAACAGCGACTGCACAAGGTACGCCTCAAAACGACCCCGACATTCTCACAGCGCAGACTTTATTTGAACGCATAACCGGTGACCCGGGCATGGGAAATGTCAAAAAATATTTCAGGGAGAAAGGCGGAGATCCCGTAGTCGTTGCGAATAACCATTATGCGCGAGGCGCATACTGGCTGACGTGGGATTTAAACATATACGGCACCTCGGCAGAGACACTCGATGCTCAGAGTTGGGACAAATTTGATGATTATCTGCAAGGTAAATACACGGATGGCATAGGCGGCATATTGGGCAGAAACAAGACGCCATTTTCAGCTCTAACCGTGTGGTATCTTCCAGGTCTCGATCATTACGCACATGTCAGTGGCATGGATGGGTATAAAAGCTATTTCCGCACGACGACGGATAGCTATATCAGGAAAGTTGTAGACAAGCTTAAGGGACTAGATGAGTTTGATAATAAAATATTCATCCTCACCGCCGATCACGGCCATACAGCAATGCCGCTGCCGGAGCAAATGACTCTGGAAGAAAAGGACGAGAATGGAAATGTTATTCAGACATGGTACGGCGACGCCTCCGACGAATTGAAGGTTGACAAGTTCGGAAACAAGAAGGTCCAATTCTCCGAACTTGCCAATAACAATCTTCACATTTGGGAGTTGGCGAATCTGTTCGCTCAATTTCCGGATCCAAATATTTCATTGAAAGTTCTCGCACCCCAAGAAATCGCTAAAGTTTCAGACCTCTCTAAAGCAGCTACCGCTGATATTAATCAGGCAAATATAGTAGCGGCACTGAACGGCCCGATGGCTCATATTTATATAAAAGGGAGTGACTGGAAGAGTAACCCGGACTCTATGACCTTGAATTCCGTATTGGTCAACCTTAATAGAATTTTGCAGGCGGGAGATAGCGCAACGGGTAAGCTTGCAGAGAATATAAAGGAACATTTTCCCAGGCTAAGTTCTTCTATCGATATAATTCTCTTGAGAAGAAGTCTCGATGCCGAATATGAAGTGGTAGAAAATGTCGGCGAAGACGCGCATGGTAATGTCGTGGTAACGTCGAGTCCATTAAATGAATATTTTGATGCGCACCCTGAATATGTTGCGGCTGTGAGTAGAGTCAATGGGATGAATAACAAAGACAGAAGTGGAGATATTGTTCTCATCATGAAAGATGAGATGAACAATGTTAGCAATCGCTTCACGACAGGTGTTTCTTGCAAATCATGGCATGGAAGTTTGAATAAGAGCGATTCATATGTTCCATTAGTCGTTTCATATCCTGGAGGCAACAAGTTTGAACTTGGTACTGTTTTGAACACAACGTGTCCAAATAATAATTGCATCGGCAATTGGAAGTTATCAGATTTGGTGAAGGAAATCGTGACAACGCAATATTCAGGACAATAGGGAGGCAAGACCATGAGAAACAAATCGCTTATTATTTCATTCATCGTACTATTTCTTATTCCCTTAACGGGTTTTTCACAAACCGTCTCCGATTATTTAATCCTTCAAGATATGGGTTCCTATAAATTAGATAGACCGGAAAAAATGCTTCCTGGAAGACCCCCGATGGGTGGGCCTGAGACATTTGATAGTCCAGGGGTCATTGGTGCCGCAGATCACTTTTCTTTAGATCATACTGATAAAACTTACAAAGTAATGTACATCGGCGGGAACGGGCTTCCATCCCCCACCGTTAAAGTCACCAAACACTCCAGCTCCGATTCAGACAAGTGGCTGCTGCATGAGGTAGAGGATAGTTATAGGAACAATGATGACTCAGATAAAAGGTTGGGTCTATTGTCGGGCGCCGGTGTCAAGATACGAGAGATCGCCGGCAACAAATTTATCTATTGGGGGTTAGGAGGCGGCAGCTACACCTGGATCAGTGGTCAAAAAGTGATTGAAATAAAATATACGGATTTACAAAGAACAAAACCAGAACCAATCGAGGTCATTCAAGCGTATCTTCAAAAGCACCCTTCCACGATAACTTCAACCTTTGTGTTTGACCAAGTACACGATGTCCAATGGATCAAAGACGAAATGGACCGTCGTCTGTGGTTGTGCGACAAGTGGTTCTATCAATTGCAGCTTGAGAAAGTTCAGCAGAATGAGGTATTCCAACAGGCCGTCAAGAGCATGAATGTCTTCCTTGATTACCGGGAGAAATACTACGGGATCAAAGCAGTGGATGAAAAAAATTTACTTTCTTCTTATCTGAACACGAACAACGGCACGGGCATCAAGGCAAAGCTCAAAGAATACAAGGACTGGTGGGCGCTCAATAAAGATAAGGCTATCACCCTTTCTTAGGAGAATCTTGTAGGGCATTTGTTCCTACGGTGCATAGAGGACTTGGTAAAAGAAACTCAATATTAAGTCAGTAGGAAGGCACACCGAATGAAAATCAACCGCATGGCAACATCACTAATCTTTTTTCTTCTTCCAGCATCAGGCTTCTCTCAGAGTTTCTCTGATTATTTAATTTTACAAGATATCAGCCCATACAAGCTAGAAGCGGCTCAGAAGGTAGTGGGCGGCTATATCGGTGGCCCACGTGTGTTCGATGGTGCGGGCATCATTGCTCCTACAGGTCATTTCTATCTTGATCACACTGACAAAACATATGAGGCCTATTATGAAGGGGGAAGCACTTTGTCTTCTGTAACAGTACAAGTCACCAAACACTCCGGCTCTGATTCAGATAAGTGGCTGGTGCATGAGGTAGAGGATAGTTACCGTGATGGTGATAATTCGGATAATAGACTTGGCTTGTTGTCTGGAGCCGGCGTCAAGATACGAGACATCGTCGGAAGTAAATTCATCTATTGGGGGTTAGGGGGCGGCAATTACACTTGGACTAGCGGTCAAAAAGTGATCGAAATAAAATATACAGATTTGCAACGAACAAAACCAGAACCAATCGAGGTTGTTCAAGCGTATCTTCAAAAGCACCCTTCCACGATACCCTCAACCTTTGTGTTTGACCAAGCACATGACATCCAATGGATCAAAGACGAAATGGACCGCCGCCTGTGGCTATGCGACAAGTGGTTTCTGCAAATTACGCTTAAGAAAGCCGATGAAAAGCAGGTTTACCAGGAATCCGTCAAGAGCATGAACATCTTCCTCGATTACCGCGAGAAATATTACGGTATTAAGGCGGCGGACGAAAAAAATCTCCTTGCCGGGTACTTAAGCACAAACAACGGCACGGGTATAAAGACCAAATTGAAAGAGTATAAAGATTGGTGGGCACTCAATAAAGACAAGGCGATTACCCTGTAATAGAGGTTGAGATGAAATTTAATCCATTATTTTCAATACTGGTAATTACATGTGCAATTAGTTCTATCGCTATAGCAGAGCAAGAACAAACCTTTCAAGTACTAAAAATATCATCTCAAGATCAGAGGGCAGTTATCAAAAACTCTGAAGGGAATGTGCAGATCATCAAGGCAGGGGACGTGATTGGTGATGGCAGCAAAGTTACAGAGATAACTGAGGGACGAGTTGTTCTGGAAGAAAAGAACGGCAACGAGGTGGAGACTGTTATCATCAGGCTGGAAGACGGGAAACAGCGGGTAGAGAGAATCAAGAAGCTTGGCGAAAAACAGCCGGAGTTTTATGCGGTCAAAGCGCCTAAAGAGCAAAAGAAATGGCGCGAGCCTGTGAAGGAGAAGAAGAAACAGAAAAAGCCTAAGAAAGATAAAGCTGCAAAGTAGGCTTTATTGAAGATTAGGTTTAACGAGGCAACGCCTCAGGTCAATAAATAAACCAACACCCTTGAACCGCGAAGGCGCGAGGAGCGCGAAGAGAACCATAAATAAGGGCCTTTTTCCAGTTTTAAACCAAGATCATTATTTTGTTTTTGATTTCCTTCGCGTCTTTTGCGCCCCGGCGGTAAATGGTTGTGCTTTTGGTTTTGTCTTTGACCTGAAACTCAAAATTCAAGATGCCTGTTCGTAACAGTACTTTAAATCGGTCAAAAAACTAAAATATTCTGAACAGCAGCAGGGAAGATGTTCATTTAGTTTCCTGGGAGGAGAGGCAATGAACAGACAGAAACTGCTTTACAAGCTACTTGTGTTCCTAATAGCGTCGCTATTTTCTATAGCTGCCGCTCACACAGCCTCCGCCCAGGAATTCACCGCACTATCGCTTGGCGATTACGGCAACGTGTCGGTCATGGAAATGACCGGCGATTACAGCGCGTATGCGCAAGACGGCAGTGTCAACAGCGCTCCCCGAGAAGCGATTGCCAAAGAATTCTTCAAAACCCACAAAGACGAGTACGATTTTCTCTTCATCTTCTCCAACTTCGACTACCAGATGCCTGAGGACGGCCAAGCCAAGGCTTTTCATATGGGCGTCAAGAACGACATCCAGGGCTTAGGGTTTGATGCATTTGATAATACCTCCTTCTTCGGCAGCAGCGGCAAGCTCCAGGGTTTTGTGGATATGGGGAACCTTTCAGGCCTGGTAACCGATCCGCTCGATCCGAAGTTCGATTACACTCTCTATCTGCTTACTCACGAGATGATGCACCAATGGGGAGCGCACGCCAAGTTCAAAGACCAATCCGGGAACAACAGCAGCAGTCTCATTGGTAAAGACAATATTCACTGGAGCTATCTCTTTGATTCCGGCGGTTCTGTTCTGTACGGCAACCGCTGGCAGGATAATGGAAACGGAACTTTCACTTCCCTTGCGCCTCATTTCCAAATGAAATACTTCAGCCCTATTGACCTGTACCTCATGGGTATGATCGACAAGACCCAGGTCCCTCCAATGCTGCTAATCGAAAACTCCTCGGTTGATCCCACAAAACTGCCTGAGGCAGGTGTAACCATCAGCGGCACTGCCCGGACGATTACAATCGAGGACATTATTGCTGCGATAGGCGAGCGCAATCCTGACGTCTCTTCATCTCAGAAATCATTCAAAACAGGCTTCATCTTTATTACACAGCCGGGAACGTTCAAGGGCGATGAGATTTACGCTATCGAAAACATCCGGAGCGGATGGGTGACAAGGCACTCGGTGCTCACGGACGGCAAGAGCATTGTTGAAGTCGCTTCTACCCCGATCGAGAACATACCCGTGAACCCGGGGCCGGTTATCGCCCCTGCTACCCCGCGTACGCTACCTCCAAATATCAATGACGGCGTTCAATGGCTCATGGACAATCAGAAGAGCGACGGGAGCTGGGCTGACCTTGAGCAGACTACTGAACGCGATACGGCAGTTGCAACGCTTTCACTCAAGAACTTCACTGCTGCACAGCAGAATTATCAAAACGCCATCCAGTGGCTCGGAACTGTTGCCTCCGGCAATATGGATTTTCTGGCCAGGAAAACAGCCGGCCTCATCGGTTCCGGCCGGGACATAAGCCCTCTCGTGAATGATGTTCTATCCAGACAGAACACGGACGGAGGATGGGGAAGCGACAAGAACTATGCGAGCAATGCAGCGGATACGGCCATAGCGCTCAAGACACTGGCGACCGCAGGTTTATGCGGATCAGAGCGTTATTGCCAAGGCAATCGCATACTTGAAGTCGAGCCAGAAAGCTGACGGCGGGTGGACCGGTAACGGTGAAAGCACCATACAAGCGACAGCGCATGTGCTCTGCCAAAAAAGAGAGGGACAATGACCGCATTCGACAGAATCATCCAGAAGGCAACTATCAGGTGGCACCCTAAGCGGAACGGCCGGTTGACGCCAAATGACGTGACGCCGGGCTCTATGAAAAAAATCTGGATGCTTTGCGATAAAGGCCACGAGTGGGATGCTTTTGTGTTCAACCTTAGCAGAGGACAGGGGTGTCCCTATTGCGCGGGAAAAAGAGTTGGTGAAGATAACAGTCTCGCAAGACTCAATCCGCAACTGGCTTGCGAGTGGCACCCGTCAAAGAACGGCCACATAACACCGGAGATGGTAACAGCGGGCTCCGGTAAGAAATCCTGGTGGAAGTGCAGACACGGCCATGAATGGGAAGCCCTTATCGCAAGCAGGAACAGTGGGGTCGGCTGCCCATACTGCAAAGGCCGGAAGGCGAGCAAGCAGAACTGCTTAAAAACACTGAGGCCCGACCTTGCCCGCGAATGGCACCTGAAAAAGAACAAGGAGGTCTCGCCCGAAAATGTTACGATGGGCTCTCACGTGAAAGTATGGTGGCGCTGCAATAAAGGCCATGACTGGAAGGCGACAGTCCATGCGAGAAGCTGCGGCACAGGCTGTCCCTATTGCGCTGGAAAGAAGGTCGATAAAAGCAATTCGCTCCGAACGCTCAGACCGGAACTGGCCGGGGAATGGCACCGGACAAAGAATGGAAGGCTCACTCCGGACGACGTGATACCGGGTTCGACGAGAAAGGTCTGGTGGCAATGCCGCCAAGGCCATGCATGGGAAGCGGTTATCTCCAGCAGAAGCGCAGGCAGGGGGTGTCCTTATTGCGCGTCGAGAAAGGTATGCAAGGACAACTGCCTCCAGACTGTGAGGCCGGAACTCGCCAGGGAATGGCATCCGACAAAGAACGTGCAGCTCACTCCGCAGGACGTGACACCGGGCTCGGGAAAGAAAGTCTGGTGGCGCTGCCGCAACGGGCACGAATGGAAAGCCGCTGTCCTTGGAAGGACGAGAAAAACCGGCTGTCCCTATTGCGCGGGACAGAAGCCGACTCTTGAGCACAGTCTTCGCGTCAAAAATCCCGGACTGGCTGGGCAATGGCATCCGATGAAGAACCTGCGCCTGTCGCCAAAAGATGTTTTCCCGCATTCAAGGCACGAAGTCTGGTGGAAGTGCCATAAAGGGCATGAATGGCAAAAGCGAATTGTGGACAGGATGCGGGGCTGCGGCTGTCCTATTTGTGCCGTGGAAAAAGAGTGACGGTGCGATAAAAAAAGCCGATCAAGGCTAACAAGATAAATAAAAAGATGCAATTCAAAAGGACAAGAATTTTAGTTCACAATGCCTGCAAAAATTTCAAATTTTTATCGCAGCAAAATTGCAAAAAATGCCGAATGAAATCGCAAGAATTGCCGAAGCTGTGCAACTTTATGTTTTACCCTAAAAATACCGGGTCCACAATTTTCATGTACTTTAGTCTTTTTTTCGTGTCAAAGACGGTTCAACACGGCCTCAAATTACAATTTGAATTTGCAATTCTATAAGACCTTAGTTATAGTTAAACCCTATTCATAAAAAAATCAGTATTTAAGTATCGGGGAGGCAGCAGTGGGAAGAAATGCGATCTTTTCGTTTTTCCAATCCGCAAGCACCCTCGGCCGTGCGAGGCCAAAAGTGGTTTTTTATCTTTTCCTGATCCTGGCTTTTATCATTCTTTTTCCGGTGATGAGCTATGCCGCTGACAATAACCTCGAAAAAGACGTGCAGACCAGCCTTGAGCAGAGCAGGGCAATTGTCATTATCATCCGGAATAAGATCCAATCCGACTCTTCCATTTCCGCAGAAATCGCACAGCTTAAAAAAGAAGCGGAGAATATCCGGGTATCTCACATGCTCCTCGATGAGCGGTTCAAACTCCGCGAGGAGAAGGTCAAGTCCCTTGGATCGAAGGCAGAGGAACGGCATCAGGCAATGGCTGAAGGATACCGGAAGGCATTAAAGGAATATCTGAGCATCATCGATGGATTACCATCGATTAGTCAGGAGTCAGTAGTCAGGAGTCAGGAGAACGTCGAAAAACTCAAAGCACTTCTTGATAAGCTTGTTCCGAAAAAGAAACGTCCCATCATCGGCAGCCTTCCGTACAAGCACCTGAACTATCCCGCAATCGAACCGAGCACCGCTCCGGCCATCACTCCCGCATACAAAGGCGGAAACAAAACCGTAAGCCCAGAGGACACGGCAAGCACGAACCTCGTGAACATTTCAAAAACAGTCGCGGACCTGGCCCAATCACTCAATTGGCAACCGGTCGCCATCTACGAGCATGTAAAGAACGCCATCGAGACCGAGTGGTCCTGGGGCTGCAGGAAGTCGCCTGAGGAGACCTTGCGTCAAAAAAGCGGAAATTCGTGCGAACAGGCCGCGCTTCTCGCATCATTACTCCGCGCCGCAGGATTCCCGAGCAGGATCATTCGAGGGAATATCCAGTTCTTTGCAAGCGACGGAAAGCCCATTGAACGAGTAAAGAATCTTACCGGCATCGACGACCCCTGGAAGATCGCAGAGTTCTTCCAGAAAGCGGGGATCCCGTACAAACCGATAATCGCGGGCGGCACGATCCAGAATTTTGAAATATCTCACATTTATGTCGAATCTCAGATCCCCTACGCCAATTACCGTGGCAATGTGATAGACGAGCACGGGAAAACCTGGCTCGGCCTCGATACGAGCATCAAGGTAAAAAATTATGTCTACAATGATGCAAGAGATATTTTCGAGCTGTCAGAAATCAGCGGTCAGCTTTCAGATATCAGAGATGATTATCTTAGCGCAGTTCAGACCCAGACGCCGCTGGAATATTTGCAATTCCGTATCAACTCAGAACTCACAACTTTAAACTCGCAATTAACGTATAACGACTTTCTCCGGACGAAGAGCCTTACACCAGAGCCTATGAAATTTCTTCCTGCGAGCCTTCAGTTTAAACTGATCAAGGCAACCGGAGAATATACCGATATACCGGATGAACTCATCCATAGAGTCAGATTCACAGCAAGTAGGCAGAATACAGTAGACAGTACACAGGGAGAGGATCTTTTTGACATAACACTGCCCCTCCACAAACTCAGCAATCAGCAAATAGCCATCAGTTATGAACCGGAGACCGTCGAGGACCAGGAGATCATTAATTCCTATGGAGGGCTGGATAATACGCCCTCGTATTTGGTGCGATTGCGTTTGGTATTGAAGATAGATAACGAACGAATTGTCGTATCAGCAGACGGGTTGCCGATGGGATCGGATTATAATATCACCATCGAGCTCTACTCGCCCTCGGTAAACGGGGGCGCTGCGTCTGCGGAAACCATAAACAACACCTTGATTATCGGCAACCTCTCGGTTATCAGCGTTATTGCCCAAAGAGCTACGAGCCATGAGCTACCAGCTACGAGCCAAGATAAGGACGCAGAGCGTCTCCTCTATGAGGCCGCAAACCATTACATAGACAGATGGAACCAGGCTGAGGACGAGCTTGCTTCGCTGCTTCATCTCACCATTGCCAGGCCGCTCCCGACCGTCGTAACCGTGGGCGGCGTCATCGATGTTTCTTATCTTCTCGACATGCCCCATGGGTTCACGTGGAAGGGAGTGTATATTGATGCAGACCACCGTTCCATCGAAACGGTGACCAGAAAACAGAGCACAGATGACAGACAAAAGCTGTTCATGAAGCTTGCGTCGCTCCAAGGCTCGGTGCTTGAAAACCGCATTTTTGAAGACGACTTCCAAGTACAGTCTGTTTCCACGGCGAAACTCATGACCATTGCAAACAGCAGCCAAGTGCCGAGTCTCACTATCGACGCAACAAACATCGATACGGTATTGCCCACGCTGTCGTTCGATCAGAATGTAAAGGATGATATAACGAACTCAGTCAACCAGAGACTTACAGTGAGGATTCCCTCACAAGAACTTTCATACGAAAACTGGGGCGGCATCGGCTGGATCAAAGAAAACACGGAAACCGGCGAATCCGGCTGGATGCTTTCGGGCATGATTGCGGGCGGGATGACGGCAAAGAAAAAAGAGCAATGGATCAATCAAGACATCGCAAACGAACTCAGTCTGCCGTATACTCCCGGAGTAAATCAGGACCCGAACGCAGTTGTCAGCCTCGTACGAGTCAATCGGGCAATGGGCGACTATCAGAAAGGAAGGGTAGGCGAACAATTGTACATACCTTTCGAAGTCATGGCCCGGGACAATACAGGAAAGGCAGTAAAGGGTGTTCCGGTAACATTTAAAACCATCGCAGGCGGCGGAGTGCTCATGGGCCCCAATCCAGACGGGTCCGGAAATCCCATCACCGGGCCGGAAATCACCGTTAAAACGGGTGCGAACGGCATTGCCTGGGCCGTGCTCACCCTCGGGCAGAAAACAACCGATTCTCCGTACTGGATACAAGATACGCCAAATTGGACATTGGCAGGCTTGAACCGCGTCACAGTATCCGCTCAAGCAACAACAGGAACCATCTACATTGACAAGCCCTTCGAAGCGTACGGGAGACCTGGAAAAGCCGTAAAGATAGACAAGGTAAGCGGGGATCAGCTTTACGGCAGCGTCAATACTTTTTCCGGAACTATATCAGCAATAGTACGGGACCAATATGATAACCCGGTTTCGAATCAAACAGTCATTTTCTCAGTCCAGCCGGCGGATTATGGATCATCAACGCCAACCGGAACAGACATAAAAAACGCAGGCATATTCGGGAATAGTCAAGATTGCCCCATGCCCGCAATCCGTTCCTGTCCGACTGCAACATCCAATGTAGCCAAGCAAACAGACAGCTCCGGAGCGCTGGCTTACGTGATTATGGGGAATACCGACGACACCCTCTACACGGTTCGGGCTAAGACGCGGGTACTCGGCCAAAACGGACAGCTTCAAGATGCCTATGTAGATTTCGAGCACTACGTCGCGCCCCGGCCCAGAACAGGCGGAAATATTGCAGATCCGTACCTGAGCGTCATATCAGTTTATTCCGTAGATGAAAAAGGGAGAGAGATAGACGCCGGGAACCCGGGCCAGGTGTTCCCTGAAAAACTGACGGCCGCTATGTACTTCACGGAAGAACGACCAGCATCGACGGGAACGTGCCAGGGCAGCAGAATATTCACTACAGAGCCGGTTACCGATGCCACGATGCGCTTCACGCCAAGCCAGGGCGGGGGAAGCGTCAATCCCGCGTCTCTCACGTCAGTGCAAAACGGTTTCTATTCCACAATTTTAACCCTTGGGCCGCAACCCACTAAAAATACCGTCCAGGCAGACGGAACCGTAACGCGCATAGTGCAGAAGGCGGACGCATTCGGCAATTGCACGGAAACCACCACAGAGTACAAAGCCTCGACAACGTTCGACATCTGGGGAGTAAAGGCCACACTGGAACCGAACCAGCTCATCCTCATAAATGAATCAGGTTATCCCGTCGCCAATACACCGATCAAGTATACCGTCCAGCCGACAGATTACGAGTACGGTAAACAGAACGTGTATCTCAATATCTACGAGAACAACGCATGGATGGGGCTGATCCAGGCAGACATAAGCGGCAATATAACGATAAGCCCCGGAGCAGCAAAGTTCGACATCACCAAGACCTACACGGGTGAGATTGTGGTGAACAGCGGAGGGGATATCCAGATCAAGAGCGGCAAAGTGACACTTCCTGTGACGCAGCTCGATGTGCTTACCGACCAATACCCGGCAATCAATGCCGATGAAATAAAATTTAGTAGGGGCGACAATACCTGGCCCCAGAAAATCTATCGCATAGAGCTGCAAGCATCAACTGCGATCAATAACTGCTCAAGCCTTGCCGGTACAATATCCGTCATAGATAAAACCGGTCATCCGATCATATTGCCGAACATCAATGGCCAATCCTATGCTGCCGAATACCAATTAAAGGGAACCGCAATATTCAATGGATGCCAGATTCAAATTGTCGATTCCCTTGACGGAGGAAACACAAAAAGTAAGTTTATCATATCGAACCGGTCAAGGGGAGAACTTCAGCCGGCATTCAGCAGCAATCTGGATGATAAAGCTGTTCTTTACGGCGGACTTGGAAATCAAGTCCTGGTTCAAGTAAACGCAATTCAAAAGATTATACCGATTGAACCAGTGGGCGTCATCATTCTCGGGATCGATGGGATGAGGCAGGATATGTTGTATGCTCCGCCAGTGAGCAGTGATGGGACAGGTGTAAACGCCTCGTACTTCGATCCGAAGGGCTGTGTTAGCGGAAGTTGTTATGTGCAACCTTCCAACCTTCAAGGGTTGTGCGATGTTCTTGGAGGGAAAATAAACGGGATATTCTGGACATCCTGTGACACGACAGGATATGAAAACAAACATATCAAATTGCCGAGCGTGACAGCCATCTTTCCCTCGATCACCTTTGCCTCCTGGGCCAGTATCTTTACCGGCAAGCTGCCGAATGAAACGGGTATATTGGGAAATGAGTTTTTTGCAAGGGATCTGTACCAAGCATCACCTGCTGCCAATACTGTCCCCGGCTTACAGGCATTTCCGGCCGGGATGGTGACACTGGATGCTGATGGTGGGGCTTTTTATCCAGGAGGTCCCAAGTTCGCGCTGAACCATGTTACTCCCGCCGAGTTTTCACTTTTCGGCCTTGGGGGTGGGGCAGACACAGTGAACGAAAAGATACAGCTTTCGGCCCCGAATTCGGCATTACAAGTTGCACCATTGTGGGCGGATGTCAACAGCATGGTCGGCAATCAATATACCATCAGCGCCGATGGCAGGTGCGACGAAAACGGATACGAGTGCAGGACTGTATCGATGTACAATCAGTACGCGCGGGGTGCCGACTGGTGGGGTACGCCAAGCTTCACATGGAAAGGTGCCTATTTAACGGCATTGTCGCAGGTAGGACTGCATAGCGAGGCCGCGCTGTTGGACGAATCCTCAGCTGGAGATGCGAAGAGTTTTATAAACGGATACTTTTCGAATTTGAACACAAGCGGAAAACGCAAGAGATTCCCGGCAGTACTTTCGGTCTATCTCCCGGGGCTTGACCATGATGCTCACGCGGAAGGTATGGGCGGATATACGATCTTCTTCAAGGATAAAACAGACAAACAGGTCAAGATAGTCGTCGATGCCTTGAAAGGACAGGATGAATTCGACAACAAGATATTTATCGTCACGGCCGACCATGGACATACGGCAATGCCGACTGATTTGAAGTTTACGGCAAAGCTAAAATTCTTTGATCCGGAATTTGGGACCCCATATTTTCAGGTTAAAGAATTTCCAGCAGAAATGTCGTGCAGCTTAAAGCTTGACTTTGTTGAGCCTGCTGACCCTGAAATGGTGAATCTTACCAAGGAGGCAGAGTTAAATAACAACAACCTCCATATCTGGGAGTTGGGGAAAATAATGAGGGGTATGCCCACGGGTGAACTTACGCCTGAAGGTAAAAAAATATACTATAAAGTTCTTGCACCTGCTGAAATTGTAGATGCTAACACGGGTGAGACAACGACGACCGATCTAAATCAAGCAAGTGTGATTGCTGCCTTAAACGGCCCGATGGCTCATATCTATGTTAAAGGCGCGAACGGCTGGACTGCCGGCCCACAACCTGACCTTTTGATAAAAGTTGCTCGGTTACTCAATGCTGCATTTGCAGGGGGAGATGGACCTATTCCTCGCTTAGCCTTGTCGGTCCAGGCAATTTTAGTCAGACTCACACAAAACAGCGAATATATCGTCTACAACGGCGCTACATATGACGCAGCGGGACAATTAGCGTTGAACAATCCAATTCCTATCAGCGCATACTTTTCGGACAGCACAAAATATATAGATGCATTAAACCGTGTTAGAGGAATGAACCATCCAAAGAGAAGTGGAGACATTATTTTGATAATGAAAGATGCAACAACGGGGGACACAACCGGCAGATATACGACGGGCGTGGCATGCAAATCATGGCACGGCAGTCTTAATCCGTCAGATTCCTACGTCCCCTTTATTGTATCCTACCCAGGAGGAAACAGGTTCGAACTTGATCCGATCGTTCAAAAAGTTTGCGCAAATAATGTTTGTGAAGGCAATTGGAAAGCTAAAGATTTGATCTCTGAAATTATCAAGACCCAATATTCCGGACAGTGAGAGGAGAAACACTATGGCCAAAAGAATCCTTCTGATCGTTTCAATCCTGCTTGTTTTACCAGCCTTAATTTATGCTGCCGTAACCGACTATTTGATCCTACAAGACATTAGCCCATATAAATTGTTTACCACTATTTTCCCCGAAGATTTTAAAGGCCCGTTACCAAAATATTCACAAACAACTACAGGTGGAGTATTGGCTGCTGCCGGTCACTTTTCGGAAAATGATGTAACATATTCAGCTTCGTACACTGAATCAGGTCGTAAATGGCCTTTTGTCGATGTATCCGTCACCAAGCACTCCGGCTCTGATTCCGACAAGTGGCTGCTGCACGAGGTAGATCGGGATTTCAGAAATTATTATGGCATACCGGGCATGGCTTATAGTCCAGAAATAGTAGATGGCCAAACCATTTTAGAAGCTACAGTTGGAGGCGCTAACTATCGGTGGTTAAGCGGCAATAAAGTGATAATGATTGAATATCATGATTCTCAGATGACTAAGCCCGCTCCTATCGAGATCGTTAGGGCCTATTTAGCGAAGCATCCATCGACGCTTTCAACGATAACACTCGTTCAGCTCAGGAGCGCAGAGAATACCACAAAATGGATCAAAGACGAAATGGACCGCCGCCTGTGGCTGTGCGACAAGTGGTTCTACCAGTTGCAGCTCGGCAAGGTACAACAACCAGAGGTGCTTCAACAGGCCGTCAAGAGCATGAACATTTTTCTCGATTACCGCGAGAAGTACCACGGAATGAAGGCCGCGGATGAGAAGAATCTTCTTGCCAGCTACGTCAATCAAAACAACGGCACGGGTATAAAGGCCAAGCTCAAGGAGTACAAAGATTGGTGGGCACTCAACAAGGATAAGGCGATTACGCTGCCATAGGTAGTAAACAGTATGCAGTAAATGGCGGGCAGTAGATGACTGGGCATCGCGAGGTCACAGGTTGAGTGATGATGAACACTGCTAAATTCATAACAGCCGTATTGGTGTGGACGATCACGACAGCACCAATGGCACAGGCAAAAGCGCATAGGGAAGCCGCCCTTGCTTGTCCGGCGCAGGCTACCCTATGTCATGAGCCGGTCGGGTCAAGAGCGCCGATCGTGGATCGTTCAAACGGCATTTGTGAGGTAAAGATCAAAGACTCGCTCGACAACGGAGATACCAAGGACAAACTCATCGTATCGAACCTTTCCCGTGAAGTGCTGAATGAAGGACTTCTTAATTTCAATCTCGTGAACAAAGCAGTTCTTTACGGCGGTCTTGGTCATAAGGTCAAGCTGGAGGTGAGCGGCAACAGCAAGGACCTTCCTATTGAACCCGTGGGCGTCGTCATCCTCGGCATTGATGGGTTAAGGCAGGATGTGCTATACGACGGGTATGATGCCTCCTATGCAGATCCTTTTGGCTGTGGAGGAGAACCCTGCTATGTTCAGGTAAACGAGACCAATCTTCCCGGCCTGTCGCAGATCATGAAATCCGAGGCGACGATTAAACTCAAAGATGTCACCGTCATCTTCCCCTCCATTACCTTCGCTTCGTGGGCCAGTATATTTACCGGTGTGGCCGCCGGAACTGCACAAATTACTGTTCGTAATGGAGATAAAAAGCTTGTAATCGATGCTATCGTTCAACCAAAACGATAGGATGGTACGAGGTGTCGCAGCATTTCGATGCGTTTCTACACGCAGCCATCAAAAGACTTGAAATTGATTGATATATCGCGTTGCCGAGCTAAAAGAGGGGTAAGGGATGTCAGAGTCTAAGAGAAATATTCGAAATAAAAGTTCGATTATATTCATGATCATTGTTTGTATTTTATTGCTGATGCTCGGACACGTCTTCGCCTCGTCTAATGATTCCGTTCAACTTCTTAAGATATCTGCCCAAGACCAGCGGGCGGTCATCAAGACTTCTGACGGGAAAATGCAAATAATCAAGCCGGGGGACGTGGTAGGTGACGAGAGTAAAGTCCTGGAAATAACCGCAGGACGAGTTGTCTTCGAGGAAAAGAGAAGTAACGATCTGGAGCAGGTGATCGTCAGGCTGGAAAACGGAAAGCAGAGAGTGGAGAGAATAAAGAAGGCTGGTGAAAAGCAAGCGCAGCTTTATGCTGTTAAGTCGCCTCAGGAACAAAAGGAAAAAATAAGAGAGCGTCAGAAGGATAAAAAGAAAAAAGGCAAGAAGGAAAAATCCAAGCAGCGGAATTGACTGCGGAAAAAAGCGGACAATCTAATTCACCTGTATAACGAGCGGCAGGATCATCGGTTCATTCAGTTTCTGCGGGAGGAGATTCAATGAACAGACAATCAGCAACAAGTTACAAAATACTTGTGTTCTTTCTCATCTCATTATTATCCCTGGCTGTCGCTCACGACTCCTCCGCACAGGACTTCACAGCACTGTCCCTCGGCGATTACGGGAATGTCACCGTCATGGAGGTGACAGGGAACTATGACGCTATAAATCCCGATGGCACGCAAAACACCGCTGCGCGGGAAGCCATTGCCAAGGAGCTTTATCGACTGCACAAGGATGAATATGATTTCCTCGTCCTCTTTTCTAATTTCCCTTATCAATTGCCTGCTACCGACATCGAGGGGTTCTATATTCCCGTTAAGAACGACACGCAGGGCATCGGCGTGGAACCATTCGACAACACATCGTTCTTCGGCAGCAACGGCACGCTCCAGGGCATCGTTGAAATGGGGAATATCGGATCGTATGTAACCGATCCCCTGGACCCCAAGTTCGAGGAGACCTTGTATGTCCTGAACCACGAGCTCCTGCACCGCTGGGGCGCATATGTAAAATTCAAGGACTCCGCTGGAAACCTCAGCACGGCGCTCCTCGGCCGGGAAAACAGCCACTGGAGCTATCTCCTCAATTCCTATGGTTCCGTGATGCTCGGCAACCAGTGGCAAGACAATGGAAACGGGACTTTCACCTCCATCGCGGCGCAGAAGTATTACAGCCCTCTTGATCTTTACCTCATGGGATTCATTGATAAATCGAAAGTCCCACCCATGCTGTTGATCGACAACCCTTTCATTGATCCCGCAAAACTACCCCAGGTAGGCGCAACGATTGCCGGTACATCACGGTACGTCACCATCGACGACATCATCGCCGCCGCAGGCCCGCGTGTTCCGGCCGCATCAACGTCTCAGAAGAGCTTTAAAATAGGGTTCATCCTGGTTACCACGCCGGGAGCGTTCACCGGCAATGAAATTTACGGCATTGAGAACATCCGGAACGGAGAAATAACCCGGTTTTCGGTGCTTACCGACGGCAAGAGTATCATCGAAATCGCATCCACACCAAAAGAAGACCTTCCCACTAACCCCGGTGTACTTCCGCCGACTACAACGCCCCGGACGCTCCCGCCGAACATTGAGGACGGCATCAACTGGCTTGTGAGCAATCAGCAGCTTGACGGAAGCTGGACAGACGATGCCAATACCATAGAGCGTGACACTTCTCAAGCGGTCCGCGTGTTGAAGGACTTCGCTGTCGCGCAGCAGAACTATCAATCAGGGCTTGCATGGCTTGCGGGGGTTGTTCCGGATAATGCCGATTACCTGGCGAAAAAGATAGAAACGCTTGCGGTTTCAGGACAGGATGTGCTCGCCTTGGTTCAGCAACTGCTGGCTATACAGAATTCAGACGGCGGTTGGGGTAAGGGTAAAGATTATTGGAGCAACCCTGCGGATACTGCCTTGGCTTTAAAGGCCCTGTCATACGGAGGCTATTCAGATCAGCAGATTATATCGAAGGCAATCGGATATTTGAAGTCACAGCAGAACCCGGACGGCGGGTGGGGGAGCGAGGACAAAGGCGGGATGGTACAGGAAACCTCGAACGTCCTCTCTGCCTTCAACGCATACCGGACCTCGTATCAGCTTGAAGACGCTATTTCGCTCGGAACGTCGTGGCTTATCGCGAAACAGAACCCGGACGGCGGTTTCGGCAACAGTCCCAGCACGGTATACGATACTGCGAACGCGCTTCTGACGCTCCAGGAGTTGAATGCGTCGGCAGACGTGACCTATAATGCCTTGTCCTATCTGTTCAGTCAGCAGTCTGAAAACGGCAGCTGGAACAACAGCACTTTCCAGACCGCGCTTGCCGTTCTTGCGGTATACAAGTCAACAGTCGATCCCGACCTGTCGATAAAATCCGAAGACATCACCATCATTCCTGAAACAATCAGGAGCCTGCCTTCGAACATTGTTATTAACGCCAATATCTGGAACCTCGGCAGGACAGCCGTGCCCCAGGCCAGGGTTGTGCTGTACGAGGGCGATCCCTCGACAGGCTCAGGACGGGTAGGGGAGCAGACGCTCGCTTTCCCGGGCCAATCGTCGACTGCCGTAACTTTCTTCGCTACAGCCAGGGACGGAAACGAACACCGCTTTTATATAGTCATCGATCCGGAGAATGAGGTCAAGGAACCGAACAAGCTGAATAACTCAGCAGTAAAGGTACTCTATCCCGAGGCGACGTATGATTTCGAGATTCTATCGTCCGACGTAACTGTCTCAGCCAATACTGTGAATATGCAGCAGGATGTAACGCTTACAGCAAAAATAACAAACAAGGGCACGATGAACGCCTACAACGTCCAGGTCAGGTACTTTATAGACGAACCAGGCGCGCCCTTCGAAATCGGGACAAAAACACTTGATATTCCTGCAAACGGCTCGGTTACGGATACTTTCACTTGGCGCGCAAATAAGGCCGGTGCGAACCTGCCCGTTTCCGTTCAGGCCGACCCTTTCGACAACTTTGGTGAGCTTTCCGAAACGAATAACAAAGGGGCTGCTACACTGACCGTTAATTCTGCTACAAGGCCGAATCTAGTCATATCTTACAGCGACCTTGTTATTACGCCCAGCCCGGCGAACGAGGGGGGAAATGCCACTATTTCTGCGCTCATTAAAAACGAAGGGTTGTCTACGGCGAACAACATTCTCGTCAATTTCTATAAAGGAGTTCCGGGCGCGGACGGCGTGGTTCTCGGCAACAGTACCATCCCATCGCTCGCACAGGGCCAGAGCACGACTGTTTCTTTCAATTGGACAAACATTCAGGAAGTTGGCGAAAAAGTCGTCTACGTACGGGTCGATCCTGACAGCAGGATCGCTGAGATAAGAGAAGATGACAATGACGCTTTTACGATCTTGAATATTTTAAGCCTCCCTGACCTCGTTGTCTCTGATAATTCAATAACAATCACACCGGCGTTTCCGAAAGACGGTGACAGCGCTTCCATCACAGTGACGATTCAAAACAGCGGCATGCAGGCTGCCCAGAACGTCATTGTAAATTTAGTGGAAGGAAATACGACAATCGGTTCGACCACGGTCCCGTTGATTTCCGGTGCATCGCAGGCGGATGCAACGTTCGCGTTCGAAACAGCCGGTAAAACAGGCACGCATCAATTAACCATTGAAGTAGATCCAGGAAACAATATCGTTGAAAAGAGCAAGGACAATAACGCTGCAGCGAAGACGATCATTGTACAGGATGCTGACTTCTGGTTGTCAGAGCAATATATCTCCCCGAACGGTGACGGCGTCAAGGACAACACGCAATTGTCCTTCAGGTTCAATGCGCCGCAAACGGTAAGGGTTGTCGTGATTGATAGCGCCGGCGAAACGGTAAGAACGTTCAACGGCTCCGGCCTGACAAACGTCCAGGAAGGCAACATTATCTGGGACGGGCTCGACGACAACGGCATGGTTGTCGCGGACGGGCAGTATCAATTAAAGGTTTTAGATGCGAGTAACACGACTGTCAACAGCGCGTTGGTTACTGTAGACAATAACCAGTCTCCACTGACGGACGCGCTCGGCACCGAATATCTGACCACTAAGAATGTTTCCTGCAATCTTCGCAACCTATGGGAAGGCTTCTGGCATTGGATGCCTGACGACAGCGGTTTAGTGTTTTCCGTGGACTATGATCCGTACAGCAGCCCCAAATACTATGAGGGCATTTATATCATGTCCCCGGACGGATTGGACATTCAAAGACTGGTCCCATGGGATTGGCAATGGAAGGCAAGCGACACCAATAAGCGATACAATTCCTATATTCCTCACGTATCTCCTGACGGCACTAGAATTGCTTTTACGGCAGACCATATATCATCCAGCACAAATGAGCTGTGGATCGTAGATGTAGACGGGAAGAACCAGACGCTCGTGGACCAGAACGTTTACGATGATTATATCTGGACAGTCGGGCCGGTTTATGTCAAATGGTCGCCGGACAGCAAATATCTTATCTATTTCAAGGCCAACAACAGCATATATGATTTATGGATCGTGAACGCGCAAACCATGGAACGCAGAAAAATAGAGGCAAGTGTTGCCACGTGGTTTGTTGAATGGTCTCCTGACAGCAAAAGAATTGCATACGGCCGTTTTACCGGGTCGTATAATTCCTTTGAGGCGAAAATTGCGGACGCAGCCGCGTTGACAATAACGAATACGGCCATAACAACACAGGAAATGTTCTGGCTGAACACTGATAAGCTGATTCTGACGACTCCTCAAAATACGTTGTGGCTCGTGGATGCAACGGTGGGCGGAAATACCATCATGCTGCCTTATAGCATAAACGCGGGCGATTCATTCATGAAGTCGGTGTTTATCGCTCCGGACAGACAGCATTTTGCATTTCAAAACGACCACTCAGACGAAACGAACTACCTTTATGTATCAGATAGTGAAGGCAATGTGTCCATCGTGCATGAGTTCGACTACCCGTACCAGAGGCTGGAATATAGCTCATACTCATTGAGCTACATCGGATGGTCGCTCAACTCGAAAAACCTGTTCTTTCTCGAGACAACCTACGATTCCAAGCTAGGCTATCCTCAAACGCTTCACTATGTCGATATGACAGCAAAAACCGAAAAAACATTCGGCTTCAAATCAATTACTGATGACTGGGTACGTTATTATAACCCCGTCACTTTTGAAGCATTGCCTGGAGACCAACTCTTAATTGCTGTTAACGGTGATAGTTATTACGTACTTGATGCCAAGACCGGGCAGTCTTCGCTTTTGGTCTCCTATCCAACTGATATCCTTTATAAGAAATTGGTTTCCCCGCTCGGGCATTATATCGCATATCATCAATGGGATGATACATCATATGGCTGCGTGAATAATTACTCGGCTTTGCACATCATCAGCTCTCTTCTCAACCTCACCGCCGACCTGCGGGCGGCCAAGGGAACATCATCGGTTATTCTCAAAGGAATTGCGGCAGATCTTAATTTTGACAGCTATCAGCTCGAGTATACAGACGCGGGTAATCCCGGCGCCTGGAACCTAATCGCGCCGCCTTCTAATTTCCCAGTACTGAACGACGTGTTTACCACTTGGGTCCCGCCCTATAAAGGCAGTTTCTATGTCAGGCTTACAGTTCGTGACAAGGCAGGAAATACAGCAATCAGCAGGAAAAAGGTTTCCTGGGGTCTTTCATCGAGCATAACGAACCTCTCTAAGTCCCTTGAAATATTTTCACCGAACGGCGACGGTGTCAAGGACACGGTTGAACTCCATTACAAAGTCCTGGAGCCGGTTCATCTGGAGTTTGATGTATATGACGAAAACAAGAGGCTCCTGAAAACACTTTACAAAGACCATGCTTCACCTGCGGAAGACTACATCTCCTGGGACGGAACCGATCAGTCTGGAATTTCCGTTCCTGACGGATCGTATACGATTTCGGTCTTCGATTATGTTTTCTTTGTCGTCGTCGATAATACGCCGCCTGATGTGACTATTGCATTGGGTAAGATCAGTGCTACTGAATACCATAAGGAACCGTACAAATTGTTTGTGAACTTAAACAGTCATGCGTATGATGATAATTTTAGAAACTGGACAATTGAATATGGCGAAGGCGATAATCCGCAAACCTGGCATACGCTTTTAAGCAACGACAGTCCGCTCGGGAAACGGGACGAGCAGGGAAACCTGATAAAGCCCATAGAAGACACCACAGTAAAATCTTATTGGGGGACGGACATTGGATGGCTCAAAAGGAAGAAGCTGAGGATTTCCGGAGAGGACAGCGCTGGGAATAAGCATACTGCTATTACTGAATTCGTGGAAGAGAAGTTTGTTTTTTACGCGTGGGACAATGGAGTATTACAGCCTGACATTGACATACCCGCTAACTCGGTACGACCCGGACCGCACACGATCGGAAGCTTCGAAACCATAAGATCGTCGATTGCCGGGATTACTGTGCAGTATCTGGCCGATGATGGACATTGGCATGACAGCCAGGCTGCAGTCAATTCCGAAGCCGGCAGTCTGAAATTACAGTGGGATACGTCAACTCTGCAGCAGGACTTATACGTTGTAAGGCTCAAGGCAGTCGATATATCGGGAAGAGTCTATTATTCGAGCGAGATCGGGACGAGCTCCATGTTTGCCATTAAATCACCGCTCTGTTCCAGGCAACTGGCCGCCAACAACTTTGTCCGGGAAAAACTCAGCGTGCTTAAACTCCAGGTGAAGAGCAACGAGGATGCGAATTACCCGGTATGGACTGACTTCAAAATATTCGACGCTGCAAAAGGCGATGTCATACCCGAAGGCCGACTTACGTTTTTGCCTCCTATTGTATTTGTTGGGATAAAGTATGATGTCCGAATGGTCGGGACTGGAGAATCCGGTAAGGCCTATATTAGTGACCCGACTGGTTACCCTCCTCGATGTCCGATAAAAATAACTCTTGATGTTTCACCGAAGATAGCCGATTGCGGCTCACTGTCGAATAGCTCAGTTCTCCGCTCGATAATTGAATATGACGGGACACTCTCTAACGTGGCATTGAAAACTCTGAGCTATTATTTGGAGACAGGGCAGGGATTGCAGCTATTGTACAAGATCGACAATGCTATAAGCCTGAACAATAGCGCAACCATCGATACTTCTAGTTTGACGGAAGGCAGCTATACCGTAAAAGCCGTTCTCAACTACACGGACTTGGATGATAATACACCATATGATGTATCATCCGAGCCCGCAGCACTGATCATTGATAAAACACTACCAACTGCTCATCTGACATACCCTAGCAATTCAGTCAGAATATGCCCAGTCAAGATCTCTTTTGAAGACGGGGAGAAATATGTTATTCCGCTGGAAGGTATTGCAGATGACACCGATCGTATTTCTCAATATGATGTTTATTATAACACGGGTGAGGACACAGTTGAATGGTCGCACACCGGGGTATGGGGGCCATCCTCGAAGACAGGAACGCTAGGAGAGTGGGACATTACCAACGTGGTGGAAAGTGATTTTTCTTTAAAGCTGAAAGTTGTCGATAAGGCAGGAAACTCAACGTGCGCAACGGCTGCTTTCAGCACGGATACAGCAATTGAAATAACCAGCCTGTCAATAAACCGGGAATTATTTTCACCGAACGATGATAGCGTTGCTGATGAGGCATGGGCAGATTACCAGGTCGATGAGTACGCGGCAATTGACGCAAAAGCGTTCAAACTGGTTAAGGCTGCGGGCGGCAACTACACACTCGACGCCGCACCGGTAAGAACGATCGTCTCAGGAGCGCAGCACGTCGGCGGAATCGGGACGGTCTCATGGGACGGCAAAGATGACGCCGGATCAATAGTGCCCGATGGACATTACGGAGTAGCTGTTACCGCCATTGATACCTGCGGAAATGCCGCACAGAAGTGGGAAACGGTTGAAGTGGATAATACGCCGCCCACTACAGAGATCGGCTATCCGCAGCCCGGAGCGCCGGTCGGTAACGTTATCGAGGTAAAAGGCACTGCCTTCGATGTCCATTTCCAAAATTTCACGCTTGAAGCAGGAGCTGACGACAATCCTGACACATGGTCTTCTATCTCGTCGAATGGAAAACCGGTAACCAATAATATTCTCGGCACGTGGAATACCTTCGGATTGAGTGGAAAGTGGACATTGCGTTTGAGCGCGACGGACAATGTCGGCAACAAGAATGAATCGAGAGTCGTGGTAGATCTCGGCGCCAGAAAAAATCTGATCAAGTCGCTGAGCGCATCACCCTCGCTTTTTTCACCCAACGGCGACGGTAAGCTCGATACCGTAACGATTCAATACGAATTGACCGATACCTCCGATGTAACGATCGAAATCATCACTCCTGACAATCTCGTACGAAAGGTGCATACGATTTCCACTGTCGCGGCGGGCGTAAGCACTTGGACATGGAACGGAACGGATGAGGCCGGCGTCGTTCTCCCAGACAATGCATACGAGATGAGACTCACTGCCGCGCTTTCGAGCATGAGCGAGTTCAATCAGACTGAGTCGATAACAGTATCCATAGATACCACACCCCCCACGGTGGATATGCAGCAGCCTGTTGCAAATTCCTTTGTCAGAAACGATATAACCGTAACCGGCAGCATTTCTGACCTCAATATTGCCGAATATTCCGTTTCCTATGCAGGACCCTCAGGAGCGGTGCAGGTGGATGAAGGCAGTCAAGAGCGAGTAAACCATGCTTTTGCGATTATCAATGACCTTCCAGACGGCACTTATACGCTTAACCTGAAAGCGAAGGACATTGGCGAGAATGCCGCGGAAAAGAACATCACTTTTACTGTTGATAGAACTGCTCCTGTGCTGACCCTTAACACGCCAAAGGACGGCGGATACTACGGCGGAGAGAACGCGGTTATAACTATCTCCGGCGCCATAGACGAGAAGAACCTTGATACGTATAGTCTGCGATATGGAACCGGGGAAGATCCGTCTGAGTGGACGGAACTGACGGGTGGTACTGTGACTCCTCCAGATCAGCAGCTCTTCACGTGGGACGTAGGGCCGAATAGCGGACTTTCGGACGAGCTCTATACAGTTTCCCTTTTAGTTGTTGACAAGGCAGGCTCTGCATCGGATGCCAGAGCGAAATTAACTATCGATAATACCATGCCGATAGTGTCTATTACCTCGCCTGAACAGGGGGCCCTTTTCACGGCCGCAACCGAGATTGCTGGGACCGCTTATGATCAGAATCTTGAAAAATATACTGTTGAAATGTCTAAGGGCCAGTGCTTTGATGCATATCAGTGGTCAGCGATCAAGACCGGATCGTCATCCGTACAGAATAGTGTTCTGGTTTTGTGGCAGGCGCTTCCTCTTGACGGCGTTTACTGCCTTAGGACGACCGTATTCGACAAGGCTGGAAATAGTGCGGAAGCCAAAGTCGATGTTAACGTGGATATTAACCCCCCGCCTGCTCCAATACTCTCCGGCGCGATCGAAAATAGGACGAATGTAAGGCTCAGTTGGGCCAGCGAAGCTGACTCCGGGTTATCTTATAATGTTTATCGAGACGGCGTGAGGATCAATCAATCGGCCATTACTCAAGCCTCATACATCGACCTGAATCTGGCTGAGGGTCTGTATGTCTATACGGTGAAGGCCGTAGACTTTGCAGGTTTGGAAAGTGGACTCTCGAACCAGATCCCGGTCAAAATAGACTTAACAGGACCGGATGCGAGAATACAGGTGCCGCAGGACGGGTCCCGAGTGAGCGGAATCGTCGATATCAAGGGTACCGCGTACAGTGCGGATGACTTCAGGCTATACAGGGTATCTGTCAGTTCAGGGAGCACTCCAGTCTCATGGATGCTTCTGAGAACATCACCATTACCGATTACGTACGGCGTACTCGCACAGTGGGATACCTTGAGCGTTTCAGAGGGTCTATATTCCTTCAAGCTTGAAGCGGAAGATACAGCCGGAAATATGACATCCAAGCAGATTACTGTCTCCGTCGACAATACACCTCCAGCAAGGCCGTCGCTTTTGTCGGCTGTGCCCAGCGGATCGAACGTTACAATCACATGGCAGTCGAACACGGAGCAAGACCTCGCAGGGTACCTGCTGTACCGGAACGACCAACTCGTTAATGCGACGGGTATAGCAATCGGAGATCTGAAACCTTATCTCATCTCCGGCGTTACATATCTGGATAGGTCCGTATCTGACGGCGTGTCGGGTTATTATCTTGTAGCCATGGATCAGGCCGGTAATACGAGTGATCCGTCGAATATTATCCAGGTTAATATCGATAGCCGCTCGCCCGTGGCAACTATAACCAACCCTGTGAACTTGTCCGCGTTCGACGGCAAGACGCTCATCCAGGCCGATTCTCCAGACAGCGACATTGCGTCAGTGCAATTCCAGTACAAGCGTTCGACAGCCAGTGTGTGGGTAAATCTCGGATCCGCTGCAGTTGCAAGGCCTTATGCCGTGCATCTCGATCCCAGCCGTAATGGATTAACGTATGGCGACTATAACGTGCGGGCTGTGGCAAAAGATATTGCAGGCAAGACCGATGCTGCACCCTCGTATATTACTGTAACATACAAAGATATAACGTCTCCTGCTGTCCCGAACGGCGTCACTGTACAGACTATCGGAAACAGTAACACTGTGACGTGGAACGCCTGCACTGAGACCGATCTGGCTGGATACAATGTCTACCGGACATCGGGCGGAACAAGGATAAAAATCAATACCACAATTGTGCAGCAGGCAGTCTATCAGGACAGCAGCCTTGCTGATGGAGAATATTCATATGAGGTTACGGCAATAGATGCAATCGCTAATGAAAGCAATCCGTCTAACGCAGTCTCGACGAAGATATACGCGCCGATACTGCAACAGCCTGAGACTTATACTGAAAAGGGAAATCTCCAAATTCTCGGCGGCAATGCTGCACCGAATGCGATTGTTGAAATCTTCGTAAATAACGGCGACGGGCCGTTTTTGAAGGGGTCTACAGACAGTGATGGCGAGGGCAATTTTACATTCGTGGCAGCATTGCAGCCGGGAGACAACACCATAACAGCCAGAGCAAGCGATGCAGGCAATATCAGCAGGGACTCAGACGCAGTTTATATACTTTACAACGCGCCTCCTGCGGCTCCGACCGGACTCACAGCAACAAATCAGAATTTCGATGTCATGCTCTCCTGGGATCCGAATTCGGAACAAGACATAGTTGGATACAACGTCTACAGGAAAAGCGAAAAAATCATTTTCCCAGATGCTAAGGCGACCGGCACTGCAAGCGCCTCTTCTACCTCGGAGCCGTATGTCTCGTTTTCACCCTCCATGGCTCTCGATGATGACTTATGGTCTATGTGGTTGTCAAAAGCAAGCTTCTATACTTTTAGCCCTGTCAGTTGGGAGGTTGATTTCGGGGAACATGAATTCATCAATCACATTGAGATCACATGGTATATAGCTATGTATTCGGGACGCGATTACGAAATTCAATTTTGGAACAATAGTGAATGGATTACTCAAATAAAGGTGATAGCAAACAACAGCGAGATTAATTATTATGATATTGAGCCGACATTTGCGACGAGCAAAGTTAGAATTTATATAACGGACACAAATTATCCGTACAGCACAAAATATGTCGCTATACGGGATATACAGATTAAGAAGCAAGATTTTGTAAAACAAACTTTATTCAAGGATCTTAATTTGCCGGATGGACAGTATCAATATACAGTAACTGCTGTAGATCGATACGGACTCGAAAGTGCGCATTCCAATCAGGTTAACATCGGAGTCGGAGACGTAACTCCGCCGTCTGCGCCGACCAATCTCTCTGCAATGGCTTCAGACTCCGATATTATTTTGACATGGAGTGCAAGCCCGCAATCTGACGTCGTTGGTTATAATATTTTCAGAGGCACGACGTCAGGCGGGCCATATACAAAGATCAACACGACTTTAATTGATACAAATAACTATTTGGATACAAGTAAGACGACCAGCATCTACCGATATTACGTTGCTTCTGCCGTAGACGCTGTCGGAAATGAGAG
Organism: Nitrospirota bacterium; assembly: GCA_963751455.1. Taxonomy (GTDB): domain Bacteria; phylum Nitrospirota; class UBA9217; order UBA9217; family UBA9217; genus CAVVUN01. Next base: position 63,103 of record CAVVUN010000004.1, read on the forward strand.
CGCATTTTCTAGTGAGGCATTCGTCACCATTGTTGACAATGAAGCGCCTGAAAAACCGGTCATATATGAACCTGCCATCAGCGGAATGCCGGTAACTCTTCAATCCAGCACTACTACTATTTCAGGCTTTACGGAGGCAGCTGCTTCGGTTGAACTGTTCAGAGATGATGTCTCTCAGGGTAAGGTCTTGTCATCAGAGAAACCTAGTATTCAGCAAGTAACAATACCTTTGGACGCTTATAGCGCGGCATTGTCTCCAGATGAAAATATCGTAGCATACGTCAGGCAGGGAGCTCTCTGGCTTAAACAGCTAGATTTGGGGATTGAAAGTCAGGTTCTGGCGATGGGGTATCAACCTAAATGGTCGCCTGATGGTCGAAATCTGGCGTTTTCTTATTTTGATAACTCTGGAATATGGCATCTTGGTATTTACAACATACAAACAACATCATCAAAACCGCTTACAGGCGACTCAGCCAGGGAATACGCACCTGTATGGTCGCCCGACGGGACAAAAATAGCGTTTCAGAGTAACAGAAACGGGAATAATGATATTTGGATAAAAGACCTTGTTACAGATACTATAACACCAGTCATTTTGAGTGAAACGTATAAATATGGACAAGAATTTTCGCCGGAAGGAAATCTACTTGCATATTTCGATCAGGGGAACCTCTATGTGATTGATCTTAAAAGCGGCGGTACAATTCTCATTGACGATAACGCAAGCGGGTCTGTTGCATGGTCTCCTGACGGGAAAGCGGTCTCTTTTGTGTCATACAGGGATGGCTTCGGAGATGTTTACACGTTCCAGTTGGAAACCGGCAGCAGGGTCAAGGTGGTAAGTATAGAAACCTATGATCTAGATGTGTATCCCATTATTTGGGCACATGGCGGGCAACACATCGTTTATGATTTGTATGATTATATGAAGGGAAATGACTCTGTTTGGATAGCTCCGGCATTTGCGCAAGGGCAATCCAGATTGATCAAAGACGATGTGTATCTCATCGGCAAGACTAACAAAGGCGGAATAATCTATTCAAGTTATGATAATGATATGGAAAACATGTACCTTGAAGGGCATTTCAGTTTTACCAATATGCCGCTGAAGGCAGGAGAAAATGTGTTTTATGTAAAGGCCACTGACGCTGCGGGCAACGTAAGTGTCCCTTCGGACGCTATATCGGTTATTTATAATGCCGGCCTACTACCTGATGTAACAACAACGCTCGATGACCTCCATCTTTACCCGCCCTATCCCGTTGAAAACGAGGAAACGGCTATAAATATCTCTCTTTGGAATAAAGGGCAGGTAGAAGTAAAAGATGTGGACGTGCTTGTGTACATGTGGAATGCAAGGGGAGAACTTGAGCTGTTGAAGTCCGAGAGAGTTGTCTCTATTACGCCGGAATCAGCTGAATTAATCAGCGCTGTGTGGGACAGCAAGGGCAAGACCGGCGAGAACAGACTTGTCGTAGTACTCGATCCCGAGGATAAGCTTGCCGAATCCAGCGAATCGAACAATATGGCGATCAAGGATTTTATTGTTACATCGAATAGGGGAGTCGCTATCACAACGGCGCTCGATAGCACTCAGTATGGCAGCGAGCAAGATGTCGGAATCAAGATCACAGTATGGAACAACGGTATCAATAAGGATGTTATTCTTGATGCACAAATCGAAGACGAGAACGGCAAGCCGGTTGTTGTTTTCGATTCTAAGGCTATATCGCTCGCTTACGGCACGAACACTACGAATGATATCATCTGGAACACCGGAAGTACCTACGTTGGCACCTATAGCGTCCGCACATTAGTCAAAGAGGCTTCCGGCACTGTTTTGGACGAAAATATTCTCTCCTTTACCATTATTCCTGATACGGATATAGATTTGACCATTGTTACTGACAAACTCAGCTATGGACCCGGGGAAAGCCTAAGTATAAACTGCAAAGTTATCAACAGTGGCATAAATTATATAATCCCCGCTTTCCAGGCAAAAGTGCGAATTAACGATTCGGCAGGAACATTGTTCTTTACCGAAACTAAGAATTTGGCCAACATACTGCCAGGTGCAACTGTTAGCTTGAGCGCTGCATGGAATACCGGTCTCAGCCAGCCCGGTGATTATGCCGTGAATGTGGAATTGTCCCATGACGGCCAGACCATTGCGACAAAGTCAGCATCATTCAAGGTCAACGCCGTCATGACGCTTACCGGCAGCGTTACTGTAGCGCCGTCTCCGGTCCCGCTCGGCGGCATAGTGCAGACAAATTATACCATTGCTAACAGCGGCAATATCGATGCTGTAGACATTACAGCGAAGATAATTGTCGCAGATCCGAAAACCGGAGTGGGCATTACTACCCACGAAGAGGAGATAACGATCGCCAGAGACAGCTCATGGGCAGGGCAGTACGCATTCACCACGGAAGGCTACAGTCTCCAGACTTACGCGGTTATGCTTCAGATTGTTCAGCAGGGTTCCGTAAAGAATCTCAGCAGCGCGTCCTTCAACGTGAAAGACCTTATCACGCCGGTGATCGCCGTTCAGTCTCCAGTCGAAGGCACGATCTATAACTCGACCATCCCAGTTGTAGCACTTCTTTCTGATAATGCATCCGGTGTAGACAAGGCCGAATACCGTATCGCTGATGGCACATGGAAACTCCTGCCTCTTTCTGATCCTTCCACGGGACGCTATGCAATCGCGTGGGAGCCGACCATTACCGACAACGGTCACAAAACGGTCAGTTTCAGGGCTACTGACAAATCTGGAAATACTAGTAGTGTCGTAGCGGTGGGCTTCGAGATCCAGATGGACATTGAGCCGCCGGTTACAACCATATCCATAGGAGCGCCGAAATACGAAATAGACGGAAAATTTGCTGTCAACGGCAGTACCGCTTTTACTTTAAGTGCTATAGACAACTTCTCCGGTGTGGCGAAGACCGAGTACAGAATCGGCGGAGGAAGCTGGACCGCCTATGCTCCGTTTACGGTTGCTGGAGAAGGAGAGTATACAATCCACTATTACAGCATGGACAACCTGAACAATACAGAGGCATTCAGGACGATTTCCGTGATGGTGGACAATGCCGCTCCGATGACGACCATTACGACTGGCGATCCGAAGTATACAGCTCCTGACGGAAAACTGTATATTGCGAGTGGTGCGATGTTTAGACTCGCCGCGACGGACAATATTTCCGGCGTTGCCGCAACTGAATACCGAATCGACGGCGGAAACTGGACTACCTATACTCCGTTCACGATTCCAACGGAAGGCACGCACAAGATCGATTATTACAGCAAAGATAACGTAGCGAATACAGAGAGTTACAAAACGCTTGCGGCAGTCGTGGACAATACTCCACCGGTAACGACGATCACCACCGGCGATCCCAAGTACAATGCTGCAGACGGCACAATTTATGTGTCGAGCGGCGCAAGTTTGACGCTCACTGCAACCGACAATCTGTCCGAGGTGGCCAAGAGCGAATACCGGATTGATAACAATCCGTGGACCCCGTATGCGCCTTTCACGGTAGCTGGGGAAGGAATGCATACTATCGACTTCTACAGTTTGGATAACGTGACGAATAGGGAGACCTTTAAGACCATCAACGTTATCGTCGACAATACGCCTCCGGTCACTGCCATAACCTCCGGCGGTATCAAGTACACTGCTGCAGACGGCACGGTCTATGCATCGAGTGTCGGGACATCCACATTAACAGCCATGGATGAGCTCTCAGGCGTCGCCAAAACCGAGTACCGACTTTGTGATGGCGCTTGGATTGCCTATGCGCCCTTTAACCTTGGTGCGGAGGGCGGATATTCGATCGGATATCGTAGCGTTGACAACGTTCAGAATCCAGAGATGATCAAAACCTTTACTGTAACGATCGATAAAACTCCACCCGTGTCCGAGATTATGGTTGAAGATCCGACGTATACGGCATCTGACGGCAAGCTTTACGTGACGAGCGAAAGCGCGTTTACTCTTGTCGCAATAGACAATCTCTCCGGCGTTGCAAAGACCGAGTACCGGATCGATAACGGTCAATGGCAAGCCTACGCGCCATTCACGGTCTCCGGAGATGGCGCTCATACCATCTTCTACCGGAGTGCCGACAACGTCGGGAATACAGAGACTGAGAAGAACGTCTCCGTCATCGTGGACAACACACCGCCGGTGACAAACCTGACTGTTGGCGATCCGAAATTTACCGCCTCCAACGGAAAACTTTACTCAGCCGGTGTGAGCATGTTTACGCTAACCGCTACGGATAATCTCTCCGGGCTTGCAAATATCGAATACCGGATCGATGGCGGCGCATGGTTTGTTTATTCCGCGGCGTTTAGCATTTCTGAAGAAGGTGACCATACAGTCGATTATCGGAGCCGCGATAATGCTACGAACCTTGAGGAATTTAGGAGACTGTCTGTTGCAATCGACAGAACTCCGCCGGTGACAGAGCCCTCGATAGGGACGCATACGTTTACGTCTCAGGAAGGGGAACTGTACATTGCCGGTATTAGCACTATCATGTTTATGGCAACCGATAATCTTTCCGGTGTTAGAAAGACCGAGTACCGCATCGATAACGGTCAGCCGACAACGTATGCCGCGTTTACGCTTGCTGGAGAAGGTAGTCATACGATCGGCTTCTGGAGCTCGGACAACGTTACAAACACTGAGACCGAGAAGAACATCAGGGTTATTGTTGACAATGCACCGCCGGTGACGATGATTACAACCGGCGAGCCGAGGTACACCGGTGCCGAAGGGATATTCTACGTAACGGGTGGAACCACGTTCACGCTTTCTGCAACTGACAACCTCTCAGGTGTTGTTGCAACCGAATACCGGATCGACAGCGGAAACTGGACCGTCTATACCCCATTCAGAATTGCCACTGAGGGCGTCCATACGATTTCATATCGGAGCACAGACAATGTTGCGAATACGGAGACCGAAAATAGGCTCATCGTCATCGTAGACGACACATCCCCTGTGACCTCTATCGCGGTTGGTGAACCCAAGTATACTGCCGCGGGTAAACTGTATGTAACGAACAGCAGCGCATTTACACTCACGGCCGCAGATGACCTTTCCGGCGTCGCGATAACCGAGTACCGTGTGGACAGCGGTTCCTGGGTCCCATACTCAGTTCCGTTCACAGTCTTCAAACAGGGCGATCAGACCATAGAGTATCGGAGCAGGGACAAGGTTACAAACCTTGAGAGCACCAAGACCTTGGTCGTAACTGTCGATAACTCACCTCCGGTGACGGAGATTACCATCGGAGAGCCGAAGTACACGGCAGCCGACGACAAGCTTTACGTGACGAGCGCGAGCAGCTTCAACCTTGCGGGAACCGATACTATTTCGGACGTGGCGAAAATAGAGTATCGAATCGATACAGGGCAATGGCAAACATACGCACCGTTTACGCTGTCCGGAGAGGGAGCGCACTCCATCTACTATCGGAGCACCGATAACGTTGCGAATACGGAGATCGAAAAGAGCCTAATGGTTGTTGTGGACAATACCGCCCCGGTGTCAGTGTCTGCGAGCGCAGATCCCAAGTATACCGATGCCGCCGGTACGGTGTATGCGTCCGGAGCTACTATTTTTACACTTTCCGCAACAGATAATCTTTCCGGCGTATTGAAGATAGAAAGCCGAATCGATGACACCGCCATGAAGATGTACGCTCCCTTCAATATCGATGTGGAGGGAAAGCATGAAATTGGCCACCGAAGCATTGACAATGTCCTGAATAATGAGGACATCAAGATCTTTAGCGTGACAATAGACAAAACACCTCCTGTTACATCCATTTCACTCAGTGGGCCGAAGTATGAAACCGACGGTATGGTTTACGTCACGGGCACAAGCGCTTTCACTATTGCTGTAAACGATACTCTTTCCGGCGTTGCGAAGACCGAATACCGGATCGGCAGTGGATTGTGGACTGATTACACGACTGCTTTCACGATCGCTTCGGAAGGTGACCGTACCGTCGAATATCGGAGTCAGGATAACGTAACGAACATAGAAGACGTCAAGGTCTTGGTTGTGCGTGTAGATAATACGGCTCCGGTGACGGAGATAATTATTGGTGATCCTAAATATACGGCAGCAGACGGAAAAATGTACATTACAGGGGCAAGCACATTTACACTCACGGCAGCGGACAATCTTTCCGGCGTCCGTGCAACTGAGTATCGAATTGACGGCGGAAACTGGACTGCGTATACTCCGTTCACACTTGCCGGCGAAGGATCACATATCATCGATTACTACAGCAAAGACAATGTTGGGCATACAGAAACCTACAAGACGCTTACGGTGGTAGTCGACAATACTGCCCCGGTGACAACAATAACAGCCGGCGATCCAAAGTATACCGCAGTTGACGGAAAACATTATGTTGCCAGCGCTACCAACTTCACACTCTCTGCTACAGACAACCTGTCTGGCGTTGTTGTAACAGAGTACCGGATCGACGGCGGAAACTGGACCGCCTATGCTCCGTTTACGGTTGCAGCCGAAGGGACCCATACCATCGACTATTACAGCAAAGACAACTTAATCAATACGGAGACATTTAAGAGACTTTCCGTGATCGTAGACAATACCCCACCGGTAACAACCATAACGACCGGCGATCCGAAGTATACCGCTTCAGAAGGAAAACTCTACGTAACCAGTGGCACCACGTTGACGCTTTCCGCTACCGACGACCTGTCCGGCGTTGTCGTAACTGATTACCGGATCAACGGCGGAAACTGGACTGTCTATGCTCCGTTTACGCTTGCCGGTGAAGGAACGCATACTATCGATTATTACAGCAAGGACAATCTAGCTAATACAGAGACGTTTAGAACGCTTTCCGTGATTGTAGACAATACCCCACCGGTAACGGTCATAACGACCGGTGAGCCGAAATACACTGCTCTGGATGGCAAAATCTATGTTACCAGCGGTACAACGATCACTCTTTCTGCAACAGATAGCCTGTCCGGCGTTGCTGTAACAGAATACCGGATCGACAGCGGAACCTGGACTGCGTATGCTCCGTTTGCGATTCTTGCCGAAGGGACGCATACAATCGATTATTACAGCAGGGACAATGTAAACCATATAGAGGCGCTCAAGACGCTTTCCGTGATCGTAGACAATACACCGCCGGTAACGACCATAACGACCGGTGATCCGAAATACACTGCTCCGGATGTGAAGATCTATGTTGCCAGCGGCACCACGTTTACGCTTTCTGCCACAGATAACCTTTCCGGCGTGGCTGAAACTGAATACCGGATCGACGGCGGGGTTTGGACTGCCTATGCTCCATTAACGATTCCTGCAGAAAGGCAGCACACGATCGATTACTTTAGCAAAGACAATGTGAACAATACGGAAGCCATCAAGTCCCTTATTGTTATCGTGGACAATACCCCACCGGTGACGACCATTACAACCGGCGATCCCACGTATAATGCTGCGGACGGCAGACTCTATGTTGCGTCGGCTACTGCGTTTACACTGTCTGCGACCGACAATCTGTCCGGTGTTGCCGCAACAGAATACCGGCTCGATGGTGGAGCGTGGACTGCCTATGCTCCGTTCACGATTTTCGCGGAAGGAACGCACACGATTGAGTATTTCAGTAAGGACAATGTAGCCAATACAGAGATATCCAAGACACTTACCGTGATTGTGGACAACACGTCACCGATATCTACGATAACAACCGGATCACCTCAATACCGGGATTATGAAAAACTCTATGTGAGCGGTAGCACTGGAATAAAAATAGAGGCCTCCGATGCTGTCAGCGGAGTAAAGAGGACTGAATACGCTATCGACAACAGTGAATGGAACGCCCATACAGCATTATTTTCTCTGACGTCATATGCCGACGGCGCTCACACCATCCACTACCGCTCTATCGATAACGTCGGCAATCCGGAGGAGGCTAAGGAATCTGTCGTTATCCTCGACAAAACGCCGCCGCAGACGTCTATTTCAGCATCAGATCAGTTGGTTGGTGGTGTTGTCAATACGGTCTCACCCTCGACATTCTTCACCTTGACCGCGGGAGACAACCTTTCCGGAGTTCGAGCAATAGCATACCGTATCGACGAAGGAGAGTGGCAGGGTTATACCGGAAGCTTTAATCTTAATGGGCTTGCGTCAGGAACACACACTATAGATTATAAATCTATAGACAACGTTCTAAACGAAGAAACAGCGAAATCTTTGACTGTCCGACTTATCGTCATTGATTCCGTAAGAAAAGAAGTTTCCGTGGAGCCTGTTGTCCTCGTCGGGGTTTGGAGCGATAAATCCGACCTGGAGCAGAAACAAGCCGACATCAAGCAACTGGACGAGCTTCTGGCGTCACTTCGAATGGATTACATGACCGCCGATAACATGGACGATTTTACCTCTGCTCTTCGTTTCGGCAGATACAATACGTACATTCTGATCGATGTTAAAGAACCGGTTGTAAGTGAAGAAATCCGTGAGGCGGTTTATCGCGGCGACGGCCTTATCTTCCTGAAGACCCGTCAGGATGCAGATCCTTTCCTGGACGACGCTTTTGGGGTGAAGTTAACCGGAAGGACTACGAGACCCGATCTGGCAGCTGACCTTGAATCCAGTCCGATAGGCAACGGAGGGGAGCTTCAGCTTTCAGGTAAAGCGATTGTAGCTGCTTTAAGTGCGGAAACGGCAGAGACATATGGCACTGTGACCGACAAGCAGCAGGTCGTTCCCGTAATTATTTCGAATCAATACGGCAAGGGCAGATCGATACTTTATACGTTCGATCTGATGAATTCTCCGGATAAGGCCCAGGCCGCGGCCCTTATTGTAAACAGCATTAATCATGTAAGGCCGTTAGAGCATGCAGTCAAGGCCTTGGACAGCGTCCCGATTCGCATAGCAATTCATAATACAGCGGAACCGGTGACCGTAAAGCTCGTTGAAGCGATTCCTCAGAGCACAACTGCTGATACTGTGGTCCCGGAGGGAATTCTCGGTGACGGTTCCATAACATGGCAGAGGACCATTGCTTCGAACGAAAACATGCGCTTCGGATATTATCTGAATATCCCGGATAAAGCAAGCGAGTATGAGCTTGTTACGGAGCTGTTCTACGACAACAACGGGGCTTTTGTTCTGTACGGAACCTATCCGTTGGCCGTTACCGTCTCTAACAACTCTGAACAGCTTTTGACAGGTATCATTACAGATTTGACCAATATCACTATGGCCGGCATCAGCGATGCAGAGTGGATAAACGAAGCGATTGATGCGTTGCATCAAGTGAGCGACAATATATCATCGCGCAAAGAAGCAGAAAGTAATCTGAAATTGATCATTAAAGCAACTGATGAGATCAAAAAACTGTCGATGGATGTAAAGTCAATTCGACTGAAGCTCGGCGAACTGATCAAGATATGGGAGAAGAAGTGGTATCTGATGAAATAAAAGGGGACATTTTATAATAACATCGGCCCTTCTCTTCGGGGGAAGGGCCGGGTATCTTTATAGAAGCAGGTTGATTCGCACAGCGGCGGGAAGAGGCTGAATGCGGATACAGTCCTATTTCCCCCCCTTCCTGCTTTTGCCGCCGGTCTGGTATTTCTTCAATATCTTCTCGATAATCCCGGTTGTGGAAGCCCCTTCAATATACCCGAGGCTGATTACCTTTCCTCCGCGCCCCTCAACCACGTCCCGGCCGATGATCTTGTCGATTGGCCAGTCCCCCCCTTTTACGAGCACATCGGGCTGCAGCTCAGAAATGATCCTGTGCGGGTCCGGCTCATCGAAGATGGTGACAAAGTCTACGCTTGCCAATGCCGCCAGGGTTTCAGCGCGATCGGCTTCGTTGTTGATAGGCCGCTTTTCCCCCTTGATGACCCGGACGGAGGCATCGCTGTTTACCGCAACGATCAGGATATCGCCGAAGGATTTCGCCTGGGCGAGGTAGCGGGTATGTCCTGTGTGGATCAGGTCGAAACAGCCGTTCGTAAAAACGATTTTACTGCCGGTTGCCCGAAGAATGGCGAGGACGGGAATGAGATCCTGAGAATTTTTTATCTTGTTCTGCATGGGAAAATATAATATAAACCCGTGAAGAATGCAAGCGGCATCAGGCACCCTTCTTCCGTGGACGATTATTTCAATAAAATAAGAACGACCGATCCCACAGAGAGCAGGCAGGCAAGCAATGCGATGTATAATACGTATCTGATTGAGCGGTTAATCTGCTCCAGCGCGGGCTTCACGATCTCCATTTCGGCGACAAACTGCTCGTTCAAGTCCTCTTGCAGTTCCAGGTTTTTCTCGAGGCGCTCCAGGCGGGCCGGGATATCCCCCTTCGGGATGTCTTCCTTTTTCATCCATTTTTTAACGGATTGGCTCGCTTCGATAAGGAGCGGGGTAAGTCTCACGATAAGGTGGGCAAGTGCTTTTGCCGACAGTACAGCCATTGTGCGCTCCTCTTGAATCCCGCGACTTGCAATCCCCAGCTTCCTGTGTCGGGGAAATGCGCCGTAGTCCGCGCCCTGAATTAGCGCTATCGCACTGCTTAGACTCATCATAGTGCCATCTCGCTGAGAAACGCGAAACGGGAATCGAGGACCTCATAAGCTCTGGGTGCAGGCGGAGGTCGCGTTTTTATGGGCAACCTCCGGTTCCCCGCCGAAAGGTGCTCCACTAAATTATGTCACCAGGGCTTATTAGCCTGTATGCCTGCATTCTTTTGTGCTAAAATAAATCATTCTTTTGATCAGATAGCTATCAATTGTTGAGAGAATATCATTGGCCGAACCACGTGCAAATCGTAAGATCAGGTACTCCGCCGCGACCATGTGCACCATTCTCGTTGTGCAATTTACGTGTGCGGCTGGCGCGTATGCTGAACAGGGAGATTCTCTCAGCACAAACCCGTCCTTGACGGATACAGCAGAGTTCGAGACGAAGACAGGCGGAAATGAGACATCAGCAGGCGATGAAGCGGAGAATGCTGAAGCCGGGCAGCAGTTGAAGCCTGGCGAAGAAACAGCAGCACCACGGCCAGTTGAAGAGAATCCCTGCGCATACTATGAAGTCAGCGGCAAAAGCTGGCTCGATCAAACGCATCGTTTTGTGGAGAAAAGCTTCTGCGAGCCTGCTGTCTGGTTTGACGGTTTTTTCGGAGAAGACCGCATCCTGGAGGATGTTCGACCCGGATCGTTCGTCAAATGGAGGAACACTGCGCGCTGGACGGAAGGCAACGATATGGATTATCTGGCAGACTTTACTGTTCGGTGGCGTCTGCCCCGGCTGGAAAATTGGCTCCAAAAGGCGAAGCTGTTCCTGGTTTCAGGGTCCGATGCGGAGAAATTCAATGCGCAACCCGGTCAGGCAATCGGTCCGGGAGTAGACCCCGCTTCGGGAACAAGAACGCCCGTAATCGGCGTCCAGGTCGATTATGCTACTCTGCTCCGTTCGTTGATCAGTATCGATGCGGGTGTAAAAATACGGATACCGCCGGACCCGTACATCAGGACGCGGTACCAGTATTCCAGGCCTTTTCTGGAAGTATACCTTGTCCGTTTCATTGAAACGGCACTTCTCAGCTATGTTCAGCATTTCAGGGAAACATCACAGCTCGACCTGGAACGGAAAATTACAACGTTTACCCTGCTTCGGTGGAGCAACTACGCGAGCTATATCGAAGGAACGGCGGGCCTGAACTGGAACAGCGGTATCAGCCTCATTACCCAGTTGTCGCCGAAGAGCGCAATATCCTATGACGCAAGCACGTGGGGAGTGAGTCATCCGTATTGGACCATAGACAATTATCGGATAGGATCGCGCTATCGGCGGAATATCTCTCGCCCCTGGCTCTTTCTTGAGCTTGAGCCTGAAGTCACCTGGCCCAAAGACGTTACCGGGGAAAGAAAGTCTCTCTACGCTTTTTCAATTACACTCGAAGTTCTGTTCGGAAAATAGTCTCTTCCGCAACACAGCCCTTCTGATTTGAAGCTCTCCTGCAATTGACATCTCGCTGCTTCGGCAATAAAATTAAATAAGGATGATAATATGCGAAGTGTGTGTGTCGTATCCACCCTGCTGCAACTATTGTTTTAAAGGTATCGACTAAACGGCCATTGTTGGGTCGATATGAATTGTCGATATTAATTATGGAGTAAAGTCTCACACCATACATCCTTGAAAGGAGAATACACATGAAACTATCAGCAAAATCAGCAGCTGTTCACAGTCTGATGCTTATCGTGTCCATGGCTTTGTTGACAAGCTGTGCATCGAGGACCGGCGGCATTCAGAGGGCCGAGAAAACGACTACGAGCATGCAGAACCTGGAAAAAACAATTAATGAAACCACAGCTCAAATAGACGCAACAAATGTGTCGCTGAATGAAGTTGTGAAAGCAAAAGAATCACCCTATCTGAAGACCGCATTCCAGACATATTCGGACAACGTCTCCAAGATGGAGGATACGGGCAAGAAGTTTATCAAACACAGCGACCAGATGGCGGCCCGCGGAAACGACTACTTCGAGGAATGGCAGAAATCAGGCAGCACCTACACAAATCCCCAGATCCAGAGATTGAGCCAGGAGAGACGGAACGAACTGAGAGACACCTTCACCGAGGTATCGGAATCGAGCATGGGCGCGAAAGGGCAGTTGAATCAATATCTGGCTGAAATCAAGCAAATCCGCACGTACCTTTCGAACGACCTGCGGCCGGAAGGTATAGATGCCATAGCACCCATCACGGAGAAAGCCATAAACGACGGCAACAGCGTGAAGTCTTCGCTGCAGCCGGTGCTTGCCGGAACAGAACGCGCTTTATCTGAAATGAGCCAGGGAGGAGCTGCAGCAGGAGGTGTTCCAAGCACGGATCAGAAGTATTAAATGACTTTACCGGCTTTTGCGTTTGACCGTATGAGTCCGGAAAATAATGCGGCCGGAAGCATGCTTGCTTTCGGCCGTAAATTTCAAGGTTATCGCTATTTCACTGCTAAGGGAGCCATTTCCCCTGACCAGTTCCGGCATCGTCGACTGGTTACCTGATATAGGCCTCGGTAACGTACCGGCGCATCATCCGGTGACTGTTGAAGTAGTACGCATTTTTGGAAATCGCATTTCTCATCATGCGGCTCCAGCCGCTTTTATTGGTATCGTAATATTTCGGAATGATGAGATTCTCGAGCTTGCTATAGAGGTCTGCGGCATCTTCGACATCCGAAACGCCGGGCGCCGACTTTTCGGTCGGCATGCCGCCGATCGACCAGCCGGTAAAGCCTTCGATATGTCCTTCAATCCACCACCCGTCGAGGACGCTGAAATTAACGACGCCATTGTGCGCTGCCTTCATGCCGCTTGTGCCTGAGGCTTCAAGAGGCCGCAGCGGGGTGTTGAGCCATACGTCCACGCCGGAAACGATCTTGAGGGCGAGGTCCATGTCGTAACCGGGAAGGAAGACGATTTGAATCCTTCCATTGAGCTTATCGCGATATGAACAGATTCCCTGGATCAACCGTTTTCCGTTATCATCCTGGGGGTGCGCTTTTCCCGCATAGATAAACTGCAGCTTGCCTTTTTCGCTGATTTTTATAAGCCGGTCGATATCGTGAAAAAGCAGGTGCATGCGCTTGTATGCGGTGGCCCTCCGGGCAAAGCCTATGGTAAGCACATTGGTGTCCATGACAACTCCGGTTGCGTTGCCGACGTACGTCAGCAGTTTCCGCTTTGCTTCCCGGTGCGCCTCCCACAGTTCCAGTTCCGGAATGTTGCCCGATCTTACAAACAGCTCCGGCTCGTTCGCCCAGCCCGGTATGTACCTGTCGAAAAGCTTGGCCATGTCTTTACAGGTCCAGGTGAAGCTGTGAACGCCGTTGGTAATGGCATGGATGTGATAACCCGGGAACATGTGCTGGGAAACTTCACCATGTTTTTTTGCCACGCCGTTTATGTATTTACTCAGGTTGAGGGCGAGCAGGGTCATATTAAGGCTGTCCTTCCCCGCGATGTCCCGCAACACGTCGAAAGGGATGATTTCTCCGAGCACCTGTTTGACCAGGGGATACGAAAACTTATCATGACCCGCCTCGACGGGAGTATGGGTAGTGAACACGCAGAGGTCCCTTACTCTTGCTATGTCCCAGACGGAACGTTCGTCCCACACGCTCTCGATATCGCGTTTGAAACGGAGAAGCAGTTCCAGGGCGAGAAAACTGGCATGCCCTTCGTTCATATGGTATTTTTTGATATGAAATTCCAGGGCTTGAAGCATGAGAACGCCGCCCATACCGAGAACGACTTCCTGCTTGATTCGATAGACGTTGTCCCCGCCATACAGATAATCGGTAATGGCCCGGTCCTGGGGCATATTCTCAGCAAGATCCGTATCCAGAAAGAAAATCGGAACTTTACCGCCTGTCGGACTGACGACCATATAGACCCATGACTGGATATAGACGTCCCGGCCTTCTATCTGCACTTTGACTTTTTGAGGCAGAAGCGTCATGTACTTGGCCGGGTCCCATATAACGGGTTTTTCCATCTGCCATCCGGACCTGTCCAGTTCCTGAGTAAAATACCCCTTGCGCGTAATGAGGGTTACGGCGACGAGCGGCAGGTTAAGATCAGCAGCTGATTTGATCGTATCTCCGGCGAGAATGCCCAGTCCGCCGCTGTACGTCGGGATATCGTTTTTAACGCCGATCTCCATCGAAAAGTACGCGATCATGGGTTCGGCGGTGAATTCGTGAAGACTGTTCATACTCCTCCTTACTGAACCATCTTTCCTTTGAAAAAGCTACCTATCATATAACAGAAATATATTCCTATTTCAATAGTGATCAGAGTAAACGCGCTTCTGCAAGCCGCAGCGATGGGGATACACTGGCATGGAGGACCGACACGAAAGGCGTGCGCCGAAACAGCAAAGGCTGGCAAGGACACGTTGAGAGACTGTTCAAAAAATGATTTCAAAAGATTGCTGTGGAAAGGCGAGTCTCCGGATGGGTATCCATCCGGAGATACATTAACGGCCCATTGCTTTTTTCGCCAATTCGACGAGTCCGAAAACCTTTAGGTCAACCAGCACACCTTTCTTCTGCTGGTCCCTCAGAAATTGCTGCGCATCGTCCAGCGGGATCTCGATCACTTCGATAATTTCGTTGTCGTCACCGCCGTTTTTCCCCACCTGCTGGAGCTCGGTACAGAGATACGCCCGCAGGGATTCTGTGGATGCCCCTGTCGAAATCGGCCCTTCAGCGAGGAACTCGAGCTTTCCGGCCTGCCATCCCGTCTCTTCGATCAGCTCCCGCCTAGCCGCGTCTTCCATAGTTTCATCGGGCTCGACAAGCCCCGCGGGGAGTTCTATCACGTCGCGTCCCATCGGCGGTCTGAACTGCTTTTCAAGGACTACCGCCCCGGCGGGTGTTACTCCAACCATGACTACGATTCCGCCGATGCCTACCCGCTCGAGCGCCTCCCAGGTGCGCACCGTACCGTGCGCGTCCCGGTACGTGATCTCCACGGCGCTCATGAAGTTCCCTTTCCAGACAGTTTTTTTACTGATGATTTCCATAATTTCTGCGCGACCTATCCGACTGAAGCGTGCCGTCATGCCCCCGTTGAGAAGCGTGAGAGGGGAATCAACGGGTAAGGCATAAACCCTTTATTGTACCATCTCCTTGAGAAGCAGGAGACGGGAATCAGGGGTCTCATTATCGTACCCTTTCCCGGAGAAGCGTGAAAGGGGAATCAAGGGTAAAGCTTAGCCCCGTTGTCGTACCCTTTCCCTGGGAAGCGTGAAAGGGGAATCAAGGGTTTCAAAGCCATTTTTTCAGATCCAGAGTCAGGGCCGCCGGGATAATCGTATCAACCTCGCGAATCCTCTTGCGGCCGGCTTTTCTGAACATGGCCAGCTGCATTTTTTTCTCTTTTTCGTAATGATCCAGGATCGGATAGTCTCCTTCAGGGATGTCTTTAACGAAGTACCCGCACCCCTCCAGCCTTATCGCGCGCCTCGGTCCGCGGATCGTCGGGCCGAAAATGCGGCAAATATGCGGGCGATGGTCGTAGATAAGGCATGCACCCTTTTCATCGAGAGCAGGACAGGACATCTTTGCGGACCTGCGGGATATTGCATCGATCGCCGGAAGCGATTTTAGCAAAGGATCCTTGCGGGAAAAGGCCTTTTTCTTTTCGAGCGTATCCATCTGTTCATTGGCTTTCGCAACTACACGCTCCCGGATGTTTGCGGGAAGCTTTTTCAGGGAAGACCGAATGTGAAGGGCGTCCAGAAGAGTGATATCGAAGAACCCGACCGCGCAGCACTCGTAACAGCCCGGCTTGCATTGTACTCCGTTTTTGCCGGTCGCCTCATGAAACCGCAGACTCGACATATTCAGGAAATCCGAATACTTTTTTACTATCCGGTGCATGTTTTAAGCCTTTCTGAGCTAAAGAGTAAAAGATTATACGTGCTGAAGGTAGGTTTGTCAATGTAGAACAACGGGTGCGAATTGACTCACAATAAATGTTACCCAACGGCATTTTGAAAAGTATCGTTGACTCATAATGCATGTTACCGGAACTATACCCCCAAAAGGAGGGTTAGTTCTGATGAGTCCACGATCAAAACGGGAGTATCTGGCTGCAATCATTAAACGGTACCGGGCTGCCTCCCGGAAGATAAAAACAGGGATCCTGGACGAGTTCTGTTCAACCTGCGGGTATCACCGAAAGCATGCTCTCAGGCTTCTGCGGACCTTCCGGCGATTTACTCAAAAGATTCCGGCAAAACGGGGCAGAAAACCGGTATATGACACTGCGACGCTCCTGATACCCTTAAAGCGCATCTGGAAGACGGCAAACCTGCCATGCTCAAAGCGCCTTAAGGCCATCATCCCGGAATGGCTGCCAGGATATATAAAATCCTTTGGCCCCATCTCGCAGGCGACGGAAGCGGCCTTGATCAGAATATCTCCGTCGAGCATCGACAGGATTCTAAACCCGGTTCGCGCAGAATACACCAAGCACGGCAGGGCCACCACCAAGCCGGGAACGCTCTTAAGAAGGCATATCCCAGTGAAAACCAACCAATGGGATGAATCCAGGCCGGGCTTTCTGGAAGCTGATACTGTAGCCCACTGTGGAAGCTCTACAGAAGGCATGTACGCCAATACCGTCGACTGCGTGGACATCGCAACCGGCTGGACGGAACAGCGCGCCGTCTGGGGCAAAAACTATCAAGGTGTCATCGACCAGATCAAGGATATCGAACAATCCTTGCCGTTCCCGATCCTGGGTTTTGACGCGGACAACGGCACTGAGTTCTTAAACCATCACCTGCTTCGCTATCTGACGGAGAGGAAACGGCCTATTCAGTTCACCAGGAGCAGGGCCTATAAAAAAGACGATAATGCCCATATCGAACAGAAAAATTGGACTCATGTGAGACAATGGCTTGGCTACGATCGCCTGGACTCTCCGGAGGCTGTTCCTCTCATGAATGAGCTTTATACCACCGAATGGAGGCTGTTTCTGAACTTCTTCTGTCCTTCTGTGAAGCTGCTGGAAAAGAAACGAGTTGCTTCAAAGACCATCAAACGCTATGATAAGCCCAAAACCCCTTACCGGAGAGTCCTGGAGTCTCCTGACGTCTCCGAGGAAACAAAGCGCAAACTCAAAGAAGAATATAAAACGCTAAACCCTTTTGAGCTGAGAAAAGCCTTGGAGGTTAAGCTTAAAAAGATCTTTAAAACGTAAAACCGAACCAACACATAACTTACTATCGTCCGGTAACATTTAATTATGAAGCAACGGGGGGTGGGCGGGAAGCGAGCGTGGACGAATAAGACCGGGCCGCAGAAGCGGCCCGGTCTTACCGGAAGATATTTAGGGAAAAATTGGTGTCAGGGCAGCATGACCAGGTTCAAATCGATGCCCGCTGCATCGGCTGTCGACAAATTCACCCGCCGGGGAATTGCGGCAACCCGTGAATCGGCGTTTGTTGATGACCAGCCGATTGCCTCAATTCCATAATCAGCTCCCGGCAGCGGATGATCAGGCGTGCCGCCGGGGAGATTCGAGATTGTGTATGTCCCTCCGGAGGCCATCTGCGAGTCGACTCTGATTGCGTTCACGACCATGCCTCCATGGCAGGAGAAAAGGACCCCCCGGTCAAGCCCTGTTCCCGGTGCAAATGTTTCCGGCAGGACCAGCGAACCGGAAACGCTGCGGCTGACGGCCGGGCTTGTCACGTGCAGAATCCCGAATGTAAGAGTCCCCGTTGAGGAGGTGACTACGTCGGGGTTGAGGTCGAGACTGTGCAAGGGAGCGCCTGCAGCCCGTCTGTACCCGCCGTTGCCTTCCACAGGAGTAACCGGGGAAAAAACTATGTTCGAGGGGTCATAGGCGCCGATCTGAAGAGGCTCCGAGGACAATTTGAATCCCAGAATCTGCCCGGTGATAGGGTTAAAATGCCTGAATCTGATCTCGTAAGGGGCAGCTTCGCCCGGCACAGTCTGGAAGAAATCGACCCAGGCGCCTGTGGGCGACTCTATCGTCGCATTCATCGCATAGTCCGGTGTTGCCGCCGGAGTCATAGTAACGGTCGGCACTATTGTGGCATTTGCGGTCGGCGTTGTTCCCTTCGTTACCGGTACATCCTTGATGATCACCGTTCCATAATCGATGCCGCGGATGACTAGATCATAGTTGCCCGGCATCAGCGGGAACAGTATGAATTTACCGGTTGCATCGGCCAAAGCGGTAACCCGGCGAACCACATGTACCGGCGCGTTCGGTGCAATCTGTTCCGCCTTGATGATGAAACGGGCAGACGGATTGTTCGCGGCAGCGGCGGTATCGAGAGAACCCACAACTGCACCCGCGTTGTCCATATCAAAATACGCGAGACGGGGCTTCAGGATGTATTCGGTTTTGCCGTCATGCTCGCTCTGGACTACGTCGTCTCCGGCATCGAAATCAATTGCCAGTTTCAGCTTTTCATTCTTTTTGACCGTGAACTGCCCCGTGAGCATGATGCCGCGTTCGGCGGCAGGGACCCGGAGAGGGTAGTGAGATGCATCGCCCGTTACATCCACCTCGTTGTTGTAGACAAGACCCGCATCCGATGCAGAAGCGGCAAGAGCGGCGTCGCTCCTGACGAGAAACACTCTCATCTGGGTATACTCGCCCTCGGGCAGTTCAATATTGTCCCAGACCGGTACGCTTATGTTGCCGTTCCCCAGTTCGAGGAGATCAAGGGTGATCGGGGAGGACAGGGGAAATTTATGCCAGCCCGATTGCTCTGATACGGCGGTATCGCTTGTATGGAACCAGAGGTCCTTCACCGTTATCCAGACATGGTCAAAACCGTACGCGGGCGCGTCAGTAATACTGATCTGCATGGTGCCTGTTGTATGAGCTGTTTCTGTTTGTGTATTGCTTCCACTGTTGCTGCATGCCTGTACGAACAAAAACAATGCTGCTGCGAGCCACATCAAATTGTTCCTTACCATTTTCCGATCCTCCTTGTTGTGAAATAATGACATCGGCCGTGTGTCTTGATAATTAGACCGCAAAGCGGGAAAAAGGTTGAACAGGGCGAAACATAATTTTTGGGTAATTTTCACGTTGAACATGCCCGGATAAAAGGGGGGCAGAAAAAGGGAAGGATACAGGGCGAGAACCAAAGGACAGGGGAACAGTTAAAACAGACCAGCGGGTGTTCCCTGAGAAACAAAGCCCCGCAGCTTGCTGCGAGGCAGGTTCGTTCAGGAGCTTTATCAGGAGCGCACGGAAGCGATGAGGCCGGGGGCTGCCTTAATAGCGCGGCGCACCGTAGGGCTCGCGTGCGCCATCCTTACCGCGAAAATCTCTTCGGTCGGGCATACCCTGATTGCGGCCGGAATCGCCCTGGCCCGGACGCTGCGAGCCCTGGCCGCCTCCTCGCGCGTTGGTGATCGTTTCTCGCATTTCGCGCTGGAAATCCTGCTGAAAGACCAGGAAACGGGCCTGCTGTTCAACGGTCAGGATAGCTTTCACGCCTTTCAATTCGTCATTTCTCAGTTCCTGCATGGCCCGATGGTTGTTTTGAAGCTTTTCTATATACTGCTTCATTTTGTCCTCTTCGGGTTTTTGGGACTTGAGCGTTTGGCGCAGCAGAGTCATGGTCTCCATTTGCTCACGCTGAATGTCGCGGCGCTTGCGCTCGATGGAGCTGAGCAGCGCGGACAGCTTTCCGCTGGTATCGGGATCGAGCTTCAGCTCTTCAGTCAGCCGCCAGATCCGTATGGCCTCGATTTTTTTCCTGATCTCTTCGCGTCTCTCAGCGGAAGGAGGCCCGCCTGGTCCGCGATCCGGCGCGAATTCCGGGTCTTCCCGCCTGTCAGTGTCGGGAGGCCCGGACGTCCTCCTTTGTGCAAGGGCCGGAGATCCGACCAGTATCAGAGCGATCATGACTATGAATATCCTTGCCGTGTTCATATAAATAACCTCCTGCAGTGGTTTCCCTATACAAGCCCTTTTTCGTTTGTTGTTTTGTTCATCCTGTTCCGCATATCCTGTTCCTTTTTCTTAAGCATCTCGTATACTCGGTCCAACTCCCGGGTGTTCAATTCATTCAGATCATCCGAGGGGTCCCGCTCGGTATTTCCCGTGCTCTCTTCGACGACCTGCTCTCTTATGGGGCCGAATTCGTTCCGTGCCCATTGAGCTGCAGCCTCGATTTCGGCAGGAGAGAGCAGGGCGATATCAATGTTTTCATCCGGAGCCATTTCGAGCTGATTCGTCCCGTTTCCCTGAATGCCGGCAAGGTTCACGGGTCCGGTGCGGACAAAGAACGACGCTGCAATTGCGATGACAATGACGCCGGCGGTTGCCCATGCCCAGCGGGGAATCAATAGAGCGTTCAGTATATCGGCGAATGATATATGTTTTTTCTCCCTGGATCTTCGCACTTCACGGTATATGACATCCGGCATTTCAGACCAGAAGGCCTCACCCGGGTCCGGAACCGCTTCCTCGGACATCATTTTCAAAAGCGAAAGCTCTTTCCGGCAGTCAGCGCAGGTTGCAAGGTGCGCTTCCACGAGCCCCTGTTCAGGCTTGGCTAATTTCCCTTCCACATATGCGGGGAGCTGTTCTTTTATGGTTTCGTCATTGCAGTTCATGGTTTTTTCCCGGAACGCAGGCCGAAGTCCTGCGGCTGCCATCGTTTCTTCAAGCCTGCACCGGCTCTTCGATCCTGTCCTTCACGACGGTATCCTCCATCAGCACCTTCAGTTTCTTGACCGCATGGTGATAGTTCGCCTTGGCGGTCCCGAGCGAGCATTTCATGATGTCCGCGATCTCTTCGAATTTCCGGTCATCCTGCACTCTTAACAGCACAGTAAGCCGCTGTTTTTCCGGCAGACCGGCGAGCGCGAGTCTGAGTCTGGCCCTGCTTTCCTTTGTGATCAACGATTCCAGTATCCGCGGTTTTTTAATTATGGTGACGAGGTGCAGGGGCACGTGCTCGGCACGGGACCTGTCGCGGTACACGTTTTTGGCCAAATTGATCGCGATCTGGTAAAGCCATGTTTTGAAGCTGGACCGCTGTTCGAAGCTGTCGACGCAGGTAAAGGCTTTTACGAAGGTCTTCTGCAGAAGGTCCGCGGCATCCTCATGATTGCTCACCATCCGGTACAGCAGGGAGTAGAGAGGTTTCTGGTATTTCAGGACCAGTTCATCGAATGCCTCTCGTTTTCCGTCTGCGGTTTTCCTGAGGATGTCAAGATCTGG
>CAVVUN010000005.1:0-61881 GCA_963751455.1 Nitrospirota bacterium
TGCAGGCAGATAATAAATTCTTATTTTCTTGATTTCATCCGTGTTAATAAGCCTGTGGCCGGCGTTAATGAGTGCCAGGCGCGAATGCAGGCTATGTCCATCCGTGGCAAACAGATTTTTAGATTTTTCTTGCCATTTTGGGAAGAATTTCATTCTTCAGCAACTAAAAGCGGCTCACTCCCGATATGCCGTAAATGAGCTTTTTCAGACCCCCTTAAAAACGTTGTTCATGGCCCGTTCTTTGTTCTCGATTACCTTCTCAGGTATTATGGTCTCTGTTGATTTCCGGTAATTATCAATTATAAAAATCGGCCTGTTTTTGACTTCATCGTAGATCCTTGACAAATACATGCCTAATATCCCCATACTGACCATAATGATGCTGGACAACATCAGGGTAATAAGGATCACGGTCGTGAACCCGCTTACCGCCAGTCCCTGAATTTTGTTATATAAGGTTTGCAAGCCAAGAATAACTGAAAACAAAAACGTAAATAATCCCAGGAACGTAACGAGGTGTAACGGTTTGGAGGTATATGCTGTAATAGCATCAAAAGAAAGCCTCGCGAGCTGGATCAGACCCCATTTTGATTTCCCTGCTTTTCGATCTTCCACTTTAAATTCAATTTTGCGATGCTGCAACCCGATCCAATTTGTCAGTCCCCTGAAAAATCGGTTTTTTTCGTTCAACGTTTTTAACAGCTCGATAGCTTTTCTGTCTATGAGCTTATAATCGGATGAGCCCGAAAAATCCATGTTGGTCAGGTTGTTCATCAATTTGTAGAAACCGAGACTGAGATATTTGACCAGGAAGTTTTCTTTTTGTCGTTGCACCTTTACTGCATCTACTATATTTGCACCGTTCTCCCATTCAAAGATCAAGCTCGGGATCAGGTGCGGAGGATGCTGCAGATCGCTGTCAATAATAATTGCAGCGTCGGCATCGCATAATTCAATGCCGGCTCTCAAGGCCGATTCTTTTCCGAAGTTTCGTGACAGCTTGATGATATTAATGTTATTTCTCTTTTTAGCGCACTCCGCTATTTTATGATGTGTATCATCGGTACTGCCGTCATCAATAAATGTAAATTCATAGTTGTAATTCAGGTTTTTTACATACCTGTCGATATCATCTATAATGAGGTTTATGTTTTCTGCTTCATTGCAGCACGGTATGATTATGTCAATTTTCTTTTTCATTTTTGAGATCCTGCTCACGTTTAATCAATTGTCATTGCTCTCCAAATAATCCAAGAGCCCTTCAAGAAATAAAGCGCGCGGCGAGCCATCCACAGACATCAAGAACCATGGGGGCTTGTG
This sequence comes from Nitrospirota bacterium, assembly GCA_963751455.1. Taxonomy (GTDB): domain Bacteria; phylum Nitrospirota; class UBA9217; order UBA9217; family UBA9217; genus CAVVUN01. Next base: position 1,321 of record CAVVUN010000005.1, read on the forward strand.
GGTAACTGCTGAAATCCCCTTCATTATCCGGCGCGCCTCGAACAAAGCGAAGTAACTGCCCGGAGTAGTCACCCTTACAAAATGAATTGCACTGATCAGGCAAGCCCCAGGAACCGGGCTATTATGTTTCTCTGGATCTCCGAAGTCCCGGAATAAAGTGTACTTCCGATGGAATCCCGCAAATCGCGTTCAACTTCGTATTCCGTCGTATAACCATACCCTCCATGAATTTGAACAGCGTCGAGACAGGATTTTATCCAGGACTCGCTCACGTATAATTTTGCAATTGCTGCTTCCATAGCGGCTTTACCGCGGGCTTGTTTCATCGAGGCGACTTTGTACAAAATAAGCCTTGCTGTCTCCATTCGGACCTTCATATCGACAATCTTATTGGCAATGGACTGGTACTTCCCGATGGGCTTGCCGAATTGTTTCCTTTCCCTGGAATATTTTATACATTGCTCCAGTTGCCTCTCCATCCCGCCCAATAAACCGGCCAGAATGCAGCTCCTTTCCCATTCTACGGTATCCTCGAAGATGGCCGCTCCGTTACCCTCCTTGCCAAGCCGATTTTCTACAGGCACTTTGCAGTCTTCAACAATCAACTCGGCCATGGGAGCGGTTCTCAACCCCATTTTTCCGATCTTCCTGCCCACCCTGAAGCCTGGAAAATCTCTTTCCACAATGAAGGCGGTAACGCCCATAAAACCCTTGCGTTTATCTATAGTAGCAAAGATCATGAAGACATCCGCTGCCGGCGCCATCGTGCAAAATGTTTTAGTGCCGTTCAGTATATAATAGTCGCCTTCCAGTCTTGCTGAAGTCCTGAGACTGAAAGCATCGGAACCCGAGTCCGGTTCCGTCACGCCATTCGCTCCGATCAACTCACCGCTGCAAAGCCTGGGCAAATATCTTTCTTTTTGCGCGTCAGTGCCGAACCTCAGAATAGGCATTTGCACAGTCCACATCTGGCCGTTGATTGCGAAAATCAAGCCGCTGTCTTTACACCCGTATCCCAATCCCTCCATGAGCAGCATAGTACTGACTATATCAGTGTTGAGTCCTCCGTATTGTTCCGGAAACGCAGAACCCTGTATGCCGAAATCAGCGCATTTTTTCCAGAGCTCACGGGAGAAGACGGCGTCTCTGTCCCTTTCAATGACCTCATCGTTGAGCGTTCTTTGAGCAAAGCGGATAGCGCTTTTTTTGAACTCTATTTGTTCCTTATTAAATTCGAAATTCACAATATGATCTCCTTCTGCACTCCTATTGCGGGGGCATCACTGGCAAGATCTCAACAAGATGCCGGCCGGAGTCCGGGAGCGCAACCTTCTCTTTCCGCATCTTCTGTTCGACAAACTTGACTATGCTGTTAATAGTTTGAAAGTTCTCAGGGACCACGTCCTCGTCTGCCACCTGTATGCCGTGGGCTTTCTCCAGAAAAACCACCAGCTTCAGAATCCCCAGGGAATCAATAATTCTTTGCTCAAGAAGATCTTCTTCGGGACTTAGTGATTGCTTGCCAAGATCAGCGGCAATTTCGGAAAGCAAAAACCTTTCAATACTTTTTAGATTCGTCATTATCGGCACGCCTCCTCACAGTTGGGTTTAAACTTCTTTGCCTCTATTTCGGCCCGTTGCCCCCGGGCGAAGAATTACGCGCTCTTACAGGCCACGTCAGCCAGGTCCTCAACTGATCACTTCGTCTTGGATGTAGATCCGCCGGGGGATTAATATACACTCCTCGCTCCTGAGTATCTCTGGTTATCGATATGCCGCTGCCGACAAGGCACTCTCTGGCGACCTTGACCTCCTCTTTCACTGTCGCGTTCGCCCCGATGAAGCAGTATTCTCCCAGCGTGACTCCTCCCAGGATAATAGCGCCGGGAGCAACGAAGCAGTGGTCCTTTATCACCGCATGGTGTGAAATTATCGCGCCATCTGTGACCATTACATTATTACCAATCTGAACAAATGGGCCAATAAAGGTGTTATTCAATATGATGCAATTGTCGCCTGTAACCAGGCCCGGGAACGACGTCGCCTTGGAACTAATGTAATTAATCAGCTGATACCCCTTGGTTTTCGCCTGAAAATACTTCTCTTCTCTCAATTTATTGACCTTTTGAAAACTGATTGGGATGGACATTTTGTACTCTGAGGGAGGAAACAGGGATTCAACGGTTTCGAAAGGAACAACAGGCAGCCCGAACAAGGTATCTCCCGCTATATATTTCTCGTCTACGGTAAAAGCCGCTACTTCATACGGAGAATCATGTGTCAGCAGAAAGTAAATCGTTTCAGCAAATAGACTGTTTCCAAAGAGAATGATTTTTTCCATTTTTGGTTTCCTCACAAGACAGATTTATCTGAAAACGGCAGTTGAACGCAGATAACCGCAGATCAAACAAAAGAATTTTTAGAGAACAAAGTTCACCCGCAGGGTGACTGCTTTTACGATACAAGAACGTTTTATTTATCCGTCCTTATCTGCGTTTATCCGATTTTTCTGCGTCCCAAATGCTTTTTTTAGGATTATGATCCTAACTTATTTTTACCATTTCTCTCGGCTTGACAATGACATGCATCTTGCTCTTCATTCCCTGCTGCAGAGAGAGAATGATCTCGCAGATGATCTGGACATCGGGAAGCCCCAGGCCATCGTAAATCGGCAGTGTCAATATGCGATCGGCCGTTTGACGCGCAACGCTCAAGGAGCCATTCACTGAAATGCTGCGATAACACGAGTAATCGCATATCAACGGATAGAAATAGCGGCGAGTGTGTACATTCCATTCCTTCAGCTTTTCATACAGCGCATCACGGTCCATTCCAAATTCTTTTTCATCAACCTCGATAGGCATATATGCGTAGTTGTACTGTATGTCAGGAGACAGGACCGGAGCGAAGCGAATGCCGGGGATATCTTTGAGTCTGTTTCGATACAGGTTGGTGATCCGTTCGCGCTTTTGTATTGTTTCCTCGAGGTATTTCAGAACTTGAATTCCCATCAAGGCCTGCATTTCATTCATTTTAGCATTGGTGCCCGGCATGACCACTTCGACTTCGTTTTTGAATCCGAAGTTTTTCAAATAGTCAAACAGGCCTTTCAGTCCTGCTTCCCGGAAGATGACCATTCCTCCCTCTATGGAATGAAACAATTTAGTGGAATGAAAGCTGAACATGCTCAGGTCTCCAAAGCGGGCAATCGGCTTATTGCCGACTTTTACGCCAAAGGCGTGAGCTGCATCATAAATGAGTCTCAAATTGCGCCGTTGTGCAATGTCGGCCAGCGCATCGAGCTTGCAGGGATGGCCGTACACATGAACCGCCAGGATGGCTGTTGTCCAAGGGGTAATCGCCGCTTCGACCTTTTCAGGATCAATGGTATAATAGTCAGGTTCAATGTCCACGAAGACCGGCCTGATCTTGTTCCAGAACAAGGCATGGGTCGTCGCCACAAAGGTAAACGGAGTGGTAATAACCTCTCCTGAGATTCCCATACCCTGCAAGGCTATCTGAAGAGCCAGGGTCCCATTATTAAAAAGACAGATATTGTCCGTTTCCAGCAAGGTAGACAGTTCTTGAGTAAAACGCTGAAGAACAGGTCCATTGTTTGTTAACCACCGGGTCTCCCAGATTTCTTCAAGTCCCCGGCAAAACTCCTCCAGCGGCGGTAAAAAAGGCCTGGTAACATAAATAGGTTTTTCAAACGGTTTTATCATAAACCACCCACACAGTACATTGTTCCGCCTGTCGCAATCATGATTTTATAGCGGAGGGGTCAATGGAAAACTATTCCGTGATCGCAAAGAGGAAAGAAAAAATAACCTCAAAGATTAAATTTTACTCTGCGATCCTCTCTCTCCGGTTAATGAAGTTCTCTGCGGCAAAATGCTTTTTCTAAGACTCATAATCCCACGCGGCTGCCAGGCCGGTGAAGCGCGGACGGCACCTGCGTGCCGGCCTCGGTTCACCTTTGAAGACCGGTTCAGACTTGATCTCCTGCCCTCTGCTTAAGCAGAGAGCTTCCATTTTTTGCTCAACATTGCTGCTTGGAGTTTCAGAACGAGTTTGTACTGGGCGCGCGCCTTGCGGGCGAACCCCGTTTCAGCATAGAGCTCTGCGGCCCGCATGTATTCCGAGATTGCCGACCATTCCCGGTTCAGCTTCCGGTGCGCATCACCGATTCTCACACGGAGGATCGGGTCCGGGTCGATCTTGAACAATCGTTCCATTTCTCCGATCGCCGCTTTCCAATCCTGCGCTTCGATGCAGTTCTGAACGCGTTCGCTGAGAATACTTCTTTCCGATCTTCTGCTGTCGAGTCTCAAAGCCACCCTGTACTGAGCGAGCGACTGAGCCATAAGCCCTTTTTCCGCATACAGGTCCGCAGTCCGCATATGTTCCCTGATTGCCGATTCTTTCCGATTCGGCTTCGGGTATGCGCGGATAATCGGGTTCGGGTCGATATCGAAAAACTTTTCCATCTCTCCGATCGCCGCTTTCCAATCCTCTTGTGCAATCAAATTCTGTACTCGTTCGACCAAGACAGCGTTTTCCGACAGAAACCCCGTTCTCCCCTCACGCATGATGCGTTCTTCCTGGGAATTTATGATGGTAAGGCTCTCGTTCATAATTCTGATATCCTTTGCTTTTAAGGGGAAAGCAAGGCCCCCTGCTTTCCGCCCGATGAATCGCCTGCCCGGCGATTTATGGTTCCGCTTCCAGTCGAGGAGAGACTGGAACGGCATCCGGTTCAGCTTCGATTTTCCGGACGATTCGCGCAGGCACTCCCGCCACGACTGTGTTCGGGGGCACATCCTTCGTGACGACGCTGCCCGATCCTATGATGGCATTTTCTCCGACGGTAATGTTGCACAGGATCGTCGCTCCGGATCCGATCGAAGCGCCTTTTTTGATGAGGGTGGGAACAACATGCCAGTCTTTCTTCGCTCTGTAATCCGCCGTTCCCGTTCGTCGCCCGGGGATATTTGTCGTTGATAAAGATGACGCCGTGTCCCACGAACACGCTGTCTTCGATCGTCACACCCTCGCAGATGAACGTGTGGCTCTGTATCTTGCAGTTTCGGCCGATAGAAGCGTTCTTCTGCACCTCGACGAAAGCGCCAATTTTAGTGTTATCGCCGATGCTGCACCCGTAGAGATTGACAAACTCCGAGATTATTATGTTTTGTCCGAGTCTCACGTCAGGAGCTATCGAGTAATATTTCATACCGGTATCTCCTGCCCGTTTTTTTTCAGCGATTGGCTGCATGCTTCAAGCAGTTTTACGACGCGGAAGCCGCTGGCGGCGTCGTTGACCGGTTTTTCGCTCCGGTTCAGGCAGGAAATAAAATACTCGGTTTCCATTTTCAGCGCCTCAACCTGTTCCACCCGGGGTGCATGCATGTCTCCCGACCGATAGCTTACTCTCAGGTTATATGCGCTTTCTTTCGTGCTCACCTCGACGCCCTTGTCGTATATCTTGATCTTCTCGTCCGCTTCAAGATCGTTCCATACGAGCATCTTCTTTTCCCCGCCGATAAGCGTAGTTCTCACCTTGACCGGCGAAAGCCAGTTGACGTTGAAATGCGCGATCATGTTGTTGCTGAATTGCACCGTAATATAGGCGGTATCCTCGAAGCCGTTCACATGCGCTTTTCCGCAGGCCGAAACCGCGGAGGGCTTTTCGGGAAGAAGGTAGTCCATGACCGCGAAATCATGTGGCGCCAGGTCCCAGATGACGTTCACATCCGACTGAAAAAGACCCAGGTTGACCCTGACCGAATCATAGTAGTAGAGATCTCCGAGCGCCTTCTCAACGAGAAGCTGTTTCATTTTTCGGACTGCTCCGGTGAAGATGAAGGTGTGGTCGACCATGATCGTAAGGTTGCGCTTTTCTGCTAGGTCGATCAGTTCCTCGGCCTGGGCCGTGTTTGCGGTGAACGGCTTTTCTATGAAAACATGCTTCCCGTTTTCAAGTGCCCTTTTAGCCAGCGGATAGTGCGTCGATACCGGCGTGATGACGGCCACAGCGTCGATTTTCGAAGACTCGAGGACCTCGCGGCAGTCAGTCGTCACGAGCGTATTGGGATACGCTTTTTTCGCGCGCTTCAGCAGCTCCTGATTCTGATCGCAGATCGAAACGACCTCCGCTCCATTTACGCTGCTGAAATTTCGCACAATATTCGGGCCCCAGTAGCCATAACCGATAATGCCCACGTTGATCATAGGTACCTCCTAACACACGGCATAGCGCATGGAGCATGGCGCATGGAGTTTGATATCCTTTCGCTCTGCGCTTTGCTCTATGCTGATTAATACGCTCCCTTGCCTGCTATAACCACCCATGGCGTCTTCAGCATAATCTTGATGTCCAGCCATATGGACCACTCTTTCGAATATTTGAGATCCAGCCGCACCATTTCGTCAAACGTTGTGGAACTTCTCCCTTCGACCTGCCACAGACCGGTAATGCCGGGTTTTACCTCCATGACACGCCGCCGGTGCCACAAGTCGTAATTATCGAACTCATACGGTATCGGAGGCCGGGGACCCACGAGGGACATCTCTCCCTTCAGCACATTCAAAAACTGCGGAAGTTCGTCGAAGCTCGTCTTTCGCAAGAACCTGCCGATTGGCGTGACCCTCGGATCGTCTTTGATTTTGAACACGCCGTTCGAGCCGTTACCCTCGTAGCTTTTCTGCTCGAGGATAAGTTTTTTTATGTAATCCTGATGGATCTGCGGGTTATTGTTTTCGTACATAGTCCTGAATTTGAGAAAAACGAACCGTTCTCCGTATCGGCCGATCCTCTCCTGCCTGAACAGGACCGGCCCTTTTGACGAGGCCTTAATCAGCAGCGGCAGCACAATGAACAGCGGCGAAAAGAGCATTATGCCCGCAGCGCCGCCTGCGATATCCATCGCGCGTTTCAGAAAAAAAGCGATTTGTCGTCTTTTTTCGACGTTCAGGGCTTCCGGGTAAAACAGGGCGTTTTCCTTGAAGCCCTCCGGATTGTCCCCCGGTCCTGCGTCGGGAAACGATCGAAAGATGAGTTTGAGGCTACGAGCGTCCTGAGCCCACGGCAATTGGGACAGGTTGGTAAAAAGCGTTGTCCGCACTCTGTCTTCAAGTTTCTCCCCGTACTCGGTAAAGACCGCGCCGAGGATGCTCTCGTTCTTGTACCATCCCTTGACATGGGCATCCTGTCTCAGGTCGTTAAGCGCGTTCGCGGCGTTTCTCAGGATCGCGCATCGCGCCCTCTGATGATTGACCGTTCCGACGTCCAGAAGCATCAGCAGTATGTTCTTTCGCGAACGCTCCGATCGCTTTCTTTCAAAACAGAGGACTTCGTGAAAGGTCTCTTCCGTTAAGAAGTCACTGTCCCTGATGTAGAGATCAGCGGTCATGGCTTTGATATTTTTTTCGGTTTTCATGGACGAGGAACCAATGCGTTTGGTTCCGGTGCTCAGGTCGGATGCGCTGGTCATGATTTTTTTCAACTGTCGATGGAACGCTAGTTTCTATCGTGCCCGCCCGGCGTCTCAGGGATCGCGGCATCGACGGCGAAAATGATGCGGTCGGAAGGCCCGTCCAGGCAGGAGCTTTTTGAGTCGGTCGGTATTGAATCAGGCTTTTTTTTGATAGAAAGCGGCTCGGGCGTTGCCCTTAATTCACTGGTTCTCCGGTGGAAACAGGGTCTGCACAATTTTTTTCTCCCCTCTGATTGCTGCAACACAGCGGATCGCTTTTCCGCTCCTTCATCACGTGGGCCCGGCAGGGCCGAAGGCCTTCAATCTCCGCTCCTCCGGAAGCGCGCCGTCACGGTGCAATCAGCAGTGATCGGACCGGTTCTGTAGGTGTACCCGAAGAACGTGTCGCCTTCCAGCTTGCCGTGACAGCCTCTTACATCTTCAATCCTGTATTTTTCTGCTGCGGCGATCGAGAATGATGCCCTCTCGTTATAACCTACCTGTTGAATCTCAGGCTCAATAGAACCGTTCCCTTCAACAATTGTCGATATCGTAAAGGCAGTCTGTGCGAAGCTCGCGCTGATCGTATGGTCTGCCGTCACATTCTCGAATTTATAGCTTGCAACAGCGCCCACGAAAATGCCGTCCACAATGACCGTGGAAACTGAATACCCGGTATACGGTTTGATCGTGAAGGATTTATCAGCACCTTGATTCACTATGACTGTTCCCGAGGGTGTTATGGTGCCGTTGCCATCCGTGACGCTCGCCGTAATAGTATAGGTCGTGACAGGATTGACCGCAAAAATTGCGGTTATCGCATGATCGGCCGTCACATTGCTGAAGGTATACGTCGTTACGGCGCCCGCGGAATGGCCGTCCACGACCACATCGGCAACGTGATATCCGGATGCCGGGGCAATGGTGAATGACTGAGATGCGCCATCAGGCACTTTCACCGGACCGGAAGGGCTGATGCTGCCGTTCGCGCCAGCAGTCGCCGTGATAGTATAGGTAGTGGCGGGATTCACCGCGAAACTTGCGGAGATCGCGTGATCGGCCGTTACATTGCTGAAGGTATACGTCGTTACGGCGCCCGTGGAACGGCCGTCCACGACCACATCGGCAACTTGATATCCGGATGCCGGACTGATGGAGAATGATTGAGCTGCGCCATCAGGCACTTTCACCGGACCGGAAGGGCTGATACTGCCGTTCATGCCCGCTGTTGCGGTGATTGTGTAGTAAGACGTGGTTGTCGTGCCGGTCGTAAAGGGGCAGGCATACGGTCCTACCATGGCATTCCCGGCAACATCCTTTATCCCGGAGCTGATAGTTAATCTATATTCAGTGTTCACGCTCAGGTTCTCATTCGGCGTAAATGCAGCGGTCATGCCGCTATAGGTTACCGTGCCGTTCATGACGCTCGTTCCTGTGTTGTCGGTCACGATAAGGGAAATGGTCTGGTTGTTGATGGTCGATGCATCCATCTCTTCATTGAATGTCACCGTGATGCTGACATTGACCGGCACATTCTGTTCGTTGTAAGAAGGGCTGGTCGAGCTTACCAGCGGCGGTGTCGTATCAGGCGGATCCTCCGGCCCTTTCCTGCCGCAGGCATGAAATGCGATTGCTCCGGCGAGAACGAGCACAATCAGTATGATCAGAATTTTGTTCTTCATATGGCGACTTTTCGATCAAAGAATCATCGACACACGGGTCTTCCTGATTTTCAAGGGACTTGCGTCGCTGCAGTAAAGCTTGCAGTACACGTCCTGGCCCCGTCCATCACGACCGTTGTCGGACTCACCGTGCCGGAGCAGTCCCCGCTCCAGCCCGTAAAGGCAGCACCGTCGCCGGCTGCAGCAGTTACCGTGGCCGTTGCACCGTAATTGTATGTGCCCGCGCCGCCGACCGTACCGGTCCCGGTCCCTTCTTTGTTCACCGTCAGCGTGTACGCGTTGATCGAAAAACTTGCAGTACACGTCTTGTCCCCGTCCATCACGACCGTTGTCGGACTCACCGTGCCGGAGCAGTCCCCGCTCCAGCCCGTAAAGGCAGCACCGTCGCCGGCTGCGGCAGTTACCGTGGCCGTTGCACCGTAATTGTATGTGCCCGCGCCGCCGACCGTACCGGTCCCGGTCCCTTCTTTGTTCACCGTCAGCGTATACGCGTTGATCGAAAAACTTGCAGTACACGTCTTGTCCCCGTCCATCACGACCGTTGTCGGACTCACCGTGCCGGAGCAGTCCCCGCTCCAGCCCGTAAAGGCAGCACCGTCGCCGGCTGCTGCAGTTACCGTGGCCGTTGCACCGTAATCGTATGTGCCCCCGCCGCCGACCGTACCGGTTCCGGTCCCTTCTTTGTTCACCGTCAGCGTGTACGCGTTGATCGAAAAACTCGCATGAATCTTATGGTCACTCATTACATTCTCGAATATCCAGGATTCGACGCCGCCCTTGCTCACATCGTCAACAATAACGTCGACTGCGTAACCAGGTTGCGGTGTTACTGCGAATGTCCTGCTGTCGCCGTCTTCGACCTCAACGGGGCCGCTGGGCAGGATTCCCTTGTTCGCTTCCAGCGTGGTTGTCGCGCTGATGGTATGTTTTATCCTTGCAAAGTCTGCGGTGACCCTCTTTGATTCCGTCATATACACGCGGCATTCGTTCTCCCGGTCACTGTCGCAGCCTGACCATCCTTCAAACGTCGACCTGTCATTCGCGTCCGCAGTCAAGACGACCTCGGTGCCCGTTCCGTACGTTGCTGATCCTACCCTGCCGTTCCATGTAACCGGTGGTGTTATGGGTTCCGCGGTCACGGTGCCGGACCCTCTACCCGTCATCTCTATGGTGAGCGTAGAAGTCTGCGGAGCCGGCATGGTTACAGTCTTAAAGGTCCAGCTGTAATTTTCCACAAGCGTATTGCCGGCCAAGTCTTTTACGCCGGCAACACCGGGCGCATCCGCTAGGATCGTGGCCGTGTAGTCAGTTTCGTACGAAAACTGGCTAAATGTAAGGACCGCTTGCACGCCGTCTTCGAGCGTGACGCTTTCTGGCACAATTGGGACTCCGGCACTGACGGTAATTGTAGTTTCGTTCACGGTCAGCGGGTCCATCGGCCTGTTGAAGGTGACGGTGACAGAAGAAAATATAGAGACTGAGCCGGAACCCGCGGTCGGTTCGACACTCTCTACCTTAGGAGGCATCGTTACCGGTGCAGAGCCTGTGATGAATATGCACACCTGCTTGTTTACCATCGCGTTGCCGGCAAGATCCAGTACTCCCGCGTCAATGGTGAATGTATAAGTACTGTTGGGACTCAAGGCCGCGGCAGGCGTAAAAATGACGGACTTTTCGCTATAGGTCACGGTACCGCTGACTGGGCTGCTTCCCTGCATCAGCACGACTGTTTGATTATTGATCGTCGCCAGATCAAGCTCTTCGCTGAACGTCGCGCTTAGCATGTTGATATTCGTCGGAACGCTCTGGGTTCCATCCTCGGGACTGGTCGTGATGATCGTCGGCGGCGTTTTATCGGGCGGCGCTTCCGGTCCTTTTCTGCCGCATGCCAAAGAGAAGGAAAGGACCACCGCGAGCAGGACAAGGACGTACAGATTGAGGACAATCCCTTTTTTCACGAGCGACTCAGCTGTTATTTCTGAACCGATAAAGAAAGACGGAAGACGTATTTTAAAATCGTGCCGTGATTTCCACGGAAATTCTGTTATTCTGATAATTATTGAAATAATAATCCGGAGAGTACACATTGGTATACCGGTAATGAAGGGCGAGCGTAGCCCTCTCCAGGAGCTCATGTTCAAGCCGAAGCGCGGGGAGATACCGGCTTGTGTACGTATTGCTTCGGTCGTCCACCAGTCGTTCAACGGTCAGGCTGCCGATGATCGTTGTTTGCGTTGTCAGCGCGTGACTGAGGGTGCCGGTGCCGAAATAGACGGATGTGCGCAGATGCTTCGTTTTTGCCGACCGGTATTCACGCAGTCCGAATGAACCGCTGACACCGGTCCGTTCCGTCTGTTTCGAGAGCGTTACCACATAACTGTCCTCGCGAGTCAGCGTTCCCTGAGGGTCGTCGAGATAATTTAATGCGGCCAGAAAGGAAAATGAAACGGTAGGAAGCTTGTGCACAATCGTGCCGTTCCAGAAAACCTGCGTCGTGCTCTCGCCGGTCTCGAAGTCGAACCAGCTGTTTCCAAGTGTGAGAGAGACTATTCCGCCGTCCATGTACTCGTAGAGTCCGAAAACGTAAAAATCGTTTTTTGTATAGTCTTCAGCGTCATTGGTTTCATTGTTATATTTGTAGCCGGTCGAGAAGCTAAAGCGTGAGGCAAGCTCGTGCGAGGTCTCGATGTACACGGCGTTATGGATCTTGTCAATCGCCGAAGGGTCTTCGTACCAGCTGTTGAGGTAGATATAACCCATGGTGACAGTATCTGTAGACGTTGCCCTGATCCTGAGGTATGGATTTACCGTAAAAACATTGCTGTCGGACTGATTGACAAAAAGGCTTTCTTGCGTGTAATCCCGTGCGGGAGAGAGTGAGATTCTCCGGTAAGTGTCCCTGATGTCCAGAGAAAGGAAGTCGTCCAGCAGCCGTGTATGATTGACGAGATTCATTCTGTGCGTGTCGTTCTGCTCGATGGCGTGCCTCGCAAAGTAGCGGTAATCATATGCATAACTGAGGTCCCAGTCCCAGAGCGCCGTGCCGTAGCGCAGGCGGATGGACGGTACAATGCGGGTGATATAATCGCTTTCCGGGTCATTCGGTGCCAGAAAGATGTTGTCGTTATACTCTTCGCTGACGCTGACCGCGGGCTCGAGCCGGAATTCGGCATATGCAGGAGACGCCGCGAGACAAATGACTGCGGCAAGGGCCGCTGCCGGCAGCAATAATTTTATATAGTCGCTGAAGAACACCTGGCTGGTCTCTGATGCCGTGTTTCTCGACAACACTTGACATGTCAGCGTGAATTACTGGGGAAAAATTGCATAGTGCAGAATGCAAAGTGCAAAATGATTGAAATGAATGCATGGCCTCCTGCCATACCACGAATTTGAGTTTGCATTTTGCAATAGGAGTCAGGGAATTGCGTGTCTGCTTCGCAGGAAAGATTGCCGGCGTTCGGGAACCGGTTGGCATTGCTCCGCCCTCTCGGTTACAGGCTGCGAACCGAAAAGGGGTCTCGAATGTCGCCAGGATAGAAGCAATGTCAAAGATTAAGAGCTCAGAGTAACAGCTTTAAAACTATATCCACCTTTGACACTGTGATACTTTGACCCTTATACTAATCTCTCACGCTTGCTCTACTTCGTCCGCGTTGATCTTGAGCGCGACGCTCCTGCCGAGGATCTCGATATTGATGCAAAACCAGTGATGATCTGCTTTTTTCGTCAGGATGCCTTCGGCCCCCTGAAGCGGTCCCCTGCGGACTCTCACGCGGGCTCCCTCTTGAAACTGGGGGTACACGTCGAAGGAGCTTCCGCATCCGATCACTGTTTTAAGCGCTTGGATCTCCTCGCAGGGAACCGGGGTGGGATGCCCAGGTTCCTGTGATAAAAGCCCGACACTCCCCCTTGTCTTGATAGCGCGCAGAAAGTCGTCCGCGGACGGGGCCAGGCAGACGAACAGATATCCGGGAAAAACAGGGAACTCCACCTTTTTTTTCCGGTCGCGCCACTGGCGAACTTTTTTGACCAGGGGAAGAAACGTCTCCACCCCTTTCTCCACCAGTTCGTCGCGGGCAATAAATTCGTGCCGTGACTTCACCCAGAGGGCATACCAGTTCAGTTCCATCCTGCATCGCTCCATTCAATGGCGGCTGGGAGCGCCGTTATGCCTTCGTGCAGCTGACAGCAGTCGTCTCTCAGCTTTCAGCCGGCCGCTCTGCTGATTGATAATTCCGACCCGCTGATTGCTGGCCGCGCGCAGCTCCGGTGATTATTTATAATGGTCGTAATATCCATGATAGGAGTACCGGCCGTTCAACCCGTCCGGCCCCGCATCATTATAAACAATGCCGAGTATGTGTTCTTCTTTAAGGGAATCGAAGGCTTCGAGGATATGTTGCAGCGGGGCCCGTCCCTCCCTGATAACGAACACGATGCCGTCGACGAGAGCGCTGAGTATTTTCGTCTCCGCGAACAGAAGCGACGGGGGCGAATCGATAATGATATACCGGTTGGGATACCTGCTTTTCAGTTCGGCAAGCATCGTTTTCATTTTCTGTGATGAAAACAACTCGACCGGATTTTCCGGCCTCTTCCCGGAGGGCAGAAACGTAAGATCGCCTCTGCCGAGTCTGATCAACGCAGAACCGATATCGGCGCCTTCCGCAAGACATTCGGAAAGGCCGGTTTTCGGATGCAGCTTAAAAAGGGTGTGAAGCGTCGGCTTCCTCGTGTCCGCGTCTATGAGCAGGACCGAATGGTCGTAATCCTGGGACAGCGAGAGGGCGAGGTTTGCCGCCGTAAGCGTCTTGCCTTCTCCCCCCACTGAACTCGTGACGAGGATCACGTTTCTGAAAGGCTCCTGCTTCGTCATTTTCATGATCTTTGCCTTCAGTTTCTTATACTCCTCGAAAACCGGCGAATGGCGTTGTCCGTTGGCCACAAGGAGGGGATGGCTGATCACTGCGGCCGCACCCGGCAGCGAGGGCCGCGTTTTGGCGCCTGGCTCCGCTGCCGGCTTCCACGCTGCATGCGTCGAATTATTTTTGCTTCGGATTGCCTTTTCGAAAGCGTCTTCCACCATATTCGATCTCCCTGAACTCTGGAGGGAGCGCTGTCCCCGTCCCGCTGGTGCGGGAGTGCGGGAAACTTCCATTAATCCTGAAAACGGCGGTTCGGGACACGGGAAAACCGGTAACAACGGATAAAAGCGGAAGAAGAATCAACTTCTCATTATGAAAAAGATTTATCCATTTGGTGAATGGCTCATGCTTGAATTTTTAATATTTTATCCGCCTTTTCCGCCGTTATCCGTGTCCAACTGCTGTTTCTAGGTTAATCAGCGCATTTTTTGCAAAGTATTGCTGATTTCGATTCTGGCTTCCTGAATCAGATCATTCATCGGCGAGATCCCGGCCATCTCGAGCATGGTAATCGCGAGAAGGCAGGCCAGATACAGGCCCGCGATGGTATAGATAAATACATTCTTTTTCCTGACAGCCGCTGTTTCCTGCTCCGTTTTCATGTTGGGGATCACGGCCAGGATCGGGAGTCCCATTTTTTTCAAGGTGTCGACCGTTTTCACGGAACTGTCCGTAAGATCAATCCCGATGAGAAGGCCGGCAGCCGAAACAGCTCCGGTCAAAACCGACAGCAGCAGCATTTGCGTGATATCGGGGCTGATCGGCCTGGTCGGGACAATGGCGGGATCGAGAATTCTGAACGCGCCCGCTTTGTCCTGGATCTCCACTTGCGTCGAAACCTCGGATTTGTTCAGGGTCGAAAGCAGGTCTTCGTATATCTTCCTGATCGTGTCGCGTTCCCGTATAAGGTCCGTAAGTTCCTTGTCGTCCCGTTCCAGGGCGGGCGGGGCCGTTCGGATCTGTTCCTTGACGAGCTCTATCTCCGCATTGATCTTTATCACTTCGGGATGATTGACGGTATACTGCGAAAGCAACGCGATTTTTTTTCTGGTCAGGGCGAGTAGCTGCTCGCTCGGGGAAAGACTTCTCTGTGACGGGTCGGTACCGGCAATCTTACTCTCCGAAATTCCTTTTTCCCTGCTGAGCTTCGTGATTGCCGATTCCGTTTTTGCCAGTTTCGCCTTGAACGTGTCGATCTGCTCGAGCAGAAAGCGGTTGGCGCCGTATGCCTCTTCCCGCTTTATCGAGAGATTTTCTTCAATGTAGCGCCTGACCAGGGCGTTCACGAAATCGCTTGCCATTTTCGGATTGCCGTTGATATGGGTAACGTGAAAAAGGTCCATGTTTTTTCTGGAGTCTTTACTGATTTCGACCGTAATCTCGGTGTTGTCCTGAAAATTCTTCACGAGTGCTTCAATTTCCTGGGATTTTTTGTTCTTCAGGTCGATGTCCAGGTCGCTCATGACTTTCAGGATGAGGGACCTGCTTTTCATCACGATGGTAACCGCCTTGATCTTTTCCTCGAATGAGGGCGTGACCGTTACATCCTTGATGAGCTCGTTGATGACGTTTCGTTCGATGAAGATCATCGACTTTGCCTCGTACTTCTTGGGCCACAAATACGTCTCGATGATCATCACGGTGGTCACAATTATTGCCGTTGCAAGAAAAAGCGCTTTCTTGGCGAAGATCAGCCGCAGGATCCGCTTCAAGTCGAGTTCGGACCGTTGTTCCATGGTTGGCCTCCTAGAAAATGCCTTCCTTCACCACGATGTAGTCACCCGGCTTCAGTTTTGCGTTCTGGCCAAGGTCGCCGTCGTTGAGCAGCCGCTTCATCTTGACAGGAATCGCTATTTCCCTTCTGGACTCGTCTTTCCGGTAAATAATGGTATCATTCTGGCTGGCGAACTTCGTGAACCCTCCGGCCTCGAGGATCGCCTCCATGACGGTAAGCCCTTCCCGGTATTCTATGAACTTCGGCGTGGCGACCGCCCCCATTACGTAGACGTTCTTCTCCATGTTCGTCGGAATAAAAATGACGTCATTCGGGTCGATGGTTATGTCTTCGGAGGTATCGCCCTGGATGAAGAGCCGGGAAAAATCGACTTTTATCTTCGCATTGTTCCTGAGCACATATGCCCTTTTAAGGTCCGCCTTCTTCACGTCCTCGATCTGGCACAGCAGCTGAAGCAGCGTGGTCCGCTGGACCAGCGAGTAGACGCCCGCCTTCACGCCGCCGCCGAAGATGTAAACCTTATTGTTCGTAATTTCCATGACGACGACCGTCACTATCGGGTTTTTTACGATGCCCTTCAGCCTGCTGGCCAGGACGGCTTGAAGGTTTTTTGCCGTGGTGTTTGCGGCGCTGACTTCGCCGAGCGCCGGGAGCGTTATTTTCCCGTCGGGCCGGACTTTTACCGAGAGGCTGAGGTCCTTTTCTCCCCAGACCGATATCAGGAGTGTGTCGCCCTCGCCGATTACGTAATCTGCTGCATAAGAGGCCGCGAAGGGGACCAGCAGCACGAAAAACATAAGGTACGGCGTGTATTTTTTCATTGTTATTTTCCTTTCCGGGTTTATTTGGTTTTTCTAGTTGTCCTGGTTTGTCTGGTTTAAAACCAAAAGAACTACACAAACCGGAATGACCAAACAAACCTCCTGAATCACATGCCGTTCAGCCGGGCAAGGAGGTGCTGCCTCGCTGCGTTCCCGGAATTGACCCGCGGCGAGGACGAAACCGGTCAGGTCATACAAGGTTGTAGCCTCCCCGTGCCGTGACGTCCCCGTTGATCACTTTTTTTACAAGCGCTTTGAACTTATCGTAATCCAGAGGTTTTACCATGCAGTAGGAATTGTCGAAACCTCTGAGCGTATCGATAAGATTTTCGTCGACATTGTCGGAGAGAATAATGGTCGGAAGGTTGCGCTTTTTGATTTCGTCGAACAAGAACGCGCCGAAAGGATAGCTCGTAACGATCAGGCCGAGATCGCTTTTTGCCAGCTTTGTAACCGCGTCCTTGGCATGCGAAATCATGTCCGTTCCGTACCCGACTGTTTCAAGAATCGCTGAACAGATGCGGGAGAAGCCGTGCTCGTCGATGATCAGAATACTTTTCGTCTCATTCGGCATATTCGATATAAAAGCAAGTTCGATGCCGCACAAATAGGCTCATGGAATCAGCCGGTTACTATTTTCCTGTAGTGACTCTTCATTGTTTTGTTTCCGGGGGAAACAGCCGCTCTTTCAATTGTCGTATGGGGGGATGGATGGAAGTGCCTCTTGAAGGAACAATGAATATGGATTGAACTTCGGAAGGAGAAAAAACTCTTCAAATTCGTTGTTTTTCAGCATTAATTTTTTGAACTTTGTCGGGAAACTTTACATTGGAAAAAATTGATGAACTGAATCGACGGCTGCATGAAAAAAGGGCAACCCGTTAAAGTTGCCCTTTAAAACTCCCGCAGATGCACTTACCTGGTTGAGCCTTTTGATCAGATTACTCCAATACGATGACACCCTCAGGCGAATTGGTGGCCCTGATCTCCTCGATGGTAAGAGAGCCCTGGCCGATAGACGCCCAGGCGTTTGCAGTGCCGTTCGCAGATGTCGTTGAGCTGCTGATTTCAGCCTTAACAGCAACGGTATGATCTCCCGGTGCCAGGTTGGCAACGATAAAATTAAAGTGGTGCGCTGACATGGTCTTCAGGATCAGCTCGATCATTTCATCGGTAACAACGCAGTCTTCGCCGATAACGATGGTTCCGGTACCGGTTGCCGGATCTACTGATACCGTGCAGCTCTCGATCACGCCGCCCAGCTCGGCAGAGAGGGTCTGGCTGCGCTCGTCAAAGGTGACAACACCAGGCTTTGCAGTCTGCTCATAGGGCGTGCCTTCATCGATGACCACCTTTATCTTTATTCCTGCCGTAGCATTCGAGGAATCCAGGGTTCCGAGCTTGCTCTTGACCTGGGTCAGCGTATAGAGGGCGGTCTCAAGGGAAACGCCGATAAGAAGGTCTTTCTGGTTCGGAGTCTTGATTACGGAGCTTAAAACAGGATCAAAACTGTGGGTCTGATCCGTTGCATTGATTAATGTCAACGACGTCACAGCGACGCCTGCCTTCGAAGACGGCTGTGCAAAAACTGCGGTAGCCATAATGCAAAATGCTGCTATTGACAAAACTATAACTTTCTTCATTGTGTTCTCTCCTTGTTGGTTTAATTTTGAGATAAAAATGTTGCCCGCGATAAATCGATCCAAATAACCAATACTCCGCAGCTCTGTAATAGATTACATTCCTCCGCCCCTCCTTTCCCGGCATGTGAACCCCGCGTCCACAGAAACTGCGCGAGCCTTTCCTGCCGTTTTTAACAGTATGACCATGTAGCGCATCCAACGCGTCCTTTCTTACATCGTCATTCCCGCCAAAGCGGGAGTCCAATTTAAGGTATTGGACTCCGGGTCAGCCCGGAATAACGACAAATTGAGAGAGTCACAGCACTACATTAGTCTCTTAGCCAGCGATCAAGCCGTCCGAACTTTCAGGGCCTGTTCGATCAGGCCGTCACCCATTGGTCCCAATAGATTTGGTCGTAAGATCTGTTCTTCTTCGGTCTGCGGTCTTTTTCTCCATGCTGCTGCGACTCATGAGCGGATGGATAGACATGCGATCCTTTATTCTGAAGTTCCATAACCGGGACTGATGAGGTCCCTGTCCTGTCGACTGTCATATTCACCAAATCTTTATGGACGAATCGCGCGTTCATGACCTTGACGAGCGGGCGTGAGATTCCGTGCCGATGTCCGGGCCCGGTCCAGGAGAAGGCGGCTGAAAGGGAAAACGCGGCTGCGAGCACAATAACAATGAACATGACGATTATCTCGATCAAAGTGTTTATGTTAAATATTTCCATAAAATGGAATCTTTTCACCGTAATGCACCTCCTTTTGGTTGGAGTGATTCTGGATCGACCTCCTCTATCCCGCCTTGGCAATGTTTGTCTTAAGGGGCCGTACTTTATGGTCCGCCCCGTCAGTTTCCGGCCCCTCCTCTTGCTTTTTGCAGGTTATCGTGCGCTTTCGCATAAAAAGACGGGCTCAATTCTATGGCCTTTTCGAACGAGGCCGCTGCATCCTCTTTTTTCCCCTCGACCAGGTAGAGATAACCTATGTTGTTCCGGGCCGTTGCGTCGCTGCCGGCCTGTTTAAAGGCCTCGTAGGCATCGTCGTATTGTCCCAGCTTCGCCAGCACGAGCGCGAGATTATTATAAACCTTGCTCCCTTCCTCTTTTTTCTCTATCGCCGTGACAAACGCGGTCTTGGCGTTCTCATACTCGCCGTTCATCGTATAGGAGACGCCGAGATTGTTGTAAATCGCCCCTGCGTCCGGTTTTAGCGAGATGGCCATCCAGTAATGATAAACGGCAAGATCGAATTTCCTTTGCCGGTCGTGGGCGATGCCGAGCAGGTTATGGGATTCCCACAGAAGCTTGTCCCTGTTCACGGCCTTCGTTAAATATTCGATGGCCTTGTCAGTGTCGCCGTCGAGAAGATAACACCTTCCCATTCCCTCACAGGCAAGAGCGTTGTCCGGATCTTTTTTGAGTATCTTCTCGAATTCATTTCGGGCTTCCTCGGTCATGCCCTTCAGCAAAAACAGCCGTCCCGTTTTATAGGAGATTGACGACCTTTCAGGGTCCATCTGGAGTGCTCTGGTGTAGCTTATGAAAGCGTTGTTCATATCGCCCCTCCTGAGATTGAGGTCTCCGAGGCGCTCGTACTCTTCCGCGGTAGCGAGCACTTCCGTCTTCTCGCCCTCCGGCGTCAATAACCTGCGCTGCCCCGGCGTTCCATATTGTGAGCTCTTTGCTGCAGGCGCGACTGTCCGGGTCGTTGCGCAGCCGGAAAAAAAGACTCCGGCAGCCAGGCAAAAAAGAAGCATATTTGTTTGTACTATCACGACAAGACCCCTCCTTTTATTACAGTCCGGTAGAATTTTATGATGCCCGGTCCCACCAGAGTCATCACGAGAGCAGGCAAGATGAAGAACACGAGGGGAAAAAGGATCTTTATGGGTATCTTGGCGGCCATCTCTTCCGCCCTCAGGTATCTCTTCGACCGCATCGAATCGGAATGTACCCTCAGCGCCTGTCCCACCCGGGTGCCGAATTTGTCGGTCTGGATGAGAAGGGTAACGAGACCCGCCACATCTTCGAGGTCCGTCCTCATGGCAAGGTTGCGCAGGGCATCGGCCCGGGTCTTGCCGGCCCGGAGTTCAAGACTCAGCATCCTGAACTCATCGCTCAAGGTTTTATTTTTAAGAGCCATCTCGTCGCCCACACGCTTGATGGCCGCATCGAGCCCCATGCCGGCCTCAACGCAAACGACCATAAGATCCAGGGCATCGGGGAATCCTTCGAAGATTTTTTTCTTTCTGTCCCGCGTTCTTCGGTAAAGATGAAGATCGGGAAGATAAAAGCCCGCAAGGGCGGAAAACAAAATGAGTGCCAGAAACTGCTGGGCCGGGAGGGCCTTCAGGACCATGAGTTTCAGGATCGCGGAAAGCAACGGGAGAAGGAGGGCCAGAAAAACCTTTGCGCCGAAATAGACGATTGAATCGTTTTCTCCCTGGTATCCTGCGCATACGAGCCTCTTCCTGGTTTTTGTGATATTCCCTTCGTTTTTCGGTTTTATCGCTTCACCGAACCTGCTTACGAACTGGCGGACGTACCCTATCAATTTTCCGTCTCCCGAGTTGCCTTCGTTCTGTTCGGGGGCAGCTGCTTTCCTGATCCGTTCTCTGACGCCTTTTTTCTTTTCAAAAAGATCAGAGTAATAGAACCCGAGCAGGCTGACAAGCAAGATTAGAACGAATAAGGATCCCGCTATCAATAGAGTGCTGTCCATTTTCTCCCTCCTTAGGCCTTTATGGCCACCAGTTTTTTTATTACAAGGCTGCCGAAGCCCATCATGGTAAGGCCGGCTGCGATAATAACCGTCCCTAACGGGTCGGAAAACAGCACTTTTATATATTCGGGATTGCCCAGGTAAAAAATTCCCACCACGACAAAGGGCATCGCCACGAGTACCATAGCCGACATCTTGCCTTCGGCGGAAAGGACCCGGACGTGCCCATGGAATTTGAAGCGTTCCCGTATCAGGCGGCTCAGGTTCTCAAGTATCTCGGCAAGGTTGCCGCCGGTCTCTCTCTGTACAACAACGGAGACAACGAAAAACTTCAGATCTTCGCTGTCAATCCTGTGCGTCAAATTCATCAGGGCTTCAGGCACCCCGATCCCGAAATTGATCTCATCGAGTGCCTTTTTGAATTCCGGGCCCGCCGGGTCGGCGAATTCCTCGGCTACCAATCTCAAGCCCCCGGTAAAAGCGTGACCGGCCTTAAGGGCCCGGGCCAGGAGTTCAAGGGCTTCGGGCAATTGCCTTTCGAATTTCTCCATCCTTTTCTTCCTCTTGTACGAGAGGAAGAAAAAGGGGGTTGTTGCCAGAAGGAGCGACGGCAGCGCCACGGCAAAAAGGTCTATTCTCATGACTTTTGCTGGAAGAAACCCGGCAAAGAAAAGGCCCGCGGAAAAAAGCATGTAAACTCCCAGCGGATGGGGTGCGTTCGCTTCGTCGCGGAGGCGTTCGAGCCTGACAAGGAAGGTTGCTTTGAGCAGTTTCCTGTTGAGCCAGGGGATCTCACTCAGGATTTTTTTCTTGGCGATGTCTATCGTTTCGCTTCCTCCTGCCATCGAGAGAAATCTCAGCCGTCTGTACACCTCGCGCTGTTCCGGTTTGTAAATTTTTTTTACTAACAAATATCCTCCGCATATTAAAAGCAGCGTCAGCACGAACACGCTTGCTCCGATCAGTGTTTCCATTGTTCACCTCCTCTCTGATTTGATCCAATTCGTATAGAGTCTCATTACTGCAGCGCTGTTCTCAGCGAACGGTGTGAAAGTCCTCTTTTTTGAGAATTCGTCAGATTTCCGAGGTCTTTTTTTCATCGAAGAGCTCGTATGGCACGGGTATGTTCATGACCTTGAACTTCTCAATAAACCTGGGCATGATTCCTCCCGCAACAAACCTTCCCCTGACCATACCCTTGTCGTCTATGCCGGTTTGTCTGAAGGCGAATATCTCCTGCATGGTTACGACGTTGCCTTCCATGCCGGTTATCTCGTGAACGCTCACGACCTTTCGCGTCCCGTCAACGAGACGTGAAAGCTGGATCAAGACGTTGATCGCCGAGCTGATATACTTCCTGACTGCCTCGTTCGGAATATTGAGCCCTGCCATGGATATGATCGTCTCCAGACGCATCAGGGCATCGCGCGGAGAATTCGCGTGGAGCGTGGTCAGAGAGCCGTCGTGGCCGGTATTCATCGCCTGCAGCATGTCCACGGCCTCGTGGCTGCGGACTTCGCCCACGATGATCCTGTCCGGCCGCATCCGGAGGCTGTTTCGTACGAGATCGCGTGCCGTGATTTCTCCCCTGCCTTCTATGTTCTGCGGCCTCGTTTCGAGGCGGACGACATGTTCCTGTTTGAGCTGCAGTTCCGCTGAATCTTCGATGGTGACGATTCGTTCGTCGCCGGGAATAAAGCGGGACAGGACGTTTAAAAACGTCGTCTTTCCGGTCCCGGTGCCGCCCGATATCATTACATTGAGCCGCGCCCTGACAATGCCTTTGAGAAGGGCGCCAAGCTCAGGAGTCAGGGTCTTCAGGCCGATCAAATCCTCGAGCTCGAGGGGGTCAACCGAAAAGCGCCTTATTGAGAGCGTCGGGCCGTCGATCGCCAGGGGCGGTATGATCGCATTCACCCTCGAGCCGTCGGCAAGACGCGCATCCACCATGGGGCTCGATTCATCGATCCTCCGTCCCACCGCGGAAACAATCTTCTCGATGATCCTTCGCAAGTGCGCATCGTCCTTGAACCGGGCCTCGGTCTTCTCGAGCTTTCCGAACCGCTCGAGGTATATCTGCCGGTACGTGTTTACGAGAATGTCCGATACCGTCGGGTCGTGCAGGAACGCTTCTATCGGGCCCAGGCCCATCACCTCGTCCTCTATGTCCTTAAGAAGTTTTTCACGTTCCTGGAAATTAAGAGGCACCCTGATCTTTTCTTCGGAGAGTACGCGCTCGGCGAGTCTTCTTATCTCTTGCCTGAGCTGACCGTTTTCTACGGTCTCGAGGAGCTTGAGGTCGATAACGTCCAGAAGCCTGTTTTGGACGGCGATCTTCAGTTCCTGGTATTCGTTGGTGGCGACAAAGCCGCGGTTGACCACGGCGTGCGGGTTCACCCTTTTAAATGCATGGGTCTCCATCGTATTTCCCGGCCCTTTTATGTCCTGCATTTGGACCCTCCGCTAAGATGATGTACACGAACTACTTTTGATAATCTCGTAAAGGTCCCCAAATAATGTCATTGCGAGCGAAGCGAAGCAATCTCGCCTTTCATAACTCGTTGAACATCCGAGATTGCCGCGTCGCTCCGCTCCTCGCAATGACGGCATGAAATACTTTTACAATCTCATCACTTTTGATGCTCTTGTAAAAGATCCCAAACCAACTTAGAAGACTCTTCGCTTCGCTCAGGGTGACGGTTTCAGAGTTCCTACGAAACCGTTACTTCTTCCCGGTGGCGTTTACGGGAAAAACGGGTTTTCTCTCCTGACGACTTCCCTTATGAACGCGCAGGGCCAGTTCCCTGAAATTCTTCATTACGCGGGAAAAAGAGGATTTTTCCTTCTTGACGGCTTCTTTATTGAGGAGTAAGGCAGCCAGTTCTCTGAAGCTCTCCATGATCGTGGATTTCAGGGCCACGTCCGAAATGGTTTTCCCGTTATTGATTGCCGACATGGTTGTCTCGTAATCATTCGGGATCATGGCAACTATTTTTCTCCCAAGGGTCTTTTCCGCATCATCCTGAGATACCATCGGATTTTTCTGAAAACGATTGATAAGGAATTTTATGTCCTTCCCGCGGGAGAGTCCCAGACCCTCGAAGGCTTCCTGAATTTTTTTTGCGTTAACGAGGGCGGGGAGGTTCAATTCAGTGACCACCAGTATTGTGTCTGAAAGGGCGAGCATCCGGAGCGACAATTCGTCAAAGGATTTGCAGCCGTCCACGACGATAAGATCGAAAGCCGACCGCAGGAGACCGACAAGCCTTTCCATGGCGTCGGGCGTCACTGTCTCCAGTCCCCATGGATGGAGAGGAGAAGGCAGGACATGGATGCCCGCGGGATGCTCGTAAAGCGTGTTCAATAGATAGGTCGTATCCATGCGTGCGATCTCCCTGGCCGCCTCTGCCCAACTGAAAGAGCTTTTCATGTCGAGGAAAAGATGGATGCTGCCGAGGAGCGGGGTCATGTCCATCAGTACAACCGCTTTTTCTCTTTCCAATTCCTTGAGTGAAACGGCAAGGTTTACGGCCGTAGTCGTCGCGCCCACTCCGCCCTTGCTGCCGATGATACTGATAAGACGCCCATTTTTTTCCTTCGCCTTTCCCGAGACTTCCGCCTTGATGCTCCTTTTCAGTTTCTCAAGGGCGGCAACGACTTCTTCCTTGTTGATCGGCTGGGGAAAAAATTCCTTCACACTCGTCTTCAATGCCCTCAAGAGGACCTCCGGGTCCTTGCGCGAAGATGTGAGGAAGACCTCCCTGGCCAGGCCTTTTGCCTTGATCCGTTCTATGTGCAAGAACTCCTCCTCGAGGTCTCCGCCTATTTCCACGAACATTACGTCGCAGGTGTTGCCGTTGCTGCTTATGAAGAAACCCGGGACAGCGGAAACAGCTTCTTTCAGGTCGGCGGTCGTTTCGGGATTTTTGATATTCAGTTTGACAGCTAGGGTTTTTTCAGACATTTCACGACCTCTCCGTTTTATTGCACCAGGTTTGGGATGCCGCCCAGGGTCCCGGCATTAGGTCCTCCCCCGGGAGAATACACGATTTTATCGCAAACAACCTGGGCGTTGATCTGCTGCGGAGCGGGGGGAGCGGTAACCGCTGAAATAACGACCGTGGATAACCCCACGATGATCATGGTTCCATGTGGAGCGCTGCAATCAGGCAGCTCATAGACCGGCACTGTGGCAGTCCATGTGCCGGAGTCGGTATCCTGGTCCAGTACTCCGTCGTTTTTCTTCCTCATGGTGTCAAATAGCGTTGTTAAGTTGACGAGGGCCGCTGCAACATTGCCGCCCGTAAAATCAAATTGAGTGACACCCGTCGTGGTCTTCGGGCTGACATAGGCGCCGTCATTTAATCGGTCTATGGTATTTCTCAGCGTATTGGCGCTGGACGGACTTTGATCGTATACATGCCAACCGGCGCAGCCTGAGGCCACGTTCGTGGGGTAAAGAACTATAGGGTTGTTGCAATAGACGGCCGGGTCCGAGAACCATGCCGACGATATTCCCACCGGAACAGGAAGCCCCCCTTCGGGAACGCTTGGCAGGCCGGTCAAGGCCGCTGTGGCCATGGCTGAGGCGTTAAACGAACCGACTCCGACTACTCCGGCGAGGAACATAAGAACGGGCCCGTTTGCCGCACCGTCTCTTCTGGCGATTACCCTCACTGCATTCGGCGTGATCGGCTGCGGTGTCGTGGTAAAAGTTCCGGCGCCGGGGTCCCAGAGACCGAGTATGATATCGGCGCTGCTGACGCTGATGCTCTGCCCGGCCACTTTGACTGCGGCCATGCCCGTCATTTCAGTGACTTTCGCAACAATTTCATCCTTGTGCCCGTATGCATAATATTCCCGTGCGGAATAAGACAGGGACGTGTACGCGGGCGAGCTGTAGACGGAACTGAGCTGGCTTGTAGCCGCGAGAGCGCAGGCATCGGCGACGTTCTGCAGCTCGTTCCTGGTAACCATCATATGACCCACATCTATGCCGAGGGCTGCAAAGCCTATAAGCACGATCAGTAGCAACGCCACTATTACAGTCACTGTCCCTGTTTTGTTTTTTAGCCTGTCAAAAAGCGTCTTTCCGTTCATGCGGGCTTCTCCTCTCTTACTATTCGCATCTCATGACGGTGGCCCCGTTAAGGACAAGTGGGCCGGTCAACCTCGTGAGGAAATTGGGCAAAACTAAAAAATTATAAGGGTATGAGACTGCAACCGTAAGCAGATCGCCGGGATTGACACACGCGGCGGATACGGTAGTGGTGATCGGAGCTGCGCCGAAGGAAATCAAGTTGCTTGCGCAGTACGTCGTAACCGTGGCTGTGATTTCACCCGGGGTAACTCTTGGAGGCGGCTGCATCACGATCCCCCTCCTCGCCCCCTCCCTGCTGGCGTTGGTGATTACGGCCTTGTCATACATGGCGCTGCTGAACTCGATTACCGCAAAAAGTATGAGAAGGAGCAGCGGCAGTATAAGAGCGAACTCCACCGCTGATGCGCCTCTATTTCCATATTTTTTATTTGCCGTATACATCTTGTCCCGTCCCCTTAGCGCCCGGCGTGGGCGCAATTGTAAAACCCTGCCGGGCCGGCTGGTCACAGCCCTTGCTGAAGCTGTCTGTGTAATTATTCATGGTCTGTTCCGCGGCCTTGCCGCTGAGCCCGGTAACGGGCGCCAGGTTCTTCGAGGCCTGCGGGTTCAGGATCTGGCCGTGCTTCGCCATGGTGTACGATTTTCCGTAGTCTTCTTCGAGCGCGCCATAGTGAGCGCACCCGGCCCCGATCATAAAAACTGCGATCAGTGCGGCATATGATTTTCTTTTCATAAACTACCTCCCGCGTTAAGTTAAGCTTTTCGTCTGATTGTTGTCGGCACAGCCATAGCCGGGATGTCTTTGCCGTAAACTGCCGCCATGAGCTGCTTGTCCCGGAGCACAACGATGACCCATGAGTTTATTTTTTTACGGCACAATGTGTCCCACTTCTCCGTCAAAACCTTTCTTACTAAGCGGCACGGACGAGATACGTGCTTTCGGTTTTCCCACCAGATCGCCCATGAGATAGAATGCGAAGTCGCCGGGATCGCCGTACTTGTCCGTGGGCAGCGTCTGCTTGCTCATGTCGAGCGGTTTTACGAGATGGGGGGTCACGATCACGACGAGTTCCGTCTCGTTTTTCTTGAAGGCGGAGCTGCGAAACAGCGCTCCCAGGACCGGTATGTCCCCGAGGAGGGGAAATTTAGCGATATCTTCGGTAACCTTCTCGCTTAAAAGTCCCGCTAAAGCAAAACTCTGCCCATCGGCAAGTTCGATGACGGTGGAGACATCTCTTTCCGTAAAAGCCGGGATAAGGAAGCCGTTCGAGACGATGGCGTTTGAGAAATCAATGTCCGAAACCCTCGGCGCAACGTGCATCGAGATTTTCCCTTCGCTCAGAACTGTTGGCGTAAAGCTCAGTCCAACGCCGAATTTTTTGTACTTGATGGAAACGGAGCCCAGCCCGGCGGCTTCGGGTATCGGCACTTCTCCCCCGGCGTTGAAGCTCGCTGTCTGACCGCTCAGGGCCGTAAGCGTCGGCTCGGCAAGGATCGTTAACAGGCCGTTGTCCTTGAGAGCGTCAATAAAGCCCGTCCAGGAAGCCCCGTTATGAACGAATCTGAACAGTGCGTTGATGCTCGGGGAGACCGCGACTCCTCCCGGGGCGGAAATATCCGAACTCCCAAATGGAAACGCGAGAGGCGGTTGAGTTTTAAGACTCGTAAGGTTGTTCAGGACGGCTGCACCGAATTTATCGCCGTTTGCCGATACCCCGTTGAAATTGATGCCGAGCCTTCTCAGGGTGCTTTTCTGTATTTCGGAGACCCTCACTTCGAGCATCACCTGCTGGACGCCGCCGACCTCAAGAAGGTCGACCACCTTGCCGAACGGCCCGGCCAGGGAAACCGCCATCGCGTGATTGGCGGCATTTGAGACTGTGCCCGAAAGCGTGATGCTGTCATGGATAGAAGAAACTTTTATGTTCTCTTCCCGTGGGAGGAGGTCGTGAAGCTTCTCCTTGAGACGGACAATGTCCGGTGAGACTTCAACGTCATACGCGGCAAGAACGGCGTTGTCTTCCCACAGGGTGAGATTGGTCATGCCCGGCGTTTTCCCCGTCAGGTACACTTGCCGGGGCGAGAGTACGAGGGCGTCCGCGAAGGCCGGCGCGGCCAAGGAAACACGTTTTACCGCGGCAGGGCTCTCGATGACGATGGATTTCCCCACCACAAGGCTTAACTTCTGGGGTGATGTGACGTTGAGCGTCACGAGCGAGTCTTTCGCCAAGGCCTCACTGACAAATATGCTGTATGTTAGGATAATGAGTGCGAATATTAGTAAAGCGCCCCGTCGTCTTTTCATCATGACTCTTATTCACTCCCTTCTTTGAATTTCACTTCATTCACTTTATGGCCCTCTATTAATTGCACCCGGGAATAGGATTCCTGAACAGGTTCCTTGACCGGATCTTTTACAGCATCCACTGCTGCGACTTTCTTCTGTTTTATCTTCCTTTCGGATTTTCCGCTTAATATCGTGATCAGCGACTGGACCGTAGCCCCTTTGGTCGACATATTTTTGGTATCGATATAATTTCTGAGCGAGAGTTGAAGTTTCCCTTCAGTCGAGGAGAGGGCAAGCACTTCCGCCTCCTCCGGAGACACTTCAAGCGTGATGACGTCGACTTCTACGGGCTTTTCCTGCTTGTTTTTGATCTCTGTTTCCGTCCCGGTAGCGAGTACGGGGATGTTTTCGAGTACGGTCAAGGTCATCGGCATCGCTGAATACGTAGGTCGGAAGGTGGCGACAACGTCCACCCTGTTCCCCGGATGGATAAAGCCCGAAACGCCCTTCACTTTGTCGACCCGCACGGTCATGGCCCGTTTGTTCTGGGATATGACGGCCGCAACCCCGCCCTTGGTAATGTCAGAGGTGGCCAGGCGCGATCCGAATATCGGCTCGTCGGCCTTTAGGGGCGCGATGATGACGCGTCCGGTAAGCGAGGCCGGGTCTGTAAAAAAGTCCGCGGTCAGACTTCCCTTAAGAAAGGGAACCGTCTTAACCATCTCCGGCTTGATGACCGTCCCCCAGCTCAGGTCCGTAACTGCCACGGCCACGTTCACAATCTCCCCGCGCTGGTTTGCTAATGCAATGGATCGGACCTTGAGCCACTGGTAAACGAGAAAGCTCGTGGCCAGAGCGACCAGCACGATCAAGACGATAAGTATTGCGGGTTTATATCTTTTCACGTCACACCCCCGGATTTACGGACAAATTTTTTCATTTATTGGTGGGAGAGATGCTCGGAAGGCATCTCTCCCGAGAGGCTGCTAACTCGTTGTAAGCGCGGTTGTAATGTTGTCAATCGCCGCCTGCAGCGCCGAAGAGACTCCTGGCGAAAAAACCAGGACGATAATGCCTGCCATGATGACCGCGACGAGCGCCCACTCCACGCTCACTTCGCCTTTTTCCTCTTTCAGTTTCATCAGCATGTTCTTCAACGTCTCCTTCATTTTCTTTCACCTCCTTTCATCATGAAGTTAAAGCCGTCTTGATGCCGGTACAAGTACTTGGGGAAAAGCCGTAACTGATAGCTTTGGGTGGAGCCTTGATCGGCGCCGCTTATGAGCAATGAGCCGCCTAAAATATCCCCGGTATAAAGCGGGCACTCTTCATGGAATAGGGCTCATACTCCGGGAATGCGCCCGCGAGTACCCTTTCTTCCTGCAAGGCCCTGTAAATCTGCAAGGCCGTGAGCAGGCAAAATACGGCCATGGTTGAAATGGAGAAGCGCGCCAGGACGACGCCGAGGATGGCGATCAATTCACCCAGATACAGCGGATGACGAACAACCTTGTAAGGCCCGCTTCGCACGAGCGATCTGGCCTGGGGAATAATGCTGAAACTTCTGCCGAGCACACTGAGCGAATAGAGCGTGAGGCTCATCCCAAATATCGTAACCAGGTTAGCGAAGAGCATGATATCGGGATTGCTCGCCGGTTTGCTCAATGCCGGTATTGCAAACGGCATAAATGTCGCGATTACAGCCGTGGTTTTGGCGATAAACGAGTTCGTGGTAGCTTTGGCGGAACTTCGTATGAGGTAGAGAAAGACCGATAAAGCATAGAAGCATGCGATAAGCACGCAGTGAATCAGTCTTGCCATTTTAATCGGGCTGACTGAATCCAAAGCTTTTATTTCGCCCGTTAGAACTCGTATATTAATAATCATGAGCAGGGTGAATATAGGAAGGATTACTAATCTGCCGATATCGATTGTCCGTGGTGCTTGTTTTATGAACATTCAAACTGCTCCCGCATCAATGATATTTAAATGCCGTTTCTCGCTCCAGTGGGTTCCCTGTTTCGTAAATGCATTTAGTGTATGCCTATAGCAAGTCCGATGCCGTGTCGAAAAACTTGTCATTTCAATTCATTTGTCGGATTTCCGAACAGCTTCTTTGTCGAAATTGCTTCCGCCGGACACAGCAATTCTCAAACAGCCTCTTTTCCTGTTGTTCTTCCTGTCCCTTTGGGACACAGTTTCAAAGCCCTTGGATTTAACCAACGGAAAACTATGCATTGCCGCGGAATTTGCTGTATACCGCGGACACGCGGTATACAGCCGGGACTTCGTGTGAGCTGCTTGATGTGTCACACTATTGATTGAGGACCCGGAGCTTTTCTGAATTTTTCGCGGCCTGATCGGAAGGAGGAATGACGTGAATTGGAGTAATAACATCGGCTTGCGCAGAACTGAAGTGTGCTTGAAATAAATTGCACGCCGAGCGGCGTCTATTTTGACGGCACTCATCTTGCTTACAGTTCTTCATCCGCTCGCTTTTGATGAGCTGAGCGGCATTTTCAAATCAACAAGGAGAGAAAGCCATGAAGGTATCGAATACGGTTGTTTGCCTCGATTGTGATGAATTGTTCCTCGAAATCCGGGAGTCCTGTCCGTTTTGCGGCAGTCTATCTCACGTTTTTCTTCGCCGTTACTTTCCCTCGCTCCATCAAAACGGAGCAATGAAAAAGTATCACGCTAGACCTCTTTTGAAAGACAATGCGGGAACATCTTCGGCAGTCCTTCACAAGCCGGTGCTTGACAACGGAATACCACAAGCGAATCACACATATGCAAGGTTTTTTGCTCTGTCCCGAAGATGATCGCCGGAGTCGGACCATGCACGGAGGATTAGGAATTCTGCAGGGGATATGGCTAAAAAAATGCCCGCAATGCGGGAACCATATAAAGCAGAAGGATCCTGAAGAACCATGCATGTGCTGTGCGTGCGGTTGGGAAGAGCATACCGGCTCCTTTTTCTGTCCTGTGGTCAACAATTACTGCTCGGACACGGGAAAGGGTAAAGGCGCCGTTTGACTCGACATGACTATTTCAAATGCTGCTCCTTCCGTCCGCCGGATTCAATTTTACTTCTCCGCGATGTGGACGCATTATCGCCTTGTTTATATCCGGGTGAGAAAAATCACTGTCTAAGGTCTTATGGAGCTTTAAACCGGGAAACATGTTGATATGTTTTACATGTGCTGCTTTACGGAATCAAATCTCCCCGGAGAAATATACTGAACAACCAACAGATTATTAAACCGAAAACTCCAAGCTTAGTCGGCTAAGTTAACGGTGCTTTTCCCTTAATCGGATTTGGCAGCAAAATCAGGCACTAAAGATTCGGCATATATATTGCTCTATTGATAGCCGTGTTTAAATCCATAATCGAGGAGGAGCATATATATGTTGAGCAGGACAGTTTTAACAGCATTTTTCATGTTGGCAGTGCTTCCACTGTGGGGGACGGCAGTCAAGGCTATGCCTTCTCTGGATCCGGCAGGTGACAAGTTCAATTGTGCGGGAGCAGACGAAAACCGGATATATTTAGGCGGCCCGGAAAGCCATCGCTTCGCCGATACAAATTTCAGCTGGAAAAATCTGAGCTTAGTAGGATCAGCAGCATTTGGCCTCGATAAAAAGAAAGCGATTTCAAACGAAGCCGCTTTTGTTACCGCGCTTGGCGCCACTCAGAAAAACCAAGTTCGGCCGCGCGGCCCCATCGAGGCGCCTGAACCGGGAACGTTTATTTTATTAGGAGCAGGATTTCTCGCCATCCCTGCCTTCGGCCGGAAATTAAGAAAAAAGAACGCTTTATAACCGGGTTTAGTTGATAAAAGGAAGCCGGCCCCGGCTTCCTTCGTTTCATTCCTCCATAAACTATCCTTCGTTGTTCTTCAGAAAATTGGCTTTCCAGTTCGCTCTATAACTCTTTTTTGATCAATACTTTACTTGACAAAGAGGCTGAATTAGACATATTATTAAACGTTTTCATGACCTAAGGAGTCCATGTGAAAGTCGAGCAGATATCCGTATTTCTTGAGAATAAATCAGGCCGTCTTGCCGATGTAACGCAGCTTCTTGCCGGAAGCGGAATCAATATACGCGGGCTTGCCCTGGCGGATACTGCTGATTTCGGGATCCTGCGGCTGATCGTAAATGACCCCGAAAAGGCGGAAACTGCGCTGAGGAAAGGCGGGTTTACGATCGCGAAGAACGAAGTGGTTGCGGTAGAAGTTTCTGATCGTCCCGGCGGACTCGCGAAAATTCTGAACGCTCTTCAGGAAAGCCGTATCAACGTGGAGTACATGTATGCATTTATTCAGAAAAATGCAGGCAATGCGATTCTCATCTTTCGGTTCGACGAGATTGAAAACGCGATCGAAACGCTTAAAAAGACGGGATTAAAAGTCCTGAGCGGCGACGACGTGCGAAAACTGTAGTGTCTCCCCGGCAGCAACCAACCTTAACGTGAAACGGTTATGATGCCCGTATCGTGGTTCGGATGCAGCTGCGTCTTGAAAACAGAACCGCGTGGCCGAAACCAGCCTCGTCGCCGTAGCCGAACAAGAAAAACGGACAAACATTTGCGCTAACATGTCAGATCTTGCGAAAAAATAACAGATAAGGGAGGAGCCAACAAATGAAAAGATTCGGATTTCTTGCAGTAGCGGCAAGCACCATTATCGCCTTGTGCGCAGCGCCGGCACTGGCAGCCACCATCAAAATCGGCGCTATCCTGGCCGAGACCGGACCCGCCTCGTTCCTGGGAGCACCGGAGGTTAAAACGCTCAAGATGCTCGTCGAGGACATCAATGCGAAGGGCGGGATAAAGGGCAACAAGCTGGAGCTTGTGATCAAAGATTCGAGCGCCAGCCCTGAAAAAGCGGTTTCTTTTGCCAAACAGTTGATAGAGGAAGAGAAAGTCTTTGCAATCATCGGGCCTTCCACAAGCGGCGAAACCATGGCGATCAAAAACATCGCCGAGGAGGGTAAGACGATACTGATGTCATGCGCAGCCGCAGAAGTGATTGTGAACCCGGTCGCCAAGTACGTTTTTAAAACGCCGCAGATGGACCGGGATGCGGTCATAAAGATCTTCCAGCAGATGAAGAAGGCGGGCATCACGAAGATCGGCGTTCTGTCGAGCAATACGGGGTTCGGCAAGGCAGGCAAGGAACAGCTCGAAAAACTTGCTCCTGAGCACGGCATCCAGATCCTGATCAGTGAAGTTTACGATAAAGCAGCTACGGACCTGACAGCAGAAGTGACCAAGATCAAGGCTGCCAACATACAGGGCCTTGTCAACTGGTCGATCGAGCCGGCACAGGCGATCGTAATCAAGAACGCCCGCCAGATCGGCCTCACGGTACCCATCTTCCAGAGCCACGGGTTCGGTAACATCAATTATGTGAAGGCTGCGGGCTCCGCAGCCGAGGGCGTCATCTTCCCGGCCGGCAGGCTGCTGGTTGCCGATACGCTCTCCGACAAGAACCCGCAGAAAAAAGTTCTCATGTCTTATAAAAAGGAATATGAAGCAAAGTACAAGGAAGACGTAAGCACCTTCGGCGGCCATGCCTATGATGCGATGATCATCCTTGAGCAGGCAATCAAGACCGCGGGAGCGGACAAGGAAAAGGTCAGAACAGCCATCGAGAATATCAAGGGGCTGGTCGGAACGGCGGGTGTCTTCAATTTCTCGGCCACGGACCACAACGGCCTGGACCTGAACGCCTTTGAAATGCTGACCGTCAAGGACGGCAAGTTTACGGTCCTGGAGAAATAAAATTAATCACAGAGCAGAGGCAAGAAACTCTATCCACAGATTACGCAGATTTCACGAATTAAAACCGTTTCTACGCCGTCTTAAAGACGGAATCTGTGTCATCTGCGAAATCTGCGGATATGTTTTTCCGTGCGTCTTACCTGTGTGTTAATTGATTTTTTGCAGTTATTCGGAGTTTGTTTTGATTGAGCTTTTCTTTCAGTACCTCGTGGCCGGCCTCACCTACGGCACTATCTACGCAATCGTCGGTATCGGCTTCAATATAATATACAACACAACGGGAATCATCAATTTTGCCCAGGGCGAGTTCGTTATGCTGGGCGGCATGATCGCTGTCACCCTGCATTCGTTTCTGCCGCTGCCGGTGGCCATCGGCTGCGCTGTACTCGTGACAATGCTGATCGGCGGACTCATTGAAATGACCTTCATCCGCTGGCTGGTGAAGCCCGCGGTCCTGCGGATGATTATTATTACCATCGGGATCTCGATTCTCATCCGGGAAACCGCATTGGCCTTGTGGGGAGAAGGGGTGCATTCTCTGCCTTATTTTACCGGGGACGAGATTTCGGCTCTCTCTGTGGCAGGCGTACGCGTTTCGCCCCAGGTACTCTGGAGCATCGGCATCTGCTCGGTCATTGTTCTTTTCCTCAACCTTTTTTTCAAATATACGATGCTCGGCAGGGAGATGCGCGCATGCGCTGCGAACCGCGAGGCGGCCGCGCTCTGCGGTATTCCGACCAAAAACATGGTGACCTTCTCCTTTGTCCTGAGCGCGGGCATCGGCGCCCTGGCGGGCTGCGTGGTCTCTCCCATAACCTATACCCAGTATAATATCGGTACGGGGCTGGCCATTAAAGGCTTTACCGTCGCAATCCTGGGCGGGCTCGGAAACAGCATGGCTGCTGTCGGCGCCGGGTTGATTCTCGGCATCCTCGAATCATTCAGCATCTGGGTGATGCCGACCGCCTATAAAGACGCAATCTCCATATCCATCCTGCTTGCCATGCTTGTTCTCAGGCCGAGCGGACTTTTTGGCGACCGTGAGGCTATGAGGTTAAAGGATTTTTAAGCAAACAAAATCAATCCTACCTTTCAGCAGGAGCAGAGCGCGGGAATCAGGAAATCTGACAAGAAACATTTTTTCGCGCAAAGGCGCCAAGACGCAAAGAAAGGATATACAAATTCGGTTTTAATTTCGGCTTTTCTCTGCGAGCTTCGCGGCTTTGCGAGTGTAGTGTCTCTTAAATGGACGGTGTTATGATGATTTCATCGAAAACTTATCTTCGCATAAATATTTGCTGATGAATTTGTAGGGCGACCCTTTAGGGTTGCTGCTGTTCCGGCGCTTTCAGCAAGGCTAAAGCCTTGCCCTACAAGTTTGGCTGCGGCCTACTGCTGCGCTATGATAACACCAGTCGTTTGTGAGACACAACACTAGAGATACGGTTTTCTTATGAAATCTTCCAGATACATACCTGTGCTTTTCCTTGCCGCAGCAGTAACCGTCATCCAGATCCTGACGCTTATCACCGGCAAAGGGTTCTACCTGACGCAGCTTACCATGACTGCGTACTATTCGCTCATCGTTATCGGACTTTGTCTTCTCATGGGCTTTGCCGGCCAGATCTCGCTTGGGCACGCAGGCTTTTTCGCGATCGGCGGCTATACTTCGGCCGTCCTTACCACCATGAATCTTGCGGCCCGCAAAGATGAGTCCCTTGTTTCAATGCTTGCTCAGGTCAATGTCCTTGTTGAGCGTCAGGACCTCTACGGCGGCGCCGTTTTGACTGTGCACCCGTGGATCGCATGTGCCGTGGCTGTGCTGTTGTCGCTGCTTGTCGCGTATTTGATCGGAATTCCCGTACTCAAGCTCAAGGGACATTACCTTGCGATGGCCACGCTCGGCTTCGGCACGATCATATTCAGCATCGTGCTCGGAACGCAGGCCTTCGGCGCCGCGGACGGCATTTCAAGCGTTCCCCCGTTTCCACTGCTTCCCGGAATCGGCGTGAGCGGAGGTTTATCGGTCCGCATCGTGAATTATTATTTTGCGTGGCTGCTCGTTGTCGCGGCCATGCTGCTCCTGACAAACCTCATCGGTTCCCGGGTGGGACGCGCCCTGCGTTCCATCCATGGCGCAGAAGACGCTTCCAACGCTATGGGCGTCGATACCTCCCGGTACAAGTTGTACACGTTCATGTTGAGCGCAGTTCTGGCTTCTGTAGCGGGCGTCTTTCTGACGCACTTCAACGGCGGCATCGGGCCGACCGAGGCTTCGATTATGAAGTCGGTACGCTACGTTGCCATTGTCGCTGTAGGGGGAATGGCAAGCCTCTGGGGCACGCTGATCATGAGCATTGTCCTTAATTTCTTTTCGCTGCGCGGCTATTTCGGTTCGTTTGACGATGCCGTTTTTGGGGGCATTTTGATTCTGATAATGCTCTTCGCTCCCGACGGGATCATGGGATCGGATGTACGAGAGCTGATAAAGAAGTTGGTACCACGCGTGAAAAACGAAGCAAGACCTGAAACGTGAATTTGTAACCACGGATGAACACACCCTGCACTCGCGCTAGCCGCTGGGTGCAGGCTGATAAACACTGATGACGGCGATTAATGCCCGTGTGTCGCGACGAACTCGAGACCCGTGGTTCTAAAATCTATGTCTCTGCTTGAAGTAAAAAACGTAAGCAAACGCTTCGGGGGTCTGCAGGCGGTTAAGGACGTAAGCTTCCGCGTTGAGGACGGCAGCATCAAGGCGGTCATAGGCCCGAACGGCGCCGGCAAGACCACGCTCTTTAACCTTGTTTCCGGATTTCTGTCTCCTGATTGCGGCGGAATTCTTTACAAGGACATGCCGATCCACGGCCGGACTCCGCACGAGATCGCCTGGCAAGGCATGTCGCGCACATTCCAGCATATCCGGCTTTTCGCGCATATGACCGCGCTTGAGAACGTGATGGTCGGACGCCACGTCAGAAGCAGAGCCGGATTTATCGCGGGCATGCTCAATCTGCCGTGGACCAGAAACGAGGAGCAGGAAATCCGTGATAAGGCGCTCGAAACCATGGACTTCCTGGGCATTGCCCAGCTTGCCGGATCCAATGCAATGAGCCTTTCATACGGCCAGCAGCGGTCCGTGGAACTCGCACGGGCTCTGGCCGCGGCGCCCTCGATGCTGCTGCTCGATGAACCGGCTGCAGGACTGAACATGCGCGAAACAGCGGACATCGCACGGCTCATAACCAGGATACGCGAACGGGGAATAACCGTTTTGATCGTGGAGCACGACATGTCCCTTGTCATGAACATTTCCGACGAAATCGTCGTTCTCTGTTACGGCGAAAAAATAGCGGACGGCGCCCCCCGGGAGGTCCAGAACAACCCCGAGGTGATCCGCGTGTACCTGGGAGATGACAATGCTTAGGATCCGGAACCTGGACGCAGGGTACGGGGACTTGGCCGTTCTCCGGCGCGTCTCGCTTCATGTGAATCCGGGCGAAATCGTGACGATCATCGGCGCGAACGGCGCGGGCAAAACCACCCTCCTCAAAACCATTACCGGGCTGCTAAGGCGGCGCGCCGGCGAAATTGTTTTTAACAGCAGGGACGTGTCTGCGCTTGCCACGGAGCAAATTGTGTTCGACGGCTGTTCGCTGGTACCCGAGGGAAGGCAGGTATTTCCCGCCATGCCCGTCAAGGAGAACCTTCTCCTCGGCGCCT
The DNA here is from genome assembly GCA_963751455.1 of Nitrospirota bacterium. Classification (GTDB taxonomy): domain Bacteria; phylum Nitrospirota; class UBA9217; order UBA9217; family UBA9217; genus CAVVUN01. The sequence goes on from CAVVUN010000005.1 coordinate 39,216, forward strand.
ACGTGCAGTTCAAGCGTGGCAACAAAAACGTTGTCGAGCGGGAGCTCGAGCACGTGTACAGCCTTTTTCCCGTGCTCAGCCAGCGGGAAAACCAGCTGGCTGGAACGCTGTCCGGGGGAGAACAGCAGATGCTTGCGATCGGCCGGGCGCTGATGGCGCGTCCCAAACTCATCATGCTCGATGAGCCGTCAATGGGACTGGCCCCCCTGATCGTAAAGGAAATCTTCAACATCATCCTGAAGATCCGCGAGGAGGGAAACACCGTGCTGCTCGTGGAGCAGAACGCGCGGAGCGCACTCAGGATCGCTAACCGCGGCTACGTGCTTGAAACGGGAAGGATCATCGTCGAAGGCGAGGCCGAGGACCTTCTTGCGAACAGGGACGTGCAGAGGGCGTATCTGGGCCGGGACGTCCATGAAGAGTCACGAGGGGCGAGGGACGAGGGACGACAGAAGCTTTAAATCTTTTATCGTCCTTCGTCCATCGTGCTTCATCCATCGGTTTTTTAAACTGCGGAGGTGCGTATGTACTGGCAGCCCGAATGTGAATGCATGGACAGGGAGGAGCTTGAGCAGCTCCAACTCGAGCGGCTCGAATCCACCCTGAACCGCGTGTACAGAAATGTTCCCTTTTACCGCAAGAAGTTCGATGAGCTCCGGTTCAATCCTGACGACCTCCGCTCTCTGGACGATCTTCGCAAGCTGCCGTTTACGGCCAAGAACGATCTGCGGGAAAACTACCCGTACGGCCTCTTTGCGGTGCCGCTCAGGGAAGTGGTGCGCGTCCACGCTTCATCGGGGACGACCGGCATGTTCACGGTCGTGGGCTATTCGCGGAACGATATCAAGACGTGGTCAAACCTGGTTGCGAGGGTCCTGGCAGCCGGGGGAATAACCAAGGACGACGTTATTCAGATCTCCTTTAATTACGGTCTTTTTACAGGCGCCTTCGGTCTTCACTACGGCGCGGAACGTCTCGGCGCCTCGGTGATACCCATCTCGAGTGGAAATACCAAGCGGCAGATCAAGATCATGCAGGATTTCAAGACAACCGCGCTCGTCGGTACCCCGAGCTATGCAATGCTGATCGCGGACACCATGATGGAGATGGGCATCAATCCGAATTCGTTGTCGCTCAAATACGGCCTTTTCGGGGCTGAGCCGTGGTCGGATGCGATGCGCAAGGAAGTCGAAAACAAGCTGAAGATTATTGCCACAGACAACTACGGTCTTTCAGAAGTGATGGGCCCGGTGTGGCAGGTGAATGCCTCGAGCGGAACGGCCTGCACATCGCCGAAGACCACTTTTACGCGGAAGTGATCAACCCGGAGACGCTCGAACCGGTAAAGCGCGGGGAAGTGGGAGAACTGGTGATCACGACCCTGACGAAGGAAGCGTTCCCGGTAATCCGCTACAGGACCCGCGATCTTACGCGCGTGATAGAAGACCAGTGCCCGTGCGGCCGCACCATGCGCCGCATGACGCGGGTCTTCGGCAGGACGGACGACATGCTGATCATCCGGGGAGTGAATGTCTTTCCGCAGCAGATCGAAACCGTGCTCTTTGAAGTCGATGGTGTCGCTCCTCATTACCAGATAGTGATTGACCGTAAGGGCGCGCTTGACGAGACGACCGTGAACGTTGAGGTCTCTGAATCGATGTTTTTTGACGAAATGAAAAAGCAAAGCGAGCTCAGGGAAACGATCAAGAAGCGGCTCGCTTCCGAGCTCGGCATCTCGGTTGATGTGAAACTGGTTGAAAAGAAAACACTGGAGCGGTTTGAAGGAAAAGCCAAGCGGGTCATAGATAATAGAAAATTTTAAAGGAGAAAAACGCAAAGCAGAGCGCAAAGCGCATAGAGCGGAACGCAGAGGGGGGAGCGGAGATATTTTACGCTTTGCGCTATGCGCCATGCGCTATGCTGATTCTTGCGCCATGCTCTATGCGCCATGCGAAATCATGAACTACATTGACTTCCACACCCACATCTTCCCGGACAAAATCGCGAAGCAGGCAATGGATGCCCTTGCAGCGGAATCCGGGCACTACCAGCCCCACACGGACGGGACGCTCCGCGCCCTGCTCGAGTCCATGAAGACCGCCGGCATTTCCGCAAGCGTTGCGGCCAATATCGCAACCAGGCCAAGCCAGATGATGCCGATACTCAAATTTTGCAAACAGATCAGGAGCGAGGCCATCCACCCTCTCATCTCTTTCCACCCGTCGAACGATACGTATGACGTCGAGGATATGTTCGGCGAAGCCCAGCGCGAAGGACTTCGCGGAGTAAAGCTGCATCCCATGTACCAGGGCTTCTTCATCGACGACAAGTACATGTACGGCTTTTACGAGCTGATGGCGAGCTTCGGCTTTTACGTGATATTCCACACCGGATACGATATCGCATTCCCGAACAATGAGCAGGCCGACGTCGAGCGCATCAAAAAAGTTGCGGACTGGTTCAAGGACCTTACGATCGTCTGTACCCATGTAGGCGGATGGAAACAGTGGGATCGGATTGAGTGCTTACGGGGCTGCAGGAATGTCTACACCGAGACTTCCATGACGCTTTCCGAAATGGGCGACGAAGAATTCATCAAGCTCATTTCGAAATTCGACGAGGACAGGGTTCTGTTCGGAAGCGACAGCCCCTGGACCCATCAGAAGGAAATGCTCGACCGGACCTTGAACCTGAAAATATCCGATCAGAGGAAAGAGAAGATGATGTATGGGAATGCAGCGAAGCTGCTGGGGTTGAAGAGTTAATGAAGTAATTTAATAGGAACCGAGTTTAAGATAACACCTGCTATTTTTCAAGAGCTTCCATGAACTCTTCAATCGTCATTCCTGCTCTTGCTATAAGGCTTCTCAGTGTACCGCGGGCTACCGTTGGATGATTTGGGACGGACAATGTCGCGATGTGTCCTGTTTTAGTGAGGATTATATGACTGCCGCGCTGGCGGGCAACTTCCCAGCCAAGAGTCTCGAGCGTTTTCACAACTTCCCGAGGTCTCAGGACCGGGATAGGCGGCATTAAACGAGAACCTCGACTTGGCGGGTTGTGACGGTCAATGGCATTCCCTTCTCCGCCCTTACCTCCAAACACTCCTTTATGGCTTCCTGGATATTCTTCTCTGCTTCTTGCTCGGTTGCGCCCTGGCTGACACAGCCAGGAATAGATGGACATTCGGCTATATACATCCCGTCTTCATCCTGAGTTATTGTTATAACGAACTTCATAACCGGGTTTCCTCCTTTGTATAATTTCATTCTATCCGAATACTGTCGCAAAATCAATCACTGAAAAAAGTTGGCCCGTTCCGTCGGTCTTTCATCCTGATCCGGTTTACTCGTCTCCACATAGGCAATGCGGTCCGCCTGTATCTCATAGGCCCGTTCAATTAATCCGTTCGGATCTGCATCCTGGAACATATCAGGATGCAGCTTTAATTGCGCTATCAAGCGTTGCTCCAGGTCAGCTTGCGTGTCGGTCATCTCGTAATCTATAATGTGCCGAATCGCGATTTGCCGACCGCGAAGATGCCTGCAAACCAATATGGACCTATGGCATGTCATCGGGTCTTTTTCCGCGCACATCAGCGCAAGAACATATTTTTTTTCCAGCCCGAGCCTGATCCGCTCCAATCCATTCTTGAACAACTGTGAGTCCGCTATCTTTTGATGGACTGCCTTCCCATCCACATAACACGAACGGTCTTTCGGCCTCGCTCCCAATTCTTCACCGAGGAAAACATAGTCAATTCCATGGGACTTAAGGAATGTATTGAGTGGTTCCCGATTGAACTGTGGATTCCGGCTGCTATACGGTACAGATCGCACGTCACACAATGCGCTTATTTTGTACTGTTTGAGAAGGACCGTAAAATTATTTATTGATCGGTCCGATTAGCCGATAGTGAAAAGCATGTTACTCATATGATGCAAAGCTCAAGGCACAGCTTTCACCTACAAATTACAACGGAGCTCGGTGAAAGTTACTGATTATTGATTGAAATGTGGCATGAACGCTCTGCTTGAAAGAGCAATTTTCGCTCTTCTTCTCGTGAATGTTAATAATCCTGTTATTCACAGAAATAACTGGAGAGACCTCTCGACGAATCAAAAGCAAACATGCAACCTCTCGCTGAAATTAACTATCGTTTCCATCTTTATGCCTTCGTCTGACTTGACCTAGCCCATACCCACCTAGGCCGACGCTAATTATAGTGGCTACAAGTTTAATTAGCTCCATAGCTGATGAATCTTTACCCTGATATATTAAAAAGCCAGCAAGTATCAAAACAAAAACGGCAATAATGGTTCCACTTATTAGCAAATTTCTATCACGTCTGTTATCATGTACGAAAATCCTTTCTTCAAAGTCATACGACTGTTTCTCCATATCTTTTTGCCCCTCGATATACGAAGTAACAAGTGGACCAGCTGCTTTCAATAGGTCTTCTAATGTTGGCTGCATTTGCGCGGTTTTATGAGGAGAACCATGTACCACGACCTCATTTTCTTCTATTTGATTATCTGAATTCATTTTTTCCTCCTAGTATAGATTGATCTATGCTAAATTTTACACTTCACATAAGAACCAATATTCGTCCTTATCAAAAGTCGCATTCTTTGTGAAGTCGTGAGAGTACCTCGAGTTCTCGATGAAAACTTGTATTTTTTCTCCGACCGGGTATATATGGATATTGCCGCATTGATTGTTCGTAAAATAGAGAAGATTTCGATAGTTCCATGCGGAATAAGCCAAGTGGTCGCTTGGTGCACATCCAAAAAATGTAACGCGCGGGTTAACTGTGTCGAGAAAAGAGTAGTTTCGTTCAGATTTCCGTCCATGATGTGGCGCAAAAAGGACTGCAACATTTGTGACTAAATCTTTGTGTTTGTCAAGTATGTATTCCCAAGTTTTATCGTTCGAATCTCCTGCGAATATAATTCGGCCTGCCGAACTGCGATAAACGATAACATATGACGCATCGTTAATATCTCCGCCATCATTAGCAATCCTTATAAGTTCCTCATTAGGCGACACAATGGAGATGTAATCTCCGTTTCCCTCTTTTTTATCGTTGTCGGCATTCCAATATATATTTGTGTCACCCGCGCGCGGCGTAATTACGCTTGTATTTTCGACTTTTCCCGCAATAATGTTCTGATAGAAATCCCAGTCGTCTTCACTATATGGGCATCCATTATTGAAATCAGGTTTCTCTCTCCGTATGCCACAATCCCAAAAATGCTTAACCGTTATCTTTCGAAAAAGATTCTTGATTCCATCCATATGATCCATATCGGGATGAGTCAAAATGAATCGCCAAATCGAAAAGATTCCTTTGCTCTCAAGGTAATCTATCGGATTAGTTGGGTAAGCGCACATGTTATAATTACCTAAAGGTTTCTGTGCTCGGCGCTCCTCGAACTCTGCCTTTGATATCTGTTCAAAATTTCCACAGCAAACGTCAATCATAGTGATACGATTACTGGAGCGTTCGAGAAGAAAACAGTCGCCCTCCTGGACATTCAGACAGTGTATTTTGGGATCAGGCATTGTCATCCTCCTTTGCCGACGTACGGCTCTTCTTGATGCCCCATGTTACTTGTGCAATGTCTTCTACTTTATCAATAAACTTATCGACATTAAGCCCGGCAATGAATGCAAGGGCATAGAAAGCGAGATTTGTTGGGCTGTCAGACTGTTTTGCTTCAAGAACGATTAACCCAGCTTTCAAAAATAAGCTGCTTATTACCCCGGTTATTATGCTCACAATCGGTCGAATGAAGTACCACGGCAGCCACTTTTCACTCCATCGATCATAAACGCAGGCATTCAGATAGACTCCTCTAAGGCAGTAAGTTATTCCACCGATACCGCCGCTAATTCCACAATAGAAAGCGAGCCTCAGTGAATCTGATGGGAGATCAATTTTTCCAAGGAGCAACAGCAAGCCGACAACGCAGTAGCTAGACAAGAGTAGAATTAAATATAAAAAAACACGTTTCATATGTAGATCCTCACCTTTGCGGTATTTAAGGTCCTCGTAATGAATTAGAAATGGATATTTTGCAAAAAATAGAAAATATATCTTAGCCGAATGTTCCTCGGTTAGGGCTGTTGTTATTGACCGCGTGACTTCCTCATTTCAAGCCCCTTCTGCTTTACAACTGTAAAGATATATTTCCGCTATCTCTTGGATTATGATTTTCCCTTCGTTTGTTGATGTATAGTTCCACACGGCGATTTTCCACTTCCTCTTTCCGGATAATATTGCCATTACCGGGTTCCGTGCCCTAGCACTTTTGCAACGCGCTATATTATCAAGTGTTGCAATGTCCCTTATGCTGAGCGACCCGAATCCGTCAGGGTGTGTATGCCAATCTCCCAAATATGTGTGCCGGCGCCCTGACTCTTTATAGAGTCGAGCCACCTCCTGATCATGCCAAGTATAATCGGGAGTAAATGTCCCTACCTCATGTTTTGCCGACTTACCAGGCCCTATTACATCAACAATAACTACCTCGGTTTCCATAAAATATCCAATCAGGATGCCGCCTGTCTCAAGGGGATGCCTCAGATTGGCTTCCTGGAGCATCTTCTCTGCTGCTTCTATTTTGATCCAAACTTTTTTCTTTATTGATGGTTTTTGCATGCAGGATGTCTAACAATCGATTGGGTTATTCTTTCTATCGGGATCGCGTTGCCGGATGCATCCCGAAGATTGATAATTTCAATGTCCCACGGTATCCGAGGATACCCTCCCTGAATCCCTTCCATAACTGTTGAAATAGCCATTCGAACGCCGGCCAGGGATGTTTGAAGAGCGTCAAAGTTATTGCCGGTAAAAGTTGGGTCGCTGCAGCCCGCAGGGATTACCTCGCCGACCGTCGTCTCATCTGCATTTGGAACAGGAATCTTTTTCTCCTCTATAGAGTGCCGTAGACAGTGACAACAGCCGTCCGATTCTCCATGTCTAAACCGCGCGACCATTCCTCCCCACGTACCGTTTGTTGCTGAAATAAATATATAAGGGATCCCCTTTCTCTGGCCATATCTGCCAAAAAATTCTGAACGCCTTCATCCGCCGTAGCGTCAACGATGACATCAGCTTCGTTCAACATCTGCTCAACAATATCGTTTAAGGTGAGCGACACTTGCTCTTTACCATACAGAGATTGATCTCCTATTCTGGCATCATAACCAATCACCTTTGTATAGGGATAGTTCTTATTTAAAAGTTCCATGACCGCAATTGTTTTTCGTTTCCCCACTGCAGACAAGCCTATTATCCATCGTACTCCGTTACCCGCCGAGACCGTATCACAGTCAAGGATTCTCAGCTCACCGATGCCCGCTTTAGCAAATTCAATGGCACAGGGAGATCCTATACAACCAAGACCAAACAGTGCGATTTTTTTCTCTGCCAAACCCCTCAGTTCCGGTACTCTACTGCTCATATCATCCTTTCCGGCTCTTTCTCCCTTGATAAAGAAAGGCTGTGTCTTTATTGTTGTAATTTTTTTTCCGCTCTTGATCGCCCTTTCCTGCCTAAAAATCCATCGAGCTATAAATATCCAGGAGAGCGTTCCATCACTATCTCGATGAGACGTTTCATCTTCATATACGGACGCCACAACGTCTATCTTGAGATCTATCTCCCCTGGCACATCTGTTTTAATATTCCGTGCTGGCTGGGGTATAGTAGTTAAAATTGCAGGATTTTCTTTCGCCAATTGTTCAATGTATTGTTGTGGTTCGTTGCTTACGATCGGCTTATCTGTATGCTGCCATCTACCTTTAACTTTATGCGGATATAGCTTTGCTATAGATGGCGCTGCTGTGTACAGAATTTTGTTATTTCGATCTTTGACCTCGATAACTGCTCCCGCAAGCACGCTATGTTTGTCTGATGCCATGAATCCGACGACGAGGGCGCCATTCGGTCCTGCAAGCTTCCATTTGCTATCAATGATGATATATGTACCTGGCGTAAAATCCATGTACCTTTCAACAGGTTCTGGATCACGAGATTCTAATTTATAACCACAGAGCGTTTCATGCGCCAGGACCTCTTCCTTGCTCGCCAGCTGGTTTGCTATCCTGATTTGCGCGAGCTGAGAGGAGAGAACAGCTGCGGCAGTATCTTCATAATGCCATTCCTGAGCAGACGCCGTAAGTAGGCAAAGGTTCTTTTGAAACAGTTGTTGATGGTACCGGAGGTTGAGTTCCGGAGCAACAGCCATGAATCGAAAATATGGATAATGGTCAGGGTAAACGATTTCAAGGTAAATCATCTCCGACCCTATCGGGAATCTCCCTTTAAGAACAACGACGCCTCTTTCAAATAGGTTTCTATCCACTTTGAAAGAGGCGCCTAATTTCGCGAGTGCTTTGAGCTCAAACTTGAGTCGCCCGCGATGGCGTTTCCACCATTTTTCTGCCATTTCCTTTTTCTCCCACTTTGTGTTATCCTACTTGCCTGTGATGTGATGGCTTAGGCGGTGATGCCGGACCAGGCGGCACCGGCGGATGATGCGGATGCTCCGGGTGTTCGGGATGGCCTGGCCGCTTTTCGTCATCCTTCTTATTTTCCTGACTCATAGTTGTTGGCCCCTCCTTTCATCGGGATTGCTAACTACGAACGTAGAGTTAGCACTTATTACATGAGCTTTTTAGATATCATAAGTTAAATTGATCTTTTAAATACGTCAGTCAAACTTTCATTATTATAATTCAAGAGCCTATGGTTTGTCAAGATAAAGTACTTGAATTAAATTCAATAAAATCAATGCTATACATTTTCCTAAAAAAATAATTAATAAGGTCATTTAAATTATTTAAAAAAACATAGTCATTTAAATTTGACAAATAGGATTTAGTGGTATAATATTTCCAACTTAGAAACTCTCCTACCGATTCTTTCTGGAATTTCTCTCATGCTTTGGGTTTACGGCATAATAGGCAAAAAAATATACGACCAGCGAAAGGCCTCAGGAAAAAGCCAAGAAGAATTGGGGAAGATTCTAGATCTTACCAGGACTTCAATCGCAAATTTCGAAGCAGGCACGCAGGCAGTTTCAATAAGTGACCTTTATAAAATTGCCTTATTTTTTAACAAAGACATAAATGACTTTTTACCAACTACCGACGAGGTCAAAAATTTACAAAAAAAGCCAGAAGAAAAGGTAATAGAAGATGGTTCTTTGGATGAGACAACAAGATCTGAGCTATCTGCATTTCTTCAAAGGATAAAAGAAGAGAAGAGTAAAAATAGTTAGGAAAGGAGCAAATATGCGCGGCTCAAGTTCAGCCAAAAGGCAAGCTAGAAGAATTAGAGCTAAGCTGGAGAGCAATCAGAGAGATATAGACATTAAGCAGGTAGCAGAATCACAGGGTATTCGAGTTTATGAAGAGGATTTTAGTGGCGATACTATCTCCGGACTTATGCTGAGAGATGAAAAGGGTTACATTATTGCCGTAAATAAGGGACACGCAGATACTAGAAAGAGATTTACAATTGCTCATGAGCTCGGCCACTTCTTATTACATAAACAAGAAAACTTGCACTATGATCTTCAGCAGAATGGTAAAGAAGTTTTCTTTAGAGCTGATGGCATCATAAGCTCTCATGAAAGAGAAGCTAACCATTTTGCTGCCGAACTTCTCATGCCAGAAGATATGATTCGTGAAGACTTCCAGGATAATCCAGACATAAACAAGTTAGCTAACATATATAAAGTAAGTGAATCAGCGATGATGTATAGACTATCTAATTTGAACCTTGTGTAGTTTCGGATAACTGATACTCGCCTGGCAATGAAACAAAAAGAAAGGCTTAGAGAATTTTTAACTCTAAGCCTTTTCATTTTCCTTAAATACGCCGCTTAACACTGTCTTCTCAGGGTGCAGGTCTATACTGTTTACCTTTCCCCCGAGTGGGCTCTCGGGTACACAACTGAGTGATCGCCGATCATCTTGGATGCACTTCCCGTTCGAGATGGGAAACTTCTCTCCCGATTTTCTATCAAGATTAAAACCCGCGGCTAGAGACAAATATTGGGGTCGGGTCGAAGTCCCCTGGGTCAAATCTCATTTATCCAAAACGAAGCAGAAGACCACGTGGCGTTAGCCCGTGGTTGAATGCGTCCCTCTTGTTTCCCTCCTCCTTCAGGGGGAGTTAGGAGGGGGTGCTTCTTTTGAATTCAAGTGCCACGGGCGTAAGCCCGTGGGTATCTACTGACAAGGAGTAACCATATTGCGTTTGCCCTTCGCTTGCCTACTGCCACTCGGTACTTTGTCCTGCTCTCTTTCGCTATAAATCCGATGCCGTATTCAGTAAAAACATTACACGCTTTGAAAACGTCAGGCAAAACGATGGATATTCCTTCGCACCGCCTGGTTTGGACACGTATCTCAACTCCATAAAGCTGCGCCAATAAGAGCCTGCATGACCTGCACAGCATCATATCCAAAAAGCCGTTGTAAATATACCGCAAAGCGGTATCGACTTTTTCCCCACTTGGTCCCGAGTTAGTCCCTGACTCTAGCCGTGACTCTGGCCGTGAGCGCCCCCTCTCCCTCCACCTCTCTCGCAAGGGGCGAGGAAACCGGGTGCATTATGCATTCTCCTCGATGATATGTTTCCCTTTTTCGGTCAGCCGGTATTTCTGTAGACGGCTGTTTGGCTTGTCCGGAATGGTATATTCAACCAGTTCTTGGGTAAGCAACTCACCCACAGTTTTTTTCAAAACTCCGGTCTTGCTTCTCAGCCCCAGGGTATTCACCAATTCGTTCATGGAAAGCGGTCCTTGCCGCAGGGCGCGCATGATTTGATTCGACTGGGCCTCTGACCGGGCTCCCTGCTCGACTTGAACAACTGCTTCAGAAACGGCTTTACGCCAAAGCGTCAGGATGAAATATCCGGAATCTATACGGAACTCGGGCTGCCGTATGCCTGCGGTCCGGCAGCGTTCGAGCATATCGACAGTTCACCTCAGCGAGCGACCCATTCCGCCGCCGGAGTAGCAGGAACTTTTCCAGGGGGATGCCGTCTTCGCCGACCAACAGTTTTCTCTTCGGCTTGAAGGCTTTTTCAAAGGCGTCCGTCCCCGGAAGCCCCTCCTTGAGAGCTCCGCTCTTGATCTCAATGGCGACAACGGTCTTGCCGGATGTTAGGACGAAATCCACCTCCCGGCTTCTTTCGCGCCAATAAAAAATCTCGACGCCCATTCCCGCGGCGCTATTGATCAGATGGGCGCCGACCGCCGATTCCACCAGCCTGCCCCAAGTCTCCCGGTCCTCCCGGGCTTCATCGAAGGCGAGCCGCGCTTGCGCGCTGATGAGCGCCGTGTTCAATACCTGAAGCTTGGGGCTCGACGCCCGCTCGCGGACCCGATGCGCGGCGAACTTGTGCAGGCCGGTCAGCATGCCGGCGCCGGCAAGCAGCTCCAGGTAGTGGCCAGGGTCGTCGTATTGCCGGCGTCCTGGAGCTGCCCGATCATCTTCTGATAAGAAAGGATCTGGCCGGAAAATGAGCAGCCCAGTTGAAAAAGACGCCTGAGCAGCGCGGGTTTGTCAACCCGTGTCAGGAGCAGAATGTCGCGGGAAAGAGTCGTCTCGATGAGCGAATCGATTATGTAGCGCGACCAGCGCTGCCGGTCGGCGATCAGGTCCGCCGCTCCGGGATAGCGCGCCGAAATAGATGAAACGGTCAAGGTCCCACCCGAAGGCTTCACGCATCTCGGCGTAGGACCAGTGGACCACGGGAATGGTCTCGAACCTGCCTGCAAGGCTTTCGGTCAGCCCCCGCTGAATGAGGAGCGGCGCCGAACCCAGGAGAACGACCTTGAGGGATATTTTTCTGCGGGTATCGCTGTCCCAGAGCCTTTTTACCACGTCTGACCATCCGGTCACCTTCTGGACCTCGTCCAGAACAAGGAGCGCCTCGCCCTTGCCCGCGGTCTCCGCTGCCAGCGACCTTCCCGTTTCCCACTGCTGTTCGATCCATGCCCGGCTCTGAAGGGTTGGTTCATCCGCTGAGGCATAATGGACCGGGACCCGGGTCTCGTCAGCCATCTGGCGCACCATCGTGGTCTTCCCCGTTTGCCTCGGCCCCGCGAGGACCTGGATGAACCGGCGCGGCTCCTGCACTCTCTTCACCAGCGTATGATACATGGGGCGATGATACATCCCTGTCCGATCCTCCAGAATGAACGAAACCGACCACCTTACAAATTACTCAATACGTTGAGTTATTTTACTCACAACATTACGCAATGTAAAGCACGGGCTTCCAACATACCCGCGAGTTTCAGGCAAGAAGCGATGCGACTCTGTTTGAATGAGTTTCGGCAACAATGGGGTTCAACATTCTCCGCTTGCAATCTGACAAATTCAGATTCGTCTTTCTTGGTTAAAATGATAAGATCCTTAAGCTCTTCCTTGGCCAGCGTCGATGAATTGTCCACGAAACCGTCAATGTAATCCGTGAACTTGCTCATGGAGGCTCCTGTTATTTATCTTTGTTTTTCAAGTTTTCAGTCGCTATGGCAATATCGAAGGCCTGCCCGAGAACTCTTGCCGCCTCGTTAAAATATTTTGGACCAAGTGTCCCGTTCCCATTTGCCCGGTATTCCGCTATGTCTTCGTCCAGCAATTTCCGGATCTTATCAAACTGCTCCATTGTTTTACTGTTTGCGATACCTTTCCCTTTTTCGTACTCGTACGCTTTGCGAAATTTCAGCGTGATGTCAGCTATAGCTGTCTCATTCTCGGTAAAGGACTTTGTATCAAATGTCTCAACAAGCATCATGGCTTCGGCTTTAAGATCAGTCAGGTTTCTATAAGTAGTAACGTCGTGGTAGGTAATGGGGATGGCACAACTTATCAGCCACGTGCTCAAGGGCAACGTGACAACGAGCGAGAAAATATAACGCGGTAAAGGATTATGGATTTGTGCCAAGTGACGCTGATTCCGTAAGGGGATACTCTTTTTCTGGATGGATTCTAAATCAACCATAATCCTCCATGAGTGATTTGGATGCAAATAGTTGAATTAATGAAAAGATTACTACAAAGGGTTTCAAGTCCAGAAAAGAGAGACGGGGTGAGATTAAGCAACTGAATCAGAATTACAACGCGAAATGTGGAGGTTTCGAGGAGATACGACCACCGCAAGTTTCAGGAAGAAATTAATGCTCTTCTCAAATTTTGTCGGGTGTTCGTCTCCTGCCTGTTTCTCTCGGTAATACTGTGTTTGGATCATTTGCTTGGCGATCGGAAGACGATTTTTGATTGTGCTCCAGACGAGATTATAATCGACTCCAAAGTAACCGTGAATCAACCGATCTCTCATTCCGGACATTTCTCTCCAGGGAACGTCCGGATACCGCTGTTTGACCGTATCAGGAATATTTCTTGATGCCTCACCGATGATCTCAAATTTCCTTATCACGGCGCTTGCTGTTTTATCGTCCTGCTGGAAATCGTCAAAGGACATCCTCTCAATAAAACGCTCAATGCTCTCGATCGCAGCCAGAACATCGGCAAGGTAGAGTTTATGATCTCTCATGCAGGAACTACCTCTTTCAGTACTGTATCTCTGATCTCCTTCCTCAAGGCTCTCTTCGGGACAACGTCAACCTTCGACCCGAGCTGCTCCTCGAGAAATAATCCCAGACCGACGAGATCGAAAAGATCTGCATCTTCTTCGAAATCGACAAGGACATCGATATCGCTTGACTGCTTCTGTTCGCCTCTCACGACAGATCCGAAAACGCCGATCTCGTGCACCTTGTACTTCTTCATCTCATTATGCAAATTTTTTATGATTTTAATTATGTCTTCTTTGTTTTTCATAGGAAGCTTCAATAAGGAACTCGTCAATCGTCTTTAATACAATTTTATACAAATCTTACGTCAAAATCAATCGCCACCATGCGGCTGCCAGGATTTCTCCTCCTGATGAGTCGAGAATAACGCATTTTGAAGGAAGGGGCAAGGGAAATTGTGTAGCCGATGGGGTGACAGTGAGACGACAGAGAAGCGAGTGAGAGTCGACGAGAGACAGCCCGAGCGACAGAGAGGCGAGGAGGCAGCCGCGCTGATCCGAGCTTTGGATGCATCTATTACGGAATCTTCGCTCTCCTTATCACCCTTATAATAAATCTCGATAAACTCTATTTTGTCCTCTTCCTCGTGACTAGGCGTAGATGAAGGCCAAGCCCGGAGACGCCCTGACTCTTACCAAAAAGATCGGCACCCGCGGTCGCCTATGGCTGTGACCTGAACAGGAAGGCCGGGAAAGTAGCGAACGTGGAACAAATCAACGAAATATTTTGCAGACAGTCAGGCGAGTACCTGATCACTGCTTGGCCTGTTCATTCAGAAAACAGAATTATTGACACTTTATCATAAAGATTGACTAACAATTGACAGGTGGTGTATTCATTTTATTACATTTTATTACACATTCATATTCTCATTAACATTGTAAGTTGCTAATTTCGCATATAACTTATTCGTATTTTCCTTTTTCGGCTCCTGGGAACAATTATTGCTTATATCATAATATTGACATCACGGTAATCTGCGTATTCAATTGCATTCATCAGATCTCGCTGCGTTACGGCACGACCGGCACAGTCCATCAAAAACCGCTTTGCACCGGAGGCACTGGAGAGTTGAGAACTATGGTCGACTGTTTGGAGACAAGCGATCAAGAGGAAACATGGGGCAATTGGTTGTCAGCAAGGAGGGGTTTTATATGTTCAAGGACGTGAGCCTCGGTGGAAATGATTATACCGCCTAGCCGTGAGAGGGATCAAGAAAAATACAAGTTCAATTCGCCTGAGTTGAAATAATAAAAAAAGGAGAAACGACGAAATGGGAAAAGAGAAAAGATCTTTAAAAAATATGAACCGCCGTCAATTCTTGAAAACGAGCGCGGTTGGATGCGCCGCTCTCGGCCTGAGCACTCTTGGATTTCCTTCAATAGCTATTTCAAAAACTACGATGAAGGTGGGGTATATCCCGATTCTCGATCATTTTGCCATGCTGATGTCCCACGCAAGGGACAATAGTTCATTCAAGGCCATAGATATAGAGCCGATGCTGTTCAAGTCATGGGACGCGCTTTCCGGCGCGCTCAAGGCGAACGTGATCGGCGGAGCCATGATCCTGTCGAACTTTGCAATGGATCTGTTCAACAATGGCCTGGATATCAGGTCGGTCGCGATAGGCCACCGGCACGGCTCCGGCTTAACCGTCAGGGCCGACTCTTCGATAAAATCGGCGGCGGACCTCAAGGGAAAGACCATCGCGGTTCCGTACAGGGTATCCACCCATGCGGTCATTCTCGATAAATATCTCAAAAGCGCGGGGCTGTCCCTGAAAGACGTAACCGTTATGGCAGTCCCGCCCCCGAATATGCCCGAGTCGCTGAAGAGCGGCAGCATCGACGCCTATCTCGGTCCGGAGCCTACCGGCGAGAGGGCGGTACAGGCGGGAACCGGGAAGATACTGAAACTTTCCAAAGACATAATGCCCAACCACATTTGCTGCATCGCGGTCGCTCACAAACAGCAACTGACGTCCAACCCCGAGGGGATCCGGGAATGGGTGCACAGCATGCAGCGGAGCGGCAAGTTCATCGATGCGGACAAGGCCAAAGGTTCGCAGGAAGTCGCGACACTGGCGCAGAAGTATGTGCAGATCGACCCGCGTGTGATCGTCAATGTAATGCAGCAGCCTTCGAACCGTATTATATACAGCGACCTCGCGCCCAAACTGGCGGATTATCAAACGATCCACGATATGTCGGTGTCCGCCGGCTTGATCCAGAAGACGGACCTGAAGACTTTCGTGGATGAAAGCTTCGCCAAGGGCTGATATGCCTGCTCAAACTCCGCAGATTCGCGGTAAACCAGATTCGATAAAGTCGTAAAAAGGCGGATTTAACCACAGAGGCACGGAGGTCACAGAGAAAAAACACTTTATTTTATTATTTTTTTTCCTCCGTGTCTCTGTGTCTCCGTGGTGGATTTTGATTTTTAAGAATGCATCAGATTTGACTCATGGATTTTTTAAAACTGCGCAATCTGCGGACAAACGTTTTTTCCGCAAAAGGTTTTCGTTTCGGGGCTGTCGAATAATCACGAGCTGACAAGAAAGGCTCTCCATTATGAAAATAAAATCCAAATTGCTGTTGAATGCCGTGATATCGATAACCTGCCTGCTTTTCGCGGGCGGGATAGGGTTTTTTTTCACTAACAGCGTTGCAAATATCGCGCTGTCGATTGTGAAAGCCGAGGCTATTCCCCTGGTCAAGGTCGGTGAGATCGAGAAGACCCTTTCGGAAGTTCTGCGATATCTGATCATACATTCCGCCTTGACCGACCCGGAGGGAGTCAAGAAGGTGGGACAGGTCATCGGTGAAATGACGGATAAGCTCGGCAAGGAAATAGCGGGTTATGAAGAAATGACGCGGAATGCCGGGTCCTCGGAGGTTTCGGAGCGCATGGCAACGTTTAAGAAAGAGTGGGCCTCTTTCAGCGGGCTCAAGGCAGAAGCCCTGAGGTTGAGCGACGCATTTGCAAAAGAAGACGCCCTTAGACTCCTGACGTCGACGGGAAGGGAGTCTTGCGACAGGATGCTGGAAACTCTTCATCAAATCGGCTTGTACCATCAGGAGAGCATGAACCAGGCCGTCGAGCGATCAACTGCCTCAAAGAGAAATGCCGTACTCTGGATCGTACTGCTGACTTTGTTGCTGGGAACCTCCGTCATCGTCGGGGGGATAATGATCAGCCGCTCGATCATCGTGCCTATCGGCGGGGAGCCCGCGCATATCGCGGAAATCGCCCGGAAGATTTCCGACGGTGACCTGTCCGTCATGTTTGCGGCGGAGGGAAAGAATGAAACAGGCATCTACTCCGCTATGAAGACAATGGCCGAGAAGCTTCGTCAGGTCGTTGTCGACGTCAAGAACGCGGCGGACAACGTGGCTTCGGGAAGCCAGCAACTCAGCGAAGGCACGGAGCAGATGTCCCAGGGCACTACCGAGCAGGCGGCGTCGGCCGAGGAAGCATCGTCCTCCATCGAGGAGATGAACTCCACTATCAGGCAGAATGCGGACAACGCCTTACAGACCGAGAAGATCGCCTTGAAGTCGGCGGCTGACGCACAGGAGAGCGGAAAGGCGGTAACCGAGGCGGTGGCCGCCATGAAAGACATCGCGACCAGGATCTCAATCATCGGAGAGATCGCCCGGCAGACAAACCTGCTTGCACTGAACGCCGCCATCGAGGCGGCCCGGGCGGGTGAGCACGGCAAGGGATTCGCAGTGGTCGCGGCGGAAGTCCGGAAGCTCGCGGAACGGAGCCAGACAGCGGCCGCTGAAATAAGCCAGCTCTCCACGTCCAGCGTGGAGGTGGCCGAGCGTGCCGGCCAGTTGCTCTCAAAGCTCGTGCCGGACATCCAGAAGACCGCTGAACTGGTGCAGGAGATCAGCGCCGCGAGCAAGGAGCAGACCTCCGGGGCCGACCAGATCAACGCTTCCATACAGCAGCTGAATCACGTGATCCAGCAGAACGCGGGGGCCGCCGAGGAGATGTCGTCCACCGCCGAGGAACTGGCTTCGCAGGCCGGGCAGCTTCAGGGCGCGGTAGCATTCTTCAAGGTAAGCGACGCGGCTGTTCAGGCTTCGCATAAAATAAATATCGCGCATCTCGCTAAACCGAGGATTGCGGCGACGGTTAATCGTCCGGTCGTGGCTATCAATATGGGGCATGAAGTCAAAGGCAAGGCTGATCACTGCGATCACGAGTTTGAGAAATTTTAGAGACAGAGGACAGACAGCAGACAACAGCATGCTGTCAGCTGCTGTTTTTGCGTAAACACTCTAAGTATAGGAGGTGATGATCACAGCGCTTTATAAATGAATTTTTTTTCAAAAAATGTACTAAATTATAATAATAAATGGAGGTGTTATGAAGAAGACGTTACTGACAGTTTCGACAATTATCGTTGCAGGCCTTTGTTACTTTTCACCGGCACAAGCTACTGATAACACCAGTGTAGTAGATTCGCTTGCGCTTGATAGTTACGAGCAGCGCAAGCCGACATTGGATTTGGCAAATAAGGCGGCTATTAAAAAGGGGTTAACCCTGGAAGCCATGGGTAAGGCCTGCAGCCTCCTGCCCGTCCGGGTTGGAGCAATCCTCACCGGCCAGGCTCCTTTAGAAAAACCTACGCAGGATTGCCTTGAAAAAGAACTTGAGTTGAAAACCGGCTCTTTGGCCCCCTTGGCCCCACCCCCGGTACGTTGGCAAACCGGCGCTATTTATCGCATACATGAGGCGACAGAGGTGTATGGACCGGCAATTCAGCGCTGGATGAATGAGCGGTTTGGCGATGCGATCATGTCAGCTATCGACTTCGATGTAATCGTCGAAGAGACCAAGGGCTCGCATGGTGAACGCCGCATTCGTATCATTTTCGATGGTAAGGCGCTGCCCTATTCGAAAGACGAGGGATGGAAGCCGGCCCCGTGATTATTCGGGCGCCAATTCCCGTCCATGTCCCCTAAGTTGCGACTGAGGGGTTGACATCTTGCGGGACGTAAGCTCCCCAGCATAAAAAACTAGTTAATAAAAAAGGCTTGCAGGTTATAACCTGCAAGCCTTTTTCTGCTTTTATGAAAATTATTTCATCTTATCTGAACGAATTCACCTTTTGTGAAAGCCTGCATCGATTTATACTTTCAGCGCGATAAATTCAATCGCTTTCTATACGACGCACATTGCACGCATTTATCCAAGTGAAAATTCTCTGTATTAGTTAATTTGATGTCAATCGTTTTGAATTCATCTTTCCGGTTTAATATTCACAGCTTATGCTATAATAAGCAACTTGTTTTGAAAGATAGTTTTAATTCGAGGGAGCAGGCGATGAAAAAAGTTTTGATCGCGAGGGAATTGGACGAGATATTGCGCAGACACGACAGTTTCTTGAACCGGGTGGGCATTCATTTGCTGACGGCCTCGTCTAACGACGAGTTGCTTGAGATCCATCGGGCAGAACGCGCCGACCTCATTATCACCCGGATCGATCTGCCGGGCACAGGCATCGAGCAGGTCGCTTCAAGCATCAGAGAAGACAAGGAACTGCAGCGGGTCCGGTTGCTCATTGTATGTTCGAATACGCGGAGCGATATCGAAATGTGTTCCCGCTGCGCTCCGCACGCCGTGGTTCTTCAACCGGTGAATCATCTTGTCCTGTCGGCGAGAGCGCTGCAGCTGCTCGATATTGCCTGGAGAGAGAACTACCGTGAAATCATCAATATCGCTGTTCGGGGTAATGCCGGAAATGAAAATTTCCTGTGCAGCTCTCGCGATATCAGCATATCGGGCATGCTTATTGAAACAGAGAAGATGCTCAGGGTCGGCGACAGGATAATCTGTTCCTTCTCTCTTCCGGATTCGAAACGGATTAATGCGGCCGGCCGGATCGTCAGGCTTGTGACCGGAATTCAGGGGAAGGTTTTGAATCAGTACGGGGTGAAATTCCTGCAGATGTCTTCTGAAGAACGAAAGAACCTTGAGTCATTCATGAATGACACTTCGCTGTTCTCTGACAGGCAGTCCTGATGAATGCGAAGATTATTGTTTCAGCGTCACATGATGACTCCGTCCGCAATCTCTGTGTTGATGCGGTGAATCCACTGAATGACGCGGCCCGTTGCTTCTTCATTCAGGTCTTCAAAACAAATGCCGAGATGATAGACCGTATTCTGCTTTCTGGCATGGTTTACCCTGGCCTTGACCTTGATCTCGCCCAGTACCGAGAGGTTCAAAGTAATAGTAAGCTTCGAGCCGATGGCAAGGGGTGAATTTACCTCGAGAAGACATCCGAACGGGCTGATGTTTTTGACGATCGCGGTGCTTGTTTCATCCGAATAACCTTCAAGCGAATAAGCGAACACCAGATCGGTGGCCTTTCGCATGTACCGCCTGGTCCCGCCTTTGACCTCCACGACCTCAGCGACCAGGAGCGGCTTGTCCTTTCCTTTCACCTGCACAGCGGGTAATTCGTTCCAGACAGCCTGGTCGCCGATTTCGTCCGCAACCGTCCTGGTTACCAGAACCTGCCCCGCTTTTGCAATTCCGCACAGACGCGCGGCTATGTTGATATTGTCGCCGATGACCGTGTAATCCATCTGGTCTTCAGAACCCATGTTGCCCATGACAACGTCGCCGCTGTTTAATCCTATCCCGATGTGTATCTGTTTCTGGCCGGAGGCCGAGCGGGCAAAGTTCAAGGATTTGCAGTAGCTTTGTATCTCGACTGCCGCTCGAACCGCGTTGATTTCCTTGCCCTTCCCCTCAAAGATAGCCATCACCTCGTCCCCGACGAATTTGTCGACGGTGCCGCCCCAGTGGTGAACCACGGCTGTCTGCATGTTCAAGTAGATATTCAGCAGGCTTACGACCTCCTCGGGGCTCATCTTCTCCGAAAGGGACGTGAAACCGCGCGCGTCCGAGAACAGCGCAGTTACGTATTTCCGCTCTCCTCCCAGCTTCAGCTCGGAAATATCGCGGTTCTCTCTAATGCAGCGCACCGTTGACTGGGAGAGGTATTTCTCCATGTGTATCTTTTCGCGAAGACTGAGAATCATCTGGTTGAATACGTTCGTAAGGTTGCCTATTTCGTCGCCTGAAGTGACCGCGACAAGGGTCCGAAGGTCTCCCGCCGCCACGGCATGGATGCCCTCTGAAAGCAGATCCAGCGGCTTCGTAATAAGGCGGGCCAGCGCAAAAGCTAACACCAGTCCTACAATGACAAAGCCGAGCGCAATCAAAAAATAGGTGATTTTCTGCTGCCGTATGGATTGGTTCAATGTCTTGAGCGAAAGTCCTATCCGCGCTACCCCGACCTTGATATTTTTGGCTTTCAGGATGATGGGGACAGATGCGTCCAGAACGGGATCGTTATTGAATTTGATTTCCTGGAACAACAGGTCCTTTGCCTTTAATACCGCCTGATCTTCGGCCCCTTTCAGAACGGTGCCGTTCTTCGAAAAGTCGCTGTGAACGAACACTTTCCCTTCGTCGTCCATGACCATTGCATAAACGATATCGTCGCGCTTTTGAATGTCCGTAATAGTGGAAATGACGGGCAATTCCTGCTTCATCAACAATGCTTCCTTGCCGACGTTCGCCAGCTGCTGAACAATAACCGAGGCGCGGCTTTTCATTTCATACCGGAGCATTGTTGTCTGTCTTGCGAAGGTTACGATACCGAGGGACAGGACCGCCAGGCAGAGGATGATCACGAGCGTACCCGCGATTTTATACCGGACGCTGACAGAGGAGAGGAATTCCAGGAATTTGGAAATGAAGGAAGGTGTAGCGTTTGCCTGCTTTACAGCGGCAACATCAACGACTTTTTCAGGTATGTCCTTGCTTTGTTCCGTAAAGGGTGGAACGACAGGGTCAGGTTCATTCCCGTCATGCACCGGATCATCGCTCATTTTGCTTGGATTTCCTCCAGTGTTTTCAGAATCTGCTGTATCTTTTTGAGGTTTTCCTGAGATTTCAAGCCGACCGTCGTATTGGGACCAAGCTGGACTGCCTGTTGAAATGCCGCCCTCGCTTGCTTATAATTTTCTTTGGAATAAAGCTGAAGGCCTCGATCGTAATGCTGCTGCTGCGCTTTCGTGTCTATTGATTTTTGCTGAGGGCGTGCTTTCGGGGCTGGCGCAGGAGGCGGTGCTTTGTGACATGAAACGCTTCCCATAACCATGAAAACCGGAACAGTATAAAGAAACAGCTTGAAAAAGATTCTTGTTATGATCGACCCGCTTGGTTCCATTTGTAACACGCTCCGATAATTGTTTTACTGGTATTTTCAGAGAACACGCTTGTGAGGATCATTAACAATTAGCCAACCGAACCAGCCATGGTTCGGGGAACTGTAACCGGTCGCCTGCATGGGATCAAATAATCTGGTTAAAGGGGCAAGATGTGCGATACCACGCAGGGGTAATACAATGTCGAAAGGGCCCCGACCAATCTCTCGAAGGCATCGAATAACCGGGCAGGTTATGCGACCAAAGTTTTAACAAGTTTAATTATAGGCGTCTGCATTTTTTTGTCAAGAAGATTAATACTTCACGGCTTTTGGTGCCTGCCCGCCAAGAATGCCTTTTGATTGATCTCGAGAACTTTTTGGGGAACCGTGTTTTTGATTGCCTTAAGGATAAATTCTTCTTTGAGCGGCAGGAACGGGAGCGCGGCGCCGAGCAGCACCAGGTTGAGTGTGCGTTTATCGCCTGCATTTATTGCCAGCTCCGTGCCGTCGAACGGCAATACCGTTTTTACCCTGCCTTTGATGCCGGCGTCGATGTCTGCCGGGTATTTCTCCGCTCCGATCGAAACACCGATCGTGCCGATCGGGCGTGTATTGTAAATGACCGAGGCGTCATCCTTCAGGAAGTGAAGATACCGGGCAGTCTCGAGCGGCTCGAACCCGATCAAAATGTCGGCCTCGCCTTCACTCACGATCGGCGAGAAAACCTTTTCACCGAAGCGCACCTGAGACAGCACGCTGCCGCCCCTCTGCGCCATGCCGTGCACCTCGCTCTGCTTTACGTCCA
>CAVVUN010000006.1:0-292588 GCA_963751455.1 Nitrospirota bacterium
TCGCCCGGACGCCTGCCGATGCACGGTACCGGTGGGATTCATCCATAAGAAGAACCAGGTCCTCCAACCCGGCCAGGTATTGAAAATAGCTTTCGCCGAAATATTCAGACAACCGCTTGATGCGCGGCGATTTGCCGCCTCGGACTTCTGAATTGATTTTCGAGATATTGAATATATTTACGTGTACGGATAGATCGATGCCGGGCAAGGTGCTTTTCCGGATGCCTGCTCCGGTCTCATAGTTATCGCCGGTAATGATGACTGGCGGCTCAACGGCAAACTCCGCGATCCCCTTAAAAACGTATTTAGAGGTATTGGGCGTAAAATCCGTAATGAGCTTATTGTAAATCGTAAGGTTCGGAGCGAGGACAAAAAAATGATTGATCCCATGGGCAAGATGAAGATAGCTGATGAATGCGCCCATTAGCCGGGTCTTGCCGACACCCGTGGCCAGGGCAAAGCAGAGTGAGGGGAAGTCCCGCTCAAAGTCCGTGACTGTCGGAAACTCGGATCTAATCGTCTCGAGCGCCGCCTGAACGTCCGCGCCCTTGCGAGGCGGTACAATCTCGGTGATACGGTCGAGGATTTCAAGGGATCGTCTCTGAGGCGGCCGAAGACTGAGCCGACCGGCTATGGCATTTACATGCTTGTTCATCGCGTCACCTTATTTGGCGTCACCCCGGCGTAGGCCGATTTCAGATTCTGTCCGAGGTGCGGACACAATTTATTAGATATCCTCTGATTGTCTCTACACTGCAAAGACAATCTGCAAGCCATTCTCATTGTCGCCGCACTGCGGCGACAATTGTATTTTGTCGACGTTACGCCAAGCTCCCTGATTTCACGTTTCAACTCAGCCTTAAGCTCAGCTTCCGTCGGCAGATACAGTTTATACCTGCTCGCGAATATTTTCTTCTCCTGGTCCGGCCCGAGTGTATACCGGACCACAGCATCGTTCTTGTCCGTGCAGAGGATCAGGCCCAGCGTGGGATTATCGCCCTTCGTCCGGCGCTCATGGTCGAAGTAATTGACATACAATTGAAGCTGGCCGAGGTCCTGATGGGTAAGCTTCCCGGTCTTGAGATCGATGAGCACGTAGCATTTAAGAAGTGCGTGATAGAATACCAGATCGATATAGAAGTGATCGCCGTCCAGGCTGATCCGCTCCTGACGAGAGATGAATGCGAAACCCTTTCCGAGTTCCAGGAGAAAGGATTGGAGGTTGTTGATCAGCGCCTGCTCCAGGTCCGATTCAACGAGCTTCGGCGTCGCAGGAAGGTCGAGGAACTCCATGACCACCGGGTCCTTGAAAACGTCGACGGGCCTCTGCACTTCGAGCCCCTTCGTCGCCAGTTTCATCAGGCCCTTCTTGTCCTTGCTCAGGGCCAGCCGTTCATACAGCAGGCTGTTGATCTGCCGCTCCAGCTCCCGTGCTGACCAGTTGTTCTTGATCGCTTCGATCTCATAGAACGCGCGTATCTCTGTTTTGTCGACTTTAAGGAGTGTGCGGTAATGTGTCCAGGAAAGATCAGGATGGAGCAATCCCGGCTTCCAGGATTGGCCACGCAGTGCGTGGCCAATTTCGGTGAATGAGAGTACGGCGGGGAGAGATAATTTCCGAGACAATGCGTCGGATTTTCCACTCACCGCGTGGATTTTATCAGTCGGAATAGATTTTCCACGCAGTGCGTGGAGAATCGCGAAGCGGGCAACAGCAAAGGATAAGTCTGATAAAGCTGCCGCATATAAAACAGGTTTTGGACTGAATAGCCTGCTCCGAAATCTTTCCGAAGGCGCTCTGAAGTCTGAATTATCAATTTCTGCCCGTATTCAGCCCGCTTGTCGCCGTGCTGTTCCTCTTCCACGAGCTCGCGCCCGATCAGCCAATTGGAGACGACCTGCGTCGTGTTGACTGTCCGGGCAACGCCTGTACGAGCTGATTCAAGAATGAATCGGATTCGTTCATAAAGGGGTTTCTTCCTCATTGCCAACCTCTTTCAATCTGCGTCAATCTGCGCAATCTGCGGACAACAGCCTTAAGCCTCTTCCTCGTCAAATAATCCCTGCTGCCCCTTCTTCGGCGGAGCCTTCGGCAGGTTCTCTACCTGCAAGCTGTAATCGTCATGTCCCCATTCGCACCGCTTCAAGACGGCATTCGGAATCTTTTTAATGGTCAGGTTAGGATACCGGTCAGACTTTCCCCGGAAAGCGGAGCACAGGACCAAAAGCGATCTACCCGGCCCGACTTCATCGCTTAATGCCTGGAGTTGATCATTGTTCAGGTTCTGCGTGGTTACATAAATGAAATCCTGCTCGCTCGAATGACCATGCTGCCAGTAGACGGCATCGCTCGGGGCATAGACAAAACCTTCCAGCTTACAAAGCGCTTCGGTTAGCATGGCGGCATTGTATTGCTTGTTAATGACCCAATTACCCCACTTATCCTTTTCAAGCAGCGACGGTGCCAGCCTGTAATATCGGAATCCGCCGCCACCCTTCCAACCCACAGCTTCCGTAATCCCGCCCGCGTCCTGGCCGTCGATAACCTTCTTCATACGCGGGATGATGTGTGTATGGCAATGCTCGCCCAGCTCTACCATAATCCACCGTCGACCCATTTTATGAGCAACAGCACCAGTTGTGCCAGAACCGGCGAAAGAATCTAAAACCAAGTCTCCCTGCTTGGTAGAAATTTCAAGGACACGTTGAAGCAAACGCTCTGGCTTAGGCGTATCAAATACATCGCGCGCTCCATACAAGCCAATCATTTCTTTTTTAGCTTCATCTGTATGCCCAACCTCTTCGTGAGGCCACCAGTTATGCGGCGTCATACCATCACGCACCTCAGATAGAAACAGCTTTAGAGCAGGAACTGTGTTACGTCCATCGCGTCCCCACCAGATCCGCCTTTCTTCTACATGACGCCTATGTGTATCAGGGTCATACTTCCATGCTTTTTTGGTATTTTTTATAATATCGCCGGTATTCGGATTGATGATGTCATAGCAAAGATTCCTTCGCTTTTCGGGAGTTGCCTGATTTAGGTAATCAACTGCCTTCCAAGGGCCGCGCGGATCATTGTCTGGATTGCTGTATCGTGCTGTAGACTCTTCGCTTCTGGGGAGAAGATTGTTTTGAAACTTATCACTCTTAGCATAGACGAGTACAAAATCGCAAATCGTCGCGATTCCTTGAAAACGATTACTGACACTATATTTTCGCTGCCATGTTATGGTTGTTTTGTAATTAGCCCGCCAAACACCTCATCGCACAACACTTTCAAATAATGGGCTTCATTGTCGTCAATGGTGATCCACAGTGAACCGTCCTCTGCTAGAAGACTGCGAAGAATCTCCATCCGGTCGCGCATCAACGACAACCAGATAGAATGCTCTACACCATCATCATAGTGAGTAAATGCGCTCCCAGTGTTGTATGGCGGATCAATAAAAATGCATTTTACCTTACCGGCAAACTCCTGCTCCAGCGCCTTCAATGCTAACAAGTTGTCGCCAAAGATCAAGCTATTGTCGAAAATGTCTTTCTTCGCCACCCGATGCGGCGCGTGGTAGGACTTTTCCGGGTCTTCAAGCAGGATACGAGGCTCAAGTTTCGGCCGGATTTCTTTGCCGATCCAGGTTAGTTCCAGTTTTTGCTTCATGCGATTCATCTCACTCGTTAAATGGTGCTGCCTGTCAAGTTAGACCAATTGGTGAACATACTGAATATAATTTTGATTAATAAACGCTTTTAGAGAGTCAGGTATACGCGCTCTCGGTCCCAATATAACCAATGCATTCGAGTGCCCTAGTGAAGCTTTCATCCTTGGCGGAGATTTATATTTTTCACAGAATTTAGCAATCGACTTATGGACACTCAGCGCATACTGAACAAAAAACCACATTAAATATTTTCCTCTGATATATTTTGCCGAACCAGCTTTATCACGAAATTCTTTTTCAATCTCGCTTACACCGTCACATGATTCATATTGAAGTCTGCAACAACTGCCAGCATACGCAATACGAGAATCTGAGGTAGCAAATCCTGCTTTTAAAGCAATCTTGTCATCAGTAAAGACAAACATTTCCTTTGGTTGAATATCTTCTAAAGTAGGCCGACTTCCCTCTCGCTGCCATTTGATTATTTGACACATAATCGGCACCATGGCCTCCGAAAAAATTTCAAGGTTTTGCTCGAAATGCTTTTGCATTTCATCACATTCATCGGGTTTCATTTCAGTAACATTCATAACTTCCTCAAGCACGCGTTCTAACATGGAATAACTTATTACGTCATTTTCTATTGAGTACTTATCAGTTACATATATGTTCTGCTTTGGTTGATACGCATGTGGAACAAATTCGCTGAGATCCCTATCAACAAAAAAACAAATGCGCCGCGCTGAAAAGCGTGTCCAATCGAAATCTGACTCAATCTTATAAACATTACTCTTATTGCCGGATCTAATAAGCTTAACCTTCCAACCGTTCAGTAAATTATGCTCTATCATGCTGCGATAGAAAGACGGATCACCTTTGCCCTCTACAAACCCATACACGACCTTGTCCTTCTCTTTATAGAAAAGAAGAAATTCATGATAAGCAGGATTACTGCTGTTCAGTGCGTCAGAATGTATCTGAATCATGCTCATTCCTTAGCACTCCGCAAAGTCATAAATTCTCCTAGCGAATGTGCATAGCGTTTTAACTCGTTATCGTAGATAAAAGGTGAATGAGTAACTGCTACCAATCCGGCGCAAAACTCACTTTTCCTAATATCAGTAAGAAATCTTTTTTGCCATGGCACTGATAACGAAAGTTCAGGCTCATCGATTAATACAAAATATCGCTTATTTCCAGAAAGGTAGAGATGACTGAAAAGCGACACAATCTGTTTTTCACCTGAAGATAAATCACTTAGCTCAATACCAGTATCACTGTTGTCTCCATTCTTAGGAACGATTGAAAAGTTAAAGGTTGCGCTATTATAAACCAGTTGTTTATCAACGATATATTCGGAGCAAAGGTCGCAAAAAGCTGATATGTGTCGCTCTCTTTCTTTTAAGCTCTCCTGAAAATCCAATAGTTTGAGAAAATAGTGGCAAATAATTTTACTATGTTCGTTAGGATCATCGCTTGATCGCGCGTCGTTAATGACATTAAACAGATGCTCCTTATGGTCTTTAGTCAATATACTTTCATGTATCCGATCAAGAACGCTACGAATGGTATCTTCGGATGTTTCTGAAATCCTGACCATGCCGACATTCTGATACTCACGATTCACAACATCTCCAAGATACTTAAGGGTAAGAATGTTGAGATTTTCACGTGCAAAATCTTTCAATGTCTCCAGAACTTCTTTAATGGCTCGCTCAACGTCGAGCATACCGAATTCGACTAATTCAATATAGGCTTTTTCTGCTTCCCGCGGGATATGGCGGCTCCTAGAGCGACGAAATTCGTCAGGATCAAAACCCTCAAAGATACTGCTGAGTTCACGCTCAATTCGTCTATACGTCGGTAGATAAAGTATTTGCGCGTTCGTAGCTTGATGAATCTTCTCGATCTGCAGCTGAATTTCTTTGTTGAGGCCACGTGGCTGGTCTTCAAAAAGATTAAGCTGTCGCATTATAACTTCAGTCGGGATACCATATCGCGATCTGAGTCTTTCAAGCTCCATAGGTATACGATCCGCTTCACCTGAATGAATTAAATCCATCATTCGCTTCCGCAGTGGAGGCGGCAACTCCTGCAAGAAGCGGCGGTCCACTTTTTCAAATCCCTTACTGAGCAACTCATGAGATAGTTCATAATTTTCGCCTTTGACCGTAACCGCAATTGTATCAAAGCGATATTGAATTAATGAGAGCCATCTTCCTGATAAAATATGGAAAAGGATCCTGAGAAAAGTAGTTTTCCCTGATCCATTTTCACCAACAAGAACGAGGGTGTCATCCTCCACACGAGCATCAATCGTTCTGTTGCCATGAAGTCCTTTAACGATAATCCTCTCCAGTGTTGTATTCATTGCCGTCTCCTTTTAAATAGCTTTAATTATCGATATTTCTGACGTCCTGCTATTCAAGAATCCACTGTATATAATAAAGTGCCTGAGAATTAACTATATGGTTTAATTTCACTTCAATATCTGCAATTAATCGTTCCCGCTGCCTGTCAATCTCATCCTGCGCTTCAAACAGCAACTTTCTCTTCTGGCTTCGTTGAGCCTCAAGCGTCTTAATCTGTTTCTGTCCTGCAAGTTTATTTTCCAAAGTCAGCGAGGCTGTAGTCGCACGGCGCGTTTCCTTGATTTGCCGATCAAGCTCCTTGATTTCCCTTTCCAGCCCGAGCTTAAGGTCGTCCGCCCAACCATCAAGTTTCTCTGCTTCCGCCTCGAAAAAGCGGGCATTGCGCTCGGATATTCCTTTTTGAATTGCTGTCTGGCGCTCATCGGTAATCGACCGTAGTTTGTCACTGTCTGCAATATCTGTCAACTGTGAAATAGTTTTAGCGGGTAAAGACAATAACCTTTGCGCTAGGTCATCATCCAATACCTGCCCATCTTCTGTAATGGCAGCACAGAGCAAATGATCTTCTGCCTGGTCAAGGGATTCGACTGTAAAGAAACTGAGCAATAACTCGCCACGCTTGCCAAGGTACGGTTCCAACCTGCTTACCTTGCCTTCATGCTCGCTATAATCAAAGACGATTTCAGCCGGCGGAACAGCTCGTTCTTTTGCCTTTTCAAGGATGCTGACAGCAAGAGGATGGTTAAGCCGATATAAATGTGCCTCGCCGGTACGCCTGGGTAGTTCATAAAGACCGAGCGGAATATCTCCCGCATAGGGGCATGACTTCAAGCGGAAGGCAGAACCGTCCAAAAATTCGGCGCAATCTCGCAATTCATAACGAGTCAGCTGCATCAGCAGCCGTTCATAACGGTTCAGATACTGCCGCGAGCTTTCGTCGCTCATGCGCAGCTTCTCTTTTACTTCATCATCGAAGTTTTCGAGCAATTGCCGGCGCGTATTGGTCATTGCCTCATCGATCTGGATATTTAACTCAAGCTGAAGTTGATCGAAGGAAGCCTTTATCTCCTCAGGTGTCCGGCAGCGCTGGTAAATGTCTGCGATCCGCTTTTCGAAGTCAACGCCAGACTCTATGGCACCCAGAACCTCGTCACTCGCTCCAAAAACACCCTCGAACAGCATGAACTTTTCGGAAAGAAGCTGGAATACACGCAGGTCCGCCTCGTTGTTGCGATTCAAGAAGTTCACCACGACAACATCATGCTTTTGACCATATCGATGGCAACGGCCGATGCGCTGTTCGATTCGCTGAGGATTCCAGGGCAGATCGTAATTGACCACAAGAGAGCAGAACTGCAGGTTTATCCCTTCAGCCCCCGCTTCTGTGGCTATCATGATGCGCCCTTTTTCCCGGAAGTAATCAACCAGGGCGGCTCTCGTATCGGCAGTACGGGATCCAGTAACTCGATCCGTTCCTTCATGAATTTTCAACCAATCTTTATAGATTTGGCGAGAAGATTCATCGGTATTTGTACCATTGAATAGAACGATGCCTTCGTTCCATGGACTTTCGGCCAGGATCCGAAGCAGGTATGTCTGGGTCCGCCTGGATTCGGTAAATATAATCGCCTTTTCATCTGCGCCGAGGGTTCGCGCCTTGGCAAATGCGACTTCAAGCGCCTTGAGGAGCGCTCTCCCCTTAGCATTGTATTGAATGGAAACCGCTAGCTGTCTGAAGCTTTCGAGATCCTTTATTTCCTGTTCAATGGCAGCTCGATCTTGTGGCGTCAAAGCTTCCTCTGCATCCTGATCGGTCCATTCGTCGGCTGTTTCGCCCAGAGACTCGTAATCCTGGTCGAGTTCATCCTGAAGAGGCTGTTCTGGCTCCTGTTTTTTAAGACGCAGCTGAAGCCGGTTGCTGATGGTTTCAAGAGAACCTGCTATTGCGAAGGAGGAGGAAGCAAGGATCTTGCGCAGGACGAGCGTCATAAGAGATCGTTGGCTAGCCGGCAGGGCCTGCAGATTGTCTCGTCGAAGATAGTCGGAAACCAGATTGTAGAGCTTGTCTTCGCTCTCTTCGGGTGTAAAGGGCTGTACTATAGAATAACGCTGAGTGAAACGCACGTAGGGAAGTACCTGGCGCCGAAGAGTCCGGTGGCAAATGGGACTGATGCGGGTTTTAAGTGCGGCGAAGGTACTTCTATCACTCAGGTTCGAATACTGCTCTCGAAAGCTCTTCAGATCGCCAAACGTGTGTTCGTCAATAAAACTGACAAGACCATAAAGTTCAAGGAGCGAGTTCTGAAGGGGTGTGGCGGTTAAGAGTAGTTTTGGTGCTTGCTTGAGAGCTTGCTTTAACGTGTTGGCAATAACGTTTGAAGGTTTGTAGACATTGCGAAGACGATGGGCCTCGTCGATAACTACCAAATCCCATGGGATAGCATGTATGTCGGCTGCTTTGCCGCGGGCAAACTGGTAGGAACAGATGATGATGTTGCCGGACTCGAAGGGCTTGAAATTACCCTTCCTGATTGCTTCATTGTAGGGTTTGCTTTCGAGGATTATCGAGGTAAGAAAAAACTTTTCCTGTAGTTCCTGATGCCATTGTTTGCGAAGGTTAGCGGGAGTGATAATCAGGATTCTTCGATGCTGCTCCGCCCAGTGCTGCGATATGACCAGCCCAGCTTCGATGGTCTTACCGAGCCCGACCTCGTCAGCCAGGATACCGCCCTTCGAGAGCGGTGACCGGAATGCAAAAAGGGCGGCATCTACTTGATGCGGATTCAGGTCTACCTGTGCGTCAACCAGCGCTCCAGCGAGCTTTTCGACGCTATCCGAAGCGCAACGTTTGGTCAGTTCATAGGCATAGTATTTGGCGTGGTATTCGGTAAGGTTCATCGATGATTATTTTTAACGATGATATAGATCCTATTGTCACCCATAAAATCCGTTTTCTTTTTAGCGTAGTCTTCCAGCATCATAAGATAATCAGGCATGATCTCTCCGCATACAACGAGTAGCAAATACTTCCAATTTACAAGGTATTGCTCAATCTGACCGATCAAGCGTTGCAAAACAGCATTGCTTTTTATGTCCTTCTTTATTTCGATCGGAACCTCATCCTGAACAACGATATCCACTTTCTGTTTGCCGGATCCATATTGGGTTATGATTTTTTTGTTCTGTAGCTTCTGCTGCAGTTCATTGACGAGCGACTTTTCGAAATCTTTTTCAGTCGAACATCCATTTGGCTGCCATTGCTTTATTATGGTCTCAACTGTGCCACAAGCATCAAAAAAGTAATTCACTGACATTATCTCCAGCTACAAGTTTGAATACTTCTTAGCTGACCCCTTCGCCTTCTCCACGGGATACTTCGCTTCGTTCACTGCGATCTTCTTTTCCACTTCCTGCAGTAAATCAATCTTATACTCCTCGCAAAGATAGGTGAGAAAAATAAAGATGTCGGCTAGTTCTTCTTTGACGTTCTTGAGTTCTTCAGGAGTGAGTTTCCGGGACTGCTCGGTTGTCTTCCAGAGAAAGTTTTCGAGCAGTTCCCCTGCTTCAATGGAGAGGGCCTCGGCGAGGTTCTTGGGATCGTGGAATTGCGCCCAGTCTCGCTCGTTCCGGAATGCAACGATCTTTTGCTGGATGGATTCTATATCAGCCATAGTCTCCACGGACAGTTTAGACATAAATACTTGATTTATGAAGACATTACTACAAACTTTTGCAAAAGTCCAGAAAAGAGATGGCGCAGAGACGCGGATAAACCATGTAAACCGACATATTGCAGTATATGATGACGCTCGGACAATGATTAAATTTCCGCGACATAAAACATCGTTATACTCCATGGATTGCCTTAACTTCTCATTTTGCATGACTTTGACTTTATGGTAATATGCGCGTATGGAAACCAAAAAAGCGATAATCCCCGTCAAGGGCATGACCTGCGTTAATTGCGCGGCGGCTATCCAGAAAGACATCTCGAAGGTTGCCGGCGTGACCAGCGCCAACGTGAACTTTGCGAACGAGAAAGCCGTCGTTGAATTCGATCCCTCTGCGGTAGGGCTTGAAAATTTAATAGCGAGCATCGTCGATTCGGGATACCAGCCGGTTACCGAGAACATTTCCCTGCCGGTCCTCGACCTCGACGCGTCCCGCGCCGGAGAGCTGGAGGCGATCGTATCCCGCATCGACGGCGTCCTGAAGGCCACGGTGAATGCCGGAACGGAAACGGTCGACCTGCAATATGTTCCCGGCCAGACCGGCATCAGGGATATCAGGCGTGCGATAGAGAAAGCCGGTTTCCTCATTCCGAAGCAGGAAGAGGGCCGTTCAGCGCTGGAGATTGAAAAGGAAGCGCGCGAGCAGGAGCTTTCCGCACTGCGGACGAAACTGGTCGGCAGCGTGGTCCTCTCAGCCCTCGTTCTGTTGGGCAGTTTTCAGGACATGCTTCCCGTCGGGGAGATCGTTCCCCGGCGGACAATGTGGTTCATTCTCTTCTTTCTGACCGCGCCCGTCCAGTTCTGGGCAGGCCGTCATTTCTATCAGAACGCCTGGGCCTCGCTGCGGCACGGCAGCACTAATATGAACACCCTTGTGGTTGTCGGCACTTCCGCGGCATTCGGCTATAGCGCGGCGCTCACGTTTTTCCCTTCCGTATTCCCGCAGCACGGGAGCCACGCCGGCGCCTACTACGACACGTCCGCGGTGATCATTACGCTCATACTGTTCGGAAAATACCTTGAAGTGCGCGCAAAAACGCGCGCGGGTGAAGCAATCAAAAAACTCATGGGTCTTCAGCCCCGCACGGCCCGCGTCATTCGTGACGGAGCAGAGCTCGACATACAGATCGAAGACGTCGAGTCCGGCGACCTGATCATCGTGCGGCCCGGAGAAAAGATACCGGTCGACGGCATTGTTCGTGATGGGTATTCTTCAGTTGATGAATCCATGCTTACAGGCGAGAGCCTTCCGGTCGATAAGAAGATCGGGGACCAGGTAATCGGCGCAACCATCAACAAGACGGGCTCCTTTACGTTCGAAGCGAATAAGGTCGGCAAGGACACCACGCTATCACAGATAGTGAGGATGGTCCAGGAGGCCCAGGGTTCCAAGGCGCCGATTCAGCGTCTCGCTGATTACATTTCGAGCATCTTTGTTCCATCGGTCATTACTCTCGCCATTATTACCTTCGGTCTCTGGTACGTGTTCGGGCCTGAAGAAACGAGGTTTTCCTTCGCCCTCCTGAACTTCATAGCTGTACTGATCATTGCCTGCCCGTGCGCAATGGGGCTTGCGACTCCGACCGCTGTCATGGTTGGAACGGGCAAGGGCGCCGAGCACGGGATCCTGTTCAAGAACGCGGAAAGCCTGGAGCGAGCTCAGAAGATCGATACGATCGTGCTCGATAAGACCGGTACGCTCACCAGGGGTGAACCGCGCGTAACCGACATTTTGAGCAACGGAATGACGGAGCAGGAGATCCTTTTCTTGGCCGGGTCCGCTGAAAGAGCGTCGGAGCACCCGCTCGGACAGGCAATCGTTCGCTTTGCGATTGAGAAAGGCATCACGCTCGACAATAATGACGAATTCGAAGCCCTTCCCGGCCACGGCATAAAAGCCCGGATCAAGGGCAAAACCGTCCTGATCGGGAACGAGCGTCTGATGGCCGAACAGGGCGTCGCGTTCGGATCATTGTCGCCCCGGATTGTGGAAATGTCCGCCCAGGGAAAGACTCCGATGCTCGTCGCAGTTGACAATGCCGCGGCCGGTATAATCGTCGTCGCCGATACTGTGAAAGAGCACTCTCGCGAGGCTGTATCGATGCTTAAGCAACTGGGACTTGAAGTCGTGATGCTGACCGGCGACAACCGCCGCACTGCCGAGGCAATCGCCCGGGAACTTGGCATCTCGCGCGTGCTTGCGGAGGTGAGACCTCAGGACAAAATGGAAACGGTAAAAAAACTGCAGTCTGAAGGCCGGGTGGTTGCAATGGTGGGCGACGGAATAAATGACGCGCCTGCGCTCACGCAGGCAGATGTGGGAATAGCGATCGGGACCGGCACCGACGTCGCGATTGAAGCGTCCGACGTTACGCTGATCAAGGACGATCTTCGCGCAGTGGCATCGGCCATACGGCTCTCAAGAAAAACCGTAAAGACAATAAAGATGAACCTGTTCTGGGCTTTTTTCTATAATGTTATCGGCATACCGGTTGCCGCGGGCGTGCTCTTCCCTTTTATAGGAGCAAAGGGCCTCTTGAATCCGATGTTCGCCTCAGCGGCCATGGCGTTCAGTTCGGTGAGCGTGGTCACGAATTCGCTGCGGCTGAAAAGATTTCAGTAAACGATTCCTGCCAAGAAGGCATGTTTTGCTTTTTTCGTGGCACGTAGTGGATTTTTATGAAATTTATCGCTGATGTCATGCTGGGCAGGCTCGCGAAGCGGATGAGACTGCTGGGATACGACGTGCTGTATGGCAGCGGCCTTGACGACAACGAAATCATCCGTCTTTCCCTCGAAGAGTACCGCATTATCCTCACCCGTGACACAGGACTTGTGAAGCGGCCCCTTGCGGCCCGTCATTTTTTTATTCATGAAGACAAGGTAGAGGAACAGCTCTCCCGGGTTCTTTCGGCCTTCCCGATTGAAGAGAAGATTCTTCCTCTTACTCGCTGTTCACATTGCAATCAGCTCCTGACAAATATCGATAAATCGGACGTCAAGGAACTGGTGCCCGAATATGTTTATCAAAGGCAAACTGTATTTATGAAATGCAGGTCATGCGGAAGAATCTTCTGGAAGGGAAGCCATGTAGAGCGGATGGGACTAAAAGAAGCCAAAAAAAAGCCGGTCTGAACCAGACCGGCTGCGGAATTATATGTGTGTTAGATAAAATGATAAATAACGCCGACATCGAACGTTCTGATTGTCGCATCATCGGTATCAAAAGATGCTTCTGTTCTGGTCCACCCCGCATTCACCGAAAGTTCACGAAACAAATAGAGTTCCACGCCGAAACCGATTCGTAATCCGTTGCCGGAGTCGGATCCACCGGGCCAGTCCAGTTCTGAAAGGCCGAAGCCTGCCTTCAGATACGGCTCCAGGGTCATTACATTCTGGCTGTCCAGACTGGTAAGAGGGAAGTTAATCCTGAGGTCCGCTGCAAGGCCTGTCAGATCAGTGCTGTTGTCATAGCTGGTCCTCTCGTAGCTTGCTTCAAATGAAAAATACCGGCCGCTTCCAATTCCGCCGCGAAAGCCGTAACCGTCACCGGAATCGAGTCCTGACACTTTTGCGGAAGGAATCAGATAGGCGCCGAGAAATGCACCCTCCTTCGCAATTGCCGAACCCGCAACAAACATCAATAGAGCAGTTAATACCAGAACTTTTCTCATAAATATTCTCCTTTGACTGGGCAATAGTGAACAAATCATAGCAAAAGATACGCTATTGTCAAGTCTAAAGTATTAGTTTTCTTTTACGATTTTAAGCGTGGAAAAGAATCCCGGCATCCGCAGGCAAGCCAGGGTTTAAAATCCAGAGTACTGAGAACGACTATTGCGGTGTCGCAACGGGTTTTTCGGCGGGTTTATGTTCAACCGGTTTTGGCGCGGCTTCAGCATGGGTCTGTGAAGCAGATCGCTTTTGATCAACAACAGCCGGTTCATGACCGGCAACTGACGGCTTTTGTTCCGCTCCGGAAGGCTTTTTTTCTGCAACAGCAGGTTGAGCAAGGGCCGGCTTTTGACCCGTACCAGTGGGCTTTTGTTCGATAATAGCGGGTTGGGCAAGAACCGGTTTCTGCTCTCCACCGGAAGGCTGGTCTGCGGGAGCCGTAATCAGCGGTTTGCGCTTGGCTGCCTGCTGTAGTGCGGCGGGCTGATTAACAATGCCGGCACGGGTAATCGCCAGATCCCTGACGACATTTACTTTCGGTCCGTTCACGGCAATCTCTTCGCCATTGAGCACCAGCTTAAGAGATCCTATGTTGCCATAGCTCAGCAAGAACCGCTCGTCGGCGCTCCAGATCAGGTTTTCCCCTTGCTTGAGAACCGCTTTCTTCTGAGGACTGCCGTCAGTTCTGACCAGGAGCCAGGTATCTTCAAGTGCGATTAATTCAAGATAGAGTTTTTCGGGCGAATGACTCTGGGAGGTGTCCGTCTGCGCCGAGAAAGCGGGCAGACCGGGCACCGCTGCCGTCTGCACCTCAACCGGACTTTTTGACGGGAACGACGCGAACAGAAAAACGAGCACCAGGACGCAAATGACAGCTCCCCAGACAAACGGTTCAATCGGTATTTGTTTATTTTTTGTCAGCGCCGGGACGACTGCAGCAGGTTTATCGCTGTCGGCCGGGACTGAGGGAATAACAGTAACAGCGGATTTCGACTTGAGTTCCGCATATCTCTTCATGATCTCGGCTTCATCAAGATTTAAAAAACGGCCGTAGTTTTTCAGAAATCCCTTAACGAATACCTCCCCCGGAAGTTTCGTAAAATCCTCGTTTTCAAGCGCCTTCAGATATTGAATGCTGATCCGGGTTTGCTGCGCCGCGTCCCGCAGGTCAATTTCCTTTTCAACTCGCGCATCATGCAGATACTGTCCTAACGTACCCATTTAATCACCTCAGGGTTTTTATATAATCGTTTGCCTTCACAGAAACATCGCTCCGGGGAGCCAGTTCAGACGCCTTCTTAAACTGGACCAGCGCAGCTTTCTTGTTGCCATCTTTGAGGAGCGCGACCGCCAGACTGAATCTGATGCTTGCGTTCTGCGGGGCGACGTTTACTCCGTCCTGGAACTCGTTGATGGCGTCCCTGGTTCTTCCGGCTTCATATAAAGCGGTACCGAGCTTGAATATGGTAAGCTCGAGGTTGACGTATCGTTTCGAGTCTCGATAGGCCGCGATGGCTTTATCGTAGTCCTTCTGTGCCATATACAAATCACCCATATTGAGATACGGTACATGCGGCGTCTTGTATAATTTATTTTCCAGGGCCTTCCTGAACGCCTTAACTGCCTCATTCCATTTTTGCTGCTTGAAATAAACTACGCCGAGAGCATTGTACGCCTCGGAAAAATCCCCATCCCTTTCAATGGCCTCCTGGTAATACTTGGCCGAGTCGTCGAGCTTCCCCTGGTAATCGCTGATGAGGCCGAGGCCGTAATAGGAACTCTTGAAGTTGCTGTCTGTTTGGATCGAACGGTTGAATTCGACGGAGGCCATCTCGTAATTATTTTCCTGAAGATGTGACAGCGCCTTCATATAATACCCTTCTGCCATTCTGGTTTTATCGACTTTCGGCGCAGTCACCATTGCGCAGCCTGCAAGGACAGTCACGATAAATATTGCTGTCGTATAGCGCTTCATGATCGGCATCCCTTTGAACTCCTTGCAGTCCCGTACAAGCCGGGACAGTGCCATCTCGATTCTTAACATTGGAATAACAGTATTGGTCGCCATCGCTCACTCAGAACTTCAAAATGATGAGAAAAGCCGAGCGAGCGCTTCCTTGTCCCTGCTCACAACGCCTGCTGAGGCCTGAATGTCCTTTGCAAGCTGGGTCTTGGGAGCTTTTACAACGCCTGCCTTTACCGCCTCTTCAAGCACATCGCCAGTCCTCTCGAAAACAGGCGATTCGATCGCCGCTGAGGACGGGGAAATCATTGTTTTAGCGGCCGGCCCTGCTGTTTGTTTTTTCCGGATATCCTGCGACTGCTGCTGCGGCTCATATCCTGAAGCAGCCGGTTTGCCGGCAGGTTCACTTTTCGGGGCCACCCCGGGGCGCTCCAGAGCGTTTTGCGTTTCGGAGTCCGGGATAGAAGAGGCAGGCCGGGCCGCGGATGGCTGGGCCGGGGGTTGAACGACGCAACCAGGAGCGTCGGCTGCATTCACAACGGAAGGTTGTACTGATGGAGAGGAAAAGGCCTGCTCTTCCGTCTTCTTTTTTATCGAAAATACCTCATGCTCCTCAAACCAGGTTCTCTTTTCCTCCCATGACATTTTATCGATATTTATCACGTCAAGCATGGCGCCAAGATCCTCTGCAAAACCTAGAGCTTCATTCTCGACGGCGGGCCTCTCCTCGATGGAGAAGGGATTTGCGGAATGAGTATAGTATAGTTTTCGACCGCTGTTGATGAAATTAAGACCGATATATGCCGACATCTTGCCGATCCCCTCCCGGAAGAATAAAACGTAGGTTCGGGCCTCTTCAACGCTCATTTCGGGCGTTGCGACCTCGTGGATATTCATGGAGAAAAGCAGATGGCAAAGGCTTTTCTCCTTGTTTTTGAGGTCAGTTATGTTGGGGTCGACGGTAAACATAAGAATCAATAACGTGTCAAAGCGTCAAAGTATCACAGTGCCAAGCACTCTGATACTCTGACACTTCTGTTCAAAGTTCTCTTTTTTAAGCTCCCCTCAGATATCTTCAAAGTGCGTCAGCTGCTTGAACTCCCGGTACCTTTCCTCTATTTCCTTGTAGTCGAGACTCCTGAGCCGGTCAAGGCTGAACGCCTCAACATTGAGCGAAGCCATCACGCTTCCGAAGATGACGGCCTTTCTCATGCTCTCTTCGGAAAAGTTCATCGTACTTGCCAAATATCCGATAAAACCGCCGGCGAACGTATCGCCGGCCCCGGTAGGATCGAAAACAGTTTCAAGAGGATAGGCGGGAGCGCTGAACACGCTGTGGCCATTGAACATTAGAGCGCCGTAGCTTCCCTGCTTCACGATGATTGTTTTCGGTCCCATCGCCTGCACGATTTTCGCCGCTTTCATCAGACTTGCATCGCCTGCAAGCTGCCGGATTTCGGCTTCATTGATCGTAAGCAGGTCCACTTCTTTCAAGGTCCGTTTCAGAGCCTCAGATTTGCTTGATATCCAGTAATTCATGGTATCGCAGGCGACAAGCTTCGGTTTCTTCACCTGCCTCAGCACGTCAAGCTGAATTTCAGGGTCCACGTTGGCTAAAAATACCACGTCGCTGCCGCGGTAGTCGTCGAGAATAGAAGGTTTAAAGGTGGCGAGAACGTTCAGGTCGGTGGCCAGCGTATGAGCCTCGTTAAGATCGTAGCCGTATTCCCCCTTCCAGCGGAACGTTTGGCCGTTCTGGACCTCGAGACCGCGTGTGTCGACATTCCTGCTTTTGAGAAACTGGATGTGTTCCCTGGGGAAGTCATTGCCGATTACGGCAACGAGGCGGACATCCGTGAAATAACTGGCAGAGGTTGAAAAATACGTCGCTGAACCGCCAAGCGCATTATCGACGGTGCCAAAAGGGGTTTTGACCGAATCGAGCGCAACCGTTCCCACTACGAGCAAGCTCAAGAATAACCTCCTATTTCGTTTTCTTCAGATACTTCCCGATGAGCAGAGCCAGGTCTTTCCTGGTCTTTGCCGGCATGAGCTTCTCCGGCGTCATGATCGTATTTCGAAGCGCTTCACCGCATGCACACTCCCGGGTTTGCGGAAGCATTCGCACGGCCTCGCGGATCATCGCCTTGGATGTTTCAATGTTGTGCTTCATGACGGCAAGGACGGCCTCGACGGTCACGGCCTCCTCGCTATGGTGCCAGCAGTCGTAATCCGTCGCAAGGGCGATTGTGCTGTAGCAGATTTCCGCCTCGCGGGCAAGCTTGGCTTCGGTGGCGTTGGTCATGCCGATCACGTCGACATTCCAGCTGCGATAGACGAAGGACTCGGCCCTCGTTGAGAACTGCGGCCCTTCCATGCAAAGGTAGGTGCCCTTAGGGTGGACAATTGCACCGACGCTTTTTCCCGACTTTATGAGGACGCTGCACAGCCGTGCGCATACCGGGTCAGCCATGCCGACGTGGGCAACGACACCGTTTCCGAAGAAGGTGCTGTCCCGGCGTTTGGTGTGATCATAGAACTGGTCCGGGATAACGATATCTCCGGGCTTGATCTCTTCCTTCATGCTGCCGACCGCGCTGACCGAAATGATCCGCTCGACACCGAGTTTTTTCATGCCGAAGATATTGGCGCGGTAATTAATGTGCGTGGGGAGAATGCGGTGCCCGCGGCCGTGACGGGGAAGAAACGCCACCCGTTTTCCGTGCAGGGTGCCGATGATATACGCGTCCGAGGGTTTACCGAAAGGCGTCGAAACGTTCACCGTCTTGACACCGGTAAGCCCTTCCATTTCGTATAAACCGCTGCCGCCGATAACGCCGATGCTGATCTTTTCTGTCCTGGCAGTCCGCTTAGCCATTAAATCGTGTCCTATATAATTGAGTATACTGATAAATGCCGAGAGCGCATGATCGCGAAGACGAAGTTATCCCTGTGTTGCCGCTTCCGTTTCGGTCTTCTTCGCTTCAAGCGTTTCCAGGAGTTCAACGGGTTTTTCGGGGATGATGGTGGATATGGCGTGCTTGTAGACGAGTTGTTGGTTTTCCTGCTTCATCAGAATGACGAAATTATCGAAACCCTTGATCGTTCCCGTAAGCCGCGCTCCGTTGACGAGATACATCGTTACCGGAATTTTTTCCTTGCGCATCTGGTTCAAGAATATGTCCTGAAGATTTACCTGCGACTTTCCCATCCACCCCTCCCCTGAGAGCAGTGCCCCCGTACACAAGCAACATCGCTGTTATCTTATACCAGGTTATTTGAAATTTCAACGTATTTCTTTATGCGGGCCGCTATGTCGTAAGCGTTTACGAGCCCGCTGATGTCAACCCAGACCGTCTCCGGTTCCCGCCGGAACCAGGTAAACTGCCGCTTCGCAAACCGCCTGGTGTCCCGCTTCAGCAGAGCAATCGCCTGGTCGCGCGAAGATTTGCCGTTAAAATAGTCAATGAAGTGTTTGTACCCCAGGGCTTGCAGTGATGGAAGGTCCGAACGGTACCCGCGGTCGATTAATGATTTTACTTCCGCCTCAAGTCCCTCGGCTATCATCCAATCGACGCGCTCTTCTACGCGGGAGTATAGTTCGGGCCTGTTTCGAACCAGGAAAAGCAGCCGGCAAGAATAGGGCTTCTCCTGAAAACCGTGCTCCCGCTGAAAATCGGAAAGTTTTCGTTCCTTGAGATAAAAGACTTCGAGCGCCCGCACCGTTCTCCGAAGGTCGTTCGGATGAATCTTGACGGCGGTTTCAGGATCGACCTTGACCAGGTCCGAATAAAGCGTTCCGGCTCCGGCCTCGGCCTCCCGATTGAGGAACTGCTCGCGCAAAACCATGTCCGCCGACGGTCCGTGGAAGAGCCCCCGGGTAAGGGCCCGGATATAGAGTCCGGTTCCGCCCACGACCAGCGGAATCCCTCCGGACGCAATGATGCCGTCGATCGCGGAGCGGGCATCCCTCAGGTAGTCGCCGGCGCTGTAGGGCTGGTCAGGCGCCACGATATCGATCATGTGATGGTAAACGAGCTTGCGCTGTTCCTCTGTGGGTTTGGCCGTACCGATGTTCATCCCCCGGTAAATCTGCATCGAGTCGGCGCCGACAATTTCAGCACCGAATTCCCGGGCAAGAAGTATTGATGCATCGGTCTTGCCGACGGCCGTGGGACCGGCTATGATCAGGATAGGTTTATGGTTCACCATATATATTTATATCAGCGGGTAATTATCTCGACAGGAAATTCGTTCTGACGCCACGCCTTCATGTGCCCCTCGAGACGGTATACGGCATCATAGCCTGAGAGAAACAGAAGAAAACCGGCTATGCCGGCACGGGGACCGTGTTCACAGTAAAGCACGACAGGGTCCTTTTTTGGATAGACCATATCGGCAAGACCGTAACGGATTGAATAAAAAGAAATGTGAATTGCGCCGGGTAGATGGTCCTTAGCATACTCTCCTTCCGAACGGACATCGACGATAAGCGGCGCCTTTCCGTCCCGCATCTGGTTCAAAAGGAGATGTTTGCTGATAGCGGTCCCGCATCCAGGGAGCACGATACTAATCACAAGAAATACACTTGCGATGAAACGTTCCCTATCTGGCTGCATCTTTTTCATTCGCCGCAGACCGGGGGTTTTCGCTTTCGCCCATAGCTTTGTGGAGTTTAACGGGCTTTGCCGCTTTCTTGCGCATTTTTAAGTTCAACATCTCCACTGAAATCGAAAACGCCATTGCAAAATAGATATACCCTTTGGGGATATGCAGACCGAAGCCTTCGACGATCAGGGTAACGCCTATCAATACCAGGAAACTGAGGGCGAGGATTTTTATGGTAGGGTGCCTGTCCACGAAAGCGCCAATGCCGCGGGACGAAAGCATCATTACGCCGACTGCCGCTATGATGGCTATGATCATCACCGCAACGTCCTGCGCAAGTCCCACAGCCGTAATGACGGAGTCGAGCGAGAAAACAATGTCGAGGATCGCGATCTGGATAAGGATTCTGCCGAAGCGGGATGCGCCGGATGCCTCCCTGTCTGCGCCTTCGTCACCCTCAAGGTTCCCGTGTATCTCCATCGTGCTCTTCCAGAGCAGAAACATGCCGCCGCCTATGAGGATGAGGTCCCTGCCCGAAATTTCCCTGGCCAGGACCGTAAAGAGCGGGGCTGTTAATTTCATGACCCAGACGATAGAGAGCAGAAGCGCAATGCGGGTCAGCATGGCGAGCGCCAGACCGATTATTCTCGCCTTCTCCCTCTGCCGCGGGGGAAGTTTGCCCACAAGAACGCTGATAAAGATGATATTGTCGACGCCAAGCACGATCTCGAGCGCTGTAAGCGTCAGAAGCGCAATCCACGCCTGCGGATCAAAAAACCATTCCATTGTGGGTCCTCCGCGTATTCGTTTGAGCCTGCAGCCGGGCCATTTTTCTATGCTCTCTTGAACCATCGCTTGATTTCGTCGAGGGAAAATTTCATGAGAACAGGCCTTCCATGCGGACAGCTATGCGGCATCCGGCATTTGGAAAGGTCCTCCAGTAATTGTTCCATTTCCCTCACATCCAGCTTGCGATGGACTTTTATCGCCGGATGGCAGGCCATTACACTCAGAATCCCGTGCCGCAATTCTTCGAGCTTCCCGATCCTGCCGGTAGCATTCACTTCGTCAAGGATGTCAAGAAGCAATTGTTTGTAATCGGTCTTCCCGAGAAGAGATGGCGCGCCTTTTATCATGAAAGCGCCGCTCCCGTAGTCTTCAAGCACGAGTCCTAGTTTGTTCAGGTCCGGAAGATGTTCGGACAGCAGGGCGCTTTGGCCGGGCCCGAGCTGCACCTGCTCGGCGATCAGGAGGCTCTGGATGGAAACGCTTCCCGCCGAGAACTGGTCCTCGAGCTTCTCGAACAATACCCTCTCATGAGCGGCGTGCTGGTCTATTATCACCATTCCTTCCCGGGACTGGGCCACGATGAAGGAATCATGTATCTGGGCGAGAGGATGCATCATTTCGGATTGCGGAATGCGGATTGTCGAATGAGAAGCATCAAATTCGAAATCACCCCTGATCTCAGACCTCGACTCCCAGGGGAGATGGGGCTTGAGGGCGGTATCCC
The DNA here is from genome assembly GCA_963751455.1 of Nitrospirota bacterium. Classification (GTDB taxonomy): domain Bacteria; phylum Nitrospirota; class UBA9217; order UBA9217; family UBA9217; genus CAVVUN01. The sequence goes on from CAVVUN010000006.1 coordinate 21,525, forward strand.
CATTCCGAATTCCGGATTCCGCATTTTCCAGATAATCAGCTACGGCCTCTTTAACCCGTTCTCCATGGCCGAACAGAGGAGTAGTAACTCCCCCCCGCAGCCCCTGCCTGATGGCGTCCCGAACGAGATCGTGAATCTGGGATTGGTTGCGGAACCGGATTTCCGCCTTTGCGGGATGCACGTTCACATCCACGAAAGCCGGGTCGATATCTACGAAAATAAAGCCGACAGGATGCCTCTCGCGCATCAATACACCGGTATATGCAGCGTAAAGGGCATGGGTCAACGAAGGGTTCCTGACCGCCCTTCGGTTCACGTAAAAGTCCTGGTAGGTTTTATCTGCCCGGCTGTAGCCCGGAACGCCGAGAAGCCCTGCGACGGAGACGGCCTCAGTGCCGCCCGCCAATACAATGAGGTTGTCTGCTATGTCGCTTCCATATACCTGGAACGCCCTTTCCTTTAAAGATCCGGAGGGCGGCAGGTCAAGGACCGTTTTTTTATTATGAGTAAGCCTGAACCGGACTGACGGGTGCGCCATGGCCTGGCGGGAGACAGCAGTCACGATATGGGAAAATTCAGTCGCCGGACTTTTCAGAAATTTAAGGCGTGCTGGAGTATTATAAAAAAGATCGCTCATTTCGAGGGCGGTGCCCTGCGCCCCCGCCGTGTCGGACACTGCCTTGAATGTTCCGCCTTCGATCTCTACCAGTGTTCCGGAGAGAGCGCCGCGTTCCGCTGTAATCATTCTGATCCTGGCGACCGAGGCCATGCTCGAGAGCGCCTCGCCCCGAAAGCCCATGGTCCGGACCGACTGCAGTTCCTCATCGCTCCGGATTTTGCTCGTCGCGTGGCGCTCGAACGCAATGCGCGCGTCCTCGCCGGACATGCCGTTTCCGTTGTCGGTTACGCGGATAAGGCGTAATCCCGCCTTTTCAACGTCTATGAACAGCTCGGTGGCTCCAGCGTCCAGAGAGTTTTCGATCAGCTCCTTGACGACCGAAGCCGGCCTCTCCACCACCTCACCAGCTGCAATTTTATTGATGACTTGCTCGGGAAGTATTTTGATAATTGAGGGCATGAAATTCAGTAGTACTCAGAAGCCAGAATTCAGGAGACAAGAGAAAGACCTGATAACGATTTAAAAACTTCCCACTCTTACAACTTTGACTCCTGCCTCCTGGCTCTGTTTTAATATTTCAGCTTCGCCTTTTCCTGGTTTCCGACAACAACGATCGCCATGGAGTCAGGATGAAGGTACTTCTTCGCAACTCTCTGGATATCCTCACGGGTGACCTGATTGATCAGGGACGGGTATTTATCCGGGTAGTCGAGGCCGAGGTTGTATATTTCAATGGAGGTAAGCATTCCGGCTATTTTGCCGGACGTATCCATCCTAAGCGGGAAACTTCCGGTCAGGTACGCCTTCGCATCGGCAAGCTCTTTTTCGGACACCAAATCCGCCTGCATCCTTCGGATCTCCTTCAGGGTTTCTTCGATCACATCGTTTGCCGATTCATTCTTGGTCTGGATGGTCACCTCAAACGTTCCTGTTTCTTTCAGCGCCTCAAACCCGCTGTGCACATCGTATGCAAGCCCCCTGTTGTCTCTGATATTGTCCATTAGCCGCGATGAAAAACCGCCGCCGCCCAGAATGTAGTTCATGATCGAGACCGCATAATAGTCCGGGTTTTCCCTGTTGATGCCTATGTGTCCCATATCGATGTTCGCCTGCGTGATATTTTTATGAATCTTATTTACTTCGAGCTTCTGTATGGCAGGCGGCGCTGCTCTCTCCGCCTGAGGACGTTCAAAGCGTTTCCAGTTTCTGAAGTAATCGTTCAGGAGCTGTATCGTCTCCTTCTCATCCACATCTCCAACAACAGCCACAATCGCGGTATGCGGAGTGTACCGTGAACGGTAAAAATCGAGGAGCTCCTGTCGATTCAGCTTCGGCAGGTATGCCGCGATATCATCATTTGTCCTGCCATATGGATGATTGCCGTAGACCGCTTTATCAAAAGCCTCACTGGCAACAGTGCCCGGTTCTTCCTTCTGTCTCTGTATCTCGGCCAGTGCAGCCTTGACCTGCCGGTCTATTTCCTTCTGATCGAAGGCGGGGTTCATGAGCGCATCCGAGAGCAGGTCCAGTCCGGGGCGGATGTCTTTCTTGAGCACCCGCAGGCTTGCTGAGGCGTAATCAGCACCGCCCGCTGTCGAAATCGTAGCGCCGATAAAGTCAACCTCGCTGCTGAACCGGTTCGCGGTCCGCTTTGTCGTTCCCTGGGTAAGGAGCGCCGCGGTCAGCGAGGCAAGACCCGGCTTGGCCGCGGGTTCGGCCGTACTGCCCGCAGTGATTGCCATATTCAGCGTTACCATGGGAATGGAATGCTTTTCGGAGAGCAGCAGGATCATTCCGTTCTCAAGCACGATGCGCTTGCCGAGCGGCTCGGCGCCGGACTTTCCCGGGAGCGACAATAAAACCAGCGACAGGATTAGTACAACAATATATTTCATGGTTTTCATTCCGGCATACCCTCTTTACGCAATTTGCAATTTTTGTAACGGGGCCACACGTGAGCCTGTCCTGGCCCTACCATTTTGCAATTTGCAATTTGCAATTTAAGACGATCAGTTCTTCACCGGTATGAGTATCCCAACAGTCCTGTTGTCCTCGGTAAAGTATTCCTTTGCGACGCGCATGACATCTTCCCTGGTAACGGTGCGGATATTAGTCACGTATTTGCCGACAAGTTTCCAGTCCGCGACCGTTTCGTACTGCCCGAGCAGCATCGCCTGGTAGAAAATGGAATCCTGTCCCATGACGAAGCCTGATTCAATCTGGTTCTTTGCCTTCTGCAGCTCTTCATCCGTGACCGGCGTCGTTTTCAGCTTTTCAATCTCGGAATAGAGAGCCTTTTCCACCTCGTCCGCGCTCTTGCCCGGCATGACCCCGGCATAAACATAGAAAATATTGGGATCAATCGAGATATTATCATACTCCCCGCCTGCATACAGCGCTATCTGCTGCTCGTACACCAGGGACCGGTACAGATGCGAGCTCTTTCCGGTGGAAAGTATGCTTTGAAGCACTTCCAAGGCGTAAGAATCGGGATGTTTTATGGCCGGGACGTGGTAACCGGTAATAACGGCGGGCAGTTCGGCATCCTTCTTGACCATCACCCTGCGTTCGCCGGACTGTTTGGGTTCTACGGCCCGCACCTTGGGAACTTCCGGCCCGCGGGGGATCCGGCCAAAATACTTCTCGATTTTGGGAAGAAGAACTTTCGTGTCGAAGTCGCCGGCCACGACTATGGTCGCGTTGTTCGGCGTATAATACGTGCGATAGTGGTTTACGAGATCCTCGCGCGCCATGGATTCGAGGTCCGCCATCCATCCCACGATCGGCCACTGGTAAGGATGGGCAATGAAAGCCGCGGCCATCATTTCCTCCACCGCAGCCGCGGTAGGATCGTCTTCCGTCCTCATGCGCCGCTCTTCTTTTACCACATCCCGTTCCGACTGAAAGGCCTTCTCGTCCAGCAAAAGGTTCTGCATCCGGTCAGCTTCGAGCTCGAGCGCTATTTCGATACGGTCGGCCGCGAAATTTTCGAAATAGGCCGTGTAATCCTTGCTCGTAAACGCATTATCGTTGCCCCCGTTTCGCGTGATCGTCTGGGAGAACGTCTTTGGTCCGTATTTTTTCGTGCCCTTGAACATCATGTGCTCGAGCAGATGTGACGCCCCGGTAGTGCCCAGCTTTTCGTTCCGCGATCCGACCTTGTACCATACCTGGAACGTGACGACCGGAGCCTTATGCTCTTCCCGAAGAAGCACTTTAAGCCCGTTGCGAAGCACCTTTTCCGTTACGCGAATATCCTGGGCAGCTGCGAAGGATGCAATAAACAGGCTGAGCAAAACCGCCATTGCAGGCAGCATTCTCTTGTTCTTTTGATTCATGCTTATCTCCTGATAATGCCTTTTACGTATATACGCTTCAGGCACTGTTGTTTTTTGTTAAACTATACCCCTCTGGATATCATTTCTCAAAGAGTATTACGAGGCAATCCCTCAGCTGTACGGATGTGTCATTTAACTCCCGTATGCCCGAACCCGCCCGCGCCCCGCACGGTCTTTGATAACGCTTCCACCTGCACCAGGGTGGCCTTTTCAAGCCTGGCAAAAACAAGCTGGGCAATCCGGTCGCCGCGCCGGATCGTGAAAGCCGCGTCGCTGAAATTGAAAAGGATGATTCCCACCTCTCCACGATAGTCAGCATCGATTGTACCCGGTGAATTGAGCATGCCGATTCCGTGCTTGAGAGCAAGTCCGCTTCGAGGCCGGACCTGGCCTTCGTAGCCCGCCGGGATCGCGATCGCTATGCCGGTCGGAATTAATTTCCAGGTCCCGGCTTGTAGGACTGTCTCGGAACCCACTGCGGCGTACAAGTCCACGCCGGCGGAATGTTCGGTCTGATAATGAGGGATCGGCAGTCCTTCGGAATTCTTGAGCTGTGTTATATGGATGAGAAGGTTTTCAGACATGTCTTAAAACCCTGCAGAGAGCATAGCGCATGGCGCAAAGCGGAAAAGATTCGAGACTCAGCTCTTTGTTCTTTAGGCTATGCACTATGCCCTATGCGCCATGCGCTCTGCGAAAATCATATCTCCACTATTGAATCCGGGACCTCCGCCCTGCTGAGCGGTCCCAGGATAGTGAGCGCGATGCTGTCACGGGCAAAGAGCTGCTGGGCCAGGCGCTGCACCTGCTCGGCAGTCACTTTCTCCACGCCCCTGATGATCTCGTCCATGGAAATATACTTGCCGAAATAAATTTCCTGGCGTGCAATCCTGCTCATATGGCTACTGCTGCTTTCGAGCGAAAGCACAAGGCTTCCCTTGATCTGGTTCTTGACCCTCGTCTCTTCGGCCCCGGTGATCCCCTCGTCTTTTATTTTCCTGAATTCCTTCAGAATGAGGCGCGCCACTTCGAGAACATTCGACGGATCCGTCCCTGCATAGACTGTCAGCATCCCCGTATCGCGATAGGACGTTACATATGAATATATGGAATAGGCGAGGGCGTTCTGTTCCCGTACCTCCTGGAAGAGACGGGAGCTCATGCTGTTGCCCAGCACGGTGTTAAGCGCCGAAATAACGTAGCGGTCTTCGTGCGTATAATTGAGGCCCTTGCATCCTATGCAGAGCTGAACCTGCTCCAGCTGTTTTTTCTTTACGAAGACCGCCGGGGTGAACTCGGGCGTTACCTCTTTTTTCGGGATCCCGGTCCTCGAGAGCCTTCCGAAACTGGTATTGAGGAGGTCTATCAGTTGTGCATGCTCGAAATTGCCCGCAGCGGATATAACAATCTCTTTCGGGCTGTAATAATCGTTGATATATGAGATAATATTTTCATGCTTCAATCCCCTGATCGTCTCCCTGGTTCCCAGAATCGGGCGGCCGAGCGGGTTCTCCTGCCAGATCGTGCTGGTGAAAAGCTCGTGTATGAAATCGTCGGGCGTGTCCTCCACGCCCTTGATCTCTTCAAGGATGACTTTTCGTTCCTTTTCCATCTCAACCGGGTCGAACCGGGAGCCGAGCAGAATGTCGGAAAGAATGTCTATCGCGACGGGCAGGTGTTCGTCCACGACCTTGGCGTAGTACGTGGTCGTCTCCTGGGAGGTGAAGGCGTTCATCTCTCCGCCAATGGAGTCCATTTCGATCGCTATGTCCTTCGCGGTCCTTTTCTGCGTACCCTTGAAGAACAAGTGCTCGATAAAATGCGAGGTGCCGCCGATCTCCGGCGCTTCGTGGCGTGAACCGACCTTCACCCATACGCCGATGGATACGGAGCGTGACTTGGGAAGGGTTTCGGACACGACCCGTATGCCGTTCGACAGAGTGTCTTTTCTGTACATGATATAATCTCTCTATTATTCAATTACAAGTGAAAATCTTCTCAAAACGGAAAGAATATATTCACCGCGAAGACGCGAGGGACGCTAGGAAACCGTAAAGCGTTTTTTCAGGTTTAAACTCCAGCTGCCAGTTTCGCCTTCCTCGCGACCTTTGCGCCTTGGCGGTTCAAGGGTTTTTGTATCCGGCTTGTCCGGGTTAGGGAATTAATAGCGCAAAGACACGAAGACGCAGCGAATGATTCTTACAGTGCACGAAATCTCGTGCCTTAGCGCCCTTCGCGGCGGAGATGGTTCATTTTCTATGATTTCTCTTTGTGATTTGCGCCGCCATGCGCCTGCTGCGCTGCTCGTTCCTGGACAATCTTCTGGGCCAGGTGGCTCGGGACATCCTCGTACCCATAGAATTCCATGGTATACATTCCCCGGCCGCTCGTGAGGGAGTTGAGCGTGGGCGCGTACGTCAGCATTTCCGACATGGGCACAAGCGCCTTGATCGCCTGGCCGTTCGCCTGGGGAACCACACCCTGAACCTTGCCCCGGCGCGAGTTCAGGTCTCCGATCACGGCGCCCAGTGTGTCGTCGGGCGACACGACCTCAACGCTCATGATCGGCTCGAGCAGGACCGGCTTGGCCGTTTCAACCGCCTTCTTGAACGCCATTGATCCGGCGACTTTGAACGCCATTTCCGACGAGTCGACGGTGTGGTAGGATCCGTCATATACAGACACCCTGAGATCGACTACAGGATACCCGGCAAAGATGCCTTCGTGCATCGCTTCGACAACCCCTTTTTCGACGGCCGGAATATATTGTCGGGGTATGACGCCGCCGACGATTTTATCGACAAATTCGAACCCGGTGCCCCTCGGCAGCGGCTCGATTTCAAGCCAGGCGTCGCCATACTGCCCGTGCCCGCCCGTCTGCTTTTTATACTTGCCCTGGGCGCTCGCCTTAGTCCTGATTGTCTCCTTGTACGGCACTTTCGGCGTCTTCATAGTGACGTCAACACCGAATTTGCGCTTAAGCTTTTCCAGGGTGACTTCGAGATGGACCTGTCCCATGCCGGATAGAATCATTTCCTTGGTCTGATCGTCAAACGCGAACCGAAGGGTGGGATCCTCGTCGAGAAGCTTATGTACCCCCGAACTCACTTTGTCCTCGTCTCCCCGCGATTTCGGTTCAATGGCAAAAGACATGACCGGATCCATGAACTTCGCAAAATTCAGTACGATCGGCTGCGTGTCGGCGCTGAGGGTGTCTCCGGTCAATGTTTCTTTGAGCTTCGCCGCCGCCCCGATCTGGCCTGCCGTAAGCGCTGTCGCCGACACCTGCTTTTTGCCCTGGATGTGAAACAGGGACACTATCTTCTCTTTTACCTGTTTATTCGCATTGTAAACCGTGGAATCGGACTTGAGCGTGCCGGAGAAAACCCGTATCAGGGAGAGCTTCCCTGCGAAGGGGTCGATGACCGTCTTGAACACGATTGCGGACAGAGGTTCTTCGGGAAGGGGCTTCCGGACGATTTCGTCGCCCTTCTTCGGGTCTTTTCCTTTTATGGCAACAATCCCGGACCTTTCGAGCGGTGACGGCAGACACATGACCACGGCGTCCATAAGCTGCTGAATGCCCATGTTCTTGACCGGTGAGCCGCAGAGCACCGGCAGAAGTCCCCCACCCAGCGTTCCGTGCTTCAGACCGCCGATGATATCTTCCTGCGAGAGGTCCCCTTTATCGAGATATTTTTCGAGCAGGCTGTCTTCGGTTTCCGCTATCTGCTCCACGAGTTTCTTCCGGTAGGCCGAGGCATCCTGCAGCATGGTATCGGGGATATTTTTTTCTTCCGATTTCCCGCTGCTGTCTTTAGAGAAATACAGCGCTTTCATCCTGATGAGGTCTACTACGCCGCTGAAGTTGTTTTCCAACCCGATAGGCAGCTGCAGAATGAGAGCGCCTTTACAAAAATACTTCTCCATGTCTCCGACCGCGCGGAAGAAATCGGCCCGTTCCTTGTCGAGTTTGCTGACGAAGGCAATGCGCGGAATCTCGTACTCGCATGCGTAATTGTAGATCTTCTGGGTCTCTGCCTTGACGCCTGAAACGGCGGACACAATAACGATGGCTCCGTCTACCGCACGGAGGGTCCCTTTGGTCTCTTCGAGAAAGTTGATATATCCCGGAGTGTCGATAACATTTATGCGGACGCCCTTCCAGTCCGCGAATCCGAGCGCAGCGGTAATCGTGATCTTCCTGGCGATTTCCTCCGGCTCGTGCATGAATACCGAAGTGGCGCTGTCCACACTCCCCTGGATGGCAACCGAGCCCCCGGCGAACAACATGGCATCTGCGAGCGATGTTTTTCCTGCTGATCCGTGCGACAGAATTGCGATATTGCGGATTTCCTTGACGTCGGGATTCTTCATAAGACCACTCCTTTAGAGTTATTTTTTGTTCTTATGAAACTCGATACCTTGGAGTATTCGGACGCGAAACAGCGCCTTTCTTGCTCGCTATTGAAAATCCGGCCTCTCAGGCGCGTCGTGCGGCGAAGCGGACGGCTATTGGGATGATCACTTCTATACTACCATATCTCTGACTTTATTTTACCCCCCTGCTTGATCAGCACATCTACGACCGCTTCGTTGAAATAATTCGTGGTGTTCCTGATTTCTTCGTCTACCATCGTTTCGTAATACTTTTTTCCCTCGGCAAGCTCGTCGGTCAATACGTCAAAGAGGCTGTCCTTCTCTATCCCCTCCTTGACCTTTGCCTGGTTGTAGAGAACGATGTCGGACAGTATCGTCCTCGCCAGTCTCTTTGCTTCATCGCCACTTTTAATTAATCTCATACTCGGCTTTCATCCGGCGTTCGCTGCATCACGAAAGAATTTCGACGATTACCGGCTTGTATTTCTGCGTTTTTTCGACTTTTTTATTATACGCGTGCAGAAAGAAAAACGAAACGACGAGGCACAGTGTTCCCGCTAAAAAAGCCCAGAGATCAGAGTGAGCTTCACTTCCGTAGCTTACGGCGATCTTCTTCGCCACGATCGCTCCGGCGATAAAGACCGCCATCGGAATTCCGTAGAGTATCAGTGACGCCTTCAGATATAGCTGCGGAGCAATCACCACTTTGACTTTCTGGCCCTTCTTTGCGCCGAGGGGATTGGCTGCTTCCATCAGTTCTTCGTCTCCCGGATGGCAAATGCCGGACGCGGTGCACTTTTCGCAGGCGCTTTTCGTGAGAATCGCCACTTTCGCGATATTGCCTTCGACTTCCGATACGATTCCTTCTTCCTCGATCATAATGACACCATAAACCGCCTGGCGCATGGAGCAGAGCGCATAGCGCCGTCATGCAATCGTTATTGATGTGTTCAGGCTATGCTCCATGCGCTTTGCGCTATGCGATTTCAGCTTTTCTTTCTCGTCCTTAACAGTTTGTATTCAATACTGTCGACCAGCGCTTGCCAGCTTGCCTCGATCACATTTTCAGAGACGCCTACAGTGCCCCACTTGTTTTTGCCGTCCCCGGATTCGATCAACACGCGAACGCGGGCCGCGGTCCCTTCTACTGCGGTCAGCACCCTGACTTTATAGTCAAGCAGCCGGACATTTTCCAGTCCCTTGCCGGGGAAATACTTGGGAAGGATCTTACGGAGTGCCTTGTCCAGCGCGTTCACGGGTCCGTTGCCCCACGCCGCCGTATGTTCTACATTTCCGTTGACTTCGACCGTAATCGTTGCCTCGCTTACGGGACTGGGATCAACTTTCCTTTTTTCCGTCAGAATCCGGTAATCGATCCGGTCGAACATATTGAATACGGATTCGTACGTGTGCCCGGCGCGAAGCATGAGCAGCTCCAGTGAACCCTCGGCGCCTTCAAATTCGTACCCTTCATTTTCAAGTTCTTTGACTTTTCTCAGAATCGTACCGAGTTCAGGGCTGTGCTTGGTCAGGGGTATCCCGAGTTCCATGGCTTTCTGGATAATGTTGCTCTTGCCCGCCATATCGGAAACGAGGATACGTCGCTTGTTCCCGACGAGCTCAGGTATGACATGTTCATAGGTAAGTGTATTCTTGGCCATGGCATCCACATGCATGCCTCCCTTATGGGCGAACGCGCTGTCACCGATGTACGGCTGGCGCTTGCGATGCGGCAAATTCGCAAGTTCGTCCACGTAGCGCGACAAGTCGCGCAGTTTTGCCAGGTTCTCATTTGACGTACACTCAATCCCCATTTTTAGCTTCAATGCCGGGATTACGGAACAAAGGTTCGCGTTGCCGCAACGCTCGCCGTAGCCGTTGATCGTGCCATGGACTTGAACGGCGCCAAGCTTAACGGCGGCCAGGGAATTCGCCACAGCAACACCGGAGTCATTATGCGCGTGAATGCCGAACGGCGCTTTGACTTTTTTCTTGACCTCCCTGATGATCGTTTCCATTTCCCAGGGGAGGGTGCCGCCGTTCGTATCGCACAAAACAAGACACGCTGCTCCGGCGGCCTCAGCGGTCAATAACGTGTGTACGGCGTAATCGGGGTTCGCTTTGTATCCGTCGAAAAAGTGTTCGGCGTCATAGATGACCTCGTCCATATGCTTTTTCAGGAACAATATCGAGTCGCGTATCATTTTGAGATTTTCTTCGAGCGCGACACTCAGCGCCTTGTGCACATGGAGGTCCCATGATTTGCCGAAGATGGCGGCTGCGTACGCCCCGGAGGCAACGAGCGCTTTTAAACTCGGATCTTCCGCGGCTTTCATCTTTGCGCGGCGGGTTGCGCCGAAGGCGACCAGCTTCGCCTTTTTCAGTTTGACCTGCTGCATCTCCTTGAAAAACTGCACGTCTCGCGGGTTCGACCCCGGCCAGCCGCCCTCGATGTAATGCACTCCGAACTGGTCGAGTTTTTTCGCCACGCGCACCATGTCCTCGACCGAGAAGTTTACGTCCTCTGCCTGGGCCCCGTCACGGAGGGTGGTATCGTATAGTTGAACTCTGGATTTCATAATCTGCCTGGCTTTATTCTTGGCTCGTTCGGAATTACTTATTGCGGATTTCGGATTGCGGATTGCGGATTGAAAACCGCTACACGATTCTGATTTCATTCCGCATTCCGCCTGCGCCCAGCGCTTACGAGTGCGGCTGCGCGGAGTGCAGGGCGCAATCTACAATCCGCAATTAGGCGGCTTTCTCCAGTTCGAATGTTTCGTGAAGCACCCTGACCGCCAGTTCCGTATACTTTGCGTCTATCACGCAGGAGATTTTTATCTCCGAGGTGCTGATCATCATGATGTTGATTCCTTCGCTGCCCATCGCGGAGAACATCTTGGCGGCCACACCGGAATGGGAGCGCATGCCTACGCCGATGATCGACACCTTGGCGATGTCTTCCTTTACATTGACGCTCTTCGCCCCTATTTCGGCAACGACCTTTTTCATCAGTTCGAGAATTTTTTTGGAATCGGTCCTGGCCACGGTAAAAGACATATCCGTAAGACCCGCCTCTCCGATGTTCTGAATGATCATGTCGACGCTGATGGTGTTCGTCGATATTTCGTTGAATATTCTGGCTGCTACTCCCGGTTTGTCCGGCACACCGGCTACCGTAACCTTCACCTGGTTCTTATCGTATGCCACGCCGGATACAACCACTCTCTCCATGTCGGAATCCTCCTTGGTCACGAGCGTCCCCGGGTTGTCGTTGAAACTTGAAAGCACCCGCACCGGGACATTATATTTTTTCGCAAACTCGACCGACCGGGTCTGAAGGACCTTGGCGCCGAGACTCGCCATCTTGAGCATTTCATCGTAGGATATCTTGTCGAGTTTCCTCGCCTGGGGCACCATGTTCGGGTCGGTCGTGTAGACCCCGTCCACGTCGGTATAGATATCGCAGAAATCGGCATTAAGCGCAGCCGCGACCGCGACGGCAGTCAGGTCAGAACCGCCGCGGCCCAACGTGGTCACGTCGGACTGTTCGTTGATGCCCTGGAAGCCGGCGACCACAGCCACCTTGCCTTCCTTGACCGCGCAACTGATCCGGTCGCCCGTAATTTTTTCGATGCGCGCTTTCGTATGCACGCTGTCGGAAATGATTCCCGCCTGCCTTCCGGTAAAGGACTGGGCCTTGTACCCCAGCGATTGAATCGCCATTGCAAGCAGAGCTATGGTCACGCGTTCCCCGGTCGAGACGAGCATATCCATTTCCCGCGGGTCGGGATTGTCGCTCACCTGGGAAGCCAGGTTAATTAACTTGTCTGTCTCGCCGCTCATGGCCGAGACTACGACGACGACATCATGACCTTCCTGCCGGGCCCTGCAAACACGCCGGGCCACGTTTTTAATGCGCTCGGGGTTTCCTACCGACGTACCGCCGTACTTTTGAACGATCAGCAACTTTTTCCTCCGGAAATTGATTTGGCACAGAGCATTGCGAATGGAGCAGCCGGCATTGTCGTCGTCTGATCCTGCGCTTTGCGCTCTATTTTATTGCACCTTTAAAAAATAATCCATCAGCATATGCCCCTCTTTAAATACCAGGGCATCCTTCCTGTACGCTATGCGCTCGTCGTAGGTAACCGGATCTCCTTGCCGCTCCTGCCTGGTATCGTAGAGTACGAACGGAACGGGCTCGTTCGAATGGGTCCTGAGCTCGACCGGCGTCGGATGGTCGGGAAGCGCAAGTATGCGGTATTCGTCGAATTGCGTCATGCCGTGAATAATATTGCCGACCACTAACTCATCAAAGTCCTCGATCGCCTTTATTTTGTTTTCAAGGTCCCCTGAATGGCCTGCTTCGTCAGGCGCCTCCACATGCACATACGCGATATCCTTTGTCTTCAGGGCAAACAGCGCGTGCTCCGCTTTGCCGATATAATTCGTATCCAGCCACCCGGTCGCCCCCGGCACATTAACCACTTCGAATCCGGCATACACGCCGATGCCTTTGGTAAGGTCGACTGCTGATATCATTGAACCTTCCAGTCCGTACTTTTCCCTGAACGTCGGCATAACGGGCCTTCGGCCCTGGCCCCAAAGCCAGATGCTGTTTGCGGGCCGCTTGCCCTTTTCGAGCCTGGCCTTATTGACGGGATGAGCAAGAAGAATTTCGGTTGAAGCTTCCATCAAAGCATTGATGATTTCATCACCGTCCCCGCGGGGCAGGTAGTCCTGGATGTCCCTGTCGAGAATGTCATGCGGAGGACTGCATTCCATTTTGTCCTTGCCCCGCTTCCATACCATAAGATGACGGTAGCTGACTCCCGGGTAAAAACGTATCTGATCGGATCCGAGTTTGGCGTCAATCTCCTCGATAAGCAGCCTGGCTTCTTCAGTGCTGATATGGCTGGCGCTGAAATCCTCCATGATCGCATTCCGCCCTCGACCGCCGACCGCCTTACCTCCTCTGATGCGGAGCGTCACCAGGTTGCAGCGGTAGGCGATGTCATCAGAAACCAGCTCGACGCCCATGCTCGCAGCCTCGAGCGGAGACCGGCCGGTATAACAGATTTTGGGATCATACCCCATGACTGAGAGATTTGCGACATCGCTGCCGGGCGGGAACCCTTCCGGTATCGTATGCACCATTCCGACCTGCCCCAGCGTGGCGAGCCGGTCAAGATTCGGCGTTTTGGCGGCCTGCAGGCATGTCTTGCCTCCGAGCTTCGCATGCGGCCTGTCCGACATGCCGTCACCGAGTAAAATGATATATTTCATAGTGAAATCGAATCCAAAGAACAGAGCCAGGTTGAGAAAAACCCGGATCACGAAATCTGCGTTATTTCAATTACGATACGAACTCATTAAGAAGCCTGCTTTTCGTCTTCTACTGCTTCGATCTGCACCCCACGTTCTTTAAGATAGTTAATGCCTGCCTCGAGTTTATTTTCCGCCCCCTCAAGTTCGAGCACGACCTCGCCGACGCTTTCAGTGACTTTTGCGCGGCGGATATTCGGCATAACCTCGAACTTTTTGGCCATTGTAAAGATCACCGGTTCTTTTATAAGTTCCTGTGGAAAAGTCATCTTGATTCTCTTAATTGCCATAGCGCTCCTCCCTGTGTCGAATCAGAGATGAACCGGAAACAGAAGAATGGGAGAATGGTAAAGCAAGCTTTCACCGGTTCACGGATTCACCGCGTATTTGCGACTACCTCCCGCCGGCAATCGCGGGTACAATGGAAATATTATCGCCGTCCTTCAGCGTTGTCTCTTCCTTGCTTAAAAAACGGATATCCTCTTCGTTCACGTAGATATTGATGAACCGCCTTATCTTGCCGCCTTCCGACAGCCGCTCCTTCATCCCGGGGAAATCCTTTTCAAGCACTTCCACAAGTTCAGAAATATTCTTCGCGCGGCACTCGACTTCCGCCTTTCCGCTGGTGATCTTCTGGAGCGGAGTTGGTATTCGTACTTTAATTGCCATTGCTGCTCCTCCTGAATGAGCCCTTTTAAAAGCCGGCTTATTGATGAAACAACGTCCTTCCTCGAATCCGTTCGATGCCCGGGGCGGAACCGCCGCGTGCCTTATTCGGCCTTCAGAACAATTTCGCTCACGTTACCTTCCTCTATCAGAAATCCTCTTGCCACAGGCTTTAAACGATCCAGGAGAGACACGATTACATATACGGCGTCCGGATAGTTCGGCAACTGCGTACCCGGCCAGTATGCGTTATTGACGTCAACCGGCGACGGATAGGCCTGCCCGGAAGGATGCGAGTGGAAGAGACCGATCATCATGAGGCCTGAATCGCGGATTTCTTTCATAACCTTGAACTGCTCCTCAGGGTCCATTTCGTAATAGTCGGGGCCCGGTTTCGCATTCTTCATTACGTATACTTTTTCGACGGAGCCGTCTTTGCCCGCGAGCATGCCGCACGCCTCGTTCGGGAACCCTGCGAGGCAGTGCTCGTACATTTTCTGAAGGTCGTATTTTTTAATATGTAACATGGGAGGTACCATATTGTTAAGGAAGCGCTGCGTCCCCTCTTATTCGTCAATCCGAAATCCGCAATCCGCCTGCGCCCAGCGCTTACGAGTGCAGCTTGCGCGAGTGCAGGGTGAAATCCGCAATTTTTAATGGCTCATCGAGCAGAACTGCTCGTAATCGATCAGTTCCGTGATTGTCGGATGTTCTCCGCAGACGGGGCACTCCTTGTTGTGCGGCACTTTTACGATCCGGAAATTCATGTCCAGCGCGTTCCATAACAGAAGCCTGCCCTTCAGCGGGTCACCGATGTCGAGGATCGCCTTGATCACTTCTGTGGCCTGCAGCGTGCCGATGACCCCGGTCACGACTCCCAGTATGCCGGCCTCCTGGCAGGACGGCACCATCCCGGCCGGCGGCGGCACCTCGAAGAGACAACGATAACACGGCCCCTTGCCCGGATAGATGCTGATAACCTGACCTTCGAACCTGAAAACAGCCGCGCTTATCAGGATCTTCCCGAGCATGACGCAGGCGTCGTTGACCAGATAACGGGTCGGGAAATTATCGCTCCCGTCCACCACAATGTCATAATTGCGGATGATGTCTTTAATGTTAGCGGAGGACAGCCGCTCCTTGTGGGTAACGACTTTTACGTCGTGATTGAGGGTTTCGTATGTTTCCTTGGCGGAATCGGCCTTCAGCACCCCGAGCCTGCTCGTATTATGCGCTATCTGGCGCTGCAGGTTAGATATTTCGACGCGGTCATTGTCGATCACGCCGATAGTGCCCACCCCGGCCGCTGCAAGGTAGTATCCGACCGGCGAGCCAAGTCCTCCGGCGCCCACGAGAGCGACCTTCGCGTTCAGGATTTTCTCCTGCCCCTCGCCGCCCACCTCGGGCAGCAGAATATGCCTGCTGTAGCGCAGAATCTGGTCTTCGGTAAATTCCATGATTCTCCATTTCGGATTTCAGATTTCGGATTTATTTTCAATCCGCATTCTGCCTTCCGCAATTTATTTCTTCAACTTCTCTCTGTCTTTTCTCACGTATATATGCCACTCTTTTTCGCCCTGCTGTTCGATCTTCAGGACCTTCTGTCCTTCGTTCTCCATGCTTTTCGGAACGTTCTCCGACGCGGCCTTGTGGTCGGTTATGATCTGGAGCACTTCGCCGACATTCATCTTTTCTATCGCCAGCTTGGACCGGACGAATGTATAGGGGCATACTTGCCCTTTGATATCGATCGTCTTATCTGCTTTTATTTCAACTGCCATTGTACCTCTGCATTAAAATTTGAAGCCTGTTATTAATTGATATGTGCTATGTAATTTTGAATTGTGGGCTTTCTACTTTCCTTCTTCGACCCGTATGACGGTCGTTGCGCCCGCTACGCAATCCATCCTGTTTATCTCATCGAGCGCTCTCCGGACGTCGCGCTCTACCGCGTCGTGCGTCATCATCACAACCGGCACGGCTTCGTCCACCTTCCGTCCCTTTTGAATCATTGATGAGATGCTGATGTTGTTTTTTCCCAGCACGCCGGTGATGCGCGACAAAACGCCCGGTTTGTCCAATGCCGAGAACCGCAGATAATAGCAGGATGTTATGTCGTCCATTTTACGGATTGCAAGAGACCTGCGGTCGCGGAATGCAGCCACGGGCGAGCGGTCCTTTAAGCCTGCAATGATGTCCCTGCCGATCTCAATGATGTCGCTGACGACGGCGCTGCCGGTCGGCATGTCGCCGGCGCCCCTGCCGTAAAACATGGTGGAGCCGACCGCGTCGCCCACAACGGAAAGCGCGTTGAAAACCCCGTCGACAGACGCAATCGGATAGCTCTCGGGCAGCATGGTAGGATGAACACGCGCTTCTATTTCTCCGTCGACCATCTTCGTTATGGCCAGCAGTTTTATCTTATATCCGAGGTCTCGTGCGAAATCTATGTCGAGCGGGGTTATCTTCGAAATGCCCTCGGTGTAAATCTCGTTAAACTTGACCGGGGTCCCGAAGGCAAGCATCGTGAGGATTGCCAGTTTATGGGCCGAATCGACGCCCTCTATATCGAACGTGGGGTCGGCCTCGGCGTATCCCTTGGCCTGCGCCTCCTTCAGCACCTCGTCGAATTTTCGGCCTTCGTTCGTCATGAGCGTAAGAATGTAATTACACGTGCCGTTTACGATGCCGTGGATCGACTGAAGATTATTTGCGGCAAGACCGTTCCTGACAGCTGCAAGAATCGGGATACCTCCGGCCACGGCCGCTTCAAAACCCACGGTTACTCCGGCCTGCTCGGCCGCAGCATAAATTTCCTCGCCGTGCACGGCCAAAAGCGCCTTGTTCGCCGTCACGACGTGTTTTTTGTTCTTTATCGCCTCGAGAATGAACTCTTTGGCCGGTTTGTATCCGCCTATGAGCTCTACGACGATATCGATGTCAGGATCAGCGACAACCCGCTTCACGTCCGTCGTAAGGGCCGTCTCATTCAGTGAAATTCCCCTGTTCCGTTCGATGTCCAGATCCGCTATCGTTTTCAGAAGAACCGGCTTCCCGAGTCTTCTTCTGATCGTCTCCGCATTTTCCATTATTATGCGGGCAGTGCCTGTGCCGACCGTGCCGAAGCCGATAAGGCCGACGTTAATCGATTTTTTAGGCAAGTTCCATTCCTCTTTTTATCATGATAGTGACCTAATTTCGGGATGCTTAAGGCGTAATCAGCGAAGGGTTTCCCGCCGCGGCAACTTGTTATCTTTCAAAGAATTTGATCTAACCATTCAATTTAAAAAGTAAAATTGATAATAATGCAGTATGACAGTTTTGTCAATAAAAAACAGTTGCTGCGAGCAGCAGCCTAAAGCGGTAGCCGACAAGTGGAGCGTGTTGAAAAAAAACTGCGGCGTCGGAAAAAACCGAATAGTATCTTAAGGATTCACACCTTTTGCGAAACTTGCTTTATCGCGTATTGTGACTCTGGAATTAAAAATTTGATTTCAGCCCTCTTTTGTGATACTTTTGTATAATAATTTATTGTGTCTTTTTGTGCTTAACACTCCCCGAAAAGGAGCAGGAGATCCAGTCATGAAAAAACGGCTTTTGACCATAATACTTTTCGTCGCTTTTGCCGTCGGTTTAGCATCCACTGCATCGGCCGAGTTTAAAAAGACAAAGATCGCGGTTCTCGATTTTCAGCTGCAGGGAATGAGAAACGACAGCTCGGACATGGGCAAGATCGTTGCGGAATGGTTGATTACCGCGCTTGTCAAGGAGGGGCGATTCGATGTGATCGAACGCAGGCTGCTCGAAAAGGTGCTCGAGGAACAAAAAATGGGCGCTTCGGGACTCGTCGATGAAAGCAGCGCGTCAAAACTGGGCAGGGTCCTGGGCGCCAAAATCGTAATCACGGGGTCCGTGATGCAGTTCCAGAAAGTGATGGAGGTCAATGCGCGCATTATCGAAGTGGAAAGCAGTTCGATTATCGCTGCCGAAAATGTCAAGAGCACAAGCGCAGTGAAACTCGAGGACCTCGTGGTACAGATGGCGGAAAAGATCATCGCGGACTTCCCGCTCGAGGGGTACATTGTCCAGCGCGACGGAAACATGGTTCTCATTGACCTCGGCAAGCGCACGGGCGTCAAGAAGGAAATGCAGTTCATCGTTTACCGGGAAGGCAAGATCATAAAACATCCCAAAACCGGTGAGGTGCTCGACATTGAAATAATAAAAACAGGTACGGTCGAGATCAAGAACATCAAGATCAAGACCGCGGATGCCATCATCGTGGAAGAAACCGAGCCGGGGGCCGTCGCAAATGGACAGATGGTCAAAAGCGCCTCCGATGCCGTTCCTCATAGTGCTGATTCGAGGACAATTGATTCGGTACCCACCTCGGACGACGGGGACCTTGCTTCCCAGATTGCTTCGATCGACGCAATGATTCAAGACCTGCGGCGTACCAAGATGAGCGGCAGCAGCGAATGGAAGATTAAATTCAAGAACGTTGATCGCAGCATAGACGTCGTCCAAAAACGCTATAAGAGGGCGCCCGAAGTCTATCTTTCGAGGGCAAAATCCATGGAGGCCATCGAAAGGCTCGCCCACGCCGAGAAATTCATACAAAAAGCTCTCTCGTTAAGCCACGACTATCTCGCCGCGTACGTGCTCAGGGGGGATATATACGTCTGGGACGCCATGAAACCTTCTCCGCAGAACAGCAGAAGAAAAGATGTGAACTCAGCAGTCGACGCATATGAATCGGCGATCGATAAGTCCAAAGATAAAGATTTTCAGGCAATGATGTACCTGAAGATAGGAAATGTTTACGCCGAGCTTGGAGAAAACCAGAAGAAAGCTAAAGAGTCCTGGCAGAAAGCCGTTGATACTGCGCCGGCCAGCGAAGGCGCCCGTCTTTCAAAGTTGAAAATGTGAGAGCCGATCGAGGATGTGTCGCGTATGCGACCGCAGTAATCATAAGTTGAGGCCGACGCGGCTTTCAGAGAGCCATATTCTTTTCATTTGAATATTTCCTTGCAAATGTCTCTCAGCACGCAGTGCCGCTTTCGTGCTGCGCTCAATTTCAGCATTTTTAATTCCCCTCATTAATAGTTCCGTTTCCGCAAGCAGCCAGCGCTCCATATCGCTTCCCGCATTTGATGATATTTCGAATCGCCCCTCGTGCAGCATACAATCAAATCAGGCTTAAATCCGGAATCGCGTTATTGTGAAGAGAAGCGTGTTCTGTAACTCCGATTTACTTATCCAAAACGAAGCAGAAGACCACGTGGCGTTAGCCCGTGGTTGAATGCGTCCCTCTTGTTTCCCTCCTCCTTCAGGGGGAGTTAGGAGGGGGTGCTTCTTTTGAATTCAAGTGCCACGGGCGTAAGCCCGTGGGTATCTACTTACTTTTAGTTTGATTTTTCAATATGAGTATGCTACTTTTGCAAAATGATAACGAATGACATGCTGGCCGATTCGCAAAAATACATAATGAACACGTATTCACGACAGCCGCTGGTACTCGTAAAGGGCCGGGGCGCCAGGGTATACGATTCGGACGGCAGGGAGTATCTCGATTTTGTTTCCGGGGTCGCGGTCAATAACCTGGGCCATTGCCATCCCCGCGTCGTGGTGGCGCTTCAGAAACAGGCGCAGCGGCTCATGCACGTCTCGAATCACTACCATAACGAGCCGCAGATAAACCTGGCCAAGGCGCTCGTCGCGCATTCCTTTGCGGACAAAGTATTCTTTTGCAATTCAGGGACCGAGGCGATCGAAGCCGCCATTAAACTGGCGCGGCGCTACGCACGCGAAGTATTAAAAAAGAACCGGTACGAGATCATCACCATGTACGGCTCATTCCACGGCAGGACCATGGGTTCGCTTTCCGCTACCGGCCAGGAAAAATTTCATGCTTCCTTCGAGCCGCTTCTGGACGGATTTCGCTACGTGCCCTTCAACGACATCAATGCAGCGGAGCAGGCAATAAACGAGAAGACCTGCGCTGTTCTTGTAGAACCCATTCAGGGCGAGGGCGGGGTCATGATCCCGTCCGGCAGCTATCTCAAAGCGCTCCGTGAACTGTGCGACCGGCATGAGCTGCTGTTGATCCTGGATGAGGTGCAGACCGGCTTCGGTCGTACAGGAAAACTGTTCGCGTACGAGCATGACGGCATAAAACCGGATGTCGCTGCACTTGCCAAAGGGCTTGGCGCGGGTATGGCGATCGGGGCGGTGATTGCTTCGGAAAAGGCGGCCCAGGCCTTTACTCCCGGCTCTCACGGATCCACGTTCGGGGGCAACCCGCTTGCCTGCGCCGCGGCCCTCGCTTCTCTCGAGGCCTTGATCGAGGACAACATCATAATCCAGGCAGTCGAGGGGCTCGGCAGGCATTTCATGGAGGGGCTTGGCGCCCTCAAGAAAAAATACAGTTTTGTGGTCGATGTGCGGGGAAAGGGCCTTTTGACGGCTATGGAAATAGACTTCGAAGGCAGGGAAATAGTGACCGCCTGCCTGAAGGACGGTTTCCTCATCAACTGTACGATGAACAATGTGCTTCGGTTCATGCCGCCCCTCATTATTCTTGAGGAGGAAATCGATATGCTCCTCGAGGCGCTTGACCGGATACTGGCAAAACGCTGATACAACGTGTGTTCGTTTCGAAGGCGGCTGCTAAAGCCGCCTCTATTTTTTGAACGGCACAAAACCCGGAGAACATATGAATAAAGATCTGCTCGCACTATCGGACCTTACCCCGGAAGATATCCGGGATATTCTAAGGCTTTCCTCGTCGCTTAAAAAAATCCAGAAGAGCGGAAAACAGCACCAGCCGCTCAAAGGCAAATGCCTCGGCATGATCTTCGAAAAATCCTCCACGCGGACGCGCGTCTCCTTCGAAGTCGGCATGTATCAGCTGGGCGGCCGTGCGTTGTTCCTGTCGTCCAACGATCTCCAGATCGGCCGCGGCGAGCCGATCGCGGACACCGCGCGGACCCTTTCGCGTTATCTTGACGCAATCATGATCCGGACCTTTGCACAGGCAACCGTGGAAGAATTCGCACACCAGGCATCGATCCCGGTCATAAACGGGCTGACCGATCTTCATCATCCCTGCCAGGCGCTTGCCGACCTGCTTACGATCAGGGAAAAACGGGCAAAACTGAGCGGCCTCAGGTTCTGCTACATCGGCGACGGAAACAATATGGCGCACTCTCTGATCGAAGCATGTGCCAAGACCGGCATGCATGCCTTCCTTGCCTGCCCTCCCGGATACGAGCCTGATGCGGCAATCATGCGTGAAGCACAGCAGGAAGCGGCCAGGAACGGGTCCGACGTTCGCCTTTCGAACGATCCCGAGAAAGCAGTCAGGAACGCGGACATTGTGTACACGGATGTGTGGGCAAGCATGGGACAGGAAAGCGAGCATGCCAAACGGGTAAACGCCTTCAGGGGTTTCCAGGTGGACGCGAAGCTCATGAAGCTGGCTGCGCCGAACGCTCTCGTGATGCATTGCCTTCCCGCTCACCGGGGAGAGGAAATAGCTGCGGAGGTTATCGACGGTCCGCAGTCCGTGGTTTTCGATCAGGCCGAAAACCGGCTCCATGCTCAAAAAGCAGTGCTCGAGTTGCTCCTCACGCGAAAACGCAAAAAGCCGCGGGCCTGATTCGGGAAAGATCTTCTCTGCAGCCCTCACTTTCGTTCCGGCACAATGAAATTGAGCGCTGCCGGTCTTCCTAATAATCAGTGCAAAACCATGTGCCGGGGATACCGCCGGACCCTCATTCATTTATGCAATAAAGTGTATTTGTTTGCAATTTCATTTATTTACTACGTTGTTAGTAATCTATAAAAGGAATGGCAATAAATCTCAAATTGTAATGTCACGCTGACAAGCACTTTTAAATGTGTTATAACATGATGCAGTATTATGCATAACACGTTTGGAGGCGGCGAATGAAACCTTTAATCGGCATTACAATGAATTTAGAGGTTCAACCTTCAAGGAACCTGAACGTTCTCGATCAGGACTATGGAAAAGCTGTGGCACAGGCCGGCGGTATACCGGTGCCGATCCTCGGGATCGAATCATCCATACCGGACCTTGTAAAGCAGCTCGACGGGTTCCTGTTCACCGGGGGAGACGATCTCCACCCCCGTTTCTATAAAGAAAAACTTCTTAAGGGCGCAAGTACATCGTTGTCGCCGGATATGCGTACCGAATTTGAAATAAAACTCTTCAAGCACGCGGCTAAAATGAAAAAACCCGTGCTTGGGATTTGCCATGGAGCACAGCTGATTAATGTGGCATTGGGCGGGAGCTTGTATCAGGATATCTCGCGGCAGATCCGCAAGACCATTAGACACAGTCCGGCAAAAAAAAGCGAAAAGGTGTATCATCCGGTAAGCATTTTTGAAGGCACCAGAATCTGCCACATCATAGGAGATTGCCAGTTCGGAAAATGCTCGATAAGCGTGCGCAGCTCGCATCATCAAAGCATAAAAAATCCGGGCAAAGGCCTGAGGCTTTCAGCGGTATCATCGGACGGCGTTTGTGAGGCCCTGGAGTCACGCTCCCAAAAGAATTTCCTGGTCGCTGTACAGTGGCACCCGGAAAAAACGATCAATGACCGATACACGAAGAAACTCTTCGAGGCGTTCGTCAACGCGTCAAGAAAATAATCCCCTCAATCAAAGGGAAGCTCTCCTTTCGCTCCTCTGCCTTTTTCTGGTAACGGTTCTGGTAATAACCGCTTCAGCCTGCCGAAGAACGGATGATGAACGGCTTTCCGGGTACCTGTACCTTCGCCTGAACGCCAATCCTACCAGCCTCGACCCCGCGCTGATCACGGATGTAATGGGCGGCGGCATCGCTGCAAAGCTCTTTAACGGATTGGTGCGCTTCAATGAAAATCTGGATATCGTGCCCGACCTCGCCGCGTCCTGGACCCTTTCCCATGACCAGTTGACCTACACTTTTCGGCTGAGGCCGGATGTCCGGTTCAATACGGGCAGGTATGTAACAGCCGGCGACTTCCGCTATTCGTTCCAACGGGTACTGAACCCCGTAACAAAGGCCCCGCTCACCTGGGTTCTTGACAAGATCGAAGGATCGCGCGATTTTGCCACGCGTAAGACGCGCGCGGTCTCCGGCATCCGGACTCCGGACGATCATACCCTGGTACTGAAGCTTGAAAAACCGTTCGGCCCGTTCCTGTCGCTTCTCGCCATGACGACCGCATACGTGGTCCCGCACGAAGAGGTGGCGCGCCTTGGCCAGGACTTCGGCAACCACCCTGCCGGGACCGGACCTTATGTCGTGAGCGAATGGAAACATGGTCAGCATATTATCATGAAGGCGCGCGAGGATTACTTCGAGGGCAAGGCCCCCTTGCGCGGCATCGTCTACCGTGTAATCCCTGAGGACCTTACCTCCGTCATGGAATTCGAGACCGGCCGTCTGGACGTTCTCCTCATCCCTTCGTCCGAATACCGGCGATATACTACGGACCCGGCATGGCGCGACCTGGTATACGCCAAGACCTGGCCTGAACAGCTATTACCTGGGCTTAAATTGCATGCTGCCGCCGTTGAACGATGTCCGGGTTCGGCGCGCGGTCAACATGGCCATCGACCGGGACCGCATCTTGAACACGCTCTTCGAAAAAAGGGGTGTACTTGCTCAGGGCCCCATTCCTCCGGGACTCTGGAAAAACATGTCTCCGACCTCGAAGGGGTATGCCTATGATCCCGATAAAGCAAAAGAGCTCATACGGCAGGCAGGCGCTGAAGGCGCGCGCATCAAGATCTACATTTCGGCGGACCCGGAGGTCCTGGATATCGTCGAGGTAATACAGAACTACCTGGCGAAGGCGGGATTAAAAGCAGATATAATACAGCTGGACTGGAGCGCATTCAAGCACGCGGTCAACGAAGGAGAGCCGAACGCATTCTGGCTTTCCTGGTGGGCCGATTATCCTGATCCGGAAAACTTTCTCCTCCCTCTATTCCATTCTGCAAGCGTCGGCTCTGCCGGGAACCGGACCCGCTGTCTCGATCCTGTCCTCGATAAACTGATCGAAACCGCCCAGAGAACCGTAGATGAACGCAAGCGCTACAGGCTTTACCGTGAGGCGGAGGACCGGATCATAGACAATGCGCCCTGGGTTTTCATGTGGCACCGGTCCGATAATTTTGTAGTTCAACCCTGGGTAAAGAACTTCAGGGTCTATTCGATCTACTCTATCGATAAAGGCGGAGACATAACGGTTACCCGCTAAAAGCACCCTCCAAATCCGCTCATCCATGATACCCCTCACCCTACCCCTCAAGGGAAAGGGTGTGCTTCATGATCGAGAGAACTACGAGTGTCCTCCCCTTGTCAGCAGTTGGTATCCCGCAGGTTCATAAAGTCTTCTAGCGACCGAGCGAAGCAATCTCGATTTAATAAAATCGCTAAATCTAGATCGCCGCGTCGGAAAAACCACTCCTCGCCATATCGAAAGTTTTTCAGAGTCTTGCTAGTTTGCTAACTTCATCAGATACCATTTCTTCTCCCAGATCTTTATCAGCTCGCTAAGCTTCAATCGAATTGACGCCACATCCATCGACAGTTTTTTGATTTCATCAGTCGCTTTAATAATAAATTTTAGATTATCTTCAGCTTCCTTGCCGGTTGAGGCATTCGCGTTCACGCGATGCAGGGCGTCAATCGCTTCGTTTATCGTCTCGGCATCGCTCATGCTCGCCATGGTGATATTTGTAAGATCTGTAATGACCCCTCTCAAAAGCTGGTCCGAACTGTTCAAGACGATCAGTGTTAGCGGATACCTTCCGTATGAAACAAATATACCGTTATTGTCGTAGAACACTTCCGTTATGGCTGTATATTCACCGGCCCTATCCGGAAGGTTCAAGGCATAACCAAAGCGCGCGTTCTCATTGGAAGCAATGGTTTTCTGCCACGCTATGGATCCTTCCATCGCTATTCCTTCCGGAACAATCGAATCGGCAGTTGTGTCTGCTGGCACCGTCTCAATGATCCTTACTGTCACCGGCTCTGAGGAATTTTTGACCCCAGTCTGTAGCGGAACGCTGTCCATAGCCCTGGCCGAATGCTCCAGCGGCCTAACATGATTTATACTGTTTACCATAAGGGCTGCTGCTTGAGTCTGATCCGATGAGTTCAGCAAGTCGAACGTGTATAGTAACGACCTGCCCTTCCCATACTGATTCGATATGATCACCGGTACCATCTGCTGCTTGTCCATCACCGTGCCATATGCCTGAGCCGTTTCCGCACTTATAGTCGCTACGATCGCTTTGCCCAATAGCTTAAGCTCCCCTTCATTGCTGATGAAGCTTGATTCAAGGTTAACCGCGAGATCGGGTCTCGTTGTCTTTCCGGTCAATTTCACGCCAAAAACGTCATCCAGGAAAGGATTTGCATCCTGACGGGTCTTCAGGAAAATAAGCCCGTCGCCGAAGTAAACCGCTTCACGGAGTTCTTCGCTTACAACCGGTTCCTTAACATCGATCAGTATGTACGTATTGTACCTGCCGGAACGAAGACCAGAGGTAAAGTCATCCATGTTCCCGGCGATCATGTAATTCACGCGAAGTGACGCCAGGAGAGCATCCAGTTGCCGGATGTCGGCTTGTTTCTGTTCCCTGTCGGATTTGTCGCTCCAAACCCCAACCAGGACAACGGGTTCCACGCCAATTGCCTTCTCTATATTATCTATGACGATGAGCCGTACGGTCAAAGATTTTTCTGCCTCTTCGTTCAAAACATTGTCTATGGATTTATAAGTTATAGTGTGAGTTCCTGAGGCAAGCTCCGTAAGACCGAAGCTTCCGGTATAGCCCTGCCACTCTCCTTCGTCGATACGGTACGTCGTGGTTCGAACGCCGGAAAGGTTGTCCGTTCCGTTCAGCGTAAACAGAGTCTTCGGTGAAACAATATTAACAATGCCGGGAGAGAGCGGGTCAGAGCCTGATAGCTCGGTTATTGCCTGCTCTTTGTCCAGATTAACGGCGTAAGAATTTTCAGTCTCTATATTTCCAATATTATCAACAGACCGGAAGGTAATAGTGCGGACCCCGTCCTGATAGGCCCCGAGTTCGACCGGACCGGTATATGTCTCGAAAGGGCCTTCGTCGACGCGGTATTCTGTTTTGGCTACGCCGGCAAAATCGTCGGTGGCATTTAACTCAATGTGTGTGCTCCCCGAAACGAAAACCTGTCCGTTCACCTCATATTTCGGAGTTCCAAGGGATAATACCGTTACCGGGGGCGTGGTATCCATCTGGACGGTGAAACCTACTGACAGGGGAATAGTAGTATGCCCTGCGGTGTCTGAGGCCTTAAAACCGACAGTATGGTTCCCGTTGTCCGCAAGCACTGGCTGCCATATAGCTTCATACCGGCCTGAGGCAGCAATAAGGGGCAGTGTGTTCCATGGGCCGTCGTCAACACGATATTCTACCGCGCCGATGCCTAATCCGCCGTCCAAAACAGCGGCAGAAATGCCGACTGCCGAATTGTATGTGCTGTTCTGCACAGGCGAGACGATGGTAACAACAGGCAGTGTATTGATTGGGAGCGAATTCTGGAAGATGTTTCCGCCGCTCTGGAAATATACGCCGTAGAAGAGCCTGTCTCGACTAAGCGTACCGAGCGGGACGTTAAACGTAGGGGTCGCCGGCTGCGAGGTCAGGGTAAACGTTTGCATATCATGGTGCGCTCCATAGCGGATTATCGCAACATACGTGCCGTCCTCGAACTGGGTCTGTTTTTCAACGTTCATGGTCAAAACCGCGGTATCATCATTATAATAGATTTGCTTATCGAGTGATGCGGTCACGGCTACGTTCACGCCTGCTACGCTGAATCTGGTTTTTCCGGACGTGCCCTGCGAGGCAGCAGCAGCAAGGTTATAATCTACAAGATAGTCGGTCGCCTGGGCGTCTTCCGGCACCGCGAAGTTAAATGCCAGGACCTTTTCTTCGCCCGGCTGCAGAACGTTCGACGCCATCTGGTTCAGGACATCCATGGCCTTGACCGAGAAATCCGCGCTGCCGGCCAGCGTCCCGGTATTTTTAATTGTAAAATTCAATGTCGCCGCTTTGCCGACCGTAAAGATCGGGCTCGTCGGAATGGAAGTTATCTCGAAAATCGGGCCTGATACTCTGACCTGGGATTGATTGGTTGCAAGCAGGCTGCCCGAGGAAGTGTAAAGATTGACCTCTACAGGATAGGCGCCTGAAATTATGCCCGCAGGATCTAAGTTGATTAGGTAATTCATTGAGTCGTGAGCTTCCAGGCCCGATACTGGCGTTTCGCCTCGCCAGACAGCCTTGCCGAAATTATCCATGACTGCGAGTGTGATCGTACCGTTCACAATGTTATACCCGTTATTCACGATGTTCATTGTGACCGGTATCAGCCCGGTCTTCTCCTGACTTCCGGAAGCCGTCGACATCGTGACGTCATTTTCCCTGGCTACAGTAAACGAGGACGACGCATAGGAATACGGCTGTGAACTTTCTGCATAGAGCCAGCATGTTCCTTGGATAACGTCAAAGGTGAGAGTATCCGTGAAGGTCTCCCCCTTTGCCAGGAAGTACGATTTTGTCAGACTGAGCACAGATGGCTGAAGCGAGTAAGTCACGCTGATAGTTTCATCTATGGTGCCGGTGTTCGTTATAGTCACCGGAACCGTAATCTTCCCCTCGGGATACAAACCTGATGGCGTCTGATTCCCCGACCCTATTGTGATCTGCGCTGCCTCTCCATATGTTACGATCTTAGATGCAGTCTGATATACGTCGCCAGTTACATAAACCCTATATGTCATTGTCCGGTCAATCTGCTGGTTATATTGTAAAAGTCTCGTTTCACTCGCCGGTATAGTAAGTGAATCGGTATCGATTGCATCCCACGAGCTGTTGTAAACTGTATATTGTATGTTGATATCAATTCTTCCGGTATTCTTTAACTCTACGTTTAGATAAAAGGGCTTTCTGTCTGCAATATCGGGCCCCGAAATAGACATGGTCGCCTTTGGATTAGCAATCTCATACTGATCAGTAATCTCGGCCAGGGTTGCGGTCTGGCTTACACTGCCAATAAGGAAGACGACACCCTCAAGTCCTGCTGTTGCTGTAGTAGTAAACGTGTGGGTCCCACTTGCTGGAACATTAATATTTTCAGTATGTATGGTTTGCAAACTTCCATCCGACTTCTGAGACTTGATTATGAGTTTTAAATTGGTCGCGTTTATCGTTGTGATATTTTTCACTTCACCGGAAATCGTAACCGTTTCTCCCTGTCTGTAGATCTTTTTATCGGGAGCAAAGAAGAGGACGATGCCGCTGTTAACAATATAGAACGGATATCCCGATCTAGCAATAGTTTGTCCGAGATTGTTCTTCAAAGTAGTTTCAAGATATAGTTTACCAAGAGTGTTTAGCGAGCCGATATTTATTGTATAATCATTGTTACTATTTGGCTCTTGATTAATTGGGATCGTTGTTTCAAAGATGGACTCTGAGCCGCCAATCGAAAAAGGAAGCATTCTTTGAATGCGATTATTGCCGCTGTCTATCGCGTATACGATACCTTCAGCGTTAACTCCTATCTCCGGAACTGATTGGAATTGTCCGTCACCGCTGCCGCTGCTGCCCCATTTTGCTTTAAAATTACCATTACTATCAAATTTCTGGACTCGATTATTCAATGTTTCGCCTATATATACAAATCCATTGGCGTCTACAGCTATACCACGAGGATAATAAAATTGCCCATTACCGTAGCCAGAACTTCCCCATTTGATAATAAAATTTCCACTCGGATCGAACTTCTGGATGCGATAATTATCCGAATCTACAACGTACACAGACCCATCCGGCCCAACAGCCATATTTATTGGGAAATTAAACTGCCCATTGCCGGTTCCATAACTCCCCCACTTGGTAATAAAGCCGCCATTAGCGTTGAACTTCTGAATTCGATTAATTACAGTATCTGACACATAGATCGAACCGTTAGAATCAATAGCTATCCCGTTGGCAGACGCAAATTGACCATTGCCGTATCCGTAGCTGCCCCATTTATAAACGAATTGTCCATTCGCATTAAACTTTTGAATTCGATTATTCCCGTGATCAACTACATACACATAGCCATCACGAGACACAGCTATACCGTAGGGATAAATAAATAGTCCATTCCCACTGCCATAGCTCCCCCACTTCGTTATGTAGTTTCCATCCCTATCGAACTTCTGGATGCGATGGTTGTAACTGTCCGCAACATAGATTGAGCCGTCAGATGCTACTGCTATCCCTTGCGGCCATTTAAACTGTCCATTACCGCTGCCCTGACTTGTGCCCGTCTCTGGAATAAACTGAGTGAATACTCCACCTGACGGCTGTTTATTCTTATAGACCTTAATGTCCAGCGTTCCGTTTTCCACACCTCTAGAGCTATTCGCGAGTGTACTGATAGCGGTAATTGTATCTGTGCTCTGGTATGTTTGTTGGTCCGTCCTGGAAAGGAGACTTGTTACAAGACCCTCAACATTAAAAATTTTGTTGAGTTGTGCCAAGTTCCCTGTTTTCAGATCCTTTACTACAATATTGAGGAATACAATACCTCCTGCAGTCTGAGCCGGAATCGGGATGCTGGTGAGCACCTTTCTCTCTCCTGCAAGGATTTCGCCGGACACGGAACTCTGATAAAGCACTTCACCTTCGGTATCAGTAATAACTATTTTTTCCGTAGCATATGTCGTATCCACCGCTCCCTCATTTTCGACCCATACAGTTACGACATCGCCGGCAGCTATTTGCGTTGCCACTGAGCTATCCACTATCAGATCGGATCCCTGCACGGCAAAACTTGTAAGAGCCGTTATGGAATCGCCTGATAATGAGGTTATAGTAACGTTGACTCCATGCCGGCCTGACGTAATAGTATCTGGGATCATGAAAGAAAATACTAATTCGCGAGTCGTGCTCGGCGACAGAGATACTGTCGTTGTTTGGGAATAACCTGTATCGGCAACAGCTAAAGTCACCGTCATTTCGTCCTGGCTGAACTTTCCCGTATTCATTAAATTCATCTTCAAGTTCGCCGTCTCTCTCATCCGGTATGTGATCTTATCAAAAGAGAAAGAAGCAGCGGATGAATTTGGAATAGAGATGGTTGTGTGATTAATCGTCCCTGTTTCATCGGACTGAGTAAAACTCAAAGTATAGTTCCCGAATTTGAGCATTGGAAGGGGCGTGGACGGAACAGTAATAGTCGTAGTCTGCCCGACTTCAATACTGAAGGTCCGGGTTCCGGTCGCGACTATAGCACCACTCGGATCGCTGAGGATCACGTTCAAAGTCCCGGATGTCACACCGATCCTACCGATATTGTTTACACCGAATGAAATAGCTGTAGAACCATTTGAAAGGGGCGTGGAGAAATTCGGCGTTACCGAAATGCGGCTTTTCAAAGGAGTAACGTTTATCGTGACTGTTGAAGGTTCACTGTCCGTGAAATAGTCATTAACGACGAGCTCAATGACATAAGTTCCCGCTTTATCGGGTGTAAAAGTCGGGCTAGCTCCGCCCGCATCAGTCAACGTTGCTATGCTGCTGTCATCAGGTTTGGACGCTATGCGCCAAGCATATTTGAGTGGATCTCCGTCTGGATCACTGCTTTCAAAACCATCCAAGGTGATCTCGTAACTCTGCTCGCCTGTTTGATTCGCGCCTGCATTGGCGACCGGGGCTTGATTGGTTTGTGATAGAGATGCATCACCCGTAGGAGAATACGTGATGCGGTAGGTTTCGGAAAGCGCGGGGGTGGCAATACCGTTTATGGAGGTTATGAGATTATCAGTGCCGTCTGATTTCGTCCATTGCATATCGATCGTGTACGGTCCTTCGCCTGTTCCAAATA
Organism: Nitrospirota bacterium; assembly: GCA_963751455.1. GTDB lineage: Bacteria > Nitrospirota > UBA9217 > UBA9217 > UBA9217 > CAVVUN01. The sequence continues at coordinate 52,807 of CAVVUN010000006.1, forward strand.
CCTTCATGATGAAATTGCCCTCAAGAGGTTTAACAATCGCAAGCTGTCTGTAAGGTTCATGAGTCTGTTCGATGCCAGCTAAATCACTTATGGGTTGATCCATATAGTAAAGAGCCATGGGATCTTCATGAAGCGTCAATCCTGTATCGGGGCTATAGCCCGTTCTTCTTCCTTTAGGGTCAATAATTTGGACTTCGATCGGGGAGTGAAGTGTGATTCTTCCATTGCTCACATCAAGGGTGCCGCTGGCATATACCCCCTGAAATCTAAGCAGTTTAATGAAGCTATAATTATCTCGACCATTATAACGCGCATTAAAGCCTTCAGCATATTGGTAATATCTTCCAGGGTCATAATCCCTGTATTCGCCATTCAGCTTATCATAGCCGCCTACAACGACAAAGTGAGTTGGATGAAATATCGGTATACCTTCGTCGACATATTCTGTATAAGATATCTGCATTATATCTGGTAAATAAGACTTAGTATCTTTCTCCAAGAGATCGTTGAACCTTGCCGGATCGGAATTTTTTTCTACCCAGAAGCAGCCAAAGTCCTTTCTCGAGCATCCAATATCACAACAATAGTTCGGGACCACGTAATGATTTAGAGTTGGGAAAGGATACTTTTCGTAAAGTTTTCCTGTTGTGTTAATCCAATGGACAGCTGTGCCGTCATAAGTACTATTATCAACCATCCAGGTATTAAGCGTACCTGGATCGAGTCTCGTGTCAAGTTTTGGCTGATGGTCGGCATCCGGTACAAATAATATGCTATTCCAATAGTACAACATCATTAACGATGTGAGAGCACAGCCTTTTTGGCAAATTGTACCTGGTGAACAAACTTCTCTACCGTTACCCACATCAACCATGCATGGTGGTGTAAGCGTGCCTCTGCCGGCATAAGTGTTGCATTCCCATCTACTCGAGCTCTCCACCGAGCTACCTCCCAACTGCCAGAATGGGACGATATAATGATTGATATCTTCATCAGGAACCGCATGGGAAGTGGAAACAGTCAACACTAAAAGAAGGAAAACAACTATTGGGAGATGGCGCCTATACATTTGTTCCTCCTTGGGTGAGGTTATCTATTCTTAGGCTCACATTCAAAAACTTCGGAAACATGCCACGGATATTTACGCACAGGTTTTCTTATCCTCTTCCAGGTTTTTCCACCCTCGGTCGTAATAAAAAACCATGCCTTCGTTGTGGGAATAACACCGCGGTCTTTATCAAGAAAAATGAGGTCATAGCCGATAACGCTCGGTTCTTCTTTCGTCCACGTGTTTCCACCATCTTCGGTAAACAAAAGCCAACCGAAGCCCTCTTCGCTTCTTCCAGTTACCCAACCGGTTTTATTATCCGTAAAAAAAATCCCATTTAGCCATGCATTGTCTTTCTTATGTTGAAGATTCCATTTTTTGCCGCCGTCCTCGGTATATAGAATAATTCCTGTCCATCCCGCAGCGCCTTCTATTGCTTTGGTGCCAATAATCCATCCAAATTTAGTATCTAAAAAATGAATATTTCTAAGAAAGTAGTCAGTGCTTCCACTTGCTTGATGTTCCCAACGCTTGCCGCCGTCCGTTGTGTGAAGAATCATTCCTTGATTACCGACAACCCATCCATTCTCTCGATCAATAAAAGAGACTTCAAATAATCCCGTTCTCAATCTATCGTGTCCCATTAATTCTTTAAATTGCGTTGACCAGGTTTTTCCGCCATCGGCGGTATATTTGATTACGCCATAAACTTTATCGATTTCCTTCCGCTCGTTCCTTTCCTCTATTGTCCCTACCGCCCAGCCTGTGGAAGAATCTGAGAAAAACAGGCCCCGCACCCATATTCCAACCTCTTGATTCTGTCGTGTGCGACCGCCATCGTCCGTTCGGCAGATATAGGTAGTGTAATCTCTGGGAGCGTAAATCCACCCTGTTTTTTTATCGACAAAAAAGACGGCAGAGCCGCATTCATCACGTCGTGCTGCCATTTTCCATGTCTTACCGCCATCTTCAGTCTTCATGATTTGGCCGTCATCTCCAACGGCCCAGCCGAAAGAAGATCTCGGAAAGGAGATTCCATGTATTTGTACTAGAAAATCATCTATCCTTTTCGAGTGTTCCGGTAGGACTCCTAGTTTTTCCTTCCATGTTTTTCCTTCATCCGCTGTACAGAAGATGGTCGATCCCGCTGTACATCCACTTCTCTTGTCCATGAAGGATATTCGGTTGAGAGCATATGACGACCCAGCATGAAGCTGATCGACCCATGTCTTTCCTCCGTCTTTGCTATGGAAAATGGAGCCTAAACCGATTACAGCCCATCCATTTTTATCATCCGTAAAGAAGATACACCCCCTATCCCATTTGAGCGGAATTTCTGCTCTCCTCGAGTGACCAGGTGAACCAAAAAACGGTAGTTCAACCGGAAGCTTGCTCTCCTCCCACTTTTTGCCTCCATTTGTCGTCCTATACACTTCATCCCCGGCCAATAACCAGCCTGTCTGAGGATTAATAAAATATACGCTTGTAATGAGGCGGTTTATGCTGATGTTCACTGTCTCCCATTTTTTTCCTCCATCTATCGTGTGAAGCACAATCCCCTGAACCTTTATCTCATGTGAAGATTGTTTGCCATCTGCTCCTACCGCCCATCCTTCCTTTTCGTTTAAGAAAAAAAGACTCTTTAGGACTGCTTTAATCTCTGATTGTATGGCCCACGTCTTGCCGCCATCTCCCGTGTGTAAGATTATTCCTCGATTACCGACCGCCCAACCATTCTTTTCATTTACAAAAGTAATATCGAGCAAGTCCTGCGCTATTCCACTTTCTTGCGCTGCCCATGTCTCGCCCGCATCTTCGGTAAAGAGAATGATACCCTGTTCCCCCGCAACCCAACCCTTCTTCGACGTAACAAATTTCACTCCAAGAAGATTATTTGATGTTGGATATGGATTCTGATATACCCAGCCGTTCCAGCTCCCGGCAAAGGATTGCATTGGGATAACGGTCAGGATTACGGTAATGGTAATAAGCATCGCAATCTTGTCTTTTTCCATAAATTTCATCATTTTATTTCCCATCTCCTTAAATCAAGAAAAAACTTTTTGTCTTCGGAGGAATGCCCGATTGCAATTCGTGGATAATTTGAAACATAACATTTCCTCCAAAACAGACCAAACAGTCAAATCGATTTTATCGCTCTGCTTTTTTAAAAATTAAACGCGTGGTGAGGGGTTCCAAGGGATGTCGGCAAATCAGAATATTTGAAGCAGAAACCTCAAGTTGCTATTGCATATTGTTACATAATATTATATGTTTGTCTCGGCTATTCTTGCTATTTTATTCGGCATTTCTTGCTGTCAATTTTTTGGTAGCGTTGTCAAGTGGAGACCTGACAAAAGCCCCCCATTTTACGCGCATTATGCATCAAATCCGTTATAGTAATAAGCCAGCCGGACTTTCATGACATTCAGCGCTCCGGCCTCGGTCCACTTGCTCACGTTTACCCGCATATTGACCGTGCGCATGAGTCGCTCCACCTTGCTCGTGGTCTTACCGTCTAATCTCTTCTTGATCGCCGTAAACATATCCGGGCGGGCATTTTCAAGATAAGCGGCTGTGTGAGTATATTCTCTCTCAGCGCACCGCTTTATCAGTTCATCCAGCCGGGCCTTCTTCGAAGCGATCATCGCGGCTATCGTCTGCTTGTCGTCTACAAACGGCCGTATCGCGCAGATTTCCATCAGCTCCACGATCACATACAACCAGTCCTCGCTCTTACGCTTCACTTTGTCCTGCCACAACACATACTTCGCTTGATAGGGAATATGCCACAAGCAGCGCTGAACAATTATCTTCACCTTCCCCTTAAGAGCATCCAGGATGGAGGTGTCGCCGTCGGTGATTAAGGAAAACGGACGGGTGAAGCTCCCCAGAGCCTTGAGACTCTTCTTGAAAAGGTTGTCCCAGGACCCGTTATAATTCCCGATATCAAGGCCCGCCACCCGCACGCCGCCACCCTTCTTGTACTGTATGAACGCCTTCAATTCCTTCCCGCGCTTCTTGATTCCCTTGATGCCGATCCCGGTCCCGTCAGCCTCGCCCTGGGGAAGCTCCTTTTCATCAACCTTGAACTCTATTTCCGACCCCGTCTTTTGGACAGCGCTCCAGACCGTCATCTTGTCCACGGCCCAGCCGAACATCTTGCCGATCTTCTCCGCCACACGAAAGGTTGTCAAGGAACCCAGAAGCCCAAGCTTTCGATAAATTTCTGCCGCTATTCGCTTTTTCGGCTTCATTCCGAGCAGCTTTCGGGTGATGTAGAGCTTACTCCCACAGCGTTTGCAAACAACCTGGAGCTGCTGTAACCAGACCCATTGGTAAAAGGCATGAATCTTAGTCTTTTTCCCGTGCCGCGTCTTCCATGTGAATTCCCGATCATTGCCGCACCCGCAGGCAAAAGGCTTTTTCTTAAGAGCCATCACATGCTCGCCAAAGCCTACAAGCACTTTCTGAATGAAGTCCGTCAAAATCTGCGGCAAAAGCTCGGCAAAGGCGGCGAGTATTGATGAAAGAGAGCTGTCCTTCAAATGCACTTCAAATTGACAATCAAAACTGATGGTGATACCTTTCCTTTGTGGGGTAACACCCATATTGCCCTCCTGTTTTATGGTTAGTTTCGTCCAAAACTATTATCCATAAAATGGAGGGCAATTTGTTGTTACTTCATGTCCAAAGTCTCTCCTTTTCTACACTACCAATTTTTTAAGCATGAATCGTGACTGTTGAAGTTTCACTGTCCGTGAAATAGTCATTGACGACGAGCTGCAGGACATACGTTCCGGCTTTATCAGGCGTAAAAGTCGGCATGACCGCGGTCGCATCAGATAGCATCGCTATGCTGTCATCAGGTTTTGTCACCATGCGCCATGCATATTTAAGCGGATCGCCGTCCGGATCATTGCTTGCAGTACCATCGAGGGTAATCTCATAACTCTGCTCGCCGGTTTGATTTGTGCCTGCATTCGCGATTGGCGCTTGATTGGTTTGTGAGAGGGATGCATCGCCGGTAGGAGAATATGTGATGCGGTAGCTTTCAAGCAAGGTTGGCGTTGCGGTTCCCGTTATGGAAGTATTGAGATTCTCCGTACCGTCATCTTTTATTCCCTGCATGTCGATCGTGTATGGCCCGTCACCTGTGCCAAAAATTTTGAGGATATAATTACCTGCAATAGGCTTGACAATATTTAGTATCTTTACAGGCTCCTCAGGAACATCGTCACCGTCCAGAGAACTCGGTGGTTCCTCAGAAAAATAGAGAGACAACGGATTTTCCTGCAATTTTAAGCCTGTCTCGGGATCATACCCTGTTCTTCTATTCATCGGATCAATGATCTGAATTTCAACGGGTGAATGCACGCTGATCCGGAATTCGCTATTCAGATCTGATCTACTGTAGACACCGATATACCTGTATAGTTGCACGAAAGCAAGATTAGTGTAATACCCTCCTAAAGGCTGTGGAGGTTCAAAATTAGGATTCGGGTTTGTTCGGCCTGGATCGTAAGCGCTATAGCGACCAAGTTCAGTGCCAGCAAACGTCGAGTCATACCCCGCCACAAGAACAAAATGCACAGGATGATCTCCTCCACCAATGTCGCGCCCTGATATTTTCACAATATCTGGACGCCCATGAGAGAGATCCAAGTCCAAGAGGTCCTGGGCTGATGGAAGGCTCCGCGATGAATCGTTCCATCTTGGAATATAGCAGTCGTAATTTTCTGATGCAAAATGCGGCACCGGGGAGTCATAACATTTCAAGTTGCGCTTAACAAGCGTTTTCCAGTCAGGCCAGGGCCAACCGTCGTAGTAATATTTTGATACTGCGTCGTCCCAGACCAAGGTTTTTGCTCGAGTTATAGCTTCTATTATCTGTTAACCAAGCATTAAGCGTTCCCGGGTTGAGAGATGAATATAGATAATCTAAATAGGGATATTGAGGGTCATCAAAAAAATCGGGCAAATGATTCTGGTTCGGAATCCATTTCATTTCATAATATCTATAGAGCATTGCGAGGGCCGTCGTGGTACAGCCTGAGCGTGACATCGTGCCAGGGGTACTTTTAGTGCAATTTTCAATTCTTCCATGACCTGGATCGGCAAAAATATCACACTGCCATCCGCCGCTAAATTGTGTCCACCAGCGCGTATAGAGTTCAAGTTTTCCACCTGACGGCACTGATGGTACGGCGTGTGCCGTGGATGCTGCCAAAACAAAGAGGATCATTATCGCAAGGTGCATCGAATATCGTTTCATCAGCATATCACACCCCCTGGGGAATATCATGAGCAGCAGCAATCCCTTTCCTCTTGGACTATCTAAAATTGGAATAGCATTCCAGCTTAGAATAGTTCCATTCTTTTTTGCCCTATTGAAAGTTATTTCTTTTTCTCAAATAAATCCGAAAAATGCCATGGGTATTTGGATAAAATCCTTCTTGGCTTCTTCCATGTGACTCCTCGGTCTTCTGTAATTGCGGGCCACCCCTTCTCCGAGATAAGCACACCCCGACTGTCATTAAAAGCAGGATAAATCATACCGACTTGTCCCAAATCTGTCTCCGTCCATGTTTTCCCACCATCTGTTGTATGGAAAACCATGCTGACCTCACCCCATTCAGTCGCACCTGTTGCCCATCCGTTATTGTTATCGTTGAAGGCCACATTATGTAATCCCACACCTCTCGCAGTATATTGAGCTTCCCAGTGGATTCCTCCGTCCGTTGTATGAAGAACAACGCCTGACCACTCCCCCTCACGCGATTTTATTCCCGCTATCCAGCCCGTTTTCGAATCGATAAACTGCACAGCTCTTAATTGCGATATAGGATCGTCACTTTTCTGAAGTTCCCAGTGTTCGCCGCCGTCAACGGTATGAATAATTGTGCCTCTCTGCCCTACGACCCAACCGATTCGATCATTTAAAAAAAACAAATTAAAAAAACCGCCTTGAAATCGAAAATTCTCGGAGCCACCCATAAATTTTTTAAATTGCGTTTTCCACGTCTTTCCGCCATCTTTCGTCTGCCTTATAATCCCCCATCCTTTTGTCACCGCACCTGAATTTTCCTCGATCTCTCCAGCTGCCCAGCCTAATGTTTTATTAACAAAGAAAACACCAAAAACACTTAATCCCGTTTCCTGTCTTTGGAAAGAGTGACCACCGTCATCTGTTCTGCAAATATAAGCTGACCATAAGCCGTGAACCCATCCCGTATTTTTATCAATAAAAAAAGAATTTCTTCCGCAGTCGTTAGTTCGCGCGGCCATTTGCCAAGTTTTTCCGCCGTCTTCGGTCTTCCTGATTTGGCCGTTTATTCCGACAGTCCAGCCAGATTTATTTACGAAAGAAATACCATGTAATTCCAGATAATTGATATCATTAATTTTCACGGATAGTTTTGTTAATCGTTCTTTCCATGTCTTCCCGCTATCTTCGGTACAAACTATATTCGATCCTGTTGCGCAGCCGTTTTTATCATCGCTAAAGGAGATGTGCCTCAGATCATAAGCCATCACTTTAACGGGGAATCGATTGGTCCAGGTCTTTCCTCCGTCATTGGTAAAATAAATCGGAGAGAAACCCGTTACAACCCACCCCTTTTTCTCGTTGAAAAAATATAATTCTCCCCAACTCCATTCGGGCGGCACGAGTTCAAACGAACCTGTTCCAAAACGCCCGTGCGCAGGCAGCCTTAAATCAAGTCTGGCTTCGTCCCATTTTTTTCCTCCGTCCACAGTTCGGTAAACCCGGTCACCTGCAAGCAACCACCCTACTTGAGAACTGATAAAGTAGACGCTCGCAATAGAACGCCTGGTGTCGATGACTTGCCTTTCCCATTTCTTTCCTCCATCCGTTGTGTGAAGCAATATGCCTTCATTTCCCACGATCCAGCCTTCCTTGTCATTTAGAAAGAAAAGGCCGTTAAGCGGTAAATTGAAATCGCCGTCTTGTTGGATCCAGGTCTTACCACCATCATTGGTATGAATGATGACTCCCTTCACTCTTGTCGCGCTCTCTCCGCCTACAGCCCATCCTTGACGTTCATTGACAAAGAAAAGGCTTTTGATAATCCGCTCAGTTCCGCTCTCCTGGTGTTCCCACGTGTCGCCGCCGTCTTCAGTGTACAGAATCGTCCCCTGCTCTCCGGCTATCCAGCCCTTCTTCGGGGTAACAAACTTGACTGCATAGAGATTGTTCGACGTGGGATACGGGTCCTGATAGATCCAGCCGTTCCAGCTCCCGGCATCCGATACAGTAGGAATGAATCCAAGAAAAAGGGCTGCGACGATCAGGGTCGACAATGCATTATTGGTCTTTATAAACTTATTCATCTTTCCCCTCGAAAATTGTTTTGTAAAGATAACCTTCCGACATAATCTCGATTAGAAGCTATTCCTCTGAGGATCGCAGCGAACGCACCAAATTATTTTTTTTCAACAAAATTTTTAATCATCTTCAACCTGGCAATATTTTTTTTGACTCTACAAATTCATTTCTTGAAAGTCAGCCCGTCTTAATTCGTTAATACCGGCATTATAGATATAGTGCCAGCCGACAGCAATGCCGTCAGCATCATAAAGTAAAAGCTCATCATTCGAAATCCAGCGGTCCATATTAATAAATAGCTCATTCTCGCTTTGGGGCTTAATCTCCGTTAACTTCTTTTTAAGCTCCAGATCCATTACAACAATATGACATACAGGAACTTGAGGGATTTTTTCGCCCTCTTCATAAAGCCCAGCATCATTTGTATATCCGACAATAATAGAATAACCTACATAATGTTTGTCCGGACTCAATTGGTACTCGTTGATTTTCCCATTCGTGGACGTAATCTTATTACCGCCTTCTTTCCCGCTCATTTCGTAAAGCTCGCCCTCCTTCAACGTTACGTCCACACGCGCTGATAACGGCTTTCTTTTTCGGCTCATCGTGCTTTTTCCATCAACAATCCGCTCGACAAGAGACAATTCTCTATCATTGACCCAAGTATAAATTTCTTTTTTATTCTTGAATCCCGGCTTAGCACCAGCTTTTCCACCCAGGATTTCTCTTTCTGTTGATACGATCAATTCTCGATACTCATTATTAATCCAATCGCCCCAAGAAACAGTCGATTTATCTATATACCCACTTCCGGTGTCAAGAGCGTCATAAGCGTCAACCCGGCGATAGGTCTTTATATCCAAAACGTTGTAATAAGTCCTGTTCTTTTCATCAAAACCCATGACAGCAGTGCTTAGTCCATTAACCGACTCGCATTCGGTGCAATTTTCACCCGGTTCCATGGTAATTATCATGTATTCTGGCTTTTTCTTTCGCAGCTCTGCAAATTTAACGACTGGCCTCACTGATTTCGGTAATGAAGCAAATGTTATAAGCTCGTCTTTTTCATTGTCAATCACACCAACGATTATTCTTTCGGAATCCGGTAAGCCAACATGTATCGGTGCCTGCCTGCCCGTTGATTTGAGATATGTTTTCAAATTCTCGGCCTCTTTCTCGAACCTGCTGATGTTTATATTGCATCGTATTGTTACGAACGGCTCCGGCCTTCCGCTGTCATTTAAAATATGGTAGCTGTAATCGAGAAGGGTAAGAGAAATGTCTTCCAAAGTAAGTCCTCGCAGGCCCTCGACTACTTCAAATCTCGACAATACCTTTTTTCTGTGTTTCTCTTTTCTCAGCTCATCCTGTAATTTTTGAAATGCTGTACCGGATACATCAGCAGGCTGCGCGGCGTGGACTACGTCAAACGGTGATTGCCAACAGGCCAATAAAATCAGGACTACGAGCAGATATTTCCTTCTATGCATCAACCACCTCCTTGCTTTGAAAAACTTTAGTATTAGTTTATTTTATGAATAACATTGACGCTAGTCTCATTTTCAAATACCGTCAAGTTCAAATTCTAACTTGAGACCGATTTTTATGCGAAACAACAACTAAAAACTTTAAAAATTAATGCAATACAATGAATGGGGTATTTTTAGGGTACTACATAATGTTGCATAATTTCGGCAATTCTTGCGCTTTCGTTCGGCAATTTTTGCGATTTTATTGCGAAAAAATTTTAAATTATTGTAAGCATTGAGAACTAAAATTCTCAGATGAGACTTATAGCCGCTGAAGAGTCGTGGAGGTGATTCAAAAATACCCGGCAAACGGCCGGATTACAGGCTGAAATAGTGCAATTGGACTGGAGCGCGTTCAAACACGCGATCAATGAAGGAGAGCCGAACGCATTCTGGCTTTCCTTGTGGGCCGATTACCCGGACCCTGAAAACTTCTTTTTTCCTCTTTTTCATTCTGCAAGCGCAGGACCAGCCGGAAACCGGATTCGCTGTTTTGATCCGGTCCTCGATAAACTGATCGAAACGGCCCAGCGGACGATGGACGACCGGAAGCGCTACAAGCTCTATCGAGAGGCGGAGACATAACGGTCGTCCGCTGACAGTCTTCCAAACTCTTTATTACACACTGCTATTTTTACGCCACCTTCTTCCCTTTTTCACTCTCTCTCCGTCCTTCGTGGGTCGATTTCTTCTCTTTATCTTTCATCTTGGGCGTAAGTTCGTTGATCCCGTGAGCCTGCTTTACATGGAAGCTTGCCCATCGGCGATAAGCTTCTCTGTCATGACAATATAGCGCCACGTACATTCGGGATCCATGTCGCAATTATATTCCTTCATAACCAGGTCTGCGGAAGCAGCAGCATCAGCGGTCGTGGGATACGAAAAGAGATTTTTGATCCTTCCCTCCAGATCCGGACTCACATCGTCTATCCCATGGACTTCTCTCAAATGCATTGCCACGATACAGGCAAGCCGTTCCTCGGTCCGCGCAATATGCTTCCAGGAGCAATTGCTCCCCATGCTGGAGCATTTGAACTCTCTATGTCAGAATCCTCTTGCGATGTTTCTGTTAGCCTGCCCTCGATTATGAGAATATACAGAATGTAACATGATGTGACAACAGGATTCATAAAAGTTAAAAAATTCAGCTGCAAGCATTCAAATTTGCCTAATTGCATGAATTTGAAACAAGCAAAAGTACTTGTCACTTGCACCTTTTAAATTTTGCTGTTATCCTTTCAGTTGAACATAAGACTTTTTCATGATGATCTCATTATCTGGTGAGGAGAGTCAGGGCATGAGAAAACCGAAAACATCAGTGGAGCGCCTCACGTTCATAATCTGCTTTTTTTCGGTATTATCGGTATGCAGCATTTCGTTCGCGGAAACGGACACAGAATATTGGAATGAAGAAGCGATCCAGGGGCATATCTCGGACCGGCTCTCTGCGAGCGTAGAAACCAAATACCGTTTTAATGACGACGCGAAACAGCATTACTATACGAGTACATCCATGGAATTGAATTATGATTTTCTTTCCTGGCTCGAGGGAGGACTCGGGTACCGGGAGGTGTTTAAACAGAAAAAGAACGGCTGGCAGCAGGAGAACCGTCCCTCTCTCCAGGTAAGTGTCAAGGGGAAAACCGGCGGCTGGAAAGTCAGGAATCGTTTGAAGATCGAACGGCGGAAGAAAGACACAGAGGACGCCTACTATCGCTTCAGGAACAAACTGACCCTGAAATCCCCGTGGAAATGGTCTTCCGCGGAGATCAATCCCTATCTGGCTGATGAGATATTCAGTGAAAAAAAGAAGCAGGAGGGTTTTAACGAGAACAGGCTGTACGCGGGCGTAGACATGAAGTTGACTGAACGTGCGGATCTCAGTCTGTATTATATGTACAACATCGAAAAGAAGAACCGCGAGTGGGGCGGCGACAGGATCAATGTGATCGGCACGGAGCTGACGTTTTCCTTTTAACCTTATAAAGGATCTTTGACATGACGACCTCGCAGACAATGAGAGCAATACTTCTGTGTACGCTACTGTCGGCGATTCCCGCTTTCGTTGCCGCTGAAACAGGCGGTCTCCGGCAGATGGGGATAGGCGTAATCAGCTCGAAGCCCGATAAAAGGCTCCGGGATTATGCGGCCATGGCACGATATATTGCAGAACGCCTGGGGCAGTTCGGAATAAAAAAAGTCAAGATAATCGTTGCGAAAGACAGAGAGGAGCTCATTCGACTCGTTAAACAAGGCGACGTTGATGTCATGCTGGAAAGCGCCGTTCCCACGATTGAAATGGAGAAAGCGGGAATGGTGCCGACGCTGCTCGCCTGGCGCAAGGGCGTTCGCCAATACCGGACGCTGTTCGTGACAAGAAAAGACAGCAGTATAAAAACACTTCAGGACCTGAAGGGAAAAACCATCGCCTTGGAAGATCAATACTCAACTTCGGCCTTTGCCATTCCGATTGCCGAACTCAAAATGAATTCCCTTCGCATGGTTCCTGCTGACGGTAAAAGAAACGATGAAAACGCGGTAGGTTATACCTTTGCCGGCGAAGCAAGTAATGAAGCATACTGGGTCATCCAGGGCAAGGCAGACACGGCGGCCTTAAGCGACAATGACTGGGACGGCCTGCCCGAAAAGGTACGGGCCGAACTCAGGATAATTCATCAGACAAACCCTATCCTGAGATATATCGTGTCGTTCCGCAGCAACCTCAGCTCGGCGATAAAAAACGAGACCCGGAGCATCCTGACGAATATGGATATGGACACGGAAGGACGGCGGGCGCTGAAGAAAGCATCGGACATCAAAAAAATCGAGCTGCTCACGGATGAGGACCTCCGTTCGCTCGACTATGTAAGGGGACTGATAAAGTTGCCGGACTGACATGAAAGTAAGCATCAGTAATAAATATGCTGCTGCATTCGGGATCATCAGCCTCGTGGTTACGGCCGTAGTAGCCGTATCGACCATAGCCCTCCTCGTCCGCGGAGGCAATTCGCTGCGCAAGGAAATAGAGAAAACAGAGCGTGAAATCTATGAAGAGAGCCACGGAAAGACGCAGTACAATGTTGCGAACTACCTCGGCAGCTATCTCTTTGTTCCGCTCTATCAGCTGGACATCGATAGCATAAACCGGCTTATCAAGGACATGAAAAAGGCGCTTCCGATCGACTCATTTCTGATCACGGATCCATCAGGCAGGGTCCTGACTGATGGAACAAAACAAAACCATTCGTACGGAATACAGTTGAACCTGGACCGCTCATCGCTCGCACGGGGCACCGTCATCGAGAAGAATGAACCGGCCGGCCGAAGGATCAGTTTTTGCGTAAGAGCCGGAAATTACACGGCAGGTTACGGAGAGATTGTTTTTTCTCATGCGCCGCTCAAAAACGCAATCGAGCGGCACCGCCAAAGCCTTTCCAGAACATGGAACGAATTTACCGGGGAATTCATCAAGATCAGCATGATCAGCTTCGCGCTCGTTCTCATGCTCGCGGGCTTGTTGAGTTTTCTCTTTTCCCGTACTCTTTCGCGTCCGCTCATCGCGCTCAAAGAGGCCACCGACCACGTCGCCCGGGGAAATCTGGACCACCGGGTGATGATTACTTCGGAAGATGAGATCGGGGAACTGGCTGCTTCCTTCAACCGGATGGTATCGGATCTCAAGATTTCAACGGAACGGCTCCGGGATGCGAATGAAAAACTTAAGGCGCTGGACAGCCTGAAATCCGAATTCATTTCGATCGTATCTCATGAGCTGCGCACGCCGATCACGTCCGTAAAGGCATTCGCCGAACTTATCCTGATAAAACCGGCCATGCCTGAGAAAAAGAAAGAGGAATTTCTCAAGATCATCAAGTGCGAGAGCGATCGCCTCGCGCGGCTGATCAACGATATCCTCGATATCACCAGGATCGAAACAGGAAAATTATACTGGCACATGGACACGGTGTCATTGGATGAAGTGGTCCGTCATTCGGTGGCAAGCATGCAACCGCTCGCAAGCAATAAGCACATTACCATTATAGACGAGATGGAGGAAGGCTTGCCCTCGCTCTTTGCGGACAGGGACCGGCTGGTGCAGGTTGTAACTAACATCGTATCGAATGCAGTCAAGTTTACACAGGCGGGAGGAAAGATATCGGTAAGGGCATCCAGGCACAATGGAGTGCAACCCTCAGTTACCATATCGGTATCGGACACCGGCATCGGGATACCGGAAGACAGCCTGCACCTGATTTTTGATAAATTTCATCGCGCACAAAACAACCGGTTTGTCCATACCAGCGAGGGCACGGGCCTCGGTCTCGCCATTGCCCGGGAAATCGTGGAGCATCATGGCGGCGTAATTCGCGCGACGAACAACCCTGATCGAGGATCCACTATTTCTTTTACGCTGCCTCTTGAGAAAGGCGATTCTCGCCAAACCCCGGTTACGGCCGGGGCCTGAAAGTATCCTATAGTTTCCCTTCTTAACGCTGCAGGCGCTTTTTTAAACTTCAGCCTGATTTATGCTATAAGTATTTATTGATTTATGATATAGTTGAACTTAACAAATTTTTATTTCTGGAGTGTCTATTATGCATGCTACCGAAAAAAATATTACAAGCGGACATTTAAGATCATCGATAGGGTTTGAAATGATCGTCGGAGACGTGATGACACGAAAGGTCATTTCCATTTCAAAATACGAGACCATCATGAACGTCGCTGATATTTTAACGGAAAAAAATATCAGCGGGCTTCCGGTCGTGGACAAAGAAAACAAGGTGATCGGAATAATAACGCAGGCGGACATTCTTTCAATGGTTGGCGTCCGCAGAGAGCACACGTTCAAGGACCTGTTGAAATACATGCTTGGAGAACCGCTCCCGCAACATAAACTCGGAGACCATGTCGGAGATATTATGACCAGTCCGGCTTTGACGATCGGACCAGATACGAATATTGCCGAAGCGGTAAAGATGATGGATGAGAAAAGGATCAGAAGGCTGACCGTAGTGGATGAGAGCGGCATTCTTATCGGGATTCTTACGAGAGCCGATGTCCTGAAGGCGGTGATCAATAAAATAAAATCCGATCAGCAGGAGACACACGGAGCTGCGGACAGATAGTAACACCTACGGGCTCAGTCACGGTTTAAACTCCGGAACCGCCGGAATTCCTCCGTTTCTTCCTGCCGGCCTAATTCTTCCGCATCATTTCTACCAGCGAAAACCATCCGCGTGCATCCGAAAACCACCGTCTGATCTTCAATCCCGCATCAGTTGCAATCCTTTCCACGGTTTCTCTCTTGAACTTCCTGCACACTTCGGTGTGAATAGTCTCTCCCTTGATCATCGTAACACGCATATCAAGCGCATCAATCCTTACTGATATATCGCGGTTCGCGCGCAGGTGCATCTCGACCCTCTCCCGCGTTTCATCATAGAAGGCGGCATGGTCGAAGTCGGCAGGATCGAAATGCGCCTTCAGCTCCCGGTTCATCACATTCAGAATGTTTTTATTGAATGCTGCCGTAAGGCCCTGTGAATCGTTATAGGCTGCTTCAAGTATGTCCTTCGGCTTGACCATGTCCATGCCGACAAGAAAGCGGCCCCCGTGCCCCATGCTTGCTGCAATATGTCTCATGAATTTTCCGCCTTCCGCTTCGCTGAAGTTGCCTATTGTGCTGCCGAATAATACAATCAGGTTCCCTTCGAAAGGCAGGGAATGCAGCCGCCTGGTGAAATCGGCAACAATGCATTGAACCTTGAGATCCGGATAGAGAACGATGAGTTCTTCAGCCGCCCGCGTCAAAACCGACCGGCACACGTCGATCGGCACGTAACGCAAGCCCGAATGCAGGCCGTTTCTCGCGTCGAGCAGCGCCTTGATCTTCCGGTTGGCGCCCGATCCCAGCTCGATTATGGTGTCCCCGTCCGTGTCCCGCATGATTGCGTCTGCCTCGTGCTTTAAAATCGAGAGCTCCGTACGGGTCTGATAGTATTCGGGCAACTCGCAGATCTTCTCAAACAGGGAGGAGCCCCGGGCATCGTAAAAATATTTCGAGGGGAGGAACTTGCGGGCTGCGGTCAGCCCCTCATACACTTCGCGTTTCATGTCGTCGAGCAAAGTCCCGGTCATGTAATTGATGGTTTGAAGGCGGGATGAAAATGATGCCGTCATAATCAGCTCTCCTTATTATCTGCAGGGAATAAATTGTATGCTGCTTTTTGACGTGCGAATCATTTCATGAAAACGGGTTATGGCTTTCTCGATTTCCTCGGACGTGTTATCGATGCCCAGAGAGATGCGTATCGAGCAATGCGCCTCTTCCTCCGACAGCCCCATGGCAAGAAGAACATGGGAAGGTTTCGGAGAACCGGAGCGGCAGGCTGATCCCGAAGAGAGACATACTCCTTTCTGATCAAGCGCAAGCACCACGGACTCTCCGCGCATACCGGGCAGCGTCATATTCACGGTATTCGGCAACCGATCAGTGACGTCTCCGTTTATGCAGGAACCGGCAGCAAGCTGCAGAAGAGCGCGTTCAAGCCGGTCACGCATCGTTCTGACGCTCTGCATCCGCGCCAGATTTGCTGCTGCAAGCTGCGCCGCCTTTCCAAGTCCTGCAATGGCCGGCGCGTTCTCGGTCCCGGCCCGCAGGCCCCCCTCCTGGCTGCCGCCGTGAATGAGCGGTTCAAGCACCGCGCCTTTTCGCAGGTAAAGAATGCCGACGCCTTTCGGTCCGTGTATTTTGTGTCCCGACGCTGAAAGGAAATCGACACCCAGCGTGTCAACGTCCAGCGGAACTTTTCCGACTGCCTGGACTGCATCGGTATGAAACAGCACGCCATGCTCCCTGGCGATTCGCGAGAGTTCGGGAATCGGCTGAATCGTCCCGGTTTCGTTGTTCGCGGTCATGATGCTCGCGAGGAGCGTTCTGTCCGTCAACGCGGCTTGAAATTTTCCGGGGTCTGTCTTTCCTGTCCTGCTGACCGGCAGATACGTAAGCTGAAAGCCATTCCGTTCAAGCCAGGCGCATGTTGCAAGCACCGAAGGATGCTCCACCGATGTCGTGATAATATGGTTTTTGCCTTTCCTGTTCGCGAAAGCGACCCCTTTCAACACAAGATTGTTGGACTCGGATCCCCCTCCCGTAAAGACGATCCGTCTTGCCGTACAATTCAGCAGCTGCCCGATACTCCGCCGTGCCGCTTCTATCGTGAAATGCGCGTCCCTTCCCTCCCTGTAGATGCTCGACGGATTTCCATACCGGTGTCTTAAGCAATCCGTCATTACTTCCAGCACCTCCGAAGCTACCGGCGTGGTGGCGTTATGATCCAGGTAAATTCGTCCTGCTGACGATAGGGCCGAAGTTTCCCTGACTGAAACAGGAAAATATTCACCCGTATCAATTCGATGGCCGGCAGCAGCCGTTGAAACCCTCCTGACATCGCAGAGAAGCGCCTTGTACACCGGGAACCCGGATATCGGATCATATTGTCCGAGGTCGGTAAGATCGTTGACATTGCAGTGCTGCCATGCCTCCGGCCCAACCGGTCCTCCCCCTCCCATGTTAGCGTCAACAGTTCCCTGCACAATGTCTTCCGTTACGAGCGCCCGCATCCTTATCTGCCCTCTTGAAGTCATGACCGACACAACGTCTCCCTGTTTGATGTTTCTTGTGCGTGCGTCTTCGATATTAATAGTGACTGTCGGCTCCGGCCGTTCACGGCACA
The DNA here is from genome assembly GCA_963751455.1 of Nitrospirota bacterium. Classification (GTDB taxonomy): domain Bacteria; phylum Nitrospirota; class UBA9217; order UBA9217; family UBA9217; genus CAVVUN01. Next base: position 70,471 of record CAVVUN010000006.1, read on the forward strand.
GTTCAGGAACACCATGGTGCTGAGACCGGAAGTCGGTCGTCACGCGGGAACCTGAATTAAAAACGAGCGGGAAACGTTCAGCCAGGTCCGGCCGGGACCGCGGACCCTCCCTGGGTTCTGTATAGACCGGAAGCGGATCGTAGCCGTATTCCTCAAGGATCGAGGAAGCGATTTCGAATTTGCCGGAGGGTGTTTCGAACCCCGGCTGCTTGTCCTTCCTCAAGAGCCCCTTCTCCCATTTTTTGTATTGCATCATGACCGTGGGGACGCTTACTGTTCCACCGGCCTCTCGGACGTCTGCGAGCGTAAAACCGGAACCTTTCAGAACGTGCTTCAGAAGCTCCTCCTCGTTTTGCGGATACCGGTCTCCGTAGCCCAGGCGCTGTGCGAGGCCCGCCATGATGAAAAAATCGTTTCGCGCTTCACCCTGCGGTTCTATCACTTTTTCCCGGATCCGGAATACCGGCCCGTAGGTCATATACGACTCGATCTCGTACATCGTACAGGCAGGCAGAACAATGTCCGCATAAGCGCAGTCGGCAGTAAGCTGACGATCGATGCAAACCAGGAAATCGAGGCTGCCGAGCGTTTTTCTCCAGATTTCCGGTTGGGGCCATGAGGTCAGAATTGAAGATCCGAGGATAAGGAGAGACGTGACCGGATAGGGACGACCGTTCAAAACCGCGTCCGGGAGGGCCTGCGGGTGGGATTCGTCCCTGTAGAGGCTGTAGATCGGGAAATGCTCCCTGCCTATCGACTTCCCCGGGTCCGGGTTCTTGACATGGCCGTCCCTGTTGATGGGGAACCTGTTTTCGTTCATGGTAAAGCAGCGTCCGCCCGGGACATCCATCTGACCTGCAAGCGCCCACAGTATCATGGTCGCCCGTATTGCCTGGACCCCGCTGTCGCTGTATTCGAGGCCGCTGTACATTATCGGAGAAGCCCCGTTCGCATCCGCGATTCGCCTCGCGAGAGACCGTACGGTATCCGCGGCCACGCCGGTAATGTGCTCCACGACCTCCGGTCTGAAGTGCCGGACATATTCCGAAAATTTGTCGAATCCCCTTGTCCAGTCGCGAATAAAAGCCTCATCATGCGATTCTTCGCTGAGCAGCACGTTGCACATACCCAGCGCAAGGGCCCCGTCCGTGCCCGGCCTGATCCTGATCCATTCCGCGCCCGGGAGCCCGGCAGTCCGGGTCCTTCTCGGATCGATCATGACAAGGCGCGCGCCGCGCTGCACCGCCCCCGAGATCCTCTGAAAATCGAGGGGAGGGCAGTCGGTTGCGGGGTTCGCACCCCAGACAACGATGAGCCCGGCATTTTCAATGTCCGAGAACATGTTTATAAGCATGCCGCCCATTGTCACATGGGGAGCGATCATGGCAAAAGAAACGTAGCAGAGGGAACCGACACCCATGGTATTCGGCGAACCGTATGGGAAGAGCACACTCGAGGCTGACGAGACAGCAACGCCCTTCGGCTGGTATACATCGCACAGGGAGAGCTCGAAGCTTCCCCTCCCCGTATAGATGGCGGCAGCCTGGGGGCCGTACTCTGCCTTGACCCTGTTAAGCTTCCCCACGATGATTTCATAGGCGAGGTCCCACGAGATTGCTTCAAAATCGTAGCTGCCCTTTGCGCCTTTCCTGCGCATCGGATGGAGCAGCCTGTCTTTCGAATACACAATACCGGCGGAGTTTTCTCCGAGCTTGCAGAGCATCCCAAGCTGCGATGTTTCGTCGGGCCTGATTGAATCGAGCCGCCCCTTTTCATCAAAGGCGGCAACGATCCAGCACCCGGCCGGACAGACGCCGCACAATGCACGTTTTTCGATCATGGCTGCATACCATTGATTGAGTAGACCGAGAGTTTGCGGGAGATATATCTATGAACCTATCACGAGGAATACTAACTGTCAAAAGACGGGGAGAGGAGAGTGAAGTGACTGGAAATCCGGAGTGAATCTCTCTTCGTAAATTGTAAGTATGAGAAGAATCTAGCAGGCTGCTGAAAAAGTGTTTTGAGTGGTTCGACAAGCTCACCACGAACGGATAATCCTGAAAAAAGCAGTTGGACACGGATAAAATCTGATCAACACGGATTTATAGGAAGTTACGAACAGTAATGTTCACCCAAAAGGCGAGATGGCTTTTTGCTCTATCACATTGTTTTGATCCGCTGTTTCCGTGTTCATCCGTGTTCAAATGCCGTTTTTAGGATAATAGCAAATGTTTCAATGGCCGAACCGTTCGCCCTGAGCCTGTCGAAGGGTGAACGGGGCTTTTTTCAGCAGACTGCTAGTGTAGTGTCTCACAAACGACTGGTGTTATCATAGCGAGTAGGCCGCAGCCAAACTTGTAGGGCAAGGCTTTAGCCTTGCTGAAACGCCGGAACAGCAGCAACCCTAAAGGGTCGCCCTACAAATTCATCAGCAAATATTTATGCGAAGATATCAAGTTTTCGATGAGAAATCATCATAACACCGTCCATTTAAGAGACACTACACTAGCAGGCTGGTGTTTGAACCGGCCGGATTCCTAGGTTTCCCGGTTATTGCGGGACGAGAAAAACCACTGCACGAAATAATCCCCGATAAAACCGACATACGCTCCGGCGATAACATCACTCAGAAAATGATAATTTGTGGCAATGAGCGCCACTGAGAGAACCGCCAGACAGCCGTACGCAGCATACCGGTACCGGGGATAATAGCGGGCAACGGCAAGAAAGAAAGCGGTAAAAACAGCCATGTGACCGGAAGGAAAACTTGTGTAGTTTCCGCTTCCATGAAACCAGTGAAATTCCCTTGCCCTGGGATACTGCACCCAGAACCGGGCATCTATCCTTCCGACAATCATCTTGAGCACTGATTTCGCGACAAACGTCAACGGCAGCGTGACCGCAATCATTCGGGAAAACCGGGTATGCTGGTTGTATACGCCGTGCCGCGTCAAATAGAGATAAGCGGCCCATGAGGCGCCGGAGACGACGCACACGATAAGAAACAGGACGTCCGGGACGTTCGAGGAGAAGACGTCCATTTTTGCCATCAGGACTTTTTTCACGAAAAACGCAACCGGTTTGTCGAGTAAATAATAACTACCCGTCACAGACACTGCGGCAAGCAGGGAACTGAACCAAATATTCTTCGTATTCGAATTCATGGCCGGTAATATTCTCATGGATCTGGAAAAATGACAAGCATTTATCCGGAAAACGGCAATTGGACGCGGATGAACGCAGATTAGCGCAGATAAAACAAAGTCTTTTTGATCAAATGCGACTCGCCAGTTCGGTGATTCTTTTTAGAAGTTGAAAATCTTTTTTATTCAAGCTTTATCTGCGTCTATCCGATTTTTCTGCGTCTCAAATGCTCGTTTTAGGTTTATGCCTGAAGTGCAGTGAGGCGCACTGCCGGGTCAGGCGCGGGACCCCTGCCTTCGGGGTTTGAAACTGCGGGAAGCCGGTTTCTGCGCAGCGGCAACTGCAGTGCGGGAAGAAGAATCCTTCTTCGGCTGGTGCGCTCCGGGCCGTTCCGCGAAAGCCGGACGGTTTCCCTTCTGCGGTGCGCGCGACCGCGGTTCCCGCGGCGGACGGGCAAATTCCGCATCACGCTGAGGCGCGGCTTTTTTGTAATCGAAGTCCTTGAGTGTCCTGCGCTCTATACTCCTGCCGATGACCCGCTCTATGCTCCGTACCAGAGGATCATCTTCCCTGGTGACAAAGGTAAAGGCATCGCCCGTTTTGGCGGCCCGGCCCGTACGGCCGATACGGTGCGTATACGCGTCGGTCGTGTCGGGGATATCGTAGTTGATTACATGAGATATGCTCGACACATCTATGCCGCGCGCTGCGATGTCGGTCGCCACAAGGATCTGGTAGGAGCCGTCGCGAAATCCATCGAGCGCGGCCTGGCGCCTGTTCTGGGACAAATTGCCCTGGAGCGATGCGGCCTTGTAGCCGGCCTTCTCGAGCTGCTGTCCGATCCGTTTTGCGCGATGCTTGGTCCGCGTGAAGATGAGAATGGATTCCGTATCCGTGTGCTTCAGCAGTTCCATCAGCAGCGCAGTCTTTAAATGCTGCTCGACCGGATACAGTGCATGTGATACGGTGTTGAGGGGCGCAGTGTGGTCTACCTGCACCGTCACGGGTTTGTGCAGTACTTCATGCGCGAGCTTCCGTATATCATCCGCCATCGTTGCCGAGAACATGAGCGTCTGGCGCTTGGGCGGCACGTGCCTGATGATCCTCCTGACGTCCGGCAGGAAACCCATGTCGAACATCCGGTCGGCTTCATCAAGAACGAGCACCTCGAGGTGTGACAGGTCAATCGTCTTTTGGTTGATATGGTCCAGCAGCCTGCCGGGACAGGCTACGACGATCTCGACGCCTGCGCGGAGTTTCTGGACCTGGGGGTTAATAGAGACGCCGCCGTAGATCGTGATGCTGCGCACGCGTGTCTTCCGGCCGAGATCTGCGATCGAGACGTTGATCTGTTCGGCCAGCTCGCGCGTAGGCGCGATAATAAGGGCCCGCACGATGCCTCGGGGACCGGTCAGCAGCCGTTCGAGAATAGGCAGGACGAATGCTGCAGTTTTTCCGGTTCCTGTCTGCGCGAGGCCCATGACATCGCTGCCCTGCATGACCGGCGGGATCGCCTTGACCTGGATCGGTGTGGGAACCCGGTAGCCGAGCGCTTCCACGCCGGCCGCTATGTTTGGATGGAGCTTGAACGAACTGAAATTCACTATGACCTTCTTTCTTGCGGCATCATCTTCAGGAAGAACATGCATCCCCGCCGCCGGGATACACTCCATAAATAAAAAGGCTATCAGGATTCACCGTGATAGCCTCCGTTTCAACTCTGCACAGCTGGCATATCGGCGGCCGGCTTGAATCGATGAATACAGGTGCGAGCCGGCCCCTCACCATAATCAAGAATCAAGCGTACAATACCATACAGAGAAACATGATGTCAAAGATATAATGGACATCGAAACCTAACAGAGGGAAAATGCTGACAAAAAAATGAAATTTGCTGAAAAAGAAGCAAATTTTGCAGACATATTTTCTCTGTCTGCGCAGGATGGTGAAATTTATTATTGGGGTCTACGCTTCAACAAAGCAAAGGTCATTGTCGCCGAACTGACAATCGTCTGGCACGAGTCTCTGCTCGCCGTGTCCCCTCGTCGTGCTCCTGATGGCTTCGAGCGCACCGGGTTCGCCTTGCGGGATCCCGGGAATCTCGGGTTCGAGCACAGGCTGTTTCAGCTCTTCGGCCTCATCCCTGAACGCTCTCACCTCGTAGGCCTCGGTAAGTGTTTCCCGATCCTGAAATTTCAGGATTTTCTTTAAAGCCGCTTTCATTGTCATCGCCTCTTTTCCGTTTTTTTCTTTGCTTTAATTATAGCACCACGCTTCACCTACGCTTGCTCGAAGGGAGCAAATCCGCGTCGTATCGTGTTCTCGCTCGTACTTACGGGATTCATGAACTGAAGCAGATAGTCCGGGCCGCCTGCCTTGGAACCGATGCCGGACATGCCGAACCCGCCAAAAGGCTGCCGGCCCACAAGCGCACCCGTAATTTTCCTGTTGATATAAAGATTTCCGACAAGAAACTCACGTTTGACTTTCTCTATGTTCGCCGGGCTTCTCGAAAAAAGCCCGCCCGTCAGCGCGTACACGCTTTTATTTGCGATGCGTACGGCATCATCGATGTCCTTTGCACGCAGTACGGCAAGGACGGGCCCGAATATCTCCTCGGTCGCAATCCGGGATTCGGGATCGGCATCTGCAATAATGAGCGGGCCGGCAAAGTACCCTTCGCCTGATACCTTTTTTTCGAAGATAGCTTTTCCCTCGGTCCTCCCGATGTCTCCGTATGCCCGAATCTTGTTGAGCGCCGATTGATCGATGACCGGTCCTATAAAATTGCCCGGATCTTCCGGATTCCCGATTCTTAAACTCGCAGCAGCCTGCGTGAGCCGGTCGCATAGTTTCTGGTATATTTGGCCCACGATAATGAGCCGTGAACAAGCAGAGCACTTCTGCCCCTGGTATCCAAAGGCGGACTCTATGATGCCTTTTACCGCTTCATCAAGATCCGCTGTTTCGTCTGCGATGATCGCATTTTTCCCGCCCATTTCCGCAACCACCCGCTTGACGGCGCGCTGGCCTTGTTTGATCTCACTCGCCAGCTGAGTGATCCGGAGACCGACTTCCCGGGAACCCGTGAATGCGATGAAATCAATTGACGGATGGCTGACCAGGTATTCACCGACTTCCTTTCCCGGTCCCGGCAGGAACTGCAGCACGCCGGCCGGGAGTCCCACTGACCTGAAGGTTTGAACGAGCCGGTATCCGATAACCGGAGACAGGCCCGAGGGTTTGAAGATAACGCAGTTGCCCGTGACGATTGCAGCAGAAGTCATTCCCGTTGCTATCGCGAGCGGAAAGTTCCATGGCGAAATAACGACCCCGATGCCTTTTGAGTGATAGGTGTATTCATTTTGTTCACCCGGATAGCCGTCCAGGATTCGCGGCTTGCCCAGGCGAAGCATTTCCCTGCCGTAGTATTCCAGATAATCTATCGCCTCAGCCACGTCGCCGTCCGCATCCTTCCAGGTCTTTCCTGCTTCCAGCACTTCGAGCGCTGCAAGCTCGAAGCGTTTTTTTCGCATTTCCTCGGCAGCCCTGAAAAGATAGTTCGCCCGCTTTTCCGGCGAGGTCTTTCTCCATGGATAACGGGCGGTAAGAGCGGCACTTATCGCTGCATCCGCGTCTTTTGTCCGGCTGGATGACACCTTTCCAATAACTTCGTCAGGCTTTGACGGGTTTCTTGACACAATTTCCGCATCGGTCATGAACTCCCGGTCTCCTATTACCAGCGGTAATCTGCCGCCCATGTTCGAGCGCACTTCGACGAGCGCTTGAGACATCCTGTTTCTATTCTCCGCAATCGAGAAGTCCAGAACAGGTTCGTTCCTGAAACCCGGTGCTGCCCGTTCTATTGTCCTCACCTCCTGGCGCACCCTCGGCGGCTTCATCAGGTCCGAAAACGGAATGTCCCTGCCATAGGACCGTCTCAGGAACGATTCGTTCGATGTATTTTCGAGAAGACGCCGCACGAGGTAAGCCATGCCGGGGATCAATTCGCCTGCGGGAGTATATACCCGCACCTGGTAACCGTGCTCCTGCAGGGACTTCCGGAGGGGTTCTGCCATACCGTAAAGGACCTGGAACTCGTACTCCTTCCGGAAAGTTTTTGCCGAATCCGCGCATGCGATTGCATAGCTCACGCTTCGCAGGTTGTGCGTGGCGATGACCGGCCGGATAATGTCCTTGTTTTCAAAAAGAGCCTTTGCAAGTTTCTCGAAACAGGCGTCTGTCTGGTCCTTCCGCAGATATACCGGGACCGGCCAGCCTCTCTGCCGGTTAATGACCACTTCATAATCCCAGTACGCTCCCTTTACCAGACGAATGCCGATTACTCTATTCCGCTGCCTGGTCCAGTTGATCAGTCCGGCGATGTCGTCTTCCGAATCCGCAAGATACGCCTGGATCGCGATTCCGACGCCCGGCAGGTCTTTAAATTCATCCTCCTCGATGATGCTTTTGAATGCCGCGATGGTCAAACCCTTGTAATAGTAATGCTCCATGTCGAAGGTGATGGAAATCCCGAGTTTCTTCGCTTTTCGGAGCACGGGCCTGAGCCCGTGCTTGATCCTCAATATCGAGCCGTCCCAGTCAACAGGGTCAAGCTGCGAATAAAAAGAAGATATTTTGACGGATACATCCGGCCGGGCCCCCGGCATGGTGTGGTGAATAAATTCGAGAAGCGCAAGGTATCGCTCTGTATACTTAAGCGCCTCCATATCACTCACCACTACCTCGCCCAGAATGTCAAGGCTGAACGAAGTTCCGTCTGATTGCATTTTCAGGAGGATCCGGGCAAGGTCCTCCGGATCTTTTCCTGCGATGAACTGGCGTGCAACCGATTCAATGCCCTTCCGAACGATTGGTCCGACAATCCACGGAACGATACCCCTCATAGGAAGGACCCCGATGCCGCTTCGCAGGAGGGCCGGCATCTCCGAATCTCCGTCGAAATACTCCCGCAGGAGGCTTACCACGGATTCATTTGACTTCAGCGAAGGCAACAAATCCACAAAACGAAAAAGACGGACCTTGAACTCTTCATTTTTCATGGCACGGTCCATAAGCGCGCCGGTCCACCTCTTCCTGTTGAAAATCGGCGGAACATCGTCAAAGCCGGAATATATACCGAACCCTGTCTTCCGCACTCGCGCTTCGATATCGTCGATGACTTTTTCCATACAATAATTGTAGCACCGCCGTGCAGTTTTTACGGGCCGGTATTACATTACTTCCATTAATCTGGTAGAATCGAACAAGGGGCTGTTAAGAATTTTTTGCGAAGCTTTTTTCGGTTTTCACCGGGTCAGGAGGGTTCTATGGACATATACGAATATGCCATGAAGCTCGAGAAGGACGGTGAGGGATATTATCGGGAACTCGTGATCAAGGTCGATAATCCGGGATTAAAGACGATATTGACCATGCTCGCCGACGCAGAGGTCCGCCATTACAATACCTTCCGGAGCATGAAAAACAATGAGCCGGTATCTGTCCCGGATACAACGCCTCTTCTCACTGAAGTAAAAAACATTTTCGTGCGTATGAAAGAGGAAGAAAAGGCTATTACGGAGAACGCCTCCGACATAGACCTCTACCGGAAGGCACAGGACATTGAAAAGAAGACGGAAGAATTTTATACCGAAAAATCAGCGGAAGTACCGGCAGCGCAAAAGCCTATATTTCTCAAGATAGCTGACGAGGAGAGAAAACACTATCTTATCCTCGAAAACATCATCAATTTCGTAAGCAGGCCGTTCGAATGGCTTGAAAACGCCGAATGGTACCATTTGGAAGAATATTAAGAGTGAAGTAAGAAGTAAGAAGGCAGAAGCATCGCACTTCTTAATTCGCGTTTTCCTAATTCTTACTTGAAGTATCTCCCGGTTTCCACGAAGCCATGTGCTTCAGATATCTCCATCTTCTCTTCACATCCGCGTCCGCCAGTTTCGAAAGCTCCGCTGCAAGCTCGGGCTTGGTCATCCGGAGAATGCGGTACCGGTTCTCGGTTATTGCATATTCCTCGAATGAGATGGACGGCTCGCCGCTGTCGATGATAAGAGGATTGTTTCCCTGCTTTTCCAAATCCGGGTTGTACCGGTAAAGCGGCCAGTGGCCGCACGCAACCGCTTTTTTATTGTGCTCGACGGTCTCGGCAAGGTTGAACCCCTGGGCGATGCAGGTTGAGTACGCGATCACCAGCGACGGCCCGTTGAACGCCTCTGCTTCGAGAAACGCCTTTACGGTCTGGCCGGGATTGGCCCCGAAGGCAACCTGCGCCACGTAGATGGTTCCGTAGGTCGCCATGATCATGCCGATGTTCTTTTTCGGCGTGCGCTTGCCAGCTGCGGCGAACTGGACAACCGCGGATATGGGAGTCGCCTTGGACATCTGTCCCCCGGTATTCGAGTACGTTTCCGTATCGAGGACGAGCAGATTGATGTTTTTTCCCGAGGCAAGCACATGGTCCACCCCGCCGTACCCGATGTCATAGGCCCAGCCGTCCCCGCCCACTGCCCATACCGACTTTTTCACGAGATAATCCGACAGGAACAATAACCGCTTTGCTTCCTGAGATACATCCTTTGCCAGTGCTTCCTTAAGCTTTACAACCCGCTTTCTCTGCTCATCGATCGCCTGCTGGGATAACTGGTCAGCGATCTTCACCGCCTTGAACAGTTCTGCTGTTTGCCCGTATCTTCCCGTCTTTTCGAGCACATCGAGCAGGCGCACGGCCTCTTCGTAAAAGAAGTCCATGGTCTGCCGCATACCGAACCCGAATTCAGCATTGTCCTCGAAGAGCGAGTTGGACCATGCAGGTCCCCTGCCGTTTTTATCCTTCGTGTACGCGGTATCCGGAAGGTTTCCGGTATATATCGAAGAGCACCCGGTTGCGTTCGCTATCAGCAGGCGGTCTCCGAAGAGCTGCGAAAGCAATCGCAGATAAGGCGTCTCTCCGCACCCGGCGCATGCGCTGTGATATTCAAAGAGCGGCCGCTTGAACTGGCTGCCTTTTACCGTGGCAGGATTGTATCGCGACGGATCGAGTTCGGGAATTGACATGAAGAAATTAAAATTCTGGATTTCTTCCTGCCGGTGCTCTTCCTGAAACCGCAGGTTGATCGCCTTGAAATCCGGGATCTTTTTTCCGCTGGCGTCCTTGCCGTATGCAGGACAGACAAACACGCAGGAGCCGCAGCCCGTACAGTCCTCGGGTGCGACCTGCACGGTATATTTGAGCCCCTTCAGTTCCTTACCGGAAGCGTCGACTGATTTGAACTTTGCCGGCGCATTGTTCAGTACGGATGGTTCGTATGCCTTGATCCTGATGGTCGCATGCGGGCAGACAAAGGAGCAGAGACCGCACTGGATGCAGATCTGCGGCTCCCAGATCGGTATCTGCACGCCGATGTTTCTCTTCTCGTACTGGGTCGTTCCGGTAGGCCACGTGCCGTCCGCGGGTATCGCGGAAACGGGAAGCAGGTTCCCCTTGCGCGCAAGAATCATGGCGTTCACCCGCTTCACAAAATCCGGGGCGTTCTCGGGAACTATCGGCCGCTGCTTCGTGGCGGCCGTTACCCTGTCCGGAACCGGGACCTGGTGGATGCTCTCCGCTGCACGGTCAACTGCCGAAACGTTCATGTCCACGACTGCCTGGCCCTTTTTTCCATAGGTTTTTGCTATCTGGTCCTTGAGCGCGGCAACCGCCCGGTCGCGGGCCAGAATGCCGGAGATCAGGAAAAAGGCCGTTTCCATGATCATGTTGATCTTGATCCCGAGCCCTACTGCCGACGCGATGGAAAATGCGTCGATCACATGGAATTTCATCTTCTTCGCGATCAGCTGCTCCTGCACTTCAGCGGGCAGGCTGTCCCATGCCTTTTCCTTTTCGTACGGCGTAGTCAGGAGAAACGTGCCGCCGGCTTCAGCCTGGGAAAGCATGTCGAGCCGTTCGAGGAAGGATGGATTATGGCAGGCGATGAAGTCGGCCTTCGAGATGAGATACGGGTCCCGTATCTTCTCTTCGCCGAAACGAAGATGGGACACGGTCACGGATCCGGATTTTTTGGAATCGTACACGAAATAGGCCTGGGCGTAATTGTCGGTCTCTGTCCCGATGATCTTGATTGCGTCCTTGTTCGCGCCGACCGTGCCGTCCGCACCCAACCCGTAGAACAAAGCCCGATACATGGTTTTGCCCTCGATCCTGAACGACTCATCATACTCGAGGCTGGTATGAGTCACATCGTCGCTGATGCCGACTGTAAAATGGTTCTTCGATCCCCGCAGGTTGTCGTATACAGCCTTTGCCATTGCCGGGGTGAAATCCTTGGATCCCAGACCGTAGCGGCCGCCAACGATTTTCGGATAGGTGCTGAACTTCGCTGCCTTCTTTTCGAGCGCTTCTCCCACTGCAGTCCTGACATCGAGATACAGCGGTTCCCCTACTGCCCCGGATTCCTTTGTCCTGTCCAATACGGCAATCGCCTGGACTGTTGCGGGGAGCGTGCCCACAAAATCTTCGATTGAGAAAGGACGATAAAGCCTCACCTGCACGAGCCCCAGCTTCTCACCCTGCCTGTTCAGCTCATCGACTGCGAGCTGGAGCGATTCTCCGGCTGACCCCATCACCACGGCAACTCGTTCTGCATCAGGGTGCCCGTAATATTCATACAGCCGGTATGTTCTGCCTGCGACAGCCTTGAATTTATCCATGGCCTTCTGCACGATGCCCGGCGCCTTGTCGTAAAACGGATTGACCGTTTCCCTGCCCTGGAAATAGACATCCGGGTCCTGCGCGGTCCCGCGTATTGCCGGCCTGTCAGGGGTAAGGCCTCTCATGCGGTGGCTGAGAATAAGCTTCTCGTCAAGCATTTCCCGCATATCGTCAAAGGCAAGCTCTTCGACCTTGCGGATTTCGTGCGATGTTCTGAACCCGTCAAAAAAATGAATGAACGGCACCCGGGACTCGAGTGTCGTGGCCTGCGCGATCAGGGCAAAATCCATCGCTTCCTGCACGTCCTTCGAGCAGAGCATGCCGAAGCCGGTGAAGCGCGCGGCCATTACGTCCGAATGGTCCCCAAAAATCGAAAGCGCCTGGTATGCAAGCGACCGGGCGGTCACGTGGAAAACCGTAGGGGTCAGTTCTCCGGCAAGCTTGCACATGACCGGCATGATAAGGAGCAGCCCCTGCGACGCGGACACCGTTGTAGCAAGCGCTCCGGTCGTAAGCGACCCGTGTACCGCTCCGGCAACTCCGGCCTCAGACTGCATCTGACTCACGCGCGGCACCGTACCCCATATGTTCACCGCGCCTTTGGCTGATTTTTCATCGCAGATCTGAGCGATCGGGGTCGAGGGAGTTATGGGATAGATCGTGATGATTTCGTTTGTAGCATGGACTACATGAGCGCATGCAGTGCATCCGTCGATAGTAACAACCTTCCTTTTCATATTTCCCTCCTACAGTGCCTTGCCGTAGATACGCCTGTGTTTCAGTTCCCGCGGAAAAACTTTTTTGCCGCAAAGATGCTCAAAAGTCGCAAAGGGGAACGGCCGTCTTCCGGTCAAGGTCGCGGTAATTTTTTTCTTTTAAGTATAACAAGCGCCCACACGGAGGATATTCGCAGTGCTGCCGTATAGCACTTTACTCCTCATCGATTATTGACGAATTGATGATATAGTTGAAATATCGGTACGAAAAGATATGCACGGGGGAGGATCGGCAAACACGGAAATGCGGGGAAGAAAAGATATGCACCCTGAGGGAATGCAAAATGAAAAAAATGAAGGTTCAAACGAATAACGGCAACTCAGGACATTCAGTGAAACACGCGGAGCCGGCAATAGGCCATGCGCAGGACTATTCAGGACCTCAATCGACTCGTTCGGTTATAAAGTGGGTCGCTATAGCAGGGCTGATACTGGGAGCTTTTGCCTTTTTCATGCGGCCGAAAAAGGCATACTGACCCGCGCCTCCGTATTATCATCGTCCACCGCGTTTTTAAGCATCTCGAGGATATCCGGGATTGCCGAGGTGACGCGGTTCCAGTTTGCAATGAGGGGCGTGCCGAGCGGGTCGTTCATATACACCTGCGCGGCAAGTGCGAGCGCCCTTGTAAACGCGTCCACAGCCTTGGCTTCGTCGTGCCGGTCGAATAATAATCCGTTGATGGCCGCGTCCGCCTCATACTTCATGATCGTGTCTTCGGCCTGCCTCAGGTAGGCCACGGATAGGGACTTGAAGAACCCCTCCGAGAAGATGACGCCTTCGGAAGCAAGGGTCCTGAAGATCGATTTGCATATATCAATCGTCATCTTCATCAACCCTTTTTCAGGGTCCTGCGCTGAAAGCGCCTGGTGTTTGTGTTCGTAGGTCGCGGCGATATCCACCTGGCAGACGCGGCGCGGAGAATAGTTGCGGTAGACTTCGGCAAGAGACCCTACTTCGAGGCCCCAGTCCCACGGTATCCTGTTTACCCTCGCAACGTCCGTAGTCATGCAGAATTCTCCTGAGAGCGGGTACCGGAAGCTGTCCAGGAACATCAGAAAACTGTGCGGCCCGATGAGCTGCTGGATCGAGCGTACGAGCGGGGTTACCAGGAGCCGCGTAACCCGGCCGTGCATTTTATTCGTGACCCTGCTGTAAAACCCCTTGCAAAAGACATAATCCAGGTTCGGGTTTACCACGGGGTAGCAGAGCCGGGCAAGCATTTCGCGTCCGTAGGTGAGGATATCGCAGTCATGAAGGACTATCACCTCGGACCGTGCCCGGGCAAGGATATATCCGTAAGCCAGCCACGCGGAACGGCCCTTGCCGCGCTGCCCGGCATCGAGCCCGTGCCGGGAAAGCGTCTCGTATATTTCGATGATCCGTTTCCCGTCATTATGGATGATTTTAACATCCGCGCATACCGGAGCCATGAACCGTCTGACGTGGTGAAATTCGTTCTCTCCGGCCTTGTCCAGTACGAGAATGATCTCCTTCAGGTAATTTACCTTCGAAAGCTCTTTTACGATCGCGGGCATCGCCTGGCCCTCGAACTCGGAATAGAGCGCGGGAAGGACCAGGGCTATCGGCCGCTTCCTTGAATACGTGCGGAGTTCCGTCTCGAGCCGCTCAAGGGAGGGCCTGCCGATCTGGTGAAGAGTGGTGATGATTCCGGTCTGGTAAAAATCGCTCATGGTTATCTGATAAACCTAATCCGGACAAGCCGGATACAAAAACTCTTGAACCGCCAAGGCGCAAAGGTCGCGAGGAAGGCGAAACTAAACGCTGGAGTTTAAACCTGACAAAACGCTTTACGGTTTCCTAGCGTCCCTCGCGTCTTCGCGGTGAAATATTCTTTCCTTTTTGAGAAGATTTTCACTCGTAATTGACTAACTGGTGCTATCATGGCCGATCGCATTGTCGTCTCTGGACGGCAGCTAATCAAATCCGTTATTCTGTTACTGTGACACTCTGACACTTTCATGCGTCCTTCGTCCTCTCATCTCGCACCTCGTCCCTTGCCGCTTCACAGGTGTTCGATGTCCTTTTTCACTTTATCCGTTTCCCTGTCCATCATCTTGCGGGCGGCGTCGATTCCTCCGATGCCGAACGAAATAGAGAGGGCCAGGACAACGCCCCCGAAGATAATCGAGAAGGCGGCAAGGACGATATGGGGCGCAATCGCGAGCTGTTCGAGCGCCATCGCGAGGACCATCATCATGAGCAGCAACCGCACGACCTCAACGAGCAGGTGCGTATAGTAGAAGCCGCTGTTCACCGCCGCGATAAGAACGGTCCTGACGATGAAACCGGAGATGATATAGCCGAACACCAGGATCAGCACCGCGGAAAAGGCACGGGGGAGATAAAGGAAGAATTGCGCAACGAGATGTTCGATGGCGGGTATGTTCAAGGCATTCAAGCCGGCCATAGCCGCGATAATGACGATCAGCCAGAAGCTGACTGCGCCTGCGATCTTCGAAGGTTTCGCCCAGAGGTCCCCTTTTCTCATGATGGATGTCAGCCCCATCCGGTCGCTCCAGTTATCGAATTCCATTGTCCGGAGCAGTTTGACCAGCCCGGTCCTGACCAGCTTTGCGGTGACGATCCCGATCAGGACGATGATCAGCATCGCAAGCAGGTTCGGGCTGAATCGGGTAAATTGAACGAATACCTCTCTGACCGGATCAAGGACCAGCTTCACAAATGTTTCCATGCCACACCTCCGTGATTATCTCCAAGTGCAACTGCTCAGGAAAGATTATCCGCAGATTACAAAGATTTCACAGATTAAACCAAACCTGAATTCAGGTTTTTAAATCTGCGTCTATCTGCTTGTGCCCGCGCTTTGGCAACAGCAGGGTACGAAATCTGTGGATAAAGCTTTTCCCATGCGTAAATGACTTTCATCGTTCAAATCTGTGTAGTTACTTCCAATTTTTGATCAAGTGGTCCTTGCTCTGTTCGAATTCCAGGCAGAGTTTTTCGATCTCCGCTTCTACCTCGTCCTGCCCGAGATGCTCGGTTTCCCGGATAAATGAAGCGGTCCTGCCCAGATACAGCGGGGTCAGGGACTTGAGCAGCTGTTCGCGCGGGAGGACACGGTTATGGTATGCCATGGCATAGTCATAGATGATCCTTGTCCATAGACTCTGCGGAAACAGTATCTCTCCGTTGGCGCGGGCGGCTGCCTGCTCGACTTCGGCGAGGTCGGCGTTGCTCAGTATTTCCGCCCATATCGTACAAAGCCCGCGGACACCCTCCCTGAAAATAACGCGCATGCGGTCAGTATTGACGTTAATGGGCTCGAGCCCTACCGAGTAGCGGAACCCGAAGGTAGGCACAGATTCAGAACCCCGTATCTGTTTCCAGGCGTCGACATGATTCTCGATCTGGCCGAAGACCGCCCCCGTGACCTGCGCAAGCATCGCGCTCAGGTCCGATCCCGGGTCCTTGGGATCGTGGATCTTTGCTCCGAGAAAAGCCTGTGCAACCTTGAAGTTGTTCGCTATTGCCTCGGACGTCATCCAGACATCGATGCCGTACCGTGCCACGTCGGTTTCCCAGACTTGTTTCGAAAGATAATATTCGGCCAGTCTTCCTGAAAAGCCGAAGTCGCCGCCGATCGGCTGCCGTATGCGCTTGCCGTAAATCGCGCGAATGAAAGGATAGATAATGCTGTTTGTGATCGTTCCGTCGTATTTATGCCGGTGATACAGCGGAGCGACGTAGTCGAACCCCCCATTCAAAACCGGTTTGAGGAGCAGCTCGATCCATTCGGGTGTTATGCTCCGAAGGTCCGAATCGACTACAGCGCAGGCCTTTACCTGCAATGCCGAGGCAATCTCGAAAATGGCGCGAAGAGCGCTTCCTTTCCCGGGAATTCCAAGATAGGGGAAAGCCATTTTGAATGCGGGCCGGACCCGGTGATGAAGGAGAATGGATTGATAGTCCTCAACGCCGCTGTTCCGCGCAACGTCGATCGTGCCGTCAGAGGAGCCTCCGTCGGAAACTACTATGACGGCCTTATGTTCGGGGAAATACTTGGCGAGACCTGCCTGCACTGCGTGAATGACGTGGCCGATTGTCCCGGCATTGTTGAAAGCCGGCACGCCGACGAGAATATCCGCGGTTTGAATCTTATCAAGATGCTCCTGGACGGTTCTTCCGGCGATGATGCCTGTCGAAATATCCTCGGTTCTGCTGAACGGTTCCAATTAGACTCCTGCATGCTGACTTTCTCTCGCGGAGAAAACGATCCCGGCCGTATGGGAAGCACGACGGACCTTCCTCAATAAATCAAACTAAATTATTCGAATATTCAATTCTGTGATCAGGATCACTAAAACAAAGATTGCATGAATTTTGCCGCTTCCTGACGACTAGCTGTCGCGATTGCCCGGAAGATACTGGAGAGTCTTGCAAGATGGGAGGCTCTATTAGATGGCTTTCGAATGTAAGAACAAGCACAGAGTTGCCAAGCTGCACATCTTCATTGTATTGCCTTACCGAACACTGTCTTTCAGGGTAGCACGATTGATGCCGTTGCGCCTCGCAAACTTATGATAATCGCCTGAAACCTGTCCCACTGCTATCGCAAGCAGCTCTTCTAACACCCGTGTAACTTCGTCCTGCTTATTGACATAGTAATCAGCGAAAGCGCTCCCACCAACGGCAATCGATACGCCCCTGCCCTTAATCGCTTTAAAAGCGTCTTCATCCGTAATATCATCTCCGATATAGACAGGGATCCTTCCCGGTCCCCGGTGTCCCAGAATCCAGGAAACGGCATCCCCTTTGTTCCAGGCGTTGAGGGGCCTTATCTCGAAGACCTTCTTCCCTGACGTGATCCTGAAGCTCTTTTCGTATATGCGCGCGATCCGGGCGAAAAGGGCCGAAAATTCAGCGAGCTTTCTCAAATCCACCAGCCGGTAATGAACGCTTCCCGTAATCCCCTTGTCCTCGACCAGCACTCCGGGAATGGATGACATTGCGGACCTGAGCCTGTCCAGAAAGTCTTTGAGTAGCCGGCGATCACGGCGCAACTGCCGGTTCAGCAGCGTCTTCCCGCCGGCACTGATCTCGGAGCCGTGATTTCCGGCATAGACAATGCCCTCGATCGCGACCAGTTGCTGGAGATCTTCCACATTGCGGCCCGAAACGATGGCAACCGGGATACGGTCGGCGAGCCGTGAGATGAGTTCCCGTGTTGCATCGGATATAACAGCACGTTCCGGAGAGTCGGCAATCGGCGCCAGGGTGCCGTCGTAGTCAAGAAAAAGGAAGACCCGGCCTTCGTTGAGCAGCTCCCGGACATCAAGCCTGTGATCCAATAAGCTGATCGCCAGATTTTGCTTTCCGCGGGCCAGATCGATGATGTCTTCGAGAAAGTCCCTTATCCATTTATAGATGTCGTTATCCCTGATCTGCTTCCTGAGAGCCGCCATGAAAAGTCTCTTTTCTTCCGTGGAAAGATCAAGGGCTTTTTTAATCGTTGCGGAAAACTCGTCGAGGTCATACGGGTTTACGAGGATGGCGCCCTGCAATTCATCCGCTGCCCCCGCCAGTTCGCTCAGGATGAGAACGCCTTTATCTTCGACCTGTGAAGCCGCGTACTCCTTTGCCACAAGATTCATTCCGTCATAAATGGAGCTGATGATCGCGATATCCGCGATGCGGTAGTACAGGACCAGTTCCGGATGTTCAATTTTCTTATCGATGTATACGATCGGCTTCCACGAGCCCCTGCTGAACTTCTTGTTAATGTCCGCAATGAGTTTTTCAACAGTCTCCCGGTAACTGACGTACGGCTCTTTCAGTCTGGTCGGGACCGCGATCTGGATGAAGGTGAATCTTCCCCGTAATTTTTCATACCGGTCGAAAAAGAGCGCAATCGCCTGCAGGCGCTTTATCAGGGCCTTGGTATATTCAAGTCTGTCCACGCCGATGCCGACAAGGTCGGGCAGCGAGTGGCGTTTTCGGATTTCCCGGACAGCGCTTGAGACCTGCGGCGACGAGGCCATGCCGACGAATTTATTGTAGTCGATGCTTATGGGAAAAGCCTTCAGCGTCGTGACGCGGCCGCGGTAAAGTATGGTCGACCGCTTGCGGTCGATCTCTGCGCCAAGGCATTCCCGTGCACAGTCGAGAAAATTCCTGACAAAAAGCGGTATCTGAAACCCGATAAGATCGCTGCCGAGCAGACCCTCCAGGATTTCACGTGACTGCGGGCAGACCCGAAAGACGCTCCAGTCGGGCCAGGGAATATGCCAGAAATGGGCTATGGTGAGATCGTTCTTTTTCTCTCGCAGGAAACCGGGCGCGAGGCAAAGATGGTAGTCATGGAACCAGACAGCGCTGTCAGCATCGGCTTCCTCCAGTACCGCTTCGGCAAACGCCAGGTTCACTTTTAAATAGTAGTCCCAGAATTTTTTTCGAAAATAAACACGGTCAAGCGTGATATGGCAGAGAGGCCAGAGCACCTGGTTGGAATAACCGTGATAATAGTTGTCCGCTTCCAATGGACTGAGCCACACCCGCTTCAGAATGTATGAGGGATTGTCAGGGGGAACAAGGATCCGGTTATGGCCGTCGACCACATCCGTATCGCCAGTGCCGCTTCCCCAGGCGACCCATACGCCGCCCGTGGCCTTCAGGACATCGTCCATGGCGGAGGTCAGTCCTCCTGTGGGTTTCTCCACCTTGATGCTCAATCCTGTTTTTTTATGAATGTACGGCTCCCGGTTCGAAACGACGATCAGTTGTTTCCCGGAAAGCTCTTTTTTCACGAATTGCGCCAGTTTATCCATGAGACCTCCGGTCTGCTAACGGCTGATTTTGTGTCTCGCGACAGAATGCCGCCGGAACAGAATTACTCATTTTTTCCACCCCTGATCTTCCCTGACATAAACGGTCCGGTGCGGGAAGGGAATCTCGATGCCTTCCTCCCTGAACCGTTTGAAAATCCTTTTTCGGAGCTCGTGCTGGGCGAGATACTGGTCAACGAATTCCCCTACCTGGCAGATAAGCGTGAAATCCAGGGAGCTGTCGTCGATGCCGGGGATGAAACGTACGAACGGCTCCGGCTCTCCGAGGAGCCCCGGCACCTCTCCCACGGAGTTCTTCGCGACCTCGACCAGAATCCGCTCGATCCGCTCAGGATCGGAGGAATAGCTGACACCGACCGGGATGAGCAGGGACATCCGCTTTTGCGGGAGATAGTAATTCGTCACCACACTCTGGGCGAGCTTGCTGTTCGGTATGACGACCATATTATTCGGCAACATTCGGACGCGGGTTGTCCTCCAAGTAATGTCGTCAACGTAGCTTTCCTGCCCCGACTCCAACCTAACGAAGTCGCCTACGCGCACGGCTTTTTCCACGAGTATATGGATACCGGCGAACAGGTTTGCGAGTGTGTCCTGGAGCGCAAGGGCCACTGCAAGACCGCCGATGCCGAGGGCGGTGATAAGCGGCGCAATCGAAATTCCAAGAAATCCAAGGATGACGAGCAGGCCAAGTATGATGATGATGCCCTTCAAAAGGGCATACGCGAGCCCCGTTGTCGGCAGGGGCAGATTAGACTGCAGGACGTAACTCTTGAATGCCCTGCCGGGCAGGTTCGCCGTCGCGATTGTGACCGAAAAGATGACAATAACGTAGATAATATTGCCGATAAGGCGCACATGTTGCTCCGGAATTTCGGAAAAACTGACTCCGAAATAGACGCCCAGTGCTATGGCCCAGAAAATACTGGGGGCCTTGAATGAAGTCACGAATATGTCGTCGATCTTCGTTTCGGTTTTTTTCGCCCACTGTGATATATCGGAACGCTACGGCCCTGACGGTCAGCAGCAGGCCTATAAAGACAAGGGACGCTGCGGACGGGATAAGGAAGCTCTTGAAAGTGGTATCCATGATTTTACCTCTTCACCGGATGTGATATTGCCATAAACTTTTACAGATGGTTCTCATGCGTTATCTTCATCTACCGCATTTCTGAGCATATCGAGAATATCCGGAATTGCCGACGTCACCCGGTTCCAGTTTGGGATAAGCGGTGTTCCCAGGGGGTGGTTCATGTACACCTGGGCCGCCAATCCTATCGCCCGCGTGAACGCGTCCACCGCCTTTGCTTCCTCGTGCCGGTCGAATAACAGCCCGTTGATGGCCGCGTCCGCCTCGTACTTCATGATCGTGTCTTCAGCGTGCCGCAAATACGCGACTGAAAGGGACTTAAAGAACCCGTCCGAGAAGATAACCCCTTCCGATGCAAGTGTCCTGAAGATCGATTTGCAGATATCGACCGTCATCTTCATGAGGCCCTTTTCCGCGTCCTGCGATGAAAGCGCCTGGTGTTTATGCTCGTACGCGGCTGCAATATCCACCTGGCATACGCGGCGCGGTGAATAGTTGCGGTACACCTCGGCCAGAGATCCGACTTCAAGCCCCCAGTCCCACGGTATCCGGTTGACCCTCGCAAGATCAGTAATCATGCAGAACTCTCCGGAGAGCGGGTACCGGAAGCTGTCCAGGAACATCAGGAAACGGTGCGGCCCAATGAGCTGCTGGATAGACCGGACAAGGGGCGTTATGAGAAGGCGCGTTGCCCGGCCGTGCATCTTGTTCGTTACCCTGCTGTAGAATCCTTTGCAGAAAACGTAATCCAGGTTCGGGTTTACCACGGGGTAGCACAGCCGGGCCAGCATTTCGCGGTTATATGTAACGATATCGCAGTCATGGAGCGCTATTACTTCGGAGCGGCCTCGCGCCAGGACATATCCGTACGCCAGCCACGCGGAACGGCCCTTGCCGCGCAGTCCCGCATCAAGGCCGTTCCGTGAAAGGGTTTCGTATATTTCGATGATCCGTTTGCCGTCATTATGGATGATTTTAACGTCGGCAGATACGGTCGACATGATCTCACGGACCTGGTGGAACTCTTTCTCCGCGGCCTTGTCCAGGACCAGTACGACCTCCTCCAGGTAATTCACCTTCGAAAGCTCTTTGACGATCCCCGGCATGGCCTGTCCCTCGAACTCGGAATACAGCGCGGGGAGGACCAGTGCTATGGGCCGCTTTTTTGAAAACGTGCTTAGCTCGGATTCAAGCCGATCGAGGGATGGTTTCCCCAGAGCATGAAGGGTAGTTATGATTCCGGTCTGATAGAAGTCGCTCATAGCGCTATCTCATCCTCGTCCTTCGGCCATGGTCCCTCCGTCCCTCGTCCGTCTCTCATCTCGTCCCTCGCCGATTCACAGATGCTCAATGTCCTTTTTTACTTTTTCCGCCTCTTTGTCTATTATCCTTCGTGCTGCCTCAATGCCGCCGACTCCTAACGCGATTGCCAGTGCGAGAATGACTCCTCCGAAGATGATCGAGAACGCAGCAAGAACAATATTCGGCGCGATCTGGAGCTGTTCAAGAGCCATGGCGAAGACCATTATCATCAGAAGCAAACGTAGCACTTCAACGAGCACATGAGTATAATAGTAGCCTCTGTTCACCGCGGCTATAAGGACTCCCCTGACGATGAAACCCGAGATCATGTAGCCGAAGACCAGGATCAGTATTGCGGAAAATATACGCGGCAGGTAGAGGAAGAACTGGGCGACAAGGTTCTCGAGAGCCGGAATTTTGAGTGCATTGAAGCCGGCCATGACCGCAACAACGACGATCAGCCAGAAGCAGGCAGCACCGGCGATCGTCGACGGCTTCGCCCACAGGTCGCCTTTTCTCATGATCGACGTCAGGCCCATACGGTCGCTCCAACTGTCGAACTTTATGGTCCGAAGCAGTTTGGCTACGACAGCCTTGGCGAGCCTGCCCGCAATAAGACCGACGAGCATAATGCTGAGCATGGCGAGTATGTTCGGGCTATACCGGGTGAATTGAAGAAACACCTCCTTCAGCGGTTCAAGGACCAACATAATGAACGTTTCCATGGAATACCTCCCTTCATCTCCAGGTCTTGATCAAGTGGTCTTTATTCTTTTCGAACTCCAGACACAGTTTTTCAATCTCGACCTCGGTCTCGTCCTGTCCGAGTTTTTCAACACTGCGGATAAAAGATGCGGCCTTTCCGAGATACAGCGGGGTCAGGGACTTGAGGAGTTGCTTGCGAGGGAAGATACGCTGGCGGCACGCAACGGCATAGTCATAAATGATTCTCGTCCAGAGAGAATTCGGAAAAACCAGATCCTGATCGGCCGCAACCCCAACGCGCTCAACCTCTGCGAGGTCGCCCCATCCCAGAACCTTGCCCCACATGGTTCTCAAGCTTTTGATCCCTTCACGAAAAATTACAAGCATCCCTGCAATATCCGCATGGACCGGTTCAAGTCCCACGGTATAGCGGAAGCCGAACGTCGGAACGGGTTCCGGGCGGTGTATCTGTTTCCATACGTTCCCATAAATTTCGATCTGTCCAAAAGCCGCACTCATTACCTGCGCGAGCATCTCACTCAGATCCGATGCCTGGTCCCCGGGATCGTGGATTTTAGCGCCAAGAAAAGCCTGAGCGACCTTGAAGTTGTTGGCCAGCGCCTCTGTCGTCATCCAGATATCGATTCCATGCCGGGCAACATCGGTCTGCCAGACGTCCTTTGTCAGATAATATTTCGCGAGCCTGCCGGAAAAGCCGAAGTCTCCTCCAATCGGCTGACGAATCATTTTGCCGTAAAGCGCCCGGGTCAATGGATAGACGATTGTGTTCGTAATAGTACCGTCGAACTTGTGCCGGTGATAGAGTGGTGCGACATAATCAAATCCCTCCTTGAGCACCGGTTTCAAAAGGAGCTCGATCCACTCGGGCGTAATGCTCCTGACGTCCGCGTCGACGATTGCGCAGGCCTTGACGTCGAGAGCGGCCGCTGACTCGAATATCGCGCGGACCGCGCTTCCTTTTCCCGGAAACCCCTGGTACGACGCCGCCCTTTTTAAGACGGATCTCGCCGGGCGATGAACCAGAATGGATTGAAAGTCCTCAAAAATCGTGTTGCGCACCACATCGATCGTGCCGTCTGAGGAATCGCCGTCCGAATTGAGGATTACAGCCTTGTAATCAGGAAAATACTTGGCAAGGCCCGCCTGAACCGCACGGATCACGTGACCAATGGTCCTTGCGCTGTTGCGGGTCGGGATACCGACGAGGATATCGGCCGTTCTTATCTTTTTGACGACATCGCTGACCGCTCCACCGGTAACTAAACTTCTCGAAAGATCCTCCGATATCATTCAGCGCCTCCGGGCTTATCCAGCAGAACCACTTGCAGGTCCATACGTGTGTCCTGTCGTTCTGTTCCGATCAAATATTTTTGACTAACAAGGGCATCGAGACAAAGAATATGTACGTGTCAGGCCGCAAACCCCTGCTTGCGTCATGATATGGATCTGCCGCTGATAATGCGGCGTTGAATATGTCTATCAATAATATCGTTTTCATCGTTTCAGGTTAGCAGGTTCATAACGGCTTCGCTCCAGCCTTTTGGTCCGATGCCTTGTGTGCGGACGATACCCGGTATGCGAATCCTGGGGTCATGTCTTCCGTTAGCCTTTTTAATGAGAACGGGTCGATCTACGGTAAGGAGAAAAGGCAGATCGTTCAGGCTGTCACCAATCCCGATTGTCGTGATGGAGTTATTTTCACGTTTATAGAGGTCGCGAAGCCTTTCCACCGCCCTGCCCTTATGGTGATTGCCCATTATGTGGAAGAACTGGCCCTGTGTCCACCGCAGTTTCTCCCCCTCGATTGCCTGCAAAAACCGCTCATCCGCGCCGTTCAGAAATACGAACGGTTCGCTGAAATCGCGTTTTTTTGCGAGCTCCGCCTCGTTCCTGGCCAAACCGGTCAAGGAAGCCACTTCCCCCAGGCTCATATCTCCAAATCCGCGGACCGCGATGCCCAGGCGGTCGCGCATCTCCACAAATTGCCTGCGTATCTGTTCGTAGGGCTTTCCAAACGAAATTATCCGGTAATCATCACTGATCTTTCCCGGTACAGGGACGTTAAAATAGTTCCGGGGGATATAGATGCCTCCTCCGTTTTCAACTACAAACGGATGCCCGTTCCCAAGAAGTGTTCTCCATACCTCGATCTCAGCCCTCGTTTTGCTGGACACAAAAATCACCGCTGCATCTTTCCGCCTTGCCAACTCAAGCGCCGGTCGAGCTGCTTTCGCCGAATAGGTCTCAGGATCAAGCAGTGTCCCGTCGAGGTCTGTGAAAATAATCGTTTTCATATGAGACTGTATCCCGGATTGACTGACGCCGAATCAGTGAATTTGTCTCTTTTCGGCTGTTTTTCGCCTTGCGCTCAACCCGCCTAACAATTGCGCCATGACAACACCGGTCAGCACGGAAGCAACTGCCACTGATGCCAATGAAGTTTCGAATTTCCAGATCAGAAAGGAAACAGGAACCGGAACCTCATTCTGAGCGGAAAAAGCGATAATCAATCCCACGATAAGAATGATGAGAATAACGTGTTTCATATTCCTCCTGGGAAACATGACCTATACGGAAATGTCAGAGCGATTCCGTGGACGACGTGAAATGCTGCACGATACCCGTTACACGACCCGAAGAATAATATTGCGCTGCAGTTTCTTAGGAAGAATGAGAAGGGGGAGAGATTCCTGATCTGGAGAAACAATAATGGGACGAACGTGCCTGATGCAAAAGAGAGACATGATGACTACGGTTCGCACTCTGGAAAGGTTTCAAGGTGAAATGAGAGGCAGCATCTTTATATTCGAATGACTTGTTCGCTGGTGAGCAGTTGCTGAAGTCCGGAGTTGAGAAGATAAATTCTTTCGAATGTTTCGTTTTTTTAAATTGCTGCCACAGAATAATATCGAACAACAGGGGCGCAGTATTCCGGTGATCCTGCACAATCCTGTATGACGACGTACCCGCAGACATCGCGGCCTTTTGCTGAACGGACGCAAGGGATGACATCGGCGGCAGGATAAACCCGGCAAAGTAGATCAGCAGGATCCATGAGCCTATTTTATGCAGTTTCATACTACGCATGGACTACTTTAACACGAGATCATTCATCGTGTAAATTAAATTCGAAGACCAGTTTCTTATTTCATTCGCTTTCAAATTCTTTTTCATCCTTTTTTCGTATCCAATTCCATATTTTATGGTATATTTTGCTACTCCGTGATTCCGTTTTATCTCCTATGTTTTCCCGCTAAATTAATCTTCAATTTCTGGCCCACACGCAGGTAACTATTCGGACGGATCCTGTTCAGTTGTGCAATTGCCCGGATGCTCGTACGATAGCGCAGCGCAAGGAGAGAAAGAGTTTCCCCTCTCCTTACCCGGTGAAACAAGTAAGCTCTTTGCGGAGCCGTCCAGACCGGAATTGTGTCAAGGCCCGAAAGCAGGATCCCGCCCATGCCCTGATGAACCTTAAGGGGATACGGCACGCCCGGCGTGACGTCGCGGCGCAGCTCCGGGTTCAATGCAGCGAGTTCTTCGAATGAGACTTGAAGCGCTTCCGCTACCGACTTCAGGTGCACCTGTTTTTCGACTGTGACGACATCATAGCGCCGGGGTTCCTCTCCCTCTTCAAGCACGATGCCGTAATGCAAAGGATCCTTCAATATGGCCAGTACGGCAAGAAAGCGCGGATAATTCCGCACAGTATCGTACGGGAGCCGGTCATACAAAACCCAGAAATTATCGAAGTAGTTTATCTTATGCTGACGGATCACATTCATTATCGCGCCTTCACCGTAATCGTAGGCTGCTAGAACCGGGGCCCAGTCTCCGAATATGCTGTACAATTCCTTCAAATAGGCGATCGCAGCAAACGTGGATTTCGCGGGGTCCATTCTCTCGTCGAGCCACTCATTCCTCATAAGGCCGAATTTATACCCAGTCGATGGGATAAATTGCCAGAGGCCGAGTGCACGGCTGCGCGAGAGCGTCTCGGGCCTGAACCCGCTTACAATTAAAGGAATCCATGACAGCTCTTCCGGCAGCCCTGCGTCCTTCAGTGCCCGCACGATTTCTCCGCGGTAACTGCGGGAACGTTTGTAGGCTTCAATAAAGGACGCCCGTTCTTGTTTTTTGAACCGCTCAATCTCGAGCTCCACATGCGTGTTTATCGTGAGCGGTATCGCGTTCCGGCTGCCGTTCCTCGCAATATACCGTGACGAGTATAGTTCGAGGATGCTTCGAGAAATCGTAAACCTGATTTCTTCTTTCTGCCGTATCAGTTTGGAATCGTCGCCGGGGTCAACCTGCAGGGTGAGGGCATATGCCTGGTCAAGGGATTCAAGCGCGTTATCCAGCTCTCCCCCTGCCAGATACTCCCGGGATGTTTCGGTGAGCTCAAGCGCCGCGTCAAGAGCAGATTGTTTGCCGCTGTCTATTTCCTCGCTTTCTTCGACATCCGCGCTATCGTTCGAGCGATCTCCGGAACCTGCTTTATCCGCGTCGCCGCCGCTTTTGTCCTCTCCGGAAAAGGCAATAGCCGGCGCTTCCTGCCCGGAAACCGTTTCCGGATGAATTCCGGGCATTGCCGCGTTCCGGCTGTCGGCATCTGCTGCTTTTGCCGAATAACAGCCGCTGATGAGCGCACCGGACACCAGCAGAGCTGACACGGTGAAAATAAATGTACTGATGGATTTGGAAATGGTCATGCCTCACCTTTCAGCTTTATCCGCGCGTAATGTACTGCTTACTCGGAGGCTGCTGTAAAATCGCCTCTTCTGTTTTCCTGACGGCAATCCTCGGTACTCTGGCTGCATACGGGCTTTTCCTTCCCATAACTGATAAGCAAAATGCGGGTTGACGAAATGCCGAGATCCGTTAAATATGTCTTTGCGCTCTTTGCCCTGCGCTGGCCGAGAGCCTGATTATATTCTCTGGTGCCGCGGTCGTCACAGTTGCCTTCTACACGGATCCTGACGCCGGGATTGGCCTTCAGCCACTGAGCATTCGCATGCATGACGGCCCGTGCCTCTTCGCGGATAACTGAGCTGTCGAAATCAAAGAACACGGGCTGTAGACCGGCTGTTCCGGCAGCCGCCCTCTCCTGAACTTCTTCTTTCCCCTCAGCCCCGGCCTCTGCCTCGGGAACCGGTGCAGGTTCAACCTTCTGCGCTTCAGGTATGGATGCGAGTTCGGCTTTCTTCGGACACCCCGAGAGAGAGAACAGACCCGCTGCAAGAACAAGCACAAAACAGAACATCTTCAAAGTCTTCATAGAATCCTCCTTGGTATAGTATGGAAACAAGATGCCAATTGTATCATCCATGATCGGAGTTCAGCTTAACCCGTCAGGGTGCCAACCACGGCGAAGGTCACCGGCTGATGTGATACAGCATGCTATTTTTTTAAATTGGGCATGAGCGACGGGCAATAGAACGCGTTTTCATTTCAGCGCTTCCTTCGGAGTCGGGAGAATTACGCAGAGGGAGGTGATATACCTGAATGGTAGTATGGAAATCCGTTCGGACAGTTTGAGGTGTCATCCGGGATTTGCAAGGGAACAATTGAAATTTTGAATGAAGACTCGAAATCGGAGAATTTGGCGTAATGCGGAAATAACTTTTCTATTATATCTTTGAATGAGGGCGCAATTGCCCGTTTCTTTTTCAGGAGAACATGTCCTGCTGACGAATCATCTGCATCTTGATCTTCGGCAGGAACAAACCGCAGATTTTGTTCAAGGACCTGCAACTGAACATGCGTGAGAGAGGTGTAATTATGATCTGACAATGTTTCTTGTTGTGCGCTTCTCGTTGAGTATAACAAAGGCAAAAGTGCATAAAAGAGATAAAAGCTGAGCACCAATACATTTATGAATTTATCTCTTCTGTTCATTGCACTTTAGTAATAACCGGTGTCCGGCAAATTGTCAAGCTCATTTTGGCGGCGCGCCTCCGCGAGAAGAGGCGGAACAACGATAAGGTTTCTGGACTCTCAGGAATGATCTCAAGCAGCTATCACGTTCATTTACGTAGTATCCTTTGCTTTTCCGAAGTATTTTTTTAGTTTGTCAATCCGGACGAGCACCGCTGTGCTGACGGTTTTCTTTCTCAGTTGGAAGTGAATGTCGCCGGTGTCCCTCATCTCGCTGCCTGTCTGCACTGACAGCGAAGACGACTTTGCGAGCGCAAGGACCTGGCTCGGGTAAACGCTGCGGTGTCCGGTCATGAGATAGCTGATGATGCAGGCCACAGCGGCATACGGCGCTACTTCAGGTCCGAAAAGCTCTATAGCCATGATGCTCGCGGAGATCGGAGTATTTGCAGCTCCGGCAAGAAGAGCGACCATTCCGATTGAAGAAAACAAAGTCAAATCGAAACCCATAACGCTGCCAAAGGCGCTTCCGGCAGTCGACCCCACGAAGAATATGGGAGTGACGATCCCGCCGCTGCCGCCGAACCCGAGGGTGATCGCCGTAAACAGCATCTTGAGAACAAAAGCGCCTGCAGGGGCATCTCTTCCTTCAAGTACGTTCTTTATCGTGTCCAGGCCGAGGCCAAGATAATACGTCGAAAACAGAAGCGAAAGCCCGACCAGGACGATACCGCCGATTAAGCCCTTGTATGGCGTCCAGACCTTCAGCCTGCGGCCCAGTCGATGGAACAGACCCAGCATTTCAATAAGCATAAGCGAACAGAGGCCGAAGAACAATCCGGCGAGAGAGACTTTCAGAAAAAAGAAGCCGCTGAATGCGGGAATCACGCAGTGCAGTCCATGGAAGTAAGTTACCCCCAGTGCAGTGGAAACCTGATATCCTACTATCCCGGCAACAAAAGACGGGAGCAGCACATCGTACAGCATGCTCCCTACGAACAGTACTTCAACTCCAAACAGCGCGCCTGCAATGGGTGTACCGAAGACCGTTGCGAAGCCTGCGCTGATCCCGCAGATAACCAGTTTTTTCCTGTCCCTGTCCCCGAAGCGAAATAATCGGGAAAAACCCGAGGAAAGAGCGGCCCCGATCTGGGCTGCCGGTCCTTCCTTCCCGGCGGAACCGCCGAAAGCTATGGTAATGACGGTGGCCACGAGCTTGACGGGAACGACCGCAAGCTTCATTCTTCCGGAATGCCGGTGCACGGCCTCGATAATCTTCTCCGTACCATGACCTTCAGCATCAGGGGCAAATACTTTTACGATGAGGGCGCTGAAAAACAGCGCGGCCGGCAGTAACAGATAATAGGACTGATAGCCACCGGCGCAGGAAATACCGAGGCCGAGCGCCTTCAGAAAAACGGTTGTGGAAATCCCAACGATGACACCGATGCAGGTAGCCAGAAGCAGCCATTTCACGATGCTGATAAAAAGAACCGATTCCTCGACTATTTTTTCTCTCATACCGACCCGGGGCTTAACGGTAAAATCCCATCCGTTGATAGAAAAAACGGGCGCCGAAGGCATGGCAATCTTCGGCACCGCAAATGATACAGTGCTGCAGCTGATGCAATCCGGAGGGGAAACTTACCCGGATCTGATTCTGCCACTTTGGAATCCTTTCTCGACTGCACTGAAAATATTTCCCATTTCCGTTTTTTAAAGTATAATTGCAATACGTCGTTTGTTCAATTTAGTTTGTACACAAATTAATATCACTACGGTTCACCTTTGTCAAGGACCAGTTTTCTTACAGAGGGGATGATTATTCGCGTGACGGGAAGGCGTGTAAAGATTTTACCGGAGAATAAAGGGAGACGCAGCATGGGGGAAAGAACCGATACTGTAGCGGATATTATCGACAACATCCGGCGGGTTTTTCAGGTCGTCAATGAACATTCAAAACGTGCTGAGCGTTCAACCGGCATAACAGGTCCGCAATTATGGGCCATCAAAACGATTGCCGATGGAGCGCCCATTATGGTATCTGAAATCGCATCAAGAATGCACCTGCATGCAGCAACTGTGGTAGGCATACTGGACCGCCTGGAAGCACGCGGCCTTGTCCTGCGCGTCCGCTCCTTTCAAGACCGCCGGGTCGTCCGGGTCGAGCTGACCGATCAGGGGAAAAGACTGGTCAAAAAAGCGCCTGAAGTGGCCCAGGGACTTCTCGTGGCCGGACTGGAGCGGCTAAAAACAAAGCAGCTCAAAAATATTGCGGTAAGTCTCGATGAACTTGTGGAAATTCTGGGAGCCCAGGGAATACCGCCCAAACTGATCCTCTCGCCCGAAGTGAACAAACCGGTAAAAGGCAGGTCGAAACTGAAACTGTCCGGAAAGAAGCCGCGGTCTCGCAGCCCAAAATAGGCAGGCGATGCAGCATACAATCTCTTTACGGTAACCTCCATCAAAAGAGAGCCGGGAGTGTAATATTCCGGCTCTCTTCCTCTGTATATCCTGACAAGCCCCCTAAAATCACGCCGCTTTCATCATCTTGGCCATCTGGCGGCAGGTATCGGCACAGGCCCTGCACTTCTGGGCACAGTCCTTCATCTGGTCGTCACCTTGGAACTGGTCGCAGCTTTTCGCGCATTGTTCACAGACATCCGCACATATTCCGCAGATCTGGCCGTGAAACGGCGATTCCCGCAGCATGTAGTCTGCGCTTATATCGCAAATCCTGGCGCAATCAATAAGCAACCCCATGTGTGAGGCCTCTACGTGCTTTCCTCCCATATGACTGCAGTAATTGATCGATTCAAGACAACTGCTTGCGCACGCAGTCGCGTTTGCGATGGCCCGCTGCATGGTGGTGTCCATTCTGCTCATCACGGTTTGTGCCATTTCTTCCTCCTTTTTTGAGAGCCGGCTTTAACCGGTTCGTTTTCCTCTTGCAGAGAATACTCTCCTTTGCATCCACTTGTTAATAGAGCTAGCACATCCGCGCTCAGATATCAACCTCGTCACGCAATAGGTATGATGAAAGACTATGGATGTGGAAGAATGATTTTCTTTCTGTGATACAATCGGATATGAAGATCGGACGCAGAATCCTCGGCAAAACCGGAGTTGACATAAGCATGTTGGGTCTGGGGGGCAAAGGAGTGCTTCGGACGTACGGGTACGACAAGAAAGCGTATGCGCTGATAAATCGCGCTCTTGATCTCGGCGTTAACTACTACTGTGAATCAGCACGGGCATATTCAGGGAGCGAGGCATATTACGGCAGGGCGCTGAAAGAGCGGCGCAATGGGATATTCCTGACAAGCAAGTCGCATGCGCGTGACAAGGTTGAAGCCCTCAACCACCTTCAGCAGACATTAAAGAATATGAAGACGGACCATCTGGACCTCAGAAGGTTTCCTCTCTTCATGCCGCTGCTGAATTTCCCTTCCGAGCTCTATTTTCTTTCTTGCCCAAAGCTTGTCATTACCGGGCGTCAACATTAAAGGTATTGGTCATCGCCGGCTTTCCCGGCTGGGTGACAGTTACATCCGTTTTCCAGCCTCCTTCCATGGCCGCATTTGCTGTAAACATGTATTTGTCACCATGCAGCATTGCCTGAGTCATGGTCTCCATGGGCGCCATTCCGGGCATCGGCGGCATATAAAAACGCACGTCCACCTTTGCATCCGTCACTGCCTTTCCTGACGCATCACTCACTTTGACAGTCATTTTGTTATCGCCCTTCACGAGCGGATAGCTCTCTGCTTTCAGCGTGATGTTCATTCCGCCGGTGCTCTTCTGGGATTCGTAACCCCTGGAGCATGCGCCTAAAACCACGAGCGAAACTGCTAATACAAAAACCGGCAAGATATTCCTTTTCATGTTTCTAAAACCTCCTGTTTTTTAATTTATGAGCTCGCACTATTTACAACAATGTATTGCAACCGATATGCCAGAATATTTTCTTTTAAATACGGTTATTTTCAAATTTAGATTTCGGATTATTGTATCTGGTCGTTATAAAGCTGCAGGATATCCTACAATTGTTTCATCAGAAATTGTCAAAAACAGCATCCGAGCCCTGCATTCTACCCCAGGGTTGACATTTACTCCCGCTGGTGCTGCAATCATTAGTAATTGGTAATCACAACGGCACGTGGAGGTTACAACCATGAGCAACTCGGGCACTCCGGGTATTCTCCAGGGTGCACTGGCCGGCGCTATGCTGACTGCAGCGCTGATCGCTGTCTTTTATGCGGGATGGCGGCTTGCGGACCTGCCCTTTGTCCCGTTTGATCTGTTCGACTGGCTTACCCGCGTACTGCCCGGGGCAATCATCGAATTCGTAATCGGCATCATGGTCAGTGCCATTCGCGGCTTGCACCTTGGACCGACTTCCGTTGTTGCCAAGCTGATCGAGCAGGCCATGGGGATCGCCAACCTGTTTATCTCAGGCGTTGTTGCGGGCGCTGTTCTCTTCAGTGTGCTGCGAGCGCTTCGGGGACGCTACGCGTACCTGCTGGGATTCGTCCTGGGATTGATCGCTGCTATACCGGCGGTGCTGATCAGTTCCTTTCCCGGGAAGACAGCAGCGGCCCCGCCGACAGTCAGCGCGCTCTGGATCCTGGCGGTCTTTGTCTTATGGGGCATGGCGCTCAGTGCGGTTTATCAGCGGCTGGCGGCCATCAGCGCCCTTGTCGGCCCGGAATCAGACGTTCAGGCGGCCGTTCACCGGGTAAACCGGCGTCAATTTTTGATCAAGCTTGCCGGATACACGGCGACCATTACCGTAAGCGGAGCAGTGCTCGGCATGCTGTCGGAACGCCACAGCCGTATGAGGTTGGCGAGCCTCAAGACCTGGTCCGCGACTCATGTCCTGCCGAACGCTGACGCCGCTGTGAAGCCTGCGCCCGGCACCCGGCCCGAATATACTCCCCTGGAACGGCATTACCGTATCGATATCAATACAATCCCGCCGAGAATCGACGGCCAGAGCTGGAGACTCGAGGTCAAGGGACTGATCGAACAGCCCCTGTCCCTTACGCTTGATCAGCTCCGGCAGTACGAACCCACACACCAGTTCATCACCCTTTCCTGCATCTCAAACCCGGTCGGCGGCGATCTTATCGGCACGACCCGCTGGACCGGGGTCAGCCTGAAGCGCCTCCTGCCGGACCTCCACCTGAAGCCCAATGCAACCCATCTGAAGCTCCGGTCAGCTGACCGTTTCTGGGAGGTCATACCGATCGAGACAATCAATGCGGACGAACGGCTGATGCTGGTCTACGCCTGGGACGGAGTTCCGCTTCTTGAGAAACACGGCTTTCCGCTGCGGGTCTATATTCCCGACATACACGGGATGAAGCAGCCCAAGTGGATCGAGTCCATCGAGGCAACGGGCCAATGGGAACCGGGCTACTGGGTGGTCCGCGGCTGGGACCGGGTCGCTCGCATGAAGGCGACGTCGGTCATCGACGCTGTGGCCGTGGATATGGACATCATCAACGCCACTCCTGAAATGCGCGTGCCCATCGGCGGAATTGCTCACGCAGGGGCGCGCGCGATCTCGAAGGTCGAAGTGCGGGTCGACAACGGCCCCTGGCAGCAGGCCTTGCTGCGCACGCCGCTATCGGACCTGACCTGGGTCATCTGGCGCTTTGACTGGCCCTTCAAACCCGGCGAGCATACGTTCACGGTACGCTGTTATGACGGGAACGGCGCTCCGCAGATCATTGACTCAAGACCGCCTGCGCCCAATGGAGCTTCAGGCCTTCACCGGAAAACACAGAAGTTCTGAGCCGCAGTATAATATTCTGTGTCGATAATAACGATAATTTTTAGTAACTACTCAGGTCATTTCTTCATCCGCAGATTACGCAGATTTCGCAGATAAAAACAAAACCCGAATTCTGGTTTTAAAATCTGCGTCCATCTGCGAAATCTGCGGATAGAAGGTTTTTTCTCAGACTTTGTCTTAATGCCGTTCTAAAAAGAAGCTGAATTGTTACAATTTTTAAAACATAATGAAACAATGTGTGACCTTGCTCAGAAATTTGAGCTATTTTTATCTTTTTGTTTGACAATACAACCATAGTTTGATAATTATGCGAATAAAGTTAACGAGTCATCCTGAAAAAAGCAGTTGGACACGGATAAAATCTGATCAACACGGATTTATAGGAAGTTACGAACAGTAATGGATTCACCCAAAAGGCGAGATGGCTTTTTGCTCTATCACATTGTTTTGATCCGCTGTTTCCGTGTTCATCCGTGTTCAAATGCCGTTTTTAGGGTCATGCATATGTATATGTTTTCATGAAGACGACCCAGCTTTAAAAATCTAAAAGCATATTCTAAAGGAGGGTACTTGTGAAGAAATCCGTATTGAGCTTATCCATGATAACGGTTGCGGTATTTTTGTTTTTAGCGGGATGTAATGGGGGCGATAGCGGGTCTTCCGGAGGTGGAGGGGCATCAGAGAAGTATGCGCCGCACACTACGGGAAGCACCTGGAACTATTCCTCGGTCTCAAGTTCTTCGACATATACTTTTACCGTCTCGATTACCGGCTCATCGGACACAGCCTATACACAGAAGTATATAAGTTCCCTGGATTCGGAATATTCGATTTCGAATTATGTTTTTTCAAACAACGTATGGGGACTCTCCACCGCAATTGATTATAATTCTGTTGGCGGCGTTATTTCATCCACAACCTGGAGTCCTCCCTGCCCCACGTTCCTCCCTTCCAATATAGACACTGGGACTCACGAAACGTACAACCTTACCGTCGATTCCGGTACGCCGGGATCTGCAACCATGGATATTACCGTTATCGGATATGAAAATGTAACTGTGCCGGCGGGAACGTTCAACAATGCGGTAAAAATCTCTTACACTTATACGTTGCCCGGAGGCTGGGGACCGACCTCCTGGACCTCCTGGTTCGCCGAGGGTGTAGGCGTTGTGAAGAACGTGTATGGCGACGGCGAGACAGAGCAATTAATGAGCTATTCAATTAAGTAAGTGATTCCGTCGAGAGCAACAGCGTTCATCACAATCACTTCCATCAAAAAAGGCTTAGGTGAAAACCTAAGTCTTTTTTATTTTAGGATTAAACCTCTTGCGATTTATGCGCATCTTTGCGGCAAAATCGACTTACACACTTTTTCGACTGGGCTAAAGTTCCTATGGGCACGGAACAAAAATGAAAGGCTTAGAGGCATGTCGCCTCTGAGCCTTTCACGTGTCAATGAGCACGCTGCGTCGCTACGGGATTTAGTAGATCTTGTCTGCCTCGTTAATCTCATTCCCGGAAGCCGCGTACGCATCCACAATCGTCGGTGCTGTTACTTTCGAGGTGTCCGTCTGGTAGGTTATCAGTGCCATGATCGTCGAAAGGTCCATTCTCCATGGCGAATCAGCCGGCAGATTATACGTGCCGTTCTTGTTCATATGATATGCAAGCTGCCCCATCCCGTACGAAGATGCGTCGTCTATCCTGGAACTGTTCCAGCCGAAGATACCGTCAGCAATAAAGAACGGCAACGCCGCTCTCACGCCGCCTGCTCAGGTGCTGTACAGCTTCTTGTCCTGGGTCAACCCGGCAGCCGTCCATTCGGCAAGCAGCTCGTCCCTGGTCTTTAATACCTGAGAGCCCGCACTGGCAAGTGCGATGGTCGCATAGGCATCGCCCACCGTCGTGCCTGCAAACTCCAGCTCATACGGCCTCCATACCGAATTGTTGTACCTGTACGCAAACGCGTTTGTGAACGTCGGCGTAGGCCCGGTAACCGTAGCCGTCCATTCCAATTCATTCCGCGCGTCAATAATAACGCCGCCCGCAACATTCCCCTTGGCCACATTCATCATCTCATCAAGGGGAGCGCGAACCGCGTCCATATTGCCCGTCAGGCTGCTGACGCTGAATGTCGTGGCCGTAGGCAGAACCGGCACTGCCGTCGAAAGCGTGTAGCCGGTCGCAGTCCAGACTGAATTGGCTGTCGTCGATTTCCCGTTCAGGACGAAGAGGCTGGTCTTAGGAAATCCCCAATAACGGAAAGTCCAATAGCCCCTTGCCGACCATATCATATTGTCACCCGTAAAGACCACTGCGGTGGCGCTGTCTATTCCATATTTCTGGACAAAGCCATCCATCTGGGGCCCGTCAGCCACCATCATCGCGACCATCATGGGGCCATCCGAGCGGGTTTTCGTAAGATCAGTGTTATAGCTCACGCTGTAAGCGCCTGCGATGTGCCCGGCATTGTAATTGGTCGCAGAACTGCCGTCGAAAATGACAACCTTGTTGCCGTTGTCGTCCTTGTAGCCATTATCGATCCATGTCTTGAGTTGTTGCGGTGAAAGGAGAGAAGAGTGGGTTGCCGCGGCGCCCGAGTCGTCTTTTTTGCTGCTGCAGCCGTTCAGGGGAAAGGAGATAAGGAACAGAAGCATTGAAACTGCAGCGAATCGTACCAGGAACAGTTTTCGCTGCTTTGGATGACTATGATAATTTATCATTATGTCCTCCTTGTTTGCATGTGATTACCAATTGTACCTGTGAAGTAACTTGACGAATCACCTCCCCTCTTTTTAAACTGCATTCAGAACTCGTCGATCAGATCCGCATTCCGATAAATTCCAACCCCCACATTCCTTTCAGCCCTCCTTTCACGTGCCCGGAATACGCCTGATACAAATGCAGCAATATGCGTACCACAACTAACCTGTTGTTTCTTATAAGCGTGTCAATAATATCTTGGCCCAAAAGAGACTTTTTTACTTTCAGTTGTCCCAAACAGAACAGTAAGGTGCCAGATCGATCAGTGGATACCAGGGTTTTGTTACCACATGAATATATAAAGATTATTTGTCGGCGGGCGGCCGTACCGAAAACTTCAGGAGAAGTTCGACCTTCTTCCGCAATTCAGCACATGCGGATTGACATTGTTTCAGCTGTAAAGGTTTTATGGCAACTTGTTCCAGTACTATTCTGTCGATTATTCGGTTATGAAAATGCGGTTAGAGTATGTCACTTTCACGTGGCAGACGAACAAAAAAGTGGATGCATGCAAAAGAGTGAAATGAAGTTTTGCAACTCACTTATAGGCTACAAATAAGGCATAGCTTCCGACAACGTCCACAGAATATGTCACAAAATTTGCTGCTAATATCTTTTCAAGATCAGCAGCATTATCTTGCAGGTTGCTGAAAACCGAAAGCTTGTTATACAGGGGATTTGCATGCCGAAAGAGAAAACCAGCATCAACCTCCTGGCCGAGAACGGTAGCGCCAAAAAATACTCCGCCTTTATTCAGGAAACGATTAAGGTTCTTAAAAACGATTTCTTTGCATAGCATAGTGCCGGGAAGACAGTGGAGGAAATTCGCTGCGCCGATAGAATTGAAGAGCGGCATATCCTCAGGATAGGGCTCCAGCACATTCCAGTGATGAGCGACAGGATGGTATCTGCTGATTCGGCCAGATGTCTTTTGCAAAGAATTAGTATTCAGGTCCATGAGGTGGACGACCGGCTGGGCGACCGGGAAGCGGCACTTGTCAAGAAAATAGCCGGAACCGACTCCTACATCGAGATGCTTAGCCGAGACATGTTTATTGTAAAGATCGAGTATCTTTTGAGCCGAACATTTAAAAATGCACTGCATTTCGAAAATCAGGACTTCCCAATCATAGATAGACAAAAGGAAATTGGAGTAGACGGCGGCGCCTGCAATTGCTTCCTTTGAAGCTGGAATGTCTCTTTCGACCATCTCTTCTCCTTTCCAGTTACGGATTAACGTGGAGGTGACACGCGGCGCTTCCCGCGACGATCTTGACCCGCATCGTTAGAATCATCGTTGGGTTTCACTTCGTTCTACCCGAACTGCCAACTGTGGAAGCGATTGCAATAGGATTAAATCCTTTAACGATCAGCCATATTGACATAACCAGTTCTTGCAAGCCGATTGGAGGCGCAAAATAAACCATGGCCTTCATCAAAGGCATCGTACCGAATATATCAAACATGTGTAACAATGCACCTATTGACAAAAGTACAGCTGCCCCAAAACCCCAACCCGATAACCATCGAGGAATGAGCTCGGATTTAAATAATAAATAGTAAAACAAAATAGCGCCTAAAGTATAAACGATTATATAAAGCAGCGTGGCCCATTCAGTTCTTGCATGAATTGAATCACCCAAGACTTGGAAATAGGAATCAGACTGAGCCCCTGAGTTTATATAGTCCCGACTTAAATTGATAAGTGACAGTGAGTTGATTGCCAGAAAAATATGGAGAATGCCTTCGAGGAGTCTAAAAACAACATACCCAAGCGCTATTCTTTCATTAAATAATTTAAAGAGGGGAAACAACATGATTGGAATCAGAACCATAGCGGGAGCACAAATGAAATCAAGTAGTATTCCTATTTTCACCGGAATTTTATTTGGAAATACTTTAACGATGTAGTCCGGAGCATTGAGAATAGGTTGGTAAATAGTCGAAGCTATAATATTAAAAATAAGCGCAATGAGAAATAATACCGCCACACTTATGGCCGTTTTTCTGTATGTATTCATTTCTTTATCCTTACGTTTTGATTTGAATATTTTTTTCGGTAGCTCTCCATATCGCACTTTAAATCTTTCATAGAATTCTCATCAATTTTGTCTACGATCATAATCCGAATAAGAGTCTTGGCGCTCTGAAAAGTTATTAGCACTCCATACTTCTTTTTATATTAAAAAAATGCCTCACCCATATAATGCTTGCCGCAAGTGAGCCCAAAATGGTTGATGCCGTCTCTTAATACAAAGGCAATAACAAATACTAATGGATCCACCTCTTTCAGTGCGATTTTAGATGTGAGCGCAACACCATCGTCTCTTGTCCCCGATACTGCCCAATATTTACTTGAGCCTACTGCAGATGCAAAAAATTTTTCGTTCTCGCTCTGTGCCGTGAAATCTTTCGTGCTCAGTGTTATATCCGTTCCTTTTGAGGCAGCTCCTCGGAGTTCAATAACAACCAGCTGGTAGCCCTTTTTTGGAGTTAGAGTCAGGTTCCCTCCAGCGGTTGTGGATATTTTTTCCACTATATATGTCTTGGAAATTTTTAGGTTTAGCTGACTGAAGTCAACAGAATTTTCAGTATGCTGTTTAGTGACAACTTTAATAGGGACGCTATTGGCCCTATCAACGTTTTTAAGGCCCACGTCATACTTCATATTGACTATTTCTTTCATAGCTTCGTCCCTTGCCACAAGGGCAATATTGGGTCCCTTGATTCTTATAAAGTACGCGTCGTTCTTTGCCCTGGTAAAATCTCCCGTTTCTGGCGATTTTAAGTCTCGGTGCTCACTACTTGCATCTACTGCTGCTTCTCCCCCTGGTACCGATAAGTGGACAGGGGTCCCG
Source organism: Nitrospirota bacterium (assembly GCA_963751455.1). GTDB lineage: Bacteria > Nitrospirota > UBA9217 > UBA9217 > UBA9217 > CAVVUN01. Next base: position 110,363 of record CAVVUN010000006.1, read on the forward strand.
GCGATTGTAATCGTATGAGGTCCCGGTGATACAGTTAACGCGACGCAGGCCTTCTGCTTCAAATTTGCAACTATCTGATTGTCAGCTCTGACCGACCACGGAACTGCTGCACCGACCATGCTCGGCAATCTGTATACATAAATGACTGCTCTATCCTTGTCTTCCGATGACACCTCGTAAAATGAGATATGACTCGAAGTGGTAGCGCACGCCATGAGAGTCAGTACAACCGTTAATAGCCCTCCCATCGCCAACACCCTTTGCAAGGAAAATATCCTTTTCTTTTTACCTCTCTTTGGTGATAAAGAATGACGAGTGGACATGAGATCTCCTTTTCGAATGGACATTCTACATTCTCCGTGAGGGTGCGTGACGTCCAGAGAACGAGTTGGGTCTGGCGCGACCGTTCGTCGCACTCTACCCGAGTGGCTAGTCATTGTTAATGGTCGATGCTTAGCTTCTACAACCCGACCCAATAACGATACTGAGTAAGGTTATTATACGGGTCGGACCACGCTAAGCTCCTGGTTTTCAAATGATATCGTTCCAATAATAGGCATTTTCAAGGCTTAAATCCATCTTTTCATGCCACAAAATCGGATTGTAAGGAGAGGGCACTCTCGTACTTCATAACTTCCATCACGCTCAATACATCCCGGCCCTATGACAACGGTGTGTGATATGCCAAACATAACCGAGAATATAATGCCGATTTGCCCTTGCATCTGTGCAACATGCACATGGGTTACATTTTAACCTGTGGACATGGGTTACACTTTTTTTAACTTAGGCTCCACTTTTCCGAGCTTGACGTCGAGTAAGCCGATAGGATGGAAACCGAAGCGAATTTCGTATTTCCCATCGGCGGTCTCGATGAGGCCGACTCTCGCTCCGGCCAGGAGCTCGGAGATGAAGTAGTAAGTTCTGTTAAACCGGATCTCGCCGTGAAGGCGGATCTTGCGGACCTTGATGCCATGATCGTACTCAGGTTCGCGGAGTTTTTCCGGGAACCTCCTGGGTGATGGTTCGTAAACGCTCGCGGGTGTCTTTTTATTGAGCGCCTCATGCGGGCGGTCGTAATTGTACTCGTGCCGGAACTCATCGAACCGGATTTGCTGCCGGTTCATGTCCGACTCGGGCGGCTTGGTCGTATCCTGTTTCAGGGTTCGGTGCATCCGCTCATGGCGCCCGTTCTGCTGGGGCTTGCCGGATTCTATCCGTTCCGGCCTGATACCGAGTTTGATGAGCCATACCGACAATCGGCTGAGACCCGTTACCCCGCGTCCGGCAAACGGCGTCCCGTTGTCGGTACGAATCGCTTCCGGCAGGCCGAACTCCCGGAACGCCCACTCGAACCAGGGCTGGGTGTCCGCATGGCAAGGGGAATAAAGGCCCTTGCACGTAAGCAGGTAACGGCTCATGTTGTCGGTGATGGTCAAGGGATAACACCATCGGCCGTCGCCTGTCTTGAACTGGCCCTTGTAGTCTGCGCTCCAGACTTTGTTCGGTGCATCGCAGGCCAGGAACGGCTCACTGTATTTCGGCGTTTTCTTGCGCAGCCGCCGGTCCTTGACAAGGCCGTGTCGTTTAAGCCATTTCTCGGCGGTACAGACAGAGGGCCATTTGATCTGGGGCTCGTCCCGGTTTAAGAGGTCTAACAGCTTCTCGGGACCCCAGGTCATATGCAGCAGCTTTGCTTCAACCAGACGGTTGATGATTTCCTCATCGGTCTGGTTCGGGTGAACGATTGGAGCTCGGCAGAGCTCTTTCAGGCCGTCTTGGCCGAGACTGTCGTAACGCTCGGTCCACTTATAAATTGTCTTGCGGCTTACTCCGTAGATCACCGACAGATCGGTGATACTGTAGCCGTTAAGCCAGTCGGCTATTAGCTTTAAACGCTCTTCCATGGGCTCCGTCTTTCTCCAGGGCATAGGATGATCCTCCTAGCCCTGCAGTTTAACGTGTTACCCATGTCCATAGGTTAGTTTGTTACCTATGTTAGCAGGTTGTACCATCTCGCTCCTCTCTTTAAAGCGATCATTTACACATCAAAAAGAGGGTTAGGAGGTCATTGGGGTCATAGGAGGTCATTGGGGTCAAATCTTTCATGTTGACAGATTTCCCTCTAATCTAGCCAATAGCGCTCGAACCTTTATGTCTTTATTCACTTTTTCATATAATCGCTTTCGCTCCTGGCTGACCGTGACATAGTCAACTGCAAATATCTGCCCGATCTGCGGACCTTTTAGTCCTCCTGCCCGGTACAGCAATTCCATTACGATTCGACGTAAGTCACCTTTTTCGATCTTGATGGCTTCGATATCCTTACCTGTTTCTTTTTTGACTTCTTTAAAAACCTCTTCTGTTGACCTATGACGATATATCTCACCTACTGCCGGCCGCTCCCGGTCCTTGGCTGCCTCTATGTAATTCTCCTTCACCCATGCAATAAACCCCTCTCCCCCCAGAATGCTTTGCCCAATCATGCTTTCTTTAAGCTCTGACTCTTGGGTCATCTCTGCATAGATCCGCTTCTTATATTCTTTTCGACCCCGATACGTATCTCCACCGTATTCTCCTAGCACCATGGAGTAATCAACGTACCATTCCTTCTTTCTCGTACTTAAAAAGCCTGGAAGGCTGCTCCATCTATAACTGATGAGATATTTTATTCGCTCCGGTTCTGAAAGCTTTTTCAATGCTTTTATTTTAACGGGATTCAAATGAATGTAGCGGGACAGAACGGAAAGATATTCGTTTTTATCCACGAGAACGCTCTTGTATCTTCCCTGGTACAGGTGTCCTACTCGGTTGTGACGACGGTTGTAATAACCCGTATAGGTTATGTTAAACTTGCGCATGAACTCAGAAAGGTTGGCTTTTGGGGTTTCGAGCAGCAAATGGAAATGATTGGACATAAGAACGTAACTGTAAAGCTTGATTGAGAATATATTTATCGAATGAATCAGTATCTGAATAAACCGTTTCCGGTCGTCATCATCCTTGAATATATCCTGTCGTTCATTTCCGCGGCACGTAACATGGTATACAGCATTGGGGTACTGTATGCGGAGGGGGCGGGCCATGTCCGAGTATGGCAGAAAGGAGTTAATTTATCAACATCGATGATTTGACCCCAATGACCCTTGCCCTACTATCAAGAACTATATTTACAATGCACTAGCTATTACTCACGTACGTTTATTTTCTTTGGAATCTAATATTTCACTAATGCTTAGCGAAATCAAGCCCAATACCTGCAGCCAGATGAACCACGTATTCCAGAAAATCTTTTTATGTTTGATCATTATTTCATCGCTACGATAGTTTTTTAACAATTTCTGGTAATTTTCGGATCTTGATTTGAATAGCTTCGCTTTCTCATGACGAATATTTTCTAATTTCTGGAGCTTATCTTCAAAGTTTATAACCCCATCATTAACTATTTTATTTAATTCTATTTCTAATTTTCCCCAATCTTCTTCGCCTTCTGAAATTTCTTTGAGGCTATTATCCCATTTCTTTATTATTATTTTGGTTGTTTCAAATATTCTTTCCTCTATCTGATGCATAAGAGGAGAGCTTGTTTTGTGATTTAATATAAAATTATTTCGTTCAAATAGATCAAGACGTCTTTGAGTAAATTTATCATTAATTGTTGATAGGAATTGCATAGAAAGAAGTGCGTTGTTTTTATGAGATATTATTTTTTCATTTATATCTGAAAGTTCGTTGTCGATATTGTAAATCTTGACAGTCAAAATAAGAGTGGCAAAAATAATTGCTAATGAACCTGATATTTTTAGCGGAATAATTATTTTTTGCATATTTCTCATTGTTATCCCTATAACGCGAAGGTCAGCCCCGCTTTAGCGTGGGGCTCGACCTTCTGGTTGGATCATGTTTAGTTCAGATTATATATCGGAGTACGACATTTATTTTTTCAAGATGGCGCTCTTGATAGGTGCGGCGTTCTTGGCGTCCGTATGTTCAGTTGTCATAGTTACATGTGTTTTTAAGTTAGTGGAGTTCTCTGTTTTAGTTGTTAAGTCGTGGTATAAGGTGCTTTGGCCAAAGGAAACGCCAAGAATAAAGACTGCGGCAAAGGCAGAAGAAACCCATAACCAAAATTTTAGAGAAGTATTATGATAAAGCCATTTAAGGGTTATTTTGTCAGGGTGGTCTAGTGACGCACTTTGAGTCGGAGAAATATTTACCTTTTTCGGATTGCACAGTTCTGGATTTCTTTTTAGGCGGGTGATAATTGAGTCAAGTACTGCGACAATATCTTCAACGCATTTATATGAGTAAGAACAATAAAACGGAGAATAGCCATTTGAATAAGTCATGTCAATAAGTGGTGAATACTGATTTTCTCCGATGGAATCATTTAACAGGTCTACTAATTCAATAACAAAAGAACGGAGACGCGGATCGTCGTCACGGTTCATGCTAAGACTATCGCGAGTGCGAGTGAATCTCTTCATGATATTTGTAAGCTCAGTACGATATCGCTCAAGTTCTTTTATTAGGTTTTCAGCTGTCATTTTTTGACCCTCGGAATGTTGAGCCTCATCGTAGGCTCGAACTGCTGGTTGGACAATTCTAACAAGGGGATCACGAGCCCCCCTCGTTAATACCGTAAAACCGTTATTGAACAGCCCCCCTGCATAATAACGGATTTGCGGTGTTATCTGGTTTAGCAATGATTATGCCACGCCGGTTCAATATTCTAGACAAATATATTCTTGATTCACTGCGAAGTCAACGATAACGGTGGGGTATTTTAAGGGGATATCAGATATACGGAATGTAATCTGCTCGGTTTCAATGAAATGCAACTACAACAACTTCAGGAAGAAGTTAAGTTTACGAGGCTGCTATCATATGGGGATTTGAGAATAATGCCTGCTCAGGTGCTCTGATCATTGTTAATCTGCCTTCTGTTCCCAGCCGCCTGAACGCATGACCGAAGTATTTTTATTTTGATTTCGGGTCCCAGAAAGGACTGCCCCCGGTAATCTCTTTGAGCCTCTGCAGAAACAACGGTGCATATTCCGGGCTGGAAGAGATATAGCTGTTGCTCAACCTCGCGCTGTGCCGGGGTGTGCTCATAATGGACATGACAGCGGAAAGCGGAAGGATCGCTTCTTCCGTTCCAAGGCGAAACCCTGACCACGCTCGTGCATCTCTTCCGACCGGAAGAGATGGATGCGGCTTCAGGCAAGGGGCCAGTTCTGGGCCCAGTGCTTGATGGGGATATCGACGTAGCTGACAATTCTGTCGGGAGAAGCGCTTTCGATCACGCCGTCCCGGACGACCACGTGTATGTGTTCATTGCAGTCAAGACAAAGCGCTTCGATTTCGACTCTTTTACCCGGGAATACCCAGCAGACCGCCAGGGCTTCAAAGCCTCATTGCGCGAACCATTTCTGTTGGCCATCGACCGTAATACGGTAATGCGTGGGCACATTGTTGAACGGGGCAAAGGATTCGATGAGCTCGGTCCCGTGAGAAAGCCACATCGCCATTCCGAGGCCCATGAGCTCATGAAGGAGCTCTTTCCCTTCGTCAGGAGCCACACCGAATTCTTTCGCGATTTCGGTGTAATGCGGCCCCAAACCGCGCTTCACAAATGTTTCCAGGATGAAATGATACGCCCGGTCGAGCTGCTGCTTATCCGTCATGACTTCTCTTTCATTAAGGGACAATCCCTATTCCCTACTCCTCTGTTTAACTGATTCAATCAAAGTGAAAAGGACTCAGATAATCATTAAGCTTCTGCCTGCCCGGCTCGTCAAGAGGGCCGCATCGGTCAGCGCCCATTGCACCGGTTGCGGCAAGAGCGGCAAAGGCCATGCACGTCGGCTGCCCGCATTGCCGGCAGTTGGTGCGAGGGAGAAGCTTGTAGATCGTCAGGGGATGCGCCTTTCCCGCTCCGTCGAATTTCGGCACAATGGAACCGCGGTTTTGCCATGCCTCGTTGATCTGGCCCTTGATCCACTCAAGCACGCTCTGCGCCTCTGCCTCGTCGCGCAGGGCGTTCACCGCGATCTTACGGGCGTGTATCGTCAGGAGCTTTCCGTTCATCTTGAACGTCAGTGACGGCGGTTCCTTGATGAACGTGTCACCGCCCAGCACCGCGTTAAGATAAGGCAGCACTTCGCCGACGTCCTGATCGAGATGGGCTATGCAATGGAGAGACTGAAAATGCGAATTACAGGTTGGGAGAAAGATCTCCGTCCGATACCCTTTAAGCAGCATGGCGGCCCCTCCTCAAGCGCAGCACGAGCTTCCTGTGGGGCAGCAGCGTTCCGGCTTGATCGGGCCGAAAAGAGTCTCCGCGAATTCCTTGTTTTTTCTGCCGGCGCCCTCCCTGACCGCTTCAGCCGCCCGGATAGCGGACTGCATCTCCTCCCGGGTGAGGCCTGCCTCGCTTGCCTTTTTCTTGTGATACTCCATGCAGGGGCGGCAATTCAGGGCGTAAGCCGCGCCGAGCGCTGCCATTTCTTCTAATTTTTTTTCCATGGGCATATCCTCCTACCCTGTAAGACGGAAGCACCGGGGAAAAGGATACGCCTTATTTACATTTTTATAACTATTTTTCGATCGCAGGCCAGCTCGTTCCGGTCATCGCGGTAGAATTGGCACTGGGCTCCCAGTTCTTTCCTGAGCCTTGCCCGGGCACGGTGAATCCTGATCTTGACGGCATCGAGGGAGAGGCCGAGCACGTCCGCGATCTCGGCGTTCGTAAAGCCCTCCAGGTCGCTCAACACCAGCACCGCGCGGTAGTTGTCCGGCAGCCTGTTCACGATACCCTGGATGCATTCGTTCATGTCCTTCCGAATCAAAAGCGCATCGAGGAGGGGCGCATCGTTCTGCAAAACAGCGGGCGGCTCGTCTGCTTCAAGATCGACGTCCTTGTCCAGGTGCGCACGGCTGGAGGAACTGCTCCGCACATGGTCCATGGCCGCGTTAGTCGCTATCCGGTAGATCCATGTCGAGAGCTGCGACTCTCCGCGAAAGCCGGCCAGCCCTGCATTCACCTTCACGAAGACCTCCTGTGCTACATCCTCGGCCTCGGACTCGCCAACGATACGCCTCAGATATCCGACTATCTTCGGGTAATACGTTGAGTAAATTCCTGGAAAATCTGTGACATCATTAGTCATATACCTCTCCATGTCAAATCCTGGGAGTACGTTTTAATCATTAAGTAAACTTGCCGGAACGTTTTTCGGGCCCGCTGGAAAGTACCTCGAGAATATCGGATTTTGGAGAAGGGGACAAGGGAAAACAGCAGACGGAGAGGCGACATGGAACAGACCGAGAAGCAACGGGAGCGAGGGAAAGGCGACCGTCGTTGAACTCACCTGCCTCCAAAAGTCTCTGCGTTATAATTCAGTATTGAGTGTGAAAGCCACGGAGGTTATTATGGACGGCAGAGGAAAAAATTATTCGCGTTCCGATAAAGCGGTCCTCATCTATGATGGGAACTGCCCGATCTGCAGCAACACCGTCTCATGGATAATAAAGCATGAGCAGAAGGACGCCTTCGAGATGCTGCCCTGTCAGTCCGAAGACAGGAAAAAGCGTTATTCCTTTATGGAAGAGGCAACGTGCATGCAGGCGATGCAGCTCGTTCTTCCCGGCGGCAGTGTGCTCGCCGGCGAAAATGCTCTCCCGGAGATCCTCAAACGGCTTAAGCGATACCGTGCTGCTGCAGGATTGTCAAGTGCCCAGCGCTTACGAGTGCCTAGCGCGAGTGCAGGGTATCAACTGCCCGGATCGAAGACCATCGCCCGCGCCTTCTATCGCTGGTTTGCCAAACACAGATACCATATCGCGAAGGTGCTGTTCCGGCATGAAAACGACCCGCATCATCATGGGAAAAAAGCGGCGTAAGTGAAGCCTGTCCTCCGACCTGGATAGTGCCCGCTTGCTTTTGCCGGCATTTTTTTCCATGCGGTCCTCCTTCAGTTCAGACCCGGGTCTTCGAAGGCCGCGGCTTGGGAGGTTTCGGTTTTGGAGGTGGAGGTTTGGGAGGACCTCCCGGCTTCCGCGGCGGGCTCTCCTTCGGCGTTCGCTTTGTCGCAGCTAACATAGTTTTTTCCCTTACCGACTCCGATTCTTTTCAAGGCCTCCGAGTTCCATTTTTGCGGCAAAAAACCGCAATATATCATTCCGCGTTACAATACCCTCAAGGCGATCCTCTTGAACCACCATGAGTTTATCGTTTCCGGCCTTATCCATCAGCCTGAGGGCCTTCATTGCATCCATGTCAGGGGGAATGGTGTTCTCGGGCGTGCATTTCTGAACAAGTTCGCCGACTCTCTTCATGTCTCTTTGCTCCGGGGGAATGTTCTTGACCCGGTCCATTGTTATGCATCCCGAGAGCTTTTCCTGCTCTGTAACCGGAAACATCTTGTGATGATATTTATAAAAGTAATCCTCGAGGAATTGGCTGATTGATGCGGAAGGCGGAACCGAAACAGGATTTTTTTTCAGGAATCGCCGCACCGTTTCTCCCTCAAGCATCTTCTGCAGCAACACTTGATGATAGGAAATCTGAGAGGCGCTGCGGATGAACATGCCGATCAGTAAAAGCCATACGCCTCCTACCGGGTTGCCGCGGAAGAGCTCCAGGATGCCGACGATAATCAGAAAGAGGCCGAAACCGGACCCGATCGCTGATGCGATCCTTGTTGCCCACCGAATGTTGCCCTTCCATCTCCAGAGTGCTGAGCGAAGAACACGTCCGCCGTCCATGGGGAATGCGGGGATCAGATTGAACGCTGCAAGAATTAAATTAATATTCGAAAGGTAGACGATGACACCCCTCACCGCTGCCGGCAGCTCTTGTCCGATAAGCAGCGCAATTCCATAGAAAATAAAACCGAGAAGAATGCTCGAAAGCGGGCCGGCAATCGCCATAAAAAACTCGATCTTCGGGCTCTGCGGCTGGCCTTCCATCTCAGCAATGCCGCCGAAGACAAAGAGTGTGATTCCCTTCATCTGGAGTCCGTATTTCCTTGCTACAATCGAGTGGAAGAATTCATGAAAAATAATCGAAGCAAAGAGACCGATGGCGCCTGCAATACCCATCCACCAGTAGGTTCCGACGGAGAGGCCTTTATACAAAGAGGGAAAAACGCCCAGTGCAAGCGTAAACGTGATGAGCAGTGCGATGATCAGCCAGCTCGCATCGATTTTCACCTCGAATCCGAACAACGTGAATAGTTTTATGCCTCTGCCGAACATAAGCATCACCCCCGCTCTCTGATTACCTTGTTTGACCTGCACCAACTATTCGTATTACTGTTTCATTTTCCTGCCTGTTTAGGTTAATTGTAGCACGATACTACTGGTGCCCCGACTATGACAGCCCTTCCTCGTATTACTTTACCTTCAAATGAAGCGGTTAATACATTGAGCCCACTTGACCGGTTTATGATACGCGCTAAATTGAATCATAAGGGTGGGGTAGACATCCCCAAAATTGGAGGTAGCTAATGAAAATCAATTCAGGAATTTTAGGCGTAATCGCGTCACTAGTACTTTTCGTTGCCTTCGCCTACGCGCAACAGGGCGGCGGACAGCAAGGTACCATGCCGGATCAGAGAAGCCAGAGCGGTGCTCAGCAGCAGATGGACCTTTCGCAGGACCCTCAAACAGTAAAGCAGGTCCAGCAGGCATTGAGCGCTCAAGGCTTCGATCCGGGTCCTGCGGACGGAAAATGGAAAACTAAAACGGAAAGCGCGCTGATGCTGTTCCAGGAGGCACAAGGCATGCAGGCAACCGGGCAGCTCGATCAGCAAACCCTTGCATCACTCGGAATCTCAGGAGCAGCGGCCGGTGGACAAAAAGGGGACATGACAGACCAGCAGCGCGCCACGCCGGATCAGCAGGGCGGCAGCAAATACTGATCCTCCGTCATCTGGCAGAGATTCAAAATTGAGATCCGTAATAACTCACTCGCCTTCAGGGTGGGGGTTTTTGTGGAGATTACTAGGCGAGTCATGCAAATATAAATTTCTGGCTTGGGCAACGTTTGCGAGCAGGCGCGGTCGCTTAATCCTCGACTTCCGTAGAGGATTCCAGTCGATTTTCCCAGAGGTGTCCGTCCAGGTCATGAAGTACCCGGAGTACCCGCCCCAAAAACGGTCGTGCGCGGGATCAGTAATTTTGGCTTTTGCTTTTTCTGCTTGCCTCATCCGCGCGTCGACTTCCTGTTAGGATTTAAAATATGGCCGATAGGAGATTTCTGCAGAACTCGGCTGGCCCAGAGAGATCTTTTCATCCTTGGCAAGCGGTTTTTGAATGCAGAGCCAATATGAGATCGTCGTTCATATTGAAAAATACGACAGCGCCGTCCTCAAATCCCGTGCCGATTATCCCTTGTGCCGACGACCCCATTCCGTTAATTTCAAATTTTTTTTTGCGGCATATAACTTATCAATGACTCTCGTTAAAGGTTTCCTCGATTGGAATTTTGTTTTCCAGGCATTATAATGATTTATTGAGTCTGAAAACGTCGAGGTGTAAGGGAATGAAAAAACGGGTTCTAACCGGGGATCGCCCTACCGGTCCCCTGCATCTTGGGCATTATGTCGGGTCGCTGCAGAATCGCATCAAACTTCAGCATGAATGCGAGACGTACATACTGATCGCGGATCTGCAGGCGCTTACCGATAATGCGGACAACCCCGAAAAGGTCCGACAGAACGTCTTCGAAGTTGCACTCGACTATCTGGCTGTCGGCATAGACCCTGCAAAGGCGACTATTGCGATTCAGTCAATGGTGCCCCAGATCGCGGAGTTAACAATATTTTTTCTAAATCTTGTAACAATCGCCCGCCTTCAGCGAAACCCAACCGTAAAGGAAGAAACCAGGCAAAAAGGGTTTGAAAGCAATGTGCCTGCAGGCTTTTTAGCCTATCCTGTCAGTCAGGCAGCGGACATAGCTGCTTTTCAGGCGGATATTGTCCCGGTCGGCGCTGATCAACTGCCGATGATCGAGCAGACAGTGGAAATAGTGCGACGGTTCAATAACACATATGAACCTGTTCTTGTCGAACCCCGTGCATTGATTTCAATGATCCCCCGTCTTCCGGGAACTGACGGCAGAAGCAAGATGAGCAAATCCTTGGGAAATGCAATCTTTCTGTCTGATCCGCCGGAAATGGTCGCTCAAAAGGTAAAATCGATGTACACGGACCCGAAGCATATTCACGCTGAAGATCCGGGGACAATAGAGGGTAACACCGTTTTCAGCTACCTCGATGCATTCGATCCGGATTCTCCGGGTATCGAGGAGCTGAAACGACGATACAGGGCAGGCGGGCTGGGCGATGTTGCCGTCAAAAAAAGACTGATCGAAGTTCTCGAATATTTTCTCGGACCGATACGAGAGCGACGTGCTGAATACGCGAAGGACCCGGCGCAGATCATGAGTATATTGAGTAAAGGAACCGGCAAGGGTCGTGCCATAGCTTCAAACACGCTTGCACAAGTTCGCAAAGCGATGAAACTCAATTATTTTTAACCGAGGAATTGCGTGCAGGCAAACTCAAGCTGTTATTTTCGAAGTCCATTTCCGCTGTGTCCCCGAGCAACTCCGCCTCACGCTGCCTTGAGCACCAGCTTCCCGCTCACCTGTTCGGTCTCGCTCTCCGCGAGCGCGTCCCTTGCATGGTCCAGAGTGAATACTTTCTTTACGGCGATTTTGATCCTGCCCTCTTCAATCCGCTCCTTCATCCATTGCATATCCTCTTGCGTTGGACCGCCGGAGACCGTTTTGGCCTGCTTGCCTTGTTCCTGAGTCGGGCCGCTGATCGGGAGGGTACTTACGTACACACCGTTGTCGGTAAGGGCGTCTTTACATTCCGCAAAGCTTCTCTTCGTTACTGCATCGAAGATGATATCGTATTTTTCGCCGCCCCTGGTAAAGTCCTCTTTTGTATAGTCGCTTACCTTGTCCGCGCCCAGGCTCCTTACAAAATCCGCATGGACCGATTTATTGATCGCGGTCACCTCTGCGCCGAATACTTTGGCAATCTGAACCGCGAAATGTCCGACTCCGCCGGCAGCGCCGATGATGGCGACTTTCATGCCCTTTTTGATCGCGCCCGCATCCCTTAAGGACCTGAGCGCGGTGAGGCCCGCGATCGGTATGGTGGCCGCTTCCTCAAACGTGATGTTTTCCGGCTTCGGATATACGTTTTGCTCGGGCGCCGACACGTATTCTGCAAAAGACCCGAGGCTGATGACATTCAGGACTGCAACGACATGGTCGCCCTGTTTAAAGCGCGTGACGTTCCTGCCCGTCTCCTTCACTTCGCCGCTGCATTCCCTGCCGAGCGGAAGAGGAAACTTCTTTCCCAGCGCGCTCTTCATCATGCCCTGCCGGATCTTCCAGTCCGCAGGATTGACGCTTGCCGCCCGTACCGTGATCAGCACTTCCCCGGGCCCGGCAATCGGATTCGGCATGTCTCTCACCTCGACCACATCGTTCCCGCCGTATTTATTTATGACAACAGCTTTCATGACTTGTCCTTCCTTTTCAGTATCTGCATACTGTTGAATTTTTCTTCATGTCCAATTTAATTGTAGCACGATAAGGTCCACGCCATAACCGCACGCGGATTCATCCGAATCCGGTAGATCCGGCTCGCCTCAAAACGGTAGGGCTGAACTAAAGTCCAATTGACTGCCTGTGAACATGATGGTAACTTTATATGTATAGGCGAATGGCGCGGATCATCAGCGGATGAAGCAAGGGTCCGGTCGGCGCCATAGCCGGGCAGAGGAGAAGCTATATTATGGATAACTACTCAGGTCATTTTTTTATCCGCAGATTACGCAGATTTCGCAGATAAAAACAAAACCAGAATTCCGGTTTTAGAATCTGCGTCAATCTGCGAAATCTGCGGATAGAAGGGCGATTTGTCTTAATGCCGTTCTGAAAAGAAGCTGAATGGTTACCCGGTTTTTAGAGCGCCATAACTACAGCACCTTCTATTCGTATATCGCCCTAAAAAAGGAGCACCTTATGATACGGGGAAAATCAATAATTCTCGCAAATCTCCTTGCTCTCCTGTTTGCAATGAGCGCAGTTGGAGCGGAAAAAGTCTCGATAAAAGAATGGGACCTGCCGACGCCCAAATCCTTTCCTCACGATCCGGCTGTCGGGACTGATGCTTCGCTCTGGTATACCGGCATGGCGTCCAACACTCTCGGGAGACTAGGTCCGTCAACAGGCACGATCAAGGAGTATCATCTGAAAACGCCTGATTCCGGACCGCACGGGCTGACCTCGGACAACAAGGGAAACATCTGGTTCACTGCAAATTTCAAAGCCTATATCGGCAGACTTGATCCGCAGACGGGCGACGTTGCCGAATATCCCATGCCTGACCGGGCAGCACGGGACCCGCACTCCCTGGTTTTCGACAGCGCAGGCATTCTCTGGTTTACTGTCCAGGAAGGCAACTTTATCGGACGGCTCGACCCTAAAACCGGGGTCATTATCCTGAAACCATCTCCAACATCCGATTCAAGGCCCTACGGGATCGCCGTTAACTCCAAAGGAGTCCCCTTCTACTGCGAATTCGGGAGCAACAAGATTGGGAGAATTGATCCCGGAACCATGAAGATCACTGAATACCTTCTGCCGGAGGGCGCGCGGCCGCGGCGATTGGCAATCACACGTAACGATATTATTTTCTATACTGATCATGAGCGAGGATATCTCGGCAGGCTGGACCCGAAGACCGGCAACGTCCGGGAGTGGCCGTCTCCGGGAGCAGAAGACTCTCAGCCCTACGGCATTGCAATTACGCCGGACGGCATGGTGTGGTACAGCGAATCCGGTGTACAGCCGAACACGATTGTACGTTTCCGTCCTGAAACAATGCACTTTGAGAAATGGGAGATTCCTTCAGGCGGCGGTGTGGTCCGCAATATGGCGGCAACTCCAGGCGGCGATGTTTATATCGCGTGCAGCGGTGTCAACAAAGTAGGAATCGTTCGAGTCGAACGCTGATGCAAGTTTAGTCCCGCGCGGATAAATACTAACGATGACAACATAGCGGAGAATTTCTTTTCTACATCTATTCCTGCCTTGCCTCTGCAAAGACCGGGAAGATCCTGCTGATCACCCAGAACAATGCAAAGGGCATGATGAAAATGATCACTGCGCCGAACAGGCCCTCTTTGAACGTCTCCCAGTCATGCGGCACAACGGGAATTACATAGTCCATGTAGCCGGCAAAAGTGAGCGAAAATGCCTGTCCGCCGATCACAACGTTATACCGCATCATGAAAACGCCGAACAGCACCAGCAGAACAGCGACCACGGTCCTGCGTATCGTCAGATTCGGAATCACCAATAGGATGAGCGGTACCAGGTTCCCAAGGCCGTACTGGAGGACGAATATCTTGGTGAAGTCACGCTCGTAGATGACGCTCCGCAGCACGTCCCAGGATTTGACCGCGGTATAACTGCGGAAGATAAGGTCAAGAAGCTCAAGACTGATAGCCGCGATCAGGAAAAAGAGCAGATACCGTGCGGTTATCCGTATGACGTGTAATTCGACGCCATTTATCTCCTCCTGCGATTGGAACGTGCCGAGCGCAGCTTTTTTCCGGGAAGACAGGATTATTTTGAGTTCCATGGCAATAATATACGTAAGCATGCACAGGGCGATCCCGGAAACTACAGCGGACATGATAAAGATGACCGGCATGAGCGGTGTCATCCAAAGTGCGTTCGCCTTTACGGAACCGAAGATGAAGCCCGCGTACCCGTGGAGGAAGCACGCCACGGGAATCCCGATTCCCGCAAGGATCTTGATGGCCTTTTGGTCCCGGCGGAGGGACTCGTCGCTCACATCATATACGCCGAGTGTGAGGGTGCAGAAGATCAGATACCGAATCCACTCGCCGGGGTTCTTGTCCTTCTTTTCCCTGAGCCCGAGGGAAACCTCCATAAAGTGCCTCCGGTATAGGAACCAGAGCTCGGATGCCACAATCGCGCCGTAGGCGAAGAAGACCACGCCGAAGGCCGCAATGGCTGAAGTAAAGTGCGGGGTCATGAATACATACACCCCACGAAGCGGAAACTTGAGGTGAAGGACAACGGGCAAGGGCGCTATGAAAAGCAGGGCAAATGAAAACACGAGGGCGAACCGCGCCATGTCCTTGAGCTGCCCGATGCCGAAGACGTGGTAGAGCGACGAAAGCACAAAGGCGCCTGCTACGAGTCCCGTCATGAAGGGATACATCACGATCTGAATGCTCCAGTAGATATATTCATTGGGATACACGAACAGCTCTTTTATGGTCCAGACTTCGCCGTGTACCATGTTCACCTCACCTCCCTGGTCAGGCCGATATAGTAGTTCTGCGGCTCGGTGCCGTACTCCTCCTTCAGGATCGTGGCCCGGCCGTCCATGATGATGCGGGTCACTGGATCATCGGGGTCCTCGATGTCGGCGATATGCCGCGCGCCGAAGGGGCAGGCCACCTCGCATGCCGGCTTCAGGCCCCGGGTAATGCGGTGATAGCAGAAGTTGCACTTCTCGGCCGTGTTGTTAACGGGATGGAAAAACCGGACGCCGTAAGGGCAGCCCATGATGCAGTAGCCGCATCCGATGCACCACTTCCTGTCTACGAGCACCACCCCGTCCCTGGTCGCGTACGTGGCTCCCACCGGGCAGACCTGCACGCAGGGCGGGTTGTCGCACTGATTGCAGAGTTTGGGAACGAAGAATGCCTTATCGATGTCCTTTGGGTCGATGAGCTCCCTCTCGCCGCGGCCCAGATCGATGGCGTTATTCAGGTAGCCGTCCCGGGCGCCCCTGGGTGAATCGGCGTGCACTCTCCCATCCCTCGTGACCACATATCGCTCGACCCAGGTCCGCGTAACATTGGCGTCATACGGTGTCTCGTTTTCGAGCTTGCATGCTTTAACACAAAGCCCGCATCCCACGCACTTGTAGGTATCCACCAGGAACACCCACCGCGGGCCTTCCTTCGGCTTGATGGGCGTGGCCACATTGAATGCGGTATCCTGCCCTTTCAGAGCGAGCGGCATCGCCGCACCTGCGGCGCCCATGACGACATACCTCATAAAATCTCTTCGCGTTATCATTTCCACCTCCGCTTCTCCCTAACGAAACCAGGAGGCAACGGTAACGATGCCCGTTTCGTCTTACGGTTACGTCGTTCGTGTTTGTGTTCTTACCGTTGCCGAAAGACGATTGACGATACGGGCTTCGTTACCGACAGACGTGTTCCGAGCTTTTCCGATACCAGCTTGTATCCATAGAACGTGACCTGACTATAGTCCCGGGCTGTGCGGATTATGACAGCTCGCACATTCCGTGCCCGGGTTGTGCTTCTCCGGGTCTTCGAAGCCTCTGATGAAACGCCTTTCGCTTGTCGGATATGGCAGATAGGCATGGCATCGGAGGCACCACGCCCTGCTCCGGTCTGCACCAAGCTTCGGAGGATTGTCCGGATGGTCCACAGCCGGGCCGTGGCAGTTTTCACACTCGATGTTCTTATGCGGGGATTTTCTGAGGCTCTCGTAGTTCTTGTCGTGGCAGTCTTTGCAGTACTCCGCCCCGCGGTACTTGACTTTGAAATCTTTCCAGAACTGTTCGTCGCCCTTCCGATACCAGCCATACATGTATCCCCGCTCATGCACGCCGAAATCCTCCGGCACAAACAGTGCCCTCACCGCAAGGATCAGCAGCACGATGCCGATGACTACAAGCAGAGGCCTGTACACATGATTTTTCATTTCATATTTCTCTGTCTCTGTACCGGCGTATTGTCAAAACTTTTGCCACAGTGGACTCCGAGAACACGGAGAAATTCCTAATGCCTCTCAACGCCCCTCCCCCATGAAATCTTTTTCGGCTATATTCAGTTGCTGCTGCGTAATGTCGACAGGCACCGAAATGCTTACAAGACCAGCGTGCAGCTTGGTCCTTGGTTCTACGAAAAACCCCGCCTGAAAGAGGATCTACAAATGTAAATTTTGGCTAATAATAGCGCGATGATCTCGGATGTCAAAAAGTCGCGATTTTATTGTTTTTCACCGTCATCTTATCGAACGGAAGATGCATGCCGCAGAGAACGCGCTGGATATTCAACCAATCACTTACCGTTGGTTGTAAATCCGGATGAGATATATTTACTAAAAAACCGAATTCTTCTCAAAAAAAAGAAAATTTACCGCGAAACCGCTAAGGGACGCAAAGGAGATCTTTAGCTCTCCCTTGCGACCTTCGCGCCTTGGCGGTTCCAAGATTTGATCCGGCTTGTCCGGGTTAGGGGGAAACCTGTTTCAGTTGAACATCAAGGAGGCGTTTTGAATCACGAATATCCGATGCGCTCCGACTTGAAGGTCGGCGCCAAGTTCCCGGATTTCGATTTACCGGACCACACGGGCAGTGTCAAGAAGCTTTCCCAGCTGCTTCGGAACATGCCGGGCGTGCTCGTATTCAACCGCGGCTATTTCTGACCCAAGGACCGTCGCCAGTTGGCGAACTACGTCGAGCACCTGCAGCCCGAATTCCGGGTCAATTACTGCCATATCATTTCGGTTTCGGTTGATGATCAGATGAACACGAACGAAACCCGTGACACCCTGGCCGCTGATTGGCCTTTTTTGATGGATGTCGATTGCAGGCTGCTGCATGAGCTCGAAATGACGGATTCGACGGACAAGGTACACGGCGAGATATACATACCCTATACGTTCATCCTGGATCACGATCTCACGATTTACAAAATATATAACGGCTGGTGGTACGTGGGCCGCCCTACTGCCGAAGAGATACGCATGGACCTGCGGGCGTTAATGAGCAGGCGGCATGACTGGGTCTATGGCAGCTCGAAGTAATAGAGAAAAAGCGCCCATGGACCGCCCTTCCTCCTGCGGGTTTACCTTCAAATTGAAGCAGGTAATACATTGAGCCCACTTGACCGGCTTCTGATACGCGCTAAATTGATCATAAGGGCGGGGTAGACGTCCCCAATATAGGAGGTAGCTAATGAAAATCAATTCAGGAGTTCTAGGCGTAATTTCGTCACTGGTACTTTTTGTTGCCTTTGCCTACGCGCAACAGGGCGGCGGACAGCAAGGCAGCATGCCGGATCAGAGAAGCCGGAGCGGGGCTCAGCAGCAGATGAACCAGCACGCGGCCTTGTCGCAGGATCCTCAAACAGTCAGGCAGGTCCAGCAGGCATTGAGCGCTCAAGGTTTCGATCCCGGTCCTGCGGATGGAAAATGGAAAACGAAAACGGAAAGCGCGCTGATGCTGTTCCAGGAGGCACAGGGCATGCAAGCGACCGGGCAGCTCGATCAGCAAACCCTGGCATCACTCGGAGTCTCAGGAGCAGCGGCCGGAGGTCAACAAGGGGACATGACGGACCAGCAGGGAGCCATGCCGGATCAGAGCGGTGCAGGCGGTCGGCAGGGCGGCATGCAGAATCAGCAAAACCAGCAGGGAGGCAAATACTGATCCTCCCGCATCTTGTAGAGATTCAAAATCGATGCATTCGTAAAAGTCCGGTCTCACACAAAGCCACAAAGACACAAAGAACCTCCGTGTGAAATTTTGACTTATTAGGGGTTCATCAAAATGGAGTTCTGTTTACCCCGTTAGAGAACAAGTTAGCTAATGAAGATAATAGTACCACAAGGTGTAAAGCAAAAGATCGACCGCTGACAGGAGTCTTCGGTTTTCTCTAACGGGGTAAAAACCCACTCGTGTTCAGAGAGGGTTTCTTTTGCGGCAAGATTAATAATACTGGCGTATAGCGCCGCTCACGCTGCTGCTCTCTGCTCAGCCTCCCTGCTTCTTTCCGAGAATATCCTCAGCGCCTCATCAAAAGGCATTCCCGGGAATTCCATATTCTTCGAGCGCGGCGGTCCCGAGACCGAGTCGCTCTGCCCGGGCGATATGCTCCACATAATCGATGCCAAGCAGTTTCGCGCCTATTGCATCAGCGGCAACGAAATCCCTGCTCGCAATTACCAGCTCCGATTCGAAGGTGATGCCGCCGATCGGTCCTGTTACGATCATGGCCGGATGCCCAACGATAATGCCGAGCTGAATGGGGAACCTTTTGCACATTCCGGCGATGAATGCATGCAGGTCCTTGAATATTTCATGATGGTGCAGCCTCCTGTTTCTCGGGTGGCCGTAGTAATCAGCAGCGGGAAACGACATTGCGATGTTCTTCATGGTGAGGGTCACCGCTGCTCCGCTATGGACCTTGTGCTGTGCCAGCGAGACGAGCGTCTCATACTCCAGCACAAGTGGATTCACCATGACCTCCTCCTGTGGACTGTATCCGAGGCTGACGGAGGCGAACGGCGGCCTGTTGTGGTCGAAGAACTTCACGCCTTCTTCCGCGATGACCCTGTCTATGCCCAGCAGTCTGAATATGTTGTCGGTCTCGCCGGCGCCGGCCCCCGCCCGTGATTGTGATGGCTCCCGGGTTGTACATCTTCACGAAGCGAATTACCGCCCGTACCGTGTCGGCCTGCGTACAGGCCGTAAGATCATGGCTCGATGCCCAAATATCGTTCGGCTTGATGGCAACATGGCGGCCTTCAAATAATGCGGGAAGATCTTCTATCAGGCTCAGCGACTGTTTAATTGCGTTTTCAATATCCCTGTTACGCGCAATTGCCACTGCGCTTTTCATATCCCCCTCCCCAGGCGGTGCCCTGATGAAGTGGAGCCACAACCAAAGATAAAACAATTTTTCGCTTTTGATTTTTTTTGATGCAGAACCCGGCGCGCCGGGCTCATGGTTCAAGCGGCCTTTGCAAGCCTTTCGACACCCAAAACCTGCCGCAGCATGCTGTTCGCCAGACCTATCGCACTGCAAACAGCCGGCGTCATCGCGAGCGCGTTGAGCATTACAAAATCGTGGATCGTTCCCATATAGCGCACCGCGGTTACATCGACACCGGCCTGCATAAGTTTATGAGCGTAGGCTTCGCCTTCATCGCGGAGCACGTCGTTCTCGTCGACAATGATGAGTGCATCCGGCAGGTCCTTCAACTGGTCGATTGAAGCCTGGAGCGGTGAGGCAAACGGCTCTTTCCGCGAAGCAACGTCCGGCGCATAAGCATCCCAGAACCACTCCATTGCAGGCTTTGTCAGCCACGGGCCGTCCGCAAACTGTTGGTACGAGGGAGTATCCATGCCCGCGTCCGTTACCGGATAAAAGAGCACCTGGTAATCGATCTTCGGGCCGCCCCGCTCTTTCGCCAATAGCGTGACCACTGTTGCCATGTTTCCGCCGACGCTGTCACCCACGACAGCCAGATGGGACGTGTCAAAGTTAAACCGGTCGCCGTTCTCAACAATATACTTCGTCGCCAAGTATGCCTGTTCTATGGCAGTCGGAAACTTGACCTCCGGTGACGGGTCATAGTTCACGAACACCACAGCCGCATTTGCACCATTGGCAATTTCCCGAATGAGCCGGTCGTGGGTATTCTTGTTGCCCAGGATCCAGCCGCCGCCGTGAAAGTACATCACAACCGGCAGTTTGCCGGAGCCGGTTGCCGGACGAATGATCCGGATCGAGATGTCGCCAATCGGTCCTCCCGGAATCGTGGTGTCCTCAATCCGGGCCTGCATCTTGTCGACAGGTTCGGACTGCAGGCTGTCGAGCACATTCCGGGCCTCCGGAATCGGCAGTTTATAGAGCGGCTCCCCGCCTTTCGCCGCAACTTCATCGATGAATTTTTGCGTATCGCGATCGAGCTGCGGGCTTAGAGGGGCGTTTTTTGTTGATGTTTGTGTCTTCTTCATAATAAACCTCCTTATTGCGCCTCGCACCATTGCTGATGCCGGGCGCCCAAACAAAACCATTCCATAGTTTAAGCAAAGCGCAACACCAGATGAAAGTCAATTTAGTGAAAGTATTAAAACTCACAATCCGCACGATCTGCATGGGATACTATCCTCCGACAGTCAATCAGTCAGATAAATGCGAGGTCTCAAAAGCACACTTCTGACTCAACGTGCTCAAAATGTTCTTGTAGTTTCGCCACGGGGAGCTTCAATCATTTCTGGACAGTGCCTGGTACGGCGGTTTATATTTAAAAGAGAGAGCTTGTTGAATAAGGCTCAATAATCAGGAGAAGGTATGAGAACAAACTATACATATATGCGAGTGACGCTGATAGCGGCTGCACTCGTTCTTGCATCGTGTGCTTCGACCCGCGTCACCTCGGACTGGGCGGACGAGTCGTACCGGAAACAACCGAACAAGGTCGTTGTCATGGCTTTGATGGATCAAATCGCGGAGCGGCGGCTGATCGAAGACGAATTCGTGAGCGAGTTCAAGAGTTCAGGAGTCGAAGCGCTTGCGAGTTATGCTGTGCTTCCGGAAGCCAAACCGGGAGACAGAGAGGCAATCGCGGCAAAAGTAAGAGAACTCGGTGCCGATGCTTTGCTCATGGCCAGGCTCGTGGACCGGAAAACAGAGCGGGATTACGTGCCCGGGGCACCATACATTCCGCCCGCCTCCTACTATGACTTGCACTCTTATTACGGTCGCTTTTACCCTCCGGGTTTTTATTCCGGCCCTTACGCAGGCTTCTATTCCGGCGCGTATCCGGGTGGATATTCTCCGGGATATGTCACGGAACGGGTGTACGGCATCGCGGAAGCAAACCTCTACGACGTGACAACGGGAAAACTTGTATGGTCAGCTGTCACCGAAACCGAGATGCGGGGCAATAACCGGAAGGAAATCAAGTCGTACGTGGACCAGGTCGTAAAGTCGCTCAGGAAGAAGAACCTGGTTCCGAGTGGTTAATAGGGATCTGGATATGAACGGGCCAAACACTGTTAAGCTGCTGTCGAGTTATTATAGCTGTGAACCCGCGCCATAATGCCTACTTTTATCGTTCATGGAATTTCGGCTGTAGCGGTGAGTTCGTTGGCGCCGAAACTTAAAGCCCGTACCGATTGTCGCCGTCCGTAGTTCGAATTTTCCTTAATGAACCTCCCGCAGCAAGCTGCGGGGTATCTGTTCCAATTTTCGCCCCTCCCTTGATGGGAGGGGATCAAGGGGAGAGTGAAGTATCCGTCGCGCATCACCGTCACCCCCACCTAACCTCCCCCATCAAGGGGGAGGGATCTAAAGGGTCAAGTTAAAAGTTAATCTGAACAGTAAAGACTTGCCCCGGCCCCATGCTTCAACAACAGCCCATCGCCCCAGTCCGTTCTTTTACTTCCGTTGTTACTGTTCGCGATATCACCAGCATCAATCTTTTTTTCAATCTGAGTAACTAAGGTTTATATTTTCATGTCCGCTATTTGGACTGGCTTTCCGAAGACTTTTTCCTGATTGACAGCCGCTGCCTTCGGTTCTATCTTCTTGACATATGCAAGGATTTCTATACTAAGGAGGGTACACTTATGGCGATGCAAATTCCGCAAATCCTGGACTGCGAAGTAACTCAATGCTCCTATAACATGAATAAGATGTGTCACGCAGTTGCCATTACCGTAGGTAACAGCAAACATGCCATGTGCGATACTTTTTATAAATCTTCACAAAAAGGCGGCGCCACGGAAATTACAGGCAGCGTGGGCGCATGCAAAGCAGATGATTGCAAATACAATAAGTCCCTTGAATGTTCGGCACCCGGCATTCGTGTGGCTAACCACTCAGACCATGCCGACTGTTCGACCTATTCCCCGCAATAAACAGGCCGGCCTGCTTAAGGATCCGAAACTACACAGGCGAGGACCCCCGCTGATCTCTCAAAAACTTTGAAGCAGCTGGTACCGACTTTTCGTGTCGGTACCTTTTTCTCTCATGCCCTGCTACGCCGTTCTAAACCAAAAGATTTAATCCCTTATAAATCTAAGACATCAATCTAAGACATCATGGATCAAATGGAACAGGGAGACCGTAACTATTCAGCTTCTTTTCAGAACAGCATTAAGACAAATCTAAGAAAAAGCCCTTCTATCCGCAGATTTCGCAGATTGACGCAGATTCTAAAACCGGAATTCTGGTTTTATTTTTATCTGCGAAATCTGCGTAATCTGCGGATAAAAAAATGACCTGAGTAGTTACCGGGGTCTTCAAACACAGGTGAAATCAACATTGCCGGCGTGTTTGCCGACGTGTTTACAGTAAAATCAAATCTTAATTCGTTACAGAACTGTCATCATCGAAGATTCAGGAACCTTCCTGGTATCTTTTCCCGGGGATCCATCTTCGCACGTTTTGACGATAGCGCCGGTATGATTCGCCGAACTTTCTTTCCAGGCTCGGCTCTTCGTAAAAAACTACAAACAGATGATAGACGATAAAGATCACGACAGCGTATTTCAGCAATGCCAGCGACCTGAAGAACATTGCTTCTCCAAGCAGCAGGAAAAGGCCTCCGATATACATCGGATTTCTGACGTATCGGAACAAACCGCGAACCACCAATGTTTTCGGCGGATCGATCGGCGCGGGAGTGCCGCACCCGACAGTCGCAAAGTCCCAGACGCAACGGAAATAAATCGCTATCCCGAGTAATGCCGGGACTAGAGCCAGATAGTGCCGGATTTCCCAATGGGACGGCAGCAGCACTAAGTTTCTGTTCAAAATCCAGTAAGGAATCAGTACCATAACCGTGCCGGGCACGAGTATGGTAAATAGTATGTTTTTGACGATCAGCATGGCATCTTCTGGATCATAGCCTTACGGATGCGGCGGTCTTCAGCACACGGGATATCTTCCTTCGCTCAATTCCCTGCACAATTGCTGAATGGCGGATAATTCCCGGTTGATGATCTCTTCTGCCGGTTGAACGATGTCCCGGATAACCCTCCCGTGCCGAGGTACGTTCTGTGCAGCAGCGATCCGGGGTTTGTCAATGGGCGTGTCGATCCTGCTTACGAGAAAAATACTATTGACTTGCGCCGAAGGTGGTGAAATACCTCATCCGCTTTCACTTTTGAGTGGTGCGAACTGCGCGATATACTCCATCACGACAACAACGGCGCGAGCGCGTTTGTTGATCACGCCGAGGATGTCGTCAAGCTTCGCGAAAGGCTCCGTAATCGAGAGGTCCATGAACTCCTCTTCCGCTTCCTCGACGGTCTTCAGGACACGAAGCCCTTCCGGGGTACCGAGCAGCGCATCCTTCCATGCATCCTTTGCAAGGAGCAGCGATCCCAGGAGCAATTTCCTGATCTGCGTGGCCTTGATCTCCAGGAATCTGAACGGATCATCAGACAGCTCATTGTGAAAATCAGTCATCTCGTAACCTCCCCGTCGGAACAGGCCTTCTTTCCTGTAACTTCACGATCCCGACAGCGCATTCTTTGGTGACAAAGCGACTGAAGTCGACGTTATCGAAGGGCGACCAGTCATAGAAACTTCAAGCTCCCTTCTCAGGCAAACAATAATGATCCAGATGAATCATTCGGACCTTTTCCATCACTCCGCTCAATCTTCGGCCGTCCCTTTAGTCTGGGCTTCTTTGAGCTCATCCGGCGTGAAGGCCTCCACTTCTACGATCTTGGTCTTGGCCCGAAGGAAATCGGGAATCAGGCTGATCCCCTCTTTTTTATCCTTCAAATCAACAAGCGCGTACCCTGTGTGGTCCCCCTCTTTGCATCCGTAATAGAACTTATTGCCGATTTTCGGCCCCGTATTCATTTGAGCGTCCAGAGTTTTCGAACATTCTCCCTTTTCATGATGTGTTTCGATCATATACATTTACAGACCCTCCCTGCATTTCGTTTTGAACATAATAAAAGTAAACACCCGTGCCGGGGGAGTTGTCAATAGGGGCACTATCGCAGCAATGACGTACCCCAAGGGTCCTCGCGCCACAAGAGTATGGCCGCCTGACGCGAGCGGCAGAATAATCGTGAGGTCGAGCGACGCTACCAGCCTGAATGCCCCAAGCTCTATTGGTGTCGGCCTGCCACACATCTCACGGGACGCACACATCTCAGGGAACGTAGTTGTTATTTGATACATTAAAATACAGGAAGAATCTGGCATTTTTCGTGCCGCGCCAACCACGGCATTTGGCTCATGTTTATGTTTTCCTCTCCAAAGCACGTGCATTCGATTGACATCCTGCAATATGGTTATTATATTAATTATCATGTATGCTTTATCGAGCATACTTCTATATGCGCAGAATATAGCGAACCGGTCTTCCCCACGGCTCAGGATCCAGATCCTTACAGTATGAACACAATCGTATTCGCTCGTTGATTGACTCCAGCAGCAGGCCCGTTTTTGCCTGGCAACTGAGAACAACAACTATGACAGGAGGCGGCACTATGAACCGGAGAGAATTCATTATACAAATGGGCACGGCTTTGATTGCGGTACCGATAGCACTATCTCTTGAATCATGCGGCAACGATAATGGAGGAGACGTTGCTCTCCCGGCCACAGGCTTTGATGTAATTTCGACAACGGAAGTCGGCCACAATCACAGCGTGCGGATATTGAACTCGGACCTCGCCAGTCCGCTTGCGGGCGGCGTCGTATACACAAGCAGTCTCTCATTGGGACATTCGCACACCATTACCCTGACACAACAACAGCTCATGGACATTAATAACGGCATAATCGTAACGGTGATTTCGTCACTGAACGACGGACATACCCATGGCTGGACAATTCAAAAGCCCTGAGAGCGAAGAAGATCCGGGAAATGGCGGCATTCCCCGGGAGCTTCCTCAAACGTGACGATCTTTTAGTCTGATCATGACTTTCCATTTTTTTCGACCATGGACATCCTGGTGATGTTGTTAGTTGATGCGTTAATAATACCAGAGCGAAGATGTAAAACTTATCAATAATGAAAGTTATAATGATAGCGACTCTGCTATGCCCGGATCAACAGGATCAGGTAGATCGCTAGCGCCAGCAGACTCAGCACGCTCCGGACAGCATGAACCCTGTTCCACTTTATCAGCAACATTCGGGTTTCGGCTGAGGCAAGGTCGCGCCCGGGCTCCAGGAGCTGGTGATTGATGGGCATGACCGCGATGAACGTGAAGGGCACGACTAGGCCGATCAGCATTGCGCCGGCAAACCACATAATGCCGCCGCCGAGCAGCGAAGCAGAAATGCCGGCAAGGAAGCTCACAACGGCCAATGGCGCCTGCATGACTGTCACGCGTTTATAGCTTGGGGCCCAGACTGTGGCAGCGATCCGCGTGCCGCAACTCATACGTGCGGGATGCTCGACAAAATTAATGTATATTGCCGCCCCTGAAAAAATATCGCAAGTTATGGCGGCGACAAACTGACCGAGGTGAAGCATATCCTGTTCCTCAACTTGGAGCTGCACTCTCAGGAAGAACCGGTCATCTGCTCGTCTTTATTGGTCCCGGGCACTTTATGGATTTCATATACCAGAACAGCATTCCCAGGCTGATAACAAAGAGACTTGCAAATATCACGACCTGCGGCACGATTGCCGGTTGTCCTTGTCGTATCATGAACCCAACCATTGACAGGATTGCCAGAACCAGAAGCACGAGATAGGAAAGAATTGCCCCGGCAAGCGTGTATCCCAGGGCCTGCCGCCGCCAGAGGCCGGTCATTTTCATGGATCGTCCTGCTGATGTTTTGTCCCTCCCCCGGACTTCCTATCCAGATGCCGAGGCTTCAAGCAATAACGATGCATTTTTAAATCGGCCCGGAGCATGGGTGAAATCTCCCCGCAGCAGCTTCAATGCAGAACGCTCGGCATTGATTTCAGCCGCCGTCCTGATACCGAGTCTTCTCAAGAACGGTACAGGGGGGCACCATCCCTGGAAGGCTTGTTGAAGCAGGAAGGCGGCGGCCACTGCCGACAGCAACAGCCATTTTTTGCTCACGGCGATGCTCAGGCCTAGTCCCGTCAGTGAAAGTACGGCTGCATTCGCCTCAAGCGTCCGCTCGATGTCCCACTCGCGTTCAAGCTGCGCGAGGCGCCGGTCAATGTCTTCCCTCGCCCCTGACATAGAGCGAGCGATAGCAGCTTCGGTTTTTACCCGGATGCGCATATTGGCTTCTTCACCCGTATGGCGAAACGCTCTTGATCGGTGGTCCGGCATGATCAACCTCCCTTTACGATTTATACATCATCAGTTCCGGCGCATAAGGAGCAACCGCTGCTATGAGGCTTTCCTGTTCTTCCGATGATAGCGGGTTGAAGGAACTTGCGAACGCCGCGTTCTGTTCCAGTTGCTCGACATTGTCGCAGCCGATCACAACCGTCGAAACCTGGCGGGAAAGGGCGAAATCGAGGAACGGCTTCATGGAAGTATAAAAGGGAAGCTCCGCCGGCAGGCCGCGAAGATACACTTTCATCCCGATGATGCCCATTTTATTTTCGACTGCAAGAGGAAGCACCTCTTCGAGAAAACTCCCGTAGGCAGGCTCCGCAGGATTGACGGGCATGAGCACTGTATCGAATTCAAAAAGCTCCATGCATTTCCTGATGATAGAAGGATCTGAATGGCCGGTCACGCCGATAAAACGCGTGAATCCCTGCTCCCGTGCGGTCATGAAAGCCTGGATAGCGCCATCCGGGCCGAATATTTCTTCAATATCCTCGTCAGTCCTGACGTCATGCACCTGCCAGAGGTCCAGGTGGTCCGTCTTCATGTTCTTCAATGTCTGTTGGAGGTGGTTCAGCGCTCCCACACGGCCGCGCGCATGAGACTTGCTCGTAAGGAATATTTCGCTTCGCCTCTCCTTCAACGCATTGCCGTAATAGGATTCACTCCCCGAGTACGACCGCGCCGATTCACAGTAATTAATGCCGAGATCCAGGGCGCGGTTGATTAATGCATAGGCTTCTTTCTTTTGCCCGTAAGTCCGAAGCACTCCTTCGCCTCCAAGACCCAGAATGCTTACGTCCACGCCGGTTTTCCCGAGCGTTCTCCGTTTGATGGTCATATTTCCGATTCTACCACCGGATTAACGGCATATCGAGGATGCCGTACCGGCTGTCGGGCATTAAAATGACGGAACAAGGGATGACAGGCCCTAACCGCCTGGAGCAGCTATTATATTTATAAATACAGCATCAAGGAGATGCGGCAGAGCGGGATCGGATGGGACCAGATTGCAGAGAAGTTGCATCTCGACTTGTCCGATATTGCTGGTTCGCTGAACCGATTTGAAGACGGTACTCACTCCAGAATCAAAGCAGCGCTTGCCGAATTTGGTCCGGCAGGCACGGCTGCGGGCGGAACGGATGCAAGCGAGCGATAGAATAGAGGCGGAAGCCGACAGCGATTTCGGCAGTTGCACAGAGGAAAGAACGAAACTTTACTCCTCACCCCTCACGCCTCACGGGCTTGATTCCCCGCTCGTGAAGAAATTGCTGAACTTCCGAAAGCCTTAAGATGCCCGCTCGGGCGACTATCTTCCTGACGGCTTTTATACGTGGTCAGAACTCCGCCGAAATCCCGCCGAGAAACAACACGAGCGCTGTCAGCGTGACGGGTATCCAGTAAGGCGGAACTTGCTGCTGTCGACGGGACTCCGGAGATAAGCGATAAGGACGGCCGAGAGTTCCCGGGATCCGCTGTTCCAACCCGGCTGTCCACCTTGAAGAAGGCGATCGCATCGACGAGACGTCCGGCCTGCGAGGACAGTTCCGCAGCCATGGATGCCATTTCCTCGGCAGCTCCGGCATTCTGCTGGATAACCTGATTCAGCTGCTGGATTGCAACGTTGATCTGATCCGCTCCGGCCGCCTGCTCTTTGCTCGAAGCACTGATCCCCTGCACGAGTTCGGAGGTCTTCTGAATATCGGGGACCAGATTACCGATCATTGCCCCCGCAGCTTCGGCAACCTCAACGCTTGTCCGCGAGAGATTGCTTATCTCAGCCGCCGCTACCTGGCTCCGTTCCGCAAGTTTTCTTACCTCTTTCGCCACCACCGCGAAGCCTTTTCCATGTTCGCCGGCCCGGGCCGCCTCGATCGCAGCATTGAGCGCAAGCAGGTTCGTCTGGCGGGAGATCTCCTCGACGATTTTGATCTTTTGGGCGATGTCCTTCATCGCGCTCACCCCTTCGGTCACGGCCTTCCCGCTCTCCAAAGCGTCCTGCGCGCTCTTCAAAGCTATTTTTTCGGTCTCTCCTGCGTTGTCGGCATTCTGCCGGATCGTCGCGTTCATCTCTTCCACGGATGAAGAAGCTTCCTCCGCAGAGGCTGCCTGTTCGGTGGCTCCCTGCGACATCTGCTCTGAACTGCTTTGTATCACATGGCTCCCCGACGCCACACCCGCGGCTGCCGACTTCACGTCCTCTACCACGCCCCTCAGTTTTTCGACCATCGATCCGATCGAAGAGAACAGCATTCCGATCTCGTCGCCCGACCCCTCCGCGGCCTGAGTCAGATCTCCTCCGGCCACCTTGCCGACGGCTTCTTTCAACCGGCTGATGGGCCGAACGGCCAGATTCCGGAACAGGATGTAGATGACGAACGAAATGAGCAGCATCGTCCCGGCCGAAAGGGCGGCCAGGATCGTCTGAGACCTGCCAAGCACACGATCGATATCGCGTGTCGAGTAACCGATCTTCACCGTGCCGATAGGTTCGTTCTGCTGCAGGATGGAGCTGGTATACTCCATCGTTTTGCCGAAATTTTTGTCCTCCTTTTTCTCGCTGGTCAATTCATTGCCGTTCTTGTCGAGAACGGTCACGAACACGATGTCGTCATCTGCGGCAGACACATAGTGAACGTGATTTTGAAGATACGACAGATTGTAGCTGAGGATCGGCTCGGCGGAGATAGCTGCAAGAAAACGGACCACGTTCTCGCCCTTGTCCCGGAGATCCGCCTCAAGCACGCTCTTTTCGTGCAAGCTGATGATCATCCCCATGAGCGCAAAGACCACGAGAAGGGCCGAGAGAATACCGGCCAGGAATTTTCTGGTCAGCGACCAGTTCTTGATACCTTTTTTCTTCATGCCGCTACCCTCCTGTTCTCAAAATTTAATAAATTCATAAAAAGATCAATCTACCACGGAGGCACAGCCTGCACTCGCGCTGTGCACTCGTAGCACCGGGTGCAGGCTGGCCGAGGGCAAAGGCACGGAGAAAAACCAGGTATGCATTAAAGTCTTTTACTCTGTGTTCCTACCTCTACGAACCTTCACTTGTGTCTCTGTGGTAAAATCCGACTTTTTACGACTTCATCAAAATTGCTTTGCGAACGACCCGGGCTTAGCCGAAGGAATCGCTCTTCCCCTGCTACATGCCCCCGGCGATTTTCGCCGCCTTCCGGAGGTCATCGTACTCCTTGTCCGATACCGGGATGAAGCCCGTCAACCTTGCCGGTCCCAGAATAGGTTCGTTCTTGGGGTCGTTCGGCTTCAGCTTGAGCAGCGCCGCTTTTACCTTCGCTGCCGTCTCGGGCTTTAGTTTCTCTGTGGCAAAGAACGGCCAGTTCGGGAAATAATCGGTATAACCGACGATTCTGATCTGCGAGATATCTATTTTGTCCTTGACCTTCTCCAGTTCGTCTTCGCGAATGCCGCCTGCGTCGGCCGATCTGTCCAGCACCGCCGCAATGACCTTGTCATGCCTCTTGGCAAAGGGAAGAAGGTGGATGTCCGTCTTTGCGTCGAACCCCGCCCTGCTGAGCAGGAGGATCTGGAAGAGGTAGCCGGCGGGCGAATCCTTGTCCATGAACACGAACTTCTTCCCCTTCAGGTCCGGGAGCGCGGTTATACTGCTGTCCTTGCGCACGATAATAATGCCTCTCAGCCTGGTGCCGCTCTTCACTTCCGAGGACAAAGCAAGCGGTTCTATATTCGCCGTCTGCTTTGCCTCTACATAGATAAGCGGATTCGCAAAACCGATGTCCATCTGCCCGGCCTTTACCGCTTCCTTGAAGGCCGGGAAGTCCTTGGGCACCACGATGCTCACCTTTTCCCCGGTCTCCTTCGACAGATACTCGGCGAGTGGCGCAAACATCTGTTGCAGCTCTGCGGCGCTCAAACGCGGCACGGTCCCCATCCTGATCTCCGCCGTCGCAACCCCTGAAATCAGCATTCCCGCTGCAAGAAACAAAAAGACGGCACTGCACACCCTGTTTTTCATACTTCCTCCTTTTCATGCAGAAATGCTAAGCACTCTTCTTATCGGTCGTGAATCTGTCCGGCTGCGGGCCGGGTCTCGCCGGTTTCCTCTGAAACGCGAGCAGCGGCAGATAGATCCTGAAACGGGTGCCGGAGCCCGGCCGGCTTTCGCAGCGGACAGCTCCCTTATGCTGCTGAATGGTCCCGGCCACGATGGAAAGTCCAAGCCCCGTGCCGCGTTCCGCCTCCTTCGTGGTGAAGAAAGGCTCGAAGATCCTCTCCCGGGTCTTCTCGTCCATGCCCACGCCGGTGTCGGTGACTGTTATTACCGCGCAGTGTTCACGCATCGTCAGGGTTGCCTCGTCGAGCAAATCGCCGCTCACGACATCCGTTTCAATGCTCAAAGTGCCTCCGTCCGGCATGGCATCGCAAGCATTGATCGCGAGGTTTATCAGGACCTGTTCGATCTGGCTCTGATCGGCGTTCACGAGAAGCTGCCGGGCTGCGGTCGATACGCGGAGGTCCGCTTTGCAACCCATGATCAGGCGGATCAGCTTCCCGGTCCTCTGGATGATCTCGTTGACATCGACGACCCGGAAATCGGTTTCCTGTTTCCTGCCGAATGTAAGCAGGCTCCGGATCAGCTTTGCAGCCTGGTCCGCGGTAGCCAGGATGTGTTCTGCGAGGCTGTTGGCAGGGTCATCCGGCTTCACACTCGTTGAGAGCAGAGAGGCATAGCCGACAATTGCCGTCAATATGTTATTGAACTCGTGAACGATGCCGCTCGTCAATTGTCCCATCGCCGCCATCTTCTGCGCCTGTCGCAGCTGCTGCTCCAGCTGCTTATATTCCGCCACGCCGGATCCGACCGGAACTTCCCGGGCCGACGCGTCCGATCCCTTGAAGGAATCGGCGATATCGGATCGGCAACCGTTCTGTTCGATCATCGGCTCCCGGCGCTTTTCAGGGACCGTTCCGACTGCAGCCGCCCGGCGCTGCAGCAGCGATCTTCGAAGGCTGCGGTCGATAGCGGGAACGAGCCGATCAAGAGAGTCCTTCAGGACGTAATCCCAGCTTCCCCTGGGAAGCAGTTCGCGGGCACGAGCTTCATCGGGACGGCTTGCCAGGAGGATCACGGGAACAAACGGCATGCGTAAGCGGAAATAATCGAGGACTTCGGGCAGGTCCAGCGATGGGACGGGGAGATCGATCAGGACGATGTCCCAGTCCCCGGCGTTGACGGCGAGCTGCAGTTCATCGTTGTTCCGGGCGGAAGTGAACAGGGCGGGGAAGTTCTGCTGTTCCAATTGGGTTTTGATCAGCCGGCAGCCTCCTTCGTCGGCCGCTATCACCATTACGCTGGCGGACGCTTCTCTACTGCCGTTATCCTGAACGGCCGTCAGACACGGCTGTTGACCCCGGGATTGGATTTCTTTACCAAGCGACATGCGGGGATTCTATAGGTTTCCTGCAATCTGTTGTACTACCCGTTTGGGCAGGTAGTATTCGGATTTCACAAAAAAAGTGGGGATGCGAGGAGCCGGTCCGGTTCCCTCATGCCGGGAGCATGGACCGGCCCTCGATCTTCGTCGCTCTTGCTAGTACAGCGTAAACATAATCGCTAATAGTTCCACGCAGTCATTCCGGTGCGCTTTACGGCGACCAAGCCAGAATCAAAAAGATTGAACCGCGAGGGCGCAAAGGACGCCAGGAAGGCTGACATAGTACGGGAATTTTGCTTTCCTCGCGTTCCTCGCTTGCACCCAGCGTTTCGACTGCGAATGCGGGAGTGCAGGGCGCGACTTCGCGGTAAATATTCTATGCCGTTTTGAGCCTGTATCAAAAATTACTTTTACAGTGCACTAGGTCGTTGCGTATTTTCGATGGGACCTCTCACGGATCTCTTTCAGCAGAGACGCCTGTTTATCGCGCCTTTCCCGATCTGCCGGGTCTACTGCATCCAGGACCGCCTCCTTGAGACGGTCATTTTCTCTCGTAAACGCCTGGAGCTGCTCGCTCGTGAACGCGATCTCCTTGCCCGGCTGCACGAAAATCCTTGGATATCCCAGTTCATCGAGAACCGGACCAGCCACCGATTCGAATATCATAATGTCTTCCTTACCGGCTTCCTGGAGGAACTTGCGGGTATTTTCCCGCATTACCGGCTTCGTCAGATTGCTCCACAGTTCCGATGCCCCGGCGGTACTCCTGGCCTCGCCGCCGTTCGCATACTCGAGCATTTGCGGCCGGTATCCGGCGCCGATGAATGAGCACAGTTTGCGACAGGTTTGCTCCGGATGCCGCGTCAACTCCTCGTAACTGACGCTCATGAACCGGCTCCGATCGACCATTCCGGAGATAGCGAGTGCGAGTTTCTGAGTAGCCGTCCATTCCCGGGCGATGTGGTAGAAATGTTTTTCTCCGACCACGGCTTTCCGGAAGGAGACAGCAACGTCGCGTCCGTCGCGATAGAGATAGATGTATCGCGGATCTTCGAAATGGAAATCGATATCATGAAAATAATTGATGTTCGCGAGGCTTTTGCAGCACCAGGTTCTTGCCCCCTGGGATTCCGCGTACATGTCGTACAGAGCTCCGTGGATTGCAACCAGCGCCTGTCTGGGCATGGAGAGCACCTGGGCCGCATGCACGGGATCGACCGGGAGCGACCGCTCCGCCACCTCGACCCGATCAAGGCTGACGCCGGCCCAGGCCACGGGATTCAGTTCGACGAGCCTGCAGACGTCGTCCACCAGTTGGTTGAACGCGTCCTCCCGGGTCAGCTCGCCGTACAGGGGCAGAACCGTCATCATCCGCTGCAGAATGTGCGGAGGGTGCGGCGCCGCGATCTCCGGGAGCTGATTCAGCATCAGGCGAAGCAGGTTTGAACCGGACCGTTGCGTACCGATCATGAAAATTGGATGCATACTGTTATTTCCTCCTTGATTGCGAGAGTTGGTCATTTGTTAGTCATTCCGGGCTTGCGGCAAAACAATAATTTCGTCATTCCCGCGAAAGCTGGAATCCAGTGTTTCAAAGGAAAGTCGCTGGATATTGGGCGATGAATCTTCTAGTACAACGTAAACCTAGTTGTTAATAGTTCCACGACGTCATTACGGTGTGCTTTAAGCCAACAAGCCGGAACTAAAAAGATTGAACCGCGAGGGCGCAAAGGTCGCCAGGAAGGCAATACTATCCTGTGGCATATTACGGGAATTTCGCTTTCCTCGCGTTCCTCGCGACTTCGCGGTAAATGTTCCTGCCGTTTTGAGAGGAATTCGATTTGTAACTGACTACTGGACCCGGCTAAAGGTGCAATACAATCAAGAATTAGTTTTACAGTGCACTAGTATCTTTGTCTCCCGGCGCAGGCTGAAGCCTGCGGCTACACACCGGCCGATCCCGGGCTGAAAGCGAGGGACTCCACGGCGCGGGGCTGCGAAGCGACAAAAAAAGGATTGATCAGCTCCTGCTTGTTATAGCGCACCGGAAGGCCGCTTTCGGACTCGACGACCCGTCCTCCGGCCTCCTCTACGATGATCTGTCCCGCAGCCGTGTCCCACTCCATGGTCGGCCCCAGCCGCGGATAGATATCGGCTGCCCCTTCCGCGACGAGACAGAACTTCAGGGAGCTTCCGCGGGAAACAAACTGTACTTCCCCGTATCGGTCTCTTACGCGATCCACGTACTCAGCCAGCTGCGGGGTGCCGTGCGACCTGCTCCCCACAACAACAAGGCCTTCCCTCCGGTTCGATACCCGGAGCCTTTTTGTGCCTTCCCGATCGAGCTTGAACGCCCCTCCGCCTTTCTGTGCGTAGTACAGCACGCCGCTGACCGGCACATAGATAACGCCGAGCACGGGCCGGTCCCGATGGATGAGCGCTATATTCACGGTGAATTCCCCGTTCCGGCTGATGAATTCTTTGGTGCCGTCCAACGGATCGACCAGCCAGTAATATTCCCAGTCCTTACGCTCTTCATAGGGAACATGTCTGCCCTCTTCGCTCATGACGGGAAAGGCAAACTCCTTGCTCAATTCGGCGGAAAGGATTTCGTGAGACCGGCGGTCGGCGAGGGTCAAAGGACTTCTGTCCTCTTTCCGCTCGACCGCGAAGTCCGAATTGTACACCTTCAGAATCGCATCCCCTGCTGCCACCGCAGCAGGTATCAGAACCGACATAGTTACAGTCATAGGCACTCCTTGAAATAAGAGGTTATTAGACTTAGCTTTCGCTTTTCCAGACACCCCTGCATCCCGCGAACAGCGTCCGTGCTTTACATGACCGGCAGCAGGGACGGTAAATCACAAACCATGCATGTGCGTGCGAAGCGCAGCGAAGCTCAGCACTCTGAACCAAACTGAAAGTACACGTACAATCGAAATTTCACTGGCATGTCTGCACGGCGATGTGAGCGGCGGTGCAGAAAAAAATCAAGGATCCTGAACAGCCTGGCATGAAGTAAAGATCTTATTTCTTTTCACCTCCCCTTCGCGTCCTGATCTCGGCTAATAGAACAGGACGCCTGCAACGCCGGCGATCGGTATGACCCACGCTGTTTCCACTTTGAACTTCAGCAACGCGACCAGCGCCGCCGCAAAAATTGCGATTGAGACCAAATTCGGTTGGGCTGTCCTGGCGATGACGACTACGGCCGCGGTTATCATGCCGAGCACGCCGGACCGGATGCCGCGCAGGGCCGCAAGGACCGGGACCGATTGTTTGATCCGGTCCAGAAACCGGGTGCAGAGGAGCATGACGACGGCAGGCGGTCCGAACATGCCTGCTGTTGCAGCAACAGCGCCCAAGAGCCCCGCGACCTTGTACCCGATGAAAACGGAACTGATGAGGATAGGGCCGGGCATTATCTGGCCGAGGGCGATGCCATCCAGGAATTCCTTGCGCGTGACCCATCCGTATCCGTCCACCACGACCTGCTGCATGAGCGGAATAAAGACATAACCGCCGCCGAACAGGAGCAGGCTCATGCTTCCGAACGTTGCGAAGAGCTTTCCGGCGACCGCTATGTTCGTTCCCATCAAGGGCATTGACAGGGCGGGCGATAATGCATTCAGTCGTATTCCGTTCCGTGCGGTCCGATCTCCAGCGACACTTGCCGTTGCGGCCTGTTCGCCCGGGGCCGTTCCTTGCCTGAAGAGCAGCCATCCGAGCACTGCGCTCACCCCGATGATCCCAACCGTAGTAAAGAAGCCGCGGACCATGATCAGGCACAGGCAGGAAGCAGCTGCGATAAGGCCTTCCGGCAAGGTCCTTGTCGTTTTCCTGGCCATGTTCCAGGCTGCGGCCAGAACGACGGCCGCGACTGCCGGAATAAAACCGTTGAAGAGCTTGCCGACAGCCGGGACCGAGCCCCAGCGAAAATAGGCATCGGTCAGGAGTAGCATCAGCAGAAACGACGGCATCATGACCGCTGTCGCAGCCACGGCAGCGCCTGCCCAGCCGCGGATCCGGTACCCGGTATATGCCACGGTATTTACGGCAACGGGCCCGGGAAGAATGGTCGCGAGCGAAATTCCGTCGAGCATGTCGTCCTGGCTCAGGAGCTTCCTCCGTTCGACCGCGTAGCTCTGCACCTGAGCGATGAGGGCCATGAAGCCGCCGAAGCCGGTGCTTCCTATTTTCAGGAACAGTTTAAAGAGTTGCCACAGGGTCATGCTGCCTCCTTTCGACCGGCACATCGAGGTAACCGCAGGATGAAAGGTGCCCCAATATCCGCTCTGCCGACTGGCGCGGCGTTTCGTGCACCGTATCGATCGTCATTTCCGGACCCACGGGCGGCTCATAGGGATCGTCCAGCCCGGTGAAATTCGGCCTCTTCCCGTTCCTCGCTTCCTTCCACATGCCCTTTACGTCCCGGCTTTCGCAGATGTTCGCTTCGGTGCTTACCCATACTTCAACGAAATCCCGGCCGATCATGCTCCGTACCTCTTCACGCGGCTTACGATAGGGCGAAACCAGGGAACAGATCACTGCGGCTCCGTGCGAGGTTAGCAATTCAGCGATATGCCCCACGCGCGTAATGTTCGTGGCGCGGTCGCTCTTGCTGAAGCCGAGCTCTTTTGAAAGCCAGGGACGAACGACGTCTCCGTCCAGAAGCGTTACTTTCCGACCGCGGCCCCGCAGCATGGATATGAGCTCCAGCGCGATCGTCGTCTTTCCCGAACACGGGAGACCCGTCAGCCAAACACAGAATCCTTTTTGCATTGTTATGCCCTCCTTCGTTTTTTGTCGTAGCAGCCCGGTTTCTACACATAAAAAAGGCTCTTCTCCAAGCAAGTGAATGAATTATAAGGAGCATCACGATGTACGAGATCCTTGATTTCTTTCTGCACCGCCGTTCACAGGTCCGCGCAGACATGACAGGATATCTCTTATTAGCCGAAGCTATTTTGGGCCGCTCATCGCGCTGATGCTTCGCAACGCGCATGCATGATTTGTGATTTACCGTCCCTGCTGCCGGTCATGTAAAGCACGGACCTATTCACGGGATGCAGGCGCCTCTGGAAATGCAAAACAAAAACAAGCGAAGAGCCCCCAAAAGAATTAAAGCGTGATCACCCAGAGACGAATCAAAAACTCCACTCATCAAGGAGAAGACCATAAAAAAAGGCCAGGCGCCGGGTGTCGGCCTGACCTTTTTACCGATAAAGGATATGTCCCGCAGCAAAGTACGAGGCTGGAAAACAAAAAGCCGGGGCAATGTGCCCCGGCTTAAGACGAGAATTGTTGTGCGGTAGAGAACGGTTGGTTCAAGAGCGAAGAATCATTCTGTTGACGCATCCGGGCAAAGAGTCCGGTACGAGGCAACAGGCCGGTGCTGAAGCAGCCCTTGTTTTATCGCAAGCGCCCGGCAGCATTCCTGCTCGAGGATCTCCGAGACGGACTGGCCTGTTTCCGTAACCAGACCCTTTGCCTCTTCAGGAAGCGCGAATGCGGAAACCTCCTTAATGACTCCT
The DNA here is from genome assembly GCA_963751455.1 of Nitrospirota bacterium. Taxonomy (GTDB): domain Bacteria; phylum Nitrospirota; class UBA9217; order UBA9217; family UBA9217; genus CAVVUN01. The sequence goes on from CAVVUN010000006.1 coordinate 148,448, forward strand.
TGTTCAGCTCTCTTCCAGATCTCATTCGTCCATGACGCTAAACGCTTGTCTAATTCTTCTTTAAACCTCTCGGGATCCACACCTCTAAGCGCCGAGAGATACGCAAGTCGTCGTTTCTTTCTTCGGTCCTTTGCTTTTCCCATGTGACCCCCCTATTGAGTCGAACGATGTCTGTCGTCTTTGCAAGGGGACCTAATCGGGCTTTCGCCTTTTCGGCTATCGGTATGCCGGGTCAAGCTATGCGACCGTTTCCAGCATTACTTTTTATATTTGATCCAGTCGTTGCGCTGATATCGGTTACAGCTGATTCACCTTCTCATTCAGCGCAGAATGATCCAATTGTTCTCCTTTCCTGTGGAGCCCCCTGGCAGGAACCGGAGGCTCCCTATAAATGTCGCGACATCCCGCCGCAGTCCCGATATTCGGGGCTGCGGCCGCGGGGTCAGTGTCTTGATCCAGCTCCGGGAAATGCAACGATCTGCGATACCCATCGCCGAAGAACAAGTACTATAGTCTTACCATTTGATATTATAGCCAAGGCTTGCGAAGCAGAGTACTACCCGAATAGGTAGGGTCGAATGATGGCGTATATCTCTGGCCATCAACCAATAAAATCAGGAATTTAAGGGAAGACATCACGGGGGGGGCAATGGCCAGCTGGTCGTGATCAGAGTGGTCAAGCGGATCAAGGAAATTAAGGAAAGAACCACCGAGGTATTGTTTGAGTTTTCCGGAGTTGAAACGCCGCACAACCGGCTACCGGATTGGACTGCCAGAAGAATTTCAGCTTTTCGGACTGCTCGATTGTTTTTAAACCGATTAATGATCTGTTGCTTCTTCATGCTTTAAGAATCTACGAGCACAATCAAGCAAAACGCACGGAAAGTTGGCCGGTCTTTCTAGATCGAGATGCAGTCTTAACCACGATTTGGACATCGCGCCCAAGCAGTGTTAAGCACTCAAGCATTTTAGTTTCCGAAATGCCCCGAAACCGGCCACGAAGCATGTTAGAGAGCTTAGGCTGTGGCATTCCAAGCAGGGATGATGCCTGAGTTTGTGTCAGCTTTCTCAGTTTAATAATTTCTCCGATCTTCGTGGCAAGTTGTGCTTTGACCAACATCTCTTCTGCATCGGCCATGCCGAGATCTGCATATATGTTCATACTGCCTTTTTCTATTTTATTCATTCCTTACTCCTTCTGAATGCTCGCAGGCTGATTTCAGCCGCGCTTCGATCAAGTCCTTATCCTGTTTTGAGGTTTCAATACCTTTTCTTGATTTCTTCTGAAAACAATGCAGCACATACACTGCGTTCCTGAATTTAACGGTGTAAACCGCTCTGTACGTGCTTCCGTCGTCATCCTCGACGACTTCAAGTACTCCCGCAGATCCGAAACCCCTAAGCGGCTTGGCTCGCGGGTGTTTGTGGCCGCCTTGCGCTAAATGAAGCGCATAGCCGAAAACATCCAGAACCTCTTCCGGCATTTCCTTAAGATCTTTTTTCGACGATCCAACCCAGAATAAGGGCTTCAATAAATGACCTCACTGACGATATTATACCTAAATGGGTATATAAATGCAAGGGCTGCTTCTTGGAACAATTTTATTAAGAGCCGGTTGGATGCGCTACTCTCTATTTGAAGTCCGTTTAAACCCCTTTTTGGAAAAAATGCGACCTTATATTATTCCCTTTCACATTAAAAATGATATTTCAAGACCCCACGCCATTTGGTTCGTGGAGTGAAGAAGTAACGGCCTGCAGATCTAATTTCTCTAGTCCATTTCGGACACAACCCCTCAAATGTTATCTTGCTATTTTTCAAGAATCGAGAAGTGACCCGAAGTAGTTTTCGTCGTTTCAAGACGATTTTACGGCGCTTTTCGTTGGTTCTAAGAAGGTTTATTGTGAAAAACGGGCGAAAAAAGAGGAAGAGATAAAAAGCAGTAAGGAAATGAAGATTTCACCTACAACTAAACAGATTTCGTAGAAGTGAAACTTTAACAATTACTACTTGAAAGTTGGTATTTGCCAGAATCGGGAAGTAAGTCTCTGAGCCTAAAAGTTACAACGTCAGTATTACTGATAATTAATTGGACGAAGCTCATAGCCGGCGCTTTTCAGGGATGGTCTTCGTAGCGGAAGCACTCTCGGCGACTTGCTGCTTGCCCGAAAAACAACATAAATATGATAATTGACCAGGCTTTCGGATTTATCCAGCCCATTTGACGAAATGTAAAAACCTCCACTCAAATTGCCAGCGCTTGTTGATTTCACTTCAATCGGTCGCTCACTTCCATCTTCATCGAACGAGAGAATGTCATAACCGGAACCGGCGTTTCTCTGTGACTCGTGAACGATCCTTCTCGCAAGCTCTCTTTTTCCTGCGTCAATAAGCCTCCTTTTCTCAAGTTCGAGGACGATAGCTTCTCCGCGATCACCTATTCGCCTCAACTGCCTCTGACGCCTTTCGAAATCAGCAGGACCCGATGCACCTCGTCCAGAATTTGTTCGTGGCATGGGCGGCATTTCATCGATAAAGGCCGCTCCCTCCATTGCATCGCTGAGAATCGGATAAGAACCTGTCGAAGTAGCGACTGCAGCAGAATCAGATGGATAACCGAAGACATCATAAAGAAATCGCATATATAAATAAATCGGTTGAGACTTTAATTCCGGCCAAGACGCCCGGTACTCCATCAGAGCTTTCTGCATCGCGACTTCAGAATCAAAGGTTTCCCGGAAGGTTAAGTTCAGAAACAAAATGCTGAAGATGACGTTTTGAGTAAATAGGTGCGAATTTATGAGAATAGTATAAGAAAAGAAGCTTCCCTTTGAACATGGGGATATCTTGTTTTCCTTGATTGCGGCCATGTCATCTATACTCGCCGCATTGAGGAGCTGAACAAGAGCAGTCTTTATGTTTTCAAAGGCGTTGGTATAATTGTCGCCCCAATGTGCGGCATGGCGATATCTTTCTCTGCGGTCGCTCTTCGTCTTTCCATAATAGACGCCGAACTTCGCAGCCGTCGCGCCCAGAATACGGCCGCATTTATCTAACTCACGCTCTAATCTGTAGCAAAACGATTTGTTGTCGCGTCCCTTTCCAATTACAAAGTCGTCAATCTGCATCTGGGCTATCTTGCGCGGTGAATAATCGGAAACAAACCGCCGGTGGTTCTTCTCAGTTTCTTTCCATTCTTCGCGGTCTCGTTCAGCAAGAATCGGCACCCGCAAGGCGATCTGTTCTGCCATTTCAATGCGATTCATAATTTACCCTTTTGCTCTGGGGAATCGCCCGCTTCTTACGGCTTATTCAACATGTATCCCGACTAACGCCGTCGTTACACGCGCCCGTTTCTGGCGGTCCGGAATCCACTCCAATATTACGCTTTTCATCGTTTCATCAAATCGCGCCTGAAGTCTGTTGATATCAAGACTCGTCAAAGATAGCGGTTTGGCGACGCCCGCGGTCTTTGTCCACTCTATTCGATCGCAGACCTCGATGTTCCCCTCCACCCCCTGTCCCCCGCCGGCGGGGGATAGGGGGTGGAGGCCCCGCAGAGTGAGCACACGTGCAGATGCATGTCCTGGCTTATCTTCATATCGGACAAGATACCGAGCGTAGACCACCCCTTCACCGCCGACCTGTGAGACCTCGCCTGTAAAGCCCGGTTCAGACACTTCTTTCAGAAGAGCATCGACTAATGGATGTCCGATGCCGCCCAACTCACTGCCGCGTTTTCTGAGAGACAACGCTCGATCAAAACATACATTTTCGTACCGCGGCGCCAGATGGTAGCGACGCTGCAGCGCTTCCGGTACATGGAATGTCCAGAGCTCGCCGTCCGGCATTGCAGCACCGCCGAGACGAAGGATGGTGCTGCGTACCCACTGGCCAAGCTCATCCAGGGTATGCCTGCCTTCGATGCGGCGGTAGTTTTCAAGGTTGAACTGCGTCAGATCCTGAGAAAGCGCGCTGAGTGCTTCCCGAGCCCGGTTCGCCTCCTGGATCATTTCAACCATGTCCTTCTCTGTCCTGCGGTAATCCCGGTCAACCAGAGCGCGTTTGTACAATTCCTGATAATCCGGACGGCTTCCCAACAGGCCGAGAATCTCGCTCTGGAAATCTTCCCGTACCTGCCCCTGTTCATCCACCTTGCCGATGGACTCCGCAATCTCGGTTAATTTGAATTGAAGCATATCATAAATACGTTCTTCTACTGTATCGTCGGCAAAAAGGTTGTATACCTGCACTGTCTCAAGCTGGCCGTACCGATGAATGCGGCCGATGCGCTGCTCTACTGCCATCGGGTTCCACGGCAGGTCGTAATTGAACAATATTCTTCCGATCTGCAGGTTGATTCCTTCGCCGCCCGCTGACGTGCAGATCAGGAAGCGCGCACCGTTCTCCTTCCAAAAAGACTCCATCGCTGCGATCTTGTCTTCAAGCGGTCCGCCTTTAATATTCGCGATGTACCCATGACCAAAAATGCGGCCCAACTCCTCCGAAAGAAATTCAAGGGTATCCCGATACTGCGTAAAGATCACAAATCGTTCAGCCGGATTGTCCCGCGATAGATCACTTATGGCGCGAACCAGCGTTTCAAAGCGGCGGTCGGTGCCATCCGGCACATGACTGATAAGATCGCGCACTTTCCGTATCTCATCCGGTATATCCGTCTCAGCAAATACCCCCTCCTCGCCCTCTTCATCGCCGTCAAGCGACCAGTCCGTCGTTTCAGCTTGCTCCTCACGCTTTTGCAAACGCCGCCTGACGCGGCCAACATAGGCCTCGGCAGCCATTCTAATATCTGTATCCGTTTCTATTTCAGTCATTCCGGCTTGTCCGGAATCATTCCCCGCACTTGCCGGATGGATTCCCGACGCGTTACGCTTGCGGGAATGACGAAATTGTTCGCCGAGCGTGTTTCCCTCGCCGAGGATCGCCCTGGCCACTGCCAGCATCTCATCCTGGATGCGCATGATCTCTTCTGCAAAGGATGCAGCTTTCGCGGGTGTCTGCGTGCTGCGTCGCCGGGTTTCCAATTCAAGCTGTTTACGCACGAGCAAGACCAAGAGCCGCCGCCGCAGCGCCTGGCGAATAGCTCGCGGGCTGGATGACATGATCTTCTGAAAGGTAGCCATTACAAAGCCGATCGCACGCTGCTCGTTGGTAGTTCGCTTCTGGCCGATTCCTGCCGCATTGTACCCTTCACGAAGGTACTCGCTTAACTGATCATAGAAATGCCGTTCCCGAGGGGCAAGCGAGAAACGTTCAGTGTGGACCTGACGCCGCCGGAAGATAGGCCCGCCGGAGGAATCTGTCACCTCGCGCTTGGTGCGCCGGATCATGACGCGATTCAAGAGACCCATGCGGTTATTGACCGCTTCCGGGTCCGCAAAGAGCTGATCATCAAGGATCTGGATCAAGGACCAGAACTGAAACGCATTGCCTTGATGTGGTGTTGCGGACAAAAAGATAAGATCGCGAGCGTGGTTTCGCAAGGCCTCGGCAAGCTTGTAATTCTGCGTCGTCACCGTCTTCTTGCCGCTCTTTGTCCGCGATACATGGTGGGCTTCGTCGATGATCACCAGGTCCCAAGGCGCAGCTGCCAGCATCCTCTGCATGCGGCGCGGCACTTTAAGCGTGTCAATCGAGACAATGACCTGATGGTGTCGCTCCCAGGCAGCAGAGCCATGGTCCTGAAAATCCCGGCCCAGGATATCAAAATGCAGCCGGAAACAGCTATCGAGTTCCCTGCGCCAGTTCTCGAGCAGCCCTGCGGGGGTCACGATAAGAATGCGCTCTACGTCTTTGCGCGCTATCAACTCGCGGATCAGCATCCCCGTTTCAATGGTCTTTCCCAGGCCGACCTCATCAGCAATTAGCACTCGGCGGGGTGACTGATTGACGAGATCATGGACCATGAGGATCTGATGCGGAAGCAAATCCACGCGGCTTGCGGAAAGTTCGCCGCCCGTATTCGCGTAGCTCATATCAAGAGCCATCTGCTTGATGCGATAATCATGCGGATCGTCGAACTGCCGCGTTGCAAGCCTCTCCCAGAGGTCCGCTGCCTTCTCCAGCCATTCTATCGGCAGGTTCTCGACCCGCTCGCCTTCTGCGGTCTTGAAGAGCACCTTGGCCTGATAAACACCAAACTCCTCTGAAACGCGCAGTACCTCTCCGACGCCTAATTCCGGCCGGTCCTTCACGCGAACTTTGTCGTCGCGATTGATCGCTATATATGTTGTACTCGTCTCACTCATCAATAGTACTCCAATTCCTATTGTCCCCCGCTGGCGGGGGTAGGGGGTGGACTGGCGCAGGGGGGGTGGACGCCTCTATATCTTCAATAACTTCCTCAATCCTTCTCGCCACACCCTGTATATTCTTCAGAACATCATCATCCGTAAATCGCAGGACTCTCATCCCAATCGCAGCAAGATCACGGTCTTTTTTATCATCCTTAACAACCGTTTCCTCAAAGCCGTGTGTATATCCGTCAACTTCAATAACCAGTCGAAGCTCGCGGCACATAAAATCCGCTATGTAATTGAGAACCGGGCGCTGTCTCCTGAATTGATACCCCTTCATCGTTCTTGCTCTCAATACATACTTCCACAACGCAGCTCTGCTTTGGTCATTTCCTTTCGCAGTTTGTTGGCGAAGGGCTGGAGGTTTTTGTTATAAGCGTAGTTGTTAGTGTTATCGGCTTGCATAGGATTCCACCCCCTACCCCCGCCAGCGGGGGACAGGAATAGGCACGCCCGTTCGGCTGAGTGGCTTTGCCCTGTTTCTCGAACTTTCACCGCTGCTCAAATCCAATACGTTGCCATACTGCATTATTGTCATTTGTTTATTGCCTTCTCAAGCTCTATTTTCCTAAGCTGAAGCGCATTCAGTTTCTTCTTGATATCAGACATTTCTTTTATTATTTTCCTCAACTCCGCTTCGCCCTTTATTTTTGCCAGGTATTTTGCACCAAGCTCCTTGGCTATGTACTTTTCCAACTGGTTTCGGAGGACTCTGAGAAAGGGATTTCCGTATACAGCTCCTTCTCGGCACTCTAATTTTCCCGCTTTTATGCCTTTGACAATGAAAGCGTAGTCCACCCCGTATTCAGCTTTTGCCGTCGCGTCGCTGAGCGTCGCGCCTTTTTGAGTCCATTCTCCGTATTCAGCCATGCATGCCTCCTTATGATGAGCGTGGTCTTTTCACCATTTCCATGATCGTCCTCGCCGCTTCATCCAAATCCATATCATAGATTTTCAGTGCCTCGTCTTTGTCTATGGAAATATCAAAAGCCTCCTCGATATCGCAGAGAGGCCGCGTCTCCGTGAGGACATCCGGAAGCCTGCTGGTTGACCACATGCAACACATCTGTTTTGAATCAGGATTGGCCCTGTACTTGCGGCGGTGCTTATTGTAGATCGCGAGCAAGACCCGGTATGCGGCATCGACGGAAGCGGGCGCGTTGTCAGAAGGTTTGCGCGGCAAGTTTGTATCTCCTCTCAAGTTGTTGGTGAGAAACAAGGTTACCCAAAGCGTACAATTGAATCGAACACAGTGACCCTTCGGCGCTTTAAGAGAATTGCTTCCGCTATCTGCGGTTCCTCCGTCTTGACGCCTTTGCCTGTTTATGTCTGCTTCGGTTCTTCTTATTTTTTTTTCCTTGCGGGCTAAACGGCGACGGCTGCGGTTGCGAAACCACGCGCTCCTGCTCGTGAAATGAGGCAAACCATGAAATATAGCCATGCACGTCCTCAGGCAGCCTCCATTCCCGAAGCTTTTCCAGCCTGGTCATGGCGGCGTCATATCCCTTGGCCATGACCTCATCCACTTCCCGGAGGGAGACCTCCCCTTCGAACACAAGCCCCTTGGCGAACAAGGAGCGAACCTCGGAAAGCAATTCGCCCGGATAGATATCCAGCAGATCCACCACGAGTGAGGCCCAGAAATAATCTCCGGGCTCGGCCAGGGTCTCATCGAACAGGGAAGCAAACAACTTGAGGCCTTTTTCTCGGGGCAGTTCTCCACAGGCAATTCCCAGCTTGACAGCCTCCAGGGCGGCGGTCCTCAGGTAGTCGTACGCGTCTCTGTCTCGCGCAATATCCATGATCGCAGAATAATCACCGCAGGCGGTGCGGCAAAGAAGAGCCGGGAGGGTTTCGGTGAGCATGTCGCCCCAGATGGAGTCGAGCTGTTCATCGGGTATCCTAAACGCCCTGATTACCGGAAGATGCGCCCTTTTTTCACGAAAATGCGCCAGGAGTGCAACCGCATACGTTTCGGCATGATGCTCTTCGGCGGCATACCGCGCCGGATCAATGGCAATACGATCAAGAATTTCGATAAGAAGCGGCGTTATTTCCTCCCTGAGGGTAAGGGCCTCCTCCACCTCAGCCAGACGGTATCGACCGATGAAAACATCAAATGCTTCTACAAGTTCGCTCGCTCTTGACACGATGCCTCCTCTTCAAGATCAGTCACTTTCAAAACTCATATCCCATTGCCACCCAGTAACGCCAGTCCTCGATAGCCTCTTGGGTTTCCTTGGTCGCCTTGATGCCCTGCAACTGCGAAAGCGGCACGCCGAATTTCCGTTTCTCCCATCGGATCGTCACATACAGGGTCGGTCTCGCATTCGCCATAATGTAGACGACAAAGAGTTTTTCCATTTGTCAGCCACGCCAACAGAATGATTCCGGACAAGCCGGAATGACAAACAAGGAACGACTTCGGGACGTTGATATTTTTAGTGTTCTCCGCTTTTCCCCGCCCCGGCAATCGATACTGCATTCCAGAGAGGCGAAATAGGATCACCGCAAATTTCGCCGGCGCCCCGGCTGCTCCTTAAAAGAAAAGCCGGCCAAAATGAATTTCTTCACTTCCGACCGGCTTCGCGCTGTCAATCACGATGAAGAGGCATCACGGGGAAGCCAATTGCGCATACAGCTGCGCCGCTAAAACTAACCGCGTGCTCGTTCGCTCAGGCTACCTTGTGTTTTGTTTCCCTTGGTTTCACGCGCTTCAAATCCAATTTCCGGTCACTCAAATATTTTCCGGCCTCTTCCCGTATTTTTTCCACGCGTTGTTCCGTGGACAAACCTTTTTCTTCCTCGGAGATCTTTTCCATGATCTCATGAATTTCCTCAAGAGCCTTGTATTTTTTCATTCCCTTATACCTCCTCAGGGGAACATATCTCGATGTTGTTATATCCGAGAAGTTTGTTTACGCCGTTGACCATCGTTCGCGTTTTGAGTTTCACGATATGCTCGAAGTTCCAGCTTATGATTACCTCTATTTCGTTTACTACGGCTATGGCGATGTGAAGCGCGTCGCCCCGATACCGCTCAGGAATAATCCCCTCACGAAGGTATCGTTCCGCCAGTTCCTCCGCTTCATTGTCTATCTCAAGGAGCAATGGGCTGACCCGCCTCAACAAGTCTTCCAGTAAAGATCTCCTGGGCTCAGGCGCCCTGCTGATTTCCCTGATCACTTCCTCGGAAATGAATACGTCATGACCGCTATTTGGAAGTTGCTCGAAGAATTTGACCGTTAGTTCTCTCTTCTCGGTTGCGTCATCCGCAAAGGCAAAATTGAACATGGTCGTGTCCAGATAATAGCGTATCCTTTTCAACCATACCTCCCGCCCGTCCAATTCCGAACCGGTTCGGATAAACTGGAAATATCGCTCATAAACAGGACGTTATGATGTCAAAATAGCACAACAACCGGGTGAATGGCAAGGAGATTAAAATCTGGAATATTGGGGGAGCCGTGGCCCGGATTGCCTTTCCGTCTATGAGCGTCCCCGAAACATTGTATCGCAATCTGCGCGTCCGCCATGGCATCAGGTGCTGTGTCCAGTGTTGCGACATAACTGTTCAGTGCGGCTTCCGACACCTTCTTGATGTTCTTCTTCTGTTCCAGCCCCCTGAACTTGAGACACACGGCGGGCGCCATGTGGAACAGGTCCTTCTTCGTAAGCGTTACTCCTGCGGCGGGACCGAACGGGATCGCCTCTTCCGCGTCGAGATATGCGGCGGCGATTTCCTTCATCCATTCTGCCGGGGCCGAAGGGAGGGGCTTCGTATCCTTTTTCACACGGTTTTCCTTTATCATGAATGCGACGAAGACTTCTCGGCGACGCCACGCATCGCAGCGGCTTCTATCTTCTCATACAACGTCTCCGGCGCGATATCCGCGCCGTTCGGCCATGCTATCGTTCCGCCTTCCACCGTCGCTTGTTTGAAAAAATTGATATCTCTGAGCGGTTCAAAAACCGGCCCTTTTCCGAGGTACTCGGAAAAATCCACTTTCCCCTTCAGCCCGTCATCGAAGACTATCTCATATACATATCCGCTTTTGTAGACAATTTCCTTTACGTCGTTCATATTCCACATAGTTCACCTCATGCTAACGGAGCTATTTTCTTGAGTTCCTTTCCTTCTCTTGCCAAATCCCAGTCTTCGAGCAAATCCCTCGCGTGCAAATCAACCCACTCCCTCACAAGCCTGGTCGCAGTGGGCGAATGCAAATCGCCTTTCACAATATTGCCGCGGAAATCGAAAACAGCTTTATTCCCTTGGTACTCTGCGTGAAAGTGGGGAGGATTATGCTCATTGAAATACATTCTGATTGCGATGCCGAAAAAAACAGATATGATGGGCATAATTGAGATTTCCTCTCTCTTACAGTCGCAGGTCCGTAGAGGACATCCCGGTATCCGGCAATTTCCGCTTCAGTGCGGTTCGCAGGCGCGGTTTTTTCCTCCACGAGTTCCTCGATCCTTTTGATGTCGGCGGTGATTCCTTCAAGGCGGTTGGAGGATTCTGAGCTTTGAATCATCGCCGCCCGCCTGAGGTTTTCGAGCATTTCAGGGGCCTGATTCCGGTAAAGATCCTGCTTGCCCCGGTATTCGCCGATCTGCCTGATGGCCGTAATAAGGCGATGCAGAATCGTCAAAGTCTCGATATAATTTTTCTCAAATGATTTCATGGCACTCGTTCTGCTGCACCTTCGATCGGGGGGGCAGAGGTAATTTTGGTTTACCGTCCTCCGTATCATTTAATGAACTGCCTTGGATTATCGGTTGAGGCAATGTTAATCCGATACTTCAAGCCCTCAAGCTCTTCAAGGTGCGCGTTCACAATCATTTTTTTTGCAGCAGGGAACAGGTCCAATTTCTTCTTGATAAGAATCCGCATATCATGAATAAGATTCTCCTCATCATCAATACCCGGATTCAGACGCTTATATTCTTCTACAAAGCGTCGAAGGGCTTCATCGCGCTGATGCTCCGGCAAAATTGCAATATTCCAGGCTGTGCAGGCGCCGTTGAGATAGCTTTGGCAATCCTCAGTCGTATCGCCCATAGAGATATAATCAGACGCCATTTGTGTTAACATCTGGGATATTGTTAAGGCAGGGGGAATACGATGAGTCTTTTTTTTAATCTTCTTCATCCGCGATCCTCAGTATGCCTCATACGCTTTATAGGCGATTGCGAGAAATTCTCCTAACTGGTTCGCTGACAGATACCCCGCGCCCGCATAGTTGTACAGTTCCATGTTGGCGTCGATGACCTTCGCAACGCGGTCATGGACCCGGCTCAGGTCATAAAGCCCCCAGCTTTCGCCGTTGCCCGCATTGAAAGTGATTTGATAGAAATCCTCCTCGCTTCCCGTCAGCATGCTCTTGCCGACCATGAGCCTCGGCGGGTTTCCCGCGAAGCGGGAGTTGCTCAGAATATCGAACACCACCTGCGGATCGTTTTCGCGGGACAGCAGGAGAAAATATTCGCTTTCCATCATCCAACGCTCCGGGGTGAGGCGTAGCGTTCCGCGAAAAAAGGCGCGAGCGCCGTTCAACATCATGAACATTAGGCTTCTCTCAAGCGCGTAACTCAATTCCAACTCGGTTTTCGGGACGTCCGGTGAATAGTTATATCCGCTCTTTTCAAGGCGCTTGCGGATAGCAGGCCAAAATTCGTTCAAGAGCAACTCGTCAAGATGCTTTCGTTCATCCGGATTTTGCAGAATAACAATGCCTTTGCCGTCATCGTCGGCCTTTTCCGCTTCCGCGAGCACCCAGCTTCTTTTACTCTTTCTCATGCGGGTCATTTCGCCGCCCCCCTGTCCTGCACCCATTCGGATATCTTTTGCTTTATCCGCGTCAATCGCTGCTCCTCGACTTGCCCCAATTTCCCTAGAAGGATTTCCTCGTTCACGACCGCGAGTCTGCTGATTCTCAAGATGCTCGGCATTTTCAGGCCCGATGACTCGAAATCCGCGTCATCACGAGTAATGGGCTCGTCAAAACCTGCAATTCCCTGTTCAAGCTGGGAAGATACCATGCATATAAGCCAGTCGTCGTATTGACCGGGAAGCCTTCTCAGTACAAGGGCAGGGCGTAATTTCCCCACTGCCTGATCGGTCTGAGGAAAACGAAAAAGAACTATCTGGCCCTCGACAATCATGAAAAGGACTCCTTTAGATCAGAAAGAGAGTACGGCGCTGGTTCCTCTGCAATACCGCGCATTGCGAATGACAGCGATAAGGTTGACCACTCCTGCTCTTCCGTCTTCGACCTCAGATATTCTACGAAATCCAGAACCGCGGCTTTTTTCGTTTCCGGCAATTCATGAACAGAACGTATGATTCTCTCTTCCAGTGTCATATCGCAATTCCTCCTCATCTGCCACCTAATTCCATCGTCCGTCGTTCCGCTTTCTCTATTTCTCGAATCGGATACCCGGTTATCGTCCGTATGCTTCCCGAATGATCAATAAACGCTAAATGATCGCTTTGATTTGACCATGAAGCTTACCTCATCTGCCCCGTACTCCTCTTTCTTTTCCTCGAGCCCTTTCCATCTATTTTTTCCCTGAATAAGCCGTAATGTCGCTTGATCCGCGCGATATAGTTAGGATCGCGCAGGAACAGCTCACGCGCCAATTCGAGAATGGCCGGCGCCTTAGCCGTGTGCGGACTGCCCATGTTCAGAATAGGCCCTTTTAGTTCCGCTACGGTATGCGGATCGGCATTGCTGAGCCATTTGGCTCCTCCCAACCCCAGGCAATTACCGTTTCCACATCTTTTCGGACGGAGGATACGACATACCAGAATACCCTCCGGCAATCGCATCCTTGCTCGTTGCAGAACATTTCATGATAATAATAATTGCCCGGCGGCAATCCGGCATCCGCATGATCCATCACGGTTATGCAGAGCGTTTCCCGTTCGGCAAGGTCCGGGAACAGGTCGTGAAACATCTGAAAAGGCATGGGGCTAAATTTCCTTTCGATGCATTTTCCTCGCGAGCTTACAGTCACAAATACACGGCGCCGATCTCGAAGGCTTGCTCGGGAGTGCCGAACCATTCGCCGTTCGGAAAACAGCACGGTTCGTAGCGCATGTTGCTGTAGGTGAAAAACGCGACGCTCCACCGATCAATGCTGAAATGCCGCAGCCGGACAAGGTGCGTCGGCGTGTTTAGCAGCCGTTCAATGAACTCCTTGCGGGTCTCGCCGAAGCTTGCAGGGAGACGCCTCGGGACGTTCTCCGGCTCCTTGTACGCGTCGATATAGCACATTGCGCCTCTAAATCTGACGTCGATGCGAATGAACTTGCCCGCATAATGCTTATGTGCATGGGTGACGATGCGTGTCCGCACCGCGTTCTGTGTGGCGGGCGAGACCTTGACCCCGCCTGCATGGGGAACCTGCATCCACATTTTTCTCATCGAATTCCCTCAGTTTTTTCAGGACGATTTATTACCCTTGATCTCAATAGTGTAATATCGCCATCCTTATTACACTATTGCCTTATGCTTCATTCCGAAATTTATCGGCAAAAAGAATTCCAGCAACTCACAATCTCAAATCCGTGGGATAATGGACCGCAATCTCCGTTACCCCATGAAATGCCTTATCACTCGACACGAGCACATCGGCCTTGAGCCTCAGCGCCACCGCCAGCACTACCGCGTCATTCGTGAGAAAAACGTACTTCTCCTGCATCTTGAACGCGGTCTTCGTGAGGTCTTCCAACGTGCAGGCCGCGAACCCAAGCCCAAGGTCCACAAGCGCGTTCATTTTGGCCCGGTAGAGACTCAGGCCTTTGATGACCTCTGGTTTTGAGTCCAGACGCAGAGCTGGTTTTCCCTCCGCAATGAGTCCTTTCATCATTGCCTCTGCGAGCATGAGCTTGTGCGTCAACTCCTGCCAGACCGTCTGCGGCAGAATACCGGAAAGCTCGCCTTGGGCGCAGCGCCGGATAAATCTCTGGGCCTGGACTGAAGAGCCTTGCTCCGCATAGAGCAGCACATTCGTATCGATCACGCAAAGGCTGCCGCTCGGGATGTCGTCAAGATTCATAGATCCCACGCATCCTCCTCCAGAACCGCCTTGAACTGCGCAGAGGTCAGCTTCATCGGGCGATCGCAAAAGAGTTGATACGCCGCGTCACGCTTTGCAGGCTCGACAGCTCGTGTTGACAAGTAGTTTTCAATGGCGTCCTGGATCAGATCGCTTAAGGGACGGCCTTCATCAACCGCCCTGCGCTTGGCTTTGCGCAAAACATCTTCCTCAAGTAGCGTCCCGACTTTTCGTTTCATGATTTGCCTCCACTCACAGTTGCTTGGGCAAGAACGGTCCCCGGACCAGCCCCCTCTTTGAATCTTCGACTGAGTCCTTTGAGAACCTTATGAAGGTCCTCGGAAAGATACGTCAGCTCGAAGAAACGTTGAGCGCTGCGCTCAAGACTGTCAGCAGGTCCTGAACGAAGACGTTCAAGGTCGATGACACCAGCAAGAGATTCGGTTGATTGGTAGCGGCGCTCTATCATGCAGGAAGAATAACACAGAATTCTTGACGTGTCAAGAAATTAATACAAAAGACGCTTTTATAGCCATAGTGCAAAACTAAAAAAAGGCTTGGATTTGTATCCCATAGCCTTGCTTTCTTACAGCTTGAATAATGTTTTCGAACGGAATAACTTATCAATACCTTGGAATAGTGATCCTGGAAGTGCTTTCCCGCATGTAAAACAGTACCTATTACCCTAAAAAAAGCATTTGGGACGCAGAAAAATCGGATAAACGCAGATAAGGTCGGATAAAAAAACGTTCTTGTATCGTAAAAGCAGTCACCCTGCGGGTGAATTTTTTCTCTAAAAATTCTTTTGTTTGATCTGCGGTTATCTGCGTTCATCTGCGCCCAACTGCCGTTTTCAGGATTACAGAATGAAGCTTTGCAATATAACCCGGTCTGCCGGCGATCGTGAGTTTCAGGAAGAAGTCAAGGTACGACTTCTACAGCTTCAATTATGGGAATGCGTTCAGGCGCTTTTGGAATCGAGCAGGATAGTCGACCGGAATAATGGCAACAGGCCTAAGGTTATCGGGCAGACCAAGAATTTCGCTCATCATTTCCTCTTTGAAGGTACAAGCCGCCATGATTTCCAGGAATAAGCCTCCCAGTCTGATCGAACTCTCCATGCATCAACGCTTCTTCATCATACCCGGTCAGGTCAAGTCTCGGACTGACTCTTGTGCGAAACATGTAGCCGTGCTCTGCGGTGTTGGAAGTCAGCATGGCAAATCGAATCTAAGTACCCGGTGGTTCCTCAGGATCCCGCTTTAGGCAATCTCGATCTCTAAGCGTCCGTGAGTGCGATCAGGGGATTTTGCACCTGGTCCCATCGTTCCCGGAAAAACATTCCCGACAAGGCAGGCCGTATATTCAGGAAGGCCATGGCAATGGAGGCCATGCTGTAATACTGGGTTTCCCTGAGTTCCGACTTGTACCGAGGACACTGTGAAGCGTCGATTGGATCGGATGAGTAAACTATCGCATTGTAAGTTCGGTAAAATGGAGTTGACAGGGGGACTATAGGACGTCCCCCAAGGTCCTTCCCCGGCAGCCCTTTAAATCTCGGGCTCCCAGCTGAGGTCGCCCGCCATTTCCCACTGAACAAAATTTCTGATCACCTGTCTCGCGTCTTCAGGCATATCATTAAAACGGAGGCCCATGCCCGGTTCGAATTCAATCCTGCCTTCGAGGCGGGCGGTCCTGACCACAACTGCTTCCAGTTTTATCGTTGTTACGTCATGGGGCAAACTGTACCTGATATGCAGGATTGTGCCTTCGGGGAGCGGAATCGGGGTCCGAAGATACATTCCTCCCTCAGAAAGATTTATGCAGGTAAGTTCATCTTCAGGAGCGCCTTCCTCGATCGTTACCCTGAACTTGACGGAAATTCTTGGATCGTTTCTCGGTTCCTTGCAAAGACGGCCGAGAACACGGAAAGCGAGCGCAACGTCAACCGGTTTTGCAATGATCGCAGCGCACCCCGAGGAGATTAATCTTTCTTTTTTTTCCGTATTTTCCTCGGCAGTGAAAAGTACGAGGGGGAAATCCTTCACTGCCGGATCACGTCTGAGCAGAGAAATCGATTTCTGAAGAGCCTGCCCGGGCAGGTCGCCGTCAAGGATTATCAGCTCGAACCTGTTTTCCCCGGCAAGAACGACAGCCTCTTCCGCCGTTTTTGCCAGTATCGGTTTGTACCAAAGCCGCTTCATCAGAATACTTAGATCCATCTGGCCGTAAGCGGTGTGACAGACTATCAAAACAGTTTTTCCCGTAAACATTCAGGCTTCTGTCCTTTCCTGTTTTCTATGCCTCATAGCCAAGCTGCCGTATAAAGAGCGCTGCTATACTCGGGTCAAAATCCACTTCGCTCTTATCTCTTAAATACTGCATTACGTTCTCTTTACTCCATGCGGGACGGTATGGCCGGTCGGAGCTTAATGCGTCCCAGACATCTACAACCGAAAAGATACGCGCTGCAAGCGGTATTTTTTCTCCTTTAAGTCCTTCAGGATACCCGGTCCCGTCCCATTTTTCATGATGACGTAAGGGTATATCGAGCGCAGGCCGTAAAAAAGCGATCGGCGAGAGAAGATCGTGCGCAAAAACAGGGTGCTTTCGCATTATGATCCATTCCTCTTCCGAGAGCTTCCCCGGCTTCAGAAGAATATGGTCGGGAATTCCCATTTTCCCGATGTCATGCAGGAGCGATCCTCTCCGGATGTGGACAAGCATATCCTCTCTTGTACCCATCTCACGGGCGATCTTTACGG
Organism: Nitrospirota bacterium; assembly: GCA_963751455.1. Lineage (GTDB taxonomy): Bacteria > Nitrospirota > UBA9217 > UBA9217 > UBA9217 > CAVVUN01. The sequence goes on from CAVVUN010000006.1 coordinate 165,598, forward strand.
TCATGTCCGTGACCCTCCGGGAATGCCCTTCCGTTTCCTTGTCGCGCAGATCGAGCGCCCGGGACCAACCTTCGATGGTTGCATCGTATGCAAGGGCGAGTTCGTCATTGGCATGCTGTAAATCGCCGAAGAGCGAAGCCATATCTATCGCAATCGCCGCCTGCTGTGCCAATGCTTCGAAAAATTCGAGCCACGGCTTATCAGGCGTCAGGGGTCTCCGGTTTAAGACTTCGAGAACACCCTTCACCTGCCCTTTGATGACGAGCGGTGCAACATGATGGGAAACAAACCTTTCTCCCGTGAGCTGGCTCACATGGGCGCACATGGTGTGACCGGGAACGGCCTCTGGTACGCTGACCACGGTCCGTTCAAGCGCTGCGCGTCCAGCGCATCCCTCGCCCAGTTTTATTCTTGACTGTTCGATGTCCCGGGTCCGGAACCCGTGACCTGCGGCGTACGTCAGAGTGCGTGAATGAGGATTGAGCAGAAGTACAGCTGCCGCGTCGGCCTGAAGTTCCTTTGAAACGTGGGCAAGCAGCACGTTCAGCGTTACTCGCATATCCAGGCTGGAGCTGATCGCAATATCGATCTCATGCAGGGCCTGCAGGTGGTGCATCTGCTGCAAAGCCTGCTCGTGAAGGGTCAAACGGCGTACTGCAATGGCCGCAATTTCTCCGATCGCCGTTAGCAGCCTCACCCCCTCTTGCTTGATCGTCTTCCTGCATCCGATCATGATCGCGCCTATCGTCCTTTCTTCAGCAATCAGCGGAACGCATGCAACGGAGTTCAGTTTGTTGATCGCTTCCGGCCGGACTATCCGGGAGTCGTTCAAAAAATCGTCGCTCGAATAGGCTTTGCCGCCGGTGATAACGTGTCCCAGTACGCCTTCACCCGGCGGCAACCGGCGTCCCGTCCATTCGCTCAACTCGCCCCAACCCAACTCGACGAGGGTTTCTCCGGTAGCCGGTTCGAGAATGCCTATTGCGGCAGCCTCAATATCCAGAGACTCTACCGTATGAACCAGGATCAAGGGAAACTGATCCGCACGCGTGGAAGCCGACCGCAAGGCAATGCTTAACCGCGAAATCGATTCCAGTTCGCGCTCGCGCTGTTTCCGGTTCGTGATGTTATCGAATACCGCGATAAAACGCTGCTTTTCAGTGCTGTACGCGGAGACGGACAACCATGTTTCGAGGGGATCCAGGTATATTTCAAACTTTTCCCCCTTGCCGGTCAACGACACCCTGCCGTAAATTTCAAACAATTGCGGATAGGCCTCGCGTATACCCGGTATCACTTCGGTCACTTTTTTCCCGATCACGTTCGTCAGCCCGGTCAATCCTTCGAAGGCGGCGTTGACCTCGATATAGACGAAGTCCTTCGGCCGGCCGTCTTCAAAAAGCATCTGACAATAAGCAAATCCCTCGAGCATGTTATCGAAGAGCGAGTGATAGCGATTTTCGCTCGCGCGCAATGTTTTTTCGCTCTGAATTCGGGTGGCAATTTCGGACTCGAGTTCTTCCTTCGCGACAACAGCCTGCTCGGTGAATCGCTTGGTTTCACTCGTCCGCTTCATGATCGAAAGAATGTAGGCCGTCAATAGACCTGTGATAACAAGCCCGCCTCCCAGCACGTCCCACGAATGACCGTACCGTCGACCGGCCAGGTACCCGGGTGCGGGAGTGGCAAGAAAAGTCCATTTTCTGCCTGCTATTTCGATTGTTTTGTCGTAATGCACCCCTTTCCGAAGGAAAGCTCTTTCATCGCCCGCATTGTCTGAAAGGGGAGTTCGAATCGACGGAGGATATGCATACAACAGGCGACTGTCTTGCTGCGAGGTCTCATCGTAGAGACGGATTGCGATATTTTGCCGGTCGAGATAAGACAAATATTTCTCTATCAGGCCGTTAATCGAGAAAACGCCCGCCACGTAGCCGCTCAAACGTTCACGACGGGCTTCCAGCGAATCAGGAACGGCTCCTTCCCCGTAGAGTGGGTGAAAAACAGTAAACAAGAAACCCGCGTCAACCTTCTGAACCAGTGTCGATCCGGAAATGACAACCATCGTCCCGTTATCGCTGGATTTTTGCAGCGCATCTCGACGAGTCGGATCAGAGGCGATATCGAAACCGAACGCTGCCTTGTTATCTGAATAGGGCTCGACGAAATAAGCGGGAAAGTATTCGCGGCGCTTTCCTGCCCGCGTCATGCCCCCCTGTGCCTTGAGTTCCGTGAGCTCAAACCCGGGCAGCCCCTCCTGCCTTGCTGCCGACTCATATCCGGCTCTCCGGGAATACGGCACGCGGGGAACCCACGCTAAAGCCTGTACCGCGGGATTATGCCGCATAAATGGCTGAACAAAGGCGTGAAACTCCTTCCGGGTGATCATGTCGGCATGGACATAAAAAGCAGCGAGGGCTTCCATCTGTTGGAGGCTTTCCTCGATGCCTATCCGCAATGCTTCAATCAGTTCATCCGACTTGCTGTTGAATTCCAACTGGAGGCGGTCTCGGCGGTCATTACGGGAGAGAATAAACAGCGCAACGGATATCGCCACTCCCAAACAAACAACCAGCACTAACAGGACGTATTGATGTCTAAAGAGTTTATTGAATATGCCGGGAGTTTTGCCGGTCAAGCCGGTTTTACTATTTTGGCTCTTTCTGAAGTCCATATTTCTTCTCCTTAATGTCATCCGTGGAACGGCGGAACCGAAAGTGAAAGCGGCCAATTGTAGGGTCCCGGCTGAGCATTCTCGGATAGAACAAAATGCTGAATAATCGCTATTTTCTATTTTAATGATTTTCTGCAACTTTGTTTACTACCCGTTCGGGCAGGCAGTTTTTTTGGTAATTACAAGGAATTTTGGTGAGAATGGGAATACGCGGATGGGGGTACTTTCGAAAGTATAAGCGCTGCCGGATCTTACAGTTGGATCAAGTTGTGTTCGAGCGCAGCCATAATGGCCTGCGACCGGTTCGCGACGTTCAGTTTCTGAAATATGTTCTTCAAATGGAATTTGACGGTGTCCTGTGTGATCTCCAGGATGGAGGCTATCTCCCAGTTGTTCTTTCCCTCCTTGACCCAGACGAGTATCTCCTTTTCGCGGACCGTAAGGGAAACAGTTTCACTCTTGTCGTTTAACACGCGGTTCAGCTGGGGGACGACGACCTCCAGGATCGCATTCTGGCACTCGACCTCGGCGGCCTTTACCGTGATATGCAGCTGCGTGGCAATGGCTTTGAGGTCCTTGTCCTCTGCAAGCAACCCGAGGACCTCACGCTGGTTTTTATCGATCCGCTCCGGAATCTTCAGCTCCTTCTGCCGCAGACGCGCGGCGTACTCCTTGATCAGGACCCCGGCTACCCGGTTGCTGAGATAGCCCCCTCCGGCGGACACGCGGTTGATCGCGCTGATCACTTCCCGGAACGCGCAGTCCTTGAGCAGATAGCCCACTGCCCCTGCCTTGAGCATTTCGAGCACCATGCGCTTGTCCAGGTGCATCGAGAGCGCGATCACCTTGACGGCGGGATTTGCGGCCTTGATCCGGCTGGTCGCGTCGATCCCGTTCACCCCGGGCATCGAGATGTCCATGATGACGATGTCGGGGCGCAGTTTTCCCGAAAGCTCGATCGCCGCTTCGCCGTCCTCGGCCTCGGCTAAGACCCTCATGTGCGTCTGCTCGGCGATCAGCATTCTCAGCCCCTCGCGCAGCAGCTTATGATCGTCGGCAAGAAGTATCCGTATATCCACAGAGCCCCCCTCTATTCCGGGTCTTTTCCTTTAAGGAGCTTCAGGAAGTGCAAGATCCTTGTTTTTTTTCTGCACCGCGGTTCTCATCGCCGCGCAGACATGCCAGTTATATTTCTATTTTACTTGTCGCTACAGCCGCCCATAGCGCTAATTGCTACGCATAGCCTGCATTCGCGCTTGGCACTCATAACCGCTGGCCACAAGCCGCGCAGGCAAGATTCGTGATTTACCGATCTTGCTGCCAGGCATGTAAAGCACGGACGCTGCTCACGCCCTACTCTCGCGCTGCGCACTCGAAGTCGTTGGGTGCAGGCGGGATGCAGGGGTGTCGGGAAATACCAAACAAAGGCACACGATTCTCAATTTTCTTTTCCCTGCAGCGGCGCGGTCAGCACTACCCTGGTCCCCCGGCCCGGGGCGCTCTCGATCGCGCAGGCAGCCGCCCAATCGTTTCAGCCGCTCCTGTACCAGAAAAACCCGAACCCGCTGACCTTGCCCGCGTTCATGTCCGCGTCGAAACCCGTGCCGTTGTCCTCGACGGCAATGTTGATCAGCCGGCCTTTGGCGGAGACAGAGATGCGCACCTCCGTCAGCCCGGGAATGCTTGACCGCGTTCAGGAGCAGCTCCCGCACGCACCGGAACAGGAGATAGCGCGTTTCTCCCTGCACCTGCTTGGACTCGCCGTCATCTTCGACTCTGATCAGTATTCCGTGGGTCCTCTGAAAGGCCTCGGCCAGCGCATCAAGGGCGGGTTTGAAGCCAAGCTCGGTCAGGATCGGCGGATTCAGCTCGATCGTCAGGGAGCGGGTGTACTGAATGGTCTGCTCCAGCGTCTCTCCGATCGTCCCCAGGATCCGCTGCGTCTCGGGGCGGCGGCAGCATTTGCTGGAGTCTTCCGACCATGAAGGTCATGACCGCCAGGTTCTGCCCGACATAATCGTGCAGGTCCGAAGCGATCAGGTGCCGCTCCCGCTCCTCCACGCGCGACTCGAGGGCGGACATTTCCGAGGCAACCGAGAACAACTGATTCTGGTAGAGCCGGATCTTCTCTTCCATCCCCCTGCGCTCCGTCTGGTCCCGGGCGATCACGAGCGCAGCCCTGCTGCCGTTGAACGGGAAAAGGGCGATCGCTATCTCTGCCTCGACCGGCGGACCCGTCCAGCTGGCGGTACCGGACGCTGGAGAGGGGCAATGGCGGCCCCTTCCTCCTCGACCTGCAGGAGGCGCGCTTCCATCATGGACCGGCAGCTCTCATCGATGAAGTCCGCGGCCGGCCTTCCCATCACCTGCAGCGGATCGTCAGCGCCCAGCGAGCTTTAACCCGGAAGGGTTGACGAAAACGATGCGGTCCTGATGCTGCACGTAAGATGGCGTCGGGAGAGAGCTCCACCAGGCGGCGATACCGCTCCTCGCTCTCCCGAAGGGAACGCTCCGCCTCGCTGCGCGCGCGCACCATTTCGTTAAAGCTCGCGGCAAGGTTCCCTACCTCGTCAACCGGTTTCGACGGGTACGGGCTCGACCGGAAGCCCCATGCCCAGGGCTTTCACCTTGTCGGTAAGGTTCACGAGGGGGGCGATTACCTTGCGAATGGCGAAATAAATAAGCGTCGTGCTCAGCAAGAATGAAGATAACCGTAATCAGCACGTTCTGCTTTATGACCGAAACGATCTCCTGGTGGTAGCTTTCCTTGCTCAGCACGATCCGGGCATAGCCGATCACCTTCGGGTGATGGCCCTTTCCCTTCATGCCGAAATAGAGCGATTCGTCACGGGCGCCGCCTGAGTCGAGCAGTACTGGCTTGATCAGCTCCAGGGTTTCGGATGTTTCCCGGACCGCGGGAAAGCGCTCCTCTTCTCCGTACTTCGGCTCCGGGGGCCGCCATTCGTCGAGCGCGGGTTGTCCTTTCCGCTCTTCGTGGATCTTCCGGAACCGGTTGTTATAGATGGATACTGCGATGACATCGTGGAGACTGAGGATGTCCCGGGCCGCCTCCCGCAGCATTTTGGGGTTCTCGGCGAAGACCCCCAGCATGGAACTGCGGGACAGGAGTTCGACCAGCATTTCTCCCTGCTCCCGGAGGCCGGTCTTGGTCTTGTCCTCTTCGCGAAGCACGGCAAAAACGGTAAATACGGACAGCACGACGATGATGATGCCGATGAACGCAGACAGCATCTTGACGCCCAGGCTTTTCCGCAGCGCATGGCCGATCTTCCTAGTCAATCCCTTTCACCCTCCGCATGGTCTCATCCGTGATCGCAAGCCCCATTTTCGCGGCCACGTTCCTGTTTACGGTGAGAAGCGACGTTCGGGCATACTCGCGGACGGAGCCCGATCCCGTTTTCAATCTGTTCGCCAACTCGCCGACCTGCACCCCGATATCATAGGGATCGAGGTCAAGGGAGGCCACGGCGCCCATGTCCACATATTTTCGGGAAAAGGTGAAGATGGGAACTGCCCGCTGAAAGGAAAAACGAAGCAGCAGATCGACATTCTCCGTGGTGACCACACTCGGGTCCGGCAGCATCCAGAAGATGTCGATCCTGTCCTGCATGGCGGAGAGCGCTGCCGGCAGCCTGGAAGGATCATGGATCTGCTGGGAAATCAGTTCGAGTCCCGCAGCCCGCGCAGCCTTCACGGCGTCTTCAAAAAAGGCTCCGGTATTCCGGGGATCGTAGATCACGCCGATCCTTTTCTTGCCCGGGAAAATGTCGTGCATGGCTGCCAGATGGCTTGCCGGCGAAACATCCATGCTTATACCGGATATATTCGGTCCCTGGCAGCTGAAGGGCTTCGGAAGGGATTGCCATTGCGTAGATGAGGGGAAGGGTCCTGATCTCTTTCAGCTTCTTCAGGCCAAGCGTGCCGACCGTGATGACGATGTCAGGCGATTTCGCCAGCACCCTTTCAGGCCCGTCATCGTCGCGAAGCGTCAATTCCCGCACAGAGCAATTACACGCGTCCCTCAGCCCGCGCACGACTTCGAGGTGGGGCTGCAGCTGGGCGCTTCTGACCACGACCACACGGCACGGCTCGGCTGCGATAGCAGGAATGGAAACTCCGACCACGAGCACAGCGACGAACAGCGCGATCGAACGAACCGTATGGGGGAACTGTGATAGTGATGAGAGTACCATCATTCCGTCTTGGGTTTGGCCTCTGCGGAAGCGACCGTTGAACGAGCATGATGGCGCTCCCCGGCGTCCGCGCCGCGACATGAATCCCGCGCCTTGGAATCCCCCGGCTCCAGCCGGAGGAAAGCGCTTACTCGCGCCTGGCACGCATAAAGTCGCGTAGGCGAGAGTAAGCAGGCCCCACCATGCACTCGCGCTAGCGCACTCGTAAACACTTGGTGCAGGCGGGAGGTCGCGTTGTTTGAGGGAGCCCCCGGCTCCTGCCTGGAGGAGGCTCCACTCGATCCGGAGTTATCCTTCTACAGGCCGAATTCCAGGTCCTGCGCGACGAACGGGCCCAGCGTCCTGTCGAAGTATTCTTTCTGGCAATTGAGGCCTTCCATGGTCCCGGACCTCAACAACTGCATGTACCTGCAGCCGCCGAAGCAGAGCGGCAGATAGCTGCATTCCAGGCATCGGTCGTTCTTCCAGGAATCCAGCCCGTGCGAGGCCCGGTACTCCCGCACCCCGGTCCTCACGTCGCCTACGCAGCACTCTTTCCTGCCGATCAGGCCCGGACATTTGTACAGCGTGCCGTCGTAGTTCACGACAAAGCTGTCCCGGAAGTCGAGCAGACAGGGAGAGGGCAAGACCTTCGGGGCGCGGTAGCCCCGTTTCAGCACCTCTCTGCGCAGGAAGAGCGCGGCCTCGCTGATCCACGGCTCGTTATTGGAGGTGCAGCCGTCGTGAAAATCCGGCGTCCCGAACTCGCTGCTTTCCTGCAAAACCGGGTCGAACTTGACGACCGGGACCTTCTGCGGGGTAAGTCCGTTTGCGATGAGATGGTCGAGCAGGAGCGGGAACCGGTCATACTCGTCGCGGGTATAATTGCCGCCGATCTGGATACGGATCAGTTCGCGAGACGTCCTTGATGTTCCGGAGGATGACATCGAACGAGCCAATGCCCGATCGAAAAGGACGGAACCTGTTGTGGATGTCCTCCGGTCCGTCAAGCGTGACCTTGGCGCCCGTCAGTCCGAGCGGGACCAGTTTCCGGACCACTTCGGGCGTGAGCAGGGTCCCGTTGGTCACGAGCCCGAATTCGTAGCGCAGACCCCTTTCGGCAGCGTACGTGCCGAGCTTTTCCGAGATGCTCGATGATCCGCGCCGATGCTCAGCAGCGGTTCGCCGCCGTAAAAGGTGACCTCGATGGTCTTCTTCCCGGTCAGGTCCCTGCTTCTTGACGAAGGCAATGAATGCGTCGGCGGTCTCGTCGGACAGGTACCATTTCCCTTTTCTTTGGCCTTCGAAGCAGTAGGTGCAGGCGAGATTGCAGTCGAGGTTGAGGACCAGGATGATCCGGACCGACGTATCTGAGAGCGTTCAGTTCGCCGATGTAGCCGAGCATTTCCTGTTTTTCCCGCTCGGGGTCGTCGGTCACGAGCCCGAGGCTGCCCAGGGATTCGCGTTCCTCCGGGGAAAGGCGGCCGCTTTCGATGTCTGCGATCAGACCCGAGGGCACGAGGACCGCCGAGGCGTTGGCGGTCGAGAACAGGACCTGGGAGCCGTCACCCTGCGCGGACGGGAATATTTTCGTATATCGGGACAAATTCATGAAAATTGTATGAGTCCTTTCAGGTGGCTGGAAAAAAAGGGAGGGAGAGCCTGTTCTGTTCTCCCTCCCAAGCACTTTCTATCTTGAAACGTAAGGAGCGATCGAGCCGTAACAACAGAACATTGCCGCCACTTCTCTTTTATCCATGCCTCTTTTCAGTACTACGATGCGATTCTGCATGTTCTCCCCCCCCTTCTCTTTAGAGTTACATATCGCTCTTAAAAGCTATACCGGATGCCTGCCTCCGACCACCGGCCGGGGTTCTTATACAAGCGCTATCGGCATATTGAGCCCCGTTAAAGATATTGTGAACATCGACAAAGAGTTCGAGCGAGCTGTCGTCATCGGAATAGAGTGTCCTTGGCAGCATGGACGTCAACGATCATGGCCTTATATTTACCCTCATTGAATGCGTCCGAATTCCAGTAAATATAATGACCTGTCACGAGCATTTTCAGAGTGGCATCGTCATAGTGAAGTCCGAGGTCATAGGTCCGCTGAGGGGTATTCGGGACCGTCCTGCCGGTTTCAGCGTCCCTGGTGTTCATGAAGGCAGCTCCTGCTGAAAGGAACGTCAAATGGACAGGCTTGCTCCTCAGTTCGATCTCGAGTCCCTGCCTTCGTGCCTTGCCTTCGTTCACGGCCATGAACTGGGGCCCGGGCAACATGTTCGTTTACGATCAGATCGGCTAACATCATGCCGGTACACATCCATCTTCAGCCATACAAAGGGCACTGCGGTTGTCTCAACGCCTGCCTGGTAGGACTTGACCCGTTCCATCCGCAGGTCCGGGTTCGGCACGGTGAATTGGTTGCCCCCGAAGGTTGCCGAGAGCGGAGGAACATTGAAGCCGCGGGCAGCATAGGTCCGGAGAAGAACGGTATCGAGCGGCTTGTAGGTCATACCGAGACTCGGGCTGTTGAAATCTCCGTTCGTATCGGTCTCGTCATGCCGGATGCCGGGTGTGAACGAGAACCGGTTGACGGTGATCGTATCGTTCAGGTAGAAGGCGTGCTTTCTCTGAAAATGCTCCCTGCCGGCCAGCGTGCTCGATTCCAGTTTTCTTGAATCCGCATCCGCACCGAGGACGACGTTGTGTTCCTGCCGCTTCCAGACCAGTTTTGCGCTCGAGCCGTATCCCGTGTCCTCGTAATAGTCATGCGAAAGTTGAGAACCGGTGCTTGCCTGGTAATTGTAGTAATCGTAGTCCTGACGAATATTCCAGAAACCGAGATTGAACGTCGTCTCCTTGCTGATCGCCGAGTTCAGCGAAAGGCTCGATCGTACTGTTTCAGTCTTGTTGTCGACGAACAGGTCATAGTCCGGGATCTCCACGACGCCCCTGTCGAACCGGTCTATAGCTTGTGCTGAACAGGACCTGGGTGGAGTTCGTTATGTCGTAGGTGATCTTGCCGAATGCGTTGTTCCCGGAAAAATCGTTAAGCGGCCTGAATCCATCCGTCTCCAGCCGCCTGGCCGTAAGGTAGTAGCCCACACCGGTCGTCCTTCCCGGACGCTTCCATCCTGAAGTCTCCGGTATTGGCCTTGCCGTACGACGCCGACACCATACCGTTCAACTCGTCGCTGCTTCCTGATTTGGTGATGATGTTGATGACGCCGCCGAGCGCCGAGCCCCAGGCCGAGGAGGCGGGGCCCTTGATGATCTCGATCTTCTCGATGTTCTGGACCGGGACCGACCCGACTTCCGCGACGGTATCGCTCAGGTTGTTCAGCGGGATGCCGTCCATGAAGACAGCGACGTGCCAGTTCTCGGAGCCCTGGATCAAGGCCTGTGCGATACTGCCCGGCCCTCCGGTCAGGAAAACCTGGACACCGGTCACCGTGTTCAATACGTCGGCCAGGGTGTGAGCGTTCATCAGTTTTATATCCTGTGCGGTGACGATCGTGACATTTTCCGCGGTTTGAGTCAGCGACTTCCGGCTTCTCGTTGAAGACTCGACATACAAGTTATCTTCGGTGAAATACATCAGAAGGAATTTATCATCTTCATCGGGTTTGCTGAGTACGGGACCTGCGAGCGCCAGCTGTACGCCGAGTAAAGCAATTACGAAAGCTGCCAGAATCCTGTGTTTTTTCATGGCCCTTTCCACCTGTAATGGTTAATGAATCTGATAGCAATGCAATTTTATGTATGCAATTACAGGTGGAGTATAAGGAGGGAACCATCCCGTGTCAAGAAATTATCTCCGATCGTCCGGAAAATAAACTGCTCTTCGCATGGATCGTGGGAGCCGCCGATATCTCTTAATATGGTTCACTATAGTAAATTGATGCAGAAAATAACACTACCCGTTCGGGTAGTCTGCCCGGGTTATTTTTAATGATGCAGTTTACTTTCCTGTTAAGCCGAAGATCGGTGTCGGTTGCGCAATGTGCGGAAGTTTATGATGTCTTGAATGAAGTTCCGGGAAGTCAATGATCGTAGGATTCCGGTCTCATGTAGTGCGACCGTTCATCTCTTCCGGTAAATTCCCGGACATCCCGGCCAGGGCAGGAACCCGGCAAAACCGGGAGGCACTGTCTCATGGATTCCCACGACCAGTGCCCCCTGATCGTCGAGTTTATGGTACAATCGGGCCAGAATTTCTTTCTGTAACTCATGATCAAAATACGTAAACGCCAGGTTTCTGCACAGAATAAGATGAAACAGTCCCTCTGGTTCCGCTATGCGGACATCCTGTTCAAGAAGGGCCACCTTTTCGCGTTCCCCTGCCCTGATACAGAAACGGTCTCCCTCGCGGATGAACGCAGTTTTCCAGTCCGGGGGCAGATTTCCGAGACTGCCTGAAGCGTAACAGCCCGCCTTTGCGCGTTCGATCATGTTCCTGTCCGCGTCGGTAGCGAGGATGGCTATTTTCATAGAAGGGAAGCGGCGGCCCGTGCCGAGGTCCCACAGGACAGCGAGCGTATACGGCTCCTCGCCGGAAGCGCAGCCGATGCTCCAGCAGCGGAGTTCCGTGCCTCCCTGCGCCATTGCAGCTTCACACAGTCGAACCAGGACATCCTTTTCAAGCGATTGAAACACTTCCCGGTCACGATAAAAACGCGAGATCGCAACACGGCATAAGGAGTCGAGAACTTCCCATTCGCTCCTGTTGCCTTCAAGGAAGGACCGGTACCCGGCTGCATCCGCCAGCCCGAGCGCATGAAGTCGCCCGTCAATCCGATTGCAGACCTGTCCACGAACCTTCCGGAAACCATTCCACCGCATACGAAGCAGCGGAAGCGACCACTTGAGGAATTGTACGCAATCCTGGTCCCTCATGACGGGTAATCTCCGGTCTACTTCTGGTATCAATCTTAGCAAATGGCTTCTGAAACGTGATCGTTTAACGAATCGTAGCAGGGCGGGGCCTCAACACTAAAGGAAGGCGAGGTAGTCTTAAAGGACAGTCCCATTCACTACCCTCTTTTTAAACTCAGTGGAGCCCCCTCCGGCAGGAGCCGGAGGCTCCCTTTAATAACGCGACCTCCCGCGGACTACGGCGCATTACCCCCGGCAGGAGCCGGGATTGCAAGTCGCGGGATTCAATCAAAGTGAAAAGAACTCAGATAATCTTTAAGCTTCGCCGTGTCCGGCCCGCTCGCCAAGCGCGGCCGCATCGGTCAGAGGCCATTGTTAATCGCAACCTGGCTGATACAGAGCAGCCGGCAATACAATCGGGAAGAAATGATTGTGTCGAACAAATTCAGGGCGCCGCGTCATTTCATTTTTGCGGAATGCCGCATGATTTCTGTTTTATGAAGACGTACGTACGCACAGCTTGGCTCTTCGCCGCACTTCCGGCATTTCAAATCATACGCGGAATTTATCGTCCGGCATTTTGGGCAGGAATAGTGTTCAATCATCTCCGCATACCACTTTTCGTACCCGGCTTCCTTTATGCGTTCCTGCGATTTCCAGAGCTCGATTCTATGCGGCATCTCTGCCTGAAACGTTTTCAGGTTTTGACAGGGATATTCCGGGCAGCGACCGCAAAAGTCCATCTTTTTTTCAGCAGCGCATTTTGCCATGGTACAGACGGTGCGGCAGTAAAAACATCTTTTTTCGGTACGGCATCCGTTGCAAGATAAATCCTCAACCGGTCGCTTAAGCCGCTGAGCCAGGACTTCCAGCCGTTTCGGATCTTCGTTCGTGCCGATAAATACACTGCATGCCGGGCAAAATAAACCACATACCGCGGCAAGGCGTTTATCATACACATCTGACATCTTTCCTCCTCTTCATGCCTCGCTACGGAGCAATAATTTTGTATTCCGTCGTAATCGCGACATTGCCTTTCAACATTTGCCATACGAGGCAGACCGATGCTTCCCCCAATTTGATTGCTTTTTGAACATCCGCATCTTGTGCATCTGCTGAGTTTATTGTGAAGTGGAGAAGAATCTTTTGGAATGATGTCGGTTGTTCGTCCCGTCTTATCCCTTTTGCATTCACCGTCACCGCGGATACGCTTTTCCCCATTTTTCTCAGTAAAAACCCGATTGTCCCGCCGCTGCAAGCGCCAAGACTCATGAGCACCATTTCAAGGGGCATATAACCCTGGCCGTCTCCGTGCGGTTGTATATAATCCATAGTGATTGGCGGAAGAGACCTTAAAGAACCGGTATATCCCAGCTTCCGGTTTGTTGAATTGACCGTAACTTTCAGTTGGTTGCCCATAGCGGTTCTCCTTAAATAAATTAATCGTAACCATTCAGCTTCTTTTCAGAACGGCATTAAGACAAATCTGAGAAAAAACCCTTCTATCCGCAGATTTCGCAGATTTACGCAGATTTTAACCGGAATTCTGGTTTTGTTTTTATCTGCGAAATCTGCGTAATCTGCGGATAAAAAAAATGACCTGAATAGTTACAATTAATCAACCATTTCCCTGCCGCTCATGACAGTTCAATCGAGCTGAGGTCCTTTTCCGATTATCATTTTGCCGCGGTAATAGCGCTGCTTGATTTCCGGCTCTTTTTCAATGTACTTCGCCACGCCATGCTGCTTGATGAAGCTCAGGCTGAATACTTTGAGGTTATGCGGCAGGACATCCGCCCTGTCTGACGCCGGATTCAGTCTGGCACAGGGAAATTCCGGGCATTCGAAACAGAAATCAACTCCCCGCCCGCTCGCGCAGCCGTACGTCGCACAGGTTCCCTGAACAAGCTGGTGCTTTCCCTTTGCCGATCTGCACCCCGGGCAAGGCACTCCGTTCCAGTTGATCCTTTTAACCAGCCCTTCCCGCAGAGACGGATCGTCTTTGACCCTGTACATCGGGCATGACCCGCAGTATATCCCGCACGGCGCTACCAGTGTAATATCTTGTTTCTTTTCCATTGCATATTCCTCCTTGTTTGGCTTGTATGCAGGTTAGACCGGCCCCGAAGGAAAAGGTTACAAGAGCTCAGGAAAAAATCGACCACTCTTTGCGCTGAATTCCGCACCTGACTCTTTCCACAAAGGCGTCATCCGCCCCGCTTTTATACATGTTCTCATAGAACGCACGGAGCGTCATCAGGTTGATGACGTCTTTTTTGCCTTGCACGTTGACCGGCGGGAGGGGTTGAACGGGGGCGTCTTTTGAAATCATTCCCTTCGATGCCGCGAAGCGGACGTACTGTTTGCAATTGCAGGGATTATTTTTTTTGATGAACTGGCACATGTTCTCCATGTACCCGAACCATCGCTTCTTGGCGCGGTGAAGCGTCGTTTTGACCGAGCCGACCGAACAATCCAGAATTTCAGCGATCTGCTTGTGCGGCAGGTCCAGCGTAATCGCCAGGCAGAACACCTTCCGTTCATTCGCCTGGAGGCACTCGGTTAAGGCATGCAGGCACTTGATCCTTACCTGGTGGGCGAGAAGCTCGGTCTCCGGGTTGTTCGCGGGATTTCTATCTATCACTTCTTCAAATGAATATCCCATGTCCTCGGTCAGCATCTGGTAAGGGAGCTTGCTCCGGTATTTCAGATGGTCATTGGCGACGTTCAGCGCGATTCGGTATATCCAGGTGAAGAAGGAGCTTTCTTCCCGGAACGTGTCATAGGAACGAAAGGCGCGGAAGAACGTTTCCTGGGTGATGTCCTCGGCGTCGTGAGCGTTCCCAACGAGCGAAAGGGCGAGCCGGTACACTTTTACGTGGTTGTCGCGGTATAGTTGATCAAAATGTTCCTCGATTTCTTGAGACAAGGGGCACCTCTTTCTATGCGGCGAGCGTACTATATTTTCAGGAAAGGAACAAGGGGAAAAAGCAGACTGAGAGCGCCGGGTGCAGGCGACGGGAAGCGACGGGTGTATGAAGTTAGAAGTTAGAAGTTAGAAGTTAGAAGTTGGGAGGTTCGGAGTGCGGATTGCACGCCCCGCACTCCTTCTTCTCTTCACTGCTATCACGCAGCCGCACGTCCTTTTATCATTGCTTCCAGCTCCTGTTGATCCGGACCGACAAAGGGCTTCTGGTCCGGAGCCTGCGTCAGGAGGTGCAGCAGCTCTTCAGTCATAGTGTGCGCCGCCGGAAGATGACTGCTCAGAATGACTTTTGGCGATACCATACGGATTCCATCGAGTGCCATTGCGAAGGTTTTCCGGTCCACCGCGTGCAGCCACGGTGAGTCTACCGTTGTCCAGGTCAGCAGTCCTTCCCCCAGCAGTTCTGATCCGATCGCGGCGGCGTCTTCTACCGGCTCTGCCATAAGCGCCCCGAAGCAATCCACGCTGAAATAAGCAGCGCTTTTCGAATCATAAAACCCGGTCGACTCCGGAGCATCGTACGTCGGCGGCTTGATCGCGATGAGTGTCCGATCTCCCACGTTTATGGTTTGTCCCGGGTTCAGCAGGTAGATGCGCTCCATGGACAGAGGCCTGATCAGGCTCATTTTCCCGAGCGCAAGAAAGGTCGTGATAATGCGCAGCTTGGGAGCGATCTCAAGGACCCGCTGGAGGCTTCCAATATGGTCCGAATCAACATGGGTCAGAAACAGCCACCTGAGATCCCGCGGGTCTATGACTTTTGACAATTTCTCGATAAACTGATCGGAGACAAGCGGCTGTCCCGTGTCTACGAGCACCGGTTCACCGGCCTTCAGAACGAAGGCATTTATCGGAAGGATACCCATTCCGGGTATGGGGAAATAGGAAGGTAAAACCTCTATATCCTGTGCTGCGCTGTACGGCTCAAACATTTTCGGCGTATCCATAGCTTACCTCCTAGCGATCGTGATCGGGTTTCAGCCCGATTACGCTGCTTTCTTTTGCTTCCGTGGTTTGATATTGAAGTTGACGCGGAAAAGATTATCAGGATCGTAGATTGCCTTTACCTGCTGCAGTCTCGCATAGTTGGCCCCGAAGCTGGCCTCAAGCATTTTCTCCTTTTCCTCGGCAAGACCCGCAAAATTCAGGTACGTCCTCGACTGGGAAAGGTCCTGCACTTCTTTGAGCGATGTTCTCGTCCACTGGATATTGGCTTCGTCATCTTCCTTATTGTCCCAGTTGGACTCATAGTTGATGGTGAATTTGACATCCCGGCTTCCGAAGGCGGTCTCCGCCGGACCCACCCGGGCGAAAGCGCCGCCCATCGGCCAGATGTCGATGGAGGTGAGCAGCGACGGCCGCGACGCGCCATGCCGGACCACTGCTTCGATCACCGGTTCGGTCAACTCCTTTATCAGCGTCGATTTCCAGTAATAGCGCCGGCCGCGCGGATAGTCTTCGTCGAAGAACTTCTGAACGTCGACCCACGTTTTGCGGCTCGTCAGGTCCGCAACCGCGGGTTTGCAGGTCCTCAGCGGCTCAAGAATCGCCTCCGCCTTCTCGGGAGGTCCGAGACAGCAGCCCAGCAGAAAGAGCACGTTGCTGCCGCGGTGCTTTTCGGGAACAGCCGGCAGATCCGGCGCGGTCCAGAGCGCACCCAGCACCATAAGCTCCTCCGGCGCCTCTGCCATGTACGAGCGCAGGAAACGGAGAACATCCGCAGCATGCTCCAGGGGAAAAAGGGTAACAGCGAACAGCAGTTCGCGCGGTATGGGGTAAAGACGCGAGACAAAGGAGGTTACTACTCCGAAGTTGCCTCCGCCTCCCCGGAGCGCCCAGAAGAGATCGCTATGCTCTTCCGCGTTTGCCCGGCAGCAGCGCTCCATCCGCGGTAACGATCTCGGCTTCGACGAGGTTGTCTGCTGCCAGTCCGCGTTTCCTGAGCTGCCATCCCATGCCGCCGTGCAGCGTGAGGCCGGCGTATCCGGTTTCGGTTACGACACCTGTGGGCGTAGCAAGGCCGTGGACAAAGGTTTCGTGGTCCACATCGCCGAGCACAGCGCCGCCCTCGATATGGACAACCTTTCTTTTCAGGTCAACCCGTACGGACCTCATCTCCGAAAGGTCCACGACCAGCCCTCCGTCGCACGTGGCATTGCCGGCAACGTTATGCCCTCCGCCGCGAACCGCAATCAGGATGCCGTATTCCCGCGCAAAGTTTACGCAATGGATCACGTCTGCCGTTCCCCGGCACTTCACGATAAGCCCCGGCCTCTTGTCGATCATCCCGTTCCAGAGCTTCCTCGATACTTCGTAGAGAGCGTCATCGGGCAGGATCAGCCTTCCGCGAAGTCTCCCCTTTAAAGCATCAAGCGCCGCTCCCTCAAGGACCGTTTCCCCTTCCGAGAGCGTTTTGACTTTCACAATTGACATGATGGTACCTCTGTCCAGTATTCGGCATACACAGACAATCTACGCGGCCGGACACTAGTACCCTGTAAAGGTAATTCTTGATGGTGTATTGCGCTTCTTTTTTCCGTCACCCCGGCATGACTTTAGCCGGGGTCCAGAGGTTTGAATCGAAATTTCCCTGGATTCCGGCTTAAAACGTGCCGGAATGACGGCGTTGAACCATTAACAACTAAGTTTACGGAGTACTAATCAAGCTTCGGCTTGGGCGTGCTTTCTGTTGAGGCGGGCAGGATCGGATAGGATACCGAAGGCTGCTCGCCCGTTGTTGTTCGAAGGAACTCACGGATTCTTTCAATTTCAGTCTGGTTCAATTTTATACCAAGCTGTGCATTCCCCATTATTGCGACCGCATCTGTAAGGCTCCATACCTTCCCCGAGTGGAAATACGGCGGGGTCAGCTCTATATTCCGGAGCGTCGGCGCCTTGAACCGGTATTCATCCGATTTGATTCCCGTGACCTTGAAGCGTCCCTTGTCGCCTGCCATGATATCAGCCGCGGGTTTCGCTATGACTCCGAATGGATAGTAGGCGGCTCCTCCCATGTTCACCCCGCCGTGGCATGCCGCGCAGCCCTTATCCATGAACAGCTTGAGCCCTTCCTTTTCTCCGCTGTTCAGCGAATCAGCTCCATTCAGGTACTGATCGAAGCGGGACCGGGGAGTGATGAGGGTGGCTTCAAACACGGCAATTGCCTTTACCATGTTCTCAAAGGTGACCGGATCCTGTTCACCCGGGAAGGCTTTCTTGAAGATCATTACATATTCGGGCATGCTCTTGATGCTCTCAACCACGCGTGCAGGTGTATTGCTCATCTCGACCGCGGCCTGCACCGGTCCTTTGGCCTGCTGCGCAAGGTCTGCCGCCCTGCCGTCCCAGAATTGAGCGATGTTAAATACGGAGTTGAGAACAGTCGGCGCATTGCGCGGCCCTCTTTGCCATTTGTGCCCCACGGATGTTTCCTGAAAGTCGACGCCTCCCATTCCGAGATTGTGACAGGTATTGCAGCTGATAAGACCGCTCGCTGACAACCGGGGGTCGAAATAAAGCTGTTTACCCAGAGCGACTTTATCGGGAGATGAGGGATTGTCCTTGACTGCGGGCGGCGTATCCGGTATGGAGATAAACATTTTCCCCGCCTGGGAGTCAAGAGCTTCATCCGCATAGGCTTCATTAATGATACCAAGAGCGAATATAAGCATTACTCCGTATATAATCCGCTTCATTTGACACCTCCTCTGCTTGACGGATACTATTTTGAATATAGCACGCCATGCCGGAATGTGCCCCGGCGAGCGGGTAATCACTGCATAACGCATCACTAAACTTTTAGAGGCATATTTAAAGAAAGTCTGTTGCAGAAATTATTTTTTTGGGATAATCTTGACGCACGTATTCCGGGCTGAGGAGGTATTGTGGAGCGTCAGGAGCGTTTCAGCAGTGCGAACAGGGTCATTCAGACAGGGTTCTGGATAAACGCCGCGCTTATGACCATGAAGCTCCTCGCGGGTCATTTCGGCAGGTCCGAGGCGGTCTTTGCCGACGGCATGGAGAGCGCTGCTGATTTCATCGCCATCCTCGCAAGCATGGCCGCGCTTCGCATCGGGCGCAAACCGTTTGACGAGCAGCATCCCTACGGCCACGGCAAAGCCGAAAGCATCGCCGCCATCGTCGTTGCCCTGGTCATCTTCGCGACCGGCGGCTGGATCCTTATCCGGTCAATCCATACGATCATAGATCGGGCATACGAGGTCCCGGGTGCTGTTGCGGTTGCCGCGGCCTTTCTGACCATCATCACCAAGGAGGCGCTCTACCGGTATACCTATGCTGCCGGCAGAAAACTCGGGA
This sequence comes from Nitrospirota bacterium, assembly GCA_963751455.1. GTDB lineage: Bacteria > Nitrospirota > UBA9217 > UBA9217 > UBA9217 > CAVVUN01. Next base: position 184,646 of record CAVVUN010000006.1, read on the forward strand.
GCCCTGCCATCCTGGCCTCCGCGAAGGACCATCGGAAGGATGCAATTACTTCTGTCAGCACGTTGATCGGCGTGACCGGCGCTTTTTTCGGCCTGACAATCCTGGACCCCATTGCCGCCGGGCTCACCTCCTTCTTTATCTTTTACATCGGTTATGAGACCTTTATGAGCGCCGCAAACGATCTGATGGACGGCAGCCCTGCTGACGAGTGCGTGGGCGATATCGTAAAGATCGCAGAGAGCTGTTGAAGGCGTCGAGCACGTGCATGAGATCCGCTGCCGCCGGTCCGGCCAGTACCTTATCGTGGACCTCAAGCTCGACATGGACCCGGACATGACCGTGCGGAAGTCACATGCCATAGCAACTGAGGTGAAACGGCTGATCTTTGTGCAGGTCCCGAATGTGGGCGACGTGATGATCCACATCAATCCTCACGAGGAAGACCATGAGGACCTGGTCCGGCTGTGAAATGTCTCAGAACGGGAGCTGTTCACGTTTTGTAACTATTCAGGTCATTTTTTTATCCGCAGATTACGCAGATTACGCAGATAAAAACAAAACCAGAATTCCGGTTAAAATCTGCGTAAATCTGCGAAATCTGCGGATAGAAGGGTTTTTTCTCAGATTTGTCTTAATGCCGTTCTGAAAAGAAGCTGAATGGTTACCACGTTTTTTAAATTTACTTTACGCAGCCTTTTTCCGTTCAGCAGCGTTCATCCTGGCTTCTATATATTCTTTCAAGGCGGCAGCGTTGTTGAAGCGTTCCTCCTTTGCTCCGAACAGCAGCGAGACTGTTCCCTTCCGCGCAGCATCGGCTATCGCATCAACGATTTCTTCCCTGCCCTTCAGTTCCTTGATATAGCGTTTTTTGAATTCGTCCCACTTGTCTGAATCGTGACCAAACCATTTCCTGAGGTCGCTGCTCGGCGCAAGCTCTTTCAGCCATTCATCGATCCGCGCTTTTTCCTTCTTCAGTCCTCTCGGCCAGAGCCGGTCAATCAGTATTCTTTTGCCGTCTGCCCTTGACGGAGGTTCATAGACACGTTTTATATTTATCATTTGCCTTCCTCACACAATAACCATGGCATTCAAAATGAGACATCCGGCTGATTAATTTTATCATGCTTTCCGGATTGCCGCGCGGCAAACTGATGTGATAGTCTTAAGACAAGTGCATTCAAGAAGAATTCAAATGAATACAATTAAAGATTATTCATAAACTACGGGATCAATCGGCTCTTGTTACGGGCGGCAATACCGGCATCGGCAAGGCCATAGCAAACGCATTTGGAGAAGAAGGTTGTAATGTGGCCGTGAACTATATCGCCGGGGAAGAAGACGCCCAAAGAGTCGCAGATGATATCCGGCAGCAAGGAGTCAAAAGCCTGGCTCATAAGGCTGATGTGAGCAGCGAGGACGAGGTCAGGCAGATGTTTCGCCGGATGATCGAGGAGTTCGGCACAATTGATATTCTTGTAAATAATGCCGGGATCCAGAAGGACGCGCCGCTCATTGATATGTCCCTTGAATACTGGAAGCGGGTAATAGACGTAAATCTCACCGGTTATTTCCTCTGTGCACGCGAGGCCGCGCGCGAATTCATCAGACGCGGCGTCGTGCCGAGCGCTCTGCAGCGGCCGGCAAGATCATCTGCATCAGTTCGGTACACGAGGTCATCCCCTGGGCCGGCCACTGCAACTACGCGGCGTCAAAAGGAGGCGTCATGCTTCTGATGAAGACCATGGCACAGGAACTTGCACCCGATAAGGTCCGCGTAAACAGCATTTGTCCCGGCGCGATCAGGACGAACATTAATACGAAGCCTGGGAATACCCACAAGCGGCCGCGGAACTGCTCAAGCTTATACCCTACGGCAGAATCGGATTGCCCGACGATATTGCAAGAGCAGCGGTATGGCTTGCATCTGACGAGTCCGACTACATGACCGGCGCTTCGGTCTATATCGACGGCGGAATGACGCTCTACCCCGGATTTTCCGAGAGAGGATAAGGAACCCGTAAAATGGGAAGTCGCCTGCGTGCTCAAAAACGATTCATCTCTTTTTTGTAAGAGTATAGAAATCGATCAACTTGCCTTTAGTGCTGTAGAATTCGAAGAGTACCGCAGTGTTTGAGGCGGTAATCAGCATGGCGCCATGATCTTCATTGTACCGGAACCTGCTTCCGGGCACTTCCGATTCCATTGCGTGAATAAAAGAGCCGCCGAGCCCGTTGACAAAGTATGCAATGTCATCTACCATTATGCTCTCGTAGATGTGATTATCACCTGAAATGACCGTATCCACTCCCCAGGCTTTAAAAGGCCACCTCATGACTTTGGATGAACCCTTTTTCCCTGATGAAAACGGAGCAGAGTGAAAATAGACGAGCTTGAAACTGCTTTGTGAACTGTTGACCGCAAGCCGCAGCCACTCTGCCTGGCGGGAATCGGCTTTGTTTCCGTCAGGCTCATTGTCCTCGCTGTTCAACACAAAAAACTGAACCGGGCCCCATACAAAGGTATAATACCGTTCGTTTCCCGGTAAGGTAAAATAATCCAGGTACGGCCGGGCGCACGCCGCGCCCCAATCGTGATTTCCCATGCTCGGGAAGAAACGGTTCACGTTTCCGCCCGGTCCATATCTCCCGGGATAGGGATGAATAAATTCATTATAGTATTTGCCTATATTGGCATCGATCGTCGCTGCCTCTCCCGACGGATAATTGTTATCACCGGTGGTAATAATGAAATCCGGCTTCCAGGATTTTACGAGCTGGGAAACTGCGAGTTCTCCTGGACTGTCTGCGCCGAAATCTCCGATTACGGCGAATCGGATCTTCGCGGCGGTGTTGAAAACCGGGACCGGACCTGTTGATGACGCCGGCCAGATGCAGTTACTGCCCGTTGTCGCGCATCCTGTCAACAGAATAAGGATCACCAGGCACAGTCTTGCAAGAATATGTCTCAAACCCGTTTTCATGATATCCGCACACGTGCAGGGGAGGACTGTTTCTCGGTTGGTTGGTCTCTCAGCCATTAACTTCTCCGATGGCGGCCCCTGCTCCCCACTCCTCTTCTTTCTCCTCCTCGTCCTCAACCGCGATCGGTTCGCTTTTAATGAAGAGGATCGAGCAGGGTATCTTTCTCAACAATTCCTTGTTTTTCCCGCCGAAGAGAAAGTGCTCGAGCCGTGCTTCCTCGTGCGCGGGTAAGACCATGAGGTCGATCTCTTTTTCCCTGATCACCTCCAGGATATCGTTCACCGGCTTTCCCTCGCGGACCATATGCTCTATCGCAATTCCCTGCTGCGTCTCGCGGTTGATGATTACCTGCATGTCGGACTTGATTTTCCGGAGGAGCTGCTGATAGTCCTTTTCGAGGGAAGGCCTTGGAAGACTTAGCCCTTTCACGCCGAATGGATTGTAGACCACGGTCAGAACGACCAGCTCCGCCCTGGTGTCGCGGGCGAGCGTGGCCGCGTAGTGAACAGTTTCTCCGCAATCGCTCACTGTCCCGCAAATTGCGAGGATCCGTTTAATGTCTTTCATAGTGCCTCCGCAGTATGCCGGGTTGTATGTACCGCAGGACGGCAACTATCTTTTCTAATTTAGAAGTAGCAAATTAAAAAGCTGAAGTCAAGCCGGATAAGGGCTGAGAGGATGAGGGCGGGGCGTTCCTGCAACTTTATCTTTTGTACAGGAGTGGGACCGCGGAACTGAGCGGCAGGCGCCCAGAACGATTGAAGCCCGGGCTTCTTCACCTGTTATATCGTGATAAAGTCAGGCGTCTTTGCGTCCAGGACTTTCCGGACTGCGGTAAGAAGCTGTCCAGTTTCAAAAGGTTTGTGAAGAAAACCGTCGATCGTCGTGATGTCCTGTTTGTCGGCCACGTATTTCGTGTATCCGGACACAGCAAGGACTTTTACATCCGGCTTGTTTTGCTTGAATTGCCTGATCAATTCTTTCCCGTCGATACCGGGCATCACGATATCGGTTATCAGCAGATCTATGTTTTGAGGGAGCCGTCTGAACATGTCCACGGCGTTCACCGGATCGGATGCTGCAATGAGGCGGTAGCCGTGGCTGCGGAGGCTTTCCTCCATTGAGTGCAGTATCTGCTCTTCATCATCAACGACGAAAATGGTTTCCGTGCCGGTAACTGCTGCGTAAGCCGGCTTCTCCTTGCGCGGCGAGGCCGGCTGAAAGACCGGTAAATAAACGATAAAGGTGCTGCCCTCCCCGATCTTGCTTTGGACCATGATATATCCTTTATGTTCCTTCACTGCGCCGTACACCATCGACAGGCCCAGCCCGGTTCCCTTTCCCCGTTCCTTGGTTGTAAAAAAAGGCTCGAAGATCGTGCTCAACAGGTGCTCCGGAATTCCAATGCCGGTGTCGGCCACGCTCAGCCTGATATATCGTCCGGCCGGTACGTACAGGGGCACGTCATCCTCTCCTTTTTTAACTTCCCGTGCAACAGCCTTGATCGTAATGCCGCCGCCTTCGGGCATCGCGTCGCGGGCATTGACGATCAGGTTCATGAGCACCTGCTGTAAATGGTTGATATCGCCTTGAATGAACGGCAGGTCTCCGTCCAGCTCGACCCGGATAGTAATACTCCTATCGATGATCTGTTCCAACAGCTTTACCGTGTCATAGACTACATCGTTCACGTTGATCGGAACGATTTGATAATTGCTCTTGCGCGCAAAACCAAGAAGTTTGGAGATCATCTGCCCCGCCCGCCGCGCTGCGTCTTCGATCACGTTGAGGCTTCGTATCGCTTTTTCATTCAGATTCTCGCTCAGGCGCACGATGTGCGTGTGCCCGAGAACCGCGGTCAATATGTTGTTGAGATCGTGCGCTATTCCGCCGGCGAGAACGCCGACGGATTCCATTTTCTGAGACTGGAACAGATGCTGCTGGATCTTCTTCTTCTCGGTGATATCGCGGTAAAACGACTGGATGAAAAGCTCTTCCCCGATTTCGATCGTCGTTGAGCTGATTTCGAGATAGATGAGAGTGCCGTCCTTTTTATTGTGGACAGCCTCGTAGACGAGAGCTTCTCCGTCGAGGATCCGGCGCATCCTTTCAACAATGCCGTCCTTGCTGCCGCTGTCTTCGAGGAGTTTTACATGTGTTCCCGTCAGCGCTTCCCTGGTAAAACCATGCATCGCGCAGGCTTTCTCGTTAACGTTCATGATGATTCCGTTGCGGTCCACAATGATAATGCCGTCGGAGGCATTCTCGAATACCGCCCGGTGCCACTGCTCGGATTTCCTCAACTCGATTGTCCGGTCTTCTACCATGCCCTTGAGCTGGCGCGAATAGACTTCCAGCTGTTTTCTCTGTTGCTCAAGATCGCCGGAATACTGTTCGAGTTTCTGTTTCTCCTGTGCCAGTTCCTCGCGGAGATTGAATTCATTGACAATGAGCTTTTGATTCTGCTGCCTCCAGACAAGCGCAATGATGAACGTGGCAATCATGAAAAAATTGTTGCTGATGAAGACCGGATCACTGATGGATTCCCGCAGCGCAATCGGGAGGACGTAAATACCGTAAATGAGCACGAGAACGACGGTCGACAATGCCAGGTCGATCGGAATGAATCCGAGCGCGCAGATGGCGACAAGGTTCAGGCCGGCGTAATAGACCGAATGCTGGCCGCCTGATTCGAGAACCATTACTTCAATGGCTACGGCCGACAGCGTAGTCGCGCATACGATGACCAGGTACTGGTAAAGCTTGCCGGTTTTCAGCTTATTCACATGGTAAAGAAGAATGAGCATGGCCGAGATCAGCAGCCGGTAGGTCATGAACGTCTTGAACTTGAAGGGAACGAGGAAGAAATCCATGCTGCCCAGGAGGAGGAACAGGATGGACCCGAGCAGGAGAACATTACTGACCCACTTTTGTGCTATCTGTGAAAGGTGCACATCAAGTGACACTCGATCATTCATCATACGATTATAGCACTAGGCCGAAAAATTGAAAGATTAAACAGGATCAATAACGCCTTTTTCACTTTCTAATAACCTGCAGCAAACTGCAACCTCTCGTGCTCTTTTCTATTGCGGCAAGTCTGCGGATTTTTTTACCTCTTTACAGCCGAACAGCCGAACATCAGGACGATGTCCGGCTGTCCTGACCGCTGTTACCGTGTTGCCGTGAAAAACATTATTACTTCAGTTTTGTCCCTCTGGAATGCAACAGAGCCCGAAGGTATACCGGCCTTTTGTATGATTTCCCTGCAGTCTTCCTCGGTCCGTAGGAAAAAGCCGTCCCAGTCGACCATCCACCGGTAAAACTGGGGATTGTAGTTTTTGCAGTCCTTGAAGGAAGCAATCAGCCGCCCTCCCGGAGACAGGAGTTCATACAGGGCGCCCAGAAGCCGTATCAGCATATCGTCTTTCAGATAATCGAAGAAACCGACGCTGTAAATCAGGTCCTGGGACCCGAACTCCTTAAGGTTTCTTTCGTGGTTGATCATTTTAAATGCGTTGTATTTGCGGTAGGTTATAAGCTCGGACGCACTATTCGCAATCGCCATCCGGTTTGCTGCGAATTCCAGCGCTTCAGAATCAAAATCCACGCAGGTAACCCTGGCTCCTGTTTTTTCGACATCCGCGGCAATCTCGAACAGGTCCCGGCATGATCCGCAGGCGACATCAAGGATTCTCGGTCCTGTGCGGGCCGCCATTTCCGCTTTCAGGATGTCCTGCAGGGTATTTTTGCGCTCCCTGACTGCTACGCACAACGTGGTCTGGAGACAATACCGGTCAAGATAATATCCTATACCGCTCGAAGATGACATGTTGCGGTAGGCTGATTCGAGTATCTGGTAATCGCCCTGGTGACCTCTCGGCCAGGTCCTCGCGTGACTGATGAAATTACTCTTCGTCAGTATTGGCCCTGTTTTTTCCCTGAAGCGTATACGCGCATCCCTTATTGCATCGGCTTCGTAAGGAACTGCCTTTTCGAACTCGGCACATGCGGCGAGGACCGAATCATTCATGGCGATGATCTCCGCGATCAGTTTCGCCCCGTCAGCGCCAGATGCTGCCGCTCGTATTTCAAATTCTTTCAACTGCCCGACATACTGTTCTATTCGAGCGTCGAGGATCTCAAGAAATTTTCCACCTTTGTTAACGTCTTCAGATACTCTGTCCGTTGTTGGCAACCTGTGATACGTCAGCTCACTCTGCATATCATCCTCCCCCTTGTTTTTTGCCGTTTGAACGGCTGTTATATGCTTGTATTCATGTTCCAATGCGCCGGCCGCATTGATTGATCCGGCTTACGGTATGGTATTTATGGATATTTATCCAATCGGAGGACGCATCTGATTTTATCGCCGCTGAATGGCATAAAAAGACCTCTTCGTAACGTTTTTCAGGCGGATACTTTTTTCGTTCGGGATTAGTACGGAATGACCAGCAAGAGCTTGCCGGCAGCTGCTTAGGAAATTATTCCCATCAACTTTAGTATAAGCATATCACAGAGTTTGGCGGGTTGTATAGAAAAGAATGCAGAAAAAATTACTTTAAAGCAAATCTAATACTTTTTTATGAAAAACAAGCAGCCCAGTTAGTATCCTTACAAGCCGTTGAGGACTTTAGGATTACGATTACGCTGCTCAATTATCGGAGCAGGACGTGAGCGCCATTCAAAGAATTTCATGCACCTCGATGGACCGACTCCGGCGAGAAAGCCGGCAGACAAACAGCGATGTATTCGGCGCCGCCTTCGTACGGAGTGCTGTACTGGACCCATTCGCCAGCTTCAATGATGATTGCCTGGCCTGCAACGATATCCAATTCCCTCGCTTTCAGCTTGACCCTGACGGTCCCCTTCAATACAACTGTATATTCATTGAAAGCCGGGGTTTGACCGGGCTCGGACCAGCCTGCAGGACTGGTCATCCTTGCAATGCTCACCTCCGAAGTCTGTGAATTGACTCTGCCGATAAATTCCTCGATCTGTTTGGGCGGACTTCCTGCCGCCTTAATTACAGTCGGTTTCTGAACAATTTTCATGATTCCTCCCACTCGCTTATTTATTCGACCATTCTCGATATCCCGTACGTCAAGACTGTTGCCAGGCTTCTCGCTCATACTCAGTAAATCCCCAATGACGTAGTTTGGTCTTAACGGGTCCATTCCAGCCAGCGGACAATAATTCACGCGCAATGTACATATTGATCAGCCCGTGTCCGACAAAAAGTACGGAACCATGTTCATGCGCCAGAGATGTCAATAACATCGCAGCATTCTGCGCCCTCTTTCGAAATGCATTAATGGACTCGCCTTTAGGCTTAAAACCGAAGGACCACAAAAAACGAAACAATAAAGCCCAAACATAGGGCGGCATCCTTAAGAAAGTCATCGGACAGTAGGGCAACCCGGCTTCCCTGAACAACTCGTTCGATATCATCGGCCTCCCCGCCCCGATGATCCTTCCGGATTCCACGGAGCGCAACAGGTCACTCGTAGCGAGCACTTTGCACTGACCCGCGATTGCCAAAGCTGTGTCGGGCGGTCGAATGTCCCGTATCCCTGACGAGTTGTAGGCATCGATCCAGTTTCCGAGTTCACCAGCTCGAATCCAGGGCCAATTCAACAGACTCGTCCTGCCGTGCCGAAGAAGAACTATTTTCAATGGTTTCTTACAGCCTTTTTCCATAATTCTGTCTGTAAAAAACTGCCCTCTATATTATTCGCCATTGCCACGAACCGGGCCGTCGGCATGGAAAAAGTCATAACTTCCTTTGGAAGATATGCCCGGACAGATGGATCCATGGTTCCGACCACGCACTTTGAGAACTTCTCGAACTTTTCTCTGTAGGGAATCGTCCAGATGCCCTGGCAGCCCGATGCAAATGGAATGATGACGCTGTCGTTCGCCGGTCTGTCGTAGTTGGCCAGCGTAACCATGCCGGCAAGAGACACGGTGTCGACCCACAGCACGACGACTTCCGGCTGATCTTCCTCTCCCAGGTCTTGAATGCGCTCTAAAACGATAAACTTCTCTGCAGCGGGAATCGCGTTGATCTCAGCATAGAAAGCTTCACCCAGCTCAACGGACTTCTTGAATTTTTCTTTTTGGGCCAGAAACGCCCCCGCTCCCGCCCCCGGCTTTTTAAATCCCAGATAGCATGCCGCGCCGCTGCAACCAGGGCTGTCAGCGGAGAGACAGAGACGCTTTCCTCCTGCCACTGCATCGATAAAGGTGAACATGCAGGTCCATGCGCCCTTTTCGGGCATAACGGCATTATCCGGCGGCTCGGCAGCGAACCGCCAGCTCATGGCGGGCATCATGAATGAAACGCATCGTTCAAAATATTCGAGACTTGCTTTGACCTCTTGCGCATTCATAATGATGGTCACCTATCCTCATAATATCCACTATCGTCTTCATTGGGTTTTATGTTTGACTGCGGCCATGCCGCGCTCTGTTGATGCTGGAATAGTGCTGCCTCAGCAGCCCGATTAGAGCATGAAGGAGGTTCATTGGCTATGGACGCCATAAGGGTTTCGGCTTCCTTTACCTCTTCGGCCGAGCCGGAAAGTGAACGCCGGACTGCGCCTTCAGCTCCACAAACCCGCATTCTTATCCCTTAAATTCGCAAAAGTTTTTCTTTATGAAACTGCCCAAATTGGCAATGGCTTGTTTCGCTTCCGGCATCACCATTGCGAATCCCTGAAATACGTGCCACATGCCTTCCCAAACTTCAAATACAACTTCGACTCCGTCTTCTTCAGCTTTTTGCGCCAATAGCATAGAATCACTTAACAGTACTTCATCATCACCAACCTGAATAAACATGTTCGGCAAGCCTTTGAGGTTTTGCTTTATTGGCGGTTCAATAACTGCGGAGCCTGAATAGAATTCTCCATATCGTTGGATTATTTTTTTAGTATTCAGCGGGTCACTGTTTTTTCGGCTGTTATATGAATCGCCGTCAAAATCTCTTAAATCTCCGCCCATTAGCGAAATAAAAAACGATGCTTTGGGCAAAGGGATACCCGCGTCTCTGATCGATAACAAAGTCATTAATGCTAACCCCGCACCTGAGGAATCTCCCCCAATGATAATATCCCCTGGTTTGTGTCCATGTTCCAGCAGCCATGTATAAGAATTAAAACAATCGTCATTTGCCGCCGGATATTTATATTCCGGTGCTAATCTATAATCGACTGCCAGTATTTTTGCATTACTGATTTTAGATATGCGTAAAGCGAAGTCTCTATGATTATTGCCGTATTTAAGACAAAATCCGCCGGAATGAAAATAAAGAATAACTTTTACTGATTTTTCATCTACACAGGATGCTCTGAGCCATTCTGCGTTAATGCCTCCAATGTCTATTGGTTCAATATGAGCATCTTTAGTGAGTTTAATTCCATTACTCATTTTTCCCGATTTTTGACGAATCACTTCTATTGATGCTTCAAAAGGATCGAATGCTCTACGCATCAAGTGTTTTACGATGATAAATTTAGTAAGACGACTGCGTATTGATATCACATTTCCCTCGGGTTTAATTTTTCACTTCTACACGTTGCTTGTTCCTGAAATGCGGAAATGGATTCAGTGTCCCGCCTTGCACGCCGCTCAATCGGCTGATACCGGCTATTAAGCGCCATGTCGGACGTTCCCGGCGAGTCGGAGGGCACTGCATCGTATTACTCGTCCGGTCAGTCCCCCGACCGAGACAAAAACCGGCCAAATTACGGCTTCATCAAAACCTTGCCCATTTTTAAGTTTGCACACCGGGGCGAAAAGCGGAGCGACCCGATCATCACCTTATTGAACCAGCCCGGCACCACTCTCGCCTTCCCCTTCATTAAAGCCTGGTAGCCCGCTCTCGCCACGTCACCGGCTGCCATACTATTCAAGCGGACCAATAAGGTGTTTTCGGTCCTGGCCCTGCTTGCGAACCGTGTTGCGGTCACACCCGGGCATAAGGCGGTTACCGTAACACCCGTGCCCTCCAGTTCAGCCGACAGCGCCTCGGAAAAGCTCAACACGAATGCCTTGGTCGCCCCATATACCGACATATACGGCACTGGCGCGAAGGAGCCGGTTGAGCCTATATTCAGTATCCTGCCGCTCTTCCGACTGATCATGTCCGGAAGGAACAGTCGGGTCAATTCGACCAGGGTCCCCACGTTGACTTGCACCATCTGCCGCTGCACCTCCAATTCGGCTTCTGCAAGAGGCGCTAAATCGCCAAACCCCGCGTTATTGACAAGAACATCGATGTTAAGATTGCTGTTCTTCACTTCCCGGTAAATTTCCCCGGCAGCGGCCGAATTTGACAGATCTTTAGGCAGGACCATGGTCCCCACATGATAGTGGTCCTCGAGTTCCCGGGCGACCTCCGCAAGACGCCCGGCATCCCTGGCGATTAAAACCGCGTTAAATCCATTCCGCGCGAACTGACGGCACAGCTCATATCCGATGCCGCCTGAAGCTCCCGTCACGATGGCCCACCGGCCCTTGTCTTGCCTGTCCTGTTTCATGGTATCGCCTCCTTAAAAGATGCTTATTACTTTTTCCGCCGGGTATTCTGCGCTTCCCAGCCGTCCAGAATAACGCCGAGGGCGTCAAAGCACGATTGCCCGAAATCGATCTGCATTGTTCGCAATTCCGGTTCCTTTTCAAATATTTTTTTCATGACCGGCGCCGGCTCAGCTATATGGGTAAACCCGATTACGAGCGCATACATCCAGAATAGAAATGTTACGCCCTGGCCCGGCTTGAAATAAGGCAGGCATTTTTCCAGCAGCGCTCCGGTCCCGGATAATCGCTTCGACAGCATTCTTTTAAATTCAAGAGCTTCCTTATATCCGATATTCTGCTCCAACACGATGTGCAGAATGGCGGACAGCCGCGGCAAAAGAGGTTGTTGCGCGAGGATGTGCCGCAAGGTTTTCAACACCTTGTCCTTTGACGGTTTTAAACGTCCGCTCGAAGCTTCTGTAAACAGCCGATCCATGGCGTCAAACCACTTTTCGAATTCTTTCGAAGCGATGCGAAAAAAAAGCTCCTCTTTGGTTTTAAAATAGAGAAAAACAGTGCCCTTGGCCATGCCTGCTTTTTTGGCCACGTCGGCGATGTTGATCCTATGGAAAGATTTTTCCTGAAGCAGGACTTCAGCCGCAGAAAGTATCTCCTGGAGGCGTTCGCTTTTTTGCTCGGCGCTCCTTGCCCTTCTCGTGATTACCATTTCATCCTCATTTTATTAATGACCGGAGGTCACTTAAATTAAGTGTAAATGACCCAAGGTCATTTGTCAAGAACTTTTTCCCCCGACGCACTTAACCTCGCGCCATGGTATCCGACAACGAGGTATATGATCGGCATTTTGATAATCCGGCCACATTTCAAGGCGCTGGCATGGTCATTTCCATATTTCAACAATTGTTGAAATATGGAAATAATGAGGTGGCAGGAACAATCCCTTCTCTATTTCTGAGCAACTGCTAGCAGGCGTTTACTTGACTGTTTATCATAAGGAGAGAATTCCCAATCCCCGAAGTAGTCGACTTTCCTGAATCCCGCTTCGTCAAGAATACGGTCCCAATCATCCTTGAGACGGATCCGGACACGAAAAGATGAGTGTTTGAAATCGGAAAGGTCCTGGGTATGAATGAAATCAAAAACTTCAACCTGCATTACATCTTGCGAGTAATTCATCACGAGTAACCGGGAGAAATCCCGGTCATTCATTTGAGCATCATACCGCGAAGGACCCGCCATCGTGGCATCAGACTGCCCCTGATCAAACACCAGAATTCCCCCGTAGGGATCGTATGACAACTATGTTTCCTCCCTTGTAAACTGCACGTGTTAATCACCTTTCAAAAAAAGTAATCGTTACTAAGACGAAAGATATGCCTTACTAAGGTACAAGACCATTTTCAATGCATACTCGTCGGATTCCCTGGTTCGTTCCAGCGGGAACTTCCGGTAGAGCGCATCCAATTCTCTGAAAATGCCCGTAGCAGAACGTCGCAGCTTCTCAGTATCGCGACCGTCGCAGTTATGAATAACACTCCCACGATTATTGCTGTTTTTCTGTTTGTATCCATCTTCTCCACCTTATGATATTTTTTATGCTTTGATCTTTGCTGATATTGTAGGCCGTTGTTTGGCTATGGCTATGCCGACATCCTTCATGCGAGCTACCGCTGTCAGCCGTCTTTGTCTATCCAATACGCGAAGGCGATATAGGCCGCCTGTCCTGCTGTGAGCATGATTCCGATTATCGTCATGTTCGGAGGGGGAGGTCCGAAGGAACCTCCGAGAAACGAGGCCGTCAGAATAATTATCAGCGCGGCAAGCCCGTATTTGGCGGAAGGCCGAAGCGCGCTGCGGGCGCGAAGATAGAACACGATTCCGACGACGAAGAGCGCGACCTCCACCGCTATTGTTGCAGGCAGGCTGTCCCAGAGCGAAAATCCCAGTTTGGGAGAGCCGTTTCCCAGAAGCGGCATGTCGGGAGTATGCGAGATCACGTCGAGGACATAATGGGAGAAGATAGCGAGTGCAAGGACCGCTGCCGGCCGTTTCCGCTGTGCGCGGTCTTTCCCCGGCCATAGCCAATACACCAGAAACCCGATGAATGACCAGACCACCGCGCCGAGGGCGCTGTGGCTTATGGGATAATCGTAAAATTCAAACGGCGCAGCCGCAGAGGCGCCGGGCACGATCCGCGCATGCTCGACGCCGGTGAGCACGAATATTCCGAATATGATATCAAGGAGGGTCGCCCCCAAGACCAGCATGCCGAGAGACAACTTCGGCGCCATCCTCTTGAGCCCGAACCCGACTGCGTAATGGCCTATGAACATACATCTCCCCTTCACGGCCGCGGTGTCCGACCATTCCATCTCTTCCGTCTTTCTACGCATGCCCGCTGAAACAGAGAACCGATCGTGTTCACTCGATTCATTGCACCGCCTCGACGAATACTGGATTTTCACTAAGACTCACGTTACTGCGCCGTTTGATACGGTGAGGGTCTCTGTGGTGAATGCCGCGGCGTCATCCGCTGCTTCCGTGCGGCCGTTAGATCCATACACCGCTCGTCGCGGTTTTCTCGCTCACGACTTCTCCGGTGTTCGCCGTACCGGCCGCCTCGACGAGCATAGCCCTGCATTCGGTCTTGGCCGACGTCTTGTGCTCCACGGACTTTGAAATGACGAACATCTCGCCTGCTGCGACCGGAGACATCACCGTCTCGGAAATGAATCATCATCGCCCCATCGAGAACAATGAACACCTCGTCCGTGTCAGAGTGGCTGTGCCAAACAAACTCGCCTTGGAACTTCACAAGCTTAAAGTGATAGTCGTTCATCTGCGCGATGATCTTCGGCGACCAGTGCTCAGAGAACTTCGAAAACTTTTCACTGAGGTTGATTGCGGTCTTCATACGATTCCGTTCTCCCTGTAGGTTAACGTTTGACCTGAGCGGACGAAAAACAACATCTGTTCGCCGGTCCGATGAAAGGGTTAGCGACCTTGGGCGCAAGAGCCTCGACGCTCATGATGCGGGCCTCTAATTCACGCGGCGGACGCAATCGGTGGTTGTGCGGGCAAATTTTGAATCTCATACTCATATAAATCGGTTTCCTGACCATACTTATCTATGCCTTTTCCGATGTACTTCCATCCTCTTTTGCTGTAAAAACTTCCCTTGTTTTCAGTTTTTAAAAATACTTTTTCATAACCAAGTGATTTTGCCTCGTTAAGTGCATAGTTGATCAACTTTTCGCCAACGCCCTTATTTCGATAATCATGTCCAACGACAAGCGATGCCAACCAGGGTGATAAATCCATTCGCGTCGTTAAATCATTTACAAACAACGACGCTGTTCCAATACATTCGTTATTTTCTATCGCAACATAGGTTATTGGCAATCTATTGTTGTTTGTTTTTTTAATAAATTCCACGACGTCATTAAAAGTAAATTGCGATTTGGATTTACTGACAAATTCATCATAAATGAATTTGGCTACAGCTTCCGCCATGTCGATATTGTCATACAGCTTTTCAATTTTCATTTACATCATTCCTTGATCGACATCCGAAATCAGCGGCGCGATTGTGCAGCCTCCGCTGGAGTGACTTGTCCTGTCATGTAATCTCGACATGCCTCCTGGATTGCAGCATGCATCCTCCTGTATTCCTGAAGGGCCGTTCTGCTCGCAGCATTCGCTGTTATGCCGTCCAGAGAAACGGCGTTGCGAAGCGTATCCTCGGGCCAGTCGAAACGATAGCTATCGAAAAACAGTGTGAAACTCCCCTTCTCAGAATGCCGGGCGATCAGGGTTATGCCAGTTTCCGCCGGATGATTTGACCGACCTGATCGAGAGCCTGCTGTCCTTCCGGCAGTTGGGCAGCGAATGCGTGCCAAACATGCCACATGCCCTCCCAGACGTCCAACGTCACCTCAACCCCGACTGCCTTCGCCCGCTCTGCCACACGTATCGAATCGTCCAGCATGATCTCATCGCTGCCGACATGGATGAGCAACGGCGGCAGGCCGCTTAGATCAGCGTAGAGCGGTGAGATGAGCGGATGACGCAAATCCATTTCACCTGAATAGAGAGCGGCATGGTATCGATTCATATCGGGGGTCACCATGGGATCCGCTTCGGCGCGGGTGGTCATTGATTCACCGGTCCCGGCGAGGTCGGTCCAGGGCGAGAGGAGCACCGCGCTTGCCGGAAGTGCAACACCGGCATCGCGGAGCGTAACCAGCGTAGCAAGGGTCAGGCCGCCGCCTGACGATACGCCCACAATGACGATATGGTGGGGCAGTATGCCCTGGTCGAGCAACCAACGATAGGCTGCAGTTACATCTTCTATGGCGGCGGGGAAAGGATGTTCCGGCGCCAGACGATAGTCAATGACCAAGGCACGACATCCTGAAGCAGTCGAGAGAAGAGAGGCTATACGATGCACCGATTGGCTGGAACCCATGGTATAACCTCCGCCGTGGAGACAGAGGATGATTTTATCTGTAGCCGTATCGGGAGCGCTGACCCAGTCGCAAGGCACACCGCCTGCAGTGATCGGCTCAACTTGGGTCCCGGCGGGCAAAGGCGTTTGTCTTGCCAACGCGTTGAGACCATC
The DNA here is from genome assembly GCA_963751455.1 of Nitrospirota bacterium. GTDB lineage: Bacteria > Nitrospirota > UBA9217 > UBA9217 > UBA9217 > CAVVUN01. The sequence continues at coordinate 200,792 of CAVVUN010000006.1, forward strand.
TCGTGCCTCTTGGATAGAGGACGGCGGGGGAGCATTTTTCATATTCTGAACCAACCAGAGCCGTATTTGTTGACTTTCCGGGCTTAACATTGTTTGTGCCTCCCCTTTTGGGTTTAACACGCGGGTGAAGGGTGCAGTACATGCTCCTCTCGCCAATAGTTGCGAGTGTTACAGCAGGTTGCGATCTTTGTGTCAAGACTTACGAAACTGATGCCTGTGCAAAACAGAACATCTCGGTTACTTTTCCTCCAGAGGAACCGTCACGAAGCGAAAGGTATTTCGCTTGCATGTCCTCTGTTGTGAGATGATCAATAATCGTGAAGCCTCTCTCCGATAAAAACGAACCAATTTTTCCCTCTTCAATTTCAAATTGCATGGCTTCTCCGGGAAAATGAGCTTTCATGGTTTTCCTCAATTCGTGTACGCCGTATCCATCCAATTTATGCGGTGAAAAAAATGTATAGTCGAAGCATAGAGTGCTGCCGACAGGTGAATTCGATTTGACAAAATTCAGGGTGTCATTAACAGCTTTAGGTGATAAGTAAAAGGTGACACCTTCCCATATGAATAATGTTTTTTTATTCCTATCAAAGCCTGACCGCAACAGTACTTCCTTTAGGGGGTCCTTATCGAAGTTTACCGAAACAAAAGTCAGCTGTTCCGGCTTAAGAATACCTGATTTCTGCAATAGCTCTTTTTTCCTCTGCTGCGTCGTAGGGGCATCTACCTCGAAGATTCTGGTCTGCTTGATAATTTCCCTGAAACGATACGATCTACTGTCGTACCCCGCACCTAAGAATACAATCTGCGGAATATTTTCTCGCAGTGCCCTTTCCACGACCTGATCGAAGTACGCCGTGCGGGCAATCATGTATTCATACATCCCGGGGATGGTTCCCGTCTTTATCAACCAGCTCCTTGTGGCCGGGTCTTTAATTACTTTTTTGCGGTCTTCCGGAAGAAACTTTTTCGCGAGATAATCACCACCTCTGATCTCTTCTCTCTCATCCAGCGAGGCGAGGGCGCGATAAAACGTAACGATCATAGCGGTTTCAGACGGTTGTTGCTCGATGGATCTCTTGGTCTTGTCCGCTGTCGTGCCGATAATCCCGAGTATATTTCCAAATGGATCAACTACGCTCGCCCTCCTCGTCCCGGAAATAGTGTCAATTTCAGTATGAGAAGCAGCGCCCGCTTGAAGGAGCAGCTTATACGCGGCATCTACATCATCAACGCCCCAATAAATCGTGGCGGTTTCATCGCTCTTGGACAGCGGCCCTGCAGCCGGTGTAAGGACTAATTCGGAATCTCCGACTGGAAAGATTACAGCGAACGGCGAATCGAACTTGGGTTCTGCTTCAAGAATCTTCCGATACCAATTTTTTGCTTTTTCAATATCCGAGACCCGATAAGCTACTCTAATGAGGCGCTTGAACATAGCTCATCCCCCTGCGCATATTTGCTGCCGTACAATGTCTGAACTCAACGTGAGATTTATTATATGCTCCTCGCATGCCGAAAAGAATAAAGATGACTACAACTTTATCAAAAATTCGCATACCTCGTCGCCCCTGCCGATGGAGCGTTTGATTTCTACCTCAACCGTCTTTTTTTCCGCCTGGGAAAATATTGCTTCCATCATGCCCTGTGAGCAATAACATTGGACGGGATGAAGTTCGATCAATCCGGACCGGACAAGCGGGCAGCCGCATTCGCCAAATATGCTTTTGACGGTATTCCCTTCAAACTCCCACTTGCCGTTCAGCTTGCGCTTGTCACGAAGCATATTCCATCCTGTTACAAGATCCTCAACGGAGCCTACCCTTCTTTCCAGGTACTTTTCACATAGTTGCATTAAATCTGAAGCACATGCTTTTCCGGCCGGCATCATTATGGTGTATTTCAGGTTCTTGTCAAGCCGGTCAATGCTTTCATGCAAACGCGCTATCCAGGTTCTATTTTTGCCTACCGGAATGTTCATTATCGCCTCCAGCAGAAAGGGGCTCACACGTTACCGCTCCTCGTCTTTGTTCAGAATGATATCAACCATGGTTTTCCGCGGTTGACAGAACAGCTTCTTGACCCGGCCCCGAAATTCTTCCGGTGTAACATGTTCTTCGTGTGTGCCGATCACAATTCTGATATTTGAGAAGGATTGTTGAAGCGCATCCCTGTATTTTTCCTTGAACGGACAAAGTGCCTTTATGCAATAGGAAAAATGTATAGTGTCGACCTGGAAATCGGTTAATGCCCGGATTCTATTGATCAGCTTGTCAGGTCCGGTGAGCGTAGGACAGCCCGGACAGTTTATAATACCCATGAGTGTGAGTTTTTCATCAGGCGGGTAATTTGCGAACGTCCCTTTTCTTTTTCTAAAATCCGCCAGACAACTGGCTGAAGAGCAGCCGAGGTCCTGTGTAGCATTGGAACAAGTCAAAATGCCTATTCTTGCCATATCCGGTCCTCACTTTTCTTATTCATGAATTACTTCTAAAAATCTGAGAGCACTTTACTATCGACCCTGCAGAAGCGTATGTTGCGCCTGGCGAGATCCAGCAGTCAATTTCTTTGCCCAAGTTTTCTTTCCAGTGGAGCCCCCTCCGGCAGGAGCCGGAGGCTCCCCTCAATAACGCGACCTCCCGCCTGCACCAAGCGTTTACGAGTGCGCTTAGCGCGAGTGCATGGCGGAACTGCTAACTCGCGTTTGCACGGCGCTTCATGCCGGCGCGAGTTAGCGCTTTCCACCCCCGGCGGGAGCCGGGGGATGCCAAGGCGCGGGATAGCAAGCTTCCGCCAGGCTTCAGTTCTTCCTGTCTCTCAGCCATTTTGTTGCTTCGTCAAGATCGAAAAAGAACTTTAATGTTTCCGTTTGCATGAATTCTTTTTCCGCTCTTCCCTGCGGTGAATCGCCGATTATCATGATGACATAGTCGATCTTTTGTCTTATAGCTGAAGCTGTTCCAATTCCTTGACGCCATGTCTTGTGCGCCATCAAGCTAGTAAAGTTTGCGCCTTGCATATTTATGATCACATTGATCCTGCCGTCTTGCTGAATGTCAGTCTCAATGATTTCGACAGCTTCCTTTACACCCCTTTCGGCGTCTTCAATCGTTACGTCTCCGCTAATCCGGTGCATCACGGTAGCTCTAATATCCTTATGTTTTTCTGTGATGAGCATTTTGCTCGTGTAATTCAGTCAAGCCCTTTACAAATTCGATCACTGCTTTCGAAACGGTCATCCCGGACGCAACACAATCGCCGACTCCGATGCCGTGATAAGAGCAGCCGGCCAGAAAGAGTCCTTTGTGCCGAGAGAGCCGATCTTCTATACATCGCACCCGTTCAAGGTGTCCCAATGTATATTGAGGCCGCTCTTCAATCCAGCGATGAATAGCCGTCTTGACCGGAGCAGCTGTAATTCCGAAAAGATCGGACAACTCTTCCCGGACAAGCTTGATCAGATCTCTGTCCTCCATCAAGGCCAACTCCTGGTTCCGGTAGCCTCCCAGGAAGACCCTTATGAGACTATATTTTGGCTCAGGAACACGGTTATTCCACTTCGTGGAGCTGAGCGTCAGTGCCGATATCTTTCTTTTCTCCATAGCGGGAATCATCAGTCCGAATCCGTCCGGAATTTTCGCGAGTTCATGCGATCTGAAGGCCAGGGACAGATTTGCGGAGGATCCCTGAGGGATCTCCCGCAATAGGCCGGCGACCCGGCTATCCACTTCATCAAGAATCCGCGCTGCCTGATTTGACACCGTTGCAAGAACCGCCGCATCAACTTCCATCGGATCATGGCCATTCGAGAAAAACAACTTGTAGCCGGTTTTATTTTTACGCGATACTTTTTCGATCCGGGTTACGCTTCTCCCCGTAAGGATCCGATTTTTTTCCAGACCTGCAATAAGAGAATCAGTGATCTCGCCCATCCCATGCATGAAACTCAGGAAGTGACTTCCGCTCGCCTTGGACTTCGCAAACGAGGTTTTTACTCTGGCTGTCAGCATGGCCCGGGTCATGCTTCCATACTCTTCTTCCATTTTTAAGAAAGCGGGGAAAGCTGGCTTGAAGACTCATCGTTTCCGGATTATTGGAATGAATGCCGCCGACCAGGGGCGCCGCAATTTTGTCGAGAATTTCTTGCCCTAAACGCCGCTGAACGAACGACGGCAGCGTCTCGTCCGCAGCATCTTTCCTTCTTGGAATGAAAGCATCGCAGGCCATACGCGCTTTGCCTTTCCACGAGATCAGGGGGCTGAGCAGGAAGGGGGTTATCTTCGTTGGAAGGAGCAGCAGGAGACCTTCAGGCAGTTCATGAATTTTGCCCTGGGAATAGATGTAAGGAGCGTTTGCTTGATTCGTTCGGATTTAAAACTCGGTCTTCAATGCCGAGCTGAGATACGAGCTGATTGACCCACGGCTTTTCGGCTATAAAACAATCAGGGCCTGCTTCGACACGGAAGCCATCGATATTCTCGGTAATTACTTTGCCGCCTAATCGCCTTGCTCGCTCGATAAGTACATAGTCGATGGGTTCGGATGAATTCTTATTATGCTGCTCCAAAGCATGGGCTATCGTCAGCCCGGTGATCCCGCCGCCGATTATCGCAACACGTTTCATAATCTATGTTTCACTCCTGGACGCCTTATTTTACAGAACCTACTTTGTTCAACAGCCAATTGCAACCTTCATTGAAGTCGTAAAAGAATCGCACGATTTCGGTTTAATCTTGGCATATGTTATTGTTTCAATCATAGTCATTCTCCGGCAATATTATTTATTGCAAATCCTGTCGTCAACAAGCATGCGGCCGGTTCAAATTAGGAGTATAGCCGAGAATGAGAGGAGGTTAAAGAAAAAATGGCGGATATTTATGGAACAAATTTTGTAACCATTCAGCTTCTTTTCAGAACGGCATTAAGACAAATCTGAGAAAAAAACCTTCTATCCGCAGATTTCGCAGATTTACGCAGATTTTAACCGGAATTCTGGTTTTGTTTTTATCTGCGAAATCTGCGTAATCTGCGGATAAAAAAATGACCTGAATAGTTACCAAATTTTGACTGTTCCTATCCTCATCATCTTCGCAGTACCGACCTCGGCATCCGCGAATTGACTCTGCAGCAAGTTCTTCGATTCGCTTCGGTCGGACTTCTTCGCCGCTCGATTTATCGTCGGCCGTTCGCTGTGTTTCAACTCCCCGCCTCATTCCGAAATGATAGTTGCGATAGATATTCCTTGCTGAGTTCCATGACCATTTTCAACGCAAACTCGTCGGATTCCTTTATTCGCTCGAACCGGAATTTCTGATAGAGCAGGTCCATCTGCTTCAAAAAGGCAGTCAGCAGGATGTTACAGCTTTTTAGTATAGCATCAGGCTGCAGTGGCGCGTCGGAGTCCATGATTGCCTTAACTATATAATCGCTTCCCCGGTTTTCATAATGGGACAGCGCAACGGCCCTCGGCGGGTTGTTCCGAAAATAATCATCAAGGTGGGCCATGAAGTATCGAACGTTTGTAAGCTCCGCATGGGCAAAGAAAAGTTCTTCCCGGCGGACGCGTCGATACACTTCCTGCGCACACGAAATCACCCGGCTAATGCTCCGATCGATCTCAGCGATGTCATGCGAAAAGGTCAAACCACGCGAAGTTTCGACAAGCCGGGCGACCAGACCCTCCGGATCGTACACTATCCGGACCGGCAGGCTATACCAGGGCGACGGTTTGAGGTGCTCGGGAGTAAAGTAAAAGACGTCCACTTTATTGAAAGGCTTGAAATGCGACACGCAGTGAATTGCATCTTCGATCCATTCATTAAAGAGCCATTCTCCCCAGTTCTTCGGCATTGACAAGCGATCGGAAACGAATTTTTTATGGTACTCCGGATCGACGACTATTCGAAAATCTATGTCTGAATAAGCATCGGTCGTTCCTTCCGCGACGGAGCCCCCGACAAAGATAGCCTTCACGCCCTTCCTCGACCGAAAATAATCAACTACATTTTTGAATAGTCTCTCGCGCGCATCAATTATTTCTTGTTCACTTATTGACATATATTTACCCTTTTGTCTGCTGATTATCCCGGCTAACACTTCAGGTTCTTCTTGATCCTCTCAACCGCCTCCTCTGCACTCGCCTGATTGCCTAAAGATGAAAGCCGGAAGAATCCTTCGCCACTCGGCCCAAAGCCGCTGCCCGGGGTGCCGACGACGTTGCACTCTTTGAGAAGCTTGTCGAAGAAAGCCCAACTGCTCATACCGCCGGGAGTTTTGAGCCAGATATAGGGGGCGTTGACGCCGCCGTAGATGGTGAGGCCGGCGGAGGACAAGCCTTCGCGGATTATTTTGGCATTCCCCATGTAGTAGTCGATGATTTCCTTGATCTGTTTCCACCCTTCATCGGTGTAGACTGCGGCCGCAGCCTTCTGGACTGGATAGGAGGCGCCGTTAAACTTGGTGGTGGTGCGGCGCAGCCAGAGCTTGTTGAAACTGTAACGCTCGCCGGTGGAGGTCTTGCCGGTCAACTCTTCGGGAACGACCACCAGGCCGCAGCGGACGCCGGTGAAACCGGCGGTCTTGGAGAAGGAGCGGAACTCGATGGCGCACTTCTTAGCCCCTTCCACCTCATAGATGGAATGGGGGAGTGACGGATTGGTGATGAATGCCTCGTAAGCGGCATCGAAGAAGATGACGGCATCGTTCGCGACAGCGTAATCGACCCACTTCTTGAGCTCTGCTTTCGCGGCGACAGCGCCGGTGGGGTTATTAGGGAAGCAGAGATAGATGATGTCCACCTTTTCCTTCGGAAGCGCCGGTATGAAGTGGTTCGCCTCTGTGCACGGCAAGTAGACAACACCCTTGTAGTACCCCTCCGCGTCAGCCTCGCCGGTGCGGCCGATCATGACGTTGGTGTCGTTATAGACCGGGTAGACCGGATCGCCGATGGCGACAACGTTGTCGAGGTCGAAAATATCGAGGATGTTGGCTGTATCGCATTTAGAACCGTCTGATATAAAAATCTCCAGAGGTTTCAGCGAAACTCCGAGCGGCCTATATGACTTTTCGATAATAGCCTTAACGAGCCATTCGTACCCTTGCTCCGGGCCGTAGCCGGCAAACGTTTCCTCGCTCGCAAGGTCATTAACCGCATCATGGAAAGCTTTAATGACTAAGGGTGGGAGCGGTCGGGATACATCGCCGATGCCCAGCCGGATGACCTTGACATTGGGGTTTGCCTCAGTAAAGGCTCGGACGCGGCGTCCAATCTCAGGGAATAGGTATCCAGCCTTGAGTTTCAAGTAGTTGTCATTGATAAAAGCCATTACAGGAAAACCCCCTTGAAACGATAGTAACCATTCAGCTTCTTTTCAGAACGGCATTAAGACAAATCTGAGAAAAAACCCTTCTATCCGCAGATTTCGCAGATTTACGCAGATTTTAACCGGAATTCTGGTTTTGTTTTTATCTGCGAAATCTGCGTAATCTGCGGATAAAAAAATGACCTGAATAGTTACAAACGATAAATCAATAAGCAATAAATATAGAAACGCCTCACGTTTCTCTCGGCAGTATCCTTGAACCACTCAGTCAGATTAATCGATCAAACTTGAGCCTTCTTCGAAAAAGATAATTTATTATAAGGTGTCACATCCGGCGGTCCCGGGGCTACATGGAATTCCGGCTCTTCAGACAGGACCATAATTGTAGAGGCAAACGTAAAAGCATATTCCTGCCCTTTCGGCCTGCAGACAGGATATTCTACTGAATCGTGCGACGTGAGAGCCTCCTTCACAAATGGAACGCCCCATCCAACTGAATCAACTGTAAACCTCCGCTCCAGGGCTTGCAGCCGATTCCGTGTGTTCGGCTCAACATTTTCCAGATTGGTCCCTCTTTCCAGCAGTGCGCGGTAATCCGAAATGTAATCGTCGTTGACCAGGGGATGGTTGGTATGCCACACGACGTCCTCTCTCCTGCTCGGCTTAAAACGGCTGATCTGTCCGGCCGAACATTCGAAGCTGTAAACATTGGTCGGCCCGCCGAGGACATAGTTTTGTCCCGAAGCATGTTTGATACGATGGAGAAATCCGATTGCTTCGTCCTCGGTGCGCTGCTGCAGCACGCCCCGGACAACGCAGGCAACCGGCAATCCATCACGGCAGTTGTTTAACTGGGGCAGCATATTGCAGCAGATTCCGATTGCTTTGTTATTCATGCCGTTCAAGCCAATGCAGCCCGCAAGAGTCAAGACATATGATTCCATGTCAAGGTCCTGGTGCTTGATATGCAGGACCAACTGGAATCCATCAGTATAAGACTCGATATCCATATTCTGCGCAATGCAGGCTGCCTGCTGATCTCTCATGCTGAACCCCAGGCTGCTGCAACGGTCTTGCGCAATCGTTTTTCCGTTGGCGTAGCATTCATCTGCGAGCTGAAAAACAAACATCGTGTCGAAGTCAACGCCCGCGCCTTCTGCAATACCTTTGATTTCCTCCAAGAGCTCCGGTGTCCATATTCGCACCGCAGCAGCATAATCCGACCGGCTGACGAAACGCTTGATGAAGGCGTCCGCCTCAATCTTGGAATGCCGCGCAAGCTCTATTTTCCACAGATGCAGCAGCTCGTGAATTTGTTCTCTCATGGTCCTGCCGTGGATCAAACCTCGGTTGCGGGGCGTACCCTCCAGGGGCAACACCTTGAGTTTGCCGGAGACTTCTATGGCTGGGGGTGCCTGACCCTTCATACCTTCATCTCCTCCGCTTATGAGTGGGAAGTCATGAACCTTGGTCTCGTCGTGCCGGGTGGAGTAATCATGCCATCTCCCCACAATAGATAAAAGATGTCACGCAAAAGAAATATTGCCCCTTCGCGTTGTTCTCAATCAATTCGCAATGCAACCTTTCATACTCCACTGTACTGATCCTGCCCTTATCAATCAACTTCGCGATATCCTGCATGCGGTCGAAACCGTATTTACCCGGCTCATAACACGTCTCAATAAGATTAAAGGAATCCGGCTTCCCTCGAAACTTCCTGCTGCCCTCAAAAAATCCCCAAAGTTTTCTTCCCATTTGGCTGTCGCAATCATCCATCCATGGCTGTTTCCAGTTGGAAAAAGCTGAGATTGCTTTCCGGGCGATGTCTTTGCTTTCGACGTCATATAGCATCGTGTCCCAATCCCAATGCGCTGCCAGCACTTTTCCGCCCGGTTTCAAAAGCCGATGGAATTCGTCGATTAGCGCCTTCTTGTTACTGATGCATTCAATGACATCAATTGTGACGATTAAATCAAAGGAGGCATCCGGTTGGCTAAGTTTACAGTCGAATTTTTCGCAGCCAAATTTGATGTTTGGGTATCTCTTGTTCGCCTCTTTGATGAATTGCTCGTTCCCGTCTATCCCGAGCAGATTGGATCCGGCGCCGACATTTCGGGAAATAAGTCCAAGCAAATCCCCTGCCCCGCAGCCAAAATCCAGGATGGAATATTGAGCGCTCGAAGACAGGTTTAGCTTTGAAACGCAATACTCAAATAAGCTTTTCTTCATACTAGTGTAGTGTCTCTTAAATGGACGGTGTTATGATGATTTCTCATCGAAAACTTATCTTCGCATGAATATTTGCTGATGAATTTGTAGGGCGACCCTTTAGGGTTGCTGCTGTTCCGGCGCTTTCAGCAAGGCTAAAGCCTTGCCCTACAAGTTTGGTTGCGGCCTGCTGCCGCGCTATGATAACACCAGTCGTTTGTGAGACACTACACTAGATTTAACCGCTCTGCAGCTACACAGACTTTCTTAAAAGCTCCCGAATTGCCCCACCCAGTCGGTTGATGCCTATCTCTATCGTAGGTTCATCCACGCATGAAAAATTAAGCCGCATGGTCCGGGTCCTTGTCCTATTGACATAAAACGGGTTGCCAGGCACAAAAATCACTTTTTCCTTTACGGCCAGGTTGAACAGGTCGAGCGACACGCAATCCCGGGGCAATTCCGCCCATATAAACATTCCCCCCTGCGGCGTGGTATGCGCCACTTCACGAGGAAAATGCTTCCGGATGCTCTGTATCATCGCCCTGCATTGGTTTCCGTAGGCTTCCCGGATTTTGCTTATATGTTTGTCTATATCGTAATCCATAAGATACTGGTAAATAATTGCCTGCGTAAACCCGCTTGTGTGGAGATCGGTTGCCTGCTTAGCGATCAGCAGTTTCTCCATAATTTGCTTTGGAGCAGCAATCCACCCCAGGCGGAACCCCGGGACAATGATTTTGGAGAACGAACCCAGGAGCACGGTAGTATCCGGCAGCAGCTCTTTGAACGACTTTCGGGCTTCGCCCTCGAACCTCAACTCGCCGTAAGGATCGTCTTCTATCAATATGGTCTTCGTGCGTTGAAGAAGTGCCGATACCTCGCGCCTGTTTTCCTCCGAGTAGGATATGCCGGACGGATTCTGGAAATTGGGGACGATGTACATCAGCTTCGGTTTTTCCGATGACATAACCGCTCTCAGTTTGCCTGTATCCATTCCCGTTTCCGACACGGGTATGGGAAGAAACTTCGGTTTATAAATCGAAAAGGCCTGGATGGCGCCGAGATACCCCGGCTCTTCAATTATCAAACTGTCGCCATCGTTCAGGAATATCTTTCCCAGAAGATCAAGGCCTTGTTGTGAGCCGCTTGTAATCAGGATGTTTTCAACAGGAATATCGATATGCTTCTGACGATATCGATCCGAGATATATTCCCTCAGCCCGGCATTTCCTTCAGAACTGCTGTACTGGTAAATATCCCTGCCATGCGTTCTGAATACCTTGTTTGTCGCTTCCTGGATCTCTTCAGCGGGAAACAGCTCCCTGTTGGGCAGTCCTCCGGCAAAAGAGATTATCTCGCGGTCGAGCGTGACCTTCAGAATTTCGCGAATGAATGAACGCGGGACGTCAGCCATTCTGTCTGAAAAGAGGTCGTTCATTGTATATTCCCCCGTGGTTTTATCGATCCGATCACCCGAATCATATTCTCCTTTTTTCAAGACAGACCAGCGCGACATGTTCACCCTGGAGTTTCTCCTGAAATTTGCGATACCCGAGTTTATCATATAAAACAAGATTCTTCACGCTTTTATGACCGGTGTTCAACTCATAGCGCCGCGCGCCGCTGAACCTGTTTTCAATATCGAACATCAGCTTTTTCCCGATGCCCCTGTTTTGATAATCGGGATGGACGATCAACCGGGATATGAAGCACGTATCCCCCTCTACTACGGCCCTGACAGATCCGACTATCCTGGACCCATTTATTGCTTTCAGGAACGAATATGTTTTGAAATCGCGAACCAGCTCCTCCAGCGTCTGCACGAGCGGAGGCAGCGATAAATCGTTATACAAAATCCCCTGGCGGTAAAAGGCCAGTTTCTGGACTTCCAATATCTCTTCGGCGTCGATTTCCAATGCATCACATATGTTAACGGTGATCACGCTGATATCCCTTCGATAGAAGACTACAAAGTCTGTCTCGTGCAAAGCCGTACCCTGCTACAGAACGCGGGCATGAACAAAATCCGCAAGAAGTAGAGCGTAGGGCATGCAGGTGCGTCTTTGCAAATAAATCACTGTTCTTAAGCTCTTTATTTAAATTTTCGTTCCCATAGTATACAGCACGCCCACGTCGAGCCATATCCCGTCACCGGTTCTGAGATTCTCGATTTCCTGCAGATGTTCCCGCTTGAACCGCGCCTGATCGTCAGGCTTGAGCTGGCTCACCATCCTTCGAAAGCCCGCATTCCAAATCAGATACCACCACTGTTCCGCATTCTCGAGGTAATAGCCGACATTCTTTGTTTCGACACGAATGTCCGTGAGGCCGGCCTTTTGGAACAGCTCTCTGCACCCCGCTTCGTTCGCAATGCGTTTCCAGGTCTGAGGCGGCACCTGTACCCCGTACTGAACCAACCGATTTACCATCAAATCCTTAAGCGTATAAAAGTAATTCTCCTGAAAATTGGATATCATGATCCTGCCACCGGGCTTTACGACCGAAGCGATATGCTTGAGCTGAGCATCCATGTCTTCGACAAAAAAGATACCGAAGGCGCAGATTGCCGCATCAAAGGTTTTTTCGGGAAAGCCGAGGCACGTCATGTCCCGTTCCAGGAACTCGGTGTTCCCGAGATTCTGCGAAGACGTTTTTTTGCGAGCCTGCTCAAGCATGCCGGGAGAAAAATCTACAGCTGTGACACGGCCGCTCGGAAGCTTCCGCGCAGCCGCCATTGAAGCGTGGCCGGTGCCGCATGCGACATCGAGCACCCATTCGTCGCCGCGCAGCCCCAGGAGCGCGGTCATGTGCTCGGCGCTTTTTGGAAAGAATCGAAGCGCTCCCCCATCGTAGCCGCCGGATACGGCGTCAAAAGTTTCTTTCAACATTGCCTTTCGCTGCTTTTCGTCCATATTCGGTCCTTTCGATGCACATATTTATATTGAAGCTTTCTTCCGCCAGGCTGATGCGATGCAGCATTCAAAAATATAGACCCATCCTCACCTAGCCTCCCCTTGAAGGCCTTCAAGGGGAGGAACTCCATATCTTCTCCCCCTTCAAGGGGGAGATTGAGAGGGGGATGGGTCTCTTAGGCGTTTACGTTAATCTGAACATCTCGCTAATAGTTCATCGCCTGCTCGAGATCCTCGATCAAATCATCCGCCTGCTCGATGCCTACCGACAGCCGCAAAAGCGAATCGGAAATTCCTATCCTCTTTCGTTCTTCAGCAGAAATCTTTGCGTGGGATGTGACAGCGGGCGCGCAGATAGTCGATTCAATGCCTCCGAGACTGACCGCCGGTTTTATGATACAAAGTTTTCGAATAAGCTTGTCTGCATCCGTTTTTGCTTCATAAAGCTCGAACGACAGCATAGCGCCAAATCCATCCATTTGAGATTTCGCAAGCTGGTGATAGGCCGAACTCGTAAGACCGGGATAATTAACCCGCCTGACTTTCGGGTGCCTTTCTAAGAATCCGGCAATCCTACGCGCATTTTCAGTCTGCCTTTCGACCCTGATCGCAAGCGTTTTGAGACTTCGTTCGAGCAGAGCGCACGTTGCAGCATTCAGGCTTCCGCCGAGGCTCAGCGCGACAGTGCGGATGCGTCCCGCCTTTTCCTTCGTCGTAACCGCTATGCCACAACAAATGTCGCTATGGCCCCCCAGGTATTTGGTCCCGCTATGTACGACCACATCGATGCCCAGTTTACATGGATTCTGATATAACGGCGTGGCGAAGGTGTTATCGATAATCGTGACGACGCCCCGGTCCCGGCAAAACTCCGCGACTTTCCGGATATCGATCACGCTTAAGAGCGGATTGGTCGGCGATTCGATTACCACGACTTTCGTGTTTCGCTGTACGGCCCGGCAAATTGCGTCGGCATCGGTAGGCGCAAAGTCAATATCAATCCCAAACCTTTTGAATTGACCGGTTGCGAAGGCATGCGTTCCGCCGTAGAGCTCGTCCATCATTACCACGTGGTCTCCGGCGCCTGCAAAAGCAATAATAGACGTGCTCATCGCTGCCATGCCGGAGCTGAAGAGCACGCCGCTTTCAGCACCCTCCAAAGCGCACACCTTATCGACCACCACTCGCTGGTTCGGGGTATTGAAGTAGCGCGGGTAGGCGACTGCTTCCTGATCGAGATACCCGAAAGCCGACGACGTGAAAATGGGCGAGTTCACTCCGTTGAACATGGCATCATGGATAGAACCGCTGTGCACGCATTGAGTTTCTTTTTTCATCTAATTCTCTCTTTCTTTTTTAACCGGTCGAGATGCGCCTATCAGCCTTTGCAGTCTATTACCGTGCGCGAAGTGTCAAAGGACAGCATATAATAGCTTCTGCCTGAGAAGTCGAAAGCATCGACCACTGTCATACCCAGCTTGCTGTGAGCGTTGTACGAGCGCTCGTTTGCACGATTAATAAACGTTACGCCGATCGGGAAGCGTGAAGCGAATTCGCTCCGCATTTCCTCGAACAGTAAAGGAAATATCCCTGATCCGCGCAACGCAGAGTTGATGCAGACAGGACCATACTGAAAGCTGCAATCACGGATCCGGTTTGATAAGGAGAGCGATACAAGCCGTTCCTCCATGAACGGAAAGATGGGCCACTGCGAAAAATAACCCCATGACCCAGCCATGGCATAACCGGCGATTTCTCCCTGCTGCTCGGCTACGAAAACCCCGCGTTCCGACATCAATTCTACTAAATTATTTTCCGAGAACGGCGTGCTTACAAAGCCCTGCTTCCTTTCATCTGGAGAGAGATTATCGTACAGGTTTATCCTTTGAAGGTCGATGATCCCGCTGATATCATTTCCGTTTCCGATCCTGGTGATCATAGTATTCCCTCTTTTTCTCCCTCTGTCGTCAGGTCCCGTACCACTAGTAGTGCATCGGTCAACGCCCAAATGACGACCAGATCGTTACAGCCCGGTAAAAATTTCGTTCCGTCATGCAGAATGTGATCATTATAGTCATGTTTGAGCGTTATCCATATCGTACCCTGCACGCATAAGACCTCCATGGATCGCCTCGAATTTTCAACTGTCAATACGGCATGTTCAGGCAAAAAAACTCGCCGGTGATCCATCCGTTCGCGGGCTCCGCGATTTATGAGCGTCGTCCGGTTTCTTTTATGCCCGAGCCGGGATATCATGCTTTCTATGATAAATCAGGCGCGGCACGAATAACAGATGCAGTGCGAGTCATTTGACTACATAACAGTTTTAATAACCATAAACTGTACCGGTTCGTTGAGGGACAAATTGTACCTTGCTCGGATAGCAGGTCTCAGGTACAATGCTCTAAAATACGCCGGACAGAACCATGAAAACTACGACCCTATACGAAGAAGTCTCAGCCAGCATCGAGCACCTCATTTCCCACGGCACGTATCGTACAGGAGATAGAATCCCGTCCGTGCGCGCGTTGAGCAGCCAGATGAAGGTGAGCATTGCAACCGTAATGGAGGCCTACCGGCTGCTTGAAGACCGCAGCCTGATCGAATGCCGCCCCCAGTCGGGATATTACGTCAAACCGTTTTTTTTCCCGAACCTCCCTGAACCGGAAATATCCAAACCGGCAATTAAGCCCACAAGGGTGAGCACGAATGAGCTTACGATGATGGTGATGCAGGATACGCGCAACCAGGATCTCATCCTACTGGGGGCCGCCGTTCCCAATCCCGCGCTGCTTCCCGTAGCCCGCCTCAACAGAACCCTCTCCTCCGTTACCCGGCGTTACGGCGCACGCAGCATCTCTTACGAGTTCGCCCCCGGAATAGAGACACTCCGGGTCCAAATTGCCAAACGCGCGCTGGCTGCAGGATGTTCGCTTACCCCGGAGGATATCATTATCACCTCCGGATGCCAGGAGGCGATCATATTGGCGCTTCAGATTATCTGCCGTCCCGGCGACACCGTCGCAATCGAGTCTCCCACGTTTTATAATTTTTTTCAGGCAATCGAGGCATTCGGGCTCCGGGCCCTCGAAATTCCGACTCATCCGCGGGACGGAGTCAGCATCGAAACGCTTCGCCGCGTGATGAAGAGGAACAGGGTGCGCGCCGGCCTCTTTACTCCGAACTTCAACAATCCGCTCGGAAGCTGCATGCCCGACGCCCGCAAGCAGGAACTGGTCGAACTCTTCGCGGACCGCAATGTTCCCCTCATTGAAGACGACATATACGGCGATCTCGCCTATTCCGTCAACCGCCCGAAGATAGCAAAGGCATTCGACAAAAAAGGGAATGTGCTCCTGTGCTCGTCATTTTCAAAGACTCTGGCGCCGGGTTACCGTATAGGATGGATCGCGCCGGGAAGATTTCGGGCCGACGTCCTCCACCTGAAATCGGTGAGCAATCTCGGCACAGCAACTCCCACACAGCTTGCCCTGGCCGCTTTTCTGGCAGACGGCGGCTATGACCGGCATTTACGAAAGATCCGGAAAATCTATGCCCAAAACGCGGTTCACATGGCCGACGCCGTGAGAAGACAGTTCCCGGAGGGAACGAGAGTGACCCGTCCTTCAGGCGGACACGTTCTTTGGGTGGAGCTGCCCGGCCGGACCGACTCCCTTATCCTGTATGAAAAAGCGCACAGAGCCGGCATCGCGATAGCCCCGGGGCCGATATTTTCCTCTCAGCGAAAGTACCGGAACTTCATACGCTTGAATTCCGCATTCTGGTCAGACCAGATCGAGGAAGCCGTAGCGCTCCTGGGCAGTTTCGCAAAGGGGATGCACGCAAGATAAAAAGCTGCATAGCGACGGACACGCATAACATAAATAACAATGTTCAGCGGTCCACATTCTCCTGCCTTCGCCCCGGCAGTCGGTATTAAAAAATCTACTCATCAATAGCAGTGCCCGGCCAATTCTTGCGGTTTCAATTCCCTCCCCTTCAAGGGGAGGGCCAGGGTAGGGATGGGGTAAAAAGTGGCGACGGGCTCCATACAAGGATTCATCCCCCCTTATAAATACTCCTTCCTTATCGGAGACCAGGCATCCACTGCCGTGCAGGGCTTGTCCCCGGTCGTAACCGAGTGCCTGATTTTAGAAGGAATGGCGATCACTTCCCCGGCATTGATATTCACTTTTTTGCCCTGGTACAGGAACGTCAGGCTGCCTTCAAGCACGAGCGTGATCTGCTCGGCCTCGTGGGAATGCTCGGGAAACACGGTATTCGCCTCCATCTCGAAATACGTAAGCATGGCTTTTTGGAGCGCTATTGCCCACATCACCGCTCCCGGCACTGCGGGCTTCAATTTCAATTTGTCCCTGGTATAGATTGCCACTTCGTTCATTCGCCTCCTCCGGGTTGCTCAATTTTTGTCAAAGAGAAATATCCGACAGAAGGAACATGTCCATATTTAAAGATCTGCCATAAGACTTTGATCGATTTCGGCAACGCCATCATTAGGTCTTCTCCTTATTCAGATGATTGCGCAAGTCGGGATGAAATTTTCCGCTCATTACCCCGGCAACTTCTCCTGTCATCAAAACATGTCCGTCCTCCCGTATTAAAATGTCGATAACTCCGCCAGGCATGTTCACTGCCACGTTTCTGTCAACTCTTCCCAGCCGGAACATGGCGCTCGCTGCCGCGCAACTTCTGCTTCCCGAGGCCGTGGTGTATCCTGCTCCGCGTTCCCAGATCTCGATCCTGACGGCGTTTCTGTCGATCACCTGCACGAGCTGCAGATTGATCCTGTTCGGAAACATCCCGTGCCGCTCCACGCACGGCCCGATTCTTATAGCCAGCTCCCTGGACGGCTCAGAAACCGGTATGACGCAGTGCGGATTGCCGATTGACAGACAGGTCATGCGATACGACTCGCCTCGAATCGTCAACTCTTCATCCACCACGTCGCGTTCCGGCCCGGCAACCGGGATGCCGGTGCTTTTGAACGTCACTGTCCCCATATCAACCGAAATCCTGTTCCCGCTTTGATCCAGAATCTCCACACTGACAAGGCCGCCCCGTGTATTAAGCTCGAATCTGCGTTCCGCTGCATAGCCGGTGTCGATGAGATATTTGGAAAATATTCTGATTCCGTTCCCGCTCTTTTCAGCCTCGCTGCCGTCAGGATTGAATATCCTCAACCCGGTCTCGCCGTTTTCAACCAGGGGGCCGAGCAGTATCCCATCGGAACCCACTCCCGTATGCCGGTCACAGATCATCCTGATCGCATCCGGAGTGAGTTCTATCTGGGTTTCGCCGGGATCGATAACGATATAGTCGTTTCCGAGGGCGTGGTACTTATGAAAATCAGCATTCATCCTCTACGCTCTGCTCTCTTCCCGCCGAAGGCATTGATCGTCCTCGTGCCTGCAGTGAACCGGCCATCATGAGGTACTCCCTGGGGGATATGATATTCCTGCCCTGCCTGAAGACTGATTTCCCGACCCTGGATGCCAAGCGTGTATTCGCCTTGAATCACGACGAAGTACTCGTCGAAAGGGTGAACATGCTCTTTAGAAGCACCAAACCAATGAACAAACCAGCACCTTCGAACCGCGAAGGCGCGAAGGACGCCAAGAAAAGATTGATAATTTTGAATTCTTGATTCATGATTTCCTTCGCGTTCTTTGCGCCATGGCGGCAAATGGTTTTTGATTTTTGATTTGCTAAAAAAACTTGACTCTAAATTAAAGATCCTGGTTAGTAAAGTACTTTAAGGGCGCTAAAGCATCTTCTGCATCCAGACGATATCCACATTCTGCCCGAACTTTTTTAAGATCTTCCTGAACCGCCCGCACTCCCTGAACCCGTGCTTTCTGTGAAAAGCCACGCTTGCCGGATTAAGGGACGATATGTTCGCGAGCAGAGTGCGGACTCCGATCTTTTTCGCTTCTTGCTCGAGCGTCTGCAGGACCCTTGTTCCGAGCCCCTTTCGGGTATATTCCGGAAGGAAAAAGTACCCGGCTTCGGCTGCTTGATTAAAAGCGGGATAGGGATGATACTTTTTGAGAAACCCAAACCCGATGATTTTCTTGTCCGTAGTCTCGAGTACAAAAAACGCGTCACCATAAATTATCGTTTTAAGGAAGTCAAACAGCTTCCTGTCCAACGGCTTTTCAGGATAGGCGGCGAAACTGTGTTCGACATAATAATTAAAGATGGAAACAATCTGATCGCAATCCCGGTCGACAACCCTTCTGATGGAATAGTCCTCGTCGCGAGCCGCTGTCCTCTCGGTGCTTGTACTGAATTCAGTAAGCTCCTGTCTGATAAAGCATCCGGTTATGGTCCTGTAGACCTCCTCGGCGATATCGGGGCTGAGGCCAGCCTCTTGCGCCGTTGCCCTCGCTTTCTGGATTACCTGTTCAACGCGTTTCGGATCGCGAACTCCCTGCTCGTTTAACTTGAGTTTACCCGCTCGTGATACATGCCTTGAGCGGCTCGCGAGAAGTCTGATAATCTCGGTGTCAATTTTATCTATTTCTCGCCGAATTTCTTCCAGCTCCATGGTTGATGAATTCGTAAGAAGTCAAACGGCGTAAAGTACCTTAAACTGCATAATCAGCGGCCGGAGACTGATCCAGCGCCCGATGGCGGCTGAAACATTCTGCACTCGTTCTTTGACAGCACAAAATAGCAATGAAAGGGCGGCTATGAGGGCCGATTCCTCTTCCTTTTCCCGTTTGCGGAATGCCGCCGCCCGGATAATGTTGATTCCGGCAGCCTTCAAGTACGCGGCGAAGCTCACGGCGGACAGTCCTCGGACGCGCAAGTTCTTGAAGCCGGTTATTCGGTCAAGCTGAGACATGGTTCCTTCGACCCCTGCACGGAAGCGGTACCTGTCCCGAAACTCGGGAGTGTCTTCCTGAGCCCGTCGCTGGGCCAGACGGATCGCTTTATCGTCGTATCGGAGATAGCGGCCCTTTTTGCCGGGCAGCGTCGGACATGTGTTTTTTCGGGAACAACCACGGCACGCTTTTTTTGAAAAGAGCGCGGAGTGATTGTCGTCTTTGCTCCGGGTTTTGAGAGGAGCGCGTCCCTCGGGGCATAAGGTGATTTCGTTTTCGCTGTTCATGGTGAATGCCGTGAATGGCACGCTGTCTTCGCCGAGGTTGCCCATGACCGGGGAAACGACTTCAACTCCCATGGTCTTTGCCTTCTCGCAGTTCTCGTCGCTGCCATAGGGGGTGTCGGCAATGACCGCTTCCGGTTTCAGACCCAACTTCTCCGTTGATTCGATAAGCGGAATAGTGGCATGGGTGTCGTGCTTGTGGGCAGGTTCTACGATCACACTGGTGATCAAATTCAGGGTGTTGGTATCCTCGGACGTGCCGTAGCTTTCGGCGACCTGCACCTGGTAGCCCTTGCCCTTGTGGCCGTCATACCCGGCGTCGGGGTCGGAAGGGTTTTGCAGAGAATCGGAAGGCACGTCCTTGTTGGCCTTGACCGAGACCAGGGTTGTATGCGTATCAACGCGTTCCACGATGCATTGTTCCTTAAGCAGCCGGACAAGGAGCTGATAGGTGTTCATGGTGGTAATTGGCTCGTTTCCTCTGAACCGTTCCACCAGGCTGAACACGTCGTTGGCCAGCGTCCTTAGCGTGTTTATCGATTCCGAGGGTCTGACCATCGAGAAGACGGCATCTCCCTGTTTGGTCATGTACCGGTCGGTGATGGCCGTCTCTAATGATTCATAGAGGTCTTTATGGTGACGCTTGAGGTTCACCAGGAACTTCTTAATAGTCTTTACGAACAGGCCGAGCCGGCCCAAGTGGCGCATATTGGAGTAGATGTGGACCGAGTCGAAGCGCTGCTTGGCGACATCGACTTTGAATACATCGGCAAGCATCGTGACGACTTCTTCAAAGATAACTTGGTAGAGGTTCCGTTCGATCAGTAGGTCGCGCATGTTCCAGAGGGTCTTGGGGCTGACATAAGCGGCGGTGTCCGCCGCGCTTGTGATGTTCAGGGCATAATGCCACTGGAGATTATAGGCAAACTGGTCTACGGCTTCTTCGTCGGTCAGGTCGTTCATCTGCTGGAGGACCATGAGGCCGATCATGGAATAGAGTTCCTTGGTCGGCGCTCCGAAAACCGGATCGTATTTTGAGAAAATTTTCTCGACTGGCAGCGTGGTAAGAATATGCTCCCGAAATACCTTTGCCCAGGACCCCTCGATGCGCTGTTTACGTTTAGGTCCCAGGAAGGGAAAGGGATCGAACATGTCGGGGGTTTTGTGATCCTTGATGTGGATCATTCTGGCTCCTTGATTGCGATAGGTGATGCTGTTGTGTATCACAAAACCCCTTGTACTGCAAAGGAAATATGATGTTTTGCGCGATTTATTTTGGCTGAATCACGACAGTTCGTTCTTACGAGATCATCATGGTTCACCCTCCGTCAATTCCCGCTGAACTTTTCCTCCACTTATTCGATCTGCAAATACATTCCCGGCGCATCCGCCTCTCGCATCCTGAATCCGAACTGTCCATAATAAGCCGCGCTGCCTCTTGCCGCCATCAAGCCCACGAACGCGCCCGGGCCGGCATGGGTCTCGATGTAATGCAATAAATCATCCATCAGCGCCTTCCCTACGCCTCTGCCCTGGTGTTCCGGATGGACCATTATATCCTGAATATAGAAGTAAAGCCCTCCGTCACCGATAACGCGGCCAAAGCCGATGACCCGGTCGTTCTTTATGGCGACTGCGGAATACAGGGAATTCTTTAGAGCCGACTCTGTTGTCCTCTCATTGGTTAACGGCCATCCAACAGCATTCCTGAGTTCTGTGAATTCGAATACAGATATGGATCTATTTTCGATATGCATATAGGCACCGCCTTACATTTGTTCTTCACTGAGTACAGAGCCAACCTCCGTAATGCCACCTATGGCATCTTCACTTCCTCCCTCCGAACATCGTGAATATCCCGTTTTTGTAATAACAGTCCACATCTTTGAACCCGATCTGCTCCAGGGCATTCATCTGGTCCTTTAACGTGTCGGGTTTGTTTTCTTCCGCATCCTTGTAACTCCGAATAATACGGTCAAATCGATCATCTGCTATCCGAAGGTCCCATTTTCTTTCATCGATCCAGTCCTTCCAAAGAGAGAGGTACCACTGCTCAAGACCCTGTATGGGAGCAAGCACTACATCGATATTGAGAAAATAGCCTCCCTGGTTCAGAAGCTTGTAAATTTTCGCAAACAGCGCTTCCTTCTCTTTCATGGTCAAATGATGAATCGCCAGCGAAGAGGCTATAAAGTCGAATTTGCCGCGGACACCATTTTCCCGTATCATCTCCTGAAAGCTTGAACAGATGCAGCGGGGCCGAATCAAACCGCTCAGTCGTTCGCGCGCCTTCTGCAGCATGTCGCCTGAACCGTCGACAAGGGTGATTGATACAGCCTCATCGATCTCCGCGATAACGGACGCAACAATGCCGTCTCCGCATCCCAAATCCAGTATTTTCCGGCGAGTGCCGTTTTTTATGAAGTGGGCATAGAATGACTGAAGGATCGAGAGCATGCGTCTTCGCTCGACGATAAAGACGTCGGCATTATCCCGGTATCCGCGGCTGAATTCCGGCTTTGCCCAGTTGGATTTGTCGAACTCTGCCATGATTTATCCTCGGCTTTTCCAGGCGACAACGGCTTCGATGATGCTCGACGCTGTTCCGGTTGGTATTACTTTATTAAGACGAAGGCCGGCATTCGCTAATAGTTCTTTATATTCGGCCTCCGTCCTCTCCCGCCCACCCAAGTTAGCCAGCATCATTAGGTCAAGAAGTTTGCCGAAAAACGGTTCGTTGCCGGGCGGAATTACCATCTCAATCAGCAAAAGTTTTGCATTAGGTGACATAGCATGACGACAATTCTTGAGAATTGTATGGGCGCGTTCGTCGTTCCAGTCATGCAGGATCGACGCCATAAGGTAGACGTCGCCGCTGGACGGAATATCTTTTAAGAAATCTCCGCCGATGCATTCGCATCTATTCGACACTCCCATATCTTCGAGTTTTTTTCTCGCCTCTTCCACAACGTTCGGCAGATCCAGGATGATCCCTCTCATGTTCGGGTATTTTTTCAAAAGTGCGGACATGAGTGCCCCATGACCGCCGCCGACGTCGACAATCTTCGATATCGTCGCAAAATCATACGCCGCCGCTACTGCGAGCCCGTTCATCGTTACGAAGCCCGTCATGGCCTCGTTGAACAACCGACCGAGTTCTGGATGTTTTTGAAGAAAGTCGAAATATTCCATTCCGTGTACGTGACTGAACGCAGTCTCTCCGGTTTTAACGCTGTACAGGAGATGTCCCCATGCCTCCCAGCCCATTTCTTTTGCCACAATCACGTAGGGCCGCAGGGAACCGGAATCGCCGGTCGCGAGACATTTCCCCATTGGGGTCAATGCAAAGCGCTGCGGTTCAACTTCGATAAAAAAGCCGACGCTGGCGAGTGCCCTGAGAAGGCGATAAAGTGCGCCTGGATCTGCACTGACACGAAGCGATAAATCGTCTACATTTCTCGGCTGATCGATTAGATGATCCGCGATACCAAGTTTGGCTACAGCATAGATGGCTGCCGAAACCCAAAAGCCCGACATCATCTGGAGAAGAGTAGTCGCAGGCGGAAGTGGCTGAGATTTATTTTCGCTGGAATCCATCGTTCACCTCTATCTTGTACTAAATCCGGACAAATACATACCGGTTTATGTCGCTCTGACGTATATATTTCTGGCCCTTTGCATAGCGGCAATTCATGCTCGGCTGTTTCGCCCACATCAATGATTATTGCTCCGCTGGAACAGGTTTTCACACACTTTTGGGGCCTGATATCTACACGTCAATTTTGAATCCCATAGTCACTTCACTTGCGGGCCTGCCGCCCCTGATTCCCCAGTTCTCGAGCGGCGGTTCATGAATGACGATTAGGATATCCTCGCCTTTGATCCCGGGGCTCGCGCCCAGATTCTCCACGATTCTTTGATAGAGAGCCTTTTTTGCCTCTGAAGTCCTGCCTTTGAAAGCGGTTATCTCGATGATGGCCGCATTGTCCGTCTTTGTCCGCGGTATCTCGAAGCGATCGCCGTCCAGTTCGTGGAGCACCTGGAAACGGTCCTGTTCCGGGATTTTGAATGCATGCACCAGTGCGTTATGCACCCCGTCCAGCAGCACTTTCCTGTACTCGTCAGACTTTCCGGCACGAATCGTTATTTTCGCCAACGGCATTTTCTGTCTCCTTACATCCTTCTCGCCAGTATCATTTTCAAATCCATTGCTTCTTTCCGCAGCACCTTCCACGGCGCGTATTCCTTCGAGGAATACCATGCCTTAAACGCCTCCTCGCTCGGCCACTCATGCACAACGAGCAATTTCGGAGACCAGTCGCCTTCGATTGGTTCCATGTCATTGCTCCGGAACAGCAGCTTGCCGCCGTATTGCTCCATAGAAGACTTATGGCCTTCAACGTATTCCAGGAATTTATTCCTGTCTTTGATAGTCACATCAAGAAGCACATACACAGGTTCAGTTGCGGTCATTTGGTCCTCCTTTTTCGTAACTACTCAAGACTATAAAAAAATTATTTTCACACGAAGGCACGGAGCCACAAAGAAAAAATAACGATCAATTTGTCTCTTGGTTTTAAAACCGGAATAAAAGCCTTTCTTCGTGTCTTTGCGGCTTTGTGTGAGAAAAAGCCTCTTTTATCAGGATTTACGCTTTAACCTCATCATCTTATCCGCACCCTTCTGAAACTCGAACGGCACCTCGACGATCTCGGCCTGTATGTTTTCCGCTTCAAGGCATGCCAGCACCTCGTCCATATGCGAATACGGCCCCGCATCCAGCCCCTGGAGCGGATAGACGCGCACCTCCCCGGACGACACCCTTGCCATTTCCCGAAGAGACGCAATATGAAAGTCAAGGCTGAGCCGGTCTCCGTACAGAAACAGAAAATGGCTGGAGAGCACGAGCGAAAAAGTTCCGTCCGGAAAAGGAAGATGCGGAAGCTCAGCCTGAACGTACCTGTCCTTTCCTGGCGCTGTATAAAAGTCATGGGCAAACAGTCTTAGCGCCTTATGCCTCAATGCAATAATTTCTTCCCGGTTCTTGTAATATTTCCAGACATACAAATGAGGCACTCCATCGACCTTCTGGAAAGTATGGTCGATGTCCTCCCTGCCCTTTTTCAAAAGGCCGTCGACAGCTGTGCCGTAAAGAATATCGCATGCCGTCGCATGGATGCCTTTTTCAGAAGCCTCCGTGGTGAAGGAAGACGGTCCTGCAGCGCAGTCCAGGATCCGTCCGTGTCGAAGCAGGGATTCGTCAAGGTTGAACATTCGGACATATTCGAAATAGGTCCGGCCGGTAAATACGACGCGGTCGAGTTGTATGCCGTCTTTTTGGTTCATTTTAACCGCAGAGAACAAAAAAGTTTTTAACCACGGATGAACACGGATGGACACAGATATAAACAAATTCATGATTTTCTTGTTGTATCCGTGTAAATCGGCTCATCAGCTGCAAAAAAATATAAATGTCGTACTTCCCGTACAAAAACAAAAAAGGCCACGGAATTTATGATTTTCCGTGGCCTTTGGGTTCGATTTGTATTGCTCTGTTACATGATAAAACATCCCCCCTCAGCCACGGCTTGTTTATGCCATGCTGCCTTGCGAACGACCGCGGCGGTGAGGGTAATGTTCATCATGTTTTTGACTATAGGCGAACTGAATATCCCTTGTCAAGAAAAATTTTGATTTTTTCGTAAAATTCTGACAAACCGGAACGAAATATGCCACGAAGACGTCGCATCACGAAAAATTCAAAATCAATTAGCCGCAAAGATGCACAAAATGCACAAGGGGGATCTTATTACCTTTTGCGTCTTATGTGCTTTATTGTGGCCAACCCTTTTTAATTATTTGTGTTTTATCCGTGTCTCTCCGTGTCAATCCGTGGCAAAAATTCCCAGCGTCCTATTTCCAGCTTATCCTCGCCTCTTTCCTTATTGGAATACGGTAATATTTGTGTTTCGGGTACCCGATCAACATGGCGCCGTAACTTACATTGTCTTTTGGCAGACCAAGTTCTTTCTGCATAGGAGGCCAGTAGCGGGCCCCGAGATCGAAATACCCGGCCCAGCACGCGCCGAGGCCGTTTGCCTGTGCAGCCAGCTCCAGGTAGGCCAATGCGATCGTGCAGGCCGACGGGGCCATCATGTTGTCTTTGTGCGCATGCGTCAGAACCACATGCGGAGCGCTGCGGCAGACAGCATCAATCCCCGCTTCCCATTTGCGTACAACATGGTCGAGAAGGATCGTTTTCGCAAAGTCCGGCTTCTGCTTGATCATGAAACGCATCCAATCGATTACCATCGCGGCAAGCCGCCTGACTTCGGAGGTGTTGTGGATAATGAGCCACTCCACGGGCTGCGTATTGTGGCCTGAAGGACCGGTGGAAGAAGTCCCTATGAGACGTGCCAGCTCATTTCTGTCAACGGGATCAGTCCGGTATGTGCGAATCGACCTTCTTCCACGAAGGAACTGCTCGGCCTGCTCCGCTTTCACCGAAAGATCGGGCTTAATCAGGGTACATTGCTCGGGCTTCATTGCCCGGTGGGAAAAGGCACCCGTGGGGCAAGCGGCAACGCAATGCCCGCAGTTGACGCATAATTCCTCGGAGTCCTTGGACGGCGTAGGCACACCGTCTATCTGTTCAATATTTCCAAGCGGACAGACAGCAGCACAGATATAATCTTTTTTGCATTTGGATGCATCAACCACAAACAAACTCATGTTTCACCTCATGTTCTCTGATCGATCAGCTTCTTCCTGCACCACTGCGGTAATGGTCGTATAAAGCTACCACAGAAGCGGGAAGCATTCTTTCAAAATCCGATTATCTTTTTTAGAAATCTAAGCATGTTGCGTTGCAGATCGGAGCGCAATCGATGTCCAGACTGCCCCGGCCGAATCTACAATCGCAAATAAAATAAGAACAGGACTTGCTAAGCCTAGGAGTACGAATGCCAGCAAAATAACAACAACCAATGAACGACCATAAACAGTCCACCGGATAAAGTCAGTGAGGTCTCTCCTTGCCGCGAGAATTGAATAGAGCGCGAGTACCAGCACTAACGTGCCGACTACTCGAATCCATACGTCACGAGGCGCCGGAAGGCCCATAAAATTCAAGAGGGCATCAGGTGCCAGTACAAGAAGAACTCCCAAACCAATCAAATATAATCCAAAGACGAATAAACTGGCAGCTGCTTTGCTCACTGTATTCTCCTATATTATCCTTTGCTCCTTGTGGTGTATTTGAAGGGAATATAAACGGGACAGAAGGCAAAAATGCCGGTCAACAATCTGATCACGCCATAACCGCCGAGGATATATTGCCATACGCCGGCAACTAAAAATGCCGCTATAAAAAGAAAAGCGATACCATGAAAAATTCTTTCAATTCTGTCTGTTCCTCCGACATTGCATTTCATCGTTCATCTCCTCTCGGTTAATGCCCGTTTAAGATCAGTTTTCGAATATGCTTTTCAAATATTTTTTGAATTGGTTCAGATTGTTTGCGACAACGTCGAGGTCCTGCCTGGTTTTCGCCAGCATCAGCGAACCCTCGAAGAGCGCAATGAAATGATCGGCGAGAGTGCCTGTAGCAAGCCCTTTGACGTTATACGCTGCCTTTGCCGCATCAAGCTCCTGTTTCAGCATATCGGCCCATAGCCTGAAATGGCCTGCGCATTGTGTCCGGATCTCGGGATGGGTGTCCGTCAGCACCTGGGCAAAATTTCCCAGCAAACACCCCGAACGCCGCGCCGGGTCTTTCGACAGCGCAATCATGAAATCAATATATCCATACAGGCGCTGAAGAGGGTCGCTCTTTTTAAAGAAGGGCGCATTTTGAATGGCCTGAAATGTGGCGTTTATATACCTTTCCAGAACGACTTTCCCTAAATCTTCCTTGCTTTTAAAATAGTGAAAGAAGCTTCCCTTCGTAAGATTCGCGGCCTCACAGATCTCTTCAACCGAAGTGGCAGTGTATCCCTTTGCCAGCATCAAATGCTGGGCCGTTTCGAGAAGTTTTTCCCTGGCTGCAGGGTTTTCCTGACGGGTTCTCATAATTATACCTACCGGTTGGTATGTTTATATATGAAACGAGCCGTGATGTCAAGAAATTTATTTGGATGCAATAACATGGGTTTTTAGCAAAGGAAAAGTATCCAGGCGAGGAATATCCAAGTTCAAATGAAGCATGAATTTATTACAGATGCTGTTGATTTCAACTACTATTGTTCACCCGTGAGCCATCGAGAAAATTGAAAATTTTTAAGTGAAAGATGCGCGCTTCCCTGAGATCGAATATCGATGATTACATCGCCGCTTCGGCAGCAACATGCCCGGCTAATGTCGTAATAAATGCCTTCAGTCCGGTTAATTCGCTCATTTCAGAGTACACGCCGTTTTTTGAAGCAATCCGGGGAGAAAGAATAATAGTAGCAGCAGAGTATAATTGTTCGGCCATCAATTTCTTACACAGAATGTTATAACGCTCGGCATACGAGGCATTCTGAAACTCCGGGAAAATGGGAAAGTTCGGAGAGAAATCCTTTACCGCCCTGCGTGAAGCCGGAGCGTCTTCAAGCAGCATTAAATAACCCAGAAACGGTCTCTTACTTTCTCCGAAAGCCCCTTCACGGTAGGCAGTCCATAGATCAACCGCATTTCCAAGGGCTTCCTCACAACGATTATTACAATTGTTGCCGAAGGAGCCCGCCTGCGACTTAAATTCAACCGCAGCAATGAGTTTTCCCTGATTCATCACCAGCAAATCCCAAACCTTGGTAGGCCGGAAAAAGCCAGGCAGCGTAAGGAGGCGTCGTTTCTGCAGGATGTCCGCATGGCCGAGCCCATTTGCATGCACGATATCGACAACGAGACGGACAAAGCCATGAAGATTGTTGCCTCCGGTAACCGCGCCTCGTTCACCCTGGTCCATTTTTCCGCTTGTACGCTGCTTTTTTGTAGCCTTTTTTCTGCTGACCCAGAACTTTTTGACAGCAGAACGCGCCTTCGCTTCATAATCAACAAGATCAAGCGGCATCATCCACTCCCTTTTCGCCATCTGATGCGATAATGCACCGCTCATCTGGCGATAATTTATAAAGATCGGAGGTCAGAGCGTTGCATGCCCTGACGTCTCGCTTATCCGCAGCAGCTCTCAATTTCGCTCGCATGTCTTCCGGGACATCCTGCCAATGAGGGATGCGAATGCGGCGCAGATACTGTGCCTGGAATCGCAGATACCCGCCTCGCATTTTTGTGGAATAGGTTGAAATAAAGAGCCCGGGGATATCCGATAGCAGTACTGCCTGGAGCGCTTTTAAATCCCATGTGTCCGATGTAATGTAATAGAGATTGTGATGAGGATAATATTTTCCTTCCTCATACACGATGTTTGCCTCGCCCTTTATGTCAGGGATCAGGAGCTTCGGCGTGTTCGTAAGCTGAGGGGTGATCCGGTCAATCGTCCGGTACCATCGGTCGCTGTTCCGCTTCGCCACGTTACGGTTGCAGATAATAGTCTTATGCCGGTTCAAATATGCAGCAAGCTTCGGATATTTTTTCAAATTTACAAGGCCGCCCTCTTCGTCAAAAGGATTAATAACGCCTTTCCCGCGCCATTCAACATGGCCCGCCACGATGTCTTTCGTCATCACCAGCGGCAATTTCCGGTCTTTTTCTACATCAAGCTCATCATACGGCCCGACATAAACTTTATCCGCGCCGGTAGCAACGCCGATGCCGACTTTGCACCCCGCCTCTTCGAGTGTTGGAAGCTCTGCTTCAAGTCGTCTTAGAACAGCAAGCTGATCAAATGATTCAAGCACCCACGGCTCGCTGCCATGCATGATGCCGCTAACTTCATGCACATCGCCGCTGGGTTTGATTGATTTGGCTCGCATATCATGTGCAAGCTTGTTTAAGGTGTCTTTATCAACTTGTGGACGATGCGCTATGCGGGTCGCTTCGGACTTTTCATGTGCAATTACCGTAATAGCCGGGTATGCGCTCACTTCAGAATGAAAGGCATCGGTATCGACCATATCAATATAGTATTTCAGATGATAGCCGTGCGCAACCATCTTCCGCAGCGGCCCACCGTAACGGTTCTTCATCCACCGATCAGAGCAGATGAATCCCACAGAACCTTTCGGCTCCAGGAGCTTTAATGATTTTTCTATAAATGGGATGTACAGATCCGCGCGATCGTAAAGAGTATCAAAGCGATGCCTATATTCGGCAAGCAGGACAGCAGGGATTAATTCCTGGCGCACATATGGAGGATTGCCGACGATGTGAGTAAACTGAAAAGGAAATTCGGTAAGGAGAAAATCGCTCTGAATAAGCCATGCATCGAGCAGCTTTTCAGTATCGGATTTTGATAGTCCCGTATCCTTGAGCAACGTGTGGAGCTTCCACCGTGTTTCCAAAAAACTCTTACTATGCAGTTCAATTGAACGAATAGAATCTCTGAGATCTGCAACAGGTTGAGGGTGCGCAGGAGCATGTGTATTGTAAGAATCGAGCAGCCGTTCCACAGCCACTAGAAGAAACGCGCCTTCTCCGAATGAAGGTTCCAGCAAGCGTTTCTTGTAAAGAGCGACAGTGGCCGTGTAGCCGGTTAAATCCAGGATAAACTCGACCACTTCACGGCGTGTGAACACAGCACCGCGCCCCTCTACGCCAGCCGCTGCCAACTGCTCAATAGCGCCTTGAAGCCGGTCCATACCTGGCAATGCAATTTGTAAAGTGTCAAGTGTCGTCATCTTGTTATAGCCACAACCTGAATTCGTTTTGCGTTTCTACGTGCATCCCAAATACAATTACGCCTCCGGTTTATTACCGCTTTGTTCCTGTTCATAGAAATCCATTTCTCTTTCCCACTGCTTCCTTTGAGCGATTGCTTTTTCTTTTGCACCTTCTTCGCCCCATCTCTTGACGGAAAAGCGCCTTAATTTTTCTTTACCTGGCATTGGGCTTCCCGAGGCAAACCAAGCATCAGTCGTCCAGACCTTGCCATTTCTCTTGGTGACGCTTTTTCCACGTCTGACACCTACTATGCCGGACTTATTCCTGGCAGTAATTCTAATAGCGTTTTCCCTTCTTTTGTAGGGTGTTATTAATTTATTGATTTCAGCTAATTGCTCTTTTGCGGCTTCAAAGGCATCTTTTATACCGCCATATATAGAATCGCTAAAAAATTCATTATAGTTCTTGTCTCGCCGTCTGACTCTGATTTCCCAACCGTGTGTACCCCTCTTAGTAAAGATATCAATCCTTGTGATTCCAATAGTTCTTGGAAAAGTCTTTTTAATAAAATCCTTAATCTCAGAATAATCTATAACTTTATTCGGTTCAGAAGAGGAAAATAGTGAACCTGAGATTTTTATCTTCGGTACATAGTCGCCCTTCTTGACTGCGCTGCCTTTTCCTCTCTTGCTTGCAGTACCAAAGCTTTTCGCATAATGTTGATGCCGTACTCTTCCTTGCGGAATAATTGTTAAGTCTTTGCCCCACCTTAGCAATGTTTTTAAGCGCCACTTTAAGGTTTCTTCAGTATATCTATCATCCATTATTTTTTCAAATGGCGGCCTTACGGGTTCATCTTGCCTGACAGTCTCCCAAATTATTTGTAGTGGCTCAGTGGTAAGCGCTTCTTTAAGCAATTTCCGAAATTCGCCTGGAGATACAGTCACTGGTTGATCACCGGTTAGCCAGCCACCAAGACGTAAATCAGATATTGCTACACGATCATCGATTTGTGATACTGGCACTCCACCCTGTATTGACTGCCAAGCATTTTCCACCAACGCAACATTCGGACTCGACGGCAAGAAAAAGTCCAGCCGACTTGAAGCCCTTCTCCTGACATTCAACATGCCCAAATTGCCGAGAGTTTCAATTATAGAGCTTCTCGACTCGGTCGGTTGTATCAAATTTCCGTCATCGGTTTCTACTAGGAGTTTGGTTTCCGTCAACCATGCCCGAAATACTAATGAGTAGGATTCCCAGGTTTTACTTGACGCCTCTATGAACGGAAACTGTTGTTGAAGATATTTAGACATAGCCTTTACAGAGAATTTATCACCGTGTGATACGGCGTTAATAATTCGCGATACGATTTCATTCTTTAGAAGTTGTCGCCGTATATACTCCCCTAAACGCCCATGATTATAGATATCGCGTACAGATTGAGATACTTCCCATCCATCTTTACTTGCTATGATCAGATTAAAATTTCTCAATTCCCGAAGTATGTTGAAGGCATATCCCCGCGATAATCCCTGAGTCTTTTCAATATCTTCGACAGAGATGTCTTTTTTGTTTTTATCTATAAGCGAGTGAAAAACGGCCAGTACGGGGCTAGGAGAGGTTCTGTAGACATTTATCTGGCGAAACTCGGGAAGTTTTTGATAAACTAGATAATCTTTAAAAACGTCACTATAAGTGTCATAAGTAATTCCGGTAAGCCTGATTAATCTTGAAGCCGTTAGTTTATCAAGAATTTTTAGTAAAAGTGGGTCTTCATCGAAATGTCTATGAATTTGGTTAAAGTCTGCGGGGAGCAATCTTGCAATTCGAGAAAGATAGTCTCTTTCCATTTCATCAAGTTCTTCAAGCTCTTCATTAAATAAATCATCAAGCTGCAAACCTGCGGATATCAACTCACTTTGAATAACGCCTTTACTGACTAATCTTGTTAGATGCGCCATTGTTCTTTTTAACAACCAAGGAAATCCTTGGGCAAAGCTGAGAACATATGATTGAACTTCACGTGTTATTGGTTTAGCTGCTGTCTCGTTAATTCTTCGTATAAGTGAGATGGCCTCTTCAACTGAAAAGTCAGGCAATTCGAAAGATTTTGAAGATTGATTTATTTTTTCGAGGGAAATTTTAGAATTATCAAAAGTCGTCAGCTGGTCATTTTTCCTAGCAAAAATGACAAATGTCTTATTTTTGCTACGAGAAAAAATATCAAAAAGGTTTTCGTAAGCTTCAAATATCTCTGGAACAAGGAACGTCGATTCAAATTGATCAACGAAAAACAACTTCAATCTATCTCTGTTATTTTCTATTAAATTGTTAATTTGATTTTCAATATCACGAAAATCTTGCGCTAAGTAGTCCGAATTCGTGAAGCGCTGCACCACGGAAAATATATCAAGAGTTGATTTAATATCACGCGCATCATGCAATTCTGTAATAGCACCTGCTTCCACCTTTGCCTTTTCAATAAATGCCAAAACCGAGCTTTTCCCAACACCTGAACGACTTTTAACCTGTAAGATGTTAGGCCCTTGATTCTCATCGATATAGGTTGATAGTCGTTCAATAAACTTATCTCTTCCTATGAAAACATTCGGGCTTGCTGGCAACTTGTAATCTGCCCAATCAGTACCTAAAGATAAGCCCTTCGGAATGCTTCGTTCTTTTTCACGATAAATCTTGCTTGGCTTTTTTGGGCTCAAAATTGGCTCAAGTGGTTGCAGAGGAATCTCCGATGAAGTTAAAGCCTGCAAAAACTGCACGTCATCAATTTGATTGCAATTGAGATCAAAAACAGAAAAATAGGCCGGTGTAATAGAATTATGCGCGCGTGCAATAAGCACTAAAAAAATGTCATCATCCGTTTTCAGGATTTTGCTAGTAACAGGTATATAGCCTTGTTGTTGTAACACACTTGCCAACACATCAAAAGATGGACATCTCAATGAGTCTTCAATCGACCTGAATAGTCCCTTCCCCGTTATGCTGGTGATACCGTACGATTTGACTTTAGAGTAGTAATCATCGGCTTCCGGAGTAAGTGGGGCCGTTGACAAAAAAAGTCCATGTACTTTTTTTTCGTTTAAGCCTAATGGTAATAACTTCCCAACAAAGGCAGAGAATTCCTTTCCTGTAATCGATTTTTCCAAAGCCTTCGCTTCACCAATAACTTGCTGCTGTGTTGTTACATTTACACCTTCAATATCATACTCAAGACTATTCTTCTTTTTCCTTAATTCAACATTAAAGCCAGAGGCTTGTAGATATTTTTTCAAAAGGGACTCGAATAGGAGCCCTTTATAGAAGCTTTTGTTTTCTTCGGTTTGTTTGCTATGATAGAAAAGAAACATTTTTAGGGACCCGTAATTTGTTGTGCAGATGCCCATATAGCCTTATTAGGAGCGCTGCTATGGTTTCTATTATTTTTTCCAGGTATCGTAGGCCTTCTTACTCTTTGATGGAACCGAAACAGGGTCGATTAACCTAACGATTCGCTTAAAGGCATCCCTGCACCTACCGTATGACCCGATCCGCAACCCTACGACCGTTTTCGTGTCCGGTAAAGCCAGCATTATGGCTACCTCGCTTGGCGTAAAACTTTTAATGATCTGGTCATAATAAGGAACCGCAGCTCGGGATACCCCATATTGGTTGCCGACAGAACAAGTCACAACAGTTGACACTAGTTCCGATTTGGCAGTATCTGGGATGGCGCCTTGGGAGGTGATCTGAAGAAGTCTTTCTGCAAAAGGTGGTTCATTATAGAAATTATCAAAAGCTTGGTGTACTTCAAAGAGCCGCTTACATGCTCCCGAAATCAATGCATGCCTTTCGCTATCACTAAGCAGATTTAAAAGAGCGAGTTTTTCAAAAAAAACCTGAGACGCTTTGTGGCGGTCTTTATCCCCCTTTGCCAAGTAATCTTGGTGTCTATCGATGAGGTCCGATTTTGCCTTCGGTGTTAAATCAGGCACGAGTTCACTAACAACCGCTAGTGCATTAATTCGTCCTTCTTGGGCTATAGCGGGGTCACAAAATATGCCATGTAGTGTTCCTACAAGTAATTCCCGTTGTGCTTCGTGGGTTTTCCGTAGCCGCTGAATCCACTCGTCTTTTTGGTCTTTTGTGAATTTTTTACCATTGATCGCCTTTATGAAAGCCTGTATGTCAACACCAACAGGGTTTTGCTCTCCCGTTAAGGCGTATTTAGAGCAGCGATTCAGAAAAGAAATTAATTCATGATCATCGATTTTTCCTACAGCAGGATGAGCAGCTGAGAAATTATTCCGAATATCGCGGCACTGATCCAAGAAGAAGTACCCGTCCTCAGTGATCAGGTTTAGGCTGAGACAGAGTTTAAGGAGTTCGGCATCCTTTAAATCTTGTAGCGCTCTCTCATCAAAGTCCTTTGCGTCGATAACCTGACCCACTACATTGAGGCCGAAGCGCCTTACCTTGTCTCTAAGTTCAAGAATTGTAGCATTCCAGACATAATTAATGGCACTGTCGAAAAGACCAGATGCGACTGCGACACACATACGGGCCAATGCCTCGCTACGAAGAGCAGGAGGAACTTTAGTTAAGACACGGGGAAGATTCGTCCAAGCACCATCGATTTCTTCATCACTCGCTAGGATATCTCTGGGTACGCCCAGAGCCGTCGTTAGCGCTATTAAAATTGACTGACTGTTTTTGATGACTGCCGGTAGATTTACTTTAGACATATGATTTCCCTCTTTGGACACTACAACCCGAAGATGACGATTCAACTCACTCTTCCGCAAAATAATCCGAATCCACTCTACGTATTTCATACTTTGCTGTTGAAGTCGTTCCCAGTCCATAATCGATCATCAATTCCGCAAGCGTTCTTCCATCAATCAGGATCACCTTTGGATCAATGCTTTCGACATACTTTACGGCATCATCGGAAAATCTGCCGGTTGTAATGAAGACGCCCTTCTTTGCTCTTTTGCCGTGAAGCGCACCGACGAATTTCTGAATCTCCGGCCGCCCCACAGTACCTTCCCATCTTTTAGCCTGCAAATAAATTACATCCAATCCGAGACGATCTTCCTTGATAATGCCATCGATACCCTCATCGCCGCTTTGACCTATTGATTTACCCGCGTCTGCATGCGAACCACCATAACCTAGCGCCACCATCACATCCACAACCAGCCGTTCGAAGAATTGCGGAGAATTTGCCTTGATTCTTTCCATTATCTCGGATGCCAGATCAGCCCGGATATTCAAATATGCCTTTTGAAGTGTCTCTTCAGGAGTTTCTACAGGAGAGGTATCCGTGTGATTAACAGTGGTGACTTGATCGGTCTTGGACGTATGAAATTCGACGAATTCAGGAAATTGATTGAGGATCTTCACGTCGATTCGGTCATGGCCTTTCTTGTGCAGCTCCTTGCCGCGTTGGGTTACGCGGAAATAGCCTCGACGGGGGGATTCAAAAACATTTGCCTGGACAAAGTAGCTCTTTGCCCATGCAATCCTATTATCGAACTTTGTCTGCGTCCCACTCGGGAGCATCTCCCGTAAATCTTGCTCCGCGATGTTCATGCGTTTCGCGATGATCTCTCTCGCCTCTTTCATGGAATGCTCTTTGCCATCAGCAGCAACATCCAGCAGGGGCTTAAAAAAAGATTGAAAATCAGGAACCGCCATGATTAGGCTCCTCGGTCGCAACATGTGATCGCATAGGATGATGTTTTTCGCTGATTGGCTGAATCATTCGTTCTGGGACAGTTGATATAAGCAAGGTGTACTTTTCCGGTTGGTTAATATGGAGAGAATATCACAGAAGGTTACAAAAATAAAGGGAGTTCTGAGCAGCTGGTCTCATAATTTCAGTGTGAACGATTGAGGTTTCGAGAAGATGTCGATACCGCAGATTACAGGAAGAACTTCTCGTCACCTCTTTTCTCCATCTACGCAGTCAGACACTTATTTCCCGCCCATGCTTCTTTGATATTCCGAAGGCGCCATTTTATACTGCCTCTGAAAACACGCGGACAGATACGACGGGCTTCCGAAGCCGCAGTCCAGGGCGATCTCGGTCATGGACTTGTCCCCGGCAAGCAGAAGTTTTTTTGCGCGCTCCAGGCGTAGGCCTTGGACGTATTCCATGGGTGCTTTTCCCGTTTCCGCCTTGAATACGCGTGCAAAGTGCGAGGCGGACAGATGAGCGATTGAGGCCATGATTTCGACAGTGATCTTTGCATCAATATGAGAGCTGAGATATTCGATCACGCGGCTGATTTCGACCCGATCGGCTATTCGGCTCCCGTTTACGGGGGCTTTTGTGATCGTCCTGATGAGAGAATGGCATATCTCGACACCCAGTGCGTCTAGCACCGGGGCGGCTCCGGTTGTTCCGCTGTCCGCTTCGATCATGAACCGCTTCAGCAGATGGACAAATCCTTCCCCCGGGTCAAGGAAGTTCCCGCGGAATACCCCGGGCTGTTTGCGTGAATAAAATCGGTACTGTTTTTCAAAAAACTGTTTGCTGATTAAGATACAGATATATCGAGGCGGCGTATCAGACGCTAGTTCCTGATGAGGGAGGCCGGGAGACAACGCAAGGACCTTGCCAGGTCTGCCGGATATCGTCTTCCCCTGCAGCCTTATCGAGGTTCGTCCGCTGAAGTCCAGGACAAACATGTACGCCGGGTGGGTGTGCTCCGGCGTAAGTGCATAGAAGCACGCCCCGCCTACAGGTGTGAAAAGTCCTATATGCTCACACACAAAGCAGTCGACATAGCGAAGCTGCTCCTTCGATACTACGCCCACAAGCTTTCTGATTATTTTTAGTTCCTGCCCTGTCATGACCGCTCCCTGTGCTGCAGCAGCGATGCTATCAGAAAATGAGTTGGTCTGTCAATCATGACAAGTGAATTGTCCCGGAGCTTAATAAATTCCTCCTCAGAGTCTGTTATAGATGGATGCGGGCATGGTTTTGAGGAGCCATCCGATCAGCCTCCACCGCTTCGTAATATACGCGTGATCTCTTTTTCTCCTGATCGCGTTGTATATCTGCCGCGCCGCCTTTTCCGGAGAAGCTACCCAGAAAAGGCCGTCACCTTTTGCCATTGCCGTCGACAATGTCTGTTCCCTCCATTTCCGCAATCAAGGCTTCGAGCCGGGCCATTGCGTCGGCAGTTTGAGCAACATCGATATGCTTTATGAAAACACGATCTGCGTGCTTCTCCTTCAATTCGGCCAGCAAGTGAATGCGCCTTCCGGCCAGTCCGACAATATAACCTTCATTCAGAAGGACCGACGACAACTCTTTGCCTATTCCCGAGGTCGCACCGATAACAATTGCCTTTTTTTTCATATATGCTCCCATTTGGTAATGCCTGTTCTTATGGCCCCCGAAAACTCGATTCAATCTCTATACGGTCTCCTCCTGAGGCTCACTTTGCAGCCGTTCCTTATGGCGGTCGCCCATACCAGCAGAGGATTTGCTCCGATTTGAACATAGAGGCATGTCGGCATGAGAGGCATTGCCATGAGTTTTACGGCTTCTTCGGGGATTGTATCACCTTTTGCAAGGGCTTCGGCAGCAAGATCGAGGGATTTTTTGATATTCCTTGCCAGTCCTCCGGCCTGTTCCAGCCGCTTCCCGTGGATCGCTTCTCCGCCGCCCAGGGCAAGGCCGCCGGCCCATTCAAATCCGCATTCGAGCGCAAAACGGCGGCTTATCGCCAGGGAAACCGCATTTTGCCTGGCTTCAGGAAATCCTGAATTGGAAATGGCCGCCATCCTCCGCTTTCTTTTCTCGGTTCTTTTTTTAGTGTCGGCATTGATCAATTCCATCGCCTTTACCACATCGGCATGATGACTGTCGGCGAAAAGCGGAGCAGCAAGGACAATGAGATCGGATTCGTCAGCAGTCGCAAGAAGATGGCGTATGCCTTTTTCGGTCGAAAGCGACTGCTGTATGTATATTGTCTTTGTTGCAGCGCCTTTCGCTTCCAGTTTCTGTAAAAGATACGCTCCGAGGGCGTCCGAAGTGCTTTTGGGGCCCCTGGAACTTCCGACGAGCAGCGTGACAAGCATGGTCATTTCCTCTCTTTCAGATTTGTTAGCAGGGAGCGGACCCGGGCTTCGATCGATTCGGCTTTGTCGGATGTATAAAAAACCGCTGATTCTGCCGCGGGATTATGGAGGTTTACCGAGTTTCGCTGCACAAGCGCCCTGAATATGCTTTCGCTTTCCTCATCAGGGCCCGGGAGGACGCCTATGCCCAGCAGACTTGGCAGCGGGCTGTACCGCGGTTTGTGGTGGACTTCGCCTTGAATTTTCGTAAAAAAAGGAAGAAGCATAGTGCATGAGATGCGGTCTATTGCCTTTTTCAGCTCTGAGGAATATCCGCCGAACGTGACCGCGGTCAGAAAAATAAGCACTAAATTGAGGTTCTGTAAGCGAAGTAGGTTATGCGGCTAGTTTCCTGGGGTCTGTCTCCCGGATGATTGCGCTCACATTCTTCCTGTTGAACCCTTTATAACCTTCGCGGCGCTCGATGCTTTCCAGGTGACTGCCTACAGCTCCGTGGGAAAGGAACCTGTCGCCCTGTTCGCTCGTTATGGCCTTCGCCCTGATCAGCGCCTCGATTCGCATTGGGTCGACCTGCCATTTTTCAGCAGTGCTGAACGCCTGCTTCAGATAATCGAAATTGCTGAACGGGGCCATATACTCGACTCCGTACCGGGCAATATCCTTGATGAGACGTTCGAAATCAAAGCGGGCTGCGATATGGTGCACGCCCGCCTGAAGAACTGAATCGCCGTGGAGGGCGCACCACAGCCCAACGGTTCCCAATTTGTCCGTCGGCTTCAGCTGTTCCCGGGAGAAGTCGGTCTCCACTTCCTCCGGTGCAAGGTCGACATCGAGGAAGAGCGTGAGACCTGATCCGTTCTCCATCACTTGTGCGCCCCAACCTGCCTCAGACCCGGCGTAAAAGCGCTCACGGTTCCGGAAGCCCAGCCGGGAAAAGAGGTCCACCAGCCGCGAGAAGTTTCTGCGCGAGCTGCGGAAAGTGTAATGATCCTGGTTGGCCCACCCGAGCCCCATCGTGTCATGCCGGCCCTGCTGCACACGGGCCGCATAATTTCTGGACAGCCAGTACGACCGCTCCGACCGGCATATTACGTCTGCCGCAAGATCCGGCCCGAGCTGCGAGATCAAATGGTCAACGGTCCTTCCAATTTCCGCAAACAAGAGATCCTCATTATCGTCTACGCGCGACCGGTTCTTCCAGACCTCGCTTGCCCTCAGGTACGTCCGTAGATAAGCATCACCCATGTGAACCGGCTCATAATCCCTGGTTCCTCTCCGTTCGATTGCCGTCAGGCTTACCCCGTTGTCCGTGCCTAACAAAGCCCGCCTGAATGGACTGTAAGGTGAGCCCTCTATTTCAGCGCGGAAACCGTTGCACTGAAGGAAGTCGGCAATGCTTTCCACACGAAGTCCCACTCCCTGCTCATGATTTTCGGAAGAATGCCCGGCCAGAACGAAGCCGGGCAAAACAGCACCCGGATGAAAAT
This sequence comes from Nitrospirota bacterium, assembly GCA_963751455.1. Classification (GTDB taxonomy): domain Bacteria; phylum Nitrospirota; class UBA9217; order UBA9217; family UBA9217; genus CAVVUN01. Next base: position 240,711 of record CAVVUN010000006.1, read on the forward strand.
AGGCCTCATGACGCCCACCCGCTTTTCGTATGAATCCCAGGGACACGAGTTTTTCCCTTACCTGTTGCGATTTGGCAATATAGAAATGATCCACCCAGTCGAGCAGGCGGGAACTGGTCTCCCGGATAAGCCTCTGTTCAAACCGGGCGAGGGTCATGCTTTTTCGCCTGCAGTCATCAAGGAAATCGAGACATGCTTTTTCCGCTTCGGCATGACGTTGCCAATAAAAACCTTTCTCCTGGTTCATGTAAGCCTCCAAAGGATAAACTTACGCCATCGTAATTAAAGAAAGCTAAAGGCGTCTCGCGCAAAGCCCGCAGAGGTCGCAAAGAGAAGCGAAAATCAGATTTATTTCATATCCTTAATTTTGCGTCTTGGCGCCTTTGCGAGAAAATGAATTCAGGTCTTTATCCGTGAGGTCCGTGTCCATCAGTGGCTAATTATCTTTTTCTCGGTTTGCTGTGGCAAAACTGTTACAGTTCTAAAAGATCCTGTACTTCATGCCAGGAAGTTCAGCCAGTATTCGCGCTATGCGAAATACTTAGACTCATTGTCGTACCATCTCGCTGAGAATCGCGAGACAGGAATCAAGGGCCTCATAACCACTGGCCGCAGGCGAGATCCTTGTTTTTTTTCTGCACCCCATTCACAGGTCCATGCAAGCCGCAGGTCATACTAAAGCAAACGCATTAATTTGTGTTAAATCTCCCCTGGCCCCTCTTTTCCAAAGAGGAGAATAAAAGGATCTCCCCCTTTGAAAAAGGGGGATTAAGGGGGATTTAAGCATCAGCGATTCAACAAACAGGTAACAATATTAAATGCGTCTGTATTAGTGCCACTGTAAAAATGTTTTTTGATAGTTCTGCACCTCTGCTTGCACGTCACCCGGCATGATTAGTCGGGTTCCGGTAGTCAGTTACAAATAGAATTTATCTCAAAACGGCAAAGAATATTTACCGCGATGTCGCGAGGAACGCGAGGAAAGCGAAATTCCCGTAACATGTAAGAGAAGTATCGCCTTCCTGGCGACCTTTGCGCCCTCGCGGTTCAATCTTATTGGTTCTGGTTTGACCCGCGAAAAGCACGCCGGAATGACGGCGTTGAACCTTTAATAATTAAGTTTACGCTGTACTAGGCCACTATCCATCCGCGGCACTCACGCTTCGCTGAACTTCGCTTCGCTGTGCCGTTCCAGCTGAGAGGTTTAATAACGTTTTTTTCACGCATGACAAAGCATGTACCTGCTCACGCCCTACTCACGCACTGCGCACTCGAAGTCGTTGGGTGCAGGCGGGATGCAGGGGTTCTGGGGGAAAAGATTCCAGGCTTTTCCCAAAACCGCGGACGAGACCGAATATAATGCATGCTTTCATCCTAAAAACGGCATTTGAACACGGATGAACACGGAAACAGCGGATCAAAACAATGTGATAGAGCAAAAAGCCATCTCGCCTTTTGGGTGAATCCATTACTGTTCGTAACTTCCTATAAATCCGTGTTGATCAGATTTTATCCGTGTCCAACTGCTTTTTTCAGGCTCATCCGTGTTCATCCGTGGTTAAATTGGGCGGCTCAGTTATTTTCTCTGTGCTCTCTGTGGTAAAGCTTAACTTTCCAAAAGATCCGGACGCATATTGTCGGTAATGGGTGCGTCATTGAACATGGCCCCGGGATTGAAGAGGTCGCCGGGATCGAAGATGTTCTTGACCTCGCGCATGTACCCGTACAATGCTTCACCCCATTCCCTTTTTAAATAAGGCGCCCGAAGCCTTCCCATTCCGTGTTCCGCGGTCACCGTGCCTCCATAGCGCAGCACTGTTTCATATACATCGTCTGCAAGCCTGCGGACTCTTCCGGGAAGGTCCGGCAGGGATGTGTCGAAAAGCGGACGGAGATGAAGGTTCCCGTTTCCCGCATGGCCATATATCGGCGAAATCACGCCATGCCTCTCGAAAACCTGCTGCACTTCGGTAATGAATGCGGACAGATGTTCGGGTGGAACACCGACATCATTGACAACGGCAAGCGCCCTCATGCCCGGTTTAGGATGCTCGATCAGCCAGAGTACCTGCTTTCGAAGCTCCCAGAGGCTCTGCATTTCGCACACGCTTTGCGCAACCGAAAGAGGTTCAGGCATTTTCAGCCCTGATTGCTGCAGCACGGTAACGGCCTGCTGAACTTTATCCGTCAATTCTGATCCGGAAAACTCAACCAGAAGCAGATGCGCATCCCGTGCAAGGCGTCGTGTCCATTTGCGGTTAGCGTTCGGGAGGTCCCTGATGATCTGAAGTGTTTCACGGCTGACAAGCTCTATCGCTGCCGCATCAAGGTCGCGCAAAACAGTTACTGCCCTGCCTGCCTCCGCCAGATCATCAAACAAAAGAAGAACCACTGCCCGTTCCGGTTCAAGCAGTTCAGCTCGCAGTGTTGCGCGGGTGATAAAGCCAAGGGTGCCGACACTCCCCGCAACAAGGTGCAGGATGAGCTGCCCTGCGGTGAGCCCGTCAAGAAACGCAGACAGATTGTATCCACTCGCGGTTTTAAACCTTTTTCGGGCCTCCAGCGCCCGCACTGATACCCTGTCCTTGCTGATCTTCCGCTCCAGATCAGCCAGTTTGTTCTTGAGGGATTGCGGTATGGACGTTTCGTCCGCTGTGTTTATAACGTCGCCCCCCGCTGTGACTAATTCGACGGATTCGAGGAAGCGGTCGATCGAACCATACTTCAGAGCATGAGGACCGCTTGCCCTGGTAGCGATGTTGCCGCCGATCCGGCTGATAGCAGCGCTCGTGACATCAGCCGGAAGAAAGAAACCGTGATCCTTCAGGAACTCCTGCAGCTCATTGTGATAGACTCCTGCAGCTGCAGACACGGTCGCGGTCCGGGCCTTTGCTGAAAAACCCGATATCCGGCTCCAGAACTCGTTCTTCGGCAGTGCTAAAACAATACCCCGGCCAAGCGCGCTTCCCGCTGTTCCCGATCCTCCGGCCCGACAAGTGATTGGCACACCTTCATCCCGGGCAAACCGGACGATTGCAAGGACGTCTTCGATGTCCTCGGGAAGGACTACGAGCAGCGGTTTTATTTCATAGATGCTCTGGTCTCTCGAAAACCGGCCAAGCGATTTGGGATCAACGAGAACATCGCCCCGCACCAGCTCGCGCAGTTTTGCGGCAACTATATTCTCAATGATTTGCATAATTCGAAATCCATTCGGACGCGGATGAACGCAGATAAACGCTGATTAAGACTCTTATTGAAATATTTATTCAGCCGGGACTTAAGATAAATAACTTTTTTAGGTTTATCTGCGTTTATCCGTCTTTTCTGCGTCCCGATTTGCTCTTTCCAGGGTCAAATACCGCCCACGGGGCACAACTCCGCATAGATCTCGGTTCGGGCATAGTCCCCCTTTGCCAGGACTCCGCGGATGATGCCGATTGCCTGCAGAATTTCGTCTGAAGAAACGATCAGGTGCGGACGGAAACGGATGCTCTTTTCACCGCAGCCGACCAGCAGAAGTTTTTCCTTCAGGAAGGCCTTTACGAGCTGGTCACGGGTCCGCGTGTCCGGCGCATCAACGGCGCACATAAGCCCCCGGCCTCTGGCATTCGAGACTACTTCGGGGAAGTCTCTTTCCAGTTTCTGCAGTTCCAGGAGCAGCACGTCTCCCTGTACCCGCGCGTTCTCGACGAGCTGCTCCTCCTCGAGAATGCGGAGGATATGGGTGCACCGGACCATGTCGATCAGATTGCCCCCGAAGGTGGAGTTGATGCGGCTTCGCTGCGTAAACACGTTGCATCCGACCTCGTCGATTCTGCGGGACGCAAGGATACCGCAGACCTGGGTCTTTTTGCCGAATACGAGAATATCCGGCAGAACTTCGAAATGTTCGTACGCCCAAAATTTCCCGGTGAGCCCCACGCCGGTCTGTACCTCATCGAAGATAAGCAGGATCTCATGCTCGTCGCAGATACGCCGCAAAGCCTGGAAAAACTCCTTCCTGAAATGGTTGTCCCCGCCTTCCGCCTGGATGGGCTCTATGATGATCGCGGCGATGTCGCCCTTCTCCTGCTCTATCACTTCGTGGATTTCGCGCAAGGCGCCTTGCTCGCGTTCCCTGACCTTTGCAAGGTTTTCCTGTGTAAGCGGAAAGGTCATCTTAGGATTGCTGATCCGCGGCCAGGGGAATTTCGGGAAATACTGTGTTTTGCGGGGATCGAAGGTATTCGTAAGGGACAGGGTATATCCGCTTCTGCCGTGAAACGCCTGGCGAAAATGGATTATCTGTGTTCCCTTCTCGCTTATCAATCCGCGGGTAAGGTTCTTCCGGACCTTCCAGTCGAACGCGGTCTTGAGCGCGTTTTCCACGGCAAGCGCACCGCCTTCGATAAAGAACACGTGCGGAAGATCGGCCGGGATGGCGACCCGCGAAAAAGTGTCGACAAATTCAGCGAGCGCGGTGGTATACATGTCGGAATTCGACGGCTTGTTCACAGCGCTACGGCCAAGCTGCTCCTGGACCTCGACCAGGCGGGGATGGTTATAACCTACTGCCATGGATGAATACATCGAGAAGAAATCTAGATAGCGGTCTCCGTTACGCTGGTCAACCAGCCAGGAACCGGAGGATTTTTCCGGATCGAAAATGATGTCGAAGCCCTCGGCCAGCAGATGCCTGGCAACGGTCTTTTTCACGTCCTGCGGCTGGATCACGGTTGCCTCCATTAAGATTTTTATCCGCAGATTACACAGATTTCACAGATTATTTAATCTATGCTATCTCTGCACAGAGATCAGAGACTAAAGATAGTATTAAAACTTAACTTTCTTTTGACACGGATAAAAACGGAAGAACGAAATGCATAATTTTTTTCTACAAAATCTGCCATTCTGTAATCTTCGTGTCCTTTCAGAATTTACATGCATTTCACAGATTCTTAAATCTGCGTTAATCTGCGAAATCTGCGGATAAAGTCTCGATGACTACTCGATCTCAAACCTGATCCCCTGCGCCAGCGGCAGCGAAGTGCCGTAGTTGATTGTCACGGTCTGACGCCGCATGTAGTTCTTCCAGACATCGGAGCCCGATTCGCGGCCGCCGCCCGTTTGTTTTTCTCCGCCGAACGCGCCGCCTATCTCAGCCCCGGATGTGCCCATGTTGACGTTCGCGATGCCGCAGTCGGAACCGGCTGCGGAAAGAAACTCTTCGGTCTCTCTCAGGTCGGTTGTGAAAATTGCGGACGAAAGACCGTGCTTTGCAGCGTTCTGGAGGGCAATGGCCTGGATAGCGTCGCCTGAATATTTTATGAGATAGAGGATCGGCCCGAACGTCTCCTCCTGTACAATCGGTAAATGGTTCTCCGCCTCAACAATTGCGGGAATCACGTAGCAGCCGGATTCAAAACCTTTGCCCGTGAGTGCCGTTCCCCCATAGAGCAACCGGCATCCCTGCGCCTTGCCTGCTTCGAGCGCGGTCGAGAAAGCAATGACGGCTTGCGTGTCAATCAGCGGCCCGACGTTGTTCTTTTCATCCAGGGGATTGCCGATCCTCAGGCCTTTATACGCTTTAACGAGCGAATCCCGGACCTTTTCATAGATATTCTCGTGTACGATCAGGCGGCGTGCTGTTGTGCAGCGCTGCCCGGCCGTACCTACTGCGCCGAAAACAACCGCACGCAGGGCAAGCTTCAGGTCCGCATGCTCTGTCAGGATGATCGCGTTGTTGCCGCTCAGTTCCAGGATCGTCCTTCCCAGCCTTTCCGCCACGACTTGCGCGGCATGGCGACCCACGGGGACAGAGCCGGTAAAGGATATGAGCGGCACCCGCCCGTCCCTGAGCAGCAAATCTCCGATTGTCGAGCCCTCGCCGATTACGAGTGAGAAGATACCTTCCGGAAGCTCATTTTCCTTCAGCACCTGTGCGATTATTTTCTGAACGGCAATGGCTGAAAGCGGGACCTTGGACGAGGGTTTCCAGATAGTAACGTCCCCGCAGACCGCAGCGATCATCGCGTTCCAGGACCAGACCGCCACGGGAAAGTTGAAGGACGTTACGATACCGACAATCCCGAGCGGATGGTACTGCTCGTACATGCGGTGCTGCTCGCGCTCCGAATGCATGGTAAATCCGTGCAGCATCCGGGACTGGCCGACGGCAAAATCGCAGATATCGATCATTTCCTGGACTTCGCCCAGCCCCTCCTGAAGCGACTTGCCCATTTCGTACGAAACCAGTGTGCCGAGCGGTTCCTTGAAAGCCCGCAGTCGTATACCGATCTGGCGCACGATATCGCCGCGCTTCGGCGCAGGCACCTTACGCCAGCCAATAAAAGCCTCTTCTGCAACGCTGACCGCTTTTTGGTACCCTTCCGGCGATGCCTGGCTTACTGAGCCTATCACTTTGCCGTCAACAGGGGAAACGACAGTGAGCAGCGGACCGCCGGCTTCCCTGTCCCACCGGCTGCCTGTCGAAACTCCGGAATTATTTTTCTCGATGCCGAGCTTCGTGATGAAATCCATTGCCGCCGCTCCCCGTACGAGACCTGCATTGTGAATCACCTTCTCATACTATAAGTATAATTGCCTTGCGCTGCGTCGGCAAGTACGCTGAATTATTAACCTAAAAACGGCAGTTGCTCTTGTTTTGGCCGCAAAGCTTGCCGCCGGTTACGAGTGGAATCGCGAGTGCAGGGTGAGTTCTCTGCGGTTAACTGCTTTTTATCAGGATTAAACGTCTATAACAGGCCCTGACATGGCATCAAGTCAGCGTTTCCTGTCATCCAAGCCGTCATTCCGGGCTTTGACCCGGAACCCAGCGGCTTTCTTCGATAAGACCCTGGATTCCTGCATTTCGCAGGAATGACGCAGTAGCGGTGTACTTATATGGAGTAGTATTCAGGAAAAACCGGGGAAGTTTGCGGAGCACAATCTGACCGTCACAGCAAGATGATATTTTTACGACATTTTTATTACAGTCAAAGCTCGCCTGGTATTTACTCGCGCCATGATGAAGATCAGCCATCCCTGACGTTCGTTTTTCTATTTTCCCGCGGTCACCAATTCTTTAAACTCTTCTGCCGGCAGCGGCTTGCTGAAAAAAAAGCCCTGCGCTTCATCGCAACTGAGAGCCCGAAGAAATGAAAACTGGGTCCTGTCTTCAACGCCTTCGGCAACCACTTTCAGTTTCATCGAGTGCGCCATGAGCAGAACCGCCGTAATTATCTTGCGGTCGTCGCTGTTGCTCGCGATGTCTCTGATAAATGATCTATCTATCTTCAGTTTCCGGATCCGCAGCCGTTTCAGACGGCTCAGAGAGGAGTAGCCGGTGCCGAAATCATCGATGGATACATTGACTCCCATGTTTGCCAGTTGATCGAGACGGAATATGGTGCTCTCAATATTTTGCATTGCGACTGTTTCCGTAATCTCGATACTCAGGCATTCAGCCGGCAAACCGGTTTTCTCAAGGATGCCGGAGATCCGTTTGACGAGGTCGGAGCTTTCAAACTGTCTTGCCGAAACGTTTACCGTCACGCAGATAGGGGGGAGGCCTCCGGCGCTCCACAAATTGATCTGCTCAGCGACCGCATTCAGGACCCATGCGTCGAGCTCGGATAGGAGGCCGATGTCTTCCGCCGTAGCGAAAAACTGTTCAGGCAGGAGAAGTCCTCTTTCCGGGTGCTGCCACCGCAGGAGCGCTTCACCCGATACGATATTCCTTGATTTCACGTTTACCAGGGGCTGGTAATACAGGCGGAATTCATTGCGTTCAAGCGCCTGCCGCAGGCTGTTTTCAAATTTCATCCGCTCCACGGAACGCGTGTTTATGACAGGATTATAGAACTGCAGGTTGTTGCGGCCCTTATCCTTGGCATGATACATTGCGATGTCGGCAAAGCGAAGAAGCGTTTCCCCGTCTTCGCCGTCATCCGGAAAGACGCTTATGCCGATGCTTGTTGAGACGTTTATTGCGTGGCCGTTGATCTTGAACGGCTTCCTGATTTCATTCAGAAGCTTACAGCCCACTTCGGAAGCATATTCCGGCCGGTCGATGTCGGAAAGTATGAGATTGAACTCATCGCCTCCGATGCGCGCCACGGTATCCGATTCTCTCACCGTGCTCTTGAGGCGCGCGGCAGCTTCTGTGAGGAGCGCATCTCCGGCGTCGTGTCCGAGCGTGTCATTGATCTCCTTGAACCGGTCCAGGTCAAGGAAGAGCACGGCCAGCTTTTTATTGTGCCGCCTCATCTGGGCCAGCTCAACATGGATGATCTCGTTAAAAAGCCGCCTGTTCGGCAGACCGGTGAGCGCATCATGCTGCGCCATGTGCCTCATAGCTTCCTCCATCTCCCTGCGCTCGTCGTACAGGCGGGCGTTTTCGAGGGCAAGGGAAAGAGAAGCGGAAAGCTTCCTGATAAAATCCAGGTGAGTCTCTGTAAAAAAGAACGGGGTGAGGGAAAAAAAATTCATAATGCCCAGGACGCTTTTTTTGATTATCAAAGGAGCCGCCATCATCGAGCGTATGCCGTATTTCCGCACCATCTCGGGATTAAGCCGCTCGTCATTCATTGCGTCATTGAAGGCGACTACATCCTTGACTGATGCGGCATACTGAGCACCCTTTGCTTCCCTGGATAAAAGGTATTGACCGATGACGCTTTCCGGCATGTTGTATACATACCGTATGATCAAACGCTCGCCCTCGAACAATCCCAGTGAGGATGCATCGGTCCCTATCGATTTAGCGGCTTCTGCGATCACCCGCTGCATGATCTTGTCAAGCTCGAGCGTCGAGTGAATAACGACATTCAGCCTGTTCAGCGCGTCACTCAGGTCTTTTGCGCTCCTGAGTTGATCGTCCGCCCGCTTGCGCTCTATCGCATAGCGTATGGATCTCATCAGAAGTCCGCTGTCAAGCTGTCCTTTTATCAGGTAGTCTTGACCTCCGAAACGTATCGCTTGCGTGGCGATCTCCTGGTCGTCGAGTCCCGTCAGAACAATGATGGGAACAACCGTATCTTTATCATGAACCTTCCGGAGTGTATCGATTCCCTGGCTATCAGGGAGCCCGAGGTCGAGCAAGACAACATCGAAATGCCTGTCTTTCAGCTGCGCAAGTCCCTCGGATAGACGCTGAACATGTGAAATTACAAACTTTGGATTCGTTGATATCTCCAGCATGTGCCTGATAAGATAGGTATCCTTCAGATTATCCTCAATCATAAACACTTTTATGGCTGTATCACCCATTTCATTCTTATACCCGTTTTTCTGATGTTCACCTTCGTAGTGCGGTCTTCGGCCGCAGCCAATGCAAATTGTAAATTGACTTGCACCCAGCGATTACGAGTGCGCAAGCGCGAGTGCAGGGTGAAAATTGCAAAGTTGTGGTATGGCCGTTGGCCATGATTTAATATGTAAATCATTTGTAACTACTCAGTTGGCCGCAAGAGCTCGCAAAGAACGACTCGACTAAGCTCGTCGAAGTCTCAAAAAATAAAATTGAGTATCTCTAATTTAATGCACTCGTAAGAAGTCGTCATTCCCGCTTGTCGGGAATCGTATCGCCACATAACACGATTGAAAAATAAGGATTCCGGACAAGCCGGAATGACGGCTATTCGGTGATTTTCGACTTTTTACGAGACCATCAAATTTAATCTCTCTGCGTTCTATGCGTTCTTTCGCGGCTAATTGGGTTGGTTTAAGCTGAATAGTTACAATCATTTTTCACTCTGCACTTTGCAATTTGCACTTTGCAATTATGTTATTCTACTTCCCCGTCACATCCTCGATCCCCAGGAGGATCGTCTCCGTCTTTGCTTCTTCCTTAAATATCCTGCGGGCATTGAGCCGCATCTTTCTAAGCCCGAGCTCCGGGAAATCGTGCTCTACCTCAAAGCCTTGAGCTCGGTGCTCTCCGGCAGGATCTTTTCCAGGAGCTCCCGCAGTTTCGGGATGTCCCACTGCCGGTTCCCAATGTCGTAAATCAGCCTTCCTTCGGTATCAGCATGAGACACCCGGAAGGTCTCAAAAAATGATTTATTCGCGGAAATCACTTTCAAGGCCGAGTCGAGGACCAGGAACGGCTCACGTACGGCCTCAATGATTCCTCTCGTGTAGGTCAGTGCGGCCTGGAGCTCCGCCGCAAGCCTCTGGGCGGTGATATCCACGAACGTGATGACCGCGCCGTCGATGGTATTGTTCTTCACGCGGTACGGCAGCACGCGCGCGAGATACCAGCGGTCCTCGGGATGCCTGACCGTTCTCTCTTTCAACTCGGACGTTCTCATGACCTCTTTGACATCAGCCAGGAATTCCGGGTAATCGAGCTTTGAAGCGATATCGTTGATAGGACGTTGGATATCAGTCTCTATGAGGCTGAACAGCGCGACGACGTCCGGAGTGAAGCTCTTGATGCGGAGATTGTTGTCCAGGAATATCGTCGCGATGCGGGTGCTGGAAACCAGGTTCCTCATATCGTTATTCGCCTGGTTCAGCGCGCCGATCTTGCCCTCAAGCTCTGAGTTTACGATCATCAATTCTTCATTCATGGACTGGAGCTCCTCACGGGATGTCTCCAGTTCCTCGTTGGTGCTTTGCAGCTCCTCATTGGAGGACTGGAGTTCCTCGTTCGTGGACATGAGTTCCTCATTGGAGCTCTCCAGCTCTTCAATCGCACTCTGCAGGTTCTCCTTTGTCGATTTCAGCTCGTATTCCAGTTCCAACATACGGGCCTCGCTCTTTTTCTCCGCGCGGTCTTTGGCTGGGGCAAACTTCTCATCTTTTCTTCGGGGCACGGGATTGAACACGACCATAATCAGGCCCTGGAGATGATCGGGTGCGGCTATATAGTTCGCGTCCAGGTTGATCGTTTCCACACCCCCGTCCGTTTTCACCTGGACCTGCTCGTACCTGATGCTCTTCTTTTCCTTTACCGCTTTCCGAAGAGCGGTCCTGAGATCGAGGCGCAGTCCCTCACGCGCCATTTCAATAATATTCATGCTCGCTCTTCCCGATGCGGGTTCCAGGTATTTCCCGGTGCGCCCCTTTATATAGAGAATATCGCCCCTTTCGTTCACGATGGCGCAGGGCGGCGAATATCGCTCGAGGAGAAGCTTTTCAGTGAGTTCGTGTATCTTCAGGGCCTGCGGTTCTTTCGCCGCCGGAAGGCCGTCGGGCTTCACGCCCCTGCCCAACTGGTCGATATGGCGCAAGCCGACGATGGCGGGAGGAAGGGTCTGCACCTTCACGGCTTGAAATATTTTCCATTTGCTGTTGACTGTTTTGAACATGTCTATCGAATCTCCGATGTTTTCCGAGGACCCGAGAAAAAGCATGCCTCCGGGATTCAGGCCGTAATGAAACAGGGGCAGCACCTTTTTCTGGATTTGCGGACCGAGATAAATGAGCAGGTTCCTGCAGCTGATCAGGTCGAGTTTGGAGAAGGGCGCGTCCTTGATCACGTTCTGGATGGAAAAGACCGTCATTTCCCTGAGCTCTTCCTTTATCTTGTAGGTATTGCCCTCCCTGGTGAAATACCGGTTCAGTCTCTCCGGGGAAACATCCACGGAGATATTGTCCGTATACGTTCCGGCCCGGGCGATTTCTATCGCGCTGCTGTCGATATCCGTGGCGAAGATTTGTACCTTGAAATGGTTCTTTGTCTGTTCCGCGTATTCATGCAGGATGATGGCAAGGGAATAGGCCTCCTCGCCGGTGGAGCAGCCGGGCACCCAGACGCGGACCGGGTTTTCATACGATTTGTTTCTGGCGATGACGGGCACGACCTTTTCCTTTAAGGCTTTGAACGCCGCTTCGTCCCTGAAAAAATTGGTCACCCTGATAAGGAACTCCTTGAAGAGGATGTCGATTTCATGCTTGTTGTTCTGCAGATAGGTCACATAGTCCGCGAGATCGTCGATCTGGTGCAGGGCCATCCTGCGCTGGATCCTGCGCAGGATCGTATTCTGCTTGTATAAGGAAAAATCATGGCCCGTGTGCGCGCGTATCAACGAGAAGATACGCTGTTGCTGCTGCTGCATGTCTACCCTTCCGGACGGCCGCTCTTCGAGCGAAGGTTGTCTCTTCAGCGATTGTTTCACGTAACCAAGAAGGCGTTCGGGCAATTTTGACGCAGGGAGTACGTCATCAACCAGACCGGTAGCGATAGCGCTGGACGGCATCCCGTCGTATTTGGCCTCTTTCGGGTCCTGCGCCAGGACCAGTCCGCCCTCTCCCTTCACCGCCTTCAGCCCGAGCGTGCCTTCCGTGCCTGTTCCCGAGAGGATGATGCAGACTGCGTTCTCGCCCTTGTCCTGCGCGAGCGCACGGAAAAAGAAATCGATCGGATGCCTGAGCCCCCTCGCTGCCGAGGGTTCGAGGAGCACCAGCTTCCCGCGCAGGATCGACATGTCCCTGTTCGGGGGGATAATGTAGACATTATTCGGTTCGACCGCGGTCCCATCCTCCGCCTGCACGACCGGCATCTTCGAGGTCCGCTGGATCAGTTCCGGCATCATGCTTTTATGCGTGGGATCGAGATGCGGGACCAGGACGAACCCCATGTTGCTGTCCGGGGGCATATTGGCAAAGAACTGCTCGAAGGCTTCGAGACCGCCGGCGGACGCGCCGATCCCGACGACCGGGAAACCCGGTTTCGTCTCACTTCGCGCGACAACGGCTTTCTCTTCCTGAAGCGAAGGCGGTGCACCGTCCGGCTCAATTTTTTTCCGGGTAACGGTTTTCCGGGGCGTGGATATCGTTTTCTTTTTATCCGGTTCTTCTTTTTTTCTGGTCATGTTTTCGACGACCTTTCAGTAAAATTATAAACCCTGTAGCCGGGATTAGCAAAAAGGTTATGCAGATGGTCATAACACGTACTTGAAATCATACGAACAAATCAGTACCGTTAAACGAATGTATCAGAATTAAATTGGCTATTCAAGGGAATTAGCGGGTTCCCACCCTTCAGTTGTCGGGCGGGGCAATTGGTAGCCGCACCCTTTAGGGTGCGTTTTTTTGGACCAAGGCAACCATGTTGCCGTGTGAAATAACGCCATCACACCCTGTACCCGCGCTTTGCACTCGTGGCACCGGGCGCAGGCGGATGGCTCGGTTCAAATAACCCCCAAATAACGCAGGCTAAAACGACTCAACTGAGCTCGCCGAAGTCCTGCGGCTGCCTCCAATTACTGAAGACTTACGCCCAATTATATCTTCCTCTTGCAAAAGGACTTATTCTCATGCTATAGTTTTCATGTTTTTTATTCCGGAGAGGGACGGGGTGAGGATGGGTTTCATAACGAGTGCAGGTGTGAGGATGCGTTTTGTTGCCGACTCACCGAGACCCATCCCCACCTTAAATCCTCCCGCCCTGCACTCGCGGCCGCGCACTCGTAATCGCTGGGTGCGAGACCTTGAAGGGGAGGAAACTTTTATAACATTCACCCGGACATGTCAACTCTTCAGATAAATAAGATATTCCTATGAGGAAGAAAACCGAAAAAGGCCGGCCAAAGCACAATACAGAAAGTCTGATATCCCCATCGAAAAAGTCACCTCGTCTCAATTTTAAATCCAATTTAAAAGATCAATCCAAACCTCTCGCAATAAAAGCGTTTGACACGAAAGTAAACAAAGCTCGCACCCGATCGACAAAGGCCGGAGCGAAGCCCGCCGTCAACAAAAAGCGCGAGTCGTTCTGCCACGTAAAACGCGACGACCTGGAGAGAATAGTCCGGGAGCGGACCGAGGAACTCAGAACGCATCAGATCGAACTGCAAATGCAGAATGAAGAGCTGCGGTCCGCGCAGCAGGAGCTGGAAGCATCACGAAGAAAATACGTTGAATTATACGAATTCGCACCCGTGGGATATTTTATGTTCGATGCGAACGGACTTATACGCGACGTAAATATGGCCGGGGCAAATCAGCTTGAGCTCGATAAACAGGCGCTGCTCAAAAAGCCGTTCTCCTTGTTTATTCCCTCGCCCAATGACCGTCTTGCTTTTACGGCTCATAAAAAAAGGACTTTTTTGACGCAGCAGCGGCAGGAGTGCGATCTCAAGCTGCGGAGGCGCGACGGCGTCGTTTTTTATGCGCGACTCGAAAGCATTGCAGTTGAAAACGTGGACTACAGGGCCGGCCAGATCAGGACCGCGGTTGCCGACATCACCCGGCTTAAGCAGGCTGAAGAGGAGTTGAAGAATGCCAATGACGAGCTGGAAAAGCATGTACAGGTCCGCACCGATGAGCTGGCAAAGACGATTGCGGCGCTGACGACGGAAATATCCGATCGAAATCGGGCGGAAAAAACATTAAGCGAAACCCAGGAGGATCTGAAAAAGGCCCAGGCTCTCGCCCATATCGGAAGCTGGAGTCTCGACCTCCGGTCCAAACGAGTCGCGTGGTCAGAGGAATTATTCAGGATTTTCGGGATAGCACCCGGTACGCACGACTCCGAACTCGAGAATATCATTCTCGGGATCGTTCACCCCGATGACCGGCGAAAAGTGCGGCAAATTTACCGGCAGATATTTGAAACTTCAAAAGTGCAGCCTTGAGAATTCAGGCTAATCCTGCCGGACGGCAGGAAACGAGTGGTCTGGGGCGAGGCCGAGATTGTCCGGGATTCGCTGGGAAAACCCGTTTCAATTGTCGGGACCGTACAGGACATCACCGACCGTAAAGGCGCCGAAGAAGAGCTCATTCGTCTGGTAACAGCTCTGGAATCCGCGGCTGATGCTGTCGTTATTACCGATTCGGCCATGGGAATTATTCAGTACGTCAATCCGGCCTTTGAACAGCTCACCGGTTATGAAAAGGGCGAAGCGCTGGGGCGCGATATTCACCTGCTGGACAGCGGCAGGCATGACCAGGCCTTCTATCATCAACTCCGGGGCACGCTCAAAGAGGAGGGCTTCTGGGCCGGGCGTCTTGTCCAGAAAAGGAAGGACGGCACGCTGTACGAAGAGGAGTGCACCTACTCGCTGGTCAAAAATTCCGACGGTGAGATCATCAATTACATATCGATCAAACGTGATGTGACAGAAAAAGCCCGCCTTGAATCGATCGCACAGTCTGTGGAGATGGTGAACAACATCGGATACATCTTCGCCGGCGTCAGTCATGAAATCGGCACTCCCGTCAACACAATAGGAATGAGCCTGGATATGATCAGGAAGAATCTGGATATGCTGCCCAGGGAAAAGATCGCCGAATACGTGGACCGGGCGCAGACACAGGTCTCGAGGGTCCTGTACCTGCTGCGCAATCTGAGAAACTTCAATATGTACGAGAGTCTGCAGCCGTCCACGATAAAGGTATCGTCCTTTCTGGACGGCTTCCTGTCCATGGTAAAAGAAGATTTCGAGAAAAAAGGGATCAGTATTGGGGCCGTGCTCGAGCAGGACGCGAAGTCTGTGCATGCCGACCCCCGCGCGCTCCAGCAGGTTTTACTGAATATCTTTACCAATGCCTTTGATGCGCTCGAAGGGCGGGATGATCCGAAAATCGATATAACAGTTGCAGCTGCAACGGATAGTCTCGTAAGAATTCGGGTTTCAGACAACGGACGCGGAATAGAAGAAACCAGGATGAAAGATATCTTCAAGCCTTTTTACACCACCAAGAAACACGGGACCGGCCTGGGCCTGGTCATCATTAAAAAAATGGTTGCCAGGATGGACGGTACGGTTGACGTGACAAGCCGTCTCAACGAAGGGACCGCCGTCGAGATATGCCTTCCTTCAATCGTCTCACAATAGTACGGACAGAACGTATTCGCGTGCTCAAGATTATTTTGAGACCATTGAATAACTGCTGAGGTCTTTGTCCTGACGTTAAGACATTTCCTTTTCTTTTACAGTATTGTTTTCCAAATAAAGCCTGCCAGCGCGGACCCCGCTATCACCGGTATCATGCCCCCCCCTGTTCTCCACCACCTCCTTGCGCATCATGGCGATCTGACCGGTGGGGCCGCCGAAACTGACGAAGCCGAGCTTTAACCAGTATCGCAAAGCCTCCTTGAATGTGATCTATCGCTTGTCATCGGCTCTCTCCTTATTTGCATTATCAGGACTTCGATTGATACAGCATCTCGAACGCAGTCATGCCTCTTTCCAGTCCATCAACGTCGTTCTTCGCTGTTTTGCGGATGCCTGCGAGGATATCTTCGACACCGGCTGTTTCAGGCTTGTTGTATTTATCGTCCTTCACGTCCAGATCGTGCACGACCTCAGCGATCTTTTTAACCGCCTTGTCTTTGATCCCGAAGGACTTTATCAGCACCTCGAAGGTGCAGAGTTCGCCGATATGGGTAAATGCCGCGCCGCGCGCGTCGAAGGCAACAGTCGACTTGCCGAGCGAAGCGATATCGCTCTCGTCGATGAACTCGAACGAGGCTTTCGGATCGATAAACCGTTTGATGAGCCAGGCCGACGCCATGCGGTCCACAAAAGGGTTTTCTCTGGTGGCCCATATTTTCCCCTGGTAGTCCTGGATCCGCCTTGCAGTGATCGAGCCTGAGTCCGGAGCTTTTTTCCCGGCATCCCGAAGCCCGGCTTCGAGCGCCTGAATGCGCTTTTTCAGGATATTTCCCATCGAAGACTCAAAATAATCACGTTTGCCGGCCTCGTCGAATTCTTTCGTGAACTTTGCGCTTTGGGCCGCGAGACTCTTGCCTTCCTCGCTTTTCGTGCCCTTCCAGATGCTCTGGACCTTCCGCTCGAGAACATCGAGCGCTTTTTCAAGCCGGTGGTATTCCTGGTCCGATTGGATCGTGAAAAGCCGCCTGATATCGGCATCGGTCATTGTCCTGATCTCGGCGCTCCTTGCGAACGCCCCGTCTCCGCCCATGGACTTTACCTCGCCGATGAGCCACTGAAAGAACTCCTCATGCTCCTCGGTTGCGGGAAGGATATAGACCGCGCCTTTGAGCTGCACTGCGCCCGCCTTCGCGAGCTTCCGCCACAACTTCATGCGGTTGCTCACGGGATGAGACGGGACGCTGTAAAAGATGAGCAGCCATTCCTGGTGTGTTGCCCTGGGCATACGTCGGTCCTCCTCTGCTGAGCTCTGCGCAAAGCAGGCATTCAGTCTATACGATGCATATATCGTTGTCGCCGTACTGACAGTCGTCGGGCCGGGCGATATCCAGAGCCGGCTCGTGTTCTCTCAGGATTGCCTTGTGGATTTGATCGTATTCTCCAGCCTCCGCAAAGGCAATTTGGATGAAGTTCTCTTCGAGTGTTTCGCGGACCAGCTCCTTCTTCTCCACCGGCATACCTGCGGGAACGCCCATTTCCAACAGGGCTGCATCAGCCATCATATCCGAGATCTTCTTCATGAGCTTTTTCATGGGAAACCTCCTTACTTTTGTTACTGTTGTTATTATTGTAACATGTGTTACATCTTTTGTCAAGAGGACGCAGAAGGCGCGGATGACAGATATTCAGGGGGCAACGGGCAAGTGGTAAGTAATTATGGCGACGTCAGCTCAGCACTTTATTTACCGTATGACATTTCAAACATTGTTCCTTTGGAGGATGGGCGGCTTTGAGCGGGGCGCGTTTGCCTGGCGCATGGCATTCGGTACATGCGGCGTCAGTGGTAATGTTTTTATGGAAGTCATCGGCGGGAATGGCCGGGGGTTTTTGCCCGGATGAGAGAAGAAAGAGAACGAGCAGTACGGATAAGGCAAACAGAATGAACCCTACGGTATTCTTCATGGCGAAACTCCTTTACAGACTTTGTGCCGAGACCGGTTCATCACTTCACGGACTGGGCTGGAGGGCGTATTTCTCTTTTTTCCGGTTCGATGCGGCCGAACAGCCTGGTGAAAACTTCAGGCACTTCAGATTCGAAGGTGAGCTGTTTGCCGCTGACGGGATGCCTGAAGGAAATAAATCTTGCATGAAGCGCCATGCGCGCCGGCCGGTCGTCCCCTCTTCCGTACTTGACGTCTCCCAGAATAGGGTGGCCAATGTCTGCGAGGTGCACCCGTATCTGGTTCTTTCTGCCGGTAAGAAGAGTAAGTTCCAGCAGAGAGAGCGCCTTCTTCTCCCGGATAACTCTATACACCGTCCGGGCCAGCCTTCCCTTCGTACTGTCCTGCGTTGCATAGACGTTATAGTCCTTGTCTTCGGCAAGATAGCTTGTAATGGTTCCCGTCTTTTTTTCTACGGGGCCGTGAACGATTGCAAGATATTTTTTCTCAGTCTCTTTCCAGCGGGCCTGCAAACGCTCCTTTGCCTCTTCGCTTTTTGCAAAGATGAGGACGCCGGAGGTGTCCCTGTCCAGCCGGTGAACCACGAAAAGACGTTTCCGGCATCTGCCGCACCCTGTGCGGATGTACTCGGTCAGTATGGAATGAGCTGTGCGCAAACTTTCATGTTCGGTAGCGACGGTAAGAAGGCCGGCGGGCTTGTCCACAAGAAGGATGTCCTTATCCTCGTACAGGACTGCGAGCCCATGGGGCAGGCGTATGTTCGATCCGGGCCGTCTTCGCATATGCCATATACTACCATATTTCCCGCCGGGCGATGGAGATTTGAGAGAACAGCAGTTTCGGAAAAACAGAAAAAAAGGGGCTGCAGCGTGCGCTGCAACCCCTGGAGTTGGTTGGTAGCGGGGGCCGGATTTGAACCGACGACCTTCGGGTTATGAGCCCGACGAGCTACCGGACTGCTCCACCCCGCGATGAGAAATGCATACTAGAACACCTGCCCTTGAATGTCAAGAAAATTTATACAAGGCACTCATCAGGTCCTTTTCGGCAGGCGCTAGTACTCTGTAAAGGTAGTTCTTGATGGTGTATTGCGCCTCTTTTTTCCGTCACCCCGGCATGACTTTAGCCGGGGTCCAGAGGTTTGAATCGAAATTTCCCTGGATTCCGGCTTAAAACGTGCCGGAATGACGGCGTTGAACCATTAACAACTAAGTTTACGGAGTACTAGTCTGCCTTTACCCGCCACCGGCGAGTCCAAAGTCGTATCGGAATTGCTGTTTTGTCATTCTTCTGTTGACAACTTCTTAAGTAAAAAATATACTGAGAGGCATGAAAGGGGAAGCAAAGATTGTTTTAACCACGGCGCTATTCCTCGTAATACCTTTTCTCGCTGCCCATGCCGACATTTACCAGTACACCGACAAAAAGGGCGTTATTCATTTTACAAATGTGAACGGCGGCGGCAAAAAACAGAAGCGTGTGAAATCCGAACCAATGCGAACTGAGAACGTCGGCCAGGAAGCCGGCCTCCGGGAAGCAGCAGCCCCGATATCGTCATCGAATATTCCAAGCGACTATGTCGACATTATCAACAGCGCCTGTGACCGCCACGGCGTGGATCCGTCGCTGGTTAATGCCATCGTGAAGGTGGAATCGGATTTCAATCCCTATGCCCTTTCTCGAAAAGGCGCCATGGGTCTCATGCAGCTCATGCCCATGACAGCCGTGGAAATGAACGTCAAGAACTCCTTTGATCCGACCGAGAACATCTACGGCGGGGTCAAATATCTCCGGTACCTGATCGACAGGTATGAAGGGAATCTCGGCCTGGCCCTCGCCGCATACAATTCAGGCGAGACAGCGGTCAAACGGTGGGGAACCATACCTCCCTTCAAGGAAACCCAGAACTACGTTCGCCGCATTTTAAAAATCTACAATGGCGGCAGCAGCATCGGGCAGTCCAACTACGTCACGCGTTACACCACGATTTACATGGGCTACAGCGACGACGGCTCCCTCGTGGTTACCGACAACCCCTCCAGCCGGCAGTACAAGAACCTCAAGCGTGCCCGGAAGAACCTGTAGCGGCAGAAACAGGGATTCAGGATTCAGGGTCCAGGGTCCAGGATTCAGGATCCAAGTTCAGGCGAAATCCCGGTCTTTAAACATGCATCATGCATCGTGCATCGTTAACTCTCGAACTCCTCATCCCTTCCACGATATGTTTGACCTTGCTGCAAAGAGTGTGTACACTAGTAGTATAAAGAGAATTTTATCCTGGTTCCCGATTGCAGGAGGACCGGATGTCGCAAGACTGTTTCATCGGCATCGATCAGGGCAGCAGCTCCACGAAGCTGCTCGTTATCAGTGCGGAAGGACAGGTGCTGTTCCAGACCAAACGGCTGCTGTCTTCCTTATTGCGGGACGGAGAACGAGTCGAGTACGATGCCGCTGAAATCCTGGAAAGCGTGCAGGAAGTGCTTAAGGAAGCTGTTCAGTCCGTCTCTGCCTCCGGCTTTGTTCCCCATGCTGTGGGTTTGTCCTGCCAGAGGTCGACATGCCTGATATGGAATGAAACCACCGGAAAGCCTCTTTCACCCGTAATCAGCTGGCGGGACGTGCGCGGTTCAGACCTGGTACAGCAGCTATCCATCGACCCGGAGCATATATTCCGGGCCACGGGGCTTCCGCTCACCCCCTATTATTCGGCATCCAAACTGCGATGGCTTAAAGACAATATTGCCGATGCCGATAAAACCGGTACTGTTTTCGGCACACTCAGCGCTTTCCTTTCTCAAAACCTGACCAATAATAAACGAGCTTTCATAGATCATACCCAGGCCGCCCGCACCCAGCTCATGAATATTCAATCTCTTGCCTGGGACCCTGAATTGCTCGCTCGATTCGGCCTCACGGACATAAATCTGCCCGGGATCGTACCGGTCATCCATACATTCGGAGAAATAGCGACCACCAGCGGCGCTGTTCCGCTCTCTGCCTGCATCGGAGACCAGCAGGCGGCCATGATCGGTCTCGGCGTTCTGGAGAAGGGCGACGGGGGCATCAACTACGGCACGGGCGGGTTCCTTATGGTGAACACGGGCACATCACTTTTGCCGGCGAAAGGACTTATGGCTTCGGTCTACTATTCCAAAGAAGACGCCCGTTACTATCTTCTGGAGGGAAGCGTAAATGCTGCCGGAGATTCGCTCGAATGGCTCAGAAACAATATTGGATTATTCCGTGATTATGCGGATGTAGACGATTTTTGCTGGCAGGCGGCAACAGATGTTATCGCCTTTATCGGTTTGAACGGCACCGGTGCGCCTCACTGGGAGCACGACATTTCCAGCTCGATTCATGGAATGACGCCGCAAACAACCGCAGCAGACATCGTCCGCGCGACCGTGGAAAACATTGCCTTCCTGATGAAGGATATTGCCGAGGAGATAAGGCGCGTGGGACTTGAACCCGGGGGGTTCGCAGTCTCCGGAGGGCTTTCATCACTCAGTTACCTCGTGCAGGTCCAGGCGGATATGCTCGGGAAAGAACTGTGTGTCAGCAGCCAGCAGGAAGTTTCCGCCCTTGGCGCTGCTCTCCTCGCCGGCATGGCTCATGGAACATGGACACCGGCAGTCATAAAGAAAATGGTCACAACGGGCGAGATCGTCACACCCCGTCAGAATGCGGGAGCTTCAAAACGATACCATCGCTGGAAGGAGCTCCACCGGATTACCAGGGAGCTCGATAAGCTGTAATCCGATCATTTTTTCAGCAACTGCCGGTCTGGACACGGGAGGCCGTATTGGATATACTGAGTGGAGGCTTCTTTCCCCGGTCTATGTAACCACAGGCGCCTGCGGCGCACACGGATAAACACAGATAAAATATGTAGTTGAGGCAAAGTTCCCTTCATCCTGAAAAGAGCTTTTGGACACGGATAAAATCTGATTAACACGTATTTACAAAGATATACAACTCTTTCATAATTCTCCAAAAGTGCGAGATGTTATTTTGTTCTATCGCACTGTTTTTATCCGTTATTTCCGTGTTCATCCGTGTCCAAATGCCGTTTTTAGGTTCATTCGCGCTAAAGCACTTATAAGCGCGGGTACAAGTCCGAAACCCGTGTTTATCTGTGGTTAGAGCCCATCATAAGGAAAGCGCCCGATGTTCGATGATTTCTTAAAGCCGTTTCTGATGAGTTTCATCCCTATCATGGTGGCCATGGATGCACCGGGGATACTTCCGATCTTTATCTCCATAACGGAAGGGATCGATTCGCAGGAACGGAAAAGGATCCTGCGTCAATCGCTTCTTACGGCCCTGCTCATTACCATCGGCTTCACGTTCCTGGGCGCGTTCGTGTTCAATGCGCTCGTCATACGGGTAGAGGACTTCATGATCGCCGGCGGCATTATCCTGCTCATTATCGCCGTCAGCGATATCGTGCTCGCCGGCGCAAGACAATATACCATCAGCCCAACCTTCGGCATTGTTCCCCTCGGCACCCCGCTCATAGCAGGCCCCGCCACCCTTACTACAACGCTGGCGCTCGTCAGCACCTATGGGTACTTCCCCGTGCTGCTCTCTCTTGCGGCAAACATTCTGGTGGCCTGGGTAATTCTTGCACAGTCCGACCGCATAATCAGGCTTATCGGCATCAACGGCGCGCTTGCCATCGCAAAAGTCGCGGCCCTTCTGCTTGCGGCTATCGCGGTAAAAATGATCAGGACAGGGATTTTTGCGATTCTTAATGGTTGATCTGTTTTATGCCCGCTTTGGATTTCTTTGCTTTTCCAGAAGCCCCTGCATCCCGTGAACAGCGACCGCGCTTTACATGACCGGCATGAGAGTCGGCGAACCACGAATCGTGCCTGCGCGTGCGTAGTGCAACGAAGCTCAGCGCAATGGGTGGCTGAGAGGTCAGCTGGAATTGAAGACACTTTGGCATGTTTGCGCGGCGATGTGAACGGCGGTGCAGAAAAAGATAAAGATCTCGAACCTCCTGGCATGAAGTACATGATCCTTTGTTTTTTTGGGTAAGCTCGGATAAACAAAATGCGGATTGGGACTGCGGCCGCTTTTCTTGAGAATTGGCTATTCAAATAAGTCAGAGCTACGTTTATTTTTTTCCCTTAATATATCCCGTAACCATCAAATCACCATCGACAGTTTTTACGGAAACGTCCTTAAGTCTGCATGCATCGCACAGCTTCAGAGGAGATATTCCGCCGATAGAGCAGAGCGAATCAGTTCCGGCCATCAGCATCGGCGCCAGAAACATCACTACTTTGTCCACGATGCCCGCCTTCAGCGCCGAGGCATTTATCTCTGACCCGCCTTCGATCAGGACGCTCATGATGCCGATCTTCCCGAGCTTCTTCATAAGGTCCCGCAGGTCCACCCGGCCCCCATTACTTTTAACTTCGATTACTTCCGCCTTCAGTTGCCGGATCCTTTCGACCTTGCTCCTCGCCGCGCCCGCTACAGTTGCGATGATCGTTTTTGCCCCGGATTTCTGGGTTAGGACTTTTGCGTTGAGAGGAATGCGCAAGCTGCTGTCCACAACCACCCGAATCGGGTCCCTGCCGCCGGGAATACGGGTCGTCAGTGCAGGGTCGTCGTTTAATATCGTATTTATGCCCACAAGAATTGCATCATTGATATCGCGGAGTTTATGACCCTCATGCCGCGCTTTATCCCCGGTAATCCATTTAGATTCGCCGGACGAGGTCGCAATCTTCCCGTCGAGCGTCTGCGCTATTTTGAGCGTAACAAATGGTCTTCCCGTCGTAACGTGCTTTATGAAAGCCTCGTTCAGTTTTCTTGCCTCGTCCTCAAGTACGCCGGTCCTGACTTCAAGCCCCGCTTTCCGGAGCAGCTGAATCCCCTCCCCGGAAACATTGGGGTTCGGATCGATCATTGCCACGACGACCCGTTTTACCCCGCTCGAAACAATGAGTGGGCTGCACGGCGGGGTTCGCTTGTTCGTGTGCGAGCACGGCTCGAGCGTTACATAAAGCGTGGACCCTTTGGCGGCCTTGCCCGCCTTCGCAAGCGCAAGCGCCTCAGCATGGGGCTCGCCGGCCCGCTTATGATACCCGCTGCTTATGACGTTGCCGTTTTTCACAACAACAGCGCCGACCATCGGGTTCGGACTCGTCCGTCCACTGGCCTTCTCAGCCAGGCGCAGTGCCATGCGCATGTATTTTTGGTCAAGGGATTGCTTCATAGTGAAGTTCTCAGCAGTCCCGCCTCAAGGGACAGGGAATACTCTCAGTCCGGAAGTAACTCAGCCAAAACTAATCAACGAGCATTTCCTGAAGCACTGCCTTGACATCAAGCACTGTATTCTGATCAAGGCGGCCGAGTTTTTTGATCAATCGTTTTTTGTCGATCGTACGGATTTGGTCCAGCACAATCCATCCATCTTTGCCTTTGAATCGAAACGAAACCCTGGTTGGGTAAGCGTGCCCCTGAGATGTCATGGGAGCGATAATAACAGTTTCGATGTGCTTATTCATTTCGTCGGGAGAGACCACAACGCAAGGACGGACTTTCTTGATTTCATGACCTATGGTGGGATCGAGATTGACAAGGTGAATTTCGTACTGTTTGATCACCACTCCCACTCCTTCATATCGAGATCCATATTATCGGAGATGAGAAGATTGTCTTCCTTGAGTTTCTTCATCTGCTTGAAGGACCCTTCCCAATCTTTGCGAGGCTCCTGTTTAGCAGGTTTTATGACGATCGCACCTTTCTCCACTTCCATGATCGCTTCCTTTTCAATATGACACTGCTCAAGAACAGCCTTGGGAATTCTGACGCCCTTTGAGTTTCCTATGGGAATTATCATCGTTTTCATAGTGTAATTATAATGTAATTACACCGGGCAGTCAAGACGTTTCCCGTCTCCGGCAGGCCATATTGTGCATGGGCTATGCTTTTGATTTTACCGCATGCTGTTCCAGCCACTTTATTGCATCCTCCACCGATATTTTTTTCAATGCCATATCCAAGGCAAAGTGCACAATCTCCTGCTGTTCAGACATTAGCCGGAATCCGTTGCGTCGGCAAAATAATGAAGCTGAAGCAATGGCCGTTCTTTTATTCCCGTCAATGAAAGGATGGTTGTTGATGAGAGATTGCATCAGGGCAGCGGCCTTGGACCAGACGTTGGGATAGAGATCATGTCCGTCAAAGGTCGCCTGCGGACGACCGACCGCTGATTTCAGGAGACCTATATCCCTGACTCCATGCGCCCCGCCCGACTCATCAATGATCCTTGCATGGAGAAAGAGAACCTGCTCGGCGATAAGATATCTCACTTCCTGGCAAGTTCCTTGAGGGCTGGACGGTATTGTTCTATGAATTCGTTCACCTGTGCAACGAATTCCCGGTCAATGCCTTTTGCGTATTTCTTTTTCCGGACCGGCTCAATCATGATCCGATCATGTTTTTCGTCAAGGACAACATCGACCTCGGATCCGACTGCGAGATCAAGCTTGCTGAGATACTCTGCGGGAATTGAGACGCCCCGGCTGTTTCCTACAGCGAATACTTTTCTGTGCATACAACCCCCCATGTTATAACCGAATTATAACATATGCTTTATGGTTGTAAAGATAATTTTGAAGCGAAAGGAGAAGCCTTTTGACGTTTATAGGAAAACAGGAATGTTCGTCTCTGCTGTTATAGCCGGCATAGCCTGGGAGGTAGCGCGATTGCCCCTATTTCCGAACAGTATCTTTCAAGTACATCCGGACTTTCGCCGCGATCTGACGATCGGACATCTTGTCAGCTGTTTCAACACAGGCTATGCGGCTGCTCAGCCCGGAATTCCCGATTCGTTTTGCCAGCTCGCCCTTTGCCTCGCCGGGACCGAAGATCAGGATCAATTCAGCGTCACGAAGCTGCGAAAGTACCTCATCGTAATATTTATCGAGATGTCCCGTAAGGTCTCTCTGCTGCGAATCATCCGCCGGAACCAGCTGGGCAGGATAGGAAGTCGTTGAGCGTTCCCCCTCAAAACGGCCGAGTTGTTTTTCCACATGGGAAATTATCTCTTTTACTTCCTCCCCTTTGTCCGTAACAGCCACGATAACAGCCTTCCTGTGGTCGATCCACAAACCCTTTATCGTTTTCATTGAATTCTCCCTGGGAAATAATTCTCTCCCGCTCTTCACTTTAATTATACTACGAGGAGTTCGAGGAGAGGAGGAAGGTCTTCGCGTATTAAGGGACCGCAAGATGTTCCTTTTTATTCTATATGTGCTTTTGCCGTTTGGAGAGCAATATCTTTATCCCTGGTAAACAGTTTCCACTTCATGTTTGATGAATGAATACCTGCTTTCTTGTCTTGGCCTCTACAGTAATACCAGTGTCCAAAACGTTCGACCGTAGAAAAGGGATGATTGCCTGTACAGAGAAGCCCGCAAGGTTTGATCTCTTTGAATAAAATAGTTTCCTCCGGGACTTCATCATAAGACATATCTGCCGGCAATACGATTTGAGATACGTCCACGTTCTCTGCTTCCTTTTCATCCAGCCAGTCTGATATTTTCATTTGATTTTTATCTCCTTCAGAAGTCTCACGCGCGCGTGATCAATGCAACCCCCGATATGACCATAATAACGTCCCTTGGATGTTCCCATCGGCAAGTCCGTATTTTACCAGCCAACAGACACCAGGATCGTCATTCCGGCGAAAGCCGGAATCCAGTTCTTTTCTTTGCTTTCTGGATGCCCCCGTTCAGGTACGGGGCAGGCTCCTCAAGTCCGGCATGACGGCATAAGAGCATTAATACAGCTCTTATTAACGCGGCTTGAAGATGCAGATGGTTTATTCCGCCGGCGGCGATACGATCGTTTCCCGCGGATGCTCCTGAAAAAAACGCGTCATCTCTCGCGAGGCGTCCGGACCGGCGGGGTCGGTGTACGAGCCGTTGCCGTTCCCGCCCGACCAGCCATGGCCGGCGCCGTGGATGGTCCACTGCTCCGCAACGACCTGCCCGCGGGCGTCGCGGTAGATCTCGCAGGTGTAGGCCCGCCCGCCCGCCACCCGCCCCTGACGCATCGTTACCGACGGAGCTGCCCTATCCGTGGCGACCGGCTTACCGGCGACCCACTGTCGCAGCAGGTCATCCGCGTTGGCCGGGTGGACGGTCGCATCCTGGTCCCCATGGAAGAGGATCAGCGGGACGGTGCGGCCGACGCCCATCTGCCCCGACTGCCCTCCCTGTCGCATGGCCGCAAACGCCGACGGCAGGTCGTGGGCGGAGCCGGCGGCGAGGCCGGAATGCACACCCACGGCCACATAGAGGTCGGGGTAGGTCGCCGCCATGATCGCCGCCATCGCTCCTCCCGCCGACAGACCCGCCACGTATACGCGGCGCGCATCGACCTGGTACTCGGCCATGACCTGACGAGTAATGCCGGCGATGAGCGAAGGCTCGCCCTGGTCCCGCTGCTGGTGGGCGGCCTGGAACCAGTTCCAGCACTTGGAGATATTGGCGCCGGCAGCTTGCGCGGGATAGGCGACGAGAAAACCATTCTCCTCCGCCAGAAAATTCATGCGGGTGCCGACGGCGAAATCGTCGGGGTCCTGGGTACAACCGTGCAGCATCACGACCAGCGGCATGGCCTGCCCGTGATACTCGCTGGGGATATAGAGTTTGTAGGCGCGAGTGCCGGCCGCGTTGGTATAAGTCGCCGCGATCCACTGGCCCTCCGCCGGGGCCGGCGGCGAGATTGGTCTGCCGGGACGTTTCAAGGGCATACCCGGCAACGGCCTGCCGCTCAGTGGCATACCGGGCAGTGTCATACCGGGCAGTGGACGAATAATTGCGCGACGGGCCGTCGTCGCTGCGTCGATGGGCCGCTCTGCGCCGCGTCGGGCGTACATCCTCCGCATCGGTTGGCGCGCCCGCGTCAGTGTCGGGTGCCTCTACCGGCTCGACAGTGAGTCGGAATCTCTCTTCGATCGGCTCCGTGTTCGGAGGAACGGCTGGGCGTGTGCCCCAGCCCTAAAGTGCTGTTGGATAAGGAGGGTCGCTTCGTTCAATCGACCCTCGCGCGTGAGGCGTGTCGCCTCGAACATTGCGTTGTACATCTTGTCGTTCATTGGTCTATCTCCATTTGTTGCTCCGCCGGCACTTCTGCCGCGGAAAACTTGTCTGTCTATTTGATTCGCCCCGCCAATGCCCGCTTGACCGCGTCACTGGCCCGAAAGGCCCCGAGCACGACAACGGTGTCAATCGTTGCCAGGGCCAGTTCGGGTGAGACATCCTCAGCGATGCTCGCCAAGCCAAGCACGTTGATCTGCACCCGCTGACCGGCGGCACGTATCGCCTCCAGGTCCTGACGGGTGTAGTGCTGCAGGCCAAGGACCAGCGTCTTGCGGGCAACAGTCTGCTTGACGGTCTCGGCGTGGGTGGCCAGTTGGTTGCGGATTGCCGTGCGGATGAAGTCGGTGCGGTTGGAATAGAAGCCCTCCGCCACCAGCAGATCGATCTGCCCGAGATCAACAGGGCCCAGATTAAGGGTAATTTTCTCGGTTTCGGCTGCCATTTACCATCCTCCTTACATCCACATGCCATCCAAATACCATCCAACTAGATGGTAGAATTATATCCAAGGAAACAGGTCAAGTCAAGGGCCGCGCAACAATGGATACTAAAGGCTGTCATTTGTGAGACGGATGAAGGATTATATATTAAGAAAGGGGATGATGATATGAACTACAAGACGCACAGAAAAGAACTCCTCAAAGACAAGGCGGTCAAGGCAGAACATGAAAAGCTGCTGCCCGAGTACGAACTCGCAAAGAGCATCATTCAGCAACGCTTAAAAAAGAAAATGACGCAGTCAGGCGTAGCTAAGAAGACCGGCATGCCGCAGCCCACCATTGCGAGGATCGAGGGGGTGACACACGGGCTTCCGAGACTTGCAACCCTGAAGAAAATAGCGAAGGCGCTGGATGCGGAATTGATAATTAAACTGCAGCCGAAAAAGATTGCATAGTGAAGATGCCGGATCGCGTTCCCGGTTGCTGCTATTGACAATGACCTAAGCAACGCAACGGGTGCAACAACATCCCCGTCTTGGGTCCTTAAGATGTCCCCGGGGAAAGCACGCCGAGAACCAACGTCCCCAAAGTCGTCGTCCCCAAAGTCGTCCCACAACAGTATGGACCTGACCCTGAGAGGTTCCCTGCTGAGCGAGACCTCTGCAAGTTGGGAGCATATCTGATCAATTCCTTATTTCCTTACCCCATTTGACCTCTAAACTTATTTGACAAAGCCCCGTGAATCGGGTAACTATGGGGGTAAAATAAATTAATGAAAGGAGGACCGAAAATAATGCCAAAACCTATCTATGAACTTACAGCAGTATCCGGGGTTAAACCACCCACTATGCCGGATGGAATTACTTGGTCAGTGGCCTTTGACTGAGTGATGACCACGAGCGACCTACTGAAAACAATCAACTAGATTAGCATCGGTCCGAGCTCGATGGAAGAATCGACGGGAGAGACAAGTTCTCTCCCGTTTTGATTTTGGCTTTAAGCATGCTTTGCCAAGCTAGCCGGTATACAAGAGCAAGCAGGAGTCCCGTTCCATCCGAAGCACACAAGGAGGACCAAGGAGGGGACGTTGTGTCTGAAATGGATTTACCTGCCAATCTCTACAAGTCACTCTGAGACACAACGCCCCTGTCAGCTCTTCTTGACAGGGGGACTATAGGATGTCCCTTTTCGCTTCCGTGTGCTAACGCCTCCCGTAGTCCTTAACAACCCTTGTATTCGATCCAGTATCTTTTCGTTGGAGGAGATGTTTCGTAATTCGGTTGTTCATATAAACGATAGGTTAATGGCTCGGTTAAATAAGAGCCAAAGACTTGTCGAAAACCTTGACTGTGCAATAGTGTAATTTGATGACTCCGAACATTATCATTCGCGCAATCAAGAGTCCCGTGGCCGTTTCGATAGTTATTCATGAACCCTCCAAAATTATCTGTCAGCGCTCTCTTTCACCGTGGGATGAATGCCACCCGCACACCAACTTCCGGTTGCCAGCCATATTTCGTAATGAAGTAGCCATTCCGACATCCAGGGAACAATGGTCTGACTGAGAAGCATATCACCTCGCCACTCACTTGCTCGTGGGTAGTAAAGGCAAAGCTTTTCCCCAGGATATGTATGCGGCAACCTTTGTCCTTTTGGAACATGAAGAACAGGATTTATTACGTTAATTTTAGGAGAATCACCCAGCCTATAAATGACACGCACTTTATATTTTTTGCTGAGAGGAGACGGCACAAGCTCAGCTACCCAGGTAAGAACTCCTCTTTCAACATGAGCCTGAGATTCAGGAAAAAGTATCTTAAGATGGTGTGCCTGCACCAATGGATTAATTTTTTTGACGGGGATTTTATTTGCCATAGAATGTATGATCTTTTACTTTTGTCGATCCAACTATACCAAGCGTTCCGGTACCGGCCGCCATCATTAATTTACCTGAAACACGTTCACTTCTATATGAGTCACCGAAGTTCATAACAGCAGTGTTCAATGTCCGTTCTCCAAATGCTGCCTTTAACGATTCCGATATTTCGTTTATTCCGCGCTTGTTGAGTGCAGTATTCAGATCCACTTTTACCTGTCGGAGCCAAACCTTGAACATTTCAGCACGTCGAGGGTTAGTTTGCCATTTATCGGCAAAATTTTCTTTTGGGTTAACGGGGTTCGCGACCCAATGCACGTCGCCTACGGTCTCGATATACTTCGGCATACCGTCGACGATGGTGGATAGAGCGTCGAAAAGGTCTCGCTCATTATTGTAAGCTCGAGCTGCAAGGGTAGTTATAATTATCGAAATCGGTTTGTTATCGGGATCATTCTGAAATTTCATATCGCGATGTCTTTTCAGAATCTGAATTGCCCGCTGAAGCGGAGTTTTGACGCTAAAGTCAGGTACATCGTCGATCTTTACACCTCGCTCAGCAGCGACAATACGCTTTTCTTCTGTCAATATGGTCAACATGCGGTTACCGAACCATTCCGCATAACCCTTTGGGTTGCTGCGTGGCCAATCACGATCGTAATTCCACGTCACTTTGTCAGTAATGCATATCGCATGTTTGGCATATTCAACAGGAACTCCGAGAGCGATTAACAATTCAGCGCTATCAGGAATGGCAGGCAGGACATCCATATGGAATTTCGATCCGTCAGCATAATTCAACGTCCAGCAACGCCTACCTTCTGTGTCGAGCATTTGAGCATATGCCTCATTTGCTCTCAAACGATCACCTATCATTTTTTTGAGAGTTTGTTGAGTAACTTTTAATTTTGATATATTCAACTGACAAACAAGATCAATATCATATTCATCCTCATCAGAGACCGGTTTGATGACAGTACCCAATCGGAAAGAACCCTGAGGATAAATATCTGGGCTGTAATATGATAGAGGTGAATCTTCTTTGCTCAACCATTTTCCAACAGCTTGATAATGTTCTTCCGCCTTCCGGTAACGCGATTCCGATATATCAAGTGCGTCGGAGACGAACCGAAGCAGGCCACTAAATTGAGTTGATGTTTCTGTTACCATTGATTGGATCCTCCACTTTGAGATGGTAAAGAGGTTTAAATTCTGCAGAACGATGGCCTAAGAATGTTTGCTCAAAGACCGGGATAAAATGTCGGCTCTCGTGTGCTGCTTTGCCCATCAACTCCTTTTCTGTTAATTTGTCTAACTCGAACAAACCTTCAGGTACTTTAGGATTGATCCGAATCACCCTGTCTTTGCCAAGAAGATGCTGAGCTTGAGTATGAGTTCCTATACTTTGCCCCCGGAGAATCACATCCACAGCCGCTTCTCTCCATTGGAATAATCCGCCATTGTCTAGATTTGCGGATCTCGTCTTAACGTCGCTTGTTGTAGCGAGACTGAGAACGGTTATTTCATTTAAAGGCTGTCCGAGCATGCTGACAGCTTCTGAAATACCGACTAATGTCGGGTTGTTGGCCCATACCCCTCCATCAATAAAGCGAATGTTATCCAAATCATTAAAGGCGGGGAAGTAAGTCGGTGCAGCGGCAGTTGCTAGCGCTACTTTCCATATGGGTATTTTGAAGTCACGTTTCAATCGTTCATGATGTGGTGTTTTAAAAAGGTACACATCGTCATCACTCAAGCTATAGGATGGAATTACCAGCCTTTTTTTACTGTCGCCGAGAAGCTTTTTCTGAAAACATTTCATCAAAGCTTCTTTGAGTGGCTCCGAACTAAATTTACTTCTCCAGTATTTCCTTACTGATATTGCCGACATTCCATAAAAAATGCACGGGCCTTGATCGATATAAAATTTTAAAATCTCTCGTGGTTTCATACCTACACCTAGACCGAGTGCTATTATTCCGCCTGTAGAAGTACCGGCGATTAAATCAAAATGATCGATAATCGAAATATTAAGGTCTTCCTCGATGTGAGCCAGTATAGCAGCTGAAAATATTCCTTTTATCCCGCCGCCATCTAATGCAAGAATATGGAATTTACTCATAATGTTTCCTCTATCGGTGGCTCCACCTGGAAATGCGGCTTTATTTAGGGTTAAAGAAAAGGCGAGGAATTAGCATATCGACCTCGCCAGATAGTGCTCATTTTTCCTTCCGCACGCCCTTGAAAGGATCATTGTCGGACTTCTGGTCAATAAAGCGACCGTTCTCTGTGTCACGTTTTACCCAGCGATCGTTATGAGGATTATGCGTCTGAGAGCGGTCAGTTACTTGGCCCGCCCTGTGCCCATCGCCATACGGTGGATTCTTCGCCATGTTTTCACCTCCTTCCCTTAGACTGAATTATGCCCCGTCACCTGATTTAGCAAGAAAGACAGCCGTGGCCAGCAGACCAACGAATAATCCTGCAGCTTGTAACTGTGTGCTTTCTTTTGATCCCGTGGCCACATAACGGGCGAATTGCTCGCAGTTATTCCCGAACAGATCATACATATCGTTTTCCAGAGCCCTGTCTATTCTTTCTATGGCACGGGGTTCATCGGTGATCTGACCCAGCAGATCCCATTGCCCT
The DNA here is from genome assembly GCA_963751455.1 of Nitrospirota bacterium. Classification (GTDB taxonomy): domain Bacteria; phylum Nitrospirota; class UBA9217; order UBA9217; family UBA9217; genus CAVVUN01. The sequence goes on from CAVVUN010000006.1 coordinate 273,540, forward strand.
GTATTATCAAGCCAATCCGTCCGAATACGGGGCGGTGTTTGATGAATTACCACAGGTGAGTTTCCATATTTTGGAAGGCGAAGTCGGTTTCCAATATCAAGAATCGCATAATGATCGACCAAAACGCCTTTAACTTGGCTTTTTTGCTTTATGAGATAAAGACCATTGCTTAATTTGTAATCCGACATTAGAGATCGCCTTTCATGAAATACATTGATAATCAAATAAAAAGAAGGATAGCTTTAAGTACATCTTATTTAAAAGGTTCTCAAAAAAATTATACTACTGGTGCATACAAATACTGCTTTCCTTGTGGGTCGATAATTTCCTTTCTTCTAACTAATCTAGATTTATAAAGTTTACCCAAATACATACTTGCAGTATAAATATCTTTTTTAAAAACTAAATCTGCGATATCTCTTGCCGTTGACTGGCCTACTCGCATTATATAGTCATAAATAAGAAAGTCGAAAACTTCTCTTTTTTTTGATTGGCTCTCTCCATAAACGATTTTTGGCCGCTTCTTATTTTTCTGTTTAATAAGACACATGATCTTTCTATGTGCAGATACGAGTTCGAGATCGTATAAAGAACTTTCTGGTATATTTTGGCTTATAAGATAACATTCTTCTGGCTTGCTTACAATTTCCTTCATCAGCAATACTATAACTTCGTCCGCAATTGAGGAGTTAAAAGATTTTATTTTATCAAAATCTAGATAGATAATGTCGTCCGGTTGCTTAAGATTTTTTTTAATCTCTTTCTCAATTTCCGCTCTAATCTCGACGCCCCAATCTCGAGAGTTTAAGTCGGCCCCCTTAATCCCGAGTCTTTTTTTTATCTGATAAATCGAAATGATCATAAATAAACAAACGCCAATGAGATAGCTTTAAACTGACTCTATTTAAACCCTATAATAGACTATGTCGGGTATCTGTGTCAAGATGAAAGTGCAGCTCACCAAAAGCAAGAATAATAGCAATTCTAGTGCCTCTTAGAAGCGGCAAATTAATATATTCTTTTAACTGATTTTCAGGATTAAGCAATATTGCACTGTCACCCGAATTTATCCATAAATAGCCAAGTGTATCAGTAACAATTCGTCGCACTTCATACAGGCCAAAACCGCGATCACCCAGCCCAGAAACACCCGGCTCCATTGCCATTTTAAGGTAATCAGAATCATGTTGAAAATTATATTTGTATTTATCTTCCAGACTGTTCTTTATTCCAATACCATAATCAACAACAGCTAGCTTGACGACCTCGAAACCCGTTCTTTGATAGTTATACCGCTGAATTGCAACAAATCCCTCACTTCGGCTATGGGTATAAACGTTGGTACATATTTCGGACATCACCTTTACAAATTGGTCAACATCCATTTTATTTCTAAAATTGCGAAGGATACGTTTGGCACGTTGCCGAAATTTTACGATAATATCGTCCACATCTAGTTTGCCTTGCTCAATATTGGTACTTATTTTTTGAATTTCTAACAATTTATCTGTCTCGTATTTTCGCAGATACGTATTCTCAAGATTGGGCGAGTTGAACCATTCCGACCCTTGTTTATAGAAATCCATCCGCTCTAAATACAACAAGAAGTCGTCTTTGACGGCAATAATTGTTATCTTTTTTGCCGTTCTTTTGAAAACGTATTTCCCAAGAAATAGTAAACCCAGCAATCCATACGGAGAGATGAAAGACACGTTCCTTAAGTTGAAGTAAACAGCGCTATCTAAAGTTAATGTAGATTTGTTAATTTTATCAATTACGAACCTGAATTTGTCAACATCTTCAAGCCCATCCGGGATGTCTATATTGTAGATAAGAGGCATTTGCATTATATGGATGAGCCGCTGAATTGCTGAGTTCTCTCTGGGATCAAATCTTGTTGTCGCGTAAACGACTCCGGAACGTTGATGTTTTTGATGCTTTCCGCCATCGCTCATGCGCCTTCCCACTCCCCTATTTCAAGAGCGTTTAGAAGTTCAGTCACTTTTTCGAATGCCCGCCGCATCAGGATCGCCCGATCATCTTTATCATCCGTTTCCAGGAAATCAGCCACCCATGCCGGACCAACGTGTTTCATCGTGGCGAACTTCGACCTGATTTTACCGAGCCCTTCCATAACGAGCTTATTTTTCAGATGAGGTTTGAATTCCTGAATGATCGCCTCTGCGCCGCCGGGATAATGCTCGATACAGAAAAAGATGTCATAAGCATCCTTTTCTTTCAATCGTTCATACATCGCCATTCCTTTCATGACAAGGAACGGCACGATGCCCGCCACTTTTACGCTTACTTTATCCAACCCGCCGCCGGGCAGTTCCCCCTCGATCGTGACGGTTATGGTCGAGCCGAAAGCAAGGTCGCATCCTCGCGTTTTTCGCGCACGGGCATCCTGCACAACCTGCGTTCTTCGGCCCTTTCCGGTCCCGCCGTACTCGCCTGCCATGAGATCCACAGCGACCCTCACCGGCCCCAGGCCCTCCGCGTCTACGGTCCGGTAGAATCGGAACGGCTGGGCTTTATCCTGCTCATATCCCCGCTTCAGGAAAGCTTTTAAGATGGACTGATATGTATCATTGGGGATCCTGGTGAAATCGAGGGCGACGTCTATGTCAAGACTGCCGATGTGCGGTTCGTCGGACTGCGGAAAGAGAAGCGTAGGCGTCCATCCGCCGATAATCACCATCTCGTCCTTGATCTCGCCGAAAAGATGAATAAGCTCCACAAGCACCGATTTGCAGGCTTTCACCTCTTCCGGAGCATAATCGCTCTTGCTTGCCATCCGGGCTTGATCCTCTCATTTAAGATAAACTGCGCCGCTTCCTCGCCCCTGCCCATGTAGCTTTTGAGGTCGAGGTAAAGCTGGATATTTGATACCACCTGTGCGCCTTTCACATCCTGAAGCCCGTAAAATACTCCGTCATCGTAAGGTGAAAGAATTGTAACGTTGGCGCCGGAGTCGACTTTTTTGAACTGCAATGACTTGGCGAGGTCGATACTATCGCCCTTGACGTAGACGAAGAATCGCGGAAAGGTTACGAAGGGAGCCACCCTTCCGGCGCCCGTAAAAAGGGCAAGCCCGTATTCCCATCCCCACTTTTTGCACACCGACCGGATCGCGGCCGCCAGTTCCTCATCCTTCAGTCCCGAATAATAAGAGTAACCCTCATTGAGCGTGTATGAGTATTTCGCCGACCACGCCGCGAGCGCCTTTTCCGGATCAGCAAGGAAGAACTGTTTATTTTCTTCCGCGATCCACTCCTGGTCCAGGAGCGCCTGTTTCATCCGCGAGGCAAGACCGATGCTGATTTTGGCCTCTTTCGATATTTCTTCCACACGCCATCTCCGCGCCGGTTCAGCAAAAAGTACGCGGAGCACCCGGCTGGACTTAGGGAAAAAGAGGGATTTGGCGACCCGAGGCGCGGCAAAGGGATTCGGGATGCCGGTCTTGTCGATAAAAATCCACTGAAAAGAAATCAAGGCATTGCCGGCCAGGTCAACGCACCCGATGCCGGCTTCTTTGCAGATCCGCCTGCTGGCGTCGCTCAGGTAGGGAGCAATAATGATCCCGTATGCGTCTTGCTTGCCCTGGCGGTATTTCTTTAATTGCTCGGCAGCCACCCTGACAAGACGCGGCTCTCCCTGCGTTTTGACCTCAACGGCAAATTGAATGGGTTTGCCCGAAACAAGGGCATTCAGAAGAAGGTCTACTTGGGTATCGCCAAGCCGAACGTCGGTCCTGGAACCCTTTAAGCGAACGACGGGAATTTCCGCAAAGAGGGCCTCCAGCCGCTCACGGGCCTCTTTTACCGCCTTGCGCTCAATTTTTTGTTTCACTATTTCAGCTTGTTTCACCATACGGTGAAACTATATATTATAGTGAAACTGATGTCAAGGAAGAATTTACAGGTTTGTTACTCCCCTCGACACATTTCAGGCAACGCGTATATGTCGGGTCTGCTGAAAGCCGGTGAATATCAATTTCTTCGCCGCACACAAAACAGTTGCCGTACTCGCCGGCTTCAATACGGCGAAACGCGCCCTCAATTTTCCCGAGTTGACGCTGACGCCGCCTGGCAGGTTCCCGGGCCATAAAATGAAAGGCAAAAATACGTTATCTCACACGAAGCCACGAAGGCACGAAGAAAAACATGGAGCGAGCTGATGCTCTTTCCTCATAGACCTCTTTCATAGAAGTCATCCGGCGTTATCAGTGTCAAAAGCATTTCTTTCTATCCTGCACAGGCGTGCCTGAAAAAACAAGGCCGGAGAGAAGCTTTCTCCGGCCTTTTAGATCATGATGCTTCATGTTCTTATCGTCCTAGTGTTGATGCGCCGCCCCATGAGGTCCTTCGCCATGCTGCTCCTCTTCCTTCAAGGTCGAAACACCGAGCAGTTTGTATACGGGGCAGAAGCCCACGTAACTGGTCGCCAGGAAGATAACGGCAAAAATGCCGAGGAGCACTGCCGCTATTCCGGTCAATTGACCTCCCAGATACAGGACAACTACCACGACAGCAAGGAACGTCCTCAGTATCCGGTCGATCATTCCCATGTTTTTCTTCATAACAAACACCTCCCGTCTCGCACAAGCCGGCCTGTCTCCCGCGACAACCCAGCCGCCAAACCTCTCTTTTTCCTACTTAAATTATACACCCGGCGGGGGGATTGAAGCGATACCGTCTTTGACGGCAATTTGGGATCAAATCCGGGACGTTGTTTCTATCTGTGCTTTCCATTTAAATAAGAAAGAAAAACAGTGGGAAGTTGGGTGAGGTTGGAAGGCTTCTCAATGATGTTCTCCCGGACGCATTTAAGAACATGAAGCTGACGCGGCGACGGGGGACTTCATAAGTGTGGAGTTGCGGGTGCGGAAATGTCGGATTCACTTGGCGCGACTGGGAGTTGATAGCGCCTACACGGTCATTTTTGAGTTCGATCGTCTCGGTTGATGTTTAACTCCGAGCAGGCCGTCAATTGATAAGTCTTCATCGATGAGCGGCCAATGGATACCGTATCCTGATGGCGATATTTCATAGGCTGCTCTTTCGGCAGGTGAAGCTTTGGCTAGTCTTGGGGAAATGTCCTTGAGGGCAAAAGAATATTCTTTCCCGTCCACCATTATAATCATGATTTCTTCTTTGAACAGAACCTTTTCGATTTCATGGTATCTAGTCATTTTTTCTCTCCGCTTGGAACCTTTTCCATTCGGTTTCAATAAAATCAAAATATTCAAAGATGATCTTTTTAACCTCTCGCTTATTACTGCTGTTCATATTATAGCTATACGCCTCTTCAACGTCAAAGTTCATGCTGTCGAGCCAGAATTTGCATTCCATCTCGCCTTTCTTACAGTGCACATGTATTGGTTCATTACCTTCATTTGCGTAAAAGAAAAATCTCCAACCCATGACTAATAGAATCGTTGGCATATTGGTTCATATTATACACTGATACTCAAAAAAATAAAGGCCTGAAGATTTCCAGTTATCCCATTTCGTTCCGGTCTGGCCATTGCGAAAACCATTGCCGGTTTTGCTTTATCCCTTCGTCCCCTGTATTATCCGCTCCACATCGGCCCTTTCAAGCACTTCTTCCTTCATCAATGCCTCCGCAAGCGCGTCAAGGGTCTGTCTTTTCCCGGTCAGTATTTCAGTTGCCCTTGATTCCGCAGCGATGATGATCTTCTGGATCTCCTGGTCCATGAGCCAGGCCATCTCCTCGCTGTAGCGCTTCGGCAGGGACAGCTCCCTGCCGAGGAACGGATGCTCTTCACCGCGGCCGAGATTGACCGGACCGACCTTGTCGCTCATTCCCCACTGCGCCACCATCTTCTCGGCAAGCGAGGTCGCGTCTTTCAAATCGTTCTGCGCGCCGCTGCTGATGTCGTTAAAGACGAGCTTTTCCGCGACCCGTCCCGCAAGATTGATGCTCAATCTGTTCATAAGGTAGGTGCGGGGATAATAATGCCGGTCTTCCCCGGGCAGGAGCTGCGTAACACCCATCGCCATCCCGCGGGGAATGATACTTACCTTATATATAGGATCGGCTCCGGGCATTTCCCATGCGGTGAGCGTATGTCCTGCCTCATGATAAGCTGTTATCCGCTTTTCCAGGTCGCTGATGGTCAACTCCTTCTTTGCTCCCATAAGGATACTGTCCTCGGCCTCCAGGAAGTCCCGCCGGTCTATCGTCTCTTTGTTCTTCCTCAAGGCGACCAAAGCGGCTTCGTTCGCGAGGTTCTCAAGGTCAGCGCCGGTCATGCCCGGGGTGCCCTTTGCCAGTGCTTCGAAATCTACATCAGGCGCCAGCTTCTTGCCCCTCACATGGATCTCCAGGATCGCCTTCCGTTCCTTCCAGCCCGGCCGGTCTATCACGATATGCCGGTCGAACCTTCCCGGCCGAAGAAGCGCGGGGTCCAGAACATCAGGCCTGTTGGTCGCAGCCATGACGATCACTTCTTCATGGGGAGCAAATCCGTCCAGTTCGCTCAAAAGCTGGTTCAGCGTCTGCTCCCGCTCATCGCTTCCGCCTCCGAGCCCCGCGCCGCGCGTACGCCCCACCGCGTCTATCTCGTCGATAAAAATAATGCTCGGCTGAGTTTCCTTGGCTTTCTTGAACATGTCCCTGACGCGCGAGGCGCCGACCCCTACGAACATTTCTATGAACTCGGAAGCGCTGATGCTGTAAAAAGGAACTGCGGCCTCCCCTGCTGTTGCGCGCGCAAAGAGGGTCTTTCCTGTTCCCGGAGGTCCGATCAGGAGCACGCCCTTCGGGACCTTTGCCCCGATCTTCTCGAACCGGGAGGGGTCTTTCAGAAACTCTATGGTCTCCCGCAGTTCCATCTTCACCGTGTCCATGCCCGCAACATCTTTAAAGGTCTTTTTCGGCTTTTTCGCATCAAACAATTTGGCTTTGCTTGCTCCGAAGGTAAAGAGGCCCCCCGGACCGCCCTGGATCTGCTGAGTCCTTTTCGTCATCAGGACCCAAAAACCGATGATCAGCACCCACGGCAGGAACCCGATCACCAGCTGCCAGAACAAGCTCTGTTCAGCGGGCTCGATGGTGATGATCACTTTCTTTTCCTTCAGCTGGGCCAGGAGTCCTTCGCCCTGGAAAGAAGGCAGGACAGTTGTGAAATATTTCACCTGGCTGGGCTTCTTTTCTCCCGGCACCGGGACACTCGCCTCTTTCACGAACTCCCCGGTTACCAGTTCCTTTTTTATGGAAACGGATTTGATATTGCCTGCGCCGAGTTGCTCCATAAACTGGCTGTAGTTTATCGCAGTGCGTGCGGGAGCTTTGCCGGTGAAAAGTCCGCCCCATGCGTACATAAATGCGGAAACAATCAATACTGTCGCAAGGTATCTCCAATAGATACCAGGGATACGGCCTCTTTTGTCTTTCTTGTCTTCAGCCATGATTTACCTGCTTTCATCCGTCAGAAGTGTTCTGTTTCTCCGTGTCTCGGTGCCTCCATGCCTGACCTTCATGCTGACCCATCATGAATTCAGTATAACACTATTATTCGATACTATAGCAGTATTACCCGATACTCACGGGCGTCCCGATTCATAAAAACATAACTTCCACCTTTTCAGTTTATTTCTGCTACTATTTATATAGATGTTTTTTCAGCCGAATATTTACACTAAACAACCGGAGCATAATCAGGTCAGTCGGCGAGAACGTCAAGTCAAGATATCCACCCGCGCTGCAATTTATATCTTTTGTTTTCAAAAGACAACGGGATACTCGGCAATTTAACAATGCGTGTTCTTAAAACGCCATCGCCAAAAAGGGGGAACAAATGAAGAGGGTACTTATTGCGGTAGACGGAACCATCGGCACGAAAAATATTTTTTCAACATGCGGGAATTTTTGCTCCTGCATGCGTCCTGACTTCATCGCGCTGGTCTACGTGGAAAAATTCGAGGGCAAATCACTCATCGATGAGATGCTTGGAGATGCGGAAATGGCGACCCTGCAAAACGTGTTGACAGGATCGGAATATCAGAAGGCGCTGGACAAAAAAGCGCGGACGGTCCTGAATCATTATCAGAAGGCCCTTGAGGACAAAGGCCTGACCGGCGTCAAGTCGATTATCAGAAAAGGGCATCCCGCTGAAGAGATTTTGAAGACAGCCAGGGAGGAGAAGGTGGATATGATAATAGTCGGCGCGCGGGGCAAAAGAACCTCGCACCTGTTCATGGGAAGCGTCAGCAGAGAAGTTGCGGACAATGCGAACATCCCCGTTCTCATCATGAAGCAGTCGTAAATGCCGGCGGTTCGACGAGATACTTAAAGAAAACACCATCCTCTAAGGGGAGGGTGTTTTCTTTCCCTGATTCCTATGTCCTGGCGTAAGCAATGCTGTCCTTTTGAAAATCCGCGATCATCCCCTCGGTTAATGACGGGCGAATCCTCGGAATCATCTGCAAAAAAGTATCCGTAGTCACGGTGTAATCACGCTTGCTGGCATATTCCTCCTCGAAGGCGAATTGCGCGACCTGCTGGAACAGGTATTCGATGTCCGCCGGCGTAAATCGTGACGTCATGCTCACAATGCGTTCCAGATCGATCCCTTTTGTATTGAGCCTGGATATATAATATTCGAGAATAGTCCTTCTCCCGTCTTCATCCAGATCTCCGACAGGAATAATACAGTCAAACCTTCCGGGACGGAGCAATGCAGCGTCGAGTTGCCTGATATAGTTGGTCGCGCATACGAGCAGGATCTTATTCCCCTTATTCTTGAGGAGTGGGACCTGCTTCAGGAATTCGTTTGTAATGGACTTGTCTACCATGGTTGCATCATCCCGGCTGCCCGCAATTTCATCAAACTCGTCGATGAAAATTACCGCGTCTTCCAAGGTTCTCGCTTTTTCCATGACAGCGTGCAGATTAGCGCCGAACTTCTCTATGCCGTCGGCCATAAGCATGCTGGGCAGGATTTCAATATACCACCATGAAAGCACACCTGCTATTGCCTTCACAAAATGGGTCTTTCCGGTGCCGGGAGGTCCAAAAAAAATGATCGTCTTCGGTGGAATGACTCCATGCTTTTTTGAAAGGCCGCCCTCGATCAAGGGAAGGATTATCCGCCTCTGGACCAGCTGCTTCGGCGGCTGGGAATCTGAGATAGTGTCCCATATTTCCTTACCGAAGGCTTGAGCGCCCAGTTCGACCAGAACGTCCTTTCGCCGGTAGTCCAAATATTCCTTTACGGCCTGATCCATATGTTCCAGGAAGTCGATGCCTGCAGCTCGTAATCCGACATCCCGGCCATGCTTCTCTGACATGAGCCATTTATGTTTCAGGATTTTCGGCCAGAGGGCGGCTGCTGCATCAGGTTCCAGTTGTGTGCCGCTGATCTCAAATATTTTTTGGGCGCAAACCTGCGCTGAGGGTGTCTTTTGTAATGGTTCAAGCATGTTGTCTCCTTTTCTGGTTGTGAGAAATATTCCTGCAGTCAATCCGGCATGCCTCAGACTAAGTAGGCATGATGAATTCAAAAACTAAAGGCGTCTCGCGCAAAGCCGCAAAGTCGCAAAGGGAATCTTTAAGTCATGATCTTGGTTTAAAAAAAGCAAATGATTTGGCTTTCTTTGCGGCTTTGCGCCTCAGTGTGGCCCTCTTTTTGGCCATTGCGCGAAAATTGCTTTTATCTTTCATCCTGGTTCACCTCAAAATACTTTAACAGTTTTCACCCCTTACTTTTTATCCAAGACGGGCATCCTCACTTCGACCGCGTGCTCCTTACGGTCATCAACAAGAGAAATAGTCCTGCTGCTCTGCTCTACGCCATCGACAATCACGCTCGACGCGCTGTTGTCGCGCGTTTGCAGGACAGTGATATGATAGATTGTTTCCCGGTACCTGTAGTGCACCTTGAACGAAGCCCACTCCTTGGGCAGACACGTCTCAAAGCGCAGCTTATCCGTTTCAAGCCGCAGCCCCAGGAGCGATTCAACTATAAGCCGGTACATCCATCCGGCCGATCCCGTGTACCAGGTCCATCCGCCCCGCCCGATGTGCGGCGGGACCGCATAGACATCGGCGGCGACAACATATGGTTCGCCTTTGTAGATCTGGATCTCTTCGGGCGAGCGCGCGTGGTTTATCGGATTGATCATTGCGAGCAGCTCCCACGCACGGCTGCTGTCGCCCAAAGCGGCAAAAGCCATGGCACTCCAGATTGCCGCGTGAGTATACTGCCCGCCGTTTTCCCTTACACCGGGCACGTATCCTTTGATATAGCCCGGATTCAAATCCGATTTGTCGAACGGCGGATCAAGGAGCTGGATCAGGCTGTGGTCCCGCCGGACAAGAAACTTATCCACTGCTTCCATTGCGGTACGTGAACGTTCCGCATCTCCCGCGCCGGAGAGAACAGACCAGCTTTGCGCGATCGAATCGATACTGCATTCGGGATTGCTTACGGAACCCAGCGAAGAACCGTCGTCAAAGAAAGCGCGGCAATACCATTCGCCGTCCCAGCCGTGCTCCTCGATATTTCGGCGCAAACGTGCGGCTTCCTCCTGGCAGCGTTCGGCGAATAAAGGATCGCCATGCAGCCGCGCGAGCTCCGAGAACCGCACAAGCACTTCATACAGGAAAAACGCGAGCCAGACGCTTTCTCCCTTGCCGTGCAGGCCGACCAGGTTCATGCCGTCGTTCCAGTCGCCCGAGCCCATGAGCGGCAGGCCGTGCTCACCGCTGCTGAGGCCCTTCAGAATGGCCCGCACACAGTGCTCGTACAGGGTTGCCGTTTCCTCCGACGCACGGGGAAGATCGTAATAAGAGTCCTCGTCCGGGTTTATCGGGCGGCCCTCGATGAAACGGACGGTTTCATCCAGCACACCGGTGTCTCCGCTCATGAGAACGTATCGGCACACGGCCAGGGGCATCCAGAGAAAATCATCAGAACAGCGCGTACGCACACCGCGTCCTGTCGGGGGATGCCACCAATGCTGGACATCTCCCTCCCTGAACTGATGTGCCGCGCAGAGGAGGAGGTGCTCGCGCACGAGCCGCGGCTCGGAATGGATGAGCGCCATTGTGTCCTGCAGCTGGTCGCGGAAACCGAATGCGCCCCCGGACTGGTAGTATCCGCTCCGCGCCCACAGGCGGCATGCCAGAGTCTGGTAGAGAAGCCAGCCGTTGGCCAGCATGTTAACGGATTGGTCGGGCGTTTCCACCTGCACCGCGCCCAGGGTCCGGTTCCAGTACTCCCAAACCTTTTCGAGCGCCGCGCGAGCGGCAGCGGATCCCCGGAACCGGCGGACCAGGTTGCCTGCTTCATCGGGGTTCTTCCCTGCACCAAGCCTGAAGATGATCTCCCGCTCCTGCCCGTCCTCCAGATCGAAGGGAACCTGGATTGCGGCGCAGGGATCGAGACCCGCCCCTACCCTTCCGGATAGCCGCGCACGCGTCATCGCTGCCGGTTTTCCAAGCCCTTTGTTTCGTCCGATAAACTCGGTCCGGTCGCCGGTTACGGTCCGGGTCGCCTCACCGGTGTCAAAGAAGGCTGTCCGTCCGGCGAACTCAGGGTTATACGGGTTCCGCGCGAAGATTGCGCCGGTTTTGGGGTCGATTTCGGTGGTCACCTGCATTGCCGTTTTCGGCCGCAGATCACCCAGCACCCATTCCACGTACCCGGTTGCCGAGAGCCGGCGCGGACGGCCTGATCTGTTTTTAACCTTCAATACAGTAAATTTGATCGAGGCATCAGTTGCAACGTAAACCCAGACCTCCGAGCCGATTCCGTCCTCCTCGTGTTCAAAGACGCTGTAACCGAATCCATGGCGCGTGACGTAATGCATCGCTCCGCGGGCAGGTAACGGCGTTGGTGACCAGAAGTGGCCGTTGTCTTCATCGCGGAGGTAGAAAGTTTCTCCCCCGGAATCGCTCACGGGATCGTTGTTCCACGGAGTGAGCCGGAACTCGTGCGCATTGTCGCTCCAGGTGTACGCAGCTCCGCTCTCTGAAACAATTGTTCCGAAATGCGGATTTGCAATCACATTCACCCAGGGCGCCGGAGTCTTCTGCCCCGCTGCGGTCGTAATGATGTACTCGCGGCCGTCAGGCGTGAAGCCTCCGAGCCCGTTAAAGAACAGCAGGTCCTTTCGGGCTATTGCTGCGGCATTCGCGGATTCAATGATGTGTCTCCGGGTTGGTACGAGGGGCGGCGCCGGAGCTGCTGTCAGGGGGCGGCGGCTTGCTTGGTCTGCAAGCGGGCCGAGGGTGTCGGTGATGATTGCGCGGGCGACTGTTTGCAGCAGAATGCGGTCCTCTTTCGATATCTGGTCCCCCGGTCTTACGAAAATGCCGCCCGGCCGTTCCGTTACGTTCGCTTCAACGCCTGCCGCAATAAGCCCGGTGATCTGTTCCTGCAAAAGCTGCCGGTAGCCGGCGTGATCTTCATTCCAGATAACGAGGTCGACTGCCAGTCCCTTGAGACGCCAGTACGCGTGGGCTTGTACGAGCTTGCGCACCAGGTCGAGATTCGCCGGATCTTCAATCCGCAGCAGCACGATCGGCAGATCCCCGGAAATGGAGTAGCCCCAAAGACCGGACTGCCCGCGGTGGTTCTTCAGTATGACGCCCGGGTCGGCGCGCAGGGATGAATTGGCGTAGAGAATGGAGCCGGCTAGGCGTCCATAGAGCTGCGCATCGGCTTCCGTGGCATTGATCTGACGCAGGAGTACCTGACTGTGCGTCCACGCGAGATCGAAAACGCGGTCAGCAAGCCGCCGGTCCTGATATTTTTCGACAAGGCCCATACAGATGTCCCGGGTCTCGCCGATGCCGGTCACGATATTGATTGTTGCCGGTTTGTCAGGATCAAGGGTTATCCGATACCGCACAGCGACTATCGGGTCGAGCACCGAGCCCCTGCTGCCTGACAGCGGCCCGGGTCGGTCCATTGCCTGTGGATCGGCCGCGGTCCTGCCCCGGCCGATGAACTGCATGCGGTCTGTCTCATAGGAAACGTTGCTGATCTCCGTTCCGTGGGCAGCCATCAGGTGGAACATCCAGGGCGCCTGTTCTTCCCGGGAGCGGGGCCGGCGGGTGCAGAGGATCGCCTGCCGGTGTTCGACGATCTCGGTCTGAACAAAGAGATTACTGAACGCCAGGTGCAGCGCGTCCGAGGCAGTCGGCGCAAGGACGACTTCCGCGTAGCTGGTGACTTCGATCGTTCTGCGTGTCCGGCTGCGGTTGGTGAGCGTGATCCTGCGAAGCTCTATATCATCCTCAGGCGAGACAGCGATCTCGGTATGGGTATCGATATCATGGTCGCGGCGGCGAAATTCGGCGCGGCCTTCCGAGAAGATCGCTTCATAATTTTGCGAGCGTCTGAGTACCGGCTGATGTGCCGTTGACCAGAACTCCCCGCTAACAGCGTCGCGGATGTAACAGAACTCGCCCGCGCTGTCACGGGTGCTGTCTTCCTGCCAGCGCGTGACCGCGATGTCCTTCCAGCGGCTGTACCCGCCGCCTGCGTTCGTGATCATCACATGGAATCTGCCGTTCGAGAGCAGCTGCACCTGTGCAGACAACGTGTCCGGGGTCGTGAAAACGCGCACGGACGCCTCAGCGCCGGGTGAAGCTGTATACGACTCGGGACGTTCCGCAATCTGCGAATAGAATGCCGTGGCCCTCGGCACCCGCTCCTGGAGCAAAAGTGTGGTCGCCTGGAACAAGGGATCGGACTCGAAGCGTTTCTGCATCGGGCGGTTCAAAAGCAGATGGGCAAACGAGAGGAAGGTCATGCCAACGTGATGAGCCATGAACGACCTCACCACGGCGCTCGCTTGTTTTCTCGGGAGGCGGGAGGGAGTGTAATCGATCGCTTCATAGAGGCCGAATTTTCCCTCAAACCCTTCCGCAGCAAGCCGCTGCAGATTCACGCAGGCCTCCTCGGGGGCCACCATAAGAGCAAGGGCCGAGGCATAGGGCGCAATGACAAGATCGTCCGCAAGCCCGCGTTTGAGTCCAAGGCCCGGTACGCCGAAGGCGCGGTACTGGTAATTGAGATGAGCGTCGATCGTGTTATACCCGGATTCCGAAATGCCCCAGGCGACGCCGCGTTTTCTTCCGTACTCGATCTGCCTCGTCACCGCAGCCTTGCAGGTCTCATCGAGGAGCGTCCGTTCATACGTCGGCATTACCAGGAGAGGCATGAGGTACTCGAACATCGAGCCGCTCCAGGAAACAAGGATCGGCTCTCCGCCCACGTTCGTGAGCAGGCGGCCCAGGGCAAACCAGCTCTCCTGCGGCAATTCTCCCTGAGCGATCCCTACAAAACTGCAGAGTCTCGCTTCCGAGGCCAGAAGATCGTAATAACTCGGGTCCCGCCTGCGGCCGTCGACGTTGTATCCGATGGCAAGTAAATGACTCGGCTTGTCGAACAGGAAGTCATATTCCATGCTGCTCATTTCGCCTGTCTGCAATACGAGCCTTTCAATAGCCAGGAGCCTCTCTGCAGCAGTATCGTTTCCCGATCTGGCGGAATCGCGCAAAGTCGGGATCTCATTAGTGCTGCGATCGGACATCGGAGCGAGGAGGGTCAGTTCGTCAAGCGCTGCCCTGCACTGTGCGGCAAAGGCACGCGCCCATACTCCTGCCTGGCTCTCCGGAGGGATGCCGGAGCCGGCAATGAGTGAAGGCAGTCCCTCTGCGGACGTTGTCAATTGAGCAAGGCAGGACCGCGCAGCCGCGAGCGTGATCGGCGGAGAAACGTGTGCGGAGCTCAGGTCATTCCGAACTTTTGCGAGTTCCCCTGAGTCAAGAACACTTGAACCGCGAAGGCGTGAAGGTCGCGAAGGTTTTTGAAGATCTTTGTTGATTGAGGTTTCCTTTGCGTCCCTTGCGTCTTCGCGGTAAATATTTTCTCCAGTTAATTCTTCAGATTTAAGAACATCCACGAGGACCTGAAGGGTATCGCTCAAACCATTGAACAATCTCCCATGCAATATCTTTTGATCAGGCAGCGCAAGCAGACCCTGCCGCAAGGTGAGCAGATGGGCCGCGAGGTTCCCGCTGTCCACAGTAGATACATATCTGGGCGACAGCGGCTTCAACGATTGAGTGTCGTACCAGTTGAAGAAGTGGCCCCGGTATCGCGCCAGGGCTTGCATCGTAGAGAGCGCATTCGTCGTACGTTCGATGAGTTGCCCCGTTGAAATGTAGCCGAAGTCAAGGGCGGATAAATTGGCCAGCAGCGCGAGCCCCATGTTCGTTGGGGATGTGCGATGAGCGACAACAGGCTCAGGATTCTCCTGATAGTTATCAGGCGGCAGCCAGTTGTCCTCCGGACCGACGAAGGTCTCGAAGAAAGCCCAGGTTTTTCGGGAAAGCTTCCGGAGAAAAACGGTCTGGCCGGCTGTCAACCTTGCATCACGAGGGGCAAGCGGCCGGCTGATCCACCATGAGATAAGAGGTGAACAAAACCAGAGCAGCAATATGGGCAATGCTGCTCCCAATGCAGAAGGGCTCAATAGCGCCAGGTAGACGAACGTGAGGACGCTCAGAAAGGGGGCAAACCACATGGTCCGCCAGGCCGAAGCGAGGCTTGTTTCTTTTTTTCGATCCGGGTCGTTTGACGGGCTCCATTCGAGAAGCCGCTTGTGTGCGAACAGCATTCTCCAACCTGTGCGCAAAATCGCATCCAGGCTGAAAATAGCCTCATAGGGAAGGTACGCAATAGTAAATAGATCGTGAGCAAAGCGCTTCCCCTGCGAGAAGGCTGCGGAAGCGAGATGCTGCCTGGGAAGCACATCGTCCGGCTTTCGAAATAGATCCAGAAAAGAAGACAACAAAGAAGGAACAAAAACGATCCCGATCACTGACAGGCTCCAGAACCAGGGCGATGACAAAACCGTCCATCCGAGCAATAAGAGGAGCGTCAATGCCGACGGTACGAGACTGCGCCGAAGGTTGTCGAAGAGCTTCCATTGGGACAGCAGCGAGAGGGGGTTCTTCAGGCGCTGTCCGTCGGGCCCGGGGACAACCGACCGCAGCCACGGCAGAAGCTGCCAATCGCCGCGGATCCACCGATGTCGACGGCTCACGTCTGCGCTGTAGCGGGACGGATATTCCTCGAACACTATTACGTCGCTCAGCAGTCCGGCCCGCGCGTAACATCCTTCGATAAGATCGTGGCTCAGGATCCGGTTCTCGGGGAAGCGGCGCCGGAGCGCCCGCTCGAACGCGTCGACTTCGTAGATTCCCTTGCCGATAAAGGAGCCTTCAAGGAAGAGGTCCTGGTAAACATCCGAGACAGCGCGCGTATAGGGATCGATGCCCGGATCGCTCCCGTACAGGCGGGCATACCGCGACCGGTTTGTGCCCGGCAGGCTTACAGCGACCCGAGGCTGAAGAATGCCGTACCCGGCTACCACGCGCTCTTTGCCTTCGTCGTAAAGCGCTCGGTTCAGAGGATGCGCCATGGCTCCCACAAGCTGTTGTGCCGAATCGCGCGGCAGTTGGGTATCCGTGTCAAGGGTGATCACGTACTTTACGTTCAACAGCACTGCAGTATTGCCCACGACGAGGGAGAAACCGTTCGCGGAGATACCAGCACCCTCCCCTTCATCCCCTCCCATGAAGGGAGGGGAAACCTTACGACCCACTCCCCTTTGGGGAGAGGGCGGGGGTGATGGGGAAGCCCCGCTGCGCAGGAAGGAATTCAATTCCGCAAGTTTTCCCCGCTTGCGCTCATAACCCATCCAGACGCGCTCCCTGGGATTCCACTGGCGAGGGCGGTGGAAAAGAAAGAAAGTATCGCTCTTTGCATTCCCGTACTTCTCGTTCAGCTCCGCGATTCTCTGTTGGACGAGCAGTAACAGCGGTTCATCCTCCGGCAGCTTTTCCTTTGCCGCGTCGGGAAAATCAGTCAGCAGTCCGAAGTGCAGGTTACCATCGCGATTTGCCAGGAACCTGACTTCCAGCGCTTCGACCAGGTTCTCGATGTTCCGGGCGCTGTTGAGCATGGTCGGGATAATGGCCAGGGTCCGCGATTCAGGCGGAATCCCCTTGGCGAAGTCCATTCGCGGCAGCGAATGAGGCGCTTTGAGGAAGGCAGCAAGCCAGTTCACGATGCCGATTGCCAACTGACTCGAACCCAGCAATAAGAGAACAGTCGTTAACAGGACCAGCCAAAGAGGTAAGCCGTTCGGCTTCGCCATCAAGCCGCCGGTGTAAATCGCCGTGAGCAGCATGATCGTGCCGAGATAGAGGAATAAGGGAAACCGGCCGCTCGCCTTTCGAAGCGACTCGGTGACGGACAACCGGACTCCCGCCAGGTGTTCAAGCTGTGCGAGTCCCTTGTCGATTAGATAGTAGCCTACATGTGCTGTACGATTGTCTCCGCCGGGAGTGTCGCCTTTTCGGGCCGCGCTCTCGCGCGCGATCCGGACTGCCTCCGCTGCCACCTCCCCTTCCGACAGCCGGCCGCTCTTCGCAATCCTCTCCACTACATGACGGTAACGGTCACGCGTAGAAAAGTCCATTTTGTCGTAGGTACCGTGAGGGTCCTCATGCAAGGTCTGCTCGACAATGCTCATGGTCTCGACGAACTCTCGCCAGTCCATCGCGCCCAGGAAGCGGAGGCTGCCGATGCTGTTGCTCATCGAGACCTGATCAGCCGCCTGCTGCTGGTTCTCCGACTGCACCAACTGATCGATCGTCATGCTGCACTCGGAGAGATGCTGCTCAAGCCACGTGAGCGGCATTGCCAGGACAGGGCCCTGCCCCTGAAGGCGGCGGGCAAATTCCGCAACAAAAGCGCTTTTGAGCGGAGGGTTTGAGCGTGCCATGTCCGCAATGACCAGAACCAGACTCTTCGGATCCTTTGCGGCAACCTCGCTGATGCGGTCCGCCCAATAGCCGGCGAGGTTTCGGCCCGTCCTGTCGGCAGCCATCCGCGCGCCGACGCGCCGGAGATTCTCGATCAACGCCAGGCGCAGCATGATGGGGATTGCCCATAATTCTCCCAGCTTCAGGACGGTGACTTTCTGATAGGCCGCAAGGAAACTGCTGAGACTTTCAGGGTCCACGCGCCCGTCTCCGTGCGAAATCGTTTCCAGGGCGATGTCATACACGCGCGGAAGTCCTTCAGATGGTCCATTCAGCAGGCGGGGGAGCTCGCGACTGTAGCCCTTTGGCAAATGTCTTCTTGCGGTACGGATCTGTTCTTCGATCAGATAAAAGTTGTCGAGCAGCCATTCAGCCGCCGGCGTAATCCTGAGGTCAGTCTTAACCGCGTCTACCAGCAGGCTGCGGGTCCGGGTCAGGATGGCTTCATTCTCAGCCAACCGGGCCAGAAGCAGGTCACGAGCGTGTCCAGGGGAGAGCGTGTGCAGACCCGCCAGGGTCTTGCCATGCTGCTCCATCTGGTCGCTGCTGAACAATTCCGATCGCAGCGGCGGCTCGTACACGGCGCACTTTGCTTCAAGATCTATTCCCTGAAAGAGCGCCAGCACATCGGGCAGGTTTTCGAGAATGGCCTTGTTGCTCAACTTCAATTAATATTCTCCTTAGGGGCAACAAAAATTTCTCGCAAAGAAGCCAAGACTTCGGCGTGAGCTCAGTCGAACGCTCGCAAAGAAAAGCTTAAGACAATTCCTGGTTTAAAACCTTTGCGTCCTTCTTGTACCCGGCGTTTATGAGGTTCTTGATTCCCGTCTCGTGCTTCTCAGCGAGATGGTACGACAATGAGTATAAGCATTGCTCGGCGCGAGTGCAGGGTATGCGTGCCTAGCGAGAAACGCCTTTTGGTTTGGTTTATCCGTGTCAGGATATCAAGACTGATGTGCAGAGAAGCACGCTGAGAAACGACAATAAGGTCTGGGGTGAAGATTTGAAAATCTGATACGCGAGAAGCAAGCTTATTGATTGGGCTTAGAATCGAGCTCCGTCTCTCAGTGGAGCTTCCATCTACGCTTCTCTGGGTTAGAATCATTATACACTTTACTGGCGTAATAGCTTTAATTCATTTGGCAAAAATAACAAGGCTGATCCTTTGTTAT
>CAVVUN010000007.1:0-35886 GCA_963751455.1 Nitrospirota bacterium
GGTGTTCAAGGTTGTCCCTGAGAAGGGTAACGTCGGTACCGGCTAACTGCATTCGCCGCGGTTCCCGGTCCACGAGCGTGTATCCCACTGTATTCAGTGTCCTACCGCTTGCCAAAGAAAATCCGGTCGAAAAATTATCACGGCTTAATACACCATAAGATATCCTTGAAGCCGCCATAGAGTGACTATTGAACGGAATTCCCCTCCTGCCCGTATAAAACGGCATCCCCGACCCGGTCGTAATGCTCGCGGAAATGTCACCCCACTCCAGATCTTTGCTTGTCCCGATACCCCAGTCTCGGTCATAACCAAAACGCATTCCGAGCGTCGAAAGAAGATGGCCGTGGCTGTCGAGATACGACGACAGACCGAAGGCCGGCCCGTTGTGACCCAGCCATACAGAGCTCCACGGCGTCTTAACTTTTAAATAGGCATTGTACACCTGATGCTCAGTTTTATAGCCGTCGTGTTCAAACTCGGGCGCATCCGATCCGGATTTGTATGCCGGTGCCTGATCTTCGGTTTTATGGCAGATGACTATTGGCTCCTGCGGCCCCTGTACCGATGCCGATGCGGAGGCACCGCTGCTGGTCCGTGCGATCTGAGTGAGCGCAAGCCGGTACTGAAGAGCGAAGACAGCAAAATCGCCGGAATCGCCGGAAAACCGCTGAAGGTAGTCAAAGCCCAGGCTCGGTTTCTGCATCACGGAGTTACGGCTTGACGAGTACGGAATTGTTTTATCGAGCGCCGATGAATACCCGAAAATTTCCTGTGCTTCAAAATATAGCAGATGATCGTCTGCCTGAGATGTCCGGCTCCATAAGAAAATACAAAGGCAGAAAAAAAGCCTGCCATGCCTGTTCATGTTAAACATCAAACCGGTGGCTGCCTCTGAAGATGACCTTTCCCGCTTTGGTCACGGTAACTCGTATTTCCCACTCTCCAGGCATCACGATACTGATCGGGAGAAGATAATCTTTATTTTTCGAGATCTGGAACGGGCGATCGCCCGTATCATGAGCCCCGCGCATCGAAGGCATTCCTGAATCGCCCATAATCTGCAGGGAAGTTTCTTTTTCGCCTGCCTTGTTAAAGACCTGCACTTTTAAAATTACCGTTCCCATTTTGGGTTTCTCGGCAAAGCTATAAAGCAGGTATGCGTCATTCCCTATCGATATTTTTTTGCCCGGCCCGGGCATTGAAACGAATTGGGACTGTTGTTTCGTTCCGGAATCGTCGCGGCCGGCTGCAGGGAGAGACACATTGAGAAGAGTAAACGAGGCAAAAATCGCAGCAATGGTGACACTTTTTTTACCAATAGTCATGATCTCCTCCTTACGTCTTCAGGCTATTAAGGTCGATCTTCGCGGAATGATTGTTACATGGAGCAGTGATGTTTGTCAAGTTCGGCAGGGGAAAGTCATGGTTTATATAACATCTATAATTTTAATTTTACATTGACACCCTCGATTCGTTTATTGTATGGTCATCGTGTGCGACTTATTTCTCTTCTCATTATTATGGTCATCGGTCTTTCCATAATCACGACCGGAGGATCATTCACGACTTATACAGCGGGAGAAGTCTCCCTCAACGCGCTCGACGTCTGCCACTCTTCTCCGGTTGCAACAACCTCTGACTTGCCATATATTTCCTCTGAATTCGGTCTCGTCATTCCCCTTGAAAAAGCATTTACTGCCGCAGCATTCGACCTTGACGATAAAACGTCCATCCTCTGCTTTGACGTTGAACGTCCCCCTGCATCTCTTTCTTAATCTCCTCGAACAATAACCTTTTTACTGAGAAGTGCGGCAGAGCTGCGTTTTCTGCCCGTGTGTGACGTGCGGATGCTTTGCCGCAGACTTCCCCTCCGTTCACCCTGAGCCTGTCGAAGGTGAAGTGAACGGCGGCACTTCGGGAACTCTCTGCAACTGTTTTATGCTCCTGGCAATAAGAATATTGGAGATTAGAAAATGAGATTTATTACAAGTGTCTCGTTGCTTACATTCTGTTTCTGTTCTTCCATCAGCACTGCCCACGCGTCCGGGCTTTGTTGTCAGTTATCAAGCGGGGTCCAGGAGAGTCTGTCAGGAGTAGCCGCTCCCGGGACTGAAGAGCTTTCGGTGCAGTTTAATTACAGCTTCAGCCGGATGGACCGTTTTATGGAAGGCGCGTCAAGCCGGTCGGTTGATGAAGCAGCGACGTACCGGAAGCAGGATGGAACAACGTACACTTCTTTACCGCTCTCGATGGACATGATCAGGTATACGTTGACAGCCGGGTATGGTTTTACCTCAAGGCTTAAGGCCTTTGTCTCCGTCCCCTACATCAGGAATACCATGGACATGACATCGAGCAACGGTATGATGCTTGGCTGGACGGACATGACCATGCCATCGACATCCGGTCCGGGTGATGCAACCGTTATGGGGTTATATCGTCTCTACACAGACCGGGAAATCCGGCCGAGCGACGCGATAACCATCGGGCTGGGAATAAAAACACCCACAGGTTCTTCAACGGAACGAACTGCCGGAGGGAAGTTGATTCATGCGCATATGCAGCCAGGCACCGGCTCCTGGGATCCGTTGGTATCACTCATCTATACGAAAATGTGGAATTCCCTTCTATTCCAGGCTGATGGAACATATCAACTCGCTACCAGAAACATTGAGGGCTACAAGTTCGGTAATTCCCTTGCTTTGAACGCCGCGGGCACCTACTCAGTATCCAGGGAATTTAATCTGACTCTGGGCCTCACCGGTCTCACGACGGGCAAGGCGAGCGACAGGAACGGGCGTTATTACGACCCGGTTTTGAACAGCAGTCTCATGGATGACCCTGCGAATACGGGGGGGAACAGCATCTGGCTCTCTTCAGGCGTTCAGGTCCTTCCGTTCGCAGGCGTATCGTTCGACATGAAGATCCAAGTGCCGGTATGGGAAAGGGTAAATGGCATCCAGCTTGTATCGACCTGGCTGGCTCTTGCCGGAGTCTCGTACCGTTTCTAAAAAAAGGAGAAATGTATGACGAGAATAATTGCGTTATTTACGACGCTGTCCATTGTGTGCCTTGCGCTATCGGGCTGCAGCAAATCGAATTCAGGCGCCGGTCAGGCGAGCCTCAATCTGGCGGGCAGCAAGCAAGGCCAGGCCGTCGGATTCGCGGACGTGGACGGAGACGGCATTACAGACAAGCTGGTGGGCGCTCCCTATGCATCTGCAATATCAGGCCAGACGACAGGAGCGCTCCTGGTCTACAAGGGCAATACATCTGGCTACAGCTCAATTCCGTACCTGGTTTTGACGGGCGGTGATAATTTCGGCTATTCCGCTGCCGGCCTTGGCGACGTTGACGGAGACGAAATAGAGGACTTCGCAGTCGGCGCTATTCACGGGGACGGGACAGAGGTATCGCTCAGCGGGAATGTCACCGTTTTCAAGGGTGGAAGCAACGGCCAGATAATAAAAACCGTGTCGGGTGAAGGACCGATGGATAAATTCGGCGTTTCTGTTGCAGGGGGTGACCTGAACGCTGACGGGATCACGGATCTCATCGTGGGCGCCCCGTTCAACACGAATGATCCCGCGCTTTACCAGAGCGGAGCAGTATGTGTTTTCCTGAGCGCAAGCGGCAGCCAGGCTTTTACGAACCCGGTAAAGCTTTATGCCTCTTCAACAAATAAATCCATCGGATCGGTTGTCGCGTCAGGAGATGTGAATGGTGACGGCGCGGCAGACCTGCTGTTTTCGGCAAGCGGCAAAGTCCTCGTCTATTTCGGTGGTTCATCATTCACCCCGTCCATCGATTCGCCGAACATCACGATTAAAAGCAGCGCCTCCGGGTTCGGCAAAGCGATCGCCGTGATCGGGGACATCGATGGAGACGCAGTGCAGGAAATCGCAATCGGCGCGCCGGGTGCCGCGATCAACACGGGGAGCGTCTATATCGTCAAAGGTTCGGCAACGGGGACCGTGAATCTCGATTCGGCGCCCGCAACGCTCATGGTCCGGATCGACGGAGGAGGGATTTTCAACCGGTTCGGAGCTTCGATCGCGGCGCTGAACGATATCGACGCTGACGGAAAGCGCGATTTTGCCGTCGGCGCCCCGATGGCGGATGTTACCTCGGGCACCGGTCAGAACGTCCTCAGCGGCAAGGCTTATGTTTTCAAGGGCAAGGATATTACCTCATCAGCCACCCTTGCCAGCGGCACAGCATTTAGCGGCAAGGTCAAGGACCAAGCCTACGGCGCGTCTCTCGCAGCTACGGCAAGCGGACAACTCGCAATAGGGGCGCCCCGCTCAAATGCCGACACGGGCGGTGTGGACATGGTCGATGCGGCGACTGGTGAGGCTGTTTCCGGAGGAAGCAGCGGCGGTTCAACAGGCGGCAGCGGTGACTGCCATTGATCTTGAAAGCAGCAATTGGAACCACAGATAAACGCAGATGAAATGCAAATTGATCAGCAGCATGACTTCAGGATTTTATCTGACTGGCCATACAGTTTTTTGATTTACGTCTCAAATATCTGTGTTCATCTGTGGTTACTACTTTTAAAATAAACAGGAGGCATTTGTCATGACAAAATTAATAGCCTTTTCAATAATCGCATTCATCGGGCTGGCCTCAATCGGCTACCTCTATGGAGAAACCCTTACCTATAATGCGACGTTTAATGCGGACGGTATGAAATATCAGCCCGCCCCGACCGGACATATCCCTGGCAAGGACAACGGGGCCGGCACGGGTCTTCACAATGCGGGCGAGGACTGCGGCATGTGCCATACGCCGAACGGCAAGGCCGGAAATTACGCGTTCACAGTCGGGGGCACGATTTACGAGGACCGGGCGGCCAGGCGAACGCTAAAGGGCGCCGAAGTCATTCTCCAGGATATCAGCGGCAAGGTCATCAGCATGACCACCAACGAGGCGGGCAACTTCTGGACCTATACCCCGCTCGCGGGCAACTCCTACGCGGTCTCAAGTCACAGCGGTATGACCGACATTCTCTACACCGTGAATGGAGACGGCTCGGTGACGCCTGCGGACACGGCCTTACCCATGACTTGGGAATACAAGGCGTGGGTAAAAAACCCGGATGGAACAGTTCGCCACATGGTCACGATCGCACCGATCGGAGGCATGAGCGCTCCAAGAATGGGCTGCAACATGCACCATTCCGCGTTCGGGACGACCGGAGCCGCGTGGGCTACGCGAAAGAGTACTGTAGCAAGTTATCCTGCGTCGGGCTTGAGTTTCGGGAAGCATATTCTCCCCGTATTCAAGGCCAAGTGCGCACCCTGCCATGTTCCCGGCGCCACCAAGACGAGACTCGCAACCATAAGCGATGTGCTGACGAGCTCAACCAATACCAGCACGCTCGCACTTACGAACAGTTCAATAACATCGATCGATTACAGCGGGGGGATTGATTTCCAGTCCTATGACGGTTCGACTGTAGCGGCGCTTGTAAGCGGGGTCACAACAACGATTACGAAGACAGGGATAAAAGCGCTCACCCTCCCCTATCAGTCGAATCCCGATGCCAGTCCGGTCCTTTCCAAGACGCTGATACAACCGGCCGGTGTTTGCATTCATCCCGGCGGCACTTTCTGGACGGCCGAGGATCCGGATTACAAGGCCATCCGTGCATGGATCTCCGAAGGAGCTCAGAATAACTGAAGGACCGGCTTTTTGTTCTTGTCGAACATGAAAATCCGGGATAATATTGCGGTATGAACAACCAGCGGATAAATGTTTCATCAACCGTTCTGCTTCTTTTCTTTCTGCTTATAACACTCGTTTCCTGCTCGCGTCAGGCCGTTTACCCGGGGCCTGACGTGAGAGGAACGAATGTTGTTATCGATCTTTCCGTGCTGCAGCCGGAACTCCCGAAGTTCTATACATACACATTTCAGGGCAAGAAAATCAATTTTTTCACGATTCTTTTGAACGGCAAAGCAGTTTCCTTTCTCGACGCCTGCACGAGCTGCTATGCGCAAAAACGCGGCTATAAATACGATAACGGCACGGTAGTCTGCAGAGACTGCAATATGACATTTTCAGTTTACAAACTTGAAAAAGGCCTGGGCGGCTGCTATCCAATCAAAATAGAAGGCAGAACTGATAAAGGAAAATATATTATTGCCCTGACCGCGCTTCAAAGTGCAGTAAAGCGATTCTGACGAGCCCAGCACTTCTTATCTCTTCTCCGAAATGTCATCAGAGCCCCATGTCCCGTGAACGGCTTGCTGACGGAGCTTCAATAATCCGCTATACTGAAAACATGATTTTCTTGTAATTCTTAATTCTTTGCCAGAGGAAGCACGAGGACCGGTTTAAGGGTTTCATATCTTCTGTTCGTAAGCAAGGAAGGGAGGTGACACGGGGCTGAACTGATATTTAATTCAATGTTCTGAAACATCAATTAATAAACAGGTCGATTATCAGAAGTAAGAGAATCAGCAACTAACGAGGAGGTCACAATGAAGGTTCTCAGTACATGTTTACTTCTGTTTCTCGCTGCACTGCCCTTGACGGCTGTGGGGGCCGAAAAGGCCAAGACCATCGATCAACTTGCAGCGATGTACGATTCATCAAGTTGCAAAAAGTGCCATGCCGAGATTTACTCGCAATGGGAAAAATCGCACCATGCAAGGCCGCTGATGGGCGTAAAGGGCGGATTGATGCTTACGCCGCTAGCAAAAAAAGGTGGCACGGCTTTTTCTCCTGACGATCCCAAAAAAGCGACTATCGCGAATTATCCGTGTTTCAAGTGTCATCTTCCCCACGCTATCATCTCTGCTGAGGATTCGGTGGCAGTCGAGCTTACCGAAGCCCTGCTGGTAGCCGCGGATGAAAAGGCTTCCGACAAGGCAAAAACTGACGCAAAAGCAAAAGTTGCGAAGCTTCAGATCACCTGCGTTGTCTGCCATAACACCAAGGCTATTATTCACAAACGGGAGCTCGGAGAACCTGAGAAAGGCGTGCTCTACGGCAAAAAGGACGTTGCGTCGCACCCGGACAAGACCTTCACCTCCGTAAAAAAGAGCGCCATTATGACGGATTCAGTGTACTGCGGACAATGCCACGGTTTGGGCCCGAATTTCGAGTTCGACCAGCCGTTCCAGTGCGCTAATCTCTATGGAAATTATCTCCACTCGTATATCCCTTCAGGAGGCACGCAGTCATGCCAGGATTGTCATATGGCAAAGGGAGATCACGTTATCGCGCCCAATTTCAATGACGATAAGCAGACGTCGGAACTTCTGGCAAAGGCAATTAACCTCGATGTTCAGACATTGGGGTATGAGTGGTTGAGAAAAGCCGGAGATCTACACCCGAAACTCGTGGTCAATACCACGATAACGACAAGCGCCGGCCACCGCATTCCTGACGGCTGACCGTCCCACAACAGAGTGGTCATGGTCGTGACCGCAAAATCTCCAGACGGCAAGGAAATCGCAAAAGCAGAAAGACATTATCATCCCCAGGCAACGAACTGCAGAGATACAAAGATGAAGTACGGCGCTCAGTGGAAGGTGGCCAATATCCGGGACACGAGCCTTCAGCCCAGACAAGCCAAAAAAGAGAGCTTCGAGTTTGATTTACCGAAAGATGTGAGAACGGTAGATGTGACAGTCGATCTGTCATATGAAGCCTCAAAGCCGGACAATAAGTACCCGATCCACACGATTACAAGAAAAGTGTCACTTGACCGATAGTCGCGCTAAAAGCAACGGGGGCTGCATGCCCCCGTTGTTATTGAGACTGATAAAACGCAACACCTCTTGATAATTTCGGTAAGAAGGCCGTTCTCTCCGTAAAGAATGCCGAGCTGACAGCGGGTCGATGTGTCGTTCGGTTTTTTCTTGAGCGTCTTAAGGTATTCGGCGGGAAAGTTCGGGATTCGCTGTTTCTCAAGAGATGCCAAGTCGACTTTTTTTATGTTTCGTTTTGACATTTTTCTTTTCGATCTTACGCGTTTTCTGCTCCGTGGAAGGAAGTGTGACAGGCTTGAACAACTGCCAGGCCTGAATCGTGCCTGTTATGTCGGCCTTGCCCTTGGTTGACCATTCGCTGTATTTATCTGCGCCGTATTGCCATGCCCGGTTAAAAGATTGTCCGACCATCGTCATTTCGACGGGCACCCAAGCCGTTTCCCCGAACGGTATCAACAACTCCGGGGAAAAGCCGAGTTTCTTTCTTTCCGTCCATCTCACACCCGTATTGAACATGACAAACACATGCCCCGGGACATCGATAAATGCGGTATTGATGCCGACATTCTCGAGCGATGCGGCAAACAGAATCGAGAGATCGTCGCAATCTCCGCTTTTTCTGAACAATGTATCACGCGGATACTGCAGATAGTCCACCCCTCTTTTTTCGGAAAATTTCTCGAAGGGTCTGGACGGATCGACAATATTCTTGACTCCAAGCTTGCCGAGCGCGTCAAATATCGCACGGGCATATACTATGGATTGTTTAATATTGGCTTTTGCGTTCACATACGGCCGGATTGAGTCCGTGGTGAAGTCGGCCACAGGGGGATCCTTCGGGGTTACGAACGCCCCGATCCTCTCCTTCTGGTCCCATACCACGGCATGCCGTTCATAGAGCATCAGGGGGAAGCTGCTTTTAATCGTGTTCGGCTCGCCTCCGGAATAGAAAGTAAGCGCGATCTCGCTTTGCAGCGGGGTGTTTTCCGTGACGCCGAGGATTTTGTTGTTGAATACCGGCTTGAGAGCGATTTCCACCTTTTGCTTCGGCAGCACCTGTTCAATATCGGCTTCGGTAGGAAAATCCATGAAATCCTTGATTGAGAAAACGACCTTGACCTTCTTGAATGAAATATCCGTATTATTCGTTATGATCACCCTGCCCGCCGGGTGAGACTCGTAATATTTATACGCTGAAGAAAATATCTCATCGATCTCCACCTTTGTGACTTCAAGCGGCGGGAGAGTCGCGGACGGCCTGGGAGTCGCAGCAAAGACAGGCTCCCCCGGCGAGCTTTCGTCGCCTTCCTTGCTCACTGCCGTCACACGGTAATGATAGACGGTGCCGTCGTCTAGCCCGGTATCCACGAACTCGTTCTTATCCACTGTTGCGGCGAAATCGAAACCGCGCGAAGGCTCATAGGTGCGATACACGTTGTATTGGTTTACATATGGCTCCGGGTTGGGCGGCCATGAAAGCTTCATTTGTTTTTCTACTGCTTCGATCCTGACCCTCCCCGGTGACGTCGGCATAAGCTTCGGGGTAATTGCAGCTACGGCGCTTGAGGCCATGCTTTCATATCCTTCTTTCGCCTTGCTGCTGATACGATAATAAAACGTGCGCCTGCTCGGCAGCTCTTTATCAATGAAGACGGGTTCCCTCTGTTTCTTGACCAGCTTGAACGGACCGGCCTCGGTTTCTCCCCGGTAAATATTGTACTCCTCTAAATAGCTCTCCCGGCCACCCCTCCAGCGCACGTGCACCTCGTTGGTCCTCGACCTGGCGGTGACCTCGGTCGGCACAGAGGGCGTCTGATGAAGTGAAAAGACCTGCACCCTCCCATTGCCGCGATCTCCTACATAGAGACGATAATTTTTTTCGAGGGTAAGACCGTGGGGCGACTTGAATTGCCCGGGTCCCGCACCCTCGCTGCCGAATTTGTGGCGGAAACGTCCATCCATGTCGAAAACCTGCACCCGTGCGTTTCCTGCGTCAAGCACATACAGTTCTCCATCCGGTGACAGGACGATGCTGTCAGGAGCATTGAACTCTCCATCCCGACTGCCTGATTTTTTGATCTCCCAGATACGCGAACCGCCCGCATTATATTTGGCTATGCTGTCGTTTCCGCGATCTACCGCATACATGCAATCCTTTCCGTCCACTTCGATGTCGGCCAGATCATCGAACTTGATAGTGCCGGATTTCCCGAACAAGCTTACGAACATCCCGTTTGCAGTGAATATCTGCACCCGATTGTTTCCTGTGTCAGCCACATAAACGTTCCCGCTCGCACTCACAGCGACACCCGCGGGCGAGTCGAACTCGGCATCATCCGATCCTGATTTCCCTACTACCAGGAGAAGATTGCCGTCAACACCGAATTTCTGCAGGCGGTCGTTGCCGGTATCCGCTATCCAGAAGTTGCCGGACCAGTCAAAAGCCAGATCGAGCGGATTTTTAAGCTTGCCAGGATCGCTTCCGCGCGATGCAATCGATCTGCCCCCTGAAGCGCCGACTGCCAGAAGCTGATCGTTGGCAAGCGCCCACAGCTGCTTGTCGAAGGCGAGGCCGTCTACGACCGTTCGTATCTCTTTCTCGAATGAAACGGTAGCAGGCGGAGACGCGGCGAGGGGTCTGTCTTTTCCTTCAGCGTCTCCATCGTATTCGCATGAAAAGATCTGCAGCGAGTTTCGTTCGGCATCGAGTATGAAGAGATTGTTTTTATAAATGGCCATTCCGAGCATCTGCTTAAACTGGCCGGGGCCGTCCCCTCGCGAACCTTGAGATGTCAGGAGCTGCCCCTGGTGATTGAATTTTTTCACTTTATAATTTCCGGTATCGGCAATGTAAATGTTCCCGAAACTGTCGACTGTCATTCCCTGCGGAGAATCTAACTTCTCTGCTCCTTTGCCCGACTTCCCGAACGCAAGCAGCTGAGCGCCGTTCAGGTCGAATACCCTGACACTATCGTCATCGGTGTCAAGAGCGTATATCTTATTCTGGCCGTCAACGATAACGGCTACCGGGGTCTTCATTGCGTCGTGCTGATCCCCTGGCGTAATCGTTCGAATAAAGATGCCATCAGTCGTCAGCACCTGAATTCTGCTATTCCCCGAATCCGCCACATATATCAATCCGTTCCGCACGGCTATACCGGACGGGCTGCTGAACTCAAGATCACCGCTTCCTTTTTCGCCTATGCTTCTGAAAAACGTTCCCGATGCCCTGAAAACCTGTACGCGATGGTTATCAGTATCTGCGACATATATCCTGCCGTTTTCGTCTAGGGCAATACCGGAGGGCGACTTGAATTGACCGAAATCCGTGCCTTTCGACCCCCACGTCCTCAGCTCCTTTCCGGTGTGGTCAAGGACAAGCACCCGGTGAGCATCGGTGTCAGCGATGAATATCTGAGTCATCCCCATAGCAATCGCCCTTGGAGAATGAAGCCTCTTTTGGCCGGCTTCTTTCCTCGGATCGCTGATTTCACGGATGAATTCGATCTGATTCGAGAATGCATTTGAGGCCAGGAAGACAGCGCACAAAGAGGCTCCCAAAAAAAAGAGGTTAACGCGCTTCATAAAAAACCTCCCGGTCAACTCTAAAGGAATAAGGACAGTTTAAGTTCCCCTGCAACTTTGGAATTATATCATAGATAAAATAGGATTAACAAGAAAGATAAGGATATTGACAATGTCCGCAAACAATTCGATTATTCGTACCGGAGCGCCTGGATTGGGTCCTGGAGTGCTGCCTTGCGCGCCGGATACACGCCGAAGAATACGCCGACTGCGGCTGAAAAGGAAAATGCCATTGCAATCGACCAGACTGAAACACTCGTTGGCAGAACATCGATGAAGAGAGGGATTATCAGCGCGATGCCGACGCCTATTATGATGCCTATGATTCCGCCGGCGCCTGAAAGCGTCATCGCCTCTATCATGAACTGTGCCATAATATCGCGGTTGCGGGCACCGAGAGCTTTACGGATCCCGATCTCGCGGGTGCGCTCACGCACCGAAACGAGCATGATATTCATGATGCCGATGCCTCCTACCAGAAGCGATATGCCGGCGATGCCCCCCAATACCGCCGTAAGCACGCCCAGGATCGTATTCATGGTCGAAAGAATCGCTCCCTGTGTCTGGATCGTAAAATCCTCCTTGTGCGCATGGCGCTTCATGAGAACGTCCTTGATCTGCGCCACTGCACGGTCGGTGTCTTCGGAACGCGGCGTGGATGCTATGATCTCGAAGAGCGCATCCGTGTCAAAGAGTTCCTGGCCGCTCGTGACCGGTATGTATACAATATCATCAAGGTCCATGCCGAGGCTCATCCCCTTCTTCCGCATCACGCCGACGACCCGGTATCGGGCGTCAGAGAGCATCACCACCCTGCCGAGAGCGTTCTGGTTGCCGAAGAGTTCCGCTTTGGCCTTTGCTCCGAGCACCACGATCTTGGCCTTGGAATCCACATCCGACTGAGAGATAAAATTGCCGGTATCCACGAAAAGGTTCCTGACCCGCTGGAATTCCTGTGTAGCGCCGATAATCATTACATCACGCCCGAGGTTCTGATATTTTATCTTGCCCGTACCGAACACAAGCGGGACCGCGTCGGTCAGGAGCCAGGCGCGCCTTTTCAGCGCCAGCGCGTCATCGTACGTAAGTTTGCGGACCGTGCCTGCTGACGGGGGATGAAAGCCGCCGCTGGTGCTCGTCTTTCCCGGGGTAATGATGAGAAGATTCGTGCCGAGTCCCGTAAGCTCTTTGGTGATGTAAAGCCGCGCTCCTTCGCCGATCGATACCAGCAGAATCACAGCCATTACACCGATGATGACGCCGAGCATGGTTAGCCCTGAGCGAACCTTGTTTGAAAGGATCGCTTCGAAGGCGACCCTGATTGTTTCGATTAAGTTCATTTCATTTAGCCGCGGATTCTACGATTAATATAATAAATCACAGTTTTACACTGCTTCATCGCCTACTACCTGACCGTCCCGAAGAGTAACTCTCCGCTTGCATCGTGCTGCTACGCTCTGATCATGGGTGACGATGATTATCGTTACACCCTGATTGTTCAGGTCCGTAAGAATGTTGAGGATGTCGGCGCCGGAGCGGCTATCGAGGTTTCCGGTCGGCTCATCGGCAAGCAGCAGCGGCGGATTGTTTACGAGCGCCCGCGCTATGGCTACGCGCTGCTGCTGGCCGCCGGATAGTTCCGTAGGCCTGTGGCCCATTCGTTCGGCAAGGCCTACTTTCTGCAGGAGCGGCACGGCCCGGGCCTTGCGTTCACGTGCAGGAATACCACTGTAGATAAGCGGGACTTCTACGTTCTTGAGCGCGGTAAAACGTGGAAGCAGATTAAAGGTCTGAAATACAAATCCTATTTTTCTGTTCCTGAGCGCCGCGAGTTCGTCATCGTTCATGGCGTCTATCGCCCGGTCCTCGAAACTATATTTTCCGGACGTCGGACGGTCCAGGCACCCGATGATGTTCATCAGTGTGGATTTCCCCGATCCGGAAGGCCCCATGATCGCGATCAATTCCCCTTGCTGAACGGTCAGCGAAATGCCGGAGAGAACGGGAAGGATTACTTCTCCCATGCGGTAGGTCTTGGTTATGTTGGAAAGTTCGATCATCAACTATCTACTTTGTCACAAGCCCACTCCTTGTCATTTCGACCAGAGGGAGAAATCTTGATTTTGACGATCTGGTTAGCTGTGCCAGCAATGGTTACATCCAGTGTTTCTTCGAAATATACTAGTGTAGTGTCTCTTAAATGGACGGTATTATATGATGATTTCTCATCGAAAACTTATCTTCGCATAAATATTTGCTGATGAATTTGTAGGGCGACCCTTTAGGGTTGCTGCTGTTCCGGCGCTTTCAGCAAGGCTAAAGCCTTGCCCTACAAGTTTGGCTGCGGCCTACTGCCGCGCTATGACAGCACCAGTCGTTTGTGAGACACTACACTAGTTTATTAATGTTATATCTCTCGGTAAAGCCTTTAACCATTTTGTTTTTATGCTCGCATAATCTCCGTTCGAGATTGTTGGTTACTCCTATATACATTACCTTGTTGTTCCAATTTGTGAGAAGATATACGTAGTAACGATGTCTATCAGTCATAGCTTCTGCATACCTCAATAATTACTTGTCATTTTGACCAACAGGAGAAATCGTTTGAACGAATCCTTTCAAGAACAAGATTTCTCACTTCGTTCGAAATGACAAAGTGAGGCTTCAATTTGCAATTCGTATTTATTTACTTTCTTCTATCTTCACCTTCACCCCATCCTTGAGCCCTGCGGCCTCGGGATTGGTAATGACATACTGGCCGGCCGAAAGGCCTTTTCTGATCTCGGTGAAGCTCCAGTTCGTTTCTCCGGTCTCAACCGGTTTCAATTTCGCGACGACTGTTGCGCCCGGCCGGACAGTTTTGCCTTCGGCAGTGAACACCTGCTTTTTGCCCTCGCGCTCTACCACGCACTGCGACGGAACTGAAAGAACGTTGTCCACGGTTGCGATGAGAATTTCGATGTCGGCGGACATTCCCGGCTTTAACCGGAAATCTTTTTTTGAAAAGTAGATCCACACGTCCGCAGTCCGTGTCTCGAGCTTGCCCCCGCTCACGATCGGCGATATCCTCCCGATCTTTCCACTAAATTTCTCTCCGGGAAACGCATCCACAGTGATCCTTACGGGTTGTCCCAGTTTGAGCCTTCCTACATCGACTTCATCGATAGTCGCAAGCACGTAGATCCGATCAGGATTAACAATGGTGACGATCTGCTTCCCGGGTAGAAGCAACTCTCCGACTTCGCAATATTTCTTTGCGATAACGCCGCTGAAGGGCGCGCGAATGACCGAATAATCCCGCTTCACGCCCGCGTCACTCTGCGCGGCCTGGTACTGCGATTTGGCAACTTCATATGCCCTGCGGGCCGCATCAAGGTCCTGCTGTGCAAGCATGCCTTTTTCAAACAGGCCTTCGATCCGTTTAAGGTTTTTTTCAGATTCTTCATGCGTCGCCCTGCTCTGAGAAAGAACGTTTTCGCTTTGTACGGATTCTTCGGTCAGGTCGAGCCGCGCAATGAGTGCGCCTGCTTTGACGATATCGCCTTCCTTCACCGGAAGCATGGTTATCCTGCCGGTCCGCTGCGCTGAGAGGGTTACTTCGGTCTCTGATTTCACGGTAGATGTGGTCGTAGCGTTCACAACCACCCGCAGTTCGCCAGGCTTCAATTCAGCAACATTTACGGAAACCGGCTTTTTGCGGGCCAGGAGAGCGACTGCGGCGACAATGACGATGATGGGAATGATCCAGAGAAGCTTTTTTTTCGTAACGAATGCCATTTCGGTTCTACCTTATCCGTCTTTTTCCGCGCTCGTTTCCAGCCGCTCTTTGATGTTTTTCATGAACCCCCGAGCCACCTCCCCGAGTTTTTCCGCGACTACGATGTCCTGGATAAAACTGAACCGTCCCGTTACATGTCCCTCGATGCGATAGCATATTTCCGTTTCTTCTTCGGATAGTTTGCTCAGGGCGACAGACCCGGAAGCCTTGATGTTCTCTCCATACGCGACCCAGGACAGTTTTTCCATTTCGACCATGTCGTTCGTGTGCGTCTTCATCTCCAGGGTGCGCGCGAACGGTCCGAGCGAGAACCTGACGGTCCAGACCGAGTCGAGATCATCGATGATCTTAACGCTCATGCATCCGGGGAAAAGACAGCCTACTTCGCGGCGGTCTTTCATAAAAGACCAGACGTACTCGATCGGCAACTTCACGCTGAAAATCAGTTCCTTGGACGGCACAATTACCCTCCTCTGTTAATATCTTATTCCGCTCTACCCGTTGCCTTTAACAATCTGGCAACGCTCAACTGGTAGTCGTACTGGGCCTGAATATGGTCGGTCTCTGCCTGGACTGCTGCCAGCTGCGCATCGGTCACTTCTATATAAGGGCCGATACCTGCCTGATAGCGCCCCTGGGCCAGTTCCAGGTTTTCCCTTGCTTTTTGAACAGAACTGTTCATAACGTCGATGCGAACCTTTGCGCTTTCCATATCCGCAAAGGACTGGTTGACTTCGAGAAGTATGGATTGCCTTGTTGTGTCCAGTTGCGCCTCAAGGACCATCAGATTGCCGCGCGCCTCTGCTATACGGCCTCTCGTCAAACCTCCCTGGAACAGGGGCACGGTCAGGATAATCCCGGCATTCCAGCTGTCGTCTATGTCACCTTCCAACTGACGCCCCTCAAACTGTCCC
This sequence comes from Nitrospirota bacterium, assembly GCA_963751455.1. Lineage (GTDB taxonomy): Bacteria > Nitrospirota > UBA9217 > UBA9217 > UBA9217 > CAVVUN01. The sequence continues at coordinate 16,002 of CAVVUN010000007.1, forward strand.
ATATCAGACTGTCCCGTCGCCCAGTTATAGGCGCCGTTTGCAGACACGGTTGGCAAATAATTTGATTGCTCAGCGGCTACTCTTGCTCTGGCAGCCTCGATATCCGTCTCTGCCTTCAACAACTCCGGCCGGTTTTTGATCGCTTCCGCCTGGGCTGTTTCGAGTGAAGGCATCGTCGGATTTGACGGCAGCGAATCTTCTATCTCCGTCGTTTTCCCGGGATCGATTCCCATGGAATTGTTCAGTGCTATGGTCCGGATCCGTACGTTATTTTTCGCGTTGATCAATGCGAGACGTGCATTATTTACTTCCACCTCGGTACGCGTTACATCGAATCGGGGTTTTGAACCGGCGTTGAAAAATGCCTGCGCCTGCCTGAGATGGCTTTCGGCCTGCTCCACTCTTTTTTGCTCCACAAGCACCAGTTTTCCGGCCGCCAGGAGCGCATAATAAGCCTGCTTGACGTTCAGTATCACGTCCTGGACCGTGCGTTCAAGATCCCTTTCCGACGATTGCTTTCCCCACCGAGCAGCATCCACGTTGTTTCCCGTCTTTCCAAAATCATAGAGAAGTTGGTTGACCTGGAGGGTCGTGGTGTAGCTTTTCGTGATGCTCTCGCCGAAAGCTCCGCCTGAAGAGTGGTTCTCGCTGTAACCCGTGCTTCCCGTCAGCTGCGGGAAATAGGAAGAGGTCGCCTGCAGTTCGCGGCCTGAAGCTGCTCTTAAATTCCCGCGGGCCGCCTTGAGCGCAGGCTGGTTCTTAAGCGCCGTTTCTATGCATTCATGCAGGCCAAGCTTTGTATCTGCTGAGACCTGCTGAACCGCGGAAATCAACAGAACCATTATAACGGCTAACGATCGCAAAAAGCACCTCACCGGGGTATTATATCACACTGCCTGTTGCTGCTTGCAATTTGTCATGGGCTATTGTATAAGGGTTTTATGGGCCTTACCTTCAAACCGGCGGACCTGCAGTCTCTCGCGTTTCTTGTACTGCTCAGTATCATCACTGTCTGCTTCTTTCCGGCGGACCACCCGGCTGTCCGGCTTCTCACGACCTATTGCTTCCTTGCAGCCGCAATCGCTGCCTTTGCCTTGTACAGGAATCGGGCGAAAAGTGAAAAAACCGGATTATTCCTGTATACAGCGCTGACCGTAACCGTCATCTCAATCGTTTTTAACAGCCTTGGAGACCTTATAGCCGGCATCTGGTCGCGCAGGTTCGATGACGTCCTGATCATGATCGACTACTCGCTTTTCGGGGTCCACCCTACGGTCTGGATAGAAAGAATGATCAGTCCTGCTGCAACCGCGGCACTCCAGTTCGCGTACATATCGTATTACTTCATCCCTGTTTCCGTTGCGTTCGTTCTCATTTCCAAAAACAGATACGATGAATTCGAACAGGCGCTGTTCGGCATAGTGCTCTGTTTTTATCTCTCCTATATCGGATACCTGCTCATGCCTGCGGTCGGACCCCGGTTCACGCTCGACCATCTGCAGACGGTCAGCCTGCAGGCCGGGCCCTTCATAAAATCGATCCAGGAAGGCCTGGACAGGCTGGAACACAACAAGACCGATGCGTTTCCCAGCGGACACACTGCTGTCGCGCTCATGTCGCTCTATTATTCGTGGAAGTTCAAAGAAAAGATCCTTTTCAGGCTTATGCTTCCCATGGTTGCGGCGCTTATGGTCTCGACCGTCTATCTCCGGTATCATTATGTGATCGACGTTATCGCGGGCATTGCCTTGACTGCTGTTGCCGTCTTTCTCGCTCCGTTTGTTCACGCAGGTTTGTCACGCACAGCCAGGCATCCTCGCAAGCAGCGTCATGGCGGCGCCTGACACCAGCGGAATCACAAGGTTGTCGTTCAGCCGGAACGAAACAAGCTCTACAGCAGCAGCGACAACCGCTCCGACCAGTATAATCGGCTTGATTACCTCTACACCCGCTAGCGGAAGGAGCAACCCCACGGTCGCGGCCGCCAGAACAAACGCAAAGGTACCTTCCAGGCTTTTATCCCCGATCTTTGTTTTTCCGTAGCGCTCCCCTACTGTCGTAGCTGCAACGTCGCCAAATGCCAGAAAGCATATGGCAGCTGTTGCTATATCCGTTCGATAGAGGTACAGGGACAGGCCGATACCGAGGATGTATGCAGGCGTTCCGGTAAGCTTATGTTCCTCGTTGCTGCGGACAAAGCTCCTGAATCTCTCGAATACAAAGCGGTTGACTGCCGGATTGCGAAGGCGGAGAAGATCGAGACCAAGCACAATGACGAACAGCACGGCATAGAAAAGCAGCGCCTTTTCTCTTCCGAGAACAAAATAGAGGGAGAGAAGACCAACGCCGCCGAAGAGATGATAAAATTTACGACCGAGATGCTTCATACGAAAAATGATGCAGAGCGCAGAGGGCATAGCGCGGAGCGTAAAAAATAGAATCTTAACGCCATGCTCTCTGCCCTATGCACTATGCGGTAATATTTTCCTTTCATAAATTCTGTACTTCTTATACAACTTCCCGCCCATCAGTTCGCAGCCTTTTTTCATCAACTCGTTGTCCTCGAGCACCCAGGACATCTCGGCCCGTTCATACCCTTTGCGCATGGCGGCTTTGAAGGACTCCAGGTAAAGCAGGCCTTCTATGCCTTTTTTTCGGAACTCCTGTCTTACGCCCATGGTAAGGACCCGGATGTCGGATATTTTTCTCGAATACCACAGGAATTTGACAAGCTCGAACGGGCCCAGCCTGCCGTTGACCTTGCTCAAAACCTGGTTATAATCCGGGACTGCCATGAAGAAGCCGGCAGGCTTGTCGTTAATTTCAGCCATGATCAAAAGCTCCGGCACGATGAGCGGTTTCAGCCGCTTCGCCATCGATTCAATTTCCTGATCCGTCATCGGTACGAAACCCCAGTTATGACTCCACGCAGAATTGTAGATGTCCTTTACAGCTTCAAGTTCTTTTCTGAAGTTTTTCATGTCCGCCGGACGAATCTTCAGTCCGTGTATGCGGGCTTTGAGGGCTGAAGCCAGTTTTTCAAGCCGTTCTCCAGCGGATACGTTCTTAATGATGGATATATAGGCGTATAGATCCTTGGCCTTGGTCAGTCCGCACTGTTCCATGTAATCCAGATAATACTGCGGCGTGTACGTCATCATGATCATTGGCGGTGAATCGAATCCTTCGAGAAGGAATCCGCATTCATCGTTCGTTGACGGATTCATGGGCCCGCGCATGACCTCTATGTTTCGCTCCTTGAGCCAGTCTGCGGCAGCGTTCAGGAGACCGTCCGCAATAGTAACGTCGTCAAGACATTCGAAAAAACCGAAAAAGCCGGCTTGTTCCCTGTGTATGTTGATGTGATTGCGGTCAACAATCGCAGCGATCCTGCCCAATACATCGCCGTTACGGACTGCGAGGAAACAGGCTGCTTCTGCGTGGCGAAAGAAGGGGTTCTTTTTACCGAGGATGAACTTCATCTCGCTGATAAGCTGCGGCACCCAATGAGGATTCCCTTGATAGACTTTCCATGGGAAGCGGATGAATTGGTCCAATTGTTTCTTGGTTTTGACATTCTTAATGTGCATTGTGCGATAATGAACTTTGGATCTGCTTTAAATGACTCCCAGTTTTTTCCCGGCTTTTTCGAAAACGGTGAGAACCCGGTCAAGCATCTCATCAGTATGCGTAGCCATATAGCTTGTACGGATCATGCTTCGGCCGGCCTGTGTTGCAGGCGGCACCACCGGGTTTACAAATACTCCTTCGTCGTCCAGTATTTTACCCATCATGAATGCCCGCTCCATCTCCCCCATTAACAGCGGGATGATCGGGGTCTCTGCTGCGCCGGTATCATAGCCCATCTGCCTGAAAGCCTTCATCATTTTGTTGGTATTGCTCCAGAGCCGTTCTCTGCGGTCCGGTTCTTCGTCTATGATCTCAAGCGCCGCGATAACGGCCGCAACAGAAGCGGGCGGCGGGCTCGCGGAAAAAATAAGAGGACGCGAGTTGTGTTTCATATAATGTATTGTGTCCTCGTCGGCAGCGACAAATCCGCCTATGGATGCCATGGACTTGCTGTAGGTGCCCATGATAATGTCGACCTCCTTCTCGAGGCCGAAATGTTCGGCCGTGCCGCGGCCGGTCCTCCCGAGTACACCGACGCCATGCGCGTCGTCAACCATGACCCGGGCGCCGCATTTTCTGCTGATCTTCACGATATCGGGAAGCAAAGCAATGTCCCCTTCCATGCTGTACACTCCGTCGACGACAACAAGTTTGCCGCGATTGCCGCATTCGGTGAGGACGTACTCGAGGCTGTTCATATCGTTATGCCTGAATTTTTTTACTTCGGCAAACGAAAGCCGGCAGGCGTCGATAATGCTGGCGTGGTCGAGTTTGTCGAGGACAACTACATCATCTTTTCCGGCAAGAGCTGATATGATCCCGAGGTTCGTCTGGTAGCCTGTCGAAAAAGTAAGAGCGGCCTGCTTCCGGAAAAAAGACGCCAGTTTCTCCTCAAGCTTTACGTGGATGTCGAGCGTGCCGTTCAGAAAGCGCGACCCGGCGCAGCCGCTGCCGTATTTCCGGATCGCTTCGATCGCGGCTTGCTTCACCTTTGGGTGGCTGGTAAGGCCAAGGTAATTGTTCGAGCCCAGCATCACCATTTTCTTCCCGCACACGGTAACTTCGGGGTCCTGCTCCGACTCCACAACCCGGAAATAAGGATAAAAACCGGCAGCCATGACCTCTTTTGCCGCCGTATACTTTTTACATTTATCAAAGCAATCCAAGGCTATTTCCTCCGCTATTCGTGAAGTAGTTGCTTATTCAATGTAACCAGTTCTGTTCGCGGTACCATTTCCAGGTCGCCTCCAACCCTTTCCGGAGAGGATACGCCGGCGTGAAACCGATTTGTTTCTCTGTCGTGCTCACGTCGCAAACCCAGTATCTTTGCGCGGCCTCCCGCACTTTCTGGCGGTTTGTAATTGGCGCTCGCGATCTGAAGATGCCGCTGCATTCGTATGCGAGCCCAACAAGGTAAGCCACCGGATACGGTATTCTAACGGTATAAGCTTTCACCCCTCCTGTTGTGAGCAGCGTTTCTCTGAAGTCCGACCAGGAATATGTCCTGTTCTCGGCCACAAAATATATTCCGCCGTTCGGCGTTTGCCGTTCAGCAGCCAGGACCATGGCCGCGGAAAGATCACCGACATAGCAGGGATTGATAAAATGTTCACCGCTCCCTATCTCAAGCGTAACACCGCGGCTGGCCCAGCAGAAAAGCTCGTATACGTCTCGGTCACGAGGCCCGTATACCGCCGAAGGCCGCATTATAACCACGGGAAAGGTGTCGCGGCAGGCGAGTGTTGCCTGCTCGGCAAACATCTTGCTCCGGCCGTAATCGGATACCGGGCGCAATGGATCGCCGGCGCAAACCGGTTTGCCGTCCGGGCTCGGACCTGCTGCCGCCAGACTCGATACCAGGATGAACTTGCTGATGCCGGGGTTATGACGGGCGCATGCTTCCAACAGATTGCTCGTGCCGACGTGGTTTACCGTGTAGTAATCACGGCTGCGAATCGCCTTTGTCAGACCTGCAGCATGAAAAACAATCGACACGCCTTTTACTGCGGGAACGAGTGATTCAGGATAGAGGCAATCTCCCCGCACTATCGCGACGGGCAAGCCGGCAAGCCACTGCGGACGGCGCGGGTCTCGTACGAGGCACGTGACTTCATACCCTCGCTGGAGGAGCAATTCCACGAGGTGACTCCCCACGAAACCCGTACCTCCGGTCACGAGCACTCTTGTCAAATCTGTCCTCTTCGCGGTGTTCCTTCGGTGATTATAGTGAATAGCGCCGGGCCCTGAGCCGCTCCGGCAGGAGCCTTCGGCTCCTTAATAGCGCGAGATTCCGCAGACGGGTCCGTGAAGGAACGCCGCGTGGTTATGTTTACGCCCAGAAGTGCGGGCGGCAGTGAGAATTACCGCGATGTCTGAGTATTGATCGGCAAGCTGCATGCAGGAGTCAGATCGCACTTGTTGCATTCAAGTTCGATCGTACTGTGTGCAATTTTGAATTTTTCATGCAGAAGCGTTCTGATCCGGTCCAGTATGTCCCTGCTCCGGCTGACCGGCTGGTCTTCAATCAGGATGTGAGCGCTCATCGCATTAACGCCGGACGTAATTGTCCAGATGTGAATGTGATACGCTTCACGGACGCCTTCGATCTCCTCGATTTCAGCAGCGACCGTTTCGAGATTCAGATGTGCGGGCACGGACTCGAGGAGTATACTGACCGATTCTTTTACGAGCGTCCATGCCCCGTAGATGATGACAAGGGAAATCATCACGCTGAGCAAGGGATCGATATAATTCCATCCTGTTTTAAGGATTATAATGCCGCCTATCACAACTCCTACGGAGGAGAGCGCGTCTCCCAAAATATGGAGGTATGCTCCGCGTATATTCAGGTTCGCGTGGCTGTGCTTGGTAAGTACAAGCGCCCCCGCAATGTTGGCGATAAGACCGATTGCGGCAACACCGAGCATAAGCGTGCCTTTCACCGGTTCGGGATTGATGAAACGGAGATAGGCCTCGTACATGATATAGAGGGAAATCAGCACAAGGATTATGCCGTTCACGAAAGCGGCAAGGATCTCGAGGCGGTAGAAGCCGAACGTCCTTCTGTCCGTAGCCGGCATAGAGGCGAATTTCAGCGCGAAAAAAGAGAGGACGAGCGCCAGGTTGTCGGTAAGCATATGGCCTGCGTCTGAAAGCAGGGCCAGGCTGTTCGATAAAAATCCGCCGATGACTTCCACCACCATCATCAGTATGGTAATCGACAGTGCGATCAGCAGGTCCCGCTTCCCGGACGAGGAGGACCGCAGTTGATGGCTATGCTCGTGATCGTGCCCGTGATCGTGATCATGGTGTGCGTGATCGGCCTTATAAAACTCTATTGCAGACATGTTCAATATTCCTATTTTTTCTCCCAGAACCTGAGCTCGGTAACGGGCCTGATCGCCCCGATTTCCGAAGCATACTTATAATAGGCGAGGAGACCTTTTTTCTCTTCTACTCCGAATCCATAACTCAAAGAACTCCAGTAATCGAAAAGCAAGCGTGCCGGCAGGCCGAAACGTTCCGCCTGCTCGTTAGCTATTTTTTCGAGGTTACCCAGGCCGTATGCCTTCGATTCTATTAGTATATCATATAGCACGCCAAGATCGTAATCAATATCTTTTTTATAATGTACCTGCCAAAGGGCGAACACAAAAGGCAAACCGGTGAATTCCCGCCAGAGAGCGCCAAGATCGAAGAGATGGGGATGGGTAGGCGTTTTTTCTCTTTTCAATCCGAGGTCGCCTATGAAGAGCGCTGCATCGGCTTCGGGAAACGGATCCTCCCTGCCCTGGTCGAACGCTTTGAAATGCGCATGAACGGCATGCCGAATCTCGAGCAGTATCCTGAGCAGGAGAACGGAGGTGGCCGATGCGCTCGTGAGAGCTATTGTTTTCCCGTGGAGCTCCTCGATCGGGACTCTGCTTTGAAGAATAATGCTTCTGACCCTGTCCCGGGACGTAATGGAGAGGTCAGGAAGCAAAATGTACCGGGGGCTGTTCTTTGCATATTCAATGGAGGATGACGGAGAAACGTCGATTGTACCCTCGGACAAAAGTCGGTTCAACTCGGTCGGAATGCCTTCTACGACCCTGAAAGGGAATTTTGTCTTGCCCGTAATGATGCCTGCATGGGGAGGAAAACAATTCGAATAGGTGATATGGCCTAACGTGAGCATGGATACTATGTTAATTGCGAAGCAGAAGACCGAAAATAAAAAAGGATGATTGCCGCCGGGTTGTCATATTCTTCTTCTGCTTCGAAACTATGCCGCCTTTCGCTTCTTCTTAAAAAAGTTCTCCAAGTCATCGACCAGCGTATAGACTACAGGTATCACCACAAGTGTCAGCAGCGTCGATGTGATGAGGCCGCCGATCACGGCAATGGCCATAGGCGCGCGTGTTTCCGCTCCCTCCCCCAGCTTCAGCGCCGTCGGAAGCATGCCGAAGACCATTGCGGCCGTGGTCATGACAATCGGCCGGAGCCGGACAGGTCCCGCCTTTAAAAGCGCCTCTTCACGGGACATACCCCTGTGCCTGAGCGTGATCGTATAATCAATCAGCAATATTGCGTTCTTGGTAACGAGCCCCATAAGCATGATGATGCCGATAAGGCTGAAGATGCTGACGCGTTCTCCGGTGATAAACAGAAGTCCCATGGCGCCGATCAGGCTGACGGGCAGGGAGAACATGATTGTCAGAGGATGAACGAAACTTTCGAACTGCGACGCCAGGATCATGTAGACCATAATTACGGCGATAAGCAGTGCAAACGCAATGTTCTTGAACGAATCCTGCATTGCATCCGCCATACCGACATATTTCGTGCTCAGTTCAGGGGTGAGATTATTTTTTGCGATCTTGTCGAGGTCCTTCATCGCTTCGGCCATAGGTTTTGTCTTTTCCGTTGCGGCAAAGATCGTGGCTGCGCGCTGCCGGTTGTAATGCATGATGACCGTCGGCCCTTTTCCTGTCTGGATTGAGGTGACATCCTTCAGGCGGACGAGTTCCCCGGTCCCGGAGCGGACCCAGAGTGTATCGATATCTTCTGGATGGTCCCTTTCCGACGCCAGGAGCCTCGCGGTTATATCGTACCGCTCGCCCTCCTTCTGGTCCTTGTACTTGCCTACTATTTCTCCGCCGATCATCGTATTGACTGTTGCCCCGATGGAAGCCGCGCTGACACCGAAGTTTGCGGCTTTTTCGCGGTCTATGCCGATACTCACCTCGGGTTTGCCGCTTTCGATCGAGGTGTCCACGTCCACGACACCGGGCACCTTGGCAAAGGCGTCTTTGATCGCGAGCGTCCGTCTGTTCAAATCTTCAACTTCTCTTCCCCGGACCATAAGCTGGATCGGCACAGCGCGGAACCCGCCGCCCACCATGCCGACGAGCTCGACGGACGGTTTTAAATCAGGCATGCCGACGAGAGAGTCCCGGACCTGTTTCATCGAATCCAGTTGGATCAGGTTCCGTTCCTTGCGCTCCTTCATATTGACGTAAATCTTGCTTTTATTCACATCCGACCCGAAATCCGAACCCGTCACGTAAAACGTGCTCATCACCTCGGGCCGCTGACGCAGCTGTTCGTCGATTTTTTCCATTACGCCGTCTGCCCGCGCGAGGGAGTAATCAATGGGAGTTTCCAGCCGTACGATAAATCTGCCCTGGTCTTCAGCCGGCAGAAATTCCTTGCCGAGAACGCCAAACAACACGATACCTGCGGCAACGCTAGCTGCTGCAAGCGCAATGACCTTCCAGCGATTCTTAAGCGCGAACGCCAGCAGCGGGCGGTACACATCGTACATTTTATCGAAACCCTTCTCGAGAAACATATAGACCCGTCCGTGTTTCTTCCGGTAACTCAGGAAACGCGAAGTCAGCATCGGCGTCAGGGTAAGAGAGACAAAGAGCGAGATAAGGACTGCGACGGTTACGGTAATGCCGAATTCGAAGAAGAATTTTCCGACGATGCCTTTCATGAAAGCGACCGGTACGAAAACGGCTACGATCGAGAACGTCGTGGCCATCACCGCAAGTCCGATTTCGGAGGATCCTTCCATTGCCGCCTTCACCGGCGGCTCTCCTTCCTCCATTCTCCGGTAAATATTTTCGAGCACGACGATGGCGTCATCGATCAGGATACCGATCGAAAGCGACAGGCCGAGCATGGTCATGTTGTTCAGGGTAAAGCCGAATGCCTGGATAAATGCAAAGGTTGCGATGACTGATGTGGGAAGCGCGACTGCGCTGATGAGCGTGCTCCTGACGCTTCTCAGAAACACAAAAATGATCAAGACAGCGAGGCCCGCTCCCAGCCAGAGAGACAACTGGACATCTTCAATGGAACGCCGGATAAACTTCGACTGATCGAAGGTAATGTCGAGGTGCGTTTTCTCAGGCGGTTTTACTTTCGCAATCGCTTCCTTTACCCGCTCGGCAACGGCCACCGTATTCTCGCCGGACTGACGTTTCACGGACAGTCCAACCGCGGTTTTTCCGTTGAATCGCGTGATCGAGCGCTGGTCCTCGAGACCGTCTTCGGCGCGGCCGATATCCCGCAATTTGATCAGTTTGCCGTGCCGATAGGCGATGACGAGGTCATTGAAGGCATCAGGCGTTTCGTACTCGCCCTTTGTTTTTACCACATATTCGGTGCGGCTGTTCTCGACCCGACCGCCCGGCACTTCACGGTGTTCCTTGCCCAGGGCCTGTTTTATATCGTCGGCAGTCAGGGAGGCTGCATCCATCTTCTCGCGGTCTATCCAGATCCGTACCTGACGCGTTCTGCCGCCGCTCATGGTCACTGAACCGACGCCCGGGATCTTTTCAATATCCCGCTTCAGGATTTTGTCGGCGTAGTGCGTAAGCTCTTTTATGGAACGATCTCCCCACACGGCGATCCAGATGATCGGCTGGTCCTCCGGGCTGATCTTTTCGATCACCGGCGGCTCCGTATCCCGTGGCAGCCGGTTTCTGACCGCGGCCACTTTGTCGCGGACATCCTGAGCGGCCTGTTCAAGGTTTCGTTCCAGGTGAAACTCGACCGTCACAACAGACTGCTCTTCCATGCTGCGGGAAGTAATGGATTTGACGCCGTTGATCGTGTTTACCGCTTCTTCGATTACATCAGTGACGTCGATCTCCATGATTTCGGGACTGGCGCCGATGAGCTTGGTTGAGATGTTTACAACCGGGAAATCGATTTTAGGAAACAAATCGAGCGCCAGCCTCGGCAGGGCAATAAGTCCGAACACGATAAGCGCCACGCCTATCATGGTTATGAAAACCGGTCGTTTAATGGATATTTCAGGAAGACGCATGATTTAACCTCACGTAATATAAATAATGCAGTATAAAGATGAGGGACGATGGACGAAGCATCAATATCAGCTTTGTTGCGTCCTTCGTCCTGGTGACCCTGGCCATACATCCAGCGCAGCGTACAAGCGAACGGTCATCCGGCATCCGTTCTGACTATTTAATACTTCCCCAGTGTTCCGATGCTCTTCTTGAGCCGCAGAATCTCAAGTTGCTTATCATACGTCGCGTTTATGAGTTCCAGTTCCGTCCGTAACAACGCCTGTTCAGCATCGATAACCGACAGGCTGGTCAGCAGTCCTTCGGAGTAAAGTCCCTCGACGGCGTTGTAGTTGTCGCGCGCGAATCCGAATTGCGATGTAACCGTTTCAAGGACGGAATTTACAGTCTCCAGGCTGGTATACGAGTCGTACACTTCGTTCTCGATCGAGCGTTTCAATAACGCCGCCGACAGCTCTGCCTGCCGCGCTTTGGAACGAGCCTCGGCTGTCTCCGACTTTGAGAGACCTCCTTCGAAAATGGGCACCTGCAATCGAAGCGCCCCATAGTAAATGGTGCCCTTGATGATGGTCTCTGGGTGAGAGCTCTGATACTGCAATGCGGCTTCGGCGGCAAGTTGCGGGCGGTGCGCACCGGCGACGATCGTAACATTTTCCTCGGCTATTTTCATGTTTTGCAGGGCAGCCGCATAATCCGGACGGGTGGCTACTGCTGTTTCTTTTAAATGATCAAGGCCTGTTTGCGGTTTCTCAAGCGCCTCGGGTTCCACGAGTATCGCGTCCGTAGGGACGTTTGCCACGAGTTTCAAGCGCTCCCGGGCCCTCTTGACCGCTTCCTCCGCTCTTACGATATTGATCCGGGCCTGGCTGACCAATGTTTTAGCCCTGAGCAGCGCGGAGAGGTTCGCCTTCGTTTTCCGGGTGGCTGCTTCCCGCTCGGTTACTTTCCTATGTTTTTCGGTTCGTTCCAGAGACTTCGTGCTGACATCTACCAGTTTCTGCGATTTTACTACTGCGTAATATGCCTCTGCCGCATTGAGTAATATGCCCTGTTTGGCTGCGTCAAGACCACTCGTGCTGGATTGACCAAGGGTCTTTGCAATCCGAAGAGCCGACATCGTCCTTCCGCCTGTATAGAGCGGTTGCCTCAAAACGACCGCGGCCTGGAACTGGTTCAACGGCTGGAATGTAAAAGTGTCTTCGCCGGCCGGAAGCTTTTCGTTATAGCGGGTAAAACCGGATTGTGCAGTGACCGTAGGATACACATGACCCCATGCCTGGTCTAATATCGTTTGAGACTGGATCACATTCTCTTCAGCTATCTTCACCACTTCATTCGTCCCGAGGGCCGACTCATACGCATCCTGAAGCGTATAGATTTTATCCGCTGCCTGAACGGGAAAAACGGGTCCGATCACCGCGATAAGCGCTGCGATTGTCAGTGTCATTCTCATACGGTAGAAATCCTTTTTTGATTTATTTTGCCGGCCTTGTGCATTTCTTCTTTCGATGCAAGCCCGTTAAAAAAAAGCTCCGTAACAAAAGCACCGAATTTTTTCGGCGATAAATTGACCTTTTTCCCGTGCACGTACTCCGCCATCGGCTGCAATATAAAATTATGAATAATAACGCCGACGAGCGAGGAAACAGCCAGGGCAGGCTCAAATTTTTTTAATTCTCCGTTCCGCATCCCTTCCTTGAATATCCTGGTAAGGCGCGCGTAATTGTCCGCGAAATACTTTTCACAGATCCAGGTGATGTTGCCGCCGCTGCCCGCAAACTCCATAGCCATAATTCTGCGGAGGTTCTCATTGATCTGCTGAAAACGGATAAAACTCTCGACATACTTTTCAATCTTTTTCCGTACAGGAGCAGCCGACTTGAATATGGGATCTTCCCAAAGCGCAGTGAGCGCCGAAAATGAGTCGGACAAGACGGAACGGTAAAGGTCCTCCTTGTCTTTGAAATGGTAATAGATCATTGCGTTATTTACGTTGGCCGCTTCGGACACCTGGCGGACAGAGGTTCCATCCAAACCATGTCTGGCGAATATCGTTCGGGCTGCGGCCAGAATGGCCGCTCGTGTATCGCCGTCCGGCTGGCCCGCCCTGGGTCGGCGTCCGGCTGTACGTTTATGGGATTTAGTTTCTTGTTTCATACGTTCTGTATTTAACTAAACGGTTAATTAATTAAGGTGTTACTTTACAACAAATGAAGGGTCGATGTCAAGAATTTTAATGTGAATGAATATGAGTGGAAATGCGGCAACGGGAGTGAGTGAGTGAGTGAGTGAGTGAGTGAGTGAGTGAGTGAGTGAGTGAGTGAGTGAGTGAGTGAGTGAGTGAGTGAGTGAGTTAACTTAAATTGTGTACTACTGTCTTGCGAGTTCGTCAAATGTGGTTTTTTTTAAAATATCGCCCACCTTAGTCTGAACGTTAAGCCATACGGAGCTCACAGGGCACTGTTTTGAGAAGTTGCATTTCTTTTTGTCCGCGAGACAAAGGTTAACATGCATTTTGCCTTCGATTGCTTCGAGCACATCGAGGAGGGATATGTCCCGCGCCTGCTTCGCCAAAGAAAAACCACCCTTCACGCCCCTGTAAGAACGTACTATTCTGGCTTTGACCAGTTTCTGAAGGATTTTGGCGAGAAAACTTCTGGGGATTTTATACTCTTCGGAGATTTCGTTCACAAAACTGATTTTTTTAAAAGGCTGCCGGGAGAGATACAGGATACTTCGTATCCCGTAATCCCCCTCTCGTGTTATTTGCATGATACCTACTATATCAAACCTTACATGCTTGTCAAGAAAAAGAACTAGATTTTTTTCACAACTCAGGGTCGTGTCATTGTTCAATGCAACGGTACAATAACAAACATCTTTTCACGCACATTCACTTCCTTTACCGTCATTCCGGCTTGTCCGGAATCTTTCCTGCATTTTCAGAAGGATTCCCGACGCGCTTCGCTTGCGGGAATGACGTTATAGGGGTTTATGTGCGACTTTGACGGGACCGTGTTTCACAACTGCTGTGGGTGGAAATCGAGGATACCATTGTGATATAATGGATTACTGGAGAACACATGCAAATTCGGTTATTGTTCCTTCTCATTTCTCTTGTCCCCTTCACGGCTTCCGCGTGTAGTTCGGAGAACGGCTCTATCACCGGCGTTGCTTTCCCTGCCGCCGAAGGCGTCGAAGTCCGCGCTCTCGTCAACGGCAAACAGGTCGCAACCGCTAATCCGAATGTTCATGATGGAAGATTCATCATGACTGTACCTTCCGGAATTTATGAGGTTAGATTGTCGGTTCCGAATGCTGAGTTTCCCGTGGTATTCAAGGCAGTTGCGGTGCAGTCCGGAAAAACCACTGACTTATCGAACATAACCACGAGTATTCCCGCCTCCGGCAGCCCTTCAAGCTTTTTCTATGCTTCTCCGATAGAAGGAGTAAATTGGGCTTCAGGAAAAATCCGGGTGACAGGGACAGGTTTACCTCCTGTGGATGCTCCGAATCCCTCTGTCAGCCGTGAAGCTGCACGACGAGCAGCACATGCCGATGCTCAAAGAAAATTGGTAAAAGCTATCTCCCAGATAAAGGTAAGCCCCAACAAGAGTTTGAAATCGAAACTTGGAGAAAATAAATTCACCGAGAAAATAGAGGGTTTTATCCGCGGTTATGCGGTTACGGACGAACGTGAGTTGGAAGGCGGCAAAATTGAAGTTGATATGGAACTGCCTTTGACCGGTCAAAACGGTTTATCACACTACCTTGGTCAATAAAGCGGAGTGGCGGAAATAACCATGGGTATACTGCGCAGTCCGATACCGGCAAAGCTTTTCATAGGGATGCTCTCTGTCGACCCTGCTCTTTTTGAAGAATGCGAAGTATTGTTAAAGCATGAATACGGAGCGACCGACTATGAAACCGCAATTCTGGCCTGGGACGGTACGAACTATTACCGTGAGGAGATGGGCAGCAGCATAAACCGAAAGTTCATCTTTTTTAAAGAACTGATCGAACCTGGGACGTTGAGTGAAATCAAGATATTCACAAACGTTCTCGAGGCACGGTTCGCCGGTGCTGCATCGAATGGCCCGCGTCGCAGGCTCAATCTTGACCCGGGATATGTTACGGAAGCCAAGGTCGTCCTAGCAACAACGAAAGATTTCCCCCATCGGGTATACATCGGAAAAAGTATTTATGCAGAGTCAACCCTTCGGTACAGCAGCAGGGATAAAACGTTTATGTCATTCGATCATACCTATCCTGATTACCGTACGGAAATCTATCGCGGATTCTTTAACGAGGCGCGGGACCTGCTGCGTGAAAGATTAAATCAAAGGTAAGCGGTGGAGAAGTTTGTCTCTCAGGAGGTTGTCTGGTCGGCCGGGGTTTGTGCTGTTTGATCTTCGGAAAAAAAAGAAAGAAGTCTCTCGCGCACTTGACTGCATCGGGAATAATAAATTCCTGCACGTTCAAATGAATCGCGTCAAAAGGCTGAATTTCCTTTTCAACAAAACTGGCCCTGATATTCGGCCACTTCATAAAATCCCTTACTGACTGTCGTATCTGCTCATGTATCATCAGCTCGATGGTTTCAAAGCTGACCCTTCCTGCCCTTAAAAAAAAGTACCCTGTCGGAAAAATTGAGTTCTTCCTCCTCACCTCGAGAGCACTCAGGAGTTCATTCTCACTAATAATCCCGTCTTCAACAAGAAGATCTCCGATCGCACGCGAATAGGGTGAAAAAGCCTGCAGAATGCTGCCTCGATGGAAAATAATGCTGCCTATATTATTGCCGGACTCGAGCACGAGTTCTCCGGTTTTTGCTTTTAATCCGATAAGCAGAAAAATATCGAGTAAATCAAAGTCCGCAGATTCGAAGTTCATAGGTAACGATTTAACCACAAAAATCGGGCAAAGTCAAACCGGAAAAAATCACTTTTGATTACGTTGATTTTTTTAGTAAACGAGTTAATAAATATATTGAAGGAAAAATGATTTTTTGACAGCTGAAATGAATAATTTAAAAATCTATTCCTAGTGCGCCTGTGAAACGATTGCGCCCTCGTCTGGGGGTGATTTCCGGTCAGTACAGTCGAGCGCGGCTTTTACTATCCGTCCAAGTTCCTTCACCCTGACCGGCTTGTTCACATATTCAAATACTCCGAGGCTGAGAGACTTAAGATAGGTTTCTACCGCCCCGTATCCCGTTAGCATGATAACGGGAACTGCAGGAAGGCTTTGCTTCAGCAAAACGAGAAATTCCAGTCCGTCCATTTCGGGCATGCAATAGTCGGTGATAATCAGATCAATAGCGGCGCCGCTGCGGACAACGGAAAGCGCCGACCTGGCATCGGGTTTGGCAATGACCGCATAGCCCAGCCTGTTCAGCAACTCACCGAGACATTTTAAATTTTCCAATTCGTCATCTACTAAAAGCAATGTCTTCATTTCGTCACCTCCGATCATTTATCGGTGTTTCATCAGCTCTCACTCCGGAGCAAAGTGCCAAAAACCTAGCAGTTAGAATAAATTGTGCAAGACCAGTGCCTTTTAACATCCCTTTAGAAAACAATAGATTGCAAATGAGGCGGTGACGGGATTTAGACAGTAAAAAACAATAGGTTTACTTGATAATTTTCTAATTGGTTGATTTTATAGATTATTTATAATTGGATCGTGATCAGTCAATTCAGTCTTCCGCCAAGGAACAAACAGTGCTTGCTTAGATTGTACTTCCGAAGCGGGAATGACCCGCCTCGGAAGTACAAATAACACCTACTGCTCCTTGCACGCCTTGACAGCATATTTCTTTGTCGGGTTACAAGCTGCCGCGTCGCACCCCGGACAGTGCCCCTGTTTTTTCCATATCGAACGGTAAAGAAGGTAAAGTGCGCCGGTAATGATCAACGTCATTAGAAAAATATCTGTGAAACCCATATCAATCTCCTTTTCTTTTTTGTTAAACGGTTTCGGTTATGATGCCCATGCTTCCATCGATAACGTATTTAAGGTAACGTATTAAACAACAACTGTACACCGTGACCTATACGGGCTTCGTCACCGTTGGACGTACCAACGATCCTTTCCCGATACTGGCCTCGAAACTCTTTTGTCATTTATCCCAATCCTGCAAGTCTCCCGCCCTGGTATATGGCAAACGCAACGACCCATGCCAGGACCATCTGATATGCGAACGCGATCCCGAACCACTTCCAGGTGCCGAATTCCTGCTTCATAGCAATAGCTACGACCACACATGGCATATACAGCAGGACGAATGTTATAAAGGCATAGGCGCTCAAGGGAGTGAATTGCCCCTTGATTACGCTTCGTAAAGGTGAGCGTTCTTTTTGTTCTTCCGAGGATTCCTGCGCAGACATACTTTCGATGCCAAACCCGGAAACGACATTGACTACGGAATCACGGGCAGCGCCGGCAAAGCTCGTCCCGATCTCCTTAAAATCTTCAGTCAGCATTGGTATCTCTTTCTTTTCTTCACCCGCCTTTGGCACATAGATCTCACCCATGGTTCCGACCACAATTTCCTTGGCGATCAGGCCTGAGACGAGCGATGATGCAGCTTCCCAGTTGCCGAATCCAAGAGGCTTTAAAACCGGCGCGATCACTTGGCCCATCTGACCCAGGTAAGAGTCTTTCTTGTGCTCCACGCCCCACGGAAGATTCAGAAGAAACCAGACGAGGATAGAGACTGCAAGAATATAGGTTCCCGCTTTGATCAGGAAATGCTTGCCCTTCTCCCATGTGTGGATCATCAGGCTCCGGAAGGACGGCATGCGGTAAGGCGGCAACTCCATGATGAACATCGGCGCTTCCCCTCTAAACAGCGTTCTTTTGAAGATGATTCCCATGATGACCGCAAGAACAATACCCATCACGTAAAGCGACCAGAGGACCGTTCCTGCATGTGAAGCAAAGAAGACCCCGATGAAGACAACGTACACCGGAAGCCGCGCGCCGCATGACATGAGCGGGATCAAGAGCGCGGTAAGCGCCTTGTCACGCTCGTTCTCCAGCGTTCGCGTAGCATAGACAGCGGGCACATTACAACCGAAGCCCAGAAGCATGGGGATAAAGGATTTGCCGTGAAGGCCCATGGCATGCATTGCCCTGTCCATCACGAAAGCCGCCCGTGCCATGTAGCCGCTTCCCTCGAGGAAAGTGATGAAAAACATCATCGCGAAAATGACCGGCACGAATACCAGCACGAAGCCGACGCCGGCGATGACGCCGTCCGTTGCAAGTGATACCGTCCAGTCTGAAGCGCCGACGACACCGAGAATCGCCTCGGTCCACCTTTTAAAGGGACCTGCGGTCATGGCGTCGATCCAGTCGACGAAAGGCGTTGACACGTCGAAGGTCAGCTTGAACATGAGCCACATGGCTGCCAGAAAGATGGGAATGCCGAAAAAGCGATTTAGGACAATCCGGTCTATCTTTTCAGTCAACTCGGTCTTTCTTGTTTCCGGCCTGCGCAGCACTTCCCGCGTCAACCCCGCGGCCTGCCCGTACCGCGCATCCGCCATAAGGGTCTCCATGTCGGAATCATGCGCCTGCTCCAGATGTGCGGTCGCGTCCTCTATTGCGGACTCAATATTGCCGAGACTCACTTCTTTCAAGACCCGATCATCGCCTTCCATGATCTTGAATGTCAGCCAGCGTTTGGGATACCATTCAGCAAGCTCCTTATGCGGGCCAAGTATCGTTTTTTCTACAACCGATGCAGCAGCCTCTATGTCTTCTCCATATCGAAGTTCCTTGGTGCGTACCGGGTTATCCGCCGCTTCCAAGGCAGCCTTCAGAAGGTCTTTCAGACCGTTTTTTTTCGTAGCCACAGTCGGAACTATGGTCATCCCGAGCATCTTTTCCATGGTCTTTACATCGATTGTGTATCCCTTTTGTTCAGCTTCGTCATAAATATTCAATGCCATGACGACCGGGATACCCAACTCCAGGAGCTGTACCGTAAGATAGAGGTTGCGTTCAAGGTTCGTGGCGTCGACCACGTTTACGATAATATCCGGACGTTCGTTTACCAGGTAGTCCCGGGCGATTATCTCTTCCTGGGTATAGGGGCTCAGGCTATAGATTCCGGGAAGATCAACAAGCTTGATCACTGCGTCTCCGTATTCGAACTGAGCTTCCTTTTTTTCAACAGTCACGCCCGGCCAGTTTCCCACGTGCAGCCGGGTTCCTGCAATAGCATTAATGAGGGTAGATTTTCCAGAATTCGGGTTCCCGGCCACTGCAACGGTAATCGTTTTTTTCGATTCCAGCAGGCCTGTTACCGCCGAATCCTTTAACTGCGAACTTTGAGCACCCTGCATTCGCGCTTTCGCACTCATTAACGCTGGGTGCAAGTCTCCGAACTCCGAAATCATTTCATCACCTCCACCGCGATCCCCTCGGCCTCTTTTTTGCGGAGCGAGAGCTTGTAATTCTTAATCGTTACCTCCATGGGGTCCCCGAGTGGAGCGATCTTCTCTACCTTCACCTCTTCACCCACAAGGACCCCCATGTCCATAAGCCTGCGCTTTAGCGGTCCCAGCGCGCCCATTTTCGTAATTTTTCCCTTATCACCCGGCTTCAACATTGCTAAATTCATACTTCAATCCTCCGTACCAGAATCTTCATTGCCATTCCCCGGCCCATCGCGATCCTCGACTCATCGATTTTCAGCAGGATAGGTCCGCGGCCTTCATTATTCAGGACTTCCACGATTTTCCCGACGCGAAGACCCATATCCTCTACACGATCCTGGCAGCTTCTGGCCCCTGCAATGCCGCTGGAGTAACCGCCAGCGCACCGGGATCCGGTTTTTACTTCCATTACTTCAGCGCGTTCATCCGCGCACAACAGCCCAAGAGGCATCATATATTTTCTCCTACAATCTCCACGTGATTCCCACC
>CAVVUN010000008.1:0-328635 GCA_963751455.1 Nitrospirota bacterium
TGTGGACGTACGTTCCTCCGATGAGATCGGCCTGCTGTCCAAGACCCTTCAGGATATGGCGCGTGACCTGAACAAGTCTTACGATGAACTGGAACAAAAGGTCCGGGAGCGCACTGCTGAGCTTTCAGTGGCGAAGGATGCAGCGGAACAATCGCTTGCCGAACTGCAGCAGGCCCAGAAGCAGCTTGTAGAAGCCGAGAAGATGGCCGCGCTGGGCGGACTTGTGGCCGGTATCGCCCACGAAATCAATACCCCGGTCGGTGTCGGCATTACCGCTGCTACTCACCTTCAGGATAAGGTAAATGAATTGTATGCCGGATACAGGGCAGGAACCATCAAAAAGTCCGACCTCGAAAAATTTCTGGAAACATCAGGCGAAATAATCGGCATTACAATCGCGAATCTTCATCGTGCCGCTGAATTGATTTCGAGCTTCAAGCAGGTGGCCGTCGACCAGTCCAGCGAGGACCAAAGAAGATTCCCCTTAAAAAAATATCTGGAGGAGGTGCTTCTCAGCTTGAAGCATGAATATAAACGATCAGGCCATCGGATAGAGGTAACGGGTCCTGACGACCTGGAGGTAGACAGTTATCCGGGTGCAATTTCACAGATCGCAACGAACCTCCTCATGAATTCGCTTATCCATGCTTACGAGAAGGACGATGCCGGCCACATCGTGTTCGACATTCGGCATAGCGATCACGCTATAACTTTGAAATACTCCGATAACGGCAAGGGGATTCCCAGAGAAAACATCACCAGGATTTTCGATCCCTTCTTCACAACGCGCCGCGGAAAGGGCGGCAGCGGTCTCGGCATGCACATCGTTTACAATCTCGTAACAAGCAAACTCAAGGGATCCATAGCCTGTGAAAGCGAGCTCGGAAAAGGAACGAGCTTTACGATCCTTTTTCCTCCTGGTTGAGCCGCTTTGATCCGGCGTCAATGCTGTCAGCCGGCCCCTTTTAATTCTCCGCCCACTTGCCCGCACGCCCTGCAAGAACTTTGCAATAAGGGATTTTTGTGCTATAATTCGGCACTTGAATCAGGCATTCAATAACAGGAGTCGGTAATGGAGAGAGTACGGTTTATACAGCACCAGGGAAAGGAAATACTGTTGCTCGATTTTTCGGAGTGCAAACCCGATGAGTCATATCAGGTCATTGAAAAGGCCAAAACGTTGATAGCTACGAGGCCGCAGCAATCGCTTCTCACGCTGACTGACGTAACGAATATTCGTTTTGACAATAAATTAGCTGAACGAATGAAGGAGTTTACCGCTCATAATAAGCCCTTCGTAAAAGCCGCGGCAGTCGTAGGAGTGACCGGGCTGAAAAAGATCCTCTTCGAAGCGATCATGATCTTCTCCAAGCGCAAACTGCACGCTTTTGAAACTCATGACCAGGCCAAGGAATGGCTGGTCTCTCATTAGCGTATCGATGTGCCAGCCTATCGTTTGCCACACGCTGAAGCCTTCCTTATCGATAATCGTTGACAATGCAGATCCTTCTGGCTTACAATACGCCGTTCATTAAGAGGAAAAGGCTGGGAATCAAATGAAAAAGAAAAATAAAGAAAATAATAAAGAAGAGATGCCCGAATTCGCCTTCAAGCAGTTTACGCCGGAGGAAAGCAAAATTTACGAGGACGCGGTAAACAAGTTTCGCGAGGCGATAACTGCGGGGAAAACGCTGAAGGACGCATATAATAGTTACGCTGTGGATGATGCAGACTTACGGTCTCTTATCCAGGCAGATTTTCTGAAAATCCTGATCGCAGAACGGCATTTCGGCAAAGGCCAGCCGCTCGAGCAGATCGCTCAGGCGCTATCCGTCCCCCACGAACTGATGCTCAGTACGAAGAAGCGCATGCTGCAGGAAGTGGGCATTACGGCTGCCACCCAGTTCGGCCAGGAGCACGGATCGCTATCGCCGAAGACCGACGACTGAGCGGTGTTAAAGAAGTTTAGTGGTTAAGTAGTTATAACTCAACGACTCGACGACTTAACGACTCAACCTTTGTTCAAAGGACTACTCCCATTCAATCGTGCTCGGGGGCTTGGAAGAGATGTCGAAGCAGACACGGTTCACGCCTTTCACTTCGTTGATGATCCGGTTAGACATGATCCCGAGAAGCTCATAGGGGATTTTTGCCCAGTCGGCAGTCATACCGTCCTGGCTGGTTACTGCGCGGATGGCAACGACGTTCTCATAGGTCCGCTCATCGCCCATTACGCCGACAGTCTTGATTGGCAATAAAACGGCAAATGACTGCCAGATTTCCTTATAGAGTCCCGCCTTCTTGATCTCCTCGATAACGATGGCGTCTGCCGAACGGAGTATAGCGAGCCTCGCTTCAGTCACCTCTCCCAAAATCCGTATGGCGAGTCCGGGACCGGGAAACGGCTGACGGTCAATGATCTCATCCGGCATCTTCATCTCGCGGCCGATTGCGCGCACCTCGTCCTTGAAAAGTTCCCGCAGCGGCTCCACCAGTTTCAGCTTCATCTTCTCCGGAAGGCCGCCCACGTTATGATGGGACTTGATTATGGCCGATGGACCTTTGAATGAGACGCTCTCGATTACGTCGGGGTAGAGAGTGCCCTGTACCAGATACTGGGCTCCACCGACTGCGTGGGCTTCACGTTCGAACACTTCGATAAAAGTGTTACCGATGATCTTCCTTTTTTTCTCCGGGTCCTCGACACCTTTCAACTTGCCCAGAAAGTCCGCGGATGCATCTACATACTTCAGGTTCAACCCCATATCTTTGAACGAGTGCTGCACCTTTTCCGCCTCGTCTTTTCTCAGGACCCCGTTGTTCACGAATATGCAGGTCAGCTGTTTACCGATCGCCTTATGGACCAGCACTGCCGCTACCGATGAATCCACACCGCCTGAGAGTCCGCAGACTGCCTGGCTGTTTCCGACCGCCTTTTGTATCTCTGATACGGAATAATCCACGAATGAAGCCATGGTCCACGAAGGCTTGCACCCGCAAATTTCGTACACAAAGTTCCTCAGGATCTGGACCCCCTGCGGTGTATGCACAACCTCGGGATGGAACTGGACACCGAAGAACTTCCGTCTTTCATCCGCCATTGCCGCTGTCGGCGAATTGCCGGTGTGCGCGATGGCCGTGAAGCAATCCGGCATCTTCTCGATCCGGTCCCCATGGCTCATCCAGACGACCGTTCCGAGGTCGGAGTTCGGAGTTCGGAGTTTTTCACCGATATTCTTAAAAAGACCGGCAGCGGCATCGATAACCAAATCCGCCTTGCCGAACTCGCGCTTGGAGGATTTTGCGACCTGCCCCCCGAGCACGTGGGTCAACAGCTGCATACCATAACAGATCCCGAGCACCGGCACGCCCAGTTCAAGGTGCGCTTTATCGATAAGCGGCGCGCCTGCATCGTATACGCTGGACGGCCCTCCCGAAAAAATCATGCCCTTTGGCCTGAAGGCCTTCACCTTCTCCAGTCCCGCGTTGTACGGGAATATCTCGCAATAAACCTTTGCTTCGCGGACACGCCGCGCAATGAGCTGCGTGTACTGGGAACCGAAGTCAAGAATCAGGATTCGTTCACTATGGATGTCGGACACGGAGAAACCCCTTTCAGAAGAAAATATGGAGGATATTACCGCAGGGAATGGAGTTAGTCAATCGAAGATTATCGGGTACGTCGGGCCATCGAAAGAAACGATTACCGTAAAACTAAATGTGGTTGAATGCCGAGAATACTTCGAGAGGTAGGTCGATCAAACCGACGTGGTCTCGCATAAAGAGAATTTGTAAAACTCGGCTTGACAATCCGATCTGTCTCCGTTTATTATCAAAATATGGTGCTGTCGGCATATCAGCAACTGCAGGAAAAAGCGGTCGAAGTTGCACGATCGCTTCCGCGCCCCTTGTTTTACCGGAACCATGCAACCGAGCTGCGCAGGACTGAAGAAGCGCTCGGAACCAACGATTTCATCCTCAAATGCAGAGCTCATCTGGAACAGTCGCAGCTTGAATGCGCTCATGGACTCTGCCACTGTGAGGCGGTTGCACGCGATGCGGGCGTAATCGTACTGATTGAATCGACCGGTCTTAACCTGGATGAGGCGGAGATCGAGTCTCTTTTCGTCACCTCTATCGTTGCCGGACTGCTCCACGATATCAAACGAAGGGAGCAGGACCATGCCATACGGGGCAGTATCGAAGCTGAAAAAATTTTAACGAAGCTCGGAATGGGTCTGCGGGAGCGGCAATATGTCGCGGATGCAATCAGGAATCACGAGGCATTTCAGGAAACGTATGACCGGGACGATACCGCCGGAAGGCTGGTGAGCGACGCGCTGTATGACGCAGACAAGTTCAGATGGGGACCGGAAAATTTCACAACCACACTCTGGCTCATGGTCGAGGCGCATGAGACACCGCCCGTATCGCTGCATGGAATGTTCCGCGAAAAAATGAAGGGCATTGAAAAAATAAAGGAAACGTTCCGGACCGAAACCGGCAGGCAGTACGGCCCGGAATTTATTGATCAGGGAATCACCATTGGAAATGCGATCTATGATGAAATGACGCTGTTACTCGGCGCAAGCTAGGCGGTACTCTCCTTACTCCCGGCTTCGTTACTCCTGCCCCTCTTTGTTCCCATACACTTTCCTCATGATTGCGTCTGCCCGGTCTTTGCGGGCCTCAACGACGCCTTCCTTGAACGGTAGCGTCTCCTCCGCAAACATAGCGGACCTGAGCCATTCATACGCCAGTTTCAGAAGCTCCGCGTCATCGGTCCGGACCTTTTCAATGCGCTCCGCGGGAATATCATACGTTTCCAGGAAGCTGCTTCCGAAAACGAATTCCCTGAAATAGTCCGTGTTCGTAGTGATCATGAAGAACATCTGGTTCTTGATCTCCGGGAATTCCCGTTCACCGAACGACTTTTTCTTGATCAGGATCTCCATCCAGCCGCGGTTCATGTCGTCGTACAGGTCGGCCTCCTGGTCCTTTCGCCACTCATCGATGGTCCATTGCTTGTCCTCTTCAAACCCCTTGCAGTGGTCTTCCTTGACCATAAAATAGAATTCATCCTTACCGCCCTCTGCCTCTTTTTTTCTCAGGGTAGCCATGCCTACCGGATAATAGCGGCAGGTATTAGGCCGGTCCTCATAGACGGTACAGCCGTCAGGCGTGAGAAAAGGGCAGCTTTTTTTATCGTCTTTCTGCATCTTTATCGTTATAACAGGAAGAAGCGTTTTGGCAAGAATTTCGATATCGCAGTACTTGTTGATGAAGTCCTCCGCAGTCATTCCGAGCCGCTTGCGCAGCCTGAGAAGATCATACGGCGGAAGTACGATATTGATATTGCTGCAGCAGGCTGTAAAACATTTAACGCCCTTATGGCAACGGAACTTGAACCGGCTGCTGCCTGTCAGCTTGACCGGGACAACCTTGTCGGTATTGCTTTTTTTCAAAGGTTCGATCTCGATTTCTTCCGGTTTCATCTCTTCGTTTTGTTCTTTCATGATACCCCTTCCGATGCCGAAAACGGCGTCCCGCCATTGCGGGACTTGAATTTCACTTCATAAATCCCTGTATCTCGTGGTGCTGACGTATGAACAGTTCAACGCACTCATGCTCAAATCCGAGCATCCGTTTGAACCGTTCGAGCGCTTCTTGAAACGACATCTCCCGTACTCCGCTTGTGAGATTGTCGGCATAGGATACTATCTTCTCTTCCGCGGTCAGGGGCAGATAATCCTTCCGGGGCAAACCGAGCCGTGCCGCTTCAGACGCCGTGATTCCCGCTCCAATGTGACGCTCGATCACAGTGAGAAGCGCGCCGGAAAAACCAAATTTACGGCCGATCCCGACTCCGGTGAGTGCATGTTCGATACCATGTGTCTTTGACCTTCCGATATCATGGAAGAGTCCGCCCTGCCGCACCAGTTCGCGGTCTATCGGCATCTTCACGTTTTCGGCAATGTTCTGGGCCATCCTCGAGACGGCTATACAGTGCGCCACAACGTCCGGGGAGCACCCTGCTTCCTTCAAAATTTTCACGTCTTGAATATGCGCACCAGGGACCTGTGAAATCAAAACATACCTGCTTTATCCGGCTTGTTTATTCAACCAGCGGAAATAATACCACTTTTATTTAGAATTGGAAACCAATTATCCTGAAAAAAGCAGTTGGACACGGATAAAATCCGATCAACACGGATTTATAGGAAGTTACGAACAGTAATGGATTCACCCAAAAGGCGAGATGGCTTTTTGCTCTATCACATTGTTTTGATCCGCTGTTTCCGTGTTCATCCGTGTTCAAATGCCGTTTTTAGGATTATAAACATGCGGGGGTATCCCGGTTTTTCCATTTAGCTTCCTGTGCCTACTTGCCCAACTTGATCATGATCGGAACCATCAGAAGCGTTACGATGTTAATGACCTTGATCATGGGATTGATCGCCGGACCTGCCGTATCCTTGTACGGTTCGCCGACGGTATCTCCGGTCACCGCAGCCTGATGTGCGGGGCTTTTCTTGCCGCCATAAATGCCGTCCTCGATGAACTTCTTGGCGTTGTCCCACGCGCCGCCACCGCTTGTCATTGCAATGGCCTGGAACAGCCCGGTTAGAATGCTTCCGATCAGCACTCCGCCGAAGGCCTCCCTGCCGCAACCCATATTCGAGGCGGGAATGAAGATCATGAGAATCACCGGAATAACCGCAACGATAGCGACAGTTGTATTCACGGCGAGGAAGGCGTACGCGCCTTCTTTCACCGCATCCGAAATCTGCCCCATGCGGTCATTCCCTGCATCCTGCCTGTTCACCCAATGGGCGCGGTCAAGATGCCGTACACCAGGCCGGCAAACCCGCAGAAAAGGGCGAAAAAAATTGTGTTGCTCATTGATCGTCTCCTGATTTTTTTCCCGGTTCTATAAGAGCGTGAATTTTTTGACTCAGGAAACACATGTTCAGCATATGCAGGAGCCACAAAACAGGAGACGCGCTGTCACGCTATAATGAATCAGTCGCACACAAAAAAGGCTGCCCCGCTTTACGGGGCAGCCTGAGGGAAACGAAGGATTCTTAGATCAACGGTACGATGAGCAGGGCAACGATGTTGATCACCTTGATCATCGGGTTGATGGCCGGGCCTGCGGTGTCCTTGTAAGGATCGCCGACCGTATCACCGGTCACCGAGGCTTTGTGGCCGTCGCTCTTTTTCTTATGGACAACGCCCTTGTCGTCGGTAACACCGTCTTCAAAGGACTTCTTGGCATTGTCCCATGCGCCGCCGCCTGACGTCATGGCGATGGCCTGGAACAGACCGGTCAGGATTGAACCGATCAGCATGCCGCCCAGGGCCTTGGGACCCATAATAAAGCCCACAACGATCGGGGCCACGACCGGCAGAAGCGCCGGGATCATCATTTCCTTGATGGCAGACTGGGTAACGATGTCCACGCATTTGGCATAATCCGGCTTCACTCTCGGATAATCGGTCATGATGGTCGGAGTCTCTTTGAACTGCCTTCTCACTTCATCCACCACACCGCCTGCAGCCTTTCCTACGGCAAGCATCAGACGGCCGCCATAGTAATAGGGGATCAGACCGCCGATGAACAGCCCTGCGATAATGAGCGGATCGGACAGGTCGAAGGTTGTCGGTATAACTGCTGCACCGGCTGCCTTCGCCACTTCCTCAGCCTTGTGCACCAGCTCGCGCGAATACTCGGCAAAAAGCACCAGGGCAGCCAGGCCAGCGGAACCGATTGCATAGCCCTTGGTAACGGCCTTGGTCGTGTTTCCGACCGCATCGAGCGGGTCTGTAACGTCGCGGACTGACTGCGGAAGTCCTGACATTTCCGCGATACCGCCTGCGTTGTCCGTGATCGGGCCGTACGAGTCGATGGCGACAACGATACCGGTCATGGACAGCATGGACACTGCCGAGAGAGCGATGGCAAAGAGACCGCTTGATGTGTTGCCCGCGAACCCGCCGCCGAGCCAGTATGCGCCCATGATCGACGCGACGATGACCATGGCCGGAAGCGCGGTGGCCTCCATGCTCATGGCCAGACCGGCGATGACGTTCGTGCCGTGGCCGGTGAGGCTGGCCTTTGCGATAGTCTTAACAGGCCGGAACTCCTTGCCTGTATAATATTCCGTGATCCAGACGATGAGGCCCGTCAATGCCAGGCCGATGAGGGCCGTGCCGAAGATGCTCATTGCCGTAAATCCACCGGCTGCAGCCGGGTCTGCGCCGAGCTGACCGACGAACCACTGGGCAACAAAAAAGAACGCGATAGCGGCAAGGACGCCGGAAACCGCAAGTCCCTTATAAAGCGCGCCCATGATGTAATTGCTGGCGCCGAGCTTTACAAAGTAGGTGCCGATAATCGAGGCGATGATCGAAACGCCGCCCAGGAGCAGTGGGAATGCGACCCAGGGGCTATCCGCTCCGAACACTGATTTCGCGAGCAGCATGGCGGCCACAAGGGTCACCGTGTACGTTTCATAAAGGTCTGCGGCCATTCCGGCGCAGTCGCCCACGTTGTCACCGACGTTGTCGGCGATGACAGCCGGGTTGCGCGGATCGTCCTCAGGGATGTCCTTCTCGACTTTACCCACAAGGTCTGCGCCCACGTCGGCAGCCTTGGTGTAGATGCCGCCCGCGATACGGGCGAACACGCTCATGAGCGAGCAGCCGAAGCCGAGGCCGATCAGGGCGCCGAATGCGTGCTCGGGGCCTGCCATGCTCTTCGCAACCGCGAAGTAGCCCGCAAGTCCGATGATGCCGAGGCCGACCACCATGATGCCGGTAACCGAGCCGCCTTTGAATGACAGCGTCAAGGCGCTCTGAAGGCCTTTCGTCGCAGCCTGCGTCGTGCGGACATTGGCGCGCACCGTGACCCACATGCCGACGAAGCCTGCCAGAGCCGAACCGCAGGTCCCGATCAGGAACCCGATGGCGGACCAGATCCCGAGTTTCGGAACCGCGGCAAGCACGATGAACAGAACCACCGCGACCATGGCCACGGTCTTGTATTCGCGGGCGAGGAACGCATAAGCGCCTTCCTTTACCGCATCGGAGATCATCTTCATCTTTTCATTTCCTGCATCCTGCTTGTTGACCCATACGGCGATGAACAGGGCGTACACAACGCCGGCGATGCCGCATGCGATCGCAAATGTCATAACCAAATTTGAAAAATCCATTTCTTCCTCCTTTAAAATTAGATTATATCGTTCTCATGATTCCGTTTCAATAAATCCTGTCCATCGCGATGCGATGGAGCGCACGTACTTAAAGCTTTTCCCCCCAGGCATCCCTCCCTG
Source organism: Nitrospirota bacterium (assembly GCA_963751455.1). Classification (GTDB taxonomy): domain Bacteria; phylum Nitrospirota; class UBA9217; order UBA9217; family UBA9217; genus CAVVUN01. The sequence goes on from CAVVUN010000008.1 coordinate 9,339, forward strand.
TCGATCATATTTATGGACATCTATTATGCTTCGAATTTGCCGCCGATGAAATCTTTCAGGTAGTGATTTTCCGCTTTCAGATTCTTGACCAGGACGCGTGACCACGTCCCGCATGGACAGGAGCCCGAGCAGTCCGCTCTCCTCGACGACCGGGAGGTGACGGATATTGTTCTGGATCATGATCGCCATGACATAGTCGAGATCGTCGCCCGGCTTCACCACGAGAAGATTCGCGCTCATGACGTCCTTGATCATGATATCCTTGCAGCTCTTCTGCTCGTTTGCGGAGTTCTTTACGATATCGCGCTCGGTCACAATGCCGACAAGGGATCCCCGGTCCATAACGAGCAGCGCGCCGATATTGCATTCCGCCATCTGCTTTGCCGCAGCCTGGAGAGTGTCGGTGCTGTTGATGCTGAAGCACTCAAGTCCTTTGATGCTTAACAGTTCTTTGACTTTCATGAGAAACTCCGCGTATTCGGGTTAACAGCTGTACTCGGCTTCGGTGAAAGCGGCTCGATCAATTTATGCGCGGCCGGCTGAACGTCCGCCTTCCGTGACTGTTCCGTGCTTCTTTACTTTCACTTCTCGGCCGGTATATTTCGCAAATACCATGGCCGTCGTCCGGTAGAACAGATGCGCGAACTTGGAATACGGCGCATAGGCGAAGAGCGACCATACGAACACAAGATGGAAAAAGTACACGCAGTAGCCGACTTCCATATCAGCAAGCCGGAGCACCCAGGACGCCATGCCCGTAGCGCCGACGCCGATGACGATCGCAAGGAAGATCCAGTCGAAATAGGAGCCCAGTCCGGCCTTGCCCGCCTGGCCGAGACGGTTCAGCAGGATGATGACGACGCCGAGGGCAAAGGCGACCGAGCTGACGAGCGCAAGCATCTTCATGGGATCGGTCATCGGATAGGGCGATTCGCCGAAGTTGAATGGTCCGAAGGCCTGGATATGAAGAAACTCATGGCCGTAGAGATACGACGATGGCCCAGGTGGTCACGACGGCGAGCCCTGCAAAGGAGTAGAACAGGAGCAGGTGGCCCCACTGCCGCAGGTCGGTTCACGCTGCAGTCGGCGAACTTCTTGTGAGCCAGGATCGTGGTGACCGCGGGAACGATGTGACCGAAGGGGCTGCCGCTGCCCTGCGCATTGCCGGCATTGGCCTTCATGCCGGACCAGAGCCGTTTGATGCCGACGAAGGCCGATACGGCTGCGAAGATCGCCGTCAGAATGAATACCGTCATCGATGAGCGGAACACGGGCACGAAGATATGATAGGCCATGACCGCGCCTTTTGCCCGCGAGGCAGCCGCAAAAGCTCCGTATTCCCGAGGACCATGATGATCCAAAGAAGATTGCTGCGGGATAGCGAACAGAAGCCAGATGAGCTTCGGGTCCGTTTGCGATCTTCGCGAAAAGCGGAACCAGCGCCACTTCCTTGATGCTCTGCTTCCGGATCGCGTTCAGCACTTCGCCGGGCTTTGCGCCGCGCGGGCAGTAGGCCGTGCAGTCGCTGCACTGGTGGCAGAGCCACACATCGGCGCTTGCGATCAGCTTGTCCTTCTGGCCCCACTGGGCCAGCACCATTTCCTTGCGCGGGAAGGGATTGCCCTCGGGCGTCACATTGCAGACCACCGAGCAGGTGGCGCACTGGTAGCACTTTTTCAGCGACTCGCCGCCGCCCTTGATGATCTCGTTCACGAATTTTAAATCGGGTTTAATGACCGTTGCTTCTGACATATATCCTATCCTCCAATTACTTGTTAGGAGTGCTGTTTTACGCTCTTAACTCCGCATTTCGAATCTCTCGCATCTCCGAATCTCGCCGTTTACATGGTCCTGAACGGATTCGGTCCGATCTCTCTGATCCTTGTAGCAAACTCATTGAGCATGTCCGGCAGTTTATCATACTCGTTGATGGCCACCTGCATCAGCTGGACGCGTTCGGACTCGAGCTGGAGCCGGTTCAGGGTCTCACTCACCTTGCTGAAGCGGGTGTTCGCGAGCTCGCTGCCCTTGACGAAGTGGCACTGATAGTTCTCCCCGTACTTGCAGCCCAGGAGCAGCATACCGTCGGCGCCCTTGGACAGCGCGTCGGCAACCCACACCAGGTTCATGCCGCCCAGGCACCGCATGGAAATGAACCGGAATGCCGGATCGATCTTCTTTCCGGCAATAGCCGCAGTGTCGAGCGCCGGGTAGGAGTCGTTCTCGCAGACCAGGCAGATGATCGTCGGCTTGTCCTCATCATCGGAGTATTCCACAGACTTGAGCATGGAGCCCACGATGTCGACGCTGTAGTCCTTGAAGGAAACGATGCGTTCCGGGCAGGCGCCCATGCAGGTTCCGCAGCGACGGCAGCGGTTGATATTGTATTTCGGAATGCCCTTCTCGTCCTCATCGATGGCGCCGAAAGGACATTCTTCCGTGCACCGCTTGCAGGCCGTGCACTTGATCAGCATCGGATCGGGATAGGTCACGTCCCAGGCGCGGGGATGAACGGCAACGCCGCGCGACGCGTGGTCGATGGCCTGGATCGCCTTGAAAGCCGCGCCTGCCGCGTCTTCCTGCGCCTCTGCCATGTTCATGGGCTGATGCACGCTTCCTGCCGCGTAGATGCCCGTTCTTCTGGTTTCATACTGGAAGCAGATAAAGTTGGAGTCGGCAAAGCCCGCTGCTCCTTCGAGGGTCGGGATCTCGGGTCCCTGACGATAGCCGAGGTTCAGGATATAATCCGGCTTCGGGGTCTGCTCAAGATAGTTCTTTTTGGCCTCGTCGCCGCCTCCCGCTGCTGCTGTAAGCCCGTCGGCATATGCCTGGGGACCAAGGGTCGTGGGGACCATTCCGGCAGCAAGGACCACGAGGTCGGCTTCTATCTTCACCTTCTCGCCGGTCTTCGTGCCGAACAGGGTATTCTCCATCTCGACGAACATGTTGCCGTTCCCGGCATCGGAAACGCCGGTCACATCAGCCTTGGAGAGCATCACGCCCGGATTGTTCTGGGCTGCTTTATAGTAGAGCTCGGTCCTGCCCGGGGTCCGGATGTCCTTGTAGAAGATCATGGCAAGGGCATCTTCGTTCTGCCGGACGTACTGGGCCTGCTTGAGCGACGTGGCGCAGCACATGCCGGAGCAGTAGGCAAGATGATTCGGATCGCGCTGGCCGGCGCACTGGATGAAGGCGACTTTCGTCGCCGGCTTGCCGTCGGAAGGCCGGAGCAGTTTGCCGTTGTTCTTCTTGGCGATCTCCTCGAGCTCCATGTTGGTCACGACGTTCTTGAACTTGCCGTACCCGAGATAATCGAGCTTGTTCGCGTCATAGGGCTTCCAGCCGGTGGCCATCACAATGGCGCCGATCTTCATGGTCTCGCCGTTCGAAAGCGTCACGTTGTACAGGCCGGGCTGGCCGTCGGTCTTGGAGACCGTCGTCGACTTGTACACCTTGATGTTCGGGTTGCTCTCGACCTCGCTCACGGTCTTGTTGATGTCGGTATCGACGATCAGGGGCTTGTTGTCATAGGAGCCGGTCGGGATCTTTTTGTAGAGCTTGTTCACGAGGCCGCCGAGCTGGGCATCCTTTTCGACGAGCACCACTTTGCTGCCGGCGCCCGCTGCCGAAAGGGCCGCGGTCATGCCCGCGATGCCGCCGCCGATGACCAGGATCGTGCTGTCCAGGTCGGGGAGGATATTCGGTTCAGGCAGTTCGCTTTTCTGGACCTTCACGATGCCCATGTTGAGGTAATCGTAGGCTGCATCGTTCGTTGCATCCGTGTTCGGCTCCATGGTCCAGGCAACGAACTCGCGGATATTGGCGCGCTCGACGAGGACTCCGGGGAAGGTGAATTCGGCCGACTTTTGCCCGGGGCGAGCAGGCCGCGATCACGATCGTATTGATGCCGTCGTTGGTGATGTCGTTCTTGATCAGCTGCACGCCCTCGGGGCTGCAGAGCGCATCATGGAACTTGTAGTTCTGGACCTTCTTTGCGGCGCCGGCGACCTTCTCGACGTCCATCGCCTCCTTGATGCCGCATCCCTTACAGATATATACGCAGTATTTCTTCTCCATCCTTATTTCCTCCTCAAGCTCTGGATGCTCTTCATGACAACACCGGTAGCATCCTGCGCGGACCGCGCCACATCAACGGGGGTCTTGAGCGTCCCGGTGGCATAGATGCCTTTCGGGAGCGTTGCCTGGTCCACGAACCCGTCTTCGGTGACCTTAACGCCTGCGCCCGCGAGCGAACTCGCCGTCGGCTGCATGCCCGTCGCAAGCACGACCATTTCGAAGGTCTCGGTGATCTTGCCGCCGCCGTGGATGTCCTCGGCCGTGACCTTCACATCGCCGTTCTCACCCTGCTCGATCTTCGCGACCTTGCCCTTGAGGAAGGACACGTTCTGGTCTTGTTTGATCTTGGTATAGAACCGGTTCTCGTAGAGTCCGGGAGTTCTGATATCGATGTAGAAGATCTTGACCTTGGAATCGGGATACATTTCCCTGACATAGGTCGCCTGCTTCAGCGAGGCCAGGCAGCAGATGTAGGAGCAATGGGCCAGATGGTTCTCGTCGCGGGAGCCTGCGCACTGCACGAAAGCGATGTTCTTCACTTCCTTGCCGTCCGAGGGACGAACGATCTTGCCGCCCGTGGGGCCGTTCGGGCGCCGCGATGCGCTCCATCATCATGTTCGTGACCACATTCTGGACCTTGCCGAAGGAGAGGTTGTCCATCTTCGTGGCGTCGTAGGGGTTCCAGCCGGTCGCCATCACAACCGCGCCGACCTTCACGGTCTTGGTCTCGGGCTTCATGTTCAGATCGATGGCGCCGTAGGCGCAGGCCGAAACGCACTTGGCGCAGGATGAGCCCTTGCATGCCTTCCCGTCGATCACGTACTGGAGCGGGAATGCCTGGACATGGGGAAGGTACGCCGCCTTGGTCTTGCTCATGCCGAAGTCGAAGTCGTTCGACCGCTCTTCGGGGCAGGCCTCGGTGCACTTGTTGCAGCCCGTGCACTTCTCGTTCACGAACCGCGGCTGCGTCTTGATGGTAACTTCGAAGTTGCCTTCGGAACCCGGAGATCTTCTCCACCTCCGCCATGGTCATGATCGTGACCTGGCCGTTGTTCTTGATCCGCTTGTACTGGATCTCGAGACCGCAGTTCGGCGGGCACATCTTCCAGAAATACTTGTTCAGCTGCGTCACCCGGCCGCCGAGATAGGGGTTCTTTTCCACGATGATGACATCGGAGCCGGTTTCCGCGGCTTCCACTGCTGCCGTGAGGCCGCTGAAGCCTCCGCCGACAACCAACACCTTATTTTCCGCCATAATAATCTATTCCTCCTTAAGGCAGTGAACCTGAATCAGACTATACGTACAGTGAATAATGTAAATTGGAAATTGGAAATTTTAAATGCGATCAAGAGGAGTTAACAAGGATGAGTTTAAAATTTGCAATTTGCAATTTGCAATAAAGTTCCGGGGAGGGTTGCCCCTCCCCGGAGGTGTGAATGTTCTTAATGTTTTACAGGAGCTGCGTCCTCAACAAGCTGGACGTAGGGAACCTTCTTGACTTCCCACTTGTCGGTCGCCTGGTCGTACTTCGAGTTCACGAAGCACTTCCAGTTGTTGTCGTCGACCAGGTCGAAGTCGCCGCGATAGTAGTAGCCGGGATAGCGCGACTCTTCCCGGAACAGGATGTGACGTGCATGGGCTTCCACGGACAGAATGCGGTGATAGTTCTCCCAGCAGCGCATCAGTTCGTGCAGGTTGCTTGCAGCCATCTTGGAGGTGTCTTCCTTCAGGACTCTGGAGCTTTTTGAGGCCTTCATCCAGCATGGTCTTGGAGGTCATGTACCAGGTGCGAGATGCCGCCAAAGTACTCGTCGGCGATCTTCTGCAGACGGGTCTGGAGCATCTTCGGCTTGATGTAGTTCGGGTTGATCTCCGGAGCCGTGGTGTGGTTCTTGTACTTCTCGTACACCTCGAACGGCAGATAGAGCTCGGCAGCCAGATGGTCTGCGGTCTCTTTGATCGTCGGGGTGTAGCCCGGGTTGTCGAGCAGGAACGCGATCGCGTTCTTTGCAGCGATACGGCCTTCTGCATGCGAACCGGAGGAGAACTTGTGGCCGGAAGCGCCGCAGATGTCGCCGCACATGAAGAGGCCCTTCACGGTCGACTGACGGTTGTAGTTGCCGGCAATCCACTTCTTGTTCCACTCTTCGGGAGCGCCCACATCATCGGGACCGCAGCACCAGAAGCCTGCGCAGCCCGCATGCGAACCGAGGAGATAAGGCTCGGTCGGCATGATTTCGGACGGAACCTTGTCCGGCTCGACGTTCTTGCGCAGCCCAGAGGCCGGCCTGGCCGATGGCCATATCGAGGAAGTCTTCCCATGCTTCTGCCTCGAGGTGCTTCACCTTCTTGGCGCCTTCTTTGTCGCCGAGCTTTTCCTTGAAGGTCTTGTTGATCGCTGCCATGGCTTCGTCGGTCCTCATGAGGATCGGGCCTTTGCCGAGCTTCATGTCGCGCATCATCAGGTGGTTGCGGATGGCAGTGCCGAGGTTATCGACATACTTGCCGTACTTCGCCTTGGCTTCTGCCAGTGCTTCGGCCTTGGCGCAATAGTCTTCGCCGAGGCTGTTGGTCGCCTTTGCCTTGAAGAACAGGAACCAGGCGCCCACCGGGCCGTAGCCGTCCTTGAAGCGGGCGGGCACGAAGCGGTTTTCCATCATGGTCAGCTCTGCGCCGGCCTGCAGGCCGAGAGCATAACCGGAACCGGAGTTCCATACCGGATACCAGGCACGGCCCTGGCCTTCCTGGGTCGACCGGGGACGGAACACGTTGACCGCGCCGCCGGCTGCCAGCACCATGGCCTTTGCCTTGAAGATGTAGATCTTGTTCTCACGAACGCTGAAACCGGCTGCTGCTGCAACCCTGTTGGGCTCCTTGGCATCGTTGTAGAGCTTCACGATGAACACGCGCTCGTAGTGGTTCGTGGCAACACCGGTTGCCTCGCGGTTGGTCTGCGAGGGCCTCTCTTTGCGGCTTCCGCAACGATCACCTTGTAGGACTCGCCGTTGATCATGATCTGCCACTTGCCGGAGCGGACCGGCTTGCCGCCGTCCTTCAGCATGACCTTTCCTGCTTCCTTTGCCTGGAAACCGTCGAGGGAGAAGCCGTCGTCGCCCACTTTCCAGATCGGAAGGCCCCACTCCTCGAAGAGCTGCACGGAATCATCAACGTGACGGCCGAGGTCATAGACCAGGTCTTCGCGGATGATGCCCATGAGGTCGTTCCGTACCATCTTTACATAGTCCGCCGGATCGTTCTCACCCATGTAGGTGTTGATCGCCGACAGACCCATGGCAACCGCGCCGGACCGGTCGGTCGCGGCCTTGTCCACCATGGTGATCTTGATCTTCTTGGGGTTTGCCCAGCGTGCGCCTTCGAACGCCGCGCCGCAGCAAGCCATACCGCCGCCGATGAGGAGGAGATCGGTCTCTATTTCTTCGATCGCCGGCTTCTTGCAGAATGAAAAGTTACATGTCTCTTTTTCCATTAGTCGTATCCTCCTTATTTCTTGATTACCGGCATCGGCTTCGACGTGGTGAAGTAGCCCGGCTGTTTGAGTTTTGCCATGTCCGCTTCAGGCTTGCCCTTGTAGGGATCGACCGAGCCTTCTGCAGTGGTCCTGATCGGGAACTTGAAGCGCTTCAGGAGCCCGTTTCGGAACTTGATGGTCCACATGATGGAATCCGTACCCCGCATCGGGATAACGTTTGCACCCAGGGGGGCGAAATCCTGGTAGGCCCGGATCTCGATCGCCTGCTGCGGGCAGATCTTAACGCAGTTGTAGCACTCCCAGCACTGGTCAGGCTCCTGGTTGTAGGCCTTCATGAGATCCCTGTTCAGGGTCATGAGGTCGTTCGGGCAGATATACTGGCAAGCAGTCTTATCTTGCGCCTTGCAGCCGTCACACTTCTCTGTAATTACATAACTCGGCATGTTGCTGAACCTCCTATCGTTAGATTGAAATGAACTGCTTTCGCAGTTGTAAACGTGCGTACCCTACTTCTGCGTATGCGTGCCTTCCGCGTGGCTGTGGAGCTTGATCTCCACTTTCGTGGTAAGGCCGGCATAGTATTTCTTGAGGATCTCGAGCACTTCGGGGCGGCTGAAGTGATCCGGAACGTTCTCACCCTCGGAAAGCATCTTCCGGAGCTTGGTGCCGGAGAGCATAAGCCGGTCTTCCTTCTGATGAGGGCAGGTCCTCATGGAGGCCATGCCGTCGCACTTGAAGCAGTAGAACGTATGGTCGATCTTGAGCGGCTGGGTCTCGAGTGCGCCCTCGGGAATCTCGTCGAAGATCTTCTGCGCATCGAACGGGCCGTAATAGTCGCCCACGCCGGCATGGTCGCGGCCGACGATGAGGTGGCTGCAGCCGAAATTCTGGCGGAAGAGCGCATGGAGAAGCGCTTCACGGGGTCCGGCATAGCGCATTTCCATGGGATAGCCGCTCTGGATGGAGGAATCCTTCACAAAGTACTTGTCCATGAGAGTGTTGATGGCGTCCGCGCGGACATCCGCCGGAATATCGCCTTCTTTGAGCTTGCCCAGGATCTGGTGGATCAGAACGCCGTCCATGGTCTCGATCGCGATCTTGGCAAGATACTCATGCGAGCGATGCATGGGGTTTCTGGTCTGGAATGCTGCGATCGTGCTCCAGCCCTTTTCCTCGAACATCTTGCGGGTCTCGACGGGCTTCATGTATATGCCCTTGAACTGGGTCGGGAAATGGGCTTCGGAGAGGACCTTAACCGGACCGGCCAGGTTCACTTCGGGCTGACCCATGACCTTCTGAACGCCCGGGTGACCGGCAACATCGACCGTGCGAAAGATCTGCTTGCACTCGTGTTCCTTGTCCGCCTGGGACATGGCATACTTCTCGGCCACTTTCATCGTGGCCATGATCGTGCCGGATTCCTCGTCAACGAGCGTGATTTCTTCATTCTTCTTGAGCGAGTTGGCAAACTCGGCGGATGCCGAGAGCGTCACCGGGACGGGCCAGAACGTGCCGTCCGCCATTTTGTACTTGTCGCACACGCCCTTCCAGTCCTTCTTCGTCATGAAGCCGGTGAGTGGCGTGAAGGCGCCGATGCCCATCATGACGAGGTCTGCTGTCTCGCGCGATGAGATCTTGAGCTGCTTCAGGGTTTTGGCCTTCTTCAGTTCTCTCTGAAGGCCCGCCCCCTCGAGAAGAAGCGGCATGAGCTTCTTCCGTTTTCCGTGAGGCTTTACCAGTGCCATATCTGTTTCCTCCTTAAAAGAATTTTAAAAATATGATGTCTCCGGAAATAGGTCCAATACATCCCATAGGAGCTATTGTGATTCTTGTTATTTGCCGAGAACGGCCGTAACCTTGTTGAAGATGTCATTGATGCTGCCCACGCCCATGACGGTCTTCATGATGTTTTTCCTGGAATAATAATCGATGAGCGGCGATGTCTGCTTCTGGTATACGTCGAGCCGCTTCTTTATAGTCTCTTCCTTGTCATCATCCCGCTGGAAAAGCTGGCCCCCGCACTTGTCGCACACACCGTCCTTCTTCGAGGGTGAAAAATAGATATTGTACATCTGCTGGCAACCTTTGCAGGTCCTGCGGCCGGTCAGCCGCTTCAGGAGGTCGTTCATGTCAACATCGATATTAAGGGCAACAGTGATGGGAATACCATTGCTGGTAAGTATCTTATCGAGTGATTCTGCCTGTGCGGTGTTGCGCGGAAAGCCATCGAGGATAAACCCGTTCCGCGTATCGGGCTGCTTAAGGCGCTCTTCGACAAGGCCAAGAACGATCTTGTCCGAAACAAGCCCTCCCTGGTCCATGATGACCTTCGCTTCTTTTCCGAGCGGCGTTCCGTCCGCAACCGCTTTGCGGAGAATGTCTCCGGTGGAAATCTGCGGAATCTTATACTTCTCGATCAACATCTTCGCCTGCGTGCCTTTGCCGGCACCCGGCGCTCCGAGCAGGACAACTCTCTTGGCCATCGTGGTGATCCTCCTAGATTAGAGAATGATAGAGAGAAAAGACGGAAGGCGTACTAAGGCCTTCGAAACTTTTTGACCGGCCTATAATCGTTTAAATGGAGTTAATTTTCAAGTTAAAAATAATAATTTCAATATTAGTTTTGTTTATAAAAGGGGGGAATCATGCAGAAAATTGCGAATTTTTTCGAGAGCTTGTCCTCTATGGCTTAATTTATCTTTTTCCTCACCTGTCATCTCCGCAAAGGTCTTCAGGTGTCCGTCAGGAATAAAGACCGGATCGTATCCAAAACCGGTTTTTCCCTTAGGTTCCAGCGCGATGCGGCCCTTGGAATAACCGAAGAAAATTTTTGTTGCCCGATCCGGAAAGGCCAAGGCCATGCAGCAGACAAATTGAGCTGTACGTTTCTCGGAAGGCATATTTTGCATGTCTGATAACAATTTTTCATAATTCCTGATGTCATTGCCGCCAGCCCCCCCGCCTGCATAGCGGGCCGAATAGACCCCGGGCGCGCCGCCGAGAGCATCCACTTCAAGCCCGGAGTCGTCGGCAAGGGCCGGCTTGCCGGTACATTTGCAGACTTCAACGGCTTTCTTAACCGCATTGCCCTCGAAGGTATCTTTATCCTCGAGAACCTCAGGGCAGTCCGGGAAGTGGTCGAGCGATAATACCTCTATCGGCAGATCAGCCGTTATTCGCCTGATCTCTTCGATCTTTTTTTTATTTCTGGTAGCGAGAACGATTTCCATAGAACCTCAAACCTAATTTAACCATACCCTGCTCTCGCGCCGAGTGCACAGCCTGCATTCACCGATTTGGATAATTATCTAGACTCATTGTCGTACCATCTCGCGAAGGATCGCGAGACGGGAATCAAGGGCCTCATAAGCGCTGGCCGCAGGCTCGAAATAGCTGGGTGCACGAGGACTGAATACAGCTGGGCACGGAAGCCACTGTGATAGTCCTAGAGAAAAAGGAGCGGCTACACTATCACAGATGACGGAGTTTTGCAAGAAGCGATCAATTTTCGAGGGATCCTGCCGGAAAGTTCTTACTGTTTTTGACGGGCGCGAGTACTTCTTTCGCCTTCATGATATCCGTTATGGTTTCGTTCACGGGGACCGCGATTCCCTTTTGCCTTGCCAGCCTGACGATTGCGCCGTTCAGAGCGTCGATTTCGAGCCGCTTGCGGGCCTTGACATCATAGTACATTGAAGGAAAATGCGCTGCCGTGGGCGGAACGAGCTTCGTGTAGAAATGAGTTTTATATTCATCCGGTGATTTCCAGTTCAGCGGTATTCCATGGGCCTTTGCAACAAGGAAGATCTCGTCGATAACCGCATTCATGATACGGCGCGCATCACTGTTGCCCGCCAGCTCTCCATAGGTGCATTCGAGGACCGCGCCGAGCGGATTCAGCGCCGAGTTGTAGAGTATCTTGTCCCAGAGGATCGCCTCTATGTCGGGTGCATAACGCGTCGGTATTCCGGCACTGCTGAATGTGTCTGCGATTTTCTGAACACGGGAGACAGCGATGGAGTGCTGGGGCTGGCCGATCCTGACATCATCGGCAATGACTGTAACCTCGGCTTTTCCTTGAGCATGCAGTTTTGCGCCGAATATTATTCTGGCGAGGAGCGTATGCTCGCGGCCGACGACCCGGACAATTATCTCGTAGTTGCCGTACCCGTTCTGCGCGGAGATCACAACCGTGTTCTGACTGACAAGCGGCTTGACCTGCTCGATTGCCGCTTGCGTATCGTACGACTTGACCGTAACGATAATAATGTCGAACCGTTTCTCTTTAAGCGGGTCGATGCCGCTGTAAATGCCGTCAAGCAATGCCTGGTGGTCACCCCAGATGCCGGTAAGCGATACGCTTCCGTCCCGAAAAGATGCGAGGTACTTTTCCCGGGTAAGTGCAAAAACCGTGTGTCCGGCTTTCTTCAGAAGACCGGCAAAAACAGTGCCCACGGCGCCTAAGCCGGTGATGAGAATAGTATATGAAGGAGATACCGGATTCATAGGTGCATGATTCCTGAAAAATAAGCGGGAAATGAAGTAAGCCTAATAAGAGCATTTAACCACGGATTAACATGGATAAACATAGATGGTCAACGACTTAAGATAAGAATAAGAATCACCACTTGGGTAAAGCTTTCGTTTAAAATATCTTATTGATTTAAGATGTTAACCGTGTTCATCTGTGGTTATAACTGTCGTTTCCGGAATAAAAGAAAACGGAAGCAAGAGCAATCCGACGCTTTTACAATTTTAACACAATAAAGGCAAGGATCGAGAAAATGACCATGTCCGCACAGACATGCGCCGCCCAAGGTGCGAGCAACCCCTTCGATCTGTGTCGAATCAGGCCGAGCATGATGCCGTAAAAGAAAGTCATGGCAAGGCCCCATGAGCCGTTCGGAAATCCACGGAGATAATGCATCGCGCCGAAGAGCCATGCCTGCACGACGATCGACATTCTGCCCGGCCCGAAAGCGCTGTCGGTCGCGTGCATAACAACGCCCCGGAATACGAACTCTTCCACAGCCGCGTTTCCGACGGAAAAGCCGAGACCCGCCAGCGGAAAGACCCACAGCGGCATGTCGGGCATCCGCCCGAGGTGGCTGGAGAGATCGGGATTTGTTATTCGATACCAGAGGACAAGCCCGCTGCCGGAGAGGAGTATCGTAAAGACGAAGATCGGTCCGATGTCCTTCCCGAAGCGCCCGATTCTCAGCCATTCTTGTACTGTCGTGCAGAGCGGCCGGGTGGGAAAAACAATAGCACAATAAATAATGACCGGAACCAGAAGCCTGAACGGCCACGGATGAAACAAATGAAAAAGAGAAGCGCTCGAAAGCAGCGCGGCAAAGAGCGCGAGATTGAATACCGGCATCTCCCGCCGGGAAAGCGCGACAGCTGCAAGCATGACCGCGAGCGCTGTGCTCCATGGAGTAAACAAACCCGTGATAAAAAAGATCGAGAGAGAAATAGCGACGACGACCAGGACGACGGTACCGAGAGCGGTTGTTCGAACGGGTGGTTGGATTAATCGATGATCGGTAGAGACCATGATGGTAAGCTATTTTTCTTCAAGACTGTTTGCAGGATATTGAAACTTGACGGCAATTGCTAGAGAGCAAAATGATTCTGAATCACAGAATGGCCATGGGCCATACCGCAAATTTGCAATTTGCACTTTGCAATAGACTACCCAGCTCCTGCTAGTGCACTGTAAAACTAATTCTTGATTGTATTGCACCTTTAGCCGGGTCCAGTAGTCAGTTACAAATCAAATTCCTCTCAAAACGGCAGGAACATTTACCGCGAAGTCGCGAGGAACGCGAGGAAAGCGAAATTCCCGTAATATGCCACAGGATAGTATTGCCTTCCTGGCGACCTTTGCGCCCTCGCGGTTCAATCTTTTTAGTTCCGGCTTGTTGGCTTAAAGCACACCGTAATGACGTCGTGGAACTATTAACAACTAGGTTTACGTTGTACTAGTCACGAAGAATGCTTCATCTCGTTTTCCTTGTACAGTTTCCGGATCTCTTTTTTCAGAATCTTCCCGGTCGCTGTGCGGGGAAGTTCCTGGATAAAGATAAACCTGCGCGGTATTTTGTAATGTGCCACGTGCTCCGTGAGGAAGTCACGAAGAATTTTTCCAGTGGCCTCCTGCCCGTCTCTGAGTACAACATACATGATCGGCAGCTCCTTGCCCTCCTCGTGTTCATGCGGCACGCCGATCATGGCGCAGTCCTTGATCGCCGGGTGGCGATACAGAACCTCTTCAACCTCGTAGGGATACACGTTCAAGCCGTCGACGATGATCAGGTCTTTTTTCCTGTCGATGATTTTTATGAACCCGTCGTCATCCAACAAGGCGATATCGCCGGTGTAGAGCCAGCCGCTCCTGACCGTTTTGGCTGTGTCATCCGGCCGGTTCAGGTAGCCGCGCATAACGCTTGGCCCTTTCACAAGCAACTCGCCTGCGGCGCCGCGCGGGAGCGCCTTTCCTTCGTCATCGATCACTTTTACTTCAATTCCGGGCAGCGGCAGGCCGACGGTACCCGGCTTTCGTCTGCCGTGGTCGTCCGGATTGATCGAGACCACCGGAGAAGCTTCGGTAAGGCCGTACCCTTCGAGGAGCGGCACCTTGAACGCTTTCTCGAATTCATAAATCACCTTCGCGGGAAGCGGGGCAGCGCCCGAAATGCAGAGGCGCAGGTTGAGCAGAAGTTTCACTAAGAACGGCATGTCCTTCTCGGCAAGTATCTTGTATACCGTCGGGATGGCCACGAAAAGCGTAATACGGTCGAGAATCAGCCGCTTTACGACCCGCGAAAAAGGACGGACTGCAGGGAGCAGCGAAATCATAGCGCCGGTAATCAGCGGAATGATCACGCAGACGGTATAGGTAAAAGAGTGAAAGAGCGGAAGAAAAACCACGAACCGGTCATTCGGGGAAATATGGATGGCCGCGGCCGCGGCATGGGCGTTCGCAATAAAATTCCTGTGCGTCAGGAGCGCGCCCTTGGGACTCCCCGTAGTGCCGGATGTGTAGAGAATCGTTGAAATGTCGTCAGCAGTGCGATTTGGCGTGGGCACAATTGCTTCAGCCCGTCTCCCTGAAGCGGCCGGTATATCGGAAAGTCTGAAAAAAGAACGGCCGGTTTTCTGCAGTTTATCTACCGTCATGCGGCAGGCTTCGTCATGGAAACACATGGCGACACCGGCATCCTTCAGGATATAATCAACCTCTTCATGGACCAGGAGATTATTGAGCGGCAGGACAATTGCGCCGGTCCGAAGGATACCGAAATAGGCCGCGATGTAATCGGGGCAGTTATGGCAGAGGATGGCGACCGGCTCTCCGGGTTTCACGTTCCTGCTCATTAAAAAGATCGCAAAGCTGTCCACCCGATCATTCATTTCCCGAAAGGTAATCTTTTTGCCGTCGAATTTTACGAAGGTTTTGCGGGGGGTAAGCGTGGCTCTCTTTTCGAGGACCTGATCGAGGGGAAGCACTTCCTTAATCATGGCTGAGTATACCATAAGTGAGAAAAACAAGACACGTAAAAAATGAACTTTCTGCAACTCTTCTTTTTGCATCCAAGCCGCTGTTTCGAACCCGCCTTGACAATATCGGGCGGCTGCTGCTTTAATTATTGTGAAGACATCAGTAAAAAAAGGAGGTGGTTTTCGTGGATGAAAGAAAAGGCGTAATAACGATGAAGGAGAAACCCCTCACCCTCCTTGGCCCTGAAATCAAGATCGGGGACAAAGCGCCCGATTTTGTTTTGATAGACCAGGAGCTTGATGAAGTAAACTTGGCGGATTTCCAAGACAAGTATAAGGTCATCAGCGTAACCCAATCGCTGGACACATCTGTCTGCGATATGCAGGCGCGCCGGTTCAACCATGAGGCGGCGTTGCTGCCTGGCGACGTGGCCGTGCTGAATGTAAGTATGGACCTCCCTTTTGCGATTTCCCGCTTCTGCAGCGTGGCCGGGATCAAAAACGTAATCGTGCTGTCGGACCATCGGGACGCGTCATTTGGGAGGGCTTATGGCGTGTTGATCAAGGAGCAGCGGCTTCTTGCGCGGTCGGTATTTATAATCGATAAAGCGGACATCGTACGGTACTGCGAAATCGTGAGTGAGCAGTCCCATTATCCCGATTATGATAAAGCGCTTGATGCACTTAAAAGTATCAGCAAGGTGAAAAAAGCCGCATAAGGGCACAAAAGATAAAGGCAGTCCGACGGTGCGGGGACTGCCTTGTTAGTTTTGGACTTAGAATTTTAGGCCTTTACAACATTCGCTGCCTTCGGGCCTTTGGGGCTGTCGACAACGTCAAACGTCACGTTCTGACCCTCGGCCAGCGACTTGAAGCCGCTGTCCTGGATGTCAGAAAAGTGGACAAAAACGTCTCCGCCGTCTTCTTTGGTAATGAATCCGAATCCCTTGGAATCATTAAACCATTTCACGGTTCCTTTTGCCATTCAGGTTTGAACCTCCTTCTTTGAAAATTGAAGATTGCGGAAATGTCACAAAAAAAGCCGCAAAGCGTACAATCTTTGCGACCCCTGGTACAAAGACTTCCGAACTTCTTAAAAAATAATCCCATAGTTTCAGAAAAAAGTCAAGCAGTAATTAATTAAAAGGCTCTGCTATGGCGTTGTCACATCCTTGCCTTTTTAGTATACTCAAACCACAACAGTCCAGTAAAGGAGCACTCATGCCTCGAACGCCGTCTGGGAAGCAAAAACCGATACAATCGCTTGATAAAATCCTGAGTACAACGTGGAATCTTAAGCCGCTTTTCTCCGGTGATGACGATCCCCGCATTGAACAAAAACGGAAAATCCTGGAGCAAAAAAGTTACGAATTCATCAACGCATGGAAAGACCGGACAGACTACCTCGAAGAACCCGCCGTTCTCCGAACCGCACTTGACCGGTATGAGGAATGGAAACGCGGCTGGGGCGCGGACGGAGACGAAGGATATTATTTCTGGCTCAGGACCCAGCAGGACCAGAACGACCCGAAGCTCAAGGCAAACTACAACAAGATCGAGGAGTTCAGCAAGAAGATCGAGAACGAAAGCCAGTTCTTTTACCTCAGGATCGCGCGCATCAAGCCCGAAAATCAGAAAAAATTTCTGGAGCATGCGGCCCTGGCGAAGTACCGTCATTTTCTCGAGCGGATCTTCGCCGAAGCAAGATACCTCCTGAGCGAGCCCGAAGAAAAGATCATGAACCTGAAGGCGGCGACCTCGTACTCGAACTGGACGAAAATGACCTCTGCTTTTTTGTCCAGGGAAGAACGCGTCGTCGTCATGGAAGACGGCAGCAGAAAATCGGCGCCTTTTTCCCAGATCGTCGGGCTCATGAACAGCAAGGCCCGGCCGGTGCGAAACACGGCAGCTGCCGCGTTCAACAATATCTTAAACAAGCATATCGAAGTTGCGGAGAACGAGCTTAACTCGGTGCTCCAGAACAAAAAGATAGATGACGAACTGCGGGGCACACCCCGACCTGACGCCCTTCGGCATTTGAGCGACGACATCGAGAGTGAGGTCGTGGACAGTCTGCTCGATGCAGTGACAAACCGCTTCGACATACCACAGCGCTATTACGCGCTCAAAGCAAAACTGCTCAAGGTCAAGAAGCTTAAATATCACGACCGGAACGTGGAATACGGCGACGTCGCCAGGCACTACTCCTATGCAAAAGCGGTCAACCTCGTCCATACCGTTATGAGCAAGCTTGATCGGCAATTCGCCGATATCTTCACGGAGTTCATGAAGAACGGCCAGATCGATGCATATCCAAAAAAAGGCAAGGACAGCGGCGCCTTCTGCATACACCACCTGATAACACAGCCTACTTATATCCTCCTCAACCATACCGGAAAACTCCATGACGTTCTGACGATCGCGCATGAACTCGGCCACGGGATCAACAACGAATTGATCAAGCAGAAACAGCACGCGCTCGATTTCGGGACGCCCACATCAACAGCCGAAGTGGCAAGCACCTTCATGGAAGACTTCGTATTGGAGGAGATTCTGCACAAGGCCGACGATGAAGGCCGGCTCGCGATCATGATGCAGAAATTAAATGATGACGTGTCGTCGATTTTCCGTCAGGTCGCATGTTACCGCTTCGAACAGGACTTGCATCATGAGTTCAGGAAGAAGGGATACCTGTCCAAGGAACAGATCGGCATGCTCTTTAGAAAAAATATGGCTGCCTATATGGGAGGCTCGGTCGAGCAATCGGAAGGTTCAGAGAACTGGTGGGTATACTGGAGCCACATCCGGTATTTTTTCTATGTGTATTCCTACGCCGGAGGCCTGCTCATTTCGAAGTCGCTCCAGAACTCCGTGAAAAAGGACCCAACGTTCATCGGCAAGGTGAAGGTGTTTCTATCGGCGGGACTGTCCGAATCTCCCAAGAACATCTTTGCGAACCTCGGAGTCGACATAACGGACAGGCAGTTCTGGAACAGAGGTTTGGATGAAGTGGAGAGACTGCTCTATGAGACGACGGCATTGTCTCAGCGGCTGGGAAAGCTAAAGGCAAAATAAGGGAATGCTGTTCAGCGCACTGATATATGAGGGCTGGAGTTCGACTACCGGCGCCAACCGTTACTCAACGAGGTTAATCATTTGAACGCTTAAATAATCCGCAAGCAGTTTCACGGTCTTCGGCTTCCTCGTAACGCCTTTCAGCGTCCTTGATACCGTTACTTTATGAAGACCAAGGGTTTGCGCGATTTCAGTATAGCTCAGTCCCTTTTCCAGCCTTTTTCTCTCGAGAACTTCCATCTTGTACATTGTGTTCCTCCCGGTATATCTTTAATAATGAAAAATTATTTACAGCTGACGTCGCATGACTCTAGGGTGAATAAGCATGTTCTATTGAGAGCTGTATTACGCATTGCACAATGCTCAAGAGCTTCGAGCGTAAAAGGACAAATTCTCTCAATACTACGGCACTTTGTTGGCCCTCTTTGTTTATTGTTCGCCTGAGTCGGGTTTCTGGTTGTTTCCTTCATCCGCGTGTTGTCCTGAAAACCGAATTACTAAAGATAATACTATAATTATGTATAATTAAATGACAATCGGCGCAGAGATTACAGGTCTGTCCGTTTTTTTCTTTTTTTATTGTAGGCCTTTGTCCTACAGCGAAGATCTCGGATAAGAAGATATTAGTCGCATATCTCTGTTAATAGCGCGACAAATGCTAAAAGTATATAGGCCTTAGGTATGATTTTTGGGGGAATAAACAGAAGAATCGGTTACAAGAACTTTTGCCGGGAAATTGTGATTAAATGGAAACGGAAATAAAAGACACCTGATGGAGTCGGAGTGACTGATTAGGATTGTGCCATCAAGGCTCAGGCCGCTGCTTTCCGAATGAATTTTCTGAGTCCTTCCTGGAACTTCACTGGTTCGCGGCCGCATGCATCGCAGATGTCCGTGATACTGCAGATGTTGTCTTCCTGAAGCATTATGAGCTGCTCGGTCGTGATGGGCGGTTTTGAAAATACGCTCTCGAGTACCCTCGCCATGGGTTTCATGAAAAGCATCGGCATATGCACCGCAGGCCGGTTGATTCCCATTGCTTCAGCGATAGCGCGCGTTACGTCTTCATAGGTAAGCTGCTCGGGCCCGCCGATCTCGTAAATTTCGTTCAGGAAGGAGTCGCTCGTGACCGCCTTTATGATACAGTCGACGACATCATCGATAAAGATAGGCTGAACTTTCGACTTCCCCGAGCCGATGACCGGAAGCACCGGGGACTGCCTGATGATCTCCGCAAGCCTCAGCGTGAACTGGTCGCCGGGACCGTAAATAAGTGAAGGCCTCATTATAGTGTAGGGAACGCCGCTCTCGCGCACGATCTCTTCCGCTTGCCACTTTGTCTTGTGGTACTGGCTTTTCGCGCCCGGCCTCGTACCGAGTGCGCTCTGGTAGAAAAAGTGTCGGACACCGGAGCTCTTGGCCGCGTGGACCATATTTCTCGTACCTTCCACGTGCACGCTCCTGAAGCTGGCGCTTTGCGTTTCCTGGATGATGCCGACGAGATGCACCACCCGCTCGACTCCTGCAGCCGCTTTCTCAAGCGATGTCCTGTTATCGATGTCGCCCGCAACGACTTCAACGCCGAGTTCCTTCAGTTTTTGCGCCTTCTCGGGGCTCCTTACAAGTGCCCGTACCGCAAGACCCTCCCGGCGCATTCGCCGGATCAGGTGTCCGCCGACAAAACCTGTACCGCCGGTTACGAGAATCATAAGTCACCTCTCGTCTTTTGTCCTGGGTCCCTCACAGTTCGTCCCTCCTCCTTCTTCTTGCGGTTCGATCAGCTTCTCAGAGGCCCAGCGGTGCCCAGAGGCTTAGGATTACCTGCGACTCTCCCTCTTCATCGAATCCCCGTGCAAACCCGATCCTGAACGTGACGGGCAGCAGTCCATACGCCACATCCATGTCCAGCCTGAGCTCCGCTCCCACTGCGCGCTTCAGGTCCGAGCCGTGGAACGCGCCTTCATCCCACGCATTTCCCGCTTCTCCGAATACGGCCCCATGAAGCCTGCGCAGGAAAAAAGGCGTCTGACCGCCCCCGCGTTCGATGTTCTTGATGGGAAACCGGTACTCAAGCCCTGCAAGCGCGACATATTGCCCCCGGAATTCACCGCTTGGATATCCGCGAAGAAATACCTGCCGGTCTTCGATCGAAAGCGTCACATCGCCCGGTGTATCGCCACCAAGCTGAAAAGCGCCTTGCGGAAATGTCTGTCCTGTTGCGGCGCCGACAAAAGCACGCGACTGCAGCACATGGTGGGGCCAGGGAAAATTGATATATTCATGCCAATCGGCGGTATATTTGTTCAGTTCGAAATCGCTCCCCAAAGACTTATCAAGCCGTTCGTACCCTATTTCCATGGTTCTTCCCTGCTCCGGGCTTATGGAAAAATTATACCGCTTGGCATTGTTAAAAAGGTAGCTTATTCTTCCTGATGCAAGCACGCCTTCGACGGGAATGGGACCTTCATAGCCTGTCCAGGGCTCTCCGGGCCATTTAGGTATTACTTTGGTAAGAGCCGAAATCTCCTGCCACTCGTACCCGATAGTGACAGCATGCTGTTTTCGCGTTTTGAGGAGCGGCATTACCAGGCTGAAGCTATAGCTCTTGCTTCGCTCCACATAGTCTTTTTCCAGCAGGTCATCGCGAAGGAGATTACTGTACGTTTCATCCTGGTCGGAACCGTGTAGAAGAATCGTAGGGTACAATCCGTCGTAGATATAGTCTGCGCTGTACCATATCCGGCTCTTCTTCGGTCCGTACAGACCGGTGACGAAGTACTGATGGCGCTGCACCACATCCTGGCCGAAAGTCACGAAACCTCCGAGCGTGCCGCTCTCGGAACTGCCGCCGAACCACGGAAGCCAAAAGCGGGGCGCGAGCGTCGGCAGCGGATTATACGGCTTGGTGGGACTCTCGAATGTCCGCTCTTCGTATTGAACCACGGGATACGGATCTTCATAAGGCACAGCGGGCTTCCAGGACGCTGCATCGATTACAATGGTATGCAGATCATATCCTTTCGCCATATAGGACGCGAAGACAATATTTTTATTATCCGGAGAGGCGCAGGGTGAGAACGCTCCGCCGAGCACGTTCGTAACCTGAAACAGTTTCTTCGATTCCACTTCGTAGGCAAACAGATTATAGATACCTGTCCGGTCCGATGAGAAGTAGACATACTTTCCGTCCGGGCTCCAGGAGGGAGCGGCGTCGATTGCCCGGTCGCGCGTCACTTCATCCAGCTTCCTGCCCTCGCTGTCCAGAATCCAGATATCCTTGTATCCGCCCGGCTGCCACACGGCCACCGCCAGCCTCAACCCGTCCGGGCTCCAGCGGGGCTTTTCGTACTGGACAGCGCTTTCTTCCGTCAGATAGACAATGTCCTTCTCTCCGGCTGCCTTCTTCCGTTCGAACGATATATCCAGGACTGCGAGCCTCGTCATCCCCATCCTGTTCATGACAAAGACCAGCTTCTTCCCGTCGGGGGAAGGATCGGGGTCGCGCGCTCGCAGTTCCTGCGTCAAACGCACTTCCTTTTCTTTTTTCAGATCGTAGTAATGGACGTCATCGTATACATTCGTATTTCGCACCATATCGATTTTGGTATAGTAGAAGCCATTGCCGCCAGGCGACCAGGCAGGGGTCATACCCGATGCGCTCGTCGGAAACAGGTGCTCGACAATTTTCCTGTCCCCGGTCCCGTCCGCATTCATGATATAGATGCCGGGGAACTCGTCCCCATTTGCTTCGAGATAGAGGATGCGGCTGCCCTCGGGAGAGTATTGCGGTGCAAAGGTCTCGTATCCCTTTCGGGTAAGCTGTGCCGATGCGGTCAATCCGCCGGCCGTCACTGTCTCGCGCTGTTTTTGATATTTTTCCGTGAGAGCGGCTTTCCACTCCCAATAGAGCTTGCCGTAGTACGATCCGAGTGCTTTTTTGGCTGTTGAATTGACGAGAAAAGGCAGGTATCTCTTGCTATAGGTCATGCTGACATCGGCCAGCTTGTCTCTGCCGTATTTATCGGCTATAAACTGGATAAAGGAGGCGCCGAACAGGTACGGCACGTCGCCAGAGGGCCAGGTATCGGGAAACACCGTCATATGGCTAAGGGGCGGAAATGGTCCCTCGAGCGCGGCCATACGAAGGATCATGTCGGCTCCGGCAGAGCGTCCGCGGCCACCTGGGGTCAGCGCTGTTTCTTCATACACGGCCAGGCCTTCGAGCAGCCAGATCGGCTGGACGGCGTTCGGGAAGGAGAGCGGCGATCTCCCGAACAATGTTTGCATCAATTCACCGTATCCGCCATATACCATATCCATCTGGAGAATGTGGGTATATTCGTGCGTGATCAGAAGTCTCATCCATTCCTGGTAGGGCGTCGTGCCGAAGCCGGGAGCGCCGACGGGTTGAGTCACCAGCAGGATCATCTGGTTGTACGGAAGCGGAGAGGACATGCCGTTTGCCTCATCCATGGAATCAACGATCACAACCTCGGTTTTCTGTTTCGGCTCCCATTTGATTCTCGGCACGAGACGGGCATGGACATCCTCGGCTATGGAGACGACACGGCCGGCGATTTCTTCCCCGCCTTGGTGGTAATGAATGAAGAAGTGCGGTGTTTCGATTGTTGACCAGGTAAAGCGAGGGTCGAATTTTGCGAAGGAAGAAGAGGACGAGAACAGAAGGACAACACAAACGAACAGAATCTTTTTCAAGTGCTACCTCCGGAAGCTCTGTGAGTCCATCCGCTTAACAAATAACGGGCATTCATTATAGCAGTGGTTTTGTCCCTGCAATAGGATCAGAGGGGCTTTGAAATAAACTAAATCATAACAGAAGAGGTTTTGAAGTCAAGGGAATAAGTGGCCGGCCGCTTCATGGAGCGCTTGTTTTATCAATGTCGCCGGATATTCCCGGCCAAGTCCCGGGGCGACGCTATTTGCGATAATGCAATTCGCATCGCACGGGCACGCTTCCGGCCAACTCCCTGGCAGCTTGCTCGATCTCCTTATGTTCCTTCGGAGAATGAGTCACACCCCTGAGTACTATGTCAGATCCGTCATAATAGACGTCCAGAACCGGCATGAAAAAATGCTGGTTCGTCGAGATGCCCGCTTTGACTTTTGCCGCAACCGCGCGCATGGTGACCAGCTTGCGCGATTCATCCGTGGCAAGGCGTTCTCGATCGCGGAGTGCACCATATACTGTGCTTATGATCTTATCAAGCGACTCTTTACCGGCATCGAAAACCGCGTCATATCCGGCAGGGTCATCCCAGTGTTTGCCATAAACAGTCTGGAGAAAGCATGCGCGCTCGCTGTCTGTTTTTTCGCAGAGCCAGCGGGCCGTATCCCGGTCAACCCCGTCCCGCTTTACGACCCTGTCTATTCTCGCCTCCGGTGGAGCCTGAACCCGGATTCTGAATGCATGAGGAACGCCCTGAAGCAGAAAATTACCGCCGCGGCCCATGATAACCATGCCTCCCTTTGCCGCATACTCCAGAATATGCGCCTGCAGAAGAGCCGCAAATCCGCGGTATGACCAGTCATACTTCTCCCAGACGGTCGGACAATGCTCGTCGAGGTTTTTGGCCCATTCCTCCCACTTCGACCCATCCCTCCTTATGTCCGCAAGGATCACAGCCCGGTCAACGTAAACACAGCCGAGGTCTTTTGCAATTGCCTGGCCTATCTCTCGGCCCCCGCTTCCGAACTCTCGCGAGATGGTCAGGATTGCGCCCGGATTTCCTGCAGCACGTTCATGAAGATGCTCAATAGCAACTTCCGGCTTCTTTTCAGCTTTCACACTCCACCTCATCCACAGTTTGCCTGCCACGATCACGCCTGCCGCGAACAAAATTTCAACGGAATATTGGATCGCCTTAACCGGCGCAGTCATGTCCGCGTTGACCAGCGACGCGGGAAGAAAACGTATGGCAAAGGGATCGGTGATCATCATCTCGCCGCCCACTTTTCCCAGGATTGCCGCTCCGATGTAAATAATAATGGGGTACTTGTCCATGAGCATGGACAGAAGATTGCTGGTGAATACAATGAACGGGATGCTCAAGCCCAGACCGAAGAGAAGAAGGAACATGTTGCCGTGAGACGCGCCTCCGACCGCAAGCATGTTGTCAAGCGACATGGTGATGTCGGCAATCACGATGACTTTGATCGCCTGCCATATTGTGGTCGCGCGCCGCTCGTGCTCGTCCTCGGGCACACCTTCGATGAATAACTTCAGGGCGATCCAGAGGATCAACACGCCGCCAACCATCTTGACGTAGCTGATATTCAGAAGCTGGGCCACGAAAAAAGTCAGGGCCACACGAAGCAGCACCGCTGCGCCGGCTCCGAAGAGTATGCCTTTTCTACGCTGTTCCTGCGGCAGCGAACGTACGGCCATCGCGATGACAACTGCGTTGTCGCCTGCAAGAATCAAGTCTATGATTACGATGCTGAAAAGACTTGACAGAAACGCCAGGTCGAAGCTGATGCTTCCGAAAAAACCGAGATCGAGCATTTTTTCTTCGTCTTCCTTTGGTCAATAAAAGAGGTGGGGAGCCGTGAGACTCCCCACCGTCGTTTTTTACTACCGTTACTCTTTGCTTAGATCTTCGGCACCGCGAACAGAATGCCTCCGAAGAAGAGCCACGCCAGAAGCAAAGTCCAGATTATGTTAAAGCCCTGGCCGATCAAAAATGCGAAAGCCGGCCTCCCCCCTTCCATTTTGGCAAGATCGCCGAAATTCGTTTCCAGCCCGATGCACGTAAACGCCAGGGCGAACCACCAGGTCCGGAGACCTCCGAGCGCGCCCTTCGTGGCCGAAACCGTTTCCGGACTCACGATAAAGGAGAATAGCACGGAAGCGATGATAAAGCCAAGCACGAACTTCGGGAACCGGTCCCAGATCTCCATGACGCTCGGCGCCTTCTGGCTGCCGCTGGTCTTGATCGCCTTGAGCGTCCAGATCACGGACAGGGCGAATGCCGCGACGCCGATCAGTACGTTCTGGGACATCTTCACGATCACGCCGGTCTTCATGGCGGTTTCGCTGATGAGCGCTCCGGCTGCAACCACGGAGCCGCTGGTATCAAGCGTGCCGCCGAGCCACGCGCCCGCAACGATATCGCTCATGCCGAACCACTTCGCGATAATGGGCTGCAGGATCATCATCGGGATCGCGCAGATCAGCACGATCGATGTGACATAGCTGATCTTCTTTCCGTCTGCCTTGATCGCGCCGCCGGTGGCGATGGCCGCCGATACTCCGCAGATCGAGACCGCGCTCGAAAGCACCGCGGCAAAATCATCGTCGACCTTCATCTTCTTGGCGATCCAGTAGGTGAAATACCAGACCACGAGCACCACCAGCACGGCTTGGCCGAGGCCGTAAAAACCGACCTGCATGATCTCTCCGATCATGATGCCGGACCCGAGGATTACCAGGCCAGCCTTGATGTAAAACTCGGTTCGAACAGCCGGCTTGAGCCATTCAGGCAGGCCGATCACGTTGCTGATGAACAGGCCGATGAAGAGACACCAAAGAACGTATTCGATGCCGAGCGTGGAATTGATCGTATAATTTCCCGCAATCAGCTGACCGAGCCAGGCGATGACAAAAACAGCAGGGAAGCCGATCGCAATCTTGACCGCCTTCTCCCCCATCAGTCCGAGAGCCCCGAGGCTCAAAAGTAAAAAAATAATCGCGATGACAATGGCGGACCCGATATTATCGCCCGCGAAGACCTTCGGCAAAAGGGCTCCTGCCTGGCCCTTGATGTCCTTGCCGAACTTGCCGGCCTTCTTCTTGATGCCCTCGTCCTGGGCGCCTTTTGCAGTCTCCTCCAGCTTCTTTGCGGCATCTCCAACGGCCTTCCGGTCGCCGGTTGCTATTGCGGCAGAAAGCGCTGCGGCATCTGCCTGGACTGCTGCTTCCTTTTTCTCTCCCGCGGACGCGGCTAGTTTCTCAACTGCCGGCGCCTGCTCGGCGATGAAGGATGCAAACTCGCCGTCGGTCGTCCACTTGAACTTCGGCATGGAAATGGTGAGACCGGCAACAATAGCCACAATGATAATGAACCCGACCCATACGGCAAGCCAGTCTTCGGTTTTCCACAGCAGTGCAAGGCCTTTCGGTTTATTTTCAGACATGCTAATATCCCCCTTTCGTTACTATCCGATACTAGAATACCCTTAAAACAAATTACTGAGGCTTTGATTTAGTGTTATGGAATATCGATCACCCCCTTTTAAGAAGTATTTCTTTATATTAGGATGACGAATGAGACGAAAACTGACGAGTACAAATTAGAGCTCGCACGAACGGCAAACTGGATTTAAAAATCTATTATTAAAGTATTACAGATTATTACGTAATTATTCCCCTCCCAAGCCTGTTTTGTCAAGGTGTTTTTGCGACTTTTTGTTTAAAAAAGTTTATTCGCTGTATCGTAATTTCATCACCACTAATTTTGTCACTGCCTTTAATTAATGTGAAGTCGCAGTTTTTAAGAACGTCGAGGAAATGATGGTTTATTTATAAGAAAAGCAATTGCACCGGAGAATAATTTGTTCTTTACTCAAAGGACTCATTTTAGTAATATAGTGGCAATTTTCAAAAACGACTTTGGAGGCATGTCTTCTCTCCCCGATTCCGCTGCGGGGCATCCGACATTCGCAAAAAAATGAGAAATAATATCGTTTCATTGGGCGCAGACGAACTGAAATACGAAATTCGGGAGATCGTAGCTGTTGCCAAGGAATTCGGCAAGCTTGGCCTCGAAATCATGTGGGAGAACATCGGGGACCCGGTCCAGAAGGGAGAAAAGATCCCGGACTGGATCAAGGAAATAGTCATCGCTGCCAACCGTGAGGACAGCTCCTACGCCTATTCACCGACCAAGGGACTTGAAGCAACACGCGAATTTCTGGCTCAGCTGGCGAACAGCAACGGCAAGGTAAGAATCACAAAAGAGGACATCATATTCTTCAATGGCCTCGGCGACGCAATCAGCAAGATCTACGGCCAGCTCAAAAAGGAATACCGCGTGATCGGACCCAGCCCTGCCTACAGTACGCATTCCTCGGCGGAAGCATCGCATGCGGGGGCCGAATATATCTCGTATAACCTCGAGCCGCATCATCTCTGGTACCCCGATCTGAACGATCTGCGGATGAAAGTGAAGTACAATCCGGCGATCTCGGGCATCCTCGTCATAAACCCGGACAACCCGACGGGCGCCGTCTACCCGAAAGAAGTGCTCCAGGAAATCGTGGCTATAGCGCGCGAATACGACCTGTTCATCGTATGCGATGAAATCTATATCAATATGGCATATAACGGAAAGCAAGCGGTTCCGCTCGCGGAAGTGATCGGCGACGTGTGCGGCATCTCGATGAAGGGCATTTCCAAGGAGCTGCCCTGGCCGGGGTCGCGCTGCGGCTGGATAGAAGTGTACAATCAGAGGAACGACCCGGTGTTCACGAAATACGTGAAGAGCATCCTCGACGACAAAATGCTCGAGGTCTGCTCCACAACCCTGCCGCAAAAGGTGATCCCCAAGATCTTCGCTGATAAGCGCTTCAAAGCGCATGTTGAACAGCGGAACAGAAAATATGAGCGGCGCTCGAATGTCGCATACGATCTGTTGAAGGACATCAAAGGGATCGTGGTTAACAGGACGAACGGCGCGTTCTATATGACCGTGATGTTCGAGGAGGCCGTCCTCAACGGCAGCCAGTCTCTGCCGGTTAAGGATAAGGCGGTCAGAGAACAGGTCGAGAAAATCACTAATGGTGTGGCGCTCGACAAGCGGTTTGTCTATTATCTGCTTGCCACCACCGGGATCTGCGTCGTGCCGCTCACCGGGTTCAACTGCAGCTTGAAGGGCTTCAGAGTAACGCTTCTGGAAAACGACGAAGCACGGTTTGAGCAGATATTCAAAACCATCCGCGAGAAAATCATCGAATATCTGAAAAGCGCGTAAAGGAATGTGACATAGCAGAATGCAAAAAGCTGAGCCTATCAAGACTCAGCTTTTTTATTAGGATTAACGCTAACCTAAGCGTGTACTAACTTTCGCTCTGGAACAACCGACACAAATAGCATAATGCTAGGCCGGTCAGGACGGCCGTTCATCTTTTCAATGACGGCCGTAATCTGGCTCCTGTTATTCAACCAACGATGAAAGGCGTCTAGTAAACCTCGCCCGATATAGCCGATCTTCTTTCCATTGACAATGACCATGATCGCCTGCGGATCATAGAGGTTCCCGGGCTCCGGCTGGAGAGTTGCACTCATTCCAACAGCCAGTTCCATCGTCATTCCTTCATAATAACGAAAGCCTGCCACTTCTGCGAGTAGTTCGCAAGGTTCGTCCACCTGATCAAAGGGGTGAACGATGGAAAAACCATCACTGGGCAGTTTTGCGCCAGAATAACCGAGCAGAGCAAAATCTGATATTTGCACCGAAGGCGAGATTCTCAGAGATTCAAGGTATTTGTTATAATCTGAACGTTCGCGCGGAGGAAGGCGCAGCATGATCGTCTCTATGACACCTTCCTTATAAACACGATCAGTCTTTGGAAAGGCAGGATACCCCTCGAAACCGTTTTCCCGTGCTCTCTTGAAATCCGCGCTCTGAGTTAAATAGTGCAATTCAATGGCGTGATTCGTCTTAATAAGTTCGGCAACAATTCGGCGGGCTCGGTCACCACCCTCGGGACCTTGCCAGACCAGATAAAGCCGTTGAGGCTCAATTATGTGTGTAATAAGATTCATGACCGCTGCTCGATTGTATCTATCAAAAACTGACGTCGAAAACTGATGAGCTTCATGATGAATGCAGCCCTGGATTCCGATAACCGCGAAGGGACCCCGAATGAAGTCAGTCTGTCTACGAAATACTTTAGCTCATCAACATTAAAAAGTAAAGATTTTAACATTGCCTCTTTCTTTTCAGGATATCTCGCGATCAGCCGCACTAGCATATCAGAGTGACTAAGGCGGGTAGAATCTCGCATATCCCACTTTATGTGGTGCGTACCTTTGTTAATATAATGAACAAGATACGCGGAATCATTGAACTTCGCAAAATTCTTTTCAACGATCTCGCCACCCATGGCAGTGCCATTGTCAAACGCGGGAGAAAAGGAGGCGCATCCCTTCATTACTTCTTCACCCTTCCATAAAATGCCCCAGTTATCTTGATGCCGGTCGGTGTTTCCAATCAAGGCATCAAATGTAAACATTTTACACCAAGACTCAATTCCATCCACCACTAACAAACCTCGATCCGTCATAGCTTTTGTCAGCGCCAACACTGACCTGAAATTGTGTTGAGTTCCTTTTTCTCTGTCGTAATTCTGAATCATTCTGACCATGTAATCGCCACCATCGACGTAGCGGACCGGTTGTTCCCCCGGATAACCATAGAACCACTCGATCAGTGCTCCGCTCTGATTCGTTGTGCTGTTAAAGGCCACAAACGCGGGCGGAACGGGAACATCCATCAGACCACCGATAAAGTAAGCAATAATTTCTATCCAGAATTGTTCCGGATATCGATGACTGGAATGCTTGAATAAGTAGCGATGGTCAGGGATAATAAAACCTGGGGCCCCGGTTTGTGGAGAGAACAATGCGTTCTTTGCTCGCGCTCCCTTGGGATAGGGGTCGAATTCGCTATCCGGCTGCCAAGTGCTGACGTCAATGGCTTCAGATGGTTGTTGTTTCTTGATAATCATGTCTGAGAAAAGTCAGAATCCCTCGCCCACTGGATGTATTGGATGAGCCCAAGCAGGTATCATTTTCCATGCATCGCGCATACGGGCATGAAGCATTGCTGTTTTCGGTTCATATTGCCGGACGATCGTCCAAAACCGTTGTGTGTGACGTGGTTCGACAATATGACACAGCTCATGATGCATCACATATCGGACCAAATCCCTGGGAATGAATAACAACTTGCTGTTAAGACTGATAACGCGGTCTTTTGAGCAACTTCCCCAGCGTGTGCGTTGGTTTTTAATGAGCAATCCTCTGAATTTCAACTTAGCTTCCGCGGAATGTGTTTGCAAGCTCAGTCGTAACGTTTCCTTGGCTCTGCGTGCAATCCAACGTCTCAAGGCCGCATTGCAGCGTTCAGCATCGGTAATAGCGCCAAACACCAGAACGCGGCCCGGCCGATCAGTGCGCGCGCCGACAGTCTTACCCCGAGTTTCTCGGTATTCCACTCGCCATGATTCAGCAAGGGCTGGAAGATCAAAAGCTTGTGGCGGCGTTGACTTTTTTTCTCCAAGCAGATGCCGCACTTCATCAAATTGCGCAAGACGTGCCGCAATCCAATCGCTTTTCCCAGCAACCAGTTCTGCAACACGCTTGCGATTCAGTCCCTTTGGCGCGATAACGGTCAAGCCTGTTCGCGCTGTCATCTTGAGCCGTAAAGTCCGAGACTTAGCGGAAGAGAGGATTTCATAATCGAGATGTCGTCCATTGGGCAGGGCGATCTGTGCTGTACGCCCCATGGTTTATTCCTTATCTCCTGGCTTATAATGCCTGCGCTTCAGCACCTGCAATAACGTGCTGATGAATGCCATGGCATCACCCGCAAGCAACCCGAGAATCGAAAATCGCGTAGCCAGGAGCAGCAATAAGGCCCTACTCAATTCGGGATCCACTGTACTGCTGTTCCACCAGCCAGGAAAACAGTGTTTATCCGCTTCCTCAAGAATGGCGGCTGCGACTTCGACAGCCTGCGTTTCAGTCAGCGCTATGTTCCGTCCCTTGATTTTGACTGCGAGCTGTTGAGCAATCGGGCGCTTGACTTCCTCAACTGCCGCGCGCACGGCAACAGTCAGCGCCTCTAATTCCTGAAGCAGAGCAATGCCCGCCAGAGTGCCCGCCCGTTTCTCATCTATAATACGCTGAAGCTTCTCTGAAAGCGTCCTGAAGTTTTCATCCTGATCCAGCCTGATACGAAGTTCAGCGGAAAGCATTGCCTCGATATCCAGCGCCTTTGCATCTGGCTTCTTATCTTTGAGCTTAGTCAGAAAATTCTCGTCTAATACATACGACGGAAACTCTTTATCCAACTCCTCCACGTCGATATGTTCACGTATCAACTCCCGTGTGCGCGCCGCGTCTTCAGCCCTGGCTTCCATAGCCAACTCAGGGTAGAACTTCTTTCTGTAGAGTATGTACAGTTTGGTCAGCCACGCATAGTGACGCACATAGTCACGGAGAGCTTCATCCGGCTGCAAGGCCTCATACAGCACGCGCAGATTGCGATACCCGGTATCAAACTGCTTTTCGGCGCTTTCAACGTCCCGCAGGATTTTCATAGCGTTAATGTACGAATCATGCGACCCATCGCGAGGAACCGTTTCTTCCGGGAAAAGCGCCCACAGCGCATCAAACTGCTTTCGGAAGTGTTCACGGATACTCTCAAAGGGAAATGCAATATCGCCCAACTCCTCAGGCCTGTAGTTCAGCGCCTCATTCAGGTTGTCGAAGATTCCGTAGTAGTCGAGGATCAGACCATGACCTTTCAATTCATTATATGGACGGTTCACGCGGGCGATAGTTTGCAACAGGCCATGATCACGAAGACTTTTGTCCAGATAAAGCGCTTGCAAGATAGGCGCGTCGAATCCGGTCAAAAGCATGTCACATACGACAAGCATTTCGACTTTTCGAAAGGGTTTGTCCTGGTGCTCTGGCTGGTCGGACTTCGCGGGGATCAGAAATTCGTTCAGCAGCTTCTTTCGTTGAGCCTCGCCAAGATAAAGCGTCTTTACCTCGGCCGAATCATCCTTGGGCGCTTCCGAGATCACCGCCATGACAGCCTCAGACCCGAGCCGATCTCGTAACGCCTTCGTGTAGAGTTCAACGGTATCCTTGTTTTTTGTAACCAACATTGCTTTGAAGCCGTTGACGCGAACATGTTCATTAAAATGCTCTACCGCGTCATCGGCGATTTGATTTACACGCTTGGGCAATTTGAGCAGCACATCAAGGGTGGACGATTCGCTGATCAGTTTGTTCTGCTCTGCCACGGAAAGAGGACCGAATTCTTTCTTAAAAGCAATGTCCAGCTTAGCACCATTAAGTTGCCAATCAGTCTTACGCGGCTGCCAGTGAATGGGCTTGACCACGCCGTCGCGCAAGGCATCGGTGATCGTATAAGGCTTGCCCATATAACGCTCGATGGTACCGTCGTCCTTTTTCTGCCCCCAGGCCAAAGGTGTATTGTGGTCGTCCTTTTCGATCGGCGTACCGGTGAAACCGAACAACGAAGCCCCTGTCACGGCTGCGCGCATATATGTGCCCAGATCGCGCTCCTGCGTCCGGTGCGCTTCGTCAGCCATGACGATAACGTTTCGGCGCTTGTTGGTGATGTTCTTCGGCATCCCCTCGAACAGGTGTACGGTGGTGAGGATCACGCCCCGGTAATCGCCCGCAAGTTTAGCCTCCAAATCGCGCTTGCTGTCCGCGACAAGCACATTTTTCGTGCCCGTTGCCATAAGCTCGCGGTCCATCTGATCGCCCAACTGCTCACGGTCTACCAACAGGATTACAGTGGGCGATTTGAGTTTCGGATCTTCCCAGAGGCTGCGGGCGGCGTAGATCATAGTCAGCGTTTTGCCGGAGCCCTGCGTGTGCCAGATCAGGCCGCGCCGCTTCTCCTGCGGCAGGGTAAGGTCAGTGGCTCGGAGCATGATGTCCTTCACTGCCTGATACTGCTGGTAACGCACCACCACCTTTTCGGTCTTGCCGTCCTTGGTGACAAAAACGATGAAGTGGCGGATGAAGTCCAGCATGTTGGCCCGGTCGAATAGTCCATAGAGCGACACCTTCATTTCATCGAACTCGTCGATTTCGTGCGGCCAGGGATCGCGCCATTGCAGCCAAAACTGCAAGCGACGCCCCGGCACACCGTACATCATGCGGGTTTCGTTCACACCCACGCCGTAGGCGTTGGTGTAGAATAGCTGGTTGATCTCCTCGGAATACATACCGAGTTGTTGTGCACCTTCGCGCCAGTCCGGTTTGCTGCGGCTGGCGGTCTTTGCCTCGATCACCACTACCGGAATGCCGTTGATCAGTAGCACAATATCCGGTCTCCGGGGCGAGTTGCCCTCCACCGGAAACTGATTCGTCACCCACCAAGCGTTGGCATCCAGATCGTCATAGTCGATCAGTCGCACGTCTTTCGTGGTTTCAGCCGGATCAAATTGATGATTGACACCTTCCTTCAGCCATTTGAGCCATTGCGCATTATCTCGGCAACCGCGTAGCTTGGTAATGATTGCGTCAACCCGCGCATCATCCGTGAGAATGTCCGGGTTAAGTGCTCTCAACTTTTCCCGCAACAACGGCAACAGCAGCACCTCGCGCTCATCCGGACGCAGCGCGGTCACCTGCTCGCGCGAACGATAGGTCCAGCCCAGCGACTTCAGTTGTAAGTGTTCGATAATTTCCCGTTCAACTGTCGTCTCTTCGTTGAACAGGCGCTGAACTTCCGGCACGGCTGGTGTGTTCTGCTCATTCATTAAGCACTCCTTCGGGAATGCGTATCTTGCCGGTGAGCAGGTTTTGAAGGAGGCACTTATTGACCTCCTGCAACGAGGAAAGTCTTTTTTTGACAGAATCCAACGCCGCATATGCGGCAGCAACGGTAGATACTATTTCGGTTTGTCTTGTCGGTGATGGAAGAAGTATCGGCAAAGACAGAATGTCCCTGCGCTTTATCTTTACCATACTTCCACTTGTACCACTAGCGCGTGATTTTAGCCAGCGTCTCGCATTGGAGCTTCGAAGCAATAGCTCTGCGAAAGCTGGCGATACGATGTTGCTATTGACACGAATCCGCATCATTAAATCAGGATAGTAAGCAACTTCGGGCTGCCCAACATATCTTCCCGCTCTGCCAACGAGTTCGGGGGTGTTTGATCGACTAACCAGAATATCATCAATTTCGAGCTTGAATGGCAAAAGCCCATCATCGTCTATTGGTGCTGGTTTGATACCGTCAGAGTTGAATCTTTCATCGGTCAATGCATCCAGCGACAAGACCCATGCACCGGTTGGATCTTGGGGGCATGCAGGTGAATAGCCATTTCGTATTTTTTCCCTGATAATGCTTGCGAACGTCGTGGGTTGCCATCTTTCATCCGTGGACGGAACAAGCAGTGCAGCGGTTAGAGATCGTGTAAACTCCCGCGTCGCATCCAACTCTGCTTTTGTTTTGGCAATGGCATCACTGGCCAGTTTCAGGGCACTAGCAATGCGACGTTGTTCGTTCTCCTCAGGAATACGAATCAATATTTTCTTGATTTCGCGGCGGGAAACCTCGAGAAAAGTTGTTCCGGCTCCGAGTCTAACCAAGGTTGGCCTTATGATTTCGATTAGATAAAAGAGATATTCCGCAGAGAAACCAGCTTTTGGAACAAGGGTAGCAAAACCTTGGTTAATGGCCATTGGCACGCGATTGATCTTTGCAGCGCCAATCGTCGCCCGGCTGGTCATTAGCACTGAATTCTCGGGTACCAGCGTTGACTGCCTCAAACCTGATCGAGAAATATAGCGTTCAGTCGAGACAATTTCATTACCCTCGGTTCCTGTAATGTCTGTTGGCGTCGCCCATGGTATTTCCTGCGGATGCCAATAGTCAGCGATGTCGGTGTCTGGTGTACCACCACCCAGAACATTCACGGCTTTGGCCAAGGTATCAGTTGGCCATTCGCAGCTGTGGAAGAACTGCGACAGAGGCAGTTTGTATATAACGTCTTGCATAGGGTGGCTCATACTGATGCTCCGATGTTCAACGCTTTCAAAATCTGATCGAGTTTCTCCTTTGCCTCGGCATTGGCTTTTTCTACGATTCGGAGGTTTTTGATTGCCTCATCAAGCGGCACAACCTTCTCCGGCTCATACGTATCCACGTACCTTGGAAGGTTCAGGTTGAACTCGTTCTCCTCAATCTGGACTTTGTCCACCACGGCAAAGTAACGGCGCGCTTCGCCCGGGTTAGCAAGAATACGGTTTAGGTCAGTAGCGGCTTCCCTCAAGTGTGTGATTTCACGTTCGGCTGTGCGTTTGACCTCCTGCTCACGGCTGTCACGCTCTTCCTGGAGCTTCCTCAACTCCTTCACTGCTCTTGCGACCTGCTTGGTTCGGTCTTTGAGCGCGTCGATAAGTTTTTTTCGGGCGTCATCGTACGTCTTCTTTGGCTTTGCCAGCTTGGACTTTTGAGCTGTTTTTTTGCTGCGCTCGGCAGCCTGAATTTTCGCCTGCATATTCTCAACGGCGGCCTTCAACGGGACCAGCGGATGGAAGAACGGATGTTCAGGAGTGATGGCTTCATCCACAGACTTGGCCTTGAAGTCCAGCGCATCGAGGACGGCATGTTCAGCTTCTAAATCTGTCAGCGGGGCCAGCACCGGGCCGAAGGCATCCTCGATGTCTTTTAGCCGTTCATCACGATGTTCTTCTACCTCGCGGATCAATTGCGCTTCATGTTCGACAATCAGTTGCTTAGCCAGTTCCAAATCACCGAATGCTCGCCAAGGCACCAGGATACGCATCAGGTCCGATGGTCGCAGCAGGTTTTGGGGATTACCTTTCTGATAGTGGCGGGACGCCCAGATCATGAGCGTCTTGCCCTTGCGGGCCTTGGGTTTGTTCTTGTTCAGCATTATCAAACAGGCAGGCACGCCGTTGCCGTAAAAGAGTTTGGAGGGCAGCACCACGATGCATTCGATAAGATCAGCCTCGATGAAACCGCGCCGGATTATGTATTCCGCATCCGCCTTCTGGTTCTGTCCGTCTTCCTCTTCCGTCTGCTCGGGCTGGCCCCGGAACAGCACACCCTGGGACATGACCACCATCCCCTTCCCCGCTTCTCCGGTTTTCGGATTGAGGTCTTTCAGCGAATCCGCGATCTGCTGCAACCATGCCCAGTCACCATTCGAAGCAGGCGGCAGTCCGAAAGAAAATCGTCCAAACTTGTCTCCGGAGACTACAGTGTCATACCCCCAGTCTTCCAGCGAGAATGGTGGATTCATTATGATTCGGTCGAATTGTTTAATAACATTATTGCGTAAGAGATGGCGAGGGTCGCGCAGTGAGTC
Organism: Nitrospirota bacterium; assembly: GCA_963751455.1. Lineage (GTDB taxonomy): Bacteria > Nitrospirota > UBA9217 > UBA9217 > UBA9217 > CAVVUN01. Next base: position 45,620 of record CAVVUN010000008.1, read on the forward strand.
ACCCTGCTTGTGGTCCCAAACGGGTACGCCATGCAGGATCATGTTGATGCGCGAGATGTTGTAAGTGGCGACGTTAGATTCCTGGCCGTGCAGGATCAACTGCCGTACATCTCCGCCATGCTTCTTCACGTAACGGAGGCACTGCAGGAGCAGACCGCCGGAACCATGGGACCAGTCGCAGATGCTCATGCCGGGCTTGGGCTCCAGCATCTCGGACATAAGAAAACCCACTTCGGCCGGAGTATAGAACTCACCGCTGGATTTGCCGGCTTTGCTGGCGAAGTTGCGGATCAGGTATTCATAAGCATTGCCGAACAGGTCGTCCGAGACATGAGCGCGGTCGAACTTCTGGCTGCTGAAATGATTAATGAGGTTTACGAGTTTATCGCGCGGGAGTTCATCCTGCTTGTTGAAATCAATCTTGCCGGTCAGGATGCCGTCGAAATTATTCTGACGGTGGGCGTTGGCCCGCTCAATGGCAAGCATGGCATCGTTGAGCGCCTGGCCGAGATGGCCTTTTGCTGTCCGTGCAACAGTATCCCAGGCCGACTTTTCCGGGACAACGAAGTGGTGCAATTCTGGTTGTCGAGCAAGATACTTGGCTTGTTTTTCAGATATCCCGGCAACGTTCAGTACGGTGGTTTCACGACCCACATCTTCCAAAAAACAGTCGTTGATTCGTTTATAGAAGAGCAGTGCGAACACATAGCCACGGAATTCCGAGTGATCCGCATTGCCTCGTAGAATATTTGCAGCCGTATCGAGGTAACTCTCGAGTTCGCTTTGAGTCATGCGCCGTACAGGCCGAACTACAATAGGTTTATCGAGAGTGGATAGTAATTCGTCAAGTTTCATTTATGCTCCAAGGGGGAATTTCTCAGTGGCCACAGAGATTTTTCTGAGGATAAACAAAGCGGGCTTGAGGACTGAGCAGAACAGCACGACAATAACATAAAACTGCTCTTTAAGTCCAGCATTACAAATGATTATTCAGGCTTTTGCTCTGTGGAATTGAAGCAGAGGATCAAAGGGTAGGCAGAAAAACGTGGCTCTTCCAGATTTAAGCTTTTCACCAATAATGATAATGTTAATTCTGGTTCAATGGAGAGAACTTTTATTTCGACACCGCATTGTCGGCTGCAATAAGTCTCTTAGTTTCATTTTCATAGGCGTCCAGCAGCGCACTTACTCCCAAAATAGCTGTCAACGTGGAAATTGGGCGTCGCTTATCACGAGAAAGCGCTAATGCAATGCGATTCCACTGATCAGTTTCTTCAGTAATGTGGACCGTTATCTCACCCGATTTGCTTTCCATACAGCGAACCTCCTCTAAAAAAGTATATCATTAAGATCAAGCTTTCGCATTGCCCGACACTGATTTCCTTGCTATGCAGTAGTTACCCCTCATAAGTTGAATAAAGTTGAACATTTGATCAGCGAATGCACAAAGAATTTGTACTTGAAATCCTTTTTTAAGACGATTCCGCGACAATGTGTCTACTGCTAAAAACCCTACGTCCTCCGTCGCTCCATCCTGACCTACCTTATTAGTATCTGCATACCGAACCGGGACTACGATTGTGCTCTTATAATAATTTATCCAATTAGGCCGCTGATTTCGATACTCTTTGTCTTTTGTTAAATCTGGCGAGTGATAAAATGAAGGCCGACCTGGAACGAATTTTAATGAATCATCGAATGCTGAATTTGCTCCAGTTTTTACTTCAAACACTTTTGGATGGTCATCATCTCTGGTAGACTTCATTTCGCTGCGAACATATGTTTCGCAGAAATATCTATTGCCATTCTTAGTAAGCAACTTAAATGTAACTACGCAAGGGCGGCGTGTGAGTGTGGAATATATTACTGCTATTCTTTGACAAACAGCCTCGAGAACCGTTCTCTCGTTCTGCAATAGAACGGTAGTATCAGAAATTGGATCTCTTTCAGAAAACATCTGGCAGAGTGTATTACGATATAAATGATTGATCTCGTGCATCTGATAAAAACATTTTTCTACCGCCTGTTTATCAGAGCGTACACGAAAAGAATAGAGTGCTGTTGCGAAGAAAATTAGAAGAAGCAAACAGTAGAGGATCTTCTGATAGAGTTCAATTTGGACTCCATGAAGCATTTCGTAAACAATGTATCCGAGTCCAATTATGGATGCAATAGAACCAGCAAAAGCCACCACGCGGCTATCGAGGATATCATAAATTGACGCAGTTGTTCTTATCATTTTTTCAAGAGTGATGCTGTAACGACTGAAGCGATTGCACGCGGTTTACACTCGTAGATCGAGAACTTACTATCGTGAAGGGTTAATTGATTATATTGATGTTCAATTTATTGTCAAGGGAAAATACAACGATTCAGAGTTGAAGTACATCAGAGAAAAAATGGCGAGCGTGTGCTTACATCTTCACTTTTTTCACCTTCCTCGTTCCTTCGTACAATTCATACTCCAATAACCTGCACTCGATGCCGTTGTTCCAGAACGGAATGCTGCGCTTCGGTTTTATGAGTGCCGGACTGCCGTTAAACATGCCGTGATGCCTTTGCTGGCGATCACATTTCGATCGTATTCTTCTTCTGGTGCTCCGGACAGTTCCGGTTTGCGGTCGGGCTACAATTCAGCTACTGATTGCGCTGCCTCCTCTCCTCTCGCTCATCAACGGATCGACCAAGGCGCGGTATGCATCTTCCCCTCGCGGCCACAATTTTGCGATGAGGTCCATGCCTGCGTGCCGGTAAATGTCGACCCATTCATCCTTGTACAAAACGGAAAGTTTCGGATTCAGAACATACCACCCCTGCCGCTCGCGCCGAAAAAGCTTCCGGCTGTACGGGTTCGTGCTGTCCTCTTCATTTTTCGACAGAAGCCCTGAGAGGTAGGTCCTCTTTTTACGGTACGCGGGCACGACGCTCTCCGGCAGCAATGCCGTCATCTCGGCAAGCTTGACTGCATTGATGGACGCCATGATCGGGTCGCTGAAGCGTCTGTGCAAAAGAGCGAAGATAACGGCAAACAGGAGAAACTCTCCCTGACTGGCGTCAAGCTTTACCAGCCGTTCGTCGACTTTGAGGCTTACGTGCGACGGCGCGAGCATCTCGTGCACCGAAGCAAACTGTTTCGCGGCGTATTCCGGTTCATGGACAGCGCGTTCCAACGCCCCGAGCCAGGCCGTAACGCCGTAGCTGTCAACAAGCTCCCCGTCCGCGCCCGCGGCAAGCAGTTCTTTGACTAGAGCAGCGTTTCCGGGCAGCGCCGCCAGCATAAGCGGCGTCTTGTTGAAAGCCGTGCGAAGATCGATTCCGTATGTCTCGCACTGCCTCAATTTATCCTTATAGAACCTCCCCGTGTAATCCTGATAATTTCTCTGGATTTGACCTGCGCGCTGCTGGTTGTACAGCTCATAATTTAAAAATAGATGTCCGCTCACATTGTCGAAATACGGCTTCGCCTTATCGAAACCCGATTGATAGAGCTGTTCGAGAAGCTGGCGCTTGTCGTAGAAGAGAGCGTATTCCAGAAGCGTTTTTTTCGGCTTCTGCGACACTTCTTTCGGGTCTGTTGCGCGGGTCAGCAGATAGAGGACCCGATCAGCCGTGCATACTTCCCAGGGCACTGGCTGGGTTTTGAGGATGTCGCGCCTGATCTCTTCCGCCTGTTCAAGCCTGCCCTGAAGTTCGAGTTTTCGCGCTTCCGCCTGCCACTCTTCCCTGCTCGATTGCTTTGCGTCAACATCAACGTCTTCCCGCGCGTCCTTTATCCCGAGTAAGCCGATCAGCGGATGGTTCAGGTCGCTCTCTATCAGGTACAGCTTCTGAACGGCGCGAGTGATTGCCACGTAGAGAGAGTTCACGAAGAATTTGTAGACCTCGAGCGACTTGTCCGTCTTGTCCCGGGGCCTGCGGTACTCAAGGTCGCCGGACAGGTCCTCCTCGCTTACCCCGTCCACGAGCTCCCCGAATAGGGAGCGCTCCTTCGAGATAAAGTTCACGAGAACCACGTTTTCGTATTCCAGCCCTTTCGCTTCATGGATGCTGAAGAGCAGCGGTGTGTCAAAAAACTCCCGCGCCGCGGGCTTGTCCTCGTCCCGCATGACCAGGACCGCGAATTTTGTCGAGCGTCTTGTCTTTTTGCCGAGTTCCCGTTTCGCCTTGTCCGTGTCCCGTACGAGCACGAGTTCGCCTGCCGCGTCCGAAACGCTTTTCATAAGGTAATTGCTTTCCCGGTCTATGGACCCGAACCGCTTCTGCTTGATCCGGAGCAGCGTGTTCGCAAGTCCTGTCACTTCCGCCGAATTTCTGAAATTTGACTGGAGCATCCGAGTCACTTCGGCGGCCTGAAGTTCCTCCGCATTGTAAAGCATGGTCTTGAGGCCGCTCCAGGAAAAGTGATTGGGATGCACGATCTGATTGGAGTCCCCACACAGGATGAAATTCCTAAATTCCTTGAGGCTGTGAAGGATCAGCTGAAGCTGAACGTTCGTGATGTCCTGCACCTCGTCCACGACGACGAAATCATGAACTTGTTTTATCAGTTGCAGGTATTCGTGGGCCAGAATATTGGGATCGTAGAGCCCGTTTTCCTTGAGGAAGACGAGATACTTTTCAAAAAGCGTATAGACCAGTTCGCGCTCTTCGGAAAGAAAGATGGACTGCCGGACCCCGAGAGAGAGATACTCCTCGCGGGAAAGCCAGGGTTTGTCCACAACGGAGCCGGTCAGGACTCCCCTGAACTCCTCATACAGCCTGTGGGCATCCGATACCCGCTGGTGCTTCGGGATCCGCATGATCCAGCCTGCGAACGCGAGATAGGAGATTTCTTTTCCTTCCGGCACCCTCAGGGTCTCCAGAAATTCGCGAAAGGAAAAAAAGGAAATTTCCTGGTCTTCATTCTCATAATGATTCGCGTAGTAGAGGTTGCGGGAGTTGTCCGCAAGGTAGCGCGAGAGGGTCACGTACAGAATCCGCCCCTGTGCCTGCTTCATCTTTTCAAGGGTGAGCGCGGTCTTTCCGCTCCCTGCCGGGCCGATGATGAGCACCGGCGGCAGGCGCTGAAAAGTGTCCTGCTGGTCCGGATCGAAGGAAATAATTTTATCGAGAAAATGAAAACGGGTAAGGGCAGGGTTGACATACCGGAGAGCGGGCAGTTCTTCGGGTGATTCGGGCGCTTTATCCAGCGCGGGTATCTTTGCTTCGTCGACGGGGATGCCCCGGAGAAATTTGGATTTCTCGTAGGCGTGCTGATGAACGACCTCCAGGATCAGGGCATATTGTTCACCGCCGAAGGCCATAAGCTTGAACAGCAGCCGGTTCGTGTCGTCGAGCTTCGCCCGGTACAGGCCATGGTCCGCCAGCTTCTTGACGTCGGCGGAATAGAAATCGCCGTTCTCAAGAAAGGTTCGGACCTTGCCGTACTGCCGCTTTACCTTTGACGTATCGAGGTCGATGTATTCGATTACTTTCAAGACGCGAGGCCTCGGACAGCGGATTGATGGAAGGCTTTTTTCATCTCAGGTCATAAATCTACTATAGACGGGGAGAAAGAGCAAGGGTTGAGACTCTGGCCGCTTGTGGGGGGGGGCAGGGCGGGTCGGGATTGGTTTACCCGTCAGGTTTCACTTTTTTAACCTTCCTCGTCCCCTCGTACAGCTCATACTCCAGGAGCCTGCACTCTATGCCGCTGTTCCAGAACGGGATGCTCCTTTTCGGCTTGAGGCTCACCTTTTTTGCAAGCGCGGGGTTCCCAGTGAACACATAGCCTGTATATCCTTTACACTTGTTCTTGAAGAAATCGCCGATGCCTTTGTAGAGGCCTTCAAGACTGGCAATCTCTCCCATGCGTTCGCCATACGGAGGGTTCATCACGATAATGCCTGACCCGGACAAAGGCGTATCGGCATAGTCGCACACACTGAATTCGATCAAATGTTCGACTCCGGCCGTCGTCGCATTCTTCTTTGCGGCTTCTACGGCCTCGGTACTTATATCGGTTGCGATGATCCTGCCGGAAATTGATTTTTTCGCTTGCTGTTTTCCGGCCTCCCTCGTTTTATTCCACGCTGACTCGTTGAATTCTTTTATATGCATAAACCCGAAGTTGCTTCTGAGCAGGGCCGGAGGCCGATTGAGGCCTATCAGAGCGGCCTCAATAGCGAGCGCTCCGCTGCCGCACATGGGATTGATAAAGTGGCCCTCTCCATGCCAGTTCGTGGCCAGCACCACCGCTGCTGCAAGCGTCTCCTGCATCGGGGCTTCCAGCGGGATCTTCCGATATCCCCGGCGGGACAGCGGCTCTCCTGAGGTATCGAGATAGACAACTGCCCGCTCTTCCTTCCAGTACAGATGCACAACTGACCTGTCCCGGTCAGGCCCGGAGTCCGGCCGCCTGCCGGTTTTCTGTTTAATACGATCAACAATCGCATCCTTCGCCTTCAGGGTCGCGTAGCGGGTATCCCGTATTGTTTCGTTTTCAACACCGGAGGTTACACAGACGTATCCCTCTCCGGGGATCAGCGCTTCCCATTCGATTTTCGAAAGCGCGCGATACAGATCTTCGGCATTCTTTGCTTTGAATTCTGCAAGGGTGAGCAAAACGCGGTGTGCGGTACGGAGAGAGACATTCAGCAGAAACGTGTCCTCGAGAACGCCTTCGGTCTCCACGCCGGCAACCTGTTCGGACAATACCGGAAAGTTTAGCGACAGCAGTTCCTGTTTTAAAAAAGGAGGGATGCCCTTGGCGCAGGTTATTAGGATTTTTGATTTGACCATGGAAGGAGTTGAAACCGAAGGGGGAAGAGAGTGCCAGCCCCGATTCCAATTGACTGCGGACAGGGATGCGTCATGGGGCCGAGTTAAGATCCTTTAGCCCCCGCTTCCGTTTGTTCAGTTTAACAGAATCAGTTTGCCGACGCCATCAGCCGCTCTTTGTCCCTGAAGAGCACATCGACTTTTTGCACATAAATTTTCCGTACGACTCCCTTGCCGAAGGTCCTGTGGTCTATGATATCGCCCACCCGGTACTTGCCGGCAATGTCATACATTCGCTCCTTGCCTTTGGCCTCTGCGATACAGCTTTCCCACATCATTTCGGCGCTTTTTATAGGGTCTTCTTTTTTCCTGGCCGACCGCGCCAGCTTCACGGCCGCCGAGCTCCGGTATTTATGCGCGCTGCCGCATGTTTTGCATTTTACCTTGGCGATCGCTTCTCCATCCATGGCAATGATCGCGTGATCAAGAACCAGTTTGCATTTCGTGCAGAACGATGCAATGTTTTCTCCCGCCGACAGTTTCTCCGACATAAGCCCTCCCAATGAAAAGTCATTATACACCATATCATCGAAAAAAGCTCGCCCGATTTTTCCGAAATATGCCCGCCTTGCGTGCCATTCGCTTGCCCGCAGTCCGGCTATTAATTTACGAAGGGCATCATGAGTGCGACATTCGCTGAGGCAATGTAACCCGTTACCGGCCGCAATCATCTATAATACCGCCCGAATACCGCCCGATTCTTTACTTTTACTATTGAAATACGTTTTTCATTCTGATATCATGTGTGAGTTTAGGAGGCGAACGCTTGCAAAAAGCTGATCTCACGTCGCGGGCTGTCGCAGGCTTTGTTGATCTCCTGCTTATCATCGGGCTTGCAAGGCTGCCCGACGTTCTGGGTTTTCTGTCCGCAATCGGCTATATCTTGATCAGAGACGGCCTGTTTCACGGGCAAAGCGTCGGCAAAAAGGTGATCGGCATCAGTGTTACGAAGGAACATGGCGGCTTGGCAAGCTACCGGGAATCCATCCTGAGAAATGTGCCGTTGGCCGCAGCCTATGTTCTTTTTCTCATACCCTATGCAGGTTGGGTGCTCTGCCCTCTGGCTCTCGGCGTGGAATCTCTCGTCGCGGTCGGCGACGATAGAGGCATGAGGGTCGGAGATATGCTTGCGCGCACATGGGTCGTCCAGCCGAACGAAGTTGTGGAGGAAGCGCGACAGGAAGAGATACGGCAACCGGACCTGCCTTCAAAAAATTGAGCAACACGATACAGTAAAGCACAATGCTTAACGCATCTCCGCAGTACAAGAATGAATAACAGAATAACAGAGTGCACTAAAAAGCCTTGGAGGCAGCGGCTTTGCAGCGGGAAAAGCGTGTTCCGTACAGCAGCCGGCACTGATCCTGCACTATCGAAAGGAGTTCTGACAAGACAATGTTGATTAATACAATCATGGGCTGGTTCTCGAACGACATGGCGATCGACCTCGGGACTGCAAACACGCTGGTTTACGTAAAGGGAAAAGGGATCGTATGCAACGAACCGTCTGTAGTGGCCATTTCCGCCAAGACAGGAAAAGTGCTCGCCGTCGGTGCCGAAGCCAAAAAGATGCTGGGCCGTACGCCCGGCGGCGTAAAAACGATCCGGCCGATCAAGGACGGCGTGATTTCAGACTTCGATATAACGGGTGAAATGCTCAGGTACTTCATCCAGCGGGTTCATAACCGGAAGTCCTTTATGCGGCCGCGCATCGTGATAGGCGTTCCTTCCGGCATAACGCAGGTGGAGCAGCGCGCTGTCAAGGACGCGGCCATAACGTCGGGGGGCCGCGACGTTTACCTGATCGAGGAGCCGGTGGCGGCCGCCATCGGGACCGGCCTTCCCATCTCGGAACCTTCGGGAAATATGATCGTCGACATCGGGGGCGGCACGACGGACATCGCCGTCATATCCATGGACGGCGTGGTCTACAGCAAGGCGATCCGCGTGGGCGGCGACAAAATGGACGAGGCCATCATAAATTACATCAAGCGGAAATACAATCTGCTGATCGGAGAGATGATGGCCGAGCAGATCAAGCTCGAGATCGGCTCGGCCTATAAAACGGACAATTCGCGGATGACCATGGAGATCAAGGGCCGCGACCTGGTGTCCGGCATCCCCAAGACGCTCGTTTTGGATGATGATGAAGTTCGAGAAGCGCTAGCTGATCCGGTAAGCCAGATCCTGAACGGCATAAAGCAGGCGCTCGAAAATACCCCCCCCGAGCTGTCGGCTGACATCGTAGACAAGGGTATCGTGCTCGCGGGCGGCGGAGCCCTGCTGAAAGGCATGGATGTGTTCCTGCGGGAGGAGACTTCCCTTCCGATCATTATCGCCGAGGACCCGCTTACGTGCGTTGTTTTGGGTGCGGGCAAAATGCTCGATGATGAAGATATCCTCGAAAAAGTCAGAATGTAGGCTTCCGGGAGCCCGCGCCTCCGACGGGGTTTACCCCGTTAGAGGTCGAAATAATGCTGATTACCAATCATTAAAATATTTGGATAACTTGCCTTGGTGCCTGCAAGAGAGCACTCAGGACGACCTCTAACGGGGTAAAGGAAAACTGCCCAGGGATGCGCGGGCTTATTGCAAAAAACAGAAAATTCTTCGCAACACTGCTCCTCTTCATGCTGATGTTCTGGCTGATCACCTTTCAGGTGAAAGCCGGTCGCCTGCTCTTTCTGGAGGAACCGGTCCTTGCGGTTTCAGGTTTTCTCGAGCGGATCATCATTGCGCCGTTTCGCTTTGTGGAGTCGGCTGCAAACGGGTATGTTTTCCTGGTTCGGACGGAACGGGAAAACGTGCGTTTAAAAGATGAGCTGGAGCGGGTGAAGCTCGAAAATTCCATCACGAACGAGCTGCTCCTGGAAAATGAACTTCTTCGCGAAATGGTCGGCTTCAAAAAGCTCCAACCCTTTTCGTCCCTGACGGTTCAGGTCATCGGCAAAGAAACATCGCCGCTCTCTCGTACGGTAACAGTCAATAAGGGCTCTGACGACGGTATCGCCAAGGATATGGCAGTCATTACGTCGGCGGGGGTCGTTGGAAAAGTCGAGACGGTTCTTCCCGGCATTTCCAAGGTCATGCTCCTTACCGATCCTGGGAGCACGCTTGCCGTTCGCGTGCAGCGAAATCGGGAGGAGGGGCTGCTTGAGGGCAAGCTTCGGAGCTGCGCTCTGAAGTATGTCTCCTACTATGCGGACATACAGGAAGGCGACCTGCTCGTTACTTCCGGCCTGGACGGGATTTATCCGAAAGGGCTGCCTGTCGCAAGAGTCGTTAAAGTAACCAAGCACGAGGCGGTTGCGTTCCAAACCGTTGTCGCCGAGCCGGCTGTCGGCTTCTCCCGGCTGGAAGAGGCGCTGGTGCTTAGAAAATGAAGCCCCTCGCATACTGCGTCATACTCCTGCTCATTGTTCCCGTTCAGGCAAGTCTGTTCAACCCGCTGTCGCTCGCCGGCATCAAACCCGACATTTCCCTGGCGGTTTTGTATATCATCGGCTTGCTGACGGGACCTCTGGAAGCGACAATCGCCGGTATGGCCATCGGACTTGTGCAGGACATAAGCTCCGCGAACCTGATCGGGTTGGCCGCTTTTTCGCGGGGACTATTCGGCCTCAGCGCGGGACTGCTCGGCAGAAGGGTACTCGACATTGCAAGCCCTTCAAATGTTGTTTTCCTGACGGCTTTTTCCCTTGGCGAAAGCATAGTTATTGCCCTGCTGATGCAAGTGTTGTACGGATCGTTCCCGTTTTTCAGTCTATTATTTACCCAGATGCTGCCCCAGGCTCTCTACACCGGCTTCCTGGGCACTTTTATGATCAAATTCATGAACAGCAAAAAAATCATTAATATTTTGAGACGGCGTTCGCTCCAGAAGGAGTAGGAGATGTTGCATCAGGACAACCCCGTCGATATTCAAAAAAGGCTTCCGCTCCTGGTAGTGTTCATAGTGTTTTGTGCCGTCGTTCTCCTCACCCGCCTCTGGTATCTTCAGGCAGTTAAAGGCGACTTTTACCAGGAGCAGGCCGAAAGCAACCGGATCAGGCCGGTCAAAATCAGGCCGCCGAGAGGGATCATCTTCGACCGCCAGGGCCGGCCGATCGTTGAAAGCGTCCTGACTTTCGACATTTCGCTCATCCCGGAAGACGCGCCGGACATCGAATATACCATAAACAGGCTCGCGTCGATCCTCAAGCTCAGCCCCGACGTGATCCGCGAGGCTTTGGACGAGGCGGCGCCGGTCCGCACGAAGTACGAACCCGTAAAAATACGGGAAGAGGCGCCGTGGGAGGAAGTTGCGCTGGTCGAGGCGCATCAGGATGAACTCCCCGGTGCCCTGATCGAACCGGAGCATCGCAGGCATTATCCTTACCAGGGGCTGGCCTCTCATCAGCTGGGCTACATCGGCAAGGTTTCCCGCGCTCAACGGAAACAGGAGCAGCAGGATATCGGCTTGCTAACCGGCCAGGGTGGGCTTGAAAAAGTTTACGATAAATACCTGCGCGGATTTGCCGGCAGGCGTATGATCCAGGTGAATGCGGCCGGAAGAAAGGTCAAAGACCTGGGCATCGAAGAACCGAGACCGGGGACCGACCTTTATCTCACGATCGATCTCGATGCGCAGAAGGCGGCCGAAGAAGGGTTGGGCGAGCGCGCCGGGGCAGTCGTGGCAATGGACCCGAGTTCGGGGGAGATCCTGGCGCTCGCGAGCCATCCCAATTACGATCCGAACATGTTTCCGCGCGGGATAACGCCGAAAGACTGGGTTCGGCTGATGAACGACGACTCGCATCCGCTTTATAATCGCGCGATCCAGAGCGTATATCCTCCCGGCTCCACGTTCAAGATCATCGTTTCGCTTGCCGGACTCGAATTGGGCGTTATCAAGCCCGGCGACAGCGTCACCTGCCGGGGCGGACTGAAGCTCGGCAATCATACCTTCCGGTGCTGGAAAAAGGAAGGGCATGGCGTGGTCTCGTTCCACCGGGCCCTTGTTGAGTCATGTGACGTTTACTACTATACGATGGGAGATCGGATCGGGTGGGACCGTGTCGCCGAATACGCAAGGAAACTGGGTTACGGCAGTCTGACCGGGATCTTTCTTCCTGATGAAAAGCCGGGGCTGATTCCGACGACCGACTGGAAAAAGAAACGGACTGGCGACATATGGCGCACAGCCGACTCCTACATCAATTCCATCGGCCAGGGGTTCGTGCTCGTAAGCCCGATTCAGGCATGTCAGATGATGAGCGTCGTCGCAAACGGCGGGTATTTCTACCGCCCGTCGCTTCTCAAACTGACGAGAAACCGGGAGACGGGCGCGGTAAAGTCTTTTTCACCGGAACAAAATAAGCAGCTTGTGTTTGATCGTGCCGCTCTTGAAGAAGTAAGAAAAGCGCTTATCGGCGTCGTAAATGAGCCGGGCGGTACGGCGCACGGTGCTAAGACTCCGCTTGCAACCGTGGCGGGCAAGACCGGCACCGCCCAGGTGATTGCGCAGAAGGTCGCCGGGAGGAAGCTTTCAGCAAAGACCGGGGACCATGCATGGTTTGTTGCGTACGCCCCGGCCGATAATCCCAGGATTGCGATTGCCGTGCTGGTCGAGCACGGCGGACATGGCGGCAGCGTCGCAGCGCCCATCGCGAAACGCGTCATAGAGGAGTACTTGAAAAATGCTGGATCAGCGACGGCTCGCTAATTTGCCGTGGGGCATAATCGCACTCGTGGCCACCATCGTGCTCGTCGGCATCACTGCGGTTTACAGCGCAACGTATACGTCCAAAGGCCCGTCGCCGCTGTATTACAAGCAGCTGATCTGGATCGGGACAGGCCTGATCGTTATGTTTTGTGCGGTTATTGTTGATTATCACACAGTGGGCCGCTATGCGTATGTCCTTTACGCCGCATCACTTCTCCTCCTGGTGCTCGTCATGGTTGCGGGCAAGACCGGGATGGGCGCGCAGCGCTGGCTTGCTATCGGACCCTTTGTGTTCCAGCCCTCCGAGTTTGCCAAACTGTCGCTTACGCTTGCGCTTGCGCGGTATTTTGCGGAAGATCCGAAACGCGGCAATTACGATCTGCGGGACCTGGCCATCCCGGCCGTGATGGTGGCGATCCCGCTTGTGCTCGTTTTGAAGCAACCCGATCTCGGCACGGCGCTTATGCTGCTTTTCACCTCATCCCTGGTCGTAATGATAGCGGGCATCCGGCTGCGCGCAGTTCTCGTGCTTCTGCTGATAGGCGCAACCGTCGCATCGGTGGTATTTCTGGTTTCACCGGTACGGGATAAGCTGTGGGGGTCGCTGAAACCATACCAGCAGAACAGGATCAGAGCCTTCATAGATCCGGGCGCGGACCCGCGCGGGAGCGGCTACCACGCAAACCAGTCGAAGATTGCGGTGGGGTCCGGCCAGATCACGGGCAAGGGTTTCCGGAAAGGCACCCAGAGCCAGATGGCGTTTCTGCCCGAACGGCATACGGACTTCATCTTCGCGGTCATCGCCGAGGAGCGCGGACTACTGGGCGCCGGGCTGGTGGTCGTTCTGTACGTGCTGCTGCTGCTGGTAGGCGTTGATACAGCCAAGAACGCCAAGGACCGTCTCGGTGTGCTCATGGCGGCCGGCATCGTATCCATGATCTCGCTGTACGTTTTTATTAACGTGGGAATGGCGGTCGGCATGGTGCCGGTGGTGGGCGTGCCGCTTCCGCTTGTCAGCTACGGCGGGACATCCGTCATTACAACCTTCCTCGCTCTCGGCTTGCTCCTGAATATCCAGATACGACGGTTTCAGCTGTTCTACTAATACACCGCAGAGTGCATAGAGCATAGCGCAAAGGGTGAGAAGTTTTTTACGCCATGCGCCATGCGCTATGCTCTATGCGCATTAAAGGAGTTCCCTTGCTCGAAGACTTTCTCCCACTGGTATCCAAGCCCGCTCGTTACATAAACACGGAGATCAACAGTATTCACAAGGATCTCTCGAAGGTCAGGACCAGGATCTGCCTTTTTTTTCCGGACACCTACGAGATCGGCATGTCTCATCTCGGCCTCCGCATCCTGTATGATATTCTGAACACCAGGCCGGACACTGCCTGCGAACGCGTTTTTTCTCCCTGGATAGATTACGAGAAGAGGCTGCGCGCAAGCGGCAGGCCGCTCAAAAGTCTTGAGTCCGGCATCCCGCTCATAGAATTCGACATCATCGGGATTACGCTTCAGTATGAGCTGTCGTATACGAACATCGTGATAGGGCTTGATCTGGCCCACATCCCGCTCCACGCATGCGATCGGACGGACGATCATCCGCTTATAATTGCAGGCGGGCCGTGCGCGGTAAATCCCGAACCGCTTTCCGATTTTATCGACGTTTTTTTCATCGGAGAGGCTGAAGAAGCAGTCCATGAGTTGATCGAGCTGAAACAAAAATATTCTGAGCGGCCGCGATTTCTGAGTGAAGCGGCGAAACTCGACGGGTTCTACGTTCCGGCCTTCGGAAAAACGATCGTCCGCCGGCGCTATATCAAAAGCATCGATTCCGCCCCATATCCCGAGCGGCCCATGCTCCCCCTTTTGAAACCAGTTCATGACCGGGTGACCGCCGAAGTGGCCCGCGGATGCATCCGCGGCTGCCGTTTTTGTCAGGCGGGTGTCATTTACCGGCCGTATCGGGAGAGGAGCCCCGAGCGGGTCACAAGCATTCTGGAGAACTCGCTCGCATGTACCGGGTACGATGAACTCTCCCTTGCGTCGCTCAGCTCTGGCGACTATTCCGAAATTCAGCCGCTGATTACCGGTCTTATGAGCCGGTATCGGGACAGCCGTGTTTCGATATCGCTTCCATCACTCCGCGTCGGCACTCTGTCACCCGAGATGGTCAAAGCGATAGCGGGAACACGCAAGACGGGATTTACGCTCGCACCCGAAGCAGGAACCGAACGGCTCCGCCGCGTCATCAATAAGCCGGTCACCGATCAGGACCTTCTTGACGCCGCAGAAACCATCTTTAAGAACGGCTGGAATGTCCTGAAGCTTTACTTCATGATCGGTTTGCCAACCGAGACGGACGAGGACCTGGACGGCATAATCAGACTTGGAACGGAAATCCTGGCCCGGGCGCGCCGCAGTTCAAAGCGTCGCATTCAGATTAATATCAGCGTTTCTACCTTCGTGCCAAAGCCGCATACGCCGTTTCAATGGATAGGACAGGCGCCGCTCGGGGAGATCCGGAGAAAGCAGGCGCACCTCGAGAAAGGGCTCACGAAGCGCGGCATCGCTCTCAAGCCGCACCATGGCGAGACCAGTCTTCTGGAAGGGGCATTTGCGCGGGGCGACCGTTCCCTCGGCCGGGTAATCGAGGAAGCCGTACGGCTCGGATGTTGTTTCGACGGCTGGAGCGAATGTTTCGACTTCCGAAAATGGGCAGCCGCTTTTGAAAAATTCGGAATGAATGCGGCGGACTGCGCCTCTCGCTCCTACGCCCTGGAGGAGGCCCTGCCGTGGGACCATGTGAAGAGCGGCGTAACGAAGGAATTTCTTCAGCGGGAATACCGTCGGGCGGCCGACGCTCAGATCACGGAGAACTGCAGGACAGAGTGCTCCCATTGCGGAATCGGCTGCCAAGACGGGGGGACGATGTCACTGGGCCTGCCCGGAACGCCGTCGGTGCGGAAAGCGTACGAAGCGCCGGCCGTCAGCAAACTCGAAGGCGTTGCGGAATTGACGAAGCACATCAGGATAAAATATACCAAGACAGGGAGACTCCGCTTCCTTTCGCACCTGGATTTCATGAGCCTTTTCCATAGGACCCTTATGCGGGCCACGGTAAAGATAGCTTTTTCACGAGGGTTTAATCCGCATCCCAAGACTGCGTTCGGGCCGGCTCTGCCAGTGGGCATCGAGAGCGAGGCGGAGTACGTAGACCTCGAGTGCGATGCTTTTGTTGATGCAGCCGGTACTGCGATGGCCCTTAACAACATGC
The DNA here is from genome assembly GCA_963751455.1 of Nitrospirota bacterium. GTDB lineage: Bacteria > Nitrospirota > UBA9217 > UBA9217 > UBA9217 > CAVVUN01. Next base: position 61,423 of record CAVVUN010000008.1, read on the forward strand.
TTCCCGAAGGGGTGCGTATTCTTGAGTCTCGCGTTATCCCCGGTAAGGCCCCTTCTCTTTCGGGAAGCATCTGCAGGTACGACTATCGCGTTCATATTCCCGAATCGAACGCCGCTTCGCTCAACGGGATCGCGGAGCGTTTTCTGTCTCGCAGCTCCGTTATCGTAACAAAGGAAGGCCGCTCGAACGATATAAGGACCGGTATCGAATCGGTTGCAGCAGCGGAGAATTGCGCTGCACTGCTGATAACGCTTCAGGACAAAGACGGTGTCCGGCCCCGTATCCAGGATGTGATCGCGCAAATCTTCGAAAGTAGCCCGGATGCAGCCATGCTGCTCAGGATCCGGCGGACGGAAATGTATTATCGCTCTCACGATGCATGGGCAACCCCGATGGACATTCAGAACGGATGACATGCCCTTTTTCGTTTTCCTGTGCGCGCTATCCTGATACTTTGGCCCTCCCACCATGTACCCTAAAAACTGAAGTTCTTTTCCCGAACCTTCATAAATTTTTATTCTTGTATTAAATTTCGCCCTATTATATATTTAATTTATTGCATATAAACATTGTTAAGGAGAAATCATGTCATCTGAGATCATCGTCAATGCCGGCCGGGAAGAAACGCGCGTTGCGCTTCTCGAAAACAGCCTCGTAACCGAAATATACATCGACCGGAAAAAAGACCGGGGCATAGCGGGCAATGTGTACAAAGGGCGAGTCATGAAGGTGCTGCCCGGCATGCAGGCCGCCTTCGTGGACATCGGGCTGGAAAAGTCGGCCTTTCTGTACGTCGGAGACGTCTTCGACAGCACCTCCGAATATACGCCCATGATGGAAGACGAAGGTTTGGAGCTCGAGGTGGAACCCAAGCGTAAACGCTCCTATTCGAGCCAAATCGAGGACCTGCTGCAGGAAGGCCAGGAGATTCTGGTCCAGGTTTCCAAGGAGCCGATAAGCACAAAGGGCGCGAGGGTTACGACGTATATCAGCATCCCCGGCCGTTATCTTGTCATGATGCCCGGCGTGAACCATATCGGGGTATCGCGCCGCATCGAGAACGGAGAAGAACGGAAGCGGCTTCGCGAAATCGTCAGCAGGCTGAGAAAGCCCAATACCGGCTATATCATAAGGACTGCGAGCCAGGAGAAGAGCGAAGATGAATTCACGGCTGACATAGAATTTCTATCGCGGCTCTGGGAAAATATCCAGAAAAAACGGGAAAAGACTTCTGCGCCGGCCCTCATGCACAACGAGCTCGACCTGGTCTTCCGGGTAATAAGGGATGTTTTTACCAGGGATGTGGACCGGATGGTAGTCGATTCGGATGACGAATACCAGCGGGTGAAGGACTTCATCGATTCCTCCATCCCGCAGCTCAGCCGGCGCGTCAAGCTCTATGACGGAGATGAGCCCATTTTCGACCATTACGGGGTCGAGATCGAGATATCCCGTGCACTCGGCAGAAAGGTATGGCTCAAGTCCGGCGGATACATCATCATCGACCAGACAGAGGCGCTTACAACGATCGACGTGAATACCGGCCGGTACGTAGGCAAACGGACGCTCGAGGACACGATCCTGAAGACCAACCTGGAAGCATTGCGCGAGATAGCATACCAGCTTCGGCTCAGAAACATCGGAGGGATCATCATTCTCGACTTCATCGATATGGAGCGGGAGGACAACCGGCGGAAGGTGTATTCCGCGCTCCAGGAGGCGCTCGCGAGCGACAAGGCGAAGACCACGATATCGCACATCTCTCCCATCGGGCTTATAGAAATGACCCGTAAGCGCATCCGCGAGAGTCTCGGCCGGACGCTCTGCGATCTCTGCCCGTACTGCGATGGCCGCGGCTACGTCAAGTCGGCCCGAACAATCTGCTATGAGGTCTTTCGGGAGATCCGCCGGGCGTTTACCGGCGCAGATGAGAAAAAAGCGCTTGTTACGGTCAACTCGGTAGTTGCCGATATGATGTACGAAGAAGAGCGCACCGGCGTGGAAGAGTTAGAGAGGGAATTTCAGAAGAAGATCGTCATCAAGGCCGACCCGAACCTGCACCAGGAGCAGTATGAGGTCGTAATGGTATAGAGAGAAGGGCGCCGGGAACCATGCGGGCACAGCCGATCCTGCGGCTGTGCTTTTCTTTTTTTGCTCCGAGCAGCGCACGGTCGGCTGACAGAATGAGGTTCATTGCGTTTTCGCCGTCCTGAGGATACGATGCAATTCCTATAGTAACGGTCAGGGCATGTCTGCCCTTCGACAGCCTCGTAAAACCCTCCTCTATCTGACGCTTGATCCGGCCTGCGAAAAGAGTATACGCTTTGGAAAGCTTGGTTTCCGGCAGGATGATGGCTATCTCATCTCCTCCGTAGCGGGCCGCAACGTCAGTGCTTCTGACTGCGCCCCGGATGGCCTGGCCTAGCCGCGCAAGAGCTTCATCCCCCGCCTGGTGACCGAACGCATCGTTGAATTTTTTGAAATCGTCCACGTCTACAAGAGCCAGTGAAAACTCGCGGCGATGGCGCGCGGCTCGCTGGAACTCCCTGCCCAGGATATTCTCGAAGGACCTGCGGTTGAACAGGCCGGTCAGGCTGTCCGTCATGGCCTGGTGCTTTACGTGATGGTGAGTCCGCGCATGGTGGATTGCTATGGAAGCGAAGGAGGCAAGGATATCCAGGGCGTGCAGCGCCGACTTCGGAAATCTTCGTGCTGTGAAGTCATCGACGTAGAGGATCCCGACAACATCACCGGAATAGATGAGCGGCACACAGACCAGGGATTTTATACCTTCGTTCACGGCGGCGGAATTCGTGAAGAATGAGGTATTGGTCTTTTTGTTAAATACCGTAACTGTACGTGATTTTAAAATTTGTTCAGTAAGCCCGCCCTTCCTGGCCTTCCACTCCCGGTTCGATATGAACCCTTTGGAAAAGCCCTTATGAGCATACAGCCGCATGGTCCCGGTCCTTGCATTGTACAAGGCAATGCTTCCCGCCCGGGTTTTCGTTATCGCCATTGCTTTCCTCAAAACGACGGCAAGCGCCTTATCGAGGTCGAGCTCGGAAACAACTGTTCGCGCCGTAACCAGTATGTTGAGCGCATGATCGCTGAGCTTCAGCATCGGCATTTAATCTACGCCTTTCGTAATGGAAAAAACATAAGATTATGAATATACATATCATACTAATACTATGTTGTCAATCAGGCGGGTCTTGCCGATTCGTGCGGCAATTAATAGTACTATTTTTTTAGCAGGTTGGGAAAGCGGCTCCAGGTTTTCAGGGTCGGCCGCTTCGACATAATCGATGCTGAACCCTGTCTCGCTCTCGAAGATTGTGCGAATTTTGTTTTTCAGTTTTTCAGGATCAGTTGCCCCTGCCAGAAACAGGTCACGAGCCGCGGACAGGGCCTTGAACAACACTGCTGAAGCCCGGCGCTCCTCGGTGCTTAAGTAGGTATTCCGCGAGCTCATTGCCAATCCGTCTGCCTCCCGAACTGTAGGAAGCACTTCGACGCGGACATCGAAGTCAAGTCCTTTTACCATCCGTTTGATCACGACGCACTGCTGAAAATCCTTCTGGCCAAAGTAAGCAATGTGCGGTTTTATGATGTTGAAAAGCTTCGCGACGACCGTGGCAACGCCCCTGAAATGTCCCGGCCGCACGGCTCCTTCGAGCAGATCTGCTATTCCCTCGACCGTAACGAAGACGGCCGGTGTTTCAGGATACATCTCTGAGGTGCCGGGCATGAAGAGAACGTCCACTCCGGCAGACACGCATTTTTTCCGGTCTCCTTCCTCGTCGTGCGGATAGCGGTTAAGGTCCTCCCGGGGTCCGAACTGCGTAGGGTTCACAAAGATGCTTGCAACAACAACATCGCATTCCTCCCGCGCCGCTCGCATGAGAGACAGATGCCCTTCGTGCAGGAAGCCCATGGTGGGAACGAATCCAATCGTCTTTCCCCCATGTCTGAATGATTCTGAAACAGACTGCATTTCGGAAATAGTGGTTATGATTCTCATGGCATTATTCGCATGCGCTCGATATTTTCTGAAACACTTTCGCCTGATGATATATCATGCACTACAGTGCATGGGTTGTCAAGGTACTGCCGTTAGTCCGGGATGTGACCTGTTCCTTTTGCGGAGCCTTTTTATAAAGAAAACACTAGGCAAACTGCCCGGCTGCGTGGCCGGATGCCCAGGCCCAGTGAAGGTTGTACCCGCCAAGCTGCCCGGTAACGTCCAGCACCTCGCCGATGAAGAACAGACCTGCCACTTTTTTTGCCTGCATCGTCTTTGACGAAATTTCTTCCGTATCGATCCCGCCTGTGGTGACTTCCGCATTAGTGTATCCTTCGGTTGCCAGCGGCTTGATTTCCCAGGCGTGCAGTTGTTCAGCAATGGCCCGCAGGTCTTTGTCGGAATACTGGACCATCGGCTTCGACAGCGCAAAAAGGTCGCACCAGGTTTCCGCGAAACGCTTTGAAAAAAAACGCCCGAGGAGTGTCTTCAATTCCATCTTACTGCTGCGCTCACCAATCAATAGGGCCTTGACGTCCCTGTCCGGGAAAAGATCGATAATAATCGACGTCCCCTTTTTCCAGTACGATGAGGCCTGAAGCACTGCAGGGCCGCTCAGGCCGCGATGCGTGAAGAGAACATTGCCGCGAAATTGCCTGCCTTCAACTTTTACCGTTGTATCAAGAGATATGCCCGCCAAATCTCGAAAAGAGTTCCGATCATTCGGTGAAAAGGTGAACGGCACAAGTCCCGGCTTCAGCTCCCTCACCTTCAGGCCGAACTGCCGCGCTACGGCGTGCCCAAAGCCGGACGCGCCCAAGTTCTCGTATGAGAGGCCGCCTGTGGCAATAACGAGGCTGTCGGTCGAAACGTCGCCACGACCGGTCACGACCTTGAAAGTCTGCTCCTTGCTGATGCCTGTGATCGCGGTTTTGAGCAGGATTTGGACTCCCGCGCTGCTGCATTCATTCATGAGCATATTCACGATGTCACGTGAACTTTTTGCGCAGAAGAGCTGGCCGGCCTCTTTCTCATAATACGAAATCCGGTGTTTTTTAAGCAGGCCGACCATGTCATGCGGAGTGAACCGTGCCAGAGCCGAACGGCAGAAATGGGGGTTTGCAGAGAGATAATGATCCGCGGTCACATTCAGGTTCGTGAAGTTGCATCGCCCGCCTCCGGAGACCAGGACCTTCGAACAGACCCGGTCTGCATGGTCAAGAAGGAGGACCGAACGGCCCCTCTTCCCGCACTCGCTCGCGCAGAAAAGTCCTGAAGCGCCTGCGCCGACGATGATGACGTCGAATTTCTTAATAAGTTTATCATGTGCGGACATGGAAGCACTATACCGAAGGAGGGGAAAAAAACAAGCAGTTTGTCAGCGGGATTGCTGAGCAGCCAATATGACCAGTATTACGTTGTTAAGTTCGCCTTTTGTAAAAATAGTTTTCATTGAGAGGGGTAAATAAAGCTTGCTATTTAAGCTCTTTTTCCCTAAAGTCCCATTAAAACGTTGAGTTAGCGAGTGATAAACAAATATGTTATTTCGACTTGACAGTTAACCTAAAAGTTAATATTATGTATATAAAGAAAATAAGAACGATAGATGGTTGCGCCTGGCGGGTATACGCGGCATGCTCGGACCGCGGAGATTGTCAAGTTTCGGAGTTCCTTTCAAATCAACCTTCAAATCTGGAAGCAAATAGAGATAGATTGATCGCCCTGCTGGATCATGTAGTAAAAAATGGTCCTCGCCGACTGCCGGCGGATATTTGTCACCAAATAGCGGAAGATATCTGGGAATTCATTGCCGGAAGACTTCGTGTCGCATGGTTCTATGATGAAGGGAAACTTATCGTTTGTACTCATGGCTTCATGAAACAATCGCAAAAAACGAAAAAATCGGATATAGAACGAGCATTAAAGGCAAAAACATTTTACCTCAAAGAGAAAGCGAGCAACAATTTAATATTTTTAAATGATGAGGAGTAAGCGATGAAGAAGCAATCTCTCGCGTCACTGTTTGAAAAAGTTAAAACTAAGGACACTTACTGGACAAGCAAAGCGATATTGGAGTTCACCTCAGACCTCTATCAGCTTATGAAGCAAAAAGGCTTGACCAAGGCGGATATGGCGCGTTCTCTCAAAACCAGTCAGGCCTATATGACCAAAGTCTTTAAAGGTGACGTAAATTTTACTATCGATTCAATGGTTCGACTCACCAGGACGCTCGGGGGAAAAGTTCATATACATGTGGTGGCCGATAATGTAGATGTTCGCTGGTTTGACGTAATCAAAGGGGAAAAGAAACCCGAGGTTTCATGGAAGTCACCTGAAATTGAAGAGATCGAGAGCGAGGTTTCGAAAGATGTCAAAGGCCCCATTGCGGCTTAAAAATTATTTCTGTACCGAAGTCTCTTTAAAGGCGAACCCGAATTTTAAATATGAGGACTTTAAAGAGGAAAATATAGACTTTTCTGTTAAATCAAACGTGCGCGTTGGCACACTTAAACAGAACCCGCTTGATTTTCAGGTCATGCTCGATGTTAAAATTGAACCTATTGATGAGCGGCCCTTGCCTTATGATGTATCGCTTGCCCTAGTGGGGTTCTTTGAGGTCGATCCCGATTACTCTGCAACTCCCCCTGCCGACCTCGTCAGAGTGACAGGGTCATCGATCCTGTACAGTGCGGCACGAGAGTTCCTGTTGTCACTCATGGGACGTGGCCCTTGGGAGCCGCTCATGCTGCCCGCAACATCATTTCTTCACTTCGCCGACAAGAAAAAAGATAAACAGGACGCAGTTGGAAAACCATAAAGAGCGCCTAGTGCTGATAAGTTCTGTTATTGAATGATCTATGGATTAACGTTCAAAGGAAGCAGCAAATATCTTTCTTATTTGAAATAACCAACGTCTCTCAGTTTTTGTTCTGCCCTGTCAAGAACTTCTGGCGCAAAGAGAGTACGGTACGGCTCTCGACGAATGATCGCTTCAACAGACAAATCTAACCGTCCTAATCGCCACAACCTTTCAAAGCCCTCGTAACTCCCCATGTATAACCGTTCAATCGTACCGCGGTCACTAAGGAGTCGCATAAATCCAGTGGGGTTATAGCCAAGCGTTTGACATTCACGAGTAGCGCGCAAAAATTCATCTCGCAACAGTATTTCCAGATCACGCTTTGACAAAAGGATTTCTCCGCTGCGGTACCTGAACGGCCTTATACATTTGAATTTGCTGGGAGTCATGAGGTCAAACAGCTCGGAAGCGCCCCCTGCCATCCGATCCCGACGGATCATTTGGAGATCACGCTCCCAAGTCTATTCTTTACCGCGCCCGGCTTCTTTTCTGCCTCGCATTCCCATACCACAACGACGCGCCATCCCATTTTGCGTAGTGCAAGAACATGTTCTTTATCACGGAGCACATTACGCCTCAGTTTCGATCCCCAGTATCGCCGTTTTGTCTTGGGTATTATTCCTTCGCGACATCCCTTGTGTTGATGCCAAAAGCAACCATGAACAAATATCACGGTTTTATACTTAGGCATCACAATATCGGGCCGACCGGGCAGATCAGCCCTGTGGAGCCTGAAGCGGTATCCCATACGATGCAGCAAAGACCGCACTATGTGCTCCGGCTTCGTATTTTCTGAGCGAATGCGAGACATTACATCGCTCCGCTTTTTGGGAGACCAGATATCTATTTTGTCCTCCGTTTTCCTTTCGATTTCCTGTTTATAGACTCTATCTTCACTATCAGGGTTTTCATTGAATTTGCCACGACCTTGGCCAATGGCACAGGCACACCATTGCTGACCATTTTAAATGCAGTCGTCAAAAACACATTCTTGGGCAGAATATAGGATTCTGGAATGCCCTGAATTCGCATCACTTCACGCAGCGAAAGACGCCTCGGTTCCCATGGATGCAAGTGCACTTCATTATTTCCATAGCATGCTGTCGGGCTGTAACGGTACCGATGAAGCCTCTTGAACGATTTCCCTGTGCTATCACCTTCTTTAACCCGAAAGAATTTATTCGAGTATGAATTAAATATGTTATTCGCGTTGGGGATTCTGTTCCGGTCACTTTTCCGCACCAAGCAGCTGGAGACGCAGAGCTTATCTGGTACGTCTTTTGGCCTTTGCGGCCGCTCGCCCAAACGGACTTGGCTTGGCCATTTATATGCTTTTTTTGCGTTCGAAAACTTACTTGCTGGCCATGGAAACCAAGACGCGTTAGGGTCAAACGCATGCTCCCGGAAGTAGCGATTAGCGAAACTCTTTTTGATCCCAACAACAAATAACCTCTCGCGGTGCTGCGGTACCCCGTACTCAAGCGCGTTCAAAATCCTCTCGTCAATAGCATATCCCGCGCGTTCCAGCTTCCGCTTCACGCGGTTGAGAAACTTGCGGTGCCTCGTGAATCTCGCCAAACCGCTGACGTTTTCCAAAACAAAGAATGTCGGTTTAATCTGGCATAACAGCTCAACATATGTTTTCGTGAGTCTTCCATTCACTCCGTTATGGCCTTTATGCTGGCCTGCTTGGCTAAAATCTGGGCATGGAGGAGCACCTACCACTCCGAATAAGTGTGGCCTTTTGCGGGGGAAGGCATCTGCCAGGATTTTTGCATGCGTCAACTCCTCGATTGAGGATTCTTCAATAACTATACTGCAGTGCGATTGTTTCCTCCGTCGGCGCCATGATGGGTATGCCTTCTTGTACAGATCCAAAAAAGCGGTGCTATGCTCATTGACCCATATGACCCGGAAACCCTCCTGTTCAAACCCCATATCCAGGAAGCCTCCGCCAGTGAAGAACGACAATAGAGGAATTGCCTTTGACGCGTTGTTGTTAGACGAGTGCATGTTCGTAGTTCTCACCTGTTTCTTCCTTAATAAGGCCTGCGCAGCACATCGAAGAGGGACTTCAACACGACTCGACGACCCGTGGCTGTGGCTTGTGCGTGGGCCACTGCCAGCTGCGGGTGAATGTTGTGCAGATCGCTGATATCCCACAAGGGGTGAGTAACTATTTCGATGATATTGCCGCGCTGGCCGGCTTGCAGCCCGGCAAGCGTTACACGCTGCATGCCTGATCCCGTGAAGTAGTTCGGAACTACGGTCGAGTACAGTGCAGCCCAGTACGGTTCCGTGAAGTCAATAGCCGCCGTTGCATCGAGAGCCAGCCGCGCCAAATCAAGACCAAGTCGCCAGTCGAGAATGTTATGGTAGGCAAGATTGCTGAAGTCACGCACACAGTCCGGACATGAAGTCTGGCAATTCACGGTGTGAGTCGATGCGACAAGGGGCGCGTGAAATCTCGTGTCGCCGATCCCAACTACATATTGCAGGAGCTGTCCGGCTTGGGCCGGCTGCCCGAGGCGGGAGCTGTAACCGGCCCCATTGTCCAGGCTGTCCGACATGAAGACTTGGCCAGAGATGCTTCCCGATGGCTCCCGCACCACTCGAAGCCCGACCTTCAACTCGCGCTCGTCAATATCCAGTAGATCAGCTGCGGCGCGGCGTAGCAGGAAACCAAACGAGTAGAGCGCGGCCCGCCCGTACACATTCTGAGGCGACGCAAAAACTCCCGTTGGCCATTGTGTAATACCGAGCAACATCAAATCTGTTATCTTGATAGAGGCAAGAGCACGGCGATCCGTGCCCGCAATGACATCAAAACGAACATTTACACGGTTTATTTGCGCAAGAGCCTCTTGCGTAACCCATGTCTCGCTGCGCTCGAGTTTTCTGAACTCGAAGCTGCGACCATCGTTGTCATTGATCACGTAGACCGTCTCTTGATCCGACCAAACCCCGAAGTTGGATTGTCGGGTTAACGGACGCATGGTGGCACCTGCTTTCGGTCTCGAGGCCCTCGGCGACCATTCGAACTGCCCGTCGAAGTCGCGACTCGCGCCGTCCCAGGTACGAAACCCAAGCGGTTGTGCCAGCTGAATCACCTCGAATTCGGATGAATTGCAAACAGAGCAGTGTGTTGCACCCGGTGACGGTGAAGCATCAACCGCCTGGCACGCACGGCAAAGCCCGATGGGCACAGGCGGGCCGAGCGGACCCGGCTGCTCATCCACCCCCCTTGGGCCAGGCATGTAATGAACAACACCAATTGAGGTATGAATGAGGCCGTCCTTTACCGTTTCCGAACCGGGTGCGAATTGGCTGATTGCCAGGTCCAGTTCCCGGTCTACAACCCCCTCTTCCGGGGGCCAATCGGCGCGTGACGGCCTCTCATGAAAGAGCAGCCGCACGCGCGTCGGGAATCCGAACATCGGAAGAAGCCCTGCTTCAGCAAGACGCTGGCTCAAGTGTTCATGGGCAAAAGCTGAGCTGGCTGCTATCGTGTCAATCTCGCCAATAAGGTCGTGGTTAACAAAATCGAGCAGGAATTGCCGACGAGCATGCAAGTTGCTGTGAACCAACAGTATATCGCATACTCTTTCGACTTCACGCGAGTGATTGTGGATCCAGCCAGCAATCAAGTCTCGGACGGTGGGACCGGCGTTTAGAGGCTGACCCCATCCCGCTGCGGTACCGAATTCTCCATGCACGCTATCCGCCGAGGGTGCCAAGTTTAACTGATCAAATGCCTGCCGCAGGACCTCCTTGACCAGCACACGTTTCAAGATGGGTTCACTGCCCAAATCTACATAGGGAACGGGTGGCGGGTCGGATGTTATCCGGTCTGGCCGCTGAAAATAATAGTCGTCATGACTCCGCCCTCGGCAAAGGGTAAGCGCAACAGACAGCCCTGCACCGCGACGCCCCGCGCGACCGACGCGTTGCTGGTAGTTAAATCTCATGGGCGGCATATTTGCCATCATCACCGCGAGCAGCCCGCCAATATCCACGCCAGCTTCCATGGTCGTAGTAACACTAAGCAGATCTACGGGATCCGTCAGCCCGTTCTCCAACTGAGGCAATACAATGTTCTGGAATAATCGCTGCCGGCGGCGCGCATCGTTCTTGTTCGTCTGCCCCGTGAGTTCCTCGCAATTCAGGCGGTATGGTTCGCCTGCCCGTGTTGCAAGATAGGCGTAGTAATCGTCACCCAGCGGACGGGCCGCCATCATCAGAGGAGCGCCAAGCGGCTCCAGACACTCAGTACAGATTCCACCAGCTCGGTGCAGATGAAGGCGCCTGCATTGCCGGCACTCAAAAAAAACATCGCCGGGCGGCTGCAAGCAAAGCGCGCGGTCTTGAAGCACGAACTGGTTCAGGCAACCGGCCTGCTCAAGGTAGTTAACAACGTCTCGCAGCAGGTCATCCCGCACGAGGCCTTGCAGATTGGCAACCGCCTCAACGTAGTTGCGCACATAGCCAGGCGCCGCCGCCAAACTATTCGCATCTTTGGAGGATAGCTTTCGCCGGGAGCCGAGGATTCTGATAACGCCGTCCGCGGTTTCTTGTATAACCGAATTCGGTTGCGGGTATTCGATGCGGTCTGCCGTTACATAAGCAAGCCGCAAAGACTCCAGACTCCTCCGGCCCGATGCAAAAATGATATCCATCAGCTCTTGCTCGGTATGTTGATGGATTTGCCGGAGATGGATCTGCTGGGCGGGATTCAGTGCGCTTGGTGGCTTCTCAGACGGAACGCCACCTGCTGGCCAGTTATACAAATCCTGCCAGTGGCCCCTTTTGTTTAACGGGTCTGACCAAAGAACGTCTTGCGACCATCCTCCAGGATTCATACCCCGATCGAGGAGTTGCCCGGCTGCATCCAGAGCCAGCGGTGTGATAGCGAACGGACCTGTGACTGCACGGTTCCGGATGCGCTGAGCCGCCTGCTGCCAAGTTAGCGCAGGATTTGTAATGGATGGCTGATTTGCCATCGCCGTATTCGCTGCCATGCCGAGTGCCAGCGCATCGTTGGGGCGCTGCGCAGCGAATTCAGTAGCATGCACACGTTCATCAACAGACAGGGGTTGACCGGTTACCTGCTTCCAGAACGCTTCGACGCCGCTGCCTTGATTGCCCAGAGCGGCAGCAAGCGCTTGACGCATCACATCGCGGTAATGAGCAAAGCGCATTCCGGCAGATAGCTTCGCGGCATCCTGGCGGCTGTCGGAGAACACAACAAGCTTTCGCGCGTGCGGATCTGTGCGCCCCGCCTCCCGCACGAGCACTTCGGAAAGCACTTGGGCAAGTTTCTGGAAGCCGGTACGCTGTGTCCGGATGGGTGAACCGATGTCGCTCCACGACCAGCTAGTATCACACCGGGGGCAGTAGGCAGGATAGGCACGTATCGTGCGCTTCCTATCCTGGGGCAGTAGATTAAGTGATGCCGGATCAATAAACCCGCCGCCAGGCACATGAAAGGCAGGAACATAGTACAGATAGCCGCGCACCGCATGCGGATTCCCGCCGTGTGCAACCTTTGCTTCTGAAGCAACCAGGTGCGCCTCAATCCAGCGGCGTTGAATGTTCTTCTCGACCCAGCTGATCCGCCCTGGCCTTAACCCGTTCGATGCAGGCCAGAAAACAGCATACCGCATGTAATCCCGGTCCAGAGAAACCAGATCAGGCGATTTTTCCAGATCCGGGTGATCAGGGCTTAGAAACCACTCATTGGAGTTATTACCTGGCCTCCGGTAGCCGCCAACGAATACCTCGCCACAGGCCTCACAGTATAGAAGTTCCAGGATCCGCGATCCGCAGTTGCAAGTTAGGGCCGGTGCGTAGTAAAGGCTGCCCACAGGGCCAGGCGGCATGCGCGGCGGCGCAGCGTTGCAGGCGGGGTCGGTGCAAGCCCACAAGCCTTGCAGGTTGCGGAAGAACATATGCGCACGGATGGGCAGCACTGCTCCGCCCCCTGCATTGCGGCCCGCGCAGAGTCCGGCAAGCAAACCTTCCACTGCATCTGCGCGCTCGCTGTCCGGAAGGTTGGGAAACAAAGCGCTCCCGATTTCTGCTGGCATGCGGGGACGAGTTATCTGTGCGTTTTGGGAGATACATATCTCGCGGAGGGCTGAAGGCGCATCAATGTGCTCTAGCGCCGCACCTAGCACGCGGCCTGGATCGTTCCCAGGCGTAAGCGGTGCTCCAACTGATTGTTGAAAAGCGGACGCCAAAGCCTGAATGCTGCCGGAGCCCCTGCGCAACTGCCCACCCAAGTCACGTAGCGGAGTGGCGTAATTCTGGATACGTGCAGCCGCGCCTGGCGTCGGTGGAATCATGTTTCCGGAGACAATAGCGAACCGGTTCCGGTCCCGTGCGAGGAACGCTTCCAGATAATCGAGGCCGGAAGCATCGCCAGCGACGGATGCGCTGGATGCAATGATTCGCAACTGCGGGGAATCCGGTTGCAGTCCAAGCCGCTCTAACAGAACACGGATCAAGTAAGCCACCTCCGTGCCCGGCGTGCCGCGATATGTATGCAATTCATCCACGATGAGATGAAAAATGTTCGAGGGATCGGCTGCAAGCCATTGCCTGGTCAGATCGAAGATCGGCGCCTCCAAACTGCGCATCAACATGATGTTCAGCATAGAGTAGTTAGTGATAAGGATATCCGGCGGCGCCTCCTGCATATCCCAGCGCGACCACATTTCTCCGCCATCGAGACGCGGGAAGAAACGCGCCGCCTGAGAACCAGCTACCTGCAGGACCGCTTGTTCCAGGTCAATCAGAGTTTCACGCAAGCGTTTCAACTTCCCGGGATCTTGCAGCCCGGGCACAGGCGTACGGCCTGTATAACGGCCAAAATAGAACAGGTTGCCGGCCCGGCGGGCGCGAAGCCACTGCCTGGCGTGGTCCCCATCCAGCGCTGCGCGCAAGCGGGCAAGCTGGTCCTCTACAAGCGCATTCAGCGGATAGAGTATCAACGCGCGGATTGCAGCCGGACGCGCTGCGGGGTTTTCATGGCCTCGCTGGGAAATTCTTTGCCCGCTGCGATTCCACCAATCCATTTGAACTGGTGAAGGCGGCATTGTTCCCCATCTGGCAGACTCCCTCACCAGGGCAGCGAGCACAGGCAGCAAGAAGCATTCCGTCTTGCCTGAACCAGTGCCGGTTGTAACTACTACGTCATGACTGTTCAGGACTGTCTCAACAAACACATCGCGCTGGTGCGTGTAGGGCTTGCGGCTGGCGGGAAAGAGTTCCAGCGAAACAAAGTTGGCAAGATCATTGATCTCCTGTGCGCTCCATCTCCCGCTTAGAATTGAACGGGTCATATCCGCAAATGTTTGGCCGCAGTCTGCGTAAAGCGGTACCGGCTCGATCAGGGGGGCACGGTGAATCCGCCCGTCTACATCCAGCAGCCGGTCACGCTCTCTGACCAGATCCGGATACCGCAAGTCAAACGGACTGTCCAGGTAACGGAGGTACATCTCGCGAAGGGAGTTAAAGACATGTATTGGATTTTTCATAGGCTAGGCTGCCTCAAAATGTGCGCCGCGAAACCGGCAATGCCTTCCGGGATCTCCCGGTAAACTAACATCCTGCTTGTTGCGTCATAATCCGGCAGAAATCCGGAACACAACACCAGCGCCCGTTCCAAAAGATACGGCGGGCGCAAAATGGCTGGAACAGCCAAACATTGTGCGTTGCGATTATAATGCACGACTTGCCGGCCGTGCTTGGCAAGCAAGAAGAACTTGCCAGCCTGTCCTCCAACCATGAAGGTGCGCCCTTTTACCCGAAGAAAATACTTGTACGTTTGGAATTGCATGAACTGGAACAATCCATCTGTGATCCTGTTTGCCTCAGCAACGGAAGACCCGGTCCAGCGGTACGACCGCCGTTTGATTTCAAAATACTTGACCTCCCAGTCCTTGCCGAATGGAAGCGGTGTTTCCCGCCACACAGCCAAGCTGTCCAAAGGCGGCAAGCAACTAAGAATTGCCACAGACGCATCCGGTTGAACCTTTATGCCCGCGGTTTCAGCCAGCGCGACGAGTGGTTCGAGACAGGGAGCCGATACCCGGACTACGTCTGGTTGCTCAGAGACCTTATAGCGCTCACAGGTAGCACCAGCAAGCCCTTCAAAACGGCGGATCGTCTCCGGCAGGCGCGCACCACAGAGAACACCTGCAGTGCCGCGGACGGCCAGCCTGGTGAGCGTAAGTACCGGCGGCGTCACTCGCCAGCCATTTTCACAGTCTGCTGCATCGAACTCTACATGAGCCAGGCTTTGGAGGTTGAAGCGTAGACGTTGATGAAGCCGATAGCTTTCCGGGGCTCTGTTGTTCAGTTCATCGCCTTCAGAAAAAATTTCCTCCACAGCGGACTTGAATTGCGGCCACGATCCCGCACTGCGCGCGGAAAGCCAGAACAGAAGCTCATTTGGTCCCATGCTGCCTCAGAGTCCTCCATATCGCCCTAGCGAGCAATGAGTAGTTTTGCCACAGCCGTTCGGTCTCGCTATCAATAGGCCAAATTAACAAGCCTTTTCGTTTACAGTCGAGGATTGCCTGACACCAGCGCCAGATAGTAAGCCGTTCCTTTCGACGAGATGTCCGGGTCTCTACCTGTTGACCCGGCGAGATCGGCGCAATAAGCCTTACCCGGTGGAGATTCTTGTCGCTGTGCAGCGCATTGTCCGGCACCGCCCATACAACCTCGAAAGGAACGAACCCTGTCCATTCCGTACCGGCCCGCGCTTCGCACCGGAAGACTTCGCCGGGCTTTGCGCCAAGCAACACGCGGTTGGTAGTCGGCACAGTTACGAGCTGTGCAGCGTGCCGCGGTGTGGCAATTGCCCCGCATAGCGTACCGTCGGCATAGTCGTACGGTTGCCATAGATCCCAGCCGGGCGATGGAGAAGCAATGGAGTACTTGGCCTGTGTGCCGCCGCACCAGACAATATGGTTTCCGTCCCCGTCCCATCCCGAGGCAATGAAACCCCCGTTTGCTTGGAGCACAGCTGGATGGTTGTCGATCCTTACCTCCGTATGTGGCGGGATATCGCCGCTGACACTGATCTTCGGCGGAAATCCTGTGAGCCACACCGAGTCGTACAGCCACAGTCCGCCATCCAGTTCAATCTCGACTTCCGGCAGCGGCCTTAGGATATTAAGGATGTCATTACCGGACGAGTGCGGCAGGGTTCGTAAAGGCTTCACCCCGCGGAAGAAGACCCAACCCGCTGGTGCACCGTAATCCTCACGATGAGCCTCTAGCTGTCCGCACCCAGCCTGATCAAGAACCGCCCTTACTTCCTCGGCACGGCCGGCTTTGCACAGCACAACTTGGTCTTCGCGACCTATTCTCAGCCATGTCGTTGATACAGAACCGGCAAGACCATGATACCCTGCAAGCACATAGACATCGCGGCCACTCAACCGCCAAGAGGATTGAGTGCCACTGTCGCGTGCAGAAAATTGAAAGCCTTCGCTGAGGAGTTCAGACAGCCTCTCACCAGCATTAATTTCATACCATGCATCGCCATACGCACTCAATACGAAATCTTTCCTGCCGCTGCTTACTTCTATTTCTTGCTCGCTGTCCGGGAACCGTTGCCCAAGCAAGCGGATCTGGCAGAAACCATGCCGGTCGAAAATCGCCTGGATACTCACCTCCAATGGTTGCCCACGGCGTTCCTCACGTTGCTTTGGGCTTGGTTGCGCCGCGGTCCGAGGCTGGCTCTTGGGTGGTTTGATAACGGGAGGCTGGTAAATGAATCGTCCAGGTACCCCGCCTTCGTTTTTTGATTCGACGCGTACACCTGGTGTGACATCGGCACCTGAGGCCGATTGCGTTGCCGATACTTTCGGCTCTTGCGGGCCGGCAGCGAGTACACTCTTTGACGGCCCGTAAGCATCCGGCGAAGCTGGGGTGTCCCGCTTTTCGGATTGTGCAGTTTGTTGAGGAATGTTTCCTTCCGCTTGTTCCTTCGCTGAACCACCAGGCTGCAATGATTGTTCGCCGACTTCCTCTGCTTGCTTGGAGACAGCAAGCTCTCCCGGAGACGGCGCGGGTGCAGGACCGATCGAGACCATGACATCTGGACCCTCAGTAGGTTTTTCGATTGATTCGCCCGCCTTCTCCTTGAACGTGCCCGTCTCGGGCAAAGGGGGCTTCGAACTATCTGACCCTGGTTCAAGTCGCGAACGTTGCTCGTCTTTGATGCTTATGGACGTATCAATACCGCTAGGCTGTTCTGCAGAAGGGAGGACAACGCTTTCTGAACGGAATTTCCTCAACCTGCGTGCCCGTATTACTGCTTTGATAACGGACGCTAGTGCAATTGCAAGAAAAATTAATATTAATATTAATATTAATATTAGCATCTGTTTCACGCCAGCACCCATTAGGATTAAGGTCATCTGTGAAGAAACTGCCCGCGAGGACGATTCCTATTTCACAATATTTCAAACATATCGAAAAAGCAAGGTAAAAACCCAGCTATTCGTCAGCGAGTTTTGGAATCAAAAAGAGCATAGTAAAAATAAGTCTAAAATTCAATATTAAAATGCAAAGCTCGATGAGAAGTGTTTCAGGAAGGGACGCGCTGGGTAGACGATTCTCTGCCGCTCTTTACTTCTTACCACCAGAAACCGGCACGTAATACTGGGTGCCGTGCTTCATGGTCAGGATCTGCTTGAGGAGATCGTTCAGGTCCTCGCGGCGGTGCACAAAGTCTATGTCGGAGGTATTGATGACGAGGAGCGGTGTCTCGGAATAGCGGAAGAAGAAATGATTGTACGCCTCGTTCACATCGGCAATGTATTCGGCGTTGATGTCCTTTTCGAAGGACCTGCCGCGCTGTTTGATCCTTCGCAGGAGGGTCTCGGTGTCGGCCTGAAGGAAAATGACAAGGTCGGGCCGCACGATTTTCGGCTCGAGCATTTTGTAGATTTGCTCGTACAGCGCCAACTCATGGTCATTGAGCGTCAGGTAGGCGAAAATGCGGTCCTTTGCAAACAGATAGTCGCTGATGGTAATGCGGGTGAAAAGGTCCGGCTGGACCATCTGCTCCTGCTGTGCAAAACGGTTCATAAGAAAAAACATCTGCGTCTGGAACCGGTAGCGCGCCGAGTCTCTGTAAAAGTCGGACAGGAAGGGGTTGTCCTCTGCGCATTCAAGGATCAGCCGGGCGCCGAGTTCCTCTGCGAGAAGGGACGTGAGGCTCGTTTTTCCGACCCCGATCGGGCCTTCCGTAACGATGTAGCGGGTATACGTATCGGGTTTCCTGTTCATAAAAACTTGATTCATTATATAGCCGCAGATTACGCTGATTTTAATGATTAAAGCAGGTCTTGGTTTATTTTTTTCATCTGCGTATTCTGTGAAATCTGCGGATAAAGCGTTTCACGATTCTGTTGTTCATGCGGCGCCGCATTTTACAACACGATGGGGGTCCTTCAGCTCATGGAGCAGCTGAGAGATCGTCTTGTTGAGAACGGGATGCACGGCAAGAGGCGCGATCTCGCTCAGGGGTACGAGCACAAACTTTCGCAATGCCAATTGAGCATGTGGTATCACAAGATCCGGCCTGCTAATGACCTGATCACCGAACAGCAGGATGTCGAGATCGATCGTACGCGGTCCCCAGCGGACAGCTCGTATACGGCCAAGTTCGTTTTCAATCGATCGGCACGCCGCCAGCAGGTTCAGCGGTGAGAATTCGGTCTCTATCTCGACCGCCGCATTGACAAATTCTTCCTGCTTTTCATATCCGACCGGCTCAGTGCAGTAAAAGGATGACTGATTGAGGACGCGTCCTGCGCGGTTCAAAACCTCGATCGCGCGCCTGCAGAAGGCTATCCTGTCGCCCATATTCGAGCCCAGACCGATGTATGCGGTAGCAGACATGTTTGTTATTGGGACACGGATTAACACGGAAACACCGGATTAAAGCACCGACTTTTCCAATTTTATCCGTGTCCAAAAGGTTTTTCAGAATTCAAACTGCATCCCAGCCATCCGCTTTTTGAATTCAGCCAGCACCCGCTGCTCGTCGGCTGCGCCCCTGCACTCGAAGGTTGCCGAAAAGCGGATATACGCGCCGGCATCATCCCACGGAACGGTGCTGATAAGCTTTTGGGTGATCAGAAACTCCGAAAATTCCTCTGCATTCGCAAAGGACCTTCCGCCCTTCACTCCAGTTGGCATCTTTACATACAGGTAAAACGATCCCGCGGGGAGCTTCGCATTAAATCCCATTTCGGACAAAACGGCACACATCGCCCTGAGCCTTCTCTCATACTTCGCTGAGATAACATCCGTCATCTCGGGATTGTCAAGGGCGTAGACGCCGGCCTTCTGGAGCGCCTTGAACTGACCGGAATCGTAATTGTCCTTCACGTTCGCGTATCCGGCGATGACCCGTTCATTGCCGGCAACGAATGCGAGCCGCCAGCCGGTCATATTATACGCCTTGGAGAGGGAGTGAATCTCGACACCTACATCCTTTGCCCCATCCACGGAAAGGAACGAGAGCGGTTTCGCGCCGTATACGAGGCCGGCATACGCGGCATCGTGCACGACGATAACGCTGTTCGCTTTCGCAAACGCCACCACCTTTTCAAAAAAGGCAGTAGTCGCGCCTGCCCCTGTCGGGTTATTAGGGTAGTTGATATAGAGAAGCTTGGCCCTTTTTTTCACGTCCGGCGTAACTGAGTCAAGGTCCGGCAGAAATCCGTTCTGCTCCAGGAGCGGCAGGTTCACGACCTCGCCCCTGTACCACCGGGTGTGAGTGCCCATTACAGGATAACCCGGTACGGTCATGAGTGTAACATCGCCGGGGTTGATGAAAATCGCCGGAAACATTGCCAGCACGGGTTTGCTCCCGATGCCGTGCACCACCTCTGTCTCAGGATTGATATTGCGTACCCCATAGACGCTGCTCAGGTATCGGGCGGCTGCGTCTTTAAATTCCTGGATGCCGTTGTCCGCATATCCGCGGTTTTCCGGTTTTTCCGCTTCGGTCTGGAGCGCCTTCACTACGCCGGGGAAGGCCATCTCGTCGGGTTCGCCTACGCCGAAATCGATAAGCTCAACGCCGGGATGGGCCGCGAGCGCTGCCCGTTTTGCGCGCTTGATCTTTTCGAATTTGTAGATCTTCTGTTCCTTGCCGAACAGCGCGCCGCCGATTCGCTCGGCAAAAAGGGATTGAATGTAGGTGTCGCTCGGTGTCGCCAACTGCGCATCCTCCATTGAAAAAAATTATTGGAGCTTTTCAACCTGACGTAATAAATGCTTTATCCGCAGATTTCGCAGATAACGCAGATTGTAAAACATAAAACTCCAGCTCATTTTACTATGATACTGATGGCACAGAAAGAATTATAAACGGTTTTTCCGCGCCTCTTGGTTTAGCCTCGACTTTATTAATCTGTGAAATCTTCGTAATCTGCGGATCATCTTACTTCACGGTGTTCTTCAGGCTTCCTATTCCTTCGATCCGAACCTCGATCTCGTCCCCCGGTTTCATCGGTCCGATTCCCGGCGGCGTGCCGGATATGATGAGGTCGCCCGGCTCGAGCGTCATGATCTGCGAGATGAAGCTTACAAGATAGGGAATCCTGAAAATAAACTGAGAGGTGCGCGAAGACTGCTTTCGCTCACTGTTCAGATAAGCCTCGATGAGAAGATCGCCCGGGTCGAGATCGGTCTCTATCCAGGGCCCCACAGGGCAGAAGGTATCGAAAGATTTGGCGCGCGTCCACTGCCCGTCCTTTTGCTGCAGATCCCGTGCGGTAACATCATTCACGCACGTATAGCCCAGTATGTGGACAGCAGCCTCTTCGGGAGTGATGTTCCTCGTCCGGTCCCTGATTACAATTCCGAGTTCTGCTTCATAATCAACCCGCGCACTGCTCGCGGGATAGACGATCGTTTCTGCCGGACCGATGACGCTCGTAGGCGGCTTCAAAAAGATGATCGGTTCCTCCGCGACCGGGAAGCCGAGTTCCTCCGCATGGTCACGGTAATTCAGCCCGACCGCTACGATCTTAGACGGATGCGAGGGTGCAAGAAGTTTCACCCGGGACAGGAAGTGACGGGTCGTGGCTGTTGTGAAAGAGGAAAAGGTGTTTCTTTCAAGTTCCGAAATCTCGTCCCCGTCCAGTATTCCGCATGCCTGCCTGGCCCCTGCCAAAAACCGAACCAGTTTCATAGACGACCGCCGTTCTGCCCGAGACGGTTAAGTTCTACCCCTGGAAAACGTAGAAAAGCGTTTGTTAGTGTTGCTTCGTCTCAGACCAGTGAAACATGAATCAAGAATCTGTCTCACACGGAGTAAACAGAATACAGTATTAGACTCTTTTCTTTGTGGCTTTGTGGCTTCGTGTGAAAATTGCTTTTCGGTTCTGGGTTAGAACAGACGCCATCACCGCCAATATTACTTGCCGTCGATCCAGGCGGAAAGCTGGTCGGCTGGCCGAAACCCGTTCAGAACCGTTCCATCGTCCCGTATAAGGGTCGGTGTGCTGTTGAATCCCAGTTTTTGTACCAGCGCCTTGTTCTTCTCTACCTGCTCGTTCGAGCACTTGGGCTCAGGCACGGGTTTCCCTTCGAAAGCTTCGTTGGTGAGGTGAACCGATTTTTCACACAGGATCGCCTGGACCTTTTTGTAGGCGTCTTTGTGCATGGGGAGGGGATACAGCATCAGGTAAAATGCCACATCCTTCCTCGCGGTCAGCACTTTCTTCATCTCTGCGTGGAGGTTTCTGCAATACGGGCAATCAGGGTCGGTAATGACCACCACTTTCCGTGCGGCGTTTTTCGGACCAAAAACAACAGCATTCTTGAGCGGAATACTGGAAAAATTAACCTTTGCGGGAGCCGGTGGAGGCATTTTCCCGATCGTATCGACCGGTACCATTTGACCGGCAATCAGATATTTCTTGGAAAAATCGAGAAACAGCGCGCCGTGTTTTCCGTCCGCGTCAACGTCGATCTGCCAAATGCTTTTGACCGGTGAAAGTTTTATATCGACTATTTTTCCGTTCGGCACCAATTTTTTGACGATGACGTCGGCTTCCTTCTTTTCCAGTTTATGGCAGTCGGTACAGTTGCCCGCGCACCCGTCTGCGTTTGAAAATGCGCTCGTGGAAAACGGGAAAAGAAATAGAACACCCAATAGCAGGTTAAGCAGGATCTTTTTCATTCAGTAAACTCCTTTAGTTCAAAGTGACAACAAGCCATACAGTGACTGATCTTTACTCAACATTATTTCAATCCCAGCACGTCCCGCATATCGTACAATCCGGGCTTCTGTCCGACTACCCATTTTGCGGCCCGCAGCGCTCCGGCGGCAAACGTGTCCCGGCTGTGCGCGCGATGCGTTATCTCGATGCGCTCGCCTTTGCCCGCGAACATGACCGTATGTTCTCCGACGATGTCTCCTGCCCGGACGGTTTGGATCCCTATTTCTTTTTTTGACCTTTCGCCGATCATGCCCTTGCGCGTGTACACACCTACTTCGTCAAGATTCCTGTGGACGGCATCCGCCAATACCTGGGCCATCTTGACCGCAGTACCGGACGGGGCGTCTTTTTTCATGCGGTGATGCGCTTCGACGATCTCCATATCATAGTCCTCGCCAACGGTCCTGGCCACTTCTTCCAGGATTTTAAAGCAGAGGTTTACGCCGATGCTCATGTTCGGGGAGAGCACGCAGGGAATCTTCTGGACGAACTTTCTGATTTCATCGAGCTGCGGCCCTGAAAAACCGGTGGAGCCGATGACAGCCGGTTTGCCGAGCTCCGCGCACGTACGGATGTGATCCAGGCTCGACTCGGGGAAGGTAAAATCAATCAGGACATCGCCGGCTTTCAGCGCCGCGGCCAGATCGTCCGTTATCATGATAAGGACTCCGCCGCTCGGAAGACCCGCCGGACCGTAGGAATCCTTGCCGACAAGGGCATGGCCTTTTCGTTCTATCGCTCCTGAAAGACGGATACCGTCCGCCGATGAAAGCAGATTGATGATACGGGACCCCATTCTGCCGGCTGCGCCGGTAACGACCGCTTTGATCATAATAACACTCCTATAATCTTTGGCCGCAGATTTCGCAGAGTCGCGCAGATTTTTTTCTGCTTGATCCGCTTTTTCCGCGTTAATCCGCGTCCACTGGTTTCTCTTTTTTACAGCAATCCGTAATCCTTCAGCGACTTCTTAAGCTTCTCCTTGTTCGCGTCGGCCATCGGGCAGAGCGGCAGTCTGAACTCCTCGGCTATCCTGCCCATAAAGGCGAGAGAAGTCTTGACCGGGATCGGGTTCGTTTCGATGAACATGGCGCTGTGCAGCGGCTCCATCTTATAATGGAGCCTCAGCGCCTCTTCCATCTTGCCTGCAAAGAAGGCGTCAAACATGCCTGCGGCATCAGCAGGAACGATATTCGTGGTTACCGAAATGGCGCCGACTCCCCCCAGGCAAAGAAGCGGCAGCGTGGTAAAATCGTCGCCGGAAATGACGTCGAAATCTTTGCCGCAGAGCCGGATCAGTTCACTGACCTGCTTCATATCGCCTGTTGCTTCCTTGATGCCGACGATGTTCTTGATAGACCGGAGCCGGGCCACGGTTGAAGGCAGCATGTTAACGCTCGTTCTTCCCGGAACGTTATACAACACAATCGGGATATCCGTGGATTCGGCCACCTTCTTGAAGTGCTGGTAGAGTCCTTCCTGGGTCGGTTTGTTGTAATAGGGCGTGATCAGCAGAACGCCGTCGGCGCCGGCCGTCTTCGAGAACTTAGTCAGCTCCAGAGTTTCCGCGGTGCTGTTCGACCCGGCGCCGGCGATCACGGGCGTCCTTTTGTTCACTGTCTTTACTGTAAACTCCACAACGCGGCGATGCTCCTCGTGTGATAGCGTGGCGGACTCTCCGGTCGTTCCGCACGGCACAATAACGTCGGTGCCGCTTTTTATATGAAACTCGATCAGGTCGCCAAGAGCCTTTTCGTCCAGCTTGCCGTTTTTGAACGGTGTAACGATCGCAACCATTGAACCTTTGAACATAAAGCCTCCTCGCGGTAAACTCCGCAGTTATAAACGTTACTCGTAAATCGGCAACGAAACCCGTATCGGCATTGGTTGCGTTGTTCGGTTTATACCGTTACCACTTGACGCTGAACGAAACCGGCATCGTTACCATAACCTCTCGACACGCGATCCGCGCTAAATATAAAGCATTCCCTCGCAGATCACCTCTGCGGCGCCTTCAAGACGAAGATTGACGAACCCGTCCCCGGTTCTTTCGAACGAAACGACCAGTTTTTCTCCGCTTCTCGTCATTACCGTGACCGGAGAGGAAACGAGGTCAAGCTTGCCCGCGATCAACGCGGCAGCCACGGAACCGGTGCCGCAAGCCATCGTCTCGCCCTCAACGCCGCGCTCGTAGGTCCTGACTTTCAAGATTCGGGGACCGACGACTTGAACAAAATTAACGTTGGCGCCGCGCGGCTTGAAAAGGTCGCTGTAACGCGTCTTCCTGCCTGTTTCCTTCACGTCCTCTGCTTCAACGCTGTCCGAGAAATAGACGAGATGAGGAACGCCGGTATTGATGAAATGGCCGACTCTCGCCTCGTTCTCGAGCGGTACGGTCACATTCATGCGTATATCACCTGCTCCAGTCAGCTGCACCCTGACCCCGCTTTTCCTGATCTCCGCATGAATAAGCCCGGCCAGCGTTTCGAACGACATCGCCTTTTTCGCGATTTTTTTTATGTATGCGAAACGGGCTGCACAGCGGGATCCGTTTCCGCACATCTCGGCCTCGCTCCCGTCCGCATTGAAGAACCGCCATTTGAAATCAGCCGTCCTGGATCGCACAATAACGATCAGGCCGTCCGCGCCGACCGAGTAATGGCGGTCGCATACAGCGCCCGCCACACCCTTCAGATCCCTTCCCTTCAGGATCTGCCTGCGGTTGTCAATCAGGATGAAATCGTTGCCGCTTCCCTGCATTTTGTAAAATGGTATCTTTTTCATGGCTTCTTTACGAAATATTTCTGTCTTTCTTTTTGGTTTAATTCCGCAATCCGCATTCGCCAAACCGAGATCTGTAACCTAGTCCAGCCACCGGGGTATTTTCTCGCCCCTGATCAGATCGCTGTATGTCTCGCGGTCTCTGACGATAAAATACTCACTGCCTCTCACCATTACTTCAGCCGGACGCATTCGGGAGTTATAGGTCGACGCCATGGAGAACCCGTACGCGCCGGCGCTCATTACGGCCAGAAGGTCCCCGTCTTGTACTTCCGGCATTTCACGGTCCTTCGCGAGGAAATCTCCTGATTCGCAAATCGGACCGACCACGTCGAAAACTGCCTTTTCTCT
This sequence comes from Nitrospirota bacterium, assembly GCA_963751455.1. GTDB lineage: Bacteria > Nitrospirota > UBA9217 > UBA9217 > UBA9217 > CAVVUN01. Next base: position 86,702 of record CAVVUN010000008.1, read on the forward strand.
GGAAACGGGCTCGACCACCGCTTTTATTTCGTGAAATGCGTGATACAGACTGGGGCGGATCAGGTCGTTCATACCCGCATCGACGATCAGAAACCTCTTCTCTCCGCTGTCTTTATGATAAAGAACGCTCGTCACGAGGATACCTGCGTTGCCCACTATCGCCCGTCCGGGCTCCAGAACCAGCGTGCATTTGCAGTCCTTTATGAACGGCTGGATCGCTTCAGAGAGATCGCGCGGAAGCGGCGGTGTTTCATCGCGGTAGGTGATACCCAAACCTCCGCCGATGTTGATATACCGGATGTTGACGCCGGCTGATCGGAGCTCCCGCACGAAACCCGTCAGCTTCTCGAGCGCGTCTACAAACGGTTTGATCTCGGTAATCTGGGAACCGATATGCTGGTGAATGCCGACCACTTCCACGTGGCCCAGGCTTTTGGCAGTCTGGTAATACTCCAGCGCATGCTCGATCGGTATGCCGAATTTATTTTCTTTGAGCCCGGTTGAGATATAAGCATGTGTTTTCGGGTCGATGTCCGGGTTCACCCTGAGCGCAATAGGCGCTTTCGCGTGCATTTCACAGGCGGCCCGGTCAATCGCCAGAAGTTCCTCCCCGGATTCCACATTGAACATCAGAATCCCGACTTTGAGAGCGTACTCGATTTCGTCCCTTCGTTTACCCACCCCGGCATAGACGATTTTCTTCGGCGGTATGCCGGCGCGGAGGGCGCGAAACAGTTCGCCTCCGGATACGATGTCCGCTCCCGCCCCTTCCTTCCCCAGCAGTCTCAATACCGCGCTGTTCGAATTCGATTTGAGCGCAAAGCAGATAACGTGCTGAACGCCCGCAAAGGCGCTCTCAAACGCACGGACATGGTTCGCAAGAGTATTGCTGCTGTACAGGTAAAAGGGCGTGCCTACACGCTGGGCAATGGTCCTTACCGGAACACCCTCGCAACACAGTTCACCGTTTTTATATATGAAATCATGCATGGGAACGTGGTCCTGAATATAATTTACAGCACGGCCTAGGGCCGCAACAGATCACAACGTCAAAGGACGCAACACAATTCTTTATCTAAGCTTCTCCGCGTACGCTTTTTGCTCCTGGGACCTGGGGCTTTCGTTACCCGAGGTGTCTACCGCGGAAACAGCGTAATAGTATAACACACCGGGCCTCACATTCTCATCAGAATAGGTGCTCCGGTTTATCGGCTTTTCCGTCAGCCGCTCGAAATCTCTGCCGCTCCGTGTCGACCGGTAGACATAATACCCGGCGAGGTCGCGTTCGCTGTTTTCGTTCCAGGTCATGAAGACCCTGCCCACACCCGGAACCACCGTCAGACCTGCCGGCCTTTCGGGCGGAGCCAGGTCCCGCGAAGCGGCTGACGCTTCCGGCGAATTGAGACTCTCCTTCCAGGGAAGCATGGGACTGTCGACGGAACGGACCACGTAATAATACGTTTTGTCGTTCACAACGGCGGTATCTTTAAAGCTGTTGGTCCGGACCGGCTCCTTGTTCAAGGTAGTCTCGTCGTACCGGCCTGAAACTGTTCCCCGATACACGTTGTATCCGACGAAGCCTTCGTATCTGCTGCCGTCCGCCCGCGTGGTTACCTGATCCCAGGCAAGAACAATGTGGCTGTCACCGCCTATGGCGCTCAGCATTTTCGGCGCTGCAAGGGAGATAAGCGGGGCCACTCTCACTTCTTCCGATGGCTGGCTCATTCCGCCCCTGGCCGTTACCACCCTGATGCGGTAACTGTAGACGATTCCGTACCGCAGGCGGTCGTCGCTCCAGTAGACCCTGCCGTTCCTCACTTCTGCCGGAGCGGGATTTGAGAGGTTGATCTCGCCAATTTGCTTGTACCGGTGTTTCTTTTTATCCCGTTCAACTTGGGCCCTGAAAATCCGGAAGCCGACGATTTCACCCTGGTTCAGGTCCTTGCCTTCGATATTCTTCGTTGGCAGAGGCCACGACAAAAACGCGACGGCATCCCGGGCGACAATCGTAACATCCTTGACCGGTTCGGAACGAGGGCTCGCTGGCGTAATCGGGTCGGTCTTTCTGCCGCAGCCGGCGGCGACCAGTGTCATGAGAACAAGCCCTGTAAAGACAAAGGCACGTCGTCGCTGCGCGTTCATCGTCTCTTCTTGAGCATATCGAGGCGCTTCTTCAGGTTTCCGGGGGCGGTGCCGCCATAGGACGTCCTTCTGCTCACGGAGGACTCGAGCGACAGCGCGTCGTAAACGTCCTCGCGGATGAGCGGCGACAGCTGCTTATATTCCACGAGAGGCATATCCACAAGGCCGCACTGCAGCCCCGAAGCCCGCAACACCGCTCTGCCCACGACTTCGTGCGCCTCGCGAAAAGGCATGCCCTTCCTGACCAGATAATCGGCCAGGTCCGTTGCGGTAATGAACCCGTCCTCGGCCGCGCGGCGCATCACGTCCTTATGAATCGTGATGCTCCTGAGCATCTCGGAGAAAACCCGGAGGGCGCCCGAAACGGTATCGCAGGTGTCAAAGAGAGGCTCCTTGTCCTCCTGCATGTCGCGGTTGTACGCGAGGGGAAGACCTTTCATCAGCGTAAGAAGCGCAACCAGACTGCCGTATACCCGCCCGCATTTGCCGCGGGTAAGCTCTGCCACGTCCGGGTTTTTTTTCTGCGGCATGATCGAGGAGCCGGTAGTAAATGCATCTGAGATCGTTATGAACCCGAACTCCGCGCTTGACCATATGACAAGCTCCTCGGACAAGCGCGACAGGTGCATCATAATCTGTGCGCACGCCGCCACAAACTCAATCGCAAAATCCCTGTCAGATACGGCGTCCATGCTGTTTTCGCATAAACCGCTGAATCCCAGTTTTTTGGCTACGAATTTCCGATCGATAGGCAGAACGGTACCCGCAAGCGCTCCCGCGCCGAGCGGCAGGAAATTGACCCGGCCAAAGCAGTCTTCCAGCCTCTCCCGGTCCCGTTCGAACATTTCGTAGTAGGCCAGCAGATGGTGCCCGAGAAGCACAGGCTGTGCCCGCTGAAGATGGGTATAACCCGGCAGGACGGCGTCCCGGTTCCGATCTGCCAGCTTCAGCAGTACCTTCTGGAGTTCCTTCAACAAATTGTGGATTTCGGCAATCTCGTCCCGGAGATACATCCGGACGTCGAGGGCCACCTGGTCGTTCCTGCTTCGCGCGGTATGCAGTTTACCGCCGACCGGTCCGATCTTCTCGATCAGCCGGCTCTCGATATTCATGTGGATGTCCTCAAGTTCCACGCGGAATTGAAAAGTGCCCGCCGCGATCTCCTTCAGGATTTCTTCGAGGCCGCGCGCGATTTTCCGGGACTCTGTCTTTGTAATGATTCCCCGGTTGCCGAGCATGGTTGCGTGCACGATGCTGCCCGCGATGTCGTAGGGGTAAAGGCGCCAGTCGTAGCTTATCGACGCGGTGTATGCATCCGCCAGTTTACTGGTGGCTTCGGTGAAGCGGCCGGACCACGGCTTGACTGTCTTCGTCGGCTTCTTTACCGCAGGTGACTTTTTCGTTGTCGGTCTCTTTTTTGCCATTTTTTTCATTAAATCCCAATCTCAAGCGATAAGCTCTTCAATATCATTAACGAGTTGTTGGAAATTATTTGAAATGTGATTGCTACTTGGTGCTTGTTTTAATTTTGCTCCGTATCCTCAATCTTAAGGCATTCAACCGGATGAAGCCTTCTGCGTCCTTTTGGTTGTACACACGGTCGCTCTCGAACGTGGCAAGCTCGGGATTGTAGAGCGAGACCGCAGACCTGCGCCCGACCGTGTCGCAGTTGCCTTTATATAACTTGAGCCGGGCCGTACCCGTTACATTTTTCTGGGACTCGTCGATCGCGGCCTGCAGCATGGTCCGCTCCGGTGAGAACCAGTACCCGTAGTACACAAGCTCGGCGTAGCGTGGTACAAGCTCGTCTCTCAGGTGCATCACTTCCCGGTCCATCGTGATCGACTCCACCGCCCGATGCGCCGCATGCAGCATGGTTCCTCCGGGTGTTTCATAAACACCCCTGGACTTCATCCCGACATAGCGGTTCTCGACCAGGTCGACACGCCCGATGCCGTGCGCCCCGGCAAGCCGGTTTGCTTCGGCAAGAAGAGCTGCCGGGGAAAGCTTCCTGCCGTTGATCGCGACGGGATTCCCCGAATCGTATTCCAACTCCACGTACTCCGGTTTGTCCGGCGCTTTCTCCACGGGTACGGCCATGGTATACATATCAGCTGTCGGCTCTTTCCACGGGTCTTCCAGAATACCGCCTTCATAACTGATATGAAGAAGGTTGCGGTCCGTGGAATAGGGTTTTGACTTGGTGGCCGTCACCGGGATTTTGTGCTGTTCGGCATACGCAATCAGCTCTTCGCGTCCTTTCATGCTCCATTCACGCCAGGGCGCAACTACTTTGACATCCGGTTTGAGCGCGAAATAGGTCAGCTCGAAACGGACCTGGTCGTTGCCCTTGCCGGTGGCGCCGTGGCATACCGCGTCCGCCTGTTCGCGGATGGCGATCTCGATCTGCCGCTTGGCGATCAACGGCCTCGCGATCGAAGTGCCGAGCAGATACCGGCCTTCGTATATGGCGTTCGCCCTCAGCATCGGAAACACGAAATCCCGCACGAACTCCTCGCGCAGGTCATCGATGTGGATGGCGCTGGCGCCTGTCCTGATTGCTTTATCCCGGAGAGGCTCCAGTTCCTCGCCCTGGCCGATGTCCGCTGTAAAGGCGATCACCTCGGCCCCGTACGTCTCCCTGAGCCAGGTGATAATGACCGAGGTGTCGAGACCGCCTGAATAGGCAACGACAATTCTCTTAATGTCCTGCTTCAATAAATTAAATCTCCGATATCCGGACGCGGATTTCACAGAAGAAAAAACAAATATCTATCTGCTTTTTCAGATTTTATCGTGTCCAAAAAGGAACTTTATTTCCCTTCGACGATCTTTACCTTCATCTCGATCCGTTCGTTCGGATTGTCGTTCGGGTCTCTCGGCTGGGACACTATTTTGTCAGCTACTTCCATGCCGCTCTCCACTTCTCCAAATGCCGTGTATTGGCGGTTGAGAAACGGCGCGTCTTTCACACAGATAAAGAACTGGGAACCGGCGCTGTCCGGGTTCTGGGACCGCGCCATGGAAAGCGTGCCGCGCTTGTGGGGCCGGTCGTTGAACTCGGCCTTGATAGTGTATCCCGGCCCTCCCATGCCATGCGTCCGTTTGTCCGCATTTTTTGAATTCGGGTCCCCGCCCTGGATCATAAATCCGGGAATCACGCGGTGAAAGGTTGTTCCGTCGTAAAAACCCTTTTTTGCGAGGTCGACAAAATTCTTTACATGACCCGGCGCAACATCGGGGAAAAATTTAAGCGTGATAGAACCAAATTTGGTTTCGATGATTGCCTTCGTAGTCGACATTTTCTTGATCTCCTGTGGTTTCGATTTTTTTTTCGCAGCCTGCGCATGTCCCTGCAGCGCGCTCACCATGATAACGATAAAGAACAAAAAAAGAGCTTTTTTCATAAAAACCTCCTTGCTGTGCTTGAAAGTTTCGGCAGAAAAAACAGAATTGTACATTTTTACCAGAAAGACAGGGGGATGTCAAACAAAACATAGGTTTGCACATCAAAAACAGGTTGTCCGATTCATTTCGGTCGGTGGTCGGTCCTCTTCACGGGGTATGTGTACCTCCATGGGCGCGTGGTCCTAAATCCGTATGCTATACTGTTATCAGAATCGAGAAGGGCCGGCTGACGTCCAGGCCGGTACTAACCTGCTTTTATAAATCAAACCAGCGAGTGAAAGGAGAGTGTATGGTACAGAAGGCCAGCACGGCATTGACGGACATGATGAACAAGGCTATTGCGAGGGAAATCCAGGTAAGCGTGCAGTACATGTGGCAACACGTAATGGCAAAGGGGCTGGAATCCGCAGAGATCGCGGATGTGTTCAAGGACACAGCCATCACAGAAATGAAACACGCGGAAAAGATCGCCGAGCGGCTCTTCTATTTCGACGTTGTACCGACAACCAAGCCCGACCCGATCTCCACAGGGGGATCCGTAAAGGAAATGCTCCAGATAGACGCAAAGGCCGAGGAAGAGGCTATCGATCTGTATAAAACGATCGTCAAACAGGCGCAATCCGAGGGAGACTCGACCACCCGGTTGCTTTTCGAACAGATCCTGTCGCAGGAGGAAGACCACCACGACACGTTCACGACTCTTCTCGGGAAATAAGCTTACCGTATTTTAAATGCAAAAGCCGAGGCATTACGCCTCGGCTTTTTTTGCCTCTTTTTTACGTCTTTTCTATAGTGTTTGTATTTTTCCGGCTGTGCCATCTCACAAACCTTCCAATCAGCAAAATCAAAAAGCCGGGCATTGAGCCCGGCTTTTTTAACAACATGTCTCGTTATTTTTTGCTTTCCCGATTTTTCGAAATTAATGGCGGGGCGGACGGGGCTCGAACCCGCGACCTCTAGCGTGACAGGCTAGCGTTCTAACCAGCTGAACTACCACCCCATTATGATTAACAAGCAGCTTGTTTTGTTTTATGGTAGGCGGAACAGGGATCGAACCTGTGACCCCAGCCTTGTAAGGGCTGTGCTCTCCCAGCTGAGCTATCCGCCCGATTCCTTGTTGAAAACGAAGTTTAAATATCTATTATTCACTCTAAAAAGTCAAGCAAAATTATTTTTTTACCGGTTCATTGGCCCATGATGAGCGCTGTACGGCCATTTCAGTCTGCCGAATCACTCCCTGAACGACATAGTTAGTTCATACATCCCGCCTTCCGCATGCTTCTCAATGATGAACCCGGCGTTTTCAAAGAGCTGGAGCATCTGCCTGTTATCCATCAAAACCTGCGCGGTGAAGCCGAGAAGGCCTCTTTTCTTTGCAAGATAGGTGATGTACTTCAAAAGCTCCCTGCCGATGCCCTTGCCCTGATGGTCGTCCCTCACAACAAACGCCACTTCGGCGGTATGGGCGGTTTTATCGATTATATACTGCGCCATTCCGACGATCGATTCCTTTTCTTCCTGCTGCAGTACAGCAAGGATCACCATCTCTTTGGTATAGTTGATGACTACGAACGGCTGGAGACGGTCGTGGTGCATGTCGGCGCGCATGGAGATAAAACGCCTGTACCGGGAAGCATTCGAGAGAGAATAGAAAAAATCCTTGAGCATCGGTTCATCGGACAACTTCACCGGCCGCAGCAGAAGACCAAGGCCTGTCCGCGTCGTCCTGAACGCTTCCAGCTCTTCGGGATACTGTCCCTGGACCCCAGGAATAAAAGCCTGGTCCCGGTAAATGAGGCCCTGCTTCCTTGCCTCGTCGATAAGCATCCCCCGAAAACGAGGGTCTGCGATCGCGATAAGGTCCATGGCCCGCTCGCGGATATTTTTACCATGCAGATACGCAATGCCGTGCTCGGTCACGACATAGTGAATGTCTCCCCGGGACAGGGTCACCCCGGCGCCCTGCGTGAGATACGGCATGATGCGGGAAACTTTTCCGTTCTCGGCTGTGGACTGGAGAGCAAGAATGCTCTTACCCCCCTGAGAAAAAATGGCTCCCCGCATGAAATCGGCCTGCCCGCCGATGCCGCTGTAGAATTTTGTGCCTATGTTTTCGGCTGTCGCCTGCCCGGAAAGGTCGATCTCAAGGGCGCTGTTGATCGCGGTCATGTTTTTCTGCCGTGCAAGTACGGTGGGATTGTTGGTGTAGTTTACCGGCCGGAACTCGATTGCCGGATTGTCGTGGAGAAATTCGTATGTCTCCCGCCTGCCCATGCAGAACGCGGCGACTGTCTTACCGCGGTTCAGTTCTTTTCTGCTATTGTCGATTACATGCTGTCTCATGAGGTCCACGATCCCGTCCGTAAGCAGTTCGGTATGGACACCGAGATGTTCCTTTCGGTTCAATTGGGCCAGGATCGCATTGGGGATGCTGCCGTACCCGACCTGGATTGTGTCACCGTCCTGAACGATCCGTGCCACATACGTCCCGATCTTCCCGGCAATGTCGTCTGATACGGTATCATCATACTCGAGGAGCGGCTCGTCATACGGCAGGATGAAATCGACGTCTTTGATGTTGATGAAGGTGTCTCCGAGCACGCGCGGCATCTGGGCATTCACCTGTGCGATCACCAGCGACGCGTTCTCTGCCGCCGCTTTCACGATATCGACACTGATGCCGAGGCTCATGAAGCCGTAGTCGTCGGGTGGAGAAGTCTGGATGAAGGCAACGTCTACCGGCACAAGCTTCTTCTGAAAAAGGCCGGGGACCTGTGAGAGAAATACCGGGGTATAGTCGGCCAGACCCCGATTCACGGCCTCGCGCATGTTGTTCCCCACGAAGAAGGAGTTGTGCCTGAATACATCCCTGAATTTTGCATCCGCATACGGAGCAACCCCGAGGGTCCATACCTGGAGCAATTCAGTATCGAAAAAGGCCTTCGGATGCGACTGAACATAATTAATGAGGGCCTTCACGAGGCGCTGCGGCTCTCCGCACCCCGTGCCGATGAAGATCCTGTTTCCCGGATGAATATTGCTGAAAATCCTGTCTTCCGTAGGGAATTTCTCGGGATAGATTGACTTCATCGTCAACAGCTTTTTGTCAAGTTCCTGAATGGCCACAGACCCCCCCTGGGCATATAGCATGATTATACCAGAAAGGTCCGCACCGCTCCCAAGGGAAGCCAACCTGTGCAACTCGTAACAATGCAGAGTACGCCGCATCCCCCAAAAATACCCCGGCCGGGTCATTGACGACCATGCCCCGCTGCTTATATGATTAGGCGAACAACATTGCTGCCTGTTATTCGTGTACAATTGAAAGGAGACGTAAACAATGGAAACCGAACGGGTCAAATTCATAAAACATCAGGACAGAGACATTCTGTACCTGGACTTTTCGAATAGTAAAACCGACCAGGTTTTAAAAATCATAGAAGACGCCAAAGAAGTGATCCGGACGAAGCCGGAAAAGTCCATCCTCACCCTGACCGACGTAACGAATGCCCGGTTTAACGACGCAGTTGGTGAGAGCATGAAGCAGTTTGCCGCGCATAACAAACCGTACGTAAAGGCCGGCGCCGTCATTGGAATTACCGGCCTTAAGAAAATCATCTTCGGAGCCGTCATGGCCTTTTCGAAAAGAAATCTGGAATCGTTCGACGATATCGAAGAGGCGAAGCGCTGGCTGGTCGGCAATTAATCGGCAACCGCTGGTTCTATCATGCTCACATATCTGTATACTATGGTATTCAGTTCATCCCACCTCCTCGCTTTTAAATCTGACGTTTTTTGGTCGATCGACCGCAATAATGCCGTTCTCTTTACGGGACAGGGTAGGCAGCTTCCAGAGAGCAATCCACTTTAACCTTGACCATCCTTTCTTTCTCAATTAAACTGAATAATGTTCGAAACGCTCTTCAACCCCGGGTCTATCACGGTCATCGGAGCCTCACAGGATACGAAAAAGGTCGGCCACGCGGTTCTTGATAACCTGAAAAAGTTCAATTACCCGGGCAAGCTCTATCCCGTAAATCCCGCGGGAGGAGAGATACTCGGCCTCAAAACGTACCCGAATCTGAAGGAAACGGGAGCTCGCATAGATCTCGCTGTCATTGCTATTCCGGCCCGCATGGTGCATCAGGCCCTCATCGACTGCTCGCAAGCTGGAATCGGATCGGCGGTCATTTTAAGCGCTGGGTTCAAGGAAGCGGGCAAGGACGGCACGCTCCTCGAGGAAGATTTGAAGAAGATCGTGAGAGAGCGGAACATCCGCATCCTCGGTCCCAACTGTCTCGGCCTGATCAATACCGCGAACAACATGAATGCCACATTTGCGGCTGACATGCTGCCGAAAGGCGGGATCGGCTTCTTCTCACAATCCGGTGCAATGGGTATTGCGATCATGGACTGGGCGATCGGAAACGAGATCGGGTTCTCGAAGTTCATAAGCCTGGGTAATAAGGCGGACCTTTCGGAGATCGATTTCATAGAATACTTTATGAACGACCCCGATACGAGCCTGATTCTGGGCTATATCGAAGACGTTGTGGACGGCAAGCGGTTCATGCAGGTGGCCGAAAGGGCCAGCAGGGTAAAACCGATAATCTTGCTGAAGTCAGGCGGCACCGAGGCGGGCGCACGCGCCGCCTCGTCCCATACGGGTGCGCTGGCCGGTTCCGATGTCGCGTTCGACGCGGCGTTTCGTCAAACCGGGGTGATGAGGGCCGAAGGCGTACAGGACCTGTTCGATACGGCAATGGCTTTCCTGGAAGGAAAAATTCCGGCAGGCAACCGCCTTCTCATTGTTACGAACGCGGGCGGACCCGGTATCATCGCCGCTGACGCAGCCGAGCGGTTCGGGATTGCGCTTCCGTATATGACCAGGGAAAGCATCGAGGCGATGGCCGGGAAGCTCCCTTCGAATGCTTCCGTCTATAACCCCGTTGACGTCATCGGTGACGCAACATCGGAGCGGTATGCTGTGGTCCTGGACCAGGCGCTGATAGATCCGAACGTGGACGCTATCCTCGTTATCCTTACCCCTCAGGCGATGACGGACAGCGAGAAAACTGCCGAGGTAATCATCAGGACCGCTCAGGGAGCGAAAAAGCCGATCATTACCTCCTTCATGGGTGAGGCCAGGGTGCGGTCTGCGATAAATAAGCTCAAAAAAAGCTCAATACCCAATTTTTCGTATCCGGAACTGGCTGTCAAATCCTTCAAACGTCTCGTAAATTACAGCACCTGGAAGAACTACATCGCAGAGGAGCTTCCGAGCTGCTGGCACAACTTCGATGCTGCACATGATACGGTTACCTCGATTTTAAAATCAGGCGTTTACCAGGTCGGCGAAGAAGATGCAATGAATATACTTACCTTTTACGGCTTTCAGTTCCCCCGCCGCGCCCTTGCCGTGACTTCCCGGGACGCGGTCCGAATAGCTTCGAAGATCGGCTTCCCGGTTGCTTTGAAAATATCTTCGCCGGACATCCTGCACAAAACCGAAGTGGGTGGTGTGCGGGTGAATGTAAAAACGCCGAACGAGGTTGAGGAAGCCTTTACGGAGATCACATCGAATGCCAGGCGGATCATGGCGGACGCTTACATAAAGGGCGTGATGGTGTACGAAATGGTTAAGGGCGGCAAAGAAGTCATTCTCGGCGTAACGTATGACCGCACTTTTGGACACATGATCATGTTCGGTCTCGGCGGCATTTATGTGGAGGTACTGAAAGACGTCTCCTTCAGGATCGTGCCCGTGAAGCGCCGTGACGCCGTTGCGATGGTGAACGAGATCAGGACCGCGGCCCTTCTCCACGGCACCCGCGGCGAGCGGCCGGCGGACACGAATGCCATCGCCGGCTATATTGTGAATCTCTCGTGTCTGGTTTCCGACTTCCCGGAAATCCAGGAGTTGGACATCAACCCGCTGGTCGTGAAGGAGCAGGGTGCGATAGCTCTGGATGCGAGGATTATCTTCAAGCAGCCGTGATGAGTCTATTTCGGAATGCGGAGTGCGGAATAAACAGAACCATATAATTCTTTTCAAGCTCGTTATGAGAAAAGCGACGATACACGGAATTTGTCAGGGAGTTCGGGTAAGGAGTCTTTGCTTCTCACTCCGCGCCCCCAATCCGCCTGCGCCCAGCGCTTACGAGTGCTCAGCGCGAGTGCAGGTGAATTCCGCAATCGATCAAGGAGGTTTCCATGATTCCCATATTCGTCGGGTCTAATTCCGGATATGCAGGAAGGACCTTTATTGCTCTCGGCCTTTTGATGAAGCTGCTGGAGCAGGGGTACCAAACCGGATATATCAAGCCCTTCGGCAAGACGCCCGTGAAAAAAGGCAAGGCGGTGTACGACGCGGACGCGCTCTTCATCAAAGAGACGCTGGGGCTGGAAGAGCCGCTCGAAGTGATTTCGCCGTTTGTCCGCACCTATGAGACCGAGACCCTGCTGATCGAGGGAAAGATCAGGGACATGAAACGGCGGGTGATGACCGCATATAAAACCCTCAAGAAGAAGGACTTCGTGATCATCAGCGGGGCCGGAGATTTCTTCGAGGGCTCTCTTCTCGGGATGAATGCCCTTGCGCTGATTGAGGACATGAAGGCCCATCTGGTAATGGTTGAGCCCTGGCGGGGGGAAGCTTCCGCGGATTCTCTGTTCGGCTCTGCGAAGGTCTTCGGCGACCGGTTTGCAGGCGGCGTCATCAACAAGGTGCCGTCGAACACCGTGGAGCACGTAAAAGAAACGATACGGCCGTTCCTGGAGAAAAAAGGCGTTAAGATTTTCGGCGTCTTTGGAAAGGAGCGGGTATTGGAGGCCGTCACCGTGCGCCAGCTCGTTGAAATATTGAGCGGCAAGGTTGTCTGCTGCGACGGGCGCCTTGACGAGTACGTAGAGAATTATTCTATCGGCGCCATGGACGTAGATACGGCGCTCAACTATTTCAGGCGGATTCCGAACAAGGCCGTGATTACCGGCGCCCACCGCTCGGACATTCAGCTGGCGGCAATGGAGACGTCTACCAAGTGCATCATCCTGACCGGCGGGCTGCAGACCAATGATGTGGTCGTCGGAAAAGCTCAGGCAAAAAATATCCCGATCATCTCCGTTGCCGATGACACCTTCAGTGCTGTGGAGAAAATCGAAGGGGGCATGGGCAAAACGAATATCCGGGACAAGTGGAAAGTCGCCCGGGTGAAAGAGTTGATGGACATCGAGTTCGACATGAAGCGGTTTTTAAGAAGCGTGAAATAAAAATTTTTGCCGCCGAGAACACAGAGAGCACAGAGAAAGGCTGAACCGATATTTAGGACGCAGATCTTCGCAGATTGGCGCAGATTAAAAGCTTGATTTTTTTGCGTCTACCTTAAATCCGATTTTTCCGGTCTTATCTGCGTCCGAATGTTTCTTTATATTTTCCTCCGTGAACTCTGCCTGCACCCAATGCCTTCGAGTGCTCAGCGCGAGAATGGAGTGTGCAGGGCGTGTCCTCTGTGGCAAACAGGAGGTTTTAATGTCTGAGAAATCGATTATCATTATCGGCGGCGGAATCGCCGGGCTCTCGGCCGGTTGCTACGGCAGGATGAACGGACTCAGGACGCGCATCTTCGAGATGCATTCGAAACCGGGAGGCCTGTGCACCAGTTGGAAAAGGCAAGGTTTCGTCGTGAACGGGTGCGTTCACTGGCTTGTAGGTTCGGGTCCAAAATCAAATTTTTACGGACTGTGGAACGACCTCGGGGCGCTGCAAGGCAAGCTCATCATCGACCATGAGGAATACGGACGAGTCGAGAGCGTTGATGGAAAAACATTGATCGTCTATACCGATGTCGACAGGCTTGAGAAGCACATGAAGGAGATAGCGCCTGAAGATGCTCAGCTCATTGATGAGTTCATCGGAGCCGTGCGCACCTGCATGCGATATGAACCGCCGCTTGAAAAGGCTCCGGAACTGTTCGGTTTTTTTGACGTTCTCAAAATGATCGTGACTAAATTTCCGCTGCTACGGATCCTTTCCAAGTGGAACAAGATCTCTCTTAAGGAATATGGCAAACGATTTAAAAATCCTCTCCTGCGCGACGCCTTCCCGCTCCTTTTCATGCCGGATTTTCCGATGACATTTATGCTCATGACATTCGCCTGGATGCACAACAAAGCCTCCGGTTACCCTGTTGGCGGTTCGCTCGAGCTCAGCCGGTCGATTGAAAAGCGATATTTGTCCCTCGGCGGAGAGATCACGTACAGGGCCCGGGTGAGAAAGATCGTGGTTGAGAACGGGAAAACCGTCGGCATCAGGCTCGAAGACGGGACCGAGCACCGGGCTGATTACGTTATCTCCGCCGCTGACGGGCATACCACTATATTCGAGATGCTAGACGGAAAGTACGTGGATGACACCATTAAAGGTTATTATGAGAAACTTATTCTCTTCCCACCGCTTATGTATATTGCACTCGGCGTAAACAGGACCTTCGCTGAAATTGCGCCGTCTGCCGGGGGCATCGCCATGGAGCTTTCGGAACCCCTGAACATCGGCGGCGTCGAGCAGAAATACCTGGGTGTTCTGATCTACAATTTCGACCCCACGCTCGCACCGCTCGGGAAAACGCTCCTTATCGTCATGCTTCAGACGGATTTCGCATTCTGGAAGAATCTGCGGCCGAACGACACAGCATACAAGGCCGAGAAGGAGAATATCGCGGACCGTGTTGTGGCCCTGCTCGATAAACGGTTTCCCGGGCTTGCAGGCCAGGTTGAGATGCGGGACGTAGCATCACCGACGACCTTTGTGCGGTATACCGGCAACTGGCAGGGGAGCTTCGAGGGCTGGCAGGTAACGCCCGATACCTGGCGCTTCGGCAAATTGATGAAAAAAACGCTGCCCGGCCTCGGAAACTTTTACATGGCGGGCCACTGGGTCGAGCCGGGAGGGGGACTGCCTGCGGCAGCAATGTCGGGGAGGAACGTCATCCAGATCATCTGCAAAAAAGAAAAGAAGAAGTTTCAGACTACAAAATAAGGGGTCAGTCGGCTCGCTCCAAAAAGTAGAAACTCCTTGATATCTCACGCTCGATTCTATACAATTAGTTATCATGACCCGCTTTACTGAAAAAAGATTTTTGCCGAAACAGTCAATCGGACCCGATGAGAAAGAACGGTTAACAGCGGCTATCGCGGCTCGGCTGTCAACGGAAGAAAATATAGTCTTTGCGTATCTTCACGGGTCTTTTGAAACCGACAAATCGTTTCGGGATATAGATGTTGCAATATATGTGACCGCAACGGCAACAATCGATTACGAATCCGATATGTCGCTCAAGCTTTCCGCCGCCATAGGACGTGAAGTGGAAGTCAAAATCATCAACAATTCGCCGGTTGCTTTCCAGATGGCGCCCCTTCAACACGGGCGGCTTCTCTTCAGCCGGAATGAGGATGCCAGGACCGATTTTTTAGAGTCTGTAGGCAGAAGATATCGTGAGTATGCTCATTTCAGGAATATCTTCATGGAGGCCGGTCAGTGCTGAACCATGACAGAATTGCCAAAAGCACGGCTGATCTTCTTTCCTCTAAGTCCGAGATCTAAAAGATAGTTCAATATCGGCAAAGAGAGCTTCCTGTCGGACAAGAAAAATGCGCTCGCGGTAAAATATCTCCTGATAGAGGCTGTTGAGGCAATAGCGGACATTTGCCAGCACATACTTGCAAAAATAAAAGGCGTGGTTTGCAGCGGTTATGTCGACTGCATCGTTAACGCAGGAGAAAGCGGTATAATCCTTCCCGAGCTGTCGAATAAGCTTCGCAAGCTCGCGGATTTACGTAACAGTCTGATTCACCGGTACTGGATCATCAATGACGAAGAGCTTTTCACACAGTGCCGCGCCAATATCAATGATCTCAGCGCATTCACTTCTCAAATAGCCGCCTTCATCTCCAGTCAGAAGAGCTGATAAGTGTCTCAACGCAGCACTACCAATTCCACCGGATCGGAAACGTCCTTCACTGTGTCGATCTTGCTCAGAATCTTCCGGACCATTTCCTTGTCGATCTCAGCGATCATGTCCTTGATCAGGCCGTCCTGGTCCGCCAGCTCCCTTCGCGCTCTCATCAACTTCAGGAGATTGTCGGGTATCGCGGTGTTGGAACCGTATTCAGAGGTAATATCGGCGTACGTGACGCTGTCGCTCCTTTTGGAGCTTATGTTGTGCATGACGATCTGCTCGCCAGATGAGACAGAGACGACCTTGATCGAGCCGGCCAGCGCGACGTTCAGTTTTGCGGTATGCTGAGCATAGCTGATCGTGACGTCCCGCCAGCACGTTCCCTCGTACGGGCCTTTCCTGCCCTGCCTGGTGCACGAGTAGGATTCCTGGCCCCCTGTCTTCAAATATTGCACGTTTTCCTTCGGCTGATCGACATGTACCTGGGTGAGTTTGCCGAAGATCAAATAGTGCACGCCCTTCAGTTGCTTGAACGTCGCATAATCATCAGTGATCCCGCTCATACCCAGCTTCTGTTCCCCCATAACCGCAGCCAACTCGTCCCGGTCGATCGTGCGGATGAACTGACTTGCCTGGCCCTGCAATTTCGATTTTATATCGTCGAGAATAAAGTCCCCGACCGACATGCCGGAGACGTTTCTGTGCGTCGGATTGTCGAATCTCACGAATGCTATCTTCGAAACCGAACATGCCTCGGCTTCGTTCATCTTTGCCGAAATGTCCTTGAATGAGGCGTTGATCCTGGACGCCGCGCTTAAGTCATTGTACGCGTTTCTGCAAAGGTTCTTCTTGAGAAAGGAAAGACCAAGGGAGTAATAGAGGCTCGTTGCTTTATCGGCTGCGTCTTTATACCCGCTCATTGTCTCGTTCGAGTGATTATAATTCTCTGCGGCGTCGCGCCAGCTTTTCTGGGTTTGCGCCGCTGCTGCGAGCCGGTAATACGATTCCGCGATCTTCTCCGTGCAATCCTTGTAGGGATCGTTATGCTTCAAGGCATTTTTATATAGCGTAATCGCGTTAGAATAGTTCGCACCGGTGAAATACTGCTCTGCGTCTTTATAATATTTGTCCGAAGCGGCTGTTTTCATCTCCGACGCCTTTTGGCCCGCGTTGATGGCGGCGAAATTCAGGCAATTATGCCGCGAAAGGCCATCAATAAACGACTGAAGCTCCTGGTATTGCGGCAGCGCCGACTCGAAATCCGAGGTTTTCTCATAACCTGCCGCGATTTCGTATTTTTGGTCATACGCCTGCCTCGCGGTCTGACAAAGCTTCAGCTTCGCGTCCTTATGGTCCGCTTCGAGCCGAAGCGCATACAAATACTGCTGAGACGCGGCGTAGTAATTCTTCATTTCGAGCAGTTCATCCCCATGCTTTACCGCCTGGTACGCCGGTCCACAGCCGAAAACCAGACCGAGAAAAAGACTGGTCATCCCAAATCTCCAAACTGTTTCGACACGAAACACGCTCATGGTTCCTCCTTAAAGTACTTTACAGACCAATATCTGAAATATTGAGTTTGAGAGTCAAAAACCAAAACCCAATTTTCACACAAAGCCACAGAGCCACAAAGAAAAGCGTTTGATCTTAGAGGTTACGATTCATTTTTTTTATTTTTCTTCGTGGCTTCGTGTCTCCGTGCGAGACTGGTTTTAAAGGCTTTTGTTTTTGCTTCATCGGTCCGAGGCATTGCCTCGTTAAGGTTTGGCTCTTATCAGTATGATGCGGCGCATAGAAAGTGGACCGGTTGACACCTGCCAGTTCGCATTGTTTGGTCAGCGCCAAGGGGTTTTTGGTATCTACCCAGTGCCGCCGGTCCGCTATAGGCTGATCCCGGACTTTTTTTTAAGCCAGTCCAGTTCCATCTTCAGCCGTCCGATCTCGGAGTAGAGCCGCTCCGAACTGGCAGCAGGATCTACCGGCGCGGGACCGCGCGTAGTGTCAAATATGCCCCTTGTTCCATTTGTACCGTTGCAGACATAGTTTGTGGATGTAATCTCTGATGTATCAAGAACTCCGTTATTATTCGTATCAAGCCCGGAAGTTATCTTGATCCCTCCCGCGGTGCAAGTTGTTCCCGATGGCTCGGTCGCTATCGACGTAAGCGAGGGGACAAAAGTCAACCGCGCTCTTTACATGTTCTGCAATTCAGACAGTGTGAAGCGAAGGCAACATGGCCACGAGAGTTTTTCCATAAGTCGGGTTTTGCCAGGCTGTGAGGGTAAATACATTCAGGATTTTTAACGTAGAAGGAAACTGTCATCTGATAAGGAGAACAAAGCCTCTTCATCAGAGCTGCTGGCTGTGTCAAGGAGTAACAGGGGTACGTGGGAGATACATCAATGATGCTATGGGGCGCGGGGCTTTGTAAGTTGCTCGGCCAGACTCCGGCGAAGTTTGCGGGTTTTGGCGAGGATCTTCTTGCGGGCCTTTTCGTTCAACGTGAGCACGAGTTCCTGGTGCTCAAGAGGGCTCAAGTAGGCCACATAGCGTTGGTAGAAAATGAGGATCGCCGTGGTCGTCGGACGGAGCAAATCCAACGTCCGCGTGCGGGTTTTGGCATTCAGTTCCTCGCGCCCGATTCGGAGGAGATACCATTGGAGCAGGCTATAGGTGAGCAGAACGAAAACGACCTGATTGACGATCGGCTGAAATCCCTTGACGTGAACGCCTCCAGGTCGGAAAAGCATTTCAGTTGGCGATGCCGTTCCTCGATCGTGGTACGCAGGGCGTAGTCCCGGCGGCCGACGGCAGGATCGTCAAGCCGCGCGGTCGAAACGAGCACCCAATAATCCTCATGCCCGTCGGCATACACCTCCTTGTTGACGACGGCGTCTAACGGGACCGGGCAGGTTGAGAAGGTCGTCAAAGCATGCACCACGGCGGTTTCGGACCGCAGGAGCGTCTTGTCCGCCGGTCGGGCCGGCGCCGGGTTCTCGGCCTTCCGTTTCGCCAAGGTGCTACTGTCTGAATTGCAGTTTACATGTTGGGATACAGCAGGGAATAGGTATCTTATCCGATCTGCTTTTCGGCGGTTCCACCGAGAGTCATGACGATGGGAGCGTAACGGAACGCTTTTCCGACGGCACGTCCATCACGCGTAACGGGTAGTTTATTATTCGGCAAGTTGTTTTTCAATCTCGTGCAGGACTTTTTTCAAATTCATCGGGCCGGAATCTACAACCTTTTCATCCGAAAGATGGAGATGATGGGGAAAGGTTTTGACTTTCCTGTGATGCTCGACATTATCCCAGCGCTGCACGAGCGGCCCCTTTGCGGTTTGCCAATGATAATTGTAGGTAACAATATGGACGCCGGTCCCCTTCAGCTCGACGTATTCCGAAAATTCAAGAGTGTCGCCGTTTGAGAGGACGCATTTGACGCGGACATATCCTTCTTCGTCGCTTATTTCCTGTCGTATAATCCTGAAAGACGATACAGCGGCGTTGACAAAAAGCTCCTGCAGTATTTCTTCAAGATAGGCACCTATCATCGCCTCATGCCTTCCAGCCTGGCTTTTCTTTCCGCAAGGCGCTGTCGCATGCGGTAAAGAGACGCCCACTCGACGAAATCCATGTCGTCCCCATGCCGCCCCGCTGAGAACTCTTTGATGAAGGCGGTTGACTCCTTTTTATAGGCGCGTTCAAATTGCTTCAGCTCCTTATCCAGTCTTTTTATCTCTTCTTCATATTTAACCAGCTTGTAATCCATCATTTTGGAAATCGAGCCGGCAACGAGTTCATCATCGCCGAATTCCCGTATGAATTTTTCCTGCTTCTTTATCTTGATCTTCGATAACGTTTGCGCCATACTGCCACCTCCCGGCGGGCTTTTCGGATTTTAGACTCCCTGTTTTCCAAGCGAATAATAACACAAAATCGGAGCGAAAGGGAAGCGCTCTTTGCCCCCTTCCCCCAAGGCGGATGTGATAGTCATGCTCATCGACGACACTGATTTCGTACCGCTGACCCATGCTTCGTATCAAAATTTACCCTGCCGATAACATGCCTTGCATTTGCACGATCCGCTCTTCCCGTCGTAAGACCACCATTCAGAGGTTTTCTGTCCGCAGAATTCACAGACGCTTTCCGGTCCGGTCCTTGTACCCGTAAGCTTGCCTCGTAGGGCTGCTTGATATGTTCAGCCATGGTGTCCGGTATTTTAATGTCTATTTGCATTGCAACCTCCAAAGCCGCGCCGGATTAACGTTTAGCGGCATAATCTGATATCACAGCCATACTTGAACGACTTGAGGATCAGCCATAGAGAAGTTTCCCTTCCGCGAAAATATTTTTCAAGAACGGATCGCCCAGGGAAAGCCACTTTTCCACTTCTTCCGGTTTGTACACGATATAATCAACCGCCGTATGAGTGTCCATTAACCGGTAAAGTTCGCCGATCCGGTCGCTGCCGTAATAAGGCACGTCCTTCTTCACAATGAAAAAGTCCAGGTCGTTCACCTCATCTCCGCCCCATGCCGCGGAGCCGAAGAGAATGATCTTCTCAGGCCTGTATTTCTCGATGAGCTGGTCTTTGATGCCGTCTATTTCCCGTATGATTTCGCTTCGTGTCATGCCGAACGCCTTCCCGCGATCAACAACTATCGGACCATGCCGCGCCATCGTTGGTGGTCCTTTGCGTCGCCGAGGGTGCACACGATTAGAAGCGGCTTAAACGCTATTTGCCGATTATCCCCTCTTTTTTCACCCGGCTTATGAGGCTATCGACGGTTTCGCCCTTATATATATCTCTCCTGAGTTCCGTATAGTCCCCTTCGCCTTTTTCATATTGCAGGAGAAACCTCAATGCCTCGGGAATGCCCAGGCGCTCTTTCAATGCATTCCACCCGGCTTTTCTGAGATCAGCGGGGGTCATTTCCAATGTCCGGCTCATACCTTGATTCTCACTTTTCGAGCAGACCCTTCAGGTTATCTTCAAGCTCCCCGTCTATCTCCTGGTCTATTTCCACGCGATGCTCATAATAGAAAGAAAGGGCGTCATGGATCTGGGAAAGCGACAGGTGAGGAAATTCCCGCGCAAGCTCTTCAGGAGAGAGTCCGAGCTTATAATAGGCAACAAGGTTGGCGACGCGGGTGCGCGTCCCGGCGATAATCGGACGGCCGGCGCTGATCTCCGGCCGCGATGATATATAGGGATGAAGTATTTCCGTTGACATAGCTTTTCTCCTTTTTCAGGATTGCCGAGAAGACCTATTTCTATGCAGATAATAGCACGAAATCGGGACGAGAGCGACGGAATCCTGTGCAATGATTATGGCGGTTGGGGCGTGTTTGTGTCTCAAGGGCGTTTCTGGTGGATACGATTAAAGCGAGTCCAGATTTTTTTTTACAAATTGTCAATTGAATTTACAATCTGTAAAGACCACCGGTTCTTTGCCAATGAACGACTCTGAGAGCGACGTCTATCGTCCCGGCCACCGTTTATGATTCGTAACAATGACGGATCATCGCAGAAAGTCACCAAGCCGCTGCCTGCTCATTTTCCCTTTTATGGCGCATTGCTTTTGCGGAAACTCGTTTCTCATGAAGCCCGTTTAAGCCGTAGCTGCCTGCCCTCCAGTTGGAAGATAGTTGCAGCACCTATAACGTATTTTAACGGGTAAAGCGCGATTCTGTGGCGAATGAGTTTCTGCAACAACGGGGTTGACACCTTTTCCTATACATGTTAGTTTTGTTCATGCTCGTTTACCTCGATGGCCATTTCATCCCCCAGGAAGAGGCTCGGGTTTCGGTCTTCGACCACGGCTTCCTCTACGGAGACGGCATCTACGAGACCATGCGCGCGTACGAGGGAAGGCTCTTTCTTCTTAAGCAACATCTTGCACGGCTCAAACGCTCGGCGAATGCCATCTCTCTCAAGCTTCCATTGCCCCTCGACAAGATCAGCGAGGCACTTAACGAAACCCTGGTCGTGAACAAGCTCCGGGAGGCGTATGTCCGGCTTCATGTCTCGCGGGGGCCTGGTGAGATCGGCCTGGATCCTGCTCTCTGTGCTGCTCCGACCATGGTGATAGTGGCAAAACCGTTTCTCGATTATCCCGCAGCCTACTTCGAACGCGGCCTCCGGGTAGCCATCGTTAAAACACGGCGCAACCATCCGCTTGCCATGAACCCCTCGATCAAGGGCACGAACTTCTTGAACAACATCCTGGCCAAGATCGAGGCCGTCAAAGCAAAAGCCATTGAAGGCATCATGCTGAACTGGCAGGGTCATGTTGCGGAAGGGACGATCAGCAATATCTTTGCAGTCAGGAAGGGCATACTCTATACGCCGCATACGGACACGGGCATTCTCGAAGGCGTAACCCGTGACTTGGTGCTTCGGCTTGCAAGGCGGAAAAAAATTCCGGTCAAGGAAGTCCTTCTAAGTCCAAAAGCGCTTCTTGCTGCTGATGAGTGTTTCATCACGAACACGACCATGGAGGTCATGCCGGTTACCACAATAGACAGGAAGCGAGTCGGCAGCGGCAATCCCGGTCCGGTCACGGCCGTACTGAGACAGGCGTACAAGGATGAGGTCCGATCATGTTTGATGACGCAGGCTGGCTGGCGCAGGTAATCGATCAGACCATAGTAAGGCCCGACGCCACCATCGCGGACCTCCAAAGGTCGTGCGAAGATGCAAAAAAGTACGGTTTCGCCTGCGTGGTCGTGCAGGGCTGCCACGTTGTACGGGCGCGCGAACTTCTATCGAACACGCTTATTAAAGTATGCGCAGTTGTCGGTTTTCCCCACGGGGCCGTTACGACGACCGTCAAGATCGTCGAGGCAATGGAGGCGATACGAAACGGAGCGTCCGAACTCGACATCGTGATGAACATCGGCATGGCGAAATCCGGCCGCTTTGATTTTGTGGAGATCGATGTCAAGAACATCATCGCTATGACGCCCGGGAAGGTACACAAGGTCATCATTGAAACGGGAAGTCTTACGCCGGATGAGATCGGGACCGCGTGCCGTATTGCAGCCGGTTCAGGCGCCGAGTTCGTCAAGACATCGACTGGGTACGGACCGCGGGGGGTATCGGTCGAGGACATATCGCTCATGCGCCGGGCAATCGGGTCGTCCTGCAGAATCAAGGCGGCAGGCGGGATTCGCGATCTTGCTGGTCTGACCGCGCTTGTGGAAGCAGGGGCTGACAGGATAGGGACCAGTTCAGGATCCGCGATCATGGAGGAATTCCTGAACAGGAGAAAATGATGGTCTGGCAATAAGTCGCCGGCCCGAAAAACCCGGGCTAAGCCTGAGGGAAGCGAAGGCTGAATCGACCTCAAAGAGAGCAGTTAAACACAGAGATCGCAGAGAAAAATCAAACCTTATATTAAAAAAACTATCACAGGAAGGTGAACGCTTTTTAAGTACTTACAACCCAACATCTTGAATCAAATCTGAAATCAATTTTCTCGCAAAGACGCAAAGTCCGCAAGGAAAGGCAAATGATTTGAGTTTATAACCCCGATTTAAGGATTTTCTTTGCGCCCTTTGCGCCTTTGCGCGAGACGGTTTTGATTTTTGTTTGTTTCATCGGTCTGAGGAGTGCCTCGTTAATATCTTATTTTCTTGTTTTTCTTTGCGGCCAAACAAAAGCAACCACTCACATTCAGGATTTTGAGGAAAAAAGCCGGCGTTCGCTCTGAACGTCGGCTTCTATTTTTACAAAAACAGCGGATGCTAGATGAGCGCATGCTGGAATTGCATCTGGGGCTGTCGCACCGCCTGTTCTTCCGGCGAACCCACTATAATCCAGTTCTCCGGACTGTCCAGGAGTTTTGCAACCATCTTGGCATTGAGAGCGTGACCTGACTTATGTGCGACCATGTGGGCGATGATCGGCATTCCTGCAAGTGAGATGTCGCCGATCAGATCCAATATCTTGTGCCGCACGAACTCATCCGGATACCTGAGACCCTCTTTATTCAGGATGGAATCGTCGGTCAGCGCGACTGCATTGTCGAGCGAGGCACCCTTTGCAAGGCCGCTGGCCTGGAGCTTCTGAACGTCGCTCAGGAACCCGAAGGTCCGGGCGTCAGCTACTTCGCGCAAAAAATTTTCTTCGGAAGCTGCGTATTGCATGCTTTGTTCCTTCAGCATCGGGTGATTGAAATCGATAAAGTACGAAATGCTCAGTGAGTCGGAGGGCCACAGCGCTATCTGCCTGTTGCCGTCCCGAACAAAGACGGGCTTTATGAGCTTGAGCATCGGCTGGATCTCTTCCTGTGACCGGATGCCTGCATCGGCGATAAGCCTGATGAAAGGGCCGGCGCTCCCGTCCATGATAGGAATTTCTTCGGCGTTTATCTCCACGATCGCATTGTCTATGTTAAGCCCGGAAAGGGCAGCCAGTAGATGCTCCACGGTCCGGACGGATGCATGGTCCCGGCCGAGGCTGGTAGCATAGCTGGTTTCTGTGACATTTGCCGCGATGACCGGTATGTGAATATCTCCCAGGTCGGTACGGATAAATACTATACCTGTATTGATGGGTGCAGGTTTAATCCGGATTTCTACCGGTTTTCCGGAATGAAGTCCGATACTTTCACATGCAATTGTCTTTTTAACGGTCCGTTGAAATCTCATTTTTATATCCTTCCCTTTTTCAGGGAGAAAAGCAAGAGCCGTGCCAGTCGTTCAATCCCGCACTATAATGAAAAATCAAATAAATATGATATGTACAATAGTACTTATGTGGCAAAAATGACAATATCGGCATGTGCTTGTTGCGATAAAACCACAGTTCCGCATTCCAATGCCCACTAAACCATTGACAGCGCATACTGCGGTATGCTAAATATTGACAATTCTTTTAATGTGATAGATTCACTGAGGAGAAAACATGCCGCCCAAGCTTGACGAACTCTATAAGAACGGTATGGAAGCCTTTGACAAGGGAGAATTCGAAAATGCTGAACGTTTTTTTCAGCAGATTCTCGGCATGAATCCCACGTTCGCCGACATCCAGAACAAGATGGGAATAATCTATAACCAGACAAACCGGCTTAGCCTCGCGGCAAAAGCCTTTGAAAAAGCTCTGGAGATGAACCCCGGCTATACCGAGGCTTCCTTGAACCTCGCGATAACATACAGTGACCTGGGGATGTATGATAAAGCACGCGCTGTTTTTGAAAATGCATCTCACTTTTCAGTCGGTGCGAATAAATCCGGTCGCCCATCGATCGACCCCTTCATTAAAGGCAAGCTCGCCGACGAGCACCTGAGAATCGGCAGGCTTTATTACGAACTCCGGATGCTCGACGAAGCCATAGAAGAATATCAGAAGGCTCTTCGCCTTTCACCGAACTTTGCGGACATCATAACGCATCTCGGCATTGCCTACAGGGACAAGGGCAGTTACGATGACGCCATTGCCCAGTTCAATCGAGCAAAGAACAGCAATCCACACTACATACCGGCACGCATCCATCTCGGCGTTACCTACTATTCACAGGGGTTTTACGGCCTTGCGGAAGAGGAGTGGAGAGAGGCGCTCGTTTTTGACCCGAACAATTCCGCGGTAAAGACCTATTTGAATTTCGTAAAACCCCATTCCTGATGGAGTTATTTCTTTGGATCTTCTTGAAATCAGAGGCCTCACCACCCATTTCTTTACCCGCTCCGGCGTCGTCAAGGCAGTCGATAACCTTGACTTGAAGCTGCAAAAAGGACGCGTGCTGGGCCTCGTCGGCGAATCGGGCTGCGGCAAGACTGTCACGGCGCTTTCCATCCTCAATCTCGTTCCGTACCCGGGCAAGATAGTGTCAGGCGCCATATTCTTTGAGGGGCGAGACCTGCTTACGCTGTCGCAGGAAGAGATGCGGAAAATTCGCGGGGCCAAAATCTCGATGATATTCCAGGAGCCGATGACGGCGCTGAATCCGGTTTTTACCGTGGGAAATCAGATTGCCGAGGTCCTGACCACTCACCGGCAAATGACCTCGAAAGAGGCTCTTGACTCCTCGGTTGAACTGCTTCATTCCGTCGGCATTCCGTCTCCTGAAAAACGCGTTCATGAATATCCGCACCAGCTTTCAGGCGGCATGCGGCAGCGCATCATGATAGCAATGGCCATCGCCTGCAAGCCCTCCCTGGTTCTCGCAGACGAACCGACAACCGCGCTTGATGTCACTATCCAGGCGCACATCCTCCAGCTTCTCGGCGCAATCCAGGAGGAAATGGGCATGGCGATGATCCTGGTCACGCACGACCTCGGTCTCATTGCGGAACGCGCGCAGGAAGTTGCCGTGATGTATGCCGGACGGATTGTTGAGCAGACCGAAACCAGGGAGTTGTTCGCGCATCCGTACCACCCCTATACCCGGGGGCTCATGGCCTCCATACCGAAGCCTGGCGAGGGCGGTCGAAAAAGGCTGAGAACGATTGCGGGCAGCGTGCCAAGACTCTCGGAACTGCCCGCAGGATGCACCTTCGCTCCGCGCTGCGACATGAAGACCGGGCGCTGCGAAGCGGAACCGGAGCTTCTTGAGGTCAACCCCGGCCATCTGGTGAGGTGCTGGGAAGCGAAGTGAACCATTGCGGAATGCGGAGTGATAAGATCGGAAGCAAAAATATAATACTGAAAAGCTTCTTCCGCAGATTTCGCAGATGTACGCAGATTTTTAAGAAAGTACCTACTGAGGTCAATCAGAGCAAGTTATAAAAGAATAAATCAGATGTAGTTTTATCTGCGAAATCTGCGCAATCTGCGGATAGAAGATGACCTGTTTCTATCAAACTAATGAGTAATATTCTACTTGAAATAAAAGATCTCTACAAATCTTTCCCGGTAAAAGCCGGGATCGGGAAAACTGTTGAGGCGAAAGCAGTGGACGGGGTAAACCTTCGGGTCGACCGCGGGGAGGCCGTCGGTCTTGTCGGTGAAAGCGGCTGCGGCAAATCGACTCTCGGCAGGCTCGCGCTCAGATTAATCGAACCCACCTCAGGAAAGATTTATTTTGAGGGCCGCGACTTGAACACACTGGGGAAAGAGGAACTTCGCGGGCTTCGCAAAAAAATGCAGATTATATTCCAGGACCCCTTCGCTTCGCTCAATCCGCGGATGCGGGTCGGGGAAATAATTACAGAACCCCTGGTCATACACGGGCTCGCCAGGGACCGTGAGCTCGAAGAGCGCGGCGCGGCCCTGCTTCAGAAGGTCGGGCTTCCTGTTGACGCGCTGCGGCGCTATCCGCACGAATTTTCCGGCGGCCAGCGGCAGAGGATCGGCATTGCCCGCGCCCTTGCCAGCGGCCCTACCTTTATGGTGGCCGATGAGCCGGTCTCTGCGCTCGATGTCTCGGTCCAGGCGCAGATCATAAATCTGCTCCAGGACCTTCGCGATGAATTAAAACTCTCATTCCTGTTCATAGCCCACGATCTCAACGTCGTCCGGCATTTCTCGGACCGGGTAGCAGTCATGTACCTTGGCAGGATTGTCGAAATCGCGCCTGCTGAAGAAATATACCTCAACCCCTCCCATCCTTATACCGAAGCGCTGCTTGCCGATATTCCGGTTGCGGACCCGACACTGAAAAAAAAGCATATTCTTTTGAAAGGCGACATCCCGAGCCCTACACAGGTCCCGCCCGGCTGCCGCTTCCATACGCGCTGCATCTACCGCTTCGAGCCATGCGACAAGATCTTTCCTCGAACCACCGATCTCGGAAACGGCCATTTCGTTGAGTGTCATCTCCGCGGATAAGATGACGTGATCCGGCCGCGCCCCTGCTATTTATTCGGATATTCTGATTTTCATTCATGATAATGAATTCGCGTTTATCCTGAAAAAAGCAGTTGGACACGGATAAAATCTGATCAACACGGATTTATAGGAAGTTACGAACAGTAATGGATTCACCCAAAAGGCGAGATGGCTTTTTGCTCTATCACATTGTTTTGATCCGCTGTTTCCGTGTTCATCCGTGTTCAAATGCCGTTTTTAGGTTTATTTTTTTTTGTCCCCATTCTCATATTTGCAAAAAATTTTATTTTGTAATTTTCAAAAAATCAATGAATTGGGATTGGCATATTTGATGCATTTTTCAACGTAAGAGATATTAAAGGGAGACGCCATGAGTACAATTTCAAGAAAAGCAGGGTATATAGGATCGGGCGCAGGGCTGGTGCTTTTCGCGGTTTTCGGCTTCATGCCCGGAAGCCTTTTAGGCGGTTCCATGGGAATCAGCCTGGCTGGTTTGCTTTTCGGCCTTCCACTTCACTCGGGACTCGTACCAAGAGTTATTGTACTGGCTTGCATGCTTGTGGGCATTCTGGTTGCCGGCATAGTGATAGTGACGGCTGCGTCCACGGGAGGCTGGCTTGTGGGGAAACTGCTGGAATCAACCGGCCATCAGAACGACAGCACGGCGGCACACTGATAGAAGTCATACCACGGGATACGACTGCGGAACAGGACTACGCAAAAGGTTAACACAAACTTGATTCTTTTACCGGGGGTTTTTGTTCAACAGGCTTCAAGCCCCTGGCCTTCGTATTGTGCAGGTGAGGAATTATCTGCAGTTCTTTTACTTCGCCCCTCATCTCTTTTGCCAGCAAATTGAAAAAGATGTTCGCGATCCTCTCATCGAACTGCGTACCCTTGCACTTCATCACTTCCTGAAAGGCCTCGTTCAATTCCAGTTTTTCCCGGTACGGCCGGTCAGTAGTCATGGCGTCAAATGCGTCAACGAGCGCCAGTATTTTTTCACCGTCGCTCAGTTCGGGCGCTGCAAGGGAGTCGGGATACCCCTTGCCGTCAGGGCGTTCATGATGGTGCAGCACAAAACGCTCGATGTTCTTCCAGGGAAAGCGTATCTTTGAGAGTATATTATACGATACGCGCGGATGTTTTTTTATTTCACTGATTTCGACGGCAGTGAGTTCCTCGCCTTTTTTTATTACTTTCGTGTCGATGATGATCTTCCCGATATCGTGAAGCAGGCCTGCCACGTAAATACCCTCCACGTCCTTCTTCTTCCAGCCGAGTTCACGCGCGATCGCGACCGCATAACAGGCGACGCGGTATGAATGATCTTTGGTATACCCGTCCTTTGCGTCGATGGCCGCTGAGAAAGCCTGGATCGTGTCGTGGTAAATCCGCCGCATGCTCTCGTAGAGTCTCTTGTTTTCCGCTGCCTTCTTGTTGATTTCGGAAAACAGTTTGGCATTATAAAGAGTAATGGCCATCTGGTGCGCTATGACACGAAGAATCTCCCTGTCGCTTTGACGATAGGATGCCCTGCCCAGTTTTTTCCCGAGCGTGAGGCTGCCCACGAATTCATCTTTAGCGAAAAGCGGGATAAAAATTTTTGTCTGTAATTTGGAAAATACCGCCCGGTTCCGGTTGAAAAAATCGCTCTCTGCTATTTCGTTCAGGGAATGCGGCTGGTTGATCAGGAATTTCTTTTTGTCCTGCACGGTCACTTTCAGCACAATGTCCTGTTCAGCCTTGTCCTTATGGCCTTTATGGGTCAAAAGCTCGAGGCTCTTGCGCTGCTGATTATAGAGGAACAGGGCGGCCGTGGGAGCTGAAAACATGCCCGTAACCACGTACACCGCCGCCCTCATCTGCTCCGCCAGGTCCTTGGACGAAGTCGCTTCCTTTCCCAGATCGACCAGCGATGTCATGCTGAACATGAGCCGCTTGAGATGAACTTTATTATCCTTCATATTACTCCCGCTCCTTTAAGTAGCTGAGGGCGTCCTCTTCATCTTTAAAAACCTTGACGTGTTCTATAAGGCCCACCATCTCAAAAACCTCCCGGTGGATTTTCTTCATGTTGGTAAAGCAAAGCAGTCCGTCATGGTCACGGGTCTTCTGGATAATGCCGGTGAAAATAGAGACGCCGATCGTGTTGATGAACTGAACATCCGTAAAGTTTACGACGAGTTTTTTGAGGCCCTTCCCGAGGAACTGCTCGCTCGTCTGCTCCAGGCGTTCGGCCCCGAGGTCGTTGATATACCCTTTCGGCGTCATGACGGCTACTGTATCTTCTGACTTCATCGTTAAGGAAAAATTACTCACGGTTTTCTGTACTCTCCTTTTGAGCTCCGGCTTTTTTCGCCGTGCTTTTGATAAGGACGGTTTTCGTTCCTCTTCTCGTCTTTTCGAACCTGACCTCGTCCACGAAGCGCTTCATTAATTTTATGCCCCAGCCCCTGCCAGGGGCTTTCGAAAGTTTTCTGCCTTCGAACGGCTCCCCTGTCTCCTGCACCACGAATTCCTGGCCTGAGCTTTCAACGGACACCTCGATGCGGTCAGAGCCCACCGCGAACACGACGTAGAGATTGCCGTCGGCGCCTCTGCCGTGTTCTGCGGCATTGATGCACGCTTCGATGACCGCTATCTGCATTTGTCCAATGATATCGCGGTCCACATGCAGGTTTTTCCCTATCTGATCGAGACACTGCGCAGCCACCAGCTCAACTTCCTTGTTCATGGGAAGGGTCATCTCGAAGCGGGCTGCCCCCTCTTCTTCCGGAAAAATCCTGGTGAGCAGTTCCTGCTCGAGCACGTCCGCGTGAACTCCTTCTATCTCCTTACGGTAAAGAAAATCAATGACGTCCCGAAGAACATTGTTTTCGACCGGCCTGAACACCCCGAACTCACCCTTGATAACACCGGCCAGATACAGGCCGTATGGTATGGCTTCCGCCTGCCCGTCCGTCAGCCCGACGGTTTTCGCGAGCTGTTCGCCCGATAGAGCTTCCCTCGCATGAAATATTCTATGGGCCGTAATAAGTGCGGATCTTCTCGAACCGAGCTGCGGGAAAAACCTTTTGAGAGTCGACGACCATCGATGCGAAAGGCTCCCGTCCGCAATTTGGGCGCAGTATGCGTTCCGGTAATCCTGCTCGTTCGGGATCTCCTTCGCGCAGACATTTCTGACAACAGATGCCAGGTAAAGGGGATTGCCTGCAAGATACCCGAGAAGGTCTGCGGGAAAAGCACCTTCCGCGTCCCGGACACCGAGAAGCGCGCGGACGTTCGAAGAGCAATCCTCGGGCTCGAGCGGCCGAAGCGATATTCTCTCGAGAGCGGACGAAACCTGCATTTCGAATATCTCGCTGGCGTTTCCCGCAAGTATGTGCGGTGTTTTGCCGAACGACATCGGCGCTTCGAAAAGGCAGCCTGCGCGGGAACCGGGCTCGTCGCCCGCCAGGATCTCCCTCAGCAGGTGAAAGTCGTCGAGCAGCACCGCAACGGGCATCCCGGTCATGAGTGCGGATTGCTGCGGGGCGCAGACCGCGATGCGCAGAGCCGACACCGGATCTCCCGTGCTCTTTCGATACCGGTCGAGAATATCGCGTGCCCAGTCGGCCCCCCGTTCTTCTATGACCGCCGACACGGACTCTAGAGAAGCTCCGTCGAGAGAGAGGAGTGACTGCTCCTTGCGTTCAAAAGCGATTCGATGAGAAAGATAGCGGGCCAGATAGTCCCGGGAAAAAGCAAGCGGCGACGCCATGGCGGGATTTACCGCATAATAAAAAGGCACGATATGGTCCTGTTTCCAGAACAGATGGCAGAAGAGCTGTTTGAGCAATTCGGTCTTTCCGATGCCGGCCGGACCGGAAAGAACCGCGCTGGAAGAACGGCCATGGATCGCCTGCTGAATCCGGGAGAACAGAACGGACAATTCTTCCGCTCTCCCAAAAAAATCGGACTCCTTGACGGTGCTGAATGACATGCTACGAAAACACCTCTACCCTGTTTTTCCCCTTGTTTTTGGCCCGGTACAGCGCCTTGTCCGCATTCTCAAGCAGCAGCTCAAGCGTTTCACCATGCTGCGGATAGCATACGATTCCGATACTGGTAGAGAGGGCGCAGTGTGCAGACGCCGACGACTCCCGGGACAGCACCACTTTCTCCTGGACACTGCTCCTTACTCGTTCAGCGATATCCGAAGCTGTTACCTGGCCGGTTTCGGGCAGGATGATCATGAATTCATCCCCGCCGTAACGGGCAACCACATCCATGGACCGTACCGCGTTCAAGAGAGCTTCCGCTACAACAATGAGCGTCTGGTCGCCGAAAAGATGGCCGCGCGTATCATTGCAGTATTTGAAGCCGTCAAGATCGACCATAAGCAGACACATCTCGTGGTTGTGCCGTTTCGACCGGGCCAGCTCGTCTTTCAACCGCTCGTAAAGATACCTGCGGTTGAGAAGGCCGGTAAGCGGATCGGTTATGGTCAGTTTCTTGAGTTCCTCGTTTTTGTTATAAAATCCGTTTCGTTCCATGACGATCGCAGCCTGGGTGGCGATCGACTGGATCAGCGTGAGATCTTCTTCCGTGAACGCCTCACCGTCATCCTTGTCCGCAAGGTTCAGCACCCCGATTGTGCGGTCTTTGATCTTGAGCGGCACGCTCACAAACGACCGGGTCTTGTACTGCTTCCTGTTTTTTTGCCTGGTTCTCGGGTCGTTCTCGACGTTCGTGACGAGCAGGGGTTCGCCCAGCTCCGCGACTTTCCCCGCGATTCCCTCCCCGCGGTTGATCCTCCATTCTCTGGATACGCTGTCGGCTATTCCCTTCTTTGCTTTAATCAGCAGAACGTCGGTTTCACGGTCGAACACCATAAGCGACGCCTGCTCCGCCTTGAGCAGTTCCGCGGACTTGTCCAGAATAATGGTAAGCAGCTCCTTGTCGTTCTGGATGCCTGTTATCGCCTTGGTAAGATCGGATATCGCTGCAAACCGGTTCAGTTTATCGGACAGATCATGATGGAGTCGATGGTTTTCTATTGAAAGGGCGGTCTGCCTGCAAAACCGTGTGATGATATCGGCGTCGCTTTCCTTCAGTACACGGTCCTCGATCCGCACAATGGCATCGATTTTGTTATTTACCATGATGGGGAAAAAATATAATGCTCCCATTCCAACCAGGAAATCCGCTCCGGGGTCGGTAACCGGTTCGGCGGAAAGCACGAATGGTTTTCCTTCATACAGTTCGCGCACGATCTCGTCGTTACTGCTGATTCTCAGCATCTCCGTCTGCCTTCCATGCTTGGAAAGCGCGTACCGGCTCGCATAGACGCCCTGCTCCCGGTCGAACGTAAGGACGGCAACCCCTTCAATGTCAAGCAATGTCGAGATTTTACTGATAGTGTCACGGTACACAATGTCAGGCTGCTCATCGGTCCCGGTCCTGCCCGTACTGAAGACGCTTTTCAGGCTTTCAAACTTTCTCCTCAGCGTAACCGCTTCCTGGGTGTTTTTCAAAAGACGGTTGACGGATTGCGCTACGAAATCCCGGATTTTCCATGCATTGCGCGGATCGGTGAAAGCAAGCGGCATCCGCAGCAAGGCGGGATCTCCATCGAGTGAACTGATCCGGCTCATGCAATCGCGAAAATCGTCATACGATGCGAACGATCCACGGCCGAAAATCACCGCTTTTTCGCCCATATAGTTTATAGGGAGGGTAAAACAAACGATCTTTACGTGGCATTTGAAGAGGCTGGGCTTGCCTGAAGCGATAGTCCTCTTTATGATCGGTCGGCAGTAGTTTTCGCAATGAACTTCCAATTGCGAAGAGACGGAACGAAAAAGCCTGCACAGCGGTTCGGCTCCTTCGGGTACAAACACCTCGTTTCCGGCGGCATCACAGATAGTGAGACTAAAGCCCATGGCATCGTAAAGCGTTTCGAAAAGGTCTTGCCATTTCTCGCTCGTGAACAAATCCTTGAGGTTCTCTCTGGTGTTCACCTTACACTATGCCTCCGGAGGGATCGTAAAAAATTTTGTAAAACGGGTATTGCCGGACTGAAAAATCTGGTTCTGAAAAAAAATGAAAGAAAAAAATCTCAAATAACGATCTTGGGGGCGCATCTGAACGCCCGTCTACAAGCAATATCTGAATGCGGACATGCCGCCTATTTCTTTTCTTTAAGAGGAGTGAACGGATGGGTATTCGAAAAAAGAAATTAACACAAGCAGGACCGGCCGTCAAGATATTTTGTCTTTGTCGGTGCGGAAACAGCGGTTTTGGCGTGAGAAGTGCAATTTATTGATTGAAACTGATAAGGAGCGATAATTTTCGCACGGCGCGATCGCGGAGCGTGCCGCAGAAATCCCGGAAGCCCGGGACCTCTCCCTTCGTTCGCTGGCAGGCTGTTGCTTTATCCGTTCAGGTTGAGCGTGCGAACCACTCAAAACACTTTTTCAACAGCCTGTTAGGATCGCTCGGAAGCATTCCGGTTTTTCTGAAGTTTTCCGCTGGGCGAGAGGCTTTTCGTATCGGAATTGACAGGACCTGAATCAACGATGCCGAGCTTCCACGTATAGACGTTCCCGCACATGGAGCAGGATACCCCGGAAAGCGCTTCCCCGCAGCCGGGGCAATAGATGACATAGCGGGGCGAGAGAAAATTCTTATGGGGCGCGAAGGGTATCGGCCGGTCGCAGCATTTGAATTCCGAGGTAAGATCGGCGCCGCAGATACAGCGTTGGTTCGACGGCCAGGGAGACATGTCCTCCAGTTTATAGATCGCCTGCCCGAGAAGTTCGACCAGTTCATCATTGCTTGCGTCCCCGAAAAATGATTCAGTCAGCTTCTCGCGTATGTCGATCATGAGCGGATCTTCCTTCAGGAACTGAAGGATTTTCCGGAGCCGCTGCTCTCCCGTGCCGATCCTTGAAAGGGCCTGCAGGTTTTTATTCACCTTATAGTGCTCCTGCAGATAAATGAGCATCCATATCTGCGTCATGTCGTAGAAAAATTCAAGCACCGGATAGTAGCCGTACTTTTCCCTGATACCCTGTTCTACCTCGCCGCGCTTTTCAGGTATACGCGGAAATACGGCAACGAGAAGCCCTTCTTCAAAATCTTCATAGAGAAACGGAGACCCGGAGAAATGCGTGCATCCGCAGGAGGTGCATTCCAGGATATTAAACTCCCATTTGAGGAGCGCGCGCTTTACCTGCGGAGCGCGGGACACGTCGACCCAGGTCACGATTTTTGCCTGGAAGTCCCTTTCGCAGTGTCCGCACTGAAAGGTCTCGACGCTGTAGGCTTCAGCCTGGTTGTTCTTCAGGTTTACCATGCTTTATTATACACTATTTTTTGAAACATACTTTGAAAAATAATTTGCATTTATGGTAATATGTTTCGCGATTATATACCAGTGTTTCATCGTTTTACTTTCGGGAAAGGAGTAATCAATGCCGACCAAAGAGGATAAGTTTTTAACGACCGCGCTCCATTCCGAGGTCGAAAGCCGCTTCCTTACGTACGCGCTTTCAACGATCGTCTCCCGCTCGCTGCCTGACGTGCGGGACGGACTGAAGCCGGTCCACCGCAGGATACTCTACGCAATGTGGGAGATGGGGCTCGGTCCCACCGCAAAATTCAGAAAAAGCGCTGCGGTGGTCGGCGAGGTCCTCGGCAAATTTCATCCTCACGGCGACCAGGCGGCCTACGATGCGATGGTCCGCATGGCGCAGCATTTTTCCCTGAGGTATCCGCTGGTCGAGGGTTCAGGCAATTTCGGCAGTCTCGATGGAGACCCGGCCGCGGCCATGCGCTACACCGAGGCGCGACTCTCGAAGATCGCTGAAGAGCTGTTGTTTGAAATTGACAGGGACACCGTTGCGTTCCGGCCCAACTATGACAACTCCCTGAAGGAACCGGTCGTCCTGCCTGCTCGCTTTCCCCAGCTGCTCGTGAACGGCACTTCCGGCATTGCGGTCGGAATGAGTTGTTCCTTTCCGCCGCATAATATCGGCGAGGTCGTCGACGCGCTCGCAGCCTTGATCGACAATTCAAACATTGAGGTAAAGGAGCTTCTGAAATTCCTCAAAGGACCGGACTTCCCGACCGGAGGCCAGATTCTCAACTCCAAAAAGGAGCTCAGGGAAATTTACCAGGCCGGGTCGGGCTCGATAAGGATACGCGGCGAATATACGCTGGAGGACCTGCCGCGCGGCAGACAGGCAATCGTATTCAGCACGATCCCCTATATGGTGAACAAGGCAAAACTCCTGGAAAAGCTGATCGGCCTTCTCGAAGAGAAAAAGTTGCCTCAGGTTTCCGCAATCCGGGATGAATCCACCGATATAGTCCGGGTGGTGCTGGAGCTCAAAGCCGAGACAAACGCCGAGCTCGTCACTGCATACCTCTTTAAGCACACCGACCTCGAATCCAATTTCCCCATGAACTTCACGGCGCTCAAGCCGAACATGGAGCCGGAGCGCCTCTCGCTCAAGGACCTGATGAGGTATTTCCTCGACTTCAGACGCGAGGTTGTGGTCAAGAGGCTCAATTTCGATTTGCGGATCTTAAAGGCACGGCTCCATATACTGAAGGCATTCGAGGTTCTGTATAATGACCTCGATACGGCGATCAAGATCATCCGCAAGGCGCAGTCCCGGGAAGACGCGTCCGTAAAACTCAAGAAACACTTCAAACTCGACGATGAACAGGTCAGGGCCATCCTCGAGATACAGCTCTATAAACTCGTCGGTCTTGAAATCGACCGCATACTTAAGGAAAAGGCGGAAAAAACAAAGCTTAAAAAAGATATCGAAACGATCCTCGCAAGCGAGAAAAAGATCTGGGCGCTGATCCGGACGGAGCTCCTCGAAATCAAGGAAAACTACGGTGACAAACGGAAGTCCGTGATGAAGGCAGCCGAAGACGTCGAGTTCACACAGGAAGATTTTATCGTCCATGAGGATGTTACCGTCATCCTGACAAAAATGGGATGGATCAGGCGGGTGAAGACCGTCGGAGAGAACCTGCGGTTCAAAGAAGGCGACGAGCTGCTCGCGCTGCTGCCTGCCAATACCAGGGACAATATCGCCGTCTTCTCCTCCGCCGGCAAGGTCTATGTTATGAAGGCCCATGATGTGCCGTCCAGCTCCGGTTTCGGCGAACCCGTCCAGCACCTGTTCAAGTTCGGGGACGGCGAGCGGCCGATCACGACGATGAACTTGTCAACGGTAATGGCCGGGCCACGATCAGACGGGGACCAGGTAAAACAGGCCGAACTCGCGCTTGCCCCCCGAGAGGTAACGACAATAACCGTTTCCGCAAAAGGCGTGGGATTCAAATTCGACCTCGGACAGTTCAATTCGGTAACAACCAGAGCGGGAAAGAAGTTTGCCGGAGTCAAAGCCGGTGACTCGATCATGGGCGTGGACGTTCTCGACCTGCCGAACGTGTTGTTCATTACGACCGAGGGCAAGGCGGTGGTCGTCGCGTCCAAAGAGATACCTCTCCTGACCGGCGCCGGCAAGGGCGTAAAACTGGTCAATGTGAAAAACGGCGAAGTCGCCCTGTTCAGGGCAGTGCGGAAAAACGAACAGGTGAAGGTCATCGACGACAAGGGCAAAGAGAAGGTGATCGACCTCAAGAACTACGGCGTCATGACCCGCGGATCGGTCGGGCTGAAGGCGGTTAAGGCGGTCAAATTCGTGTAAATAAACCCAATACGACCACGAAGGCATGGCCTGTATTCAAGCCAGGCACTGCTTAGACCCTTTGCCGACCATCGCACCGAGAACGCCCTGCACTCGCGCTACGCACTCGTATGCGCTGGGTGCAAGTCGTGCGACGGGAATCAAGGGGCTCATAATCACCGGCCACAGGCGTAGGCATGAAAAATCGAATGTCAGTGTTTGATTCAGCCGTTTTTGGTACTGATTCGCTTAGTGACTCCGTTCTCCGTCGTGAATTGTTTTGTGGCTCCGGCTGCCTCAGTGGTAAATGGTTTTTGGGTCTTAAATATTCCTCCGTGAACTCTGTGGTTATTTTTTTTTGACAACTGCGGAAACTGCATGTGTGTGTACCTTGGCTTCGCTTTCTCTCTGTGTCTCCGTGGTGAATTATTTGACTGTTTTTTCAGTACACCCTAAGGTATAATTACCAGAGATTACTATGGCGTTTACCGGCGATTTAGAACATCTTCATATAGTAGACATTATCCAGTTGGTCCACACAACGCGGAAGTCGGGCATTTTTTCCGTTAAGGGGAGCAAAGGGGAGAGCAGAATTGTTTTCAGCAGCGGATATATTGTCAGTGCAAATCATCTTAACAGCAGCGTCCGCATAGGGACCGTTCTCGTAAAGACGGGCGCCATAACAATTGACGATCTCAAGCAGGCATTGGACGCCACGAAGGGTGCCGTTAAGAACCGTAGACCGCTGATGGCAGCTCTCATTGAGATGGGCAAGCTGAAAAGGGACGACGCTCTAAGAGGATTCAAAAAGCTGGTCGAGATAACAATCGTTGAGCTGATGAGCTGGACTAAGGGTACCTTTACTTTCGATACCGATATGATGCCTGGCTCTTCCGAAGAAGAGGCTTCTTATGGCGACACGGAGCAGGATGTGGGAGTTGATGCCCAGATGGTTTTGATGGATGCACTTCGTATCTTTGACGAGCGGGAACGCGACCGCGCGGCCGGAAAAGAGGTTCCGTCCTTTGAGGCAGTCTACGCCGATGTCCTTCCGGGAGAAGACACCGGTGAAATAAAAGGT
This sequence comes from Nitrospirota bacterium, assembly GCA_963751455.1. Taxonomy (GTDB): domain Bacteria; phylum Nitrospirota; class UBA9217; order UBA9217; family UBA9217; genus CAVVUN01. The sequence continues at coordinate 124,759 of CAVVUN010000008.1, forward strand.
AAACGTTCGACAGTTACAGCGGATGATCTGGGGCTTGCCGATATCGATCGCCTTGAGAAGAGAATACCCCGGCCTGTTTCCGAAATGGAAATCTTTAGTCCACTCGAAATCCATCGCCAGAAAATAAAGGAAATACTCGCGGGTTTTTCTTTCGAAGAGCAGGAGGCATTTGTTTCTTTTTTGAGGAAATTCGTGGATCGCAAGGCTGTGCCCGAAGCTGCGGCGAAGCAGGCGGGCAAAGCCGTCGTCATTTTCAGCAATGATAAGCTGATCAGGCATACAGTTATGTCCATAGGTAAAGCAGAAGGAATACCCGTATTTGTAACAGACGACGAAAAGGACCTCGAAAAGATTGTTTCGCAGTGTCTCTCTACCATGAGAATGCCTATGGTTGTTTTTGACAGTCCCGGGACCACGGAGGGCGGGTTTCCCGAGGAAACAATCGTCAGCCTGCGGAAACGGTTAAGGGAAAAGTACTCTGCGGTTCCAGTCTTTCAACTCGCCCCTTCTGAGGAGAGTAATTTCATCCTTCAATCATATAATGACGGCGTCAGGGCCGTTCTTCCGAAGCCGTTGAAAGAAGCCCGAAGACAAACGTACGTTCAGGATACCATACAGTTTCTCGATACCTTCAACTCGTACATCAAACGTTTTCAGTCTCGAATCGATGACACCGGCACGCAGGTGAAAAAATTAAAAGACGACATCACAGCGCTTCGCGGGCTCGCCAACCTTTCTGATGCGCCGCTTGTGATTCTCGCAGCTGTCGCTGAAATGTTCGAGCGTGCTGTTACGTTTCTCGTAAGTCCCTCGGAATTGATCGGCGAAAGGGCCATAGGAGTGAGTTCCCCAAAAAGCATGGGCCCGACTGCGGCAGATACGCTCAAGATACCGCTATCAAAACCTTCGGTTTTCCGGGATGTGCTCGAAAAAGCGCAGGCTTATTATGGGGAGAGCAGCGATGAAGCGCTAGGAGAACTCTTTAACAAAATCGGCAAGCCTCTCAGTCAGTCTGTTCTCCTGCTGCCCTTGATAATCGAGCGAAAGGTCGTGGCAATCGTATACGGCGATTTCGGGAAAGAAGAGGCATCCCCCGTGCTGCTCGATACGCTTGAGATACTTGCTCAGCAGGTCGGCATTGCGCTTGAATATGAGCTTTTCCGGAGACAGACGGCGAAACGCGGCTCAAAAATCGTAGAAATGTGATATGTCTTAAGTTTAAAAAATCCGGAGGTATAAGGGCGCCATGGACACTGCAATATTTAATCAGATTCTTCAGATTGCCTTCCAGAAAAGGGTCTCGGATATCCATTTCGAGGTCGACAACCCACCGATGTTCCGGGCACGCGGCCATCTTATCCGCTCCAAGCTCGGGAACTTGACGAAACAGGATACCGAGTTTGTCGCAACCGCGGTCATGGCGCAGCACAACCGGAAGCTGCCCGAAGACTTAAGGGAATTTGATACTTCCTTTACGCTCGCGAATGTCGGCCGCTTCCGGGTGAGCATCTTCCGGCAGCGCGGCAATCTCGGCATTGTTATGCGCGTTATACCTCACCAGATAGGTACGTTCGAGGAGTTGAATCTTCCGCCGGTGCTCGGGAGGATTGCGCAGGCTCCTAACGGCCTTATTCTCGTCACCGGGCCGACCGGCAACGGCAAATCAACGACGCTCGCTTCCATGATGCGGTTTATCAATGATAACTTCGATTACAATATTATTACGATCGAGGACCCGATCGAGTTTCTGTTCGCTTCGAACAAAAGCTGTATTATCCAGAGGGAAGTAGGCATCGATACGGAAAGTTTCACCGTTGCTCTACGGTCTGCAATGCGCATGAATCCGGACGTCATCATGGTCGGAGAACTGCGCGATCTCGAAACCGTAGACTCCTGCGTGAAGGCCGCCGAGACGGGCCACCTGGTATTGTCCACGCTGCATACCCATAATACGGCTCAATCCATCAACCGTATTGTCGGTTATTTTCCGCCCCAGGCGCATGAAAATATCAGGCAACGGCTGGCGGAAAGCCTTATAGCAATTATCTCTCTCCGGCTGGTACGAGGGAAAAAAGACGAAACTATTCTTCCCGTCCTTGAAGTGATGTATGCAACTTCTTCCATTAAGGCGTGTATCAGGGACAATCACCTCGATGAGATTGAGCAGTACATCGAAAAGGGACGCGACGAATACGGCATGCAGACAATGGACCAGCATCTCATTGACCTCTGCAAAGCGGAACTCTTGACTCTCGAAGAGGCGAAGCGCATCTCTCGCTCGAAAGATCTTGAGCGTAAACTGACCTACAGTTAGAACACGTGAATAGATCTAACAACTACAGAAACTCAGCTTATGTGTACCTTAGCCTGCTTTTCTCAGTGACTCCGTGTCTCCGTGGTGAATTTTTATGAAAAGCTATCGCAAAGAGCTCTGGTTCAATGTTCCGTCACGCCGGGGGTTCATCAACATTACCCCGCAGGTCGAAGAATGCGTCCGGACAAGCGGTGTGTGGGACGGCCTCGTGCTGGTTAACGCCATGCATATAACAGCCTCGGTCTTCATCAATGACGACGAGCGCGGCCTGCTCGGAGATTTCGAAAAATGGCTCGAGAAACTGGCGCCCCATGAGCCTACCTCCCAGTACGCCCATAACTCCGGGGAGGACAACGCGGACGCGCATCTGAAACGCTCGATCATGGGACGAGATGTCACCGTCGCGATAACCAACGGCAAGCTGGACTTCGGACCGTGGGAGCAGATCTTCTATGGGGAGTTCGACGGGAAAAGAAAAAAGCGGGTCCTGGTCAAAATTATCGGCGAGTAAAGCCCTCCAATGGTTCGGCTGTGTTGTCTTTACCTGCCACAACACACTTCTCCAGGATTTTGTTCTATTTAGATCTAAATTTTAAACTCTCACTCCGCAACAGCCCCCATCGTGTATGTACACTTCGGTCACAACGTCTCCCGGAATTCCACGTCCCTCCGGAATTCTCAAACTGCTCTTGCTTACCCTGAAGTGAAGTTGTAGCATGAACGCGTGTTACTTTAGGGTTACTCTTCCGTCAATCCGGTTCGCGATTCATAAAGGGAAGCTGAATGAAAAAAACATTTCTGTTGTTGGCATTGATTTTGTGCTTTGTCGCGATGTTGACCTCCTGCGGCGGCGGTGTCGGCGAAAGCGGCGGCACGACAGCTTCGTATTATGCAAACTGGACCTGCGGCACGAGCACACAATGTGTCTCGGTCATGGGCGCGGCGAGCGGCTCTCAAGGCCCGTTCTCAGCCTTATCTGCCTGCGAGTCATGGTGCGACACCTACATCCCGGGAGCCTGCAGTTGTTCCTCGACTGCGGGTGGTGGCGGCGGTGGAGCGACATACACCGTAACCTATAACGGCAATGGCGCTACCAGCGGATTCGTCCCGGTTGACTCAACCGGTTACAAACAGGCGCAGACCGTCACGGTGCTCGGCGCAGGAACCATCGTTAAGACCGGCTACTTCTTCTCGGGCTGGAATAGGAATAGTTACGGATCCGGAACGAACTATACGCAGGGGCAGACATTTGCGATGGGTTCTGCAAATGTTGTCCTGTACGCGAAGTGGACCTCAACCGCAACGTATCGCGTAACCTATAACGGCAACGGCAATACAGGCGGCAGCGACCCGACTGACTCTACCAACTACCTGCAGGGGCAGACAGCCACGCTGCTCGGCCCAGGCAACCTCGTAAAGACCGGCTACTACTTTTCAGGCTGGAATACGACAAGTAATGGATACGGATCGAATTATACGGCCTCGCAGTCAGTTGTGATGGGTCCTGCAAATCTTGTCCTGTACGCGAAGTGGACCACAAATCCTACATATACCGTAACCTATAACGGCAACGGCAATACAGGCGGCAGCGTCCCGATTGATCCAACCAGCTACGAGCAGGGAAGCACCGTTACGGTGCCCGGAAATACAGGCAATCTGGTAAAAACCGGGTATTTCTTCTCAGGCTGGAATACGCTGGCGAACGGCTCCGGCTCGTCCTACACGCAGGGGCAGACTTTTGCGATGGGTTCTGCAAATACTACCCTGTATGCGAAGTGGGCTCCTACGTATACCGTGACCTATAACGGCAACGGTAACACCGGCGGCAGCGTCCCGGTTGATTCAACCGGCTACGAGCAGGGGCAGACGGTCACCGTGCTCGGCAATACAGGAAACCTTGTAAAAGCCGGGTCTTCCTTCTCAGGCTGGAATACGCTGGCGAACGGGTCCGGCACGTCCTACACGCAGGGGCAAACGTTTGCGATAGGTGCTGCAAATGTTACTCTGTACGCGAAGTGGACAATAAACCCCACATACACCGTAACCTATAACGGCAACGGCGCTGCCGGCGGCAGCGTCCCGATTGATTCAACCGGCTACGAGCAGGGGCAGACGGTCACCGTGCTCGGCAATACAGGAAACCTCGTGGCGACCACCTATTCCTTCTCCGGCTGGAACACGCAGGCTGACGGATCGGGAACGAACTATGGCCAGGGACAGACCTTTACGATGGGTGCGGTAAATGTTACCCTGTACGCCAAGTGGACCATATACGTCCCCAGCTTTGCATACGCGGCGAACGCCATCAGCAACGACATTTCGCAGTACACAATCGGAGCGAATGGGGCGCTTACCCCCATGACCCCGGCCACAGTCCCGGCAGGGACGTATCCCACCTCCGTCGCGGTTGGCCCCTCGGGCAGGTACGCTTACGTGACGAACGACGTCAGCAACACCGTCTCGCAGTACAGTATCAACGTGAATGGGACGCTCACCGCTATGACCCCTGCCACAATCGCGGCGGGGACGAATCCCTACTCCGTCATAATCGACCCTGCCGGCAAGTACGCCTACGTGGCGAACGCGGGAAGCGCCAACGTTTCGCAGTACACGATCGATGCGGATGGGAAGCTCACATCCATGACGCCGGCCACGGTCGCGGCCGGGGTGGGCCCCATCTCTATCACGGTTGACTTCTCGGGCAAGTACGCGTACACAGCGAACTCGGGCAACAATAACGTTTCGCAGTACACGATCGGTGTGAATGGGGCGCTTTCGCCCATGACCCCGGCCATTGTCGCGGCTGGGCCGTATCCCACCTCCGTCACAATCGACCCCTCGGGCAAGTACGCCTACGTAACGAACGGCAACAGCTACACCGTTTCGCAGTACACGATCGGTGCGGATGGGGCGCTCACTCCGATGACCCCGGCCACGACCGATGCGGAGTTGGAGCCCCGCTCACTTACGGTCCATCCCTCGGGCAAGTACGCGTACGTGACGAATGCCAGCGGCTACAGCAACAACGTCTCGCAGTATGCAATCGGCGCGGATGGAGCGCTCACACCCATGAACCCGTCAACGGTCGCCGCGGGAGCGGCTCCCTTGTCCCTCAGCATCGACCCCTCAGGCAAGTACGCCTATGTGGCGAACCGAGTCGATAATAACATCTCGCAGTACACGATCGGCGGAACTGGGGCGCTTTCACGCATGACCCCGATCACGGTCGGGGCGGGGACGAATCCCTACTCCATCACGACTGTTGGCAGCCAATAAACGGAGCATGCCCCGGCGTCCTGCGGCGCCGGCATAGTTTATAGTCTCTTTTTCACCCCGTTGGGTCGCAGCCACGCTCGTTCCGATGCTTGGTATACTTATAATTTCAGGGTATCTCGGGAATCAACCAAGTGGGCATGTGAACTGGAGGCTGGCCGTTACAGGTTAAATGACATGACGTATGATTTGCCCGTCTCCTTTTCAATCAGGTGCAAACGAAGTGTCTTGGCGGTCTTCGCTTCGGCCGGGAAAAAAATAAACCCGTATGCGAGGTCATTCGGCTGAATCGGTTTGGTCTCGAGAGATTTCTGCTTGAGATCGTCCATAATCTCACGTTTGGCATCGCCGTATGCATACGCCTGCGACCCCCCGAGCACTGCTCCTCCTGCTCCACCGGCCGCCGCGCCCTTTCCCGCGGTACGGCTCACGTCTTCCCCTGTCAGCACCCCGACCGCTGCCCCGATAAGAGCGCCGGCTGTTGCCCCGAAGAACCCGGAGCGGGCGCCTTCACTGAAAGTCTCCTTGGTCTGGGCATATTTCGTTGCACGGTCATACGCGAGGTCCCGGCTCATCACGGGCCAGATCTTTCCCTCCTGGTCCTCGAGAAACGTCTGGCTGGCGTTGATCTCGAACGAGTGTCCGCTTTTATTGTCGATTACCACTTCGAGCGGCAGCATTCCTGCATTGATGATATCGAACCCGAAATTTTCCTTCGCCTCCTTGACATCCGTATACGCCCGGGCCCCCATCATTGCGCCGTCCACGTTCTGAGCGTTCGGATATGAGCCCGGCATTTTGAAGGGCAGGGGTTTTGCTTTGTAAGACGTTGCGCAGGCTGTCACTAGCAAGAGGACGATTAGCGGTGCGGGAAAAAATTTATTCATGGCTTCCTCCTTAAACATCGATTCTGGAACTTAAAAGAAGCATGTTAAATGTTCCCATTTGCCGGCCATTAAGTCAAGACACACAAAAGTTATACGGAATCTCCCGAACTCTGAACTCCCACTCTCCCTTGCCCCTGTCCTTCTGATTTCTGATCCTGACTTGTGACTCCTGATTTCTAACTCCTGACTCCTGACTTCTGATTCCTGACTATGCGGCAGCCTGTTCGCGATAGGCGGCTTGCTTTAACGGTTCTATCTCTATTTTTTTCATTTGCAGCATTGCTTTCATGACCCTTCTGGACTTTTCAGGGTCCGGGTCGTTCAACAGCTCGGCCAGCACAGTCGGGATTACTTGCCATGAGACGCCGTATTTGTCTTTCAGCCAGCCGCATATCTGCGACTTCGGGTCTCCGCCTTCGGAAAGTTTTTCCCAGTAGTAGTCTACTTCGTCCTGTGAATCGCAATTGACAACGAAGGATACTGCCTCACTGAATTTGAAATGCGGCCCGCCGTTCAAGGCAACGAATTCCTGGCCTTCGATCCGGAATTCCATGGTCATAACGGTCCCTTTCGGCATTCCGGCGGCCTTTGCCGCTTCTTCGTCGTAATGGGTATATCTCAGAATCTCGGAATTCTTGAAAATCGAGGTGTAATATTTCACCGCCTCTTCTGCCCGGTTGTCGAACCACAGGAAGGGCGTTATTTTTTGAAGTTTGGTTTTCATAGTTTTCTCCTTTATCATAGGCATCATTTTCTGTGCCACGATGAGGGCCGCGGCCAGCATAATGAGCCGGATTGCGTGCGTTATTCTGTCACGCCGTGGTCTTTCGGCAGACACCACACTTCTTTGATTTTGCAAAGTCTGGAAATCATATCTTCGTACTCTTTATTAATAACGGCTCTCTCTATCATACCGAGGGGCTGAATAATGTACGCATGCTTCCCGGCGCCTAAAACAGAGGGATAGACCATGCTGAACGTTCCCCCTATGTCTTCGTTGGTGACATTGGGCGCGTAATACATAATGTGCGGGATATTCACGGTGCTGATTTTATCGCTTTTCTCCGCGTTTTCGTACGTTCTCAGTATGGGAGACAGCATGTATGAGCTGCCGGCTCGTTCCGGCGCTTTATAGTATTCTGCCTTGTAGCGGTTCTTGAAGATTTTCTTTAGTTCGACGGAAGGAGTACCTTTCGCCTGCATCTCCGCTATATCAAAAAGGACCTGCATGTGCGCCTTGACGCCTGCTTTATCAAAGGAAATAGGGACGAGAACATCATCTCTATATTGCGTGAAAGGCCATGAACCGGCCATCGCATCATCGCCGGTCCAGGCAACGAAGGCGTGGAATCCATTGGAGCCCTTACGTGCGACTTCAAAGCCCTTTTAAAACATATACGGTCGCGTTGTCCCTGAGGTGCGGCGGGAGCGCGCTGAGCGCCAGTTGAATTTCCAGATCTCGCGGCAACGGCTCGATTTTATTCATCACCTTAGCTTGTTTATTTTCCGCATTCGCAGTAAGCGAAATCAATAGACCCGCAATTACTGCGATTGTCTTAACCTTCCTCATCTTGACCTCCTTTTTTTGATTCTGTCGATCTATAGAAAAAGTATAGCAAGTAGGCAGGAACACAGTGAAGGGGCACAATAGTATCATCAAAGAAACCTTTAAAATCCGTCTCACACGGAGACACGAAGCCACGAAGGAACGATAAAGGGCCTTCTTTGCGTTCTTTGCGGCTTTGCGCGAAAATGCTTTTGCCTTCGGTCATTGAAACAGCGTCAGGGATGCCCTCAACCACATAAAGATTACTGCTGATGAGCCCGCTGCTATCACGAACCTTGAAAACCTGATCGAGGATAATAACGGGTTCCTGCTTTTCCAGGCAATCGAAAAGGCCAAAATTGAATTGTCTTCCTATGAGAGGTCGCTGATAGGAACAGGGCCTTGAGATAAAAGAGGCTGTTGAACAGAAGGAATTCGAAGAGGCCATTATAACAGCCGTATTGTAAAGATCGTTGCGTGTATCGATGAGACAATAAAGAAAGCAGGACTAAGACCTGAGGACATTGACGTTATTTTTACTACCGGCGGAACGTCCCATATTCCGTGCGTCAAGGGTTTGTTCGTACAACGCTTCGGTCCTGATAAAATGCAGCATAGGGATGTCGATAGAAATATCCTTGTCCTAAAGTCCCTCTCCTTCAAGGAGAGGGACCGGGTGAGGATGGGACGCCTTTCGAGCGTTTCCTACGGACTCGTTTTGTGCGCTTCTATGTTTTTTTAATGGGTACGGCCAAGATGTGTTATAGTCTCGCTCTGATTCCAGCGGTTAGCCTCAAATTCTTCTTCAACTTCTCGGTCAGGTAATAGTAAAGACTCGTCATGGTACCAAGATGTATCAAATGACCATCCTCCCGCTGTTCATAAACCGTTGTGTAGTCGCGGAGTTTCATCAGCGTATACCATACCATTTAGCGCACGATTCTTCCGCCCTATAGTAACATGTTGAGTATTCCGCTGATCCGTAGCCATATTGCTCTTTGCATACTTTTTTGTTTTCGTTTATACAGTTTCTATATTGTTCTTTGTCTGGATTATTGTTTCTGTTCGTACCGCCGGAGTCCAGTCGGCGATTCTTTATCTTAAGCTCTATCTCCCGATTCTTCGACAGAGCCTCATACATTTTATCCTCAAAGCCTGAATCTATGATTTGTTTTTTATATTTTCTTTCGAGATTGTCGAACAGGGTGTTTAAAGAGCTGCCTGCTGAATTCGATTTTATACTGTACAGTCTGGCTAATTCATCTTTCAGCTCGTTGAACCTTTTTATTTCCGCTTCGGCCTGGTTTAAGGCTGTACGTGCATTATAAAAAACATTTTCTGGCTCCACGCTTTGATTTTTCGGCGAGTCTATGTATCGGTCGACGAATTCTATTTTTTCCGACAAATCCTTGATTAATGCAGCCAGTAAACTTTTACCTACCGCTGTAGCTCTCTTCTTACTGTCAGCGGAGTATCGTTTGTTTGTTGCTGCGTAATTATTTAATGTGGTGTAGGACTTATCTAACGGGGTAATTACTTCTATGCGGGGACGCTGGTTGCGCTCAGCGAACTCAGCTTCTTTCTGATACCCGAAGCCTAAATAATACTCAGTGTCTTCGTAATCATCCGGTATTGATGAAAGAAGGCGTACGCAGGCTGCAGGGTCATCCTGAAGACTGCTGCATTTACTGATCGCCTCTAGATATATTTTTCTTACGTCTTCGCCGACACCCCCGTTGGCTGCATCCGTAAGAGCACTTGCAGATGCAGAGTTGACATACATAAAAAAAATCAACGCAGCAATTACTGTCTTCATTTTTTCTCCGTTAAACCTCTTTATGCATTAGTGTCCAAACTCGGCTTGTGCTTTGTCCTATTTATCGGACCGTCCAGTCACTCAAAGCACAAACTGCACCGTTCGACGTTCCGAAATAAAGAATTCCGAAGCCGACAAAGGGAGCAGCACCCAGCTGACCCTCGAATTGGCTCTTCCAGAGTTCTTTTCCGGAAATTGCATCCAGGCTGTAAAGATACCCTTTATCCGTACCGACATACACCACCGATCCAGCTATTGCCGCAGTCCCGTAAATGTGGCCGGTTGTTTCCGCCTGCCACTTTTCGATGCCGGTTTTTGCATCTATTGCGAAAACCCTCCCGGAGAGGTTGCCGATAAAGACGGTTCCGTTCGCAACAGTGGGAGAAGCGGCTATCAGTGTGCCGGTGCTGAATTTCCATTTCTGTTTTCCATCCGTTACATCAATTGCATACACGTTCAGTCCGATCGCAACAAAAGCCGTCCCTTCCTCAACCGCCGCCGTGGACGGAGCGCTGGGGTAATCTGCAAAGAAAGACCATTTCGGCGCTCCGGTTTTTATATCAACGGCCTGCACGACCGACGTAGGCGATGTTCTGGTGCCCCGGCCGAAAATAAGCAGTTTGCCGGCGATGGCAGGCGAGGAAGTTACTGAAAGCCCGCCCCGGTATCTCCATCTTTCCCTGCGCGTCGCCATATCGAGAGCAAAGACGTCGCCGCCTCTGTTTCCGAAAAAGATTGTCCCGTCATGCACGACGGGCGGGCCGAATATTCCGCTATCCGTCTTGAATTTCCACTGTTCAGCTCCGCTCTCCGCGTCGATTCCGTAGAGAATTCCTTCTTCGTTTCCGAGAAGAACGGTTTTTTCGGCGATGACAGGAGAAGAACCGAGCTCCTTTCCGGCCTTGAACCGCCACTTCAGAGTGCCTGATGCAACGTCGATTGCATATAAACAGGTATCATAGCTTCCGACATATACGGTCCTCCCCTGTATTGCAAGAGACGCCATTACCGCGCCGTCCAGCTGTAATTTCCAAAGCATCTCGCCTGGCTTCTGAGGACCAGGCAGGGGATAGGCCCCTGTATGCTGCGCATTTCCGAGGTACATTGCCATCGGCGTCTGTTCCCCATCACGCTCGGACTCCCGATCGTCCTTTACGCAGGATGTTATGGCGAACATGATAACCAAAATAAACGGGAGGCTGCCGTACATAATTTCGGTAATCAGCGTGGAAGGTCTGAATGGGGGATTACCTTGAGCAACTTTTGCATTCATTTGCCGGGCGCCTCCCGATTTTCCGCGACGGCATACAGCGTGCCGTGCACATCACCGAAAATAACGGCAAAGTCGCGGATGGCTGGCGACGCCTCTACCGGCGATTCTGCCTGGTACCTCCACTGTTCGGTTCCCGTTACCGCATCGAGTGCATAAAGGTTTCGGTCGCTGCTCCCGAAATATACGATTCCGTCCGCCACAACAGGGTTGCCCGATATTGCGCCGCCGGCCGTAAATTGCCACCGGAGCGTTCCCGAAACGAGATCAAGAGCGGAAAACCGGCCGTCCGTGTCTCCGACATAAACGGTCTCGTTGACTACCGCAGGCGACGAGCGAGTCCCTGCAGGGGCGGGAAAGTTCCATTGCTGTTCACCTGTTTCCGCATCAAGCGCTACAAGCGTACCGTCTTCATTTCGAAATAGCACCTGATCACCGGACAAAACCGGTGTGGAATAGACCGGTCTTTTCGCATTGAAGGTCCATTTCTTTCTCCCATCGAGCAGCCGGACGGCATAGAGGTTTCCGTCGACGCTTCCGAAATAGATCGTCTCCGAGTCCATGGCCGGAGAGGAAACAATCGGGCCTCCCGTCTTTAACGTCCATAGTTCTTTCCTCGCTTCCAGGTCTACAGCGTAAAGATATCCAAGAGCATTTCCGAAATAGATCACACTGCCGTCCGTAATTGGAGCTGTACCTATCGGCGACATATTAAGTTTAAATCGGCTTTTCCCCGTTTGGTAGTTCCATTTCTCCTGGCCGTCGGCTGCGTCGATGGCATAGAGGGCTCCCGTATCGGTTCCCACAAAGACCACATCATCGATCAGAAGCGGATTCGAGGAGACCCGATTGCCCGTAAATATCCATCTCACCGCTCCGTTTGACGCATCCATGGCATACAGTCTCTGATTATTGGTAAAATAAAGCAGGTCGCCTGCAGCCAACAGCGTCCCGTTCTTATGCGAAAGCCTGCTTTTCCAAAGCAGCAGATCCGGTTTATGAACTCCCCTGCCGATCACCGAACCCGTCCGGCCGAGATTGCCCATCCCGGTCCAGACGACCCTGTTCGCATTTGCCGGCCGGCTGCGCGGCGTCCGGTCAACGGAAATAATATAAACCCCAAAAAAAGCCAGAGCCAGAACCGATCCTGTCCAGATTGCGATTTTGGTGTATTTGATTACGTCCGTTCGTGTCTGCGTCTTCATGCAGTGCCGTATAGTTAATAATTTCCACCGCTGGTCATGCATTCCAGGGCGAAATTCCGCTGCAATCTTCTTGGTAAACAGCATGGCGATAAAAAAAGTGTAGACTAGGCAGCCGGCGAGGAGCTGATACGAACGCCAAGACAGGACAGCATCTTCGTTTCCCGCCTGATTCATTCCATCGAGAATGAAGCTGTAGAAAACAAACTGGAAGATACCTTCTGCAAGTGAAAAGGTCATTAGGCATAAAATAAGCATTCTCGCCCATTGTTTCCGCATCAGGAGGCCGAATGAAGAAAAAAAGAGCACGAACGTACTCATTGTGTCGTAAAGATGCTTGGGGGTCGGATGCGGCCCGAATAAGCTGTGAGCACTGATCATGCCTGGAACTCGCCACAATAACAGAAGCGTGGAATCGATGATCAGGAGCAGTCCGAGAACATTTATGATATCGACCCGTTTTTTCGGCGGCTCGACAAGAGGGGCGGAGTAGGTTGGAGGTGCTGGTTGACGGTATAGATCTGGTTCCATGAGATTGTTGTTGTGCGCACGTTCAAGCAGAACGGTTCTGTCATCAAGCTGATAAAGAAAGGAGACCGATTACGGTAAATCACGAACGGAACTGTTAATGCTTAAAATGTGTCTTAATAAGCTTGAGCGCTTCACTTTCGGCGAGGTCTCCCTTCATCACGCGCACTGAAATTTTGCGCACCCAGTCGCTCACGCTTTCAGAGCCGGAAGGTCCATACTGCACCTGCTCCGCCATTAATTTTCCCTGTTCGTCCGTTATTGCATGAGACCGGAGAAGGTTATCGAGGTTTGCCAGATAATTCCGCAGTTCGGCGTTAGCCACTTCTCTCAGTCTCCGGTATATTTGGTCCGGATCGGCGGATATATTCTGTCTTCGTTCCAACTCGCTTGCTTTTTCCTCTTCCTTCCTGATCAATGACGCCTCGAGGGCCATCAACATCCCGTCCTTGAAATTTTTCACAACCGACAGGGGAAGAACCTGGCTCAGCACCTGTGCATCGCCAGCTCTAAAGGACGAATACAAGCCGAGGACGGCACCTTTTTTATCGATGCACGGGCCGCCGATGCTAGCGGCATCGAAGGGAATATCCGTCTGCAGGTATCTGACGCCGTCCCGGTCGTTATTGCAATGGACGATGATTCCTTTCCTTATGAAAAACTCTACCCCCTGCGGCGCGCCGAGCACCCGGATCTCTTCCCCATCCCTGCATTCTCCAGGAACTGCTGCTGCGAGAAATTCATTCCCGGGTTCCTCAATTTTGATTATGGCAATGTCAAGATGAGCCGGTCCCGACTTCGTTACGAACGCTTTCTTGAGCACCCCCGTGAACAATCGTACCTCCACCGTCTTGTCCTTCCCGACCACGCTGCTGGTTGTGGCGATCTCGCCGTCTGATGATATGAAAAAACCGGACCCCATGGAGTTCGTCGATTTAACCACGACAATAGATGTCTTCGCCTTATCAATTGCGTCCGCCCATGAAAGGGATTTCACCGGGCGGGAACGATAGTACATAAACCAGCCTGCAATCGCCAGGATGATCGCGACGATGGCCGTTGTTTGCAGCATTCTTTTCTTCATTGCGAAGTCCCCTTTAAAAACGGGCACGCCGGATAAACGTAACGCTTTTTTCTACTAAAAGCGGCCTTGTCCCGTCGGGTGCTCAACGTTGGCAAAGGCAAGCCTTCCCTGAGCCGTCAATACCGAAGCCAGCCCGGAGAGGCACCGGCCGTTCGGGCTTCATCGGGCAGATCGACTTCCAGTCGTTGTCGGGTCCGCTCGATATTCTTTTCGACCCGTTCCTTATTGGCACGATAAATCGCACAGTCCGGTTTTTTGCCGAGATAATTGTACGGCTTTTGTTCGCACTGGCGCTCCTGGGAGCGGAGCGTTTCGTAATCCTGCTGCAGATCTTCGATGCTTTCACGCAGCGATTCCGCCCGGTTTTGCCAGTACGCTTTGCCCCTGCCGTACTTGTCCGTATCCTCGGTTCCGGACTGTCCGTACTTAGCGGCTTTTTTCTTGTATTTTGGGGCAGAGGGCTGCTCCTCTTTTCGCACGTTCTGTACGGACTCGGCCGAGTCGTTATCCTCGATCTGACGATCTTTCGCCTGGGTCTGGTATTCAGCGGGAACTTTTGAAATATCGTCCGCGATATGGGTGTTGCCCTCACGATCCGTCCAAGAAAAGATCCCGGCGAATGCGGCAGATATGGGCAGAAGAAACGAAATGACCCAAACGAGCGGCAGAGCTTTATGCATGTAATGTTTTCTGGTAACGAAGCTTCTCATACATTCCGTAAATTACGATGCAGGGAAGTTTGGTCCGACATGGTCTATTTAAGATATTTTAAAAAAAGATATAAATTAAAATCGGGCACGTCTTGGGACCCAATGCTTTAAAAAGCAGTTTAAGCTGACAAATGCAATCTTTTATGAATCAGGCTCCATTAACGCTTTTTGATTTTAAGGGGGAAATGACATAGGCTGAAGGCTATCATAAGTAGGGAGCGAGCTATCGTGATTGGTTATTTCATTATATTTAAAACTGCAATGTATTGTCAAGGAGATTGCCGAAAATTCTGGCAGTCCATTATACCGTGCATAGCCCTTAGGCGGAACGTCCCATATTCCCTGCGTCAAGTATTTGTTCGTACAACGCTTCTGTGGAGCCCCTCTAGCATCCCGACTTGACGCCACTAACAACGCGACATCCCGCAATCCAGCCCGGCTGAACAATTATTAAAGCACAGAAAGAAACAGCGTTTCGACAAAGAATATGACAAATAAACAGTTGACAATTGATGCGAATTTTACTAAACTACGTTCAGTAAGTAAACATTGTAACTATACTAATGACGGTTTCGAATAGAGAGCAGGCTAGCGGGCAAGGAAAGCCATGGGAATCAAGGACAGAAAAGAACGGCAGAAAGTGGAGATCAAACGGTTGATCCTCGATATGGCGAGAAAGCTTTTTCTCGAAGAGGGTTTTGACAAAATCACGATCCGCCATATCGCCGAGAGGATAGAATACAGCCCCGCGACGATTTACCTGCACTTCAAGGACAAAGACGCAATCCTCTTTGAGCTCCATACGGAAGGCTTCAACGAGCTGTACAAGCGCCAGCAGCAGGTGATGAAAATCAAAGATCCCATGAGCCGGCTGCAGAAGCATGCCGAGGCGTATCTTCAATTTGCAATGGAAAACAAGGAATATTACGACCTGATGTTCATCATGAGATCTCCGGTCAAGTGTATTAAAGACGTACAGCATTGGGAGATCGGCATGCGTTCCTATGATTTGCTCAGACAGAACGTGAAGGACTGCATCGAGGCCGGCCGGATCCCGGCGAATGGCCTTGAATCGGCAGCCTTTTCATTTTGGTCGCTGATGCACGGCATGGCGGCGCTGATAATCAGAGAAAGATGCGTCATGTTTCCGGACGAGCTCATTCCCTCGATTATTAAGGGCTCAGCGGCTTATATGCTCAATGGCCTTTCAATGACGCGCAAAAAGTAGTTTTTTTTTGACATATTACTGAACACTGTTTAGTAAAATAACATTGTAATGCATTAAGGAAAGGGATGCGCTCTTCGACATTACGAATTCGTGTGGAAGTCATTAAGTGAAAGGAGAAATAAATATGAAATGATTTTCCTATGGCAAATGGTTTTTCAGCAGCCTGCGCGTGATTTAGACATAAGACATCATATCATCGTGAAAGGGGCAACGAAAATGAGGAAGATTACAGTTATGGTTGCGACAATTTCGTTTGTTATTTGCTTAGGATTGGTCTTTACACAAGAAAGCAATGCTGCTTCGATGTATAACGGCATTACGTATTTTGACCTGGTTCCCGTTTCGACCTGTGGCAATGCGAAACAGGCATCAGGGGGTGCAGAAGCAACCTTGATTATGTTCAATGGCATCACCTCCTTTAGTCCAATCGCTCAGGGATCATGTGCCGGAAAAAAGGCAGAAGAAAGTCCCGGTTCAAAGCTGTATAACGGCATCACGATATTTTAGCGTTTGTCATCCTGAATTTAACAAAAACAGATTCTCTAAATCACAGGCAGGCTGCTGAAGAACCATTTTCCGGATACGCTTCCAGACCATACGAGGAACAGGGACAGCTGTGCCGCCACGATCAGTTGTCCCGAAATGAACATTTTCATTGTTCGAAGATAGGAAGGTACTTACGCTCCGCAGCACTTCTTGAATTTTTTTCCGCTGCCGCAGGAGCACGGGTCATTACGGCCGATTTTAGCGCTCGTAAGGGAAGTAATTTTCGGCATGTTCTTCCCGGTAGTGAAATACCAGACATTGTCTTTCTTCTTGAAAGAAGCGAGCTCATGGTGTTCCTGTTTCGTTCCGCTCTCGGTAAAGGACACGGTAAATTCGACCTGAGCCTCCAGGTCATCAACCCCGCCCTTGACCGTTCTCAGGATCTGCATTCCGTGCCACTCGGAGTTTTGGGCCCATTCCCTGCTCTTTTTTTCGTCATAGTCCGCCCGAAAGGACGGATGGAGAGACGTAAAAAGATGCTCCATCTCTATCTTCACATAAGCGCTGTAGCGTGAGCGCATAAGCTGCTCTGCTGTTGCAGCGTGCTTTTCGCCCTTAATAACAGGCTGGCAGCATGAACCATAAGCATCATTCGAACCACAGGGGCAAAGATCCATATGACAACTCCTTATGAAGACTAAGTGAATGGCACTGATTATCACGCAAGGACCGGCAGGAGTCAATATTTTTGTTGTGAAAAATATGTGCATCAATTTACGATAACTGAGAATTCATACCATAAGAGGTATTGCTATAGTTCAGTGTCCAAAAGTACAATTGCAATCCATACCATTAAGATGTTTAATTTACATTATCAAACGCGCAAAAGGCACAGAAAAGGAGGCCTTAAATGCCTTCCATGACAAAGGAGGTTAAAATGACAATCTACAATACTGTCAAGGTCGACGGGCTCGATATATTTTACCGCGAGGCCGGGAGCAAGGATTACCCGTCAATACTGCTCCTGCACGGCTTTCCGACCTCGTCCCATATGTTCAGGAACCTGATTTCAATGCTTGAGAACGAATTTCATTTGGTGGCGCCGGACTATCCCGGATTCGGCAACAGCTCTATGCCTATTGTCGATGAGTTCGAGTACAGCTTCGATCACCTGGCGGAAGTGATGGATCACTTTTTAGACGTACTGAACCTTAAGAAATACAGCCTCTACGTCTTTGATTACGGAGCTCCCATAGGGTACCGCATCGCGTCCAAACACCCTGAACGGATTGAGGCCCTCATAGTTCAGAACGGCAACGCATACGAAGAGGGCTTGCGCGAGTTCTGGGTGCCGCTCAAGGCCTATTGGAAGGAGCGGAGTAAACAGAACGAGGAACCTCTCACAAAGTTTTTGACCATTGAATCCACAAAGTGGCAGTACACGAACGGCATGCGTGACGTTAAGAAAGTAGCCCCGGACAACTGGAACATGGACCAGTATTTCCTGGACAGAAAGGGCAACGACAAAATCCAGCTTGAGCTGTTCTACAGTTACGGCACCAACCCCCCGCTGTATCCGAAGTGGCAGGAGTACTTCCGAAAGCACCAGCCGCCTACACTTATCGCATGGGGGAAAAATGATTACATCTTTCCGAAGGAAGGGGCCGGACCTTACAAGCGTGACCTGAAAAATATCGAGCTCCACCTGCTCGACACGGGGCACTTTGCCCTTGAGGAAGACGGCTACGTTATTGCAAAGCACATACGCCGGTTCATGGCGGAGAAAATACTGAGGAAAGAAGCCGCGTAGCCCGATGCGGGCGGGCCCGCCGCAATCCGGGCCCGCCCGGTATTTTAAAGAATCGTTCAGGTGGTTCGAGATCCTTTTCTTTTTTCTGCACCCCCATTCACATCGCCGCTCTCAAGGTTTGGCGTATTCCAAGATTTCACGATTAAATCCGGGCATTCCTCACTCTCTCCGCGGAGATGTCACGAAGGGAGTCTTATTCTGCCTGCACAGCAGCTGGATGAGCTGGCGGCCGGACATCGCCGCAAAGACTGTGCCGGTGAACGGTGCGGTCCACTGCCCTACCATGTACAGACCTGATAGACCGGGCAGCGTCCGGAGCAAAGTCCGTTTCCTCATGTTGTCCGGCGTGATATACCAGCCGTCCGGCGAACCCTGCCAGTTGCCTGTGTAGCGGACATAGGTGGCAGGCGTCGGGACATCCACGACCTCGACCCGGGATGCGAACCCGGGCCAGCGCCTGTCCAGCGCGGCGATGGTCGCCTCGGCGATTCGCTTCTTTTCCGCTTCATAGGCTGCACGGTCCCGTGCGAGCGTTTCCCAATAATCATAGCGTGTAGCGTACCATACCTCGACCGCCGACTTACCGGGAGGAGCCATGGACGGATCGAAGCAGTGATGGAGAAAGCACATCCACTTGTGTTCCTCGCCCGCAATAGTGATGGCCTTATCGAGTTCGAAGACAATGCGATGGGGCTCTTTCGACATATCGCGTGCAACGCCAATGGCTACGTGCATCATCGGAAGCACAGGGGTCCAATCACTGTACATGTGTTTGATTTCCTCATTGAGGTAGCGGCCGCTGAGAATGTCGAAGATAAGCTTGTGGCCGTCGCCTGCCCATACAACGATGTCCGCGGGATGTTCAGTGCCGTCCTCGAGTCGAACACCGGTTGCCCGATCATTCCGTATGATCACATCCGTGGCCCGGCTCTTATAGTTAATCTCACCGCCGTGCTGCCTGTAGAGTTCGGCTATCCGGAAGACGACCTTCTGCGATCCTCCGAGGGGCACACCGGCTTCGTAAAAGGACTTCATGTAGCCCGCCATGGCAACCATGGGGTAGCGAAGCATCGGCCACCCGGGTGAGTCGACGAAGAACCTGACGGCGCTTCGGAGAAAAGGGTCCTTGAAGCGCTGCGCAAACTCCTGTATCGTCATCTGCCCATATCTTCTGAAAACCCCCATGAGCGGAAGAAGAGCAGCCGCCATTTTGATTTTGTCCATGAGGCTGAACATCTCCCAAGGCTTCAGTGACGCACCGGTGATAATGCTCTTTCCTGAGAGCACACGGATGAACTCTTTTATCAGGTCAGCGTCAGCCGAAGACAAGGCCAGCATCTGGTCCTCCAGCCACGCGGGATCGGCACAAATGGTGAGGCTCTTTCCGATGCTCTCGATGCGGGCGGTCTCGTCATGGTAGAAAAACTCGCGGCCTGTAAGCACGCCAAGTTCCTGCCACATTTGGTTAAATGGCCCGGACTTGCTGCCGACGAGCATGTGCATGCTGATGTCGAAGGTATATCCCTTCCGCTTCCAGGCAGTGCATAACCCCCCGGGAATGGTGTTCATCTCGAAGATGGTCGTCTTGTAGCCGTTCATGAGGGCATAACAGCCGGTCGAAAGTCCGGCAATGCCCGCACCGATGATCACCATTCTCTTTTCCATGTGCCCCCTCTCCCTTCGGATCTAGTGCCGCCTTAGACTTCAATATCTATAAATTTGTACGTTCGAAATCAAAGATATCTCCTTTTTGAACATTGTCAAAGCAGCCTTCGTTCTTTTTCTCATACTTTGCTCTTATTGACATTAGCCTAAAGTTCCGCTTTCTTTAAATTGTAGATTTATTGAATTGATTCTTAAAAGGAGAATACTATGGCCAAGCAAAAAGCTAAGATGGACATGCAAGCGATGATGGAAGTGTACAAGAAGGTGGGAACACCGGGTGCGCCTCACAAGCTTCTCGCAAGCCTGGAAGGGTCCTGGACAACCAAGTCAAGGGGATGGATGGAACCCGACAAGCCGCCCATGGAATCGACCGGGACGTGCGAACAGAAGCTCCTCCTCGGCGGACGTTACCTGCAGCAGACGTATACCGGCGATATGGGAGGGGAACCATACACCGGCATCAACCTCATTGGGTTTGACAACCATACCAAGAAGTTTGTGTCGGTCTGGGTCGATACCATGAGCACAGGCATCTATTACTTCGAGGGGACTGCAAGCAGGAATGGTAAAACCATCACGCAGGAAAACAGTTACGACGACCCTGTCAAAGGCCCGTGCGTCTGGCGCACTGTAACCAGGATCAAGGATGACAATACGGTGGAGTTTGAAATGTTTCTTACACCAAAGAGAGGCAAGGAACAGAAGATGATGGAGATGATCATTAAACGGAGTGAAGTAAGCGCCAAGGCTGCATGAAGTTCCTTCGGGGGAAAATAGGGCAACGTATGCGAAGCTTCCCGGCCGGCATTTCGGCCGGGTTGCTCTGCAACGGAAAAACCCGCCCGGGAAACAAGCACAACGCCAGCCAGATTAGATCACTCCCTTCGCATAGTTCTATGATTAAGCCGAAATATCAAGACTCTGTGAAGGTTTAAAAAAACAAAAGATCATGGCTTCCTCCGAATTCAGGATCCTTGATCTATTAATTCTTAATTTTGCCTTCTTAATTGATGTTTTGTGAACGTTATTTTTTATCCAGGCTCCATTTGCCCCCGCCCCGGCAAGCGATGTAGAGGAAGACAAAACTGTAGAGAGCAGCTAATTCACCCTTGTTTATCGTTGGAAAGAACTGGGGCCCGAGTTGAAGTTTCCAGTGAAACTGGAAATAGGCCACGGCCATTTCACCGCTGCAGATGAGCGCGGCCCACCGCGTACCGTATCCCAGCATGATCGCGATCCCGCCGATAAGCTCGATCAAACCGCCGAACCAGAGCTGCGATCCCACTGCCGGTTGAAACTCGGAAAGGATTCCCAGGATCTTCTGGACGCCATGGAACGAGAACATGAATCCCGCCACGATGCGCATGAGCGCATATGCGTGGTCGGCAAACTTTGCCAAGTGTTTCATAAGCCCTCCTCTTGATTTGGCTCAATCTCAGCGTGCATACGATGCAATTGCCAGGCATTGAGAAGCAGCCCTCCCGCTTTCTCATAGTTTAGCAGGAAAATAAGAAGGGGGTTTCGTGTACAATGAAGGTGTAATAGAGGATCAGGACCCTCCGCGACCCAAAGTGCTTTATGCCGTCTTTTTCAGCAGAGGATTTCACTCATCGTATCAGTCTTGTTCATGCTGTAAAAGTGAATATAGGGCGCGCCGTTTTTGATCAGGTCTTCGCACTGTCTTATCGCGAACTCAACGCCTAACGGCTCGACTGAGCTCGCCGAAGTCTTCCGCATTTCCTCGGGCAGGTCCTGCACCGGCTCCAGCCTGTCCAAAATTTCCCGCGGTATCGTGCTGCCGCACATGCCCGCGAACTGCTTTATCTTCCCGCAGTCCGTGATCGGCATGATGCCGGGCAGGATCGGGACAGTAATGCCCAGTTTTGCGCACCGCTCCCTGAACTCATAGTAATATCGGTTGTCAAAGAACATTTGGGTAATTGCGAAATCCGCGCCTGAATCGATTTTTCGCTTTGTATATTCCATGTCCTTTTCGATATCAGGCGACTGGCGGTGGCCTTCCGGATATACACCCACGCGATGGAAAAAGTTCGGTATTCCCTGATGAACGCCACGAGATCGCCAGCATGGAGGAAGTCGCCCGCTGTCGCGTCGAAATCAGGAAGGTTCTTCGGCTGGTCGCCGCGAAGAGCGAGGATGTTGTCGATGCCTATTTTCTGAAGCGTGCGCAAATCCCACTCCATGGATTCCCTGGTTTCGCCGATTCCGGTGAGATGGGACATCAGGGGGTGCCGGGTCTGTTCGCGCGGCAGTTTCAGCATCATGAACGTTCCCTCCCGCGTTGTGCCGCCTGCGCCATAGCTGACCGATACGTAGAGCGGATCAAAGACGGACAGGTCCGCTGCGAGCTTGATAATTGCGTCCCTGCCCTCGTCTGTTTTCGGCGGAAAGACCTCGAAAGATGTGCCCCTGGGTCTTTTCTTCAAAATGTCGCTGATCTTCATTTTTATGCTCCTATTTCAAGGATAGCATGGTTGCTTCGGGGGACTCGTACCCGAGACCCTGACCCCGGTCTCCCGCGGCTCGGCTGAGCTCGCCGAAGTCCTCCTGTCCCGTCTGCAACTTCAGAATGATTGACTTCCGGTCTTTGGTGTGCTCGAATAAATATCAGATACTATAATTTCCAGTTTTCAATTCCGCTCTCAGCGGTTACGGAGGTGTTAGACATGTTGCCGAAAGACCAGCAATCGCGAATTGATGATATTGTAAAAGCTCTCAACCAGCACGACCCTCAAGCCTTCGCGGCCTTTTACGCACAAGACTGCACGGTCATCCTTCCCGAGCATGCGCAGCCGCTCAAAGGTCGCAATGCTGTCCGGAAGGACTTCGAGAAGACTTTGGCCCATTACCCGGATATGAAGTATACATTAAGGGGCTTCACAGCAGGCGGAGATACAATAGCCGTAGAATTTATTGCCAGAGGCACACACAAAGCCAATATGTCCGGGCCGTCCGGTGCCGACATGTCAAGGAAGCAGAACCTGGAGCTGCCGATAGCTTCTTTCCAGCGGATTAATGACGAGGGCCTTATCCTCGAAGATCGGCGCTATTATGATATGGCCCTGGTAATGCAGCAGCTCGGGCGAATGGCTGCGTAAGCATTGGCGTTTATTATAATGATGGCGATTTTTCCCCGTTCTAGTAACTCTGAGTACTCTTGGCGAGAGCGATGGGCGCTCGGGCGCGAGAAACGTTCCGTTTCTCGTCACAAGATGGTTGTTTTCGCTTGAGTGCCCTTTTAATGTGTGACCCGAAGAGATTTCTGCGAACAGAGGCTTTTCATCATGAAAAAAAACATAGCCAGGGCCATGTCAATCCTGGCGTTCGCTGGTTATATGATCGGGATATGCATCTCTGCGGGTGAAGCAGCGGCAACGCGCGGAACGACCCGGGATCTCGCTACCCTGCAGATCTGTATTACCATGCTCAACGAAGACGGTCGCCTGCCCACGGAGGCTGGATTAGTCGTAAAAAAACGCCTCTCGGACAAGTACGATCTGACCCTCGGCAAGATCGACTCTCTGCTCGGTCCTGACATGCAGTACGGAGATCTTGCTGCAGTCCTCGCATTCGCGAAGAAAATGTCCGGCGGAGTGAAGGATGCGAACATCAACAAGGTTATCAATATGCGGCAAAGCGGGACCGGATGGGATCAGATCGCAGGCAATCTGCATCTCGACTTGTCCGGGATTGCGGGTTCTTTGAGCCGGTTTGAAGAGGGCACTCACTCCAGGATCAAACAAGCGCTTGTGGAATCAAGTTGGGCAGGCGCGGCAGCGGGCGGAACAGAGGCAAGCGGCCAATAGAGTCAGCTATCGGCTCGTCGCTTCTGAAAAACACGGCATAAACGACAACGTACTGCTTGCCGGGGGCAGGCAGCAAAGGTGCGAAATGCAGGAATGCCAATTTTAGAGTCTGACCCGAAATCGGCCCCCCTGTCACAATTCCCCCCTTCCTGCGGCCTGACGTTATCTCTCGCGCTTAGCTATTCTGCTAACAGACAGGTAAACGATCTTTCCGCGTAGATGCTGATTATCATGCTTTTTCCAGGTAATTTTCACATTTCTTATTCAGTGTGGTTATTTTACACTGTTAAATCCGTTAATTTACCCAATGGCTCACCTTCCCTTGAAAACAAGACTCAATAAGTCCTTGAAAAAGTTCTTTTCCCTTTTTGGCATATTCAATGCATTGTATTGAAGAAGAGAAAGGCGGTGGTACTCTATGGATGCAAACGCTACAACCGCTATCGTGATCAACGAGGAGAAGGAGGAGTGTAGAAACATATTAAGTGAAAGTCTTCTCTACCTTGATACGTCGCTTCTTGCGAGAGAAAACTTCGTGCGGTATCTTGCCTCTATCGTTTTACGTTAGAAACGAGGGGAAGATGCCTCCAGGTACACAATACGAGAGAGGAGGCGCATATGACACAATACAGAATCATATGTCCCAATTGTGGAGCAATCATTATTACAGCAACCCGTCTCTCGGCCGTATTGGAAGACTGTCCGAAGTGCAGGCAGCATATATGGGACCTTTATGACGCACTGCTCGCGGATCTTTATTCAACGGAATCAGATAAGGTAGTCGGCCCGACTATGAGGGCCTAGTTTGAGTCCCGCGCCTGGTAGTTCAGGTTTGAGTGTGCTTGCTGTATGACAGGGCGAATCTCGCGTTTTTTAGTCTGACCCCAAATGCTCCCGTCTTGGTTTTTGCCTGAGATACGCGGATTGCTCAGCAGTCCTTGCATTTGGCGCCTAAAACTGTATAATACGGCTATAGACTCATCAATGGGGCAAGCTGTCCCATATCGAACGAAATTATTGCCGCGCCTCATCTTCGATAACTGACTCTTCCTGCTCTCACCTTTTCTCTTAAAAAGCGACAGCATGCCTGGTTGGCGAACGATGCGGTTTTGCGGATACTCATTTGAGTCCGCGCGCCCCTTTTTGGGGGACATGCGCGGCGAATACGGAGGAGGTGGTAAATCGTGGAAATAAGAGTCCAGTCCCAGAATATTGAAAAGGCACTGCGGGACTTGAAAAAGAAGATCCAGTTGGACGGCCTTATGGGGGAATTAAAGAAGCGGCGCCATTACGAAAAGCCCTCGGTGAAAAAGAAGAACAAACGGATCGAGGCGGAGAAGCGAAGGCGCAAGCTCCTCAAGCGCGCGCGGCCAGGCGGTTCGGGGCCGAGGCCGGGAAGGTCGACAGCGTCATCCCCGTCATCGCACAAATAAACCCGAAACAGCGGGTGATAATCTGAAGCTGGGTCGCTCTCGCCGGAAGGGTATATTTACCCGAAAGAGGATCGACCGATCCGTGATCTATTGCGGAAACGGTCTCATCTCGTAAAGCTCAGAACATCGCTGATCATCAGTTTGCAAAACATCAGCAGCAGAAACAACGGGTTCAAGCTCAAAGTGAGTGACGTAAAAGCATTACAATAACCCAACCCCCAAATAATCAATTCACTATCAACGCACGCAACGGACATAGCTTGAGAACTCCTCATATTGGTGGGCCGTGAAGCCGATTTTGGGGGTCACAAGCCAGGCGTTGATCTTACTCTCTGCGAAGGCGCTGGACGACCAGTATTCGGCGCCAGTGGACGACTGTGTATTTGGGAAATATGTGGTATTGATCGCAGGGCTGTATGTTCCATGGCTTACGATGCTCACCAGTTCCATACGTGTCGGAAGGCGCCAGCCTGTACCGGGCAAGCCGGCAGTGTTGCTGCTGCAGTAGGTATTTGCATCGGACCGGGTGCGGGTTGTCGCGTCATCTTCCTTCTGCCAGATGAGCCCGGTAACATTGTCAGTAATCGTACCATCGCCGTTATCGGTATAAGACGGCGGATTAATCGAATAATCCGCATCTTCCCCGAAAGTTACTGAATACTTCGTCGTCTGTCCTGTGTCCGGGACAGGGACATGTTTGACAGCTATTTCTGTTAACGTATCCTCCGTGCTGTTAACCTGCCCGTCATTGAGTGGCAGACAGAGAAGAAAGGCAGTCGTTTCCGATGTGCAAACAGAAATAGCAATATTCAAGACTGACTCTTAATCACTCAATCGAGTGAAATCAATTGGTATCTCTACGATCCCATCTTCGCTCAGTCTAGAGAAACGTCTGCCTTGAATATATAAGTTCATGCTTAAAATGCCGTAAGGAAATCGCTTCGATGTAGTCCGCGGGAATTGCTGCAGATCCAGGCGCGCAGTAAATGTCTTGTTTTGAAGACTCTTTAAGTAAGGATATTTCTCTAAACTGCTGAAAATGAGATTCCGCGCATAATAGCGATAGCCATACCAGCCTGAGCTACGATTCATTCCCAGGAAACTCCGTGGAGTCTTTGTATCCACCAGTTCGCCTTGATAGAACGCATCACCCAGATTACCAGAGATTGAGATCACTTCCGGGGGTTCAAGATTCGGGATAGCCTTATAATCCACTCGCAGAAGTATATCAATATCAGATGGCCTAAGACGCGACGTTTCCTCTTTTGACGCTATTACTATGGCCTGTTTCGCATTAGAGACCGCGCCCGTGATAGCAACGAGTTCCGCCTTGAGTTGTTCATTAGCTTTGTCATCAATGACTGACTTGACAATCATGAAGGTCGCAGCTAACAGGCCAATCAGTATTGCTGCGTAACCCCATCCTGTTACAGCTTTCCATTTTCTGGTTTTAAAATCAGTTGTTTCACCGAGCACACCGATTACGACGGCAGTGAAAGCGAGCAACGATAAAACAATATCAATCGTCATTCGACACTCCCCCATGCGACCACAGCAAGATTATTTTTTCTATGTTGCCTTGCTAGCTTTGCTTAACTTCTAATAAATGGGTGACACGGAGAGGGTCTTCCGTAGAGGCTTAGGCTTACGCACTACGGCCGGGTGATACCCGCGGTGCAGGCTGCTTAACCTTCTCGTTGTGACGGTGCAGTTCATCAAGAAGAACGTCCAACTCATCCTGCGTGAGTATCTTCCGTTCCAGGAAGTACGTTCCGAGCTGCCGCTGCTGCGAATACTGAAAAAACAACATCACCCTCACCTGAAACTCCGAAAGAAGATCGAGGTCAACGGCCTTTTCCCCGAACCGTCCTGTCTGACTACCAGCCTTGAGAACGCGGTCTATTCCTTCGGCACTCAGCCAACCCCACCGCAGCGCAATATCGCCGATTACCGGCCTCTGCTTTCGCTGCCAACCAAGGGCATCGATCAGCATCCCGTAGGAGATATAACCGCAATAATAGAGAAACCGTCCGAACTGCATCCGCTGCCTGGGCAGGACCACTGGTTTGCGGCGTTCATGCCGCGGCCCGGCATTGTGCTTCGGACCGGACGCCGGCCTGTACCTCCGGCCCGGCGCTTCCCAACCGCGGGGTGCATGGCGGTGCTTGTGTGAATCCGGATACCAGAGACCATTCTCACGCTGCTCAAAGAACCGGTTGACGATATCGTACGCATCGGCAATATCACGGAAGAGCCTTGTCTGCTCCTGCTGGATTTGCGGAGAGTCTCGGGCGAAGAGATCAGGGTGAGTTTCCTTGGCTTTTCTGCGGTACGCGGATTTGGCGCCGTCGCGCTGAAGATAGAGCAGAAATCCGGAGCAGATATCAACGTCGGCCCCAAAGAGAGTCTGACATGCCCGTAGAACTTCAGATTCCGAGAGTATCATCGGCAGAGGACTCCAAACTGCAGGGGTGTATGCCGGGGAGAACGCATGCCGGACGACTCATATGAGATCGTCGGCTATTCGAATATAACGACTTGGGGAAATGCTGTCAAGAAAATATAATGGTAGCACTTTACTCTTGGTTTTTTATTTTTAGGATTAGTGGAAAAGGGGCATTCTTTAGGGACATCCCATAGCCCCCTATTGTGCCCTGTACCCCCTGACTAATCAACATACCGGCAAAAATTTCCTGCACCGTGGTTCCAAAGGTTCAACCATTTCTATTTATCGATTTTTTTCTCCTTCTTTATCTACCTAAATAATTCATTGTGTCCCATTGCCCGGAATGTCGTTTTTATCCGATCTAAAATAATTAATAACTGAACCTGGAGTGTCATGTAGGGCTCGAGTTCGGGATGGATTCCGTGATTATCCTCCGTGTCTATGACTGGAAACTGTGCGATGCACTGCAAAGGGTTGCGGGAACAATTGCAATATGTGTCTGGACAGTATGGTACACGATTACGCGTCGATCAGATACGACAGGAGGGAGGGCATGATGAAGAGAAAGAGAAATGCAGCGAAAACATTCCGTCTCGCGGTCCTGGGCGTCATGCTGTTTCTCGCCGGGTGCACAACAGGGGTGCCTGTCAAGGTCATGCCTTATGTCGGGGTGACCTTGTATCCCCCGACGGACCCGACATCCGTCATGGTCCTGCAAACCGATCCACTACGACCCCATCAGACCCTTGGGCATGTCATTGTCGAACCGGAGGACACGCTATCGGTTGAGGAGACGGAACGGATCCTGCGCGACACGGCAGCAGCGATGGGGGCCAACGCCGTGGTCATTATCGCAAACATGGGGATGAAGGAAGGTGTGAATCGCTGGCAGACATGGGGCGGTCAAGTGATCTCTGCGGTTGCCATCAGGTATAAAGATTAGGGCATCTTTAGGGTGGTCTTGCGGGCTTGACATTCCCTTTTTCCTGAAAAAAAGCCAGTTTCGCCATTACTTAAAAAACCTCGAGGCGGCTCAGGCAAGCTGCTTGACCCCTGCCCCCGAGCGGCGTATTACATTATGCGAGATGGCGTATCGTTTATGCCGGAGAAGATCTTCACATAAGGCTGACTGGAGCGGTGAACCCAGCTTAGGGTGTGGAATAACCACGAGACCTGATTGGTAATCCGTCCCACCCAATACTCTATAGAGTTATCAGCATACAAATATTTGGACACGGCATGGAACCGAAGACTTCGGCGTGAGCTCAGTCGAACGCTTTTCTGGTCCGCTCCGCTATACTGAACGGTTCTTCTATTCGCGTAAATATATATAACGTAGTGACCGAAATGGACTATCTTTCCCCCGTGTATTTCGTCCTCGCCTGGCGTTTACTATTATTCGACATTTTTTTTCTTCCTCTCCGCCTCAACTTCAAGATGGCCCTTGCTGGAAGCCTTCAGAGGAGCCGCCGGATTGCACGGCGCGGGATTCACCCGGTAACCGCCACCCGATAAAGGGCTGGCTCCCGGCATCTCTTCCAGTCATCTGCCCTCAAAAATGTGATCATAGTCACCGATACGTAAATTTATTCGGGTTATCATTACAGGGCTCCGAAAGATTCTCGTCTCGGAGGATCGATTCTGATTATATAAGGATCGTCGTGATCCTGCGGAGGCTACAATGGAAACGCTATACGGAAAGTACCCGAAAAAAATAATCTGTCGGTGCAACGCCGGGGAAATGGAGGGCGCAGCAGACACAATACAGCTGAATGATCGATGTCCGATATGTCACAGCGTTCGTCAGATATGCATCCCTAAAGCTGAAGCAAGGATGAAAGCGGCCTCCGGCTTACCGGTCGCACGGAAAGCAAAGGAGCCGGTTCTCACAACACAAAAAGAGCTAGAACCATTGATCATATCGGATCAAATCTTGAATGATCACGTTGAGCATTCCCTTTCCTATTTCTCATATTTCATGACCTTACCTGAAAGAATGTTTTGGATTTATACCTCGGCATTCCTCACTCTCACTCCGGCGATGTTAGAAAGGAAATCTCAGTCTGCTTACACAGCAGATAAATGAGCTGTGGACCGGGACCATTTGTGCGTACCATGGGGCCACCTATGAAAACGCGGATTGTGCCGCTCTCGGGAGCTTCAATTACCACTATACCCCAATCCTATTTCTCATATTTCAAGACTTGACACAGACACATTTCCTGCCCCCTGTATTAAAGTCACCATTCCGCCGTGCAAGTGAGTAGTCAGACGGTCGAAACTTTTCTTTACTCTATTTTTTACTTCTTAATTACACTCAGGCGGTGTTACAATAAACTTGAATATAATTTTTTCCGCTATTGATGTCTCATTCCCTTCGCTGACTTTTGTTGTAGGGGGTGTAAGATGAAAAAGCTAGCTGAAATTGGAATCGATCTGTTCCCGGGCAGGCATTCGAAAAAATTGGCCGGGAAAATCGACAGCGTTTTTTTAATTGTTTTTCTTTTGCTTTCAGCGATCATGCTTGTCGCACCATCCGCAGCACGCGCAGATGTTTCCGTAGGCGTATCGGTTACGATCGGCCCGCCTCCCATTCCCGTTTACACTCAGCCTCTCTGCCCCGGCCCGGGCTTTATCTGGATACCGGGCTACTGGGCATGGGACCCGGATTTCGCCTACTACTGGGTGCCCGGCATGTGGTCGCCCGCGCCGTTTGTCGGCGCGCTCTGGACCCCTGGCTATTGGGCTTGGAGCAGCGGCGTGTATATCTGGTACGATGGCTATTGGGGAACGAGGGTGGGCTTTTACGGCGGGATCAACTACGGCTTCGGCTATACCGGCCACGGCTACTACGGCGGCTACTGGAGCGGCAACAGGTACTATTACAACCGCACGGTTAATAACATCGACGTGAGGAACATAACTACCGTGTATAACAGAAACGTCGAGCGCGTTCGGCCGGCCGGGCCCAGTTTCCACGGCGGCCGGGGCGGGACCGTCGCCCGCCCGACATCCGAACAGCTGGCAGCGGCACGCGAACGGCGTACCCCGATTACCGCAGAACAAAGGCAGCACATGCAGGTTGCCCGTGACAACCCCGAGCAAAGGGCAACCGTAAACCGCGGCCGTCCGGCCATTGTCGCCACACCGAGGCCGGGTGTATTCACCGGTCGCGGTGTGGTTCGTTCCGGCCGGGCTGAAGCTCCGGGCACACTCCCGCGAGTCAGACAGACCCCAAGGCCCGGCAGCGTGCAGCCTCCGGTCGGCGCGCGCGAACGCATGACGCCCGGAACCCCGCAGCGGAGGTCTGAACCGCGATACAACGAGCCCGGACCGCGATACAGCCAGCCCGGACGTGGCCAGCCACAACAGAAGCCAGCGAGACAACCCCAGCAGAGGGAAAGGCGTTCAGATGAAAGGAAAGAATCCCGATAGAGAGCCCTTCAGGAAGCCGACACAGTGACGCGGAGACCGAGCTGCGACGAGGGTTAATAACAGGATCCAGGGGGCAAGGGTCCAATGTTCAGGGTTCAGGAGCCATTGTCAAGAGATTTATGATGCAGGAATAAAAAGGCGACTAAGCCGCGAGCTTTAACGGTATTGGGCTTAATTTCTCTCCGACCTTTTTTACCAGAGCACTGTGTCTCCGGTCCGCTTTTTCCATCCGGACCCGGATTAGAGTCTTTGCCGCTCAGGCAACGAACAGGGCCAGCGAAACGAAACGTAGTACCGCGGAATTGATTTTCATAGTAACCTCCCGGCGCACTTCCCCGGGACTTATACTTCTGAATTTAGCGCGCATCGGAGGCGAGTCAATTGGCCCGATGTATTAGCCGGTAGAGGTTGAAATGCCGCGTAATTTATCTTCGATTGGGCTCATCCGCGTTTCTAAAGTGCCTTCATAGATTTGATTATCAAGTCTTGAATTATCGTTTTATTACATTCCGATTGTCATCGAGCAGAGCCGGCAGAAAGCTTCTCCCTTCTCGGAATTAAAACTGCAAAGACGACCGCAACTATCAGAAGCAGCGGAACGTCGCCGAAGAGATGTCCCCGGTGTTCGGGGTACACAAGCGCCTGGACTGCCATGATGCCGCCGTGGACGACGCTGGACCAGACCCCAAACCAGATAAGGCTGAGATGCTCGACTGGATTTCGAGCTGCCCAGATCAGGAATACCCCGAGAGTCGCGTAGATCCCGATGATCATTTGAAGGTACATCGAGTGTCCGTCCGAGTGCCATGCAAAGCCCGAGGGCCAGTAAATGGTCAGGGGATAAACTCCGACTATGCAGAAAGCTCCGACAAAAATCAACGCGATCTTTAAGAGCCGTGCAGTATCGTCCATGCCTGCCTCCTTTACATAACACGGTGTGGCGACTCATCAGTTGACAGTGATCGTTTTTTCGGTTGAGACCAGCGGCGACCATGACGAAGAATGCGGATTTTCCGAGAGAAGCACGCGCAATGTATTAATCTCATTCAGTGTCTTTATAACGGAAAAAGAGGCTGTTCCCGTCCCTTTGCTGACAATTTTATTATCATTCTCCAGAGTATAGGAGCTGCCGGCGCTAAATCCATAGTTAATGACCCCGCTCTCTTTTGTTTGCAGGCTATATGAAACTGATATCGAAAATGTCGTTGTTGTACCTGCGCTCACTATTGATGGAGTTATGCTGTCAATCGTTATGCTGTCTACTCCGGCAGATCCTGACCCTGAATCATTACTTCCACATCCGAACGCAAAGAAAAGGACTGTCAACATCGCGGCTGTAAAAACTATTCTGATTAATTTCATGATCGCCTCCCTGATAGAATTCAATTTGTGTTGATACAAAAGACAATGCAACGGTCCAACCTATTTTCGTAAATTTTTAGAACTTGATTGATTTTCCCGAAAGCGTGCCAGCGCGGACTTATCGATTTGCTGATAGATATTCTTTTCCACGAAGGATGCAAGAATGGCCTCTTCCTTGTTCGTCAGGGATGTGAATCGTATGCCGTAGCGGCTTACGTCCGAGGACGGTTCAGGCGGGACTACCCACACAATCTCGCCGGCTGAGGAAATATGCTCGCCATCCGGCAGATAGAAAGAGCATACAACCTGCTCACCCCGGGCGATCTGTTCGGTGGTTTTTACCAGGATCCCGCTGGAGCTCAAGTTCTCCAAATTGGCCAGGAACGGCCGGTTTTTGTGTTTTCCTTCAACGGTCATGCTCATGACAACCCCATAGGGTCGGCGGGCGGCACTGTTTAAAAACTCCTGCACCTTGGCAACAAAAATAAATGTAGCGATGGGCAGAGGGAAAACCGCATTGGCACCGCATCGTCCGATGCGGTCCCGGTGCTCGACAGTATCATTGTACAAAACGATGATAGAGATGTCTCGGGTGTGGTCTGACGCGCGAATCGTCCGGATAAGCGTCTCGCATTCAAGGCCGGGCGTGTCAATCTTCGTGACCAGCAAGTGGCAATTCTCCTTGATGTGCAGTTTCAGCATCTCATCATGTGTTGCAGCGGTCAGGACGGTAATCTTGGACCGCTGGAGGAAAACCATTGCCTTCGTCATAACGGACTGCACATCTTGAGCAACTATAATTTTTTTCATTGGATGCCTCTTTGCTGAATCGGCTTTATCCGGGTCTTTTGGCATTAATAAACGTATATCGACCAGAGCGAACTATAGCAAAACTGCGGAGAATAGTACATACCCGCCAAGGGGTATTTTAGGGGTATGGGAGGGAGAAAGGCGGACAGAGGCGACGGGATGGATGGATCTAATGCAGGGTATAAGGGTCCAGGGTAAAGGGTTCAGGGGGTAAAGCAGGGGCAATCAAATTCTTCTAATCTCGAGAGGACTGCCGGATCATTCCGGCAGTCCCCCATTGCAAATGTCAGGACATCGGTTACGCCGCCTTCGGCATCTTGCCTACAATCGGCTGCCCTACCGCTTCCAGCCACTTTGCCGTGTTGTGATAGGCTCTAAAGCGGATTATTTTGCCGTTCTGAACGGTGCAGACAAAACACGCCGGGATATCCAGCTTCTTTTCCGTTTCTTTGCCTTTACCAAAAAACCTTCCGAGAGCGACAATATCGTCACCCGCGTCAAGATATTCGTCAATAATGATGCCGAAATCATCGATACGGTCTAAAGTCGGCATCACAACTTCCCTTAAAGATTCATCTGCCCCATGATGTTTGCCTGCGAACCAAAGCCCCGGCACATCGGGTTCAATCCATTCGATATTATCGTCAAGCACAGCACGAGCTGCTTCAACATCGCCCTTCGGACCCGATTCAAAGAAAGTCCTGACTATTTCAATATTATTTTTTGCCATTTGTACCTCCTGAACTGCAAATTCGACCACAAACAAATTTTACCATAAATCTTCTTTTAGCCTTATTTTGCGCCCAAAGTATACGTCCACGGCGAGAGCGTACAGGTACTGACGTAAAAAAATCGGGAGCGAAGAATCTCTATTCTGCGCTCCCGATACGTTAAAAGGCAGTTGAAAACCGCTGTATTGCCATTTTAGAGAGGCACTACTTGAAACGGGCAATCCCCGACTTTGTGAGCGATCTTCAGCAGCCTGTTAATTGTTCTCAACAACGAAATCGGCTCTTCTGTTCTCCTGCCAGCACTCCTCAGTGCCGATTTTACAGACCGGTTTTTCCTTGCCATAGCTGATCAGCGCCAGCCGCTGGGAAGAAACGCCCAGATCAGCAATATATTTCTTGGCGTTCTGCGCGCGTCGCTGACCCAATGCCTGGTTATACTCGATTGTGCCGCGTTCGTCGCAGTTTCCCTCTATCTTGACCTTTACGCCCGGATTTGCCTTGAGCCATTCGGCATTTTCCCTGAGAACGGTTGCTGCTTCCTTGCTGATGTCTGACTGGTCGAACTCATAATGCACGGGCTTTAGTCCGCGTTCCGCAGAGACAGCTTGCTCCTGGACTTTTTCCTCAGCCCGGTATGCTGCGTCCTTCACCTCTTGCTTTTCAGGTTCGGCTGCTCCTGAAGCGGTTGCTGCAGGTGCAGGTTCCGGGGACGAGGAAATTTCCGTTTTTTTAGGGCAACCTGACAAAGAAACCAACCATACCATCAATAATGCAACGATCCCAATCCACTGTCTCATCTGAACCCCTCCGTATAATAAGATTTTTCCGTTCCAGTACTCAAAGTATACCGGTGTGGTTGCAGAAGAGTCCGTGATCCTGCTCACAAATCTAATACTTTTTTATTAATTTTCTACGTAAATCATTTTAGAATCGTGTCGCAGCTTTGAGCGTCTTCGGTCCGAGCATGGCGTATTTGTCATTGCTGCCATCCTGTTTTTCATCATGCCTGCGCAGTCGGGAACTGCTCCTTGTTCTGTGCAGCATTTTCCCATCATCTCGAACATCGCGAACTCCATAGGACTCAAACCTTCCGATTTCGTCTTGTCTTCCTTCTTGTTTTTATCTTCAGTCATTTGACCCTCCTCCTTGCGATTTATGATTTTCCCTGTGGCCGCGAGATCTGCCGAAATCCGGTCCGCACATCATCGAACCATGTCCTCTCATCATGAAGAAGCAGAAAACCATCATTGCGATCATAATGATCGGAAATATCCGCCAAAATCCAAACATTCGAATTCACTCAGAACGAGCACGGTTCGATAGTCTTGCGGAAGGCTTTCCACAACGGCCCTGTTTTTCTGCCTGATAAACAGTTATAATATTGTAAGGCTTGAAAAACGAAATAGAGGATGAGGATGTCTTTTCATAAACAGAATTTTTCTGAAATATATGATGAGTATCATCCGAAGATCGTCAGATACCTCACAAGGCTGATCGATCCGGTAGATCCATGTCGACAGGCCGGATTCACCACGAAAGTTGTCCAGCGAGCGGCTTATTTTCACAAACACTTCCTGTGCCGCGTCCAATGTAAAGATCAGGCTGCATCGCGCGAGGGGTAAGGGGCAGGGGTCCAGGTTCAGGGTCTAGGGTACAGGGGTCAGGGAACAGGAGGGCAAGCAATTCTTCAATTGCGAATTGCGGAATGTAAAAGCAAAGGGCGAGACAATGAATGCGACACGGGGTCAGAGAAGCGACGATGAAACGTTTTATTATTTAAATCCTTTTCTCATATCCGCAGTTGCGGCACTCCCAGACCTTCTCCGACTCGTACCAATACATAGTTTTACCGCAAGACGGGCAAGGCTTGTTCTTCGATGGCTTTTTAGCGGGCGGTGATGATTCCTTTGTTGATTCCCGGTATCCGTCGGAGTCCCGTTTTACCGAAGAAAGATCGAAGATCGGCTCGCTCGCCGGAAGCGCTTCTAGTTTGCTCGAGTGTTTATTTTTCTCTTCCCTTTTACCCTGAGCTTCATCCTTTTCTAAATATTCGAAGCCACAGGAATAACACTGCCATTTCCCCTCAGAAATGTAGAAGTCCATTTGTCCGCCGCACATAGGGCATTTTTTCTTCTGTTCGGAATCCGGACCTGGTTCAGGTGCGATCGTACGTTCGCTTTTCTCTCCGATATTTACCTGAACTTCATCCTTTCCCTCTTCTTCATGTCCGCAGGAATAACACTGCCACTTTCCTTCAGAAATGTAGAAGTCCATTTGTCCGCCGCACATAGGGCATTTTTTCTTCAGCTCCGAAGCCGGAGTTGGTTCAGGAGAGTTCGTATGTTCGCTTTTCTCTCCGTATTTGACCTGAACTTCATCCTTTTCCAATTCTTCGTATGCGCAGGAATAACACTGCCACATTTTCCCAATCATGGAGAAGCTCATTTGCCCCCCGCACATAGGGCATATTTTCTGCGATTTTATATCGGGGCGCGAAGATGATTGACCCACGTTGCTCATCTGTTTCTTTTTCTCGGCGGAAAAATCACGTACAGCAAAATCCTCATCCGGGACGGGCTGCGACACAGCACTTTCAGCAGTTAATTCCTCAACGTGTGTTTTGATAGAGGTTATCTCCGCCCCGATATCCGTAAAGACTTCACGCATTGCTTTTTCAACACGTTCCATCTCGTTTTCCTGAGATGCCATCCTGTTGGCGATCTCTTTTTCTTCTTTCTCAAGCTGTGCTGTTTTTTCGCGTAGTCTCGAAATCTCGTTTCTCATTTCCTGCGATTTGGCTTCCTTTGCTTTAAGCTCGTCACGCCAGCCGGGGAGTGCGGGAATTAAGAGCTTCTCGAGTATTTTAAGCTCATTGAGCTGAATGTTCACGGCGGCAACGATCTCTTGCCGGCTCAGCTTCGAAGTCGTCAACAACGCTTTGATAGCGGCATGATAACGCTGTTTCTCCTCGGGAATTACTTCCCTGAACGATTCGGCGAGTGCGTGGAATTTGCCGAATATTGTAGTCTCACTTTCAATTACTGTTTTGATTTCATCGCGGACACGATTGATTCCGGATGACAGATCTTCGCCTTCCTTCGCTTTCGCAAAGAGATCGGCAACTATCCGGGAAAGGTTTTCATTCATGGTTTTCCCCTCACTGCTTATTTATTTTCCTATTTTAAGCTATAATGAAAGATAGTTCCAGTCTCCTTTTTTTGTTTCTCGCAATCGCCCGATATTAAATGTCAGTCCATGAAAAAAGAGGCGACAGATTTAATTAAGAATTACTCCAGCAGGGGCGACGCAAGTAATGACTCGATCATCGGAAGCAGCAGATTGGAGCGATTTACAATAAAAAAACCTTCATGATTGCTCATGAGGGTTTTCGCTTGATAGCCGGTCTTACTTCTTCTTGTGGCATTTGTTGCAGTCGCCTTTGACACTGAATGCCTTGGTTCCGTCATGGCACTTTCCGCAAAACTTTCCCCCTTGCATCTCTTTCATGGTCATCTTGTCACCCTCTTTTTTCATCTTGAAGAGGGCCGGATGGCACTCGCTGCATTTGAACATTTTATGCGCGTCCCCGCTGAAAGTTACCATACCCTGTGCTCCGTCCTTCAGTTCGATACTCTTTCCCGGCCCGACCGCGAACACCGGCATTGACAGTACGAGCGTTATCATGATAACCAACACCGAAACCATAATCCTTTTCATTCTGGTATACCTCCTCATTGTTGTTTTAGCCGAGAACTACTTGGCGTGAGCGACACTATCTTATGCGCGCCTTGGACGCACGCCCCTGGATTGAAGAATAACTATAAATAAAGTTAGTAGAAAAAGGACTGAGCGTCAAGCAACGGGGGAACAAGGGACTGTTACTTGTTGCGTTTCTACGGTGCCAAGCATCATTGTAAAAAACCTCATGAGCATGAGGTCCAGCCTTTTTGACATTTGATAATTTTGTTCCAGACTCCGCTTTGCCCACGGACTTATATAGTTGCGTCATTTGGACGGCTCGTAGCACAGCAGCACATTCCCGTTGCCGAACGTTCGCGTCTTTGTCAGCT
Source organism: Nitrospirota bacterium (assembly GCA_963751455.1). Classification (GTDB taxonomy): domain Bacteria; phylum Nitrospirota; class UBA9217; order UBA9217; family UBA9217; genus CAVVUN01. The sequence continues at coordinate 162,692 of CAVVUN010000008.1, forward strand.
TCAAAACAAGCTTGTTTTTAAGGCCCTCAAACATTGTCCTTCCCTTGCCGATGGCAACCGGATTTACCAGGATCTGGTACTCGTCGATCAGTCCCTGCGCTAATTGTGAAACGATGGTGCCGCTTCCCAGTAACGTTAAGTCTTTTCCGGACTGCTGTTTCATCTTCCGTACTTCGGCAACCACATCGTCCGTCACGAGCCGGGTATTGGTCCAATCAACTTTATCCAGTGTCCTGGAAAAGACAACCTTCGGCGATTTAGTGGAGCCCCCTCCGGCAGGAGCCGGAGGCTCCCCTGAACAACGCGACCTCCCAGCGCGGACTACGGCGCATTACCCCCGGCAAGAGCCGGGGATTGCAAGTCGCGGCATTCATTCCTTCGGCCACAATGGGATCATTCTTGATCGCTTCCGGGGTGGGCCAGTAGCTTGTCCATAAGCTCATATGTTACGCGCCCGAAGAGGAGCGTATTCCCGGAATTGGCTTTCTCTTCTGCATATTTATTGAACTCCGCATCGACGGTATGCCAGGAGATGTCGCCGCCCGGGCCTGCAAAGTAACCGTCAAGCGTCACCAGGTTGAAAACAACCAGTTTTCGCATTTTTTCGCCTTTAACCAATTTTGGGAACATGTTCTCACTGTGCCTTTTCTCCCGTCGTACGCTGTTTACAGGTGACAAACATGCATGTCGACTCAACGGATTCTAAGAGCGATTAGTCTTCGCCAGTCCGAATGCCAGGCGTTCCTCGAAATTCCTGATGAACTGGGCGACCTGGATCCCGAAATAAATGCATTTTATGCCATTCATGCATTCATCCGCATCCGCCTTTTCGAGGTGGGTAGTCAGCACTTCTTTCCCTCGCCTGAATTCGACGATATAGCTGTTTTTTTCTTCGTCAAAACGAAGGCCTACAGAAAGGCCATGTTCGCCGATCTCGGGATACATTTCGATAATTTTTTCTTTCAGGGCAACAATCGTATATGCCATCGCCGCCTCCTTCCTCGTTTGAGGAGTGGTTTATCTTTCAATCGACGTGAAGCGTTATTCTCTCTGTCTAATAAGAGATAGATACCTACTCTTACTTTAGTATAGCACCTGGTATGAACAAAGGAATGGAGTAGGGTAAGGTCTTTATGGAAACTCGGGGACTTCCTCATCTGATGGAGCGAAATCGTCATGATGTTGAGGTGATGTTGAGGCATTGAGCAATTTATTAACTCAAACGGGAAGGTTTAGGGTATCATGATTACCGGAATATTTATGCAGCGAATGCAATAAACGAATGCCATGGATCGTCATACTAGCAGAGGCATGAGAAACGGAATGACTTCGTTATGAACGAAAAAGCTCGAAGCCGCGATATTTCGCAGTTTTTCAGCGACAAATATCGAAAACTGGTTAAGTACTTTAACGCGAATTATTCCGATCTCTCGGAAATGGAGGCCGAGGATATTGTCAGCGACCTCATGGCCGATCTCTTCGAGAAGGCGGATTTTATTGCTCATGTCGAAAACCTGTCTGCCTACATCTACCGTTCCATGCAAAACAGGGCCAAGGATTATCTAAGAAGAAGGAAAAGGACGGTTTCGTATGAAGCGGCCACGTACGATGAAGAGAACAGCCTGGACACGGAAACTGTGCCGGAACCGCGTTACGATATGGCAGGCGAGATCGAAGCCGCGGAGATTCGCGGCCGGCTTATAGAGGCCCTGGACCAGATCGAACCGGACCAGCGCACTGTCTGGATCGCCACGGAACTCGACGGTTATTCGTTTCGTGAGCTGGCAGAAGAATGGGGTGTGCCTATCGGCACCCTTTTGGCGCGAAAACACCGGGCCAATGCGGCCCTGCAAAAAAAGCTGAAGGATTTGAAAAACAGGTGAAGGAGGGGAAAACATGATGACAAAAGAACGGAGTTCCAATCAATGCAACCGGCCGGGACCGTGGATTATCGGCCGGGTCGTCCGGGGGATCGTCATAGCTTTGGCATTCTCCCTGGTGTTCGCGATTTTCGTCCGGCTGCTGTGGAACTGGCTGATGCCCGGGATATTCGGCGTTCATGAAATCAATTTCGGACAGGCCTTTGGGCTGCTGATCCTGGCGCACCTGTTCTTCGGAGCGAGAGGCATGCACCGTATGCATCCTGAATTTACTCGCAGGTGGCACGGGCACCACAATTGGGGATGGGGGCCCTGTTCGAAGGAGAATGCGGCAAACGGGGAAATCAAGGACTGGCGCCACTATGACGCATGGTGGCAGGCTGAAGGACGGGAAGCATTCAAGAAATATATAGACGGTCATGAACAGGGCAAGGAACGCAAGGACCCCACGGGGTAAATGGTTTTAGTTTTGAATTTCGTAGCCTGGACAAGCTGAAACGAATATGCCACAAAGACTCAAGGGCACAAAGAACTCAAAGTTAACTAGCCGCAACGATGCACAAAAAGCACAAGTAAATTTTTTCCTTGCGTATCTTGCGCGTCCTTGCGGCAAAAATTCTTTTCATTTTGGATAGACATTCAGGATGTTGGCGTAAAATTACTTTAAAGGAGGCAATCATGTTAAGAAGCAGGACCGCATTACTGGTTGTAATGACCGCCCTTTTGGCGCTGGTCAGCGCAGGATGTTGTCACAGGGCGCCTGAAAAACGGGCAGAGCACGTCGTAAAGCACCTCGTGGGAACGCTGAACCTGGATGCAGCACAAACGGAAAAGCTCGAGAAGATCAAGGACGAATTTCTGGCGAGGCACGCGGGCATCAGCAATGCAAGGGAGGAATCCGTAAAAGAAGCCCGGGACATAATGGTGAGCGCGGAGATCGACCAGGCAAAGTTAAACGCGTTGGTTGAGAAAAAACAGGCAGAGGCGAACAACCTGATCCGGTTCGTTTCCGCCAAATTTACCGAGATTCACGACATGCTTACTCCGGACCAGAGAACCAAGCTGGCAGCGGAGATGGAAAAACATGCAAGCCGGGCGCATCACTGGTAATTTTGACGGAAATAAAGTAGATAGGAAATCGCAGAAGTCGGATTTGCCACTGAGCACACAGAGAGCACGGAGGTAACGCTTTAAAACCTGAAATATTTTCTCTGAGTCCTCGGTGATCTCTGTGGCAAAAAACTTTTTACGAATCTATCCTTGAAGAAGAGCAGATTTCAGGGAGAGGTAATAGGTCAGGCATCACTCGTCGCAACATTCAAACGAGCTGCATCAATATGCACATCTCGGAAGCGGGAAACGGCCCTGTAGTCGTCTTAATTCACGGTTTTCCTGAATTGTCGACACGCCGCAGGGGCCTATGCAAGTGAAATTCGTCGAAAAAAATAATTTCGGCGTTTTTATAGAGTAACTTTAATGTTTTGACTTCCCTTTCTTCTGCGTTTCACAACATCCCCGGCCGGAACAGTGATTTTCGGCTGATGATCTTGCCGGAGACCACGAACACGCCGGCGCCCGTATAGTGCAGCGTCTCGGGATGCTTCGGCGAAGCGGCCACATTCGCCTTGACCACTTCGAAGATGAAGAAGTTGTATTTGTCGACAAGCGCGTCGTCGTGCAGGCGACACTCGAAGCTCGCATGACACTCGCGGATCAGCGGCGCCTCCACCTTGTGCGCCTTGCCGGGCGTCAGTCCGAATTTCTCGAACTTGTCGATTTCAGCACCCGAGGTGTTGCCGATCTTGATGACAATGTCGGTCAGCGCCGTGGTCGGCAGGTTGATGACGCATTCGCCGCTGTTGCGGATCATCTTGAAGCTGTGATTGCTTTCGGCGATTACGCAGCCCACGAGCGACGGCGTGAACTCCATCACGGTGTGCCAGCCCATTGTCATGATGTTCGTCTTGCCTTTCCATTTCGACGAAACCAGAACAATCGGACCGGGCTCCAGATATTGCCGCACCTGGCTCACCGGGAAATCCCTCTTCTCCGGTTTTTTTCTCATAGGCGATTCCTTTCCGGCGAATGATCTTCTGTACCTATTAAACATATCATCTCCAATTTTGAAATCAAAATGCTTTTACCCGGGGTCTGAGTCCCGGCTGCTTCTCCCACTCCATTATTTTTCTTTTTGACCGTCTCTCCATTCTCATCCGGCATAACACCGCATAGGTGTGCGACCAAAGATGCAGATTAACACGGACTGCGGATTTGACTCGGCCTCAATACCTTCTATATTTAAACGAGACACATATAAAATACTCCTGACTCCTGACTACTACTGATTACTGAGGTTAAACCAAATGGATGACTTTGCTAAAACAAAGGATATCGGCGGCATCTTCCGGTTTGACAGACTGCTCGCAATTGAGAAAAGGCTGATCCGCAGACAGATGGCTCTTTTAGGCGATCCTCCCGTTACCATTGCCATAGGAAACGGCAACACGGTCTGCTCAGCAAACGGGAAATCAGTCGGCACGGTCATTATCCGCGATCGAAAAACTTTGCTGCGATTTGCCGTCCATCCTGAACTTCATTTCGGGGACGCTTACTGCGAGGGGAAAATAGAGGTAGACGGAAACCTGGTTGACGTTCTGAAAGCCGCTTACAGGTGCATGGCGAAGTCACCCAAAGAAGGCCTGGTCAAGATCTCGAGAACAAAGATCACCAATCGGCCTCGCTTGAACACGCTGAGCGGATCCAGGGAAAACATCCACGAGCATTACGATATCGGCAACGATTTTTACCGGCTCTGGCTTGATGACAGAATGCAGTATACGTGCGCTTATTTCCCAACGCCCTCGGCTACCCTGGAAGAGGCACAGATCGCCAAGATGGACCATGTGTGCAAAAAGCTGACGCTCAAGCCCGGGGAAACGGTTGTGGAAGCAGGGTGCGGCTGGGGGACCCTCGCCTTGCACATGGCAAAAAATTACGGCGTCAAGGTAAAGGCCTGCAATATTTCCCATGAGCAGGTCGTGAGCGCTCATGAACAGGCAAAGGCTGAAGGGCTGGACGACCGCGTGGAGTTTATCGAGGACGATTACCGGAACATCAAGGGCACCTTCGACGTTTTCGTGTCTATCGGGATGCTGGAACACGTGGGCGCCCGATATTACCGGGAGCTGGGCAAGGTGATAGCACTCTCGTTAAAGGAAAACGGCAGAGGGCTTATACATTCGATTGGACGAAACAAGGCGGAACCCATGAACCCCTGGCTGGAACGGCGCATATTCCCAGGCTCCTATTCGCCGACCCTGCGGGAGATGATGGAGGTATTCGAGCCTTCCGGGTTTTCCATCCTTGATGTTGAAAACCTCCGCCTCCATTACGCGAAAACCCTGGAGCACTGGATGGAGAAGTTTGAGCAGGCCAAGGACCGGATAGGGACGATGTTTGATGAGAAGTTCATACGGTCGTGGAGGCTCTATCTCGCCGGATCGATTGCGTCCTTTGCCGTGGGAGATCTTCAGCTTTTTCAGGTGCTGTTTGCCCGACCGGACAAGAACGACCTGCCCTGGACAAGGGCCCACTTGTATGCGGAGACGAGCCCGATAAGCCGGAAGAAAAAATATTCCATTTAAAGCAAAGCTAGATCAATTTTCGCGCAACGCCCTGCACTTGCGTAACCCGCTGGGTGCGAGAGACGCAAAGGGAAAGCAAAATCTATATTTTTTGTAACCATTCAGCTTCTTTTCAGAACGGCATTAAGACAAATCTGAGAAAAAACCCTTCTATCCGCAGATTTCGCAGATTTACGCAGATTTTAACCGGAATTCTGGTTTTGTTTTTATCTGCGAAATCTGCGTAATCTGCGGATAAAAAAATGACCTGAATAGTTACTATTTTTCAGTAATTCTTTCTTTGCGACTTTGCGGCTTTGCGCGAGACGGTTTTGATTTTGAGTCACGCATGAAAACCCGATTATCACACAAAGCCACTAAGCCGCAAAGAAGGATTGAATTATATTTTGAATCATGAGGTTCTTCGTGTCTTCGCCTGTGGCCAGTGTTTACGAGGCCCTTGATTCCCGTCTCGCTTTATCAGCGAGATGGTACAACAATGAGTCTAAGAATTGCCAAGCGCGAATACAGGCTATGCCTTCGTGTGAGACCGCTTTTGATTTTGACTTCATGCTTTATCGGTCGAGGCTTTTAGAAGAATTTCATTTTTAGTAATTAAAGGAGGGACATGGAATCCTGTGATGTTCTCATCGTGGGCGGCGGCCCTGCCGGCTCCACTCTTGCCTGGAGGTTGCGGGAATACGGCCTGGACGTATTGGTCCTCGATAAAAGCACATTCCCGCGGGACAAGGTATGCGCAGGCTGGATCACGCCGCAGACTACAGAGCTCCTGCATCTGGACAAGGTTGACTATTCCCGCGAGCGGGTGCTGCAGAACATCACCGGGTTCCGGACGGGCATGCTCGGGGGGGCCGAAGTCGTTACCCGGTATGGAAGCACGGTAAGCTACGGCATCCGGCGTTCTGAATTTGATCACTACCTCCTGCGGCGCAGCAGGGCTCGTTTGCGGCTCGGGGAGCCCGTCAAGACCATGGAGCGGAAAAAGAACGACTGGATCATAAATGGTAACGTGCGGACCAGCCTGGTGATCGGCGCGGGAGGCCATTTCTGCCCTGTTTCAAGATTCATGAGAGGAAATAGGGCGCGAAGAGAACCCGCGATCCTCGCCCAGGAAGTCGAATTTGAATTGAACGGGTCCCAACAGCGCGAGTGCCGCGTGGCGGCAGATACTCCCGAGCTCTATTTTTGCGAAGACCTGAAGGGGTACGGATGGTGTGTACGAAAAGAGAATTTCCTCAACATCGGGCTCGGCCGTGAAGACAACAGGAACGTCGCGGAGCAGGTGAGGTCGTTCGTTGGTTATCTTAAAGAGAGAAAGAGGATCCCGCTGAATACCCCCGCAGACTTCAGGGGCCATGCCTATATGCTGTACCACGGCCAGTCTCAAGCCCTTGTTGATGACGGCGTGATGCTCATCGGAGATGCAGCCGGACTTGCCTATCCAAAAAGCGGGGAGGGCATCAGGCCGGCTGTGGAATCCGCCTTGACAGCCGCGGAAGTTATCCTTTCAGCTGCCGGAGATTATAAGCGCAACAGGCTTTTACGATATTCGGCCCTGTTGGCGCAGAGATTCGGTAAGGGCAATCGCGCTTCCGACCTCTTGCCCGAGCCAGTGAAACGTCTCGTGAGCCGCAGGCTCATGCAAAGCCGATGGTTTTCGAGGCATGTCTTGCTCGACCAATGGTTTCTGCGCTCAACCGACGTCGCAAATAGCAGATTTAACCACTGAGCCACGGAGTTCACAATCGTTAACCGTCTTGAAATGAGCCCTCTCGATCATACACCCCTCGTCTTTATTTCTGATGTCTCAAAGCGGGGCACATGACGATTCGCCGCTATTGCAGCGATCCCGGCATTAATTCCAAACAGAAAAAGCAAAACCGCCCAGAAACAATTTGTTCAAAAAAAACTAATTTTATTATTGATTAGCTTCTTTCATACCTCTTGCTATAATCGAAAAAAGGGGGTGTGAAATGGAGAAGGTCTGGGAAATAAAAAATCCTGAAGAGTATTTGAAACCAAGGGAAAGGAAGCAGCCGGCAAGAGAAACCACGACCCGGCTTGACCTCAAAAACCCGGCCCGGGCATATACCCTTTCACTTTTTTTCTGGGGAGTCGGCCAGAATTATAACGATGAAAGAGGAAAAGGCCTTCTGTTTCAGTTAGCGATGATCGGCTTGTTCGTCTCGATTGTTCTTTCCGTTGTGTTCGGCGATTCTGTTCTTGATTTTTTACGTTCTCATCAAATCGGCGCCTCTCAATCCTTCCTTGTTGCCGAACTCCTGTTTCTCTGTCTGCTGATTTTCTGGCTCTCCATCGCCGGCGATGCATACCACTCGGCTGCAAAAACCAGAAGAACCCGGTTTTCAGGAATACAGAATCATATATATCCCTGTATCTGCTCCCTGCTCGTTCCGGGATGGGGCCAGTTTCTGAACGGGCAGCCGATCAAAGGCAGCATTTTTTCGGGTGTTTCCGTTTTCGGGATCTTTGCAATCGTCTCGATCCCCGCCACCCTGCTGATCTGGAGCCGGCTCGACACTTCCGACACCCGGCTTATAGTTGAAACAGTCTTCGCGATTACCGTGCTGTATGCGCCGATCGTGCCGTTCATATGGCTCTTCAGCGGCTACGACGCCCTGAAAGTAAGTCTCGATGACCTCAAGAAGGAGTCGTTGTGGGAGAGGATCAAGTCCGCAAACAACCGCCGCCGGACCCAGGGGTGGATTGACGGCGTATTTCCCAGTTTCAAATCGACCATATTGCTCATACTATTCCTGGTCGGGCTTTCGATAGTGATCTCCCGCACTTTGCCCCTCGACTTCTATACAGATCTGCTGGCCTCCGGCGGCGCATATTTACGCAATCAGGGAATGATCATCGTACCGGACATCATCGACAGGCTCATATTGGTACTGCCGGTAACGGGAAACTGATTACGCCCAGGTGCCTGAAATGTGATTTGCATCACAGTAAATCATTTCCTCCCTTCGTATTGTATCAACAGTATGATTTCCGCAATTCGCCTATCGCGTAGCTGAAATCCCTTTCCGGAGCAATAATGAATACTTTCAAGCAGAACCGCATCTTAATACTGGTTGCAGTATTGAGTATCGCAGCCTTTACTGCGTATGGCATATACGCATGGAAACACTATCAGAACGGCGAGACAGGCAGAATAACCTATACGGCGTTCATCGACAAAGTACATGCCCGCGAGATCGTCAAAGTCAGGATGGAAGGCGACGCGATCACGGCCGAAGCGAAATCCGGGGAAAAGTTCAAACTCTTTCGGCCCGCGGACGCCGAGCTGTCCAAACTCCTTCTCGCAAAGCATATCGATTTTTCAGCCAAACCGCTGGGTTCTGAAATTCCCTGGATGGAACTCGGCCTCATTCCTTTTGTTATGGTTCCCCTTTTCTTTATCATGAAGAGGATGACCGTTTTCGGCAAAAGCAAGGCGAAGCCGGTCGACGGATCGCACACGAAGACCTTTTTCGTTGATGTGGCCGGGGCCGATGAGGCAAAGGCCGATCTTATCGAAACAGTGGAATTTCTGAAGGATCCGCGGAAGTTTACAAACCTCGGAGGAAAAATGCCGACCGGGGTTCTCCTTGTCGGCCCTCCAGGTACCGGCAAAACGCTTCTGGCTCGCGCCGTGGCGGGTGAAGCAGGCGTTCCCTTCTTCGCCATGTCCGGATCCGAGTTCGTCGAGATGTATGTTGGGGTCGGCGCGTCACGCGTAAGAGACCTTTTCAACCAGGCAAAAAAGGCCGCCCCGTGCATTATCTTCATCGACGAGCTTGATGCCGTCGGCCGGCGGCGTGACTCGGGAAGCAACGGCGCAAGCGACGAGCGGGACCAGACCCTGAACCAGCTGCTGGTAGAAATGGACGGGTTCAGCGTAAACGCCGGCATCGTCGTCATCGCTGCCTCAAACCGGCCTGAGGTCCTCGATCCGGCGCTCCTCCGTCCCGGCCGCTTCGACCGTCAGGTCGTGGTCGGCTCCCCGGACATCAAGGGGAGAGAGGAGATCCTCAAAGTACATACCCGCAACGTGCCGTTGAGCCCCGAAGTCGATCTGCGGATACTTGCGCGTGGAACACCCGGCTTGTCCGGCGCCGACCTGGCAAATGTCGTAAATGAGGCTGCAATCCTTGCGGCAAGGGCAAACAAAGCCGTCGTTGAAATGCCCGACTTTGACGCAGCCAGGGACAAAGTTCTTATGGGCGCCGAAAAGAAGTCGATGGTGCTGTCGGAAAAGGCAAAGCTGAGTACAGCCTGGCATGAAGCCGGCCACGTGATGGTTGCGAAGCTCGTCCCGGGCTGCGATCCGGTCCACAAGGTGTCGATCATCCCGAGAGGCCGGGCGCTCGGGGTCACTGTGCAAATACCCGAGGAAGACATTCACTGCTATACGAAAGAGATGCTGGTCGGACATATCAAGGTGCTCATGGGAGGCCGCGCAGCCGAAGAAATCGTCTTCCATACGACCACCACCGGGGCGGGCAGCGATCTGGCCCGTGCAACCGATATGGCGCGAAAAATGGTCTGTGAATGGGGCATGTCGGAAGCATTCGGTCCGGTCGCATTCGGCAACTCCGAGAACCAGGAACTCGATACGAAAAATTTCAGCAACGAAACTGCGGTGGAGATCGATTCGGAGATCCGGGCAATCGTGACAACTGCTTACACGGAAGTTAAGGATCTCTTGTTGGCGCACATGGCCGTTCTAAGGACTCTTGCTTCCGAGCTTATCGTCAATGAAACACTGAACAGCCTGCAAATTGACTTAATTCTCGGATCCGCTCCCGCACCATTGCCGGAGCTGTCCACAATTGCTTTCCGGACCGAAAGCTGATTTCTTCCGCTGTCTCTACTCTTTCGATAAAAGGGATGCCGGTAACAATGGTATCCCTTTTTCGGATCACAAGCTCGCCTCATTCTCAGGTCGCTTCCTTCTTACTTCTTACTTCTGACTTCTCTTCATCCGTATCCCTGCAGACATGGAAGCGCATCGCGACCGAGGCGGGCTGCAACGAACTCTTTGAAAAGTCGGGCCTGACGGATATCAAAGTAAAGCAGCGGAACGTGGGTTATTTTCTGGACAGCGCTGAAGAGTGGTGGGACATTGTCTGGAATGCCGGGTTCCGGAGGTCAGTCGGGCAGCTGACGCCGGTTGATCGTGAGCGCTTTAAACAGGAGCATTTGCGGGAGGTTGATGCGCTCAGGACGGACGAGGGCATCCGGCTTGATGTGAACGTCTTGTTCACTGTCGGGAAAAGACATTGAATGGCCGGCTCAGCTGTGCATTTCGCGCCTGATCGGATATTTCCTTGATACAGTCACGCGGCAAGTTTCTTCTCAGGCAACTCCAGGATCTTTCTGATTTCGTCGCCCTCGATCGTTTCTTTCTCCAGGAGTTGCACGGCAAGCGTTCTCAGCTTGTTCTGGTTGGCTGTCAATAGCCGCTGCACCTTTTTATATGCTTCGTCGATCAACCGCTTTACCTCCTGGTCGATCTCGCGCGCCGTTTCCTCGCTGTATTCCTTGGCTCCCTGCGGGAGCCCCATATCGAGGAACATGGGCCGGCGCTCCTTTTCGAAGGTCAGGGGGCCGAATTTTTCCGACATCCCATACTCGGTGATCATGCTGCGGGCAATCACTGCCGCTCGCTGCAAGTCGTTCTGGGCTCCCGTCGATATTTCATTGAAAACAATTTCCTCGGCAACGCGTCCCCCGAGCATGACGCAGAGCTTATCTTTAAGCTCGGTCTTGGTCATGAGGTAACGGTCTTCGGTCGGCAGTTGCAGGGTGTAGCCGAGAGCGGCGATCCCGCGCTGGACGATCGAGACTCTGTGCACCGGGTCCGTTGTAGGCAGGAACTCCGCCACGATGGTGTGTCCGCATTCGTGGTAGGCAACCGTTTCTTTTTCCTTTTTGTTCATGACCCGCGTTTTCTTTTCGAGCCCGGTCACAATCCTGTCGATTGCGGCCTCGAAGTCCTTCATGTCCACCTCGGTCTTGCCCTTCCGGGCAGCAAGGAGCGCGGCCTCGTTCACGATGTTCGCAAGATCCGCCCCCACAAAGCCCGGCGTCCGGGCCGCCACCACGCCGACGTCCACATCCTTCGAAAGTTTGACCCCGCGGATATGAATCTTGAGGATCTGCTCCCGGTCCTTGATGTTCGGCCGGTCCACCAGAACATGCCGGTCGAACCGGCCGGGCCGCAGCAGCGCGGGATCGAGGATCTCCGGTCTGTTGGTTGCGGCCATGATAATGACGCCTTTTCGGGCGTCGAATCCGTCCATTTCGGCAAGCAGCTGGTTCAGCGTCTGCTCGCGCTCCTCATGCGAGCCCGCGATGCCTACCCCGCGGGCCCGGCCGAGCGCATCGAGTTCATCGATAAAGATAATGCAGGGCGCCTTCTGCACCGCCTGCTGGAACAGGTCCCGCACGCGCGATGCGCCGACCCCGACGAACATCTCCACGAACTCGGAGCCGCTCATGGAGAAGAACGGCACCTTGGCTTCGCCTGCAACTGCCTTCGCGAGGAGCGTTTTGCCGGTGCCGGGAGGACCCACGAGAAGTACGCCTTTCGGTATACGTCCGCCGAGCTTCGTGAACTTCTCGGGGTGTCGAAGAAAATCGATGATCTCCATAAGTTCTTCCTTGGCCTCCTCGACACCCGCCACGTCGTTGAACGTGACCTTCACTTCGCTCTCGCTGTAAATCTTTGCACGGGATTTACCGAAGCTCATGAACGTCTCTCCGGCGCCGCCCGCGCCCATGCGTTTGAAGACGACGCTCCATATGAGCATAAGAATGGCGAGCGGAAGGATCCATACGAGCAGAAAGTCCCTAAACCAGTTGTCGGTCACCTCGCCTCGATACGTGATGCCGCTCGCCATAAGGGTTTTTATGAGGTCAGGGTCTTCGATCCGCACGACGCTGAACGCCATGTCTTTGTCGCCTTGCTTCTCTGATATCCTGATTCCCCTGATATGATCCTTTGTGATGATCAGGTCTTTTACTTTTTTCTCGGCAAGCATGGTCTTAAAGGAACTGTACGGCATTTCCTCCGCCGGCGGCTTGGAAAACAGCCGAAACATGCTTATGAATGCCAGAAAAATGAGCAGGTAAAAAAGGACCTGGGAGCTTTTTTTCATAGTGATACCTCGGGTCTCAGGAAGAAGGATATCAGCTGGGCGTTAAAAGCGGTGGTATACGCCGAGGCCCACGCCGAAATGGAGCTGCGAGCCGGGACTCGGCTCCCACATCTGAAGCTCCCTCGATTTTACGACCGGGTAGCGGTATGGTATTTCCCCGAGCGGCTGGACTTTCAGGCCTGCAGCTTCACCGATTACGGTTATCTGCCTGCCCGCATGGTAAACGGCTGAATCCAGAAATTGACCGGAGGCTACCAGGAACCGCCCTTCCGTCGTATCGGTATCAACCGGCCTTCCCCTCCGGCCCACAGGTCTCTGAAGCACTTCGATGAACGAGCCTTCCTTCGTGTTCTTCGTCCCGAGGATCACGCCGCCCAGCATGATCCACTTGCCGATATAGCGGTCGGGATCGCGCTGCAATTCCGCCAGGGTGATGTTTCGGTCGACCTGGTCCAGTGCCTGCCGGGAAAAGGGAGGGGCGCAGCCGGAAACCCAGGATGCCAGGGTGAAAGCCAGAAGGATTATGAACGGCAGTCGCTTTCCGGAATTAATCACATTCATATCGGTGTCCCCGCGCATAGTGAAAATAATATAAACAGCGGAGCCATGAGTCATTTGCTTTTTTCAAGGCGTCTGAAGAAATGTTTTATGAGTACGCTTCTTGAGGTCTTGGGAAGACGGCGCGGGCGCACGAGTAAGGAAAGAACAGCGCTATGATCATACCGAGTCTCTTCATGAGCGCCCGTTACCGCTCGTCTTACAGGCAACCGACATCGGTCTTAATGCTTTAACCGCCGGTATGGTCTTCTGATTCTTGCTCGATCTTTTTTCGTACAGGATCGGGAATCTGCAGAAGGCTGAGATCGAAACCCCCAAGCTCTCTCGCCAACAGATTTATTTTATCAGTGGTATGGAGGTGCTTGTTGATAATAATTCTTCGGCTCTCCATGACCCTGCATGAGCCGCCTTTCGACGTCTTCAGGTCGTCATACGATACCTTGATCGAAAGTGATTTTGCTACGTTTTCAAGATCGGTAAGAGTAATTTTCATAACATTTCTTATGGATTTAGTATAGCAGATTGCAGTGTCAATTGAAATTGCGGGATTGGATGCTCTTGTCTCGCGACGTGCGGGCAGGTCGGGCTTGCGTCTTTTTTATCAGGTGACGGAGCAGCGTACCCGAAACCGGAATACATCAATCTGGCGTTTATGCTTCTTCCTTATGGATTTCCATGATACTTAACACGTTGATATTGGCATCCTTCAGCGCCTTCTGAACATCTACCAGCTTCGCATCCTGAACTTTGAGAACGAAATTAGTCTTTGTGGCCATAACGATCCTCCTGAAAAGATAAGAAATAGATAAACAGCACAAATAAATTATCACAAACTGACCGGACAAGTCAACTCTGAAAACCGGCGTTGGCTCGTACGACAGCGGCTTTCAAGGTGTTCAATCCGGACCAGGCAAAAAATACAGGCTGCGTCTTTTACAAAAAAGAATATATCGCGGATATTTCCTTCGATGCGGTAAGCGCTCTTTCAGCCGAATACCTTTAAAAACCCTTGATTGACGCATTTTTTTCGAAAATTTTTCTTGCTATTTTATTTTAGACTGTATATACTTTCCTCCGTAATCGGGCAACTAATCTGCCTTGAGGGCGGTTAGAATCATTAATTATTTTTAGAGGAGGGATTTTTATGGCAAAAGCCATGACGAAGTCTCAGATTGCTGATCACATCGCAAAGAAAGCAGACCTCAAGAAGAAACAGGCAGTACAAATCCTGGAAGATCTCGCGGCGCTCGCCTACAAGGAAGCGAAAAATGCATTCACCCTTCCGGGCCTCGGCAAACTCGTGCTGGTTCAGCGCAAGGCGCGCATGGGCAGGAACCCGCAGACAGGCGAAGCAATCAAGATCCCGGCAAAGAAGGTCGTAAAATTCCGCGTTGCCAAAGCGGCAAAAGAGGCTATCCTCGGCAAGAAATAAAATCCCTCAGGAATCATGTAAATCATCAAAAGGCATTCCGGTTTTCGGAATGCCTTTTGTGTCTGAAAGGCAACTATTCACCAGGAAGACTCGAAGACACAAAGAAGTGCTCACGGTTGAAGCAGAAGTAAGTTCGTGCTCATTTGACGAAGGCTGAACCAGCGCGCCTTCGCAGCATACTCAGTGTTTGGAATTTATGGAAATCATTCTCTTCTTACTCTATCTTCCGGCCCTGTATAGACTTCGTCTTATCCTGCCTGCGCTTGTTATGCACGCCGGTTTGATCGGCTATACTTCGATGCAATATGGAAGGATTCCCCTGATCGGAATGCATGAGACGCTCGGTTTCCTGGCATTTTCAATCGGCGTTGTTGCGCTTGTTGCCGGCTGGAGACGCAAGCCCCGCCTTTTCACGTTTATAACGGTTCCGTTGATCGTCCTTCTCCTGGCCGGGTCAGTTGTTTCCCCCCGGTCCATGCCCGGAAGGCTACCGCCGGTGCTGAACACTGTCTGGTTTGAACTTCACGTGATTTTGTCGTTTATCTCTTACGCCCTGTTCGCGGTTGGCGCTGTCTTCGGACTGCTTTTCTTTTTTAATAAGGATGAAAAAGCGGACGATCACCAGTACCGGAGCATTTTACTCGGTTATGTCCTCTTTTCGATTGCCATGATTTTCGGCGGCGTGTGGGCATATCTCGCCTGGGGGTCATACTGGTTATGGACTCCCAAGGAACTGTGGACCACCATCGTGTGGTTCACGTACAGTCTTTACCTGCATGCGCGGCTTGTCCGGGGATGGACCGGCCCGAAGGCTGTCTGGATAGGAATTATCGGGTTTGTGATCGTGCTGTTTACCTACGCCGGGGTCGGGCTTTTGATGAAAAGCTCGCATGAATTTTAAGGTTATGGAGCGAGCCGACCGCATGCGCCCAGTATTTACGAGTGCGGCAGCGCGAGTACAGGGTGTGTCGGCGTATAAATTAACGGCAACGCGGTTGCCTTGGTCCAAATAGTTATGAAAAACTTTTTTCTCTCACTCAAGACCACCGTCTGGACGCTGTTCGTTCTGGTGTGCCTGTTCTTCCTCGGTTCATACATGATGCCGATGCATCGCGATATTTTCGGGCCGATGAATGACGGAATTCTCATGAACTGGGTTCAGGCCATAGCTGTGGCTAACCTCTGGCAGACCTGGTGGCTTTTTGTATCTGTGGCCGGGCTCGTATTGCTCACCATGAATACACTCGTGTGCAGTTTCCACGCGATCAAAGGCAAATGGACGCGTGACGATTTTCTCCTTCGTATCTCGCCCCAGGCTGTTCACATAGGTTTTTTGTTCATACTGCTCGCTCACCTGCTCGGCGCCGGCTGGGGCTATAAGGTCTCCGGCATGCTGCCCGAGGGGGCCGCTGCACGTTTGCCCGAAAACCGCGGACTGCATCTTGCGCATATCCGCGTTGATGCAGATCCCGCAGGCTATATGAAGGACTGGGCCGCGCAGGTATCCCTGTACGAGAACGACCAGCCGGTAAAAACCGGCGTGCTTGGTCCGAACAAGCCGCTCTTTTACAAAGGCACCGGAATATACCTGAAAAACCTGAACTTCGAACGCGGCCCAGCTGCAATCCTTCTCGTGGCAAAGGACCCGGGCGCTGTGTGGGCACTGGTAGGAGGAATTCTGTTCATGCTCGGGTCCGTGTCGCTGCTTGCGCTGAAGTGGAAAAAGACCGGGATATCTCAAATGCAGAATCAAGATAAGCCGCAGATTTCGCGGATTGACGCAGATACCGTCTAAATTCTTGATATTAGCACTTTCCATCCCTTCGTGGTAAAATCCCCCTATGACCAATCGCGTTCTCGTTGCAATGAGCGGAGGGGTCGACAGCTCCGTCACCGCGGCCATGCTTTTGAAGCAGGGAATGGCCGTCGAGGGCATTACCATGAAGCTCACGGCCGGCCTTTGCTGCGATATCGCATCTGCGCAGGCTGTCTGCAGTCAATTGGGAATCCCCCACCGCTTGATCAATGCCGAAAAGGAATTTTCGGAAAATATCATCCGGGACTTCATTTCCGAATACCGGCAAGGCCGCACACCGAACCCCTGCATTAAATGCAACGACCTCGTCAAATTCCGGCTTCTTCTTGATTATGCCGTATCGAACGGCTTTTATTATCTTGCAACCGGTCACTATGCCCGCGTTGAATATGATCCGGCGAAATCGCGCTTTCTTCTCAAGAAAGGCGCAGATCACGGAAAAGACCAGAGCTATTTCCTTTACCGGCTGACTCAGCCGCAGCTGAAGCACGTCCTTTTCCCGCTCGGGGATATGTACAAGACCGCTGTGCGGGCCATGGCGAAAGAGCTGTCGCTTCCGTCTGCGGAGCGTCCTGAAAGCCAGGAAATCTGTTTTGTTCTCGACAACAATTACCGATCGTTTCTCAAAGAGCATGCTCCTGATGCGGTCCAACAGGGTGAAATGGTATTGACTGACGGCACCGTAGTCGGCAGGCATGAAGGGATTGCATTCTTTACGGTCGGGCAGAGAAGAAAACTCGGGGTGGCAGCGGGCGAGCGGCTCTACGTTATCCGCGTTGAACCGGACACGAACCGGGTCGTTCTCGGAAAACAGACAGATCTTGCAACCGGCGAATTTACTGTTTCCGATCCCAACTTGATCGCAGCCGGCCGGCTTTCAAAACCCTTGAACGTGACCGTCAAAATCCGTTATCGCTCACCGTATGCAGCGGCGGTAATCGAACCCTCGGGTCCCGGCAAAATCCTCGTCCGCTTCGAACAGAGCGTCGCCGGCGTTTGTCCCGGCCAGGCAGCGGTGTTTTATGATGGGGATGTTGTAGTGGGCGGGGGAATTATCCTAAAAAAGGCATTTGAACACGGATGAACACGGAAACAGCGGATCAAAACAATGTGATAGAGCAAAAAGCCATCTCGCCTTTTGGGTGAATCCATTACTGTTCGTAACTTCCTATAAATCCGTGTTGATCAGATTTTATCCGTGTCCAACTGCTTTTTTCAGGATTATTGAGAAGTCATGTGCAAGTTTACGTCTATAAAAAATCAATCATATAAGATGATATCCCGCCCTTGTGCTCCTTGGCGTATATTCTCAGTGCTGTTGCTACCGCGCGGAAATTATCTCCACGGTAGGAATGGGGAATAATAAGGACTCCGTGATGGGGGCGGTGTTCATTGAAAAACTGAACCGTGAGCCGGATGAAATCGTTTCTATTCCTGGTCACCATGCAGAGTCTTTGAGCAGCCGAATATTCCAGCTGATCGAGATCGGTTGCCTGGACCATGCCGACCTCATGTGCGCTTGCCGCGTCGATTTTTTCCTTTCTGAGCAATTGGGCGATCACGGGACTCAGGTCTTCATCCAGATAATATCTGATCACGACTTACCCGCTGCCAGAAAAGGATATTTTTGTTTGATCTTTTCCGGCGACCACTGCTCGTTCGCCGCAATGAGTTCATCTATCTCTTCGGAATACAGCGTATTATACCCTATCGCCGCTTTGATCTGCTGCTCCGTAAGCCAGTGATAGGACTGCGCAAGCCTTTTGATGCTCTTCCCCAGGCTTTTGTATGTCGCAATAAGTTCCCAGACCTCTATACCGGTGCCCGCAATCCTGGCCCTCCTCCCGCTTACCCCTTCGGAAAAAATAATGCCCGGACAGCGATGCGCCTTGATTGCCTCTTCCAGCAATTCATTCGTGACCGCTGTAAAATCTCTTTTGGTCTCTTTGGATATCTCGTCTATCTCCCGAACGATGCCCTCGGAAAGCCTCAGGCTCTTCTGTAATGTCGGCATTTCAGACTCCCTTTATTCTATAGATCGGCAATACTTAGCCTGTTTAAATATTACATTGTAATACAAAGAATGTCAATGGGTTTTACTCCAGTAACGGGTCCCATTTGGGTATCAGTTGGAAAAACTTATCGTGCAGTTCGGAATTAGTACCAAGGACGAGGAGTAGGCCAGAAAGCATCAAACGCGGTTTCCGGTTTTCAGGGGTGCAGCATTTCGATTCCGTCAATACTCTTGAAATGCTTTCGATCAAAGGTATAGACGACCCGGACCCCGGCCGTTTTGGCAAAGGAGATAATCCACGCGTCTATGAAATCGATTGTCCCGTCCCGATACAGGGTGATGGCCTCGGAGACGACAAGCTTCTCACTCACTTCGACTCCATGCGTATGCAGGATCGCGTTCAGGAGCGGCACGATCTCACTGCGTTCGAGTTTGTAAAAACTCTGCAGGACCCAGACCAGCTCGGCGATCACGACAGAAGGAATGAGGAGTCTGACCTCTCCCTGCGCCGCCTTGAGAAGGAGGCGCTTGACATCGTGTGCCTTGGACGGATCGTCTTCCGTCAGATAGCGGACGAGAAGATTGGTATCTATGACGGCGCGCTTGCTATCGTCCACCGCGCTTGCCCGCCTTTTTTCCGACATATGTTCTGGCTGTTTCACGGATGGTATCGGCATCGGCCGGCCTGGCCCGCCCCTTCAGATACCCTTGATAGTCCAGAAGGGATTGAGCGGGCTTGATCACGATCTTGTCATCCTCCTGCTCGAAAACAACCACGCCTCCCTCCCGGAGATGCAGCAGCTCCCGCACTTTTTTAGGAAGCGTAATCTGGCCTTTCGACGTTATCTTCGCCGTAACAGTCATTGCTCTTCTCCTTACTTTGCCTCTATATCCTTACTTATTATTGTAACCAATGCCGGGGAAATTATCAAGGGGAAAACCAAGTACGCGGTGGGGGGCAGTGTGAGAAGAGAAAAGCGGGTAGGTCGGGTAGAGCAAGGCGAAACCCGACAAAGGCTGTTGGGTTGCGCTACGCTTAACCCAACCTACGGGCTGACCGGCTTTTTCCGACTCCTTGTTCGACGTTTTTTTACCGCGCGGGAAACTTTGGCGACCTTCCTTCTCACTATGCTTTTTCCTCCCGGTTTTTTCACTCCGCCAGTTCAAAGAGCCAAAGGGGCAGACAGAAAAGCAAGCCTGATGGGCACCCTTTACATGGACGAGCCGGTGAAGGGCTTTGCTTTTTTCATTTCGTCCGGCAGCAACATTCAAGACGCAACCCTATGAGTTCCCCTTCGTGTGCACACCACCTGCTCGCCTTTTCCCTTCCCCTCTCCCGCCGCTAAAAATTTCCATTTCATTTTTTCTTTCGGCTTTTTTTCGGGGACAATGACTTCTTTACAGCCGGAGGCAAAAAGTTCTCTCCGGTTATGACTTTTTTCCCCGTCTTTGCTTCAAGTTCCCGCCTTGCTTTCTTGGCGATTCCGCCGCCTGTTTTGCCGGCAACCTTGTTTTCTTTCATTCCGACGGCCTTCATGGTCTCCGCTATTTGTCGGGTGGACAGCTCGGCAAGGGCCGTAAAAATCAGTTCGGCTTCGCTCATGTGGTCTCTAAGGTTTTGTGTCTTCAGCCCCTTCATCGCCTTGTGCTTTTTTACGGACACATCCGCCCATTCTCGGTGGATGATGTTCGTCAAAATGGCGTATTCCTCTTCCTCTTTAATATCATGATCTTTCCAGTAATCCGTCAGCTTATTGCGGGTCTCCTGCCCCATCATCCGCTGCTGAATCCACTTTTCGCTTCTTCCATGCTGTTGCCAATATTCCCGCGCCCGGTCAAGAGACCGAGCCGGGTCCGCCATGTCCTGCATCCGTTCATAGCCGACCTTCGCCAGCCATAGTTTGATCGGTTCCGCCTTGGGGCTGGGTACGGACTGGATCAGGCGGAGAAGCGTTTCAGGATCGGCAACATCAGTAATGTATTGCTTCCCGTCGGCAGCCTTCAATTTCAGTCGGTGACAATTTGTCACCGACTGACTTCCTTCCTTATTCAGCCGTTCTTTCAGTTTATTCCAGTATTTCCGAGCTGTCTGATAATCCGGCTGCTGTATCAGAGCCTGAATAATATCGACAACAGAGAAATACCACGTTTCTGTCTCCTCATCATAAATTCTGCGGATACTATAATTTTCAAATACGGCAAGCGATTTATCAATCATCTTTCGGTCCTTTGTCCCTTACCTAAGTCCCTTCCTTAACCTGGCCCCATGGTTTGGCCATCAATTTCAACTGGTGACAATTTGTCACCGATTGATTTCCTTCCTTAGTGGCGCCCTCTCCGGCAGGAGCCGGAGGCTCCCTTTAATAACGCGACCTCCCGCGGACTACGGCGCATTACCCCCGGCAGGAGCCGGGGGATTGCAAGTCGCGGGATTCAGCCGTTCCTTTAGCCTGTCCCAGTACTTCCGCGCAGTCTGATAGGGTAGAGCAGCACGAAACTCAGCAAAGGCCGTTGGGTTACGCTACGCGTAACCCAACCTACGGGCTACAAATGAAGTATTTGTAAAAAGTCGGAATTACCTCTTTTTCGTCATACCGACGAATGGAGCCTGCCCCGGCATGCTTGTAGCCGGGAGTATCCAGTCTTCTCAATGAGCTCAATAAGTTCTGTGATTCCTAGACCCGGTTTTCACCGGGGAGACGACTTTTTACGAGACCATCACAAACGGGGGTAGCTCAATTCCGATCTAATTGAGATTCCCGTTCAAACCATTGATGAGCCGCGCTATCTTGTGATCGGCACGATAGAGGGGAAACACTGGTCGGGAGTCATCACCTATCGAGGCGATCCGCGAGCTGCCTGCGGTTTCAGTCGGTGACAATTTGTAACCGACTGACTTCCTTCTTTTAAAGAAAAGTAACCTCTCCCGCCGTCTGACAACAAATGAGATTCGACCCTACACGTTATTATTAATCGGGTTGAGAACGGTGTCCCACCGAAGTTCCGGATCTAAATCATATTAAAACGGGTTCGCTCAACATCCGGCGTCCGTGGACCACGGTTACAATTAATACGGTTTCAGTGTCTCCGGAATAGCGGTAAATTACTCGATAATTATCTATGATTATCTCACGATGAGGAAGGTGCGGAAATTCAGGAATATGACGGCCGGATTCAGGAAACTGGATAAGTCTCTCTGCAGACTGGTATATCCTCTCTGCCTGGTGCCTGGCGTACTCATGTGAATCCCGTGCGATATAGTCGTAGATGCTCTCCAAGTCCGAGATGGCTGCGTCGCCCCATATCAGTTTTGCCATTTCTTCGACAACCTTTTCATGGTTTCATCGTGTGAAAGGGTCTTCCCTTCTTTAATAGCGGCCTCGCCCGATTCGATTTTCTGAAGCAGATAGAGACGGTACATGACCTCTTCGATATCCACAGTATCAGGCAATTCCTTAATGAGTGTCTCCAGCTTTTCTTTCGTAACGTTCATTATATGACCTCCTGCCTCTCACATCTAACGATATTCTTACTATATCATAGCCAAGATTGCGCCGGCTTAAGAAAGCGGAGCTTCATGTGCGCCGGTGCCTGTCCATTACTTCCTGAGAGGATACGGTGGGAATAGTGCCCGCCTTGTAGGCGGTCCATCGTTTGCGGGCCTCTTCAGCCCAGATTCGGTCTATCTCAGGGTCCGGCTTATCGAGGTCGGCAAGAATTACATCCGGCAATCGCAACTTTTCCACATCCGGCAAAGAACGGATCTCCGAAACAAGCTTTTCTGTGGTTTTGGTCATATCAGCAACTCCTTTGCGAGAAAGCATAAGCCTTCTGTTCAACTGCGCTTATTATAGGCTTTTCGCGCATGACGCGCAATAAGCCTCCACGACGCCAGACTCGAGTTTATGGCAGGTCCATATTTGACGAGTTTGTAAAAAGTCACACTGAGTGTCTTTGCGAGCAGGTCCCTCGTTCGTCATTACGAGCGTAGCGAAGCAATCTCGGTTTCAACACTCGGGATAAACTCCGCAATCTCGCCTTTCGTAACCGCCTGAAAAATCGAGATTGCCACGTCGCTCCGCTCCTCGCAATGACGGCCTAAAAGACTTTTTACGAAACCATCATATTTATTATTCTATCGAAAAGTACCGGTTTCAGTGCTGATAACATCGCCGGTGACCCGTCTACCAAGCACTGCCCGGCAAAGCACTTTCAGAACGAACGTCCCCTCAGTTCTCTCGATACTCTTTTCTCATTTCTTCTTTTTTAGCCTTAGCCGTTTTCATATATCGTCCTTTCATATCGCGTTGCCCGCCTCGCACTGATTATTCTCGTTTTACCATGCCGTTCAGTGTGCACCACGACGAGCAGATGGCTCATTTTAGAATGTCCAAAGGTCACACGCGCCTCACGCGCCGCATGGCGCGACGCTGTGGAGGCGCTGGTTGAAATCACCGCGTGATAATACAATCTCCGGCTCGCTTAAGAAAAAGATCCTATTTCAACCTGTCAATCCAGTAGTCCGGTTGCCGATGTAAATGCGCAAATGCGAGAACGACTATTTTGTCATCTTGAATGGAATAGAGAATCTTATATGGGAACTTGTGGACGATGTATCGCCGGATTTCCTTGCGCTCCGGCGGCCATGCTTGAGGATATTGTTGAATGCGGAGAAGGGAATGCCTGATTTGTTCCTCGAATTGGGATCCTAAGCCGCATTGTTCTGTCTCGTAAAATTCCTTGGCCTCATTATATTCCCGATGGGCAATTTCGAGAATCTCCATTGTCATTTGGCGAACATATCCTCGAATGAGACCGTTTTAATTTTGCCGGCCTTGTACGCCTTGAGTCTTTTCTCTGCCTCAGCCGCCCAAATCTTTTCAATCTTTGGATCGGGGATGTCAAGGCTGCGAAGCAATGCTTCGATGAGAAGAGTTTTTTCCGCTGGCTTAAGGGTTAAGGCCTTTGAAATTAAAGTTTTTGTTGGGCTCATGTTTACCACCTTCGCAATTCATTAATTCACTTCTGTTCTGATGCAATTATATCAATATGGAACCTGTTAATCAATCGGTTTATTCCTCGGTAAAGTAATCGGAGTCAATCTTCTTCAAATCATACGTTGCAATTGTGGACACCCCAACATTGTGATCGATCATCAACTCGGCGAGAGTTTCGCCGTCAATCAGCACAAGTTTAGTGTCGACGCGAGAGACGTAGTCGATTGCTTCACTTGAGAAATCGGACGTGGCAATGAAAAGCCCTTTTTTCGCACGCTGCCCTGTTAACGCCCCGACAAACTTCTGAATTTCCGGTCGCCCGACAGTATTCTCCCACCGTTTCGCCTGAATGTAAATCGTGTCCAATCCGAGCTTGTCCTCTTTTATTATTCCGTCAATCCCTCCGTCGCCGCTTTTCCCGATCGCTTTGCCTGCATCCTGTCGCGTTCCGCCATATCCCATTTTTACGATGACTTCCACTACAAGGCGTTCGAAGAATGCCGGAGAAGAGGATTTTAAGCGTTGCAATAATTCCGTGGCAAGGTCTTGCCGAATCTTTTCGTATGCGTTTTCCAGTGTCTCCTCCGGCGTGGCAGGTTGCTCATTATCAGAATCATCCGTTTCGGTTTTTACTCGTTTTGTGTTTCTGAATTGCACATATTCCGGGAATTGGAAAAGATATTTTAAGTTGATAGCCGATGGTTTCTTTTCAAGGACCTCCAGTCCTCGCTCAGTTATTTTAAATACGCCTCGCTTCGGACTCTCCAATAAGCCCGCCATTTTCAAATGTGATTTCGCCCAAGCCAATCTATTGACGAAGATCCCCTGAGTCCCGCTCGGCAGGAGAGCCTTCCTCTCGTCGGTCGTCGATTTAAACGTGGCAGCCAATGCATCAGCCGTTTCACTGGTGTTGTGCTCCCTCCCGTCGCGGCAGTACTGCATCAGCGGCAGCATTATGGATTGAAAATCAGGGATCGCCATTTAATCTCCTTTGTATGTTTCGCTCGTAGGGATAAATTGCCGGCCTGTGAATATCTTATAAATTCTGCTGGGCATGATGAGGCATTTTGCCCAACCTACCGGCTTGAAAAAGACCAGATCAGACCTACAACGAGGGGAACAGAAAGTAGAAGCCAGCCGCCAAGTGCCACGATACAGCCAGGCGTCTCCTCGGTTATAGAAGGTTTGCTGAAACCGATGAAGCCGGTATACCCACCCATTGCCTCACTAAACCATATGCATGCGAGAGGAAAAAGGAGGAATATGAAAAGCCGCAATGCAAGCTCTCCGCCGCCGGTAGCGTAGGCAATAATCAGATAAATGAGTGCAATAGATCCTGAGATAATCTTACTTTTCATTTTAAAGAATCTAACTACAGGTTCAACGCGTGGATAAGTCGCGGCGCTTCTCCGCGACGATCTTGATCCGCTGGTTGGAATCATCTCTCGCCGACCTTAACGCATGGGCCATGCCATAAGTGATAAGCCAAAGACAGCCATATCGACATCAGCAGCGCGTGGCAAAGACGACACATGCTGTTTGCGTATTTCCCTATATTGGTTTATGTATTCGCTTGCTCCCATTTCATCAATGATATCGAATGTCACACGTAAATCCTTGGCTTGGCGAAGTTTAGCCTCGTCTACCGCCCTGCGCACGTCCCAATTGTTTTTCTTTAAGAATCCCAACATCGCGGCCACACGCCAGTCAATAACGCCCCATTTATCAGGCCAAAGAAATCTCAAAACAGATGTCGCAACCTTTGCGCGTTTCTGTCCTGTCTCATCATCACGTGATGAACCAAAGCCTTTCAATTCCATGATGGCAAGGAGCGTTTCGATATCATTAGTCGATTTAGTGGCGGCGTTTATAGCATTCCAGATTTGAGTATCAGAATTACGACAAGCATTGCCCATTCTTTGTTGTAAACAACCTGCTTTCCACTTTTCGATCTCAATTAGCAATTGACGGACTTCTTTCATAGCGGGTACAGGTGGATTAGCATCGTATTGTTTGATTAGCTGTAGAATGTGCTCGGCTTCTTTTTCGAGACGCAATGTCCACTGATAGTCACCGGAAACCGTCATATAATGCTCTAAACCATCGTGTAGCACCATGATGTACCTTTCTCTGAAATTTCCTTAGAATGCGGGACTCGAATGATTCGTTATCAGTTTATGACTTCTAGGAATCTTGAACTCATCCATCCAGCTTTCGATGCATTGGCGTCATTATGATATCTCGTTACCTGATTTGCATATAACTTTGACTCTCTGGGCCTCCAAATAAAATAACCGGCTCTGGTCCTTCACCTACATCTTTTATAGCTGAAATGAGGAACTTCTGAGATTGGCGTCTAAGACCAGATGAAAGCGTTAATGTAACAATATGCTGCCCATCTCCGGCCCAAGTGTGATTTTTATTATCTCCCCAGTATGGATAACCCACAGGAACTTTTTTAGATACTCGCCTAGGAAAAGTAACCACTCGAATTTCTTTGATTAAATTCTTTTCGGTATATGGAATAACCTCCTGTCTTATCACGAAGCTGTTCTTTGCGTGATCTATGCCCGCATATTGAGTTACCTCAATCGTACAACTCACATCTTTCAATTTGGATAAGAAGCGAAGATGAATTATGGCCTCGTACCAAGACTTTTCATTCTCGACCTTGCTAGCCAACACAAAGTTTTCAACGTTAGCAATCTTACTTCGTTCCTTTATCCAGCTTCGAAGTTGGGAGCTATCATTAAAAGCATCCGCATACACTATACCCAAGAGCAATGTTAAGTGGACCCCTCTGTCAAGACAATAAAGGGGTGAGATTAAGATGGTAACCGACCAAGCCGCAGCTGCATGGCGCTGCCCCGGTTTCTACCTCTCCCTGAGGTTCTTTTCGCTCTTTGAATTTATCCACAATGACGCCGTCGATCTTATTTTTTTTTAAATTGACAACCGTTATTCCCTCAGATATATTACGGTCCATGCCAAAGAAAAAAGATGACCGCAAAAAATCCCTAAACCCGAAACCGGTATTGCGCGGCAGGGTCTGGATCGACGGGCCTGAGGGCACCTTTTTCGGTCACGGAAGGGCGGTCTTGCTGGAACGTATCCGAGAATATGGTTCCATAACGAAAGCGGCGAAATCCATGCAGATGGCCTACCGTCACGCGTGGGACCTTGTCGACTCGATGAACCGGCAGGCTAAGGAGCCCTTTGTGGAACTGGCCACCGGAGGCAAGGGCGGCGGCGGGGCGCGGGTGACGGAAGCAGGAGAACGGGCGATTAAGATGTTCTGGCGGTTTCATGAGGATCTGCAGACATTCTTGAAACGGGAAGAAAAGAAACTCAAAATGTAGAGGCGTGTACGATCATCATTGCCAGGCAATATTATGAGTCAAAGATTTCTCACGGAGTTTATCCTGAGTTGCAAAAGAAAGATTTCTCACTTTGTTCGAAATGACAAAAATGCGTGATTAAATTCATTATAAGAGGAGTAAGTCATGTTCAGAACTTTTCTAATCGCAGCTCTCGCTATCAGTGCAGCCTTTTTTGCATTAATGCTTATACTCCCTCCGTTCACTGCGGCCTCGGAGACAAGGATTCGCTGCGCCTCGACGACCAGCACGCAGAACTCGGGCCTGTTTGACTACCTGCTGCCGCTCTTCACGAAAAAGACGGGAATCAATGTCGACGTGGTAGCAGTAGGCACCGGCGCGGCCATCGAGATCGGCAAACGCGGAGACGCGGACGTCGTTTTTGTACATGCAAAAGAGCAGGAACTGAAAGCGGTTGAAGAGGGGGTTTTCGTGAACCGGCACGATGTGATGTATAATGATTTCGTGGTTATCGGCCCGTCCATTGACCCGGCGAAGATCAGGGGCATAAAGTCAGCAACAAATGCCTTCAAGAAGATCTCGGAGTCAGGATCGTCCTTTGTCTCCCGCGGGGATAAGTCCGGCACGCATACGAAAGAGCTTTCGCTCTGGAAAAAGACCGGCATAGATCCAACAGGGCAGAAGTGGTATCTCGAGGTGGGCCAGGGAATGGAAAAGACCCAGCGTGTTGCCGACGAAAAGCGGGCTTACACACTTTCGGACCGTGGCACCTGGCTTGCCACGAAAAACAAGGACAAACTGGACATGGTCATTGTTCTCGAAGGTGACCCGTCTCTCTTCAATCAGTACGGTGTTATGCTCGTGAACCCGGAAAAGCACAAGCACGTGAAAAACAGGGAAGGCCTGCAATTCATAAACTGGATCATCTCAAAAGAAGGCCAGGACGCCATTGCGGGTTTCAGGGACAAAAACGGCAACGCGTTGTTCATACCGAACGCGAAATAGTTAAAGACACACGGGTGAACTCAGATAAGCTAAGGCTTTTTTAAATTACTACCTGTACTTATCTGTGTGTTTCGACGAAGTCGAAACCCGTGGTTAAATAAAGCTACTTATATATGGATTCCATTACTCACGGTTTTCTAAGGGCCTTTGAACTGATCCTCCACCTCAATCCTGAGCTTGTCGGCATTATCGTGCTTTCGCTCAAGGTGTCCGGCCTTGCGCTTGTGTTGGCGACGCTTGTGGGACTTCCTCTCGGGTCTTTCCTCGGTCTGAAAAGGTTCCCCGGCCGCGGTTTTGTGGTAAGCGCCGTAAACACGTTCATGGGTCTTCCGCCGGTAGTGGTCGGACTCTTCGTATATCTCCTGCTGTCCCGCCGAGGTCCCCTGGGTGTGCTCGGCCTCCTCTACACGCCCACGGCAATGATCATTGCCCAGACAATCCTTGCCGCGCCGATCGTAATCGCCCTATGCCGGTCTGCTATTGTAAGTGTCGATCCTATCATCGGCCGGGCGGCACGGACTTTGGGCGCGACACCCGTGCAGGCGACTATTGCAATAATAAAGGAGGCCAGGTACGGAATCCTGTCTGCTATTATTGCCGCCTTCGGCAGGGTCATGGCCGAAGTCGGTTCAATCCTGATTGTCGGAGGCAACATCGCGGGATACACCCGTGTCATGACCACGACCATCGCGCTTGAGACAGACAAGGGCAATTTCGAGCTGGCTCTTGCGCTCGGGATCATTCTGCTGATCATCTCGTTTATTATCAACGGCGCCCTGCATTTCGTCCAGAAAAAGGGATTGGTGCCTTCATGAAGCTTACCCTTTCGCGCATAGCAAAGAGATATGAAGACCGGATCATCCTGAGAGATTGCTCCTACTCGTTCGACAGGAACGGTACCTATGTCCTCACCGGCCCCAACGGGTGCGGAAAATCAACCCTGCTCAGGATCTGCGCCCTGATCGAAGACCCCGATGAGGGAGAAATCGGTTTTTTCTCGGAATCGGAGATGCTGAAAAAAGACATAGACCTCAAACGTCGAATGACCCTGGTTTTGCCCCGCGTCGGCGTATTCAATACGTCTGTGTTTAACAACGTCGCCTACGGACTTGCTATCCGGGGAATAACGAAGACGGTCATCAGGGAGAAAGTCGGACAGATGCTGGACTTCGTCGGCCTGGAGAATAAAAAGGACCAGCGTGCCCTCACGCTTTCGAGCGGCGAGACTCAGCGGCTTGGTATTGCGCGTGCGCTCGCTGTTGATCCCAAGTTCCTTTTTCTCGATGAGCCCACTGCCTCCATTGATGTCGAAAATACCGAGATCGTCGAATCGATCATCGCCGCTATGAAAAAAGAAGGCCGCACCACGGTCATCATGACTACCCACGATCGCTCTCAGGCGGAACGCCTTGCAGACCGCCTGCTGATCATCAGGCAAGGAGCGATTGAAGAGCTTTCAGCCCCGTGACCTGAGTGCTTTTCCATATTGCGGTTTTTACACGGATTGTGTAAGATTCCGTAATCATGCTGCTTTACATCTTCAAAAGAATCCTTCTCTTCATCCCCACCCTGCTCGGCATCACCCTCATTACGTTTGTCCTGATGCAGGCTTTGCCCGGCGACCCTGTTGCGGGAATGGCAGGCGAACGTGCGAACCCCGAAACGCTGGCCCGCATTCGCGCCGAGCTCGGCCAGGACAAGCCATTGGCTATGCAGTACATCGGCTATTTGAAATTGCTTTCAAAGGGCGAGCTTGGCCGCTCCAATTACACGAACAGGCAGATCGCGGATGATCTGCTCCAGAAATTCCCGAACACGGTCAGGCTTGCTCTTGCGGCCATGCTGTTCGCTTCTATTCTCGGCATCGGGCTGGGTATATTCGCCGCGGTCAAGCGCGACACCGTATGGGACCGCGCGGCTACGCTCATCTCCGTGGGCGGCATTTCGGTCCCCGTTTTCTGGCTGGGGCTCGCGCTCATGCTCCTGTTCGCCTTCTACCTCAGGTGGCTCCCGCCTTCGGGCATGGGCAACGGCAGTCTCTGGTACATTATCCTTCCCACTATGACGCTCGGCACATATTCACTTTCGTACATAGCGCGCGTGACCCGGTCATCCATGCTCGAGTCCCTGTCACAGCCGTATGTCGCGGCTGCCCGCGCAAAAGGGCTGTCTGAAGCCAATGTCGTACTGAAACATGCACTCAAGAATTCTCTCATTCCGATCGTCACGATCATCGGCCTGGACCTCGGTTCCTATTTAAACGGAGCGGTGTTGACCGAGACAATATTCGGCTGGGACGGTGTGGGCCGTTACGCTCTCGACGGCATCATGAAACGAGACTATCCCGTGATCATGGGCGTCGTACTGTTCGGCGCGGTCGTCTTCGTCTCCATAAACCTGATCGTCGACATTTCGTACCATTTTCTCGATCCGCGGGTGAGAATAAAAGCGGACCATTAAGGTTATATTTCGATGGTTTCTACGATAACATTAAGGGATGTGACCGCGCATACGCCGGCTCTAGTTGCGTCGATCCTGCTCGTCCTGCTCGTCCTGACGGCTGTGTTCGGACCCTTTCTTGTTCCGTATGATCCGCTTGCCCTGGACCTCGACAGCCTGAAGCAGCCGCCCTCCGCGGACCATATATTCGGGACCGACAGCAAAGGCCGCGACATATTCTCGCGTGTGATTGCCGGTTCACGCATATCGCTTACGGTTGGAATCATTGCCGCGTTCCTTTCCATGTTCATAGGCATATTCTTCGGCCTGATAGCGGGATATTTCGGAGGCAAAACAGACGCGGCCCTTAGCCAGTTCTTCGATATTTTTCTCGCGTTCCCGAGTCTGCTCCTGGCGATCGGGATCAGCGCGGTGATGTCGCCCGGCCTGACTTCGGCCATGCTCGCGATCACGCTGGTCGGATGGGCTGGTTTCGCGCGGCTCGTGCGCGGGATCACTCTTTCACTCAAGGAGCAGACCTACGTGGAGGCGTCGCGGGCACTCGGGGCAACATCCGGCCGGATTCTTTATAAACACATCCTGCCGAATGCGCTCCCCCTTCTGCTCGTCGCCGGCAGCCTGCGCGTGGGCGGATTCATCCTGCTCGAGGCCGCGCTGTCCTTTCTGGGTCTCGGCGTCCAGCCGCCCACACCAACGTGGGGCTCGATGATCAGCCTCAACCGGGCGTACATCAACTCCGCACCCTGGATGGTGATCTTTCCCGGCCTTGCCATCAGCATTACGGTTATAAGCTTCAATATCCTTGGCGATTTCCTTCGCGACAAGCTCGACCCCCGCATGCAGGTCTAAACAGCTCCGGACTTTTCGGTGCTGACAGTTTTTATCCGTGGACATCCGTGTAAATCCATGGCAAGATATCAGTACATGAACCCCGATATCCGCGCAAAAAAATCTCTCGGTCAGAATTTTCTCAAAGACGAGAGCTATCTCCGAAGAATTGCCGACGCCGCGCGCGTGGGACCGGAGGACCAGGTACTGGAGATAGGGCCGGGTCTCGGGCATCTTACGCGCGTTCTGTCGCTTCGGGCAAAAAAAGTAGTCTGTATCGAAATCGACGACCGGCTGATCCCCGTACTTCTGGACGAGTTCAGCGGCCAGAGGCATGTGGAAATTCTGCATGCCGATGCGCTTGAGTATGCATACGACTCGCTCGTCGGAACATGGAAGGTGGTGGCAAACCTTCCCTATTATATTTCCACGCCCATCATTCAGAAGCTTATCCTCAGCCGTCAGAAATTCACGAGTTTTACGCTCATGCTCCAGAAGGAGGTCGCGGAGCGGATAGCAGCATCGCCGGGAGGCAAGGAATACGGTTATCTCTCTGTGCTCGTGCAATTGTTCACGATACCCAGGATCGAATTCAAAGTGCCTGCGGGCGCCTTCACACCGATACCGGAGGTTGACTCCGTCGTTATTACTCTCACGGTACGAGACCGTCCCGCAGTCGATCTCCGGGACGAGGGCTTTTTTACGCGTGTTGTGAAAGCTGCTTTTTCCCAGCGAAGAAAGACTCTGCGGAACTCTTTGAGGCAGTTGGACCTCGCCCCCGGCAGGATGGATCAAGTTCAGGAAATAACCGGGATCGATCCCGGGCGGCGGGCGGAGACTTTATCCATAGATGAATTTGGACGGCTGGCGGATTTTTTGCTGCAATAGCGGCAGGATTATGATATCTTTTTTTGTTCATAGAATTTATGCCGGTAAATATTGATGAAATCGTAAGAAGTCAAGATTTGCCACAGAGCGCACAGAGAGCACAGAGGTAAGTCTTTAAAAGACTAAAATTTTTTCTCTGAGTCCTCGGTGATCTCTGTGGCTAAAAAGACTTTTTACGAATCTATCAACTTTGACACACTTTCCCTTTTTGCCTTGACATTTGAACTTCATGCCATATAATAAACATCGTTCCGGAGCCGGGGATGAAAGACAGCATAACAAAAATATTTGAAGAGAGCGCGCAGATCAAGGTCAGATTCGCAAAGGAAAACGCAGACAAGATCGTCGAGGTCGTTCAACTGATCGCGCAGGCGTTCCGGGACGGCAGGAAAGTAATTCTCTTCGGCAACGGCGGAAGCGCAACAGACGCCTCTCACATCGCGGGAGAATTCGTGAACCGCTTCCTGATGGAGCGCCCGCCGCTTCCCGCGATCGCGTTGAACACTGATGTTGCGGTGCTGACCAGCATCAGCAACGACTACGACTATTCCCAGATTTTCTCGAAGCAGCTTGCCGCACTGGGACACGAGGGGGACGTCGTAATCGGCATCAGCACAAGCGGCAATTCGGCGAATGTGGTGAAAGCCGTCGAAGTGGCCAAAAAGAACGGCATGAAAACCGTGGTCCTGACGGGTGGGACGGGCGGAAAACTTGCCGCTATGGCAGACTACAGTTTCATAGTTCCAACAAAGCATACTCCGCGAATCCAGGAGACCCACATTACGCTCGGGCATACCATCTGCCAGATGGTGGACGAGGAACTCTTCGGCAATGCTCACTGACGTTCATTTTTAACCAATGAAAAAGATCGACACCTCGAAAATAAAGACGTATTCGCTCAAGAGCCGTCAAAGCAAGGTGAGAATAGACGATTTTGCGAAGCCGCACTCCAAGGGCGGAAAATTCAACGACTTCTTCAGTTCCCTTCCGGACATTCTCGCAGCAAAAAATTTGAAGGAAACAACCGCAGCAATAGTCCAGGCGAGAAAAGACGGATGCCCTGTCATGCTCGGCATGGGCGCACACTCGATCAAGGTGGGATTAAACCCCGTCGTCGTGGACCTCATGGAGCGCGGCATTCTCACCAGTCTCTCGTTGAACGGCGCAGGTATAATCCACGACCTCGAACTGGCTCTCATCGGCAGGACATCGGAAGACGTGGACAAGGAAATCCTCTCTGGCGCTTTCGGAATGGCGGAAGAAACAGCAACTATTCTGAATGGCGCCATTAAAGGCGCTGGAGATGCTGAAGGCATCGGAACCGCGGTCGGCCGGGTGATACAATCATCCGACTTTCCGTTCAAGAACATGAGTCTACTCGCCGCGGGGTTTCGCCTTGGTGTGCCGATCACGGTTCATATTGCGATAGGAACCGACATCATTCATATGCATCCTTCCTTCGACGGAAGGGCTACCGGTGCGGCCGCGCATCGGGATTTTCTCTCGTTCTGCGCTCTCGTATCCGAACTTGAGGGAGGAGTGTATATCAACCTCGGTTCCGCCGTGCTGTTACCGGAGATTTTCCTTAAAGCAGTAACCCTCTGTAGAAACCTCGGCGCGCCATTGCGCCGCTTTACAACCGTCAATATGGATTTTGTCCAGCATTACCGACCGAATACAAATGTAGTCCGTCGCCCGACTCAGGAAGGCGGCAGAGGCTATGCAATCACGGGGCATCATGAAATCATGTTCCCGCTCCTCGCTGCAGCAATTATCGAACAATTCCCGGCATAACAGTTTAAGGCCCTCCTTCACAGCCTCCAACTTCAAAATCAGCTGCCAAAAAACTACCGTCGGAAAAGCAACGGAAGGCATGTATTTTGGTCCCCTTTACTGACTCGTTTCTTTTAAGCCATTCAATTTTATAGAAAAAATATTTGGCAAGTAAATTGCTTTTATAATACTAAAGCTTGGCTTTCAAAAATCCTATTTACACTTTCCCCCGACGCCTGTGCGTCAAGGGCAGCACTATTCCCGAGACGTGCAGGCGTCCCCCTCTTCCTGACACCAATTCTAAATTGCAATCCTGGTAATCGGTAACGCTCCTGTTCCGGCGCGCCGCTTTATGCTATCATCAAATAAATACATGGACAGTTGAGCCAAACTAGCGTTGTTACTATTATCCGGTTTACTTTTCCTGTTTTTTCATGCACGGGCCGGAGGTTGCCGCAATGGAGTCACTTAAGCTTACCAGTCCAGTTTTCAAAGAGAATCAGCCTATACCTTCAAGATATACATGTGAGGGACTCGATATAAACCCCGCCCTCGGCATCGAGCAGGTGCCTTCTGAAGCTCAATCTCTTGCGCTAATCATGGATGACCCGGATGCGCCGGGCGGGACGTGGGTGCATTGGGTTCTCTGGAACATAAACCCGACAACGAGCGAGCTCCGCGAAGGCTCTGTGCCGCCAGGCGCACGGCAGGGAATCAATGATTTCAAAAAAAACAAGTACGGAGGGCCATGCCCGCCCTCGGGAATTCATCGCTATTTTTTCAAACTATACGCGCTCGACACCAAACTTGACCTACCCGAGAAAAAAGGCAAGGCAGCGCTGGAAGCCGCCATGAAAGGACATGTACTGGCGCACGCCGAGCTGGTGGCATTATACGGTAAGAAGTAGCCTCCCCGCATTTTCCGCACTAACTCACGAAATTTGGTATAATGACGTCTGTTCCCTGCATTGGTTGTTCGGGATGCCCCTCGCTCATGCGCAATCCGGGAACAGGAGGATCACGAGCTTGCAGGATAAGAGCAGAAAACGGAAAATTGTATTTATCGAGGACCGCACTCATCACGAGGACCTCATCCGGGACGCTTTTGGCCGGCCGGGAGACGGCGACGTCATTGAATTCTTCAACTCGCCTGCAGCGGCCGCCGATATGCTGGGCCGCGAAGAAGTCGATGCCGTGTTTTTCAGAAGATCGTTATGCGGACTTGATCAAATCAAGTTTCTCAGGGCGGCCGGTAAGAACGAAATTAATATACCGTTGATTATGATTGACGAGCGCGAAGATCGTGAAACTGCGGTCGAGGCGTTCCGGGCCGGCGTGAGTGATGTTGTATCGGACGATACCCGGTCGATTGGCGCATATCCTGTTGTTGCCGAGTGCGCTCGTGCTCGCTCCACATCGAACCTCCCGGACATGCACCGTCTCAAGGACCTCCTTCAAAACGCACATAGGTTGTCCTGTATCGGCCTGCTTGTCTCCGATGTGGCACATGAGATCAACAACCCCCTTACCGGCACCATAGCTTACAGTGAACTGCTGGAGATGAAGGTTTCGGATGACAGCATCAAGCAGGACGTAGCGAAGATAGTGGGAAGCGCCGAGCGTTGTAAGACAATCATTGACAATCTTCTTACATTCACCGGCCGGCATGCAACCTCAAAGATCGTCGAATCGATCAACGACATTATCGACAGGGTTATCGATCTCCGAGGCTATTCGCTCAGATCAAAGGGCATCCGGGTCGAGAGGGATTATGATTCTGACTCCACCGTTTTTGCGGATTCTCCCAGGATGCACCAGTTGATTCTGAAT
Source organism: Nitrospirota bacterium (assembly GCA_963751455.1). GTDB lineage: Bacteria > Nitrospirota > UBA9217 > UBA9217 > UBA9217 > CAVVUN01. The sequence continues at coordinate 198,324 of CAVVUN010000008.1, forward strand.
ATCCTGATAAACGCGCAGGAAGGCATCGAGGCATCGCCAGGGACGCACGGAGTAATAAGGGTAACAACGCGTCGTATTCAGGAACAGGGGCTTGTAAGAATAAGCATTGCGGACAACGGGCAGGGTATTGCCCCGTACCTGATGTCGAGGATATTCGAACCATTTTCCACATCGAAGCCCGGCGCGATCGGACTAGGGCTTTCCATATGCCGCAGCATTGTTACCGACAATGGCGGCCTGATACGGGCCGAAAACAGGAACGAAGGGGGCGCTGTTTTTATCGTGGAGCTTCCGTCCGGGGCAGGCAAAACAGGGATTGCGCACTGATGTCTGTCGTTGAGTTAAACACAAAAAAAGAATCGAAAAACTTTGTCTCACGCGGAGGCGTACCCTGCACTCGCGTAAACGCGGGCATAAACAGAGTTCGCGGAGAAGGAATTAATGTATTTTTTCTGGTAACTACTCAGGTCATTTTTTTATCCGCAGATTACGCAGATTTCGCAGATAAAAACAAAACCAGAATTCCGGCTTTAGAATCTGCGTCAATCTGCGAAATCTGCGGATAGAAGGGCTTTTTCTCAGATTTGTCTTAATGCCGTTCTGAAAAGAAGCTGAATAGTTACTTTTTCTGTTTTAATCTTTCGAAGGCTTTTATAACAAAACCGACGTGCCGGTATAAAAGAGAGGATGCTGTGGAAATTATTTTGGAGAGAGGACTACGGTTAAATGGGAGCGAGGCGAACATGACTACGGATTACTTTTAGGATTACCTTCCGTTTCCAACCTGCTGCTTGATTCTGGGATTTTGCGTCTCAATTCCCATTTTTTTTATTTTTTCCAGCAGAGTAGTTCGGTTCAGTCCGAGTAGTTGGGCCGCTTTGCTCCTTACCCCGTTGGTCCGCTCCAGCGCCTTCCGGATAAGGTTCCGCTCGATGCCGGCGACAATGGCATTGAGGTCTACACCCGCGGCGCCGATCTCGATATTGTGAGATACCGGACCGGAATTCTCCTGTCCCGTCTGGTCCTTCCCCGGCTCCGTCGTGTGCAGCTTTTCAGGCAAGTCCGATACCTGTATTACGTTTCCTGATACCAGGATCGAGAGGCGCTCGATAAGGTTCTCAAGCTCTCGAACATTCCCCGGCCATCGGTACTGGTTGAGGCATCTCATCGCGTCCGGCGAAAAAATAAACGGCTCTCGTTTTCTCTTTCGTGCAAATTCCTCCACAAAGAAGGCCACCAGCAGGGAAATATCGTCAACGCGGCTTCGAAGAGGCGGAAGGTTCAGAGGAATAACATTCAATCGATAGAACAGATCTTCCCGGAAGGCCCCTTCCTTTGTAGCCTTATCGAGGTCCTTGTTGCTTGCGGCAAGAATACGGACATCGACCTTGATCGTTTTCATTCCGCCGACCCGCTCGAATTCGCGTTCCTGAAGCACGCGGAGCAGTTTGACCTGGAGCAGCGGGTCAAGCTCTCCTACCTCGTCGAGGAAAAGGGTTCCTCCCTGTGCAAGCTCGAAGCGTCCGACACGCATATTGACTGCGCCGGTAAAAGCACCCTTTTCATGCCCGAACAGCTCCGATTCCAGCAGATCTCTCGGCACCGCGGCGCAGTTCAACGGCACAAACGGTCCGCCTGCCCGTGCGCTGTTATTGTAATGTATCGTTTTCGCGATAAGTTCCTTGCCTGTTCCACTCTCTCCCGTGATAAGCACTGTGCTGTCGGTGTCCGCTATCTTCTCTATGAATTCATACACTGCCTGCATCTGGGGCGAGTCGCCGATCAGACCCTTGAAATCGTACTTTTTCTTCAGCTGCATCTTGAGCATCACGTTCTCTTTTTTGAGCATAGAGACCGAAAGGGCTTTGTCGAGAACGATCATGAGCTCATCGAGGTTAAAGGGCTTCGTCAGATAATCGAATGCCCCGATTCTCATTGCCTCAACAGCGGTTTGGACGGAACCGAAAGCAGTCATCACAATCACGGGTATGTTCGTTTTGGCGTCTATTACCTCTTTCAACACGTCCATACCGGTAATACCCGGCATGACCAGGTCTGTAAGTATTAAGTCGTAGCTTCCTGCCCGGAGCATCTCCAACCCTTTTTCACCGCTCCGCGCAATCGTGACTTCAAAACGTTTTTGCTTCAGAAACGTACTTAGTACGTCCTGAACCGTTTCGTCGTCTTCTATGACAAGAACTCTCTTGGCTTCATGCATGCCCTACCTTAACAGATAAATAGTACCCTGTCAACTGATTGACGCACCTATTAAATGCCGTTCTGCCGACGCTAAACCTTGCAAAATCAGTAATTAGTCATTGGTTTGACACCATGATGTAAAAGATTCTTCGTTTTTTCAAATGGTTCGTACGGGCACAGTATTTGTAATACTAACTACATAAGAGAAAGGCGATGTTTTTATAAGATTGGCATGAGAAAGGACCGGTTCGAAGGATGAACAGGAGATATGTACGAACGATTGCGGTAGCGAGCGGCAAAGGCGGCGTGGGTAAAACCAATTTTGCTGCCAACCTGGCTGTTGCGATGAGCAATCTGGGGAAAAAAGTGATGCTTATAGACGCGAATCTCGGATTAAGCAATATGGATATGCTTCTTGGTCTGGAGCCGGAATACACGATTCAGGATCTGGTAACGGGCACCATGAAGCTCCAGGACATACTGGTCGAGAGCTCACACGGAATAAAAGTCCTTTCCGCCGGTTCCGGATTGCACGACCTTACCGCTCTTGATGAGTTTCAGCGACTGAAGATCCTGACAGCTTTCGACTGCTATGGCGAGGCTATCGACCTTCTTCTGATAGACACCGCCTCCGGCATATCGGGAAATGTTGCGTTCTTCTGCAGTGCCGTTCAGGAAATAATCATCGTGACGTCTCCGGAGCCGACATCGGTGAGCGACGCATACGCCCTGATTAATGTGCTCTTCACACGCTATCATGAGAAGGGATTTCTTATTCTCGTAAATTCTGCTAAAAACTCGGAAGAAGCCTTCAACGTCTTCCGACGGTTATCCGGCCAGGCTGAACGTTTCCTCAGCATTTCTCTGGATTATCTCGGCTTTCTTCCCTTCGACGAATCAGTCCCGGAAGCGGTCAGGGCGCAGCGGGTTTTCCTCGATCTCTTTCCGGAGCGGGCTGTATCAAAAAAAATGATGGAGATCGCCCAGAAGTTCAGGGACCAGTCGGACAGGGTCAAGGGTTCTCTCCAGTTCTTCATAGGTAATCTTCTGTCGACTTCGACAGGCTTGTCTCCGTGGTGTGCGTCAGGCACAAGCCGGAAAGTCCCTTAATCAACGCTGTATTTCCCTCAGCCTGGTTGCACTTATGCAGATATCGATAGAAAAGACAGATGAGCAGAAAAAGGAGGCCATCATCAGCGACTCGCTGCCTTTTATCAGGCATACTGCATACCGGCTCGCCTACCGCTTGCCTCGGCAATTATCTGTAAACGATCTCATCAGCGTCGGGATCGTGGGCCTTCTTGACGCTCTCCAGCGCTATACCGAGGGTCGCGTAAAACTGAATACGTTTGTCGAATACAGAATCCGGGGAGCCATGCTGGATGAGCTTCGTTCGCATGACTGGATGCCGCGGTCACTCAAGGACAAGGTCAGCCGGATCCGGAAAGCCGGAATAAAGCTGGAAAGGGACAGCGGTCGCATACCGGAGGCTGAAGAGGTGGCGAGAAGCGTGGACATGACGCTGGACGAATACTATCGGGCGCTTGAAAGGGCAAGCAGTGCAGTCGTGTTCAGCTTCGAGGATTTTCGGGATCCGTCCTCGGAAAGTTCGGTCAGTCACTTCGCTGAATCCATCCCGGACACCTCCATGAAAACGCCTTTGGAACTGCTCGAAGAAAACACTACCCGCGAAGCGCTTACTTTGTTGATCGACGGCCTTTCAGAAAGGGAAAAACTGGTCCTCTCGCTTTACTATTGGGAGGAGTTTACCTTAAAAGAAATAGGGCGGATATTGAAACTGAGCGAAGGACGCATCTGTCAGATCCATAATGAAGCGCTCTTGAAATTAAAGACCGGCATTGGTGCGTTCGGCCTTGCATGACCTGTTGAGGTTTTCCGCTGGATCAGACAGATTTTTTGATTCTCTTTGCGCCCTTTGCGATCTTTGCTTGCACCCGGCAATACAGCGTCGCTTATATATGCTTCGCGCGGTGAAGTTCCACGTAATGGGCGGCTGCGAGAGCTGCAATGCATCCATCAGCCGCCGCGACGATGATCTGGTTTGCGAATTTCTGGCGCAAATCGCCGGCCGCGAAGATGCCCGGAATCGACGTCTCGCATTTTTCATCCGTAATCACAAACCCCAGTTCATTTATCCGGATACCCGATGGAACCAGTGCATTTGTCGGATAATACCCGACGCGAATGAAAACCCCGTCGGTCTGCAGCGTTCCCGTTTGCCCGCTGTTCGTATTCTCAAAAGCAACTGAGCTTACCCTTCCGCTGTCGCCTCGTATCTCGGTAATGATTGTGTTCCAGATGACTTCAACAGTCGACTTAAAGAGCCGATCCCGGAACAGTCTCCCTGCGCGCAAGCTGTCTCCGCGATGAACGAGATAGACTTTCCCCGCTATTCTTGCCAGGTGGAGCGCCTCTTCAACCGCGCTCTCTCCACCTCCTACCACAACAACCGTCTTGTTTCGGAAAAAAAAGCCGTCGCAGGTGGCACAGTATGAAACTCCGCTGCCGAAATATTCAGCTTCGCCCGGTATGCCCAGCTTCCTGACGGTCGCGCCGGCTGCCAGAATCAAGGCGACGGTTCTGAATTGTTCTCCTCCGGCCAGCCTAATCGTGTGCAGATCGGCCCCTGCTTCTATCGCTGAAACTTCTTCCCGGATAATATCGAGCCCGAAGGAGCTTACCTGATGGATGATTTTTTCAGCCAAATCGAACCCGGTTATGCTCTCGATACCGGGATAATTGTCCACTTCTTTTGAAACGGCAATCTGCCCGCCGACCAACCCTTTCTCAAAGAGGACAGCCTTGAGCGCTGATCTTTTTGCGTAGAGTCCGGCAGTCAGGCCTGCAGGACCCCCTCCTACGATGATAACGTCGTATATGTCATTTACCGATGTCATGGTATTTCCCTGGGTATTCGGATTGAGCGTGTTCGCGCGCGTGTTCCAGGCTACACTCGTAAAGTATAGCATCACTCCTTTTTCGACAGATGGATCAGGCAGTGTTGTCTGCTATTGGGCATTTTACCAAATGCGTGGTCATTTAACCCCGTCTCACCCTTTTATAATGTCTACGCACGCAAACTTTCAGAAGTAACTCTATAATTTTGCTTAGATTTAAGTCATCCTGATTTCTTAAGCCTTTGGTATTAGGCTTGCACCGTAAATCTGAATACAACGCACTGGCGCACGAGAGTAGTGTGGGGCCCGCCTTGAAAATAAGTATTAAATTCCTGATTATCATCGTCCTGCTTACCGTTGTCAGCGGAATAATCGCCGTATCGGGCATTATCTCATCCAGTAATTTATTGGAAGCTCAGATAAAAGATAAATTTACCGCGGTATCGGTATATACCATGAATAAAATTCACAGGCTTTTTCTCGCCCGGTATCAGGATCTAGCGATGCTCGCTGATGAACCGGTCATTCGGTCACCACGCTCCTCCCCGGAGGAAATCAGAAATAAGCTAATTGAATATAAAAAGCATTTCAGCCCGTATGTTCGCTATGCAGCGTTATCGTTTTTCAACCTCAAGAGAATTCGGTTGGCCGATACGGAAAGCGGGCATATCGCGCAAGAGCACTCCTTTTCGGAATACTGGCCCGAGATCGCCAAGGGCAGGGAGTTTGTGCTCAACATATCGAAATCCGAATCGCTCGAGGATCGCGTGTTTCACTTCGTCCATAGCGTGAAAGATGACAACGGCACGCCATTCGGTGTCGTTGTAGCAAGGATACCGATCGAAAAATTAGAGTCGATTGTTGAAACGCCTTTGCGTCATTTCGACAGGGGTCACACGTTCAATGTAGATCTGATAGACAAAAACGGTCTTCTGCTGTATTCGACCTATAATAAAAACGGCATGCTCAGGGAGACTGTGGCGGAATGGAACACGCTGAAAAAATTGTTAGCACAGGGGGCCAAATCCGGCCACGTACAGGTAAAAGACCCGCAAAACAGTGATGAAAAAATCCTCATTTTTGCAAGAGAGGAAAGTGATTCGAATTTCATAGGGAACGAGTGGACACTGGTCATTTCGATAGCCAAGAGAGCGGCGATGTCGCCCATCACACAGCTGAGAAACCGGCTGATCCTGATTATCGCAGTAATCGGATTGTTCGCGCTCGGCGCGGCGCTTCTCCTGTCAAGGACCATCACTGAACCGCTTGTGAGATTGCGCAATGCCGTATCCGAAGTCGGGAAGGGAAGTCTGGACATTCATGTTAAAGCTGAATCCAGAGACGAGATCGGTCAATTAACCGACCTGTTTAATACAATGGTGAAGAAACTGAAGGAAATGCATGAGGAACTGAAGAGGTCGGCGTCCATCGACACATTGACGGGCATCTGCAACAGAAATACAATCGAGCAGATTCTCGAAGTCGAGCTTGAACGGGCCAGGCGATATAACAGCCGTGTATCGCTGATTTTATTCGACTTGGACAACTTTAAAGCAATCAATGATACTCACGGCCACCAGGCAGGCGATTACGTGCTACAGACAATGATCAACCTCATAAAAACGAAAATCAGGCAGATTGATTCTCTCGGCCGCTGGGGCGGAGAGGAGTTCATGCTGCTGGCGCCTCAAACCAATCTCGAAAAAGCGATCGATCTTGCGGAGAAGATCAGGCAATGCACGGAAGCGTTCCGCTTCGAGAAAGTCGGAACAGCCACGATAAGCTGCGGCGTTTCTGAATTCAGGGCCGAGGACAATGCGGATACTCTGATCAAGAGAGCGGACGATGCATTGTATAGGGCTAAACACAAGGGAAGAAATGTCGTTGAAGCGGGGGACAGTCGCGACGATAAACAGTTCCCGCTGTTCAAGCAGTAAAATCATTTATCCTTGACTGTCCTCCATTCTGAATTTCATCTTTTTTAAATGACCGGATTAAAGTTTTTTTCTTTTCCGAAAATAATGGAAAATTCAGCTTTTTGCTCACTCCGGTCATGTAGGGTGACTATTGTGAGTGCTTCTCGAAGAAGTGACGCAAGCGTTGGTTGGACCTGCTATTACTTTCTCACTATTCTCTTACCTAATCCCGACAAGCCCTTTCGGCCATACTACAAAACTCTTCTTTTGTCGTGTTAACTAACAGCTTGTTTCTTATAAATAACCGTTAGGTTTATAATTTGATTAGAACAATCCGATTGCACCGGAGGGTCATCCTCGTACGGGACGGCGTTGAAGCGATCGAACATCTCTTCTACGACCACGGAGAGTTTCTAGTTTAAGGTTTCAAATACAACAGTTTCAATGAAAGAATTTCACGCGGAGGCGCGAAGTGAGTAGAGATAGAATGCAATGGAGTCGAATAAAGCTTGGATGGACACGATATTTTCTGCCCATAAGCACGGTTGCGCTGGGAGTGGTATTACGGTCCATATTAATTCCAAGCTTGCGGGAGACGCCCTACGCAGTGTTCTATCCGGCCGTAATAATCTCTGCGCTGTATGGCGGGTTTTTGCCGGGACTTGCAGCTTTGGTGCTTTCAGGAATAGCCGCTTCCGTCTGGTTCAGCCCTGGGGCATTGGTGCAATTTTTAATACCAGGCACCACAGCCGGCATGCTGGTCTTTCTGTCGGGCGGCCTTATTATCGTGGCTATTTGTTCACAGCTTCGGAAGGCAAACGAGCGCATAGGCGCAGAGGCCCGACGGCTGCGTGAAAGCGAACGGGCGCTGGCTGCCGAGATCACAGAACGCAAGCGCGCCGAGGAGGAGTTAAGGCGGCTCAGTTACCGGAACAAGTTGATCCTGGAATCGGCGGGTGAAGGCATCTGGGGAGTTGACACGCAGGGTATTGTCATCTTTATAAATGAGATTGGAGCTTCCAGCCTCGGCTATGACGTAAACGACCTGGTCGGAAAACCAAGTCACGCGACGTGGCACCATAGCAGGCCGGACGGCACCCCCTACCCTTCGGACGAATGTCCTATCTATGCGGCATATCGAGATGGGGTTAACCATACCGGCGAAGAAACGTTCTGGAGAGCAGACGGGACCGGTTTTCCCGTAGACTTTACGAGCAGACCAATTGTTGAGGAAGGCAGGATAACAGGTGCGGTTGTCACGTTCAGGGACATTACCGGACGCAAGAGGGCTGAACAGGAGCGGGAGAGATTGATTGGGGAACTTCAGCGTTCCAACACGGAACTTGAGCAGTTCGCGTATGTAGCTTCCCATGACCTGCAGGAGCCGCTCCGCATGGTAGGCAGTTATACCACTTTGTTACAAAAGAGATATAAGGAACACCTGGATGAAAAGGCGCACGAGTATATTAATTTTGCTGTTGACGGCGCTGAGAGAATGCAAAAACTCATTGAGGGTCTTCTCGCCTATTCCCGTATAACCCGGAAGGGCGCTCATTTCAACCAGGTAGACCTTAATAAGGTTTTTTCGATGGCGGTTTCAAATCTCTCAGTGACGATCCAGGAAAACAATGCCGCGATCACGAAAGATCCGCTTCCGACAATACCAGGCGACGAGATTCAGCTCGTGCAGCTGTTCCAGAACCTGACCGGCAATGGCGTAAAGCATAGAAAGCCGGAGAGCGCTCCCCGTGTGCACATATCAACGAGGAGAGACGGACAAAAGTATGTATTTTCCGTAAAAGACAACGGGATTGGAATCGAGCCGGACTATTACGAAAGAATATTTCAGATCTTTCAGCGCCTCCATACCCGTCATGAATATTCAGGAACGGGCATCGGGCTTGCGTTATGTAAACGCATTGTGGAACGGCACCACGGACAGATCTGGGTCGAATCGGTTCCCGGCGAAGGCTCGACGTTCATGTTTACGGTTCCGATTGAAGGGAGATAAAATGGAAACTTGCAAAACAAAGCCGATAGAAATCCTTCTGGTAGAAGACAATCCCGGACGATGTTGGACTGGTCCAGGAGGCCCTGATAGAAGGAAAAGTCTGTAACAATTTACATGTCGCTTATGATGGAGTCGAGGCGATGAAATTTCTGAGGGGGCAGGGCGATCATGCGAATGCCCCGTGCCCGGACCTTGTCCTGCTCGACTTGAATCTTCCCCGGAAGAACGGCAGGGAAGTGCTTCAGGAAGTCAAGTCGGATCCTTATTTGAAGAGCATTCCCGTGGTTGTTCTCACAAGCTCAACGGAAGACGAGGACATTTGCAGGTCTTATGCAGAGCATGCCAATTGCTATGTCAGCAAGCCGGTCGGCTTCGAATCATTCCTCAAGGTGGTAAGGTCCATTGAGGATTTCTGGTTTTCGGTTGTCAAGCTGCCCTGCAGGGCGCTTCCAGAGGCGAGGTAACAATGAGTAACTCGATTCGGAATATACTGCTGATCGAGGACAATATTGCAGACGTTGAGCTTATCCGGGAGATGCTGAACGAAGTTGAGGGCAGCTATGCCCTTACAGAGGCAGGCCGTCTTTCCTCAGGTTTGAAGATTCTGAAAGAGGATGCATTTGATATTATTCTTCTTGACCTGGAACTGCCTGACAGCAGCGGGATCGATACATTCCTGACGATTCTGGACCAGGCGTCCGACGTGCCTGTAATTATTCTGACCGTGTTCGCTGATGAGAAGCTTGCAGCGGAAGCGATATCACAGGGTGGTCAGGACTACCTGATCAAAGGCCGGATCGACAGCATCCTGCTGGAAAGATCGATTCGCTATGCTATCGACCGCAAGAGGTCAGAGGCAAAGCTCAGACGAATGAGCCGCCGAACCGAACTCATCCTGGAGACCGCCGGAGAAGGAATCCTGGGTCTGGACACTGAAGGCACGATCATATTCCTCAACAATGCCGCTGCCGCCATGCTCGGGTATACGACTGATGAGGTGATCGGGAAGAACTGTCTGATTATGTTTCATCACTCAACTCTTGGCGGCATTCCCTATCCTGCTGAAAAATGTCCGGTCGATGCTGCATTCCGGCACGACTCCGACCAGTACGGTGAAGAGGTGTTTTGGAGAAAGGACGGATCCAGCTTTCCCGTTTATTTTACCAGCAGACCTCTTTACGAAGAAAATAAAAGAATAGGAGCGGTGGTCACATTTAGAGACATCTCCGAACGCAAGCGGGCTGAGGAGGCATTGCGCGAAAGTGAGGAGCGATTCCGCCAGATGGCGGATGCAATGCCGCAACTGGTCTGGACCGCCGACCACGACGGAAGAGTTGACTATTACAACAAGCGTGTAAATGAATTCGAAGGATTTGAGCTGAAGCCGGACGGCTCATGGCATTGGCAACCAGTGCTGCATCCCGATGATCTTGAACCGACGAACCGCGTTTGGCAGCACGCTCTCGAAACGGGCTCAATCTACGAGATAGAGCATCGCGTCCGCAAGCGTGACGGCGCCTATCACTGGTATCTGTCACGAGGAGAGCCGGTTCGGGACAATGCCGGCAGGATCATCAAATGGTACGGAACTGCAACCAATATCAACGCCTTCAAACTCGCACAAGAAGCTCTTCGGGAGAGCGAGGAACGGTTCAGGACGGCATTTGAAAATGCGGCCACCGGCAGGGTCCTGACCGGGACCGACGGACGCTTTATCAGAACCAACAAGTCTTTCTGCGAAATGCTGGGTTACTCTGAAGAGGAAATTGCTTCTCTGGATTTCGCTTCCCTCACCCATCCGGACGACCTCGAAATCAGCCGTGAAACAGTGCGCGCCCTGTTGACGGGAGAAAGAGAATTACAGCGGTTCGAAAAGCGGTATCTTCACAAAGACGGCCACACGGTATGGACGCTGGTCAGCACCTTTCTGTTCCGCGATCAGATGAATCAGCCGCTTTATTTTATTACGGATATTCTTGATATTACCGAGCGCAAGAAGGTTGAAGAGCAGCTGAAAAGAGCAAAAGAGCTGAGCGACGCACTCAACCGTATTAATACAGTCATCCATTCCACTCTCGATCTGGATGCCATCATGCAAAGAGTCGTTGTTGAAGCAGCTCAGGCGATACATGTCGAGGCTTCATCTATCGGGCTGTTTGAGGGCCCGGCTTTCGTAATGCGATATATGCACAATATGCCGCAGGACCTCATGGGTCAGCGACTTACCTCAGATAGCGTCCGGGGAGTATACTGCGCTGCATTGGCAAAGGACGTGGTTGCCTCCAATGAGGTATCCCAGGATAACCGGGTCAATGTCTGGTTCTGGCGCAAATACGGCATCAAGTCGCTTATGATCGCTCCTCTGATTCTCCGTGAACAGGTCATAGGCGCTTTGACCTTCTATTCTATATCAAAGGCACTGGTATTTACAGATATACATATTGACTTCGCCAGAAAGCTCACTACTTCGCTTTCTCTTGCACTCGAAAACAGCCGTCTGTTTAACGACCGAAAAAAAATGGAAGAGGAAATGAGGCAGATGGCTCACCATGATCCTCTGACGGGCCTGCCGAACAGGCGTCTCTTCATGGACATAATGAAAGTCGAGCTTAATCAAGCCAATCGACACAGAAAAAAAATGGCAATTCTCTTTCTGGACCTTGACCGTTTCAAGGAGGTTAACGATACCCTCGGTCATGAGGCAGGCGATCTTATCTTGAAGGAAGCTGCTTCACGGCTTGGAACAGCTGTGAGAAAATCCGACACCATCGCGCGCATCGGAGGCGATGAATTCAATGTCATCCTGGCCGACATCGTTCGTCCGGAAGACATCGCGGATATCGCCCGAAAAATCGTTGAAGCTTTCAGAAAGCCTTACCGGATTATGGGACACGATCTGCATAGTACTACCAGCATCGGCATCAGCGTCTATCCTGATGACAGCGAAGAAACAGATACGCTCCTGAAATATGCCGATATTGCAATGTATAATGCAAAGGAGAATGGAAGAAACAAGTATCAGTTCTATAATGTTTCAATCAACTTCAGGTCTCTTGAACGAATGCGGCTGGAAAACATGCTGCACCGCAGCCTTGAATTGGGCGAAATGCAGGTTTTCTATCAGCCGCTCGTGAATATAAGAACGCAGCGTATCGTATGCGCTGAAACGCTTGCTCGCTGGCAACATCCTTACAAGGGGCTTCTTGAGGCGAAAGAATTTATTCCCGCAGCCGAAGAAACCGGTTTCATAAGCGCAATAGATGAGTGGACGTTAAAAAAGGCCTGCAGACAGGTCAGGGCATGGCGGAATTCGGGACTTTCATCGGTGTGTGTCACCGTAAATCTTTCAGCGCGGCAATTCCAGAATCCGCATCTGGTCGAGAGGGTCACCTCGATTCTGCATGAAACGGGCACGCCGCCGAGCTGTCTCGATATTGAAATTACGGAGAGTACGGCAATGAGCAACGTTGAGGACACCGCGGTGCGTCTTAAACAGCTGGCCGAAATGGGTATTCATATCTCCATAGACGATTTCGGCACAGGTTACTCGTCTCTGAGCCGTCTTAAGCGGCTTCCGATCAAGCGCCTTAAAATCGACCAGTCCTTTATCCGGGATATTTCCGGTGATCCTGATGACAAAACGATCGTCCGAGCCGTAACAGCAATGGCGCATAATATGAATATTATTGTAGTCGCAGAAGGCGTGGAAACTGAGGAGCAGCTTGAATTCCTCCGAAAGACGGGATGCGATGAAATGCAGGGCTTTCTATTTAGCAAGCCGTTACCGGCGGAAAAATTCAGGGAGCTGATGAGTAAAAGATAACACCTCGAATCAAGAATAACCTACTGAACTTCTGTCCTCTCGACATTTTTACAAATACAGAAATGCTCAGCCCGTTTTATCGCTTGTATTTGAAAAACAAGTTGTCAGGATAGGGGGCCATCCATTTCGGCGGAAATCACGGTACCGGCATCGTCTACGGCTGACAAGTCGGGCGGCGTTTTTTTAACAGGTACGTTAACCATGAGTCCCAACACGTAGGACGAGTCCAGCAGGCTGGACTTCGCAGCTCATTCGCCGCTGTTCGACAGTTCGTCCGGCTTGAACGGGGTCGCTTTGCTTTCTTTTGTCCCGCAACCAGTGCTTCCGCACTTTTTTTTATTTTTGAGTTCCTCGAGAATGGCATCGGTAAAATTCTTAAGCATTATATATTGCACTCTCCTTTAATACTTATTTCGTAATTCGTAGTATACCCCACATTTATCGGCAGATGTTTAAGTTTATTAATACATCTAACAAACATAATCTCTTTATTTCAGAAAAGCACTCTAAGGCGCATATAAAGAGCCTAAAAGAGAAGGGTTAGGATGCTTTTCGGCTTTTACTGGTCTTCTATAGGTGGAAAAAGTAGATACCCACGGGCTTACGCCCGTGGCACTTATTTTTAAAACCCAAACTTCAACTGCCCTTTATCAACCTTTTCTTGAAACTCCACGTACCTCTTGATTACCTCTTCGTTTATTCCTACCGTTGAAGAAAAGAACCCATGGGACCAAAACTCATTTCTCCAATATACTCTCTTGATCCAATCGAAATGTTTTCTTATTTCCCTACTCGTATTTGCCTTGATCTTTCCGACGATCGCCGACACTGCATATTTTGGCGGAATGATGATTATCAGATGTACATGATCCTCCTGAATGCTGTACCGCTCAATTTCTACTTCCGGATGATACGTATCAATATCGTGCAATCGCTTCTCTACAAACTGCTTTAACTCCCCTTTTAAAATCCGTTTCCGATATTTGGGAATCCATACTATGTGATACTGGTGATGATAGGCACCATGAGCACTATGTCTAATTTCCATGCCGCCATTGTATCACATTAAAACATTACCAGCCTACGGCTGGTACGCTTTCATCCACGGGCTTACGCCCGTGGTCTTCAGCGCGTTTTTTGATAAATCGCGCTTAAAATAAAAAATTGCAGAAAAACTATCGCGGGAAGGTATTAAGACTAACGGCGGGGACGCCCCCTGTGGAATGAAAAAATTGAGCAGCGGTCCGGCAAAAATAAAAGAGGCACGGGATCCGATGCCCGATGCCTCATTTCCGGTATTTCCCGAATGTGTATTCAAAAACGCATAAAAAAGTCAGGCTGCTTGCTTCAGTCTTTCTTTTCCTTCCGCATATGCTTTCTCGGCAGCTTGTTTCGCACTCGCGGCGGCTTCCTGGTAGACGCCCTTGCCCTTCTCGATGGCTGACCCGATGCTGTCCGCAGCGCTCCCGGCCATACGCTTCATGTCCCCCCATAGCTCGCTCCCCGCCTTGGGTGCGAACAACAGTGCAATGCCCGCGCCGATGATGCCGCTCACGAGAAGCGGAACCACAAACGAAGCCTTTGTCGTCCCTTCTGCGCCTGCAAGCTCTTCAAGGCTTTCCGTTCCTTCAACATACGATTGTTTTGCCGCTTCGGATGCGGAGGCTGCGACAGCTGCGCCTTCTTCATAGAGTTCTTTGCCTGTATCCGCCGGCTCGTACAGTTTATCCCGGGTACGCGTTGCGAAACTCTTTAAATCGCTCCGCATCTCACTTCCCGATTTGGGCGTAAGCATGAGCGCAATACCCGCTCCGACTATGCTGCCCAGCAGAACCGGCACTACAATTGAACTTCTCTCGTTGATACCTTCCTCTTTCATACGTTGCTCCTTTCTTGATGTTGAATTCTAGCAGGTTTGCCTTCTTGTCGGTCTTGTGGTTACAGATTATTTTGTCGGCACAGGCCGAGATTGATAAGTGAATTGATTCAGACCTGGGGAGTCAGTGGAACCCCCTCCGGCAGGAGCCGGAGGCTCCCGTTAATAACGCGACCTCCCGCGGACTACGGCGCATTACCCCCGGCAGGAGCCGGGGGATTGCAAGTCGCGGGATTCATAATTTGATTATAACACCGCTTGTCCAGATGTCTTTTACGGAATAGGCCTCGAACAACTCACAATAAGTGATCTGAAACAGGTTCCCCGTCAGATGCCGGCGCTGCATAATCCGTCGACAAATGCACAATTCGTTTCTTTTTGCGCACATATTATTTCCTGTCGTGCATCAAAGTCGGATGGCTTTCGTTGTTTTTCTGTCCTAAAACCATTTTTTATGATATCGTTAATTCATAGTCCTTTTTTACTAACTACGCCGCATTGCAGGAGGATGAACGATGTTGAGAAAAACAGCTGCAGTCACGATAGCGGTTCTGGTATTCTGTGGTCTTGCGGGTGCTGCCGTACCGGGCGGCGGGGATATGACCTTCAAGTCCCTGAACGCAAAAACAGTTGTCTTCAGTCATGAACAGCATGTTAACGTTAAAGAATTGAAATGCAGCGCCTGTCACAATCATTTATTTCATATGGCAAAAAACGAGGACAAGGTAGACATGAGCAAGATCACCAAGGGGCAGTTCTGCGGGTATTGTCATAACGGAGCGCGGGCCTTCGACGTAAAGGACAAGGCGAACTGCGAACGGTGTCATAAGTAGCGCGTGCCAGGGCCGGCTTTCGGCTCACAATCTATTTTACCTTCTCAATTTGCTTTTTCTGGCCTTTCTCGCGCTCGTCCTGCACACTGCATCCGCACGCGGAGAAGATCAGGGTATTTAAATCGGAGCCCGAATAGCTTCCGGCCGGCCCGTCGCAGGCAAACCCGGTGCCTTCTTTGAATTGACATGTTATAGGCAGGCCGTTATTCGAGCACGCGCCGGTCACGGCATTGTTATTCCCGACTAGTGTCTCACGGGCGTTTTGAATGGTACACGCAAGCGCAGTACCTTCAAGCGCCGCTATCGCTATGCAGAGTCCGAGCACCGCGATTTTCATTTCTTCCTTCTTGGGGCGTTACCGGCACAAAGGTTCTGACTCAAGTCTATCACGAAAAAGGTATCGGGTGTATTCGAGGGCAGGAATTGCCATGGCGCTCTCAAATGGCTCACCTATGCCGGCGTAAACTGAAACCAGCTTTGCGGAAAAAAGATTGCCGATTATAAATGAATTAATTATACTGGCTGAGAGAGTAAGGAAATAACGCTCCGACGGAAAGAGGTCATGCGTGACCGAAAACAAAAACAGGGAGCCGGCCGACAGGAGTCCGGACCGAAGTAAAAATCGTGCCCTCCTGGTTGACGGGTATGTACGGGACCTCTTCACCACCGGGATGATTCTGCAGCGTCTCGATTATGATGTATATATCGTCAATACGGGCGAGGACGCAGTGAAAATCATGGAGGCCGCTCTTCCGGTCCTAATCATAACGGAGCTTACGCTTCCGAAGATGTCGGGTCTGGAACTGCTCATTCGCGTCAAACACGATCCACTGACCAAGGCGCTCCCGGTAATCATTCATACTGCGGAGGATGATGTGCAGCGTAAGGAACTGTGCCGGGCATCGGGGTGCGCAGCTTTTCTGAAAAAACCGGTTGAACCCGACGCACTGTACAGCACGATCCAGCAGGCAACCAATGCAACGCCGCGGCAGTTCATTCGGCTGCGGACGCTGCTACCCGTGATGGTCGCCGGCAATCCCGTATCGGGAAACGTTTTCAGCACAGAGTATGTATCGGAGCTGTCCGAAAACGGCATCTTCGTTCGCACACTTAATCCCCGGCCGGTCAACGCAGTCGTTTCCGTCACGATTATGGTCCGTTCCATTCCCGTTAAATTGAAAGCGGTTGTCATGCACAGCGTCGCCTTAAAGCCGGGCCTGTTCAGGGAGCCCGGCATGGGTATGAAGTTCGTCGAAATATCGCCGACAGACCGTGAGCTGCTTAAAAATATAATTAAAGGGCAGATCCTCAAAGATATTCCGGCACAATAGGGCTGGTCGTCGCTTTATAAAGTTTTTATTCTGATATGCTGTTGATGCATCTCATAGCCCCCATCCGAAATGAAAACTGTTCTTGTTTTTTACGAATAATTCCATTTAAATATACTTTTTTAATACTTATCTCCAACTCTACCTGGCCTTCGTATTATATAATTGAATCTAGAAAGTTGTTCTCGTAAAAGGAGATTTCATGAGAGTACTTCTGGTTTATCCCAAATACCCCACTACGTTCTGGGGCTTCAGTTATGCGGTCAAGTTCATTTCAAAAAAGGCGAGCCTGCCGCCTCTCGGTCTCGTCACTGTTTCTTCGCTGCTTCCCCCGGAATGGCAACAGCGACTGGTTGATATGAACATTCAGACGCTTGAGGATGAAGACCTGAAATGGGCCGATTATGTTCTGGTCAGCGCCATGACGATCCAGAAACATTCGGTTATGGAGGTAATCGAGCGATGCAGGTCGCTCGGGGTTAAAATAATAGCGGGTGGTCCGCTGTTTACAGCGGCCCCCCATGAATTCGAGCTGGTGGACCACCTCGTCCTGAATGAGGCTGAAGTAACGATGCCTCTGTTCCTGAAGGACCTCGCAAAAGGAACTGCAGTTCATATGTATTCTTCGCCGCAATGGGCCGATCTCACCACTACTCCGACCCCGAACTTCGATCTATTGGATCTGAAGGCGTATGCTTCCATGAACATCCAGTATTCGCGCGGGTGTCCCTTTGACTGCGACTTCTGCAACATAACGGTTCTGTACGGACGCATGCCCCGCACGAAGACCGCAGAGCAGATACTTTCTGAGCTCAACGCACTGTATTTACGAGGGTGGAGAAACGGCGTTTTCATTGTAGATGATAATTTTATCGGGAACAAGGGGAAGCTCAAGAAAGAGATTTTGCCTGCTTTGATCCAGTGGATGGAGAAACGAAATTACCCGTTCACGCTGTATACTGAGGTGAGCATTAATCTGTCTGACGATGAGGAACTGATGCGGCAAATGTCACAAGCGGGTTTTGATCAGGTTTTTGTGGGAATCGAATCACCAAACGACGAAAGCCTTGCGGAATGCAGCAAAGTTCAGAACCGGAACCGCGACCTCATCGCGAGCGTCAGAAAAATCCAGAAGGCCGGCCTGGAGGTTCAGGCGGGATTCATCGTAGGATTTGACAAGGACCCTTCCACCATATTCGAGCGTTTAACCGCCTTTATCCAGGAAAGCGGAATCGCGACTGCAATGGTGGGGCTTTTGAATGCCCCGCACGGCACAAAACTCTATCGCAGGCTCAAGGAGGAAGGACGGCTGCTCAAATCACCGACCGGTGATAATACGGATTTCTCGATCAATTTTATTCCAAAAATGAGTATGCAGCACCTGATGGACGGATACCGCAAGATTCTGAAGACAATTTACTCGCCCAAGAACTATTATGCCCGGGTAAAGACTTTCTTGAAAGAATATAAACCGCCGAAAGTCCGCCGGACGCGCCTGCGCTTCATGTATGTTAAAGCGCTCATCAAGTCATCAGTGCGGCTCGGCATCATCGGGCGCGAACGATATCAATACTGGAAGTTGCTTTTCTGGTCTTTATTACGCCGGCCCCGGCTTCTTTCTGTCGCGATTACCCTCTCAATTTATGGCTTTCATTTCCGCAAGATCTTTGCGCATCATGAAAAGGAATATCAGGCAAAACTCTGACGGGAGGCGTGGACTGATGCGGAAGCCCGGAACATTTCCGGGCTTCGCGCATGCTTCATGCAGCCCTGCTGTGGAATGACGCGATTTCGTCAGCAGTGAACTTGTCCACCTTGGTGATACAGGCGGAATCGAGCAACGAATCGGGTACCAGCGAAAGGGCTTCCTTTTCATTATTTGCGTCGACAATCGCGTATGCAGTATGATCTCCGTCCCTGCAGCCGTATACGAATTTATCGAGTGTTTCGGACCCTTTCGCCGCAATCTCGTCCAGCGCCTGCAGGCACTGTACAGGATCGTGTTTTGATGTAATTACAAAAAGCGCCATCTTCCATTTCCTCCTCTTGCCTTTGCCCGGTCACGCAGCTCTCGGCAGCGCCTCCCGGTATACAGGCACGATTACTTCATCACAGAATTCTACGAACGAAGTGGCAGTCGTGTTTTCCGAAGACCTTTTTTCATGCTGAATGATGCCTTCATTGAAGGCCCTGCTCATTTCAATGTATAGCCTGCTTACATTCGGGGAAATCCCCATTTGAACCAGCTGTTTTTCGGCATCCAGGTAGGACGCCATCCGATACTGAAGCTCGGGTTTATTGATCTTGGTTCCAATTATTCTGGTCGCATCGTTCATGCTGAGCTCCTCTTTGCCGAGCAGATACCTGACCGATGAGCCGGAGAAGTCCTTTTTTATAAGCCGTTCAGCGGCAAAAACCGCAACGTCTTTCGTTGAGATCATGGGAAAGCTCATCTCGCCCCGGTATGGGCCGCTGTTCAGCCCTTTTGCCTTGATCGAACTCATGTTCATAAGCAGGTTTTCCATGAAAAAAGCAGACCTGATATGAAGAACATTCAGCCCTTTAATCCTGTTGAGGCGTTCTTCCATGGAGTGCAAACCGACAATGGGACCTGTTCCCCGCGCTAAATCAGCTCCTACGCTCGACATATTAACCACATGAGATACACCGGCAATCTCGAGAGCGCGCGCTGTGCTCTCGCAAATTTTGTCGGCATATGACACGTAATTATCGACCTTAAAAGCGGGCGGAATAAGGGTAAATACCGCATTCGATCCCTTGAACGCCTGCACCAGAAACTCTGTATCGAGGATGTCTCCCGCCATGGCATCTGCGTTTTTCCCCACGAAAGGCCGAAGCTTTTCAGCAGAGCGGGCCACAAGACGGACTTTTTTCCCCTGTTTGACCAGGTTGTCGACGATCTTGCTTCCTACTTTGCCCGTTCCTCCTAAAACAGTAATCATACGGATCCTCCCTTCAAATACAGGACAAACATGGTCCTTGATACCTTAAAAGGTAGCACCCTCATACCGTGATGTCAACCTGGCTCCTTCTCCGCAGTATATAAAACCTGCGCGAAGCTTCATTGCGGATGTTGGTCTTGACAAAGAATGAGGTTATGCTATATGATTTTTCAGTAGCCAGGAGATTGTAAGTGGCCGGGATTCCTTCACCCAATACCAGTATTGTCATCGAGCAGCGTGCCAGCCTGATTCCGAGGTTTAAAGTCCTCCTTCACAATGACGATGTCAACTCGATGGACCATGTTACGGAAGCGCTCATGCGTGTGTTCAGTCTTGCGCGATCCCGGGCCAAAAGTATCATGCTCGAGGCCCATCGAAACGGTGCGGCCGTGTGTGTCGTTGAGCCGCTGGAGCAGGCCGAACTGCACCGCGACAGGCTGATCTCGTATTCACTCATCGCAACGATTGAACAGGACTGATCGTACAGGTAATGATTCGAGCTGTATTCCGGCGTTGCCGGTATAGAACGTGGGATTTTGTGTTTTGGAGGTTGTTACCGATGTCAAACAAAAGAATCACCGGTGCCCGGTTTTACAGGGACGGACTATTCTTTGAGTGCCAGGGTGACGGCAAATGCTGTATATCTCGCGGCCGGTACGGCTATGTTTATCTTTCCTTCGGAGACCGGCGAAGACTTGCCGCCCATTTTGCGATTTCAACGGCCGAATTCACTGCGCGATATACCGAGAAAGAAGACAGTAACTATCAGTTGAAATACACCGGAAAAGACTGTCCCTTCTTCAGCCAAAACCGCTGCTCCGTGTACGACGCCCGGCCATGGCAGTGCCGTACATGGCCTTTCTGGCCCGAGAACATGAATGAGACGGTGTGGCTGCGCGAAGTTGCCGCGTACTGTCCGGGAGTGGGAAAGGGCAGGCTTTATACGGCAGAAGAGATCAAAGAGATCATTGCGAAGAAGAAAGAGGTATCAAGCTGCCCCTGAAGCGCTCCCCTGATGTTTTCTTCGGGCTCTGCTTTGATTGATACAATAAGGCATTTCGCAAGAAGCAATTGTTGAATAATTGATAGTTGTAATTAGACTTTGACAAAGGGCCTGCGTGAGCTATAAAATCTTCATAGGCGCAGTTCAATCGCCGCGCGATTTTTCCGGGCTTTTTACGAGTATCGATTCCTGACACCGCGGTTTCTGATTCATGGAAAACATAGTCATGACAGTTTGAATCCGGTGCAGGACACAAGGCCTGGACGCCCACAAAAATGGTTGTCCGGCTTTTTTTATTTGAAGGAGGCACACAATGAATACACCGATCACAGTAAGCCAGGTATTACGGTCAAAGGGACATGAATACTGGTATATAGCACCGTCGGCGACCGCATATGAAGCTCTCGATGTAATGGCCGCAAAAAATGTCGGCGCGCTGCTTGTAATGGAAAAAGGGAAACTCGTAGGCATTTTCTCCGAGCGTGATTATGCCCGAAAGGTCATCTTGAAGGGAAGATCGTCCAAGGTTACAACGGTAGAAGAACTCATGACGAGCCCTCCGATCTGCATCGATGCCGGCAAGTCCCTCCGTGAATGCATGGTGCTCATGACCCAGAACCATATTCGCCATGTGCCGGTCATGGACAACGGCATGCTGAGCGGGGTCGTCAGCATCGGCGATATAGTGAACACAATAATCAGCGAGCAGGAAAGCACTATCCAGGATCTCAGCAGCTATATTTCCGTAGGGTACTAAGGCGGCGCCGGCCTTGTGGTCTTCTCTTACTACAATCGATTATCTGCCTCGCAAAAGAGAATTTACCGGAAGAGCGATGAAATACACTCGGTTGCCTTGCCGAACGCGGCTGAGCTTCATCCTCTTATAAGCCGTCTTTCTTCGGCGCTTATAAGCGAAGACCGGGCCGAAATTGAAGAGCTGTGCTCCAGACTTGCCTCCGGCATTGCATCCGGACTGGGCACGCCGCCCATCCGTGTGCGCGTCCTTGCCGTACGGCCCAGCGCATCCTGGGGAGAACTTCACGGTCTCTATGCTCCGGCAGAGGGCGCTGTTTCCGCTGTGATTACGCTCTGGATGCGCACAGCGGTGCAGCGGCGGGTTGTGGCTTTCCGGTCCTTCCTCCGAACGCTCCTGCACGAGATCTGCCATCATCTTGATTATGAACTTTTCATGCTGCCTGATTCCTATCACACCCAAGGGTTCTACAAGCGCGAATCAAGCCTGTTTCATCAATTAGTGCCTGCTGAATGAAACCTTTACGGATGAACCTAAAAAAAGCATTTGGGACGCAGAAAAATCGGATAAACGCAGATAAGGTCGGATAAAAAAACGTTCTTGTATCGTAAAAGCAGTCACCCTGCGGGTGAATTTTTTTCTCTAAAAATTCTTTTGTTTGATCTGCGGTTATCTGCGTTCATCTGCGTCCAACTGCCGTTTTCAGGATGAAAGATGACCATGGCTGCACTACACAATTCCTCTCCTTCTCAGCAGCTTTTCTATCTCCACCGCGATAAACACAATTGACGACAAGGCTAGCGTAAGAACGAGTTCGGCCGCTGTCAAGGGCTCGGTCTTGAATATGGGATTCAGAAATGGAATATAGACCGTCGCCATTTGAAGAATAAACGTCAGGAAGACCGCTGCGAGAAGGTATGTGTTCGAGAACAGCCCTATTGTGAAGAGGGACTGTTTTTCGGACCGGATGGCAAGCACATGACCAAGCTGGGTAAGGCAGAGCGCCGTAAAGACCATTGTCTGCCAGTGAGCGTGTCCGGTCCTTATCGACCATGCCTGCAGAAACAAAACAATGGCGGCCATCAGCAGTCCCACCCATATTGCGTGATACCCCAGGCCCTGCGCGAACACGCTCTCTTTGGGGTGCCGCGGCGGCCGTTTCATGACGTCGCCTTCCGCCGGCTCGAGCGACAACGCGAGGGCGGGCAGACCGTCCGTCACGAGGTTGATCCATAAGATATGGATCGGCAGAAGCGGTATCGGCAGGCCTGCGAAGGGCGCAAGAAACAATGTCCAGATTTCGCCTGAGTTCGTTGTTAAAAGATACTTGATGAATTTTCTGATGTTGTCGTAGATCTTTCTCCCTTCCTTAATGGCCTTCACAATCGTGGCAAAGTTATCGTCCAGCAGGATCATGTGAGCCGCTTCTTTTGAAACATCGGTCCCGGTGACGCCCATGGCGATTCCTATGTCCGCCCGCTTCAGCGCAGGTGCGTCGTTTACTCCATCACCGGTCATGGCGACATATTGTCCCCTGTCCTGGAGTGCCTTTACAATCTTCAGTTTCTGTTCGGGAGCAACCCGTGCGTAAACCCGGATATCCATCACCCGTTTTTCGAATTCTTCGATGGACAGCTTTTCGAGTTCCAGGCCTGTGATCATGGATGAGGCATCCGCATCGATTATGCCCAGCCTCCTGGCGATTGTAGCGGCAGTCAGCGGGTGGTCTCCTGTTATCATAACCGGAATAATGCCTGCCGCCTTTGCCTGGCTGACCGCCTCCCTGGCCTCTTCACGCGGCGGATCGAGCATGCCGACCAGACCCAGAACCATGAGCTCCGATTCAAGTTCTTCCGGTGACATCTCGCGTGGCAATGTATCCCATTTCTTCATGGCAATGCAGAGGACCCTCAGTCCCGAGGCGGCCATCGTATCGCTGATTTTCATGATAGCAGCCGGATCGACTGCGGCCGGCCCGGCTGAGGTAAGGATGGTCGCCGATTTATTAATCAGCACGTCAACGGCCCCTTTGGTAAAGGAGACAAAGCCATCGCCCCACTGGTGTATGGTAGTCATCGTTTTTCGAGCCGAGTCAAAAGGGATTTCCCCGATGCGCGGATATCGCAATTCGTAGTCTTGCTTTTCAAAGGAATGCCGTCCTGCGAGTTCCAGAAGCGCGGCTTCCGTAGGGTCGCCGATAATTTTCGCCGTATCGTCTTTCCTGGCGTCATTGCAGAGGGCAATCGCGGACAAAAAAAACGTATGCGGTGTGCGGAGACTCATATCCCCGTTTATGAGTGGAACCGAGATTACCGGATGTCCGGCTTTCGTTTTAAGGTCCTTTTTTTCTTCACCGTTCTTATTCCGCATTCCGAAATCCGCAATCCGCAATATCTCCTTGTCAATCCACAGCTCCTCCACGGTCATTCTATTAAGAGTGAGCGTGCCGGTCTTATCGGAACAGATGAACGTTACCGATCCCAGGGTTTCTACGGCCGGCAGCTTCCTGATGAGCGCATGCTGTTTTATGAGTTTTTTCGCGCCAAGGGCAAGTGAGATTGTTATGACCGCGGGTAGGGCCTCCGGAATGGCAGCGACGGCAAGCGATATGGCAGTGAGGAGCATCAATACGAGCTGCTCTCCTCTGACAACCCCCACAACAAACACGATGCCGCAGATCGTAAGAACCGCATACGCGAGTTTTTTGCCGAAGACGGCGAGACGCTTCTGAAGGGGCGTTTTGACTTCTTCCGCCCCCTGAAGCATGGCCGCAATTCTTCCGAGCTCGGTTTCCATGCCGGTAACCGTAACTACGCCCATACCGCGGCCATAGGTGACGAAGGTCCCCTTGTAGAGCATGTTTTTCCGGTCTCCAAGAGGAAGCGATTCGTCCGGAAGCGGGTCCGTATGTTTCTCGACCGGTACCGATTCTCCGGTAAGGGCCGCTTCTTCGGCCTTCAACTGTGCCGATTCGACTACCCGCATATCGGCAGGAACGATTTTGCCTGCTTCAAGCAGCACGACGTCTCCCGGGACCAGTTCCGAAGCGGGGACCTCCACGGGCATCCCCTTCCTTATAACGAAAGCCGATGCGCCCGCCATCTTCTTAAGCGCAGCCATGGCTTTCTCGGCCCGATACTCCTGGCTGAAACCGAGGACCGCATTCAAGACCACGATCACGACGATCGCGATTGTGTCCTCGGGATCTCCCAAAACACCGGAGATGACAGCGGCCGCCACCAGAACGATGATCATGAAGTCCCTGAACTGGTCCAGAAACATCATAAGCAGTGTTTTTTTCTTTTTCTCGAGAAGAAGGTTCGGACCGTACAGGCTCAGTCTTTTTTGTGACTCCTCGGCGTTAAGGCCTTCAAGCGTCGTTTTCAATTCCGACAGAACGTTCTGTATGCTGACTTTACGGTAATCCATGATCGTTCGGTATCCTTCTAAAGAGTCGTTAGCGTGCGCTGATTCGGGTCAAACACAACAGGTTTTTATTGCTTAGGGGAAACGTCAATTTTATTAGAATTTAGCACTATTACGGCGGGAAAGAAACCTGGGGACCGGACCGGAGCGAACAGGTGAATGACATTCAATTACGGTTCCAGATCAGCAGCAGGATGGCATTTCTTATGGAACTTGACTTTTATTTTCTTAAGCAAACTCTGGGCCCATACGAATTCAGTGGCGAGAATTCCGAGGCCGACAGGTATTACGATAACGGCAGGCCCGGGCAAAACAATCATGGCAATGCCGACCGCGAGGACGAGAAATCCGGTCACGGCAATTACCGCCTGTTTTGCCCTTTTGGTGCCTTTTGACAGGAATGACGTCATGCTTATGCTCTTCTCTTGGAATCAAATAACGAAGTCGGGTTTCGGGATAAAGGCTATTTACTCCAGAACAGCAGCGGTGAGCCAATCTTTGCCGTATCGATTATTCGTACTTTTTCACGAAGACCCGGAGCTTGCTGACTGGAGCTATGAGCATGCGTAATCCGCTGTCATAATCGTGCTGGCATATTGCCCAGCATCAAGTATTACTTACCACGTCCAGGGTTGTCAAGCACAAAATCGCGCACTTTATTGAAATCCGAGGGAAATCCGGGATTTTTGCCCTTGACACCTCTTTCTCTTTTGTATATAGTGCTAGCTCTGTCAGTTGCTGGGGGATCGTCCAGTGGTAGGACGACAGGCTCTGAACCTGTTTACGGGGGTTCGAATCCTCCTCCCCCAACCAGTTAACTACCTATTGAAAATTGCAGATTTCAAATTGTAAATTTCAATTTGTAATCCGACGCCTCATCAGGCAACGGTCCCATCGTCTAGCGGCCTAGGACGCTGGCCTCTCACGCCGGAGACACGGGTTCGATTCCCGTTGGGACCACCAATCCAGATATCTAAAGTTGAACTCAACTGCGAACGTTAAATGCAAGGTCCTATTTTGCATTTTAGAGCGCCCTCACTCCGCCTCGAGCCCTAACTTTTTCAATTTTCTCCAGAGCGAAACCCTGTCAATACCAAGAATCTGGGCAGCAGCCGTTCTGTTGCCGCCCACCTCATTCAGCACCCACTTGATATAGGCCGTCTCCTGTTCTTCCAGAGACGGCATCCTCCCTTCTTTCTTCCTGAACGTCCTGATGTTCAGCTCCCGCAGATCCTCGGGCAAGTGGGCGAGCTCGATGGTGTTACCCGATGCCAGAGCTACGCCCCGCTCAACGATATTTTCCAGTTCCCGCACATTCCCCGGGAAGTCGTAATTCATGAGAAGGCCGATCACTTCCTGGGATATCTCGTTGACCTCCTTCTTCATCAGTACGCCGTACTTTTTCAGGAAGTAATAACAGAGAAGGGGAATATCGTCCTTCCGCTCGGAAAGAGGGGGGATCCGCAGTGAAACGACATTCAGCCGGAAGTAGAGGTCCTGCCTGAAGGTCCCTTCCCTGATGGCGTCCTGTATGTTCCTGTTTGTGGCGGCGACCAGGCGAACGTCCACCTTGAGCGGTTCAGTTCCGCCTACCCGGAGCAGTTCCCTCTCCTGGATTACCCTGAGAAGCTTTACTTGCATGGATGCGGGCATTTCCGTGATCTCGTCGAGGAACAGCGTGCCGCCTGAAGCCATTTCGATAAGCCCTTTCTTGGCTGCTACGGCTCCGGTGAAAGAACCTTTTTCGTGCCCGAAAAGCTCGCTGGACAGGAGCTCCTCGTTGAATGCACCGCAGTTAATGCCGAAAAAAGGGCCTTCCGCCCGCTTGCTGCTTATGTGAAGGTAGCGGGCAAAAAGCTCCTTGCCGGTTCCGCTCTCGCCGTTGATGATCACATTACAGTCTGTCGGCGCAATCTGGCGGGCGGTTTCGAGCAGCCTTCGTACGCCGGGGTCCTGGGTTATGATCTTTACCTTGCCGCGGTAGTGCTCTATCTGCTCTCTCAGGTTCTTGTTCTCTTTTTTGAGTGATACCTTTCCGACCGCTTCCTTGACGACCCTCCGAACCTCGTCGAGTTTGAACGGCTTGGCAATGTAGTAAAACGCTCCGTGCTTCATTGCGTCCACTCCTGATTCGAGCGTGGCGTAGCCGGTTATCATAATGACTTCAGTATCCGGATGCAGCTCGCGGCAGCGCCGGAGGACCTCCATACCGTCAACCTTTTCCATGCGGAGGTCGGTCAGCACCACGTCGAAAGCTTGCTCATCAAGCATTTTGAGCGCATTGGGGCCGCTCTGAGTGCCGACAACCTCGTAGCCCTCCTTCTTCATGACATGCTCAAGGTTCCTGAGCGCCACGCGCTCGTCGTCGACAATAAGTAATTTTGCGTGATTGTTCATTTCACCGGACTCCTTAAAATTCAACAGAGACATGGAAATATTATCCGCAGATTACGCAGATTCCAGAGATTAAACCAAACCCGAATTAATCCTAAAAAAAGCATTTGGGACGCAGAAAAATCGGATAAACGCAGATAAGGTCGGATAAAAAAACGTTCTTGTATCGTAAAAGCAGTCACCCTGCGGGTGAATTTTTTTCTCTAAAAATTCTAAAATTCTTTTGTTTGATCTGCGGTTATCTGCGTTCATCTGCGTCCAACTGCCGTTTTCAGATTTATGCTTTCGCAACAGCAGGGTTTGTACTCTGCGGACTGGGTCTCTCCTGACAGTCAATTATCATTTCAGCGGCAGCCGGATCAAAAAGGTCGTGCCTTTGCCCGGCTCGCTGTCCACGGCTATACAGCCGTCGTGCTCCTCGATTATCTCGTGCACGATAAAAAGGCCCAATCCGGATCCCTTGCCGACGTCCTTGGTCGTGAAGAAAGGGTCAAAAATCTTCGGGATCAGGTCCACGGGAATCCCGGCTCCATTGTCCCGGAATTCAATATCTACCGTATCCTCTTCGAGGGAGCATTTCCCCCTGTATTTAAGATAATTATAGATGCCCATCTTGCAGTCCTCCACGTCGTCCATTGCACGCCTTTTCTCGGCCTTGATAGTTATTATCCCGTTCTTCAGGGATACGGCGTCGAGGGCGTTCTTGGTCAGGTTCAGGAACACCTGCTGTATGCGCTGCTTATCGGCTACGATCGTCAGGTCATCCGCGATTTCCAGCGTAATAGAGGTATTTGCCGGTATCTGGCCCCTTACAAACCGGATCGTTTCCTCAAATAATGTTTTCATGTTCAGGCTTTGCTTTTTAAACTCCTTGTCGCGCGAGAATTCGAGGAGTGAGCGGACGATGTTTCTCGCGCGATCGGTTTGTTCGTTTATCTGCGACAGGAGTTCCGTCGCAAAATCGGGAAAGAGATTGTCCTTGCAGGGCGCATTTTTTTCCTCAGCTTCGTTGATCTCTTCAAGCAGAATCTGGCTCGAAGACGAGATGTTGGAAAGAGGATTATTCAGTTCATGCGCAACCCCCGAAAGGAGCGTCCCGAGAGAGGCAAGCTTCTCGGACTGCACGAGGTGCCGCTGCCTGAGTTCAAGCTCACGGAGCATTTTGTTGAACGCGTTGGTCAGCGAGGCAATCTCGCGGTCGCGTGAATCTATGCGGATACTTTCAAACCGGCCCTCAGCGATCACTTCCATGTTCTTCTCGATCAGTTTCAGCGGCTTCACAACTACCTTTGAAAGGACATGGCCGATTGCTATCACGGCGATTGAAAGGAGAAAGATGGAAAGAATAAGTATATGTTGAGAGGTGTTCAGGAGAACCTGGATGCTTCTGCGCTCTGTCTTCGATATTTTTTCAGCGATCGTGATAATGTCCTTGCCGGTGGCACGGATTCTGTTTTCAAGCATCGTACGGCGCGCGGCGTTCTCCGGCTGTTTTTTTTCCCGGTCCTTTGCCGTCAACATCGAGTACGTAACAATGAGACTCCGGTACCTGGTGAGGCTTTCCCTGATTGTTTCTATTTGAGGCGAGGAGGAAAGCGTCATAAAACCCGTAATGTTGTTCTCGAGCAGTTCGATGGCTTTCGCTACGTACTTTCTGTTCTCCTGGTAGTCGGATTCCTGCTGGTAGAGAAAATAGTTCTTTTCGAAGCGCCTGATCTCGAGCGTCGTATCGAAAAACTCCGTAATGGCCTCTCCAAAAATGATCTTGCGCTCAATGAACCGCAGTTCCAGAAAGGTAACGACCGAGAGACCTATCATCATGATGACGATAGCGAAATAGGCCAAAGTGATCTTATGTCTTATGCTTGGTCTGTATTTGAACATGGTTTTGAACGTAAATGACGGTTACGGCAAGAGGCCCGTTTCGTTATTCGGTGCGTCGTTCGGCTTACAACGTAACCGCAGGACGGCTGACGATACGGGCATCGTTACCCGGTGCGGTCCTTTGACGTAATCATATCAGCACCGCTTCCACTACTTCATGCACTGTATCGGCAAGGCATATTTCGACGTCCTTTTTTACGGCGTCGGGCAGCTCCGCAACGTCGTCCCTGTTGCGGCCGGGAACTATTACCTTCTTGACCCGTGCTCGCCTGGCAGCCAGAACTTTTTCCTGGATTCCACCAACCGGAATAATCCTGCCGGTCAGCGTGATTTCACCGGTCACCGCAATGTCCCTTCTGGCGGCGCGCTTCGTCAGCAGCGATACGAGCGCAACCAGGATCGCGATCCCGGCCGACGGCCCGTCCTTCTGGATTGCTCCTGATGGGACGTGAATATGAATGTCATGGTGCTCGAAGAAGTCGTCGGCAATGCCAAAATCACGGGCATTGCTTCTGATATAGCTGAGCGCCGCCTGGGCGGACTCGCGCATAATATCTCCGAGCGAGCCGGTCAAGATCAGCTCTTTTTTGCCCTTCATCTTCGCGGCCTCTACGAAGATGATCTCTCCGCCGCTTTCGGTTCTCACGAGACCCGTGGCAACGCCGACCCGGTCTTTTTCCTCGATAACTTCAAAACGGTATTTGCTCCGGCCAAGGTAGCGCTCGATCGCGTTGCTCGCTATAGTTACCGTGCCGCCGGGCGCGCCGTCAAGCGACTCCCGGGCTATTTTGCGGCAAATAGTGGCGATCCTCCGCTCCAGGTTTCTGATACCCGCCTCCCTTGTATATTTCTGAATGATCGACGCGAGCCCGTCCTCGGAAAAGACTACCTGCGCCGGAGACAATCCTTTTTCCCGGACCTGCCTGGGACAGAGAAACTGCGCCGCGATTTTGGTCTTCTCTTCCTGGGTGTAGCCCGTAAACTCGATGACCTCCATCCGGTCGCGAAGCGGCGCAGGCACCGAATCAAGCACGTTGGCCGTCAGGATAAACATGACGCTCGAAAGGTCAAAGGGAACATCGAGATAATGGTCCACGAATGCACGGTTCTGCTCGGGGTCGAGCGCTTCAAGGAGGGCTGCCGCGGGATCCCCTTTGAAATCATGGCCTATCTTGTCCAGTTCGTCGAGCATGATCACCGGATTTGCTGATTCAACCCGTCGCATCTCCTCGATGATCCGGCCAGGTTTGGCCCCGACATACGTTCGGCGATGCCCCCGGAGGTCTGCTTCATCCTTGAGGCCTCCAAGGGCAATGCGGGTAAACTTCCTGTCAAGAGCCCGGGCAATGGACCTCCCGAGCGAAGTCTTGCCTGTTCCGGGCGGACCGGCAAAGCACAGCACCGAGCCTTTCGTGTTCGCTCGAATCGTTTTCTTCTCGAGCGCCCGCTTTACCGCGTCCCGCACCTCCTCAAGCTTGAACGGTTTGGCAATATAGTGGAAAGCGCCCTTCTGGACTGCTTCTATTGCGGACGGAACTGTCGCGTAGCCGGTGACCACAATCACCCGCGTGTCCGGCCAGCGTATCGGTATGTGCTCAATCAGTTCCATCCCATCGATCCCGCCCATTTTCAGATCGGTCAGCACGACGTCGAATTCCGAGGACTCCAGTTCCCGGAGTGCCGACTCGCCATCGGCGACAGGGACCACTTCATACCCTTCCTTTGCCAGAACATGAGTGAGGTTCTTGCGCGCAATCTCCTCGTCGTCGACCACGAGCAGCCGCGCCTTCCTGTTCATCATCAAAACCTTGACCGCAAGATGCTCCAGTACTCGCTCTTTAATCGTGTTCAAACCGAAGTGGTTTTCGTTCAAAATTCGCTCAGCCCGTATGATATCCAGCTTGTCCTGGGTCCTGGTGTTCCATGGCAGAGAGATCAGGTAATCGATATAGGTAATGCCAATGGTATATTCCGCAGTCGATTGGCTTATCCGTGCGAGAGTGGCAAGTTCCTGTTGAGCTACCCGTTCCGCGGTTTCCGGCATTTTAGCGAGAGCGATTTTCTTACGAAGATCATCGACAATGAATTCCTCGTGGTTGTCTTCTGAGCTTTTGAAAAATTTCACCGGAAGAGTTCTCCTCTGCGAATTGCCTTTCATTTCTGAGCGAAGCGAAACCAGTTTATCAATAGGGACTCTAAGAGTCAAGCACCCTGATGATTCATTCTGCAGCGTCATTCTAACGAATGCGTTGCATATTACAACATATACCATTATTTTGCAACGCTCGTAATTGTTCTTTGTAATCAACGGCTAACAGGCCTTCTTGCCTTTGCTATTGCATTATAAAACGGAACCATACCGAACCCCGGTTTAAATAATACCATTATTTCAGCTAGTTATGTGGAATTTCACATTGGCACGCAAGTTGAAGTAGCAACAGTATCAAGCAGAAAGGAGGAAACAGGCTATGAAGACCTTACTGAGGAAGTTCGAAAAAATGATGGCTGCAGCTGCCTTCGCAGAAGAAGGTTTGTTCGATGCTGCAAGGCAGATCATGAACGAAGACCGGATCAGGAAGAGCGACAGGCCCTCGGACCATTTAAGGCCGACCGCCAGGAAACAGATGCGTGCCGATTAACGGCGGCCATCTCTCTGATTGGAAATGCGGGTGAATCTCATGGAAACAGGCAAGCTCAGGAAAATGATAAAAAAAGTTGAAGACATGCTCGCTGCCGTTTCATTTGCGGAAGAAGGAGAGAGCGAAACGGCCCGGTCCCTGATGAAGGACGGGCGGAGAGTACTCCTGGCGCTCAAGCAGGGACGGATCGATCCCGCGACCGTAAAGTACGCAGTAAACACATCAAAAAGGATCCGGGCCGAACTCGACATTCTGTACATAGGTTCGCAGGAAAAGAGCGAGGTTGAGGACCCCGGTTTGGTGGAACTCCGGTCTGCTCTTTCATGCGAGGGCATTAAATACCGGCTCATACGAAAAACGGGCTGCCTGAAAAAGGCGGTCATAGACTACACGAACACTGAAAAAGAAATCCTGTTCGCTGTGGTGGAGTCGGTGAACAGCGTGGACGCGGATTGCAGCACGAAGGAAGAAGCCAGGATTTCCGAATTGTGGCAGAAGCTCAAATGCCCGCTCGTGGTGGTGATGGATGAGGCAGGAGCATAACTATAGTGCGAATTTCAAATGGCAAATTGTAAATTAAAAATTGTCTGAAGAGGAGGAAGTATCATGGCAAGCATTGCAAAGAAAAAGCCGGTCGGCGCGATGATCGTTATGGGCATCATTTCCATAGCGCTTTACGCAGCCCTCCTGCTGAAGCAGGACCAGATAAACAGCATTTTCGGAAAGGGCGGATGGTATGCTTTTTTGCCCATTATAACAGCTTTTGTTTTCTCTTATTTTCACGGGGGTTTCACGGGTCATTTTTGGACTGTACTCGGGGTTGAGGCCGCCAGGAAAAAAAAGGAGGTAAAATAAGATGCAGGACATCATGAGCAACTTCATCAATCTTGATGCTATTACCATTCTGTACCTGTTCGGCGTCGGATTCGTCGGCGGGCTCGTCAGCGGTTTCATCGGTTCCGGAGGAGCATTCGTTCTTACGCCCGGTATGATGAGCCTCGGTGTTCCCGGACTGGTTGCCGTTGCAAGCAACATGTGCCACAAGTTCCCGAAGGCGCTGGTCGGCTCGATCAAGCGGGCCAAGTACGGCCAGGTTGACGTGAAAATGGGCATCGTCCTCGGGATCTCGGCTGAAGCGGGCGTGCTGTACGGCGCGCATATCCAGGAGAAGATCAAAGCCGCTTTCGGCGACGCCGGTTCCAACCTGTATGTGAGCGTGGCCTTTGTCGTTATCCTTGCGTTGGTCGGAGGGTTCGTCCTGCGCGATGCCTGGAAAACCTACAAGGCGGGCAACTCCAATGAAGAAGAAAAAGCAGGCAAGCTGGCCCGCTGGGTCCAGTCCGTCAATATTCCCGGCACCATGGTCTTCTTCAAATGTTTGAATGCCAGGATCTCCGTGCTCTTCACGATACCGCTCGGGTTCGCAACGGGCATGCTGGCAGCCACAATCGCGGTCGGCGGCTTCATCGGAGTTCCGGCCATGATCTATGTCCTCGGCGCGCCCAGTCTCATGGCCTCGGCCACGGAGCTGGTAATTGCCTTTGTCATGGGACTCGGCGGTTCCTTCAAATACGCGATGTCCGGCCTGGTCGACATTCGTCTTGCCATGATCATCCTTGCCGGTTCGCTTTTCGGTATCCAGCTCGGCGCGATCGGCACCACCTATGTCAAACCTTTCATGATCAAGGTGGTGATGGGCGCGATAATGGTCATCGTGCTTTTCAGCCGCGGCCTGATGGTCCCGGTCTATCTCTCGCAGCTCGGTCTTATTGAAACACTTGGCGAAGGTACGGTAAAAGCGCTGAAGACCGTCAGCTTTGCCATCATGATCTTCGCATTGCTTATGGGTGCGTTCATTGTCCTGCGTGCAATGTGGCAGGGCCGCCAGGCGGAGAAATTGCAGCTGGCTACGGAAGCCGCGCACGGGAAAGCATAGAGTATCCTTGTAAAACAACCGACGCTTCGGAATCAAGCCGGAACGCGCTCTTACAGAGCGTTCCGGCTTTTTTTGCTATGGATGAGAAGGCGGTCCAACCGTGACCGTAAATCCAGCAATTCTATCTCGTTTGCATCTTCTGCTGAAACCCGGCCTTCCAACACAGTTGATCCGCAGATTACAAATTTTAAATGCTGAAGCCGTTGTGTTCACTCAGAAGGCGAAATAGTCAATTCTATCTTCTCCACCCGGCCCATGCGGGCATTCCAGTATTGTCCCTCAGGACCAGGACGTTCGCACTGACATTGTCACCTGCTTGCCGCATCCCGCCTCTATTCCTCACACTCCGCGGTCTTCGCTCCGGTTGTTAATCGAACCGCAAGGCGCTTCTGATAGCTGCTTCGGCGCCCGTAAAATCAACGCGGCTGTGGTAACAAATAACGTGAAAGGCTTTCAGCCTTTACTCCATTTCGCTCACTACGTCCCGGAAATGTTTCCGGTCGGCGGGAATTCTTATTCGGGGTAGACCATGAGGCCGAGACTTCTGAAGTCATTGTCAAAGGACAGACAGGGAAGGTTATCGAGAAGATTTGTAATTATCACGAAAGAGAGGGCATCACAGTAAGAAAGCTTTTTATCTTTCGACAGCTTTATGAAGATTTGTTCCGCGGCTGATCGGACTGAATCGTCATACCGTACGATAGCAAGAGACGGTTTTATTATGTCCAGGAACTGAACCGCGGTCTTGTAGCCGGCCCGATAGCGAAGAAGCGTGACGGTTTCGCTGACAATGTCCCACGTCGTATACATCGTCGCCTTTTCTTCCACGCAACGGGCGAGGACGTCCCCTGCCCTGTCGTAGTTCGAGTCGCCGGGATAGAGCGAAGCGAAAAAGAATGACGTGTCGCAAAAAGCGGCGTTCCGTGGAAAGATCACGATCGGTCCTCGGCAGCGTACAGGTGGTCCTTGATATTTTCCGAGATCGGATATTTTTTAACTTTGCCCTTTGGCGCGGTCCGCTTCCGTAATGCAAGAAGTTTCTTCGCGGCTTCTCCCGGTTTCACCCGGGGAGACGTTTTGATTTCCGCAACGACTTCATCGTGCACGGTCACCTGATACACTGTATCGGGCGACTCTCTCAGCTTTTTTATGATGCCCGGCAATCGTTTTCGCGCTTCAGATATCGATATGGTTGTTTTCACGAGAAAACTCCTTGGTGAATCAAATTGTACAAATTGTACATATTTTACCACCGAGTTGCTCAATTGTCATCAGGAATTAATCCGGCCTCTTCTTCAACGTCTCCTGAAGTTTTGAGAAATTAAATTGACTTGACGAATTACTTAACGTATACTTTACGAACAGAAAGGACTCGTAACAGAATGGAGTTGTGTACACGTCATGGGGTACTTGCCGAAATACAGGATTACTCCGCGTTTAGCGGGACTGCTTGAGAAGATCGCCGAGCTGCGGACCAGGATAGAAGTTTCTCCCCTGTCGGTCGAGTGGAGGCCTCGTCTCGAGCGGGACGCATTTACGCGGCTTGCTCACACTTCGACGGCAATTGAAGGCAATCCCTTAACGCTGAGAGACGTGGAAATCCTTGCGCAGGGAGGCGACCTCCCGATGGTCCAGCGTCGCTTTAAGAACGAGGTTCTGAACTATCTTGCCGCACTCCGGTATATTACCGATCATTCCGGGAAGCGACTGCTGACCGTGAAGGACGTTCTTACGCTGCACAAGATAGTGGGCAGAGATGCGCTCGAACGGGAACCGATTGGCGCGTTTCGAGACTATCAGGTGGTCATCCGGCAGCACAAACCGCCTAAGCATCAGGACGTCGCCCGCCTGGTCACCGAGCTTATGGATTGGCTTAATACGAAAGCCCCTGATCTCCCGGCTGTCATATCTTCGGCAATCCTGCATTACCAGTTTGAGTATATTCATCCGTTCGGTGACGGGAACGGAAGGGTCGGCAGGCTTCTTTCCACGTGGGAACTCTACCGCAGGAAGATCGACACGTATCACATCTTCTCGATAGACGAGGTTTACTGGGAAAATCGTGAGAATTACTTCACCGCACTCCGGTCAGTTCAGGAGGCCGGTCGCGACCTCACTGCGTGGATCGAATTTGTCGCACATGCCGTTGCAGTTTCACTGGACCAGGCATGGAGAAGAGTTGAGGTAATCCGGAGTCAAAGAACCGAAAGCCGGGAGCCGCTGATTCTGACGCCGAAACAGGAAAGGCTGCTTATCCTCCTACGACAATCTCCACTCGGCATCAATGATATCATGAAGGAACTTCGCGTTACAACGAGAGCAGGCGCACACCATATCATTAAGCCGCTTATCCAGCACAAACTCGTCGTGCGAAAAGGCGGCCATAAAACAGGAAAATACGTTGTCGCATAGGGTTGTCAGGAAGGCAGGGGAGCGATGTGGGGGGCAATTCTTTGATGTTGAACGATGTGAATAAATGAAATTTGACTATTTTTAGACATAATGCAAATGATAAGTCCAAGAGTATAGACCTGACCCGAGGACCCCGCAGCGGAATGGGTGCCTGAATTGGCGCGGGAATACTCAGGATGACGTTAGATCGTCCTATTATCTGGAAGATGTCGCAACTGAATTTCATGTTCAAGGACTCGAACTGGATTGGGCGTGTGTAGCATGGGATGCCGATTTTCAATTTTCAGGGAATGGATGGGCAAATTGGTCTTTTAAAGGCAATCGCTGGCAGCGAATTAATAAACCTGAAAGGCAAACATATCAGAAGAACGCTTATCGAGTTCTTTTGACCCGGGCACGGTAAGGAATGATTATTGTCGTGCCTAGGGGTGATGAAGGCGATCCTACTCGCAATCCGATCTTCTATGAAGAAACGTTTAATTACTTAAAGGGAATCGGAATTTCAATAATATAACTCAAGCATCTCGGGGCAGGCGATATGAGGTGGTTAGATGAAGACAGACGAAAACGTTAGTGACCTCGTCAAAGAATACCGGGATTTTCTACCTAAAAGAGATATTCAATCTTCTGTGGAACTGCTTGTTACTGAACACGAGTGGTCTCAACCAGCCGCCGAACATTTATTGTGGCTAGCCGAGAAGTGTGGATCATTTATGCTTCGAAACGCTCTGGCTTTATCTCTGGCGCTCGGTATTGATGATGGAGAATTAATGTTTTGACAAAAAATAAGACGCGGGGCCTTTAAAAACCGACAGGGGGAGACCCGTTTAGCCAACCGCAATGTATTTGAAATCGAAAACTTCGCGGATGAGCTTGAAGTCCTTTTCGTTCCTGGTAACAACGACAGCTCCTGTGCCTCGTGCAGACACTGCGATCAACGTATCTGCAAGAAGCCCCTTTATCCGCTCCGGATCGATCTTTTTGTCCCTTCTCAGCTTCATCATGATCTCGCCGCACAGATACCATTGATGTTCGGTCGCGGTAATGATCGTAAAGTTGCGGGCAATCTGGTCGATCAGCTTTCGCTCCCTTGGATCAAAGGCTCCGGCAAGCAGCTCCATGAGGACCACGGAGCTGAAGGCGATATGGTAATATCGATTCAGGTTCAGGAACGCTTCCTGAACCGTTTCTTTTCGGAAATGTTCTATAAGGAAGGAAGTGTCGGGAACAGCTCTCGGCTTCACGAAAGGCCCTCGAACCTGAATTTACCCGCCGTCTGCTCGATGAACTTCCGCATCTTTTCCTGATAAATGACTTCTGAAAGCGCTGTTTCAATAGCCTCGGTTTCTGTCTTGGCTCTCAGGATCTTCTGTGCATTCCGGATCATGGTTTTATCCAGCCGGAAATGCTTGGCGGTCTTTTTTGTTGCTGTCTGCATGGCCCCTCCTTGTTAATTGTATATACATTATATCATTGCGTGGCTACAAGTCAAGGAGTTTGATTCTGAACAACTTTGGGGGACATTGTGTTCCGAGTAGAATTTCTTTTGCCCGTTTCGGCCCGATAACTTTTGCTGCTTCTTCGAGAATATCCTCTGTCTCGTATGTTGCTGTCCCGCGCCGCTTGGCTTCGGAAAATACATCCTCATCATCGGCCGCGAGCACCAGGAGCATCTTAGAGCATCTTAGGGACAGGTCTTGCGGCTTGACAAATATCTTCTTCCGCTCACTTCAACGGCTTAACGACGTGGTGTCTCCAATATCATTTAAGCCTCGGACAACTTCATCAATATTTAGCCTGTCGTCATATGCTGCCTGAATTCCTTCCGCGCTTTTGCAGATTCCTTGCACTTTTTCACTTTGGTCAACTTAACGCCGAGCAGCGAAAGCACGGGCTGCAGGATAACTGAGGCTTCATCGCTTTCAACCATAACTTCTCGAGGGCAGACCTTATTTTTCTCAACCGCACTCAATAAATACTCCGGGAGCTGACTCTGGTAAGAATGCGGCGGAGCGATCTGGCTATCAAGTATAAGTCCCGATCCGGTATCGATTATCATCAGAAATATCGGATAAAAGGGCCTTCCCGATTCTTTCACCGGCATGTTCTCCAGAGAGCATACGAGAATTCCCAGATCCCCGACTTTTTCGCGTTGGATGTCAATCGCATCACGCGACTTTCATCGATTGCACAACGCTCAATCGGATTGGGCTGAATCGGGTCGGGTTTGAGCCACTCGTCGGTCCATTGGTTCTTTTCGTCTCCGGGCTTCTTAACGCGAACAAGATAGTGGCCCGGGGTGCGGGATTTGAGAATATCCATGCTCTCTTTGCATCGCACGCAAACATTCATGGCCTGATCGAGGACAAGACAGAGAAAATCGACGTCCCCCGCGCTGAGAAACCAAGGGAAGTATCCGGGAGTCAAATTGCGAAAACACGGATATGCTTTCGTCCCGTGAAACGTCAGGGCTAACGCGTTTATGACGGACAGATCTTCCTGTTCCAGCACGCTTTTATCATTGAAGGTAACGCTGAGGCATTTCTGCGCCAGGAAGTCGTCGAATGCATCCGATGAGGAATTTCCTCTCAAAAGGCGCTGATAGCTGGAAAACCCCTCAGTCCCTTGATATACGATTATTCCCAATTGCTGCCCGAGATTTCCGATGATGCAGCAGTAGCCGATCTCGCCTGTTGCAGGATTTTGTACGCCTAATACCTCTTCGTCTGTCATCCATTGCCAGCACGCGAGTTTTCGGAACTTGGTTGATAAATTATAGAGTGATTTCCATTGTTCAATCGTCGGTTCTGTTGTTTGAGACATCGGCTCACCTCATCACCATTTATGTATGCTTAAGAAAAAGATTTCGGACCTTATTGGCTCCGATCAATTCCTTCAGCAGCGTATAATTCTTTTTCTCGTACCTGATGCGTCCCGCCGGAATCGCGGGACTGATCCTCAGCTCCTCGGCAAATGCCCGCACCGCCTGCGCTGAATAGCGGCGGGAAAGCCCGGCCCTAATCCATTGCTTGGACGGTATGAGCGCTTCCGACGCGAGCTTGTCCGCTTCCTTCTCAACCCTCTCTGTTCCGGCTTGCGAGAAATCGTCAAAAAAAATGTCCAGGGCGTTTTTATCCAGGTGAAGGGCGATGTGGGCCAGTTCATGGCAGAGCGTGAACCAGAAGTGGTCCAACCGGTCGTAGCGCAGCGTCAGCGCGACCAAGGGGGACCCGTCGGAAAGTTTTATCGCGGCCCCATCCAGAAACGTCTTCGGCAGATGAAGTTCCACAAGAAAATGAATTCCGTTTTTGTTCAGGAATTCTTTGGCAAGCTTCGGGCCGGCATCAAGGTAACTCAGCCGGACCAACTCGCGCAGAAAATCAGGGGTGATCGAGCCCGGCCGATACGGAGGCAAGGATTCCCGCATCGCAAGGGTGGAAACACG
Source organism: Nitrospirota bacterium (assembly GCA_963751455.1). Taxonomy (GTDB): domain Bacteria; phylum Nitrospirota; class UBA9217; order UBA9217; family UBA9217; genus CAVVUN01. Next base: position 238,084 of record CAVVUN010000008.1, read on the forward strand.
GATGCGCCAGGCGGCCAGCGCGTACGGGTCCATGTTACCGCCGCTCCGGACGTGCTGCCGGTTCAAGGCGGGCTGCAAGGCTTCAACCCCGATCGGTCCGACAAATGACGCGAGAAGATCCTCCAGCTGTTCTTTTGCATCGGCCAAGGTCCCGTTAAAGCCGGGGAACCACCCCCGCTTGAGCATCTGCGCAATCGGAAAACGCTGCCCTTGCAAGGCCGGAGAGTTCGGGTCAAGCTTCGCTCCCGGCTTTCGAAGCATGACTTCCGCCGGAATGCCGAGACCCTCGACGAGACCTCGGATCATGCTCAGGCTGAGACTTCGCCGGCCGGAAAGAACTTCCGATACCTTGCTCGGACTCCCTATGTACGGCACCAGGTCTTTCGGCTTCAGTCCCTGCTGCTCCATTCGAAAGCGTATCGCGGTCAAAGGGTCGGGCAACTCGACGGGGAACGCCTTGCTCTCGTAAAGCTCCACCAGGGTTGAGAGCAGCTCCAGTTCATCACCTTCCGGCGTGCCGGGTGCAGCCTCGAAAATCTCGTCGATGCGCGACATGGCTGCTTTATAGTCTTTTTTGGTCTTGATGATCTTCGGTTTCATCAGATGGTCTCCGCGTCGATTTTATCGTATTCCTTATGCGTCCCCACGAAGCGGATATAAATTATGGCGTACTGATAGTGGACCCGGACGATTAAACGATACTTAGTGGAGCCCCCCGGCGGGAGCCGGGGGATGCCAAGGCGCGGGATTGCCGCTGATATTGAATACGACGCGGCCGGCTTTCAGAATACCGGCATCTTTGTATTTGGCTTTGATATCGGCCGGTGTCTTCCACGCGGCATTCTTCGCTTCAGCATACCACGCCCGTAATTCTCCCTCAGCCGCAGGCTTCAGCCAGTAGTCCTTCAAACTTTTAAGAGAGATGACACGCATACAATACCCAATACCACTTTCACCAAACGTAAGTCAAGCAAATGTTCCCTTTTTGGGAATAATCAAAAGCAGGATAAAGCGAGGTCCAACAGGGCACTGACGGGTCGTCATGATGGAAATTGGCCTTATTTCATAAAGCGAGAATACTATCTTTATATGAAGGGGGAAAGGGGAAAGTTTTGAAAACCTAACCCGGATAAACCGGAAAAGCTGTCTCCCGCAAAGCCGCAAAGCACGCAAAGAAAACTTTTATGAGGTTACGCCTCAGACCAATAAAGCAAAAGTAAAACCTTAAAACGATCTCACACGAAGCCACTAAGACACGGAGAAAGACAAAAAATTCAGTTTTCTTCTTTGTGGCTTCGTGGCTTTGTGTGAAAATTGGGTTTTGGTTTTGACTCGACTAAAAACTCAAGATGTTGGTTGTAAAGTAGCTTTAAGTCTGGTTTTAAACCGGCGATTTGGCCTTCCTTTGCGAGCGCAATATAATCCTGTTTTTGCATTAAATTCTTTTTATAGATCGACAATCTTTTGTCGATGTTATAGGCGTAAGCGCCTAATGGCTTACGGAGTGACGACAAGAGACGACCGAAATCGACGAGAGGCGACAAGTGAGGAGTCGTTACAGCCATCAATTACGGGACGTAATCTGTGGCGTCGGCTATGGATTCCTCTTTGCAGACTACAGGAAGAAGTCATGACGCGCTGGCGTAGCTGTGGCTTATGGGGGAGTGAGATGTTACAAAGGCATCGTTACAAGTCAGCCCGCGCGGCGCCACTATCGCTGTCAAAATTATATCTCGAACTCCGCCACAACAACTGTATGGTCCGACGGTTTATCCAGAAGCCGTGGCGCAATATCTATCCATGCCCGTGTTGATTTGCCTGCCAGAGACCCGGTTGCCCATATATGGTCGAGCCTCCATCCCAAATTTTTCCTGACCGCATTTCTGATCTGATAGTCCCAGAAGGAGTATTGCCCAGGCTCGGGATGATGCAATCTGAAGACATCAACCAAACCCCAGTCCCGTAGCGTTCCCAGGACCGCCTGCTCGTCAGGATGAAAGCAGACGTGGCCGTACAGGAATTCCGGGTCGTAGACGTCCCTTGGTTCAGGCGCTATGTTGAAATCTCCGGTCCAGATGAGCGGCCTGTCGGGACGGAAATATTGTTTGAAGTAATCAAGAAGCCTCTGGAGCCAGTCGAGCTTTTCTCTGAACTGGTCGGAAAGAGGGCTGAAGCCCTGGGGCACATAGGTATTCACTATGGGGATATTGTTTATTAAGGCTGTGATTATGCGCGTTCCCTCTGATTCGTGTTCATCAAAGCCTATCCTGGCATTTTCGATCGGCAACTTGCTCAAAATGGCGACTCCGTTATATGACTTTTCTCCCCGGCAAATTGAATAGTAGTTTATTTCTTCAAATGCCTTCTTCGGAAAAATCTCATCCAGCGCCTTTGTCTCCTGGATGCAGAGGACATCGGGTGATTCCTTCTTCAACCAGTCCAGGACTATGTTAAGCCTCGCTCTTATGGAATTGACGTTAAAGCTCGCAATTTTCATCTGGAAATGCCTTTCTCCAAAACTCCTCCCTCTTGATGGGGAGGAATTCAAAGGTGGGGGAAGCCGGAATCTTTAATTTTTAGTCAACTTGAGACAAAAATCAAAACCCGACTATCACACGAAGCCACTAAGCCACAAAGGAAGGCTTGGATCTGATATGATGCATTCGTAAAAAGAAGGGTTCGGGGTGACATATTCGGATTTCTTACGTGATTATCAATATTTAAATCACGCATTTCTTCGTGTCTTCGTGCCTCCGCCTGCGCCCAGTGTTTATGAGGCCCTTGATTCCCGTCTCCGATTCTCAGCGAGATGGTACGACAATGAGTCTAAGTATTGCAACAGCGCGAATACAGGGTGTGTGAGACTGCTTTTGATTCTGATGTTGCTTGTCGGTCTGAGGCATCGCCTCAAATTGTTTACCCTGCAGGAGCGCACTGCTCTCGCCCCGGAGCCGCCCTCACCACCAGCACGCCGCAGCTTGCATGACCAATGACTTTTTCCGTTGAGCTCCCCATCAGGAGTTTTTTGAGGCCCGTTTTTCCGTACGTTCCCATAACGATCAGATCAACGCCCCGGCCCCCTGCTGTCTCAACGATAGCATTGTGAGACCTGCCGATTGGAGTCAATGCTTCTACAGGTATGCCCTCCTTTTGCGCCATTTCAACAACTTGGTCGACATTTGCTCTTGCTTCCGGCAATTCCTGTTCGGAATGTACTGAGGAGAGCGCAATAATACTGCTTCCGCACCGTTTTGCGATCCCGATTGCCTCCGATGCCGCAGCAGCGCTGTGGCTTGACCCGTCCGTTGCAACCAGGATGTTCCTGCATTCAATTTTTGCGGCCCGTGGAACAACAAGGACCTTGCAAGGCGCATGACTGATGACTCTTGCGGCCACACTCCCCATCAACACCTTCATCAATCCGCTTCGGCCGCGTCTGCCGATAATTATCATGTCGGCCTTTCTATCAGCGGCCTCATCGACAATAGCCTGGCAAGGCTCTTCCTTGTAATCAAGGATACTTTTACAAGTGGAAATGCCCTGTTGGGATGCCCTTGCTTTCACGGACTCAAGGTATTTTGTTGCTTCTTCCTCCTCTTTCTGATAAGCACTGGCCCCAATGGTCTCGTATTCGGGGTTTGTTTCAAGGACCGACATCACATAGAGTCTGCTTGAACATTTCTTTGAAAAATTTATTGCCTCCCGTACGGCCCCTTCGCTGAATCCGGAACGATCTGTTGCTAAAAGCAGGTTATCCAGTTTCGACAAAGGACAATATTGTGCAGAATTCATGATGGCACCTCCGTAGAACGTCCTGGGAAAACTCGACTTTCAGTATTCGCGGCGTTTTAGTGGAGCCCCCTCCGGCAGGAGCCGGAGGATTGCAAGTCGCGGGATTCACTCCTTAATTATAACTTAGCACTTGCTCGCTAATAACGAGACTCTATAATAATTTAGTACTACCTGAGCATCGGCCTTTGGACAGGCGCTTTTTTGCGGCTTCGGCAGCTCGTCAGAGGTGCGCAGTATTTTTTCCCGTTGCACAACGTTATTTACTTATGATAGTGTAAAGCATGTCGTTGCAGAAAAAAATAGCCCTCAGTTTTCTGATCAGTTCTGCCATCATCGCACTCCTGGCTGCTTTTGATTTCCTGAGCTTCAGGGAAATCAAGAAGGAAATCCTCTACCTCGAGATCACGGACACGATCAGCCGGAAATCGCTTCAGCTGCGGCGGCACGAAAAGAACTATTTTCTCTATGGTGCCGAAAAGGCCGGGGAAGAAGCCTCCGCCGTACGCTCCTATCTTGTGGAACTACAGACGCTCCTTTTGCAGAACCCGAATATTGACCAGACCGACAAACTGCAACTTCGGAGCAGCATCGTTGATTATGAGCGCCGCTTCGGTAACATACAGATTGAGGCTATGCGCCTTGCTGCCCTGTTCCAAAAAGTAAAGAAGTCAGATCCGAACAATGCAAAATATTTTGCCGTTGTGGAGTCGACCTTCCTCGAAAGGCCGTCCCAATCTGCGGATTTCCTGGAGCGCATCTTTTTTCTGCCCCATAATCACGCCCTGGTTGGAGGGCTCCGAAAACTCGATGGAGACATTACCGCTCTGAGAAAAACCGGCGAGGACATACTGGTCATTTCAAAGGACCTTGACAAGATAGCACGTGAAAAGGCGGAGACGGTGATCCGGGTCTCGCAAACAGCGATCCTGATAATATTTCCGCTGTTTTTTGTCATCGGCATCGGATCGCTTTTTTTGATCAGCACCAATATGGCGAAAAGACTCATGCTCCTCATTAAAACGGTCGAGAAGACAGGGAAGGGGTCGTATCCCCATTTGACTGACACATCCGCCAGGAAAGCGCACGATGAAGTCGGCGTGCTTATCGATAAATTCAACGATATGGAGGACCAGCTTGCGCTGTGGGAAACGGAGCTCGAGCGCAAGAACAAGGAACTGATGCAGATCAGGAAGCTTGCCGCGATCGGGACCCTCGCATCGGGTGTGGCCCACGAATTGAATAACCCGCTGAATAATATTTATTTGTCCGCACAGATGCTGTCAAGGGAGGCGGGCGGGGCCTGTTCCAGTGAAGTCAAGGAGGCCATAACGGATATCGTCGGCCAGACTGAACGGGTGAAGAGGATCGTGGAAGATCTCCTTGAATTTGCCCGCGGCCGGGAGCCCCAGCTTCGCGAGACGGACCTTGCGGAGCTGATCAGGAGCGCTTATCGCCGAACGGGCGGCAGCCGAAATACCCAAAAAATCGCGTTCACCCTCAAGTCCCCGCCGGCCCCGCTCATGATCCCTCTGGATCAGGGTCAGATGGAGCAGGTATTCAACAACCTGTTTACGAACGCGGTCGATTCGATGGAGGGCCGCGGGGAACTTTCGGTCATTGTAAAAAAAACAGACGAGGTCGTGGAGATCACCATCTCTGATACGGGTAAGGGCATTCCCGACCAGTCGCTTCACAAGATATTCGAGCCTTTCTTTACCACCAAGGACAAGGGCACCGGCCTAGGCCTTGCGATCGTCTATAATATTATCAAAAAACACTATGGCGACATCGGCGTTGAAAGCATCGAAGGAAAGGGCACGACGTTCAAAATTATGCTTCCTGCAGAGAAGATATGAACAATCGTGTCGCTTAATCCGTCGTGAGGAAATCCATGGCATTCAAAGTTCTTATAGCAGAAGATGAGGAGATCACGCTGAAGCATCTGGTGAACGCCCTTCAAAAAGAGGGCTATCAGGCAATCGGAACGCGGAACGGCGCTGATGCGCTCGGGGAAATAGATAAGGACAACTTCGATCTTTTGATTGCGGACATAAGAATGCCGGGCATGACCGGCATCGAGCTCCTGGAAAAGATTAAGGAGCGGCAGCTCGAGGCTGAAGTAATCATCATCACCGGCTACGGCAGCATCGGTTCGGTAGTCACCGCGATGAAAAAAGGGGCCTATGATTATGTGACCAAGCCCTTCAACCTGGACGAACTCCTCATCAAGGTCGGGAAGATCCGTGAGCAGAAGGCCCTCAAAAAGGAGAACCTTGCACTCAAGGCGTTTGCCGGCTTGGACAGGAAAGTCCGGATCATTGCCAAAAGCGAACCCATGAATAATATCCTTTCGGTCATTGAAGGGATGAAGGACGCCGACTGCAACGTGCTCCTGACCGGGGAAACCGGCGTAGGCAAGAGTCTCCTGGCGAAGATCATTCACTTTACAAGCCGCCGGCAGGAGCGGCCTTTCTTATCGATCAATTGCGCCACCCTTACCGAAGAGCTGCTGGCCAGCGAACTGTTCGGACATGAAAAGGGCGCCTTCACCGGCGCCGTAAAGACCAAGCAAGGCCTGGTGGAGATAGCGGATACGGGCACACTGTTTCTGGACGAAATCGCGGATATGGCGCCCAATCTGCAAGCCAAGCTGCTCAAGGTGATCGAGGAAGGGGAATTTTACCGGGTCGGCGGAACAAGACCGATTAATGTAGACGTGCGTTTTCTTGCAGCGACGAACCAGAATGTGCGGACCGTCGTTGCAGAAGGGAGGTTCCGGGAGGACCTCTATTACCGCTTGAACATCATGGAGATATTCATCCCGCCCCTCCGTGACAGGCGCGACGACATCATTCCGCTCTGCAATTATTTTCTCGAGAAGCACCTCCCGAAGTCGCACAAGAAGATCACCGGGTTTACGAAAGATGCCGTGCAGGTTTTAATGCATTACAGCTTCCCGGGAAACGTCCGGGAGCTTGAGAACATCATTGAGCGCGCAATCATCATAGAAAAAGGACCGCTCATAACGCCCGAAAGCCTGCCCCAGACGATCAAGATGTTCCAGATAGAGACGATCGAGCCGGACAGGGTGAAGACCATCGACGAACTGAACAGGGAGTATGCCGAGAAGGTCGTCGACCTGTTCGGGGGAAATAAATCCAAGGCAGCCGAGGTTCTCGGCATATCCAGGACCAGCCTCTGGAGGATTCTGAAAGAGGAATAAAACTCTTTTACCACAGAGTCACCGAGGACATTTTACGAATGTTTTTTTTCGCCGTCACGCAAGCTTCCTAATTTTTGGGTAGTGTCTCAGTTTGCTTTTTTATCGATTAAGTCAACTATATCTTCCATAGTCCAAAGCCGATCGGTTAATTTTGCTTGCATGGCCGGTGTAATACTCAGCGATTTGTGAATCCGAACGAAATTATAAAACATGAAATAGAGCGATAATACGTGATAGTGATTTTCCAGTTTCTTTGAAAAGGCGTTCGTCAACCGGGTAAATCGGCGCATACCCATACGCATGTTTAAATTTTGCCTTTCTACATGGCTTGTAGATACAGCATTAATGTCAGGATTCCCGGCGATCCTTGTTTTCTCGGCTCCCACATATTTAGACGGGCTATACCTTGTTTCTTTTTCAGCTACACTCTTGTATACCTTGACGAGTTGAGCGAAGTCAACATCAGAACCAAAAGCACTCTCTACGGCCTCCAAGTACATTTTATGGCCATCTGTAGTTAACTGGACACGGTTTTTAAGCCTTGAAGCTACGTCCTTCATGAACATAGTTGCGTTCTCAAGATCACGACTGCCTACATGCCAGGACACGATCAATTTTGAATCCGCGTCGATTGCTGTGAACGTCCAAACATCTCCATAGCCAAACACGTCTTTTTTATCTTCAGGAACGTTTTTTTCTTTCGAGTAACAAAAACTCCAAATCTCATCGGCCTGGACGCGCTTAACCGTCAATTCCTTCACATGCTCATTATGATAGACATTACATGCGGTCCCGGCGTCTACCAGAAGTTTCGTTACCGTGTTGATCGAAACATCTGCGATCCGTGAGATAGACCGCATAGACGATCCTTCGCAAAGCATGTTTAGTATTTGGACTCGTTTATTGATAGGCAGCTTGTTCATGATTATATTATATGAACTTTTTGCTTGAGTGTCAAGCATTATTTTCATATTGAAAAAGATCAAAAAAATAGGCTCTTTTAAACGAAGAGCCTACTCCTAACCACCTAAAATAACATTTTGGCAGCTTTGGCTGTTTTTTGACATTGATTTTCGACTGCCTGCCCCCACTGTGAAGGAGTAGGAAATCCCATATGCGACACTTTTGGGAAAAATCTCTCCACTCCTTTATCGTTGCGATTCACCAATCGTTTTCTTTTCACTTCAATATGTTTTTTTAATTTTCTCATTATGTGCTCCTTCCCCCTACTACTCAAGATTGGGCGGCGGCGGCGCTCCATAGTTGTCTGTTGCAGACTCTATAATCTTTGAGGCTGTTGTACTGACAACATAGTTAAGCCTAACGTAAATTTGCCAAATCAGTTTCCATATTTCAGAATTACTGTCATGCAATTTAATATTCAGGTCGCTTTTCTTTGCCAAATCATAATAGATTGGGCGTCCATGGGATATCGTTTGTTTAGGATCAAGAAAAGGCCTAATTTTTTGTTTGATCTTCTTTTCACTCCTCTTTTTAAGCATACCACTTTTTAGAGATGTTATTGCAATATTTTCTGAGAGTTTTTGAGCTGATTCAATTCCCCTCAAGTCTCGCGCATCATAACGCGCTAATTGCTGTAAATACGGTTCTAGATTCCCCGTGGATTTATTCGCCTTACGAACTAATTCATCGTAACTTTCAAGAATTTCATGTGCAGCCTGATATCTGATCGGTCTTCCCCGATCATCACGTATTAAAATTTGAGGATCGATAGGACCAAGTTCGGAAGTTTTACTCATCCATATTTCATTCGCTCCCAAGCAAATCATCGTTGCGGCGGATTTTGCCATTTTGGGAACAACTACAGTAAATTCATTATTGCTATAACTTCTGCAAATATTAACAACTCGTTCAGCGGCTAAAGCATCTCCTCCAGGACAGTTTAAAATCAAAACTAATTTTTTACCGTTCAGCGCTGTGTTGCTTAATACTTCTTCAAGCATATCAGCGTCCGTGTCTTCAAGAAGAACGGGAAAAGAAAAAGACGTGAAAAAAGAAACAATTTTATAATCTTTCAAAAAATTTTCTTCTAACTGTTTGTAAAGATCCTGCCGGGTGTTGTGCCTTTGGTGTACTTCATCTGCGATATGAGATAACGTATTCAGTCTTGTTTCTTTTGCATGGGTAAGCATAAAGTATTATATCATGTTTCTTGTTGATAAGTAAACAGGAAAGATCGTCATTTTCTCCACCGTGCCTTCGCCGCTTTTTTTGCTATCTCTTTCCGCTTTTTTGCAGGTAGTTTTTCTGCTCTAGCTCTTCCGCCTTTAAGCCCTCCCTGTCGGGAGAGCGTCTTGGTTTCGTCAACCTTCTCTTCAATCTCACCAGTTGCTATCTTGGCGATCTTGATTGCGGCCCCTATGACATCAGCGGGCCTCTTCTGTCCTTGCGGTCCTTTTGGCATGAATCCATAATAGCATGATTCGGGCTTTTGCTCAACGGGGAAAATTTTCAAACTGAGACACTACCAATTTTTGCCCTTCGCAGCTTCTCACTCGTTCCATATTGAAACATGCTTCCTTGAAATATATATCTTCTCTTTTCCTTCCTATTGTTTTGATCACAGCATTTTCGAGTCGATGAATACTGGTTAAAATTGTGTCCCGTCCGCTTGCACTTCTTCTCTTGATTTCCCATGTGTTCAAGGCCGTTCAAACCTGAAACAGCACTGATTTACTCCTTTTTAAAAATAGACTGTAAAAACGGTAGTTTGCCATTTGGCATATGCAATGCAGTATTGATCATTAGATTTAAGTTTTTTGGAGGTCATTTTATGGGAAAGAGGCAATTGTTGTTCGTCACGTATCGGGATGAAAATCTGGAAGAAGGCGTATCTTACGCAATCGAACTCGCAAAAGCCATGTATGAGGACATAACTTTGCTCCTCGTCAGAAAGAAAAGCAAGCTCATGGACAAGCTGGAGAACCTTATGACAGCCGTCACCTTTGCGGAGGCAGATGAGCATGACACTGCGCGGCAGATCATGGCCGGGTCTCCGGGCGCAGCCGAAGAGTCCCAAAAAAAGATCGAGAAACTGGTACAAAAATGCGCCAACGAAGGCATCGCGGTGAAGGTAGAAGACTCTGACCAGGAAGCGGTCTCGGGCATTCGTTCCTATCTGAAGAACCGCACAGGGATCGACAAGGTGGTTCTGAGTCCCGCGATTACCGAGGCCGGCAATGTTACGGCTAAAGACCTGAACCGGCTCGTTCGGACCGCGTCGCGGCCGATAGTGACCATGACACGCCAGGCATCTGCGGTCGGAGCATAGCAAAAGCCTGAATCGGTGTTGTTCCAGGTTCAGGGTTCCTGTTTCACCGGGTACCTGAGGACCCGGGGCAGCCGAAAAAATCCAATCAAAAGGAGCGAGAGTGATGTACTTGTATTTACCCGTAGCATTGACCAGCATCAACATCCTGATCCCGGTGGGGCTCGGGCTTGCCGTGGGCCTGCTTTCCGGCCTCTTCGGCGTGGGCGGTGGTTTTCTTTTGACCCCGCTTCTCATCATGTTCGGCATTCCATCCACAGTGGCGGCGGCAACGGATTCGAACCAGATAGTTGCCGCGTCCACCTCGGGCACCTATGCCCATTGGAAGGTCGGCAACGTGGACTTTAAGATGGGAATATATCTTCTCGTCGGCGGTTTCATCGGCGGCATCGTGGGTGTCCAGGCAATCAAGCTGCTCCATGCCATGGGCAACGCCGACTTCGTTATTAAAATGACCTATGTGCTCATGCTGGGCATCGTCGGCGTGTATATGTTCATCGAGAGCCTGCAGAGCATGCGCAAGAAAAAGGACGGTGCGGATCAGGATGTGAAACCGGAAAAGGAGTCGGCAGTAGGAAAATTTCTGAAGTCCCTGCCTCTCCAGACCCGTTTCGAGAAATCCGGCGTCTCACATTCCATACTGGTGCCAATCGTCCTGGGCGCTTTCGTGGGCGTGCTTGCCGCCATCATGGGAGTGGGCGGAGGGTTCCTGATGGTCCCGGTGATGGTCTACATGCTCAGGATGCCGATGCACGTCGTGGTCGGCACCAGCCTGTTCCAGATCCTGTTCACCTGCATCGAGGTTACGTTCCTGCAGGCCTATACGAACCATAGCGTCGACTTTCTTCTTGCCGTGCTCCTTCTGATCGGATCGACCTTCGGGGCGCAGGTCGGCACGGTGCTGGGAAGAAAACTCAAGGGAGAACAGCTTAAGATCCTTCTCGCAGGGATCGTGCTCGTCGTAACGGTCAAGATTGTATTCGAGCTGACGCTTACCCCGCCGCTGCTTCTCTCGCAAGTAGGAGGACATTAATGAAGACGAAATTCAGCATTCAATATTCAATATTTAAAATTGGGTTGTTTCTTTTTCTTGAATTTTTAATTTTGAATTTTCAATTCGCCGGTACGGCGTCTGCAATGCTTACTGCGAAAGCCAATCATGATCACATCACCATCGATTTCTTCTATCACGGAAGCAGCGTGAGTATCAAGGGAGAATCTGACGCTAATGTTGATCTGGTCATCAAAATAACTTCTCCTGAAGGGCATCAGGTCCTGAAGCAGAAAGGCAAGGTTGCAGGTGCGCTGTGGATGAATGTCGGGCAGCTCAAATTCGAGAACACCCCGAATTTCTACGGCTTGTACAGCACAAAAAAGATTGAAGATATCCTCACGCCGGAAGAAATGACCCGCTTCGTGATCGGATATCCCGCGCTCGAAAAGCATGTGGAGATATCTCCGGTCGCAAATGAGCAGGAGAGGGCAAAGTGGTTCGAGGAGTTCGTCAAGTTCAAGGAAGCCCAGAAGGTGTACGCCTACTCCCCGGGAACGATATCTACTACAACAAAGGCCGATGGCGGGCAAGAATATTATATTATGACTGCCTGGCCTTACCAGGCCGCTCCCGGTGATTACCTGGTTTCGGTTTATGCGGTAAAGGACGGTAAGGTCGTGGAACAGGCCGAAGCAAAGGTGAATGTAGAGCAGGTAGGGCTTGTTAAAACACTCTCGACCCTGGCCAGAAACAACGCTGCCTTCTACGGTATCCTGTCTATCGGCATCGCGCTCTTCGCGGGTTTCGGCGTTGGGCTGGTGTTCGGAAAAGGTGGAGGTTCGCACTAATGTATAAATCGATCGTTGTCGGATATGATGAATCGCTCTCGAGCAAGGCAGCCCTCAGAGAGGCCTCGCTCCGTATCAAGAAGCACGGGGGCGGCATAGTGCTGGTGCACGCCGTATTTTTTGATCAGGAAGAGTTTGCAATTCTGCCTTCGCAAATGGAAAAACGGTTCGAGTTCGGGACAAAGGTATGCGTCGAGGCAAAGAAGAACGTCGCGCAGGAGTTCGGCAGCGTCGAATCGTATGTCTGTGAAGGCGAGCCGCCCGAAGTGATCGTTGAAACGGCAGAGGGGAAGAAGGCGGACCTGATCGCCTTGGGGACCTACGGCAGGAAGGGACTCAAGCGTCTCCTTATGGGCAGTGTCACGTCCCAGGTGATCCTCAATGCTCCGTGCGACGTTCTTGTCGTGAAAAAGGAGTGTACTACCTGCGGCGGTTCCTATGTATCGCTCCTCGTCCCTTTTGACGGATCGGACGCCAGCAAAAAAGCGCTCGTGCGGGCGTGTGAGCTGTCAAAAAGCGACGGATCGGAGATATCGGTCCTGTACGTTATCCCCCGCTATGAAGAAATGATGGACTTCTTCAAGACCGAAATGATAAAGAAAAGCCTCTACGAAGAGGCCGGAAAGATTGCCGAGCAGGCCAAGCAGATAGGCGAGGGACAGGGCGTTCGGATCAAGGCGATCGTGCAGGAAGGCCACGCAAGCGACAAGATCCTGGAGATCGCCGACAAGTTCAAGAACGACCTCATCGTCATGGGCACCTATGGATGGCGCGGCATGGACAAGGCGATGATGGGGAGCACTGCAGAGCGGGTAATCGCCCATGGCACGTGCCCGATATTGATTGTGAAATAGTCCTTAATCAGATGTTAGCCGCAGATTTCGCAGATGACGCAGATTTTTATTTAAAACATAAGCAAAAAGCGGCGAAATCTGCGTAATATGCGGATAGTGAGGGGCAGCGACATGAAGGGTTATAGAAAAGTGCTTATTGCATTGAACGGAAACAAAGGGGTCCTCGAACAGGGCATCAAACTTGCGCGGGACGAGAAAACCTGGATCACGGTTGTTAAAGTCATACGGCCTTTCGACGGAGACCTGAACCTGACGGGCATCAAGAACCTGAGCGACGTGCTTGACGACGGCGGCAATCGGGCTGTTCTGGACATCAACAGGACAGCCGAAGCTGAAGGTGCCCTCGTTAAGACCCGCGTTGAGCAGGGTGATGTCCCGCAACGGATTATCGAGGTCGCCGAAGAAGAACAGTGCGATCTGATTATTATGGGCTCCAAAAAGAAGAAGGGCATCCTGAGCAGATTGTTCGGAGACCATATTGTGGAAAAGGTCATAGATCAGGCCACATGCCCGGTATATATAGTTGCTCTCTAACCATCTTAAATCAAACCTCCCTATTAAAGGGAGCCCTCCCGGTCAACCGCACGGCATAAAACTACTAACTTTAATTATCTTCTTAAAAACCTGAAGTTCTGATTCCAACTGCAGTAATATCTTGCGCCCCGGGTGCAGTAAATAAACCGCACTCCTCCTTCTAGCGTCTTGAAAATTAAGGCTGCATGCTCTGGCATGGCCCGTGCAATAGAGGCGACTAGAAAGCAAAACAAATTCAATCCAAAAGGGAGGCACTACTATGAAGATCATGGTTGCGTATGACGGCACATTGCAGTCGAAGGAAGCTCTGGTGTACGGAATCGAGAAGGCGCATGAAAAAGGCGGCGAGGTCGTTGCGCTGCATGTATTAAACACCAACATGTTTATAGACTATGATGTTATGGATGCGGAAACCACGGCACGTAGCGAAGCCGGGCGGTTCGTTGAAGAAGCAAAAGCCTTGATCCGCGAGAAGGGAAAAGGCGTAAAAGCGAGCTTGTTCAGTACTGAGGGAAATCCTGAAGAGGAAATCGTAAGCTTTGCGAAGGACAAAAAAGCGGATATACTGCTTTGCCCGCCTAGATTCAAGGGAATCATCAATAAATACCGGAAAGCATTGGGTGCGTCGGAGCTTGCCCGCGAGGCGGCAAAAATGGACCTCGCTGTGCTGTCGACGAAGACGATGTAATAAAGAAGACTGACCACAAACAGCAGCCAGCCATGGATGAACATGCGGAAGATGAACAACTTCAAACCGGTAGAGAAGCAAAAATGTTCTACTGCGTTTTTGCGGGCTGATCTGTAATACGATAAATGGAGAACAGCTATGGAATTCGAGCATGCATTTCAACAATCAGGTTTTTTTGTCGCGCTTCAGCTGATGATCGTCGGGTCGTTGCTTGCGCCCGCCGTGCTTGGAGGGACGGTGTTGTTGCAGCGATTCGTCAGGATCGCAGCTTCCTCTGTCGTAAGCTTCGGTCCGATGGCGATCCTTCTCTATATGCTGTACCGGGTCTCACAGCTGAGTTGACACTGTCTCCCTCAGGCTGGGTTGCTGCGGGATGTCGCGCTATTCCAGTCCCGACATATTGTGCGCTGGAGGGCTCCGCCGGAGCATAAGACGGGTTGTTTAAGGTTCGAATTTAGTGAAATCGATCTCGAAGAACGCGCTGCGCTTCTTCGGGATCTCCTTTTTGCGCACAGGGGCATGGATTGATTTCCATATCGTGCGTAATCGCTGATATGCCGGCAAAGCATGGTCAGTAACCATGAACGTTACCAGAACCTGGGCGAGCAGCATATTTCTAATTACGATGGATACATCTGCTTCAAGCATCCGGGGCCTCCTGGCTTCGAGTTTATACCTGCTGCATTCGAACCGAAGTCCCGGAATGGAGTCGCCGTACACTGTAAACGGCAAGCGTTCCATATTCACCGGCTTCAGCAAATGCAACGGTAACCCAGACATCTTCGAACATCATCATAAGTTTTTGCATATGGCCTCCATAGAACGATTTAGATTTCATAGACAAATAGAGCAACCAGTGTGCCAAACTATAATTAGCTGAAATATAAGAGGATAAATTAAATATAAAAATCGTTGGTGCAATTATTTAGCGCACATCAGGCGCTGTGTAAAAAGCGCAGAGCACGGATTAAACAGAAATATTAAACGATAACGGGTGCAACAAAATAGTGCTGAACCATTGTTGTTGCAGTAGGGAGAAAACTATGAATATCGTTTCAGTTTATGATGGTACTCTTCATTCAAAAACCGCTTTGCAATACGGCATCCGGAAGATAAAAGAAAAGGGCGGAGAACTGATTGTACTGCACGTATTTGAAACAAGCAGGTTCATTGACTACGATGCCGGACCGAAGGCCGAGGAGATCGTGCGTGCGGAATCGAAACGGCATCTACTTGACGCGGAGAGCATTATTCGCGAAGAGGGCAAGGGTGTGCCTATTCGGCTTGTTACTGAGGAGGGCGATCCGGAGCAGGAGATTTTGCGCGCAGCGCAAGCGGCGAAGGCAGATCTTATCCTCGCTACTTCTCGCTACAAAGCCATCTCAAAAAAGACCGGGTGCCCGGTCTATATAATTCCGGGAACCATTCTTCTGCCGGTTGACAATTCCAGCGCGTTAAGCTCAAGTGTTGAAGCCGTAAGCGCTGAGGCAAAAGCGACCGGCTCGAAAGTTCTGCTCCTGGGCGTCGTTCCGGTTCATCTGTACAGCGCCGGTGAACAAGAAGAAGTGAATAAGGTCAAAGCCGCCACTGCTGCCATCGTCGCCAAAATAAAAAAAGGCCTTAGCGAAAAAGGGCTCGAATGTTCTGAAAAAATCCGTTCGGGATACCCGGACGAGGAAATCCTGAGGGCCGCTGAGGAACATGCGGTCTCTCTCATCATGCTTCCATCCGGGGGGAAGACGCCTTCTGAACTAAGCAAGGCGGCCGAAATTCTTCGGGATGAGCCGGAGCGCGTGAAAACGCCTATTTATCTCATACCGGCAAGCGACGGGTGAAGTATGACCTCGGCCTATCAAGCACGTGTCGTTCTTACATTTATCAATAGTATAAACCGCCGCTTATCAGTTGACAGCCGGAGCGAGAGCGATTATGATTGTGCCATAAGTATTGCTTTTTGCAACAGACTGCTTGCACGGGTTTGAACCGCATTCCATTATAAGGAGGCACCAGTATGGCCGATATCTGTCCGACAACACGAGTTGAGAAGATCCTTCTCTCAACAGATGGTTCTGACTTCAGCGAAGGGGCAGTGCGCGAGGCGATCAAGCTCGCGAAAAAATGTTCTACCGGTCTTTCAGTCCTGTCTGTGATAGACTTTAACCCCGAATTCGATGCTGCTGCGCCTCAGATCGTGGAAAAGAAAGAGAAGGACGCACGGGAGCATCTTGAAGCCGTGAAAGCCAGGGCGAAAAAAGAAGGGGTTGACTGCACAACCCTCGTTCAGAGGGGTGAAGCTTCCTACAAGCATATCGTCGATGAAGCAAGCAAGAACAAATATACCATGATCGTGATGGGCAGGAGGGGAAGAACCGGCCTCAAGCGGCTCATGATGGGAAGCGTTACTTCTCGCGTCGTCGGTCTTGCGCCTTGCAATGTGCTCGTGGTGCCCAAAGATGCGCACCTCGAGTTTAAGAACATTCTGATCGCCACAGACGGTTCTCAATACTCGCTGACTGCAGCATCCGAAGCTATAGGGCTGGCGAAGCGCAACAGCAGCATGCTCACGGTAATCGCGGTTGTCCCCTCCGAACTCGCCACTCCCGCGGACGTTGATTTCTCCATAGCGCAGCGCGAGCATATCGCCGAAAAGGAGATGCATGAGGCCGAAAAGAATGCCAAGGCCGTCAAGGAGGCAGCGCTGAAGGAAGATGTATCGGTCAGGGCCTTTATCTTAAGCGGGAAACCTGCAGACGCAATAATCGAAACGGCCACAGAAAGAAAAGCCGACCTGATCGTGCTTGGAAGTCACGGACGGACCGGCCTGGAAAAGCTCCTCATGGGCAGCGTTGCGGAACGAGTCATCGTGCTCTCCTCTTGTCCGGTGTTGGTCGTGAAAAAATAGCGCAAGCATCAGGTAATTTTTTATGCTGAACATTCTCATCATCTCAAATGAAGCGAAAAACCTTTATGCGCTCTTCAAGTCTTCGGGTTTCGTCTCGGAGGTCCAGAATTTAACCGGTGAAGCTTCTTCCGGAGGCGAAGAAGGCAGGGAAAACGAGACGCACGACATTGCATTCCTGGACCTTGATACCGAAAACTGGCAGGAGCGTCTGCTCGACTTGCGGCATCGGATGCCGGTCGTCGCTTTTTCTCACTCCGATCTCAGGAAGGCAGTTGAGTCAATGCGCCTGGGGGCCGGTGATTACCTGGAAAAACCCTTGACGGCCGAGGTACTCTCGGACGTGATTACCCGCCACAAGAAAAAAATCCTGAGTCACAAATACGGGTTCGATGAAATAATCGGCCATAGCACAGCCATGCAGGAGGTGTTCGGTCTCATCAAAAAAGCGGCGGCCAGTGAGAGCAATGTGCTGATTACCGGAGAAAGCGGGACGGGCAAGGAGCTGATAGCACGGGCGATCCATCGATGGAGTCCTCGTAACGAGCGGTCCTTCATGACGATCAATTGCAGCGCCATCCCCGATACGCTGCTCGAATCGGAACTGTTCGGTTTCGAAAAGGGCGCTTTTACGGGCGCTCACTACCAGAAAAAGGGTCTTCTGGAGCAATCCGACGGCGGAACAGTGTTTTTCGACGAGATCGGTGACGTCTCGCCCCTGTTTCAGACCAAGATACTGAGGGTTCTGCAGGAAGGCGAGATCATGCGCATCGGGGGCATGCGCCAGCTTAAAGTTGATCTGCGCTTCATTACCGCAACCAACCGTGATCTGAAGACGGCATGCAGCCGCAGCAACTTTCGTGAGGACCTGTACTACCGTCTGAACGTCATTAATGTGCATCTGCCCCCTCTTCGGGAACGGATGGAGGATGTTCCGCTCCTGGCAAAGCACTTTGTCCAGAAACACGCGCCGAAAAGAAAAGACATCCTGATCAAGTGCTTAAGCGGCGAGGCTATGAGCGTTCTGCTCGAGCATGCCTACCCTGGTAATGTCCGGGAACTTGAAAACATCATCGAGAGGGCGATCTCGTTCGCTAATACCTCCGAAGTCCTGCCGTCTGACCTGCCTGCCTCTCTCCGGGAGACCCCGCCTGTGTTCAGGCCGAGGCCTGCAGCAACCCGCTTGAAAGAAGCGTTGTCCAATGTTGAGAAAGAAACAATCTCCACCGCCCTCCTTGAAGCAAAAGGCAATATTTCCCGCGCAGCTTCCGCTCTTGGCATGTACCGTCAGCAACTCCAGCGAAAAATCAAACAATACAAGATAGCTTTATAGTCATTGATTCCCCTTTCGTGTATATCAGCGAAAGGGTACGACAACGAGTCTACGCCTCACCTTGATTCCCGTCTCCCGCTCCTCAGGGAGATGGTAGGTAAAGGGTCTAAGCCTCTCCTTGTCCTTGATTCCTTCGTCTCTTAGAATAAGGGTAGGACACTAAGATCTTTTTTTCGTTCCCCTGGCCTTTCACCCCTAACTCCCATGACTCTCTTTTACCCTCTACTTAGAACCGTTAGAGGGTGAAGCAAGAAGAGCAACATAATATTATTGCCGCATTTAATTGTTGCACCATAAACCGCGCTAAGCGTGGTTTATCCTAAAAACGGCATTTGGACACGGATGAACACGGAAATAACGGATAAAAACAGTGCGCTAGAACAAAATAACATCTCGCCCTTTTGGAGAATTATGAAAGAGTTGTATATCTTTGTAAATACGTGTTAATCAGATTTTATCCGTGTCCAAAAGCTCTTTTCAGGTTTATTTGTTTTTAAGTGCACGATTGAATTGCACCATTCAAATAAATTATAATTTTATTGTGCTTTTTCAATTAGTTACTTATTGGCATCGCTCTTGTAAATACAATGTCAACGACTCGAACACAGCAAACCAGAAATAATCGAAATCAAAAAACGGAGGGAGCATGAGAAAACTCATGAAAAAGCTTGAAGACATGATGGTTGCGGTGACCTTCGCAGAATCCGGTGAATATGATGACGCAGCACGATATTTGGGAGATTCTGACTCTCGTTCGGATGAGGAAACCGGAAAGCATATGCATGATGTGAAAAAACCTGCGTACGAAGTTCCGCGTAAGTAATAGTAGTCTTCGGTCACAAAATCACTCATACGGGAATCAATTGAAACCCGTTTTTTTTACAAGTTTAAAAAGATTATAAGGACATAAAGAACTATGCATATGACAATGCAAAAGATGGTAGACAGGGATGGTCTGCAAAAGCTTTACGTCCAGATGTTTTCAATAATCAAGGAAAAAATAGAAAAGCGGGAATGGCCGGACGGTTCGCAGATCCCGACTGAAGATGAACTCTGTAAAGCGTACGACATCAGCAAAGCAACCGTGCGCATGGCTGTTTCGGAACTGGTCAGAAAAGGCTTTCTGAAAAAACAGCAGGGAAAAGGCACGTTCGTTACTCATGGCCAGCAGGACTTGGGCGTTACGATGAAGACGAAGCTGACCGAAGACATGTTTGGAGAGGGGGTGAAGACGAGGAAGGAAATGCTTTCAAGAGGAATTAAAGATACACCTGACGAAATGAAGAAGTTTCTTTCATCAGCGGGGAATGGGAATGAGGTAAAGGAGCTGTTCTACGTTCTCTGCAGGAGAGTCGTCAACGGCGAGACGGCCTATCTTGAAGAGTCGTACATCCCGACAGCTGTGTTTCCGGGGATCGAGCATGAAGATATTTGCCAAAGACCTTTTTACGATCTGATCCAGGAAAAAGGGGTCAGGAAGATTTCCAAAGTGGTGCAGACAATCGAGGTGTCGGAAGCTCGCGGCGAGACCGCAGCCCTCTTGAAGGTTCCGGAGGGGTCGCCGGCACTCCTGCTTCACCGGCTGCTTATGGGATCGGATTCGACCCTGATCGCTTACACCAGGCTTCTCGGTATCGGAACGAAATATAAAATTCAGACGGAGTTTGAACGAATAAAATGAAGGTTTCGCAGAAAATGAAAAGCCGTCAACCTTTGACAAGCTCATGAAGAAACTGTGAGCGAAAGCCAAAGGTCCTTCAAACGACTGAGCACAAATCCATTGAGAATTAATTAACTATAAAGGAGGGTATCATGAATGTAGCACGAAGGGTATTTGAGTTTTTAAAGTTGTCCTCCCAGGCGCATGCGCGCTGGGACTATGAAGTGTCCATGAGCATCATTCACAACAGGAAGAGGCTCCTGATCTTTCTCGCTGCGCTGCTGCCGATTGCACTCGTCATGTTTGCAGAAGCGGGTGACATGATCGGAAGCAAGACTGCGTATGCACCCGCATTCTACTCAACGAACATCTTCCTGGTCTCGATTGCGATCGGCCTTTGTGCAGGTTTGATCACGGGCTGCATCGGCGCGGGCGGAGGTTTCATCATCACGCCGGCGCTCATGGCCGCGGGCGTAAAAGGTATTCTTGCGGTTGGAACAGACCTCTTCCACATATTCGCAAAAGCGATCATGGGAACGACGGTCCATAAAAAGCTCGGCAACGTCTCGGTTAAGCTTGCTGTCGCGTTCCTGGTCGGCTCGGCCGGCGGCACCTTCATCGGCGGGTATATCAATAAGACGCTCTATGACAGTGACCCGCTGCTGTCCGAAGCTTTCATCAGCCTGGTCTATGCGATTCTGCTCGGGTTTCTCGGCTTCTACGCGCTTATAGACTTTCTGAAGTCCCGCAAGGGCAAGGACTCGGGGGACGCTCATGGCGGATCCTCAGGCATGACCGATCTTTCACGCAAGGTCCAGAACATCAAGATGCCGCCCCAGATCACCTTTGATGAGGACTACGTGCCCGGCGGCAGAAAAATATCCGGCGTCATTGTGGCTCTCGGCGGCATCGTCGTCGGTCTTTTGGCCGCGATTATGGGCGTCGGCGGCGGGTTCGTCACCTTCCCGATGTTCGTCTATGTCTTCGGCGTTTCCTCCATGACGACCGTGGGAACCGACATTCTGCAGATCATCTTTACAGCCGGCCTTGCCGCGATCTCCCAGTACGCAATCTACGGCTACGTGTTCTACACTTTGGCCATGGGAATGCTGCTCGGTTCTCTGATCGGGATCCAGGTAGGCGCACTGACAACCAAGGTAGTGAAGGGCATACACATCCGCGGCTTCTATGCGGTTTCAATCATTGCCGGCTTTATCAACCGCGCCGCAACGCTTCCCAAGAAGATGGTGGAACTCGAGATGATCAACGTGTCACAGCCTGTGGTCAAGGGCATTGAGACCGCGGGTAACGTCATATTCTGGATAGTAGTAAGTCTATTCGCAGCCTGGGTCATTGGAAAGTTCATTGCCAATATCGACAAACTTCGTGGTGAGGATGAACACGCTGCACCAGTGCTGGCAAAGGAGGAGGCGTAACATGTTGATCAGAAATCCAAAGATGTTCAATCTAGGAGCATTATTTGCGGTCACCTTTTTGGGGGTGCTTTTCACGATCTTTTCCCCGGTGTTTGAGGGAAAAAACGGGCTGCAATTCGCGGATGAAAGCTTTAACAAGCTGGCGAAAGGCTCCTCGTATTTCATCCCGAAGGTCGCAAGATCCGTCCAGGAGTTCAGCGGTAAACCGATGACAGTCAGCATAACTCTTGATAAGAGCGAGGACGCCGTTAATGCCGAGAAGATCCTGAGCGTTGCCGGCGCAAAAGTGACCCGCAACAATTCAGCACTTACGGTGGAAGGCGATGTCGCAATAATCTTGAGAAGCGCGCTCAGGGACGCTGATGCCATGTACAACAATGACGGCAAGGCCGTGAATGAGCGCTACGGAATGGACGAAAAACAGGCGCTCAAGTCCTGGTGGACTACGTTGGGCAAGATCGAGAAACAGATGAAAAAAGACAAAAATATCGAAACCGCTAGGGTCATTTCTGAGGTGAATAAAAAAGCGGTGGAACCCGGCTACAACTTCTACAAAGTAGAAGCCAACAAGGTTATAGACCACGCGGGGATGTTGTCAGGCCTCCTCGTCTTCTATGTCGCCTATACGATGTGGTGGGGCTTCGCCATTTTCTATCTCTTCGACGGGATCGGCCTGACCATGAAGAAGGCCAAGGTCAAGAAAGAGGCGTAATTGAAACATACACGTCTTTAAGCTAAAATGCTCCAGGAGCCTGGTTAACCAGGCTCCTGTTTATTTTTAGACCGGCTTAAGTTGATCGCAGTGGTTTTCGTGCCGTGCTACGAAATGATCGAGCTCCAATTGAGAGCAGTTCGAAACGCCTCTTTGGCCCACCTTTCGCTTGGATTGCGTCAATAGCCAAGCCCCTTAATTTTTGACTTTTTCGCCGTTTGTGGGCTATAATCAGTCCTGTATGAAAATACGGGACAAACTGCTTCTCGGCTTCGGCTTGTATATCCTTCTTGCTGTGGTATTAGGGTTTTTTACATATAAATCGCTCAAGTCGATCAGCACCAGCCTGGTCCTTCTCGAAACGGCAGATGATATCACCAACAATATGCTCGAGGTGCGCAGATACGAAAAAAATTACCTTCTGTATAAAAAGCAGCGGGACTTCGAAGAGCTCAAAAACTATCTCGGGGTCCTGAAAAAATCGATAGACAATATCAGGGCGGAAATCATCATTGAAATTCAGGAACCCAACTATGAGGCCGTGAAAAAGTCTATTGCCCACTACGAGGCATTAATTGACCAGCTTTCTCAAAATTATGCATCGCAGGCGGAATTCGTGTCCCGCGCTATCCCGACCGGAAGAAACATTGAACGGCAGTTGGTGACCAGAGCAGACCTGGTGGCATTTCTCACCCTGAGGCGGCATGAACGCAACGTGATGCTGTACCGGAACACGGCTTCCTGGGAAGCGTTTTCGCGAGAGGCAGCATCTGCTGCTCTCAGCAAAGTTCCAGAAATGGGGCGCTATCGCACCCTGGTCCGTAATCTCTACCTGCTTTATCAAAACGAAAATGAATCCGTGGAGAAGATGCGCCTGACCGCACGCGAGATACAGTCATTCACAGAGAATCTCGCCAAAGAAGAACGGGAAAAAATCCATACGATGGTCAGGATGTCGATTCAGCTCCTGCTCATCGCACTTGCATTGATCCTTGTCTTCGGTACGATTATCAACGTAAAGCTTGCGACCAGCATCGCGAATCCCATCAGGATGCTTGAAAAAATAGCAAAGAAGATCGCCGAAGGCGATTTCTCCGAAGCAATCGAGGTCAAGGGTAAAGACGAACTGGCATCGCTCAAGATAGCCTTTAACCAGATGGAGGATCGGCTCAAGAGCGCGCTCTGGTCTCTTGAACATACCATCAATAAATTGAGGGAGAAGCAGTCGCAGCTAGTCGAGGCTGAGAAGCTGGCATCCGTGGGTAAGCTTGCTGCGGGGATCGCGCATGAGATAAACAACCCGCTTACTGCCGTATTGACCTTCTCCAACCTCATGCTGGAACAATGTCCGCCAAGCGATCCGCGGCATGGAAAGCTCAAATTGATGGTACGGGAGACCGACCGGGCGCGAAATATTGTGCGACAGTTGCTCAACTTCGGGCGCGAAATCGTTATAAAGCCTGTACGGATCAACATCAATCAGCCAATTTCGGAAATCGCGGACTCCCTTGCAGCGCAAGACGCTTTCAAGGGCCTCGAGCTCAGAATGAACTTGGCCGATAATCTGCCGGAAATCAACGCAGATCCTCCTCAAATCGGTCAAGTGGTGATGAATATTCTCCTGAACGCGATCCACGCCATTACCCCGCCGGGCACAATCGAGATCAACACGCGGTTGAATGGGAGTGACGTTGAAATCGCTTTTTCGGATACGGGCAGCGGCATCGCCGAGGAGCATGTCCACAAGATATTTGATCCTTTTTTTACCACAAAGGGCGTGTCAAAGGGAACGGGCTTGGGGCTTGCCGTAAGCTATGGTATTGTCAAGAAACATGGCGGGGATATCGAGGTCTCGAGTAAAGTGGGAAAAGGAACGACGTTTACGGTGAGACTGCCGGTAACTGCGTAATTGTAGGGACGTTTCGCTGAGTTCGGAGCGGCGAGTGCAGAGTGCGGAATGAAAAGTCGTTACAAGGCACAAGCTACGAGCTATAGCGACCGGAGGCCGGCTTATGGACAAATTTAAAGCAATCGTAGTGGATGACGAACCTGGCGTGTGCGAGGCGGTCAAGGCGATCCTGGAGATCGAAGGGATCGATGTAGTCACTTTTCTTGACAGTGTCGCTGCAGCTGACCAAATCAGGAACAATGCATACGATCTGATCATCTCGGACCTCAAGATGCCGAAAATGGATGGGCTTCAACTGTATGATGCGATCAAGGACGCTTCTCCAAGCAGCACCTTCATCATCATAACCGCTTTTGGAACGATTCCTTCCGCGGTAGACGCGATCAAGAAAGGCATCTACGATTACATTCCAAAACCCTTCACTCCGGATGAAGTGAGAATACCGATCAGGCGGGCACTTCAGAAACGACGGTTGGAGCGGGAAAATCTGACGCTCAAGAGCCAGATCGAAAGCAGGTATTCCTTTCAGAATATCATAGGCAACAGCGCCGAGATCCGTGAGACGTTCCGGGTTATGCGGCATGCCGCGTCAAGCGAGAGCAATGTGCTTATAACCGGCGAAAGCGGGACCGGCAAGGAGCTGGTCGCCCGTGCCATCCATTCCAACAGTGTGCGGGTCAGGCGAAAATTCATCATTGTGAACTGCGGCGCCCTGCCGGAGGGTCTCATCGAATCCGAGCTGTTCGGCCATGTGAAAGGATCATTCACGAACGCGATTGCCGATAAAAAGGGTCTTGTCGAGGAAGCAGACAAGGGCACTCTGTTTTTGGACGAGATCGGGGAGCTTTCCGCGCCGCTTCAGGTAAAACTGCTGCGTGTTCTGCAGCAAGGCGAGTTCACCCGCATCGGCGAGACCCAGACCCGGAGCGTAAATGTCCGGGTCATCGCGGCAACGAATAAGAACCTCAAGAAGGGCATCGCGGACAAGTCCTTCCGGGAAGACCTTTATTACCGCCTCAACGTGATTCCGATAGAGCTACCCACATTGAGAAGGAGGCAGGAGGATGTTCCGCTCCTGGTGAACCATTTCATAGAGAAGCACAAATCACGCGCTCCGGAAAAGAAAATTACGGGAATTGCCAAGGAGGGGATGCAGGCGCTCCTCAACTACCACTTTCCGGGCAATGTACGGGAACTTGAGAACTGCATCGAGTACGCCGTCGCTTTTACCGCGGGCCCCATTGTGCTCAGAGAGGACCTGCCCAGGTACATCCTCGAGGAGAGGAAACTCGGACAGGAAGCGCAGGCAATACCGATCATGCCTTTGAAGGACGCGAAAGGTCAGTTCGAGAAAAGCCTTATCATCGCAGCGCTGGTTGAATCAGGCGGGAATATATCCGAGGCAGCCCGCCTGCTGAATGTTCATCGGCAGAACCTCCAGCAGAAGATTCATCTGCTCGGCATCGATCTCTCCTCGATTTCACCGTCGCGGTGAAGTCTATATCCGCAGATTCCGCTGATTTCACAGATTAAACCCGCAAAAATGGGAACCAAACCGCTCAGCCACAGAGCGTATAAGGGACACCGAGAAGAAACAAAACTATGTTGGGACGCAGATGAACGCAGGTTGGCGCAGATAAATAAAGTCCTTTGAAAAGCGATTAAATATTCCTGCTTTATCTGCGTTTATCCGATTTTTCTGCGTCCCAATGTCTTTTTAGAATATTGATAGTTGGGTATTTATTTGGGATTTGTTATTTAGGATCCGGAATTTTTCTATCCCAGTCTCTCGAAACCAGTTTAACAGCATTCGCACCGCAGGCTGTCCGGCACAAACCGCATCCAAAACATTTGGAGGAATCTACGCGGGCGGGAGAGCCCGGCGTCCGTGCAACACTATCGATTGCATGAAAATGGCACCGCTCGGCGCAAAGGCCGCACCCCGTGCATAAGGCAGTATCAATGCTTGCCGTGAATTCGGCCCGCTCCATGGTTTCAACACCCGCACCGGACAGGGTCCTCATCGCAAGACAGTCCGCCGGAGAACAGTTGCAGATAGCTCCGATAAAGGGCGTCATCATGGTCCATATGGTATGGACCGATCCCCGTGCCTCCATCGCTTCCATCTGGGCTATCGCCTCACTCGGCGCGAGTGACTCAAGTCCGGCATCCGGCGCTGTCCCAAAGTAACTCATGTCGATCCGGTTATACCACGCTTCGGAGCCATAGCTGACAGCATAGCAGCATCGTTCTTCTTTTTTACCGATATTCCACCTGCACGCACACGGCATGCGCACGACAGTCTGTGCCTTCCGGACCACGGCGCCGATCTCTTCCATGGGCAGCACCTGGCCGAAGTGCTCCTTCCTGGCCTTGGCAATGATGGCTTTTGCTACGGCATCCGGAAGTTTTCCTTTTTTCCGGTAAATTGTTTCAAGCCTGCCTAGCGCCTGGAAGCCCTCCTGGAACGCGGACGTAAGAAAGTTTTCCACATAACGGCGACGCTCAAGATCGGCAAGAAGGTCCTGGGCATAATTTTTCGCATTCTTATACCAGGTTTTCCCTTCGCCGTGCTGTGTACATAAATCGCACATAAAGTGGCTCCCGATCAAAAATTTCAGCCTTCCGCCGAGAAATATCCGCCGGAACTCCGGACGAAATCCCTTTACGTTGTACTATAAAACAGTGCGAAAAACAAGAGCCGCCTCATAGTCTGTCTGCATCTGTTTCATACTTGATGATTTCGTAAAAAAGCAAATTTTCACACGGAGCCACAAAGATCACAAAGAAAATCATCTTAGAATTAAAGCTTTTCCCCTTCGTGACTTCGTGGCTTTGTGTGAGACATGACTTTTTACGACTTTACTATACTTTGATGAATTCGTAAGAAGTCAAACGGCGTAAAGTACCTTAAACTGCATAATCAGCGGCCGGAGACTGATCCAGCGCCCGATGGCGGCTGAAACATTCTGCACTCGTTCTTTGACAGCACAAAATAGCAATGAAAGGGCGGCTATGAGGGCCGATTCCTCTTCCTTTTCCCGTTTGCGGAATGCCGCCGCCCGGATAATGTTGATTCCGGCAGCCTTCAAGTACGCGGCGAAGCTCACGGCGGACAGTCCTCGTACGCGCAAGTTCTTGAAGCCGGTTATTCGGTCAAGCTGAGACATGGTTCCTTCGACCCCTGCACGGAAGCGGTACCTGTCCCGAAACTCGGGAGTGTCTTCCTGAGCCCGTCGCTGGGCCAGACGGATCGCTTTATCGTCGTATCGGAGATAGCGGCCCTTTTTGCCGGGCAGCGTCGGACATGTGTTCTTTCGGGAACAACCACGGCACGCTTTTTTTGAAAAGAGCGCGGAGTGATTGTCGTCTTTGCTCCGGGTTTTGAGAGGAGCGCGTCCCTCGGGGCATAAGGTGATTTCGTTTTCGCTGTTCATGGTGAATGCCGTGAATGGCACGCTGTCTTCGCCGAGGTTGCCCATGACCGGGGAAACGACTTCAACTCCCATGGTCTTTGCCTTCTCGCAGTTCTCGTCGCTGCCATAGGGGGTGTCGGCAATGACCGCTTCCGGTTTCAGACCCAACTTCTCCGTTGATTCGATAAGCGGAATAGTGGCATGGGTGTCGTGCTTGTGGGCAGGTTCTACGATCACACTGGTGATCAAATTCAGGGTGTTGGTATCCTCGGACGTGCCGTAGCTTTCGGCGACCTGCACCTGGTAGCCCTTGCCCTTGTGGCCGTCATACCCGGCGTCGGGGTCGGAAGGGTTTTGCAGAGAATCGGAAGGCACGTCCTTGTTGGCCTTGACCGAGACCAGGGTTGTATGCGTATCAACGCGTTCCACGATGCATTGTTCCTTAAGCAGCCGGACAAGGAGCTGATAGGTGTTCATGGTGGTAATTGGCTCGTTTCCTCTGAACCGTTCCACCAGGCTGAACACGTCGTTGGCCAGCGTCCTTAGCGTGTTTATCGATTCCGAGGGTCTGACCATCGAGAAGACGGCATCTCCCTGTTTGGTCATGTACCGGTCGGTGATGGCCGTCTCTAATGATTCATAGAGGTCTTTATGGTGACGCTTGAGGTTCACCAGGAACTTCTTAATAGTCTTTACGAACAGGCCGAGCCGGCCCAAGTGGCGCATATTGGAGTAGATGTGGACCGAGTCGAAGCGCTGCTTGGCGACATCGACTTTGAATACATCGGCAAGCATCGTGACGACTTCTTCAAAGATAACTTGGTAGAGGTTCCGTTCGATCAGTAGGTCGCGCATGTTCCAGAGGGTCTTGGGGCTGACATAAGCGGCGGTGTCCGCCGCGCTTGTGATGTTCAGGGCATAATGCCACTGGAGATTATAGGCAAACTGGTCTACGGCTTCTTCGTCGGTCAGGTCGTTCATCTGCTGGAGGACCATGAGGCCGATCATGGAATAGAGTTCCTTGGTCGGCGCTCCGAAAACCGGATCGTATTTTGAGAAAATTTTCTCGACTGGCAGCGTGGTAAGAATATGCTCCCGAAATACCTTTGCCCAGGACCCCTCGATGCGCTGTTTACGTTTAGGTCCCAGGAAGGGAAAGGGATCGAACATGTCGGGGGTTTTGTGATCCTTGATGTGGATCATTCTGGCTCCTTGATTGCGATAGGTGATGCTGTTGTGTATCACAAAACCCCTTGTACTGCAAAGGAAATATGATGTTTTGCGCGATTTATTTTGGCTGAATCACGACAGTTCGTTCTTACGAGATCATCATACTTTGGTTGCGTAAAAAGTTCTCGATAAGTGTTGAGTGGATAAGGAGCGAAGATGAAAGGTCAGAACTCGGGGAAAAGTCTCAGGGTAACGGTCTTGCCGTTCGGCAAACGGGTAGAGGCGCTGAGGATGCCGCCTTCAATATATTCCAGGTTGAAATTCCGGTATCCTGCCGATACGAGGTCCTTGGCGTTTGCCGGGCATCCAGCTTCGCACCCGGCAATGCCTTTGACCATGCGTGGTAAAAGTCCGCGAACGTCCGTGCCGTTGAGCGTTCCCCTTGATTGAACGAACCCTTCTATCCTTGAGACCATGGAATCCAGATCAAGATGAAAAGGATCGGCAATAGTGATTGAAATTGATTCTTTATCAACCCGAACATCAAGTTCCATTCTGCTGGACCCTCCTAAAAAATGCCCGGTTCGCCAATGCGAATTCAGCCGGGTATCATCAAAAAACGGCATCTCAGGTCTAGTATAGAGAATTGGCGCGTGAGTAGCTACAAACAATACTATAAAAACCAATAAAAGGCAAGGAGATTGGATCGTGGGCGATCGTGGGTGTCAAGGATGGATATTCCGGGGATAAGCAGGACTGATTGTGAGCGGCAAGCGCAGCTGTTTTGAGGATGGGCAGGTTTTATAAATCCAATTTATAAACGAATGTCATCGATCTGTTTTTTGAGCAGCTTAATGAGAACTACGCCGGTGCCGGTATTGAACAACAGCTTTCGGCCGTTTTTGCCCCCGGTATCCTCGCTGATAATGGGGATTTTGGCGTCAGAAAGGAGGTCCCTGGCCAGTTCGATGTTTCGCTGACCGATACTGATGAAACCGTTGCTGGTAATGACATCACCCCCGCCGAAGACCTTCGCCCTGATGTTTTCCTGGTCTGCTCCGAGGCCGGTCACCTTCTGTATCAGTTTAGCAATTGCGATGTTGCCGTACCGGGGCGAGGCAAGACCTTCTCCGTTCCACAATGGAAGCATGAAGTGATTGATGCCGCCGATCTTTTGCACCGGGTCCCAGAGGCACACGGAAATGCATGAGCCGAGCACCGTAGTAACCAGGTGTTCACATTCGTGCGCAAAGAGCCCTCCGGGCAGGAGGTAGTGGCTTTTAGTCTCATTACCATTCATCGCGTTATTTTCCTGGAGGGCTCAAAAGGTGCTCCCGCAGTCGAAAAGAAACTCGTTTCCATCCTCAGCCAAAACGTCGGTTTCTTCCGCCGCATCGGGCACAGCTATTCTAAAGATGCATCCTCCCCCCGGAGCGTCGGCGAACGTCAGGGTGCCTCCAAACATCGCTATCAGGGCCTGGGTTATGCTCAGGCCGAGACCATGACCGCGATGTTTTTTCCTCGGCCCCGAGTCGATCTGACGAAAACGCTCGAACAGGCGTTCCCGGTCTTTCTCCGGAATGCCGATTCCTTCATCCACAATAGACACCTGCAGGACCGCCCCTTCTTTGCAGAGTTCGATGGTCACGGTTTTGTCGGGCCGGTTGAACTCGATCGCATTGGCCAGGAGGTTCGCCAGTACGCGGTGAAGTTTTTCCGCGTCGCCGCGGAACGGCACCTTTGCATCGGCCTCTTCCCCCGCAAACTGTATTGTCACTCCTTTTTCCCGGGCCCGGTGTGCAAATGAGCCGATCACACTCCGTATGAGCGCGGCAGCATCCAGTTGCGCGATATTCAACCGGGTCTCGCCTGCCTCGAGTTCAGCTGCAATGAAGATGTTCTTGAGCTGGAAGTCGAGTTCGAAGGCTTCCTGGTAGATCATCCGTGCCATACGTTCTCTCGTTTGCTCGTCCGTTGCCGTTTTCGTCAGTTCCTGGGCAATCCCGAGGATCGATGCGAGCGGGTTGTTGATTTCGTTCCTGATGTTCGAGAGGAAATTGGTCTTGAGCCGCTCCGACTCAGTCAGCCTCTGGTTCAGCTTCTCTATCTTTTCTTTCATGATCGTTATGTCGTGAAGCGCCTTCCTGGTGTCGAGAAACCGTCTCTTCAGTTCCTGGAGCAATATGTCGTCGCTCATCATGTCCATGTCTTTCCTCCTGCAGCTCTTTGCGTACCGGAAAAAATATTATGATTTCTTATCGGACTTTTTCGGATTTTCTTTAATGAGGACAAGGTTTCGGAATTCTCGGCCGTTATCGGTAAGGGTAGAAAATATAGAAAAGCAGCGAGAGCGCCGCAAAGACCCACATGCCGGCATTGACTTCGCGGACCCTGCCCGCAAGGACCTTTAGCACCGGATACATCAGCAGCCCCGCCGTCATGCCCACACCGATGTTAAATGTGAAGATCATAAGCACAATGGTCAGAAAAGCCGGTATGAGCTCGGTGTAATCGCTGAAGTTGATCCTGGTAATCGGATTAATCATAAAAATACCTATTATGATCAGGGCTGCGCCGTACGCATGCGGCGGCACAACGGTCAGGAGCGGGGCGAAGAAGAGCGCAAGCAGAAATAGTGCCGCCACAACAACAGAGGTAAAGCCGGTACGCCCGCCTTCCTCGATTCCGGCTGCGGATTCGATATATACTCCCGTAGTGGTAGTGCCGAGCGCGGGGGCGGCCAGATTCGCGACAGCATCGGCAAGCATAGGCTTTTCAATCTCGGGCAGGTTGCCGTTCTTATCGAGAAAGCCCCCCCGGGCCGAAAGGCCGATAAGCGTTCCGACCGTATCTACAAAGGCCATGATGAAAATGATGAACGCGATTGGCAGATTCTTCGGACTGAAGGCGCCGGGGATATCGAGCTGCAGGAAAATCGGGCCAATCGACGGCGGCATGCTTACGAATGAATCGGGTATGGGTGTAATCCTGAACAGAAAGGAAAGGAGCGTTATGGCCAGCACGCCGATAATGACAGCCCCCCGCACGCGCCTGATCATCAGCCACGCTATCAAAAGAAAGCCGAACAAGGCAAGCAGCGTCGTAGGCTGCGTAATCCGGCCCAGGGTCACCGGAGCGCCGGGCACGCCGATGGCAACGAATCCAATTTCATTCAAGCCGATGAACGTCAAAAACAGGCCAATCCCCACGCCAAAGCTGTACTTAAGCGACTGGGGGAGGGTGCTCGCAAGCCAGCCGCGCACCTTCGTGACCGTAAGAAGCGTAAACAGGACGCCTGCAACGAAGATAGCGCCGAGTGCCGTTTGCCATGGATAGCCGAGCGCCTTCACCACGGTAAAGGCGATAAAGGCATTTTCTCCCATGTAGGGCGCCAGAGCAAAGGGACGTTTGGCATACACACCCATGAGCAGCGAGCCGAACGCGGCCGCGAGGATCGTGGCGGTCATTGACGGACCCTTCGGAATACCCGCGGCACTCAGGATCGCCGGGTTCACGACGACGATATAGGCCATGGTCAGAAACGTCGTAATCCCCGCAACCGTTTCCTTTTTATAGTCCGTGTTATGCTTTGCAAACTCGAAATAGGTTTTCATGCTACCCTTGGTTCCCCTCTCCGGCTTCTCAGCGAGAGGGCATATAATGGGGTAATATATTTTTTCTCAAACGAAAAAATCCGCAACCATCACGTTGCCTTCAGCAGTTCGGGATTGGTATGCGGAATAAATACCGCTCCCAGGTATTCCTTCATGAACTCGGGGTCGTCGTGCATATGTTTATAGGTGATCCTTGCCGTAACGGAGTTTATGACGGAAAGCAATTCTGCGTTCTTAAGCAGCATCCGCGCTCCCTCGAGCGACGTGTTGCCGAGCGGCCTGATGATCGACGACGGCCATTCGGGAAGCATACCGATCGCGGCGGCCTTTCGAGCGTCAATCCCGCTTCCCAGTGCGCCCGATACGCAAACGCTCGTGATGTCCCTGAACGTGATTCCGAGGGACCGGGTCAGCACCAGGAGAAGCGTGAACATGGCCGCCTTTGATTTCATGAAGTTGTGGATCTCACTCTGGCGTACGGTAAGCGGTTCGTCGCGGCCGCAGTGGAGTGCATACGCCAGCTCGTCTTCAAGGACGATTACGTTTTTACCGCCCGTCCTCAGCATGCCGTTCCGGTCGATGCTCCCATCTTCATAGAGCGCATAGAGAAGACTTACCATGCCCGAACCGCAGATTCCCTGCGCCGGAGCGTTGTCGAAGGTTTTGCAGGAAGGTGCGCCATTGCTGATTTCCAGGTCATAGATAATGCCGTTGGTTGCCCGCTTTCCGATCCGGCAGATACCTTCCTCGAGCGCAGGGCCGGCTGCGCCGGCCCCAACCAGCATCCACTCCTTATTTCCGATTACGATCTCCGCATTGGTGCCGACATCAATCAGCACCGAAAGCGAATCACGGTTATGAATATCTGCCGCAAGTATGCCGGCGACAATGTCCCCCCCGACATAACTGCCTGCATTCGGAAATACATAGACGAGCGCCTCGGGATTCAAGTCCAGCGAAAGGTCGCGTGCCGCGAAGAAACCAGGCGTTCTTACTACGGGAACGAACGGGGCCATCGGAATGCTGCTGATGTCCAGGCCGAGAAAAAAATGACTCATTATGGTGTTGCCTGCTGCTGTCATAGCGTGAATATCATGGGGCTTAATTCCGGCCCTCTCGCAGAGCATTCTGACAACCAGGTTTACGCCGTCCGTGAGGGCCGCGTAGATATCCCTTTCCCGGTCTGACATTGCATAATGCGCGCGGGTCAATATGTCCGAACCGAACGCTATCTGCGGGTTTTCGATGCTCGCCTCGAGAACGGTCGTCTGTCCGACATTGTCGTAGAGTATCGCAGCAATATTAGTAGTACCAAGGTCGAGGGCCACCGCATAAGAGCGTTCCTTTCCGATGTCGATCAGGGTATATCCGTTTTCAGTTCGTCCGATAATGCAGCTTAGTAAACGCTGGTCGGCTTCTACGTGCGCCGGGATTCGCTTCATTACGGACAGAGGTATTACAAGCGGACCCAGTGCCGCTGTGTCCCTGATGCGCTGGTCGTACGCGCGCCTGTCATTATCGTCCGGTTCGGGCAAGTGCAGCTTTTTTTTAAAAATCAGAGAAGACATAGCAAACACCAAACTGATTAAAGTAGCTCCGAAATGTGCGCTTTCTAAAAATAGTACAAATTACGCGAAAAGGCAATCGCAAATATGCAAGCACAAAGGATGGCGAACCAAAGATTTCGTCCACCGCGTGCTCTCTGCATATCGACCTCTTTCACTTCGTGCTTGAGCTTGCAGCAGCTTCGCTTATTATCTAAAAGTTTTTCAGCGTTCTCGACTAAAGTTGCATGCACCCCGTTTATCGTACCGGGGACTGATGTGCATATGTCGGGAAAAAATACGGCCGCTTGACAATTGAGGAATATTTGTTAAGTTTATAAACAGAAGTTAAGGAAACGGTGAAATACTATTAAGCGGCCTCGTACTGCACCCAGAGAACCGTTCACTGACCGGACTCACCGGTGTGCTGATGAATAAATAAAACTCTCCGATTTCAGCTGCATTTTCTCACTTATTAATGTGCCAAATCGTCCGAGGCTGTCGGTCTGCGGCATGCGCATTCGATACCGGAAAGGCTCACTGTCCGCCTGATTGAGAATCTTCATCATGAATGAACTTTCCTTTTCCACCGACAGAAAATTATTTATCCGTTCATGGCAAGAAGCAACTCCGCCGATCAACGGGCACAGCCCGCGCGATGTAATTGGGAAAAAGTACTATGACATATTTCCTCGAATATTTTTAAGAGACAACGATGCGCTTCTTGAAGCCGCCCGAAGAAAGAAGCCGCTTCTGCTCGAGCACTATTCCCTGCCGTGTCTCCATACCAGTATCCGTGCTGACATAACGATCGAGCCGATAATGTCCGGCAAGGGTATACAGAGCGAGATAAGGGTAACCGTTCGCCCGCGTACCAGCTGCGCTGTGGCCAAGAAGCTCAGCGATTCTCAGAGATTGATCGACATCGGCACGGTAGCCTCCACCCTGGCCCACGGCGTACGAAATCCGCTCAATGCAATCAAAGGGGCAGTCGTATATCTCCGGGGGAAATACGACCGGGAAGCGCCGCTCATCGAGTTCACGAAAATCATGGAAGATGAGATTTCGCGGCTGGAAAACTTCATCTCCGCGTTTCTCAGTTCCTCGCTTTCGGATACAGACCGTTCGGCAACCGACATCAACCAGCTGCTTCGCCGGATCGGCGTCTTTACCGCATTCCAGCTCTCGGCAGCAAGCATCACGCCGGTGTTTGAACTGGGCGATATTCCGGCGGCTGAAGTAAACGCCTTCCATCTGGAACAGGCCATTCTAAACGTCGTCAACAACGCGATCGAAGCAATGAGCAGGGGCGGCACTCTCAAAATCAGGACTTTCAGGGACACCCTCCGCGATTCGGATTTTCTTGTAATTGAAATTGCGGACTCAGGACCCGGAATGTCCGAGCTCAGTATCGCGGCGCGATCCGGCGCCCGCGGCAGGGGCTTCGGCCTCTTTATCGCTTATGAAGTCCTGAAATACTACAAAGGCCACTTGACGATTGAAAGCAAGAAGAATGAAGGAACAACAGTCCGGCTTTCCCTTCCCTTGAGCCGGCCGGAAACGGGAACGGAACGATGAATAAAGGAACCGTATTGATCGTTGACGACGAACCGAATGCCTTGCGGGTTCTTTCCGCCATTCTGAAGGAAGAAGGCTATTCCATCCGGGAATCCATGGATGTGGACCAGGCGATCGGGGTGCTTATGAGCGGCCAGGTGGACGCGGTGATTACGGATGTGAAAATGCCCGTCCGGGACGGGTTCGACCTGTTTTATTATATTCACCGGCACCACGGCGGCCTTCCTGTCATGTTCCTCACTGCTCACGGAAGCGTCGAGTCTGCCGTCGATGCGATGACGAATGGAGCCGCATACTACTTCATCAAGCCTCCGGATTACGGGAAACTGAAAACAGTGCTGCAGCAGGCGCTCGAGCGGCGCAGCCAGCAGCGGTCCGATGGAGCGCAGCGTCCCGCCATAGAAGATTCATGCCGCATCATCGGCGTGACTCCTCCCATCAATCGGATACGGAATATAATTGATGCCGTAAAGGAGTCCGCGAGCAACATCCTGATCCAGGGCGAGACCGGTACCGGCAAGGAAGTAATCGCATGCAATATCCATTACCGCAGTAAACGCTCGGCGCTGCCCTTTATTGCGGTTAACTGCGCAGCCATTCCCCGCGAACTGATCGAATCGGAACTGTTCGGATATGAAAAAGGGGCGTTTACCGGCGCCGCCGGCAGCAGAGTCGGCAAGTTTGAGGAAGCCGCGGGAGGAACTCTCTTTCTCGATGAGATCGGCGAACTGGAGCTCTCGCTTCAGTCAAAACTGCTTCGTGTTCTGCAAGAGCGCACGATCGAACGGCTCGGAAGCAATCGCAGGATCAAGGTCGACTTCAGACTCATTTCGTCCACAAACCGCAACCTTAAAAATGAGATTGCCTCCGGCGGATTCCGGGAAGACCTTTTTTACCGCATCAACGTGGTCCAGATTGATGCGCCGCCCCTGCGTGACCGGCCCGGTGACATCCCGCTTCTCGCTGCCGAATTCACCCGACAGTTTTGCGCACGAGAGAGAAAACTGCTTGCGCTTTCCGATGAAGTGCTCGACGCCTTCAGGCATTTTCCCTGGCCGGGAAACGTCCGTCAACTCAAGAACGTAATCGAGCGCGCTGTTGTGCTCGCCTGCGGCAAGCGGATCACGCTTGATGAACTTTCGGACGATTTCCGCACAGATATTCCGGACGACCGGACCGTTCACTCTATAACACCGCTCAAGGCGCTGGAACTCCAGGCAATACGCGATGCGCTCACTGACTGCAGCGGGAATAAATCCAAGGCCGCACGCAAGCTCGGGATATCGCGCAAAGCCCTCTACAAAAGGTTGAACGACTCCTGCTCTTCGGACCTGGGCAACGCTGCCCCTCTTAGCGCTCAGTAATATA
Source organism: Nitrospirota bacterium (assembly GCA_963751455.1). Classification (GTDB taxonomy): domain Bacteria; phylum Nitrospirota; class UBA9217; order UBA9217; family UBA9217; genus CAVVUN01. The sequence continues at coordinate 274,945 of CAVVUN010000008.1, forward strand.
ACCAATTCTCCCGCATAATTCAGCCTTCCAAAAAATTATTTCAGGATACGTGCGTGAAAAGGCAATTTATCCGCGGGGAGCGCAGGAACGCTGAGAGACAATTGAAGGATACAATTACACTCCGTTGACCCTTCGACTGGCTCAGGGCGAACGGAGGGAAGCTTGAAATCATGAGGCTTTATCCGTTCGTGGTGAGCCTGTCGAACCACTCCAAACACTAGTTTCGTAAATCCGTGTTAATCGGATTTTTTCCGCGTCCAACTGCTCTTTAAAAACCTTTACTTCGCATTATCTTTAAATTTGAATCAAGTTTTTGAGAAGCTAAAAAGCATTTACCGCGAAGGCGCGAGGAGTGCGAAGGAAACCATGCGACAAAATCTTATTTCTGGTTTAAACCCGTTTCAATTCCTGCTTTCCTCGCGTCCTTCGCGCCTTCGCGGTTCCAAGGTATTTTTTTCATCGGTCTGAGGCCTTGCCTCGTTAAAGTTTATTAGTTCTTTGCGTTCTTTTGCGGCAAAATAGATTTGCTTCCGGCTTATCAGGGTTTTAGGTAAGAGAAAACCGGTTTCCAGGCGGGAAAAAGAACAGCGGAAGAAGATAGGGGGCTGACTGCATATGCAGTCAGTTTTTTTTGAAGGTATTCCGGTTTAATCCTGGGCAGTTCTGCTAGAACGAGATAGATTCGAATTCCGGCCGCAGCTGAATAAATTTGTTCTTGAGGATCTGGATTTCTCCGGCCTTCTGCCATTTGTCAAGTACGCGGGTAACGGTTTCCCGGGTGAGGCCCGTCATGTCGGCTATGTCCTGGTGGATCAGCTTGATTCCAAGAACGATTCCCTGAGGTGTCTCTTTCCCGTATGTTTCGGACAGCATAAGAAAGAGCATTTTTATCCTCTGCGCGGCATCGTTGAAATTAAGCATCTGGATCCGCTTCCATGAATCCCGAAGACGCGAACTGAGGATATTAAGCAGGTTTTCAAGTACTTTTTTCTGGTTGAACAGAAGCGCAAAAAAGTCTTTCTTCGAAATGAGAGCCGTAACCGAATCGCGCGTTGCCTTGACGGTCGCGGGCGCCGTCTTCCCGTCGATCAGGGACAATTCTCCGAAGAAGTCCCCGGTCCTGTGGATGGTGACTATTATTCCCTTGCCTTCGCCGGTCACCTGGATCACCTTGGCCTCCCCATCGAGAATAATGTACATATAGTCGTTCGTATTTTCCTCGTGAAGTATCACTTCATTCTTCTTGAACTTCTTGATCATCACCTTTTCCCTGACCTGGCGCAGTTCCTCCGGGCTTAGAGACGAAAAAAGCTCGGTTTGATTTATAGCTTGATCTTCCACTGTAATATTCACCATACGCCGTGAAGGCCGTTTCCTGCCGGTTTTGCCCGGTTTCCCGGGCTTCGACATTATACGGTCACCTCGATTTGTTGCAATAACATTCTTATGTATTCCCTTATTTCTTTTCATATTAGTACTTTAATATCAAAAAATTAATAAATGAGCGATGTGAGGATGGTCACATATTCCATCTTAGTTCATTTGTATTATAGACTATCACAAAACAGCACCGCCGGTTCGCCGGTATTGCGCGAAGGAGGAAATAGTATGAGGAGCAAGCGGTTTGGTTATGTTTTTGCGATAGTGTTTTTGCTTCTGATTTTAGGAGGGTGCGGCGGCGGATCGAGCGCCGTTCCGGGCGACCAGACATCCGCAGGCAGCGGCTACGGTGTTTTACCTGGCGGGAGCAGCGACTCGGAGGCAACCGGGATGGCAGCGCTTACCTGGGAAGCACCTACCACAAATGTCGATGGAACGGCCCTGACAAAGGTCGTCGGATACAGGATATATTACGGGTCGGCGCCCGGAGCATATAAAGGATACCTGGATGCCGGCAGCAGGCTTGACTTCTCGATCAGTGTCGCCCCCGGGACATACTATTTCGCTGTCAGTGCATATAACAGCTCCGGCGGTGAGAGTATTCCTTCAAACGAAGTCAGCAAGACAGTATTATAATGATTGACAGGCTTTGACCCGCTGTTCGATAGCGCGGTCATGGACGAATGAAATCTTCTCATTCGTCCTTTTTTTTGCCTTTTTTCTCCATCAGATTAGCATAAACGTATTACCCCTAAAAACTGCAGTTGGACGCAGATGAACGCAGATAACCGCAGATCAAACAAAAGAATTTTTAGAGAAAAAAATTCACCCGCTGGGTGGACTGCTTTTACGATACAGGAACGTTTTTTATCCGACTTTATCTGCGTTTATCCGATTTTTCTGCGTCCCAAATGCTTTTTTTTACAGGTCTCTGGCAGCCACTCCGCTTCGACATTATTGATGACTTGCGATGTGGTACAATCCATGCTTCTTCATGATGTCATAAAAAGTCGGGCGGCTGATGCCCAGGTCCTCTGCGGCTTGAGCGATATTTCCCTTATGCCGGTCCATCGCCCGCATGATCATATCCCGCTCTACCCGGTCTCTGGCATCCCGGAGTGTCCTGCTGTCGGGGACAAGCGAAACAGGTATTGACGGTTTCGATGAGAAACCAAGGTCATGCGGCTCGATGAGGGCGCTTTCCGAAAGAATGACTGCGCGTTGTATCTTGTTTTCAAGTTCACGCACGTTGCCCGGCCAGCCGTAGGACTCCATCATTTCGAGCGCCGCTGCACTGAATCCTTTTATCCGTTTCTTGAATTCTTCGCCGAACTGCCGCAGGAATACGGTGGCCAGGAGTGCAATGTCTCCTTTCCTGTCCCGCAGAGGCGGAAGAGGGACTGTCACGACCCCGATACGGTAGTATAAATCTTCACGGAACCGGCCGCACTTGATCTCTTCAGTGATATTTTTGTTCGATGCCGCGATAATCCTGGCATCGACATTGATGTCACCCCTGCCGCCGAGCCTCTGGATCGTCTTCTCCTGAAGAAAACGGAGGAGCTTTACCTGGAGGGCGTGCGGCAGCTCACCGATCTCATCCAGAAATAGTGTGCCGCTATGCGCGAATTCGAACTTGCCCTGCACCTTGGCATGCGCCCCTGTGAACGCGCCTTTTTCGTGACCGAAAAGCTCCGACTCAAGCAGATTTTCCGGGATCGCACCGCAGTTGATCGGGATAAATTCTTTTTCCCGACGCTGACTGAGAGTGTGAATGGCGCGGGCGACAAGCTCTTTTCCCGTTCCGCTTTCTCCCTGGATCAGCACTGCAGCTTCTGAAGCCGCCACCTTTCTTACCGTAGCAAATACTTCCAGCATGGCCGGGCATTGTCCGATGATGCCGGTCAGTGCGCCGCTTTTTTTATTCAGCGTCGTTCGTAAACGGCGGTTTTCCTCCTCCAGCAGGTAAAGATGGAACGCGCGCTTCACAATGACTTTTAACTCGGAAAGATCGATGGGTTTTTGGAGAAAATCATATGCCCCGTTCTGCACTGCACGCACGGCATTCGCCTTTTCCCCGCTGCCCGTCACAATGATAATCTTGGCAAACTGCTGAGTTGAAAGCATTTCTTGAAGACAGCGGAACCCCTCATCAGTTCCCTCTGCATGGGGAGGCAGACCCAGATCGAGCACTACGACTTTGGGCCGATGCTTCAGAAAAAGGGCGAGAGCTTCTTTCCCGTCACCGGAGGACAGCACGGTGTATTCTGTGCTGAAACCCCACTTCAACTGTTTCCGGATGTCTTCAGAATCGTCAACAATAAGCAGTTTTTCCATTGCATGGTACTCCTTTTTCTTTAGTGCCGAAAAACTTAGTAGTGCGCGTGAAAGCGGGCTGCACGCAGGGACGGCACGGACCATCTGACCAAGAGGCAAAGCTTCCCTATACGATACATAACCAAGTGTCAGTTTTTGCTTTTCGTCGACGCTTGGGCCGCTAAATTTTGATTTGCTGCGGCCGAGGCAACGATGCAGAATAAGCGCTGTCCAGCGCATACCGCAGTGTGCGGTCAGCGGCCGGAAGGCGGACGGTAAAACTGGAGCCCTTCCCACTCTCGCTCGACACTTCGATTGTGCCGCCAAGCGACTCGACGATCTTCTTGCATTGGTAGAGGCCGATACCCAGCCCTGTCTTTTTGGTGGTTCGGAACGGCTTGAAAAGCTGGTGCTGCATGAAGGCTCTGGTCATTCCGGACCCGCTGTCGGTAATCGTCAGGCACACACTGCCGTTTTGCCAGCCGGTTTCTATCGTGACCTGTGCCCGTTCTCCGCCCGCCTCAAGCCCGTTTTGAACGAGATTGATGATCACCTTCTTTAGTTCACCTGTGTCGATAAGGGCAGGCGCCGGTTCTCCGCGGCAGACGATATCCGCATCAGGCCTTGCCTTCCTCATCTCCTCTACGACCTCCGAGGACAAATCACGGATGTCGTGTCGTTCCATGCGCGACGCTCCGCCTTGGTCAACCACCTTCAGCTTTTGCGTCAGTTGTTTCATATTCTTCGAGCGCATTGCGGATCGCTGTTATCATATCGCGCTGAAATTGCATATTTCCTATGTGTTCTTCGGCATTGTGCGTCATCAGCGCGAGGGTATAGGCAAGATTCTTCAAATCGTGGACAACAAAGGACGATAGACGGGCAGTGGCGGCAAGTTCCCGGGTTTCTATCAATTCCTCGGAAAGACGAAGATTATTGAGCAGCAGAGCGGCTTGCCGGGCCACGATCTTCATCAGGTCATAGTCCTCGTAAGTGAACGGCTCCTCCCCTATCGGCTCTCCGAAGACAACCACGCCTTCGGTCTTCCGGTTGCAAACCAGCGGAACGACCAGCCGCGCACGCGAAGTGCTGATAAACGAGATCTCTTCGTCATCGGGTTCGTATTCACCGTCAAACGGGTTCCATACGCGGTTCCGGTCGCAGAAATACGACTGCAGAGCCTCTGAGGGAATAAACCCGGTATCGGGACCGGCAACCTGATGCTGTCCCGCCGGCAGATACCTGCCGCTCGTTCGATTGAACAGGTACAGGAATGCGCTGCGAAGACCGAAGATTTCGCGGTAGGCTGCCGGGATTGCTTTTTCCATGTCGCAGACCGTCATGCAGGAGGCCAGCCGGCTGCTCAAATCGAGCCAGGTGTGGCGATAGTCGTGCTTGTGCTCGAAAAAATGCTTGCTCAGGAAGACCATCAGCGACCGCCGGAGCGTCTCCGAGAGGATTGCGATTAAAAGGGCGATGCCGCCCGCAAAAGACAGGAAAATGGTCAGGTACCTGCCGAAGGACACATCGAAATACCGGATGCCTTCTCCGATAGTGCCCAATAGAACGAAGTAGATTCCGGCACCGAGCAGTGTAAGCGAACGGTACATCATATACCGGGAGACGGTAACGTTGATGCCGCTGCCGCGAACCAGTTTTGAGAACAAGATGAGGCACGATGCAATGATGAAAAAACCGGCCCTGACCGGCTGCAGTTGGGCAATTGTTGCGGGGTACAGCATCGCCTGGCTGAAAGTGAAGATCAGCACCGTCAGGATGCTGCCCGCTCCTATTACTTCGTACTTGATCTTGTCTCGGTCGGCCGCAGCGGTGGAAACGAATGTCGCCTCGAGGTTCATCAGGGCAACGATGAAGAAGACCTGAGCGGCCAGAGAGTACAGGGACCCGCCCCCGCCGGGGAAAAGCGCCACTGCGGCGCCGGGGTGGTTCAAAAGATCGATCAGGGGAAAAACGATAGCCACGGCAGGCAGGAGAACAACGGCCGAGAGAAGGACGACTCCGCGCCGGGAAAAAACCGAGACCGATTCGCTTCGCGCAAAGGTTAAGCTGTACCACAGCAGGCACGCGGGCAGAAAAGCTGCAAAAACAATCCCAAGCGCTTTGTACTGGGAATAAGAGCCTCCGCCGTATTGTTCCGCAGCCTCGATTGCGGCGAGGCAAAGAGCGCTCAGCGCAAGGGCAATATCGGATGAGCTTTTCCGCTTTCCTATGCTGAGCGCGAAGACACAAAGAAGTGAGAAAATCGCGAGCGTTGAGAGGATTATTGGGTTCATGGTCTAGGCCTTTATCAGGGTGCAGTGCCCGTTTTTATGTGAGCCGTTGGTCGCATTCCGTGTATCGACGACGAGAGGCGCGTGATTAAGGATAAAATCATAGTCATAGCAGGAGTGGTCAGTAGCTACGACAACGCAATCGTAGGTCTTCAGCGCCTTTTCCGTCAACGCCACGGAACTTTTTTTGAAGTCGTACATCCGCATCTTCCTGGTTTTCGGGATATACGGATCGTTAAAATCCACCTGTGCGCCTTTTTCGGCGAGGAGGTCCATGATCTTGAGAGAAGGCGATTCCCGCGTGTCGTCAATGTCCTTCTTATAGGCCAGGCCGAGAATAAGAATTTTGGAAGCCCGTATCGGCTTGTTCTTCGTATTAAGAGCGCCGATTATTTTGTCGACGACATAATATGGCATATGGGTGTTGATCTCGCCGGCGAGTTCGATGAATTTCGTGTGAAAATCGTATTCGCGGGCCTTCCAGGTCAGGTAGAAAGGATCGATGGGAATGCAATGACCTCCCAGGCCAGGCCCGGGATAAAAGGCCTGAAAGCCGAACGGCTTTGTCTTGGCAGCCTCTATTACTTCATAAATATCGATGCCCATCCTGTCGAACAACATCTTCAGTTCGTTGACCATTGCTATGTTTACCGCCCGGTAAATATTCTCGAGCAGCTTGGCCGCCTCGGCCACCTTCGTCGAGGAAACCGGAACGGTCTTGTTGACAACCGAGCTATAGAGCGCATCCGCCAGCTTAAGGCAATTCTTTGTATATCCTCCCACGATCTTCGGTATTGTGCTCGTGGAATAGTGTTTGTTGTTCGGGTCCTCCCGCTCCGGTGAAAAAGCAAGATAGAAATCCTGACCGGCCTTGAGACCGTTCTTTTCGAGAATCGCTTTCATGTCCCCGTCGGTGGTACCCGGGTAAGTCGTCGACTCCAGCACCACGAGATGGCCTTTTTTGAGATACTTTGCAACCGTCTCGGTCGTATTGAGCACATACGAGAGGTCGGGCTCGCGGTGTTCATTGAGCGGGGTAGGAACGCAGATGATGATGCAGTCCGTCTCTCGCAGCTGTGAAAAATTGGTGGTTGCTTTGAAGCTGGTATTGTTTTTGAGGAGATTCACTTCCTCAGGAAGTATATGCTTGATATAGGTTTTGCCCTCCTGCAGGCATTTTATCTTTTCGGGATCTATGTCGAAGCCGATTGCCTCAAATCCCGCTTTTACGAACTGGATGATGAGGGGAAGTCCTACATAACCGAGTCCGATGATTCCTACCGTTGCACTTCGTTTTTGAATTTTGTCCAGAAGCGTCATAGTTGTCTCCTTTGCGTCAATGTGTTAAATATGTTAAGCAGTTGAGTTGTTGAGTTATCCGGTTTCTCAACTACTCATCCGCTGAACGACTCAACGGATTCCGGAACCTATTTACTGACCTCGTTCGAAAAAAAACTCTCTACTCCCGACGCATCGTATGCCTTTACTGCGAAATAATGGGTTCCCGTATCGAGACCATGAACCGTATATGAGCATTCAGTTCGGCCGGGGCCTCCTTCCTGAGCATCGCTTTTCCTGCACGATAAATCGGGACTATCAAGCGGAATCTTTATGACCCGGTCATGCTTTTGGGGCGAGTTCCCATAATAAATCTTGTATCCTGCCAGGCCGGCTTTTCCGGTTCTATTCCTGGCGGGCTCGTTCCAGGTCAATACAACACTGCCTCGGCCTGCAGGGGGCGCATTACTTCTGCACCCGATCACTGCCGCGAGCAGGAGTACCATGCTGAAGCAGGTAATCCTGAAGAAAAATGAGATAAGCGTAATCTTTGTTTTATTTTCGTTCAAGAAATGCATGAGATATTCCTTTTTAGTGACAAGTCCCTCTTCTGCTTGTCCGGTTCAGGTCATTTCCGCCTGAACCAGCCGTCAAGACGCTGGTCCTGACCGGATCTTTTTTCAAATTTTCTGAGGAGCACAATAAGGCCGCCCACAATAAACAGGGAGAGCATGAAAAAAAGAATTCCCATTCGGCTATGCAATGTGCTTTCCGTGAGCATCCTGCTGTCGACATAGACGCCCAGTATGGAAAGGACGAATATCCTGAGGCCGTTTTTCACTATCGTGATCGGAACTGCCGCAATCACGAGAACTGCCCTTGACCATCCGGAACGCAGAAAAAAGCTGCCTGCAAACAGGGCCGTAATTACCAGGGAGAGGCCTGCGCGGACTCCGCTGCATTCCTTAGCAACTTCTATATCGAGCGTCGGCAGGTGAAAGACAAAGCCTTCCCTTCCGAATGGGGTGCCGGCTGCAATAAAGAACACGTGAACGGCTGCGGAGGACCACTGCCGGAGAAAAAGGATACAGTGCTCGAGCAGCGAATCCGGCAGGGGGACTGCCAGGAACAGGAACAACACGGGAAACGCTGCTTCCCGGAGCGAATCCACGCCGTACAGGACCGTAAATCCCGAAATCCAGAGCACAACAAGTGAAAGAGCCATGAGAGATTGATAATTGCTCCGGTTGAACAGGATGTGCGCCTGATCGGCGGCGATGAAGAACACCGCAGCGGCGCCTGCAAGTAAGATCGCGGCCTGCCGGGAAGAAGGGGGGCAAGAAAAAATCTTTTTTCTGTTCATGAAAAGAAGATACGCCGTAATGATCGGGACAAGCGGAACATACGAGAAGTACGGGCTCTTCCAGCACGTCTGCATCAACTCCCGGAGCTGCGGAAAGAAAAAAACTGCGAAGGCCGCATTCCAGAGGAGAAAAAGCAGGTTCCGGTGGAGCACTCCCTTGAGAAGCGGATAGCTCGTTTGCTGTTTGTTCATGACTGCTGAACCCGGCTGTTGAAGAGTATCCTGAAAAAAACATTTAGGACACGGATAAAATCCGATTAACGCGGATTTATAAAGACATTAAACCTTTATAATCCTAAAAACGGCATTTGGACACGGATGAACACGGAAATAACGGATAAAAACAGTGCGCTAGAACAAAATAACATCTCGCCCTTTTGGAGAATTATGAAAGAGTTGTATATCTTTGTAAATACGTGTTAATCAGATTTTATCCGTGTCCAAAAGCTCTTTTCAGGATAATTCACCCAAAGGGCGAAATGTTACTTTATCTATCGCGCTGTTTTTAATCCGTAGGCGCCTGCACCCACCGATTACGAGCCTGCGGCCAGCGATTATGCGTGCGAAGCGCAAATGCAGGCTGTGAGCATGCGCGAGTGCAGGGCGTTCCGTGTTCATCCGTGTCCAGTTTCTCTTTTTAGGTCATGAATAGTGCCGCTCTCAGGAGAGGAAGCCATTAACGTGCTGCGTTCTCTCGTTACGAAAGCATTGACGGTGACGCCATTTTGAGCTGAGGAAGGAACAGCCGAAGCTACAGGTCTACCGATGTCTCCGCTGTTGATGTTTTTTTCGTGGTCGTCCTTCAGTGTCTTTTTGTCGGTCTTGCCGTTCGCCGATTTCGGGAGTCGGTCGACAAATATAACGTGTTTCGGAACCATGAACGATTGAAGGCGGTCTGCACAGTGCTTCAATACTTCCCGGATTTGAGGCCGGACCTCGCCGGGGCATACCACGCATGCCACAACCGCCTGACCCAGTATTTCATCCGGCACACCGAAGACAGCCGCTTCCAGTATCCCCTCCATGGCACACAGCACGTTTTCAACTTCCCGGGGGCTTACCCGCTCACCCCTGGTCTTTATCATATCGTCCTTCCTGCCGACAAAGTAAAGAAATCCTGCCTCGTCTTTCCTGAACAGGTCACCCGTGTAGAGCAGGCGCTCGCCGGGCAGGCGGCCGGGACGAAAGGTCTTTGCTGTCAGCTCCGGCGCGTTCCAGTAGCCGCGCATGACATGCGAGCCCCTGATGACCAGCTCGCCGACCTCGCCTGGCAACGCCTCGTCCCCGGACTCGTTTACGATAAAGACCTCGGTATTGGGTATAGCCTTTCCAACCGACGCCGGCCTCCGGGAAAGCTCTTCGGGCGGAAGATAGGAGACACGCTTGCACTCTGTCAGCCCGTACATAGAAAAAAGCCGTGCTTTCGGCAGGAGCACAGCAAGCTTCCGTATATATTCTACAGGCAGGGCCGCCGCCGTATTGGTCACGTAGCGAAGCGAGCTGAGATCATACCGATCAAGGTTTTTCATTTTCAGAAGCAGAAACGCCGCGATGGTCGGAACCAGCGGGAACCCGGTGGCGCGCTCCCGTTCAATGCGTTCGAGAATTTTAACGGGATAGAGGAAGGCCTTTTCGAGAACAACCGTTCCCCCGAACATCACGGCCATGATTACCTGGTACAGGCCGTAATCGAATGAAAGCGGAAGCACACTTACGATAATGTCGTCGGGCGTATTCCCGATATACTGAATAATGCTTCGCGCTGCGGAGATAACGTTGTGGTGCGTGGACATGACTCCTTTGGGCTCCCCGGTTGAACCAGAGGTGTAGATGAGTGCCGCAAGGTCCTGATCAATGCACGCTGCCGTATGCACTGCCGGCGGGTCGGCAGTCAGTTTATCCTCCCGCAGTACTTCGGCCCAGGATAACCGGGGACCCGGAAGCGTCTGCGGCACGTACTCGCTATCGCCCACCCATAGTGTAGTGCATTCCCGGCCGAGTCCGGCAAGGGCCTCCTTCACCACATCGGCCTTACCGGTATCGGTTATAAGAACGGTGGCTCCAGAGTCCCGGACGATATAGCCCAGCTTGCCGGCTTTCATGGTACTGTCAAGGATCACAAAGACCGCGCCTGCCTTCAGAACGCCGTACATTGAGATCACTGCTTCGATCGAATTATCCAGGAAAATGATTACGCGGTCACCCCGTTTCAATCCGAGAGACAACAAAGCATCGGAGAGGCGGGCTGAAGAGTATTCCAGCGCCCGGTAGCTCAGGCGTCCTTCGCCGCAAATGACGGCGTTCTTGTCCGGGAACTCAGCGGCCGTACGGGACAAATATTCATGCACTAAGACGGGGCTGAACATGCGGTCACCTCCTGAGGACGGCCAAATTAAAAACGGCAACGTGCAAAAAATGTAGATATCCGGAAAAAAGGATCCATCCGCAGATTTCGCAGACGGACGCAGATTTTAAAATCATTTCTGGTTTACATAATCTGTGGCATCTGCGTAATCTGCGGATAAATAATGACTGAGTAGTTACATTGCTTTAACGATAAAATGAAATTCTTTTTATCCTAAAAACGGCATTTGAACACGGATGAACATGGAAACAGCGGATCAAAACAATGTGATAGAGCAAAAAGCCATCTCGCCTTTTGGGTGAATCCATTACTGTTCGTAACTTCCTATAAATCCGTGTTGATCAGATTTTATCCGTGTCCAACTGCTTTTTTCAGGTTTATTTGGACTTTGCATCCCTACCGCTTCTCCGGTCGAAAACGACGTCCGGACCGGTCGGGATGAGCAATTCTAATGAAAAGTTCGCGATAAACCGGTCATAGATGATCTGCGAAGACAGAATGCCGGCAAGCGCCATGCCTTCGACTTCGCTGACCTGCTTGACCGAGTCCAGCTTGTTCAGCAGGACTTTAACCTTTGCCGGATCGAACAGGCCCGCGTCCGAGATCGCGGCTCCGGAAAGGAAGATCTCCCGGTGAAGAGCGGAGGCGTGCAGGAGACTCTCTCTGATCGGGGCCCTATACGGATGTTTGGGACGGCCCACGATCTTTTTGGGCACTATCTCCTCAAAAACTTTTTTCAGCAGGTATTTCTCATTCAAGCCCCTGATCTTCAGCTTTGCGGGAACCCGTCCCATGAACTCGATGATCCTGTGGTCCAGGTACGGCGGTCTGACCTCAACCCCGTTTCCCATCGAAACCCGGTCTCCCTGCGAAGAGAGCAGATAGGTGCTCAAAAAGATGATCGATTCCAGGTACTGCGCCTGCGCAAGAGCGTCCCACGTGCCGTAGGCCTCCGGCAGGTTTTTTTGTAAGTCGTCCAGGCAGGAATAAGCGCCGATCTTCTCCTTCAATTCCTGTGAAAAAAATATTTTAATCTTAGATGTATTCTGCCAGCGTATGGCATGCGAATACAGGGGGTCGTCCGTTCTCTCCAGCCCGGCCCCGAAGAAGGACTGCAGAAAAAACTTGGGCCGGGGGTTGTTCTTGAAGATATACGGATAGAGTCTTGCTACCAGAAGCGGACGGGATTTGGATCCCGGTTGACTGGCCCAAAACCTTCTGATTTTCGCTTCCCGGAAAACGTTGTACCCGGCAAATATCTCGTCGGCCCCCTCTCCGGTAAGCACAACCTTGAACCCGTTGTCTGCCACAAACCGCGACAGCAGGAACAGCGGAACCGGAGCGGTCCTCAGGAGCGCCTTTTCGCAATGCCACAGTACCGTGCGGAAATGTTCTCCGATCTTTTCGTTGGTGGCCTGAATGCCGATATGGTCCGTCTGGAGAAAACCGGCCATATACTGCTGAAACTCACCTTCGTCAAAGTCGCCCTCATCGAACCGTATACCGAACGTCCTGAGCCGGTTGTTGAAGTTCTTTTTTGCAACGGTGGTTATACCCGATGAATCGAGGCCGCCGCTCAGGTAGCAGGCGACCGGCACATCAGCCCTGAGCCGAATTCTGACCGCATCATGGATCAGTTCCTTCAACCCGTTTTCAATTTCCTCCGTCGGCCACGTTAACTGCTCATCAGGACGGCTGAAGGGAAGATCCCAATATTTTCGAACAGCGATTTTGCCGCCGGAGAGCTTCAGATAGTGGCCAGGCTGCAGTTCATAAATGTCCTTGAAAAGCGTACGGCCGGGCAGGGTCGTCCAGAACGTGAATATCTGGTCCAGGGCCAGAGCATCGATGACGCGTTCCACCTCCGCTGCCATGAAGATCGATTTTATTTCGGAAGAAAAGAGCAGTCGGCCGCGGTTGACCGTATAATGCAGCGGCAGAATGCCTACCCGGTCGCGGGCGAGGAACAATTCCTTTTCGCGCGAGTCCCATATGGCGAATGCAAATTGGCCGTTCAGCTCCTCGACGCACCGGATCCCGCGGTCCTCATAGAGGTGAAGAATGACCTCGGTGTCTGTCGAGGTGGAAAAACGATGACCGCGGCGTATCAGCGCGTGGCGCAGCTCCGGATAGTTGAATATCTCGCCGTTATAAACGATCCAGAGCGTCTCATCCTCATTATGAATCGGTTGAGCGCCGCCCGAAAGGTCTATGATGCTGAGCCTGGTATGGCCGAGCCCCACCCAATCGTCGAGGTAGACGCCCGAACCGTCCGGTCCGCGGTGCCTGATAACGCCCGTCATGCGGTTAATCATTTCAGGGGAAACAGGACCGGGTCCCGACAGGTAGCACATGCCCGTTATACCGCACATAGATTATGGTTTCGGAAGGCGGGAGAGCGTAGGGTGAGCGGTAACTCTTTACCCCCTCCCGACTTCCGCCTTACGCCTTCCGTAATTCCACTCAGTACTAGGCGGTCATACCCGGTTTATCCGGACATTCGCTGACTTTTTGTTCCAGAAAGCGTTCGATATTCTTCAAGGTGTCCAGGTTTTCCGGCAGCAGCTCATCATCGCTGATAGATATGCCATAGGTCGCCTCCAGAAAACTTACGAGCTCGAGGATGCCTGTGGAATCGATGATCCGTGTTCCCAGAAACGAGGTGTCGTCTTTGATATAGCCGTTATCTCCGAATAGAAAATTTTGCACTATGAATTCACGCACTGCAAATATATAGCCCATGGTTTCCTCCCCTTTATTGGATTTCGGTTGTTCCATACTCACCTACAAACCCAGCTGTTCCCTAACCTGCGCGCGTACCGTTTCATCCGGCCTTTCCGAAAGTTTGGCCAGTCCTTCTTCCCGCTTCATACAGCCGGCCCTGACCAGGCCCGCGATTTCCCGGGCATAGGGATGAAACCGATGCCGCTCCAGGTGCGTTTCGTTGGCGAAGCCGTTCAGCAGGCAATTCGTCGAGTTGGCATCCGTATCTTTCGGCTTCTCCCATCCGAGGGTTCTGATCTCTTCTATCACGCTTTGTTCATCATAGGGCAGGAATGCCAGGGGATTCACGTTGAAAAAAAAGAGCGGTCGTCCGGACGATTCCTGCTCGAGCAGCCGGTAATGGCGCTCCTGTAAAATGAAGGACTGCAGCTCTTCTCCCATGACAGGGAGCAGGATGTCCCTGACGGCGTCCTGGGTCTGGCGGATCATGGAGATGTTGAGCCTGATCATCGAGGACTGCACCGGCGCCTGCCCGGGCGACCAGCCGTATACCATGAACGGGATCCGCATTTCTATCGCGGTTTTCAAAATGAAGGACTTGACCAGATGCATGCAGGTATTACAGATGGAGCTTGCCCGCTCGAGCGCCTTCAGCGGATACAGTTCTTCGCTGATCGACCGCCTGAATGCGTGAATAAGAGCTTCGCGCTTCGGAGATACCATGAGATGGGACACATTGAGCGTTTGGGTCACACGTTGGATATTGGTCAAGGCCTGGGGAGAGACAAAACCATGATTGAAGGTGATTGCCAGCACGCTCAGGCCATACTTTTCTTTCAAAAGCTTCAGGGTGTAGGAGCTGTCTTTGCCGCCGCTATAGGCAATGATGACGTCATAGGGGGCCTTGTATTCCTGTTTACGCTGCTTGAGAAAGTGATCGAACTTACTTCTATATTTTTCCCTGTCAGCCCCGGATATCGTGCTTTGCGTTTCGCTGTGCCGGCAATAGTTGCAAACGCCGTCCCGGTCAAAGCGAATGCCGGGGAAGGTCTCAGGAAGAACACACTTTAGGCAAATATTCATTTTATTTGGACTCCTTTTGCTGGTCATCGAAGAGAAAAAAACATTTACAACTCCTCAGGCCGCTGAGCACGGATACACTCCTTTTTGTTTTCTGTTCACTGATGAGACTGAGCAAATACCGTCCATAGCCGTTTTTTCTCAACGGCTCCGCAAGGCTGCGACACACGCTCCGCATCGATATAGCCCATGCGATAGGCAACCTCTTCTATACAGGCAACCTTGAGTCCCCGCCGCTTTTCAATAGATTCTATAAAAGTGCTTGCCTCGAGCAGCGACTCATGGGTGCCCGTATCCAGCCACGCGAATCCGCGGCCCAGGAGCTCGACACTCAGCTGTCCCCGCATTAAATATTCAGAGATTACATCGGCAATCTCAAGTTCACCGCGGGCTGACGGCTTGAGACGCGATGCGATTGCAACAGCGTCATTGTCGAAAAAATACAAGCCAGGAACAGCGAAATTCGACTTTGGTTTTTCCGGTTTTTCCTCTATGCTCAGGACTTTTCCGTAAGCGTTGAACTCCACGATCCCGTATCGCTCCGGATCTCTTACCTCGCAGCCGAAGATAAGACCACCCCTTCTCAACCCGTACTGCTCTCTGCAGGATTTCCGGCAGGCCGTGCCCGTAAAAAATGTTATCGCCGAGGACCAGGCAGACATTATCCGCGCCGATGAAGTCTCTGCCGATGATAAAAGCCTGTGCGAGACCTTCGGGCCGCGGCTGCACTGCGTAGGAAAATCGAAGACCGAGCGAACAACCGTCGCCGAACAGACGCTCGAAATTGGGGAGGTCCCCGGGAGTGGAAATGATAAGTATTTCGCGAATGCCCGCCAGCATGAGCACCGAGAGCGGGTAATAGATCATCGGCTTGTCGTACACGCTCAGCAGTTGTTTATTTACCGCCAGTGTGATCGGATACAGTCTTGTACCTGCTCCGCCCGCAAGGATGATCCCCTTCCATCGGCAATGGTCTTGTTCGCTTTTCACGATTATAGGCTCATCATGTCAACGCCGGGGGCGATAATATTTCCGCTGAATAATTCTTCGGGCTGTACCCAGAATTGAGCGAGTTTTTTCTTTTAACGATAATTTTAACCAGTTATCAAAGAGAGAGAACCCAACGAGTCGGGGTGTTGGCACGCCCAATGTTTTCATACTCAGCAGTCTTCCCCAGATTGCTCCTCTTTTTGAAAGCAGGTTCTGCTGGGACGCTCTCAATATTTCAGCGTTGGCGCGTTCGAGCGAGATATAGCCTGCTTTGAGAGCTCCATGAAGAATCCGGCGGCCCCTTTCCGTTCTTACAAGAACGAGGGAATGACCCTGCTCGCCTTCTTTGATTCGCCGATACCAGGGATCTCCACAGGAGATATCTGCGAACTCACTGGTCCCGTCTGGGCAAAGGTAACACCGAAACGGTCTGTATTTTTGCACAAAACCCCATGATTGCTTATAGGAAACCTGATGAGAAGGTGTTTTCTCTCCTTTTAACGTCACCGTTGCCATGCCCGGCCAGCCTTTTCCCCTATAGCGAATTTCCTGAACCTCCTCAGGAGATATATGGAATTGATTGAGCAAGTCCAATGTCCCCTGAGTGGACGGTGTGCCTGCGCAAAATATTCCGATTGCAACTCCGGTTTTCTTATCAAGCTCCGGTCGTAGACGTTGGGCCTTCCTCAAAGCCGCCACATCGCACGGTTTTCCCATAAATACACACTCGCGCGCAGCAGCTTCTATCTGATGCAGGCCATCGCAAGGGGAAGCGGGAGAATACCGTGAACCCGTTCTGGAGAGAATATCCGCCCGGTTTTGACTAAAGGCAGTCTTATTTTTATACGGCCTCGTTTTATCCGGTCCTGCATGGAGCACACCTGCCATTCTTTCTTTTTCGAGGCAATACAGCGCAAGAGCACTGGCAATACCCCCGGAAGATCCTTGAAATCGAATCTCCGCGTCACGTGCATATCCTTCCCATATTTCGAGAATACATCCCCACTCTTTTGAACTTGTTACTAAACCGTCAAGGAGATTTCCGTCATAAGCCGTCTCATATCCCGGACAAACCTTAAGGCATTCATTACAGCCACTACACCTGCCGGCATCAAGAACAGGCCTGATCCCGTCGCCGGTAATATCCATAAGGGAAATATTTTTTTGGGGACAAATGGATGCGCAAGCGCCGCAGCCGACACAGAGTCGCCAATTCGATATGTCCCGAACAGTAAGTAACTGCATGCCTATTTGCCCCTCACCAGTGATCCTATTTCGTTGAATAGATTAAGTACGGTTTCCTTCACGTGCGGCATCTTTTTTTCCAAATGTCTTTTTAATGATGCTCTTTGCTCGAAAGCATCGTCTATTATTCCGAGAATCTCTTCTTTTTCGAGTTTACGAGGATCTGCGACAAGCTCTGCAACTCCGATGGTTTGCATGACCCCGATAAATTTTCTGCTATAGGCAATAGATACCGTCGGCGTATTTTGAGAAAGCGCCGCTATGCACGCATGCATTCGCGAGCCGATAAAGAAATCGCATAACCCGATTACATGCTTGATTTCATTCTGGTTGTATTCGCCTCGTGCTATAAGAAGTCGCTCGTGGTAATGCCCCTTCAGGGAAGCATAGACCTTTTCGCAAACGACGGAATCACTTTCCTTGTGTGTCCCGAACACGTGGGGAACCAGCATCACGGTGGCATTTTTTTTTCTGATCATGAAATGGATGAGCTCCGGGATGAATTCCTTATAATCAATTTTGAGCCCGAACATGTTATTTCCGGTGTAGCCGCCCCGGTACAGCAAGCCGCTTACATTAAGACCAACAAGCGGTGAATTTACCTTCACTTCGTCAGTCAAGTTACCGGGAGCTGCTTTGTATGGCTTTACCGGATCAAGGATAAAACCGACATCGTAGCAAAAGCGGATCTTCTCTGATTTTTCGGGAGATTCGAGCATTTTTCTCGTCTCCATGATACCGTCGTAGTCTCTAGAATAAACAACCTTCGCTTTGTTCATGATGTATTTTGCTATCGTTCTTGCTGTCCGTGACCGGAATGGGCCGAGTGTCTGCGGCAGTAAAACAAGATCTTTACCCAAGAGCAGAACGAGTAGTTGAGGTAAGGAAACATAGAGGAGTCTGCCGAGGCCGTAGATATCGCTGAAGCTGTCGCCGCCTGAGATCGACACTGCGATATCCGCGTCAAAAACATGAGCGAGACAGTTGTTCCGTTTAATGAATTCATCTTTCAATTTTTTAGAAGGGATCAGCCTTAATATCAAGGCTGTGAGAATCAACAGTGCGACATTGTTTTTCAAATAGATTTTCTTTGAAAATCGCATATTCACCAGATGAACGGGAATGGTGTGTCCGTTCGCCGGGAAATGATACGTAATGCTTTCTTTTCCATAATCCAGCAGAAATATTTCGGCCTCGGGATATTGACGAAGAACAGCTTTAATGGAGCCGGCCGTCAATGCCCCTACCCCCAGATTATGGGTATTAAATGAAGCTCCTAGAAGGGCGATTTTCATTTTGTACTTTGAATCCATCCGCGTTAAGCCCGGGAATGTGCTCTGCGCGCCACTACGAGATAGCGTGCTGCGACAAGACCCCTGAGCATTCCCGGTGTTATGTGCGCAATCCGTTGTAAGCGCCCTTCGAAACCATAGAAGGAATGGACGGCTTCCAGGTTGCATTGTTTCAGCCATTTTGTAACTTTTCTTTTCGTGGTGAAATGAAGCCCCGTTTTATCAAAATCGTTCATATTTCCTGATAAAGTTCTCTCTAAGGCTAACTCTCTGCGAATTTTTATATTATTAAAATTAGGCACGCTGATGATTATAATCCCTTCTTCGGTCAGCACGTCTGCATGTCTGGATAGTATCCTCACGGGATCGTGAAGATGCTGCAGTACTTCGGAGAAAATCATGCAATCAAATCGCTTGCCGGATATGGTTTCGTATGCCTTTTCGAAGTCAGGACAGATGACCTCAGCCCCTTTGGCCTCAGCGCAGGCGCCGATGATCGCGTCCAGCGGAATAACAACGACCTTATGCCCCTTTTGAACCAAGGCCTCCTCTGTTGCTCCCCATCCGCAGCCGATGGAAAGAACATTTTTCAGATCACCGGGAATCAATGCGATGATGTCGTTTCTGCATTTTTCGTAGTAGCTTTTGCTCCAGCGCGCCTGTCTGAGCCTGGTCTCTATCGGAAAAAGCGGCCCACGGGAATCCCCGTTGCCCGCGTTCTTGAGCAGGGCTTCTATCTGCCGGCGAAATTCACCATCTGCCAGCCCCAGCTTTCTGATGTAAACGCCGGGCAGATGGTGGATCTCAAAATCCTTCAGATGGGAGATGCATATCGCTTTCGATAGGCCGCACTGCGTATAGGGATCTGTCGCCGCCGTCACCAGGAGGTCATATCGCTCATCATGGGGGCCTACCAGATATCCTCCGGAATCGATCGCCATTTTCAATTGCTTCCTGGTCAGGATATAACAGGCGGAATGATCATTGGTGAAACGGGCAAAGGTATAATCGCCGATCGACTTGACAGAGCCCGGAACCCAATGGAAATGAGAATGCACGGTTGAATAATATTTCTTCCCGAGCGAGTCCTTTTCGTACCGCAGAAACCCGGCAAGCTCATGTTCAGGAAGAATGCGGGTCACGTCCAGGAAAGCCCGAATATTATTTTGCGTTACCAGCGTGTCATCCTCTGAATAGATAAAGAGGTCATAATTATTCGCTCTTTCGGCAAACAATTTTTTATGCCCAAAAGGGAGCGACCAGGGGTTTCTGGAAGGAAGTCCTACCTTGACTTCGATTCCCGGACCAAGCTTTTTTGGAATATTCGACAGCACAACTATGTCTATTCGATACGGCATCGACTGGTATTCCTTGATAACGGCACTAAGGAATCCCATGTTCTTGCTTCCGTAATTTGCGATAGCGACTAGAATTTTCATCTTTAAGACAGCTCGCTCAGTCGAATTTTGTATTTATAAAATTACTACAGAATAAACAATTTCACATCATACTCATGGTTTGTTATGAGGCTAGATAAACGGAACAGCCCGTGTCTCCTTCAGGCTCTCTCGTCAGAAAAAAAGGGATGCATTGTGGAAAGTATATTAATAAAAACAACAGTCATCTCGTCGTACCCAATTGCTCCGGGGAAAGTCGTTCAATGGCTGCTGCCTCGTGAACGTTCCCAACCGGAACTGTTGCAGACCATACGGAGGCTATGGCCGCAAGGCTCAGGTAAAGGAAGAGAAACGACTGGTCGAAGTAGGAAACACCTATAAAGGTGACGACGTGTGCGAAAAGCGACGCCCCAAGCGCCCATATCATGAAGCGAGACTGCGATGACAACTCAGGCATCTGCCGCAGTGTCTGACCTACGAAGGAAAACCCCTTGGCCAAGACGGCAATGAACAGCAGCATTAAAGGCAGCCCCCCTGTTACTCCCATGTGAAGGTAATAATTTGTGATATCACTGTGATCCGCACTCCAGCCGACGCCGGTAACCATCCAATCGCGGGTGTAATCCGTCCCAGCCAGCCACCAATCAGAGAGCTGCTCGAAAGCAGACTGAATAAGCCTTGATCGGTGATATCCTGTGCTCCCGCCGGTTAAATCAATGCGCGCTATGAGATAATAGGCCGGCGCCTTCATAATCAATTCCAGGCCGATGTAGCCGAGAACTGCAAGCCATCGGACAAGCCGCATCCGATGGCGGTAGCGCCACATGAATAATGCTCCGATAGCTGCCATGAAGCTCAAAATCGGCCCGCTTGAGGAGGCGGCAAATATCATTATCAAACAGGCTCCGACTCCTATGAGTGCCGCTTTTCGGGACCGATTCCACAGGACGATCACAAGCGGCAGACAGACTGCTCCGACCGTTCCTGCCAGAATGGAATGGGCAAAAGGACCTTGGGCGCGGAGCCGGCCGACGCGGATAGTCGGACTTTCCGAAACACCGCCCAGCAGAGAGAAAAGATTATGCGCTGTAAGTTTTTCATAGAGCATCTCAATTGCCAGCGGTACAAGCAGGATCGCTGTAACGCGACACAGGGCAACCACATCATCGAATGATTGACAAAAAATTCGAAGAAGGAAGTAGATTCCACATGCATTGTAAACAAGACCAAGCCGGCTTATGAATGCCTTTGAGGGCTCATCGTGGAAGAAGCTGCTCAACAGCGCCCAGGCAGCCCATATCACCATCAGCCGGTCCATTGCATTTAATCCGCCGGCCAACCGCTCACCTCTTGCGATCACGCGCACAACACCAGCGGCCACCAACATTCGGATCACGGTGAATGTAAACGGTCCTATCTCGATTCCCTGTCCCAGAGTCATGTAACAGGCTCCGAGCAATAGAGGCACGGGCGCCCAGCGACGTGGCAGCGCGAGGAGCGCTACGGTACTTAGCATCACAAATATTACAGCAATGAAGGTCATCCGGTCTCTTGGATTGGTCTAGCCGTGATCTGCTTTACATTCCACTGTCGATCTCTGTTATCCTGAAACTTAGAAGCGGCAGTGCTTTCAGAAGAAGCCTAAAGGAGGAGCCGTTTTGGCTTAATGCTTGCGCGACGATTCATTGGGTCTTTGATAAACCAATTATTACGTTTGTGGTCTGAATCACAGATAATTACTTTGAACAATACGAATATACAACTAGTGAAAAAAGTATTATTAATTTTCAATTTCACGATCGTATCGTGAGCTAAATCACATATCGTAAGCATTAACTATGATAAGCTTTAACTAGTGATTAGGTTTCTAGTCGCTATAGAATACAATCGAGGGGGTCAATTGTGAAAAAAACAATGTGGAGTCTGGTCAGTTTAGTTGTGTTCATTCTGTGTCCGACTTTTTTATGGGCAGCTACTATTTACGTCTCGCCCACAGGCGCCGGGAGCAAAACCGGTAGTGATTGGAACAATGCTTACCAGGGTCTTCCTTCATCAATGGTAAGGGGAAATACGTATGTGATAACGGGAGGAAGTTATTCTGCAAAGTCATTTAGTGACGCTCAAAGTGGTTCTACGGTAATTACCATTAGAAAAGCATCTTCTCTTCCGCAGTATAGAGACGATCTTATAGCCGGGTGGAATTCAAACTACGAGAGAGATCAAGCTGTTTTTACCGGCCAGAGTACTTTTAATACCGGATATTACATTATTGACGGCATAACTCCCTCAACGGGCCACTGGCAAACTTCCGGTTATGGAATAAAATTTCGTGCGACGAGTTCCGGAACCAAGTACCTGGTCACGACGGGGTCCAGCAGCGTAAATTATGTCACGCTTAAACATATAGAATATCAGCATCTTGGGTCTAGCTCGGACACGCAGCAATTTGCGATACATCCCGGCCTTGACGGTACCTTTGATTCATGGACAGTTGCGAATAGTTATTTTCATGAGTTACAGGTGTTCATGAAACTGTCTGGCTATGCTCCCAAGGGGTGGATCATCGAACACAACTATTTTGGGATTAACTGGAGTTCCTCGACCAATCACGGAGAACAACTTTCCTTTTCCCATCTGGGGGGTTCTACACCGCATCACGTCAGATATAATTGGTTTGAACCTTTTAGAGGCACCGGATCATTGATTTATCTCTGGTATCAGAACAAGACTGCAAACGACATTTCAATCTATGGAAACGTCTGGCATAATCCCCCATCCGGCGGTAATGGAGTGATTGGGACTGGAAGCACCGGTAATTCGCCTTTGAACTATGACAACTGGAAAATCTACAACAACACTTTTATCAACGGCACTGCTCAAATAGCGATAGGTTTTGCCGACTCTCCGCCTACTGGCTGGGAAATAAGAAACAATGTGTTTTATAACTGTCAAGCTAGATACATGTTTGGTGCTCCGAACGGAGTGATCAGCAACAACTACCGCAACGGAGGCTCATGGGGATTGGGAACCTGCACGAATTGTGTGACTTCTGCCGAACCGGTTTCAACGCTTTTCCCGAATTACAGCAGCGGAGATTACCGTATAGGGTCAAATTCCCAGGCAATAGATGCGGGGTTCAGTTTAAGTTCCCCCTACAATCTAGATCCCGTCGGTACTTCACGCCCGCAATCCACGGCGTTTGACATGGGAGCCTATGAGTTCTCAACGGGCAGTGCCTTAGCGATGCCAAATCCTCCTACTAACTTACGCATTAACTGAGATATTGTTCCGGTCAATCTCCGCTCTTACGGGAGATTGACCGGACTTCAATATGATGCCACGCTGCGTGAGCAGGCTGATAACACGTTCCACGCAATCTTCAACAGGAGTGAAGGCGGTATCAACCACAAGGTCCGGCTGCGTAGGCTCCTCGTAGGGTGATGACACCCCCGTAAATTCCTTGATCTCTCCTGCCCTGGCCTTTTTGTAATGGCCCTTTACGTCCCTTTGCTCACAGATCTCGATTGAACATTTGCAATATATTTCGACGAAGTCCCCGGAGCCCAGCAGCTCCCGGAGCCGTTGTCGGTCAGCCCGAAAAGGCGATATAAAGGCCGTAATTGCAATAACTCCCGCATCTACGAACAGCTTGGCCATTTCCCCTATGCGCCTGATGTTCTCGGTTCGGTCTTCCTTGGAAAAGCCGAGGTCCGAGCAGAGCCCATGGCGGACGTTGTCGCCGTCAAGCACGTACGTGCGGCAGCCCATGTTGTGCAGCTTTTCCTCCAGCGCATGCGCTACCGTGGATTTTCCGGCGCCTGAAAGGCCCGTAAACCACAGACAGATGCTCCGATGTTCATTTATTTTTTCCCGTCGTATACGGGTAACCGTTGCGTGATGCCACAGTATATTATTAATGTTTCCGGTAATCATAGTCAATTGCTCCAAAGTTGAGACCACTGATGCCAGCCGTTCGCTGCCTGGTCGCCTGTTAGCCATCTTTCACCTGCCTGGTGTTCGGACACATCGGATTTCCCGGTTTTTGTGTATAGCCGCAAAGACATTACTGAAAAACCGGATGAATATGCGGGTCATATTCAAATCGTTTCATACTGTTTAACGTCATACTGGTAATAAATTTTTCCTCATAGGGATGAATAGACTCTTTCCAATGTTTTGCTGCTTTTTTATTGAAGCCTTCAGAAGTTTTTCCTGTTACACTGGATGCCTGCCCCGCTTTTGGGTAGAGCATTTCGGGAATAAAATCAATCTCCGTAAACTCGCACAGTCTCCTGATGGTTTTTTCAGGCTCTGCAACAAGATCCTCGAACTTAAAAAGAGCATAATTTTTTATTCCTTTATATTTCGAATGCAATTTTGATGTCCACATATATTCAAGGATTACGTAATTTATCATCATCTGCCTTATTGCAAATCTCAAATGGG
The DNA here is from genome assembly GCA_963751455.1 of Nitrospirota bacterium. Taxonomy (GTDB): domain Bacteria; phylum Nitrospirota; class UBA9217; order UBA9217; family UBA9217; genus CAVVUN01. The sequence continues at coordinate 299,112 of CAVVUN010000008.1, forward strand.
GATGTTTTTGCATTCTTATCTTCGTGCCACCTGGATCATTTGTTTTGGATATTGCAATTGCTCTTGGATCGCGTGTTATGTGTATTATCTTGCATTCGGGATACCACTCAAGTAATTTTGGAACATAATTTACGGAAACGGGAAACTTCATACAACATCGGCCGCACCCTTTAAATTCCGTAATTTCCTCTATTATTATTTTAAATATGCTTTCTAATGATTTATTTGACTTCATAAGCCTGTTACGAAGTACAGTTTTAAACTCATTATTATTGACTTTTTCTATATCATAGAACCAGAATGGATTAGCAAGTCCAGGTTCCAACCGACGCGAGAACATAGCCTCTATCATTTTATCAATATTATTTTCATTCGATAAATCCCCCACTGTATGCCGTAAAAAAAACCTGAAATCTTTTCTCCATTGATTGAGATAAAACATCTCACCCATTCTATAGATTTCAGGATGCTGTGCAAAAATGTTGAGCCACAGAGTACTGCCGGACCTGCGAAGACCAACGATAAAAATGGGATTTTTCAATTTAGCACCTCATTATTTATTATGAAATTGCCGATACCGGCTTATCTTTTCGAATCAGCTTTGCCATGAAACTGCGCCAATAGTATTAATATAATTAAAACAAGGAGTTGTGAGATGAATCACATACGATGAGCCCTCTCGTTTGTTAAAGTAATCAACTCACAGCTTGATCAATGCAGCATGTTTTAATTTTGATGTAACCTGGACGGTATACGATGAAAAAAACGATTATGATTTACAGTTTCTTTATGTTCATTCTATTTCCGGCTTTTTCATGGGCCGCTACTCATTATGTCACTCCAACAGGAGCCGGGAGCCTGGATGGAAATGATTGGACTAATGCCTACAACGGATTACCGGCAAATTTAACGAGGGGAGACACCTATGTTGTGGCAGGCGGAAATTATTCTTCTAAGAGCTTCAACGATGCTGAAAGCAGTTCAACCGTAATCACCATTAGAAAAGCATCTTCTCTTCCACTGTATAGAGACAATCTCATAGCCGGATGGAATCCGGGCTACGAAACAGAGCAAGCTGTTTTTTCAGGTCAGTCCGTCTTTATGACGGGATATTACACTATCGATGGCGTAAATCCTTCGACGGGCCATTTGCAAACTTCGGGTTATGGAATAAAATTTTGTGCGACAAGTGCCGCAACCCGCTACGTGGTTTCGACCGGGCCTAACAGCGTAAACTATGTGACGCTCAAACATATGGAATTCCACCATCTTGGGTCAGGCTCTGATACTGAGCAGTTTGGGATACATACCGACCTGTCGGCCACTTACGATTCGTGGATAATTTCTCATAACTATTTTCACGATTTACAAGTGTTCATGAAAATAGCGGGCTATGCTCCTAAGGGTTGGATGATAGAACACAACTATTTTGCGAGTAACTGGAGTTCTTCGGCTCATCATGGAGAACAAATTTCCTTTGCCGGGCTGGGCGCTTCTACGCCGCATCAAATCAGATATAATTGGTTTGAACCTTATCATGGAACCGGGTCATTGATTTATCTCTGGTATATGGACAAGACTGCAAACGGCATTTCGATCTATGGAAACGTCTGGCATAATCCGCCATCCGAGGGCAATGGAGTGATCGGAACCGGAGATACCGGCGAATCCAGCTTGTCTTATAACAACTGGAAAATATACAACAACACTTTTATCGGCGGTACTGCTCAAATAGCTATAGGTTTTGCCGGCTCTCCGCCTACTGGCTGGGAAATAAGAAATAATGTGTTTTATAATTGTACAACTCAATACATGTTCGGTGCTCCGGGCGGAGTGATCAGCAATAACTACCAGAACGGAGGCTCTTGGGGATGGGGAACCTGCACGGATTGTGTAACTTCAACTGAAGACGTTTCAACCCTTTTCCGGAATTATAGCAGCGGGGATTATCACCTAGGGCCAAGCTCTCAGGCGGTAAATTCCGGGTTCACGTTAAGTTCACCCTACAATGTAGATGCAGACGGTGTTTCTCGTCCGCAGGGGCCCGCGTGGGACATCGGAGCGCACGAAGTCGCAGCAGGCAGTACAACTACAATACCAATGCCCCCAACGTTGCTGCGTGTTAATTGACGTACAACCGGGTTGCTGCCCCCTCTTCCGCAGTGACTGCGGAAGAGGGCTGGTGCACTGAAATATCAGAAAAGACCGCGGATGTATCGCGACCGAGTATATTGAAATTTTAACTATTCGACCTTAGCCATTCTTCAAAGACTACGAGGCTGAATAATATTTTATGATTGTCATTCTGCCCGGATATATGTTCTTTAAGAAGTTTATTTACCCTCTCGGGGCGCAGATACTGATACATTTTGGAACCATGATCAGAAAGGAAACCATTCATTTTTTGACTCAACGAGTCACGAAACCAATCATCAACCACATTGACTGCAAAGCCTCTTTTTTTCCTGTTCACAATCGTACCTGGTAAAAAATTCTTGCACACCTGGCGATGAAGCCGTTTCCTGAGACCATTTCTGACTTTAAAATCTGCGGTTAGCCTTTGAACATATTCTACGACCTCACGGTCAAGATAGGGCACTCTGATCTCAAGGCTGTGCGCCATCGAAAGCTTGTCTGCATACATGAGCAATTCATCGGGGAGAGAAGACCGAATCTCAAGAAACTGAAATCCTCCGAGCTCGTCGCTGTCCTCAATGAAGGGTTTCAGGTCTCCCCAGCATTCCAGGATGCTGTCCCCTGCGTCAGCCGGCAACATTCCTTCCTGAAAGAGGGCATCAATGGTGTCTCCCGGCATGATGGAAAAAACATTCTGGTATCGCTTCATTTTGTCTCTGATGCCCAGAGAATAAGCACCCCGCTTAAGCGCTTCATTGTTCGGCAGCGATTTTATGACTGAAGAGAGCGAACCACGGACCCAATCAGGCAATTTTCTCCAATAAGAGCCGTAGTGGACGCCGAAGTGACGAGTATATCCTCCAAAGAGCTCATCGGGTCCCTGTCCCATGAGCGCAACCTTTACCTTCCGGCGGGCGCCTTCACAGACAAAGTACATAGGCACAATCGAAGACGAAGCGATCGGTTCCTCCAGGCAGGAGACAATTTTTGGCAATGTTGCCTCAAAGGTTTCTCTTCTTATCTCAATGGAAGCATTTTCGGCGGAATACAATGTCGCTGTATCAGCCGCATAAGTAAGCTCATCATCTTTAAAGCTGTTTCCGTATCCGACGGAATAGGTCGGCCAGGCTTCTCCGTAGAGCCTCATCAATCCGAGCAGCAACCCCGAGTCCATGCCGCCGCTCAACAATAACCCGACAGGAACATCGCTCAGAAGGTGTCTCTTGACAGCCCGTTTATAAATTTCGAGCAATTCTTCTTCTGCCTGCGCAAAAGTCGGCATGTTTGAAAACGGCATTGGCCTGAATTTATACCACCGTTCCAGGCGACTTGAACCTTTTTCAAATATCAACATGGTGCCCGGCGCGAGTTTTTTTATTCCTCTAAATAACGTCAGCGGGGACGGCGTATAGCGATAACGCAAAAAAAGATTTAATGCTGTCGGATCGACCCGGGGTTTTTCGCCGGTACCCGCAAGAATGGCGCGAATCTCGGACCCGAATAACATCCGGTCCGATTCTATCTTGTAATAGATCAATTTTATCCCCATGGGGTCGCGCGCCAGGATCAGTTTCTTTTTCAGGTCGTCCCAGATCGCAAGTCCGAACATGCCGTTCAGATGATTGAAAACATCCTCTCCCCATTGTTTATAACCGTGAACAATCACTTCTGTGTCGGATTTGGTATGAAATACGTGGCCGTTGCTTTCGAGCTCCTTCTTGAGCTCAGGGAAATTGTATATCTCGCCGTTGAATACAACCCAGACCGATTTTTCCCGGTCCGACATGGGCTGGTGTCCGCTTTTAAGATCGATAATGGAGAGCCGCCTGAAGCCGAAGCCAAGCGGTCCTGAAACATAAAAACCTTCATCATCCGGTCCCCTGTGGACCAGCGTAGTCGTCATTTTCTCTATTGTTTTCCTGACGACCGGCAACGGGTTTTTATAGTTGTACTGTCCGCAAATTCCGCACATTAATAATTCTCCGGAAACAGGTACCGCGACACCGCAAGACTTTCTCAGTTAAATCACGAGACACAGATCTTTAAAATGCCGCAGTTCTTCAAGCTTAATTCGCCTTTACGAACGATGCACATTTCGCAACCCGATAGACCAGAGGAACAGGTTAATATACTTACCGAAAACATCGAAACTCACCGTATCGGGTCTGGATTGAATTAAAAATGGCGACAATAAAACCAGCAGGGATAATCTGATGATGGAGCCGAAGCCGACAGCAGCCTTAAATTCCAGCGCCTTAAGAGAGCCGAAGTGTTTCGTGAAGTAATAGTAATTGGAATCCCGCTGCATCAGTGCGCTGAAATACTTGTTTTGTTTTTTTTTGGAGCTCGCCCCTTCGTGATGGAATATGCTTTCCGCGGCAAGATAATAAATTTTCCATCCTTCCTTCCTGATCCTGTAGCATAAATCAACGTCCTCGGCATACATAAATATATTTTCATCGAATCCGTTCTGGGTATCGATGATGTGCTTTCGGGCAAGCATGCATGCGCCGGAAAGACACTCTATTTCCCTGCTGTCTGCATGGTCCCAGTAATTCATATCTGATGCGCTGAAATACCTTGACCGGGGAAACAACCTATTGAGCATGGCTAAAAAGCTGAACTGGTTGAACGGGGTAGGGAAGGCACGTGCGCATGTGAATTGGATCTGTTCATCAGAAGTCACCAGCGTGCATCCTACAGCACCGAAATCGGCATTTTTTTCTAAAAAAAGAAACATGCCGTATATTGCATTTGTTCTCAGTTCCGTATCCGGATTCAGATACAATATATATTTCCCCGACGCTTTTTTGGCCGCCTCATTATTGCCCTTTGCAAAACCCAGGTTTTTCTTGCTTTCTATGAGCAGGCATTCGGGATGGTCTCGCTTGAGCATCAGCACGCTGTCATCCGATGAATTATTATCCACAATGATAATTTCATAGGTCAACCCATGGGTCTTTTCATTAATGGATTTTATGCATTTTTGCAGCAGCTCTTTTGTATTCCAATTTACAATACATATGGAGACATCTATTTTTGTTAATGGTGCGTAAGCCATGCTCTTTCTGTTCTTCTCCGCTCGTTTAGAAATATCTCCGTAGTCCTTGCAGCAGATTGGACATCTCAATTGAATTTATCTTGAGTTTATTCATCATTCTCTTATTCAGCAGTTTCCTGTAATAATCGGCTTCTGTGTCGCTTACCAGGAGCTTTTTACCCTTTATGAAGGAACTGAGATAACCAAGGAGCATCATAATGCCGCCGATCAAAAAGGGATTACCGAACAGCATTCGGTGCGCAACTTTTAAAAAGAAAAAGAGTGTGCTTCCTCCCGTTAAATAATATATTTCACCATGCATTTTATTTGTTCGAACAGAGCCGATTCCGGTCCCTTCATTTTTCAAATGATAAAAGAGGATCTCCTTGAAATGACCGGTTTTCCAACCCCGCACCTGGGCCTTTATTTCATCAACAGTATCCCAGCCCTTTTCAGGAGTAAAGCCTCCTATCGACCTGAAACATTCCCATCTGAGAACTTTGGAGGCGCCCGCAGCGTGGTACTCGGGCATCTTCACTGCCAGGAAACCTTTTCCCCTGTTCTCAAGGTATACACCCGACGCAATCCCCAGCGTGGCATCATCTTTGAATTTCAATAACAATGTTTCGAAATATTCGGGCCCAAACCTCACATCACAGTCTAATTTCACGATAAAATCGAATTTATAATCGTTAATCAGTTCATAGCCTTTATTGAACGCGTGAATAACAGAGGAGCCCGGCTGTCTTTTCGCTTCTTTGTCTAACCGTACTACTTTAATCCAGTCATATTTGCGGCTATACGCATCTAAAATGCCGGCTGTTCCGTCGTGGGAACCATCATCTATAATCAGCCATTGAGCAGGTTTTGCCGTCTGGCTGATTACAGATTGAATGGCGCTCTCAAGGTACTTTTCTTCATCTTTTACCGGTGAAATAATGATATAGTTCGGGACAAACGCACTTTGGACCATTTACCTTTCTCCGATCGAGGAAACACCAGCGTCGTGGAAATTTCTGGACGTTGCCGAAGCAGCAGCCAAGGCGTTGTCGAAGACGGTTTTCTCATGGTCTAAATAATCATGGATCGCTTCAGCAACATAACGTATCTGGTCTTTTTCCAGCTCCGGATACATCGGTAAGGACACGATCTCCTGAGATGCCTTCGTTGCCTCCGGGAAATCATTGCCCTTATAATTCAGATATGAGTAAGCCTTCAGGTTCGGCAATGCAATAGGATAATGAATACCGCTGGCAATGCCTTTTGATTTGAGATGATCCTGAAGTTTTTTTCGCACGTCCTTTTTTGTCCGCACAACGTAAAGATGATATACTGCTTTCACCTCTTTTATCTCTCGTGGCGTTACCAGGTCCGTTCCCTTCAGATAATGATCATACAGTTCGGCGTTCTTTCTGCGCGCCTCAGACCATTCGTCAAGATGTTTTAACTTGACCCCGAGTATGGCTGCCTGGAGACCGTCCATGCGACTGTTGATTCCTTCCATTTCATGGTCATATTTGTCAACTCGTCCATGATTAGCGAACATACGGGCCTTATTGGCAAGCACGTCGTCACCGGTCACTATTGCGCCGGCATCACCGTAGGCGCCAAGGTTTTTCCCGGGATAGAAGCTGAAACAGGCCATGTCGCCTATGGAACCGATGGTTTTCCCCTTATAGACTGCGCCATGTGCCTGTGCCGCATCCTCGATGATTTTTAAATTATACTTTTTCGCCAGGGCAATAATCGGGTCCATATCAGCAGGCTGCCCGTAAAGATGGACGGGGATGATAGCCTTGGTTTGCGAGGTGATTTTTTCCTCGATCTTGTTCGTGTCTATGTTGTACGTCCTCGGATCTATGTCGACGAAGACGACTCTCGCGCCCGTCTGCGTTATTGCTTCAGAGGTTGCGATGAAGCTGTTCGCTACAGTGATGACCTCATCGCCAGCGCCGATACCAAGTGTTTTTAATGCGATGAATAATGCATCCGTGCCGTTACCGACCCCGACACAATGTTTCACACTGCAGAACCTTGCGAACGCTTCTTCGAATTTTTTCAGGCGCTGACCTCCAATGAAGGCCGTTTCCGCAAGGACCTCCTTAATTGCTGAATCTATTTCGTCTTTAATCGTTTCATATTGGGCTTTTAAATCGACAAGTTGAATATTCATGCTTCCTCCATAGCTGTCTTTAATTTAGAAATTGCCCTGCTATTATCAAAATCAAATCCCGTCTTTAAACTATTCAAATCTATTATGGCTTTTTCCAACTCACTGGCATTTTTCACGACTTTTGTATAGCCCAATTCTTCAAGTCGGTAATGTAAATCCTCTTTCATATCGCTTTTGGTTGGGAGTTCTCCGTATCGATAATCTCTCGGCATGACCATAAACCTTGTTCTATATTTCAGGCATTGGGTGCCGATGCCTGCGCTCTCCTGCGTGATGACATACCGTGCATTCAGGATCAGCTCATCTATTTTTTCCGGCGCGCAAAAATCAAACACCTCGACATAGTGCGAGTTGTATTTTGTATGTCCTGCCTGAATGATGACCTTTTCTTTTATAACGCCTTTTTTGACTAAATCTTCGACCGTTTTTACCAGCCTTGTAAACGGTTCTTCTCTTGTGCCTGCCGTGACAAATACATAGTTCAAGTCATGCCGTTTTGTATACATGTTCTGAGGCTTGAATATCGGTCCGATATAGATGGTATTTTGATTGTGTGGATTTTCCCATTGTGAATATATATTGTTCTTCGTCTTGAGCAAAAATGTACCGAACTTTGAATGGCCGTGCACCCGTGAAAAGGTGTCGATGTAAAGGAATTTTATGTTTAGAAGCCGCGATAGCAAAAAAGGGACAAAAGCCGTTCTCCCTGATCCTGTCGAAAGCACGTGCGTGGGCCTTTCCCTGCTGAATATTTTCAGGACCGGCGCTACCTGGTATAAATAGGTCCAGGGCTTTTTAAAGTGAGCCATTTCAATGTAGTACACTCGCTCTTTCTTCAGTTCGCTCTCAGTCTGCTTATTTTTGTTGGTTATCCAGAAATGGTTGTAGCAGCTGAAAAAGTCGGACAGATTGGCCATCTGTTCGAAATGGCCGCCTTTTGTGCAAACAAGGGCCAATTTCTTTTTTTGATCCTTCATCGATCTTTTGCTCTTCAGTTCCATCATTTATGCCGCCACCATCGCAGTGTTGACGGTGGAAAGGATCTCAACCACATTCTTGGCGTGCTCGACGCCGGTCAGGCATGTTGTCCCGTTTTCGATACAGTCCAGAAAATGATCGATCTCAACCTTCAGCGGTTCCTTGAAATCTATCTTCGGCTGCAGTACGTCTCCGGAACGGTGATCAAAGGCCTGCTGCAGACTGCTGCGGTCGCCGTTTGCGGACGGTTTTCTGTCTATCCCTTTATCGTAAATAGTAATCTTGTTATCCGCCATGTCATCGTACACAACCATTTTTTTGGAACCCGCTGCGACCATCATACGGACTTTCAGAGGATCCAGCCAGCTGACGTGGATATGGGCCATGATCTTTTTTGGGTACATGATGCTCATGAAAACGACGTCATCGATATTCTCCTGAATGAAATCGGCTCCGCTCCTTATGACGGAGAGCGGCTTCGGATCGCCAAGCCAGTATTGTATGATGCTGATATCATGTGGCGCCAGATTCCACAGCGAATCAACGTCGGACCGGATCTTGCCGAGATTCAATCGTTGACTGTAGATGTACCGGATATCACCAAGCTCCCCTGAATCGATCAGTTTCTTGACGTAGCGTACCGCATTGTTAAAGAGAAACGTGTGCCCGACCATCGCAACAAGATTCTTTTCGGCCGCGAGCCTTCCGATCTGATCCACCTCTTGGACGCTCCGTGCCATCGGCTTTTCGACTAAGATGTGCTTCCCTGCAGCAAGCGACCGCATAGCCAGATCAAAATGGGTCGCTACAGGCGTTGCAATTACCACTGCCTCGACGTCGGGATCTCGGATCACTTCTTCAACGTCCTCAATGACCCGTACTGCAGGATAGAGGCCGCGCACATATTCTCTCCTTTCGGGTGATAGGTCCGCCACCGCTGATATCTTGCATTTTTTGTTTGCCACAAGGTTCCTGAGAAGATTCGGTCCCCAGTAACCCACGCCGATTTGTGCTATATGTACCATGTCACTACCTCCCTGGACTATGATTGCCCTCGTTGCTGTTGCAAAGCGGTTATTTTATTAGGGCGTCGCCTGTTTTCATCCTACGCCCATTGACTATGTTTTTTTCTAAACAGGTTACGGCATATAACTGCGAGACGAAGCGGATAATGAAACATCGGATTTTTGGCTCCATAATAGAGAAGCCATTCTTCCGGCGTGAATGTATTTTTCTTGCTTCGAGCCTCATCTGCCAATTGCTTATTTCGCGTATGAAAAGCAAGTCGCAAAGAGCATTCCGCAAAGTATATTTCATACTTCTGCTTTAACCGTTGTGGAAGATTATACTTGTTGCAAAGATAGAGAAAAAGTTCCGCATTTGAAATTGAGAACCGCAATGCCTTTGTGACGTTCTTGCTTCTGGTAGCTGATTCATCGGTGATGTTATGAGTAGCCAGCGACTCAGGGATAAAATAAAGACGGGCCTTAGTTGCCATCTCCGCCCAGAGTTGGGTATCACCCATGAGAAAATGGCCGCTTTTGTGAAGGTAAGGATCGGCTTCAATGATCTGCTCACAAAGAACCCGGCGCACCATAACGGTACAGGTGAGAGGTGCGCCCTTGCCGCCGACAATATCGGATATACCGGGGTTTTCCGGCATCTTCCGCTTTCGGTATTTTATAAAATCATTTATCTTCTGCTTAGAGCTGACATGATACACGTCATAACTGGAATACACCAAGCCACACTCCGGATGACGTTCGAGGTAATCTGCCTGTTTTTGCAGTTTGTGAGGACTCTGCCAGTAGTCATCACCTTCGCAAAAGGCAATGTACTTTCCTTGACAGGCTCTCGTGGTGCGGTATCCGTTATTTTTCATTCCGACATTCTTTTCCGACGCGATCACTCGAATGATATCCGGATATTTTTTTTGATATTCAAAGACAATTTCCCGTGTACCATCGATAGAGCAGTCCTCTCCGATGACCAGCTCGAAGGGAAAATCCGTTTTCTGCTGTAAAACTCCCTCGATAGCCTGGACGATAAAAGGCGCGTGGTTGTATGTGGTCATGTGGATGCTTACCAGAGGCTCTGTCATGTTTTAGAAACTCCCAACCCGGACAAGCCGGGATATTTGCCACAGAGCACACAGAGGGCACAGAGAAAACCAAGAAGCGTCTAGTTCAACTCTTTAAAAGATTTTCTCTGTGTTCTCGGTGACCTCTGTGGCAAAAAGCTTTTCAAGATTTTGATTTGTAACTTACTAACTCTGATGAAAGTAGTTCTTAGCTCATGGCTCGTAGCTCGTAGTAAAAAGTCCAGACTAAGAGCTATCAGCTACGAGCTGCTATTCTGCTGTTCCTGCCTTCACCAACGGCATTCTATTCCACATCGCCTGCCAGATTTCCATAAAAGCCTTCAGACGAAAAGCGCGGCACAGGGAAACATAGACGATAATCCCCGTGATAATTTGCACCAAGAGCATGAACCAATTGCCCGGAAACTGCAGCAATCCAGCTGCATATACCCCGCTGCCCATCAGTACTGCCACGATGAGATACGGGAACAGGTCAAGCACCTGCTCCTTGATCGGGTAACTGATCAGAATTCCGTTGTAATAACTGTTCAGATAATAACCGATGACCGAACTTACGATCATGCCGTAGATCATTGCCGAGATGCCCCACCGCCATGTGATCGCTATATTGATCCCGATCATGACTTTTTTTATGATTTCCAGGCGTAAAAACAAGTCGGACCGCCCCATGGCTTGCAGCACATTCAAGTTCATCAGGTGCAACGGAAACAGCAAGCCGGCCACACAGAGCAGCTGCAAATAGGGAACACACGGCAACCATTTTTCAGTCAACAGCACCAGCACCAATGGACGCGCGATAATTGCCAAACCGAGCATCATCGGGAAATTCACCAGAACCAGAGCAGTCAAGGCCTTTTTCAGTCCTCTTTTCAAGCGCGCACGATCATCCTGGATGGTGGAAAAAACGGGAAAAGTGACCCGTCCTACGATTCCCGACAAGGTTTGAGAGGGAAGATCATTCAAGGTCTTGGCGCGTGTAAAAAAACCCAGATCGGATGCTGAAAAGAACTTGCCGATGACCAGCAGATAGATGTTATCAAAAATCTGGTTAAGGATACCCGAAAACAGCAGACGCGAGCCGAAGCCGAACATTTCGCGCAGGGCATGAAAGCTGAAGATCAGTGCCGGCCGCCAGGGACTGAAAGACCAGAGAGAGATGGTTAAAAAAAGCGCGGCAGATACTTGCTGAACAACCAGGCTCCATACACCAAAACCAAGGGCCGCCAGGGTAACTCCGGTCACGCCCGACAGAGCACCGGCAATCAGATTTGCCTTGGTCAGAGTCTTAAAGTTGATTTGTCTGGTCAGGACAGTGTTCTGAATCAAGCCGAAGGAATTGATCACGATGGTCAGCGACAAGGCTCGCGTCATTGGAGTCAGGACAGGCTGTTTATAGAAAGCGGCAATCCAGGGAGCGGCCATGCACAGGAAGCCCGCAGCAGCCAGCCCTACCAATATATTAAAATAGAAAATCGAACAGGTATCGGTTTGCGTTATTTCCCGTTTCTGAATCAGGGCGGCGCCGAATCCGCTGTCAAGGAACGTTCGGATGACGGCAATGAAGATGGTCAGCATCCCGATCAGGCCGAATTGCTCGGGAAACAGCAGTCGCGCCAAAACAATCCCGATGACGAATTGCACGCCGCGTTGTGCAACAGACTCGAGAAAACTCCATACGAGGGCATGAACTGTTTTCTGATGAAGATCGTCCGCCATGTTGTCCGTAATGCAGGGTCGAGGGTCCCGGCAGCCGGGGTCAAGAGACTGCATCACCCCGGACCCCGGACCTGGTCCCTGTAACCTCGCCGCGCTTTATGGTCACCCCTGGATCTGTTCTACTGAACTACTACCGTCCCCTTCACCCAATCTGCACAATGGTAACCATATGTTCCGGGGACCGGAAATCGGAGACAGACGGAATTTCCCGGCTTAATAACGGGAGGAGTAGACCACGACTTGTTATCGCTGATGATCTCCCACCACCAATACGGGTCTGTATCGGTGATGCCATCAGTCCATTTTACAATCCCGTTGACAGGAATGGTAACGGAGTTCGGCGAAAAGTACTCAACAGTGCGGGAATCCTTAATCAGGGCTGTCGCCGACATTGAGACCTTGCTTACCAGGTTGTCATCCGTCGGGCAAGGATACACTTCTTCAACCGTTTTTACTGTCCCGATCACGTTTGGCGCGGGTGCCGGGCTGTTTTTGTCTCGTCCACAGGAAGTGATGAACACAAGAACAAGCATTGTTAAAAGAGCTGTAATCATCGCTATTGGCTTCATTTTTTTTCTCCTTTCATATCAGTTGTACTTATAATGGGCTCTGGAACCTCGGGGATTCAGCCACTAGGCACTGTTGCCCGACCCGTACACGCTGGTGAAAATCTCCCAACCCTTTTCACTTCGTTCTATACCATCCCGCATCCCGGGTCTTAATTACCTTTCCCGGGACCCCTACCACCGTGGTATTGGGCGGTACATCGCGAATAATCGTGCACCCTGCTCCTATCACAGACCATTCCCCAATGCGCACTTTTTCGATGATGTCGGCTCCGGTTCCAATGAATGTGCCCATGCCTACGGTGACATCACCGGATACGTTTACCCCTGGAGACAATGTCACAAAATCTTCTATGAGGGTTTTTTCGCCAATGGTGCAGTCCATGTTTACGATGACGTGATTGCCGATGCCGTTCTGATTAGACAAAATACAGCCCGCGTGCATTATCACGTCTTCCCCAACGGACATGTTCCGCGTTAATATGGTGTCCGGATGGATAATATTACAAAAGCGGATCCCTCGCTCTTTCGCTTTTTCAACCAGGTGAAATCTTGCGTCCGGAGCGGCAACGGCCGTAATCGCAAATACTTCTTCCTGGCAGGTGTCAAACCAGTCGAGGTCGCCGAGAACCCGGAATCCGTTTATCTCAACGCCGGGCTTCTCCCACATGGAATCCACAATGTACCCAAGAATTTCATATCGCGGCCCTGAATGGTTACAGGCCTCAAGGATATCCAGCACCTGACAGGATAATCCACCGGCTCCGATAATTACGATCCTGCGGTTCAAATTTATTTCTCCCCATGCTGTTAAGGTACTTTACAAAATCAAGATAGTTAATTTTGATGAAGTCGTAAAAAAGCGGATTTTACCACAGAGGCACGGAGGTCACGGAGGAAAGCTCTTTAATTCTAAAGATTTTTTGTATCTACTCAGGTCCGATTTTAAAAGCCTTTGTAGGGCAACCCTTTAGGGTTGCGCCCAACATGCGAACTGGCGCGGACCGCATGAATGCAAGGCTAAAGCCTTGCCCTACATTAAACTACCTGAGTAGTTACGATTTTTTCTCCGTGTCTCTGTGCCTCCGTGGTAGATTTTGACTTTTTACGAGCGGATAAACGCAGATAAGGTCGGATAAAAAAACGTTCTTGTATCGTAAAAGCAATCACCCTGCGGGTGAATTTTTTTCTCTAAAAATTCTTTTGTTTGATCTGCGGTTATCTGCGTTCATCTGCGTCCAACCCATATTCAGGTTCAAAGATTTTGGTTTCGTTTTATCGGTCTGAGGTAGAGCGTCGCTAAGTAGTAATATCTCGCTGAACAAAATCAATAAGGGAATATTTCTTGTCAGTTGCATTGTTCCAGTGGTCCCGTGTTCCCTGGTTTGCATTGGCAGCCAGGACCAGATAGGTTTCGTCTTGCGCGGTAAGGTTCTGCTTCTGCCACTGAAGAAAATCATACATAACGCAGTCTACAGCCACCGGGTCTGTGGATAAAAAAATCCTTTTGGGCCAGGCATCATTCCCAAACACACTCCATCGAGAGGTTGCGGTATAATTAGTCATCCAGTTCCCATAAATGCCGTCACCGATGAATAAGAGCGGTTTTACCCTCCACATTGCTATTTGCATAAATTTCAACGAGAGGGTTGTTCCTTGTTTTAAAAAAGGAGTTTGTGAAATTTCGGGATTGTCGACTTTTCAAACAGGCCCGAAGAGGTTTTTATAGGTTAATGTGATTCCTGCCATTCCATGCGCTTTCAGATTGGCATATGAATGAAGTAGGTTGAAGAGCCGAGTTGGTCCGGCAATTGTGAATTGCTTATATCGGCATCGCCGTGGTCGTATTGTGAGACCGGGATCTGATGAGTGAAGGTGCAGGCGGAACTATACGCTGTCGCAGAGCGCCGAAAAGGAAACCCCGGGATACGCTTCCTTTACAGGTTGCGCTACTCTATCATCGATCTTCCGGGAAGGTTCCAGAAACCAGATATCCGACTCGTCAACTCCTCCGGCTTTCAGTCCCTTCACCAGGGCCTTGAGGAGCTGCGGCAGGGGATCGATGAGATCACCGCCGATTCCGCATTGTTCGCGTTCAGTTTAACGGAAATTTTTTTGCCTGACCTATAGTTTGGAATAACGCTGATTCCACGCGTCGGTTTCTGCAGCTTGACCTGTTAATGTCGTGACGCCTTCTTTAACCATTTCATCAACACGGACCTGATTGACAAAACTGTCAGAACCATACCAGGTTTTACTCCCGTCCCATGTCGTTACAGTATTGTCATTCACGGCCACAACTCTGCTGCGCAGTGGGAGGAGCAGCCGGAGGAGGCGGAGGAATTATGTTCGACGAGTCCTCGATGCTATCGTTCTTACTGTCCCTGCATCCGGCCAAAAACATGGCCGGTCGCAGCTCCTGCGCATTTAAGAAACGTGCGCCTGGAACAGACCGTACATGCATCAAGCTCGTCTGTCATGTGCGTATTCACTCCTTCTTCCTGACCCGAATAGCACCGACTCGCGTCGGGACAGGCCGGGACCAAAACATTGAAACGACAAAACGCCAAGGACAGGCGAAGATTTTTTAACCTAAAACGGCAGTTGCTTTTGTTTGGCCGCAAAGAACGCAAAGAAAATCAATAAAAATCTAAAAGCGTTCACCTTCTCGGTGATACGGCTTTTTATTCCAAATGTTTGATTTTTCTCTGCGATCTTTGCCTGCGCCCAGCGGATAGAATTATCCTTGTCTGTGCAACATGCACATGGGTTACATTTTAACCTATGGACATGGGTTACACTTTTCTTAACTTAGGCTCCACTTTCCCGAGCCTTCACGTCGAGTATGCCGATAGGATGGAAACCGAAGCGGATTTCGTATTTTCCATCTGCTGCCTCGACAAGACCGACTCTTTCTCCGGCCAGAAGCTCGGAGATGAAGTAGTAGGTTCTCGTTAAACCGGATTTCGCCGTTGATGGCGGACCGTTCGAACCTCGACGCCGTGATCGTACTCAGGTTCGCGGAGTTTTTCCGGGAACCTCCTGGGTGACGGCTCGTAAACGCTCGCGGGCGTCTTTTTGTCGAGCGCCTCATGCGGGCGGTCGTAATTGTATTCGTGCCGGAACTCATCGAACCGGATTTGTTGGCGGTTCATGTCCGCCTTGGGCGGCTTGGCCGTGTCCTGCTTCAGGGTACGGTGCATCCGCTCATGACGCCCGTTTTGCTGGGGCTTGCCGGATTCTATCCGTTCCGGCCTGATGCCGAGCTTGATCCACCAGACCGACAACCGGCTGAGGCCGGTTACCCCGCGCCCGGCGAACGGCGTCCCGTTGTCGGTGCGTATGGCCTCCGGCAGGCCGAATTCGCGGAACGCCCACTCGAACCATGGCCGGGTGTCCGCGTGGCAAGGAGAATAAAGGCCCTTGCACGTAAGCAGGTAACGGCTCATGTTGTCGGTGATGGTCAGAGGATAGCACCATCGGCCATCGCCGGTCTTGAACTGGCCCTTGTAGTCTGCGCTCCAGACCTTGTTCGGCGCGTCGCAGGCCAGAAAAGGTTCACTGTATTTCGGCGTCCTCTTGCGCAGCCGCCGATCCTTGACAAGGCCCCGTCTTTTGAGCCATTTCTCGGCGGTACAGACAGAGGGCCATTTGATCTGGGGCTGGTCGCACGGTTTAAGAAGTCTAACAGCTTCTTGGGACCCCAGGTCATATGCAACTGCTTTGCTTCAACCAGACGGTCGATGATTTCCTCGTCGGTCTGGTTCGGATGATTGACCGGAGCGCGGCAAAGTTCTTTTAGGCCATCCTGGCCGAGCCTGTCGTAACGCTCGGTCCATTTGTAAATGGTCTTGCGGCTTACTCCGTAGATCACAGACAGCTCGGTGATACTGTAACCGGTAAGCCAGTCGGCTATTAACTTTAAACGCTCTTCCATGGGCTCCGTCTTTCTCCAGGGCATAGGATAATCCTCCTAGCCCTGCAGTTTAACGTGTTACCCATGTCCATAGGTTAGTTTGTTACCTATGTTAGCAGGTTGTACCGTCCACTAGCCCCTCTCCTTCAAGGGGACGGGTGAGGATGGGTTTTTATAAACGAGTGCAGGGTGAGTTCTCTGCGGTTAACTGCTCTTTTTAGATGGAAAGAAAATTTCACCGCGAAGGCGCAAGGAACGCAAAGGAAATCCTTAAATTTTAATTCTGGGTTAGAGCTTTAAACCTTCGCGACCTTCGCGCCTTGGCGGTTCAAAGGTTTTTGATTTTGGTTCCGGCTTGTCCGGGTTAGGTTTAAGGCTTTAAACTCGCGAAGCTATGCTTTTCTTAGTGTCGTCCTTCGCATCTGCGCGGTAACTGCTTTGAGGCTTCTCGGTTATTGGCTGCATCCAGTGCCCAAGGACCCTCGCGCGTCCGTTGTCTTTGGCTGCAAGGGTCTTTGCAAGCCCGGATTCGATGGCCGCTTGCGCCTCGCGGCCTCGCAGGTACAGCTCCCACACCGGAGTTCCGTGAAGCGCGCTCGACGCGCCCATGGCCTTGGCCATAGAGAGCCGGTCCACCATCTCATCGTATCTCGCGATCTCCTGCTGGTGAGTTTCGTATGCCATGGTTCCAAGCACCTGCGACAGGGGTTCGTAGTCGCTGTACTCTCCGGGCCTGTGGCGCTCCACACCCGTGGGCGCCGGATCAAACAGGCAGAAGAGCGTCACATGGCCGTCAGCGATGTAGACTTCGTGTTTATTGCGAAGGAATTCGCGGGGTCCCGGTCATTTCGTCGCAGCGGCGTTCTTCTTCGGGGCTCCCGGCGGCCTCGTTCAAGTGATAGGTTGAGTCGCCGTCGAGCGGCAGCCATGGGCCCCAGAGTCTGTTGCGCCTCCTGGTACGGGTGTTGAGCCATGCGCACGCGTGCTGTTCCTTTCACGTCGTAGCAGACGTTGAACTCTGTTCGGGAATTGTAGGACATTTTGAACACAGGCTCTCCGTCTTCGTTTCCGGGAAGTCCTGCTACGTCGAACATCGTGGTCCGGAACCAGGAGACAGGATTCCCTGATCTTGGACAGCAGGATCGGATCGTGGTGCAGAAAGATCCGGCGGCTCAAGTACTGGGGTGTAAGAATCCACCGAAGCGACTGGGAGCCGGAAGCACAGGCTGCAAGAAATGTTCTCGTCGCGAAGCAGCAGCCGCTTGCCGCGCGCCTGCGAGGCCGATGCGCTCGACACGCGCAAAAGTTCGGTCCCCGGTTCCGCGTCAAGAACGCTTTCCAGGCTGGGCGGGAGATAAAGGTGGACGCCTGCCTCCACGTGAAAGGACTGTCTGTTGTCACCCGACACGTGAAGTCTTCCGCTTCCCCGATGAACGCTGATGATGTGACCGACGCTCCGTTCCGGGGCGAGGCTCCCTGCCTCGAAAAACCGGATCCGATCGACGTCCAGGCCTTCGGGATGGATCTCGTGACTCAGGATCTTAGCTGTGGCGAACGGCTTCCCGGATTCGCGATGCCAGTTGTTCTTGATGAGCTTTTGCATGGACTCAGCCTCCTCCCGGTAAACGGAACCAAACTGCTGAGACGAGAGATTTATCCGCAGATTACGCAGATCCGCGGATTTTTTACGGATGCTTTACTTCGTCTCCTATTGAATTTTGTACATCCCAAATCAAAAGCCATTAACCGCCAAGACGCTAAGAACGCGAAGGAGATCACAAATCAGGAATTCAAATCTTGAATCTTTTCTTAGCGTCCTTCGCGCCTTCGCGGTTCCATAGTGTTGGTCTTTTCATCCTGAAAACGGCAGTTGGACGCAGATGAACGCAGACTTCGGCGTGAGCTCAGTCGAACGATAACCGCAGATCAAACAAAAGAATTTTTAGAGAAAAAAATTCACCCGCAGGGTGACTGCTTTTACGATACAAGAACGTTTTATTATCCGACCTTATCTGCGTTTATCCGATTTTTCTGCGTCCCAAATGCTTTTTTTAGGTTCATTAGTCTGGGGCCTCGTTAATATTTAATCTGCGCCATCTGCCTGTGCCCGCGTTTTGGCTTGTCCCCGCGCTATCGCAAGGGGCAACAGCAGGGTAAGAAATCTGCGGATAGTCTTTTTGATCACTCAACTTTTTTCTATCAACCTTTCCGGATGAAGTGGCGGGCAGAGAGTCGCGGAATTCAATAATCTCAGGTATCATGTACCTCGGCAGTTGTTTTGAGCAACACTGGAGAATATCCTCCTTCTCAATTTTGCCGGGTGTCAAGGGAACGACGATTACCGAAATTCTATTCCCTATGAGCTCGTCCGGAATCGGGATGACGACAGCGTTCTTGATTTCCGGATGATTGCACAATACTGTTTCTATTTCGCCGATCTCGATCCTGTATCCCCGGCTCTTTATCATGTGGTCCTTCCGGCCCAGGAATACATAGTTGCCGTCAGAATCCAGATGGACCAGGTCCCCGGTCTTATAAACTCTCTCATTCAGGTCAGGCTTAAGAGGGTTTTTCACAAAAGACTTTTCTGTTTTTTCAACGTCACCCCAATACCCTAGCGCAACGGTGGCCGCCCTCACATAGAGTTCACCTTCTTGTCCGCCTTGTCCGCGTTTGCTCACCTGTTTGCCGGCTTCGTCCAGGGCGAAAACTTCGAAATTCGGCAGCGATCTGCCGATGGGAAGTGATGCGTTGGCGTCTGAGGGGAGCTGGTCAACCCAATAATACGTTGAAGAATTTGCTTCCGTCTGACCATACATGTTGCAAAACCGTGCTCCGGGAACAGCTTCCTTGAGTCGCCGCAGATATTTCAGGGGAAATAGTTCTCCCGCGAAAAGAATCAATCGCAGATTTGACAAATCATGGCTGTCCAGATTCCTATATGCAGCCAAAAGAGAAAGTGCTGACGGCACGGAATTCCACACCGATATTCTGTTCTTCGCAATGACCTCGGCCAATTTTACCGGAAAAGTGGTAATGGTCTCCGGGATGATGACCACAGTAGCTCCTGCCTTGAATGCGACGAAGAGGTCGAAAACGGACATATCGAAGTGCAGGGGGCAGATATTCGAAAATCTATCATTCATTTTTATCTGGAAGAAGTCATGTGCCGAGTTTATAAAGGTCAAAGAGTTCAAGTGCGACAGCATGACCCCCTTGGGAGTGCCTGTCGAGCCCGAAGTAAACAGGATATACGCCAAATCCGAGTCGATCGTATTCACACAGGGAGCATCTTCTTTTGCGGCCCCTCGTACCTCTTGCCAGTCGATTAATTTCGCAGGTCCGTGTGGTTTCGTAGCTGCATTTGTAGGGCAACCCTTCAGGGTTGCGGTTTTTCGGCAGTCAGCAAGGCTAAAGCCTTGCCCTACAGACCCGGGCGATCCGGAGCCTGACTTCTGGCCGTTCATCACAAGAATGCTTTCCAGCGGAGAGTTTGCAGGAAACGCTTGCTCTATATTTGTTATTTTTCCTTGTGAAGTCAGCAGGGATTTTATTCCACACTTGTTCACAATGTAGTTGAGACGGCCTGGTGGGCACATGGGATCTATGGGAACATACGTTGCTCCTGCTTTCAGGATCCCAAAAACCCCGATTATTGAGGTTATGCCCCTGTTCATATAAATTCCAGCCCGCGCTCCTCTTTCTATCCCGCTTTCTGAGAGAACATAAGCCAATTTGTTGCTTTCCCTCTCCAAATCGGCATACGTAATTCTATCGTTTTGAAAAACTAATGCCTCTTTGTCAGGATATTTCGCTGCACTTTCTGACAATAATTGGTGCAGTACGTAGGCCATTCTAATAACCTCCATCACTCAATTATAAAGGTCTGGGCATTAGAGGTACCGCCACCCGGTGCGGGACTGAACACTGTCACCTGGGCCGTCCCTGCCGCTGCTATGTCCGCTGCCGGTATTGCCGCTGTCAACTGGCTCGAAGATACATACGTCGTTGTACGACTCTCTCCATTCCATTGCACCACAGAATCGGCAGCGAAACCGCTGCCGTTGACTGTCAGCGTGAAGTCCGCTTCTCCATACGTCTTGCTCGCGGGCAAGATGTCCGTAAGGGTCGGAATCGGGTTGTTCACTGTAAAGCTGTTGCTCTCCCCGGCCTCCGTCCCTCCGGTCTTGGCGGCGGTGATGGTAAAACTGCCCGCATTCAAAATCGCTAGACTGTGAGACGTCAACATCCCATTGGTAAAAGCAGCCGTCGTCCCGCTCCCCGCAGAAAGTGACCCTGTGGAACTGATGTCCACGGTCTCATTGAAACTGACCGCAGTGTTGTTGTTGGCATCCTGGGCCGTGATCCGGATCCCAAAGGTGGCCCCGGCCGTCTGGGCGCCGATATCTCCGCCGCCCGCAGCCTCAACCTTGAAGTGAGTGAGAACGCCGGCGTTCACCGTAAAGGTGTTGCTCTGCCCGATGTGGCTATCCGAGATGGCCGTGATCGTCTTGTCGGTCCCTGACTGGCTCAGCGTCACACTCGGGGTGAGAACCCCGCCCTCGCTCCCGGTAAAGGTCACACTCGCCGGGGTAATACTATCCGCATTGGTCGAAAGAGCCACTGTTCCGCTGAAGTCTTGGATGACGTTGTTGTACTGGTCGCGGGCCGTGATCTTAATGTCAAAAGGAACTCCTGCGGTCTGCGGATCAATGGATCCGCCCGCAACATTCGTAATCAGGAAGTTACCCAACCCTGCAGGGCTGACTGTAAATTCGTTGCTCGTCCCTTGATGAGTATCGGAGATCGCCGTGATGTTCTGGAGCGCCCCGGCCTCGGTGACCGCCACACTCAGGGTGGAAGCCCCGCTTAAGAAAGTTACGCTGGCCGGACTGATGGCGCCAGCCGTGGTCTCTAATGCTGCGGTCCCATTGAAACTGGTCACCGTGTTGTTGTACTGGTCGCGGGCTGTGATCTTAATACTAAAAGGAACTCCTGCAGTCTGTGGACCGATATTGCCGCCCGTCGCTGCCTCAACCAGGAAGTTGCCCAATCCAGCCGGGTTCACCGTAAAGCTGTTGCTCGTCCCATTGGCTCCACCTGGACCGGTTGCGCTGAGCGTAGTCCCTAACTGCGCCGAGTTGATCGTCACACTCTGAGTAGCCAGCTCGCCGGCTTCGAAGGCGCCGCTTATCACCGGAGCCCCGTTGAGAGCCCCGTTCGAATCGATCTGGACGGTGCCCGTGAAGCTCGTTACCGTATTGTTGTACTGGTCGCGGGCCGTAATCCGGATGTCAAAGGGCACACCAGCTGTCTGAGGAGCGATGTCGCCGCCTCCGATTGCCTTAATCAAGAAGTTGGAAAGGGCCGCAGGGTTCACCTGCAGGCTCGCCTGAACCGTCTTGCCGTCGTAACTGCCGGTCACCGTATGGGCTCCGGCCGCACTAGCCGTACAGCTTGCACCCGTACAGGACCCATCAGGACTGATTGTAAAGGTAGTCATTCCGGTCACATCGCCCAGGCTGTTGTTGTACCGGTCAAAGGCTTCCGTCGTGAAGGCTTGGCTCTCTCCGGCCGTAATGCTCACAGAAGAAGGACTAATCACGATATGATCCAATAACGGCACAGGATTACTGATCGTAAGAGTGACCGTTGCGATATTACTGCTGTTTGTCCCATCGCCGGCCCTGTAGGTAAAGCTGTCGCTCCCCGCATAGTCCGCAGCAGGGGTATAGGTGAACGATCCATCAGCATTGAGCGTGAGGGTCCCATGAGACGGACCGCTCACCGGTTGTGCCGTCAGGGCAGAACCTTCCGGATCTGTGTCGTTGCCCAGCACCCCCGGGGCGGGCTGGTCCAAAGTCGTATTTGCATTGGTGCTGTTCGCATCGTTTGCTGCGACAGGTGGTGCGTTGCCAATGGAGAAAACTCCGTATACCTCGAACTCGGACAACCCGATATTCTGAGTTCTGCTGCTCACCGCATCCACACTCATCCTGACACTCGTAACCACTTTGGCAGGGAAGGTGTACTCAGTGGCTCTTCCCGCGTTATCCAGAGGCCCTATCTGAAGGGTTGAACCATCGCTGAACAGCAATGTCGCCCCCAGAATCTGGTCGGTGGAGTTCGGCCTGTCATACAGAACCAACCGGTCCACTGTGTAGGGAACAGGCCAGGTCAACTGGATCCAGGCCCCGACCTTCTCCCTGTTGGTCGCCCACTCACGGGTGTAGTCCCCGGGATACCCGTCAATGTATCCATCAACGGCCTTCACGGCAAGCTGGCCATTCTGCGGGCTCTCGGACGAAGCAGTCACCGCAGCCAGGGAGGCGATGTTTAGTGTTGCAATCGCTGTGGTTACTGTTAACGTCGCTGTTTTTGTCACTCCTCCATAAACAGCAGTGACCGTAACCGGGGTGGAACCGGACACCGTCGTCGTGGTAATCGTGAACGCGGCGCTGGTGCTGCCGCCCGGCACCGTAACACCGGCAGGCACACTCGCTGCTGCGTTATCGCTGCTCAGTGTTACCACTGCCCCTTCGCTCGGCGCAGGCCCGCTCAGTGTTGCTGTACCCTGGGAAGTGTTCCCCCCCACTGCACTGGTCGGGTTAAGTGAAAGCGAATTCAATGTTAGTGTTTCTGAAACAGTAAGAGTGACCGTTGCGATATTGCTGCTGTTTGTCCCGTCGCTGGCCCTGTAGGTAAAGCTGTCGCTCCCCGCATAGTCCGCGGCAGGGATATAGGCGAACGATCCCTCGGCATTGAGCGTGAGGGCGCCATGAGACGGACCGGTCACGAGTTGTGCCGTCAGGGCTGCCCCTTCGGGATCGGTGTCGTTGCCCAGCACTCCCGGGGCAGCCTGGTCCAAAGGCGTATTTGCATTGGTGCTGTACGCATCGTGTGCTGCAACAGGAGCTGTGTTCGCAGCGGTGAAATGGGCCGTCACCGTCCTGTCGCCGTTCATCGTAATGATTATAGGATTCTGCGTACCGCTTGCATCCCCGCTCCAATCAGTAAACGCATATCCGGGGCCACCCGTCGCCGTTAAGGTTACCTGCTCACCCTCAGCGTAGCTCGCTCTGTCCGGACTCTTCGATATTGACCCTGACTCTAAAGGACTGACATACGTTGTAAGGGTGTATTGAGTCCCTGTGGAGAAAACTCCGTATACTTCGAACTCGGACAACCCCACATTCTGAGTCCCGCTGCTCACCGCCTCCACACTCATCCTGACACTCGTGACCACTTTGGAGGGAAATGTGTATTCAGTGCCTCTTCCCGCGTTATCCAAACGCCCTACCTGAAGGGTCGAACCATCGCTGAACGTCAAGGTCGCCCCTAGAATCCGGTCGGTGAGATTCGGCCTGTCATACAGAACCACACGGTCCACTGTGTAGGGCACAGGCCAGGTCAACTGGATCCAGGCTCCCGCTTTCTCCCCATTGGTCGCCCACTCGCGGGTGTAGTCCCCGGGATAGCCGTCAATGTATCCGTCAACGGCCTTTATGGCGCCACTCTGCGGACTCTCGGACGAAGCAGTCACCGCAGCCAGGGGGGCTACGTTCAGTGTTGCAGCCGCTGTTGTTACTGTTAACGTCGCTGTTTTTGTCACTCCTCCATAAACGGCAGTGACCGTAACCGGGGTGGAGCTGAACACCGCTGTCGTGGTAATCGTGAACGCGGCGCTGGTGCTGCCGCCCGGCACCGTAACACCGGCAGGCACACTCGCTGCTGCATTATCGCTGCTCAGTGTTACCACTGCCCCGCCGCTCGGCGCAGGCCCGCTCAATGTTGCCGTACCCTCGGAAGTGTTCCCCCCCACTGCACTGGTCGGGTTAAGTGAAAGCGAATTTAATGTTAGTGTTTCTGAAACAGTAAGAGTGACCGTTGCGATATTGCTGCTGTTTGTCCCATCGCTGGCCCTGTAGGTAAAGCTGTCGCTCCCCGCATAGTCCGCGGCAGGGGTATAGGCGAACGATCCCTCGGCATTGAGCGTGAGGGCGCCATGAGACGGACCGGTCACGAGTTGTGCCGTCAGGGCTGCCCCTTCGGGATCGGTGTCGTTGCCCAGCACTCCCGGGGCAGCCTGGTCCAAAGTTGTATTTGCATTAGTGCTGTACGCATCGTTTGCTGCAACAGGAGGGGCGTTACCGGCGGTGAAATGGGCCGTCACCGTCCTGTCGCCGTTCATCGTAATGATTATAGGATTCTGCGTACCGCTTGCATCCCCGCTCCAATCAGTAAACGCATATCCGGGGCCACCCGTCGCCGTTAAGGTTACCTGCTCACCCTCAGCGTAGCTCGCTCTGTCCGGACTCTTCGATATTGACCCTGACTCTAAAGGACTGACATACGTTGTAAGGGTGTATTGAGTCCCTGTGGAGAAAACTCCGTATACTTCGAACTCGGACAACCCCACATTCTGAGTCCCGCTGCTCACCGCCTCCACACTCATCCTGACACTCGTGACCACTTTGGAGGGAAATGTGTATTCAGTGCCTCTTCCCGCGTTATCCAAACGCCCTACCTGAAGGGTCGAACCATCGCTGAACGTCAAGGTCGCCCCTAGAATCCGGTCGGTGAGATTCGGCCTGTCATACAGAACCACACGGTCCACTGTGTAGGGCACAGGCCAGGTCAACTGGATCCAGGCTCCCGCTTTCTCCCCATTGGTCGCCCACTCGCGGGTGTAGTCCCCGGGATAGCCGTCAATGTATCCGTCAACGGCCTTTATGGCGCCACTCTGCGGACTCTCGGACGAAGCAGTCACCGCAGCCAGGGGGGCTACGTTCCCAGAGGGAATATCCGTCGTTATCTTGACAGAGAGCGAGTCGGGTAGGCTGGTGAACATCCCATCACTGACGACGAGCGAAAAAGTCAGCGTCTCATCTGTTAAATCGGCTGGAGCATTAAAAGTAGGATTGACAACAGCAGGATTTGATAATTGGACTGGAACACCTCCGGTTTGAACCCATCGAAAGGTCAAAGAGTCACTGTCTGTATCCAGGCTTACCGAGCCATCGAGCTGAACCTGTGCCCCACCCTTGACCGTTTGATCAAAACCCGCATGGGGAACCGGCGGATGATTGTTTCCCACAAGGTTTTCAGTCCAGAAGATTTCGTCTTTATGAATGTATGAGCCAAGGAAATCATTGGTGCCTCCCTGGGACTCATGAGTTGCGACGGCTAAGTATTTCGAATTGATTGTGTAATTTGTTGATTGCATCACTAAGGGCACATCGATACTCTCTCTCTGGCTCCAGTTAAGACCCGTTCGAGAGAAATCCGGAATTTCTGAAAAATACGAGTTCGGATTTAGAGGGTTTGGCCAACTGCCGGACGTGTCCCACCATACAATAGTTTTATGTATGGTCGGACTGTAACTGGGGTCATTGGCATAAACGGATAACATCGCAAGTTCCAACAATCCATAGGTTGTGGAGTGATCGGGATGAAAATCAAATTCAGAAGTAGTAAGGATATGATCCGGCTTAAACTCGGAAATAACATCCGCAAGATCCGCAACCATATTGTGCCTGTTATACGCGGCATGAGAACCGTATCTGTAAAAATGATAATCGGAGCTGCCTAACCCGCGATTCCCATAAGTGGCCGATTGACCGTTTGGGGTCATGAATTCGTCATTTGAATTTGTGTAACTGTCATATAGTGTTTTTAAATATCCATCAGGATATCCAAGAAAAATCAAATTATCTTCCATCACTCCCAGAAAGGCCTCGGCCGTTACGGCTTCTCCTTGTCGGAGATATCCTCGGTTAATACCGAGGATATCTCCGTTTGTCATAAACACGATCTTGACTGGTTCTGCCCTTACTACGGCCTGGTAGGTGATTCCCGCGGCAGTAATAATGTCATCATCCGGATGAGGAGCAAGAACAAGTATTTTAGCACTGGAAAAAGAGGCGGAAAACAGGGTCGTTAGAAACACCAGACAACAACAGAAAGACAAATATATTCTTCTCATATAGCTCCTTCCTTCCCGAATAATGATTTGAGAGTCGCTTCTCGAGCCGGCCTTTTCCGGCAAGAGTTCCAGTTTTGATATTCAAATCAATTACGCTTGTTGATCGAGTAATGACGTAAACCCATTGCCACCCCTAACGCTGCCAGGAGAAGCGTCGGCAAAAACAAGGCAGCATCCGGGATCAGGGGATCATAGAAAAAGACTGCGTGTTTGGCTCCTGCAGGAAGTTTTATGCCTCGGAATGCATAATTAGTTCGTAGAACCTTCGTCTCAACGCCGTCCACCAGTGCCCTCCATCCCGGATAATAAGTGTCGCTCAGAACGAGGAACGCTCCCAGAGGCGCCGGCTCGAGCTCGATTTCAATGAGATCCGGCTTCTCGGTTACAATCGTAGCTTTAGGCGGAATGGCGGCAGCTTTTGGCGCATTCGCATCTGATAGAAGAAGGTTCCATGTTTTCGCGTCCTGCCTGAGAATAGCCGCATCCCGTCGCGGGTCAAAATCGCCGGAAGACTCCAGGAAGGAGATAAGGTCGCTCTCATCGGAAAAAAGATGCTGGGAAAAAACCACGCTCGCCCTTGGTATCGCATCCGGGTTCTTATATGCCTTCATTCCCTGAAAGTATCCGGCAGGATAAGCCGGCTTTTCAGAAGATGAACTATCTGACGGGAAGAGCCATCTCGCGGAGCTTAAATTGAGATATATCTGTTTCGTATGGTCGCCTTTAAGAGCGTCCTGACACCATGTCGATACATTGGCTGCCCAATAGGGAAAGAAGGAGAAATAGTGCCCGGTAGTCAGTGTCCCGTTCAGGACTGTAAGATTTGCGGTGTAGGGATAATGACGATCGATGGCGGCCTTCATCCAGACACCGTACGGCTTCATGGCGCTGGAAGTCCTGTAAGCCTGAGGTTCCTGCGGTCGCTTATCGCCTTTCCATCCGATCGTCCCAAGATTTTTGATAACCATGGGATCCTGGATTTCAAATGCAAGCGTCGCAGAGAGGGATACGACTGTAAAGGCAGCTCCGAGCATGACACCGCTTCTCGTTGCATTTTTTGTTACAGTGAGAAACACGGCAACCAGCATTCCCAAAGTGCAAATCCAGAGTAACCCGGTGAGCCACGGCGAAATTTCTAGGGACGTCCGGATCTGCTGCGAAAACTTGTTGTGGTGGCGAATGAATAAAACTGCTCCTGCAACTACGCCGCCGAACAGCAGGAATTTCACTATGCGAGCAAAGGTCGCGGGCGTAAAGGCATCCGGCGCATTGAGAAAGCGGTCCATACTGCGGGCGGAAAGAAACGATACGCAAATCGGCAAGAAGAACAGCCATCTGAAAGGAAACCTGAAATGCCTGAGAACCGGCAGGGAGTGCACGAATTTCCAGAGCCCGACGTAGGGCCCGAGAGCCATAAGAATTGAAAACATGCACAAAAAAAGAAAATAGTTTCGGCCAGGCCCCTTTGCTCCAAAGAGAGCGCCGGCAAAACCCAGAAAGAGAGCGTACAGCGGGAACCGGACATGGTTTGACCAGAACTCCCATTCATTCCATTGGAACGGAGTTGGAAACAGGGACAAAGGCACCCACTTCGGATCAAGATACAGAGTATTTTGTAAAGCCTCCAGAGAGATGGCGGCGCCTGCCGTCCTCGCTGAGAATCGGTATTCCTGCAGCATGGGCAGCAGCTGGGGAGACGCGATTAAGGCCGCCAACGAGGCGCTGGCCAGGAGTATCCAAAAGCGCCGCCCGGTTTCCCGGATACTTTTTTTGCTTCTCCAGTCACGAACCAGACGAAATACAAAGTATAAAGCGACCATCATGGCGATGTAAATTATCATCACAGGATGGCCGGTCAGAAAGATCAGGGCGAAAACCGCAGTCAAGTAAACAAAGGAGAACGGTCGCCTTTCGATGAAGTGGTCGCACGACAGGAATATGCCCGGTAGCAGCGAATAACACCACATTATTGCCGGAACGCTTACCGCAACAAAAGTCGGGGCGCAAAAGGCATACACGCAAGAGCCGAACAGGGAGCTGATTCTGCTGACGCGGAAATGTCGAAGAAGAAGATAGCACAGTATAAAAGAGACGAGTTGGGCCAGAAGCATTTCCAGCAACCAGCCGGTTTCGGCCGAAAATATCCGGTAAATTATTTGCGTACTCGGAAAACAGATCCCGTTCTGTCCCTCGGCCAACAGGGAAAACCCACAGGCGGAATTGGGCACCCATTGCGGGCTGAACCCATTTACAAATGCACTGCGTATAAAGGCTCTAAAGGGAAACGATTGCAGCAATCCGTCCTCGAAAAGCAGCGTGTTCCCCCCATTGAAACCGATCGTCAGATAGGCTAAAGCAGGCGAGAAGAAAATCAGAAATAAGACTGCGAGACCTATTGATTTTTTCCGTTTTTCTATTTTCGAACTAAGCATGATGGTCACGGGCATATGATGAAGCCGTTAAGATCGAGAGATAAAAATTATGGAAACAATAGCCATGACAATCCCGAAAAGCCGGGACGCGTTGATTTGTTCTCCGGATAAAAAACCGTAGGCAGTAATGATACAGATGATGCTTGACATCATGATAGGTGATATCTTGCTGATATCGAAATATCGCAAGGCAAGATAGTATGCTATAAATGACGCCGAATAACAGCAGAGACTGAGAAAAAGGTATGTCAGCCATTTAGGCTTCAGGACCTCAAATGAGCTGCCTATTTTTAATAAAATCTGCGCCGCGGCGGTAATGCAAATACCTGCTGCGACGTAGAATACGGGATTGATGGATTTTGGGATGCTTATCATATCATTTCCAACCCGGACAAGTCGGAACCGCAGAAATTCTTTTAACCACGGATGAACACGGATGGCCACACCCCGCACTCACGCTTCACGCTCGTAAACGCTGGGG
>CAVVUN010000009.1:0-446888 GCA_963751455.1 Nitrospirota bacterium
TAGTGGGATCGGCACGCATAGCCAAATCGGCGCGCAGTTTGGCTTTGGGCTTTCGTAAACGTTTCTGGCCAGTTTCCCGTTGATGGTCGTTATCCAGCAGGTGGCAGCCGAAATCGGCAGCGTCACCGGGCGCGGGATCGCACGCAATCTTAGGCGGCATTATTCGCCCTGGCTGCTGAGAGGCGTGGTGACGTTGCTGCTCGTCGCAAACATCATCAACCTCGGGGCCGATCTTGGCGCGATGGGGGCTGCACTCGATTTGCTGATTGGCGGGCCGGGGCAGCTATACACGTTGCTGTTCGGCGTCGTTTGCATCGTGCTTGAAGTCTGGCTCAGCTATCCGCGCTATGCTGCGATCCTAAAATGGACGACGCTTTCGCTGTTCTCTTATGTCGCCGTTGTATTTGTGGCCGATGTGCCTTGGCGTGCTGCGCTGAAGTCCTTATTCGTTCCGAGCATCGAGCTGACCGGAGCGTACGCGATGGCGATGGTGGCGATCCTCGGCACGACCATTAGCCCGTATCTGTTTTTCTGGCAAGCAGGGCAGGAAGTCGAGGAGGAACACCGCCATCATACCAAGCCGCTGTGCGTATCGCCGAAGCAGGCGGGCCCGGAGCTTGCTCGGATCCGCATCGATACGATTATTGAAGTGGTTTTCAGTTCACTGGTGTCGCTGGCGATAGTTTTTGCAACCGCGGCGACACTGCACGCGCACGGAATTACTGACATCGCAACCTCGGCGCAGGCCGCGGAGGCGTTGCGACCCATCGCGGGTGAGTTCGCGTTTGCGCTGTTCGCTGCGGGGATCATCGGTACCGGTCTGCTGGCAGTACCGGTGCTGGCAGGATCTGCGGCTTACGCAGTTAGCGAGATGTTCGGCTGTGCTGGCAGCCTCGACGCCCGACCCAACGATGCGCGGGCCTTCTATGCGACCATAGCGGTTGCTACGTTACTCGGCGCGGCTCTTAGCGTCATTCGAGTTGATCCGGTGCGCGCGCTCTACTGGGCAGCGGTGGTAAACGGGGTGCTGGCGGCGCGCCGCTTATGGCCGTAATGATTTTGATCGTTCGCAATCCGAGGGTCATGGGGCGACTAACTATGTCACGGTCGATGGCGATTTGGGGCTGGGCGGCAACTGCCGTAATGACCGCGGCATCTCTTGCGTTTTTCATTCTGCCATAGGGTGAGGGCTGTCACTATGACTAAGGAAAGCGATGACGGTGATCTGAAAATTTCCACGACACTCGATACGCGATTCGGCGGGAGAGGCTGAACAACACTAACGACATCAGAACAACAAGCGCCTGCCCCCACGCGCGAAGAGGTCGAATGGTCGCGCAAGATCATCGCCGCGTTCCGGCAGCCGGAGAACACCAAGAAGGGCGTTATTGTCATCGAAGGCCGGATGGTCGAACCGCTGCATCTCGGCATGGCCGAGCGCACCGTCTCGATCGCCGAGCAAATCCGCCAGATGGAGACGGCTTGCGTCTGATCCCCCTAAGCGCGGTGCTTGCGTTAGGCCAACGCGCAAGCCATAACGCCCGCTTCGCGAAGGGGCGAGGCATGGCTCAGAAAAAGACCCGCGTGTTCTCCGGCGTGCAGCCGACCGGCAATCTGCATCTCGGCAATTATCTCGGCGCCATCACCAAATTCGTGGCGCTGCAGGACGAGCACGACTGCCTCTATTGCGTGGTCGATCTGCACGCCATCACCGTGTTCCAGGACCCCGACGAGCTGACCCGGAACACGCGCGAGGTGACCGCGGCCTTCATCGCCTCCGGCATCGATCCGAAGCGGCACATCGTGTTCAACCAGAGCCAGGTCTCCGGCCACGCCGAGCTTGCCTGGATCTTCAATTGCGTGGCGCGGATGGGCTGGCTGAACCGCATGACGCAGTTCAAGGACAAGGCGGGCAAGGACCGCGAGAACGCCTCGGCCGGGCTTTACGCCTATCCGAAGCTGATGGCCGCCGACATCCTGCTCTACCACGCGACGCATGTGCCGGTCGGCGAGGACCAGAAGCAGCATCTCGAGCTCGCCCGCGACATCGCGCAGAAATTCAACAACGACTTCGCCAAGACGATCGCGCGCGCGGGCTATGCCGACGGCTTCTTCCCGCTGCCCGAGCCGCTGATCACCGGCCCGGCCACGCGCGTGATGACCTTGCGCGACGGCACGAAGAAGATGTCGAAGTCCGACGAGATCCGACATGACCCGCATCAACCTGACCGACGACGCCGACACCATCGCCAAGAAGATCCGCAAGGCCAAGACCGATCCCGAGCCGCTGCCGTCCGAGGTCGAAGGGCTGGAGGCGCGGCCCGAGGCCGACAATCTGGTCGGCATCTATGCCGGGCTTGCCGAGACCAGCCAAGGAGCAGGTGCTGCGCGAGTTCGGCGGCGCGCCGTTTTCGAAGTTCAAGGAGGCGCTGGCCGAGCTGGCCATCGACAAGCTGACGCCGATCGGCGCCGAGATGGCGCGCCTGATGGCGGACCCGGTCGAGATCGACCGCATCCTCGCCGATGGCGCCGGCCGCGCGCACGCCATCGCCGATCCGATCCTCGCCAAGACCAAGGACATCGTCGGCTTCATCCGCAGCTAGGCGAGAGCGCGGGAAGCGTCAGGCCCCGCTCTGAACTCCGGTGCCGATCGGGCAGGACACGCCGGTGCCGCCGAGGCCCGCAATAGCCGTGCGGGTTCTTGGCGAGATATTGCTGGTGGTAGTCCTCGGCGAAATAGAATTCGGGCGCCGGCAGGATCTCGGTGGTGATGGCGCCAAAGCCGCGCGCCTTGAGCGCGCTGCTCGTAGGCCTGCCTTCGAGGCCTCGGCCGCGCGCCGCTGCTCTTCGTCGAATAGTAATAGATGCCCGAGCGGTATTGCGTGCCGACGTCGTTCCCTTGGCGCATGCCTTGGGTCGGGTCGTGGCTCTCCCAGAACGTCTTGAGCAGGTCGCTCGTAGCTGACGCGCGCGGGTCGAACACGACGAGCACCGCCTCGTTGTGGCCGGTCATGCCGGAGCAGACCTCCTCGTAGGTCGGGTTCGGCGTGAGCCCGCCGGCATAGCCCACCGCCGTCACAATGACGCCCGGGATCTGCCAGAACTTCCGCTCGGCGCCCCAGAAGCAGCCCAGCCCGAACAGCGCCGTTTGCGCGCCTTGCGGGTAAGGGCCCTTGAGGGAAGCCCCGCTCACGAAATGATGTCTCGGCCGTCGGGATGGGTTGCGGCCGGCCGGGCAGCGCCTCGCCGGGCGCGGGTATCGACAGGGGTTTGCGCTTCAGGGTGAACATGAGGACCTCCGTTGCAGGCGCCAATTCCCCCGAATCGGCTCGAACTCGAGATTAGTTGATGAAGACCTCGACAGGTTTGCGCTTCTGCCCAAGCCAATAGAGCAGCACGCCGAGAATGCCGAACACGACCCAGGTCGGTGCATGCAGGATGGTGGTGATCACCGGGTCCCACAGGAACGCGCCGACATTGGCCTCGACCGCCGCCTTCGCGGCCGCCAGGCTCTCAGGGCTGAGCGCCGCCCATTGGTCGCCCATGGGCGTGACCACCCAGGCGCCGCCGCCCGCCAGGCTTTTGGTGGCGTCGATAACGGCGGCGACCATGGCAAGCAACAGGAGCCAGACGCCAAAAACGCGTAAGAGTGTGAGCATGGCCATGCGTGGCTGATGAGCGCTCCCGCTTACATAAGCCATTGCCGCCTCGTGTTCAAATCAGCGTTGCTTCAATGCCAAATTCCATGCTATGGACACGCTCCCGACCTTCCCAGCCCTGCCGGCCGGGATCGGAACTTCGAGGCGTATTGAACCGGGAGGTCGCTTCGCTATAGTGCGGCCCCTTGCAGGAGGGGTGGCCGAGTGGTCGAAGGCGCACGCCTGGAAAGTGTGTAGGCGGGCAACCGTCTCAAGGGTTCGAATCCCTTCCCCTCCGCCAGATAGCTATATGCACCAAGGGGTTAATGGCTATGTATATTTCTACCAACAAAGCTACCAACAGCACTAGGTAGGAAAGTCAGGCCTTCGAGCCTGAGATTGGGAGCAGCAGGGTAGAAGTTGCTTTCGAGGTGGCCGCTGGGCGCTTGCCAGGGGCCCCGGTCCACTCAAGGCCCTCCATCATGGCGGCCTCGCCTGCCATTTCGTTAGGCGAACCACGTCCGATAGCGACCGCGAAGCCAATCCTCGTAGTCGGCGACCGTGCGAAGCCCTGTTCGATTTCGGTGTCTTAATTGCAATTCGTGGTGACCGTATTGCCCATGCCGGTAGAGGTGCAATGAATGGGTTGCTGCATGGGCTGCATGGGAGGCGGGATATAGGCGGGCGGCGGCTTCATCATTTGCTGCCCTGTCTGCATCAACGCCTGACTAACGGCCTGCCTACGCGCAGCGTTTTGACCAGGTCATCCCGAACCGTGGGTCTGCCCACCCCGACAGTCTTGGCGATCTGCCGCTGTCGACATGCCTTCGTCGGCCCAGGCGGTGCGATCCTTAATTAACGGAGCAACAGTGGTTGCCGCCAGCAGGGCCCCGGCAAACTATAATGCCGCCTTCACGGGTGCAGGTACAACATGCGACGGCTCCCTTGTTAGTCTAGTCTTCTCGTAGACGGTCGCAAGTTTTGAGTGCGTTCTGCGGTACGTACCATCGTCGGAGAATGTGTCCGCAGAAGTTAAGGGCTCACTAGTCGACCTAGGCTGCTGCAACTTCTTCAAACGCGCGGGCAGTCACGGGGCCCCGGAATGAGAGCCGTTACATAAGCTGGCCCCCGACCAAGGGCTCGCTCACGCAACCCCAACCACTACCGCGGGAGTATTAGGCGTCAATCAGCGGAAGACCGGAGAACGCCGCAAATTTCTGCTCCCAGCAAACCAGGGGTGGGCACCCCTTTTGTACTGCGTAGGGAGTATGCGCCATGGAAATCTTGGATTTGGTCGAGGGCAAGCCCGCAGACAATGGTCATCTGGACAAGACCGAGTTTATGAACCTTCGGAGTCTGCAACCCAGGGGGAAGCCGGCAAACACCCAAGCAAAGTCGGCTTCCCAATATTGGCCGGCAATCGACAACCTAATTCACGGGCTGGTGGATCTTTTGCCGAAATCCGATGGCATCTGGCCAATCGAGGATCGCGCGAAATGGCTCCGGCTGCGGCTGGCATGTTCGACCTCGGCTACAAGGCCGACCGGTGATGACGAACACAAGAAGATCAGCATTGCTGTCGTGAAAACGGAACCGGGCAACGACAACCCGTAACGTTTTTTCTGCAGCACCGGTAAAGCGGGTGAAGGAGTTCAAGCCGGTCGGGGCGGCAGGAGGTGTGATGTCGGACGCCGCGATCAGCGTGGTTACCTCAGCCGCATCGCTGGCATCCGAAAGATTCTTTGAGCTGTCGAATGCCTTTACGGTAAACGTGTAGGCAGTAGAGGCGGAAAGCTTGGGAACGACACACACTGTTGAGGTAACTGTGGCCGCCTCTACACCATTCTGGTAAACTTTATATCCCATCACGTCGGTGCTTGACGACATGGACCACGAAAGAAGCACCTGTGTGGAACTTACCGCAATACCCGTAAGCCCTGTCGGCTTTTCCGGGGCAATGGTGTCGGCCACGAGAGATATTGCATTGCTGTCAATTACGGCGGAGGTGGACCCTCCGTTCTGGAGAACAGCAGTTTCCAGTGCCGAATCGGGGACCACGGTGACGCTTATGGCCGCGCCGCTGCTGTTGATGGTCGTGTCATGTATGACTTTGTCGAAGCCCTGGGGATCGGAAGAAGAGGCCGTAAAAGGTGTATTGATAAGATCGAAGGCGGCCGGATTGGAAACGCCGGCTGCTTTAAGCAGGTCCTGGACGACTTCCTGGACAACTGCCTTGATTATGTTCACTTCTGTTTCACTCGGGACCGGCACAGAAGTCGAGCTGCCGTAATTGCTGAAGGCGCTGTCGATATCGAGACCCTGTACTTTGAACCAGGTTCGCATGATAGGATCTGTAAGAGGATGAATGTTTGCCGTGCCGCTGATCGCTGCGTAACTATACATGTTTCCGCCGCCCGGCTTGGGCACCTGTAATACCCAGGGGGCTGTACCGGTCATTGTAATAGAATATGTTCCGGTTGCGCCGGTAGTTACGGTTGTAACGATGCCTTTGGAATCCCGAAGCGTGATCTGCGCCCCGCTGACAGGAGCGCCGGTTGCAACCGTTCCCGAAAGTGTAACTTGTCCAGATGCCTGTTGTTGCTGCACTGAATCACTCTTTTTGCTGCTGCATCCAAAATTAAGCAATAACAGTGATGCAATTACTAAAGATGAAACAATATGCAGCCTTTTCATAACGACCCCTCCCAATCTCTGAATGTATTTGCAACCTTGGTCGTAATTTTGCATGAAAGTGCGAATATTGTCAATAAATATATTAACTAAATGTGGTTGGAATTGATGCAGCGCGCAAAGCCTAAGAAGGTTCTAGCAGGCTGTTGAAAAACGGTTGTGCGTCATCCTGAACGCAGTGATGGATTTCAATTCTTTGGAAGGGCGAGATTCTTCGCTGCGCTCTGAATGACATTTCCCGGTTTTCGGAAATTGTTCAACAGCCTGCTAGGATCTCAAGCCTGTTATTTTTTTTCTGTGGACTTGAATAAGCTCTTTTCCCTCTTGACAACGTACGGCTAAAGGCATATAAATGTCGTCGTAAATTTATTTGATCACGCTGCTGGGAAACGAGTAAACGGCTTTCCTTAATTGCGTTCCCGAGTTTGACAGTACGTTATCGTTGCCGCAAACATCACCGCTGATAGCAACTTCCACGAACGTCGCCATAACAGGACCCCGCATTCGGATCGACCATCGCTTTTTCCATGTAAACTTAGCTCATCTCGTCCAGCACGCGATTATCTCTATTTTTTCTTTCTGAGAGGACGACGAAGATGCCTGAATCAAAACTCGAACCGAAACTGCTGACCGTTATCCGGGAAGGGTACACCGGCGGGATCTTCTTCAAGGACCTGACCGCCGGGATCATCGTCGGCATCGTGGCCCTGCCGCTCGCGATCGCCTTTGCCATCGCATCCGGCGTCAAGCCGGAGCAGGGGCTTTATACCGCCATCGTCGCCGGGTTCCTCATCTCGGTCCTGAGCGGCAGCCGCGTCCAGGTCGGCGGCCCGACCGGCGCTTTCATCGTCATCATCTACGGCATCGTCCAGAAATACGGCTACGACGGCCTGGTGATCGCCACGATCATGTCCGGCATCCTGCTCGTGATCATGGGCTTGGTCAAGCTGGGCAGTGTGATCAAGTACATTCCTTACCCGGTAACCGTCGGGTTCACCTCCGGCATCGCGCTCATCATCGCGATGGGACAGATCCGGGACTTCTTCGGCCTTCACATGGAAAAGGTCCCGGCGGAGTTCGTGGACAAGGTCGAGGAATACGCAAAGCATGCAGGCACCATCACTCCGGCCGCTGCCGCTGATCGGCATTCTGACCCTCCTGATCGTCGTTTTCTGGCCCCGCGTCACCAGGCGCGTGCCCGGTTCGCTCGTGGCCATCATCGCCACGACCGCCCTCGTGCCCCTGTTCAACCTGCCCGTCGAGACGATCGGGAGCAGGTTCGGAGCCGTTTCGAGCACGCCGCCCACGCTGCATCTTCCCCATATCGACTGGAGCAAACTTCCGCATATGGTCTCGCCCGCCATCTCCATCGCGCTGCTTGCCGGCATCGAATCGCTTCTTTCCGCGGTCGTCGCCGACGGTATGACCGGCCGAAGGCACCGTTCGAACATGGAACTGGTGGCCCAGGGCGTGGCAAACATCGCCTCTCCGCTCTTCGGCGGCATCCCGGCAACGGGCGCCATCGCGCGAACGGCAACGAACATCAAGAACGGAGCGCACACGCCGGTCGCGGGCATCATCCACGCCATCGTCCTGCTGCTGATCATGATGTTCTTCGGCAAATGGGCGGCGCTCATCCCGATGGCGACGCTTGCGGGCATCCTGCTCGTGGTCTGCCTACAACATGAGCGAATGGCATCTGTTCGTCAAGATGTTCAAGAGCCCGAAGAGCGACATCGCGGTGCTGATCGTGACCTTCCTGCTCACGGTGCTGCTCGATCTCACGGTCGCGATCCAGGCGGGCGTCGTGCTGGCCGCGCTCCTGTTCATGAAGCGCATGGCCGACGTGACGCAGGTGGGATACATCACGTCCATGATGGAGGACGAGGAGGACACCTCGGACCAGGACCCGAACGCCATCAAGCGCTTCACCGTGCCGCAGGGCGTCGAGGTGTTCGAGGTGAACGGCCCGTTCTTCTTCGGCGCCGCCGACCGGTTCAAGCACGTGCTCTCGCTGATCGTGCGAAAGCCGAAAGTGCTCATCCTCCGCATGCGCACCGTCCTGTCCATGGACGCAACGGCGCTCCGCGCGCTCGAGGAAGTGTACGAACAGACCCGGCGGGAAGGAGCGGTGCTGCTTGCTTGCCGGCGTCCATGCCCAGCCGCTCATCGCCATGGACCGCGCCGGCTTTCTGGACAAGGTGGGCGTGGACAACGTGTTCGAGAACGTCTGCGACGCGCTGAAAAGGTCACGCGACATGGTGGGAACTGAGCCAGCCTGAAAAGCCAGGAATCGACCGTCCAGGAAGTTGCGTGGGAGGTTTCAAGTAAGAAGCGGCTCAGTATAAGTCCGAAGTAAGAAGAACAGAAGTGAGAAATCAGAATTAAGAAGTCAGAAATAAGAGTAACGAGCAGGCAGTTCGCGTCCTTCCTCCCAGTGAGGAAAGCGAACGATTGTCCCTCGTCCTTCGCGGTTATGATTTTCACTTGACTCGCATAAGGCCATTGTAGTAAATTCATCCATCGTTCTTCGTAGCTGTTGCAACAATCTGCAACGAGTACCGATATTTGAAAATGGGCGTTGTAAGCATGGACTCGTTCGCGTAACAATTATTTTCTTTCTGTGCAATCACTTCCCGGCTTCAGTTCAAGAACCCCAACTCTCAGATATCTCTTCCCGATCCTGTTCCGGAGGAGGGAAGAGCATGATCGATCTCTCCGCTGCACATCGTATTGCCTTTCTTTCCTGTTCCTTTTCTTTCTTCTTCTGACGATCCCGTTCCTCCGTCTTAACCAGCGCCTCCTGATCAACGCCGGTTTTTCCCTCACAGCCGTTGCTTCTCTTCTCGCCGCGGTCGCGGGTATATGGGCCGTGGCATCCGGGTACAGGTACAGACGTTCGTTCTGTCCGCTGGGCCTGCCCGATCTGCCGTTTCATCTGCGCCTCGACCTCCTGTCCGGTTTTTTTCTGGTCGTCGTCGGCCTGCTCGCCTTTTTCGTCTCGATCTATTCGATCGGCTACGTCAAGGGATATCTCGGCCACCGGTCGGTGACGAGCCTGGTCGTCTTTTATACGCTCTTTCTCGCCGGCATGCTCCTGGTGGTCCTGGCCGATGACGCCTTCTTCTTCCTGATAGCCTGGGAGATGATGGCCGCGTCGTCCTATTTCCTGGTGCTGTTCGAGGACGAGCGGATCGAGAACAGGAGGGCCGCGTTCCTGTACCTCGTCGTGGCCCATGTGGGCGCCATCGCGATCCTGCTGTCGTTCGGCGTCATGGCCGGGCTGGCAACCGGGTTCACCGGATTTCAAAGCTATACCTTCGACGCCATGCGGGAAACCGAGCTGCCCGCGGGCCTGGCCACGCTCGCCTTTCTGCTTGCCTTCTTCGGGTTTGCCGCCAAGGCCGGCGTGATTCCGCTCCATGTCTGGCTGCCCGAGGCCCATCCGGTCGCGCCTTCGAACGTGTCCGCGCTGATGAGCGGCGTCATGCTCAAGACGGCGATCTACGGCATCGTCCGCGTGGTCTTCGATCTGATCGGCGATTTCCCTGGTGGTGGGGCGCGCTGGTGCTGGTGTTCGGCCTGGTGTCCGCGGTCATGGGCGTTCTGTATGCCCTGATGCAGCACGATCTCAAGCGGCTCCTGGCCTATCATTCCGTGGAGAACATCGGCATCATCCTGATCGGCATCGGCCTTGCCATGATCTTCACGTCCTTCAACATGTCCCTCCTGGCCGCACTGGCCCTGATCGCCGGCCTGTACCATACGCTGAACCACGCCATGTTCAAGGGGCTCCTCTTCATGGGCGCCGGCGCCGTGCTCCATGCCACGCATGAACGGAACATGGAGGAGATGGGCGGGCTCATCCGCTTCATGCCCTGGACCGCGGTCCTCTTTCTCATCGGCTGCATCTCGATCTCCGCGCTGCCGCCTTTCAACGGGTTCGTCTCCGAATGGCTGACGTACCAGGCTTTCCTGCTTTCGCCCGCGCTCCCCAGTCCGCTCCTGAACCTGCTCATTCCGCTCGGCGCCGCGCTCCTGGCGCTCACGAGCGCGCTGGCCGCCGCCTGTTTCGTAAAGGCCTTCGGCGTAACGTTTCTCGGGCACCGGCGCGGACACCACCACGTGCCGGTCCACGAAGTGGGCTGGTCCATGCGCATCGGCATGCTGCTCGCGGCGCTCACCTGCCTTGGCCTCGGCGTTCTCCCCACGTTCATGATCAACTGGATGGACCCGCTTGCGCAGGAGCTGGTGGGCGGCGACGATCGCCGCGTCGGCCTCGGGCCTGGGCTGGATGTGGCTCACCCCGATTGCTGCTGAACGGGCCTCCTATTCCGCGCCCATCGCCTTTGTCGGCATCCTGGCCGTCGTGGTCGTTACCTATCTGCTGCTCCATGCCCGGCCCGGCGCGATCACGCCGGGTGCCGCTCTGGGACTGCGGGTTCGAAAAGGTGACCAACCGGATGCAGTACACGGCCACGTCCTTTTCCATGCCGCTGCGCCGGATATTCGGGTATCCTGTTCAGCATCAAGGAGCATGTGCGACGTGATTCCGCCGGCTGCGCATCCGGCTTTTCCGGAGCGGCTGCATTATCATCTGCGGGTGCGGGACCGGTTCTGGGGTGGCTGTACCAGCCGGTCGTGGACGCCAGCTTCTGGCTTTCGCGCAGGATCGGCAGGATGCAGCAGGGACGGATCCAGATCTACCTGATCTATTCGTTCGTCACGATCCTGGTGCTGCTGATGTTTGTCGAAATGAATATCTTACCCGCTGGATCTGATTGCGTGTTAACTTTGGTTTGTTTAGTTTTTTTCCGTCAAAGCTGAATAAACGACATAAACAAGACAAATTAAATGAACATAGGAGTTGTGATTGACTATCCATCCACTCCTCATAGAGATCCTGCAGATCGCGGTCCTGCTCTTCGTCGCCCCGCTGTTTGCCGGCTGGGTCAAGATGGTAAAGTGCTGGTTCCAGGGCCGGACGTCGCCGAGCCTTTTCCAGCCCTACCGCGACATCCGGAAGCTCTTCTCCAAGGATGTGACGCTCGCGGAGAACGCCTCCTGGATATTCCGCTTCACGCCCTATCTGGTATTCGGCGTTTCGGTCCTGGCGGGCGGCATCATCCCGATCCTTTCCACGGACCTGCCGCTGTCGGCCACAGCCGACGTCATCGCCCTGGTCGCGCTCTTTGCCATCGCCCGGTTCTTTACGGCCCTGGCCGGCATGGACATCGGAACCGCCTTCGGCGGCATGGGGTCGAGCCGGGAAATGACGATCGCCTCTCTTGCCGAGCCGGCCATGCTCATGGCGGTATTCGCCGTTTCCCTCGTGAGCAAGTCCACGTCGCTGTCGCAGATGGCGTTCGTCATATCCCAGGGCCACTCGCTGCTCCGGCCGTCGCTGGTCTTCGCGCTCCTTGCGTTCGTGCTGATCGCGCTGGCCGAGACCGGCAGGGTGCCCGGTGGACAATCCGGCGACCCACCTGGAACTGACGATGATCCACGAGGCCATGATCCTCGAATATTCCGGCCGGCACCTGGCGCTCATCGAATGGGCCGAGATGATGAAGCTCTTTCTCTTCGTCGGTCCTCGGCATCGCGTCCTTCTTCCCCTGGGGGATTGCGCTGAGCGGGCGACCTGGCGGACGTGCTTGATCGCGTTTCCGGTCCTGCTGTTCAAGCTCGGCGGTCGTCGGCGTCGGCCTGGTGCTGATCGAGACCGGTCTGGCAAAGATGAGGATATTCCGCATAACCGAATTTCTGGGGACCGCGTTCCTGTTCGCGACCCTCGGGATGCTGTCGTATTTCATGCTGGAGTGATAGACAAATTTCCGACAGATTACGCAAATTGCAAGCTGATATCATAATAGGTAATAATCAAGCGTTATATTCGAATCTGTGAAATCTGTTCGGAGTTTAGATATCGTGCCTGAGCAGTGTAGAGGTTTGACATGAACATTCAGCTTGCAGCACAAATCAACAGTCTTCTGGCGTCGCTGATCCTGCTGACCGCCTTTGGCCTGCTGGTGCAGCGCAGGATGAACGCGCTTCTGCACCTGTTCGCCTGGCAGGGCTTTCTGCTTGCGGTCAGCACCGCCATCGTCGGGTACCTGGGCGGGGCGCACGATCTCTACATCTCCTCGGTCCTGACGCTGGCGATCAAGGTCGTTCTGCTGCCGTATATTC
This sequence comes from Nitrospirota bacterium, assembly GCA_963751455.1. Lineage (GTDB taxonomy): Bacteria > Nitrospirota > UBA9217 > UBA9217 > UBA9217 > CAVVUN01. The sequence continues at coordinate 12,519 of CAVVUN010000009.1, forward strand.
TGCATAAACTGATCGTGAAACTGAAGATCCACAAGGAAGTGGAAACGGTCGTGAACATCCCGACGACCATGCTGATGGGCATCGTCCTGGTGATCTTCTCCTATCATCTGACCGCGCCGATCCGGGAGCTTTCGACGCTCGTCACCCGGTCCACCCTGGCCGTGGCCCTTGCAACGGTCATGCTCGGGTTCCTGATGATGATCACCCGCAAGCACGCGGTCACCCAGATCATCGGGTTCCTCGCCATGGAGAACGGCCTGCTGTTCGCCGCAACCAGCGCGACCTACGGCATGCCGCTGGTGGTCGAACTGGGCGTTGCCCTGGACCTGCTGATCGCGGCCTTCATCTTCGGCATGTTCTTCTTCCATATCAGTACGACCTTCGACAGCCTGGATGTGGACCAGATGGCGAGGTTGAAGGAAGAGGATTGATTGCAAAATGGCAAAATTCAAAATTCAAGAATCAATGCACTTCTTGACTTTGGAATCTTGAATCTTGCAATATTGCATTCGAATCGTGAGGTTCGTCATGTCTCTTCTGATTCTCCTGGTCGTTCCGCTCATCGCATCTCTGGCGCTGGCCTTCATCGGCGACCGGAAACTCGCGCCCGAGGTGAACATCCTCGGCTCGGCAGCCACTTTCGCCGCGAGTGTCGACCTGGCGCTCCAGGTCTACGAACAGGGCCCGATCCTGGCCGGGAACAACTTCTTCTTTGTCGACGCCTTCAGCGTCTATCTCACGGTCCTTACGTCCTTCGTCTCCATGACCACCGCCATCTTCAGCAGGCGCTACATGCGGCGGGAGCGGGAACACGGCACGATCGGGCACCGGAGGATGCGCTTCTACCATTCCATGTTCCAGCTCTTCATTTTCGCCATGCTGCTCTGCCTGCTGACGAACAACGTCGGCATTCTCTGGATCGCCATGGAGCTTGCCACCCTCTCCACGGTCCTGCTGGTCTCCCTGTACCGCACGCCGGCCGCCATCGAAGCAGCCTGGAAATATTTCATTCTCTGCGGCGTCGGCATCGCCCTTGCCCTGTTCGGCACCGTGCTGCTGTACTTCGCGGCGGAAAAAGTGCTGGGCGCGGGCGGGGCCGCGCTCCACTGGACGAACCTGGTCCAGGTGAGCAGATCAGCTGGAACCGACGATCCTGTCCCTGGCCTTCGTGTTTCTGATGGTGGGATACGGCACCAAGGTCGGCCTCGTTCCGATCCATAACTGGCTGCCCGACGCGCACAGCGAAGGCCCGACGCCGATCTCGGCCGTGCTCTCCGGCCTTCTGCTGAACATCGCGCTCTACGCGCTGGTCCGGTGCAAGGTGCTCGTCGACGGCTCCACCGGCACCCACCATTCCGGCGACATCATGATGGGCTTCGGCATCATCTCGATCATCGTCGCTTCCTTTTCCCTGCTGCGGCAGAAGGACATCAAGCGCATGTTCGCCTATTCCTCCATCGAGCACATGGGCATCGCGACCTTTGCCTTCGGCCTGGGCGGTCCGGTCGCGACCTTCGGCGCCCTGCTGCACATGCTGGTCCACAGCCTGACCAAGTCGGCCATCTTCTTCACCGTGGGCCATGCCTCGCAGATGCACCGGACCCAGGAGATGGACAGGATCAAGGGACTGATCCGGGGCAATCCGCTGGTCGGGTGGGGCATGGCGCTGGGCGTCATGGCGATCGTCGGCATGCCTCCTTTCGGCGTTTTCACGAGCGAGTTCCTGATCCTTACCGCGACGATCAAGGACGCCCCGCTTCTGGCGCCCTTTCTGCTGCTGGGGCTTGCCGTTTCCTTTGCGGCGCTGTTCAGAAGGGTGCAGCCCATGGTGGCCGGAGAGGTTCCGCCGTACCAGAAGCGGATGAAGGCTGCCCATGTTCCCGGTGATCCTGCATATGGCGCTGGTCCTCGTGCTCGGCCTGTATATGCCGAAGTTTCTTTCGGGCTGGTTCCAGACGGCGGTGGAGCTGTTGAAGTAGAGCCGAGAGACGAAGGACGAAGATCTTTCCGCAGATTCCGCAGATTCCGCAGATTGCGCTGATTCAGAAGCCTGATAATCAGGTCCGTTGTCATCTGTGAAATCCGTGTAATCTGCGGATAAAAATCTTAACCTCTATATGATCAGACTGAAGAACCTCATAATGAATCGTCATTCGGCCCGGACGCGAAAGAGGATGAACGCTCGCACCGTCGTCGGTCATGTCGCTCTCATCGTCCCCGAGCGAGCGGTTCGCCGAGGCGGCAAAGGCGCTCAAGAAGGAGTATGCCCTGCTGGCTGCCGAATGGGCCACGGACGAGACCGCCTTCGGCAGGGGGTTCGGGATCTACGCCTGCTATCGGCGGGAGCAGGAATACCTCGTCGTCAAGACCGAAGTGCCGGCTGACGATCCGACCTTCCCGAGCCTGACGAAGAAATTCGTTCCTGCTTTCCGGTTCGAGCGCCAGATGCAAAGCCTGATGGGAGTCATACCGCACGGGTCATCCCGATCCGCGGCCCTGGATCAAGCACGAGGACTGGCCCGCGGACGCCTGGCCGCTCAGGAAATCGTTCGACCCGTCACAAAAGCTGCCGCGGGTCCCGGGCGAATATCGCTGGATACGGGCCGAAGGCGAGGGGGTCTACGAAATCCCGGTCGGGCCGGTTCATGCGGGCATCATCGAGCCCGGCCATTTCCGCTTCCAGGCCATGGGAGAGGACGTCATCAATCTCGAAGAGAAGCTCGGGTACGTGCACAAGGGCATCGAAAAACGGTTCGAGTCGCTGTCCTGGCAGGAAGCTGCGCGGCTGGCGGCCCGCGTATCGGGCGATACCACCGTTGCCCACAGCCTGGCCTACTGCCAGGCTGTTGAAGCGCTGACCGGGTGCATTGTGCCCGACCGGGCCCATTGGCTGCGGGCGCTGTTCCTCGAGCGGGAGCGGATCGCGAACCATCTGGGCGACCTGGGCGCTATCTGCAATGACGTGGCTTTCGCGTTCCTCCTGTATCAGTTCCATCGCCTGAAGGAGATTGTGCTCCGCACCAACCTGCAAGCTCTTCGGCCATCGCTTCATGATGGACAGGGTCGTCGCCGGGAGGCGTCACGATCGATATCACGGCGGAAGGCGTGCAGGAGATCTGCGCCGAGATGGAGCGGCTGGCAAAGGAGTTCGAGCGGCTGGTCCTCATCTATGACGAAAACTCATCTGTTGAGGACCGGGTGAGGGACACCGGCATACTCTCGTTCCGAGAAGGCCCGCGACCTGGGCGTGGTCGGTTTTGTGGCGCGGGCAAGCGGCCTGAACCTCGATTGCCGGATCCATCACCCGTTTCCGCCCTATGACCGGATCGAGGTCACCATCCCGATCCTTGTTACCGGGGATGTTCATTCCCGGGCCTGGGTCAGGGTCGAAGAGATCCGCGATTCGATCCGGATCATCCGGGAGATTCTCAAAACGCTCCCGAGCGGCAGGTTGACCTCTGGCTTCCAGAACGCCGATGCCGGACAGGTCCGGGTTCGCGGCAGTGGAGGGATGGCGGGGAGAGATCATTTACTGGGTGCAGTCCGGTCCGAAAGGGGAGATCAACCGGTGCATGGTCAGGGACCCGTCGAGCGTGAACTGGCTGGCGCTGGAGCAGTGCATCCACGGGAACATCGTTCCCGATTTCCCGGTGTGCAACAAGAGCTTCAACCAGTCGTATTCGGGAAATGATTTGTAAAAGCGGTTTAACAGATGAACACAGATGAAAACCAGATGCACGGAAAAAAGTGCATAGAAAATAAAGATTTCTTTTGATACAATTCAGGAAATGATTTGTAAAGAATACTACAACTAACCGGGGTTTTTTTGTCCGCAGATTTCATAGATTAAAACCAAAATTCGAATCTATAGTTTTAAATCTGCGGTCATCTGCGCAATCTGCGGATAGATCAGTTTGTTTAGATTTCGATCATAATGGGAAAATGATTTATGAAGACTATCGGCAACTACTCAGGACTTTATTGCCGTAACCGGAATTAGAATTTATAGTTTTAAATCTGCGTCCATCTGCGTAATCTGCGGATAGATGATTAAATGAGCGATATATGATCAGAATCCTTAAACAGATTTTCCGCACGGGCATCAAGACCGAGCCGTTGCCTCCTGTCATTGACCCGGAAATTGAAAAGATCGGATCGCGCCTGGAAGAGGTCATCAAGCAGCGGTTCAGACGCAGCCTGACGATCCGGCAGGTGGATGCGGGTTCATGCAACGGCTGCGAGCTGGAGATCCATGCCGTCAATAATGTTGTATACAACTGCGAGCGCTTCGGCATTCATTTTACCGCCTCCCCCAGGTTTGCCGACCTTCTGCTCGTGACAGGGCCGGTGTCTCATAACATGGAGATCGCGCTCAGGCGCACCTATAAGGCCACTCCTTCCCCGAAACTGGTCATTGCTGTCGGAGATTGCGGCTGCAACGGCGGCATATTCGGCGAAAGCTATGCCTCACTGGGCGGCATCGACAAGGTCGTGCCCGTGGATGCCTGCATACCCGGCTGCCCGCCAAGTCCCGCTGCCCTGCTTCAAGGAATTCTCAAGGCGATAGAAGCTTAAGATTTTGTCTCACAGAATCAAGCATCGGAAAATGCCTGTGAACCCTCATCTCCGTCATTGCTAGTAAAAATAAGTGCAATAAACTGTAAGCTCACTGTTGTTTTCGTATTAAAATACAGAAATATTTGATATAATCAAATTACTGCTCGAAACACAATCCATAAGGGGGGTGTGTCATGAAAAAAGCGTTAGGCTGGAGCTGTGCATTCGTACTGGCAACATGCTTGGCTGTACCCGGCAGTTCCGTTGCGGAAAAAATAGGCGGCGGCGATCTCACATTCACTCCGAAAGGCGCAAAACCGGTAATCTTCAGTCATGAAGTTCATGTGAACAGCAAAGGCTTAAAATGCAGTGGTTGTCATTATCATGTGTTTCAAATGACCAAGGGTTCGTACAAGATGGACATGAGCAAGATCACGAAAGGCGATTTCTGCGGCAAATGCCATAACGGGATCAAATCATTCGACGTGAAGGAAAACAATAACTGCCTTAAATGTCACAAATAAAAAGAACCTACCTGTTGCAACGGAGCGGGTGCATCTGTGAACGACACCATAACGACCGCTTGGGCGGTATATAAGCTTTCGGCTTTATCGCTTATCCTGCTATTTACGTTCAGCTGTTATTTGCCGTCGAAGATCAAGGTGCCGATAGACACCGTCTATTACCAGGCGCCGGACGCACGGAACGAACAACTGTTCGTATTCCTTCCAGGAAACGGTGAAGACCTTTCTACATTCGAACGGCATGGCCTGATCCAGGCGGTCAAACAAAGAGGCCTGCCGATCGACATGGTCACCGTAGATGCTTACCTCAGCTATTACATGAACGGGAGCATTATAACGCGTCTGAAGAATGATGTTATCGAACCGGCCAAGGCCAGGGGATATACGAAAATATGGCTGATCGGCAATTCTCTCGGCGGATTCGGCTCTTTAATGTATGTGCGTAATTATCCCCACGACATCGCGGGCGTTGTTCTGCTGGGTCCCTTCCTCGGAGAAAAAAAGACCGTGAATCAAATCGAAGCGGCAGGGGGCCTGCAGAAGTGGGATCCCGGCATCGTACCGGTCAATTCGGAAGAAGGTTGGGAAAAGCAGCTGTGGCGCTGGCTTAAAGACCGCCAGCAGCAGAGGGATTTCTGGCATTGGGTTAAAGATTGCGAAGAGGCCGGGGGGTGCTTTCCCGAAATATATCTCGGATACGGAACGCGCGACCGGTATTCCTACGGGCAAAAACTCCTGGCCGGGATCCTGCCCGCCGAACATGTCGCAGTAGTGGACGGGGGACACAACTGGCAGGCCTGGACACAATTATGGGAGATATTCCTGGACGCCATTTCATCTAATAAACAATCCGTTACCCTGGAGGCGGGTATCCGTTAATACCTGTCTTTATTTTCGATTGCCATTCCGTCTCTTGACCTTAATCTGTTTTTGCAGTAAACTCCCTGATAAAATCTCGCTCCTTTCTTGCAGACGCTTTCCGCGATTACCTGCGTCAAGGTTGCGTGCTGCCGAAGCGTGAAGAACTCAGGAAGGGGAAAAAATACTCATGCTTAAAAAACTCGGCGCCTTGTGGGGGCTGATTGGTGTGTCATTCTTACTGGCAAGCGCCATTTACCGGCTGACGCCGGTTGCACTCGACGCTTTTTTCTTGACGCTGACATGGTATCACTGGGCTTTCCTGGCATGCGTGCTGGTGTTCATGGCATATGCCGAAGGATACCGCGCTTTTCAGAAAGGTTTTTCGCCGAGGGTTGCCGCCAGAGCACGGTATCTGCGAACTCATAAAAATGTCATTCATATTATTCTTGCCCCGCTGTTTTGCATGGGCTATTTTCATACGACCAGGAGGAGACAGATAGCTTCCCTTTCCGTAACCACCGGCATCATTATCCTGATTATTCTGGTGCGGCTTCTTCCCCAGCCGTGGCGCGGTATCGTGGATGGGGGTGTTGTAGTCGGTCTCGCGTGGGGCCTCATATCACTGGCCGTGTTCGGTTTTCAGGCCTTTACGGGTGAGCGGTTCCGCCACTCACCGGAAGTGCCGGAATGCCCGTAATGCATGGACTGAATTCTTCTAATTGAGAAGACAGCTTTGGCACAGATTAATACACCCTGCATTCGCGCTGCACACTGCTTAGACTCATTGTCGCCATCTCGATAAGAAACGTTAACCCATAGCTGCATTGTACTAGTGTAGAGTCTCTTAAATAGATGGTGTTATAAGATGGAGCGACAAATCGTCCTTATCTCGTCATTCCGGCTTGTCCGGAATCTTTCCACCCATTCAGAAGGATTCCCGACGCGCTTCGCTTGCGGGAATGACCGTCTTGGGAAAGTGACTATGGCCGCAATAACACCATTCGTTTGTGAGACACTACACTAGCCTTCCGCCGAAATATGCGAAAGGGGAATCAATGACGAGACGGGAATCAAGGACATCAGTGACTAAAAATACTGCAGGGAGCCGAAATTAAATGATATCCGGAAGACTGGTTGTTTTTCTTTTTGGCGAGACCTCTGTAAATCTCGAGACTTCCAAGGTAGTCGAGATAAAGGCCCTTAAAAGCGCGCCGAGCTACCCGGATGTCATACCGAAACAGAAGGTTATCAAAGTCGAAACTCGCGCGGTAGACGGCGCCGGCGTTGAGTTTCTCGTGAAGGCCTACCTGCCGGACGTTGTCGTCGTTGAAGCTTCGGTGGATATGACGGACATTCTTTCCGATACAACGCTGGACTTCAAACGTTCGCTTATCAACCAGTGCAGAAAAGTCCTGGGCGAGTTCGGCTGCGACCCGCAGTTCGACGAGGAATACAGCGTATATTGCATATCGAGCTACAGCGGCGACCCGGAAGAGTGTCTTTCCCGGCATGGGGACAAGATCGCCGCCTTTCTCAAGAACGAAAAAATATCGCTCGACGAAGAACAAGTAAAGGCGACTCTATCGACATACCTGAAATACGGGAAAGATGACATCACGATCGTCGACTGGGACGGCGCCTTTATCTTCGATTCCTCGGGCGACTTTGACAGCAATATCGAGCTGTTCGAAATTGCAAATCTCCAGCTTTTAAAATATCGTATCCTCGATTTTGATCTCGACGACCGCCTCGAAAAAACCCTGAAGTTGATGGGCGTGTCAAAGCGGCTGCCGGTTATCCGGTCCGGCGAGGTGAGGCGTGTACTGAGGGAGATCATAGAGATCAGGACGCAGTCCATTCTTGAATCCGAAGCAGTGGAGCGGAACATCAAACTGATCGGGGACTGGTACTCGGCGAAGCTGTATTCGCTGGTCTCGAGGAAATTTCATCTTGACAGCTGGAAGGCCGAGATCAAGGAAAAACTGGACACCCTCGAGGATATTTATACCATGGCAACCGAAAATTTCAGCGTATCCTACAGGGCAACCCTGGAATTTGTAATTCTCGGCGGCTGGCTGCTCCTGCTCCTGCTGTACATCGGAGAGTTTTTCCTGCTGCAGTGGAATAAATAGAACGGCCCGGAAGAGTTCTCGATCTATGCCATCCTTCAATGTGACAGTGCACTTCTTTCTATTAGCCGCAAAAAATAGCCAAGAGTCGCAATTACAACCTTTCTGCGCTATATACAATACAAACCTGCTCTTGACTGTGCCCGCATTCGTTAATCACTACTTTCATTGATACCTTTTTGCGCATTTTTGCGTCTAATTTTTTCCGTTTTCAACATGCGGCAAATCGCAAATTTGTACCGTTTCTAATCTCGCTCTTTTAATACTTATGTACGTTGACTCCCTATCAGCTGCGAGGTACGATTTATTTATATTTAACCGTTAGACTAAACTTTCAGCAGCAAAGTGTAAAGCTTCTTGCCATGTCCGTTTGATGCCAGGCATACAGTAAAAACGTGGCAGGGACCCGGTAAACAAGGAGGTACAATGTTGAAGAGTTTTACGCGCCCGCCGTCCCGCAGTGAGCAATGGGCCTTGTTCGCAAAAAATTTTTTTCAGCATCCGAAGATGCTCGGTTCACTTATTCCGAGTTCGCGCTTCCTGATCGAGCGTCTGCTGCGGGAAATCAATTGGGACCAGGCGCGCGTTATCGTGGAATACGGTCCGGGAGTCGGAACATTTACCGGCGAGATTCTGCGGCTCATGCGTCCCGATGCGGTGCTGATTGCCGTCGAAACAAACCTGGAATTCGTGTCCTTTCTGCGCCGTTCGTTCCATGATGCACGGCTTCGGGTGGTCCACGCATCCGCTGACGACGTGGAGCGGGTTCTTGCGGAGCGCGGACTTTCCCGTGCGGACTATGTTATCTCCGGCATACCGCTGAGTACGATCCCCGACGATGTACGTCTGGGAATCCTGCGCAGCACGCACCGCGTATTGCTTCCGGGCGGAGAGTTGCTGATATACCAGTTCTCGCCGAAGGTGCTTCCCGATCTGCGGAGGGTATTCTCCCGCGTTACCCGAAGCTTCGAGCCCTTGAATATCCTGCCTGCGCAGATTTTCTACTGCGCTCCGTGATGTTCCATTATCTTATAAAGAGCATTTGGGACGCAGAAAAATCGGATAAACGCGGATAAAGTCTGATAAAGACTTTATCCTATCCTAAAGCACTCAGTCTTGGTTATCTTTCTCTAAAATTCGTTTGTTTGATCCGCTGTTATCTGCGTTCATCCGCGTCCAGGAAACCGTCACTTCTGTAGTCCGATTTTTTTCCGCAGCGTAAGCCTGTTTATGCCCAAAAGCCGTGCCGCTTCCGACTGGTTTTCGCGGGTATGGGAAAGTATGAACTCGAAGACGTGCCGGTCCACTTCGGCATGGACTTTCTCGTAGACGTTGTTCTCGTTCTTTTCAAGCGCTTTTTTTACATACGGAATGAGCACCGCTGCCATGGCATCCAATCCGTTGTTCTGCATACGGGTTGTAGAATCTGCGCCCAGGTCCACGAGGTCCTGCGTGGTGAGATAATCAGTCTTGCAGGTTGCGATCGCCGATCGAAGGGTGTTCTCGAGCTCACGGATGTTGCCCGGCCAGTCATGCTCGAGAAGCCGGTCCATGAACGCCTTGGTGACGCCCTTGATCGGCTTTTGTGCCGTGTGGGCGTGACGGTAAAACAGACACTGGACGAGCGGCGGTATATCCTTGGTCCGTTCCCTGAGCGGAGGCACATGGATAGAGACAACACGGATGCGGTGGTACAGGTCTTCCCGGAAAGTGCCTTCCCGCACCATGGCCGCCAGCTCGCGGTTCGTCGCCGATATGACGCGTACGTTCACTTGGACTTCTTTGGTGCTTCCCACGGGATAGAAGGTCTGCGTCTGCAGGAACCGGAGGAGTTTTCCCTGTACGAGCAGCGGAAGCTCGCCGATCTCGTCGAAGAACACGCATCCTCCGTCAGCGGTTTTAAGCATGCCTTCTTTCGGGGCCACGGCGCCGGTAAAAGCGCCGCGTTCATACCCGAAGAGCTCCGATTCAAGCAGCGTATCGGGTACGGCCGCGCAGTTGATCACTACGAACGGCTTGCCGAAGCGGGATGAGAGCTGTGCGATGGCTTCGGCCACGAGTTCTTTCCCTGTTCCGGTCTCACCCGTAACGAGCACGGGAACTTCAACCTGGGCAATGCGGGCAACTTTTTCGCAAAGACTCATGACCAGGGAAGAGCGGCCGACGATAACGCAGGTTGCCGCCGGCGCTACCGTGTCCTTCGATATCGTTACAGCATGCGCCATTTCTTTTCTGAGTTCCGACAGTTCCCGCAGAGTGCGCTCGATCCGTTCTCTCTTGAGCGGCCGCCGCATGATCTCGTACGCGCCCAAGGTAGCAGCTTCCATGACCGGTCCGGTCATTTCCCGGCCTGTCACGGCGATTACGAAGGCCTTTTCGCAATAGTCCCTTATCAGCTCCAGGTTTTTAGTATCGATGTCCACGAGCACAACATATTCATCGCCGTAAGAAACAGCTTTGCCGCCGGGCTTTGGGAGCTTGTACCCCTTTGGCAACAGGTCAAGAAGCTCTCTTCTCAGCGTATCATCGTCGGTAAGCACCAGAATTGTGGGCATGTCCGCCTCCTGTAAAAAAACTATACAACCTGTATATATATAAATCAAACGTTATTTGCAGTGATGGTGCCTGGTGTTACAACTTTACCCGTATAATATATGTTCTGTATACAATCTATACATAGACAATCGAAAAGAAGAATGGATCAAAAGCTAACTAGCTGTTATTTCCCTCATATTTATCTGGCACGCATGTTGCGTGCAATGCACAAGAACGCGCAGAACACACGGGAGCATTCCGTTATCTTTTTACGGAATTGCGGTATTGGCATGGTCCGGTTCAGCTGATTTAAAGTTTTCAGAGTAATTTCCATACCGCGCAACGAAAAGAGGATGAGCAATGGGAACGATTTCTGTAAAAGGCAGGACCCTTGAAGTCGGCGAGAACGGCTTTCTGGCGAATGTAGACGACTGGAACAAAGACGTAGCAGAGTATTTTGCAGAGAAAGAGGGAATTCACATGTCGGAGCAGCACTGGGAGGTGGCGAATTATCTGAACGAGTATTACAAACAATACCAGATCGCCCCTATGGTCAAGATTATCGTGAAGGAACTCGGCAGAAAACTCGGACCTGAAAAAGGCAATACCCGGTATCTTTACCATCTCTATCCTGCCGGCCCTGCCAGCCAGGCATGCAAGATTGCGGGCCTCCCGAGCCCGAAGGGCTGTCTATAACCATGAAACACTGTTCTGGAACTCATTATGTGATTTTAAAATAATGACGATGGACTAACCGCATTACAGTAATGTTTAAAAAATGACTATGAAAAAAAGTATTGAACTCAAACTGCTTGCGATCGTGGCGGCCCTGTTTGTCGCCGGTGTCAGTGCCGCCGGTTTTATGGCAGTAGCGATACAGAAAGAAACCTTGTACAGCGTTGCGGAATCAGGCGCGGAAAATATTGCTAACATCATTTTCCAGGACATTGAGACGACCATGCTCGAGGGAAAGGCGGACATTACCAAACGGATCATCGAGAAAATATCCAGGACCCGCGGGATCGAGCAAATCATCGTACTCAACGCCGAGGGCCGCGAAGCCTTCGGGAAAGATTCCGCTGCCCGGGAAGAAGCCGCTCTCGCGGAACTGAGTTCAGGCAAGGAAAGACTGCTGAACCGGGACCCATCCCGGCTTGTTTATTATATGCCCTTTAAGAACGAGGTATCGTGCCGGATGTGCCATGGCGCGGAAAAAACACTGCTGGGGGCGGTAAAGGTCTCGATCACGATCGAAAGGGAATACAGGAAGGCCATGGCGCTCATAACGATCGTGATCGCCGTCACCGTCGTTGTGTCCCTGATATTCTGCTTCGTGCTCTGGGCGCTGCTGAAGAAGACGATCATCAAACCGGTAAAGGCGATCGAGACCGCGGCTGCCGGGATCGCCGCCGGCGATCTTTCCTTTGCAATCGGAGCGACAAGCGATGATGAGATCGGCAGAGCGGGCGCCATGCTGAAAGATTCGTTTCTCACGCAGCAGGGGGTGCTCAAGAGGATCAAGGAGTTATCTCAGCGGATCCTGAGCGTCGTTCACGAGGTCGGGGCAGAGTCCGAAAAAGTGGTAAAAGGGGCCGAGGCTGAAGCGGATGCGGTGAACAGCATTTCCAGTTCAGTGCAGCAGCTGAACGCTACCTCGGCGGAAGTAGCCGACAACACTGAAAAACTTGCTGCTTCGGCCGGAGAAACCTCCGCCTCGATCGAGCAGATGGCATCGAGTATCCAAAGCATCAACGGAAGCATCAGGGACCTGAACGGCATCGTGGAGTCCACGTCGGCATCCATTGAACAACTCACGGCAGCGGTAAAGGAGGTCGCGGGCAGCGCGGAGAACCTGGCGAGTGCGGCCGAAGACACCCTCTCGTCGATATCGGAAATTACCACGGCGATCAGGGAAGTCGACGCCGGCGCTGAGGAATCTGCGAGGCTTTCGGAAAAGGTCACGAGCGATGCCGCCAATCTCGGCATGGCATCGATTGAAAAGGTGATCGGCGGAATGAAGGACATAGAGGCCTCTGTCCGCAATACATCCGAGTGCATCGCGGTGCTGGGAAGCAGGTCCCAGGAGATTGAGACGATCTTGAACATCATCGAAAATGTAACCGACGACACGGCGCTGCTTTCTCTGAATGCCAGGATACTGGCGGCGCAGGCAGGAGAACACGGCAAAGGGTTTGCCGTTGTTGCCGGCGAGATCAGGGACCTTGCAAAAAAAACCGAGATATCCACAAAGGACATTGCGGCCCGTATCGAGGCGGTCCAGAATGAAGTGAACAACGCCGCTGTGGCAATGCAGAAGGGGATCGCTTCGGTGGAATCCGGGCTGGTGCTGGCCTGGGAGGCGGGGAATGCATTACAGATGGTTCTGGACAGCTCGAAAAAGTCTTCCGAGATGACCCATGCAATAAAACGCAGCACCGAGGAACAGGCGAAGGCCGCGAAGCTCGTAACGGAATCCATGCAATCCATCAGGGACATGATCGATCAGGTGGCAAAGGCCACAGCGGAACAGTCCCGGGGCGTCGTTCTGGTGATGGAGTCCGCCGAAAAGATGAAGGCCTTGTCCCACCAGGTGACCAAGGCGACCGGGGAGCAGGAAATCAGCGGCAGGCAGATAGCTCTTGCGACGGAAAACGTGTCCGAGCGCAGTCAGCAGATATCGAAGTCTCTCGGGGAGCATAAAAAAGGATCCCAAAACATACTTTCCAGCATAGAAGCGGTAAAAGATATCCCTGTCGAAAACAGAAAACTGGCCTTTAGAATAAACAAGACCCTCTGGAATCTCGAGAAGGACGCGGAACTTCTGGGTGCCGAGATGGAGCGGTTCAAAATATCGGAACAGAGAGGTCAAGCGCTCCGGTTCGGCGTCGTTCCTCTGAAAGAGCCGTCGGAGATGTTCAGAAAATTCACTCCGCTTTCCCATTACCTCGGCGTGAAAATCGGGAGGAGGATCGATCTCAAGGTCGCCATTGATATGGACGGCGCAGTGGAGGACCTTGGAGATGACTGCACGCAGCTTTGTGCCATGGGACCGTCAAACTACCTTGACGCGCACAAAAAATACGGTGTCAGGGTGATTGCCAAAGCGCTCCGGCGGGGTAAGCCGTTTCATCGGGCAGCGATCGTGGTAAAGGCGGATTCCGGCGTGCGGTTCGTAGGCGACCTGAAAGGCAAGACCTTTGCTTTTGTGAGTCTGAAATCCGCCACAGGCCATATCGCCCCTCTTGCAGCGCTCAAGGATAAAGGGATGAGCAGCGGTGACCTTGCGGATTTCCGGTTTCTGGGCAGCCATGACAAGGTTGCCGACGCCGTGCTGTCCGGCGAATTCGACGCAGGTGGCCTGATGGAGGAAACCGCATACAAGTATAAAGATAAAGGGCTGCGAATACTCAAATTGTCGCCGGAAGTCCCGGAGTTCAATGTATGCTGCAACCTCTCCGTCGACGAAACGACGCTGAAGGCAGTCAGGGATGCCCTGGTCGCCCTTGATGTTTCGAAAGCAGAAGACGCAACGGTACTGAAGTCGCTCGGCAAAGACTGCACCGGTTTTGTCGCGGCAACTGAAAGCGACTATGATATCTTCAGGGAGAAAATCCTTAGCGTGGAGAATGAAGTGAACAGCGAAAGCGGCCTTCCCGCGATGCACGGCGTGCGAGCCTAAGATCAGAATCGATCTACAGTCAATTATCGTCTTCTGTGGTCCGTGGAGCTCCCTGCTACCGGATCCGGTGCCGTTCTATGAGTTCATCGCCTGCAGGCGCGGCCAGAACAGGTAAATTCCCGGTTTCGCCGATAATACTGACCTCAACTTCCGGTTGATGCTTCAGGTCCGAGTACCGCGCGCACAAAGAAGCGCCAAGATCGAGATGTTTTCCCGCGTCAGGTCCCTGGAGCAGCGTGACAGGGCTTCCTGCGTGCTCAACCTGCAACAGTATATCGCCGGGCCTTCGCATCTTTTCGATCGCGCTGTTCTCGGCCTCGTTCCTTCCGACAATGATTTTGCATCCCGGCGACGGCCTGAAGTGCCGTCCAAGACGAAGAAGGCCGAGGTCTCTGCTGTCCGGATCGGGGTTATCGCTGAGCAGATCACGCAGGCGCATGGAGTAGATCGGATCGGTCAGCAGGCAGCCGCCGGCGGGAGACGGATAGTCTGTCAAGCCCAGTTCACGGGCAAGGGCGATCTGAGGTTTTCTGGTTCTCCCGCTTATTGCAAGCAGGCGATTCCTGTCTACTATTCCACTGGCTTCGGGTTTGGTTTCACGCAAAAGACGGGCGGACAAAGGACGCACCACGAGGCCGCTCAAACCGCTTTCCCTCTCGATGATATCCAGGGTGTCCCTGCGCTGTGACATGGGACGCTGGCCCAGCACTTCCCCGGTAATAATGAAGTCCGCACCCGTCATCTCCATGAGAGCCCCGGCTTCCCTGAGCATCAGGATGCGGCAGTCGATGCAGGGGTTCATGTTTTTGCCGTGGCCGTAGTGCGGCTTCTTTACGATCTCTACGAACTTCTGGCCGAGATGGCAGAGTTTGAGGTCGAACCCGAATTGGGCAGCGGCAGGCGCTCCGTCCCTGGAACAGGACGATGAATCGCTGATATTACATCCGAAATCGGTCAGGAAGGTGACGGCCAGTACCTTGATATCCTGCTTCAGCATGACCAGGATTGCGAGAGTACTGTCAAGCCCGCCGGAAAAAAGGGCTACTGCTTTTCGTTCCATTTCTCTCCGTGTGTTCCCAGGGGAATGTTCTATGCGAACCCCGGGCTGCTGATATTACCACACTTTTGCCGTGATCCGCTCCGCATTTATAAATTATTGTGTTGGAATGAGGAAGGAGAGAGAAAGAGCGGAGACGCTCCTTGGGAAGGAGTATCACCGCTTTATACAGAAGGCAGCATTTTTATCGCTTACTTTGCCGATACTACAGGCAGCCGGTCGGTTTTGGCAGCCCTGCGATCTTGCATGCCTGCTTGGCAGGTCCTTCAGGAAAGAGCTGCTCGAGATAGCGGGTGTTGCCTTTTTCCGGACCGAATTTTCTTTCGATTTGTCTCACCAGGATATTGATTATCGGCGCAATCTGGTAACGTCTATAATAGTCGCGGAGGAAATTCACGACTTCCCAGTGCTGTTCAGTCATCGCGATCCCTTCTGCGTTCGCAAGATGGCTGGCAATTTCGGTGTTCCAGTCGTTTATATTCTGCTGGTATCCGTTCTCGTTTACATCAATTGACGTGCCGTTTACTGAAATGGTTCCCATTCTTATTCCCCTTTCCGTGATGGTGTCAGCCGTAATCTGGTGCGCTGCTCGTTCGATTCTTTCAATGAATCATTTTAAGCTCTCCTGGCCGTATTCGGCAGAATTCAGCAGTCTCTTGCGCGTTATTGAACGTTCCCCCGCGCGGTTGGTGTTGAAGCATTTTTTAAATTCTATCACCGGCTTAATCAATTTTCAGTATGGTCGACGGGAAAAGAATATTTTGTCCGGGGCGAGAGCCCGAAGGCAGTAAATGAGGGCAGGGCTGTTTGAATCCCGCGACTTGCAATCCCCCGGCTCCTGCCGGAGGGGGCTCCACTAGTATGTATAATATACAGCTTGTATTAATAATACACAAAATCCTTTTTTTTTCTGTCTAATTTACTTGCGGGATAGAACTTCTTGGCATGGCAGAACCAGTTTATAATTCTGAATCCCTGTTTTTACCGCTTGTTATAGCAATATCGATGACACACGTGGATTCAAAACAACTCCTTCAAACATCTGGCATGACCGTTGCTATATAGTGTGCATGTTGCTTCACCTTAGCGAAGGCAGGAAGTGATTTTCCCCCTTTTATCGTGCTTCCTGTCTTCGCAGTTTCATCCTGCAGCGAAGATGATCAAGGCAGGGGGATGCTGTCATTTATTCAAACTGAGAGGAGTTTTTGATGAGCAATCTTGCGGCAGAAGCGCCATCGAAATCCAAAATCGATGAGCTGAAGAGGGTTGGGATCATAGCACAGAAACAAAAAGACACTTTTTTGATCCGCCTGAGGACCGTCGGCGGCGGCATGACGGCGGAGGAATTGAATACGGTAGCCCATGTTACACAGAAGTTCGCCGGCGGCCGGATACACCTCACGACCCGCCAGGCCGTTGAAATTCACAACATCCATGTTGATAATCTGCAGGCTGCCCGGGAAGAACTGGAGCGTAACGGCATCGTTCTCGGGGTGTGCGGACCCCGCGGACGCGGTATTGTAGCATGCCCCGGGAGCGCAACCTGCACATCAGGAATCATTGAAACCAGGGAACTCGCCTCGGAGCTCGATTCCCTCTATTTCCGCGAACAGGCGCCGCACAAGTTCAAGATCGGCATCTCGGGCTGCGCAAACAACTGCTCGAAACCGATCGAGAACGATGTCGGGATCATGGGAGGGGTGCTGCCGGCGTGGAACAAGGACGCATGCATCTCCTGCAGACTTTGCGCAAGCATCTGCCCGAGCAGCGCGATCGAACAGAAGGACAAGGACTGTGTCCTCGATACGGAGAAATGCCTTCTCTGCGGGCTCTGCATCAATAATTGCCCGACGGCGGCCTGGAAACCGCAAAAAACCGGTTATTCGCTGTATCTCGGCGGGACGATGGGCAAGAGGCCCCGTCTCGGTACGAAGGCCAAAACGCTGATCGAATCGAAAGAGGAACTGCTTCGGCATATAAAACGCTCGTTCGAGTATTATCGCGCGCACGGGCTGAAGAAAGAACGCTTCGGCCATACGCTTGACCGTATTGGGGTGAACCGGGCATTTGAGGCGATATTTTCCGAAAACGGGACGGAAGCGCCTGCCTCGGCGGGCCCGGACACGGGGGCCGCGGCAAGAAAAAATTTCCTCGATCTCAGGGGCGTATGCTGCCCGCTCAATTTTGTCAAGGCAAAGCTGGCGATGGACAAGATCAAGACCGGAGAAACCATGGAGTTTTATCTTGACGATGGCGAACCGATCGTCAATGTCACGAGAAGTCTGAAGGATGAAGGCCATCAGGTGCTGCTGGTCACCGCGAAAGAGACGTACTTCGAGCTGATGGTTGAAAAAAAGTAAAACACACAATGTTTCGCAGCTGGTTGTGCAACCTGAAGACGACCTGACCAGTTCGTAGCGTAGTATCGCACAAAAGTCCTCAACCTTGACATTCACTCAAAAGCTTTGTACGATTTTCAATATGCACTGTACATAATTTACGGCGCCTGCTGATGCTTTCAGGCGCCGAATCGTTTTTGGGAGAAATGTCGTTATGAATCGGACAACAACGCCGGCAACTCCTTTGCCGGAGATATGTGCCAGTACGATTTTCGAGGCGAGCGGCGTGAAGCTGGGTCCCGGTATCGCGTCCGAGCTCTGGTCCAAGATAATGCGCCATAAATGGCTCATGTCGGAGAAGCTGCGGCGGGACGTCGGCTTTAAAACGGCATGCATCGATTTTCTCGAAAACATGGATCTCGCCTTGAAAGAATACCTGGAGTATAAGCGCAGGGACGTCCTGAATGAGATGGGCGCAAAGACGGTCGGCAGGGATATGTGGGACACGATTTCCGATTCCCAGCCGCCGAAGCAATTGATCAATCGAAAAATCATTCTTCCTCTGAAAGAAGAATCTCTTTCGAAAAAACACGGGGTCCGTTCGCCGAACACGATCATGTTTTTCGGACCTCCGGGAACCGGCAAAACGCATTTTGTAAAAGCAATTGCAGGCATCCTCTCGTGGTGGTATGTGGAAATACTGCCAAGTATGCTTACCATAGACGGCGCCGAAAGAATGGGAATCAATCTGCACACGATTCTTGAGAAAGCAAGGACACTGGAAGATGCGGTCGTTTTCATAGACGAATTCGACGAAATAGCGGCCAGCCGGAACACCGCGGCCCGGATCGATAAAGGCATCACGAATACGTTTCTGAAGCAGGTACCCCTGTTCAAACAAGAAGGGAAAAACATATTGCTCGTTTGCGCAACCAACTTTATCAGCCATCTCGACCCTGCTTTGCTGCGGCCGGGTCGCTTCGACTATATCATTCCGGTCGGCGGCCTGGATGAAGACAGCAGGAAAACCATTCTGGAATACTATCTGCGAAAGCTCAATGCCGGGGAAATCGACAAAGATTTGGTCGTGAAGATGACTTCGCGATTTACTCCCGCTGACATAGAATATCTGTTTCAGACGGTAGCGCACTATTCCTTCGAGAAGGAGTACGTCGATCGCCGGGACTACAAGGTTACGACCGAAACGTTCATTCAGATATTGCCCAGGATGAGGCCTTCTTTGACCGAAGAGATCATCGACGACTTTAAGAAAGACAGCATTACCTATTCCAGAATGTGACGGATTTTGTATGTTATTCCGGTTCGAGCCGGCAGGCCCCTCGGCCCAACGGCTCGGTGCAGTCGGACAGCTCTTATGGTCTAAGTCGTGATAGGCGGCAATCACCGGTGATCGTGCTCTCCGTCGCTGCCTGATAATCGCGGTGAAATGCTTGGAGCTGAGCTGATCAACACTCCACGACAACCACAGTCAAGTTGCTTAAAACTTTCCACTTTGCTATAATGATTTTCACATACACATACTGCTGGCATCTTCATCGTCCTGCGTTCATGAGAGCCCGCAGGCGAGAAGCTGCGGCAGGCTGCGGGGGCGCTGGAGCATGGGAAAGTACAGGAAGATACTTGTAGCTGTCGACGGGTCGGAATCGGGCTGGCATGCGCTGCGCCAGGCATTCAAGTTTGCGTCCGACGAGAAATGCTGGATCACGGTCACCTGCGTGGTCCCGCCGTATGACGGAGAGGTCGAGATACTGGGCATCAAGGACATACGGTCTTCGCTTCGGAAGCCCTGCGACGATGCCCTGAGGGAAGCGCGGAAGATTGCTGACACAGAGCGGGCGCTCATCAAGACGGTCTGCGAAGAGGGGGAGGCCCACGAACGGATCGTTGACCTCGCAGATGCTGAAAACTGCGATCTGATCATTATGGGGCGAAGGGGGCGTCGCAAGGTTGAACGCATGCTCGTTGGACGGGTGACAGCGCGCGTTATTGGCCATTCCCAGCGCGATGTGCTTGTCGTCCCGAACGGAACGAAAGTAGGCTGGAAAACAGTGGCTGTTGCTACCGATGGCTCAAAGTACAGCGACACGGCAGCCGCACGGGCCATCGAGTTCGCGAAAGCGTACGGTGGAGAGATGAAGGTTCTTTCCGTTGTTGATGTACCCGCCGAGTTTTACGGGGAAGCGCCCCAAGCTGTGGAGGACCTGGTTAAACAAGCAAAAGGCTTCGTCGCTGATGTAAAGAAAAAGGCAGAGGAGGCCGGAATCAGGGCAGATACCTTTGTCGGCGAGGCAGAAGCCGACCAGGCAATAAATGCCATGGCCCGGGAACAGAAGGCCGATATGATCGTTATCGGTTCACATGGGCGGACCGGCTTGAGGCGGCTGCTCATGGGAAGCGTTGCCGAAAAAGCGATCGGTTTCGCGACCTGCCCGGTGCTGGTCGTCAAATCATGATCCCGGCACACTGCTTATGAGAACCGGGCTGTCGGCGACAAACTGCTTCTTTCTCTTGCATTTTTCCCCGAACTGTATTATTCTTTTCCTAACGCACAAATGCAAACCTCATTTTCCGCGTAAAGTTCTCGTCTTATTGTATGCCCGATAAAATCTCTCCATTCAAAGGAACGATCAAATCACTAGGCCTCGTCTTCGGCGATATCGGCACGAGCCCGATCTATACGCTGACCGTGATTTTTCTGATCACGCCGCGCACGGAGCACAATGTAATAGGCGTGCTGTCGCTGATCTTCTGGACGCTGATCCTGTTAGTCACCGTCCAGTACACGTGGCTGGCGATGAGTCTTGGAAAGCGCGGTGAAGGAGGCACTATCGTGCTTCGGGAGATCCTTGTACCGCTCCTGAAGTCAAGCAGGAATGTGGCCTTTGTCACGCTTCTGTCCTTCATCGGCATTTCGCTCATGGTCGGCGATGGTGTCATCACTCCCGCTATCAGTATTTTGAGCGCGGTCGAGGGCATCCTGCTGATTCCCGGGCTTGAAAAAACCAGCCAGGGAACACTGATTGTAATCGCGGGAATCATTGCGGTTATTCTTTTTTACTTCCAAAAGAAGGGGACGGACAAGGTATCAGGGGCCTTCGGACCCATCGTTCTTGTGTGGTTTGTGATACTGGCAGTATCCGGGATTGCCTCGATCATACAGGTGCCCGGTGTAATCAAGGCTGTAAATCCATTGAATGCCTTCCAATTTTTTCTGAACAACGGGTTATCCGGTTTCTTCGTCCTTTCCGAAGTGATTCTGTGCGCAACAGGCGGTGAGGCCCTGTACGCGGATATGGGACATCTGGGGAGGGCGCCTATTGTCAGAGCCTGGTCCGGCGTCTTCTGGGCCCTGGTATTAAACTATTTCGGGCAGGGGGCATTCATTATCGCGCATCCGAATGCAAAAAACGTTCTTTTTGAGATGTTTTTCCATCAGGCCCGTATTCTTTACATACCGTTCCTCCTCCTTTCTATAATGGCCACAGTGATTGCTTCACAGGCGATGATAAGCGGTATGTTCTCGATTGTGTACCAGGGGATAACGACGCGCATCATGCCGATGTTCAAAGTCGATTACACGTCGACCGAGCGGCAATCTCAAATCTACATCGGGTTCGTGAACTGGTTCCTGCTCCTTCTCGTGATCTTCATTATGATAGAGTTTCGCGAGTCGAGCCGGCTTGCCGCAGCATACGGCCTGGCGGTGACAGGTACGATGACGCTGACAGGCGTCATGATGACCTGGATATACTTCCTACGAAGAAACTTCCTTCGGGCCTGCATCTCGTTCTTCGTAATGCTGGTTTCCGCAATTTACCTCATTTCGAATACGTACAAAATCCCGCACGGCGGCTACTGGTCGTTGATAATCGCCGCGATCCCGTTCTCGATCATCATGCTGTATCGCAGGGGCCAGCGGAAACTCTATAATGCGCTCCAACCGCTCCCGCTCGATGTGTTTCTGCTGAGCTACGATCAGATCTACAAGTCAGTGAACAAAATCAATGGCACCGCGCTCTATTTTGCCAAGGACGCGAACGAGATGCCGCCCTATATCGTCCATACCATGTTTAAGAACAACATCGTTTACCGGGACAACATCATCGTTTCGATTGTTCGCCGCGATGACCCGTTCGGAATTACCGGGTATTTCAAACAGGAGCTTGCGCCGGGGCTGCGGACGTTCCAAATACAGGCCGGGTATATGGAAGTGCCCGACGTGGAAGAGATTCTGCGCGAAGCCGGGATCAGCGAGAAAACGATTTTCTACGGTGTCGAGGACATAATCCCGTCAAACGTCATTTGGCACATGTTCTCGATCATAAAGCGGCTCACCCCGAACATCGTACAGTTCTACAAACTGCCCCCGAACAAGCTCCACGGCGTAGTGACACGTATAGAGATGTAAGAAGGATGCGGTACTGAATAGTCTAAGTAACAGGCCTGAAGTCAAGATAATGCTTGACTTCCTGGTTCAGAAGGGGCATAGTACACCAGAAGTTCCGGATGTGCTTGCAGGGGAAACCGCAAAGACAAATCGACTTTGCGGCATTTTTTTGTTAATTTCCGTCGCTTCAATTCACAAGAAGGAGGTAGAACATCATGGAGACAGGTACCGTAAAGTGGTTCAATGATTCCAAAGGTTTTGGATTCATTACCCGTGAAAAAGGCGGCGATGTGTTCGTTCATTTTGGCGACATTCAGGACAGCGGCTTTAAGTCGTTGGCTGAAGGTCAGCAAGTCGAATTCGACGTTGTTGATTCGCCCAAAGGCCCCAAGGCATCCAACGTTATAAAACTCTAAGCTAATCGCTTAAATCTTCGCAGGCCCTGGTCATTCAGGGCCTGTTTTTTTATTCTCTTTTTCCATACGGTGAATGGCCCGAGCGACTCGGAACTGCATAAGCTCGGAAGGTCTTTGTCACTGCACTGACGGTCTTTCACTATACGGCTGCTTCCGGCTTTCTTCCATTTTTCTTCGTATTCTTATCCACCATAAAACGCTTATTCCCGCAACCATACCGGCAACAAAGAAAAGCAGTGCTATGACGGCCAGCGACCCGTCGAAGCGCCAGAACAGGAATGAAATTGCGACGGGCATGGCGTTCTGGACTGAAAAAAAAGCAGTGAAGACTATTACAAGAGCAATAAGAATTATCGCAGCCATAGGATCCTCCAAGGTGGAACATGTTGGTGCAAGGGACACGCTTGTATTGTCTACATTGCAGGAGCGGCTTTATGACCTGATTTCATTTTAGCTCATCAAGCGAGTAAACGGCCGTCGCTGCGTAATTCGGTAGCGTTTATATCGGGAAGTTGCATGAAAAGAAGGAGGAGTGGAGGATGGTTGCATGGGCAGTTTCCCGGTTTGTTAAAGAGATTTGCTTCCAGAAAGCCGGCTGAATAAGAGGCGCGTCATCGGTCGCAGAAAGCGGTATTTTATCAGCCGATTACTTGCCAATAAAGCTGTTTACGGAATGTACCAGCTCCTTGCTGAATTGATTTAATCTAATACCTTTATGAACGAATCCGGTTGCGCCTGCTTCCCGCGCGGCAAGGACATCGCTTTCCAGTGTCGAGCCGGTTACAATAAGGACCGGGATTTCTTTCAACCGGTCATCGGCACGTATTCTGCGAACTGTCTCAAGGCCGCCCATTCCGGGCATTTTGAGATCCATTAATATAATTGACGGCAACTCGGCAATCTTTCTCAAATGTTCAAGCGCTCGTTCGCCGCTGATAACGCTTTCGATCCGCAAATCAGCGGGGACCCCTTTCAACGCCATTTCCGTCAACAGGACGTCATCCGGCCTGTCATCAACAATCAGTATAGTCCTAGTCATCGTCGCTTTTACAAGCAATAAGCTTGAGAAGAAACGGGAACCCCCCTTCGTATAATGATGATGCAGTAAAATGCAGACCCGCACTTTAGCATAAAAATAATATCGTGTAAATAAATTATTATACGAATGTAAAAGAGAAATAACGCAGGCAAATAACCAAAGGGATCAAAAAGCGGCCCTGAGCAGGATGGCAGTATTGTGTTACAACGGCAGTTTTTTCGTTTCTTCGACAAGAGCCGCTTCTGCGCCGCTCAATGATTGAAGCCGGTCTCCGAATTTGATCAGACGCTTGTCCGCGTCCTCGTACTTCGTTTTCATGCTCGCCATATGTTTTCCCATCAAATCGAAATCCGACCTGAACCGGTCGAAATCGCCGGAAAGCCGGGCAAGGCTTTTCAGGATATCCTGGGCCTGCTCCTCGATGTGCAGGCCCTTTAACCCCAGCAGGATCGTCTGAAGGTAAGCGTAGAAACTATTCGGCGAGACGGGTATGACGCGTTTCGCAAAAGAGTAATTCATGAGTCCTTTATCCGTGTCGACTGACTCGTCCTTGATGATGAGTTCGTAATAAACATTCTCGGCAGGGATGTACATAAGCGCGAAATCGAAGGTGCCTTCGTCGGGCAGAATATACTTGCAGGCAATGGCATCCACATGTTTCTTCACGTCCGCAAGAAACTTTCTTTTCGAGGACTTCTGCTCGTCTTCGGCTGTTGTTTCAACCATGCGCTTGAAGTTCTCGAGAGGGAATTTTGCGTCTACGGGCACCAGGTTATTGCCCAGCCTGATGACCGCGTCCACAGCCTCGCCGCTCTTGAACCGGTATTGGATCGTATAATGCGCAGGCGGGAGTATCTGGGCCAGCAGATCGCCCAGAAAAAGCTCGCCGAGACCGCCGCGAAGCTTGGGAGAACGAAGGATTTCCTGGAGGCTGGCGATGTCCTTGCCAACGAGAAAAACCTTCTGCGTCGCTTCGCTCAAGCCGCCGAGGCTTTTACTCACTTCCTGAACAACCCGGGCCGCGTTATCGAGCCTGGTATTCAGGTCTCCGGTCGATTTTTGGAGCTGCTGAGCGACTTGGCCGAGTTGTGTATTTACCTGCGACGTTACCGATCCGAGCTGGTTATTTACCTGCGAGGTAATCTGTCCGAGCTGCTGGTTGACGCTTTCCTGGCTTCTTTGAACCGCCTCGGTCAACTGGCCGCGGAGCGACTGCACCTCCTGCTGGAGCATGGTAACGCCCGGGTCAGCGGTCTTCGAGCGGGACTGGAAAATGTTCCAGACGAGAACGAGCAGCACGAGCGCGAGCAATATGAGGATGGCGATTTGCATAGTTAGTTCGGAGTTCGGGGTTCAGAGTTTGAAAAAAATGCTGGAGATTGGCGTCGTTTAGAGAATCAGAATTTTACTCCGCAATCCGCCATGATTTATTTGATTTCCAGCATTCTGTCCAGCGCTCTCTTTGCCCTGGTTCGGATATCTTCAGGAACCGTGATGAGGTACTGCATTTTCTCCATCGCGGTCAGGACGCTTTGGAGCTTCGTTCGCTTCATGTTCGGACAAACCATCTCTTTATTGAGAACATAGAATTGTTTGTCCGGGCTGTCTTTTTTAAGACGGTGGAGAATGCCTTCCTCGGTCCCGATGATAAATTCCGCATTTTTCGATTCCTTGCAGTACCGGATCATGCCCGACGTGCTGGTAATATGATCAGCCATATCCTGTACTTCAGGAGGACACTCGGGATGGACAAGAAGAACGGCGTCGGGATGCTCTGCCTTTGCCCGCTTCACGTCATCAATATCGAGATGCGCCATATGCACATTACAGAAGCCGTCCCAGGAGATGATTTTTTTCTTTGTTCTCTTTGCCGCGTACGAGGATAGATTACGGTCCGGGATGCAGATGACGGTATCTTCTCTCAGGGATTCGACCACTTTGACCACATTCGCGGAAGTACAGCAGACATCGCTTTCGGCCTTCACTGCGGCGGAGGTATTGACATACGCGACGACCGGTACGCCGGGATGTTTTTTCTTCATGTCCAGGAGCGTAAATTCGTCTGCAAATTCAAAGCTAATGCCAAGAATGTCCGAATAATGCTCCCGTCTGGTCTTGCGGGGTCCTTTTACGGTAACCATATCAGCCATCGGACAGCCGGCGCCGATTTCTGGCAGCAGGACCGTTTTTTGCGGAGAAAGAATCGCGGCGCTTTCAGCCATGAAGTGAACGCCGCAGAACACAATGACCCTGTGGTCGGTCTTTGCTGCAGCGCGGGAAAGTTCGAGGGAGTCGCCGGTAATATCAGCTATGTCCTGGACTTCGGGACGCTGATAATTGTGGGCCAGGATAATTGCATTCAGTTCAGTCTTTAGTTTCAGGATTTTTTCGCTGATTGCCGTGATGTCAGTCTTATGTTTAGTCATAGTAGGTGATAATACCGATAATAACGGCAGATTGTCAAATGGAAAGTAAATGCACATAGGGCATGGCGCATAGCGTGGAGTACTGCGAAATTAGTGCGATCCTGAAGGCTGCGCTTTGCGCTATGCGCCATGCGGAAAGGGTTTTATGTTGCGCCGAATACCGATTTCGGGTATTCTACCGCTCATGTCAGAAGAAAAGAACTTCAAATCCGGCTTCATCTCGATCATCGGCCGGCCGAATGTCGGCAAATCGACGCTCCTGAACACGCTTCTCGGTGAAAAAATAGCCATCATTTCCGACAAGCCGCAAACTACACGTAACCGGATTCTGGGTGTGGTAAACATGCCCGGCATGCAGATGGTCTTCATGGACACACCCGGCATTCATAAACCCATGCACAAGATGAACGAGTTTATGGTCAAGACTGCGCTCTCCACGTACAACGAAGTCGACGTCATCCTGCTGCTTGTGGAGGCGACTGAAAAGCCCGGCGGCGGTGACAAATACATCATTGAGACGCTGAAGCAGGTGAGGACCCCGGTTTTTCTCCTCATCAACAAGGTGGATCTCGTCGAAAAAGAAAGACTTCTGCCGCTCATCGGTGAATTCAATACGCTTTATAACTTCGCTGAAATTATCCCGATTTCCGCGCTCCGGAATGACGTCGGCGGGCTGCTGGACGCGATCAGCAGGCGGCTGCCTGAGGGGCCGCAGTATTTTCCGGAAGACCAGCTGACCGATCAGCCCGAGAGGTTCATCGTATCCGAAATCATACGCGAGAAGGTTTTTGAGCTGACCAAGGAAGAGATCCCGTACTCCACGGCAGTAGCGATAGAGGAAATGAAGGAAGAGCCGGACATTACGAAGATCGAGGCGGTCATCTATGTCGAGCGCGAGTCGCAGAAGGGGATACTGATCGGCAAAGGCGGGACGATGCTGAAGAGAATCGGCACGCTTGCACGGGAAGACTCTGAAAAACTGCTCGGAACTAAAATATTTCTCAAACTCTGGGTCAAGGTGAAGAAAGGCTGGCGCGAGGACGAGAGGATGCTGAGGAACCTTGGACTCGTATCGGAAGAATGAAACGTTTATCCGCAGATTACGCAGATTCTATAGATTTCAAAGAACAGCAAATTACAGGAGGGGTAATGCTTTTAAAGCCCTTAAGCTATCAGTCTGCGTCATCTGCTTGTGCCCGGCGTTTTGGCAACAGCAGGGTACGAAATCTGCAGATAGAATTGGATGGATAAAATCATGCATGAACTGGTGAACTGGCTGGTCCAGACCATAGGCGCTCTCGGATACCCGGGTATCTTCCTTCTGATGGCCATGGAGAGCTCGGTCATCCCGATTCCGAGCGAACTGGTGATGCCGCCTGCCGGCTATCTCGCGCATGAGGGAAGGATGAACATCTGGTTCGCCATTCTGAGCGGCACCGCGGGCAGCCTTGTTGGCGCGTACGCGAACTATTTTGCGGCCCATTATCTGGGACGGCCGCTTGTCCTGAAATACGGCAAGTACGTCTGGATCACCGAAGAAAAATTCGGGAAGGTCGAAACGTTCTTCAGAGACCATGGAGAGATATCGACTTTTATCGGCCGGCTGCTTCCCGTAATCAGGCATCTGATCTCGCTGCCCGCAGGACTGGCGGGCATGAACCATCTGACGTTCTCGCTCTATACGCTGCTCGGCGCAGGGCTGTGGGTCACGATTCTGACGTACATCGGCTATTTCATAGGCGCGAACCGCGAACTCATTATAAAGTACTCGAATCAGGCGCTGATCGGCGCAGTTGTATTCAGTATCGTCATCATCGCGGTTTATGTGGGGCGCCACAGAAGAAAAAAAGAAATTATGTGAGACAAGTCAAGACCCGTTGCAGCCTTGCCTCCACGCCCGTCGCCTCTCGCTGTAGGGGCATTGATGTTCGCTGGTTTGATTTGTTGTCTTCCGTATCGGGTCAATGCCAACGAACACCCATCCGCTGCCCCGGCGAAACATCGCTATCTTGCCTGATTCGAGAGACTGATCAAGCAGCAAAGGCTTGATTAAATCGTATTTAAAATTCTGATACACTACGCGGATAAGCATTTCAGCGCTCCATGGAAGTTACGATCTTCTTAACCTTCAGGGGCAAAACAGGCTTGGCAATTTCTTCTCCAGGCCGCTTACTTCTTATGACAGGAGAGGCAAAGATTGCTGCCTCTGTCCATGACCCATGTGAACTTCGAGCCTTCGTTCTGCGTATTGTGAACATCGTGGCAGGTCGTACATTCCATTCTGCCGTTCCAGAGAAGATCGTAAATCCTTAGCCCATACATATTATCACCGAGAAGAAGCGTGTCGGCAGGGTAGAGTTCACTGTTTACGTCGGCAACATCCTGGTAGACAAAGCCGACAGGGTGGTGATTTCGCAGGTCGCCGGTCCCTCCGCCGATCAGGATTCTGCCCGATGCCTTTGCGCCTTCAGTGTTACGCAGTGGTCTAGAGGGAATGAAGCCGTAGGCGCTGATTCCTATGGAACCATCGTGACAGCTCAGGCAGAGCAAGGATGGGCCGTTTGGTTCGGTGGTGGGTTGCAAGTACAGTGAATTGTCATGAACCGAGCCCCAATAAGCGGTGCCGTTCGAATACATCGTAAATTCTGAAAGAGTGACCGAATGGTTCCAAAGAGGATAGTATGTGAGCCTTGCGAAGCCGGTAGTATCCTGCGCGGAATTGATTGCATGATGAGGAGCGTGGCAATAGATGCAGATCCGGTCCAGGTTGTCCCGGGTCCCTTCGAAATAGAAAGCCGACATTCCGCTGATGCTCAGATCATGTGATGTATGTTTAATACCCGATCCCGGCGTTACGTCTGCGCTTGCTGTAACAGCAAATGCCAACGCAAGTCCTAGTGCTGTGCCATATATCTTCATTATCGTTCTCCTTTCCTGCAGGGTGACAAACAAGATGTGGTCAGTCAGAAGAGCGAAGTAAAAATTGTTTGGTTATCCTCCGTCTTTCCCTGAGAAAAACATTTTTCGAGTCTGTACCTAACAAAATCCTACCATCCTGTTTCCTGTTGTCAAATACTCGCGGCTTGAAGTCGCAGATAGTATGGATTAAAAAACAGAGGAGACCCGGCGAGATTTGCCTTATGCTGCAAATTCTAATGAAAAGGGTGAAGAAGGGGAGGGCATACGGGAATGAGCTATTGTTGATCTAACACTTGTATCGCAGAAAGAAAAGTATTAAGGATCTGCGAAGGGGAAAAAAGAAAGAAGAAGGCGGATCAAAATGCCTATTCAAATGTCTTTAGGAAAACAGCGACAAGCTCGGGATCGAACTGAGTGCCGGCATGCCGCAAGAGTTCGCTTTTCGCCGATTCAACGGTGAGCCCGTTTCGATAGGACCGCTGGGAGGTCATCGCGTCCCAGGCATCGGCTATTTTTATTATTCGCGCCTTGTACGGTATTTCCGTGCCTTTGAGCCCCAGAGGATAGCCGGTCCCGTCGAAGTTTTCATGGTGGTGACGGAGTGCGGACAGCGCGGGTTTGAGAAAGCGGATCGGCTCCAGGATCTGAGCGCCCTTGTCCGGATGGCTCCTGATCTCGGCCTCCTCCCGTGCGTCAAGGGCTTCCTGTTTTTGAAGAATTTCCTTGCTGATGCCTATTTTGCCGATGTCATGCAGGGTGGCCGCAAATCGGAGATATTCTTTTTCCTGCCATCCAAGGTTCAGTGTGTCCGCCATTTTTGCGCAGATTTCCGCAACACGCTCGCTGTGGCCGCGGGTATATTGATCCTTCGCTTCGACGGCGTTCGACAGGGCCGAGACCGTCTGAAGGTACGACGCCTCCATATCTTCATATATCCGTCCGTTGAGGATGCCTGCGGATATGACCTCGGCCAGGAGTTGGAAAAATTGCTTGTTATCGTCGCTGTATTGGATCGCCTGGTCTGAGGCGAGGTACAAGACTCCGATGATCTGGTCCTTTGCCTGAAGGGGCATGGCGATCTCTGTTGCGGCCTCCATCGGTATGCTGAAGGGATTCTTTTCGCCCTTGCCGATGATCGTATACCCGGTCAACAGCGCCTTGGTGATCGTTTCGTTATCGGGTTTCAACGGTTGCCTCAGAGAACTCGCGTCAGAGAGGCCCGATACCATCCGCGGGCTGAGCACAGTGCCTGCAAAAAAACTGCATGAGGCGCAGGTCTTCATTTTGTCGTCGAAGCTATCATGCGGCTTATAATAATGCTTGCGGCAAACCGTACCAGACAACCTCCAGCAGTTCGTTTCGGTCTTGTATGCAGGACAGTTGTGGGCGGTGCAGTGAAAATAATCGAAACAGCGCTGCGCCACATATTCCTCGAGCAGCAGCACGACGCCGACTTTCAATTTTGTGATGTTCAACACGACTTTGAGCGATTCGGACAGGATCTGTTCGATCTGGAGCGTAGAAGTCGTAAGACGGGAGGCGTCGAGCAGCGTTGTCAGTTTGACGTTGCTTATCTTCAGTTCCTCACGGCTAACGTTCAGTCTTTTGCTCAGGTAGCTGACGAAGTAGGCGGTAAATCCGATCGTACAGATGAAAGCCATGCCGTAGCTGCCGGTTACTGCGAGGTCGCTGAAAATCATCGGTTCATTGCGGAAAATTCCGATATGAGGAAGAATACCTGCATGCTTCAGTCCCATGACCGCGGTTGGAAACAGAGCGGCGAGTATGGTGAAACCGAACGTGTATCGCTGCGGCAGCAAAATCCCGCTTATGATGATATGGAATATGAAAAAATAAATGAAGGGACTGTCACACCCGCCCGAGTAGTACATCGCGAATGCCAGCGTAATCTGATCGAGAAAAATCTGAGAAACCGCCTGCCTGAGAAAATTATCATTCTGATTCCTCAGTCGATGGCTGAAGTAAATGTTATAGAGCGCTGCAAAACCGGTAATCCCGTACACGGGAACCAGTGAAAAAGACAGAAACGCAATGGCTCTCACCGCGTGTGTGACCACGAGGACACCCACAATGCCGATCCATCGCAGTTTGACGAGCCATTCCAGTCTTTCCTTCAGCTCTTCGCTTGGCATACTGTTCTCTCTACACTTTTCGAATCGATGTTTCTAAAAATCGAAAGAAATTGAGGTCCCGAAATAATCAGGTTATATGGATAAACCTGAAAAAAGCAGTTGGACACGGATAAAATCTGATCAACACGGATTTATAGGAAGTTACGAACAGTAATGGATTCACCCAAAAGGCGAGATGGCTTTTTGCTCTATCACATTGTTTTGATCCGCTGTTTCCGTGTTCATCCGTGTTCAAATGCCGTTTTTAGGATAAAATAGTCGCGCGCACGGCGCGAGTACCGGCATTATGAAAGCGCAGGCGCAAGACGGCAACTACGACGCCCAGTTCGGAGATTACAGGAAGTCTCAATAAATTGCAAGGGCTAAGCTGTATTGTGCCGGCAGTCTGTTGAAAGAGAATTAGCAGTCTTTGCGAGCATAGCGAATTATCTAGGTTTAACAAATCAGTCGCTTCGCGATTGCAATACCCCGAAAATACCCCATTAATTTTCTTGCAACGATGTGTCTATTTATTGTACTCTCTAAACGGGAGCGGGTACTTTTTACGATAGATTTATTGTGGCTGCAGGCGTATCCCTGATCTCTTTTTCCCCTGATTTTATTTTGAGTTTATCGGTTCTCCCGATAGACCGGCTTTCTGAGTGTCTTGTTTATTAAATCAATAAACATTATGTTTACTTTTATTAAAAAGAAACTTGAGTTAAAGATCATCATGGCCGTCACGGTCGTAATTGGCTGCATGATCGGAATCTTTGCGTACGTCGACATCCGTGACGTGCGGTTGGATTCCATCCGTACATCCGAACGGACACTGGGCGCGTTTGCTGAAGCGATCAAGGGCAGCGTGGTCGCGTCCATGAAAAAAGGACATCATGAAGACGTCCGCATGGTGCTCAAGGAAGTCAATACTCCGTACTTCATTGAGCGCGTCATGATCTATGACGAAACCGGAAGGCCCCGGGACGGCATCGAAAAGCTCCACGACCAGGGGGGCCTGGATATGAGCCTTCCCCCGGGCGTTTTTGACAGCGTGGTCAACGGTGATTTGACTGACGTCACCAAGCAGGGCGACGGGCACTTCATATCATATTATTCTCCAATCAGGAACCGGAAGGAATGTGTTCGCTGCCATTATAAGAACCCGCGTCTGAACGGCATCCTGCGCGTAGATTTCTCGCTGCGCGACCTTGATGATATTGTCATTGGACGGAGAAACCGGGTCCTTATTCGGAGCGTGCTCCTGATCGTACTCATGACCCTCGTTCTCGTTGCCCTGATGAGGAGAGTCATTTACCGCCCGGTCAAGGAACTTCGGGACGCAATGGTGAACGTCAGGGAGGGGCTGCCCCCGCTTGCACTGTCGACCACGGGCGAAGACGAACTGGCAGACCTCAAGAAGAGCTTCGTAAGCATGCTCGATCGGATTAACGGGCTTCACCGGACGAACCTCGAAAAGGAGAAGGAAATCGCGCGCAATCAGGAGGAGATGCGCTTCCGTGAGGAGCTCAGGACAATGTTCGACGCGATGCCGGACGGTGTGCTGCTGGTCGACAGAGACTTGAAAATCATTCAGAGCAATCCCCGGTTCTACGCGCTGGTACCTCCAGTGGAACCGGTCGGAGGACAAATCAAACCCGATTGTCTCCGGAAGGACTGCTGTCCTTTTCAAGGCATAGAACGGGCTCTGAAAGACGGTACGATAATTGAGACGCAGTGCACTTTCACCATGCCCGGCAAGGAGGCGCGTAACCTTCACAGCATCTGTGCGCCGATCGTGGAGGTTGGTCGTGTAGAATATATCGTCGTGGTCATTCGAGACATCACGGAGCGGATAAGGACGGAGCGGGAACTGGAAGAAAGGACGGCGCAGCTCATAGCAGCAAACCGGCTGCTTTCCCAGATCGCAGCCACCGACAGCCTGACCCAGGTCCACACTCGCCGTTATTTCGACGAGATCCTGAACAAGGAGATCAAGCGTTTTAACCGGCGAAAATATTCTCATCTTTCGCTCATGATGATCGACATCGACCATTTCAAACAACTGAACGACCGTTACGGACATCTGGCGGGTGATACCGTCCTTCGGGAGATGGGCGCAGCGCTCAGGGAAAGCGTAAGGGAAACCGACACTGTTGCACGTTACGGCGGAGAGGAGTTTGCCGTCATCATGCCGGACACGCTTCTTGAAGGCGCGAAGTATCGGGCAGAGGCGCTCAGAAATAAAATAGAAACAAACACATTCCCGGGCATGGACCAACCTATAACTGCGACCATCAGCATCGGTGTGGCTACGTATGTCGCCGGTCCCGCGGAGAATCTTGTCAGGCTCGCGGACGAGGCGCTCTACCAGGCAAAGAAGTCGGGCAGAAACAAGGTCGTTGTCAGCCCGCTCGAGACGGTGGATAAAGAGTAAGCAGGAATTAACAGCAGGATGATTTGACGTTGGCTTCAAATACCTCGCTATCAGCCCCTCATGCCGGTTCGGCAATCAAGAAAGTGGAATATCAAGCGAGTGATCCTTCACGCAGCCTTCTTTCGCTGTCTCTTCTTTAATCCTCTCAAATCGTTTTGCCTCATTGAGTGATAGGCTTCCCAGGCGTTCAGTAAAGGGGGTGCGAAAGAGCACGGGCTTCGTCTTGAAGTGTCTGTGAGTGCGGTTTTTATGTCCCGGGCAGTCGATCGCGGCAATACGGACCACAAGAGAGCTATAGCGCCGGTAACGAAAGGGACCGCGGTGCTCGTGCCGCAGAATTTCGCTGACTGACCGTTGCTTCCCAGGCTCGTTATTTTCTCCCCGGGCCCTCGCAGCCCGTTTCTACGGATTGAGTTCGCGATGTTCGAGTAAGCCGCAGGCCTGCCCCGCAGGTCGCAGGCAGCAACCGGTAAAACCCAGGGATGACGGGTAAGGGCCGAGCCGCTGATAATCCCCTGGTTGCCCGCAGCAGCAACTACGAGCACAGCTTTTTGAGCGGCAAAGTCAAGCGCGTCTTTAAGTTTACGGTCGCCCTCCGGTGAAGGTTCCTCCAGAGCTACACTCAAATTCAGCACACGGGCGCCTTCCTGAATGCACTCGAAGATTGCGGATGCAAGCTCGACTGGAGTCGCTCCCGGCACTTCATCGGTACCCCGTGCGGGTTGTTCAAAAAAGACAGGCCGAATGAGAAGCGTGCAGCCGGGGCAGAGTGCGGGAGCTCTTGAGCTTCTTTTAGCTTTTAAAATACCGGCGATAAAAGTCCCATGCCTGCAGGCGGCATCGTCCGTGTCATTGCACGAAGCTCCTTCAGGGATAGTGCGGAGGTTTTCAGGATTAAGCTCCGGATGAGCTGTTGCAACCGGTCCGTCGATAAGCCCGATGACGACCTCCGGAATACCGCATGTCCGCTGCATCAACGGCGAAAGCCCGGTCAAGTTCAGTGCATTCATACGAATCCTGCCTTGATTCCCGTCTCTGCGGTCATTGATCCCCGCCGCACGACTTGCACCCAGCGCATACGAGTGCGCAGCGCGAGTGCAGGGCGTTCTCAGTGCGATGGTCCACAAACGGTCTAGTCGGTCCTTACTCAGCGAGACGGCACGATAATGAGGCCCTTGATTCCCGTCGACCGTGTCTAAACGCGATGGTACGACAACGGGGCTTGGTATTGTGCGAATCGGGAGTGCATGGGTTACACAGAGTCATCGTATCCGAATCACACAGTACGGAAGTGACATGAAGACAATATTTCATGGATGTTCTGAATATAGCGCTGATCAACTCTAACAAGAGCCGTCTTCGGCAGTACCCTAAAAATACCCCGATTTTTTCCTTTATCTCACCATCTGAATTCGTTATACTTTGGTTGCATTTCCCGATTTCCTTTTCTTCTGCTCTTGCCGTTAGCGCGTAAATAAGACTTATCTGAAACAAATATAGTTCCTGGATTTTACTCTTGGGCGCTCTCATGCACCTTCTTTCAATACGGGTATTAATCGCTATCTTGATTATGTTATGTCCGTTCAGCCTTCGAGCAGAGGTGCGACCTTTGCCCGCTGATTGCACTTATGTTTTGCAGACCTGGAACGTGAACTCGAAGGCCAGCGTTAAGAGTCAAAAAGTGCGTCATCCCTATAAGGAGCTTACACCGGCTGAAATTGAACCCTTAACCGGATGTACGATCTGCAGCGAGGACCAGGAAACTATAAGCATACCGCCGCTTCCGCCTTTTTCCGTTTGTTTTAAACTGGCACCGAAAATACGGTCATTGGCGGAGTATCTGGTCAAAAAGGGCGAACCACTTCAAACCGTGGTGGCGTATCACGTCATTAAATCACGAGGCCCGGTTGATGTAACAGGGAACAGGACTGAGTTCAGCAACCATTCATTCGGAACAGCCATAGATATCAATCCAGAGCTGAACGGCCTGTACGATAACTGCATCAAGTTTGGCCCGGAATGCCGGTTGATCAGGGGCGGGGAGTGGCGTCCGGGCGTGCCCGGCACGCTCGAAAAAAACGGCGACATTGTCACGATGTTCAAGCAGGCGGGTTTTTTGTGGGGCGGCGAGATTGCAGGCAAGCAGAAGGACTTCATGCATTTTTCACTGACGGGGTATTAACGAGTAAAGAAATTTATGAGGATCGCGTTGTATCGTTACTGAGAAGTCATTTATTTCGGAGGTAGACTTGTGAAGGCTATAGTTGCTCTGTTCAAAGCACTGCTCGGCACTCTTTCAAAGCTTTTCGGTTCGTTCTCCTGGTCTCCTCCTCCTTGGTTCCAGTTTCCTATGAATCTCTCCTCGTTAAATTTTTCATTTATTGATATATTTTCCGCACCAGGGAGGATGTCCATGAAGGCGAACCATCGGCTCCATTGCCCAGGGATATGCATCTTGTGTGCTCTTGTTCCTCTTCTCCTGTTGTGCGGTTTGTACCCTGCCGGCCTGCATGCTGCGTCCTTGGCTTCCCAGGCCGTTTTGAGCAAATTCGATCTTCCCGCCCAGGGCCGCCAGGAATCTATCCTCACGATCACGGCATTCGGCCGTTACGCTGTTACCGTTAAGAGCGACCAGGGCACGGCATTGCAGCTTATTGACCGTATGGCAGGGCCGGGGACGATTTCCGGCGTCGCAGGCGAACGGGACGGCAGGCTCGATCTCTTCCTGGAACGGGGCGACTACAAGATTGTCACCCACGGTCATGACAAGGCATCCGGGACTATTCGACTGGAAGCGCATCCCTTTTCGGAGAAGAATGCTCCACAGTCTCCCGCCCTCGTAGAATACAAACTGATCGAGACGGAAGTCAACGATTTCGAGCAGGTGTCCTACTGGCTCGATGTTAAAGAACGCAAACGTGTGGTTCTCGAAGCAGCGGGACGGAACCTGGCTGATCTGCGCTTATGGAAAGACGGCGCGTGGCTGGTCGATGCCGCACCGGTCATCGAAACGGTCCAACCGAAAACTGGTCAGCCTCTGCGGGTTTGTCGTCTGGCACCGGAACTCGAACAGGGCCTGTATCTTCTCACTGCATACGGCGGTGTTGCCCTTCCCTGGGCCGAGGATGGTGGTCATCCGTTCTATATGCGCTCCGGCATTCCCGAACTCGGTTCAGTTACCCGCAAACGATTCAAAATAAGCCCATTCGGAACGGACCGCTTCATCGTTCCCGGCTCAAGCACTTACTTCAGGACGGAACTCCCTGAAGCGCGAGAACTGTCACTTCAATCAGGATGGATTAACTTGAGTGATCCGTTCAGCAATAACGGACAAATCAAGAATATCCAGAAAAATTCATTGCCTCCCGTTGCCGAGTTGTTCACCGAGGGGAAAACAAATGCCAAGCACATCGTGACTGTCACCGGGGAGCCGGGTATGCCCTATGTATTTCAGCACTTCGAATTGAAATATTCATATTCATTTCAAGGCAGCGGAGATTACTGGATATCGAGCGTTCACTCCGGTCATCCGCAGGATTCCGTGGACGCAACGGCGATTATGGCATCGGGCAGCGATATGTACGGGATCCGGCCCATGATGGAGCAGACGATCGAGTTGGATCAGACAACGGGCTATTCACGCCGTGCAAATCTTCTGGAAACCCTTACGCTTTTTCTCAAGATCAAGACGAAAGGTCGATACCAGATTATTGCGCAGGGCGTTGAGGCTCGTTTTCTCATCGAACCATTCCTCATATCGCGTCCCCGGGAGTATTCCAGACCGAAAGCGCAGCCGGCAGGATACACATGGGACCTCGATGCCGGCTACTATACGCTGACGGTGGATCCCGAGAAGAAGGGAATAATGGATTTGATCATCCGACCTGCTTCCTGGGTCAGCTGGGTATGGGGAAAACTTGACCTCGATAAAGGCAAGACCGTACAGCCGGTCAGTGCAGCAATTCGTTTTCCCCGGGTCTCTCTTAACCGGGATCAATGGTATACCGTGTACATGAACCGTCAGCCTGAAGTTAAAACAGGGTTCGTCGTTCGCCCCCTGCCTCTGGACCTGACGGATCCGCTGCCCGTCACGCAGCGGCCTGATGAATCCGTGATCGTTCCTTTTCAGGTATCGGAAGAGGGGATCGTCCGGGCGGAGGCCGAGGACGGCTCGCTCATGGATTTGTCCGTTGACAAAGGGCCCTGGCAAAAAACATTCAACGTGGGAGCAGGAAAGCACTCTGTTTCAGTTCGATTGACTGCAAAAAATACTATCAATTATGCGTTATATGTCGAGCCGCGCAGGCTAAGTGCAGAGACTGGTCTGCCGGCCATTTCACAAACAGCGCTTGACAGCCTCCCTAAATTCCCGGTCCTCGCAAATACCAAGCCTCTTTTTTTCGATTTAGACCGCAATTCTTCATCGACCTTTAACGTACAGGCCGACAAATCGGCCCTTTTCCAAATCCAGTCCACAGGGCTCCTTGCGACGGAAGGCAATCTTCGCAGCAGGACCACGCCGCAATTTGTGCGGGAATCCGAGAACGGAAAAGGGAGGAACTTCTTTATCCGGCAGTACCTGCATGAAGGAGATTACCAGATAACGGTTGCGAGCAAGGGACAGTCAAAGGGACACCTGGGCTTGACTATGGAGAAGAGCGGTCTGATTCAAGGCGGGTACCTCACGAACCGCACGCCGGCGCGCCTTTCCCTTCCTGCAGGAAAAGCTGCAGCGTATCAATTCGTTGTTACGAAAGCAGGCGAATACCGTGTCCGGGCATTCGGTCTCGGAAGAAAGCTGAAGTGGCGGCTCGAGGACAAGGAGGGCTGGCCGGTTGTCACTCCCAACACAAAGGCGGATATAACCCGCATTTTTGAGAAGGGCACATACCGTTTGATCATTCTTCCCGAAAGCACGGATGCGAAGATTGTAACCGTAATCGATCCGGTGAAGCGCGGCCGTCGGTTTAAAGGACATGGCCCTCACGTGTTGCCGTTGGCTCTTCCAGTTGATCATACATGGACCGAACCGATTTCGGGAAAAGCACGACAGCCAGACAAGTGGAAATTCGAACTTCCCGCCGATGGCGATATATCGATTGAGTTAACGGGAGAGATGCAGGCTGACCTTTTAAAAATCAACTCCGACGGAACGGCAACACGGACTGCATTCATTCCGCCGGTACGGGGATGGCAGGGCACCCTGCAGGCCGGCTCCTACCGGATCGAAGCGGTCTCCATGCGTATCAATAACCAGGCTGCGTATCGATTGGTTGTCTCTCCCCGTTCTCTCATGACCGGTATGAGCCGTGATATCAGTGTCCCATCCGTCGTCCCGATCGCAATCGGGCAGGCGGGAGTGGCTGAATTGTCGTCTTTCGGCGATGTTGACGTAAAGGCTCGTTTGATGATCGATGACGGCACCTTGATCGCTGAGAATGACGATCGCCCCGATGACTGGAATTTCCATATCGTCACGACTTTGAAACCGGGCAATTATCGATTATATGTCGATCAGTCAGGACCCGGCCACGGCACGTGCACGGTATCGCTGAGGGTACCGAAGGAAGAGGGGAAAAATGCACTCATCCTGCCGACCAGTGCGAAGATAAAACTAAGCGATGCAGTTCAAATTTTTCCGCTTACACTTCCTTCCAGGGGAGAGCTCCTGATGCTTTCTGCGCCGGCGAGGGAAAACGTCGGACTTGCAGTGGAAGTCTCCGACCAGGGGGGATGGAAAACCATCGGAACGACATCGGGCCGTAACACCCACCTTGAGATACCCCTTCTCAATACCCGGCCGTCGATCTCAAATGTCAGATATCGCCTGCGCATCTGGTCCATGGACTATCGCCATACGTCCGTTGAACTCTCAGCGCAGTTCATTTCGCCTCGCCAATTCAGTGAAAGCGATTTGAAAAAAGGCATACACCTGCCGCTTGTCGAGGGATCCAAAACCCCGATTGCGGCTGCAGTCGTGCGGATCGAGCGAGGCGGTTTGCTGCGGATCCCTGAAGAATTCCAACATTTGCGCTGGTCTGCAGAGGTGCTCCGTTCCTGCTCACAACCCGAAAATTATCTTCCCGTTCAACACGGCTTTATCTGGATCACCGGAGAAACAACAACGCGAGGCCCGGCACCTGAGGCAAGGGCAGAACGCGCGGGTTTGGGGTCGGGGGAGGACAAAGCGATCCAGGTCAGAATGAACGGCGGGGAAAATATGCT
Source organism: Nitrospirota bacterium (assembly GCA_963751455.1). Lineage (GTDB taxonomy): Bacteria > Nitrospirota > UBA9217 > UBA9217 > UBA9217 > CAVVUN01. Next base: position 52,199 of record CAVVUN010000009.1, read on the forward strand.
GTGCGATCTCGCGGGCGACTGGCGCGGTCCCGTTATGGCAATCGCTTCGTCGCGCATCGGGCGTCCAGCCGCTGAGCTTATAGAGCAGGAAAAAAACGAACCGGTGAATACCAACCGGCTTGTAGTGGGCGAGCATGGCTCTCTCAGCTTGTCTCTCCATCCGAAAAATCCTGCGGTAAAGCTCTGGGCCGCTTCTCCTGTAGATGAACCATTTGAAGTGCGACTTCTGCAGATAAGCTTTCCCGCGCCAGAGTCGGCCTCCGCCAAGGAAGGCCTGCACGGTGCAATCGCCGGGAAGAAAGCGCGGGTGTACGAACTTCCGAATGGGAAAAAACGTATGCGGATTTCTCTTAGCGAAGCCCTTGTTGCGGCACTGCAGAAGGACGATGCCGTCGCAAGCGTGCATTGGGCTGAGGGAAATGCATTTACGGAAACGTTCGAAACGGATGCAGATCGTCTGCTTCTGCTTCATATGCGGGAGGAAGAGGACCATTTTGCAATCGAACTATCCCCCCTGATTGCTGATGTTTCTACACGAGCCCTCGCTATCGGAGTTCCCTTCGAAGAGGTCATGCTGAATTCAGGAAGGTTGAGGTTATCCGTTGATGCAGGTGAAACACGTATCAAAAGAACACTTCATGTCCGGGGTGCAAAGAAGGCCCTCTTTACCGACAAGCTGGGCAATGTCATCCCAGGCAATGACATGGATATCGACGAACGGAACGGCGTGCTTATCATCGATCACGGACCCGGTCCGTTGCTCGCCTGGCTTGACAGACCGGGAGAAGAAGCTGCCGACCTCTGGGCCCTAACCAAGAAGCCCGACAGGACATCCATAACGTTGCCTGCTCTACTGCCCCTGGACGGGAAATCCCACGCGTACCGAATCGACGCCGGCAAACCCGTGATGCTCCATGTCCGCAGTGCCACGCCCCTCGCAACCTACCTGGACCGCGGGGACAAAACGCCGGATGTAGAGGTCCATTCCCGGGGGGTCATGCTCGATGCCTATCTGCCGAGAGGATCTGGAGAAGTTCGGCTGCGCGCCCTAAACGGGGGCCGCATGTCCGGGCAGGTTTCGATTTCCGGGTCTCCGGTCCTGCCCACTGATGAAGGATTGGGGCCCGAGGTCCTGCTCGCAGCAGGTGCTACGAGATTGTTTTCGTTCACGGTCCGCGAGGAAAGCATGATCGGCGCGGGAGTGAAGGCTGATTCCGATGCCGTTGATATGGAAATCTTGAACAGCGCTGGAGCGGTTCTTGGCAGGGGCGTCGCCCAGATGCTGCGCCTGAAGCCGGGCGTCTATTTGATGAAATTGCACGCGTTTGATACCGGGCGGCCGGTAAAAGCGCAGCCTGCACTTGTCGGCCTGAAGACCCCTGATACCGGTCCTCCTCCCGACGAGATCACGAAATACCTTCATCCTGAAACAGAAATGCCTGCTGCCTATTCAAGCCGCAGAGGCAATGTGACGCAGGACAGAGCATACCAAAGCCCGAGTGAACCCGCGTATGAAAGTGACAACCCGGCGCCCGCTCCTGAATCTGAATACGGCGAAGGCATGACTGAGGAAGGCGAACAAACCGTTGATCCGGGAAGTGGTGAAGGAGAACGAGAACCATGAGCCGGCTTGTCATGAGGAGCGAATATACCGAATCGCATTCATCACTCAGAATAGATGCGGGAAGTGATACGAGCGTTGAAAGACGCCGGGAACCGGTATCGAGCACGATTCATAATCTGCGATATACAGCATTACCAAGGAGAGCAAACATGCAAAACCGTTTTTCAGGAATGCTTCTGGCCATGTTGATTCTCGTCACGCCCGTTGTCGTCCGGGGTGAATCCAGGCAGGCAGCGGCGATTATTCGACCGGAATTTGTCACAGAAACCACGATTATCCCGGAGCATTTTCTTCGGCGTTGGGATCCGGTAACGATTTTCTTTACCCGGGAACGGGGACCGAAGAACGGCGGTCCCGAAGACCATCCGGACAAATACGTTACCGTGGATACGGATCACCCCGGAGCTTATCGGTGGCTCGACGACAGGACGCTTCAGTTTCAACCTTCCGAACCCTGGCCTTCGCTGTCACGCTTTATCTGGACCGTCGACAAAAAAGCCACGGCTCTCTTCACATTGATGGAAGCGCCGGTCACAATGAACCCGGCTGACAAGACGGAGGGACTGGAGCAGGTGAAGAATATAGCGCTCACCTTTGCAGAGCCGCTCGATCCCCAGGCTTTGGCAAGCATGGTCTCGCTCGAACTGCGGCCTTTGCCCGGCGCAGGATCTGATAAATCCCGCTGGCTTACCAAAAACGATTTTACGATCAAAGTCATGGAGCGGCGGTCCCGCTCGGACAAAGCTTCCTACGTGCTCACTCTGAAGGAGCCGATCTCCCACGGGATCAAGACGATCGTGCATATGCGCCTGGCGCTGGATGACAAGGTTACAGAATCATTTAGAGAGTTTTCTTTTTCCACTGCCGAGCCCTTCCGGGTCGTGGCCCTCGGAACAAGAGAACGAAGATATCCTGTTACTCCCGAAGGTTCTCATTATTCCCGGGAACAGGCCATTCGCGGCGAATCCTCGGAACGGAGCGTTATAGTTGATTTTTCGTCTCCGCCGGACCTTGCTGACGACTCCCTGACATTGTCGGGAAGAAACCTTGTCGGATTCGCTCCTGCTGTCCCCCGGCTTACGTATCGGCTCGAAGGAAGCCAACTGGTCATCGCGGGCGACTTCGCTCGCGACACGCTTTACCGGGTTTCGCTTTCACCGGTCCCGGTCAGCGACAAGCAGGGAAAGCACCTTGAAATGAAAGGCGCGAGCGACCTGTTCGTGTATTTTCCCCGCAGCCAATCCTACGTCCGGCTGAGAGCCGGGCAGGGCATTGTTGAACGGTTCGGAAAGCAGTTGATCCCGGTGGAAGGCAGAGGAGAAGAGCGCATAGACCTTCGCATCTATCCAGTGCAGCCGCTAGACCGGTCGTTCTGGCCTTTTCCCGGCTATCCGCTCGAAACAGATGATGGCAGTCGGCCGCCTGGACCTGGTGAAGAGCCCGAACCGTTTACTGCGCCTGACCAGTCAGCCCGAGCAGACGAATTAGTCCGCCAGATTTCGATCCTGGGATCGCCGCCTGTCTCGGCACTCGTTGCGCTGCCTCTCAAAAAGGAAGGCGGATCGGCTTCCTTTGGTCTTGATCTTACGCCGCATCTTGCAAAGCTTTCCGGAAAAGATCAACCCGGCTCATATTTGATCGGTTTGCGAGATCTTGCTGTGGGGAGCAGACGCACATGGATCCGGCTTCAGGTTACTGACCTTTCACTTACTACGATTGAAGAGCCGGATGCAGTCAAATATATCGTCACATCCCTTCACTCGGCTGAGCCCGTCTCCAAGGCACGTATACACATCGAAGGCACTCTTTATGATCGCGGTAAACCGTCGTGGATGACGCTTGCAGAGGGGATCACTGACGGGGATGGTATATTCCGCTGGCGCGCTCCCGGCCGGACCCGCTCAGGCGAGCAGAAAACGGTGCGGCGGATTATAGTGGAGAAGGACAAGGATCTCCTCGTCTTCGATCCCGCAAATCCGCCTGATGTGTATTTCGACAATCAATGGTCGGTCGACCGGTCACCGTGGCTGCAATGGACCCATGAATCACTTGAAGGGCGCGGAGCGCAGCCGCAAATGGTGAGCCACATTTTCACGGACCGTCCCGTATATCGCCCAGAAGAGGAAGTTCATATCAAAGGATATCTCCGCAAACGGGAGAAAGGACATCTTCAGCCGGTCAAGACGGGCGGCTGGCTGATCGTCGAGGGCCCGGGTGATGTTTCCTGGAAATATCCGGCGACCCTGACCGACGTGGGCAGCTTCTACCATGCTTTTTCTGAAAAAGATCTTCCCACGGGAACGTACTCGGCGCACCTCGAAAACCAGGACCGTACAGAAACGTATGGTCGGGTTACCTTCCAGATGGAGGCGTATCGACTCCCGCTTTTCGAGGTCAATCTGCACGCCGCGGACCAGGTTTCGCTGGACAAAGAATTCGAGGTGAAACTTGCAGCCTCCTATTATGCGGGCGGCAAAGTAGGCGGCCGGCCCGTGGAATGGCGCGTAACCCAGTATCCTTTTGCATGGACTCCCAGGAAACGGGAGGGGTTCCTTTATTCATCAGACGGCCGTTTTTCCCGGACTGAACGGTTTCAGGCGTCGCCCCGTCTCGAAAAACAGGATACGACGGACGAAAACGGTTCCGCGTCGATCATGCTCAATCCTGCCCTGGAACTGACTGCGCAGCCCCGGACCTACATGGTCGAAGCGACGGTCACGGGAGCGGACGATCAGACAGTGACAGCTTCAAAATCGATTTCCGCACTTCCTGCATTTGTTCTCGGACTGAAGGTGCCTCGTTATATCGAGAAGGCAAAAGAGATCGCACCGGAGATCATTGTCGTGGGACCGGATGACTCGCTGCTCAAGGACAAAGAAGTGACGGTCCGGCTTCTGCGGCGGGAGTGGCACTCGGCGCTCAAGGCGAGCGACTTTTCTGACGGCGTTGCCCGATATGTAACCGACGTGGTTGATGAAAAGATTTCTGAAAAGACGATCAGAAGCGGAGCGGAGCCCGTCAAAACAACGTTCCCGGTTCCGAAAGCCGGGGTATACATTGTCGAACTGGAAGCGCACGATAAATTGGACCGCGCGCAAGTCGTGCGCGTCGATCTGTACGCAGGCGGTGATGAGCGTGTTGCCTGGCCCAAACCGATTACGCGCATATTCACCGTTACGCCGGACAAGGCCAAATACGATCCGGGCATGACAGCGAAGATCATTTTGCAGAGCCCGTTCCAGAAAGCCCGTGCCCTTGCCATTGTTGAAACGCCTGACGGCAACAAGTATCACTGGCTCGATGTCGAAGGAGCCACGGCCGTCTTTTCCCTTCCTATTGAAGGTAATTATGCACCTCGCTTGCCGGTTCACTTCATCCTCATGAGAGGCCGGTTGGCCGGCACGGGACCTTCTCCTGCAGGCGGCATGGATATGGGAAAACCGGAAACCATGGCTGCTACAGCCTGGATCGACGTCAATCCCGTTGCTCACCAGATGAAGGTGGAGCTCGAATATCCTCCCGTGGCGCGTCCTGGAGAAAAAATCAAGGTCGGCGTTTCGCTCAAAGATCCTTCAGGCAAACCTCTTTCCGGCGAGGTTACGCTCTGGCTTGTTGACCAGGCGGTGCTGTCTTTGGGCAAAGAGCAGCATCTTGATCCCGTGCCTGATTTTATCCGGCAGGTCCACTCCTTTATCAAGGTCCATGATTCCCGCAACCTGGCGTTCGGCAACCTGCCTTTTGCAGAGAACCCGGGCGGCGACGAGGGCAGTGAAGAGTCGCTCCTTGAGAAGGTCACAGTGCGGAAGAATTTCAAGACGGTGCCGTACTATAATCCTCTCATCATGGTCGGTCCCGATGGAAAGGCCGTCGTGGAGATCACGCTCTCCGATGACCTGACGAACTTTAAACTGCGGGCGAAGGCCGCATCAGGAGCCGAGCGTTTCGGTTTTGGAGTGGGGCACCTGGCCGTGAGACTGCCGCTGATCGTGCAGCCGGCCCTTCCACGCTTCGTCCGTCCAGGAGATTCATTTACGGCAAAAGCGATAAGCAGGATCGTGGAAGGAAAGGACGGGCCGGGTCAAGCGGAGTACAAGGTGCAGGGAGCGAAGATCACCGGTCCGGCGAAACAGGAGTTACAGTGGACCGGCAGCAACCCGCTTGCTATCGAATTCCCGGTGGAAGTGGCTTCTCCAGTCTACACCACCGAGGGCAAACCATCGATCCAGAACGTGACGTTTACGGTCGGTGTACGGAGGAATTCGGACAACGCAAAGGACGCGTTTGAGGTCAAGCTGCCGTTCCGAGAGGATCGGGGCAGGGTATCTAAGCGAAAAATTGCGGAGCTGAAGCCTTCTGAGCCTTTTATTATTGAGGCAGTTAACGAAAAGGTGCGGCCCGGTACACTGACCCGCTCGGTTCTGCTCTCAGACCAACCCGGTCTCATCAAAATGGCGGCGGGTCTGGACTTCTTCATGCACTACCCCTACGGGTGCACCGAGCAGCAGCTCAGCCGAGCCCGCGTCTATATGGCTTTGCGTAAATTCCGAACGCTGTTGAAACAGGAAGGTTCGGACAAAGAAATGAAACGGGCCGTGAGCGAGGTCATGAATTTGATCCCGACCGTTATCGACGGAAACGGCCAGGTCGCATTCTGGCCGGGTTCCAGGGGATACGTCAGCCTGACTGCCTGGACGGTGCAGTTTTTTATAGAGGCAAAAGAGGCGGGGTTCACGATCGATGAAAAAATTCTTACCCAACTGATGAACTCTCTTGAACAGGCCCTGCGTTCCGATTACAGCCACTTTATAGACGGAGAATCGTTTGCCGAACGGGTATGGGCGCATCTTGCCCTGACACGAGCAGGCAAATACAACGCAGCATACGCTGCAGAGCTGTCGAGAAAAGCCGAGTTCCTGAACCTTGAAAGCATTGCGGCGATCCTCTATTCCTTCTCACTAGCAGAGCAAAACTCGTCAACGGCAACACAGCTCGAAAAGGCGCTCTGGGACGGCATTGTGGTGCGTTTGTATCAGGGACGTGAAATGTACGGAGGCCTGCAGGAAAAAAACACTACACGGAACAATTTGATCCTTCCGACAGAAACACGCACGCTCGCGGAGATGACCCGCGCTGTTGCCCGCTACGACGGTAAGAATCAACGGCTTCCGCTCCTCGTCGATTCACTGGTAACGCTCGGCCGCGACGACGGGTGGGGAACCACAAACGCAAATGCCGAGGCGCTTCTTGCCTTGTCGGAAATACTGAAACCTCCTTATTCGGGTGCAAAAGCGGCCCAGGTCCGTGTTAAGCTTGACGGAAAAGAGCAGACAATTAATCTGGGATCCGACCTCCCGCTGGGTTTTGTCTCAGGAAACGGCTTGAGTGCCGGGGAAGCGCTTCTTCAAAGCAAAACAGGATCGAAGCCTGTAGCTGTCCGTGTGGACACATCATACGTGCCTGCTGAAGACGGCAGCAAGGTGGCGGCGGAGAGCAACGGATTCGTTGTGACCCGTGAATTGCTGCTGATCCAGAAAGACGGCCCCCCGAAGAAAATCGCCTTGACCCAGGCAGGCACGACGCAGACTTTTGCGGTCGGAGATGTCATTGAAGAGCATGTGCAGGTCGTGAATCCCAAAGAACGCCACTATGTCGCCGTGACCGCGCCGCTCGCGGCCGGCATGGAACCGCTGAATCCGAAGCTCCAGACAGCGCCGCCCGAGGCCGCTCCTAACGGAAATACAACGCTTAACCCGACGTATATAGCCTATCAGGACGATCAGGCAGCGTTCTATTACAACGTGCTCCCTGCAGGGACCTATGATTTTTATTTCCGGACAAGAGCAACAGTTGTCGGGACATTTATCCAGCCCGCTGCTAAGGCAGAGACGATGTACGATGGCGCGGTGTTTGGCCTTTCGAACGGGGCGAAGATCGTTGTCAATGAAAAAGAGGAGAATCATGGAGAGCGCTAACAAGGTGCAGCAGATGTAAAATCGATCTTGCCTATACGCCGGAGAGAAGTCATAAATAGAGAGCCACGGAGATAGGCCTAAATAAGGAGGAATCATATGAAAAGAGGATTGTTCGTTGCGATTGCCGTATTCGTTCTATTTGCCGGTATTTCCTTTGCCGACGACTGGAACCTGGTAAAGAATGTGAAACGGCTGGAGCGTGTATCTCCCGATTATCCGGACGATAAGGACATCGACAAGAAGTTTCTTGACGTTCTCGATCTAACAGAGAAGACGAAGACCAACCCCGAAGTGTATCAGGCGCTAAAAAAGATTGCATCAATGCCTTCTTTGTCACAGAGCAAATACATGGATTCCTTTCTGTACTTCATGCTCGTCAAGTCATCATCGCTGTACAAGACGGGAACAAGTGAGCCCGACTTCTGGCTGGGCCTTCTCAATTCTTATGACAAAAGCCCTCATCTCCTTGCTGCGCATCTTGTACGGATGAAACTCGCGGCGAAAAATTCGTCTGACGTCCGCAGGGAGGCGCAGATCATTGCGGACTGGGTCAAAGCGCAAAAAAACGAGATGAAGGTCCGCGCGCCGGAATACACCGGCAACGTTCTGCTCGGTTACAAACCCCGTGTTTCTTTTGCTGAAGGAGAGTACCTCAAACTCTATAAACTCTCTTATTATATAGAGACTGTTACTCCTCCAGCCGGATTTCTCGAAGACGACACGTATGTTTCCGTTCTTTCAAAGATTAAGGAAGGCCGCGAGGACATCTTGACCGAGATGGCGGCCATTTACCGCAAGATGGGAAAGCGAAAGGAAGCATCGGATATCCTTTTTCAGCATGCTATGCTGAAAGCGAATGCTAAGGATTTCCAACGGGCAAAGACACTCCTTGATGACGCTGTCAGGTTCAACCCGGAAAACGCCGCCGCGAAGAAGGAACGGGACAGGATAAAGCTTGAATTGACTTATCAATCGCTTGAACCAGCGGTCCCGGCTGCCGCGTCGGCGTCCGAGTCCGTTCAGGAAAAACAGGCAGAACCGGCCGCTGTCCCTGACCAATTGAAAAACGTGAATGGGTATCTGATTCCGGCCGATCGCATAATAGCCGAATCCGAGCTTCTGGGGAAAAGCAGAGCGGAACTTCGGGTAATGCGGAATGAAATTTTTGCCCGTCATGGAAAGATCTTTGAATCCGCGGACCTCAACGATTATTTTTCTCAGAAGTCATGGTATACTCAAAATCCGAACTACTCGGACACTCTTTTGTCCGATATTGATAAAGAAAATATCAGAATCATTCGGGAAACTGAGAACAGAGCACAATGAAATTCAAAATCGGCCTTGGGATAAAATCAACAACAGCTTCTTAAATACGAGAGTCCGAGCACTATGCTATGTCGATTGATTCATTTTGAAAAAAAGCAGACCGCTCTACTAGCTTTAGCAGGAGTTTTTTTCCTCGCGTTGCTGCTCGTGCTTACCGGCATTGCGTACCACCGCGCCCACTTGACATCACCTGACCCTACCTATTTCCTGCGCGACCGGCATGGCGCGTTCCTTGGCGAGGTTGGTGCCCCTGTTGACGGTGAGTACGGCTATTGGGAGCTGGAAACCATGCCGCCGCGCGTGGCAGCGGCAACCCTCGCCGTCGAAGACCGGAGGTTCTGGAACCATCCCGGGGTCGATGTACTTGCTGTTGCCAGGGCCTTGTATCAGAATACCATTCGCCTGAAACGGTCTTCCGGCGCATCGACGATCGCCATGCAGGTGACGCGCATGCAGAATCCAGGCTCCCGAAGCTATCTCAGGAAAGCAGTGGAAGCAATGACGGCGTTCTTTATTACGGCCCGGTTCAACCGCGAGGATATTCTGAAACACTATCTTTGCATCGTCCCGTATGGAAACCGGATCCACGGCATAGCGTACGCCGCACGCCGCTATTTTGACAAGCCGGTGGATGATCTCAGCTGGGCTGAAACTGCTTTTCTGACCGCAATTCCTCAAGCCCCGAAACGCTTGAATCCTTTTACGGAACAGGGGAAGAAGCGCGCGGCCCTCAGGGGAAAACGCATCCTGGACCTGCTATATCGTGACAAAGCGCTGAACAGGGAAGAGTACGAACTCGCCTGTCTCCAAATTGAGGATCTTGCGGTTCCGCGACCGGGCATCAGGCCTGAACAGGCCATGCATGCGTTGCTCAGGATGGAGAGCATGCTGAAAGACAAGTCAGTGCAGCTTCAACCCCAGACGGGTCGGCTGGTCACGACCACACTTGACCTGGACTTGCAAAATGAAATGAGCCGACTCGTGTACGAGACAATAAGAAAATGGGATGCTGCGGGCGCACGAAATGCTGCAGCCATTATCGTGGATCGTGAAAGCAACGAGATCCTGTCGTGGATCGGGTCTACCGATTATTTTAACGAGTCCCATTCGGGAGCAATCGATTACGGGGATGTTCCACGGTCACCGGGCAGCGCGCTAAAACCGTTCTTCTATGCTCTTGCTCTTGAATCGCGCGACATAACGCCCTCAACGATTCTGAACGATCTGCAGCGGGGTCCGGGTGGGATCGTGAATGCCGACGCATTATTCATGGGACCCGTTCTGCCTCGCGTTGCTCTTGCTAATTCCCGAAATGTACCTGCAGCGGCGCTCCTGGAACAAATCGGCATTGAAAAGGGATATGATTTTCTTCGCGTTCTCGGCCTGCACCATGGCGAAGAGCCTGCGAGCCGGTACGGCGTGGGCATGTCGATCGGAAATTTTCCGGTTACGCTCGAAAAACTCGTACGCGCGTATTCCGTATTGTCGCGAGAAGGCCGTCTCGACGATCTGGTATGGTTCAAGGGGCAGACGAAAACGGCATCGCGACGCGTTCTGTCAGAAGACACAACCAGGCAAATTGCACTCTTTCTTTCCGATCCGCTTGCGCGGATGCCCGGATTTTCGCGCATGAGTGCGCTCGAGTTTCCTTTTCCTGTTGCAATTAAAACCGGCACTTCATCGCGCTTTCGGGACGCGTGGGCCTTGGCATTTTCCGTCCGCTATCTCGTAGGCGTATGGGTAGGGGACCCGGATTTCCAGCCCATGAACCATCTTACCGGCTCGACATCTGCTGCGGAACTTGTTAAAAATATATTGACCACCCTGCACGCTGATCAGCAGACCGGATTAAATGATCTGTCCTTCCCGCCGCCCCGAGGCTTCAAAGCGGCGCGAGTGTGTGCCCTGACAGGGAACCTGGCAACTGATGCCTGCGATCGGGTGCTCCTCGAATGGTTCAGGCCATCGGAATACCCGGTCAATCACTGCTCGGTACATGTCCGGATCGCGATTGACGGTCGAACCGGCATCCCGGCGTTGTCGACGACACCTCGTGAGTTCATAACCGTCAGGACGTTTGTCGATCTCCCTCCACGATATGCCGACTGGGCTGCGGCAGCCGGGCTCAGTATGCCGCCCAAAAGGCCGGTTGACAATGCACTGTTCAAACCGGGTTCAGAGGAAGCGCTGCTTTCCCTTCGCGATAAAAAGGTTCTTGTAAATATCGTTTCCCCGGAAAACGGCCTGCGCCTGATTCGCGACCCTGAAACGCCAGAAGACCAGGCAACACTGGCATTAAGGGCTGTTGTTGATCCCGTTGTTCCGCAACTGGTGTGGTATGTGGACGGGAAACCCTTCCAGGTTGCGGACTATCCCTACACAGCGCGTCTTGCGCTCACTCCCGGGGAGCACACGATACAGGCAGGTTTTCCTGATGCGCCTTTTTCTTCAAGACGGGTCACAATAATTGTCCAGTAAGACTGCATACCCTAAAAAATACCCCGTTTTATTTTCTTTATATCAATTATCAATTCTATTATACTTTGGTTGTAATTCTTTGATCTTCCATATTCGCGCCTATTTGTTTTACGGACTGCAAATCTGAAGACTTTTTTTTCAAAAATATTAGTTGCTGGTGGCTTATGTAGATGGATGTTTTTTATGAATCATGCGGAGAGGATGCAAGATAGCGGACGTAGTAGCGAAAGATTTTGATATTACTGAACTGAACAGGAGGTGTTGTCATGAGTACTATAGGCGAGGGGATGAGCGGTCTGGAGATGTTCTTTCTGATATGCGCTCTTATCGGCGGGGGACTCTTTGTAGTCAGGTTCGTGATCCAGCTCTTTGGCGGCAGCCACACCGACGGTGACATGGATATCCAGGTAGGTCATGCCGATGTGGACCATGTGGATGCTGATGTCAGTTTCAAGCTGCTCACTCTCCAGGGGTTGACCGCTTTTTTTATGATGTTCGGCCTCGTTGGTTTTGCAATGCTGCGGGAAAGCCGAACCGGCAGCGGGGTTGCCCTGGTCAGCGCCCTTGCTGCCGGGCTGGGAACGGTATGGCTCATCGGCAAGATATTTACCTCGGTCAAGAAGCTCCAGTCCAGCGGGACCATTGACAACGCTGATGCGATCGGCGAACACGGAACAGTGTCTCTTACGATCCATGCAAAAGGGACAGGGAAGGTGCTTGTCACGATGAAAGACCGGCCCCGCGAGTTCGAGGCTGTGGCGAAGAACGGCGAAGAGATCAAGACCGGCGAACGGGTCAAGGTCCTGGAAGTCAACGGGAGCATGGTAATTGTCGGAAAGATATAAAAGAGGAAACACCGGAAACAAAATTTAAATCCGAGCGAGCAAAAGAACGGTAACTAACAGGGTTTTCCCTAACCCGGACAAGCCGGAACTAAAACCTTGGAACCGCGAAGGCGCGAAGGTCGCGAAGAAAACCTTGCAAGTCTTGAATTAAAACAAAATCTTTGTTTTGATGTCCTTCGCGTTCGCTTGTGCCCAGCGCATGTGAGTGCTTGCCGCGAATGCAGGGCATCGCGCCTTCGCGGTAAATATTCTTCCCATTTTGAGAAGGATTTGATTTGTAACAGACTAAACAGATATTAAAGGAGGTCTTATGTTCAACATGGGTTTATGGGTCCTGCCGATCGCGGCACTGATCATACTTGTAGTATCAACGGTTGTGTTCCTGGCATCGCGGTACAAACGGTGTCCCTCGGACATGATCCTCGTGGTGTACGGAAAGGTTGGGGAAGGGCAGTCGGCCCGGTGCATCCACGGCGGAGGCGCCCTGGTTTGGCCGCTGATCCAGGACTCGGCGTACATGAGCCTCACCCCGATCACCATCAGCATCCCGCTCCAGAACGCGCTTTCGCTCCAGAACATCCGCATTAACGTCCCGAGCACCTTCACCGTCGGCATCAGCGTTGATAAGAGCACCATGAACAACGCTGCTGAACGGCTCCTGAACCTTCCGCCCCAGCGCATTGAGGACATGGCCAAGGAGATCATCTTCGGCCAGTTGCGCCTGACCGTGGCATCGCTTACGATCGAGCAGATCAACCAGGACCGGGAAAGCTTTCTCGAGTCCATCAGGAAGAACGTGGAGCCGGAACTGAACAAGATCGGCCTGTACCTCATCAACGTGAACATCACGGACATTACCGACGAATCTGACTACATTCAGAGCATCGGGAAGAAGGCGGCCTCGGAAGCCATTAACCGCGCCCGCGTCGATGTCGCGGAGCAGGACAAGATGGGCGCGATCGGCCAGGCCGTGGCCAACCGGGACAAGGAGATCAAGGTCGCCGAGAATACGGCAGAGTCGGAAAAGGGAAAGAAGCGGGCCGATGCGGACCGCCGCGTATTCGTACAACAGCAGGAGACTGCGGCATCGATCGGCGAAGCGGACGCCAACCGGGAGAAGGAGATCCGGATCGCCGAGAACGTGGCCATGTCCGAAAAGGGAAAGAAAAAAGCTGAAGCTGACCGCCGCGTGTATGTGCAGGCGCAGGAAGCGGAAGCAGTCACGGGCGAGAACAAGGCCAAGGCTGATATCGCGGCAACCAATGCCGAACTCGCCATGCGTCAGGCAGAAGCGCTCCAGAAGGGCGAGGTCGCCCGGCGCGAGGCTGAGGTCGAAATCCAGAAAGCCCAGTACCGCGCGGAACAGGAACGCCTGAACGCAGAGGAAGTGGTAAAGCAAGAGATAGGCAAAAAGAAGATTGAGATTGCAGCAGAGGCAGAGGCAGAGAAGACGCGCAGAGAAGCAAAGGGTGTAGCGGACGGCATCCTGCTCAAGTACGAAGCAGAGGCCAAGGGTATCAGGCAGGTGCTCGAGAGCAAGGCCGCAGGGTATCAGAACCTGGTCAAGAGCTGCAACGGCGACGCCAGGGCGGTGGCAACGCTGCTCATGACCGAGAAGATCGAGCAGATCGTGGCCATGCAGGTGGAGGCTATCAAGAACATCAAAATCGACAAGGTCACGGTCTGGGATTCAGCAGGCGGCCATGGCGACGGCAGTTCCTCAACGTCGAGCTTCCTTTCGAGCCTCGTGCGAAGCATCCCGCCGCTCCAGGATGTGGCCAGGATGGCGGGAGTCGAACTTCCGAGTTATCTTGGGGCGATGACGGAGAAGACAGAAGGGGAGAAGGAAGGCAAGACAAATTGATATGACAGGGAGACTGTTTTCGTCGATGTCAGGGAGGACCGTGTAGTTCTATTCGGCAGCGTAGGCCAGGACAGGCGAAGTAACAGCGGAATTCGGTTATGAGTGATGCCCCAAAATGGCATTTTACCTTGCCTTTTCAGTGTATTTGTAATAATCTTATGAGTGAGAATGTGCTGCGGCCAAATATGGATTTTCTGATGGTCGCTGAGGGAAACCGTGCCGGAACTAAGCAGATTTTTTGGCATCATTATAGCCATGTTTTACGATGATCATAACCCTCCGCACTTTCACGCCCGCTATGGCGGCTATAAAGCTTCAATCAGCATCAATGACTTTGCCGTACTCGATGGTTTTCTGCCTCCCCGGGCATTGGGGCTTGTAATGGAATGGGCGGATATTCACAAGGATGAACTCATGGCCGCTTGGAACCTGGCAAGGGAGAATAAACCTCCGGCCCCGATTGAGCCGCTGAAGTAAGGAGTGTGTTATGTATGACCTCATCGAAGCAAAATATATAGACGGATACGTGTTGGAGTTGGTTTTTGAAAACGGCAAGAAGGGCATGTTTGATTTTTCGAGTTATGTGAAAAAGGGCGGCGTGTTCGGCAGGTTTTCTGATCTTGCCTACTTCAAGAACTTCTTCGTAAACAAAGAATTAGGCGTTTTGTGCTGGCCGGATGGATTGGATATAGCGCCGGAAACGCTCTATCATAAGGCAACAGGGGAACCGCTTCCCGCATGGATGACAGTAGGAAAGCAGCCGCGGGTGAAGGGATAGTGTTTTAGAGAGACGGACGTAGGGAATGGAGCGATAGCGTAAATATCAGCACGAAGCCGGTTGGAAATGAGGAAATTCATCATTAACCGGCTTTTTCTTTTCAATCGACTGGAATAAGTTTCGCTTGTCATCACAGTTCGGTTTCTTGTATACTTGCTTCAATCTTAGCCCTACCAGGAGCCTGCTATGGAAGAAAAAGACTTTCAACGGATTGAGCAATTGATCGGCAGGGCTGTAAGCTCCGAAGTTGGCAAGGCAGTAAAGGCTGAAATCGGAAGTGTTAGAGAAGAGATAAAGGCTGTCAGGGGTGAAGTAGCGGGCGTCGCAGAGGGTCTTAACACCGTAAAGGCTCAAGTCGGGAGTCTGGCAGAGGAACTTAATACTGTAAAAGCTAAAGTCGGGAGCGTTGCAGAAGAACTTAATACCGTAAAAGTTCAAGTCGGTAGCGTAGCAGAAGAACTTAATACAGTAAAAATTCAAGTCGGTAGTGTGGCAGAAGAACTTAATACTGTAAAAGCTCAAGTCGGTAGCGTAGGAGAAGAACTTAATACCGTAAAAATTCAAGTCGGTAGTGTAGCAGAAGAACTAAATACCGTAAAAGCTCATGTCGGGAACGTAACAGAAGAAATACATACAGTGAAGTCGCAGCTTGTCAGTTTTAAGGATGAAATAAAAGAAGATTTCCGTGTACAAATCGGCATTCTTTCTGAAGATTTTCAACAAAAGCTGCAACTGGTCGCGGAAGGGCATCAAATGCTGTCTGAAAAAATGGACAGGATGCACGATGATTTGACCGGGAAGATCGATGCCGTCACCGGGGACCTGGCCGCACATCGGGCTGACACTGAAGGCCACAAACGAGGATACATGATAAAGGAACCGTAATTGATCGAAGACGCCTGATTATTGAAAAAAAGAACACAAAGCCGGTTGGAAGTGAAGGAATTCATCTTTGACCGGTTTTTTTTCTGGCTGGGAGGTCTTACTTCGCGCTCTATGTTTATGGCCGCGACTTGGCAATAGCTTTTTGAATCAAAACCTGAATTAATTTTCGAGGCAAAAGCCACAAAATAAATCTTAATTTTGAATCTGGAATTTCTTCGTGTCTTCGTGGCTTCGTGTGAGGCAGATTCAAAGGTCTTGATTTTGGTTTATTGTTCTGAGGTGCTGCCTCGTTAAGCATTTAAAGTCTTCGGAGGTTAACGATGGGAACAAAAGAATGCCGCCACTGTAAACAGCCGATACACCATGATGCGCGCCGCTGCCAGCATTGCCAGGGCATGCAGTCATGGATCGCCGACCAGAAAGATCCTCGGATGGTGGCGCTGGTCTTCATCCCGCTTGTGCTCATCCTCGGTGGATTTATGATAATGGCCCGCACAATCTCGAAACCTTTGGAATAAAAAGAATTTCACCTCCATCCTTGTCCGTTAAAAATGTGGTCTATCGCTTCGGAAACGGCGGCAAAATATTCGTATCCGGCCAGATTTCGAACACATCCGACACTGATGCCGGGAAAACCTGCTTTCGCGTCAATCTTTATTGTCCAATCTGCCACTACTACCGGCGTCCGATGCGGACTTGACATTGTATATATAAGACGTTAATATTGTATATACATTAAAAGAGGGGAGGCAATGGTAGAATGAAGTCTTCTGTTAAAATGACAACCATACGGCTTGATATGAAGCTTGCGAACGAGGCGGTGAAAACGCTCGGAGCAAAGAACAAGAGCGAAGCGGTTCATATGGCGTTAAGAGAGGTGGTGGAGCTCAAGAAGTTCAAGAACTTGATGGCGGCATACGGTGGGAAACTGAAATTCGAGGCCCATGGCAGGTAGGATCGTTATTTTCGATACGTCCGTCTTTATTGACCATTTGCGGACGAACAAGTACAGAGAAGAGTTCTCCGTAGTGAGCGGCCTTATCCGGAACTCGGCGGTCGTGCTCGCGGAACTTCGGCGGGGCGCGACCCGGCAAGATGAGCTCTCTTTTATCAATACCCTGATGCAAAATCACCCGATACTGACGCCGACGGAAAAGAACTGGGTTGAATCAGGAGAAATTCTGAGCAAGCTGCATCGCGAGCAAGGTTATAGCCCGGAAAAACTCCGGGATTTGCATTTCGATGTTCTTATCGCACTAACCGCACGCAATTTCGGCGCTACTGTCGTTACCTCCAATACCTCGGATTTCGAGTTGATACGGCGCTGTAAGTCGTTCACGCTGGAGGTCTGGTAATCCGGTACGCTTTTTCTTGAGCCTCGTTTATCCGATTTTATCAAAAAACGCGCTGAAGACCACGGGCGTAAGCCCGTGGATGAAAGCGTACCAGCCGTAGGCTGGTAATGTTTTAATGTGATACAATGGCGGCATGGAAATTAGACATAGTGCTCATGGTGCCTATCATCACCAGTATCACATAGTATGGATTCCCAAATATCGGAAACGGATTTTAAAAGGGGAGTTATTAACGGTCCCATAATAGAAACAACATTAAACCGCGTACTTGGTTGTTTCGTTATTGAAGTAAGCCCGCACACGGTCGGGTGATTTCTGGATAAATCGCAGGTGGCTTATTACCGCCCCATGCATTTGATCGCGCGAGGTAATAACCTGTTGGCCGATTGCGTTATTCTTCAGATCGTTCCAGACCCGCTCGTCGGGGTTCAACTCAGGTGAATAGGGCGGTAGAAAAAACAGTCGAAAGCGCTTCTTAATGGATTCAACAAATTTCGAAACCTTTTTGGCCTTATGGGCAGGATGCCCATCGACAATCAGAAAAATCATTCGATCAGTGCCATGAATCAATCGTTTGATAAACTCAATAAATTGCTGCGCTCCTACCCGCCCCTTGACGACCATGAAGCGGAATTCTCCTTGTGCGCTTACCGCCGAGATCATATTCAGACTAAAGCGCGCTCCTGTGCTGCTCACAACGGGAGTCTTGCCTTTTACTGCCCAGGTGGTGCCTGCATGATGATCAGAGCGAACACCAGCTTCATCTCCAAAGAATATTTGCGCCTTTTCTTTGCGTGCAAGGCTGCGAATCTTCGGATATTCTTTCTCCAGCCAGCGCTGAACTTCCTCCGGTTTTTGCTGATAGGCCCGCCAGACAGGACGCTGCGGCGTCAGTCCCAGTTGCGCCAACAAGCGGCACACAGAAGACTTGCTCAATCGCACACCGAATCTCTGATAGATTATCTGGCCGATCATCTTTGCCGTCCACAAGGCGTAGGTAAACTTCATCTGAAGAGGGTTCTTCATCGTCACGGTGCGATAGATCCATTGCATGGCTTTAGCGTCCAATTTCGTAGGGCGTCCGCCGCGCTTGCTTGCGTCCAGAGCGCCCCAGCCGCCGTTGCGGTATCGAGACAGCCATCCATAGATGGTTACCCGGTGAATACTCAGTGCTTTGGCTACAAGCTCAGGGCTTTGACCTTCCTGCACACTGGCTACCGCACGTTTTCTCAGTTCTGTCAGAGTCTTGTGATCAAGTCGTCTCGCATCTGTCTTTTTCATGCGAAACAGCATAGCATAAGTGCGTAATTATGTAAACACTATTTTGAGACAGTTAATAAAGCAGTTTGTAGAGAAGCGATTGCACGATATTGATACGTATCATCCGGAAGTAGAAATTGAGCGGTACAGCATTCAGGAGGATCATGTACATCTGATAATCATCATTCCGCCAAAATATGCAGTGTCGGCGATCGTCGGAAAGATCAAGGCAAATACGAGTAGGGAAATAAGAAAACATTTCGATTGGATCAAGAGAGTATATTGGAGAAATGAGTTTTGGTCCCCTGGGTTCTTTTCTTCAACGGTAGGAATAAACGAAGAGGTAATCAAGAGGTACGTGGAGTTTCAAGAAAAGGTTGATAAAGGGCAGTTGAAGTTTGGGTTTTAAAAATAAGTGCCACGGGCGTAAGCCCGTGGGTATCTACTTGCGTCCAAGCTCTTTTTAAGATGATTAATGGTTTAAACATCTAAGGCGCATCGGCGGTTTTGTTCTTGAAAACCTCGTCCTTATAAGATATTATCTTACTATAGCTATATCCCTTGAGGTGAAGAGATGAATCCGTTGCTCAAACGCATATCAATTGACCCGAATGTCTGCTTCGGCAAGCCTTGCATCCGCGGTACGCGCATTTGGGTGTCGCTCATTCTGGATTTCCTGGCAAACGGCATGACTATTGACGAAGTTTTGGGTGAGTATCCTCAATTGACCAAGGAAGACATTCAAGCGGCCATTGCCTACGGTGCTGAAATGTCGCGGGAGCGGTTTGTCGAGGTCGCCGCTGGATAAAGCTTTGGATCGTCGAAAGCGGTCGTATTCGTATTCATCAAAGTGAAGAGACTGAAGAATAACAAATCGCCGGCACACCTCGCCCGTATCGTAGTTCCCGTAATCACAGTCCTCCTTCTTTTTCGGTTCCTCTCGCCACCTCTCAGGGACACCGTCAGTTTCTCCCAGGCGATCTATGACCGGAGCGGAAAGCTGCTTCGTCTGACGCTCTCCCGGGATGATAAGTACCGCCTCTGGCTACCGCTTAAATCGATATCTCCTGTCCTGGTCAAAGCGACGCTCTTGCACGAAGACAAATGGTTCCGATTTCATCCGGGTGTGAGTCCAATCTCTCTTGCCCGTGCTGTCTGGCATACCTACATCAAGAAGGACCGGAAAATCGGCGGGTCAACGATCACGATGCAGCTTGCTCGTATCCGCTATGAAATTAACTCGCGAACGATCACAGGCAAGGCGGCGCAGATATTTGCTGCTCTCTGGTTGGAGCTTCTTTATTCCAAGAATGATATCCTCGAAGCTTATCTCAACCTTGTGCCGTATGGCTTGAATATCGAAGGGGCAGGGGCGGCAAGCCTTATTTACTTTTATAAGAACGCAGACAAGCTTATTCTGTCTAACGCGATTACCTTGAGCGTGATTCCGCAGAGCCCGGCTCGCAGAATTCCTACTTATCTGGAAGTAAGTAATCGGAAAGAAAATCCTCCTCAATCCCCCTTTTCGAAAGGGGGAGAAAACAATACCCCCCTTCATTCCCCCCTTGCCAAGAGGGGAAGAGGGGTAACAACGGGGGGAGAGGGGGGATTTGCAGGTAAAGACCTTCAGGCTGCCTGCGTCGCACTTTTCGCGAAATGGATCGAGAAAAATCCGAAGGACGGGGACCAAAAGGCTTTCATGGACATGCCCGTTGTTCTCAAACGTCCTTCTGACCTGCCGTTCCTGGCTCCGCACTTTGTGAACGAGGTGCGTAAGCTCAATCCCTTTGACCCCGTGCTTCATACCACGCTCGATCTTAAACTGCAGAAACTTATTGAGCGGCATGTCCGCAGCTACGTTGATGGGAACAGGCAGAAGGGAATCAATAATGCTGCCGTGCTTCTTGCCGACGCTCGTACAATGGAAGTTAGGTCCCTGATCGGGTCGGCAAATTTCTTTGATCCCAGGATCGACGGACAGGTGAATGGCGCCTAGGCTAAACGTTCGCCCGGCTCTGCACTCAAGCCTTTTATCCTAAAAACGGCATTTGAACACGGATGAACACGGAAACAGCGGATCAAAACAATGTGATAGAGCAAAAAGCCATCTCGCCTTTTGGGTGAATCCATTACTGTTCGTAACTTCCTATAAATCCGTGTTGATCAGATTTTATCCGTGTCCAACTGCTTTTTTCAGGTTTATCTACGGTTTAGGCATAGACCAGGGGATTATCCATCCTCTCACCATGCTGAAGGATGCGCCCATGAGCTTCGGTGCCTATAATCCTGAGAACTTTGATAATGATTTTGCCGGACCGATCAAGGCATGGGATGCCCTGGTTAAAAGCAGGAATGTTCCGGCCGTTTATATCGTATCGCGTCTTTCTCCGCCTGGATTGCACGGATTTCTGCTCAAGGCCGGGATTACGCGCATGAAGGACGAATCCTTTTACGGGATGTCTCTGGCTTTAGGAAGTTCGGAAGTGACCATGGAGGAGCTGGTAAAACTCTATGCCATGCTTGCGAATGGGGGAGTTCTAAAGCCGCTCAAATTTTTCAGTGCATCTTTCTCTATCAGTAAAGTCTCGCACCGTCATTCCGGGCTTGACCCGGAATCCAGTGATAATCTTGACAAGACGCTGATAGGGGTAGGGACGACGCATTGATTTGCGCCGCCCCTCCCTCCGAACCGGACTGGCGGATTTCCCGCATCCGGCTCTCCAGTTGGTGGTTTTACCTTACCAAGGACTGACGTAGCTGCGACAAGGGCGTCTTCAAGGCTGAACAGCCCATGTGCATGAAAGAATTTGTTTGGCCAGCGCATATGATCGTATCCAAGGCTTATTCCCTGCCGCTTGCTGCGTTTGCGCAGTATGCTCCGCAAGCGCCTTCTTACCCAGCCGTCGAGCGGCGGAAAGGTCCATTTGTCGGCTATGTTTGAAATATTCAAACCAGCCCCGCAGGGTGTGGTTGACCTTCTTCGATGATTTCAGCCAGGCTCTTCCCGTTGCTGCGTTTCGTCTTCTCTCGTATGGCGTCTTTGAGTTTCTTCAGGCTCTTCTGGCGAGGGCAACCGCATTCCCTGCTCGAAGTGGTAGCCGAGAAAGTCAAATCCGCCTTCCGGCGTCGTCGTATCCACCAGCCGCGTTTTGTCGGGGTGCAGCGTCAGTCCCCGTTCCGTCAGCATCGTGCGCACTTTCTCCATTGCGGAGCTTGCTTCCTCCCGGCTGCGGCACAGGATCACGAAGTCGTCCGCGTAGCGGATCATCTGATACCCCGCCTGCGCCATGGCGACATCCACCGGATGGAGATAGAGGTTTGCAAGCAACGGGCTGATCACTGCTCCCTGCGGCGTCCCGGCTTCGGGCGTCCACAGCTTCAGTTCTTCCAGGATTTCCTGCTTCAGGAATGCCTCGATCAGCTCCAATACGCGCCCGTCGGCGATATACTTGCGTACCTCGGCCATGAGCGGTTCGTGGGGGATGCTGTCGAAGTATGCCTTGATGTCCGCATCCACCACATGCGTATAGCCCGCCTCCAAGAGTTGATCCACTTCCCGCAAGGCGTCTTTGCATCCGCGTTTCGGACGGAATCCATAGCTGTGTTCGACGAACTCCTTCTCAAGATGGGCTCGATCACCATGCGCACCGCCGTCTGTGTTACGCGGTCCCGGACCGTCGGTATGCCCAACGGTCTCTTTTCCTTGCTGCCCGGCTTGTCGATATACGTCCGCCGGATGGGGCGGGGACAGTGGCTGTCCGTGCGTATTTCCTCTTCCAAGCGCGCAAGATTCGTCGCGTAGTTGCTCTCAAACGCCTCGATGCTTTGATGGTCCGAGCCGGCCGCCCCTTTGTTCGCCCTGACTTTAAGCCAGGCCGCTTCCAGGGTGGTCGGTCTGTATACCTTATCGATCAGGCTGAACCAAACGCCTCCTTTCACCCCTCGTTCGAGGGCCTCCAGCATGCGGTCCGTCCACACCGATCGTTCCACCCAGTCCCATCGTCTGGGGCCGGCTTCTCCCGTTTGTTTAGTCCCGCCGATGCGGGACACTGCCGCGGGTTGTGCTTCGTTCGGCGCGGCCTTCACGCATCCACCTTCCTGCACCCCTTGGCTCCACGGGCATTACCCCGCTTCTTCGCTACTATGGGGCTCTGACTCCTGCCCAACTGACTCTTTCAGGGCAATGAACACTCCTTGCGCCGGGCAGGTCTCCCTGGTTCACCTCGCGCAACCTTCCATGCATTCCGTCACCAACCACCCGGCGCGCCCTGTCCTCGCTTTCTCCTGTCCGCCCAGCGTGACAGGCTTCCTGGGTCGTGCCGCCCGCCGGGGCTGCCGCACTTGCCAGGTCTGGACTTCGCCATGAATCGCAGGCTCGTCGCTACGCACGGCCGAATCGTGTTCGTCGTTATCCTACGGACTGCATGTTCGCCTCCGGTTGCTCTCCACCCCGCCTCGCGGCGACGCAGTTACCTTCGGCTACCGGGAGTGGGCATCTCCCGGGAGAGGACTTTCACCTCTCCGATCGCGCCTGCTCCCAGGCGCACGATTCCCGCTTTCGCGGGAATGACGAACAAGATAATACGCGACTTCTCAGCAAGGAAGCCTCATACCTCGTGCTGGACATGCTCGCAACGAACCCGCCTCCCTATCAGGGATTCCGCAATGAATGGTTGCGAGATTCGACTAAG
The DNA here is from genome assembly GCA_963751455.1 of Nitrospirota bacterium. Taxonomy (GTDB): domain Bacteria; phylum Nitrospirota; class UBA9217; order UBA9217; family UBA9217; genus CAVVUN01. Next base: position 75,277 of record CAVVUN010000009.1, read on the forward strand.
GTTCCATGGAAAACAGGCACTTCCTTCGGTTTCCGTGACGCGTGGTCAATCGGAATCGTCGGTCCTTATGTGCTTGCGGTCTGGATTGGGAACTTCGACGGGGAAGGCAACCCTGCATTCATAGGACGGGAGGCTGCTGCTCCATTGTTTTTTGAGATCATTGACTCCCTGAAATCACAGGATTCCGAGATAGGTAATTTCTCGGGTCACGGTCTCGCTGACTTGAACCTGTCCAAAGTGGAGGTCTGTGCTCTATCCGGCGGTCTTCCGGGACCCGACTGCGCTAACCGGGTCTCCACCTGGTTCATTCCAGGCAAGTCGCCCATTGTGAAATGTGATGTTCACAGAAGAATATACATTAATACGCGAACTGGCCTGCGAGCCTGCATTGACGGCGCGCCGGGGACCAGGTCCGCGGTATATGAGTTCTGGTCCTCAGATCTTCTGGCGATCTTCCTTCAGAGCGGCATTACGCGTCGCGTGCCTCCGCCTTATGAACCGGGATGCAGCATGGAGAAAACATCGACAAAGGGGGCCGGCCCTCAAATCACCTCTCCCCGGGAAGGGGTGGTCTACAGCCTAAGGGCGGCATCGCTGAAGGACGAGCGGGTACCGCTGACCGCAGTTACTGATGCGGATACGCGTATTGTGCATTGGTTTGCAAATGAAGAGTATCTGGGCTATTCCGAGAGCGGAAAGACGTTCTTCTGGACGCCCAGGTCAGGGAAGTTCGCGATGCGCGCTGTTGACGACCAGGGCCGATCAGCTGTGAGGGATGTGGTCACAAGGATCGTAGATTAGTTACTAAAAAGTAAAATTCTTCTCAAGATGGCAAGAAAATTCAGCCACAGAGGTCACAGAGCACACAGAGAACGGCTTGAAACAATTTCATAAATCCAGGCTTTGCTTTATATTTCTCCTCTGTGAACTCTGTGTGCTCTGTGGCAAAAAGGTTTTGGTTCCGGCTTGTCCGGGTTAGGCAGGATGGCAATATTCTTCAAAGTATGAAATGAAAAAACAGAGGCGGGTTTTTATGCTGCGCCCTAGCATTAAATTAGTGTTTTCGCTGAATAGTATGCCTCCATGGTTTTATTCCTTCTTTTCTCTCTTCTCCCAATCGTGTATAATTGGGTGAAGCAGCAAATAACAGCGTTCAGCAATCAGCAGTCAGTGTCAAACTGTCAGAGAGAAATCTTTAAGCATAGCATGAAATCCAAGACCGAAACGATCATCATCAGCAGCATGAACCTGGGCGAGGCTGACAAGCTCGTTAGCTTCTTCTCGCTCGACCGGGGCATGTTGAAGGGCGTGGCAAAGAACGCCAGGAAATCCTTCAAGCGCTTTGGCGCGGGGCTGGAGTCGTTCACCTATTGCCGGCTGCACCTGTTTGAACGCGAGCACCAGGAACTGATCCGGATCGAGTCCGCGGACATCATTGAGCAGCATTCATCGATCGGGGCAGATCTAAGCAGAAGCGCTGCAGGGGCCGTCATGCTAGAAATGGTGCGGGAAATGTCGCCCCTTGGAGAGCGCAACGCCTCTGCCTTCCTGCTTCTCTCGCATACACTCGATCTGCTGAACGACGGTGCGGACCCGTTCTTCCTGCTCAGGATATTCGAGATCAAGTTTCTTTCACTCCTCGGATACCAGCCAAAGCTTGATCACTGCCTTTCATGCGGAGCCCAGCCGAAAGGGGACATGATCTTCGAGGCCATGAAAGGCGGCATACTATGCTCTGATTGCGTGGTCTCTTCCGGAGATCAGCAGGTAAGGCTCACGCCCGGCTCAGTCGGGTTTTATTACCACGCGCTCAGAATGGACATGGACAAGGTGTGCCGGCTCAAACCCTCACCTGTCATGATGCAGGAGCTGGACAATGCCTTTTCAGCTCATCTCCTGAATATTATGGGGAAACGGCTCAAGTCGATCGAGTTCCTGCGGACCGTCAGGTCGGTGGAACCACACAAAGATTGATTTGGCCACGGAGATTCACGGATCGACACGGATCAAAGATAAAGACGTTTTGCCGCGAATGAACGCAAATAAATGCTCATAGTTTTAAAGACAAGTGTGAAGAGAGCATAGTCGAGTGAATACTATTTAGCAAGACGTTTGTCATCGACGTGTTCTCTAATTCGGAATAATTCGCATATATTCGCGGCCAATATTGTCTTTTTTCTCTTTGACTTTGATTTGCCTCTATGCTATAAAACGTTACAAATACATCGATCACATCCAGGCGAAGGGAATCCCGTGTAAATCGGGAGCGGACCCGCCGCTGTAATCCCGGCCCGAAAGGGCCTTATATCTCTGCTGAAGCAAGCCACTGATCAATCTGATTGGGAAGGCAGGCAGGGATGGGAGAGCCAGAAGACCTGCTTGGATGTTCTCGCACAGTCTTCGGCGTTAAGATCCTGTGTGGGTTAATACCACGTTATTAATCCCCAGTCTTCAGAAGACTGGGGATTTTTTTTTGGTCCATTCGAAACCACGTGATGAAGGTAAACAAGATTTGAACCACGGGTTCGCTTCGCGAACACACAGTGAAGCGGGATAAAAAATGGGAAGTACCCAAGTTAATCTGTGTTTATCCGTGTGTCGCGATTCATTGCGACCTGTGGTTACAAAAGAATACAAACAGGAATAAGAAACGGAAAGGGGTGCGATTCCCCTGCTGTCGCGCAACTGTAATGGAAGCGAAAGCCGATCATGCCACTGGAAGCGCCGTTCAAGCCGATTGAACCGTTTAAGCGGTTTAAACAGTTTGAACCATTGTTCTGGGAAGGCCGGCGAGTAGATTGTCCAGAGCCAGGAGACGTCTTATTCAAATTTTCCCGCACAAGGAGATATGCATGATCAGGACAAAACCGCCTCTGTTGGCATAAAGGGACCTATGCTGTTCGGGAAGTTGGTTCGACAATCAAAATAAAAACAGAGGAGATTACACAATGGATCATATTCTCAGCAGGATATCAGCGGTAAACGGAGCACTGGCTGAAGAAGCACAAAAGCGTCTTGATAATCTTACAAAGCCGCTCGGCAGTCTTGGCAGGCTCGAGGAGTTCGCGAAAAGGGTCGTGTGTATGACCGGGAACACAATGCCTGTGCTCGATAAAAAGGTGATGTTCACGTTTGCAGGCGACCACGGTATTGCAAACGAAGGCGTTTCTGCTTACCCCAAAGAGGTCACGCCCCAGATGGTGCTCAATTTTGTTCGCGGCGGCGCTGGAATTAACGTACTTGCGCGGCATGCGGGCGCGGATGTGGTTGTCGTGGACATCGGAGTAAATTATGATTTCGGCGACGTGCCCGGTCTCCTTTCCAGGAAAGTCATGCGCGGGACTGCAAACATGTACAAGGGGCCTGCTATGACAAGAGAGCAGGCCAAGCAATGCCTCCAGGTAGGCATCGACCTTGCCCGGGAGTATGCAAAGAAGGGCTATCGCATTTACGGCACCGGAGATATGGGTATCGGAAATACCACACCTTCAAGCGCGATTGCATCCGTACTCACCGGAACTCCTGTTTCCGACGTGACCGGCAGAGGGACGGGGATAAACGATGAATCGTTCAAAAAGAAGATCGCGATCATTGAGAAATGCATTGCCCAAAACCGGCCGGACCCGAAGGACCCGATCGATGTTCTCGCAAAAGTAGGCGGCGCCGAAATCGGCGGTATTGCAGGGCTCATCCTGGGTGCGGCCTCCGAACGCATTCCGGTCATCGTCGACGGATTCATCTCAACTGCGGGTGCGTTGATCGCATATGAGCTCGAGCCGAAAACCGCGGACTACATGTTCGCCGGACATTCCTCGGTAGAGATAGGCCAAAAGGCGATGCTAAAGAAAATGGGCCTTTCTCCGATCCTGGATTTCAACCTGAGACTCGGCGAAGGCACCGGAGCCGCTCTCGCAATGATCATGATAGAGGCAGGGGTAAAGATTTACCGCGAGATGGCCACGTTCGGCGAAGCCGGGGTGTCGGAAAAAGCGTAGCAACCGCGGGGACTCATTCCAAAACTGCTTTTGGACACTGATGATCACGGAAACAACGGATAACAACAGGAACGGTTGGCTGAATGGATACGGTTCATAAGATCAAAACGCGTGGTTATTTTTAAAATCCGTGACGATTCGTTTTTCATCCGTGTCCTTATGCTCTTTCAGGACCATACGGAGAATGCATGACCACACAAATAGAAAACGCCCGCAAAGGGCTTGTTACTGATCAGATGAAGACGGTTGCCGTTGCTGAAAACGTATCAATCGACTACATCAGAAAAATGGTGGCGGAGGGGAAGATCGTGATCCCGTGGAACACGATCAGAAGGCCGAAAGCCGTCGGGATCGGCAAAGGGCTTGCGACAAAAGTCAATGCTTCGATCGGCACGTCGTCGGACATCATTGATTACGCGGCGGAGATCGGTAAAGCAAAAACTGCTGCCGCGGCCGGCGCGGACACGCTCATGGAGCTTTCCGTGGGAGGCGATCTGGACCGCGTTCGGTGCGAAGTGGTTGCAGCCGTCGATATCCCGGTCGGGAATGTTCCGTTGTATCAGGCTTTTTGCGAGGCAGGAAGGAAGTACGGCAACCCGAACAAATTAGACGAGGAAATGCTGTTCGATCTGATCGAGAAGCAGTGTGAGGACGGAATTGCCTTCATGGCGATCCACTGTGGCATCAACCTCTACACCATCGAGCGTCTGAGAAAACAGGGGTACCGGTACGGCGGGTTGGTGAGCAAGGGCGGGGTCAGCATGGTTGCCTGGATGATCGCCAACGAACGGGAAAATCCGCTGTATGAGAAATTCGACCGCGTCGTCTCTATTCTGAAAAAATACGATGTGGTTCTCTCGCTTGGTAATGGTTTACGGGCAGGAGCGATCCATGACTCTTCGGACCGGGCGCAGATACAGGAATTGATCATCAACTGTGAGTTGGCTGAAATAGGCAGGGAAATGGGTTGCCAGATGCTGGTCGAGGGGCCGGGACACGTGCCGCTCGACGAGATCGAAGGGAACATCCAGCTGCAAAAACGGATGAGCGGAGGCGCTCCCTACTATATGCTTGGGCCGATATCCACCGACGTAGCGCCGGGTTTCGATCATATTACCGCGGCCATCGGCGCAGCGCAGTCGAGCCGCTTTGGCGCGGACTTGATCTGCTATATCACTCCTGCTGAACACCTCGCATTGCCGAATGAGGACGATGTGCGCCAGGGCGTGCAGGCAGCCAAGATCGCGGCTTACATCGGGGACATGAACAAATATCCTGAAAAGGGAAGAACGCGCGATATGGAAATGAGCAAAGCGCGCCGCGACCTCCATTGGGAGAACCAGTTCAAGCTGGCGCTGTATCCGGCAGAAGCAATGGCAATTCGCAAAAGCCGCATGCCGGAGCATGAAGATTCCTGTACCATGTGCGGGAGTTTTTGTGCCGCGAAGGGGGCTAACAAACTTTTCGCTGATGACTTGAAGCAGAGTGTGAAATTGTAAAACCGATACAAAGGCATTTTTCTCGCAAAGACGCAAAGGGCGCAAAGAAATTTAAGAACTCTCTGTTTTTAAACCTTTGCGTTCTTTGCGAGCTTTGCGTGAGACGCTTTTGGTTCCGAGTGATAAGGAGCAGTGATTGGCTAAAGCAGTAATGATACAAGGGACCGGATCGGGCGCAGGCAAGAGCCTGATTACTGCAGCGCTCTGCAGGATCTTCTCGGACAAGGGTATGCGGGTCGCTCCGTTCAAGGCCCAGAACATGGCGCTCAACTCCTTCATCACGCTAGAGGGCGGAGAGATCGGCAGTGCCCAGGCTCTGCAGGCTGAAGCGGCGCGAGTTCAGCCGAGCGTTGATATGAACCCCGTTCTGCTCAAAGCGTCAGGGGATATGGGTTCGCAGGTCATCATCCACGGCAAGGCCTTTCGGCACATGAAGGCAACGGAATATTATGCCTTTCGCAAGGAAGCCTGGAGGGCTGTTACATCATCCTATCGCAGACTTGCAAAAAAGCATGACGTCATAGTTCTGGAAGGCGCGGGCAGTCCGGCAGAAATCAACCTTATGGACGTCGACATAGTGAACATGGCTGCGGCGAAGCTGGCAAAAGCGCCGGTATTTCTTGTCGGTGACATTGACAAGGGAGGCGTGTTTGCTTCACTCTACGGAACGGTGAAGCTTCTCGGCAGGGACGGCTCCCGCATAAAAGGGTTCATCATCAACAAATTTCGCGGAGACCCGGCAATCCTGCAGCCGGGGCTTGATATGATTTCAGAGAAAACAGGCAAGCGAGTCATCGGCGTTCTGCCCCATGTCGCGGACCTGGGACTTCCTGAAGAGGATGGGCTGGCGCTTACACAGAAGTCAGAAGCAGGAAGTCAGAAGTCAGAAGGAGAACTGTTAAGAATAGTCGTAGTCCGGTTGAAGTACATATCGAACTTCACTGATTTCGACGCCTTTTCACAAGAACCTGATGTAGAGCTTTTGTATTCGAGTAATCCATCGGACATCGAGAATGCGGACTTGGTCATCATTCCCGGTTCCAAGAACACGGTCAAGGACCTCTTGTTTCTGAAGGAGCGGGGCCTCGATGAAACCATTCGGAGAACGTACGCTAAAAGCATCGAGATCATGGGAATGTGCGGCGGATACCAGATGCTCGGGAAACGGATACTCGATCCTCACGGCGTCGAGAGCGAACATAGAGAAGTTGACGGCCTGGGGCTTCTCGATATTGAAACGTTGTTCGATAAGGAAAAAACCACGTGCCAGGCGCATGCTGAAGTAGTTCAGAGTTCTGGGTTCAGAGTTGGGAGTGTAAAGGACGAGTCGGTACAATTAAAAGGTTATGAGATCCATATGGGGAGCAGCACAGGTAATATCGGCTTGTTCCGGCTCCGAAGGCTCGGCGATAATCACCCTGCTGATGTTCTTGATGGTTCCCGGAATAGGAACTGCTGGGGCACGTATCTGCACGGCATCTTTGATAATAATGAATTCAGACGATGTATTCTGAACGGAATCAGAGAGCAGAAGGGTCTAAAGGCACTGACCACGGGTGTTGATTACCGGGCCATGAAAGAAAAAGCCATCGACAACCTCGCCGACCTGGTCCGTAAGCATCTTGATATCGATTACATCATGAGGAGCATGGAGCGATGATCGGACCGTTCGAGATCATGTATGCTTTTTTTCTGGATCTCGCGATCGGCGATCCGCTCTGGCTGCCGCATCCCGTGAGGCTTATCGGCAAGTCCATAAACGGGCTGGAACGCCTTCTGAGAAAAGTCTTTACAGCTGCGACAGGTGAACGATTGGGAGGCATTCTCCTGGTCCTGTTCCTGGTACTGCCTGTATATTTCATCACGGATCGTATCGTAACCCTGCTCTACCAGGCTTCGGGCCGCCTTTCCACGATACTCGGGACAGTGATCGTGGTCTATCTTACGGCAACAACCATCGCGACTCGGGAACTCATACGTTCCGCGCAGCTCGTGATTGCATCAATCAGGAATGGGGATCTTGTTTCTGCAAGACAGCAGGTAAGCATGATCGTGGGCCGGGATACTCAGGAGCTTTCGGACAAGGGTGTACTCAAGGCAACGATAGAAACACTCGCGGAAAATCTTTCTGACGGCGTTATTGCTCCGCTTTTCTATCTTGCAGTCGGCGGGCTTCCGCTTGCCATGACCTATAAAGCCGTCAACACGCTCGACTCCATGGTCGGCTATAAAAACGAGAAGTATCGCTATTTCGGATGGGCAGCCGCGAGGCTCGACGATCTTGCGAATTATCTGCCTGCTCGGATAACCGGGCTTATTATTGTTCTGTCGCTCTTCACAGTCCTCCTTGTCCGTAACGCACGGAAGTCAGTGTCCGCGGTACGTCGGTGCCTGTTCATTATGCTTCGTGACGGCAGGAAACATCCGAGCCCGAATAGCGGCATTCCTGAGGCGGCCATGGCAGGGGCGCTCGGTATCAGGCTCGGGGGACCGTCTACATATGGAGGCGTACTGAGCGACAAGCCTCATATCGGAGAAGAAGAAACTGATGATTATTTATCGGCATCGTACTATGCAATGACACTGGTAAAGGTCTCTTCCGGAATGGCCGCTATGCTTGCAGTATCGGCGTCGGCTGCAAGGGGACTGCTATGATGGAACACGGCGGGGATATCTACCTGGCTTCGCGTGAAACCGGCATCCCGGTGAGCGGGATCATAGACTTCAGCGCCTCGATCAATCCGCTCGGCATACCCGAGACCGTTGCTGAAGCATTGCGGGAAAACATACAATATCTTCCCCATTATCCGGAGCCTTTTGCGGATCACGTTACGATGCATCTCGGGACAAACCTCGATATAGATCCCGGGACGATCCTGTGCGGCAACGGCAGCACTGAGCTGATTTACCTTGTTGCCAGGGCACTGGCGCCGCGGAGGGTGTTGATTCCGGCGCCGACTTTTTCCGAATATGAAAGAGCGTGCCGCATGCGGCCTGAAACATCCTGTCAGCGATATTCATTGTCACGATCCAATAACTTTGATATCGACGTCGATTCATTTATTAACGCCATGACCGGCTGTAATATGGCCTTCCTTTGCAATCCGAACAATCCGACAGGACGAATTCTCAAAAGGGATGCCGTTCTTGCGATAGCAGAGGCGGCACAGCGAATGTCCTGCTATCTTGTCGTGGACGAGGCCTTTATCGATTTCACGCCTGGACACTCGGTCGTAGACCGGGTCCCAGGCAATCCTTATCTCATTGTCCTGAGATCGCTTACGAAATTCTACGCCCTTTCCGGGCTCCGTATCGGTTATGGCGTTTTTCCGAAAGCTTTGGCAGCGTCGATAAAACACTGTAAAGAGCCCTGGACCGTAAACAGTCTTGCACAGATCGCGGGGATTACGGCAATCAATGACACAGCATACCAGGGAAGAACCGTATCCGCGATTCAAGACGGAAAAAAATTTATGGAACAAGGGTTCAAGGACCTCGGGATCGATTACGTTCCATCCATGGCGAATTATTACCTGTTCAGGCTTGAGAACGCGCAGGACATGATCGGCTTTCTCCGGAAGAAGGGCATTCTGGTCCGTGATTGCACGAGTTTTTCGGGTCTCGACCCAACGTATATCCGTGTTGCGGTCCGGACACGTGAAGAAAACGGGGCATTGCTGAAGGAGCTTGTGAGATCATGCGCGGTATAGTCATAACAGGCACGCACAGCGGATGCGGAAAGACCACGGTGACCCTCGGTATTCTTGCCGCCCTTAAAAAGAAGGGTTTTACAGTACAACCCTTTAAGACCGGTCCTGATTTTATCGACGCGGGTCTCCATCGGCTTGTTGTTGACAGGCCTTCCCGAAACCTGGATCAGTGGATGTGCGGCAGCGACTATGTTATCGATTGCTTCAATAAGCATTCGGCAAATGCCGACATCGCTGTGATCGAAGGCGTGATGGGAATGTATGACGGAGAATTCAGCACTGCTCATCTCGCGGGCCTGCTCGGCGTTCCCGTAGTTCTTGTCGTGGATGCGTACGGTATGGCTGAAAGCGCGGGAGCGGTGGTTAAAGGATTTTCCGAGTTTCGAGTTCAGAATTCAAAGTTTGCAGTAAAGCAACCGCGTTTAGCTGGGATTATATTCAACCGCGTTGCTTCCGAGAACCATTACAAAAGGCTTAAAGACAGTGTGCAGGACATACCTGTTCTCGGCTATGTCCCGAGAGAACTGAACTTCGAGATTCCTCATCGTCATCTTGGCTTGACCGTGGCGGAGGAGAATCCGCTGAGGCCCGAAAATGTCGAAGGGCTTGCGGATACGGTATTAAAACATATTGATATTGATGAGATCGTAAGGAGTGCGGCACTTACAAAAGAGCAAAGCTATCACCGCGAAGGCGCGAAGGTCGCAAAGGAAACCAGAACGTTTAAAGTTGCGGTCGCCTATGACAAGGCCTTCTCCTTCTATTATGAAGACAACCTTGACCTGCTTCGGGAAGCTGGCGCTGAAATTATCCGGTTCAGCCCGATTGAAGACAATGCGGTACCTGATACTGCTGATGCTCTATATATAGGCGGAGGTTATCCTGAATTACATGCGGACGCGCTGTCCCGCAATTCCTCTATGCTTGGATCCCTACGGGCATGGAGTGATGCCGGAAAACCGGTCTATGCCGAGTGCGGCGGATTGATGTACCTTTCACAGGGCATCCGTGATTTTGATAATGCCTTTTTCGCGATGGCCGGTGTGCTTCCATTCAAAACACGGATGATAAAAAAGCCGATGCTGGCTTACCGGAAAATCGTTCTGAATGAGAACTGCATCCTCGGGGTTCAGGGTGACAGGTGCCGGGGGCATGAGTTCCATTATTCGGAGATGATAGAACAAAGTAGTCAGGAGGACTTCGGCGAGACTTCGGCGAGCTCAGTCGAGTCGTTCAGTCGAGCCGCAGGAGTCAGGAGCAAGGAGCCGGACAACACAGTACAAAGAATATATGCTGTAAAAAATAAAGCAGGAGAACAGTTCTTGACGGAAGGATTTCGGATCAAAAACACTCTCGCGAGCTACATCCATGTTCACTTCGGCAGCAATCTGCATATCGCGGAACGGTTCGCAGGTTTTGTAAAAGGAGATCTAAAGGCATGAAGGAAAGCATTCTGCTGCTCGGACATGGAAGCCCTAAAAAAGACGCAAACAATCTCGAGCAGCTCGCGAAGATGCTGCACGGTATGCTGCATGCCGGATGCGCGGAAGACTGCGTCAAGGTGGCGTACCTGCAGTTTGCGGAGCCCGGTATCCCGGATACGATCAAAGAGTGTGTGCAGCAGGGCGCGAAGAAGATCATCCTTCACCCGTTCTTTCTCACCGCTGGGATGCACGTGACAAAAGACATCCCGGAGATGATCCGAGATGCGCAGAAGTTGTATACTGGTGTGGAATTCGTGTATACCGAGCCGCTCGGCATTCACGAAAAGCTGGCTCATATCGTGCTGGAACGCATCAGTGCCGCGGAACAGCTTGCGCCTGAGGACATCGAAAAGAGGAGTTTCGATATTCTTTCAGCAGAAGCCGGCCTGGGCAGTGTTCCCCCGGATCGTTTGCCGATCGTACAGCGCGTTATTCATGCAACCGCTGATTTTGACTTTAAGAACACACTTACGTTCCACCCGGATGCCGTAATAAAGGGGATCGAGGCGATTAGAGCCGGGAAGGATATCCTGACCGATGTCGAAATGGTGCGGACGGGCATCAATAAAAAGTGGCTTTCAAGGTGGGGCGGAAAAGTTGTCTGCGGGATTCAGGATGCGCGATCCACCCTGCACTCGCGCGAGCACTCGTCAACGCTGGGCCCAGGCACGATGCAGGATCACGACAAGAGAACGAGATCGGAGATCGGGATCGAGACCGCATTGCGGGAGAACGGCAACATCGGGATCATAGCCATCGGAAACGCGCCTACAGCGCTTATCAGAACGATTGGCCTTCTCGAAGACTCCGAACTCCCGATTCGGAACTCCGAACTGCTGATAATCGGTGTTCCCGTGGGCTTTGTTAAAGCTGTTGAATCAAAGGCCCTCCTTGCGGCCCAGCGGTTTCCTTTCATCACGGCTTTGGGCAGAAAAGGCGGCACGCCGGTAGCAGTAGCAATCGTTAACGCGTTATTGAAAATGGCAGGAGAGGGTAAGTGAGGATTCAAAGTTCAAAGTTCAAGGTTCAAATTAACGTAGTGTTTTCTCTCACGCTTACTGCATTCTGCCTGTTGCTTGCATCAACAGATGCGCACGCGATGCACATCTCCGAGGGAATCCTGCCTTTTAACTGGGCGGTGTTATGGTTTGCCGTGTCAGTGCCGTTTGTAGGATACGGACTATACCGTTTGAGGAAGATGTCGGAAATCGATCTCTCTTTCAAGCCGCTCGTGGGACTGATGACAGCGGTGATATTTATCATTTCCTGCATGCCCGTACCGGTACCGACTGCGGGCACCTGCTCTCATCCCTGCGGAACGGGGATATCGGGAATATTGCTCGGCCCTGCGATCAGCGTACTGATCACCGCAGCTGCTCTCCTGATACAGGCGCTTTTCCTTGCCCATGGCGGATTAAGCACCTGGGGTGCTGACGTTGTTTCCATGGGTGTTGTAGGTTCTTTCGCGGGATATGGTACCTTTAAGCTATTACGCTCAATGAAGGTAAAGATAGCGGCTGCAGGCTTCGCAGCTGGTTTGATAGCTGACTGGGCCACTTACCTTGCCACATCCGTAGAGCTTGCATCAGGCATAAGGGGCGACTCGGCCTTTCTGCCGCTGTTCACGAAAATTGTTATTGCCTTCATTCCTACTCAGCTCCCGTTGGGGTTCCTGGAAGGAGCCATGACCGCAGGAATGATATCCCTGCTTTCCAGGAAGAGACCGGATCTTCTGGTAAAGATGGGAGTGGTGAAAAGTCAGGAGTTAGGAGTCAGGAATCAGGGGGGGTATTGTGAAAAGTCAGGAGTCAGGAGTCAGAAGTCAGGAGTATAGGGGAATAATTTTAATATTATTATTTCTCCTTTCTTTTCACTTTTCACTCTTCACTGTTGCTTCTGCTGCTGAGAAATGGACTGGCGTGGATGAAACGGTCATTGAAAAAATTGCCAAGGAGCATGGCAGGCAGGCGCGGGAGCCGTTTGTCAACACCGACAAGGGGGACCTTCTTCTCTTCGTCTTTCTCCTTGCGGGCGCAATCGGCGGTTTTGCAGCAGGGTATTCGTGGCGAAAGCTCATAGAGCCGAAGCAGAAAGATAATAAAAATGGAAATACTGTCTGAATATCATAAAAAAGATCATGTGATGACAAGGATCGATGCGCGGGTAAAATTGATCAGTGCCCTGGTCCTTTTGGCAATGGTCCTGAGTTACCGTGGATTCGTATTCCCGCTGGCAAACACGGTCCTCTGCCTGTCTTTGTGCATAACGATGCGGGTTCCCTTGCGTGTTTTTATTGTGAGATTTTCAGAACCCCTGTTCCTTGCAGCAGTCATCCTCCTTCTGAAATTCTTTTTCTCGGGAAGGGATGTCATGTTTTCGATTCATGTTCTCGGCATGGACGTAATTGGACACAGGGATGGGCTACTGGAGGGCCTGATGGTAGGAAACAGGATCATAGCCGCTGTCTCTATCGTAGCGCTCATGGGATTTTCCACGCCGTTTACCGAATTCATGGCCGGCCTTTCCTGGCTCAGGGTCCCCAAGGGCTTTGTCGATATATTGATGTTCGCATACCGGTATATCTTTGTCCTTCTCGATGACGCTGAGGTGATTTACAGCGCTCAGAAGAACAGACTGGGTTATTCTACGATAAAGAGGGGCTTAAACTCATTCGGCGTTCTTGCCGGTTCGTTGACTCTTAAAGCTTTCGATCACAGCCATAATACGACCGTGGCTATGGTCCAGAGAGGGTATGATGGCAATATGCCGTTGTTGAAACATAAAACCTTTAAGTTGTCCGAGGTCGCAGCCTCGGTTGTTTTCATGACCGGAATGGGATTTTTATGGAAAATGTAAGGAGAACGCAAACGGAGCAGGTCCGCCTTTCTGTTGACATACGATCCTTTATATATCCCGATGGGACGCAGGCGCTGGCCGACATAACCCTTGAAATCAAAAAGGGCGATTTCGTCGGTCTTCTGGGGTCCAACGGTTCGGGAAAGACAACGCTTCTGAAAGCCATGGACGGGCTGATGAAGGAGTACCAGGGCAGTGTTCATCTCGATAATGCGGACATCAGGAAACTATCTCCGAAGGAGATTTATAGAAAAGTCGGCCTCGTGTTCCAGAATCCGGATGACCAGCTGTTTGCGCCGACCGTGTTTGAGGATGTCGCATTCGGGCCTCTCAATATGGGATTTGCCGGAGAGGAGCTTGCCCGCCGTGTAAACACGGCGCTCAATGATGTTGAAATGGAAGGGGCTGCGAGGAAGTCTATTCACCATCTGAGTTTCGGTCAGAAGAAAAGAATCTGCATTGCAGGGCTCCTGGCCATGGGACACGAGATCCTGCTGCTGGATGAGCCGACCGCGGGATTGGACCCGATGGGTGAATATAAAATGATGGGCCTCCTGACGCGGCTTAACAGGGAACGTGGCGTAACAATCGTCATGGCAACCCACAGCGTTGATCTTGTTCCTCTCTTCCTTGACAGGCTGTATATTCTGAGTAAAGGCCGCATTGCCCGGGGAGGTGCGCCCGAAGAGGTCTTTACGGCGCCGGAAGAGATGTCCCAGGTAAAGCTTCGTCTTCCCCAGATTGCAGAATTGATTTACCGGCTCAAGCACGATGATGGAATGCCGTTCGAGAAAATTCCGCTTACCATCGGAGAGGCGCGGAGAGAGATCCTGAAAATTGCAAAATGATATGCAAGTTTATAATTAACCTTCGAGCGAAACGACATGCGTAAAGGATATGTTCAGGTTTATACGGGCAATGGAAAAGGCAAGACTACGGCTGCACTGGGGTTGGCCCTGCGCGCTGCAGGAGCGGGCCTCAGAACGTATATCGCCCAATTCATAAAAAAAAGAAAATGCAGCGAACATGTCGTGCTCGAAGAGCTTCAAGACAGGATCGTGATAAAACAATACGGCAACGGCTTTCTTCTGAAGAAAAAACCGGCTTTGGCAGATATCAAAGCTGCGCAGGCAGGATACGCAGAAGTAAAAGAAATTATTCAGTCCAGGGAATACGATATAGTGGTTCTGGATGAAGCGAATGTCGCTGTCCATTACGGGTTGATCCCGGTACAGGACCTGCTCGAGCTTATTCAACAGAAACCGAAAAGCGTCGAGCTCGTGATAACCGGCAGGTATGCGGATGAGAAAGTGATTCAGGCGGCGGACCTCGTCACCGAGATGCGCGAGATCAAGCATTACCGGGAAAAGGGAGTAGAGGCGCGGCGTGGCATTGAAAAATAAAAAGCTGCGGTCCGGCTATACAACCGGCGCGTGTGCTGCTGCTGCGGCAAAGGCGGCGACAGTACTGCTAATGCGGAGCGCGGAGTGCGGGGACTTGCACCCAGTGCTAACGAGTGCGAATGCGCGAGTGCAGGGTGTGCGTAGTGAAGAGGAAATCCAGGAGGTATCAATTCCTTTTCCTGATGGGAGCAGAGTACAATTTGCTGTTCGTAACTCCTCACTCCGAACTCATAACTCCGAACTGATTTCATCGGCCTCAGTGATTAAAGACGCTGGAGATGATCCGGATGTGACGCATGGTGCGGAGATTATAGCTACAGTCCGGTTTGTGGAGTCGGGACTAAAAAATGAAGAATGTCCGCAAATCGTAATAAAAGGCGGTAAAGGTGTCGGCAGGGTAACCAAGCCCGGCCTGGCAATCCCAGTTGGCGAACCGGCGATCAATCCCGTGCCGAGGAAGATGATCCGGGAAGCAGTGATGGAAGCAATAACGGAATCCGTAAATCAACCCATCCCCCTCCCAACCTCCCCCTTGAAAGGGGAGGAACTCAATAAATTCCCTCCCCTTCAAGGGGAGGGTAAGGGTGGGGATGGGTTGGCTGCCACTCCGCACTTGGAAGTCACCATCTCCGTGCCTGCGGGTGAGGAACTAGCAAAAAAGACACTGAACCATCGCCTCGGCATTGTCGGGGGAATATCGATCCTCGGCACTACCGGTATCGTCCGTCCCGTATCCAGGGAAGCATATACGGCAACCATTACCGCGGGGATGGATGTCGCAAAGGCCATGGGTCATAGTGTCGTGGTCCTTTCGTCTGGGAGGACTTCCGAGAAAGCGCACATGAAGAAGTTTGCTTTTCCTGACGAATCCTATGTTATGATGGGTGACTATCTCGAATTTTCGCTCATTGACGCGAAGAACCACGGCTTTAGCTCTATCCATCTGTGCGCGCAATGGGCAAAGATGATAAAGACGGCAATGTCCACACCCCAGACTCATGTCCGGCACGGAGCGATTGAGGCGACGAATGCGGCTGCTTTTCTGAGGTTCCTTGGCGTGGATGTGCCGCCGGCAAAAGAGTTCAATACGGCCCGGGAAATCTTTGATTACATAAACGCCGCATCATCCAAGCCGCTTGCGCCCAGCGTTGACGAGTGCTTGCGCGAGTGCAGGGTGCATACCGCGCTTGCCGCGGTTTGCGCAGCGGCAAAACAATACGCTGAGCGGATCACATCAGGCATCCCGGTCATCGTTCATCTCGTGTCTTATGAGGGAAAAATCATTGCAGCCAGCGAATAAACTTTCTGTGATAGGCATCGGGTACCGGCCGCTCTGTAAGCGCGCGCAAGAGCTTCTTCTCGGCGCCGAGGTCATTCTTGCTTCAACACGGCTGCTTGATGTGTTTACCCGTTATGCTGAATATGAAGCCGTTAAACACCGGATCAAGGTCATAAACAAGGTGCCTGATACGATCGAGTTTATTAAAGAACGCTTTTCTCATTCAGGATCGCAACCCGTAGCTCTCCTCGCGTCCGGAGACCCGCTGTTCTTCGGCATTGGAAGGAAGATACGGGAAGAGTTCGGGAAGGAAGCGGTTGAGATCCTGCCGGATCTCTCGAGCGTTCAGGAGGCGTTTGCCCGGATTTATGAACCCTGGGATGATGCATTTTTCATAAGCCTGCACGGCGGCCCGGACATCTCGAAGAGACGCAAGCTGCCCTATGAGGCCGCGGACATCCCCGGGCTGCTCCAGCGATACGGCAAGCTTGGAATACTTACCGATTCGGAAAACAATCCGGTTCTTATAGCAAAGGTTCTCGAATCTGCAATTCACAGTCCGCAATCCGCAATTGTGATGTCCGTCTGCGAAAGGCTCGGCTATCCGGATGAAAAGATCACCCAAGGGACTCCTGAAGAGATCGCGGCTAAATCTTTTTCAGACCCAAATGTGGTTATAGCGCAGGAGTCAGGAGTCACCCTGCACTCGCGCAAGCACTCGTCAACGCTGGGTGCAGGCAGGAGTTACCCTGCGCTCGCGCAGGAGACAGGAATTATATTCGGATTGCGGGAAGATGAGATCGATCATGATCGCGGGCTGATCACCAAAGACGAGGTGAGGGCAGTCACGCTTCATAAACTTTACCTTCCGGAACATGGAGTTCTCTGGGACATCGGGGCGGGATCAGGCTCCGTATCGCTCGAGGCGGCGCGTCTTTGTCCTGGAATGCAGATCTTTGCCATAGAAAAAGAACAGCATCGGATCGATACAATAAATGCAAATTTGCAGAAGTTCGGCATTCGGAATGTATCAATCATCCAGGGAAGTGCGCCTGATGTTCTTCAGAACATTCCTGCTCCGGATCGCGTTTTCATCGGCGGGAGCGGCGGAAGTCTCGATTCCATCATAGATCTGGTGAAAGAGAAAATGCATGAAGGTATTGTTGTTATAAACGCAGTAACCCTCGATACACTCAATAAGGCGGTCCCGGCCCTGGAAAAGGCCGGGTTCTCAGTGGATGTTACGGAGATATCCGTATCGAGATCAAGGACAGTGGCAGGCAAGCGGCATATGAGCGCGTTAAACCCTGTGTTTATCGTGAAGGGCAAACGGAGTTAAAATATATGGATGGAAAACTCTACGTTATTGGAATAGGGCCCGGCGATCCCGAACTCATGACGGTAAAGGCAGTAAGACTGCTGAAGCAAGCGCCGTGCATCTTTGTTCCTAAAGGACGCGAAGAAGGGAGCAGTCTCGCGCTCTCGATCGTCCAGAAAGCTATTGCACTCGACGGCAAAGAGATTGTCGAGGCGTACTTCCCGATGATGAAAACCGCCCCTCACGCCCCGCACTCGCGCTCCGCACTCGTAACGCCGGGTGCAAGCCCCGGCCCTCTCCCAGGAGGGAGGGAGATGTCGACGCGAAGTGCGGACGCGAACGAACTCAATGCCAGCTGGAACGAAACGGTCGAGGCTGTTCTCAACAGGCTGGACAGGGGCATCGATGTCGCGTTCATTACGATCGGAGATCCGGGAATATACAGCACGTTTTTCTATCTCTATGACCGACTGCTCGAGCAAAAGCCCTCACTTGCAGTTGAGATTATCCCAGGGATATCGTCGATCAATGCTGCAGCTGCACGGGCAGGGTTGTACCTGGGGCTCGGCAACGACCGGATTGCCATACTTCCGGCGAATTACCTGGACAGCCTCCAGGAGACCCTGGAGAAGTTCGATACCGTGGTTTTGATGAAGGTGAACAAGGTGTTCGATACGGTTAAGGACATGCTTGTGAAGATGAACCTGGTGGAGAACGCCGTTTATGTTGCCCGTACCGGGATGGATGACGAGCGGGTGTGTAACGATATCCGGAAGGTGACGCAGGAAGAATTGAACTATTTCTCTCTGGTTATAGTGAGGAAGCGATGAAAGCAAAGGTCATATTCATAGGCGCAGGACCCGGAGACCCGGAATTGATAACCGTGAAAGGCAGAAAGCTTCTCGATTCTGCTGACGTTGTGATCTATGCGGGAAGTCTCGTGAATCCCGCGCTGCTGAACGGCATCAAGGCCAGGATCTTTGATTCAGCTCACATGGACCTGGACGAGATCGTCGCAATAATGAAAAAAACTGCGGAAGACAACAGGATGCTCGTGCGTCTTCACACTGGGGATACCTCGTTCTACAGTGCAATTTCCGAGCAGATAGAACGGCTCCGCGAACTCGATATTCCGTACGAGGTCGTACCCGGAGTATCATCAGCCATGGCCGGGGCGGCCATACTCGGCCAGGAACTGACAATTCCCGAGATCAGCCAGACCGTGATCTTTACCAGGATGGAAGGGCGAACCCCGGTGCCGGCTTCCGAACGACTCGGTTCACTCGCTTTTCATCGTGCTACCATGGCGATCTTCCTGAGCGTCGGCATGATTGAAAAGGTCCGTGATGAACTGCTCCAGGGCTATCCAGAAAATACGCCCGTTGTGATCATCGAGAAGGCAACATGGCCCGATCAGAAGGTCATACGGGGAACATTAAAGGAAATTGTGTCCCTGGTTACGAACGCAGGCATCATGAAGACGGCGCTTATCTACGTGGGTGAATCCCTTCGAGCATCGGAAAAATCCATGGGAAAAGAATCGAAGCTTTATCATAAGGATTTTAAACATGGATATCGGGAATGACGTGGTATGGAGCGAGCCAAACGCGTTGGCGTGTAAAATCACGGCGACATGGTCGTCTTGATCCAAAAAAGAATGAAAAAATCTGCGATCCTGTATATAACTGAGAACGGCCGGACGTTGGCAGAGCGCCTGAAGGATCTGTACTCTGATGCCGACATTATAAAGTTTGTCCCCGGTGTTGTCATGGATTTGTGGGGCAAGTATGAACGCTTTGTGTTCATTATGGCGGCGGGCATTGTTGTCCGGACCATAGCTCCGCTGCTTAAGGATAAGAGGTCGGATCCCTCGGTAGTAGTGCTGGACGAACAGGGAAAATTCGCGATTAGCCTCGTGAGCGGGCACCTGGGCGGAGCGAACGAGCTGGCAAAGGAGATTGCCGGTTTCCTTGGAGGTGAAGCAGTCATTACGACGGCGTCAGATGTAAACGAGTTGCCGCCGGTAGACCTCTGGGCCAGGGACAACAACCTTATCATTGAGAACTGGGAGGCGCTTCCGCAGGTCGGTACGCGTTATGTGAATAACGGAGGTTTAAGGGTCTATAGCGATGTCCCTCTGAAATTTCCCGACCAATTTCTCAGAGTTGCGGATCCCCGGTTCGCTGATGTTATCATTACAGCGCGGCTCGACGTATACGCCGGCGCCCCGAGATGCACGATAACAGGAGAAGGATGCTCCACCGGTTCATGCCGGGTGAAGGGACAAATCTATCTGCGGCCTGTTAATCTTGTCCTCGGAATCGGCTGCAACAGCGGCACGTCCGGGGATGAGATTCGGAATGCCGTGCACCGCGTGCTTGCAGAACATAATCTCGCCTTTGCCTCCGTTCACTCCGTTTCGACCATTGAGATCAAAGGCAGTGAGCCGGGACTCAAAATGTTTATTCAGGAAAATGACTTTTCTCTGCGTACTTTCAGCATCCACGAGCTGAACAGTGTGGAAGGGATAGAAAAATCGGAAGCAGTGTTCAAGGCCACCGGAGCCTACGCTGTTGCAGAACCGGCGGCAATGCTTGCCGCAGGAACGGACAGTGTGCTCGTGCCGAAACAAAAAAAGGGAAACGTGACAGTGGCAGTTGCGGAAATACATAATGTGGAAGCGAGTGAAGAATGAAAATACAAAATTCATCGGCCAAAGGTACTGTATACATCGTCGGCACCGGGCCGGGAAGTCTTGACCATATTACGCCCGCAGCCCGAAAGGCGATCAGCAAATCGGATGTTATTGTCGGGTACGGGACCTATCTCGACCTGATTCGTGAGCTTCTGCAGGACAAGGAGGTCCTCTCCACGGGAATGACCCAGGAGGTAGACCGGTGTCGCAAAGCAGTCGAGCTTGCACAAGGGGGCAAGACAGTTGCAGTCATCAGCGGCGGTGACCCGGGAGTCTACGCCATGGCGGGGCTCGTATTTGAGATTCTCAGGAGTCAGGAGTCAGGAGACACCCATCACTCGCGCGAGCACTCGTCAACGCTGGGCGCAGACAGGAGTCAGGAGTCAGTAGGGAAAAACTTCACACTCCGCCCGCGCCCAGCGACTGCGAGTTCTTGCGCGAGCGCAGGGTGCAATCGGCAATTGCCTCTCGTCGAAGTTATTCCCGGCATCTCGGCGCTCAATGCGAGCGCTTCCCGCCTGGGTGCTCCGCTGATGCACGACTTCGCCTGCATCAGCCTCTCGGACAGGCTTACGCCATGGGACATGATCGAAAAGCGGCTTGAAGCAGCCGCGGCAGCGGACTTTGTCATTGTCCTCTATAATCCGCGGAGCAAAGGCAGGGCTGGTCACGTAAACAAGGCACGGGAGATTATTCTGAAGCACCGCTCGTCGGCGACTGTTGTCGGCATCGTCAAGGGCGCCATGCGGAATAATGAGACAATCATGGTAACGGATCTGCAAACCATGAAAGACGACGATATAGATATGCAGACGACTGTTATTATCGGAAATTCGAAAACCTTCGCGTGGAACAACTTTATGATTACGCCCCGTGGATATGACAACAAATTCAAAATTTGAAATTCAAAATTCAAAATTGAAACCGGCGGCCCTGCTATGGGATGAGTCGTTTCTCTGGGGATTGATGGCGTATAGGGCTTTAACAGCGAACGGCCTTTTGTTCGATCTTATTCGCTCCGAGGACGTAAGGAACGGCGGCCTGAAAAAGTACAGCCTCCTTTTTGTTCCGGGGGGCTGGGCATCCAACAAGATAAAGGCGCTCGGCGACGCAGGCGTCTCTGAAATAAAGGCATTTGTCCGTGAAGGAGGCGCTTATCTTGGATTTTGCGGAGGGGCAGGCCTTGCGACCATGGACGGCATGGAACTGCTGCCGGTTAAGAGAAGAGCGACGAAAGACCGAGTGCCGAGCTTCAGCGGCCGGATCAGGCTTGATACATGCGACCATGCTCTCTGGCAGGGGATTTCCGATCCGGTCTTCAATGCCTGGTGGCCTTCGCAGTTTGTTATAGACGAAAGCGTATCCGTGCTTGCCGCCTACGGCTCGGCGCTGCCTGATTCCTTCAGCTCCGATATCAATGTCGGCGATGTTGAAGCGAATGGCAACTGGGCAGAGCTTGAGCGGTTTTACCAGATCAATCTTGATCCCAAACGCCTGCTCGGAGAACCCGCGGTCATCGAGGGACGGTTCGGCATGGGCAAAGTTCTTTTATCGCTTGTGCATTTTGACTCGCCGGATGACAAAAACGGCGCAATCGCGCTGAAAAACCTGTGGAGATATCTTATCGGGGAGTGCGGGACAGATAATTCAGGATTCAGAATTAATGATAAAAAAAGCGCTGTATCGTGCATCATGCATGATGTACCAATTTCAGAGCCAATACCGGCAACATCCGGAATTGGGCCTGCTGTTGACGAGTTGATCAATCTGGGAGAACGGAACTTTCTTTGGTACTGGCGAAATCCGATGCTCCTGCAGTGGAGACGGGGTGTCAGGGGGCTTGAATACTGCACACTTTATATCATGGTAAAAGAGATCTTGCGGCTATTGTCCCGGGAGGACTTGGAACGCATTGGAAGGGAAAGCGATATAAGCCTCGAACTGGTCATTAAGTTCGTCGATAAGGCGAAAAAGCTGCTGCTCCTGGAACGCTATGCCATGCAGGGTGCCCATATTACGTATGAACGGTGCGATGTGCCCGAAATCCAGGCACTTCGAGAAGAACTATTTTCCCGTTCAAAGAGCCACGGAGGAGTCTTTAAAGAGATGATCGGTCACGTTGACCGGCTGCTCTATGCAGCACTATCGGCTACGGGAGGCAAGCGTGTAAATGAAGGGAAAAACAAAAACCATACGGGTCAATTGCCCGGTATGTAAAAAACAGACAACATGGGAAAACAACGCGTTCAGGCCTTTCTGCTCGGAGCGGTGCAGATTGATTGACCTTGGGAAGTGGGCATCAGAAGACTACCGGATTCCGGGTGAGAAGAAGGATATTCCCGATGGCGGCGATGACGAAAAAAAAGACGAAGAGAGGTAGAAAATTTTTTTAAAATAGACTACAATGTACCTCGATTTGGATATTCATGACGTCTTCGGGTAGGAGGCCTGCTGCATGGAGGTAAGGTGTGGAAGCTGCAATAAGCTCTTCCGTGTATCGGATGACAAAATAACCGGGACCGGCATCAGGTTCGGCTGCACGAAGTGCGGCCAGCATATCAAGATCACACGCGAGGATTTTGAACAGTATAAAACCTCTTCAGCGGCTTCGCGGCCGGTCATGCCGCCTCCAGCAAAACCCGTTCAGCCGTCAGTGAAAACGGCTATGCCGGAAGTATCGGATGCGGGGACCTCCGCTTCAGCTTTGGAGCACGATCTTGGTGCGGCTCTCCCGTCGTTCATGCACGAGGAACCCACGCAGTCTTCCGCTCTCCACGAACCTGTAGTTCCGTCCGGGCCTGCAGATGCTGGTTTATCCGGCGGTCACGATCTGGGTAAATCGCTGCCGTCATTCCTCAATGAGGTAGACGTTCCAGCACCGGTGGCTCATGCCGAAGCGCCCAAAATAAAGCCTGCTGAGACCGTTTCGCATCCCGAACGGAAGACCGAACCCGTTGCAAAAACTGCTGAACCAAAGGCGGCCCCTGCTCCAAAACCGCCTGATGCAGTAAAGACCGAGGCTGCTCCCAAGCCTCAAATTAAACCGGCAAGCCCCGATGTCCGGACCGTTGTCCGGCCCCCGCAGCCGGCGTCCATCCCATCTGCACCGTCACCTCGAGCTCCGGAAATGAAAGCTCCTGAGCCCATTGCCGGCCCCCCTAAGGCGGCTTCCTCCTCCGGAACAGGGAAAAAACTGCTGGTTCTTGTTGTTGTACTTATCCTGGTTGCCGGCGCTGGATTCGGAGCGAAATGGTATCTGGATAACCGGGCGCCCCAGGCGCCTGTTGAAGCACAGAAGAGCACGTTGCTTCCTGACGGCCTGCGTATTGTCAATCCAACAGGTGCAATGGACGGGGTAAGCGGAGATCTTATAATCGCAGGCGTCGTTGAAAATACGACCGATAAACCAAAACCCGCCTGGTATGTGGTCATCGACGTGTACAATGCCCAGAACGCAATTATCGCGAAGGTCAAGGTGCTGAACGGCAAGCAGATCCATACGCGCCGCGATTACGATATCCTGTCAAAGCGTGGTGTCAATGTCAAGGAACTCATTCAAAAAAGCCTTCAGGATCAGGGTACGGTCGTTCCCGCAAACGGTAATGCCGGTTTTGAAATACGCCTGATGGAACCGCCGGTCGGAGTTGCCAGTTTCAACGCCACACTCCAGCCCTTCAATCCCGTTCAATTATTTAAAGAAATAGCTGAAGAGCAAAAACAGTAATCTACAACGGACAAGCGATCGGTACGCCAGCCTGCTGCGCGGAGAAACGGCCCAGAGCCTCCGGTCTTATATCCAATTCGGCTACCGTTCGTTCGGACATATAACATGCGTTCGAGCAAAAAATCTGTTGAAAAATACCCATGCTTAATGTATTGTTCTAATTCAGTCTTTTAACATTTTCCCCTTGACAAATACTGTGGCTGTGCTATAAATGCAAAATTTTTGAGGTCGAGAGAACGGGAGGAACTCAGATGAGCAGTTGCAGCAGAAATTATCTTTTTACTTCGGAATCGGTTACCGAGGGGCATCCAGACAAAATAGCCGATCAGATTTCAGATGCGATACTCGACGCCCTGTTAAAGCAAGACCCGATGAGCCGTGTTGCATGCGAGACGCTTCTGACCACAGGACTTGCCATGGTTGCCGGTGAGATCACCACGAAGGGATATGTTGAGATCCCGGATATCGTCCGTCAGACCATCAAGGAGATAGGGTATACCCGGGCTAAGTACGGGTTCGATTCCGAAACCTGCGCGGTCATTACCTCGGTGCATTCCCAGTCGCCCGACATCGCCATGGGCGTGGACACCGGCGGCGCCGGCGACCAGGGCCTCATGTTCGGTTATGCCTGCGACGAGACGCCTGAACTGATGCCTATGACCATTATGCTTGCGCACAAACTCACCCGTCGTCTTTCGGAAGTACGCAAGAAGGAGATCCTGCCTTATTTAAGGCCCGACGGCAAGTCCCAAGTGACCATTGAGTATCGGGACGGCAAACCCTACCGGCTCCATACGATCGTGGTTTCGTCCCAGCACAGCCCCGACGTAACGCTCAAACAACTGCGCAAGGAGATTATCGAGAAGGTCATTCTTCCGGTGCTTCCGAAGAAACTTCTTGATGAGAAGACCATCATCTACCACATAAATCCCACAGGCAGGTTCGTAACCGGCGGCCCCATGGGCGATACGGGCCTTACCGGCCGCAAGATCATCGTCGACACGTACGGCGGCGTGGGGAGCCACGGCGGCGGCTGCTTCTCGGGCAAGGACCCGACGAAGGTCGACCGTTCAGCCTCCTACATGGCGCGCTATGTCGCGAAGAACATCGTTGCCTCGGGCATCGCCACGGAGTGCGAAGTGCAGCTTGCCTATGCCATCGGCGTTCCCGATCCGGTCTCGATCCATGTGGATCATTTCGGCACCAGCGAGGTCGATCATGATACACTGGTCAAGATCATCAGAAAGAACTTCGACATGACCCCGAAAGGCATTGTGAAGACGCTGAACCTGAGGCGGCCGATTTATAAGAAGACCGCAGCCTACGGCCACTTCGGCAGGACCGAGCCTGAGTTCACCTGGGAAAAAACGGACAAAGCCGCGAAGCTCAAAAAGGACGCGGGAGTGAAGAAATAGCTGATTGCGCCTTGCACTCGCGCCTGCATAGCCTGTATTCGCGCAAGCATAAGGCTTAGACCCTTTGTTTACCATCTCGCTAGGTAAGGCTTAGACTCATTGTCGTACCCTCGCACTGGGAAATGCGAGGGGAATCAATGACCGCAGAGACGGGAATCAAGGACCTCATAAACGTACCCTGCATTCGCGCGGAGCACTCATATGCGCTGGGCACAGGCCGGGCACAGGCGAAATTTGGATTGCCGATAGAATCCAGACTATGCGTGATGGTGTGAAAATTATGTAGGGGCAGCCCTGTGTGGCTGCCCTCAACATTGTGTGACTTATACTATTTGGCCGCGAAGAGCCGGAATTCAAGTGGGAAGCCACTGACAAGGCTGCCGCATTGCGCGCAGACTCAGGAATGTAATTCAAACATCAACCCAACGCCTTCGAGGGGCGCTGCAGCAGTCACCGCAAGGTGGGTCTGTCAGGCTCGATGGTGTGGTTCAATAGGTAACAACGGCGCCCATTCATTTAACTTGTGAATGGAGAGCGTTATGACTAAAGACTACGTCGTTGCCGACATCAATCTGGCCTCGTGGGGCCGCAAAGAAATCGCCATCGCCGAAACTGAAATGCCCGGCCTGATGGCAATCCGTGAGGAGTTCGCCAAGACCCAGCCGCTGAAAGGCGCACGCATCACCGGCTCGCTGCACATGACCATCCAGACCGCCGTGCTGATCGAGACGCTGAAGGCGCTCGGCGCCGAGGTCCGCTGGGCTTCATGCAACATATTCTCCACCCAGGACCACGCTGCCGCCGCCATTGCCGTGGGCGGCACGCCGGTGTTCGCGGTGAAGGGCGAATCGCTGACTGAATACTGGGACTACACCCACCGCATCTTCGAATGGGCGGACGGCGGCTATTCCAACATGATCCTGGACGACGGCGGCGACGCAACACTGCTGTTGCACCTCGGTGCGCGTGCCGAGAAGGACATTCACGTGCTCGACCGCCCGGACAGCGAGGAGGCCACCGTGCTGTTCGCGTCCATCAAGGCCAAGCTCGCCAAGGACAAGACCTGGTATTCCACCCGTCTGGAGAAGATCAAGGGCGTCACCGAAGAGACCACCACCGGCGTGCACCGCCTCTACCAGATGCACGAGCGCGGTGAACTAAAGTTCCCCGCGATCAACGTCAACGACTCCGTCACCAAGTCCAAGTTCGACAACCTCTACGGCTGCCGCGAGTCGCTCGTCGACGGCATCAAGCGCGCCACCGACGTCATGATCGCCGGCAAGATCGCCGTGATCTGCGGCTACGGCGACGTAGGCAAGGGGTCGGCGCAGGCCATGCGCGCCCTCTCGGCCCAGGTCTGGGTCACCGAGATCGACCCGATCTGCGCGCTGCAGGCCGCGATGGAAGGCTACCGCGTGGTGACGATGGACTACGCCTGCGACAAGGCCGACATCTTTGTCACCTGCACCGGCAACGTCCATGTCATCGACCACGACCACATGGCGAAGATGAAGGACCAGGCCATCGTCTGCAACATCGGCCACTTCGACTCCGAGATCAACGTTGCCTCATTGGAGAAATACCAGTGGGAAGAGATCAAGCCGCAGGTCGACCACATCATCTTCCCGGACAAGAAGCGCATCATCCTGCTGGCCAAGGGGCGCCTGGTGAACCTCGGCTGCGCCACCGGCCACCCGTCCTACGTGATGTCGTCGTCGTTCGCCAACCAGACCATCGCGCAGATCGAGCTGTGGACTGAAGCGCAGAAGGGCTCCAACAAGTATCCGATTGGTGTGTATACGCTGCCAAAGCACCTCGATGAGAAGGTCGCCCGCTTGCAGCTGAAGAAGCTGAACGCGCGACTGTCCGAGCTGACCGACCAGCAGGCCGCTTACATCAACGTGCCGAAGCAAGGCCCGTACAAGTCGGAGCACTACCGCTACTAAGCGGGCTGTTACCAGCGTAACCTTGCGGCGAAGTCAGTAATCAGGAGCCAGGAGAGCCGGAGAGTAGCAAGTTCAGAAGTTTTCTTCTGAATTCTGTATTCTGGCTGCTGGCTCCTTTTTTTTATATGAAAAGCTACCTCAAAATCGTCCTCGCCATGTTCATCTGGAGCACCTGGGGACTGCTGATTCGCTGGATGGCGCTTCCACCCGTCGTCGTTCTTTTTTACACGTCATTGATCGCCTGCTTTACCGTTCCCATAGCGCTGAAGCTGAAGGGAGATTTCCCGCATGCGATCTTCAGCATGAATGCATGGTATCTTTTTGCAGGGCTTGCTCTCGCTTCCATCCTGAACAATATTACTTATTTTTATTCCCTCGGGCACACTACGGTGTCGAACGCGGTCTTTACACACTACACCGCTCCGGTCATCGTAGCCTTCCTCGCACCGCTTCTGATTGCCGAACGCCTTCAACGGGTGACTCTTTTGTCGCTGCCCCTCGCTGCAGCCGGGATGGTCATGATCGTGCTTGCCGGGGGAGGACTGAACCTGAACAGCACGCATCTGCCCGGCATACTGGCAGGCACCGCATCAGGCCTGGCTTACGCACTGGTCATCGTATTTTCCCGCAAACTGAGCCAGATGCTCCTTCATCAGAAGGCGATTATCGTGCTTCTCTGGGTAACGACGATCGCGACCGCCCCTTTTGCGCTGTCCACCGACTACAGCATGAAGCCGGAATCGGCAATGCTGTTGCTGTTGACGGGGATTTTTCATTCCACAACCGCTCCGCTCATGTACTTCAGCGCTCTGCGAAAAGTGATGGCGCAGCATGCGGCCATCCTCGGATACATTGAGCCGCTCGCCGCGATTCCGCTTGCGTTCCTGTTCCTCTCCGAGAAACCGCCTCTTATCGCCGCCTTCGGCGGCGCACTGATCCTGCTCTCCGGCTACCTCGTTGTGCATTTCAGACCTGCCCCCCCGCGCTCCTGATGCCCGCCTTGTACCAGAGAGTTCGTCACAGTAATTGATCACAATAAAATGTGCTATACTGGAAAAAATAAAACGATAGGCACTATAACAGATCGAAAGGAGAGACTATGATAACAATACGTCTTGCATTTGCAGTCATTATTCCGGTGTCAGCAGTCTTTATATTCAGTGCCGCAGCACCAGCCGCGGAGCAGCCCGGGGAAGCGCTTTTCAAGAAAAATTGCGCTATGTGTCATATGAACGGCGGAAATATCATCAACCCGAAGAAGACGCTTCACAAAAAAGAGCTGGAAGCCAGGAATATAAAAGCGGCCAATGATATCGTCAAGGCCATGAGAAATCCGGGACCCGGGATGTCGAAGTTCGATGAGAAGACCATACCGGATAAGCAGGCCCGAGAGATTGCCGACTATATTTTGAAAACATTTTAGCCACCCACGGTATCTCGCCGGTTATCCCTTTCATAATTATGACCGGGCAATGACCGGCCGTCTCGTCCACCTTGATGGGCTCCAGTAACAAAAGTGCCCGTTCTCTTAATGAAACCTGTATGGAAATACCCCATGGATGATGCGATGGAAGGCTCAAAAAAGGCGACATCAGGCAACCGAAGGGTCTATCTGGCAAATGAAAGGACTTTTCTCGCCTGGATACGAACCAGCATCGGGATCATGGCTTTCGGTTTTGTTGTAGAGCGTTTTGCCCTTTTCATGAAGCAGTTTTCCTATCTTATCGGGACAGCGGCTGAAACTTCCCACCTGCAAGAAGGCCATTCGTATTCCTGGATATTCGGGATTGTTCTTATCGGCTTCGGCGTACTTATCGCCGTCCTTTCTTTCATCCGCTATAAAAAAAGAGAGCAGCAAATAGAAGAAAATACGTTCGATACCTCATCGTCTCTTGCCTTGGTTCTTGTCCTGTCCGTTACGCTTGCCGGAATAGTTTTGATCATTTTTATACTCCGCAGTATTTAGCCAGCAGATGATACGGCTCCTTGTCTCCAACCGTGCTTAAATAATTGCCGACGATTGACAAGCGATATAGTGCGTCATAGACTAAATATCAAGAACTAAATATGCTCAAATGGACCTTTGAGGAGGTGCTCCATGGAGGATGACACTCTTTACAAAAGTCTTAAGAAAAGGGGTGTATCGAGAAGGGAATTTATACAATTCTGTGCATCGATGGCCGCTACTCTGGCGCTGCCTCCTACTTTTGTAGCGACAATAGCAGAGGCCCTTGAGAAAGCCAAGAAGCCTACGGTAGTATGGCTCGAATTTCAAGACTGCTGCGGCGATACTGAATCCATGCTGAGAGCATGGAAGCCGAGCATCGGGCAGCTGGTGCTCGATATCATATCCCTCGATTATCATGAGACCATCATGGCGCCGGCCGGCAAACAGGCCGAGAAATCGCTCTATGACGTGGTTAAAAATCAGAAAGGAAAATATCTCGTCGTTGTGGAGGGTGCGATACCGCGAAAAGACGGGGGGGTATATTGCACGATCGGAGGCAGAACCGCAGTACAGATTGCAAAAGAAGTGTGCGGCAATGCAGCCGCTTCCCTGGCTGTCGGGTCGTGCGCAGTATGGGGAGGCATCGCATCACCGCGTCCCAACCCGACCGGAGCAGTAGGCCTTGAGGATGTTGTGGGCGGCGCGATCGTAAATCTCCCCGGCTGCCCGATGAATGTCGATAATGTTACTGCCACGATAGTCCACTACCTTACCTTCGGATCGTGGCCGCAGCTCGACAGCCGAAAGCGACCGCTCTTCGCGCACGGTGTCAGGGTCCATGATAAATGCGAACGCAGGGCCAATTTCGACGCAGGCCAGTTTGTGAGGCAATGGGGTGATGAAGGCCACCGGAAGGGCTGGTGTCTTTATGAAATGGGCTGCAAAGGTCCTGAGGCATATTTCAACTGCCCAAGCGTCCGGTGGAACGAACATACCAGCTGGCCTGTTAAAGGCGGTCATGGCTGCATAGCATGCGCAGCGGATCATAACTGGGATAAAATGTCGCCAATGTATGCGAGGCTGCCCGGTGTTCCGGGATTCGGAATCAATAGTACTGCGGACAAAGTCGGGGCCGGCATAGCAGTAGCTACAGCTGCCGGGTTAATAGCCCATGGCATCGGAAGGGCTGCAGCGAAAAAGAAAGAACGGGATGAAGGAACGCCGGAGTAGAGGAATAAAATAGAATTTCAAATACTGTATTTGAATATTATATCCGGATTTAGATATTCGAGCTTAGTATTTTCTAAAGGAGGATCTCATGGCAAAGATCGCGATAGATCCGATCACCAGGATAGAAGGACACTTGAGGATCGAGGCGCAGGTCGAGGGCGGCAAAGTCGTGGATGCATGGTCGTCGAGCACCATGTTCCGGGGGCTCGAGATCATTGTGAAGGGGCGCGATCCCCGGGAGGCTTGGCTCTTCGTCCAACGCATCTGAGGGGTCTGAACCACGGTTCACGCCACCGCCTCGGTGAGAGCGGTTGAAAACGCATTAAAGATCCAGATACCGGATAACGCGAGAATCATTCGAAACCTGATCACGGGCATTCAGTACGTGCAGGACCATGTTGTGCATTTCTACCATCTGCATGCGCTCGACTGGGTGGACATCGTAAACTCGCTTAAAGCAGACCCAACGAAAACATCTTCTCTGGCCCAGTCGCTCTCCGATTGGCCGAATTCCTCGGCGACCTATTTCAAGGGCGTGCAGCAGAAGGTCAAGGGGCTTGCCGAAAGCGGGCAGCTGGGACTCTTTGCTAACGCCTACTGGGGCCACCCGGCCTACAAACTGCCGGCGGAAGCAAATCTTATGGCGGTTGCGCATTATCTCGAAGCTCTCGAATGGCAGCGCGATGTCATCAGAATGCAGGCGCTGCTTGGGGCGAAGAATCCCCATGCCCAGACGTATCTGGTGGGCGGGGTATCCATTCCTGTTGACCCAAGCAGCCAGGAGGCCCTGAACGCGGGAAGCATCGCGTTCATGAACGATATATCGCAGAAGGCTCTCGATTTCGTTCAGAGGGTTTACATCCCTGACCTACTCGCGGTAGCGTCCTTCTATAAGGACTGGGCCTCCTACGGCGGCGGCGTTGGAAATTATCTCTCGTTCGGCGAGTTCCCTAACGACGGGGAAAGCAACACCGCGAATCTGTGGCTGCCGAGGGGCATTATCAAAGGGAAAAACCTGGCGAAAGTCGAGCCTGTGGACCAGGCGAAGATCATGGAATACATCACTCATTCCTGGTATGAGTATAAGGAAGGCGACGCCAAATCGAAGCACCCCTGGGACGGGGAGACTGATTTCAAATATTCCGGACCGAAACCGCCGTATGAATTTTTAAATACGGACAAGAAATACAGCTGGGTGAAGGCACCGCGTTATGAAGAGGCACCAATGGAAGTCGGTCCTCTTTCGAGAATGCTGGTAGCGTACGCATCCGGTCATAAGCAGGTTAAGGATGCAGTTGATATGGTCCTGAAGAAACTCGGTGTCGGTGCCGGAGCGCTCTTCTCCACGCTCGGCAGAGTAGCGGCACGTGGCGTGGAGACGCTGCTTACCGCTCAGATGCTCCCTGTCTGGATAGCACAGCTTGGCGAGAATATGAAAAAGGGAGAACTGCGGATCCACAACGGAGATAAATGGGACCCCTCGTCTTGGCCGAATGAGGCCAGAGGGTTCGGGTTCCATGAAGCACCCCGCGGCGCGCTCGGTCACTGGATCGTCATCAAGGACAAGGCGATCGCAAATTACCAGGCGGTCGTACCGAGCACGTGGAACGGATCTCCGCGCGACGCAAAAGGCCAGGGGCCCCTGGGAGCAGGCGCTCATCGGCACCCCGGTAGCCGACCCGAACAAACCGGTCGAAATCCTGCGCACGATACATTCGTTCGACCCGTGCATGGCGTGCGCGGTCCACGTCGTGGATATGGAAGGAAAGGAAGTGACGAGGGTAAAAGTGGCATGACGGGAAAAAATGCCGACACGAAGCTCTCTCTTGTCGTGACTTAGAGTCTATTTTAACATGTTCTTTTTCGTCATGCCGGACTTGATCCGGCATCCAGAAAGTTATGAAAAGACCGGATTCCAGCTTTCGCTGGAATGACGTTTTGTTTGCGTGATATAAATATAATTATAATTATACAGTCAGGATAAAGATAAGGAGGTGCCGCATGCCTCAAAATACGAGAATACGGGTGTACGCATGGGAATTTCCGGTCCGGTTCACGCACTGGATGAATGCGCTCTGCCTCGTGGCCCTCAGTATCACCGGGTATTACATCGCGTATCCGTTCATCCATGCTGTGTCGACCAGTCAGAACATCATGGGGTGGATGCGGTTTATTCACTTCGTGTCAGCGTACGTTCTCCTGATGATGATCATCATCAGGATCTACTGGATGTTTGCGGGCAACCGCTATGCGAGCTGGAGGGTTTTTATCCCGCTTACAGGGCGTCAGTGGGAGGACATGTGGGCGGGGCTGAAGTTTTATCTGTTCATGACGAGAAAGCCTCCCTACGCAGTCGGGCATTCTGCAATGGCGTCGATTACGTATCTGGCAGTCTTCCTCCTGTTCCTCTTCGAAATCGCGTCCGGCTTTGCGCTTTACTCACAGGGCAACAGGGGGTTCTTTAACGCTGTCCTGGGCGGCTGGCTTCTGGCGTTCATGAACGTGCAGACGATACGGTTGTGGCACCATCTCGTTATGTATTTTCTTCTGGTCTTCACAATCATCCACGTGTATATCGGCTGGTATCTCGACAGCGCCGAGAAGAACGGGGTCATGGGATCCATATTCGGAGGCTATAAGTTCGTCACCGGAAAAGAGTGGGAATAGGGGGGATAATGAATTGCAAATTGCAAAGTTAAAAGTGAAAAGATAATAATCAAAGAGCTGTACCGCGAGAAATGAAAAAGAATCAAACAAAAAAATCTCAATATGTGACCGTCCTCGGACTCGGCAATATTCTCCTTTCCGATGAAGGCGTGGGTGTGCATGCCGCATGCATGCTGAGGAAAAAATATTCTTTTACTCCCAAGGTCGAGATCATTGACGGCGGCACAATGGGTCTCGACCTTCTACCGCTTTTTCAGGACCGAGATCGCATACTGATCATGGATGCAGTAGACTTCGGAAAGCCGCCGGGCCACATCGCAATGGTCGAGGGAGATGCTATCCCATCAGTACTCAAATCAAAACTATCCGTCCATCATATCGGCCTCTCCGATCTGCTTCTAGCAGCAAAACTGACGCGTCATACCTCTCTTGAAATTTGTCTCGTGGGCATCCAGCCGCAATCCTTGGATATCGGTCTCGAATTAACGGAAGGGATCCGCACCGGGATGGACGTTTTAATCAAGAAGGCAGTTCAGAAGTTGACAGAATGGAATATCAGCTGTAACGCTCGATCGGCACCTCACGAAGAAAATATCTCCAACCTTCTTCAATTGTCTTTATAATAACCCCTTGATTTATAAACCCGCCTTTATCTGCCTCATTCTGATCAGTTCTGTCATATCAGGTCTAGAATCCTGGCTCCTCATGATCCATGCATATGCGAATTCTTATCGAATTATGGCCATATTCCAAATTAAGATACAGTTTAACAATAACAAAAACTGATAAAAATATAAGTTTGACAAATAGGCTGCTGTATGCTATTGATAATCCGGCTGTAACCTTCTGCACCAGTTAGCAGTGTTCCTGGAAAAATAATAATCTGAACAATAATCGTTTCAGTGTTTTTTCGTCAATTAACCGACAAGGAGGATGCTTATGGGTAAGAAAGACGAAGTAAGCAGCCAGTTTCTCGATGCGCTCGAGTTCCGGGGCATCAAACGAAGAGATTTTTTAAAGTTTTGTACTGCAACCGCCGCCCTTCTCGGACTTTCTGAATTCCAGGCCCCTCAAATAGCCGCAGCCCTGGAAAAGGCTGCCAAGAGACAACCTGTTGTCTGGCTTAATTTCGCATCCGATTCAGGATGCACCGAAGCATTCATCAAGGCAACCTACCCGAATCCAGCCCAAGTCATCCTCGATATCCTGAGCGTTGATTACAACGAAACCATTATGGCCGCGGCCGGCAAACAGGCGGAAGAAATACTTGCCTCATCAGCGAAGGCCGGCGGCTATATCCTGATCGTAGAAGGTGGCATCCCGACCAAAAAAGGGCACGGCATGATCGGGAACAAGGAAATGCTCGATGTGCTGAAGGAAATGGCAGCGCCCGCTGTTGCCGTGATCGCAATCGGCAGCTGCGCAACCGATGGAGGCGTGCCGGCCGCGAAGCCGAATCCCTCGCAGATCATTGGCACCGGCGAGGCGCTCAAGAAGGTCAATATCAGCAAGCCGCTCATCAATCTTGATCTCTGCCCCGTGAATCCGGAATACCTTGTCGGTGTGGTGGTCAATTATTTGCTTCTCGGGAAGATCCCGGATCTCGATGGCTTCGGAAGGCCGAAGATGTTCTATGGACAGACGATACACGACAACTGTGAACGGCGGGCGCACTTCGACGGAGGCAGATTTGTCGATAAATTCGGCACTCAGGAAGAGGCTTTGGGTTATTGCCTGTACAAAATGGGCTGCAAGGGGCCGATGACCTATTCCGCATGTCCAAAGATCCAATACAATGACCGGACGAGCTGGTGCATCAAGGCCGGCGGGCCGTGCATCGGCTGCGCTGAGCGGGGATGGACGGACAAGTTTGCAGGGTTCTATGAACCCCTGCCCGGAGTGAAAATACCGGGTCTGGGCGGCGTGGAGGCAGGTGCCGATAAGATAGGGGCAGTTGCCGCAGCGGCCACGGCCGTCGGCATCGCGATTCATGCAGCAGCAACGGGAACTTCCGGAAGGACCAAAGAAAAAGACGGAGGTAAAAAATAATGGCCAGGATAACCATAGACCCGATGACAAGGATCGAAGGACATCTGAGGATCGATGTCGAGATCGAAGGCGGCAAGGTAAAGGACGCATGGACAACCGGTACGCTGTTCCGGGGCTTCGAGATCATCCTGCAGGGAAGAGACCCGAGGGATGCCTGGCATATAACGCAGCGGATCTGCGGAGTCTGCCCGACGTCGCACGGCCATACCTCCTCCATGAGCATGGATGATGCCTTCAAGGTTAAACCGCCGGACAACGGCCGCATCATAAGAAATATCGTAGAAGGCGCACAGTTCGTACATTCCCATATCCTCTGGTTCTATCACCTGAACGCTCTGGACTATGTCGATGTTGTCTCGGCCTTGAAGGCCCAGCCCAAAGAGGCCTCCCTCAAGAAAGTGCAGAACAAACTCAAGTCCTTTGTCGAGTCCGGGCAGCTCGGCCCGTTCGCAAACGCATACTGGGGGCACCCTGCATACAAACTGCCGCCTGAGCTCAATCTCCTTGCTGTCGCCCATTATCTTGAAGCGCTGGAAATGCAGGCAAAGGCCGCCCAGGTGAGCGCGCTCTTCGGCGGAAGGATGCCGATGACGATGACGAGCCCACCCGGAGGCGTAACCCATGTGCCTACAGTGGACGATCTCAAAAACTATCTCTTCAGGGTCAAGGAACTGCAGGACTGGATCGACAATGTTTACATCCCGGATGTGCTCGCGATTGCGCCCTTCTACCTGAGCTACGCAGGCGTGGGAAAGGGCCACGGCAACTTCCTGTCCTGGGGTGTTTTTGAAGACGCTTCGTTCGATCCCAAGAAACGGCTCCTGCCGAGGGGAGCCATATTCGCCGCTGATTTCCCCAAGGTGCATGATGCGAAGCCTGAGGACGTGACAGAGCATACATCCCACAGCTGGTACAAGGGTGGGAAACCGCTGAATCCGGCCGTGGGCGAGACGGACCCGGATTACACCGGGTACGATTCGAACAAGAAGTATACCTGGGCCAAGGCGCCCCGGTTCCAGAACAAGCCCATGGAAGTGGGCGCCCTTGCCAGGATGCTCGTGGCATATGCCACAGGACAGCCCACTGCCAAGAAGATGATCGACGACACGCTCGCGAAGATAGGGCATGCCGGGCAGCCGCAGGTGCTTCTGGGTGTGGTCGGCAGAATCGCAGCGCGCGCGCTGGAATGCAAAATGATCGCGGATGCGATGTACCAATGGGGCATCGACCTTGTAACGAACATAAAGAACGGGAATACAGCGGTCTATAACGATTACAAGATACCCGACAAGGCGCAGGGAATCGGTCTCTGGGAGGCGCCTCGCGGAGCGCTTGGCCATTGGATCGACGTCGAAGGCAAGAAGATCAAGAACTACCAGTGCGTAGTTCCGACCACGTGGAATGTCTGCCCCCGAGACGATAACGGGGTGCGCGGACCGATCGAGCAGGCGTTGGTTGGAACTGCCGTTGCCGACGCCAACAAGCCTCTTGAAGTGATGCGGGTAGTCCATTCCTTCGACCCGTGCCTTGCCTGTACGGTACATGTGATCCATCCCGAGTCGAACCGGATTATGGACTTCAAGGTCTCATGAGAAGGAGGATGCCATGACAAACCAAATGACAAAAGAGTGGAGCCTTGGCTACATCCTCGATCACTGGCTCAGGGTGGCAGCCATAGCTGTGCTTATTTTTACCGGCCTTTATATTCACTGGCCGTTCATTCCGGGCGGGCCAGAAAGCTTCATCATGGCCTCGATGCGGTTCTTCCACTTTGTGGCGGCGTATGCGCTGATCCTGGGGCTCGTTCTGCGGGTATATATGGCGTTCCGGTCCACGTTCGATCCCGACTGGAAGGACTTTTGCGTAAGCGAAAACCTGAAAAACCTTCCGGACATCATGGGCTACTATCTTTTTATAAAGAAGTCGCATAAAGACTACCGGAAGTACAACCCGCTCCAGGCACTATCGTATCTGTTTGTAGCCCTGGTTATCATATTCACGGCCTTTACCGGGGCGGCTATCTACCACGGAAGGCTGTTTATGGTATTTCCCCAAGACAGTTTCCGGTGGGTGAACTCGATGTTTGGCGGGGAGCCTTATACCAGGATATGGCACATTCTGTCCATGTGGTTTTTTATCATCTTCATGCTGATCCATGTCTACATGGCGTTGATGATATCCTGGGTGAATAAAGACAGGACCTTTTCATCGATTTTCACCGGTTACAAACTGAAAAAAGATTAATTATGATATTGAATGAAGAGTTGCGGGGAGGCGTCTCAGCGCTTCCCCGCAAAGTTTTGATACTCGGTGTAGGCAACCTGCTCCTCACGGACGACGGCTTCGGCGTCCATCTGATCAATTCCCTCAAAGAAACGATTTTCCCGGAAAATGTATCCCTGCTCGAAGCAGGGACGGTCAGCCATCAGTTGGTCCCGCTGCTGCACGAGATGGACCACCTGATCGTTATAGATGCGGTTCAGGCCGGCGATGCGCCTGGTGCGCTGTTCCGTTTTTCGCCGGAGGATATCCGTTATCAGTCCGAGCAAATGGTCTCCTTGCACCAGATAAGCCTGATTGACGTTTTGCGGATGGCTGAACTTACGGGTCGAAAGCCGAAGACCGTCATTATCGGTGTCCAGCCGAAAGACGTTTCCTCGTGGTCGCTCGAGTTGACAGACGAACTCAGGGCGGTAATGCCCCGGGTCAGGGAACTGGTATTTGAAGAACTGAGGAAAATTGAGATCCTGTGACAGTGGAACACAAGGCAAGGGCGGGAATAGTATCCAAAGTCTTGACAGTTCCTCTCATATGTGCGATATATAAATTCAGGGCCTTACTTCGTTTAACGGTTAGATCGGACTGTTTCAATGTGTCTTGCAATTCCCTCTAGAATTATCAGCATAAACAATTTATTTGCCACCGTTGACGTTTTCGGCGCCAGGAAAGAAGTGAGCCTCATGCTCATGCCCGAGGAGATCACGATCGGGGACTACGTCCTGGTCCATGCCGGTTTTGCAATCCAAAAAGTCGATAAAGAGATCGTCGAAACGGGAAAATCCATGCACGAAACCGCTCTTGCACTCAGTATTCTGGATATCATAGTGGAAAAATGCAGTGAAGCAGGCGGCCGAACAGTCGATTCCGTAAGGGTCAGGATCGGGAAGGCCGCCGGCGTGCTGCCTGAGGCGCTTCAATTCGCGTTCGAGGCGGCAAAGACTACCACCGTTGCGGAAAAGGCCGAGTTGATCATAGAGAGTGTACCCGTGGGAGGGTCGTGCAATGATTGTAAAAAAGATTTTTCCGTTGACGACGTTCCTTATGTATTCGCCTGCCCGCTCTGCGGCTCCAAAGCGTTCGAGATCAAGACAGGACGCGAGATGGAAATCGTTGACATGGAGGTAAATTAGCCCCGAAAATTTCACCGCGAAGACGCTAAGGACGCGAGGAAGTCTCTAAGGGCGGAAAGTATTATCTGCCGTAAAGATAGGTGTCCATGGTTTCCTCGCGCTCTTCGCGCCCTCGCGGTTAGTCCCGTTTTGCTCTTTGGAGGTTTTTTTGAAAGTTAAAGTTGTAACCCGCATACTCGAAGCGAATGACCGTATCGCAGATGAGAACCGGAAGCGGTTCAAGGAAGCCGGGGTCTACGTCGTGAATCTTATGGGCGCACCGGGAGCGGGCAAGACCACGCTGCTCGAACGGACGATCCGGGAGCTGAAGCCACACACGAGGATCGGCGTAATAGAAGGGGACATTGTCGGGACCGACGACGCTGAACGGATCGGCGCTCTCGATGTTCCCGTGGTCCAGATCAATACCGGCGGCGCCTGTCATCTCGACGCGAATATGATCAGCGAAGTCCTCAAAGAACTGCCGCTCAAGGAACTCGATATGCTGATCATCGAGAACGTGGGGAACCTGGTTTGTCCCGCGGAGTTCAAGGTGGGAGAGGATATGAAGATGATGGTCCTTTCCCTGGCTGAAGGACATGACAAGCCGCTAAAATATCCTCTCATGTTTCGCGAGTCATCAGCCCTGGTCCTCAATAAGATAGACCTTCTCCCGTACATGAACACGGACATCGGGAAGGTCAGAAAAGACTCGCTCGCTCTCAATCCGCAATTAAAAATATTCGAAGTATCCTGTGCCAACGGAGCGGGGATCGATGCGTGGGCCACATGGTTGAGCGGGCTCAAGTCATAGTAAAAGGCATCGTCCAGGGAGTAGGCTTCCGGCCCTTTGTCTTCAATCTGGCGGAATCCCTCGGGCTCAAAGGCTACGTGACGAATACGGGCGCCGGGGTGCTTATCGAGGTCGAGGGCGAATATCTTCGCTTATTTTTGGAACGCTTGAGCCGTGAGGCGCCTCCGCTTTCCCGGGTTACGGATATTTCAGTTACCCGTCTTCCCTGTTACGGTTATTCCGATTTTTCGATTCAGGCCAGTATTGATTGCGCTGAAGGCCATCCGTTTACACTCGTCTCTCCCGATGTTTCCGTATGTGATGATTGCGTGCGGGAATTCACAGATCCGGCAGACCGGAGATATCTCTATCCCTTCATCAACTGCACGAACTGCGGACCCCGGTTTTCGATTACAAACGCGGTGCCGTACGATAGGCCGAATACGACAATGGCTTCTTTCGGCATGTGTCCGGATTGCCTTCGTGAATACCATGATCCTCGGGACCGCAGGTTTCACGCCCAGCCGAATGCCTGCCCGAAATGCGGACCAACAGTCGAATTCAGAGTCCGGGGTGCTGAGCGCCGAGTGAAGGGGACAGATGCAATCAGAGAGACAATAACACTGCTGAAACAAGGCGGCATTGTGGCCGTCAAAGGCATTGGTGGTTTTCATATCGCATGCGATGCAGTGAACAACGATGCTGTAAGGATGCTTCGCGAAAGAAAAAGAAAAAGCAATAAGCCGTTTGCGGTTATGGCGCCTACGGCAGCGGCAGCACAATCTTTCTGCTCGATATCGAAGGAGGAGGAGATGCTTCTTCAATCGAACAGGCGGCCGATCGTCCTTCTCAAAAAGCAGGGTGGCGGGTTGTCTGATGACGTAGCACCAAACAATCAGTACGTCGGCGTTATGCTTCCTTATACGCCTCTGCATTATCTTCTTTTTCATCATTCTCTCGTTAGGGGGCAACGCGTCGTGGACTCGCATTTCACGGCACTGGTAATGACCAGCGGAAACCTTTCCGAAGAGCCGATCATCCGGGACAATGACGATGCTCTGAAGAAGCTGGCACATATTGCTGATGGTTTTCTTCTGCATAATCGTGATATCTTTATGCGGGTCGACGACACGGTCATCCGATTGCGGAGTGAAAATACAGCAGTTTTGTCATCTCAATCCAAAATTTGTTTCATCCGCCGCTCTCGCGGCTATGCCCCCGATCCGATCGCTCTTCATGACGACGGACCCGAGGTCCTGGGGTGCGGGGCCGACCTTAAGAATACATTCACATTGACCAAAGGAAAATTTGCCATTCCGAGTCAGCATATCGGCGACATGGAAAATTATGAGACCGTCAGGTTCTACGAAGAGAGCCTTGAGAACCTGAAGGCAGTTTACCGGGCTGATCCGAAGGTGATTATCCACGATCTGCATCCGGAATACCTGTCCACTAAATGGGCGATAGAATGCGGAGTCAGGAGTGCCGAGTTCGGAGTGAAAACGTATGGTATCCAGCATCACTATGCGCACATCGGTTCGGTCATGGCGGAACATGGCCTTAAAGACAAGGTTATCGGGGTCGCTTTGGATGGGACAGGCTATGGTACGGATGGCAATCTCTGGGGTGGAGAATTTCTTATCGCTGGTATAGACGGGTTTGAGAGGGCAGGACAATTCCAGTATGTGCCTCTTCCTGGCGGTGAAGCAGCAATCAGAGATCCCTGGAGGACTGCGGTAAGCTATATAGCGGAATCTGAAGGAGCGGGATTATGGGAAAGTTTGGAAATTGCAGGCTTTAAAAGAAAATACGGGAAAGACCTTCTGGAGAAGGTCATAAAGATTGCCGCATCGAGGGAACTGTCTCCTCTTGCCTCAGGAGCCGGCAGGCTGTTCGATGCTGTTTCAGCGCTCCTCGGTATCTGCGATAGAAATACATTTGAAGGCGAGGCTGCAATGGCATTGGAATCCTTTACTTGCGACGGCATTGAGGACGAGTATCCGTTTGAGTTGCGAGAAAAAAAAGAATATACTGTCGTACAATTCAGCACAACATTCAAGGCGATCCTGTCCGATATGGCGGAAACAGTAAGTACTGAAAAGATGTCGACCCGCTTTCATAATACTGTGATATCGGCCATACGCAGGACTGTAGGAAAGATAACAGAACAGTCCGGGATTACTGACGTCGCGCTGAGCGGCGGAACGTTCCAGAACAGGTATATTTTGAATAAAACGCTGACGGCGCTTTCGTCAGACGGTATGCAGGTTTACACCAACCTGAATGTTCCCTGCAATGACGGAGGCATTTCACTCGGTCAGGCATACCTGGTCAGGGAGAGGCTTAAGGAGTGCGGAATTCGAAGTGCGGAGAGCGGAGTTTAGCATGAAACAAATGCTTCAGGAAATGCATACACTGGCCGAGGGCATCGGCAGGCCGATTAAACTGATGGAGGTCTGCGGAACCCATACGGTCGAAATATTCAGGCATGGGGTGAGGGACGTTATTCCTAAAAGCATCACGCTTCTCAGCGGTCCTGGATGCCCGGTTTGCGTTACTTCGGTTCGCGATGTTGATGCCGCAATTGCTATTGCAAGCGTCCCGGGCGTCATTTTAACGACGTTCGGGGACATGATGCGCGTGCCCGGTGGAAAGCAGTCAATGCTCGAAGCCCGTTCGGAAGGCGCGGACATCCGTGTCCTCTATTCGCCGATCGACGCCCTTTCGCTTGCGCAAAAAGAAAAAAGCCGCGAAGTGGTTTTTTTCGCGACCGGCTTCGAGACAACATCTCCGCTCATCGCGGGGACAATCGCCCATGCCGAACAGGCAATGGTTCGAAACTTCTCAATATATACTGCGCACAAACTGGTACCTCCTGCGTTAAAGGCATTGCTGGATTCGCCCGATGTGAAGGTCGACGGTTTTATCCTTCCCGGCCATGTAAGCACGATTATCGGGAAAAAACCGTACGAATTCGCGGCATCTCAGTATCATATACCTTCAGTGATTACCGGTTTCGAGGCAGGGGAGATCATAGAAGGAATCCTGATGATTCTCAGGCAGATCGCGCAAAGGCGCGCCGCTGTCGAGATCCAGTATGTAAAAGCGGTAAAGGCAGAGGGGAACCCGCGGGCTGTAGAATTGCTGGAAAAATATTTCGAACCGGATGATGCATACTGGCGAGGCATTGGGGTAATTCCGAACAGCGGATTAAAACTGAGGGAGGCGTATTCCTCATTCG
Organism: Nitrospirota bacterium; assembly: GCA_963751455.1. Taxonomy (GTDB): domain Bacteria; phylum Nitrospirota; class UBA9217; order UBA9217; family UBA9217; genus CAVVUN01. The sequence continues at coordinate 117,918 of CAVVUN010000009.1, forward strand.
ATGCGAACAGGAAATTCAAGCCTCCTGCATCTGACGCTGTCGAACCGGAGCTTTGCTCCTGCGGTGATATCCTGCGGGGCGTGAAGATACCGACCGAATGTGCCTTATTCGGGACAGGCTGTACCCCCGAGTCTCCGATCGGTCCCTGCATGGTAAGCACAGAAGGAAGCTGCGCCGCATACTATAAATACGGACAAAGATAAAATTCCAATCACAAATCCCAAATAACAACCAAACTTCAAGATCCAACGTTTGAAACGTTTGAAATTTCATAATTGAAATTTGGAGCTTATTTGTGATTTATTGCTTGTAATTTGGATCTTTATATTTCACTTCGAGGTGTTCATGGACAGAATACTCCTGGGTCACGGCAGCGGTGGAAAGCTCATGCACGAGCTCATTACCCGTCATTTCAGTCCTGCCTTCGGCATCAAGGGGTCCGGTGACTCGGCTGTCTTAGACGTCCCCCCGGGACGGCTTGCTTATACAACGGATTCCTACGTGGTTACCCCGCTTTTTTTCCCGGGAGGTAATATCGGCGACCTTGCGGTGAACGGCACCGTGAACGACCTCGCAGTTTCCGGAGCTGAACCGCTCTACCTGACAGCGGGCTTCGTCATCGAAGAAGGTTTTCTCCTGTCAGACCTCAAGACCATTGTTGCCTCCATGGCGTCTGCTGCTTCAAAGGCCGGTGTCAAGATCGTTGCCGGCGATACCAAGGTTGTGAATAAGGGCAAGGCTGACGGCATATTCATCAATACATCAGGCATTGGCGTTCTTCCCGACGGCAGGGAGAGTTCCGCCGCGCGGATCAGGAAAGGGGACAAGATCATCATCAGCGGGGAAATAGGCTGCCATGGCGTTGCGGTCATAGCAGAGAGAAACGGACTCACCTTCGATCCGGCGATTATGACCGACACCCGCGCCCTCAATGAAGTGGTCCGGAGCATGTATTCAGTGTCGCAGGAAATCCACTTCATGCGGGACCCTACGCGCGGAGGCCTTGCCACGACCCTGAAGGAAGCAGCTCTCGAATCCGGACTGTGCATGCGAATCCGGGAGAACGCTTTGCCGGTGCCTCCAGGCGTCAAGGGCGCCTGCAGCCTTCTCGGACTCGATCCGCTGTTTGTTGCGAATGAAGGCATCCTGATCGCCCTTGTTGGTCCAGACGTCGCAGAATCCGTCCTTTCTGCGATGAAAAGGCATGACCGTCAAGCTGCAATTATCGGAGAGGCAGCTGAAACGCCTTCGGGAATGGTCCTGCTCGAAACGGCGATCGGAGGCAGCCGTATGATTGACATGCTCCAAGGGGAACAGTTGCCGCGAATATGTTAACTGCTCAGTGTTTTCCGCATTGCTATCCCGAACAGTTCTGCAAGAGATCAGTTTCAAACAACCGGATTACCGCTAAAGCGGCGCGGGATCGACACGAGGCGCATATCGCCTTGCCCGCCGCACTATCTCCTTTACATGGTCAACAAAATATAGTATCAATACCCGAAGCGCCGTCTCGCGCCCTTCGGGGCTTTCCAATTTCATTTCATTGTTTTGATAATGCAAAAAAACATCCGTCAACAGGTCTTTTCCCTGGCCCTTCCCGTTGTCCTTTCGAGTCTGCTCCAGCGCTCGGTCGGCATTGTCGATATATTTCTCGTCGGAGGCCTCGGCGCATCGGCCATTGCAGCCGTCGGCATTGCCCAGGTTCTGGTCTTCGTTGTCATGAGCGTCTCCTGGGGTGTCAATATCGGGGCCACGGTCCTGGTCGCCCAGTTGTGGGGCGCGGACCGAAAGGCAGACGCGGCTAAGGCCGCGTACCAGGCCATTCTCCTGGCGCTGATTGCGGCTGCATGTATTACCGCTTTGGGTCTTACATTCGGGAGTATGGTGGGGTCTCTTCTCGGCGCATCCGGTGAAGTTCGGCTGATCCTCGGGGACTATACGGAAATACTTTTCACCTTCATAGTTTTTACTATGGGGATCAACATCCTTTCCGGCATAATGCATGGGACTGGCGATACGAGGACCCCACTGTACGCCACCCTGATCGTGAACATCCTTCATGTGGCAGTTGCTTATCCCTTAATCTATGGTCATTTAGGCCTTCCCGCTCTCGGTGTAAAGGGCGCCGCAATCGCCATCGCTGTTTCGGAATCCATGGGCGCCGCGTTCCTGTTCATCCGCTCGGTGCATAAACGCTACATAAGAATAAGCACCTCGATAGAAATGAAATATACTGCCATGACGATCAGGCTGGGATATCCGATCTTTATCGACCGGCTGCTCCAGAACACGGGTTCTCTGATGTTCGCGAAGGTCATACTGCTGTACGGGACAACAGTATACGCTGCGCACCAGGTCGGCCTTGCAATCGAGGCGTTCTCATTCATGCCCGGGTACGGGATTGCCGTTGCCGCCGCTACCATGGTCGGCCAGAACCTGGGAGCGGGGAAACCCGAGGATGCCCGCATCTCGTCATTCGAAGCAAATCGCCTTGCGGTCATCCTGATGGCGGCCATGGGACTTGTCTTCTTTTTCTTTCCGTATGCGCTTCTCAAGGCGTTTACCGGCGATCAGGAAGTGATTCAATACGGGATCATGTACATGAAAATAGTGGCCTTTGCGCAGATACCGCTTGCAATTACGATGGTGCTGGGAGGATCGCTTCGGGGCGCAGGAGATACCGGGTTCATCATGTTTGCGACTATTGCGGGCATGTGGTTCGTGCGGCTGCCTGTCGCTGCAGTGCTTGCATCTGTTTTCAATATGGGTGTCCGCGTCGTCTGGTCGGTCATGATCCTGGACTGGCTGATCCGCATGTCGATCTTGCTCTGGCGGTATCGCAGGGAGAGGTGGGGCAGGTTGAACATCTAATCACGAAATACGAAGCATTAAAATTTAACCAAACAACCAATGAACCTGAAAAAAGCAGTTGGACACGGATAAAATCTGATCAACACGGATTTATAGGAAGTTACGAACAGTAATGGATTCACCCAAAAGGCGAGATGGCTTTTTGCTCTATCACATTGTTTTGATCCGCTGTTTCCGTGTTCATCCGTGTTCAAATGCCGTTTTTAGGATGAACAGTTCGGATCTTTAAAATATTTGAAATAAATTTGGATATGAGTTACAATCGAACCACCGCGAAAGGAGGGTCCTGTGACTGACATTCCAGGTATGATCGGCAAGCACGTTGAAGTGATTGCGAATGGGATCCTATACATCGGGGTTTTGATCGAAGTGTCGGATACTGATGTGAACCTGAAGGCGGCCTTCCAATGGATAACACTTCCCGTTTCCTCGGTCAGCGTCATCAGGCTCAAAAAAAACGGTTAATGCCGGAAGCTATGTCGCCTCGATCCTCAATTTTTTCAGTTTTCGATAGAGCGTTGCGAGGTCGATACCGAGTTTATTCGCCGTTGCTTCCTTGTTTCCCTTGTTCTCAGTCAGGCTCCGCTTGATGTAATCGCGCTCGAAGTTATCGAGAGCCTGGCGCAGGGACGAAGTGGGGACGCCCTCTATGTCCAGCGTCCTGAATTTGTCGGTCAGGTCGTGGATAGTGATTACTTCACCGTCGGCAAGCACGACCGCCCGCTCGATCGTGTTCCTGAGTTCCCGGATGTTTCCCGGCCATTCGTAAGCAAGAAGAGCCTGCATCGCTTCATAATCGATATCCTTGATGTTTTTCCCCGACTCCCTCGCAAACATGTCAAGGTAGTGCCTTATCAACACCGGGATATCATCGCTCCGCTCCCTGAGAGCGGGCATACTGATCTCAATCACGTTCAAACGATAATAGAGGTCTTCCCGAAAACGATTTTCTTTTACGCGCTGCATCAGGTTGGCGTTCGTGGCCGCTATGATCCTGACGTCGACAGTGATGACCCTCGTGTCTCCGACCGGTGTCAGCTCCTTCATTTGAATCACATTCAGAAGCTTTACCTGGAGAGAGGGCGGCAGTTCGCCTATCTCGTCAAGGAAAAGCGTGCCGCCGTTTGCCATCGTGATCAGCCCCTTTTTGTCTTCAACCGCCGACGTAAAAGAGCCTTTTTTGTGACCGAACAGTTCGCTTTCGAGCAGGTTTTCGGGGATTGCGCCGCAATTGATGGAAATAAAGGGCTTGTCCTTGCGCAGGCCGCCTTCATGAATGGCCTGGGCCACCAGGCCCTTGCCTGTTCCGCTGTCGCCGGTAATCAGGATATTGGTCTTGCTCGGGATCACCTTTTCCATGATCGAAAAAACCTTCTGCATCGGCTCCGAGCTGCCGATTATGTTCTTGAAGGCCGCCGGACGCTGGCTCAACTCCTGCCGCAGAATCTGGTTTTCCATCTGCAGCTGCCTGCCCTCCAGGATCCTGCGGATTGTCAGCCGGATTTCGTCGTTAATGAAGGGTTTCGTAATGTAGTCAGAAGCGCCCGCCCTCATGGCTTCGACTGCGGACCCGACTGAGGCGAAGGCGGTCATCATGATTAAGGTGGTTTCGGGGCTTATCTTTTGCGCTTCTTTCAGGACCTGGAACCCGTCTACTTTTTCCATTTTGATGTCTGTCATGACGATGTCGAAGTTTTCCTGCTTGATGCGCTCAAGCGCCTGCTCTCCGTTGTAGGCTTCCTTCACAGCATAGCCTTCTTTGGTCAGCAGTATATTGAGCGCCATGCAGATGTCTTTTTCATCGTCGACGACCAGAATGTTGGCTTTTTGCATGATGAGGCTTTACTCCTTCTCTATCGGCAGTAGTATTGTAAAGATGGTTCCCTTGCCCGGTTCGCTTTCCACCGTGATGTCGCCTTTGAAGCCCCTGACGATATTGTAGCTGAGCGAAAGGCCGAGCCCGGTGCCTTTGCCTACTTCCTTCGTCGTGTAGAAGGGATCGAAGATCTTTTCAAGGTCCTGTTCCGGTATGCCGATCCCCGTGTCCGCAAACTCTATCAGGATCGAGTCGCGTCCCTGGTCATCCATGTGCCGCCGGGTGGAAACGTTGAGTTTGCCTCCCTCAGGCATCGCATCGAATGCATTCAGAATAATATTCATGAAGACCTGGGACATCTGTCCCTCGTCCACCATGGTCGTGGGAAGGTCCCGATCCAGAGCAACGGAGATAGTGATCGTACTCTTCATGCGTTTATCCAGGCGCATGAGGTCGAGTGTTGAATCCAACACTTCATTCAGTTGCACCGCTTTTATGTTCAGGGCGTCAGCGCGTGAAAACGTGGACATCCTTCGCACGATATCGGTGATCCGCTGGATGTGGTTGTTGATGACGTCCAGGCTGCTCTGAGTGAATTCATCCTGGGCCATCTCGCGCAGCATCTGCGCGAAAGTAGAGATAGATGTCAGCGGGTTGCCGATCTCGTGGGCCACACCTGCTGCAAGTCTTCCGAGCGAAGCGAGCTTCTCGGAGTGCATCACTTGCTGTTCGAGCTTCTTTGCCGTGGCCGTACCTTTATCAACCTTGTCTTCGAGCTCGACTGTGTAGAGCTTGAGCGCTTCCTCGAGCTGAACGCGCTTCGTTACGTCATTGCTGGTTATGAGCACCCCCGGGGTCCGGCCGTTGATCAGCAGGGGGCTGATGTTCATGGCAAGGTAAAGAGGAGAATCATTGAGGCCGGTTATCCTGTAATCGTTTATCTCGAAGCTGTGGCCCATAAGCGTTTTTTGCAATATTGTTTCAAACGGTATACCCCGATATGAAGGGAGGCTTTCGGGGAACAGCGAAGCAAGGCGCTTCCCGACGAGATCCTCCTTGGGTTTGCCGAACGTCTGGGCCTGCGAAGAATTTGCGCTTCTGACGACGAGATCGTGGTCGAGCACCATGAGATTGGTCCTCGTATTTTCGACGATGTTCTCAAGATAATTTTTGGAGATCTCGATCTCTCGCTCGAGCCGCTCATGATTTTCGAGGTGCCTGGTCCGTTCCTCCGCTTTGATCTTTTTCTTGTTCGTGATGATCATCGCAGCCGAAGCCGCTATCGTTGTGATGAAGATGGACATGATCAGCAGCGAGTAGAAGCGCCTGCTTTTCTGCATCAGCGCGATCACCTCCGAGTACGGGGCAGAAACTATGACCAGCCAGGATTTTCTCGCAATCGGGAGTTTGTAGAACGCCGCAAGTTTGTTTTCTCCGCCGGGTGCTTCATACGAGCCGAAGGTCTCGGCAGCTCCTTCGATCATCCTTTTTTCGGTATCAAAGGATTTATGGCACTCGAAACAGGAGCGGTCGGTATGGTAAAGGTTCTTGCCGACCATCTGCGGCTGGTTTGGATGGAAGAGCAAGGTGCCCTCGCTGTCCATCATCCAGGCATAGCCCCGCGAGCCTGATTTGACCGGCGCGATGAACTTCTGGGTAATGCCGTCAAGCGAAAGCACGGCCAGAACGACTCCGTTGAATTCCGAAATGTCCGAACCGGGCAGCCGGTCATAGATAGAAGTGGCAATAATGAACTGTTTGGATTCAGGGTGGATGTCCTGCACCGGAAGCAGGTCGGTCACCATTTTTTCATTCCTCGGCAGCAGCCTGGCTTGCTTGAAAAAATCGGTATCGGACAGATTAACGCCCTCCCGGCCGGGAAAGGCGCTATCGTAAACCACTATCCCGTTTTTATTGACCACCCGTATCGTGACGAGGGCCTCGTTCTGGATATTGAAATTGATCATTTCGGCGACCGGACGGCACTGGCTGCCGTCGTCGACTGATTGAATTTGAGGCATGCGGGAGATGACGGTGATGTCCTTGTATGCATGCTCGATGAAGGATTCGATATTGATTGCGACTTCACGCGCGAGCAGGAGTTGCTGCTGGTTGAACTGACCCGCCATTTCCTCCTGCAGGGATTGATGGAAGAACTGCCCGAGAATGATGATGAGCGACAGCACAAAGAGCAGCGACAGGATGTAAAGAGAGGGAATGAAGAGTTCTTTTTTCTTGAGGGCTCCGATAAGGCCTTGAAACATGCGTAATTTTCTTCTAAACCGGCGGAAAAGTCAAGGAGGAAGTCATGAAGCATCATGATTTGCGCGAACGGGACTGGAGGATTGAATCAGGGAAGCGGCCTCGATGTTCCATTTTTTGGTCAGTGGAAGAGTGAATGTAAAGGTGCTTCCCTGTCCAACAGTGCTTTCCGCCCAGATAGATCCCCCGTGATATTCCACGATCTGGCGGGTAATAGCAAGGCCGAGGCCGGTACCCTGGCCGTTATTGGTCAGTACATCGCCTGAACGCCGGAATTTTTCGAAAACCAGCTCCAGGTCGGAGGCGGGTATGCCCACCCCGGTGTCCGATATCGCGACAACAATTTGAGGCTTCAACGACGGCTCATAGCGTGTTGAGATGTTGATTCTCCCGCCCTGCGGTGTAAACTTTATGGAGTTCGAGAGAATGTTCGTAATGACCTGGATCAGGCGGTCGCGATCGCCGAAAAAAAGAGGCAAAGACCCGGGCATGGCAATTTTAATGATAATGCTTTTATTGTCCGCCAGAGATTGAATGCTCGAAACCGATGTCTGGATGACATCCTCGAAGGAAACCTTCGCGATATGCCACGTAAGCTTGCCTGCTTCAATTTTGGTCAGATCGAGAATATCATTGATAAGCCGGGCGAGACGGTCCGTTTCATTGTTGATGATGCCCAGCAGCTTGTCCCGTTTTTCTGACGGCATTTTGGGTTTCATCAAGATAAGTTCCGCAAAGGCCTTGATGGAGGTGAGGGGTGTTCTGAGTTCGTGCGATACGATGGATATGAAATCCGATTTCACCTGGTCTATCTCTTTCAGCTTTTTATTGACCGATTCAAGTTCACGGTTCGCTACGGCAAGGTTCTGGTTCGAGGATTGAAGCCGTTCGTATGCCCTTGTCAGGTTGGCGGTTTTTTCGGCGACGCGGAATTCGAGGTTGCGGTTCAAATCCTCGAGTTCGCTCCGGTTTTTCTTGAGTTGGATGGCCATGCTGTCGAAGCTTCCGGAAAGGACCCCGATCTCGTTGTTCGATATGAGGTTGGCCCGCTCCTTCAGGTTGCCTTTTTCAAGCTCCCGGATCACTTTTACAATCCAGCTGAGGGGATTGGATATGCTGTTTGCCAGGAGGATGCCGATGCCCGCCGCGAGAAGCAGCGTAATTATACTGACGATCGATATGACATTGAAGAGCTGCCTCATGACCGGCTCGGCATTGATGGTACCGCCCAGGCGCACGGTCAGGTCGCTGCCCACGCGCTGATAAACAAGGGCGCCGAGCGCCAGCAGCGGTGCAATAACGGTAGTAAGGAGAATCGAGAGCACCCTCGTCCTCGTGTTGATCTGGATCACTTTTGACTCGTCGATCAGCACGTTCCTGGTTTTTTCGGCAAGGACCTGTTTGACGGGGTAGAGAAGCCGTTCGGTCAGGAAAAAGGAAAATATGGGGAAAATGGAAAGTCCGATCGCCGCATAGATGCCCAGCCGTAAGGTCTCCTTGAGCGGAAGTCCTCCGATGGTTCCCATATAGAGGCAGTCGAGCAGGGTTACCAACTGGTAACGGACCAGGACGGTCGCTGCATGGACCAGCGGGAGATTCAGTGTCCGGATGCGGGCGGCCGCCATTACATCATCAGGGGGATCCAGGCGACGTTCCAGATAGAAGGATAGCATTTCAATGGGGCGGCACTCCCATCGGTCGATAAAGTAGAAAGCGGACGCTATGCCGAGCGGGCTCAGGATGATCATCGTCACATTGATGTAATGAACGAGCTGTAAAGGCTTGAAGTCCATGATTGACAGGACATACGGGACCAAAGTCATGTAGATTACGGCGATGATCACCAATTCACTGTATACAATTTTTGTCGAAACGTTTAGTCTCATAGTAAAATTGTTGCCGCGAATGCAGGACCCGGGAATCAGGGGAACAGAAGCTTCACTGCGGCAGCCCGGAGTCCGTTGGCGTCAAGCCCGCTTTTCAGAAGGAGAGAAGGATCAGCGCAAAGAATTTCCTTGGCTGTGTTCAGGTTTTCATTGTCGAGTTTCTTTTTGTCAGCATCGGCGAGTCCGGGAATACGAGAGACGGGTGCATCATTTTTCGATGTATACATGACCGCCAGCCGCGATTCTCCCTGGATTATCGGTAAAAAATAGTAGTATTTGATGCCTGTTTTCCTGATGATCTCGTCCGCCTCGTTTTCTGTAAAAAACCCCGTGTAATCGGTAAAGAGGGTGGAGAGCAGAACATCCGTAGATATTGTCTGTATCGAGTTGAGGGTAATCTGGTTGAAGAAAATGCCGTATCGTGAAATTCGTATCATGTCCTGAATGAATTTATCCCGACGATTCATCGGAAGGAAATGAAAAACATTTATCGCGTTTACCCAGTCAAAAGCGCCGTCCTTGAAACGCGCCAGGTCGGTTACATCGCTTACCTGAAGCTCTATCTGGTCCTGGAGTCCGGCATCGTTGTTTTTCCGTTTGGCCAGTTCCAGAGTATGCATATTGATGTCGGTCCCGGTTGCGCTGATCCCCGGACAGGTTTTGGCGGTTTCCCTCAGCACGGAACCGTCGCCGCAGCCCAGGTCCAGAATTGTATGGCCTGTGGATAGCCCGGACCATTTGAAAAATTCGGCTGCGGACTTTGAAAGATGCGATGCCACCCGCGGGACGTAATCGCGGCTTATCTTGCCCTGGGTAATACTGTCAAGGCCCACCCCTTTCTGGTACGCTTCCTTTGAATTCTGAACGGCTCTGGTAAAATAACTGAAGAGGTGATGCAGGCCAAGCAGATCAGGTGCAGGTGTGCCCCGGCGTAGAAGGGCTCCTTTCGGCGTAAGCGTATATCCTTCCTCGGTTTTTGTGAGATACTGATTTGCATGTCCAAATCTCAGCCATCGCTCCACCTTGCTGATATCGTAACCCATCTGGACGGAAAGGTGCTGAGCGCTAACGGCCTTTGTTTCCGGTATCCAGTCGAAAAAACCGAGTTCAATACCCTGTACCGTATTAAGCGCGAGCGAACCTTGAACGAGCATGTTTAACAGCTCCGAAGCGTATTTTTTTACGTCGCTGGGATCCATCCCCAACCTCCCACTTATTCAATGATACCGAGTGCATCGATAACGATCAGTCCGTAAATCGCCCATATGGTCAGGAGAATAGCCCATACGTAAAAGCTCATCCTCTTCGTGGTCGATTCGTCGGATGTTTTAGACAGCCGCCTGGTCTCAGCGTCTTTCCAGCGGCTGCGCTGGTAAAAATCCCTGTAGTGGGCATACTGTTCCGGTGCGAGCTCGAAAAGCCTTGCCAGGGGGACACTGTCAGGAGACAGCGAGTGCGGGAATTGGAATGATATGTCGATGGCCGGATCGCGAGTCAGAAGGCGGTCCCTTTCAGCGCGATCTACACCCTCTTGGAATTTTTCATAACACGTGATCAGGTTTTCGGCAATGGTCCGGGAGAAGATATGGAATGCTTTTCTTTTTTCAAATTTGGCATTTACAAAGGCGGTTTCGTAAAATTTAGCCGCCAACGTGTATTGCGCAAGTTTTTGACAGCACAACCCGGAAAGAACCAGCGTGTTTGCGAGACCAGATACCCCGTTGGAAAGTCGATGGGGGGAGAAGGGATGACCGCGTACATCGAGAGCCCGAAAGGCATCTTCTGCGCGTTTCAATTCATCAAGCGCTTCTTTGTACCGGCATTGCTGAAAAAGCGCACAGCCGGAATCATAAAAACGTTCTGCCGTGCGCTTTGTAGTAGTGATCGGCATTTCTGCTGCTTAGCCAAGAATATTTTTAATTTTGGTAAGTATTTCCATCGGGCTGAAGGGTTTTACGATATACTCATCGGCGCCTACTTCTTTCCCGCGCTCCTGCTCGGCCACCTGTCCCTTCGCAGTCAGCATGATGACATACGTGCTCTTAAGGTCTCCATCTGCTTTTATCGTGCGACACACATCATAGCCGTTGATTTCGGGCATCATGATGTCGAGAAAAAGGATGTCCGGCTTCACCTCTTTCACTTTTTTGAGCGTTTCTGCCCCGTCCTTCGCCAGCCAGAGCTTATATCCTTCATCTTCAAGGAGGTACGTAAGAGCTTCCCGAATGTTTTCGTTGTCGTCAGCTATAAGAATTTTCTTCTGGTTCATAATAATACCTGATTCTAATGTATGACAATCTTAAAAAATACTAGCCTTAAATCTTATGTTTGTCAAGGCGTAAAAAACCGTTTTCTCTTTTTTTTTCAAGCTGTCCGGCGAGTGACGAATAAAACAGGTATATAAATATAAACATTGAAATTACCAGGACGAGAAGGTATCATAAGACCAATTTTTATTGCAGACCGGAGACGGGAAGACTGCGCACTAGGGTCCCGGACCTGGATCCTTTGTGAACAGACATCCTGTGTACATGGCCCGGGCTCAGAGGTCAAGGGAAAAGGAGTTCAGAGTGGATATCGAAGTCGACTGTGCGGCGGTTTTAAGGAAGGCCATGAGCCGCGGCGGCGATTTTGCTGACGTTTTTATTGAACGGAGCGCGCCTTTTTCCATTCTGTGCGAAGACGGCAGGATAGAGAAGGTCATTTCCGGCGTTGAGACGGGAGCGGGTGTTCGGCTGATCGTCGGCCGGCGAACCGCCTACGCATACACGAATGATCTTCGGACCGAGGCCTTGCTCGAGCTCGCCGATGCTGTACGACAAGCGGCTGCAGGAGAAGCGTTGCATGCCGGCATAAACCTGTCCAGGAAGACACCCCGGGTGGACTTCAGAATACAGAAGGCTCCCGAATCCTTTAGCGTCCAGGATAAGGTCTCAATCGTGCTTCAGGCGAACAAAATCGCGCGAGCCGATCCGCGTATCAGACAAGCCATGGTCACGTACCGTGAAAACAGGCAGAAAGTCCTGATAGCAAATTCCGAAGGCGCTGTAGCCGAGGATGAACGCGTTTACCTTACGGCGCTGGTCCACGTGGTGGCTGCCGATGGAAACGTTGTACAGACAGGATACGAGCCGGTGGGCGGACTTGCCGGGATGGAACTGTTCGATTCCTTTCCTCTTACCAAAGCGGCGGAAACCGCCGTTCGACGGGCGCTCATGATGCTTACAGCACGAAAAGCGCCAGCCGGGAAAATGCCTGTAGTTCTGTCTTCTGAAGCTGGGGGAACCATGATTCATGAAGCCGTAGGGCACGGGCTGGAGGCCGATCTCGCCCAATCGGGCCTTTCGGTTTATTCAAACAGGCTGGGAGAGACGATTGCGTCGCCCCTGATTACCGTCGTCGACGATGCGACCCTTGACGGTAAACGGGGGTCGTTCAGGTTCGATGACGAAGGCGTTGACGCTGAACGAACTATGCTGGTCGACAGCGGTGTCCTGAAGAATTTCATGTATGACCGTTTGACGGCGATGAAGGACGGAACCTCATCAACGGGAAACGGCAGGCGCGAGTCGTACAAACACCGGCCGATACCGAGGATGACGAATACGATGATACTCCCCGGCGAGAGCGATCCGGCAGAAATACTGCGGAGCACACCGAGCGGTCTTTATGTTACGAAAATGGGCGGTGGCCAGGTGAACACGGTGAACGGTGACTTCGTCTTCGAAGTGAGCGAGGGATACCTCATCGAGAACGGCTTTATTGGTGAGCCGGTGCGCGGCGCAACGCTTACCGGGAACGGACCCCGTGTGCTGATGACAATCGATCGGGTGGGACGGGACCTCGGCTTTTCGATCGGTACCTGCGGCAAAGACGGACAGGGCTCGCCTGTAAGCGATGCCCAACCCACGCTAAGGATACCTGAGATAACCGTGGGAGGAGTAGTTGCATAAAAATTGCAGATTGCAAAAAGATTCGTAACTACTCAGGTCATTTTTTTATCCGCAGATCACGCAGATTTCGCAGATAAAAACAAAACCTGAATTCTGGTTTTAAAATCTGCGTCCATCTGCGAAATCTGCGGATAGAAGGCTTTTTCTCAGATTTGTCTTAATGCCGTTCTGAAAAGAAGCTGAATAGTTACAAAGATTCAATCTTTTGTGAGGAAACGTGATCATCCGTACAGCCATAATAACCCTCAGCGACAAGGGATCAAAAGGGGAACGAGAGGACGAAAGCGGCAAAGTACTCCGGGAAATTGTTACGGACCTCGGCGGATCAGTCGATCACTACGAGATGATACCGGACGAGAAATCGCTGATAGAGCAAACGCTTGTCCGGCTGTCGGATTCCGGAACTATAGATCTTATTTTAACCACAGGCGGAACCGGCGTTGCCCCTCGAGACGTAACTCCTGAGGCAACTGCCTCCGTAATCGATCGGGAACTCCCAGGCATGGCGGAGGCAATGCGCGCCGAGAGCCTTAAAAAGACGCCCCATGCTATGATTTCCCGCGCAATGGCCGGCATCAGGAAACAGACACTGATCGTAAACCTTCCCGGAAGCCCGAAAGCCGTCCGTGAGAATCTCGGCGTCATACTTCCCGCGCTTCCACATACCATCGAAAAAATCAAAGGCGACCCATCAGATTGCGCGCAGAAGTAAACCCGTTAGACGAGGTTCTCTGCCGGGTGGAGTGTGCCTTAATACAACAATCTGCGTAACTACTCAGGTCATTTTTTTATCCGCAGATTACGCAGATTTCGCAGATAAAAACAAAACCAGAATTCCGGCTTTAGAATCTGCGTCAATCTGCGAAATCTGCGGATAGAAGGGCTTTTTCTCAGATTTGTCTTAATGCCGTTCTGAAAAGAAGCTGAATAGTTACCAATCTGCAAACGTTAAATAACGCAGTTTAATTTTTCTCTGCCGTATGACCTGCTCCTGTATCTTATCTATTTTCAAACCTCCTCAACGCCAGTAAACCCGTATATACTATAATAGAGAAGAAGCGGAGGTAAATAAAATGGAACCCCTGAGAAAACTGAAAGTCCTTGATACTGCCCCCGGCGTTTTCAATGTCTCAAACGCCGTCAGCTATCATCCGGCATCGATTGTAAGCAAGCAGCTCATAAAAAAGGAAACGGGCTCCGTTACTCTTTTTGCATTTGACGAGGGCCAGGACCTGAGCGAGCATACTGCACCGTATGACGCAATGGTGCATGTGCTCGAAGGAGAAGCGGAGATATCTATCTCGCAGAAGAGGTACCTGGTTAAAGCCGGAGAAATGATTATTATGCCTGCCAATCAGCCGCATGCCTTGAAGGCTTTGAAGAAGTTCAAGATGCTTCTCGTAATGATCAGGTCTTGAAAAAGGCAAGAATAACGGCTGAGCACCGGCAAACGCAAAAGAGGCAGCCCCGCAGCGAGCGGAACTGCCTCTTAACATGGAACGGTCAATCTACATTTTAATAACCGGCGCTTCCATGTCCGTTAACAGAGCCGCCGGCGCCGCTGCCGCTGCTGTCCGGAACACCTTCCGGAAACTCTTCAGGAGCTGCGGTTCCACCTGTGTCCTCACCGGACAGATCTTCACTGGGGCCGCCTGCCCCTTCCCCGGACATATCAAGGGACTCATCAACGCCGCCCGCGCCCATACCTGAGGTCATTGACTCGGCAAGAGCCTGCTTGATGCCACTATGCGCGTCATCCTCGATCGTGCTCAATTTGCCGACCACATCGGTAATATTTACTTTAAGACTGCTTGCAACCTGATTCCAGCCTGTTCTGCCCTGTCGCATGGTAACAACACGGTTGATGTTGGCATCCGTTATTCCACCCGGAAGTTTTTCGACAAATGCTAGTATTGCAGCTATTTCCCCGTACTGCAGGTTTTTGCCGAGCAGTGAGTTGATCCTGTCGGTGCCGACGTTGAAATTATCAGTCAGCTGCCTGCTGAGAATCTTTTCAGCCTGGGGCAACTTGGCATCTGTGTTGAGCATCGTAATTTCCGCCTTCAATTTATTTTCATCCTTGGATACAGTAGCAGCTGTTGCAATTCCAGCTGTGGTGATCGAAAGAGCTGCAACTGCTATAAGTAAAAGCATGGTAATCGAAAACTTTTTCATGAGAGAAACCTCCTATAGCCTGACATTGAGTCGATTTTCTAACCGGCATCTGTCCTCTCTTACTTATCGAAGAGACTATTCCGCAAGAAAGGACAATAAAAATATAGCATCGCTATATAGATTGTCAAATTCGGCTTCTTGCAGCTGCAATTTGAATCCCCGATTGACGCTTTCTGCAACTTGGGCGTTAAAAACAAGGCGAGTTTGTTAAAGAAATGGTAAGTGGAATTAAGGGAATGAGGATGATTGCTTTTCGGTCTGTTTACAACGTCCAAAGACAGCGGATGTTACGTTCCAGTAGAAAACGAACAGGAGCCTTGAGAATTCGGCCCCTGTGGATTCGATCTATTTTTTTGTTTTTAGATAATACGGGTCTGAAGCGTGGCGACTTTTCAGAGATTACAGCATGCCGACAATTCTCTCATATTCTGCAACAATCTCGTTATATTGATTCCTGATTTCCCCGGAAAAAAGGAAAAATCTGCTTTTTCTGCCGGTAAGCCTCACCTCGGCAGTCAGCTTATCGCCAGGCGATACAGCCTTCTTGTATTTTGCCGTCTTCTGCACAACATACGGGTTTCCCGATATTCCATCGATGGTGTAAAGGATAAGGGCCGCTGCAGTAAGACACGCAAATTCATCCTGGGCATATCCGGGATAGGTCGGTGCACCGGGAAAGTGACCTTCGAGATCCGGGTCGTCAGCCGTGATTTCCTTGAGCCCAGTCATCACTGACTGGCTGCTGCGATCAAAAAAAACGCCGTCGATCTTTCTGAGGGCGGCGCCTCTGTGAGGCAGAATGTCGGTCAATCCGTTTCTGTTGAAACAAACGAATGATACTGCTGTGTCGCATGACGTACTCACGGTTATCTCCTTACACTATAGAAACGTAATGTTTGTCTGGAAAAAGATGCTAGTGTAAATATACCGCTCTTGTCAAGAGGTAAAGCCTATCTGTAACATTACGATGCAAAAAATATCCGAATTCAGCAGCAAGTAGCGGATCATAACTATCATGAGGTATAATCATGTTAAAGATTCCAAAAGCACATTCGTTTGAAAGGAGCTCGAAATGACATCCTATATGGACCGCCTGGTACAGGCAGCCAAGTTGAAGCCCGAATTGTATGAGGAAGTTGAAGCTGATAAAGGGGCATTTCGTCAGGCAATGGGAGCCGTAATGTTATCGAGTTTAGCAGCGGGTATCGGAGGTCTTGCGAAGGGAGGGGTGGCCGGAATTTTGGGTGGTTTAATTGTCGCGCTTGCAGGCTGGTTTATATGGGCGTATCTCGTTTATCTCATTGGCGCAAAACTGCTGGCTCAAAAACAAACGAGTACCGATATGGGTGAAATGCTCCGAACCATCGGCTTTTCGAGTTCTCCGGGCCTGATTAGGATTTTCGGCATCATACCCGGGTTAACCGGAATCGTCTTCATTCTGAGCTCTGTCTGGATGTTTGCCGCAATGGTGGTGGCTGTCAGACAGGCTCTGGATTATACGAGCACTATGCGCGCCGTGGGGGTTTGTCTAATCGGGTGGCTGATTCAGGTTCTGTTCATCGGTGCTTTTCTTTTCATGATCGGGGGCAGGCATGCTATGTGATGGCCTCAGCCTTTAGGTCCATTTATACTGCGACTCTTCAACAGCCCCCTAAGGACAAGAGCTCGCTGCATTTTCCCCTTGCTTGACTGTATATATAATGGTGATAACCTTAAATGGAAAAGTATCATTGACGGGGAAAGGGGTCTTTCAGTATGTTAATGCGTCATTATCAATGGTACATAAACCATTTGACGGAGCACGTCAGCATGAAGCAATCCGATGTCGTTTTCGTGGAAAATATTGCTTCCTGGTGCAGAGAGCATGGAGTGCCGGAAAACGACGAGCACAGGCCGATAAAACTCGTGAGCGGAAACGGCTCCGGCGTTCAGATGCTTATTGCAGAGGAGATCCCCGATGATGTCGTGGAGCAGCGCATCAAGGCAATCCGGATCCGCAGCCAGCTCAAAAACGTTGCATACGACCGTACAGAGCTGCTGAACTCTGAAACGAAGAAGATCGCATATCTTTTCTTGAAGGAATATTCATCGTCTTTCCCGGAACTGGTCTACGACGAGCTGGCTGCCGACGAATGGGTATTCGAGCAGATGGACCGTATTGGAATGCTCCGTCCCTAACAGTTGCTCAGCGGTCTCAAATAAGGGTGATTGAATAGCGGAATGAAAGAAGCGGTCTGTCGGGATTCAGGGGAGAGCGGAACTGACGGGTCGTTTATATTTTATATTAATTTCATATGACAGGCTCGCATGTGTCATGCCTCCAACGCCGGCCATCTTGTTTTTACCGTGACAAAAAATCTTTCCTTTTGTCGAATTCTTACGCTTTTTAACCATGTCTGCAACGACGGGAGCCAGATCAAAACCACCTTCAGTGCATTCCTCGCGCATGCAATTGAGGTGAAAATGCGCATAATTGCTTGGCAGGAAATTAAGGGTTCGGGTCATGAGCAGCCTGTTCAAAGTAGACTGGTAATATGTCATGTGAAATACAATGCTCGAAACACCGGAATAGCGTTCTGAAACAAGGCCGGCGGCCAGTTGATTGCTCCTCGCAATCTCCTGTTTTTCCTTGTAACTTGGTTTGTATGTCATAGTCTTCCTTTCGGAACCTGTAAAGGGTGTAAATAAAAAAAGCCACAAAGACACATCTTTGCGGCTTTTCAATGTAACGCATTTTCCCACTTTTATCGTTAAAAAGCAAGAATTATCTGAGATATAAAAAGCATGTCGTTTTTTACCGGTGGACCGGTCTTTTTCGATGTTTTTTATAAAAAGGGAGGCGTGCGATGCTATCAAAAACGCCGATTGTAACAGATTCGAGCAGAAAAGAAGATAGCGACTAAAGAAGATAGAGACTAAAGAAGACCGGAGAGCGCGAGGTGAGGGAAAAAACTGAAACGCGATCCGCAGCATAGATGTTTTTTAAAACGGATCTTAGACATCTGTTCTTAGACATCTGCAGCGCAGCTTGTTCCGCTCTATTGTTCAACTAATCGCAATAAACTGATGTTCGTTGTAACCAATTAACATTCATATGCATATAATTATACTACTTTCGATCTAGCCTGAAAATACCCTGCCTTTTTGTTTGACAACCCCGTAAACTGATGATATAGAAGTATCAAAGACAGATATCTAAATTATCAGATTTCGCCCACCTCTTTTTTGCATTTCTATCTTCTTTCGCGGTTATTGAACTAAATTGTTTCTCACAATAGCATGGAATTGCATTAATGCGCGGTTCTGTGTGCAATGAAAGTTGCGACAAGCAACAGCGACATTATTCGTATAATAAATGGTAAACGGGAGGGAAAGATGCGCAACGACACCGGAGCGCTGCGAGCAAGAGGGGAGTTTCTCGCCACCTGGATGCGGAAAATGAAGGGAATGTGGAAGCTGCTGGCTTTAGCAGTAATAGCCGTGATGTTCACCATGGACAGCATCGCGCTTGCTGAAGGTGAACTGATCTTTACGGTCGCTGGAGGCTGGATCGGCGACGGCGCGCAGGCAACATCAGCTGCACTGGGAAGTCCTGCCGGCGCAGCCGTTGATGCCGCCGGAAATATTTATATTGCCGATACGCGAAATAATCGGATCAGGAAAGTCGATACATCCGGCATGATATCCACCATCGCGGGTAACGGAATAATGGGGTATTCCGGTGACGGCGGGCCGGCGACATCGGCCAGCCTGAATAGCCCGGAGGGTGTTGCAGTAGACGCAGCGGGGAACATCTACATCGCGGACATGAATAACAGCCGAATCCGAAAGGTCGATCCTGCAGGAGTGATTACAACCTACGCAGGAAACGGCACATCGGGATATTCCGGCGACGGCGGGGCCGCTTCAGCAGCCGCAATAAACAGGCCGTGGGGCATAGGCATCGATTCCGCGGGGAATCTATTTATTGCGGATTCGAACAATAACCGGATCCGGAAGGTCGACTCGCTCGGAATCATCACTACCGTTGCGGGCAGCGTAAGCTACGGTTTTTCGGGAGACGGCGGACAGGCTATATTCGCAGCGCTTTCGATGCCCCGCGGCGTTGCCGTTGATCCTTCCGGTGTTATGTTCATTGCGGACTGGAATAACAGCCGGATCAGGAAGGTTGATGCATCTGGTGTCATAACAACGTTCGCGGGAAACGGGATCCGCGCCTATTCCGGAGACGGGGGACCTGCTCTCTCGGCAAGTCTATATTATCCCTCCAGTGTAGCAATTGACGCTGCACTGGGTATTGTATATATAGCAGACTCCAATAACTATAGCGTCCGGGCCGTGGACCTTGCGTCCGGAACTATCACTACCGCGGCAGGAAACGGGACGACCGGGTTTTCCGGAGACGGAGGTCCTGCTGCCTCGGCCAATCTTGCTTACCCGACGGGCGTCGCTCTTGATGTCGGTGGCAATCTCTATATCGCGGACTCAAGAAACGCCCGGATACGGAAAGTCAATTCGTCCAACATTATTACCACAGTCGCCGGAGGATGGCTCGGTGACGGCGGGCCGGCCACAGCGGCAACAATCGGATCTGCGGGAGACGTTGCCGGTGACAGTTCCGGCAATATCTATATCGCCGAGATTTCGAATGGGGGCCGTATTCGAAAAGTGGACACATCGGGTATTATCACCACGATTGCCGGAAACGGGACCCGCGGGTATTCGGGCGACGGTGGACCGGCAGACGCGGCCAGTCTTTATGCGCCGCAGGGAGTTGCCCTGGACCTCTCCGGAAACATATATATTGCCGACACCAGCAACAACCGTATCCGGAAAGTTGATGGTGCGACGAGAGTCATAACGACCGTCACCGGCAATGGGACGGCTGCTTTTTCCGGCGACGGCGGCTCTGCCGTATCCGCAAGCCTTAATCGTCCTGCAGGCGTCGCTGTAGACGCTTCGGGTAACCTCTATATCGCCGACATGAACAACTATCGTATCCGCAAGGTGGATGCTGCGACCGGGATCATAACCACGGTCGCCGGAAACGGCAGTTCATCCTATTCGGGGGACGGCGCGTCAGCTACCTCGGCGGGTTTTTACCCTGCCTCGGTGGCCGTTGACGGGAGCGGCAATATCTATATTCCTGATTATATGAACAACAGGATCCGGAAAGTGGACACGTCCGGGATAATTACGACGTTTGCGGGTAACGGAACACGCGGATTTTCCGGCGACGGAGGAGCTGCGACGTCTGCGACACTGAGTTCTCCGCAAGGTGTCTCCGTTGATGGATCGGGGAACATCTTCATAGCTGATACAGGGAATTATCGTATACGGGAAGTGGACACCGCAGGAATCATTACGACCGTGGCCGGAAATGGATTGGCGGGATATTCCGGGGACGGGGAAACGGCCGTTTCGGCAAGCCTCAACAGCCCTCAGGACAGTTACATTGATGCGTACAGCAATATATATATTGCAGACACAGCGAACGGCCGCGTGAGAGTGGTCTGGAGCGGCCAAACCGTGACATTGCAAGAGGTCGTGGTCGATTCATCAGGAAACCGTCTAGCGGGGGCATACATAACCGTAGTGGGGAACCCGTCTTTATCCGCATACAGCGACGCTAACGGAGTCTTTCAGCTGCCTGTTCCCCAGGGCATCCCGTTCTCGCACAGTATTGCCAAAATGGGATATCGTACTTTGTACACGAGCCCCCGCATGCTGACGGCATCAAGTCTCACCTATAGACAGAGAGTTCTGTACACCGACAGCGAAGTAGCTGCATGGGGAGTAAATCCGGGATTCAGCGCTATCCGGGGAAGGGTAATAGATTCATCAACCCATGAAACCATATACAATGCGTCTCTCAGAGCGGTCAGTACTTTAAACCCCGGGTTAACGTATTCCGTAATCTACGATGATCTCTGCAGCACGGGCACCGGTACGCGTACCTGTTATTACACTGTGATCAATGTTGCGCCGAATGATCCTGTCATGCTCACGATATCAGCGCAGGGCTATATCTCCGCAGAGGTAATATATAATCCGCTGTCTGCCGATTCCGTGGGAAGTGCGATCACTTGGCTCACTAAGATCGCGGACAGCTCCAGCTATATCTCTACGCTCACCGGGACATGGACCAGTATTGCATCTACACAGACCGAAACGGTCAACATATCGGTGCGCAGCGGGACCTCGCTGTATACGGCATCCGGTGCCGTCTCCGGGCAGATGACCCTGTCGATGAGCCGGTTTCTGACGATATTGTCAGGCACGTATGCTCGATGGGGTTACCGGGTAGCCACTTATGATCTTGCAGGCTATCACGGAAACCACTACATGATCAGTGACCCGACTTTCAATTCGTCATGGGGCGTATTTACCGGCGATCTCAACGGCGTTTATATCAATAATTATGGCGTGCGCAAGGTATATCTGACGAGCATTCGGGGAGTAAGAACGTCCGGTGTGATCGATTTAGTGCTCGACAGCACCTCTAACGGAACTCCGACATATTATAATGATACGGCCATACTTATACGGCACAACAGCAAGAGCGCAACATCGACAGGTTATTACAACGGGACCATCACGAGCGAGGATACCATTGTAGAGGTTGCCGTGACCGGGGACGGTTTTGCCCTCGCCTCCTACCAGTTGGATCTCGGCTCAGGAAATTCATACCATTATGCCTATACCGATAACACTCAGTCGCCTGCAAGGGCTTATCGGATAGGGATGGTCGACGGAGCGCTCTTCGGAACAAGGGCAATTGATTTCCTGGTACCGCCAACGACCGGTTCAACCTTCACCGGCGTGATGGAATCAGTTGATCCTGCGTACAGACCTGTCGCTGAGTATGCCTGGTACCGCAGGGACGTTCAATCTTCAGGGAACGGTTTGAACTCAATAGCGTACGGCAACAACATGTATGTCGCAGTAGGCGAAGTTGGCGAGATATACACCTCCGGCGACGGGATCACCTGGACCCAGACCATAGCGGGAACGTCCAACGCGAACTCGCTTTATGGCGTGGCATACGGAAACAGCACGTTTGTCGCGGTTGGATATGCCGGGACCATACTCACGTCGACCGACGGCATAACCTGGACTCACCGGACAGGCACAACGAATACGCTTTACGGCATAACATATGATGACGGGAAGTTCGTGGCTGTCGGCGCTAATGGTGCGATCCTTTCGTCGACAACCGGTATAGACTGGACCACAGCGGCTTCTACGACCATGTACGATTTGAGAACAATCAGCTTTGGGAATAACATGTTCATGGCTGCTGGCGAAGACGGTGTAGTGCTTACAGCTGTAGATATTTCAACCTGGATGGTCAGAAACGTCGGCAGAGACGCCGATCTCCGTGATGTAACGTATGGAAACGGCATGTTCACGGCAATCGGCGAAAAAAGCATTTTCACCTCCTTGGATGGAGGTATAACGTGGACGGAAATTACCCAGACGACAACGGACCAGTACGGCGCCCCCAGGCAGTTCCAGGTCATGAAAGGAATAGACTTCGCAAATAACACATTCGTCGTTGTGGGGAACAATTACCAGTATGTTTCCCAAGACGGTATAAACTGGGAAGAAATCCGTACCGGCGGACTTCTCAGGGGAATAGCATACGGCACCATGTTTATCGCAGTGGGGAACAGCGATCTTATAAAGTCCTCGCCTGAAGGAAGAACATGGACGACTCGTGCAAACTCTGCTGCTAATATACTTTTCGGCATTACCTATGGGAATAACAGATTTGTCGCGGCCGGCCAGTCTGGAGAAATTTTCTCGTCAACGGATGGAACTGTCTGGACCCAGGCAACTACCGGGATCACGAATAATCTCCAGTCGATCTCATTCGGAAACAATACATTCGTTGCCGTTGGTTGGAATCAATACAAGCAATGTGCTGCTCTTACCTCAGTCGACGGATCTACCTGGTCCAGTACGAACTTTGGTTCTTCCGTTCCTTGTTATCTCTACGGCGTTTCCTTTGGGAACAATAGGTTTGTGGCCGTAGGGTTCGCGGGAATAATATACACCTCTCCTGACGGAACGGAATGGACTGCCGCAGTATCAGGGACTGCCAATAATTTGCAGTCAGTAAATTTCATCAACAACATCTTTTTGGCAGCAGGGGACAATGGAACCATACTGCGCTCTTCGGACGGTCTGACATGGACCACCGTCAGTTCAGGGTTTTCATCTACTCTGTATTCCGCGACATGGGGAAATAATACCTACATCATTACGGGTGCAGACAACACCATCCTTACGTCCCCGGATGCGAATACGTGGACGAGTATCTCATCGGCGGTGGCGCCGGCTGTGCTTTTTACTGTTACCTATGCAAATAATACGTTTATCGGTGGAGGAACGAACGGCGAGATTATTTCTTCTCCGGACGGGATAACTTGGACAAGAAGCCTGGATGAACTTACGGACAATCGAATACGGGGCATCGCGTATGGAAACAATTCGTTTGTGGCTGTCGGCGATGGGCACATGATACTGCAGTCCGGCACCGGGACGGCGGGAAATTATAGTATAACAGCTACGGCTGGTATGTACGGAAGCATCACCCCCGCAGGAGCAGTGAGCGTTCCGGCTGGCGGAAACCAGACGTTCACAATGTTGCCGAACCAGGGTAGCAGTCTGATGGATGTGCAGGTAGATGGCACATCGATCGGGCCGGTGAACACGTACACGTTTTACAACGTAATGGCAAACCATACAATATTCGCAGCATTCAGCGCCCCACCAATGTACAGCATCACAGCAGCTCCCGGATTAAACGGCAGCATAACGTGCAATCCGGTGACCGTAAATTACGGATCGAGTTCGACCTGCGCCATGACAGCGGATCCCGGGTATCACGTCGCAAGCGTGAGTGTGGGGCCGACCGGCGGCGCCCTGAGCTTCGTGGGCGCCGTAGCGTCATACACCATCAACAATGTAACAACTGATATGACCATAGCGGCCGCCTTTGTCCAGAACCAGGTAACTCCGGGACCGCAATGGCCCATGCAGCGCTTCGATTCAAAACGGACCGGCCATAGCCCGTTCATGGGAGCTTCTGCCCCGGTGATAAAATGGATCAACTCTCTGCCGGTCGTCAATACGGCCATAGGTTCTGACGGAACGATTTATGCCGGCGCAACTGATGGTAATGTATACGCGCTCAATCCCGACGGATCAGTAAAGTATGTGTATTACGATGTTGGCGTATGCTGCGCCGCGCCTGCCATCGGACCTGACGGAACGATCTACTTCTCAGGCTTTTCCGGCGGAGTCGGAAGGACCGTGGCTTTGAACCCCGACTTTACGTTGAAATGGTCGTATTCCTACGGCATCTGCTGCGGTTCGATGACGATCGGACCGAACGGAACCGTATACATCACCGGCGGCGAAATCCACGCCGTGAACGCAGACGGACAGCTGCTCTGGATATTCAAACCCTCTGATTACGGTGACACAGGCACCATATGTGAAGCGCCGGCGGTGGGCACCGGGTCAGCCGGGACGTTGTTTGCCGCTACCAGGAATTACCTGTACGCCATAGACCCCGCAACCGGAAGCCGCGTATGGAGCGTCAATATCAATCCGGGCGGGGATACCGCAATGCCATGCATAGGTCCGTACGTCTGGACCGGTTTTGTCTACAGCGCAGGAGGACAGTACGTACGGAGATTCTCACAGCAGGGAACACTGGCCACAGAGTTCTTCCTCGGCTCCGTATTTGCCGACAAATACGTGGCTGAGATCATGCCCGGCCTCGAGCCTCAGTCAGTGATCGCAGTTGCATACAGCATTCAGCCGGACGGAACGGGTTATACAGGCGGGACCGTTATCGGCCTAAGCTATGATTCCACGGCTAATTCGTATTCTGTGGCCTGGTCTACAGCGATCCAGGGAGAACCTCGTTCCCTGGATTCCGTCAGCAGCCCCATCATGGACTCGTCCGGCAGGATTTATCTTCGGACGAGAATTCCAGAGGAGGCCGGGACTCCCTCGTATATGAATCTTTATTGCATCGACTCCCATGACGGCGCCCTTGTCTGGATGTATGAGACCGCGGTGGAGGCGCCCGACCCGTCAGATCCGATGGTGGGGATGAGACCCAATCTCTCAATTGATGTGGATGGGACGCTCTACAGCGTGGCTGGAACGCAGCGCACGCTCGGCGCTTTCAACAGCGGCCCGGTTGCCGTGCTCCCGATTAAGGCAATGGGAAGCCGCTTCGGAACAATCTCACCGTCGGGGACCGTGAGCGTGAATTATGGTGGCAGCCAGACATATTCCATAACCCCGTATACCGGATATCATATATCCGATGTCCTGGTCGACGGAGCCTCAGTCGGGGCGGTTACGAGCTATACGTTCAGCAACGTTATGAATTCTCATACCATCAGCGTGAGCTTTGCAATGAACACGTATACCATTACGGCGAGCGCAGGTACGAACGGCAGCATTGCACCATCCGGTACTGTGACCGCTTCTTATGGAGGCATAGCATTTACTATTACACCGGATACCGGATACCATCCTGTTGTTTCCGGCACATGCAACGGTAGCCTGAGTGAGACAGGACCATACTGGTACTCGATCGCCCCTGTCACTGCGGATTGTATTTTGGCTGTCTCTTTTGAAATAAACATATATACGGTTACACCCAGAGTCGAGAATGAAGGACAGACAGGATATCAGTTTGAGCGCATGTGGCCTCAGCTTGAGCAGCCCTGGTATTTCAAGCCCACGGGATTGGCTTCTGATGCGTCTGGCAATATATATATCGCTGATTACGGCAGCAGCCGCGTTAAGAAATTTGATTCCAACGGCACTTTTGTGATGGAATGGGGTGGACCGGGAGCGGGAAATGGACAGTTTTCAGGCTTATATGGGATTGCGGTAGACAACTTGGGATATGTATATGCGCTTGATTATTCCCGCGCGCAAAAGTTTGATGCCGGAGGCGGCTTCATTACGTCATGGGGTTCCTACGGGTCCGGTAATGGACAGTTTAATATGCCGCAAGGTCCGGCTATCGACTCCTCTGGGAACATTTATATTGCCGATACTTATAATCATCGTATTCAGAAATTCGATTCAAACGGCAATTATTTGACCCAGTGGGGTACGCTGGGCACAGGCAACGGAGAATTTGATACACCCCAGGCAATCGCCGTTGATATGCTTGGTTATGTTTATGTAGCAGAAGCGGGCAATTTCCGAGTACAAAAATTTCTGTCCGACGGCACTTATGTTGCCCAGTGGGGTTCGTATGGAAACGGCAACGGACAGTTTACAAATCCGAAACGATTGGCTGTAGACGCTTCGGGATATATATATGTCGGAGATGTAAGCCGGATTCAAAAGTTTGATTCCAATGGAGCGTATCTTGATCAATGGGGCTCTTCAGGTTATGGCAACGGTCAGTTCTTAAATATAATGGGATTAGCATTTGGTCCCTCCGGCATTTTATACGCTGCTGATGACCACAGCGTCCAAAAATTTACTTCGGACGGAATATATCTGGAAAAATGGAGATCTGACGGTACAGGTAATGGGCAGTTTTATAATCCACATAATGTTGCGACTGACAGATGGGGTAACGTGTATGTTCCCGATGCAGATAATAACCGTATCCAGAAATTTGATTCAAATGGAGAATATCTGATGCAATGGGGTTCAGCAGGTACGGGAGATGGGCAGTTTAGTCACCCCTCCGCAGTAGCTGTGGACGCCAATGACTTTGTATATGTTGCTGATTTCGGCAACTCTCGAATTCAAAAGTTCGATTCGAGTGGGATATATCTTACGAAATGGGGTTCGTTCGGCTCCGGGGACGGCCAGTTTTGGTTGGCAGAAGGTCTGGCTGTGGACGCCTCGGGAAATATTTATGTTGCTGATTCATACAACAATCGAGTTCAGAAATTCGACTCGAGTGGGACTTATCTCACTCAGTGGAGTACTTCCGGTTATCCCGAAGGACTAGCAGTCGACTCCTCAGGTCATGTATATGTTTCTGATGCGACCAACCACAGGATTCAAAAGTTCGATTCGAACGGCATCTATTTAACGCAATGGGGTACAGCCGGAACAGGGGACGGACAGTTTATGAGGCCAAGAGGGCTGGGGCTGGATAACTCGGGGAATGTGTATGTCGCAGATAGTTATGATGACATTTCGAACAAAATCGACCGTATCCAGAAGTTCGACCCGTACGGCAATTATCTGACCCAGTGGGGCTCTACAGGATCGGGAAGCGGGCAGTTCGTAGGCGTGCAAGGAGTTGCGGTGGACGCCTTGGGCAATGTATTCGTTGCTGATACAGGGAACAACCGAATCCAGAAATTCACTTTCACCGGGAATGCCGGCGGCAACATAAGTCCGTCTACACCCCAAACGGTAGCATACAATTTAACGACCTCATTCACGGTAACAGCGAATACCGGTTATCATGTCGTTTCGGTCAGCGGGTGCGGAGGCGCCTTATCTAATAATGTATATTCGACAGGTCCGGTTACTGCTGATTGCCTGGTCAGCGCCGCTTTTGCGATAAACACATACACCATCACGGCAACAGCGGGACCAAACGGTGCGGTTGTATGTACACCTTCCATCGTAAACTACGGATCAGGTTCTTTGTGCGCGATAACGCCGGATACCGGATACCACATTGTCGATGTAATGGTTGACGGCATATCCATCGGGGCTCAGAACAATTACTCATTCACCAATGTGACGGCGAATCACGCCATTACAGCGGCTTTTGCCATAAACACGTACACCATCACGACAACATCGGACCCCAATGGCGCGGTTGTATGTACGCCTTCCATCGTGAACTACGGGTCGGGTTCTTCGTGTACAATCACTCCTGATACCGGATATCATATTGTCGATGCGATGGTTGACGGGATATCAATAGGAGCGCAGAGCAGTTACTCTTTCACAAATGTGACTGCGGATCATTTTATCTCCGGCGTTTTTGCCATAAACACATACGCCATCACGGCAACAGCAGGACCCAATGGTGCG
This sequence comes from Nitrospirota bacterium, assembly GCA_963751455.1. Classification (GTDB taxonomy): domain Bacteria; phylum Nitrospirota; class UBA9217; order UBA9217; family UBA9217; genus CAVVUN01. Next base: position 145,940 of record CAVVUN010000009.1, read on the forward strand.
GTTGTCTGTACGCCTTCAATCGTCAATTACGGGTCCGGTTCATCCTGCATGATCACTCCGGATACGGGATATCATGTAGCCAATAGCCTTGTGGACGGAGTATCCGCTGGATTGATCAGCAGTTACACGTTCACGAATGTGACTGCTCCACACACGATCTCAGCCGGTTTTGCGATAAACACGTACATGATATCAGCAACGACGGGAATGGGCGGCGGGGTGACATGTAATCCCTCGACCGTTAACTACGGGTCAGATTCTTCATGTATAGTCGCGCCGGATACCGGATATCATATTGTCGATGTGATGGTTGACGGCATATCCATTGGGGCTCCGGGTAGTTACCTATTCACGAATGTGACCGCAGATCATTCAATCTCAGCTGCTTTTGCCATAAACACGTACACCATCACCGCAACAGCCGGAATGAACGGGACGATTGTATGCACGCCTTCAATCGTCAACTACGGGTCCGGTTCTTCGTGCACGAGCACACCGGATATCGGATATCATATTGTCGATGTCCTGGTTGATGGCGTATCAATCGGGGCTTCAAGCAATTACACGTTCACGAATGTGACCGCGGATCACTCCATCTCAGCTGCATTTGCTATAAACACGTACAACATCACCGCAACTGCGGGAGCCAACGGCACGCTCGTGTGTATACCTTCAATCGTCAACTACGGGTCCGGTTCTTCGTGTACGATCACACCGGATATCGGATATCATATTGTCGATGTCTTGGTTGACGGCGTCTCCATCGGGACTCCGGGTAGCTACCTGTTCATTAATGTGACCGCGGATCACACCATCTCCGCTGTTTTTGCGATAAACACGTACAACGTTACCGCAACTGCGGGAGCCAACGGTACGCTCGTGTGTTCGCCTTCAATCGTCAACTACGGGTCAGGGTCTTCATGCACGATCACGCCGGATATCGGACACCACATAGTCGACGTCCTGGTTGACGGCATCTCCATCGGTGCTTCCGGCAATTACACGTTCGCCAATGTGACTGCAGATCACTCTATCTCTGCGAGTTTCGCCATAAACAGGTACACTATCAATGTCTCGAAGTCGGGAACCGGAACGGGAACGGTCATAAGTACCCCGGGCGGAATAAGCTGCGGAGCGGATTGTTCTGAAATTTACGATTACGGCACAGTGCTGCTGCTCACTCCGCTCGCTGATCCGGATACCGTATTTACAGGCTGGACCGGCGGCTCATGTTCGGGAACAGGACCTTGTACCATCATAGTGGGATCTGATCAGGCGATCACGGCGAATTTTTCAAGGGCCATCACTGTGACAAGCCCCAACGGCGGTGAGGAGTGGGACCGTGGCACGACGTACGCGATAACATGGAATTATGCGGGCAGTTCAGCCGACATGGTCAGTATAGAACTTCTGCAAGACGGACTGGTTCATGGAATCATCGCGAGCGGAGTTCCTATCGGAAGCAACGGTACAGGTTCATATGCCTGGTCTATACCGAAAAACGAAGCAGGTTCTGATTACACGATCAGGATAACGAGCATGACAACAAGTACGTTCACCGATGTGAGCGACGGGATGTTCATCATCATCAAATAGCGTTTGCTGTCACGATGTTCCGGAGGGAGCAGGCATTTGTCTGCTCCCTTTTTTATTTTTTTAACCGGCGTCATTAAAAAGCATGAGCCTCCTGCCTGCGAATTTCTCGGTTTTTTCCGCCTTACTTGACATCCCATTCCCCCGTTGTTAGCCTCAACATATGGGCGAATATCAAACAGACCAGTACGATATGTGCGTGGGGGTCGAGGAAGAACGCCATCTCACCGCAACGCTGAATAACCTCGTCAAGAGCATCACGGAAATCATGGGAGTAAAGGGCTCTTCCATACGGCTTTTGGACGAAAGAAACGGCTATCTCCAGGTCGTAGCCGCGTATGGCTTAAGCAAGTCCTACCTGGACAAAGGTCCGCTGCTGCTTTCAGAGAACCCGATCGAACGGGAAATCCTTGCGGGAAAAATTGTGAGCACGCTGGATGTCACGAAGGAGGCCGGGGCCATCTACCGGGAAGAAGCGGAACGCGAAGGGATCAAGTCGATCATGAATGTTCCGCTTATGGCGGAAGAACGCGCGATCGGAATCGTGAGAGTATATACGGCTGAACCTCATGAGTTTACCCACGAGGAAACAGAACGCCTGAGGTCCCTGGCGTCCTTCGGGGGGGTGATCGTAGAACGGGCGAAGCTCTGGGACCAGACGCGCGCTCTTGTCTGCATCGCGAGGTCCATAAGTTCGTCACTGTCGCTTGGCGAGGTCCTTCAACTGATCGTGGAAAACGCAGTCAGTGCCCTCGGCATGAAGGCCTCGTCCATCCGGCTCCTTGACGAAAGCAGGCGGACTCTCGAAGTGAAGGCTGCGGCGGGTTTGAGCCCTGCGTATCTTGCAAAGGGTCCCATCGAGATCGGAAAGAGCCCTGTCGACCGGGAGTGCCTTTCGGGGAAATGCATAGCCTCGCCGGACATCAGCAAGGACACCCGGCTTCAATACCCGGAAGAAATAACGAAGGAAGGCATCGAGGGCATGCTCACGGTCCCGCTCAGCGTCAAGGGCAGGGCAATCGGAGTTCTCCGCATATACACCTCCGCGCCGTATGAATTTTCCTCATCGGAAATAGAATTCCTGAATGCGCTTGCGTCCTTCGGCGCCATAGCGATAGAGAACGCCCGCCTCTACGGACACGTCAAAACCGAATACGAGGAACTCACAAAAGATGTCTGGAAATGGTATGACTGGGGGTCCCGGTTCCCGAATATCTGATCTGCTCGTCTCGAAAAAGACATTTTATTCCTGGCTGGACTCGCTCAGGGGGAGATTTTCCCTTATAGGTCCGGTAAAGGAGGACGGTCTGACAGAATTCAGGCAGATCAATTCATCCGATGAACTGAACATGGGGTATCACTCCACCATGCTTTCACCCGGAAAGGCGTATCTCTATAGACCGCGGGAAGAGCTTTTCCGGTTCTCTTTCAAAAAAAGCATTGAAATCAGTGAAGCACCCACAGACCCGGAACAAAGGGTCCTCATAGGGGTCCACTCCTGCGACACGAACGCGATACTCTACCTGGACAAGGTTTTTCTCGGCGCGTTCCGTGACCCGATCTATGAAGCTCGGAGAAACAATACGATGATCATCTCGCTCAATTGCGAGCGGGTATCAGGCAACTGCTTCTGCCCCTCGGTAGGAGCCGGGCCCTTTTTAAAATCCGGGAACGGCTGCGACATGCTTCTTACAGACTTTGGAGACGATTATCTGGTTGAACTGAAGACAGAGCGTGCGCACGGACTTTTCAACGTCGATGATATAAAACAGAGCGGGGCCGGAGAGTTCAAGATTAAAGAAGAAAAAGAACGGGCCGCGCTTCAAAAGTTCACGAAGACGATCAACATGGAGGGTCTCGATACCGTCTTGAAGAAAGGATCCGAGCACCCCGTATGGCGGACCACCGCAGAGGAATTGTGCCTTTCGTGCACGAATTGCGTAATGGTCTGTCCCACCTGCTTCTGCTACGATGTCGTGGACGAGACCGCTGTTGACAAAAAATCCGTGCGGAGATACCGGCAATGGGACGCCTGCCAGGACGCGAAGTTCGCTGAAGTTCACGGCGGCAATTTCAGGGCGAGAAGGACCGCGCGTCTGCGGCAGTTCGTCACGCACAAGCTGGGCCAGACCTTTCAGTTCGGGGTATTCGGGACGGTGGGCTGCGGGAGATGCATTACCTGGTGCCCGACGGGCATAGATCTTACGGAGATGGCAAAAGAGGTTCAGAAGGGCTATTCAGGAGTGAGTAATAGCGAGCGAATACGATGATATCTCGAGCGTTAAGAATCGAAGATTCCCCGGAGCTTTCACCGAGGAGCTTCAATCCGCTTAAACCGATAAAGGCAGTCCTGACAGGAATCAAGGACGAGGCAGTCGATGTCAAGACATACCGGCTCCAGGTCGGGGTCGACCTTGCGAAGGCCTCGAGCCCCGGACAGTTCAACATGATCGGGTATCCCGGCATAGGCGAGGCGCCGATTTCGTTCAGCTCGCTGTCCCGGACCAACTACGGCGAGATCGAGCATACCATACGGGCCGTCGGCATGGCGACCCGTTTTGTGGATAAGATAAAAAAAGGAGGGGAAATTCTTGTCAGAGGCCCATACGGCAGGGGATGGCCGATGAGCGAAGTAAAGGGAAAAGATATTGTCCTTGTGGGCGGCGGAATCGGGTTGGCTCCGCTCAGGCCTGTAATCCAGGAAGTAATAAAAAACAGGGCCGATTACGGGAATGTTTTCGTCCTGTTCGGGGCCCGGAACGAAAAAGGACTGCTTTTCACGGACGAGTACAAAGAATGGCGGAAAGCAATCTCATTCCAGGTAACGGTCGATGAACTGGTCACGAAAAAACTCCTGAAGCATCGGGTCGGCCTGATCACAGGCCTCGTAAACGAATTGAAATTAAACGTGGACAAGACCATCGCATTCATCTGCGGACCGGAAATGATGATGCGTTTCGTATGCAAGGGCTTATCGCTGAAGGGTATTCCTGCCGCGGACATGTACGTTTCGCTCGAGAGGCGAATGAAGTGCGGCATAGGACAATGCGGCCACTGCCAGCACGTTGGTCTCTTCGTGTGCAAGGACGGCCCGGTCTTTTCGTATAAGAACGTGGCGGGGCTGTATGATGGACTGCTTTGATTGCGGATTGCGGAATGCACCCTGCACTCGCGCTATGCACTCATACGCGCTGGGTGTAAACGGATTGCGGAACGGAAAAAACGTATTGGTAGCCGCAGGCTTTAGCCTGCGAGGTAGAGTTGTAGAATCCATGCTGATGGGTTAAATAAGACGATCGTTAATCAATTAATTGTAGGGGAACCGGGAATGCATCATAACGGAAGCGGCAATCATAAAGTCCGGCTCGGCTTCTTCAAATATTCCTGCTGCGCGGGATGCGAGTTCCAGACGTTCTATTTTCAGAGGCATCTTTCCGAGACCCTGGAAGCCTTCGAGATCGTTTTTGCCCGGATGGTGTCCAGCGGAGGCACTCCGGAAGGGCCGTTCGACGTGGCGCTGATCGAGGGCACGATAACAGAGGCCTGGCAGATCGACGAGCTGAAAAGAACGCGCAGGAACAGCAAACTGGTTTTCGCGATCGGGGCCTGCGCGGTAAACGGCGGCATACCCGCGATCAAGACAATGCTGCCGGAACTAGAGGTGGAGGAGAGCGTGTATGACGACATCTCCACGATCCATTCGATCCGGCCGCATCCCATAGACGTCTACATACCGGTTGACGGATATATCAGAGGCTGCCCTCCGGGAGAAAGGGACCTGTTCGAGGCGCTTTCTTCCGTGCTGACCGGGAAGGAGCCCGATTTTCTGAAATACGCGGTATGCGTGGAATGCAAGCTGAAAAAAAATATCTGTGTACTCGTTGCCCACAACATGCCGTGCATGGGCCCGGTGACGAATGCGGGGTGCGGCGCGCTCTGCCCGAGCTACAAAAGGCCTTGTTATTCCTGTTTCGGTTCCATGAAGCAGGCGAATGCGCCTGCCCTTGCGAAACGGTTCATGAAGATCGGCTTGTCGCAGGCCGATATCCGGAGGAAGTTCACGATGTTTGATTCAAATACGAGCGAATTCAGGAAAGCTGCCGACATGGGTGAGGAGTAATGAGGCAACCTTCTGAATCGATAAGCAGAACCTGGATCTTGAAACTTCTATCCGCAGATTTCGCAGATATACGCTGATTTTAAATAAACGGGCTGTTGCCTAAACCACCGTTCACCCTTCGACAGGCTCTGGGCGAACGGTGTAGTCATTGAGTATTATAAAATTATCCGTTCGTGCTGAGCCTGTCGAAGCACAAAATCGGTTTGGGCAACAGCCTGTAAAGTTATAACATCTTATTATTAACAGTCTCATAATAGTGTGTACATCATTTCGAGAATCCCTCCTAACCTCCCTTTTCCAAGGGAGTGTGCAACATGCACATGGGTTACATTTTAACCTGTGGACATGGGTTACACTTTTTTTAACTTAGGTTCCACTTTTCCGAGCTTGACGTCGAGTATGCCGATAGGATGGAAACCGAAGCGAATTTCGTATTTTCCATCGGCAGTCTCGATAAGGCCGATTCTCGCTCCGGCCAGGAGCTCGGAGATGAAGTAGTAAGTTCTGTTAAACCGGATCTCGCCGTGAAGGCGGATCTTGCGGACCTTGATGCCATGATCGTACTCAGGTTCGCGGAGTTTTTCCGGGAACCTCCTGGGTGATGGTTCGTAAACGCTCGCGGGTGTCTTTTTATTGAGCGCCTCATGCGGGCGGTCGTAATTGTACTCGTGCCGGAACTCATCAAACCGGATTTGCTGCCGGTCCATATTGGCCTTAGGCGGCTTGGCGGTGTCCTGTTTCAGGGTCCGGTGCATCCGCTCGTGGCGCCCGTTCTGCTGGGGCTTGCCGGATTCTATCCGTTCCGGCCTGATACCGAGTTTGATGAGCCATACCGACAATCGGCTGAGGCCCGTTACCCCGCGTCCGGCAAACGGCGTCCCGTTGTCGGTACGAATCGCTTCCGGCAGGCCGAACTCCCGGAACGCCCACTCGAACCAGGGCTGGGTGTCCGCATGGCAAGGGGAATAAAGGCCCTTGCACGTAAGCAGGTAACGGCTCATGTTGTCGGTGATGGTCAAGGGATAACACCATCGGCCGTCGCCTGTCTTGAACTGGCCCTTGTAGTCTGCGCTCCAGACTTTGTTCGGTGCATCGCAGGCCAGGAACGGCTCACTGTATTTCGGCGTTTTCTTGCGCAGCCGCCGGTCCTTGACAAGGCCGTGTCGTTTAAGCCATTTCTCGGCGGTACAGACAGAGGGCCATTTAATCTGGGGCTCGTCCCGGTTTAAGAGGTCTAACAGCTTCTCGGGACCCCAGGTCATATGCAGCAGCTTTGCTTCAACCAGACGGTTGATGATTTCCTCATCGGTCTGGTTCGGGTGAACGATTGGAGCTCGGCAGAGCTCTTTCAGGCCGTCTTGGCCGAGACTGTCGTAACGCTCGGTCCACTTATAAATTGTCTTGCGGCTTACTCCGTAGATCACCGACAGATCGGTGATACTGTAGCCGTTAAGCCAGTCGGCTATTAGCTTTAAACGCTCTTCCATGGGCTCCGTCTTTCTCCAGGGCATAGGATGATCCTCCTAGCCCTGCAGTTTAACGTGTTACCCATGTCCATAGGTTAGTTTGTTACCTATGTTAGCAGGTTGTACCGAGGCATTTCCCCTCTTTCGCAAAGAGGGGTTAGGGGAGATTTTATAAAGACATGTTCAGATTATTTTGAGACCATTAATAAGTGCGTTTAATCGGAGAAATCTGCGCAATCTGCGGCTAAAGAATTTCAATGAGAGTAAACATCGACTACATAGCGAGGGTGGAGGGAGAGGGCTCGGTTAAATTCGAGATCCGGGCGGGGAAGCTCACCAGTCTGAAGCTCAATATCTGGGAGCCGCCGCGTTTCTTCGAAGGTTTTCTGAAAGGCAGAAATTTTGACGAAGCCCCGGACATTACGGCCCGGATCTGCGGCATCTGCCCGGTATCGCATATGGCCACTTCGATCCGCGCAGTCGAAAAAGCGATCGGGTTTACGCCGAGCGAGGAGATCATCAGGCTGAGGCGGATCATGTCTCTCAGCCAGATCGCTGCGAGCCATATCGTCCACCTGTATGTGCTCGTATTGCCCGACTATCACCGGCTTCACGCGGTTACCGGCATGCAGAAGGAGATTACCCGGCTTTTAAGGATCAAGGAGGTTCTGAACCGCGTCACGGGCGCATTCGGGGGACGGGCCCTTCATCCCGTGGCAATGGTAGTGGGAGGTTTCACGAAGCTGCCGTCAAAAGACACGATCGGGGCGCTTATCGACGGGCTCGAGACCATCAAGGAAGATGTGCGGGACACACTTACGATGGTTGCTGCCCTGCATTATCCTGCTCTAGAAACCGACTTGGAATTCATTGCACTTTCCGGGCAGGACGGATACCAGATCAACAAGGGAAGGATAACCTCGAACCTTGGGCTGGATCTCGATGAGGACAATTACAGCACCGCTTTCACAGAAAGTGAAGTGCCGTACTCCAACGCGAAGAGGACCGTGGTTAAGGGCAGGGGGGGGATGATGGTCGGTGCTTTGGCCAGGCTGAACCTGAATCTCGATAATGTTCACCCGGAAGCAAAAAAGGCGGCTTCAGAGATCGGTTTTACTCCGCCGGTAAGAAACCCGTATATGAATAATATCGCACAGGCGATTGAGACGATTCATTGTTTGCACGAATGTCTGGATCTACTCGGCAAGGTTGAACAGAAGGACTATTTTATAAAACCCGTGGTGCACGAAGGCTTCGGGACAGCGGTAACTGAAGCGCCCCGGGGGCTCCTCTGCCACCAGTACGGGATTAATCGCCGTGGAGTTGTGGAAAAAGCCAATATTGTAACTCCAACGGCGCACAATTTCATGGGTCTCGAGGATAACCTGAGACAACTTATCACCGACAATATCGACCTCCCGCAGCCGGAGCTGTCGCTCAAGTGCGAAATGCTCGTACGAGCGTACGATCCGTGCTTCTCATGTTCGGTACACTGACAACTACTCTTCTCTTCGTAATGATCCCTTGAGATTTATGCGTAATCGCTCAATTCCGCCCGCAATCAGGATTGAACTTCTTTCCGTTCCAAAACCGCATTAAACTGTTTCACCGTCATCCCGAATCGGTTGCCATGGGCGCGATTCTCCCGAAAGGCTATTCCGTTTTGGAATATTATTTTCTTTTTTCAGATAATCCATAAAATGAATATTATCCGATTGCCAAGATTCCAGTATAATCAATCAAATAGGTCAATTTCATTCTTAAAATAATTGACCATGGACGCGATGTATGCTACTGTATTTTCGAACCGATACTATCTTGTTGAACTTGAATTTACCGAGAATATAAATGACGACTTTCGCGTATAGGATCAAATTCTATCTTTCCGAACATGACCGCATTAATCAGGAAGGGAAAGAATTCCAATTGCAATCGACGACAAATGGTCAGGATATGGTTTTGAAGGCTGTAGCCAATGCGAATATAAAAGATACAAATGAGTTATGTGTCATAGGGACCGGGTTTACATCGCCCGATGAAGCCTATCAATGTGGCATCAAAGTAAAAAATGCTATTCATTTAACAGGTGCGGTTTTGAGGATAGGAATTGATGTCGGGAAAGATGACTCTAAGAAGTTGCTGGACTTTACGGTTTATCAATTTAAAGATAAAGTTCGGAATTGTCTTCATGACGTTCATGGTTTGTTAATATACAAAGATGAGCCTTCGATTTCGTTTATCTCCGTTCACGGCAATGTAACAATCGGTGTCCCGGCTAATAGGTTTGATGTCGCGTTGAGCAAGGCAATTAATGTTAATATCTCTGAGAAACACCTTCTTGCTCTTGAATTATATAATATGTCTCGCTTTGAGTCTTCCCTACGTGCTCGTTTAATAACCCTCGTTACAGCAGTTGAATCATTGATAAAACGTCAGGAAATTGCGCCCGCCATGCTGTGTCACATCGATAAATTAATTCAGTATTCTCTAGAATCCGAAGAGTCGCAGCTTTCGGAAGATCAAAAAAGAAGCATTATTAAAAGCCTTGAGGATTTAAAAAAAGAGTCTATAGCCAGATCTTGCCGGCAATTTGTAAAGCGTCATATGGCTAATGAAGCAAAAGATTTTTTTCACAGCGCTTATGATATCCGCAGCAGAATGCTTCACGACGGTCTCATCCCGGTTGGTGTTAATTTAGGCCAGTTTGTACCCAAATTAGACAATCTCGTTTCGCAATTGATTGTTAAAGATTTGGATCCTCATCTTATCGCGATTAATTGAGACTGCGAATGTCTACTCCGCGTCCAAGTACCTCAGCAGTTTGGTGTGCACAGCGAACCAATGATTTCAACCACCGCGTCCACATCGACTCGCCAAAATGCGGCGAGTGACGCGTTCGTTAGTCTTGAACACAATTTCCATTGAATCAACCGAGGTTCTTTATGTGGAATTATTTATTATATTTAGCCGGAGCTATTGTTGCTGTATTTAACCATCTTAAAGATTGGGATGCTCACAAAACATTCTGGCGCAGATGGGTTGTTTTAGTATTGATAATCGCAATTGGAATTGGTGGTGTCATAAATAATTACTTCACAGATAAAAAAGCAGATAGTCAGCATGAGGCAGACCAAAAAGAAATTGATAAGGCAAAAGCGGTTTTTGGCACGATGTCGCAGGAATTGCATGAATTAAAAAAAGAGATTAAGACAACGGGGTTGTACAAAAAGATTGCATCAATGCAGGCAAAGATTGAGGAGAATCAAAAGGCACTTGATTCAAGGAAAGCGTCACTAATATTTTCATTTGGTGGTCATGGGAAAGAAGCCATACGTTCTATATCTTTGCCGGTAAAGGATAGCAAAGTCCATTTTGATTTTTCTATCTGGAATGATACAGAAATTAATGCACAAGATGTAATGCTTCAACTGCATATTTGCGATGGTTGTAAATATATTTCAAAACCGGAAGGATTTGCAACGGGTGTTGGCCTAGCAGATACCGTACTTGTGAATAATCCACGAATAGTATTTGGGCGAGCTAATACAGAACTATTTAGCACAGACATTGAAGTACCGCAAGGAGTCCAGGCTGTGCAGGTCGGTATGGTTTATCGCTGTAGTAACTGTGTCGTTCCAAAGGCTGGCGAGGTTAATGAGAACGTCGGATTAATAAATTTGATTCGTCAATGATTCTAACCATTCGGCTCGAGAGGGCCGCGAAAAACGCGCCCCTCAGCCGAGCCGTTAACACGATAAGAAAATGGGAGATGGCGTGATGGAGTTTGAGACCTCTGATGATTTTAAGGATACGATGAAAAAGTGGATGCGAGACCCAAATGGATGGATCGCAATATGTACAATAATCCTCGTGTTTAGTGGTTTCTATGCTCTTCATATATCCCGTGATACGGAGAAAAGACAACTTCGTGCCTACGTCTCGCCAGTTTTAAAAAGCGGGGACGTTTTTACAGAGAATGAATCTGCCATTGAAATTACAATAGAAAATTTCGGGCAAACGCCGGCCAAAAATTGTAATGAGAATGGTGAAATTAAAATTTTGCCATATCCCTTGCCAAAGGGGTATGTATTCAAGAACTCTTTCAAACATAACGCAGAAAGTTATTCGAGCATTTACCCAAAAGCTGACAACGCTATTATCGGATGGCTAAAAGCAGACAGAGCATTTACTAAAACTGAAATTGAAGAAATTACATCTAATAATTCCCATCGTCGTGCTTACGCGTTTGGAACTTTGACGTATGCGGATATTTTTAACGAATCTCATTTCACTAACTTCTGCTTCGTTTTGGACCCAAATTTCATCAAAAAAACGAAAGCCAGCATTGAATCTATTTGGATGGTCTGTGACAGGCATACCGACTTTGATTAGTGGCGTTCTGTTGGACTTGAGAATATCATTCTAACATGCGCGACTGCGACGCGCCAGGGGCGGCGCGTCAGGCGCGCGATGGCTTCTTGAAAACCATGCGAACTCTCGACGATATTAATTTCATTATGCTCAGTCCGACTCACTTCGAGGAACTGTGCTTTGATCTCCTCATGGAGCTTGGTTTTAGAAAGCTGATTTGGCGGCAGGGTGGCGCAGACAGTGGAAGAGATATCCAAGGAACACGAGAAGTAATTAGCGGTCTTGTCGAACCATTTGAAGAAACATGGTTCTTTGAGTGCAAGCGCTACGACGATGGCGTACCGCCAGAAGCACTCAACTCCAAGATCGTCTGGGCTGATGCCGAGCATCCGAAGCACCTTGTATTCCTAATCAGTTCGTACATTACAAACAATGCACGCACATGGCTGGACACGATCGCTCGCGACAAGTTTTATCGAGTGCATCTAATCGAAGGCAAGCAGCTTCAACGCCTTGTCCTTCGGTCGCATAGTCTTTGCACCCGTTACTTCTCTTCGGATGTGCAGCAACTCATGCAACAAGCCCACCGTGCTTGGGTCTTGCATAACTTGATCCCTGAACCGTGGCTTTTACGCACCCTTGCCGATACTCAAAATCTCGCCGAGTACGAGCCAGGGCAACTCGCCTTCCTTTGGGCGTCTTTAAAGATTAGATTTGAAGAACTGAATGCAAACATGGATGACTCTTGGAGTGAGTCGTACGACATCATGTTCAGCATGTTGAAGCAACACGCTAACACAGAAGAACCGGTTCTAAAGGATTTGGGCGCTTGGTCGCTCATCGATGACCATGAGGGAGTGACTAATTTCGACCTTGCTTACAACAAAGTGTACGCGGCGCAAGTTGCACATCTTGCAAACAAAACCGAGTACATCGCTTTATATTCCCTTGTCCGAGACGCAGAGGGAGAAGGCATCGAGGTACTGGTTGACCAAGACAGCAGCCTAACCTTTCACATAAGACATATTCCACAGGGCGCCAACCTCGCGCTGTCGGCAGCAAAGGATCTACTTTGTTCCAGCCCCTAAACAAACTATTCGCTAATCCGGGGCGCTGTCAAAAGCGGAGTGCTTCTTAAGTCTATGTGTATTTTGGAGAGGAAATATGGCTGATACAGGTGCACAAAAAAGAGCAGCGGACTGGGTGAGAAATAACTGGCTCAAGGAGAAATTTGGCAAACTATTTGAGAAAAGAACATGCAGACTCAACACCGGGTCGGAAGTAGAATTCAACGCAGTAAGTCAAGACGGTAAGATTGTAGCGTTCATTTCTACTAGCACACCATTAGTACCTAAGGGTTCTGTCGGCAGAGGAAAATTGTCGAAAGTTCGCGCCGATGCCCTTTTCCTCTCGATGGCAGAAGGGAATTTAGAACGATTGCTGATTTACACTGAACTAGATATGGTGAATCTCGTGGCGGGAGAATATCAAGCCGGAAGGTTGCCAAGGAATATAACCGTTTTGCATGCCTCGCTTCCGGATAATCTGCAAATTGAAGTTAGCGCATCGAGAAGGAAAGCATCAGACGAGCTTGCAGGTTCATAAATAAAGATAGTAGCGCATTGCAAAAGCTTGGTTTTGCTGAATGCGTGCCAACCAGAAGATCGAGCCCACGCATCGGGGTTCATCTTCGCGTTAATCCCGAAAAAACAACTGTGAGATCCCCGAGGATATTTTATGGAAGTAAAATGCCGTTGTACCGAAATTTACTCACTTAAAGGAATAAATCTTCCGCCCGGTCAAACGGAAAAGGAATTAATAGCCGATTCGACAAGAGGTTTTCGCGCCGTGCTCACAACGCAGCCCAACTCGTATGCGTTCGAGGGAGATCGAAGTCTTGCTGTGGCGGGTATGATGCTTAGAGGTCTGCTGAAGTTAGAACCTGGAAGTGATGAGTTTAAACAGCACATTACAAATAAGATTGATGAATTTCAAACGCGACGCGCAAAGAAGTTTGAAGCCGGGCCTTTCTTAGTCGTTATTGGAGAAGAAACCTTTTCATCGTTCAAACCATTTTCCTTCGAGGGCAAAGCCGATGACATTCAGGATTTTATAGATTTCCAGATTTGTTTTGACGGTGCTGACAAGGATGAGATTAAATCGAAATTTCACACGAAAGCTACTGCACTTTTAAATTCTATGGCCGTCATAATGGGGTCTGTAGTCGGGATCAAGAAAGTAACAAGCTTTGTTTTCTTTCTCCGAGAGGATGGCAAACCAATCTATTCGTATTCATTTTCTGGATCGGCTCAAGTTTATACCTCGAAGCCGGTATCCGATGATATCGTACCTTTAATAGACACGTTGTATCATCAGATCGAGGACGATAATACATTACAACGTGTACAGCGTTTGTTCAGATCCTCATTTGAAACTGAAGAAGATCGCCTTCGTTCATTTCTTGAGGCGTGGATGGCATTCGAGATTTTTGTAAATAAAATATTTGCATCCTATGAAAAGCGATTTTTTATGAGTTTGCTTGCAGAAAAACCCACTGAGGCACAAAAGAAGTACCTTGGGCGGATCCAAGACGTCATGAAAGATAAGTACCGTCTTATAGACAAGTTCGCAGCTGTCAGTTTTCAATTGTCACCCGGTACAGCTGACGATGATTTGAAGATTATACAACAGGCAAAAAAGATTCGAGACCTTATGTCGCATGGCGAATCTGTAGACGAGAACACTCTTCCCGTCACTGAGATTCAAAAAATCACCGGTAAATATCTGCAACTACACATATGCAAGGGAACAACTTAGGGGACGTAGTGACCGAAATGGACAAATGGTGTTGACAAGTATTATATGAATAATATAGACTCGCACCATGCCAAGGCAAGCGAGACTTGATGCTCCTGGAGCGCTTCATCACCTCATGTTGCGCGGGATAAATAAAGCAACAATATTTGATGACGACCAGGACCGCGCCCTGTTTCTGAGTCGACTAGAAAAGAACATTACAGCGGCAGATGCGAAGATATACGCTTGGGTGCTCATGACGAATCATGTCCACCTTCTGTTTAAAAGTGGAAAGCAGGGAATATCCGATGTAATGAGAAAGCAATTAACCTGGTATGCTCAATATTACAATCGTCGCCACAAGCGCTCCGGGCATCTTTTTGAAAACCGCTATAAATCAGTTCTCTGCGATGAAGACAACTATCTATTAGCCCTCATCCGGTATATTCACCTTAACCCGATACGAGCAGGTATTGTTAAGACACTTGAAGAACTGGATCGCTATCCCTGGTGCGGACATAGCACTGTAATGGGAAAGCGGAATTGTCCATTGATGGGTGCTGATAATGTTTTAGCTGAATTTGGAGATACAAAAAGAAAAGCAAAAAATGAATATCGCCGCTTCGTACGAGAAGGAATCGCTATGGGGCGACAGCCGGAATTGGTCGGCGGTGGGCTCATCAGAAGCAAAGGCGGATGGTCACAGGTCGTGGCAGCGAGAAGGAGCGGTCAAAAGGAAGAATACGATGAACGGATACTGGGAGACGGTAACTTTGTAAATGCCATACTGAAGGAAGCAGAAGAAAAAACACTACTTCAGCTCAAGCTACGAAGATCCGGCAAAACTCTTTCAAAAATAATCGACCAGGAATGCAACAGATGTCACATCAGCCCGAAAGAACTTAAAGAAGGGAGCCGTCGAAGAGAGGTTAGTGCGCTACGTATCAAAGTAGCCAGACGCGGTCTCGATGAATTGGGATTATCGATGGCTGAAATAGCTCGTCATGTTGGAGTGAGTACGTCTGGAATTGCGCGAGCAATTAAACGGGGAAGCGAATAGTCCATTTCGGTCACTACGTCCCCTAAGATGCTCTTTTCTTTTAGGTAACAGTTTAGCCCTTTTAGAAGTTTTTTGATCACTCGCCCACATTGTTCTTGACTTGTGGGTGTTTTTATGGCAGAATTATATGAGTATTAATACTCATGCAAGAAGGAGGCCAAAATGGCAAGAGTGGACATTTTAAAGAAGCAACAGATCAGGCTTAAAGAGGACATTTCAGCGATGCTCGATAGTTACCTTATCGGCACCGTCGCAAAGTCCCCTTCCATGTCCGGGCACAACCTGACGACCAAAGTGGAGGGAAAAACCGTTACGCTGTACGTTCGCAAGGACGTCGCATCTATGGCGACGGAGATGAGTTTGCGGTATAAGAAGCTTTGGGCGCTGATCCAGAAGCTCTCTAAGGTGAACTGGGAGATACTCAATCTGGAGAGCAAATAAGGATGGGCCGGCATCCCTGGCCGCCGTATGATTATGTCTGCCTCTATGAGCATACCTGTCCCTATCTGGACGGACTTTCCACATCATGGGTTCTGAGTCAGTACCGGAGGGCCGATGATGTGTATCATGAACACTTGCTAATCATCGATGCCTTTTCCGCTCAGTTGAAGGCCAGCGAAGATCGGGGGCGTGTGTTGGAGCGGGAGAACGCGGAACTCAAGGCGAAGTATCAGGCCTTGCACCGCAAGCAGTTCAAGCCGAATCGGCGGAAGAAGGATGAGGTGGTCGAAGAAAAGACCGGAGTCACCGGAAAGAAGAAGCGCGGAGCGCCGGTTGGACATCCGGCATGGTGCCGGCCCATCCCGGAACGGATCGACCGGATTGTTCAGGTGCCCGTCCCTTCTGTCTGTCCCCACTGCGGATCCGGGAATTTGACTCCTGAAGGCACGCTTCACGAACATATCCAGGAAGACATCGTTATCAAACCCCAAACCGTTGTTACGAAGTATGTGCATGAAGAGGGGTTCTGTCCGCGCTGCCGGCGGCCGGTGGTTGCGGCGGGGCCGGATGAGATTCCAAACGCTCCCATCGGACCGCTTGCCAAGTCCACTGCCGGATATCTACGCTATGAGATCGGCATCCCTTACCGGAAGGCGAAACGGATACTGGAGGACTTGTTCGGACTTTCCTGTGTGCCGGCCTCGCTCGTTGGTTTTGATCGAAGGGCGGCCAAACGAGGGGAGCCCATTTACGAGGACGTCCGTGAAAAGGTCAGAGCCTCGAACGTGATACATGCAGACGAGACTTCATGGAGAAACGACGGAGCGGGATATTTCGTATGGTTCGCGGGAAATGACGATCTTGCCTTCTTTCACATAGACCGGCATCGGTCTGCGGAAGCGGCAAAGGCTGTCTTCGGTAAGGATTTCAATGGAGTGCTGGTGCGGGACCGTTACGCGGCATACAACGGTATTGGTCACGACTGGCAGGCCTGTCTGGCCCACATCATTACCAATGCCAAAGACCTACGCAGGGAGCATGCGCTCTTGCCGATTCGCGAGCAAGACCGGGCTGTCACTGTTTTCTGTGACCGTATTACAGATCTCTGCTCTCAGGCATGCCAAGCGGCGCACAAACTCCAATCCGGCAAAATCATTTGGGAGGAGGCACCGGTCATTGAGAAGCGGCTCATCCGGGACTTGAAGAAAATTTGCAAACACCCGCTGCGGTTCAAGCCTGCCGATACTCTGCGGACGTTTCTGATCGGACCTGAGCAAAAACATCTTTTCACGTTCCTGCGCATTCCAGGCGTACCGCCTACGAATAATCACGCCGAGCAATCCTTGCGAAAAATGGTGATCTTCAGGAAGGTCTGTTTCGGCACTCGTTCAGACAGCGGACTCAAAACCCACAGCATCATTCCAACGCTCATACAGACCGCCCGACGACAGGGCGTCCATCCGAGGGAATTCCTGCATACCCTCCATACGGCCGATACCGTAACAGCACAGGCCTCCTTATATAATAATTCAAGTTGAAAAGAAATCCGATCGAGAATACAATCAGGGGCAGTTCTGCATTCCGGTCTGCGCCGATACCGCGAGAAGAGCGGTGTGCTCTTTCAGCGGTGTGGAGCTCTATCTATTGAGAAAGGGCTAAACTGTTACTCTTTTAGGACCTGTCTAGCCATGGCAAAAATGGTGAGTGAACCGGAACTAGGGAAGCGCTTGCTGACTTTGTATCAAAGCATATGGGCAGACGCACCATAACAATTCGCTGCAGCGGACGGCCCTGACGGGTCGCCGCTGAGCTTCATTCGTTAATTCCGAGGAGCATATGAATAGAAATCATATTTCGAATCCGATGCGCTATTTTATTATTTTCACAGCCATTCTAAGTATCGCATCCTGTAGCGTTAACAGATCTTTAAAAACGACGAGATCAGAAAGCGGATTGCAAGTGACACATTCATCGCTAACGATTAATGATGTTCCCAAAGAGTTAATTCAGACGATGAATTACAAATATGCTTTCTTCTACCGATCCGAGGTGATCAATAATACAGACAGACCTATAAAAGTCATCTGGTTCGACGGCTTTTTTAATGATAACGGCATCTGGTTCGCAAGTAATGTGCGAAATAAGGTGCTTCGCGGATCCGATTTTATGAATTGGTACTTCCATCAGGCGGACATGGACAAGGATGGTTGGATACGACCTGGAGGAAAAGCGATCTGTACTGTTAATTGGCACGCGTCAGATACCCCTGATGATTTGCAGAGTAAATGGGCCTACATCGGAATTGATGCACAAGGAAACGATTATTTTGTAGAAGCTGTCGTTCCGGAGATAAAAGCGGAAAAACTGCAATAGATTAATTTATTGCCAGATAGAAGACTGATCTTATTGCATGATTGATGTTTTAACTTGTGGTCGAGACCGACGCGCAAAAAAGACGCGCCTCTCAGCCGAGCCGTTGCCGAATAAGCTAATAGGTTATTTCAGAGATTATGAAGATGATTATGACCCTTTTAAATTTTGTTATCCTGCCGTTCATCCTTCACGTTTGTTTCCAGGCATCAGCCTATCGGTTATTATAACTTTGCTGAGGTATGCGAGATCCCTGATTCAAATGCATTTAATTTGACTGACATGTCCCTTTTGTGCGCTATCTGGCTGAGCCAGTCATGGTTGTTTCTTCTTTTGCCTTGACATATTGTTGCATCTCACCATAATATAATTATATATATTCGAAACAAACGTTTTCTCAATTCTTCGAAAGCATCATCACCGCTTGTATTATTCTTTCTTCATCTAAGGAGGACTTTATGAAAGTCACGCATTGGTCGCCTTATCTTGCCGGTGTAGGACTCGGCTTGACGCTTCTGGCTTCGTTCATGATCGCGGGACAGGGACTCGGAGCATCGCGGGCATTTACGGTTGCGGCCGGCAAAGGCATTCAGACAATACTCCCCGCATACGCCGAAAGTTCGTCCTATCTCTCGAAGTACCTGGAACTCCCTCTTTTTAAAGACTGGACAGTTGTTTTAGTAACCGGGTTGCTGATCGGCGCAATGGCAGGCACGGTGATGAACCGCAGTTTCAAGGTCTGCTTTGACCGGGGAACTGGCGTTTCAGTCGCGCTGAGATTCGTGACTGCATTCACAGGCGGAGTAGTGCTTGGCTTTGCGAGCAGGCTCGCACGCGGATGCACAAGCGGGGTAGCGCTTACAGGCGGCTCCCAATTGGCGCTGTCCGGATGGGTCTTCGTCATCGCCATGTTCGTAACCGGTTTTCTGTCTGCAGGGTTTTTCAGGAGGTTATGGTCATGAACGCACCTCTTATGTTAAGCGAAAATGCGAATCTGATTATGGCCCTCTTCCTGGGCATTTTCTTCGGCTTCTTTTTGGAAAGGGGAGGACTGGGCAATCCTCACAGGCTTACCGGGGTCTTCTACCTGACAGATTTCGCGGTGCCGAAGGCGATGTTTACCGCGATCCTTGTAGCCGCGACAGGACTCTGCCTGTTGTCCGACCTGAAGGTCCTGGATATCAGCAGGGTCTGGATCATTCCGACGTTCTTCTGGCCGCAGCTTCTGGGCGGCGCGCTTTTCGGCATCGGCTATATCATCAGCGGATACTGTCCGGGGACTGCCGCAGTTGGTTTCGCTTCCGGTAGAATGGACGCGCTCGTCACAATGATCGGGATCGGAAGCGGGGCGCTCTTGTTCGCGGGGGTCTTCCCCTGGCTTGAAGGTTTTTATAAGACGAGCGACATGGGGCAGATGACTATTCCGGAATTGACAGGCGTCAATCATTGGATTGTTCTGGCAATCATGTACATTTTTGCAGGCGCCGCGTTCTATGCGATGGAGCGGTTTGAAAGAAGGGGATTGCATTCCGGGAAAGAGAAGCCTCTTAATGCAGCAACATAAAACTAGACGACATCAGCACTGTTTATCGGCGAGATGAAGAGCTTCTTCAATGACAAAAAAGCAGCCGATCAACGGATGATCGGCTGCCTGAAAACAGGTATATAAAAATATTAATACCCGCCACTAGGTATTTCGCTTGATCCGCCTCCTGTTCCTTCATATGTTCCTGTTCCACCGGTTGCTCCGCCGGGAAGCTCTTCGTTCGATTCACCTTCCATTTCTTCAAACGGTTCTAACCCGGGAGCGGTCTCTCCGGGTATTACTTCAGTTGATTCGTCGCCGACTCCACCTGCAGCAGTGCCGGCAACAGAAGATTCTGCAAGCGCTGTTTTGATTTCTCTGTGAACGCTGTCCTCGATAGCGCTTAATCTGTCGAGAACACTCGATGTATCCATATCAAAGTTGCTTGCGACCTGGTCCCATGTGCCCTTGCTGGTTTTGGCTTTCATGACTTCATTGACATTGTAGTTGGTGATCCCACCGGGCAAATGTTCTGCAAATGCAAAGATCGCGGCCACATCTCCGTATTTCAGGTTATGCAGCATCAATCCGGTGATTCTGTCAGGGCTCACCTTGAACTCGTCCACTAATTCTTTCGAGATGATCCTGTCACCCTCCGGCATATTTGCGTGGTAGTTGAGCATCGATATTTCCGCGTTCAATTTGCCGAGATCTGCTGACTTTTTATCGCCCGACAATACCTGTGTTCCCGCTGCTGATGCAGCGCCGGCCATTGCAGCCACAAGAACCGCAATCGTTGCGAGCGAGGAAAGTGTTGTAATAAACCTTTTCATGACAAACCTCCTTTCAAACACTTTATTTCATGTCTTCAAGATCCTCCATTGTGATTCATGAGGATAAACAAAATATAGCATTGTCACTCATCTTGCGCAAATTGGTCGCGTTTGTTAGTCAAGCGAAGCTTCATTCTATTGCCTTTTTAAATCGTTTGTGATAGCTTTTATCGCAACAATAATACCAAACACTCAGAGAAGTCGATACTCTGACACTGCGATACTTTTGACGCGACACTCTGATACTTTGACGCTTGATACTCTCTGACACTTTGCACTGCCGAGGTACTCATTGCACCTTAAAAGCGTAACTCTTCATCCGGACAAATATCCCACGCGGGAACATTATCCCTTCAGTCTCCCTATCTTTCACCAGGCCCAAACCCTGTCTTTCAGCACTCCGGTCACCATGTTCGTCGGTGAAAACGGTACAGGGAAATCAACCCTCCTGGAAGCGCTTGCTCATCTGTGCGGCATTTACATCTGGCGCGATACGAACAGGAGACGCTATCAGTATAACCGTTATGAAGATACTTTCTTCCAGCATCTATCGATCGAGTGGACAGAAGACCGCGTACCCGGAGCATTTTTCGGCTCGAATATCTTCGAGCACTTTGCTCAATTGCTCGACGAGTGGGCTGCAAACGACCCCGGCCAGCTCGAGTATTTCGGCGGCAAATCACTGATGTCCCAATCCCACGGCCAATCGCTCATGTCGTTCTTCAAAAGCCGTTATCAGCGCAAAGGAATTTATTTGCTCGACGAACCCGAAACAGCCCTTTCTCCGCGAAGCCAGCTGGAACTACTGGAACTCCTGGCTGCTACAACCGCCACCGGCCGCGCTCAATTCATTATCGTGACTCATTCTCCGATTCTGCTGGCCTGTCCCGGAGCTGTTATCTACAGCTTTGACGCCAGCACTATAAAAAAAACCACATATGAAGAGACAACGCACTATCAGCTTTACAAAAGCTTTTTGAACGATAGAAGCAAATATCTGCCGTAAAACGGCAGCGCGTGTGTAGAAAGGGACTGGGTTGCAAGCAGTCGGAAAGGGGGCTTTATGGATGACGTGATGGCAAAGGGAGTGACTTTTTTATATGCTAAAAAATTTATATTGGAAAATTACGGCGAAGATGTCTGGAACAGGATATTGGCCTCCCTGTCACAGGATGCCGTAAAGGTCTGGCGCGATACCCCGTTGGTTGCCTCACTGTATCCTTTCCGGAGCTTTAAAATGATGACAACCGCTCTTGCGAAAGAAATCGGGGCGGTCAAGGAAGCGGAAACCGCCCGAATCTACGAATATATCGCGGAAAACAGTCTGAGCAAGGTATACCAGATATTTTTTCATATGACTAATCCGTCCTTCGTCCTTAAAAACTATCCCAAATTGTGGAGCCGCTTCTTCGATTCCGGCAAAGTGGAAGTTCCATCTGCAGAGAAAGGCAGCGCGGTGATCAAATTTACTCTTCCTGACATATTCCTCGACTGGATTTCTCCGGCCTGTCTCGGTTTTTCCAAGAAAGCGGTTGAAATGGCCGGTGGCAGGAATCTCTTGATGCAGCAGATCAGCAAGACCGTGTCGCCTGACAGGGCATGGGAAATTGTTTTTGAATTAAAATGGGATGAATAGAGATTGCACATGTTTTCAATAGATCGCTCGCTGAAGACTGACTGAGACACAAAGTTAATTCATGAAGGGAGCTGGTAGTCCTGCACGCAGGACAGCTGCATCTAAAATCTCCACGTCAGCACCAGCAATTCCTGCCCTTTGCCGATTTTCAAGTCCGCGGATATATCATCTGATTTTTTTTCTGTTCCCCCGGTAACGTAATCAATCGACTTCGCCGCAACCACAATTAAAGGCAAGGAATAGAAAGTGCGCCGAAACCGGTCGTTTTCCGAATGAGTATCATCGTCAGTGTTCCGCAAGTTGTAAAGCCCTATCCCGATTACCCCGGCCACAAGCGTGGCATTTCCCCAATCGTTTAATTTATCTGATGCTGCAAGGGGAGACAACAGGACCAGTGAACCACCAACCGCCACGGGATATTCTTTGGCGGCCCACGCGTCGAAATACAATACTCCTCCTGTCAATGCAGTTAAACCTAACACTTTTCCGGTTTTGACGAGTGTGCTGTCTGTCTCAGAGAATAAAGGACGCTCTGTCCCGGGTTGTGTATTGGATTCAGTATCGGCAAAGGCGCGGTTAGTCAGTGAGCAGAATGCCGAAAGGAGAACGGTTGTCAGCAGGAGCGTCTTAATTAAGAACAGATCAGGGTTACGGAGTTTTTTCGGCGATACGGGAAAAATGTTCAATGTTGTTTCTCCTGTTCCTTGAAATTGAGAATAGAATAAATAACAGGAGGAGTCAAGAAAACAAGCTGGATGCAAATAGAGCACGATAATTTAATCTAATATAATTTGTAACCATTCAGCTTCTTTTCAGAACGGCATTAAGACAAATCTGAGAAAAAACCCTTCTATCCGCAGATTTCGCAGATTTACGCAGATTTTAACCGGAATTCTGGTTTTGTTTTTATCTGCGAAATCTGCGTAATCTGCGGATAAAAAAATGACCTGAATAGTTACTATAATTTTAACTTAAAATAGGAAATTGGTTGTATTGACTCGGGCTTCTTTTTCTTGCTATGCTTCAATCAGCTGTCTTTGATTGTATGTTTAAAACTTCAACACATGAGTTCCTGTCTAATTATGTGAAACTATCCGCATTCTCCTCCTCTTGTGTCCCCGTTGGCCAAGCGGCGGCGTTAACATCTGTTCAAATCAACGGTGAAAATAACAAGGGACAAGTTCTAAAAGTTGAAAAAGATAATATATTTATTGGAGGCAGAAAATGAGGCATTCAGGCAAGTGTTCACTGTTTATAGCACTGTCAATTTTCGTTTCAATTTCCGTTGCGTCAGCCGACGCCCCCCATAGCGCGTATTTGCGGCCTGTGGACCTCGGGACATCGGGGGGAAACATAAACGACGTGAGCAGTATCTATTGCTGCTCGGGCACGCTTGGCGCCCTTGTCCGGGATTCCGGAGGAACTCAATATATCTTAAGCAATAATCATGTTCTCGCCAGGACTAATAAAGGCCGGCAGGGCGACGTAATCACCCAACCCGGTCTTATCGACATGTTTTGTTCGCACGATACGAGTTACGGTGTTGCAAATCTTTCCAGTTTCGTGCCGATATCGTTCAAAAAAGGTGCAAGGAACACGGTGGATGCGGCTATTGCCGTTACACAGAACGGGAAGATAGATCCATCCGGCGCGATCCTCGACATCGGCGCCATAAGCAGCCAGACAGTCAATGCCTCTCCAGGAATGCCGGTAAAAAAGAGCGGTCGCACAACGGGGCTTACTAGCGGAACCATATCCGCGGTAAACGTTACGGTGGACGTTACTTATAACAAGATCTGCGGAGTCAGGATCTCAGAGGGCTCGTTTTCTGAACCAGATCGTGGTGAGCAGCGGCTCCGGCGCAACCTTTAGCGCAGGTGGTGATTCCGGTTCCCTGATCGTTCAGGACTGCTCGGCGAACCCGCGCGCCGTCGGACTTCTGTTTGCAGGGAGTTCCACATCGACCATTGCCAATCCGATTTCCAGCGCTTTGACGGCGCTCAATGTCAGCATGGTCGGGGGACCCGATTTCTGCGAACCTGCCGCAACTTCGGCTACATCTACGGGGGTGCTTGCCATGACGCCGAACTCGAATGCCAATTCCCGTGCAATCGAAGAGGCAACCAGGGTTAAGGAGCAACACGAGCATTCGATAATGAGCGTGCCCGGTGTGGCAGGAATGGGTGTTGGAATATCTACGACAAATCCCGATGAAGTCGTTGTAAAAGTATTTGTTTTAAGAGACCATGTCGAAAATGCGAGAAATCAAATTCCCGGAAAACTGAACGGCTTTAATGTGGAGATAGAGGAAACAGACGAGATCAGGGCTTTTTAACACCAGATGAGTGCTTACGGAAGGGATGCACGGTAATTTGTGCGTTCCTTTCCGTTTATTTCAGAGGGCGGATAATGACGGCAGAGAAGATAACCGCGCAAGGATTGCTGGTTGCTGCCGCGGCGCGCGAGGCAATTGAGATGGCGCTGCCGTCGATCGAAAAGGTGCTGCAGCGGCCGATGGGGAGCGGGTTTTACATATTGTGGTAATGGACCCTATGTCCAAATACGGCGGCACACCGTTCAACAAGGCGATCCTGTACGAACACAGCATCGGCGATCCTTCTACGCGGCACGCGGACTATCGGTCCTACGCGCGCGGGAAGGGCTGAACTTGCGTGGCGTTCGAACTGCGATACGCATCTGATCCAGGAAGTGCATCCGCATCTGCTTAAAATAGGCGACAGCCTGCTGTGAGGCGGAGTGTGCCGGGACGGAATCATCGTTGCCGCCAGCGGTGCGCATCCATGGTTTGATGAGGCATTTGCGAATGCCGTGGCAGGTTATCTGCTTGCGATCGCGCACGAACGGGCACGGGCCGCGCGGGAAAAAGGCGCAGTTCTCGCGCGAAGCCAAGCCGCGTAAGCACGAATAAAGCATAACTAGTACAAAACGGCAGGCACATTTACCGCGAAGTCGCGAGGAACGCGAGGAAAGCGAAATTCCCCTAATATGCCACAGAGATAGTATTGCCTTCCTGGCGACCTTTGCGCCCTCGCGGTTCAATCTTTTTAGTTCCGCCTTGTTGGCTTAAAGCACACCGTAATGACGTCGTGGAACTATTAACAACTAGGTTTACGTTGTCCGAAATCAAAAACACTTTCAACCGCAAAAACGTGCAGGAGGACAAGTTGAAATGGTTTTACTTTAGTGAGTGATCTTTCGCTTCGTTCAGTGTGCCGCATTTTATTCTTTCGAAGTGGCACAGCCTCGGTGCAATGCCGGCCATTTTTCAGAAAAACGGATTAACGATCACGACCTTGATGATCTGATTGAGTTCATCAAGGCCCAAAGAAGGCATTAATAAGCATTCAAAAAGAACGCCAAAAAGACGAAATTGCCGTATTACATAAAAAAGGACTGTGCCATGCAAGATGGAATCATCAGATCCATACGGCAAACCTTTGACATTCGCTATACATACCCGGTCATCTTTACTTCAGGAGTATTCAGGAACGGAAATCCGGTTCTCAGAAATGTTATTGCGGAATCCGGTGTGAAACACCCGAAGATACTGGTGATAGTTGACAGCGGCGTCGCCAAGCCGCGAGCTGATTTACAGGACGCCATTGAAGCGTTCATAAAAACGGACGCAGTTCTTCCTGATCTTGCCGCGCCTGTCTGCATACTACAGGGCGGGGAAGAGTGTAAAAATGACAGCGCTCATATAAATCTGATCCATGAATTGATAAACAAAGCCCGATTATGCCGGCATTCCCTTATCCTTGCCATAGGAGGCGGCGCCATGCTGGATGCGGCGGGATATGCGGCTGCGACGGCCCACAGAGGCATCGGACTGATCCGGATGCCGACAACGACTCTTTCCCAGAACTACGCCGGGATCGGCTTGAAAAATGCCGTCAACTTGTTCGGGAGAAAAAATTTTATCGGGACCTTTGCCCCGCCGCAGGCGGTAATAAACGATTTTGATTTTCTGTCAACGCTTCCGGAAAAGGAAATGCGCGCCGGGATAGCAGAGGCGATAAAAATATCCCTTATCAAAGACCGGCCATTTTTCGATTTCCTCTATGCTGCCAGATACAGCCTTGCGCAATGCAATCCCGATTCGCTTCGGAAAATGATCATCAGATGCGCGCAGCTGCACCTGGCGCATACCATCCGGGAAGGCGATCCGTATGAAACCGGGCTGGCCCGTCCGCTGGATTTCGGCCACTGGTCCGCCCATAAACTGGAGGAGCTCACGAACGGAGCACTCGGGCACGGGGATGCAGTCGCGGTCGGGATTGCGCTTGATTCGGTATATTCATGGCGAAGGGGAATGCTGTCGATTGAAGAACTGGTAAAAATACTTTCCGTTCTCGCGGATTGCGGCTTCGATTTATATCATCCCGCCCTCGCAGGCATGGACGTCGCCCGGGCATTCAGCGACTTCCAGGAACATTTAGGAGGGGATCTTACCATACCCCTGATCTGCGGGATAGGAAACGGGATCGAAGTAAATTCAATAGACCTGTCCGTATATTCCGAATGCATAGCGGATCTTGCGGCCAGCAAAGGAGATCAGGATGAAATAAATCAAGCGCCCCAAGACCGGCAAAGAAATATTCGATACGAATTTTCCGAAAGAACCGGCCAGGAATCCTTGATGTTGTGTCACTCCGGAACTGATCCAGCCGCAGCTCATTCCCGAGCTGCACAAGCATGCCATACCATCATAGATATTGCCGGAACCAAAATTACCATTTGAGTCTCTGCTTTCTCTGTGATAGACTGCTGGCTAATACCCTATTGTTCAGAGCCAGGAGGTTCTATGTTCTGCCCCAAGTGCGGCAAAGAGGTAAGCGAAGGCCAGATCTTCTGTCAGTATTGCGGAGCAAGACTCGTTGAAGAGGCTTTTCCGGCTGCCGAAGCGTCAACAAGTCAGTTGAGCACCAGGGAGAAGACGCCCTGGGAGGACCGTGAGGCTCGCGGATTTTTCAACGGACTGTTCGCAACCATGAGAGAGGTTTTGCTGCGGCCTTCGGAATTTTTTAAAAAAATGCCGCTGACCGGCGGTCTAACCGATCCGCTGCTGTACGGGCTGATCATCGGAATGGTCGGCCTCATGGTTTCGTATATGTGGCAGCTGGCTTTTAAGGGCGCCATGAACGACATGATGCCCGGAATGCATGCCGGAACAGGACAACAGTTTTTTCACGGCGCAGGGATCGCGGTCCTCGCTTTTTTTACGCCTTTTCTGATCATTCTCGGCCTTTTTTTGTCATCGGGCGTTCTTCACCTTTTTCTCATGATGGTCAAGGGAGCGCGGCAGAGTTTTGAGGCCACCTTCAGAGTAGTTGCATACGGCTACAGCCCGAATATTTTTCTTGTTCTTCCGTTTTGCGGCGGCATCATTGCCGCGGTATGGGGGATCGTCCTCGCCATCATCGGTCTCCGGGAAGCGCATGAAATTACGGGGGGCAAGGCGGCTTTTGCCGTTTTTCTGCCGGTCATCGTTTGCTGCGGAATGATTACGATTGCGGCAGCTGCGTTCATGAGTCTCGTGGCGGCTTCGTTCGGATCGTTGATGCGGTTTTAGAGTAAGAATGCTTCTTTAAATAATAAGAAATGCCAGGAAAAAAGTATTTGCCACAGAGCACACAGAGATTGAGAGGGAAAACAAGCAATCTCTATTTTGATCCTGGAAGATTTTTTGTAACTACTCAGGTCATTTTTTAATCCGCAGATCACGCAGATTTCGCAGATAAAAACAAAACCTGAATTCTGGTTTTAAAATCTGCGTCCATCTGCGAAATCTGCGGATAGAAGGCTTTTTCTCAGATTTGTCTTAATGCCGTTCTGAAAAGAAGCTGAATAGTTACGATTTTTTAAGTGTTCTCGGTGACCTCTGTGGTTAAAAGAATTTCAAGCTTGTAAGGGTTACAAAATAAACCATGATTGCGGCCTTATCCAAAAAAAGGGACGGGCAGATAGAATTCGGTATTATCTACGGCGGGATCGCGCTTTTAGCCCTTTTTGCCTCCCGGTTTC
The DNA here is from genome assembly GCA_963751455.1 of Nitrospirota bacterium. GTDB lineage: Bacteria > Nitrospirota > UBA9217 > UBA9217 > UBA9217 > CAVVUN01. Next base: position 174,196 of record CAVVUN010000009.1, read on the forward strand.
TTCCCGTTTTCTCTATTGCGCCCGCGTGCGCCTTTAAAGCGCTCTTCGGGTTGCCGTGCCCGACATGCGGCTCGACACGGTCCTTGGTCTATCTATCCCGAACCGATTTTTCTTCCGCTTTTTTAATGAATCCGTTAATTGCGCTCTGTGCGGCCGGCGCTGTTCTCTGGCTGCTGTACAGCGTGATAACGCTTGTTTTCGGTTTGCCGAGAATCGGACTGACTCTCACGGAAAGCGAGAAGGATATTTTCCGCATTTCCGCTGTTCTTATTGCCCTGATGAACTGGCTTTTTATCATTGTAACCGTATAATATCGCCATTCATAAACAAGGCAGCCAGCTTATTTCCCGTTCAATAGCCCGGGCACTTTCACAGCACTTATCAATAATATGTTTACATTTAATCAATGTTATGTTAATATAACAATCTTTAGATTATTCCACATTTTCCGTTATTTACGGGAGTCAGCATGAGCCGTGTCGTTATCGGAGTGGATCTGGGTGGCACGAATCTAAGAACCGCTATCGTAGACCCGGAGGGGAAGATTCTTGACAGACGCAAGGAGGCAACGTACGCGGCCGAGGGCTGGAAGAATGTGGTTGCCAGACTGTCTGAAAACATCAAGAGGGTGCGCGACGGCGCGCTGAAGAAAGGTTTTGAAGTTAGCGCAATCGGCGTTGGTGCGCCCGGAGTAATTCAGGGGGACACCGGCATAGTCGTAAAGTCCCCGAACTTTCCGGACTGGAATAAACTTCCGCTCAAGGACCTTCTTGAAAAAGAATTCCGTGTTCCCGTACATATCGAGAACGATGCAAATGCGGCAGCGCTCGGGGAACAATGGCGCGGGGCTGCGGGCGGCATCCGGAGCATGATTTTCCTTACCCTTGGCACCGGCGTCGGGGGCGGGATAATACTGGACAACAGGATCTGGCAGGGTGCGGACGGAATGGCGGGCGAAATAGGGCATATGACGCTCGTTCCCGAAGGAAGGCCGTGTACGTGCGGCAATACCGGCTGCCTCGAAATGTACGCTTCAGCACGCGGCATTGTCCAAAGCTACCGGGAAGAATTGAGTGCATCGGTCGGTTCCGATTCCGGCCAAGTGATCACCTCGCAGCAGGTGTACGACGCCGCGAAGGCAGGGAACGAAACAGCTGTCCGGATAATGAACAGGATGGGCCGGATGCTCGGCATCGGCATCGCCAGCCTCATAAACATCTTCAATCCCGAGCGGATCGTGATCGGGGGCGGAGTAATGGATGCGTGGCCCCTGTTCATTCAGGCAACGCGCGAGGAAATCAGGAAGCGCGCCTTCGAGATTCCTGCCAACCGCACCGAGATCGTGCAATCGCAGCTTGGTGATGACGCGGGCATTATCGGCGCCGCAGCCGTCGCGTTTCAGCAGCAGGAAAGAGAAGCGGCAATAATAGAGCAGCATCGGAGGAAAACAAGTACCAGATAACAAACACCACATGACAAATAAATTCCTAGAAGCGGATGCGAAATTGTAAACGTTCTTGAAAATTGATGCATTCGTAAAAAGTCGTCTCCCCGGTGAAAACCGGGGTCCAGTAAACATTGAACTCATTGAAAAGACTGGATACCGGCTTTCGCCGGTATGACGAAATAGGGCTTATTCTGACTTCTTACGATTTCATCAAAATTGCGTCGCGTTTGAAATTTGATGTGTTGGAATTTATTTGGGATTTGGCATTTGTAATTTGGAATTTAAGACAGTATGTCCAGTAAGAACATCAGAAATTTCTGCATCATCGCTCATATTGATCACGGAAAGTCGACTCTTGCAGACAGAATCTTGGAATATACCGGCGCGCTTTCTGACCGCGAGATGGCGGCCGCAGGCAGCGACCAGGTTCTCGATGATATGGATCTCGAACGCGAGCGGGGCATCACGATCAAGGCACATGCCGTGCGGCTCAGGTACACTGCGTCCGACGGCCAGGAATATGTTCTGAACCTTATCGATACACCCGGGCATGTAGACTTTACGTATGAAGTTTCGCGCAGCATGGCTGCGTGCGAAGGCGCGCTGCTTGTGGTTGACGCGTCCCAGGGCGTTGAGGCGCAGACCCTCGCCAACGCGTACCTTGCCATCGACCATAATCTCGAGATAGTTCCGGTAATCAACAAGATCGACCTACCGAGCGCCGACATCGAAGAAGTGAAACACCAGATTGAGGACATGGTCGGGCTTGATTCCTCAGGCGCGATTCCGACAAGCGCCAAGGCGGGTATCGGGACCAAAGAAGTGCTCGAGGCGGTCGTAAAAAGAATTCCCCCGCCGTCGGGAAAAACAGACGGTCCGTTCCGTGCCCTTCTGTTCGACTCCTGGTACGATACCTACCAGGGTGTGGTCATCCTGGTCAGGGTCGTGGACGGGGCCGTACGGCCGAAGATGAAGATCAAATTGAATTCAACCGGCGCCGTATACGAGGTCCAGTCGGTCGGGATTTTTACGCCGAAGCTGCAAACGACGACGGAACTCGCGCAGGGCGACGTGGGATGCATCATTGCAGGCATCAAGAGAGTTTCGGACGCCAAGATCGGCGATACCGTCATGGACGCCGAACAGGCTGCCGCGCCGCTGCCCGGGTATAAAGAGGTGAAGCCCATGGTCTTCGCCGGCCTTTACCCGGTTATCAGTGACGATTACGCTGACCTGCGGGACGCGCTCGAGAAACTGCGGCTGAACGATTCGTCCTTCAGCTATGAGCCGGAGACCTCGCTTGCGTTGGGCTTCGGCTTCCGTTGCGGATTCCTGGGGCTTCTGCACATGGACATCGTGAAGGAACGGCTGGAGCGTGAGTTCCAGCTCGACCTTATTCCCACCGCGCCCACGGTCGTTTACCGGGTGACGAAGAATAACGGCGAAATCGTGATGGTGGACAATCCTTCAACGCTGCCGGGGATACAGGAAATCCAGCGCATCGAGGAGCCGATCATTATGGCCTCGCTAATCACGCCTGAACAGTATATCGGGTCGCTCATCGCGTTATGCCAGGAGCGGCGAGGAATTCAGAAGGAGATCACGTATATTACCAAGGACCGGGTGCTCCTCAGCTACGAGCTCCCCCTGAATGAGATCGTCATGGATTTCTACGATAAGCTCAAATCCCTGACCAAGGGCTATGCTTCGCTTGATTATGACTTATCGGGATATCAGGAATCCGATCTGGTCAAACTCGACATGCTTCTGAACGGGGAGCCGGTCGACGCGCTGTCGCTCATCACGCACCGGGAAAAGGCTGCGATTCGCGGCAGACAGCTGGCGGAAAAACTGAAGGAAGTCATCCCGCGCCAGATGTACGAAGTGGTGATCCAGGCGGCAATCGGCGCAAAGATCATCGCCCGTGAGACGGTCAGGGCTCTTCGCAAGGATGTAACGGCAAAGTGCTACGGGGGCGATATAACCAGGAAACGCAAACTTCTGGAAAAACAGAAGGAAGGCAAAAAGCGGATGAAGCAGGTCGGAAGCGTGGAACTGCCGCAGGAAGCGTTTCTCGCGGTGCTGAAGGTAGGAGAGTAGAGCCAATAGAATTGTAAATTGCAAATTGGAAATTGAAGATTGTATTTGCGGTGAGGATCTTTAATTTTTCATTTTCCAATTTTCAATTTCAAATTTACAATTGCGGACTCGTGGTCCGCACGGAGGTCTGATGCCCGAGGCACAGCCGGAAAATAAAAAAAAGAAGTCTCTTTATAAGGAATGGATCGAACCGTTCCTTATTGCAGCAGTCGTCGCCCTGTTTATAAGGCAGTTCGCGGTAGAGGCCTTCAAAATACCGTCCGGATCCATGATCCCGACACTTACCATCGGCGACCATCTGCTCGTAAATAAATTCATTTATGGTCCCAGGATTCCCTTTACCGACAGCAGGATATTCAACTGGAAGGAACCGAAGCGCGGGGACATCATAGTATTCAAATATCCCGAGAATGAAGACAAAAATTTCATCAAACGGGTCGTTGGATTGCCCGGAGACAAAATTGAGATAAAGAACGGGAAGCTTTTTCTCAACGACGCGCCCGTACCGGTCACGGAAGCCGGCATGTATGACGGCAAGGAGCAGACATCGGGGTTTCCCTATTACGCCAAGCCGAAGCTCCTGGACGAGCAACTGGGCATCGTAAAGCACCGCATCATGTATTTGCGCGACCAGGCCGGTTACAATTTCGGACCGAAAATCGTGCCTCCGGAATCGGTCTTTGTAATGGGCGATAACCGTGACAACAGCCAGGACAGCCGGGTTTGGGGATTTGTTAAATTCAACAAGATCCTCGGCAGGGCGCTTATTATTTACTGGTCATGGGACGGCAACGGCAGATGGGTGCGATGGGAGCGGCTCGGCACGCTGATAAAATAACCAGGGAGGGTGGCATGGCTTTTTTCTCAGACCAAAAGGGAGCGAGCAGGCTGAAAGTACTGCTTATTCTGGTTGTATTGTTCCTCGCTATTCATTCCGGAATGAAAGTATTGTCCATGTACATGGATTTTGAACGGATGCACGACGAGATGAAAATGAAGGCCGGTCTTGCTCAGATATTGAAGGACGATGAGATACTGAGAGACCTGGTACAAAAAGCCGAAGAGCTTGATCTGCCCCTGACAAAGGAAAGCTTCGTTCTCAGGAGAGACGAGGAACATCGCAGAATGTATGTCAGCACGCAGTGGGACGTTGAAGTCCATTTTCTCTGGGGGGCATATATCCGCACGTTCCATTTCGCTCCTGCTGTCGATGAAAATTTCATGAGCGTACGGTAAGCGGCTGATTTGACAATTCGAGGCCGGCGGCGTAGTATTTCCGGCGATAAGGCGGTGCTCGTGATACGCAGCATGACGGGATACGGCAGGCGCGAAGTAACCGCGGCCGGCATCCGATTTACGATAGAAGCGAGGTCTGTAAACAACCGGTACATCGACGTCCAGGTAAAGGTCCCGAGGACGCTCGCTGTTCTGGAAGCCCGCTTCAAAAAGGCCGTTCAGGACCGCTTTTCAAGGGGCCGCTTTGATCTGTTCGTAAACCGTAACGCGGGGCAGACGAGTACCGGAAGGCTTGCTCTTGATGAGGCCCTCGCCGGGGAATATATCGCGGTTCTCAAACAAATGCGGGACCGCTTCAATTTAGGCGGCGCCGTGGACCTTTCTTTGGTTGCCGGGCTGCAGGGCCTGATCACGGTCTCGGAGGAAAAAGAAGATACGGAAGCTCTCTGGCCGGCACTCGCCGAAGGCCTGGCGCAGGCCCTCAACGAGTTGGACCGGATGCGGGGTGAAGAAGGGCAGGCGCTTCTCAAGGACATGGCGCTTCGTCTCGATTCTGTTAATTCGCTGATCCGGGAAATCAGGACTCTTTCTCCGCTGACGGTGGAGACTGCGCGGAAGAGGATGGCTGAAACGCTGAACAGGCTCATGAACGAACAGCCGGACCCGGTCAGACTGGCGCAGGAGATTGCCATCCTGGCGGAACGAACGGATGTGACCGAGGAACTCACAAGACTTGACAGTCATCTTGTTCAATTCAGGTCGCTTCTGGGGGCCATGAGCGAGCCGGTCGGAAGAAAACTGGATTTTCTTCTGCAGGAGATGGGACGGGAAGCGAACACTATTGCATCGAAAGCCATGGACGCAGCCATTTCGTACAAAGTGGTGACGATTAAAGCAGAGCTCGAGAAGATCAGGGAACAGGCACAGAACATTGAATGACCCATACTCTCGTTAATATCGGGTACGGAAACATGGTAATGGCCACCAAGGTCGTTGCGGTCCTTTCACCCGATTCTGCGCCCATGCGCCGTCTGAAGGATGAGGCCAGGGAGCGGAAGATGCTCCTGGATGCCACGCAGGGAAGAAAGACGCGCGCCATTATTATTACGGACAGCGACCACGTGATTCTGTCGGCTGTCCAGGTCGAAACTCTGATGCAGAGATTTACCGGACGGGGTGAGGAATGAGAAGAAGGCAGGGATTGCTCTTCGTCGTATCCGCACCGTCGGGGGCCGGCAAAACGAGCCTCTGCCGCGCGGTGACGGATTCTGTGGAGAACTTGAGACATTCGATCTCGTTCACCACGCGAAAACCGAGGCCGGGAGAAACAGACGGCAGAGATTATTATTTCATTTCAGAAGACCGCTTCCAGGAGATGATCCGGGCGGGCGACTTTGCTGAATGGGCCGAGGTCCATTCGAATTTTTACGGAACTTCACGACGTGTTCTCGATGATATGCGTTCCGAAGGACTGGACGTGATCCTGGACATCGATACCCAGGGTGCAAAACAGATCCAGGCAAAATATCAGGGACAGGCCGTTTTCATCTTTATCATGCCGCCATCGCTCGGTATACTCGAAGAGCGGCTTCGCAACCGAAACTCAGAGCAGGAGGCCGAGATAAAGAAAAGGATGGCGCGTGCAAGCGGTGAAATCAGGGATTTTTCCCTGTACGGCTACGTCATTGTGAACAGGGACTTCGAACGCGCCCTTCTGGAGCTTCGCTCGATCATAACGGCCGAGCGCAGCAAAACATCGCTGATCGACCGCACCTGGATAGAAGGACTCATATCCTGAGCTGGCATGGAAAATTATAAACCCGCTCCTGCGAGGACGCGGGCGTAAAAGTACAAATACGGTAATCGAAAAAAATCAGCAGAAATCTACCAGGAGGTGACTAATGCAACAACCGCAAGCTCAAGACATAATATCGCTGCCGATCGAGCTCAACGATAGGATCAGCGACACAAAATTCCGTCTGGTGCATATCGCAGCCCAGCGCGTGCGCCAATTGTCCGGGGGAGCGTCGCTGCTCGTTTCCACCAGATCCATCAAGGATTCGACGATAGCGCTCGAGGAAACCCTGCTCGGCAAATTCAAGGTAATAGTCGGCGAAGAAGCCCAGACGGCAAAAGAGGAGTTCCGAAAACGCGAGGAACGCGCGCGCATGGAGGAACAGCTGTCGGCCAAGGAAGAAGAGATCCGAAAGGAACTCAGCGCCTATCTCTCCGAAAGCCAGAGCGAGGAAGGGACTGAAGAAGCTTCGCTCGATGAATCCGGGGACGGAGGCATGCCCGAGGAAGAAGCGCCCGAGGAAGAGGATACGGTCGAAGAACCGGGAGAATAGCAGACGTGGAACAATCGGGCAACCTGCACGGGAAAAAAGTGCTGCTCGGCGTCTCCGGCAGCATTGCCGCGTATAAGGCCATCGAAATTCTGCGAAGACTCAGGGATTCCGGCGCAGACGTCCGTGTGGTTATGACAGGAAACGCCGAACGCTTCGTTTCGCGGTTAACCTTCGAGACACTGAGCGGACATGCCGTACCAAGCGCCGATTTCGGCGCAGGAGACCCTACGGCTATAGAGCATATCGACAGCACGAACGCCCTGGATGTCGCGCTTGTCGCGCCCGCGACTGCGAACATCATAGGAAAAATAGCCGCAGGTATTGCGGACGATGCCCTGACCACCGCGGTAACAGCACTGGATTGCCCGCTTTTAATCGCACCCGCCATGAACGACCGAATGTACCGCAATCAGATCGTACAGAAAAATATTTCTTTTTTGAAAGGGCAGGGTGTACGATTTATAGAGCCCGCGACGGGCGCGCTTGCATGCGGTACGACCGGACAGGGGAGGCTGGTAGAGATAGAAACGGTCATGCAGTCAATCCGGTCGTCATTATCGAGGCGCGATATGTCAGGCGTAACCGTTCTGGTTACGGCCGGTCCTACCCGTGAACCGATTGACGCGGTACGGTATATCAGCAATCCGTCCTCCGGCAAGATGGGATACGCGATCGCCGCTGCTGCCCGGGACAGAGGTGCAACCGTTGTTCTTATTTCCGGCCCGACGCAAATCGCGCCGCCTGCCGGCATAACCGTAATACAGGTTACGAGCGCTGATCAAATGTATAAGGCCGTTATGGACAATGTCCAGCAGGCGGACGTCCTTATCATGGCCGCTGCTGTCTCGGATTTCAAGCCTTCTCTTTCGTCAGACCGTAAAATAAAGAAAGAGGACGCGCCGACAACCATTCATCTTGACCGCACACAGGATATTCTGTACGCTGTCGGCAGGCTTCCGGGGAAACGGGTCCTCGTCGGATTTGCGGCCGAGACAGACGACCTGTCCGGCAATGCCCTTCGAAAGCTGAAGAACAAGAACCTTGACCTGATCGTGGCGAACGATATTTTGAAAAAAGGGGCCGCTTTCGAGTGCGATACGAACGCGGTTACGGTCATAGACCGTACCGGAACCGGAACCGAGCTGCCGCTTATGCAAAAATTGGAAATCGCCGGGTTTATTCTGGACAAGATCGTGCAAATAAGGAAAAATTAAAGGATTTTACCTTGACTTTAATACCTTGTTTTTGGTAAAATTTTTTTGCCGAATTTAATGAAAAGTATATTCATTCAAGATGGATTCCTCTACTACCCGGAATGCAATGGAGAGATCTCCGAAATATCAAAGTTAACAGAGCGTATTTCTAAAGATCCCCACTCTAAGCTTTTTGTGCCGCTTGCGGAAGAATATAAAAAGGCCGGGGATTTAGAGATGTCCATCCATGTGCTGAACGAGGGACTGAAAAATAATCCCGGTTATGTGACTGCCCGGTCTTTTCTCGGCAAATTGTTGATCGAGAAGGGCGATCTGCCGGGCGCTCAGAAAGAATTTGAAGAAGTCGTAAAAGCAATTCCGGAAAATCTGATGGCCCAGAGGAAGCTCTCTGATCTCTACGCCCTTCAGGACAGGCGGAATGACTCGCTTGAACATTATAAAATAGCTTTATCGCTCAATCCGCGCGATCAGGACGTGGCGTCCCTGGTTTCGGACATAGAAGCAGGCCACGATGTCAAGCCGCGGCTTCAGAAAAAGATACCGGTAGGAGAGCCCACTCCGAAGCAAGCCGAACTGCAGCCGGCAAAAGCCGAAGCTTCAGGACCGGCAAACCCTGAAAAAAAGGCTGTGTCGGCGGCCGCAGCCGCTGCGCCGGAGGCAAAAATGGAGGAGGCTGAAGAAATTCTGGTTGTAGAGCCGCTGGAAACGTCCGTACCTCTCAGCATGGAACAGGAGCTGTCGGCTCACAATCTCGACTTTCTGGCTGAAACAGGTCATGAGTCCGGTTTCCCGTCGCAGGAACAGCAAAAAGTAGAGGAGCTCTTCGATCTCAGTCAACCCTTTGAGCAGGCGCAGCATCTGAATGAGGAAGTCGGGGAGATCGAAGTGACGGTCCCCGCCCCAGCCAGGACGGAGGCTGATGATTTTACCACCGATACTCTTGCAGAACTGTACATCTCTCAGGGTTTTTTTGAAAAAGCCGTAGAAATTTATGAGAGAATGCTTGCCGATAACCCCGACAGTCAGGGACTTAAGGACAAGCTTGCATCAGTAAGGGCGATGGCCGCGGAATCGGGAGGCCAGGCAGAGACAAGGGAAAAGCCCGCTGCCTTTTCCCTTCCCGGGGAGTTTGCTGCGGAAGACGGCATTGCGGACATCGCGCAGGCCGGGGATTTTTCATCCGGACTGGATGATGATTTCCAGGGTGAGCCCGCCGCAGAAACCGGCACTGAGCGGTTGGAAGATTGGAACGAACCTGTACCGTCTGAACAGTCTTTGAGTAAGCCGGAATCCGAGTTTGCAGGAACCGAATCAGCAAAGCCGAAGCCGTTTGATGCATCATTTGAGCCGGTCGAGTACGTGCCGCCGGACGCCGTTCCTCAGAAGCAGGCCGCGCAGGGTGGGAAAAAAACCCAACCGATTACGGATGAGAGCAATACGGATTTAAGCGATCGGCAGGCGCATGTAAAAGAACGAACGCATTCGCCAGGCGGCAGAAAAGAGACCATTGACCGGCTGGAAAACTGGCTACAGAATATCATGAAGGAGAAATAAATGTCCTTTTCCGGTATCCTGAAAGAAGTGGTGAACAATACGGAAGGGGCGCTCGGTGCTCTTATAGTCGGGCTCGATGGAATTCCCGTCGAACAGTATTCCACGAACAGTGAGATAGACATTCAATCGATGACCGTGGAATACTCGTCGCTTCTGAAGGAAATCGAAAAAGGTTCGCAGGCGGCCCATCTGGGGTCAACCAAGGAAGTGACCGTTATCGCCGACAAGGCCATGATTATGCTGCGCCGTCTCACTGAAGAATATTTTTTCGTTCTTATCATACGGCCGGAGGGAAATTTCGGAAAGGGCAGATTCCTTCTCAGAATGTCGGTTCCCAAGATCCTCAGGGAATTTTAAATAGTTGTATTGCTCCTGCTCAGGGTCACTCTGTAAACTCCGTTAGAGTCATTCCGTAAGCGATAGTTACCGCAAACCAGCATCTATAACGATGGCATGAATCGACGAAGCGGCTGCTGGCTGCTGCTTGATCTAACGGCGTAAACTGCCTCAGGCAGTTTTTTGTTTTGAACGGGGGTATTATGAAAATTCTGGTCATGCACGGGCCCAATTTGAATCTTCTCGGAAAGCGCGAGCCGGACATCTACGGCCACGTCACCCTTGATGACATCAACGCTGCTCTCTCCGGCCTTGCAGGGGAACTTGGAGTAGCTGTGGCTTTTTTCCAATCGAACCACGAGGGAGAACTCGTTCAGAAGATCCAGGATGCAATGGGAGTGTATGACGCAATCGTAATTAACCCCGGCGCCTATACTCATACAAGCGTTGCGCTGCGGGACGCGATTTCGTCAACAGCAATACCTGCCGTGGAAGCGCATATTTCGAACATTTACCGTCGTGAAGAGTTCCGGAAGCATTCTTACATCTCGGGCGTCGCTGTGGGACAGATCACGGGTTTCGGCGCGGAAAGCTACCTCCTGGCGCTCCGGGCGGCCGTCGGCTGCGTCAAGGACAGCGGAAAATGAACAAGAGGCGCGAACAAATCCGTATCAACACGCTTAAGCAGCGAATGAAGGAGCAAGGGGTTACGGCTCTTCTTGTCACAAAGCGGGAGAATGTCCGCTACTGCACCGGTTTTACGGGTTCATCCGGAGCGGTCCTGGTGGCTTTGGGAAAGTCTCTGCTTATAACTGATTTCCGGTATAAGGTGCAGGCTGGCCTGGAAACTGCCGGTGTGGAGATTCTGATACAGAAAAAGGATTTCCCCGCCGCTTTGCAGGAGGCCGCCGCGAAAGAGGGTGTCGATATCATCTGGTTCGATGAATCCTCGTTGACAATCGAAGCACTGAAGAAGCTCCGGAAACAGGGGCTCAGGCTTAAAGGGCACCGGGACCTTGTCGGGGAACTGAGGCAGCAGAAAGATAAGCAGGAACTGAAGAGTATACGCGAAGCAATCCGGCGGGCTGAAGAATCTTTCCGGGAATTGAAAAAATATATACGGCCGGGCGCGCGCGAGCGCGACCTTGCGATCAGGCTCGAGTTCCTTATGCGCGAGAAAGGCGCCCGCAAGGCCGCCTTTGACTCTATAATAGCATCCGGAAAGAACGGCGCCATGCCGCACGCTACTGTCACGGAACGGCGGATCAAAACCGGCGATATGGTGACCTTCGACTTCGGCGCGGAGGCCGACGGGTATTTTTGCGACATCACGAGAACGTATTGCATCGGCCGCCCCACAGCCCTGCAGCGCGAAATACATGCTCTCGTTCACAAGGCTCAGGAAACGGCAATACGCAAGGTGCGTACGGGCGTAAGCTGCAAGGCCGTGGATGCGGGGGCCAGGGACGTGATACGCGAAGCGGGCCACGGTGAACATTTCGGACACGGAACGGGCCACGGTGTGGGTCTTATGGTCCATGAGAGCCCGGTCGTTTCGCCGCTTTCGCGCGATGAGGTAAAGCAGGACATGATATTCACCGTCGAACCCGGTGTTTACGTTCCGGGCTGGGGCGGTGTCAGGATCGAGGACATGGTGCTTGTGACCGGCAGCGGGGCCAAGGTGCTGACGACGCTGCCAAGGGAGCTCGAGGCTTTGAAAAGCTTGTGAAGAAATTTCAAATTACAAGCCAAATAATATTCAAAATGAAAATTACAATGTCCAAAACGTTTGAACCGTTTCAAATTTGTTATTTGGAACTTATTTGAGATTTGGTGCTTGATATTTGGAGCTTGTTGTATCACATTCAGCATATGACAAAAGGGAGGTAGCACGAATTGCCGGTATCTACAGCAGAATTCAGAAACGGTTTAAAAATTGAGATTGAGGGCGAGCCATACATCATTGTGGAATTCCAGCACGTGAAGCCCGGTAAGGGAGGCGCCTTTGTGAGGACCAAGATCAAGAGCCTCAAATCAGGGAACGTGATCGATCGGACATACCGGTCGGGAGAAAAAGTGGACGTGCCCGAATTGGAAGAAAAAACCATGCAGTACCTCTATGCCGCGGATAAGGACCGGGTTTTCATGGACACAACTTCCTACGAGCAGGTATCAATGAACGAACGGCAGTTGGGAGACAACGTCAATTACCTGAAAGAGAACATGGAGATCAAGGTCCTCTATCACAAGGGCCAGCCCATCAACGTAGATATCCCGATGTTCGTCGAACTCGCTATAGCGAAAACCGACCCGGGGGTCCGCGGCGATACCGCCTCTGGCGGGTCCAAGCCGGCCACCCTGGAGACAGGCGCCGTCGTAAAGGTCCCGTTCTATCTCAACGAAGGCGACCTGATCAAGGTGGATACCCGGACAGGGACTTTTATCGAACGGGTCAAACGATGAGCTTTCGCGGACTTTCATCCAGCAACGGCGAAAAGGAGTAATCATGAACCTCAAAGAGCTCAAGGAACTGATAGAGATGCTGAAGGATACGGACATCTCCGAACTGGAGATCGAGCGTTCCGGCGTTAAAGTGAGGCTCAGAAAGGGGGGTGATGTAACCTTCCATCCTTCCATGCCACGCATGGAATATCCGCCGGCCGCCATTGTAGCTCCTGCAGTGCCGGAAACGACCGGCCCCCCTGTGCAGGAAAAGCAGGTTGAGCCGGTCAAGACGACCCAGATCAAAGTAACCTCACCGATCGTCGGTACCTTCTATCGTTCCAGCTCACCCGACAAACCGGCTTATGTCGAGGTGGGCAATTCCGTAAAGAAAGGCCAGGTTCTCTGTATCATAGAAGCCATGAAGCTCATGAACGAGATCGAGTCGGAGACTTCGGGAAAAATCGTGCAGGTCCTGGTGGAGAACGGCCAGCCCGTTGAATACGGACAACCGCTGTTCGTCGTGGAACCACTGTAGTGAGCGTTAAAACCCAAAGAAATAATTTCAGAAAAGGCGCAGCAGCCGCGCAAAGACTGAATAATAATCAACGTCAAATCGCTTTGTTCGTGCCCTTGCCTGCACACGGCGATTACGGGTCAGCACCCAGCGGTGATGAGCCTCCGGCCAGCGGTTACGAGGCCCTTGATTCCCGTCGCACGTTTCTCAGTGCGATGGTCGACAAAGGGTCTAAGGATTGCGCAGCGTGAATGCAGGCTGTGCGAGGCCGTAAATGTGCGAGTGAGATCTATCTTCGTGGAAAAATTGGCTTTGGCCCCCGTTTTGAAAAAGGCTTATCCGGGCCAGTTGAGAGGTATTGAGTGTTCAAAAAAATCTTAATTGCGAACCGCGGTGAGATCGCGCTTCGCATCATACGCGCCTGCAAAGAGATGGGTATTAAGACCGTTGCAGTGCATTCAAGCGCGGACGCCGACTCTCTCCATGTCCGGTTTGCGGACGAGAGCGTCTGCATAGGCCCCGCGAAAAGCGCCGACAGTTATCTGCATGTGCCGAGCATCATAAGCGCGGCGGAGATTACCGATACCGAGGCGATCCATCCGGGTTACGGTTTTCTTGCGGAGAATTCCAGTTTCGCGGAAATCTGCAATTCAACGGGCATACGCTTCATAGGACCGAGCCCCGAGAGCATAAAGCTGATGGGCGACAAAGCCAGGGCCCGGGAGACGGCCCAGAAAGCGGGCGTGCCGGTGCTGCCGGGCAGCAACGGGGTCGTGACCGAGGAAAGCAGCGCCATAGAAATAGCGCGGGAACTCGGGTTCCCGGTGATCGTGAAGGCGGCAGCGGGCGGCGGCGGCAAGGGCATGCGCGTCGTGATGGAAGAGGCCGGTTTTGCCAATGCGTTTGTTATGGCGCAGGCTGAGGCGCTTGCAGCATTCAGCAACGCAGACGTCTATATCGAGAAATATATTCTGCAGCCGCGCCATATCGAGATCCAGATTATGGCGGACGAAAAAGGGGAAACGGTATACTTCGGCGAGCGCGAGTGTTCGATTCAGCGAAGACACCAGAAACTGATTGAGGAAGCGCCCTCAACCGTAATGGACGACGGACTGAGGAAGCAGATGGGCGAGATGGCGGTTGCTATTGCGAAGAGCGTCAGGTACCGCAACGCCGGGACGATCGAGTTTCTCATGGACGAAAACCGCAAATTCTTTTTCATGGAAATGAACACCCGAATTCAGGTCGAGCATCCAGTAACCGAAATGGTGACCGGCCGGGACCTCGTGAAGGAACAGATCAGGGTGGCGGCGGGGCTGCCGCTTTCTTTTACCCAGCAAGACATTAAGATTAAAGGGCACAGCATCGAATGCAGAATAAATGCGGAATGCCCCCAGAAATTTACGCCGTCGCCGGGAACAATAACGGCTTTTAATGCCCCAGGAGGGCCCGGAGTACGGGTCGAGACCACCGCGTATACCCAGTATGTGATCCCGCCTTATTACGATTCGATGATCGCAAAACTGATTGTTCATGCGGATACCAGGGACGAAGCGATCATGAGAATGCGGCGGGCGCTTGATGAGTTTATCATAGAGGGCGTGAAGACCTCTATCCCGCTGCATAAGAAGATACTCGAAGACCCGGATTTCCAATCAGGAAATATTTCCACGAAATTCATGGAGCGCTATAATATCCCTGTCAAGTAATGTCAAAGGGCTTTGTCTTATAATAGACCAGGACCTGCTCCGCACCGACGCTGCCGACGCCATGAGTCAGGCGCTTGCTGCGGGCGTCAAATTCTTCCAGTACAGGAGCAAAAGCAGTCCACGCTCGGCTACCTTTCACACCAGCCTGCGACTTGCGTCCCTGGCCCGTAACGCGGGAGCCCTTTTCCTTGTGAACGACCATGCGGACATAGCGGCCGCAGTAGATGCCGACGGTGTGCATCTCGGGCAGGATGATATGCCGTTGGAATATGCCAGGAAACTGCTGGGGTGGAAGAAAATCATCGGTCTCTCCACCCATGACGCGGATCAGGCCCGCCAGGCTGAAAAAGCGGGGGCCGATTACATAGGGTTCGGCCCGGTTTTTAAAACGGGAACTAAGGACGCCGGCCCCGTGCAGGGAATTGCGCGGCTGGCCCACATAAGAAAGACCGTGTCGGTTCCCGTTGTCGCGATCGGCGGGATTTGCCAGAACAATGTCAGAGACGCATTGAATGCGGGGGCCGACGGTGTGGCGGTGATATCCGCGATTTTGTCGACGCCCGATATCCGGCTTGCAGCTGCAAAGATGATAAAAATTATAAAATCGGGAAGCGAGGAGGGATCATGAGCGGATTCGTCAAGCTTGTTGTAACACTGTCTCTTGCGGCAGTGTTTGCGCAGGGCTGCACTCAGAAGGATGATACGGTCAATATCGGGGCAGCCGGGCCAATGACCGGAGACCAGAGCAAGATGGGTATCGACCTGAGAAACGCAACGGAGCTTGCCGTGACTGAATGGAACGAGAAAGGCGGGGTGATCGGTAAAAAGATCCTTATGCTTGCAGGGGACGATCAGGCGGACCCCAAACAGGCTGTTTCAATGGCGAATAAGTTTATAAATCAGAAAGCCGTTGCCGTTGTAGGGCACTGGAATTCGAGCTGTTCTATCCCGGCTTCAAAATATTATAATGATGCCGGTGTTGTAATGATCTCTCCGGCCACGACGAACCCGCAGTTGACGCTCCAGGGATTTAAACAGGTTTTCAGAGTCTGCGGAACGGATGACCAGCAGGGCAAGGTTGCGGCCGAATTCGTCCTGAAAACCGTCAAGCCCAAGCGAATAGCAGTGATCCATGATAAGACGGCATATGGCCAGGGACTTGCGGATTATTTCAAAAAGGCGCTGGGTGACAATGTACAGATCTCGTATTATGGGGGCATCATCCAGAGGGATCCCGATTATCGGGCGGTATTGACGAGCATTAAACAGACAAAAGCCGAGCTCTTTTTCTTCGGCGGCATCTATCCCGAGGCCGGCAGACTCGTGAGACAGGCTAAGGAAGTCGGATTGAACATCCCTATGGTTACCGGCGACGGAGTGTATGACCCAACCTTCATCAACATCGCAGGCAACGCCGCGGAAGGGACGTACGTGACCTTCGGGAAGGAGCCGGCTGGGCTGACGTCGGCCAGGACGTTTATGGAACACTACAAGGCGCGGTACGGCGAGCCGGGTCCGTATTCTATTTACGCATATGATGCGGCAAACATTATTCTGACCGCAATTGCCCAAACGGGTTCGACCGATGGCGCCCGAGTTGCCGAATATATATCTAAAACGACATTTCACGGAGCCTTCGGAGACGTCTCCTTCGACAGGAACGGCGACGTAACAAAAGCGCCGTATGTTATTTGGCAGGTCAAAGGCGGGAAGTTTGTGGAGGTGCAGTAAGGTTTAGCCGCAGATTACACCGATTCCACAGATTAAAATTAAATACAAAAACTCTAACTCTATATTTTCAATCTGCGAAATCTGCGGATAGAATCTGACTCCTAAAATGTTTACCCAACAGCTCATAAACGGCCTGGCACTCGGAGCGGTGTACGCGCTGATCGCGCTGGGCTATACGATGGTTTACGGCATCCTTAAGCTGATCAACTTTGCGCACGGAGAGGTGTATATGCTGGGCGCATATCTCGGCATCATCGTCCTCGGCGTGCTGACGGAACTCGGACTTACGGCGTACAGCCTTACGCTGGCCATTCTGCTCACGATGCTGATCTCCATGGTATTTTGCGCATTGTACGGCGCTGCCATAGAACGTGTTGCTTATCGTCCCCTTAGAAATGCGGTCAAACTTGCGCCTCTGATCAGCGCCGTAGGCATGTCGATCATCCTTCAGAATTTCGTTATGCTTTCCCAGGGTAAGGAATACAAGAACCTTCCGCCTCTTCTCCCGTCGAAGGGACTGTCGCTGTTCGGCGCAAATGTTTCCCCTGTCCAGCTGTTCATCCTAGCGGGATCGTTCCTGATCATGGTCCTTCTTCATCTTTATGTATCAAAAACGAGGATGGGGAAGGCGATGCGCGCGACATCCCAGGATCGTGTGATGGCCGGGCTCGTCGGCATCAATATCAACCAGGTTATATCGGTTACGTTCATGATAGGTTCGTCGCTTGCCGCAGTCGCGGGTATTATGGTTACGCTCTATTACGGCGTTGTCCATTTTTTCATGGGATACCTCGCAGGCATCAAGGCCTTTACCGCAGCGGTGCTCGGAGGCATCGGCAGCATCCCGGGCGCCATGCTCGGCGGCTTCATGCTCGGGCTGATTGAAAATTTCGGCGCGAGCTACATATCGAGCGTCTATAAAGACGCTTTTGCTTTCGTGGTTCTCATCATTACCCTGATCATTCGTCCAGCCGGCCTGCTCGGCGATAAGGCGATGGATAAGGTTTGAATAAAAAATCCAAATTACAAATCTCAAATCACAAATAAGCTCTAAACTGCTAATTCCAATTTCCAAAACGTTTGGTGCTTCGTGCTTGCTGCTTGGACTTTATTTGTTATTTGATGCTTGAAATTCGGGATTTAACGAAGGAGTCCTCATGTCTGATATCAAGAAAATGTACAAGACCATCATGGCGGACGATTTTCCTTCGGAAATGACCATCCTTTTCGGCAGCCAGAAATTGGTGTATAGAAAAAAGTCGTGGAAACTCGCTGACGAGGGAACTGGAGAACTAATCGAAAAAGGCCTCCGCTACGGCGAGAACCCCGACCAGCAGGCTGCCATGTACCAGCTCGTGAACGGCAATCTCTCGCTTGCCGGCCTGCAATTCATACAGCCGGGAAACGGCCTCGTCAGCGCAATTACCGAAGAACAGATGGTCCAGGCGGGCAAGCATCCGGGTAAGACAAATTTCACGGACCTGGACAATGCACTCAATATCCTCAAGTTCCTGGCTGACCGGCCTGCCGCAGCCATCATGAAACACAACAACCCTTGCGGCGTGGCATACGGCAAAACGGTTGTTGAGGCTTACGAACGGGCCAATATGGCAGATCGTATCGCGGCCTTCGGCGGGTGTCTTGCAGTAAACCGTCCAATCGATAAGCTGACTGCCGAGTTGGCGAATGCGAATTATCTCGAGGTTGTCGCGGCCCCGGATTACGAAGAGGGCACACTTGCAATCCTCTCAAAGAGGAAGAACCTCCGCATTATCAAGATGAAAAAGATGAGCGAGCTTGCAAAGTATCGCGATATGACCGTCGTGGAATTCAAGTCGCTTATGGATGGCGGCATTATCGTCCAGCGATCGCAGAAAAACGCCATCCGGAAGAAAGAGGATTTCAAGGAAGCCAGGACTTCTTATAAAGGCAAGGAATACGGTATCGAGCGGAAACCCACGGAAAGGGAATACGACGACATGCTCTTCGGGTGGAACGTGGAGCAGGGCATTACGTCGAATTCTGTAATCTACGTGAAAGACGGAGTAACCGTGGGCATCGGCACGGGCGAGCAGGACCGTGTGGGCGTAGCGGAGATAGCAATTTTCAAGGCGTATACGAAATTTGCCGACGCCCTCTGCTTCAGAAAATACGGGGTCCCGTATAAGCAGTTTGAGCTCGAAGCAACCCACGGTAAACGCGACCCGGCAGCACTCAGGGAAGTCGATGAGGAAACCCGGAAGGAAAGGGGCGGACTGATCGGCTCGGTCATGGTTTCGGATGCCTTCTTCCCGTTCAGGGACGGCGTGGACGTAGGAATCAAAGAAGGCATTTCAGCAATTGTTCAGCCGGGCGGCTCTGACCGCGACTTCGATTCTATTACTGCCTGCAATGAAGTAAATCCAAAAGTTACTATGGTTTTTACCGGGCAACGTGTTTTCAAACATTAATTATATACAAACCATGTTCTCGAAACAGTTCTATCAATCTCGCGTGATGCTGCTTTTCAAAGAAGGGTGAATTTCTGCCTTTGTCCGGTTCGATTATTATACTCAGGTCTAAATCAAAAACCCTGAACCCTGCCATAGCCCTTGCAAATTAGACATGTTTTTCAGTACGGTCTTTTCTAAATAACAATAACGAGCAAATAATAACATATACATGCATTAATGGGTATAAAAATACAGGTTTAAATAAAGTGACTTCCTAATTTGACAAATGACTTTTTCTTTGCTACTTTAGTTGTTCATTACTACCTCCCGCCATCAAAATACCACTTCGCATAAGAATGGACGGGACACGCCTAAATAAGATTGGCCTGGAAGAAAAAAATGGTCAATATCCTTATCTAAAATACATTTCAGAACATTCACCAGCAATTTTTTACTGCTGGTTATTAGATTCTTTCGATCCAGGACATCATTGACGGTCATGCATAGGGAAGGGTTAATGGAAGGGCAGAAGTTCCCCCCTTTTATTTCATGCTGTTTCACCATTAACGAGCTTTCACTGTGCGGTAATTAAGTTTCAGAATTCAAAAAACCGATGCTGTAAACAGGAGGTAATGCTCAATGACGACAGCAGGGACCATGGAGACTACGCAGTACTTGACCTTTAATCTCGATGCTGAAACGTTTGCGATTGATATTTCCAAAGTTCGTGAGGTGCTCGATTTCACTTCGATAACCAGGATTCCCAAGACCCCGGAATTCATGCACGGGGTCATCAACCTCAGAGGCAGAGTGGTGCCCGTGGTGGACCTTCGTCTTAAATTCGGGCTTCCCAGGACAAAGATGACAGTCAACACATGTATCATCATCGTGGAGGTGGAAATCGATAATCAGCCGACAGTGCTGGGAGCGCTCGCGGATTCCGTGCAGGAGGTGATGGATCTTGAGCAGAACAGCATTGAGCCGCGGCCCAGCATCGGGACGCTGGTGAACACCGGGTTCATCAAGGGCATGGGTAAACGGGATAATCGCTTCGTTATCATTCTCGATATCGACAAAGTATTTTCGAGCCGGGAAATATCCGTTTTACAGGCGCGTGAAACAACAGAGTGACAGATATCTCGAAGCAAGAGAGGGCTTTTCAACAAGTGCGGCGCTATTCTTTTAGGCATTCTCAGCATGCAAAACCATCTGTGCTCGAAACATCACGATATCCATACCTTAAGGAGGAAATAGCATGTCAGACTCATCGCGAAGAGATCTCTTGAAGGTAGGTGCCGGAGTGATGGCGGGTGTTGCTGCAGCGGGCGGATTATCTTTGGTAAATGCAAGGAAGGCCAATGCCGCGATAACGCATCCATTCGGGTATGCCCAGCTTGATGCTGAAGCAACGAGGCAGCTCGGATATAACTCGTATAAAGGAATTGATATTGACGGCGTCAAGCATCAGGGATGTCAGCGTACGGGTCGTATGGGTCCGCAGCAGCCAGTTGGCTGATAATTGCGTTGAAAGAAGCAAATCCACAATACAATTCCGTAACCAACTGGTGCCATTCGGATATCACGAAAGTCAGTGCCGAACGGTCACCATAGAAACGGTAAATAGTCTGATGTGTTAAAACATTTAAAACCGTTGGCTGGATTATTACCCTTGCCAGCGGTTTTTTGCTTTTTTACCCCGAAACCGAAGCAATTGAAGCGTTGAATAAGGCGTTCAAAAGGGGTTACATAAACCGGGATAAGGAGAAAAAGATCATGAAAGTCATCTGTTTGATACGAGGCATTGTGCTTGTTATGGGTTTCAGTGTGATCGGCGTAAATCCCGCGAGCTCCGCGGAAAAAATCAATTATACGGGATGCGGCATCGTGAAGCTTGCCTTCATGGAACAACTGGCAGTTAAATTCAAGGAGCTGCACGGAATAGAGGTGGATGTTCAGGGCGGCGGCGCGACACGCGGCATCAGGGACATCGCTTCACATCAGAAAAATCTGGGAGGAACGTGCCGTCATGCAGTGGATCAGCCTGAAGAAAAAGGGGTAACTCTCCATCACGTCGCATGGGACGCGCTGGTTGTAATCGTCAACAAATCTAATCCTGTGGATTCTATTACCGTGCAGCAGCTGAAAGCCGTACTGGAGGGCCGGGTAAAGGACTGGGGAGCTCTTGGAGGGCCGTCCAATACGCCGATTAAATACTTTGATCGCGAAGAAAAAGATTCGGGAGTGGGATTGATGGCGCGCGAAATCCTGTTTCATGATCCCAATAAGACCTTTGTCACTGCAGCGGTGTTCGAGGACAGCGGCCCCATGGAGAAGGCCATCGAAAAGGACAAGTGGGCAGTGGGCATCACCGGGATATCAAGTGCGAGGAAAAGAGCTGTAAAAATACTTCGTCTGAATGGAATTGATACTTCGAAACAAAACATCGCATCCGGTAAATATCTTCTGTATCGTCCTCTCTATCTCGTGACCACCGAAGCGCCGGATGCAACGACGAAAAAGTTCATTGAGTTTGCAAAGAGCAAGGAGGGCCAGGAAATTATCAGCCAGCAAGGCACCGTAAACCTGAGGGAAGGCGCCAATCTCTGGAAATTATACCGTAAGCAGATTCAGGAATAATAGCGCATACTTAAAGCTAATTCTTATCCGAAAAAGCTCAAACTCGCAAACCCCGGACCTTTTAAAGCCGGACTTCCAGATCACAGAAGTGATTCATGAAGGGGAACATCAGTACGATATGCGGAGGGAGAGAAGGCGATGAGAGTGACTATTGTAAATAAAACATATATAGGTATTGCCATATTGACCGTTGTTTTGATAGGGCTGGCTATTTTCGTTGAGGTGAACATCAGCAGTACCAAGGAAGGGCTTGGACATGTCAGCAAGCAAACCCAGTTTCAGTCCATGATCAACATGCGCATACTTGATCATTTCAAATGGGCAGACGCGCTTGCCATAGACTCGATCCTTTTCGGAAAGGAATTTACGGGCCAGCTCGATCACACAAAATGCGCTCTCGGCCAATGGTACTATAGCTATCAGCCCGATAAGGAGCTGGAAGTCATTTATGCGAGACTGGAAAAGCCGCATGCACGCCTCCATGCAACAGCTTCCCGGATTACGAATGCCCTCAAAGAAGGAAGGGCGGATGTTGCCATGAATGTGTACGAGACGGAAACGGTGCCGGCATTGAAAGAGACGCATGATATCCTTACGGAATTGAGTGAGAAAGCGAAGACAATTTCTGAGAAAGCATTGAGCAATATGGATAACGCGCAGCGTGCAATGGAACGTATCTTTTTTGTCGTTTTTGCAGGGGTCGTCGCATTGCTTTTTGCGGGGACCAGCTTTTTTCTGGCAAGACCTCTCAAGAACAGTCTCACATCCATATCGAAATGGGTCGCCACGATAGCTGCCGGCGATCTCAGAAATGACATTCATATAAAAACTGACGATGAAATCGGAGACATTGCAGCCAAACTTAATGGAATGATCGAAAACATCCGCGAAACTGTCACCGGCGTCAAGCTTGCAGCGGAAAACGTCAACTCAGGCAGCACGCAGCTTTCGTCCGGCGCGGAACAGATGTCGCAAGGCACCAGGCAGCAGGCGGCATTGGCCGAGGAAGCATCCTCATCGATAGAGGAAATGAACGCAACCATCAGGCAGAACGCGGACAATGCTCATGAGACTGAAAAGATCGCGCTTAAATCTGCCGCCGACGCGACAGAAAGCGGTAATGCAGTGTCCAAGACGGTCGGCGCTATGAAAGAAATTGCGGCAAAGATCTCCATTATCGAAGAAATTGCCCGTCAAACTAATCTTTTGGCATTGAACGCGGCGATAGAAGCGGCCAGGGCCGGCGAGCACGGCAAGGGCTTTGCGGTGGTCGCAGCAGAAGTCAGAAAGCTTGCAGAGAGAAGCCAGGCAGCGGCCGGCGAAATCAGCCAGCTTTCGGTCACGAGCGTGGAAGTTGCCGAGAAAGCCGGGCAAATGCTTGCCAAGCTTGTTCCTGACATACAGAAGACGGCCGAATTGGTGCAGGAGATCAGTGCTGCATCGAAGGAACAGACCTCCGGATCCGCCCAGATCAACGCCGCGATACAGCAGCTGAACCACGTCATCCAGCAGAACGCGGGAGCAACAGAGGAGATATCGGCCACAGCAGAGGAGCTTTTAACCCAGGCCGAGCAGCTCCGGGGCGCGATCGCATTCTTTAAGGTGGAAGAGGGAACGAACGCGGTATTAGGCGCGGCTTCGCTGAAAAAGCGGGTTGGAGTCAATGCGGCAAATTATGGAAAGTTTGTCACTCAACAGAAACCGGTAGAGGCCGCAGCAGCGACAACGCACAGAGGGGTTGATCTTCACATGAAGGATGGGCGTGTAAAAGGAAACGGCGACCATCGGGAAGCGGAGTTTGAAAGATTTTAGGCGGCACAATTGTCGAAGAGAGAGGGGGAAGCGTGTCGTACAACGATAAAATATTCGGTCGCTCATGACTTAGACCATAATTTATCGAAAAAGGCGATTCATAGTCAGATGAAGTTATTAAGCCGCGTTGGGAGAGTTTTGCATGCCAACTGCTTTTTTGATGTTGAAAGCTCAGCTGCTGATATGCGCTGTTTTCATTACGGCCGCGATTTTGTCGGGGTGTCATACAAAAAACGAGCAGGATAAAATCAAAGAGGTCATTACTTCGGTACAGAAGTCGGCTGAGAACAAGGATATTAAAGAGATATTGTCCCATATCTCAAAAAGATATCGGTGATCCCCAAGGGAATGATGATGCGGCCATTAAAGATCTTCTGATTGTTTATTTTTTCAGACACACCAAAATATCCGTTTTTATAACCGATCTGAATATTGTTGTTTCCAATTCCTCGGCACGAGCAACGTTTCAAGCTGTATTGTCAGGAGGCAATAAGCTTGAATCACCCCGCGATGTTCTGCCCGAAGCACTCTGTGCCTATCGTTTTGAGGTTGCATTCAACGGCGAGTCAGGAGTTTGGAAAGTGATTTCCGCGAAATGGGATCGCTTCTAAAACCAGCTTAAGATATCCTGGAAAACCCTCGTAACTCCCTTTCCAAAATTAAAGATCGCCTTTCCCTGGTCCTTCTCGAACAAACCCTTGATATTGCGCGACTTTTGTGGGATAATTTGCATCTTATGTATCTTCTCAGAGGCAAATTAAAACAGTATACGAACCTTTTGGCGATACCGCTGTGGGCCGGTCTGCTGCTTTTCCCTTTTACGGGCTTCAAGAGCGCCGTCAGTATATTAATAACAACAGTCGCTATAATCATTCTCTGGCAGGTTCAGGCATTTCAGCGTATGGTATTGTTCGTCAGGTCCGCTGAAAAAATGCTCCCCCGCGAGGTTTTCTCATTTTCGACTATCATTTCCTGGGTTCAGACATCAAAGGGGCTGACCATCCTGCTCGGGCTGCTCGTTGTCTTGCCCGTTTTCCTGAACAATTATTTTCGTGATGTTCTTACGCTCACAGGAATGTACATAGTACTTGCTCTCGGCCTGAATATCATTGTCGGGCAGGCGGGGCTTTTGAACCTCGGGTACGTGGCTTTTTACGCTGTGGGGGCATATACCTATGCTATTCTGTCCACTTCAATAGGCCTGTCATTCTGGCCCGGTCTGGCAGCCGGCGGACTGATGGCCGCCGTTTTCGCCGCACTTCTCGGCTTGCCGACCCTCAAACTGCGCGGAGATTACTTCGCTATCGTTACCCTCGGTCTTGGTGAAATCACTCGTATTATTCTGAACAACTGGGACGCCGTTACGGGAGGCCCCAACGGAATTTCAAAAATCGGCAGACCGGTCATTGCCGGATACTCGCTTCATTCAACGCTCGATTTTTACTATCTGGTTCTGTTTTTTGGCATTCTGACGGTATTCGCAATGAACCGACTGATCACGTCCCGGATCGGCAGGGCCTGGATCGCCATACGCGAGGACGAAGTTGCCGCCGAAGCCATGGGTCTCGACACCTTCAGGTTGAAGCTGCTCGCGTTTGTAATCGGGTCGGCAGTGGCTGGGGTCGCCGGCGTTTTCTTCGCTGCTAAAATGGCGTTTGTATCGCCCGAGAGTTTCACTTTTTTCGAATCGGTAATGATCCTCTGCATGGTGGTGCTCGGCGGCATGGGCAGCATTCCCGGCATAATTCTCGGCGCCCTGCTTCTGATAACTCTGCCCGAAATCTTCCGGGATTTCCAGGACTACAGGATGCTGGCTTTCGGGATGGCGCTCGTCTTGATGATGATTTATCGGCCTCAGGGACTGCTGGGAAATATGAATATTGATAAACCCGAAAAAGGGATTTTAGCCGCGGGGAACGCTGAGAAGTAGCGACTTGATATAAAGGCAGGAGCTTTTTCCGCAGATTACACAGATTTCGCGGATTAATCTGCTCGTACAGGGGGTTAATCGTAAGTCGGAAAATTATCAACTCAAGATTCACGATTAGGGCATTCGGAGACGATAAGTCGCAAGCCGAAATCATAATCTGCGCAATCTGCGAAATCTGCGGATAAAAGTTTTCATCCTGTAAGGTTAAATCATGCTTTTGCTCGAGACAAAAAATCTGACCAAGCACTTCGGGGGGCTCAAAGCTCTCGACGGCACTACCATGCGCGTCGAGCGTGAAAGGATCGTCAGCATCATCGGACCGAACGGAGCAGGCAAGACCACGTTCTTCAACTGTATTACCGGCATTTATAAGCCCACGGCAGGAAGCGTTATCTTTCACGACCGGGAAATCACGGGCATGGCCCCGCATGATATCACCGCGATGGGCATTGCGCGTACTTTTCAGAACATCCGTCTCTTCGCGGGCATGACCTGCGTTCAGAACGTGATGGTGGCTGCGCATTGCCGCACGAAGGCCGGTGTGTTCGGGGCCGTTTTCAGGCCGCGCCGGGTGAAAAAAGAAGAGCGCGACATGGAATACCGGGCCGTTGACATTCTGAAATTCAGCGGTCTGGACTGCAAGCAGAACGTCCTCGCTTCGAACCTCTCCTACGGCGACCGGCGAAGGCTCGAGATTGCGCGTGCGCTCGGAACCGAGCCGCACCTCCTGCTCCTCGACGAACCCGCGGCAGGTATGAACCCGCAGGAGACGCATGAACTTATGGGTTTGATCCGCAGGATCCGAGACAACGGCGTTGCGATACTCTTGATCGAGCACGACATGAAAGTCGTTATGGGCATTTCGGACCGGGTCATTGTGCTCGACCATGGCGTCAAGATCGCGGAGGGAGCGCCCAGGGACGTTCAGAACAATCCCCAGGTTATAGAAGCGTATCTGGGGAAGGAGTCCCTCCATGCTTGAACTCAGAGACGTTATGGTTTCCTACGGCATGATAGATGCCTTGAAAGGGATCAGCCTGAGCGTAAAGAGCCGCGAAATCGTCGCACTGATTGGAGCAAACGGGGCCGGCAAGTCGACAACTCTCATGACCATCTCCGGCGTCGCGCCGTTGCGCAGGGGCGCCGTCTTATTCGAGGGGAAGGACCTCTCGGGGCTTCCTGCTCACGAGATTGTTCGTATGGGAGTTTCCCAGGTTCCGGAAGGAAGGCGTATTTTCGGCGGCATGACCGTGCGTGAAAATCTGGAGATGGGCGCATTTCACCGGAATAAGCAAAACGCAGAGATCGATATCGAGCGTATGTTCAATCTCTTCCCGGCTCTTTCCGAACGCAAAAGCCAACTCGGCGGGACCCTGTCGGGAGGAGAACAGCAGATGCTTGCCATCGGCAGGGCATTGATGTCCCGTCCCAGACTGCTTCTCCTGGACGAGCCTTCCCTGGGCCTCGCGCCTATTATCGTAAGCCGCATCTTTCGCATCATCAAGGAGATCAACGAACAGGGTGTTACCATCCTCCTGGTCGAACAGAACGCCAAAGCAGCCCTTCGTCTGGCTCATCGTGCTTATGTGATGGAAACAGGGAAGATCGTCATGGAAGGCAGCGCCGCGGTCCTTGAAAAGGACCCTGGTATAAAAAAAGCATATCTGGGAGAATAGCCGTAGTGCTGAGACTTGCGTCCGCGTTTACGAGTGGCACCGCCAGGGCAGGGTGTTCGGAGCGTATGTGACGAGCGGGAAGATGAAAAGAAACATAAAGCTTACCCTTGAATATGAGGGTACGAACTACCATGGGTGGCAGACACAGGCGGGAACAGGCAACGCTACGATACAGGAAACGCTTGAACGCGCCATAAAGATCCTTGCCAAGGAAGAATGCAAGACTGTTTCTTCGGGAAGGACCGATGCCGGTGTTCATGCGCTGGGTCATGTCGCCAGCTTCCTGACCTCGAGCAGCATGCCGGCTGAGGCATGGGCGCCCGCACTCAATTACCTGCTGCCCGAAGACATCAGAGTATTGTCGTCCGGAGAAGAGCCTCACGATTTTCACGCTCGCTACAGCGCAGTAAGCAAGATTTACAAGTATCGTATTCTGAACCGTCGTACTCCTTCAGCACTATATCGTCATTACGCCTGGCATGTCAATCTTCGATTGAATGTAACAAACATGAAACAGGCGGCGTCCTGTCTTGTCGGCAGGCATGATTTTTCAGCCTTCCGCGCAGCCGGCTGTTCCGCAAAGACACCGGTTCGGACTCTGACACGCGTAGATATAAAGAAAAGCGGGGAGTTCATCGAGTTGTCGCTTGAAGCAGATTCCTTTCTTCAGTACATGGTCAGAAATATCACAGGAACGCTTGTTGAGGTGGGACTTGGCCGTTTCAGCCCAGGTGATGTCAAGCG
The DNA here is from genome assembly GCA_963751455.1 of Nitrospirota bacterium. Classification (GTDB taxonomy): domain Bacteria; phylum Nitrospirota; class UBA9217; order UBA9217; family UBA9217; genus CAVVUN01. Next base: position 202,061 of record CAVVUN010000009.1, read on the forward strand.
AATGCTCAAGTCCAGGGACCGTACGGCCGCTGGACGTACCGCGCCTCCGCAGGGACTATACCTTGTTTCGGTCTGTTATGACGTAAAAGGTCGATAGTATTATTTCGCAAAATTGTAATTATTTTGCATTAATTCTCATTATTGCAAAAACTGTATCGATTTTATTGCTGATAAATCAAAGGTTTTAGGATGGCACAACATGTGCAATTTTTTCTTAACGGATTAGACCAATTGACTCGAATTTACCGGTTGCGGTTCTGGTTTGCGTGTTTCCTGTACGGGATTTCCGTCCTTCTCGTCATATCAAGTGCTGCGGAAGGAGGGGAGTTTCCGCTCTGGGAAGCCGGTGCGGGATTGGCAACTATAAATCTTGCGGATTATCGGGGGTCCGATGAACGCACCATCTACTGGCTGCCGGTGCCATACCTGGTTTACAGGGGTGAAATTCTGAAGGTCGATCGGAAGTCGACACGCGGAATTCTATTTCAAACCGATCGGATCGAACTGAATATCAGCGTTAATGCATCGCCGCCGGTAAACAGCAATAAAAATAGTGCACGGGAAGGTATGCCCGATCTTGATCCGACTGGCGAAATCGGACCATCTCTTTATATCGATTTACGCAGCGTTCCTTTTTTTTCCGGCGATCTGTCCCTGCAGTTTCCAATCCGAATGGTTGCGGCAACAGATCTGACGTACCTCAGGCAGGTCGGATATGTTTTTAATCCGAGGATCAACGTTGAGTGGGCGCTGGGAACACCGGAAAAGCGATGGAACGCCGGTCTGACAACCGGCCCGCTTTTTACGGACAAGAAGTTTAACGCCTATTATTACGGTGTCGACCCTGCTTTCGAGACCTTCAACCGGCCGCGGTACGCTGTACGGGGAGGATATGGCGGGTTTCAACTGACGGCGGCACTGAGCCGGCGGTTCGCGTCTTCATGGTTTGGAGCGTTTGCCCGTCTTGACGACCTCCACGGCGCTGTATTCGAAAACAGCCCGCTTGTCAGGAGCCGTTATTCGGTCATGTTCGGCTTGGCTCTTTCGTGGGTGGTAGGCGTATCAGACCAGAAAGTCTCGGCAGAAGAATAAGGCATAAACTGATATTTCCAGTAAAAAAATCTTGACTAAAGTTGGAGACTAGTTCATTCTATTTTTTTTATTCAGGGGTAGTAAAACAGGAAGATGACATCTGTTGCTGATTTTTGCATAGTTGATTTTGCATAATTTTGAAAGGAGAGAATAGAGAGTATGAGGAATCTGCTGAACGTAATAGTTCTGTTGTTGTTCATCATTGCATTGACCAGCACAGCAGGCGCAGCGACTGATGCGTCTACCTGTCTGGGGTGTCATGGATCGATGGAAGGATCAGTCAAGGTCGACCAGGAAAAATATTCAAAGTCTGTCCATGGCGCAATGAATGACTGCACCATGTGCCATATGGTCTTGAAAGGATCCCAGCATCAGGGTCTTATATCGGGTAAGCCTGACAAGACAACGCTGGAGCTTTCCGCCGCCATCTCGCACAAAAGCAAAATAGACCCTGTAGCGCAAGCCGCATGCGTAACCTGCCATCCGGATGCATACCAGACGTATACAGCAAGCGTCCACGGGCAGAATGTGATGAAAAAGAAATCTACGGACGGGCCTGTTTGTTCCAGTTGTCATGGATCTCCGCATTACATCTACCCGAAAGCCGGCAAGGAATCGGCCGTAAATCATTTCAATGTCGTGCAGGCATGCGGAACATGCCATGAAGAAAAAATGATGTCTGAGAAATACGGCTTCAGCAGTCATGTTATGGAGCGGTATAAAGAGAGTTTCCACGGAAGGAAACTGAAGGTAGGTCACAGCGGGGCTCCTTCCTGTGCAAGCTGCCACGGTTCACATGATATCGTGACCGCTAAGAACCAGACATCACCGGTCTCTCCTGCGAACAAGGTCAAGACGTGTTCCAAATGTCATCCAGGAGCCAATGAAAAATTTGTTGCTGCGATCACCCATAAACCGCTCCATCCGGTTGCGCACTATGCCGAGATCACTCTTATTCTTCTCACCGTGAGTGTCTTTCTGTTCATATGTATCCACGTACTGCTCGACATTTTTGCCGACATTCGCGACCGCGTATTCAGGAAGGGGGGGCACAATGAATAAGAATATTCCTGCCGAGATAGAGAGGTTTGACCTCTCCGCACGGATCCAGCATGTTATCATGTTCACGACGTTCTTGCTCCTGTCTTTTACCGGCTGGGGGCTCAAATACGCATATCAGGACCCGGCAAGCGCCTGGATCAGCTTCTGGGGCGGTGCAAAAATGGCGGGGATCATTCACCGTGTAGCCGGCATCACGATGCTCCTCGATTTCATTTATCACCAATTCTATCTGATCAACAGGGCGCGAAAAGGGCAGTTCAGGTTCTCGCTTGTTCCTACCCCAAAGGATGTTGTGGACGCAATCCACAACTTCATGTACTTCTTCGGATTCAGGAAGGGAAAGCCCTACTTCGGAAAATTCAACTATATGCAGAAATTCGATTATTGGGCGGTTTATTGGGGCATGTTCATCATCGGGGCGTCCGGGTTCTTTCTTGCGTTCCCGGTGATGGTGTCGTCGCTGTTCCCGTCATGGACAATCAACTGGGCATGGGATGTGCTTTTTATCATGCACAGTGATGAAGCGCTCCTGGCGATCGTGTTCATCCTCATATTCCATTTCTATAACGAGCATTTGCGCTCTGAGGTGTTCCCGATGAACTGGATGTGGCTGACGGGGAAGATGTCCATAGAGCAGTTAAAGCATCATCATCCGGCGGAGTACGATTATCTGTACGGAGATAAATCGGAAAAGAAGAAATAGTCGTTGGCAGACGGTAAGCAGAAGGGCGGCCCTGAAAAGGAGCCGCCCTTTTTTTAACACGTAATAGGAAAAGCGAAAACAGCTAACAGCGCTCTTCAACCGACCTTTTCAAGGACGCCCTGTTTCATTCTAAGGCGTTTGCCGGCACGGAGTGCAATCTCCGAACTATGGGTAACCATAATCATCGTCACTTTTCTTTCCTGGTTGACACGTTCAAAAAAAGACATGATCTCGGCCTCAGTTTCCTCATCCAGATCTCCGGTCGGCTCATCCGCAAGTATGATTTCGGGATCGTGGATAAAGGCCCTCGCGATCGCCACCCGCTGCTGCTCTCCACCTGAAAGCTCAGAAGGATACCGATCGATCTTGTCGCCCAGGCCGACCTCCTGGAGCAGCTTTACTGCGTCTGCCGCGGTTTTATTGCCGCCGAACACTGTTGGAAGAAGGACATTCTCAGCGGCGGTGAGTGTAGGAATAAGACTGGCGAACTGGTACACAAACCCGAATTTCTCGTTTCTCAGGCGGGAAAGGCGATTATCATCATATTCCCGGATATTCTTGCCGTCGATCGACACAGTGCCGGTATCGGGCACTGCAATGCCGCCGATGAGACTCAGGAAAGTGCTTTTCCCGCTCCCTGAATGCCCTACAATGGAAACGAACTCGCCGCGCTGAATGGACAGATCTACGGGATGCACGGCCTTTATTGTATTTCCTGAAACTTTATATGTTTTCGATAATCCCTTCAGTTCGATCATGCGTTTCCTTTCTCCACTAACCTTTTTGGATATATCCCTTTTGAACAGAGTCTATGAACCTAAAAAAAGCACTTGGGACGCAGAAAAATCGGATGAACGCAGATAAAGTCGGATAAAAAAAAGTTCTTGTATCGTAAAAGCAGTCACCCTGCGGGTGAATTTTTTTCTCTAAAAATTCTTTGTTTGATCTGCGGTTATCCTGCGTTCATCTGCGTCCAACTGCCGTTTTCAGGATGAACGATTCCGTGCATACCTTCTAAATATGCCGATCACGGCCGCGACGCCTGATATTACACCGGCGGCCGCGATAAAGCGGATGCCTGGCACCATTCCGTAATTACACGGCATCCTGGCGCTCCGGCAGTAACCCGATACATCGGGGAGCACGAAGGAGACGATGAAAAGTGAGATGGCTGCCAATGAGCACACTATCAGCCCGATTCGGAATTTCAGGAAAAGCGCAAGAACGCCGGTCAGTATGAGCAGCGTGCCGACAGCCATTTCCCACCGTGCCGTATCCGAGCAGTGCATTGCAGCATATCCCTGATACTCACACGCAGGAAGAATGAAACGGGGAACAACAATAAGCAGGATTCCGCCGATCAAAGCGGTAAAGCCGGTCCATTTATTCATCGAACTGCCTTTAGTGCTGCTGAAAAATTCATGACGCTGCCGAACTGCGCGGCTGTTTTTCTGTCCTTGAACGATGCGATTCCCCAGCCCATCGGCGAAATGAGTTTCTTGTCGGCATGCACATAAAAGGCGGTTTGGCCGTCAATCCATTCACCCGTATTGTAGTCACGCACTTCAATGCGCTCAGTCGGCGGTTTATTGCCGTTGATAAAGGTCAGCAGGTCGCCGATGTCGCAGAAATAGAGCGTTTTGTTGGCATTCACGATCCGTGATGTAAATTTCGACGCGATATCGGAAAGCATGCCGCACTGCCTGCATTTTATCGTTTCGGCAGCAGCGGGAAAGGCAAAAAACAAACAGAGTAAAGCGGCGAGCGCGGGTCTCGATAACTGTCTCTTCATGATCATTTCCTCTTTGCATCTATCTCTTTTTTCAAAGATTCTGCAACGCCTTCATCGAATTTCTTCAACTCCTGATACTGCTTCAATGCGTCGCCCTTCAGTCCTTTTTTCAGAAAGGAGACACCCAGGTTGAAACGCGCGGTTGCGTATCTCGGACGCAGGGAGACAGCATTTTTGAGTGACGCGATTTGATTGTCGATTTCGCCTAATTTGCCATAAGCGAACGCGGCATTGTTGTACAGTACGGGGTCCTTTGGAAGATATTTCCCGGCGTTTGAGAAGCTGCCCACAGCCTCCCGGTATAATCCGAGTCTGTTATAGGCATTTCCCAGTTTCAGTGAGGCGTACCCGTGCTCGGGCTTTATGGCCACGACCTTCTTCAGGGCATCTACTTCTTCCCTGAACATATCAGCTCTTTCATAGAGGTCCGCGAGGTGAAACCATGCGGCTGCATCTCTCGGATTGTCCCTGGTCTTTTCGCGCAGTATCTCCACTTCGCTCTTTTCCCTTGGAACTGGCGCCTGCGTGCCGGTTTTATCATTTGAACATCCGGAATACAACCCCATAATCAGCAGCGAGATGATCATATAAATATTCATTCGGAGCTCCTGATCGCTTCATAGGGTTCGGTTCTGATAACAGCGAGTGACGGCAAAAGCGCTGAGAAAAGGCCTGTCAAAACAGCAAAAAGAAGGGCTGCAGCCGTCAGGGCGGCCAGCTCAAGTGCTGACGGAAAGAGATACGGCAGCTTCAGGTAGTGCAGCATCAGGTTCTTGAAGCTGAAAAGCAGTACGAACCCCAGCATGATTCCGGCGGCTCCGCCGGCAGCAGAGAGAATGGAGGCTTCGGTCAGGATGATAATTCCTATATGACGGCGGTTCGCACCCATAGCCCGCAGGAGTCCTATTTCCCTGCGGCGCTCATTGACGATCATATAAAAGGCAAAGGCCATGATGAGGAGGACGATTATCCAGAGAATGACGCTGATGATTAAAATGGCATTGATAAGCCCGGACAGCTGTTTTCTCACGGTGCTGATTACTGTGTCCGAAGTCAGGGCTTTGATGTCAGGAATGTCATGCTCAAGCCTTATTGCTACGCGGTCGGGTGTTATGTCTTCACCAACCTGGACCAGGACCGTGGAGATGCTTTCCCGGCTGATATCTATTTTTTCTATGGCCTTCGCTGCAGATTCTTCCGCCATTTTGTAGGCGGCCTCGAGGCTCATGAAAGCCGATCGATCGAAAAAATCCATACCCGTGGGGTCCATGGTGCCGGCAACCTGAAACACGGTCCCGAAGAACGGTATGCTGTCGCCGGCGATAACGGGAATTTCCCTTCCGGTTACAATTTCATTATCCGCCAGATTTCTATTCAAATGCTTCTCGAGCCAGGGTTTGACCGTAAAGTCCGTCACCGGGTCGAACGCCACGAGGAATACGTCCACGTTGAAGCAGCAGGTAAAGCTTGTCGGTTTTATGAAGAGCTGAGGTGTAGCGTTTCTGACGCCCTGCGTTTTTTTAACCTGGTCGAGGACCGTCCTGTTCATAAGAAACTGAGTGGGCTCCCCTGAAAGAAGGGCAGCCTTCGCTTTTGTCTCGGCTTCCCGGGGCACGACAAGTATGTCTGCCCCCAGGCGATACGTTCCCAGTTTGAGCGCGTTGTTAATGCTCTTGAGAAATAGAGTCGCGCTGAAGAGAGTGCAGGCTACTACGGCAACAATGGCAAACAGCAGCCAGGTCCGCGTGAGTTTTCTTTTAAGGTTTTTGAGGGCGACATACGGGATATTCATTCCTGGAGCATTTTTCCTTCTCAATTAAGATGGATTATTATACCAGAAGAAGAAGGGCAAGTAAACCGGGTTACTGAACAAACAGATGCCGGGCTGAAAGAGCGAGTGCATGCTGGTGTGAAAACGGTCGGATTTGAATGGATTGCAGTGAAGAAAAAACCGGAGGGCGACAGATCATCGCCCCCCGGAAAACAGGTTGATTATTTATGCCAGTCGATGGTAATGCCGCAGAGAAGAGGCGAACCCTTGTCGATTTTGACTTCCACGCCCGCAGCCTTGTGGCATGCCGCGCATGCAGAAACTTTTCCGACCAGGTTGTTGCTGCTCATTTCCATAATATTCAGCGTGCTGTCATCACCATACGTGCGCGAAGACAGGAAGACATATTTGCCGTCCTTCGTGAACGCAAAATCGTGAGGCCTGATGTTGTCCGGGAGGACGATTCGCTTCACGATGGCGTCCTTCGCCGTATCGATTACGATTACCTGGCTCTTGTGGGTGCCCGGTTTCAAGCCCGGGTCGAACTCGTTGGGCGCGCTTACCCACAGATATTTGCCGTCCGGAGTCATGCGGGCCTGATGAATAAAGGTCATTTCCGGGCTCGTGATCTGCTTGATTTCCTTTTTCTTCGTCCAGTCATATACATACACGACGCCCGTGGGCATGTCGGTTATATACGCCTTCTTGTTGTTCTTGGTCCACTGAATTCCGCAGACTGCCTTTCCGACGGGCATCTTATCGACCGTCTTCAGGGTTTTCGCGTCCCACACATAGACATGGCCGTCCGCCATGTCTTCAAAATATATGTTGCCGTCCGGGCCGGCAATAGCGCCGCAGAATTTTTCACCGACTTTGAACGGGCCTTCCTTTTTGCCGGTTGCGAGATCGATCTTGTAGACATTCCCCGCCAGCGTGCCGGCTACGAGATATTTTTTGCCCTGTTCGGTGTAGAGCTCCTGCCCGTGTGAGCCGCCCGCCTTCTTGGTTTCTTCAAAACTCATGCCGGCGATTTTGCCCTCCATCTCGGAACCCGCCTCAGCAAGAACTATGCGTTCTTTCTCAACGTCGACAGGGGCCTTCATCGTGTTCATATCAATAATAGCCAGATGGCCGCCGTGACCCGCAATGTAGGCCGTGGCGTTGAAGGTCGGTATTTTTGCTGCGGGCGTTTCCTTTACAGTAACTACTTTCACGTCCGCCGCTTCAACTGATGAATTCGAAGACATTGCAAGGAAAAGAGCAAAGAGACTAAGAACAACCAATCCGAGAACCGCGCTTTTTTTCAAACTCATATTATTACCCCCTTTTGTTGAATTATGAAATAAATGAACTGCTTTCCCTTTAGAACCGTGATATTTCGTGGATATTTCGTGCTGCGGATCTTCTTTGCCGTTTTTCACCTCCTTATTTTGCGGATTTTGGGCTTTTACAATGAACAGTATCTATGTATTAGAATAAACATAAATAAGAGATTGTCAACCTATAAATGCTGGTTTAAAAGTTAACAAAAATAGCAACTCCATTGAATGAACTCAGGCGGTGAGTAGGGTAATAATAAGATTCGCAGAACGGATGGACCGGCATAATTGAACGGGAACGAAAATAAAATAATTTCCGGGAATGGAGATTCTCCCCGGCTGTTCAATGCCGGGGATACAGTTTTCACGATTAGCTTACTTTTTTGACTTTGCCGGAGCGAATGCACCGCGTGCATGCGCGTACACGCATATGAGCCCCGTTCTGACCTACCGCCCTTACCGATTGGATGTTGGGTTTCGAAACTTTCTTCGTTTTATTGTTCGCATGACTTACCTGGTTGCCGCTCAGTTTTCCTTTGCCGCAGATTTCACATGTTCCCGCCACGATACGCCTCCGCTCCGGATCAGAATAATTAAAAAAAGCAGGCGTACAATACCATAAGGATGGAGCCTTTGCAAGCGGAAAAACGCTGATTTACGATAAAAGGCTTGACACAGGCAAGAGGGAAGTATAATGTAAGTGCTTACTTACCAGATGGAGCAGGTTCAGCGGGGCATCGCATAATTCAAGTTCGTGAAGGGACACTGTCGGAAACTTTCCACGCATGGCAATCTTGAATACAAAAGAACAGTTGTTGAAGGCGACTCTTAAATTGATATCCGAAAAGGGATATCTCCGGGCCACGACCAAAGAGATTGCCCAGGAAGCAGGGGTTACCGAGATCACCCTCTTCAGGCACTTTGGTTCAAAAGAGCGTCTTTTTGAAGAACTGCTTACCGGTTATACATTCCTTCCTAAACTGAAGGAACTCCTGCCGGAACTCGAAGGCCTCCCGACCGATCAAGCCCTTATCGCGATCGCAACACGCTTCCTGTTGACTCTCAAAGACCGCAAGTCAATGATTAAAATAATGTATTCCGAGGTTACGGTCTATCCCGAGAAGATCAGGCAGATCTATAACAGGTTCCTGGACGAAATGCGGACGACGCTTGCAGGTTACTTCCAGGGGCTGCAGAGCCGCGGCTTGTTTAGAAAGGATTTACAGCCTCAAATGGCAGCACGCGTTTTTCTCTGGATTCTTTTCTCATATTTCAGATCTGAAGAAATCATGCGGCCCGCTGGAATGAAAAAAGACGCGATGGAAAAAGACGTGCAGCATATAATTTCTATTTTCATGCACGGAACATTAAACGGCGGATAAAAGGCCCGGCTGCTGCAACCTTTTCTGTTATGCAGTGTCTAATAGGGGTCTAAGGTACAAGTTCGGAGAGAGGAGTCGTATGCACGGGAATGCCGGATTAAGGAAAAGCCTGATTGCGCTGTTCCTTCTGTTTTTTGCCGCGGTTCCGCTTCATCTTCAAGCACAGATTCAAGCACAGACATCTGTGGATACTCCTGTGACGGTCATGCCGGAAGCAGCGAAGGGAAAAGATGACCGGTCAGGTGCCGGCATGATAAGTGCGGGCGAGACCTTGACGCTCGGCAAGTGCGTGGAGATCGCGCTCAAAAAAAATCCAGCCATCCTCGCAGCACGCAATTCCGTCGAAGTCAGCAGAAGCAGAGTAGGCGAGGCGCGCGCGGGCTATTACCCCCAGTTGACCGCATCCGCTGCATATAGCACGATCAGTTCCAACTCCGGCACTTCATCAACTATTTCCGGGGGGGCCCGGTACGATCAGTATACGACAAGCATCGGTTTAAACCAGAATATCCTCGATTTCGGAAAGACGTCTTCATCCGTTGATATTTCGAAATTCAATATGGAATCTTCCCGGTCCGATCTCGTTACTGCGGAAGATACCGCGATTCTGAACGTGAAACAGTCCTATTACGGCGTTCTGAAGGCAATCAGGACCCGGGATGTTGCGACTGATGTGCTTAAGCGATTTGAATTGCACCTGGATCAGGCGCGGGGTTTTTACGAAGTCGGTACAAAGGCCAAAATCGACGTAATCAAGGCGGAGGTCGATTTGAGCAATGCAAAACTGAGCCTGATCAATGCCGAGAACGCTCTCAAGATAGCGTGGGTCACGCTGAATAATGCAATGGGAGTTCCGGACGCGCCCGAATACGGGATTGAAGACGAGCTTTCATTCCAGCAGTATTCAATAACCCTGGACCAGGCGACGGCGAGGGCATTTGAGAACCGGCCCGACCTCAGATCCATAGTTGCGAGGAGGCAGGCCGCCGAATCGAATATAAGCCTGGCCAGATCAGGCTACTATCCGGTTTTGTCGGGAAGCGCCAGCTACAACCGGTCGGAAGTCGATGTCAGTCCGGCCCGGTCCGACGACGGTTGGAATGTCAGAGTCGCTCTGACCATTCCTTTATTCAGCGGGTTTTTGACCAGCCATCAGGCAGCAGAGGCAAAATCAGCAGTGTATGTGGTCCGATCGAATGAAGAATCGCTGCGTCAGCAAATACTTCTCGAAGTTCGCCAGGCATACTTCAACCTCCAGGCTGCCGAAGCCAGTATATCTACCGCTGAATTGGCTGCTGCCCAGGCCAGGGAAAATCTTGATCTTGCGAATGGAAGATATGCCGCAGGAGTGGGGAGCCCGGTCGAGGTTTCAGATGCCTTCGCCACGTATGTTAGCGCCCAGGCAAATCATACGAGCGCCCTGGCAAACTATAAAATTGCACAAGCGAGCATCGAGAAGGCGATGGGTGGGGGAAGATGAAGCAAGAGGGCCGGTCTTCCGTCGTCGCTCGTTTTTGTTTTTGAAAGGATTTAGCATGACTCACATTCCCGGGTATTTTTCGATTCCATTCACAATACTGACCTTCTTGCCGCTGTTTTTTGCCTGTGCAGAGGGAGATGCCAAAAAAGGCCCGCGAAGCGTGCCTGTAATGACCCAACCCGCTGAACAGAAAAATATCCCGCTGCAGGTAAGGACAATCGGAAATGTAGAGTCCTACAACGCGGTGACCGTCAAGCCCATGGTGGGAGGAGAAGTTGCCGGAGTTTACTTTAAAGAAGGACAGGAAGTTAAAAAGGACGACTTGCTGTTCAAGATAGATTCCAGGCCGTACGAAAGCGCCTTGAAGCAGGCCGAGGCCACGCTCGCAAAGAACCTCGCGCAGGCAAGGAATGCCGAAGAACAGGCGAAGCGGTACGCGATTTTAGTCCAAAAAGAGTATGTTTCCCGCGATCAGTACGACCAGCTGCGCGCAAACGCTGAGGCGCTGGCAGCTGCGGTGGACGCTGACAAGGCCAATGTCGAGAACAGCAGGCTTCTGCTTTCTTACTGCACGATAAAATCTCCGATCAACGGAAGGGCCGGCGCGGTTCTTGTCAATGCAGGCAATGTGGTCAAGGCGAATGACGTCGCGCTCACGATGATTAACCAGATAGTGCCTATTTACGTCACATTTGCCGTTCCCGAGCAGAACCTCTCTGACATCAAGAAATATGCGGCACTGCGGGAGCTGAAAGTCGATGCAGTTATCCCGGGCGATGAACAAAAACCAGCCCGCGGTGAGTTGACCTTCATCGATAACGCGGTCGACCGGGCAACGGGAACGATCAGGCTCAAAGGTACATTCGAGAACCGGGATAAGCGGCTCTGGCCGGGTCAGTTCGTGGACGTTATCCTTACTCTTACGATGGAGCCAAACCGGGTGGTTGTTCCGTCGCAGGCGGTACAAACCGGCCAGCAGGGCCAGTACGTCTATGTGATCAAGAACGATATGACCGCCGAGCTCCGCATGGTAACACCGGGGAGAATATATCAGAACGGGACGATTATAGAAAAGGGCGTTGCCGCGGGCGAGAAGGTCGTGACCGACGGACAGCTCCGGCTCACACCCGGTGCCAAGGTGGAGATTAAAAACGTTCCTTCCAACGAGGGAACAAGCGCCAAACCTCAAGCATTAAATCCCAAATAAGCAACAAAACCAAGTATCGAGTCCCAAACGCTTGGTCACTGTACTTCAATAATTGGATATTTTTTGGTAACTATTCAGCTTCTTTTCAGAACGGCATTAAGACAAATCTGAGAAAAAGCCTTCTATCCGCAGATTTCGCAGATGGACGCAGATTTTAATTTAAAACCAGAATTCGGGTTTTGTTTTTATCTGCGAAATCTGCGTAATCTGCGGATAAAGAAATGACCTGAGTAGTTACATTTTTTGTTATTTGGTATTGTAATTTGGAATTTTAACCATGAATATTTCCGAACTATCGATACGCCGTCCCGTCCGCAGATTTCGCAGATGGACGCAGATTTTAAAACCAGAATTCGGGTTTTGTTTTTATCTGCGAAATCTGCGTAATCTGCGGATAAAGAAATGACCTGAGTAGTTACATTTTTTGTTATTTGGTATTGTAATTTGGAATTTTAACCATGAATATTTCCGAACTATCGATACGCCGTCCCGTAATGACGACGCTCGTGATGCTTTCCATCCTCTTCGCGGGCATCGCCGGGTACCGGCTGCTGCCGGTCTCCGACCTGCCGAACGTGGATTTTCCGACGATCCAGGTGACCGCGAACGTGCCTGGAGCAAGCCCGGAGACCATGGCTTCGGCCGTGGCCACGCCTCTCGAAAAGCAGTTCTCGACCATCGCCGGCATTGAATCCATGACCTCGGCCAACGGCAAGGGGAACACCCGGATAACGATCGTATTCGACCTCAGCAGAGACATCGATGCCGCGGCCCAGGACGTTCAGTCGGCAATTGCTTCCGCGGCGCGCCAGCTGCCGGAGGACATGCCGAGCCCGCCGTCGTTCCGCAAGGTAAATCCCGCCGACTCGCCGGTGCTCTACCTTGCTCTCAGTTCTCCCACAATGCCGCTCTCCGCAGTAGACGACTACGCCCAGACCATTATTTCCCAGCGCATCTCCATGGTGAGCGGTGTGGCCCAGGTTCAGGTATACGGGTCACAGAAATACGCCGTTAGGGTCCAGCTCAATCCCCGGGCCCTGGCAAGCAGGGGAATCGGTATTGATGAAGTGGCGGGCGCAGTCTCACGCGCGAACGTGAATCTTCCTACAGGCACGCTTGAAGGCGCGAACCAGGCGTTTACCATTCAGTCAACAGGCCAGCTCCTGGACGCAAAGGCATATCGTTCCGTTATTGTCGCGTACCGCGGCGGAGCGCCCGTGCGGCTCCAGGAAATAGGCAACGTGATAGACAGCGTGGAGAACGACAAGGTCGCGGGCTGGTTCAAGGACACCAGGGCGATCATTCTCGCCATCCAGCGCCAGCCGGGCACGAACACGGTCGAGGTCGTGGCTTCCATCAAGAAGCTTATTCCGACGTTCCGCCAGCAGATCCCGGCCTCGGTAAACCTCCAGGTCCTGTTCGACCGTTCGGAATCCATTCGTAACTCGGTCCATGACGTTCAATTCACCCTGGTCCTGACGGTCTGCCTTGTCGTGCTCGTGATCTTTCTGTTCCTCCGGAACCTTTCCGCTACCGTCATCCCGAGCCTGGCGCTCCCCATGTCCGTGGTGGGTACATTCGCAGTCATGTATCTGCTCGACTTCAGCATGGACAATATGTCTCTCCTGGCGCTCACGCTTTCTGTCGGGTTCGTGGTCGACGACGCCATCGTAATGCTCGAAAATATCATCCGGCATATTGAGATGGGCGAAACCGTCATGGAGGCCGCGCTCAAGGGATCCAAAGAAATCGGTTTTACCATCCTGTCCATGACTATATCGCTCGTGGCTGTCTTTATCCCGGTGTTTTTCATGGGAGGCATCATGGGGAGGCTTCTCCATGAATTCGCCGTCACCATCGGCATGTCGATCCTGATCTCGGGTTTTGTCGCCCTGACGCTTATACCCATGCTTACCAGCCGCTTCGTGCGGCCCCACGGAAATGAACAGCATGGCAAACTGTACCAGGCGTCAGATCGCTTTTTCGCCAACATGCTGCATTTTTATGAACGGACCCTGACCTACGTGCTCGAGCACCGCCCGGGTACGATGATCGTCTCGGGGGGCGTTCTGCTTGCAACTGCGGTCCTCTTCTGGTACATGCCACAGGGCTTCCTCCCGAGCGAGGACACCGGACAGATGGCAATTGTAACGGAAACCGCGCAGGGTACCTCGTTTGAATCAATGAAACAGCATCAGCAGGCAGTTGCTGCCATAGTGCTCAAGGACCCGAACGTTGATGCCTTTATGTCGAGCGCAGGCTCAGGCGGCGCCAGCTCATCGGGAAATCAGGGACGGCTGTTCGTCCGGCTCAAGCCTCGTTCAGAGCGGAAGCTGCATGTGGATGAGGTGATACAGCAGCTCAGACCCAAGCTCGCACAGGTCCCCGGGATCATGGCGTTTCCTCAGAACCCTCCTCCGGTGCGCCTGGGCGGGACTATCACCAAGAGTCTTTACCAGTTTACGCTGCAGAGCCCTGATATCAACGAGCTCTACGAGAATGCGCCCAGGCTTGAGGCCAGGCTGCGCGAATTACCGCTGCTTCAGGACGTGACAAGCGACCTGCAGATCAAGAACCCCCAGGTGAACGTGGAGCTCGACCGCGATAAAGCGTCAGCCCTCGGCATTACCGCGACACAGTTTCAGACAGCGCTCCAGGCCGCGTACAGCAGCCAGCAGATAACGACCATTTACGCGCCGAACAACCAGTATCGGGTCCTGATGGAGCTGGAGCCGGAGTACCAGCAAGACCCTGCCTCGCTCTCTCTGCTGTATATCCGTTCGTCGGGCAACCAGCTGGTTCCCCTCAGGACCGTGTCAAACCTTTCTCAGAGCCTGGGCCCTTTGGCGGTTAATCATCTGGGTCAACTCCCCGCAGTGACCCTGTCTTTCAATACGAGGCCGGGCGTTTCCCTGGGAACGGCAGTGGATGCAGTAAACAAAGCCGCACGGGACACCTTGCCCTCTTCGATTACCACGAGCTTCCAGGGCACGGCCCAGGCATTCCAGTCGTCCATGCAGGGGCTCGGCCTGCTCCTGCTCGCTGCAACACTGGTGATTTACATCGTGCTCGGCATCCTGTATGAAAGCTTCATTCATCCGCTTACAATTCTTTCTGCGCTGCCCTTTGCAGGGTTCGGCGCGCTCGTGACGCTGCTGATCTTTGGTTCGGACCTGAATGTCTATGCGTTCGTGGGTGTTATCCTGCTCGTGGGTCTCGTAAAAAAGAACGGCATCATGATGATCGACTTTGCTCTGGATTCCCAGCGGAGTGAAGGGGCCTCGCCCCGGGACGCAATATTCAAGGCATGCATGATACGGTTTCGTCCGATCATGATGACGACGATGGCTGCACTGCTGGGCACGCTTCCGATTGCGCTCGGTTTTGGCGCAGGTGCGGAGTCGCGGCGTCCGCTCGGTCTTGCCGTGGTCGGTGGTCTTTTATTTTCACAGACCTTGACGCTCTATGTAACGCCGGTTGTGTATCTGTACATGGACCGGCTCCAGTCCAGGATGGGAAATTTCGAGATTTTCAAAACACGGAAAAGAGCGGGCTTACATGAATAACCGGATGCCGTTAAGCTTCATGAAGATATTTAAACAATGGCGGTTTACAATTCCCGCTGCCGTCGTACTTGCGCTGGTACTGTTCTTTGTATTTCGCGGCAACGGCAGCAAACCGGAATACAGGACCGATACGGTAAGCAGGGGAGAGATCCAGCAGACCGTGACCGCAACGGGAACCGTGAACGCCGTAATGACTGTTCTGGTAGGCACGCAGGTGTCAGGAACGATCAAGAAGCTCTATGTTGACTTCAACTCCAAAGTTAAAAAGGGGCAGCTCATAGCCCAAATCGACCCGGACATGTTCGAAGCGCAGGCCGAGCAGGCGAGGGCCAACCTCGGAAAAGCCGACGCGCAGATGCGCGACGCGGAGCGAAGCCTGAAACGGAACCAGGAGCTTTTCAGCCGCAATCTTGTGCCCCGAAGCGATCTGGAAACGGCAGAAACGAATTTCGACAGCGCAAAGGCGCAATTCCTGCAGGCAAAGGCATCGCTGCGGCTCGCTGAAACCAATCTGCGGTATACCGCGATCATTTCTCCGGTTGACGGCATCGTGATTTCCAGGTCAGTCGATGTCGGACAAACAGTTGCGGCAAGTTTCCAGACGCCCACGCTTTTTACGATTGCACAGGACATCACGAAGATGCAGATCAACACGAACGTTGCCGAGTCCGATATCGGGATGGTTAAAGTCGGCCAGGACGTAGAGTTCTCCGTGGACGCCTATCCGGATACCGTCTTTTCAGGCAAGGTCCGTCAGATCAGGCAGGCGCCGATTACCGTCCAGAACGTGGTCACCTATGACGTTATCATTGACGTGAGTAACCGGGATTTTAAACTGATGCCCGGAATGACTGCGAACGTGTCTGTCATTATTACCAGAAAGAAGGACGTTGTCAGGATTGCAAACACCGCGCTCAGGTTCAGGATGATGGAACGAGCAGCCGGAAAGATAGAAGGAGCACGCTCAGAAGCCGGGGAGAAGAAGTGCCCTACGGTCTGGATCCTCGAAAACGGAAAAGCAAAACGCATCGCAATAACTGCCGGCATCAGCGACGGAAATTATACAGAAGTCGTGTCCGGCGATTTGAAGGAAGGGCAGCAATTGATCGTGGATATGATGCGGAAAAATAAAGCGCCTGCTTCGTCGGGCGCCGGGCGCGGTCCGAGGATGTTCTAATCCCAGGACATTTTCCGCAGATTTCGCAGATTTCGCAGATTTCGCCGAAAAACAACCACATCGCTAAATTTTCATTTTTGCAATTTGCACTTTGCATTTTTCAATTCCTGCTTAGCCGAGGTTGCGGTAAGTCGGAGGTGTCATGCCCCTCATAGAAGCAAAAAACATCAGCAAGGTATACACGATAGGGGACATCGATCTGCGGGCCCTTGATTCCATTTCGACGACCATCGACAAAGGCGAGTTTGTTGCGATCATGGGACATTCCGGTTCGGGCAAGTCGACCTTTATGAACGTCCTGGGATGCCTCGATACCCCCACAGACGGCCGCTATCTGCTTGACACAGTCGATACGTCCGGGCTTTCCCGCGATGAACTGGCCGAGATCAGGAATAAAAAACTGGGTTTTGTATTCCAGGGCTTCAACCTCCTTCACCGAACATCAGCCCTTGAGAACGTCGAACTTCCGATGCTCTATAACGGCTTCTCACAGGATGAGCGAAGGGAACGGGCGCTCAAAGCGCTCAAGAGTGTCGGGCTTGAGGGAAGGGAAGGCCACCACCCAAACCAGCTCTCCGGCGGCCAGCAGCAACGCGTTGCAATCGCCCGCGCACTTGTAAACGAAGCCCCGATTATCCTTGCGGACGAACCCACCGGAAATCTCGACAGCAAAACAAGCGATGAGATCATGAATCTTTTTGTCAGGCTGAACCAGGAGTCCGGCATTACAGTCATCCTCGTTACGCACGAATCCGATATTGCAGCCTACAGCAGAAGAATCATACGGTTCCTGGACGGCAGGATTGTGAGTGATGAACCAGTGATACGAAAATGAATACGGATTTCTGCAAGGATAGTAAATAATTCCCAAGCTAAACCCCCGGCTACGCCGGGGAGAATAGAAAAAGCTATGCTGTAGTATTTGAAAAAGAAAAGCTCCTTTCCTACAATAAGACCGCTGTTCCGGTGGTCATCGCAGGAAAGGAGCAAACAGGTGAAAGAAAGTTCAGCACACACAGTCCATGAATGTAAATACCATGTTGTATTTGTACCGAAGCTCCGGAGGAAGGTCATATACGGAAGGCTTCGACAGGATGTTGGCCCGATATTGCGTCGGTTGTGCGAATACAAAGGGGTGGGCATTTTGGAAGGGAAAGCCTGTATAGACCACATCCATTTGTGCCTGTCGATCCCGCCCAAGTATGCAGTGGCGACCATCGTGGGGTATATAAAGGGAAAAAGCGCGATGATCGTGTTTGAACGGTACAGTAAGCACAAACGGAATTTCAAAGGTCATAGTTTTTGGGCACGCGGGTACTATGTCAGTACGGTAGGGCTGGACGAAGCGAAGATACGGAAATACATCAAGGATCAGGAAATCAACGAGTCGATTGTGGACAAGTATGATCGGGATGTGCATGACCCCTTTTAGGGGTGCCCGTAACAGGAGCAATTAGCAGCGACAAATAACGTGACGCGAATGGCTATCGGAACAGCCAATTGCACCAGGATAAACAGAAAAAGAAGATAACCCCTTAAGGGGTGCAAGTAACACTGCCCCTATGGGGCTTAATCAAGCCACCGGCTACGCCGGTGGTCATGACTCTGAAAAGAATCGTTGGGACGCAGAAAAATCGGATGAACGCAGATTTTCAAAATAGAACCGAAATCGCAATTGTCCTTTTTGGAAAAATGCCAATCAATCAGCTTTTTGGTTTGTCCGCGAAAATCCGCGTTTATCGTTCGACTAAGCTCACGCCGAAGTCTGCGTCCAATTGCCGTTTCTTGGTTAATCTGTCATTCCGCAATCCGAAATTGAAATGATTAACATTCCATCTGTCATAAAAATCGCATCCCGCGCTCTCTGGGTCAACAAGATGCGCTCGGCTCTCACCATGCTCGGGATCATCATCGGCGTTGCGGCCGTTATCGCCATGGTGGCGGTAGGGGCGGGGGCAAGCAGAAAGATCGCCGATTTCATCGCGAGCATCGGCAGCAATATCCTGATGGTCGTTCCGGGAGCAACTACCTCTGGAGGAGTCCGCATGGGAGCGGGCACTCAGTCGACGCTCACCTTGAGCGATGCTGAGGCCATACAGAAGGAGTGCCCGGCTGTGTCGGATGTTGCCCCTGTTTTGAACGGCGTTGCGCAGGTCGTGTACGGCCATCAGAACTGGTCCACGGGTATCTCGGGAACTACTCCGAGCATGCTGACCGGAAGGGACTGGACGCTCTCGGCAGGCAGGCCCTTTACGGAACAGGACGTCAAAAGCGGGACCAAGGTTTGTTTGTTAGGTCAGACAGTCGTGGATAATCTTTTCGGCGACATGGATCCCACAGGACAGGTGATCCGCATCAAAAATATTCCTTTCACCGTTCTCGGAGTGCTTTCGACGAAAGGACCGTCGCCTTCCGGCCAGGACCAGGACGACACCATATTTATTCCGATAACCACTGCCCAGAAAAAGGTTTTCGGGACCGCGTTCCCCGGCATGGTGCGGATTATATATATCAAGGCGAAGAGCACTGAGGACTTGTACGCTGCGGAACGCCAGATTATTGACCTGATGAGACAGAGACATCGTATCGGGCCGAAGCAGGACAATGATTTTTCGGTCAGGAACCTCACCCAGATGCTGCAGGCCCAGGAGGAGTCGGCGAAAATGATGACCATGCTTCTCGGGATCATTGCATCCGTTTCGCTCATCGTGGGCGGCATAGGAATCATGAATATCATGTTGGTCTCCGTGACCGAGAGGACCCGAGAGATCGGTATACGCATGTCGGTCGGCGCAAAGACCTGGGACATCAGGCTCCAGTTCATCATCGAGGCGCTTGCGTTGTCGCTCATCGGCGGAGTGATCGGGATAATCCTCGGCGTCTCCACGACGGTTATTCTTTCATCCGCCTCCGGCTGGCCCACTGTCATTTCACCTCTTTCGATCCTGCTCGCGTTCAGCTTTTCCGGAATGATCGGGATCTTCTTCGGCTTTTATCCTGCCTATAAAGCATCGCTTCTTAGTCCGATAGACGCGCTGAGGTATGAATAAAAAGAATTTTTTAAGGATTCACGAACAAAATGAATTCTGAGCCTCTGTAATTGAAACCACTTGAAATCCTTAACATCTTATCTTAAAGCGCGAAAAAAACATTTTTTAAAAATATCATTCCCTACGTAGTTCTACGGATAGATAAACCGCAGTCAGTTCTGTATTGTAGTTTTTTATATCCCCGTCACAAATTCTAAATTTACTACCCTTAAAATACCCCGTCTAAACTAAAGAAATTTGTTGACAGTTATAGCAACAGTTTGATAGTGTTTGTTTCGTATAAAAACATCCTTTCGAATTGCTTTCGCAAAATAATATCATTTTTTCGCCCTCCATCTATGCGCGGCTTTTCTCGCGTGAAAAGCCATTACTGTTCCGGACAGTTATTCGTTTTTGAATTTTTAAAAAAATTGCTCTCTCTCTCTTTCTTTTTTGAGACTTATCAGAAATCTTAAAAAACCAGAAGAGATGCGGACCTTCAACATACACAAAGTTATCGAAATCCGTATCCCCGAGAGAATGTCCTACTAGTATCGACGTCAATGTAACAGGTTCGATTTGAAGGAGAAGCAAAAGATATCTCTCGTGAAGGAAAATAATTTCGAAATTAAAGTAATCGTGACATAAGTCAAAGTAAAAATATTGAATTTCTAGCACACATTTTTGACTCAGGGGGGCAGTCATGAAAAAAATAATTCTTGTTTCTGTTTTGGGCTTTTTCTTTACGTTCAAGCTTTATGCAGCAGACGGAGATATGATAGTGAATGGCAAACTCGGCATTGGCATTGGGACTTCCAGTCCTCAAGAAAATTTGCATATTCAGGAAAACGGGGTAGCGCGTTTGCGTATTGCGGGTTCTGGAGATGGAACAGATGCGGCAGAAATTAATTTATATGATACTACAGATAATAAATTTTGGATGATTGGGAGAAGAGATAAGGATTTCAGCGGTTCTAATCGTTTAATCTTTTCTTTTTTTGACGGGAATTGGCATCAACCTCTAGATTTATTGCCTGATGGAAGTTCAGTTTTTAACGGCAATGTCGGCATTTCAGGAAATTTACGCGTTCCCGCGGATAATTTTGGGATAAATGTTGATGATCTCGTAAGAACGAACTGTCGTGATTCAGCCAAAATAAATCGCGCAAAACATCATATTTCCTTTGCAGTACAAGGGGTTTTGTGATACACAACAGCATCACCTATCGCAATCAAGGAGCCAGAATGATCCACATCAAGGATCACAAAACCCCCGACATGTTCGATCCCTTTCCCTTCCTGGGACCTAAACGTAAACAGCGCATCGAGGGGTCCTGGGCAAAGGTATTTCGGGAGCATATTCTTACCACGCTGCCAGTCGAGAAAATTTTCTCAAAATACGATCCGGTTTTCAGAGCGCCGACCAAGGAACTCTATTCCATGATCGGCCTCATGGTCCTCCAGCAGATGAACGACCTGACCGACGAAGAAGCCGTAGACCAGTTTGCCTATAATCTCCAGTGGCATTATGCCCTGAACATCACAAGCGCGGCGGACACCGCCGCTTATGTCAGCCCCAAGACCCTCTGGAACATGCGCGACCTCCTGATCGAACGGAACCTCTACCAAGTTATCTTTGAAGAAGTCGTCACGATGCTTGCCGATGTATTCAAAGTCGATGTCGCCAAGCAGCGCTTCGACTCGGTCCACATCTACTCCAATATGCGCCACTTGGGCCGGCTCGGCCTGTTCGTAAAGACTATTAAGAAGTTCCTGGTGAACCTCAAGCGTCACCATAAAGACCTCTATGAATCATTAGAGACGGCCATCACCGACCGGTACATGACCAAACAGGGAGATGCCGTCTTCTCGATGGTCAGACCCTCGGAATCGATAAACACGCTAAGGACGCTGGCCAACGACGTGTTCAGCCTGGTGGAACGGTTCAGAGGAAACGAGCCAATTACCACCATGAACACCTATCAGCTCCTTGTCCGGCTGCTTAAGGAACAATGCATCGTGGAACGCGTTGATACGCATACAACCCTGGTCTCGGTCAAGGCCAACAAGGACGTGCCTTCCGATTCTCTGCAAAACCCTTCCGACCCCGACGCCGGGTATGACGGCCACAAGGGCAAGGGCTACCAGGTGCAGGTCGCCGAAAGCTACGGCACGTCCGAGGATACCAACACCCTGAATTTGATCACCAGTGTGATCGTAGAACCTGCCCACAAGCACGACACCCATGCCACTATTCCGCTTATCGAATCAACGGAGAAGTTGGGTCTGAAACCGGAAGCGGTCATTGCCGACACCCCCTATGGCAGCGACGAGAACTGCGAGAAGGCAAAGACCATGGGAGTTGAAGTCGTTTCCCCGGTCATGGGCAACCTCGGCGAAGACAGCGTGCCATTCACGGCATTCACCATGAACAGCGAAAACGAAATCACCTTATGCCCCGAGGGACGCGCTCCTCTCAAAACCCGGAGCAAAGACGACAATCACTCCGCGCTCTTTTCAAAAAAAGCGTGCCGTGGTTGTTCCCGAAAGAACACATGTCCGACGCTGCCCGGCAAAAAGGGCCGCTATCTCCGATACGACGATAAAGCGATCCGTCTGGCCCAGCGACGGGCTCAGGAAGACACTCCCGAGTTTCGGGACAGGTACCGCTTCCGTGCAGGGGTCGAAGGAACCATGTCTCAGCTTGACCGAATAACCGGCTTCAAGAACTTGCGCGTCCGAGGACTGTCCGCCGTGAGCTTCGCCGCGTACTTGAAGGCTGCCGGAATCAACATTATCCGGGCGGCGGCATTCCGCAAACGGGAAAAGGAAGAGGAATCGGCCCTCATAGCCGCCCTTTCATTGCTATTTTGTGCTGTCAAAGAACGAGTGCAGAATGTTTCAGCCGCCATCGGGCGCTGGATCAGTCTCCGGCCGCTGATTATGCAGTTTAAGGTACTTTACGCCGTTTGACTTCTTACGAATTCATCAATGTTGATACAGGCGGAAATTGGTTATATAACAATTGGCTTTATCGAACCCTTTGGAACGAGACATATGGCGATATGGTTTATATTGCCTTATCTGGTAATCATGACGCAACTAGTGATCCTGCCATTGTTCTCAGTAGTACCAATGGACTTTTAATGGGACGTGGTAAATCGGCAGGCGATGGTCTATCTACCGAGTTTATGAGGATAACAAATACGGGCAGCGTCGGCATCGGGGTAGCGAATCCGGGAGAAAAATTAACGCTTTCAGGAAATTTACGCGTTCCCGCGGATAATTTTGGGATAAATGTTGATACAGGCGGAAATTGGTCATATAACAATTGGCTTTATCGAACCCTTTGGAACGAGACATATGGCGATATGGTTTATATTGCCTCATCTGGTAATCATGACGCAACTAGCGATCCTGCCATTGTTCTCAGTAGCATAGATGGACTTTTAATGGGACGTGGTAAATCAACAGGTGATGGTCTATCTAGCGAGTTTATGAGGATAACAAATACGGGCAGCGTCGGCATTGGGACTTCCAGTCCTCAAGAAAATTTGCATATTCAGGAAAACGGGGTAGCGCGTTTGCGTATTGCGGGTTCTGGAGATGGAACGGATGTGGCAGAAATTAATTTATATGATACTACAGATAATAAATTTTGGATGATTGGGAGAAGAGATAAGGATTTCATGGAGTCCAATAATTTAATCTTTTCTTTTTATGACGGGAGTAGTTGGCATCAACCTTTAAATTTATTGCCTGACGGAAATTCTGTTTTTAACGGCAATGTCGGTTTTAACGGCAACGTCGGCATCGGGACAGTCCCGGGCCAGAAACTGTCTGTAGCGGGGACCGTTGAATCGACATCCGGAGGTTTTAAATTTCCTGATGGTACTATTCAAACGACGGCATCGCGGAACAATGTGAACGCGACCATATATTCTAATAGCACTACCGCCTGTATTGGTTGCTATGGCTCTGGCGTTACCACAACTGTTTCATGCCCTGCTAATACCGCAATGGTAATAGGGGGCGCAGCTTGTTTGGCTAGCGGTACTGAC
The DNA here is from genome assembly GCA_963751455.1 of Nitrospirota bacterium. GTDB lineage: Bacteria > Nitrospirota > UBA9217 > UBA9217 > UBA9217 > CAVVUN01. The sequence continues at coordinate 225,702 of CAVVUN010000009.1, forward strand.
GATAGCATGCTTAAAAAAAGCCATCCGATGCTAAATGACAGTTGGACTGCGACATGCGTACAGGGGTATTGTAGCGGCTGCATAAACGTAACTGTTACTGCCTATGTAAAGTGCTTATAGCATTTTGATTTAAGTGCTGCTTTACTGTACTAGGGAAATTGGTTGACCTCGCCATAAGCAGATCCGTGTCTCTTTTTAATTAAGGTGCAACAGAAAGAGATCGATGAATTGAGTGAAATTATTGCCATGAAGTAAGGCAACAGCGGGTGTCTGATAATAACGGAGGCTCGAATGCGAGATCGGGACGCTGTGAAGAAAAAAATGAGTACTGGGATGGCACGATTGAAAATATCTATTGTGTTGGTATGCGCCTTCTTTTGCGTCCTGCTGATACCCGCAAAAGATTCTTTTGCTTGCACGGATCTCCCTGTCAGGATAGCAGGTGCAAATCCCGTTTGTTACGCAACACTTCAGGATGCATATGATGTGGCTTTGGACAATGCTGTAATTCAGAGCAAAAATATAACACTTTATCAAAAGCTCAATGCCAATCGCAACATAAATGTAACATTACAAGGCGGCTATAATTCCGATTATTCTGCAGTGGACGGATTCACCTATGTGAAAGGATCGATAACGACTAGCGCAGGTGCCGGAACCGTAACAGCAGGCAATTTTCAAACTTCAGCCGGACCGGTCGTAGCGATTACGTCTCCACTGCCGGGTCTGACGAATATTACGACAGCGCAGTTGACATATATGGTGAACGATGGGTTGGTCAAAGTATATCTTAATAATAACCTAATCTCAAAAGTGTCGGGTGATACACTTGGCCCCTTGACTCCAGATGGCACATATGTAGTCCGCATAGATTCTACGGACTTGCAAGGCACGGTCGGCTCGGCTAGCGTGACACTGACCATCGACACCACGCCTCCATCAGCCAGCTTTACAATTAACAACGGCGCTGCTTATACCAACAATACTTCAGTTGCTTTAAATGTTTCTGCGAGCGATGCAAATGGTGTTCGGATGCAGTTCAGCAATGATAACTCCAACTGGTCGAATATGACACCCTTTACCCAGACGGTGAGCTGGGCGCTCCCCGCAGGTGACGGAGCCAAAACAGTCTATGCCAAGTTTAAAGACTACGCGGGAAACTGGTACCCTGCGCAAAGCAATTCAACAATAATCCTCGATACGGTCACCCCATCCACCGCTTTCACGCCTCAGGGTGGTATGTACAATGCGCCGCTTAATGTTGAACTCGCGCCAAGCGAAACGGCAACGATCCATTACACTACAGACGGCACTTCGCCAACGACTTCATCGCCGGTGTACTCGGGTCCTATTAACATAGCAAATAATGCGACAACCACTCTAAAGTTTTTTGCACAAGATGCCGCGGGAAACACCGAGAACGTAAAGACAGCCGTATACACGATCGACACCGCCGCGCCAACAGGAACGATTACGATAAACAACCATGCCAAATTAACGAATAAAGCGACGGTAATATTGAATCTGAATGCGACGGATACCAACGGCGTATCCGAGATGCAGTTCAGCAATGACAACAACTCGTGGTCCACACCGATGCCATATGCAGCGAGTGCGAACTGGACACTTACCTCTAGCAACGGGATGAAGACTGTTTACGCCAAGTTCAAAGATACTGTTGGTAATTGGTCTGTGCAGGAGGTAGCCACGATTTTCTTATCGGACCCTTTAAAGAAAATGCAAGCTGGTTTGTCACAGATAGCAGCCGGCAGCTTCCATAACCTTTACTTGAGCCGGGATGGAGTGCTTGAGGGTTGGGGTAGTAATTTATATGGTGAAGTCGGCGACGGAACAGCGGAAAATAAGCCAGGGCCGGTGCGGATAATGACCGCTCCTACCCAGACCTGGATTGGTATAACGGGAGGCATGCATCACAGCATAGGATTAAAGAGTGACGGGAGCTTGTGGGGATGGGGTATCAATAATAGATATCAACTGACGCAGATGATTAACACTGACGAGCAGTTGACGCCGGCAAAGAGTGGAACAGATACTGACTGGATATTTGCATCGGCCGGCATGAACCATACGATGGGCATCAAGACGAACGGGTCCCTGTGGGGTTGGGGAGACAATCCTGCTGGCCAGGTAGGTAACAACAGTACAGATAGGCAGCCGATCCCTGTTCGGATAGGGGCGGATACTGATCACTGGGTGTTGGTATCAGCAGGAGGAAGTCACACGGCAGCAATCAAGAGCGACGAAACGCTCTGGGTCTGGGGTTTCAACAACAATGGTCAAATAGGCGACGGGACCGCACAAAAACGATTATCGCCGTTCAAGATAGAGACGGATAACGGTCATTGGGTGACTACATCGGCAGGAGGATATCATACGGCAGCAATCAAGAGCGACGGGACGCTCTGGACCTGGGGCGATAATATCCATGGTCAACTAGGCGATGGGACAGAGACAGATCAAAAATCGCCTATCAAGATAGGGACCGATAATGACCGCTGGGTGGACGTATCAGCAGGAAAATATCATACGGCAGCGATCAAGAGCGACGGAACGCTTTGGACCTGGGGTTACAATAACAATGGTCAATTAGGCGATGGGACAAATACAAATCGAACAACCCCTTTTAAGATAGATACTGCAACAGATTGGGTGGCGGTAGATGCTGGAGACTATCATACCATCGCTTTTAAAAGTGACGGGTCGGTATGGACGTGGGGTTTGAACTCATCTGGTCAAGTAGGAGATGGAACGCTCGTTAGTCGGATAACGCCAACTCTAATCTTATCGGGGTCGTCTTCCTCAAGCTCTAATGATCCTGACGCCTTCAATGTTTATTGCAACGGAACTGAAAAATATATTGTCGGAGAGAGCACATTTACCAGCGGGATGATACTTCCTCCGGCAGGAAGCAACGGGATATTGATCGACTTGCCGTTAGAAGGGTCCACAATTAGCGGTTCAAAGACAATTATCAAAGGTTCAATAGACACGACAATTCCCGTGAACAAAGTAGTCGTCCAGGTTATTTCGAATGTTTCAGGATCAAACAGCTATGTAGCTCAAGTAAACGCAAATTATTTTGCAGCAAAGATTATTTTAGCAGAAGGCGCAAATACCGTAACAGCCATTTCTTATGACAAAAACGGCGGTCAGCATCAGATGACCATTTCAATCAATGCGACTGCGCAAACAGAAGGTGTAAGCCTTGTTGCAACTCCGGGCTCGGGGATTCCGACCACCAAAGAGAACGGCCAGAGTGGGCTCGACGTGATTTTGACCGCTGAGCCAACGCTTTTGAGCGCTCCCACAAGTTACATTTGGGATTTTATCGGATCAGGTTCGGATCAGCTTAAATGCTTTACCCATTCAATTGCAGCGGTAGAGTACCAGCAGCCAAGTTTGTATTTAACACAAGTTACTGCGACGGATACGGTGGGAAACACATACTCGGATACAGTAATTATAAATGTACTTGATGTGGCTCAAATGAACGCTATTCTGAAACCAATATGGAGTGATATAAAGATTGCGCTGGCGAATGACAATATTGCTGCTGCACTGAACGGCATTTCGGAAAATGCCAAAGCTACATACCAGAGTAATTTTGAGTTGTTGCGGGACTATTTACCTCAAATTGCACAGGACATGGGAGATATAACGTTAAAGAGAATGGAGGAAAACACCGCTGAAATGGAGTTGCTGATGACTCAGGATGGGGTTCTGCGGTCATATTACCTGGAATTCAAAAGAGCTGAGGACGGATCATGGAAGTTGAATTTCTTTTAGAAGATAAGGTCGAGGTAATCTCCCCCCAGATACTTTACGTCAAAGAGATAGGAGCTACTTAAAATCATGAGGCTAGTGAAAATTATCATAGTAGTTGGATTCTTTCTTTTCTCCGTTGAGACCATTTCTGAGGCAGGCTGGCTCATATATCATAAGCCGGCATTCCAGGGGAAGGTAATCGATGCCGAGACCAAAAAGCCGATTGAGGGGGCGGTCATCGTTGCAGTGTACAACAAGACGACTGTGGGTCTCGGAGCAGGCAATATTTCATCCATAATAAGTGTGCGAGAGACTTTAACAGACAAGGATGGAACATTTCTAATCCCTTCATATACGACGATCATTCAACCATTTTCATGGGAGGATAGCGCAAGCTTTATCATATTCAAGCCTGGTTACGGAAACTTCCCAGATAAACGAGTGTATCCGCCAGGCCTCAGTTTGCCCGATCAAGAGAAATTTTTCAGCATGGGCGTTGGGGCTGAGCTATACATGGAAACACAGGTAGGTTTGGAATTTAAGGTTGCAACTCTTAAAACCGGCATCGTCGAACTTCCCAAGCTAAGGACGAAGGAAGAACGGTGGCATGCGAGCTTTGTTGGAGTAGCAGGGTACTCAGAAAAAGAATTGCCTTTGTTATATAAAGCAAGAAGTGAGGAAGACAAAGCATTAGGCATAAAGTGAGGGTCTTCAAATGAATAAACTAATTTCAACATCGATTTTGATGATAGTTATCCTCTTTGGCAAAATGAATACCATCTCTGCCTTAGATGTTATAACTCATAAGGCAATTAACGAAAATATTGCTCAAAACAAGCTAAATGGATTTTCTTTGGATTTATATTTAATAAACCAGCTTGGAATTAATAACGGTGTGAAGGAAAAATTCAACTCCTCAATGACGTGGGAATTACTTCGCGATGGTGGTGAATTCGAAGACATCCCTGTTTGGTACATGATATATCGTCGCTCGGTCAATCATTTTCACAATCCGTTAAGACCCCTAGTCGATGCAGGTTTCACCGGCGTTTGGGGTACATATATTTTAAGCGGGCAATCAGCCATCTTGTGGTCACAAAACCAGCTCGGCATGCAAGATCCAGGCGGATTTTATTCCTGGTATGATGTGAGAAACTATTTTTACAGTGGGCTTACAGCTTATGATAAGAAAACGCGAGATACAAACTTTGCCGAAACCTTCAGAGGCCTAGGCCAGCTCATGCACTTGGTACAGGACATGAGTGTGCCAGAACACGCGAGAGATGACGGGCATTATTCAGATGCATATGAGGAATGGGTAAAATCAAAACCCGATTTGATTAAAACTTTGATGCAAAATCCTGTATATTTTGATAGTTTCGCTTTGGCTCAACCAACAGCCTTTGGTGCGGAAGCCTCTGTCCCCATTGCAAACTTATTCGATACGAACCAATATGGCGGGACGAACCCAAACCCACAGGTAACGACACAATATTTTACTATCGTATCTACCCCGACAGGTCCAATCGGCGTGGATAAAATCGGCCTCTCTGAATACACTAACGCCAATTTCCTTAGCCTAGATACAATGTTCACCGATAATTTGCCACCGGCGAGTAGCAAATATTTCCCATATCCAAAGAGAGCCAACGCAGCGCTTTGGAATGATACGATGAACAATAGATATTATTTTAAAAAGACAGGAGACGGCGAACCAATCAATCACCTGGCGCATTGCGGGCTGATATGTATGTCAATGTTGTATAGTGGACCCCAATTTTCGGACAATAGTTTAAGATGGTAACCTGCCGTTAAAAAGGAGCAGGTTTTGAGCGAAAAAAAGCGCAAAAATTTCAGCAGTCAGTTCAAAGCCAAGGTCGCGCTTGAGGCGATCCGAGGTGTCAAGACAGTAACCGAAATTGCCCAGGCGTTCGGCGTACATCCAACGCAAGTGGGGCAGTGGAAAAAGGTTTTGCAAGATCAGGCTGCGGGCATATTTGACACTACGCGCGGTCCCGCGCCGGTAGATCCTGCTGCCAGTTCGGAGCGGCTCTACTCCGAGATCGGACGGCTGAAGATGGAACTGGACTGGCTTAAAAAAAAGTCCGGGATCAGCCTATAGCGGACCGGCGGCACTGGGTAGATACCAAAAACCCCTTGGCGCTGACCAAACAATGCGAATTGGCAGGTGTCAACCGGTCCACTTTCTATGCGCCGCATCTGACTACCGACCCGGACGAGCTGGAATTGACCCTGCTGAGTGAGATCGACGCCGAATACACCCGGCATCCGTTCTACGGCAGCCGCAAAATAACCGTGTACTTGTGCGGCATAGGGCATCAGGTCAACCGAAAACGGATACAGCGGCTAATGGGCATTCTGGGGCTGGCAGGCATGGCACCGGGACCGAACACCAGCCGCCCCAGCCCGCAGCACATGGTTTATCCATATCTGCTCAGAGGCGTATCGGTGACACGACCCAATCAGGTATGGAGCACTGACATCACCTACATCCGCCTGGCGCGGGGATTTGTGTACCTGGTGGCCGTGATCGACTGGTACTCACGCAAAGTGCTGGCATGGCGATTATCAAACACGCTCGATAGCAGCTTCTGCGTGGACTGCCTAGAACAGGCATTACAGACATACGGCATCCCCGAGATCTTCAACACCGATCAGGGCTGCCAGTTCACCTCTGAGGCCTTCACCGGCGTGCTCAAGGCGCACTGCATTAACATCAGCATGGACGGCCGCGGCCGTGCATTGGACAATATCTTCGTGGAACGGCTATGGCGGAGCGTAAAGCACGAAGACGTATATTTAAAAGGGTACGCCACAGTACCTGAAGCGCAACTGGGGCTGACGAAATACTTTATGTTCTACAACACGGAAAGAACACATCAATCATTGGACTACAGCACACCGGATGTGATCTATCAAACAGCGAACGGCGGTGGAGCAAGGATTGTGGATAAATTCAAAGAGCGAAAAGAACCTCAGGGAGAGGTAGAAACCGGGGCAGCGCCATGCAGCTGCGGCTTGGTCGGTTACCATCTTAATCTCACCCCTTTATTGTCTTGACAGAGGGGTCCACTTAATTGAGATATTCCCCTAATAGCTCTTTCGCGTTGGGATTGGACGATAGATGCAATGAAGAATATGCGTCCAAGCTCATTCCACGCGCTGTTGGTTACTCCGCCGGTCTCCTGAATTACTTCTTCCGGGGCAGTATCAATATGAAAATTGATCCCAATGGGGTAGGGTATGTTATCGAGAACAAATCAAACGAAACGTTAACAGGCACCTTCAGTCTGTATTACGACAAACTAAACGGCGAAAGGGTTCCTATAATTAGTTGGCCCCTTCCCTCGATTAATCCAAACGGTCAAGGCATAGTAAGTTTTACTGCACCTACAGATCCGTATCGAAATGACCCGAATAGTTATATCCTTGTTTTTAATGGACAAATGGGGTACGAGACGAACGCGGTAATTGGAAAAGTAGTACGAGATTTGCCACTTCCTGCTCCCATTCCTGAACCTCCTTTAAATGGTTATATTTATGGACCACCCAGAGATCCAGGCTTGAAATGGAGCGCTGTTAGCGGGTCTGGTATCTACGAAATTTGTATAGATTGCTCCGGATCTGCAGGGACACCTATAATTGTTGATTCTACGACTTATCCGGATGTTGCTGATTTATCAGCGGGCTCTCACACTTGGAAAGTAAGGACATTAACCTACTCAGGTACTCCAGGCCCATGTCTAATACAATCACTTTCATGAAATGCGATTATTTACCCGCACCTTCTATCGTTTCACCACCGGCTAATGGTTCAACAGTAAATAATCCCGTACTTGATTGGAGCTACGTCTATGAAGATGGTCATCCTGTTGATTCATTTAGAATCCAGATATCGAGCGCAAATTATTTAAAAATATTGACTCCATCTGTTTCGATATATGATACATCTTTACTAGGCCTTGTTGATGGGAATTATTTTTGGTCTGTAGCCGCGATTGATAGTCATGGGGTAGAGGGTGATTATTCGACGGGGCAGTGGACAGAGATTGGTAGTGATCCTAGCTATTCTTTAAGTCTTGTATTCAGCCCTGAAGATCCGATAGCCGGCCAGGACGTTGTTGTAAAAGCATGTTTGTTACCTCCCCGTACTAATGTTAGCATCGATTTCACCGTATCTGGGACCGATGGGTATAATCCGCCTGTCGAGACAAAGCTTACCGGGAGTGACGGTTGCGCAACTATCATCGTTTGGGGCGATGTGGAGCCCGGTACTAAGGATACGGTTACTGCGCAGGCACTCAGCCTTGGCCTTACTACTGTTATTACTTATACATTCTAATACTGGGACTTCTAGGAAATAGACAATCCTAGTGTTATTTTACGCGCAAAAATGGTCCAGACAATCGAAGAATTGGACCGATATGCATGGACCGGACACCGGGCTGTTATCGGCAAGGCTGACCGGCCATGGATGGACATTGATGCCGTTTTGTCCGAGTTTGGAGGCACAAGAAAAAAAGCAATTCTTGAATACCGACGGTTTATGCGAGCGGGCGCGATGGAAGGGCATGACCCTCTTTTAACCGGAGGCGGCGAAGAGGGAATCTCTTCGGTCATGAGAAAGCAACTCACCTGGTACGCTCAGCACTACAACCGTCGCCATAAAAGGACTGGACACCTTTTCGAAAATCGGTATAAATCCATTATTTGCGAAGAGGTGACATACCTTCTGGCACTCGTTCGCTACATCCACCTTAATCCCATCAGGGCCAAGATGATCCAAACAATGGAAGAGCTGGATCGGTATCCATGGAGCGGCCACTGGGTTATTATGGGCAAAACCAGCCATCCATGGATGGATATCGATACCGTTTTATCCGAGTTCGGAGGAACAAGGAAAAAAGCGGTTCTTGAATATCGGCGATTCGTACAGGAGGGGATTACAGGAGGGGCGTAACCCGACATTAACCGGTGGAGGCTTGATCAGGAGCCAGGGTGGGTGGTCGCAAGTATTGGCCATGCGAAGAAGGGGGCAAAAAGAAGAATACGATGATCGAATACTGGGGAGCGGCTCTTTCGTGAATACGATCTTCAAAGAGGCTGAAGAACGGCAGCTCCGGCAGATGAAACACAAACTCGGCGGGAAGACTATCCAGAAGATCATCGATGAAGAATGTAAAGAAAAGCAGATTAACCAGCGGGAGCTGAAGGCCGGCGGCAAACGCGCAATCGTGAGTACGGCGCGAGCCGTTATTGCTCATCGCTGCCGTGAGGAGCTAGGGGCATCAGCTGCGGAAATTGCACGACATCTGGGAGTCAACACCTCATGTATTGTGCGCTCGATTGCGCGGATAGTGAGCCGGGAGGAAGAGTGAAGAAGAAGGCAAGCATAGAATGTCCATTTGTTATTTATTACTCTCGCTTGACATTCATAGAGGGTATTCATATTATTGGAGTATGACGAACCGCACATCTATAAAAGATTTCTGTGAAAAAACAGGTATCGAACTTCTTGTCCTTTTCGGGTCAGCGGCCAAAGGGACTGAACGAGAGGGAAGCGACATCGATCTCGCGGTAAAAATGAAGACGGACCGGGAAATCGACAAGCTCGACCTGATTTTTCATCTGGGCGGAATATTTGGCGACCGTGAAATTGATCTGGTCGTCCTGACCCTTGACACTGATCCCGTGCTGCTATTCGAGATCTTTTCGCAAGGGAAACCTCTGTATGAAGCACAGCAGGGAATCTTTGAAAATGATCAGCTGCGCGCGTTCAAGCTCTATTACGACACCGAAAAGATCCGCCGATTCCAATCGGAATATCTAAGGAAATTCGCCGCAGGAGCCCGGAATGTCGCCTGAAGTGGTGAAGCGAAAACTTACGGCATTAGCCACTTACCTGCAGGACCTTCGGCGTCACGAAAGAATGACGTTCGACCAGTTTATGGTCCGACACTACGAAATAGAGCGGATTCTGGAACTCATAGTGATGACGGCAAGTGATATTGTTCTCCACCTCATCTCTTCTCGTGGAGAACCGGCGCCCGGGTCTTACAGGGCCGCATTTCTCACAGCCGGGGAACTCAAGATCATAAGTACCGATCTGAGCAGAAAATTGGCTTTGAGCGCGGGCTTGCGCAATATCCTAGTTCACGAGTACGAGGAAATCGATTACTCGATCCTGCATAAGAGCATTCCCGCCGCGCTGAGGGATTTTTCTGCATTCATTGATGAACTTTCAAGGCAATAGCCCGTTTTGGGGACATCCCTTCTAATGCAAAGTGCTCGGATTACAGTTTGTGACAGCAGTACACTTTTTGCTCCATTTGGCATCTCAGAGTAAATTGTCACCCGAATTAGCACAGGAAAAACTAACCAAGCTGGTCCAGTATGGAAGATACAATAAGAGGATCATCGAGGATGCGATGAAACGTTTAAAAGAAGGGAGAAAATAGCATGGGGGTCATAAGCTTACGGCTTGAGAATTCGGAATTAAAACGTATCGACGACCTTTCAAGCGAAGAGAACAAGGGGCGGTCAACGGTTGCCCGGGAGCTTATACAGCAGGGCTGGCAGTTCCGGATGCTCAAACAGTATCGGGACGGCAAGTTGTCTTTGACGAGCCTGGCAAAGAACCTGGATATCTCAGTCAGCGAGACAATCGATATGCTTGCTGAGTTTGGAATAGAAGCGCCTGTTGAATATGAAGATTATCTCAAGGGCTTTGAAGTGTTGAAGGGCTAAACTCTTTAGCGTTTCTCGCCAAATGCATCAATCCTGTCTGAACGACGTCCCGATAAAAGCATTCGGGGATGACAAGTAACTATATAATTTCGCACCGAGTTCAAGCCCGGAGTTTATCAAATCTTTTTCTTTCCCTCGACAAATCTCGCAAAATAATCTAATATAATCGAGAACCTATGGACGATCTTAAAGCTATTCTTGAAAGAATCAGGAAGCCGCTTGCGTTTGCGAGCAGGGACGGGTTTGCCCATTTGGGAAGCTTGGCGGCCCTTGAACCTTTCATGGTGAAACAGGTCCAGGATCTGAAAGCTATCACAAAGGGGAATAGGCTTGTTCCTGAACTTGAAAAGCTGTTCGCAGGGTTCGACAGTCTGAGTCTGAAGGAGAAGAAGGAGCGGATCAAGGAAGCTTCAAAGGTGATGGATTTGCTTGGTCAGGAGCAAGAACATGCACCTTCAGTCAGAAATTGCCCCTCACCCCAACCCTCTCCCTCAAAGGGAGAGGAGGAAGAGGGAGAAGCAGAGTGGAAAGGTATCAGTTTCTTCGAAAAAGACTAAAACCACCCCTCACCCTATGCCTCTCCCCAAGGGGAGAGGGAATGTAGAATAGGGGAGAGGGAGCAGTGCCCATCTCAATCTAGACACTCCTGTCCAGTACGTAAAGGGCATCGGGCCGAAGCGGGCGGAATTGCTGAAGAAGGTCGGGATCTCGACCGTGGATGATGCTCTTACCTATCTTCCCTGGAGATACGAGGACCGGGGAAACTTGAAGAAGATCGGCCGGGTCAGCATAGGTACCTATGAAACCGTAATGGGAGACGTGGTATCCGCGGAAGTGGTCGAGACGAAGCGCAGGTGGGTCAAGGTTTTCGAACTTGTGATCAGGGACCAGAGCGGGATGCTCGTCGGTTCCTGGTTCAACCAGCCGTTCATGAAAAAGGCGTTTAAAACCGGCCAGAAGGTGATCCTTTCCGGAATTGTTAAATCCAACCCATACCGCAGCGGCCTTCCGCAGATCGATAACCCGGACTACGAGATCATGGACGAGAACGAACAGGACAACCTGATACATACCGGGAGGATCGTTCCGATCTACAGGACAACATCCGGACTTTCCGTTCGATACCTCCGCAGCATGATGAAGACAATTCTCGATTCCTCTGCTGAAGCAATGACGGAGTGTCTGCCTGATGACATTATAAAAAAATACTCTCTCATGCCCCGAGCAGAAGCTTTGTCTGAAGTGCATTTTCCGGACAAAGAAAAAGACATTTCGATTCTGAACAGGGGTACAAGCGCTGCCAACAGGCGACTGAGCTTTGAGGAATTATTCTCGCTCGAACTCGGCCTCGCACTTAAAAAACGTGGCGTTGCTGTAGAAAAGAAGGGTATTTCGTTCAAAAATGTCGGGGACATGGAGGCGAAGCTTCGCAAAGACCTGCCCTTTTCGCTCACAAAAGCACAGGAACGGGTGATAGCGGAAATCAAGCATGATATGACTGCAGAGCGGCCGATGAACCGGCTCGTTCAGGGGGACGTGGGGAGCGGAAAGACCATGGTGGCGTTGGTTGCCGCGCTCATGGCTGTGGAGAACGGATACCAGGCCTGCATCATGGCGCCAACCGAGATCCTTGCGGAACAGCACTTTAAGAACATCACAGCTTTGGCCTTATCACTCGGCATCCAGGTGCGGTCGCTGACCGGCCGCATGAAGAAAAAAGAAAAGGATACACTGCATTGCCGAGATAGAGTCGGGAATTGCCCAGATCGTGGTCGGCACACATGCGCTTATCGAACAGCAGGTAAAATTTCATCGTCTTGGCCTTGCTGTCATAGACGAGCAGCACCGATTCGGGGTGATGCAGCGCTCAACGCTTGACCTCAAAGGGATATGAGCCGGACGTACTCATCATGACCGCGACCCCGATTCCGCGCACTCTTGCGCTTACGGTGTACGGGGACCTCGACGTATCCGTTATCGACGAGATGCCGCCTGGCCGGAGCCCCATCATAACAAGGCTTTATTTTGAAAACAGGCGCGCGGAAGCGTACACTTTCATAGATAATGAAATCAAAAAGGGGCGGCAGGCATATGTGGTTTACCCGCTTGTCGAGGAGACCGAAAAGTCCGACCTCAAGGCAGCTACCGAGATGGCAGCGCATCTCCAGAAGGACATATTTCCCGAAATGGAAGGTCGGGCTCCTGCACGGCAGGATGAAATCAATTGAGAAGGAATCGGCGATGGCTGCGTTCAAGGCCGGAGAGACCTATATCCTGGTATCGACGACCGTGATCGAGGTCGGCGTGGACGTGCAGAACGCTACTGTCATGGTTATCGAGCATCCGGAGCGCTTCGGACTGGCACAGCTTCACCAGCTTCGCGGCAGGGTCGGAAGGGGCGGGCATCAGTCCTATTGCATTCTGATGGGTCCGCGCATGTTTGCCGAAGAAGCCAAAGAGCGGCTGAACGCTTTTGTCCGTACGATTGACGGCTTCAAAATCGCCGAGGAAGACTTGCGGCTCCGCGGGCCCGGTGAGTTCTTCGGAACGCGCCAGTCAGGCTTGCCTGATCTGCGCGCTGCAAACATTATCCGGGACGCAGACCTGCTCGAAAAGGCCAGGTTCGAGGCGTTCGAATTGGTGCAGCGCGAGCCGGAGCTTTCAGGCTATCCGGAGGTCCGGGAACTGCTTCGCAGAAAGTGGCAGGGGAGGTTGGGGCTCATAAGCGTCGGTTGATATTTTCGAGCTATTCTGATAAAGTAGATGTTTGAAACAGGGAGTAGAAATCGGGAGTCAGAAGTCAGGAGTCAGAAGTAAGTGAAAGTCAGAAGTAAGAAGTAGAAGCGGGAGATAAACGAGAAATGAACATCTGGGAAAAAGCGGTCCTGAACATGCAAAGGGGAACGAAAAAAGTCGCCGTAGCTGCAGCCATATTTTCCGATCGGGTGAAGGCCGAGATTGACATTGCCCGGCTCAGGATCAGAATGGATGACATCGATTCCATCATCAATGAGCAATACCGCGTTATCGGCAGGAGGATCGCGGATTTCAGGAAGCGGTCAGAGCTCCCGAAGACGACCGAGCAGCTTATGAAAGACGAACCAATCGTCCTGGCATTCTCGGAAATTGAAGCGCGGGAAAAAGACAAAGTCGAGCTCCAGGCTGAAATCGAGAACCGTGTCGCCGAGTTCAAGCCCGTAAAGAAGACGGAGGATAAGCATCCATGATAACGATCAGCGTCCTCCTCTTCGGCCTTGTTGTCGGAAGCTTTTTGAATGTCTGTATAGTGCGCCTGCCCCGCGGACGTTCCATCGTTCACCCTCCGTCACATTGCCCGAGATGCAGGGAGAGGATAAAAGTCTACGACAATATACCCATCATAAGCTATTTGCTGCTGCGCGGCAGATGCAGGAGCTGCGGAGAGCCGATCTCGCTGCGCTATCCGCTCGTTGAAGTTGTGAACGCCTCGTTCTATGTCTGGATCGTCAGCGAGTTCGGGCTGGGCGGAGAAGCGTTCCTGATGATGGTGTTCTGTTCCTCGCTCATCGTGATAACCTTTATCGATTTCGATTACCAGATAATCCCGGACATAATCACCCTCCCGGGAATTCTCGTCGGGGTTTCGGCAGCTCCTTTTTTCATGTCAGCGCTCACCGAATCTCTCCCTTTCCGTCTTGGAGAGCTCATGCCCCATGCCGGGCTCTATCTGACCAGTTTTCTCAACTCGGTGATCGGCATGTTGATCGGCGCCCTGCCCCTTCTCATTATCGGATGGGCGTGGGAAAAGCTTCGGCATATCGAAGCAATGGGCGGCGGGGACATTAAATTGATGGGCATGGTCGGCTCTTTCCTCGGCTGGAAAGGCGCGCTCCTCACTATCATGCTGGGAGCGCTGACGGGCTCGGCTGTCGGCCTCAGTCTTATTCTGCTGAAACGCCAAACCATGGAAAAAGTAATTCCTTTCGGTCCCTTTCTCGCTCTGGGAGCTGTCGCAACCGCTTTTTACGGACCCGATATCATTTCCTGGTACCTGGGTCTGCTCCGCATATGACCCTCAACCCGACCTCGATACTACTGCTCACTCTGCTTATCGTGCTGTTTGGCACGGCGCTGCTTTGGGGTTTCGTGCGTCGGTATCGCCGGGAATTGGGGATCGAGAAGGAAGAACGGAAAAAGACGCAAGACTCCGCTTTTATCATCAATGCCTTTCATGACGTCACCAAACAGCTCAAGGAAAAGGAAAAGGAGCTTGAGCGGCTCAAATCGCTCGCTGAACAGCGTGCCGAAAACGTAACAAGCTACAACGAGAACATACTGCAGTGCGTTACGAGCGGCGTTATGACATTCGACATAAACTGTGTTCTGACTACGATAAACCGCGCAGCCGAAGAGATGCTCGGCTTCGACCATGGACAGAAAATCGGTCAGAGCTGTCGCGACCTTTTCGGCAACGGCGATATAACCGGCGCAGTGCATGAGACCATCCGGAACAAGATGCCGTCCGCGCGTCTTGAGGCAATGCTGGACCGGTCTGCAGGCAAAATGTGGCTGGGGTTCAATACGGCGCTTCTGACCGACAGCCGGGGTGAGGCACTTGGCGTCATTCTTTCATTCTCCGACTTGACCGAAGTCAAGAGGCTCCAGGAGCAGGTGGAGTTGCGGGAGCGGCTGACCGCCCTCGGGGAAATGTCGGCAGGCATCGCGCATGAGTTGAGGAATCCCATGGCGGTAATCAGCGGATACCTGAGCATTCTGGCGAAAAAATCAGAGAACCAGAAGACGCGGACGATCATACGTGACATCGGCAGCGAGATCAGCGGCATGAACCGCATCATAGACGATCTCCTTACTTTTGCGAGGCCTGCTTCCTTGAACCGGGTGCGTATTGACATCAGGGAACTGCTCGACGGGTGTATGGCCGGCGCGCTTCAGGCTACGGCGCAGGTTCGCGCATCACAGCGACAATCAATACCGAAAAACACGAGCTATTCGTCGACGAAGTGCTGATGCGCCAGGCATTTACGAACCTGTTCCAGAACGCAATCGAGGCCATTCCCGATACCGGCGCCATAACCGTTGACGTGAGAAGCGGCAGGCAGATGAAGATAGCCATCCGCGATACAGGCTCCGGCATTCCAGCCGATAAAATCAAGATGATATTCGTTCCTTTTTTTACCACGAAGGACAAGGGCGTGGGGCTTGGCCTGGCCCTGGTCCATAAGATCATCCTGTCGCACGGAGGAAGAATCGAAGCGGAGAGCATGGAGGGAAGGGGAACGACATTTACCGTAACGATGCCGAAAGGTAATTAGAAATAAAGCCAGGGAACGCCCTATCCGCAGATTTCGTACCCTGCTGTTGCCAAAACGCGGGCACAAGCAGATAGGCGCAGATTTTAACACCGGATTCATCTGTGAAATCCGTCAATCGGCGTAACGTTAACAAAGAAGAATCGGAATATAATTCAAGAAATCACATTGATGAGCAAATATTACGGATGGTCATAGATTTTAAAACAAATATTTGATCGGGTTAATCTTTGAAATCTGTGTAATCTGCGGATAAATATAAAATACCTATGGACACTATTCTCGTAATAGAAGACAAAGAGAGCATGCTCGACATGCTGAAGCAGACACTCGAAGCGGAAGGCTACCGGGTGATACCTGCCAAAGACGGCGCTGAGGGGATTAAGAAACTTTCCGACGAACGGATAGGCGTGGTTCTAACGGATCTCAAGCTGCCGAAGAAAGACGGATTCGAGGTGCTGAAGGCGGTCATGGAGGACAATCCGCTGCTGCCGGTGATCGTCATGACCGCATTCGGGACTATCGAGACCGCGGTCAAGGCCGTCAAGCAGGGGGCATACGATTTTCTGACCAAGCCGTTTGATACCGATCATCTGCTTGTTCTTATAAAGCGGGCACTCGACGGAAGCAGGATAGCCACGGAAAATATTCTTTTAAAGGATGAGTTTGCCGACAGGATAGGATTACCCAGGATAATAGGCAAAAGCGCGCAGCTCCAGGAAATTACGGCAAAACTGCAGAAGGTCGCGCCCACGACCGCAACCGTGATGGTTCACGGCGACAGCGGAACGGGCAAGGAACTGTTCGCGCGTGCCATCCATTATCTCAGTCCCCGGAAGGATTCTCCTTTCGTTGCGATCAACTCCGCGGCTATTCCGCGCGAACTGCTTGAGAGCGAACTCTTCGGCTATGAACGGGGCGCTTTTACCGGCGCGGATGCCCGGAAGCTCGGGAAGCTGGAGCTTGCCGACAAGGGTACCGTGTTCCTGGATGAGATCGGCGATATGGACATGGCGCTTCAGGCCAAGCTGCTTCGGGTTCTCCAGGAACAGGTTATCGAGCGGGTCGGCGGCGGCAAGCCCATAAAGATAGACGTACGGGTCATTGCAGCCACGAACAAGGACCTGGATAAGGCGGTTGCGGCGAAGCTGTTCCGCGAAGACCTGTTCTATCGCTTGAATGTATTTCCGATAACCATCCCGCCGCTCCGGGATCGCCGGGACGACATCCCGGCGCTTGCGCAGCACTTCCTGAGTAAATATTCAAAAGAAGTACGGAAAGGACCTCTTTCGTTCTCTGACGAGGCCATGGATATCCTGATGAAATCACCCTGGAGAGGAAACGTCAGAGAACTTGAGAACGTGATTGAACGTTCGGTGATCTATTCCGAAGGGGGGGTTATCCGAGCCCAGGACCTGGGTATCAGCGAGTCGAGCATCATAGATTCTCTGGCGGAAAACGTTCCGATGGACGGCCCGCTGCATGCCGTGGCCGAGGCGGCTACCCGAATCGCCGAATCACGGCGCATACGGCAGGTCATGAAACAGACGGGCGGGAACAAGTCACGCGCTGCCGAGGTACTGCAGGTAAGCTATAAGACGCTCCTCACCAAGATCAAGGATTATCAGTTGGAAGAGAAGAGCGAGGAGTAGGTCTCAAGATAATCTGAACATGTTTTATAAAATCTCTGTGCAACATGCACATGGGTTACATTTTAACCTGTGGACATGGGTTACACTTTTTTTAACTTAGGTTCCACTTTTCCGAGCTTGACGTCGAGTATGCCGATAGGATGGAAACCGAAGCGAATTTCGTATTTTCCATCGGCAGTCTCGATGAGGCCGACTCTCGCTCCGGCCAGGAGCTCGGAGATGAAGTAGTAAGTTCTGTTAAACCGGATCTCGCCGTGAAGGCGGATCTTGCGGACCTTGATGCCATGATCGTACTCAGGTTCGCGGAGTTTTTCCGGGAACCTCCTGGGTGATGGTTCGTAAACGCTCGCGGGTGTCTTTTTATTGAGCGCCTCATGCGGGCGGTCGTAATTGTACTCGTGCCGGAACTCATCAAACCGGATTTGCTGCCGGTTCATGTCCGACTCGGGCGGCTTGGTCGTATCCTGTTTCAGGGTTCGGTGCATCCGCTCATGGCGCCCGTTCTGCTGGGGCTTGCCGGATTCTATCCGTTCCGGCCTGATACCGAGTTTGATGAGCCATACCGACAATCGGCTGAGGCCCGTTACCCCGCGTCCGGCAAACGGCGTCCCGTTGTCGGTACGAATCGCTTCCGGCAGGCCGAACTCCCGGAACGCCCACTCGAACCAGGGCTGGGTGTCCGCATGGCAAGGGGAATAAAGGCCCTTGCACGTAAGCAGGTAACGGCTCATGTTGTCGGTGATGGTCAAGGGATAACACCATCGGCCGTCGCCTGTCTTGAACTGGCCCTTGTAGTCTGCGCTCCAGACTTTGTTCGGTGCATCGCAGGCCAGGAACGGCTCACTGTATTTCGGCGTTTTCTTGCGCAGCCGCCGGTCCTTGACAAGGCCGTGTCGTTTAAGCCATTTCTCGGCGGTACAGACAGAGGGCCATTTAATCTGGGGCTCGTCCCGGTTTAAGAGGTCTAACAGCTTCTCGGGACCCCAGGTCATATGCAGCAGCTTTGCTTCAACCAGACGGTTGATGATTTCCTCATCGGTCTGGTTCGGGTGAACGATTGGAGCTCGGCAGAGCTCTTTCAGGCCGTCTTGGCCGAGACTGTCGTAACGCTCGGTCCACTTATAAATTGTCTTGCGGCTTACTCCGTAGATCACCGACAGATCGGTGATACTGTAGCCGTTAAGCCAGTCGGCTATTAGCTTTAAACGCTCTTCCATGGGCTCCGTCTTTCTCCAGGGCATAGGATGATCCTCCTAGCCCTGCAGTTTAACGTGTTACCCATGTCCATAGGTTAGTTTGTTACCTATGTTAGCAGGTTGTACCCTCCCCTGACCCCTCTTTGCTAAAGAGGGGAAATACCTCCCTTAGGAAAAGGGAGGTTAGGAGGGATTCTCGAAATGACGTACACGCTTTGATGATACTGTTAATCCTAAAAACGGCAGTTGGACGCAGATAAACGCAGAAACGGCGGATTAAATCGAAGACTTGGATCGAAACGAAAAATCACCAAACGGGTGATGGTTTTTTATTAAGAAGATTGATTTTTTATTTATCTTTATCCGATGTTATCCGATTTTTCCGCGTCCAAATGCTCTTTCTAGGTTAATAAGTCGGACTTTAAACCCGGCCAGGCATCCTGCATGGCCTGATATTTATTATTGATATAATTATTACAGCGGGTTTACAGCCTCGGGTTTTATCAAATAATGGAAGATATCCCCTCCGACAACAAGCAAAAAATCGAAAAGCTCATTGCGGAAATCAACGAGCATAATTACCGCTACTATGTCCTCGACGCCCCGGTCATATCCGATGAGGAGTATGATCGCCTCTTCAATCGTTTGAAAGAACTCGAAGAGAAGTATGATTATATTCCTGTTGATTCACCGACCCAGCGTGTCGGCGCGCCTGCCCTCGATAAATTCGAAAAAGTGAAACATACGGAGCCGATGCTCTCGCTCGGGAATGCGTTTTCACATGATGAAATCAGGGAATTCGACCGGCGGGTAAAGCGCTTTCTCAAATCCGATGAGGACGTGGAATACACCGTGGAGCCCAAATACGACGGGTTGGCCATGGAACTTACGTACCAAAAGGGATTGCTTGTACGGGCGTCAACACGCGGGGACGGGTATGTCGGTGAGGACGTAACCACAAACGTCAGGACCATTAAAGCGATACCGATCAGGATCGAAGGCGTAACGCCCGTTCCCGAGGAGATCGATGTCAGGGGCGAAGTATATATAGACATCAAGGAGTTCGAGAAACTGAATAAATCGAGGGAGCAAAGCGAGGATGCTTTATTCGCCAATCCCCGGAATGCCGCGGCGGGGTCCGTGCGACAGCTTGATTCCTCGATTACGGCCAGACGTAATCTGCACATGGCATGCTACGGACTTGGCGCGGCAAAAGGGATCGAATTCAAGAGCCAGAGTGATTTCATCGAATGGCTCCGAAAAGCACATTTTCCGACTCCGTCATCCTTCAGGAAGGTAAAAGGGATCGATAAGGTCATAGAAGAAGTGAAAATCATCCAGGAGCAAAGATCGAAATTCCCGTTTGAAACGGACGGCGCAGTGATAAAGGTAAACAGCTTCGAGCTTCAAAGGAGACTCGGCTACAAAACACGTGAGCCGCGCTGGGCGATTGCATACAAGTTCGCGGCGCATCAGGGTACGACCAAAATAGAGAATATCATTCCGAGCGTGGGCAGGACCGGGGCAATTACCCCGATTGCAATGCTGGACCCTGTTCGGATCGGCGGCGTAACGGTCTCGCGTTCAACCCTGCATAACTGGGATGAGATTGATCGAAAAGATATACGGGTCGGAGACACTGTTGTCGTTGAGCGGGCAGGAGATGTCATACCGCATGTTGTGACCGTCATCATTGAAAAACGGACCGGGCAAGAAATAAATTTCCGCCTCCAAGTCAGTGCCCTGTGTGCGGGTCCCTGGTAGAACGTCCAGAGGGCGAGGTGGCATACCGCTGTATCGGGCTCAATTGCGAGGCCCAGGTGCTTGAGAAGATCCGGCATTATGCGTCGCGCGGCGCTATGGATATCGAAGGGCTGGGCGAGAAGAACGTGGAGCTGCTGTATAGCCAGGGCCTTATTAAGCATTTCGATGATCTGTACCGGATCAAGAAAGAAGATCTGCTCCGGTTGCCTCGCTTCGCAGAAAAATCAGCTCAAAACCTTATCAATGCGATTGAGGCGAGCAAGAAGACAACGCTCTCCCGGTTTCTTTACGCACTCGGGATTATTCATGTCGGGTGAGTATGCTGCGCGGCTTCTGGCCAAGAACTTCAAGAACCTGGAAGACCTTTATCATGTCGAACCGGAGCGTATTGAAGAGATCAAACAGATGGGAGAGAAGATCGCTGCAACCATTTCCCGGTTCTTCAATGACAAGGTAAATCTTCATACGCTTGATACACTCAAAAAATTCGGCGTCACTCTGTCGAATCCCGATTTTAAAGCCGAATAAAAAAGGAAAAGCTTCCCTTGAAGGCCGTACGATCGTTCTCACCGGGTCGCTTTCCAGGCCGCGCAAGGAACTGGAAGACCTGATCGAAACCCTCGGCGGTCATGCAGCGGGTTCGGTATCAAAAAAGACGGATTTCGTTATCGCAGGTGAGGAAGCGGGCAGCAAGCTTGATAAGGCACGTGAACTGGGCGTCAAGGTGATAAGCGAGAAAGAGTTTGAGAAAATGATTAAATAACACGATGCAGAAGAAAGGGTCAGCATGCATTAAGGTTTGATTCCATGAAAATCGGCTTTCACGTTTCAATTTCAGGCGGCTTTTCTCTATCGGTCCGGCGGGCATTCGAGCTGGGCTGTTCCTGCATGCAGATCTTCAGCAGAAATCCGCGGGGCTGGTCCGTCAAGCCGCTCGATGCGGCAGACATCGCCGAATTCAAAAAACTGCGTGAGCAGTTGGGACATAGGACCTGTTTTCGTTCACACGAACTATCTTATCAATCTCGCCTCCTTTAAACCGGATTTGTACGTTAAATCCATAGAACAGTTCGTTATAGACCTTGAGCGCACGGAAGCGCTGGGTGCTGAATACGTGGTGATCCATCTCGGTTCTGCGGGCGGAAAAGATCCGGAATGGATGATCACGCGCGTTGCGGAGGCGTTAAATATGGCGATCAAGCTTCACCCTCCCAAAGCAATGATTCTCCTGGAAAACACGGCAGGGGAGTCCGGAGATGTCGGATATACTCTTGAGCAGATTGCCCAGGTCATCTCGGGCGTTAAATGCAACTCATGCCTCGGTATCTGCTGGGACACGTGTCATGGTTTTGCGGCAGGCTACGATATCCGGACCAGGAAAGACGTGGATGCGCTTGCAGCTAAAATGGATGCCACAGTGGGTCTGCACCGTTTGAAGGGGATGCACTTGAACGACTGTTTGCGCGATTTCAATTCCCGCATCGACCGGCACTGGCATATCGGCGAGGGGAAAATAGGACTGGACGGGTTTAAAGAACTGCTCAATCACCCGCTCTTTGCTGATGTGCCGAAAATCATGGAAACACCGAAGGAAACAGAAGAGGACGATCCGAGGAACATGAAGGTAGTGAAATCGTTAATCATGGAAACGAGCGCAAGGACTTCTCATCCTCAGGAGAGAAGTTAGGTCTTTACCAACGGTTTCTCCCCTTCAAGAATCGGCCTGAAGACCCATCCTCACCCCGTCCCTCTCCTTGAAGGAGAGGGCAAGAAAAAGGATTGGAGGAACTTGTGAAAATAATCAGTCTGACTCTTTTAATATTGACTATTGCTGCGCCGATTTACGCTGCAAGCCGGGACGATATCCTGGGTCTTTGGGACAACCAGGAGAAAGACGCAAAAATCGAGGTATTTAAATGCGCGGATAAATATTGCGGGAAAATTGTTTCGCTGAAAAACCCCAACTATCTTCCCGGATCCACAGAGGGAACGCCCGGAACGCCAAGAGTCGATCGCAACAATCCCAACCCCTCACTGAAAACGCAGCCCATTATCGGCCTGCAGATCATGAATAATTTTATTTTCAAAGGAGGCAACGAATGGAAGGGTGGTACGGTTTATGACCCCAAGAAGGGAAAAACGTACCAAGGCAAGATTACGCTGGTGTCGCCCCATCAACTGGACCTCAGAGGCTTCATCGGAGTTTCACTAATAGGCAGAACTTCAACCTGGACCAGGTAATAGTTTTTGGAACCCAAATTGCGCTGAACCGTCCGCGTTAAAATTGTATTGACCGTGTCCCTGATGACCGGTATACTTGTTGAGATTATAATTAAATACAGCCCCAAAAAGAAAGGATCAATTATGACGGAGAAAAAAGCTGAACTCATCAAAAACATCATGATTAATCTTGGGATTCTGCTCATTCTGGTCAGCACGATGGCGGCCAAAGAATTGAACTTGGCTTCTTTTTTTCTTGCATTGATATTGCTTGCTATTCAGACCATCGATTTTAAAGGGATCGAACCTAAAAAACTCATTGTTGCCGAGATTATTATTGCCTCTGCGCTTTCCCTGGGCACTATAATCCAGCTCACCATGTCCAAAAGCTTTGGTCCTTCGCAAGTTTTCATGATCATCCTGTTGCTCGGCGGCCTCATGGTCACTGTGGAGGCGGTACGCAAGTATGCAGACCTGTAGAATCCCCGACCACTCCGTAGAGTGGTTTTTTTAATCCTTTCTGGATATTTTCCTTTTCTTTTGGTATATTACACAAACAAAAATTAACGTTTATTCCAAGA
This sequence comes from Nitrospirota bacterium, assembly GCA_963751455.1. Classification (GTDB taxonomy): domain Bacteria; phylum Nitrospirota; class UBA9217; order UBA9217; family UBA9217; genus CAVVUN01. The sequence goes on from CAVVUN010000009.1 coordinate 248,978, forward strand.
CAGAGTGTCCATTGTACAGGAACATATCCGAAATACCGGTAAAACAAACGATGCATCGCTATAACGCCTTTGGACAGTACATGAAGGACCTGTACGGCCGGCCGGTCTACAAGGTGAACGTGGACGCGGGATTCACCTGCCCGAACAGGGACGGTACGGTTGCCACAGGCGGCTGCATCTATTGCAATAACGACAGCTTCAGACCGGTTGCGTGCGCCAGTTCCGTTTCCGTCACGGAGCAGATCGAAAAGGGAATCCCGTATCTCCGTTCAAGATACGGCGCCGAAAAGTTCATTGTTTATTTTCAGCCTTTCACGAATACGTACGCGTCCGTGGATATCCTTGAGAGGCTTTACCGGGAGGCGCTGGACAGTCCGGGGGTTGTGGGGCTCGCAATAGGCACGCGGCCTGACTGCGTGGATGAAGAGAAAATTGCGCTCCTTGAAGTTCTTGCAAAGGATGCCTTTATTCTGGTCGAATACGGACTACAGTCTATTTACGATGAGACCCTCAAATTCATCAACCGGGGCCATGATTATGCCTGCTTTCAAAATGCAATAGAGCTTACCGCGGGAAGGGGCATTCAGGTCGGCGCGCATATCATCCTCGGCTTTCCCACCGAGACTCGGGAACAGATGCTCGCAATGGCAGATGCGCTGTCGGCTCTGCCCGTAGAATTCCTCAAGATACACCAGCTGCAGGTCGTGAAAGGCACGTCCCTCGCTGATCTTTACGCTGACAACCCCTTTCATACATTTGGTTACGAAGAATACATTACGATGCTGGCCGATTTTCTCGACAGGCTGTCGCCGGATATAGTTCTTCAGCGCCTGTTTGCGGCAGCGCCGGACAACATGCTGATCGCGCCGGTGTGGCACAAAACCAGGAGCGAGCTTCTGAACGATCTCGACGCATTTATGAAGCAGCGAGAGAGCAGGCAAGGCAAAGCGCGCGTCGTGCGAATTGAAAAATGAAAATTGTAAATATCAAAATATTCAATTTGCATTTTCCAATTTCCAATTTTAAATTCACCGAAGGTGGCCTATGATCGATCTTCACACGCATTCTCTTTTCAGCGACGGCGTCCTGGTGCCGTCTGAACTCGTCCGGCGGGCAGTGGTGAAAGGCTATGAAATAATCGCGATAACCGACCATGCGGACGCTTCAAACCTGGATTTCGCGATCCCGCGTGTCGCGGCGGCCTGTAGAGAACTTAATAGGCTCTGGAAAATCAAGGCGCTTCCCGGCATCGAACTTACCCATATCCCCCCGAGAGTTTCAAAAAGCTGACAGAACAGGCACGGTCCCTCGGCGCCCTGATTGTGGTTGCGCACGGGGAAACACTGGTAGAACCGGTGCATCCGGGAACAAACCGTGCTGCGATTGAAGCAGGGGTCGACATTCTCGCGCACCCCGGGCTTATAACCAAAGAAGAGTCTGAATACGCGGCAAGGAATGGTGTGTATCTCGAAATTACCTCCCGCAAAGGCCACAGCCTTTCCAACGGACATGTGGCAAGAATGGCGGAAGAGACGGGTGCAAAACTCGTGATAGACACCGACACTCATGAGCCAGGCGATCTGATCACCGACGAATTTGCACGGCAGGTCCTTCTGGGAGCAGGGCTGAGCGAAAAACGCATGGCTGAAGTCGTCCGTAATTCAAGAGAACTGGCGGATAAAGCTGTAGCGGCCATGAAGCAATAAAACATTAAAACAGAATACGAGGAGGTTTCCAGATGCCAACAATAAAGAAAAGGGGTTATGCGAAAAAACAGCAGCCTGAACAGGAGATTGTGACGATAGCCCACCGGGTTTCAGATCTTGCGTCCCAGTACAGAAAACCGGTATTGATCGTGACAACCGTAATTGTTGCTCTGTTGCTCATCACGGGCGTGTATTCCCTCACCCGTTCAATGAAGGAACAAAAGGCAGCGCCTTTATTCGCGTCCGCTTACGGCGCCTATAGCGCCTCAACCGGGGCAGCGCCGAATTACGCCAGAGCACTCGAGCTTTTTCGGACCGTCAATAAAAACTATCCATCCACGAAAAGCGGAGCAATCGCTCAGTACTACATCGGGAACTGTCTGATGGGTCTTGAGAGGAACGACGAGGCGCTGAAGGAATATCAATTGTTCCTTTCTAAATACAGCGGAAATACGTTCCTGCTCGGGCTGGTCTATGAGCGCCTGGGCTATTTATATACCGCGATGGGTAAGCAGCCGGATGCAGTTCAATCTTTCGAGAAAGCTGAATCCATCCTGGGACCCGGTATTTCGACGGTTGAACTTGCCAGGTTATATGAAGCCGCGGGAAACAATGCCGCGTCTCAAAAAAAATATAAGACAATATCAGTTCAACTTGCCGGGACGAAGTACGCAATGGAGGCGAGCGGAAAAGTTCAGAAAATAGGAAGCCCTACGGAAACAATCCCGGCAAAAAAGAGCAAATAAAAAAGTTTGAATCAAGCGTGAAGAATAATGGCCGTCTCCATTAAAAAGATATTTTATGTATTCCTGTTCTTGCTGGTCGGCGCTCTGGCCGGATGCTCCCAGGGGACCCCGGTCATTTCAATTGATTCCGCGGAAGCCAGGCTTTCACCGGTGTTCTCAGGAGCGGCTTCCATCTTTATGAAGATAACTAATTCAGGAAACGGCGCTGATTTGCTTGTTGGTTGCGTTCTCGATATCCCGAATACGACCGCGGAATTTCACGATATGAAAGACGGCAAGATGGTAAGAGTGGAAAGCATAGCGATCCCGTCAAACGCTGTGACTGCACTCAGACCTGCCAGCCTCCATATCATGGTATTCAAAATGCCGAAAGAGATAAAAGAAGGGCACCAATTTACTGTTCGGTTGAATTTCAAAAAATCGGGACCAAAAACAGTGTTGATCAGGATTGCCGGTGCATCGAATCATCTAAACAAAACGCACGGTAATCAGAAAATTATCTGACCCGGAAACACAATAATTTTGCGATGTGCTGGAAACAATATTGTTCAATATGTTGCATAGGAAAAGTTGTATTTTCTGTTGACCTGTTCACTTCCTTATGATAGTTTTAAAACTCTTCTTTGAGGAAAGATAAAAATAAGGGAGGTGATGAACAAGACCTGCATTCGTTCGTCGTTTTCCAAGGCGTTCTTAGTTTAACTATATAAAGGGGGACCTTATGAAAAAAAGACTTTTCGCAGCAGTCGTCGTATTAGCTCTTTCGCTTCTGACGTATCTCGCTTTCACCACCATTGACAGCAAAACCCAGACTGCTGTGGCAGCCGCACCGGCCGAAGCACCTGCAGCAGCACCTGCACCTGCAGCAGCACCTGCACCTGCAGCAGCGCCCGCAGCGGCATATTCCGCTACGGTCTACGTTGCAGGCCACGGAGGACATTTTGCAAAAGCTGAAGTTACCATAGACCCCAGCAATGCGGACAACCCGATAGCGATCGCGGCACTTGACAAGGTTGACATCGGCACGACAAAATCCCATAAGACGCATGATGCACGAATCGATTCCCAGAACAGCAACGTATTACTCTGGTCGACGTACCAACTCGACGAGAACGGAAAGCAGCATGTCGGAAAATCCGACCTCACGACCGGCAAAGTGATCACCGATATCGCCATGGACACTGACAAGCGTTCTACGGGCGGCGAAAAGAAGATGCCGATCTATTGCGCCTCAGGACAGTCCAAGGCCTTTTATATGCCGGTTTTCATGGGCAGTGAAGCCTATGTCGATATAATCGATAAGAAAACCATGCAGCTCAAACACAGGGTATTCATCAGCGATCTCGGCTACAAGGCAGGAAGCTATCAATTCCTTCATGGCGTCAACAGCAACAAAATGGATAAATTCCTTCTCACCATGACCATGAAAGGTGAAGACGGGAAGATGAACGGAAAAATCGATTTCGTGCTCGTTGACCTCAAACAGATGGAAAAGGGCAAATTCAAGGAAATCAAGAAAAAGTCCCATACCGGCACACCCATGAAGACGATCACGTTCAGAGAATACTTCAGCAAAGATGACAAATACATATTCCAGTCCGCCGGAGACAGGCTCTGGGTACTGGATGCAAAGACCCTCGAGCTGGTTGACGAAAAAATGAGCACCGCCGGAGAAAACCACGACTTGATGCCGACCCCGGACGGAAAATATGCGCTCATGACCGTCAGGAACCCGACAACAGAGGGCTGTGACACCGAAGGCAAGCCGATTGTCGACAAGGAAGGGAAACCGGTCCTGATTACGGACGGCCTTATCCAGCTGTACGATTTCGGCGCCAAGAAGATCGTAGGCAAGGGTAATTCAGTCTGTTTCGGCTGCCACAAAGGCATGGGCCTCGGCGACAAGACAGCCATCCTCTGCGGCCTGGATGCGAATTACAAAAAATAAGTTTTGATGAGTCATACAATTCAAAGGGCATCGCAATTTGATGCCCTTTTTTAGTTTACGCTGCTATCAGCATTAAATTCATAGAAAGAATTATTACACAGCAGTTCAGATAAGAAGACTACGCTATGACTGAATCGTTCTCACTTATTTCACTTGCGGGAAAAAATCTAACAAGAAAACCGCTGCGCACCGTTATTCTCATCTTCTCAATAGCTATGCTCGTAACCGCTATCATATTCATCCTCTCTTTTGTAAGGCGGGTGGATTCCGTGATAGCGTCGACCTCCGACCGGCTTGGCGCCGATATTATCATCGTGCCGACAGGTTCACGCGGGGCCGCAGAAGACATCCTTCTTGAAAACAGAGTGAAGTCTTTTTACATGCCCCGAAATATACTGGAAAAGCTCAAACAAATAGAAGGGGTCGACCGGCTGACGGAGCAGACCTACCTCGCCACCATTACGGGCGAATGCTGCGATGTGCCCGAGACTATGGTGGTTGCCTTTAATCAGGAAACTGATTTCATCATCAAACCCTGGCTGAACAAAAAACTGGGCCGGATACTCAAAAAAGGAGAGGCGATTGTCGGCCAGGAATCCGCCCTGAACATCAGTGTCGGTCTCACCGATGTGGACGGTATTCTTTTCGGGAATATATTCAAGATGGTGGGTGTACTCGATAGAACAGGAACAGGCCTTGACACCGCAATATTTATCGATGAGACGAACATCGGCGATATTCTGACGAAAGGAAAGAGCGCGCTCAAACCCGATCAGGTTTCCATCATTTTCGTCAAAGTTCTCACCGGAACGGACCCGCAAACGATTGCCAATCAAATAGAGGATTCCGTGATCGAAGTCGATGCCGTCGCGAGAAAGGACATAGGAAAAAGCATTCTCGCAACACTCAGGGATCTGAACACAATCTTTTTCGTAAGCGTCGCGCTGGCTTCTCTTTTGTCGGTATTTCTTGTCTGGGCGGTCTTTTCGGCGATAGCGAACGAGAGATCACGGGAAATAGGGATCATGCGCGCTCTGGGAGCCCGTGAGTCGCACATCAGCCGCCTGTTTCTGACAGAAGTGCTGTTCATCGGCTGCGCGGGAAGCATAATCGGCGTCCTGGCCGGGACGAGTATTTCTTTTCTGGTAATAAAGAATTTCATGCTCCTGAAGGGCGTAACAACGGATATAACGCTGATTGATCGGCTGGTCATCGCTTTATTCTCGTTTGCAGCAGGAACGGCAATATGCACTGCAGGCGCCTTATCTCCGATACAGAGGTTAAAGAAACTGGAGCCGCTGCTGGCGATAAAAGAGGATTAAATGCAGCATATCGAAGTGCAGGATGTATCGAAATATTATACGATCGGCAAACAGAGAATTACAGCCGTTGATCGAGCCGCGCTCACTATCCAGGAGGGAGATTTTGTGTCCCTCATCGGTCACTCCGGGTCTGGGAAAACGACCTTGTTGTCGATCATCGGAGGCATTATCAGGCCCACCGGCGGACAGGTACTCTACCGAGGGAGCGACATATGCACTGCCAATGACGACGCGCTATCGCAATACCGGAATACAAAGGTCGGCTTCATGTTCCAGTTCGCGAGCTTGTTGCCGTCGCTCCGTGTCAGCGAGAACCTGCTGCTTCCGACTCTTTTCAATGACGGCCGGGGTGCAGCCGCAGGATCACACGGCCATAAAGTCCGGGAACTGCTCTCTCTGGTCGGGCTCGAAGACAAAGTGCGAGCTTTTCCTTCCCAGTTGTCCGGCGGGCAGCAGCGCCGTGTCGCGATTGCGAGGGCCTTCATGAATAATCCGGAGCTCATACTTGCCGATGAACCAACCGGCGATCTTGATGAGGAAACCGAGCAGGACATGATGGATTTTTTCAAGTCGATGAATAAAAGTCATCGCATAACTTTCATCATGGTCACTCATAATACCGACCTCGCAAGGCAAGCAAACCGATGCATCAGGATGCATCAGGGCAGGCTTAACGAAGCGTGATTTCGTTAATTAATCTGTAACAAAATGAATAAACCCGCATCAAATGCTCGCTTAATCCACTCTTCGATTGACACACACCCGTACTCAGTATAAATTAAAAATCGATTCAGCAGGGCAGGTTGTTTTCATCCGGGAACGGTGTGCGTATGAAAATACGTGAAGATAGAAAGATAATTCTGCTTTCGGTTGTCGGGGGATTGATGGTGTGGGTATTGGACGCAGCCATCGACTCCTTTTTCTTCTCTCAAGGCAGCTTCATCGGTTCTCTGCTATCCGACATGTCCGCGCACGAACGCTTTTTCCGGACATTTATGGTCCTCAGCCTCATAGTGTTTGCCCTCGTTATAAAGCAGATAACCAGAAAACGCCGCCAAATTGAAGAGCGATACAAGAATCTCGTTGAGCTTTCATCGGATATTATCTATGTATCGGACAGAGACGCTAAACAGATCTTCATGAACAACGCGGCTTACCGGATACTAGGCCGTACGTCGGAGGAGGTCATCGGCAAACCGATGATCGAATTGATACATCCCGACGACCGGGAAAAGACGCTGGAGAAGCGGAATGAGCTGGTGGTCATGAACACCGACGCAGTGAATTTCGAAAATCGTTATGTAACAAAAACGGGAAGGGCCATACCGGTCCTGCATAATGTACGCGTTCTCAGAAATGATCAAGGGGAATTTATCGGCACTCAGGGCATTGCACGCGACATTACCGACCGGAAAACCGCTGAAGACGAACTGAAAAAGGCGATCCAGCGGATCGAAGAAGAGAAAGCCAGATCAGAGTCGGTTCTCGCCGCGATCGGAGACGGCGTCAGCATTCAGGATGCAGATTATAAAGTACTGTATCAGAACAGGGTCCACAAGCAAATGAGCGGAGGGATCAAAACCGGGGAGTATTGCTACGCCGCCTATGCGCACAGCGATGCCGTATGTCCCGGGTGCCCGGTATCGAAAACATTTATCGACGGTAAAAACCACACTCTTGAAAAGGATATAGTGAGGGGAACGCAGTTACTCACTATCGAGATCATGGCGTCTCCGTTGCGCGACTCTTCCGGAAAGATTATAGCAGGGATTGAAGCGGTAAGGGACATCACCGAACGCAAAAAGGCGCGTGAGCGGCTGACGCTGTTCTCAAAAGCTATCGAGGAGGCCGGAGACGGTGTGCAGATTGTGGACCTCAACGGATTCATCGTTTATTCGAACAAAGCGGTCCAGGAAATATACGGGTTTTCTCCGGAGGAATTGTCCGGGACACATGTCAATCTGATGAACGCGGACCCCGACTTTGCCGGCAACGTGATTCTTCCCATGATAAAGGATACAGGCCGATGGTGTGGTGAGTTGATCGTGAAACATAAGAACGGCAGAACCTTCCCGGTATGGCTCTCCACGTCACTGGTAAGAGACGCGTACAGTAATCCGATAGCGATGATCGGTATAATTAGAGACATTACAGACCGGAAACGGTCTGAAGAAATTGTAAATCGTCATCGCGGAGACCTTGCGAGGCTGGTCGAGGAACGTACGAAGGAGCTTACGGCAGCAAATGAAAAGTTGCGCAAGGAGATGTCTGAACGGGAACGCATGGAGGATGAACTTCTGAAGGCCCAAAAACTGGAGTCCCTTGGCATTCTTGCCGGAGGAATCGCGCATGATTTCAACAATCTGTTGGCATCAGTTCTGGGCAATATTTCGCTTGCCATGCTCGACATTGACCGCGCACATGAGGCATTCAGCCGGCTTATCGCAGCCGAGAAAGCTTCTCTGAGGGCGCAGGACCTTACGAGGCAGCTTCTCACGTTTTCCCGGGGAGGTGTGCCTGTAAAAAAGACGACTGAAATAACGGAACTGATAAGGGAAGCGGTAAGCTTCGCGCTGCGCGGATCGAATGTCAGATTCGAATTAGTCATTGAGGACAGGCTCAAGCTGGTGGACGTCGATGAAGGCCAGTTTAGTCAGGTCATTCATAACCTTGTTATTAACGCAAATCATGCCATGCCGCAGGGAGGCGTTGTCACGATACGGTGCAGCACTATACATCACAGGGCGCACGGCGCTCTTCCTTTGCGGGAGGGAGAGTATGTCCGGATATCAATCGAGGACCACGGAATAGGAATTTCCCAGGAACACCTATCGAGAGTTTTCGACCCGTACTTTACGACCAAGCAGAAAGGAAGCGGCCTCGGGCTTGCCACTACCTACTCCATCATCAAGAAACACGGGGGGCACATATCGGTTGAATCGATAGAGGGCGTCGGAAGTACATTTCACGTCTATCTTCCGGTCTCCCGGGAAACAAAGCTGCCGATCAGATCGTCAGAAGGGGTGTTGCGGAAGGGGACAGGCAGCGTTCTGGTCATGGATGACGAGCACGAGGTAAGGGAGACAACAGGCCAGGTTCTGAGCAAACTCGGGTATATGGTGACCCTCGCCGAAGACGGCGACGAAGCGATCGAACGGTACTGCAGCGCCAGGGAGGCAGGTAAGCCCTTCGCTCTTGTTATCATGGATTTAACGGTCCCGGGAGGCATGGGCGGGACGGATGCGTTGAAGAAGCTTCGGGAGATAGATCCGGACGTCAAGGCCATCGTGTCGAGCGGGTATTCTAACGATCCGGTCATGGCGGATTTCAGGCAACACGGCTTCATGGGAGTCGTGACGAAACCGTACCGAATCAAGGAACTGAGCGAAGAGGTTCACAAGGTTATTAATAGCGTTTCACAAGGAGCAGGCAGCTCGTAGGAGAGCATGGGACCAGATTATAAAAGCCGCAGCTCTTTTGTTCAGATCAACATTCTTAAATCTGGTCTACATCCACGATCAACTTGATTTTCTGGCCGACCCGCACCGTTTTGCCGATGCCTTTGTTCCACTCCCGTATATCTGCAACAGTGACATTGTGTTTTTTTGCAATTTTAATAAGATTTTCACCGCGCCGTACACGGTAGAGAATCTGCTGATTTCTGACTGCCTGAGCGGGAGAGAGGCCATGGATGTCCTGCGGCCGGCCGCTGGTGCCGACAGGTATCAGCAGATGTTTACCGGTCGATATTTTTTTCCTGCCAAGCCCGTTGATATCCCGGATAGCTTCGGGAGTGGTATTATACTGTTTAGCCAGTAGTGCCAGCGTCTCGCCCTTCTTCACTTCATGACGCTCCCATGTGATTTTCTGCTCGGGCGGTATGGCAGCGTAATTGGCGAGGAATTTATCTTTCCTGCCCGGGGGTATTCTGAGCACATAATGGCTGTATTGGGGAGGAGTTACCCACCGCCGGATTTCCGGATTCAATTCTTTGATCTCCTGATAAGTGCACTCGGCGCACCGCGAGATCAACCGAAGATCCGTGCTCTCCTCGACAACAACCTCGTCGTACTTGAACGGTTCGAATTTTGAAAGGGTAAACCCATAGGCCTCCGGGTTCTTGGCAATGATCGTTGCGGCCATGTACTTGGGTACGTAATTTTTGGTCTCTTTGCGGATATAACGGGAAGCCTTCAGGTCCCAGAAATCTTCTGACCGGGTCCTCAGGACGGCACGCTGAACTTTGCCCGCTCCTGCGTTGTATGACGCGAGGGCCAGGGGCCATGAACCGAATAGATTGTGCAGATCTTTCAAGTGTTCAGCGGCAGCTTGGGTGGATTTGACAGGATCTTTCCGCTCATCGATCCACCAGTCGATCTTGAGCCCATACGACTTACCGGTTGCAGGCATGAACTGCCAGGGACCTACCGCATGCGCCCATGATACCGCGTAGGGATTAAACCCGCTTTCTATCATGGCGACGTAAACCAGGTCTTCGGGAAGGTTCTTGTCCCTGAAAATGTCCTTCATAAGCGGTATATACCGGGCGGAACGATCAAGCCACAATTGGAATATATTTCTGCCGCGCGTCTTAAAGTATTCGAGATGATTTTCGACGCTGTCATTCAGGATCATCGGAATCTGATACGGTTTTTCTTCGGCGGTTTCGTCGATGACTTCGTCCAGCTGCGCGATATCTTCAGAAGGGGGTTTTAATTGGCTGGGAACTTGTATTCCCGCCTGCTGAGGATCAACGGATTGAGCGAATGATCCGGGAAACGGAACCAGTAGTGTCATACAGGCGATTGCCAGTGCGACTAGAAAATTTCTCGATATCATTTATCCTCCAGCTTTAGTATAAAGTTACCGTATTCATGTTTCTTTGTCAAGGTCTAACGGCGCGAATCAATTGAGCTTTAGATGATGGACCAGCTGTAAAACGAATCGATAAAGTGGGGCCATTTTCTCTTATTTCTTGTAATTCGTTAGGGGCTTCTGTATTATAAATTAGTTATGAATGCCCGTATTCTTGAGATATTTTCTTCTATTCAGGGGGAAGGACCTTTCGTCGGCCAGAGGCACATTTTCGTCCGGTTTTCCGGTTGTGATATCCGGTGCAGATACTGCGATACGCCGGCAGCCTTAACGAGATATGATAACAGTCACGACTTTCCCGGCCGGATGCGCGCCCAAGCGTCGCCGGAATCTTTTACGTTTGAAGATCTGCCCGATATCGTCACTGCCGTTCAGTTGTCCGGATTTGTGAGCGCCTTGCCTGGAACGGCCCGGCCCGTCCTGTGCTCAGTATTACGGGAGGAGAGCCGCTGCTTCATAATGAGTTTCTTGCCGAATGGCTGCCGTTCGTGCGGAACCGTTTCACTATTTACCTCGAGACTAACGGAATTCACAATAAAGCCATGGAAAAACTCCGCGCGCTCATCGATATCGTGAGTCTTGACTTTAAACTGCCATCCGCCACCGGTCTGTCTGCCTTCTGGGAGGAGCACCGGAGATTCCTGGCAGCAGCAGGAAATGAAAATGTCTTTGTCAAAGCCGTAGTGACCTCCGATACCATTGCGGACGATATTGTAGAATCGGCGAATATCATAGCTCAAATTCGATCGTTTTATTCCCCTGATTATCCAGCCGGCGGCCGGACGCTTTGCACCGGACACGTCGCTCCTGATCGATTTCCAGAACAGGGCTCTCTCGATTATCGGGGATGTGCGCGTCATTCCGCAGGTCCATACAATGCTTTCTTTACCCTAACAAGGGGATACTACGGTTGAACCTTCCACTCCTTATTAAGATTGTCGAAGAACTCTCCTTGCTTCTCACGGATGCCCGGGTCCGGCAGGTGGCTGAAGGACCGAAAGGAACACTGTACCTCTTACTCATTCGAAGCCGGAAGCAGTTTATTCTTCTGCTCTCATCCGACCGGTCACTGCCCAGAATATATCTCGTTTCTCGAAAGACCGAACCATCCCGCTTTCCGGGACCCTTCACGCAGTATCTCAGAAGCCGTTTGAACGGCTCGGTTATACGGCATATCGTATTGCTGAACGAGGACCGTATCGTTGAAATTGCTTTTTCCGCCAGGGCCGGAGAATTCCGCCTTATTCTGGAGCTTACCGGTTCAACTGCAAATCTCGTGTTTACTGACGCTTTTTCGACAATTCTTGCGGTGTATTCATCAGGCGCATGACGCGGTGTGCGCGGCCGGCAGCTTGTTCCCGGAATCCGATATGAATTCCCGCTCAAAAAAGGCGCGCAGTCGGCCACCATGTCGGGCGAAAAACGAAATTCATGCATGCAGCCCCAGCCTCAGGAAGAGGCTGAAGCAAACCGCGAAACTGCTCTCATATATGAACGTCTTCTCGAGCAGAAAGAGATCGAGGGTCTCCGGTCCCGGCTCCGTTCGCATCTCCGTAGATCACTCAAAAAGATCCGGCGACGGATAGAGGCTCTGACGGTGGACGGTCAGACCATGGAAAACGCGGAACAATACAGGGCTGGCAGGCGACCTGATCCTTGCCAATCTCGATAGACTCCAAACCGGGATGGCGGAAGCTGAACTTACGGGTCACGATGGAACAAGATGCATTATTATTCTCGATCCGAAGCGCTCGGGTACGGGAAATGCCCAACTTTATTTTAAGAAATATAAGAAAGCGAAAGCCGGACGGAAAATCACAGCTTCCCGTCTGCTTCAAGCCGAGGCTGAGTGCAAGCAAATCCTGGATTTTCGGAAGAGCTTGATCAGGCTCAGGACAGGGAAACGCTGCATTCTCTCGGTTCTCGTATAAATAAGCGGGGACAACTGCATGCCGGCGTGAAGGATAAAAAGAAAGTCTCCATGCCAGGTGAAGCCTCGGTTCGGACGATCCAGTATTCCGGATGGGAAATACTTGTAGGGAAGAGCGCGGCGGGAAACGATTACCTGACCATGAAGCTGCGCTTGTGACAACGATCTGTGGCTCCATGCCGAGGGCACGCCCGGATCTCACGTGCTCATTAGAAATCCCGAGCAAAGGGAAATACCTTCTCCGGTACTCGTAAAGGCCGCATCTCTGGCTGCTTTTTACAGCAGGGCATGCGCAGCCGGAAAGGTGCCTGTTGCATACACTCTGGCCCGACATGTTAAAAAGCCCAAAGGGGCCAAGCCGGGGCTGGTTACGCTGTCAGAAAGGAAAACAATAATAGCCGTGCCCCAGGAGAATTGAGAAAAATCGCTTGGGAAGATGCCACGGACGGGATACAATTTCTTGACAAATAAAAAATAGTAATCCTATAATTCGAAAGTGCCGTCTTAAAATCGAAATCGAAGTAGATCATTCCGGGAATGGATAACGTTGAATTTTTGAAAAAAACAGTGCTGTTCAAGGGCAGCAGCAAGGAAGAAATCGAACTTGCTGCCGGCTTGTTCCAGGAGCGCGTGATCAAGCCGAACATGACCATCTTTACGGAGAAGATGCCTTCGGAGGCGCTCTATATCGTGAAGAGCGGAAGCGTGCGGATCAGTATCATGGCCAGGGAAGGCGAGGAAAAATCGCTGCATTTTATACGGTCCGGGAGAGTTTTTTGGTGAACTCGCGCTGCTTCAGGAAGAAAGCAGGCTGGTCACTGCGCGTACTGAAACGTCCGCTGAATTGCTTCTTTTACGCGGAAGGATTTCCTGGCACTCATGGAATTGGACCCCCGGCACTGCGTCGAGAATGCTCATGGTGATTGCAAAACTGCTCGCTATGCGGACCAAGGCTTACAGTTCCCGGCTCAGAGAGATGCTGCTTTCATGATCCTTGCCGGCATCGATGTCGGGACGAATACTCTCCGTCTCCTTATTGCCGATATCGAACATGATTCCTTCCGTGAAATACATTCAGACAGAAAGATCACAAGGCTGGGGCAGCGCCTTGATACGCTGGGATATTTGTCCTCGGAATCGCAGCAGCGCTCCATTACCTGCCTTGCTGCGTTCAGCAGAACGATTGGGAAGTATGCTGTAAGCGGAGTTGCGGCCGTGGGAACGAGCGCACTGAGAAAGGCGTCAAACGCCGCGGAATTCATCAAGATGTAAAAAACAAGACCGGCATCGACATACGCATTATCGAAGGTACCGAAGAGGCGGCCCTCACGCTTTTAGGCGTTATCTGCGGACTGCAAGGCAGTAAGGGCGGACGGGAGACCGAATTTTCCCCTGCAATGGTCCTTGATATAGGCGGAGGCAGCACGGAAATAAGCCTGATTCGGCCGGCAACGGGCACCAAGGCTTTCAGTCTGCCGCTCGGGGCCGTGTATCTCACCGAGCGGTTCATAAAAAACGATCCTCCATCAGACACGGACCTGGAGCGGCTGAGGCAGGCGATCAGAAGCGAGATTGAAAAACTGAGTTTGTTCCACCCGGGACGGCGCAGCTCCTGGGCACAGCGGGAACCATTACGACTCTCGTGGCAATGGATTTGAAGCTTGCCGAGTATAAACCCGAGCTTGTAAATGGAGCCAAACTCACGCGAGAGTCAGTCGACGAAATCGTGAAAAAACTTCGTACGGCTACGATTGCACAACGGCGGCAAATTCCAGGCCTCGAGGCGGGACGGGAAGACATTATTCTGGCCGGCGCAGTGGTGGTTCAGGAGATCATGGATCGTTTCTCATTCCGGAAGATGGTCGTGAGCGACTGGGGGCTGAGAGAAGGGATCGTGATAGATCTCTATCAGAAACTGACGCGCCGGGAAAGTCCGGGATAGAGGTATTCACGTGCATTAATTTCCTGAAAAAGGAATTATCCGAAAATGCTGAAAGAACTGACTTCACCGAAAAATGACGGAAAAAGTCCGAGAAGATGGTTCTCGGACGATTATTTCGATCTTATACTCTGGCTGCGACAAGACGGATCTCTTTCCGGGTTTCAGTTATGCTACGATAAAAAAAAGCAAGAACGGGCCCTGACCTGGTCAGGAGAGAGTGGGTTCAGGCATGAAGCCGTTGATCAGGGAGAAACAAATCCGGCAAAAAACCGGAGCCCGATTCTGGTGCCTGACGGGCTTTGTCCGATCTCGGAGATTACATCGCTCTTTCTCGCAAGGAGCAGCGAACTGGAGCCCTCAATCAGGTCGTTTATCGAAACCAGGTTGCGTGAATATGAAATGATAACGCAGTCTGCTTAGTGCGTGGAGCATTCTGGGTTCAGAGACAGGAGCCTGCCGCCTGAGCTGACGAGGCGTTTTGCCGAAAAGCTCGGTGTCAATCCGGTGAGATAGACGCAGGTCATAATAGGATGGTAGTGCGTGCTACGGATGTGGCGGAGGTGCTTAGGAAACATCGTGACGGGAGAACTGGTCTAATCGGATAGAAGCCTCAGCGAACGAATATAGTGATACAGTTTATTTATTGTGACTCTGATCCTGCTACTTATGACATCGGCTGCAGTTTTTATTGTCCTGCACATCAAATGATTTTTGTCCGTTATGGCATTTTCCGCAGAAATCGCCTTTGTTGATCTTGGACATATCCATTTTATAAGAACCCTGCTGCATTTGAAAAATAGCATAGTGGCAGCCGGTGCACTTGAGGCCTTTTTCGCTGACATGTTTCTCATGGCTGAAGACAACCGGGCTTACATTCTTGGGTCTGAAGGTGATGTCGCCACCGCCGACCTTTTCTGCTGCTATCCCGGCAGAAGCAAAAAGACAGAATGAAACCATGAATACGATTAACAGTCTCATAAATCCCCCCCCAAAAAAAATGTAACGATAACGAAGCTATTATAGCAATTCCCGCGCTAGGGTCAAGCACTTTCTTGCACTGAAGAGCTTTCTTGCCGGTTATTATGCGAATCTGGTATACTCTAGATAAAGAATTCAAATGCTTGCGAGGGGAGCGGCGCCTGCGATGACAAGAGACTCTATAGATATCATGAAAAGCGAGTTGGCGAACATAAAAAATCCCGTTCGTTTAATATTGTTCACGACCGATATCGCTTGTGAAACATGCCCCGATATGCTGAAGAAGGTCAGGCGATCAAGGCCGCTGTCTCCGAAAATCGCGCTCGAGGTGTACGACCAGGTTATGGACCGCGATAAGTCGGAACAGTACAGGAGTACGAAATGTCCCGGCTGTTGTGGTACAGGGCGGCAGCGGACGTTCCGTTACGTTTTACGGCCTATGTTGATGATGTTTTTTTCGAGATATTGCTTGATACTATTCTTGCCGTATCCGGCGGCAGGGACTGGTTTGCCGGCAATATCCGAAAGACCCTCGCTCATCTCGAACGCGAGGTGAACATCCAGGTTTTTGTAGAAAGCGACTGCCCTCAGTGCAGGCCTGTGGCCGAAACGGCGATAGGACTGGCATTGGAAAGCGATCTCATCTCCTCAAATATTATCGTTGCAAGCACATTTCCGGCTCTTATCAAGAAGTATTCAATAAAAACGCTTCCCAAAACGATTTTCGGCGCGAACCTGCATATGGACGGCCACGTAACGGAAAGCGAATTTCTTGAAATGATCTTTCAGGCAGAGGGGGTTCAAGCCGGGCCTGACAGGCGCTGCCTCTCCTGCGGAAATCCTTCCGGTGACCTGATCTGCGGGTCCTGCAAAGCAAGGATCCAGGCTGAGGCCGTTGACCATAAACGCAAAGGGGAGAAATTGAGACAAACAGGTTCTTCCTGAGCTTATTCTTCTGCCTTACTTCCCGAAGGGACTGCGGCTTGCAATCAGTATTCCAGGGTGTATAAAGCGCGCAAGGCACGTTCCGCCGTTATGATCCAAGACTAAGAGCAATCGAGGTCTGATCGTGAAACAGGCGATGTTCCAGGAAATGAAGGACGCTCGCAAGGTGGAGTGCAGTCTGTGCAGCCACCGTTGCCTTATTCCGGATGGGAAGCGCGGCATTTGCGCGGTCCGTGAAAATAAGGCTGGCACTCTGTACACCCTTGTATACGACAAGGTCATCGCGCAAAATGTAGATCCTGTTGAAAAAAAGCCGCTGTTTCATTTCCTGCCAGGCAGCCGGTCCTATTCCATCGCCGCTCCCGGATGCAATTTTCGCTGTTTACATTGTCAGAATGCGGATATTTCCCAGCTTCCGCGCGACCGCGGCGGCACTGTCACGGGAGAGGATGTCCCGCCCGAAAAGATCGTACAATCCGCCAAAAACACCGGTTGCGGCAGCATCTCCTATACCTATACGGAACCGACCATATACTTCGAACTCGCTTATGATACTGCGCGCCTTGCAGCCGAGGCAGGCATCAAGAATGTATTCGTCACAAACGGATATATCACACCGGAAGCCCTTGAAACGATACAGGCCGTATCTGCATGCAGCGAATATAGACCTGAAGGGATTTTCCAACGATTTTTACAGGAAAGTGTGCGGCGCCCGGCTTCAACCGGTGCTTGACGCGATCAGGCTTTATAAAAAAATGGGCATCTGGATTGAGATAACGACGCTGGTTATCCCGGGTCATAACGATTCAGAACAAGAGCTCCGGGACATAGCGGAATTTATAAGGTCTGTCGGTGAAGAAATACCATGGCATGTTTCCCGGTTCCATCCGACGTATAAATTGCCGGACCAGCCGGTGACGCCGATCGAAACGCTCACGATGGCGAGGCGGATCGGACTCGAAGCGGGCCTGCGGTACGTCTATGAAGGCAATGTGCCGGGAGAGGGCGAAGATACCAACTGTCCGGTGTGCAAGAAAGGCTTGATTAAAAGGATAGGCTACCGCATCAGGGAAAACAACGTGAAGGATGGTAAATGCGTATTCTGCGGCGCGGCCATTGACGGCGTGTGGGAGTGAAGCTAATGCGGTGGAAAGTGAGAACGCTTACCATGCATGAATGACGAGGCGCGTATCGTGAAGCGGAAAGGTTGGCGTCAAAGCGAATAACATGATCGCTAGACAAAACGGGCGTCGCACCCGTAGCCTTTTAAAACCTATGGTAATAGTCAACTACGAAACATTCGAACATGAAGCCGACATCGGCGTTCGAGGCTTCGGCAGGACGATTGAGGAAGCGTTCGAGAACGCTGCAGTTGCGCTCTATTCAATCATCGTAAATATCAATAAAATTCAACCATCAGAAAAAAAGATCGTAACAGTAACCGCTCCTGACCTCGACCTTTTGCTCGTAGAATGGCTGAATGCGCTACTGTCATTGTCGGATATCGAGCGGATTGTTTTCTCGAAATTCTCGGTAAAAATAGAAAATCAGTCGCTCGAAGGCACGGCGTGGGGAGAGCCGCTTGACCGGCAGCGCCACGAACCCCACGTGGAGGTAAAGGGAGCCACTTACCACATGCTCAGCGTTACGCAGAAAAACGGCGGATATTCGGCGCAGTGCGTGGTAGATGTATAGGAATTGCGGAATCTGAATGCGGAATGTAGAATGTAGAATAAGGAATGCATCCCTAGTCACAGACCGAGTCTAGAGGTCAGATGTAGTAATGGTAGGTGCAGGCTTCAGCCTGCGTCCAAGAATAAAATGGACATCAAAACATTAATTAAAATCTCGGATTATGTTTGGGAAATTCCCCGGCAAGGCGGCATGCTCGTACCGGGCAGGATCTTCGGGAGCGAACAGCTCGTTAAGGAAATGGATGAAAAGGTCCGCGAGCAGGTGACGAACGTTGCGATGCTTCCGGGGATACAGCTTTTCTCTCTTGCAATGCCGGATGCTCATTGGGGCTACGGGTTTCCTATCGGCGGCGTTGCCGCATTCGACCCGGATCAGGGGGGCATAATTTCCATGGGCGGAGTGGGGTTCGACATTTCCTGCGGCGTCCGGACCATGAAAACCGGGATGATTCGTGACGAAGTCATGTCGCGGCTCAAGACGCTAGCCGATCAATTCTATAACCGCGTGCCTGCAGGTGTCGGATCAGAAGGTTTGATAAAACTTTCGCTGGAGCAGACTGATGATATGCTTGTCGGCGGAGCCGAGTGGGCAATAAAAAGGGGTTACGGTATACAGGACGATCTTCAGTACATCGAAGAAGGGGGCAGGGTGGATGGCGCGGATCCCGCACAGGTTTCGGAAACAGCCAAGAAGCGGCAGTATCGGGAGATGGGAACACTCGGATCAGGAAATCATTACCTCGAGGTCCAGGTGGTTGCTGAAATCTACGATGAAAACGCGGCCTGGGCAATGGGAATCAATATGGAGGATGTGGTCATCTCGGTCCATTGCGGGTCCCGGGGTCTCGGACATCAGATAGGAACGGACGCTTTAAAGAACCTCGCCTATGCCGCGCAGAAATACAATATCAACATCAAAGATCGCGAACTTGCCTCCGCGCCCATTAATTCGCCTGAAGGTAAACGATATTTCGGCGCAATGTCTGCAGGAATCAATTGCGCTCTCGCAAACAGGCAGATCATCACGCACCTGGTTCGGGAGATATTTACGGAAGTGTATCCCGAGGGGCATATCAAGATGCTGTACGATATCAGCCATAATACCTGCAAAGTTGAGACGCACCTGGTCGAAGGAAAAAAGAAAAAGCTTTATGTCCACCGCAAAGGCGCTACACGCGCGTTCGGACCGGGTCAGATCGATCTCCCCCTGGAGTATCAACATGTCGGGCAGCCGGTATTGATCGGCGGCACGATGGGGACGTCTTCATACATTTTAATCGGGACGGAAGAAGGAATGAAGCAGTCGTTCGGTTCCGCATGTCACGGGGCCGGGAGGTCCATGTCGAGGACCCAGGCCAAGAAAAAATGGCACGGCAGAGAGGTAGTAAAAGAGCTGGAAGAGCGGGGCATCCTCGTAAGGGGGCATTCCTATTCAGGGATAGCAGAGGAAGCGCCTGGTTCGTATAAGGATGTAATCGAAGTAGTTGAGTCGACACATAACGCCAACCTTGCCAGAAAAGTGGCGAGGGTAAAGCCGATTGCCTGCATCAAGGGTTAAACTCGAGTAGTTGCCCGTATTGCTGCTGATTCGCTCACGTTGAACGTGGCTTTGAGTGATATACCCTTTTCATGTAACGATCACCCCGCCTGAGTTCATCGAGGATATGTGTCAGTCGCTTCAGTTGTGTGGCTTCAAGCTTTGCGCGAGTAATCCGGCCTATATAATCGTTCTGCTGGTATGGCGGTCGGCTTCGATACGCTTCCAAAAGCCCGTTTTCAGCAAGCGCTTTCCGAACGAAGGAAGGCATTTTGTGAACAGGGCGCTTTAGCCGCAGTGTTTGCTCATCTTCATAAGAGAGTCTGTATTATCGCCGCTCTCTCGGATGTTTTTTCTTGTAATCGAGCGGTCTTTCCTTCAAACCGTCAGGTCCCCATATGCCCAGCTTTTTCTCTCGAGCAAAACGCTGTGCTTTCCTGAATCGGTCAACATATTTGCTGTTCGGCTGCATCGTGAATAAAACGGCATACCCGTCAAGAAGCATCTGTTCATTGATCAGCGTTTTGCCGGACCAAAGGTAAACGAGCAGACGATTATACTTGTCACGCTGTTCGAAGTCGGTTTCGATTGATACCTGCCAGTGTAGTTCTTTTAAAATATTTCTTAAATGCTCATGAGCCTTGGGACCCCAGGGTTCCTGGCCTGATTCAGGAGCATCGAGGCCGATCAGGCGGGTCCGGACTTCGTTGCCGTTCATTCTGACAGTCACAGTATCGCCGTCATTGACAGCAATCACGCGTGCAACACGAAGCTCAGGAGTCGTATCCGCTTGAGCCGGCCGGCAGAAACAGGCAGATACAATAACGATAAAAATGAGGAGATGTTTATAAAATCTCCTGCTGTGGCTTGCGATCATTATGTTTTGTGGTCCCTCATGTAACTAAGGAGTCAAAATCTTCTCAAAACGGGAAGAATATTTACCGCGAAGACGCGAGGGACGCAAGGAAACCATGCAACATCTTTTCAGGTTTTAAAACCCTGCTGTTGGCTTTGCTTTCCTCGCGACCATTGCGCCTTTGCGGTTCAAGGTTTTACTTCCGGCTTGTCCGGGTTAGGATACGCAATTAAAAGGGCGGGCTTTGTAAAGCCCGCCCTGTATAAGGAACAAATATCAGGTATTAATGTGCCGTTGCCTGCGCATGAGTATGTGATGTCTTTGTCTCGATCGGGAGTGTTTCCACCTGACCGCTCGCGAGATGATAAATCCCCGTTACCACCTTAAGTTCGCCTTTCTCGATGAGATGTTTCAGGATAGAACTCTTTTGCAAAGCGGTTGTGTACGACTCCGCCACATTCTCCCGGATGGCGTTGTCCAGGATCTCGTCCCTGGTGCCGCCTTTTGCTTTAGCTTTCTTGACTGCCGGCTCTATTTTATTGATGATCACGCCGATATTGCCTTCGGGCTTGCCGTGCGCGTCGAGCGCTGCCCCCACGGCGCCGCATTTATCGTGGCCCATAAGCACAAGCAGGGGGGCGTGAAGGTGCTCGGCTGCGTATTCGATGCTGCCGAGCGCAACCGCATCCAGCACATTGCCCGCAACGCGCACGACAAAGATATCGCCGAGACCCTGATTAAAGATGTGTTCCGGGGCGACCCTCGAATCCGAGCAGGTGACGATAATCGCATGGGGATGCTGGCCGCCGGCCAGTTCCATCCTCCGGGCGCTGCTGACATCTGCCTGTACGAGAGCCCCTGACACGAAGCGTTTGTTACCGTCCGTAAGCCTGGCTATTACGTCTACGGATGTTTGCGGAGAGGTAAAGGCAAATACGGCGGATACCGCGACAGAAAAAATGAACGAGGCAACTATGCTTTTTTTCAACATTTTGTTTCTCCTCTTCTTCGGGTAAAATAAGGTGAAAATATGGCACGATTGATACTATATTTCAACCGATAATGTCAAGGACTACTTTTTGTTATCGATGGTATTCGTAGTCCGCATGATAAATCTTGACAAACTGCCACTTTTTGCTAGTATTGTAAGTAAGTATTCACTTACAAAAAGACCAATACCAATACAATGCCCATCAAAAAGGATCGAATCATACGGAAGGTGCGGGGTGAGGTGAGGCGGGAGCAGATCGTTCGGGCCGCGCTCCTGATCATCGGCCAAAAAGGTGTGAGCAGTCTCACGACAGCTGCGATCGCGCGCGAAGTCGGCATCTCAGAGGGCAATCTCTATCGGCATTTCAAGAATAAGGATGAAATCTATTACGCAGCGGTTACACAAGTAAAAGAAATGATAATGAATAATCTGGAAAAAGCTCTGATGGGCAGTAGTGACCCGATACGGGTGTTAAAGCGCTTTTTTTCACTTCAGATCGAACTGATTGAACAAAACAGCGGAATTCCCCGGCTCATGTTTTCGGAAGAGCTGCACGTTCACATGAATCTCCGGGAGAAGATACTTGAGACCATGCTTTCGGTTTCGAACAGACTCGCGTCAGTTATTAAAGACGGTCAGAAGGCAGGTTCAATCAGAAAGGACATTGACCCGGTGACCACGATATCGATGTTTGTGGCCATGGTCCAGGGGCTGGCTTTTCGCTGGTCCCTGGGAGGGTTCTCTTTTTCTTTGACAATCGAAGGTATGAAAACCTGGAAAAATTTTGAGAAGTGCATTGCGAAACAGGGAGAAGCTATGAAAAAGAGACTTATCGCAGCGGGTATACTTCTGACGATCGCTCTCGCTGCAGTTCTGATACATCGGTTCGGCAATAATGAGAATGAAGACGTTATTTCAGTGTCGGGAAATGTCGAGGTTACCGAGATAAATGTAGCGTTTAAAATACCGGGCAGGGTGCTGTCACTATATACAGACGAAGGCCGGAGTGTGGCAAAAGGCGATAAACTTGCGGTTCTGGACAGCGCTGAATATGAAAGCCAGGTAGCGCAGAACAGGGCGAATGTCATGAACGCCGATGCCGAACTCGAAAAGGCCGGAAAAGATCGTGAGCGCTCGGAGCTTCTTTATACAAGAGAGGCCATACCCGCGCAGCAGCTGGATAATGCAAGAACTGCGTATGATGTTGCGTTCGCGCATGCCGAGCTGGCAAAGGCATCGCTTCGAACGTCTGAAGTAAAATTAAAAGATACCGTCATCTTTGCGCCGACATCAGGGGTCGTCCTCATGAAGAACACCGAGGCCGGCGAAACTGTCGCAGCCGGGGTGCCCATATTGACGATCGGCGACATGGAAAATCTTTGGGTTAAGGTATACGTGAGGGAAAACAAGCTTGGACTCGTGAAACCAGGGCAAAAGGCGCAGATCGTAACCGATTCTTATCCCGAAAAAGTGTATGAAGGTTCAGTTTCCTATATTTCATCAGAAGCGGAATTTACACCGAAGAGTGTTCAGACCCAGGAAGAAAGAGTGAAGCTTGTGTTCGGTGTAAAGGTGAGCGTCAGAAATGTAAACAATGAGTTAAGGCCGGGCATGCCTGCGGATGTAAAAATACTTCTGAAGTAATGAGATAACTTCAGCCACGAAGAGAAAACATATGACGGCAATCAAGACATCCAACCTTACAAAATCCTTCAACGGGAATATTGCCGTTAATAACCTCGAACTGGACATCAAGAAAGGCGAGCTCTTCGGGCTCGTGGGTCCGGACGGGGCGGGCAAGACCACGATCATGCGGCTGCTGACGGCCATCATGAAACCAACCTCGGGCGAGGCATGGGTGGCCGGTCATTCCGTACTGACCGATGGCGAGACGGTCAAGGAAAAGGTCGGGTATATGTCCCAGCGCTTCGGTCTTTATGAAGACCTTACCGTCAATGAAAATATCAACTTCTACGCCGACCTGTATGAAGTTCCGGCAAGGGACCGACCTTCGCGCATTGAACGCCTGCTCGGTTTCAGCAACCTTACGCCGTTCAGGGAGAGACTTGCGGGCAAACTCTCCGGCGGCATGAAGCAGAAACTCGGGCTCGCCTGCTCCCTGGTGCACACACCCGAAATACTGTTCCTCGACGAACCGACGAACGGCGTTGACCCGGTTTCGCGCAGGGACTTCTGGAAAATCCTGTATGATCTCCTGAAGCAGAAAATAACCATATTTGTCTCTACGGCATATCTTGATGAGGCTGAGCGCTGCACACGGATCGGGCTGCTGCATGAGGGAAAGCTGATGACACAGGAACGACCGGACACTGTTAGAAAGTCCCTTGGGCTGCCAATGATCGAGGTGTGGTCGGAAAACGCCCGTCAAACAGCGGCCCGGATCAGCCAGATCAGCGGTGTGCGGAGAGTCAGCCTGTATGGGGACCGACTGCATATCACGCTCGAGGAGAAAGCGATGACCCGGGAAGTCGTGGCCGAAATTCAGCAGATGGGTATTGCGATAAAAGATTTTCGGGAAATTGTTCCCTCGCTCGAGGACGTGTTTATTGCAATGGTGGAGAAATGAATTTAAGTAACTACTCAGGTCATTTCTTTATCCGCAGATTACGCAGATTACGCAAATAAAAACAAAACCCGAATTCTGGTTTTAAAATCTGCGGATAGAAGGCTTTTTCCCAGATTTGTCTTAATGCCGTTCTGAAAAGAAGCTGAATAGTTACGAATTTAATTGCAAATACGAAATGCCGATTTAGGAATGATTAAATTAAACATGGAAAATGATTCAAATGCAGTCAAAGTGCACGGCCTCAGCCGCACCTTCGGGGACTTTGTCGCTGTGGATCACATTGATCTTGCGGTGCGCAAGGGCCAGATTTTCGGATTTCTCGGCCCCAACGGCGCCGGCAAATCAACAACCATCAAAATGCTATGCGGGCTGCTTCTGCCGACCGGAGGAAGGGGAACAGTAGGCGGCTTTGACATAATTACTCAATCAGAACAGATCAAGCAGCACATCGGATATATGTCGCAGAAGTTCTCTCTCTATGACGACCTTACTGTTGAAGAGAACATTAATTTCTTCAACGGCATCTATAATGTAGCTTTTTCCAGGAAAGCAGAACGCAGGGATTGGGCCCTCGAAATGGCGGGACTCAAAGACAGACGGAATACGCTTACAAAGATTTTACCCGGCGGTTATAAGCAGAGGCTCGCGCTCGGCTGCGCCATATTGCATGAGCCTCCGATGCTGTTCCTCGATGAACCTACCTCGGGAGTAGATCCTGTTTCCCGGCGTAACTTCTGGAGCATGATCTATGGAATGTCGCAGGCAGGTACGACGGTTTTCGTGACGACCCACTACATGGATGAAGCGGATTACTGCGACCGTCTGGCGCTCATTTACCGCGGGAAAATCATTGCCGAAGGGTCTCCCCATCAACTTCGAAAGGATTTCATGAAACGCGACGTGGTTGAAATCGAGGTGGATCGCCTCTTCGAAGCGTTGGATATCCTGGACAGAAACAAGATCGAATCGGC
Organism: Nitrospirota bacterium; assembly: GCA_963751455.1. GTDB lineage: Bacteria > Nitrospirota > UBA9217 > UBA9217 > UBA9217 > CAVVUN01. The sequence goes on from CAVVUN010000009.1 coordinate 274,006, forward strand.
AATATTCGGCAGCGTTCTGCATGGCACGGTGGAAAACGCAGCGTCCGGAGAACCGGTTATTCGAAAGCTTTTGACCGATGAGGGGATAACCATCAGAAAGATCGAAAAAATCGTGCCGTCGCTGGAAGATGTTTTTGTGACGCTGATTGAAACAGCATGATATCGAAGTTACCACAGAGTCACAGAGACATAGATAACAGAATAAAGAAGTGAAGATGTTTTGGACGCAGATGAACGCGGAAACTGCCGGATTAAAGAAATTAAAAGATAGAAAAACTTATCTGCGTTAATCTGCGGAAATCTGCGTCCATGCTTAAGGTGCTAAAGATATTTGCATCGTGTTCCGCACGTGGTAGATTATTTAAATGAAATTTCTTCGCATTAAAGCCATCTCAAAGAAAGAGCTTATCCAGATCTGGCGCGATCCCTTCAGCCTCGCCATGGCCTTTCTCATGCCTGTGCTCCTGCTCGTCATCTTCGGGTACGCCATAAGCTTCGACATCACGAACATCGATACCATCATTGTGGATAACGATAAAAGCAGTTTCAGCCGCGAATTTGCAGCCAGGCTGCAGTCGTCGGGTTATTTTACCATCCTGGGCTATCTTGAAAAGTACGGAGACATCGATCATTATCTGGACTCGGGTAAAGCGAAGGTAGCAGTGATGATTCCCGAAGATTTCTCAAAAAATATCAGAGCAAACAGGAGCGCTCAGGTCGCCGCGATCGTGGACGGCAGTGATTCCAACACGGCAGCCATCGCGCTGGGATACCTGACGTCGCTTGCCGAACAGTATTCGCAGTCCCTCGCAAATGTACGGATCGTCCCTCTCGTAGAGGCCCGCAGCCGGGTCTGGTACAATCCTGAGCTGAAATCGAGGAACTTTATTATCCCGGGACTGATTGCCGTGATCATGGCCGTGATTGCCGCGCTCCTGACTTCCCTTACCGTGGCCCGGGAGTGGGAGCGGGGGACCATGGAACAGCTCGTTTCGACTCCACTCAAGACACCCGAACTGATCATCGGCAAATTACTGCCCTACCTTCTGATCGGTTTCAGCGATACCGTTGTTGCGGTGTCGATGAGCGTATTCCTGTTCGGGGTTCCCCTCAAGGGAAGCGTGGCGCTACTCATGGCTCTGGGCGGCCTGTTTCTGTTCGGCGCACTCTGTTGGGGCATCTTCATATCGATTGTTGCCCGGACTCAGCTCTTGTCAAGCCAGATAGCCCTCGTCAGCTCGTTCCTGCCTGCGTTTCTGCTGTCCGGATTCATGTTCTCGATCTGGAACATGCCGAGGCCGCTCCAGCTCGTGACCTATATTATCCCGGCGCGCTATTTCGTGACAATCCTGAAGGGGATATTTCTCAAGGGAAGCACTCTAGCTCTCTTGTCAGGACAGGCACTCCTCCTGGCTCTCTATGGGGCGGTTATTTTCTATGCTGCAACCAGGAAGTTCAGGAAGAGGGTAGAATAATAATGTTCGAGCGGATCAAGCACATCGTTATCAAAGAGTTCCTGCAGACTTTCCGTGACAAACGGATGCGCTTTTTTTTGATTATACCTCCCCTCGTGCAGCTCATGATGTTCGGGTATGTAGTGACCATGGATGTGGATCGGATCCCTACTGCAGTGTATGATTTGGACCGTTCGTCAGACAGCAGGGAACTGGTGCGGCGTCTTGCCTCCTCGGGTTATTTCATTATCAACGAACAGGCCCGCAGTTCGATGGAGATCATGGATATGCTTGACCGGGGCAAAATTATTTGCTCGGTCCAGATCAATCAGGGCTTCCAGGAGCAGGTCCGGAGAGGAATACCGACCTCGGTCCAGGTGCTGGTCGACGGGACCGATTCCAATACCGCGCTGATTGCCCTGGGATATATTGAGCGTGTGATAGCGAAATTCGGAGCTGAACGGTCACAAAGAAAATCAGCAATCAGCGCGGGCAGGATCGATTTACGAACCCGGGCATGGTACAACCCGGAGCTCAAGAGCAGAAATTATAATGTGCCCGGTGTTATCGGGTCAATTCTCATGCTCATCTGTCTCATGCTCACGGCCATGGCAATCGTCAGGGAGCGGGAAGTGGGGACCATGGAGCAGCTGATGGTTACGCCCATCACGTCATTTGAACTAATGCTTGGAAAGACCATCCCGTTCGCGTTAATCGGGTTCGTCGATATGATTATCATCACGGCCGTTGGGATAAGCTGGTTCAGAGTACCGATTCACGGGTCGATACTCGTTCTCTTCCTGTCCTCCGGTGTTTATATTCTCTCCGCGCTCGGCATCGGGCTGTTCATCTCCACGGTTTCGAGAACCCAGCAACAGGCGCTCATGGCCACGATGCTGTTCTATATGCCTGCTATTCTTCTATCGGGCTTTGCATTTCCAGTCGAAAATATGCCGAAGATCTTTCAGTACATTACCTATCTCAATCCGCTTCGCTATTTTCTCGTGATCATTAGAGGCATATTCCTGAAAGGGAACGGCCTTGCTGTCTTGTGGCCGCACATACTCGCGCTATTAATCATGGGCCTGATCGTAATAGCCCTTAGTTCCTTGCGTTTCAGGAAACGTTTAGGATAATATGTGGATTGTATTTCGACTGCGACTGCAAGTTTATGCTATAGTTTTATTAATTAGGCGCTTACGCCCATAACATCGACAATCTTTTGTCGATGTTTGTAGGGCAACCCTTCAGGGTTGCGGCTTCCCGGTGATCAGCAAGGCTAAAGCCTCGCCCTACAAAAGCGTTAAATTCAAACTGCCCGAAGGGCCTAAAACCATTCACAAATAACTTTAACAAAGGGAGATCGCATGGACAAATGGCAATGTACGGTTTGCGGCTGGATCTATGATCCGGCTAATGGTGACCCGGACGGCGGAATTGCACGGGGAACACCTTTTGAAAAGATACCTGATTCATGGGTGTGCCCGGTATGCGGAGCTGGCAAAGACGCATTTGAAAAAATATAACGTCCGGGCGGTGCAATCCCGGGAAGATTGCAAACAGATCCGATAACCGGAGGTGCAAAAATGAAAACGAGGGAAAATAATCTGTTTTTCCTTCATTGTGGGCCTTTTCCTGATGGGCTCTCCGCTGACAATCAATAACGTCGACTATTAAACTGATTTTTTTACGCCCCTGCACTATGCAGGGGTGTTTGTTTATTTAAAATAAGGCTCAAGCAAACATTATTCCTATAGCAATCAATCTTTGCTATAATAGTCAAAGTTATTAAGCCGGATCGTCTCAAAGGGGGTCTATGAGACCGTTCAAGGAGATCAAGCATAATTACCGGTTCACTGAAGAGGACGAGCGGCGCCTGGCCGGTCTCCGTCCCCTCATGCAAGCGCATGCGGACGAGGTGATGAACACGCTCAATGACTGGATCACGGGCACGCCGGGGGCCGCCCGTTTTTTTACCGAAGAAACGAGAAAAAAGCACGTATTTGACGCTCAGCGTGAGTGGTTCGAGACCCTTTTCTCGGGCACGTATGACAATAAATACCATGAAAAGTTGAGCAATATAGGAACGGCCCATGTAAGGCACGGCGTAGAAGCTCACTATATGAACCGCGCCATCAACCTTGTAAAGAATTCCTGCATCGGTATTCTGCAGAACCTCGACGAGGATAAGAAAACAGTGACCGACAAGATCATATCGGTTGGAAAGATCCTGGACATCAGCCTGGACGTCATTACCACTGCGTATATCGAAGAGGAAATACGGACGTATTCGCCGGTCTACAAGGTGAGAAGCAGGCTTATCGCTTTTTCCGAATTCTTTTCTCAAACGACCAACCTCCTGCTTGTGCTTGCCCTCATTGGGCTCACGCTGGGCGTTGTCTGGCTGTTCGCCCAGGACGTCTTGCTTCTCCTTTCCGGTGATGTCGAGCGGGGAATCATATCCGCATTGGGCTCCATGCTGCTGCTCTGGCTCATGATCGAGCTCATGAATACGGAGATAGCACACCTCAAAGGCGGCAAATTCCACATCAGCGTGTTTGTAGGGGTCGCCCTCGTGACCATGATCCGGGAGACTATGATCGCAACTTTAAAGCATGAAAGACCGGAATCGATATATTACCTTATCGCGGCAATCTTCGTAATCGGCTTTGTATTCTGGATCGTTACCAGGGCTGAAGACCGTCAGAAATAACGACATCGTAGTATGATCTTCATCATAGCAGTTTTCCTTTTCTTGTGCCAAAATTAACAATAGAGGAGAATCATGGATAATCGTCAGCCGGATTGCAGCGTGTCTGAGGAAGACCTTCGCGCGGCCCTGAGGGAAATGAAGTCCTATATGGACGTGACCGAAGAGGACCTGAAAAAGATCTACGCGATCGCGCTCAAACATGCCCGTGAACGGGCAGTCCTCCGTATCCCGGTAAAAGAAGTGATGACGACACCGGTCGTGTCCGTCTTCCGCGATGCCGGTCTGCATGAAGCAGCCCGCCTGCTGTCAGAGAACAGGATCAGCGGCATGCCGGTGGTCGACAAGGAGAACCGCGTAATCGGCGTCATCAGCGAGGCTGATATCCTGATGCTTGCGGGGATGAGGGAGGGACATACCTTTCGCGACGTACTTCGCAGGATCCTCGGGGAACAGGTGCCTGCAAAAAAGGCCGGAGATACCGTCGGACAGGTGATGAGTTTTCCTCCGATTACAGCAAAGACGGATGACGAAGTGGATGAAGTTGCAAAGATTCTGGATGAACGAAGGATAAAGAGACTGCCTGTTGTTGACGATGACGGGAAACTCCTGGGAATTATCTCGAGGGCGGATATTGTGAGGGCGATCGGGAGGAAATAATCCAGTTCTGGCAGCCGCAGGCTTCAGCCTGCGCATCAACTGAAATTGCATGACCATCAACGAATATATCTCAAAAATGAAAGGCGGGGGCAAGAGTCCGCCGGGGGTGCGATCTATCGAGCTTCTTTGGTCGTGGCTCGGCGCAGTGATGGGCATCGGCATTTGCGGGTATATTTCATCCCAATATTTCGAACCACGTGAGCTTACTCTTCTGATCGGATCCTTCGGCGCTTCCGCAGTGCTTGTGTACGGCGCAGTAAAAAGTCCGCTGGCGCAGCCCAGGAACCTTGTGGGAGGTCATATACTATCCGGGATCATAGGGGTCGCATCGTACCAGGTGTTAGGCGATACGATCTGGCTGGCATCGGCAATAGGGGTTTCTCTCGCAATCGTCGCGATGCTTGCCACGAAGACACTTCATCCGCCTGGCGGAGCTACGGCCCTGATCGCGGTCATAGGCGGGCCAAATATACACGGTCTCGGCTTTTACTATGCCATCCTTCCAGCGGGCGCGGGCGCAGTCATCCTGCTGATAGTTGCCGTGCTCGTGAACAACCTCTCAAAAAACAGACGTTATCCTGAATACTGGATCTGATTTGAACCAAAAGGCAATACCGTATCCGCAGATGACGCAGATTTCTCAGAGCAGATCAGGGATATTTATTAATATGTCTGTGACGCACTCATTTTGTCATTCCGAGCCAAGCGAGGAATCTTGCTCTCCCAATCTTCTCCGAGGTGAGAGCGCCAAGGTAAGTGGCCTGACGGGCGGTTTGCCCAGAGTCTCGCAGTTCAGTTCCGGTATCGTACATCCGTTTCCGAAACCCAGATGGAACAAGCCTTTCCCCGTCCGAGTTCTTTGTTGCACGCTGCAAGGCACGCCCCGCAATTTACGCACGAGATGTCCCGCCTGCGCATCCGCGGGTTCACCTTCATAAAACAAGCCCGGTCGCAGCCTTTACAATCCGTGCACGATGATGCCCGGGCAACGTCCATGTTGAGCTGAGCGAGACAGGGCTGACCCAGCCCGAACAGCAGCTGCATCAATCCAGCCGCACATATGAACTTGCAAAGCACATGTCGGACAAGTATCGAAGTGAGCAGCATATTGATCGACACTCCGATAATGCATGCCTTGACACCAAACGTGAAATCCCAGGTTGCGATCTGATGAAATATGGTGGCGGGTGCAACGAGATAACCGGTGAGAGCAATCCCGCGCCTTTCCACCCCCGGCTCCCGCCGGGGGTGGAAAGCGCTCACTCGCGCGAGGCCCGATGAGCCTCGCGTTCGCGAGTTCGCAGTTCCGGGAGGTCGCGTTGTTTGAGGGAGCCACCGGCTCCTGCCGGTGAGGGCTCCACTGCCGCCTGCCGGCGGTATAATGACGATTGCAAGAATTGCAGCTATAACATAGGGAAGCCTATTCTTCTTCGAACCGTCAGAATCGTTGGAGTGTTTAGCGTACAGATTCCTTCTCGAGAAGACCGAGCGTCAGAATATCCGCGAGTTCGAACAAGCTTCCCTCGGGACACAGCCCGCCGCAGAATAACCGCCCCGTCAAGTGCCCGGAACGTCATAAGAAGATTAGGGCGGAAGGAAAGCAAATTGCAAAATGCAAATTTAATTTACCACGAAGACTAGAAGGCACGAAGAAAGACAAATCATTGACAAGCAAAATGCAAATAATTTCGGCCGCAAAATTTAAATCTTTATTCTTGCGCTTTCTGCGCATCTTTGCGGCTGAAATGCCTTTATTCCAGCTTGTCTGGTTTGCGGCTAATAGGACCGTGGTTCGTCTAATCGGATTTGACTACGCTTTTCTGCTGCAAGGACTTGAAGATCATATCGAGAACGTCCTTTTGTTTTCCCTCAAACTTGTTCAGCACAGCCAGGCAGCTTCCCATGGGAAACCGCTGATGCAGATAATCGGCATCGCGGCCTGAAAGGATAATGATCCGGTTCTTATTGATTCCCTTTGATGTGGCATACGAGAGAACTTTTCCGCCGTCAAGGCCGGGCATTTCAAGATCAACCAGCAGGAGGTCGAGGTCATTCGTGATCAATACGAGGCATTTTATAGGATCATTGCAGGTGATAACATCAAGTCCCGGATAACGCTCCTCAACATATTCCTCAAGAATTCTTGAGAATGCCGGATCATCGTCGATTAATAAAATCTTTCCCATGAGTGGTTCCTTTTAAAAAGAATGGCTAAGCAAGGGGCAATGTACTACTTTTGTATTCTTTAGGCAAGTATAATTAGAGCGAAGGCAGGAACTGCGAGGATCAAAGAGGATGCGGCCCACCACTGCGATTCAGGGTCGCTGCTCTTTCTTCTTTTTGCGGCAAGAATGGCGGCAGCAAGGCCGGCGAGGACACTGGCAAAGGCGATCACGACCGCGACCAATCCGCGCATGCGGCAAGTGAGCACATTGCCGGGATTGCGACCACGACAAAGAAGACAGTCGGTGAAACAGCGGGCAGTAGTATGTGTCGGATGAGAGGGGACATACGTAACCCTTCAGAGGGCGGCTTTAACGCACGGGTGGACCGGCCGGTGAGCATTTTTGTACGGCCTGTGCCTTTGCTTCTTTGTGTTATGAAAAGCGAACACGTAATCAGGCCATTCAGGCCGTGAAAGAATTCGGTGGGAACCGGCGGTTTATCGTTTGATAGACCAGCCGATATGAAGGAGTGCCGTCAGGACGTTACGGGCTTTGGAGGAGGGCCATTGGCTCATGCAGGCAGCGCAAAAAGCTCATCAAGTTCGGGAATGTTCTCCCCGTGATCCAGCCGATCTGCTATGATACGCAGTGCCAGTGCTTCAACTTTGGCAATTGCTTCTTCTCGTGTCTTTCCGTAAGCTAAAACACCCGGAAGATCAGAAACCTCGGCAATCCAACGACCATCTTCTTCTTTTTCAATATCTATCTTCATTCTATTCTCCTCTGATGATAAATTTATCTGAATATGGCGCTGATTGCAAGTCTAAATTTATCGTGGGCGGAGCGGCTTTTACACCTGGCTCGATCCGGATGAGACGACAAAATTACGATTTAACCGCATAAGTTCCCTTGGGACTTAATGCACGCTTGTAATCTGAAATCGAGTGATATCCGTTCGCCGCAAGAATCAGGTCGTAACGCTGCCCATTTTGGGTGAAATCTTCTCTGGTGTAATCAATGACCTGGTCTGCGCCAATCGAGCGCACCATATCCAAATTCCTCGTACTGCACACGCCAGTCACTTTAGCTCCGAACGATTTGGCAATCTGTACCGCAAACGTACCAACACCACCAGACGCACCATTAATCAAAACCTTTTGCCCTGGCTGAATCTGTCCTTTATCGCGAAGACCATGTAGGGCGGTGACTGCCGCCACAGGTACGACCGCTGCTTCCTCGAACGATATATTGGCCGGTTTCAACGCCAATGCATTTTCACGGCACATACATACTCGGCAAAACCGCCCAAACCGCACTCGAATAAGTCCCCGAATACCTCATCACCCGGCTGAAACTGCCTTACGTTTCTGCCTACTACTTCCACCCGCCCCGCTATGTCAGATCCGAGTATCTTGTATTTTGGTTTTAGAAGCCCAGAGTGCAGGCGGGCCAAGAACGGGTCAGTTGGTAGGTTGGGTAGAACGAAGTGAAACCCAACGCTTTTTAGTTTTCAGATTACTCACCAATTGCCGAAACATTAAATCTGTCGGGTTTCGCAGCAGCTCTACCCGACCTACGAACTAATTTGTCAACATCAAAGATTCGACCCCATGACCACGCATGACCACGTTAATCACCTTGTCCGATGTCAAGGGCAATCACTTTCTTGTTACGTTATTCTTACTACATTAATTCTCAGGCTTCTTGACTGCTAAAAAATGAACGCCAGGTTCTGGCGGCACTAACCACGCGCCAATGGCCTCACCCTCTGTTGGTTGATAGCGATATGACTGGTGAGATTGAGCTGATGCCCCAATCTTCCAGCCATAACCCATCGATTCAAGCGTAAGCAACGGAGAAAACACGGCGTCATCTGTATCAACTAGACTGCGTCCGTTAAGATGGAACGGGGCAATGCCTACTTGAGTGGCTTGTTCAGCCGCCGATAAGTTTCTCTTGCTTACCAGAGTGACATTTCGAGCGCGGAGTGATTTTAGCGCATCTGCTATTTCAAATTCCAATGTCTTAGGCGACTGTTGGAGACCATTTGCTTTTATGTGGGTTGTTTTACTTAACAGCAACCTTCTCATATGCAACAAATCGACCTGGGATTCGTTAACAAAGTCAAAGAGAATATTTAGTGGAATGTCACGCGAGTAAGGAAGCAACCCAATTTCGATATACGTTTGCTGTTCATTTTGAATTGCCGGAATGCAATTGGCCGCCTCGGTAAGTAATTGCTCCATAACTCCATGACCAGGACTTACACAGCCCACTCCTGAAGCAGGAACCAGAAGGAACTTTCCACTCGCTAAAAAAGATTTCGCCTCAGTAATGAGAAATTTCATAACATCATTGGGCAACCATGAAGCATACCCCATCGCCATAAAGCGATGTCGTCCCGTTTTCGATTTCAATTCAGACCCGAGCGTTAATAGGTACCCAGCACCCCAAGGCCCAAACCAATTTCCATCGACCATGTGAAGAAACTTTCCAGATTTGGTTGGTCCTTTCCACAACAATAAGGTGAAATCTGCATATAAAGACCACAGTCTAAGCGCCTGCCTGATGTCCTCCAGTGATCGCACTTCGATTGTTACATTCAATGAGTGTGGAAACGCTTGCAAGTTTCGGAGAATTTGTGCAAAGCAACCGCGGCCCCAATAGTCATAATCGAGCGCTGCCGCATTATAGTCATCTGCGGTATCTTCCCACCATTTGACAACAGGGGCTACGGTCAATGCGTTTGCCTCATGTAAACTTAAAATGGGTTCTTCGCTAGGGTTTTCTATTTCTGAATCGCCAAGATAACGAGAAAAGCCTCTCGCTCGTTCAAGGGTCTCCTTAAAGACGTTTGGCCCTTGTCCTATGAGCGATATGTCAATTATTCGTTTGCGAAGTTCGATGTTTGCTTCGACCCGCTTTATATAGTTTTCCTTGATTTTGCATAGCTTTTCATCTTCAGTCAAGCATTCGCCCAATTTAGTCATTGCGCTTTGAAGGCTATCGTTCTGTCCGAGCTGTGAAGAATAATTAGCGATCAATCCTAATATTTCTAAATGAATATCCATTGGCACACTAATGCGCCCGGCAACCAAATGATATGCTTCTTGCGCCAATTCTAAAGCACGCTCAGTTTGCCCTTTGTCTGCAAGTGCCTCTGCCAAATTCATCTTAGCCATAAAGGAAGAATCGACCTCGGAGGCAAGATCTACGGCTATTTCAGCTTTTTCCACAGCTGTAGCTAAATCGCCTAACTGCCGCGAGATCACAGAAACCAACTGTGTAGTAGCGAACGTAATAGGCTCAGTCTCTGGTGACACAGCAATGTTCAAGAGTGATTTTGCTTTCTGTAGCGCCTCCTCAAGTCGTCCAGCTTGAAAGTTAACCAAAGCCACCGTGTAAAGTACGCCGGGTAGAAAGGCCTTACGTGTATCTGTTGAAACTTTGTCAGCTAAACGCAATGCCGCTTCAGACGCGGCTACTGCTGTACTATGACGTTTGGCGTGTGATGAATTATTTGCAACATTAATCAATTGCCCTGCAATACGCAGGGAGAGAAAGCTGTTACGCGCCGAAGCTTCCAACTCATGAATTCGAGATATAGCCGCATCTTCATCGCCTGACTTCACTGCCCAGTGAATCCCAGCGTTAAGGGCTGCTTGAAAAACCTCACCGTCAAGCATATCGGGATTGCGCTTTGCATATGTCTCAGCTAAGTTGAGATGCTCCTCGGCCTCACTAGAGCGGTTCGCATTGCACAGAAGATGTACGTACTCTGAACGGGCGACGCATAGTTGTTCGTCACAACGCTCGATATTTGCAGGTAGGCTGGCCAATGCAATTGCTTCCAGATATGCAGATTCGGCCCCGTGAAAATCGCGCTTTTCCTCTAGATACGCACCACGCGCTCGATGGTACATCACTAAAACGGGCACTTCCGTAATATCTTTATGCAAGGACTCAAGCCGTTGAAAGTAATATCCGCGATCACCTATGCCACCTCGGGCAGACGAAAGTAAGGATAGGCCAATTAGTACTTCAGCCTGTAAATGGACGAGCTTCTCAGTCTCAGCTATCACAAGTGCCTCTTCCATTGCCTCAAATGCCTTACGTCTTTTGTCTTGATTGGCTAGTTCGGTCGCTCGCTTCAATAAAGAGCGTATTTTTGACTCAATTTGATTTGGCGATTTGGAAATTCCAAATAGAGAAGATAGCTTCTCCGTCGTTAATTTTTCCAGTCGTTCCCATAGACCGTCAATTCCAAGGGCCTCGACACGAACGTCTGGGTTCACAGCGCTCAGCCGCGCTAATGTCTTTGCTGTAAGGTGCCCAACCTTGCCATCAGCGCTATTGTGAATAAACGTCCATACTTTGAGAGAACTACCAAGAGTGTCTTTTGCCTTATTGAAGTCGGCTGCGACCTTGGAGGCCGTGCTACTATCAGTAGTGAGGCTAGGCGGGGCATAGAGTTGATAAACTCTTCCTTCTTTCAATGCCAACCCGTCGATGCCACCATCACCTCTTGTTACACGAATTGCCAAGAAGCAGTCTTCGCCGTGAAGAGCAATCGCAATTTTTTCAAACCAGTTTTGGAAGGCTTCCCCGTGAACACTGCGGAACTCTTCTCGATATTTAAGTTTAATGCCTTGTTCTAAGTCCATCCGCTCTCCATGACGTATTTAGTCTATACATCTATACTGTAAAAAGCGCTTCAACGCTAATGTTCATCGTCAGCACAGGGAGGGGTAACATGCGGATGTGGGGCGTGATTCTCAACGACCCTTACGATCCGCTTGTTATGCCTGCTCGATAAATAGCTCTGAACCTCTTTTTATAGATCGGTTGAACATAATACCGATCTCGCCGGAATGAGCCTCGTCAACGCTTTTATCGTCTATTTGTATAGACTTCACAACAGCTACCGCGTAGCTTGAATTCTTTTTTACAATTATCTTCATGTTTCTTGTGATATGAATTCTATTGATGTTTTTTACGATCGCAATTTTCCCATCCTGATAGTATTCTTCGGGAACGCCAATGGAAATAAGGTTTTCGGGTTTTAATTCAATTAATCCCACTTGAAACAATTTATTGCGGACATGTTCCTTAGTTATTATGCCGTCTTCAACCATGAAGTATGCTTTGTACAACTCAAAAGTTGTTAATAGGCCACGCTTATCCAAAAGCGCATCTCCTATCTGGACGTCTGAAAAAGGAGGATTAAGCCTGCTGTGAGGAGGTATATAACGCTGATGATTAACTATATACAGCCCAAAAACATCAAACCGATTTCTCTGCTCGGCTCTTCGAAATCTAATTTTGGATATCTGTGAGCAATCCTTGTCTGTGGATGTGCCACTGATGCCCTTAACCTCGATAACAAGAAGTCCTTTTTCATTTTCTACTTGCAAATCCTCTTCCTTAATTTCTAATTCCAACTCGTCCATGTTTACGACGGATTCAAAGCCTAACCAGTTAAGAAAATATTCGACTGCCTTTACAAGCTTATCGCCGGTTTCAAATATAAGTTCATGAAGAAAGTGATATTTAATTCTATTTTCACTTAGCAATCTATCCAAATCATGAATATCTTTTTGATATTTCTCTTCGAGATTTTTCTTAGCCTCAATAAGGGCATTTTCACCAGGGAGTAAATATTCTCCACTTTTTAGCCATCCGAATTGACCATGAAATGGAAACAATTCTGGGTAAATTTCGGGAAGATAAACGTTGAGTAGGTCAGAAAGAAATTTTCCCTTATTCTTGATATCGGGAAAAACTAAAATCAATCCTTCGTCATAAAAGTGACTAAAACTAATTATTTCCCCATTATCATTGACTAACAATGGCAAGAAAGATTTCATTTTCACATTCTTTCCATCTTTCCATTCTGTCGGATGGGAAAAAACTATATTATAGGTTGAGCCATCCAGATATTTTTCAAGAAGTGGAGACAATTTAGTCTCACTCTCCGGAAGTTTTATTTTATTACCAGACTTATTTTTCGAGGATGGTAAGCCACTATAGAAATCAAGATTTGAATATTCTTTTTCGCTCGTAACATTAGCATAACGGTCATTAATTTCTACGAATTGATAAGAAACGCTCTCTTCTTGAGGAGAGAAGCATATGACGACAGACTCTTTTTTTAGTATTTCTGCAATTTCTTTGGCGATGACATAAATAGACAGAGGCCTCGGATCGAAAATCGTTTGCGGATATTTGCAAAGTAGAGCATGTGCTTTTTTGTCCTTTGTTCGGTCTATGCTGTGATCATTATCTTTATACTCAATACTTTTCTCTCTAGTCATATCAAAAATGACTATGTCAAACTCGTGAAGATTTGCAGGAATTCGATAATTGAGCAATAAGAAATGTTCAGAATGGCGTTCGTTATTTGGAACTTTTACGCAGGTTCCGGTACTTGCCACCTCATGCTTAAAAAGGTTTGAACTTAGAAGCTTCGAGACGTCATCATCAGTATCAAATAAACATATCAATGGCCTTTCATGAGGAGATGCGCTTTGAACCTGAGCATCTTTTATTGTTCCCAAAGTGTCTTTCTTTTTTTTCGTTTTAAACATTTTATCAAACCTCTATCAACAATTTGCTCCGATAACGAGTCTGTAGAAAAAGTCATTTTGCGAGAGATCTTTTTATCGCATCTCGTCTTTGATCCAACCTGTGTGCTCAGATTATCGGTTCGTTTTGATGATCTGCTTCGTGAGTGCCCCGGTTTCTATTCGGGTTGCCTTTCATTTACTGCTTTTTTGCTGCTCTTAACCATGCTTCTCACGCAAACCCCGGCCCGTATCGATGCACCTTCAGAAGATTGTGCACAATGCAGTAGAGCCGCCACTGGATGCTCACCTTCTTTTTCCCTCTGAGACTGAATCGATCCAGGCCGAGACTGGAACGGATGTCGGCAAAGACGGGTTCGACCGTCGCCATCCTTCTTCCATAGATCAGCTTGCCCGCTACCGAATCTATCTTCTCCCGCATCTTCTGCGTGAAGGTCTTGGTCTTGTTGCTCGGTCTTCCCGGTAAAGTGCGCGAACTGGCGGGTTACGGTCACATCGGGATTCTTCATGCACTTTGCTCTGAATTGGCAGGGGATGCAGTCTCTCTTGGTTCCATGGTACTTGATGGCGTGTAGTCCATTATGGATTGCGTTGCCGCTTTTGTACATCCGTTTCCCGGCCGGGCAGATGCAGAAGCTCTTGTCAGGGCTTACCGTGAAGTCGCGAGGCTGGAAGATGATGGCTCGGTCGAATCTTTTCGCGACCTCTTTATTGAACCGCTCCTTGTGTCGGTCCGCATCGGCGAACCGGGGATCGCGGTGACGGAATTTATTGTCTGCGATGTATGCGTCGATGCCGTCCTCGATTACCATCTCCACGTTCTTTTCGGAGTGGAAGCCGCTGTCGCTGGTCAGTTTGGTCTTTTTGAAGATGTCTTCTTCTTTCCCGATCGCCTTGAAGTTCTCCCGCGTTCCTTCGACCATGGGTTTCAGTATTGCGGATTCGGAGTCTCCGGTCGCCTCTGCATGGACCACGACCTGATGCTTGCTGTCGACCATCGCTACGCCGTTGTAGCCCTGGACGACGCCGTGGGAGGTCTTCATGTTGGCGCTTTCATTGTCGGTGATGTTGCTCTTCCTCGGTTTGCCCTTGCTGCCGGGCTTGTCGTCGTTTTCCTCGAGCCAGGCTTTGATCTTTTTGACCTTCGCCTTGAGGGTGGAAATGTATTGCTCTTCCTTCTCTATGACCGCCTTGTCGGTCTCGGTTTTGTCTCGTTCCTTATGCTTGCGCGATGATCTGCCGGATGGCCTTTTCCATCTTCTCTTTTTTATGCTGGAGATCTTTCTTGGTTCCGCTCCATTCCTTTGAAGCATTCGAGGGGAGCTTGCAGCCGTCTACCGCGAACATCTCTTTGCCGATCAGGCCCATCTCGTCGCAGATAAGAAGGACTTCGAGGAAGAGCTTGATCGTTTCCTGGTCATGCGAGGAGATGAAGTCGGCTATCGTCGTGAAGTGCGGCCGGGTGTCGGCGGAGAGGGCCATGAAGATGACGTTCTCGTTGCAGCAGTCGGCGATCTTCCGGCTTGAGGTGATTCCCTTCGAATAGGCGTACAGGACGATCTTTAAGAGAATCCGGGGATCGTAGGCCGGGGCGCCGGTCTCGTCGTTCTTGTAGCGAAGGTCAAATGCGGAAAGGTCGAGTTCGTTGTCGATGAGATAATGAAGCGTGTGTTCGAAGGTGCCGTGAAGGATCTGTTTATCGAAGTTGATCGGAATGAACTTGCCTTGGGAATAATCGTACTCCTTGTATTTCGCCATACGCCTCCCGTGGGTGAGGGGTATTTGATGATTCCTTACAGCGTTTTGATGGCGTCATTATAGCATAAAATGACTTTTCCTACAGGTTCAACACGCGCCTGACGCGCCGCCTTTGGCGCGTCGCTGTCGAGGCGCACGTTAATACTCTCTAAAAATAATTTATCTGGGGCCGCCGTGCTCCCAAGCCATAAAAAATAATAATTGCAGCGGAGAGGTTACAACGTCAAAAGCAACGGTCAGCGGCGTGCCTATGCTCCTTATAACGAGAGGGTAATCATATATTTTCTCTGGTCGAAAAAGATAGAATTTTATCGGAAGAGGCTGTTTTTCCTGTGGCAAGATTGCCATCCATCCGCTTGTATCAAACTCTTTTAGAATAACTGCGTCTGATTTATAACAACATAGCGAATAATAGTATAAATGAGATCCGTCAGGTTTATAATTATAAGAAAAATCAGATGGAAGAATAATCGAAGGATAATGAAAATAGCTATGAAATGGCGGAATCGCTTCGACGTGTTGGGATCGTGAGCCCACAAGCGAGGAAGACTCGCGGTCTTTAAAGTAAGTGCCTATCACAGATGGTAGCTTGAATGTGACATTTAATTCCCAACTATTATTTTTATCAACTTTTATTGCGTAGAGATCAATTGGACTAATTAAGCTTTTAAATAATGCTTCATAGTTTGTTTTTATAAATGAATCAGGGTTTCCTGGAATATAAGAACCTTTTTCTTTTATAATAAGGAAGCCATCTAAAACCCCGGGAAAGGATTTATTTTCTTTTTGATCTTGTTTAATGTGAAATGGGACACAATAGGTTTTAAAATTTACGGCCTTCGATTCCCCATGAGAATCGTCAATTTTCCCTTTATCATAGCTGACATAAATTTGATCAGCCTCGCCAATCATCAACTTCTCTGCTCTAACCCCTTGCTGATGGTTCCACAATAAAGTCGTGGCACATCCGCTGCATACTGAAGAGATAAACAAAAAGAGACTAAATAGAAGTATCTTCCTTGGCTTCTTAAAATACGCCATCGGGAACCTTTCATGACATGTCTAATGAAAACATTAATGCGGCAGCTGAGCCATGACCCCGAAGGGGTTCTCCCGGCGTGGTTTTCGCGCCGGGTTAGGAGCGATGGCTCAGCTGCCGCATTCTCGCGGCGCGAAGCGCCGGGAGAATCGCGCCGGTCACGCGCCGTCCGACGCTGTGGACCGGCAGGTTGGAACTTATTATATTTTGCAATGCAGCAGCTAAGCCTTACTTGATAGCGACCGACGGAGAGGTAGCGCAAAAAGCGAAGCTGTCAAGCGTCGGGCTCCAACTGATTGTTAGAGAGAGCATTTTCATGTTTGGCTATTTCTTCTTTCAGCTCGTGAGCTCTAGCCGCAATATCTTTCCGTATACAATCTAAAACATACTTGTAACTATCCTCTCCAAACATTGATGTGGAGTATGCGAGCGCTCCGAATAGCAAACTATATTTATTGATGATACTAATGGCTCGTTCCAAGAGAACTTCGATTTCAGCAAATTTCAACGGATCGAGCACGACACTGTTCGGAGAAAGCGTTTCTTGCGGGTTTCTGTGCGCGCCTATATTATTCCTCCAGGCAAGGAGATGACGGACCCGGGGGTCTGCGCTAGACACAAAGGCAATGTCCGACTTCAGTTCATCCTTATCGGGTATTCGAGAGTCATTTGCCAAGCTTTCAACGAAAGGATTGTCTTTCAGCCTTTTAATAAATTCTGGAGTATCGAATATGTGTAGGTTGGCTTGGATTGTTGCCAGAAGGCGCGGGAGGCTAAGAGATGATGTATGAGAATCGTAAGCACGACACAATCGCAACAAGGTTGCATCTACCTGGGCATCTATGGCCAGATTCCAGAAAGCGGCGGATTGATTTAGTTCGGTGACGTATTCGGGTATTGCGTTGTTAAGATTTTGATACAAATGGAAATGGACATGTGCATCAACGATGTCTCGGGCCAAGCCTTTCATCAGCGAGTCGAATTCTGCCGAGTTCTTTATTCGCATCGGCTTACTCATGACTGTTCTCCCTAATGTTTAGGCTTCTTTCCGAGCGCCAAAAACGAAGTCCAAGTCTCGGGGCGCTCTCGCTCAGAAAGAAGCTGGTTGGACTAAGCCGTTCGCGCGCCACGGTCTATGGAATTTCAAATGATTTCGCTTTTAAAGATTGGTCAATCTGAGCAGTGTATCCGGGGGCATGAGATGTTTTGCGAGGTCTGTTCCGGTGAAAAGCGGCACTTCCGGACAAATCCGCAAGCCCCTTTCATTGACGACTATACAGGAATCGAGGCTTTTGGGCAATAGGATATCGTTGCGAAACACAAGGCTGTTTTCGGGGATTGGGCACCGTGTCAGGTTATCGCGTTCGAGTGCGGTCGTCATATACGCGGAGGTCCTTTACAGCGCGCGGGCAGTATCGTCTCCGTTCTCATCGTTCGTTCCCCACAGTTCGGGCACTTGCCGACTTCGAACCCGGTAAGTCGAAGCAGTCGCTCCTGCCAGGTCTCGGTCTTCTCTTCCGGCTGCTTTCGCTCAGCCGTCTCAGCCCCAAGAAGCTCCCTTGCCCGCTCGATTTTCATCCTCCGGCATCGATTTCCCAAAAATCCGTAGTGCCTGATCTTGACGAACCTGTGACTTAAAATCTCCATTGATCAGGAGTAAGAATACCAGAATCTAATAATTCCCCTATGACCTGGGTCATACGTATGGAGACAAAAGCGAGCTACGCGGCTCAGGAGATTTCAGTCAACCGGCGTTACCACGGCCATGACTACGAGATCGGATCCCTTGTTCGCCTCGAAGCCATGGGGAACTGACGGATCGCAGAGAATGGCTGTTTTTTCTCCAGCTTCGATCTTTTCATCTCCTACAGTGAACGTGCCCTTGCCCTGGACACAGTACATCATGAGCCGTAGCGGCGCCTTATGGGGTTCGAGCTTCTGGCCGGCCTTCAGGCACATGAGTGCGACACGCATTTCAGGCTTGTCCGAAAGCATTTCCCGGGAAATCCGGTCAGGGCTGAACCTGATGAGAGTGTTGATATTAAGCACGTCCATATATTCCTCCTTCATGGTTTGAATAACCGAAATAATCTTAGCAGGCTGTTGAAAAACGATTTTTCGCAGGCTAAAGCGTCTCGACTGAGCTCGTCGAAATCCTGCGGCTACCAAAAGTCACATTGATAATCAACCAGGTAGCCGCACCCTTTAGGGTGCGTTTATGCTGCGAGAGGGACTTTTTCAGCAGCCTGCTAGAAGAAGTATAGCAGGGACTTTCGGCTGCGGGTATGACCTGAATCATAGAGTGGCTGGTGAGACTTGGAAGAAGGAAAACGTTATGAATTAAGAGGGGATTTGGGGGAGACTGTTTTATGCTCGGTAATGACTTTACGGATGGTGTCGCTCAGTTTGGCGATGGTATATGGCTTCGAAATGACGCCGCAGAAGCCGTAATCCGAATATTGCGCCATAATAGGATCGTTGGAGTAACCGCTTGAGACGATTGCTTTGGCAAACGGGTCGATTTCACAGAGACGTTTTACCGCTTCCTTGCCCCCCATTCCTCCCGGAATAGTGAGGTCCATGAGAACGACGTCGATACGCCTGCCGGCTTTAAGTTCACGTGTATAAATATCAAGCGCTTCAGATCCGTCTCTCGCATTAGATACATCGTAGCCGAGGCGGGTGAGAATCTCGCCCGCGACTTCCCTGACCATGTCTTCGTCGTCCATGATCAAAATCTTGCCGCTGCCGGCTGCCGATGTTAACATGTCCGGTTTTTTATGCGGGGGGCCGGCGGCGGCAGGAAGGTAAACATGAAACGTCGTGCCCGTTTTGACGACCGAATCTACGGAAATATGTCCATGATGGCGTTTTATGATCGAGTAGGTAGTCGCAAGTCCGAGCCCGCTGCCTTTTTCCTTTGTCGTAAAATACGGATCGAAGATTTTTTCGAGATATTGCGGGGATATGCCGATTCCCTGATCTGCTATGGATATTTGCACATAGTTTCCGGGTGCGAGCGGCAGTTCGTCTGCAGCGGTAACGGCAATGTTCCGATCGGATATTTTTATTGTCCCGCCGTCGGGCATCGCCTGGTCCGCATTGATAATCAGGTTGTTGAACACCTGGCTCAATTGGCCTTCGTCAGCCTCGACATTCCAGAGGTCGCTGCAAAGCGCAAAATCGCATTTGCTTTTTGAGCCGTGAAGCGCAAACGACGCGACATCGCGAACAAGTTCCATGATGGAGAGGTTCTTCTTGACGGGAGCGCCGCCCCGCGAAAACGTTAAAAGCTGCTGCGTGAGCATTCTCGCTTTTTCCAATGCGCGCTCAGCTTCCTCCATTCTTTCATAGATCATGTCACCGGGACCGGAATCCAGTTTTGCAAGCGTGATGTTGCCGAGGATCGCGGTCAGGAGATTGTTAAAGTCGTGGGCCAGTCCTCCGGCGAGGACGCCGAGCGATTCCAACTTTTCCGCTTTCAGAAGCTCATCCTCCAGTTTTCTCTGCGCGGTCACATCGGTAACCATCGAAAACCGGGCCTGTCTTTTGCCGAACAGGATGGGGTGCGAGATCATTTCGACTTCAATGACGGTGCCGTCCTTCCTGCGATGTTTCCAGACACCTGCGATATGCGGATCCGAGTTATCAGAAAGAGAATTCATGAGGCCTGGCAGCGTATCCGGGGGACAGATGTCCTCAAGGTTCATCCCCAGAAATTCTTCACGCGAATATCCGTAGTGCCTAATGGCCGCGTCGTTCACCGCAAGAAAAAAAAGGCTCTTTATATCGAAAACCCACATGGGCTGCGGATTATGCTCGAACAGCTGCCGGTAACGCTCTTCGCTTTCACGGACGGTTTCCTGCAGCCTGCGGCGTTCTTGAATCAGCTGCTGACGGTACAGCACCTGGTTTATAACCGAGGGAAGGACATCCAGAAATTTCAGTTCCACGTCCTTTACAATATAATCGGCCGCGCCCAGTTTGATCGATTCTACAGCAATTTCCTCGTTGCCCTCACCGGTAATCATGATAGTGGCGGGGAGCTGATTTGTTTTCCCAAGCATCCGTATGACTTCAATACCTCCGAGGACCGGCATATGGTAATCCACTATCAGCAGATCATAGGGCTTGGATGCCGCCATGGAAAGACCTTCCTGCCCGTTCAATGCGACCGAAACACCGTATCCCTGCCGCTCCAAACGGTTCTGGAGGAGACGGCAAAGGCCCGGGTCGTCCTCCATAATCAGTATCTGTGTTACAGCGCCGTCTATCATGGGCGAAACCACTCCCTGTAAGGGGAATCAACTCACCGGATTACTCATGAGGAAGGCTCTTACCACCATCTCATAAGCGCAATAATGAAGGTAATGACGAAAACAAGAACGAGATTCATATATGCGAAAAAATAAAATAGCCGCTCATGAAAAGGCCGTTTCGAGTCAGGCGCGACCAGTAACCCGATACGCGGCATGGCAGTGATCTTGTTTTCATCATGCGGGGCAGTGGTGAGGAAAGCGGTCAAGTCCTCACCTGCGCAGTGTTTCATGCCGTGCACTCCGTTTTTCCAGAGATTGCTTTCCGTTACATCATAAATAACATCTTTATAGCTTATGTAAGCGGGCCTTCCTTCTTTCCCGTCGAAATACCGAAGCCCTTCCTCATTATATACCCCGGCACCTTCAACTGCGACGGCATTTTTTTGTTTCCGCAGCCGGGGCCCGATAAAGCGCGTAACGATTACGGCGCTTATAAACATGATAATGAAAAGGATAATCTTTATGCCGAGGAGTATGCCGAATCTGGTCGTCCAGAATACAGGCCATGCAGGCACCCTCGCGATAGTCAACAGTATCCCGGTAATGAGAACCATGGGCATCGTCGCCCATGCCAATCGGAGTTCACCCCTCGGAAGCCCCTTTGAGGCATAAGCAGGTTTGAGCAGCAGATGAACGTACATTATGGTCCCGAACCAGGCAATTGCAGACAAAAGATGCAGGTATCCCACTGCCACGCGCATTGCCTTACCAGTACCGGACAACGGATGATAGAGCTGCAGCTGCTTCAATTGCTCCAGAAATATTTTGCCCTCTTCTGTAAGGTCCCCGCCTCCCGCAGGATTAATATGGCAATGAGTACACGTCATCCCGGTCTTTTTGGAATATTCCGGAGTTGCAAATGCAGGGCAGGGGAAGGAAAAGAAAAAAAGCGGCAGCAGTATGAATATGAGAAACGAAGACAGTTCGTTTTTCATACGCGAATTATAGAGTATCGCATCCCAAATGTAAATACATTTGTACCCGGTTCCGTTCACGAGCGAGATCACTTTCGGACAACCACAGATACCCATTTGTCATCAACTAACCGCTCTACCATACGCAAGCCGTTTTTTTTCATTTCAGCGATTACCTCGCCTTCCTGGCCCTGCAGCATGCCGGAGAGCAGAACGATGCCGGCCGTATTCAGTCGAGCAGCAAACTGCGAAGCGAGAAGCAGCAGGACGCCGGAAATTATATTGGCCGCGATTGCGTCGAAGACGCCTGATATTGAAGCGATGCTTCCTTCCCTGATTTCTATGCGTGGTACATTGTTAAGGCCTGCGTTCATGCGGGCTGCCGTGATTGCTACAGGGTCGGTGTCAAGTGCTGTTACGTGCTTGTAACCCAGTTTTGCGGCTGCAATTGCGAGAAGCCCGGTGCCCGTGCCCAGGTCCAGGAAGCGTTCTTTTGCCGAAAGAGCGCAGTATTTTTCCATGAGAACGAGGCAGGACCGGGTAGTTGCATGATGGCCCGTGCCGAAGGCCATTCCAGGATCTATGACGAGATTGATTCGTCCCTCGTGCTCTTTTTCCCAGGGAGGGAGGACCGTGAAGCGCTCTCCTATCCGCAGGGGTTGAAATCCTTTTTTCCAGGACTCGTTCCAATCCTGGTCCGGAATCAGAACGTTATTGAACGTCAGGGTTCCGCTGCCGGATTTTTCGAGCAGCATATCCAGGATTGCCAGATCTTCGGTAATTTTTTTCATGTCAGCTGCTTCGGCGAAATAGGCGGTTATGCCGTTATTTTGTTCAATAACCCCGAGGCTGCCCGCGGCCATGAGTTTTTGGATCAGCCTGTCCCTGACGTATTCGCGGCTCTGTATGGTCAATTCGTAGTAAGACATGAAAGTTGTGTTATTGTATCAGGCGTCGTAAGGGCATGTCAAATACTCGATTATGAATAGGAAACAGAAAACTAAGCCAAAAAAATCCGTTCCACGGCCGAAAACATGGAACGGGACCCGGGTTTTGATTACTTTTTCCTTGACAACTCCATGACTTACATGCTATTTTACGTGCTCTTCACGAGAAAAGAGACAGGATTACAACCAAGGAGGGTTGAGCA
This sequence comes from Nitrospirota bacterium, assembly GCA_963751455.1. GTDB lineage: Bacteria > Nitrospirota > UBA9217 > UBA9217 > UBA9217 > CAVVUN01. Next base: position 296,759 of record CAVVUN010000009.1, read on the forward strand.
CATGTATGCAGTTATCGCTTCCGGAGGAAAACAATATAAAGTTGCCCCCGGTGATATTGTCAGAATAGAATGCATTGAAGCCAAAAAGGGCGATACCATCGAGATCAAGGACGTTTATATGATCGCTGACGGCGACAAGATATCCGTGGGCAAACCCATGCTTGCGTCCGCAAAGGTCACGGCCGAAGTCATGGGCGACGGGAGAGGCGAGAAACTTCTTATATTCAAACACCGCCGACGGAAGGGGTACCGCAGGACGAACGGTCACCGCCAGAATTTTACGGCGATCAAAGTGAAGGAAATAACAGCATAAATTCAGGAATCAGGAGGCAGTGAGTCAGGAGTCAGGAAAAAAATGAGACATTTTTCCCGGGCTTCTGAATACTGACTTCTGTCTCCTTGTTCAATCCGGAGGATATCAGAATGGCACATAAAAAGGGAGTCGGCAGTTCGAGGAACGGAAGAGACAGCAATCCCCAATATCTGGGCGTAAAGCGGTATGCAGGCGAAAAAGTGCTCGCGGGCACAATCCTCGTGCGGCAGCGCGGCACCAAATTTCACCCCGGAATGAACGTGGGCAAGGGCAGCGACGATACTCTTTTCGCAAAGATAAACGGTGTGGTGAAATTCGAAAAATACGACAGAACACGTAAACAAATAAGCGTATACGAAGCGGCTTCGTAAGAGCTTTCGAAAAGCATTTCGCAAGGCGGCATTAAACCATGCCGCCCTTTTTATTTTGACCCTGTTCGCACAGGTTCCTTTTCATCTCCTGCCCGAGCCTCCTCAAGGGAGGCGGAGACCTCCAAAAAATAACGCGACTCGCGCAGCCCGCGTCGTATTCTTTCCCCGTTTTTAGCCGGGAAACTCCGAGCTCCGGGATTGACTCTTGCATTTTCATGCATAACTCTGTATATTCTTTACATAATCTCAATGATCTGACCCCCCTCCGGTTCAGGGGAGAGAGCGTATCATCATGTCCAATTTTATAGACCGGGTTAAGATCAACATAAAAGCAGGCCATGGCGGACCGGGCGCCATCAGTTTCAGGCGTGAAGCATATGTGCCCCGGGGCGGACCTGACGGAGGAAACGGCGGCAAAGGCGGAGATATCATTATCCGCGCCGACAGCCAGCTCGGGACGCTTATCGATCTCAGGTACCAGCAGAACTATTTTGCCAAAAACGGCGTACAGGGCAGCGGCAAACAGTCGTCGGGAGCGGATGCGGATGACATCATAATCCGGGTCCCCGTCGGGACGCTGATCTATGAGGCAGAGACCAGAGAACTGATCTCCGATCTTGACGCCGATGGCAAAGAATTCATGGCTGCCAGGGCGGGCAGAGGCGGCAAAGGAAACGCTTTTTTCAAGAGCGCGACGCATCAGGCGCCGCGGTTCGCGCAGCCCGGAGAACCAGGCGAGGAAAAAACCCTGTTCCTTGAGCTGAAGCTCCTCGCCGATGTGGGGCTTGTCGGTTTTCCGAATGCGGGCAAATCGACGCTCATCTCGCGCATTTCAGCTGCCAAACCAAAGATAGCGGACTATCCGTTTACTACACTGACACCGGTGCTTGGCGTCGTGAAACCGGAAGGCAGGAAGAGTTTTGTGGTTGCCGATATTCCGGGCTTGATCGAGAATGCCCATAAGGGAGCAGGACTGGGGTTCGAATTCCTGCGGCATGTGGAACGAACATCCATTCTCCTTCACCTGGTCGACGTGTCCGGGCTCGTTCCCGGCGGTCCCGTTGAGAACTTCAAGAAGATCAATAAGGAGCTTGAACTTTACAGCCCGGAGCTGCTCCGCAAATTCATGGCAGTAGCGGCAACCAAGATAGACGCCGCTGAGCCGGAAAAACTGAATGAACTGGCGGAATTCTGCCGTGCGGAGGGACTGGATTTTTTCCCGGTCTCCGCTGTTACCGGCGCCGGGCTCGAACCGCTGATCGGCTTTCTTGCCGGGACGGTCGAAGCGAATAAAAAAGTGACGGTGAGCGATATCGGACAACCTGACTAAAGAAATGAAATCTGATTCGGGGACCCGCCCTGGATTCTTGTCGCCCTGCTCCCCCGATTTTCTCTCTTTAATTTAAAAGCTGTTTTCTGAATGAAATCAACACAGAAAAAAATCCTGGTAATGCGTTACCGTTTCATAGGCGACACGGTCCTGACCGTGCCGTTTCTGCGAAACCTGCGCAAGGCCGAACCGCATGCCGCAATTACGTGGATGGTCGCCCCGGGTTCATCCGATGCAGTATCAGGGATACCGTATGTAGATCATCTGTTGTACTGGGACCCGGTTACCATACACGCGGACAGCAGGGGCGCTCATCGAACACTCTCATCAAAGCTGACGTTCATCAAAGAACTGCGGAAGGAGCGCTTTGACAAGGTTTACGTGCTCAAGCGGTCATTGTCCAGCGCAATCATCGCCTGGTTAAGCGGCGCGCCGGAGCGGGTAGGCTTCGATACAGAGGGGCGAGGGTGCCTGCTGACCCGGAGGGTCGCTTACCGGCACGATCGTCATGAAGTCATGAACTTTCTGGCTGTTTTGAACGAAGACGGAGTGAAGGTCCATGACGATTTTCTGGAAATATGGTCAACGCCCGAGGAAGAACTAAAAACTCAGGACAGAATCACCCGGAGCGGAATCAACGCTTCTGCGCAGTTCGCCGTAATCCATCCGTTTTCCGCAGTTGTCGAGCGCGGATGGCCGCTCGAAAACTTTGCTGAACTGGCTTCACGGCTAAACGCTGACACCGGGTGCAGGGTGATCGTCGTTGGCGGGCCGGGTGACAGGGAGACCTTCGCACGGGTTCGTGCTGTGTTCGGGCCTGATATCGTGGATCTCGTCGGCAAATGCAGTATGCGTGAAACGATCGCCCTGTTGCGGCGAAGCAGCCTCTTTATCGGAAACGACAGCGGCGTTATGCATCTTGCCTCAGCAGCAGGGGTTCCGCTCGTGGCGCTCTTCGGCCCTCAATCGCCGGTTAAATTCGGGCCGTGGAGCAAGCGGGCAAAAGTAATATATAAAGGAATGAACTGCTCGCCCTGCAGACAGAAGTTTTTTAGCGAATGTTCGCCGTCTTCGCGAATGAGGCCGGCATGCATGGAAAACATTTCAGTAGAGGAAGTTTTTCAGGAATGTATCAAGATTGCCGACTTAAAGCCTTGAGCCGCAGCAGTAACTCACAAAGTAGAAAGTTAGCCTGAACAATTTGCACTTTGCAATTTGAAATTTGCAATATGCAATAAATCTTTATGACCCATAAACTGTCAGTCGCCATTATTACCCTGAACGAAGAAGCGAACATTCGTCGTACGCTGGAAAGCGTGAAATGGGCGGATGAAATCGTTGTTATCGATTCGGGCAGCTCCGATAAGACCGTTTCAATATGCCGCGAGTATACGGATAAGGTGCTTCTTCAGCCGTGGCTGGGCTTTGCGGCCCAGAAGAATTTCGCCATCGATCGAACTACAGGTGACTGGATCCTGAGCCTTGATGCTGATGAACCGATAGAGCCGATGCTTGCGGATGAAATCCGTGCCATTATTTCCTCTGCGACAGCATTCGACGGCTACCACATCCCCCGAAAAACGTTTTTTCTCAGAAGGCAGATGCGGTACGGCGGCTGGTATCCGGATTATAATCTTCGGTTGTTCCGCCAGGGAAAAGGCAGGTTCGAGGAAAGGGCAGTCCATGAGGCAGTCAAAGTCGCTGGAACTGTCGGACAGACCCGGAATGCAATCAATCACCATGCTTATCCGGACCTTGCCGGCTACATGTCCTCGATTAACAGATATTCCTCACTGGCCGTGAACGTAATGGCTGAAAAGGGCATTTCCGGCTTCAAGACAAGCTGGATCAATATCGCCGGCCGGCCGGTTTTTACGTTCATCTTTAAATATTTCTTTCGCCTCGGGTTCCTTGACGGGAAAGCAGGACTCCTGCTCAATCTTTTCCATTCTTATTATGTGTTCGCAAAATATGCCAAGGCGTGGGAATATAAAAAACGCATAGGGCATAGCGCATAGCGCAGGTTCTTTGTTCTACGCGCGCTGCGGCATACGGCTAATATCATGAAGATTCTGTTTGTGAACAATTCACGGGGCCGGGGCGGCGGAGAGGAATTTCTTCGAGATCTGCTGCCCGGTCTCTGTAATAAGGGCATTGATGTCGGGCTTCTCTGCAGGCCGGATACCCCTCTTACCGAAATGTTCAAAAGCAGCAGGATCAAAGTGCATCCACTGGAACGCTCCGGACGTCATGCGCTGACCGCCGTCTTTAAAACCGCCTCCATCATTCGATCCGGCGGATACGACATTATCAATATACAGCGACGCCACGATATACTCCAGGCTTTGCTGGCGGTCCGGCTTTCCGCCAGATCTCCTCACTTGCTGTATACCGTGCAGGTGCCGGAATTCATGAAGTCTCTTTTTATCCTTTCCCGCATGAAAAAGATTGTCACCATCTCACGCCATATCAGGGACCGGATGACATCCGGCTTTCCGGAAATAGCGCCGAGAATCAGAATCATCCACTACGGTATAGACCTTGATAAGTTCAAACCCTCGACAATCAGTCGAGGCCGGTTGCGAAAACGGTTCGGGCTGGAACAGGATACTAGAATTATAGGCTCCGTCGGAGACCTCTGGAAAAACCAGATTGAATTTCTTGATGCGCTCGTACTTATCAGAAAAGAAATTCCGGGCGCCCGGTACGCACTTGTGGCTGCGGAATCGGGAAGCGGTCATGTCGAAGAGTTCAAACAGCGGGCATCAGCGCTCTGCGTTTCGGATGCACTTCTATGGACCGGGCGGCTGTCCAAGGACGACATGCTCTCATTTTATTCCGACATCGATGTCGCCGTTAACACTCATCGCAATGAAGGTTTCGGCATCTGGGTGCTGGAAGCACTGGCGGCAGGCACTCCCGTCGTTTCGGTGAACGAAGGAGGCGTCCGCGATTCGCTCGATGGCTGTCCCGCAGGAGCGCTCGTGGATGGCGGTGCAGATGCCATGGCGCGCGAAGTGATCAGGATACTGGATGACAGGTCCGTGCATAGGCGTATGGCTGAGGCGGGACCCCGCTGGACATCCGAAAGATTCAGTCGGGAACGGATGGTCGGCGACTACTTTGAATTCTTCCAGCACTTGGAGGAGAACTTGAACAGCTGATGCAAGAAGAACTCAGGAGAACGGCAATGAAAATTCTGTATATTTCGAACGGATCAAATTTTTTGAGTGCAGGCGGAATGGAATATCATATGATCGACGTCACCGAATGGCTGAAAAAGAAAGGTGTTCAGTCGGCAATGGCCATACGGAAGGGTACCTTCATGCATAAAAATCTTGTGTCTGACAGACCGAACATCTACCCGCTGTCGTGGACCGGCCCGGCGAAAATTATTTCTTTTTTACAGGTTGCCCGTGCGATTATTGACTTTTCTCCGGACATCATTTCTATTAACAGAGAACGGGACATAAAGCGTATTTATTACATCGTCAAGTTCATGGAGCTCTTCTTAAAGAATAAAATCAAACTCATCTCAATATTTCAAAATGTGGGATGGAGAAGCTCTTTCAAACTGGAGAAGCTTGACGGGCTTATTTTTCTCAACGATTACACGAAGCAGGATTACATTTCCTGGAATAAAGGTGCAGAAAACAAGTCAGTAACCATAAATTACGGAATCCATCTGCCCGAAGTCGATCGCCAAGAAAAGTCCAAATTGAACAGAGCGCGTAAATTTTTCAAGGGTACAGGGTTCCCGTTGATCGGCATGGTGGGCGAATTCCGCAAAAACCAGACCGAATTGATCGACGTGGCTTGCCATCTAAAGAAAAAACTGCCCGATTTTACCATTGCCTTCATCGGGAGAGGGACAGAGGAAGAGACGAGGCCGCTGAAGGATAAAATAGAACGAATGGGCTTGACGAAAAACTTCGTTTTTACCGGCAGAGTTGACAAAGAGCGCATACCGGACATTTTTTACGACCTGGATGTGTCCGTCACAACAAACCGGTCTGAGGCTTTCGGCTTGGTTTTTATAGAATCGCTTGCTTCGTGTACGCCCCTCGTAGCGTATAATTCGGGTGGTCCCGTCGAAATTCTTGAAAAAGGAGGCGGCCTCCTGGTATCCGGCGGTCCGGAGGAAATGGCTGACAAACTTTTCACGATCGTCTCCGATCATGATTTAAGAAACTCGCTGGGTGCGGCCGGACGAGACATTGCGGAAAGATACTTCAGCATCAACGCAATGGGGGAAAGGCATTTTAATTATTATTCTGAAATTCTCGGAAAGGCTTATGTACGCCAGAGCCTTGCAGCGGGGTAGATTTGTTGCGATTGGATAAAGAATGTCTTTAAGCATATTAATGATGATTTCAAAAAACGACCGTTACGGCGCCCAGCGTGTTTTTCTGGACCAGGTTTCCAGTATGCACCGCATGGGACATTCCGTCGTGGTGGTCGGCCGGGGCACTGAAGGTTTTGTAACCGAATCAGTCCTTGCCATGGGTGTGGAGTATCACGGCATATCCATGAGCAAGGTGAACGATTTGTTCTTTCTGATGCGCCTCGTGAAAAACAAAAATATCGACATCATCCATACTGCGCTCGATCGGGCCGATTATTTCGGAATCCTGTTGTCCAGGTGCACCGGCAAACCGGTCATCACTACGATGAACGTGAAGCGGTCCCACCTGGGGCACAGGCTGGCAGACAGAGTTATAACAGTTTCGCGTCAACAAAAGATCTTACTCATAAAAAAAGGCGTGAATGCCGGCAAGGTGCACATGGTTCGCCCCGGGATAGACATTGACCGTTTTTGCCGCCCCGATCCCGGAAAGCGCCAATTCTGGAAGCAAAAACTGAACCGCGACACGCACAGCATTGTCTTCTGCCATATCTCAAGCATGCTGCCCCAGAAAAACCATTCGGTCTCTATAGATCTTGTGGATTCATGCAGAAAGCGGGGAGAAGAGCCGCTCCTGATTATTGCGGGCGGTCCGCTCGAGGGCGAATATTATACATCGCTGAAAAAAAAGATTTCGGATTCGGGACTCGACAAGAATGTATATTTTACCGGGTGGACCAGGGACCTGCCGGAGCTGCTTTCTTTGAGCCATTTTACGCTTCTCCCCTCGGTCCATGAAGCACTCGGCATGGTTTTGATCGAGGGTATGGCTGCGGGGACCCCTATCGTGGCATGCAAGGGCGAAGGCGGAGCCGAACTGATTGAAGATTACGAAACGGGTTTCCTGTACGATACCGGGGAAGGCGTTCCTCGGCTGGCGGAACGGCTTATGGCGCTGTACAGCGACAGAACGCGATATGCAGCCCTCTCTGATAAATGCCGAAATCTGGCGCGGAATGAATTGTCCCTCGACCGGTTCGGAGAACACCTTTTACGAGTGTATAGTGAGGTCGTGACTATACCGCGCGTCTTCTCTGACCGGCGAGATCGGATACATACCTCTGACACTCAGCGAAAAGACAAACAATCGCTGCGTATTCTGCAAATAATATCCAAAAATGACCGGTATGGGGCTCAAAGGATCTTTCTGGATCAGATATCGACTCTTCATGCCATGGGCAACCAGGTGACCGTCGTAGGTAGGGGCACAGAAGGGTTTGTCTCGGATTCAGTACGCAATATCGGCATACCCTACCACGGTATTCCGATGAACGGAATCGGCGACATTCATTTCGTGCGTCGTCTGATAAAAGAGCATAATATTGATGTTATACACACTACCCTTGACCGAGCCGATACCCTGGGTCTACTCGCTTCTCCGTTCCTTGGTTGTCCCGTTATAAGCACCATGATGGTGCCGCGGGTGCACCTCGGCTTTCGGTACATGGACCGCGTGATTGCCTTGAGCCGCAAGCTTCAGGTATTGCTGAAACAGAAAGGGGTCGACCCGTCGAGAATTGAAGTAATACGGCCCGGCGTGAATGTTGAGCGGTTCACCAACCTGGACGAACAGAAGCGGAAGAGTTGGTACGAGAGGGTCCGGAGAGAGCGATATAGTATCGTTTTTTGCCATATCGCGAGTATGATCCCGAGAAAAGCCCATTGCGTATCACTCGAACTCGCGGATGCCTGCAAAAAACGGGGAGAAGAACCTCTCCTTATCATAGTAGGAGATCCCCTTCGCGGTTCCTATTACGAATCCTTTATCAACCTGGTCAATGATAAAGGACTTGCGGGAAACGTCTTCTTTACAGGCTGGACATCGGAAATTCCAGAAATATTGTCGCTCAGCCACTTCACGGTGCTTCCATCCGAAAATGAAGCTCTCGGTGTTGCGCTTATGGAAGGGATGGCCGCAGGCACCCCGATTATTGCACGGTCGGACGAAGGCGGTGCGGAGCTTATTGATGATTACGGAACAGGATTCGTGTTCAGGCCCGATAAAGGTGTGGAAAATCTTGCCGTGGAACTGTTGGACACTTACCGGAAACCGGGCCGCTACAGGGAACTGTCCGCCCGATGCACCACGACGTCGATCTCGGAATTTTCGATGGAAAAATTCGGCAAGCGGCTGACCGATCTTTATGCCCGGGCCGGCCTCTAGTTCCTGTCGCATTGAGCAAGCTTCAGCTATAATATTGTCTCCATCCCTCGCTGCCCTGATTACCGATCAAGTGTAAATACAATCAGAGCTGCCCCGGCTATCTCGACCTGCCTTCATTTTTCAAAATGCCTGGATTTCCGCCAAGTAATATCAATTTAAAACTTTACTTTCATTAAATAATATTGTAATATTATCAGCCTATTAGGGAATTACCAGTTCGTCAGTTCGAGGAGAAGGGTGAACATGAAACGAGCTCTCATAACGGGAATCACCGGACAGGACGGTTCATATCTTGCGGAGTTTCTTTTATCGAAAGGGTATGAAGTCCACGGGCTCATTCGCCGTGCAAGCACTTTCAACACTGGAAGAATAGATCATGTCTACACCGACCCCCATGTCAGGGGGACCAGGCTGTTTTTGCACTACGGCGATCTTGCCGATGCGGGACAATTGACCCACATCATTTACAACATCAAACCGGATGAAGTATACAACCTCGCTGCACAAAGCCATGTAAGGGTCAGCTTTGACATGCCGGAATATACCGGAGATATTGTAGGCCTCGGCACGACCAGACTTCTGGAAACAATCCAAAAGAGCGGCATTCAGGCAAAATACTACCAGGCGTCTTCATCTGAGATGTTCGGCGCTGCCAAGCCGCCGCAAAATGAGAATACGGTCTTTTACCCGCGAAGCCCTTATGCCGCGGCAAAGGTATATGCATACTGGATCACGGTAAATTACCGTGAAGGCTACAAGATGTTTGCCTGTAACGGGATATTATTCAATCACGAATCCCCCAGGCGGGGCGAAACTTTCGTAACGAGAAAAATATCCAGGGCGGTTGGCTCGATTCTAGCCGGAAAGCAGGAAAAACTGTATTTGGGCAATTTAAGCGCAAAGAGAGACTGGGGCTTTGCGCCGGAATATGTCGAATGTCAATGGCTGATACTGCAGCAGAACACGCCTGATGATTACGTGATCGGCACAGGTGAGAGTCACACGGTTCGTGAATTCGTCGAGCTTGCATTTCACTATACCGGTGTTGAAATAGAGTGGAAGGGAAAGGGAACAGAAGAAAAAGGGATCGTCCGTTCCGTCAGCCCGGGGACTGCATGGCCTATAAAAACCGGCGATGTTCTCGTAGAGATCGATCCCAGGTATTTTCGGCCGACGGAAGTCGATTTTCTCCTTGCGGACCCGTCGAAAGCCATGAAACAGCTCGGCTGGGAGCCGAAGATTACCTTCAAGGAACTCGTAAAAATCATGGTTGACGCGGATATGGAAATGATGGACCTTACCTCCCCCGGTCACGGAGTGAAGACCTTGCACGATAAAGGGATCCACTGGACGAAAAACAGGGTCACATTAGGATAGGAGTAGTCCCTTCCTGGTGCTGCTTATGAACAATTCATCAAAAATATACGTTGCAGGCCACAGGGGACTCGTCGGATCTGCACTCATAAAAAAACTCAAGGAACAGGGATACGGGCAGCTGCTCGTCAAAACGAGCCGTGAACTGGACCTGAGACGCCAATCTGCAGTTGAAGACTTTTTTGAGCATGAAAAACCGGATTATGTTTTTCTTGCCGCCGCCAAAGTAGGCGGCATCCTGGCAAACAACACCTATAAGGCCGAGTTCATTTACGATAATATTATGATTGCGGCGAATATTATCAACGCCGCCTATAAATCCGGCGTAAAGAAATTACTCAATCTCGGCTCGTCCTGCATCTATCCGAAGTTTGCGCCTCAGCCAATGAAGGAAGAACATCTGTTGACCGGCATTCTTGAGCCCACAAATGAACCGTATGCAATCTCGAAAATAGCCGCCATAAAGCTTTGCCGTTATTACAATGAGCAGTTTGGAACCAACTTCATATCCGTAATGCCTACGAACCTTTATGGACCGAATGATAATTTCGACTTTGAGACTTCGCATGTGCTTCCAGCATTAATCAGGAAATTTCATGAAGCCGGGAAAGTGAATCAGGAATCAGTCGTCCTGTGGGGAACCGGGGAACCGTACAGGGAATTTCTCTACGTTGACGATCTGGCCGACGCCTGTCTTTTTCTTATGAAACGATACGATTACCGTGATATAGGTGAGTTTATCAATATCGGCACCGGCGAGGACATCAGGATAAAAGACCTCGCGGAACTCATAAAAAAAATCACCGGTTTCAGCGGAACGATTAAACACGATACCTCGAAACCCGATGGAACCCCCAGGAAACTCCTCGATGTGACGAGAATTTCCTCACTCGGCTGGAAGCCGAAGATCGACCTGGAAGACGGTATAAGAAGGACATATGAATTTTTCAGGGGAGCGGAGCGATGAAAGTCGTAATACTTGCCGGAGGCCTTGGAACCAGGATCAGTGAAGAAACGATAGTGCGGCCCAAACCGATGGTCGAGATCGGTGGAAAACCGATCTTGTGGCACATCATGAAAATATATTCTCATTATGGATATAATGAATTTATTGTCTGCCTCGGTTTTAAAGGTTATATGATTAAGGAATATTTTTCGAATTATTTTCTTCATATGAGCAATGTGACGTTCGATATGAAGCAGAATACGATGCAGGTGCACGAACAATATGCTGAACCATGGAAAGTAACCCTCGTCGACACGGGAACGGATACCATGACCGGAGGCCGCATAAAACGGGTCGCGCCTTATATCGGCAAAGAACCATTCATGCTCACGTACGGCGACGGCGTCGCCGATATCAATATCTCCAGCCTCGTCAAGTACCACAAAAAACATGGAAAATTTTGCACGGTCACGGCCACGCAGCCGTCCGGCCGTTTCGGTGCTCTTCGTCTCGATGATGCGGGGCTGGTCGCCGCATTCCAGGAAAAACCTGCCGGCGACGGTTCCTGGATCAACGGCGGCTTCTTTGTTCTGGAACCGGGGATACTTGATTATATAAAAAGCGACGAAACTATATTCGAAAAAGAGCCTCTGGAACGGCTGTCAAGCGAGGGGCAGCTGGTCGCATACAAGCATGCTGATTTCTGGTACGCCATGGATACACTTCGCGATAAAAACCATCTCGAAACGCTCTGGCAATCCGGTGATGCACCGTGGAAAGTATGGGAATGACAAGCAGGAGATACGAGGCCTTTTGTGATCGATAAAGAATTCTGGAAAGGGAAAAAAGTGTTCCTGACCGGGCATACCGGTTTCAAGGGCTCGTGGCTCTGCCTGTGGCTTCATTCACTCGGAGCCGAGGTCCACGGCTATGCTCTTGACCCGCCCACGAAGCCGAGCCTCTATGAGTTATGCGGCATTCAGCAGCTCCTGCGATCGACGATTGCCGATATCAGAGACCGCGACACTTTAACAAAAGCACTAACTTCGTCGAGGCCCGAGATCGTGATCCACATGGCTGCCCAACCGCTGGTCAGAGATTCGTACAGGATGCCTCACGAAACCTACGAAGTTAACGTGATGGGCACGGTCAATCTGCTCGAGTCCATCAGAGCATGCAAAACAGTTAAAGCAGTCATCAATATCACGACGGACAAATGCTACGAGAACAGGGAATGGATATGGGGATACCGCGAAAACGAACCGCTCGGCGGGTATGATCCCTATTCGAGCAGCAAGGCCTGCTCCGAACTGGTGACTGCCGCATACCGCAGTTCGTATTTCAATCCGAAAGACTATCCGGTTCACGGTGTTGCGCTCGCCTCAGCGCGGGCAGGCAATGTTATCGGAGGCGGAGACTGGGCGACTGACAGGCTTATCCCGGATTGCGTCAGGGCCTTTTTAAACGGCACGAAAGTTGTCATTAGAAATCCCGAATCAATCCGGCCCTGGCAGCATGTGCTTGAGCCGTTGAGCGGATACCTGGCGCTCGGTCGGAAACTGTATGAAGAAGGCCCAGCGTATGGTGACGCATGGAATTTCGGACCGGATGAAGCCGATGCAAAACCGGTCCGCTGGATCGTTGAAAGGCTTTCTAGAAAATGGGGTGAAGGAGCGCACTATCTGGTAGATACCGAAAACAACCCTCATGAAGCTCATTATCTTAAGCTCGATTGTTCAAAAGCGAAGTCCAAATTGATGTGGCGTTCCCGATGGGACCTCCCAACCGCTCTCGAATCGATCATTGAGTGGACTCGTGCGTACAGCGAAAAAAGAGACGTAAAAAATGTCTGCCTGAAGCAGATAGGCGATTATTCACGGGACTCATACACGGGCAGAACACTCCCGGCGCCAGCCTAGAGCATAAAATGTTTCATTCAGTTGTTATGAAAAAAAGATACAATAGTAAAAGAATCTTTTTTTCAGGAGGTAAATGTGGTCAGAGATATTTTTGAAGACTTGTTCGTCCTGGAAATGACGAACAACCATAAAGGCGACGTCAAAAGAGGACTTGAAATTATCCATCAGTTTTCACGCCTCGTTCGGTTCAATAATGTGAGAGCGGCGATCAAGCTTCAATTTCGCGATGTCGACTCCTTCATTCATAAAGATTTCAGGACCAGGGACGACATCTATTACGTGAAACGGGTACTGGAAACGCGCCTGAAACTGGAAGAGTATGCTGCCTTGGTTGAAGCGATCCGCAAGTCAAATTGCATTCCGATGACGACGCCCTTTGACGAAAAATCGGTCGATCTTATCGAGTATTTCGACATGCCCTTCATTAAAATAGCGAGTTCCGGCTGCAACGACTGGATGCTCATCGAAAGGATTGCGAAGACCAGAAAACCGGTTATCGTTTCCGTAGGCGGCATGTCCCTCAAGGACATGGACGATATGGTCACGTTTTTCGAAAATAGAAACATCCCCGTCTGTTTACTGCACTGTATCGCGGCCTATCCGACCGAAGAGCGCGATCAGCAGCTTAACCAGATCGATTTTCTGAGGAACAGATATCCCAATCATACTATCGGCTTGTCGTCTCATGAATATCATGATTGGCATTCATCGGTCACGGCTGCATACGCGAAGGGCGCCAGGGTTTTTGAACGGCACATCGATATCGATACCGACGGGTCAAAAGTGGCTGCCTATTCCTCGCTTCCTCAACAGATAGATACATGGTTCAAGGCATGGCATCATGCAAAACTGATATGCGGAGCGTCCGGAGAGACACGGCTGATGCCTATTGATAAAGAAACTGAATATCTGCATTCCTACATACGGGGTGTTTACGCCAAAAAAGACCTGAAAGAAGGAGGAATGATCTCGGAATCCGATATTTATCTGGCCATCCCTCTGCAAAAGGGGCAGCTGTCCTGCCGGGAATTGATGCTCGGGCAGTGGGGCCACAAGATCTTGAAAAATATCCAGAGCGACCAGCCCATCATGATCGATGCGATCGATACCCCGTACGCCTCCAGTGATGAATTAAAGAAACTTATTTATGAAAGAGGAATTTGACGCGGTCCATCATCAAGAATGCTTTTCAATCGGCGTGTATTGCGGACTTCGCCGGCTGGAAATGAGGTGAGAAGTGGCGGGGAAAAACGAAGGCGAAGAAGAATTGCGGAGTCAGGTGGTCCGTGCCGCAGCGCGCTATTATGAGTACAAGCACAGGGAAAAAGCCGTTTTCAAACCCGGAGACCGGATCGCTTACGGAGGAAGGGTGTTTGATGAAAAGGAAATATGCGCGCTGGTCGATTCTTCACTCGATTTCTGGCTTACGACAGGACGCTATGCTCAAAGATTCGAAAAAGATTTTGCAGCGCTTCTCGGCGCCGCATTTTGTTCCCTTACGAATTCAGGTTCTTCCGCTAACCTTCTCGCCTTCGTGGCGCTGACGTCACCCTCTCTCGAAAAAAGGATTCATAAAGGCGATGAGGTCATAACCGTGGCAGCCGGTTTCCCGACTACGGTTGCCCCCATTATACAATACGGCGCAGTTCCGGTTTTTCTCGATATCACTCCACCCACGTACAATATCGATTGCTCGGGACTCGAAGAGGCGCTCTCGGACAGGACAAGGGCCGTGATGCTGGCCCATACGCTCGGCAATCCCTTCGATCTCGAGGCTGTAAAAGGTTTCTGCGACAAACATGATTTATGGCTGATCGAAGACAACTGCGACTCATTGGGTTCGAAGTATCGTTATAAAGGAGTCTGGAAATACACCGGGACGATCGGCCACATGGGGACATCCAGTTTCTATCCCCCTCATCATATAACCATGGGGGAAGGAGGCGCGGTCTATACGGACGATGCGCGTCTCAAGAAAATAGTAGAATCGTTTCGCGATTGGGGAAGGGACTGCTGGTGTCCTTCCGGGCGGGATAATTCATGCAAACAGCGCTTTTCGCGGCAATTCGGACAGCTTCCGGTGGGGTATGACCACAAATACGTTTATTCCCATTTCGGGTATAATCTCAAAGTCACGGATATGCAGGCGGCTATTGGTTGCGCACAGCTCGAAAAACTGCCCGGCTTCATTGCGGCCCGCAAAAAAAACTGGAGAGTGCTGCGGGACGGCTTGTCCGCTTTGGAGGACAGGTTTATTCTGCCTGAGACGGGTAACAACACGGATCCGAGCTGGTTCGGTTTTCTGCTTACGGTAAAAGAAAAGGCAGGGTTTACTCGAAATGAGATCGTAAGCCATCTGGAAAAGAACGGGATACAGACACGCATGCTTTTTGCGGGTAATCTTATCAAACATCCCTGCTTCGATGAATTACGTGAAACGGGGGCCGGATACCGGGTGATCGACGAATTGAAGAATACCGATATGGTGATGGAACGGAGCTTCTGGATAGGAGTCTATCCGGGGATGCGGGAAGGCATGCTGGAATTCATGATCGAAAAAATCAGGGAATTTGCAAACCGAACAGTATGAAGATCCTGATAACAGGCGGCAGCGGCTTTATCGGCAGAAACGTAAAGGAATATTTGTCCGCACGGTACAGCGTGCTTGCACCCGCTCATTCTGAATTGGAACTTCTCGATGAAAAGGCAGTTGAGAACTTTCTCGCAAAAAATTCCGTAGATATCGTCATCCACAGTGCCGTGAAGCCGGGCCACCGCAATGCCAAGGACCTTTCGGGACAGCTGTATACGAACACCCGCATGTTTTTCAATCTCGCCAGGAATAATGATCGCTACGGGAAAATGATCTTCATCGGGTCCGGAGCGGTATACGACATGCGCGCATACAGACCCAAGATGAAAGAGGAATATTTCGATACGAGCATTCCTGCCGACGAGCACGGATTTTCAAAATATATCATTGCAAAATATATTGAGCGGACGGACAATATCCTGGAACTGAGGGTCTTCGGCATTTTCGGGAAGTACGAAGATTATGCCATACGGTTCATATCGAACGCGATCTGCAAGACGCTGCACGATCTTCCGATAACGATCAAGCAGAACCGCAAGTTCGATTATATCAATATTGACGACCTCGTGAAGGTGGTTGAGCATTTTATGCATAACGAGGGCCGGCATAAAGCTTACAATGTGACACCGGACGCCTCTATAGATCTCCTTACGCTTGCCGAAAAAGTACGATCGCAGTCCGGGAACAAAGTTCCCATTCTCGTGAGAGAGACCGGGGCCGGATTAGAGTACAGCGGCGACAATTCTCGTCTCCGGGCCGAGATGCCCGAACTGAAACTTACTTCTCTTGATGAGTCCATTGCGCGGTTATACGATTGGTACGCTGCCCATCTTCACGTTATCGAGAGGGACAAGCTGCTGGTTGACAGATAAGAACTCGGGGCCATTTTATCATGATAAAGGTTTCTGATTACATCGTAAATAAACTCGTCGAGTACGGCGTGCAGCATGTATTTATGATTACGGGCGGCGGGGCAATGCATCTCAATGATTCGATCGGAAAATGCCGAGATATCGAATATATCTGCAATCATCATGAGCAGGCCTCTGCCATAGCGGCTGAAGGTTACGCCCGTGCCTCTGGAAAGCCTGCAGTGGTCGTAGTCACGAGCGGCCCTGGAGGAACGAATACGCTTACCGGTGTCATCGGACAATGGCTCGATTCGGTCCCTGTCATTTACCTCTCGGGACAGGTCAAACAGGAGACAACGATAGAGTCATGCAGGGAACTCGGTCTCCGGCAGCTCGGCGACCAGGAAATCAATATAATTGATATCGTGCGGCCTGTTACTAAATTTTCCGCTATTATAAAAAATTCGCGGGACATTAAAAAGCTCGTGGAAAAAGCCATGTACATCGCAACGCACGGAAGACCGGGACCGGTTTGGCTCGATGTCCCGCTCGATATTCAGGCGGCCATGATCGATGAAGAGACCCTGCAAGGTTACGACGAGAAAGAAGACGAGGTGCGTTTTGAACCGGCCGCAGTCAAAGCCCGGGTATCACGTCTCCTCGAAATGCTGAAGAAAGCCGAGCGCCCCGTTTTTCTTGCCGGGCAGGGGATACGGATTGCCGGGGGGCAGAAACTCTTTCTGGATGCCATTGAATCCCTGGGGATACCCGTTGTTACATCGTTCTGCGGCTTTGATCTTATACCGACCGATCATCCGCTCTTCATAGGAAGAATAGGAACAGTGGGAAACCGGTCCGGAAATTTCACGCTTCAGAACAGTGATTTGCTTCTGTCCGTAGGGTCCCGCAATAACATCAGGCAAGTCAGTTACAACTGGCGTTCTTACGCGCGAGCCGCCACCAAGGTCATTGTCGACATCGATGCTTCGGAACTTAAAAAGCCAACAATCAAACCGGACCTTGCTGTTCATGCCGATGCAGCTGTTTTTTTAAAGGAACTGCAGGCCCAGCTTACGCACCAAAAGCTTCCCGAACGGAACAAATGGCTGGAATGGTGCCGGTTCAGAAAAGAGAAATATCCTCGAGTCTCGTCGGAACAGCGTTCTTCGACCGGCTTCGTCAATCCCTATTATTTTATAGAAATGCTGACCGGTTCGCTGCGTGAAGAAGCGATCGTGACCGCAGGGAACGGTACTGCCTGCGTCGCGCTGTTTCAGGCCGGCACTGTAAAACAGCGGCAGCGCATGTTCTGGAACTCTGGCTGTGCTTCCATGGGATATGATTTACCCGCTGCCATAGGCGCGTGCCTGGCAAGTGGAAGGAAAGACGTTGTTTGCCTGGCCGGTGACGGCAGCCTCCAGATGAACATTCAGGAACTGCAAACAGTTGCGCACAACCGGCTGCCGATCAAGCTTTTTGTACTCGATAACAGCGGATACATTTCGATCAGGCAGACTCAGGATGCTTTTTTTGACGGCCGACATATAGGATGTGATGCCGCCAGCGGTGTCAGTTTTCCGGATATTGAAAAAGTAGCCTCAGCCTACGGCATCAGAACCGCTGCGATAGAAAATCATAAAGAAATGAAAGATGCTATCTCAGTGGTTCTCGAGACCGAGGGTCCCGTGATCTGCCGGGTCCGTCTTTCTCCCGGTTACAAATTCGAACCCAAGCTCTCTTCGGAACGTAAACCGGACGGTAAAATTGTTTCAAAGCCGCTGGAAGATATGTTTCCGTTCCTGGACCGTGAAGAATTCAAAAGCAATATGCTCATTCCCGAATGGGACCCCGAACAATGATGTGGAAACAGCACATTAAACCTTTACATTCATCGGCAAAGGATGAGGTGATGAGATCATGAAACGTACCGTTCTCCTGACCGGCGGATCACGAGGAATAGGTTCAGCCGTGAAAAAGCGGTTGAGCAGCGAAGACATGGAAATATTGGCTCCAGGAAGGGCGGAACTCGATTTGCTCTCCAATGAATCGATCGGTTCCTTTCTGGCTTCACTGAAGCGTCCTGTGGACGTCCTGATAAACAATGCCGGAATCAATCATCTTGCATCCGTCGAGGAGATCACGACGGATACTTTGGAGGCGATGGTGCAGGTGAATTTAACGGCCCCCCTTAGGATTATTCAGGGCACACTGCCCGGAATGAAGAAAAACCGGTATGGAAGGATTCTTAACGTAAGTTCGATATTCGGAATTGTTTCAAAGGAGCGGCGCTTGCTGTATTCCGCCACAAAATCCGGGCTGATAGGAATGACAAAAACGCTTGCACTGGAACTGGGGCCGTTTAATATTCTGGTCAACTGCATTGCCCCGGGCTATGTTTTGACCGAGTTGACGAGACAGAACAACAGCCCCGAAGAACTGAAACGGATTTCCTCATCCATCCCTCTCAATCGGATTGCGGAACCTTCAGAGATAGCCGAGGTTGCTGCATTCCTGTGCTCCGACAGGAACACGTATATAACGGGGCAGGCCATAGTTGTGGACGGGGGATTTACATGCAGGTGATCAACATCAAATCCGCTGTGCGGAATTATACTGTCTCATTCCCGGTTCGAGACGATTTTGTGGGTGAATTGACCTCCAGGGCGGATTGCTTGTTTGTCATTGACAGTACTGTATGGAATCTTCACAAGGACGGCTGTCTCAATCAATTAACAAAATCAGATAAGATAATTTTACCAGTCGCTGAAGAGCGAAAGAATCTTGACAGCGTTCAAGAGTTGTATGACGGATTTATGGACCGGTCGGCAAAGAAGAACATGACCATGATAACGATTGGAGGGGGCATTCTCCAGGACGTCTCCGGCTTCGCCGCTTCTACCCTCTACAGAGGCATCAACTGGATATTCATGCCTACGACTCTGCTTGCCCAGGCAGACAGCTGCATAGGGAGCAAAACATCCCTTAACTATAAACGATTTAAAAACCTGGTTGGAACGTTCTATCCGCCTTCAGAAGTGTACATATACACTCCCTTTCTCGAGACATTGAAGCCGATAGATTTCTTCAGCGGGTTAGGAGAGGTCATCAAACTCCATATTATGGGTGGTCAACAGAAAACAGACGAATTGATTACCATATGGTCCGATCTTGTTCAGCGTAAACCTGAATCACTGATGTCAGCTGTACAGAACTGTCTTGCAATTAAACAGAGTTACATGGAGAACGATGAGTTTGACACCGGACGAAGAAATCTTCTGAATTTCGGCCATTGTTTCGGCCATGCTCTGGAAACAGTGAGCCACTATCGTATTCCTCATGGTCAAGCTGTGGTAATAGGGATGCTTTTTGCAAACATAGTAGCCAAAAACATGGGGATACTCGGTTCCGCAACTGAGGATTATCTTGCACACAAGCTGCTCTTGAGTGCGGTCAATGCGAAGATAACGCGGTCCGATCTTGACGCAAAACACATTGCTGAAGCCATGAAAAAGGACAAAAAGAGGGTCGGAAAAGATCTTGTTATTGTCTTAATGACTGAAGATTTCATCTTTGAAAAAATAACCAATTTCCGCGAAGAAGATCTGGCCCCAGGGATTGACGAACTTATAAACGTACTGCAATTGACTGAGTGATAGCTTTATTGTCTCATGAAAACGACTTTCAGTTCTGTGGAGTAAGCACATCTGTGGCAGAGATACTCCCTTCATTATAAGTATTAACCTTCCTTCAATCCTCAAGGCAGCAAATGGCAACAATGCGCAAATTAAATCAGTTTAATGCAGGAATAAACCCCGTACGATTCTTGTTCATCCCTTGTAATTGATATTTGGAATGAAGCGTGCTACGCTTAATTCTGTAACATCTGCTGTCCAAGTCTTGATAATCACACTTCCGATGGAATAAAAATATCTCCCCGCATGGGCTCTCGGAATAGCGATAAGGACATAATAGATGAAGACTATCAGTATCGTCACGCCCTGTTACAACGAAGAAGAAAATGTAGAAAAGGTATATTGGGAAACAAAGAAAGTATTCGAAAGGCTTCGAAACTATTCTTACGAACACATATTTATCGACAATGCGTCTCGTGATGGAACGGTTCGAGTTCTCAAAGCAATTGCGAAACACGATAAAAAGGTAAAGATTATTGTGAATAATCGTAATTTCGGGCATATACGCTCTCCGTTTTACGGCCTTTTGCAATCGACAGGGGATGCTGTCGTATTGCTGTGTGCGGATATGCAGGATCCGCCGACCATGATCATTGATTTTGTTAACAAATGGAATGAAGGATACAAGGTCGTTTTAGGAGTAAAGAAAACGAGCCAGGAATCAGCGGCCATGTTCGCCATACGAAAACTGTATTACTATATTATTCATTCCCTGTCTGAAGTCCCGATTACTAAAAATCATACCGGGTTCGGATTATATGACAGGGAGGTTATCGATATTATGAGAAAACTCGGTGACCCGTATCCGTATTTCAGAGGTCTCATTTCCGATCTCGGGTACGAAAGCGCAAAGATATATTACGATCAGCCAAAAAGAAAACGAGGCATTTCAAAAAACAATTTTTACACACTCTACGATATGGCAATGCTCGGCATTACGAATCATTCCAAAGTTCCGCTTCGTCTTGCCACAATGCTGGGTTTCGCAATCGCTGCCTTGAGTCTCGTCGTTGCTTTCTGCTATTTTGTTGCCAAGCTTATTTTTTGGGATCGATTCAGCCTCGGCACAGCTCCCCTGATCATCAGTTTGTTCTTCTTTTCGTCTGTTCAATTATTTTTTATCGGAATTATCGGCGAATATATCGGATCCATACATACCCAAATATTAAAAAGACCCCTGGTCGTTGAAAAGGAAAGAATCAATTTCAATTCAAATGATGTCCTGGATTCACATGACGGAGAAATTTCGGGCGTCATGAAGGACAAAACTGTAAAGCATGAAGTTTTCCAATAATGCTATTCAAACACAATTGAACAGCCACAGCGTCAAGACGAAATTTGTGATAGTTGGAATCTGGAATACATTTTTCGGCTATCTGGTATTTTATTTACTTGACTCGCTGTTCAGTTCTCGCTTGCAAACAAGAGCTGTTGCTTACATGAGCGCGATGACGTTTGCGCAGATCATTGGCGTCATAAACGCGTATTTATCCCACAAAAGAATAACATTCGAGACATATACGAAGGGAAGGGGAACGGTCATTGAGTTTTTTCGTTTTACCGTCACCTACGTCTTTTCGTTTTGTGTTAACGTTCTTTTATTGCCGGTCCTTGTTGAATCAATGAGCATCGATCCGAAAATCGCTGGTTTGATTCTTGTCATAATAACGACAATAACAAGTTATCTTGGCCATTCAAGATTCTCATTTAAAAAGAAACTGCCGGAATTACAGTGACTTTCGGGTAATTTAGATCTGCATTGATTTTAAACCCTCTGGATATTTCTCCGGCTTCTCCTGCTTTTGTTCTGAATTAAATCTCGGACCTATGGAGAACTGACTCAGCGTGAATTACGCGGATAAGACATTAACGAATAAAGCAGCTGTGATGAAATATGCATCTGCGATTCATTATTTTGTCTGCAGTTTAGGGCTGATCGGACTCTCAAAATATCTATCTCTCATTCTCGGATCATTTCTATTCAAATCCCATGAACGTCTGCAAATTAACGAATATCTTGTAGCATATTTCTTCTATCCTGAAAAACGGTACGAGCTTCTGCATTACAGCTTGATACTGGCTCTTCTGGTCTCATACTATTTTTGTGTCCATATCATTTTCAATAGAATAATCAGGAAACGCCAGGGATCTATTGAGAACTTTAGCTCCTTTTTAACGGCTGAAATAGTCGTTCTTTGTTTTAACCTCATTCTGCTTAATCCTCATAATATCCGCAACGCCTGGAGACTCATTTTGGGGGTATGTCTGTGGTTGATTCTCTTATTTGCTCCTTTACTACAACAGTATCTCGAGCTGTCGCAGCGTAAACTCGATCGATATTACTACGTGGTACTATCCATTGTTATTGTACAATTCATTTTTGTTTTTTCACCGTTTATTATTCATGAGCCAAAAATGATAAATGAGTTTCTTGATATTCCGGAAAAAACGTTTATACAGAAGGAAGGCAGGCATGATAATTATTCGGAGAAACGCGCCAACAACAGCGACAAGGATTACTTGACATTGATTGACAACAGCACATTTATAAATCACTTCAGACTGTTCGGGACGCACCTGAAATATGACTTACTTAATGATAAAGGCCAAGACCCTGTTCCTTCAATCGGAAATTACATTTTGTTTCCAAAAACGCCTAATCTTCAAAATTTTATTAATGACAAAGAACTGAATAGGGGTCTGAAATACTATTACGACGATCGGTATTCGGTTTTAGTTGCCATCGACAAAATATCTGCACTGGAAAAGACAGCTCTGAGCAACCTCGCAAATGAGGAAAACAACAAAAAAGCCATTGAAGTGTTCTGCGATTCAAATGCCGGCGTTGTCCAACCCTCAAAGAGCGAAAACTATTCCGGTCCGGTGAAGGATTTTCTTAAAAAAAATGCCTTTGAAATACACTGGCAGATTTTGAATCGATGGGTAATTCATCATCATAATTTTACCCTGGCTCCTATGAACGAATACGATCTTGGAAAAAATGTGAAAGATATTTACGCCCAGTACGGGCTTTTGAACCTGATTGTTACAAAAAAAGTCCTTGATCTGATTGGAGGGCTGAATTATCAGAATTATCTGAAGACGTGGTTCTCGTATTACTATATTTATTATGGATTATTGTTTGTTCTGATAATATTCCTGTTCCGTGATGTGAAGTATGCGACGCTGATTATTATCTTAGTTTCTTATCTGGTGACATCTGTCGGTTTCAATTATCTGTTTCTTGGTCCCGGTCTAAATCCTATCAGGCACTTTTTCGACATCTTTACGATAGCCTTACTATTCCTTTATGTAACGAGAAAAAAGGATATATGGTTTTATTGCCTGCTGTTATCTTCAATGCTGGGTGTGTTCAACAATGCACAGGTCGGCTTGTTTTCGCAGGTTTCTTTAATTCTCGTTCTTATAATGCTCTTTGTCAAAAATAACGAGGGGCTGGTTATTAAAAGAATATTGCCTGTGGTTGTTATCGCAGCTGCCGGAATGTATCTCGCTATCTGGGGAGAATTCGGAAAAGACGGGTTCTCAAAATATTATCTTGAAGGTTTGCTTGGATTTCCGCTGGGGCAAAAAAGAATGATCTCAGTGGCCGTCGTTATCAGTATCGGCTTTGCTTTCATGCAGGTGATGCTAAAAATAAAAGATAACCGTATATATGTCGCATTATATTTATTCTTTTACTCTCAGGCACTTCTCGTCTATTATGTATGGGGAGCTACACACAATCATTTTCTCAACTTTGCGCCGATATATGCATTAACTATTGTTTTATTCCTCAAATTAATCCTCAACCATTATCCTTTTACGGCAAACCGCCAGAGTGCAATAATCGGCATATTGATTTTTATATCGTTGGTCGCTTATGCGTCTTCGCTGGAGCGCTACTATACTGAAAAAAATAATTATGATAACATATTCACGGTACACAAAACCTATGTTTGGGATTTCGAGAGGGCCCGGTTTACCTCAACCATGGACCCTAAGTACTTTCAGGACGCCGTTACTTTGATAAACAAATATACTCCTCAGAATGATATCTTCATTCTTTCAAAATACGACAGTATTATTCCGTTCCTCTCCCATAAGTATAGTGCTATGCCCTATTTCGACGTGTCCAATTTTTTAGTCACCCAAAAGGAAATTAACGATTGCATTGCCGCCGTAAAAGATGCTAAACCGGGCTATCTCTATGTCGATACTGATATCAGCAGAAATCTGAATACCGACATCATTCATGAAAATGTTCCCGTCATAGGGTACTTGCATAACGAATCTGTTTGGAGGGTCCACCGGCTTAGACTTCTCAAAGATATTTATAACGCCATTCGCGATGATTATCACCTTGTTGAAAAAGGCTATTTAATTTCGGTTTATAAAAGAAACGATCTGGGTCTATAACGCACATGCAATTCAAAACTGATACAGCAAGCCGGTTATGGATTTGAAGAATGATAGGCAAGAAGGACTGGACTTTTGCGAAAGCTGATGTTATAAAGACTTTAAGAAGGCTAAGGTTATTAAAAGAGAGCCTGAAAATCGGTTTTGATGGTGGTTAATTCGGCAAAAGGAATATAAAGCTTGATTAGAAAACAGTCCTCGGTCTCAATCTGTATCCCTACCTTTAACAGCTCGAAATATCTCGTGCACTGTTTGGACAGCATAGCTGCTCAGAGCTACCACAATATTGAAGTAATAATATCAGACAACGCATCCACCGATAATACTGTGGATATCATCAAAACCTATGCGGACCGCTACGGTTTTCAATTCTTCGTTAATAAAAGAAATATAGGCGCCGGCGCGAACTTCAACAGGCTCCTGGGTCTTGCCAAGGGTGATTATGTCGCAATCTACCATGCCGATGATATGTATGGAAATACAATAGTTCAAGATTCGGTCAGAGTTCTGGACTTGGATGATACGATCGGCCTGGTAGGAACCATGGGGGACCTGGTAAATGAAGAAGGAGTTCCTTTCAACAGTTTTAGGCTGCCCCCGCATTTGAAAAAACTGAATAAAACGGTCTACTCGTTCGAGGAAGCTCTTTCGGGCATAGTAAAACGCGGATGGTTTTTTGTTACACCGACAATCATGGTACGCAGGAAAGTAATCGACCAACTCGGTACCTTCAACATAACGGATTATGGGTCTTCAGGGGATTATGAACTCTGGATGCGAATAGCTAGTAATTTCAAGGTGGCAATAATCGATAAAAAATTAATCAGGTACAGGGTCCATAAAAACCAGGGCACGGAACAGGAAGTCAGGAAAAATCCGGAAGTTGCGGATATAGTTCTGGTCGTAAAGAAATACCGGGACCTGACAACGAATCACAAGTTAAAAAAAATGTGTGACGACTGCATTAACTCAAATATCGTCAAGGCGGCGAGAAGACAGAATTACTACGGGCTGTATGATAAAAGCAGTCAAACTTTAAAGTTGCTGAAGTCAAATAACATTCGGTTTCTGCTTCATAAGTACGGAATCCGGTTTTTCAATGCTCTTAAGTTCTCCATAAAAAAGAGACGACTAGCATAGAGCGTTCCGTTTTCACACCCTGTTTGGCACTTTGACCGACAAAAG
The DNA here is from genome assembly GCA_963751455.1 of Nitrospirota bacterium. GTDB lineage: Bacteria > Nitrospirota > UBA9217 > UBA9217 > UBA9217 > CAVVUN01. Next base: position 322,321 of record CAVVUN010000009.1, read on the forward strand.
CATTGACGAAACACCTCCTTGTATGAGATAATTACGCGTTTTTAACTATAAAAATTAATAATGAGGAATTCTATGTTTGCTGTCATCATGGCGGGTGGATCTGGTACTCGATTCTGGCCTCTTTCCCGGGAAAAAATGCCGAAGCAGCTTTTGAAAATCGGCGGTCAGGACACACTCATCTGCACCACGGTGAGCCGGATGCTGCCCCTGATGCCGATGGACAATATGTTTGTCGTCACGAATCAGGCGCTCGCTGATATCATCGGTTACCAGCTTTCGACCAGGTTCGAACGCACTTGGGACGCGAACTTCATTCTCGAGCCTGAGGCTAAAAATACAGCGCCGGCGCTGGGTCTTGCCGCGCTTCATCTGGAGCGCGTGGATCCTGAAAGCGTAATGGTGGTCCTCGCTGCTGACCATTCGATAAGAAGGGAAGAGGCTTTTCTTGACCTGCTTCGCAAAGCCGACGCAGCAGCTCAATCGGGATATCTGGTTACGCTGGGCATCAAACCTGACCGTCCCGAAACCGGTTATGGCTATATAAAAGCCGGAGAAAAATGTAAAGATGGGGGGACAGACGGCATTTCCAGGGTCGAGGCGTTCGTTGAAAAACCTAACATAGAGACGGCCGGGGAGTACCTGAAGGACGGCCGCTATTTCTGGAACAGCGGCATTTTCGTATGGAAGACGAAGACGCTTCTTGCTGAAATAGAAAAGTACCACCCGTCACTGCACCGTGGCCTTTGTGACATAAGAAAAAGCATCGGAACAGATAAGGAAGCGCAGGTAATCGCAGGCGTCTTTAAAAGCCTTGAGCCCATTTCTATTGACTACGCGGTAATGGAAAAAACGGACCGGGCGGCGGTCATTCCTGCGGATATAGAATGGTCGGATGTCGGCAGCTGGACCGCTCTGGACCAGGTTTCGGAAAGAGATCCGTCGGGAAACGTTATATCAGGCAACGTAATCGACCTCGGCAGCCATGATTCCATCATTTACGGCGAGAAGCGTCTCGTGGCGACCATAGGGCTTAAGGACACGGTCGTCGTGGATACCCCCGATGCGACTCTCGTCTGCAGCAAGGATCGGGCCCAGGACGTAAAGAAAGTCGTGGACGAGCTCAAGCGGCGCAAGGCTGAAGAGCACCTGACCCATCGTACAACATACCGTCCCTGGGGCTCCTATACGATCCTCGAGGACGGTGAACGATACAAGATCAAACGCCTTGTAATCAATCCCGGCGCCAAACTTTCGCACCAGTTGCACTACCACAGGAGTGAGCACTGGGTTGTTGTGGCAGGCACTGCCCGGGTAACCAATGGCGATCGGGAATACGATGTCCATCCGAATGAAAGTACCTATATCCCGATGTCCACGAAACACCGGCTTGAAAACCGCGGAAAAGTAGCCCTCCAGATCATCGAGGTCCAGAACGGCGAATATCTTGAAGAGGACGACATCGTTCGTTTTGACGACGATTACCGCCGGCACGAAAAAGACAAGCGAAAACCCCTTCCTTCCATTGACAATAAGATCGCATGATTAACCCAGAGATATTCCGAGAATACGACATACGCGGCATCGCGGAACACGATCTTGCCTCCCCGGTGGTTCAAGCCTTGGGACGCGCCTTCGCCGCATATTTAAAACCGAAAAGTATCAGCGCCGTTACAGTCGGTTATGACGCGCGGACCAGTTCTCCGCGGTTATGCGACTCGATTGTGGACGGACTTTCGTCCGCCGGAATGCGCGTAACAGTTCTTGGCCTTTGCCCCACGCCGGCCCTGTACTATTCTCTCTTCTCGTTAATGCCCGGCGCCGGTGTAATGATTACCGGCAGCCACAATCCCGCCGAGTTCAACGGGTTCAAGTTATGCGTCGGCACCGACACGATCTACGGTGAAGAGATACAGAAAATCATGCGAATCATGGAGGAGGAAGCAGGTAAAACAGACGGCTCACGGCCCGCGGCTCATCAGCAACTATCCCGTATGAATATGCCGGGAGTTTCCGTTCATCCCATCCTGCCGGATTACAGAAGATATCTCAAACAGCTGTTTACCTCCTATCGAGAACTGCCTCTGAAGGTAGTTCTCGATTCAGGAAACGGAACCGCTGGACAGGTTGCCCCCGAAGTCATTCGCGAAATGGGGTGCGAGGTAATAGAACTCTTTTCGGAGCCTGACGGCCGGTTTCCCAATCATCATCCTGACCCTACGATTCCCAAGAACCTGAAGGTACTGATCGAAACGGTAAAAAATTCCAGTGCCGATCTCGGTATTGCGTTCGACGGAGATTCCGACAGGATCGGAGTCGTTGACGAAAAAGGGAACATACTCTGGGGCGATCAGCTCATGGTCATTTTTTCACGTGACATCCTCAATCAGCGCCCGGGGGCCATATTTGTTTCCGAAGTAAAATGCTCTCAAACCATGTACGATGACATCCGTAAAAACGGCGGAAAAGCGATTATGTGGAAGACCGGGCATTCCCTGATCAAGGCAAAGATGAAAGAATTGCACGCTGACCTGGCCGGTGAAATGAGCGGTCACCTTTTCTTCGCGGACCGCTATTATGGTTATGATGATGCAATCTACGCAGCATGCAGGATCGTGGAAATTTTAAAAAAAGTTCGTGTCGCCGGCGATGGACGAGTATCCTTGAGCTCGCTCCTTGCCGATTTGCCGAGGACTTTTAATACGCCTGAAATTCGCTTCGATTGCCCTGATAACATCAAATTCAAAGTGGTGGATAAGGCCAAAGAGATTTTTCTTCAAGGAATCGGCCTGTCACTGAAACCCAGGGAAGTTATTACCGTGGACGGAGTTCGTGCAGTGTTCGAAAAAGGGTGGGGACTTATCCGCGCATCGAACACTCAGCCCGTACTTGTTATGCGTTTCGAGGCGTCGGATCCCGGACACCTTGATACGATCAAAACCATGATGGAGCGTACGTTGAGCGACATCATATCAGGCCTCAAAACCGCCTAAAATCTGCTGGTTAGAAATCACTATTGTCTGCGACATTTACGAACATCAATTGTTAACCTTTAAAAGTTAAATTGGTTGACAATTGCGTCGCTATAAAGTAAAAGATTACATGCAAACAATGATGAAACAAATGATATCCGCCGCAGTTGACGCTGTACTGACAGGCAGGAACATAACCTATGAAGAAGCATTACAACTTTGCCGCGTCAAGGGCGCTGATCTCTGGGACCTGCTTGCAGCTGCAAACAGGCTCCGCGATCATTTCCGCGGACAGGAGATAAATCTCTGCTCTATCGTGAACGCAAAATCAGGCGAATGCAGCGAAGATTGCTCCTATTGCGCGCAGTCGAGCCATCATAGCACCGGCGCTTCGGTCTATCCCTTGATCTCAATAGAGCGCATGGCGGAGGCGGCCGCAAGCGCCAGAAAGAACGGTGCTCGGCGCTTCTGCATTGTTACAAGCGGCCGGGGCATTGATTCCCCGGATGAATTGGAAAAGATCGCAAATGGCATACGTCACGTCCGTGACATGGGTCTTTCTCCGTGTGCGACACTCGGCACGCTCGCCAGTGACCAGCTTGCGTATTTAAAGGATGCCGGCCTTGACCGGTATCATCATAATATCGAGACATCCAGGGAATATTTTCCCCGCATCTGTTCGACCCATTCCTTTCAAGACCGTTTAGAAGTTCTTAAGAGCGCCCGCCTGCTGGGGCTCTCTGTCTGCAGCGGCGGCATTCTGGGCATGGGAGAGAGTCTGGAAGACAGGATCAAAATAGCCCTGACCCTCCGAGAACTCGAGGTGGATTCCGTTCCAATCAACTTCCTGATGCCTATCAAAGGTACGCCGCTTGAAAACGTCAGCGCGATTACTCCTCTCGAAGGTCTTCATTCCCTGGCACTGTTTCGGTTCCTCCTGCCTGATAAAGAGATCCGGGTCTGCGGCGGTAGAGGGACAGCACTCGGCCGGCTGCACCCCCTGATATTTACTGCGGGCGCGGACGGCTGCATGGTCGGCAATTATCTCACCACAGCGGGATTAGATCCCCGGGATGACCTTAGCATGATTCATGAACTGGATCTTCACGTCTAAACAATGGCATCGAATAATCTCTATAGTGTCCGAATGCGCGCATCGAGACGGGGAAAACATGTTTCCGGCGCGGAAAAAATAGTTGCTTCAGAAAACATTAATCTGTCGCTGTCGGAGCTCGCTGTTCGCGCCCTTAACAAGGCTAACCCTCCGGATGAAATCGTGCTTAAGATCGAAGATATCGGGACAAGACCCATACGGATGTTGAAGGCCCTCGATGTGATCACTATTAAAGCGGCTGATGCGGTTTCCGGAAGGATGTATGCATCGAAAGTGCTTTCCAGAGCCGGTGTTTCTGATTCGGCTGTTAAATCGGCTATTGACAATCTATCTAATGGTCCTTCTGCGTCGGGCGGAAACATGCGGGGCGCCATGATCATGAACGCGAAGACCGGCGAACGGATGGAACAGGACCGGGAACGCGGCATACGAGCAACAAGGTTTGATTGGGCAGGGCAGGCAGGAAAAGAGATTGACGGTTTGCTCAGCGGTATCGGTCTTGTCCATTTTCGTACTCGTGAAGCGCTGGCGTTGGCCACCAAGGTTGCTTACGGGCCGGGAGTAGTTGCCGAACTGTGCTGGTCGGATGATCCGGAGTATGCAGCAGGGTATGTTTCCTCGGTAAAAACAGGTTATGTCCGATTTTCAAACCTGAAACAGCTGGGAAATGAAACCGGAGGGAGAGCCATATTTATAAATCCCGAAATGACCGATATCAGGCCGCTTATACGTTATCTGGAAGATTCTCTAATTCTAATCGATAAGGCCGGTTTATGCAGACCGGCAATAGAGCCGGATGACTATTTCGAGTGTTTCAAATAGATCTCATGTTCGAACAAGAACTCGCACAATTAAAAAAACACAATCTTCTCCGGTCACTGACGGACATCGAACCTTACGACGGACCGCACGTTATCATGAACGGAAAGAAGAGGCTGCTCATGTGCTCCAACGACTACCTTGGACTATCATGCCGCCCCGCTCTTCGAGATGCGGCCACCCGAGCGATGGCCGTTTACGGTTTCGGATCCGGCGCATCACGGCTGGTTTCAGGCACGAATCCGCTTCATCTGCAACTCGAACAGAGAATCGCTCAATTCAAAAAGACCGAAGCAGCGCTTCTCTTCAATTCCGGATATGCCGCGAATACGGGTGTCATTCCGGCGATAGCAGGAGAGGGTGACGCTATTATCAGCGACACCCTTAATCATGCAAGCATCGTCGATGGGTGTCGACTAAGCGGTGCAGCTGTCCATATCTACCGCCATCGCGACATTGAACATGCGGAAGTCATTCTCAAAAAAGCGCATTCAGCCCGCCGTAGACTGATCGTTACGGACGGTGTTTTCAGCATGGACGGTGATCTGGCGCCTCTCAAGGAACTCGCTTTTCTCGCCGACAAATATAATGGACTGCTCATGGCGGATGACGCACACGCAACAGGCGTATTCGGGGCTGCCGGAACGGGAACCGCTGAACACTTCGGCGTGGCCGGTCGTGTCCCTATTCAGATGGGAACGCTCGGAAAGGCATTCGGTTCATTCGGAGCCTATATCGCGGGAGCCAGGGACCTGATCGAATACCTTGTAAATAAATCCAGGTCCTTCATCTACAGTACGGCCCTGCCACCGGCTGTTTGCGCAGCTTCCCTGGCAGCTCTCGATATTATTGAGCGTGAACCCGGTCTCCGGGAAAAACTCTGGAAAAACAGGGAACGGTACGTGAAGGGATTAAAGGCTTTCGGCATTGATACCGGGGCATCTCAATCGCCTATCGTTCCACTGATGCTGCAGGATCAGACAAACGCCGTTGAGGCCGGAAAAAAGCTTGCCGAGTACGGCATCTATGCTCCTGCGATGAGGCCGCCGACTGTTCCCCAAGGAACAGCAAGGATCAGAACCACGGTAATGGCAACTCATTCATTCGAGCAGATTGACAGGGCGCTTGAGATATTGGGCATCATGAAGCATGAAGGTTATTTCTGATATGGCATACGCGATACGCAAAAGGGTAATTATTGTAACCGGCGCTTCACGGGGACTGGGCAGGCAGATAGCTCTTTCGTTCGGCAGGGCAGGAGACAGGATCGTTGTGAATTATGTATCAGCCGGGCAGCAGGCTGCGGAAGTCGTCAACTCGATACAGGCAGCAGGAGGAGAGGCAATTCCGTTTCGAGCTGATGTCAGGCTGGCCGCCGAAATCGAGGCGATGACTGCCGAAACGCGTGATCGATGGGGCACTATTGACGTACTTATTAATAATGCAGGCGTTGCCAAAGACTGCCTGACGGTCCGGATGCCTGAAACCGACTGGAACGATGTCCTGGATACAAATCTGAAAGGCGCTTTTCAGGTAACGCGTTCGGCGGCAAATATTATGAAGGAAAACCGGGATGGTCATGTCATCAATGTCTCATCGATTGTCGGTTTGCACGGAAGAGAAGGACAAGCTAATTACTCCGCTTCGAAGGCCGGGCTAATCGGTTTCACCAAGGCATGTGCCAGGGAATTGGGCGTCTATAACATAAAGGTAAATGCGGTATTGCCCGGATACATGACGACTGAGCTGGGAAACGGCGTATCCAGCCATATACTTGACCGCGTCCTGAAAGATAATGCTCTCGACAGGTTCTCCGATCCGGTTGAAGTCGCGCAATTCATCTGCCACCTTTCGCTGATGCGAAACGTATCGGGCCAGGTATTTAATTTGGACAGCAGGATATTATGAAAGACAACGCATAGCGCAATACGCTAGTCAAAATTATGGCAAAAGGAATTTTTATAACCGGGACTGACACCGGAGTGGGAAAGACGTATGTTGGCTCGGGAATTGCCAAAACACTGAGGAACCAGGGTATCAATGTGGGCGTAATGAAACCGGCTGAAACAGGATGCAGACGAAGCGGTAAAGGGAAGCTTTCGGGCGTGGATGCTCGCTGTCTTATGAAAGCATCGAGAGTTAAAGATTCTATCGACTTGGTCAGTCCGTATCGTTTTGCCAGCCCACTAGCCCCTGCCATGGCCGCAGAACGGGAAAGCAGGCGCATTGATCCAGGGAAAATACTGAATTGTTTCCGAGCTCTCCAGCGCACGCATGATTTTATGATCGTCGAGGGTGCAGGAGGGATCATGGTTCCCCTGTCCAATAAATACCTTTATCTCGATCTCGCTCTTGACATGCGCCTCCCGGTCCTTATTGTCGCCCGTCCGTCTCTTGGGACCATCAATCATACCCTGCTCACGATTTCTGCACTCAGGCAAAAAAAGCTGCACATAGCCGGAGTTGTTATCAACTATGTTGAAGAGGGGAAAACGGGTCTTGCAGAAAGAACCAATCCCGCTGTTGTGCAGAAAATATCCGGTGTAAAGATTCTGGGAGTTATCGGACATTCAGCAGCTGATTTCACGGCAATTGCAGACTCGCTTGGATAACTCTTTGGTCCCCGCCTGCTCTTCACTTCAATCAATCCTTGTGATTGACAAAGCGCGTAGGTGCTGATATTATTCTCCAAGTTTTAAGCATTGTTCGGGGGATGGATGTCTAACATCGTTACACTCACTACTGACTTCGGAACCAAGGATTCCTTTGCGGGAAGCATAAAAGGCGTCCTTTTGAAGTTGAATCCTCAGGCCCAGATTGTCGATATTTCCCATGAGATCGGGCCTCAGGACGTATGGGAGGCTGCGTTCACGCTCAAAACAGCGTATCGTTACTTTCCAAAGGGCACAATCCATCTCGCGGTGGTCGACCCGGGTGTGGGAAGCGGCAGGCGTCCCATAATCGTTGTTACCGAAAGCTACTATTTTGTAGGACCTGATAACGGCATTTTCAGCCTCGTTCTCCAGGAAGCCGAGAGAATGCGTGTTCTCCATATTACAGCCAGTCACTATTATCTTCCCGATGCAGGCCCCACGTTCCATGCAAGAGACATATTCGCTCCTGTTGCGGCCTGGCTGACCAAGGGCATCCCCTCGGGAAATTTCGGCGAAGAAATCGAAGACTATGTTAAATTGAACGTTCCTGTGCCGAAGCAGACGGTAAACGGTGTGGACGGCCACGTTATTCATATAGATCGCTTTGGTAACGCTATTACGAATATCAGGCTGAGCGATATCCGGAAACTTGTGCCGGAAGTCGATGATTCCCTTCCTGTCTCAGTCAATATAGTGGGCAGAGAGATCAAGGGGCTCAGAAAATTTTATGCAGAAGCGGCACCGGGTGAGCCCGCAGCCATCATCAACAGCTCCGGCTATCTCGAGGTATTCCTGTTCAAACAGAATGCACGCACCGCGCTTTCCATTAAAAGGGGAGAGGCGGTCAATCTGGTCCTCCGGCCTAAATAACACCAGTCTCTTGTAGGCTGCCATGCCTGTTGTGTTAACCCGCTCGAGAGTATTATAATAAGCCATGAAATCATTTCATATCATTACGTTCGGTTGCCAGATGAACGAGCATGATTCCGAGAGAATGACCGGGATTCTGGAGATGCAGGGATGTTCGAATGCGCCAGATGCCGCGAGTGCGGACATGATCATTATCAACACGTGCAGCATCCGCGAAAAAGCTGAGCAGAAATTTTACAGCGAACTGGGCCGGCTGAAGAGTCTTAAGGATGCCAGACCCGGGCTGAAAATCGCCGTAGCTGGCTGCATTGCACAGCAGGAGGGATCGAACATCCTGACCCGCGCGCCCTACGTCGACATGATATTCGGTCCGTCCGATGTTGGCAGGATTTCCGGATTGATTGAAAAAAGCAATTCCCTGCCTTCACCCCTGATTGATATTAGCGGGGACCCGGATTACCACCGGAAGAGGTTACCTGCGTCGCGTACCGACAAAATCAAGGCGTGGGTCTCGATCATGTACGGATGCGACAATTACTGCACGTATTGTGTTGTGCCGTATCTGCGCGGCAGGGAACGGTCTCGTTTGCCTGAAGACATCATCGATGAAATCACCAGCCTGGGAAAACGCGGGTACAAGGAAGTGACCCTTCTGGGGCAGAATGTAAATTCATACGGTAAGGGACTGGAAGAAAACACCGATTTCCCGACGCTCCTCAAATTGCTCAATGCGGTGGAGGAAATCCAACGGATCAGGTTCGTTACGTCTCATCCACGGGACCTCTCTGATCGATTGATGTCCTCTGTTCGAGACTTGCCCAAGGTGTGCGAATGGCTTCATCTGCCCATACAGAGCGGTTCAGACTCCGTCCTTCATTCCATGAACAGAAAGTATGGACGCCTTGATTACCTGGATAAGGTTAAACGTCTGCGCGAAGCGGTGCCTCATATTGCATTGACAAGCGATATAATTGTCGGGTTCCCCGGGGAGACGGATTCGGACTTCGAAATGACCCTCAGTCTGCTCGAAGAAGTGCAGTACGACAGCGTTTTCGGATTTAAATATTCGAAAAGGCCAGGTACGGCGGCTCTAAAGCTTGCCGGTCATATACCGGAACCCGTAAAGGAAGAGCGGCTCGCTCGCGTACTCGATATACAAAAAGATATCACCATGAGGAAGAATAAATCATTAATAGGGACTATCCAGGAAGTCCTTCTCGATGGATTCAGTAAAAGAGGCGGAACGATCACCGGCAGGACCAGGGGAAACAAGGTCGTCAATCTCGAGGCTCCTGCGTCGCTTATCGGTTCCAGCGTATCCGTGAAAATCTCGGCCGCAGGCGTCAACTCTTTAACAGGCAAGCTATGCGAATAGCGTTCAATACACTCGGCTGCAAAATCAATCAATACGAAACGGATGTAATGCGCCAGGAGCTTCTTTCTCACGGCAACACCATTGTGCCCTTCGAAGAAGAGGCGGATGTCTATATTATCAACACCTGTTCCGTAACGGCGAAAAGCGACTATCAATGCAGGCAGGTGATTCATTCAGCAGTGCGTCGAAGCCATGGCGCAAATATCGTGGTAACCGGCTGCTATGCGGAAACCCGGCCTGACGAAATCAGAAGCATTGAGGGTGTTAACGTGGTTATTGGGAACCGTGATAAGGCAACAATATCAGAACAAATCATCAAGCTTCAATTCGAACACGGAGATGATGCATCGTTAAAGGGCTGCTCCCTGATAAAGACGAAGGCTATCAAATCGAGAACGAGGGGGTTTCTGAAAATACAAGACGGCTGTGACAATAATTGTTCATATTGCATCGTGCCGCTGGCAAGGGGAAAATCTCGAAGCGCGGATCCCGATCAGGTAATTTCTGAATTTGAATTGCTCGTAAAAGCAAAATGCCCTGAAGTCGTCCTGACCGGAATCCATATCGGCAAGTATGGCTCCGATCTGCCCCGCGGGACCGATCTCTCGAATCTGATCGCGTCGTTGATTGCCAGGCAGGATAACACGAGGATACGGCTGAGCTCCATTGAACCAAATGAAATAACTGAGGATATCATCGGGTTTCTGGGCAAAGGACTCTGCAGGCATCTCCATATTCCGCTCCAGAGCGGTGATGACAGCATTCTGAAAGCCATGAATAGAAATTATTCCTCCGCTTTCTATCTGAATCTGCTCAATACTGTTTATGATCGCGTTCCGGACATTGCGCTCGGGGCAGATGTGATGGTCGGTTTTCCCGGTGAAGGAGAGCAGGAGTTTCAAAACACGCTCGATCTTGTGGAACGATCTCATTTGACTCATCTTCATGTCTTCATGTACTCGCCAAGACCCGGCACATCAGCCGCTGAAATGCCGGCACAGGTACCGGAGCAGATCAAAAAGGTCCGCAGTAGCGTACTTCGCAAATTGGGCATGAACAAAAATTATGAATTCAGGAAAAAACAGATTGGCTTGACAAAGAAAGTAATAGTAGAAGATAAAATAAATTCGTTTGCGGGTGCGTTAACAGGCATTACTGACAACTACATAAAACTCGCTATTCTAGGTGCAAACAAGGCGCATATAGGAAAACAAATCCACGTACGGATTGAAAAAGTAGAAGAAGATGTAAATTTGGCAGTCATTATTTAAGTAACTGTTTTGTTAGGTATTTACCTGTATATTTATTGTGCAATTTGCATTTAATTCGCGCGAAAAGCATCTAAATAAAAGATATACACAGAGTTAGTAACATGTTTTCCACACGGTTTGTGCAAACAGATGATAAGCCTTTAGTTAATAATAGTTTTTATGCAGAAGAACTTTTAGAAGACTGGAACTGCAATTTTTTTAATTGATACTTTAATTCTCAATAAGACACTTCCTGCACAGACTTGATTCTAAAAAATAATACTTTTTATCTATTCAAATTTTTTTCTGCAATGTTTAACTACAATTCTAGAATTTTAGTTCTTCTCTGTTCACGATATTGTATCGCGTATCTCTTTGACCTGCATCATAACCGGCATCTCTGATTAAATTTACAATTTCCTGTCTTGTCATCCGGAACGTTACGCCTGCTGCCGCCACGACATTTTCCTCGATCATAGTGCTTCCGAAGTCGTTTGCTCCGAATTCCAACGCTACCTGGGCTATTTTAGCGCCTTGCGTGACCCAGGATGCCTGAATATTGTCGAAATTATCAAGCATGATGCGCGAAAGAGCAAGGGTCTTCAGGTATTCAACTGCTGTGGCCGATCGGCCTCCGAGTTTGGTATTGCCCGGCTGGTAAGTCCAGGGTATAAAGGCGGTGAATCCTCGTGTCTGGTCCTGTATAGCTCTCAGCCTCATCAGATGTTCAACGATTTCCTTATCGGTCTCAAGGCTGCCGAACATCATAGTGGCTGTTGTCGGCATGCCGAGGCCATGCGCAGTTTTCATGACCTCCGCCCATTGTCGCCATCTGATCTTGTTCGGGCTTACTTTTTTACGCACTCGGTCAACCAGTATTTCAGCGCCGCCTCCCGGAATGGAATCTAATCCGGATGCTTTCAAACGTTTGAGAGCATCAAGAATTCCTATGCCGGCCTTGTTTGCCACAAAAGTAATTTCAGCAGGGGAGAGTGAGTGTATTTGGATCGTGAACCTGGACTTGATTGATGAAAACAGATCTTCAAAGTATTCAATACCGAGGTCCGGGTGAACGCCGCCCTGCATCAGTATCTGTGTACCACCCTGTGCTATCGTCTCCTCGATCTTCCTGAAGATTTCACCTTTACTGAGAACATAAGCATCCGGGCTGTCAGCATCGCGGTAAAACGCACAGAATCTGCATTTATTGATGCAGATGTTCGTGTAGTTGATGTTGCGGTCTACGATGAACGTGACCAGCCGTTCAGGATGGAGACGTTTGCGGACCGCTGTTGCCAGTTCTCCGAGGGTCAGAAGGTCGGCTTTTCTGAAGAGAAGTAATCCTTCTTCGGGAGTGAGTCGTTTACCCTCTGTTGCCTCTGCTATTATCTTTTTTAATTCCCTGGCCATCCCTGTTCATCCCCGGCAGAATCGTTTTACTTGCAAACCTTTACCACGTTGTAAATCGTATCTCTTTCCACCGGAATCCGTCCAGCCTGTTTTATCAGATGCACGATATCATCCTTCGTCATGCTCCCGTCCGTTGTGCCGCCCGCGGCCTTCGTGATCCGTTCCTCGACTACCGTGCCGTCCAAATCGTCGACGCCGAAGGCAAGGGAGACCTGGGCTGTCTTTTCTCCAAGCATTACCCAGTAAGCTTTGATGTGATCGAAGTTGTCCAGCATAAGGCGGGATATGGCGAGTGTCTTCAGGTCGTCAAAGCCCGTGGTGTACGCTGATTTTTTTATTTCCGTATTGGGTGAATGAAAACTGAGGGGAATAAAAGCCTGGAACCCGCCTGTTCTGTCCTGCAGGTCCCTGAGCCTGATCAGATGGTCAATCCGGTCTTCGTGTGTTTCAATATGGCCATAAAGCATGGTCGCATTTGTCTTCAGCCCTGTTTTATGTGCCGCCTCAATCACGTCCAGCCAGCGATCACCGCTTATTTTTTCGGCGCAGAGGGTATTGCGAACCGAGGAGTTAAATATCTCCGCTCCGCCGCCCGGCATGGAATCGAGGCCCGCTTCCTTAAGCCTGACTAACGTTTCCCCGACGTTGAACCCCGATATCCGCGAAAGATAATCGATCTCTACGGCCGTGAAAGCCTTGAGATGGATATCAGGAAATTCTTTTTTTAACGCGGAAAGCATATCGAGATACCACTGAAACGGAAGGTCCGGGTGGAGACCGGAAACAATGTGAAGCTCCCGGATGCCTTTTCGTGCGCCCCGGGCTTTGTTCAAAATATCGTCAATGCTCATTTGATACGCGCCCGGCTCGCCCTTGCTTCTGCTGAACGCACAGAATTTGCATCGGTTGACGCATATATTGGTCGGATTGATATGCATGTTCCGGACGAAGTAGACGTTATTGCCGTTCTTTACATGACCGACATGGCTTGCCAGGCGGCCGAGAGCAAGAAGATCATTCGACCTGAAAAGCTTAATACCGTCTTCACGGGCCAGGCGCCGGCTCGAATACACTTTTTCTTTGATATGATCAATCGACATTATTTTTAAGGTTCGGAGGTATGATGCAGATGTGCGAACAAGGCGTTTAACGTGGATCATGCATCGTGGATCTTTTTTTATCAGTATAAATTATTTTCCCGTTGACCATCGTCATAATACAGGATTTCGTTTCTCTGAGCAAGTCGGAATAGACATCCCCGGTATTTATAGTCGGCAGGGGAACAGCAATGATGTCCGCTTTTTTCCCGCGTTCTATTGTCCCGATTTCATGACCAAGACCCAACGCTTTTGCCCCTTCGATAGTTGCGAGTCTAAAGATATCATCCGGCTTTACACCATCCCGTTGATGAATATGATATGCATACCGCATTTCATCCCACATGCTGAGACTCGGTGAACTGGCAAGACTGTCGGTGCCAAGACCAACCATTATACCCGAGTCTAAAAACTTTTTGAGCCGCATTTTTCCGACTCCGGTTTCCTTGTTGCTCCGGGGACAATGAACAACAGGCGAACCCGCTTTTCGCAGAATTTCAATATCTTCATTCGTTGCCTGTGTTGCGTGCACCGCGAGAAAATGGGGAGTGAGCAGTCCGAGTTTATTTAGATACTGAAAGGGTGAATCAGCAACCGGCGCCCATGCCACGTTCCAGCCGGCAAGTTGATAGAGCTTTTCTAAACAGCTTTTCCTGCCGCGCAGGAGCATGGTCTCATCTTTTGATTCCGCCACATGCATGCACAGGGACGGTTTCTTGCGACCTGAAATAGCTTTTAGGTGACGCAATATACGTTCAGACACCGTGTACGGCGCATGGGGAGAAATACCGGTTCGTATTTTATGTGTTGAAGATCGTAAAGGAGTTTTGGAATGGCGCGGTAAGGGCGCGAGGGGATCCATGGAGATAATTTCCCGATAGATCATTGCTCGCAAACCGCTTCGCTTCAACACATCGGGACTGGCATTATGCGTGCAGATTTCAGCGACCATCGTCGTCCCCGTTTCAATGAGTGTTTGAACATTGTTCAACGCTGCTTTTCGGTAATCATTTATCCGAAGCCTTTTTTTTGCCGCGATCAGATTGAGTACCCATCCCGGGAATGTTTTGGCACGGACCGAATCGAGCAACTCGGGCAGTTCAAGATGGGCATGAAGGTTGATAAGGCCGGGCATGAGAACCGCGTTCTTGAAAGAGCGCACGCGATGGGTCGGATATCTATTTATAATCTCGCTAGCAGGACCAACAGCTTCAATCACGCCTTGACTGACAACTATGGCGCCGCTATTGATCAATTTCATTCCATGCTGAAGTGCGAGCAGTTTCCGGGCGGTGATGATCATGGCAGTTGCGTGAATGCTATCATTCACACAGTTTCATGTCAATCAGTGTTTTCTAACCGTCATCACCTTATCCAATATACACTTAATATGCCATTTTTTGTCACCATCATGTGACAATCAAAGTCAATTAAGCCTAAATACATACTCAACTACTTGATATTTAATAAATAATTAATGGCACAGTATCTGCACATTCTATTCCGAAAAGTTTGAGGTCTTTGGAAGGAGGTGAAATCCATAAAAGAGATCTCAAGCCAAACAGGGACTATATTTGGAATTGAAAAATAAACACTTATGGGAGAAAATACAATGAAAATGAATAAAAAAGGTTTTACCCTTATCGAACTTCTGATCGTCGTGGCCATCATCGCGATTCTGGCGGCCATCGCTATTCCCCAGTTTTCTTCATACAGAATCAGAGGCTATAATGCCGCTGCCAACAGCGACATTAGAAATCTGAAACTGGCACAGGAGTCATTCAAAACCGATTGGCAAGTGTATCCCTCTACAATGGGTTGCGCTCCAAACTATCCATACGGCGGCTGCACTGGCGGTCTCGGAAACGGTGTAGTGGTAAATGGACCTGGTAATGTATCCATGAGCGTCATCCAGTATGGAATCGTTGCTGGACAGTATCCGACAGCCGCCACGAAGCATGCTTTTGGTCTTTCAAACGGCGTACGTTCACAAATAGGTAACACCGCCGTAACTGCAGCGAATTACATTGCACATACGGCCCATTCGCAGGGTGATACGATCTATAGTGCTGATTCTGACAATACCCAGATTAAAATGGGCGGAAAGACCGCTGGTGGAGCCCTAACCTCTTTGTCAACTAAAGTTGCCGGTGGCAACTTAGCACTTAGTCCAATTGCCTCGACAGCTGGAGATAACCTTACTGATCCCAACTATGCCAACATGTAATTAGGTGAAATTACAACCATGAAAAGGCCGGGGAGATCCCGGCCTTTTTTTAAACCAAATCAATCATCGGAGTTTAGCAGACAACGTCGCTGCTTCTTCCTTTCATCTTTACCGTGCCGTACCTTCCACGCAAATTCTAGTTGAAATTTCATTATATCGGGGGTATAACTTCATCCAATGATAAAGATTGCAGGGATTTCCAAAGAATTTAAAGACGGCGTCCGCGGCAAGAAGATCAAGGCGCTGGAACAGCTTGATCTCGAAGTGCATAAGGGAGAAGTTTTCGGTTTCCTCGGTCCGAACGGTGCTGGAAAATCAACGACGATGAAGCTCCTCATGAACCTTATTTTTCCGGATCAGGGGACTGCTCTGATTATGGGTCATGATGTCCATAACCTGGAAACACGAAGGCATGTGGGATATCTTCCGGAAAATCCCTACTTTTACGATTATCTGACCGCCGAGGAATTGCTCTGGTTCGGAGGCAGGACATCAGGCATGTCATCCGCCTCCATAAAACAAAGAACCGATGAACTTCTGGTCAAAGTCGACCTTGATAATGTTCGGAAGCGGCAATTAAGAACATATTCAAAAGGGATGGTCCAGCGGGCAGGGCTCGCTCTGGCACTTGTTCATGACCCCGAGTTAGCGATCCTCGACGAACCCATGAGCGGGCTCGATCCCATCGGAAGAAAAATGGTTGGGGACCTCATTCTTGAGCTCAAAGCGAGGGGAAAAACGATTTTTTTCTCCTCCCATATTCTTACGGACATCGAGCGGTTTTGCGACAGGGTGGGCATCATCATCAACGGCAAGCTGCGAATGGTGGATGACTTAAAGCATCTCTTGTCTGTTTCCGCGGGTCTGGAAGAAGTCTTTATGAAGGAAGTGGAAAAAGCCGGCGGAGGTATCGGAGCATGAGCGCACTTTGGCCTATTTCATTGATCACCTTTAAGGAGGGCATCCGGGACAAGGCAATCTTTGGAATCTTTCTGATCGCGCTCTTTCTGCTTGTGGTAAATTCCCTGATTTGCAGCATGATTCCCCGGGAGGTCGGCAAGGTCGCGATTGATATCGCCTTATCCACTGTTTCTTTTTCCGGCCTCTTGCTCGTATTGTTTGTCGGCATTAACCTTATGGCGAAAGATCTGGACAAGCGGACGATTTACATGGTGCTATCCCGGCCGATTTCCCGGTCCCAGTATATTCTCGGTAAATTTTTCGGGATGGCCATGCTCATCGTGGCCATGATCGTATTTCTGAGTCTTTTTGCAATCTTTTCCATTTTCATGATCAAGTCGTCCTATCCGGGCTATTTCCCGATCATATCCTGGCGTCTGTTGCTGGCGGCCATTGCGTTTATCTCCCTGTCGCTCATCCTGCTTTCGTCCTTGAGTTTTCTTTTTGCTTCATTCACCTCATCGTCGTTCATTACCCTGGTTCTGACCGTGATCTCATACGTCATCGGCCATTCCGTAAATGACGTGAAAGCCCTTCTTGAATCATCACAAGTTTCCAGCATACAACCATCCGCCGTTACGATTGCCCTGGCGAAAGCAGCATACTATCTCTTTCCCAATCTATCGGTTTTCGACATCAAAATTCAGGTTGCCCACGCTCTTCCTCTTGCCTCGGAATATATAATCTGGGCCGTACTTTACGGACTCGTCTATACTTCGCTGGTTATTGCAGTCGCAGCCGTGATGTTTCGGAAGAAGGAATTTCCATGATAATGCGGAGACTGGCCCCAGCCATTCTGGTGATGCTCTTACTTGCCGCGCATTATATTTCTCTTCAAAAAATTACCGCAGCACTGAAGGCGCTTCCCAAAAATGAAAACACGGCCTATGTTGTGCCGCCGACGATTTTACGGATCACCGCACTGGAATTCCAGGGTATTATTTCCGACTATTTATTCCTTAAGTCGCTTGTGTTTATCGGCAGTACGATTGAAAGAACGGAGCGCCCGCGAGTAAAGACTTGGGAATGGAAATGGCTTTACAACATAATCGATGCCTCGTCGAGCCTCGACCCGTACTTCTTTGATCCCTATTATTTCAGCGAAGCGAATTTCACGTGGGATGCGATGATGATCGAGGATACAAATCTCCTCCTTGAACGGGGCGTCAAGTACCGTCCTTGGGATTCAACAACTCCATTTTTCATCGGCTTCAACTACTTCTACTTTCTTCGGGACAATTTCAACGCCCGTAAATACCTGATCGAAGCTTCACGAAGACCGGATGCACAGGACCTGTATGCCGATCTTGCCGCCAAGCTTTCATCCGAGAGTAAACGCACCGAAAATGCGATCAGTTTTCTGGAAGGATTGTTGAAGGGGACTGAGGATGAAGTCCTCCGGAAGCGGTATGAAGCGCGGATAGCGTTCCTCAGAGGCGTGCTCGAGGTGGAACATGCTGTGGAGCTCTACAAAAAAAGGTTCGCTCGGAAACCCGTTGATATCAGTGTATTGGTCCGTTCAGGTATGCTGCGTGAGGTTCCGGCGGATCCTTCCGGGGGACAATTATTCCTCGACTATGACGGGAGCGTGAAAAGCATAAGTGAATTGCAACCGGGCAGCGCGCTCCCATAAGACTGTGCCGCTGCGCGTTAGTTCACCTTCCTTCTTTGTTCATGCCTGATGTCTATGCGTTTCAGTTCCTGGATGCTCTTATTGAGCTGTTCATTCTCTCTCTTCAGTTCCAGCACGGTTTTAAGCACAGTACGCCAGTTCCTGGCGTCCGTAGCCTTATCATCAGAAGGGTAGAGACGCAGGAATTCTTCGAACTTCTGTAACGCGACTCCATAATCCCTGGTTGGATTGTCATAATAGGCGCGTGTTATAGCCGAAGCGAACAGTGCATGTGCTTGATTTTTAGAATGTGGCGACTTCTTGACGATTTTATCGTAGATCGCAATTGCTTCTGAGTACTTTCTATCCGAAGCAAAACGCTCGGCATCAGCCAGTTGAGCGTCCTGCCCGTTAAAGCCTGCGCACCCGGAAACTATACAGGCAAGCAGCGCAGCGAAAATAATCAGTCTGCTCAAGAATTCCTCCGCTTGTCCACTACGAAGACGCTCTTTGGTATCGTTTTGGCGTAATCCTTGAGTTCGGCTGCTATTTCGGACGCCTCAAGCGCATTGTTAAGCTTCCTGCGCTCGTTCGTTACGATCGCTATTGATATCGACATGATCGGGAAATGCATCTCAACGCCCTGCCTTGTTTTTCCGTCAATGTAGCCGCGTGAGCGGTCTTCGGCGTCATAATATTCGGGAATCTGACGGTCGAATTTACTGATGATTTCAGCGGCTATTTCACGCATCAGATCGGGAGTTGTAATGACAACGAAGTCGTCACCGCCCACATGGCCTATGAAATCCTGTGTTGACCCTTTCAGCCTCACTGCATTCTCAATGATATGCGCTGTTTTTTTGATGACTTCGCTTCCATTGGCGTATCCGTAACGGTCGTTAAAAGCCTTGAAATTGTCGAGATCCAGGACGCAAAAGGCGAGGGGGTGCCCCGAATCGATCCGTTTTTTGAGAACATTTTCTATCGCTATCCCCCCCGGCAGACGGGTAAGAGGACTGGCATCGAGATACATTTCTTCGAGTTTACGAAGCCGCTTCCCCATGGCAGTGAATGACTGCGAGAGACTGCCGATTTCATCTTCTGTCTCGATCCTGGCGTCGAAGTCGAAATTTCCCTCGGAAATGTGCTCAGTCCCGATTTTTAATTTATTGATCGAGGATGAGATGTGGTGAGTAATCAGCAGAGCGGCCAGCACCCCTGCAATGATGCTGAAAACGCACAGCAGCGCGGTCGTAACAAAAGCTGTTCCGCCAATGCTGCTGATCCGTTTCATTTTTCTGTCTTGCGCGGCCTTTGCAATCGCAGAAGCATTCCTCAGCTCCTCGATCAGTTTTTGTTGTATGTTATTCATGGAGCTGTTCGATAAACTCTCGGCCTTACTGCTCTTTTTCGAACGCACCAATTGAACTTCCTGATCGAAGAGCTCCGTATATTTATCGTGCAGTGCCTTGATGCTTTCTACCGGCAAGCTATTCTTATCAGACAGCTTTTTCAAAGAGGTGAGCCATATTTGAAATTCGTCCCCCCGTTTTGCAAAGAGCGCCTTCATATCGTCGCTTTTAAGGATCAGATAACGTTTTTCGAAGTTGTCCTGCGCCAAGGCTGCTTCTATCATCTGCTCTGCGGCTTTTTGGGCAAGGATATCACCTTTGACAATGCTTCTGTTAAGAATGTTAATACGCTGGATATTGACAAGGGCGTACACGACAACGATAACCGTCAGCACGACAAGAATCATATATCCGAGCAGCATCTTACTGACGATGTTCAGTTTCCCGAAAAGCCTGGCGGGCACTAGTCTGTTCAGGATATCGGCAGGGAGAACGAGATTGATTTTAGATAGCTGAAAGCTCACGGCCTCAGGTTAACAAATAATGATGGTATTGTCAATATTATAGTGGTATTTCGGGTATTTCGTCCTCGTGAGTATTTGAAGACTCAACCTCCTTCATGGCTGTCTCTTCGCAATATTTTCTTGGTTCAGTTCCGGGTAGAAATGCCTCTCGAAGCCTTTGGCTGCAGTGTTCGGTGCTGAGCAGGCCGCTTCTTGGATCTATATCTTTAAAAATAATATCTTCAGGAACCGTGAAATCTTCAGGTTCATGACCGGCAAGCGCTTTCTTCATAAATTCAAGCCAGATCGGGAGCGCACTATGGGCTCCTGTCTCTTTCGGCCCGATGCTTCGGTGATCATCATAACCCACCCAGACTCCGGCAACAAGAGCCGGCGTATACCCAATGAACCATGCGTCGCGGTAATCGTTTGTGGTCCCGGTTTTGCCGGCTGCCGGTTTGCCGAGCTCGCGGGCCTTCCATCCTGTTCCACGCTCTATGGCTCCTCTGAGCAGGTTCGTTATCAAATAGGCGCTTTCCGTCTTCAGTACCTGCTCGGGAAGAGCTGTTCCCGCATACAGCACCTGGCCGCTGCTGTCCGTGATGGAAAGTATGGCAGCTGGCTCCAGTTTTATACCATGATTTGCAAAGATGGCATATGCAGACGTCAATTCGGCCAGGGTGACATCTGAACTGCCCAGTGCAAGCGACAAATACGGCCCCAGATGGCTTTTGATTCCGAACCTCCTTGCATACCGGATTGCGCTCTCGATTCCGATTTTATTCAGCAGGCGTATGGTCGGCAGGTTAAGTGACTGGGCCAGCGCCTTCCTGAGAGTGACCGCCCCCTGGTAGTTCCGGTTGAAGTTTTCGGGAGACCAGTTATTCTTCCGGTCCAATTTAACCGACAGCGGCGAATCGTCGAGCAGATCCGCGGAGCCGAACCCTAAATCGAGCGCGGCCGCATAGATAACGGGTTTAAAAGCAGAACCGGGCTGACGCAAAGCCTGCCACGTTCGGTTGAACTGGCTTTCATTGAAATCCCTGCCTCCTACCATGGCGCGGATATGGCCGGTCAGCGGATCAATAGCCAGGAGAGCCGCCTGCAAGGGCGCAGGAGACGCGGTTATTTTGCCGTTACGGGCACTAATTTTTGCCAATCCGGAGCGAACCGCTTCTTCAGCATGGTTCTGGAGTTCATCGTTTAGAGTTGTATAAATATTGATCCCGCCGGAATAGAGGAGGCTCGATCCGAACCGTTCTTCAACCTTTTGCCGGATGTACTCGACAAAATATGGAGCGCTCCATTTTGATTTAGAGTATGGTCGGGTCGGAAGTCCGGCCTTTTTTGCCTCTTCAGCCTGGATGCTGGTTATACTGTTCATGGCGACCATGCGGTTTAAAACATATGCCCGCCTGCTTATCGCCTGGTCCGGTGATTTAAAAGGAGAATAGTACCGGGGCGACCGGGGCAGACCGGCAAGCAGTCCGCATTCCGCTATGGTAAGGTCCCTGGCAGGCTTGTCGAAATATATCTGGGCGGCGGACTCAACACCGTAGGCGCCATTTCCGAAATATATCTGGTTCAGATACAGAGAGAGAATTTCATTCTTGGTGTAACGCTGCTCGATCTTGAGCGCCAGCGCGATTTCCTTCAGCTTGCGGCTGTAACTCCGCTCAGGGGTAAGAAACAATATCTTTGCCAACTGCTGGGTCAGGGTGCTTCCGCCTTCCAGCACTTTTTTCGCCCGGATATTTCTGACGAGCGCCCGTGCGATGCCGTGAAAATCGATGCCGCGATGGCTGTAAAACCTCGTATCCTCGGTCGCTATGATAGCATCGATCATGTTCGCCGGCACATCTACAAGGGCAACGGGTGTCCTGTTCTCCATGAAAAATTCAGCCAGAAGTTTGTTGTTTTCAGAATAGACCCGGGACGTAATGCTCGGTTTGTACTCTTCAAGGGCGGTCACTTCGGGAAGGTCCCATATCGAGTATATGAAAAAACCGGCCGAACCGCCGATGAGGACCGCCATGAGGATCAAAAAAAGAGAGAGCAGTAGGGATTTCCTATTTTGCATTGAAGCTATTATACATCGCGGAGCAAAAAAAGTAACCCCCGATAATTCGTGGTTCGTAGAAAAAGCGCAGACTCCAAAACCAACGTGCCTTGAGTTTTCATCACTAAGATGCTATGATTGACTAACAAATCGTAAACCGTTGTTCTGATAAGGAGGATACATGCCTTACACGCCAAAAGATTTTAGTTCCTTGATCGGGATGAAAGGATTCAGCGAGACGCTCCTGAAAAACCATTTTACGCTGTATCAGGGTTATGTGACCAATACGAATAAGACCGCTGAAATCCTTTTGCAGATGCTGAAAGACGGCAAAACAGGGACGCCGGAATATGCAGAAGTCAAAAGAAGGTTCGGGTGGGAATTCAACGGCATGCGGCTTCACGAACTTTATTTCCAAAACCTGATAAGCGCCGGCATGGACAAAGACGCGCCTCTAGCAATAAAGATGCAGCAGGAGTTCGGAAGCGTTGGGGCATGGGAAAAGGATTTCAGGGCGTGCGGGACAATGAGAGGCATCGGTTGGGTGGTGTTGTATTATGACCGCCAGGGCGACCGCCTGTTTAATTCATGGATCAATGAACATGATGTCGCGCACCTTGCCGGTTGTCAGCCGCTACTTGTTATGGATGTATTCGAGCACGCATATATGACCGACTACCAGCTTAAACGCGTGGATTACATCGAGTCTTTTTTCGGGAACATTAACTGGAAAGCGGTCGAAGAGAGGATGCGGTCATTGTGATACGCGTCAAAGTATCAGAGCGCCAAAGTGTCAAAGCAGTTACTTTGATACTCGGATTCTCTGACACTTGGATACAGAAGGCTTTTCATGTCTGACAAGGGTCTTGTCATAATTTTTACCGGTGACGGGAAGGGAAAAACAAGTGCAGCCCTCGGAATAGCGCTTCGGGCATCGGGGCACAAGATGTACGTGTCCGTCGTTCAGTTTATAAAGAGCACTTCCGAAACAGGAGAGGTTAGGGCGGCAGAACGACTTGCACCGGAGCTGGAGCTCATTTCGCTGGGAAAGGGTTTTGTAAATTGTTGCGGCGGCACCACGCCCATGTATGAACACAAAAAGGCGGCAGAAGCGGCTCTTACGCTCGCCCGGCAGCGCATGCTGTCCGGCGGATGGGATGTCCTTATTCTTGACGAGATTAATACGGCCGTAACGCTTCGTCTGCTGGATGTCGCCGCTGTTCTCGACTTGATCAGGAACAAGCCCCCAAAGCTCCATTTGATACTGACCGGCAGGAACGCGCATCCTGATGTCGTTACCCTTGCGGATCTGGTCACCGAAATGCGTTCCCTGAAGCATCCTTACGATAAAGGCGAATCTGCGCGCAAAGGGATCGATTTTTAAAACTTGCGTCCAACGGCTTCATTCCATGGCAGAGGGTTACCCGAGAAGCCATGATTATTAAAAGAAAAATTGACATTGAAATTTCATAATGCTAGTATTTGATATTGAAAACCGTCCGTAAATTCCCTTCTAAAGAAGGGATGAATATCGGTATAATTTAATTATCCTGACATCCCGCATTAATTCCTCCCATCGGGGAGACGGTATAGAGAGAGATTTTCAGGTGAAAACAACAGCTGTTATTGTTACGATTGAAGATGAAATGGATCTGCCCGGTCTCTACGGCGACCTCGACAAGAACCTCAGGCTGATCGAGAATACCTACGGTGTAATCCTGAATGCTCGGGGGAACAGAATTCAAATAGAGGGCGAGGAAAAATCCGTAGGCAAAGCCGAACGGTTGCTAAAACAGCTTGCCGACATGCTGTCCCAGGGCGTTATTTCCGGAAAAGAAGACGTATCGGCCGCTATCCAGGCTTACTGCGCGGACCCTTCCACTACATTGAAAGACCTTTTTCAGAAGCCGATCCCGGTTTCAAGCAGAAAGCGGCCTGTTTCGCCCAAAAACGAGACCCAGCGAAAGTACGTAGAGGCAATCAAGCAGTATGACATAGTCTTCGGCATCGGTCCTGCGGGCACCGGTAAAACCTATCTTGCCATGGCAACGGCGGTTTCCGCTCTGCTTCGGCGCGAAGTCAGCAGGATAATTCTTGTTCGTCCCGCGGTAGAAGCAGGCGAAAAACTCGGTTTTCTGCCCGGCGACCTTTACGAAAAGGTCAACCCGTATCTGCGGCCGCTCTACGATGCCCTCTATGATATGATTGAGACTGAAAAGGCGAATAAACTGGTCGAGCGCGGGGATATCGAAATAGCACCGCTCGCTTTTATGCGCGGACGGACTTTAAACGATTCCTTCATTATTCTCGATGAAGCGCAGAATACAACCAGCGAGCAGATGAAAATGTTTCTTACGCGGCTCGGTTTTAATTCGAAGACGGTTGTGACCGGTGATATCACGCAAATTGACCTGCCGACGGGGAGAAACTCCGGACTGATAGAGGTCAGGAAAATCCTGGAAGGCGTTGAAGGAATACAATTCATCTACTTCACCAACAGGGATGTTGTGCGACATAAACTGGTTCAGCAGATCATCAAGGCGTACGAAAAGTACGAGGGGACGGATGAGCCCTAAGCACGAGTCACTTGCCAAACTCCTGCCCGAGATTGAAGTGCCTGATGGAGACCGTGAAACGCCGGCGCCTGTTTCGCGCTCGGCAACGGTGTTCAATATAGTTCTTATCGTCGGAGCTGCCGCTCTCCTGGCCGCCGTTCTCCTCCTCCCCAAATTCCGTTTTCTTCAAAAAGGCGATACCGCATCCCGGACGATTACTGCTCCGTATACGATCAATATCGAATACCAGGGGCCTGATATGACTCTTCTTTCCTACAAAATCAGCCGGGGAGAAGTCATAGTCGAGGCGGGCCAGCGGGTCACGGAAAAAGCGTACCGGGTACTTGAAGAGATGTCGAGGAGGGAAGGGATCGGAATACGCCGGAATGCCTACATGGGGCTTTCTCTTGTGATCCTGCTTTTCTTTTACCTCATGTATCGCGATATCAAGCGCTATCGTCCCACTCTCATTGCTGATTCGAAAAAAATGTTCCTGTTGGTTATTCTGCTGGTCGTTACGGTCGTTATTTCGCAGTTTTCAAAATATGTATTATCGTTCGCAGCCGACCAGCTGGCCCTGGATGCGGTCACCATAGGCTTTGCTCTGCCGGTTTCGGCGGGAGCCATGCTGGTCTGCCTTCTGCTGGATTTTCATCTGGCGCTTTCGTTCTCCTTCGTGGTCAGCGTCCTGCTCGGAATCCTGTATCAGGGAGATCCATTCATACCGATATACTATTTTCTCGGCAGCATAACTGCGGCACTCTCTGTCATACACTGCAAAAAAAGAACCGCGGTGCTCAGGGCGAGCGCTTTGATCGGCCTGGTCAATATCATATCGATCACCGGTATCGACCTCTTCAAAGGGGAACTGGCAAGCCGTGGAATTTACGATCTCGCTTCAGGGATTTTCAGCGTCCTCATGGTATCGATGGTAGTGTCCGTGCTGCTTCCGTTTTTCGAAACGATTTTCGACATCGCTACCGACATCAAGCTGCTTGAACTTCTTGACCCCAATCAGCCACTCCTGAAAGAGCTGGTGTACAAGAGTCCCGGAACTTATCACCACAGCATCGTCATAGGCAACCTGGCCGAAGCAGCAGCCGAAGCAATCGGCGAAAACCCCATTCTCGCACGGGTCGGGGCCTATTACCATGATGTCGGAAAGATACGCAAACCGGAGTATTTTATCGAAAACCAGCGGGCATTCGAAAATAAACACGATCGATTAACGCCTTCCATGAGCAGTCTCATAATCTCTTCCCATGTAAAAGACGGTGTTGAAATAGCACGTGCACAAAGACTTCCCCCTGCAGTTATAGACATTATCCGGCAGCATCATGGCACGGCGCTTATCTCCTATTTTTTTCAGAAGGCCAGGGATCTGCAGCCACTCATAAAAATAGCCGAAGAGGACTACCGGTACCCAGGTCCCAGGCCCAGAACAAAGGTTGCTGCTATCGTCATGCTGGCTGATTCCGTTGAAGCTGCTTCAAGGACCGTAGGCAATCCAACGCCCGACAGAATCCAGGCCTTGACGAACAGCGTCATCACCCGGATTTTCCTGGATGACCAGTTGGGAAAGTGTGACCTTACGCTGAAGGACCTTCGCGATATCGCCCGAAGCTTTAATCTCGTCCTCGGCGGTATTTTCCATCAACGCATAGACTACCCCGGGATAGATTTTTTCGGAGAAAAAAAACGGCGTGAAAATCAGGATAAAAAGCAGTCTCAGGAAACCAAGGCCGGAAACGGCAGCAGTCGAAAAAAAGATCACCAAATTGCTGCGGATCCTTGATCTCGGACACGCCGAATTGAGCGTCCTGTTTCTGGGGGACCGGGCAATGCGTTCTTTAAACCGGAGATACCGGGGCAAGGATGCAACAACCGATGTGCTTTCATTTCCGCTGCGTGAAGGAACATTTCCCCATATCCAGCCCCATGTACTCGGCGATATCGTCATTTCCGTTCCGACAGCGGAGCGGTACGCCGCCAAAGCCGGCCATTCGCTCGGCCGGGAAATAGAAATACTGACAGTGCATGCACTTCTCCACCTTCTCGGCTATGACCATGAACAGGGGAGGGATGAAACGCAGCGAATGGAGCGCCGGGAACGTCAATTGCTGAAAAGGCTGACTTCATGAAACCGAAAACATGGACCGAGAGCGCGAATGTAGCCATAGAGGGAATCATCTATTCCGTCAGGACGCAGCGCCACATGCGGTATCATATGTTCACGGCCCTTGCCGCGCTCATTGTCAGCCTGCTCCTTGATATATCGAGAACGGATTTTATTCTGCTTTGTGTCGCCATTATTCTGGTAATGACGACCGAGATGCTGAACACGGCCATCGAGGTCATCGTTGACATGATAGCGGATACCTACCATCCGCTCGGTAAAATCGCCAAGGACATCGGTGCCGGTGTGGTTCTTATCGCATCGATCGGTGCGCTCACTCTTGCATATTTTATTCTGTACCCTGCACTCAAAAACACTATTGCAAAAGGCGTGTGGAGGATACAGAAGACCCAGGACGACATAGTGGCCTTCGTTTCATTGGCGGTCGTCGTCATTGTAGTTGTCATTATCAAGGCAATCTTAGGCAAAGGCGAACCGCTCCGCGGCGGCATGCCGAGCGGGCATGCCGCTGTTTCTTTTTCAATATGGGTGGCGGCCATTTATCTGACCCACTCCGTTCCTGCAGGTATTTTGACGTTTCTCCTCGCTGTTATGGTAAGCTGGAGCAGGTGGTCATCCGGCATTCACCGCCCGCTCGAAGTGCTCTTCGGGGCAGTCCTGGGCTCGGGCTTGACAATGATCTTGTTCTGGTTGTTTACGTAACCCTTGATTCCCATCTCCTGTTCTCAAAGGAGATGGTACGATAAGGGATTTCGTTTTTCGTACACTGGTCGCACACGTTTTTTGCGCCTTGCATAACCGCAGGCCTGAGCTTATAACTATCAGGAGGAGCATTGCTTAACCGCATATTAGAGGATCTTTTGGGTTCTGTCGACGGCGCAAAAGCTGCTATTTTCCTTGACAATGACGGAGAAGCGATAGCTCAGGCAGGTGATGCCACGGGTGATATGAAGCTTTTGGGAGCATGGAAGGAAATCCATCTGGATCACATAAAGGAAATAAGCGGTCGCCTTGGAATGGGGAACGTTCAGGCTGTTCTGTTCTCGCTGGAACATGGCAACGAACTGATTGCACCCGTTGCCGGCGAATATTCCCTGCTGCTCTTCCTGTCGACATTCGCAAACATTCATTCTGCAATGAAAGCCTTGAAAATTGCGATAGAACTTCTGAAAAAAGATATTGAGTAGTGATGCACTCGCAATCTCTTTATAATTTATAATACGTTTAAGCTACTTGAGGTCTTCAGGCGGTTATGTGGTTGGCAGGTCAAATCTGGTCGAACATTCCCAGTTTTCTGAATTTTTGATACCGGTTTTGAATAAGGTCGGCAGATGATACATTTTTTATCTCGCTTAAATTCCTGACTATCGCCTCTTTCAAAAGTTCTGCAGCTCTCCGCGGATCACGATGCGCTCCGCCAATAGGTTCTTCCACCATTTCGTCTATCACATTCATTTGAAAAAGGTCCTGGGCCGTTATTTTAAGAAGGTCCGCAGCCTCATTCGCTTTTGCGCCGTTGTTCCATAGAATAGCAGCGCAACCCTCCGGTGAAATAACCGAATAGGTTGCGTGTTCCAGCATGAGGACCTTGTCCGCGACGCCGAGCGCAAGCGCTCCACCGCTTCCGCCTTCACCGATAACAACCGATACGATAGGTACCTTGAGCGTTGACATGACGTATAAGTTCCGCGCAATCGATTCCCCTTGGCCCCTTTCCTCGGCGCCGATGCCCGGATAAGCGCCCTGAGTATCAATAAACGTGACAATCGGTTTATTAAATTTCTCGGCAAATTGCATGATGCGGAGGGCTTTGCGATAACCCTCAGGATTCGGCTGTCCGAAATTCCGGAACATCCGCTCCTTTAGGGTTCTTCCTTTTTGATGGCCGATGATGACCAACGGCATGCCGTCAAGCCGCGCCATTCCGCAAACAATAGCCGGGTCGTCAGCGTAACCACGGTCGCCGTGCATCTCGGTGAATTCGGTAAGCATCGCTTCTATATAGTCGAGGCTGTAAGGGCGGTTGGGATGGCGTGAAATCTGAACCTTCTGCCAGGGTGTAAGGCGGGAATATATCTCCGAACGCAGCTGGTCTGCTTTCTTGTGAAGCTTCAGTATCTCTTCTTCCAAATCAAGGTTGCCGTTGGAAGTGAAGAGTGTAAGTTCTTCAATCTTTTTTTCAAGATCCGCGATGGGTTTTTCAAATTCGAGGTATTCGGGCGGCAAGAGTTACTCCTGGATATGGCTGTTTAGTTTAAAACTAAAGACTTACTTCGAAATAACATTTTAGAAAACTGGTATTTCTGAAGCGCCCATTATCGGATATTGACTAAGTATTGTCAAGGATTTGTTGGGAAACCACCTGTTTCATGCTGGTGAAAATAGCTTTTTGCCCCACTGAGACAAGAAAATGGAGGGTTGAAGAACTCTTGTAGAAGAGGTCTGCATTGAGCCGGGACATCCAGTCGCTTCTATAGTTGTGAGTTGAGATTTATGGTACGGTTGAGCGGGATCCCACGCGATTCTTCTTTCGGTCGTTCATCCCGAATGGTAAGTCGGAAAGTTGTCGGTTATGAATGAGATGGCGCCGCTGACCGGAATCTCACGCGCTTCGCTTCCACAGGGGGCCTGCCCCCTATGGCGTCACGTTCCGCGTGACTGTGACCCCGAAAGCATGGGGGAACCTTTCCCCCATACCCCTTTTTCGATTCTTCTTTCGGTCGTTTGTTCCGAGTGGTAAGTTAGATAGTTGTCGGTGATGATTTAGATGGTGCCGCTGACCGGAATCGAACCGGTACGGGAGTTGCCCCCCGAGGGATTTTAAGTCCCTTGCGTCTGCCAATTCCGCCACAGCGGCTTTTCTATTTACGGAGTAAATCCCCAGAAGAGCGCATCAAATATTATAGAAACAGGAAATTTTGTCAAGAGAATATTAAGACGGCCTTTTCTTCGTCACAGCTGCTATCGCGTTGTATACCATATCCACGGATAATCGCTCCATGCACTCGTGTATAATAGTGTTATTACACTTCCGTTTTCTGCAAGGGACGCACGAAACTCCTTCAGCGTGCAGCACTTTGTGCCCGGGCCCAACAGGACCCGTGCGGGCAGGGTCTGCTGCGCCGAAGAGGGCGACTACCCTGGTTCCTACTGCGGTCGCAACGTGCATCGGCCCTGTATCTCCGCTGACCAGGGCGTCACAACGTTCCAGCAAAGCGCCCAATTGCAGAAGATTCAGCTTGCCCGCCATCAAAACAGGTTTCGAAACGCTTTTTCTGATAATCTCTTCCGCAAGAGGTAAATCGTCGTTCCCGCCGATGATGATAACGTCGGCAGACAGCTCTTGTGCCAGCATATCAACCAACGATGCGAACCGGCCGGCTCCCCAACGGTTGACCGAATGGCTGGCACCCGGATTTACGATGACAAGGGGTCCGGACTTCTTCCGGACGGATGAAACAATGCGTGCAGCCCTTTCTTTGTCCGCTGCGCCCGTCATGAGCTCGAGGTCAAGATTCGCTGTGTAAACCCCAAGAGAGGCCACTGTTTCAAGGTAATTGGCTACGGCATGAATAGTCCTGTTCCTGGCCTTGTGATAGACGAGAACACGGCAGGGGAACGCTGCTGCTGACAAAAACCATGTTTTGAGATTGCTGCGCTGAAAATTAATGACAAGATCATACTTGTTTTTCCGCAACGCGCGCCAAAGCTTGATAAAGTCGGTGACTCTTCCGTGCTTTCCTTGTTTGTCATATACGATAGTTTCTCGAACGTAAGGATTATGCTTGAAAAGCAAGGCAGTCGTATCTGAACCAACCAGGAGGGAAATATTTACACCGGGATGCTTTATTTTGATCGCTCGAACTACAGGGGTAAGCTGTAGAGTATCGCCGATCGCACCCGGTTTGATAATAAGGATATTATTAATCTTGGCTGACTGTTCCATCCAATTAGGCAAATCTCAGGCAGTCATAATAATCCATATAAACCTCCCTGGCAAGATCTAAAAAGAGCGCAGCCATCCCTGAAAAAGCCTATCTTTTAAAAATTGTCTTTACAAATTGACTGCGTTTGCATATTATATAACGTTATTATTGATTAATATTCAACATGTTGTTCTCGTTTTTCTATAGTTTTCTACAAGCCGGAGAATCATTCTGTTCATGCGTCGCATAATATCGCCTCTTATAATCTGCCTGTTTTTATTCAGTGCAGACGCGATATCCGCCGAAACCGGCAAGAGATTGATTTATCCTTCAGTACCGTTTATAACCGGGGAAAAACTTACCTATTCAATAAGCTGGTCTAGCATTCTGGATGCAGGCACATCGGTGATGGAAGTAAAAGAAGTCACCGGGCCCGACGGGAAAAAAGCATACAATTTTATTTCCATTGCAAGATCGACGGGTATGATGGACAGATTTTACAAGGTTTACGACAGGGTGGAAAGCCTTATTGATGCGGAAAAATTTTCAAGCTTAGCGTTCTATCTCGATCAAACCCATGGGAAAAGAAAGAAAAAGCGGGAAATGCTGTTCGATCACGTGCACAATACGGTACTTGTGATCACTGACGGTAAAGAGGCATCGTATACGGTTCCGTCTGTTGTTCAGGATTCGCTTTCATCGCTCTATTATGTCAGGACCCGGCAGGATTTCACGGTAGGGAAACCAATCATTGTAGACGTCCATGAGGATGGAAAGACCTGGGCCGTTGAAGTCCATACACTGGGAAGGGAAAAAATTAAAACTGCCCTGGGCGAATTCGACACCATCAAGATTAAAACCTATCCCAAATACGAAGGTGTGTTCCGGCACACGGGCGAGATTTATATCTGGTTGACAGACGATGCCAGAAAAGTGCCGGTTCTAATGAAAAGTGAGATCAGCATAGGCACCATTGACGCCAGGCTGGTCGAGTTCCGGAATGGAGACATGAAAAATTGGTAGCCAGGACCGAATTAAGGCGTCTCATTCAATATATCGAACGATTTCGCCGTACGAGAACATTGGTCGTCGGCGACGTGATGCTCGATCATTATGTTTGGGGCAATGTATCCCGCATTTCTCCGGAAGCCCCTGTGCCCGTTGTGACGGTTACAAAGGAAAGCGTGCTCCTGGGAGCGGCAACCAATGTCGTAAACAATATCCACGCTCTGGGCGGGCAAGTGAGCGTCTGCGGCGTGATCGGTTCCGATGATGCAGGAAGACAACTCGTGGGATTGCTGAAACAGCGGGGAATCAGGGCCGACGGCCTCTTCGTGGAAGATTCCAGACCGACAACTATCAAAACCCGCGTGGTAGCCCACAATCAGCAGGTTGTACGATTCGACCGCGAGACGAAAAACGGGATCGAACCCGAAACGCACCGAAAAGTATTTGAATTGGTCAAACAGGAGATCCACAAGGGCCTGGATGCCGTTGTACTTTCCGATTATTGTAAAGGCGTGATCACCAAAGAACTGGTACGCGATATTGTCAGAATCGCCCGGAAAAACAAGGTAATCGTCTCAGTTGACCCCAAGATTAACCATTTTGGAATTTACAGCGGGGTCACCGTGCTTACCCCGAATACCAAGGAGGCTTCGATCGGCGCCAGGATGGACATCGATGATGATAAGAGTCTCTGTAAGGCCGGGGTTCTGCTGCTGAAGCGGCTCAAATGCGACGGAGTGCTGATCACCCGCGGCGAGCATGGGATGAGCCTGTTTGAGCGAAACGGTAAGGTAACGCATATCCCCACAATGGCCCAGGAAGTTTTCGATGTGACCGGTGCAGGAGATACGGTTATCAGCGCTTTTACGCTCGCAATGGCGGCAGGTGCGTCCATGAAAGACGCTGCAAAGATCTCAAATTTTGCCGCCGGGATCGTCGTCGGCGTCGTCGGAACGGCAACGATAACATCGGAAGAATTGAAGCGGAAAATTGAGGCGAAGTAAGAAGTAAAAAGTAACCGGTTTGTCTGGTTTATCTGGTTTGTCTGGTTCAACTAAGCAAACCAAACAAACCAAAGAAACTAAAAACACCAAAGAAACTAAAGAAACGAAATAAACTATTTTGACGAGGGTTCACCATGAAAGGTATCATATTGGCAGGAGGCAGCGGTACACGGCTTTATCCCATTACCCGGGGGGTATGCAAACAGCTGCTGCCCGTCTACGATAAGCCGATGATTTATTATCCGCTTTCCGTGCTTATGCTGTCCGGTATACGGGATGTTTTGATTATTTCAACTCCTGTTGATTTGCCTCGCTTTCAGGACATCTTCGGCAATGGAGAGGATTTGGGGCTCCGTTTTTCCTACAAGGAACAGCCGAAGCCGAACGGGCTTGCAGAAGCGTTCATTATCGGTGAGAACTTCGTCGGCCGGGACCCGGTTTGTCTTGTGCTGGGTGACAATATCTTTTTCGGTCACGGTCTTACCGGTATGCTCAAAAAGGCCGTAAAAGACGTGGAGAGCTCAGGTGGAGCAAGAGTATTCGGATATTATGTGAAGGACCCGGAGCGATACGGGATTGTGGAGTTTGATCCGAACGGGAATGTGCTTTCCATTGAGGAAAAACCAAATCAGCCGAGATCGCGATACGCTGTCACAGGCCTGTACTACTACGACAATCAGGTCGTGGACATAGCAAAGAACATAAAGCCGTCGCACCGTGGTGAATTGGAAATAACCGATGTGAATAATGTTTATCTCGCGCAGAAAAAGATTACGGTCGAACTGATGGGCCGCGGCTATGCATGGCTCGATACGGGGACCCATGAGAGCCTCCTCGATGCGGGCGAATTCATCGCTACGATAGAACGGCGCCAGGGCCTCAAGATGGCCTGTATTGAGGAAATCGCCTTTAAGCTGGGATATATCGACAGGGCGAAACTGCTCAAAGCCGCAGATTATCATAAAAAGAATTCCTACGGAGATTATCTCAAAATGATTGCCGAACATGAGGTGCCGCATGCCCTTTGAATTCACGGCTCTCAAGATCCCCGGGCTCGTGCTGGTAACACCCCGGGTCTTTGACGACGGCAGGGGGTTTTTTCTTGAATTCTACAAATATTCCGATTTCAGCAAAGCGGGGATAGGGGATCACCTTGTCCAGGACAACTATTCAAAATCTGTGAAGGGCGTTCTGAGGGGGCTGCACTATCAGAAAAATCCGAAGGCCCAGGGAAAACTGGTTTCGTGTATAAAAGGCAGGATTTACGATGTCGCCGTGGACATTCGTAAAGGTTCCCCGCGATATGGCGCATGGCTGGGTGTCGAGCTTTCAGATAAAAATAAGCAAATGCTTTACGTGCCGTCCGGTTTTGCGCATGGCTTCCAGGTGCTCACCGATTCAGCTGAGATCATCTATAAGTGCACAGCCGAATATTCTCCGGCCGACGACCGCGGCATCATCTGGAATGATCCCGAGCTCAACATTGCCTGGCCGTTGAAAAATCCGTTATTATCAGCCAAGGATACAGCGCATCCTTTATTGAGAGCTGCCGATAATAACTTCTTATGGAGTGAATAAAGCCTGATTCGTTTGTTTGGTTTGTTTAGTTTGTTTGGTTAACCAGATAAACTAAATGAACCAGATAAACCAGACAAACTGAGACCTATGAAATACCTTATTACCGGCAGAAACGGCCAACTTGCCCGCGCATTCATCAAAAAATTCGAAGAACAGTCCATTGATTACAGCGCGCCCGACGAGTCGCAGCTCGACATAACCGATTTTGACGCCGTTTCCCAGGCTGTTTCGGGATTGAAGCCGGACGTGATCATCAACTGCGCGGCATATAATCTGGTGGACAGGGCGGAACTCGAACGGGAAAAGGCATTTGCGGTCAATGCCTCCGGGCCGGCGAATTTAGCCCGCGCGGCTGCGGATCGAGGAGCACTGCTGGTTCATTTCGGATCAGATTACGTATTCGACGGAATCAAGGAAAAAGGCCTTTACACTGAAGAAGACGCGGTCAATCCGCTCAATGAGTACGGAAAAAGCAAGCTTTCCGGTGAAAACTTTGTGTCTGAATCAGGCGCCCGCCATCTTGTACTGAGGCTTAGCTGGGTATTCGGCGACGGCAATCAGAATTTTATCCACAAGTTAATCGAATGGACGCGGAATAATGAATATCTCAAGATTGCTTGCGACGAATTTTCAGTTCCTACATACACAAATACAGTGGTCGATATGACCTTGAGAGCAATCAAGAATGATACGCGGGGACATTACCATCTGACGAACAGCGGTTTTTGTTCTCGGTATGAATGGGCGAGACACATCGTTCAGGACCTCAAATTGAACAAATTCATACGCCCGGTCTCTATGGATATATTCAATCTGCCTGCAAAACGGCCAAAATTTTCAGCAATGAGCAACGCCGCCCTCTCCAGAGAACTGAACATCTCGATTCCATCCTGGGAAGAGGCGGTAAGCACGTTTTTACGGGAAAGGGCTTAGGTATGCACATAAACCAGACGGATAATTCCGGCAGACCGGCGGTGTCGGCCAATATCCTGGTGACAGGCGGGGCGGGTTTTATCGGCTCTAATTTCATCAGGCACATTATCACGAAACAGGATTTTTGCGGCATTGTCGTCAATCTCGATAAGCTTACGTACGCCGGCAACATGATGAATCTTGCCGACATAGAAAACAAATTCGGCGGCAAAAATTATTTTTTTGAACTCGGCGACATCTGCGATTTTGACAAGGTAAGAGCGGTGTTCGATAAATATCACATCAACATCGTCGTGCATTTTGCCGCTGAAAGCCATGTCGACCGTTCAATCTTCGGACCAAAGGAATTTGTAGAGACAAACGTCAAAGGCACTTTCTGCATGCTTGAGACTGCGCGGCAAACATGGAGCAACCGCAAGGATGTACGGTTTCACCACATCAGCACCGATGAAGTGTATGGTTCCCTGGGAAAAACAGGGTTCTTCCTGGAAACAACACCTTACGACCCGCGGAGCCCTTATTCAGCTTCCAAAGCCGCTTCAGACCACCTCGTAAACGCATACTTTCATACCTACGGACTGCCGATCACGATTTCCAATTGTTCAAACAACTACGGTCCCTATCACTTTCCGGAGAAGTTGATCCCGCTCACGATCCTGAACGCTGTTGAGGGGAAACAACTGCCTATATACGGAGACGGCAAAAATGTCCGCGACTGGCTCTATGTCGAGGACCATTGCGAAGCTATCTGGACGATACTTTCCAGAGGAAAACCGGGCGAAACGTACAACATCGGCGGCGAATGCGAGAAGCGCAATATCGATGTGGTGAACGAGATATGCGCCGTCCTTGAGAAAGTATATCCCGCGAGCGAAAATCCCGCAATCCGCAATCCGCAATCCGCAATCCGCAATTACACGGATCTGATCACGTTTGTTTCGGATCGACCGGGTCATGACCGTCGTTACGCCATTAACTGCGACAAGATCAAGAATGCTCTGGGGTGGAAACAAAATCACGACTTTGAAAAGGGTCTGAAAAATACCGTTGACTGGTTTCTCAAAAACACGGACTGGGTAAATAACGTCAGAAGCGGCGAATATAAGAAGTGGCTGGAAAAAAACTATTCAGGCAGGACATCATGAGAGCAGGAGAGATATGAAGATTTCAGTAATAGGCACGGGCTATGTAGGCCTCGTAACAGGCACATGCCTTGCCGAAAGCGGCAATGACGTAATCTGCATGGACATCGATATAAAAAAGATCGAGCTGCTGAATAAAGGCGTCGTGCCGATCTATGAACCCGGGCTTGAAGAGCTCATAAAGCGAAACGTCAGTCATGGACGGCTCAGTTTCACGTCGGATATGGCGTCTTCCGTAAAAAATGCCGATATTATTTTTATTGCAGTAGGGACCCCACCCGGTCAGGACGGTTCCTGTGATCTGAAATACGTCATCGACGCTGCCCGGCAGGTAGGTACTCACATGAACGGGTATAAGGTCGTTATCAACAAGAGTACGGTACCCGTCGGAACCGGCGACAGGGTACGGGCCGCCCTCTCGTCCAAAACGAAACATAAATTCGACGTGGTTTCGAATCCCGAGTTCCTCAAGGAAGGGGCCGCGATCGACGACTTCATGAAGCCGGACCGTGTCGTGATCGGTGCTGATTCCGCGAGAGCTATTGCAGCTATGGAAGAGCTTTACGGCCCCTTTGTCCGGAAGGGGGACCGCATTCTGATTATGGATATCAAAAGCGCGGAAATGACAAAATACGCGTCAAATGCCATGCTGGCAACCAAGATATCCTTCATAAACGAGATGGCGGTCATCTGCTCGAGCATGGGAGCGGACATCGACAGCGTCCGAAAAGGTATGGGCTATGACAGGCGGATCGGGTTCGAGTTCCTGTTCCCGGGTGTTGGCTACGGCGGGTCCTGTTTCCCGAAAGACGTGAAGGCCCTGGTCCGGACTGCGAAAGAATATGGTGTTGAGGCCAAGGTGCTTAAAGCCGTCGAGGCCGTGAACGACCGCCAGAAAAACGTTCTGTCCGACATGGTGCTCAAGCACTTTGCCCCTCGCATTGCAAAGGGAAGAAAGGCGAGTAAACCGCTTGCCGGAATGACTATCGCGGTCTGGGGCCTCTCCTTCAAGCCGCGCACGGATGACATGCGGGAGGCGCCGTCAGTCGTGATCATCAATAATCTCCTTCGGGCAGGCGCCAAGGTCAAGGCGCATGACCCGGTCGCCGAACCCGAAGCGCGGAAGATATTCAAGAACAGAATAACCATCATGGACGACAGCTATGATGCTCTTCGCAAGGCAGACGCATTGGCTGTAGTGACCGAGTGGAATGAGTTCCGCACGCCCGATTTTAAGAAAATCAAACAACTGATGAATAAACCCGTGATCTTTGACGGAAGAAATATTTTTAACCAGGAAGAGCTGCTCAAGATGGGATTTACATATTACGGGATAGGGAGAAGGTAAGCAGTTTATCAGTATGTCTGGTTTGTTTGATTAATTTGGTTTGTCTGGTTTGTCTAGTTTGTTTGGTTTGCCTGGCTCATTTGATTCAAAACAAACTAAACAAACCAAAGAAACTAAAGAAACTTTAATCAACAAAACAACCCAAATAAACTAAAGAAACCAAATCAACTAAATCAACTTTTTGGAGTAATTCATGCGGATTCTGGTCACCGGCGGAGCCGGTTTTCTCGGTTCACACTTATGCGAACGATTGTTGGACGCAGGACACGAAGTCCTCTGTATGGACAATTTTTACACGGGCAGGAAGAAGAACGTTGCGGGAATGTTGAACAATCCGGTTTTCGAACTGGTGCGGCACGATATCGTTCTCCCTGTTCTTCTCGAAGTGGACAAAATTTACCATCTGGCATGCCCGGCTTCGCCGATTCATTACCAGTACAATCCGGTAAAGACTATCAAGACAAACATTCTGGGTACGCTCAATATGCTCGGCAACGCAAAACGAGTAAAGGCTCGCATGCTCCTCGCTTCGACTTCGGAGGTGTACGGGGACCCATCCGTTCATCCCCAGAAGGAAAATTACTGGGGCAAC
This sequence comes from Nitrospirota bacterium, assembly GCA_963751455.1. Classification (GTDB taxonomy): domain Bacteria; phylum Nitrospirota; class UBA9217; order UBA9217; family UBA9217; genus CAVVUN01. The sequence goes on from CAVVUN010000009.1 coordinate 360,815, forward strand.
GTCAATCCGATCGGCATCCGAAGCTGCTATGACGAGGGGAAACGGGTGGCCGAGACCCTGATGATGGACTATCATCGTCAAAACGGAGTGGACGTCAAGATCGTCCGGATTTTTAACACGTACGGGCCCCGCATGCTGCAGAATGACGGCCGCGTAGTGAGCAACTTCATTGTCCAGGCGCTCAAAGGCAATGATATTACGGTATATGGTGATGGTTCCCAGACCCGATCCTTCTGCTATGTGGATGATCTGGTCGACGGAATGGTGCGTATGATGGATTGCGAAAATTTCATCGGCCCGGTAAATCTCGGGAACCCTGAGGAATATACGATACTCGATTTCGCAAAAAAAATCATAGCAATGACCGGTTCAGGATCCAAAATCGTGCACAAGCCGCTTCCCTCTGACGATCCGACCCAGCGCCAGCCCGATATCTCCCTGGCCGGATCAAAGTTGAACTGGAAGCCGAAGGTGAGCGTGGATGACGGCTTGAAGAGGACGATTGAATATTTCAGGAAAGAACTGTCATGATCGTCCATCGGCTACGGCAACGAGGCCCGTATCGTTAAGCGTTAAGCGGATACGGACTGCCCAACACGAACGCCGTAACCCAACCACGAAACGGGCATCGTAACCGTGACCTTTTAACTACTATTCAAATGAACCGAAGCAACCAGATGAACCAGACAAACATGACAAACCATAAAAACCAGACAATCATCGCCGTCATTCCTTCCCGCTACGGGTCAACCCGGTTCCCCGGCAAAGCACTCGCAATGATTGAGAAAAAACCGATGATCCAGTGGGTTTACGAGCGCACAAAGCGTTCTCGCCTCATTACGCGGGTAATCGTGGCCACGGATGATGAACGCATCCGTAAGGCGGTTTCCGCTTTTGGAGGAGAAGCAATGATGACGTCGGCCGGCCATGCAACCGGTACGGATAGAATCGCCGAAGTGGTCCGTAAGCTTGATTGCGATATTGTTGTAAATGTTCAGGGAGATGAACCGCTGATCCATCCGGAGATGATCGACGAAGCTGTGACTCCTCTTGTGGACGACCCCTCCATTCCCATGGGCACTGTTTGCAGAAAGATTGAACGCCGTGATGAAGCTTTTGACGCTAATGTCGTCAAGGTGGTCTTCGATCGAAACGGGTTTGCGTTGTATTTTTCGCGGGCTCCGATCCCGTGGGATCGAGACAGCCGAACAGGGAAAATATGTTTAACTGATATGCCTCTTGCAGGCGATATGTATAAGCATATCGGCCTCTATGCGTATCAGAGAGATTTTCTTTTACAGTACGCGCGGATGCCGCAAACAGGGCTTGAAGCCGTTGAAAAGCTCGAACAGCTGCGGGCGCTCGAATCCGGACATCGCATTAAAGTGGTTGTAACGAGCCATGAATCCTTTGGTGTTGACATCCCGGACGATTTGAGTAAAATACTGCAACGCCTCAAAGAAAGAAGAGATTAGGAATGGAAAAGAAAAAACCTCCGACAAAGTACATTTTCGTGACGGGCGGAGTCGTTTCATCGCTCGGCAAGGGGCTTGCGGCGGCGTCCATAGGCGCTCTGCTCGAGAGCAGGGGGGTAAAGGTTACCTTTCTCAAGCTTGATCCTTACATAAATGTCGACCCCGGCACCATGAGTCCGTTTCAGCACGGAGAGGTTTATGTAACAGATGACGGCGCCGAGACCGACCTCGATCTCGGACATTACGAACGGTATACGAACGTCACGACCGGTCAGAAGAACAACTTTACTTCCGGCAGGATATATAACAACGTAATCAGCAAGGAACGAAGAGGGGACTATCTGGGTGGAACGGTTCAGGTGGTACCGCACGTTACGGATGAAATCAAGCGCGCGATTACGGACCTCGCCGACGATGAGGAGGTCGTGATCGTCGAGATCGGCGGGACCATCGGCGACATAGAAAGTCTTCCGTTTTTGGAAGCCATCAGGCAATTGAGATATAATCTCGGCCGGCAAAATGTCCTGTATGTCCATCTTACGCTGGTGCCGTTTATAAAAGCTGCGGATGAGCTTAAGACTAAACCAACCCAGCACAGCGTCAAGGAACTGCTGTCCATAGGGATCCAGCCGAACATTCTGGTTTGCCGGAGCGAACGGCCCATACCGAAGGAGATGAAACGGAAGATTGCGCTCTACTGCAATGTTGAAGAGAATGCCGTTATCACCGCACTGGACGTCGATACCATATACGAGGTACCGATCCACCTGCATGAGGAAGGGATCGATGACAGGATAGTCGAGTTGCTCAATCTTACCGTATCGGACCACAACCTGAACGCATGGGAAACGATCGTCCAGCGCGTCAAGCACCCGTCAAAGAACGTTACTATAGCCCTTGTCGGGAAATACGTTGATCTCAAAGAAGCATATAAAAGCCTGTGTGAAGCATTGACCCACGGCGGCATAGCGAACGAAGCCCGTGTCGCAATCAACTGGGTGGATTCTGAAGACATCGAGAGCAGGGGCGCTGAAGAAATGCTGAAAGGCGCCGATGGTATTCTCGTACCGGGCGGGTTCGGAATACGCGGCGTGGAAGGTAAAATCGCGGCCGTTAAATACGCCCGGGAAAGAAAGATACCGTATTTCGGGATCTGTCTCGGAATGCAATGTGCGGTGATCGAAGCAGCCCGCAATCTTGCGGACATCAAGGATGCGAACAGTTCCGAATTTGATCAGCAGACTCCCAATCCCGTCATTTACCTGATCGAGCAGTGGTTCGATTACCGGACCCAGTCGGTTCAAAAACGCGACACAAGCTGCGATAAAGGCGGGAGCATGCGCCTCGGTTCCTATCCATGCAACATAGAAAAGGGCACTAACGCTTATCGGGCATACGGGAAAAATGCTATTACCGAACGGCATCGCCACCGCTACGAGTTCAATAACCGTTACACGGAAACATTAAAAAAGGCCGGACTCGTTATCAGCGGTATTTCTCCGGACGGCGAACTGGTAGAGATCGTGGAATACAAGGAACATCCCTGGTTTCTCGGCTGTCAGTTCCATCCGGAATTCAAATCGAGACCGCGCAATCCTCATCCCTTGTTCACGGCGTTCATCGATGCGGCGCTGAAGAATAAGAGAAAATAGTTTGTTTAGTTAGTTTGGTTTTTTTAGTTTCTTTGGTTTGTTTAGTTTCTTTTCGTTTCTTTGGTTTGTTTAGTTTCTCTAGCTTAAGGATAACGAAATAAACCAAACAAACAAGACAAACCGTTTTTTAAAGGCAATTAATTTGACAAAGGAAATTCGCTTAAAAAATATCACGATCGGCGGCAATAATCCGCTCGTCTTGATCGCCGGGCCTTGCGTGATAGAATCCGAAGGAGCTGCGCTTGAAGCAGCAGCCAGGCTCAAGCGGATAACGGACGAGCTCGGCATACCGTTTATCTTCAAGTCATCCTTCGACAAGGCAAACCGCAGTTCCTTGAAGTCCTATCGCGGCCCGGGCATGACCGAAGGCCTGAGGATACTTGCGCGCGTTGGAAGGGAATTGGACGTGCCGCTCCTGTCCGATGTCCACCGTTTCGAAGAGATAGGACCGTCATCCGAGGTTCTTGATATCCTCCAGATCCCGGCATTTTTATGCCGGCAGACTGATTTCGTTATGGATGTGGCGAAGACGGGCCGGATAGTCAATATCAAGAAAGGGCAGTTTCTTTCCCCGTGGGACATAAAAAATGCAGCTGAAAAAGCAGCGTCAACAGGCAACGATAAGATCATCATCACCGAACGCGGAGTTTCATTCGGGTATAATAACCTCATCGCCGACATGCGCTCGCTGCCTATAATACGCGACGCGGGTTATCCCGTGGTATTCGACGCTACTCATTCGGTTCAGTTGCCCGGCGCAGCCGGAACGGCTTCGTCCGGTGACCGGAAATTCGTACCCTACCTCACCAGAGCGGCAACGGCCGCCGGCATTGATGCGTTGTTCATGGAAGTGCATGCCTGTCCGGACAAGGCGCTCTGCGACGGGCCGAACATGCTCGCACTGGACCAGCTTCCTGGACTCCTTAAGCAGGTGCGGGAAATAGACAGGATTGTAAAATCACTCTAGTTCAGAGAGTTTGTTTAGTTTTTTTGGTTTCTTTGGTTTAGAACCAGATAAGCCAAATAAACCAGACAAACGACATAAACCAAAACATGACAATAGAACAGGCAAAAAAAGTTCTCCGGATTGAAGCGGATGCAGTCGCTGCGCTTATTGACCGGGTCGATTACCGGTTTGAATTGGCCGTAAAGATGATTCTGAACTGCAACGGCCGGGTCGTGGTGACGGGCATGGGCAAGTCGGGCCTGATAGGCAAAAAGATAGCGGCGACTCTGGCGTCCACGGGCACGCCCGCGCTCTTTCTCCATCCTGCAGAGGGAATCCACGGAGACCTTGGTATGGTTACGAGGGGAGATACCGTGATTGCCCTTTCGAACAGCGGCGAGACCGAGGAGATTGCGAGGATGTTGCCTTCCCTCAAGCGGCTGGGCATAAAAATCATTTGTTTTACCGGCAATACCGAATCAACTCTTTCAAAAAACAGCGACGTCGTAATAGACGTCGGAGTTAAGGAGGAAGCCTGCCCGCTGGGGCTGGCGCCGACTGCGAGTACTACGGCTACCCTGGCGATGGGAGACGCATTGGCTGTGGCGCTTCTTGCACAGAGAGGTTTCAAGGAAGAAGATTTTGCCTGCTTTCATCCGGGCGGCACTCTCGGAAAAAAACTGCTTCTCAGGGTACGGGACCTTATGCATATAGGTGACGAGATTCCTGTTGTTTCGGAAGGGACTCTGATCAAAGACGCAATCTACGAAATATCTTCAAAAAAAATGGGGATCACCGCGGTATTGGACGGAACAGGAAGCCTTGTCGGCGTCATCTCCGATGGAGATCTCCGTCGGTGGATGGAGAAGACGGAAAAGAGCGGCGAGAATCTTCTGACCAAAAAGGCAAAGGACATCATGACCACAAAGCCGAAAGTCGCCAACAAGGACTCCCTGGCGGCAGAAGCTGTTGCAATCATGGAAAATAATTCTATCACGTGCCTTATTGTATCCGACGGCAGCGCCAAACCGGAAGGGGTCATCCATTTGCATGATCTTCTGAAGGCGGGAGTGGTTTGATATGGAGCGAGCCGACCGCGTCGGCGTAAAAATACGGCAACACGGTTGCCTTGGTCCAAAATATAATGTATGGAAAAATATAAGACGTACGCTCATACGCTGCCTCATTTATATCGTGCTAATGCTAAATATTTTATAACTGCATCAACATACGAAAAAAAGAAGATTTTTGACAATGCTGCCAAAGAGAAATAGTTATCTTGTCTACTCAAAGCCTGTTTGAACCAGGGATGGGAGCTTGAAGATTGGGTCATTCTTGATAATCATTACCATATAATGGTAAACGGACCTGGCAATGAAATATTTCTTTCGAAGTTTATCGCTGAATACCATAAATTTACGGCTTTGTTTATGAAGAAAAATTATGCCGAGCTGGCAAAACTGCCAAAGGTTTTTAACAATTATTGGGATACGTGTATTACGTATGAAAGATCATATTTTGCCAGGTTGAATTATCTATACAATAATCCTGTTAAACATGGATATGTACGGAAGGCACATGATTATGAATGGGGCAGTTTCTTTATCAGATATAACGAAGATGAACTTTCTATAGATAAGCTGCTGAATCAGTTTCCTTGTGATACGGTTAACATAGAAGACGATTTTTAATAACGGCAACATGGTTGCCTTGGTCCATAAAAATGAAAAAATCAACCCAGAGCCTTCGAACGAAGGCGAAACAAATAAAACTTATCCTGCTTGACGTCGACGGAGTGATGACGGACGGAAGCATCATTCTCGACAACCAGGGTAATGAAATGAAGGCGTTTCACGTGCGGGACGGCCGGGGCGTTAAACTGGCTCAAAAAGCCGGCATACTGTTCGGGATTATTACCGGCAGATCGTCGGAAGTCGTAAACGTTCGTGCCCGCGAACTGGGCATAACCGACGTCTTTCAAGGCGCGCAGGACAAAATTACGGCATATGAGTCACTGCTTGCGAAGTATAAACTTCGCGACGCAGAAGTGGCCTATATAGGGGATGACGACATCGACGTGTCTATCTTCAAAAGAGTGGGACTTGCCGCCACGGTAGCCGACGCGGACCCCTCCGTTAAGCCGCATGTGGACATGGTAACAAAGGCAGCCGGCGGCAGAGGCGCGGTGCGTGAAGTGATAAACCTTGTCCTCGAAAGTCAGCGTAAATTGCGGGCGTCATGAACAGGTGGGCGGTTAAAACCAGGAAAAAGCTGAACAGGGTCTCTGTTCTCTGGTCTGCCAGGCTCGTCTTGATGTTGTCGAAATTGCTGCCGTACCGTCTGGGAGTAAGAGCAGGCGGTTGTCTGGGCTGGGTCGGATACTACCTGATCCATCGTGAAAGAACAAGGGCGCTCATACACCTCCGGTCAGCATTCCCGGACAAGAGTGAAGCCTGGATACGCCGTACAGCGCGCCGCTGCTTCATGCATCTCGGGAAATCCGTTCTCGAAATGACGCTCATGTCTCCGGTCCGGCTTGCGAAGGCATCCACGCTGGAGGGCGCCGAAAATCTTGAACGGGCATTCAGCCGGGGAAAGGGCGTCATTTACTTTACCGGGCACGTCGGAAACTGGGAATTGTCGGGCGGCGTGCTCGCATCAAGATATCCTTTGAGCGTCGTAGCTGCTCCTCTTGATCCCGAGCCGTTAAATGACCTGATCTTAAAACTTCGGAGCAGGATCGGGATCAGGGTCATCCTTCGGGGCAGGCCCGGGGCATCCCGGGAGCTGATACGCGTTTTCAGGGAGAACAGGATCCTCGGGCTGCTCATCGACCAGGACACGGATGTTGACGGAACGTTCGTTGATTTCATGGGAAGGCCTGCCTGGACGCCGACTGCGGCCGCCTCAATGGCGATAAAATTCGATGCGCCGGTGGTTTTCGGCTACGCCCAACGCGGCAAAGATAACAATCATACGATAACGATAGAAGGGCCGCTCGAACTGGTCCGGACCGGCAATGACGAGCAGGATATAATCACCAACACGGCGCTGTTCACAAAAAAAATAGAAAACTCTATCATGCGGAACCCCGAGCAATGGGTGTGGATGCACCGGCGGTGGAGGAGAATGCCTTGAAAATATTTAACGTACCGAATCTTTTGTCGATCAGCAGAATACTGTCCGTGCCGATATTTATCTCGCTGATGCTCGAGCCGAATCCCGTACGGGCGCTTCTTGCAGGAATTGTTTTTTCTCTGGCCTCCGCAACGGACTGGCTGGACGGATACCTGGCGCGAAAATGGGGGCAGGTCACCAAGATCGGCAAGCTGCTGGACCCGATCGCGGACAAAATCCTGATCATGTCCGCTTTGGTCATCCTCGTTGAAATCCGGTCCGATGTGGTCCATGCCTGGATAGCGATCATTATCATCGGCAGGGAATTTGCGGTCACCGGCCTCCGTGCGATCGCATCGAGCGAGGGAATCATAATCCCTGCTGAGACTGTAGGCAAATACAAGGTGGGAGCGCAGATTACCGCGGTGCTTTCGCTTCTTCTCGATTATTATCTGGATAAAGGCTGGGTAACGGACGTCGGAAGGGTCGCCCTCTGGGTGGCGATGATTCTTGCCGTTTACTCCGCCGTCCAGTATTTCAGATCGTACTGGAGTAAGTTAAATAACCGGTGATTTGCGAACCATAGAACTTGTTTATTTAGTTTGTCTTGTTTGTCGGGTTTATCTGGTTTGAAACCAAAGAAACTAAACAAACCAAATGAACTAAACAAACCCAACAAACCAAACAAACGAAACAAACCAAATGAACTTCTTCTATCAACCCCTTGCCGTCATCATTTCCTATCTTATCGGAAGCACTCCGTTCGGTGTCATTTTCACGAGATTCTTTTCGGATATCGACGTCAGGACCGTGGGAAGCGGCAATATCGGAGCAACGAATGTCCTGCGGGCCGCAGGGAAAAAGGCGGCCATACTTACTTTACTCTCTGACTGTCTGAAAGGTGTGATTCCGGTTCTTGTGGTCAAGACCCTTTTACAGGATGATTGGACAACGGTTGCCTCTGGGGCGGCCGCTGTTTTGGGTCATAATTTCCCCATTTATCTCAAGTTTAAAGGAGGGAAGGGCGTGGCAACAAGCTACGGAGTAGTCCTTGCCATAGTTCCCAAAATAGGCGTTATCTGTCTGGTCGCATGGCTGGCTGCCGCTCTTGTCTGGCGTTATTCGTCCCTGTCCGCGCTTGCTTCCTTCGCGCTCTTTCCGCTACTGACCTTCATCACTTTCCCTGAATCCAAGCCGCTCGGTCTTCTATCTCTCTTCGTATTCGGCATGATCTATTACCGGCACCGGGAAAACATCAAGCGACTTATCGCAGGGACGGAGCCGAAGATAGGAAAGAAATAACGGTTTATAATCGCCATTTCGGTCCGACGGTAACGAAGCCCGTATCGTGGAACGTCAGACGGTAACGTAAAAGACCTCATATACGACAACCGTAACCAAAAACCAAAAGGGGCATCGTAACCCTAACCTTTTAAACCCGGCATACGTTCTCAAACTTGAGGGCAAAATGGTTGACACTAAAAAGCGCATAACGAGTTTTCGTGATTTAGAAGTTTACCAAAGCACGTATTCGATTTGTATAAAAGTAATGACTGAATTGCTGCCTAAATTGCCAGATATGGAAAAATACGATTTAAGAGACCAATTAAGCAGATCATCGAAAGCCATCCCCAGGCTAATCGCGGAAGGATATGGGAAACGGCATCAAAAAGCCGGGTTTCAAAAATATCTTGATGATGCCATGGCAGAATGCAACGAAACCATGGTAGGTTTGGAAATGTGTCGCGATATTTATAAAAAACCAGTAGTGTCCGGTTATCGTTTTTTTAATGTGCGATAACTCGCTGTCATTCAAAGATAAAAGAGACTGTATGCAACTTTTCGATTTGAACTTAATTTATCCAGAATCATCCTATAATCCACCTCATCTATGCATGAGGAGGGACGAAGATGAATTCCGGAAAGACGGTTTTTGCTCAGCTGATCCAGCATCTACCACGGTACGAGTTCAACCAATGCGTCCTTCGTTATCACGGCAATCACAAAGTCAGAAGCTTTTCATGCATGGATCAGTTTCTCTGCATGGCATTTGCCCAGCTGACCTATCGCGAAAGCTTGCGCGATATTGTAACGTGTCTCAACTCCCATCGACCAAAGCTTTACCACATGGGCTTTCGAGGGAAGGTCGCCAAATCCACGTTGGCGGACGCCAACGAGCTTCGAGACTTCCGCATCTATCAGGACTTCGGCTATTTGCTCATCGACATCGCCAGCAAACTTTATCGGAACGAGGAGTTTGGCCTCGACCTGAAGCTCTCGGTCTTTGCGCTGGACTCAACGATCATCGATCTTTGCCTTTCCACGTTCCCTTGGGCGACGTTTCGGAAAAAGAAAGCAGCCGTCAAGATTCACACTTTGCTCAACGTGCAGGGATCGATTCCAACCTTTATTTTCGTGACTCCCGGCAGCGTTCACGATGTCAATATGATGGATACTGTCCCGTTCGAAGCCGAATCGGTCTATACAATGGATCGCGCTTACCTCGACTTCGAGCGACTTTACCAAATCGATCAACTGTCCGCGTTCTTCGTTATCAAGAGCAAAAGCAATACCCGGCTTCGTCGCGTCTACTCTGCTCCCGTGGACAAAGCCGACGGGGTGCAAGCCGATCAGACGGTTATGCTCATTGGCTACAAATCCCGCAAGGCTTATCCAGATCCATTTCGTCGGGTGCGCTATTACGACACCGAACGAAACAAACGCTTGGTGGTTCTTACGAACAATTTCCTTATCCCGGCCAAAACAGTCGCGGATATTTATCGCTCGCGTTGGCAGGTAGAGCTGTTCTTCAAGTGGATCAAGCAACACTTGCGGATCAAGTCGTTCTTCGGGACATCTCCGAATGCGGTCAAGATCCAAATCTGGATTGCCGTAAGCGTTTATCTCCTCGTGGCGATTGTCAAGAAGAGATTGAATCTGCCCGGCAGCCTCCACACAATTCTACAGATTTTGGAGGTCAACCTTTTTGAGAAAATACCGATTTCTCAACTGGTTGAAGACACTATCAATCACGAAAACGAATATCGCGACGATAACCAATTGAATCTATTTACGTAACAACCGGACACTACTGATAAAAAACATATAATAGGCTTCCCAATCGATGAAACGATAGATCTCTACGACAAGGCAGGCAGACAAATATATAATCTTGCCAAAGCGTGGTCGCAGTTTAAGCGCGAAACCAGTAACCAAAAACCGAAACCGGCATCGTAACCTTTCAAACCGGTCATCGTCTGTTGGTGACGAAACCCGTATCGTGGAAAGCGACCTCAAACACGACAACCGTAACCAAAAACCGAAACGGGCATCGTAACCTTTTAAACCGGTCATCGTCTGTTGGTGACGAAACCCGTATCGTGGAAAGCGACCTCAAACACGACAACCGTAACCGAAAACCGAAACGGGCATCGTAACCTTTTAAACCGGTCATCGTCTGTTGGTGACGAAACCCGTATCGTGGAAAGCGACCTCAAACACGACAACCGTAACCAAAAAAACCGAAACGGGCATCGTAACCTTTTAAACCGGTCATCGTCTGTTGGTGACGAAACCCGTATCGTGGAAAGCGACCTCAAACACGACAACCCTAACCAAAAACCAAAACAGGCATCGTAACCTTTTAAACCGGTCATCGTCTGTTGGTGACGAAACCCGTATCGTGGAAAGCGACCTCAAACACGACAACCGTAACCAAAAAAACCGAAACGGGCATCGTAACCTTTTAAACCGGTCATCGTCTGTTGGTGACGAAACCCGTATCGTGGAAAGCGACCTCAAACACGACAACCCTAACCAAAAACCAAAACAGGCATCGTTGTACGGGACAAGGAACCGCGGGTTGAATCCGAAATTATCGATATCTTTGTAGATGAAGAGATGGAAAGCGCTGGAAAGCGGAACATCATTCACTCCGGTCATAAAAGATATCAGGGCTTTCGAATTGGAAGAGAAATTTCACACCCCGTTTTACGAAAACATCTCCAAGGAAGGGGTGCCGCTATGACCCTGGAACCAAAGGACAAAAGATCACTGTTTGGTGATATCGAAGAACAGCATGGTTACTCTTGAAGACGCAAAAGACGTTTCAAAACACAAATCTTATCTTAAGATTATCTGACCTGCTTTTACCAGTCGCTAAGAACTATGAACCCGAACTTCTGGGAAGGGTTGCCCTGCAATTCGGCAAACCGGACCGACCGGCCAAACGGGGCAGATTCGATAGATTATCCTTGCTAAAAGGATAATACTATGATAAATTGTCCGCCATGGAAGGACAATTTCGCGGGATCATCCGTCAGAAAATCATAGACTCATTGGCGGAGTCCGTGCCGGAATTCACGCGCCGGGACGTACGGCTGCCTGCGGTAAAAGGGAAGGCAACGGCGGTAATCGGCATGCGCCGCACAGGCAAATCCACCTTCCTCTGGCAGGTGCTGGCAGACCGGTTGGCGCGGGGCACAGGCCGGGAGGGGCTGCTTTTCTTCAGATTCGAGGACGAGCGCCTGGCCGGCATGACCGCCGCCGACCTCCACCTGATCGTTGAGGAATACTACCGTTTGCACCCGGAATGGAGAGACAGTCGGCGGGCCGTTTTCTTTCTGGACGAGATACAGGTGGTTCCAGGGTGGGAATCCTTTGCACGCCGTCTCCTTGACACGGAAAAGGTGGATCTGTTTCTCTCCGGCTCGTCGGCGCGTCTCCTCTCACGAGAAGTGACCACGAGCATGCGCGGCCGGGCCATGGAAGCATTGGTTCATCCCTTCAGCTTCCGCGAATATCTACGGCATTTCGGTCGCGAACCAAAGCTGGGGCCGGAGCGTCTCCCCAAAGCCGCACGTTCCGCCTTGGAGAAGGATTTACGGGAGTATCTGGCAGGCGGCGGTTTTCCCGAAGCCTTGGGCGTTGCCGCACGGGACCGCTTCGAGCTTTTACGCGGGTATGTGGATACGGCGCTCCTCAGGGATGTCATAGAGCGTTACTCGGTATCGCATCCTACGGCGCTCCGCTGGATGGTACGGCAGCTTCTCGGAAGCGCCGCCGGTGCGTTCAGCGTGAATAAGTTCCACGGTGATCTCCGGTCACAGGGGGTCCATGTTGCCAAGGACACACTGCACGCTTATCTGAGCTATTTGGAAGATGCGTTTCTGATCCGCTCGGTTTTTCTCGCGTCCGCCTCGGAACGGCGCCGGATGGTGAACCCCCGCAAGGTGTACCCTATAGACCCGGGGTTGATCCCGGTCTTCGACCGGTCGGGGAAGGCAAATCTGGGCCACGCCCTGGAAACCTGCGTGCTGTTGGATCTCGAACGGCGGGGGGCCGAGATTTCCTATGTTCGCACCGAAAGCGGGTTTGAGGTCGATTTTCTTGCCCGTTATCCCGATGGAAAAGAGGAACTGATTCAGGTATGCGCCGATCTGGATGTTCCCAATGTTCGGGAACGCGAAGCGCGCGCCCTTACGGAAGCTGCACGCGAACATCGCAGAGCGACTTTGCACATTGTCAGCCTCGATCCGGTAATCGCGCCCGATATTTCCAGAAATGTCACGCTTCATTCGGCAGCCGCATGGCTGTTGATGGAAAAACATTAAACTCAAATTAAACTCAAATTATGCTGTTTTATGAAAACATGACATGATCGCGCGGATGTTTTAGCGTCAAGGCAACCGCAGGGGCCAATCCGGAAACTCACGAAGGCGCTGTAACGATACGAACGAAGGTCCTCAACTCCTCAAAAAGAATTAAACTCGTAACTGACTGAATCAATCAAAGCAATCCCGGTTTTTAGCCCGGAAAAGCGCTCCTGCCCTCTGCTCCCGACTCCGCAGCAAATATATTACATTGTTATTGACATATTTTTGAAATAATATTACACTGCCAATGGAATATTTTGGGGAGCTGCTAACGAATGCAAAAAAGACAATTGCAAGAGCTGATCGGTGAACACAAGGAAAGGGCTCTCTCCGGAAAGGGTTTTATCGCAAGAGAAGCGGCTGCGGACGCAGCGCGTCTTTTCAAGGAGCGGGAGATACATATCGTTACGGGCGTCAGGCGGTGCGGAAAGTCGACTCTGATGCGCCTCTTGATGGAAAAGCTCGTCGCCGAACAGGGGGTAAAGCAAAAAAACATCCTGTACCTGAACTTCGACGACGAACGGTTTACGGAATTTGTTTCTTCCGACTTCCAAACTCTCTATGAGTCGTTTCTTGAGATCGAGTCGCCGAAAGGTAAAAAATACTTCTTTCTCGACGAGATTCAAAACATTACCGGCTGGCACCGGTGGATCAATCGGTTATACGAGTTCGAGGACGTCAAAATCTTTTTGACGGGTTCAAACGCGTCGCTTCTCAGCGGAGAAATCGCAACCACACTAACCGGCAGAAACCGCGTCATCGAGCTGTATCCGTTTTCTTTCAGAGAGTTTTTGGCCGCGAGGGGATTCACAGTGAGCGCAAGAGATGCTCTTGTGTCGGAGCGAAGGGCGTTGATACGGCGGCTTCTACAGGAATACCTTACAACGGGCGGCTTCCCGGAAGTCGTGAAGACGGGAGATCTCTCTCTGCTCCAGCATTACTTCAAGGATATTCTCTATCGGGACATTATCGCGCGGTATGGCGTTAGAAATATCCGGGAGATAAAAGAACTCGTCCTGTTTCTGGCATCGAATCTTGCAAGCATTGCGAGCTATAAAAGACTGAAAGACGTCATATCGGTCAACAGCCAGTCAACGGTAAAAAACTACCTTTCCCATTTGGAGGACGTATACCTCTTTTTCGCGACCGACCTGTTCGATTACTCGTTGAAGCGGCAAATGTACAATCCCTCGAAGGTCTACTGTGTCGACCACGCGCTGGCCGGTTCCATGGCATTCAGATTTTCATCCGAGCTCGGGAGGACCCTGGAGAACATCGTCTTTCTTGAATTAAAAAGAAGAGGGCGGGATATCTACTATTGGAAAGGGCTGAAGGGCGAAGAGACGGATTTTTTGCTGAAACAGGGAAGAAAAATAACGGCGGCCATTCAGGTATCATATGACGTAAATGCTGTTGAGACGAAACAGCGGGAATCTGTCGGCGCTGTTCAAGCGGCAAGGGAATTCGGGTTGAAAAATGCCATCGTGATCAATTCGGATTACAGCGGAGAGGAAAAATCCGGGGGTATAACAATACGCTATGTTCCACTCTGGCAATGGCTGACAACCGCAGCCTTAGAACTGTGAACTCAGAACAAGGCTAAGAACTGAAATTTACAATTTGCATTCGGCCGCGGCCAACGGCCGCGATATTATATATAACACCGGCAACTTGATTGACAAATTATCTTGAATTTTTCGTTTTAGTTTTTAGGTTGACTTTGTTACAAGTAATACGTATATTACTGGTAATACCATTTCGGAGGTAAGAAATGTCAACGGTAACGAAAAAAGGACAGGTTACAATACCAAAATCGTACCGCGACCGGCTCCATATCAGGGAAGGCGACAGCCTTGATTTCGAGGTTAAGGATAATCTTCTCATCCTGAAACGAAAAGAACGGAAGTCAATTCTCAGCCTGGGGGGAATCGCTCAGGGGAGAGCGAGAGGAGCAGGGAACGAACGGGAGTATGCCAAAAAAGCAGTTGCACGTAAGATTGCCGGGGAAGGCCTGTAAACATGGAAGACCCGATATTCGTGGACACCAACGTGTTTCTTCGTTTTTTTGTCAAGGATGTTGAACCTCAGTATGAGAAAGCCGGAAGCTTATTTGAAAGAGCGGAAGCCGGAAAGCTTAAACTCGAAACGAGTGAACTGGTTATCGCCGAGATCGTGTGGGTGCTCGAATCTTTCTACGGTTTTACAAAAAAAGAAATAGTAGAAGTGCTTACTATCCTCCTGGAATCAAGAAATCTTAAAATCGAGAGCGCCTCCCGTATCGCCGCCGCAGTAGAAATCTATTCATCAAGGAACATTGATTTTATAGACGCATACAATATCGCGTACATGAAATCCAAATCGTATAAAAAAGTGGCCACATTCGATATCAAGCATTATAAAAATATCGATGGAATAATCACCACCATGAACTAAGCGAGCCTTTATTGGGTTCGATAAACGACAAGCGGACCGGAGCAGGCGTGTAGCCTGCAGTCGCTCAGGGCGGAATTTCTCCAGGCAGCCGTTGAAATGGCTAAATTCAGGAATCGGTTGACTCATGTCTATTGGGAAGTTGATGATAAATTTCTCTTCCAAATTCTTCAAACACGAATGGACGATTTCGCCGTTTTTATCAAAAATATCGCGGTTTTTCTTCAGTTAGACGCTCTTTGAGCTCCTTTGCCCTCTGCTTTTCCAACTGACAACTCCGAACTGAGAACTCAAAACTGCTTTTTGGTATTGCCCTCTGCGCTATGCCCCATGCGCTCTGCTCTTAAACTGGACGAAATAGTGAGGACAGGTGTTCGAAAATTTACTCTTTCGTAGTTTACTTTAGCGTCCTTTTGTCGTATATTAATCGCAACTTTCTGAAGCTATGTTCATTCCAAACCAAACAAACCAGAGAAACCAAATTAACCAAACAAACTCTTACGGTTTCCAAACCAAACAAACCAAATAAACCAAACAAACCGGATAAGCCGGAACTGATATGAAAATAACCCGATTTGAAGAGATGGAATGCTGGAAAGAGTCAAGAAAATTAGTAGACATGATATACAAAGCCATTCAGTCAAATAAATCATTTCAGTCAGATTATCGGTTAAAAGATCAGAGTATCGGCGCTGCTGTATCAGTAATGGGAAACATCCCGGAGGGATTTGTACGACGTTCGAATAAAGAATTTATACAGTTTCTATTTATCTCGATGTCCTCTGCCGCCGAATTACAGTCTCACCTGTATGTCGCACTTGATCAGCACTATATCTCTCAGGACACCTTCTCAACAATCTATCAACAAGCTGTGAAAACATCCAAAATAGTATCCGGCCTCATTACATATTTACGTAACAATGTCAGCGGTTCCAAACGGATTTCTAATAAACCAAACAAACCAGACAAACTAAATAAACCGGAATAACCAAAATATCAAACAAACAAAACAAACCAAATAATCCAGAGCAACCAAACAAACCAAATAAACCAGAGAAACTAGATGAACCAAACAAACCAGAAAAACGAAACAAACCAAACAAACCAGAAAAACATTTTTATTAACTTATTCGCCATACTAACCGTCCTATGCTTCTCAACAACCATCCACGCCTCAACATATATAGCCATTGAGGATACTATCGTTTACGACCTCCTGAACAAGCTCGAAGCCGAAAGCGTTATCCAATCCGGTCTTCTCAATACCAAACCGATCAGCAGAAAGGAAGCGTTTCGGCTCCTTCAAGAAGCAGAAGCGAATTCCGAATCCCGCAGCGAATTTATAAAAAACTTGATCCGGACACTTAAGGATAGGCTGGGACCGGATCCATCAAGTGGAACGCAATTAAAACCGATTGATTCAATCTATGCAAAATATATCCATACCAATGCGGAAGTTCATACACTGAAATATGGCGAGTCCATTCAAAATCAACAACCGTTTAACTACAACAACAACGGAGATCTCTATCAGCGCGGATCAAATGAGAGGATCGGTTTTACGTCGCGGTTGGAAAACTGGGGACCGCTTTCGCTAGAAGTAAACCCGGAATTCCGCTATCCCGACACGCCCTTTACCAATCAAGACCTGGTCACCAGGAAGGCCTATGCAGTCCTGGACCTCGGATGGGACGTTGTCCTCGGACAAGACTCCCAATGGTGGGGTCCCGGATACCATGGCGCTTTGCTGCTATCGAACAACGCCGAACCCTTTACCATGCTCAAGATATCAAATCCCAGCCCTGTCCGCCTTCCCTGGATTTTCGACAGCCTAGGCCCATTCGGGTTCACGTTCTTTGTTACAAACCTGGAGAAAGCGAGAAAAATTCCGGAACCGTATTTATACGGCATGAGGTTCGACTTTAAACCGCATCCCAACGTTGAAATCGGTCTGCAGAAGACCGCGTTTCTCGGTGGACGAGCAGGCCGTCCCGAAAATGCCAAGATATGGCTGCAGAGTTTGTATGGTGCGAATGATGCTGATAACTGCTACGCCGGAGAGGGCTGCTATAAAAAGGAGCCCGGTGACCAGCGGGCGGGGATCGACTTCAAGCTTACTGTTCCTTGGAATGTTCAGCCGATGCAAATCTATCTTGAAGCCGACGGAGAAGACGAATACCACAATCTGCCGAACCTCTGGGCGTTTATCGGAGGAATCTACCTGCCCAGGATATTAAATGAAGAGCGTCTCGATTTCAGGATGGAATACACAACTACGCGGGGCAGAAAGAGGAACCCTTATATCTGGTATCTTCATCACCTCTATTCAGGCTATACTTACAATGGGAACATTATCGGCCATCATGTAGGCACCGACGCTAATGACTTTTTCAGCGAGGTTTCGTATTTAATGCAAGAGAGAACCGGTAAAATTTCCCTGTCATATCATAGGGAAGAGCACGACATTTACATCCCGGGAAGCCACGAAAGATTGGAGGATATTACTGCAGGAATTATTTTGTCTTTAATGAAACAGATCGATTTAGTAACCCGTTATAGCCGGGGATGGCTGAAAAACAAGGGTAATGCACCAGGTGATACAGTCAATCTCTTGAAATTCGGGATCGGAATAGAGTATCGATTTTAACGGTAGTTCTTGGGGTTTTTATTTCTACTTAACCAACCAAGACACTCAAAACTATAAACCAAAAACTGTTTTGTCGTAGATTGTACCGCCATTATTATCGAACGCAGAAATAAACCTATTTCCTACTTGAAAAATTTTCGCAGTGCTTCCCTCAGCTATTTGCAGAGAATACAAAATACCTGAAGGTGTATTAAGTTGAGCGCAAAATTCTACACTCAATATTGCCTCATTTGCTACTTTAAAAATTGCTGCGCTGCCAGCAATAGGGCCGTTTACAGAGGCAATAGCAACATTTTCCACACTAATCAGTGCTGTTCCGGTCAAAGATATAGCAGCGTTTCCACTTGCTAAGGTAAACCCTTCAATATTACCACCTATAATAGTTAAGCCGATTACTCCAGTGCCAAATGCCGCTTGAGTATCTGCGCTGGATGTATTTCCTATAGTACAATCCAACATCACACTTTTTATCATAGCCTGTGTAAAAACAAATGCTTGTCCAGTAGTTCCTCCGCGCCCTGGATTATCGCTATACAACTTTCTAAGTAGATTATCTCCTGTAGTTTGGTTCGTACCTATAAAACTAAATGCTACAATCTGCGCGCTTGTACTACGAATATCAACAAATTCACACTCCCATACTTCGTCATATCCTCTTATCCCGTATCCGAATCCAAAAATTTGCAAATTACTAAACAACCCATGTGCATACCCTTGGTTTAAATCAAAAAGTATTCCAGCGTTTGTGACATCGCTACCATCATGAGTGATGGTTAGGTCTTTAATACCACCGCCACGTGCTGGAGGTGTTTTACCCTCCATTACAATACCATCTGTATTTGCCGTATTGACTATATTGGTGGTCAGTCTTCCACTGCCTATCAATATGACTTTATCTTTCAAAGTAATTGCTGTAGATTTTTTATAATAACCAGGACTTAATTTTACAATTCCGCCGACATTTGGGTCAAAGGCATTTATTGCGTTAGATATGGCAGTTGCACAATCTGTAGTATTATCTGATTTTGCCCCCCACCACTCTGGATAAACCTCTTGTACGCTTCCATTCGCAAAGGTTACATTACCGGCATTGAACACCTTATACAATCCCGCAGAAAACGGACCGTTAATTATCAGCTTGTACGAATTCAGGTCTATGATTCCAGGGTATTCTACGATAGTTGAAATATTTGATGGGATAATAGTATTTAACTTAAGTATTGTTAGAGCGTCGATTACAAGCGTTACTTGTGCTGCGCCTATTTCATTTACTGCATCTGTGAGCGATGAATATTTTCTGATGCTTAAGATTTCCCTTATCCCCGATATGACATTGAAAGAGGGATCTAGAGCTAAATAATTAGTTCCGTCATATCCATAGATCCTTACATCTACCCATGCACCGTTAACTAATGTGCCATTGGCATCGGTATTGCTATAATCTACTGTAATTTGGGTTCCTTGGAAGGCGAGTGTAAATGTGTTGCTGAGAATATTCAGATTCGATGCGGTTCCCTGGATGTTTACTAAAATATTAGCGGCCGTTACTGTTCCGCTGCTCATTACATCTGAACTTAGAATATTTAATGTCAGACCATCGTTCTGGGCTATCTGGAGGACTGTATCTAGGTGTGGCTGCTGATCTGTTGTAATCTCGGAATAATCTATTGTAATCGAAGCATTTTGCCGTATGAAAGAAAAGGTATGATTCGTGAACGTCAAATCAGAGATTAAACCAATTATAGCTTCAGGACGTCCTAGCGCAATAACCTCTTCGGTGGTGCGTGCCAATACGCTCATAGTTACAGCACAGGTCGAGAGATCCCCAAAATTCACAACATCGAAGTTTTTGAGATTGAAATCAAGTGCAAGTTTGTTGTTCTCAGTTGCGATAATCGTAAACAAAGCGCCGATATCCAGCGTACACACAGGACCGCTACATTGAAGGGGATGAGACTCGTTTGCTTCATCTTTGTAAGAAGCAAGGGAACAGAATGAAACGATTCCGGATGTCGTAGGGGTCGGAGCGCTCATCAGTTGTACGCTTTTGTTAAATTCAATATGGATTTGATTATATAATCCAGAAGGGCATTGGGTTTCGTTAGCGAGCAGCAGCACATCAGAGGATTTGGCAATATCTATCGTGGTTGACACGTCAAGCAGATCGCATCTGGCTCCTGTATCGGTATTAATGATCTCAATCTTTTCTATTGATGTGATAACTTGCCTGAACTGAGACATATCATCGGTGAAATAGAGTCCAACAGTGCCGGTCTCAGGAGACATTCTGTTTCCCTCGCACGAGTAGAAAAACATTATAGAAATGAAGAGAACTATGATAGCTATTTTGCTAAATATTCTCGTCAGCTTCATGTTGATCCTCGTAGATAGACATCAAATAATTAATTAACCCATATAGCTCGAGTAACAATTCCCCTTATCTGTTATGCAAGAGCAATATCATGACCTTTAAAACAACCCATTTATTCAATAGGATATCAGCATAAAGAGTTTGAGGTTAATGAGATTGTGTCGGCGGGAAACAAGAAATATCGAAGTGCAAGCCGCACCCAGATAATGTTTGATTCCGACAGATACACTTTAGAACATTCAGATTCTGAACTTAGGAGTTGATTCAAGGCAGGGCACTAATTATTTGCGAAAAAACATGACATTTTACGCATTTTTTTTCAATAAGTTAAAATGTTTTATGCAGATTTATAGCTTTATAAGAAAAAAAAGGGAAAGTTGTTTTTCTTTTGAGATGTAATCTTCTCCAACATTTCTAAGAAAGTTCTGTGGCTCTTTGTTTAATTCACTCCGCCGACGACACACTCCGTACTGTTTCTTTACCTGTTGCCACATACTCTCAGCGATGGTACCCAAATATCGATTTAAGGCATAAAAACCCTTTACTTTAACGACATTAAGTATTATAATCCGTCTCTGTTTACTGATACTTATACCGCAGTCATGGACTTTGACAACACAAAACTCATAAACATAGTTACAGTTGGTTATTTTTGTATTGTTATCATATTTCTAACAAAATAAAATATGTCCTTCCGTTTAAGTGAAAAACTCATCAATAAGGATAAAAACAGCAGAATCCGCTCCCCTCTTCCCCGGATTATTCCTAGCCTATTGACAATGTAAAGAGCAAGCTGCTGTTTCTTCGTTATACAAGAAACCAGGACATTCAGAGGTGAATATTGCTGAAGGTTTTATCAGTTTTTGGAACCCGTCCCGAAGCCATCAAAATGGCGCCGGTCGTCAAGGAACTCCAAAAATTCCCGGCGCGCTTTAAAAGCTTGGTATGCGTTACCGCCCAGCACCGCCAAATGCTTGATCAGGTTCTCAATTTATTCCAGGTTAAACCTGATTATGATTTGGACATCATGAAGCCAGGGCAGAATTTATTCAATGTGACCTGTGATGTGCTCCATGGACTCAAAGCGGTCCTTGAAAAAGAACGTCCCGATATCGTTCTTGTTCACGGAGATACAACTACAACCATGGCAGCAAGCTTGGCCGCGTACTATTGTAAAACCAAGATCGGTCACGTGGAGGCAGGACTACGGACGAAAAACAAGTATGCACCATTTCCCGAAGAATTGAACCGGAAGTTGACAGGCGTTCTTGCTGATTTGCATTTCGCTCCTACTGATAAGGCAAAAGACAACCTCTTGCGTGAAGGTGTGCTTTCGGAATCTATTTTCGTGACCGGCAATACCGTTATCGATGCGCTTATGTTCATAGCAGCTATGATCAAACACGATCTCAATCTTAAGCAGCAGCTCGATCGGGAATTTTCATTCCTTAACCGTGACAAGAGGCTTATCCTTGTCACCGGCCACCGACGTGAAAATTTTGGAAACGGATTTGAAAATATCTGTCTGTCATTGGCGGATATCGCGGAGAAGCATCTTGATGTAGAAATTCTTTTCCCTGTGCACTTAAATCCTAATGTTCAAGAACCTGTAAACCGGATCCTCGGGAAAAAGGGATTAAACAACATTCACCTCATCGGGCCTGTTGACTATCTACCGTTTGTGTATCTGATGGACCGTTCCTACCTCATTGTCACCGATTCCGGCGGAGTCCAGGAAGAAGCACCTTCATTAGGAAAACCTGTTTTAGTGATGAGGAATGCTACTGAACGACCAGAAGCGATAGAGGCCGGTACCGTCAAGCTGGTTGGAGCGGAAAGAAAGATGATTGTTGATCAAATATCATTACTTTTGCATAACCTGCACATCCATCAAACTATGAGTATGGCGCACAATCCTTATGGAGATGGCAAAGCTGCGTCAAGAATCATCACCCATCTTGAAAGACCCATCTACATATGAATGATATGCCTTCCGATGAAATGAAATTAACCAGTGGACGCTTGCTTGCGAACAATGTTCTTTGGAATTTATTTGGTCGTATTGCCCCGCTGATTACCGCGGTTGTTTCAATTCCGCTGCTAATCAGTAACCTCGGTATAGAACGATTTGGCATTTTGACTTTAGTTTGGATGATAATCGGCTACTTCAGCTTCTTTGATCTTGGTCTTGGAAGAGCTTTAACGAAACTCATCTCGGAGCGAATCGGAAAGAACCAAAAAACAGATTTGCCCTCGCTTATCTGGACCGGCTTATTACTCATGTTAATCTTGGGGATGATCGGCGGAGTCATAAGTGCGATTTTATCTTCATGGCTTGTAAATAGTGCGTTGAAAATTCCTCTCTTATTGCGCATCGAAGCACAAACAGTATTTTATTTACTTTCTTTTTCCATACCGATTGTTATTACTGGGACTGGATTGAGGGGTATCTTGGAAGCATACCAGCGTTTTGCTCTTGTTAACTCAATCAATATCCCGATGGGAATGTTCAGTTTCTTAGCTCCTTTACTGGTCTTACCTTTTTCGAAAAGTCTCGTTCCAATAGTAGTGATACTAGTATTTGGACGATTAGCAGGCTGGGGCATTTACTTATATTATTGTTACTCCATAATACCCGAAATGCGTCTTGGCGTTTTACTGGAAAAAAAGATGCTCAGCTTATTAATCCGATTCGGGGGATGGTTGACTGTGACGAACGTTATCGGTCCATTCATGGTCTATTTGGATAGATTCATGATTGGTGCATTTGTTTCCATGGCTTCTCTAGCGTATTACACAACACCGTATGAGGTTGTTACAAAATTATGGATCATCCCCGGCGCTATGGTCGGCGTTCTGTTTCCTGCTTTTGCCATGAGTTTTACACAGGATCGTAATCGAATGACCGCGCTTTTCGTCAAGTCAGTAAAATATATTTTCGTCATTTTTTTTCCAATAACGTTGATTATCGTATCATTAGCACACAATATTCTCAATCTTTGGCTGGGAGCTGAATTTGCGAATAATAGCACACCAATACTTCAATGGTTAGCAGTAGGTGTTTTTATAAACAGCATAGGGCAAATACCGTACACTATGATACAAAGCACCGGGAGGCCGGACTTTACCGCAAAGCTCCATCTTGTTGAATTGCCGATCTATTTGCTGATGCTGTGGTTTATGTTAAGCAAGTTCGGTATAATAGGCGCCGCAATTGCGTGGACAGTGCGCGTCAGCATCGACACTATGCTACTATTCCGCCTGGCACAATTATTTTTATCTCCAGATATATTTATCCATCATGTAAAAAAAGTTGCCTTTGGTGCCTTTATATCTTTCTCTCTTATTTATATATCGACCCTGATGAATGAGATGTTATTGGTTAAAGTGTTGTTTCTAATGTTCGTACTCATTCTATCTGCGGTAATTTCCTGGTTTATGATTCTATCGCCTGATGAACGAAAATTTGCCCAAACCTGGGGGAGTCTGATTCGATCATGAAAAATATGACTACAAAAGATGAGCATGATATAGAAATAGGGGCACATTCCTGCCCCAACTGCAATTTATGCAATTCAAACGGGGATTTTCTGTATCAAGCATTAAAGGAGCGATTATATGAAGTTCCCGGAAGCTGGAATTTCAGAAAATGCTCTAACCCGGAATGTGGGTTAGTATGGCTCGATCCGATGCCCTTTGAAAAAGAAATTGGTAAGGCTTACAGAACTTACTTCACGCATACTGATAGAGAGAATTCAAAAAACCGCTTCGAAGTCAATAAATTAATTATGACTCTTTTGAGACGATCTTTTTATATTCTGTCAGGGGCATTGTCTCTACGGAGGATGCGGTCAGACTTAGTTAATATGTACCTTCCAAAAACAACAGGTAAATTATTAGAAGTAGGGTGTGGAGACGGTTTCAGGTTGGCACGAATTCGTAATTCGGGTTGGGCGGTAGAAGGTCAGGAGGTCGATCCTAATGCAGCCAAGAATGCATCGGAGACATATGGACTTTCTGTACATTTGGGCAAATTAGAGCAGCTTGCCTTGCCGGGCAACTCGTATGACGCCATTGTCATGGTACATGTAATTGAACATATTTATGATCCATTATTGTTCCTCAAAGAGTGTTATCGCCTTTTGAAGCCGAGCGGTTGTCTAGTGTGTGTCACCCCCAACATCGAGAGCTACGGACATAACCATTTTAAGTCATCGTGGCTTCACTTGGATCCACCAAGACACATTTGGTTATTCTCTCTTAAGTCTATGGGTATGCTTCTTAAAAGACTGCCCTTTAAACAAAAAGACATTTTTACAACACCTGCAAATGCGGAACAAACATATTCAGGCAGCATGAGTATTAAATATACGGGAAGACATCAGTTCAATGAACAGTTCAAATGGGATACGGCAATTCGCGAAATACTGTTCCAGCGAAGAGCATTGGCCAGCCATAAGAAGGACAACAGATCTGGAGAAGAAATCATCGTAATACTAAGAAAATGATACGTGTCCCTTTAAAAAAACATATTATATCCATAGCACTTGCCACATATAATGGCGAACGTTATCTCCATGAACAACTCATGAGTTTTACATTCCAAACTCGTCTGCCTG
This sequence comes from Nitrospirota bacterium, assembly GCA_963751455.1. Taxonomy (GTDB): domain Bacteria; phylum Nitrospirota; class UBA9217; order UBA9217; family UBA9217; genus CAVVUN01. Next base: position 385,726 of record CAVVUN010000009.1, read on the forward strand.
ATCAGCTTGTCATCTGCGATGACTGTTCTACGGATAAAACTATAAGTATTTTAGAGTCGTTCGCAGGGTCTGCCCCGTTTCCCACAATAATTTATCAAAATAAAAGTAAATTGGGAACTGGTGCAAATTTTGGAAAGGCAATAAACTTATGTGATGGAGATATTGTCGCCTTTTCCGATCAGGACGATGTCTGGCTGCCGAATAAATTGGAGAAAATTGAACAGGCATTTAACGATCAGCCCTTGATTAGTTATGTAATCTCCGATGCAATGGTAGTTGATGAAAGACTAATTTCAGTTGGTTACACCCTTTGGGATCAAAGAAAATTTACCAACTATTGGCAAGCCCAGTTTGGGAAAGGCAATGAATTAGAAGTGTTTCTTAGATTGAATATTACTACAGGGATGGCTACTGCAATTCGATCCGATTTACGGCTTTTCGGCCCACCGCCGAATTCCGTTAATCATGATGCATGGTATATACCGTTAGCTGCGATATTCAATCATCATGGTTCGCTAATAAAAGAACCACTGATAAAATATCGGCAGCACACAAAGCAACAATACGGCGCCTTAAAAACGCCATTTAAGAAAAGAATAATATCGGCATTTAAAAATAATATGTCAGCTATATCGCGGGATATCAAACTACTGGAATCACTGATAGCTTATTCGGAACGTAAATGCAGTGACGGGAAAACGGATAACCCGTTCATTTATCGGCTTCAAGATAAGCTGACTCATTTATATGTAAGAAATGAAATTAATACTATTTCTCCGTGGTTACGGCCATTAAAAATTTATAGTGAACTGAGACTTCAGCGTTATTTTAAATACGGCTCATGGAAAAATATTATTACGGATGTGCTGTCTTATTAAGGACCTGAGTATTGCACCGCAATTATGAGAAAAACGATCATAACTGTAATCTGCTTAATTGAAATTGTATTTATGTCCCCAAGAACATTTTCCTATATAGTAATTGATCTTTTGCCGTACCGTATTTTTTCATTGCCACTGATAACTTTTTCTTTTCTCATAACCATATCAGGATATTTAGTAATAGAATTACTCTCACATCGCTATTTACTAAATAGATTAATCAAGTTTAGAATTGCAATTCTTGTTTGGTTTTTTTTTATAACTATTTCTGCTCTTAGGAGTCCTCTTCGTGACGTTGTTTTTGAGAGTCAAGGCTTGATAATATTCATGGTGAACGTTATCATATTCGCGAGTGCAAGTATCTATTTAGATAAGAAGCGAAAAACATTGATATGGGGGATCTTTTTATCGATTGCAATAACAATATTCATTCTCAATTTCATTCTGTTAACGAACCCGTCACTGCTGCCAACAGGATATGCTCAGGATGATATAAGATATGAAGGCCTTTATTCCTCCACACCAATAATGGCACTTGTAGCCATTTCTACAGCATTTATATTTTTGTATAAAAAAATCGTAATTAAATTAACAGGTGTCGCAGGCATACTTATTTCTATTTCAGGCCTGGTTATGACTGCAACCAGAAGTGCCATGGCAGCATCACTGCTTACATTTGCTGTTGTGGTTTTTTATTCCGTAAGAACTCACAAATCTTTTAACAATATTCTGCTAAGCCTCATACCGATATTACTTGTAATGTTGCTATTAATAGCGAATATAGGTAGATGGTTCCCGATGGTGGAAGGGAATATTGATTATGTAATTTCTAGATTCAGTATGTTGGGAGAATCACATTCTGATCAGTCCAGATTGGATGAAGCTTTACAGGAGATTGGCTTGTTTATTGAGTCACCGCTAATCGGACACGGCTACGGTCTTTTAAATAAATATTCTGTTGAGGGATGGGGAACAGAGATGTTCGGTCATAATTTTTTTACAAGTCTTCTTGCGAGAACCGGTCTGATTGGATTGATTGTCATTATTTGGTATGGTTTCAACTTGTATCGTAAATTGGCAACTACCAGGAATATTTCTAGTGTCCAGGAAGGAATCATTGCTAAAGGTGCCTTGGCAGGTGCTCTTTTTTTGATCCTGATCAGCAATTTCAGTGGATTTCAAACATTCGGAATATACGGGGCGCTCGCAGGGATTGCCTGTGGGGTAAGTATTGATCGTAAATTTCATGCTTCTAATAATTGTACTGATATCGGATATGAACATATCTAAAATTTATAAAGCAATAAAAAACATAAGGCATCATACTCTGGGTAGATGTAATATTTGCGGTAACTATACGGTTTTCATATGTAGTAATATCCTGACCGCACGCAACAATATGATGTGCCTTTTTTGCGGCTCTTCATCCAGAAAGAGACACGTTGCATCGTTGATTATTGACAAGCTATTCAGAGATATAAAGTCTATTTCCCAGATTGCGAGCATAAATACTAATATACATATTTATAATGTCGCACTTGACGATCCTTTTTCGAAATATCTAAGCAAATATAAATATTATTATTCGTCAGAATATTTGCCTGGTATTACACCTGGATCGGAGATCAGAAATAAAGTTTATTGCCAAAATGTCGAAGAAACAACATTCGATAGCGCTGCCTTTGATCTTGTAATAACAGAAGATGTATTTGAACATGTAAGGAATTGCAAAAAGGGATTCTTAGAGATTCATCGGATACTGAAGCCTGGTGGATATCACATTTTTACTGTTCCATGCTATTTTGACAGGAAAACCATAGTGCGCGTAGATACTTCCGGTGAAATAGATGTAAATCTTCTTCCTGCTGAATATCACGGGGATCCAGTACGAGGCAACATATTAGCATACAGAACCTTTGGCATTGATATTTTTGGAGTCTTGAAAACATACGGCTTTAGTACAGAATTGTTCATATCGAAATATATTGATAAAAACATAGGAATTTTTGACAGTTATGTGTTTGTTTCAAAAAAATTAGAGTGAGCTTTATCTTTGAAAGGAATTAATCGAATTATGAAGGTTATATTCGCATTGGAAATGCCCCCGCTTCGCAATAGCGTAAAAGGCAGACGAGAACAAATATTTGAAAAATTATCAAAAGAATATAAGATTGTCCAGTTTTCGAAAATGGAAAACATATTATCGATCCTCAAAAATCACCCTAAAGAAGTTTTTAATAAATTGAAGTTAACAATTGATTTGCATAATAATAATTTAGTTCATGTAGAGCTGCCCGCTATATTTTTACCAGCTGCCAATATCTTCAGGTTCATCAATAAAGTTAACAATGTTATTTTGGGTATTTTAATACGATATGTTCAAAGCAAATCTGAAATCGGCAAAGTCGATATATGGTGGGTAGGCTATCCTTTTGCGGTTGATTACGTAAGAAACAAATCAAATATTGTGTATGATTGTTTTGATGAGCACCTGGGTTGGAAGGGTTATTATCTGAAAAGTACAGTTCGTAAGATCGAAGAAGACTTATTGCAATTGGCTGATTTCTGCATTTTCAGCGCGTCGAAGCTGCTTGAAAATAAAGGAGGATATGCCAATAAATCTTTTTTGGTTCTTAACGGAGCCGATTATGATTACTTTTATATATCACCGGATAAATCACATAATAATAACAAAATCGTTTTGTATTCCGGAGTTATTTCTCATTGGTTTGACATTGAACTTGCTGAGTATTGCATCCATAACATGCCGGAATTTACATTTTGGTTTGTAGGCCCCGACCGTGGAGGGTATCTTAAGCGCGTATCTAAACTGCCTAATGTAAAATATTTTGGACTTGTTGAATATAATAAACTGGCAAAATATTATCATGAATCAGGCGTATGTATTATTCCATTCAAGGTTGACAACCTTATCGAGAGCACAAACCCCATTAAGCTTTATGAATATTTGTCCGCTGGTAAGCCGGTTGTGACCACAAAATTTCGAGAAGCAGAAAAATATAGATCTGTAGTATATATTGCTGATGACAGGAAGACTTTTTCAAGTTTAATAGTAAAGGCGTTCGAGGAAAATGACATAAGCCAAATCATTCAGCGACAAAATATCGGGCAGGCTAATTCCTGGCAAAACAGGGTCGACGAAATTAAAGATGCACTTTTATCATTAACATCGTAGCTATTTTTTTATTTTTATTTTTTAATAAGGAATGTAAATCATGAATAAGATTGAGCTGATTATTTATAATGTGGTAAAATCAAATCCTAAATTAAAACGTGTAATTGTTGAAACTTACCAAAATATGTTGTCATTAATACCCGTCAAAAAGGTTAGCTCTCAGTATCCGATTACCATTCGTGAGCGTTTCTTTTATGGATTTCATGATAAATGTCCGTGGTCTTTTGACAATAAATTACTTTTAGCTCATCATTTTAATATTCCTTATAGAAAAACATTGCCGCATGATCAAATAGAAGTTGGTTACTTTTTCGGTCCTAAATATACAAATTATAAGGTGGTTGGAACAACGCGTGCATGGAGTTGGCAAATGGGTGCCATGCTGCAATGGGTCGGACAATCAAACAATATCGCATACAACGATTATGACGGAAAAGACTTGATAACAAAAATCGTTGATATTAACGGTACAGTACAAAAAATACTTTCACGCCCAGTCGGAGCAATAAGTCCTAATGGCCAATATGGGATTAGTTTTAACTTCAGGCGTTTTGAAACTGGCTTGCCTGGCTATGGATACATCAATGGAGAAGACCATGATGCTGATGTTTTAATTCCATCGCGAAAAGGTGATGGCTTATTCATTATTGATGTATCGACAGGTCAAATCCGGGAATTATTTACTGTAGCTGATATAGCAGCTATTAATCCTCATCCTAGCATGATACATTCACTAAATTTTTTTAGTCACTGCCAATTTTCACCTTCCAATAATAGGTTTGTTTTTTTTCACAGATGGTTGGAGCATGAAAATCGTTTATGGACACGAATAATTTCCTGTAATTTGGATGGTAAAGATATGCATATATTTCCAACGTCCGGGATGGTATCCCATGTTGGATGGCGCGATGCTCAACATATTCTTGCTTATGCGAGAACAGATCAATTTGATGATAAATACTATCTCTTTACAGACAAATTGAATGAATACGAAATTATCGGGAAGCAAACTTTCAATTCTGACGGGCATCCCCAATATTCACCGGATAAAAGATATATTCTGACAGACACATATCCTGACCGATTTCGGTTACAGAATTTAATAATTTATGATACGTATAGCAATAAGCGTTATGACCTTGCACGGCTGAGACTCCCTCTGCAATTTAGGCGAGAGTTGCAAGTTGATCTTCATCCAAGATGGGATAGATTAGGAAAGATGATTTGTTTTGATTCGGGTCATACAGGCGAAAGATCAATGTGTACCATTAATGTAGATTTAAATAATTTATCATGACAAAAATCAATAAAATTGCATTAATTGGTGTCAACTATAACTCGGAGACATGTGCTATTCGATTTATTGAGGGCGTGTCAAAATTATTATTAGACGACATAGAATTCACAATTATACTTATCGATAATACCGAGCGACTCAGTAGTGATGATTTCTTTAGTAAAATACACGCAATAAATAATAATGTGATTTGTATTAAGGCGCTACGCAACTTGGGATATTTCGGAGGCGCGCGTCTTGGTTTATCAACACTTCTTAAAGATGATGAGTATCCTGATTGGCTTATTGTTACAAATGTTGACATAGAATTTAAAGATCGTTATTTTTTACAAATATTAAAAACGTTTAAAGATCATGTTGACAAACCAGGCGTTATTGCGCCTACTATTTGGTCTAATTTTTCAAAGCGTGATATAAACCCAAAAATCGTTAAAAGACCAAGTAAAAGAAAAATGGAATTTTACACATTGATATTTAGTACTTATTATTCCATGAATTTATACGAATTACTGTCAGCAGCTAAACTAACAATTAGACGCATGTTAAAATATATTTTAAAGAAAATGACCCTTAATTATCATAAAGATTCAACGAATTTAGCAGATAAATTTCAGGTCATCTATGCTCCTCATGGTTCATGCATCATTTTCTCAAAAGAATATTTTTTATCTGGAGGATCATTAAATTATCCTCAATTCCTTTTCAATGAAGAAATATTTGTTGCAGAAACAGTTCGTGCATTAGGTCTTAATGTTGTTTATATTCCGAAATTGAAAGTTATTGATGATGAGCATGTCTCTACTGGTATTATTCGATCACGTAAAATGTTTTCATATATATCCGATTCTGCATGTTATATTACCAATACCTATTTTAAATAATTTTTCTATAAAGCGGTATAGTGGACCCCAATTTTCGGACAATAGTTTAAGATGGTAACCTGCCGTTAAAAAGGAGCAGGTTTTGAGCGAAAAAAAGCGCAAAAATTTCAGCAGTCAGTTCAAAGCCAAGGTCGCGCTTGAGGCGATCCGAGGTGTCAAGACAGTAACCGAAATTGCCCAGGCGTTCGGCGTACATCCAACGCAAGTGGGGCAATGGAAAAAGGTTTTGCAAGATCAGGCTGCGGGCATATTTGACACTACGCGCGGTCCCGCGCCGGTAGATCCTGCTGCCAGTTCGGAGCGGCTCTACTCCGAGATCGGACGGCTGAAGATGGAACTGGACTGGCTTAAAAAAAAGTCCGGGATCAGCCTATAGCGGACCGGCGGCACTGGGTAGATACCAAAAACCCCTTGGCGCTGACCAAACAATGCGAACTGGCAGGTGTCAACCGGTCCACTTTCTATGCGCCGCATCTGACTGCCGACCCGGACGAGCTGGAATTGACCCTGCTGAGTGAGATTGACGCCGAATACACCCGGCATCCGTTCTACGGCAGCCGCAAAATAACCGTGTACTTGTGCGGCATAGGGCATCAGGTCAACCGAAAACGGATACAGCGGCTAATGGGCATTCTGGGGCTGGCAGGCATGGCACCGGGACCGAACACCAGCCGCCCCAGCCCGCAGCACATGGTTTATCCATATCTGCTCAGAGGCGTATCGGTGACACGACCCAATCAGGTATGGAGCACTGACATCACCTACATCCGCCTGGCGCGGGGATTTGTGTACTTGGTGGCCGTGATCGACTGGTACTCACGCAAAGTGCTGGCATGGCGATTATCAAACACGCTCGATAGCAGCTTCTGCGTGGACTGCCTAGAACAGGCATTACAGACATACGGCATCCCCGAGATCTTCAACACCGATCAGGGCTGCCAGTTCACCTCTGAGGCCTTCACCGGCGTGCTCAAGGCGCACTGCATTAACATCAGCATGGACGGCCGCGGCCGTGCATTGGACAATATCTTCGTGGAACGGCTATGGCGGAGCGTAAAGCACGAAGACGTATATTTAAAAGGGTACGCCACAGTACCTGAAGCGCAACTGGGGCTGACGAAATACTTTATGTTCTACAACACGGAAAGAACACATCAATCATTGGACTACAGCACACCGGATGTGATCTATCGAACAGCGAACGGCGGTGGAGCAAGGATTGTGGATAAATTCAAAGAGCGAAAAGAACCTCAGGGAGAGGTAGAAACCGGGGCAGCGCCATGCAGCTGCGGCTTGGTCGGTTACCATCTTAATCTCACCCCTTTATTGTCTTGACAGAGGGGTCCACTTAACGGCTTTTAAAGTAAAACTTATTTCTATAGAGGGAATGTTAATATATGATAACTATTGATATAGCAATACCAGTTCTTGATGAAGAAGCATATTTGCAAGGCTGTCTTGACTCAGTGCTTGATTTTGATCTGCCAAAAAATGTTAGCACTGCTATTTATGTTCTTGATGGTGGTTCAGCCGATAAAACTCTGGAAATTGCTCATGACTACGCTCTCCGCCATAACAATATTATTGTGATGGACAATCCTGGCCGAATTCAATCATGCGCGCTGAATATCGTTATTCGAAAAGGCAGAGGGGATTACATTCTAAGGCTGGATGCCCATTCTTTCTATCCGCCTAATTATCTACGTCTTTGCTTAGAGACCGCGAAGCGGACTGGGGCGGACAATGTTGGGGGGCTGTTCATTACTAAACCGGGTGGTTCCGGATTTGAAGCACGATTAGTGCAGGCCCTGACAACGCATCGTTTTGGCGTTGGAAATTCCGAATTTCGTTTGGACGCACAAGAGAAACCTGCTGATACAGTCCCTTACGGCTTCTTCAAACGAACGATTTTTGATCGAATTGGGTTATATGATGAGAGACTTGTGCGTGCTCAGGATTATGAAATCAACCGGCGCATTATCGCGGCAGGCGGAACGGTATGGCTTAACCCTCAAATTGAGGTTTATTACCACAATCAGCCTACTTTGATCAAATTTTATAAAAAACAAATTGTCAAGGAAGCACCATATAATGCATATCTTTGGTGGGTGGCTCCCTATGCTTTTGCTCCGCGTCATGCAATTACCGGTTTTTTTGCAGCTGGAGTTCTGGGTGGCTTGACATTCGGACCTTTGACCGCATGGATTGAGTTGCCGTTTCTGGCTGTGATGGCTCTTTACGGGCTGTTGGCTGCAATTTCGGCGGTTCAACAAGCAATTCGTTATCGATCGTTTCTCCATGCTCTGCTATTGCCTGCCTGTTTTTTCCTATACCACTTCTTGCACGGTATAGGTGTCCTTTACGGTTTGCTTCGACTGGTGACACGAACCGCGCCGGTGCAAAAGACTAAAGAACCCTGGCTTGGTGCCGGTCGCTATAGGCCATGGCCATTTGCGTAATAAAACTTATAAAAATTAATAATTCATGGAGATTTATACATAAAAACGCAAATCGTTCCATCCCTCTTCAATTATCCCGCACTATTTGCTGAGAAGGAGCAGGATTATCTGGAGTTTTGATGGACATCTGCCGCCGAGGTACGTATATCCTGCAAGGATATATCATAGTTTGAAAAGAATCTGGTTGCGTAAATGGGTGTTAAAAATGCCTTTGGCCTTGCTAATGGCACAGACGCCATTTGGCTAGAGTTAAATGGCCGTAGGAAGGAGATTTTATGTCCGATAATGCTATTGTGGACGCGCAAGTACGGACGAAAGAGATTTACAACATTTACTACGCAAATAAATCCCAGGACCGAAACGATCTTCTGCTGAATCCGGAAGTGATGTTTCAATCTCTGGCTGTTCGACGCGCCTGGATTGAATCTCTGCGCGGTGTTTCCAGGGAAGTTCGCATACTTGATATAGGTGGAGGAGCGGGCAGCGAACTGGCACTTCTGCTTGAATTGGGTTTCCCTGCTGAACAACTTGCGATGGTCGACATTATTCCAGAACGGATTGAAGCTGCTAAACGTCGATTTCCAATTCAGGATATCCGATGTGAAGATGCACAGCATCTCACTTGGCCGGATGGCGCTTTTGACGTGGTGATGGAGGGCACCATCTTTCTCCAAATCACAGACGACCGATTGGCAAAAAATATTGCCAGGGAGATGTTACGCGTCTTACGACCTGGCGGTATTTTGCTCCTGGCCGATTGGCGTTATGATGGAGGACGCGAAGGGCTGTTGGCGGTTGACAGAAATCGAGTCAGGAGGCTATTCGCTATTAACCAAGGGCACTGTAGACTTGAGAAGGTCGTAAATAGTGCACTCATTCCGCCGTTAGGGAGATTCCTTTCTTCGAAGTTACCCTCCCTATATTTTCTCGTGCAGAAAATTGTTCCGTTTTCGGTTGGGCATGTCATTTATGTATTAAGAAAAAGTCTGTGAGAAATAATTTAAAGGAGAGAATATTCTTATTAATCCTCGCATCAAATTTTTGAGAACAGCGCTTGATAAAATAGATTTGATTCATGATGATGATGAATGGCTTGCAGAAGTGTAGAAACGTAATAAGCTTCTGGGTGTTCGATGCCGAAAAGCCAACCTATAAAATATTTCTCAATCGAGGAGACGCTTATGCCTACAAGTCAAAAAATGAAGTCTGTTCCATTTTTCAATTATCCTTTTCTTTTTGATTCTCAGAAGGAACAATTTTTAAGTGTTTTTCAAGACGTAGGGGCGCGTGGTGCCTTTATTACTCAGAAGGATCTGTCGGATTTCGAGCAGCATCTAGCAGAATTCAGTGGGGCTCGATACGCGATCGGCGTTGCCAATGCCACAGATGCCTTGGAAATGCTTGTAGACGCGGCTGGCATTGGTGCTGGAGACGAGGTAATTTTCTGTTCTCATACCATGCTGGCTACAGCCTCCGCCATTCAAATGAACGGGGCAGTCCCGGTGCCGGTTGAGGCAGGTGCAGATCATTTGATAGACCCTCTGTCTGTTGAGCAGGCTATTACTTCCAGAACAAAGGCTATCATGCCAACCCAACTCAATGGCCGTACTTGTAATATGGATGCAATATTAGAAATTGCTAATAAACATAGGTTATTAGTTTTAGAGGATTCTGCACAAGCGCTTGGTTCCCGCTTTAAGGGACGTCATGCAGGCACCTTTGGGGTCGGCGGCTGTATTAGCTTTTATCCCGCAAAAGTATTAGGCTGTCTTGGTGACGGCGGTGCTGTTCTGTGCAATGACCAGAAGATTTATGAGAAAATTCGTCTCATGCGGGATCATGGTAGAAACCCTCAGACAGGAGATGTTGAGCTCTGGGGCAGGAATAGCCGGCTGGACAATCTACAGGCGGCGTTTCTTGATATTCAATTTAAAAGTTATCAGAACGTAATTGACCGTCGAAGAGCAATCGCATCACTTTATCAGAAACGTCTTCGGGATCTGGAACAAGTGATACTGCCGCCGGCTCCAGATAGTGATCCCGATCATTTCGATATTTATCAGAATTATGAAATTGAGGCTGAACGGCGCGATAAGTTAAAAAAATATCTTGCCGATAAAGGGGTAGGCACATTGATACAATGGGGCGGCAAGTCTGTCCATCAGTTTCAGAAGTTAGGTTTTAACAAGTCTCTCCCATACACTGAAAGACTGTTCGAGCGAATGCTCATGTTGCCGCTCAACATGTCGTTGTCTGATGACGATGTTCATTATGTAGGTGATTGTATCATTCGTTTTTACCAAAAATAACAGTTAAATAAATTCGATTACTCGTAAAACAGCATAGCAGAGGAAATTTATATAAGTCAGGCATTGCAATCTAATTCAACTTATAGGACAATATGAATACAAAAGAACTAGCAAAAAAAATTAGGATCCACGCTTTAAAAATGACCAGTTGCGGCGGAAGTTCCCATATCGGAGCTGCGCTAAGCATGGCTGATATTCTGGCGGTACTTTATGGCGGGATACTGAAAGTAAATCCTGCTGAGCCCCGGAGCCCCCAAAGGGATCGTTTTATCCTCAGCAAAGGGCACGGCGGCGCCGCTGTTTATGCGGCGCTCGCTGAAACCGGCTTTTTCCCACTCGAAAAGCTTGCAACACATTACCAAAATGGCTCTGATTTAAGTGGCCATGTCAGCCATAAAGGTATCCCCGGAGTTGAATTATCGACCGGCAGTTTGGGCCATGGTCTCGGTGTTGGAGTAGGTATGGCGTTGGGAGCCAAGAAGGACAAACAAGATCATCGCGTAGTCGTATTACTATCAGATGGCGAATGCGATGAGGGGGCAAACTGGGAAGCTATTATGTTTGCCGGTCATCACAAATTGGACAATATGATTGCAATAATTGACTACAACAAATCTCAGGCTTTAGGCTCTGTTGCAGAAGTACTCGATCTGGAGCCTTTCGCCCAAAAATGGTCAGCATTTGGATGGGCTGTCCACGAAGTAGACGGCCATGATCACCAACAATTAGCTGCCGTATTATCTAATATGCCAGCGAAGCAGGGTTTGCCAACAGTAATTATTGCTCATACTATTAAAGGCAAAGGTGTCTCTTTTATGGAAAAGGACAAGGTCCTATGGCATTATCGATGCGCTAAAGGAAAAGAATTTGATTCAGCACTTAAAGAATTGGAGGCTTGTTGATACTATATGCGAGATCGTTTTATTAAAAGACTTTCCGAGCTGGCAGAAAGAAACTCGCGTATTACCCTGGTTACCGGTGATCTGGGTTTTGGTGTGCTGGACGATTTTCGAAGTCGTTTTCCTGATCAGTTTATTAATGCTGGGGTTGCAGAACAGAATATGACTAGCCTTGCAACAGGCCTGGCAATGGAAGGCAGAATTGTCTTTACTTATTCTATTGCTAATTTTACAACATTGCGGTGTCTAGAGCAAATTCGTAATGATGCCTGCTATCATAACGCAAATGTCAAGATTGTCTCTATCGGTGGCGGTTTTAGTTATGGGCAACTTGGCATTTCTCATCATGCCACAGAAGATTTGGCGATTATGCGGAGTCTACCCGATATTTCAGTTGTCTCTCCATGCGGACTTTGGGAAGCAACGGAGGCAACAGAAGCAATTGTTATGCAGCCAGGGACATGTTATTTGCGTCTTGATAAAACGTTTGGAAAAGATAGTCCCGTGTATGAAGGAGAAACTTTTAACATAGGCAAGGCACGAGTACTGCGAGAAGGAGTGGATTGTACGATTATTGTAACTGGCGGAATTTTAGCTGAGGTTTGGCTGGCTTCTGAATTATTAAGCAAAAAAGGAATTAACTCTGGAATTATCAGTGTTCATTCTTTGAAGCCATTTGACACAGAAACTATTATTCACGCTTGCCGGAATACCAGAAATATTATCACTGTAGAAGAACACACTCTTTATGGTGGGCTTGGTAGTGCGGTTGCCGAGGCTATGCTCGACAAAGGCATACTACCGAACAAATTTTTGCGTATAGGTTTAAATTCTGGTTTTTCTAGCATTGTTGGGTCGCAGGAATATTTAAGAAAACAATATAGTCTTGATAGCCACTCAATAAGTGAGCGGATTCAACTTATTTTAAGAAATGGCAGGTGTTGACTTTATGAAAACTTTCATGAAACGTTTTTTTGATATAACTGGGTCATTGGTTGGGTTATTGATCATGTCGCCTGTTTTACTACCCGTAATGATTCTTATCTGGTTGCAAGATTTTCATCATCCTTTTTATATTGCAGACCGTGTGGGTAAAGACCGAAAACCATTCAAGATGGTTAAGTTGCGTTCAATGATTGTCGGTGCTGATAAAAGCGGGGTTGACTCTACAGCGGGAGGAGACAAAAGAATTACAAAAGTTGGACATTTTGTTAGAAAATACAAATTAGATGAATTCACACAACTTTGGAATGTTTTTTGGGGCCAGATGAGCTTAGTGGGACCTCGACCAAATGTCCCAAGAGACGTAAATTTATATACCAAGGAAGAGCTGCACCTGCTTGACGTCCGGCCTGGTATAACTGATTTTTCTTCGATCGTTTTTTCAGATGAGGGAGACATTCTTGCCGGCAGTGACGACCCGGATCTGAAATATAATCAGGTTATTCGTCCATGGAAGAGTCGACTCGGCCTTTTTTACGTTGAGAAACATAATTTTATATTGGACATTCGTTTAATTATATTGACTATAATAGCAATTATTTCCAGGCAGCAAGCTCTTTTAGGTGTGCGAAAAATGTTGGAGCGTCTCAAGGCGGATCCACAATTAATTACAGTCGCAAGGCGTGAGCAAGTTCTACAAGCTTTCCCACCACCAGGTTCCGACAAAATCGTTGTAAGCAGAATGACCCAAATAACACCATAATTTCTACATAAAATGAAAACTAACAGTCGCGAGTTGTTGAAACGACGCTTACTTAATGAGGCTTGACGCACTACCTGATTTTTATCTATGACGTTGAATGAACTGCAAAACGTCTGCATGTGAATAATACCTTTACATTAGCTGGACCGCTGATATAATACCTACCGTATTTTATCCTTCTTGGTCAATGCTTTGTTGTCTATAGTTGGAAATACCCTAAAAATACCCTGTCAAGGCTATTTACATCTTTCACGAAACCTAGTAATATATGTAACTTAAGTTCAATATTCAATTATTTCAATTACATGAAATTCATGGTTATTGGCCACAAAAGATAGACGAAGGAGTGCCCTTATGTTACATAACCGGTTAAAACAATATATGGTCTTCATCTGCGATGCTGTTCTCATATCAGTATCGATTTTTTTATCTTACGCTCTCCGCTTCAGTACTCTGCGACTCGATCCTCATATAGGGCAAATACTGGTTCTCATTCCCTTGGTACTTCTTGTCAGGCTGTCTATTTTTTGGTTAAACGGGCTTTATAACGGGATGTGGCGTTTTGTAAGTACAAGCGACCTTATCTCTATCATACGGGCGGTTTCCCTGAGCACCCTCATCTATGTGTGTATCCTGTTTCTATTTCAGGCGGCACATGAATATCCTCGTTCTCTTTTTATTATCGACTGGTTCGTTATGATCGTCCTCATCGGCGGAAGTCGTTTTACCTACCGGCTGTACAGGTCGGGTTTTTACGACATGGTCCTTAACGGTCGGCCTAAAGAGTCGAGAGAGGCTAAAAAAGTTCTCATCGTGGGCGCAGGCAGGGCAGGGGAGATCATCCTCCGGGAAATACTCGGAAACTACCAATTGAAATACAGCCCTGTCGGTTTTGTTGATGATAACAGATCAAAACGTAATCAGACCATTCACGGCTACCCGGTGCTGGGAAATAGCCGGGACATACCGAATATAGCAAAAACAATGAATGTGGATAAGGTCTTTATCGCAACTCCCTCTGCCTCGCCCAAGGCCAAAAGAAGGATCATGCTGACCTGTAAAAGCGCAGGACTGAAAGTGAAGACCCTTCCCGGCGTCGGCGAACTGCTCAATGGCACCGTCAAGGTAAGCGCTCTTCGTGATTTTCAAATTGAGGACCTTCTCGGCAGACAACCCGTCAAGCTCGATATGGCTTCCATCAGGGACTATCTGCGCGACAAGACAGTTATGATCACCGGCGCCGGCGGGTCGATCGGGTCGGAACTATGTCGCCAGGTGGCCCATTTCAAGCCGAAGCGCCTTGTTCTGTTTGAACGCTCGGAGTTCAATCTCTACCAGATCGAAATGAACCTCCTGGAGCTGTTCCCTCAGCTCGAAACCTGCGCGGTCATCGGCGATATCTTGAATCAAAAGAGCGTAGAACGCACCCTCGTCAAATACATGCCGGAAGTTATTTTCCACGCTGCTGCCTATAAGCACGTTCCTCTCATGGAAATGAACCCGATTGAAGCGTTGAGAAACAATGTGTTCGGGACCTGGACCATCGCGAATCTTGCCCAGACGTACGGCGTCCGCAAATTCGTTATGGTGTCCACCGATAAAGCGGTTCGTCCCACCAACATTATGGGCGCCAGCAAACGCATGGCAGAGCTTATCTGCCAGGCATTTTATCGCAACAGTAAAACGCAATTCGTAACCGTTCGGTTCGGCAATGTCCTGAACAGTGTGGGGAGCGTGATCCCCCTTTTTAAGCGCCAGATAGAAAAAGGCGGGCCGCTGACAGTAACTCATCCGGAAATTTATCGCTATTTTATGACCATTCCAGAGGCGGTTCAGCTTATCATGCAGGCCGGAGCAATGGGAAAAGGCGGCGAAATATTTATTCTGGACATGGGAGAGGCCATCAAGATCGTAGACCTTGCTCGCGACATGATCACCCTTTCGGGTCTCGAACCAGAAAAAGACATCGAGATCGTTTTTACCGGCCTGAGGCCCGGAGAAAAACTGTATGAAGAGCTTTTGACGGAAGGGGAGGAGATAAAAGAAACTATCCATGAAAAAATAAAAGTGGCCAAAATGGAGGTAGTACAACAAGAGGAGCTGTTTTCCAGGCTCGATAAGCTTCTTTTTCAATTGCTGAAGAGTGGGTTCACGCAGGATATTGTTAAAAGAATCAAACAGATTGTGCCGGAATACCAGCCTGAAAAAGGAGGACCGAGCATCGAGAACAACGGATCAATGCTCAAAAAACACAGTTACGAAGTTTCACGTAGCCCGGAGAGGCTGGAGCAGGATTCACCTGAAACTCGGGTGAATACAATCCCCATCAATAACATTGAAATTACATCGCCCCTGCAGAGAGCTGCAGGCAATCTCGATTCTTAAGAGAATATATCGTTGGCAGCAACCTTAAGAATAATTTAAAATCATTGATTTTCCAGCGAATGTCTGTTATACTTCCTCATTCTTTTTCAGTAATAATCGCAGCCCAAACTCTTAAATCGAAAGTATTAAGTATTTTTCGGAGGAATTTTACGCAGTGAAACGAATTTTTTGCGGCTTTCTCTTTGCGATATTGATATCCCCATCAGCAGTTCTTGCCCAATCTCTGCAAAATCTAAATCTCCAAGGCATTAATCCTCAGGCTGCTTCGGAAAATATTGTTCAGGAAATGCAAAAAACCGATTCCGATGCGGCGCAAGAATTCGAAGCTGCTACGAAGCGGGGCGATTATGCTGCGGCAAGAAAAATCTACGAAGACTTTAAAAGCAGGCAAGGGCTAGCCTCAACGCTTGATTCACGGACCGCCGGAGAGCTCACGCAGGCGATCCAGAGAGGCGACACGGCTACAGCTCAAAGGATTCTGACAGAACAGCAAAAACAGAAAAAAACCGAGGATACGACCCAAAAGCGCTCGATTTTCGAGCGAACTCTGTCGGGTAACATGCCAACCGCCGAAATTATGCTGAATGATCTTAGGCAGTTCGGGTATGAGGCATTCATGAAGACGACCGCCACTCTTGTCCCTTCATCGAACGCGCCTGTCGGCCCTGACTATATTATCGGCCCGGGGGACCAGTTCACGCTTACCTTGTGGGGAACCACCGAAGGCATTTTTTCTCTTCGCGTCGCCAAAGAAGGCACAATCACGCTTCCTAAGGTGGGTGTAGTCGCCGTTGCAGGTCTTCGCTACGGAGATCTTGAGAACACCCTTCATCGCCACCTATCGCGCTATTACAGCAACTTCAATCTCAGCGTAGCCATGGGAACGCTTAGAACCATTACGGTGTACGTGGTAGGAGAAATCAACTCGCCGGGCAGTTATACGGTCAGTTCACTCACTTCCGCATACGGCGCACTGTTTGCCGCCGGCGGGCCAACCAAGAAGGGAACACTCCGTTCAATTCAGGTGCTCCGCGGCGGAAAAGTGATAAAAACCCTCGATATTTACGACTTTTTACTTAAGGGTGACCGGAGCCAGGACCTCAGACTGCAGCAGGAAGATACGGTTTTTGTGCCGCTTATCGGCCCAATTGCTGGAGTTGCAGGTACCGTATACCGGCCGGCTATCTATGAGTTGAAGGGGAATGAGACCATTAACGACCTGCTCAGGACAGCGGGCGGCCTTATGCCGATCGGCCTGGCAAGCACGCTCCAGTTGACCCGTTATTCCAATAACGAAAAAAAGGTGATCCTTGATATTAAGGTGCCGGCATCACGCATAGGCGATTCTGGCGCGGAAGATATGCTCCGCGCAAAGATTCAGAACATGGACGTACTGTCCGTCAGGCCGGTTTATGACCGGGTATGGGAGACCGTCAATCTCCAGGGGGACGTGCGCAATCCCGGGGATTATCAGTGGAGACAGGACCTGAAATTGAAGGAAATAATATCGGAAGGCCAGTTGTTGCCCACCGCTGATCTCAAAAAAGTCGAGATTATCCGCCTGACGGATGATTTTAAAGACCGCAAGATTATTCCGGTCAACCTTTCGAAACTCATCGAGGGTGATGAGTCCCTGAATATTCCGCTGATGCCCAAGGACCAGGTGAGGGTCTATACCTTGTACCGCGAAGTGGAGAAGGTGAGGGTCGACGGAGAGGTGATGAGCCCCGGCGAATATGAAATACAAAAGGGAGAGCGGCTGAGCGACATCCTGCGCAGGGCCGGCGGGTATACACGCGAGGCATACTCTTATGGGGCGATATTCAAGCGGATAGACGTGAAAAACAGCCAGGAGAAAAACCTTCAAAATTTTATCACCCGGATGCAGGGTCAGGTCCTACAAACCGCAGCGGGATCGGCAGTACAGGCGATAAGCCCTGAAGAGGCTGCCGCGTCAAAGGTAGAGCTTGGCTTGAACCAGAGTCTGCTTGAGAACCTCAAGAGCATGAAGGAGCAGTACGAGGGCAGAGTGGCGATCAATATTACGGATAACATCGATGAATGGGCCGGAACCAAGGACGACCTGCTTCTCAAAAACGGCGACTCCGTCTTTTTTCCCAAAAGACCGCAGGAAGTTCTGGTTATGGGAGAAGTCCACAGTCCCAGCGCTCAAGTCTTCGTGCCGGGGCTCAAACTCAAAAATTACATTAACTTGACAGGGGGTTACACGAATCTTGCAGAAGAAGACCAGGTATACGTGCTGCAGGCGAACGGCTTTGCCTACAGCGGAGACTCACCATCTGTCGGGAAAATAGAAAATGTGAAATTGAACGCGGGTGATACGGTTTTTGTTCCTCAGAAAATGGAGCGAAACGCAGGACTCAGATTTTTCAAGGACATTATCGATATCATGTTCAAGACCGCGGTTGTACTCGCCACAATAAATGTGTTGTTTTAATTAAGAAGCGACGGCGTAAAACGATATGGAGGCGTCCCACTAAATCAGAACATGAAACGGGAACACGGTTCCCTTGGTCCATATAAAACGAATCTGAAAATAAGAAACAATTAAAAACAAACATGCCAAATGAAACAATAGAATACGTCAGCAAACGAAACAAACCGGAAATCATGCAACCCATTTATGAAGACGACGAAATAAATCTACTCGAATACTGGAAGCGTTCTCTGGCGCAGAAAATACCTATTGATGGCTCTGTTTGTCGTCTGCGTTACGGCAACCATGGTAATAAGCCTTCAACTTCCAAAGTTTTATCAGTCAGAAGCTATGATCATCACGTCGGGCTCCGAATCAGGCGGGCTTGGCGCCGCATTATCAGCCCTTCCTTTAGCGGGGGCCTTCGGGGGCCTAGGTGGCGTGCAGACGCCTGCTGATAAGATAATGGTCATACTGAAGAGTCGGACTATTGCCGTGGATGTGATCAATAAATTCGGATTGATGAAGGTCTTTTTTGACAAAGAATGGGATTCAACCAGAGGGACCTGGATAAATCCTGATAAACATCCTGTCATGCAGGATGCTATAAAACAACTGAACACGGGTGTCGCAAAATTCCACAAGAGTAAGGAAGGGGCCATCACGGTGAGTGTCGAGTGGAAGGACCCGAAGCTTGCTGCAGACATTGCCAATTATTACATTACAGCTCTAACCGGCATCTTGAATGAAAAATCCATTAATGTAACTATTCAAATAGTGGACAAAGCCGTCCCTGCGGAGAGGAAGTCGCGGCCGAAGATAAGTCAAAATATGATGCTGGCAGGTGTTGCAAGCATTTTTATCGGCGTATTCATTGCATTCTTTCTAGAATATCTTTCAAAACAGAAAAAGCGGTAGGGATCAGTTGGATTGCTTAGACTAATTCGACCAAGATGAACCAATACAACCAATAAAACCTTGCTCAAATTCCTCATCACATCCGTTCTCATAATCCTTCCCTCCATTGCAGCCGCCGAAGACCTCGAGATAATCAACCGGCCGGTCAATTCATCCGGATTTACCGGTCTCTTGTTTACAACCGCTCCGTACACGGTCCCGGATCACACAGTAGAAGTAGCCAGCGCCGTCCTGTCTGAAAACAGCACTGTTCCGGATTACATCGTCACGGAAGTTCCAATGCTAAGCATAACTGCGGGAGTGTCGCCAGACCTGGAGATAGCCATAAAAGGGTCCTATTTCCGCAAAACACTGGATGGGGGGAGCAATAAAGAACGCGGGGCAGGGGACACGCATATATCGTGCAAGTGGAATTTCCTGCCTCATAAGGAATATTCTTCAAACCCTTCCCTTGCCTTGCTAATTACCGGAATAGCCCCTACCGCTGATGAAAAGCTTGGACTGAGCAGTATTGTTCACTGGGGGGCAAAAACAGGCCTTTCTGTGGGCACAGAGATGGACTGGGGAGAGCATATCGTCGGCATCTATGCTGATGGTCAGGTCGTCTTTCACGATCTCTCTGATAAGCGCTACCGGGACCGGTACGGCGAGGTTAACGCGGGCTTGCTGCTTCCTATAAGCAAACACCGGAATCTCCAGATGCTTATCGAATACAACCTGGTGTCGGGAATTGACAAAATATCGGCCCTCGGCGGTGATTATTCCGGGCTTACCTATGGCTTGAGGCTCGTTGGCGAGAGGTTTAATTTGTCGTTTGGAACGCAATTTCTGCATAAGAAGGAACCCGGTTTCGAAAAAGCAAACCGCGTAATAGGAATGGCCAGCATTAAGCTTTAAATAGAAATAACGGCAAAACCTGCCGCAAGAAAATGTTTGTCGAATGCGAATGCTTTACTGATTTTTTGTCGTTTCATGATCGTAAAGCTCACCGCATCGGCATAGCTAAAATCCTGACCGGAGTATTTGCCCAGCATCGCCTGCGCTTCAGCTTCGATATCCTCGGTTGAATATACCCGCATAATCCTCGGACTTGTCTTCACTCGTTCAAGAAAGGCAAAAGCCGCTGCATGTCCCAATTCATTCAAAAGAATGACATACGCCTCGGCAATAACTAAATTGCTGGTTATCAGAGGGCTGTTCCTTGAGAGAAGAGAGGGATATACTGCTGCGGCTTTTTTATGGTTTGCATCGTCGGTGTCCGCCAGCGCAATCCACGCGCCGGCATCAACAAATACTGCCTCGTGAAGCCTCATCTCCTGCCTGCTCTTTGGTACTTCACCAGGTATTTGTCGTGATGCTCGGAGATGTCTCCTTTGCCTGAGTTTCCGAGCCCGACAAGGCCCATAGCCGGATCCTCCTCAACCGGGAGCGCGGTCAAATATTTCTCGATGCTTTCCCGTATCAACTCAGCCTTTGACACCCCGCGCTTCTTAGCCAGGACTGCGAGCGCCGCATCCTGAGCCGGCTCGATATACATTTGAATGGGCTTTTTCTTAAGATTTTTCATAAAGAAAATATATATCATAAATTGTGATATGTCCATAGGTAATATAGGTCAATTTATCGTCGAAGTTATCGTTGTTCGTCTCACGCATCGAGTCCCGTATCGAATAGATTCAGCGATGAGCACGAACCACGTGACCATAAACCGAAACGGGCGTCAGAACCCTAGCCGGTTTACCACTTGACCATCCTTGAAACGGTAGTTCGTCTAAGGGAACGAAGCCCGTATCGTGGACCGTAAAAGCGGTTTACGGTTAAAGCCGAACAACGACCAACCGATCGCCGAAACGGGCATCCCAACCTTAACCTTTTTAATCTCAATTAATCAGCCTACAAAAGAGACGGCATCACGGATGCCTCGATCCAAACAAACCAAACAAACAATGACTTAAACCTACAAATCTAACCTTAAACTTTATCTTTCCCATTGTCCGATAATGTATATTATGTCAAATCATAATCCAATAAGCAAAAACACTTTAATTCACAATACTCCCTTCTCTAAATGTGTTTATTATGTATCAGACCGCTGCCGTAATCGGCAGCATGGTAGGAACTCCTGACGTGCGGTCCTGATGCAACCTGACGAAATCCCAAATCAAAAGCCATGTCGCGAAGCTGCTTGAATTCATCCGGGATGATAATACTTTTCCACCGGCAAACTGCTTTTCCCCGGCCTTAGGTACTGTCCGAGCGTTAAAAAAGTACAGCCGTTGTTGCGGAGTTCTTTCATGACCCGGAGAACTTCTTCATTTCCCTCCCCTAATCCCAGCATTAAACCCGTTTTCGTCACAGCTCCCAATTTCACGTGCATTTGCGAGCAGTTCTATCGAACGTCTATAATCAGCTCCCGGACGCACTCGTGAATACAGAGACGGCACTGTTTCAATGTTGTGATTGAGGATATCGGGTTTTGCGTCGAGGATGGTTCGAAGCGAGGCTGCAGAACCCTGGAAGTCCGGTATAAGAACTTCAACCCTGCATCCAGGAGATTTCGTTCGAATTGCCCGAATAGTTTCTGCGAAGAGAAACGCCCCGCCGTCAGCCAGATCGTCACGGGTCACGGATGTAATTACCGCATAGCGGAGACCGAGTGCTGCAACGGCATCGGCGATTCGATATGGTTCGTCGAAGTCGGCGTCGTCAGGTAGACCTTTCGGAACATTGCAGAAGCGGCACGATCGCGTGCAAATATTACCCAGGATCATGAATGTCGTTGTTCCCGCGTTCCAGCATTCCAGCCTGTTCGGGCAGGCAGCGCTTTCACAAACGGTGTGAAGTCTGCCCTCCTTGATCAATCTGCGGACCTTTGAGTGGCGCTCTCCTGCTTCGATTCGTATCTTGAACCAGGGAGGAAGTCTTTTGATGGTCTGGGAAGAAGTCATTAAGTGGTTTGTTTGGTTTGTTTGGTTTGTTTGGTTTGTTTGGTTTGTTTGGTTTTGGTTTCTGTAACCAAATAAACCCGACAAACCAAACAAACTTGATCAGCTGCTCTTTTTCCCGTCAAGCGCCGCGGTGATCACCTGGTCGATCGTGTCCACAAAAACGAAATTCATTTCTTTGCGTAAATCCGCCGGAACATCGTCCAGGTCGTTTTTGTTCTTTTCAGGAAGGATCACCGTCTTGATGCCGGCGCGTCTCGCTGCCAGCACTTTTTCCTTTACGCCCCCGATCGGCATAACTTTGCCGCGCAGCGTTATCTCCCCGGTCATCGCGACGTCATGTTTCGCCACCTTTCCGGTAATCATGGATACGATAGCGGTGGTCATCGTAACGCCTGCCGACGGCCCGTCCTTCGGTATCGCTCCTGCCGGAACATGGATATGTATGTCGGTCTTGTCAAAGAAGTCCTTGTTGATGCCGAGCTCCTGCGCCTGAGACCTGACGTAGCTCAGGGCTGCCTGGGCGGATTCCTTCATGACATCCCCGAGCTGGCCGGTCAGGGTCAGCTGTTTGTTGCCGGGCATCATGGAGGCCTCGATGAACAGGATGTCCCCTCCCGTGGGCGTCCACGCAAGCCCCGTAACAACACCGGGACGATCGATCCGGACCGCGGTTTCCGCGAAGAACCGGGGATTTCCCAGGTAGTCGTGCAGACTCTCGATCTTGATGGTTATCGGGACCGGTTTCCCTTCCGCAACGGCCTTGGCCACCTTGCGGCATACATTTGCGATTTCGCGTTCAAGATTACGAACCCCTGCCTCTCGCGTATAGTCCTTGATGATGCCTTGCAGCGCATCGTCCTCTATCACGATCTCATCCGGTTTCAGCGCGTTTGCCTGGATCTCCTTCGGGATAAGGTATTTTTTCGCTATATTCAGTTTTTCGTGCTCGGTGTACCCCGGCAAATGGAGCACTTCCATGCGGTCGAGCAGCGGCGGCGGAATCGTATCGAGCTGGTTTGCGGTGGTAATAAACATGACGCTCGAAAGATCGAAAGACACATCGAGATAATTATCGCGAAAGTCCTTGTTTTGCTCGGGATCGAGCACCTCAAGGAGCGCGGAAGAAGGATCGCCGCGCCAGTCCGCGCCCACTTTATCGACCTCGTCGAGCATGATTACCGGGTCTTTCGTCTCGATGCGCTTGATGACCTGGATGATCCGGCCGGGCATCGCCCCTATATACGTGCGGCGATGGCCCCGGATCTCAGCCTCGTCATGCAATCCGCCAAGCGACAGGCGCATGAATTTCCTGTCCAGTGCCCGGGCAATGGACTGGCCGAGCGATGTCTTTCCCACTCCTGGAGGCCCCACAAAGCAGAGAATCGGCTCCCGCATGCGTGACTTATCTTTGGTCTCCCTCTCCTGCCCCAGCTTTTTTACAGCCAGATATTCAAGGATCCTGTCTTTTACTTTCTCGAGATCATAATGGTCCTCGTCAAGTATGATCCTCGCCTTCCCGATATCAATCGGAGACGCCGATGTCTTGTTCCACGGCAGCGTCGTCATCCATTCCAGATAGGTGCGGATGACTGAGTATTCCGGGGATGAAGCCGAAAGTTTTTCCATGCG
Source organism: Nitrospirota bacterium (assembly GCA_963751455.1). Classification (GTDB taxonomy): domain Bacteria; phylum Nitrospirota; class UBA9217; order UBA9217; family UBA9217; genus CAVVUN01. The sequence continues at coordinate 409,670 of CAVVUN010000009.1, forward strand.
GCCGAGCTCCCGCTTTGACTCCTTCTCGGCTTCCGGAGGCATTTTTGCCGATTCAATTTTTTCCCGCAGGTTCTTCAGTTCCGAGCCCTCGTCGGTTTCTTCGCCCAGCTCTTTCCGTATTGCCGAAAGCTGCTGACGGAGCAGGTACTCGCGTTCCGCCTTCTGCATCTGGTCCCTGGCCTGTCCCTGGATCTTTCGGCCGAGTTCGAGCACTTCGACCTCGCGGTTCAAATAATGTATGATTTTGTTCAGTTTATTGAAGACCGATTCCGTCTCAAGGATCTCCTGGCGCTGCGGCAGTTCCATCCGGATATTCGTTGCTATGAGGTATGCCAGCTGGAGCGGCTCCTCGATGTTCACTGCAGCTGAAGACAGCTCTTCAGGCATGTTTGGCGTGAGCGAAACCATCTTCTGAAAGACTTCCGATACGCCGCGCATGAGCGCTTCGAGCTGCACGGATTTTTCAATTTTGTCGGGCATGGGTTTTATCCGTGCCCTGATGTAAGGCTCAACCTGCGGGAAGTGCTCGATGCTGATCCGCTCGATGCCCTGCACGAGCACGCGCAGCGTCCCGTCGGGCACTTTCACCATCTGGAGGATGCGGGCCATCGTGCCGATTGGATAAATATCGGACACCCCGGACACTTCAATGTCCGTTTTTCGCTGCGCGGTGAGGGCCAGGATTTTGTCGCCCACGGTAACGTCGTTGATAAGCTTGATCGATTTTTCTTTCCCAATCACGAGCGGGTAGACCGTCAGCGGGTAAACAACCGTGTCCTTCAGCGGCAGCAAAGGAAGCTCAGCCGGTACGACCGGTATTTTTTCTGTCTCTGTTTCTGGACTTTCCATGGATTTGCTCCTAGTAAGATTCTTGAATAGTTTTTCAAAGAGACTTGAGATCTTCAACGTTGTTTACCCCGTTAGAGAAAGCCGCCGACTCCCGCAATCTGTCATCGTTAGAGAACTTGTTCTCTAACGGGGTTTACCTGCATGCTGTCAACGGCATCAATTAATTTTTCTGATAGTCACTTTGAGTAAACCATTTTTATATTCGGCTTTGACATTCTCACTATTCACGCTCACCGGAATATTGATCTCCGATCTGAACTGGCCGTATTTGATGCCCAACTGATGGCAGGCGTTCATCTCGCTGCATGGATATTGCTTTCGCTTCCCTTCCACCACGAGAAGATCGCTGAAAAGAGTGACTTCCATTTCGTCTTCCGCCATGCCGGCCAGTTCCATGACAATAATGAGTTCTTCCCGCGTTTCATACACATCTGTCGGAGGCCGCCACACGATTGCAGAGGGCTGGTTCCATGTTCCGAATGATTCCCAACTCCGGAAGGAGCCCTCGGAGCCCTTGCGCGTATATTTATAGGCCAGATATTTGTATCGCAACCAGCATGCCTCCCTTCACGATCATAAGACTGTCAAACAGATACGAATAATTTTTCTTTAATTATTAACAACATAGCAAAGTAGATCTGGAATGTCAAGGTTGTTACGAAAAAGGCGTTGATCATCGTTTTCGAAAATTATTTGCTTCGTCGAGAAACGCGTATTTGCCTGTAAAACAAACAAATCCTTTTTGTAACTAGAGCCCGTATTTTAATTGCCGTTTTATTTAAGACCGTCACCTGCGAAGGCAGGAATCCAATCTTTTCAGAAACCTCTGGATGCCGGATCAAGTCCGGCATGACGAAAAAGGGCATTTAAATACAGACTCTAATGTAGTGTCTCACAAACGACTGGTGTTATCATAGCGCAGCAGTAGGCCGCAGCCAAACTTGTAGGGCAAGGCTTTAGCCTTGCTGAAAGCGCCGGAACAGCAGCAACCCCAAAGGGTCGCCCTACAAATTCATCAGCAAATATTTATGCGAAGATAAGTTTTCGATGAAATCATCATAACACCGTCCATTTAAGAGACACTACACTAACTACTCAGGTCTTTTTTTATCCGCAGATTACGCAGATTTCGCAGATAAAAACAAAACCAGAATTCCGGCTTTAGAATCTGCGTCAATCTGCTTGTGCCCGCGCTTTGGCAACAGCAGGGTACGAAATCTGCGGATAGAAGGGCTTTTTCTCAGATTTGTCTTAATGCCGTTCTGAAAAGAAGCTGAATAGTTACTCCTTTTTAAACAGCCAAAGCATAGTGTTTCTGAACACCGAAACTGTTTGAATGCCGTCTAATTTTCTCGACAACAAAACGTTTCTCTGATATATTTGAAACGTTAATTATATAATTAAATTTATTAATTTACTTTCTTTTCCCAATGAATATTTTTCTCTTTGATACGGGCTGAATTCCCGTTCTCATCTTGTTTCATTTCATGCCGGAACTGTCACATAAATTGTTCACTTCTGATCAGTAAATTGAATTTAGCCGCTTAAAAAGGAGGTTCCTATGGGGGTATCGAGACGGGATTTTATGAAGATCTCGGGCAGTACGGTTCTGCTCAGTTCCCTGGGCATCAATCTTGACCCGGCAAAGGCCTACGCACAAGGGCTCCGGATCAAGGATGCCAAGGAGACGCAAACGATCTGTCCCTACTGTTCGGTAGGCTGCGGAATCGTGGTCCACGCGAAAGACGGCAAGGTCATTTACACTGAGGGCGATCCTGATCATCCCATCAACGAAGGCGCGCTCTGTTCGAAGGGAGCATCTCTGTTCCAGGTTATAAACAATACGAACAGGCTGACGAAACCGAAATACCGGGCTGCCGGCGCCGCTGAATGGAAGGATGTTGAATGGGACTGGGCGCTCGACGAGATCGCGAAGCGGGTAAAGGCAACTCGTGACAGGACCTTCAAGCTGACGTCAAAATCGAAAGTGAAGGAGAAACAGCCGGACGGCGCCGAGAAAGATGTCGAGAAGGAGTTCAGCGTCAACCGTACCGACGGCATTGCCCATGTTGGGAGCGCCGCACTCGACAATGAAGAATGCTACATGCTTCAGAAAATGCTCCGGTCATGGGGCCTCGTATACATAGAACACCAGGCCCGTATCTGACACTCCGCTACTGTAGCGGCTCTGGGAGAGTCGTTCGGGCGCGGTGCAATGACGAATCACTGGATCGATGTACGAAATGCAGACGTCGTCCTCGTAATGGGGAGCAACCCTGCATCGAACCATCCCATTTCCATGAAATGGGTCATGAAAGCAAAAGAGCGGGGCGGAAAGCTTATTGTCGTCGACCCCCGCTTTACACAGACTGCTGCAAAGGCTGATGTCTATGCCCCGATGCGTTCGGGCACCGACATCGCCTTCCTCGGAGGAATGATCAAGTACATCCTGGACAAGAATCTCTACTTCAAAGAATATGTGGTCAAGTACACAAATGCTCCTTTCCTCCTGAACCCCGATTTCAAAGGCCCGGGCGAATTGAACGGCCTGTTCTCGGGTTATGATGAGAAGACCAGGAAATATGACAAAAAGACCTGGTCGTATCAGATGGATGAGAGCGGGATCCCGAAAAAAGATGCTTCCCTCCAAAACCCCAACAGTGTGTACCAGCAGCTGAAGAAGCATTATTCCCGGTATACGCTCGATAAGGTTTCCTCCATTACAGGCACGCCAAAGGACAAACTCGTAGAGGTTTACAAGCTTTACGGCTCGACAGGAAAACCCAACCGGGCGGGTACGGAACTCTATGCCATGGGCTGGACTCAGCACACGGTCGGGACCCAGAATATCCGCGCCATGAGCGTTATCCAGCTGCTGCTTGGCAATATGGGAATGGCAGGCGGCGGCATCAATGCGCTCCGCGGCGAAAGCAACGTCCAGGGGTCAACGGACCAGGGGCTGCTGTTCCATATTCTGCCCGGCTACCTGCCGGTACCGACAGCTTCCATCGCGAACCTTACTGCTTACATCGAAAAGCACACGCCCAAGACGAAGGAGCCCAAGAGTGTGAACTGGTGGTCCAACCGGGGAAAGTACGTTACCAGTTACCTCAAGGCTGTCTACGGCAATAAAGCGCAGAAGGACAATGACTTCGGTTATGCATGGCTCCCGAAACTGGACGAAGGCATGAACGCCTCCTGGCTCATGCTGTTTGACAAGATGCTCAAAGGCCAGTTCGAAGGTTTCTTCGCCTGGGGCCAGAACCCCGCCTGCTCGGGCGCAAATTCGAACAAGACCAGAAAAGCCCTCGCCAACCTGAAATGGATGGTGAACGTTAATCTCTATGACAATGAGACAGGGTCCTTCTGGAAGGGTCCCGGCCTGAACCCCAAGGACATCCAGACCGAGGTCTTCCTGCTCCCCGCGGCTTCGTCAGTCGAAAAAGAAGGAAGCCTTTCGAACTCGGGCCGCTGGGCACAATGGAGATATAAAGCCATAGAGCCCATCGGCGAGTCCAAGCCGGACTCGGAGATCATGAACGAACTCCAGTTCAGGGTGAAGAGCCTTTACCAGAAGCAGGGCGGCAAGTTCCCGGAACCTATTGTGAACCTGACGTGGAACTTCGGGGATAAAGACGCTTCGGGCAAGGTAAAGGCAGTAAACATCCATAACGTCGCGAAGGAGATAAACGGTTACTATCTCGAAGACGTCTACGACAAAACTCAAACGCCACCCAAGCTTCTGGGCAAAAAAGGCGATCTTTGCGCTTCCTTCGTCCATTTGCAGGCGGACGGAACCACTTCGTGCGGCTCCTGGATCTATTCACAGAGCTATACGCAGAAGGAAGGCAAAATCATCAATATGATGGCCCGGAGAGGCAAAAACGATCCCACCGGCCTCGGCCTGTATAACGAATGGGCCTGGGCATGGCCGGTCAACAGGCGGATCATCTACAATCGGGCATCCTGTGACCCCCAGGGGAAGCCGTGGGACCCCAAGCGCGCAGTCGTAAAGTGGGACCCCAACAAGCTGGACGCGGCAACCAAGAAACCGGGCGCCTGGGCCGGAGATGTGCCGGACGGACCGGCTCCGCCCATGGCAACGGAAAAAGGCAAGCTGCCGTTCATTATGATGGCCACGGGTGTCGGCGGTCTCTTCGGCCCCGGGCTTGTCGACGGGCCCTTCCCTGAGCACTATGAGGCTCTTGAATGTCCTCTCGAAGCAAATCTCATGTCAAAGCAGAGAGTAAATCCGGCGGTTAAGATGTTCAATGAAAAAGATGATGCCTTCTCCTCGTGCGACACGCGCTATCCCTTTGTCGCGACTACCTACCGCGTTGCGGAGCACTGGCAGACCGGGGTCATGACGCGCCATCTGTCCTGGCAGCTCGAGATGCAGCCGCAGATATTTGTCGAGCTGAGTCAGGAACTGGCAAAGGAAAAGGGCATCCGGAACGGCGAAAAAGTGACCGTTAAGTCGGCTCGGGGCGAGCTCTGGGCCATTGCGATGGTTACGGACCGGTTCAAACCTTTCAAAATCGGCGGATCGACGGTGCACCAGGTCGGGCTCCCCTGGCACTTCGGCTGGCAGTTCCCCGAGGACGGCAGCGGCGGAGACAGCGCGAATCTGCTTACGCCGAACGTGGGCGACGCCAATACCATGATACCCGAATCCAAGGCCTTTATGGTCAACGTCGTGAAGGCATAGGGGGGAAATTATGACAACGACAACAACGGAAAATAAAAAAGCATTGCTCATTTCACCGGAGTTGTGCATCGGATGCAGGGGGTGTCAGACCGCCTGCAAGAATTGGAACCAGCTCTCCTCAGAGAAAACCAGGAACTCGGGGACGTATCAGAACCCCCCGGACCTCGCGCCTACTGCGTTTAATATTATTCGCTACAGCGAGGTGCCGTCCGAGTCCAACCCGGTACGGTGGCTTTTTGTCAGCCGCCGCTGCATGCATTGCGGCGATGCGGGCTGCATGAAGATCTGTCCCGCTCCCGGCGCGCTTTACCGGACAAGGGAAGGCGCAGTCGCATACGACAGAGAAAAATGCATCGGATGCAAGTTGTGTGTGGCGGGCTGCCCGTTTGATGTGCCGCGCTATGACAGCAGCTCCAAAGTTGCCAAATGCGACCTGTGCGCGAACCGGATTTCCGAGGGCCTTTCCCCTGCCTGCGCAAAGACCTGCCCGACCGGCGCCATTCAGTACGGTGACCGGAACGCCCTGCTCTCTTCGGCGAAAAAGGCCGGCTACGCCAAGGTCTACGGAGAAGCGGACCTTACCGGGCTCGGCACTTTGTACGCTTTTAAGGATGCGCCGAAACTCTACGGCATGAACGAGAACCCTGCAATTCCGGAAAGCGTCATCTTCTGGAACAATGTGCTCAAACCGCTGACCGTAATCGGCCTTGGAGGAGCGCTGGCCGGTGCGCTCATCCATTACGCCGCCATCGGGCCGCACAAGGATGATGAGGAGGTGAAAAAATAATGAGTACGATGATCAGAAAAGCAAGCACGGGAGAGATCGTCAATCACTGGCTCCTGGCCGGAAGCTGCATCATCCTGATTGTGACCGGCTATGGTTTTGTTTTTAAAATGGAGTCGATCTACGCGGTTTTCGGAACAAACGAGGCCATGAAGATCGTCCACAACTGGAGCGGCGTGATATTCACGCTCTCTCTGGCCGGAACAATGTTCAACTACCTTGGCGAAGCCATGGACCTGAGCAAGGATGACTGGAACTGGTTAAAAATGGGCGGTGGTTACCTCTCGAAAAAACACGTAGTGGTGCCTCCGATGGGCAAGATAAACACAGGGCAAAAGCTTTATTATTTTGCGATCCTGGCAGGAGGCGCGGCGATCGCTGTAACCGGGTTTGCTATATGGCTCGTTCCCGGAAGCAGAATGCTGATCCTGGTATCGCACTTTGTCCATAACCTGGCGTTTATCTTCTTCGTGGTGGCCGTTCCGGTTCACGCCTATCTCGGCACTCTGGCAAATCCGGGAACATTCCGGATCATGGTATACGGAACAGTGCCTGTGGAATTTGCAAAGAAGAAATATCCCAAATGGATGAAGGAAACGCGGATGTAATAGACTCCTGAATCAAAAGGCCCGCTTTCAATTCTGAAAGCGGGCCTTTTGATTTCTCAATCCGAAATCGGAAATCGTTACCTTCCTCTCGCCATCTCCTGCAGCCGCTGGACTCTCTCGGCAATCGGAGGATGAGTACTGAACAGCTTGAGCAGGCCGCCCCCATGCAGCGGGTTTACGATGAACATATGCGCTGTAGCCGGCTTTGCGTCATGCATCGGTATTACCTGGGAACCCCGTTCAAGTTTTTGAAGCGCGCTGGCCAGGGCCAGGGGGTTTCCATGCAGTCCGGCCCCGCCTTTGTCGGCTTCATACTCCCTCGTACGGGAAATAGCCATCTGGACGAGCATGGCCGCAATCGGCGCCACGATCATCATAACAAGCGCAGCAATCGGGTTCCCTTGGCCTTCGTCGTCGTCTCTGCGCCCACCGCCGAAGATCATGGCCCACTGGGCCATTTGAGCCAGCATGCTGATAGCACCGGCGATTGTAGCCACGATCGTGCCGGTGAGCATGTCCCGGTGCCTGATATGCGCCAGCTCGTGCGCTATCACTCCGGCAAGTTCCTCGCGGGACAGGATCTTCATAATGCCTTGCGTTACAGCAACGACCGCATGTTCCGGGTTTCTGCCTGTCGCAAAGGCGTTCGGGGTCTCATCCGGCATGATATAGACTTTCGGCATAGGCATACTTGCCTTTCGAGACAGGTTACGGACTATGGAGTACAGTTCCGGCGCCTCTGCTTCATTGACCGGCTGCGCATGGTACATCCGGAGCACAATCTTGTCGCTGAACCAGTAAGAGCCGAAATTCATGATCACAGCCAGGCCAAACGCGAAGACCATTCCTCCGCGACCGCCTATGGCCGCTCCTACGAACACGAGGAGCACTGTCATAAACACCATTAAACCGATTGTTTTTACCGTATTCACGCTTATTTACCCTCCAAAACCTGCAGTTATCACTGCTTAAATAACAATACCACAACGAAAAATCAGAGTCAACAAAAACAGGTTTTGCGGCCCTGGCGATTCCGGAAAGCGCGTGCCCTTGATGTGCGCATCACTGCAGCAGTCCATGCTCTAAACATCTGGTGACCAATTCGTGTCCACACCCTCCAGATCTGATGCTGTGCGCGTTTTGTCATAAAGCGTCTCTTAGAACTGCCTTCTCAATTTTATGGTTGACAAGAAAAGACTGGTTTGTTATATTTGCGAAGTCTTAAGCAGGAACTACCATGCGGGTGTAGCTCAGTTGGTAGAGCACAACCTTGCCAAGGTTGGGGTCACGAGTTCGAGTCTCGCCACCCGCTCCATTTAAGGCATAGAATATCAGGGAGTTAAGCGACACTGCTTAGCTCCTTTTCTATTTGTTGTGAAGGCTGAGCGGTCGACTGTGCTAGTTTTGTGTCAGTTGGAAGGGCGTATACTTCGTCCATAACGTGAACTGCTTTGGTGAGGTGTGCTGGGGCGAGATGAGCATACTTCATCGTCTGTTTGAGGCTCTTGTGTCCTAACAGCTTCGAGAGTGTAGCGATATCGATTTTCCCGGACATCATAGCGAGACTTGCAAACGTATGTCTTAGGTCGTGGAAGTGAAAATCACTTATCTTCGCATTCTTGACCGCAGTATTGAAACTCCGCTTCACACTGTCAAATGGCTTTAAGGTAAGCGGATCATGGAAGACGTAGGGCGCCAGCTCCTTCTTACCGTCCTTCTCAATAAAGTTGCGAGGGAGCTTGTTTAAGGTTGCCCGGAGAGTCGTATTGATCGGTATTTCTCTCCTTTCCCCGTTCTTCGTCTTTTCCAGAAGAATAAATCCGTGCTGCAGGTCCACGTTATCCCATTTCAGCTTTAGGATCTCCCCTTTCCGCATTCCAGTATGGAGGGCGGTAATAACGACCGGCTGTAAATGAGGATCGCATACGCTGACAAGCTCCTGGGCCTCTTTCGCCGATAGATACCGCAACCGGCCGACTTCCTTCGGGAGCTTTACCTTACGGATCTTCTTCAAGACCGTTTCCTCGACCATATCCCACTCGACGGCCTTCGTGAACATATTCTTGACCGTGTTCATTATCCGGTTGACACTTGAATCTTCCATTGGTCCGGGGGCGAGAGTTTTACCGGATTTAAAGACCTTCGGTTTTCGAAGCCCCTTCTTTCCAAGGCTTCTCTGTAACTCTTCCATTATATGAAGGTTGAAGCGTCTTATCAGTGTATTCCCTAGTTTGATTATCTCCGGTCTTCCGTTCGCGTCGATAATTGTAAGTTCACGTTCTTTAAGCCGGTCAATCATGTATCCCTTGACCGTACCAGAGCCCTGGCCTTCGACGGATTGTTTGTATCTGTCTGCCAGTATGTCAAAGCGATAATCTATAATCTTCTTCGGCTGCTCTGGTTCCTTCCCGGCCTTGATCGAAGCTACTGCCTTTGCTCTCGCGTCTACAGCGTCGGCTTGCTTTGAGGAAAAAGATGATTTTCGAATCATCTTCCCGGTATGGTCCGGGTAACGATACCACCAAGCGCCGCCGCGTTTATAAACTCCGCGATACTTCGCCATAGGACCTCCTTTCCTTTTTACTTTTCGACTCTAAAAACCACATCCGAAATCTTTTTTAAAATGGCTACAGACTCGGCATCCCGGGTAATGACAACCCTCTTCCCTGATTTAATGAGTTCCGATATAATTCGAGTTGATTGTAACTTCAGGCTGGATACCGTCTCTTTCCGGCCTGTCACTGTACCGCTTATCGGTTCCAAGAGTGCCACAGGTTTACCGTGTTTGGTAATTATAATCTGCAGCTTTCCCTTTTCCACCTCTGCGACAAGTTGAGTGGCCTTTCTCTCAATCTCGGAGACAGTGACAAATTTCACACCGGTCATTCCCTCACCTCCCTTCTAGCCTGGTCCGATTATAGGTAAATCATTACTTAATGTCAATATAATAAAACGGTCTATAAAGATACTCACTGAATAGAATTCGGCCTTCTCGTTGGGATTTCTTCGAAAAGACGATCAATAGGCTTTTTCCTGAACCGATAAATACCGTCCTTCTTTAAATGAGGGAGTTCATGGATATGGTTATATACCCATTTGGGCGTCGTAAGAAGATATTCGGCAAGGGTTTCGACCGTGAAGATAGTGTCTTGGGAAGTCTCGAGCTGATTTGCAGTAAATAAATACGGTTTAAGTATCTCCGCAACCTCGCGGGCGATCGCTTTTACATCCTCATCTTGGAATTCGATCTTCATGTAAAATCCTTATCCATCTTCTTCAACTTGAGTCAAAACAGAGTATCCTTGTTAATCACCGCTTGAAACGTGTTTGTGTTCATTGAGGGATTGATTTTAGCGAAAGCGTCATTCAATAACTTCTGAGCACGGAGCGTTTGCGCCGGAGTCCGATAGTTTGTTATTCCCAAGAACTTTATCAGTTCGCTCTGCAGGTCCATCTCGTATCCGTCAAGGCTAAAGAAGCAGAAGCTTATATCATCGCCCTTCGGTAAAAAATGCCGTGTTTCCGTGTTGCCGGTCCCGAGGGCATAAAATTCTATCTGCCCGTTGGAATTGACGCCGCCGAAACCGACAAAGACCTTGCCATGCCGATACGGTTTCTCTCGCAATTTGGCCTGTACATGATCGGCGACGGCCTGAAAATCCCCGTTGTTAGGTTCGAGCAATCCCGTTTCTCCGAGGAAATTTAGAATCAAGGCACGATCCGCGCCGCCGAAACCAACAATGAAATGCGGACTCACGCGAAAGAACTTTTTAAAATCTTCTTCACCGGTTGGTTTGCCCTCGCGTGAGACACGCCCCTCGCTCATTACGGTTAGGAAATTCTCCCGGGCAATAATAGAAATGAATGACATAATTATTCTTCCTGCCAGAAGATAGCCTCTGAAACGGTAAGCTGTGCCATATCCGCCCCTGCAGTCTCTTTGCAGTAAAATCCGGCCACACAATCCGCGTTCGTAGACCCGGAGGGGATGCCGGTCGTGATTGACCCCTTTAAAACGTCGTCCACATAAAAGCCAACGTTATTAGATGCCGTTCTTTTGATCTCATATTTCTTCGTGGCGCCGGATACGGTTGTACTCAGATCGACTGTAGTCTCACCGCTGCCGTTGTTGACCACCCCGTAAAGTGTGGTGCCTACGAGTTTGAACGCAATCATCCGGGCAGAAACAGACGCAGCATCTATCATGCCCCAATAAGCAAGAAAATTTGCATCATTGCTGAATATTCTAACTTTCGATTTCCAGCGCCGGTTTTTGTCCCATGTGTAATCGAGAAGAGGCAGGCTCATCTTTTTGGTTGCGCCTGCCACATCACTGCCGGTGTTCACCGTTAAGATGATATCATTCCCGCCGGCTGTAACAGAGCCGCCGGCCGTAGTATTGACTGACAGAGAGTCAACATCCCCGAAAAGCAAATGGAGAAATATAGAAGTGTTGTCGTATGCGTTCGCACCCAGGATACGGGTTTCCGGACCGATTGAGACATTTGTTCCATCGAATTGAAGATACTGTTTTTCGGATCCAATAAAGAACTTGGGCTTGTTGCTGTCATCGTCGTCTATGCCGATGATAAAACCGGAGGCTGCGCCGCTGTTGGCAAAATCGCCGGTTGCGATGCCCGCTCGGATTTCTACGTCTCCTGTGCCGTCAGAAACTTCAAGCGTTATGGTTTTGCTCGTTATAGATCCGGCGGTGAGCTTATTTACATTGAGGGCGACAATGGCACTTCCAATCAAAAGCGATTTGAAAAATTTCTTAATCTTCATGAAATACATACCTCCGTCTGCGTCTCCTGATCGAAGTTATAATTTGCCATACCGAGCGCGGCTTTCATTTATTTTTGATATAGCCAGCTCAGCCAGAATATCAGTCAATATTTCGCTATATCTGGTTGCTATCGCTTGAACGGCGGTTTCGATGGACTGAACTTCATCGGGAGTTAATCTTGAGGGAAGGTCTATTTCATATTTGAGATTATTTAATCCATGCTTCTCAACAAGAGCCAGGACCTCATCACGTTTACTTTTCAGATCCCGTGCGAGTGCCATGTTTTTCGCTTCAAGAACATCGTCCAAAATAACTTTGAAGGCATCGATTATCGTCTTATTCAGTTTCTCCGGGAACTGAAAAACTTGTGCCATACAGTGGTCTCCTTTTAATTGTTATTCATTGTGTCGTAAATGGGTCCATGATCGTGGTATTCTTCAGCAACGGCCGTGGCCGCTTTCTTTTTAAATTCATCGTAGCCGTATACGTCGCCGCCGATATGATAATGAATCTCTGTTTTTCTGTTCTGCCCCTCTCCCGGACGCCAGCCGGTGCCGCCGGACTGCGGGTTCCGGGGATCCTGCTCGTAGAAGTATTGATAGCCCCGGCCCTCGGCAAGACCGGTTGCTGAATTGGCGGCATAGGTGCCGACTGCGCCGCCTCCGCCTGCACCTCCGTCGAAGGTTTGTGCCCGAATCTTTGCAACCTGGGCAAGGCCAAGGGCAACCACCGACGCAGCAAGTGCCCAACCATATACGCCGCCCTGCGCAATGGCTTTAGATGCTCCTTGATATGTGTTGATAATTGCCTCGCTGATTGCTGCAGTCTTGTATATCGAGAACCATTTTCGAGCATGGGCGCCGCCCTCCTGGTACATAAGCGCGGCTGTCTGAGATATGTTGCCAGCAGTAGCTTGAGCCGACTGAAGCTTCATTTGATCGGACGCCTTCTGGTGTTTTAAAAGGAGCGACTGGCGGGCCATTTCATTACTGACAAAAAAGGCCGATCTCTCATCTTCGGTCTTGAGCGTGTCGTATTTCAATGCGGCCACGGCGGCGAAGGCTGCAATCTCCACTTGCTGTACCTCTTCCATCCTTGCACCGTAGGCCCGATAGAGATCGACCCGTGATTGTTGATATGACACCTCATCGTTCAATGCCTTTTTTCTAGCGTTTTCCTGAAGCGTAAATTCACGGATCTGGGCGAATTCGAATTCGGAGTAGGCAGGCGACGACGAGGGGGATGGGCCTTTTTCTGATGCCGCAAGGCGTTCACGCATTACTTTGGTTTTCTTTTCTTCAAGATCAAGTTGGCGTCTGTCTTGTTCGGTAATGAGTCTGGACTGCAGGAGCGACTGTCCGCGAAAAGTAGCTTCTGCAGCAGAAAAAAGCGTCAATTTATTTCTCATATCGAGAACCTTCTGCTCTTGTTCGAATATGCCGCGCTCAAGCTGATCCTGGTTCCGTCTATATTCAGCTTTTCTAAGCTCCTCCTCGGCACTTATAAGTTCCTTTGTTTTTTGCAGAGACTTGTCTGCCTGCCCTATCCAAGTCATCGCGGCATCGGCCGCTTTCAGTATTTCATCCCGAAGCTTCAGCTTCGCTTCTGCTGCTTTTTTTGCTTCTTCGGCTAGTTTATTGTTACGATCAATCAAGTGAGTAATTACGCTCACTGCGGCTGTGCCTGCGAGCACCCCAACGCCCAGGGCAGCGCCCCATGCGGGGAAGACCGAGAAGGCCATGCGTTCAACCGAATTCCCGAGTTGACGGGAGGCCTGGCCGTGAATACCAATGGCCTGAGCGCTGTTCTGGACGGCGTCGCCGAAGGCGATGATGCCGAGGCGCGAGGCCTCGCTCTGCTTGCCGGCTTTCTCAGTGGCCTTGCCGGCGTCTTCGACGTGCTTCTTGAAGTTCTGGACTTTGATGGTCCCGTTGTCGTCGACTTCAAGAGTCATGAGGAAGGTTTCTGACATAAAATTTTACTCCTCGTTGAGGTGTAAAAGCTCGTTCAGTTGGGCATTTAATTCGCGATCTAGTTGCTGGATCTCTTCAGCCGTGGGACGCGGATCAAAGTCCTTGCACCCGGGCCCGGAGCACAGCACTTGACGACCTGGCTGACTGATATCGAATCCGCAGATACCCTTGGCGTTCCAGATGCACGCAGTGTTCATGCCTGTTTTTTGGTTAGGCCATCGAGTTCCTTCACCAGCGCATCAAAATCTGTTCGACGAGGCACCGGTAGCCGCAAAGCCTCAATCAAAAACCGGGAAAAATCCACATCCGGTAAACCGATCAGCATCATACCGGACGACAACTTCTCGGCCGCGTATGCCGCATAGATATCCGGGAGTGCCCGCAGACATCGCACACGAAGAGTATTAAATATTTTCGAGTAGAGAATTGATTTTGCCACTGCTATTGGATGGCCCGCCCCCGGATTGCCTTCAGCCTCGATCGCGGCAAGAGCCTCTTTGACCGCATCTATTTGGATGGTCGTTTCCTCGATTGAATTTTTGAGTTTGGTTCGCTGGCGCGATATAGTGGCTTGATGTTCAGAATCTATTGGCAATATCGCGATTGCACTCTGTTTGAACTGCTCTGCATTTTCTTCCAGCAGACTTACATTGTTTGTTGAGATTTTCTCCAACTCGACAAGTCGGGCACAGAGCGCCTTCTTTTTTTCGGTGCGGTTGTACTCACCATCCTCAACTTTGTGATATGCGTTGAGAGCTTGCTCAATGTCGGGCGTTATCGTTATTTTCATTGTTCCTCCTTTGATGGAATCGCAAAGTTACTTTTTCGGCGCGAGTGGGTTTTTTGTTCGTGCTTCCTGCTCCGCAAGTCTCGCAGCGCGGCGTTCTGCGAGCGTCTTCGGTTTTAACAAATTTCCGAGCCGCATGGGTTTATTTGTCTCAGATTTTTCTATGGTTTGTTCGGGAATTTTATTTGTCCGTGCTTCTCGCTCCGCGAGTCTCTCCGCGCGGCGTTCTTTGAGTGTCTTCGGTTTAAGCAAGTTACCTAACCGTACGGGTTTTTTTGTCTCCTCTTTTTCGGTCTGTTCGGGTGCTTCGCCGTATGTTTTGACGCTCATGCCGTGCTGGGCCCCGAGGTAGACGAGCGAGCCTTCGGTCATCTCGGTACGCGGGCCGCTGCCGCGGTACTCCCAGAACAGGATCGAGTCGTCCTTCTCATTTCTCATTGGGACGAGGTTCTCTGCGCGAAAACCGATGGAGGCGAAGTCATATATGCCTGTGTCGATGCCGACAATTACCGATTCGGGTACGAACTTGACCGGGATGTAGAACGAGCAGGTGAGGAACCAGACCTCGGACTTGCCTGCCGGCAGCTGAAAGCTTTCTCCGGTCTCTGCATTCGCCTGCTGGAGCGGGAGCTTTTCGATCGTGCAGTCGAAGAACTTTCCGACGCCGCTCATCTGGACGTTTCGTCCGTGGTCGAACATCATGGTCTTCCGGAGCGCCGTGGCCGCGAAGCGGGTGAGCACCTCCTCGGAGAAGCGCTCGTTGTCGCGGTCGATCGCGTTGTTCGCCATGCGGATCTGGCCGACATAAAAATCTTCGGCTTTATAATCCTTGCGCGTGAACTGGTTGATCAGGGCGAGATGCTCGGGCGTGGGTCTGGATGGCGACGACTTGAGGCCAGCAAACTTTATTTGTTTGCTGCCGATAATATTCTGGATCGTTTTGCCGCTGCTCTTTGCGTTGTTGTTCATGTAGTCCTCCAGTTGGGTTTGTCGTTGCGGAAAAGCGGCGTCAGTATTTGGCTCTTCTGTATTTTCACGTTTTGCATGATTTCATCTTTAACCAAACGAAGAGTCTCGACAAAACGCTGTATCTTTTCGTCGCCACAAAATTCTTTGATTAACCTCTCTACTTCAGCAGTCCTCGAAAAAACAAATTTGACTTCGACAGTTGCGCCAAAACTCTGCCTGACAGTCCGATACGGGATATCAGGAACACCGCTCTTGACGAACGCCCACAATTCGTAACTCGTGGTACTGTACGTTCTCTCACCCTCGATTAGTTTGTATTTCATATATGCTCCGTGCTCTCTCAAATATTAACGGGCCCCATCAGAGCCGAGCAGCTGCATATGGACCGGATGGTTGCTTGCGGCGTCAACACCCGGTAAGAAGGAGGACGCTGCTCGGCTCTGATCGAACCCGCTCCTCAAAAAATAAAAAAGCCGAAGACATCGGTCCATCGAACTGGAACCGACGAAACTTCGGCTGCGGTATTTTCTTTTTTTTTGTTCATTGTCGCCCCTCTATATGGCTATGACGCCAGAAGTTATCATTTCGCTACCACACAAGGCAAGCGAACCTTTTCGAGGAGTTTCGTAAGTCCTCAAAAAAAATAATTAGAAAATGGCACAAGTTTTGCTTTTTTGTGGTAAAAATATGTAGGCTTTGAGGGTAAAGATGAACCTTCGGTTAGTTACTTGGCGATAGTCCTGCGGTATGGCGTTCAATGAGGCGGTGAAGTACGATCGCTGCTTGGTGTAGAATTCGATCTCAATTAATGGGAGGGACTTTATTAGCCATGATGAGCATCCTTTGCAGCACGTTTTAGGCGCGTCACAATATCTACGGTTTCTTCGCTTAATCTCGTTTTAATTCTTTGACTGGTGCAATTCAATGTTTCGGGCAGCACTGTTTCAATGATGTAGGTCTCCGGATCATCTAATAAATTACCTAACTCGCTTTTTTCGACATCGATGAGTGGCACAAGTCGACGGTCGATTGATTTCACTTTTATCTTCTTTTTATTCCAGTCATTATCAACCCTGTGAATTATTGTTTCGCCGAATGCGTCTTTGTATCGATCGCGAATATCCCATGCAATCGCTAACAGAAAATGCTTAAGGCCTGTCACATATAACAACTCAGGAATGTCGCGCCTTTTCTTGTTCCCATCATAATGATTCTCAATTTGCTGTATTAAAGGATAGGCAGCTTTCTGCTCATCAACCGTCCCATGAAAATAATCCCGAAGCCTTCTCTCAAATTGCACCCGTAAAAAAACGATATTGTCATCTTGCGATTGAAAAAAATCAGGCAGTCTTTGCAGAGCGTCAAATATGTCTTTGTCTACTCAAGCACGTCCGAGCTCATATTCTTTTTGTTGTTCAGTAGTAAGGCCCTTAGTACTTTTGGTTTTTTCCATATAATCGAAAAGCTTTTGGTAATGCAATCTCGGAAACCTAAAAGAATATCGAGGGGTCATAGAAGTATACGTGCCGTCAGCGATATCGCGCCGGATTTGTTTTTGAACATCCTCAAAACTAAAATCCGCCTCAAATCCATCGCTAATACCGTATCTAAAATACAGTGGTTTCCAATAGCCATCCTTAATCATTTTTACAGCTTCCTGATTTTTGGCAAGGTCATTAATATTTTTTTTAGCGATGATACTTGGGGTGAATGTTGCGTGACATTGTTTATGGGCCGATGATGACGACATCAACACAAACCCATCGGAATGAAATTTTTCTATTGCCTTATTCGTGCCGCCATACCACGCACGCTCTTGAGGCAAAGCTACACGTGAAAGGAGTTTTATTGTTTTGTGCCACGTAGCAACAGGCAGGGATAACGCACTACTATGGAAAAATATTTTTATGAGGTCTTTTCGTTTACTCTTACTGTATGGACCTTTAAGTATTTCTTGTAATTTTACATTTGCATCAGTAAGGTTGCGCGCTGTTTGTTTTTCATAGTCTGCTGCAATTTCATCGATGATGTTTTCTACAAATTTATCGTGACTAATTTTTTTATTACGTAAAAGTGTAAAATTTCTGTCATATATCTCTTCAGCTCTCTCGGTATCTATCATCTCCGCCTCCGTGCGGTCTCCGAGTGGAAGGAACAGGGGAAGGCCGATCGGAGTTTCGGCCGTGTCGTCCGGGGTTCGAAGTCCCGGACTATCCCCCTTTGCTACACAACTCTATCATAAACAGAAATTCAGTTCAATAAAAACTCCTACGTCAAACGTGATTCGTTGCGCTGCCTGAAACGTGTCCCGCGTGATTGTGCGTGACAGGCTCTGCATTGCTGATATTAATAGCGGATTCTGGCTCAGTCCATACGCGGCCAAATTCAAGCCAGTACTCGTGCCAGGACCGGTATTCTTTATGTATCCTCTCGCGCCGCGTGATGTATCGCGCTGCGGTCTCCAGGTTCTCCCATCCCATGCGCTGCATGATCGCGAACACGTCATAGCCGCGCACGTGCCGCGCGTCGCAGGCATGCGATGCACGGAGCATATGACATTTTATTTTCGCCTTCCGAAGCCCTGCCCGTTTTGCAAGTTTCTTGATCAGCATATCGAGAGACCTCGTGGTCAGTCGTTTGCCGCTGGACCGGCCGCTATGACTAACCAGCAGGGGATCTCCGGTCCTTGCTCCGGCTGAAACGCGCGCGATAAGCAGTTGCCGGATGAACATGGACGGCGCGCGCCACAGATAGACGGATCTGCCGGCGCCGCGCTTGGTTTTTGGAATTACCAGATCCATCTCCTTGCCGTCGTCCTGGATATGATCGATATTAAAATTTACGATTTCGGAAACGCGAAATCCGGCGAACGCTCCGAATATTAAAAAGCAGGCATCCCTAAGGCCCATATCTGTTGTGACGTCGATCGTACCGAACAGCCGCAAGATTTCTTCGCGTGTGAAAGTCTGCATGAACGGTTTAGTCGACCGCATACGCGGGATCGAAGCTGAGGGATCATCATTCATTTCTCCCGTGTATCGTAAAAATCTGAAATAAGATTGTAACGCTATCAGCTTCGTGGTTCGTGTTTGGTTTCCATTGCCGCGGAGAAAACAATATTCAAGATACCTTTCGATATCGCCTCGGGTTGCCGGTCCGTCCAGTGCATTGCCATCTCTCCAGTTTAGGAACTCTTCGACATGTCGACGATAGGCGGACACGGAAGAGGAAGCGAGTCCTTTAAGAACGGCCAGGTGCTTTTCAAAATTTTGAAGCACTAAATTCCGGTCCGTCATCACTGTTTCTCCGCCTCGTTGATGATATTGTTAATTTGCGTCTTGCTGAGCCTGAAGCGTTCGATCAATTCCTGGTAATTTTTCCCATGATAAAGATTACGAATCTTCGTGTTGCGTTCGATCCGGAATAGAACTTCGTGATCGGGGAAACGGATCCTGGTCCCGCCAAGTTCGACCATGATCTTGTTCATGATCGCCCGGCCCGATGCGCGGCCGAACTCCTCGCAGGTGCTGCGCCACAGTTGCTTAAAATTAGACCCGCTGGAAGCAAGCGGGTCCGGCCCGGGCTTCGGGACCCAAATCCTGCATCGGCCGGCCTGGGCAACAATATGCCGTATGATTTTTTTCCCTGGCTCATCTCCAAAATCAGCGACGATGCTCTGAAACAGCCGCCTGACTGCTTCGCGGTTACGTCGTTGTGAAACGATTTTAGCTCCGATCGGCACGCCCTCCATGGGACCATAATTTTGAAAACTCAGACCAGTAGTCCTCAAGTGAGTTAAATTTATCTTTTTGATCAACGTGGGGAAAGTCCTGGAAAGCCCGGTCAATCTGCGTGTAGCTCTTGTACCCCATACGTTCTTTTATCTGCGGTGCATCAAAGCCGATAATATACCGAAGGTCCCAAAGATGCGATATGCGGAGCATATTTGTTTTTATTACCGGCTTCATGATGCCTGCGGACTGGGCGAGCGACTTAATACAATCGTCAAGGGCGTGCGGTGTCAGCCGGCGATTGCCTCGAGGCTCGCCACTCTTTTTGTAGCTTACCAGGAGCGGATCTCTAAATCCCGCTCCTTTGTCCATGCGAGCATGTGTTAACGAGCGAACAATTGCGCTCGGTTGTTCCCAAAGCGAAACACTGCGTCCGTTTACGGCAAGATCGATGCATCTTCCACGTTGAAGCAAATGAACGTTCTGGAGATTCGCTGAAACAATTTCTCCGAGACACAAGCCTGCCATTGCTCCCAGAACCAGGAAGACGGCATCCCGGAGACCTTTCTCCCGGGTAATATCGCAGGCCGCGAACATTTTTAAGATCTCGCTCTGCTCGAATACTGCCAGGGGTCCATTCTTTCGCGGCGGCCGGCGGATGCTGCCAATTGGATTTGCAGGGATAACCCCGGTCTCAACCAGGTGTCGGAAGTAGTTTTCTATGCCCGCCATTTTGCGCGAGAGGGTAGAATTTCCGTTTCCATGCCGCTGCAGGTAGCGAAAGAACCCCTCGGCATCCTTGCGCAGTTCTAAGGGCTCCAGAGACGCAAGCGAGGGTTTCCCCTGACGCCATGCCAGGTATTCCGCTGCACTTCTCCGGTAAGAGCCGGTAGACGAGGCCAATAAGCCATCTGCCAGCAACTGTTTTTCAAATTGGTCAAGATGTTCGTTCTGTTCACTGTTCATAGTTTCCGCTCCCCCCGCGCCCCCCACTTTTTCAAAAAAAGAAGCATTAAAAAATCACTTTCAAAAAAGGTTTTAGATATACCCCCAATTTATAACCAGCAATGAGGGCGCTTGTCGACAAATAATCAAATATTTTTCAAGGGGGGTGGTCCTGAGAACCGGACCACCGACCACCAAATTCAAAACGAACCGCACAATTCTAAATAAATAAACCATGTAAATCATTGAAATTGTGTTCTCAATAAACCTGCAACCGCACAGTTTAATAATTATGTGCGGTAACAATTCGGCTGAATTTCGGCTGAATTCCCCTCATGAGAGGATATCACCAAGACAGACAGCGCACAGATAACAAAGTTGACCAATGCTGATGCTAAAATAATAAAAAAAATTATAATTAAATTTAACTTCTTAGAATCAGTTTTATAAGAAATCTAATCAATTAAAAGTCTTCAGCTGCCTACCCATCGCATCGCCTGACGGATTGTTGCCGCCGTGGCTCGCCTTGAAGTTTGCCACTTCGAGCACAACATACCGACTAACAAACTCCTTGTGTAATCGATCACCGTTTTGGCCGTGTAATTCGATAATCTTTTCACGTCCGCCAAGATCGAAAAAGATCTTTGCTGACAAAGTGTCACTGAGAATGACCTTGTCGGTTGATTTCACAACAATCGTCTCGAAAGTGGTCCAGGCTTCTTCCGCTTTTTCGAAAGCAATTTTTTCAATACTGGTTGGGCGCTTCCCCCCTTCTTTTGGAGAAGGAGAAGGAGAAGGAGAAGGAGAAGGAGAAGGAGAAGGAGCATTGCTAATTGCATGTGGAACTTGTGCCGCTTGCATGCCATTGGCATTATTATTTTTTGCTTTGTTATTCCATCTCTTAGAGGCGTTTTGACGGGCAATCTTTGAACGCTTCTTGAAAGAAACAACCCACGGTTGATGTTCCTTCCAATCGTGTACTTTTAAGAATTTTTTACCGGATTTTTCGCCTTTATCTAGAAATTTCACCTGATCGCTGGCAAGGAATTCTATGAATTGCGAGCAATCGGCATCCCGGCCGCAAGCCAGTTGCATGCGGTATTCATCCCATCCGCTCAGGTCTCCGTCTTGCTGATGCTCAGCACAGTATCTCCATAGCTTCAAGAGCGAAACTATCCCGCTATCGCCGTATTCTTTATGGAGTCTCTTGGTTTTATGGTGATCGAAAAAAGACAGTTTGACCCGAAAGTCATCGAGCATAGGACTCTTTCCTCCGTTGGCCGACAGTTCCCCTCGATCCCGTGCCGCACCGATCGCTCATGGCCATGACGTGTAGCTTTCCTGAACCATTGATCGTCTGAATAATGGCTGCCTCGTGCTCCAATGCCAGGTCCGGGTGCAGCCGTCGGACTTCTTCGCCTGCTTTGCGAGCTGTAGCGGCCATGCGTGAAAAATGCTCAGGGCAAGAATTAATGACCGGCCGCGGTGTTTCACGGTGCCAGAATGCGTAATGCTCGGCTTCTTTGTCGCAGTATGAGCACTTCATTGTTGCCTCCCTTAAATCGCGGCTAATTCCGCCACATCGGCCATTTCTTCGTCCGTTGGCCCCTGATATATCGCTGTGGACTGAATCGATTTGTGCCGTGCGAATTTCTGGATCTCGGTCAACGAAGCGCCGCGTTCCTTCAGTCGCTTCAGGCAAGCGTGACGAAGCGAATGGACCGTATAGAGCGCCATCTGTCTGCCGTCGACCTCGACACACAGACCCGCCCGGATCATCCAGAATTCAACAAGCTCATTGATGGACCGTAAGGAAAGCCGGACACCTCTACGGGAAACAAACAAGGGAGCATCATCGCTGATGGATTCCCTCCGGGTGTTCAGTTTGTGCCCGATGAACGTCTTCAGTACCCGCTGGATGTGTCTATTGATAGGCACATGGCCGCAGCTCCCCATCTTCGCAATTTCAGGCTTCACCCACAGCCTGGCTTGGTTCCTCACATCGCCGACACTCAACCCGGCAAGTTCTGCCCGCCGGAGCGCCAAATTCAGGAACGTCTCGATGATCACGTAATCACGCTCTGCCTGGCGCCCGATCGTGGTATCACTGCCCCTTACTTCCTTGATCGTTTTGAGAAGCTGCCGCTGCTCATCGGCGGAAAGAAATTTGTACTGAGCTCTGTTTCGCTGCTTCCGGATCCGGCCAGGCTCCAGGACAAGCCTTTCGTTTGGGCCATAGATGCCTTTGAATTCCGCTGACGTTTCTCTGCTTGTCGCTAATATCGTTGTCATGATTGCCTCCATATCATGTGCCTCAGATTACTCTCCGGCCCAGGCCGAGGCGGGCTTTTCGGGCTGCAGACCCTATGACCGGAGAGCGTGACAATGTGACACGCGTGACTGCGCGTTACGCTGCCTTTACGGCTGTTCCTTGAACTGTTTGTCCACGATCACTTTTACCAATACGGATAAATCCTCAAAGCGGATCCCTAACAACTCCAGAGCTTGCCACACGTGTTTTTTGAAGAACGATTCGTCGACATTGTCACTTTCGCATGACACCTGGATTACTTCGATAAGTGATTGGATTTCAATCAGCCTGATCGGAACAGCGTTCAGAATGTCATAGTCGTTTTGACTCATCAGAACAGGATGGAGAATATCCGCTACCTCGTGCTGCTTTTCTGTTCCGGACGAAGGGCGAGATGCCGGCGATAAGCTTTCCGCCGTGGCCATCTTCGAGCTGGTACGATTTATAATTTCTGTGAATTCATCATCAGGCATTCCAGCGACAGATGCCGCGATTAAAATAATGTACGCGCTCTCGCTAAACTGTGTTTTTTTGTTGCTGCTGATTTTGTCTTTGATACGGTGACGCTGTTCGTGAGACAACGTCGCCAAAAATGAAATCATGTTCTTCAATCGCGTAATTGCCTTTTCGTCACTGCTGACAGCCTTTGAATCTTTACTCGTTTTAACTTTGCTTTTCATGGTAGCCTCCGTATCATGATTGCCTCAGGTTACTCTCCGGCCCAGGCCGAGGCAGGGCTTTTCGGGTTGCAATCCCTAGGACCGGAGAGATCAATAAGTTTCAAATTACACAAAGCAACTGTGCTACTTGCTGTGTTAGTAGAGGGGTTCCAAAAGAAGGAAAATAGGTACATCCCCTCTTTTCGTCTAAAGCAGCAAGGTCAATAAAAGCACATAGAAGGGAAAGGCGGGGAGTTACAGCGGGTTATTTGGGCGACCTTGCCAAGGTTGGGGTCACGAGTTCGAGTCTCGCCACCCGCTCCATTCAAGGCATAGAATGACGGAGTTAACCACATCGGTTAACTCCTTTTCTATTTGCATGTCAGTTTTGTGCTTGAGTATGTTCCCTTTCAACGCGCCAGTCACCTATCGCTCAGTCTATCTTTTATCTCCTCTAAAGCGCATGCCTTCGTAAAAATGCAACAACCCATTCTGACTCTGCCCGAGTCGGATTGCTTCCCATGGCATAACATCATCAAGACCTTTTCCAATGAGCGATCTATTTGTACAGCAATAAAGAATAGGCAACCCGTCAACACAACATTAAGACAAATCTAAGAAAAAGCCCTTCTATCCGCAGATTTCGCAGATTGACGCAGATTCTAAAACCGGAATTCTGGTTTTGTTTTTATCTGCGAAATCTGCGTAATCTGCGGATAAAAAAATGACCTGAGTAGTTACAAAATAATCATAGTATTTCAAAATTAATTGTCTTGACGGTGATGGTTAGCCGGAGTTATTTATTAGTATATCTGGTGATCAATCGACTCTGCGACCATTTTATGACTTCGTTTTTTTTGGTTATACTATTTGGTTATACTAACTGAACAGTAACACGCTTTCGCCGGACACCGAGTGCCGATAACTCAGGAGTCGGCAATGAAACTGACAAGAACGAAATTATTTATAGTATTTACTGCTATTATTGCCGGGGTTGTGCTTGGCTTCCTGTTTGTTCTTCGCCCCCATAGGGAATAGGGAATTGGCAAATCAAGCACTTCACAGCACCATGGAAGCCGTGGAAGCGATTTTGGCAATTCTTATGGCGCTTTTCCTGCTCCACAGAAAGGAAGATGACCCTTCCGACAACAGCACTGTACTTGCCTTGGGATTTCTCGGAATGGGCATTCTGAATGCGGCACATGCAGCTACAGGGCCGGGAAATCAGTTTGTTTTCCTGAGAGCGGCAGCAAGTTTTGCCGGCGGACTCGGGTTCAGCCTCGTCTGGCTGCCTGTACAGTACAAGGCCATTCTTAACAAGGCGTGGCTGTTCTGGACGGTCATATTAACTGTCTCAAAATAGTGTTTACATAATTACGCACTTATGCTATGCTGTTTCGCATGAAAAAGACAGATGCGAGACGACTTGATCACAAGACTCTGACAGAACTGAGAAAACGTGCGGTAGCCAGTGTGCAGGAAGGTCAAAGCCCTGAGCTTGTAGCCAAAGCACTGAGTATTCACCGGGTAACCATCTATGGATGGCTGTCTCGATACCGCAACGGCGGCTGGGGTGCTCTGGACGCAAGCAAGCGCGGCGGACGCCCTACGAAATTGGACGCTAAAGCCATGCAATGGATCTATCGCACCGTGACGATGAAGAACCCTCTTCAGATGAAGTTTACCTACGCCTTGTGGACGGCAAAGATGATCGGCCAGATAATCTATCAGAGATTCGGTGTGCGATTGAGCAAGTCTTCTGTGTGCCGCTTGTTGGCGCAACTGGGACTGACGCCGCAGCGTCCTGTCTGGCGGGCCTATCAGCAAAAACCGGAGGAAGTTCAGCGCTGGCTGGAGAAAGAATATCCGAAGATTCGCAGCCTTGCACGCAAAGAAAAGGCGCAAATATTCTTTGGAGATGAAGCTGGTGTTCGCTCTGATCATCATGCAGGCACCACCTGGGCAGTAAAAGGCAAGACTCCCGTTGTGAGCAGCACAGGAGCGCGCTTTAGTCTGAATATGATCTCGGCGGTAAGCGCACAAGGAGAATTCCGCTTCATGGTCGTCAAGGGGCGGGTAGGAGCGCAGCAATTTATTGAGTTTATCAAACGATTGATTCATGGCACTGATCGAATGATTTTTCTGATTGTCGATGGGCATCCTGCCCATAAGGCCAAAAAGGTTTCGAAATTTGTTGAATCCATTAAGAAGCGCTTTCGACTGTTTTTTCTACCGCCCTATTCACCTGAGTTGAACCCCGACGAGCGGGTCTGGAACGATCTGAAGAATAACGCAATCGGCCAACAGGTTATTACCTCGCGCGATCAAATGCATGGGGCGGTAATAAGCCACCTGCGATTTATCCAGAAATCACCCGACCGTGTGCGGGCTTACTTCAATAACGAAACAACCAAGTACGCGGTTTAATGTTGTTTCTATTATGGGACCGTTAATAACAGGCTCGCTCGTCATATGCAGCGTCGCGTTTCTTTTTCCTGCGGCGATACCCGCCATGCTGCACGGAACGAAATTCACTACTCCTGCCGCCGTAATCAACCTTGTTGCCGGCATGCTCTTCGTTTCAGGCGCCTTGCGCATGATGCTCGCCCTGTACCATTCAAATGCTCTCGAAGATCTGCTGTTCAGCCTCATCGGAATATTTTTCGGTCTGTCAGGTTTGACCTTTCAATACTCGATGCTCTGGTCCGAATCCTGGTGGTATTGGCATGCATTGCGGCTCATGGGTTCGCTGTTGCTTCTGAGTTTATTGGTTCACCGGCATCTACAGGCGGTCACCAGTCTTAAAACGTCCCTTATCGAAAGGAACAAGGCGGAAAAATCGCTCAAACGTTCCTATGCATTTACCAAAACCGTACTCGACAGCATGAACGATGCAATCTCGCTCATCGACGTCCGCGATTTCAGAATCATCGGCGTTAACAGCGTTTTCCTGAAAGAATACGGGCTTTCCGATGAATCGGAGGTAGTTGGAAAGCATTGTTACGAGATAACGCACCGACGGCGTGACGTCTGCGCGGCCCCGGACGACATATGCCCGCTCGCAGAGACCGTAAAGAGCGGAAAGCACTTTGCGGTAGACCATGTACATTACGACAGTCACGGAGAGAAGAAATTCGTTGAGGTCTCGACCTCTCCCATAAAGGACGAGGACGGTCAGGTCGTACAGGTGGTTCATGTCGCTAAAGATATTACCGGCCGCAAGCGGGCGGAAGAAGAACGGGAGCTGCTGCTAGCGGATATCGCGCGCTCAAATAAGGAGCTCGAACAATTCGCTTATGTTGCTTCTCATGATCTCAGGGAACCGCTTCGAATGGTGTCGTCGTTCGTCCAGCTCCTGGAGCAGAAGTACAAGGGGCAATTGGACGATAAGGCGGATAAATACATCCGGTTTGCCGTTGACGGTGCAGACCGGATGCAGAAGCTGATCGAAGGCCTGCTCGCATATTCACGCATTACCCGTGGCGCCGCTCAATTCGGTCCGGTTGACACCAACAGGATATTCTCTCTGGCTGTTTCCAATCTTTCGGCTTCGATTCAGGAATGCAGCGCCCTGGTCAACAAAGACGACCTGCCCATGGTCCTGGGCGATGAAACCCAGCTGTTGCAGCTATTTCAAAATCTTATCGGCAACGCCGTTAAGTATCGAAGGCCCCGGACACAGCCGCACGTACATATTTCCTCAGCACGAGAAGGAACTCACTATGTCTTCTCGGTTCGGGATAACGGTATAGGCATTGAACCGGATAGTTACGACCGGATATTTCAGATCTTCCAGAGGCTCCATTCGCATGATGAATACGCGGGGGCCGGGATAGGACTTGCTGTCTGCAAACGTATCGTGGAGCGGCACCATGGCCGAATCTGGATCGAATCGGCTCCCGGCAAGGGATCAACGTTTTATTTCACGGTCCCGGCGGCCAAGAAGGAAAAGAAATACGAACTGGAACTGCAGGCCGCATCCCGTTGACCGCCTGTGTTGCTTTTCAATCATAAAACCGGAGTTGACCGGGATCGGTTATCTCCTTTTCTGTTTGGCGGCCGTTTATTTTCGTGCGCAGGCATATCAGCATGTTAAATGAAGCACCGCGATGACATGCTTTTTCTTTCCCTGCAAGCCGTTGAACAGATCAACCGCTTTCCCTGTTTTGTCAACTTTGACGTCAACCCCATGTGAAGCGACATACTCTATTGTCTTCTTCGGCACCGTCATCACTCCCGAGTATCCGGTTCCTATGATCAGGATGTCCGGGAGGGCATTGAGAACGTCCGCAATATCTTCCGGATAAAGTCGATGCCCCTCTTTTCGCCGCCAGGTTGCATCCACCCGGTCACTGAAGATAATAACATCCGACCCGTAGGCCTGCCCGTCGATTACAATGCGCCCGAATGAGTAAGAATCTATCTTCATGCCGGTCAGCCCTTTCCTCCGGCCTCAGCATACAGGATACTTTCCCTCGCTTAATTCCCTGCACAATTTGTCGATTGCAGATAATTCACGAACGATGATCTCTTCGACTTGACGTGCGACATCTTTTATCTCCAGTCCATCCTGAGGCAGTATCTGTGCGGCGGCAATTTGCGGCCTGTCGATCGGTGTGCCGATCCTGCTCACAAGAAAGACATACACTTCGCGCGTGCCCTCGATCTCGTTAAAAAGTGTCTGAGCGATCCGATGCGAAAGCACGTTATAGATTTTTCCCGCATGGCTTACGGGATTTTTCCCTGCAGCAGCCTCGGTGCCCATGGGCCTGTTCACCGATATGACTCCGTTCACCCGGTTGCCGCGCCCTACCTGCCCGGAATCAGCATCTTCTGCCGAGGTGCCGGTGAGGCTCAGATAAATGCCTTCCATCCCCTTCCCGCGCTCGTCCAGGGTATTGTAGTGGATGCTGATATCGTCAAACTCCTCGAATTGCCGTACGAACCCGGCCATCTCTCTGGTCAGAACTTCTTTCCGGTCAAAATAGTCCTGCTCTGACGATATAAAGCCACACAGCAACGGCATGGCGACGGTCAGATCCAGGTCCTTTTCCCGCCTTAACGCCATAACCTTTATGTCCTCGCCTGTTTCGGGATGAATCTGCTTGAATTCAAGCGAGTTCAGATGCCTTTCCAGTGCAAGGACTGCCTGTTCAGTCGGGCTGAGAGGATAATAGCCTACCGTGGCTGAGGTATCGTTGGCCACTTTTATACCGGGCCGCGAAAATATGTTCGTGAGTTCCTCAGAGCCCGGTGCAAGCATGACCCGGTAGGACAGATGTTGTACCGGATCCACGTGTCGCATGTTTGTCGCAAGCCACGTGCGAGCCGCAGCAACGGCGATATCCGCGATTGGAATACTCCTGCCGCCGGCTTCACTCGTTGCCCGGTCACCGATCGTAAATTCCATGGGCCGCAGCACCCGACCTCCTTTGAAATGCTTCTCGACGCTTCCCGCCGCAAGCAGGCCTTTGTCTATATTATGATGGAGGATGGTCCCGAACTCCTTCAGATACGCCTGGGAGAGTGCAACAGAAATGGCATCCATCATGGAATCGCACAGAAAATCGGGATGGCCCCTGCCTTTCCGCTCAACAATTTCGAGGCGCTGGTCAACGATCGGTAGTCCCGGGTATGGTTCAACGATGATCATACTAAAGCAAACGCATTAATTTGTGTTAAATCTCCCCCCCCTCTTTTTTCCGAAGAGGGGAATAAAATGATCTCCCCCTTTGAAAAAGGGGGATTAAGGGGGATTTAAGCATCCGCGATTCAACAAACAGGTAACAATATTAAGTGCGTCTATTAAAAGCAAACGCATTAATTTGTATTAAATTTCTGTGCAACATGCACATGGGTTACATTTTAACCTGTGGACATGGGTTACACTTTTTTTAACTTAGGTTCCACTTTTCCGAGCTTGACGTCGAGTATGCCGATAGGATGGAAACCGAAGCGAATTTCGTATTTTCCATCGGCAGTCTCGATAAGGCCGATTCTCGCTCCGGCCAGGAGCTCGGAGATGAAGTAGTAAGTTCCGTTAAACCGGATCTCGCCGTGAAGGCGGATCTTGCGGACCTTGATGCCATGATCGTACTCAGGTTCGCGGAGTTTTTCCGGGAACCTCCTGGGTGATGGTTCGTAAACGCTCGCGGGCGTCTTTTTATTGAGCGCCTCATGCGGGCGGTCGTAATTGTACTCGTGCCGGAACTCATCAAACCGGATTTGCTGCCGGTCCATATTGGCCTTAGGCGGCTTGGCGGTGTCCTGTTTCAGGGTCCGGTGCATCCGCTCGTGGCGCCCGTTCTGCTGGGGCTTGCCGGATTCTATCCGTTCCGGCCTAATACCGAGTTTGATGAGCCATACCGACAATCGGCTGAGGCCCGTTACCCCGCGTCCGGCAAACGGCGTCCCGTTGTCGGTACGAATCGCTTCCGGCAGGCCGAACTCCCGGAACGCCCACTCGAACCAGGGCTGGGTGTCCGCATGGCAAGGGGAATAAAGGCCCTTGCACGTAAGCAGGTAACGGCTCATGTTGTCGGTGATGGTCAAGGGATAACACCATCGGCCGTCGCCTGTCTTGAACTGGCCCTTGTAGTCTGCGCTCCAGACTTTGTTCGGTGCATCGCAGGCCAGGAACGGCTCACTGTATTTCGGCGTTTTCTTGCGCAGCCGCCGGTCCTTGACAAGGCCGTGTCGTTTAAGCCATTTCTCGGCGGTACAGACAGAGGGCCATTTAATCTGGGGCTCGTCCCGGTTTAAGAGGTCTAACAGCTTCTCGGGACCCCAGGTCATATGCAGCAGCTTTGCTTCAACCAGACGGTTGATGATTTCCTCATCGGTCTGGTTCGGGTGAACGATTGGAGCTCGGCAGAGCTCTTTCAGGCCGTCTTGGCCGAGACTGTCGTAACGCTCGGTCCACTTATAAATTGTCTTGCGGCTTACTCCGTAGATCACCGACAGATCGGTGATACTGTAGCCGTTAAGCCAGTCGGCTATTAGCTTTAAACGCTCTTCCATGGGCTCCGTCTTTCTCCAGGGCATAGGATGATCCTCCTAGCCCTGCAGTTTAACGTGTTACCCATGTCCATAGGTTAGTTTGTTACCTATGTTAGCAGGTTGTACCCTCCCCTCGCCCCTCTTTTCCAAAGAGGGGAATAAAATGAGCTCCCCCTTTGAAAAAGGGGGATTAAGGAGGATTTAAGCAACAGCGATTCAACAAACAGGTAACAATATTAAATGCGTCTGTATTAGTTACTGCAAAATCAATTTCTATAAAAAAGGCCCGTCAACGATCTCCCGGGGAAATCTGCCTCTGCGTTTCCCTTGACGAAATCACCCATAATATTTCCGAGCAGAGAGCGGTGTGCTGTCCGATAAAAACATATGTGCCGGGTAATACATATATTGAGGATTTTTTGCGGCGCATGCGGAAATAGAGCTGCTTGGCAGCTCTATCCCTTATCGCACACGACGAGGTATGGGCGTGTTTCGTTGTATTTTTCCCTATTTCATGAGTGTTTTGCATAGGCTTCTTCGAGGCTGATGAACTCGTCGAACTCTTCTTTTATCTCAGCAGCGAGATCGGATGAAGATAAGAGGCCGACAACTTTTCCGTCTTCCATAACAGGAAGTCTCCGGACATTTGCCTTGCTCATTGTCTTCAATGCGTCATTAACATCGGCAGACAAGTTGATCGAGATCGGGTCCGGCTTCATTATATCCGCCACAATCGTTGTCTGAGGGTCTTTCGATTCCGCTGCTACATTCAAGGCAATGTCCCTGTCCGTCAATATCCCCTTGAGCTTCGAGCCGTCTTCGACGATCAGTATCGAACCGATATTATATTCTTTCATCTTGGCGGCCGCATCATGAATTGACTCGGACGGCGAGCAGGTCACCAGGTTCTTCTGCATAATTTGTTTGACTGTCATAACGACCTCCTTTCATAAGGTCTCCCCTCGCCTCGCCGGTAATTGAGACATAAAAGAAAAAGCCGGGCTTGCCGGAAGATTGTCCTTCGGCAGCTCGGCCGTCTTTTCGTGAAGACCCGCCGCTTTCCTTTCCCCTCGTTCAGAGAGGTTTGGCTTTGTCGGGAGTACTCTCTATTTAAAATATAACACGGACTATTTCGCTTGTCGAATCACAAGAAATCGGTACCAACATCGACACGGAGTGAGAGTGAGCGACTTTGGTTATAAATCGGCCGCTTCACGCTGCTGCCCTCTCCCGGAAATCCTCAATAAGTCGAACAACTTCCGCATCGGTTATCTGCGGGAATTCAAGATAGTAAGCGCCGACCGCCATGAAATCCTCAGGGGTCTCCAAGCAGATGAAAATATCGACCATTCCTCTGACTTCGGACGCGGTGCTCAGCGGTGCAACTGGAACGGCAACAATTAATTTCTCGATCTTTTCCAGTTTCAGCGTGGTGATGGCAGACTTCATTGTCGCGCCGGTTGCGATGCCGTCATCGACGAGAATAATGATTTTGCCCTTCAAGCCGTCCAATTTTCCCCCAGCCCGGTACAGCTGCTGCCGTCGTTTGATCTCCTCTTTTTGTTCCGCAGCTTCGGAGCGCAGATATTCTTTAGTAACGCCCGGGCTGGATACCACATCTTCGTTATAGACCACAGCCCCGGTTTCCGATATCGCACCCACGGCAAGCTCCGGCTGCCAGGGATGGCCTATTTTCCTGACTATTAGCACATCAAGAGGAGAATTGAGGCGTCGTGCAATTTCGGCACCGGTGACAACCCCTCCTCTCGGAAGCGCGAGAACGAGTACGTTACGCTGTCCTCTAAAATCTGTAAGTTTTTCTGCCAGTTGAATTCCGGCGTATTTTCTGTCTTTAAACACAATACATCATCTCCCTGATTTAATTTTAGCAAAATAAGCTTCTCTAACTCGTGAATGTTTTAATTGAATGGCCAACGTCGATCATTTGTATTGCGAACTGACCAAACTTAGTATTAAATTAAATTGAGAGAGATGTCCATTAGCCCCGTCACGACCGTGCTTGCGCACGCTTTCGCCTGCGCAGCCAGTCTTCTTTTATCATCCTTTCAATGTAGAGCTCCGCAACCGGAGTGATAACCGTCTCACGGCTATGCAGATTTTTATAAACAATGTCGATATAATCGTCGAGGCCGGTTTTGGAATAAATATTCCAGTTCTTCGACAAAAAATGGTCGTAAATAACATCAATGATAATACCCGAGAATCTGCATCGTACTTTGCTGATTAATCTCTTGCTCGATGAGACAGTGGAGTGGGTGTCCGTAAAATGATCGATTCTGCGGTGGCGAATGATCCCGTCGACAATCTCCTGCGGGAAAAGGCCCTCTACGTTGCCTTTGACGAAATCCCCCATAAAATCCCCGAGCATCGAGGCAGGCGTATTATCGGATAAGTACATATGCGCCAGGTAATTCATTTTTTCCGACACCTTCCGTCACTTCACCCTTTATCAAAAGGGCATCGCTTCTTCATTGCCTGTGTTATAAATCTGACCCTTGCGCGTACTGGGCGAGAGTCTTCTTCAACTCATTCAGCTTCTCGCTGAAAGCACGCGCACGAAGAAACGAATGAACAATGCAATGTTTAGAGACAATCCGTTACCCCTGCCGTGTGTCGGCTCTTCTCTCGACCCGCTCGAGCACGTAACGTGTCATGCTCAGCGCAAGCTCATGCTCTCCGATGAACACTTTTCCGGCTTTTTCTTTCCTGAGCAACTCCGCCTCCTCCTCGCTATGAGTTCGTAGGACCGTTTCCACGTCCGGTTTCAGCATGCGGGCGATTTCGATCATTTTTTGTGCGCGAAACGTGTCCGAGATGGCGATCACGAGCGTCCGTGCCCGGGCGATATGCGCCTGGATCAGCACAGCAGGTTCGGAAGCATCACCGGAAACAGCCGGTATTTCGCGCTCTCTCAGCAGCTCGACAATTTCACGGTTTTGCTCGGCCACGACAACCGGTACGCCGCTCCGTACCAACTCGTCAGCTATACGGCCGCCGACGCGGCCATACCCCACGATAACGACATGCCCGGTAAGACGAGCCTCGTCAACAGTCATCGGAAGCTCCGCGAGCGGGTCATCCGGCCGCTCCATCGTCCGGGCAAGCCTCGAGCGGGACCGGATCCAGGCCTGCAAGGGCTCGATCGCATTGAAAACCAGGGGATTGAACGCGATCGAAATGAGCGCCCCCGCAAGAATGAGGCTCTGGCCTTCGCCAGGCAGAAGCTTCAGAGAAACACCCAGGCTTGCGAGGATGAACGAAAATTCACCTATTTGCGCCAGGCTTGCCGACACCGTGAGCGCCGTGTTGAGCGGGTAGCGGAAGGCAAGGACGATAAGAAAAGCTGCCAGCGACTTGCCGAAAATGATGATGGCAACGACGACGAGCACGCGCACAGGGTCCCGAACCAGCAGCGCTGGGTCAAACAGCATTCCAACGGATACGAAGAATAGAACCGAGAAAGCATCCCTGAGAGGCAAAGACTCGTCCGCAGCGCGACGACTGAGTGCCGACTCCCTCATGACCATTCCGGCAATAAAAGCCCCGAGCGCGAAAGAAACGCCGAACAGCGCGGCCGAGCCGTAAGCGATGCCGACCGCGGCGGCGATCACGCAGAGGATAAACAACTCCCGCGAGCCGGTACGGGTAACCTGCCAGAGAAGCCAGGGAAACAGCCGCCGGCCCACAACGAGCATCAGCGCAATAAAGACCGAAACCCGGCCGAGCGAGAGCGCAAGTGTTTTCAGGAGGTTCCCTTCTGCTCCCCCGGCAATGCCGGACCCGGCCCCGCCGTTCAACAATGCCGAAAGGGACGGCAACAGTACGAGGACCAGAACCATAACCAGGTCCTCGACAACCAGCCATCCCACGGCAATGCGGCCGTTGATGGATTCAAGGGCAGCGCGGCCCTCAAGCGCCCGCAGCGAGCACTACCGTGCTCGCCACGGAGAGCGCGAGACCGAACACGATTCCGGCGCCAAAGCTCCAGCCCCAGAGAGATGAGACAACCATGCCCAGCGTGGTTGCAACCGCTATTTGGGCAATTGCGCCCGGCAGGGCGATCCGGCGGACAGTCAGCAGGTCGTCCAGGGAAAAGTGCAGTCCCACACCGAACATAAGCAGCATGACGCCGATCTCGGCAAGCTGGCGAGTAAGTTCGAGGTCTGCTACGAAGCCGGGCGTGCCGGGTCCCAGGATGACGCCGGCAACCAGGTAGCCTACGAGAGCAGGCATCTTAAGACGAACGGCAATAAAGCCCAGAATCAGTGCAAGCCCGAAAGCGGCGGCAATCGTGGTTATAAGAGGAACGCTATGATGCAATGAAATTCTCCGTCCCGAGTAGAGCCGCCTCCGGCGGGGAGTGGAGGCTCGGTACCTTTATCACATCATTTCAAATCGCTATTTCCGGACTCGACATTAAAAGGCTTCGGCAGGAACTCCCAAAAAACAAGAAACACTGCAATACCGAGCCTGGACATACTCTTCTTTCTTTATCTGTGTAATAAAATCTACGAGTAGATACATGGTCTTATTCACCTCTTTTCGTCACGACAACGACATCTCTATATTAGTATTTCCAGGCGCACTGTTCCTTGACTGTCCACCTCTGCGTTTGACGATATATAATTATTCTAACACCCGCTCCTCATCACAATGCGCACAGTCTTTTACTCCAGGAAGGTGATAGAAATGCCCGAGAAAACAATCGACGTATTGCAAGTCGAAGGAAGCATTTTTCCTCCATCGCCGGAGTTCAGTAAAAAGGCATATATAAAAAATATCAAAGAGTATGAGGACCTGTACAGGCGCTCTATCCGGGACCCGGAAGGTTTCTGGTCCGAACAGGCGGAAAAGATGCTTCACTGGTATAAGAAGTGGAGCAGGACGCTTGAGTACGATTTTGAGAAGCCTGAGGTCAAATGGTTTATCGGCGGCAGGCTCAACGCATCTGAGAACTGTCTGGATCGCCATCTGAGTACCTGGCGCAAGAACAAGGCGGCCATCATCTGGGAGGCGGACGACGGATCGTACAAGACTTATACCTATGGCACAGCTCTTCCATGAAGTAAACCGCTTTGCCAATGTACTCAGGAAAAAAGGCATCAGGCGGGGCGACTGCGTAGCCGTCTACCTTCCTATGATCCCGGAACTCGTAATCTCCATGCTCGCCTGCGCGCGCATCGGCGCGCTCCACAACGTCGTGTTCGGCGGGTTTTCGGCACAGGCACTCCGCGCCCGCATCCAGGACAGCAGCTGCACGGCTTTTGATCACCGCGGACAAGGGTGTGCGCGGCGGCAAATTCGTTCCCCTCAAGGCAAATGCGGACGAAGCGCTCAGGGACTGCCCTTCGGTTGAAGGCGTGATCGTCGTTCAGAGGACCGGCGGCAAGGTCGACATGAAAACCGGCAGGGACACGTGGTGGCATGAAGAGATGGCCGCGCCTGACATTCGGATCATACTGCGAGCCGGAGCAGATGGACGCCGAAGACCCGCTTTTTATCCTCTACACCTCGGGCAGTACGGGCAAGCCGAAGGGAGTGATCCATACGACCGGCGGATACCTGCTGTTTGCGGCGCTCACCTTCCAGTGGATCTTCGACTATAAAGAAGAGGACACGCACTTCTGCACGGCCGATATCGGCTGGGTCACCGGTCACAGCTACACCGTGTACGGCCCGCTTGCAGTCGGCGCGACGAGCCTGATGTTCGAGGGCATCCCCACCTATCCGCAGCCCGACCGCTTCTGGGAAATTGTCGACAAGCACCGGGTCAATATCTTTTATACCGCGCCCACCGCCATCCGCGCCCTCATGAGAGAAGGAGAAAAATGGGTGCGGATGCACGACCTTTCGAGCTTACGGGTCCTCGGCACCGTGGGAGAGCCGATCAACCCCGAGGCGTGGTTGTGGTACCACAAGCACGTGGGCAGGGGCAGGCTTCCGATCGTCGACACCTGGTGGCAGACCGAGACCGGCGGGATCCTGATCACTCCCCTTCCCGGCGCGCACACGCTCAAGCCCGGTTCTGCATGCAGGCCGTTTTTCGGCGTTGTGCCGGGGGTCCTCAGGGAAAACGGCAACCCGCGCGGCCGTGAACGAAGGCGGATACCTCGTGATCGAGAAGCCCTGGCCCGGAATGTTCCGGGGCATGTACGGAGATCCGGAGAACAAGCGCATGAAGGAGGTCTATTTTAAACGTTTCCCGGGCAAATATTTTACCGGCGACGGGGCGCGCATCGACAAGGACGGCGACTACTGGCTCATGGGCAGGATCGACGATGTGCTGAATGTAAGCGGCCACCGACTGGGAACGGCAGAGATCGAGAGCGCCCTCGTATCGCACCCGGCCGTGGCCGAGGCCGCGGTCGTCGGCTACCCGCATGAGATCAAGGGCGACGGCATCTATGCCTACGTGGTGCTTAAAGAAGGAAATGTGCCGGCAGAAGAGCTCAGGAAAGAGTCTCGTCCAGCACGTGCGCGCTATGATCGGGCCGATTGCAACACCTGATATACTTCAGTTCACAACAGCGCCTGCCCAAGACGCGAAGCGGCAAGATCATGCGAAGGATTCTCCGGAAGATCGCCGGCGGAGAGACCGAAGACCTGGGCGATGTCTCCACGCTGGCGGACCCGGGCGTCGTGAACGAGCTCGTACAGGAACGCCGATAAACAGGGTTGCACGGAAGCTCCTGTAGAGAGCCGTTTTGTCTTGTCAGCGGCAGAGACAGAAGAGGAAAGCTCATTCGCTCTTCGAACTCTATTTCAATGCCGCTGAGCCCCGTGCACGGAATGCCCGTGCTAAAATAGAAGTATGCCTTCCTCGTACGATGTGATCATCGTCGGCTCAGGGCCGGCCGGATCTTTGCCGCGCTCGAACTTATCAAAAATCCCCGCCTCAGGATCCTTATGATAGAAAAGGGCAGCGACATTCAGGACCGGGCCTGCCCCATGCTCGAATCGTCCGTTCCCTGCGCGCGCTGCAGCGTCTGCGGCATCCTCTGCGGATGGGGCGGCGCAGGCGCGTACAGCGACGGCAAACTGACGCTGACCTCTGATTTCGGCGGGTGGCTCAAGGATTATCTGTCGGCT
>CAVVUN010000010.1:0-34655 GCA_963751455.1 Nitrospirota bacterium
TTGATAAATTCTACTTCGGGTGCAATGTCGGGGACCATACCGGCTATGCAATCGTGGATGTCAACAGCGAGAGCGAAGCTCGGGATCTGGTTCCCAGTTTTTTAATCGGTAAAACGCGTATAATTGAAGTCGGACAATTTACTCCGGAAATGATCCGATCTGCTCACAGCAAGGCCGCATAGTAAAAATATCAAGGTCGCTTAAGTTAAATCGAGTCACGATCCGGGCCGGGTTTACACTCCCTGCCCGGATCTTTATTGAATTCTGACGGTCCTATCTCAGATCCTTCAAGACCGGGAACAAGCTTTTCATAATATATTCCTCCTGCTTTGGTTGAAGTACCCGATAATTCGAGATTACTGCGGCCAAAAGCGCGACTGTTAATCAGGGCGGACAAGGGACGAGATCTGATGATTGACATAGGTCATGACGGGCAATAGAATTAAGTAAAATCAGTGTCCTGTGCGGGTCCTGATTCAGTCGGGCAAAAAACCGGAGGACATATTCATGTTCGGCAGGCGCATCAGCCTCTTTAAAATTCTCGGCTTTGAAGTTCATATGGACCTGAGCTGGCTGATTGTTGCGCTGCTGGTGTCCTGGTCGCTTGCAGAAGGGGTGTTCCCGTCTGCCTTTCACGACCTCTCGACGGCAAGTTATTGGTGGATGGGCGTCGGCGGGGCGATCGGGCTCTTTTTATCCATTGTTTTTCATGAGCTTTGCCACTCCCTGGTCGCAAGGCGGTACGGGCTTCCGATGAAGGGCATTACGCTATTTGTTTTCGGCGGAGTGGCTGAAATGACGGATGAACCATCGAGCCCAAAGGCGGAATTCCTGATGGCTGCCGCAGGGCCTCTGTCGAGCATACTTCTGGGACTGGTATTGTACATGATTGTTGCCGGACTGGACGGCGGCGCGTTGCCGCCTCAGGTCTCGGGCGTAGCGCAGTATCTTGCTTTCATCAACCTGATTCTTGCCGTTTTTAACCTGATGCCGGCCTTTCCTCTGGATGGAGGGAGGATTCTGCGGTCGGCGCTCTGGCAGTGGAAAAAAAACCTGCGTTGGGCGACGCGCATTGCTTCCGGCATCGGGTCCGCATTCGGAATACTCCTTATTGCGTTCGGTATTTTTAACGTGATCATGGGTCGCATCGTGAGCGGCATCTGGCAATTCATGATCGGCATGTTCCTGCGAAACGCAGCCCATATGTCATATCGCCAAGTGCTGATACGCAGGGCGCTGGAAGGAGAGACTGTTGGCCGCTTTATGAAGGCCGAGCCGGTTACATCTCCGTCCGGGATTTCGCTGCAGGAGCTTGTGGATAAATATATCTATGCGCACCATTTCAAAATGTATCCCGTTGTTGATGACGACGTGCTTGTCGGCTGCATTACCATGCGCCAGGTGAAGAACGTGCCTCAGGATCAGTGGAAGGAGCGCACCGTGAGGGAGGTCGCAAACCAGTGTTCTTTGGAAAACACGATCAGTCCGGGAGCGGATGCGCTCAAGGCTTTGGCCGTGATGAGCAGAACGGGCAATGGCCGTTTGATGGTCGTTGACGACGGGCGCCTGGTCGGCATTATAACGCTTAAGGACATCATGGGATTTCTTTCGGTAAAAATGGATCTGGGGGAGTATGAGAATAGCCGGTAAATGCGGACTCGATACTTTCAGAACTTCCGTTTCAATTCAACCCACGCACCGCGAACCCCGACCTTATCGCCGTATTACCAACAGAAGCAATACCGCACAATTATTATGCAGGCTTCAGAAAACTACTGTATACTTTAAATCAGGACAAGTAAACTCTTGATTGACGGATGTTGGCAGATCCCTGCTTTGCCGTGCAGGTGGATGTATCGAAGAAACTTACGCGAAGAATTGAAGAATATATTTGAGCGCCAGGGATACGAGCATGACCCCAAGAATCAACTTAATGAATTTCTGAGGCATGTATTTTTGGAGGCGTGCTCCGAGATACATCCCGGCAAAGCCGCCGAGGCCGAAAAGAAACCCCAGTGCCCAGTCCGGCGCGGTGGAGATTCCGGCTGTTGCGGGCAGAACGCTGTAAAAGAAGACGCCGACGATTGAAGTGAGAAACGTGCCGAGGAGGGCAGCGCCGGCCACGGTATACACGGGCAGTTGAAAAACGGCCACGCAGAACGGCGCAATGATAGCGCCCCCCCCGATTCCATATGTTCCGCCGATAACGCCCACGACCAGGGCGAGGAGGAACATTGCAGGCACGCCGAAGCTGAAGCGCTCGCCCCAGAATTCATATTCGATTCTTCCGGCGTTGAACGCTATGGTTTTGACTACCGCATCCGGGGGCAGACCTGCGGCTGCCCGGGAGCGCTGTTGTTCCCTGATGAGTTTGGTCCGTTCGGCGAATTTTTTGTCCAGATCGCTCACTATTGTCTTGCTGATGAGTGCCCGACCTGTCAGCTCATACAGCAGTCTGCCGCCAATATAGAGAAGGACCAGCCCCACAAAGAACTTGAACGCTCGCGGGTCAGGAAGGTACAGGATGCGGAGATAATAGCCCATAAAAACACCCGGCAGGGTGCCGACGATGATCACCCAGGTAAGCGGCCAGGCCATCCGGCCTTCCTTGAAATAGCGGTATACGCCGCTGGGGATAGCAACGATATTGTACACAAAATTGGTTGAGCTGACAGCGGGGCTGGTAAAACCGAGGACGCTCATCTGAAAGGGCAGGAGGATAAATGCTCCTGATACGCCGGCCATCGAGGTAAATGTGGAGACGACGAACGCTACGAGCGGCGGAACAAAGACCCATGTTTTTACGCCTGAAACCGGAAAGAGCGCGTACAGAAGATCCATGAGTCGGCAGTATAGCATAAAAATTGAGCAGGTCAATGAAGAAAAGCGCTTTTTTCAGTCGGTTCTTGTTCCATGCGGCACCGAATGAGGGCGCGCGAAATATTTTTTATTGTGATTTAAATTACAGTTTACAGGTGAAAGAAGATTACAATTATAATTACTGTTTGACGCAATGTATGATTTTGCTATAATCTAAGCAGAGCGATAATAGAAAGGTAGGAATGGATGGGTAAGATGGCATCATCTGAAGATAAAAACATACCGGAGGGAGTGCCTGAGGACGTACTTGAGGAACTGGCGGATGACCTTGACGAGGACCACGAAGAAGAACCGTCTTTTGTAGAAGTTGTCGAGGCAGTCGAAGAAGTGGGCGGCGCCGACCTGGTTGACACCT
The DNA here is from genome assembly GCA_963751455.1 of Nitrospirota bacterium. Taxonomy (GTDB): domain Bacteria; phylum Nitrospirota; class UBA9217; order UBA9217; family UBA9217; genus CAVVUN01. The sequence continues at coordinate 3,236 of CAVVUN010000010.1, forward strand.
ACCTGAAGACCGTCGGTAAATTTCCCATGCTCAAAATCGAGAAGGAGCAGGAATATGTTCGCATTCTTGAAGACGGAAAGGCAGAGCTCAAAAAGATCGCTTTGGGATCGCCGCTTGCCATTCCGCGGATACTCGCGCTGGGCGCTAATATCAAGCAAGGCCTGGTAAAGGCCCAGGACGTGCTTCGGTTCCCCGGAGAATGGAAGGATCCGTATGAAACCGAGTTCATGCGCCTGTATAACCGTTTGAAGCGGCAGGTTGCCCGCCGCGACATGGAACGGGCCACCGTTACTCTTAACGAAATGAGCCTCTCGTTTCGAGAGATCGAAAAGATGCTGAAGCGGATTCTCTTCATCGGCAAGCAGGTGGAGCGAGGCATTCCCGGAGAGATGGAAAAGCTCGGCCTCGACGAGTCTGCGCTGCGCGACATGGTAGCCCGCATCGAGCATGCAGACGTAAATGTCAAAATAGCCAAGGATGAGTTGATCAAAGCCAATCTCCGGCTTGTAGTATCCATAGCGAAAAAATACGTCAACCGCGGTTTGACGCTGCTTGATCTCATCCAGGAAGGCAACATCGGCCTTATGAAGGCCGCAGACCGCTACGAATCCGGAAAAGGGACAAAGTTCAGCACGTATTCGACCTGGTGGATCAGGCAGCGTATTACCCGCGCCATCCTGGACCAGGCGCGCACCATCCGGCTCCCGGTCCATCTGATCGAGGAAAGCACCCGGATCAGCAGGATTTATACAAAATTCATGCGTGAGAAGGGAAGGGAGCCGTCGCCCGAAGAGATCGCGAAGATCATGGGGCTTTCGGTGACTCGTGTAACGGAAATCCTGCGCGCCATCCAGGAGCCTGTTTCTCTGGAGACACCAATCCTGTCCGAGGAGAAAGAGCTGAAAGATGTCATCGTTGATGAAAAGTCGATATCTCCTTTCAAGACCCTGGAGAACAGCGAGGCCGCAAACCGCATAGAAGAAGTGCTCTCATCACTTTCCGAGCGGGAAGAGAAAATAATCCGCATGCGGTTCGGCATAGGGATAGGGACCGAGCATACGCTCGAAGAAGTGGGAAAGTTCTTCAATCTGACCAGGGAACGGATCAGGCAGATCGAGATCAAAGCTCTGAAAAAATTGCGCCATCCGGCGCGAAGCAGGCTTCTGAGGGAATACGTGTAAAAAAAGAGTCGGGGAGGGGCAAAAGAGACGTGTCTTTTGGGCGGTGAGCCGGTTTCAACGGCGTTTCACCTGCCTAAAATGACACGTTTTTTTTGTCTAATCGTTCGTATTCGGTATAAATTCGATATCAGAGACAATACGGGAGGCTTCATCAAGGGAAGGATGATCGTTTTCCGGGTTGCACACGTAGGCGGCCATCAGCGCTCTTGTCCGGTCCACCAGGAACCATACCCTCCAGTGGGTGGGTTCATTCTTTTCCCGGTATGTATAGTCCAGGGTTGCTATACTCATGGGACCCTGTTCCTCCACCTTGACCGCTTCACGGGGAAACGGAATATCCCGCTCTTCCAGCGTATCTTCAAGAAGTATTCTAGCCGCTTTTGCGGGCGGCGTTTTTGTCTCTTCTCGCTCAATAAATGAAAGCTGCAGCATTCCAGGCCAGCCGTTCTTCTCGAGAAGCACAAATCCCATCTCCTCGCGTTCGCTCCATCCATCAGGCAGGAAAAGATTGATCCATCTTTCATATGTGACTTTTTTACCCATAGTAAGAGATTGTATATGAGTCACGAGAAGCAGTCAAATGAGTTTCATAAATAGGGTTTAAAGAACTGTTTATATGTCCCTTGATTCCCGTCTCCTGGTTCAAGGAGATGGTAGGTAAAGGGTCTATGTGTCTTCTTGATTCCGATCCTTGATTCCCCTCTTTCGCCTCTCAAAAGGTAGGTACGACAACGAGTCTACGAGTTACTCCTGCTTCTCAAGGGTCGAATTCAAATGTATTGTAACTGCTCCAATTTGCCTATAATTCGGGCAACCCCTGTTTCCGGCCCGGCCTCTCCGTTTACTATAATCTCCGGATTAACAGGGGGTTCATACGGTATCTGGATCCCTGGCACTGTTGCGGCCCGGCCGGAGACGGCGCTGGCATAAATCCCTTTTGGGTCGCGGCTTCTGCAGATATCAAGCGGGCAGTCGACATAGACTTCAAGGAACCTGGAGATAAGGGCACGGGCATGGTCACGGTACGCTCGTTTGCCGGCTGTCGCATCGAAGATCACATTGACCCCGCTCGCAGTGATCCGTTCACCGATCAATACCAGTGCCCAATAAAACCGGTACCTCTCTTCCAGACTGTATGTCGGTTCCGGTGTAAGGATCTTTCTCATCTCGTCCGATTCCAGCGGAACGACAGGAACATCCAGTTCGTTCAAGCGCTTTACAAGCTCACGGGTAATGGTGCTTTTGCCGGACGCAGGAAGCCCGGTTATCCAGACTGCAAATCCTTCTTGTCTGTTCATGTCAGGTATCTTCTGATGTCTCCGGGATCGAACCGGTCTGTCCCGAGCACATTTTCGATAAAATGGAATATGGTTTTCCGCACGTCCAGGGACAGGTTGGGATACCAGGCGGGGCTGGCGATTACCAGGCCGCGCCAGGCGTAGAAAGGCGCAATTACCTCAAGCATCTCGCGGTCTCCAGTGCCGGCAAGATAGTTTTCCCAGAACAGGTGATAGAGTTTCTCGAAATCGCCTTTAAAAGCGCCGGACTGCTGCAGCGAAAAAAAGATAAAATTGATTGTCATTGTAGCTACATCGTCTGCGGCCTCGCCCCATTCCCCCCTGGAGCGGTCGAGCACCGTGAAATCGGCGCCGCTGCGAAACAGGATATTCCATGGATGGAAGTCGCCGTGGACGCGGCAGAGCCGGTGTGATCGTTTTTTTATGCGCCAGCGCCATTCGACGCACGTGGTTTCGATTCGCTTCAGGAGGACCTGGCCGATAGATTCAACTTTTGGGTAATTGTCGATAATTCCCATGATGCATTCGCCGTGGCCAAGGAGTTCGCGAATTCGACGGGCATACAGGTCGGGAGAATCATGCTTGTCCTGGTGCACGTTCACCAGATAGTCCGAAAGTGCGGCCGTCCTCTTGAAGTCAATCTCAGTTGCCGGTGTTCCGTCCCTTATGCGTTCGAGGTCCTTGAAATAACCGGTACCCTCCACGAACTCCGAAAGAAGAAAAAACTCCCGAGCCTTGCCGGTTGAGATCATTCTCCCGGAGTCCAGAAAGGCTCCACTGTCGATTGAGCGCACGTGGCGGACCAGGCTGTTAAAGGCCGAGTGCTCCCAGAGAATGGTTTGTGCTCTGTCCGAGAAATGGTCGTGTCCATAGAAGGAAGGCGCAATGGTTTCGAGCACCGCCTTCTTCCGTTCCCCCAGAACTTCGTATTCGATAAAAAGAGGCGAGCCGTACCCGTAGCCCTTGAGGTCGTCGCCTTCTTCCTGGGCGCCGTGCCTTGAAACTGAAAGCACGCGTACCTGGGTTTTGTACAGGGACTGCAGATACTCGGTAAGCGAATCAAGCTCCATGTGCGACGTTGTCTCCTCGTAACTGCGGAACCTTCGCAGTTCGTTTCGCTTAAGGCGTGCTGCTTAGGCGTATTCGTCGTGAATTGATATTAAGATACGATACTGCTTAAATTGTAGCATGATTCGAAAGGAAATAAAGGGAGTTTACAATAGGGCAAGAATCAGGAAGAAGCGGGCGCCTTAATTATCCGCCCCGACGCGCCGTAACCCGGAAGATTTAATCGGAAGGGGTTCTCCCGGATCGAAAATCTCGTCACCGTACCTGATCCGGTATGTTCGCCCGGAAACCTGTTTACTGTAGGTTATCATGAGCCGCCCGACGGTCTGTTTAACATCCTGTGTGGCGGCCCCGTTGAGGAGGGCAACAGGACCGGGAAAACCGTCAGGGGTAAAGAGATGGTAGTCGTGGGAAGCCAGCGACATGAGCATGTTGTTTTCGCTGTTATTGCGGCCAATCACAATCTTTACCCCTTTATCGAAACGGTAATGGCGACCGACCGTAAGCAGGCGGATATCATTAAGGTTGACATCCTGTTTATCCTCGAAAAGATCGCGCAATTTTTCCGAGAAATTTTTGTCTGTAAGCAGGCAGCCGCCTGCAGGCGTGGAGAAGTCTTTTATGCCGTAGCGGGCCGCAAGCTGAAGCTGGACCGTTCTTGACCGCCCGCTTATCGCGAGCAGATTCTGCCGCCGTATCAGGCCGTCCTGCTCAGCAGCGGTCGCCGGCAGCAGAGCGGCGGAGAGTGGGCGAAGGATGAGCCCTTTCATGCCGGCGTCGCGTTCGATCACGTTCAAGGTATCACGACGCTGTGACATGGGACGCTGGCCCAGCACCTCGCCGGTCACGACGAAGGAGGCATTTACTTCATGCATGATGGCCTTCGCGTGTTTCAGCATGAAGATCTTGCAATCGATACAGGGATTTATGTTTTTCCCGTAGCCATGCACAGGATTGCGGACCAGGTCTATGTACGCCTGTCCCATATCGATGATGCGGAGGTCTATGCCGATCGATTTGGAAACCGTCGCTGCATGCGTCCCGGTTTCACGACCGTAGCTCTTGGAAAAAGCGGACGTAAAGTAGAGCCCGGAAACATCAAGGCCCTGTTCCATAACCAGCTTTGCCGCCAGCACACTGTCAAGACCGCCCGATATCAGGGCGATTGCCTTTCTGCTCACAGCTGCCTCCGTGCTACGGATATTTAAACACAGCATTATAAATCTCCGGAGCCTGTTTTGGCAAGAGATAAGAACGTATCCCGATTATTTACGCTTTTTTGGAAAAAGGAGGGAATGACGATCTGATCGTCAACAGGGGGCAGTAATGGGGCGAGCCCTGTTCATCCTCTGCAGGCCAGGACGGGTTCTCAATCAGTTTTTATCAACTTCCGGGCGGTCATATCCGCGCATCTCAGCGGTTCAGGTATTCGATAGTTGCCGGTACATCCGTTTATTATTTTTATCGCACTGCTCAAATCAATTTTATGTCCGGGCGATATGAACAAGGGCTTGACAGCATCCCTGGTTCGTAAGACAACGCCGACCACACTGCCCTGAAAATTCAAAGAAGACCAACAGCCTTTGCGGCTGCCCGGTTCCTCGAATGCGCCGATCAACCTCGTTTTCGCGCACCCGATGGCCGGAATGTCGAGCAGAACGCCGAGATGGGATGCGCTGCCGATTCCCCGGGGATGGGCAGTTCCGTGGCCATCTATGAGAAGTACGTCCGGTTTTTTCTTTAATTTGTAAATTGCCGCAATCATGGCGGGCCCTTCCCGGAAGAGGAGGTACCCCGGAACATACGGAAAAATCGCTTTCGATACAGCGGTTTGCTGTTCAATCAGTTGAAGGTCCGGATAACTATAAAGGCAGACTGCTGCAAAAATATTATCTTCAGAAAAGGCAGCATCCACGCCTGCGACTGATTCTGGTACTTTTTCGAGGCGCACGATCCGTACGCTGCCGAGGTGAACCCGTTGAAGAAGGTTTGCTTCTTTAACGGTCGTTGGCCATTTGATATCCGTCTGTCTCATCGTTTCAGATATAATTATACTATGTACACACAGGGATTCAATTGACGAAGGAGTGATTCCATGCTGCTCTATCTCGTTCAGCACGGTGAAGCCAGGAAGGAGAACAGGAAGATCCCAATCGCGGTTTGACAGATAAGGGAATAAAGGATGTCCAAAAAATTGCGGCCTGTCTCATGAATATGAGAATTCGGGTGAACGAAATATATCACAGCGCCAAGCCGAGAGCGCAGCAGACCGCTGCTATATTGGCGCAGCATCTTAAACCGGAGAAAGGAATCGACCAGGCCGATAATCTGCTGCCCATGGACGATCCTGGACTTTGGGCGATGCGTCTAGCGGGCATGGATGAGGATATAATGGTGGTGGGGCATCTGCCGTATATGGCGAAGCTGGCAGGCCTTCTTCTGTGCGGCGACCAGGGAAAGATTATTCTTGATTTCAAGCAGGGAGGTATAGTGTGTCTGAAGCGATTTGAAGGCGGACAATGGATGCTTGAATGGATAATAATGCCGGACCTGATAAAATGATGCGTTACCGTATCAGGATATTTTTTTCAATTGTTCTATTTCACTCGCGCAGACGGAACAGAACCAGACCGACCCTTTCCCGGATATTCCAACATACAACTTCCTGGTAATAATCTTGATCCGTTCAGGTTTCTCGTGCGGATATATCATCTTTCCGGTATCGTTTGCGTCCTCGTTGAAATAATAGTGCAACTGACAATCCGGATTTCCGCAAAACGACTCGATTTTTTTGTTGCGCCGCGCCAACTGAGTACTCATGACAAGCCCCCTGCAAAGAGAACTTCAATAATCCTGAAAAAAGCAGTTGGACACGGATAAAATCTGATCAACACGGATTTATAGGAAGTTACGAACAGTAATGGATTCACCCAAAAGGCGAGATGGCTTTTTGCTCTATCACATTGTTTTGATCCGCTGTTTCCGTGTTCATCCGTGTTCAAATGCCGTTTTTAGGATAATGAAAAGAGCTTAAACTAAACTTACAATAAATAAAAGCGGGCTAAGTCTGATTTTTTTGCAGGATTATCACTGAACTTCGTGTAGGTGTTAGTCTTACACGCTGGAGCGTTAAAGAGGGGGGGGACGATAGGCGCTTTACTGTGCGAGCTTGTTCTCGAGCGCGTAACGCGTCAGTTCCGAGTTGTTCTTCATTTCCATTTTTTCGAGCAGGCGCATACGGTAGGTGCTTACGGTCTTTATGCTGAGCGACAGCTCTTCTCCGATCTGTTTTACTGTTTTCCCTGAGGCAATCATGCACAGCACCTGAAACTCCCGGTCTGAAAGCCTTTCATGAGGGGATGTTTCGAACTTTGCTCCCACGCGGTCCGCCAGTTTTTCCGCGAGAAAAGCGCTTACATATTTTCCCCCTGAGTTGACTTTTCTTATCGCTGCAATTAATTCATCCGGTGCGCTGTCCTTGGTTAGATAGCCCGATGCTCCGGATTTAAGCGCACGGACTGCATACTGCTCCTCCGGAAACATGCTCAGCATGAGAACGGCCAACGAAGGTCTTTGCCGCTTCAATTCCTTGAGAATTTCGAGACCATCTTTGCCCGGCATTGAAATGTCGAGCAGCAGCATATCATAACTATTTTTTGCAATTTTGGCCCAGATCTCCTCGCCGTTACCTGCCTCATCGGCCACCACGATGTCCGGCGTTTCGGCCAGTATCTGTTTTATCCCTTTTCTCACAACCGCATGATCGTCGGCAATCAGTAATTTAATCATGAAGAATCTCCTCCTGTGTCAGGGGAATTCGGACAGAGATTCTCCGTTCCAGAAGTCCTGGAACCCGTGATCGTCACGCTTCCGCCCCAGAAATACACCCGTTCCCGGATGCCGATCAATCCAAGCGACTTCCGGTCACTAATCTGCTTTTCGGTAATGCCTTTGCCGTTGTCCTTGACGCGCAGCATGAATTCGCCGGTTTCCCCTGTCAACCCTATCGCAACCTTTGTGGCCTTTGCATGCCGGGCTATATTTGTGAGCGTCTCCTGAAAGACCCGGAAGATTGTGGTCGAGCGGTCCCGGTCAAGAATAATCTCGTCCGGACGAAAGACGATGCTGCATTTGATGCCGGTCCGCTTTTCGAATTCTTCTGCCTGCCATTCCACTGCAGCGGCAAGGCCGAGGTGGTCGAGTATGCCGGGCCTGAGCTCGGTGGCGATTCTCTTTACGCTCTCCATGGTGGTCTCGATCAGGTCCGACATGGAAGCTTCTTTTTCTACCAGATCTTTCCGGTCAGGGGGTGTCTTTTTTTTCAACCATGCAAAGTCCATCTTCAACGCGGTCATGGCCTGCCCGAGTTCATCGTGGATCTCCCGCGCGATAGAGGCCCGTTCTTTTTCCCGGGCCTCCTGAAGATAACTGGAAAAACTCCGCAGCTGTTCGTTCATCATCGTCAGCTCCGCTGTGCGTTCAGCGACCAGAATCTCCAGGTCCTCATGCGACTTGCGCAAGGCCTCCTCTGCTTCCTTCTGCTCGGTGATATCCTGAATAGTGCCGGATTTGATGAGAGGTTTGCCCTCCGGGTCATAAAACACCTCGCCTATGGTGTGAACGGTTCGTACCGTTCCGTCGGGACGGATGAGGCGGTAATCCAATTCAAAAGATTTTCGTTCGTAGAGCGCAGCATTTACTGCGTTTATAAAGGATTCAGCGTCATCGGGATGCATCGCTTTTCCGACAGACTCGAACGTGGGAACGTACTCCTCGGGGTCGACGCCGTATATACGGTATACTTCCTCAGACCAATAGAGCTTGTTTGTAACAACGTCCCACTCCCAGTTCCCGACGTGGGCCGTCTTCTGGGCTTTGGACAGTCGCTCCTGGCTGGTTCGAAGGGCCTGGTCAGCCAGTTTGCGCTCGGTGATGTCACGTACTACCGCTAACATGTAATCTTTTGCCCCTAAAGTCATGTACGTGACGTTTACTTCTACAGGGAATAATGTTCTGTCTCTGCGTCTGTTCATGCCCTCCAGTATCAAGTATCCCTTGCTTTTCACTTCATGGACATGGGCGTCCCAGGAGGCCTGATCAGGGAACACTGCTTCGATGTCCATTGTTCCCAAATTAAGAAGGGTAGTTCTATCGTACCCCAGGTTGCTGCATGCCCTGTCATTTACCATCAGGAAACGGCCTGTTGCAGGGTCATTCACGAGTATGGCATCCTTTGACTGATCGATCAGGTTCCGGAAAAGCAGTAAAGACTCCTCCGCCTCCTTCCTGGCTGTAATGTCTCTCACCATTTCTATGACCGCAATGACTTTTCCAGACGAGTCCTTCAGAGGTGACGCGGTGATGTCGAGGTGCAGGGTACCGACGATAGACGGTGCGATTCTTTCCCCCCTGTGAACCATCCCGTCCCGGAACGTCAATTCCACGGGGCAGTCATCGCACACAGCCTCCCTGTTCTCGAACGCTTTATAACAGACTTCGCCGGTATGGTCCCCGATCGTCTGGTTCGCCAAATGGTTCTGATAGATGATCCTGAAACCGTTATCAAGGATGACCATCTGGTCCCCGATCGCGGCAATTATCGCTTCGGATTTGGCTTGTTCCTCCTGGGCCTTGAGCACGGCTGTCTTAAGCCTCTCTTCCGCCTCCTTTCGCCCGGTTATCTCCCTGATCAGCTCAATGCCGGCAACAATATTGCCCGAGGCATCCCTGAGGGGGGATGCTGTTATTTCATAATGGAATGTTCCTGACTCAGTGGTCCTCTGTTGTTCCAGTGTATGGATTTTACCGTCCCTGAAGGACATGGTAAGATGACATGGCTCGCACACCTGCTCTTTGTTCTGGAATGCCTTATAGCAGTATTCTCCGATATGGTGACCGTAAAAACCTATTGAGGTTTGGTTCTGATACAGGACTTTGAAATCCCTGTCCTGTATGTTGATGCCGTCGCCGATGGCTGCGATGATTGACTCGGTCCTGGCCTTTGCTTCTTTAGCTCTTGTAACTGCAGCTTTTAAGGATTCTTCGATCTGCTTTCGCTCGGATATGTCCTTGAATACCAGGACAGCGCCGGTAATCCTGCCTTCCTCCGTGATGGGCGTGCTGATGTACTCAACCGGGAAGCTCGATCCGTCCTTTCTCCAGAATACCTCATCGGTTCCCTGGTGAACGACTCCGTCCTTCAGAGAAGCGGAAATGGGACAATCCTCCCCGGGATAAGGCGATCCGTCCAGCCGCGAATGGTGCAGAACACTGTGCTGGTGTTTTCCTATGATCTCGGAGACGTTCCATCCCGTTAGTCGTGCTGCTGCAGGATTCGCAAAGGTTATTATGCCGTCAAGATCGATTCCGCAGATGCCTTCGCCGGCCGATTTCAGGATCATCTCGTTCCGGCGGTTGAGCAGCCGGATCATCTCGTCCGCACTCCGGCGTTCGGTTACGTCGCGGCTCACTCCCACCAGTCCGAGCAAATTACCCTGGAGATCATGAATGGGGGCCTTCACGGTGTCTAAAAATCTTTTTTTACCGTCCCTGCCTGTCATGATATCGTCGACCTGGAGAGGCCGACCGCTTTTCAGCAGCGCTTCATCGCTCCTTCTGCAGCTCTCCGCCAGTTCAGGAGATATCAGTTCTTCATCGCTTTTGCCGATGACCATTTCACTGTTCGCGCCGGCGATTTTCTCAAATGCCCTGTTGACCAGCAGATAGCGGCCGCTGCAGTCCTTGAAGAAAACCGCATCCGGTATGGCGTGAATCAAGGCTTCCAGTTTGGCATTGATATCCTTGAGTGTTCTCTCAGCCTGCATGCGGTCTTCGATTTCGGTTACGAGACGGTTATTTGTCCTCGAAAGCTCGGCTGTGCGTACGTGCATCAGCCCTTCGAGCTGGGTCCGGGAAACCGTCGTTTTCTGAAGGTCATTGACCATCATGTTGAATGTTGCCGTCAATTGTCCGATCTCGTCCTCCGCTTTTATCGGGATCCTGTACCCCAGGTCGCCGCTCCCCACGGTTTTCGCAGCTTTAACGAATTCGGCAAAGGGCTTTGTGATTCTTACGCTGAACACGATTGCTATGATGCTGACAAACGCCGCAAAAGAGATGATAATCCATACGATATGATTGATGATGCCGGATACGCTTTTCCCGATCGGTTCGGCGGAAATGCCGACACGGACTGTTCCCAGATCTCCTTTTAATATGGGGGCCGCTATGTCAAAAACCGACCCCGTATCCATCGTGAGATGTCGGATGCTGTACGCCTGCCCGGCTTGAATGATATTCGCTTCCTTCAGGCGGGACGGAAATGATTCCCCGAACGTATGGGCGGTTACTTCTCCTTTCGGAGTTACGACGAAGATATACTCGATGTCGCTTTCCGGTATTTTATGATCAACACAGAGCATCCGGAGCGAGAGAACATTCTCCGTCAAAATAGGATCTACAACCTCCTCCGCAAAGGCTCTGGCCAGAAAAAGGGCCCTTTTTTGGAGCTGCGTCTCGAGGATGTCCGTCAACATGGCACGTACAAGGACAATTGTTCCAAAGCCGAGAAGCAATACCAGTCCCAGCGAACCGGCAACAAATTTCGTTCTTAAGCTCGGCGCTTTCATTAATTCCGATTACCCGTATCGCCTTTCATCCCTGCTGTCCATGCCCGCATCTCCCTGATTGAATCGTATGCAGTGTCATTAGCCGAAACAAACCGTTCTATCATCATACCTTTGAGAATTTTCCTGCCCGCTTCATCCCTGTCGATATTAAGAAATATTTTTTTCAGTTTTTCCCTGGTTTGAACGTCCAGTCCAGGGCGGACTACCACCGGAGGGATTCCGCAGGGGCGGGATTTCCGGATGATTTTCGTTCTGGATGTGTAGGTGGGGTCGGTCGCATTCAAATAATCCCAGATCAGGCTGTCGACGGCTGCCCCGTCGACCAGTCTTTCCGCGACCGCCTTGATAGACGTGTCGTGGCCGTAGGTAAAGAAGTATTTCTTAAAAAAGGTATCCGGGGTCTCTTTTTTTCGAGCGAGCATGTACGTGGGGACCAGCTTCCCTGTATTGGAATCCGGATCGGAAAAAGCGAAGGTTGTTCCACGAAGGTCATCGAATGTTTTCAGACTGCTGTCGCTTCGCACGATGATATATGAGTAATAGACTGTTTTTCCGTATGCCTGGGGCACAACCAGGAGTTCCAGGCCAAAGTCGTCGTGGCCTGCCACATACGGTCCGCTGCAGACAAAGGCAATGTCGAGCTCTCCCTTTTTCAGCAGATTGTTGATCTCCTCATATTTATTTTTTGTAACGAATTGCACGGGCCTCCCGAGTTGCTCTCCTATAAAATCCAGGAGTCTGCGATAATATGCAAATCCTGCCCGGGGCGTGATCATCGCGCCGACAGCGATGCGCAGGGGAGGGCCTTGGAGAGAATTTTTATCCGCCTGGAAAGCTTCTCTTCTTTCGAGGTCCACATTCGCAGTCTTGTCCGTTCGATCGCATCCGCCGGTGCACATGATAAAGGTTACAGCCAGTATCGAGTTGACTGCTGAAAATATTGTTCCGTTCCAGAATGACATTTTTCACTCCTTTGCTGTTTCTGCCATGAATCCGGTCTCACGTGGAGGCTTTGTTGCGTCAAGGTCCTGGTTTTTAATGAGTGAGCGGAATCCGGACAGTTATTGAGGTTCCGGATTGCCGGGAACTTTTAATGGCAACCTTGCCGCCCCAGGCATGAACACGTTCCCGGATTCCGATCAGTCCAAGGGAGGTCGGGTCGCTAATTTGCTTTTCGGTAATGCCTTTGCCGTTGTCCTTCACCCGCAGCATGAACTCGTCAGGTCCCCGTGTCAACCCTATAGTGATCTTTGTGGCCTTCGCATGCCGGGCGATGTTCGTGAGCGTCTCCTGGAAGACACGGAAAACCGCCGTCGAACGATCGCGGTCGAGAACGATCTCTTCCGGACGAAAAACGATATTGCACTTGATGCCGGTCCTCCTTTCGAACTCTTCAGCCTGCCATTCCACAGCCGAGGCAAGACCGAGGTGATCGAGCATGCCCGGCCTCAGTTCGGTGGCAATTCTTTTTACGCTTTCCATGGTGGTTTCGATCAGCTCCGACATGGAAGCTTCTTTTTCGACCAGATCTTTCCGGTCGGGAGGGATCTTTTTCTTCAACCAGGCAAAATCCATCTTCAAAGCGGTCATGGCCTGCCCGAGCTCGTCGTGGATCTCCCGCGCGATAGCGGCCCGTTCTTTTTCCCGCGCCTGTTGCAGGTAGCTGGAAAAGTTTCGCAACTGTTCATTCATCATCGTCAACTCGGCGGTCCGCTCAGTTACCTGTTTTTCCAGCTCATCACGGGATTTGCGAATTGCTTCCTCCGCCTGTTTACGCGAAGTAATGTCCCTGACCATCTCGATAACCGCAACTACCTTTCCGGCGGCGTCCCGCAGGGGAGACGCGGTGATATCGAGGTGCATGATTCCTATGTTCGTGGACGCGATCCTTTCTCCGCGGTGGACCAGACCGTCTTGGAACGACATTTCGACCGGGCAGTTTTCACAGACCGTGTCCCGTCCTTCGAACGCTTTATAACAGCATTTGCCGACGAGGTCTCCTATCATTTTCCGGTCTACCTCGTTTTGATAGATGATTCTGAATTCAGGGTCGAGTATGACGAGATTGTCGCCAATGGCGGCAATGACTGCTTCGGATTTTGCCTTTTCTTCTCCGGCACTGATAACGGCAGCCTTGAGAGTTTTTTCAGCCTGTTTATGATCGGTGATATCCTTGAATACAACGACGGCGCCGACCACAGTGCCGTTCTCGCGCATCGGAGTACTCACGTACTCTATCGGGAAAGAAGTGCCGTCCTTTCTCCAGAAGACTTCGTCTTTGACCTGATGGACGGCCCCGCTCATCAATGCCTTATGGAAAGCGCACTCCTCGCGCGGGTAGGAAGACCCATCCGGCCTTGTATGGTGAAATGTCTCATGAGACCGTCTCCCGATAAGCTCCGCAACGGTCCAACCGACCATTTTTGCCGCAGCCGGATTAATGAAAGTTATGTTGCCGTCCCGATCCAGACCGTAGATGCCTTCGCCGGCGGAATTCAGGATGAGTTCATTTTGACTGCCTAGCCGCTTGAACTCCTCTTCCATCCGCTTACGCCTCGTGATATCTTCAAATATCGCGTAAAGCGCGACGGGCCGGCCGTCGGAGTCAAAGATCGCAGCCGAGGAGGCATTGACATAAATCAAAGAGCCGTCCTTTTTCTGCCGCAGCAATTCCCTGGAGAGATACGGACTGCCTTGCCGGACACCTTCACGTAACCTGTTGTACTCTTGCCGTTTGTCCGCCGGAACGATAGGGTTTTCACGGCCAAGCACCTCTTCTTCCGGCCAGCCGAAAAGCCGCTCCGCCGCGGGGTTCCAGACCGTAACCCTGCCGTCCAAACCGGTGTTGATGATAGCCAGCGGTGAATAACGAATCAGGGAACTCAGGGTTTGATTCGTCTTATGCAGCATCTCCTCCGCCCGTTTCCGCTCGGTAATGTCCCGGAAGATCCCTATTAAATAGCGTTCTCCGTCCAAGGTTATGAGATTGGCCCCGATATCGGCATAAAATATGCGTCCATCTTTTCTCAATACGGGGATGGTCTCAGCCGCCTTCTCTCCTCTAATACGTTTAGCGAAGTCCTCGCGGACAAGGGGCAGGTCTTCCCGAGGGTGGATATCATCGACGCTCAGATTGGTGATTTCTTCCCTGGTATACCCGAGCATGTCGCACATCATCTTGTTGGCCTCGAAGAATTTCCTTGTCGCGGCGCTGGCGATCAGTATCCCGTCCTTTGCTTTGTCAAAGATGCTCCTGAACTTTTCCTCCGATTCGCTCAGCGCGTTTTCCGCCCTCCTCCGTTCCGTGATGTCCTGCCACATCCCGAGGCAATAGATGGGCTTGCCGTTTTCGTCACGAATAGCCGAAGGGCTTACGACAGCGTTTATTATGTGGCCATCACCGCGTATGTATCGCTTCTCGATTGAAAGATAATCCGTTTCGCCACTGATCAGTTTCCCGAGCGCATCCAGCCCCTTCATTATATCGTCCTGATGGGAAATATCCGAAAAGGTCTTTGACAGGAGTTCTTTTTCCGGATAACTGAGCATATCGCACAGTCTTTTGTTCACCTTCACGAACCGCCCGGAAAAGTCGACTATCGAAGCGCCAACGCTTGCATTTTCGAATGCGCCGCGAAAGCGTTCTTCGCTCTCCCGTATCTCTTCCTCCTGATGTTTTCGAGCCGTGATATCTCTGCTGACCGCGACCAGTCCGACAATTTTCCGATTATCGTCGAAAATCGGCGCTTTGATCGTGTCCAAATATCTCGTTTCTCCGCCCATGCCGGGAATCTGCTCTTCGAAATGAACGCTGGTCGTGCTTCTCAGTGCTTCGTGGTCGCTCTTCCTGCAAAATTCGGCCGCTTCCGGAGGCAGCAGGGCTTCGATGGTTTTGCCCAGGAAATCCTCTTTCTTATGGCCTGTGATATTCTCAACGACCCGGTTCACGAGAAGATGTTTCCCCTCAACGTCCTTGAAGACCACCATATCAGGCATGGATTGTATAAGGGCATGCAGTTTTGCATTCGTCTCTTCAAGCGCTGCCTCGGTTCGAGTACGTTCTTCGAGTTCGCCTTTATGTGCGGAAATCAATCTGACAATGTAAGCGAACCCGAGCAGCAGGATGCATGATACTACCAATGCCGTAATCTCGGCCGGCAGATCAGTCTTTACCGTGTCGCCTGCGACCTCCCTGTAGAAAGAAATGAAACGACGGAAGGTCATCAACAGCGTCAGGAGGAGCATGAAAGCCCCGGTTGCCCTCTTGCCTGAGAAAATCAGCCGCAGGGCAACGAGCGCCGATAAGATTTGAAGAGTGAGAGAAAGGCTTATAATGAGCAGGGATACGGTCATAGAATTACGATAATCGATAATATGGAAGCTCGATGAAACTACGTAGAAAGTATAACTAAATCGGCGGGAGAGATAAAGGATAAAAAGAAGGTTTCGTGATGCAGAATATGCAATTTAGTGAAATATCAGGCGGCGCAGTATTAGCTTGTAAAAGCGGATCTATAACCAGCGGCGGACACGTTTGCAGTATTCCTCGAACTCGCTGCCGAATAAAGAGGCAAGGGCACGTTCCTCAGGTCTAATTTGAAAGCGGTTAAGATATGCGATAAAAAAGGGGAGCAGCATGAACGGGAGAACATTCGACAGATAGATGGCCCATCCGATCAGAGCCAGAAGCAAAGACAGATACATGGGATTACGGGTAATCGAGTAGGCCCCTGTAGCAACCAACGAAGAGGATTTACGGGGGGTATGCGGGTTTATTGTTGTTTTTGCGCGAAATATGGAGAGGATGCCTGCGGCTCCGAATATTCCTGCCAGTGCAGCCGTTCCCGCTGCAAGCGCCTTATGTGCCGGCAAGACAAAATCAGCCGAGGGGATTGCGACGGAAAGCAGCCGCATAAGACCTGCAAAGGCCAAGAAGACCACAGGCGGCGGAATCTTAAGTTCAAGAAAATGTTTCTTGTCCATTTCGCGGGATAAAAAGCTATAGTTCGCCTTTAATTGACCAGTTTATTTGAGTAGAGGGATCAACAGGCCAGGTTGTGTCGCTTGCATGATAGATGACGAAGATATCGATAGTATCGACAGGATCGCCTGAAAAACGAATATCCGCGGGAGTCGGGTAGTCGGTTTTAGACGACAGTACGGTTTTAACGGGCAGAGGCAGCGTTGTCTTGAATTCGGTAACGTAATAGGTGCCGGTGGTATACGGTGTCATGGTTCCCCATTCGTAGACGGTATTTCCGTTAAACTGGAAACACTTTGTACCGTAGGAATCCTCTACACACGTAATGCGGTTTGTAGTAGGTTGACCACACCCGAACAAGCCCAGGATGAGAACAAATAAGAGACCTGCCTTCTGTAATTTCCTTACCATTAACCTGCCGGGTTTCTTATATGCTGTCATTTCTTCAAAAACCTTTCCACTTCATTCGCCCACACCTCGTATCCTTTAGAGCTCAGATGCACACCATCGTCCTGCAAGCAGCCGTTTTCCGGGTTCCCTTTTGCATCGACGAAGAGGGAATAAACGTCTAGATATGCTGCGTTATATTCACGGGCTATTTTTTCGAGATCCTGATTTGTATTTTTTATGATGTCGTTGTCGATCCATGCAAGGTTAACAGGCAGGATGCTTTGGATAACAAGTACCGATTTTTTGTACCATGTAGTGAAGCTCCGGACGAGCTCACGGTAAGGGACGATGATGTCATACTGCTCCATAGCGATGTTGTTGATGCCGGTCATGAGGAAGATGAAGTCGGGATTTTGAACACCGGATCTTATTTGCTCCCTTCGGCCAAGCAGACCTTCGACCGGTTCACCTGAGATGCCGAGGTTCGTGACCTGATAATCCGGGAAGCGCCGCTGCCAATTGAACCATTCGGTCAGGGAGTCGCCTATGAACACAAGATGGCCTGTCATAATGGCTGAATATAACATTTTTTACGATATATGTACTTGTTTTCTTATTACTCTATGTACACGTCAATACAAAAAAATTGGATATTTGTCGCAGAGGAGGAACAGATAAGGAATTAGATCTATGTGTCGGCCGGGACTTCGCCCGGCAGACATGGTCCCTTCGGGACAGAAATAACAACAAAAAGTCAAAGGCGTCTCTCGCAAAGCCGCAAAGAACGCAAAGAAAACTTTTATGAGGTTACGCCTCAGACCAATAAAGCAAAAGTAAAACCTTAAAACGATCTCACACGAAGCCACTAAGACACGGAGAAAGACAAAAAATTCAGTTTTCTTCTTTGTGGCTTCGTGGCTT
Organism: Nitrospirota bacterium; assembly: GCA_963751455.1. Taxonomy (GTDB): domain Bacteria; phylum Nitrospirota; class UBA9217; order UBA9217; family UBA9217; genus CAVVUN01. The sequence goes on from CAVVUN010000010.1 coordinate 20,703, forward strand.
TGTGTGAAAATTGGGTTTTGGTTTTGACTCGACTAAAAACTCAAGATGTTGGTTCGTAAAGTAGCTTTAAGTCTGGTTTTAAACCCGGCGATTTGGCCTTCCTTTGCGAGCGCAATATAATCCTGTTTTTGCATTAAATTCTTTTTAAAGATCGACAATCTTTTGTCGATGTTATAGGCGTAAGCGCCTAAATACATTTGCCACGGATTACACTGATGACCCGGATAAACGCCGATATATTTATTTCTTCTTGAGCTCATCCGTGTAAATCCGTGCCATCCGTGGCATTAGAGTGAAGCGGTTATACCCGAATGCGATTATCGTTTTAGTCCGAATTCCAATATCAGTCTACATGAATGATCGTGACCGGACAGGAATCAGCGGCTTCTTTGACTTTATCGAGCAGATCCGCAGGCGCTTCACCGGTAGCAGGGTCGCCGCCTATCTGATACTTCGGTACTACCTCGCTCCAACTGTCCGTTGGATTCTGTTGAAAGAATTCCGGACAAACCGTCCAGCACGATTCGCAGCTGATGCATTCTTCCCGATCGATCTTTACACTGGCCATGAGGGCACTCTCCTTGTTGAATGTATTTATTAAGGTAATTGCTGTAATTATAGCCTATTCAAGTTTGCGGGTGTGTGTCTGAACTTTTTTAACCCTTTTGATCTTTCTTTTCGAGGATGTCATCGACCCAGGAAAGGGCCGCAGAAACCGAGGGAAAGCCTATCGTGCTGGCAAGCAGAATGACAGCATGACGTATTTCTTCGGGGCTCGCGCCCGCAATAAGCGCACGCCGCGCATGTGAATGCACTGATCCTTCCGAGAAAATTGCGGCTGCTCCTGCGAGTTGAACAAGACAGCACGTTTTTTCATCCAAAGGTCCGGCCGCTTTGCTGGCTTTGCCGAGATTTTCGACAGCATTCATGAAACTTTGGTATTTCTTTTGAAGGTTGGTATACTGATCGGGGAGCTTTTGCATTATCTTCTCCTTTGCCGGCTGAATGTCCGCTGCCCGGTTTCAATTATTAGTATAAGTGTAGGCAAAAAGTAGTTATTAGTCAAGACGTTTGACTCAGCCGTTTTTGTGTGATACATTTTTAGTATGGACAGCATAGACTATCTTCGGGAAATTGTAGAGGTGCTGGCGGGCGATATAGGCTCTCGCACCTTTCAGGACATTGACAGGCTTAAGAAAACCGCCGACTACATAACGGGCCAATTTGAGTCCTTCGGTTACGAAGTATCAAGGCAGCCGTTTCAATACCGCGGAAACATCTATTATAACGTTATCGCTGAGAAGATGGGAAATACCGATCCTGAAAAAATACTCATCATCGGAGCGCATTACGATACGGTCAGGACTACCCCGGGCGCAGATGACAATGCCAGCGGCATTGCCGGGCTTCTCTCCCTTGCAAGGTCTTTAGCCGGTCTCAATGTCCGGAAAACGGTCCGGTTTGCAGCGTTTGCGCTTGAGGAACCGCCGGTGTACCGGACACAGAACATGGGAAGCTTCCATTATGCGCGAAGTTTACGGGAGCGGAACGAACAGGTCGAGGGCATGATCTGCCTCGAGATGATCGGTTATTTCAGCGAACGGGAAGGATCACAGCATTATCCGCTTCCAACGTTCAGATTAAAATACCCGACGCGCGGAGATTATATTTCGATGGTGGGCAACATCAAGTCTCGTGCTTTTACCGAGCGCATCGCGGCAGGTTTCGAGAGCGGCACTGCTCTGCAGCTGGTCACCCTGAACGCTCTTCCGCTCGTGATCGGTATCGATTTTTCGGACCATTGGTCATTCTACAAATTCGGGTTCAAAGCGCTCATGGTAACCGACACCGCTTTTTACCGCAATCCGCATTATCACGCGCCCACCGACCTTCCTGAAACGCTTGATTACGAAAAAATGGCCAAGGTGGTGGAAGGGTTGAGCGCGGCGGTCACAGCATGGAGCGAAGAAAATATGGGTGACCTTGAACGGTTATCGAGAAGACCCGGCGTCGTAAGCGTGCTGGTAAAATAGAATATGTCTTCCCCGTATTATTGCCCCTCTCCTGACTGCGCGTGTTAATCCAAAGCTGACCTTATCTGCGGCCCCGTTAAAATGTTGTATAATACTCAAACAAAATTGTTGGAATCTGTTCAATTTACGGCTACCTTGTGCTAAAATAGCGTCCATCTCCATGGGAGGACCGGGTGAAGGCAGAAGTGGTGCTGCTTACGCTTTTTTTTGCCCTTTCTTCGGCGGTTATCGCCGGCGGTGAAGAATCGGTAAAAGAAGGCTTCAAAGATGTACATAAGGGCATGAAAAAGGTGACCCGCACAATCTATAAGAACGCGAAAAAGGGCGTCAAAAAGGTCGACAAGACCGCCAAAAAAACCTTGAAAAAGGCGGGCCACGATATAAAGAAAGCCGCCAATTAACTGTTTCATAACCGCTCCTGCGGCGTACCAGGGTTGCCGCAATTCGCATTGACTTTCCTCAAACACCCATATATTGTGTTCACATTCTGGAGAACTTCCGGACCTGTCGAAAAGGCGTACAATGATCCTGAATGCAATTCAAGAAACCGCGAACCGTTATCCTGATAAAGCGGCCGTTCAGATAAAGATCGGGGACCGGTATAGGCAGTATACCTACAGACAACTCCTGAAAGGCATCGCCTCGGCAGCCCGCTCTCTTTCGGATGCCGGAATCGGCAAGGGAGACCGGGTTGCGCTGCTGTCGGAAAACAGGCCTGAATGGATGTCCGCATACCTCTCGGTTGTGTCGCTCGGCGCTGTCATTGTTCCTCTCGATGCCCAGCTGACCGGGAAAGAAGTCGCAATCCTGCTTGCAAGTTCAGAGGCGAAAGCAGCGTTTGTCTCCGCCGGGACAGTCCAGAAGCTGCCTACGAAGAGCAGGCCGATGATCGTTTCCTTTGACGGTGAACAGGGGCTCTCTTTCCAAAAAATGCTGACCGCCCATCCTGATGCTTCCGTTCCCGCGCCTCCTTTCGCCGGCGATCTCGCTGCGCTTCTGTATACGTCCGGCACTACGGGCGATCCAAAGGGAGTGATGCTTTCGCACGGCAACCTTGCATCAGATTGTGCGAGCTGCGTAAAGCTTGATCTTGTGCATGATTTCGACAATATGCTCTGTCTTCTTCCTCTCCATCACACCTATCCGGCTATGACGTGCATGCTGCTGCCCTTTTCGGTGGGCGCCACAGTAACCATCCAGAACAGTCTCAAGGGCCCGGACATCCTTGCATGCATGGCTGAAACCAAAGTCACTATTATGCTCGGGGTTCCGCAGTTGTACGCGGGACTCCGGCGGGCTATATTCGACGGGATCCGGAAGAAACCAAAGCCCGTGCAAATGATCGTAAAATTGCTGCTCAAGCTCAACGGCGCCCTCAGAAAAACGATCGGCGTGAACATGGGCAAAGCCCTGTTCGGCAAGGTGCATGCGTTGTTCGGGCCTTCGTTAAGACTCTTCGCGAGCGGCGGGGCCCGGCTGGAACCCGAAGTATATACGGATATGACAAACCTCGGATTCACGGTCATCGAAGGCTACGGCCTTACCGAAACGTCCCCGGTAAGCACTTTTAACCCTCTGTCGAGGCAGAAGGCAGGCTCGATCGGAATACCGCTTCCGGATGTTGAAGTCCGGATTGCAAATGCCGATGAAACCGGCCAGGGCGAGATCGCAGTGCGCGGCCGGAATGTGATGCTGGGATACTATAGAAAGCCCGAGGAAACCGCGGAAGTGCTGAAGGACGGCTGGTTCTACACCGGCGATCTCGGCTATCGCGACAAGGACGGCTACTTTTTCATTACCGGCCGGTCGAAAGAAATGATCGTGTTGTCGACCGGCAAAAAGATCTTTCCCGAAGAGCTCGAAAAGTTTTACAAGCAGATCCCGGAAATTAAAGAAATATGTTTGATCCAGGGGGAACGCGGTCTTGAAGCGGCAGTTGTCCCGGATTTTGATTACCTCAGGAAAATGAATCTTTCCAACTCGCGTGAGGTCATTGCTTATGAGGTCGAAGACCTTTCAAAGGATCTCCCGCCCTATAAAAGGATCACAGGGCTCAAGATCTTCAAGGACGCTCTGCCGGTAACGCGTCTCGGCAAATTGAGAAGGCCCCTCGTGCGGGACCTTTATCTGACGCAGGGTGAGAGGGCAGAGAAGGCGATTGCCGAGATCGACAAGGACCTGCTCGATACGCCTGAGGGAAAGAAACTGATCGCCTGTATAGAGCCGTTTACCCGGAAGAAGAAGATTGTACCGGACGACAACCTCGAACTCGACCTCGGGTTCGATTCGCTCGCCCGGCTCGAACTCGTTGTGAGCATCGAAAAGTCTTTCGGCGTCTCCCTGGAGGAGTCTTTCGGGTCGAACGTTTTTACCGTCAAGGATGCCCTGCTCAAGATCAAGGAAGCCCTGGCTGCAGCCCCGATAGAAGCGGGGGGCCGGGTGCGTTTATCATGGAACGAAATTCTTGCACAGGAACCATCCGAAGACGCGAAACAGACGCTTACGTTCGAGCAGGGACGATTGTGCAGCGCGGCGCGCTACATGATCAAACTGATGCTCAAACTGGTTTTCAAGATTTACGGCGGTCTGGACGTCCGCGGTCTTCAGAACCTTCCCAAAGCCGGACCGTACATTGTTGCGCCGAATCACATCAGTTTTGCCGACGCGCCTTTGGTAGTTGCTGCGCTTCCATGGGAGGTTGCCTCACAGACGTTCTTCCTGGGAGCCACCGTCTATTTCGGCGGCCCCTTGACGTCCATTGTCGCCAAGGAAATCCAGGTCATACCGGTCGATATGGAGGCCAGGCTCTACAATGCGCTCCAGTTGTCCGCATATGTTCTGCGAAATCGAAAAATACTCTGCGTGTTCCCTGAAGGACAGCGGTCGCGCGACGGCTCACTCAAAGAATTTAAAAAAGGCGTCGGCATCATAGCGAAGGAGCTGAGCGTGCCTGTCATCCCGGTTGCGATTCAGGGCACCTACCGCATGCTTGCGCCGGGAAAGGCATTTCCGAGACCGGCAAAGGTAAGGATCACGTTTGGAAAACCGGTCCAGCCCGGAGCTCAAAACTACGAATCAATCGTTAAAAAACTCTCTGAGGAAGTCACGAGACTGGCTGGACTGGCGTGAAGGCCGCAAGGCTGCGGCATCCGCGATAAAGCTTTTAAGGTTTCGAAACCCGAATTCGGGTTTACTTGTATCTGTGTAATCTGCGGATAAATGTTCATTTCAGAAATAGGGTGAAGCTTATGAAGTATGGTATACGTTTGATGATGCTGTTCCTTGTTGTTTCCTGCACATCGTGCGCCACGACACCTGATCCTCCGGCAAGTGATATTTTGGAGCCGCCGGCAACCGAGATGTTGAAGCCGAAAGTAGCGCTTGTGCTGGGAGGCGGCGCTGCGCGAGGGTTTGCACATGTCGGCGTGATCCGCGCACTGGAGCAGGAAAAGATCCCGATCGACCTGATTGTCGGTACCAGCGTGGGCAGCCTCATCGGCGCCATTTACGCACATGACCAGAACAGCTTTGAGCTGGAGTGGACGGCATTTGCCCTCGAAAGAGAACACCTCTTCGACTTCGCCATGTTCGCCGCGCTTACCAGTATGGGGCCGGTCAAGGGAGACAAACTGGAGGAGTTCGTGCGTTCAAAGGTGCCTGTCGAGAACATAGAAAACCTCAAACTGCCTTTTGCCGCCGTAGCAACCGATCTGAACCGCGGCACACGTGTTGTGCTTGAACGCGGATCGGTGGCAAAAGCAGTGCGTGCAAGCAGCGCCATCCCCGGGGTATTCAACCCGGTGGAGCATCAGGGCAGGCTGCTCGTGGACGGCGGCGTCGTGGACAATATCCCGATATCCGTGGCCAGGCAGAAGGGGGCCGATATAGTGATTGCCGTGGATATCAGCGAGAACGTAGTCAACTTTAATGTTACAAGCATGCTTGATGTCGTGCTCCAGTCCGTGAACATCATGTTCAGCGAGAATGTGGGCTACAAGAAAAAGGATGCAGATGTGCTGATTACACCGGCCGTCGGGAATGTGGGCATGCTTGATTTCAGCCAGAAGAAAAGGTGCATGCAGGCGGGGATCGAGGCGGCGCAGAAGGCTGTGCCGGAGATCAAAAGGAAGATCGAGGAATGGGAGAAAAACGCAAATTCCAAGCACGAGGTCCGAACGCCTAAAAAATTGTAACTACTGCTTGAAAAAGCTTTATCCGCAGATTTCGCAGATAATCATGAAAGACTTGTATGTCTTTATAAATCCGTGTCCTAAATGCTATCTTCGGGGTAATCCGGGTTTGCTGTATCTGCGCAATCTGCGCAATCTGCGTAATCTGCGTAATCTGCGGATAAAAAAAGACCTGAGCAGTTAAGAAATATCAGTATTTCTTTTTTCCGGATTGAAGGAACCAGAATGCTCAAAAAAGTAAAAATCATCCTCGAGATGATCAAGTTCGAACATACCGTATTTGCGCTGCCCTTCGCTTTTGCCGGTGCGCTGCTGGGAGCACGGGGACTGCCATCCCTGTGGAAAATCTTCTGGATCACGGTCGCGATGGTCGGGGCACGCTCTGCAGCCATGGGCTTCAACCGCTGGGCAGACAGGGAGTTTGATGCTCAAAATCCAAGAACCAAAACGCGCGCGCTTCCGCTGGGCCTTGTGACGCCGGCACAGGTAGCGCTGTTCAGTGCGGTCTCGTCGCTGCTGCTGGTCTTTGCCGCTTTTATGCTGAACACGCTCAGCTTCTGCCTCTCCCCGATTGCGCTGGCCGTGGTGTTTTTCTATTCTTATACCAAACGCTTCACGTTTTTATCGCATGCGTTCCTCGGTCTTGCCATCTGTCTTGCGCCTATCGGCTCATGGATAGCGGTTACGGGAAAGCTGGAGATTCCGGCGCTCGTGCTTGGAGGCGCGGTCCTGTTCTGGCTCCTCGGCTTCGATGTGCTGTACGCGCTCCAGGACATGGATTTCGACCGCAGGTCGGGCCTGCACTCGATTCCGCAGAGGTTCGGAATACGGCGGTCGCTCTGGATAGCGCGGCTCTCGCACACGCTGACGATGGCTCTTCTGTTCGGGCTTGGGATGCTGCTATCTCTCGGGTGGTGTTACTATTTTGGAGTTCTCCTTGCACTTTTCCTGATGTTTTACGAGCACATGCTGGTTAAAGAAGGCGATCTGTCAAAGCTTGGTATTGCGTTTTTTAACATGAACGGCTATATAAGCGTAACAATTTTTATTTTCACTCTCCTGGACGTACTGCTGTAACGCAGGCATACCTGACCGCTTCGTTCGAAACTTTCCTTTCCCATAAAAAAGTATGAGAAAAAGATCAGATTCTGGTATTATGTATATGGACTGTAATATTATGTCATTCCTTTTTTTTGTCGTTTAAGTAATGGTGCAGGGACAGCTTACGACCATGCGAAGACCAATAAAAATACTGGTAGCGGACGATGAAAAGAATATCCGGCTTTTACTGAAAAACGAGCTGTCCGGGAACGACACGGAAGTGCATGAAGCAGGCACCGGGCAGGCAGCCCTCGACATGCTTAAAGAGGATGAATACGACATACTTCTCCTCGACCTCAACATGCCGGGCGTCAGCGGCATTGACGTCCTTAAAGAAATCAAAAACCAGCAGATCCTGGCCGAAGTAGTTGTCCTTACGGCCCATGCAACCGTAACGACAGCGGTCGAGGCAATGAAGCTGGGAGCATACGATTTTATCACCAAGCCCTTCAAAATAGAAGAGCTGAAGGCCGTGATGGAGAAGGCCTTTGAGAAGAAAACAATCGTGAACGAGAACCTGCTCCTGAAAACCCAGATAAAAATCCAATCGGATGCCGGCACGATCATAACCGGCAACCGACAGATGCTCGAAGATTCTCGAAACGGTAAAAAAGATGGCTACTTCGGATTTGCCTGTCCTGATCAGCGGTGAAAGCGGCGTGGGCAAAGAACTCGTCGCACGGGCAGTGCATGACGATTCGGGCAGGTCCGGACAGTTCATCCCGATCAATTGCGGCGCCATTCCTGAAACGATGATCGAGAGCGAGCTTTTCGGAAATGAACGCGGGGCCTTTACCGGTGCTCAGGCAAGAAAACTGGGCCTGCTCGAAATAGCCGACAATGGCTCGCTTTTCCTGGATGAAATCGGGGAATTGCCGCAGTCTCTCCAGGTCAAGCTTCTGCGCGTGCTGGAAACAAAGCAATTCTTCAGGATCGGGGGCGTCAAGGAAATCAAGGTCGACGTCAAATTCATATCCGCCTCCAACAAGGATATCAAGGCGGAGGTCGGAAAGGGCGCCTTCAGGGCGGACCTCTATTACCGGATCAGCGCCCTGGGCCTGACCGTGCCGCCGCTCAGGGAACGGAGAGAAGACATCCCTGTCCTGATCGAACATTTCAAAAAGAAAAATCCCGCCTTTAAGCGAAAACACTTCAACAACGACGCGCTCTCAATCCTCTCGCAGTATCCCTGGCCCGGAAATGTGCGGGAACTTCACAATCTTATCCATCGGGTTCTCCTCCTTTCCCCCGGCGACACAATCGAACCATGCGACCTGCCGCCCGATCTTATCAATTGCGGGATGGAAAGCAGCATGCTTCTGGATGATGTGGAAAAGCAGCATATTCTCTCCATTCTGAAACAAGCAGGCGGCCATCGCGGCAAAGCCGCTGAACTCCTCGGCATAAATCCAAAAACGCTTTACCGGAAACTCCTGGATTACGGGGTGAAGGAATGAGCATCAGCAGGAAGTTCGCGCTCTGGATCGTGTCAGTGCTTCTCGCCGCTGCCGGAGTGAGCATCTACCTTTTTTACGTGGTTGAAATGCGGGCAGAGACCAAGAAACTCGAATTGTTCGGAAAATTGTCCGGCCGGGTCATCGAGGAAAGCCTGATCACGTTCATGCAGAGACGCGACAATGCAGGGTTGAATCGAAAACTCGACGAAGTCAAAGCCGGCAGTGATACGGTCAGCCGGATATTATTGCTGAACACGGCGGGCGAGGTCAGGGCCGCTTCAGAAAAGGAGCTGATCGGGAAAAAATTTTCAACCGTTGATCCCGGGTGCAGAGAGTGTCATGAAAATGGGCACAAGGGCATTCTCATGAACGGCAACAGCTCCGTATCGCTGGGCTGCACCGGTCCTCAATAAGCCCATATGTCACGGCTGCCATGATCCCCGGACCTGGAACAACGGCCTGCTTATCATCGATTTTTCCGTCAGCGAATTTGTGCGCCATGTCAGGCAGGAACTCTTCGCCGGCAGTGCCTTCATCATCACGGCCCTGTTCGTTATCGGCTGGATGATGGTCTATTTATCGGAGACGCTCGTCAGCAGGCGGTTAAACAGCATGGCGTTAAAGATGAAAGACTTTCAGGAGGGCAATTTTACCATAGGGCAGCCGGTGGAAGGCAGCGACGAGATTACGAGGCTCGAAATCGGCTTTAACGAGCTTGCGCAGGTGGTCACGATCCGGGAGGGGGAAAAAAACCGGCTGGTTGAAGAGGTCCACGCAACGAACGAACAGCTGCAGCGCGAAATTGCCGGGCGGGAGCGCTGGGAGCGCACGCTGCACGAGCAGCTCCAGTTTCTCCAGCGCATGATCGATACCATACCCATGCCCATTTTTTACAAGGACCTTGCAGGGGCCTACCTGGGCTGCAACAAGGCGTTCGAGCTTTTTCTCGGCATATCAAAAGAGAAGTTTGTAAGGAAGACCGTTTTCGACTTAGCGCCAAAAGCGCTTGCCGATAAATATCATCAAATGGACAGGGACCTGATCGAACACCCGGGCGTTCAAGTCTACGAATATTCAGTCAAGCATGCTGACGGCTCTGTCCGCGACGTCATCTTCAACAAGGCGACATTTACCGATGCCGGGGGAAAGGTTGCCGGGCTGATCGGCGCAATGCATGACATAACCGAACGGAAAAAGATCGAAGCCGCTTCAAGACGGGCCGAACAGGTAATTAAGCGCAACTACGACACGCAGACTGCCATTAACTGGATCCTGCACATCTCCCTTGAGAATCTTACTCTTGACGGCATTTTGAAACAGGCGCTTGATATCATTCTCTCGATTCCCTGGCTGTCGATCGAATCAAAGGGCGCAATCTTCCTGGTTGAAGAAGAACCCGACAAACTGGTCATGAAGGTGCAGAGGGGGCTCTCGGACCATCTGCACCAGGAATGCAAAATCGTTCCATTCGGTAAGTGCCTCTGCGGAAGGGCAGCTGCGCGGGGAGACGTGCAGTTTGCCGACCGCCTTGACGACCGCCACGAAGTCACCTACGACGGGATCGCAGGGCACGGTCATTACTGCATCCCGATCATGGATGCGCAGCGCGTGCTCGGTGTCATAAATATGTATTTAAAGGAAGGACACAGGCGGGACGATAAGGAAATCGAGTTTTTGAATGCAATGGCGAGCGCCCTGGCCGGGGTCATTCAGCGCAAGCGGACCGAGGACGAACGGGAAAAACTGATCAAAAAGCTTCAGGCGGTCCTGGACACGGTATCCCGTTCGCAGCAGGAATGGCGCAACACTTTCGACAGCATCACGGACATGATCGCCATCCTGGACAGGGAATTTTGCATAGTGAAAGCGAACAAGGCCTTTTCCGCGTATTTCGGCCTGCTGCCGCAGGAGGTCATCAAAAGAAAATGTTATGAGCTGATGCACGACGGAACTTCCGCGATACCGAATTGTCCTCACCAGACGACTTTAACCCAGAACATCGCGGCTGCAGAGGAGTTTCTCGACAAAAGGACGAACAGATTGTTCCGCGTTTTTACGTTCCCCTACCATTCTCCGGAAGGGGAGATCATCGGGTCTATTCACATCTCCCGCGACATAACCGAAGATAAGGAAAAGGAAACGCGCCTTATCATGAGCGAACGGCTTGCGGCGCTTGGCCAGATGGCCTCCGGCATCGCCCACGAGATCAATAATCCCCTTGCCTCGATTGCCGGATGCTCGGAAGGGCTCATGACGAGGGCCCAAAAGGGGAATTGGGACGCTAAACTGTTTGAAGCCTACCTCGGCATTATCCAGGAAGAGGTCTTCAGGTGCAAAAGCATCACTACTGCAATATTGTCGTTTGTGAGGAAAAGCAGCTATGAGAAAAAAGAGGTTGCCCTGAACGGCATTCTCGACAAAACGCTCGAAGATCATCGGATTTCAGGGGAGGCTGAAAAACATCGAAATACAACGGCGCTACCAGCTGGAGGAGCCTGTTATTATTCGAGGCAATGAAGGCGAACTCAGGCAGGTTTTCCTTGCCGTGATAACCAATGCCCTGGACGCGATGTATGACAAGGGCAGCCTGGTCCTTGAAACAGCTGCCCGGGACGGTTCAGCCGTTATTCGCATCAGCGACACAGGTTCCGGAATATCACCGGAAAACATGGTCAAGATTTTCGATCCCTTCTATACGACCAAGGCAGACAGGGGCGGGACCGGTCTCGGCCTCTCCATTGCGCGCAAGATAATTGCGAACCATAACGGCAGCATCCAGGCAGATTCCGATCCCGGAAAAAGCACAACCATAACCATAACCATAACTATTACTCTTCCTCACGAGACTCTCCAATAGTTTAAATCTGATTTCCCAAACAATGAAATACTCTTTTTTGAGCATTTTTAGTTTGTAGGACATTCCGCCCGATAGGCAAGGCAGCCTGCCTTAATCCCTTTCACATCCTGTTAGAAATCCCTGTCAAATCAGTACCTTTAATTCGGCATACTACTTGCTCTCCTATAGTGACAAGAACACTGTTTATCCCGGAAGCGATATGCTGCTTGATGTCGAAGAAGGAAAAATCACTTCAGGAGGCAATAACATGGGAATTAATTGCTGGGAATTTAAGAAATGCGGCAGGGAACCGGGCGGCAAAAAAGCAGCGGAACTCGGTGTCTGCCCTGCAACTACGTACACAATACTGAACGGCGTCCATGGCGGCAAGAACGCGGGCCGCGCCTGCTGGGTCGTGGCCGGGTCGCTCTGCGGCGGGAAGATACAGGGGACCTATGCTCAGAAGCTGAACAACTGCTGGAGGTGCGAATTCATGAATGCTGTAAAAAAAGAGGAGGAACCTGCACCGTGGGGTTTTTGTCATACTCGCCTCGGCATGGACAGGACTCTTGAAAAGATAAAGGACAAAAAGGCGGCGACCGCTCAACCTGCGGCTGCACTGCAGTCCACAGGGCGTTAAACCGGTTGGACCGGAAGCAAAATATCAAGGAGGAAAGAAATGGCTAAGAACCTTCAGCTGGTTGTGTTCAATATCGGCAAAGAACTCTACGGTGTCGGCATAGAATCCGTGCACGAGATCGTAAAAGTGCCCGATATCACGCAGGTGCCCGATGCGCCCCGTTTTCTTGAGGGTGTGATCAACTTGAGGGGCAAGATAATTCCGGTAGTGGACCTCAGAAAGAGGCTCAATCTGCAGGGGAAGGAAAGGAACAAATCGTCCAGGGTTCTCATTACAGAGAACGAGGGGCGCCTTATCGGGCTGCTCGTTGACGCGGTATCCGAGGTCCTCAAACTGCATCCTGATGCTATCGAGGCCCCTCCTGAAATGGTTTCCGCAATCGGCGTCGAGTACATAACGGGTGTGGCGAAGGTCGGGGAACGGCTGGTTATCCTTCTTACCCTTCAGAAAGTGCTGAATCTCGACGACATGAAAAAAGTCGTGAAAGTGATTGAAAAATCAGCCGGTTCTCAGGCTGCATAGAATTCTAAATAAAGGCAAGGAGACCGAATAATGAAGTGGACTATCGGGAAAAAATTGACTGCCGGCTTCATGAGTCTTGTCCTGTTGCTCATCATCGTCAGCGTCGTGGCATACGCCAACATGACAAGCATGGCCAGAAGTTCCGAATTTATATCATCGGCTGCGGAGATCAAGAACAGCTGTACTGCCCTCGCGAGGGATTTTATACGCCAGCAGGATGGTTATACCGACTATTCACTCACGAGAGAGTCCGAGGTAAAAAAAGAGATCGCTGAAGACGGCGAGCTGGTGAGAAAGGACATCGAAATACTGAAGGTGCTCCTTGCGGGCAAGGAAACCGGCGTCTCGAATGACGACATTCTGAAAATTCATGAACAATTCGAGACTACCGGCGAAATGATGGCATCCCTCTATATCCAGGGCAAGCAGGCGGAGGGGAATGCCGCAATGGAAAAGTTCGACGGCGTCATTTCCAAGATCGAAAAACAGATGGCAAAACTGGAAGACTTTGCTAATAGAAACAGCGCCGATGCTGTAAAAGCGGCTGCTGATTCGAAAAGAACGGCCAATATACTGATCATCGGCATTTCGTTGCTGTCAGTCATGATCGCGATTATTCTGGGGCTCTTCCTGTCGCGGTCGATAGCTATCCCCGTGATTGAAGTAGCGCGCATTGCCGGCAGGATCGCTGAGGGAGACATCGACCAGGATGTCAGGATAGAACGGGATGATGAAATAGGGACCCTGGCCGCATCGTTCAGGGAAATGATAACTTATCTGAAAGCAATGGCAAACGCGGCCGGCAACATCGCGGAAGGAGACCTGCGCTCCGATGTTAAGCCGAAGTCCGGCAAGGACGTACTCGGTAATGCATTTGTTGCGATGTCATTATATCTGAAAGGGATGGCACAAGCGGCGGGTGACATAGCCGAGGGGGACCTGGGGTCCGATGTGACACCGAAGTCGGAGCGGGACGTTCTCGGGAACGCCTTTAAAAGGATGAACGGATACCTGAAGAGCATGGCAGCAGCGGCAAGCGACATCGCTGAGGGCGACCTCAGGTCCGAAGTGACGCCCAAATCCGACAGGGACGTTCTTGGAAACGCTTTCCATTCGATGATCCAGTCCTTGAGGAATATTATCGGGGATGTGCGCTCCGGCGCTAACGATATTG
>CAVVUN010000011.1:0-97360 GCA_963751455.1 Nitrospirota bacterium
TCCATGGCCGCCTTAGCTTCTTACTACTGAGACACTTGATTTTTACAAAAGTTTAATGATAATTTGAATGGATGGCGATTGCAATCCACGTGTAAATGGTATTCCGGGCTGTGCAGACTGAAGCAGCGCCTGGTTTTAACGGGGGACGACACCCGGCGCGCCTGCGGCTGCAACTTCGTGATAAAGGCATACTTTGTTTCTGCCGGTCTGTTTTGCCAGGTAAAGCGCCTGGTCGGCCTGCGCAATCAGCGTTTCCGGTTTTTCACAGCCGCGGCCGAAAGAGGCAACGCCGATGCTGACTGTTCGCCGCAAACTGATTCTTCCGGCGATGATGTCCGCCTGTTCGATACTTTTCCTGATGCGCTCAGCCATTTTCCGGGCGCCCTGCGGATCGGCCCCAACCATACCGACCGCAAACTCCTCGCCCCCGTAGCGCGCGACAAAATCGATGCTTCGCGCCGTGTCCCTGATAATGCCGGCCACGCTCTTTAACGCCACATCGCCGACCGGATGGCCATACTCATCATTTACTTTTTTGAAATAATCTATGTCGAGCAGGAGAAGCGAGAAGTGCTGTTCTTCGTGACGGTCCAGCCGCATGAATTCCTCGTCCAGCTTTTCCATGAAAGTCCGATGATTCAAGAGTCCGGTAAGGCCGTCCGTTCGCGCTATGTCCCGCAGGTTTCTGTGCAGCATGCTGTTGTCGACCACCATGGAAACCTGGTTGAGCAGCGTGTCCATGAAGTTCCGGTAGTATTCATTGAAGGCATCCGCTTTGGATGAGCCCAAAAAGAGCGCGCCGCTAAACCGGCCATGCGCCGCAAGCGGCCTTCCGTAAAGCGATTGTATCGGAAGCTGAAGCTCTTTGAACGGGAAAAGCCCTATTTCCCGGCCGCGATTCCCCAAATCGCCGTCATAATAGACCCCCGCGCTTATCCTGTCCCTCCACTGTTTCAGCATCAGGGACATGATCGCGCTCTGTTCAATGGGAAACCGCTTGCCGAGCAGCTTTCCGTCATATCCCCTGATGGAAGATATCACCGCTTCGCCGCTTCTTTCATCGAAGAGAAGGAACGCACAATAGTCATAGGGCACGACCGATTTGATCTGGATGCTCAATTTATCCAGTATTTCGCTGATATCAAGGCTGCTGCTCAGAGGTCGAGCTCATTTCATGGAGAGCAGCGAAGTTTTTAGCCCGCAGGTCCAGTTCCTGCGATATCCGGATTTTCTCGATCATCTGGCTGAAAAAAGGCGCAAAGCGTGCAAGAAGGTCGCGGTCTTCCGGGGAGAATGCGTCGCGTTCCAGGCTGTCAACCACAAGTATCCCGGCAGTCCGTTCGCGGTCCGCAACGGGAACCACGAACAGTGATTTTATCTGAATGTCGCCCGTGTAATACCCGAGATTTCTGGCCGGCAAGACCGATTCAGCGAGGTATTGCGGCTCGTTCTTGTCCATAGAGATGCCGATCAAGCCGCTGCCCCGCGTTATCCTTGCTTCCCCGACCCGTGCGGTATTGAGAGTCTGGCTTCGAATTGCGCGCAGCACGAACACGCCTTCCTCGCGGTCGGCAAGGAACAGGGCGTAGGTGTGCGCAGGAACTATTTCATAGATCATGGAGATGAGCCCTTTGAAGGCGCCTTCCCGTTCGACAGCCACGCTGATATTGGCCGCCTGGCGATGCTGCTCTGAGAGCGCTTCTATGCTGAGGCCGCCCGCGAGCGGGTCAATAGCATCAGCATCCGCAAGAAGCCTTTCATATTGGTCCTGCCAGGCCAGGGCTCTGCTTCGGGCGCTGCTGATGGCGGGGGCAATGATGAAAAGGAGGGCTGTAAAAGGCACGGCGAATCCTGCATAAGCCTGCCAGGCGCGGGGAATCATCCCGGCCATAACGATATTGCCTGCGTCAATCAGCAGGATAAGGCGCCGATTATATAAACGCGTATCGGCGGTTGAAACAGGCCTGCGATTGCTGCGAGAAAATAGGCCGCGTGGAATGGGGAATTGATGCCGCCCGATATTTGGACGGCGGTATTAAGACCGATAATGCCGAGTATGATGAATTCGAAGGAGAGGGGGGCTTTATCGGTGAAAAGCGAGCGGTAGGCAACCGCAAAAAGAAGCAGCAGGTATGCGGCAATCCACGGAACAAGGAAGGGACTGGAAAGTCCTGTGCCGAGAAACAATCCAGAGCCGGAAAAGACAGTAAAGAGCAGCAGGCTCGGAATTATAACTTTATTCAAATTTTTTTTCTCCTGCGCATCTCTTCATCCAGATATTTTCTGTACAGGACGTCCCATTCGCGGCTGCCCTCGGGCACATTGCGCGAGAGAGAACGGATCGTCTGCCGGGCTGCGGCATCCGCATCATCCTCGAACTGGAGCTCACTGGTAATAGAGCGCTTGATTTCACGAAGAATCCGCTCCTCCGGCTGGATCCCATCGAAGTTCCTGTTCCGAATCAGCATGTCCAGGATAAGATGAGAAATATGGGAAATTCGGTCTTCGCTTAAACGCATGTTTTGATCCTTAATTTTGTCATCCCGGAATGGTTCTATCGGGAATTGTTTAAAACAAAAACCTAAGCCTATACTCACACGAAGGCACGAAGACACGAAGAAAGAAAAAGATTAATGCTTTAAATTTATAAAAACCACGAGTATTTAAGCCTTCTTTGTGCTTTTGTGGCTTTGTGTGAGATAGAAACCGACACAAGGATTTGCTTTTCTTTGCGGGCTTTGCGGCTTTGCGCGAGACGCCTTTATTTTCGGTTCGCAAAGGGTTAATGGTTTTATTCCGCCTGCGCCCAGCGATTACGAGTGCTGGCGCGAGTGCAGGGTGCAATCCATACTCGCCATTCCGCAATTACAGCACCATCCCGCGGTCTTTCGCGAGTTTCTGTTTCGTCAGTTCGAAGACCTTCCGGTAGTCCATATTGCCCCTGGCTATTTCGTCTTCGTGGGCGGCAAGCAGTTTTTCAACGTCCTTATTCAACTTGTCTTCCTCGACCATGTTCGCGGTAATTACCTCGACTGATTTTTTCCGCAATGGCGGACTTAGGCACCTCGTATTCGGCCAGGCCCTTGGCTTCAAGGTTTTCCGTAATGGCGTCCGCTATATGTTTGATAAAGTCCTTTGATAAACGCATGCCACATTATAACAAAAAGAAGTAAAAGAGGGAGAGAAAACGACGGCACCGGCCAGGCAGGATTTTCCCAGCCGGGCCTGAAAGAAGATTTTCAGGACTGGAGAGACCGGTCCCCGCACCTTCCGTACATCCGCCCAGATGTCCACGAGGCCGAGGGCGATTACGAACACGATGATCGGTAACGCGAGAATGAGGCCGTGTATGAGACCGCGTAAAACAGGCTTTATCTGCGCTTTCCGGAGGTAATGGTCAACGATTGCCAGTCCTTGAACAAGGTAAAGGACGGCATACAGGATCGCAATATTCAACCCGATAAAAAACCCCGCGGACTCACGGGGGGCCAGGATCAGGACGAGCGCGGCTATCAATCCCCAAACCCAGACGTCGGGCGCATGCCACGCAGCAAAGGACGTTTTCGGGAGAAGCGGCCGGCGCCTGTTCTTCTTGATATGATCGAACGGCTGATAGCATAACAAAATACCGCCTGGAGAACCGAAGTGGATATCATGATGGCGGGTATCAGGCGGACCAGGTAATGAATAAATGTATCGGAAACGGCCTTCACGGCCTCCGTCATTTCCGTAAACCCGAGCTTGGTGTAGAATTTAGCCGCTTCAGTAATGCTTCCTCGCAGGTATTCCTCGACTGTGAACAGAGGTTCCTTGCCTGAAGATACGAAATAGTACCCTGCCACCGCGGCTGCAGCCGCTATTGGCAGCAGGCCTCCGAACAGCGCAATCGATTCCGGTTTCCATTGGCGACGGCTGCCTTCAGCAATGCCCGCTGCCATAAGACCGAAACTGAAGAGAAGGATGGCAGCCAGCTGCCACCCGGCCAGGAGTGCCGACCACGACCACCGACAAGGTCAGCGCGAAAAGGCCATGGGATCTCCCGTTTTGAATATACGTGATGATGAGCGGCACAGGAGTGAGCAAGGCAAATAGCTGCCCCAGGACGGGAATGATCAAGCCGGCAATATAGAGAGCCGCTGCCTGCGGCGCAGCAACTATTGTTGCCCTGTAGTTCATCATAAACTCCAAACGGCCTTTCTGATTTATCAATGCATCAATAATAAGGGGAAACTCTTCGGTCACGATTTCTGCAGCCGCTTGAGTTTCCCCTGGTTGTGATAGATATTACCGCCCGTCGCCGATCAGGACCTTATTTTTCGCCTGAGAACGGAACAAGCGCGATATTTCTGCAACGCTGTACCGCCACCGTTACTTCTCTCTGGTGTCTGGCGCAGTTGCCTGAAATGCGGCGGGGAAGGATCTTCCCGCGCTCGGTCAAAAAGAAGCGAAGCGTCTTGACATCTTTGTAATCAATGAACGGTGTCTTGTCGACACAGAACCTGCAAACTTTTTTTCTGACCTGAAAACGTCTTCTCTTGTCCGGGCCTTTTCCGTCCCGGGTGTCCCTGCCTCTCGATTCAGAGGGCCGATCGGACCTTGCATGGAACTCTGCCATAGTAGCACTCCTCGTTAGTAGTTTGGTATTTTGTCGCGCCGCACCATGATGGCTATAACATACCCTGCCCCTCGCTCCAGGAGGGAGGGGGCTTAAAATGGTATTTCGCCTTCGTCAACCGGCGGTTCCGGCATGGGTTCTGACTGGCTTTGTCCGCCGCCATGCCCCCCGGATGACCGCTTCGGCATAAAGTTCACCGACTGCGCAACGACTTCGACCTTGCTGCGTTTCTGGCCGGATTCCTTATCGTCCCACCGCCGCTGCTGAAGCCTTCCGTCGACCAGCACCGCATCGCCCTTGTTGATGTATTGGCCGCAGGATTCGGCCTGTTTGCCGAACACGACAATGTCGATGTAGCTTACCTCTTCCTTGGTCTCGTCGCCCTGCTTGTATTTTCGATTGATGGCAAGTGCGAAACTGGCCACCGCGATTCCGTTCGGCGTGTAGCGCACCTCGGGATCGCGGGTAAGATTGCCCAACAGGATAACTTTATTAAAGCTCGTCATGGCGCTTCCCTCATTTTCCCGATGTCCTTTCCTCAAAGTCGGGGACAGGCCCGATCGGGGTACATGGTGTGAGAACCGCTAAGCTTGCGGCGGAGCGGTCTCGGCTTTCGCGAGATCCTTCTTCTTCGGCTTGGGCGCGGGCCTGACCCGAAGTTCTTTTTCCAGTTTTACGGACAGGAACTTGATCACGGTGTCCGTCATTTTGTAGGTGCGCTCGAGTTCGGCGATTACAGCTGGTGCGGCCTTGAACTGGAAGAACGCATAATGACCGCGTTTTTGCTTTTTGATCTCGTAGGCAAGCTTTTTCTTGCCCCAGTCCTCGAACTTGATCATTTCGCCGCCTTGCTTTGTTACCACGTCCTGCATTTTCTTGATGACGCCGGCGGTATCTTCGTCGGAGAGATTGGGGTTGATGATGAAAATAGACTCGTAAATGTGCATTGCTTTGTCTCCTTATGGGTTATAGCCCCCCTATGATAAGCTCCAGGGGAGCAAGGAGTAATCCCATGCTCATGGGAATCGACCTTACTCATTTTTCAGAATGGAAACAATATCATATACTTATTGAAAAAGCAAGGAGTTTCTTGTCTCTTCGCATCCGGTACAACGGCGTCTATCGGAAAATATCACAGAAAGAGTCCTGGCTAATCCGACCATAAACACAAGCAGCACCGGAAGGTACAGCAGCCGGTACGTTCCCGCCATATCGGCATTAAAGTACCGGATCGTCAGGAGCAGGCAGAGATGCGTGGGCGAAAGCATCACGCCCGCAAAGCCGCTCGCGAAGGCAAAGGTGATCGTGCCCGGGTCCGGATGACCGCCGGCCATCGCCGTAATAATAGGGAACGTGGCGCCGACAAAACCGACGGTAAGACCGGTCAATAATCCCACGAGGAACGGAAGCAGGAACAATATCACCCCGGGAGGGAGGCCGCTGTTCTGGAAAAAGCGCGGAAGGGCTTCAATTGATCCCGATGCTTCCAGCATCCCCTTGAACGTCATGATGCCCACGACCATGAGAATGACGTTCAGCGAAATGCTCTCCTTGAAAGTTGTCACGATATCATTCCGCGAGAACCGGTAATACAGTATCATGAATATGACGATCGATAGCATGGCGAATGCGAGAGGCAGTTTAAAGATCACGACCAGAACGATCGGCACCAATATCGGCAGAAGCGTAATAAACAAAGTCCTGATCTCGTCCCAATCCCGCTTCCCTGCGATGCTGTCTACCTTCATTCCCCTGAAACCGAGAAGCGAGCCGACCGCAACTACCGCAAGAGGCAGGGGAAGCTGGGAGAGCAGGAGTTTATTCAAGGGCAGTCTGGCGACTGCCGCAGCAAGCACAATACCCGGGTAGAGCGGTGAACAGTACTCCCAGATATGCCTGAACCAGTAGTTAATAAATGCCTTGCGCTCTGCTTTGATATCGTTGTCCGAGGCTGCTTCCTGCACCATGGGAGCTGAAAACGCAGCGCCGCCTGCTGACGGCAGCAGGCCGATGACGCCGGGCAGTATTGCCATTGCTATCCGACGGTCCCGGGCCACATTGACGACCGCTTCCATCATGCGCTTGAGAACGCCCCGCTTCCTGATAATGTTCTCGAGAGCCATGATCAGCGCGAGACCGGTCACAAGGTTGATCGTAACCGGATCGAAGCGAAGACTCAATAAAGACGTTGAGCTGCCGGAGAGGTCCGATGAGATAAAGAGACCCCAGAAGGAGTCGAGCCCAGAAGCATCACGAGCCCCAGGTTCCACTTGAGCCTGAGCAGAACCACGATCAGCGCAAAGGCAATGCCGATTTTAAGCAGGTCCGTCACCGTATATATCCTTCACCAAGATAGAAAATAACCGCGGCGCGAATGGAAAAGCGGTCCATTTGCCACTCGCGGGGAAGGGGCTGAAACGGGGCTGCTGAACGGATCGCGCGCAAAGCTTCGTCGTCCAGGATCTTGTACCCGGAAGATTTCGGACCTCCAGGCCGCCGAGACTGCCGTCTTTCATGATATCGAATTTGATGTAAAGGGTCCCATGGTATCCGGAGATTGCCGCCAACTCCGGGATAATTCAGTACGCTCTCGATTTTGATCTTGAGCCACCGGTTGTACGATATAAACTTGAACTCATCGGTATCCAGGGTCACGGAATCATCGCCCGGATTGTTTCTCGGGCATTCCCTTGCGTGCGAGCTGGTCGATGTCGTTCTGAGACAGGAAGGGGAGCGGTCCTGCGGGCTTCTCCGTAAGCGGCGGCTGCGTGCCTTTACCCGTATCCGCTCCCTTCTCTGCGCCTTCAGGGACGCCTGCACGTGGCTCTGTCTTCGGAAGGATCACCTCGTCGCTTTCCCCGAACTTTCTGGGTTTCGGCACTGCTCCGGGAGAAAAACGTTTTTCCGGGACAACGCGTTCAGGGGACGGAGGCGGAGGAATTACCGGCCGTGGCCCGGGGCGGTTGTTTGAGAGGAGGCAGTTTTTCCGCTTCAGGGGAAGGCAGTCTTACTATATCAACGGGAAACGCTCGAAGGTTCCGGGGGCTTCCGCGGCCACACTGCCACTGTGCCGATCAGCAGCGCATGCAGTGCGAAGGAAATGATGAGAAATATCGTGAAGTGGAGACGAGAGCCCATGGGTTCTTAAAAAAGAATGGACACGGATTTCACGGAAAAGGCGGATTAATTTTTCGCAACTGAAGCTTAAATCCGAATTTTCAGATTTTATCCGTGTCCAATATTCTATTACTTGACTAAATGCTTTTTTGCATCCGGTCCGAAACTTCCCTGAGCAGCTTCAGGATCGCGACCGCGGTCTCGGGCGCAAGGCTGCCCATGCCGCAGGACGGCGTGATCAGGCTCTGCCGTAAAACAGCGTTTCGCGTAAGGCCGTGCTGTTCCAGCCGTTTGATGCCTGCATCCAGTTTGGAAACGAGCAGTTCCGGTGTTTCGCTTCCGGTAAACCCGCCTGTCGGCACAATACCCCACGCGAGCGCTCCGCCCCGGCCCAGGAACGAACGGATGTCTTCGGGATAGAGCATCACCTTTTCCATGTATCCGAAAGCGTCGAAATTAACAATATCAACCTTAGTCCTGAAAATCAGCGGCCAGTCAGCGTTGCCGCAGCAATGGATGCCTGCGATGCCGCCCAGTTCATGGATTGTTTCTATGATCTCGTTCAGTTTCTCCGCGATAACCTCCGAGGAGACTGCAGAGAAGGCCGAACCGAGCGATTCCATTGCCGGTTCATCGATGAAGATAATGACCGGCTTGCCGAACCGTTCGAGTTCCCGGATCTGCCACGCCGCTTTCATTGCAAGACCCTTTACCACGGCGTCGAAAAGCACATCGTTGTGCACGATGTCCTTGCCGTTCTCGTCCTTGAACGATATGCCCGGCAGTGAGCGGACCGGTGATATGGCCCTTCACGAACCGCATCTTTGCCGGGAACGGATTTATTCAGCGCTTTGACAAAAGAAGGGAAGGCAGCCGCGTATTCTTCCGATATCCTGAAGAACGAGTAGTCCTTTTCAAGGTACCGCTCGAAGAATTTTTCCAATTCAGGGGTCAGGTCTTTCGCAGTATCGAATAGAAACCGCTTCTTCAGCAGCATCAAGCTTGAGGCCCGGCAAGGATTCGCTGTACTGTCCGTCCATATGTTCCCGGAAGTCCCGCTGGGGCAACTGCGGCCAGATGGGCGCCTCCGGCAGATATTGGAGCGACAGCGCTGCGGCTTGGTCCGGATCACTCATCGGGAAAACTCCCGATCCCTGTGGCTATGCAATTAAAGTTGTGGGTCATGCAATTTTTCCTCTCCGTGATGCAATTCGATCATTATATATTCAAGTATGGCAAAACACAACTTAAAATACAACATGGCGTGTCCACGAGAAACAGGAACGGACAAAGAAAAATCTTTACAGGATAAGCCAAAGTTTGTAGAAATGCAATCCATGAAATACGGCACAAAAGCGATCAAGCAGGCTAAGCTGGAACTATGGCCTAATCCGAACCCGGACCGGGATTATGTCATAGACATATCATATCCGGAGTTCACGTGTGTGTGCCCCCGCTCGGGATATCCGGATTTTGCGACCATCAACATCACGTATACACCGGACAAAAAAGTCGTGGAACTAAAAGCCCTCAAGCTATGGCTGAACGGTTTTCGGGATACTGCCATATCTCACGAGGCGGTAACGAACGATATATTTGATACCCTGAAGAAGCATCTCAAGCCCCGCAAGCTCGAAGTCGTCGGTGACTTTAATGTTCGCGGTAATGTAAAGACGGTCATCAGGGTGACTCTCTAAGTTAGTTAGCGTCCTGTCCGGGTTTCGGAATTTAATTCCCTTACGCAGGCTAAATCCTGCGGCTAGCACACACACAATTTCCGCTAACTTCGTGAAACGTCTTGACTAATTCTATTCAGCGTGATATCTATGATTGTTTCTTCTTACCTGTCATCGGGAGGGTATACATGAACGCAAAAGGACCGGCTCTTCTTGTTGCGCTCTTGCTCTTTATTGTTGCTGATCCGTCATTCGCTGTCTCTCCGCCTGAATCGTTCGCCCCGCTCGTCAAGAAAGAGATGCCGGCGGTCGTGAACATCTCGACCAGGCAGGTCATCAGGGTGCAGCAGCCTTCGCCCTTCGGCGACCCGCAGATGGACGATTTCTTCTATCGCTTTTTCGGCGGCAGAGCGCCGCAGCGGGAGCAGGTAAGGCAAAGCCTTGGTTCCGGTTTCATTATCAGCCCGGACGGCTACATCCTGACGAACAACCATGTTGTTGACAAAGCAAAGGACATCAAGGTTGCGCTTTCAGACGGCCGCGTAATGGAGGCCAAGCTCATCGGCAAATCGCAGGAGATCGACATCGCCCTTATCAAGGTCCAGGCCGCTAATCTCCCGTGCGTACAACTCGGAGATTCGGATACACTTGAGGTAGGGGATTGGGTCTTCGCAATCGGTAATCCTTTCGGTTTAAACCATACAGTAACAGCGGGCATCGTCTCGGCAAAGGGCAGGGTGATCGGGGTCGGCCCCTATGACGATCTTATCCAGACCGACGCTGCGATCAATCCGGGAAACAGCGGAGGCCCTCTCTTTAATATCAAGGGAGAAGTGGTAGGGATCAACACGGTGATCATCGCGACCGGTCAGAACCTGGGCTTCTCGGTCCCGATCAGCATGGTAAAAGGCGTGCTTCCGTCGATAAAGGAAAAGGGCAGGCCGGACATGGGCTGGCTCGGCGTCTCGGCCCAGGTGGTCACGCCGGACCTGGCAGAGGCGCTCGGTCTGCAGGAGCCTGTCGGCGCCATCATCAATGCTATCACGAAGAACAGCCCTGCGGATAAAGCAGGCTTGATACGCGGCGACGTTATCATGGAACTCGACGGCAAAAAAATACTTGATCCTTCGGAACTGCCGCGCATGGTGGCGTTCGGCCATATCGGGAAGACGGTGATCCTGAAAGTGATCCGTCAGGGCAAGCCGATCGAGATCAAAACCGTGATAGAATTAAGACCGGAGAAGTGATATGGAGCAAGCCGACCATGCCGGCGTTTCTTTAATTCGTCGTCGACGCTAATTCATTGATGAACGGCAACGCGGTTGCCTTGCTCCATAAGGAGATCCAATGTTCGGTCTCGGATTACCCGAAATCATAATTATTTTTGTGATCGCGCTGATCGTTTTCGGCCCGAAGAAGCTGCCTGACCTCGGGAAATCGATCGGCCGCGCCATGGCCGAGTTTAAAAAGGCATCCGACGAGTTTCAGGAATCCGTGCGCAGCGAGATGAAGGACGTCCAGAAATCAGCGGACATCAAAGAGGAACTCAGGCAGATCGAACAGATAGGCCAGGGATTGACCGCGGAGGTCAAAGACGCCGAAGCAGCCGCAGCCGCTGTTATTGCCTGAAGAAGCGAAAACCAGGGAATCCGAAACGGGCGCAGCCGTGAATCAGAATGAGGAGGATAAGAAACAGGATGCAAAAGGCAGCGCCTGAGGAACAGCTGACTATGCCGTTTTGGAGCCATCTCGCCGAGTTGAGGAAACGGATAGTCGTCTCGCTCATCGCTATAGCGGTTGGTTTCGCGGCAACCTTTAAATTTTCCGAAAATATTCTCAACCTCCTCATGATGCCCATGAACTCGAAGGTCGGCGTGCAGGCGGCGTATCCTTTTCTCATTTTTACGCCGAATAAAGTGAACCAGCAGCTTTATTTTACGACCCTCACCGAGCCGTTCATGGCCCACCTGAAGATCTCGTTCGTTACAGGCCTTATCCTCGCCGTGCCCGTGATTTTGCATCAGATCTGGAAGTTTATTTCTCCCGGCCTTATGCCGAAGGAACGCCGCTATACCGGGTATTTCGTTACATTTTCGACGCTGTTCTTTGCAGCGGGTGTCGCGTTCTGCTTCTTCCTGCTGCTGCCGTTTGCCGTCCCGTTCCTGATCGGATATAAGACCGAACATCTCAACCCCATCATCAGGATAGGGGAATACATAGATTTCAGCCTGAAATTCCTGCTCGGGTCCGGGGCGGTCTTCGAACTTCCGCTGGTAATCATTCTGCTCACCCGGATGGGAATTCTGTCCGTGGAAGGGCTCTCGAAGTTCCGCAAGTTCGCGTTCTTCATATCATTCGTTCTCGGAGCCATAATCACCCCGACACCGGACGTGTTCAACATGATGCTTATGTCCATCCCCATCTATGTTCTCTACGAGATCGGCATCCTCGGGGCGCGCCTGTTCGGCAGAAAGCGAAATACGGACTCCACAGAACTCACGAAGACATGATTTTCTTCAACATTGTTTTGTTTCATCCTTAATCAAAACCTGAAGCAATTTTCTCGCCAAGGCGCAGAGAACACAAAGAAAAGCATATTTTAATTTTAACAAAACCGGAATTAAAGAGGTTCCTTTGCGTCGCGTGCTTTGCGAGAAACGGTTTTTATTCTGAATTACGGTCTTTGACTTTCATCTGTGCTCATCCGTGTTAATCCGTGGCAAAAACAGCATTTTGCTTTTATCAAAACCCGAATTAAAGAAGTTCCTTCGCTCCTTTGCGAGAGACGGTTATTTTATTCGAATTCAAAGATTTTATGAACAGTCACAGGTGATAATTCTTGAAGACAGTTTCCTTTATAGCAGCCTGCTCCAACAGCGGCAAAACAACACTTATCGAAAAAATCGTCTCAATCCTGAAGAAACGTAATTTCCGCGTTGCTGTCATAAAGCATGCGTCAAAGGGCTTCGATGTCGACACGCCGGGCAAGGACTCCTGGCGCTTCGCGCAAGCGGGAGCGGATTCCGTTGTGCTGGTAGGGCCGGGGCAAGACGGCAATCATCAGGAAAACCGTGCAGGAGCCTGCTGCCGAAGAACTCGAGCAGGCTGCGGGTAATGTCGACATCGTGATTCATGAAGGATTCAAGAAGAACGCGAAATACAAGATCGAAGTTTTCCGTGATGGGGTCTCCGGCGAGCTTCCTCTTTGCATGGACGATTCTTCCTACTTCGCGCTCGTAAGCGATAAATCTTTCCCTGTTTCGATCCCTCTCTTCGATCTGAATGACGCAACAGGCGTCGCAGATTTTCTCATCAGGAATATCAAAGCGACATCCGATCATGATGCAAATTCTGATTGTAACAATATGTGTAGCTGTAGTTAAGCCGTGAAAATAGGTTTTTCGTTGACTTTCTTTCTTCTTTTCCCTATTTTAGGGGAACGCTTTCCAGGCAGGTAATATGCTCAACTCGAAAGGAGAACGCATGGCAGGTCCGAGATCAA
Source organism: Nitrospirota bacterium (assembly GCA_963751455.1). Lineage (GTDB taxonomy): Bacteria > Nitrospirota > UBA9217 > UBA9217 > UBA9217 > CAVVUN01. Next base: position 12,911 of record CAVVUN010000011.1, read on the forward strand.
GAAAATTATTTGAGGAGGCAAAAAAACATATCCCCGGCGGAGTGAACAGTCCTGTGCGGGCCTTCCGTTCAGTCGGAGGGGAGCCGCTTTTCATCAAGAAAGCGAAGGGCTCCAAGATTACGGACGCGGACGGCAAGACATATATAGATTATGTTCTTTCCTGGGGGCCGATGATCCTGGGCCATACCCATCCGAAGGTGACCGCAGCGCTGAAAAAGGCAATCGCCGACGGCACCAGTTTCGGCGCTCCCACGGAACTTGAAGTGACGCTCGCGAAAATGGTGAAGAAGGCGTTCCCGTCGATCGAAATGGTCCGGATGGTGAGTTCCGGGACCGAAGCGACTATGAGCGCCATCAGGGTTGCCAGAGGGTATACTCGCCGGGACAAGATTGTCAAGTTCGAAGGCGGCTACCATGGGCACGGCAACAGCCTGCTTGTGAAGGCAGGGAGCGGGGTGGCGACCTTCGGTCTGCCGGACAGCCCCGGTGTCCCGGCCGATCTGGCCAAACTCACGTTGACCGTCCCGTATAACGACCTGGCAGCAATAAAAGAGATCGCGCAGCGCGAGGGGGAGCAGATAGCCTGCATCATCGTGGAACCGGTTGCCGGGAATATGGGTTGTGTTCCGCCGAAGCCCGGGTTCCTCGAGGGTCTGCGCCAGGTCTGCGACCAGTACGGCATCGTCCTGATCCTCGATGAAGTCATGACCGGATTCCGGGTCGCGTACGGCGGGGCCCAGCAGCTTTACAAGATCAAACCGGACATGACCTGTCTCGGCAAGGTGATCGGCGGCGGGCTTCCGGTAGGAGCTTTCGGAGGCCGGCGCGAGATCATGGAGAACGTTGCTCCCATCGGACCGATCTACCAGGCAGGGACGCTCTCCGGCAACCCGCTTGCAATGACTGCCGGGATCGAAACGCTCAAAGCACTGGCAAAACCGGGAGTGTACAAGACGCTTGAAAAGCTTTCCGCCGGGCTGGAGCAGGGGCTCAGAGCAGCGGCAGCGGAAGCGGGCGTGCCCGTGACATTCAACCGCGTAGGATCGATGTTTACCGGTTTCTTTACTGACCGCGAGGTAACGGATTTCACGAGCGCCAAAACATGCGATACCGGGCGGTTCGGAAAGTATTTCCTCTCGATGCTCAAAAACGGCGTGAACCTTGCCCCGTCCCAATTCGAGGCCGCGTTCATGTCTCTGGCCCATACGAAAGCGGACATCAATAAAACCATCGAGGCGGCAAGGAAGAGCCTGAAAGAACTATGACCGTATATACGCAGGCGGCGAGAAGTGGTATCATCCGTACTATGAATGAAAAAGACCGGAAACTGATGCGGATGGTCGCGGTCTTAAGCACCGTCGGGTTGACCATGGTGTTTGCCACGGTCATCGGGCTTTACATCGGACTGAAACTCGACGCATGGCTTGGTACATCACCCTGGTTTACGGCGTTTTTTCTTTTGTTAGGCATCATTGCCGGATTCAGGAACATCTTTGTTTATGCGAAAAGAAGCCAGGAAGACCTCGACAGGCAAAACAAGGATGGGAAATGAGTGACGATGCATCGGTGCGCAAGCAGGCGGTACTGCGGTCTTAAAGGGTGTGGTGAAAAAAACGTCGGTTATCGTTTCCGTTGCCGCTGCCGCGTCCCTTATCTTCAGTATCCTTCGTGGTCCGGACACGCGCTGGTGGTTTCTTCCGCTCAGCGTCCTTTTCGGCGGCGGTGTAGGGTTGCTGAATTTCAGATGGCTCGCAACCGCCGTCGAACGGGTCTATCTCAGAAAAGGTACAACCCCCGGATTGTCCAATCTTGCAGCAGCGATCATCAACGTTCTCAAACTTACATTCATTTTTATCATCCTGTTCATCGTTATTAAATGGCGGCTGCTTCATATTTTAGGCTTTGTGGCCGGCCTTTCGCTTTGCTTCATCGCGATCATCTGGGAAGGGGCCACACTGATGAAACATGCTCTTAACAAGGGGGAGTCATAAAATGAAAGGATGGTCAATGGAAACAGTACGCACGGGAGGAACGCACGTATGAAGAATCACGTTTTTATGCCACTCATCGTAGTGCTCGGTATCGTGGCGCTCATTCTGATTGCCCGCGTCTTTTTAGTTCCGAAGGATTTCGGAATAGGTCAGCGCGGGTACATGTACGGATGGCATCGCGGGGGGAACGAAGAAGAGTGGAAGAACTTCAAAGTGAAGTACATGGGCAAGGAGTATTGCAAGGATTGCCATTCCGACAAATACGACGCGATCAATAAAACGCCGCACAAGATAATCATCTGCGAAGACTGCCATGGCCCGGCTGGGTCGCCGGAAGGCGTAATGCATTACGACGAAAAGAGGCCCAAGCTTACGATCGACAAAAGCAGGGCACAGTGCCTCCGATGTCATTTTCCGCTTCCGTATCCGACCAGCGCGCGAAGAAACATCAAGGGCATCGATCCTGATAAGCACAATCCGGACATCGAGTGTTCGACCTGTCACAATCCGCATAATCCGATGGGGGGGTTACGATGATATCGAGAAGAGATTTTTTAAGAAAGGGCGCGCTGGGGATCGCAGGGGCGGCGATCCCGCTGTCAGCGCTTGAGCTCGTCGACCCCAAAAAGCTTTTTGCGGAAGTTGCCGCCCAGGCGACTCAGACACGCTGGGTGTTTCTCGTCGATACGTACAAATGCGTCGGGTGCGGGATGTGCGTGAAGGCGTGCAAACAAGAGAATGAAATCCCGTATGACGCGAATGTGAGCAGGACCTGGGTTGAACGCTATGTCCTGACGAAAAAGGGACATTTGTACGCGGATACGCCGAAGGCCGCGCGGGACGGCTTCACGACCCCCAACATCGACCTGGGTACGGCCGGCGTCAAAGACATAAGCGCTGAAGGGATCGAGAAGGCTTTCTTTGTTCCGAAGCTCTGCAACCAGTGCGAAAATCCGCCGTGCGTGCAGGTCTGCCCTGTGGGCGCGACGTATCAGGCAGCCGACGGCGTCGTGCTGGTCGACAGAAAGTGGTGCATCGGATGCGGGTATTGCATCATGGGCTGCCCGTACGGTGTCCGGTTCTTCCACCCCGTGTACCACACGGCCGAGAAGTGCAACTTCTGCTACCACCGGATAACGAAGGGCATGAAGTCGGCCTGTGTAGTGGCGTGTCCGTTCGGGGCCCGGCAGATCGGCAATATCAAGGACCCGAACGATCCGGTCACGAAGATCATACGTACGGAGCGGGTCTCGGTGCTGAAGAGCGAGTATGGTACGAAACCGCAGGTCTACTATATCGGCCTGGATGAGGAGGTGAGATAGCGATGGTACACGGAGAACTTTGGACTCTGAAAGAATTGTTCGTACTGCCCAACGAGTATATCTACTGGAGCATACAGATCGTGATGTATCCGTTTATGACCGGTCTCGTTGCGGGGGCCTTCGTGCTCTCATCCCTTTACCACGTATTCGGGATACAGCAGCTCAAGGACATCGCCCGCTTTGCGCTGGTCTTTTCCTTTGCGCTGCTGTTTGCCGCGCCGATGCCGATCGTGCTGCACCTGCAGTTTCCCTTCAGGGGCATCAATGTGTTCATGACCCCGCATTTTACGTCGGCCATCGCCGCGTTCGGTATCGTCTTCTTTTCCTACGGCGCTATCGTCGCCTCGGAACTCTGGTTTCTTTACCGGAAGCACTTTGTGGAGCAGGCGTTAAAACTCCGGGAAAAACAGGACAAGACCACGACCGAGTGGGCGTTCTATTTCATCTTCTGCACGCTGACCCTCGGGGTCTATGATATCAGCGAGGAGTCGCTGCATAAGGATGAAAAGGCGATCAAGGTCCTTGCCGCAATCGGCATTCCGGTTGCCTGCTTTCTGCACGGATACGCCGGGTTCATCTTCGGTTCGGTCAAAGCGAACGCGCTCTGGATGACGCCGCTTATGCCGGTCATCTTCATCATGTCCGCAATCGTCTCCGGCATTGCGCTCTGCATGCTCACCTATATTATCACGATGGAGATAAAGAAATATCTGGCTCATCGGAAAAGGGCCAATCTGGGCACTTTCCATTCCGAGCAGGAGATCAAGAGCGTCGAGATCCACGTGATCAAGATGACGTCGAAATACCTCCTCGCTTTCATGGTAGCTGCCATTAGTCTCGAACTCCTGGATCTCATTTTCCGCGGATACACCGCCCTCAAATCCTGGGACGTGCTGAGGAGTGTCATCTATGAACGCGACTTTACCGCCATTTTTGTGAAGCAGTATCTGATCGGGAACGTTATTCCGCTCGTCCTGTTCCTGCTTCCCGGACTTACCGTCAGGAGAACGGTGGTGGGCGCCCTCCTGGTGCTCTTCGGCGTCTTCATGATGCGGTGGAACGTAGTCATCGGCGGCCAGGCCTTCTCTCTGACATTTGCAGGGTTCATGCATTATCACCTGCCGCTCATTCCGCATGATTGGGAAACCTTCAAGGAAGGACTTGCCGGCGCACTCAGTATTTTCGCCATGCCTTTCGTTCTGTTCTGGGTCTTCAGTTATATCTTCCCGATATTCCAGACCGAAGCCGAGAAAGCACATTAACCTGTCTTGTACCTCCCGGGAGAAGCCTCTCCCGGGAGATACTTTTTTGTATCCGGGAAGTTAGTTGCAACCGGGATAAGCCATCATAAAACGAATTTAGGCTCCTCGTCGGTTCTCGGTCGTTTTCGCGTTCGCATCAGCGTCCTCATTTCCGTTCCGCACTCACGCCCGCCATTCGGAACTATTTGTTTTTAGAAATCAAGGGGGTTTTTCAGTTCTGGCCTTCTGTTTCAAAACCGCATTAAACTGCTGCAGAATGTCATCCGGGATAGGATGCATCGGAATCCCTCCTTGAAAAGCTATTCCATTAGTCTTTTGGCAAAAGATCAATAATATCAGTTCGTTACGTCAAGTTTATTCTTAAATTCATTGACCATGCCTTCGATGTATGCTACTGTATTTCGAACCGATAATACCTTGTTCTGTGAAATACAATGAATAAAAATGAATGAATATTCAAAAATTACTGAAAAAATATTTGATTCTCAAGGCAAAAATGGATGTTGGAAAATGCTTTCAAAATCTGACAAGCGTTACCCAACTTACCTTCATTATGTTCCGAACTTCAAATCAACATTATGGACATTGATACTGCTTGCAGATATGTGTCATGACAAAAACGATATTAGAGTCAAAAAACCATTCAAAATTATTCAAGATCATTTTTATGATTCAAAGACAAATATCTATTCATTAAAAAAAGACCATTTTCCAATCCCCTGTTTGAACGGAAATATCATTTATCTTGAATGTTATTTTACCGATTCTATCAGTGAAAAAAGCTTAAAAGCAATTGAGTTTTTTTACCAATATCAAAGATTTGACGATGGCAATTATGCCGCAGAGAAAAATGAGTATTGTGCAAATACAAGTTGCTATGGTAAACATACTTGTTATTGGGGAATCGTAAAATTATTTAAAGGGCTTTCTTTTATTCCCCAAAAAACAAGAAGCCGCTCGATAAATATGCTATTAGAAAAATGCATCGATTTTATATTGCTGCATAATGTTTTTTTAAGCTCCCATCATAAAGACAAGGTAATGGTTAAAGACATTGATAAGTTAACGTTTCCCAATATGTATAAAAGTGATTTTTTAGAAATTCTCTGGCTGTTAAAAAGAGAAAATATAAGATCGGAAAAACTAAAGCCGGCGGTTAATTTATTGAAATCAAAACGTATGCCCCACGGGAGCTGGAACTTAGAGAACAAGGTTAATAATATGGTAACAAGCATTGGCGAAACCAGTCGGCCAAATTACTTCGTCACCAGGAGAGCAAAAGAAGTTCTGAATTTTTACGATTAGAATGTCAGAAGAAAAAATAGTATGCTTGAAAGTATAAGAAAAGACTTAGAAAGATTAAGCAACAAGGAGTATGCCGCACGTTTGCAAAAATATTTCAAGACGGGAAAAGGCGAATACGGTCAAGGCGATAAATTCTTAGGAATTCGGGTGCCAAACTTAAGAATATTAGCAATAAAATATCAAAACATATCTATAAGCCAAGTCTCGACACTAATGAAGTCTTCATTTCATGAAGAACGCTTATTTTCTCTTTTCGTGTTAGTCGGACTTTTTAAAAAAGCAAATGATGAAGATAGAAAAAAAATATACACCCTATATCTAAAAAATACGAAATTTATTAACAACTGGGATTTAGTTGACGCTTCTGCCGGACGTATTGTCGGCGCTTATTTATTCACTCGCGATAAAAAAAAGATTTATGCACTGGCAAAGTCGAAAAACCTATGGAAACGCAGAATATCAATCATGTCCACTTCCTATTTTATAGGACATAATGAATTTACAGATACAATGAAAATCGCGGAAATGCTGTTAAACGATAAGGAAGATCTTATTCATAAAGCTGTTGGCTGGTTGCTTAGAGAAATTGGTAAAAAAGACCTTGAATTAGAAGAAAGTTTTTTAAAAAAACATTATACAAACATGCCACGAACTATCTTAAGGTACGCTATTGAAAAATTTCCAGTTGAAAAACGGCAAAGTTACTTAAAAAATAATTATAAAACCACATAACAACGCACTCCACCGGATTGTTCTAGAGCTGCGCAAAAAATGCAATCACAATCAGGGGTCGGACCAAGATAAACATTTGAAAACAGAAGTTAAAATCTGGAAAACACGCCGATTTACAGACTTAGAAGGCTCTTTTTGATAGGTGAAAGATAGCTTTAAGGGGAAACGAGATGCCAAGGGCAAATCGGCATTACATTCCTGGCTATGTTTGGCATATCACGCATCGCTGTCACAAGAAGGAATTCTTGTTGAAGTTCGACAAGGACCGCGGCCTCTGGTTGAAATGGCTTTTACGTTATCGTGGTCCGACCCCGGCACCAGCCGGCATTGCAGTTCAGGAGGAGGAATGAAAAGTTATTGGATAATAAGAATTGCAGTACTCTCGACGATTCTCTTCGGATGCAGGCACGACGATCGCCCGATATCCGTTACGGTGGTTCATGTTCCCGATTCAGGCCAGACGCAATCGTATACGTCATCGTTCGGCCAGGACAGCGATTATCTGCTCCATCCGCCATCTGCCGTACCGTAATCGACAATGGTCATAAGCTCAAAATCAGAAGGCGGGCGCCAGTCGGAAAAATCCGCCAGTGTCAGATCCGCGCAGTAAGCATCGGCTTCGACATCTAACTGTGCTGAACCGTTATACTCTTTCTGCCACATGAGCCCTGTCACGTTATCAGTAATCGTTCCATTGCCATTGTCAGAAGCAGCTCCCGCGGTCAATGGGACATATTTCCCGAACACCCCTTCTGATTATTACTGGACGCTGACTCACGGGATGTCGTCGACGTTTTTTATTAGTAGATGGGCAGTGGACTTCGAAACGGGGAATCTCGATACACCGTCCTTTTTTAGCGACGGCTATACCGGATGCGTACGGGGTGGTCAAAATCAGCCGCGCGTTTTTGAGGACAATGGAAACGGAACGATCACAGACAGGATAACAAGGCTCGTGTGGCAGAAGCAGGATGAAGGGGCAACCGGTGCATGGGAGACTGCGATTATAGTCTGTGAATTGTTATCCCTGGGAGGATATACTGACTGGCGACTGCCGAACGTAAAGGAACTGAGATCCATAGTCGATTCCGGAACGTATGCGCCGGCCATATACGCGGGATATTTCCCGAACACCAGGTCGGATTCATATTGGTCGTCAACAACGTATGTAGCAAGCCCGGATGCTGCCTGGCGTGTCAATTTCTGGCACGGTGAAGTCGCCAGTTCCCTTAAGGGAAATCATTATTTTGTGCGGTGCGTACGAGGAGGAGAATAACTTCATCCATATCGACTTCTCTTTTATTCCACACTCCGAAATCGGCAATCCGTTGAGGATGCAGTAAACAAGGCCGATCATCAGAGAGATAGAAAATGGATTGGGAGCATTGCAGTAGGAAGCGAGTTATTTGTCAGCGTTACAAAAGAGAAGCTCGGCATCAAGGCTAAGGGCAAGCCGGGATGTGTTGAGCAGTGATGGAAGTTATGAGTGCCCTGCTCCTTACAAGTCGATTTTGTGGCATGAAAAGATTGATTTAAGCCTTAAAAATGCCTATTATTGGAACGATATCATTTGAAAACCAGGAGCTTAGCGTGGTCCGATCCCGGTATACCCGGTCACCCCGGTATAGATAGGGAAAGCGCCGCGCCTTATGGGATCGTTGGAAACCCAAAGGGAAATATGAATTGGCCATTTGATCAAGCCGAAAATGTTGCAGCGTTAACGTCTAAGAATGTACTTGAGGAAGGTTATCCCATATTACGCGTGATTCATTATCTTGATGATCATTCATGGGCATTTACATGTGGCACAACAAGCAAATCCGAAGATGGCCGAGTCATAAGTATGGGTGAAGCGGTGAAGCTTGATCCTACAATCACTGAAATAGCTGATCTACCTCCTGGGTGGGGTGCATCAAGGGAAACAATAGGAGGCTTTTGGAAAAGGTATGAGATCGAATACTCCTAACAATTGCGGTTATTCGGCTTCCTGGCGAAAGGAGCAATCAAGAAAGCCCACCGCCTGCATATGGAGGTATTCAAGCGCTTCGCGGAAGCCCAAATGTGAACACTGTGGTTTTTGTTGAGATTTGGTCTGCGTCGCCTCTCGTCGTCTATCAGTCGCCGGTCCTTCGCCCTCAGTCGGATTCATCCTTTCCCTTGTCGTTTCCGCAAAATCCGGTATCCTCGCCTCATCGGGAGAACACCTTTGATAAGTTTTCCCATCGCCGAAAACTCTCCGAGCAAATTTATAATTTTCAGAAGAACCGGGCGTATCTCTGTCAACAAATGACGGGCTGTTGCCCAAACCCCCGTTCACCCTTCGACAGGCTCAGGGCGAACGGTATGGCCATTGATAACATAAAATTTTTCCGTTCGTGCTGAGCCTGTCGAAGCACAAAATCGGTTTGAGCAACAGCCCGACGAGATTTGACCCCGAAACCGAAAGGGTCGTGATGTAGGTGAGACGGATGGAAGTTATGAGTTACGAGAGAATGCTGCCTCTTACAAGCCCCTTTTGGGGCATGAAAAGATGGTTATAAGCCTTGGAAAATGGCTATTTTGGGGGTGATAAAGTTTGAATAACAAAACGTTATCGTGGTCCGACCCCGGCACCGTAATAAAAGATACGCGCTCATTGACTATGAAGGTCTGGAAGAAATTCTCAACTTCAAGTCTATGAGTGAGCTTGCAGAGGCTTACCGGGGATGGATTGAGGATGCACTAATCAAGGAAATGATCAGAGGGATAGCAAGTGGACTGAGAGCATCGCAGTGGCAAGTGACGCAGCCTATCTCCCCTGCAGCCTGACCAGCTTCCCCTCATCTCCATCCACGGCAATCCTGTCCCCATCCTTCAATATATTGAGCAGGCCGGGGATGTTCACAACCGCCGGGATGCCGTATTCCCGGGCAACGATTGCGCCGTGCGAGAGATACCCGCCGGTCTCCATTGCGATCGCGGATGCACGCAGAAAGAGGGGAGTCCACCCGGGGTCCGTGGAAGGAGCGATCAGAACGTCCTTGTGCTTGAGCCGGGTCCCTTCGTCGGGGTGAAGAACGATCCTGACCGGTCCTTCAGCCTTTCCTGCTGCAACGCCCAGACCGGTCAGTGCCTCTCCTGCAATGTCTGCGACATGCTCTGCCTGCCGCGGCACATCGCCGATGATGATGTCCGGCGGATGCAGTTTCCGGTTTTGCTCCTGTGCGATTTTTCGTTCTTCGACAGCGAGCTGCAGACCCGTTCCGTTCCAGTACCCCTTCAGGATTGATCGCACTTCATTCCAGGTGCAGTGATAGATGTCGGACTGCTCGAGGATTATTTTTTTCCCGGCAAAGCGCAGGCCGAGCTCATTGATCAGCAACCGCATGGGTTCGAGGTTCAGGTTCAAAACCGAACGTGCCATCTCGCGAAGTTGCGCGCCCTGGACCGCCTGCTTTATCAGATAATCGACCTGCAGACGACGGAGGAGCGGCAATTTCGCACGGATCTCCTGTCCGGCCTGCATGGACACCTGTTTCTGCCGCGCTCTGATCGCCGCCAGACCGGCAGTATCAAGCGTGTTCCGTATACTGTTCAGAAGATAGGAAGGGTCTTCCCTCCAGCAGGGATTCATCAACTCTGATTCGTAAATCGCCCGGTGGCCGAATTCGTCGAGAAAATCGGCGAATCCTTTCCTGAAGGGCGACAAATCGGGCAGGCCCGTCCACGACTGTGGTTCAAAGGGCTGTGATGTCAGGAATCGCCGGGCATCCGGATCAGTGCGGGCGATCTCGGCAAGCGCGAGAAGTTTGTAACCCTGCTCGGCGCTGGTAATCCCGTCCTGTCCCGCCATCAGCCCATTGATCAGGGAATGCGCCCTGTTTGCGGGGAAATACCTGACAAGCATCTTCTTGAGCAGCGAGACGGGCTGTCCGGCCAGGCCGGTAAGCATCATGTACACCGGGTAAGAGCTTTCGATCACCGAATTCAGTTCGTCGAGGACCGCCAGGAGCTCCTTGTCCTTCAATCCTTTGGTGTCGATGCTCCTGAATCGGTCCGATGCCTGTCGAAGCCGTTGAAAGGAGGCGGAGGCCTCTCTTTTGGCCTTCATGGTTGCCCGTACCAGCTGCAGGATATGTTTTATCCTCCGCATGCCTTTTATGCCCCGGTACCGGCCTTCTCCTTGCACGGATATTTCCGGCTGATGGCCGCCAATGATTTCATTAATTTCACGGGGCAGCATGGCTGCGCCGTCGAAGTATTCCCACTGCATGAGAGACAGGTTCATATACAGTCTGCCGTTGAACAGCCTGACGCGCTGCAGACCCTCGAGCATTCGATACCCCATGATTTTTGTTGGTATACTCATCATGAGGTTCAGCTCATGCCGGTAAGTGCTCCAGCTGAGGGTCGAAGCGACCATGGGAAGAACGTCCCGGGAATTGGCATTGGACCAGATGTCCGGCTGGGACCTGAGCTCAGGGTAGGTGTACCGGGGCAGGGCAGTGACGGGCCGCGCCTGGACCAGGATGAAGTCCCTCCCGTCGAAGACCCACTCGATGTCCTGGTGCTGTTCTCCCGTGCCCAGCTGGTCCATGACCCTGAGGGTCAACAAAGCGAGCTCATGGATTTTCTCGTCGGACAGTACCTGGCCGCTGTTTGGCGCCGAGAAGACCAGTTCCGTCCCGCCGTCCTTTTTCGCCACAGTCCTGGCTTGTTTCCGGCCGATCTTCTTTGCCAGCAACAGCGCTGTTCTGGTTGCCACGCGGTATTCGTCCGGCTCTACTGCACCCATCACGACGCTTTCGCCCAGCCCGAAATTGGCATTGATCACCATCAGGTCTTCCCGGCCGGTGCCCGGATCGCAGGAAAAAGCAATCCCGGAAGCTGACGGCTCGACCATCTCCATGATCACGACAGCCGGGGCCGCCTGGTTGTCGGCAATGTTCATTTTCCTTCTATACGCAACCGCTCGCGAGGTCCAGACCGATGCATAACATGCTTTGATCGCGTGGACGATGTTGTCCAGGTCCCTGACATTCAGGAACGACTCGTGTATGCCGGCAAAGGAGGCTGCCGCGGAATCCTCCAGGCCGGCTGAAGAACGGACGGCCAGGGGCTTTTCGAAAAGACCAAGCTGCTTGAGCTGTGCGGTAAGTTCCTGTTCAACGCGGGAGGGGAAAGGAGCATTTATGACCTCCTGCCGGATGGAATCGAGGAGATGCGCTTTTTGAGACAAGGCATCGATCGTGACTTCCCGGGACACCTGCTCAAGACGGTCGCCAAGGTTGTTCGCGGCAATGAATTCCCGATAACCTGCAGAGCTCAGCACGCCCCCGGCTGGAACGGGAAATCCGTATCGAACAAGCCTGGCCAGGTTCCAGCCCTTGCCGCCGACAGTTGCCGCTTTTTCTTCGAAAGCCTCGAGCCAGGTAAGAAAAAGCTTCTCATTTGTTTTTTTCATGCGCTTGCCCTTTCGACTTGCTGTTTATTGCGGCGCCTTCCAGGAACAGGTCGATCACCTGCTCGTTGGCTTTTTTGAAGGTGAAGGATTTGGCATCGGACAGCCAGCAGATGAGTACACCGAAGAACATCAGCTCGAGGTGCAGGGCAAGGACTTGTAGAGGGATGTCCTGCCGCAGCTCGCCGGACTTCCTGCCCGCGGCGATCACTGCTTCAACAACCTTGTTAAAGCCGCTCCGGTCGGCCTGGGTGAGGTCCGGTTTCAGCAGGTTCTGCATGCGGTAGCCAAGGTAGATCTTGTAAATATCCCGGTTGGCCTTCATCCAGGTGGCGATGCTCCGGAAGAGGGCGGAGAGGCGGGACCGTGTGTCGGGAAGGGATTCGATCAGGGTGAGTGTTCGGGACAGGCCGTCGGCATTGCCGCGTTGTACGTGACCGTGGAGGATCGCTTCCTTGGAGGGAAAATAGTTATAGAGCGTGCCTTTCGAGACGTCGGCTGATTCCGCAATCTGATCCGCCGTGGTTGACTCGAATCCCTGCTTCTGGAACAGATCCATCGCGATATCTATGATTTTCGACCGGGTTTCCCCCTTTTTTCTATCACGACGGCCTAATTCAGTTCGCATATTCACCTCACAATATCACATATTGTCAATATTGAACCAAGTCTAAAATTAAACTAAGTACAACATTATAACATTTTCGTGCTTTTGTCAAGTATTCCGCTGCGAGGACTGTTTCTTTTAGAAGTTATCATTTTATGTTATGGTTATTGAGAATGGACTACTTCCTGAAGTATTCACTGTGGACAATTTGACAGGAGCCAGTTTACCATATTAGAGGACTGGATAGGGAGACGAATCAGATTAGCGATGATATTAATGATAATCACGAAAAAATACTCACGATTAAGCTGCAGCTAGAAAAGGATTTAGAACCTAAATGATTTGTCGCTAATGGCAGACGAGAACCGGTTGAAATAAGGACAAATGATAGAGCCAGTCTTAATGTTTTCTTAATATCGGACTTTGTTGATCGACATTTTTCATGGAATAATGGAAGTCCGCTACATGCTTTATTGAGACAAGAAGACAATAGGGAATCATCAAAAGATATAACCGTAATAATTGATGCCTTGAGAGAAGCTAAATCGAAAATAGATTGCTGCTCTTTCGGACATTTGACTGGAATAATTGAAAGGATTAAGGATACTGCTTCGACTCTCGGAATCAATATATCAAATATTTCAACTACAATCGATTCTAGAGACATTCATGTGAAGGACGGCAAGATATGTTTACATGAAGATAAAATTCCGTTCAGGTTAAAAGGTAAAGGGTCCAAGAGATTAATATCAATTGCGATTCAAACGGAATTAGCGAAGTCCGGAGGCATTTTATTGAGCCGCATAAAACCCCCGGCTCCTGCCGGGGGAGGGTCATTATGGCCAGGTATCAGTTGAAAAGACACCCCACGCATCCCGGAGAGATACTAAAAGAGGAATTTCTATCGCCTCTGGGGATCACGCAGACCGAACTCGCGAAGGCGCTCAAAACCTCTTTCAGGACTATCAATGAGATCCTGAACGAGAAGCGGAGTGTGAGCCCGGACATGGCGCTTCGTCTGTCCCGCTATTTCGTGACTTCGCCGGACGTCTGGATCGGCCTGCAAGCCGACTACGACCTCTATTGGGTCATGGTCAAATCAAAAAAGACGATAGACGGGATCAAACCGCTGCCGGGAAAACGAGCGGCATAGAATTATATAGAGGAAGGCTTTGACTCAAAGGTCTTTAACCCAACCCCGGACGTCCCCGGATTAAATTTGTCATCCCCGATTTTTGCGATCCCCGATAGAAGCCTTCACGTCCATCTGGAGAAGATTTACGCGGCTGAAACAGAGAGACCGGCCGTTTGGTCAACCTCCCGCATGTATTTTTCAGACATACGGCCACCGTGCACTTTGATTTTAGAGAAAGCAGTTTCGATCTCACGAAGATCCGCAGGCGTCAGCTGAACATTGATTGCTCCCAAGTTCTCGTTCAGGTGATCTATGTTGCGTGTACCTGGGATTGGAACAATCCATGGCTTCTGCGCCAGAAGCCATGCAAGGGCAATTTGAGCAGGTGTTGCGTTCTTCTTTTCCGCAAATCGTTCTGAGCAAATCAACAACCGGCCTATTTGCTGCCAGGTTTTCAGGAGTAAAGCGATCGAACTCGGCTCGAAGGTCCGTTTTCGGGTCGAACTTCGTGCGAGCATCAATTTTCCCGGTCAGATAACCCATTCCAACCGGGCCCCATGGGACGAAGCCGATTCCCAGCTCCTCACAAGTTTTAAGTACGCCGTTTTGTTCTGGATCTCTTTCCATAAGCGAGTATTCAGTCTGAACTGCTGCAACCGGTTGAACAGCATGCGCTCGGCGGATTGTTTTTGCACTCGCCTCAGAGAGACCGAAGTGCAAAACTTTTCCCTCCTTGATGAGATCTTTAATCGCACCAGCCACATCTTCGATCGGCACTTTTGGATCTACCCGGTGCTGGTAATAGAGATCAATGCGGTCGGTTTTAAGGCGCTTAAGTGAGCTCCTCAACCACTTTCTTGATGTGCTCTGGTCGGCTATTAAGACCACCTGCTTCAAGGTCAAAACCAAATTTGGTTGCGATAACGACTTTGTCGCGGAAAGGCGCGAGCGCTTCTCCGACAAGCTCTTCGTTCGTATATGGGCCGTAAACTTCGGCTGTATCAAAGAACGTGACGCCTTTTTCATAGCGCTGCACGAATGACCTTAATGCCTTGGTTTCTGTCTGCAGGAGGTCCGTAGTTGGCGCTGATACTCATGCACCCAGATCCCATTTCCGAGACTTCTAATTTTCCGAGTTTTCGTGTTTTCATTTTGTTTTCTCCTCTACGGAGCCCTTTGTCGCTCCTGTCGTTGATTTCCTCCGATGATGCAGCCCCCAACAATGGCCCGACGGCCAATCCTGCCCCGATAAGGGCAGCATCAGCCAAAAAGTCACGGCGACTGAGGCTCGGCGATCTTGAGTGTTCGATCCAGTTGTCTGCTTATTCTTTTCCATAAATTCTCCCATTAATTTTCTTGCGGCTGAGCCGTTCGTTCATCCGATTACTTCAATTCTGCGGGCAGGACAACGCAAGGCTCAAGACCTTAGTCATCTGGCATCTCCTTGATGTGTGGCCTTCAGCGATGTCATATCGATCACAAAGCGGTATTTCACATCGCTTTTCAGCATGCGTTCATAGGCTTCGTTGATATCCTGAATCTTGATCACTTCTATATCTGAAGTGATGCCATGCTTACCGCAGAAATCGAGCATCTCCTGGGTTTCGGCGATTCCACCGATGTTAGAGCCGGAGAGACTGCGGCGCCCCATGATGAGGCCAAACGCCGAAACGTCGAGAGGCTTAGCGGGGGCGCCGACCAGGGTGATGTTGCCGTCGCGGCTGAGCAGATTGATATAGGCGTTGATATCGTGGGCCACAGAGACCGCGTCGAGGATGAAGTCGAAGCTGCCGGCGTGCTTTTTCATCTCGTCGGTATTGCGGGAGACGACGACTTCGTCAGAACCGAGGCGGAGCGCGTCTTCCTTCTTGCCGGGCGAGGTGGTAAAGACGACGACGTGGGCTCCGAACGCATGAGCAAACTTCACGCCCATGTGGCCTAGTCCGCCGAGACCGACAACTCCGACTTTCTTGCCCCCGGTGACGCCCCAGCGGCGCATGGGAGAGTATGTTGTGATTCCTGCACAGAGGAGCGGCGCGGCTCCGGCGAGATCGAGATTTGAGGGGACGCGCAAAACGAAGTGTTCATTGACGACGATAATATCAGAGTAGCCGCCATAGGTGACGCCTCCGAGGTGCTTGTCCGGGGAGTTGTAGGTGAGAGTCATGCCCGGGCAGAACTGCTCAAGACCAGCCGTGCAATGGGGGCAGGTCCTGTCCGAGTCGACCATGCAGCCGACCGCGGCGAGGTCGCCAGGTTTGTACTTCGTTACGGCGGAGCCGACCTTGGTGACGCGCCCGACAATCTCATGGCCCGGTACGATCGGGTAGACGGTCGGCATTACGCCGCTCCATTCATTACGGACGAGGTGGAGGTCGGAGTGGCAGATGCCGCAGAAGAGGATTTCGATCTGAACGTCGTGTTCGGTCGGATCGCGTCGCGGGATTGTGGTGGAGGCCAGCGGCGATGTCGCACTGGCAGCAGAGTAAGCTTTGATGTTGTACATAGATTTATCCCTCCTATGGTTTTCTTTCGGGTTGAATCAGCCTTGGTGTTGTTCTCGGTGACCTTTTCCATCGAGTCGGCGCTCTCTTGCAACTCAAAGCCCGGTCATTTGCTCCAGCTTTTCGGGGTACCGAGCCCCTTGCACCGTGATCTCGATGCAGCGGTATCGATCTCACGGAGATCGTCGGACGTGAGTTGACTGCGACTGCCGGACCGAGGCAATGCTCATCCCCATGCAGCCGAGCCCCAGAGCCGAAACTTCCAGATCACTTTTGCCTAATTTACGTTTTTACATTGTATCTCCTTTTTCCTGAGGACCGAACTTCGTACACTTTCAAGACATGAATTTGCCACTTGTTAATAATCATAGCCTACGCTTGAAAAAACATACGGACTCGCCTAGTCGTCCGAAATCTTTGATAAATATGTACTACGAAGTGAGCTTTGGTAATATCAAGGTAGGGAGATACCAATGCAAAATATATGATAGGAGGCACACACCATGAAAAGCGTCATTGAACTCAAGATTGATGCGCCGCTGGAAAGGATTGCGGCACTCTTCGCTGATCCTCAACAAAACACAAAGTGGATGGATGATGTTGAAAGGGTGGAGCCGATTAGCGGCCAGCTTGGCATGCCGGGCTCTCAATACCGGCTCGTGCCGAAGAAGGGGAACATGGTCTTTGTCGCGACGGTTCTTTCCAGGAATCTTCCCACTGAATATCAATTGATTCTTGAAGCATCAAGCGCAACTGTGTCAGTGAAGGGAACTTTGGTCGCCTTATCTTCAGACAGGACGCGTCTCATATCTGAAGAGGTGTTCAGTTCAAGGGGCTATTCAACCAGTTATTCGGCTTCCTGGCGCAAGGAGCAATCAAGAAAGCGCACCGCCGGCATATGGAGGCATTCAAGCGCTTCGCGGAAGCCCAAATGTGAGCCAATAGACCGGGTAGAGCAGCGCGAAACCCGACAACGACAAATTGGGGTCACCTATGCCGCGAAACCAGCGCGGCAAATCAAACCGTGCGAGAGGAATTTACCCCTGCGCGGGCAGCCGCTCACCCGGAGTGATGACGGAAAGCATAGATTAACCTTGACTTAAACATTAAAGACTTGACCTTATTGCTTCCTGAGAGAAGCGGCGATGAAGGTCGCGGCCTCAAACAGCATAAAGGGCCGGATTGTGTGCATTGAGTTACTCCGCGAACGTCTCGACAGTTTCGAAGCAGTCAGCGTCCTTCGTTAATTATCTATTGATAACTATATGGCTGTATCAGGTGAGTGTCAGTGAGAGCAAATTTCTGTTGGGAGGCGTGGCAATTACTGAATAAAACTTTGGCCGTAACGGAAACGGGAACTTAAACGCCTTTTGAAAGGGAAGTGATCGGGAGGTCTGTGCGGCTGGTCGAGAACCCGTGAAGTTCGGGGCACGTCTGATCAATTCCTAATTTCCTTAGCCTGATCCCATTCGGTCCCAGTGTGCCGAGAGATAGAGCACGGATAGGTGACTGGTTTATGGTCCGAAAGACCCTTGCGGAACGGCTTACGGGAAACGCTGGTGGTGAAACCGGAGGCCTTTTTATAGACCCTATGAGGCCTCAACCGGAAGCACACAACGCGCTCGCGCACATCTTCTCCTGGCTTAACAGATGGAATAGGAATTAGAAAATTTCACGGTGCGTGAGCAAACAGTTCAATGCCTGCGAAACTTCATCGACCTGAACCGAGCAAGAATATTACATTCGCTGCATTGACATTGACATTGACACTGGGTATTATCGATACAGAATGTAGGTATGCACTCGCAGCATTCGGTATCTGGTTTGATATCATCTTTAATAATTCTGCTTGAGTACGCGCCTATCAGCTCTTCCACAGACATGATATCCGTTACCATAATTTTAGCGTCTGCCGCGAGGCTAAGTATCACCATGCCATCACGTGCCGTTTCTTTGCCGATAATCGATTTTGAGGGAATATCAAAAATGCATCCGCCCGTTTTCAGACTCACAATATCCCCGTTCTCCTCCACGATCTTTCCGGCGACTCGCGCGTTTGTCGTTGCAATTTCACTGACTTTCTCAAATTGCTCATATCGCTTTGACATACACCCTCCTTTCCGGGGAACATCTGAATTCCCGTTGCATTTCGTTAAGTTGCTTATTGCCTTAGCCTCTTTACATGACTCACAGTTCAAAGTGTGCTTTATGTAACTGCCTTATCAATTACGAACATACCCCGTTTAGGCCCCTCTCCTTGCATCATCTTCCAGGCCAGCAAACTGATGAACCCGGGTATAATGAACTTGTGTAGCCTGCAGAACGGCGATTTGGAAAAGGGGTGTTTGTTCATCCTGAGGTTCAGGACGGGGCATCCGCCCGCACATATGGAAAACCAGGCGCACGCCATGCATTCATCCTCATGAGGCCTCTTCTGCCTTTCGAAGGGATTCCATTTAAAGGAGCTTCTGCACGCTTCGAGCATGTCGTTTCCCGGCTCTATGCCTTCCTCATCCACGCACATGGGACACGAGACTATTTTTCCGTCCGGCTTCACCACAATGTGGTTGTAACCGATGCCGCAGGGCGCCCCCCAGGCAGGGTTGTCGAAATACAGATCACATAGCTTCAGATTGCTTATGAACTCATATGAGTAACGCGGATCCTTCAGCTCTTCAAACGTCGTCTCGAAGGACTGTATCAGCCTGTCACAAACCTCGTTATGGTCGCGCTCGGTATCCTGGCTCCAGGGCGTGAAGCAATCCGGCTGACGGACCACGTCAAGCCGTGCTCTGTATCCATTATCATGAACCCAACGGACAAGCTGCGGCAGGCTTTCGCAAGTCTCTCCGCTTATGGTCGCATTGATAAACGGCTTTATTCCATTTTCCCTCAGCATGGCCAGATTTCTCTGGATGACGCTCCAGCTCCCCTTGCCGCTCCGAACGAAAATCCTGAAAGTATCGTGGACGGTACCGTATCCGTCAATAGATACGCTAATACTGGTGCCGGGCTTCTTAAGGAAATCGATTATTCTGCTGTTTAAAACGGTCCCGTTAGTCAGAACCGCGAAGCCCAGCTTCGCTGGTGTGCCTGCCATCTCTTTTTCGAATATCGACCTGAATGATTCCAGTTCCGGCACTGCCAGCGTCGGCTCTCCACCCGCGAATTTGATCGTTATATTCTGAATATTGTATTTTCCGGCTGTCCATGCAAGGGCCCGTGCAGTTTTAGTGGCGGCTTCTTCGCGCATTATTACAGGGCGCTTATCTCCGACAAAGCAGTAGGCACATTTAAGGTTACACGAGTTTGTCACGTGCAGCCATACTGATACCCATTGAGGGGGATCAGCTTCAAGAACAGAAGGCAGTGTGTGAGGCAACGGGGTCGGCTCCGGGCGCAGGAGCCCGTTATCCTGCAGAAAGGCTATTGTGGCAAGTGCCTTTGAGGCATCTTCTGTCCGGGAGACAACTTCAAAGATCGTTCTGCCCCCATCGAAATTCCTCATTATTTTCAATGTTTCATCCTGCACGACCACAGGCAGCCCGGGATAGTCGGGGGCAAACAGAATCCACCGCTCCCGGTTAATCCTCTCCCTAAAAACAATTTTAGAGGACCAAAGTCTATCCCCTAGGAAGACAGTAGTTTTCATTGTTCGTTCTCGCAGGTTAGAGAGAGGTTAAGTCGATTCCTGTCGCTTCTCGTCTTAGCAGTCCTTTCCTCTCAGGGGCGTTCGCATGAATTCCGTCTCTTTGTCAACACGGCGGACAAGCACGGCATACGTCACAACTTTGAGTACAAACACACGTGTGGATAGTCCCCCCCGGTTCACTTTCTTCGGAACAGCCTGTGCAGTTATCACAGGTCGCAGGATTTCCGTCCCCACAGGGATCAGGGTCGTCATTGAAGAAATATCGTATGCCTCCGAACCGCGGCGCCCTCATATAGACCACATCGTGATTCCCTCCGCTTTTGCCGGGAAGCGCTCCTGAAATCAATAAACCGGCCCCCTGATTGTTTTTAATTGATGTTCGAAGCGGCTCAGGAAGAGAGTCATATGACCGGTGGTTATCCTGAAACCATTTTTGAAGGTCGGTTCCCACAAGCAGTTTCGTCTGATCAGGATTAAAAGCCTTCTTAAAGAGGTCCTTAAAGCCCTGTTGGGCCTCGAGTATCATCAGTATTTTTGTTTGATTTTCAAGGACCGCTGTGCGTTGATCAGGCTTAGTTTTACTGCAGCTGGTGAGTAGCGCAGTTGAATAAACAACGGCAAGGATCAGAACAAGCAGGCTTTTCCATTCACCGATCAAGCCGTACTTCACAGTACCCATATTTTCCTCCTCTCCGTCTTCTTTTGCTACTGATTGCTTATGGGGCGGGGGCGGCGGCACGCCTGAAAATCAGCTCGAAGATACGCCAGGTGGAACCCAATCAGATTCTGCGCCGGTCTCGACAGGCACCCCTGTGGAGTCAACGATCACCGGTAATGAATCCCATTATTTTTCCTTTACCACGGGCGCATACAGCGGATCATACGGTGTTGCAGTTACCGGGGCCGAGGCTGATATCAGTTGGGATCTCTACGCTGCCCCTGATTATTCGTCCGATTTCATTGCCAACTGCGATAAACACTTCACTGCAGTAAATGAAATCTGTTCCGTAACGCTGGAAGCAAATACAGCATATTACCTCAAAGTCAGGAGTTGGGACGACATCACGAGCACATATACCCTCATCGTGACTTTCCTTGACCCCGCAGCCGGGTGCGGCACCGGGCAGTGCATCAACTTTGAAAGCGGATCAGTCCCCGCGTCAATCATGGCCTCAGGAAATGCAGCCTGGGTAATCGATAATTCGACCGCGGCGTCAGGAAGCTACAGCATTCATTCCGGCGTCATCTCCGACAACGAGATGAGTTGCTTTGAATACACACCGTCGGGCAATACGGAAGTTGTGCTCTTCAGTTTGAAGACGGACAGCGAGCTATGGGTTGATCAGCTCAAATTCTATATAGATGGAGTAAAACAATCCTCTTCATGGTCGGGATTAGACACTCCGTGGGTCCGCGTTATTTTCGGGACGAGCGCGGGCTCGCATAGTTACAAGTGGTGCTACGACAAGGACGGCTCATTCTCGAAAGGAACAGACATGGTCTGGGTGGACGACATCGAATTCAGATAGTTGCTTGATGCAAAGGCGTAAGGCCAAATAATCGCGGACTTCAATTGTCTTTGGATATCAACAGCTTCGGGGAGGTTATATGATGCAGGCAAAGAGATTCCTGTCGGGAGCAGTGTTGTTTCTTATCCTCATCGTATTCGGCAATCAGTATATCGAGGCCCAAAGCATTCCATCTCCAACTCCTCTGACAAATAGCGGGCACGTGGAGACGGACACATTCGCCGGCAATGTTCACATCCCCAGCGGCAGAGTATTTTTTACCGAAACAGACCTGACTGTGGATTCTCCGGGCATCCCGCTAATCATAGAGCGAAGCTACAACAGCGTAATCTATCCGGGACCAGACCCTGCCCGGAGTTTTTACACGAAAAACCCGCTCGGAAAGGGTTGGACGCTTTCATTCTGGCTGCGCTTATTCGATGAGAGTGAAACGGTGACCCTGCTTGACAGTGAAGGAGAAATTTATGTTTTCACAAGGACCGAGAGCGGCGGCTATGTCGCGCCGCCGGGCTTCCCTGCGGTGCTTTCAAAAGAGAATGCCGGTTTCCAGCTCTTAACCAGTGAAAACCTCATATTCAGGTTTTCGACTGATGGCTACCTCCTTTCCATCAGCAACTTACGCGGCCTGAGTCTGTCTCTTTCTTATGATGAATCAAATCGGATCAAGGAGATTAGTGATACACTCAACAGGAAAACCTTTTTTACTTACCAGGATGAACTTTTAATCTCAATTCAATCTCCCGTGGGATTCATCGTATCCTATACGCACGATTCAGAAAAACGCCTGATTAAAAAGACCGACACATTCGGAAACACGGTCGAATATGAGTATGAATCTTTGACTTCTAAACTCGCTAAAATCACAACTGCCGCAAACACGGTCCAGTACCAGTATGACAGCGACGGCCGGGTGGTGAAAGAGCTATCGACATCCGGCAAGAACGACTTCACCTATTCGACAGAGCTGCATCAGACCAACCGGACCGATAACGCAGGCGGCCTAACCATCTATACCTATAACGAAAACGGCCTGGTGACCCGCATTCAATCCCCAGACAGGTCTATTACGGAGTATACGTATGACGGAAACTACAACAGGACTTCCGTTATCAATCCGGATGGATCCGTTTCTCATAAACAATATGACGAAAACGGAAACGTTATTCAGGAAACGGACAGCACGGGTAAGACCACGACCTATACATACGATGCCTATCTCAATCTCGTATCGTCCATCAGATACTTTGACGGCCGGACGGAGACATTCGTGTACAACTCATACGGAGAGCTGGTGAGAAAAACAACTTCTGCCGGCACATCGACCTACACCTATAACGATTACGGCCAGCTTATAAACTATGAGGGACCGGACGGGAAAAGCGCCACCACATACGACGAAAATCAACGAGTAAAGACATACATGGGTACAGACAACGTTACCATGACTTATACGTACGATCAGTACGGCAGGGTGACCGCAGAAGCGGGGTCGGACGGAAGCAGTAGAGCGATCACGTACGACGACCAGGGGAACCCGGTATCGGTCACCTACGAATGCGGGGCGAGCGAGAAGTTCGACTATGACGGAGCGGGAAGAGTGATTGCTGCGTATGATCTCAACGGGAACAAAACGGAATATACGTACGACGACCAAGGGAATCTCTCGGTGATGAAAGACGCCCTCGGCTTCACCACGAAGTACACCTATGACAGCCGGAACAATGTGAAGTCCGTCACGGATCCCCGCGGCAACACAACCACCTTATTGAACAATGACGCCGGTAAGCCGACATCGATCACCGACCCTCTTCAAAACGTTGTATCCCTGGCTTACGATCAGAGCAACAACATGACCGCCATTACAAACGCGAGAGGCCACAAAACGAAGATCACATATGACGCGAGCGCGAGAGTAACGAGCAGTGAGGACTCTGCGGGTGCAAAGACTATCTATACCTATGATTCGTATGACAACGTGACACGCGTTGAAAGGCCGAACGGCGGCGTTACGCAGTTTTTTTACG
Source organism: Nitrospirota bacterium (assembly GCA_963751455.1). GTDB lineage: Bacteria > Nitrospirota > UBA9217 > UBA9217 > UBA9217 > CAVVUN01. Next base: position 36,414 of record CAVVUN010000011.1, read on the forward strand.
TGCACAACGAGGCATTCAACGACCTCAGGATCCCGGACATGCTGCTCGGAGCTATTCCTTTGGACAAGCTAAAGATCGACAAAAAGAGCAGAATCACAAAAATAATCGACGCTGAAAACAACATCGCGATATACACCTACGATGCCAAGGGCAACCTGATATCGTCAAAAGACGCTAAGGGCAACTTTTCTACCTATACGTATAACGACAAGAACCAGATGATCAAAGCGACTGATCCGCTTGGCCATTCCACTGCATTTCTGTATAATGATAAAGGAGACCAGTCATCGGTGACCGATCCGAATGAAATGAGCACATCGATGACATATTTCTACTGCGGAACGGTAAAGCGGGTTGCGTCCATTGTAGACCCGCTCGGCCGTGAGACGAAGTATCAGTACGACAAGATGGGCAACCTCCTTTCTGTGAAGCTGCCCGACGGAGCAACGACCACCTATGTTTATGATGCCGTATACAGGTTAATATCCCAAAAAGACTCAACGGGCGCCGGTACAACTTACGGTTATGATGAAGGAGGCAACCTGATTTCGGTAACCGACTCTCGGGGATACAAGACGACCTACGAATACGACTACCTGGGCCGCGTGACGGTAATAAAAGATCCTCTCGGCAACATTACCAGTATTGGCCGCGACCAAGTGGGTAATATCAACCAGGTGACGAATGCACTCGGCGAGCAAACGACAAACCTGTACGATCAACTTAACCGCACGACCGAAGTGATTAACTCGCTCGGCCGGTCCTTCAAGTATGCCTACGATAATTCCGGGAACCTGTTATCCGTAACGGACCCAAAGGGGAATAAAAACGCCTATGGCTACGATAAACTGAACCGTCTCTTGAACATTACGAATGCCCTTAATCAGAACACGCATTTTGAATACGATGCCCTGGGAAACCGCGTTGAAGTCAGGGACGCCAAGGGCCTTTCCAAACACTATGTGTATGACTCCGCGAACAGGCTTGTCAAAATTAAGAATGCGAAGGGCGGAGAAACGACCCTTTTCTACGACAACATAGGGAATGCTATTAAGAGCATCGACCCGAACGGCAATTCTACTACGTTTAGCTATGATGCTCTAAACCGCGTGACTAGAAAGCAGGACGCTTTTGCCAACGCGGTCTCGTATACGTATAATGCAGCAGGAGCGGTGACGACAATCACCGATCCCAACGGGAACGGGACGCAGTATGAGTACGATTCCATGGGCAGGCTGACAGCGGTCATAGACGCTCTGGGAGAAAGGACCACCTACTCCTTCGACCCGGCGGGTAATCTCGTAAAGATATCGGACGCAAACGGGAACGCGACCGAATACGGCTATGATCCCCTGGGAAGAATTGCGCAGGAGCTGAAACCGCTCGGGAACAAAACACTGTACGAATATGACGCCATCGGAAGACTGGCCAAGGTTACGACGCCGAAGGGTGAAGCAATCGAATATGTCTATGATGCCGCGGGAAACCTTATTACAAAGAAGCTGCCCCACGGCAACCATCTGCAGTTTACCCATGATGAACTGGGGAATACAATTTCCGCCCAAACGCCCTATTTCCGGGAAGAAATGAAGTACGATCCGCTGGGACGGCTTACCAAGAGGCGTGTCACAACCTGGGACAAAACAACCGAGTATGCGTACGATCCGGTGGGAAACCTCACCCGCCTGACCGACCCGCTCGGCAATACGACCCATTATACTTATGACGAGATAGGGAAGGTTTCGGAGGTTACGGACGGACAGGGCAATAAGACTACTTTTGCCTATGATGCCGGCAGCAGGCTTGCGCAAAAGACCTATCCGAACGGGGTCAGCACCCTGTACAAATGGGACGAGGCAAATCGGCTCATAACACTGATCGCCCAGTCACAGAGGTTCGGCCAGGTGAACGGCTACTCTTATCAATATGACAGCAGCGGCAACCGGATAGCGGCCATCGAGGACGACGGCATCGGAACAACCTACGATTACGACGCATTAAACCGGCTCGTAAAAGTCAACTATGATTACGACAGTCTCATGAAAGTTCGAAACACCTGCCTGGTGCCGCCGTGCCCCAAGGGCAATGCCTGGGGCGCGGGAGGAGTGGACACGTCCATCTTCCCGAACCTTGAAGATCCGCTCCATTATGAGAGTTTCACCTATGACAGCGTCGGCAACAGAGCAAGCCTGGAGCGTGATGGAGTTTCTGTATCTTATACCTTCGACAAGGCGAACAGGCTCCTGAACGCAAGCGGAAAAGGACAGCCAGTTACGTTCGAGTACGATGAAAACGGCAATCTTGTAAAGGAAACCGGGCCGGACGGCGTGATCACGTACGCATACGATGCCGAAGGAAAGCTCACCGAGGTCGTTCTTCCCGACGGCACCGGCATCAAGAATCTCTACGATGCTTTTGGGAGAAGGATCGTGACTGACGAAACCTACTGGCAGAACAAGAACCATGTTTTCTTCGACGAAACGAAGATGCTGTACAGCGGCATGGGCTATTTGCCGGAAGCTCTGGGCAGGATGGGAGTGATAAATCCCTATCTGCCGGGATTATCCTCCGGGACATCGCCTATTGCGGGGCAGAATGTACTCATGGAGTTCACCGAGCAGGACAATCCGATGAATGCCTACATTTATGCGAATGGCGAAATCATATCCAAGCGCATGTGGGGCTTCAAGGGAAGAAAAGACCCCGGTGCAGTCGGAAATATAAGGCATCGGGGCAATACTCTTTACTACCATAGCGATGCCTTGGGAAGCGTCGTGGACATCACGGACCACCTTGGGGAAAACATCATCAAGAACCGCTACCTTGCTTTCGGCGCGCCGGTTGCCGGTGACTTCGCTCCCTACGGCAGGTTCGGGTTCGCCGGCATGCCGTTCGAGGAGAAAATAGGGAAATACTATGCCGGGAGCAGGTTCTATGACTACCAGGCGGGAAAGTTCCTGACTCCCGATTTTCATAAAGGCGGAATACTCACGCCGGCCTCGCTGCACCAATACATCTACGTTTTGAATAACCCCGTAATGTATATTGATCCAATGGGCTACGGCCTTCGAAAGTGGGCCAAGCGGGCGGTTCGAAAAGTCACCCAAAAGATGGGCCAGCAGCTTGATAGAGGTTCCAGATGGGCGATGCGAAATGCAGTGAAAACCGTGCAAAGACTTCCTGACAATGCCGTGGGCAGTGTATTTAAAGGTTTGTTTGGCGCAGTTTATTCCACGGCAGCGTTCGGAACAATGATTGTCATGGCGCCGGTCAGTGCATTGATTGATCCGGCCTGGACGCAAAGCTACCTTCAACTGACGTACAATTTTACTCCGACCGGCCAGCTTCAGAACAAGCAACGAACAGGGGACTACGCAACGTTAGAGATGTTTGAGGGAGCCCCCTATGTTCGGGACAGTCTTTGGGGAGGCGGCCGAGGCCATGGCACCACATGGGGACCAGTAGCGTTTATTGGGAGGACCGATCATCTTACGTCGACACAAGAACTTGCCTTGCTTCGCCATGAATATGGGCATATACTGCAATATGAGGAGATGGGGGGCTGGCGCTACCAAAGGCAAGCGGATGATGGTGGATATGAAATGGGTGCCTTTGAGTGGGGTGCGGATGTGGCGGCCACGGAATATTTCGATGTCGACGTGTGTGCATACCGACATGCATGCCATCCCAATGATCACTGTCACCGGATAGGATACATGTGCGTGAACGGCCAAGAACAATATTGTCCAAGTGGCGATTTAAGCAACTGCTTTGGGACGCCGTAATATAAAAGTTTTCAGTTAGATCATAGTGGAGCCCCCTCCGGCAGGAGCCGGAGGCTCCCCTGAACAACGCGACCTCCCAGCGGACTACGGCGCATTACCCCCGGCAAGAGCCGGGGGATTGCAAGTCGCGGGATTCACATGGTGACCGTTATACCGCCGAGAATTGCAGTTGCCGATGTTGTTCAGTTCATTAAGTCACAATCGGCAAAAAACTTAAGGCGAAATTTCCTTTTCTGCGAAAAACATATGCGAGCAAAGAAGGCATTTGGTCGCGAGGATACTGTGTATCGTGTATCGGCCTGAACGAAAAGGAAATTCTCGCCTATGTCGCCTATCAAGAAAAGAAAGACAAAGGGCAACTGCAATTAACGTTGTGATTTAAGAAACCCCCGGCTCCTGCCGGGAGGGTCATTCGTCTAGTCGCAAAATTGACCATGTTTAATATTTCCTTTCAGTAGTGTCTGGTTATCGTTTTTCTAATGTGCGATAACTCGCTGTCATTCAAAGATAAAAGAGACTGTATGCAACTTTTCGATTTGAACTTAATTTATCCAGAATCATCCTATAATCCACCTCATCTATGCATGAGGAGGGACGAAGATGAATTCCGGAAAGACGGTTTTTGCTCAGCTGATCCAGCATCTACCACGGTACGAGTTCAACCAATGCGTCCTTCGTTATCACGGCAATCACAAAGTCAGAAGCTTTTCATGCATGGATCAGTTTCTCTGCATGGCATTTGCCCAGCTGACCTATCGCGAAAGCTTGCGCGATATTGTAACGTGTCTCAACTCCCATCGACCAAAGCTTTACCACATGGGCTTTCGAGGGAAGGTCGCCAAATCCACGTTGGCGGACGCCAACGAGCTTCGAGACTTCCGCATCTATCAGGACTTCGGCTATTTGCTCATCGACATCGCCAGCAAACTTTATCGGAACGAGGAGTTTGCCCGTATCCCATTTCGTCGATGAGGCAGCTAAATCAATCATTTGTTTTGTTGCCAATTTTTACCTCAAAAGGCGGGCAGTGGAAGCATCCCCGGTCAAGTGCAGAGCATATTATCTCTCTTGATAAGGCGAGGATACGAGGCCTCGACCTGAAGCTCTCGGTCTTTGCGCTGGACTCAACGATCATCGATCTTTGCCTTTCCACGTTCCCTTGGGCGACGTTTCGGAAAAAGAAAGCAGCCGTCAAGATTCACACTTTGCTCAACGTGCAGGGATCGATTCCAACCTTTATTTTCGTGACTCCCGGCAGCGTTCACGATGTCAATATGATGGATACTGTCCCGTTCGAAGCCGAATCGGTCTATACAATGGATCGCGCTTACCTCGACTTCGAGCGACTTTACCAAATCGATCAACTGTCCGCGTTCTTCGTTATCAAGAGCAAAAGCAATACCCGGCTTCGTCGCGTCTACTCTGCTCCCGTGGACAAAGCCGACGGGGTGCAAGCCGATCAGACGGTTATGCTCATTGGCTACAAATCCCGCAAGGCTTATCCAGATCCATTTCGTCGGGTGCGCTATTACGACACCGAACGAAACAAACGCTTGGTGGTTCTTACGAACAATTTCCTTATCCCGGCCAAAACAGTCGCGGATATTTATCGCTCGCGTTGGCAGGTAGAGCTGTTCTTCAAGTGGATCAAGCAACACTTGCGGATCAAGTCGTTCTTCGGGACATCTCCGAATGCGGTCAAGATCCAAATCTGGATTGCCGTAAGCGTTTATCTCCTCGTGGCGATTGTCAAGAAGAGATTGAATCTGCCCGGCAGCCTCCACACAATTCTACAGATTTTGGAGGTCAACCTTTTTGATAAAATACCGATTTCTCAACTGGTTGAAGACACTATCAATCACGAAAACGAATATCGCGACGATAATCAATTGAATCTATTTACGTAACAACCGGACACTACTGATTTCCTTTATATTGGTGCTTTTAAGGAGGCGCGATATGCTCGGGCAAATCTTAACAAAAAAACAGATGTATTCTCTTTGCCTAATTGTATTTGCCTTGCTGTTGCTTACGAGTTGTAAAGGTGCTACGGATTGCTCAAAGAGGATGACTGTTGAAGGGGTTGTTGCTGATTCAAGCACATCACAGCCGTTAAGCGGCGTAAATATCTTTAGTCAAGATGTTGATGTTCGAGACATTACAGGTGAGGATGGGACATACAGCTTTACGGATTGGACCCTCGGAGGTTTTGTTGGCGATGTAGTTCGATATGAGAAAACCGGTTACCAGACGGCATATTCGGAGCCGGTTACCCAAGAGGAAACAGGATTTGATAGTTGCGGTGATTTTAGCATTACACGAAACGTAGCGATGATACCGCAATAAGTTGTTATGGGGCAATCTGTGAAGAAACGTACAGTTGCGTGTATTAGCGTTTTTCGCGTAGAATCACAGCTTTTACGGATCAGCCGGCTATCAGACACTCGAAGCCGAACCTTTTACAGTAGTAGAGGCCGGTTGTGACTTTGTGGTTCCATTGCTTTGATGCGCGACGCAATTCTGCAGCCAGAATAGAGAAAGTGCTGATCGGGGTACGATAAACGAATTTACGGTACTTTCAAGGCGGGGTACATTACGTCAATAGCTGAGCCTTATACGGCTTCCGAAACAGGTGGCCGCGAGTCATGTGGATAGATTACTGTGACTCGTGACGCAGTCATGTATCCGCAGTGACCGCAGAGACCAGCTGCAGCGCGAGGGCAACTGGGCAGGATATGGTGAGCAGATAAAGAAACTGGAGGAGATCCTCAGGCGGCTGGCGAAATAAAATAGTGCGCCGCCGGATATAAGAAATAAACGTCCCGCTCCTGCATGGATGCCGCTGGATAAAATAACGTTATGACAGAAAATAATTCCAGATTGGTCTATTCGACGGAGCACGCTGTCCCGAGGAAGGAGAAGCCGGCTGCTCGGAAGGTTACGACAGCCGTTGCTCCTTCAAAATGCAAGCTGAGTGTACGTCTGGACCGGAAGGGCAGGGGCGGCAAGTCAGTCACTGTCATAGATGGTCTTCAGCTTTCAATTGAAGACAGCGAAAAACTCCTGAAACAATTAAAGGCGAAACTCGGTACGGGAGGGGCCGTTAAAAACGACACGCTGGAAATCCAGGGAGACCATTGCGATGGAGTCCTGACCTTATTGTCCGGCATCGGCTACAGGCCGAAGCGTTCAGGTCGATAGCCGAAAAGCGTCTCTTTGTCACCCAGTTGCCATTCGTAGATCTATCTTCAGTTTCACCGTCGCCTTATTGTCGTTGTTCACGCTTCTAAGCCGGTTTCACCCGCGTAGTTTCCAGTCTCCTTTGCCTCCGCCACCCTACTGATGTATAATCCTGAATACGGCAGTTGGACGCAGATGAACGCAGATAACCGCAGATCAAACAAAAGAATTTTGTAACTATTCAGCTTCTTCTCAGAACAGCATTAAGACAAATCTAAGAAAAAACCCTTCTATCCGCAGATTTCGCAGATTGACGCAGATTCTAAAACCGGAATTCTGTTTTTGTGTTATTATCTGCGAAATCTGCGTAATCTGCGGATAAAAAAATGACCTGAGTAGTTACAGAATTTTTAGAGAAAAAATTCACCGCAGGGTGATTGCTTGTACGATACAAGAACGTTTTTTTATCCGACCTTATCTGCGTTTATCCGATTTTTCTGCGTCCCAAATGCATTTTTAGGATAATGGAGTGTTATATCGGCAGGTTATCCAATGATCGTCAAAGAAATCGAAGCAAAAACCATCCTCTCCAAGTCCCAGATCTACGACTATACACTGAACGCCTACGTCGGCTGCGCGCATAACTGCGTTTACTGCTACGCCAAGTTCATGAAACGCTTCACCGGGCACCGTGAACCCTGGGGAGAGTTCGTCGACGTGAAGATAAACGCTCCTGAGCTGCTGCTCAAAGAGGTGAAGAAAAAGAAGAAGGCAAGAGTCTGGATCAGCGGAGTGTGCGACGCGTATCAAACGCTCGAGGAGAAGTATAAAGTCACCCGGAAATGCCTTGAAATTCTGATCGACAATGGCTGGCAAGTAACGATCCAGACCAAATCTCCGCTGGTCCTGCGTGACATCGATATCTTGAAAAGATCTACGGACGCCGAGGTCGGGTTCACCATGACCACCGCGGACGAGAAAGTGAGGCGGATTTTCGAGCCGACTGCGCCGCCGATAGAGAAGAGAGCCGAAGCGCTGGCGGTTCTTCATTCCGAGGGGATAAGAACCTATGTCATGGTTGCGCCCATGCTTCCCGGCGCCGAGGAGCTGGCCAGTCTGCTGAAGGGCTCCGTGGACCATGCTTTGATCGACCGGTACAATTATCATTATGCAGACCGGGTATATAAAAAACACGGGATGGAATGGGCCAGGGATGATGAATTTTTCGATCAGAAAGGAGAGGAATTGAGGGCTGCCTTTGAAAAAGAGGGGATACCCTGCAGGAAGCTGTATTCGCCGGTCGAAGCAATCAGCCGCAGACGTTCATAAAGGCAGACATAGAAGCGACGAGAACCGACGAAGGCGACTTGAAACGACCGGATGACGATGAAAAACAGGCGCGACGGCGACGGATAGTCGGGCATAGTCGTTTCTAAGTCGCTTCACGCCGCCTCTTCGTCGCTCTCCGGTCTGCTTCACCCAGCTTCACCCGTCTCTAATACCTGTAGCCGAGATTGATAGTGCTCATGATTCCGTTCAATTTAACCTGCTGCCCGCCGTAGTCGGCTTTGACCCACAGATACCTGCCTTCGACGCCGATGAACATTGTGTTCGCAATGTCTATGTCGAAACCGAGGCCTCCATGGAAGCCGTAGGCCTTTTTTGACTTGCTCGAGAAGCTGCCGGTGTTGCCGCTTACCTCAAGTTTCGTAATATACGCGCCGATGCCCGCCGAGAAGTACGGTCGAAAAGTTCCCGTTGACATAAAGTCCTTTGCAGTTATGACAATCGGGACTGCTTTAAGCTTTGCGCTGCCCGGTTCAGCAGACGGAGAACCTTTGCTCTCAAAGTATCCGATGCCGAGTTCAAGAACCATCTCAGAGTCGGAGAATTGGCCGAGCGCCATCTCCCAGTTGGACCCGGTCGTCATGTCCAGGCGAGAAGTCGTGCTTCCGTTAAAATTACTGATGTCGTACGTTTCGCTCGGAGAATAGCGGCCTCCCTTTAACACGAAGTAACTCGGTTTGTCAGGGACAGCGTTATCAGCGGCATAGACTGCCGGTGCGATCCCTGTTAATGAAACTGCAAGAACAAAGAGTACGGCTGGTTTAAACGTGTTCATGGTTCTCCTTTTCCCGGAAAAAACGGCATCACTGTTTGCCGGGTGAACTGTTCTTATCAGTGTATTGTCGAAAGCAGCCGGTGTCAATGGAAAAGGGATGAAGGATTTTATTCTTTACTATCAGTAAAATTACGTTATAATTTTGCGAAATTAAGAGAATGGTCTTTCGCGCATATTCATTTGAAGCGCTGAAATGCCTGCCCCGAGATGGTTGTGAATAAAACATCGGATAAAAGAGTAAAGTACATTGCGAAAGATGCTATCTTTACGGTCGATATATCGGGACCAATGGATGAGAGCACGTTGGCTGATATATCCGGGGCATTAAGAGATTGCATTAAATCCAAAGTAAAAGGCAATAAAGCACTTAAATTTCTATTTGATTTTAGAAATGTTCAATGGGATTCGGAGGCAACCCATATGCAAGCGCGAAAGATATCCGGAAAAACTTTACAGGACGTGCTTCGCGGCCGTAATTATTTCTCGGCGATATTGAATAATCAGCTTGAAGGTCAGTCATCTGAAAATGAATTCTTTTTTAGTCACGAACAAAAGGCGTTGGACTGGTTAAGAAAGAAATAGAAATCAGAAAGGAGATAACGGATGAAGATCGGATTGCAGACGTGGGGCAGTGACGGCGACATTCGTCCTTTTCTTGCCCTGGCAGGCGGCTTGCGTGCGAGGGGCCATGAGGTTTCGCTGGTCGTGACCAGCGTGGATAACAAGGATTACAGCTCTTACGGCAAGGAAATGGATTTTGCGCTGTCACACGTCGGCAGGCTGACCTATGATGATAAAACAGTTCGTCTTTTTCGGGATAAGATACTGGGGGCGCCGAATTCCCTGACCCAAATTGAACTTATCCTGGATCAATATTTTACTCCCGTAGTATCGGAAATGTTCGATGCCGCAAAGCAGCTCTGCGCTGAAAACGACGTAGTCATAGGTCATTTCCTCCACTATCCTCTGCAAGCCGCTGCTGAAAAAGCCGGCAAGTCTTATGCAACTGTGACGCTTAACCACGCCGGGATTTATTCAAAACACACCCGGATGTTCGGCGTGCCTAACCTGGGGAAATGGATGAACCCCTATTGGTGGAAATTATTTAATTTTCTGGTGGATCGTTCAATCGGAACAGACGTAAATAAGTTGAGAAAAACAGCCGGATTGCCGCAGGCTTATAAAATCCCGGATACTGTATGGGTGTCTAAGGAATTGAATCTCATTCCCGTGACTTCCGCAATCAGTCGAGAACAGACGGACTGGCCGGAATATCATCACGTCTGCGGCGTCTTCACTGTCCCGAACACGGCTGAAAAATGGACCATGCCGGACACCTTGAAGCAGTTCCTCAAAAATGGTCCTGCGCCGGTCTTTATAACTCTGGGAAGCATGTTTTCCCTGGACGCGTCGCCGGACATAACTACGAAAATTCTTGTTCAGGGAGCATTGCTTGCCGGATGCAGGGCCATTGTTCAATCCCAATGGGACGAGCTTCGGGAAATTCCCGATCATCCGCAGATCTATAAGATACGGAAAGTGCCTCACCAGTATATTTTCCCGCATTGTTCCGCGATTGTTCATCACGGCGGCGCAGGCACGACTCATTCGGCGATGCTTCATGGCTGTCCCTCGATTGTCATAGAACACTTCGGGGACCAGCTGTTTTTTGCTAACGAATTGCAGCGCCTGGGTGTGGCCCCTGAGGTTCTGCACAGAAAAAACCTTTCTGCGGATAAGTTGGCGAAGGCAATAAGGACGGTTCTGGGTGATCCTGATATGAAAAAACGGGCTGAAGCTCTTGGTGGAATAATGATGAAGGAAAATGGCGTAAAAAGTGCGGTGGAATTGATAGAAAAGCGTTTCACTATAAAGGCGGTTGGAACCGCAGGTGAACGCACTTTCTGAAGTATCCGTGTTTTAACCGTGTTAATCCGTGGTTACTACCGTTTCAGGATTTCTTCCATTCTTTCTGCCGTGCCTCGGCCTCGCCGGCCTCTACTTCGGACAGCAGTTCGAGATAGGTCTCATAGCGTTCCTTTGATACCAGCCCGCGTGCAACCAGGTCGGCAACTGCGCAGCCGGGTTCGGTTCGATGACGACAGTCTCGGAAACGACAGGTCTCCTCACCCGTCTTCTCAAATCCGGGGAAATAGGCCGCTAGGTCCTCAGCCGAAATATCAACCAGACCGAAGTCCTGAAATCCGGGAGTATCGATCAACTCGCCGCCGGAAGCAAAGGAATGGAGCGTGGAAACCGTGGTCGTATGGCAGCCGCGGTTGCTGATGCCGTTGATCTCCCCGACCTTGAGCTCGGCTCCCGGGCAGAGAGCGTTCAGCAGGGAGCTTTTTCCCGCACCGGTTATGCCGACAAAGGCCCCGCGTCTGCCTTTCAAAAAATCCAAAACAGAGTCAAGTCCGTCTCCCGCAGAAGCGCTTAGGGGAAAAACCGGGACCGCTCCGTCATAGGCGGTTTTCAGGAGGTCCACCAGGTCGTCGGAGCCGGCAAGGTCGCATTTGTTGACCACGACAAAGGGAAGTAGGTCTGCGGCCCGCGCTGCAACGATTGCCCGGTCAACGAAGCCGGGAGGAGGCACGGGCAGCAGGGCCACAACCACGCCGAGCACGTCAAGGTTCGCTCCGACCAGGTGAATGCCTCCCCGGGCGTCCTTGCGGAGCAGTTCTGTTCTTCGGGGCAGCCGGACCAGTATCTCGTCGGAAATCCGTACGCCATCGCCGACCACGTGGCCGGACCGCCGCTTGACCCCGATCATGCTGCGGAGGCCGTCGGTGAACAGCACTTCAACCGATACGCCGTGGTGGGCGACGATCAAACCCTCTTTCCCCGTGAACAGACGGGAAGGATTAACAGGCTTGCCGGATTTATACCTTTCTTTTTTCAAGCAAACACCATGGTCAATGATTCATCCCCAGCGATATATATTTTCAAAACTCGAAAACCGACTTAAAATAGAACCAAATTTTCGCGCAAAGGCGCAAAGAAAGGATAAAAACGGTCATATGTAAGTAAAGTTATTAATAAAGTCCTTAAGGATCATAAGTTTTTTCAGTAAGAGTTTCGTTTTTCTTTGCGCGCTTCGCGGCTTTGCGCGAGACAGATTCAAGTGATGATCGGTTCAGCGTTTCGCGTCTTTCAGTCCGATGGTGACCCGTGCGATACTGTCGGCGATGATGTCCTCAATCTCATCCAGCATCTTTGCTGTTGCAGCCGGGTCCTCATCCGCTGCCTTCGGGTCGAATTCCGCGCACTCGGCGATATATTTATCCAATCGCGTTGACGCCTCCGTCAGTTCGTGCATCGCGTCAACCGCGTCTTCGGAAAAGTCGTCTTCTTCCGTTCCGCCAAGATTCAGTCCTGCTATGAAGTATTGCACCATCGATAGATTGTCTGTCAGGTGCTGCAGCACGCCCTGATAATTGTCAGGATACTCCGTCTCCGGAAAATAGAAGGGGTCCTCTTCAGGTTTCCGTTGAGCAATGAAGTTCCAGAGCGACTGCAGATTGTCCCTCAGGTTTTCAGCGTCTGCTGCGGAAACAGGAGAGGCGGGATCTTCCTCGAAAATCACGGGCAGATACTCTTCAGGATCGGCCGGGTCAGGCGCGGCCATGCCTCCGTAAAAAAGGCCGTAAATCTCATGGAGCGTTCGTTCAGACCCGACCTTCGTGAGCGCTTCGCGCGTCACGTTGTCGTCAGTATAGCTCGTTAACGTATTTCCCATCGGCTTGTAACCTCTCTCTCAGGTTCTTCGTTGCTTCACATCATTATACGTCATTAGCAACCCGATTTACAGAAAAGGTTCGGCTCCGCCCGAACGACATAAACCTATTCGCAATCCGCAATCCGAAATCCGAAATTGGATATTTCCCTTGCCCCTTACTTCAAAATCCGTTATTCTCGCCTTAATGGGGGAGGTTCAATGAATATTCTCGAAATCATCAAAACCAGGCGGAGTGTGCGGGAGTTCATCGACCGGAAGATCCCTGAGAACGCAATTGATGTTCTGATCGAGGCTATTCGCTGGGCGCCCAGTGCCGGAAATCTTCAGAGCAGGAAGTTTTATTTTGTCTTCAATGAGGAATTGCGAAAGAAGCTCGCTCAGGCTGAGCTCAAACAGAATTTCGCAAGCTTTATCACGCGTGCGCCTCTCGTGGTCGTCGCTTGCGCGGACCACCAACTCGCTTCACGCTATGGCGAGCGGGGCATCCGCCTCTACTCCATCCAGGATACGGCTGCAAGCGTTCAGAACCTTCTCCTTGCTGCGCACGATCTTGGCCTGGGCACCTGCTGGGTCGGTGCGTTTAAAGAGGAGAACGTGAAGGAAATTCTGAATCTGCCTGACAACCTGGTCCCTGTTGCCGTCATCCCGGTCGGGTATCCTGCGCTGACCCCTAAAGCCCCTGATCGTGTATCCAGGATGGATGCGGTAAAATTGGTACCCTGACTTTTCAGCAAGAAGCCAAGTCCTCCGGTAATAAGATATGATGAAAGCGATATATGACTACATTGAAAGAAGTTCAGATCTACACAGACGGCGCATGCAAACGGAATCCCGGGCCCGGCGGATACGGGGTCGTTCTCCATTATAATGAACATGAAAAGACCCTTTCCGGAGGGTTTCGTTTGACCACAAACAACCGGATGGAGATGCTGGCCGCGATAGCAGGACTTGAAAGCCTTTCCGGCGCGTGCAGCGTCACCATTACCAGCGACTCGAAATACCTTGTTGATGCCATAGATAAGGGCTGGGCCCGCAAATGGAGAAGCAAAAACTGGAAGAAGAGTGATGGCGAAAAGGCACTGAATCCGGACCTCTGGAGCAGGTTGCTGGATCTCTGCGATCGTCACCGGGTGAGATTCGTGTGGGTCCGCGGGCACGCCGGGCACGCGGAAAATGAGCGCTGCGACGAGATGGCAACTACCGCGGCTGCCGGAGAAAACCTGCCCGCGGATGAAGGATATGAACTAATCGCAATCCAGTAGTATCTGAGCTTTGGATCATCACGTACATACCGCTTATTCAAACGCAGGAGGTAGTGCATGCAACTTGAAGTGATATCAAAAGAACCTGCCTCCGACAATCCCCGCCCCACGCCGCTCCTCTTTGTGCATGGCTTCTACGTTGGAAGCTGGGTCTGGCCCGAACACTTCCTCGGCTACTTCGCTGCACACGGCTACTCCGCACACGCGCTGAGTTTGCGCGGACATGGGCAAAGCGAGGGCCGCAAGGGGTTACGCTGGGTGCGCCTCGCTGACTACGTTGACGATCTGGCACAGGTTGTTTCGCAGTTGCCCACGCCGCCTGTCCTTATCGGACACTCGTATGGCGGCGCAATCGTCCAGAAGTATCTCGAAACCCGGACCGTGCCGGCTGCTGTTTTGCTCGCTTCAGCGCCGCCCCAGGGTCTGTTGCAGACACTGTTGCGTATGGCACGGCAATATCCGTTGTTGTTTCTCAGGGCGAATCTCACCTTTAGCCTCTATCCGTTTGTCAGCACGCCTGCCATAGCCCGCGCTCTTTTTTTTTCGTCTGGTATGTCAGAGGAGAAGGTGCGTGAGTCTCAAGCGCGTATGTCGGACGAATCGTATCGTGGCTTTCTTGACATGCTGTTCCTGAATCTGCCGAAACCGAAGCGCATCTCCTCACCGATGCTGGTATTGGGTGCAGCCGATGACAGGACTTTTCTGCCGAGTCAAGTCGAAGCTACTGCGCGCGCCTATAACACCCAGGCCGTTATTTTCCCGAACATGGGGCATGTGATGATGTTGGAAGAAGGGTGGGAGGCAGTAGCCGGGCGGATAATCGCGTGGTTACAGGAAAAGGGATTGTGAGAAGATTGTATTTAGACGCGATGGCAACGGTCAAAGCTTTATTTGCTGCATCATATTGATAAATCGATGTTAACGTGATAGAGTTCCGTTTATTAATTGTGGTTTCATAGATTGCGCATTGAGGCCTCCATGATAAAACTGATCTGGTTACCCGCTGTAATGATGCTATCAGCATGCATAGGGGCCTATGTTCCTTCACTCACGAAAATGCCCACCGATTCTGTCCGATCGCTCTCGACAACAACTGACGAAACCGCAGTACGCTATGTTCCGGGCAGCAGCCGAAAAATATGCCAGTTGACCGGAGACTTTGACTGGGAACGGGACGAATTCACGCCGAACAAGACGCTGCACGTCGGCATACTCGGGACTGATCTTGGTTCATCGTTCGTCCATGCAGGCAGGACGTATTTTCTGTTCGGAGATACAGCGGGCCTGTCGCTCCTCGCTGACGATAGCATTGCGTTCACGACAGACATTGATCCCGAACACTGTCTCAAACTTCAATTCGAGACTAACGCCTTCGGCTTGTTCAGGTCATTGCGCATTCCCGGCGTCTCCACAAGGTTCATGGAGGTGCCGACCGGCGGGTTCAGCGCGCACGGGAATATGTACATTATTTATGCGACGGATACAACGTTGCTCAAAAAGATGGGCCGGTCTGTTTTGGCTCGTTCAAGCGACCATGGGAAGCATTTCACCTATCTCTACGACCTGTCCGTCAACAAGTTTATCAATGTCGCTCCGGTCGTTGTAGAGAATGCAGAAATTCCCGGTCTGCCTGACGCGTCAGGCAAGAGTGTTCTTCTTTGGGGGAGCGGAGTTTACAGGAAAAGCGATCCCTATCTGGCATATCTTCCTCTGGAGAGCGTGGATGATCCGAAGACATTACGCTACTATGCCGGACTGAACGAGAACGGGACCCCGCGGTGGAGCAACCGGGAATCCGATGCGAGCGCTCTTTTCGATCAGGGCTGTATAGGTGAGCTCTCAGCAGCATGGAATCCCTTCATCCGCAAATGGCTGCTGCTCTACAACTGCCGCGGCCGAGGGATCTTGTTCCAGACAGCGGATTCACCCTGGGGACCCTGGTCGCAGCCCCAGGTGCTCTTCAATGGCTGGAGAGACGGGGGGTATTGTCATTTCATACATGCGAGCTGGCTGTCCCGTTGGTGCGATGCGGTCAATGATCTGGGACGAGGATTTACCACGGGCGGGGTATATGGACCTTACATGCTTCCCGGCTTCTTTAAGGGGAATGAAAAGTCTACGACTATTTATTTCGTGATGTCCACCTGGAATCCTTATCAGGTTGTACTGATGAAAGCGACACTCGCAATTAGTGATTAACACACCTCAGGCTCAGGATTGCTATAGTGCACATTAAAAGATTCCGACATATCGCCCTTGTGACTGGCGATTTGGACAAAATGATTAATTTTTACACTCACGTGCTGGGTTTTGAGGTGAAACGCCGTTTTGAAATTAAGAGCGGAGATTTTCAAAAGGGGATTGGTGTTGTCGGAGCCGAGGCCAAAGGAGCCCATTTGGCTATTCCAAACTCCAATGTGGAAATGGAACTATTCCAGTTTACCAACCCTTTGCTCCATACCACTGGTTCTTCTTTGCCGGCGAATCACCCGGGATATCGTCACATTGCGCTGATCGTGAGCAACCTGCATGAAGCATATCTGGAACTTAAGAACAAAGGTGTTGTATTTCTGTCAGAGCCCGTCATTGTGAAGGAGCCTAAGGAAGTGGCAGGGTTCCAATTTGTATATTTCCGGGATTCCGAGGGGAACATCATCGAATTGAATCCCGCGACTTGCAATCCCCCGGCTCTTGCCGGGGGTAATGCGCCGTAGTCCGCTGGGAGGTCGCGTTGTTCAGGGGAGCCTCCGGCTCCTGCCGGAGGGGGCTCCACTCAACTGCCGGAATGGGCCTAACACCGGCTTAACGAGTCGTTCAATGTTTGCCTTTACATTCCGCAATCCGAACTCCTCCAATTCAACCGTCTCCCGTCACCCCATCGCATCTCGGCCTCCGAAGTTCTTCCTGACCTGTTGCCGCATCTATTAGCAATATAACAACTTTATATAGTAATTTGCACATACCCTGAAAATACCCCATCGTTATCATTGACATCTTCTTATATCAAGCATATAGTCATCAAATACTGCCATCTGAGAATAAACCACCTGACTATCCACGTAAATCGAGTAAACAAACCTGCGTACTATTTTGAAGAGATAGATAAAATTCCGTCGAGTACGCTTCATAATGGAGTCTTATGAAAAAAACATTTCTGTTTTGGACATTGCTTTTGTCCGCTATCGCGATTCTGACATCTTGTGGTGGTGGAGGTGGTGGCGGCGGCAGCACCAACAACAGTAATGACATAACGCCGGATACCAATCAACTGACCTGGACCAAAGCAAGTGCGCATGTTCCGGCCGGCGCGTGGGGCGGAGGTCATTATAGGTCCACTGCCTGCGGAAACAGCGTCTGGGTCGCGATCGGCGACGATTTTACAAGCTGGAGCACAGACGCCGCCAACTGGACATCATCGATGTTCACGCCGCCCCCCTATACGCTCGGCCACGTGACATTCGGCAATAATTTATTTGTCGCTCTTGGCGGTTCTTATTTCTTGAAGAGCACGGATGGAAAAACGTGGACGTCTCAGAACTTTGTCTGGAACAACCAGACCGGAAGCGGAAGCCAAGGGGCGCAATCTCTTGCGGACATAACCTACGGCAACGGAAAGTACGTGGCTGTGGACAACAGGTTTCTCACCAATGATGTCATCATGGTATTTACCAGCACAAACGGATCAAGCTGGTCACAGCATACCGCATCCAACACATACGCCCAGCCAACCGCAATAACCTACGGTAACGGCATGTACGTAATTGTGGGGTATGGAGGTCTGGTTCTAACGAGCACTGACGGCGCAACCTGGATGAGCCGCAATCCTGGGGCCTCCGCCGGGCTGATGGGCGTTGCATACGGGAATAATATCTTTGTTGCGGTCAGCAATCAGGGCGGGAAAATTTACACGAGTCCGGACGGCATAACATGGACGGCATCCACTGCGGGTCCGAACGGATTCACCGCAGTGGCGTTCGGCAACGGATTATTTGTCGCTGTTGGAAATGCAATTACCACCGGACAAATCTATACCAGTACGGACGGCAAGACATGGACGAAGCAGACCGGTGCATTACCCGGAGAACTGGAAGCGGTTGCATACGGGAATGGCCGCTTTGTTGCGGTTGGCGCTGACGGCAATATTGAGATCTCCCAGAAGTCGACCGCGAGCTCCGCATTCACCGTGACCTATAACGGCAACGGGAATACCGGCGGCAGCGTCCCGGGTGACTCGACCAACTACCTGCAGGGCCAGACGGTCACGGTGCTCGGAAATACAGGCAGCCTCGTAAAGAACGGATATTCCTTTGTGGGCTGGAACACGCAGGCGAACGGATCCGGAACGACTTATACGCAGGCGCAGACTTTCACGATCGGTGCGGCGGATGTCACCCTGTACGCGAAATGGACCGCAAGTCCCACATACACCATAACATATAACGACAACGGCGCTGCCGGCGGAAGTGTCCCGAATGATTCAACCAACTATTTACTGGGGCAGACCGTCACCGCGCTCGGGAATACAGGCGGCCTCGTAAAGACAGGGTATTCCTTCTCGGGCTGGAACACGCTGGCGAACGGGTCCGGCACGACTTATACGCAGGCGCAGACCTTCACGATGGGTGCGGCAAATGTCACCCTGTACGCGATGTGGACCGCAAACCCGACATATACCGTTACCTATAACGGCAACGGCAACACCGGCGGAAGCGTCCCGATCGACTCATACAATTACTTGCAGGAGCAGACCGTTTCAGTGCGCTGGAATGAAGGCAGCCTCGTAAAAACCGGGTATTCCTTCTCGGGCTGGAATACACAGGCGAACGGGACCGGCACGACCTATACACCATGGCAGACCTTCACGATGGGTGCGGGGAATGTTACCCTGTACGCAAAGTGGAACGCAACATACACCGTAACCTATGACAGCAACGGCAGTACCGGCGGCAGCGCCCCGGTCGACTCAACCGCCTACGTGCAGGGACAGACCGTCACGGTGCTCGGAGATACAGGCAGCCTCCTAAAAACCGGATATTCCTTCTTGGGCTGGAACACGCAGGCGAACGGATCCGGCACGACGTATACGCAGGCACAGACCTTCACGATGGGTACTGCAAATGTCACCTTATACGCGTTATGGATCGAATCCACTTACACCGTAACCTATAACGGCAACGGCGCGACAGGCGGCAGCGTCCCGATTGACTCAACCATCTACTTACAGGGGCAGACTGTCACGGCGCTCGGGAATACAGGCAGCCTCGTAAAGACGGGGTATTCCTTCTCGGGCTGGAACACCTGGGCTAACGGATTCGGAACGCCGTATACGCCGGCGCAGACCTTCACAATGGGCACGGCAAGTGTCACCCTGTACGCGAAATGGACTGCAAACAGTCCAGGCGCTGCCTTTGCCTACATGGCGAGCGGCGGCAACACAGTCTCGCAGTACACTATCGGCGCGAATGGTGCGCTCACACCCATGACCCCTGCTACGGTCGCGGCAGGGACTGGTTCCCAATCCATCGCGGCTGACCCCTCGGGCAAGTTTGCCTACACGGCTAACTGGAAAAGCAACAACCTCTCGCTGTATTCAATCGGCGCGAATGGTGCGCTCACGCCCATGACCCCTGCCACCCTCTCGGCGGGGTTGAGCCCGTGGTCCGTCACTGTCCACCCCTCGGGCAAGTACGCCTATGTGGTAAACGAATCCGAGAACACCGTCTCGCAGTACACGATCGGGGCAGACGGGATGCTCACACCCATGACCACTGCCAAGGTCGGGGCAGGCGGGAGTCCGTGGGTCATTACGGTCGACCCCTCGGGCAAATACGCCTACATTGCAAACTACAGCGGCTCCGTCTCCCAGTACACGATTGGGGCGAGCGGAGAGCTCACAAGTATGAGCCCGGCTACCGTCGCGGCGGGGACGGGCTCCCACTCCGTCACGGTCGATCCTTCCGGCAGGTATGCCTATGTGGCAAACTACAGCAACAACGTCTCTCAGTACACGATTGGGCCGAGTGGAAAACTCACACCTATGAGTCCTGCCACGGTCGCGGCCGGGATAAGTCCGTGGTCTGTAGCCGTCGATCCATCGGGTAAGTACGCCTACACCGCAGACGGCGGCGGCACGGTCTCGCAGTACACGATCGGCGCGAATGGTGCGCTCACACCCATGACCCCGGCTACGGTTGCGGTGGGGTTAAGCCCCACGTTTGTTACGATCGATCCTTCCGGCAAGTACGTTTACGTTGCGAATGCGGGTTACCCCTGCATCATCTCGCAGTACACGATCGGCGCGGATGGTGCGCTCACACCCATGAGCCCGGCAACGGTCGCGGCAGAGACTGGATCCAGTTCCATCGTCATTGTAGTAAAATAGCAATCGATCCCGCGACCTGGAATCGCCCGGCTCCCGCCGGGGAAGAAAATCGCAATAAGGGGAACCGTCATCACCTGGATCATCACGTACATTTATCGTCGAAAGACGGGAGAACGATCAGCGTTCCGCTGGCATGGTCCTGGCGCTTGTCGGAAGCAACGCCCGAGCAGCGAGCGCATTACGAGTTAATCGGAGACGGCCAGGGGATCCATTGGCCGGAAATTGATGAAGACATCAGCGCCGAGGGCATGCTGTACGGTATTCCGGCTCCGCGACCAAGGAAATAAATATACTGTCTATCGTATGCCGTTACGCACTCCGCACTGATAACGTCTCCCAGTCGCTTCTCGTCTCTCTGTCAGCCTTCCGAACGCCCAACTCCAAACTCGGAACTCTGAACTCTGAACTAACTCACTCCGTCTCCCCGTCGCTTCTCCGTCGTCTCTAATCGCTCTCTCTGTCAGCCTTGCGTCATGACTGGTTCTGCTTGACATCAAAGGGTACGTCTGTTATTTTTCATCAGGAAAAATCATGCACCCGTACATATATGAGGAGACCGGAAATGCAGCCTGAGGATGTTCTGTCGATGCGCAATGAAACTTTACAGACGATAAATAAACGCCACAGTATTAGGACGTTCACCAAAGATGAAGTGACCCAGGAGGAGATCAACGTCCTCCTGAATGCGGCGAATGTGGCGCCATCGGCACATAATCAGCAGGCCTGGAAGTTTATCATTCTCAGGGGAGAGAAGAAGCACGATCTGGCCCAGCTCGTGACCACACAGTCTTCATCCTTTCCGAGGCCGGCTGCTGCCCTTCTCCGCATGGCCGCAAAGAGCATCATTTCCGCTCCCATCGTGATCGCCGTTACAAACACAGGGGACCTCATCAGGCACGGGACAAAGCTCTTCCAGGTGGAAAAGGAGACAGCCCACGATTTCTTCCGGACCATGGAGATCCAAAGCTCGGCCGCTGCAGTGGAGAATATCCTGCTCGCTGCCACGTCCCTTGGTCTCGGCACAGTCTGGCTCGGCGTGCTCTATCTTATGAAAGATCAAGTGCTCCGGTTCCTTGGAGAACCCGAAGGCGAGTTCATGGCCGTTGTGCCGGTCGGCCGGCCTGCCAGGGTCAGCAGCGGACCGAAAAAGCAGCCAGTTGAGATGAAGGTGAAGTTATTGGGCTGAACGATGGTCAGCCGATGAAAGCTTGCGGCTCATCAGCATTTCACTTCGGATTTATGAGTCAGGTGTCCTTAGAAGACCCTTTATTTTTGTAACCTTCTGTGATATTCTCAGCTTATCTAAAAGCCGGAAATCTTCTTGTTTCCTCACCAGTGCCAGAACGCAGATTCAGCTAATCAACGAACAACAAACTGTGAAACCACAATTTTTGACCGAGGAGCTTAATCATGCCGGTTCCTGATTTCCAGTCTTTCTTTAAGCCCTTGCTGGATGTTGCCGCTGACGGCAAAGAGCATTCCATGAAAGAGGCGAGGGAGATAATCGCCAAACGCATGAAGATTGCGGACGAAGACCTAAGGGAATTGCTGCCCAGCGGTACGCAGACGAAGTTCGACAACCGAATCGCATGGGCAAAGAGTTATTTCGTTCAGGCAAATGTGGTTGAATCTCCGCGTCGGGGTTACTTTAAACTAACTGAACGCGGCAAGGAACTGCACGAGAAAGGGCATGATCGCATTGACGTAAAGATACTCAATCAATTTCCTGAATTTGTCGCGTTTCACACTGCGAAGACCGATCAAGCGACCACTGGTAATCACACCGATATTTCTTCCGTAGAAACTCCTGAAGAGACTCTTCAAAAGGCATATTTAAATATTCGGGCCGACCTCGCATCCGAGATATTGGAACGAATCAAAGCAAATTCTCCCTGGTTTGCGCGTCTATGCGTTCTTGACAAGGTATCGAATTTCACTATAATGAACATATGTTCGATAAAATGAAAACATCCTCAAAAAAAGCAAATGCCTTGGGTGGCTTGCTTGTCAAGACGACCCATCAAAAGGTCCTCGCGTTGTTTCTGGCCTATCCGGCGCGGCATTTTTACGGCTCCGAAATTTCTAAGAAGATTCGAATCAGCATCGGCCAGACGAGCAAGATCCTGGGCGATCTGCTGAGCGCGGGGGTAGTTGTAAAAGAGCGCAAGGGAAAGACTGAACTTTATAACATCGCGGAGATGACACCTGAGCTGAGACTTTTCAAGGCGTTGAATACGGTCATAAATATTGCGCCCCTCATCGATCGCCTCAAGCCGGTGAGCAAAGCAGTTCTTCTCTACGGGAGCTGCGCAAAGGGCATGAATACGGAAGAGAGCGACCTCGACATCCTCGTGGTGAGCGGCGATAAGGACCGGGTCCTTGATGCCGTGACGAAGTACTCCCCGAAGGAGCGTTACGGTTTTGCTGAAATCAAACCGGTCACGAAAACCCCGGCGGAATGGGCCGGCCTGGAAGCGAAAGATCCGGTTTATTTTGCCGAAGTGCACAAGGGCTTCGTACTGTACGAAAAGGAAATCGATGAGTCGAGACTTTAAGGACTGCTTCGATAAGAAGAAGCTCTATCGGTCCGATGCCGCGAAAGCACTGGCGGGAAAGGAATTCAAGTCCGCGACCGATGATATTACCGAAGCCGAGCTGAGCCTTTCACAGAGGCGGTACAAGTGGGCGACCATCCAAGCATACTACGCTATGTTTCATGCAGCCCGCGCGATGCTGTATTCCCGTGGCTATCGTGAACGCAGCCATTTCTGTGTCGTTGCCGGGCTCGAACACCTCTTCGGAGAAACAAAACTGATCGAGCTCAAGTGGGTGAGAGCCATCAGAAATGCCATGTCGCTTCGCGAAGATGCGGATTATTCAGATGCCTATTCATCGGAAGGCGCCGAGGCCTCAGTCCAAAATGCAAAGGGGTTCATGCAGGAAGCGAAGCGTATCCTGGAGAGCAGCAGGGAGAAATAACGGGCAGGTTTCTCGGGATGTTTGGAACGTAAGGTCCTAAATTGACTTATTCATATTTGCCTGCACAGAAATCAAAACTTACAGTGGTATTATGACGTGATGAATCCTCTTTTTACAATCGGCTATTCGAATCGATCAATCAATGATTTCCTGGCGCTTCTCGGAAGAACGGCGGATCGAGAATGACGTGAAGCCAGCAGAACTTGATGAGGCGTGCCTGATGTGCAGCGAGCATCTTCTTCGAGCATTTTTCGGCATGGAAGGAAAAGGCCGGCGAGTTTGGGTTTCATTATGATCCGTACAACTTCGACTCTAACCCTGAGAAGCATAAAACTGAAAGAACAAAAACGCGTGACCGGATTGGTCCTCGGTATAACCGATGCCTTGTTTGAAAAGCCGGTTATTTCCGCCCCTGAGGTTGCCAGGGAATTCAAGGTAAGCCATCAAGGCGCCATGAAGGCGCTTCAGGGCCTAGAAAAGCTTAAGGTATTGAAGCTAATGCCTGATAGACAGCGAAATAGACTTTACGTTGCTAAAGATATCGTCAAGATTATGGAATGAAAGTGAACTTGCATAAGTCGATCTGCATGTAACTCTACTTTCATTAAGTTACATTGCTGGCGACTAATGTAACTCGAGTTCCATAAGGAATGTAGCGATACTTGAATAATACTAAAGTCGGGAAATCAAGGCATTCTGCGGAATTGCAGTTTCTCGCAAACGATATCGATCGAGATCGATGAATTCATTTCTCCAACCATCATCGAACGCCTGTCCCAGCAGGCTGGCCTCTTGAAACCGAAGATCGACGAATGGCGGGCTATGGTGGACTGCGTGATGATAGATACGGCCTATGGCGGAAAGGTCTTCAATGTTGTGCTTTCGGATGTGCCCGAGAAGAAGACCGACTATGTACAGGGCAGATACGAACTTCCGGCGACAAAAGATGAGATCATCGTGGCCGTTAAGGTCATCGATATGCTGGGCGAGGAAGTGCTGATACAGAAGAGCGTTTAACAACAGGGCGGATTCTCATGGACCTATCGAGGAAACAGCGGCAATATCGCCGCAGAATATTAACGGACGACGAAGTGCGCGCTTTTGCGAAGGCCACGAAAGCTCTCTTGGGACCGGAGCTCTTGGCCATCTCGAAAAACCATCATCTCGGCATGGAAGACAGTCTGCGGTACATGTCGCTTGCCGCCCGTCTGGAGGATGCGCGGACGGAACGAGGACTGACGCTGAAAGATGCCGCGAAGGATTTGAGGGCGCCGAAATACCGGCTTGAGGATGTCGAGAAGGGTGATCTGAAAAACCTCAAACCAGGTTTACTGCTTCAGTATGTCGATTATCTCGGCCTGAAGGTCTGGTTCAGCAAATGGAAAAAGGCGAATGTCGAGTTTTCCAAACGTCTTGGATTGTCCTCCGGTGCTGGTAAAACAGCAGGCGGCGAAAGTGCATCAATTCCCGCCCTTGTGAAAACGCTTGCGGAGAAGAAGATCGAAGCCTTTCTGAAAAAACGTCTGCCACCCTGGGCAAAGGATCAAATACGGCTTTCGCACCAGTTCCGCGGCAATACGGTCACGCTTTTCGAGCATCGGGCGCCCTTGATGAAGGGAGACGCAGAGTGGTCCGTGATGTCCGCGGCGCAGCTTCGCTATGATGTGTAGAACGGCATGTGGACGCTCTATTGCGCGGACCGGAATTCACGGTGGCAGGAATACACGAATGTCCCGCCCGCGAAGGACCTTGACAGTTTGCTTGAGGAAATCGGCCGCGATCCGACGGGGATTTTTTGGGGATAACGGCAAATGAAGAAAAGTGATCGACCAATGACACTGCGCGAACTGTCGCCGGATTTCGACGATTGGCCGCGGCGCTGGATGGGGATGCCGGAAGACCTCGCATACGGGAAGAAACTCCTTCCCTACATGGAGACATTTCTGAATGACCTCATCAGTCGTGGTCTATCGAAAAAAACCTTGAAGAATTACATAGACCACACCTGGCTCCTCGGCGGATCGATCATCACATGGGTATCTAACAACGAGGAATATAACTCACCTCCGCTCAAGATGCTTCGGAAATCCGTCGAATTGGGCGGCATCCTTCCGGACGGGTACGACCACATGACGGAGAAAGAGGCGCGGGTATTCGAGCGGACTTGCGAGCTGTTCGAAAAATTTCTCAAAAGGAATAAAAGCAATGGTAATTGATCCGACTATCGCTAACCGGTTTATCAACGAATATAAACGCTTCTTGTTGTCGATCTATCAATCCGAAGGCGCGGACGATGACGGGAAGCGAATGATTGACAAGCTGCATTCAGCCAGGAAACAATTCATAGCAAATCGGGGTTTGTTGGACGAATATATGAAGAAGATGGAAGACGGCACGGATCCGATCGACCGCAAGATACTGCTCGCGATCAGAAATATCGAATATTCCAGATGGGTGTACCTGCGCGATTTGAAGTCGTGCTCGATATTCCTCAAGGACGGCGCTGAGTATGGCGCCGGCGTTCTTGGCCTGACGGACGAAATAAGTGTTATGACCGGGGGGCCGGGAGTGCTTTTGGAGACCGGGGTGTTTCCCTTTGACGATCACTATGTTTGCGATGGGCTGATCGCGAGCCTCGTCCACTTCGGGCCGAACATCAGGAAGAGCTTCAATGAGTCGTATAGGGAACTGCGCGAAGCAGGAAAGTTTCAGGTGAATCCCTTGCTGCCGCAGACGTCGCCGGCTGAACCGCGGCAATCGTATCGGCCGGTTGGAAGGCGAGGCGTCCGAATGATGCCGGACGAGGGTCGCAAGACCGGGAAAAATCTTGATGCGAGAAAACAGGAGCGGATAGGCGAAGTGGCCGCTCTTCTTGATGCCTTTTCCCAGGCCCATCTCACGCCGGAACTTGCCGGCTATGCGCGGGAACTCTGGGGTCAGATCGGCCGGAAGAGGAAATACGTGATCACGGGCGGAGCGAAAGAGGTGTGGGCCGCGGCTGTGGTGTACGTGATTGCCAGGCTGAACTTTCTCTTTGACTCCAAAAGCGCGAATTATCTGACCGCGGACGCCATAAGCGCTTTCTTTGGAACGAAAAAGACGACCGTGTCGGCGCGGGCCGCGGACATTGAAAAGGCCTGCCGCGTACGCATGGGGCAGGAGGAATTGTGCAGTCCGGACATCGCCGACGCGCTTACGTTAGTCAAGCTTCCGAACGGCATGGTTATCCCGAGGAATATGGCGAGAGAAGCGGGTTTGATTTGAGCGAAGGCGGGCTATGCCCATGAGCGCAAATCGCGCCGATTTGGCCGGACACCTGCGGGAGGCCGCGACGACGTTGCTGGAGGAGAATGGTTACATCAGTTTCGTAGATGTTCTCCTGCGCATGGGGCGATTGACGGAAGAAGATCACGACGCCTGGAGATTCGGCAAAACGCCTTGTCTTGAGAACGTCATCACGCTGAACTTGGCGAAGATCGGTCTTTTACTGCGCTCCTTTCAGCAGTACGCGCGATCCCATGATCTGCGACCAAGCAAGACAGCGTACCTTTCGTGGGGCAAGGGGCCGAAGCGGCAGCTCCGGTTCTCAAAGTCGGGAACTCCAGCCCTTGAGGATGCATATGCCACGCACTATTTGAAGCCGAAAGAGGGGTCGTAAGGGTTATACAGATGAAAGCAAAGAAGCAGACAAAAAAGGGAAAGAAGAAGGAACTGGCGCGCGAAGAACGCATTTCTCAGGAAATCGTTGTTGATGCCTACGGCGCCTGGGAGCAGGCAATGGGTTGGTATTACCTTGAGTTCCCGTTTACTGCGATATGCGTTAAGAAAAGGGCGATCTCGCCGCTGAAGCTCAAAGAAAGCGTGGAAGTCGTCGGATTGCCGCCCATCAACGAATGCGAGCGGGAGATGTTTGTTGAGATCCTCTGGAGAGACCGAAAATTCTCAGTTCCGATAGACCAACTGGAGTGCGACAGCCGCGATAAAGAAACCAGACAAGCCGTTGAAGATTGGCATTACTGGGTCAGGCAGGGCTATCAGTTCGGATGACCATGAGAGATCAAAGCAACGGAAAAACGGATGGGAAGCTATTTGAAGTCGGCCTGTCGTGGCTGACGACGAAAAAGAAAGGGACAGAAGCCTATCAACTGTTTGATGATTTTGCCACCTGGATCGTTAATTGCCAATGAGGGCCGCCATGAATGAGAACAAGGGTGATAGAAAAAAGCTTAAGGTCGATCTCTCCGAGCTCGTCTTCGAAATGGAGCTGGGCGACAATATGGAACGAAGCGGCTATCTCGACACGGAAACCGGCGAGATTATCGACATGCCCGACGATATCATGCGCGGCGTTGAGGAGGGAGAACCCGGTTCGGTGTTGGTTGAGTGGGATGAGGAACTCGCGGAGATAGCCGATAAGATACTGAGCGATGAAAAAAACCGGTTTCTGCTGATTCCGAGGCGCGAATCGAGCGAAGGATATGAAATCATGGTTTCATTCACGGGGACCGTGGCCGGCAAGGAACTCAAGGCAAAATTGACAGTCGCTCTTGACGGCAAGGGCGCGTTTCGCAGGTTCAGGAACGTACTGGACCGGCACCCCGGCGAGCTTGAACGTTGGTACAAGTTCAAAGAGGACTGGATGCGGGACGAAGCGATTCAGTGGCTTCTCGAAAACGGGATCGAGCCGGTGCAGGTGATCTCCGGCTATTTCAACGACGACGGGACCGAGATCAATCCTGACCTGGTTTCGAAGCCGGGGCTTTGCCTTACGTGCAAGAAAGACCACGCGAGCGGCAAGGAAGAAATTCTCTGTACTCTGACGCGGAATGACCAGAAGGATGAAGATGATTTTGAATGCGGGGCGTTTGAGC
This sequence comes from Nitrospirota bacterium, assembly GCA_963751455.1. Taxonomy (GTDB): domain Bacteria; phylum Nitrospirota; class UBA9217; order UBA9217; family UBA9217; genus CAVVUN01. The sequence continues at coordinate 64,734 of CAVVUN010000011.1, forward strand.
CGAAGCAAGGGTAACCCGCAGGCGACAGCGCGCCTGACAGAGAACAGATAGGGTCTTGAATGTTGCTGTTGACAGAACGTAGAAGAGAGGATTCTGTAAGAACCCTATACGAGTAATGATTTTATGTCTGGCACTCTTTTCACAATCGGCTATTCAAACCGATCAATAGAGGATTTCATCGCCCTTCTCAAACAGCACAAGATCAGTGCGCTCTGCGACGTTCGATCCGCGCCCTACAGCAGCCGCAACCCGCGGTTCAACCGTGAGTTGCTCAAACAGTCGCTGAAATCTCATAATATCGAATATGTATTTCTTGGCGAGGAACTCGGAGCGAGGCCAAAAGACCTGTCATGCTATGTCGAGGGGAAGGCAATCTATGAAAAGATTGCTGCAGCAACTTTATTTAAAAAAGGCCTGGAACGAATCAAGCACGGCATGCAGAAAAATTACGTGATTGCCTTAATGTGCGCTGAAAAAGACCCAATAACATGCCATCGGACGATATTAATATGCAGAAATCTGCGCGCACAGGGAATCGATATCCAGCATATCATTGATTACGAAACCACTGAATCGCAAGTTGACCTTGAGAAGCGTTTGATCGCACAATTGAAACTTCATCTCGATATGTTCAAAGACTCTGACCCGAATGGCGTGATCGAGCGCGCCTATGATATTCAGGGTGATCGGATTGCCTATGTTGAGAAAGGAGATACAGAAGTTGAAGAGATTACACCGGAAACTGAGAGAGAAGAGCATGAGCACTATTAAAATTTATACAATCGGGTTCACCCAGAAAAAGCTCTTCCAGGTGGAAAAGGAGACAGCCCACGATTTCTTCCGGACCATGGAGATCCAAAGCTCGGCCGCTGCAGTGGAGAATATCCTGCTCGCTGCCACGTCCCTTGGGCTCGGCACAGTCTGGCTCGGCGTACTCTATCTTATGAAAGATCAAGTGCTCCGGTTCCTTGGAGAACCCGAAGGCGAGTTCATGGCTGTTGTGCCGGTCGGCCGGCCTGCAAGGGTCAGCAGCGGACCGAAAAAGCAGCCAGTTGAGATGAAGGTGAAGTTATTGGGCTGAACCAGCGGTCGACCTGATGCAAGCTTGTGGCTCATCATAGGACCCAATCCTAGATTACATATATAGTTAGCTGAAGAAGGGGAAAGCACTTGGAGAACCATGTCCGCACGGTTCTCACGCCCTAAGAATGCGACAAGTACTTCCTGAAAGTGCTGATCACGATGCAGCCGATCTATTGAATGTTTCGCTCCGTAATTGATATAGCAGAACAGCAGTCTATTTGGGTCACTACGTCCCTCCGGTGATCCAAATTGGGGGTAGCTCCGTTATGCGCTAAACACATCGACGTCCCCTTCGCCCTAATCCGAGAGCATAGCTATCCAGCTATGCTCTTTTATTTTTTAAATCATCAGAATGTTTTTAGTACTTCGTCTCAACGATATGACCGGTTCTGCCGGAACAGGGATAGCCCATCTGGTTCTTGTGCGGATTCAGAGAAGTGTCGTATGAACTGCGGTTAAGTTTCTTCTCACAGTAGGGGCACTGAATGACATATGTGGGACCCCAGTTTGTTTTGATCTTTGCTGTTCTTCGTGGCGTCGAAAATGGCTTACTTGCTCTCGGTGACCGTGCTACACGTGCGGGGGCAGTGCGCCTGGTGGTGGGCGGCGCAAAGATCGGAGCGGCAGGCGTGAGCTCGATTACATAACGCGGCTTGAATGAAACAGTAGACGCTTCGGCGCTTTGGAACCGATCAACCCGATACGATCTGGGCTCTCCTGTTTCGTGCTTGACAGCAGCAAGCAGAAGGTTGCCGTCCTTGGATCGTCTCAGAGAATACGGCTCGATTAACCGCCTGGTCCCATTGTACCCCAGCACAACACAAAGCCTGTTAGCTGCTGCGAACCGTACCACTTCAAGCGGCACTGGTGCATGCCATGCATGACCCATCGACGGCGGCTGCCACGCGAGATCGACATCCACGCCGAAGGGCATAGGCGATTCTGCAACACCTTGCGGTTGTTCGCCGTGCAGCCAGGCAAAAACAGCAGGCAGTTCATTCCAGAACTGCGCGAAGTCTGGCAGCATCGGGAGCTGATGGCCAAGCATGTTTACCCATTCTGCCTCCAGTTCAGCCCGTTCGGGTCTGTTCTCGAGTGACTGCATGGTCGGCACAGGGATGCCTTTGAAAGCGCATTTCTGCTCAAGCGTCCTCAGGATCTGCTCGCGGCTGGCTTTCAGCTCCTCGTGCCGGAACAGATGGATCACATCATAGAGATCACGCGGCCGTTCCCGTTCAGCCAGAGCGCGTATCTTTTCAGCAAAGATTTCCTCGAAGCTGTAGCACCGTACATCAATGCCGTCATCAGGATTGTCCGAGTAGGGGTGGTGGACTTCGCGGGAGACGGGTTCAAGTACAAGCACTTCGTCATTGGTAAAATCCAACTTAATTCTTGGCAGATCGCCGCGCGGCTGGAGCGGGCCGCGATAGCCGATCTTGCCTTGCGCAGAGACCTTGCCTCGCGAGTTAGTATATATTTCAAACCGTATTGCGTTCTCCGGGATCTCGATACCCGTATTGTCGTAAACCCATTGCGTCACGCCGGCAAATGATCGCTTCAGGAAATCCTGATCAAGATGGGCGGCAGCGGTGAGCGTAAAATCGAGGTCTTCGGAAAAGCGGTAGGTTTCGAAGAAGCACTTCTTGATGCAGGTCCCCCCCTTGAATACCCATGAAGGGCCGAGCTCCGCATGACTCGCTATTCCAGCCAGGAACCAGCCGAGGACATAGTCCTTTTCAACAACGTTCGGTGCGAGCGCGAACTCTCTCGCAAACTCCATGATTTCCTGTCTGTCAATCACCGGTTTTCTCCCTGGTCCATGCCGCAGGCACCCACAGTTTCCATGCCGTAATGAGTCGGTCTGACGGCAAGGAAGGATCGAGTTTCGCGTTTCCGGCGGTCAAACGCAACCGACAGGCTTCAATCAGGTTCTTCTCATCTTTAGCGATCCGTTCCGCAAGAAAACCGAGGCGTTTGAAGACCGCGCCATTTCCGAGCCGGTCAGCATAGGAAATGAGCAAACTGATATCCTTCTGATCTGATTTCAGATAGCTTTTGAACACGTCCACGAATGGACGGAGACCGCCGCCAAGAGACGGATCGTTCAACATGTCCAGGATTGTTCGGGTCTGATCGGAGACATTGACCTTTACCTGCCCCCGCCATATCGGTTTCATCCCGAACAGCGCTTTCTGCGGGACGGTCCTGATGAGGAAATTCGTGCCCTTGATCGACGGCTTTCTGTCGCGCGGCTTCCGGATCGTCATCACAATGATCGTGCGAAAGAGCTGCTCCGTCATGCCCCAATATTCAGCAGCGGACCATCCGCCGAGATAGCAGGGTGAATAAAGCTGTTCAGCTATGATCCAGGGATCTTCGAGCGCAATGTCGGGTGTGCGGGCTTCGAGCGGCACAGGGACGTACAGGCCTTGACGCACGCGTGAAAGCCAGCCCTGATTCGCCCAGCGGGCAAGGAGCTTGGATGCGGCAGGGGCGGGGAGGCTCAGAATCTTTGCTGCTTGCTCAACCGTGATCGTGCCCTTTGTCTCGCGAATGATTTGAGCGAGACGGATTCGTGATTCTTTTCCTATTCCAGCAACAGTTTTCATTTTAGTATATTGCGAGTGGTTTAATTCCTAAATTATGCGAAATATAGCACATAGAATATACTATATCAAGGATAAAAAAGCCTTAATTCAATCACTTTGACGTTCACTCCACGGATCGAAGGACTGGAAGACGAATTGAAGGGATTGCAGAAGGCTTGGAACCAAGTGTCCCTGAGCATTCTGACCGCGGCCCTGATCGTCGGTCTCGGGCTATTGATGCTGATCTATCACCCGCCGGGGTGGAAGGACTATGGAGGATGGTTCTTCGGGATATTGTTCGTCTTAACGGTTGTTTTCGGAGCAGGGCTGTTGTGGTCAATTTGGCGGTCCCGGGACCGGTAGGGTCTATAACCTGATAAAGCTTACGAAATAAATTTAGAAAAGAATAAGTTTCTTCCTGTAATCTTTGTCGAACACGAAATAGGAAACTTCAATATTACATTCGGTAATTGATATAGTATTTCGAAATATAGTCTCGGTGTATGGCTTTACATTCCACAATTCGAAATCAGCAATAGATATAATTCCTCTTGCCCCTTTGATGGAAATATAGTACGCTTGCCGCATTAGAAAACATGGCCCGTTCCTGCTGATCCTTCACCAGCTCCGAATTTGACGCGTAACGGAATTTATCAAAAAATGTCAAATAACCGGGAATCAATCGAAGACAAAGCTGTAGAATTTATTCGAAACGAATTATCAAAATCCTCGCCCTCAACTCGACGGAGGGTTTTTGAGAAGTTTATGCTTGCAGCTTTAGGCAGCATCCCATGGGTGGGTGGATTTATAAGTGCGGCAGTGAGCGCCAAGATGGAGGAGGGCAAGGCTCGCACAACCAGTTTGCAGAATGAATGGCTGGAAGAACATACAAAAAAGATAAAGCGCCTTGCTGAAACGCTCAATGAAATAGCAGCGCGATTTGAGGCATTGGGAGAACAAATTGACGATCGGATCCAAAGTGAACAATATCTTGATGTAGTCAGAAAAGCGTTTAGAGCCTGGGATCATGCCGATACTGACGAAAAACGCAAATATGCTGCCAATATTGTCGCAAATTCAAGTGGAACAAAATTGTGTTCGGATGATATTGTTCGATTATTTATTGATTGGCTGGGAACATATCACGAGTCCCACTTCGCAGTTATTCGAAAAATTTACCAAAAACCCGGTGTCACGCGATATGATATTTGGCAAGAACTACATGGCGAGTTCCCTCGTGAAGATTCAGCAGAAGCTGACCTTTTTAGACTGCTGATAAGAGACCTCAGCACAGGGGGTGTCATCCGGCAAGCACGTGATACAACCGAAGACGGCCAATTTCTGAGAAAACATCCATCACGTTCGAAAGGCCGAACCCCGACAACCATGGAGTCAGCTTTTGAGGATTCAAAACCATATGTTCTAACAGAACTTGGGAAGCAATTCGTTCATTATACGATGACGGAAGTGGTTCCGAGGATTAGCTCCTAATACATTAACATGAACAACTGCTGTTGAAAGGTACGAAATGGACATTAAATCTATAAGGCTCGAAAATTTTAAGGGGTTCAAAAACGCTACTCTGCCGTTGAAACCACTCACTGTCCTTCTTGGCCCTAACAGCGCAGGCAAATCGTCCTTTGGTCAAGCCCTGGTCGCCTTAAGTAAGAGCAATGCCAGCAAGGGTATTCCTAGTCTGAAGTTCGATCCGACTTCATCTGTTGAATTCGGAAGTTATTCAGATTTAGTGCACCAAGGAAACGCTGATCAGCCTGTTATTATCGAGTTAGGATTGACTTCGGGGAAAGTGACACTCGCTTTTGGAAAAGCGAATAAACTGGCGGGGGTCAATGAGCTGGATCTTGAATCATTCAATTATGATATTCTTCCTCGTGACTATGGTTCAGCACAGACATTGATACCTATCGTCGTAGACTCGAAGAATAGATTGGTAAGCGAGGTGAAACGCAACAACATCTCAGATTGGACGGTCATTAACGCCAATAACGAGGCCCATTTTTATAAGCTCGACGTTGACGGAGTAATTTCGATCACGAGCGCTTCTGATTTAACTGTGACAACGGGAATGGGGGTTCCAAAACCTGTTCCCGTTGAAGAAGCACTGCCTGGATTCAAACTGAAATCTGAAGACCTTGGTAGCCTCTTAAGAAGTATTTCCTACCTCAGACCAGATAGGCATAAGCCTGAAAGATCACGTCCTATTAATCCATCTGATAGTGCATGCATAGATGATTGGGGTGGCGGTACAGACCTGTTTATTTATAAGAATAGAGATTTGAAAACCGAGGTATTTTTCTTCCCCCATCTCCCTCTATTGACCAAAGAAGAAGCGAAGAAGAGTCTATCAACATATTCGCAGCTAGTGGCCTATGAAATGGAGTTTCTCCCGGCCTTAACCAAATGGCTTACTGAACTTGACTTGGCTTCCTTTCTTGATGTCAAATCGATTGATCGAGAACGCTTAATACAATTAATTGTCACGCCGAGTAAGCAAAAACATGCACGACCGTTGACAGACGTTGGCTTCGGGCTGAGCCAAGTACTCCCAATTCTTGCTAAGGGCCTCAGTTTAGAAAAAAATGGATTGTTGGTAGTTGAACAACCAGAAGCTCAACTCCACCCAAGCCCCCAAGCGGCGCTTGCAGATTTCTTTTGTTCTATGGTCAAATGTACACGGAATGTTCTCGTCGAAACTCACTCTATAGAACTCTTTCACAGATTAAGATTGCGAGCATCAATGGATGATGAGTTAGCTCAACAAATTGCTGTCTATTTCATTCATGAACCTCAAGATGGTCATTGTAGCGAGCCTATAGCTGTACCGCTGCTAGAAAAAGACGAACTTGATTGGCCGAAAGGTTTTCTCCCTGAGGGAATTAAGAAGGAAATGGAAATTTTAGCCACGCGGTTAGCGGCCCGGAAGGAGAGAGTTAAGTGAATCCACTCTATCTCTTAGATCCGTGGCTTCTCGCTCTCAATAATGAAGATACGCAGGAAACCATTCTAAACCGCGGTAATGCATTGAGAATCATGAGTGAGCTTCATCGAACATATGGAATGCGACGGGTACAGTTCATAACCGAGGAGCAGATTTCTGATTTTTATATAAAAGCTAGTTGGCGCCGACGGGACGATTACGTGGAAGTATTCCGAATTATTAGTAGCTTACTATTAGATGATGAAGCGGAAGGACGGCCAGCTGTAATAAAGGAAACACCATGCCCTACTCTTACTTCTCAATGGTTGACTGCGCTTGGCGCGCACGGGAGTAATGACTTGCCCCCAACGTGGCGAACGCCAATAATTTTTGTTCCCGAAATGAGATCTGGTGAATGGCCTAATCAAGACATAGATGGGCGCGAGCTTAAGTATAAAATCGACGACAGGACGGAAATCAATTCGCGGAATTTGGTTTCATTAGAGCGTTATGAAGAGCATCGCAATTTTGAACCCGATTTAGATCCTTGGCGGTATGGAGCTACAGGGAGACCACCTGAAACTGTGGGTGGAGCTGTGGATGAAAGGCGTGAGGCTCTTAGAAGGTTGCCACGACCTCCCGAAGATATTTTACCGCTGCATTTAACATTTTCAGAAATTGTACAACGTTTAGAACGACGTCTTGACTGGACTTGTGGGCGACCGGGGAGAGTATACTATATCCCCCCAGAAGGATGGGATCCCCGCACTAAATATCGGGAGGAATGGAGAAGCGGTGACGTTTTCCCAAAGGGATTCGTTAAAAAAGAAGATGGTAGCCGATATTATGGGCCAATTGATCGCGAAAAAAGAATCTGGTTATGGGATTTGAAAGAAAATCATCACTGGGACGTCCAGTTGCCAAACGGTAAACATTTAAACGTATCGCATGATGGCATTGCTCGGGAGCTGGATTAAGTCCACTTTTCAAAAAAAATCTTTTGGTAAATTTCATCGTTGCAAAAGCACTCCGGCTCCTTTGCTCGTTTGACAGTCCAGTGTGTTGGCGGTATCCGCATTACATCATCCCAGATTATTAACGGCTCAGTCTGCCCCCTCTCTGCAAGAACCGGGTCAGATCGCTTAATCAGTTCTGCGGCCATCAAAATACCAGCCAATACTGATTGATGCGCCAAGGGTACTGTGGCTACTCGGCCAATGCCGGCAAGATCAAGACCTACCTGCCCACAAATAACTCCCGAATATACATCTTGAACTCGCTTCCCTTTCCAATCGGCAAGTTTCCCTGGTGAAAGACTTAAATGGGTTTCAACTATTTTGATTACATCCGCTTCAATAGGTTTTTCAGTTACCCATAAGGCAACAAGCTGATCATGTGGTAATCCTAATGCCTGTGCTGCGAGCTCCGTTTGGCTGAGGCTGGCTTTTTTCGGCTGATAAAGACACGCTAGGCATGCACCATCCCCGATAAACCTGTGCCAGGACGCGCCGAGCCCGTTGTCACTCGTCCAACCGTTTACGACAAGACGCGGGAGGAGAGCCTGCGCTGTTCTACGGCCATCGATATTGTCTACGGACACACAGATAGAAGGAAGATTTTCGATGCCATCATAGTTCTTGGCAAAGTCTTCGATTGAACAAGGCCACACTCTGTGTGATAGTTTTGTGTTTGATAGTTGTCGTGCGGCTAATTGCGTTTTACCGAGACCAACATCATTGCGAAAGGCAAGGCAATAACGCTGAAGATTTGATAACTCAAGATCTTCAGGATCGATAAGGTGGAGTTCACCTATGAGTCCGTCATGTTTTGACCAAGCCCATAATGCAGGATTTCCAACGGCACCGAGACCAGCAACGGCTACTTCACCGATATTTACCTCGGGTAAAGTATCATTCGCGCCTGATTCTGTACCGTAATCAAGAAGAGAAAGAGAGATATCTGGAATCGTTTGTGCTGATGGAGCTTTTTGCGAAAATATAGTCTGAAAGACTCGCCATGCTGCCAATGCAGCCGCAGCACCAGAGCTATAAGGATTGAGCGGACCATTTGCTTTGGAGTTCATTCCGACGTAAGCCACCCACCCATGAGCACTTGCCGTAAAACCATTCTCACTCGGGACCGCTTCGCCAAGATACACATTTATTGTCGTATTCTCAAGATTTGTCTTGATTTCAATATCAGGGTTGATTGCTAGAGCAATCTTGGAGAGGTATTCACATGCTGCGGTGTGTCCAGAAATTGCTAGAGTAGGATATAGACGAGCCAGAAGGTTCGCCAACAATTCAGAAATCCATTTTTCGTTTCCCTCGGTGCTGCATGGTTCGCCAGCATAAATACCGACTACATGACCAGAGAGAATCTTTTCAAGTTCCTCACGAGTAATCCCGAGATGCGCACCAAGTGCCGAATAGGTCCGTGAAAAAAAAGGGGCAAGCGCCATCAGATAGCTCCCGCAGGAGCCCAATTGACTGTTGGATTAGGCGGCTGTAAAATCAAGTTGGGATTTGCATTCAAGACACAAGTTTTCCATATAGTATCAATAGTGGAAAACAAACCAACATGCTTTCTGTATTGCATCCAGTCGTCGCCTGTGTGTTGAGGATGCTCGTGATATTCGCGAATGCCACGCATACATAAGAAAGGTTTTTTGGTTATAGGATGACCGTCCAGAAGCACATTAAAGCCCTTTCCATTATCGCCAATATGGTGCCCGCGATGAAGCTGATTGTATGAAAGCTCCTGCCATGTGAATGGATCACAAAAGACGACAGAAGGAGCTCGCTGGTCAAAATCATCAAGAGAAATTCTGACGCCAAATGATCGCGCAGCGAGATTGGGAATCTCGAAGGTTGCCATTTGAATTTTTATACTCCCCGGAATGATCAGATTGCCGCTTGGAGGTTGCACAGGAAGAGTCAGTTTTAGGTAGCTGCGTGGTATAAATACTGTTTCTATGATAGGGAATTCAATTTTCTGAATGACCACACCGCGCTGCCGTAACGTTTCCGACTGATTGCGCGCGCGTTCAATTTCTTGGTCAAATTTAAGTCTTGATACGCGAACATCTATTCTCATTCTTTCCCGCCAGCTCCAACCCTGAGATTAAGGAATAGACGAGTTCCATCAGTAAGGCCGAGTTCCTCAATTTTTTTGTCTGGGTCAAGAGGCTTACCCGCAGCGTTATGTATTTCCCATTCATCCATAGGGCGCCCGGTATTATTACTGTCGGCTAAAGCGCGATTCCGGGCCTCCTTAAGCGGGCTGTGTAGGTTGGCTTCAACCCGAACGTCTACACCGTTTACAATGAATATTAACGTAATTGAATTTTTAGACGACATGGTGCCTCCATTTAGATGATTAAATCTTTATTGAAATTCCCTTTTTATTGGAGTCGGTGGTATCTGGTTTTTCTTCAATTATAAATGTAGTTTTAACTTCTCTCGCTGATAACTTTTCCCATGACCCTTTGACTAGCCGATATGTGGCCCAATTATATAAGTCCGAAGGCCCAAAACCAAAATCCGGAACCACTATTGAAAAGCCACCTTCTGCCGTGACAATGCAATATCTGTCATCTGCACTCGAATGGTATGCTCGGCCTGGGTGACTGTGAACTTGAGCTAGCAATCGTAATCCGGTGCTTGATAATAATTTATTTAAGCTGAAAAGGGTTTCAGATGTTACGAAATATCCAACACCATCTTCGCTTTTTATAGAATCTTGAGGAGGAACCAAAATTTTTGTTACATGGCTAGTTTGAACATTATCAATGTTTCCAAGCCACAATACTAGTCCCTCGCACTGCTGTTCACCAAACTCTCGAAGGCACTCACTCGTTTCGTTTAAAATATTATAGGGAATATATACTTTTTCAATTTGCTTCATTTTATCGTTAGGCAGGCAGCAATTACTACACTTGCTGTTTCCCCCTACTCTGAGAAAAATTTGAATTTGTTGTTGGCGACCTTTTTTTGCCGTATTCAGCCCTCTTTCCAGATGAACTGATTTTACTACTATGTCATGATAGTTTCGATTTGTCAACAAGTTACCTGATCTTTCTCGGTTTTCCTATATATCATTTTAGAATGGAAGGTTTCAATTTTCTAAATGTTTCAATTTGTATTTCGCAGCTTTTTCTCCTGGCATTATTGAGCAGTTGTAGGCGAAGTCAACAGGACAGCAGTAGTAAACCCATTCCGTACTCCCTGCCGATTTGCTTCGACTTTGTAGGACAACCACTTACAAAGAAATAGGCATCCGTCCCATTTTCTTTTTTGTCAAACTTAGGTATACTCTCAATTGCCGCTCGGAAATCCTTGTTCTCCTTGTCAAACCAGGCTGCATTACTCTTTTTTAACCGGGGACGGGGACATGTTCTCCTCCAGGAGCAGGCCGCAACAGGAGAGATACGAGATGACACTTGTTGACAAAAGAATCATCTTCACGTCAATAGCTCTTACAGTAGCTGTCTTCATAGTCAACGTCCTTACTCCCATTGGATTTGCAACCTGGCTGCTCTACATTATTCCGATGCTGGTCGCTGCTCCCGTAGTTAATAATCGCCTGCTGCATCTTCTTCCTGTTGCCGGCAGCCTCCTTATCATCGCAAGTTACTTTGTATCTCCTCCCGGCGGCGATCTCTTTCGTGCGATTATCAACAGATCCATGGGTATCCTGACCCTCTGGGCCATTTCCTTCATTGTCATGAGAAGAAAACAGGCAGAGGATGCGGTTCAGCAGCATTCAGCGGAAATCCAGGCGGCCAATGAGCAGCTTAAGCAGAAGAATGCGGAACTCGCCCGCGCAGGGCAGGATATCCGCCAATCCCAACAGCAGCTTATCAACATCATCGATTTTTTCCCGGACCCGATATTTGTGGTCGATAACGATAAGAAGGTAATTATCTGGAACAGCGCTATCGAGGCAATGACCGGGTTGAGCAAGGAGGAAATGATCGGCAGGGGCGACCACGCTTATTCAGTTCCTTTTTACGGGAAACAAAGGAAACAGCTCATCGATCTTTTTGACGAAAACGATGACGGTCTTTCCGCACGGTACCAGGATGTTCAGAGAAAAAACGGAATTCTGTACGCCGAGGCCTTTTGCCCGGCGCTTTACAAAGGAAAAGGCGCTTATGTCTGGGCGTCGGTTGCGCCGCTCTATAATCCGGACGGAAAGCGCGTAGGCGCGATCGAATCGATACGCGATACCACGGACCGAAAACAGGCGGAGGAAGCTCTCAGAAAGAGCGAAGCCCGTTTCCGCGGCTACTTTAACCTGCCGCTTGTCGGCATTGCCGTTACTGCCCCGGACAAGCGCTGGATCGAAGTGAACGACCGGCTTCGGGAAATGCTCGGATACTCCCGTGAGGAGCTTGCGGTGCTGACGTGGGCCGATTTGACGCATCCGGAGGATCTGGCTGCGGATGTGGCGCAGTTCAACAAATTGCTCGCCGGAAAAATAGAGAGTTATACCCTGGAGAAGCGTTTCATACGAAAGAACGGAACAGTTCTCTGGACCACGCTTGGCGTGGGGTGCGTCCGGAGAAGCGACGGTTCTCCTGATTACATCGTCGCGCTTCTGAACGACGTCACCATGGGAAAGCTGGCCGAGACAGAGCGCGATCTTCTTTCAGCAGCGGTCGCGTCCTCTTCGGATGCTATTGTTATAACCGACAGACCCCAGGGTACGATTCTCTACGTCAATAACGCGTTCGAACAGCTTACGGGATACGAAAAGCACGAAGTAATAGGGGAGAGCCTGCAGATTCTCGACAGCGGAAAACATGACGATAAGTTCTATCTCGATCTCCGGAAGTCCCTTACCCAGCACGGAGTTTGGTCCGGACAGATGATCAATAAGAAGAAAGACGGCACGACCTATTACGAAGCCTGCACGTACTTCACGGTAAAGGGTAAGAACCGCGAAAGTATCAATTACGTCGCAGTCAAGCGGGACATAACGGAAAAGCTGAGACTCGAGGCGATAGCGGAATCAGTCAATGCAATGGAAAACATCGGTTATATCTTTTCCGGGATAAGGCACGAGATTGGAAACCCGATCACCACCCTGAAGATGGTCCTCACCCTCCTCGAGGGGAAGCTTGAGACAGCCCCGAAGGAAACCATCAAACAGTACTTAAGCCAGGCCGTGGAGCATGTATCGCGCGTGGAGTACCTCCTGAGATCGCTGAAGAGCTTCAATATGTACGAGTCGCTGGAGTTCCGTGGCGTGGTCGTCAGTTCATTTGTCGAAAAGTTTTTATCGCTTGTGTCGGAGGATTTTAAAAGCAAGGGAATCGAGATCAGGCAAACCGTTTCCTGCAACGGCGATAAAGTGTACGCCGACTCCCGCGCTCTGCAGCAGATCCTGCTGAACATTTTTACGAATGCGGCAGACGCTTTGGAAGGTCGTGATAAGCCGCAGATCGACCTTCGGGTATCGAGCGACGACGGAATGGTCAGATTTGCCATAACGGACAACGGCTGCGGAATGACCGGGGAACAGCAGAAGAACCTTTTCAGGCCGCTCTTCACGAACAAGAAGCATGGAACCGGCCTCGGCATGGTGATCGTCAAAAAGATGATCACGAGCATGAACGGCGTTGTCGAGGTCCAGAGCAAGCAGGGGGAAGGCACAACCGTTGAGCTGCTGATTCCCAAAGAGGGGGCATAAACGATTCGGGGCAAATGACCGCAACCACAATGAACCTGAAAAAAGCAGTTGGACACGGATAAAATCTGATCAACACGGATTTATAGGAAGTTACGAACAGTAATGGATTCACCCAAAAGGCGAGATGGCTTTTTGCTCTATCACATTGTTTTGATCCGCTGTTTCCGTGTTCATCCGTGTTCAAATGCCGTTTTTAGGATGAAAGGCTTTTTGCCGCAAGGATGCGCAAAATGCGCAGAATAAAACGGCCTCTTTGAGGTTTTCTTGCGCTTCCTGCGCATTTTTGCGGCTGGATTACATCTTAGCAGGCTGTTGAAAAACCATCCGCTCACCCTTCGACAGGCTCAGGGCGAACGGAGGTAGCCTTGAAATCATTTGTTTTATCCGTTCATGGTGAGCCTGTCAAACCACTCAAACAACTTTTTCAACAGCCTGTAAGAGGGGCACAAAAAGCAACTAGCAAGCTGTGATGGTTTCGTAAAAAGTCAACTTGGCCCTTCGACAGGCTCAGGGCGAACGGTGTAAGCTATTGATATTCCGTTCGTGCTGAGCTTGTCGAAGCATGAACGGGATTAGCGGACGAGGTTATTGAACCGTTCCGTTTGAAGTATTGAGCTTATTGATCAGCGCCTGCATATCGGCGACGGTCAGGCCGGATCTGTTTACAGCCGTATTCATCATGAATGTGGTCATTGCGCTCGCGAGCCCGCTGGTCCCGGCCGTGGCCTGCATATTGCCGCCGCCCATCATGCCGCCCATCCCGTTCATTGAAACCGGCGTACCCCCCATCATTCCGTTCATAACTCCATCCGAGGCGTCATTCATCATTGCCGTTACCATGCCTGATGAATTGGGCATTCCGAGCGATCTTGCCTGCTCCGACATCGCTGCTATGGCCATTCCGTAATTTCTCATGTCCTGATTGGCCCCCGCTCCTGACCCGGGGGTCAGCGGGTCCATCGGCTGCGTATGAAGGATGTCGCTCACCACGAAATAGTTTCCTACAGCAGTGTTCGCCGCAGTGCTGTTCGTGGTGGTCATGCCGCCTGCCATGTTGCTTGCCATTGTCTGGGCCATGGACGTAAGGGGGGTCATCTTGATTCCGGTTACTGAACCGCTGCCCGGGATCGACGGAACGACCGCAGTAATCACATCGCTCGCTCCCATTGTCATCACTGCCCCTGTTGCCTCGTCCGTATAGGAGCCGCCGCTCAGCTCAAGCATGAGCGGACCCGAATAGGAGCCTATGGACATGCTGAAATTGCCCAGTGTGTCGGTCGTTGCGCTTGCCAGCTGATTGCTTTTGATTCCATTGTTCACGGCAAATGCCGTTACTGCGCCGTTGTTCACAGGTCCCTTGATCGCTGCCCCGCTGATCGTCCCTGCGGTGACAAAAGGAGTCGTACCATTGCCTCCTCCACCGCACCCGAAAAGCAGGAACAGGGAACCAATCAGCAGCGAAATAGCGATACCAGTCTTTCTTCTCTTCATGTTAGCCTCCTCATAGCTGTATTCGTACCCATCTGACGAAAAACCCGGATCATAGCCGAAGCCCACCGCGCTGTTCTTCAGCTCGAGAAACGCGCCCTGTTTCTCATTCTTTATCCTTCTTAATTCAAAGGCAGTTATTTTGCTTATTCCTAATATTGCTGTCAACAGCTCTCTTGTCAAGCCCTTGTCAATCTTTAGTCAGGAAGGAATTTTCCATATTAGAGGCGCTTAGTGCACAAATCCCTGGAGCCGGGGTTAAATCGCCTCTTACTGATATTTTACTATAATTAAAATACAGTATGAATACTGTCGATGAATCACGTAAATATCGATTCTATTAATGAGACCATCACGAGTGAAATCGAGTGATCTCAAATTATGGGACTCAAAAGAAATGTAATAATCGCCGTTGTTAAGTGGACCCCTCTGTCAAGACAATAAAGGGGTGAGATTAAGATGGTAACCGACCAAGCCGCAGCTGCATGGCGCTGCCCCGGTTTCTACCTCTCCCTGAGGTTCTTTTCGCTCTTTGAATTTATCCACAATCCTTGCTCCACCGCCGTTCGCTGTTCGATAGATCACATCCGGTGTGCTGTAGTCCAATGATTGATGTGTTCTTTCCGTGTTGTAGAACATAAAGTATTTCGTCAGCCCCCGATCGGCGCATAAATGTCCGCACTCTTGAAAAGATGAAGCTGGAAGGCAGCCTGCAGCAGACGCTCGAGCGCGGAGAACTGCTGGTGTACTATCAGCCCCAGCTTGATATGAAAACCGGAAAGATCCTGAATGTCGAGGCGCTGGTCCGCTGGAACCATCCCGAGTTGGGTCTGCTCGAGCCGAGCCGGTTTCTCTATGCAGCGGAAGAATCCGGCTTTATCATCGCAATTGACAGCTGGGTGCTCAAGACCGCCTGTTCCCGGATAAAGTCCCGGCTCGATGCAGGCCTGGCCCCGGTCGGTGCTACCGTGAATCTCTCCGCCAGGCACTTTCGGGACCCCGGACTCGCTGATAAGATATCGGAAATACTGCAGCAGACCGGATTGCCGGCGAAATACCTCGACGTGGAGATCACGGAGACAGTAGTCATGAGCAATATCGAACGCACCATCGCCCGGCTGAACGAGCTGGTCGCGCTCGGAGTCCATGTTTCCATCGATGATTTCGGGACAGGCTTTTCATCGCTCAATTACCTGAAACGCTTGCCGATTCAAAAGCTCAAAATAGACCAGTCGTTTGTCAGGGATATCGCGACAGACCGCGATGACCGGGCGATCATCAACGCGGTCACCGCGATGGCGCATAATATGGAGATACGGGTGCTTGCGGAAGGTGTGGAGACAGCGGAACAGACGGAGTTTCTCCGCGAGGCCGATTGCGATGAAATGCAGGGATTTGCGGTAAGCAGGCCGCTTTCCTGGGATGGATTCGAGGCGTTCATGAGAGAAAGCGTGAAATACTAGATGGAATATTTTGAATCGAAAACGTGCCTTGTGTAAAAGCAGTATTCATGTTTAAAGAGAAGCGCCGCCCTCGATCTCATCGAGGGCAGCCCTCCAACGTTTAATTTGCGAGAGACGTTCCGACAAAATGGCAAACGATACAGAAGCCGGTTCCCATGCGCGCTGCCTGAGCGCCGGAAGAGCCCCCGTGCACAGCGTGACAGCCCTGGCACGCCTTTCCAACGAACAGGTAATTGAACGGCTGAAACACCCCCATGGTCACGATCGCTTCTTTATGACAGGTGAAGCAGATGTGCGCTTTCATGGTAATGAGCATTTCAGATTTGCCCTTATGCCCTGAATGGCAATCCAGGCACGCGATCTGCCGTTTCTTTCCCTGAAACCCTACGCTCATGAACACTGAGTGCTTGTCGTCGGGATTGATCGCGCTCTTGCCCAGTATGGCCTGGTTAAAATGACATTTGCCGCAAGTCGTGTTCTGTTCCGTCTTGTCCAGTTTTGCCGGGTTCCCGGGCTTGACGTTGGAATCGGCTACATGACCCGCGATATTGTCATGGCACGCGCCGCATCCGCGCAGTTCCTTGACCGGAACGACTGCCATGTAGTCCTCGCTCGAATGTCTTGTCTTCATCCAGGAATCGTACTCAGCCTGGTGGCAGGACTGGCATACTGATGCCGGCGGGGCCTCCTGTGAAGGCCGATAGGATTCGATAGGAGTGGATTCCCAGGTTCTGGCGGCGCAACCGGCTATGAAAAGAAAGAGGATGAGGATTGGAAATGCAGCAGGACGCTGTTTTTTCATTGTACTAGACCCCCTTTGTCAAAAGTTATGTCGGCGAAGTGTATAACAAAGCAAAAATTATTGCAAGCCCCGGGTTCTGCTTCTCTGCAATTCAGACAGTGTGAAGCGAAGGCAACATGGCCACGAGAGTTTTTCCATAAGTCGGGTTTTGCCAGGCTGTGAGGGTAAATACATTCAGGATTTTTAACGTAGAAGGAAACTGTCATCTGATAAGGAGAACAAAGCCTCTTCATCAGAGCTGCCGGCTGTGTCAAGGAGTAACAGGGGTACGTGGGAGATACATCAATGATGCTATGGGGCGCGGGGCTTTGTAAGTTGCTCGGCCAGACTCCGGCGAAGTTTGCGGGTTTTGGCGAGGATCTTCTTGCGGGCCTTTTCGTTCAACGTGAGCACGAGTTCCTGGTGCTCAAGAGGGCTCAAGTAGGCCACATAGCGTTGGTAGAAAATGAGGATCGCCGTGGTCGTCGGACGGAGCAAATCCAACGTCCGCGTGCGGGTTTTGGCATTCAGTTCCTCGCGCCCGATTCGGAGGAGATACCATTGGAGCAGGCTATAGGTGAGCAGAACGAAAACGACCTGATTGACGATCAGGCTGAAATCCCTTGACGTGAACGCCTCCAGGTCGGAAAAGCATTTCAGTTGGCGATGCCGTTCCTCGATCGTGGTACGCAGGGCGTAGTCCCGGCGGCCGACGGCAGGATCGTCAAGCCGCGCGGTCGAAACGAGCACCCAATAATCCTCATGCCCGTCGGCATACACCTCCTTGTTGACGACGGCGTCTAACGGGACCGGGCAGGTTGAGAAGGTCGTCAAAGCATGCACCACGGCGGTTTCGGACCGCAGGAGCGTCTTGTCCGCCGGTCGGGCCGGCGCCGGGTTCTCGGCCTTCCGTTTCGCCAAGGTGCGCTGTCTCGCCTCCTCGCGTTTTCTTACGCGCTCGGGCCGATGCACCGGAATCGGCTTGCCTTCCGCAGGAGAAGGCATCCAAGGCTTAAACTCCAATGTTCCTGCTTTGGCCAGCCCCACAACATCGGAGTAGATGTCCATATCACGGCGCACGGGAAGCAGCACATCGATTCCGAGCTCTTTTTTACAACGCCCGATCCGGACGCCGTCCAGGAAACCACGATCCAAAATCAGCTTCTTCATGACCCCCTTGCCGTGAGCCTTCACAAACTGATCGACCAGTTTGTAGAGGATCGGGCTCTCATGCTCCTTGCCGGCCACAACCTTCACGGCGGCGTACAGGAAGAAAGCGCCGGTCCGGTTGGTGTGGATCAGGCTCACCAACTTGTAGCAGCGACGCCAAGTGCAGCGGGCGCGCTGTTCGGCTGACAGTTTCTTAGGGTCTACCGGATGATTGTGTTCATCGAAAAGCATGCGGGAGGAGCCCTCGTAGTTTTCATTGTCCGGCACAAACAGGTACGAGGCATCGCCGATGCATATCCCCTCGGGGTCGAAAGCATGGTGCTGCTTGAAGATCCCGACGACATCACGATTAAACCAATCCATCAAAAGCGTCTCGTCGGTTCTCTTTGCCGTTTTTCTGAGGTGATCCTGATCGCAGGGAGTCTGCCGGTCATACTCGTTCTTATTGTTGAATCCGGAGCAACACAGGGTCACGTCCTTCGTGTCGGGGTGGACCGCCTTGTGTCCCATGGCGGGACCAAAGGCATTAACCATCCCGCCGGAGCGTACCACGTAAGGAAAGGCGTTAAAGCTGTGGACCCCGTGAAAGCGCAGGGAAAGCTCGGCTGCTATATACACCCATAAGGGCACGTCGTGTTTCTTGTTCGGGGTCGGGTACGTGGCAGCGAGCTTCTCCAGGACCTTTTTGTCGGTGATGGCTCTGAAAAAATCCGTTTCGCACACCTCGGAGACGCCTTCGAGATAGTCGAACTCACCTCGCTGGAACGCCTCGATCACCAGCCGGTCGTTGCGCTCAAGGAGCATCCCCCCGGCCGTCTGCTCTCCCGTAAGAGCCCTCAAGGTTCCATCCGCCTGATACGCTCGATTTGATCGATCGTCGCCAACATCTTTTTGGCGATTGACGCGACCTCTGCACGCGCGCCGCGAAGACGCTGATACTCCTCGCTCTTCCCGCGCAGTTCCGCAAGCCTCTCGGGAGGGACGGACATAAGCCGGGTCTTCCCTTTGTGGCTCCAGCTTAGGACCATGCTACGGTGCAACTCTCCCCGCGCACAGGCGCAGGAAGGTTTCCCGCACTTCCTGGCCATTTCGTAGACCGAACCTTTAACGAGAGGGTCACGGCCGAATACCGCCTCAATAGATCGTTCCAGGTCTGCAACGAGCCGACGCAGATCCTGACGGAGGCGGCTAAGGGTTTGGGTATCTGTTTTGCTCTGCATGTTATAGATACTATAGCATACAGATTTGCCTAAGTCCAGAAAAAAAGAAAGGGCTTAAAGAAAAATGAATATCAGGGAGTTACGGAAAGCACTGCTGGCGGGAGGATCATTACTGCTTTATGCTACTGTCTGAATTGCAGTTCTGCTTTTATTATAATAGCTCCCTTTGTTCAGCATCCAGACATTCCGAGAAAATACACTGCACCAATCGCTTTCCGCTGATAGCACCTATGGTCGTGGTCACCGAAATGAATCTACGAATTGCATGCAGCTTGAAACAATATTTTAAAACGTATTTTCCCCTATAATGAATAAGTCCTTCGAACTTTGGTTGACAACGTCGTAATTCCTCTTGAACATGTACTTCTAAGCATAAAAAAGCGATCGTAAATATTGCTTTATACCGCACCTTAGTGAATAAAATATAGACTGGGGTCGTCGGACCCCAGCCTGTTTGATCTAAATGTTACAACGATCCCAGCTTCAGCTTCACCGTGATTCTCGTTGACTTACCGGCATTCTTCGGGAACTTCCATTTCGAGATCGTGTCGATTATGCATTTCTGGAGTTTGTTCCCTGGTGCACCTGAAAGAACTTTCATGCTTTGTATTGTCCCGTCCGGGTTCACTATCAGCTCCAGCCGGAAAGGTTTTTTAGTCCCGCAGCCCACAAGTGTTGCAGTCTGCTGCTCGATTGCTTTCCTCGCTTCTTCCCTGGACAGTCCTCCGGTTACCAACAGATCCTCGATTGTAGTCTTCTCCGGGGCCGTTTCGTGTGCCGCTGATTTGGCCTTTGGCGATGCAGGCCCTTCTGCTTTATTGGCCAGGTACAGCGCCCCCTCTTCAGTATGAGCGAACGGCTTTCTCGCCGATCCTCTCATTGCATATCCCTGCCCTGCACCGAGAGCATAATCGGAAATGCCTTCAGGAAGGGGAAGGGGCTGGTGCACGGTGGTTTGTTTCCCTTCTGCGTTTCTCTTCTCGGAATCCACGGCAACAAAGGAGGTAAAGGCCGTTAGAAGGTTATAGGTGAGACCGAGGTTCGTCACCTCTTTGACACGCTCATCGGTTTTGCGGAGCATGTTGTAATCGGACAGCAGCATGATCCGGTGGCGGGCCCAGAGATACTGAAGAGCGCTATTGCCCTTTGCTGGTCCTGCCTTGTCCGGATCGATCGTTTCTTCATACTGCCGGTCTCCGCCCATGCCGGATACAACGATTTTGCCGCACGGTTCTCCGCGCCATTTGCCGAATACGATTACGGGCCGGTCCGCCAGAATATCGGGAATCGATTTGGGCTCAACGTCATATACCTCGAAGCCTTTGAACTCCACCTTTACGTTAGTCAGTACAGGCGACTTGATGAGGCTGCGGAAAGCCTCGGCCTTTGCGGGCGCCTGATCAGGCTTCGTGATCACGAACGGCTCTCCCATGCCGACATGCGCCATACCCTCGATCAGATGCCGGTTGACCGAAGAGCCGATGCCGAACACGAACATATTCGCGTTCCCGAGATTGCTGCGAATAAGATCGAACACCTGTTCCTCGACCGTTACGTAGCCGTCCGTGGCGATCACAATCGTTCTCGAGAAATTTTCAGGTCCGGGAAGCTTGAGCGCCCGTTCAAGCGCGGGAAGAAGCTCGGTTCCGCCCCCGCCGCGCTGTTGGTCGATGATGTTGATCGCCCGTGTGATGTTCTCCTGTGTTGCGGGAAGGGACTGCTCCGACAGGACCGAGGAGCCGCCCGCGAACAATACGACATTGAACAGGTCGCTTTGCCGGAGATTGCCGATCAGGTCCTTCAGAAGCTTCTTAGATATGTCGAGCGGAAAGCCGTGCATCGAACCGGATACGTCGACGATGAAGATGTACTCACGCGGCGGGACCTCAGCAAGCGTAACCCGCTTCGGCGGCTGGAGCATCAGGAGAAAGAAGTTTTCTTTCCCGACCTTTGAGAGAAGGAGACCCGACTCGACCTGGTCTCCGGCGAGCTGGTATTTCAGGATGAAGTCGCGGTTGCCGCCGGACGCTTCTGATTGATCGAGGCTGACCTGCGCGCGGGACTTGGCGTTGTATGTTATCGCTACCTTGTGGGAAGGGGAGATAAGTTGCCTGATAGGAAGACCGGCATGCAGCGCCACGGAAATATCAAATGCGTACATCGGTGCTTCTCCCTCATGGAGATAGGGGTTATGGACCCATTGTTCGGAAGGAGGAGCGGATTCCGTTCTCTGGTTGGAATACCGCGGTCCTACCACTGTGGGGTAGATGAACTCGTACATTCTGTCAACCGGCACAAGAAGTTCGGTGTAGCTCATCTCGACCTTGATTTCGTCATTGGGCATGATGTTCGCGATGTTCATCTGGAAGACGTTCGGCCGCTGTTGTTCCAAAAGCGAAGCGCTTTTGCCCTGTTGCTTCGCCTGCTCGTACTCCTGCCGGGCCTCCTCGCGCTTTTTGATCTTCGCATTGATGACGCGCTCTCCGATGGACATTTTCATCGCATACACCGCAGCCCTTGTTGATCCGGGAAACACATAAATCGCTTCCAGCGGCCTTTTGCCCGCGTTTTTGTAGACCTGGGTCACCTGCACGTCGGCTATCACACCCGAAATGCTTACGGCTGCAGATGTCGACTTGAGCGGAAGCCGGTCCACCTCCGGGTCCTCGCTTTTGACGAAAAAGTAGGGGGACAAAGTGCGGTCTCCGGTTTCCTCCTCTTGTGCTGTTCCGGTTGCTCCTGCCATAATGCCTGCTGCAATAATCAGTGCCATAAACCATCTAAGCCGTTTCATAATGACCTCCTTCGGGAATTTGACGTACTGTCAAAATTCTACGTTTGAATCTCTTAATTGCTTTTGCTTTTCAAGGTGTTCGTAACAATAAGCTTGCCTCCCCCCTGAAAATCGACTAAAAGTAGTGTTGAAGGGAGAGCATGCTCATGTCGAATTCATCGCGTATTGCTCGTTTTATCATCTGGATCTGTTCAAAGTTCACGCGTGTCGAAATTGAGCAGATCGCCGCCGGTTTATTAGATGTCCTCCAAAATCGTAATCCGGAAGTGAAACCGAAGGACGATTTTAAAGAGAAGCATCCCAACTATCGGCAGTTCTCGGTCGATCCCAAGCCGCCGCTCACCGAACCGCCTCTTCAAAAAAAACTTCAGAGACGAAAGATTACAAGCAGCTCTTAGCTCAGTTCGAGGCGCTTCACGGTAAGCCTCTTGATCCTGTCAAGCGCTGGGACAAATCTCACATGGTCCCGGAACTGATCGTGTGCCCTATCTGCAACGCCCCGCACGACTATCTCTACTACAACGACGGCAAGAAAAAATCTCAAATCAGATGCAAGGTCTGCGGCCACCTGTTCCAGGCTAACCGGAGATTCCGTAAAAACGAGAAGTCAAAATACTTCTGCCCTTACTGCAACCATGCTCTCTTTCTCTGGAAGGCCCGGAAAGAGGTCACGCTCTATAAATGTTGCAACGACGACTGCCAGCACCGCGTCCAGGCCCTCGCGAAGCTTAATCCGGCTGAACGGGCATTACAGAAAAAACGAAGCTCGCAGTTCAAGCTCAGCTATCAGTACCGGGAGTATCATTATAAGCCTCAGGAGCTTCTGCACTCGGCCCCCGAAGAACCCATCGTCGAGCTTACGAAGATCCATAACTCCGAAAACGTCCTCGGCCTGATCCTCGCCTTTTATGTCTCCTTCGCCGTTCCAGCAAGGAAAACCGCGGCTATTTTGAAGTCCGTCTTCAATATCAAGGTCTCTTATCAGACGGTCTTGAACTATGCGGCGGCTGCGGCGTTTTATTGCCACAGCTACAACCTCCAGCATAAAGGCCCAATCGATTCCATCCAGGCGGGCGATGAAACGTATATCAGGGTCCTGGGAAAGCATCAGTACGTCTTTTTCTTCATCTCCTCAAAGAACCTGAAAATCACCGCCTACCATGTTGCGGACAACCGGGGAACTCAACCCGCGATCATTGCCATGAACGAGGCGATCCGTACCGCAGCCCCCGGCCAGGAGATCATCCTCGTTACCGACGGCAATCCTTCCTACCCAGCCGGCATCCATTTTTTGAATGCTCAGGAGGGCGATGATCCCGATATCCAGCACCACAAGGTCATCGGCCTCCAAAACCTCGATGCGGAATCAGCGGAGTGAAGGGCGTTTAAGCAGCTCATCGAGCGCTTAAATAGGACTTATAAGTATCATGTGAGGCCCGCTGCCGGTTTTAACAGCAACAACGGGGCCGTGGTCCTGACCACGCTCTTCGTAACTCATTACAACTTCCTTCGCCCGCACATGTCGCTGAACTACAAGCCGCCAGTTCAATTGCCGGAGCTTCATGCGATCACCACGCTCCAAGGCAAGTGGGCGAAAATTCTTTCTCTCGCTGCTTAAAAACTCTTGCCTGTATTCTCAAAGAACGATCGATTCGTCGTTAATGGACTGCTATTGCCTGTTGCCTCTTCTTTTGTGACTTCAGACTTGCTCATTTGCCGTCTGGACTGTCGCCGGTTCGTTTTGCTCGATCATTTCATAGAGCCGCCTGCTGTTTCATAGAAACTTTGACACTATCGAAATTTGCAATTTCTGGTCATTTAGACAAGGAGGGGAGGCAAAAAGTTCCTGAAAAAAACAAAGAAAGATCAATTAGGACAAACAGTTCTTCCTGTAAGCCTAAGTAGCTGCATCTTCTCGAAACTGCTATATTTCACACTAAAATTATGACTTAGCAGCTTAGCTAGAACGTCCTTTATTTTTGTAACCTTCTGTGATATTCTCACCCTATCAACAAGCCCGAAATCTTCTTGTTTCCTCACCAGTGACAGAACGCAGATTCAGCTAAACAACGAACGACAGCCTCCTGTGAGACCGCAATTTTTAGACCGAGGAGCTTAATCATGCCGGTTCCTGACTTCCAATCTTTCTTTAAACCTTTGCTGGATGTTGCCGTGGACGGTAAAGAGCATTCCATGAAAGAGGCGAGGGAGATCATCGCGAAACGCATGAACATCGCGGAGCAGGATTTGCGGGTGATGCTGCGGAGCGGAACACAGACGAAATTCGACAACCGTCATTGCAGACTGTTTATGTGTCTGAAATTAGCTTGTTTTTTGAATAGGCATGAAATATAATGTATATATACATCACATGGGAGGCGGAGCAATGAAGCGCACGCAAATATATATCGATGATAAAACTTATGTCAATTTGAAAAAGGAAAGCAGGCTCAAAGGTCTTTCCATATCGGAAATCATCCGGGAGAGCGTGCAAAAAAAGCTGAGCGGCAGAGTCGATAAGATGCTTCGGGCGACCGACAGCGTAAGCGGTCTCTGGAAGGACAGACGGTTCGACGTTGATGATTTTATTCGCGCCGCGCGCAAGGACCGGAAAGCATGGTAGTTGCTGATACCGACATTCTCATTTGGATCCTCAGACAAGATCGCGCCCTGGTCGAGCGGTTTAAGGATGCCATCAGAGAAACAAGCGGGCATGTTTTTATCACTCCTGTACAGGTGGCGGAGATCTATTCCGGCATTCGTCCCAAAGAGAAGGTCAAAGTGGAGACGTTCATCGAATCGCTGAATATTCTCGATATCGACAAAAGGACAGGGAAGCTGGCTGGTGAATTTCTTCACGGCTACGGCAAGTCGCATTCGGTCACCATGGCCGACGCGCTCGTCGGAGCAGCCGCGAAGGTAAATGTTTTTCAACTCTGGACAATGAATAAAAAACATTACCCCATGTTTGAGGACGATGAGTTTTTTGAATAAGGCGACGGGAATCGATCACGCTGATACTTCTGCTGTAGAAACTCCGGAAGAAACGCTTCAAAAGGCATATTTGAATATCCGGGCCGATCTGGCGTCCGAGATATTGGAACGAATCAAAGCAAATTCTCCTCAGTTCTTCGAGCGACTGGTTGTTGACATCATGGTAGCGCTCGGTTATGGCGGTTCTCATGCAGATGCTGGTAAATCCATCGGTCAAAGCGGCGATGAAGGAATCGACGGAATTATCAATGAAGATCGTCTTGTTGGATGTGATCTATCTGCAGGCTAAAAGATGGGACGGTACTGTGGGGGCGGCCTGAGATTCAGAAGTTCGTCGGTGCTCTTCATGGGAAAAGAGCAAAGAAGGGAGTCTTCATCTCGTTCAAATCTAGCTCAGTGTGATCTTTTGTCAGCGTATTGACCAATGCAAACTTAAACTGTTGCTTCAAGCTTTGAGCAACAATGAAACATGGTATGCCTGCGTTTACAACATCAATGCAAATGAAGCGCGGGTAAAAAATCGGCACGATTAGTCGATCAGTTCTGCTGAACCTGTTTAACGATCCTGATCTCTAGAATAGTTCCTTCCCTTCGAAATTCCCCGGCGTCGATACCCTTCAATTCTCCCAGGGTTTTAAGCCTCTCGATAAACCGGTTTCTGCTTGCGGGGTCCATGGTCACCGTGAGGGACAATGCCCCGTGAGCCGATTCTTTCCGGCCGATTTTCCCTCCGTGCTCCTTGACCGTATCCTCCACTCGTGCAGCAGCCTGGTCCACATCGGAAACAACAAGTGTTAACATCTGTTTGTCGTTCATCTCAGCACGATCGGTTGCAGATTTCTTTTTTGCCATGGCTGCTGCCGGGGCTTGGGATGCTGCTCCCTGGCCTGAAAATTCTTTTTCCGGCGCCTGGTACTGCATGCTATCAAGTGTCCTCTGATCAGTTGACTCTCGTCTCGGAGAAGGTTCGCTTTTCAGCGCTCGTTGCTCCTCTGCGGGTCTCGCTGGTTCGGGAGCGGGGGCGGGTAGGGGAGGTTTGGGTTT
The DNA here is from genome assembly GCA_963751455.1 of Nitrospirota bacterium. Lineage (GTDB taxonomy): Bacteria > Nitrospirota > UBA9217 > UBA9217 > UBA9217 > CAVVUN01. The sequence goes on from CAVVUN010000011.1 coordinate 90,993, forward strand.
CTCGTATGCCGGTTTCATGTCAAGGGCCTTGTACTCCGGCTTCTGGGGTACATCCTTTTTACGCTGCAATGATTCTTCGGGCTTGGCAGCCTTGTCCTCTTTTGCCGTACCCTTGGCCGTGGGCGACGACTCCTGAGAATACGTCTGTACGGGCGCTTCCGGGAAAGGTTGCTTCGTCTCTTGTGCTACGAAATATACGGTCACGGCAATGAACAGGACGCCGATGGTTTCGAGCGGCAGTTTGATATGGAGAGGGAAGAACAGGCGGTGGAAGAGTCCTTGTTTCTTCGTCTCTTCCTCCGCACGTACTCTGGCCATGATCTTCTGCGTCATCCATGCAGGCGGTTCGACCTCTTCAACCTTCCCGATATGCTCGACGGTCTTCCGCAGCTCCATGACGGCGCTGCTGCAGTCCGGACAGGTTTTAAAATGCTCCTCGACTGAGGCCTTTTCTTGAGGCGAAAGGGTTTCGTCGATATATTCGGAGAGCTTATGGCGTATGTCGTTATGGTCCATGTTCGTACCTTGCGTCAAAAACAATATCTTAAACCGCGAAGTCGCTAAGGACGCGAAGAAATCTTAACTTCTTAAATTCAGGTTATTATTATAAAAACTCAATTCAATGAATTAAAAATCAAGACTTTTAAACCGGTCTCACATGAAGCCACAAAGAAATACAGGATTCAAAATTCCGGATTTACGCTTCTCTTTGTGGCTTTGTGTGAAAATCAAGTACTTTAAAGCTTTTAAAACCTTCGCGCTCTTCGCGTCTTGGCGGTGAAATATTCTTTAAAGCATCTCAAGTGCTTTTTTCAGGCACTCCTTTACTGCCTCGCGCGCCCGGAACAGCCGCGATTTGATTGTTCCTTCTCTTGCCTTGACAGCAACCGCAATCTCTTCATATGTAAAGTCCTGAAGGTCGCGCAAAATTATCACTTCACGGAATTCAGGCTCCAGGGCATCGATGCATTTCCTCACCCGGTCGCGTATGTCTTGCGACTCGAGCTTGTCCAGCACTGAAGGTCCGCTCGAAGCCGGCTCGAACTTCAATTGTCCTTCCTCTGTCGCGATCGGGTCGTCCAGCGAGCCGGCGATTGTTTTTGCATGAGCTGCGATTTGCTTCAGCCGGTTTCGGGCGTGGTTCAACGTGATCGAGGTCATCCACGTTGTAAATTTTGCCTCTCCCCGGAACGCGGCGATATTTTTCCAGGCTGCTACAAAAGCGTCCTGCACAACCTCGCATGCATCGTCGTAGTCATTGATCATGCGATACGCAATGTTCAGCATTCGTTTCTGGTGTTTTGCCACGAGCTGTTCAAAGGCATCCACATCGCCGGTACGGGAGCGGGCCGCGAGCGCCATGTCCTCGTCCGGCGAAGCAGTCCGCCACTGCTCTTGATAATAAGACAACCCGGAAGCAGGATTTGTTCCCTTCATGATATGTTGATTCTATCCTAAATATTTTAAAATTCCACAGAAATTTTACGGATTTTATCCCATGATGCCGTACCACGCTCAGATCCTGTTGCTCCTAATAGGGCCGTTTTTTTAATGGCCTCATAATAATCTGTACTCTTCTTGAACGTCATTCTGCGAAAGCAGGAATTCGATTCCCCTAGTGTAGTGTCTCACAAACGAATGGTGTTATTGCGGCCATAGTCACTTTCCCAAGACGGTCATTCCGGCAAGCGAAGCGCGTCGGGAATCCTTCTGAATGGGTGGAAAGATTCCGGACAAGCCGGAATGACGAGATAAGGACGATTTGTCGCTCCATCTTATAACACCATCTATTTAAGAGACTCTACACTAGTGCTTCGCGTCTCGCGCTAAAGTGCATTCTTGTGTTGACTCTTTATCCTGTTATGGTAAATTAGCGGTTACCGTGAATGATTCAAAAAAAGCTGCCATGCTCCTTCTGTTTATTCTTTTCGTTTCATGGCCCCATGCCGTTCTTTCAGTAGAATCCGATTTTAAACCTCTCTCGCTGTATCTTTCCGACGATCCGTATATTCTCGGGACCGGTGGTCTGGACCTTGGAGATAATCTCCTTTTTTCGGATTTATATAGACCGTCATCCTTCATTAACCGGCCGGGCCATTTTACCTTGCAATATAAAGACGGGAACGTAGTGCATTTGAGAAGGGGCGACTGGAATGGGTCTTCTGCGGAAGCGATCACGAAGGAAGGCTCCGGGCTCCTCCCGTTGACACTGCCTTTTCTCGGGAGAAGTGCCTTAGCTTTTTCCTATAAAGATTTCCGGTATATCGCCGATGCTCAAGCTGAAGACGGTTCCTCGTACAGAGCTCTTCATGATTACACGGCCGGCACGGTCGCCCTTGGCGTGGCCCCTTTTTCATTTCTCCACGCAGGCGCAGGAAGAGAGACATACCGCGACCATGATGATTGGTTCTACGAAACAGCGCTTATCCCTGCCGAGGGAATGTCTCTGAATTATCGTTGCTTCAGGCGGGAAATGCATCTTCAGAATGCATTCATAAAGGAAGGCGACCTTGCAGAACTTACCCTTGATCCTTCAGAGAACGTGAGGGAATTCTCTCTCCATGTCGCCGTTCCCGGAGAATTGACCTCCGTTGCCGTGCTGGAGACCGGCAACCCCGAGAACCGTGAATTCCTCTTGAAGATATTTCCAACCCGCTTTTCATCGCTCAAGTATTATCTGCGCGAGCGCGAACTCGATTTATTTGACAAGATCATGGTAAACAGTCTGCCCGAGGGCCATATTACCGGTAATGTTGACTATTCAAACAAGGGCATGGAATTGGAAATATATGATGCAGCCACCCGCTACGTTATCGCTGTCAGGGAAACGTCTTTCAAAATGACCGGTTCAGGCAAGATCAGCGGCAGCTCGGTACTGAGCTTCTGGGAAGATCTGCTGGCCGGAGACCGGTATTACACACTTAACCTCGATCTGCCCTCGCTTCAATACAACCTCGGCGTGGAGAGTAAGACCACGGACAAGCTGATTACACGGGGAGGTCTCCAGTATATAATTGTAAAAGGCGACGGTGAATTCCGCAATTGGACTCCCTATCCGCTGTTCAATATAGGAAGGCTTGACGAGCAGGTATTTACTCCGGAATACAGAAAGGCAGTTCTCGGTGTGGTTGCCTTCGGTTTCACATACCGGTTGAACGCTGTGGAATTCACGTACGGCTTCGGGCAGATTATTCCCATAAAACTGTACAAAAAAGAAGATGAAGGGTCAGAGGGCGGGGGAGGCGGCGGCCGGAATGAAAGCACCCGGGATAAGATAAAACACGACCCGGGAGGGAACATCCACAGCATAAAAGCTGCGTGGTATTTCTAAATAAAAAGCCCCCTGCACCGGAATGCAGGGGGCTTTTTTCAGGCAATCAAATCAGGTTACGGCGCAACGAAGGAATATAACTTGTTATCATCGACCATCCAGAGCTTGCCGCCCGTGTAAAGGCCGGCAGCCATATCGTCCCCTGCATACTCCTTGACGACTGATCCCGTTGCAGGATCGATTTTGCTGATTGAAGCATCGCCGATCCCGGAAGCCCACAGATAACCGCCGCCAAAGCTCATATCCCACGGCATTCCATCCAACGCTGTAAAAGGAGAAGAAGGTATTTCGGTAACGGCAGCCGGGTCGAATTTAACGAAGCCGAGATCATTGACCGAGCCCATCAGATCAACGCCTACGTACAGATTCGTGCCGTCGCTGGTAATGCCGCCGATACCCTGGCCTCCTGTATCGATTCCGGAGCCTGCCGGCAACTGATTCATTGAGAGCCCTGTCGCAAGGTCGATTTGGAAGACGCCTTGCTTCCAATTGCCGGAACCATCATAATAGTTCCCTCTCGCCCACAGGCCGCCGTTGTGCCACACTAATGCTCTTATCCAGGTTATTCCGTTCGGCGTGTAATTCATGTTGATTGTGTAAGCAGCTGCCATGACCCCGGTAAGAGGATTGATTTTCGCTATTGTCCCGCTTCCGTCTGTCCAGTTTGCTTTGAAACCATAACCCCAGGTTCCGTCGGATGCAATAACAGTGCTGCCCGGTCCCCATGTTGCCTGGTCAAGCAGGACCGCGGGTGTCGAAAGATAGATGAGGGCATCAATACCCGGGATGTTATTCGGGAAAATGCCGTTCAAGGTGAAATCAGTCAGATTACTTGTAATGTAAATCCCGCTCTGCACGATCTGCTGACCGACAACGCTGTTGACTGGTTCTTTGTATTCCTGGGACAGCGTTCCGTTTATGGGCAGATCATAGCCGAAGGACGGCAGATTTGTTCTTGTTAACGGGTTGATAAAGAATTTCGTGACATTGAAAGCAATGCTTTCGGTTCTGTTCTGATCGCCGCTGTACCATGTATCGATGGTTATGGTCTGGCTGCCGTTTGATAATGTTTCCGTTTCCAGCCCGGCGCTGACAATGTCCGTAAACGTGACCTGGCCGCCGAGCACCATTTTGGCGATGTCAAAGCCCTGTCTCGTATCAGTGTCGTCATCGGCTGTAAACCAGTACGGGTCACACGTGTTATACGCATTATAGTTACTATGCCACCGGAGCCCGTTGTCCGTAACGGTTTTGGTGGGATACAGGTACGGGTAGCCGCAGGGCTGCGTGGGCGCGGCCTGGTAACCCCACTGGTTAAATACATATACATAAGCAAGTTTCGCCTTATCCATGGCGTCAATCAGGTTTAAGAGAGCGGAATTCATCTTCGAGGCGCCGGTCGTTTTAAGCGTAAAGAACCTGGTATGGTCGACAGAGGAAGTGAGGCCGCCCGAAGGTCCGTTGAGCGCGCTCAGGGGGTCGGCCTCGATGATATTATAGTCTACATCCAGGTTATACGCTGTCATAATGTTCAAGACCGAGCTCAGCCCATTCAGGATTGCGTCAAAGGCATAGAATTCTCCGTCGTCCAGAATTGTATTGACGGTTTCTCCGCCCCCGGTCATTGCCGGTGTAATCGTGAACGTGTACGACGAACCCTGGACCTTGCGGACCTTTGCTATTGCTCCGGTGATCGTCGGGAGCACCTTATTGTCTATGACCGCCTGAAGTTCCGACGGCGTGGGTGCTGCTGATGGTATGGAGCTTGAGACAGCCCTCATGACCTTCTGGAACACGGTTTGCCTGTTTTTCGGCAGCTTGCTGTAGAGTCCGTTCAGCTCCTCAAGAATGCCTGTGCCTGATCCCGAAGCGGATCCGGCTGACGCCTTGCCGAGCATAGCGGGCTTGGTCGCCGATGCTGTCCCGGACGTTTTGATCGTAACGCTGGTTGAACCCGTATTGGCCTGCATCATCCAGATGGAAGCGTCCAGGGAGGTACCGCCCAGAATAACGGTCAGTCCGTCATTTGTCGCTGAACCAAGATTCCAGCCGGCCACATGACCCGAGGAACAGAACTGGTAGCCTGCGTTCACGTTGCCGCTCGATGCGGTTACCTGGTCAAGCGTTATTTTGCTGTACGGCCCCGCATAGACCATGTAATAGGTGTAGGATCCGCTGAAAGTGAACGGAGATGAAGTTTGCGAAGTGGTCAATTTGGTATAGCCATGACCAGCCGGGTCGGTGCCGCAGTAGGGAGTATTCCCTCCGTATACCGAGAAGTTGTTGGTCACGGCATCATAGACTAGATTCTCCACTGTCGGCGCATATGCGTTGAATTTTTCAATCATAGTTACGACATCAGGATCTTCGATCAGGGTGATTATTTCAGTGAGCGCGGCCCCGAGGTTCGCATCCTTGTTGTCAGGAGCAGAGCCCAGGGCTTCCTGGAATTTTGCCTTGGCCGTCGGTATATCCTGGTTTTCCAATGCTGTTCTCGCAGCCGTAATGAGCGGCGCAACGTCCACGACTGCCGCGGTCGTGGTGGCGCAGGCACTGCTGCTTGCGGAGGAAACGTTCCCGGCCGCGTCAAACGCTTTTACGGTATAGCAGTATTGCGTACTGGCCGAAAGACCGGAATCCGTATAGGTGGATGCACTCGGCGAGGCAATTTTGGCGGATGCGCGGTAAACATAATATCCGGTTGCGCCACTGGTCGTGGAGGCAGTCCATGCCAGGTTTATCTGGCTGCTGCTGACCGCAGTTGCAGTAAGGCCCGTCGGCGTATCAGGCGCGGTGGTGTCGCTGGACGGCGTAGTGACGCTTGCCTGGTTACTCGCTGGAGATTCGTTTTTCGCAGCATCTACTGCCGTAACGGTGTACGCATAAACGGTTCCCGCTGTAAGGCCGATGTCACTGAACTTTGTCTGGTTAACCATCGCAATTACCGTCCCGTTTCGGAAAACGCGATACGCTGTCACATCGGTATCGGCGGGAGCCGTCCATATAAGATCTACGCGGCCGCTCAGGGCTGTTGCTG
>CAVVUN010000012.1:0-706457 GCA_963751455.1 Nitrospirota bacterium
CGGGAGATCTGATCTTGAGGGGGGCTTCACGCTTAGATGCTTTCAGCGTTTATCCCGTCCGGACATAGCTACCCAGCAATACCCCTGGCGGGATAACTGGTACACCAGAGGTCCGTCCATCCCGGTCCTCTCGTACTAGGGACAGATCCTCTCAAATCTCCTACGCCCACAACAGATAGGGACCAAACTGTCTCACGACGTTTTGAACCCAACTCTCGTACCACTTTAATCGGCGAACAGCCAAACCCTTGGGACCTACTTCAGCCCCAGGATGCGATGAGCCGACATCGAGGTGCCAAACCGCGTCGTCGATGTGAACTCTTGGACGCGATAAGCCTGTTATCCCCGGGGTACCTTTTATCCGATGAGCGATGGCCCTTCCACAGGGACCACCGGATCACTAAGCCCTACTTTCGTACCTGCTCGACTTGTCAGTCTCGCAGTTAAGCTCCCTTATGCCTTTACACTCAACGGCTGATTTCCGACCAGCCTGAGGGAACCTTTGGGCGCCTCCGTTACTCTTTGGGAGGCGACCGCCCCAGTCAAACTACCCACCAGGCAATGTCCCCTACCCGGATCACGGGAATAGGTTAGAATCCCGGTAATACAAGGGTGGTATTTCAACGGCGGCTCCACAAGAGCTAGCGTCCCCGTCTCAAAGCCTCCCACCTATCCTACACATACAGTACCAAAATTCATTGCCAAGCTATAGTAAAGGTGCACAGGGTCTTTCCGTCTAGTTGCGGGTAATCGGCATCTTCACCGATAATACAAGTTCGCCGAGCCTCTCGCCGAGACAGTGCCCAGTCGTTACGCCATTCGTGCAGGTCGGAACTTACCCGACAAGGAATTTCGCTACCTTAGGACCGTTATAGTTACGGCCGCCGTTTACCGGGGCTTCGATTCAGTGCTTCGCCTTGCGGCTGACCCCTCCTGTTAACCTTCCGGCACCGGGCAGGCGTCAGACCCTATACATCGCCTTGCGGCTTAGCAGAGTCCTGTGTTTTTGATAAACAGTCGCCTGAGCCTCTTCACTGCGGCCTCTTCGGCTTTAACACCCTAACGGGCGCCCCTTCTCCCGAAGTTACGGGGCTAATTTGCCGAGTTCCTTAGCGAGGGTTCTCTCAAACGCCTTAGAGTCTTCCTCCTACCTACCTGTGTCGGTTTGCGGTACGGTACTGATGATGACTCCCTAGAGGTTTTTCTTGGCAGTGTAGGATCAATCAGTTGACTTGTCGAGGCTCGCTTCCCCGCTTTCCTCAGAGTAATGACCTCACGGATTTGCCTATGAGATCCTCCTTGAATTGCGGCCGGCATTTCCAGTCGCCCGTAGACCTACCTTACTGCGTCCCCCCATCGTTGATAACGCTACCAACTAGTGCAGGAATATTAACCTGTTGTCCATCGACTACTCTTTTCGGCCTCGTCTTAGGACCGACTAACCCTGGGATGATTAACATTGCCCAGGAAACCTTAGGTTTTCGGCGAACGATTTTTCATCCGTTTTATCGCTACTTATGCCGGCATAATCTCTTCTGTTTCGTCCAGCGGTCCTTACGGTCCGCCTTCAACCTACGACAGAATGCTCCCCTACCACTCTACCTTGCGGTAGAATCCGCAGCTTCGGTAATATGCTTTAGCCCCGTTATATTTTCGGCGCAGGCCCGCTTGACCAGTGAGCTATTACGCTTTCTTTAAATGATGGCTGCTTCTAAGCCAACATCCTGGCTGTCTGTGCGCTTCCACATCCTTTACCACTTAGCATATATTTGGGACCTTAGCTGGCGGTCTGGGCTCTTTCCCTTTTGACCACGAATCTTAGCACCCGTAGTCTGACTCCTGCGATAAACTTGATGGTATTCGGAGTTTGATTGGGTTTGGTAACCTGGTAAGGCCCCTAGCCCATTCAGTGCTCTACCTCCGTCAGTTAATTTGCAAGGCTAGTCCTAAAGCTATTTCGGGGAGAACCAGCTATCACGGAATTTGATTAGCCTTTCACCCCTACCCACAACTCATCCGATATTTTTGCAACAATAAACGGTTCGGGCCTCCACGAAGTGTTAACTTCGCTTCACCCTGGCCATGGGTAGATCACCGGCTTCGGGTCTATTAAATGTGACTGATTCGCCCTATTCAGACTCGCTTTCGCTGCGGCTCCTCTCCTTTATGGAGCTTAACCTTGCCACACCCAATAACTCGCCGGCTCATTATGCAAAAGGCACGCCATCAGGCTTTGACCTTGCGGTCCATAGCCCTCTCACTGCTTGTAAGCATACGGTTTCAGGTTCTATTTCACTCCCCTCCCGGGGTTCTTTTCACCTTTCCCTCACGGTACTGGTTCACTATCGGTCGCCAAGTAGTATTTAGCCTTGGAAAGTGGTCTTTCCGGATTCCCACAGGGTTTCTCGTGTCCCGTGGTACTTAGGAACTTTGCCCATAGAGCCTTTGGTCATTTCGCTTACCGGACTGTCACCGTCTATGGTCGATCTTTCCAGATCATTCAACTATAACAAAGGTTTGTAACTCTCCGTGAGGGATGCAACCCCCACCAACAAAGCCCTGCAACCCCAGATCCATAACGCCCGCATGCTATCACATGGACCCGGTTTAGGCTGTTCCCCTTTCGCTCGCCACTACTAGGGGAATCGATGTCTCTTTCTTTTCCTTCGGGTACTGAGATGTTTCACTTCCCTGGGTTCGCTTCTGCAACCTATGTATTCAGTTGCAGATTACCTGGCAGCACGGCAGGGTTGCCCCATTCGGAAATCTCCGGATCAAAGCCTGTTAGCGGCTCCCCGAAGCTTATCGCAGCTTGCCACGTCCTTCATCGCCTCTTGGCGCCAAGGCATCCACCATACGCCTTCAGTAGCTTGACCACCAAATCTGCTTCTGGCAAATTCAGCTTTTTCTTGATTTTCGCCTCAGCTTTACTTGTACTCTTGCTATTCAGTTGTCAAAGAACAATCCGCGAGCATCACTGCTGTCGGGAACTTTCAAAACTCAACAGTTCAATATTCCTCGTTGAATATTAAATCTTGAATATCTGAATTATTGAATTATGGTGGAGCTGAGCGGGATCGAACCGCTGACCCCCTGCTTGCAAAGCAGGTGCTCTCCCAGCTGAGCTACAGCCCCTGATTTACTGCAAACGGTCTAAACCGTTTGAACTGTTGAAACCGATTTAGGATTTGTTATCAGTTGGTGGGCCTAGGTGGAGTCGAACTACCGACCTCACCCTTATCAGGGGTGCGCTCTAACCAACTGAGCTATAGGCCCGTTTTAACAGGCTCAGGACTTTTCCCGGGGGTAAAGCTCCGAGCCCATGCCTATAGCCCTGAGCAACTTAATAAATCCGAAGCTCTAAGCTCCAAAATCCTAGATTAGGATTTCGAAATTAAACTTCGAATTTGCGCTTACTCATGGTCCTTCAAAACTAAATAGGTGCTGGCGAACGACCTAAGATGAGAGACTGCCGAAGCAATCCCTGATTCATCCTTAGAAAGGAGGTGATCCAGCCGCAGGTTCTCCTACGGCTACCTTGTTACGACTTCACCCCAATCACCGATCATACCTTGGGCGCCTGTCTCCCTTGCGGGTTAACGCAGCGACTTAAGGTACAATAGGCTTTCGTGGTGTGACGGGCGGTGTGTACAAGGCCCGGGAACGTATTCACCGCGGCGTTCTGATCCGCGATTACTAGCGATTCCGACTTCATGGAGTCGAGTTGCAGACTCCAATCCGAACTGAGGCCGGTTTTCTGGGATTGGCTCCCCCTCGCGGGATTGCGACCCTTTGTACCGGCCATTGTTGCACGTGTGTAGCCCTAGGCATAAAGGCCATGAGGACTTGACGTCATCCCCACCTTCCTCCCCGTTATCCGGGGCAGTTCCCTCTGAGTGCCCGGCATGACCCGGTGGCAACTGAGGGTAAGGGTTGCGCTCGTTGCGGGACTTAACCCAACATCTCACGACACGAGCTGACGACAGCCATGCAGCACCTGTCTCCTGGCTCTCTTGCGAGCACTCCCCTCTTTCAAGGGGATTCCAGGGATGTCAAGCCTAGGTAAGGTTCTTCGCGTTGCGTCGAATTAAACCACATGCACCACCGCTTGTGCGGGCCCCCGTCAATTCCTTTGAGTTTCAACCTTGCGGCCGTACTCCCCAGGCGGGGCACTTAATGCGTTAGCTGCGGCACGGAAGGGGTCGATACCTCCCACACCTAGTGCCCATCGTTTAGGGCGTGGACTACCAGGGTATCTAATCCTGTTTGCTCCCCACGCTTTCGAACATGAGTGTCAGTTACATGCCAGGAAGCCGCCTTCGCCACCGGTGTTCCTCCGAATATCTACGAATTTCACCTCTACACTCGGAATTCCGCTTCCCCCTCATGCACTCAAGAAAGGCAGTATCAAAGGCAATGCCACAGTTAAGCTGTGGAATTTCACCCCTGACTTACCAAACCACCTGCGTTCGCTTTACGCCCAATAAATCCGAACAACGCTAGCCACCTCTGTCTTACCGCGGCTGCTGGCACAGAGTTAGCCGTGGCTTCTTCTCCCGGTACCGTCGATCCTCCTGATTATTTACCAAGAGGAGATTCGTTCCGGTCGAAAGGGGTTTACAATCCGAAAACCTTCATCCCCCACGCGGCGTTGCTGCGTCAGGCTTTCGCCCATTGCGCAATATTCCCCACTGCTGCCTCCCGTAGGAGTCTGGACCGTGTCTCAGTTCCAGTGTGGCTGATCGTCCTCTCAGACCAGCTACCCATCATAGCCTTGGTAGGCCGTTACCCTACCAACTAGCTAATGGGCCGCGGGCTCATCCTCAAGTGATAGCTTATAAATAGAGGCCATCTTTTACCTCAGAGACTTTGGTCTCCGTGGTCTTATTCGGTATTAGCTCCGCTTTCGCGGGGTTATCCCAAACTCGGGGGCAGATTACCCACGTGTTACTCACCCGTGCGCCACTTTACAATACGTATTGCTACGTACTTCTCGTTCGACTTGCATGTGTTAAGCACGCCGCCAGCGTTCGTTCTGAGCCAGGATCAAACTCTCCAAAAAAATCTGATCCTATGCAATGTTACTCAAGGTAACTTGACTGTTTTTGTTTCTCAAAACCCGCCACTTCCAAAGACCTGGTGAAGTCCTTGGAAGCAATGCACCTATTTAGTTTTCAAAGACCATGCGCCTGCTTCGTCGCAGAATATTGATATTAACAAATGTAACTTGCTTTGTCAAGAAAAATATCTTCGTTTAACTTTATTCCGGTAAACTATATTTTTCTGTAAAGATCGGTTGGTATTTAGGAACTTCGAGGTTTTGCCCGAGGTTTATTACCGCCGAATGAGGGCGCAATCTAACACAAGCCCTATGCACTGTCAAGACTTTTTTCGTTGCTGCCGATTTTTTTTCTGTACCGGAACAATCATATGTTCTCTCATTTTATATTCCGTGTCAAGAGAGCCCTAAGTAGGAGATGTTCGTGCCAAAACCTTTACAAACCGCTTCTTTCCGATGCGCAAAACATACTGGCCGGACGATGAGAGCTCCGCGTCTACGTCCCTTACCGGCTGCTGATCCACTTCCACAGCATTCTGCTGTATTAGCCTTCGGGCTTCGGAATTGCTCTTTGCCGCGCCGGACAGCGCTATAATCTTTACCAGTTTCATGTTCTGGCCTTCCCAGGCAATTTCAACAACCGGGATATCGTCGGGCATGTCTTTTTTACTGAAAACCTTTTCGAACTCGGCCCGCGCCTTGACACCCTCTCCTTTTGCGCAGAACCGGTCGGCAAGTTCGGCCGCAATCCTCTTTTTCGCCTCCATCGGATGAAGCCTTCCTGACTTTATATCATCCTTTATCTTCCCAAGTTCATCAAGTGTCACTGCGCTGACAAGATCGTAATAGCGCAGCATCAAATCATCGCTTACAGACATGACCTTGCCGAAGATCTCTTTCGCCGGCTCGTTGATCCCGATATAGTTTCCGAGACTTTTGCTCATCTTGTTTACACCATCCAGCCCTTCAAGAAGCGGCATCATTACAATGCATTGCGGCTCCTGGCCGTATTCCTTCTGCAGCTCGCGGCCGACAAGGAGATTGAACTTCTGGTCCGTGCCGCCAAGTTCCACATCCGCTTTCAGTGCAACTGAATCGTATCCCTGTATTAAAGGATAGAGAAATTCGTGGATACTGATGGGGAGCTGCGATTCATACCGCTTCTTGAAGTCTTCACGCTCGAGCATACGGGCAACAGTATGTTTCGCGGCAAGCTGTATCATGTCGGACGATGACAGTTTCCCCATCCATTCGCTGTTGAAGGCTATCTTCGTTTTGTCGCGATCGAGGATCTTATAGATCTGCTGCTGATACGTCTTCGCGTTCTGGGCTACCTCTTCCTTCGAAAGATGCTTCCGGGTCTCGGACTTCCCTGTAGGGTCGCCGATCATGCCGGTAAAGTCGCCGATCAAAAATAAGACTTCATGGCCGAGATCCTGAAATTGGCGGGCCTTATTTAGAGGCACTGCATGGCCAAGGTGGATATCCGGCGCGGTTGGATCGAAGCCAAGCTTGACACGCAGCGGCTTCCCGGTCGAAACGGACTTTTCGAGCTTCTTGAGCAGATCCGCCTCGACAATGATCTCCACCGCTCCGCGCTTTATAACATCAAGTTGTTCTTTTGCTGAAAGCATCCCACATCCAGTCAGTATTAGCCATTAAACTGTTCTGATTATCGAAAAACCAGACGACACTATCCGCGTTTCTTGCTTTATTGCGCTTCAATGTTTGGCATAGCGGAGTGAATTTTTTTATCATACGCTTCTTCAAAAGTCAATTTAATAGTGCCGTTCCTAAGGATAAGACAACACAAGGAAAGAACTGAACGATAGCGAGGTAGAAGATGAATAAAAAGGCGGGTAAGCTACCCGCCCGATGTCGCTGCTATTTTTTCTTCGCCGTTTTCTTTTTAACCGCCTTTTTCACTGTGCCGCATTTTTTTCCGCACGCCATTGACTGTCACCTCCTTTAAAAAAACAGGATGCCTGAAAAAAGTCGTTGCTGAGGAACAAAATCCGCAATCCGGTCAAACTTTGAGCGCCTCGTGAGCGTCCTGCACATCTTTCCGGATCTGATGAATGAGCGCTTCGGCATTCTGAAACTTCTCTTCTCCACGAAGACGTTTTACAAAAACAATTTCCATCTCCTTTCCGTAGAGATCTTCATCGAACTCGAAAAGATATACTTCAATCGAAACAGGCCCGGAGTCGAAGGTCGGGCGGATTCCAATCGATGCGACCCCCTTCAGTGTCCTGCCCTCTACCTCTCCGTAGACGGCATATACACCAAAACCGGGTATCACCTCATTGACCGTTTTAAGATTTGCGGTTGGAAAACCGAGCGAGTGTCCGCGGCTTGCCCCGTGAACGACTTCACCGTCTATAGTATAGCGTCTGCCGAGAAGGACAACTGCTTCTTCGACCCTGCCGCCTGCAATCAGTTCACGGATTGAAGAGCTGCTCACCACTGCCCCGTTGACGAGAACCGGTTCGATGACTCCGACTTTAAAACCGTAAGCCACGCCCATTTTTTTGAGCGACTCGATGCTTCCCTCACGGTCCTTGCCGAAAGCATAATCATATCCGACATAAATTTCCTTGGCGCCTATCAGCTTATGCAGCACCTCCCGGGCAAATTCGTCCGGGTTCTGATCGGCGAAAGTCCGTGTGAAGTTTGCGCAGATAACGATATCGATGCCGGCCGCCTCGAGCAGCTTCATCTTGGCATGGAAAGTATTCAGGAGAAGCGGGGACCGCTCCGGCGCAAGCACCTTGAGGGGATGCGGTTCGAAGGTAAACGCGATTGACGTGCCCCCGGTCTGCTTCGCGCGCTCCACAACCTTTTTGAAAATCGCTTGGTGACCCAGGTGAACTCCGTCGAAGTTGCCGAGCGTAAGAACAGGATTGCGAAACCGTTCAGTCAGATTCTTTACTCCGCGTATGATCCTCATTGCGCAGGGATAATCGCACAATAGCCTGAAATTGTCAACCCCGGCAGCAGCATAGCAGCGTTCTTTCCCCTCCTTGAATCGCCTTATCGCTGCCGACACAATCCCTGCATCTCTGGTCCTGGAACCATAACGCTTTGAAAGGAACTTTCGCTTCTGCAAAGTGAAAAAGATCAGCCGCTGCCCCGGTAAAATAACGACAGTTTCCGAGAGACGTCTAACTGAGCGGCATCTATAAGCCCAAGTTGATTAGCTGAGCGGGATAATGTCGAATAAAATAAGTCTATTTCGGGGTTGACAATAAAACGGGCGCTATGCTATAAAAGAGGTCTTTTGAAAGCATTTACTGTTCATGGTCAAGGATTCAGGAAATGGCAACTGTAGCGCCCTTCAAGGGGATACTATATAATAAAGTTAAAGCGGGCAACATCAGCAGCCTCGTTTGCCCGCCCTATGACATCATATCACCATTAGAACAACAGGAACTTTATAGAAAGAGCGCCTATAATATAATCCGGCTTGAATACGGACTCGAGAGTCCCGCAGACACTCCTGAAGACAACCGGTATACCCGTGCGGCTGCCCTCCTGAATGACTGGTATAAATCCGCGATAGTGCTGCAGAACGAGAAGCCTGCCATCTATATTTACGAGATGGAGTACTCCCTAGGTACTAGAACGAAAAAATTGCGCGGTTTTATTTCACTTGTAAAGATTGAAGATTATGACTCCGGGATCGTTAAGCCTCATGAGACGACTCTCTCCGGTCCCAAGACGGACCGGCTGAACCTTCTGCGGGCCTGCCGAGCAAGTTTCAGCCAGATTTTCTCGCTCTTTTCCGACCCGGAAGGCAAAGTATCCGGCATTCTCGAAAAAAACACGCGGCCGGCGGAGATTGAGGTAAAAAACCACGATGGCGTGCTGCACCGCGTCTGGAGACTGACGGACGAGCATGATATCTCCGCGATAGTCGCTGAAATGGCGGATAAAGCCTTTTTCATTGCGGATGGACATCATCGCTATGATACTGCACTTAACTACCGGAACGAGCGCCGCAAAACTTCGGAAGCGGGGGGCCAGACGGAGCCCTTCAATTTCGTACCGATGTTTTTGGCACGATTGGAAGACCCGGGGATAACCATACTGCCCGCCCACCGGGTGCTGTTTAACCTGAACAATTTCGAACCTAGCCGCTTCGAGGACGATCTGAACCGGTATTTCGATATAGAGCGGATCGATTTCAACAAAAAATCCGAGAACAAGGACCTGCTTACGGTGCTGGAAACCATGGCCCATCGGGCGGACAAGGCCCATGTTTTCGGTATGCGGATCAAGGGAGAGCACAGCTATTATTTGCTGACTCTGAGGAACGAAGCGGACATGGACAAGCTGCTTTCCGGCAATTCCCCTGCGTACCGGAAACTGGACGTCTCGATCCTTCATCACCTGATCATTGACAAGCTACTCGGGATCAGCATGGAAACGCATAAGCTCGGATTGAATATTGAATACATTAAAAATGCCGACGAGGCCGACAGGCGGGTGCATGACGGTACTGCCGATATTGCCTTCTATATGAATCCGACGAAGGTGAATGAAGTCAAGGAAGTTGCGGACTCGGGCGAGCGCATGCCCCAGAAGGCAACCTACTTCTATCCGAAGCTCCTTACCGGGCTGGTAATGTATAAAATGGATTAAAAGATTTATCCGCAGATTTCACAGATGTACGCAGATTTTTTAAGAAAAAACAAATCAGGCCTGGATTCTAATCGGCGAAATCTGCGTAATCTGCGGATCATAATATTGACTCGTTTGATACTTTCGCTCCGCACTTTAAAATTTCTCTAAGGAGGCTACCATGGCGGTAAGAGTTGCAATCAACGGATTCGGCAGAATCGGACGGAACATGTTCCGAGCGTCGCTCAACAATAAGGACATTGAGATCGTTGCATTAAACGACCTGACCGACGCAAAAACCCTTGCTCACCTCTTGAAATATGACTCCATGTTCGGGGCGTTCCCCGTTGACGTGAAGGCCGGCGACGGCAAACTGATCGTGGGCGGCAAAGAGGTGACCGTCGTGGCACAGCGGGATCCCGGCGAACTGCCCTGGAGAGACCTAAAAATCGATATTGCCATTGAATCCACCGGCCGGTTTGTGGACAGGCCAAATGCGGAGAAACACCTGAAAGCGGGCGCAAAGAAAGTCATCATCTCGGCCCCTGCCAAGGACCCGGATGCAACCTTCGTCCTCGGTGTAAACGATGAGACCTACGACAAGGCGAAGCACAATATCGTCTCGAACGCTTCCTGCACCACGAACTGCCTTGCCCCCGTGGCGAAAGTCCTTCATCAGAACTTCGGCATTGTGCATGGCCTCATGAACACGATCCACTCCTATACCAATGACCAGCAGCTTCTCGACCTTCCGCATAAAGACCTTCGGAGGGCGCGGGCGGCTGCACTTTCGATCATCCCTACTTCCACGGGAGCTGCTAAGGCAGTCTCTCTGGTTCTTCCGGAACTGAAGGGCAAACTCGACGGCATCTCGCTCCGCGTGCCTACTCCAACCGTTTCGGTTGTAGATCTTGCGGTGGAAGTGTCCCGCAAGACTACCAAGGAAGAGGTAAATGCGGCCCTTAAGGACGCGGCAAACGGCAGGATGAAAGGCATTCTTCAATTCGAAGAAGAGCCTCTCGTTTCCATCGACTTTAAGGGCAACTCACACTCGTCCATCGTCGACGCGTCGCTCACCAGCGTGATGGACGGGACAATGGTAAAGATCATCTCCTGGTACGACAACGAATGGGGTTACTCCTGCAGGCTCCGCGACTTGGCGATCATGATTGCGAAGAAAGGACTGTAGTAAAGGCAAATCTCAATATCCAAATCTCAGATCCCAAATAATATCCAATTCGAAATCTCATTGTTCGAGACGTTTTGGATTTGATTCTTGGTGCTTGTATTTTATTTGGGATTTGGTGCTTGATATTTGGAATTTCACCACGAGGGTACATCAATGAACAAAAAAACCATCGAGAAAATAGACCTTAAGAACAAGCGCGTGTTCATCCGCGCTGACTTCAATGTTCCCCTGGATGAAAATGGGAATATCACCGATGACGGCAGGATCCGTTCGACATTGCCGACAATCAACTATGCTCTCGACGCGGGCGCAAAAGTGATCCTCGCATCGCATCTCGGCCGCCCAAAAGGCAAACCGAATCCTAAATACAGCCTTGCACCGGTTGCGCTCCGTTTGAACCGGCTTCTGAATAAAGAGGTAAAGTTCGCCAAGGACTGCATCGGGCCGGACGTTGAGCACATGGTTGCCGGAATGCGGCCGGGAGACGTTCTGCTTCTCGAAAACCTCAGGTTCCATCCCGAAGAAGAAAAAAACGACGAGCAGTTCTCAAAGGCCCTCGCGGCCTTTACCGATGTGTATGTCAACGACGCCTTCGGTACGGCTCATCGCGCACACGCGTCCACATACGGTATTACGAAGTTCGTGAAACTATCGGTCGCCGGGTTCCTGATGAAAAAGGAGATCGAATATCTCCAGAAGACTGTGGCAAGCCCGGTCAGGCCCTTTGTCGCAATCCTCGGCGGGGCCAAGGTATCCGGCAAGATCGGCGTCATCGAGAACCTCCAAAACAAGGTGGACAAGATCATTGTGGGCGGCGCCATGGCCTTCACGTTCATAAAAGCGGAGGGATGCGAAGTCGGCAGTTCGCTCGTGGAAGACGACATGCTCGAAATGGCCAAGCGCCTGAGAAAGGGCGCGCGGGATAAAGGAGTCAAGTTCTACCTGCCGGTCGACTTTGTCGTAGCGGAGAATACAAACGACGGTGCAGAGACCAAAATCGTAACCTCGCAGGAAATCCCGAAGGGATGGGTTGGCCTCGACATCGGCCCGGCCACGGTCCGTCTTTTCGCAGAAGCGATACAGGATGCAAAGACGATCATCTGGAACGGTCCCATGGGCCTTTTCGAGAAAGACGCCTATTCGCGTGGAACGTTTGCGATAGCCCGCGCGGTTGCCGACGCTTATGCAACTACCATTGTGGGCGGGGGGGACACGGATGTGGCGGTGCACAGGGCAGGCGTTTCTGACAGCATTACGTTTATCTCGACCGGCGGCGGTGCTTCACTTGAACTTCTGGAAGGCAAGGAACTGCCGGGCCTGGCTGCCCTGACGAACGATAATGAAACCGGTAAACGGTAGAAGCGTTAAGTCGTCAAGTTGTTGAGCAAGGCTTAACAACTCAACTAGTACACGATTCAACCACTTAACACCCTCATCCAGAAAAGAGGATACTATGAACGTGAAGAGAAGACCTATCATCGCAGGAAACTGGAAGATGAACAAAACGACCGGCGAGGCAGGCGACTTGGCCGCGGAGCTGATACCGCTTGTCTCCGCTGTAAAGGACCGGGACATCGTACTTGCCCCGCCCTTTACCTCGTTAGAAGCAGTTTCAGAGACGATCAAGGGGACAAACATCTCCCTCTCAGCCCAGAACATGCACTGGGAAGACAAAGGCGCCTTTACCGGCGAGATTTCGGCTGAAATGCTGTTGGATTTGAACTGCAAGTATGTTATTATCGGCCATAGTGAACGCCGTCAGTTCTTTGGCGAAACCGATGAAACAGTCAACAAGAAGGTGAAACAGTCTTTCAAGAAGGGCCTACAGCCCATTATGTGCGTCGGTGAGACACTTGCAGAGCGAGAAGCCGGAAAACTGAACGAGATCATAAACCGGCAGGTAGCCGGCGGACTCAAGGACATTGGCTCCGATGATATGAAGAAGGTCGTCATTGCCTATGAGCCCGTATGGGCCATCGGCACCGGGAAGACCGCGACTCCTGAGCAGGCCAATGAAGTGCATGCACTGATTCGACAGAAAGTAAAGTCGCTTTATGATGCCGAGATCGCCGAAGGCATCCGGATCCAGTATGGAGGCAGCGTAACGCCGGAGAACGTATCGAGCCTGATGGCAAAACCGGACATCGACGGCGCCCTGGTCGGAGGCGCGAGCCTCAAACCGGAGTCCTTCGCGGCGCTGGTAAACTTTAAGTAAGTTTTATTCACAGAGAACATGCCCTGCTCTAGCGAAAGCGCGGGTACAAGCAGAACCAAAGAGATAAATCGAGGTCTTAATACTTTTCTCGGAGATCTCTGTTTTACTCTGTGGCAAATTAACGGGGAGGTAGTTGGTAATGAGATATTTTTTAATATCGCTTCATGTAATTGTTTCGGCAATCCTCATAGCGATGGTTCTTCTTCAGAAGGGCAAGGGCGCTGATATCGGAGCTGCCTTCGGGGGCGCGTCCCAGACGGTCTTCGGGCCGCGGGGTGCCGCTAGTTTCCTCGCGAAGCTCACGACCGGAGCCGCGATTCTTTTCATGGTGACCTCTCTTGGACTTGCCATTACCTCTTCAAAGAGAAGTTCGGTCATGGAAGGCGTAAAACAGCAGCCTCAGCAGACTGCACCTGCTGTTCCTCTTGCACCGCCCGGCCAAACAGCACCTGCTCCTGCGCCTGCACCCGGAAAATAGCAGGCCGCGAATCGCCGGTAGAAAATTGGGTAGGCCTTGCCTACCCTTTTCTTTTTGAAGAGCCTTTTGGACACGGATAAAATCTGAAAAATCGGATTTTTTAAATTCGATTTACCCCTTCGTGATTTTGCGCATGAAAAAGTTTCTCTTTTATATACTTCCGTTTTCCCTTCTTTTCTCCGCCTGCGGCGAAAAGGTCGAACGGAACCCCAACAGCTTTGTTGAAAGCTCCATCGGCGACGCCCGAAGATTAAACCCGGTGATTGCGAACGATTCCGCCTCGGGCACAATTAATGACCATGTATTCAGCGGCCTGGTAAAATATGACAAGGACATCAAGATCGTCGGCGATTTGGCCGAGCGCTGGCAGATCTCAAACGGCGGCAAAACAATAACCTTTTTCATTCGCAAAGGGGTCAAGTGGCATGACGGGGTGGAATTTACAGCGGAGGATTGCCTGTTCACTTATAAAAGACTGATGGACCCGAATGTGGCGACGCCGTACAGCAGTTCCTATATGGATGTTGCGAAAGCGGAAGTCGTCGATAAATACACGTTCAGGGTCACCTATAAGGAGCCGTTTTCCCCGGCGCTCGAAAGCTGGGCCGCAGGCATGATTCCGAAGCATCTTTTAGACGGCAAGGATATCAATACCGATGCCTTCAACCGCCGTCCTATCGGGACCGGACCGTACAAGTTCAAACAGTGGATTGCCGGCCAGAAGATCGTGCTCGAAGCAAATAATGACTTTTTTGAAGGGCGACCCAATATAGACCAGTTTGTCTACCGGATTATTCCCGATAGCACCACGATGTTCCAGGAGCTGCTCTCGGGCGGCGTTGACATGATGGGATTGACCCCTTTGCAGTATCTGCGTAAAAGCGAAACACGCCGCATAAAAGAAAACTATAAAAAATTACGCTATCCGGCAAATGCCTTTACCTATATGGGATACAACCTGACGAGCCCTCTCTTTCAAGACATTAAAGTCCGCCAGGCCCTCTCCTATGCGATCAACCGGCAAAACATCATAGACGGTCTCCTGCTCGGCCTGGGTAAACCCTGTACCGGGCCGTTCTCGTACGTCTCATGGGCGTACAATCCAAACGTAAAGAGCTACGATTACAATCCCGGACTAGCGACCCGAATGCTGGCTGAAGAGGGATGGAAGGATGGAAACGGCGACGGGGTCCTGGAGAAAAACGGCAGGCCTTTCCGTTTCACGATTTTGACCAACCAGGGCAACACGGAGCGTATTCGCTCCGCCGAGATCATCCAGCAGAACCTGAAGGCCATCGGCATTGACGTTACTATCAGAGTCATGGAATGGCAGGCATTCCTTGAGCAGATCGATAAGCGCTCATTTGAAGCGATGATCCTGGGCTGGAGTCTGGGACGCGACCCGGATATCTACGACATCTGGCATTCGAGCAAAACCAGAAAAGGAGAATATAATTTCATAGGATATAAAAACGCCGAGGTAGACCGGCTGCTGGTCGAGGGACGAAGGACCTTCGATATCGAAAAGAGAAAGAAAATATACTACCGTATCCACGCGATTCTCGCTGAAGAACAGCCATACTCTTTCCTGTACGTGCCCGACGCCCTGCCGATAGTGCACAAACGGTTCAAGGGCATCGAAGTCGCGCCGCTCGGAATCATGTACAACTTCATCGACTGGTATGTGCCGAAAAATAAAATAGAGTGGTAAAATAATAGCTTTTGGACACGGATTTACACACCCTGCACTCGCGTTACACTCGTAAACGATGGGCGCAGGCGGAAAATTCGGATAAGGCTTAAAATTGATGATCTCGTAAGAACGAACTGTCGTGATTCAGCCAAAATAAATCGCGCAAAACATCATATTTCCTTTGCAGTACAAGGGGTTTTGTGATACACAACAGCATCACCTATCGCAATCAAGGAGCCAGAATGATCCACATCAAGGATCACAAAACCCCCGACATGTTCGATCCCTTTCCCTTCCTGGGACCTAAACGTAAACAGCGCATCGAGGGGTCCTGGGCAAAGGTATTTCGGGAGCATATTCTTACCACGCTGCCAGTCGAGAAAATTTTCTCAAAATACGATCCGGTTTTCGGAGCGCCGACCAAGGAACTCTATTCCATGATCGGCCTCATGGTCCTCCAGCAGATGAACGACCTGACCGACGAAGAAGCCGTAGACCAGTTTGCCTATAATCTCCAGTGGCATTATGCCCTGAACATCACAAGCGCGGCGGACACCGCCGCTTATGTCAGCCCCAAGACCCTCTGGAACATGCGCGACCTACTGATCGAACGGAACCTCTACCAAGTTATCTTTGAAGAAGTCGTCACGATGCTTGCCGATGTATTCAAAGTCGATGTCGCCAAGCAGCGCTTCGACTCGGTCCACATCTACTCCAATATGCGCCACTTGGGCCGGCTCGGCCTGTTCGTAAAGACTATTAAGAAGTTCCTGGTGAACCTCAAGCGTCACCATAAAGACCTCTATGAATCATTAGAGACGGCCATCACCGACCGGTACATGACCAAACAGGGAGATGCCGTCTTCTCGATGGTCAGACCCTCGGAATCGATAAACACGCTAAGGACGCTGGCCAACGACGTGTTCAGCCTGGTGGAACGGTTCAGAGGAAACGAGCCAATTACCACCATGAACACCTATCAGCTCCTTGTCCGGCTGCTTAAGGAACAATGCATCGTGGAACGCGTTGATACGCATACAACCCTGGTCTCGGTCAAGGCCAACAAGGACGTGCCTTCCGATTCTCTGCAAAACCCTTCCGACCCCGACGCCGGGTATGACGGCCACAAGGGCAAGGGCTACCAGGTGCAGGTCGCCGAAAGCTACGGCACGTCCGAGGATACCAACACCCTGAATTTGATCACCAGTGTGATCGTAGAACCTGCCCACAAGCACGACACCCATGCCACTATTCCGCTTATCGAATCAACGGAGAAGTTGGGTCTGAAACCGGAAGCGGTCATTGCCGACACCCCCTATGGCAGCGACGAGAACTGCGAGAAGGCAAAGACCATGGGAGTTGAAGTCGTTTCCCCGGTCATGGGCAACCTCGGCGAAGACAGCGTGCCATTCACGGCATTCACCATGAACAGCGAAAACGAAATCACCTTATGCCCCGAGGGACGCGCTCCTCTCAAAACCCGGAGCAAAGACGACAATCACTCCGCGCTCTTTTCAAAAAAAGCGTGCCGTGGTTGTTCCCGAAAAAACACATGTCCGACGCTGCCCGGCAAAAAGGGCCGCTATCTCCGATACGACGATAAAGCGATCCGTCTGGCCCAGCGACGGGCTCAGGAAGACACTCCCGAGTTTCGGGACAGGTACCGCTTCCGTGCAGGGGTCGAAGGAACCATGTCTCAGCTTGACCGAATAACCGGCTTCAAGAACTTGCGCGTCCGAGGACTGTCCGCCGTGAGCTTCGCCGCGTACTTGAAGGCTGCCGGAATCAACATTATCCGGGCGGCGGCATTCCGCAAACGGGAAAAGGAAGAGGAATCGGCCCTCATAGCCGCCCTTTCATTGCTATTTTGTGCTGTCAAAGAACGAGTGCAGAATGTTTCAGCCGCCATCGGGCGCTGGATCAGTCTCCGGCCGCTGATTATGCAGTTTAAGGTACTTTACGCCGTTTGACTTCTTACGAATTCATCAAAATTGACGGTCTCGTAAAAAGTCGAAAATCACCGAAAGACCATCATTCCGGCTTGTCCGGAATCCTTCTTTTTCAGCATGTTGAATGGCAAAACGATTCCCGACAAGCGGGAATGACTGCTTTTTACGAGTTCATCAAAATTGAATCATATCTATCTTTAAATACTTTACTTAACAGGATCTTTAATTTTGAGTCAAGTTTTTCAAGTAAATCAAAAATCAAAAACCATTTACCGCGAAGGTGTTGGTTTGTTCATTGTTTTGAGGCGAAACCTCGTTAAATTTAATCCGCCTTTTCAGATTTTATCCGTGTCCAGAAAATAATTTTAATGACTATCATTAATGTTCAAAATCTATCCAAGCATTTCAAATCGCTGAAAGCCGTCGACGACATCTCCTTTTCCGTCAACGAGGGAGAAGTCTTCGGCTTTCTTGGCCCCAACGGCGCGGGAAAAACAACGACGATCAATATTCTCTGTACCCTCCTCTCACCGAGCAGCGGAAGCGCTGAAATCGCGGGGTATGATTGCGCAAAGCAGCCCGACCAGGTCCGCGCGGCAATCGGGCTCATCTTCCAGGATACAACGCTTGATAACGGGCTGACCGCATACGAAAATCTGAAGTTTCACGCCTACCTCTACAACCTCGAAAGAAAGCTGACCGAAACGCGGATCGACGAAATGCTCGGGGTCGTCGAGCTGCAAAGCCGCAAAAACGATCTAATCAAAAATTTTTCAGGCGGCATGAAGCGGAGGCTCAAGATAGCCCGCGGCCTGCTCCACTACCCACGCGTGCTGTTCCTGGACGAGCCGACCCTCGGCCTTGACCCCCAGACGCGAAATACGATCTGGGACTTCATCAACACGCTCAGGAAAACCGAGAAAATCACCGTCTTTATGACGACCCACTATATGGAAGAGGCCGAAAATTGCGATCGTATCGCGATTATCGACCACGGCAAGATTATCGCGCTTGATACGCCCCAACGCCTCAAAGACATGGTACATGGCGACATCATAACGGTAGAGACAGCGGATAATAAACGGGCACTGCAGGAGATACAGTCTCTGTTCGGGATGAAGACCTGGACCGAGAACAGCGGGTTGTGCATTGAAGCCGAAAAAGGCGACGAATTCATTCCGAAGCTCATTCGCGGTCTGACCGTTAAAACACTCTCGGTAAGTCTCAAAAAACCGACACTCAACGATGTGTTTCTCCGGCTGACCGGAAGGACCATAAGGGACGAAGGGCTCCAGAATAACCGGGAGATAACCCGGGAATTCGTACGGAGCCACCGCAGGGCACAGCGATGATCCAGTTTCGTGCCATCTATGTCATCTGCCTGCGGGAGTTTAAAAAATTCTTCCGCGAAAAAAGCCGCCTCCTCGGGACACTCGCCAGGCCGGTACTCTGGCTGTTCGTCGTCGGCAACGGAATGAACTCGCTGATCCGGCCCCAAGTCGGATTTTCCTACCTGCAGTTTATCTTTCCCGGCATGATCGGCATGACCATCCTCTTCTCATCCATCTTCTCGTCGATATCAATTGTATGGGACCGTGAATTCGGTTTTATGAAAGAGATGCTGGTAGCACCGATCTCCCGCGTGTCCATAGTGATCGGCAAGGCCGTTTCCGGTACGCTGATTTCAGTAGCGCAGGCAATCATCATCCTGTTCCTTGTTCCCTTTCTGGGCATCCAACTGACGGTTGCACAGTTCCTGGAAGTGGTGGCCGTCTCTCTCCTCGTTTCGTTCTGCATTACGTCGCTCGGGATATTGATAGCTGCACGGCTCACGTCCTTTGACGGGTTCAACATAATCATGAACTTCCTCGTTATGCCGATGCTGTTCCTCTCAGGGGCAATGTACCCCGTCACGTCGATGCCTCCTGCGCTCCGCTGGCTCAGTCAGCTTAACCCGCTCACGTACGGCGTCGATGCGTTCAAGCATGTCCTGCTTCTGAAGAGCACGCCTCCGCTCGGACCTGAGTTTTCGATTGTTCTCGATCTTTCAGTCGTTATCGCCCTGTCCTTCATTATGCTCACCCTGGCGGCAATGTCCTTCAGGCGGAAGGAATAAGCCGGTTAGCCTGCAAACCTAAAATTTGCTTGAGTTTTGTCCGATAAAATACTATTATTATGCCTTTGAGAGTTTGCGCAGATAAATAAAAACAGTGAGGAGAAGCCGATGTCGAGAGCAGACAGGTTTATCAAGGCGTGCAGGCGAGAGCCGGTTGACTGCACCCCGGTATGGATGATGCGGCAGGCAGGGAGATATTTGCCGGAATACCGGGAGATCCGCGCAAAGCACACTTTTCTCGAGATGTGCAAAACTCCGGAGCTCGCCGCCGAAGTTACAATCCAGCCGGTCAGGCGCTATGAGATCGATACCGCGATCATCTTCGCTGACATCCTGCTGCCGCTCGAGCCCATGGGTATCGGCCTCGAATTCGCCAAAGGCGAAGGCCCGGTGATCCATAATCCCGTCCGCAGCATGGCCGATGTTCAGAAGCTCAAAACCATCGATGCCGCGACGCAAATCGCGTACCTTATGAAAGCAATAAAGATCGTGCTTAAGGAACTGAACGGTAAGGTGCCGCTCATCGGCTTCTCAGGCGCCCCATTCACGCTCGCAAGTTATATTATAGAAGGCGGCGGATCCCGCAATTACGAACACGCTAAAGCAATGATGTTTGCGGAACCAAAGACATGGCATAAGCTGATGGAACATTTGACCGGCGTCATCATCAACTATTTAAACGCACAGATCGACGCTGGTGTTCAGGTTGTGCAGCTCTTTGACAGCTGGGTGGGTGCGCTCGGCCCCAGCGATTACCGGGAGTTCGTTCTGCCGCATCAGAAAAATGTAATAGCCGGCATCAAAAAAAGCGTTCCGCTCATTCACTTTGCGAACGGCGCGGCCCATCTGCTGGAAATGGTTGCCGAGGGCGGTGGCGACGTGATCGGTCTCGATTGGCGGTGCGATCTCGATTCAGCCTGGAAGCGTGTAGGCCACGATAAGGCAGTGCAGGGAAACCTCGATCCTGTTTCGCTCTTCGGCTCAAAAGAGTTCATTCGGAAACGCACGAAGGAAATCATCGACCGGGCCGCAAACAGGAACGGTCATATCATGAATCTAGGCCACGGGATTCTTCAGCAAACGCCGCTGGACCATGCTGAAGAGTTCATTAACGCCACGCACGAACTGAGCAAAAGATAATAAAGGCTATTTTGGACACGGATAAAATCTGAAAAAGCAGGATTAAACTTAATTCCGTTTTAGAATTTCTGAAGCAAGCTTTATCCGACCCTTCCGCCTGCGCCCGGCGTTTACGAGTGATAACGCGAGTGCAGGGTGTGCAAATCCGTGTCCCAAAAGTATTTTAATGTCTCATACAGCAATTATACTGATCGCTCTGGGCGGGCCCCGATCGCTCGATG
Organism: Nitrospirota bacterium; assembly: GCA_963751455.1. GTDB lineage: Bacteria > Nitrospirota > UBA9217 > UBA9217 > UBA9217 > CAVVUN01. The sequence continues at coordinate 20,684 of CAVVUN010000012.1, forward strand.
AAGTCGGGCCGTTCATGGCCGCTTTTATGGGCCGTCCAGCACCCGAACCGGTCGTTCAAGCCGTTATTGAACGCTATAAATTAATCGGCGGAAAGTCGCCGCTGCCCGAACTGGTTGAAGCGCAGGCAGCATCACTTGCCCGGGAACTTGGGAACGGCTATCATGTGTATGCGGGCTTCCGATACTCTTCTCCTTCGATAGGCGTGGCGTTTGAAAAGGCGGTCCGCGACGGCGCCAGCCGCGTCGTCGGCCTCTCGATGTCGCCTTTTGAAACAATCGTTACAACCGGCGCGTACCGGGCAGCTTTCGATTCGCTTGAAAACGGGACAATCAGTAAGTCCTTCATTGCCAGCTGGCACGACAATCGGCTTTTCATCAATGCCTGGCAGGAAAAGGTGCGCGACGCGTTGAGACGCTTCCGGGAAACACAGCGGCGCTATTCGGTCGTAATTTTCACCAGCCACAGCATTCCCCTGCGGTATATCAAGGAAGGGGACCCGTACAAGGACCAGGTTGAAGAAACAGTGAAGTTGATTGCCGAAGGCATCGGCTTACATGAATGGCGGATCGCGTGGCAAAGCAAAGGGGCACGCGCGACCGAACCCTGGATCGAGCCGGAGGTCGAGCGCGTCCTTGAATCAGCTGCGGAGCATAAGCTGAATTATGTGCTCGAGGTGCCCGTCGGATTCACTTGCGACCACATGGAGACGCTGTACGATATTGACATCGTACATCGGAAATATGCGGCCGGCCTCGGGCTGACCTTCGAGCGCCTCGAATCGCTGAACACATCGCATTTATTTATTAAGGCGCTTGCGGATATTGTGAAAAATAATGCCTAAACTTTGGACACGGATTAGGACGAAAAAGACGGATTGACAAATGAAAGGCCTACGGAATCATCCGCTTAACGATCTTACCGAGAAGATAATTAAGGCGTTTTATAAAGTTTACAACACACTTGGCTACGGTTTTTTGGAAAAGGTTTATGTCAAAGCATTAATGATAGAGTTAGAAAAGATGGGCATTCTTGCGATAGCAGAGAGTGCTATAAATGTTTATTACGGTAGCATTATTATCGGAGTATACTCAACTGACATTCTTGTAGAAAATCAGATTATAGTCGAAGTAAAAGCGACAAAAATGCTTACTCTTGATCATGAAGCGCAATTGCTACATTATCTTAAAGCAACCAGGATTGAAGTTGGGTTGCTTTTCAATTTTGGACCGAAACCGGAAGTGAAGCGAAGAATATTTGATAATTCGAGTAAATAGTGAGCACTATTGAAATGCTGCTAGGTACTATGAAATTACATTACTCACGTTATCCAGGAAAAGAATCGTCGTTTGTTCTAGAATATGTTTAAGCCGGTGTTTCCGTGTTTATCCGTGTGCAAATGCCGTTTTCTTTTATCATTTTTTCGGCGTTAAACCGTGTCAAAAATCGAGGCTTTTCATGTCTAAAATCATTATCATAGGCGGCGGCATTGCAGGGTTGGCTGCCGCAGTCCATCTCAAGGCCGGCGCCAAAGCCCACGGCAAGACGGTCGAGGTATTACTGCTGGAAAAGAACGCGCGAATCGGCGGCAAGATCCTGACCGAGAAACTCGACAAGTATCTGATTGAGGGCGGGCCTGACAGTTTTCTCCCGGAAAAGGTGTGGTCCGTCAATCTCGCGAAGTTTCTCGGTTTGGGGCCCGAAATGCTTCCGTCGAATGACGATTTCAAAGGAACGTTCATCTATTCACAGAGACAGCTTCATTCGCTTCCCGAGGGCGTGATGCTCATGGTCCCAACGTCGTTCTGGCCCATGGCAAAGTCCAAGCTCATTTCCTGGCCGGGAAAAATGCGCATGGGCGCCGAGGTATTCATCCCGAAACGAAAGCTCATGGGAGATGAAAGTCTCGCCTCATTCGTTACGCGCCGTCTTGGCCGGGAGTGCCTCGAGAAAATCGCGGAACCCCTGGTTGCAGGCATCCATACCTCGAATCCCGATAACATGAGCGTCCTCGCGACCTTCCCTCGCTTCGTGCAGATGGAGCAGAAGAGCGGAAGCCTCATCCGCGGAATGCTTGCTGCGGTAAAGAGCAGGCCCCATGCGACCCTGAGCGGTCCTCCTCCAAAACCCGGCGCTCCTAAAATAACGTATTTCATGAGCTTCAAGAACGGCATGAGTACGCTGGCCCAGTCCTGTGCCGATTACGTGGGCAAGGATTCGATCCGGCTCGGCGCTTCTGTCAAAGCCATCGAACCGAAAGACAAGGGCTACAGGGTCATCCTGGAATCCGGAGAGGCGCTTGAAGCAGACAGCGTCATGATAGGAACGGCCTCGTACGATGCCGCGGAAATGGTAAAGGGGTTCGATGGAACGCTTGCGGAGCAGATGAATAAAATCCAATGGTCATCTTCCGGCACGGTTTCGATCGCATTCCGAAAGTCGGACGTGAAAGTGCCTCTCAAGGGGTTCGGTTTCATCGTGCCGAGAGTCGAGGGCAGGAGAGTCAACGCCGCGACGTACAGTTCCATAAAATGGTCGTACCGGGCGCCCGATGATCAAGTCCTCATCCGCGCATTCGTAGGCGGAGGGCATCACGAGGAACTGGTCCATGAACTGGACGACACGGGCATGACAAAAATGATGCTGGAAGAGCTCGATACCATCCTCGGAGTCAAGGCGAACCCGGCATTCTCCAAAGTCTATCGATGGTTCAAGGGCATGCCGAAATACACGGTCGGCCACCTCGACCGTATGACGCTTATCGACCGCAGCTTGTCCGCGCACCCCGGACTGCACGTTATCGGCTGCTCGTATAAGGGAATCGGGATCGGCGACTGCATCCATGAGGCGCAGGTCGCGGCGGAGAGAATTTTAAAAACATAGAAAAATCGGATTGAGTTCGCGTGGGATGACGGATAAAATCGGGGTTGATCAAGAAAAAGAGTGTGCGGCAAGCGCTTGCTTCATTCTCTCTTTTGTTCGCTTTTCTTCCAGCCGGAGCTGATGTTGTTCAATCAGCTTCATTACACACCTATATTGTGTATCATAGCGAGGAGAAACTCACCACGTCTATTTCATTCCTCGCAAATAGACGATCACGGTTGATAAAAAAGCAGTTCGGCAATCCGCCTTTTTCTTTTTTCGGAAAAAAATTTCAGCCCGCCCTTCCTGCGTCTGAAGAGCAGACAGTTGTCATATTCATGCGGCTTTACTTTTAGTCAGATTCTCAAGGACCCACATCCTGACGAGCTGGAGGTAGCCAATGCCCTTACGTTCGGCAATCTTTTTTAAGTCCTTGATTGTTTTTTCATCAAGCCTGAGAGAAACCAGTTTTTTCTTCGGACGAGTGAATTTCGCTTTCACTTCCCTTGTTCCGGAAAGATAGTCTGCACTGTCATGCGTCGCCCAGAAATCAGCTTCCTCTTTTTCCGTTTTGAATTTCGGCATTTTTTTCATTAAAATCATCTCCTCTTATACAAAGACTTTTCCCGTTCGGTCATGTCGCGTGCGGTAATCGTCCGGAATACTCCCCGGCCCTTATTGACTCCGACGATAAAAAGATATCTGCCCTCGTCAGAGACCCCGTAGACGAGGTAACGGCCCTCAGCGGTCTTTCGCAGGTGAGGTTTGTTGACACATGCCTCTTCCACCTCGTCAGGAACAACGTTGTGCTCCAGCATATGCTCAATGTTTGCATCGTCCCATTCAAAAGCGTTGAAGAGCACAATGACCTCGCCATCCGAGAGATGTCTATAAGATAGCCTTTTAACCGCGCTTTGTCAATGTTTTTTAATTCCGGAAATCGATGGTATCACAAAGCTGCTTGTATCGCATCGCTGATGCGATGCCTCGTGCAGGAGGACAAACGGAACGGAGCGTCATTCCGGGCTTGACCCGGAATCCAGGGACTTAAAGGAAAAGACACTGGATTTCCGATAGGGGCGATCGGGAATGACGAATTAATACGTTCGGACTGCCCCGAAGGGGCCATGCCTTCCGGGCGAAAGTCCCGGACGGCGTGTAGACCTAGTTCCATATTCGATACATATTTTGAAAAAACGTGAGAATCAACATCGGGAGCGCTTATGTTTTCTCTTTAAGAGATAGTGAATCCGTGTTTAGTCCTACCCATAGACCGGTATCTCTTCCAGGTCCTCCGGCCATAGCATCTCGCGCCGCCATTCCGCTTCCTGAAGTTCATTCCAAGCGCATAACCAAAACCGTTACAGTTGTAGACAGCGCAAAACAGGACTGCATCCATGAGGCGCAGGTTGCGGCGGAGAGGATTTTCAAAATCGTAGTATTGGAGCGAATGACGGGTATTTGAATATGAGCCCATCCGTAGCAGTTTTACATTCAACAGTTTAATGGATAAGGGCTCGGATTACATGAAACAATGAAAAGTGCCGAGCAAATTACTCATGACTCGAAGCAGCCTGGTTTTTATGCCTTCTGAACCGAGTTGGTTTTGGCGCTTCCTGGTTTCCGGGTTTATCCGGACTTATAGCTTTGTCGGCCGCGGGCTTCGGTTTATCACGTTCGAGAATGAAGTTCGCTGTAAAGATATAGTCATCGATATAATCCCGCTTTCCGTCCCCGTTCAAGTCAAATTGCTGCGTCCCCTGCCCTTTCAAAAAAACAGAAAAATCGTTCTCTGTTACAGTTCCTGAATTATCGAGATCGACATTCGCCTTAGGCGCGACCGTAACAGGAAACTGCATCGTGAGCTTCTCCTGGGGAACCATGAGACTGGTCGCGCAGGCTCCCTTGTCGGGTTTTACGTTCGCGATCCATGTATTCGTATTATCCGGATCGGGTATAACCGTGGAAATGCTGCCCTCTGTCATCTCCGGTTTCGGAGGATTATTGCCTGTCTTCATGGCGATAAAAGTAATTTTTGCGAGGGAGTTGCCGTCCGACAGAACAATCGGGGGCTCCTGCGTAAAGCCGATCAGAAAGTTCTGATTAAAAAGAGCGGCCAAGGCCTTGGGCGTTCGATAACCCTTATAACTGCTGAAGTTCTGGAGAATGCTCTTTTGAGCATATATCGTCCTTGCCGAAGCTTTTGCCCGAATCTCGTCGGCTTTTTTGCTTTCCTGCGGTATTTTCGTTTCCTGCGGCGGTTTACTTTGCGGGGCGGCTTTATTTTCCTGGCCGGCCGTTGTGGTCGGTTTACTTTGCGGAGCGGCTTTATTTTCCTGTTTGGCCACTTTCTTTACGATAACCGGGTTTTCCAGCATTGCTGCCTGTTCCAGTTTTTCCAGTTCGAGGATGGCGGCTTTATCTTCCAGTTCGGCCTCATCTTCCGGTTCGGGGACAGCTTCATCTTCCGGTTCGAAGATTTCTGCATCTTCGGATTTTGTAATTACAGCGGTCGTTGCAGGTTGAACGGCAAACTGACGAGCCGGGACCGCTGAGACAAGAGTCGGAGCCTGGTTTGCTTCTCCTGATGAGGAGTCCGCAGCCGTGACTGCCGGGTTTATTATCTGCACCTGTACCGGAAGCAAACTGCCGTTTATATTGGTGCCGCTTGCCTTGAATGTCCCGATCCCGTCCGCTGCATTTCCCTGACCGTCAAACGTCATCGTCGCGATAATGCCCGTGCCGCTTATAGGTTTGGTCGTTACGATCCCGATACGTATCGTGCCCGGAGTGTTCGTATTGATCGCGGTCATTGCGCCGGACACGAGCGGTCCCTGCGTAATCCGCGGATTATCAAGTGACTGCCTGTTGTACGGAATAGTAATGTCGAGCGCTGCGACGTTTTCCATGCCTGCACCCTGCAATACATAGGAAGCGTTTCCTGAGTTAGACAAGATAAGGGTAGAAGCGGCAGAGGCCGGCAAAGAGCGCAGCAGGACAACCATCAGAAGAACAAGAAGAGAAAAACCAGTAATTCTAACTTTCATGCGTCTTTTCCTTTAACGCCGTACATATAGCAGAGATATGCAAAATCTGTCAGCCGGCGGCAATTCCCCCAAAAGAGTGGAGACGAGTATAATCTAAAAAAAAGACAAATGTAAAGGATAAAAATTATTGGTTCAAGAATTCCATTATTTTACACCTTTCGCTCGACAAAAATCAAAAAATATTTTAAGCTATGGGCAGAAGGAACGACGGGAATGAACCATATGATGGAAGTTAAAATCTACTACGAAGACACGGACTGCGGCGGTGTTGTCTACTACGCAAACTACCTCAGGTACATGGAGCGCGCGCGAACGGAATATCTGGCGGCACGCGGCTATGAGGTCAGGAAACTGATGGACGAAGGCACTATCTTCATGGTCCTCCGCGTGGAGATCGACTATAAATCACCCGCCCGGTATGGTGATGTCATCGAAATTGAAACCTGGGTCCGGGACGTGACGCGGGCAACCATGGTGTTTGAACATATCATGCGGGATAAGACATCCGGCCGCGTTTTCGTCGAGTGCAGGGCAAAAGCGGTATATGTCGACCCTCACGGCAAACCGAAACGCCTGACAGCCGACTATGTCGAAAAAGTGAAATAACAACGCTTTTCAAACCATGTGGCGGAGTGGAGTCCCCCTCCAGCTGGAGCCGGCGGCTCCCGGAACAAGCGACCTCCCGCCTGCACCCAGCGTTTATGAGGCCCTTGATTCCCGTCTCGCGATTCTAAGCGAGATGGTACGACAATGAGTCTAAATATTGCACCGCGCGGGTTACGACGCAAACCTCCCCCGGCGGGGAGGCGGGATTCATAGTCGCGGGATTAAATTCATGTCTCTCATAAACAAACGCAACGACGCCGTTAATTCGGATTTATTTTCTCACGATACTATCTCCATGAGGGGAGCAGGCGTCGTCACGATCACACAGCCTAGAAAGGGAGCGCGCTTCACTCTCGACAGCCTCATTCTCGCGGATTTTTGCCGCGCTAAAACGGACGACACCATACTTGAGCCCGGCGCTGGAACCGGCATTATCTCGATCCTTCTCGCGAAAAAATTTCCCAAGGCCGCGCTGGTCGCCGTTGAGACTCAGCCTGCCGCGGTAGAAATCTGCAGGAAGAACATCACGGTCAACGGCGTTGACGATCGTATCCTTTTCTTTGAGAAGGATATTAAGACTTTGAAAACGGTATTGAAGCCCTCGACCTTCGATGTCATCGTAGCTAACCCGCCCTACACAAGGTCGGGCACAGGCAAGGAGAGCCCGCATGCCGGACGCCTGGCATCCCGGCATGATGTACTCGGAGATCTGCGCGAGTGGCTCGATCTCCAGGTCTTTCTCAAGAACAAGGGCCGTTACGTTTTGGTTTTTATCTCGGACAGACTCGCGGAATTGATTACGTCTCTCCGGTCACGCAAACTCGAGCCGAAATGCATGCGTCTGGTTCATCCGTATGCAGACCGGCAGGCGACCCTCGTGCTGATAGAAGCTGTTAAAGCCTCGGGTATCGGCCTGGAGGTGTTGCCGCCCCTGGTTATTCATGAAGCGAATGGACATTTTACGCGTGAGATGCGCGCGCTCTACGATTTGCCGTAGGTATTTAGGCCGCTCTTCCTTGACACCTCCGCAACCTTGCTCTACACTTTATTTATATTCCTGGTCATGCTCACCCTCTCTTTTTATCTTAAGCCGGCTGCGCCGTTTCGCCTCGACCTGACCGTATGGGCTTTGCGCCGGCTTCCCCATAACATCGTCGATACGTGGCAGGCAATGACCTATACGCGCATTTTTTTGCTTGGGCCGGATCTGATCAGGGTCGATATAACTCAACCCGGCGTGCAAAGAATCCATGTCAGGGTCGAAACGGTCAACGCTTCAGTTCCCGGCCTCAAGGCGCGGACTATTGAGTTGGTGGAAAAAGTCCTTAGTACCCGCGAAAACCTGCAGGAATTTTATAATCGCGCGGCTCATGATCCGTATATAAATCCGCTTATGAAACGGTTCCTCGGCTTGAAACCTCCTCGGTTCCCTTCGCTGTTCGAGGCGATGGTAAACGCCGTTGCCTTCCAGCAGATTTCTCTCAATGTCGGCGTAACGCTTCTGAACCGGCTCGTGGAAACATATGGCAGTGCGTGGACCTCCGGCGGCACCGTGCTGCATGCTTTTCCCGAACCGTACCAGCTTGCCGTCGCATCTTCAAGCGGACTGCGAAGCCTCGGATTCAGCGGCAATAAGACGAATGCAATCGTTTCCCTCTCGCAGCTTGTTGCGGAAGGAAAAGCGGACCTGGACCGTATCGCATTGATGGACAGTTCCGAAGCCATAGAATATTTACAAAGCTTCAAAGGGATCGGCCGCTGGTCTGCGGAATACGTACTGCTCAGGGGGATGGGGCGTCTCAATATTTTCCCGGGCGAAGACGCGGGCGCCCGCAACAGTCTGGCGCTGCTGCTCGGGCTCAGAAAAAAACCGGATTTTGACGCGGTACGGGCAATTACCCGGCGGTGGCATCCTTTTGCCGGCTTGGTCTATTTCCACTTCCTTCTGAAGCGACTGAACACAAAAGGATACCTGTAAGTTTTAGAGAAACGCCGAGCCCCATGCATGTTCTTCGGTCGCTGGCCCTCCCTTATATCGTATCTATGGTATATTCAAATCATGCAATGAAACATGCCTCAAGGAGAAGCCGCCTGTAGTACTCCCGGCAGCAGAGAATCGACATCGGGACGGAGGACTCCATGCCGGAACACTCATACAAGTACATCATCGTCGGCGCCGGACTGGCCGGTTCCTCGGCAATAGAGGGCATCAGAGGCCTCGACAAGAACGGTTCTATCCTGCTCCTCGGCACTGAAAAACATCTACCCTACGATCGTCCGCCTCTCACCAAGAAGCTCTGGTTCGGTAAGAAAAAAGTCGAAGATATCTTTCTTCATAAAAAGGAGTACTACGATCAGAACGGGGTAACGCTTGGCCTGGGATTTACCGTACTGTCGCTTGACATAAGAAACAGGTCCTTGATCGATAATACGGGCACGCACTACAACTTCGAAAAGATCCTGCTCGCAACCGGGGGCGTTCCGAGAAAGCTCTCGATTGAAGGAGGAGACCGGGAGGATATCTATTATTTCCGGAACCTGAACCACTACCTGGACTTGAGATCCGAGGCAGCTGCCGGCAAATCCGCCGTTATTGTAGGGGGCGGATTCATAGGCTCTGAAATCGCCGCTTCTCTCAACATCAACAAACTCGATGTAACCATGATCTTCCCCGGTTCCTACCTTGTATCCCGCGTGTTTCCGGAATATCTGGGCCGGGCGCTTCAGGGAAAATTCCAGGAGCGCGGAATCACAATACTGAGCGGCGAAAGGCCGGCCTGGTTCCGAAAAAAGGGAAACCGGTTTGTTACAGCAACGGAAACAGGCAGGGAGGTCGAGTCCGATATTGTAATCGCCGGTGTCGGCATTTCGCCCTCTCTCGAGCTCGCCAGAAAAAGCGGGACTGCAGACCGCCAATGGAATCATCGTTGATGAGTATCTCCAGGCCTCGCTCCCCGGTGTCTATGCAGCGGGCGATAATGCGTTCTTTCCCTATAATGCGCTTGGAAAGCAGCTGCGGGTCGAACACTGGGACAACGCCTTGAACCAGGGAAAGCTTGCAGGCAGGAACATGGCAGGCGCGCATGAAAAATATACCTATATGCCGTATTTCTTTTCAGACCTCTTCGAGTTCGGATATGAGGCAGTCGGGGAAGTGACCACCCGCTTCGAAACCTTTGCGGACTGGCAGAAAGAAAACGAAACGGGCGTCATTTACTATCTTGACCGCGGCAGGGTAAGAGGCGTGATGATGTGCAATGTCTGGGAAAAAGTCGAGGCTGCGCGCGAACTGATCCTCAAGGGCGGACAAATGGCGAAAGGAAAACTGCGCGGCGCGATACGGTAAGGACCGCTCATTCCATGGTTCATTTCAGCAAGGAGAACTGATCATGATTTCAAAAATCCTCGTTCCGACAGACGGTTCCGCAACGGCCCAAAAGGCGGTCGAATACGCCATTGAACTTGCCAAACAGCTCAACGCTGTTGTAATTGCGCACAGCGTAATCGACAAACGGGCATTTATAACACAAACAGTTCCACCCGCGGCAACCGGGACACATCTTGCGGAGCCCATCGAGGATTACCTCCGGAAGGCGGCAGAAGAGTACGCGCAGGGCATAAAGGAACTGTGCGATAAAAACGATGTCAATTCCGAGATTTTAATAACAACAGGGCACCCTGTGGAGGAAATTGTGAAAGAGGCTGAGCGGTTGCCGGCTGATCTCATCGTTCTCGGCTCACACGGTAAAAGCGCCTTATCGGCCGCCGTGCTTGGGAGCACTACCTATGGAGTCATCAATAAAGAGTCAAAAATCCCGGTTCTTGTTGTGAAACAATAGGGGAGTTCAACACACGCTTCCCTGATCCGGTCGAGAATGAATATACTATTTTTTTCGTAACTACTCAGGTCATTTTTTTATCCGCAGATTACGCAGATTTCGCAGATAAAAACAAAACCAGAATTCCGGCTTTAGAATCTGCGTCAATCTGCGAAATCTGCGGATAGAAGGGCTTTTTCTCAGATTTGTCTTAATGCCGTTCTGAAAAGAAGCTGAATAGTTACTTTTTTTTAAAACTTGACATGGCCGCGCGAATCTTGCAAATGGCAAAGACTTCGGCGAGACCTCGGCGTGAGCTCGGTCGAACGCTCGTCGAGTCGTGCAAAATGCCAATTGTGTGGGAATAAGACACTTAGACTCGCGGCCATACCTCTGCAATTTGAAATTTACAATTTGCATTTTGCATTGGCTCGGCCGAAGGCCGCGCGAAGGAGGTCTTGATGAACCTTGCAGAACAAAACTGTAAACCGGCGTCCGAAACGGTGAGGCTTTCGATCAGTGAGGCCCAAGGGCTTCTGAGCGAGATACCCGCATGGTCTCCCGCGGGTACGGAAATCAAGCGGCAGTTTCGCTTCAAAGATTTCCGGCAGTCCATGGAGTTCGTAAACGATGTGGCTGCACTAGCCAACAAGCAGGACCATCATCCGGATATTTTCATATCCTATAACAAAGTGCAGCTGACTTTGTCGACGCATAAGATCGGCGGGCTATCGATGAACGATTTCATTATGGCGGCAAAAATCGATCGGACGGCTGAGCGCCGGATCGGCAAGAAAGCGGCATGACAAGCCATCTGCCAAACGAGAAACCGCGCCGGAATAATTTGAAGGGTAAAACAGCTCTGGTAACCGGCTCAAGCAGGCGCCTCGGCCGGGCGATCTCGATAGCCCTTGCGGAACACGGAGTTCATATTGTCGCGCACGACCGCAAGGCCATGGAACCGGAAACCGACCAGGTTTGCAATGAAGTGGCCGACTGCGGGGCTAAGTCGTGGAAGGTAATGGCAGACCTTGAAAAGCCGGAAGAGTACGAAAGTCTGGTAAAACGTGCGCTCAGCGCAGCTGGCTCTGTGGATATACTCGTAAACAATGCATCCATTTTCCTGCCGGGCGGGGTCATGGACGTCAGTTTTATCGACGTCATGCGGCATATGCATATCAACGCCTGGGCGCCCTTCGCGCTCAGCCGCGAGTTTTCGCGGCTTGCGACACGGGGAAAAATCGTAAATCTTCTGGACACGAGGATAACCGGGTACTTCGACCGGACGCATGTGGCCTACACTCTGAGCAAGCAGATGCTGGCCGCGATGACCAGGATGTGCGCTATTGAGTTCTCTCCCGATTTCACTGTGAATGCTGTAGCGCCCGGCCTGATCCTGCCGCCGAACGGCAAGGACGAGAGCTATCTGGACCGGCTTGCGCCGACAGTGCCCCTGAAGCGACACGGCGGGGCCGCGGACGTCGCAGATGCGGTCCTCTACCTGCTCCAAAGCGATTTCGTTACCGGCCAGACGATTTACATCGACGGAGGCCGACACCTTTTGGGGAGCGCCGGTGGACCTTAGCGCCGGCTCACAGCCGCCGCGAGTGGAGCCCCCTCCGGCACGAGCCGGAGGCTCCCCAAAACAACGCGACCTCCCGCGGGTTACGAGCATACCTCCCCCGGCGGGAGCCGGGGGATTCATAGTCACGGGATTGAAAATTGTAAATTGAAAATATCCAAAGCAATTTTGCCGCAAAGATGCACAAAATCCACAAGTAGATTCCTGACCCGGACAAGCCGGAACAAAAGATCAAAGCCAAGGCGTCTCGCGCAAAGCCGCAAAGGCGCGTAAAAAAATCTTTAAGCCCGGTTTTTAAATAAGAAAATAAATAATTTAGCCTTTCTTTGCGACTTGGCGACGCTCGTGCCCAGCGTTTATGAGGCCCTTGATTCCCGTCTCGTGATTCTCAACGAGATGGTCGACAATGGGTCTAAGTATTGTGCAACGCGAATGCAGGGTATTGCGCGAAATATTCTTGCCTTTTTGAGAAGAATTTAATTTCTCAGTTACCAAGAGAATTTGAATCTTGTTTTTTGCGCTTCTTGTGCATTTTTGAGGCTAAAAGCTTTTCCGACAAATTTACGGGATGGCCATCGGCCATCATGTTCGATTCCGCAATTCAGTTTCGATGCTATGGACCGTATTCTGATACATGATCTCCTGGTCCGGTGCATACTGGGGGTAAATGAAGACGAGCGGCGCCAGAAGCAGGACGTGCTGATCAACCTGGCGCTGTCCGTTGACCTCCGGAAAGCCGGCACAAGCGACCGTTTCGAGGATGCCTTGGACTATCGCAGCGTCAAGAAGCGCATCATGAGCATGACGGAAAACTCGCGATACTATCTGGTGGAGGCCCTGGCAGAGGCGATTGCCGCTCTTTGCCTCGAGTACCCCCCGGTTCTTGAAGCCACCGTCAAGGTCGAGAAGCCGTTCGCGCTTCGGTTTGCCAGGAGCGTCGGAGTCGAAATCACGCGGACGCGGCGGGTCTGACGCATGACGCAGGCATTTGTCGGTGCAGGATCGAACATTTCCCCGGAAAAGAACATCAGGGAGGCAATTCGCCTGCTTGCGTTCCGGGTCGCGGTCCGCTCTATCTCAACGGTGTACCTGACCGATCCCGTGGGCCGTCCCGGACAGCCGGCATATTTCAACTGCGTTCTGTCGATAGATTCATCGATGCCGCCTCTTGAATTGAAGAATGTGCTCCGCGAGATCGAGAACAAATTGGGCAGGATGCGGAGCGGTGATAAATCAGCTCCACGCACGATCGATCTCGATCTCCTTATATACGGGAACAGAACGATGGAGGAAGAAGAGCTGACCCTGCCCGATCCCGATATCCTCAGCCGGCCATTTCTGACAGTCGCGCTTGCCGAGCTTGACCCCGGCCTGATCCTGCCGGGAACCGGCATCCCGGTTTGCGGAATTGCAGAGAATGCGGTGCAAAGCGGGATGACGCCGCTTTCCTGTTACACCGCCCTTTTGAGGGAGGAACTGCGTTATGGCTTTCGACCATGAGAAAGTACGGAGTCTGGTTCGTGAAGTCCTGATACAGATCGGCGAAGATCCCCTGCGTGAAGGACTGCTGGCCACACCGAAGCGGGTTGCGTCGGCAATTGAGTTTCTGACTGCCGGTTATCACGCGGACGTTGAGAAGCTGATTAATGAAGCCTGCTTCGCGCAGGATACGACGAGTATGGTGGTAGAGCGGGACATTGAAGTATACAGCCTCTGCGAGCATCACATGCTGCCGTTCTTCGGTCGTTGCCACATAGGCTACATCCCGCGCGGAAGGGTCTTCGGGATCAGCAAACTTGCGAGGCTTGTCGATATGTTTGCACGAAGGCTGCAGATCCAGGAACGGCTTACTGAACAAATTGCGTACGTGGTAAAAAATGCAATCCAGGCCGACGGCGTGGGTGTCATGATCGAGGCGCATCACCTCTGCATGATGATGCGGGGTGTTGAAAAACAAAACTCCATGTTTGTTACATCTTCGGTACTGGGCGTTTTTCGCGATAATCCGGCCACCAGGCAGGAATTCATGTCGATTATAGCCAGGGCAAGACCGGAGGTATGAAGCTTAGGCCGGTATTCAGGCCTCACCCCTGCTTGCCGGATCTCCTCGGGCGGGCCCGCCGATTACTCCTGATGTCAGTCCCCGATGATACTTTGAGTGAATTGACATGACTTCATGTGGTGATATGTTTAGTAATATTTTTTGTTTCGAATACCCATCGTTACCTATCGAAGCCCATAAAAAAGTATCAATTCCCGAAGCGGAAGCACAACGCGCAGATGGGCCGTATTGATCGCCTGTTTGAGCAGGCATGCGAGGAGGAGCGGCATGGTGCAGAAGGCAAGCCCCAAATTAACGGAACTGATGAACCAGGCGATAGCTGCGGAACTGCAGGCCATAATTCAGTACATGTGGCACCATGTAATGGTCAAAGGTATGAACGCGTCGGAACTTTCGGACGTGTTCGAAAAGACGTCTATGGATGAAATGAAGCACGCCGAGAAAATCGCGGAGCGCCTTAATTATTTTGATGTAAGCCCCACGATCAAGCCTAATCCCATTTCCGTCGGGGGAGACGCGATCCAGATGCTGAGGGCGGATGCCAGGACCGAAGAAGAGGCAATTGCTTTATACAAGAACATCATAAAGCAGGCTGTTTCGGAAGGCGACGAAACAACGAGGCTGCTCTTCGAGGAGATCCTTTCCATCGAGGAAGGACACCACGACACGCTCACAACCCTGCTGGGTTAGTTTGCACTTGCTCACGAATTCGGATATTTGCGGGAAGATAGTATGAGTTTTGTTAAAAACTGCTTCATTGCCTTAACGGTCATGCTGCTGCTCTTTTCTGCGCCTTGTTCCTATGCAAAGCCTAAAAAGACCGGCATCACGTCTCCCCGGAAATCGTTGGAGTTGAAGCTGGATCTTCGTGATCAATGGGTAGAACATATCTTCTGGATCCGCAATGTAATTGTAACAACGAGGTTCGGCAACACCGAAGCTGCCATGACCGCAGAGGATATGGTCATGAAACATCAAAGGACGCTTGCCGATTCGATGACTGCGGTTTACGGGAAGGACCGGGCAGAGTTTTTTTTCGACCTGCTCGGCGTTCGTTTTGCAGCTATCAAGCAATATATGACCGCCGCTGCGAACCATGACAACCTTGCGCAAAACGCCGCGATATCCAGGATAAGGAAGAATACGGAAGATATGACCTCATTTCTGGTTTCCGCCAATTCCGGCTGGTCGGCTCAAACAGTCCTGGGGCTGCTCATGGCGCAGGGCGGTCACCATATCACCGAGATAGATCAGATCCTGAGCGGCGACTTTTCTTCCGAGTCGCAGACCTGGGCCGCGCTGAAAAATACCGTCTATCTGATTGCCGATACCATGGCGGACGGCATGGTGAATAAAAGCGGCCGCTAAAAAGGAGGTTCCGGCATGCCATATACCGCAAAAGATTATTCAAAATTGATCGGAATGGAGGGCTTCAGTGAAGCGCTGCTTAAGAATCATTTCACCCTCTATCAGGGATACGTGACCAACACGAACAAAATTCTCGACATCCTGAACCGGATAATCAAGGCGAACGAGGTAAACACCCCGGAATATTCGGAGCTCAAACGCCGGCTCGGGTGGGAATTCGACGGGATGCGCCTGCATGAGCTGTATTTCGAGAACCTCGGGGGTAAATCGACGTTCAATAAGAACAGCGACCTTGCCCGGAAATTGAGCGTGGATTTCGGCAGCTTTGAAAACTGGGAAAATGATTTCAAAGCAACCGGCATGATACGAGGAATAGGCTGGAGCATCCTGTATCAGGACACGGTGACCGGCAGCCTCTTCAATTTCTGGATCAACGAGCATGACGGCGGCCACCCGGCCGGATGCAGCCCGCTTCTGATCATGGACGTCTTCGAGCACGCGTTCATGAGCGACTACCAGTTGAAGAGGGCCGACTACATTCTCGCATTTATGAGAAATATAAATTGGACCCTGGTCGAGAGCAGGCTGGAGCTGTTTCAGCAGTTCATGAAAAAAGCAGGATAGACTCTTACATCCGCTCCCCGAGGCGGCGCAGGGACAGGGCTTCTCTTTGCTCCTGCAAACCTTGCCCGCCCCGGCGTTCGTTTTTTATATTAGGCGCATGAAATGAAAAAAAGAGGAAAAAAGATTTTCAGCCTGCTGGCCGAGATGCTTGACTATCCCACGCAGCGAATCGCCGCACAGGCCCTAGAAGCGGCCCCAGCACTGGAGAGTGCGAACCCGGCCGCCAGGCCTCATATCGAGCGTTTCCTTCAATTTTGTCATGTGAACCCGCTGTCTCGTCTTGAGGAAATCTACATCCAGACGTTCGACCTGCAGGCAGCGTGCTGTCCCTCTGTGGGGCACCACTTGTTCGCGGAGGACCTCAGCCGCAGCCTCTTCATGGTGAAGATGAAGGAGCACTACGGCTCCCATGTTTCATATGGAAATGAGCCCCCTGATCATATCACGATCATGCTGCGTTCTCTGGTCGTGCAGGATTCAGTCGAGGAAGCCCGCGACCTGATTTTTCTTTGTCTGGTGCCTGCTCTCAGAAAGATGATAGCTCTGTTGCCAGACAGCGGCAATCCGTACCGGGAAGTTATGAAAGCGGTTCTCCTGGCTCTTGAAACTGAAGCCGCGAACTAATAGAGACGCATTTATTGTTACCTGTTTGTTGAATCGCTGATGCTTAAATCCCCTCTTAATCCCCCTTTTTCAAAGGGGGAGATCATTGTGCAACATGCACATGGGTTACATTTTAACCTGTGGACATGGGTTACACTTTTTTTAACTTAGGTTCCACTTTTCCGAGCTTGACGTCGAGTAAGCCGATAGGATGGAAACCGAAGCGAATTTCGTATTTCCCATCGGCGGTCTCGATGAGGCCGACTCTCGCTCCGGCCAGGAGCTCGGAGATGAAGTAGTAAGTTCTGTTAAACCGGATTTCGCCGTGAAGGCGGATCTTGCGGACCTTGATGCCATGATCGTACTCAGGTTCGCGGAGTTTTTCCGGGAACCTCCTGGGTGATGGTTCGTAAACGCTCGCGGGTGTCTTTTTATTGAGCGCCTCATGCGGGCGGTCGTAATTGTACTCGTGCCGGAACTCATCGAACCGGATTTGCTGCCGGTTCATGTCCGACTCGGGCGGCTTGGTCGTATCCTGTTTCAGGGTTCGGTGCATCCGCTCGTGTCGCCCGTTCTGCTGGGGCTTGCCGGATTCTATCCGTTCCGGCCTGATACCGAGTTTGATGAGCCATACCGACAATCGGCTGAGGCCCGTTACCCCGCGTCCGGCAAACGGCGTCCCGTTGTCGGTACGGATCGCCTCCGGCAGGCCGAATTCGCGGAAAGCCCACTCGAACCATGGCTGGGTGTCCGCGTGACAAGGGGAATAAAGGCCCTTGCACGTAAGCAGGTAACGGCTCATGTTGTCGGTAATGGTCAAGGGATAGCACCATCGGCCGTCGCCTGTCTTGAACTGGCCCTTGTAGTCTGCGCTCCAGACCTTGTTTGGTGCATCGCAGGCCAGGAACGGCTCGCTGTATTTCGGCGTCTTCTTTCTCAGCCGCCGACTCTTGACGAGGCCCCGCCGTTTGAGCCATTTCTCGGCGGTACAGACAGAGGGCCATTTAATCTGGGGCTCGTCCCGGTTTAAGAGGTCTAACAGCTTCTCGGGACCCCAGGTCATATGCAGCAGCTTTGCTTCAACCAGACGGTTGATGATTTCCTCATCGGTCTGGTTCGGGTGAACGATCGGACCCCGGCAAAGTTCTTTCAGGCCATCGAGGCCGAGCCTGTCGTAACGCTCGGTCCACTTATAAATGGTCTTGCGGCTTACTCCGTAGATCACCGACAGATCGGTGATACTGTAGCCGTTAAGCCAGTCGGCTATTAGCTTTAAACGCTCTTCCATGGGCTCCGTCTTTCTCCAGGGCATAGGATGATCCTCCTAGCCCTGCAGTTTAACGTGTTACCCATGTCCATAGGTTAGTTTGTTACCTATGTTAGCAGGTTGTACCCATTTTACTCCCCTCTTTGGAAAAGAGGGGCCAGGGGAGATTAACACAAATTAATACGTTTGCTTTAGAAACGAACGCCGTTTAGACATCATTGCAGGAACAACACGGAAAACGGTATGAATGAACAACTCGAATCGAGCATCACTGCCGAGGTCGTAATCTGTGCACTGATATGCATGCTTTTCCCCGGGTGCGGAAGCGAATCAGCGTCCTCTTCCCTGGTCGGGCAGAAAGTCGTCTGGGAAGGCAGCATCGACGACCGTCTCGACGATAAGGCCGTTTTTGATCGGACAGTCGCCTGCCTCAATCAGCACTTCGGCATCCAGGAGCCGAAGCCCCATCCCAGGCTCGTCCTCCTGAACGGTGAATTCATGGTGCAGGGCGAGGGTCCCTACGACGGATACATTTTATTCGAGCCGAACATTATGTACGTGAGAAGCTCAAACCGTGAGCCATGGATCGTTTGTCATGAGACAATTCATTGGATGTATCAGGTCGGAGACTCGCTTCATGGCACCGAACCGTACTACGTGTGCCAGCAGTAGAGAAAGCCCTTCCGGTCAAGCGTCAACAAGGCGGTTCCTGCTCCGAATGTGAAGGCGCTGCCGCAGTTGCCTGATTTGTTTCTTCGGGCTGCTGTTCATTCCTCCGATGCTTTCAGAATCTGATTATACAACCCGATGATGACGACGATAGGATCACCTTTGTATCTAAATTGACAAATGATTATTTGGTGATATGTTCAAAATATGATTTTCTTTTGATAAATCAGGTTTCCTGGCCCACGCGTTGAATATGCACATTTTTTGGATCAGGGAGGGCGCATGATTAAAACGCCGATCGGCAGCAAGTTGTGGGCGATTGCTGAGGGATATATACCGGCATGGAGCCACGGTCCTGAACCGGAAATGATCAGTCACGAGACCGCATACATCCTGAACTCCTCAGACCTTACCGCCCATATCGAGATCACGATCTATTACAGCAACAGAGAACCATCCGGACCATACAAATTCGTTGTGCCTCCACGGCGGACCAACCATATCAGGTTCAACGATCTGCAGGACCCGGAGCCGATCCCGAGGGCCACAGAGTATGCATCCGTGATCGAATCCGATGTGCCTGTTGTCGTCCAGTTTACCAGGCTCGATTCCCGGCAGGCGGAGAACGCGCTGATAAGTACCATTGCGTATGCGGCCGCATAACGAACACAATTTCGAAATCCTCTTTAAAACTTGCCACAGAGAACACAGAGATTACCGGTGAACAATTCATGACTATGAGTGCCTTTTACGCTTTTTCCGTGAAGCCTCTGTGAACTCTGTGGCAGAGGATATTTTTTTTGCCCTTGATTCCCGTCTCGCGATTCACAGCGAGATGGTACGACAATGAGTCTAAGTATTGAGGCATCGCGAATCTCGCAGCAATGCTTTCGCGGATTACGACGCATACCTCCCCGGCTCTGACGGGGGCAATGGATGTAGTCCGCGGGAGGTCGCGTTTTTAAAGGGAGCCTCCGGCTCCTGCCGGACGCCTCACCCAAGAGATCGATCTATGAAATTTTCACGACGCATGTTTATGAAGCTTGCCGCCGTCGGAGGGGCGTCG
Source organism: Nitrospirota bacterium (assembly GCA_963751455.1). Classification (GTDB taxonomy): domain Bacteria; phylum Nitrospirota; class UBA9217; order UBA9217; family UBA9217; genus CAVVUN01. The sequence goes on from CAVVUN010000012.1 coordinate 40,256, forward strand.
TTTGCGACCGAGAAGGGCATGAAAAAAATAGGCAAACTTGTGCCCTATGTCGTCCCGCCGGAAAAATTTTCACCCGTAGAAGGGAAGACTCTGGCGACAACCTGCAGGGAATGTCCGGCCGGCTGCGGCATGCATGTGCGGCACATCAATGGAAGGATCACGAAAGCGGAAGGCAACCCGGAGCACCCGGTCAACCGCGGCGGTTTGTGTCCTCGCGGCCAATCCGCGCTCCAGGGCGTCTACGACCCGGACCGCGTCAAAGAGGTACAGACCAGGGAAAAGGCCGGACCGTTCCGGCAGGAACGGCGTGATAGAGCCCTTGCCCGCATCGGAGAACGGATCGGGAAGGCAAACGGCCGCATTGCCCTCATAAGCAGGCTCGAAACCGGCACGCTCTCCGAGATACTTTCTTCCTTCATTTCGGGTTTTGGATCTGACCGGATTCTATTTTATGAGCCGTTTCATTACGGGCCTCTTCGCAAGGCTCATGCAGCGGTTCACGGCCTCGCGCAAATCCCGTCGTATCGTCTCGATCAATGCGATTACATTCTCAGTTTCGCAGCCGACTTTCTCGAATCCTGGATATCCAATGTTCAATTCGGATATGAATTTTCAAATATGCATGCGCTCAAGAGCGGCAAAATCGGCCGCTTCGATTATGTCGGCCCGCGGCTGTCGATGACGGCCGCGAATGCGGATAGATTCATACCTGTCTTCCCGGGACGGGAAAAGGACGTGGCGCTCGCCATGCTCAGGATCCAGTCTGATGAAAATATGCTGCGCACAGGAACCGCTCTTATCAGGCCGCTCGTCGCAAATGTTGATGTCCGTTCCGTGGTATCTTCGTCTCTTTCTTACGAAGACCTCCGGCTAATGGCCCGCCGCTTCGTACAATCCCGTTCTGTTGCGCTCGCCTGCCCGGTAGGCGCCGTTGGCCGTGAAGCGGAAGAGCTGGCAATCGCCGCGGCATTATTGAACTTTGCCTCAGGGAGCACGGGGAACAGTGTCGATTTTTCACGGCCTCACGCCCTGTCCGGCGCGGCCGATGAAGACGAGTTCAACGCTTTTTTAAAAAGCATCACTCCCGATGATGTACTCATCGTCCACAAGACGAACCCGGTCTACACCAGGCCCGGATCCGAGGAGTATCTCAAAAATGCAGGCCTGATCGTTTACCTTGGGACGATGATGGATGAAACAGCAGGCATCGCTGATTGGGTGCTGCCGGTCAATGACGACCTGGAATCCTGGGGCGACTATGAGCCTTGGGCGGGTGTTCAAAGTCTTCTGCAGCCTACCATGACACCTTTAGGCGATTCGATGGCTGCCGGTGACACTTTCATAAGAATTGCGTCCTCAGCTCAAAAAGTACTGAGAAGAAAACCGGACGGTTCCGCGATTGAAACCACCTATGATTGGCTTCGGGAGCGTTGGCGTTCCCGGTATCCTTCGGCCAGTTGGGAAGAATTCGTAAGGAACGGGGGATCCTGGTCCTCATCCAGACCGGGAAAAGCAAAGTCAGCAGCGCCGGTACCCGGGAAGGAAATAACTCTTCCTGCCGGTAAGCCGGCACCGCAGCTGAAGGAGCATGAAGCACTCCTCTGGCTCTGGTCTTCCGTAATGCTCTTTGACGGCCGGACTGCCAACCGGGGGTGGCTTCAGGAGGCGCCCGAACCAATAAGCACAATCACCTGGGGCAATTGGATAGATCTGCATCCTAAGAAGGCAGAGCTGCTGAAAATCCGGACAGGTGACGTCATTGAGCTCGCAACGCATGACGGCCGGTCCATCCAGGCCCCGGCACGGGTAACCGAAGATGTGGCCGAGGAGGTTGCGGCTGTTTGCTTCGGCCAGGGCCATTCACAGGGGTCTACCGCCGCCAATGTCGGGGTAAATGCCTTTAAACTTTTATCCCGGGGTGAGTCGCTTGACGGCTCTTTCGGCCGTGTCAAAATCCGCAAAACCGGGCGTCCGGAAGAACTGGCCCAAAGCATGACCACCCGGGACCAGCATGACCGTGAGCTCCTGCAATGGAAGCATCTCGATGAGGCCGGTTCCATGAAGCCGGGGCCGCTGACCCTTCCCCTTGAAGAAAGTTATGCAAAGGGACGCGACCTGTATAAGCCTCATGAACATAAAAAACACCGCTGGGCCATGACCATCGACCTCCAGCGCTGCATCGGGTGTGGAGCGTGCGCTGTTGCCTGCTACGCTGAGAATAATATTCCGGTTGTTGGCAGAAAACAGGTCATGAAAGGAAGGCATCTGCCCTGGCTCAGGGTAGTGCCGTATCGTCTTAACGACCCTCCGCACAGGATCGCCTGGCTGCCGATGCTCTGCCAGCACTGCGATCAGGCGCCGTGCGAACCGGTCTGCCCGGTCTTTGCCGCTGCTCATAACGAGGAAGGACTGAACGCCCAGATTTACAACCGGTGCATAGGAACGAGGTACTGTTCCAATAACTGTCCGTACAAGGTGCGCCGGTTCAACTGGGTCAACATCGTGTGGGATAAATCGCTTACACGGCAGCTGAATCCGGAAGTGACGGTCCGCGTCCGCGGGGTCATGGAAAAATGTACGTTCTGCGTGCAGCGCATCCGGAGCGCAGAGTATCGGGCAAAGCTCGAAAACAGGAAGGTCCGCGATGGTGAAATTACGCCTGCATGCGCGCAGACCTGCCCGGCCAAGGTCTTCACGTTCGGGGACCTGCTGGATCCTGAATCGGCTGTCAGTAAAATCACGAGGAATGACCCAAGGCGCTACCATGTGCTGGAGGAACTGAATACGAAGCCGGCGATCACGTATCTGTACAGGATTTTGCAGGAATAGAATGAAGATCGGTTCTTATCCGCAGATTTCGCAGATGACGCAGATTTTTTAAAATACCTTTATAACAAAGCGCTTCTCCGGATTAAATCTGAGAAATCTGCGCAATCTGCGGATAAGGCTCTTACATAAAGATATGTCCCAATTATCCTATTCACAAATAGACGACAAGGTCCTGAAGGCAACGGAGCGTCCGCCCTTCATGTACTTCATCGTCCTGCTTCTTCTGGGAGCCGGCATAACTCTGGCCGCAGGACTCTGGATGTACCAGGTGAAGTATGGCATGGGCGCCGCAAACATCCATCAGCCCATCGATTGGGGTGTGTATATCGCCAACTTCGTGTTCTGGGTCGGAATCGCGCACTCAGGCACGCTCATTTCCGCGATCCTCTACCTCCTCCGGGCAAAATGGCGCGATTCCGTGTCGCGCGCCACCGAGGCAATGACCATCTTTGCGATCATGACCGCCGGCCTGTTCCCCATGGTTCATATGGGCAGGTTGTGGGTCATTTATTACATCCTGCCGTATCCCAGTCAGCGCCAGCTCTGGCCCAACTTCATCAGTCCTCTGCTCTGGGACGTTCTGGCCATCAGCACCTATTTGACCGTCAGCATAATTTTTTTCTTCATCGGGCTGCTGCCGGATCTCGCATCCTTTCGCGACAGATGCGAGGTGACGCTTGGCCGCAATCACTGGAAATCGAGACTCTATCGCTTACTCTCTGCAGGCTGGTCCGGGGCCGGCGGGCAGTGGCGGCACTATGGCCGCAGCTATCTCTATTTCGCAGCTCTTGCCACGCCGCTCGTGGTATCGGTGCATTCCATTGTTTCATGGGATTTCGCCATGAGTCTGCTCCCGGGATGGCACACCACGCTTTTTGCCCCCTATTTCGTTGCAGGCGCAATCCATTCAGGCCTTGCCCTCGCGCTCGTTCTTCTGATTCCGTTGCGAAGTCTTCTGAATCTCAAAGAGATCATTAAGATAGATCATCTTGAAGCCGTTGCAAAAACAATACTGGTTACCACCGCAATCATCGCCTACTCGTATGCACTCGAGCCGTTTATAGCCTGGTACAGCGGCAATGTCTTCGAATCACAGTACATGAGCTATCTTGCGTTCGGTGGCATGGCGCCGGTGTACTGGTCTCTGTTCTTTTTCAATATCCTGGCGCCCCTGGCTTTCGTTCTGAAATTCGTACGCCGCAGCACCTATACGCTTTTCGCGATCGGCATCCTGGTCAACATCGGTATGTGGATCGAACGCGTCATGATCGTTACGTCAGCCACGGGACACGACTTCCTGCCGCACAACTGGTCAACGTACTTTCCGAACATGATCGAAATCGGCATTACGACCGGATCCTTCTGTTTCTTTTTCTTCTTCTATCTGCTGTTCGCAAAGCTGCTTCCTGCGGTTCCAAGCACCGATCTGAAAGCAGCGGTTGAAGAAATGGAAACTGAGCACGTTGTCGTTGAAGAGATTTTTGCACCCGATCAAAAAACAAGCGGCGCAACAGCCGCGACAATTACGGGACGCTATGCCGATGCCCGCGCTTTGATCGAAGCAGCAAAGAAACTGAAAACAGCCGGATACCACCAAATGGATTTTTTTTCACCGGTCAGGATTGTTAAACTTGAGCGTTTGCTCGGTTATCGCCCGAGTCCTGTCCGATTCTGGACGCTCGCCGGCGCCCTCACGGGACTGATCGGCGGGTATTTTCTGGCTGCCGGAACGGCCCTTGTGAATAGTATCATCATAGGAGGCAAGCACCCGGTCTCCCTTATTCCGTACAGTGTCATAGGGTTCGAAGGGATGATCCTGATAGGCTCAATCGCCAACTTCCTCGGTTTTTTATTTTACACCAGGCACTATCGTCGCGAAAAAGTAACGTATGATCCGAGATACAGCCGCAATATGTTCGCCCTCGTGGTCTCCTGCAATCGGGACGAGGCAGACAAGCTGAATCCGATAGTTGCTCAAACTAATCCGGAGGAGACGCATACTCTGGGTTGATGTGATAAAAATCTCTGGGGTTACGGCGACGAGGCCCGTATCGGCGAACGTGTCAGGGTAACGTTTGTAACGAACGACTTAACCGAACAACGAGACGGGCTTCGTTACCGCAACCGAAAGACGAAAAACAAACATGATCGATCCGGAGAAGAGACATAGATCATTCAGGCTGCTCGGCTGGGCGTTCCTGCTCGTTTCCGGCCTTCTTGTCTGGGGCGTGCTGCTGCGTTCGGGCGAAGATCCTGGCCGGGCGTGGCGCGCGCTGCTCATAAATTTTTTGTACTTTACCCCGCTCTCGGCCGGTCTCATCACGTGGTCGGCGATCGTTATTGCTGCCAACGGTCGCTGGGCAGGGCCTGCGGAGCGTCTTGCGTGGACCGGGCTCGGGTTTCTCATCCCATCGCTCATAGTCCTGGTCGCGCTCTGGATCGGCAGTCCTGATTGGGCGCCGTGGTACGGCCGCAAGTTTCATCAAGGCGCCTGGCTGAATAATACGGTACTCTTCGTCCGGGTGCTCGGCTGCCTCCTTGTTTTCTGGGCGACTGCTGTCTGGTTTCTTCTCTCCCGATTGAAGGGACGGCATCGGGCAGGGACTCCGGCTGCAATCCTCATAATTGTGTTTTGCGTTGTGTTCACTCTTTTTTCCTTTGATCTCGTAGCGGCCCTCACTCCCGACTGGCGCAGCGCACTGTTCGGCGCATATTTCTTTATTTCGAGTCTTTACGTCGCGGCGGTATTCTGGGCGTTCCTGGCGGCCGTCAGTCCGGAGTTCGGACCGGACCTTCGTCAGGACCTCGGGAAACTGATTCTCGCCTTCAGCATTCTCACTACTTCTTTCCTTTTTATGCAGTTGCTTACAATCTGGTATGAGAACATTCCTGAAGAGACATCGTATCTCATTGATCGGATGCATCATCCCGAGTGGCTCCGGGTCACGACCGCTCTCCTGTTCCTGGTTTACTTTGGCCCGTTGCTGTTGCTTGTAACGGAATGGTCAAAGAGAAACCGTCCTTTCCTGGGCGGAGTATCCATTTTCCTGCTCGTCGGACTCTGGATGGAACGATGGTGGCAGGTCGCCCCGTCGTTTTCACATGAGGCGAACTTCGGATTGGTTGAGCTTGCCGCGACCGCCGCCGTCCTCGGCGGACTCGGTTTGAGCATGGAGGCGGCGCGACGAGTTCTGCCGGGATTTCCGGAAGAATCTTGAAAAAACAATTAGACACAGAGCGCATAGAGGTCACAGAGAATGAAACCGGCTTTGTAGGGCAAGGCTTTAGCCTTGCGAATATCGGAAAACCGCAACCCTGAAGGGTTGCCCTACAAAATCCTGAGCGAGAAAAAGAGTAGGCGAACCATGAGCGAACAACCCGGAATGAAACCCGGCATCGATATTCCCGTCCAGGTCGTGCTGGGTTTGATCGCGATTATAGTGACCGGCTCGTTGATTTATGTTTTTAATTTTTACGGCAAGGGAAAGATCGGCATAGAACAGCCGGTTTTTTTCAGCCACCGCGTGCATGTGAACGACAAAAAGATCAGCTGCTTCATGTGTCATCCCGAGGCCATGACCACGGCTCGCGCCGGAATACCTGCGCTGGAAACTTGCATGCTCTGTCATGCGCGGATCGCGGTGACCTATCCCGAGATAGCGAAACTCCGCGGTTTTTACTTTGAAAAAAGACCGGTTGCGTGGAACAAGGTCTATTATCTGCCGGATTTCGTCTATTTCAATCATTCGATGCACATCCATCGGCGGATCGACTGCAGCCAATGCCACGGCAACATGCCGCTCATGGACCGGGTGGTGAAGCAGCAGGACTTTATCATGGGCTTCTGCATCGAGTGCCACAGAAAAACGAAAGCGACGATTGATTGTTTTACTTGTCATCGATAAAGATTCAACATCACCACGGAAACACTGAGGCACGGAGGGTCGCATAGCAACGGGACAAACAAATAATGCGGCAACATCCAAATGACAAAAAGTATAAAAAACCAAGAAATACATTTTAATTTTCTCCGTGTCTCTGTGCCTCCGTGGTAAATTTTGAAATTTAGCGTAACGAGGTTCTGCATGCCTTCAATTTTCCATCGCCAAAACTCCGCCGCCCTCGCCTTCATCGTCACGGGCGCCTTCTGGTTCATGTCCGGAACGCTTTTCGGGCTTTTTTCGGCGATTAACCTCGTCTCTCCGGAGTTCTTTAATAATATTCCATGGCTGGTCTTCAGCCGGGTGCGGCCGACCCATGTCGATACTGTTCTGTTCGGGTTCGTCACTACCACCTTGATCGGGTGCGGCGTGTATTACGTGCCCGCGCTCTTGCGGACCCCTCTCTGGTCGGAACCGCTCGGATGGGTGAGTTGCATGCTGTGGAACGCGACCATGCTGAGCGCGTACTTTACTTTTCCCTTCGGCTTGAGCCAGGGACGCGAGTATGCGGAGCATCTCTGGATTTTTGACATTACCCTGGTTCTTTCCATCCTGATTCTGCTCGTAAACATTGTCATGACCATTGTGAACCGCTCTGAAAAGGCATTGTATGTCTCGATATGGTATTTCGTGGGCATGCTTATCTGGACAGCGGGCTTTTATCCCATCGGCAACGTGATGTGGCATCCTGAAACCGGCGCTCTCGCGGGGATCATCGACCCTATCATTCACTGGTTCTACGGGCACGCCCTGCCCGGATTATTGCTGACTCCGCTTGCCGTCGGAGCTGCCTATTATGTGATCCCGCGCGTCACCCGGACGCCGATCAATTCTCATACGCTGTCTCTTGTCGGGTTCTGGACGCTTATTGCCTTTTATACGCACATCGGCGGCCACCATATCCTCCAGATCCCGATACCGAACTGGCTGAAAGTGGTAACGGTAGTGAATTCGATTACCATGACCGTGCCTGTTTTTGTCGCGCTCGCGAACCTGTGGCTCACTGCCCGGGGATACGGAGGAAGACTCCTTCATGATCCTGCGGCAAGAATCGTTACGGCAGGCACTATCTGGTATATCCTGACTTGTATCCAGGGACCGTTCCAGTCCCTGCCTTTTGTGCAGAGGGTCACCCATTTGAACAACTGGACCATCGCTCACTCCCACATCGCGGTCCTTGGGTTCGCGGGCTTCATCGCGCTCGGCACTATGTGGCATGTGCTTCCCTATATCTTGCGGCGCCGCATCTGGTCGTCCCGGCTCGTAAATCTCCAGTTCGGCTTGGTCCTGTTCGGGCTGACCGGGTTTTTTGTCGTGCTCACCATTGCAGGGCTGGTACAGGGCGAAGCCTGGGAGAATGGAGAGGTCGTCTACCGGGTATTGCCGCAGATCATGCCGTACATGGTGGCGAGGGCCGCACTGGGAATTTTGATCATAGCCTCCGCCTTCGTCGGATTCTTTAATCTTGTCATGACCATTAAACGGGGAGAACCGTTCGAGCCGCAACCCGTGACAAAGGAGAATGGGCCATGAAGATGACGCCGGCACTGCTGATCATCGGCAGCATTTTCATGTTCTGGGCCTCTGCCTTCATCATGGTGATCCTTCCCATGCAGACGATGGAAGTTAAGCCGTCAACAATCTGGAGGCCCATGGAACAGCCTGAGAAAGAGGGCTTCCGTCTGTTTGTCAATAACGGGTGCACGTACTGCCACTCCCTCTTCGTGCGTATCAATGACTGGGGCAAAGGATCCGAGCGGATTGCCGAAGCAGGCGACTTCGTAGGCCAGGAACCGTACCTCCCCGGCACCGAACGCATTGGTCCCGATCTCTCGCAGGAAGGCGGAGAGCATCCGGATGACTGGCATAGTGCCCATTTCAAAAATCCCCGCTACACCAGCCCTGTCTCACTCATGCCAAGCTGGGAGTTTTTGGGCGACGAGGACATCGCTAAACTGACCGCGTTCATGCAGTATCTCGGCATGAAGGACGCCGACTCGCGCGTTGGCCGCCAGAACTCATGGAGACGGCAGTCCATCGCAGCGTTCAGCGCCGGGGTGGACGAGAACATCCAATGGCTGCATGCGCAGGTGCCGGAGGTGTGGCAGCGGATGCCGAATCCCTACCCCGCAACAGCTTCGTCGCTGTCCAAAGGGAAGCGGATCTACCAGGATTTCTGCATCAACTGCCACGGTTCCATCGGGGACGGCCAGGGTCCTGCCGCAAAATTCCTGATGCCGCCGCCGCTCAATTTTACGACGCTCCGTCGTCACCTTATCGAGAACCGGTACATCGGAGGACTGCTCTATTACCAGATCATGAACGGCATTTCAGGGACAGCAATGCCGTATTTCAAGCGTGACCTGGAATCGGCAAAGATCTGGGACGTGTCGAATTACCTTGCAGTTTCCTTTATAGGGTATACAGACGGGAACATCGAACCCCGGGGAATCGATGCCGCGCATGAGCCCGAGTGGAAAAATGAGTATGCACCTCCCGAGATGGAGGGGGGTAATACCGGCATGCCGAAAGGAGAGAAAAAGTGACCTCAGGCGCCTTCTTTTTGTACTGGCTGTCCTTCACGCTGTTGATCCTGATCACCGGCGCGTTTGCCGTATACTGGGCATTTCGTGCAGGACATTTTAAAGACCAGGAGCGGGCGCGTTATCTTGCGCTGTGGGCGGAAATACCGGAAGAACCACAGGTAAAGAATAAAAATATAACCACAGGTCCCGACAAGTCGGGACACACGGATGAACACGGATAAGGATTATAAAATTTAAATCTTTTTAATTTGATTTTACCTGTCTTTATCTGTGTGTTTCGACAAAGTCGAAATTCGTGGTTACAAAAGGAGTTAAACGGAGTTAATTATGTTCAATCTCGAAATATACCGGCTCCACTGGATCTGGTTCGCCCTGGGCCTGGGAGACATCCTCGTACTGCTCACGGCCCTGACCTACATCGCTATCTGGAGAAAGCGGGGCGTCGAACGCGAGGCCCAGCTCGAGATAACGAACCTCAAATCGTTTCTCATCTGGTTTCAGAAGACCTTTCCCTGGATACTGATCCTTACGATCGCAGGGACCGGTCTGCTCGCTTTTGTCTATCCTCTTCTCAAGGCGGGGAATCCTCCGAACTGGTAGGTGTGCTATGGACGAAAAGGAAATTTTTGAACACTACGAAGAATACAAAGTACCCCCGCAGCTCGTGGGATGGGTGATTCTCTTTCTCTTCGGCCTTTCCTTGATGGGCTACGGGATGTGGTCTCATCACCTGGTTCATGATCCGCCGCGCTATTGGGACCACGGAAGCCTCCCGGATACGCCGGCCCAGTCAATGTATTCTACTATGGCGCCGCCGTTGCCGATGAAGCCGGGAATGATTGTCATCAATCCCATGCCCGAGGGAAGGCCGATGGAACCGGATTAGTAAAAAAGCAGAATATTTTGTCCGCAGATTTACGCAGATGACCGCAGATTAAAAATTTTTCTTTTTAGATGTAATCCTGTTTTTTCCGCCTTTATCTGCGTCCAACATATATAAAGGAGTATTTATGAAGTGGCTTTTCGCCGGAATTGCTCTCATAGGGGTAGGCGGCCTCCTGTATTTTTATATAATGTTTCAGGGCCCCCGCATGCAGGTGCAGCCGAATATCAAGGCTTACGAGCAGACCATGCCCCTGCCGCCTTTGGGGATCGTGCCGGTTGAGCCTGATTCAAGAGCTGTGCCTGCCGCAGAGCAGGCATCCCGAATACGAAATCCCCTGCCGGATACAGCGCAGAACCGCGATCGCGGGAAAATCTACTACGGGTACTACTGCGTTTTTTGTCATGGACAGAACGGCCAGGGTGACGGGCCCGTCGGCTACAGCTACATGCCCGCGCCGACCGATTTACACCACAATAAAGTAACGAGCAAAACCGATGGCGAACTGTTGAGAGGCATGCTGACAGGCATCGGCCACGAACCCGTCCTTCCCCGTATCGTACTTCCTGAACACCGCTGGTACCTCGTCACCTATATCCGTGCCCTGGGCAATACGCAGAGGATGCCTGTAGAAAATCCGGGCGCGTCAGTGGTTACTAAAAGCCGAGCCCCAAATGAGCACCGATGAAGAAAATAGCGAAGTCTATGCCTACGATGTTCACGATCGGCCATTCTACGCGGTCTCTGGAGGAGTTTGTAGAACTGCTGAAAGCGCACGACATTGATTTGGTCGTGGACGTGAGGACCATCCCTAAATCACGTTTCAATCCTCAATATAACAGCGATACGCTCGAAGCCGGCCTGAAAGAGCAGAATATCGGTTACATCCATATTCCTGAGCTGGGCGGCCTGCGTCACGCCAGGAAAGATTCGGTTAATACGGCCTGGGCAAACGCTTCATTTCGCGGATTCGCCGACTATATGCAGACCGAGGAGTTTGAACGCGGATTGGACGGGCTCATACGGAACGCGGCGGGAAGACAGGTTGCCATCATGTGCGCGGAATCGGTCCCGTGGCGATGCCACCGCTCCCTCATTGGTGATGCACTGCTTGTTCGTGGGATCACGATACTGGACATCATGAGCAGGACAAGCGTGAAAGAACACTCGCTCACGCCTTGGGCGGCTGTGAATGATGGGAATAGAATAACCTATCCCGGACCTCAGCCGGCTGCTACAGCGGTCCGGCGCAAACAGAAAAGGGCTCCTCAAAATTAAATTCGCTACGCCTTCTTACATAACTCGGTTTGTAACTTGCTTACCTTCGATATTGACTACCTAGAGAAATCCCTATATAGTTATCTATATATAGTTTTTGAAGGAGGAGATATGGCGAGCGCTACTAAGCAGGCTAATTTTTTACTGCCTGAAGACCTGCTGGATGAACTAAAGAGGACCGTCGACAAGCGTCAGCAGAGCAAGGTCGTGTCCGAAGCTCTCCGCAAAGAACTCAAACGGATCAAACTGGCAAAGGCATTCGAGGTGAGCTTTGGCGCCTGGAAAGACAAGGACCACCCGGAAATGCGGGAAGGAGCCGCCATCTATGTCAGGAGGCTGCGTAAATCGACACGGGGGAAAAAGGGCCGATGAAAAATGTTCTTGTTGATACCGACATTCTGATCCATTTTCTCCGTGGTAACGTGAAGGCCCGTAATATTCTATCCGGCCTTCTTGAAGACGCCGACATCTTTTGTTCCGTCATTACCGTCGCGGAGATCCATGCCGGAATGAAGTCTCATGAGCGAGAAAAGACCCTCGGACTGCTGGACAGTCTGACAGTTCTCGACATTACAGTAAAAATAGCTGAAAAAGCCGGGCAGTACAAACGAAGCATCAAGAGCCAAAGCCTTGAGCTTGATGATTGTTTTATTGCTGCTACTGCTCATGAAAAGAATGCACTTCTCTTGACCGGGAATGGAAAGCATTACCCGATGAACAATGTCGACAAGAAAGTCGTCATAGTTTAATCCTCTACAGTCGTTGTTTCCCACAAACTGAGAAAAGATGAAGAAGTACGGCATGAGGAGGTAAAAGTACTTCCTGTACTACACATCTTCGACGATTAGGCTAAAAAGAGATATCAACATGAAAATAGCTGGAAGCCGTCTAACCAAATCATAGAAACCATCAGGGATATGATTTTCAAGGGGTAGAATCATAATTAGCCAGAAAATCGTAACTTATAATATCTCTTGACGATAATATCCAATTGAGATAATATAACCCCAGTGATTAAATCCTTCAAAAGCAGAGAGGCCGAAAAGATATTCCGTGGTCGGTTCTCCTCTAAATTGCCACAGACTATTCAGCGGGCCGCCGCGATAAAGCTGGAAATGCTTCATGCCGCGACAGTCCTCGATACTTTGCGGATCCCACCGGCAAACCATCTTGAGGAATTGAAAGGCGAAAGAAAGGGGCAGCATAGTATCCGCATCAATAAGCAGTGGAGAATTTGTTTTACATGGAAAGGCAGCGATGCCTTCGACGTTGAAATTGTTGATTATCATTAAAGAGGTGTGAATATGAAGACGAAAAAGCGTGATTTTCCTCCCATTCATCCCGGTGAAATACTGGTTGCTGAATTCCTGGAGCCAATGGGAATCAGTCAGTACAGACTTGCAAAAGACATTGGAGTAACCCCCCGCCGTATCAATGAAATCGTACATGGCCGCCGCTCTATTTCCGCCGATACCGCGTTGCGCCTGAGCCATTTTTTCGGGATGGAAGCGCAGTTTTGGCTCAATCTGCAAGCCAGATACGATATGGAAGTAGCCAAGGAGGAACTTCACGATAAGATCATCAAGGAAGTACGTCCCTACTCCCGCGTCGCATAATCATCCGAAATCCAACGTGCCGGTCGAAAGGGGCTCGGGCAAAATGCGCCCGGCCCCTCACCCACGGGAGGCGTATGGCGAGATACAAGGACTATGATTATTCCCAAGGCAAATTCATTCCTGTCAGCTTCGACAAACAAATCCTCCCGGGCACCTTCGAACACACCCTTCACTATATAATCGACAACGACATCGACCTTTCCTTATTTGATCTCCGCTATCAGAACGATGAGACCGGCGCCCCGGCCTACGATCCCCGGATACTTTTAAAAATCGTCCTCTACGCCTATTCAAAGGGCATCACCTCAAGCCGGAAGATCGCCGACTGTTGCAATAACAACGTCATCTTCATGGCCCTCTCCGCCGACACCCGGCCGCACTTCACCACCATTGCCGACTTCATCTCCTCGAACGATCAGGAAACGGTGAAACTCTTCCTCGAAGTGCTCCTGATCTGCGACGAAATGGGCCTGATCAGCAAAGAGATGTTCGCCGTAGACGGGTGCAAGCTCCCCTCGAATGCGTCAAAGGAATGGAGCGGAACCAAGAAAGAGCTGAAGCACAAGAAAGAGAAGATGGAAAAGGCCATCCGCCAGATCGTTACCCGGCACCGGGAGAGGGACAAGACCGAAACGGACAAAGCAGTCATAGAGAAAGAAGAGCAATACGCCGAAACCCTCCGGGCCAAGGTCAAAAAGATCAAGGAATGGCTGGCGGAGAACGACGACAAGCCCGGCAGCGGCAAGAAGCCCCGGAAAAGCAACATCACCGACAACGAAAGCGCCACGATGAAGACTTCCCACGGCGTGATCCAAGGGTATAACGGCGTCGCCATGGTGGACAGCAAACACCAGGTCGTGGTCCATGCCGAAGCATTCGGAGAGCCCGAGCCCCACGTCCTCAAGCCCATGATCGAAAGCACCCGGGAGAATTTCCAAACCATCGGAAAGGAAGAAGATATCTTCGAGGAAACCAAAGTCACGACAGACAGCGGCTTTCACTCGGAAAAGAACGTGCAGATGCTGATGGAAGAAGGCATCGACGCCTATGTGGCGGACAACAGGTTCCGGCAGCGGGACCCGCGATTCAAGGACGCAGGAAGATACAAGGAAAAGTTCATGAAAGAACTGGCAAAGCGGTTCGGAAGGAAGAGCATCTACCAGCCCAAAGATTTCACGGTCAGCCCCGATAAGGATTTCTGCATCTGCCCCGCGGGCAAGCGGCTGTACCGTGATGGCGCCAACGTGCTGATCAACGGAAAGCGCTTCATCAAGTTCCGGGGCAGCAAGACGAACTGTATTCCCTGCGGGCTCCGAGCGAAGTGCATGAAGAACCCCGACCAGACGGTAACCCGGCAGTTCGCGTACTACACCGGAAAGAATGAACAGCATGCCAAGACCTTCACGGAGAAAATGAAAGAAAAGATAGATTCGATCGCTGGCCGGTTTATATATGGAAGACGAATGGCCACGGTCGAGCCGGTCTTCGCAGACATCCGATCAAACCTTGGCCTGGACCGCTTCAGCCTTCGGGGGAAACGCAAGGTCAACGTCCAATGGGTTCTGTACTGCACCGTGCACAATCTTCTCAAGGTGCATCGATACGGACCGGGGTTTGCGTGATGAGCATAGTGAAGAGTAGCATAGAGCAGTAAATGAAAGGCAGCCGGGATAGAAACCGGGGCTTGAACAAAGCAGGTCCTCAAACTGTACCAATAATCCGAACAGAGCAGGACAGATTAGACACGATAAGCCGGGAAAAGAGTTTTCTGCAAAGTGACTTTTCCTACAGGCTCGTTGATGGGTTTCAAATGACGCTTTCGACCTCAGCAGAAAGCAATGCAGCGAAACAGCTATGACAACTCTTGACACACATCTTATAAATCTGTATAGTTACTATATACAGAACAGAATTTGATAAGGAGAAGTCATGAAAGCAACCATTCTTGATCTCAGATACCGTATGAACGACGTATTGAAGGCAATCGAACGCAACGAGAAGGTATCAATTTCTTACCACGGAAAGCAAAAAGGCGTAATTATTTCTGGCGCCAATTATTCAGCACGCAAGGTCACCGAGCATCCTTTCTTTAATATGCGAAAAACCATACGTGAAACGAAAGTGACAAAAGAACCTTTTCTCGTAAATCCGCCTGTGCGAAAAAAAGGGAAATCGGTCGAAGAGGAGATGAGCAAACTCCGTGGAGGACGCTATCGTGATCTTTGATACGGATATTTTTATCTGGATACAGCGGGGAAACCGCAAGGCTGCGCAAGTAGTCGAGGGCGATGAAGAACGATTTCTCTCGGTCCAGACCTACATGGAATTGCTGCAATCTGCTGAAAACAGACGGCAGCTTGATTACACAAAAACGTTTTTAAAGGATTTCGCTTTTCAAACCTTGCCATTCACGGAGAACATCGGGCATCGTGCGGCAGTCTATATCGAGGAGTACACGCTATCGAACGGCATTCGGGCTGGCGACGCGGTCATCGCGGCTACTGCTGCGGAGAATAATCTAACTCTCTGTACAGCCAATGCTAAACACTTCAAACCCATCAAAGATCTGAAGCTTAGGATACTCAAACCGTGAGACAGCTAAAACTGTACTGTGCGTATCTTTAACATCAGCGAGCGAACCAAATGGAGTCGGGTCTTGACGGGCTGTTGCTCAAACCGATTTTGTGCTTCGACAGGCTCAGCACGAACGGAAAAATTTTATGTTATCAATGGCCATACCGTTCGCCCTGAGCCTGTCGAAGGGTGAACGGGGGTTTGGGCAACAGCCCGTTGAAATATCACTTTTCAGAGGTCATGACGGTCACTTCTCGATTCTTGACAAATAGCAACTTTCACGCAGTGACTGTTACGGTTTAACTTCTACGAAATCTGTTTAGTAATAGGTATGATAATTACCCCTCGCGATTGAAGCTCCCCCTTCTCATTTCCCCCTCCAGAGCTAAAGTGCGGTCGCAGGATCGTACTCCCTCATGAGGTCTTCGCCTTCCAGCGCGGTTATCATGAATTTAAAAAGCGTAGACGATGGTTAGGGAGACAATATATTGAGATTGATTATTACCGGCAGCTTTGCGACCTTGCGTCTTTGAGCGAAAAGGGAACAGTCTTTTTTCTTACGTTTCCAGATCGTCCTGTGTCTGGCTCCTTTAGAGCAGGATACTGATGATTCTCTTCAATAACTCGTCCAGGGGAAAGACCGTCAACGCTAACGAAAGCATCGGAACGAGGGCCGACAGCGCAAGAATGATGAATGTCCCGCTGCCGAAGGGAAACAACCGCATTTTGCGGATGATTTCAAAGCTGTTTGCAAGGTCGGAGAGCGATTGGATGTCCGGGCTGCCGAGCAGCTTTTCTTCTTTGCGCACGCTGCCGCGGACCCACTTCCAGGCGAATGCTTCCGTGTACCTGTCCGCAAGAACACCGTATTCAAGAAGGCCGTTTCTCTTAGTGCGGAAAAGTTTACTGCTGAATACCATGAGGGGGCCCAGCAAAAGAATGACCGTGATTAATCCTAAAAACGGCATTTGAACACGGATGAACACGGAAACAGCGGATCAAAACAATGTGATAGAGCAAAAAGCCATCTCGCCTTTTGGGTGAATCCATTACTGTTCGTAACTTCCTATAAATCCGTGTTGATCAGATTTTATCCGTGTCCAACTGCTTTTTTCAGGTTAATATGAATACTATGATCAGGGGCGCGAACGATGAAAGAGCTGCGCCCTCATACATGATTCTTCCGCCCAGGGCGGCGGAAACAACGGACGCAAAAGCAAAAATAATAAGGCCGAACTGCAGTTGGCCCATGCCCAGGAACCCAAGACCGCCGGCAAGGTCGGGATGCGTTGGCGTCAATTGCAGTTCGAGATTTGCAATGCGCCTCAATAACCAGAACCATATAGCGAACCTCCATAGCCGCCGGAACTATAAACTGGCACACCGCGTCGATGATGACCGCGATGACAAAGACCTTGCCCACCGCTTTCCATCCGTCTCTGAGCATGTCACGTCGATGATTTTTTTCGGTCCCCCGCACGCGCCGCTGCTGCGTTTATCTCGTTCCTCCTTCACTTGATTGCTTCCGGCCCGGCGCCGAAGGCGCCGCGTCCTTATTGAGTTTGTTTTGAAGTTCTACCATGGCCTGTTGACTCACCCGCATGAATCCCTTCTGGGGACGGTCGAGGTCAGCGATCAGGAACATGACGCCCGAGAACGAGAGGACAAGCGCCAGCGAAACCATGAGGCTTCGCGCGCCCACGAGTCCCGACCGGTAGCCCATCATGAACATCGCCAGGCACGACAGAAAATAGAGAGTGACCCAGATGGTTGCCGGAACGCGGTTTCTGACCGCTACAGTCAATCGCTTCAGATGAAGGTCGATCAGTTCGTTCAGGGACTGAATGAAGAGGCCGGTCGTAATAGAACCATGCGTCTTTATTGCGGCAGCGGCAGCTTGGGCCCAGAGTTGGTCCTGCAGCGCCTCAGACCGGGCCACTGCCTCCGAGAGTCTCTCCGGTCCATTCTGACCGGCCTTCACGCGTATATCGACATAATCACGCAGAAGACGACGGATCTCCTCACGGTGGGGATCGGGCAGGAGCGCAGCGCGGAGGTACGTGGTCCCAATCGCGTTCGTTTCCTCGATGACCATGTTCTTGCGCGAGTCATGACGGGAGGCGGCAGACCCGAAGGTGAACGCCAGCATGAATGCGAGCAATCCCGCAGCTGCTGCAGCCATGGCGTTTACCGACGACTCCAATGCGGGGTCTTTGTGACGCGCCTTTTTTCCGAGGAAATAACCTCCCTCGATGCAAAGGAAGACAAGCGCCACTGTCGCCAGAAAGAATTGCCATAGATACAAACTATCAATAGGTATGCCTGAGGTCATAATAGTGAGAACCACCCATCTTCGCGCCAATGACCGCGGCGTCTATCCATCACAAACGGCCGGCGGCCCGGTTCGGGCTGCCCGGCCACTCAATGCGTTTACTGCCGTGCCATCGCGATGCGGATCGCATCCTCCGGTTTGACGAGGTGCTCCGCGCTCTCGGCGGTTTCCGAGATGTCAAGCTGCACCCCCTTGACGCGGCCGTTGAATGCGTTGCCGTGCGAGCTGTAGTCTTCGGAAACGGGAGCGCCCGAGTCTTCCCCGACGTCGCAGCCATCATCGGCGGGACCATCGCCAATGTCGCGGGGATTGGACTGGTCCCCCCGACAGAGAAGTGCTTCACGCCGCCGAGGTTGTAGCAGTACTTCAGCTTGCCGTCCTTCGCGTACAGGCTGACGGTCCGAAATACGTATTTGGGGCCGTTATTCTTCGTATTTTTGACTCCTTCCGGATGATACCGGAAGATTTGACACTAGTTCCTTCAGCGATATTCCTACTTTTTGCCGCAATTTTACCGTTTAGAATTGGCCTTTACAGCAGGATGCATAGTAGTAAATTAGCTCCACTGGGAAAAAGATCAAGTGGGGCAAAGTAGTATCAGAGCACCCTGGAATGCGGCGGGAAGTGGCTCCGGATTCGGAGCGTCAATGCATGGGATACTGACCTGAACTGCTTGCTTGCGGCGGAGGCATCAGGAAAAGAAATTGAGCGGGGACTTAAGAGGATGGAGAAGCAAGAACGACATTACCTTTTCTGTTTTGCTTTCTTGTTTAAAATATCTTTCTCGATAACGCGCTTGACCGCGGCCCGTACATCCGGATCGCTGATATCCCGGACGTATTGTTCGATCGTTTCGTAATCCGCTGCATCGAGGGCCGCCTGCACAGGGCGGTCATCCGGAGGCGTCTCAGAAACCGGTATTTCACCGAGGTTGAGCGTAATGTCCGCAACCGCTGTTCGTCCGAGCGCTTCGTTCACCTTCTTGACAATCTCCGGCTTGAGCAGGGACAGCTGCTGCATCCAGGCGGGGCTGTCCACAGTGAGATAAAGCCTTTTGCCGTGGAGTTTTACAGGCAGTGCATGCCGCGCAATAGCCGGACCCACGGCCTTTTCCCAGCGGCCCAGCACCCGGTACTCGCTCAGCCGGGATTCAAGTCCGCGCGCTTTTAACAGGCTCTGAAGCGTAACGTATAATTTGCTCGGTTTTTTGCCCACAGATTTCATCATAGCATATTGATACTTCTTTTGACAACAGTGATTCAGACGGTTATAATACTGAATATTTCGTATTTTTTATTGATTTTCGAATAGAGGAGTTCTGAATGCCAGAATTGCGAAAAGATCCCATTACCGGCCGTTGGGTGATCATTTCATCAGAGCGCGGCAAGCGGCCTGCTGATTTCCGGGACCAGCGTGGGCGGAAACGCGGCGGTTTCTGCCCTTTCGATGCCGGCAACGAACGTACCACTCCCGGCGAAGTGCTGGCCTATCGCGGTGACGGCAGCGGCGCCCGGAACGGACCGGGGTGGCGTCTTCGGGTGGTTCCCAACAAGTTTCCGGCCCTTCAAATCGAGGGCGATCTGAACAAACAGGGCGAAGGCATCTTCGACAAGATGAACGGTATCGGCGCCCACGAGGTCATCATTGAGACCCCGGACCACGACGCAACGCTTGCGACCCTCCCTCAGAAGGCCGTTGAGGAGGTGCTTTGGGCATACCGCGATCGGATGGAAGACCTGAAGAAGGACAAGCGCTTTCAGTATACTTTGATATTCAAGAATGAGGGTTTGACGGCCGGGGCCACACTCGAGCACTCTCATTCGCAGCTGATCGCGCTGCCCATCGTGCCGATCCAGGTCCAGGAAGAAATCGACGGCTGCAAACGGCACTACGATCTCAAGGAACGGTGTATCTTCTGCGATATCATACGTCAGGAAATGCACCATACCGGCACCCGCGTTGTGCTTGAAACACCCCTTTTTATCGCTCTCGCGCCCTATGCTCCCCGTTTTCCGTTTGAAACGTGGATACTGCCCAAGAAGCACGTGTCCTGCTATGCCTGCTCTACGAATGAAGACTTCAGGGACCTCGCCGGCCTGCTCCAGAATGTTTTAAAGCGGATCGATAAAGCCCTTTCAAACCCACCCTACAATTTTGTTATCCACACCTCCCCCTTCAGGGACGAGCGCAACGAGTACTATCACTGGCATATAGAATTCATGCCGAAGCTCACGAGCGTCGCGGGCTTTGAATGGGGGTCCGGGTTTTATATCAATCCGACGCCTCCCGAGGAAGCGGCGAAATTTCTGCGTGAAATAAAACTATGAAGATACTGTTCGCGACATCTGAAGCGGTCCCCTTTGCAAAGACCGGCGGGCTGGCAGATGTCGCCGGCAGTCTTCCACAGGCCCTCGCCGCAGCAGGGCATGATGTACGCGTAATCATGCCGCGCTATCAGGTCGTCGACCGCAAGCGGTTCGGCCTCCGTCATGTCGCGGCATATCATGTAGACCTCGGCTCCTGGCGCGAGCGTTGCGATGTCCTGCAGAGCGGCATGGGGAAAAACGTTCCGGTCTATTTCCTGGAAAAGGACATTTACTTCGACCGCCCCGGCATCTACGGCACCCGTGCCGGCGATTATCCTGACAACGCTGAACGCTTTACCTTCTTCTCGCGGGCCGCACTTGAACTCTGCAAAGCGCTGGACTTTGAGCCCGATATTATCCACTGCAACGACTGGCAGACGGGGCTCATCCCTCTTTATCTGAAGACATTTTACCGGGGAAAGCCGCCGTTTGAACGGACGAAGTCCGTGTTTACGGTTCATAACCTCGGGTACCAGGGAACGTTCTGGCACTGGGACATGCACCTGCTGGGCCTCGGCTGGGAATTCTTCACGCCGGAAGGCATCGAGTTCTGGGGCCATATCAGTTTCCTCAAGGCAGGGCTCGTTTACTCCGACATCCTTACGACCGTGAGCAGGACGTACAGCCGGGAGATCCAGACAGCGGACTATGGCCACGGGCTTGACGGCGTCCTCGCCCGGCGCTCTGCGGACCTGTACGGAATAGTGAACGGCATCGACAACGAGCAGTGGGACCCGTCCCGGGATAAAGCGATTGCGACTAAATACGCGGCTGCGCGGCCCGGGGGCAAGGCGGAATGCAGGAAAGAACTGCTGAAACTTGCGGGTCTGCCGTACGGAAAGCAGCCGGTCATCGGGATGGTGACCCGGCTGGTCGGTCAGAAGGGTTTCGATATTCTCGCTGAAGCGCTGCCGGAAATCATGTCCCTCGGCGTACAACTCGTCATCCTTGGAACCGGCGAAGAACAATACGAACGCATCCTGACAGAGACAGCCGAGCGATACCCGGAACAGCTCCGGGTGCTGCTGCGGTATGATGAAACGATCTCCAAAAAAATCTACGCCGGATCGGACATGTTCCTCATGCCTTCCCGGTATGAGCCGTGCGGCCTCGGCCAGCTGATTGCACTCAGGTACGGAACAGTGCCGGTCGTGAGGAAAACCGGCGGACTCGCTGATACCGTGAAAAATTACAGTGCCACCGGGCAGGGCACCGGGTTCGTGTTCGAAAAGTATACGCCTGAGGCTCTCGTCAAGTGCCTCGCTCGTGCAGTGTCGGTGTACGGCCAGACAGGGAAATGGCGGCAGCTCGTGCAATGCTGCATGAAGCAGGATTTTTCCTGGGAGCGTTCCGCCGGGGAATACGTGAAGGTGTATCGGAAAGCGCTAAAGAAAAAATAATAATTAATAACCACAGGTCCGCTTCGCTGACACACGGGTAAACACAGATTAAAGCCTCAAGAAACAATCGAAAATATTCTTTAGAATTCATCTGTGCGTTCCGACAAAGTCGGAACCCGTGTTAATTTGCTTGTACCCAGCGCTTACGAGTGCTGTCAGCGCGAGTGCAGGGTGTGGTTAATAAACCATCATGGAAACGACCTATAAAACCGAACTCACCATACTGAACGAGATCAGCAGGATCTCGAACTCGTACATCGATCTTTCCGAGAAGCTCCGGCGCATCATCGACGTCATAGCACGGGGCATGGGGAAGGACGGCGCCTCCGTGTTCCTGATCGACAGGTCCAGAAAAACGGTCACGCTCACAGCCGCTGTCGGCCTGAACCAGGAGAGCATCGGGAAAATGAGTTTTCCCATCGGTTCAGGGATTGCGGGCTGGGTCGCCGAACAGAAAGTGCCGCTTGCGCTCGAAGATCCGTATACCGATCCGCGGTTCCAGTATGTTCCCGAATCGGGGATCGAGAAATTCAAATCCCTGGTTGCAGCGCCCATCATGGATGAAGACAGGTGTCTCGGGGTCATCTTCGTTCTGTCTCTTTCGACCTGGCAGGCCGTGTCTTCGGAGCTGACGCTGCTGACCACCACGGCGAACCAGCTGAGCGGAGTGATCAAGAGCTCACAGCTGTTCCAGAGCATCCAGGAAAGGCTGTCCGAGCTGGCCACCATATATGAAATCGGCATGGCGCTCACCTCGACGCTCGACCTCGAGCAGCTGCTGTCGCTCATTGCCAAAAACAGCACGCAGTCAGTACGCGCGCAGGGCTGCACCATCCGGCTCGTAAACGAGCCCGACGTCGTCTCCCGGACGAGCTACTCGTCGTTCAGTCCGCTTGACGGAATGATCAGGGAAATGGACGCCCGGATCGGCAAAATCATAACCGAGCGCGTAGTGCGGGAGAAAAAGCCGCTCCTCATACAAAATGTCGCGAATGAGCAGTCCCTCGCGCGCGGGGTAAAACTGTCCGCCGGATCCGTGATCAGCGTTCCGCTCATTTTCCATGAAAGGCTGATCGGCGTCATAACCCTCTATAACCGGGAGGAAGAACAGCCGTTCACGGAAGACGATCTCCAGTTTCTGACGACCGTTGCGAGCAGCGCCGCGGTTGCGGTTGAGAATGCGGCGATGTACGAGCGCATGGAGGAGCTGGCAAAGCAGGCTCGCACCCGGGCGCAGGAGCTTTCCATCCTCTATGACATCGGCACCGCAATGAGTGCCACGCTCAACCTTGACCGCCTGCTCAGGATCATCCTGACCGCCGCGACGATGGGCGGCACCGGGCTCGGATTCAACCGCGCGATCCTCCTCCTTACGAACGAGCGCACCAACACGCTCCAGGGCATGATGGGCGTGGGTCCGACCAACTGGGAAGAAGCGGGCCGCGCCTGGAGCGAGGTCGCCAACAGGCATAGAAGCCTGATGGAATGGATCCAGACCGGCGAGCTTTTCGAGCACAAGGATTCGGCGCTCAACAACCTGGCGAAGCGGATCCGGATTTTTCTCGACCCCGCCGAGGGAGTGCTCGCGCTTACCGTGCTCGAGAAACGCGCCTATAACATTACGGATGCGGTCGTAAACCGGCTGGTGCCTGCCTCGCTTCGGAACATCCTCCATGTGGAGAGTTTTGCGACGGTGCCCCTCGTCGCCAAGGACCGCGTCATCGGCGTCATTCTCGTAGACAACATGTTCAATCAGCGTCCGATCACGGACGGCGACCTGCGCTTTCTCACTATGTTTGCGCACCAGGCTGCGCTCGCCATTGAAAATGCAGTCATCCATTCGAACCTTGAAACCATGAACAAGGACATGCGGGCAATGCACGAGCAGCTCGTTCAGTCCGAAAAAATGGCCGCGCTCGGGGCCATGATGGCCGAGATCACCCACGAGATCAGGAACCCGCTCGTGTCCATCGGCGGCTTCACGAGGAGGCTGGCAAAGAAGCTCCAGAGCGGGGAGGACAAAAAATACATCGATATCATATTGAGCGAAGTGGGCCGCCTCGAAGACGATCATCCACGATAACCTGTCCTACATCAAGGAAGCGGCCCCCCAAATGGCCGAGGGGGACCTCAATAGCGTCATTCAGGACATTCTCACTCTGTATGAAGACGAATTGACGCAACGCCGGATCATCATCGAAAAGGATTTTTGCGGGAACCTTCCACTCATGAAGTTTGACGGGCAGCAGCTGAAACAGGCGATAATCAATATAATAAAGAACGCGATGGAGGCAATGGAAAACGGCGGCACCTTGACCCTCAGGACCTGCTCCCTTCCGGACACGGGAGAAGCAGCCATTGAAATCGGAGACACCGGCCACGGCATTTCGGCAAAGGCTATGAATAATGTCTTTAACCCCTACTATACGACAAAACCGCGCGGTACGGGCCTCGGATTGCCGATTACGAACAGGATCGTCAAGGCCCATAAGGGCAAGATTGAAATGCGTAATAAACTGACGGGCGGCGCCGTCTTTACGATCAAACTGCCTGTACTGGCCCATAAGGAGTAATTACCAGGCGAAGGATCCCAAGAAATAATTTTACCTTTTCTAGTGGAGCCCCCTCCGGCAGGAGCCGGAGGATTGCAAGTCGCGGGATTCATGACTCACGATTTCCTTCGCGCTCTTTGCGTCTTGGCGGTAAATGATCTATACAAAATCTCTCTTGCGACCGCGCATATAATGCGATACGATATATATAACAGGAAGGCGGGGTGTTTATGAAGAAGGTCCTTGTTGTAGATGACGAAGCCAATATACGGGAGCTCTATAAAGAAGAATTCGAAGATATGGGATACGAGGTAACAACCGTGGATGACGGAGTCCAGGCGCTTGCCGTTCTCGAAACCGCCAAATTCGATCTCGTAACGCTTGACATGCGGATGCCGGACATGGACGGCATCGAGACCCTTCGCAAAATGAAAGAAAAGGACAGCACGCTTCCCATTATTATCAGCACTGCCTACGAGGAGTATAAGCATGACTTCGGGAGCTGGTGCTCGGACGCCTATGTTGTCAAGTCCGCGGACACGTCGCTTCTGCGCGAGACTGTGAAAAAGATCCTCGGATGAAAGAGCGGGCGGAAGTTCGGATAGAGAAGATGGTTTACGGGGGCAACGCCTTGGCCCGGCTCGACGGCAGCGAGACTGTTTTTGTCCCGGGCGCGCTTCCCGGAGAACGGGCACTCATCGAAATCACACGGAGGAAAAAAGGCTTCTACGAGTCCCGCCTGGTGAATATTTTAGACCCGTCCGTTGACCGGATCAGCCCGCCCTGCAGCGGCGACAAGGAATGCACCGGCGCAACCTGGTCGTACATCTCCTACCCTGCCCAGCTCCGGTTCAAACAGGAAATTCTGCAGGAAACGCTGAAAAGAATAGGCGGTATGGAGCCCATCCGCCCCTTGCCGATTCTCGCCTCTCCCCGCACGGAACACTACCGGCTCCGCACTCAATTTAACGTGAGAACGAAAGACGGTACACAGCGAATCGGTTTTTTTCGCCAGGGCTCCTACGATCTGATAGAAGTTGAAAACGCCTTCCTGATACACCCCGTTATTGAAAAAGTCCTGGGAAACCTCAGAATGCTTTCTGCGGAACTCCCTGCCCTGCAGGAAATCCATATAAACGCCACGCCCACGGGCGAGGCGCATCTGCTCTTCTTCAGTGCACAGAACACGCTTGCGCCTTTGGATTCTTTTTTCTCCAGGCTCAAGCTGCACGCGCCCGAGGTCGTCGGCATCACCGGGTTTGCGGGCAGGAAAAAGGCATTCAGCCTGGGCAGGAACAGCTTGAACCTCGAAGTCGAAGGGTTGAAGCTGGTTGCAACCGAGGGTAATTTTTTTCAGGTGAACTGGGAGCAGAACAGGAACATGGTCCGCACGGTCCTGGATTTCGCGGAACTATCCGGAAAAGAGACCGTACTGGACCTGTACTGCGGCATCGGAAACTTCAGTCTTCCGCTCGCAAAAAGAGCGAAGGCCGTGATCGGCATTGAATCGGGATATTCCGCGATAGTGGACGCAAAGGCAAACGCAGAACGGAACAAGATCGCGAACACGGAATTCATCGCGGATGACATGCAGAAGGGATTGAAAACGCTGATCCAGCGAAAAATGCGGGCGGATGTGATCGTGCTCGACCCTCCCCGGGCCGGAGCCACCCTGAAGACCATTGAACGCGTGCTCGCCTTTGTCCCGCAGAAGATAATTTACGTCTCGTGCAACCCCTCCACCCTCGCCAGGGACTTGAAATTTTTCCATCTCTTCGGCTTCCGTCTCGACCGCCTCCAGCCTTTGGACATGTTCCCTTATACTTACCATATAGAATGCGTCGCGGAAATGGTGAGGACAGAATAGCCGCAAGCGCGGCGGCTTCTCCAAAAAGTCATCAAATCCTAGCAGAAGAGTAAAGTCCTTGTTTTTTCTGCACAGGCATTCTGCTAAACAAGTTAGCCAGCACGGAGCTGCCCAAAAGAAAATAGATCATGAACGTCATGCCATGAAGTTCCAGATCCTTGTCTTTTTTCTGCACCGCCGCTCGCATCGCCGCGCAGACATGCCAGAGTGTCTTCAATTGTACTTGCCGAAACAGCCGCCCATTGCGCTGAGCTTCGCTGCGCTTCGCACGCGCATGCATGATTTATGGTTTACCGACTCTGCTACCGGTCATGGTAATGCGCGGACGCTGCTCACGGGATGCAGGGGGTTCTTGAAAAGCGTGAGAAAAAACTGCAAAACGATTTTTGTTTACTCCTACGCCGAACAGGTAGGCAACTTCAATGGCTGGACGCCGTCTTTTTCTTCTTTTTTAGCGTGTTCTTCTTTTTCTGCGCCTGGGATGGCTGTTCTTTTTTGTGTTTGATCGAAGCGGCCCGCGATAAGGACAGTGTCGGCGTTTGAGAAGAAGCAAGTGTGTCCGTGGCCGGGCTGGCACTTCCTGAAGATTTGAGCAGGTTCTCATTGGAATTGACTGAAGAAACAGGCGAGACTGATGTGGTCGGCTCAGGTTGAGTAACCAGCAGAGGTTGGGATGCCGCAGAAGCAGGCTCAGTTGCCGGAACCGTGACGGGAACTTCGGATTTAGTCCGCAGATAATAGAAGCCGGCGCCGGAAACAGCTGACAAAAGCAAAACTGCTGCTGCCGCTTGTCTCAACCATCCACGCCTCGGCAGGCTGCCGGTAATAATGAGGGTCTCCTGGTCCGTTGCAGGCTCGATCACCTTCTGCGAAACAAGATACTCCGTGATCCGCAGGAGCGAAGCCGCTTTCGTTGTTTTGCCCGCCAGCCTCTTCCCGAGCTTTTTCTCTATATCCAGCATAGATCCGAAGCGTTTTTGCGGCTTCTTATTTAGACATTTTTTGACGATCCGCTGGACACTTCTGGGTATGTCGCTGTTTATGCGGCGCGGAGGAACAAATTTGTCTTTCAGTATCTTCGCACTCACCGCCCGCGTGTCCTCGTCAACAAAGGGCTTCGTCCCGGTGAGCATCTCGTACAGGACAATGCCGAATGAGAAAACATCCGAGCGAATATCAAGATTCTGGCCGACGATCTGCTCGGGCGACATGTAGGCAGGCGTCCCCACGACGGTCCCCGGTATGGTGAGCGCTTCAAGATTCCTTGTATGCGCGATCCCGAAATCCATCAGCTTGACCTCGCCGTTCCGCTTGACCATGATATTGCTCGGTTTGATGTCGCGGTGAATAAGGCCTCGCATGTGGGCATAATCAAGGGCGCTGCAGACCTGCATCGCGATCATGATCGATATGTCCACGGGAAGCCCGCCGGCCTTCTCGATGATCTCGGCCAGGTTCGTGCCGTCCACATATTCCATCACGATGCAATAGTTCGGTTTCTTCCAGTAATCATAGATATGGACGATATTCTCGTGCTGGAGCGAGGCGGCCACGATGCTCTCCCGCTCAAAGCGCCGGACTATCTGATGGTCCGCATGGTAGCCTTTCTTCAGTTCTTTGATCGCAACCGGCCTGTTGAGCGACTTCTGCAGGGCCTTGTGCACAATGGCCATGCCTCCTGCGCCGATCTCCTCGATTATTTCATATTCGTCTTTAATCTGTCTGGGCATAAAAGTCTTGAATCCTAAATCACGCGAAGCCACTCTTTTGAACCGCGAAGTCGCGCCCTGCACTCCCGCATTCGGAAGTCTTAGAATCATTGTTGTACCATCTCGCTTAGTAACGCGAGACGGGAATCAAGGGCCTCATAAACGCTGGGTGCAAGCGAAGGACGCTAAGGTTTTAATACTCTTAAAATTCGAATTTAGGCTTTCTTAGCGCTCTTAGCGCCCTCGCGGTGAAAGCTTTTGATGTTCGAAAGCGCTTTTCCCGATTCTATTCGATTTCGTACGTCGTATTGCGGGGATTATCCTGGAGGATAAACTGGAAGGTCGTGTCCCCGACACGGAACTTGTCTCCATGGCGCAGGTTCGCCTGCTTGATGAAGGCCCCGTTCATGAGCGTGCCGTTTTTGCTGTCCAGGTCCTTCAATATATAGCTGTGGTCAAGGTACACGATAACGGCGTGCCGGCGGGACATATGAGCATCCGCTGGCGCGATATCAGCGTCCTTGTCTCTCCCGATGACGGTATAGGTTTTGGCAACCGTATACTCCATGCCCTTTACCTGCCCGTCCACAATCACAAGCGAGGCCTGCAGCCGTTCGGGAATTTTCTCCGTCGGCCCCGGATTGCCGATCCGGGTTGCGTCATCCCGTCCGTCGGAATTCTTCATAAAAATCCCCCCGTAAAAGTAATGATAAGGCACGACCCGGAAAACGTCAAGGTCAAGATCACAACGTAACTACTTATATATGAGCTTCAAGTATTTTTTGGGCGAATCATATGATCAAACCTCTTTTATTCTCAACCGCCTTTCCAGAACCCCCTGCATCCCGTGAACAGGTACATGCTTTGCCATGCGTGAAAAAACATTATGATAGTCAATGAGGCCAAAACAGCACAGCGGAGCACAGCGAAGCGTGAGTGCTGCGGGTAGGTGAACTAGTCAATAAGGCCTGCAAGCAATCTGGCATGCTTGCATGGACCTGTGAACGGCGGTGCAGAAAAAAAACAAGGGTCTTGAACACCTTGGCCATGCTGTTCAGTATCTTTTTTTGAGATCCTTCTCAAAACCACGGCTCTCTTATGTTTATTTTCAATTTCCGCTTCGCGAACGATATGATACAATATCGGCATGAAGAAAACCGACAAGACCCGGGTCCTTGGCACCAGCCAAAAACTGCTCGTACTCAAGAAGGCGAGGTTCACGGTAATAAAGGGCACGGACAAGGGCAAAGAGCTCGTACTCCAGAACGCCCTGGTATCTATCGGAACGCTTCCGACGAACGATCTTGTCATCACGGATACTACTGTTTCGCGGACCCACGCCGAGGTCGAAGAAAAAAGCGGCGGCTACGTCATCCGGGACTTGGACAGCACAAACGGCACGTTTCTGGAAGGCCTCAGCGTGCGCGAGGCCTTTCTCACCCCCGGGTCCGTCATCCGCCTCGGAGAAACCGAAATTATCTTTTCCCCGGTGGAAGAATGCATCGAAATTCCGACAAGCAATGCAGAAAGCTTCGGCGAGCTTACAGGCTCGTCATCCCCCATGCAGGAAATCTACGGTATTCTTGAGCGCGTCTCTCCCACAGACGTTACCGTGCTTATCGAGGGAGAAACCGGCACCGGCAAGGAACTGGCAGCGCGAGCCATCCATCGCCACAGCAAGCGAGCGGACGGCCCCTTTGTCGTGTTCGACTGCGGCGCCGTTGCCCCGAACCTGATCGAGAGCGAGCTGTTCGGCCACGAGAAAGGCGCTTTCACGGACGCAGCCAGGTTCCGCCAGGGCGTGTTCGAACTCGCTGACAACGGGACCATCTTCCTGGATGAGATCGGCGAACTTTCCCTGGACCTTCAACCCAAGCTCCTCCGCGCCCTCGATCAGCGTGAAGCCAAGCGGATCGGCAGCGACAAGCCGGTAAGCTTCAATGTAAGGGTAATTGCTGCCACGAACAGGGACCTTGAAAAAGAAGTGAAGGCAGGACAATTCCGCGAGGACCTCTTCTACCGCCTCTCGGTCGTGCGCGTGTCCATGCCGCCCTTGCGAAAACGGAAAGAGGATATAGAAACAATAGCCTCCGATCTGCTCGCGGGAATCTCGAAAGAAATCGGTAAAAAAATTACAGGCCTTTCTTCGGAAGCAGGGGCCGCTCTCAGCGCTTATGCCTGGCCCGGGAACGTGAGGGAACTAAGAAACATTCTTGGTCGCGCAGCCGCCCTGTGCAACGGAGACCGGATCGAGGCGCGGGACCTCTTCCTCACCCAGAAAAAGAAGAGCGCCACCCTGGACGGCCTGAGCGGCAAGACCCTCGAAGAGATCGAAAAGGCCGCGATCCAGGCGACCCTCAAATCGGCCAATGGAAACAAAACCGAAGCCGCAAAGGTCCTGGGCATCGCCTATTCCACGCTGTATGAAAAGATGAAAAAGTACGGGATGAGGGAGTAGAGAGGACTGCGGCACTAGAAGGAAAAGGTCTCAAAACGTCAAAACGCACCCTAAAGGGTGCGGCTACCAATTATAAAATCAATGCGTTACGATTTGGTAGTCGCAGGCTTTAGCCTGCGTAATTAGTTTTTCAACAGCCTGCTATATTGTCAAACATTGAAAGGAGACATTATGAAGAACAGAGAGGAATATATCGATAAGCTGGCAGCACAGCTCAAGGAGTGGTCCGCCAAGATCGATGAGGTTGAAATCAAGGCCCGTGCGGCCAAGGCCGACGCGAAAGTCGGGTATGAAAACCAAATCAGGCAGCTCAAGGATAAACGGGAGGCTGCGGCCCAAAAACTTCAGGAGCTTAAAAGTTCAAGCGCAGAAGCCTGGGGCACTCTGAAAGCGGGAGCGGAAGACTGCATGGGCAGACCTTAAGTCCGCCGTCACCGCGGCAAAAGAGAAGTTTTAAAAGCCGGACGAACGTCCAACTGACACAGAGACAGGGAATTTTACTGCTGATATTCCGAAGAGCAGTGCAATGGCCCTGTAAAGATGTTGAAAATGTCACGCTGAGCATAACAAGGGGCTCAAATGATGCAACCAGCGGGGAGAGGCCGGCGCGCTGAGATCATCCGGCTTACCCGCTCGTTTATCCAATGGGAAAAAACATGAAATACTCCGATATTGAAGATGCCTTCATGTTTGTAAGCATGTCTCCTCCTGACGAGAATTATGCCTATCTCAACAAAGAGACCGGGGAAGCATACTATGTTTCGTCGTTGGGCGACTCGGATGAATTGCCCGACGATCTGGAAGAAAATGAGAAATATATAAGCATTCCGCACAAGAATGACTTAAATCTCGGCCGGAACCTGGTCTTTGATTTTATCTCCGCCAATCTCCCAAATGAGTTTGAACGAGTCAGAGGAATTTTCAGCAGAAAAGGAGCTTATACTCGCTTCAAGGACTTGCTCGAATCAAAGGGGCAACTCGAGGCCTGGTATGAATTTGAGCGAAAGGCTACCGAGGAGGCGCTTCGTGGCTGGTGCAAAGAAAACAACATCACTTTGGAGGGTTAAATCCGTCAATGGAAGCAAGACCGAAGCCGCAAAGACCCTCGGCTTTGCCTATTCTACACTGTACGAGAAGATGAAGAAAGCACGCGATGTAGTAGAGAGTACTTTCTTAAGTATGCAGTAGCTGCATTTATTAAATTTCATTATTACATGATATAATCTGTATGAAAGCGCTATAAAAGTGCAAACAAAAATCTGACGATAAGGGAGGAAAGACTATGAAGAGAACGCTTCTCGCAGTGCTGGCAGTTTTCGTGACCTGGTCGGTTCTCGATTTCGTCATCCACGGATTGATCCTTGGCTCTATATACATGGCGACGCCCCATCTTTGGCGCCCCATGCACGAGATGAAGACAGGCCTCTTGTATTTCTCCACGCTCGTTGCGGCGGCTTCCTTCGTGTACATCTATGCGCGGTTCGTAACCGACAAGAACATCAAGTCAGCCTCGTTGTACGGCCTCGTCTTCGGGATTGGCGCGGGTGTCGCTATGGGCTACGGAAGCTATTCGGTCATGCCCATCCCCTATATCATCGCCTTTGTGTGGTTCGCGGGCAGTGTTGTGGAGTACACATTAGGAGGTCTGGTGTCAGGACTGATTATTAAAAAGGAACTATAGCTATTTTGAACTATTGACGATCAACAAACATACGAACGCTGCTGATTAACGATAATCAGCAGCGTTGTTTTTTCCTGTAACTTGCACATTGACCATCCATATCTTCATTCCATATTTCATTCGGCAATTATCAAGGGATACCCTAAAATACCTATCCAAACCGTTGACAACATCTTGCATAAAGCATATATTCGTGAAAATAATGAGCACCTGGCACGTACTTTGCTAAACTAGACAACACCGTAAATTCGATGTTATCGAGTTAACTAGCCAATATCCCATTGGCACTTATTTTGCTAAACTGGTAAACACCATAAATCCGTTGTTTACTATCCCCCTCGTAAACAGGTGCTTTACTATGGGGGATAGTCAATTACTGGTTGAATTTTTCAACAACACACTCCAGACGGACAGGGTCATTGAGCATTTAAACGTCCAGAGCAAAGGGAGAGCATGTGAAAGATACACTTCAAAAAAGTATAGATCGAGCAATCATTCTATTGAAAACTCCAAGGGAATATGGAAAATATATATCGCTCAAAATATCCCCGCCTTCCGGGTGTTGCTGTTCCCATTGCTGGCCAGAAACATGGAAAACAGTCAATCAAAAAATAGCCCCATATGGTCCCGTTGGCCATGAAGGTGACGCGATAATCGTAACAAATGGAGATAGCTTTGTTCTCGAATCTCATGAAAGCGGTCCGGAAATTATTGCTTATCTCGCTCTGGCAACGGTGTCAGCAACCCTATTGAAATCGCTTATTGATCTTGTCACCACGATCATTAAGGGCTTATCAGGCGAGCATAAAAAACAACCTCCTCGGATCAAAATTTCAAAAAGACAAATTGTCAAAGGAAAAATTGAGGAAGAACATTTAATTGAAATAGATGTTCCGATTTCAAAAGATGTAGAAAAAAAGCTAGAAGAAATAATAAGACGATCAATAAATAAAAACTCTTAACAGCAATTCAGATGCCCGCCCTATACACGCCTTTGGGACAGATAGAGCAGAGCAAAATTCGACGCGATGATTCCAACATCGCCGTCGAGAGGGTCGCTGAAAAACACGCCCCTCACGGCGGCGTTGGAAACGCTGCGCATCTCTCTTCCAACCAGCAATTCTAGCGGACAAGGCCGCTCAATGTCCGAAAATCAATAAAAGGAGAAGCGTATGATCGAGTCAATTCCGGTTGCACTAACAAGCCTCAAAGCGGCAACGGACATAATTTCATCCTTGCTTAAACTTCGTGAGTTCAACAACCATGCCGGAGAGATTGCACAACTCCTCAACCACATTATCCAAGCCAATACTACAATTATCTCCGTACAGCAAGATCATTCTTCTTTGACGGCGAAAGTACAAGAACTTGAAAAGGAATGTGTGCGCCTCAAAGATTGGAGCGCAGAAAAAGACCAATATGAACGAAGAAACATTGGCCCCGGTGTTTTTGCATACATACTGAAAGGCTACAAAGACGAGTTCGAGAAAGCGCATAAATTTTGCTGTAATTGCTTCGATAAAACTATCAAATCTACTCTTCAACAATCTGAAGATAATAAAGGTCGTGGACGCTTTAACATTCTTACTTGTCCTAACGGATGTCCTAAAATCGAATTTCATTACTACCTCGAAAATAAATGATCTATAGCCAGCAGGCCTATAGCCCGACAAGCGGCTCAACGTTTCAAAGGAACCCAAAGTCTTTTCTTTATCATGTACGTTTTCCCGCCATAGATGGCGATAATCTTACTACAGGAGGAAAGTGATGAAATTACCAGAAAAGCAATTGCGTTACATTGATCGACCTGAGATTTACGAGACATATGCAGACTCCTTGGGTTTGTCAACATTCGATGGTCACAGTTTGAGAGTTGAATTGTGTGTTACTCGACTTGATCCGCCTTCGCCGCCGAAACAACCAACGGGAAGAAAATATCCTACATGCCGATTAGTTTTATCTCCCGAAGCTTCCGTAGAACTATTCAATCAATTACAGCAGATGATAGGCGTCATGCAACAGCAAGGCTTGGTCGTAAAAAACGAACCGCCTAAAGGTGGAACTCCACCAGCAGTTCACTAATACGATACAACTGCATTCCAACCAGCGGCTCGACCCGACGAAGCGCGGGTCATCCGGGCGTTATATCGTAATCTCTTGGGAGGTACGCATGACCCCGCGCTAGAAAAAAACCCGTTACGAAGACACCGCAGAATACAAAAAAGATGTGGTGCATGAAATCAGATTTATTAAGGGCGATAAAGACTTTGGATGGCTTCATCTTTGGGGCGATCCGAAAGAAAAGCCGGGCGTTATTCAGGATGCTATAAAAGAATTCGAGCATGCGCATGGAATATTTGACTGGCACGAAAAAGCCGACCGATATGAAACACGTAGTTATTGGTTTGGATAAACACAAAAGGAGCCCAAAATGCCTTTACCAAAAATGATGAGATCTTGTGATCTTTGCCATAGCCAATTTCAGTTTGGTCCGCACCGATATGACGGAAAGCATATCTCACGTTATGATCTTACAGTTTGCCGCACTTGTTATGATGCAAATTGGGACGGTTGGGCACCTCATTATGAAAAAATAATTGAATCGCGTCTTGCCTCAAAGAATCTACCCAAACCGCCGAGAAATTCTAAAGGCTGGTATCCACGCGACTAAAACCGCTGAACGTAAATAAAATTATAACCTGAAGATCGAGCCCCACGTAACGTGGCTCATCATCGCGTTATACTGAGATATCGCTTATGCGATGCATATATTGTTTAGAGGACAAGAAGAAATCGGATTTTCAAAAAAGAGAACATGTGATTCCGCAGTCTTTCGGATTGTTCTCCCCAGATAATCTTCTCCTATATGAGACCATTTGTGATGATTGCAATCAATATTTCGGTGACAAAATAGAGTTGTTTTTGGGACGAGATTCATTTGAGGGTGTGGAACGATTAAGACATGGTTTAAAGCCCAAAGCTCCGCTTGCTAGGCGAAGAAGAGTAAAAAGTAAAATAAAAGAGGGTGACTGGAAGGGGCTCGTTGTAGAAGAACGACTTTGTGGAGTTAATGAGTTAGGGGTAGAGAAATCCGTTCAAGTGGGATTCTATAATGCCAATGAAGACGAGTATCATTATTTTACTCCTGATAATATTCCCTCAAAGGAAGAGCTTATCGAACGGGGCTATCTAAAGAAAGGAACCACGATCTGGCTTGTCGCGGAAGAAGGTCGAGAAATAGATGAATTAATAGCATTGCTTCGAGGAAAAGGCATCGAAATCGCTGACAAGGATTACTTAGAAAAGAAGCAACTACCAGACGGAAGAATACCTATTGAAATGGAAGTAACGATTGATCGCGTGATAATGAGAGGCTTCTGCAAAATCGCCTTCAATTATCTCGCATACGTTGCTGGAAAACATTTCATGTTCTCTGAAAACTTCCACGGAATACGACGATTTATTAGATATGACCAAGGTGATTGCCGCCGATATTTAAATGTGAACCAGTCTCCCATACTCTATTATGACCAAACGATGAAAATTAAAACAACTAACGGACATCTGATCACCGTCGAATGGAATCACAGCAAACTTTTTAGTAAAGTTAGTTTATTTAACACTTATACTTATGGCGTGACTCTTTGCGATAATTTTAGCGGCATTTGGATACCTCTCAAATCAGGCCATCATTTTGATATTGAAACAAAACAAGTTGGTAAGCTCATGTCAGTAAACAAGAGACTTATTATCTAATTGGCTACGGTTGCCGAGTGCATAACTAGCGGGTCAACATCGACTCGCCTTGCGGCGAGTTAGCCGCGTGTTGGTATTGGACAAATCAATCTAAGTAGTGTGTTTATCGTTCTGCTTATTTCACAGTTAAGAGTCAACGTTATGGACATAACAACTATCACTGATCAAATCAAGAGGGTCCCTATGTCTTCCTGGATATCTTTGTGTGCATTAGCTATTTCGGTTATTAGTCTCTACGTATCTCTTCGTAAACTTGACCGCGAGCGGAAAATGGATTCTGCGAAGAAAAGGACTGAATTGATGAACAGGCTTTCAGATGCGAAGAGGAATCTAGAAACCTCCTTGAGTTATTGCAAACTACCAAGACCTGTATCAAAAGAATGTAAAGATAGGTGGCAAGCACATCTTCCGGGAATAGAAAATATTATTAAGAAAATAAGTGAAACATACCAGAAGCTTGAGCAATATGGACATAATATAGACCCTCTGAAGCTTGAAGCCATGACGCCGGAAATATATGAAGTGCTGAAAGTTAGTGAAGATAGCAGGTCCGAACTTAAGGAACTTCTGGAGATGTGTCTTTCATGCCCTTCGAGTAAGGTGGAGCCACCGAAATGAAGAACCAACAAGCCGGTCCACTGCGACGCGCCTTGCGGCGCGTGACCGGCGTGTTCTCCCGGCGCTTCGCGCCGCGAGAATGCGGCGGTAACTCGCGGGACTGCCATCCCGGCGCAAACAAAGCGCCGGGAGAACCAGGCAGTCAAGATCGTCGCCCCTTACGGGGCCGCGACTTACCGCCGCATTAGTTTTGATTAGGCCAGTCAACTCCAGTTGTTTTCAGTCAGGACTTATTATGAATGAACCTAAAGTCAACCTGTTTTATAGCTACTCTCATAAGGATGAATCGCTAAGAGACGCGCTTGAAACGCATTTATCAATTCTTAAACGGCAGGGACTTCTTTCAGATTGGCATGACCGAAAGATTATTGCTGGAAAAGACTGGGAGAGAGAAATCGATGCCTATATGACTGCGGCTGATATCATTCTCCTTCTTGTCAGTCCTGATATGATTGCCTCAGATTATTGTTATGGGAAAGAGCTAAGTAAGGCGTTAGAACGCCACGAGTCAGGCCATACAATGGTCGTCCCAGTTATTGCAAGACCCGTCGATTGGGCTAGTATGCCATTTGCAAAATTTCAAGCACTTCCCCGGGATGGAAAACCTGTAACTTCATGGGGAAACATTGATGAAGCCTGGTTAGATGTAGAGATGGGATTAAGGCGGACAATTGAAAAGATTACCACTGAAAAAGCATCCTCTTCTTCTCATCAAGCTAAGCCTGAACGTCTTAAAGATTTGATTATGCCCGAGTTTGTTCGAATTGAGAACGCCTATGAAGGAATGAAAAAATTTAGTGGCGCATCAACAGGATTCAACGATCTCGATAAAATAATAGATGGCATTCACCCTGGTGATATTTTATTAGTTGCTAGTCGTCCCTCCATGGGGAAAACAGATTTTGCATTAAATGTTGCCCAGCAATTTGCCATTGGTTCGGGATCAACTGTAGTCTATTTTTCGCTTCGTAAAGCACAAGATCACGTTCTTAGACGGCTTCTGTCGTCTCAAGGCAAAGTCCAAAACTCAAAGCTTGTTCGCGGCTTTTTGAGAGAATCTGACTGGCCCAAGATATCCCTCGCTGCTGGAACGCTTGCAGAAGCACCGATCTTCATTGATGGAACTTCAAATTTAACTGATACCGATTTAACTTCACGTATAGACGGTCTGAAGGATAACAAACTAGGCTTGATAATAATCGACGGCATTGAGCACATCTCATCTGAGAAGAATCATTCTACTCGAAACACTGAAGTAACATCAATTATTTCAGCTATTAAAAATCTCGCGAGGCAGCAGAAAATACCAATCATTATAACCGCGAACACGAGTCGTGAAAGTGACCTGCGTAGAGACAAACGGCCAATACTTCGCGATTTGGCGGAATGGGAAATGTTTGCCTCGGATATAGCTAATGTTGTCATTTTCCTCTATCGTGATGAGATATACAACATTGACTCTCCGGACAAGGGAACTACCGAAATAATAGTAGCCAAAAATGATTATGGTCCGATAAATGTAGTTCGCGTTAAATATTATTCAGAATATTGTTCTTTTGAAAACATTGAGGATACCAACAAGCGCGTCGAGTGAGTCGCGAAAATCTCGCTCCTCACGCGCGCGTTGTAAGTAAGGATGAGATCGCAAAATGAAATTCATAGAACATCGCAGTCCGTTTCGACTCTTTATCCTGCATATGATGAGATCATTCTCAAGATTGTGTCTCAAACCAGTACCGCTTGACAGGAGGAAGGCATGTTCGAGAATCTGAAGCATAAACTAAGGATGTTGGCGACTATACCGGCTCCCTTCGACCCTTCATGTTTCGGAGATCCCCTAGCATCGCAAACCGCCTGGACGCCGGCACGAGGGGGCGGATCGAGTTTTCGGACCCATAATCTCATAAAAGCGGGGACAAACAGAGTCGAGTTCCGGCCATCGTTTGGGGCAGTTCTATTTTACCTTCTGTTCCTGGTTATCGGCCTGGCAATGGTTATTGGCGCCGCTGTCATCTTATTGTCGCCCGAGAAATTCGAATGGCGTACAGTGGCACTTCTGTCGGCGGGTCTGCTCTTTGCCGGCCTCGGCGGTTATCTGTTCAACTCTAACACACAACCGCTTGTTTTCGAGAAAGCCCGGGGCGTATTCTGGAAAGGCAGGAAGGGCCCGGACGAAGTCATTGATAACAAGGTAGCCGGCCGGTTTGCCCGCCTGGATGATGTTCACGCTTTGCAATTGATCGTGGAACACTGCAGTGGCGGCAAGAGTTCATTTTACAGTTACGAGTTGAATCTTGTTCTGAAAAATGGTGAGCGCATTAATGTAGTTGATCACGGAAACAGAAATAAGCTCCGGGAAGATGCGGAGACAGTGGCAGCGTTTCTCGGGAAGCCGCTGTGGGATGCAACGACAAGAGTATAGCGAGACACAGGCATCACTTTATTGAACGTAGGCCGACAAAAAATTGACCGGTTTTATTTGGCGTTGAATTTCCCATCCATAACTCCCGGTGTCATCACGCATTGAATTAAACCGCACCAGGAAAGGTTGCCTGGGGCATTCCCTTCAGAAGCTATTCCATATTTTTATATTAATTTATTTTCGTTGACTATTCCATATATTGAATATTAGTTTTTGATTAACCCTTGGAATTCATGTAGTTTTTTTCTTAAATTCATTGACCATTCATTTAATCTATGTTACGGTATTTCGAACCGATAATCCTGGAAACGGCATTTGGACGCAGATGAACGCAGATTTACGCAGATAAAACAAAGTCTTTTTAATCAAATGCGACTCACCAGTTGGGTGATTCTTTTTAAAAGTTGAAAATCATTTTTACTCAAGCATTATCTGCGTTTATCCGATTTTTCTGCGTCCCAACTGCTCTTTTTAGGATAATACCATGTTAAAATCCTATGAAGATCCAGGCTCAAACAATCAAAGTGATTTTTTGGTCGACGGTTGCAACTATTGACACCGTACTCATTTTACAGGGCGGCTTGTGTATCACAGTCGTATTTACGGCCTTAATTGCCAGGGGCGATTGCCTTCTGCCTTGGTGCCCTCATGTACTACTGGGTGTTCTATCAATCTAGTACACTGTAAAAGTAATTCTTGATACAGGCTGAAAACGGCATAGAATATTTACCGCGAAGTCGCGAGGAACGCGAGGAAAGCAAAATTCCCGTACTATGTCAGCCTTCGTGGCGTCCTTTGCGCCCTCGCGGTTCAATCTTTTTGATTTCTGGCTTGGTGCCATAAAGCGCACCGGAATGACAGCTTGGCACTATTAGCAATTATGTTTACGCTGTACTAGTGCACTGTAAAACTAATTCTTGATTGTATTGCACCTTTAGCCGGGTCCAGTAGTCAGTTACAAATCAAATTCCTCTCAAAACGGCAGGAACATTTACCGCGAAGTCGCGAGGAACGCGAGGAAAGCGAAATTCCCGTAATATGCCACAGGATAGTATTGCCTTCCTGGCGACCTTTGCGCCCTCGCGGTTCAATCTTTTTAGTTCCGGCTTGTTGGCTTAAAGCACACCGTAATGACGTCGTGGAACTATTAACAACTAGGTTTACGTTGTACTAGACTCATCCTCGATGGCTATCTGGCTGGGGGCTCGTTGCAATTACATTGCACTTATCAGCGGCTCTGTTGGATGTGTTCGGCGAA
Source organism: Nitrospirota bacterium (assembly GCA_963751455.1). Taxonomy (GTDB): domain Bacteria; phylum Nitrospirota; class UBA9217; order UBA9217; family UBA9217; genus CAVVUN01. The sequence continues at coordinate 80,342 of CAVVUN010000012.1, forward strand.
GGACCCTTTTCAATGATGACGATTCTATTAAACATTCCAATACTCCTGAATGAGATGGTTCTCGCAGCATGGCTGATAGCGAAAGTATTCAGTTCATCTGCAATCGCGTTCGGGTCTGTAGACGTTGGTTCATAGTTGGTAGGTTCAGCAAAGGCGTTGGGTTTCACTTCGTTCTACCCAAACCTACCGACTAATTAATAAAAGGGCTTTGCGAAAGGAGATTGTATGCAAAAAATGATATTGATCGTTCTGCTGCTCGTCACGATGGTTTCTCCTGTTTTCGGCGACGGTGGATGTCCCGAACGTCCGGCCAATCAGCAGGAGCTGGCAGCTTTCCAGTCAGCCTACAGTGCGGCAAAGGCAGCACTGCCTCCGGCACCCAAGGACTGGGTCATGAAGGACGACACTGAGGCGGGCCTCGGGACGTCCGTGCCGAAATGTCCGAAAAGTTCCAACGACACGCCCATCTTCTATTGGCTCAAGTTCAAGTATGCATACAGCGATGAGGCCTCGGACCGTGCGGACCAGAATGCGTTCAACGACGCCATGAAGGGGACCCCGGAGCAGCAGGCGAAACTGGCAGAGCTGGACCGGAAGATCGAAGCATTGGAAAATGCAAAAAAGGAAGCGCGCAAAAACAACGACTCGGCCGAGAAAAACCGGATCAAGGAGGAAGTCAGTGCCGCGAAGGGAGAAAGAAGCAAGATCAAAACGGAGATCAGCAACGCCTATGTGCAGCGGGCCATGTCAGGGCAACTGTCCCAGGACATGGACAAGACCAAACCTGGCCGCAAGGATGCGGAGTTGATCATCAAGGTCAATGAAAACCATGCCTGGATCCCGGTCCGTGACAAGCCGGTGTCGATTGCCGGCGCTTCTCAGGCGTATTGGTGCAAGGGGGACAAGAACGGAGGCCGCCTCGTGATCCTGCTCGGCGCATGGGATAAAAACTTCAAATCGGACCTTGCCAGGACGTCTGTTGTGACCAAGGCGCAGAATATAATCATCGAGATCAACGCCGATCAGCAGATGGCCGAGACCCTGGCGCGGCAAATAAAGCTCGACCTGTTGAAAAAGCAGCTCTAGCTCCGCCAGTCGAACTCGTCTTTGATAAAGGAGCGTTATGTTTAAAAAATTGGAGCAGAAGCTTCAAAGCATGGCCGCTGAAATCAAGAAATATGATCCTTCAGGTTTTGGAGACCCGATTGCCATGCAGACGGAGTGGACTTCCTCAATGGGCGGACCATCCGCTGATAAACTGGTAAAAGTCTCTTCTGCGAGACTGGAATTCCGGGCATCTCTCACCGGCAAGCTGGTTTTTCTTTTTTTTACCTTGACCGGATTAGGAATGCTGATCGCCTTCACGGTCTACAAGCTTTCGCACGGAGGGCTGTCATTCGATAACGACACGATCGTGCCTCTCTTGATTGGCCTTGCCTTTACGCTCGCGGGAAGCCTTATGCTGTATTCTATCACGGCTCCAGCCGTTTTTGACAAGCGCAGCGGGTTCTTCTGGAAGGGGCGGAAGGCCCCGGATGAGGTCAGTGACAGACGGACTATTAAGTATTGCGCGAAGCTTGAAGATATCCATGCCCTGCAGCTCATTTCCTTTTTTTGCAGCGGCCCGAAAATGCGTCCACACTACAGATATGAATTGAACCTTGTCCTGAAAGACGCCAAGCGCGTCTACATCGTTCTTGATGACAAGAAGGACAAGGTCAGGGAAGACGCGCGTACACTTTCTCAATTTTTGGACAAACCTGTCTGGGATGCCATATGAACGTATGGAACTATTTTTTACATTCTCGTTCTGATAAAGGAGAAAAAATGAGAACAGCTTTCTTTTCCGTGTTCAGTAGAATCATCGTCTCTTTGGTTTTGGCAGTACTGGCATCCGGCTTGATTTCCTTCGACAATTCCGCTGTCATCGCAGCAGAGAAGCACGCGAGTTCCGAGTTCAAGGACCCTTACAACGGCGGCGGCATAAAGCTTCCGAACGGAGGCGGAGAACCAGGCAGTGCATATACGGCATTTATCAGAGCCTTGTACAGTAAGGATCATATGCGAATCTGTAAATTGCTTGCCGAGCCCGCTGATGTGCCGAAATGTCTTGAGCAAAAAGAAGCCCTGAACGGCACCATAGGGATGTTCACCCAGCCGATAAGCCACAAAGTTCGCGGCGGGTTCATGAAAGGCGATGAGGCAACGCTCAATGTCGCATACAAGCACAAGGGGGTGCCTGAAAATACCGGGTTTGTTGTAATGAAAAAGACCAAAAACAGATGGTTCTTTTCGTCTACCGGAGGCTCGGGGTCCGCGAACATCAGCGCAGAGGCAAGCGGGACTACGGACCTGGCCAGTGGCTCAACAGCGGCGAGTGCCGGTGCCGGGCAATCGCCGGAAGCGAAATATACAGGTCCCGCGCTGGGCAAATGGACGTTCGAAGGAAAGGACGATAAGAAAGTTCTCTGGTCAGGAACTCTTATGGTCAGAGAAGATCATGAGTGTGTACTGGATATAGCTACTGAAGAGGGGGCGGGAAGAGGGGTCGGAGCCCCATGTAAGTGGAATCCGGCTAAACGGGAAATCTCGTTTGGCGGTCCCCAAGGCTTCACTGGAATTCTGTCAACTGACGGCAAAAGGATAACGCAGGGCAAGTGGATTGAGGGGGACGAGGACTATTATACCAAAAAAGTAACTATACTGGGAACCGGGACCTGGTCGGCTGTCCTTACAGGCAATGTCAGTGCAGCGGCAAGCGGACAGGCTGATACCGGATCTGCGTCCGCTGCCGAATCCACTGGGGCTGCCACTACCGGGGGGGATCCCGAGTTTGCCGTCATTCAGATATCACCAAACATAGAGGAATACACCGGCAAGTGTCCGGTCAGTATCACCTATACTGCAGACATCACATTCAAGACGCCCCTTCCCGATAAATTTTCCTACCGCTGGGAGCGCAGCGATGGAAAAAAGACCAAGGATCGAGTCGTAAAGCCGTCGCGCAACGGTCAGATGTCCATCAGGGAAGTCTGGAGAGGCGGGAAGTCGGGAGAGAGGCACGATATCTCGATGAGGTTCTTTGCCGAGTCGGGCGGCGCGCAGATGGTACTGGATCCGCCGAGCGCCAAGGTGATATGTAAATAAAGGTTGACCGCAGCAGAGAGTGTGTGCGGGTTTAGCTTATTACAGGGAGGCAATAATGATGAAAAAAAGTGTGCTCATGTTTCTGGGTCTGTTCCTTATCATGTCCAGTATCGGTCTTTTTAGTGCGGCGGCCGAAGAGGATAGAAAAGGGAGCAAGGACCATCCCCTGCTGTCGAGGATGCCGAACTTCTATATATACCTGTACAGCGAGAGCGATTACGAGAGTCACAAATTTAATAAGGACAACAAGTGGATCCCGGTCGAAGGCCGCTTTTGTTCTATAAAGTACGTTCTTAACAAGAAGGCAGCACAGCCAGGAGCGCTTAAGATCATGAGGAACATCCAGAACGCTCTTACCAAAGTCGGAGGCAAGGTTCTTTACGAGGACAGCCACACTTCGACGATTTTGCTCCAGAAGGACGGCAGGGAAACATGGGTCGAGGTAAAACCGTGGCAGACTGGATACGAACTTTTTATCATCGAAAAAGAAGTGATGAAGCAGGAAGTAGTTGCTGATGCTGCAGCGATGGGCAATGACATCAACGCGACCGGCCACGTTTCGGTATACGGCATATACTTCGACACCGGGAAATCGGAGGTCAAGCCCGAATCCGACGCCGCGATCTCGGAGATTGCAAAGCTCCTTAAGAACGATGGAGCGCTGAAGCTCTACGTGGTAGGCCATACCGACAACGTGGGAACCTTCGAGTCCAACATGAAATTATCGGTAGACCGTGCAGACGCAGTGGCAAAGGCCTTGTCGGGAAAATACGCAATAGCCGCTGCACGCTTGTTGCCCCAGGGCGTTGCCTCCCTTTCACCCGTCACCTCGAACGACACGGAAGAAGGAAAGGCAAAGAACCGGCGGGTGGAATTGGTCAAACAGTGATGAAGGCGGTACTTAATTAAGAGAATATCATTCAATTAAATTGACGGAATTACTAACCTGGGGCTCGAGAGCGGCGCGAAAAGCCGCGCCTCATCCCCGCGTTAAAGGTGCTTATAGCGGTAATCCCCGTCCTATATTATTTGTTCTTCTAACTCATTTCTCAGGTTGTCAGGCAGAATCGAGCCAAGATCTGGAGAATTATTCGGACTCGTTCGTCAAAGGAAATCTTATGGACGGCTCGATTGCTTTTTCGGTGTCCTTGATGATAATTTGATGCTGCTACTCGCAGGTGTTCCTTCCAGTCGCCTGTTTTTCATTTGTAATGCGTAATTGCAACAACTTATCCTTGACATTTCTCCCGCCTATATGCAACTATTACAGCGGATATTAGCAGAGAAGAATTCGGTGGCGTAAGCACCAAGAAGTACAATTTCCAGTTCGCTATCCGAGGACGATGGAATAATGTTCTCCCTTAAGTCATGTTCAGAACTTATCAGTAAGAAGGTTAGTCACTATTCTGCCACGTCGCAAACCGGTTTCGACGCCAGGACAACATTCGGGCTGATGGTCATAGGCTCTCTTGTCCTGTGGCCCTTTGCGCTTTACCACATTATTGCCGGCAACTTCTTCATGATGACGATAGTCGGCGGACTTGCTCTTCTTGCCACTGCCAATGCCATCCAAATCCAGCGCAAGGAAGTTGCTCCACCGTTACTGATGCTGATCACATCTGTGCTTAGCTCCATTACTGCATTGTTAGCTGCCTTTCATCTGAAGCTTGCCGGAATTTTCTGGGTCTATCCGGCTCTTATCTTCAATTACTCACTGGTGGGTACGCGGGTAGCCGTCTGGGTCAATATAACCCTTTGCGTGTCGGTATTGTATTATGTCGGCATTTGGGCAGACTGGCCGCAATGGCAGCGCATAGCAGTTACCATGGCTGCCACAGCCTCTTTTGGCCATATTTTTTCATCGAATATTGACCGCCAGAAACAAGCCCTGTTGGCAATGGCAACTATCGACCCTCTCACAGGGGTCCGTAACCGGCACGAACTGCAGTTGGAACTACTGAAGGCCTGCGGTCAACAAACTCGCTCAGGCACCCCCGTCACGCTGCTGGTCCTCGATATCGATTTTTTCAAAAAAATTAATGACACACATGGCCACATCAAAGGCGACGAAGTACTGATTGAAATTGCCAAACTGATGGGTAAACGCCTGCGCACCACAGACAGTCTTTACCGATACGGAGGAGAAGAGTTTCTTGTGCTGGCCGGCGGAACGAGTGTTGACGGGGGACGGATTCTTGCCGAGAATCTGCGTGACGCCATACAGAATGCCAGGCCGGGCGGACTGCTCGGAATCAGCATTTCGCTGGGCGTGGCACAATACGCTCCCCCGGAATCAATCAGCGAATGGCTCCAGCGTGCTGACGAAGCCCTTTATCGAGCGAAAGCGAACGGCCGAAACCGGGTCGAATTTGCTGACCAGTAATTCAGTTGAACTACTGGTATACGGGAAGTCGGTCATCTTTTTCGGGGTCATAGCCACGGCCGCTGCAACCAGAGGCATTAACAAAGGACATCACCACCCTACGACAGTCTATCGTGCTGTTGATGATGAAACTAAAAAGTCGTCTTCAATCTGAATCACCGCATCAACATCCTCTGCCGCTCCATCTGACGCAATGTTCCATGTGATCCAGACCGCAAGATGGATGAAAAGAGCCGGTATGAGGATCAGTTCCAGGCGGGCCAGTGCTCCTGTCCAGAGCCCTCCGCTGTCTCCCTGTGACAATATTTGCCTGATCGGGGCAACAAGCACGCCGAAAAAGAATTTTAGAAAATACCCGATCCATGCTCCTGCAACAGCAGCGGGTATGATGAGCGCGGGCATTCCCTTCCTGCGAAAATAAAGATAGATGAAAGAACTCAGCATGACGCCCTGAATCAACGGGCCATAAAGCATCCAGCCCGGCCTGTTGCCCGCAAGCACTACTGTGAACAGCCAGCTGTAAACGCCCGCCAGAAAACCAGCGGCTATTCCGGTCGCGATTTCCGACCTTTGCGCGTGCGCCTGCCAGGCGAATGTGCCAAAGAGAGCGGCAGCTGCGCCTCCCCAGCCGAAAATTATTGAAGCCGGAAGCGCGGCCTCAAAAAGGGAAGATGCGCGTTTGGTAGAGGAGATCAGGACATAAAATAACTGTTGGATCGCCGGAGGAGCTTCAGGATAGCCATATACGATAAATTCTCTCGCGAGTTGCGCGACGATTGCGGAACAGAGCGTGATCAGCAGAGCAAAGGCAGCCTGGCGCCGGCGCTTTGCATTCGCCGGGTCTTCGTTATCAGCCTTGCCGGTCAAACGCATACCGTCAAGAATAATGGAAATCCAGACGGAATAAGCCATGAGCCCTGTTGTGATCAGCATTTGCAGCGAGAGCGGCGCGCCGGCCTGGGACCGGTACCCGAGCCAGGAGTAAATGAAAAACGAGGCAAATAACAGCAACATGAGCTGCAGAATGATTGCCCGCAACGGTCTTCCCATAGCAGCCTGGCCCAGACCCGGGACCAGAAGAAGCGCCTTCCTTCGGGTGCTGCGGGAAGGCCCCAGAACGTTCTGAAGAGCAAAGAGCCGGCTGTTTGCTGTAAAGAGCAGCCAGCCAAAAACCGCGACCATGCCTGCAAGCGCTCCTATCCTGATCCATTCATACGTTTTTCTTTGGAACTGGCTAGCCGCGTAGAGCCTCTGTAAACCCGGATCTCCAAATGTACCCAGAAAACGTCCGCTGTTCGCATATCGTAAGACCGTCAGAGAGGCTCGGTCAGCCACAAGAACATCATCTCTGCGGGCTAAAATATCCCAAGGGTCGCTTGCTCCTGAATACCTGAAATTTCTCTGAAGACCTGTGTTAAATTCAAATGACAGCACTTTGCCGCCAATTAAGCCCGGGCCGCGAACAACAGCATACATTGCATCGCTGACCAGGTCAACTTTCACAGGATTGATATTGTTTGATGGTTCCTGAGGGAAAACAGGAACAATTTTATCGAGTGTCCCGTCGGGATAGAAAAGAACAATACGCGAATTACCAATATCCGCAGCAATCAGCCTGTCACCTGCAAAGGTCAATCCCTGCGGGTTTTGAAGCGGCGTTTTCGGTGAATAGACCCTTTCCAGGTCAGGAACCTGGTCGCCCATGAGCGAAGACGCTGGAGCGCCGGAGGGAACGGTAATCGTCTTCATCTCTTTCTCATCCGGCCCAAATATCTGTATACGATGCTGAGACGTATCCGCGAAATAAAGAATTCCCGTGGAGGGGTCCTTCGTCAGGTTGCAGGAATGATTTTCACCGGTTGACGGCACGCGCAAATGGTTAGTAAGCAGCTTCCCCTCCGGGGAATAATACTGCAGCAGCTGAGAATCGCGCAGGGCGAACAGCAATCGTCCGTCTTCTTCAACGAAAAAGTCGGCGACATCCGGTACAGACGCCTCCGTGTCGAGCTCGAGCACAAAAAGCAGTTCGCCCTCGGAAGAAATTTTTGCAATATTCCGATCAACCTGAACATAGATGGTATCGTTCGGCCCTCTGACCAGGCGCGACGGTCCTTCAACCTCCGCTGATTTTCTGTCAGCCCACAATGACAACAGGAAAAGCCCGACCAAAATAAGCAGGACAACGGACGCGTTACGAAAAAATAATGTATTGTGCGATTTATTTTTTGAAATCATGCAGACTCCTGTCTGTTTTTTGCTGTGGCTTAGCACTGATTATGTACTCATCACAGCAAGCGCAACCATCGCCGCTGCAACAGCAGCTTCGAGAACGATCCAGGGCCAGGCTTTTTTGAATATAAGCTGCGGCCGGAGAATGCCCGCATCGGTCCGGACCGTAATCAGCGGCCGGTATTCTTTTCCGAACTTGAGTTTCCTCGTCTCCACGCGGAAGAGCAGCCGTGCCGCGTCAGGGCCGAAAGAACCGCCTTTTGGTTCAATCCAGTGATCATTAGAGGAAAGAGTGCCTGTTGTTCCGCTGCAGCCCAGGGCCATTACCGGTACGCTTACGAGCGAGGTTTTTTTCCACCACGGCAGCTTGATCACCTTTCCCGTTTGAGCAACGATAAACTTCTTGGCTCCCTTTCCCTTCACGGCTGAATCAAGCATCACTTTCTGGATGGCCTGTTTCATCTCAAGTGCTCCCTGAAACCGCTTGTCCATATCAGGAGCAAGGGCTTTGCGGATGATACCGGCAGTCTCCCGACTGACATGCGGGCTCAGGGTACAGGGATCAGGAAACTGAAGGGGATTCTCGGATGGGTTTCTTCCGGTGACACAGTGATGAAGCGTCGCACCAAGAGAAAAGATATCGGAGCGGACGTCCGTTTGGCTGGACCCGTACTGCTCCGGGGCGGCATACCCCGGGGTCCCGTACACGTAGGTGTCTTCCCGCTTGTCTTCTTTAAAGAACCGGGCAATCCCGAAATCGATCAGCTTGACCTTGCCATCGCGGGTAATCATGATATTCGAGGGCTTCAGGTCCCGGAACACGATGGGCCGCGGCTTCTGCACGCTCAGGAAGTGCACGGCCCTGCAGATCTGGAGCGCCCAGGACAGGGCAAGCTGCTCGTCAACGGGCCTTCCGTTCCTTGCGTCCAGAAGCTCTTCCAGGGTCTTGCCCCGGATGTATTCCATGATGATATAGTGCCGGTCTTTGATGCTGAAGTAATCATACACCTTCGGGAGGTTCTGGTGTGTGAGACGCATCAGGATCCTTGCTTCGGTCCGGAATTGTTCGAGCGCTTCCAGCAGCTTCTCACCGGAAAGTTTTCCGGCCTTGAGTTCCTTTGCCGCAAAGGTCTTTCGGCCTCTCTGCCTGCGGTCCACGACTTTGTATACGCAGCCCATGCCGCCTTTGCCGAGGATGCCCAGGATTTCATATCTATTTTTGAGAATGCGGGTCATAATAACCTTTTACGCATAGCGCATAGCGCATGGCGCATAGGGCAGGCGTATGGTGTATCTGCGCTCCGCGCTCTGCGCCATGCGCCATGCGATGTATCTTCAGGCTGCCTTCACCCCGCACGTCGGGCAGAATTTCGCATTCGCCCTGACCGGGCTCCCGCACCCTGCGCAACTTTGCGCGCTGCCTGCACTGAATACGATCGTTGAGTGTCCCATCTCTATGACGTCTCCGTCCTGGAGCGCCTGCCTGCCCGTGACTTTCTTCTTGTTCACGTACGTGCCCGCGGTTGAGCTTTTGTCCTCGATCACGTAATTCCCGTCTTCAAGGAGCACCTCTGCATGCTGCTGCTCAATGCCTTCATCCTTGAACAAACCGATTGTGTTCCGCTCGTCCCTGCCGAGCGTCACAGTAGAGTTTATATCAAGCTCTTTCTTCGTTCCCCTGCCGCGTACCAGGCTCAGGTGACCGGCGGCAAAACGGCTTTCCACGCGCCTGTACGATACAGCGGCAAGCGCCGCCATGCTCAGGAACGGCGCCAGGAAGGCCCACAAAGGCACTGCGGCGCCTGACCCGAAAAGAGACGACTGCGGCTGGAAGTACATGCGTTCGGCTGAAGGCCCCTCCTTCAGGCTGAGCGACACTTTCCGAAGATATTCACCGCGCTTTTGCGTATCATAGGTGATCACATACTCGTTCCTTATCCTTTGACTGATGGTTTCATAGATTGCTGCGAGGCCTTCTGCCGAAGGCGTAAAGAAATAAGTGCCTCCGGTCTCCTGGGCGATCCGTTCGAGCCGCGCGGTCCTCACGTCCTCGCCGAGCCCGATCACATATACCGATACGTTCGCCTTGGTGGAGAAGTCGATCGCCTGGTCGATGCTCAGGCTGCCGCGGTTAGCTTTGCCGTCGGTCAGAACGATTACTGCCCTCCGGCCTGTAGCTTCTTTAATTGAATCCACGCCGTTCGCAATTGCATCGAAGAGGGCAGTATGTCCTTCAGGTTGGACCCGTTGCAGGGCCTTCTTCAGGCTCTCCGGCACGTCGCCGAGGGCCGCCAGTTGCGTAACCTCGTCATTGAAGACGAGCAGCGACGCCTTGTCTTCCTGTTCCATAAGGGAAATGAAGCGGAGCACGGATTCTTTCGCCTGCTTCATTTTGTTCCCCTGCATCGACTCGCTCCTGTCCAGAACGAGAGAGACTGAGAGGGCTTCCCGTTTTCCCTGCGTTCCTGCCATCCTCATTTCTTTTATTTCGACTGGCGTATCATTTTCCCTGAGCGATACATTTGCCGCGGCAAGACCGTGCACAGGCTTGTTGTTCTTGTCCAGAATGGAAACGAAGGTCTTTACCTCCGGAAATCCTGAAAGGTCGAACTGCGTTATCTGAGCCTGGAGTTTTTCCTGGGCGCTTATGCTGGTTATGCCCGTCAACAGGCACAGCATGATAAATGACGCCGCTGCCGCTGCCTTTCGCACGGCGCTGAACATCAGGAGGACGCTTCCGACACGTATGACGTCCCCGTCCGAAAGCCTGCTGCTTCTGGTCATTTTCTGGTTGACATACACGGCCTTGCCCTCCTGATCGGCTTCAATCATATAGTGTCCGTTATCTCGTTTGATCAAGGCATGCCGGATGCTTACCCCTTCCGCGCCCGAGAGACATACATCGGAGCGGTCGTCCCTGCCTACCAGGTTCAGGTCCTTCAGGAGCGGAAATTCCCTGTTCAAATGTCTTCCCTTGATCACCTTCATCTTCGCTGATACGAACGCCTCTTCAACAAGACTGATGAAGGCGCCGATGGACATTCCGAGAAGCAAAAGTCCGATCAGTACCGACCAGATGCTGGTTGCGGGAAGCGCGTTGAACATGAGGCCTCCGACGAATCCTCCGGCACAGCCGCCAAGCAGGCCGTACAGTGTCCTGTCGCGGGAACGGATCATAATGCCGCCGCTCATGCCGATGACGGATCCAAGCACTGCCCAGCCGAGGCTGACTGACAGGGCCATGCCGAGCGATGCCTTCACCCCCCCGATATCAGCCGCATATTTCCCGAGTACTGAAAAGACGCTGTTGCCCAGACCGGCCCCTGCCAGGCCGCCGAGAAGACCGGCCATTGCGCCGTAGGCTGCCTGCTTTATCGCTTTTGTGAACTGCCTGCCGCTGAGCGCCTCGTGGCTCCAGATGAAGCCGCCGATGAATATGCCGGCAAGAGCGCCTAGCGCCATCTCCGTAAGCAGCCCGTTATCAATCTCTCCGGATACATACAGGATAAAGACCCAGGCAGCCGTACCGCCGAGGGCCCCTGCCAGGCCGTAGAGCAAGGTTTTATGTGAGAGTCTAGACATTTTTGTCTCCTTCGTTAATCCGATAGACGATGGACGACTGCTCGCTATGCTCGCTGGGACGAGGGACGATTTTGCCTCGTTTGGCACTTTCCTCGTCCCTCGTCCTTCGTCCCTCGTTCCCATCTATTTTCCTACGCTGCCTGGAACCAGAAAGCCAGCTTGCCGAACCGTAGCTCATCGCCCGGCTTGATCGCCTGGGGCGCATGGGGCTTGATCTTTTTCTTGTTTACATACGTTCCATTCGTGGATCCCATGTCCTCAATGGTGCAGGCCATACCTGCACGGTGAATGACCGCATGCTTTCTGGAGACTCCGCCGTCTTCCCCGCCGAACTCCGTCAGGTCCAGGTCCGGGAATACCTCGCTGATCGGATCTTCCCTGCCGATCACCACTTCGGTCTTGGCGGGGAGCTCAAGCTTGCTTCCGTCAACTGATGTGAGTACGAGGCCTGCGCTTTCGCTGTCCACTGCGCCTGCACTGCCTTCCGTTTCAGCCATTGCTTCCAGTTTGCCTCCACACTCCTCGCAAAAAATCGCTCCCTCTATGTTTTCCATATTGCATTCTGTGCATTTCATGACAATCTCCTTTCTTTTTGTGGACCAAGGCAACCGTGCCCGCACCCAGCGTTTACGAGTGGCATCGCGTGTGCAGGGTGTTGCCGTGATTTACGCCGACACGGTCGGCTCGCTCCATATTTACTTTATCGCCACGGTCAGTTTCCGTGTGCCGTATTCGAGCTTCTTGGTCCCGGCCGTGGTGAGCGTGCCTGTCTTCTTGAGCGAGAGAATTTCCTGTTCCGCTGCTTCAGCCAGTTCGTCCTCGCCCATGTTCAGAAGAACCGTTGCCGCTGATTTCAGTTTCTTCGTGGCAGCAACGATATTCCCCGCCTCTACCTCGGTCAAGGCCCTGGTCTGAAGTTTGAACGCGCTCACTTTCTCGGCAAGGTTCATCACCTCGGCGTTCACTTTTGCGGTTGCCGCGGCGTCACTCGTAAATGTCACAAAGACTTCGGATTTTATGCTCTTCTTTTTGATTCCCTCCGAGGGAACGTCATAGGTCACATCCACCTGTCCGATCCGGAACTTGCCGGATTTTCCGGCAGGGACCCGGGCTTCGATAAGGATTGCCTGACCCCGTGTGCCGTCCAAAGAACCCAGCTCCGCCGAAATGTTTGAACCCTCAATTGTTTTGCCGCTTACTTCGGAGATCATCGGGACAGTGGCATAAACCTTGACAGGCTTGACCCCGGCGCTCATCCGGGCTGTCATCTTGAGGTTGACTGCCGCAACGGTCTGCATCCCTTCCACTTCCTGCCGGAAGGCATCAAGGATCGCCACGGGATTCTGGATCCAGTGCGAGTTCCCATGGGACCGCTCCGCGATCTGGAGAAGCAGCTTTTCATTCCATTCCTCTCCGATGCCGATGCTCGTTACAGCGATCCCCTCCTTAGCAGCTTCATCCGCAAGCTTCAGGCACATGTCTTCGTCGTCCCAGGTCTGTCCATCCGTCAAGAGCAGGATGCGGTTCACACGATCCTTCGAATATCCCTTTTTGACCTCCGCCATGCCTGCCTTGAGCCCGTCCGATATCTGCGTGCCGCCCCGGGCAATCACCTTCGCAAGCCTGTGTTTGATCTCCTCGCGGTTCTTTGCGGGCTGATTTGGCACAAGCGTCTCCACCTGGTCGTCGAAGATCGTGACTGAAACAAAGTCATTGTCGCTCAAGTGGTCCACGACGTATCCTACAGCCTCCTTCAGGTTGTCCATCTTCTCCCCGTCCATAGACCCGCTGCGATCAAGCACCAGTCCGAAATTCGCCGGCATGGCCCCGATCGATCCTTTGCTCCCGGCCTTGATATCCACGAGGGCATAAATCAGCTGTTCCGCTTCAATCGACAACAGTGCTTCCTTGCTGGTGAGACAACGTATGTTCAAATCGTTCTTCACGGAATAATCCTCCTTTTTTGTCAGCATGGCGCAGAGCGCATGGCGCATGGTAGTTTGTCGTTTGTCCTCTGCCCTATGCCCTATGCGCTATGCGTATTTACACCACCTTCACCACCACCGCCGTAACATTGTCCTTTCCGCCGTTATCATTCGCCAATCGGATAAGTCCTGAGCAGATCTTCCTGACATCGTCTTCTACGGCAAACAAGAAATGCATGGCCGCGTCGGTTACCTCTCCCCAGAGACCATCGGTACAGAGCAGAAGACTTCCGCCTTTCTTCAGGGTTACTGGAAATATGTCCACCTTCACGTTTTCTTCGGAACCGATGTTGCGATACAGCACATTGGAATTTGGATGCGTCCGGGCTTCTTCCCTGGTCAGCTTACCCATGGAAACCAGTTTTTGGACCAGGGAATGATCTTCTGTTATCTGCGTGATCGAGCCGTTCTCTATCCAGTATGTTCTGCTGTCGCCCACGTTTGCGATATACGCCCTGTCGTGCATAACGAGGGCCGCCGTGAGCGTCGTACCCATGTTTGAACCCTTTTGTATCGCCTCCCGGAGCACTTCTGTATTAGCCGTCTGCACCGCGTGTTCAAGCAGTTTTTCCGGATCGTATTTCCCGTTCGATCCGATCATAATTTCTCTGGCCACCGTGTCTATTGCCAGTTTACTGGCAACCTCTCCTGCATCGTGTCCGCCCATGCCGTCGGCAATTATAAACAACGTGCTTTCGCGCAAATCCGTGCAGGATACGTTGTCCTCATTATGGTCCCTCACTTTGCCGTTATCCGTGAGCCCGCACCATTCAATGGATATTTCCAAGGGACCGGGGTCGCACGTTCTATCAGGTTTCAGACGTATCGTATGTCGAGGTTGAAGAACGCCTTTAAAGAAACTTTTCGATCCCATTGTGTGCCCCCTGATTCCTAAATTTATCCTTCTGGAACTTGTATTTTGCATTCGGCATGCCAGTCCGAAGTTAACAATATCGTCAAAGATAAAACTGCAGGAATATGATTAGTTTTCCGATGGTTAAAAATGAATCCACCGCGACTGGACTTCACCAGGAACGTACAGAAGGCAAGCGGCGATATGCGACAATCGAACAGAAGGTATTCGATTTTCGAATAGTGAATTATGGAGAAAAGATGAAAACAAATAGAAAGAAATTAACGCAGACGGCGGCAACGGCAGGTATAGGGATGCAAAAAAACCGGATAATGCAGATTTGAGTTCTTTGTTTGGCCGCAAAAATGCGCAAAAGTCACAAAACATTGGACGCTGATTAACACAGATATACGCAGATAATTCCGATAATAAGATTGAAGATCCAAATGACTCTCTGGTCGAGGCTTCTTTTTTGCTCGGCATAATCCGCGTTAATCCGATTTTATCTGCGTCCAATGTTTTTACATGCTCTAGACTCTCAAGACCTTGGCCCCCCGGATCTTGCGCTCCTTCAGTTCGAGCAGCGCCGTATTCGCCTCCTCGAGTCTATATTCCTGGATCTCCGGCTTGATCGGTATCAGGGCCGCAAGCTCAAGAAATGCCTGCACATCCGTTCGCGTGATGTTCGCAACGCTCTTTATCTCCTTCTCCATCCAGAGGTCACGCGTGTAATCCAAATCAAGCAGGCTGTTTTGATCGAATAACTCTTTCCGTATCGCATTGATTACGAGCCTTCCTCTTGGAGCGAGGTTCTTGAGCGCTTCGAGGACAGGCTTCCATGCCGGTGTGGTATCTATCACAGCATGGAGCTTTTCGGGCGCTTCATCGTTCGTTCCGCCCGTCCAGTCAGCCCCAAGCTCCCTGGCAAAGCGCTGCTCCTGCTCGGTCCGCGAAAACACAAATATCTTCGAGTTCGGGTATTTGTACTTTACCATCTTCAGCACGAGATGTCCTGAAGCCCCGAAGCCCGTGAGCCCGAGGTTGTCGCCGTCTTTCAGGTTGGTTAATCGCAGCGAGCGGTACCCGATTGCGCCCGCGCACAAAAGCGGCGCTGCCTCTGCATCACTGAAAACTTCCGGAATCCGGTAAGCGTAATCCTCGGCAACGGTCGTGTATTCGGCATACCCTCCATCCACGTCCCTGCCCGTTGCCTTGAACTCTGCGCACAGGTTCTCCATCCCGCTTGTGCAATATTTACAGCTGCCACAGGACGAATGAATCCAGGCAATGCCCACCCTGTCACCTGGCTTAAACTTTCCCGCTTTAATTCCCGAGCTTTCAACGCGCCCCACAATCTGGTGCCCAGGAATGATCGGAAATTTCGAAGGAGAGGTCCTTCCCTCAATCTCGTCCAGCTCCGTATGGCAAACGCCGCATGCCGAGATTTTGACAAGTATTTCATTTTTGTGTGGGACAGGAACAGGCAGGTCTACAAGCTCCAGGGGAGATTTATTCTGACTGAACCTCGCGATATGTTTTAAAATCATTGCTTTCATGGAATAGCCTGTCAGTGGCGCCCCCTCCGGCAGAAGCCGGAGGCTCCCTTTAATAACGCGACCTCCCAGCGGACTACGGCGCATTACTCCCGGCGGGGAGCCGGGGATTGCAAGTCGCGGGATTCAGGCAGCTGCCTGTCCGGGAGAGCCGTATCACTTATTATTATTGTACCTGATCAAAATGATAATTGGACCTGATCAAAAGTCCAGAGGGCTTTTCGCTTCCTTCACGGTCCTGCTCGGGATGCAATGCGTGTAAATCATAGTCGTCCTGACATCCGCGTGCCCGTGGAGCGTCTGAATCGTCCGGATATCGTAGTTGGCCTGCAGCAGGTGCGTTGCATAAAGGCCGGATTTTGCGTTGGTGCGAACTGGACCAGAAAATTTCAAAGTTATTTGGACGGGCTTGAGCGCGCGTTGTATCAGGGACACTTCTAACTAACGCATGAGAATAAGTTTCTTGACGGATCAACAAAGGACAGTTTTGCCGTTTCTGTTGTGAGGCAAAGAAAAGAGATACGGCATCCGCTGCGTGTTCCACCTGCACATCATCGGAGTTTGTCTGCAAACAGCTTGACTTGAGCAGATTTCTCACCGGGGAGCGGATATTTGGCTCGAAAGTCCAGAAAATATCGCAGCCATTTGCGATATCCGGGGCGCGAAAACAGAGGAACGTTTCGGTGTTTCAGTATGCCATCAAAGCGAGCGAGAATATCTGCTGGTATCGTCTGCATATCGGCTGCTCAGTAATTCGTTTTCTATTCTGGTAAACACCGAGATTCCGTTCTTTACCAGTTAGCGCCTAAGTAGACAATTACTGGTTGGATATGGCTTATCAGACTGCGATTATGAATAGAGAGATCGGGGGGGGTGTAGTAACACAGATTCAAATCAGTTTAGTGGACAAGCGCTTTCCGATTTAATAAAACGGGCTACTGTTTTGGCATCCATAGCAGCAATCTTTTTTTTGTATGGTTTCGGTAAAACCGCCAAAGTTAATATGTTGGCGTATGTGACTCTCAGTGATTACTTGCGAGTTGCCGTTGGTTGGATTGTGCCAGCGCTCGGTCTGCCTTTTTTGGCTGGTTATTTCGGCTCAGACCTTACCATGATGATGCGTAGTTCAAATCAAGGGCATTCCGATGATATAGAGAAACTGCGTAACAAATATGAGCACGGCAGGAAGAATGTGAAATCGTTCTATTGATATTAGTGATTGTTCTATTACTTTTTGAGTTATTTTATATGATGCATTCAAATTTCAGCATTAATTTAAATTTAATCTATCAGTTATAATACTTACTCTTCTTGGCGTTGTTATGTGGTTAATCATTTTAACCTGGCACATTAGACATAATGGATAATGTTATAAAACTCGGCCTTGAAAAAACAAAAATACTCATGTACGTCCCACTCCTTCTAATTTTCTCATTTGGCTCCGGATTAGCCCACGGTTCGTTAACAAATAAACCAGATAGTAAAAATTGCCAGTTTGTAGCGATCAATGGGAGCAGCAACAGCATACCGCTTCGTGGTGAGCTACTCTTCTCTTTTGATAAATACATAATTCTAAGAGAGTCTGAACATCAAGAATTAACGTTTCTTCCTTCTGACAAAGTAGTTTCAATAAGGACACCGGTTACACTTCCATCTCTTTCAACGGCACCTGCATTTGCTGCTAAGTAAAATTATACTCGACATACAATGTGTTTATGGAATAGGTGCAATTGAATCGAGTATTTGAATCTGAGAGCCGCTAATTAATTTAGCATTATCCAACGATCTCGTCGAGAGAAACGCTCTCGCGTTCCTCACGCGCGCGTTTGAATTCGGAGAGGAGATGCCAATGGATCGACTTACGACAACTATCAGACGCCCTTGGCTTGCGGGAATCATTGCAGGCACCAAAAAAATCGAATATCGAGAGATCAAGCTGTACCGGCGAGATCGCTTAGCTCAGGTGAAAGCACCTTTTGAATGACGATTAATCAATGGCATGCAGCGCCGCGCTCCTGAAGTCACTGTTCTCATCAACAAAGTGAAAAAAGATACACGCAATGGTGTCTATGAATTGCATATACGTAAAGTCATCTCGTTCATGAACTGGGATCGTTCTCGTAGTGTGCGAAGGTAACGCTGGCTTACAGCCATCAAATCACCTGATACCCATCCGCGTAAAAGCGCCACTTGACATCGATAAACAATTTGTTTATAATATTTCCATGATTCAGTCATTTGCTTCTTCCGAAACGGAACGCTTCTTTGCCACCGGAAAATCGCGCCGCTTGCCGCGGGATATACTGAAGCGTGCAGCGATGCGCTTGACACAGTTGGATGGAGCCGTGCGCCTCGACGATTTGCGAAATCCGCCTTCCAACAGACTGGAAGCGTTGGCTCATGATCGTGTCGGTCAATGGAGCATTCGCATTAACGACCAGTGGCGCGTATGTTTCCGTTTTGAAAATGGCGATGCGTATGACGTTGAAATCGTTAGATTATCATTAAATTAAAGGAGATACAGATATGGTTAAGAATGGTTTGCCTGCAATTCATCCGGGAGAATTCCTGGCAGAAATCCTGGGAGAGATGGGTATATCTCAGGCTGAGTTCGCGCGCACTATCGGGGTATCGCCGATGCGGATTTCTCACGTAATCAAGGGTGTTCGTCCGGTAACGGCAGAACTGGCATTGTTGTTCGGTCGCGCGTTTAACCAGACGCCGCAATACTGGCTTAATCTTCAGGCGTCTTACGATTTAAAAATCGCGAAGGCAAGTATCGGTAAGCGCCTTGCCGGTATACATGCCCTTGCGCATTCCTAATTTCCCGTCAACCAATACCCGAGAATAATTCCAACCTGCGCCTCGACAGCTACGCGCCAAAGGCGGCGCGTCAGGCGCGCATTGGCTCCGGGGAAAATGCTCTACGTCGGCCGGAGCCGCTGAGTCAAGTCGTTTACCAAAAGGAGGATGTGAGCATGAGATACAGTGTACTCTGTGTAATAATTTCTGTGATTGTTGGAATTGGCCTAGCTGGATGCAGCGGTGCATCGAATAATTCAAATAATAACAGCGATTCTGCCTCTTCACCATGTTTGACGGTCTGAGGCAGTGCCTTGCTAAATTATACTGCTTCTGAAGCCTTGATTTTTTTTTAAAAAGCCTTGACCTGTCTATTACTTCATAGTTTATGATACACTCCAGCTCAGGAGGTATCATGTACACCATCGGTCAACTGGCAAAGAAAATCGGTCTCTCCCGCAGCACCCTGCTCTACTACGATTCGATAGGCCTCTTTTCTCCCTCTGGAAGGAGTAATTCCAATTATCGTACATACACCGAAGAGGACCGCGACCGTCTTGAGCAGATCTGCACCTACCGCCGGGCCAGCCTGTCCCTGAACGATATAGGCCGGATCATAAAAACAAGAAACAAACGGAGCGTTGTTCCGCTTCTCGAAAAGCGGCTTGATGCACTGAACAGGGAAATCCGCGCTCTGCGCAACCAGCAACATTTCATTGTAAAGCTTTTGAAGAACGATCTCGCGCTTTCAAAGATCAGGGTCATGGACAGGGAGAGCTGGATCAAGCTGCTGGATAGGGCCGGTCTGGACGAGGCGGCCAGGGACAAGTGGCATGCAGAATTCGAGATGCTTGCTCCCGACGCGCATCAGGATTTTCTCGAATCCCTCGGCATTCCAGGCAAGGAAATCACACTTATCAGGAGGTATTCAAGGCACGGACGAAAGACCGAGTCAGCCGGGCGCTAATGTGCGGCAAAGACTTTTGAATGACGTTTTTAACAGAAGGAGGATGAAGGTGAAAGACAGGATCATGCTGGGATTATGGAAGTACATGCTGAATGTCCCTTCTTTTATGATGGACATGAAGAAGCAGATTGCCCGTGAAAAAATGAGATATGAAGCAGCTGTGGGTTTTATGACCGAGGACCACCGTCGTGTGCATCATTTCGTTGTCAGGGAACTTCCCGATGCCGGCAAACCCTTGTCCCCTGAATTAATAGCGGACAAACTGGGCCTGCCCTATAATCGGGTCGCGTTCGTTCTTAATGATCTCGAAAAGCATATGACCTTTCTGTTCAGGAATAAGAATGGAGCAGTAACGTGGGCATACCCGGTAACGGTCGACAAAACGCCCCATCACCTCACATTCAGTTCCGGCCAACAGGTGCACGCGGCCTGAGCAGTGGACGCATTTGCCACGCCCTTCGTGCAAGGGCGATTACGGAACGAGCATATTACAGTCACGGTCCGCACTGAGTGCGCCCACTGTAAAACGCCGATGGAGCTGACTATCGACAGTGATCTCAATTGCACTATCAAGGAAAATGGGTGCGAGCCGATGGTCTTTATGCCGAATGTGGACCTCTTGAACCTTCAAGACGAGAGCATCATCAACGCATTCTGAAAAGAGACGGTCTTCTTCCGGTCGGAAGAACACGCACGAGAGCACCGAAAAAGGACACACCGGATACGAGGGGTTTATTTGACTGCGGAACAGATGAAGGAGGGCACGAAGATAATCCAGAGCGTGCTTTTTGGATTTCCTGATACATGATGTTTATCAACTTGAAAAAAGCAATGTGGATAGTCACCTGAACTTGAGGCCGGTGAAAATAGAATTCAATACAGTTGCCGATCCGGAATATGCAGTGTTTTCAGAATGGCTAAGGCCGTTTAAGTGGACCCCTCTGTCAAGACAATAAAGGGGTGAGATTAAGATGGTAACCAACCAAGCCGCAGCTGCATGGCGCTGCCCCGGTTTCTACCTCTCCCTGAGGTTCTTTTCGCTCTTTGAATTTATCCACAATCCTTGCTCCACCGCCGTTCGCTGTTTGATAGATCACATCCGGTGTGCTGTAGTCCAATGATTGATGTGTTCTTTCCGTGTTGTAGAACATAAAGTATTTCGTCAGCCCCAGTTGCGCTTCAGGTACTGTGGCGTACCCTTTTAAATATACGTCTTCGTGCTTTACGCTCCGCCATAGCCGTTCCACGAAGATATTGTCCAATGCACGGCCGCGGCCGTCCATGCTGATGTTAATGCAGTGCGCCTTGAGCACGCCGGTGAAGGCCTCAGAGGTGAACTGGCAGCCCTGATCGGTGTTGAAGATCTCGGGGATGCCGTATGTCTGTAATGCCTGTTCCAGGCAGTCCACGCAGAAGCTGCTATCGAGCGTGTTTGATAATCGCCATGCCAGCACTTTGCGTGAGTACCAGTCGATCACGGCCACCAGGTACACAAATCCCCGCGCCAGGCGGATGTAGGTGATGTCAGTGCTCCATACCTGATTGGGTCGTGTCACCGATACGCCTCTGAGCAGATATGGATAAACCATGTGCTGCGGGCTGGGGCGGCTGGTGTTCGGTCCCGGTGCCATGCCTGCCAGCCCCAGAATGCCCATTAGCCGCTGTATCCGTTTTCGGTTGACCTGATGCCCTATGCCGCACAAGTACACGGTTATTTTGCGGCTGCCGTAGAACGGATGCCGGGTGTATTCAGCGTCGATCTCACTCAGCAGGGTCAATTCCAGCTCGTCCGGGTCGGCAGTCAGATGCGGCGCATAGAAAGTGGACCGGTTGACACCTGCCAGTTCGCATTGTTTGGTTAGCGCCAAAGGGTTTTTGGTATCTACCCAGTGCCGCCGGTCCGCTATAGGCTGATCCCGGACTTTTTTTTAAGCCAGTCCAGTTCCATCTTCAGCCGTCCGATCTCGGAGTAGAGCCGCTCCGAACTGGCAGCAGGATCTACCGGCGCGGGACCGCGCGTAGTGTCAAATATGCCCGCAGCCTGATCTTGCAAAACCTTTTTCCACTGCCCCACTTGCGTTGGATGTACGCCGAACGCCTGGGCAATTTCGGTTACTGTCTTGACACCTCGGATCGCCTCAAGCGCGACCTTGGCTTTGAACTGACTGCTGAAATTTTTGCGCTTTTTTTCGCTCAAAACCTGCTCCTTTTTAACGGCAGGTTACCATCTTAAACTATTGTCCGAAAATTGGGGTCCACTATAGTTTTAAAGTCAATTTTTAGAGCAAAGAACTATAAAACCAAAGTCATCTTCGACATACAAAAGTGGTTTGAAACAGATGATAGAAGTAGAGTGTGAAAATCATTTTATCAACGTTGAGAGAACAAGGGATCACTCATCAAGTAGTCGATCTCAAGAATTACTGATGTGAAACCGAAACGTCGAAGTAAATCGAAGTAAGTCCTTGATTAAAAGGGCATCTCGTTGTAAAATCATTATAAACGTTGATGGAGGTGTTCCTAATGCCAATGAAAGTAAAAGAAATCGAAGAAGAGGCACTTCGGCTTAGTTCGCATGAGCGAGCCCTGCTTGTCGAACATCTTATCGGAAGTTTGGAGCCCGATGAAGATCCTGACGCTGAGCGTGCTTGGATTAAGGAAGCCGAGCGCCGCTACCAGGACTACAAGGCAGGAAAAATGAAAACGAGACCATCTGAACAGGTTTTCAAAGAGGCCCGCGCAAAATTGAAATGATGCCGATTGACTTCCTTCCCGAGGCAGAGCAGGAAATGATCGAGGCTGCGCTTTACTATCAGTCTCTATCATCAGGCCTAGGAGATGACTATCTCGACGAGGTCGAACGCGCTGTTCGCTCCATAACATCCTCCCCGCAAACATGGCCAATTCTTGAAGGCAATTTGAGAAGACGGCTTATCAAAAGATTCCCCTTCGCTGTTTTATACAGGATTGAGCAGGATAAAATTCTGATGGTCGCTGTTGCCCATCTGAGAAAAAAGCCAGGATACTGGAAAAATAGAATCCGTACAAAGTAAATACCCGAGATTCCAACCTGCGCCTCCACAGCGACGCGCCATAAGGCGGCGCGTGACCCGCATCGTTATCGCGTGAGACGGGCATCGGTGCGAGGAGCTTCGCTGGAGGAAAACCATGTCAAAGACTAAACCAACAACTATTGCCGAATACATAAGCGCCGCTCCAAAAGAAGCGCAAAAGAACCTGCGCGAGCTGTATACAGTTCTCAAGAAAGTTGCACCGGGAGCTACGGAAGGTATGAAATGGGGATCGCCCGTATTTGAAGAGAAGCGAATTCTTTTCGCATTTGCCGCATTCAAATCGCATCTCAATTTCATGCCAACCCCTTCGGCGATGAGGCCGTTCAAAAAGGAGTTGGCAAAATACACGATTGGCAAGGGTTCAATTCAATTCCCCTACGACAAACGGCTGCCAAAGGCGCTCATACGCAAAATCGCTGCACTTCGCGTCAAGGAACTCAGAGAAAAGGATGTTAGATGGATGTAAAGGCAAGCCGAGCTTTGCGAGAATTGCGGATGCGCATCCAACATCACGCCCACCGCACGCCTCGCGGCCGGCGGACGCGGCTGAACTCGTTCGTTGCTGCCCGTAGATAGAGATTCTGGAAGTGTCCCTCTTGACAGCTCTATCGTGGATCATCTATCCTTAGACTAAGCCTTTTTTCTACTCCCCTACGACCTGGCTGCAAAAAAACAGATGAAGGATCTCTTCCACAAAATAGCGCACAAAACATCTGAACTGGTAGGCTCGCCTGCGGCCTTCATAATCGCGGCTGCTGTCATTGTTGCCTGGGCGATATCAGGACCAGTCTTCAGGTTCTCCGACACCTGGCAGCTCGTCATCAATACCGGTACTACGATCGTTACTTTCCTGATGGTATTCCTGATTCAGAACACACAGAACCGCGACGCCAAAGTCATACAGCTCAAGCTCGACGAGCTTATCCGGGCGGGGAAAAAGACCCGAAACAGGCTGGTAGACCTCGAAGACCTTTCAGAAGAGGAGATCAGGGATATGGAGCTGGAATTTCAGCGTCTGCGCAAGCAGGCCAAGCCCGGGCGAATGCAACAAACCGAAAAAAATAATAAACGATCATCATAATCGGGTCCTTTTTCATTCCGGAACACGCCTTGCCTTCAACCACCATGCATTCAAACCTTTCATTGAATAAAACCCTCCAGCATATCGTCATCCTGATTCTGGCGTCTGCAGTTTTCTTCTTTTTCAGGCTCGGGTCCGCGCCTTTGACCGAGCCGGATGAGGGAAGAAACGCGGAAGTTGCCAGGGAAATGCTTGTGACCGGAGACTGGTGCACGCCTCATCTCAACTTTGAGAGAAAGCTGAACAAGCCTGTTCTGCTCTTCTGGGCCTCTGCCTTGTCCATGAAGCTTGCCGGGGTCAAGGAAGGAGCCGCACGGTTCCCGTCGGCAGCAGCGGCAGCCGCGGGTGTACTTGCAGTCTATTTTCTGGGACGCAGGATGTTCGGGGACCGCGCCGGACTTCTCTCAGGACTCGTGCTCGCTTCAAGCCCTCTTTATTTCGCTTTCAGCAGGATAGTCATCTTTGACATGCTGCTCGCCGTCTTTATAACGCTTGCAATGTTGTTTTTTTATCTCGGCTTTACCGAAGCCGGACAAGGCCGTAAGAGGATTTTCTATCTCCTCTTCTATGCTTCCATGGCGTTCGCTGTCCTCGCCAAAGGACCGATCGGCCTGGTGATTCCCGTTGCGGTCGTCAGCCTGCATCTTCTTTTAACTCGAAGCACGGGCCGTTTCAGGGAGATCGAGTTCATCCCGGGCATGCTCGTTTTGCTGATCATTGCCTCGCCATGGTACGTGCTGATGAGCGTAAAGAATCCGGAATTTCCGCGTTATTTCTTTATTACAGAACATATCGTGCGCTACACCACGGACGCCTTTTCCCGGACAAAGCCGTTCTGGTTTTACATCCCTGTGGTGATCGGCGGCATGTTTCCCTGGATTTTATTTCTTCCTTCGGTAATAAAGATATCCTGGAAAGAAATACGCAAAAACGGCCCAAATAAACCGGCGCTGCTCTTTCTTGTTCTGTGGACCGCGCTTGTCTTCCTTTTCTTCACTTTTTCCAGGTCAAAGCTTGCCGGCTATATTCTGCCCTTATTGCCTGCAGTTGCACTTATGCTCGGATCCTTCTGGGATGCATATCTGAAGAGAAAAAAAGCGCGGCTGTTCGGAGTTTTCCTCGCTGTCTCGCTGCTCATTTTCGGGACCGGACTTTGGGCCTGGAACGTCTATTCGCCGGAGCGGTCGTCCCGGAGTTTTGCGGAACGCGTTCTGGCCGAAAGGAGGTCCGGGGATGTGGTCGTCACGTATGAGTCGTTCCCGACTTCTTTCCTTTTTTACATGGGGCAGCAAGTTCCGATCGTTTCGGACAGTGAAAATTTCATCCCCGGGAATTTCAGTGAAAACGGTCCTCGGAAAAGGGCCGCCTCGGCGCCGGCTACAATCGATCACGCCCAGTTCGGACGTTTACTTGCTGACCGGAGAAAGAACATCTACATAGTAGGCCACAGGAGCCATGGTCCCGCAATCTCGGCTGCGGTTGAAGGGAAAGGTGTGCGATTGCTTCTTGAAGGCCGAAAGATGTGCCTCTGGGTGCGAGGTGAATCTTCAGGACCTCTCACTTTACGGACTTTTCCCGGGACTGCATCCCCGCGCGCAGATACAGCCAAACCCCCGGCAAACTCGCTGCAACAATAATCCCCAGCCAGCATATTGCGAAACCCAATGCCTGCGGCGGTGCGACGCCGACGAGCGTCAACAGGTACACGTATGCACCTTCACGCGGCCCGACACCACTTATCGAAATCGGAATAAACCCGGCCAGGGACGAAGCCGCATAAACTACGGCGTAATTCGCTGCTGGTATGTGAAGCCCCATGGCATTTCCCAGCATGATATGGATCATGACGAGCAGAGAATGAAAAACAAAAGACCAGGCAAAAGCGCTTAAGACGGCATCCTTGCGGTGCCAGTAAATCGAAATATCTTCTGCAAATGATATCGCCCAGGTCCGTTGTTTGAATATTGTCCCGGCAAGCCTGGGGATGAACGGCGGAAACACAACGCTCAGAAGCATGCCTGCTCCGGCCAATCCGTATGTTAGTGGGGAAAACAGGCTTCCGGGCGCGATGAACAGGGCAAGGGTGCCCGTCCAGAGCATCATCACAAAGCCTGTAACGCGCTCGGCAAGCACCGTGTAAATCGCCGGCGCCTTTCTTCCCGAAGCGTCCTGCCGCGACAGATACCAGCATTTTATACCGTCCCCGCCGATTGACGTCGGCAGAAACAGGTTGAAGAACATCCCTATAAAATAATAGGAAACATGGCTTCTCAACGGAGTGCAAAAGCCGGCTGCATCCGAGAGCAGCTTCCAGCGGTAGGCGCTGACGACCTGGGCCAGGGCATAGATGAGAACAGCGGAAATGAAGACGAGCCGGGGAAGACCCAGGACAACCCGGAGCGTTTCCTGAACGTTCGCGCTCCTCGCAAGAATGATGACAAGCGCGCTGCTGATCCCGGCCTTGATAAGGATCGCGAGCGGCTTACGGATTGCCATGGCTCTCGTCATCCCAGGAGCCGTACAGTTCCCGAACACGGAACACGGCCTTATTCTGAGATTCAAAATAGGTCCTTATCAGGATTTCCGCAATAATTCCCGTACTGATGAATTGGACCCCCATTATGGTAAGGACAATGCCAAGATCGAGAAGCGGCCGCTCACCGATCGAATGACCATATATAATCTTGTCAACCCCCAGGTAGCCGCAAAGGGCCAGACCGGCGCCGAAAGAAGCCATGCCGAAACCCCCGAAAATATGGAGCGGCCTTGTTATGAACCGGCGAAAAAATACGACGGTCATGAGGTCCAGGACGACCCTGAATGTTTTTGAGAGGTTGTATTTGCTCTTGCCGAAACGGCGGGGATGATGCGCGACAGGGAGCTCCGCGATGCGGGCGCCCTCGATGCCGGCAAGCGCCGGAATGAAACGATGCATCTCACCGTACAGAGGCAGGGTTTTCGCGATATCCGAGCGGTAGGCTTTGAGCGAGCACCCGTAGTCGTGCAGGCGGACGCCGGACACGGCGCTGATCAGCCTGTTCGCTATTCTCGACGGCAGAGTCTTTCTGATAAAATCGTCCTGCCGGTCCTTGCGCCAGCCGCTCACCACGTCATACCCTTCCTCGATCTTTTCGAGGATCTTCGGGATGTCGAGGGGATCGTTCTGAAGATCGCCGTCCATGGTTACAATGATCTCCCCTTTCGCATATTGGAAGCCGGCAGCCAGCGCCGCTGTCTGCCCGAAATTTCGCCTGAACCGGATAGCCTTTACATTCGGATACTTCTCGGAAAGGGACCTGAGCACCCGGTCGGTCCCGTCTCCGGATCCGTCGTCGATGAATATAATCTCATACGGCATGCCAAGCGTTGACAAAACGTCGAGTACTCTGAATGCAAGAATTTTCACATTGTCCGCTTCATTATAGACCGGGATAACAACTGACAAACGCGGTTTCTCCGCAGATATGATCTTCTTTTCGAATTGCGGAGCAATCATTTTGCCTGCTCCTTGCTGAGCGCTCCACGTTCATTATTGATCGGAACGCGGGGGATACCGGAATATTCTGCTGTTCGTTTTCTCTTTTGGCCTGTTCCTGCACGGACTCGTGCGGAGCGAGGTGTCGTGTAGTTCAAGACAGCCTTGCCTGCGCCGCCCTGAACACCCGTTTTCGCGCCGTAGAACAGCGTATACCACTCCACAAAGTTCCTGAGACCTTTCTCAAGTGGAGTGTGCGGACTGAACCCTGTGTCCCTCATGAGCGCCCCCACGTCGGCGCAGGTTGTACGGACATCTCCGGGCTGCATAGGCTGCGGTTTGACAACGGCTTTTTTGCCGATGCAATCCTCAAGTACCTCTATGAACCGGCTGAGCTCGATCGTGGTGTTATTTCCGATGTTGTAGAGACGATACGGCACTACTCCAGCGCCATCACCGGAGCCCCCGTCCGTATGCCGAACAAAGCTTTTGGCCATGATCCGCACAATTCCTTCGATTATATCGTCAATGTAGGTAAAATCGCGGCGCATGTCCCCGTTATTGAACAGCTTGATCGGCGTGCCTTCCATGATCGCCCGGGTAAACATGAAATAAGCCATGTCGGGCCTGCCCCAGGGACCGTACACCGTAAAAAAGCGGAGGCCGGTGACGGGCAGACCATAGAGGCTGGCATAGGCATGTGCCATCATTTCATCAGCCTTTTTGGTTGCTGCGTAGAGCGAGACAGGACGGTCCGTGTTGCAGTTTTCTGAAAACGGAGCTGTATTGTTTTCGCCATACACTGAACTGGACGATGCAAAAATGAGATGCTTGACTTTCGACTTTCTGCATTCTTCGAGAACATTGAGAAATCCCATAACATTGCTTTGACCGAAGGCATACGGGTCAATGAGAGAGTATCTGATTCCCGCCTGAGCAGCCAGGTTCACAACAATCTCGAACGTGTGGCCGGAGAAAATCGTCGCAATCGCGCCACGGTCCGCAATATCGATCTTTTGAAACAGGAAAGCGCTGTTTTTTGCCAGCAAGTGCAGGCGGGCTTTTTTAAGACCGATGTCATAGTAGTTATTGAGATTATCGATTCCAACCACAGGATAGCCCCGGTTGAGAAGGTTCTGACAGAGATGAAATCCGATAAAGCCGGCTGCGCCGGTTACAAGCACTTTTTTCATAGTTGTTCAGGATGTGCGAATGGCTGGAAAGAATGTAACCGGCGGGCGTCTATCCCGTGGGCGCACACTAAAAAGTATAACAACATCGGACGAAGCTGTCTACGGATGTTCTTTTTTTTGAACGGGAGCTGTCGCTTAATAATTCTTTAGGATTAAAAAAGCAGGAAGAAAACGATAAAGAGAATTCAGCCGGGATTGGATTTTCAGAAAACCAGGATGTGCAGAGGCAGAATTTTGAAGAGAAGTTATTTTATCAAATCCGAATACTCCGCTGGTTTCCGCTGCTTGAGGAAACCCCACGTCTCGGAAGCTGCATCGCGTTCCTTCAGGTCGATATCGGCAATAACAATCGCGTCCTTGCTGCCCGCAAGCTCGGAGATCGTTTCTCCCCACGGATCCACGCAGAAACTCCTGCCGTAGAACGAAATGTCGTCTTCCCTGCCGACGCGGTTCACCCGGAAAATGAAGATGTTGTTGGCAAAGGCGTTTGCCGATATAGCCCGTTCCCAGAGACTGCGCGTGTTGAGGCCAGCCGCAGTCGGCGCGAACACGATCTCTGCGCCTTTGAGCGCAAGGACCCGGCTTCCCTCCGGAAACAGGTTGTCCCAGCAGATCTGGACTCCGATTTTTCCGTGAGACGTTTCGAATACCGGCAGTCCTATGTTTCCGGGAGAGAAGTAGAACTGCTCGCGATAAAATTGAAGGTTGGGAATATGTATTTTACGGTAAACACCGAGAAGCCTGCCGCAGTCGAGGACGGCCGCGCTGTTATAGTACTTGCCGTTTGAAGTCTCGAAGAACGGGATAACGAACACTGTTCCCGTTTCTTTTGAAAGCGGCAGAAAGCAGTCTATTACATCGGAAGAAGCATCATGCGACAGCGAGAAAAATTCCTTGTTCTCCTCTTTTAAGAACCACGGCGAAAGAAAAAGCTCGGGATAGCATATGATCCGTGCCCCCTTGTCAGCCGCAACCTGCGCCATCTCGAGTGCGCGCTCGATGTTCCGCCCATTGTCCTTACCCGCGCTTATTTGAATGCCCGCTATCTTCATAGATTCAGACGGAGCGACGGGGAGGTGGGCGAGGGGCGAACTGAAACTTCTTTGATGTCACCGCGTCTCTTAATCGCCGCGTCCCCGTGTCGTCGTTTTTACTTCCCGTGGCACTTCTTGTACTTGAGGCCGCTTCCGCACGGACAGGGCTCGTTTCTGCCCACCTTCTGCCCTGCATGAACGGGCTCGGCCGGCCTGGCCCCTTCCGCTCCGGCGCCCACAAAGCTGAGGTTTGCTATCTGGCGTTTTTGACGGCGTTCAATTTCTTCGCCCTGGCTCCGGGCGGCCATCTTGATTCTGAACAGGTTTTCGACGGTCGATTCGACGATGCGCAGCTTCATCTCCTCGAACATGTCGAACCCTTCTTTTTTATATTCGATCAGCGGGTCTTTCTGGCCGTATCCGCGAAGACCGATACCCTCTTTCAGATGGTCCATAGCGAGAAGGTGGTCTTTCCACTGGTGGTCGACTGCCTGCAGCATGAACACCTTCTCGAGGTGCCGCATGAGCTCTGTGCCGATTTCCTTCTCTTTGTTTTCGTAGCTTTCCGTTAGCGCTTCCCAGAGCTTTTCGCGAAGCTCTTCCCGGGACAGGGCCTTCGGATCAATGCCGGCCAGGTGATAGGAAAACTTGGCGGCAAGCGCATCTCTGAGGCCGGTCACATCCCATGTTTCGGGATAGGCGTTTTCGGGACAGTAGAATGCCAGCATTCCGTCAAGCATTTCCTCTGCAAGCCCGAGCACTTCTTCCTTGAGGTCCTCGCCGGCCAGGATCTGGCGGCGCTGCTCGTAGATGACTTTCCGCTGCTGGTTCATGACGTCGTCGTATTCAAGAATATGCTTCCGCATCTCGAAGTTGTGATTTTCCACCTTCTTCTGCGCGTTCTCGATCGCTCGCGACACCATGCGGTGCTCTATCGGCACGTCTTCTTCCATCCCGAGTCTGCCCATGAGCCCCGAGATGCGGTCGGACCCGAAGATGCGAAGCAGGTCGTCCTCGAGCGAGAGATAAAACCGGGATGACCCCGGATCTCCCTGCCGGCCGGAGCGTCCGCGGAGCTGGTTGTCGATCCGCCGGGCCTCGTGCCGTTCGGTGCCGAGAATGTGCAGACCGCCCGC
The DNA here is from genome assembly GCA_963751455.1 of Nitrospirota bacterium. GTDB lineage: Bacteria > Nitrospirota > UBA9217 > UBA9217 > UBA9217 > CAVVUN01. The sequence goes on from CAVVUN010000012.1 coordinate 110,836, forward strand.
TTCTATCACCTTTTCTTTTTCGGCCGCGCACACCGCCTTGAACTGCTCGACCGTCTTATCCCATTCTTCCCTGGTGTATTCCTTGCCCTTGAGCGCCTGGCGTGCGAGCCCTTCCGGGTTTCCGCCCAGGACGATGTCCGTGCCGCGGCCGGCCATGTTCGTGGCTATCGTGACCGCTGCATACCTCCCTGCCTGGGCCACGATCTCCGCCTCCATCTCGTGGTACTTGGCGTTCAGGACCGAATGCTTGATGTTTTTCTTCTTCAGTATCGCGGCCAGCGTCTCGGATTTGACGATCGAGATTGTACCGACCAGAACGGGCTGACCCTTCTTGTTCAGCTCTTCAATTTCCGCGATTGCCGCGTTGAACTTCGATTTTTCGTTTTTATAGATAAAGTCGGCGTTGTCCTTGCGGATCATCGGCCGGTGCGTCGGGATGACTACGACGTCGAGATTGTAGATCTTGGCGAATTCGGGGGCCTCTGTTTCCGCGGTTCCCGTCATACCTGCAAGTTTTCCGTACAGACGGAAATAGTTCTGGAACGTGATCGAGGCAAGCGTCTGGTTCTCGTTCTCGATCTTCACGCCTTCCTTAGCCTCGATCGCCTGGTGCAGGCCGTCGCTCCAGCGTCTGCCGGGCATCAGCCGGCCCGTGAATTCGTCCACGATCATGACCTGGTTGTCCTTCACCACGTAATCCACGTCCCGATTGAACAGGGCATGCGCCTTGAGCGCCTGGTGCACGTGATGAACCAGGTCGACATTGGAGGGGTCATACAGATTGCCGGCTCCGAGCATTCGCTCCACTTTGACGTTGCCTTCCTCGGTCAGTGCCGAAGTCTTCGTCTTCTCCTCAATGGTATAATCAACATCTTTCTTCAGGCTCGGGATGATCCGGTTGATCTTGTAATACTTGTCGGTGGATTCTTCCGTCGGGCCGGATATGATCAACGGTGTCCTGGCCTCGTCGATCAGGATCGAGTCCACTTCATCGACAATGGCGTAATTCAGCTCCCGCTGCACAAAGTCCTTGAGGTCGAACTTCATGTTGTCGCGGAGATAATCGAAGCCGAACTCGTTGTTCGTTCCATACGTCACGTCCGCTCCGTAGGCCTGCTGCCGTTCTTCGTCGGTCAGTCCGTGCACAATGACGCCCACGGTCAGTCCGAGAAATGAATAGACCGGTCCCATCCATTGCGCGTCGCGCCTGGCAAGATAGTCGTTCACGGTCACCACATGGACACCCTTGCCGGTAAGGCTGTTCAGGTAGACAGGAAGCGTGGCAACGAGCGTCTTCCCTTCCCCCGTTTTCATCTCCGCGATCTTCCCGTTGTGCAGCACGATGCCGCCGATAAGCTGCGCGTCAAAGTGCCGCAGTCCGAGCGTCCTCTTCGAGGCTTCACGCACGACGGCAAAGGCTTCCGGAAGAATATCGTCCGGGGTCTCGCCCCGATCGAGCCTCTGCTTGAACTCTCCGGTTTTGGCCCGGAGTCCGCTGTCCGAAAGCGCGGAAACACCGGACTCGAGCTCATTGATCCTGTCAACGGAAGCTTTGATTCTCTTTATTTCCCGTTCATTTGCGGTGCCGAATACTTTTTTTAAAATCGTTCCGATCATCAGTCTGTTCTCTCCGGTAAGAATCACAACCAGCCTTGTAACTGGGGCCGGCCGCTATATTCTTGTTTCTCAGCTTCCATCAAACTTCATAAGCTCGAGTAAATATCGATCCTCTTTTGATGGAACTGTTTTCAATAATAATCGTTTTTCGCTTGAAATTCAAGGAGAAATATCCCGTCGACCGATTGGGAGGCACAATTATCGAGAGGCACTAAAGCAAATAGCGTGAGCAGATCCATAACCCGCTTCGCGCACAGCAATCTGAATGAAAGCCGAATGGCAAAATACCACAAACGTGGTTGGAGAAAAATGATATTTCGTGCTTGACAAAAAAAAACAATACGTGTACAAAATAAGTATGAAAAGCATTATATCCGACAAATCCCTGTTTGAAATGCAGGCCGAAATCTGCAAAACCCTTACCAATCCCAAAAGAATAGAAATTCTGAATACCCTCCGAAACGAAGAAAAGACTGTTACAGAACTGGTTGCCGCCTTAGGCGCTTCAAAAGCGAATGTTTCACAGCACCTCGCCGTCATGCGCCACAAAGGAATCCTGTCAACGCGCCGTGAAGGCGTAAACATATATTACCGGGTCTCGAACCCGAAGGTGATAGAAGCATGCTCCTTGATGAAAGAAGTTCTTTTTGAGCAGCATGCTGCGAAGAAAAAGGCGGTCACCGGGATCTAGGCTGAAAACCCAAACACTCTCTTTTTTTGATTATATAGTTTCAATAGTTATTAACTTATTAACTATACGCCCTAATTATATCCTGCCGACAGAGGAGGTGAACCTACGTAACTCCTGCAAGCACGCTTCATCCAATCCCGATTTTTAACAACAGACAGATAGTTTGGGGTATGCCCCGGGGTCACGCATTCACGGCTATAGGGCAATCTCCACTCAAAAAATTTAGGAGGTTTTACGAATGAAGAACTTTTTTTTTGCGGTAATTTTTCTGCTTCTAGCAGCTGCCGGCTTTGCCCAGGCAGCGGACGACTCTTCCTGGCTACAGATCGGCGGTGACTACCGCTTCAGATATGACATGCTGAAAGGCACCATACCGGATTATATGGACGCAGGTGCCGGGTTCACTGGAAACGCTGCCGGTATTCAAAGCGGCTTCGCAGTGGAGAATGATTCTCTCATGCTGAACCGTTTTGGTTTGAATCTGAAAGCCGATGCCATGGAGGGCGTGGCTGTCAAAGCCCGGCTTGTCATGTACAAGGTGTGGGGACATGAGACCTCGACGCCGATTCAGGGTCCGTACTTCGGGGACAGGGCCATGGGCGCGAACGACGGAACTCTGGGACATGTACCTGCGGATAACGCAATGCGTGCGGATTATGCGTACGCCACCGTGAGCAATATCTTCGATGCTCCCGCATGGTTTTCGGTCGGCCGCAGACCTTCTACAGGCGGCATCCCGAGCAACATTCGACAAAACCTGGAAAAGATGGGAACTGCCGGCATCCCCAGCTTGATGGTGAACTATGCCTTTGATGGGATGACCATTGGCTTTGCTCCGGACATTGAAGCATTGCCGGGCTCGTATGCGAAGCTCTGCTACGGGAAGGGTTTTGACAGCGGCTTCCAGCCCACCAGTGGAGCGACTCTTAAGGACACGGATTTCCTCGGTCTGAACGCCGCTGTTATCGATTCCGACACGTTGCATGTTGAAGTGCAGTATCAGAAAGGCTGGAATATCTTTGACGCGCCCTCGGATGGATTCACCATGGTGAATCCGGCCACGGGCGCTCTTACACCGGTAAGCGTATCCGCAAATCTCGGCGATATAGATTGGATTGGAGCTGTGGTAACAGGCAAGCTTGGCAATCTGAATCTCTTTTTGTCCGCGGCGCAAAGCAAGACAGATCCCAATGACAACACCTTCGGCGGGACCTCGCCTTGGGGCCTGCTCTGGACCGCAACCGCGGCCGGAGGCGCCGGGAAGCAGAGCGCGAAGGGCAACGCGATCTACGTCGGTGGCCGGTATGACATCAACAGGACGAAAATCGGCGTGGAATACAATCACGGATCAAAGAACTGGATCGGAATGGTGCCGGCGGACGATGACATCTGGACAAGCAAACTCGGGACCAGGGGCGATGTCTACGAAATATACCTCATCCAGGAACTCGATCGGAAGCCGGTGTCGAAAAAAGGGAGTGCGTTCGTAAAGATTGCGTATCAATATTATAAGTTCGATTATACTCTCAGCAATTTCTGGATCGGCGCCCCTGCGAAAATGTCGGACGTTGCTTCCGTACCGCAGGCACTGGCTCCCGTCAAGGATGCGAAGGACCTCTATTTGACCTTCGACGTTCGGTTCTAGGGTAAACAGCATTTCCGGGAGGGGCGTTGCCCCTCCTTTTTTTTGGCTATCAGGCCGGATTAAGAAAGCCCGGATACGCCCAACAATCATCCTGAAAAAAGCAGTTGGACACGGATAAAATCTGATCAACACGGATTTATAGGAAGTTACGAACAGTAATGGATTCACCCAAAAGGCGAGATGGCTTTTTGCTCTATCACATTGTTTTGATCCGCTGTTTCCGTGTTCATCCGTGTTCAAATGCCGTTTTTAGGATCATATGAATGATCGGCTGTCATAAAAACAATAACCCCGGGCTGGGGGACCCCGGGGTTTCTATCGCTTATCGATTCTAACCGGCTCAGCAGCCGGAGAAAGTCTAGGATGATTTGGTAACGTTGGCAGCCTGCGGCCCTTTTTCTCCCTGCGTAATTTCGAATTCCACCATCTGACCCTCGGAAAGGGTCTTATATCCCTCCCCCTGGATTGCCGAATAATGGACAAACACGTCTCTACCTCCGCCATCCGGCTCGATAAATCCGTATCCCTTCGATTCATTGAACCACTTTACTTTCCCGGTAGACATAATTCTTACTCCCTCCTTGCTGGTTTCCGCAGTCTTCGGGTGTCAGCCGTTCTGTCCTGTCACCTCGTTGCGGAAAACGAATTCACTGCAAAGGGAAAGAGACGGATTCCCCCCCACGCCCTTTTCCCCGGACGATATTGTTTGCTGAATATGATGAAATGGAGGATGGGAAGACATAGGAAAGATAAGACAGAGTTCGGATGGATCTATATGTCGCAGGACCTCTTTTTAGTTGAGATAGCGAACGGGATTCACGGGCAGGCCGTTCACCCGCACCTCGTAATGAAGATGAGGACCGGTACTGGAACCGGAGTCTCCGATGTAGCAGATAACATCACCGCGCTTCACCCGCTGCCCGGCTTTTACGTTCAGGCGCGAATTGTGAGCAAAAAGCGTTTTGAGTCCATATCCATGGCTGATCTCAACCATGTTTCCGTAGCCCGTAGAGAAACCTGCCTTGACGACCACGCCGTCCGCCGGGGATACCACGGGAGTTCCCGTTTGAGCGGCAATGTCCATGCCTTCATGAAACTTCAGAATGCCGCTGAACGGCGAGGTCCTGTTTCCGAAGTGCGAGGTGACCCATCCGCGTACCGGCCAGCTCGAGGGAGTGGAGGCGTAAAGCGAACGCTTGTCTTCAAAATATTCAATCAGCATCTGGAGACTGGCTTCCTGTTTCGATGCAGCGCCTTTCAGCTGCGTCAACTCCTGATGCATTTCCTTGAGCGCTTCCGCCTGCTTCTTTTCGCCCATTGTTGCCAGGTTATGAAGCCCAAGTTCATCCGGTCCGCCGATGCCGAGCAGCTGCTGGGCTTTATCCCGGGGACCGAGACTCACGACCCGGCGCAATTTTGTATCGAGATCGCGCAGCAGGAACATTTGACGTTTATAATCAATGAGGTTGAGCGCAAAATTCTGGACCTGAGCTTTCTGCTGCATGAGCTCCTCGCGCATGGACTGGAGTTCCCAGACTTTGGCTTTTACATCGTTGTATTCGTAAATCAGATAAAGAGAGAGAACAAACACTGCGGCAATAGAGATAAAAACCGATTTGATGACTGATTTAGATATACTGAGGGTCCTGACCCGCGCATTGGGGCCGGGCAGGAACATAAAGGTAAAATATTCTTTTGTCTTAAGGTTCCTTGAATTCTTCCCCCGCATGATACCTCCAGGAGCGGTTACGACCTGATACAGGTTATCATAAAGTATTAGCTATTGTCAAGATTATAAAAAAATTTGTTTGATTTAATCATTTTTATAATCAATGACTTACCCGATATTTGGCCAAAAAAAAGAGGAAAAACCACAATCAGGTAAAATTTTCAAGCGGACAAGCCCGGCAAACGGGCCTCGATTTTTTGCAGTGCTCCTTGGCTGCTTTGACGAGCAAGGCATGAAATTCGTTATAGAGCCTGCTTTGACGGGGCAGGTTATCCATGAACAGCTTCTGAACGGATTCGTACGGCGCGGTCTCATTGATGAGGCCGTGCCTGCCCAGTATCCGCCTGGTATAGGCGTCAACCACGAAAAAAGGCTTTCCCCCGGCGTACAAGAGTATTGAATCAGCGGTCTCGGGGCCGATCCCGTTTACCTCAAGCAGTTTCTTCCGAAGTTCATCGGATTTGACGGAAAACATTTTTTTGAGGCTTCCCCTGTATTGAACACGAATAAAATCAACCAGGTTCCTGAGCCGCTTTGCCTTTACATTGTGATAGCCGCTCGGCCGGATAAGCGACGACAGCCGCCGGACCGTAATACGCTCGATTCCGGCAAGCGTCAGGACGCGGCCTGACCTCAGGTTCGTGATCGCTTTTTCAACATTGGTCCATGCCGTATTCTGCGTAAGCACCGCGCCTGTCATGATCTCGAAAACCGTCTTCCCGGGCCACCAATGCTGCGGGCCCCAGGCCGAGTAGAGTGCTGTATAGATTTGGTTCAGCCGTTTGCTTATTTCAGGGCTCGCCATTGAATTACGATGCATATTCTGGATCCATGATCAAGGATGCGAGTCGGAATTTATCAAGAGCCGGGCATCCATTGCTTCTATCCTTTCGTGCTCTCCCTAACCCACTCCAGGTACTCCTGCGAACCGCCGATGACGGGAAGCGCCAGTATTTCGGGAACCGAATAGGAGTGAACGGCTTTTACCCGCGTGATGAGCCTTTCCAGGAGGGCCTGCCTGCTTTTGCAGATAAGAAGAGTTTCCCCGGCCTCCTGGGTCTTTCCCTCCCAGAAGAAAAGAGAACGGATTTCAGGCACTATATTGACGCAGGCTGCGAGACGCTCGTTAACAAGCATCTCCGCTATCTTTGCAGCCTCTTCCCGGGAACTTGCGGTTATAAGAACGATGATTGCGTCCATTTCTCTCCTCCCAGCACTTGAAACGAAAGGGGTGGGGCAAGAGGCGGAAGGGAAAAGATAAAACCAGCCCGTATTCGTCTTTCACCTTCAGGGCTCTTCTCCCCGCAGGCCTTACGGAATTAAAAGAGGCTGACCTGATTTCCTAAAATTTCAAAGCGCCGAGCCCTTTCAGTTCAAGGGTCATCATAAACTGCGTCTCTCCTGGTTTGGTAACGTACATTACCCCCAATCCCCAGCATTGCGACCCGTAATGAAGCTTATATTCCTGTTGCGTGGTCTTATTCTCCACAACGTCCCGCCAGAATTGACCATCGACGTCCCAGTTGCCTATCTTGGTGCCTGCGCCCGCGATCAGGAACCTGGTCCTCGGCGTGTGCAGGTATTGTCGGGTAAGGTTGAACCGTGCCGTGTCGCCGTTCACGTTCACGCTCTCCGAAGAGGACGTAAAAGCATCGGCGTAAGTATCATAATTGTGGATGCTCGACAGCGTAAGCATTTTCGGGGTCTTGACGAAAAGTTCTCCCCTGACTTCGGACCGCGGCCTTAAGGCGGTTTCCTCCTCCCGGGCCTGTTTCAAATCGTACGACTGGGAAAGCCTGAAAACGACCAGGTCGAAGCTCCTGAAACCCGCGGCGTCTTTGTAGCGCGCGGTCAAACGGTTTATGACTGACGCAGTAACCAGGTTCTGCTCAGCCACTGCATCCGGCCAGACCTGCGGAATGTTGGTTTGCTCTACGCGCGGTATGTAGCTGTATGAGACCGCAGGCTCTATCGAGTGGCGGATCCGGCCGACCCCGGCCTCGACATCATTCCCGTAAATACGGGATAAACGGGCATTGAGATCGGCGCCCGCGTAATAGTACCTCCGCTGGGTAGGCTCCGAAGAATCCTCGCTCCGGCCGTAAAATGTCGTGCGCGCCCCGAGGCGGGGCGTCAGGGTCAGCCCGCTTCTGCCGAACGCTGCGGAGATTCTGGGATTAAAGTCGGCGCGCATCAGATTATCACCCTTCTCGACCGTTAAATTCGTCGCCGACCCGTCAAAATTAACATGGACAGGCCCAGCTATTCTTTCTTCGAAAATATTATACCGCAGCTCCGGCATCTTCTGGACCGTATTTTCATTCGTATCCGCGTACAGATCAATTGCATACTGGCCGATAAGATAGAGGGAAGCAGTATCCCATCGCTCTACATAGAAAAGATTGGAATCAATATATGGTTTTGACCTCAGTTCCAGCTTTCTCTCGAGATCCGTGAAATACTCGAAATCGCTCACCAGGTTGATATCAGCCCTGACCGAAAGATCCTCGGCCATTTCCTCGCTGTGACGATACGAGAGCAGCCAGCGCGCGTCCGGCTTCTGCGGCGATCGGTACTGATCGAATGTGCTGAAATAATTATAATACAGAAGCCCCATTGAATCGCGGGAATTGACATAGCGGTATTCGAGCCCGTTTCCGAGACCGTGCCGTGCACGATAATCGGAGTAATACGTCATGTCCTTGGAGTCCGATATGGCCCAGAAAAGAGAATTTTTCAGGAGGAATCCTTCACTGCTGCTGTAGCCGAATTCCGGAATCAGGAGACCGCTCTGTCTTCGGACCGGAAAAAGAAAGTACGGCGTGTAAAAGACCGGTATTCCGCTCATGTTGAACGAGACCCCGGTTCCGGTTGCGTACCGGTCCATGTCGACATCGATTTCGTCCGCCTTGAGATACCAGTCTCCTTCGTCGCATGTAGTGAACGTGCCGTTCTCGATATGATAGACGTTTTCAGATTTTCGCTCGATCTTTTCGCCTCTCAGGTGCAGGTTGTCCTTTTGCATGAAGAGGTCTCCGTTATAGATGAAACCCGCCTTCGTGTTGATATTGATCTGCAGCTTGTCGGCGCGAACGACATCGCCCTTCTCCTGAAGGTACACGTTCCCCTCGGCTAACGCCTCACCGGTCTTATTATTCAGAACGATCCTGTCCGCCTGGATCTTGCTGCCCTCCTGCTCGACACGTACATGGCCGACCGCAACGTACATATCATTGCCGCGGTCATAGTCAAGTTTGTCCGCATTGACCGTGACCGGGACTTTCTTGGACGGCTCTTCGGCCAGCGCGCAATCGAACAAGGCCGCTACGCCGGTCAGGAACACCACGGTCAGTATGAATAGTGAGCTGCGCTTCATCTCACCTCTTTTGATTCCGCTTGTACCCGCACTCTCAACAGAGCAGGGTGAATTGCGAACTCCGCATTCCGCATTGCTGTTCTTATCCTTTTAATCCCCGCAGCGCCCCGTTATGAGCCGACTGCCGGACGAGAACGGTCCTGGCGTCGCCAACGACATACAACGACCCGGTAATGAGAACAAGGTCCCCGGCCTCCGCTGCCTGTTTCGCTTTTGTAATGGCCTCTGCGACTGTTTCCGCTGTTTCAACCGGTTCGGTAAAGGCCCGAACAGCTGCAGCGAGCGAAAGAACATCCATTCCCCTGGCATAATCGGGCCTGGTTGCGATAACGCGGTCCGCGAGAGGCACGAGTTCGGATAGTATCCCGCGGAAGTCCTTGTCCCCCAAAATTCCTATAACGAGGATGAGCTTTCGATACGCGGACTTCATTCTCCGTACCTCAGCTGCCAGCATCCGCGCCGACGCCGGATTATGCGCCCCGTCGAGATACACGTCCGGATTCCGGCCGACCCGTTCGAGCCGGCCTTCCCATGCGGCCTGCGCAAGACCGTGCCGGATTGCCCGTTCGTCCACGGCGATATTTTCTTTTCTGAGGCATTCAACTGCGGCGACGGCGAGACAGGCGTTGTCCGCCTGGTACCTGCCGAGCATCGAGATCGACAGCCGCTCGTACTCTGTTCCCATCCCCCGAAAATGGAATGACTGGCCGTGCCCTGATGAGAGCGGTTCAGGCCGGAAATCGGACGGCAGCCGGTAGAGCGGCGCGTGGCGGGCCGCTGCTTCCTTTTCAATCACGCGAATAACCTCGGGCTGGACCGCTCCCGATATGACCGGAACATGCTGCTTGATGATGCCCGCCTTCTCGCCGGCAATCAGTTCCAGCGTATCGCCGAGAAATTCAGTGTGCTCGATGTCGATGTTCGTAATGACGGATACAAGCGGGGTGATCACGTTCGTAGAGTCCAGCCTGCCGCCCATGCCCACTTCGACCACAGCAATGTCCACGGCCTGCTCCGCGAAGTACATGAAAGCCATGGCCGTGGCAACCTCAAAAAAAGTCGGATTGAGCGGCTCGGCCCCGCATGAAGCGGCACATGCGGACCGCACTCTGCACACAAGCTGGACCACCTTCGCTTCTGTTATCGCGATGCCATTGATCCTGATCCGCTCGGTAAAACTGACCAGGTGGGGCGAGGTATACAGCCCAACGCGATAGCCGGCCGCGCGCAGCATGGAGGCGATAAACGCGGACGTCGAGCCTTTCCCATTCGTGCCGGCGATATGTATTGACCGGAACCTGCGGTGAGGATTATCCATGACTCCCATCAGCATCTCGCTGTTGGAGAGCCCCAGCTTGATGCCGTGGTGCTGAAGCGCGTACAGATAATCAACTGCTTCACGGTATGCGGTATCGGATGGCATGCTGTTCTTGGTCCTGAATTCCGGAGTTTACGCGTCCTGTTCCTGCAAAGAGGGCGGACTGCAGGGAGCTTAATGCAAAACTTGAATTATCCTGATCTCGAGCGGACAGGCGATTCTTCTGAGAAAAAAAGCCCGTCACACACTTCAACAGGGCTTGGGCGAAGGAGAATGATCTTGAGCACCGCCATAATCCGTTCGTGGTTAAGAATGCCGAACCACGATTAAAAATATCCGGCTAGCGCCCGGCAGGCGCCGCAGCTTCGGCAGACGGTGCGGCTTCCGCAGCAGGCGCCGATTCGGAAACAGTGCCCGCTTGGGAGGGCGACTGGTCCGCAACTTTTGGAGCGGTCTTCAGTTTCAGAATGAACGGCACCTTCTGCGCGGCGGAAAGGGAGTTGAGCCGTTTGCGGTCGTACCGTACTTTCCCGACAGCCTCGATGTTTTTTACGAGCGTAATCAGCTCCTGCACGGTCAACTTTCCGGGCATTTGCCGTGAGGTTTCGGTCAATTTCATCGTTGCGGCAGCGCCCGGCCCGGACATCTGGTCGTTGATTCGTCGTATGGCTTCTTTCAGATCGTCAGTTACGATCATGATCGTAAGCGGTTCAACCGGGGTGGCGATACCATCGGGTTTCGCGGCGGTCTGCGTGGGTTGAGCAGCGGCCGCTTGTATTGGTGCTGCAGCATCGGCAACCGGGTCGGGCGTGACGGTCGGCGCAGATGCGACCGTTGACGCAGGCGGCAGCGATTTTTCGATGCTCTCGATCTCCACGTCGCGGCGCTCCGGAAACAGGTTCAGGTAAACGAGCGTCAAAGTCGCCACAATTGCCAAAACCCAGAGCGGCCGGTACACCAGTTTCTTCAGCTTGGACATTCCGGTCAGGCCGTCCTTCATGCCCTGCAGGATGCCCTCGGGCGGTGTAACTGCTTTGAGCATCTCCCGGGTTTCGGCGACCCGTTTAAGGGCCTGGAATTCCGAGGAACAGACCGGGCACGATTTCAGATGGCGTTCGATTTTCATTGCCTCGGGTTTGAACACATGCCCCCGCAGATAGTTTCTGAGCGAACTTCTCACTTTCGCACATTCGTTTTTTTTCATCAACACACCTCGAGAACTTTCGGAAGTATTGTGCAGATAATCAACAAAGATTAACGAGGCAACGCCTCCGCTGAAGAACGAGAATCTTTAAAAGTATTTATCCGCAGATTTCGTACCCTGCTGTTGCCAAAGCGCGGGCACAAGCAGATGTACGCAGACTTTAAAAGAAGAGATCAGATCTGGTTTAAATCTGTGAAATCTGCGTAATCTGCGGATAGTCTGTAGCTTTGCAATTTGAAATTTGATATTTGCAATAGCGAAGCGCTTACACTCCTCCCACGCTTACCTGCTCAGCGCGGATCGAGGAATCACCGAGAAACCGCTTCCCCATCTTTTCAAAACGAACCGGAGAATCGGTAACGTAGAATTTTCGTATGTGTTCCCCTTTGCCGTTCGCTCTCCACTTCAGCCTGTCGAGTACGTTGGCAACTTCCATGGCCGTCTCCCTGGCCGAATCTATGAGTGTGACTGCGGACCCTATTGCCGCGCTGATCACGGACTTGAGAAGCGGATAATGGGTACAGCCGAGCACCAGTGTGTCTATTCCCTTTCCCCGGAGGGAAATAAGGTATTTTTCGGCAACGAGGGACGCAACATCGTTGTCCGTCCAGCCTTCTTCGGCAAGAGGCACGAAGAGCGGGCAGGCCTGGCTGTGGACCGTTATATCGGGCGCAAGGCGCTTGATCGCCTTTTCATACGCACCGCTCCCGATCGTGGCTTCGGTCCCGATAACACCCACAGTGCGCGTCTTCGTGGCGGCAACCGCAGCCCGTGCCCCGGGCTCCAGCACGCCGATCACCGGCAGGGGAAACTCCTTCTTGACAGCCTCGAGGCTGATTGCGGACGCCGTATTGCAGGCGATCACCAGCATCTTGATCTCCTGTGCAAGCAGGAAATCCGTGTTCTCGAAGCTGTACCGTGTGACGGTTTCAGGAGACCGTATGCCGTACGGAACACGTGCCGTGTCACCGAGGTATATAATGTTCTCGACCGGCAGCTCGGCCATGATCTCCTTGAGCACGGTCAGGCCGCCGATGCCTGAATCGAATATGCCGATAGCTTTCTGCATGATAAAAAATCCTAACCCCGATAATCCGGAACCGAAAGATCGAAGCTAAAAATCGTCTCGCGCAAAGCCGCAAAGACGCTAAGAAACCATTTTACGTCTTGGTTTTAGAAACAAATGATTTAGCTTTTCTTTGCGGCTTGGCGGCTTAGCGCGAAATATTCTGCGCTTCTGTATTTTGTCGTCAGTCTACTGTTTCACCAGGTCCATTCGTCTAGCGAACGTCCTCGAAAGGTCGATATGCCCGGCCAGCGTTTGCGCTTCCCTGCCGTCAATCAGAAAACGGACCTGCTTGATTTCTTCGAAATTCTGCGTAAGGGTGTCGACCATCGCGTAGATCGCCATAAGTTCTTCCAGGCCGGACGCCTGAACGCCGTTCGGAGAGTCCGCCACAAGATCCGCATACGCGGTGCCCGCTTCGTCAAGGAATAACTCCCTCAGCTTTATCTGGGAAAATACTGGCGACACAGCGGCTCGCGGGCCGCCGAGAACCGTAAGCAGTACATCGCGAGCCTGCGACTGAGTGTCCGGCTTTCTCGAAACCGGGACAGGGCCGGAGACGAGCGCGCCTTCGACGGGATAATAAACCATGAAGGAGAGCGGTTCGTCAGCGCCGGCTGCGAGGCCCGGCGCTTCGGCTTGAACCGACGGCTCGGCAACGGAGGAGACCCTCAGACGCTGCCACGCAAACAGCCCTGCTGCCGATGCGATTGCGAAGATGATAATGATCACAAGCAGCAGGTTGTTATTTCCGATCCTTCTATCGATTCTCTCCGACATACCGTTCAATTCCCTTTGCCACGGCCTCCGCCGTCCTTGTTCGGTCCTGTTCCATTCCCGCTTCCAGAACGATTGCCGGCGCGTTTATTGCCTTGAGGGCTGCAAGAGGCGCCTGGAGGGGTTCGGATTCATCTTTGCCGCTGAACTCGCGGGCCAGGATGCGGCCGAGCAGGCCGCTCTCTTTTGCATGGGCCGCCTGCTGCCTGCCCCACAGCATTTCCTCCTGCCGGCTTCCGCTCTCGAACCCGAGAAAATCACTGTTAGCGCGCTTTGCCGGCTGCTCAGCGGCATCTTCATCCGGATCCTGGATATAGATATGTTCATGCACCCCGGCAGCCATATGAATGCTTATGAAAACTTCGGCGCCTTTGGCATTCGCTTCTGCGGCCCGCTCGTCCAGAGAAAGCATTCGATCATTGTCCCTGGTCAGGAGCACGTTCAGGCGCTGGTTTCTCTGCAGCAACTTTTTAATTGCGTGGGCGACTTCGAGCGTGATTGACTTCTCCTGCCCCCGGGCGGTAATAATGCCCGTGTCTCTGCCGCCATGGCCCGGGTCGAGCATTATCACTATGGGCTTGTCAGGCTGCGGAACCGGAGCAGCGGCCGCCGCGCCTTTTGCGATATCGAGAACGATGCGGTCGGGACCGCGCAGCACGAAATCCTTCGCTTCTCCGGCAGCCGGACCGAGCTGGATCAGGATCGTCTTTCTCCCCGCGTCGTCCTTCAGCTCGATTCCGTTTACAATGCCGTCGTGGATCAGCGGCAGGGAAGAAGCAAGGGCAAAAGGACCGTCATATGCGGAAAGAAAAAGTGTCTTGCCGTCCGGGGTTTTCGTGCGCACATAGGGCGCGGCTGCCTCTACTTCGAAAACAATGCGCGTGAATGCGGAATACGAAAAAGACCGGACGCTCTTCACCGTAAGCCCCTTTTCGGCGGTTGCAGCAACGCCGGGAAGCAGCAGCATGGCGAAAGTATCAGTTTTAACAGACTACGCATTTAAGTGGTCATACTAACATATCAAGACTTTTTGCGCAAGAAAAAGGCCGCAAATTCCTCAAAAAAAACCGGCCAATACAGGAAAAATGGTGTGTGCAGGCGCTCATTATCATGTAGTCATCTTTAGGAACGGAAGATTGATTGGTAGCCGCAGGCTTTATCCTGCGAAAATCGTTTTAAAAGAGCTTGTCGGATTCATTGTTGTAAAAATATCTCCTTGATTCTTACTCTCGAATATGGGAGATGAATCAAGGGAATTATTTGCTTTCGCCGGCCCGGCTGTGTTAATCTGGCGACCGATGAACGCTTTGAAGATGTTCGGACAACAAGGGATCCTTTCGAGGGCAATGCCGGGGACTTACGAGCATCGGCCCCAGCAGTTCGAGATGGCCGAGGCGGTCGAAGCCGCGCTCGAAGCGAAGACGCATTTGATCGTGGAGGCGGGTACGGGCGTGGGCAAGAGCCTGGCGTATCTCGTGCCGCTGATCGTCTGGGCCAGGGACGCGAACCAGCGGGCCGTTGTGGCGACATATACCAAGGCCCTCCAGCAGCAGCTTGTCGGCAAGGACCTTCCGTTCCTGAAGAAAGTACTCGGCGATTTCCGGTTCGCCCTCTGCGTCGGAGGAGAAAACTATCTGTGCCTTCGCAGGTTCGACCAGCTCCGCATGGGCGACCTGTATGAGCAGGCCGAAGTGCGGCAATTGAACGGCCTGTTCGAGTGGTCAACCCGGACGCGGAGCGGTCTCAGGAGCGACCTCGAAATCGAACCGTCCGCCGGGCTCTGGTCCAAGGCCTGCCGGCAGGCAGACCTTTGCTTCGGCAAGGACTGCTCCTATCATAAAGACTGCTTTTACCAGAAAGCCAAGGCCTTTGAACAGCAGGCGCATATTCTCGTCGCAAACCACCACCTCTTCTTCGCGGACATGGCAACCGGCAACAACGTGCTTCCGTTTCACAAGGTAGTGGTCTTTGACGAGGCGCACCAGGTCGAGGAGGTGGCAACCGACTACCTCGGAGTGGAAGTGTCCAATGCCTCGGTCCGCTACCTGCTCGACACCCTTCTCAGCCACCGTACCCGCAAAGGCCTGCTTACACGGTTGACAACGCAGGGAGCAGAAGTACAGATGCTCCGCGGCATGGTAGAGGGCCTCCGCGTCATCGCTGAAAACTTTTTTCTGAACCTCCACCCCTTCGTAAAGGATGAGCCCGTGCTGCGCCTCCGAAGGAAAGATATCGTACCGGACATTCTGAGCGAGCCCCTTCTCGAACTCAGGGACACTCTTCTGGAACTCGTGGTGGAAACACATGAAGAAGAGCTCGAGGTCAAGGCCTTTGCGTCACGCGCGCAGGCGCTTGCAGGGGCTGTACGGATGAACCTCGGGCAGAAGGAGGAAGGCTTCGTATACTGGGCGGAACGCGAGAATCAGCGCTACCGGCTGGTCGCGTCGCCGATCGATGTGGCCGGCAGCCTCCGAGAGGACCTGTTCGGAAAAGCCGAGACAGTTGTGCTGACCTCCGCCACGCTTTCCACGGCAGGAAACTTCACATACATCCGTGACCGGCTCGGCCTTGACGCGCCCACAGAGCTTCTCCTCGATTCCCCCTTTGATTTCGAGAACCAGATGATGCTTTATATCGCCCCTGGTCTTGACGACCCCCAGGCCGGGGACTACGCCAATAAGTTCTCTTGCGAGCTGTCAGGACTGCTTTCCGTAACGCACGGAAGGACCATGGTTCTGTTCACCAGCTACGGGCAGCTCAAACGGACCGCGGAAACCTTGAGAAGCGAAATGCCGCACCTCGCAATTCTCTGCCAGGGAGAGATGCCGGCCTACCGCTTGATCGAGCAGTTCAAAACCGTTCCGAACGGCGTACTCCTCGGCACCGCGTCCTTCTGGCAGGGAATCGATATCCCGGGCGAAGCGCTCCAGTGCGTGGTGATCGCAAAACTTCCCTTTGCCGTGCCGGACGATCCCATTATCGAGGCAAGAATGGAGCGGCTCAAAAACCCGTTCTTCGAGTACCAGGTCCCGCAGGCAACGCTACTCTTCAGGCAGGGTTTCGGCAGGCTGATTCGTACAAAAACGGACAAGGGCTGCGTTGCAGTTCTCGATTCACGGATTACAACTAAGAACTATGGCAGGTCGTTTTTGAAGTCGATCCCGAAGTGCAGGATAACGGATGAGAGAGAAGAGTTCAGGAAATTTTTCGAGGGGCTGAGGAAGTAAGTATAGCGGTTTCGTTGTTTTTAATTATAACGCGCGCCTGAAGAGCCGGGCGGGCTTGATCGCCCGGCCTCTTTCGAGCCGCAGGTTGGCAGTGCGGTTAGGCGGTTTTCAGCGTCAAGACACGCACTTCTTTCTGAAGACGTAATTCAAGTTTGTCTTTTTCCATTTCAAGGTCGTAGCGAGCCTGAAGATTGAGCCAGAAACGCTCAGAAAGGCCGAAATAGCGGGAAAGCCTCAGCGCGGTATCAGCGGAAATTGAACGTTTTCCCTGCACGATTTCATTGATACGGCGAGGCGGGACGCTGATGTCCTTGGCGAGCCTGTATTGACTGATACCCATGGGTTCCAGAAATTCTTCAAGCAAGATCTCTCCAGGATGGATGGGCGGCATTTTTTTTCTCATAATTCGCTCCTAATGATAATCGGTAATCTCAACATCGTAGGCATCCCCTAGATGCCATCGAAAGCATATTCTCCATTGATCGTTGATTCGTATGCTGTGCTGCCCTTCGCGGTTACCGGAAAGCTTCTCCAGCCGATTGCCCGGCGGCACCTTCAAATCCTCAAGACGATCCGCCGCATCCAGATAGAATAGTTTTTTCAAAGCTGTACGGCGGATATCCGGCGGGATTTTCGATGAAGGCTGTCTATTGAAAAGCTTTTCTGTTTCCTTTCCACGGAAGCTTTTTATCATCCTTGATGATAACGCAATGCGTTATTATTGTCAAGCGTTATCATCGAAAACGTCCACAGACAGGCAGGGATGATGCCGCGGAACACTGGAGGAAAGCGCACTTAGCAGTTACATCACGTCGCAAGTTGCAGTTAATCAAAGCAATCGGTTCAAAATGAGTCACAAAACCGTCAAGGCAGAGCATGGAGTATCTGAAGCGATGAAAATCTTTCTCAATGTGCAGCAATCCGGCATATTATTAATATTTATAAATGTATTGATATTTCTCACAGCGTATGGAACATAAAAAATGATATATTTGGCCTAAGGTATCCAATTGTTTTCTTAAATAAACATCAGGAGGTAAACGTCATGAAAGCAATAAGCCTTTTAGAGAAAAAAAACAACGAGATCATATCCCTTGGCGGCGACAACTCTGTCGAAGAGGCCATATGGTTAATGCACAACAAGAAAATCAGCGCGATTATGATAATGGATGACGGCAAAGCTTCCGGTATTTTTACAGAAAGGGACGTTGTAAGAGCCTACATATCCAAGAACGGGAAAAAGTTCAGGGAGATCAATCTAAAAGATGTAATGACAACAAACCTGAGTGTTGCCCAGCACGATGACCCCGTCGGTGACATCATGTCCATAATGCTCCGTAAAAGCATAAGGCATATGCCCGTTGTCCAGGACGGCACCGTCATAGGGATGTTGTCAATGCGCGACGTTATCGGGCTGTAATAATAGCCTCTGCTAAACCACTTAACTACTCGACCAGAGTAGTTTACTTATCAATCTACCTGCCGCCTTTTTCGCAGGTTGAAACCTGCGGCTTACCGGTTTTGAATGGATCACTTCAGTTCGTCTTGCAGTGTTTCAGCCGCGATCTGCTCAAGTGAGATGCCGTAATCGTTTTGCAGAGCGCGCAGAAAAGACTTCGCCGTTTCTGTGGCCTGGTCGAAGCGACGGAGAAAAGCCGGGTTATTCTTGTAGCGCTCGGCGATGGAACTGCATCGTTCCGCGAGCGTGGTCGCACGGTCCAACTCAACCATCCCGTCTATCAGCGGAATCAGCTGTTCTTCGAGTGTCTGCGGAATAAAATCTCGTTCCGGAAGGCCGTGAAGAACCGCTTCCTGCTTAGGCATCCCGCAGAGCACATGAGAAGCGCAGATGAACGCTTCACGGTGATGGCCGAGCTCTGACAGAAGACGGTAACCCTCAACACCGTGCAGAATAGGATCGTGAGTTTTATAGCGGCCTATATCATGCAGGAGCGCTCCGACCGTTAGCAAGCGAACATCGATTTCCCGCCTTTTTGCGATCAGGCCTCCCACCCGTTCTGCAACGCGAGAAACAGCCACGCAGTGCCTGATCCAGGGTGCGTTGCTGCCGTATCTGTTTAAAAGGTGTGATGCTTCTTGATGTGTGAGCACCGAGTTACTCTCCTGTCGGAAATTACCAAGGTTTTCCGCAACACCCTCATGTGGAATAACTGCATTTAGCCGGCAGATATGCACAAAATTCGCATGAAAAAATAAGCTTTTTGAATCTTGCCTGCAGCTAACGTCCCAGACTTCGAATCCTCCTCGTGGATTCTTGACAAAAACTATTTACTTCGTCAGGTTATCAGCCTGAAGTTTTTTTGTCAAGACCCGGCCTTACCGAAGAACGCGGCGTGATTGGATGTGAACACCGGAGGATCCTTTTTAATTATCCCGGAAACCGCTGCATGCCGTTTGAATTCAGTTTCGAGGAAATGCCGGACCAGTTTCCTGTCCCACCCCCGGGGATGCTTGAAGCCGGTATAGAGCGAAAGATCCCCTTCATAAAACTGTTCAGTCTCATATTCCGCTGATTCAATTCCGCACGCAGGCATATTGAAGATAGCGAGGTTCAGAAAGGAAACCGCTTCCCGGTGCCCGACAATAAATTCCAGCGTTTTACGTGCTTCATGAATGGTTTCTACGGGTGTTCCAAAGAGAAGATAAATATATGTAGCAATGCCCGCCTGATGCAGGTTTTTCAAAACTTTGGACACAGTCTTCAGATTGATCCCCTTCTGCAACCCGTCAAGCACTCCCTGGTCTCCTGATTCCAATCCAAGCTTCAGCATCCGGCATTCCGATTTTTTCAGCGCCATGCAATAATCGAGGTCCGTTAAATCGTGATGTATCCGGGCGAAGCCGTACCAGGGGACGCCGACCGGTTTTTCCGCGAGCGAGCGCATAAGAGCGGGACTGATTGAGCTGTCGAGCAAATGGATCATGACCGTTTTTGTTCTCTGTGTAAGAGCATTCAGATCGGCCATCGCATTTTTGATGGAAACAGCGACATAGGGGTTCCCTTCCGCCGGTTCCGGACAGAACGAGCACTTGTTCCAGTAACAGCCGCTCGATCCGCTGTAAGGAAGAATAAAGCCCGGAGACAGATAGTCCTCAAGAGGAAGGGAATCATAAACGGGTAAATAGTGATTGTGCTTCACGTCACTGACACCAAGCAGGGACAGCAGCGGCCCCTCACCCGGGCCTGCAACCAGATGGTCCACAAGGCTTCCGAACGGATTTTTCCAGCCGGGTCTTTTCATCCATGACGTTATCAGTCCTCCGCCCAGCACGATTTTGATGCCGGGAAATTCTTTCCTGATAAAACCGATCATCGCGAAAGTGCATAACGCCTGGCTCAAATAATTGAGCGAGAAGCCAATCAGACGCTCCGCGCGTATTGGATTTTCTTTGCAGTCTTTGCCTGCACCCAGTCGTTTACGAGTGCGCATGCGCGAGTGCAGGGCGCGGCTTTGCGCGAGACAGCCTTTATCAACAAGTTCCGGCAGCCGCTTCTTGAAAAAAGGGTAAAAAAAATTCTTCTCAGGATGCTCCGCCGCATTCATCAGATCGCTGCTTTTTACCGGGGACAAGGCCTCATCCTGGTAATCCGCCAGGCCAGCGACAACACTTCCCTCGTTTCCCGATATCGCGAGAACCCGGTTTACGTCCATTACTGCCCTGCTGTACCGGTCGAATGATTGATACGTCAGGGGGTCCCGGAGCGCTGAAATATTTTTCGATATATTTTTAACTGCTCTTCGGGTCCAGGTATCCGGCGCAGTGAGCGGTTGATTCAGAAGGTAAAGCAGTCCCTCAAGATTCATATCACCGACAGTACAGGAAATGCCGTGAGCATTGAGCGCGCCTGCGAGTTTCGCTATGCCGGCAGGAGGTTCGCTCGGTTTTACTACAGGAGGAAAGATCAGAAGCATGGAGACATTATGCCGGATGCGGAACGGCATGGCAAGTTGTTAGTGCAAAATAACATTTTCTGTTAATTGAAAATGCAATCGACCGCCGTTCCCATTTTGCGAAATACTTGCTATAATTATTCTGCTGCAGGTCAATAAGTTGCGCGCTAGTGTAGTGTCTCACAAACGACTGGCTGTTATCATAGCGCGGCAGTAGGCCGCAGCCAAACTTGTAGGGCAAGGCTTTAGCCTTGCTGAAAGCGCCGGAACAGCAGCAACCCTAAAGGGTCGCCCTACAAATTCATCAGCAAATATTTATGCGAAGATAAATTTTCGATGAGAAATCATCATATAACACCGTCCATTTAAGAGACACTACGCTAGGAGCGGCGATGGATCACTTCAGAAAAATGGAACAATATGAAATATTGAAAGCTTCAGCATCGGCATCCCCTCTTTCCATCGCCAAAAGGAACAACGTTGAACAACGCTGGTCAGGGCAAAAAGCCCATAATTTATGGCAGCATGCAAAGAAGTATTTCTATTACAGGAATGACAACCCAAGAGCCGCTTTCTTATGCAAGCGGCTGATCGATCAGTATGCGATGACACAGGAAGCAGACGATGCAAAGCTTCTGCTCCATGACATCAGGATTGAAATTAAAAAACTGACGGAAGACTATGACAATAAGCCGGCTGCCGAAAATCAGGAAAGCGTCCGAACGCAACAGGCAGCGGCTGTTTCACTGCTGGCGAATAGCCGGACGAAATTTTCCATAGCCACGGCTGTTGTGGTGATTCCGATCATCGGGATAGCGCAAGGCGGCGTTGTAGGGATAGCAGCAGCTGAGTTGCTTACTTTATTAGCACTGGCCTTTGTTTTCTGGATAGATGCAGTGATCAGATTTTTTTTGAAAAAGATAATAATCTCTTGGCGGAGCCTCCTGAAACGTGCTGACTACCGGCTCTGGCCTGTTGACTGATCGAACGCCGCCGATCATAATTAACCCACCTCTTTTTCCCAATATATAGTTTAAGCAGCCTTTTTCTGGACGGGGCTTTCTTCAGCAACGGCCGCATCCCTCTCGCGGTCCTTGCTGTGATCGCGGGCAATCAGCATATATATAGAAGGAACGACGAAGAGCGTGAAGAGAGTTCCGATGAACAAGCCGCCCACCAGGACTATGCCGATCGAGTTGCGGGCCTCAGCGCCGGCGCCGGACACGAGCGTCAGCGGAAAGTGGCCTGCGATGGTCGCGGCAGTGGTCATCAGAATAGGCCTGAGGCGGGTCAGGGACGCTTCACGCACGGCATCGAGCTTGGCAAGGCCCTGCAGTTGGAGCTTGTTGGCGAACTCGACGATAAGGATGCCGTTCTTCGATACCAGCCCGACCAGGGTCACCAGCCCGACCTGAGAGTAGATGTTGAGGCTGGTGGTCCAGCCGCTGGTCCAGAACGGCACATTCGGGTCGGGCATCTTCAGAAAGGTGAAGATGAGCGCACCGAAAATCGCGAGCGGCACCGAGCCGCCGAGGATGACGAAGGGGTCGCGGAAGCTGTTGAATTGGGCCGCAAGCACCAGGAAGATGAGGACGATTGCGAGGGTGAACGCGGGAAGGAACTTATACCCCTCGGTGCGCAACTGGCGCGACTCGCCGGTGTAGTCGATGACGTACCCCTGGGGGAGGACCTTCGCTGCCTCGTCCTCCAGGAAACGCAGGGCTTCGTCCAGCGGCCGCACTGCCACGCCGCTGATCTTGACCGCGTTCAGCTGCTGGAAGCGGTTGAGCGAACGGGGAACTACGCTCTCGCGCAGGGTTGCGACGGTTGAAAGCGGCACCAGCTTGCCGTTGGGACCGGTGACGTAGATCTCCTTGAGCTGGTCCGGGGTGAGGCGGCCGGTGCGCTGGATCTGGGGAATGACCTTGTAGCTCCTCCCCGCTATGTCGAACCGGTTGACGAAGTCGCCGCCGACCATTCCCCCAAGGTCGGCGCCGATCTGTGCCAGGTTGAGACCGAGGGCAGCGACCTTGTCGCGGTCAATGATGAACTCGGCCTGGGGCTGGTCGATTTTGACGTCGATTGTCGGCGGGAAAGCGAACAGGTTGCTTTCCATCGCCTTCTGCTGAAGCTTCTGCGCGACTTCCAGGATCTGCCCGGTTTCAGCGGTTGAGGCCAGGACGAACTCCACCGGGAACTGGCCGCCGCCGGGCAGGGCCGGTGGAGTAACCGGGAATATCTGGATGCCGGGGATCGCCTGCAGTTTCTGCTGCACCTCCGGCATGATCTCGAAGATGTCCGCTCGCGTTCATCCCATGGTTTGGTCACCATGCCGCCGAAGCCGGTGCTGGGAAACGTGATCTGGAAGGTAAACTCGGTCTCGGGCACGCTCAGGAAAACCTTGTTGACCGCTGCCGCGTATCGGCTGGTCTGGTCGAGGGTCGAGTCGGCCGAGGCTTCAAGGATGCCGAAGATGACTCCCTGATCTTCCAGGGGCGCCAGTTCCTTTGCGGACATGATGAACATCGGTATGGTGAGCAGGCTGACGACGATCCATACCGTGTAAACCGCCGGACGCACGCGCAGGATGGCATCGAGCCGGCGTCCATACGCGTCCCTGAGTCGCTTGAAGTCGCGTGAAATCCGTGCGGGCCAGGCCGCGCTCTTCAACGCCGGGCTTGAGCAGCCTGGCGGACATGACCGGAGACAGGGTGAGAGCGACTATTCCGGATATGGTGACTGCTCCGGCCAGGGTAAAAGCGAATTCGCGAAAGAGCGATCCGGTAAGCCCTCCCTGAAGTCCGATCGGAACATAGACCGCTGCCAGGGTGATGGTCATGGCTATGATCGGCCCGACCAGTTCGCGCGCGCCGAGCAGGGCCGCCTCCCGGGCGGATTTCCCCGTGCTCATGTGGCGCGCCACGTTCTCCACCACCACAATGGCGTCGTCCACCACGAGGCCGACCGAAAGCACGATTGCCAGCAGGGTGAGAAGGTTGACGGTGAAGCCGAAGACCTGCATCAGAAAGACGCCGCCGATAAGCGACACCGGGATCGCCACGACCGGAACGATTACCGTACGAAAGGAGCCGAGGAAAAGGAAAATGACGATCATGACGATCAGCAGCGTGTCGCCGAGCGTTTTAAGCACCTCGTGGATGGCGTTGTTGATGTAGTCGGTCGCGTCGTAGGCCACACGCGCCTGCAAGCCGCTCGGCTGGTCCCTCTCAATTGCCGCCATCTCGGCCCGCACGCTCTTGATAACGTCGATGGAATTGGCGTTGGGGAGCGCCCAGATCCCCATGAAGACGGCCGTCTCCCCCGAAAAGCGGACCTCGGCATCGTAGTCTTCGGCGCCCAGCACCACGTCTGCGATTTCTCCCAGGTGCACGATCGCGCCGTCCTGCTCGCGCACTGCCAGGCGCTTGAACTCTTCCACCGTGCTCAGGTTGGTATTCGCCGTCAGGTTGACCTGGATGAGCGCGCCCTTGCTCCTTCCCACGGCAGCCAGGAAGTTGTTCGCAGCCAGCGCCTGGCGCACCTGGGCCGGACTGATGTTCAGGGCCGCCATCCGCTCGGGGTTGAGCCAGATCCGCATGGCAAACGTACGGGCGCCGAGAATGTCGGCCCGCTGCACACCGGCGATGGCCGACAGGCGGGGCTGGACTATGCGCACCAGGTAATCGGTGATCTCGTTCTGCTGCAGGATATCGGAGGTAAAACTCAGATAGGCCGAAGCAAACTCGCTGTCTGCCGACTCGATGTTGATCGTCGGAACTTCAGCTTCAAGAGGCAGGTCGCGCCGCACCTGGTCGACCTTGGAGCTGATCTCGGCAAGGGCCTTGGTGGAGTCGTAGTTGAGCTTGAGGCGCACCTTGATGGTGGAAAGGCCCAGCGTGCTCTGCGACTCCATGTATTCGATGCCGTCTGCAGCGGCGATCGCGCGCTCGAGCGGCGAAGTGACGAAGCCGCGCACGAGATCGGCATCGGCGCCGACATAGACCGTGGTCACGGTAACCGCGGCATTCTCGCTGCGTGGGTACTGGCGCACGTTCAGCGTGCGCGACAGCCTGCAAACCGGCGATGATGATGATCAGGTTGATCACCAGCGCCAGGACGGGACGGCGTATGAAGAGGTCGGTGATTTTCATAATCCTAAAACGCCTCGCGGCCTTTAAAATCTTTATGCCCAACAAAAAACACAAAACTAAAATCATGTGCTGGTCTCGCGCAAAGCCGCCAAGGCGCAAAGAAAACCTTCAAGTCCTAGTCTTGATTATAAAAAAAATTAAGTAGTCCTCTCTTTGCGACTTTGCGTCTTTGCGCTGAAAATCGATTTTGTCTTTGTTCTTGGTCAATCCCGGAGACTCAAGCTGCCTTCCAGCCAGCTGTCAGTTATTCTCGGGCGTCGGCGCTTTCCGGAAGTCCGGGGCCAGCGTATTGTCGACCACCGCTGACTCGCCGTTTCGCAGCTTGAAGACGCCGGTGCTGACCACTGTTTCTCCCTCCTTGAGCCCGCTCGTTACGGCCACGAAATCGCCGCGCTTTTGACCGAGGCGCACGAACTGCTGGCGCAGCACCTTCCCCTTTTTATCCGGAGCATCCTCGATGATGAAGACCGAGTCTCCATAGGGGGCGTAAAGGACGGCCGTTGCGGGAATGGCGAGCACTGTCTGGCGTTCGGGGAGCTTCACCGCGACATTGACGAACATGCCGGGGCGCAGGTTCTTCGCGCGGTTGGCCAGCTGTCGCCTGCAGCCTGATCTGGCGGGTTTCGGCATCGACAAGAGGGTTTATGGCGGTTATCCTTCCCTCCAACGTCTTCCCGGGCAAGACATCCTGGTCACCTGTACTGTCAAGCCCAGGCGCACTGACGATAGTTGCTGCTGGGGCAGGGTGAAGTCTATATAGATCGGGTCGAGGGACTGCAGCGTGACGATCGGATCCCCCTCCTTCAGAATCTGGCCCAGGTTGACCTGGCGTATGCCGAGATAGCCGCTAAAGGGCGCGCGGATCGTCTTCTTGGCGATAGTTGCTCTTATATCATCGGCTTGAGCCTCCGCCTGTTCGGCACTCACCACGGCATTATCCCGTATCGGCCAGAGAGATCAAGTTCTTCGCATACAACTGGCTGACTCTCTTCAGATTGATGCGTGCCAATTTCACCTGGGCCTCAATGCCGGGAAGCTGCGCCTTTTCGCTCGAGGTGTCCTGACGCAGCAGGATTTCCCCCTTCTTTACCGGTTTGCCCGCCTCGAAACGGATCTCGACCACTTTTCCCGCCAACTCGGCGGCTACGGTAACGCCCTGAACAGCGATCAGCGTCCCAACCGCGGTCAGGGCAGTCTCCCACGAATCTGTCCTTAACGACCGCGGAGGTCACCGTTTGCGGCGGCGGTACGAAATTCTTGCCCTGATCGATCATCGCACCGATCTGCAAGGCCTTCACGGCGACGATAACGGCAATCAGAATCACCAGGCCGACAATCGTGAACATCAGACGTTTCTTCATGTCTGTAATGCTCCGCTACCGGATTCAATTCTGTTTTTCAAAGCCCAAAGTCGTACGCTTTCTAACATCGAACATACCGGGGAAAAAACATTTTCGATCTGGGATGAGATGATCAGTAATAATTTAAAAAAGAAAAACATCTTCTTCTTGAGTAATTAGACCATTGCTCCGAAAACATGTCAATAAATCGAAAGCTGTATCTCTTTGAAAACTATTGAAGCTGCAGAAGTCGATTGGAAAATTCAGAGGTAAGTTTTCCCGAGGCTATGCAGAATGTTTTTCATTCACGTTTGCAACGGCGAGTTCACGAAAACGCATCGCGAGTTCAGGCCCTTTGGCCTCTTCTTCGTGTTTAAAAAACACAAATACCTTCTCCCATTTTTGCGAGAGGATTCTTTCTCTCCATTCCAAAAGATCCGCATCCGTATAATCGGAACGCCGCAGCCGCAGGTACCCCCACGCTGCCGTACTGATGATTTTATGTGCCGGATTCTCATCAGTATCCTCGATACATAAACCGCATCCCTTTTCGTGAAGACGGTCCGCAATTTTATTATCGAACCAGGACTCACTGCGGAACCCGAATGCGCATGACACGTTGCCCGGAAGGAGATCAAGAAATGCTTTTAGCGCAGGCCCGTCTGCATGAAAGCTCTTGGGAAACTGAAACAGAACAGGACCCAGTTTACTGTCCAGGACAGACAGGGACCTGAAGAAGTAACCCGTCTCCGCTTCCACGTTTCGCAAACGCTTGAGGTGCGTTATGACCTGCGGCGCCTTGAGCGCAAAAATAAAATCACGCGGGACCTGTTCGGCCCAGGAAACGAGGACATTCTCTTTGGGCATGTGATAAAAAGTGTTGTTGATCTCTACCGTGTTGAGGCGTGCGGAATAGAAACGAAGCATTTCTTTGGGCGAGATCTTTTCGGGGTAGAATTTTCCCTTCCATTCCCTGTATCCGTATCCGCTTGCACCAACATAGATTTTCATAGATCACCTTTGAAAAGCCAGAGGACTCTATAATCTCAGATGACACAGATGATCCACAGATAAAGCTATAAGCATGTAATTGCTTATTCTTTTCTTCTTCATAATCTTTTAAATCTGCTTAATCTGCGTTACCTGCGGACAAAACCTGTCATGTCTTTTTTTTAAAAATGATGCGGTCCAAGGATGTCCTTCCCGGCCAGGCAACCAGCAGAAGGAGCGCGATCAACAGGTACGCGGCTGCAAGTTCATACATAATTCAAGTTTATCACACACAATCGAGCAACGAAAAAGGGACGGAAGTAACAGAAGCATAAGGTATTTTATTTTGAGAATGCAATATGGCGGATTGAGTTTTAAGGTCTGCGAGCAATACTTCAGACAAAGAGATTTTCAACCATCGGGAGGAGAAAGCACGGAGCACGTTAACGCCGTCGACAATGGATAAATGCCGACCTCAAACGTCAGTTAGCGGACGGATATGGGCGGCAGAAACCGCAGTTTCTGCCGCCTTTTCCGCTGTTTCGAGTTTTTCCAAAAGAAGAATTTTGTATGACAGGGAGAAGCCAAATATGAATATTGATCATGATGTTTTCAAGCTGCCGCGCTTTTTAATATTGTCTACGGCCTCTGCCGCCGTAGCCGCTGCCGCCCCGATGGTCTCTGTCACCCCCGAAGCCTGAGCCGCCGCGCGGCTTCTGCGGTTTTGCTTCGTTAACCGTAAGGTTTCGCTCCATGAAGGCGACGCCATTCATGGCCGAAATCGCCTTATCTCCGTCCTCATCAGATCCCATTTCCACAAAAGCGAAGCCCTTGGACCTGCCGTTTGTCGGGTCGACAATGAGCTTTGTAGATACTACCTCTCCGATCTTTGCAAATGCCTCCGTCAAATCCTGTTCCGTTGTCTGGTACGACAAATTCCCTACATAAAGTTTCTTGGCCATTTTTTCTCCCTAACGTTTGTTTGGTTTTTTGTTGTTTGCAATAAGGTGAAGTCCGTTCCCGGGATGTTCTCCGGATCCCGGTGTTCTCACCAGCTCCGCTTCCGTTTCGCAACATGTGTCCCGTAATCTGCTGCTTTGCCGCCTTCCTTCCTGGCACGGCGAGTTTCATCCCGAGAATAGCCGCTTGCATCGCGTGACCGCCTTCCGGAGGTTGAGGCGCCCGGCTTTGAGAAGGAACCCGGTTTAGCCGTCCGTCTGCCGGCAAAGGCCGCCGGCCTTCCCGCGCTGACACCGGCCTTCACCGGCCGGAGGGCATATTTCGGCTCGAGACCCGGTATCACAAACCGCGGAACGGCCTGCCCGATGAACCGTTCAATCCTGTTCAGCAAATCGAGCTCCCTGCCCGACACAAACGAGATTGCTATGCCGGACGCGCCCGCCCTGCCGGTCCGGCCGATCCGATGGACGTAATCCTCGGCATTTTTCGGCAGATCGTAGTTTATCACATGGCTTATCCCGATAACATCGATGCCCCGCGCAGCGACATCGGTTGCGACCAGCACCCGCACTCTTCCCTGGCGCATCTTGGTGATTGCCCGGTTTCGCGCGTTCTGGCTCAAATCCCCGTGAAGGGCCTCAACCGTGTGCCCCTGCTCCGCGAGTTCGCGTGCAAGCTGGTCCGCGTGCCGTTTGGTCCCGGAAAAGACGAGCGCCCGGGTGACAGCCTTGTCCCCGATGATGTGATTGAGCATTCTGCTCTTGTGCTGCATGTCGTCCGCGACATGGAGGCGCTGGTCGATCTGTTCCAGCGTCGCTTTTTTTCCGGCAATCTCTATTCTGAGCGGTTCCTTCATGAGGCGCCCGGCGAGCGAGGCCATGGTTTTGTCCCACGTAGCCGTGAACAGGAGCGTCTGGCGCATGGCCGGTGTCGCCGCTGCTATGGATGTGACAGCGTCGCTGAACCCCATATCAAGCATCCGGTCTGCTTCATCAAGGACCAGAAGTTCGAGGCGGGAAAAATTGATCCGGCCGCGTTCCATGTGGTCGATGAGCCTTCCCGGCGTCGCGACGATCATGTCCACGGGCTGCGACAGGAGCCGCTGCTGTTCAAAATAAGGCATGCCGCCGAGGATCACGCCGCTCTTGATCCGCATGAACTTTCCGTAGACGCGTGTCGCGTCCGTCACCTGGTTCGCCAGTTCGCGGGTCGGGGTAAGCACGAGCACGCGCGGGCCTTTGCCTCGCCCCGTTGACGGCGTACTCAGGCGCTGCAGTGCAGGCAAAACGAACGCCGCGGTCTTGCCGGTTCCGGTCTGCGCCGATGCGATCAGGTCATGGCCTTCCAGCGCCTTGGGGATCGCCTGCTGCTGGATCGGTGTGGGTGCGGTGTAGCCGCACAGATTAATTGCTTTAAGAATGGATGGAACAAGTTGAAAGTGTGAAAATGACATGTATTCCTTTCGTCGTAATACAGCACTGTTATTGCAGGGTTTTCTCGCGGGAAAATAGCATCCGTGAGCCAGTGGCAAAGGGTTGGCGTGCGGGCCGCAGGGACACACCTGTATCCCTGAACATGGACGGCAACAGCACAGAACGGCACTCGGCGCCCGCCTGAACGGGGTCCTGAAGTGCTCGACCGGCAAACACATCGTTCGCCAACCATGGATGCCTGCGCTATTTCAAAAAGGGAACTGAAAGCAAGGAGGGTGGAGATCGATGAAATTCGATGGCGGTATTTGATCCGAATTCCCGCCGTTATATTGAACAGTCGACCCATTATACAGATTCAAGGATAAATAGCAAGGTTTTTTTACAACATGCAATTCAGCCTGTTTATGAGCATCCTGGATATGGCTGAAGCGTACGAATACTTTTGTCCGGTCTTGATTTTTTTACCACAGACATTTGCCTGAACAATGCTGATATATTCATAGCAGGGATCACAATCTGCCCTGTTGTTTACAGCGCGGATCTGAAATGAACAGGCGTGGCGACAGCCTATTTCAACCACAGGAGGAAAGTGTTGAACTGGGGACTCACTATAACCGAGAGCCTGATCTCAGAAGTCATACCCGAAGAGTATGCCGGATACCGCGCTCCAATACGGGAATCCCTGATCTTCTTTCTTGAGGGACTTTCCGCGGCTCGCCAGGCGGAGATCCTCGAAAGCCAGATTTCTCTCCCGGCCGCCGCTATTGCCCCTGAAAGAATCTCCCTGCTGGCCAAAAGCTGCCCGTCATTGCACAAACTGGGACAATCGCTGGCAAGAGACGACCGCCTTTCGCCCGAATTGAGAAAACACTTGCAGCGGCTTGAGTCGCTTCCTCCTTCTCTTCCTTTGGAGGCCGTTCAAGACATAGTGACGCGGGAACTCGGCCCTCCCGACAGTCTCGGCATCGAGATATTGCCCGCCATAGCCGAGGCCAGCGTCGCAATCGTTGTTCCGTTCACGGTCAATCGAGTTCAGAAGGAAAGCGGCCGGGAAGGGGTTTTGAAGCTGCTGAAGCCGGAGATCAAGGAACGCCTTGAAGAAGAATTGGAAATGTTGGAGCGAACAGGCTCGTATCTGGATCAGAAGATCGGAGAGTTTCAAATTCCGCGAATAAATTACCGGGAAACTTTTGAACATGTCCGCACCAAACTCCTCTGCGAAGTCCGCCTCGAGCTCGAGCAGCAAAACCTTACGCGCGCTCGTGCTATCTACTCTGACGAACCCAAGGTCCTGGTCCCTGCCCTTTTCCGGGAATATTGCACTCCGCGGGTTACAGCCATGGAAAGGGTCAGAGGCAAAAAGATCACCGAGCCGGATATTTCACAAAAATGGGGAAAAAGGCGCCTGGCCGAACTTATAATAAGCGAGCTGATCATACGCCCGATCTTTTCGAATGAAAGCACCGACCTGTTCCACGGCGATCCCCACCCGGGAAATCTTTTCCTGAGCGAGGATGACCGGCTGGCAATTCTGGACTGGAGCCTCACTGGCTCGCTCAGCGAACAGGAGCACGTCGCGTTTACGGCAATCATCCTGGGTGCTCTGACGCTTCGCCCCGGACGGATCGAAGCCGCTCTCGAGGAATTGTCCGATAACCGGAATTTCGACCGTCAGGCCCTCGGACGGGTTGTCGGCTCCTCCATCAGGGAAATCAGAAAAGGCAGGGTCCCGGGATTGAACTGGATGACCTCCATGCTTGATGAGGCGGTAAAGACTTCCGGGCTTCGCTTCGGACCGGATCTGCTTTTGTTCCGGCGGGTAATCCATGTTCTGAACGGGATTATAGCGGACATCGGCGGAGAGCCCGGCATGGTTGATGAGGTGCTGATCCGGAAATTCATCGGATCCTTCATGCTCGAATGGCCGTTCCGCTGGCTGGCCGCGCCGGATTCACGCGAATTTGCGACCCGCCTTTCAAATGCGGATATAACAGAATTGATGCTCAGCCTGCCCTGGACCACTGCACGGTTCTGGCTCGGGCGGGACATTGAGCCATCACGCAGTTGAAATCGCAACTGCTCGCGCAAAGCCGCAAATTGTTGAGTTTAAAATAATTCACCGATTTTTGACGCGGCCTTTTTAATTTTTCTCTGGTTCAATGGCAAAAATCTAAAAGTTTTTGCCACGGATTAATACGGATTGGCACAGATTAGAGAAGAACAATACCTTTGATTTCATCCGTGTTCATCCGTGGTTACAAGGAATCTTTCTATGCGATTAACCCTGAAGTCGACCGTAAAATTGAACAACGGCAGCTTCATGCCCTTGCTCGGTCTGGGTGTTTACCTTCTGCCTCCCGGTGAAGAAACGTATCATGCTGTAAAAACGGCTCTCGAAACCGGTTACCGTCTTGTGGATACCGCTGCTTTGTACGGAAATGAAGAGGACGTGGGGAGGGCGGTACGCGACGGCAACATCCGGAGGGAAGAGGTCTTTATCACCACCAAGCTCTGGAACGGCGACCAGGGCTATGAGTCCGCGATGCAGGCCTTCGAGGCTTCGCTCGACCGCCTGGGACTGGGCTATATCGATCTCTACCTGATCCATTTTCCGGTGCCTGACCTGCGTCGGGAAAGCTGGCGCGCACTCGGGAAGCTCCTGGAAAGCGGCAGGGTCCGTGCAATAGGGGTGAGCAACTACACTGTGCGCCATTTGAAAGAGCTTCTTGGTCAATCGGCCGTCGTGCCTGCCGTCAACCAGGTCGAATTCAGCCCCTTTCTTTATCAGCGTGAGCTGCTTGAGTTCTGCCGAAAGAGCCGTATCCAGCTCGAAGCGTACGCTCCTCTGACCGCGGGCGAACGCCTCCAGGATTCGCGTATTACAGCGATTGCAAAGAAGCATGGCCGCACCAACGCTCAAGTGCTGCTTCGCTGGGCAATCCAGCACGAGGTCGTCGCCATTCCCAAGTCGGCTCATGCCGGGAGGATCGCCGAGAATGCCCGGATCTTCGATTTCGAACTTACGAACGAGGAGATCGTTGAGCTCGACAGCCTCGACGATGGGTTTCGCAGTTCCTGGGACCCGACGACGGCGCCGTAGAAGCTGTCAATAAGGGTATTGCCATTTTTGGGAAAGAAAGGAAAAAACCATGAACATCGAGATCTCCGACAACGAATACCGAGACCTCCTGGACATCCTGCACATTGCCGACGTGGTCATGTCCGGACACCGGAAAGGACAGCACAAGCGGACCGAGCGGCACCGCGCACTCATCCAGAAGTTCTATTCCCTCGCAGCGGGAAGGGGTCTTGATTGGCTGATCAGCTATAACGAGAATCTGAATAAATATATCTCTACCGCTGAATTCGAGGAAAGCAGCCCAGCGCATGCGATGATCGATGAGTTCGGGGACCACGTCTTCTGGGATGAACTGATCTCCCGGTTATCCACGCGGGACGCGGCGCAGACTGTTGGCGGAATCGAGCGCTTCAATGCAATGACAGACAGCGAGCGTCAGCACCTTGAAGGACCCATCCGCCAGCGATATCTCGAGGAATTCGCAGCAAGTGGTGTAGCCAACCTGGCGGTCATCGAAGGCTTCAGCGCCGGCGCAGGACTACCGGTCAAGACGTCGGATTAATCTCGTCGAGCGGCTTTTTTACCTTTTTGCCAGCAATTTACTGAGCTCGTCGGCGGGCAATGCCTTGCTGAAGAAATATCCCTGCGCTTCATCGCACTCCGCGGCCACCAGGAATGCCAGCTGCTCCTCTGTTTCCACTCCCTCCGCAATCACCTTCATCCGGAGTTTGTGAGCCATGGCCGTTACCGCGCTGATAATCGCCCTGTCGTCCGGCTCCGTTGCAATATCCCGGATAAACGTCTGGTCGATCTTGAGTTTTTGGATGGACAGCCGTTTAAGGTAATTCAATGACGAGTATCCTGTCCCGAAATCGTCGATGGAAGTATGAACGCCCATGTCCGCAAACTCGTTCAGACGTTTCATGGTGCGCTCTATGTTGCTCATCGCGAGGCTTTCGGTGATCTCTACATCTAGGTATCGCGGGGAGGCGCCGGCCTCCTGCAATGTTCGCGCTACTTTCGTCACCAGTTCCGGGTCATCAAACTCTCGTGCGGAGAGATTGACCGTAATACACACAGGGGTCAGGCCGGCGTCCTGCCACGCCCGTATCTGGGCACAGGCGCTTTTGAGAACGTATTCGTCAATCGAGGTGATGAATCCGGAGTCTTCAGCGGCATGGATAAACTGCATAGGCAGAAGGAGTCCCATTTCCGGGTGCCTCCAGCGCACAAGGGCCTCTGCGCACACGATCTGCCGCGTTCGAATCTCGACTTGCGGCTGATAGTACACGACAAGCTCTTCCCGGTCGATTGCCTGCCGGAGCATGCTTTCCAGTCTTACCGTTTCAACCGAGCGCATATTGATTTCCGAATTAAAGAACTGAAAGTTGTTCCTGCCGAGCATTTTTGCATGGTACATTGCGATATCGGCGTACCGGTAGAGCGTGTCCATCTCGGTGCTGTCGTCGGGGTAGATGCTGATTCCGATACTGGCCGTGCTGAGCAGCTCCAGGCCCGCGACCCGGACGGGTTTTCGCAGCGATTCGATGATTTTTTGGCCGATGATCGTTACATCCTCAGCTCGGGGGATATCCGTGAGCAGGATGTTGAATTCGTCCCCGCCAATGCGGGCCGCGCCATCCGACTCTCTGATTGCGGCTTTCAGCCGTTTGGAAACCTCTTTGAGCAGTTCGTCGCCGGCGTCATGGCCGAAGGTGTCGTTGATTTCCTTGAACCGGTCGAGATCAAGAAAGAAAAGCGCAAGCTTGTTCCGCATCCGGCGCGCCTGCGCGAGCTCAAGTCGCATCATGTTATTGAAAAGCAGCCTGTTCGGCAGGCCGGTGAGGGCATCGTGATGGGCCAGATGAATAATGTCCTCTTCCAGCTTTTTTCGTCCGGTGATATCGACATTCGTGCCGATCATGCGGGCGGGCGTGCCGTCTCCCAGGTAGGTGAACCGGGCATTGCCTTTCATCCAGCGGGTCTCTCCGTCAGCGCGGATGCAGCGATATTCGAACTCGGCCTGCGTGCGGCGCTCCTGCATCCATTTTTGAAATTGGGCTTCCAGTTTGGGGAGGTCGTCGCGATGAACGCGCCGTGCCCAGTCTGCATAATCTCCCTGGTAACTGCCGTGAGGAAGTCCGAATAATTCTTCCATCTGCTCGGTCCAGACCGCCCTGCGGTTGATCAGATCCACGTCGAATACACCCACACCCCCCGCACTCTCGGCCAGAGCGAGGCGCTCTTCGCTTTCCCGCAGGTTTTTTTCCGTCTGTTTCCGCTCCTCTATTTCAATCTTGAGCTGTTCATTGGCCCGAATGAGATCAGAGGTCCGTTCCCTGACCACGTTTTCGAGATGGTCCTGATGCGCTCTGAGCTCGGCTTCTGCCTGCAACTTCGCTTCAATTTCGGATAAGAGCTTTGCCCTTGCGTTCTGCAGAACTTCTATCATCTCCCTGTTCTCGAACCTCAGCAGCAGCGAAGTCCTGTGGACCAGGTGGTGGCGCCTGGATATCCTCCAGAGAAAAACGCCGTAAAATGAGAGCATCCCTCCCATTGCGTAATGAAAAACGTCCCCTATAAGAAAAAACCGGATGGCGAGCGGCGCCAGGGCCGGAACGCTGAAGGCGAGATACCCCTCTTTCATCACGGAAAAGGTTGCGGCCGCTCCAGCAGCCATGCCGCCCAGCACAAACGCGATAAAGACCTGATGCGTGAGAGAGAGCCCTGAAAAAGGAAAGACGCCGATGCTCCCCCACACCACACCGGTGAGAAACAACCCGGCGATGAAGCGATTTCCCCATATGCGCGCGGCAGCCGGCCCGGCGCCGACTCGGCGGTAGCGCAGCACGAGTCCTATTCTCACAAGTGTAACCGTTAACAATGCCAGAAGCCATGCGGTCAAAATTCCGCGCGGCATCGCATTGCTCGTGAGGAAGTAGACGATCAGAGAATTGATGATGGTCGCTATGAATCCGAAAGGCGAAAGGCCGTAGATCTGCCGTACCTGTTCCGCTAGGATCTCTTCTTCCTGAACATCCCGATTCTGAACGGGTATCTCTCCGGCGATTTGACGGCGATCCATTGTATCCTCTGGTACATTCGACATGCGAACAGCTTTTCTCTTCTCATTACATTTTATCAGCGCTGCTTCCAATAGTCACCTTTCTCGCCGGCATAAGGCTTTCGGTTGCGAAACAAGCATCGGCTGGCGCTATTCAATCAGCCTTTTGCTTTAGGATTGCGGACCTCCGTATCGACTGATAATTTTTTTGTGGCATAATAATTATAAAGATCATCCGTGGAAATAGGATAATTGTATCGAAAAGAACTGACGTTGTCCTTGTCTCTCGGAATAACTCTAAGGGGGTTGATCTAATGGGGGCATTATGCGAATGAAAAATATCATCGAAAAGGGCTGCATCCCGGCGATCATATGCGGCCTGACAATCATCGCCGGCGCCGCTTACGGCTCCGGATTCACCCTTATGGAGCAGAGCGTCAAAGGCTTGGGGAATGCCTATGCGGGCGGAGCTGCAGCTTCTGAAGATGCCTCCACCATCTTCTACAATCCTGCAGGTCTTACCCGCCTCCCCGGCTCTGAGTTCATCGGCGGCATCCATGCCCTCATCCCTTACGCAAAGTTCAGGAACGAAGGCTCCGTCCATGCATCGGGTCTGCCGTTGACCGGGGCCGATGGAGGCAATGCCGGCATTACTGCATTGGTGCCTAATCTCTACTACAGCAACCGGGTAAACGATCGGTTGAGTGCGGGGCTCGGTGTCTTCGTTCCTTTTGGATTGAACACAGAGTACGATTCCTCCTGGGTAGGCCGTTACCATGCTGTGAAGTCGGACTTGAAGACAGTGAACATCAATCCGGCTGCAGGCTACCGGCTGACAGAAAAGCTCAGCGTCGGCGCCGGTCTGGACCTCCAGTATGTCAAAGCAGAGTTGAGCAATGCAATCGACTTCGGCACGATCTTCGGCTCGCTCGGAGTGCCGGGCATGGCTCCGCAGGGAAATGACGGCTTTGTCAAACTGAAGGCAGACAGCTGGTCGTGGGGATACAATGTGGGAGTTCTTTATGAATTTACAGAAGATACACGGACCGGCATCGCATACCGTTCGCGCATCAAACAGAAACTGGACGGCGATGCGGACTTTTCAGGAGTGCCCTCTCCCAATCCCACAGGTCGGTTTCTGGATACAGGAATAAAAGCCGATGAAACCCTGCCCGACTCTCTCTCACTCAGCCATTGGCATAACTTCACAAAAGAGTTTGCCGCCATGGCCGATATCACCTGGACCAACTGGAGTACGTTCGACGAGCTGCGGATCAGGTTCGACAATCCGCTCGAGAGCGATGCGGTCACAACCTCTCAGTGGAAAGACAGCTTCCGCTACGCCATAGGCGCAGTTTACATGCCCGGGCGCTGGACCTTCCGCGCGGGTGCGGCGTATGACAAGACTCCGGTGCCCGACGCCGCGCACCGCACGCCACGCATCCCCGACGGCGACCGCACCTGGCTGGCCTTCGGTCTCGGTTACAAACTCACGGAAAAAGCGTCCCTGGATATGGGCTACGCCCACCTCTTCGTTAAGGATTCTGAGATAAGGAAAACGCCTGCAGGCGAGGATCAGCTGCGCGGCGGCCTTTCCGGTTCATATGAAAGTAAAGCGGACATTATCAGCGGTCAGGTGTCCTGGGTTTTTTAAAGGAAGAGCATGATGGTTTCAGGCTATTTCGGGGCAACGCCGAAGACTGTATGGAGCAGGTCGCCGACTGAGTATGCCAGTCCGGCGGCAATTGCTCCAATCGCAAGAGTCTGAACCGCAGATCGAAGGGGCGCCTGTTCCAGAACATATCCTTTCCCTGCGCCCAGCAACATGAATGCAAGCGCGGCGAGCAGGCAGCTCCCGAGGAAGAGGCTGTCCGGAGGGAACACGGGAATTAAAAAGGGGAACAGCGGAATAAAACCGAAAAAAACGAATGAAAAAAAAGTGGCGGCTGCGGAGCGCAGCGGCCTGGCAACTGCCTTAGGCATCTTCAGTTCGTCGACAAGCATGGTATCCACCCAA
Source organism: Nitrospirota bacterium (assembly GCA_963751455.1). Lineage (GTDB taxonomy): Bacteria > Nitrospirota > UBA9217 > UBA9217 > UBA9217 > CAVVUN01. Next base: position 148,434 of record CAVVUN010000012.1, read on the forward strand.
ACCTCCCGGTTCTTCATGATGACTTCCACAATGTGGCTCAGGGTCGCGCCCCGAAAGCCCTTGCGCGAAAAAATTTCCCGCAACTCCTGCTCTTCTCCCTTCGGATACTGTTCGATCTGCCAGTGCTCGTCCTGTCTGGCCCGCTCCACCTCTTCGTGTCTGCTGCGCGTGCCGAGATAATTGCTGACCGCCATGCTGAAGCCGTCTGCAATCAAATTGGCAAAGCCGAGTACGATGATCACTTCTACGGATAGCCGGCCGCCCGTGGTGCCCGCTACAACGGCAAAAGTGGTAACGATTCCGTCCACGCCCCCGAGGACAGCGTCTCCAAGACCGCTCTCTCCGTGTGTTGCCGCAACCCGCTTCCGGACTGCGTCTGGATGATGTTCGTCCTGCAGATTGCGTTTTTTCCAACGCCGCAGCATGCAACTCTCCCTGAAGGTCGCGTCGCTTTAGCTATTTGACGGCGACCAGGGAAATATTCAATTTCTGTTCGACCTGCTTTATCCGGCTGAGCTCTTCATCTTTCAAGGGAACAATGTTTATATCCTTGCATGAAAATGCGATCAGGGTCTTACCCAGGCTTTTTTCGAGCGACTGTACATCCGCAAGTTTGTCCTTCTCAAGATTGGCCAAAGTGCACAACATAGCCGCCTCCTGTTCTGTGTTATTATCTATAAAATCAAGCCTAGTACTCAAACGACCGCGTGTCAAGATCGTGTGATAACAGGTACTTTCGGGCAAATCTATTTCTTAAAAATCCTCTCACCCCGGTCTCCTCTTCTTCTTTACTCTCCCCTCATCCCGTGGTACTATGCCACGCTTTTATTGCTTTATCCATTCGACCGAGGGGCATTCATGACAACAGGACACTTTCATACAATCGCACAGGAATTATCACTCACTGAAAAGCAGGTGTTTGCCTGCGCCGCGCTGCTGGATGAAGGCGCTACCGTGCCGTTCATTTCCCGCTACCGCAAAGAAGCCACGGGCTTGCTCGATGAAGTTGCCGTGACTGCAATACGCGACCGGCTGGCCCAGCTCCGGGACCTGGACAAGCGGCGCGAGGCAATCCTGAAGTCGCTCGAAGAAACAGGCAAACTCACGGATGAGCTCAAAGCAAAGGTCCTTGCGGCAGAGACCATGACAATACTCGAGGACATTTATCTGCCGTACCGTCCCAAACGGCGGACCCGGGCAACGATCGCGCGCGAAAAAGGGCTCGAACCGCTGGCACAGCGCCTGTTCATGCAGGAGGCAGGCTTTGATCCGGATGCGGAAGCTGCGGCCTTCATCGATCCGGAAAAGGGCGTCGGGACCGGCGCCGATGCCCTGGCCGGAGCCAGGGACATCATTGCGGAATGGATAAATGAGGACCAGAATGCGCGTACTCGAATGCGCGAGCTCTACAATGCCAGAGGCCTGTTCAAGACCAGGGTCATAACCGGCAAGGAAGAACTGGGAATCAAGTACAGGGATTACTTCGACTGGGAGGAGCCTGTTGGAACCGCGCCGTCGCACCGCATTCTCGCCATGAGACGGGGGGAGAAGGAAGGCTTCCTCGTCCTGCGTGCCGAGCCGCCTGAAGAAGAGGCCATGGTACTGCTCGAAGCCTTGTTCGTGAAAGGCAATAGCTCCTCCTCTCAGCACGTCAAGACGGCAGTCCAGGATTGTTATAAACGGCTTCTTTCGCTCTCCATGGAAACCGAGGTCCGCGTTGCGACAAGGGAGCGGGCCGATGCAGAGGCCATACGGGTGTTCGCGGAGAACCTGAGACAGCTCCTGCTCTCTCCGCCGCTCGGACAAAAGAACGTACTGGCCATAGACCCGGGCTTCCGCACGGGCTGCAAGGTGGTCTGCGTGGACAAGCAGGGAAAGCTGCTGCACACGGATGTGATCTATCCCCTTTTCTCGGAAAAAAATATGGGTGAGGCAGGCTGTAAGATCGTAGAGCTCTGCAAACGATATGCAATAGAGGCCATAGCCATAGGCAATGGGACGGCGGGACGGGAAACAGAAGCTTTTGTCAGGCAGCTCGGCCTTCCGACTGCCATCCAGCTCGTCATGGTAAACGAAAGCGGGGCATCGATCTATTCCGCATCTGAAGTTGCGCGCGAGGAATTCCCGGACCATGATCTGACGGTGCGGGGAGCTGTTTCGATAGGCAGGCGGCTGATGGATCCGCTGGCTGAGTTGGTCAAGATCGATCCCAAGTCCATCGGCGTGGGCCAGTACCAGCACGATGTGGACCAGGCAGCGCTCAGGCGCAGCCTCGATGACACGGTCATTCTCTGCGTAAACAGAGTCGGCGTTGAGGTAAATACCGCGAGCAAGCAACTTTTGATGTACGTCTCCGGTCTCGGCCCCCAGCTTGCGGGAAACATTATCGATTACCGCAACGCGAACGGCGGCTTTCAATCACGGGATACGCTTAAGAAAGTGCCGAAGCTCGGGCCCAAGACGTTTGAGCAGGCTGCGGGGTTCCTGCGCATCCGGGACGGCGAAAATCCGCTCGACGCGAGCGCCGTGCATCCCGAGACCTACCATATCGTGGATGCAATGGCAAGGGACCTGAACTGCTCTGTCATTGACCTCATGCGCAGCGACGAACTGCGCAGAAAAATAGACCTTGCAAAATACGTGACCGATACAATCGGCCTGCCCACGCTCAGGGACATCATGGCAGAGCTCGCAAAACCCGGCCGGGACCCGCGCGAGCAGTTCGAGACCTTCAGCTTTGCAGAGGGGATCGGAAAGATAGAGGACGTGAAGCCCGGCATGAAGCTTCCGGGCGTGGTAACGAACATCACTGCCTTCGGCGCCTTCATCGACATCGGCGTGCACCAGGACGGGCTCGCGCACATCAGTCAGCTTTCGGACCAATACATCAAAGACCCGAACCAGGCTGTGAAGGTGCATCAGAAGGTGACGGCAACGGTGCTCGAGGTGGATGTGCAGAGAAAGAGGATATCGCTGTCCTTGAAAAAAAACCCGGACAAACCGGCACATCAAAAGAAAGAAAAACCACGGACCGATGTTCGCGATCTTCAGCAGGCGTTCCTGAAAAACCGGACGTGAATGCCCGGTTCAATGGAGCACGTGACCATCGGAGTCTTTCAACCTAAAAACGGCATTTGAACACGGATGAACACGGAAACAGCGGATCAAAACAATGTGATAGAGCAAAAAGCCATCTCGCCTTTTGGGTGAATCCATTACTGTTCGTAACTTCCTATAAATCCGTGTTGATCAGATTTTATCCGTGTCCAACTGCTTTTTTCAGGTTCAAAGGATGTCATGTTAATTTGCGCAACGGTTTTCAGCACCTTGACCGTCATGATGTGATAAGGAATTGCCGTGAGGCAAAGATAATGCTCCTTAACCCTTTTGGCGAGGGAGCGAATATTCGCGCGAAGAGTATTCCCGTTGCCGATGTAACGCCGGAGAGCTTCAAAAGCCGGATCATGAAAAGCATTGATTTTCTCAGGGGCCTCAACGAGATAAAGCAGAATATAAGGCTCAAGCTTTATCCGGATGCGCCGCTTCTCAAACTCGCCGTTTTAGGAGACTATATGAGCATGAAATTTTATCATGCGGGCCTCGGCACAAGCGAAACGCCCGAGTATATCTTCAAGCACTCGCAGGAGGGCGGTAATCTTTACAGCATTTTTTACCAGCTCTTTCTTTCCAAGTGGCGCGATTCGAGCATACCCGAATATGACTTCGATACCGGCGGTCTTATATACAGGGACAACTCAGGAAACGAGACAAGAAGAGAGAAGTTCGACGAAATGCCCCTTAACGGAGAATAATATTGCATTATATTTCCTGCTGTGCTAAAAAGACAAAAATGATAAAGGCAAACTATCTGAAAGGATAGGGCGCAAAGCAACCGGCCCTGAGCTTACCCGAAGGGCGGCGGGGCTGCCGAAGTAATAATCATCACAGATAAAGAACGCGGCCCAATCTTGTCTTTTCAAAGGTTGGGCTTTTTAATTTAGTGCGGACCCTGAAATATTGCGCAGATGATAAGAAAGATCAGTTATGAATAACAAGCCATCGCCCGGGAGATCCAAAAAGAGACTGACTGCGGGGATAATAGTAGCGATTTATGCCGGTGTCGGAGCACTTTGGATTGCGGCCTCTGATAGTATTGTGCATATGATGAGTAAAGACCCGGAAATGATTACCCGCCTTCAGTCATGCAAGGGCTGGTTCTATATCGGTTTGACGGCAGGTATGCTCTACTGGCTCGTTCGGCGCTATGGTGCTGAGCATAGAGAATCAGAGGATAGATTCAGGATCGTTTTCGAAAGCGCGACTGACGGCATTCTTTTGGCCGATCTTGAAAATAAAATGTTCGTAATGGGCAATAAGACAAGTGCTCAAATGCTCGGATATACGGGGGAGGAAATTACAGGATTGGGCGTTATGGATATCCATCCTGCCGGAGACCTTCCGTTTGTTATAGAACAATTTGAAAAACAAGCAAGGGGTGAGATTTTGGTTGCCGCTGATATTCCCGTGAAGAAAAAGGACGGCGGTATCTTTTATGCCGACATCAATTCAACTCCCATAATGCTCGATGGAAGAAAATGTCTTATGGGTATTTTCAGAGACGTGACCGAGCGCAAAAAGGCGGAAGAAAATCTCAACAAAACCCTCTCTCTTCTTTCATCTGTTCTTGAATCAACCGCCGACGGCTTACTCGTAGTCGATACTTCCGGTAAGATAGTCAGCTTTAATGAGAACTTCCTGAAACTGTGGCATATTCCAGAACATATTGTCGCTTCCCATGACGATAAACAGGCGCTTGCGTTTGTGCTTGGGCAGCTTAAAGATCCTGAAGAATTTCTCAAAAAAGTCCGTGAATTGTATGCCCGGCCTGATGCGGAGAGCTTTGACACATTAGAGTTCAAAGACGGGAGGATTTTTGAACGCTACTCCAAGCCCCAGAAGATCGGCGTTAAAAACGTGGGAAGGGTCTGGAGCTTCAGGGATATAACAGCACGCAAAAAGGCCGCGGATGAACTGGCCGCGCGAACACGTCAGAATCTTTTAGGCGCGGAAATCGGAGCCGTACTTGTCCGGAACACAGATCTGCGCGGTTTATTGCAGCTTTGCACGGAGGCTATTGTAAAACATCTCGATACGGCATTCGCACGAATCTGGACACTGAACAAGAAAGACAACGTATTAGAGCTGCAGGGCAGCGCCGGGATGTACACGCATATTAACGGCCCTCACGCTCGCGTGCCGGTCGGTAAATATAAAATAGGGTTGATCGCACAGGAAAGGAAACCGCATCTGACCAATGCTGTGATCGGCGACTCATGCATAAGCGACCCGGAATGGGCAAAACGTGAAGGAATGGTTGCCTTCGCCGGACATCCCCTTATTGTCGGAGACAGGCTGGTCGGAGTAATGGCGCTGTTCTCCAAGAAGCCACTTGAAGAGACGTCGCTTTCCACGCTGGCATCAATAGCGGATGAGATAGCATTAGGCATAGAGCGCAAACAGGCGGAGGAACGGATTTATGGCCAGTTGCATAAGCTCTCCGCCCTGCGCTCCATAGACCTGACAATAAGTTCCAGTCTTGACCTGCGCGTGATTCTCAAAATTTTCATAGAGCATGTGGTGAACGAGTTGGGCGTTGACGCCGCAAATGTGCTTCTCCTCAATCCTCACACGAGGATACTGGAATATGCGGCAAGTCGGGGTTTTCGGACGAGCGCCCTGAGACACACTCACCTGCGCCTTGGGGAAGGTTACGCGGGAGTTGCGGCGCTTGAGAATCGGCTCGTGAAGGCGCCCAACCTGCAGGAAGAAGATGGCGGGTTTAAGCGGTCGGGGCTCCTTGAAGACGAGGATTTTATCTCATATTACGGCGTGCCTCTCGTGGCAAAAGGTCACGTAAAAGGGGTGTTGGAGCTCTTCCATAGAAGCCCCCTTCATCCTGACGAGGAATGGTTTGAGTTTCTCGACGGCCTTGCCCTGCAAGCCTCTATTGCGATAGACAACAATTCTCTGTTCCTTGAACTCGAACGGTCGAATACGGATCTTGTACTGGCTTATGACGGTACTATTGAGGGCTGGTCACGAGCCCTCGATTACCGTGATAAGGAAACTGAGGGCCATTCCCGGAGGGTAACAGAGCTGACGCTTGAGATCGCCCGGTTCATGGGAATAAGCGCGGATGAGCTCGTGCATATCCGAAGAGGCGCTCTCCTTCATGACATCGGGAAGATGGGAATCCCCGACAATATTTTGCTTAAGCCCGGCCCGCTGACTGACGAGGAATGGGTGATCATGCGGCGTCACCCCGTTTATGCCCTTGAGTTGCTCTCGCCTATCGCCTATCTGCGGCCCGCCCTCGACATCCCTTATTGCCACCATGAAAAATGGGACGGGACCGGCTACCCCCGCGGCTTAAAAGGCGAGGAGATCCCCCTTGCCGCCCGCGTGTTCGCCGTGGTTGACGTCTGGGACGCCCTGAATTCCGACCGGCCCTACAGGCCCGCATGGCCCGGAGAGAAGATCAGAGAACATATGCGCTCTCTTTCGGGAACTCATTTCGACCCCAAGGTGTGCGAGGCATTTCTGAAGCTTCTAGAATTAAAGGGCGGCAAGTAGCTTCTGCCGGGATTATCCTGAAAAAAGCAGTTGGAAGGTGAAATGGTTTTTTGATGTGGAGTGAGAAATGTTTTTCGACGAGAAAAAGCGGTATAAAGAAGGAACGGCGTTATTTTTTACGCGACCTGGTAGCTCTTGCCGATTTCGACAAAGCCGCCGACTTTCTTTTCTCTCAGCTTCTTCCTGACTTCTTCAAAAAAGGCAGTAACATCCGGAGAATACAACCGTTCGCCGCAATGCAGGCAAACCTCTGCTTTAACTTTTACAACAGCGGTATCGCCATCGCCTTTTAAAAGCTTTTCTACATCCTTTTCCATCACTTCGCCGCCGCACACCGGGCATTTTTCAAACAGTTTCATTTCTCTTTCCTCGTCTTCCAGTCTTCCATCCATCTATCCTTAACGCTCTTTTCCTGATTGTACTTTTATTCTAAATAGTTGCTTCACGCCTCAATCCATCATCCGGAATAGACACAAGGAAAACGTTTATGCGTGATAAATTCCTTTCATGAGGGAAGAATACTATATGGCCGGTGAAATGGCAAGAAGATTAGTAATCGCTCCACGGTTATTCGTCCGTTAGTCAGGTAGGTATGATGTATTCAACCAACGAAGAGAGGAGTCTTTCAATTGATGGAAAACCAGGATTTCTCGCGATTTTATCCCGAGTGTAGATAAGATTCCTCACATGCGTTCGGAATGACAAACGCCGACGGACTCGAAATGATAAAACTAGCAATTTCAGACAAGACTATCATTCTATGGGCGCGCCTCATTTTATGATCGCCAAGAGCCTCCGGCTTGGCTTCGCGGATTTATCGAAATCTACAAAACATTGCGAGATTCACCCAAAAGGTGAAAGGGTTTTTTAAAGTCAGGGACGCCCTGAGTTCTGACCGTTATTCCGGTAGTTTCTTATCGTTGACCTTATCAAATCTTACAGCAATCCGGTCTTCTCTCTGAATAGCTTCTTCCAATTCATCAGGAGTGAACAAATCTTTCGTGACATGCAAATTCATTTTATAGAGATGACACCGGCCCGGCTCTTTTTCTGATCGATCAAGAAATTCCGATAATTCCTTGCCCTCGCCGATCAGATCATATGATATCTTGTTCTGGATATTTCTATGAACAACAAAAGTATACCCTACACCTACTATTTTTAATTTCGTCAATCCCTTCTTCTTAAGCTCAATCAGTTCCTTTAACTCATCTGGATTCATAGGCTTCTCCTCAGCTAAAATTATTTCATTTTTTTCTTGCCGGACCTTTACTGCTTTAACGCTTAACTCGCTGATTTTAGCATAAAGCTTACCGGGATGATAAGGCTTTTGTATAATATCGTCTATTCCGATACTTATCCATAGACCTCAGGTTCCCTGTCACGGCCATGATAGGGAAATATTTTATATTAACGACGGATTATCTCTGTTGCTTCAATGCCGTCCATGACCGGCATATCAATATCCATCAAACAAAGGTCATATGCCGCCTTCATTAATTTTGGCTAACTCAACAGCCTTCCGGCGCTGGAGGCCCCCATGATACAATTCCTGGCTGGAGCTGTTACGTTTGCTTATGTACTAGCCGGAGTCTACTTTCTTCGTTTCTGGAGGAAGACCGCGGATCGCTTGTTTCTCAGTTTCGCTCTGGCTTTCGGGCTCATGGCGCTCAACCAGATCGCCGCGTCTCTGCTCGGACCGGCCGATGAACGAGTCGGCTACGCCTACATATTGCGTGTTCTGGGATACGCGGTCATTTTACTGGCTATCGTGGAAAAGAACTTCTTTTCCATCAGAAAACGGAAATGAAAACGCGACTCCGGATTTATCCGGATTCCTTGTGACATGGTTGCGTGAATGTTAAGGATATTTTCTCCCCTTCAAGGGGAGGATGAGGAGGGGATGGGGTCTTCTGGAACCCGGCAACAAACCCATCCTCACACCCTGCACTCGCGGTTCCACTCGTAAACGCTGGGTGCAAGGCCTTGAAGGAGAGGACGTTTGATTACGGCCAAAAGGTCGCGCTATGGATATCTCGATTATTGTTCTGGACAGAAACCTGAAGGTCAAAGGATACGTCCCGCCTGAGACGCCCTTTATCTCCTGTTCGATGAAGAGGGAACGGCTTCAACCGTTGTTGCCGGCAAAGAGATAAAGCCCTTCAATTTCGTTGCAATTTAAAGTCTTCTTTGATACATTGCTATTATAGATTCGATTAATCCATTCTGAAAAAGCGGTTATGACATGCTGACAGCGCAGAAAACCAGGCAGAAGCACACGCATATCACACGTGCGCGTTAAGTCGCGCTGCTGGCGGCGCTCCTATTATCGCAGGGACCAGGTTCCCTGTTCGATCCGTTGTATATTATATCCTCAGGCAGGGAATGACGCCCCGAGGAATTGGTAAAAGAGTTCTCTCATTTTACCTTGCCCAAGGTTTACGATGCCCTTTCATATTATTACGAAAAACGATGGATGAAGAACTGCATGAATATGAAGCCGAAACTCCCCTTCAATGAACTGCTGAATCGCATTTCGAAACTTCTCTCGGCGAACACGACTGATCCTAAAAACGGCATTTGAACACGGATGAACACGGAAACAGCGGATCAAAACAATGTGATAGAGCAAAAAGCCATCTCGCCTTTTGGGTGAATCCATTACTGTTCGTAACTTCCTATAAATCCGTGTTGGGTGCGTTGCATCTGCAGTACTTCATGATTGAGAAGGTCTGCAAACAGCGCCCTGTTCGGCAAGCCGGTCAGGAGGTCATGATATGCCTGGTATTTGATGGTCTCTTCCGCCTGTTTCCGCTCCTCGCGTGTGCGCAACGACATAATGCCGTAGACAAGGTCGTCGGCCAACTCCATCAGCAATTTGACCTCTTCCGGCTCGAATGCGCTCGGCCGGTCCGCGTACAGGTTGAGCGCTCCGATGGCCGCGTGGTTCGTGATCAAAGGAACCGCTATGGAGGACCGGTAGTTGAGCCTGGCTGCCTCTGCCCGCCATGGGCCGTAATCCGCGTCGACCGGAATGTTTTCCGCGAACGCAGGTTTTCCGGTCCGTATGGCCCTGCCTGTTGGACCGCGCCCAAGCTCGGTATCAGCCCATGTTATCTTCACCAATCTGAAATAGCCGTCCTCGTGTCCGGCGAAGGCGACAGGGCGAACCGATTTTTCTTCATCGTGTTCGGCAAAACCGATCCAGGCCATATAATAGCCGCCGACATCCACTATGATCCGGCACACGTCCCGAAGCAATGATATCTCATCACGGGCGCGTATTACCGCCTGGTTGCAATTACTGATCATGGTAAGTGTCCGGTTCAGCTTGCGCAGTTCATCTTCAGCGCGTCTGCGGTCTGAGTACAATCCGGCATTCTCGATCGAGATCGCAGCTTGTGAGGCAAGCACTTCCAGGAACGCGATTCTGTCCGCGCTGAAGGCCCCCTTCATGAGATTATTTTCCAGGTACAACAGCCCGATCAGGTCAGCTCGTCTCAAGAGAGGCAAACAGAGAACCGATGCAGGCTTGTTCCGTATTATGTACTCATCAGAGGAAAACATATTCTGCTCGGAGGCATCGTTCAAGATCACGCTTTCCCGGGTCCGTGCGACATAGTTCATGATGGATACTGGAAGGACCGCGGAAATCCGGGCTCCCGGCTTCTGCATGACTTTGATTTCGTCCCCTTCTACCCTGGCTTCGGCCGAGATCGACAGCTCATCTTGTTTTTCCGTTCGTGCTGAGCTTGTCGAAGCACGCGCTAGGACCAAAGAACCCTTCTGCGCGCCGGCGTTCTCTATCACCAATCGCATCAAAGTATCCAGAAGATTAGAAAGGAGTATCTGGCTGGAGATGGCTTGCGATGCCTTCACAACCGTAATTGCATCCAGCGCGCGGATCTGCGCTTTCACGCCTCTCGCAGCCGCGGCACGCTCTTCCTCCTGAAGCCAGGGGTGCTGCTCATCGAGCTGTTTCACCTTGCCGTCCGCGCCCCAGCGCAGATAGCAGGAGCGGGCTTCGCGCAAGTATGCGCGGGAGGACGTCTCGTAGCCGCGATTGGAACAAAATTTGGCAGCCAACTCGTTGGCGAGGGCCTCATTCTGGACAAAGCCGTTCTCGCGCGCCGAGCGGATGGCCTTCTCGTAAAGGCGCATTGCGTCAAGCTCGCGGCCTTCGATGCGGGCGACCTCGGCCGCCACCAGGTCGTAGCGGTTGAGGAAGTTTTCCGGAGAATTCTCCGCCCAAATCTTGAGTTGCTCGTGGTGTGCGACGAGTGCCTGCAGCTGCCGCGGCCGCTCTTCGGCAGCCACGGCGTCATAATGGACCGTGCGCGCGAGGGCACCATAGAAATGATACTCGGCCACCTCGAAGAACGACGGCGACGTCCAGAGCAGTTGCTGTGCCTTCGCCGCGGCATCGATGGCGGCAGCGTAATCGCCCGCGTAGAAGCGCGCTTGGAGCTTGCGGATCCAATACCAGCAGGCGGCGATCGCGAGGCGAGGGTCGCCTTCCAGGTGCTGCTCGAACCGCCCCTCGTCGAACTCCACGTCGTTGAATGACGAAAAGTCGGGCGTCAGGCCCCGTAACGTCCGCATGAGCCTCAACTGTCCGGTGATGATGTCGACGACGAGACCGAACTTCGCCTTGCGCACGAAGGCGAGCGAGCGCTCGGCTTCCCGCTGCACATCGGCCAGCGGATCGCCGGCGGCGAGCAGGAGCGTGACCAGGCAGTTGCAGATATAACAGGCATAAGTGAGGTCGCCGGTTTCCTGCGCCGCGTCGAAGCCCCGATGCAGTAGTTCGACGCCGGTGCGCAAATGCCTCGTCCAAGGATTGATGAGGTGCCCGAAGTCCAGGTAGGTCCGCGCCTTGAAGCGCAGAACACCACGTTTCTCCAACAGATCGAAGCCGAGTTTGCCGAAGCGGAATCCCGCCCGGTAGTCGCCGAAGTGGGGCCCGAGAACCATGCCGAGCCTGACGTAGCCGAAGCACGATCCGTCGCTGTTGCCGTGCTCGAGGCTGAGGTTCACCATGCGACCGGCGATGAGACAAAACAGGCGGTAATCGGTGAACAAGGCTGGCGAACTGGCCCACGTGAGGACGTCCAGCGTCGCTCCCCATTCCGGCTCGGGCATCGGGGGCAAATCGATGAGTTCCTCGATCGGGCGGCTCCCGAGCTGTCTCCACATGCGCTCGTATTCCCGGCGTACCTCTTCCGCAGTCGGGTGCGGCGACCAGTTGATGCCGAGGCGCCGGAGGTATTCGAGGCACGCCGAAACGCCGCGGTCGCTCCGATCCATAGTGGTGTAGAGAGCCACCTGCGCGCAGGCTACGGCAGCCGCGTCGATGATGTTCCCGGCACGGCGCGTGAGCATCGTGAGCCGATTCTCCGCCGCCATAAGCTCTCCGGTCAGGTACTCGCATTCGGCCCGGTGAAGCTCGAGCGAGAAAATGAGGTCGTACCGCCGGTCCCAACTGTCCTCCGCAAGCAACGCTCTGCCCGCGGTGAGATACTGCAGCGCAGAGGCATAGGCCGTCGACGCCTTGGCGCGCTTGGCGGCGACAAGGTTAAGCTCGGCCACCCGCTCTCGCTCCTCCCCCGACGTGATCAGCGCCATCCCGTGGTTGAGCTGGTTCACGACGTCGAAGATATGCTCCTCGATTGCCTCTTTTGACAGTTGAGACACCATGAGCCGCCCGATCCGGAGGTGCAGCCCCGCCCGATCCTTTTCAGGCACGAGCGAATAGGCCGCCTCTTGAACCCGGTCATGCAGAAACATATGGATACCATTGAGGCGCACAAGCAAACCTTCCTTGACCGCCTCGCCAAGGGACTCCCGGGTCTCCTCGTCCGGCATCCTGCTGATAATGGTGAGGGTGCGAAGATCGAACGTGTTGCCGATGCAGGCTGCAAGTCGCATCTCCTGCAGAGTTCTCTCTGAGAGCCTTTTCAGTTTTCCGACCATAAGATCAACCACATTGTCTGCGTAGCCCTTGTCGCGGATACGGAAGATGTCCCATTTCCAGCCATGTTCCGTGGTGTCGAATTCCACCAGCCCTTCATCATAAAGTGTTTTCAAAAACTGAATCACGAAAAAAGGATTGCCCGCTGTCTTTTCATAAACCAGCTTCGTCAGCGGTTCAACCCGTTGTTTATCGGAGCGAAAGGCGTCGGTCAGGAGATTACTCAGGTCATCCATTGACAAAGGAGAAAGAGTGACGGATCTCACAATCGTCCCGCTTTTGCGGATATCGTCCAGGGACGAGATCAAGGGATGCGAGGAACTCACCTCGTTATCCCGAAAGGCTCCGATCTGAAGTAAATATCTTGACTCCGGATGGGTGATGATATATTCGAGGAGTTTAAGGCTGGCTGAGTCTACCCATTGAAGGTCATCGAGAAAGATGACAAGAGGATGTTCCTTCCTCGCAAACACATCGACGAATTGCCGGAAGAACATGTTGAACCGGTTCTGCGCTTCAGACAGCGGAAGTTCAGGAACAGGCTGCTGTTTGCCGATGATCAGCTCGACTTCCGGAATAACATCAACGATAAGCTGACCGTTCATGCCGACAGATTCCTGAATCCGTTGCTTCCAGCCGGCAATCCGTTCCTCGCTCTCGGTCAAAATATGACGGATCAGTTCGCGGAAAGCTTCGGCAAGCGTTGAGTAAGGAATATTGCGTTTGAATTGATCGAATTTGCCGGAGATAAAAAAGCCGCGCTCACGGACAACTGGCTTGTACAATTCCCGGATGAGCGAGGTCTTGCCGATGCCGGCATAGCCGGCAACCATTATCAATTCGGGCGTCCCCCGCTCGACTACGCGGTTGAATGCGTTCATGAGCGTTTCGATGTCCCTTTCACGGCCATAGAGCTTCTGGGGGATCAGCAGTCGGTCTGATATGTCCTCTTCTCCCAGGGGGAATGGTCGGATCTTTTTCGTGGCTTCCCATTGTTCGAGGCATTTATCGAGGTCGGCTTTCAGGCCCGAAGCCGTCTGGTAGCGTTCTTCAGCGTTCTTGGCGAGGAGCTTCATTACGATAGCGGAGAGCATGGAGGGAACTTCCGGAAGGACGTCCCCTGGCGGCCGTGGAGAGCAGGCGATGTGGCAATACACCCATCCTAAAACATCTTCGGCCTGGAACGGCAATTTCCCGGCGAGCATCTCATAAAATAAAACGCCGAGCGAATACAAGTCAGTGCGATGGTCGACAGGACGATTCATGCGGCCCGTCTGCTCGGGGGAGATGTATTCCGGCGCTCCCCCGCTCACCCCACCCTCTCCCCTCTGGGGGAAGTGAAGGTTCGTATAGGAAGGGACAAAGTGTGAGGGGCCGACCTGAGAGGCTGCTGAGAAGCCGGTGATCGTGACGTCGCCGTTTTGCGGATTGATGAGGATAGTACGGGGATTGAGATTATAATGGATGATATTCTGCTTGTGCAGCTCTGCCACCGCAGCGGTACTCTTTATTGCAAAATGCAGGAATTGTCCCGGTTCCATGGGCGCGCCGGGGAGGGTATCGAGCGACTGCCGCGTGATGTCTCCCATCCCGCTTGTTTCACTGTTATTGTTACCGACGTCCTTCATGTCCCTCCATTCTAAGTTTCAGAGAGTCACGAGAAACTTCTTTAAAATCTTTGTCCTCCGTATACGGTATTATACCTCTTGAACGCTTGAAACTGCATTACATGGCAAGCGTCTGCGACGGAGGACGATTACCCCTGGCAGCGGATCAAAAGCGGTGAACGGAAAAACAGCTGGATGTAGCGTCTCTTAAATAGATGGTGTTATAAGATAGAGCGACAAATCGCCCCTTATCTCGTCATTCCGGCTTGTCCGGAATCTTTCCACCCATTCAGAAGGATTCCCGACGCGCTTCGCTTGCGGGAATGACCGTCTTGGGAAAGTGACTATGGCCGCAATAACACCATTCGTTTGTGAGACACTACACTAGTACACCGTAAACTTGGTTCTTACCTCGTCATTCCGGCACGGTTTAAGCCGGAATCCAGGGAAATTTTTCTTTTACAGTAACTACTCATGTTTTTCTCGCACGAAGCCACAAAGGCACGAAGAAAACTTTAATTTCCGGGTTTGAACCAAAAGACGGATTACCTTTTAAAATCATACTGGACCCCGGCTAAAATCATGCCGGGGTGACGTGAGAAAGAGGTGCAATACAATCAAGAACTAGTTTTACAGTGCACTAGCAGGCTGTTAAAAAAGTCTTTTAGCCGTCTTTGCGAGCGTAGCGAAGCAATCTCGCAGTTAATAAATCAATAAGTTCGAGATTGCCGCGTCGCGAAAAGCGCTCCTCGCAATGACGTAACCGGTGTTTTTCAACAGCCTGCTAGACGAGCAATTTTTCAAATTCCCCGGCCGGAAGAGGTTCGCTGAAAAGGTAGCCCTGCATTTCATCACAGTCTCTTGAATCCAAAAACGACATCTGATCTTCCGTTTCCACTCCCTCCGCCACCACTTTCAGCTTCAGGATGTGCGCCATCGCGATTATTGCATTGATGATCGCCTGATAATCACGGTCCTTGGTCGAATAGGCGATGAAAGACTGGTCGATCTTCAGCTTGTGAATAGGGAGTTTTTTCAAGTAGCTCAATGAAGAATAACCCGTCCCGAAGTCATCGATGAAAAAGTGGACTCCCAATGCGTTCAACCTGTTCACGTTGCCGGCGGTGAGCTCCGTATCCTGCATCGCGATTGTCTCGGTAATCTCGATGCCGAGACATTCCGGACGCAGGTTCGTCTCCTTCAATATATCCGAAATCATTTCAGCCAGGCGCGGCTGCTGAAACTGACGGGCTGAAAGATTGGTCGTTATATATTGCGGCGCATGTCCGGCCGCCTCCCATGCCTTGAGCTGTTCGCACGCGGTTCGCAGCACCCACTGGTCTATCTGGATTATCAATCCGATTTCTTCCGCAAGGGGGACAAACTGCATCGGGCTGAGAAGTCCCATTTCCGGATGGTTCCAGCGGACCAGCGCCTCCACGCCGGTCAGCTTCCGCGTCTTTATGTTCTGCTGCGGCTGATAATATACGACAAGCTCGCCTCGCTCAACGGCCTGGCGAAGCCTGTTCTCGAACCGTATCCGATCGAGCGTCCTGATGTTCAAAGCGACGTTGAAGAACTGGTGATTATCTCTTCCCTGGTCCTTTGCGTAATGCAGCGCAATATCCGCGTTCTTGATCAGGGCCTCCGCGCTTTCACCGTCATCCGGGTAAAGGCTGATTCCGACGCTGGCAGTCAAGCGGAGCTCATGGTGATTAATACGGAAAGGCTTTTTAACGGCTTCCATCAGTTTTTCCGATATTCTGGAAGCATCTTGAGGATTGACAAGGAGGGGCAGCAGTATAAGGAATTCGTCGCCTCCGATCCGGGCGATTGTATCGAATTCCCGCACACAGCTCTTCAAACGGACTGCGACATCCTGTATCAGCTTATCGCCTGCCGCATGTCCGAGCGAATCATTGACGTTCTTGAACTGGTCGATATCCAGGGACAGGACTGCAAGCTTCTTCCGGACGCGCTGTGTCTGGAGTATTTCATGATTGAGAATATCCAGAAACCGGGCCTTGTTGGATAGACCGGTCAGGAGATCATGGTATGCCTGGTATTTAATGGTCTCCTCCGCCTGTTTGCGTTCCGATATATCAAGTATCACCCCGTCGATATAGAGAGGTGCGCCGTCTGCGTCGCGCACCGGCCTCCCCCGCTCGACAAAATATTTGATGCCCCCCTGTTTGTGCTGGAGCCTGTATTCGACTTCGAAAGGTCTGTCGCTGTCGATCGCTCGTGTCACTTCGCCGGTCACCCTCTCCTTATCATCACGAAGAATAAAAGGATCGATGGAGCACACCTCGCCTTTTTCCAGTTCCCCGATCGAATAACCGGTCATCTGCTCAACCATCTTGTTGAAAAACTGCATCCTGTTTTGTTCCCTCAGATATAGACGGTAGACTATCCCCGGCAGATTCTCTGCGAGTGTCCGGTATGACCCTACGCTCTCTCTCAGTTCCGCTGTGCGCTCGTCCACCCTCAGCTCAAGCTCATCACGCGCCCTCTCGAGTTTCCCGGTTGCGTACTCGACTTCTTCGGTAAGGCGCTGAAAGCTCTTATCGAGAATCTCGAGCTGGTCGCCCTTGCTGAACGCCGCGGAAAGACCGCCCAGCTTCTTTTCCGAGAAGTCCGCTATGCGTCTTGTAAGGCGCTGAACCCGGCGGGTAATCCCCGACATGACGGCCGAGAAGATAACGATGAACAGCAGCGTCAATCCGATCCTGTTCCTTCGCCCCGCGGCGAGGACCTCCGTGCCCAGGGCCTCATACTCTTTCTTCGATATAAGGGAGGCGAACTCGACAAGAAGGTCGGATGATCCGATATCGAAAAAAGATTTTCCCATAACAAGATAGTTGCGTTCCGCCTCGCTGAAGATCGTGCCGCCGGGAAGGACGTCGGGCCTGTTGCTTGCGATTACTTTCGCTTCGGACATAAGAACTACGATGCCCTTTGCCCCGGCAAACCCCTGTGAGTCGGCAAGAAAATCGTCATCCAGGGGGCTTGCAAACATGAGTATGGCCTTTATGCGCCTGCCCTCACCCCCTCCCTGTTCAAGAATCGGCCCTGCCGTGATGACGAATGGCGTGCCGTCGATACTGGTCATGAGGCTCTGGTTGGAGCTCAACGCCCTCAGGAGACTACCGGGTTTAAGAAGCGGCTGCGGGAGAGGTTTGGCAATACCCTGATAGACTTCCCGTACGTTTCCGTCTTCGTCCATGAGTATGGCGTAGGAGACGCGGACAAGCCGCCGCAGTACTGACGGAGCGGGCATCCAGGGGGGGAGCTCATTGTTATAATATTTCATCCTTTTTGCCGCTTTCAGGTCTCTGCCCGACAGGTAATCGGTAAAGCGTCTCTGCGATATGGTGACCTCCACCGCAGCATTGTAGGCATTGACGTAGTTGTCGAAGCGGACCCTGGCCTCCTGTGCCTGGACAGCCAGCTGCCTGTTTAGCTGGGCCTCAAAGATGCTCTGGAGTCTCTTGTTTTGAGTGTATTCGAGCAGTCCCCAGGAGAGAAGCGCCGCAGAAACGGTGAGCAGGATAATCTTCGGGGTGAGAGGGATTCGCCTGAGAATAGTCATCGATCCGGCTCCCCGACCAGTTCGTTTCCCTTGAACTTCCAGCCGGCCTTCCTGAGTTTCGATGCAGGCGCAATCCCTGATTTAACCGGATCGATGCCCTCGACGGCCCTGAGCAGGTACTCCACGAGGGCCTTCGCCTTTTCGTTTTCAACACCCTTGCCCTCCCACGTCGTTATATTGTACGTGCGGTAGAATGGGTATTTTTTCGCAGCCAGCGCTTCCCCATCGCCCGGAGAATGACCGTCTATCCTCAACGGCTTAACTGCGCCCATGTTCCGGTAATGCTCGACCATGCCTAACGTTTCCCAGCCTATCGCCCCCTTGTTTGTTGCGACTGCGGCTATCATATCGGGCATGGAGCCTACTTCGTACAGTCTCGGGCTGAAAAGGTCTTCATTTTCAAGAAGACCTCGCCAATGGCCTGGTCTCAGGGGACAGTGAAACCTTGCTACGGGTTTAATTGTCAGAGAAGGTCCCTTTCCGTTGTCCGTTGTTTTCAACTCGGACCAATTGTGTATCTTGCCGCGAAATATATCCCGCAACTCCCCGGAGGAAACGTTGTCCACGTGGTTTTCAGGATGTACCAGAAATGCCTTGGCTACAATGCCAAGCGTATGAAATTTCAGCCCCGGCAGTCTATCCTCCTTTCCCGGAGGGCAGCAGAAGCCGCCTACATCGACTGCCTTTCGGCTCAGCATTCCGGCCGATATGCCGCAGGTCCCTTCCTTTACGGCCACCCTGATTCCCTTTTCCTTTCCGAATTTTTCGATCAGCGGCAGGATCATACGGTATACGTCCTGCTCAAGGGTAACAGCTATGTCCGCCTTCCCTGCCCATTCCTCGTACCGTATCTGCTTCGCTTTCCAGTCGGCTGGCATTTTGAATATTGAAGAAGGGTCAGTAAACGAAGGTCCGGTTAAGGGATCGACGTCTTGCGCCTGAACAAGAGTGCCTAGGAAAATGGTACTCAAAATGAGGAGCTGTCTGACACTGTGCATTTTCATTTCTCTCCCTCATGACCCGGAAACAGACAGGGCCAAAAAGAAAACCATCAGTCGATCAGCAGTGCGTATTATCATATCCTTACTCGATAAGACCTATAAAACAAAGCTGATCCTGATTTTACCCAAGGCTCACTAATTTTATTTTATCACCAAAAAAGGAGAAAGAAACGCAGGTGGAATTGTTCCGGCAAATTGTCAAAAAAACGAAGCCGGGCATAAAACGATACCATGTGATAAAGACAGCCTGAGAAGAAAAAAACGGCGGGTAACAGAGCCACTCGACAATCAGCCAAGAGTAACTTCTTTTGCTTCACTATCCAGAATGTGCCTCACCGTAGAAAGAAGCGATGATGGTTGAAACGGTTTCTGCAGGAATCCATCTATGTCTCTGATCTCTGCTTTTTCGGCAACATAGTTCGTGTAGCCGGATACGGCCAGGATCTTGGTTTTCGGGCGGATGGTCTTGATTTGTTTGATGAGCTCCCTGCCGTCAAGATTCGGCATGACGATGTCGGTGATAACCAGCGCTACCTGATGTTCCCGGAACAGTTCCAGGGATTCCTTTCCATCCCTGGCCGTAATCGCCTTGTAGCCCTGGTGTGCGAGGATGTCCTGCATCGCATACAGCATGTCCTCTTCATCATCGACGACCAGGAGCGTTTCGTCCCCCCTGAGGTTCGCCGTGACTTTTTCCGCTCTTTTTTCAGCGTCCATAACCGGCAGATAAACGGTAAAGACGCTTCCCTTGCCGACCGTGCTCTGCAGGTCGATGTATCCTTTGTGTTTCTTGACCGCACCGTATACCATCGAGAGGCCCAGCCCTGTTCCCTTCCCTCGTGGCTTGGTCGTGAAGAAGGGTTCGAAAATAGCGCTCTTGAGGTGGTCCGGGATTCCCTCGCCGGTATCCGTTACGCTGAGTAATACATAAGGCCCCGGCGGAATAAAAGACGGCGTACCGGGCGTCCCTTTCGCGATCTCCCGGTATGCGGTCTTGATCACGATGCTTCCTTCTTTCCCCGGCATGGCGTCACGCGCATTGACGACGATGTTCATGATGATCTGCTCGATCTGATTGATGTCGCCCTGGATGAGCGGAATATTGTTGTCGAGTTCAACGGACAGCCTGACCGTCTTGCCGACAACCCGCTCAAGCAGTTTCACGGTGTCGTAAACCACTTCGTTCACGTAGAGCGGCAGGAACTCGTAGGTGCTTTTGCGGGCAAAGCCGAGAAGTTTCGAAATCATCTGCCCGGCCTTTATGGCTGTATTCTCGATGACTGCCCAGACTGCGCACGCCCCGAGTGTCCAAGCCTTCGCTTGATTGGGCGATTGCCGTATTGCCGAGGATTATGTTCAGGGAATTATTGAAATCGTGGGCAATGCCGCCGGCAAGAACGCCTATGGATTCCATTTTCTGCGACTGGAGCAGATGTTCCTGCAGCTGCTTTTTCTCGGAAATGTCCCGGCAAAAGGACTGTATATACAGCTCGTCGTCGATAACGATCGCTTTTGAACTGACCTCGACGGGGATACGGGAGCCGTCCTTCCTCAGGTGTTTTGTTTCAAAAACGACCGGCTTGCCGCCCAGTATCTGCCGAATTCTTGCGGTCAGAGCCTCGATGCTGACCTCCGATTCCAGCAGCCGGATGGAGACGCCTTCCAGTTCGTCCCTTGACCGGCCGTGCATTTCGCATGCTGTCCGGTTTGCGTTTACGATGATGCCGTTCCGGTCGAGGACAATGATGCCGTCGGTCGCGTTCTCGAAGAGCGAACGGTGCCAGAGCTCGCTCTTGTTCAGCGCTTTCATCGCCTGCTCGAGCTTCGCTTTGTCCTCGATAAGATCGTATTGAAGGCTCAGCTCGTTCATCATCACGCTTCTGGCTCAAGGTCCGCCAGGAGAGGGCAAGCATGAACGTACAGATCATGAAAATATTGTTGGCGATAAAAACATCGAGGGCGCGGTGATCGTATCGAAGAAGAAGATGGGGAGCAGATAGATCAGATAGATGGTGATGCCGACGGACAGGGAAAGGAGAAAACCGTACGGTATCAGGCCGAGGGCAGCAATGATGAGAAGGCACAGGCCGGCGTAGTACGGCGAGGAGTGCCCGCCGAACTGCAGGATCATCGTCTCGATGACCATGGCGGACAGGAGGGTGCACACGGTGATAAGGGTGTACTGATAGCGGATGCTCCTTTTTGCCTTGTTCAGGTAGTATCCGCCGACAAGGACCAGTCGTGATGCCCGCCCGGTACAGCCATGAAGCGCTTCAGGTTTTCCGGCGTCATGAAGTAATCGGCGATCCCGATAAAAGGAAAGAAGATGATGCCCGAGCAGGAGCATCTTGCTGATCCAGTACTGGACGCGCAGGGAGATCTGCTCGTTCAGGTATTTTTCCTTCTCCACCATGCGATCATTATACTCACCGATGAAAGAGGATGTCAAAAAAGCTCGGCCGGACGTCCCTTTGAGGGGAGTACCCGGCCGAAAAATAATTCTAAGAAAAAGGTTTTAACTGCAGGCATGCATGCAATGCACGGCCGCTGATCATGGAATGTCTGGCAATTTTGAAGCTTTTCCAAAAACCGCGGGCAGCTCTGACGCGAAAGCCGTCGTCGAGCATGCCGCCATAGATCATGAAATAACGTAAATCTGGAAGCAGCACGGCCGAAGGGGAAGTGCTGCCGGAGCCGTCTGAGCCGCGCTAGATGCTTAAGTTCCAATTGGGCATGCAGAGACGGCCGAGTGCGGGGCGCCCAAAAAAAAACAAAGGATCCTGAACATCATGCCATGGAGTTCACGATCTTTTTCTTTTTTCTGCACCGCCGTTCGCAACGCCGCGCAGACATGACAGGCTATCTTTCAGTTTTGCATAGTTATAAAGCTGTCCCTTGCGCTGAGCTTCGCACGCGCATGCACGATTTGTGGTTTGCGACTCTGCTACCGGTCATGTAAAGCGCGGACGACCTGCACCCAACGACTTCGAGTGCGCAGCGCGAGCGTAGGGCGTACTCACGGGATGCATCGGGGTATGGGAAAGACGAGCAACAAATAACAAGAAAAATTCTCTGGTTCACGATCCTTCCTCAACGGCGGTGCAGAAAAAGAAAAAGGATCTCGAACATCAGAGATGATCAAGGCGCTTACGCCTATAACATCGACAAAAGATTGTCGATCTTTAAAAAGAATTTAATGCAAAAACAGGATTATATTGCGCTCGCAAAGGAAGGCCAAATCGCCGGGTTTAAAACCAGACTTAAAGCTACTTTACGAACCAACATCTTGAGTTTTTAGTCGAGTCAAAACCAAAACCCAATTTTCACACAAAGCCACGAAGCCACAAAGAAGAAAACTGA
This sequence comes from Nitrospirota bacterium, assembly GCA_963751455.1. Taxonomy (GTDB): domain Bacteria; phylum Nitrospirota; class UBA9217; order UBA9217; family UBA9217; genus CAVVUN01. Next base: position 170,598 of record CAVVUN010000012.1, read on the forward strand.
ATTTTTTGTCTTTCTCCGTGTCTTAGTGGCTTCGTGTGAGATCGTTTTAAGGTTTTACTTTTGCTTTATTGGTCTGAGGCGTAAGACCTCATAAAAGTTTTCTTTGCGTTCTTTGCGGCTTTGCGAGAGACGCCTTTGACTTTTTGTTGTTATTTCTGTCCCGAAGGGACCATGTCTGCCGGGCGAAGTCCCGGCCGACACATAGACTCTTATTTCTTTAAATCTTACAGCTTCTGGTTTATCTGCTTGCAGTCATGAAAATGATCACTTCTGAAGCATCGCGAACGGTGGTGATAGATTTCTCCGGTATGCCCGCCTGTAACAGGGTATTGTGACTTTCTTCCACGGTCCGCTGATGAAAGCCGTCCCAGTCCACGAACCAGTGATATTCCTGTGCCCGGTAGCGGCGGCAATCCTTAAAAGACGTGATGAGCTTCCCTCCAGGATTAAGCAGACCGTAGAGGGAGGACAGCAACGGGACGAGAACGTCGTCCTTCAGGTAATCGAAGAAACCTACGCTGTAAATGATGTCCTGCTGCCCGAATTCCTTGAGATTCCGTTCGTGGTTTATCATCTTGAAGGCGTTATATTTACGATAAACCGTCTGCTCCGGCGGTATGCCCGCGTAGCCGATCCGGTCCCGGGAAAAGGCAAGGGCATCGGAATCGTAATCGACAAACGTGAACCGCGCTCCCGACGCCACGATCTCAGGAGCCAGTTCGAAAACCTCGCGGCAGGACCCGCAGGCAAGATCAAGCACTTTTGGAGCGAGCCTTCTGCCGAATTCCTTCTTCAAAAGAGACCGCAGCATATTTTTCCTGTCCCTGACCGCGCCGGGGAGCGTTGTCCCGAGAAAATAGCGGTCAAGATAATAACCCACGCCGTCAGACTTAGGTATGTTTCGGTAGACACCCTCCAGAGTTTCGAAGTCCCCGGCGTACCCCCGCGGCCATGTCCTGGCTCGGCTCATGAAATAACTTTTTGAGAAAAGCTCCCCGGTCCGCTCCCGAAACGAGATCTGCGCTTGTTTTATTGCAGCCTTGTTCAAGTTGACGCTGTGTTCAAACTCCTCACAAGCATCGCCCATCTCTATAATCGCCTTTGTTGTAGCGATAAGAAGCTCGTCCAGGCTCGCGTGGGCCTCTGCGCTCCTTCGGTCAACATACTTCAATTGTATTATGAACTCATCAATAGCCCTATTCAGGCGATCGCTGTTCAGTTCCTTTTGTTCCCCCGCCAGTGCCGTATGTAATCCTACTTTGTGACTATATTTTTCCATAGAACCTCCTGTAACGCGTTTCTTTGAGCCTTAGGGTACCAGGGTAAAACCGCGTAAAAGTCCGCTGGTCCATCGAAAATCAGCCCATCGGGCAAAAGGCTAGAACAGTTTAAACAATAGTTTTGCAAAAGTCGGTGATTGAGATCACATTCTTCCATCTAAGTACTGAAATATTTTTGTCGTACAACAATTCAAAAATACAGGAGAGCTTGCTTTTTCAGTTCTCCGTTCTCCAATTTCTATAGGTGTAAGATTATAAAGAGAGGTACACAATGAATAAGACGCGCGTTCTTATTATCGAAGACGACCTCCTCGCGGCTGATACTTTAAAAGAACTGCTGTGCGGAACAAAGCCGCTCCGCTTTTTCCTGCACAGCAGTCGAGAGTCTGTCTCATGGGCTTGGCTATCTGAAAAAAGGACAATTCGATATCGTTCTGCTGGACCTCGGTCTCCCGGACAGCACGGGAATTGAGACTGCATCCAGAGTCAGAATGCAGTTCCCGAAAATACCGATCATCGCGCTTACGGGCCTTGCCGACGAAGACACGGCCGTGAAAGCGCTGCGCATGGACATCCAGGAGTATTTAATTAAAGGGCAAACGAACAGCGCTCTTCTCACCCGCTCCATACGCTATGCGATTGAACGGAAGCAGGCGATCGAGGAATTACGCGAGAGCGAGGAGCGGCTGCGCGAAGCTTTTGCTCACGCGCCCGTGGGAATGGTCCTGACCGATCCGGATGGACGGTACCTGTATACGAACCGCGCGTATCAGGAGATTGTGGGATACAGCGAGCAGGAGCTGCGCCAGCCTGATTTCGATTTCAGGCGGCTTACCCATCCGGAAGATGTTGAAGATAATATCCGGGCAATGAAGCGGCTGCTTTCGGGGGAAATACCGGCTTTCTTTATTGAGAAACGGTGTGTCCGCAAGGACGGCGGTATCGTATGGGTACGGTTAAGCACGTCAATACGCCGCGACGCCGAGGGCCGCCCGTTTCAGCTTGTTGGCCTTATTGAAAATATCGATGAACGCAAACGCCTGGAGAGCAGAATACAACATATGGCGCATCATGACTCCCTGACGTGCCTGCCTAACCGGCGTCTTTTCCAGGAGGTCGCCGGCATCGAGCTGGCGCAGGCGCGAAGAAACAGAAAGAAGCTTGCGACGTTCTTTCTCGATCTCGACCGCTTTAAGGAAATCAACGACACGCTGGGGCATAAAATCGGTGACGAACTGCTCATGGAAACCGCCGCCCGGTTGAAGGCCGTCATCCGAACGTCCGATACGGTCGCCCGGATCGGCGGCGATGAGTTTAATCTGCTGATCCCCGATATACGTCACCCCGAATACTCTTCGGAAGTGGCGCAGAAAATTCTGAACGAAATACGAAAACCTTTCAGGATCAGGGGCCATGAACTGAACATCACCGCGAGTATCGGCATCAGCATCTATCCCGACGACAGCGAGGAGATCGACACGCTCCTGCGCTACGCGGACATTGCCATGTACTATGCCAAGGAACACGGCAGGAACAGATATCAGTTCTACAACCCGGTCATAAATACCCGTTCGCTCGAACGCTCTAATTTCGAGGCCAGCCTTCGCCGCGCCATCGAGCAGGCGGAGTTTCGCCTCTATTTCCAGCCCCTCGTCGACATCGTGACCCGCAAAATCGTTTCCGTCGAAGTGCTCCTGCGATGGCAGCACCCCGAACGAGGACTGCTTTTACCGGGACAGTTTTTTCGAGAAGCAGATGACAGCGGTCTGATGGGCGAGATCGATGAATGGGTGCTGAAAGCCGTGAGCGTCCAGATAAAGACCTGGCTGAACGAGGGGCTTTCGCCTGCTTGCATTACCATGAACGTCTCTGCGACGCAGTTTAAAAGCCCTGATTTTGTAAGACGAATCTCCGGTATTATGGTAGAAACCGGGCTGCCTCCCCAATGCCTGGCCATCGAGATTGCCGAAGCAACGGCGATGGAAAACATAGAAAACACAACCGAACTCGTCCAGGAGCTGACGAAAATAGGCGTGAATGTATCGATCGATAATTTCGGCACCGGATACTCTTCCCTGAACCATCTGAGGCGCTTGCCTGTCCGGAAATTGAAGATTGACAGGTCCTTTGTCCGGGACATTACCACGAACTCCGATGACCAGGCAGTCGTAACAGCAGTGCTGTTGATGGCGCATACGATGAAGTTGAAGGTCGTGGCCGAAGGCGTGGAGGGCATTGATCAGCTCAAGTTCCTGCAAACGCTCCAGTGCGATGAGGCGCAGGGATTCTTGTTCGGCCGGCCGTTGCCGGCTGAAAGAATCGGGGAATTGGTGGGTTCGGCAAAATAAAGTAAGGCGGAAAGGGCCTGGCGGAACATGGGTCAAAGAGTACCGGACTGATAGTGGAAGAGAACGTTGAGCGTAACGTACTTTGATACGATTATTCTTCTCATATCACAGCAACCATGACCAATAATATTGAAACACACGTTCAGCGTTGCGGCATACCTCGCAAAATCGGTTAATACGCGGGCTTCTTCAGGGACCTGAAACTTACAAGGTTCTGCTGTTTCTCATCCCACAGATTCAGAGAAAACGACTTGAGGCTTTTGCGGATGGTCAGGGGCTTCACGGTTTGCAAAATGTGCGATGCATCGTAGCACTCCTGCAGCTTATAGTTGGGAATTCGGGGCAGAACATGGTGAACATGGTGGAGCCCGATATTGCCGCTGAACCACTGAAGCACTTTTGGGAGCTTGTAGTAGGAGCTCCCTTTCAAAGCAGCCTTCACCGGGTCCCAGTTCTCGTGGCGGGACCAATACACTCCATCGAACTGATGTTGAACGTAGAAGAGCCACACACCCATGGCCCCTCCAACCAGGAGTACCGGCAGCTGAATCAGCAGATAGGTTCTGAATCCGATCAACAGGCCGGCTGCTGAAACGATCGCTAAAAGAGCCAAACTGGTAACTATCGCACTGCGGCGCTCTTTCTTCCCGTCCCACAGGTGGAACAATCTCTGCGCAATTAAAAAAGAGTACCCCGGGCCGATTCCGAGAAAAACCAAAGGATTGCGATAGAGCCTGTAGGCCCATTGCATCTTACGCGAAGAAGCCTGATACTCCTCAATCGTCAATGTCCAGACATCACCCACACCCCTGCGATCCAGGTCCGCATAAGAGCCATGGTGGACGAGATGATTGTGCTGCCAGTAGGTAAACGGCGTAAAAGTCAATATGCCTGTCACATACCCCACGACCGTATTGGCCCGCTGCGAGGTGAAAAAGGAATTATGGGTGCAATCGTGGAAAATGATAAATATACGCACCAGAAAAAGGGACGCGAGGAAAATGAGCGGAAAGATCACCGCAAAAGGATATTTTCGATCCAAGAGGTAAACGAGGATCATCCACAACGCGATGTAAGGGATTAAGGTGTTGATCAGCTGCAGGATCGACTGTCGCAGGTCGGCTTTGGCGTACTGCGACACTGTTTTCCGCAAAGAGTGGATTGTCATTGTATCGGCGATTCCGCCTGCATCCTCAAGCATATCGCACCTCCCCAGGGAAGAAGCACGACGACCAGGCTTTCCCGCACGTCTATAATACAAGTATAATATAAACAAAGTTAGTGGAGCCCCCTCCGGCAGGAGCCGGAGGCTCCCTTGAACAACGCGACCTCCCGGGACTGCGCACTCGCGCTTACCGACTCGCAAGTGCGAGTAAGCGCTTTCCACCCCCGGCGGAGCCGGGGGATGCCAAGTCGCGGGATTGCTGTAATTTCCTGTAAACTTAACAACCCGGTCTTGCAACTCTTTAACTTTTCCGGATGCCGGCGGAGGGCAGATTAACCTTAACGTTGCATAAAAAATCGCTATGCGGCCCGTTGCAATCGGTCGAGATAATGCAACAACCCCTTTTTGACTCGTGGATTGGCGTTCATTGTCAGAGTTAGCTTGCCGCCGGGCTGTGTCAGGCGGCCGGCACGCTGTATAAGTGTTCTTCGCAGGGTATTGGGCTCCGTGAACTCCCAAAGAGCGGCCCGTTTTTCGGTGGTGCCCCGGTCGGGTTCATGCGCGACCATGTGAAGTTCCTTCAGGAGATTGTGCGAGATGATCGCCGACATCATGTATAGCTGATTTCCGTGCAATCTTCTCACAGCCACGTAATCCATATTGCACTGGGACTTTAGCTCTCCAAGGATGTTTTCCTGAGAACCGCGGCCCTGATGGAAGTTCAGGACTTTCTTCACCGTCGTTGTTTTGTTTGTAACGATCACCTTGAAGTCAAACCCGTATTCGTGCGGCGTGAACATATCAAGCTGCACCGGCTCTTTTGACTGCTTTTTGGCTTTTTGACGAATAAAAAGAAAGCGGAACCGGCTGTCCCAGCTTTTCGGCTTCCAGGGTGTGTCGAAATAGGAAACAACGGAATCGTAACGCCTCCAGCGTTTTTTGGCTTCGATCATGTGTTTGAGTTCGGAGAACCGCTCAAAGGGGACCGAGATGGTGAACTCAATTCCGTCGCGCTCCAGCGCGCCGACGATTTCATCGCTGAAGAAAGCGCTGTCCATGCGCACTTCGATGACGATATCCGAACAGGTTGCACGCACCTGTTCGATGCACGCAAGGATGAACGCCCGGGCGCCGTTGGAATCATGTACGTTACCCGAACGGGGCAGGACGTCAAGGACCATGCCCAACTGAGCGATCATGCAGAAAAGCGGATAATAGCTTCTCTGCCCTTTTTTCTTTTTGTTGAAGCCTACGGCGGCACCCTCAGCCCATCGGGAGGTCGAGAGCACAGAGCCGTCGAAATCAAGCGTCACGCGACGAAGCTTCAAACCCTGTATGCGGGAGAGCGACATTTCCCGGCAGAACCGACGAAGATTCAAAATGTCCTTTGCGTCGACCGTCATCAATGCCCGGCTGATCGTGGAAACGTCCGGCATTTTTCGGAGGCCCAGAAGACGAAGCGCCATAAGGTCGTCCTGATAGTATTCGATGTCGCGGAGTTTCCGATAACCCAGCATCAGATGCACGATCAGCACGAGCGTAATGACGTGATTGCCGAAGATGGCGCTCGACGGTAGATGATCAAAGCAGCTTTTCAAGCGGGCTTTCAGATTCAGCTTCGTGAAGAATGCCTGAATGATAGCAAGGCCCGCGTAGGAAGTGAGCTGTTGATCCTCGAACTTCAGTTCCGGTATTTTGTGAACGCGGCTTAGAACCTGTGCTTTACTGGACTTCACTTTCAGTGGCCTCCTGCTTGAGTGAAATAATGATATCGCAGGAGCACTATATCCAATAATGAAGCCTGTTTCCAGAGGTTTCTGCATATTTTCAAGAAATGTTTATGCAACTACAAGGTTAAGAGTCAGTTCGGGCATTGGAGAAGGGTGTTGACACTGCACGGCTAAACAGGTAAACTATCCTCCATTCATTCAGCTTTTATTTCAGACGGTTTACAGGAGGACAGCCATGGAAAAACCGAGCAAATCCGCAGAATCGCTGAAGGAGATCATCAACCAGGCGATCAGCGACCTCGAGATCACGCCTGCCGAATACGACAAGATCATGCACGCTGCGCACGCTGACGGGCATATCGACAGGGAAGAAAAGGCTTTGCTCGCCCAGTTCCATGATATGATCAACAACGGCACTATCAAGAGGGTGCGCGGATAAGGAAGCGTGCTCTCCGGCTTCAATTCGCCCTTCTGCCGCGCCTCGCTTGCTTATCAGATGAAAAGTTTTTAACAATCTATAGAAACCACAGGTACGTAGATTAAGATAGTTGTGATCTTATCCGTATTCATCCGTGGTTTCCTGCCTTGACCTCATCGCTCTTCTGCATAGGATAATACCGTCTTAAGCATTACCCTTGTATTCATACTTCTTCCTTCACGACGACTGCGGACTACACCGGTTCGCAGTTAAAAAACCGCCTCTCGACTTTCCTGCGATTTCTTTCTAAACTTTAAACAGATCTGGGAAGTGCACTGCCTTCCGTTGAGCAAATTATTAAAAGAATGCAGGATAACTCTTTTCCCTTTTATTTTCTGCAATACAAATCACGAAGAGTTGACCGGTTTCTTTCTTTAAAAACCGTTGTTGACTTTGCACTTCGCAAGTCTTAATATGCCCACCCATTCTTCAATAAGTTCATTATTTTTTAAGGAGCTCTTTTAAACATGCTGAAAAAAGTTCTCATAGTTGATGATTCTGAACCACTCCATCAGATTTACAAAATTACTCTGAAGCGTTACAAATGCGAGACCATCAGCGCATTAAGAAGAGAGAGCGGACTGGAGAAACTCACCGAGCATCCCGGTGTGAACCTGATATTTGTCGATATGAACATGTCCCTGTCACGCACGAGCGGTCTTGAATTTATCAAGAGCGTCAAAGCACAGGAAGCCTACAGCAATATTCCCATTGTTGTCATAAGCACCAGAGGCAGAGAAAATGACGCAGCGGAAGCTCTTCCCTTTGCGAACGCAAATCTGGTAAAGCCGTTCACTTCGAATGAAGTACACAGGCTGATCGAAAAGCTGTTCCCCCGGGCTGCTTCTGCCTGAACCCAACCTATAGGAACCATAGGTAAGCACAGGTTAAGACAGTCGGTCTTATCCGTATTCATCTGTGTTCATCTGTGGTTTAAAATCGCTATGCTTCATGCACGGTTTGAAGCTGCTTGCGGCCAGCGTTTATGGCCCTTGATTCCCGTCTCGCGTTTGAGGCGAGATGGTATATAACGGGTCTATAGCTCACCCTTGATTCCCGTCGCACGACTTGCACCCAGCGCATACGAGTGCGTAGCGCGAATGCAGGGCGTTCTCAGTTCGATGGTCGACAAAGGGTCTAAGCAGTGCTCAGCGCGAATGCAGGCTGTGTTGATCCGTGGTTACATAGACGTTATCCCGCCTAATGCACCTCGAACCGATTTCTTATGTACTAAATTACTTTTTCATCCATAGGGCTTTCATACCCATGTTCAATTGACTTCAAAATTCACGGCGCTATATTAAACCACGGCCTGTTCATGAGCCCTGAAAACAAAGGCCGTTTCTATCACGACGGGAGATTCGCAACACTTCTCGCCGTCGTCAATCATTACAATCGGTCCTGAGCTTGGGGTTGAGCGATACGGAAAAAAGCGATCTGGTTGAATATCTGAAATCGCTCTAGAGGGGATGAGGCCGGCCCGCTTCGGGCCGGCTCGATACAGTCAGGATAACCGGCTGGGTGCTGCTCACTGCTTCTTCTCCGTGCCGCACCCCGGGTCCTTGTTCCGTTCCGCCAGCCGCAGCTCATGCCTGGCCTTGGCCTCGCAGTACCTGCGCCGTTCCTCCTCGGTTTCAAGGACAAGCGGCGGTACGGGCGCGGGCTTTCCCTGTTTGTCGATGGCAACGTAGGTGAGGTACGCCGACGCGGCATGACGCACGTTGCCGGTCATCAGGTTCTCGGCTTCCACGCGGACGCCGATCTCCATCGACGTCCTCCCTACATAATTGAGAGTCGCCTTGAAAAAAAGAAGATCGCCGACAAAGATGGGATCGTGGAAGTCCATGCGGCCGATGGACGCCGTGACAACGTTGCAGCGGGAGTGGCGGGCTGCCACCACGCCCGCGGCCTCGTCAATGGTCTTTACGACAACGCCGCCGTGGACATTCCCCGCAGGGTTCGCGTCCTGGGGGATCATCATCTGGGCCATCGTGACGCTGCTGTCAGATACGCGTTTTCCTTCCATGTAAGCTCCTTCCGGCAGCTACGGCTGTCATATACAATTATATCCTAAGCCAAAGCTACCCGTAACTAAAACACAGACGATTTCGTTACTCTGAACCAGCCCCTGCAAAGCTGGCATTTTCAGATCTGCCGGCACACAATCCCGCGATATGCTGATGACGAAATATAGTTGAGCTCGGCTGAGCGCTTTTCTCTTGTGCGTCTTCGGTATGCTGAAACCACGGCTTTGAGCATGCTACAATAAATAAAAGAAAAATGTTTCGATTTTTTGATGACAAGCACATCTACGTTAGTTGTGCTTCATCATGGATATTTGCATGAAGATAAAGAAAATACGAACCATGCGTAAAGACGTCGAATTCCCGCTGCCGTTACAGGGCCTTCCTCAGGAAGGCTCATCCTGCCTTCTCCGCTCCCTTGAACAGAAAAAAGCGGAACAACTTACGGGAACGATGGCGGAAAACTACGGGAAAAAACTGGGGATGACCAGGCGGGAATTTCTGCGTTCCGGAGGCGGCATGGCCGTATGCTTCATGGCTATGAACTCGGTTTTCGGCCATTTTTTCTCCGTTGACCGGGCGGAAGCCTTCGACCCGGGGTTTGCGGAAGCCCGGCGTAAATCCCTCTCGGACCAGCTCATCTTTGACGTGCAGACGCACTTCGTGAGTCCGCATTATTCTTCCAGGTCCCTTCTCGGCTTGCGGGAACTGGCAAAGCAATGGAACCCGAAGCTGCGCGGGGAAAAACAGACCCTGGACAAAATCCACTTCGATAATTATTACAGGGAAATATTCGAGCAGAGCGATACGAAAGCGGCGCTTCTCACGAGCGCTCCCAATGACGACCCTGATCTGTGGTTTCTTCACAATGATGAGATCGCAGCAACAAGGGAAAGAGTAAATGCCAGGGCTGGCGGAAAAATCATGTTTTCCCATGCGGTCTTCACGCCGGGACATCCCGGGTGGATGGACGAACTCGACCGGGCCATTGATCAGTACAAGCCCGATGCCTGGAAGGGCTATACTGTCGGCGCGCCGGCGTCGTCCTCAAAATACCCCTGGCGCCTTGACGATGAGAAGCTTGTATATCCGGCATATGAGAAGATGCTGAAGGCGGGCATCAGGAATGTATGCATCCACAAAGGACTGCTGCCGTCGTCATACAGGAAAAGGATGCCTGATACCTGGAAGTACGGCGGTGTGTCCGACGTAGGCAAGGCCGCAAAGGACTGGCCGGGAATCAATTTCATCATCTATCATTCCGGACTTGAGCACGGGGCGCCCCCCACCGCGCGTGAAGTCGGGGCGTTTGAAAAATCCGGGTCTATTCCGTGGATAAGCGATCTTGCAGCGGTGCCCGAAGCATACGGGGTCACTAACGTTTACGGGGAAATAGGATCGACATTCGCCATTTCTGCGATCAGTCAGCCCCGTTACTGCGCGGGCATCCTGGGAACGTTGATAAACCTGAAAACGGCGGTTCGGGACACGGGAAAACCGGTAACAACGGATAAAAGCGGAAGAAGAATCAACTTCTCATTATGAAAAAGATTTATCCATTTGGTGAATGGCTCATGCTTGAATTTTTAATATTTTATCCGCCTTTTCCGCCGTTATCCGTGTCCAACTGCTGTTTCTAGGATAAAAGGGCTTGGGCCGCGCGGGGTCATCTGGGGCACCGATTCCGTATGGTACGGGTCGCCGCAATGGCAGATCGAGGCCTTCCGTCGGCTGGAAATCCCTGAAGATTTACAACAGCGGTTCGCATTCACGCCTCTTGGTCCCGCAGAAGGTCAGGTGAAGAAAAGCATCTTCGGAGATAACGCGGCGGGTCTTTTCGGGCTTCAAATACCGCGCGCAATGAGTAAGCGAAGCGGATTAAGCACGGGTTGAAAAATCAGTTATGCGCGGGCACCCCGTCATCCCGAAGGAGGGTGTGTGCCGCGCGGTGCCTGTGAGCGACAGCCGGATTTTTAGATGTCTCCCTCGCGCTCATGACTGCCTGGCGCTCGTCCAGCTTAAAGGACTCTATCCTTCCCTGCAGCTGTTCCGCCTCGGAAGACAGCTTTTCCGCTGTTGAGGTCATTTCTTCGGCTGCAGAAATATTCCGGACGATTACGTTATTCAGCTGCACAACGGCCGAATTTATCTGCTCCGCCCCCGCGGCCTGTTCCTTCGAAGCCGCGGAAATCTCCTGCACGAGTTCCGCTGTCTTCTGGATATTGGGCACAAGCTTCGTAAGCATTGCACCGGCCCGCTCTGTGATCTTCAGGCTCGAGGTAGTCAGCATGCCGATATCTTTGGCAGCATCCTGGCTCCGTTCCGCCAGCTTTCGGACTTCCGCTGCTACAACGGCAAAACCTTTCCCGTGCTCGCCTGCCCGGGCCGCCTCGATAGCTGCGTTTAAAGCGAGGAGATTGGTCTGCCTCGCAATCTCCTCCACCACCGATGTCCTGGCGGCAATGTCTTTCATGGCCACTACCGTTTTAAAAACCTCTTCTGCGCTTTCGAGCGCATCCCGGGCCGACATTTGGGCGATCTTTTCCGTCTCGGACGCATTACCGGCATTCTGCCGGATTGTGGCGTTCATTTCCTCAATCGAGGATGAGACCTCCTCGGCGGTGGCCGCCTGCTCATTCGTGCCCTGGGACATGACGGTTGAACTCCGGGTTATCTGCTGCGCGGAGGCCGTGGTGCTCTCCGAGCTCTGCTGAAGGCTGACCACCAGCTGCTTGATGTCCGCAATCATCTTGTTCGCCGTCTTTCCGAGATCGCCGATTTCGTCTGAGCTGTCGGCAGCGACGCCTTGCGACAGGTCGCCCTGTGCCACCCTGGTCATGGTTTCCTTGAGCGCCTGGAGCGGCCGCACGATCATGCGATTCAGGAAATACATCAAAAGCGCGGAGGCTGCGGCGAGGCTGACAAGACCCACGATGCAGAGAAACAGGATATCGCGCATCAACATGTCGAATATTTTTTCCGTGGAAAAACCGAGGACCACCCTGCCGGCCGAAACTTCGGAAACCAGAATCGGGCGTTCGACTTCAACACGGTGTTCGGAGATTTTGTCCCGTTTGAGGGCACGCAACGGCTTGCCTTCCTTATTCAGTATCGAGATGTATTGTATCTCTTCTTCTGACATCGCTTTTTGCAGTATTTCGTCCAGAAGCGTGTAATCCATGGTCAGGAGCGTGTTGCTCGCGATGCCGCTGATCAGGTTTGCCGCCGTACCCGCCTTGCTGCGGGCGCTGATCATTGATTCTTTAAAATGATCGAGGTAGAAAAATGCGAAGATGCCGGCAACCGTGACGGTCATAAAGCACATCACCAGCGCGGCAAGCTTCGCTTTGAGAGTTGTGAACAGAATCATAGCTTTGTTCCTCCTCCCCGAATATGACCTATCTTACTCTTACCAGGTTCTTTTCGATGATCGACTGACCCTCGGGGGAAAGGATGAAATCAATGAATTTTTTCGCGTTTCCCGTCGCCTGGCCCTTAGTGACCAGATTTACTTCGCGTGAAGCCAGGTATTTCTTGTTTTTGACGTTCTCCGAGGTGGGAAGCAGACCGTCGATCCTGATTGTCTTGACCTTATTCGTGTCTATGACCGCGGTGGCAAGAGGGCCGACCGCTCCCGGGGTATTCTGAACGGTTTCGCTGAGCGTCTTCATGGGCGAAATGATGGCCCCCTCGGCGTACGGCTCCTTGCTCATCATGATCTCCTGGAACTCTTCCCTGCATGCGCAGCCGGGGGTGCTGATCACGACCCTGATCGGCTGGTCCTGGCCGCTCACTTCCTTCCAGTTCCTGATTTTTCCCGTGAGAATGTCCTTCACCTGGCTCGACGTCAGATTGTCAACAGCTATGCTTTTGTTCATGACGAGGCCCACTGCTCCGTACGCGATCTTGTATGCAACCACTCCCTGGCCGATCTCCTCCTTCTTGAGATCGCGGGATACGCCTCCCAGCTCGACAGTCCCGGCCACCACTGCCTTGACGCCCGCACCGGACCCTCCTCCGCTGAGCCCGATCTTCAAACCGGTTTTCTTTTCAAAGATCGGGGCGGCCTCCTTCATGACGCTTTCCAGGACCGTTACTGAACCGGCGTAGGTCAGGTCGATCGCTCCCGCCTGGCCGGCATAAGAAAATAAACAAACCGCAATACCAAGAACAACAATCATTAGGTTTTTCATCGCATTTCTCCTTATCTTCTAACCGCCGGATAATCGTAACAGGGCCTTCTCGTCATCCCAAGCGGACCGTACATGTTAATATGAGAGTCGGCATTATTTACAATGAGGCCTTATCGAGCATAATGATGAGGGGCATTCCCGATTTGTTCGCAGTGATTAATCCGCGCGAAGCAATACGTAAAGGAAAGGGGCACGTCTGCCCCTTTCCTCATTTATCATTTAATCGTCATAAGCGCCGGCAGCGCTGTATGAATAAGGAAGTCCGTTAACAGCCCAACCGTTCTTTGTGCGGTAACCGCGGGAATCCGCGCCGCCCTCAAAGCCGGTAAGCATGTTCGCGGCCTTGTAGCCCGCAGCTTCAAGGGCTATAGCTGCCTTAACGCTCCTGGAGCCGCTCCTGCACATCGTAATCAGAACAACGTTCGGATTGTCCTCAAAAATACCTTTTACATCACGCAGAAAAGATGGATTTACCACGAGCGACCCGGCTATGTCCTTCTCGTAGGGGACATTCACTACTTTTCCTTCCAGGGCCGCGCCTTCTCCCAGTTTGTTTTTGCCGGGATGTCCAACCCATGTCCATTCCTCTGCCGTCCTTACATCAAGAATAAACGTACCCGGATCGCTTACAGCTGATTCATACGCTTGTTGAGGAGTAACATCTTCATATGCGTACGACGTCACTGCCAAACCTAATACGAGTAAAGCAAGCGAGAGCAATGCAACTTTTTTCATTTTTTTCCATCCTTTCGCAAATTAATTTTAATAAACTAAACTAAGTGTTCGCCAATGTCTTATCCTCACCTCCTGCCCGGCGCTATTAGTAAAGTAGTAAAACACTAGCAAATGAAAAGCAGTCTGTCAAACCATAGTATTAGTTTTTATCTAATTATATTTTTATAGGCTTTTAGTTGTAGGCAAAAACTGTACAAAGTAAATTTCCAGAGAAATAAGCTTCCAAAACAAATATTTGGGTCCAAATGAATGGTAATATGAAAATCTGAAAAGATCAGTATTTCTATATTAATTGCACAAAGAAGCAAAAGAGTGCGCTCTTCTGGCTTTTTGTGCCGCCGAAAACGTCGTGTACTTTTAAGCTTGAGAGCCGTCTAACATCAGGTCATGCAGGGTTTCGGAAGCAAATAAACCGGGTGGTTTGAATGGGGAATGTACTGACGTTGAGAGAACGAATGTCTTGAATCAAAAATCGCGATTGTTTTAATGTGTCATGGTCAAGAACAACTTGGTGTACATGAACCTCGCCACCACCAAATCGAATGCTGGCAGCCTGTGACTTAAATCACATCACCTTTTTGTCTTAATGTCTATTCTATCTTTAGTCGTACGAAATTGATTGTTAGGAGGACTTTGACCATGAAGAGATCTCTTTCCGTGATGCTTGCAGCCGCAATCGTAACTGCCGCGATCCTGTACTCGTGTAATGGAGGAAAGACCGGAGCCGGCTCAGGAACAATCGGTCTTTATCTCACTGACGATATGTCGCTCTTCAGCCAGGTGACCGCAACCATCAACAAGGTACAACTCATCAATACCGGCAATGAATCAGGTTGTGACCTGCTGGCCGCCCCTGTCGCTATAAATATCGCCAACCTCGCGGACAGGATGCAGTTGGTAGATGCGACGCAGTGCGCTGCCGGTCCGTATAACCGGTTCCGGCTGCAATTTGATAAAAGCGTGCAGTTGATGAGCGGAACAACGGGGACTCTCGCGATCTGCTCGTTCACGTCTTACATGGACGAAGGGCATGAAAATCAGCCGAATATTCTTAACTGTGATCCGGGCACCGGTATCTGCACCCTCGATGTAAACGGGGCGGTGAATGTGCTTGCCGCGCAGGACAACAAACTCGCGCTCGACTTCGATCTCAAGAATTTCAATGTCGTGAATTTCGGTATGCCTGATTGCGCGGTCACCATGAAGGTCTCGCCCCTCACTCCGAGCCAGATGCGTCAGCACGGCAGCGAAGCGATTACCGGAATTATTTCCAGCCTCGACACGGAGACCATGACGTTCGACCTTACCCGGGGCAACAGGACTTTCAGCGTTCTCTATTCCGGAATCACAGCCTCCAGTCAGCCGGATCTCAATACGCTGCTTCAGCGTGCGCAGGCGGACGGCTTGAGGACCCTGGTGACAACGTCAGGCATTGATCTCGGAAATAATTCTCTTACGGCTTTAACGATAGCAGTGAAGGTCGAAGGGACAGTCTCCGGCCTGGCGAACGCAATCTTTACCGTGAATTATGGGACGGCCGGAAACATCAGCGTGAATTCCGCCAATGCTGTTGTGGCAGGCGCTATGACGGACGGTTCATGGGTGAATGTAAAATTGATCGGTCATGACGCCATAAGCCATAATTTTATTGCGAACAAGGTTGAGGTAGAGAGTCCGGGAATGACAACGGAAAATTGATCGGAGCGGATATCCATCCGATTCGGCCGGCAGATCGGGCAGTGGAATGCCCTGCTCTGCCGGTTTTTTTTGCCCCGCGGAAAAACGCCGGTATGTTGGGGCTCTGCAGAAGTTGAGGCGAAGGTTAATTGACCGCGCTTTGGGATTGTCGGCCCGGCCCGGGCCCTTTCCCGCCGGCTTGTTCCGCTGCTTCCTTCCGCTCAGTGGCGGACCAGTCGTTCAGGCTGTGAGCAGTGTTATGGCAGTTTACGCATCTCGGAAACTTCGCCCTGAAGCTGGCCGGATGACGAATCCCGTGGCACTTTTCGCAGGTCGGTATTTCCGTATGCTTTTCCTGGTGACAGCGGGCGCACGCTATCCGGTTGTGCTTCGAAGTGTTCCCGCCCAGAAGAGCGGCCTCTTCCAGGTGACACTGCCCGCAGTATTTTGAGGGCATGTCCGCGGGATACGTGAAGAACTTCGGCATGTGCACGCTGTGGCAGTTCTTGCAGCGCGCAATAACGGTCCCGGCGTGGGGTGTGTTGTGGCACTGTGCGCACTCCGGCTTCTTCTTGTGGACGTCATGGCAGAAAGACACACCCGAGCGCAGTGTGCCTGCTTGGATTATCGCTCAGCTGCCGAACCTCGACTCCATGGCAGTTGAAACAGCCGGCTTGAGCGCTAAACGTTATATTCAGCGGAGTATGCGGATTTTTGTGGCAATTGAGGCAGCCGGGCACCTCGAAATGGGACTTCCTTGTTTTCAGATGGCACTTCGTACATTCGGCAATCGGCTTTTCCACTTCCGGCGGATGACCGGTATGGCAGCCTATGCACGGGACGCTTCTGTGTTTCCTTCCCGCTGAAGCGATATCATTCACCTGGTCGGGATGACAGTTCTTGCATTCTTCTTTTTTATACACGACTGCCGGTTTAGGGGCTATCGGTATATTAGCGGCTGCACGCTTATTAGGGGCTGCGGGTTTATTAGGGATTGCAGGCGCACCAGGTGAATAAACCGATATCCCAAAAAGTAATATCAGCGCAATCAGTTTTCCTGCTTTTACCCCTTCGTCCATGCAACCCATCCCAAAGCAGACCTTTCGTTTCCGACTGATAATCAAAAAAGAGGAGCAATTCGAGACCGGATTATGTCACAGTTTTTAAAAGCAGTCAACCGGCAGCAGGGCCAATTAACCCGCAACGGCGCGCCCGGTCTTCATATGCCGCTTAACATGGGGGATGTTGCAACATTCTGGGGATTTTATGTTATTGATTGACTTATACTGCGGATTCTTTCTCGCGAACGGAGGACCATTCGTGGTGAGCTTGTCGAACCATTCATGGTGAGCCTTGCCGAACCATTCGTGGTGAGCTTGCCGAACCATCAATTCAGGCGACCGCTCCCTTGGCCGCGCACTCCTGGTTCTCTTTTTTCTTCCCCTTCTCTTTTTTGCCGTTCAACATCCGATACCGGGTCCCCCATTTGTGCATGGCTTCCAGAATCGGGCTCAGGCTTTTGCCGATCTCCGTCAGGGAATATTCGACGCGCGGCGGGACTTCCGCGTAGACTTTGCGCCGGAGCAGATTGTCTTCTTCCATCTGCCGCAGCTGCTGGGTGAGCATCTTCTGGCTGATGCCGTGCACGCCCCGGGAAAGTTCTCCGAAGCGCTTCGTTCCGGTAAAGATCTCCCGCAGGATCAGAACCTTCCACTTGTTGCCCAAAAGCGCCAACGTGATTTCCACCGGGCATCCCGAATGTTCCGTGCTCATACTGGCCTCCTCTTATTCCTTTCCTCAATACTTACTTTTTGGTAAGTACATAACAAAATAGTGCCTACTTGCTATTAGAAAGTAACTGGCTTAACATACGCCAACCGATCGGGAGAAGCAAGCGAAAAAGGGCGGGCAGCCGAACGCGCGCGGCCAGATGTCCGCCCCTGTTGAAATCATGAAAAGGAGAACACACATGAACAGCAGCAAACCTGTAGAAATGGAACTGGAAGCCGGCACCTATTACTGGTGCTCTTGCGGACAAAGCGGCAAGGGACCTTTCTGTAACGGATCTCATAAGGGGTCCGGCAAAACACCGGTTCAATTCAGCGTTGAGGAAAAGAAAAAAGTATAGCTCTGCAATTGCGGACGCACCAGGACAGCGCCGTATTGTGACGGAACACATGATAAAAAGTAAATTGGGTCGGGTTCGTAAATACAAGGAGATATAATGTTGAATAGAATATTTAAGACGGAAAATGACACTGCGGCCCTGGTTCTCAGGGTCCTGCTCGGGATCGTGTTTCTCCCTCACGGGATACAAAAGGTCCTGGGATTATTCGGAGGAAATGGCTTCAGCGGCACCATGGAATTCTTTACCGGGACCCTTGGCATCCCGGCCGTGTTCGCCTTCCTGGCCATCGCGGCCGAGTTTCTCGGTGCACTCGGTCTCATTGCCGGGTTTTTCACCCGCGTAGCAGCTTTGGGCATCGGCATCATGATTACTGTGGCTGCCCTCATGCTTCACGTCCAGAACGGGTTTTTCATGAACTGGTTCGGCAATCAGAAGGGAGAAGGGTTCGAATACCACATCCTTGCCGCCGGGATGGCACTGGCCCTCGTGCTCAGGGGCGGCGGAAAATGGTCGCTCGATCGGCTCCTCGCGAAGCAGTAAGTGGACAGAGAAAAGCGGGCCGTTCATCTGAACGGCCCGCTTTTGTTCGGTCTCCCCGGGCCTGAACAGGATACGTTAGTGCCAGGAAAAGATCGTCGTTTCTCATTTTACTGACTTTTTTTCTCTTATATTCGCAAAAAAAAGCGGAGAGTGGTATATTAATTTCAAGGCGCTGCCAGACCAACACTGGAAAGTGTAAACGTGTTTTATCCTCCGTTGAGGGCGTGAAGCGACTGACTTGGCGTGATCGATTAATCGGAAAGCAGTGGCGCCAAAAGCGCTATTAACTGCCGGTTCAAAGATTACGGAAAGTTGGAAGTCAAAAGCCCCGCGACCGAAGGATGTACGGTGAAGCCAGCGGGAACGGTTCTGAATTTGCGAAAGCAAAGACGGGAGTGTGAACGCGAGGAGCACTGAATATTCCAAGGTTCAACAGCAGGAATAAGATGCGGGTCAAAGCAACGCCTTCTGACTCATTCCCCATTCAACCGCCGAGGTCCAACCTTGGCGGTTTTTTTATTCACAAATAATTGCACGCGTAATTGCTGACTGGTGTATTGAAAGGTGAGATAATTTCAGTAGAGCGATCCATCATCCGTGAGCGCGCGCTGCACGTCGTCGAAACATGCTGTGCCGGGATCGAAGAAGCAATGATGAAGCGGAAAATGAAGAATAACGGGATTCAATTTACCGGGATGCGATCCGGAAAGAAATTGACCCCTCTCCTGATTGCGCTGCTTTACACGGCCGTCGGGGGGATTTGGATCCTCACCTCCGACAGCATCGTATTCATGATAAGCAGGGACCCGGACATCATTACCCGCCTTCAGACCTACAAAGGCTGGTTCTATGTCGCGATAACCGGCTCGATGCTCTTTTGGCTGATTCACCGCTATGGTAATAAACTTATGCGGGCCATGGACATATTGAGCGAGAGCGAAGAGCGGTACCGCATTGTTGTAGAGACGGCGCTTGATGCCATCATTACCATTAACGCAGAAAGCACGATAGTATTTGCCAATCCTGCCGTAGAAAGGATTCTCGGTTATTCAAACGCTGAAATCGCCGGCC
This sequence comes from Nitrospirota bacterium, assembly GCA_963751455.1. Taxonomy (GTDB): domain Bacteria; phylum Nitrospirota; class UBA9217; order UBA9217; family UBA9217; genus CAVVUN01. The sequence goes on from CAVVUN010000012.1 coordinate 189,967, forward strand.
GGAAACTGGATATGCTCATGCCGGAGCGGTTCCGGCAAAGACACTATGACGGCATTAAACGGTATAGAGAAACAGGGAAAAGACGAGTGTCCTGGCAAAATGTGGAATTTCCGGGATTGCATAAGAGCGGCAGGGAGATACCTCTCGAGATCTCTTTTGGTGAATTCATCAAAAACCGCGAGCTATTTTTCACCGGTTTTGTGCGCGACCTCAGTGACCGAAAACAAGCCGAAGAAACGATTAAATATCAGATGTACCACGACCTTCTGACCGGCTTGCCGAACAGGGCACTGTTCATGGACCTTCTGAATCATGAAATAACCAAGGTTCAATTGACACGGAAGAAACTCGCCGTGTGTTTTTTGGATCTAGACCAGTTTAAGAACGTCAATGATTCGCTGGGACATGCTGCCGGCGATGCTCTGATAAAGGATGTCGCAGCCAGGTTAAAGAGCAGTTTGCGCGATTTCGACGCGGTCGCGCGGATAGGAGGCGACGAATTTACGATACTGCTGCCCTTTCTGAACCATTCGGCGGACGCGTCCAGAATCGCGGATACCATAATGGGGGCCTTTAAAAAACCTTTTATCATCGACGGCCATGAGCTCAGTTTAACCGCGAGCATGGGCATCAGCCTTTACCCTGAAGACGGCGAAGGCGCGGAGTCCATTGTTAAAAATGCGGATATTGCTTTGCATTATGCAAAGCACCTGGGCCGGAATAATTACCAGTTTTTCAATACCGCTTTGAACATCAGGACGCTTGAGCGGATTATTCTGGAAAACAGGCTGCGTCAGGCGGTGGAGCGCGGAGAGCTGGTTGTGTATTATCAGCCGCAAATGGACATAACGACGCGGCGGATAATCGGCGCGGAGGCGCTCGTTCGATGGAACCACCCGGACTTGGGACTGCTGCAGCCGATGCAGTTCATCCCTATTGCCGAAGAAATAGGATCCATCATTCAAATTGACCAGTGGGTCATGCGTACCGCATGCAGGCAACTCAAGGTCTGGGAGGCAGCCGGACACGGACCGCAGCATATAACGATCAATCTTTCAGCCCGGCAGTTTCAGCAGCCGGGGCTGCCCGAATTGATCTCAGCGGTACTGGAAGAGACGAAACTCCGCCCGGAATGCCTCGGAATCGAGATCACCGAGACGCTTGCCATGCAGGATACGGAATTGACCTCGCGTAACCTGCTCAAGTTGAACTCCATGGGCGTCAGGCTTCTCATCGATGACTTCGGCACCGGATATTCTTCATTGAGCTACTTGAAGAAACTGCCTATTCATAAACTCAAGATCGACAAGTCCTTTATCACTGACCTTACCAGGGACCGCGATTATCAGGCGATCATCAATGCGATAATCGCGATGGCGCACATTCTGAAGATGAAAGTGGTTGCAGAGGGCGTCGAAACGGAAGATCAGATGTCATACCTGCATTCAAAAGACTGCGATGAAATGCAGGGATACCTTTTCAGCAAGCCTGTCCCTGCCGGGGAATTCGAAAAATTACTTGCGTGAATGCCGGGAAAAATAATACTTCAATTTGATTCTACAGCCTTCTTTTTTTACTAAGGAGTATATCTTATCATTAATTTTCTACTCGTTCCCTCTTGCTTCTACTTTTTTTCTTACTTTTTCGTTCTTACTTCTCTATTTTTTTGTGATTTCAGTCACAGTTAAATAATACTAAAGAATTATAAGTAATCAGGGAGTAAAATTACCAAGGGGGAAATGAATTTTACATGAAGAAGATCATTATCGCGGACCGAATCTGGCAGGGAGTAGGTTTCGAAGTCTATCCGGACAGCGAGGATATCCAGGTATTCAAAGCCTATTCAAATGAAGATGTGCTGAATCTTCACCGGGAAAACAAGGCGGACCTGATCATCACTGAACTGTATGGAACCGGCATGAGCACGGCCCAGCTCTGCTCTGTGATCAGAGAAACCCCGGATCTTAAGTACGTTTCTGTAATCGTATGCCGCAAGGACAATGTTATTGAAATTGCTCAAAGCCAAAAGTGCAGGGCCAACGTGGTTTTGACACTGCCGCTCCGGCCCGGCGTTCTGCGCCGTGCCGTGCAGCAGCTTCTGACGATTCCGGTAAGGGCCTTTTACCGTATTCCGTTCAGCGCCCGCTGCTCAAAGCTGTCTGCGAGTGGTTCCTTCCAATGCGAGGCAGAGAATATCAGTATCACCGGCATACTTATTCAAGCAAAAGCGGATCTGAACCAGGGCGACAGAATCAATTTTACACTGAGCCTGCCCTATGTGGGATCTTTTGAAACTCAGGCAGAGGTGATCAGAACGGTCAAGACCGCGGGTAATCGGCGCCAATATGGTCTCCGCTTTTCCCGGCTCGAACCCACGGCGCGGTACGCGATTAAGACGATCGTTGACTTGATAACATTTAAGCTGCCTCAGAGATTTCCAGGGAGTGTATTCAGATAAGAAAGCTACACAGCGCGTGGTCACGGGAGTAACCGGCTTGCCTGGAAATCGTCGATGCCTATCTCTTCAGCTATGTGCATGGGCCAGCCGGGCTCCGTGAATTAAGGGCGGCACATGACACTAAGATCTGCCGGACCTGATCGTCGTACCCGCGCCAGGGACAGTCCCTGTACCCGGGGTAGTCCCTGTACCCGGAGTGGGTTGACCGCCTGGCGTTGGCTCTGTTCTCCCGCAGGCGGCATCCTCTGCAGCACGGGCCACGGCGAGAGCGCCTTCCAGGGCCGCAACCGCGGCTTCCGCTGCCTGCAGGCCGGCTAACGCACTTGCATAGGCCGCCTCAGCAACTGCCGCCGCAACCGCAGCTGCGGCAGCCGCGAGGACAGCGGCAAGCAATCCCGGCAGGTCCCAAATCGCAACAGCGCCGATGGCGGCAATCGCGGCATTCCTTGCGGCTCGGGCATTCAGCATGATGCGGCGGCGCCGTTCCACCCGTTCCCGCTGCGCGTCCCGTTCCGCGCGCGCTCGAGCAAGCGCGGCTTCGGCCGCCTCACGGGCCGCGGTTGCAGCCTTACAGCTCAGGTTGCCCACGTCGATATCAAGGCCCTGTCCTATCTGCCCGGTAACGCCTGACACACCTCCAGCCGCTGCAGGCGCCTCCTCGCAACCAGAAAGGCAGATTGCCAGGGTGCCGACTCCGGCCGCGGCCGCACCCACGATGGCGCCGATTATGGCGATGACGATACCTAAAACAGTGCCGAGACCGCATCCTACCAGAGCAGCGATGATCGCGGAAAGACCGCCGGTTGCAACGGCTATGGGCGCATCAATTATTTCAGCGGCGCCCACTCCGATAAGACAGGCAATCACCGCGCCGGCAAGAAATCCGATCCCCGCACCGAACAGCGCGGCAATAATCGCGTTAATGATGCATCGTGTTCGACAATCCATGGCTTCACCTCGCGAAAAATTATTTATCGTTGCTAGCGCATTCTAGCGTCCGCGCCGGCGGCTTACGGGCGGCGCGCACATGCCGGCTCTTCCGGCGCGGCCCGGCAGAGCGCGCTCAAAACATCCTCTTCACTTGCGGTTTCGCGTTCGCAACTGATGCTCGCAATGTCTTCGTGGACGGCAACGGAGTCGCCGGGATTGAGGTGTTCGAACCTCTGCCCTATGGGCCGGTTCAACGTTACATTAATTGTATTTCGTCCGACGTTTTTGAGCTCCCGTGCGTGAGCGCCGTAGCACGGCTGGTCCACGGTACAGTCGAGGAAAGATTGCCGCAGCCGGCCTGAAAACTCCCACCCGGAACGGAACTGAATCTGAGCCGCCACAAGATCGGAGGGCCCACCGCCCGGCGCCGGTACCAGGAAATGATGGGTCGTAACCTGTTCCTCCGGCATGTTCGGCTGCTCCTCGAGGGGGCCCGATGCCCGGCGGTATCGAAGAACGCAAAGGTCGGTGTCTCCTACTGCTCCACGGGCGGCAAAACTCTTTCGTTCGCTCCAGAACGCAAGCTCGTCTCCGTTTCGACGGTACAAAACTTTGAATCGGACATCGACAACCTGCTTGTCGAACAGGAGATAATCGCGGCCGATCATGAATTTCGCGTCGAATGGCGACCTGAGGGGCAATGAAACGGACGTCTCCGCTTCCGGTGAGGTCAGGAGAATGTTTCCACTTCTCCAGAAAAGCGCGGGAGCATGCTCGAAGGTCGGTCGAACGCCGAACTCGGCTTCAATTCGTGTCACCTCTGTCTCATCCGGATCGATAACGGCAAAGACATGGCCTATTTGAGAATCGGCCTCCAGGGGACCTATCTTCGGTACTGTCTGGTGACAGCCGCAGAACTGAATCATGCAGGCCACGAGAAGGAGCTGGGAAAAGAGAGCGGCGCGATCGGTCATCATTGTTGGAATCTCCTGTTTGAACGCTTAACCGTCGGGTATAGTACTTTTGGATTTCCAGCAGTCGCATTAAAGAGATCTATTAATAGTATAATGCGGTCGGGTTAAAAAGTGAGACGTTGCGGATGTTATTGCTGTTTGATATATTGAGGGCGTTCCTTCGAATTATTATTTAGAAGCGGCCCTCACTCCGGATTGCTTCCGTACCGCGCAACGGTCCTGTGGAGGCGCTCCTCTTCCACGAGGAGGACGAGGAGACAGGCGAACTATGTTTTGGCGTACGCGCGGCCAATATGCCCTGCTGTTGCCGTCACGCGGGCAAAGACAAATCGCACATAATCAGGCTGTCGTTTTCGATTCAGGCCGCGCACTTTCGGGCAGCGACCCGGCGCTCAAGTGCAATGCGGTCCCATTTGCCGAGATCGGCAGCGGCTTCATAGGTGCTCTGCAGGAATTCGAGGAGCATGTCGTCCGGGGCTTTCGCGTTGCGGACGATGTCGTACGGCAGAATGAATTCCCGGAGATCGCTGCTGTAGAACGCCTCGCCCGGTTGGACTCGTGCTGTGGAAAATCCGGCCGGCTGAGGATAGGCATAGGAATAAAACGCGGGATATGGAACAGGACCTCCGCCCGGCCAGAACCCGCAGCTGCTTACTTCGTGCGAATACGCCTCCCGCGTGACCCAGTCCGGCAGGTGCGGAATGCCGCCCGGATGTTCAGGTGCTTTTCGTCCCGAAAATCTCGTAACTGCGAGATCAGGGCCGCCCCAGAAAAAGTGAACCGGGCTGCACTTGCCGATGAACCGTGCGCGAAATTCCTTGAACACACGGTCGGCCTGTACGAGGATCCGCCAGAACCGGTTGGCATACCCGGGATCATAGGCCCAATGGATTTCGTCGCTGTCAAACGGAATAGGGTCCGCAACCTCGTTCGGTACTTTACATATACGCACCTGCAAGCCGAGTTTTTCCATGGCCTCCATGAGCCGCGCATAGAAAGCCGACACCGGCTGCGGTTCGAGCGCAACCCGGCCAACACCGCCGTCGCTCGTCTGGACGGTGAGATGATGCCCGATGAAGTCGAAATCGATTTGGAAAGTCCGCCTGCCGTAAGGGATAGGCGAAGTAGTGAGTCCCCTGGCCGTGACATACAGCGTTACAGACCAGGAGTGATTGGCCCACGGACTTTGAATTAGCCGGATCTTGCCGACAATCTGGGTCCACATATGCAAAGTCGCGTAGGTCTCGCTCCAGGCCTGGAGCGGCAGGCCCGGCCATGTTTCAAACTGTGAAGCATTCCGTATATTCATTTTTCCCCTGAAAACCCCTCACCCCAGCCCTCTCCCACTTATAGTCCAAGTGTATCTCGTATTTGTTGTGGTCTTTGAGCATGAGTGTACGTGATGATGATACTTAAATCGAATTGACATCGCACTGGCGAAATATTTAATATGATGGGAGAAATCTGCGAGGACCGGACTTTCTCCTCGTTGATGAAGGAGATGCAATGTGAAAAGTGTAATCAAGAACAGGACAACGCTGATATGCGGGCACCTCGACCAGATCCGCGCGGTCCAGCCCCATACCATGGAAGGCTGCGAGGATTGCCTGAAGCTGGGGAGCCGGTGGGTCCATCTCCGGCTCTGTCTCTCGTGCGGCCACGTGGGATGCTGCGATTCTTCGCCAAACCGCCATGCGCGCGGGCATGCCCACGCCTCAGGACATCCGATTGCTCAATCCTTTGAACCGGGCGAGGACTGGCGCTGGTGCTTCTTCGATGAGATTGAGGTGTGAGCCGAGGTTGCATTTTGTTCGGGCGTCATGCGCTCGAAATCCGGTACTGAATTTAAGCCGACGTTCGGCTGAACGCCGGCTTTTTTATCGAAGTTAGGTCTTGGTTATATCCAGATGGGTGAGCCCGCACGGGATAAAGATTGACATCGAAAGGATGTAGGGATGTTGACGACTGCAAAAATATTGACGAGAAAATTATGGATGACCCTATAGCTTCAACTCAGTTTTGAAGGAAACTCTGTGCAAACTTAAAACCCGGGAGCCTCTTCTTTGCACTTGATGATGCATGCCAATGAAAGAAGCGGCCCCTTTGATTTCTATTCTTTTTCCTGTTCTTTACGCCTTTCCCAACGACACTTTAGAACACAATTGCACGACAGTTATCTGTCTGCGGCCAGCTGGTTTGGCTGACATTCCTCTTGGCCGGGAATAGGGCGGGGTCCCCTGGCGCGGGGTCGTACAACAGTTGATATGAGATGGTATTGGCTTCCGACGCGCCATTGGCCGCACCGGTCGTGACCACGGCAACCGCGAGTCCGTTAATGCCTACCGTCTTGCCTGCGGGTATGAGAGTCGGAACGGCCGTGAAAACACCGAGATCCTGCGCAAAGGTCAAGTTTGTTCTGACGAAGGCTTTAGGACTGCTGCCGGCTACAAAAAGTCGGGCTGGGTCAAAGTTAAAGTTCTTGCTCGAGTTCGTATTTCTAATCTCGACGATTCGAAAGACTACATATGCCTGGTTCGGACCCACACTGACCACGTTGATCGGACCGGCACCACCCGGGCCGGACGTCTGCTGGTATCCGTTGCAAGCCCCCACCTGGTCAAAAACGATGCTTGCGGAATCCTCGATCAGAGGGCCTCCTCCCGGCTTGGGAGGACAACCGGTAAGAACCAGTCCCGCCACGACTGAAAGAAAAAGTGCACTTAATAGTCTTTGCCGAAGCATAGAGCGCCTCCTTTACTGCGGAATTGAAAGCTATTAAGTTCATATAACTATATTTATGTATTGTCAACCTGGGTAAGTTGAAAGCGGCCTGCGGACGTCGGAGTGACATCATACACTCCCCTTATTCCTATAATTATAAGAAATGATCAAGCCTGGCCCCCGAACGGCTTTCGGGAAAGAATAAAATCTAACATTAGTCCTGACTCTCATCAGCATCGCTCGTAAAGAGCGACGTTAGTGCGAGGAAAAGATTGCTGTTTCTCATTTTTTTTACTTTTTTTCACTTATATTCGCAAAAAATAGCGGAGGGTGGTATATTCATTTTAAGGCGCTGCCAGACCAACACTGAAAAGTGTAAACGCATTTATTCTCCGTTGAGGGCCTGAAAGCGACTGACTTGGCGCGATCAAAAACCGGAAAGCCATGACGCCAACAGCGTTATAAAACTACCGGTTCAAAGATTACGAGAGGTCGGGAAAGCCGAAAGCTCCTCGACCAAAGGACGTGCGGTGAAGAAGGCGTAAGTTCTTCCGGGTTTGTGAAAGCAAAAACAGGAGGGTGAACGCCAGGAGCACTGCATGTTCCAAGGTTGTTCAACGGACGCAATAAGATGCGGGTCAAAGCAACGCCTTTTCTTCATACTCCAATGCAAAACCGCCAGGAATATCCTGGCGGTTTTTTTATTTTCTGTGTCAAAAAACTCGTTCCGGAATTCAAGACCGGTTCATGAGATGTCGTGCCGGCATCGCATCATCAATCGACGATGAGCGTCGTGGTGCCTCCGAAAGAACCTTTCATCCTGGCCGTAATGTCTACAGTCCCCGGGCTCACGCCTTTCGCAAGTCCCTTGTTCTTTGGTGGTTTATTTACGATCGTAGCGACAGCCGTGTTTGATGAAGACCAGGTAAGAGCTGTGGACCTGGAAAGGTCCCGTGTCGATCCATCTGAATAGTTCCCGGTCGCGGTGAACAGCAGGGTCGTCCCGGCTTTCAGGGTCTGATTCGCCGGCGTTACGTCGATGCTCATCAGCGCGGCCGAGGATACGGTGACCGCGGTCGATCCCGTTACGCTCGTCCCGGCGAATGCAGCGCTGATCATGGTCGTGCCTACTGTGAGGGGCGTCACGAGTCCCCGGGAGCCGTACGCATTGCTCACGGCTGCCACGGACTTGTTCGCCGGCTTCCACGCCACCTGGAAGGTAAGGTCCTGGGTGAATCCGTCGGAGAAACTTCCTGTTGCCGTGTACTGCACGGGTGCGCCGATTGCGAGACTCGCATCGGCCGGCGTAATGGTAATGGAGTCCAGAGTAGCCGCCGTGACAATGAGCGTCGCGGTGTTTGTCAGCTGCCCCAGCGCGGCAGTGATGGTGGTCGTGCCGGCGCCGATTGAGGTCGCCAGCCCTTTACTCGCGTCCGCGTTGCTTATGGCCGCGACGGAGCTGTTCGATGAGCTCCAGACCACCGACGCGGTGATGTCCTGTGTCGTATTGTCGCTGAACGTTCCGGTCGCAATGAACTGTTCCGCGGTTCCGAGCGCGACCTGGGCCGCGACCGGTGATATGCTGATGGATGTCAGCGACGCCGGGCTGACGGTAAGTGTCGATGATCCCGGCACACCATCGAACCACGCGGTAATGGTCGTTGTGCCCGGCGCAACGGGTACGGCAAGTCCGTTGGAGCCCGCTGCGTTGCTGACCCCCGCAACCCCCGTGTTCGTTGAGTTCCAGGTGACCAGCGGCGTCAGGTCCTGAACGGATCCATCGGAGTAGACACCGTTCGCGGAGAACTGGAGAACAAGGTCGACCGGGATGGTCGGATCAGTCGGTGTAACCTCGATCGAGACCAGCGACAGCGCGCTCACCGTGAGCTCCGTGCCGCCTGATATGTTGGCGAGCGTCGCCGTGATCGTGGCCGCTCCGGCCCCGACTGAGCCGGCAAGTCCCTCGGACCCCGGCGCGTTGCTGACCGTTGCAACCGTGGTTGATGAAGAACCCCAGAGGGCTGCCGCGGTCAGATCCCGGGTAGTGTTGTCCGAGTAGGTGCCGATAGCCGTGAACTGCTGCGCTGTTCCGAGGGCGATCCCCGTTTCGGCCGGCGTTACGTCGATCGAGACAAGCGTTGCGGTGGTCACGGTCAGCGTGGTGCTGCCGGAGATTGACCCTGCCGTTGCCGTGATCACGGCCGAGCCCGCGGCTACGGAGGCGGCGAGCCCATGGGAGCCGGCGCTATCGCTTACCACCGCAACTGCGGTATCCGATGAGGTCCAGGTAACGGACGAGGTCAGATCCTGGGTAGTGTTGTCCGAGAAGGTGCCGATAGCAGTGAACTGCTGCGATGTTTCGCAAGCGATCCCCGGTGCTGTCGGCGTTACGTCGATCGAGACAAGCGTTGCGGTGGTCACGGTCAGCGTGGCGCTGCCGGAGATTGACCCTGCCGTTGCCGTGATCACGGCCGAGCCCGCGGCTGCGGAGGCGGCGAGCCCACGGGAGCCGGCGCTATTGCTTACCACGGCAACCGCGGTATCCGATGAGGTCCAGGTAACGGACGAGGTCAGGTCCTGGGTGGTGCGGTCGGAATAAATCCCGGTTGCAGTGAATTGCCTTGTTGTGGTGAGCGCGATCCTCGGCGCTTGCGACGTTACTTCTATCGATACGAGCGTAGCGGTCGTCACGGTCAGCGTGGCGCTGCCGGAGATTGACTCCGTCGTTGCCGTGATCACGGCCGAGCCCGCGGCTACGGAGGCGGCGAGCCCATTGGAGCCGGCGCTATTGCTTACCACGGCAACTGCCATATCCGATGAGGTCCAGGTAACGGACGAGGTCAGGTCCTGCGTGGTGTTGTCGGAATAAATCCCCGTTGCAGTGAACTGCCTGGTTGTGTTGAAAGCGATCCTCGGCGCTGTCGGGGTTACTTCTATCGAGACAAGGGATACTGCTCCTGCGGTAATGCTTGCGCCGCCCTTTGACTTACATCCGAACGCAAAACTCAAGATGATTGCTGCACATATCAGGCCGTAAAAGCTCATGCTGCATTTTCTCATGGTGGACCCTCCGTTTGATTTATTGGGTTTGGATGATAAGGCTCAATACATAAAGTCAAAGTGCAATCTAAAGGTACCTATTTTCCGTATCGGGAAGCAAAGTGAAGAGGATATTTTTAAGACAATAGCCTGATTTGTTCTTTAATTCCTTGGTATAGATATATTGTAATATCATAAAATAGTTTTGTCATATTTCTACGAAGAAGAACGCAATAAAAAAAGCATGCGATTAACTGGTGAAAGGAAAGCGAACAATAAATAGCGATTGTTGTGAGGAATTAGTTCGATATGTGGGTCTTATCTTGCCCTTATGGTCTTTCAGGGAGAAGGATAGGTGAAGTTACCGCGGACACAACGGAGAGAAACTAAAATGGTAACTACTCAGGTCATTTTTTATCCGCAGATTACGCAGATTTCGCAGATAAAAACAAAACCAGAATTCCGGTTTTAGAATCTGCGTCAATCTGCGAAATCTGCGGATAGAAGGGCTTTTTCTTAGATTTGTCTTAATGCTGTTCTGAAAAGAAGCTGAATAGTTACCTAAAATGGTACCTTTCAAGATTACTGCATGTTCCATAAAAAAACCGCCAGGGTTAATCCCGGCGGTTTTTTCTTTCATTTCATTTCGATACGCCCCTTTTCGTTCCAGTCCAGGGCAAGTCAATTCAGGACACGATGCCCCGGATCTGTTTTTCATCGGGTACGATATTGAGGTGCAGCTTTTCCACACCCCGGAGAGCAACCATGGGATAGGTGACGCCGACCTTCTCCTCGGTCAGGATCCTGTGCAGCTCGTCAATGCCCGGGACCGGCGTCCCCCCGAAGCCCACGATGATGTCCCCTTTTCGCAGGCCTGCCCGCATGGCCGGGCTGTCCGGTTCGATCGCTTCGATCATTACCCCTGTTTCAAGGGGAAGACCATGGAAACGTACGACGCGGCGCGGAAGCTGTATGTTCTGACCGCCCAGCCCGATAAAGCTGCGACGCACCCTCCCGTATTTCATCAGGCTCGTAACAACGAATTTGGCTGTATTGATGCTGATCGCGAAACAGATCCCCTGGGCGGGCGTGATCGCCGCGGTGTTCACCCCGATGACTTCCCCGCGGGACGTGACCAGTGGTCCGCCCGAATTTCCCGGATTGAGCGCTGCATCAGTCTGGATCACGCTGTCGATCAGCCTGCCGGAGAATGAGCGCAGGGAACGGCCGAGCGCGCTCACCACACCCGCGGTCACGGTATATTGAAAACCAAAGGGATTGCCGATCGCGATAACAAGCTGACCGACGCGGACTGACTGTGAATCTCCCAGGCGCGCAGCAGCAAGGTTCGAAGCATCGATCCTGATTACGGCAAGGTCCGTTCCCGGATCGTCCCCCACCTTGTCCGCGCGAAAACGACGTCCGTCCAGAAGGCTCACCTCGATCCGCTCAGCCCCATGCATCACATGGCTGTTGGTAAGAATGAAGCCGTCGGGCGTAAAAATGAAGCCCGATCCGCTTGACTGCAGCTCCCCGGGACCCTGCGGCGCGTGGCTGTTGCTTCGCACCGGCTTCCATACCTCTATGTTTACGACCGAAGGGCTCACCTTATCTGCTGCGCCCACCACGGCCCGGGAATATGCATCCATCACCTCTTTTTCACTGTCCGGCAGCGACTGGACCGAAGACTGGTCAAAGCTCACAGAGTCATTCAAAAGTTTTTCAATCACGCTTTTCATATTCAACTCCTCTCATGCATAGTAACACTTCTGTCAAGAGGGAGATCGCCCGGCTCCTGAAACATCAGCATTCAGAGAATATCCGGTCCTTTCCTACGACATTGATAACCGTGAATGTAAAGGAAGGAGTGCTATACTCTAACCAATATGCAGATGCTATTTTTAACATCGATCGCCGTCATTCTTGCGCCTTTGATCGCATTTGCCGAAGGCGTAAATTTCACGACTGAGAGAGGCAGCGTCTACTCGGCGGGCGGGAGTGTTGCGATCGCGGAAAGCGCCCCCAATGATATTGTTGCGGCAGGAGGGAACGTCAGCATAAGCGGCGATGCTGGAAACGAAGTGCTTGCAGCGGGCGGATCGATTACGATGTCCGGAAAAACCGGAGGAGACGCGCGAATAGCCGGAGGAAGCGTCGTGTTGGCCGGCACAATCGAAGGCGAGGCTGTTATCGGTGCAGGAAAAATAAATCTGCTGCCCAAAGCCATAATTAGAAGCGTCCTTATCGCTGCGTCCGGAGACATCACGATCGATGGGACCATAGGCGGAGGCGCAAGAATCTTCGCGGGCACGGTCACAATCAACGGGACGATCAATAAGGACGTGGATATAAAAGCCGAACACCTCGTTATCGGAAAAACCGCAAAGCTTAACGGCAATCTTCGCTATGAAGGGCCACAGGAGGCAAGGATAGACCCGGGGGCAATGGTGAGGGGGGAAAAGATATTCAAGAAAACGGAATTCAAGCAGCCGCACGAAAAATTCATAAAATTTGCGGCGGCCTTATGGGTCTTAAAATTACTTGCGGTCATGACGGCGGCCATCGTCATCTTCCTTCTGCTGCCGGAAAAAACCACGGAAGTGACGGCCCTTGGTGTGAACCGGTTCGGTCACGAACTACTTGTCGGGTTCCTCGTGTTTGTCGCAATTCCCGCCTTGATACTGCTGCTGTTTATCACAATACTGGGTTCGTTCCTCGCACTGTTGACCGTCTTTTTTTACATTGCCTTTGTCCTGTTGTCCACCGTATTCGGGGCCCTCATTTTCACCCGTTTGATCAGCGGCAGGGTCTTTAAAAAAACAGCGCTTTCCTGGCCGATAATCCTGGCGGGCGTCATGCTCTACCAGGTCATCGGCCTGATACCCTTCCTCGGATGGCTTTTCAAATTTGCGTTTTTCCTGGCAGCACTGGGTTCCCTGTCACATCTCGTGTATTCCGCAAAAGATAACCGCTCTGCCCTGCCGCCAGGTGCACAAACTTCCTTCTAATGGACCTCTTCCCAGGGATTTAGACCAGCTTGATCCATAGACGAATTTCAATTTTCAGGTCTGACCCCGGAGGCCACCCATTCGATGAAGTTGAGGTGTGAACCGAAGCTTGGGATACAACCCCTGATTCCCATCTCCTGTTCCCTCAAGGAGGATGGATACCTGAATCGAAGCCGACTTTTGACTGAACGCCGGCTTTTTCCCTTCCTTGCTATTTTCTGCCGGAGACCCTATAATAATTGAAGCGCTTTCCCTCTGTCATGAAAAAAAGCCCGCGCGACTTTCTTCAGAAAGCCTGGATGACCCTGTCCGAGGCATCTTCATTCTTCCGGCGGAACAACGACCTGACCGCCTCCTCCTCGCTCGCTTTCTCGGCCACCCTTGCGCTCATCCCCGCCCTGTTCCTGCTTACGTTCCTGCTCGGCGCAATCGTCGGATCGTCCGCCCGGGCGCTCGCGCAAACGCGTGAGTTCATTACCCAGCTGATTCCCGCGTACAGCCAGGTGATCCTGAAAGAAGTGGACTTTATCGCCCGCCATAAGCGGGCCATCGGCATGCTGAACCTGTTCGTATTGTTCTGGAGCATTACTCCGCTGGTCGCCGATATGCGGGTCTCCGTGGGCGCAATCTTCCGGAAAAGACCGACCAGGCCCTTTCTTCTTGAGAAGCTCTTCGACGCCGCCATCAGCATGGTCTTCCTGGTGGGGCTCGCTGCGGTTGCCGTCGCTGGCGTGGCGTTCACGATCATAAAACGGATCCAGCCGCTGCGGCAGATGCCCGGCAGCCTCAACGATGTTGCCTTCTTCGTAGTGGTCATTGGCGTTATCTGCGCCCTCTACTTCACCTTCTCGAAGCGCGCACGGTTCTTCCATCTGCTCGCGGGTGCTCTTGCTGCCTCCCTGCTGTGGTTTGCGCTCCGCCCGGCCTTTCACCTGTTTCTCACTTTTAACCCGGGTTATGGGTTCGCTTTTGGTTCGTTCAAATCGCTGTTCGTCATCTTCATCTGGATCTACATCTCGATGGCCCTGTTTCTGTTCGGCGCCGAGATCGCGGCAAGCCTCGGGAGGAACGAGTCGGCCAGCCTCAAGGGTCTTCCGGAAGACAGCACTGTTCCCCCCGGCGTTCTTTATCGCCGCATTGTCCGTTTCGAAAAAGGGAGCGTTGTTTTCAAGGAGGGGGATCCCGGAAGCGGGATGTTCTGTGTGCTCAAGGGGAGCGTATCAATCCGCAAAGGCGGGACGGAGATCGAGGTGGTTCCTCAAGGCAAGAGCTTTGGCAGCGTGTCATCCGTCCCGCCGTCTGTTCATCACGTGACCGCCCTGGCGCTCGAGGACCTGGAGCTGGAACATCTTCAGGGCCAAGTCTTTTTCGTTGCATCATCATCTGTGATGACACAGGAAGCAATTTCAAGGAATAAGACTTGACACCCCACGCTTCTTCGCTTTTCCCATTCTTATAGGGATCTTTATGAACTCAGAGAAACAAATGAGAACACGCTGATGGAAGAATTCAAGCTCGAAAACAGCGAATTCATCCAACTGAACAACCTGCTCAAGGTCATCGGGTTGTGCGATTCCGGCGGGATGGCAAATGTTGCGATTGCAGAAGGCCAGGTCAGGGTCGACAGCAAAGTGGAGCTGCGTAAACGAGCCAAGATCCGCTCGGGGCAGATCGTGGAATTCGAGGGAAGGAAAATTATTGTTCGATCATAATACAGCATCTAACTTCAAAAAAGTCGCAAGCCCATTTCGGTCACAACGTCTCTCGAAAGTTTGCGCAAGAGTTTGTGAGTGCTGATGTCTATTAACATGAGTCTGTTTCGGGACGGGTGGTTATTTTACCTTTTAAAAACTTATGACCTAGGGGCGATTGTGTAATGCTACCATCCTCCTGAGGCACCGCCTCCGCCTCCACCTCCGCCGCCTCCACCACCGAAACTGCCCCCGCCAAATCCTCCAAATCCACCGCCGCCAAATCCGCCGCTTCCGAAATCACCATTACCTCCACCGATCCATACTTCTCTTAATTTCTTTTTGTTTTTTTCGACAGGGCAACGAACAAAAATAAATATAAATGGTATTAATAGCAAAATCATGAACAAAGTACCTATTATATTTATTTGCGATTCATCGCCCGGGTGATAACCTGTAATAGGAATAGCAATAGGTGTTTTTCCGCCCGGTTGGTTTAATATTGTCATGCTCAAAGCCTGTATCGCTTGAGATATTCCGATGCTATAGTCCCCCTTTTTAAAGTTAGGAACCAGGTACACTCTTCCGAACGTTCCTACAACACTGTCCGGCAATACACTTTCAAGCCCGTACCCGACCTCGAATCGATATTTCCTGTCTTTTACAGAAACAACGATAAGGACTCCGTTGTCCTTGCCCTTTTGTCCCAGTTTCCATTTTTCTTTTGTATTGAATGCGAACTCCTCAATGCTCTGACCATCCAGGCTCCGGACTGTAAGAACGAGCACTTGTGCAGTGGTGCTGCGTTCAAGATCCTGGAGCGATGTATTAAGTTGATGACGAGCATCGTTTGTAAAGATTCCGGCAAGGTCTACTATGTAATCACGTGGCACTTGGGGAGGTTGCGGAGTCGAGGCACTGGCGTGAAAAACAATGACAGTTGCGAGGATAAGCGCAGATAGGGCTAGTCTTTTAAACATGGAGATCGTCAATGATTTTTTCAACGGATTCCAGCACGCTATAATATTCTTCAAATAAGGAAAGCAGCTCTTGTTCGGTGGGCTTAATAGTTCCGGCCTTGAGCATAAGAAGTTTTTTGAAGATGTCGGTTTCTATTCCAGTCGCAACTCCGAGCGCGTTTATCACATCGTTTCTCGGTATGGACGGTTCCTTGCCGAGTAGAAAGACGATCGCCCTGAAAAGGGCCATAGTACCCGTGATGGACCTGACAAGACCTCCGGCCAGATGTTCCTTCTGACCGAATGAGGAAAGGTATCCTTGCCGTAATCCGAAAAGCTTTGTCTTAATATCTCGCTCGCATTGCAGACGGAGAGATTGCTTCTCAATCTTTATATTGCTGAAAACATCTTCGCCATAGATTGTTTTGTGCATCAGTTTGAAGTCGAGAAATTCAACAGGGAATGCGTCAATGGATTTTTGGATGTACTCCGTGGTCATCAGAAGTGGTGCAGCGATCCGCTTCTTTGCGTATTTTTTTCCGAGCGGCGCAAGAAACGCAATAAACTTCAGGTCCATATTTTGAAGGATAACTACTGAATTGATGTCCGACAGTTTTTCATCGTAGTCGGGCATCACAGCGCTGCCGACAATATGCATGGAATGAACGTTCTGCGGATACTCTTGGGTGATCTCTTCCACCATCGACGCTATTTTGTCAGCAATGGATGGAACTAGCCCGGAAAAGATTGGTTTTGCCATAGTGTGTCCTATTATATTCACAGGAAGATTTCACTATCAGAAAGCGATACGCAACGGGTGCAACAACGTCCCCTTCGGGGTTCTTGACGGTTCCGGCTGAAATCTTAGTGGACGAAGACGGTTGAGCTATCTCCGGTTGCTGTTGCTCCCGTCAGCGGATGAAGGGACTAAACTGTTACCTTTCCGCACGTTCAAGCAAAGGCAAGTACACTTCGGACGGAATGTCCCCACGATGCTGAGGTAATAATTAGTGTTCCAAAACAATTCGAATAGTTCTTAGTAGCTCTTCCATTTTAAATGGTTTCTGTAAAAAGTGAGAACAGTACTGCTTCCAAAGGATTTTGTCATGTTCAACATCATATGCACTCATTAGAATGATCTTTGCATTCTTGTTAACTTTCGAAATTCTCTGTGCTGTTTCAGGTCCACTAAGTTTCGGCATTAACATGTCCATAATGACAATATCTATATCCGTTGCTCGACTGTATTTTTCAAGTGCCTCTACGCCATCATACGCGGATACTATTTTATAGCCTAAATTAGACAAAGTAGCTACTATCATCTCATGCAATACGGCTTCATCTTCAACGACAAGAATTTTCTCTGATCCTGAAAGAGGTTGATTTATATCGACTTCAAGACTCTCTTTTGAAGACAATACTTGAGCTTTGGGAAAGTAAATCTGAAATGTAGTACCCTTACTAAGTTCACTAATGACGTTGACGAAGCCGCCCAAACTTTTCATTATCCCATAGACTATAGATAAGCCCAATCCTGTGCCTTTACCGACATCCTTCGTTGTAAAAAAAGGTTCGAATATCTTTGATGAAACTGACCGATTCATTCCGATGCCTGTATCCGTTACGGATACCATTACGAAATCACCAGGCGGGAGGGTCGCTCCTTCGACAAGTGCGCTATTGAGCGATTTTAAATTATCCACCGCAATTTCAAACATGCCACCGTTCGGCATAGCATCACGAGCATTCACTGCCAGATTTAATAGCACTTGTTCAATTTGGGCAATGTCGCCATTTATTGGCCATATATCATCACCCAAATCAGTCTTGATTTTAATAGTTTCAGGGAACACACGCGTCAAAAGCTCCATTAACGAGTCGATTATATCTGGAAGATTGACGGTAGTCTGCTCAATACCTCCCCGGTCGAGAGCGCCTTTCCTTGCAAACGCAAGGAGACTACGTACTAAATTACTTGCACGATCTGTTGTTTCGCTCACCCGCTCAAATATTTGTTTTAAATCTCCTATCTGATCACCAGCGACTTTACTTAACGCTAGTGACGTATAACCTGAGATTGTCACAATCAAATTTGAGAAGTCATGTGCAATCCCCCCTGCAAGTTGCCCAACCGCTTCCATCTTTTGAGCTTGAAGTAGTTGACGTTCCAAATTACGAACTTGATTTTCCTTCTCTTCTCCATACATAATGCTTTTCTCGATTAACTCTTCGTCTGCTCGGCTAAACTTAACTTGTTGAGCATAATGTAATTTTAGGAAACGAGCTCTTTCGAGTGGAATTAATGTTCTGAGATTATTGCAAATACTTCGTTCATGCTCCATAACTTCAAGGATTCGTCTAATCTCTCGCTCTTCATCAGAAATCCAATGATCTATTTGAGGAATCAAATAGTCATGAGTCAATTCGTAAGACGAACCCAGTTGGCCTTGCACAACTCTAACGAGACGTTGATATACTAATATGTCGAGAACTGCTTTTATTTGCTCGACCGTAGACATTGGTTCAAGTTGAATTAATAGAGAATCCAAATTGAGATGTTTTCTTAAACTATCAGGGCTGACGAAACATTTGAGGATTTCACGGGCTACGTCTCTATCAGTATGTCTGAAACTGCTGAGAACATATCCAATGTAACTGGATAACAATTTCTCTGCACCACCAAGATCCTTATAAACACCTATGTCGATCTTTTTACACTCGACTGGTAGGGCCTTGAATACAGCAGTGCAGACTATCTGAAGCTGAGTCGGCTCGACTCCTTCACGGTCGAGATCAGTTATTACTCCATGAACAAATGAGTCATCACATTGAAGCCCCACAGATTGAGCGGGGCGTCGGATTGCTACCTCCGCGGAGGATGATTTCAGCGAAGTCAAATGATAGCGATTGTTGAAAACATCAGGGATTATATGAGTTAAGTCGTTTAGACGAACGAAATAATCTTCACGAACGGAAAGAAGAACGTGACATTGCACCATTTCATGGTTAATGATTGTTTTTAAAAATTCGCAGATTGGATCAAATGAAGATTGTTCAAAATCTTTGAACATTTGTTCGACTTGATCAAGCAATAGTACAAATGATTTGCGAGAAAGACGAACTTTATCCAATAAAATATTTGCTGCTTCTTTTGGCACCGCTACCAACCTATCCAGTGACGTGCTTAGTAATTTGTCACATTCTACAAGAATAGATTCCAATTTTGGATCAGTAAGGCGGCAATAAATAACAGTATAGTCGCGGTCAAGGAGTTGGGGAAATACACCTGCTTTAAGTAAAGACGTTTTTCCTACTCCTGACTGCCCAAACAATATTAATAGTTTATGTGCAAGAAGAGATTGAAGGATAGAAACTGTTTCCTCTTCGCGACCGAAAAAAAGATCCTTATCTTGTACATCGTAATAGTCCAAGAATTTGTAAGGGCATGGATGAATAACCGGGGTTTCTGAAGTAGTTGATGTATGTCTTCTCCCTTTTAGGGTATTAACCTCTTTAATCAGCTTTAGTAAAAGTGCCTGTAACTCAGCATAATGATTTTTAGATTCGTAAGGAAGTATGGTTATATTATATTTATCTTTGAATAATTTAGGGAGAATTTTCCCGGCGTTTGGAACGAGAGCAAAATGTCTTCTTCCGAAACCTTTAAAAACTGATACCTGCTCATTTAATATTAAATTCAAATCGGGATCACGAAGCCCATATCCAATAAAAACAAGGGTCTTCATAGTAAAGTAAGCTGAAAGAGCAGTGCGATATGCAGGATGATGAATAATATCTTGATAGTCGCGATGTGTGAGGATGATTGTATCCACATCATCAACATGACCATGCATTTTTAAAATGAAAAATTTCTTGTCGCTTGTCAGTCGTGCAAGTTGTGCAATATTTTTTTGAGTGTAAACTGGGGGAATACCGTTATCCCTGTTTTTCACAAAAACCTGCTCCAACAATGTATCATAGTTTGTAGTTAAAATTGCGCTAAAAGGCAGCTGATAAAGCAATTGATGTGTCGCATTTGGTTTTAAAGTTACCGATTGAAAGATTCTTTGAATAAAATCTCTGTAGAGAGATTTACCAAGACGTGAACTGCATTCATCCGCCACTTCTGAGAATAAACCATCTTTTAATAGTTCTCGGAGTTCATCTCCTTCCTGAAATTGAAAAATGTTTTGCTCGCATTCTTTTATTAGTAGCTCAAGAAGTTCCTTCCAAGTGGGTAGGCCCGACGCAACAGACAGCCCCGAGCCGACCACTGCTACAGCCTCGCCTGAAAACAGAGCATCTAATAAATCTTTAGGAAAGCTTTGCACTTTTTGGCCTCAAATTAAAAGGTAATTCACTTTGTCATGTGGGGTCAAATCATATGACAAGTATTATTGTATGGGAGGTTTTGGCGGATGGGATAACTTCTCAATGTTGTTCTCCCGAGACTTTGCGCAGGCTAAAGGCGGTTCTCCTGATGAGGCGAGAATAACGTATTTTAAAGTAAGGGGCAAGGGAAAATATAAGGGGGCTTGCACAGTTATTAAAGGATTCTGGGTGTTGCGAATATTTGAGCTCACCCATATTCTTCTGACCCTACATTCAAGGCGAAGATCGGGCCGAGATGCCGCCAGGAGACAGTAGAGTACGAGGACTCTTGAGAGTCAGTCAAGTCTTTCTCCGTGCATTTGCATATCGGCCATTTCAGATCAAATGTTCGCTTGTAAGGTAATGAAATCTTCATCCAAATTTAATTTGTTCCTAAATTGCTTAACTCGGTTGGGCATGCCCGACAAATCTGAAAAAGTATCGATAAACTGGATTGCTGTCTCAACACCCCACTTGGCACAAGAATAACTCATGCATTTCATAGAAATTAAGTGTGCACCTTCATCGGCAAAAGGGCTACACTTAAATCTTGAAAGTATATCCTTTAATTCAATTCGTTTATCTTCAGGCTCAAAATCCCAGTTTGGCTTAAAATGAGTTAATTCGTTTCTTATTATTATCAGACAATTGGCATCCTTATAAACCTGCTCCTTCTCAAAATCGTTATTAATATTCATAATGTTCAACGCCTTAAGATATTTTTTTAGAAGTGGCATAGCTTCTATTCCATTCCGGCCCCAGAATTTTTTATCGTAATTCTCAGTCTTTCCTCTTAACAGGCCGCCATGGTCAATGAATAATTCATTTATGTTAGCTTCGAGTGCAGCGGTAGATGCCATTATGGAAGCGCTTGCGTATGATCTAATCTCAGTAAAAAACTCACCGAATGGCTGTCCCAAGTTCTCGTGCTCAATTACTCCCACTCTGCGAGCAAAGAGCACTGCCGATATTAAGTGTTGTAAGATGAAGCTGCTGATAGAACGGCCATGAGCTTCTACTTTGAGCATCGGACGCACTGAATTAATATTCATTTTTTCCATTTGATCCTTGCGTTGTAACGAAGGGCGACAACTTTCGTTGATACGCGAAATGCTTTCCCCTTTTTCGCTTTACTGCACCTGCGGCGAAGCAGGCTGGATAACTTCATCTTTCGGTTTTGGCTTTGCTTTTCTTTTTCTCGTGATCTTTACATCACCGATATCTTCCCAGGTTTCCTTAGAGATCATCTTCCTGATGTTATCCACCAATTCCTGCTCATCCACTCTGATGCCGTGACTATTTTTTAAGCACGCCCGAATTACTTTTAACGTACTTTCATGAAATACGGCACGGACGATACTCCTTGGCGAAAGAGTTTTTACTTTTTCATAAAATTGTTCTATCTCTCCCTTCAGAACGCTTTTCCTATGCAGGATTCCCAGTACCTGTGCAGCCTCTTTAATATCGCACTCTTTAAGATCGACTGACAGAACGAGATCACTCTGTATCCCTTCATCAAAACTTAAATGGTAAAGCTGCCAATAAATACCGTTCGTTAATAAGACCCATGGAACTCCTGAATTGGCTGCATAGTTTTCTGCTTGTTCTATATGTTTTTCTTTCAAAGCTATTCCGGCTTGCTTAATTTCAATGAAAAATTTCACTTTCCCGTTAAGCTTGATCGCATAGTCTACATTTCTTTCCTTAACGACATGCTCTCTCGATATTTCAGTAAACACATCGTAACCCAAAACATCTTCGAAAAATTTATTAATACGTGTTGAGGTCTCCGCTTCATTAATGCCTTGATCGTGCGCTTGTTGAAAGATCGGCAGAAATTTTTTCAAGTCCTTCAAAATATCGATAGGCATTAGAATACCCCCTGGTAAAGAAAATTTATTTCTTGTAATCGCAGCAAGTTTGGTAAATTGGTCCTACTCCTACGCGCAATGATCACGCGGGCCTCGCATATTACCTGTACCGCCAGCCCAAGTTACGGTGTCGTTTTTTCTCTCTCTTCTCTCAGAGTCTGCTGCATGGCGCTTGCTACCAAGCCTGCTGGAATGGCAATTACTCCTATTCCGACAATGAGAACCA
Organism: Nitrospirota bacterium; assembly: GCA_963751455.1. Taxonomy (GTDB): domain Bacteria; phylum Nitrospirota; class UBA9217; order UBA9217; family UBA9217; genus CAVVUN01. The sequence goes on from CAVVUN010000012.1 coordinate 212,215, forward strand.
CGAAAGTAAATATTCTTCCGCCTGCGGTTACGGGATACGCGTCGCCGTAGCCTACTGTTGTTAGTGTTACTACAGCCCACCACATACTATGGAAAATCGACTTAAATGCTTCTGGTTGAGCTTCTCGCTCGAAATAATAAATGCCCATTGATGCAAAAAAAATCAGAAATACACAGGCAATGATGAAAATAATTAACTCTTCTCGTATCATCCCTAAAGCCCGGCCGAATCGTTTAATAGCTTTGCTGTAGCGGAACAACTTTAACAAGCGGAACATTCTAAAAAGCCGGAGAACGCGAATGGATCGAAGATCAACCCCGGCCGTTACATAGAAAGGAAGCACGGCCAGCAAATCAACCATTCCGTAGAAACTGAAGATGAATCGGAGTTTCTGCCTGGTCACATAGATGCGAAGCAGGTATTCGATAGAGAAAATTATGACTGTAATTAATTCGAGGTACGCGAGAACTTTACGCGTTGTGGCAGTAAGATCAGGAAGCGTTTCAATGCAGAAGGAAATGAGCGAGACAATGATGAGCGCCTGTATAAAGAAGGCGAAAGCACGCCCGGCCTTCGTATCGCTCTCTTCGATTATTTGTCGGAGGTTCATCACACCTCAATTTGCAGAATTTGACAGCAAACCAGGGGACATTATTGTTATTTTGATAAAATTTCAGAGAACGCTGCTATCTTTGATGGGTGATCTGATTATATGCTTACGCATGTTGTTGTCAACAAATATGTTGTTTAAGTCTGTATTAAATGGGCGTTGATTTTCGGATTTCGAATTGCGGATTGCGGAATGTTGGTGAACAGACGGAATTGCGACGAAAGCGGCCTGATTAATCCAGCTTAATGCTTCTCAGCTGTTCCGCAGCATCTTCAGGGGCGATGGTGTTTACTGACGGGCCTGATCCCATTTCGAACCCTGTCGGGATGTTCGTCCTCGGGCAGATTTCTATGTGCCAATGGAAAAACGAGGTGCTCCCCGCATATTCTGGACCGTGGGGCACTGAATGGATGAAGAAATTATACTGCGCTCCGCTCAATCTGCTGTTCAGTCTCGCCATGGTCCTTTTGAAAAGAACGGCCAGATCTGCAAGGTCCTGATCGCTTGACGAGAGAAAATCAGCGGAGTGTGCAAGCGGCAGAATATGAGCATCTTCAGAGCATCTTCAGGGTCAAGTCTTTTTCGTTGCATCATCATCGTTGATGACACCGGAGTCGATTTCAAGGAGAAAGACTTGACCCTGTGCCTCTGCTCCGTTCGCCCTCGGCTTGTCGAAGGACAAACGGAGGATTTTTTAACAGCGGCAAACGAGTGACCGATATTTTATTTCAATTATCTTTCAGGCGCTCTTCGTGCGGGTGCTTTTGTACCGCTCCAGGCACGGCTCACATACGCCGTCATGCTCGGACCAGCCAGGGAAGTCCCGCTTCATCCGGCTGATTACCAGTTCGTCGGCTGTACGGTGCAGCTCATAAAGCAACGCAGGAACTTTCTTTTTACACAATGGGCACTGTATCGTCTTCATAGCAAAATTCCTTTTCGTTCATTACGACAGATTAAAAAACACTGAATCTCGATTCTCCTTTTCAAATCTTTAGTTATTTGCACGCCTTACAGCTGGAAAAGCCGAACAGGGCATAGGGCGGGCACCAGCCGATCAGGCCGGTCGCAAGCGGGACAATTCCAAGACAGGCCCATGCTGATTGAGGCCCCGTAAAGGCCAGGGATAGAATAGCACTGCCTGCGATAATCCTGATTATTCTTTCAACTCCACCAATGTTCTTTTTCATACTGTCCTCCTTAAATAATTTTCGGCGCCGGCATGACTGCCGTACCGTTCTGTTGTACGGAAGATATCAGAAAGGACTAATGGAGTCTGTGACTAAGTCACAAAGAAGCTGAAAAAGAAAGACCTGGACGAGGGAGGTGAAATAGATATTCAAGGGCAGGACATCAGAGGGATTAGCCGCAAAAAAGCACAAAAGGCACAAAAGAGAAAATTCACTTTTGCGAATCCTGCGCAGCTTTGCGGGCCAAATCAAGGAAGGAGCTTTATTTTTTCAAAAGTGTAATCATATTCCGTGAGAGCTTGACAAGCAGGCTGCGTTCGAAGTCCTTCAGCAAGCGGCTTACGACCTCGCGTGAGGTGCCCAGATCATTTGCGATCTTCTGGTGCGTGATCTCGATCATGCCGTTCTCCGATTTTTCAACAAGGTAGTCCATAACCCGCTCGTCCATCCTCCCGAAGGCAATTTCTTCCACCAGTTCCATGACCATTGTCATTCGTTCGGTCATTATGGAAAAGACGAAATTTCTCATCTGGTCGGATTCTGCCACCATATGCCGGAAATTCTGCGACGGGCAAAGCATGAGGTCAGTCTCGCTAAGGGTCAGGGCATACGCAGGATAGGATTTCCCCGAGAGGATGCACGATGCATTCAGGATGCAGGTCTCGCCCGGCCCGATCTCGTAAAGCGTAATCTCCCTGCCTGTTTCGCCGATTTTGTAAACGCGGATGTCTCCGGAAAAAACAAAGGCTATCGCTGAGCAGGCATCGCCCTCGCTGTAAAGCCGGCTCCCGGCCGGCACCTTTTTGCGGCTGCAGGCAGATAAAAAATCCTGCAGCAGCCCTTCGCTCACGCCCTTGAATGCGGGAAACGTTTTTAGGAAGTCATTTTGTTTCATAGCGAGAGGTATCTTAAGGGGAAGAACAATATTTGTCAATTAAAGATGAAGAGTTGAGGGTCAGGTCTACTTTGATGGGAGATCGCGGCGAGCCTCGGTAAGAACGAGTCGGCCAGCCTCAAGATCCTTCCGGAAGACAATACTGCTCCGCCCGGAGTTCCCGATCGCCGCATTGTCCGTTTCGAAAAAGGAAGCGTTGTTTTCAAGGAGGGGGATCCCGGAAGCGGGATGTTCTGTGTGCTCAGAACATCTTCAGGGCCAAGTCTTTTTCGTTGCATCATCATCTGTGATGACACCGGAGTCGATTTCAAAGAGAAACACTTGACCCTATTTATTGCGAAGAGGATGCATGAAGGGACGAAGATAATCCAGAGTTGTTTTTTCGGATTTCAGTATAAACGCCGATAAAAATGCCGCCATGTTAAATGTAAGGATCTGACCATATGATGTTTGCTCAAATAAAGAGCACGCTCCTGATCGGAGCGGGCTCTTTTGTTATAACCCTCATTACTCGGGTTCAGGCAGGGGCTCGTTCATGGCCATATCCTTGATAAACTGGTCCACCTCTTCCCGGGCGATAATCCCATCCAGCGGCAATGCAAAGACTGTTTTTTTCATTCGGCTGTCTTCAGTATCCCCGGGTTCTATCATATCCACATCTACGACCGTCATCTGAACCGGTCCTGTTGCGTAAGCATCAATCACAGCTCCACTCTTTACTTTGAGAATGATCTGGTCGCTCATCGTTCCTCCTTTCCGATTCGGCCCCTACTCGTTCAACGAATGCGGAGCCCATATTATCAAGATATGACGATCGAATTGCCGCGACTGTCATTCTGATCCTTGAGGCTCACTGAAAAGCGGGGCACGATCGTCACATTTAATGAATATATCATTTTATTTTTCGATTTGTCGCTTCTCACAAAGAATATAGGCATTTAGCCGCAAAGATGCTCACAATGCGCAAAGGAATATTTTTTATTTGGCGTTTTATGTGCCTTCGGAAGTAGCTGAGAGTAATCTAGAAATAAAACATCGGAACGACTGCTGAATGAGACACCTTTTGCTATCTATAAAAGCGAAAGGGGAAGGCACGGTGAGAACCAGTTATAAATAAGTAGAGCATGAAGATAAACTTCACAGCCAATAAAATCTTCTGTTAAGAATAAGCCGCTGACGTTGACATAGGCGATGCTTTTCGAACTGTGCGTAAATAATTTGTTTAATCCATTGTTTTTGATAAAATTACATGCTACCGTTTAACTAGTATCTTGTTCTCTCCCTCACTGTCGGGAGTCATCCTGGAAGCAACGAGGAAGTAAAACTGAATCTAAAAACCGTCATTTACGGAAGGATAGAAACTATGCCGCTCTATTTATCGAAATTCAGCTACACGCCGGAGACGTGGGCCAGGTTGATCCGCAACCCGGAGGACCGCCGAAAAGCCGCTCAAGCGTACATTGAGTCGGTCGGCGGGAAACTGCACGGGTTCTGGTATGCCTTCGGTACGCACGACGGCTACAATCTGTGGGAGGCTCCCGACAACATCTCCATGGCCGCGGTTGCGTTGGCGATAAGTGGTGGAGGTGCACTCAGCTCGTTCGAAACGACAGTCCTTTTGACCGTCGACGAAACCATGGAAGCCTTGCGCAAAGCCGGGCAAGTGCAATACCGGGCGCCGGGCGCTTAGCAGTTCTCTTTAGGCTGGAATAAATTCTGAAAATAGCTGACATTGGCTAATTGTTCGGTATCATTTCGGCGGCAAATCAGCGGCGGCGACGGATGGTCCGGAAGGTCACCGAATAGCGAAGAGAATCTACATCCGGGATACTGTGTTCCCACTTGATACGAGAGATGCCGCGGAGAAGGTAGGCGGAGCGTGGTTGGGCCGTAAGCGAATATCGCTCCCATGTCGAGTCGATTTTTCGCCTTAGCCGGAAGATGCAGGGCGAGACGAGAGAAATGCCGATTACGTCGCCGAAGACCGCTTTGTCCACGTGCCATCCAATACCTGCGCCAGGGCGGTACTCAGTGATCAGCGCGTGAGGCAGTTCTTCAGCAGCCAGATCCGCGAACCGGGCGGCGCGGTCTCTCAGCCTTATGAGGAACGCGGGGATCGGTTCTGCCGGGACCAGCCTGTGCGATTCGAAATCGTAGTCCCAGCCATAAGAGATCGTACGCCGCTTTGCGATATAGCCCTGGAATTCAAACTCCTTAAGCGGAAGTTCTTTGATCCGTTCTGCAAGCTCCCGCTCCTCGTCAGGCGGCACGACCTCTTCTTGGTAACGGAATCCTTCTGGCTCTGCTTGACCTGTTTCCTTCATAATCATGAACCCTTCCGCCTTCTGTTTGTAATTATCTCTCTATCTTGAGTTTAACAAAGACGGCTCTTCTTTTTTTATCCTGGTTAGACGTCACCCGGCGAAAATCTTTTACGGCATGCTCGGTCGTCCTCGTTACGATAGAAATTTCTTTGTCCACTAGCCCCTCTCCCTTCTGGGAGAGGGACTGGGTGCGGGCGGAAACAGCCTGCATTCGCGCTTTGCACAATACTTAGACTCATTGTCGTACCATCTCGCTGAGAACCGCGAGACGGGAATCAAGGGCCTCATAAGCGCTGGCCGCAGGCTCGCCAACCTTCGGGCTCAGACACCCTGCACTCGCGCGCGGCACTCGTGAACGCTGGGCTCAGACAGTCCGAAATGTTTAACCCTCGGATTCGGTCGCATGCCTATATTTTCGGATGGGAATTCCGACCGCAACGTCTTCAAATCGAAAAACTACCTTCATAAAACCCGGAAGACCCCACAAAAAGGTGCCAGCATTATAAACTCCCCCCTGGAGGCCGAGGACAGAACCATCCGCTTCCCCGGTTGTTTGAAAAGACGAGCAAAAATAGCGACGTTCTCCCATGCCAGGAAACGATGCGCACCGAGACAAGCAGATCGAATACATTTCCAGTGATTTACCCCGTCCGGTGTTCTATAATAGACCCATGGACAGGAAAGACTATTACAAGATACTGGGCGTAAGTGAGACTGCAGCGCCCGACGAAATAAAAAAAAGCTATCGCAATCTTGCATTCCGCTATCATCCTGATAAAAATCCGGGCAGTCAGGAGCTGATGAAGGAGATCAATGAAGCGTATGCCGTCCTATCCAACCCGGAGAAGAGGCGGGACTATGATCATCTGAGGCAGAGTTTCGGCTCCACAGCGAGGGACCGGTTCAGACAGACCCATACGGACGAGGACATCTTCCGGAACTCGGACATCAACCAGATCTTTGAAGAATTCAGCAGGATTTTCGGATTCAGCAGACCTGAAGATATCTTCAGCGGCAATAATTTTTACGGTCGCAATTACAGAGAGTTCAAATTCAAAGGCCCCGGCGTTTCCGGCAGGGGCTTCTTTTTTTTCGGACCACTGGGAAATGCCTATCGTTCCGATAGAGGGACCGCGCAAAAGGGTTCATTGGCCTCTAAAGTCATGCTGAAGGGACTCGAAATGTTCCAGAAGATGGCGGCAAAGAGGCTGGGCATAGTCCTGCCGGAAAAAGGGAAAAACCTTGGCGATTCACTCGCGGTAACGCCGGAGGAGGCTTCCTCCGGAGGAAAGGTCAAGTACATCCTCAATCAGCCCGGTAAATCCAGGGAAATCCTCATCACCGTTCCGCCTGGGATCGGAGAGGGGCAGAAGATCAAACTCAAAGGTCTGGGCGAAGAGGGAAAGCACGGGGGTGAAACAGGCGATCTTTTTCTCAAGGTCAGGATTCGCCGGCCCTTTTTTGAATTCTGGAGAAAGCGGAGCGAACGGAGACGATAAAGCTTCTCACCCTGAGAATCGAGCTCCCTGCAACTTATGAAAAGTCAAACATTATAGACCCTGCTGTTCTTGCGGCACAAGATGCTGTTGTTGTTATTGAAGCGCCCTTACCCCGCCGGCTGAGGCACCGATCCTGAGTAAAACGGCGCGCACTTTTCCCGCTGAATGAATTTCCTCGCGCTCTTGAGGGCGTTTGACATTGGCCCGGTAATTGACTTAAGCGCGCTTGCCTCGATCTCCGGCTTGAGCAATGGTCCATGCACTTTCTGCCTGTACACAGCGCACCCCCGCTTATCAAGCACTGCTACGGATGTGTCAATAAGCCGGTCGTTGACGAGATTCAATCCTCCCCTCATGGCGATCCTGTGCTTGTTTGAAGCAAGGGCCACATCCGACGCTTCCGCAATGCCGTGATCGACTTTCCAGATTGCAACGAGTTTTTTGATGCTCCCTTCTCCGCCTCGTGACTCTTCGTGATACAGACGTCCGAAATTATAGCTCTTGGTGAGCAACGGTCCGAACGGGCCCGCAAGTAAGAACGCCCCGGCGTCCACAAGGTTGAAGTTCTGGCAGCGCTTGAATTTTGAGACAAGGGCATCGATATTGGCGCCGGAGAACGTAACATTTTCGCCTTTCAGGGAAACGTCGCCGCTGAGCGACCGTTTCATCTCATCCATGCTCTTCCCCTTTGCAGTCAGGTTCGCGGAAAAGTCCGTCAGCCCTTCTATGGTTTTTGCAGGGATGTTTTTGGGCGAGAATTCCCGGATAAGGTCTGCGATTCTGAACCGGCTGAGAGCACAGAACACCCGGTAACGAGGGGCTGCACCCGTCGCGTCCAGGTGCAAGCTCCCTTTCCCGCTCCCCCCGAAAACGTTCATCCTGGCCCGTTCGATATCGAACATTCCCCTTCTTCCTGTTATTTTCATCGCGATGTTCGATACGGCGAGGTTGTTGCTCTTGACTGTCCTGCACCTGATATCCCCGGTGAATGAAATGTTCCTGAGCAGCTCCGCTGAATCCGACCCGCTGTATGAAACGTTTCGGAGGGTCAGATCAAGGCGTTCCGCTTCAATCTTTTCTCCGGATAACTTATCTGTAAAAACAAGCGTCCCCTGAAAGATGGACGACGCCGGTATCGAAAGCGGTTTTTCCGACGGCGCCGGCCCTGGTTTGTCAAAATTGAACGTTCCGTTCCGGTAACGGACTACGGACATGGCCGGCCTCACGAACTCGACCCGTCGTATCCGGACTTCGCCCCGCGCAAGGGGAATGAGTTCCAGGCCGATCGTCATCTTCTCAATAGTGGCGACATTGGTTCCCTTGTTTCGGACGCTGACGTCCTCCATCGATATCGCGAACCCGGGAGTAAAAACGATGCCCATCCTGCCGTTGATCCGGACATCCATTCCCGCAGCCTGCGAGGCAGCTGCTTCGACCTGCGGTTTAAAGGTTTTGATTTCGAGCAGGAGAGCCGCGATGATCGCTGCAACAAGGACGATTACGATCGTTGCTATAAATATTTTTTTTTCTTCTGTACTATCATTTTTCACATTCGTCGAACTTGACAACGTAAATTTTGATTTGACGTTGGAATGGGTAGCGAGAGGGCGCAATGCGGATCTCCTGCAAAACTGCAGTTGATGTTATTTTACGGGAGGGTTGGGGAAAAGTATGTGATTTCGATTACGGAGGTCGATGATATTTTTCCGGGGAACCAACTCAGGGGTCTGGGAGAAGAGGGAAAGCCCGGGGTGAACAGGCGATCGTTCTCTCAAGGTCCAATTCGCCTGTTTTTTTTGAATGCTGGAGAAAGCGGAGCGAACGGATACGAGAAAGCTTCTCACCCCTGAGAATCGAGCTCCCTGGTTTATCGGTGGCTCCATTCGATGACTCTTGATCAGTTTTCTCTACTCTACCTAAATGTTCGGTATCGCATTTTTTACAGCTCCCACGGGTACCCGATGAAAATGCTCGGTGCAATCCCTTCGCTTCCTGTTGCCAGATCGGCCCTGAACACAACGCCGGATGCCGTTATCATCCGCAGCCCGACACCGGTCGTCGAACGCCAAGTGTCCCCGAGTTCGCTCCGCTGATCAGCGACGCTTCCCGTTTCGTAATAGAGCGCAATCTGCCATGACGTCCTCACGTCCTTCATTATGAAAATATCGTACGGCGTCGATTCGTCCGTCAGGTTCCAGCGGACTTCAGAGCCGAAGAAGAGGGTATGCGCGCCCGAGAACCGTCCCGCGGGATACGACCGGAGCTGATTGAATCCGCCAAGCGAGCGCGCGGTCCCGTAGGTGTTGTTCGCGACGGTATTGTACAGAAAATCCTGGCAGAGCTGCCGCTCTCCGGGATCCGCGATCGAGCCGCAATCAACGCCCTGCTCCGTTGCGACGAGTGCCGCGTTCGTTTCGCCCTGTCGCACCACGTGGGCGTCCGAGCGGAATAAGTTGAACACCCAGGTGCTCCGTTTTCCCAGGGAAACATAGGCAGTCGCATTATAGTCCATGACATAATAACGCGGCCCGTGTTCCAGGGGCGGACTGGAAGACCAGTTGGTGTCTAGCCGTACCCCTCTTCGCGGGTCCCGATAATCGTCCGTCAGATCGATCCGCGTGCCGAACATGCTGACGTACCCCCGTTCAACAGCCGCATTCTCCGCTTCTATGATGACATTGCCGGCCCGGTCCCGGATGCTCCTGAGCTGCTGTGTCCCATGGTAATATGCTCCGTAAAATTCCAGCCGGCGCTCCAGAAATGTCGCGGTAAGACGCGTCCCGATATAGGCCATGCCTCCCATCTCTATATTGGTAAAATCATTCTTCCCCGACTTCATTCCCCGCTGGCTGTAGTTCTGGGCCGTCGCTGCGCTCAGTCCGCTGTAGCCCGCATCAAGAATAAGGTTTTCAGGCAGGACCTGGACATCGGCGACGCTCAGGGCCAGACCTCTTACGTCCCCGCCGAAGACCATGCCATAGGCATCGGTCGTCGTGTTCTTGATGTTCATCAGTCCTCCGACCACACCAATCCCCTGGCCGATCCCCGGCAGACTGTAGGGATAGGGGAAAAGGGCGTAGCCCAGGGTTGTCTCGAATTGAGGTTTTCGCCGGTCCGGGATCGAAAGAGCATGAGCAATCGGTGCGACAAGGGAAACAACGATCAGACCGATGATGAAACCGAACAATTTTCTTTTCATAGTTTTATTTCTCCTTTAAACCGCGAACTTTCGCTTTGATCTTTGAGCTATTTCCCGGCGCTTCCTTCTCCGCCAGATCGAGGATTCTAATAAGTTCCCCGGCGCACGCAAAACTCTTAATTTGACCGCGTTCTATAAACTCGACCTGACCCGCGGCTTTGCCCGGATTCCTTTTATCGCGTCGATAGATCCGTATTACATAGCTGTCCATATTTTCTCCGCTTCCTGGGTAACCGTGAAACGATGGGACAAACTAAAATAGAATTAAATCAACTGGGGGACACAATACGGTGCACGTACCCACGGATTACCCACGCATTGCCATGAATTTTTGGCGTAACGATATGCAAGTGAATTCAAGGAATTAAGAGCAATACTGAGAAATTCGGGGATGAAAGAGAAGGGACTTATTAAGAAAAGATTTAAAGATAGGCGAAGAAAGGGCCTAGGTGTCCTGATGGAGGGAAGAATAGATCTCTTGCGTGCGCCTGGAAGGTTCGAGCCCCAGCGCATCACGCAGGGCGGAACGGCAGCGTTGGTAGGTTTTGGCGGCTTCGGCCCGGTTACCCAGCTTGTCATGGCAGATCATGAGATGCTGATAGAACTCCTCGGATGCCGCGTCTTTCTCGAGCCCGAGCTCGAAACAATCGACAGCTCTTTTCCATTCGCCGTCATGCTCATACTGTTCGCCCGCTTTCGTTATGAGCCGGAGAAACTTGCTTCGCAGACGCTCGCGCGTGACTGCGCTCCAGGGATGGCGGGTGTCAGCAGGAAGGAAATTACCTTTGTAGATCGTCATGGCCCTTTCGAGCCGCTGCAGCGCTGCAGATTTATCTGCTTTGCTTTTTTCGTCATCACTCTGCATTGCCGTTTCAAACGCCCGGACATCCACCCAGCATTGCCTGAGATCCAGGCTGACCTGGCCGTTATGAAGAAGAACGACACTATCGCGCCCGATCAACTTCCGTAAACGCTGGAGTGCCATCTCAAACGACTTATGCGCCAGGTCCCCGGTTGCTTCAGGCCAGAGCTCGTCAACGATCCTCTCCTCACTCACATCCGCCCCCCCGAACGCGATCAGCACCTTGAGGAGGTCCAGGGGCTTTTTCTGCACCTTGCCTGAAAACTCCACGGTCTTGTCGTCGACAAGCAGTTTGAATCCGCCAAGGGTCAATATTTTTATTGGCCACGGCCAATTGTCGAGATGGAGCGGAGGGTCGTCGGGGACGAAGTTATAGGTACGGATCATTTTTTTCACATGTTCAATCTCGATATCCGACTCCAGCGCTCTCAAGCAGAGGCCGTACATGCGAGGGACGGGCGGCCACTCGAAACTGAAAACATATCCTTTTTCCCTGCCGAGAGCCAGACCGTCTTTCAATAACGCCGTTCCTTTTTCCTGATTGCCGTCTTCAAATAAATAAGAGGCTTCGGTCAACAAACAGATAAATTCAAGAAAACCGCTTTTTATCCCACGGGCTATCCGGTAACTCTCAGCCAGATGCTCTTCCGCCTTTTCCTTCTTACGCGCTGAGCGCAGGACCAGCGAAAGCGTACAATGACTGATGGCCTCCGGGTACCATAAGCCCATGGCCACTGCAATCGAATGCGCTTCCTGAAAATGAATTGCCGCCGCAGAAAGCTGCTTGGTTAATACAAATCTCCTTGCGAGCTGCCGATGATAATAATACCTGTCAAAAGGACGCGCCCGGTCAATCGTTGTTCTGAATTTTTCAATCATTGCTTCGGCGTTCGCGTTGTCGTTCCTGTCCATACATGCACCTATCCCCATGACCAGGAGCATATGATCCCACATGTGGACGCCGCTGTCGTTCGCCTTGTTCAGCCCCTCCAATACCGTCTCATACGAATCGCGCAAAGAACCGCTTGCACGCGAGAGCCAGCCGTCCGACATGCTGACGAGAATGTCGGCAAGAGGAGACAGCCCTTTCGTCGAATCCGCAATGCGTCTCATGATTTCGACTACGTGGTCCGCCTCGATAAATTCTCCCGTCCAGATATCAAAAGAAAGAAGATAGAAAGCTGTTATTATCCTCAAGCTGCTGTCTCCTTTGCCTTTCACGATTGCAAGCGCTTTTTCCTTCGCTGCAGGAAGCTTCGGATGATGCGGCTGCCTTAAGGCAAGAGCAAAAAACAGCGAGGAGGAAACCCGGGCTTCGATTTCAGGACTGGGAAAAGAATAGGCAGTCTCAAGATCATCGAGAATGGAAATCCACGGGTCAAGTTGTCTTAAATCTCCAAGCTCATGGATAAGCGATTCAACGATGCCTGACCAGGAAAGATAAATTCCTGCCGTCTCGTTTCTGTCCCTGAATGAAGTGAATGACCTTTCAAATAAATCCTTTCCCTCGCTGAGATCGAAGGGCATCCGGCACACACCCATCCAGTATTGAAGCCATGGCTCCTGTTGAATGATGTCGGGAGGGAGATATTTCAACCACTGGTCAAGCAGTTGGAGCCTGCCTTGCGATATGACAGGTTTAGCCTTCGAAAGGATCAGCCCGATGAGACTTTTCCAGTCTTCAGATAATCGGTAAAGCTCAACCGCATCTTCGATCTGACCTGATCTTTCGAGAAGCACGCCGGCCCGCCGCATGATAACAAGGAGTTCGTCATGCGGATAAACTTCCCGGGACCTGGACTGAAGGTATTCCCGGAAGAGAGGGTGATACCGAAAATGGACCTCGGATATGCCGTGCTTTTCGGTAAAAAAGTTATTGCGGCTCAAGCGCGCAAGGATTTGTCCGGCGCGCTCATTGCCGGTGAGTTCTTCGGCGTTGTGCACCGTCATGTTCGGCAGGAAAGAGCTTATGAGGAGAAATTCGCGGATTTCACCATTCAGGTTGTTCAGGATTTCTCCGGCAAAATACGCAAAAATATTTTCATGCGAAAAGTCTCCCTTGGGCTGCACAATATTGGAGCCGGTTTTCGATCCGCTGGTCATCAGCACCAAACCCGCGGCCCAGCCCTGCGCCTTTTCGTATATCCCTTTAACCGCAGCCTGAGGGATTTTCTTGTTTTTTATTTGCAGCATGGCGCGCGCTTCACGGTCAGTAAATCGAAGTTCGTCCCAATCAAGGGTTTCCATGCCGCTCTTTGCAGAGAGATCGGATAGTTGCACAGGAGGCGAGGTTCTGCTGAGGACCATAACATTGAATTCGTCCGGAATATTCGACATCCCGTGCTTGATCATTTCGTGAAAGGGCGATGTTTCCGCTACATCCTGGTAGTTGTCGAAGACCAGGATAAAGCCGTCAGGGGTTCCCCGTGATGCGGACGAGGCAGCGAGCTTCAGCCTGCGTGCAGTTGAGAAGTGAGACGATGATAGGCCGAGAAACAATTCCTCGAAATATCTTCTCGTAAACGTCGGAATGCCGAGGCGGTATTCAGGCGTCAGGAGGGGCAGAGGTTTTTTGAATCGGGACGCGGCCTTCTTTGCCGCAAGGCCCATATAGTAGAAAAAAGTAGCGATGTCTGCATCGCCTTCGTCAAGACGATACCATAAGCAGGGAAGCTTCCGGGCATCAAGGTAGCTCGCAACGAGGGTTGTCTTCCCCGAGCCCCCGGGTCCTGAAATCCAGGTTACCGGCGCTTTTCGACTGAGGTCGAGCAGATGAAAAAGCCGGGAGCGCTCAAGGACATCCGATATCCGGGGACGTGTTATCTTGGTAATGGCAGTTTTGTTCAGCATGCTATAGCGCATCGACCGGGATAGTTCTTTCCCCAGTGCATTATCAGCGTGAAGAAAGGCAAACGCAAAATCTTGGTGGGAATTCCAGAGAAAGGGGAAATATAAACGCTTCGACAAGCACCTTCATTATATCACTTAATCCGCGTCTTGCAAGAAACATATTGCGGGGGGGCGGGATTGCGTGCGATTTGTATTTCGATACTTTAATTCGACGCCGGTCAAAGAAGATCAAACTGAGAGGTCTGTGCGAGAGGGAAAAAACCGAGTGAAGCGGGCGATCTTTTTCTCAAGGTCAGGATCCGCTCCCCTTTTTTGATAGGGTAAAAGGAATATTTGAGGAGATGAGTCAAACATTAAAGACCCTATATAGGTTGTTACGGACAGGACTGGTCGGGGGTCGGCGTAACCTTCCCCCGATCCTGTCCGTCTCGAAGTTGTTCTCACGCTGCATAGGTGATTCGTCTCATTGATCTGCTAGTACCCAGGCGAAGAAACACCTCCCGTCGCCATTCCTCTCTCGCCTATTTGAGCACGCGTCTGCTCGGCCGCAGCCAGCATCGGTTTCGAGTCTATTATTATCTGCTGGCCGTCAGCAATGGTTTTTTGGGCAACAGGAGTGATCGCATCGATTCCTGAAGCTGACAGGTCGCTCGATAGATAGGTTTCTATCTCCTTTGTCCGAGACAGATAAGTGTTAACTCGCTCTATTACTCCCGTGCTGGGTCCCGCTATTTTATCGAATGTGTCCATGAGGCGGGATTGTCTCTCCTCACTGAGCTTCTGCAGTTGGGGATCGGAGTAGAACTTAGTCCACTCTCTGAAGTAGTCAGTACCTCTTGCCGTCATCTGGTCACTGTCCCTGAGGAACACTGCCGCGGCTTTATCCATTTTCAAAACATTTCTCGAATATTCATCGAAAGCTCTTTTTCCCTCAAGTGTCCCTTTCAACTGGATTACCTGGTTCAGGGACGCGTTGGTCGTGTTAATCTGGGACGTCACGGCCCTGATGTCTCTTTCGACCGTCGCAATCGATGCTATGGTTTTATCCGCAGTCGTCTGGCCGAGTGATGTACCAGCCTGCGCTGGTGGTGCACTAGCCTGGACCGGCGCTGCCTTCTTCTCCGCACAGCCTCCGAAAAGCAAAACAGAACTGAGGAGAAGCACTATCGTTATTTCTCTTCGGACTATCATGATTGATCTCCTTTGTAACATACTTACCGTTCAGCAATTTACATCCATGCCATTTGAAAACGTATCCTACCTATATTATGACACAGCCTCTAAGTATGATTATCGCTGCTTTCTTCGTTCATCGTCCTTCAGCCGGGGACAAATTAGTTTCTAAGGAATCAAATTCTTCTCAAAACGGAAAGAAATTTTTCTCGCAAAGCCGCAAAGGACGCGAAGGAAAAGTTAAATCAAAAGCTTCAGTTCTTGGGTTTTAAAACCAGAATCAAGCCGTGCCCTTCTTTGCGAACTTTGCGGCTTTGCGAGAGATGCCTTTTGCTTCCGATTTTTGATTCCGGCTTGTCCGGGTTAGGGGTTTCTATTATGCTTTCCTTTGTCGACCCATTTTGAAAGACTCAAAACCCGATTGGTCTTGCGGCTTGATTTTTCTCATGGAACAGCTTTCGGTTGCAGTGATATTCTTTAAGTATGAGAAGCTCTTTCGGAGCCGCTGCAGCACCAGAAAGGAGATCTCCAATGTTCACGGAGATTACGAATGGTACATCAAGCATCTGACAGTGCATTCGGGCCTGAAGTTTTGAGTTCCAGTTCGTGGACAGTATAGCATCCTGGTGCCGGCAGCACGGAATCGACGAGCCGGATGAGCACAAACCGCTCAAGATCGTGACCGGGAACGGGGCTTGATGTTTGACATCTATGTCAAGCTAAAGAATTGACCTTTAATGCTACTGCGGCTCATAGACCAGTAAAACATTACCTCCCTTGAAGGACCTGGTCCTCACAAGATTCAATTTGATTTTTTCGCTGAACAGCGTCTTGCCAGTCCCCAAGGCAATGGGGTTTACCATGAACTGGTACTCGTCGATCAATCCTGCGACGGCGAGCTGCCTCACTATGGTTCCACTTCCATAAATAACGACGTCGCGGCCTGTTTCCTGCTTTAATTTGCCGACTTCGCCTTCGAGGTTGGCATGAATGAGCCGGGAGTTATTCCAAGTGACCTTGCTGAGCGACGTCGAAAAAACAATCTTTTTCATTTGATTTATTCTGCCTGCAATTATTCTGTCTTCTTTTGAAGTAGCGGGGTCCAGCGCCGCCTTCGGCCAATAGCCCTCAAACAACTCGTATGTTATGCGGCCGAACAATATCGTATCGAACTGCTCAATCATCTCAGTTGCCGCCTCATCAAATTCCTCATCAACGTTGTGCCAGTCTATTTCTCCTTTTGGCCCGGCAAAAAAGCCGTCAAGTGAAACCAGGTTGAACATTACGACTTTTCTCATTTATTCCCCCCTTAATCTCAAGTAATGGTGCCTTTATACATAGTATAGGACATTGAGGATAGTTAGAAGGGAGAACTTTGGGGACGTTGTGGCCCGAGTGTCAAAAAAAATCAGTATCAAATCAAGGGCCAAATTCGGGGACGTTGTTTCTATTTATGCTTTCCTTTGTCGACCCATTCTGAAAAGACTCAGAACCGAGCAGATCGAGCCTGTCGTTTCGAATCAAACCAGAACGAAATACCTGCAGGTATAATTTAATTATCAGGAATCTGAAAACCCTGATAAGGAGGTAATCACATGAGAAAACTGGTGGTAGGTACATTCCTGACACTTGACGAAGTGATGCAGGCGCCTGGAGGTCCTGAGGAAGACCGTAGCGGCGGGTTCGAACATGGCGGCTGGATAGTCCCGTATTCTGACGAGATGATGATGCAAGTCATGATCGAATGGATCCGGAGGGCGGACGCACTCCTGCTCGGGCGGAAAACGTATGAGATATTTGCCGCCTATTGGCCACATGTTACCGAAGCCGATCCGATCGCTGCGAAATTCAACGCCGCGCGCAACTTCCGGGACGTAGTGACCGAAATGGACTATTCTATGCCGCTTTTTTCCCCTGTAGCGGTTTAATCCCATCTATTGTCTTTTTTGATTTCACCATCGCCCAGTAAAGATCGTAGTCGGCTTGGAGGCCGAGCCAGACATCCGGCGTTGTTCCCAAATAACGGGACAGGCGAAGCGCCATGTCCGGGCTGACGCTCCGCTTCTCGTTCAGAATCTCGTTGATCGTCCGAAACGAGGTTTTAAGCGCCTTTGCGAGGTCTGTCTGTGTGATTCCGAGAGGCGATATAAAATCTTCTTTCAATATTAATCCGGGATGTGTGGGCGGTCTTTTCAACTGAAACTTGGCCATAAAATCTCCTTAATCAATCCAAGAACGAAATACAAAGTTTTTTGAGTCTTTTTTTATCCGTGCCTATCCGTGTTCATCCGTGGTTAAAACAGTTAATGATAATCCGTCACTTCGACTTCAGATGCTTCGCCGCTGCTGAACCTGAAAACGATATGGAGAACATTATAACACATAGGGTTATAAGGCAAGAACTATTTACAAGGATGTCAAGCTAAAGTACGATGCAATCTCCCGTCCTTATTGAAGACCAGGCCCGTCCTGTTTTTTATAAAGGGTGTATAATCGAAAAATAAAGGACGAAAGGGGTGGTTTATATGAAATCAGAAACCAGGACACCAGAACTGAAGCATTTCGAAAAGCCTGATGAGGTGAGAGAGTTCCCGAAAGGGAAGGTAGAGGTGGTAAAAATCGCCGAAAAATCGATCGGCCGGCTGAGCTTGGAGCCGGGATGGAAGTGGTCTACGGCAGTCCAGCCCATTGTAAAAACGAAGAGCTGCCAGTTCTCGCATTTTATTTATCAGATCTCGGGGACCCTGATGGTGCAGATGGATGACGGCGCCAGGATTGAGATAAAGCCGGGCGACGTGACCCTGGTGCCGGGCGGGCATGACGCCTGGGTTGTAGGGGATGAGCCGGTTCTTTCCGTGGATTTCCAGGGGATGGCCGAATATGCGCTGAAAAAAGCGGCGTAAAGGAGCTCGTTCAGCGGAATAACCCGAAATCAAGGAAGCTTACGGGTCACCTCAATGGAATATGGTGATTCAGGTGAACTTCGGGAAATTGATAAAGAATACCTTAGCAGGAGCAGGGGGGCGCTTCTTTACTTTTGAGGTATGTCAGCTAAAGAAGCGACCTCCCCATGCTATACCAGCCATCAGGCGAAGCGTGCCGGTTGCCTTCTAAGATTCAGAATCCGATTGTCTGCGGACTCCTCGGAACAGGGGTTCATGCTGCGCTGCCTATGATACACGATGCAAGATGCATGATACAGGATGCATGATGGAAGCGGCGAAGCTCGAGATACCATTGTACGATATCGAAGTCGGACCACGCTAAGATATTTAGCTTGGTCCGATCCCTAATACTTTAAGTCAGTCCGTTCGTAATAATGCGGACGATAAGCAAGTTAAATCAAAGCAGGCGCCGACAGGGCCATCGTCTGAAGCGAGACTTCAGGAACTCAAGAATCTAAAGGCAAAAGGCCTGATAACCGGGAAGGAATACGAAGCAAAAAGAAACGAGATTTTAAAAAAATTATGATACGACTGATTGAATCGGATGTCGATTTCTAGTTGTTGCCCGTTCCTTGACTTTAGGAGTTGCATAATATAGAATCTTAGTCACCTGCTAGATAGCCCGTCTTTAGCCACGATAGCTACTCATAGACACTCGCTTAATTTAACAAAAAGCAAGCATAGAAACGCGATCGGATCGAATAACAGAGGGGAAGCATTTTGAGGACCAACTCCCCCAAAGCTCTTTTCGGGATTCATACTTTGACATACCAGGAGGATTCTTACGTGAACAGAGTGATCGTGATGTTAGTGTCGGTTCTTCTTGTAACTATGACTGCGTGCAGCGGAAAGAATGGAGGAGGGGGAACAACAAGTCAAGTAGGAGTAGGATTCCCGGTCGGCGGGACAGTAAGCGGGCTTTCGGGCGCGGGCCTGGTCCTCCAGAACAACGGCGGCGACGACCTCGCCGTTTCGGCCAACGGCAGCTTCACTTTCGGCACCGCGATGGCAGACGGCAGCAGCTATGCTGTCACCGTCGCCACCCAACCGACAGGCCAGACCTGCACGGTTAATAACGGAACCGGCACCATATCAGGCGCATCTGTCACTAACGTCTCGGTAGTATGCGCCGTGACATCCTATTCCGTGGGCGGTACGGTGAGCGGACTTACGGGCAGCGGTTTGGTCCTCCGGAACAACGGAGCTGACGATCTCAGCATAAGCAGCAGCGGTTCTTTCACGTTCACAACCAATGTGGCGGACAATGCAGGATATACGGTGACGGTCAAGACACAACCTGGCGGGCAGACCTGCGTGGTAAGTAACGGCACAGGGACAATATCCGGAGCGAACATCACGAATGTTTCGTTATCGTGCACGGACAATCCGTATACGGTAGGCGGCGCAGTGAGCGGTCTCACGGGCAGCGGCCTGGTCCTTCAGAACAACGGGAGAGACGACCTCAGCGTGACTGCGGGCAATTTCACCTTTACTTGGCGGCTGGCTGACGGCGATTCATATGCTGTTACGGTCAAGACCCAGCCCACGGGACAGTTGTGTGCAGTCTCGAACGGAATCAGCACAATCCAGGGCGCACATGTAACGGATGTGGCCGTTCAGTGCGGCGTTAATTTAGGTTCCGTTTCGCCGTTTTATCCCACGAACGGCGCAGACTGGAACGACTATGTGAAAAACAATGGAGGGACCGTTTACAGCGCTGACGATACGGCTTGTGCTGGAACAGAGACAGGAGGCTACAGCGCGTGTCTTCACGGCGGGGAGATGCGGGTGGCAACAGTTACGGGCAAGTCCTCCTGCACGGCGCTTACGGCCTCTGATGCCCTCGGAGCATTCGACTGGACTTGTGATGCTTCGACCGGCGCTGCCAGGTTCATCTCAACCGGGCTTAAGAATGAAAAAAACCTTTCTGACCTTATTGATTTCACTGCTCCCGGCTGGGGGGCGAACTCCGTCATCGTATATGACGGAGGGACCGTTTACGGTACAACAATGTCATCCGTATGGTGGCAGAATCCCGTGACCATTGACAACGACGGAGGCCCGCTCGATGCTGCCGGGACCATTTATGTCGTGACAAACGATGCCCTCGCTCAAGGTTACACGATAAACGCCTCATCCGTGGGCCTCATGGGAAAGCCCGGGGTGATTATCAACGGTCCCGGGGGAGGCTCCTATTCACGCGTCATAAAGGCGGATGGTTCGGCGGACGGCGCAAAGGACTTTCTCTGGATAGAAGGCAGCGTGGATGGAGCTGGCGATGCCACAGGTATTTATCTCAATACCGTAAGATTTTCGGTCCTCAGAAACGTCGAGGCCAACAAAGCAGGTAATGGGGTTTATCTTCTCTTTTCCGACAACAATAAGCTTTCCCGCATCGCTGCTTCAAACAACACCGACACCGGAGTCTGGCTTGACGCTTCGCGGAGCAACAGTCTATCGGATATTACGACCTCAAACAGCACTGATGGCATTCAGCTTCGCAGCACTCCGCCTGCCGGCAATCCGTATGCCATGCCTACCGTCCATCCGCATGGCAACAAGCTATCGGGTATAACCGCTATCGGCAACATAAGGGGGCTCTATCTCCGCGTAAGCAACAACAACATCCTGACGGACATTACGGCATCAGACAACAGGTACGGAATTTCTTTTGAAGACGCGGATCGCAACTGTCTGATCGGAATAACGGCTTCGAATAATACAGTCTACGGGCTTCATGCCGTATACGGCTCATACAATACCCTGTCCCAGCTTGCAACCTTGAACAGCGGCACCGGGGTTTATTTTGACGAGTCTTGGTACAATACGTTTTCCGATGTAGCGGTCTCCGATAATGAGCACGTCGGGATCAAGCTCGACACTTCCGGTGGAAACAAATTCACCGGTTTCCTGAGGGTTGGAAATAATGGAGCCGGTAACTGTTCCGTAACCGGAGCCACAAACCCGTCCGCGGGGCTTTTCAGCGGGTGCGGCAACAATGGTTCTTCCGACGCAGTTCTTTTGACCGGCGTAACTCTTGGTTCTTCCTTCAAAGGTAAAGAGACCTCGGACGACGCTGTTAATGCAAACGATACAAACGGTTCTGCTTCTTTCAGCAGTATTACCGACTGGACGGGGTTTGAGAACAGGTACAGAGGCTGGGGCAACGACGGGAGCGCATTCCCGAACGCCGACAACCGGGGACCGTGTGAAACAGGCACATGCCGCATATGGGATTGGAGCCTCACGAGTTCAGACACGGTGATACAGGATGTGCTGAGCTTCCCCACAGGCTCGGCTTATTTGACCCACGTGTGGTACGTAAGCCCTGCGCCCAGCCAGCAATCGGACTGTGACAACGCTGTACCGGGCTCCGCCTTTGTCACGGACCACTGCGAGAGCGCCTTCCTCCGCCGCGCGGTGGAGATCGAGGGCGACGGAATAGGAAACGATAATACACTTTGCGAATCGAACGAGACGTGCCTCTCTACCCTGAACATAGGCGCCTATCAGGGCCATGGAAACCTCGTAGATGCAGGCGCAATCACCGACGGCGCGATAACCGGCGTAACGCTCAAGAGATACCAGACAAACGGCTACTAAAATTAAGCATCGGGGGAGCGCTGCTGCGCCCCCCCGATGCCAGCTTAAGTTTCAAGTTGCAGGTTTCAAGTTTTTAAGAGATCGGACTTGGTAGCCGCAGGCTTCAGCCTGCGTACTTTTGAAGGGTTCCGGAAATGCAAGGTACGATATCGGGGTCGGACCACGCTAAACTACTGGTTTTCAAAAATTTATCATTCCAATAATAGGCATTTTCGGAGCCCATAGGGTCAGGTCTACTGGGGTTGTTGCCTAAATCAAATTTGTGCTTCGACAGGCTCAGCACTAACGGAATAGTTTATGATTTCAAATGCAATGCCGTTCGCCCTGAGCTTGTCGAAGGGTGAACGGGGTTTAGGCAACGGCCCGTACTTTGATGTCATTCTACTTCTTCGCGTTCACAATCCTGCTGATCGAAGTAAAATACATGCCTAGATGATCAGCAACCTCACGCTGACGGTAGCCGTGCTTCTCAACCAATTGTTTGATTGCTTTATTGCGTTTCGTCATGTTCCCGAGTGTTTTCTTACTGAATAGCTTCTCGAGGGAAGGCCTGTCTACATACCGCTGACTCCGGGAAATCTCAGGGATATCTTTGTTTTTCTTGAGATGATACACGAATTGATCGACAAAGCCCTCCTCCCCCAGGAGTGATTGACCTCTCACCTCTGTCCAGATCGTTGGCTTCCCTATTCCCCAGCTTACGAACTGGCGGTATTGCCATAGCTGGACCACTTCCAGTCGTCAACCGAATCGACAATAACATCCCGCAGTACATGATCGGCGCAGATGGGGCGCTCACAACCATGACCCCGGCCACAGTCGCAGGAGCACGGGTCCCTACTCCATCACGACTGTCGGCAGCTATCAATAAAAGGAGAACAGCCAAGGGAAGCATTACGATGCGCATCAAAGCAATGCCTTCTGACTTATTCTTCTTATTCTCCAATCAAAAAACCGCCAGGGATATTGATCCTTGGCGGTTTTTTTCTTCAGCTCATCGTTTTTCGTCGCGGCCTCCAAAGAGCCTAAGATGTTTCCAGAAAAAATCATTCCTAAACTGAAAAGTGATTTTCAAGACACGATCCTATTTGGTTCCGGCCCCATTTGGTTCGCACGTGCGCGGTTCATGATTAACGGATTTCCGGTTTTACGTTGCTTATTTCGTAAGTCCATTTCCGCGTCACTTCAAAATGATGCACGATCTAGCCTGCGAGATAGTTAATTCCCCACGGCCCTTCTACATTGAGCTCCAAGATGGTTTCCTTGTCAGTCGTAAACGCATACATCTGGTCTCCAGCCGGGATTGAAAAGAAACTACCTGGTCCGAAAACCTTGGCATGCTTATCCACCTTTGGCCCGAGGCCGAACGATAACTTCCCCGAAAGAACAGTGAATCGTTCATCCCCGGGATGGGTATGCGGTCGTAACGTCGCGCCTGCGGGAATTTTAAGCCGCATGGTAAGCGGACCTGGCTGGTCGGGAGTGCCCTTGAGTACTGCGATTTTCGTTCCGGGCGGCAGGTCTTTGGATGCCTCTTTCCATACTATATCTTTCTGGTTCAACATGATCGCCGAATCGTCTGCCTTCGTCGTATCCTTAACGGCAGCGTTCACTGCGGTCGACATTAGACCGATCACGAACAGGACCGGCAAAAGGCGTACTATTTTTAATTTCATTTCAGTTTCTCCTCTCAGAAGCATTTTAAATCGGATAACCTATCCTTATTTAGGATAGCATGCATTATTGACTCTTGTCAAAAACCTAGGGTCACCCATTTATTTTATAAATAGCACGATCGTTTCAGATCAGGTTCAAGAAGCAAATAGCAGAGGTCAGAGCGAGGAGACGAATATAGGATGCAGGATAAAGGGTTTAAAGATGACCAGGACCGGAATTAATTTCTTAACAGTGACCTTTTCCCTACTTGCTTGGTTCGCCCCTGGCTCCTTGATTTTTCCTGTTAAACTGAGAGCCCATAGCAAGCCCATAGAATCAGGTCTACTGGGATTGTATCGCTTATTGACGTGCTGAAGGGTGTTTAGAAAGGTTTGGCGATCTGTGTCACTCTTAAAGACGGGCCTTTTCTCGTTTCCACGGGAAGTGACATGATAGACTGCGCCAGCGTATTCGATGCGAAGCGGACGGCCATGGAGCGGCTATAGCACAGAATGGACGCAATGGCACGAAAGTAGACCTGACCCTATGATGTTCCTAAAGGTTCCTGGTTTTTAGATGCAGAAAGTTGCGTTTACTGTCAGGCCGCGGGCTAAACATTCGGCGTGAGTATAGAAGAAACCTTCCAAAGAAGAGGGACGTCACCGGAGTTGAACCAGCAGACTACGCGACCGTATAGAAAGGTAACACATTTCACTAGAGAGAATTATCAGATTGATTGATAGCTGTAATTAGAATTTGACAAAGGGAAGCGGCTTGAGTTATACGAACTGTAAATGATTAAACTTCGCAACAATTGATTTGAATGACGTAACGTATATTTTCGAAAATAAAGCTCGCTTCCATCCGGAGAAAAATGGCCGGGCTGCGGAAGGAAATCGTTCGGCGCGGCTGGTCTTTTTTACCATACACCGATTACGCCAGTCAGGTGCTGGAGCTCATGACGAACAATCATATACGCCATCTCACGGCCCTGGGCGGGAATACGTTATGGTCATCCCTCGTGAGCATCGGAGATGTGGTCAAAGCGATAATTACCCATCACGGATGCCATCAAGAACTCTGGAAAGCTATATCACGCGTGCGTTATTAATGATGGACTCTAAAATTGCCAGTCCTGTCATTTCGAGCGAAGCGAGAAATCCTGGTTTTCCAGCCTGTTGAAATTCCGCTCTCTTCGTTCGGGGTGACACGTCCGGACTTTTTACGAGATCATCAAGATTTGCGCATTCAAAACAGGGATGTTCCTACCACTCGATTCTCGAGACCGGAGAATGCTTCACGGGAATCTTCTTTACGGCTTCGATTTTTTCAAAATCCTCACTTTCACTAGGAGCCACAATATATGAATAATAACCTACGCAAAAACCCTGGCATTATCCCGCTAAATAATCTCTACCCGCATGTTCTTGAGAGCATTGCAGAAGGAATCATTGTGTTAGGGATGGACAGAAAAATTCTGTTTATCAATAAGATGGCAAAGGAGCTTATAGGGCTGCAGGGTGAGCTTGCAGAGGGAATGGCCTGTAATAAGATCTTGAAGACTGATCTTTGCTCAAGGGGTTGTCCCTTTGAATCAATGAGTAACAATGACACAAACTGTAGCCACGCTGCTCACTTCATGAATATTAATCTGTACAAAAAGGATAATTCATCAATCCCGCTCTGTCTCAATGTAGCCGCTTTATACGATCAAGGCGGGATCGTGGTTGGCTTTATAGAGAACTTTCGGCCTATGAGCGAAGTTATTAAGACGATAGAAGCCCTGGAAAAAAGTAATATAATGCTCACCCAGGAAAAAAGCAGAATAGATTCGATTATTAATAGTCTCGCTGACGGAGTATTTACGGTCGATAAAGAGCTTCGTATCACGAGCTTCAATAAAGGAATGGAGAATCTTACGGGCCTCAAGAGTTCAGACGTCACAGGACATCTCTGTAGAGAGGTATTGACTGCTGATAACTGTGATTGCGATTGTCCCCTTTCATATACATTAAAAAATGATTATGGTTTAGCAAATATCAGGGAGCGAATCACAGGAAAAAACGGAAAGATGATTTCAGCATCCATCAGCACTGCATTTATTAAGGATGGCGCCGTGGATATAGGATTGATCGCTATAATAAGAGACACCACGGAGATCGAAATGCTGAAGAAAGAGGTAAATGATAGATATCACTTCTCCAACATTATCGGCAAAAGCAATCAGATGCAGAAGATTTTTGAGTTAATAGAATGCCTGAGCGATACAGACTGTGCAATACTTATCGAGGGGGAAAGCGGGACAGGAAAAGAACTTGTAGCAAGGGCTATTCACCATGAGAGTTATAGAAGGAATAAGCCTTTTTTAAAGGTCAACTGCAGCGCCATAGTTGAGGGGCTTTTTGAGAGCGAGCTTTTTGGACATGTAAAAGGAGCTTTTACCGGTGCGATAAAGGATAAGATAGGAAAATTGGAACTTGCTGACGGCGGCACAATCTTCCTTGATGAAATAGGTGACATGTCTCTTGCATTACAGCCGAAGCTTTTAAGGGTCCTCCAGGACAAAGAGTTAGAAAGGGTTGGCGATACTAAAACAAGAAAAGTGGACGTAAGGATCCTTACCGCTACAAACAGAAACCTTAAGAACAGGATAAAGATCAATAAATTCAGGGAGGACCTTTATTACCGGCTCTGCGTTGTGCCCATTGAAATGCCTCCGCTGAGAGAGAGAAAAGAAGATATGCCTCTGCTTATCAACCATTTTTTAGAAAAATGTTATATGAAGATACCAAAAAGGCAAAGAATTATAGAAGTAACACAAGAGGCGCTCACAGCCCTCATGGATTATAACTGGCCGGGGAATATAAGAGAACTGGAGAACACAATAGAGCATGCCTATATACGTTCAAAAACAAACATGATTGATCTTAAATCTCTCCCGTCTTCGATAACAGGCGTCTCTGAACAGGAGGTCTCAGGAATTGAAACAAAAGGGTTGCCGAGGTATAGAGAAGAATCGGAAAAGTTCTGTATTGAAACGCTGCTCGAAAAATATAATGGTAATAGAACGAAAGTAGCAAAAGATCTTGGCCTTAGCCGGACTACCCTTTGGAGAAAATTTAAAAAACATAATTTGTCAGCTTGATGTTTCAACGAAACATTGTTTTCTGCCCGGTGTTTCAATTCTAAAACAGATTGAAACAGGGGTCTTCAGCCCGCTGTATCCATTTCATAAATCCCGCCACATATATTCTGCGTGTTTTCTAAGACCTATAAAACAGGTGATAAAACTAAATACTTCGGACTAAATTGGTATTAGAGTTGCTTTACTTTGCAAGGTATTACGCTGAATTCTGCTGCAGCCCGGCCCAAAGCGCCCCGCAACAAGCCGCTGCAGCAAACAACCTCGCCGGCAAGTAACCCTGGCCACCGGCCCGTTGCTGTTCTGCCGCGGGATGCTCAAAGACTCAGGCGGCATGACATAAATAAAAAAAATCAAAAAGGAGGGAAGAATTTTTAATGGTCTTCACAATTTGTTTAAAGAAGAATTAATAATAAAAGGAGGAAAAAATGAGTTATTTAAAGAATTACAGATGGATGATGTTGCTGACAGTATCAGTTTCTCTAATACTGGTACCGGTGTTTTCCTATGCAGGTAAGCCGCCAGCACCTGCGCCAAATATTTTTATAGAGGCGTCTACGCTGAATAGCTGGATACAGAATGGGTATAACAATGGTGTACCGGACAGCAATGGCTATTCACAAATGGTTGTAATCAGCGCTACAACAAGCGCAGTATACGCGGCTGGTCATCCGACCGGGTCATATCTCTGGGATTACAATACTGAAATGAGAACTACCAGGTCGGACGGCGTACTCCCGACATCGCAGGGTGTTCTTACAAAGCCAATGATGAATGCCTTCTTTTCAAAGACCGGAATAGACGGCGCGAAAGTCGTCGTGCTTATCAGCGATGACTGGATGCACATGGGTTCAGCGTATTATGATCTCAGGTATTGGGGAATTCCCAAAAAGCAGCTGAAAGTTGTAAACGGGCTTATCAAGGATTATAAAACCGCAGGGTATGCATGGGACACAAATACCCCTGCGCCTGCAGGAGGCACTTACAGTGTCTGCAACCTGGATCAAAGTACATCAATTGATGAAGTGAGGGCCCCTTTACAAGAGATGATGAGCGTTGCAAAGGACAATGACGCAAATACCGTGATACTAGACGTCAGGAACCTGAATGAATATAACGGTGAAAATGCAACCTCGGATACCAGCTTCTCAGGGCGTATCAGAACTGCCGTATTGGCTACCTATACGGACATGATAACAAACGGCAGTTCAAATGCTGCAGGCGCAAAAATTAAGAGCGCTGCAGACCTTAAAACATATTTAGAGGCAAAGGGTGCAAGCAGCGCTAAACAGCATTACGTTCATTGCCGAACATCCATAAGGGCAGGGGTTGGCTTCCTTGCAATTGACGCTATGCTCGGCTGGAAGGTAAAAAAGTTTGAAGGTTCATGGATAGTCTGGGGCAATTTGTCTGATGAGGAAGGCATATTGGCATCAGACAGTCCTTGGAGGACAAATAAACCAGAGTACAGTGAAGTAATAAACGCGTCCGTTTCTACCAATAAATCTCAAACCATCCCAGGCTATGGAATCACGGTCGGCTGTTCGTATGCTAAGTTGGCAAATCGTACCAATGCCAATGACAAGCAGATTTGCGGTAGTAACAGCAGTGCGTGTATTTCCGTTGACCCCTGTGTGCCGTTTGAAGGTTGTACACAAACTTACGATTGCAAATTTAACCCGCAATAAGGGAGCAATAGTGATGAACCGATTTTTTAAGATTTTTTTAAGCTTGAAAAGTATCAAAAAATACAAAGGAGGTAAAAAATGAAGTCTACTATAAGCATTATAACAATAATGCTGGTCGTCATTGCGGTAATGGCCGGTCCAGCATCAGCACACCATCAAAAAATTGGGAACAAAACTATTGTTCATAGCCTGCCCGCTGCTAACCCAAACCTGACATATGACGGAAATCTGACAGCTAAAGAAGCATATGAACTGTTGATCTACAACAACCCCGACGATGTAATATTACTTGATATCAGATCTCCCATGGAGAGGAACGGCAGTCACGGCGGCTGTATAGCGCAAGTCGCATTGGGCATATGGATAGATCCTTTGAACGCGGGAACTCCCTATTGGCAGAACCGGACATATTGTACAGCGGACATAACGAATCCAATCATGCCGGTTCACGCGCAAGCCCAGATAGGCGTTGCTTTCAATGCGCAGGCTTCAGACGGCACTGACCTGGTTGGTTGGCCCTTCAGGGCTGCCGGCTTCATGATCATGAACCCGGACTTCGATAACTATTTGTCGGCGCTTGAAGCAGAAGGCATAATGGCCAAGAGCAAGCCCACCATAGTGATGTGCGCAAGCGGATGGCGCGCCAAATATATAGCTCACTACCTTAAAACGCAGAAGGCTTATCAAAAAGTCTATGTTATGGATGGCGGCCTTTCGGCATGGGTTAAGTCAGGGTTGCCGGTTTCCACAAACGAAACTGCTTGGATAGGCTGGGATCGCAGGAAACTCTATGACCCGGCGCGTCTTGACGCATATGGCGGAGCGAGGTGGCCTAATTCCCAGTTCTTGACAGGCGGCGACCCGGTAATGCCGGAGTGGATGGGACAGTATGTGCCGTCCAGCGATCTGGTCGGATATCCTGATCCGACTTGTCCTGCTCCGGGGAACCTGGTAGGATTGAATGGACCATGGGCAAGGGACAAAAAGATAGAAGACCTCGGCATCGTTCCAACCCTGACAAGTATTAAATTGCCCGCAGGCTGGGACGGACCAACCCTGAACAGCCAGTGCATTCAAACCATGATGGGATTTAAAGGCATGACCTATGAACAAGCCGTAGCAGCATGCGCATCTGCCCCGGCAGTCGTGCCGGGCTACTTTGATGCATGGCCTATTGCGAAAGGGATAATGATAGAAGGCGCCGAGCTTCCGTTCAAGGGAGCAGACGACCCCTGTGGAGACATGTATACAGAGTTCTTCGGAGAGGGATGGTATCCAAGGAATCTGAACCAATGTGAGATAAGATCTATCGAAAGCACAGATAGCCTGACGAATACCAGGTATTGCAATGTTGGCGACCCCCTGTGCATAGGTACGAGGACTTACTGCTTTGCAAATCCGCCATTCGGCGCCGGCGGTTTCACAAAAATGACTGCGCCGGACGGGACTTTTAAGACTCCGGCCATGACATTAAATTGCGATTTCATGAAGTTTGCTGAGTAGTACAAAGCGCACAAATAACTCTCTCTATCCCCTCTTCCAAAAGGGAATAGAGAGAGTGTTTTAAAGAACCACAAGAATATAATATGTTTGAAAATTCCTCGTCTTTGAATAAAATTCGTTCATCCCTGATAGTTTCCGTGGTTACACTATCTGTTTTTTTTACGCAGTTCATCTTCCGTTCTCACGACGACAATACACTCACCCGGTGGGCATGGACCTTTGCTGATGTAAATATAATCAGGATTTTTCTTTTTCTCTTCCTCGGGATAATTATTGCCTATGCCTTTTCAAAGTTTTCTTTTCCTGAACGGTACCCTGCGATATTCCTCTTTCTTTCATCCATCGGAATCGGCGCTCTTTTCTGGAGTGAGCCGGAAGTCATCATTGATGCTTCGAGGTATTTTACCCAGGCCAAACATCTTGAACTGTACGGAGTAAAATATTTTATTCAGGAATGGGGCAGAGGCATTAATGCATGGACAGACCTGCCGCTTATTCCTTTTTTATACGGCTTGATTTTTAAGTTCCTCGGAGAATCCAGACTCTCCATCCAGATATTCACAACCTTTCTCTTCTCAACGACTCTTGTCCTGACCTGCAAGACAGGGAAGATACTCTGGGACGAGGAGACGGGTCTTATTGCCGGCGTATCATTGCTGGGAATGCCTTACCTTTTTACGCAGGTTCCTATCATGCTTATTGACGTGCCCACGATGTTTTTTTTCATGCTTTCAATTTATACCTTTATCAGGGCTTTAAATGAGGGCGGCGTTGGGATGATCACTTTCTCAGCTATTGCCCTGTTCTTGGCGTTCTTTTCAAAATATTCAATATGGTTAATGCTCTCGGTTTTGTTAGTTATCTATATTGTTTACATAATGAATAAATCAGGGAACAGAAAGCGTTATGTTTTTCGAGGGGGCCTGGTTGCCTTGATCGCCGGATTGCTAATCGGGATTGCAATACTTGCCAAATTCGGTGTCATTTCAGGCCAAATCAAGTTCCTCCAGGAGTATCAAATGCCTGGACTCAAACAGTGGGGAGAGAGTTTTATCTCTACCTTTCTTTTTCAGATACATCCATTTATTACAGTTGCCGCCCTTTACTCATTCTATGTTGCCTTCAAAAAAAGGGATTTTAAATATGCAATTATAAGCTGGTTGATAATCCTTGTATTTATAGTGCAGATCAGGAGAATCCGATACATCATAATGGTGTTCCCTCTGTTGGCGCTGATGGCCTCCTATGGACTGCAGCAAATCAGGGACAAAGGGATGAGGAGGTTTATTATTGGGAGCGCTATCGCGTCTTCGCTGGTTGTCGCAATTTTCACCTATCTGCCTTACTTGGAGAAACTGAGCGCCGTAAATATGAAAAATGCTGGTCAGTATCTGAATTCTCTTGAAATAGAAAAAGTTGAGGTTTTCACTCCCCCGCAGACGATGCCTATTGTAAACCCGGCGATTAATGTGCCGATTCTTGACCTTTCTACGGATAAGAAAATAACCTATAACTATGAACAACCTCTTCTCACGCAATGGGCCAGGCACACTCGGGTCAGGTTCACCTGGGAATATAAAAACCCTGAATATTACAGTATGGACATCAAAGATTCGGAAAAGGCCGATGCAGTAGTGGTTATATCAGACAGCGCCGATCCGCCCCTTCCCGATTATCTCAGGCAGAGAGTGGAAGGGTACCATGTTTCCAGAGTATTCAGGACTGGTGCAGAAATGAGTTACACGACGGTTGTAATTGTGTACGAAAAAATCAGTGACGCGAATTCATCTCGAAGTGCAACGCTTGAGTCCGCGAGCTCCAATGGCGTTTTTTAGCCGAGACACTTTCTCGGTCTGTATTCAGTACATATTCGATTGAGCTGTAAGCTTAGGGGCATTCTTACAAAAAGTCAGCCGCCTAAAATAATTCCGTTCCGGATAAGCAGCTGATTCATTGAAAAGGGACACCGGACAATTGCCGACGCCCTTTTAGGTGTGACCGTCAGACTTGGCGGTTAAAAGCCGAACGGCAAGAAGACCGGTCACAGAGAGAATTGACCGTTTCTGCCGCATGCTGTATCAAACGAAGTCTATGTCAGGAAGCAAATCGTTCCATTAAAGACTCTATAAATTTGCCGGCATATTGTCCATTCCCAGTGGGTTCAGCAAACAGCTTTACATCGCCGGTGACCCGTGCATTGCCAAAGAGCAGGGCGTTTCCGGCGCCTTCAGCTTTTGCCAACACCTCGGCAGCCCCGGTTATGACTGCATCGCCGTGCACACGCGCACATCCGTGGATTTTGGCATCGTCCTGGACTTTGGCATTGCCGAAAACCCTCGCACTCCCGAAGATTTGCGCGCTGCCCGACACTTCCGCCCTGTCCGATATCGAGGCGCTCCCGAATACAATCACATCGTCGCTGACTTTGCAATGACCGCAGACCTTTGAGCAAGGACCGACATAGACTGTGTCCGCTACTTGTGCAGTCTCTGCAATCAGGCCTCCCCCGTTCGGATGGTGGTGATATTTTACTCCGTCGATTTCTAAAACCGGTCCCTTCGAGACGTTGAGGGTCAGGTCTACTTTAAACACCGTTCAACTGACGCATGCCGAGAGCAAGGTTGCCGTCCGGAGTCTCGATGAGAAGATGATAATGGTTGGTCATGAGACAGTAGGCATGACAAATCCAGTTGTAGCGTTTGTTGACGTGCTGAAGCGTGTTCAAAAAGTTCTGACGGTCCGCGTCACTCTTAAAGACGGGCTTTTTCTCGTTTCCACGGGAGGTGACATGATAGACTGCGCCGGGGTATTCGATGCGGAGAGGACGGGCCATGGAGCAACTATAGCAGAAAGTGGACACAATGACAAGAAAGTAGACCTGACCCTGAAAGTTGCTTCCCATCAATAAGCAGCAAGACAAAGCCCATCATAAAAAAAGCGGGGCCGAAGCCCCGCTTTCATGAAGCTGCAACTATTAATGAATTATTTTCTTTGATCGTGGGGGACAATCACGGTCGCCGTCTCAGTCGACTGATTCCCCGCCCTGTCGGTAACAACGGCAGTAATCGTATATACTCTGCCGTCTTTGTCCGTCCCTTCACGCCACGCTTCGAGTGCGATGAAACTATTGAACCCGCTTATTGATGGCTGTACCAGGCCGTATTCATCGGTAACGGTAAATACGATCGATTCAATGCCTGAATCCGTATCAATGACTCCTCCGTTTATTTTTACGTTTACCATCTTATGGTTCGGCGGCCAGAGTATATTTGTTGACGGGAAGAGATCTATTTCGGGTTTTGCTTTGTCGATCTTCACCGTAACCGTTGCATCCTTCGAATTGCCCGCCTTATCGGTAGCTGTGACGGTTATGGTGTGCTCCGCGTCGGTATTAAACGTTTGCGGTTCGGGGCAGGTGTCGATGCCCGATCCGCCCGTGTTGTCAGTGCAGGTGAAAGTCACCGTTACATCAGTGTTGTTCCATCCGTTTGCGTTCGGAGAAGGTGATATCGAAGGAGTGATCACGGGCTTTGTTTTGTCGATGTTCACAGTTACCGTCTCATCTCCTGTGTTGCCGGCTTTATCGTGAGCCGTGATGGTTATGACATGCCGCCCGTCTGTGGTAAGGGTTAGCGGTTCCGGGCAAGTGTCGATGCCCGATCCGCCCGTGTTGTCAGTGCAGGTGAAAGTCACCGTTACATCAGTGTTGCTCCATCCGTTTGCGTTCGGAGACGGTGATATCGAAGGAGTGATCACGGGCTTTGTTTTGTCGATGTTCACAGTTACCGTCTCATCTCCTGTGTTGCCGGCTTTATCGTGAGCCGTGACGGTTATGACATGCCGCCCGTCTGTGGTAAGGGTTAGCGGTTCCGGGCAAGTGTCGATGCCTGATCCGCCGATGTTGTCGGTGCAGGTGAAAGTCACGGTTACATCGGTGTTGTTCCAACCGAAGCTATTAGGGGCGGGAACTGCCGATGGCGTGATCGTCGGCGGCGTCTTGTCGATGTTTACCATGATCGATGTGTCAGCCGAATTATCCGCGTTGTCCTTTGCATGGCCGGGTATGACAGTTCCCGTGACCTCGGTCGTAAGATGAACGGGGGACGTACAGGTATCTATGTCCGACCGGTCATCCTTGCATTCGAAACTCACCGTAACATCCGAATTATTCCAGCCGTTCCTGTTCGGATCGGGCGAAATCTTCGGGTCGATTGAGGGAGGCGTCTTGTCGATGCTCACAGTAGTCGAGCCGGAACCAGGATTGCCCGCCTTATCAGCCCCTGCTCCGGTCACCGTTTGATTGCTGACTTCATTCGTGACCGTCACACGTTGAGCACACGTTGCAATGCCGGACAGCGTGTCGTCGCAATGGAAGCCGACTGTTACATCAGTCTTGTTCCATCCTTTCCCATTGGGAAGAGGATCCTTATCCGCGGTAACCGTGGGCGGGGTTTTATCTATTTTGACCGGCCTGGAGTCAACGTCTTCCTGGTTGCCGGCGTTGTCTTTCGCATTAAAGAAAACGATATGAGCGCCTTCCGAGGCAAGGGTAAAGGATATTTCGTCTCCCGCTTTCTTGATCTCCGCAGCTTGATCTATGCGGTACGCGATCTCTCTGACACCCGATCCGGAATCCGATGCGTTTAAAGAGAAGATCACATCGGAAGAATACCAATTCTCCATTCCGGACGTGCCGCTGATCAAAGGCGTCGTGTCCGGCGGTATTGTATCCCGGACCGTGATCGTAACCGTATCGGATGCCGTCTCCAATCCGATTGACACCGTAAGAGTCACTGTTGTGGTGCCGGCGGATAGCAGGACTGCCGGATTTGCACCAGCCGCAGACCCGCCGGGCCAGGACCATGCGTAGATCATGTCTCCCGTACATCCTTCCTGTGTCGCCGAGCCGTTCAGCTCAACGGTCGCGCCGTCCGAAGAGGTCTGTTCCACAAACTGATCGGGACCCGCATGCGCGGTAACTACACAGCTCTGAAAGCCTGCAAAAACCTGCACATTATTGTTATACGGATTCGAATCGGTGATAAATACCTTTTTCCCGTCCGGTGAAACTGCTATGCCGTAGGGAGTATTAAACTGTCCATCGCCCGCACCTTGCGAGCCCCACTTCCCCAAATAATTCCCCATGCTATCGAAAACCTGCGCTCTGTAGTGGCCGGCATCGATTACATAAAGATTCCCTGCGTAATCCACTGTCAGACCGGAAGGGCGAAGAAACTGTCCATCGCCGCTTCCCGACGATCCGACGGTTCTCAGAAAAGTTCCCGTGTCGGAATAAACCTTGATGGTGTTATCTGCACTGCTCAAGTAGACGTTGTTTCGTGCGTCCAGGGCGATGAACGAACTGACGCCAGTTCCCCATGCGCTCAGTAAATTTCCGCCGGTATCGAGAATCACAAGCTTGCCGCCGTCACTTACGAATATATTATCATTTGAATCTATTGCTACCCCGGTTGGATTCGAAAATGCAGTTTCATCGGCGCCGTAAGAGGTCCATTTTGCTTTGAATGTGCAGGTATTGTCGAATACCTGTACTCTCTTGTTCTCTCTATCGGTCACGTACACGTTTCCATTCGAATCCAGCGTTACTTGAGCAGGTGATCTAAATTGCCCATCGCCTGTCCCGCCGGGATATTCTGATCCGCACGTATGGATGAATCCGCCGGTACTGTCGAAAACCTGCACTCTGTTCTTGCCGGTATCAACTACGTACACGTTTCCGTTCATGTCGGTAGCAACACCCTGGGGCTGCTTCAAAATGCCATCGCCCATTATATGATGCCACATTCTTATGTAGGACCCCTCATTGGTGAAAAGCTGGACATTCTGGTAATCCGTCACATAGACGTTTCCTGATGAATTAACGGCTATGCCTGCGGGATGCGCAAACTGTCCTGCCAGGTTGCCTTGAGATCCCCATTTTCTGAGGAATGTACCGTCGCTGTTAAAAACCTCCACGCGGTATTTCGTATGATCCGTAACAAAAACATTGCCGTTTGAATCAACCGCGACGCCTTCCGGATATCCCAATTGATTATCGCCGGTACCACTCCATTTCTTGATAAAATTACCCTCACTATCAAAAACCTGTATCCTCTTGTTGCCGGAATCAGCTACGTACACGTATCCGCTTTGGTCCACAGCAATGCCTCTCGGAACTATAAAATCGCCGTCATCGATGCCGTATTCACCCCATCTCCGCAGGAATTTACCGTCAGCATCAAAGACCTGTACATAGTCGTTTCCCGAGTCGGTCACATAAACATTATCATTTGCATCTATGGCAATCCCGTTCGGCTGATAAAATTTCCCGTCCCCTTTGCCCATAGAACCCCATTCTCTCAGGAACTCGCCCGTTCTGCTGAAGACCTTTATCCGGATATATGCCGACATATTGCCGCCGCTCGTGACGTACACGTCTCCTTTCGAATCCACTGCGATGCCTCTGGGGATCGCATATTTGCCGAACCCTCCCCATGTTCTTAATAACCTGCCTTTATTGTCGAAAGCCGTCACTTGCTTGGCGGAATAATCGATTACGAACATATTGCCGTTTGAATCGACCGCGACTCCGTTTGCATAGAAAAAGGTATAGTCTTCGACACCCCATTTATATAAAAAATCGCCTGGTGCGGCATGGACCGGCGGACAAAGGAACGCTAGGAACAATGTGAAAAGAAAGATGAAACGAGATACCCGATATCTATACATAGCTGTGATGGTCAACATATGATCCTCCCGGGGAAAGAAATTTTGCAGACTCTCAACTGCTGTTTTAAAATAGAAATTTTACTAATTGAAAGACAATCAGAAAATCCCGATTTCCGGGCGCCAAAGATTTTTAGCAATAATAAAATACGGAAAGATAGTTAAGGTAAGATTGAAAAAGAATTTATTACAAACTCGAACAATAAAAATTATACGCAAGAGAAAATTGGAAGTCAACATAATTTTATTTGTAATTTCCATAAAAAATGTACCAAAACTGAAACAAAATTTCTTTGTTCCCGAGGGGGATTTCCGGAAAGAACTTTGGGGAACGTTGGTTCTCAAAATGCTTTCCTCCGTTTTCATTTTGATAGATGAATTGCTGGGAGGTGTTCGGCGACATGGAAAAACTTCTCAAGGTGTTCTCCCGAGGCTACTACGCTGAGTTCCGAGTTTCAATTTCCAAGCTTAATTGTGCTAATGAGGCGAGAATACTATTTTTAAGAGAAAGGGGCAAGGGAAAGTTAAAGCAGACGTGAGACGACAATTAGTCGACCAAGAAGCGACACACTGCACTCCCGCTAGTGCAGTCGTAACCGACTGGGTTGCAGGCGAGGTGATGGGGTGACGCCGAGCGTTACGAATGCACCTTCGCCACCTGGTGAGTTCCCTTCGGCAGGAGCCGGTGCCTTCCTTTGCAAGTCGCGGGATTCAATCCGGCTAAGCCGCACGCCGTATTGGGCTTAATTTCTTTTTGACCTCTCTTGCCGAGCACTTTGTCTTCGATCGGCTTTTTCCATCCGGACCCGGATGAGAGTCTTTGTCGCTCAGGCAACGAACATGGCCAAAGGAACGTAACGTAGTACTGCGGAATTGATTTTCATAAGTTTGACCTCCTGGCGCATTTCCCGGCGCCTTATGCTTCTGAATTTAGCGCTCATCGGAGGCGAGTCAATTGACCCAATGTATTAGCCGGCCGTGGGCTTTTGACCCGACGAAAGACAAGGAGGATAAGCCAACAGATTTTCGCCGCGTGCATCTTCTGAGGAGATCCGCCAGCAGCTGAATACGCCCTATAATGCGACCTCCCCGCGACTGACCCCTTCCCCGTCCAAAGCCGGGATCATATGTCGCAGCGGGATTGGGTCACTTTCTTGCCCTGACGCAGGTTTTAGCGTCGCTTAGGGTTCTCGCGCCCAGCGGGTGCGAGAGCGCAGGATGGCACGCAAGAAAGGCGACAAAAAGAGCTGTGAAGAATGAGAAATGCAAAAAGTTCCACTCATTATGGAGAAGAGCCAAAAGAAAAGATCTCGAACATCAAGGCATGAAGTTCAGCCTGTATTCGCGCTTTGGCTCATGTTCACTGGCCGCAAGCAAGATCCTTATCTTTTTCGCACCAGCCGCTCGCAGCACCACCCAGACATGCCAAAGACTCAGAACCCGATTGTCTGCGGACTCCTCGGACACGCGATTACATCGCTGATATTCTGCATATCCAGATACTGGATATCGGGGTCGGGCCACGCTAAACTACTGGTTTTCAAAAATTTATCATTCCAATAATAGGCATTTTCTTAAAGATTCTCCCTTCAATTGAAGCGCCCTTACCCCGCCGGCTGAGGCACCGATCCTGAGTAAAACGGCGCGCACTTTTCTCGCTGAATGAATTTCCTCGCGCTCTTGAGGGCGTTTGACATTGGCCCGGTAATTGACTTAAGCGCGCTTGCCTCGATCTCCGGCTTGAGCAATGGTCCATGCACTTTCTGCCTGTACACAGCGCACCCCCGCTTATCAAGCACTGCTACGGATGTGTCAATAAGCCGGTCGTTGACGAGATTCAATCCTCCCCTCATGGCGATCCTGTGCTTGTTTGAAGCAAGGGCCACATCCGACGCTTCCGCAATGCCGTGATCGACTTTCCAGATTGCAACGAGTTTTTTGATGCTCCCTTCTCCGCCTCGTGACTCTTCGTGATACAGACGTCCGAAATTATAGCTCTTGGTGAGCAACGGTCCGAACGGGCCCGCAAGTAAGAACGCCCCGGCGTCCACAAGGTTGAAGTTCTGGCAGCGCTTGAATTTTGAGACAAGGGCATCGATATTGGCGCCGGAGAACGTAACATTTTCGCCTTTCAGGGAAACGTCGCCGCTGAGCGACCGTTTCATCTCATCCATGCTCTTCCCCTTTGCAGTCAGGTTCGCGGAAAAGTCCGTCAGCCCTTCTATGGTTTTTGCAGGGATGTTTTTGGGCGAGAATTCCCGGATAAGATCTGCGATTCTGAACCGGCTGAGAGCACAGAACACCCGGTAACGAGGGGCTGCACCCGTCGCGTCCAGGTGCAAGCTCCCTTTCCCGCTCCCCCCGAAAACGTTCATCCTGGCCCGTTCGATATCGAACATTCCCCTTCTTCCTGTTATTTTCATCGCGATGTTCGATACGGCGAGGTTGTTGCTCTTGACTGTCCTGCACCTGATATCCCCGGTGAATGAAATGTTCCTGAGCAGCTCCGCTGAATCCGACCCGCTGTATGAAACGTTTCGGAGGGTCAGATCAAGGCGTTCCGCTTCAATCTTTTCTCCGGATAACTTATCTGTAAAAACAAGCGTCCCCTGAAAGATGGACGACGCCGGTATCGAAAGCGGTTTTTCCGACGGCGCCGGCCCTGGTTTGTCAAAATTGAACGTTCCGTTCCGGTAACGGACTACGGACATGGCCGGCCTCACGAACTCGACCCGTCGTATCCGGACTTCGCCCCGCACGAGGGGAATGAGTTCCAGGCAGATCGTCATCTTCTCAATAGTGGCGACATTGGTTCCCTTGTTTCGGACGCTGACGTCCTCCATCGATATCGCGAACCCGGGAGTAAAAACGATGCCCATCCTGCCGTTGATCCGGACATCCATTCCCGCAGCCTGCGAGGCAGCTGCTTCGACCTGCGGTTTAAAGGTTTTGATTTCGAGCAGGAGAGCCGCGATGATCGCTGCAACAAGGACGATTACGATCGTTGCTATAAATATTATTTTTTTCTTCTGTACTATCATTTTTCACATTCGTCGAACTTGACAACGTAAATTTTGATTTGACGTTGGAATGGGTAGCGAGAGGGCGCAATGCGGACCTCCTGCAAAACTGCAGTTGATGTTATTTTACGGGCGGGTTAGGGGAAAGTATGTGATTTTGATTACGGAGGTCGCTGATATTTTTCCGGGAACAGGTGGTTGAGATAAAAGGGCTCATAGGACATAATGACATTCCGGACACGACATCCCAAAGTTCCCCATGGCGGGAATAGTTACGGACAGGATTTTGTCGGGGGTCAGCGTAACCTTCCCCCGATCCTGTCCGCCTCGAAGTTTTCTCACGCTGCATGGACGATTCTTCTCAGTGATCGGCTAGTTCCCAGGCGAAGAAACACCTCCCGTCGCCGCTCCTATCTCGCCTATTTGAGCATGCGCCTGTTCGGCGGCAGCCAACATCGGTTGCGCGTCAGTTATTATCTGCTGGCCGTCATTAATCGTTTTTTGGACAACAGAACTGATCGCATCGACTCCTGAAGCTGACAGGTCATTCGATAGATAGGTTTTTATCTGCTTGAGCTGAGACAGATAGGTGTTAACCTGGGCTTTTACTCCCCAGCTGGGTCCCGCTATTTGGCTGAACGTGTCCATGAGCTGGGAGCGTCTCTCGTCACTGAGCTGCTGTATCTGGGGATTAGTGTATGTATCGCCCGACTTACTCCACTCTGCGAAGTAGTCAATACCTCTTGCCGTCATCTGGTCACTGTCCTTGATGAACGCTGCTGCGGCTTTATCCATTTGCGAAACATTTATCGAATATGCATCGAAAGCAGTTTTCGCGGCAGGTGTACCTTTCAACTGGATTACCCGATTCAGGGACGCGTTTGTCGTGTTAATCTGTGACGTCATTGCCTCATTGCCCTGATATCGCCTTCGACTGCCTCAATCGAGGTTGTGGTTTTTTCCGCACTCGTCTGGACGGGCGGTGTCTTCTTTTCTGCACAGCTTCCGACAAGCAAGACAGAAACGAGGAGAAGCATTATCGTTATCTCTCTTCGGACTATCATGATTGATCTCCTTTCCTTAAATGTATTTCCATTAATCAAATTCTGCGAAATACATCCATGCCTTATGGAAAACGTCATCCTACCCATATTATGACACCGCTGCCTGTAAGACGTCTTATGTCGTACAGATGCTCTCATAACCCCAATATTTGCCGCAATCAAAGTCGAGCATGAAGATCATAACGCTCCGACAAAAGTATTTGCGCATTAAGGTTCACTGGCAATCACGCCGCCCGGGGGGAGGCTTCGTCCGGAGGAAAGGTCAAGTACATCCTCAATCAGCCGGTAAATCCAGGAAATCTTCATCACCGTTCCGCCTGGGATCAGAGAGGGGCAGAAGATCAAACTCAAAGGTCTGGGTGAAGAGGGAAAGCACGGGGGTGAAGCGGGCGATCTTTTTCTCAAGGTCAAGAATTCGACGGCCGCTTTTTGAAAGGGTAAAAGGAATATTGAGGGGATGAGTCAAACATTACAGACCTGCCTCTATTGATTCTAAGATGCTCCCCGTTTAAACAAAAGTCCAACAGTATGGACCTGACCCCAGGGTTGTT
Organism: Nitrospirota bacterium; assembly: GCA_963751455.1. Classification (GTDB taxonomy): domain Bacteria; phylum Nitrospirota; class UBA9217; order UBA9217; family UBA9217; genus CAVVUN01. Next base: position 252,715 of record CAVVUN010000012.1, read on the forward strand.
TTGAATGGATATTATGAATGCAGACGATGAAGTCAACGCAAAAAAAGCAAATATAAACATTAAAGACCCTGACCCGATATATTCTCCTCAGGGAGGTATCGAATGGCTGTATGGTTTCCTTTACTGAAAGCTTCGCTTCCTTACATAACGCAATTGGTAACAGCAGCGATCCCTGCTTTTATCTCTAAATCCACCACTGAAAAAGATGCGGACATTGTCCCAAAGCAAATCGCAGAACTCAGTGAAGGCGTTGGCTGCAAGGCACTATCCCGCTTCCTGCTACTTTTCCTGCATTGACAGAAAAGGATCCCTTTGCTTTATATGAAGAAGGGAAAGGAGATATGTCATGACCGAGCAGGAAAAAAATATAGAGATTGTGAAAGATATGTTCTCCGCGTACGGCAGGAAAGACCTGAAGACTCTCGTTGCCCATGTGGCGGAAGACAAGGTCGACTGGAAGTGCCCCGTGACCGGCGATATCTCCGGCATGGGCTTCGCGAAACCCCGGCACAACCGGCATGAGGTGGAAAGCTTTTTCAAGGAATTCCTGGACGCGGTCGAGCCTATCGAAGAAAAGCCCGTGCGCTTCACCGCCCAGGATGACCGCGTGATCGTGGAAGGGATCGAGCACAGCAAGGTCAGGTCCACGGGCGTCGAATACAAGGCCGACTTCGTGATGGTGATCGAGCTGAAGGATGGGAAAGTGACGCAGTTTCACTATTACCTGGACACGGAAGATATGAGGCGGGCGCTGCGGGGGGAAGTCAGCAAGGCGGCCTGACAACGAACGCGAGGCCGGCAAAATCAACTTAAAGGAAAAGGAGAGGGATTATCCCTTAAAACAGTATGAAGAACAGAGAACAAATATATAAAGAGATGGAAGAGAAGCTCGGGCTCGTCCCGGGTTTCCTCAAAACAATTCCGGACTCGACTCTTGAGCATGAGTGGGAGCTTTTCAAGGAAATACAGCTCGGGGATGGCGCAGTCCCGAACAAATACCGCGAGCTTATAGGCTTGGGGATATCGGCAGTTTCCAAATGCAGTTACTGCACGCTCTACCATACCGAGATGGCGAAGCTGTTCGGCGCTACCGATAAGGAAATTGAGGAGGCCGTGCATTATGCCAAGGCAAGCGCCGGGTGGAGCGCATACTTGAACGGCATGCAGGTCGATCATGAACAGTTCAGGGACGAACTGAGGCGCGCCGGAGAACATGTTAAGAAAATGAAGAAAGCCGCGTGACCACACCATTAAAGAGCGAGGCCAGAAAGGAACTCTGAGCATTTACCCTGTGCTCAGGGTTCCTTTTGTCCAACCGTGACAGCAAGAGAAAATAATCCGGAATTTCATGGATAACCATATCGACATTGACTTTAAAAAGACTATTGTGATTAAGAGGAAGAGAAGTTGAAGCGATCCGGGAAGTTCCGCTCGGATAAAGCAATCTTCGGACAGCAGAAAAGATTTCACTACTATGCACGTTGACTCAAGTGAAACGGCTATCGATTAAGAATTGAAGGATGAGAAAAACCCCAGCTATTCTCTAGCCATTTCGGTCACTACGTCCGCAACGGCGTCCCCGGTCGAACCGCCAGATTACCAATGTTCTTCCTCTGGAATCTTCCGTCCCCAAAGTTCTTCAGGCCTCACAGTCTCCGCGTCAGTCTCATCACGCTGCTTCCCGCTGATCATAGGCCTGCTGCAGCTTCTTCATGTCGAGCTTGGTCATTTTGAGCACCGCCTTCATGACCCGCTTCGCTCCCTCCCTGTCCTTCATCAGCTCTCCGAGAACAGCGGGGGCGACCTGCCACGACACGCCGTACTTATCTTTCAACCAGCCGCAAACGTTCTTCTCTCCGCCCTCGGACAGCTTCTCCCAGAGCAGGTCGATCTCTTCCTGCGTATCGCACTTGATCATGAACGAGATCGCCGGCGAGAAGGAAAATGTCGGACCGCCGTTCAGAGCCATAAAATCCTGCCCATTCAGATGGAACTCGACGGTCATCACCGACCCGGCAGGCATACCCGCCGCTGCTGCGGCCTCCTCGGTGTAGCGGGTGGTCGTGATGATCTTCGAATTCTTGATAAGGGAAACATAGAATTTTACGGCTTCTTCGGCCTGGGTATCAAACCATAAGAAGGGGGTAATGTTCTTCATGGCGAATTTCTCCTTTCGATTGTTTCGTTAATTTAATTATACATGCTGGAGGACAGAGGTGCCTTGTCGGTGTCGCTTCGCGTCTGTAGGGACATGATGAGGACCTGGCAATCAGTGAAGCGGTCAGGAGTGGATTGGAAATGTAACTGGCCTATTTAACAAGGCCACTCGGGACACTACGTCCCCGCTCCGGTTCCGAAAGCTTTTTCATGGCTTTTATTTTAACAGGGTTCAAGTGAATGTAGCGTGAGAGGACGGAAAGATATTCGTTCTTATCCACGAGAACGCTTTTGTATCTGCCTTGGTACAGATGTCCGACCCGGTCATGGCGACGATTGTAATAACCGGTATAGGTTATGTTAAACTTGCGCATAAACTCGGAAAGGTTGGCTTTGGGGGTTTCGAGAAGCAGATGAAAATGGTTGGACATAAGGACGTAACTGTAAAACTTGATTGAGTAGATATTTATCGACTGAACCAGGTATCTGAAGAAACCGTTTCCGATCCTCATCATCCTTGAATATAGCCTGTCGTTCATTTCCGCGGCAAGTAACATGATAGACTGCATTGGGGTATTGTATTCGAAGGGGGCGCGCCATGTCCGATCATGGCAGAAAGGAGTAAACTTGTCAACAGCAAAGATTTGACCCTAATGACCTCAAGATGCTCATCAGTCATTTCATGGATCCGGATGCCGTGCGAGGGATTGTCGATGATGACTTCATGCCGGCCGTATCCGTCAATGGCCTGCTGGAGTCCGAAAGCGAAGTTCGGATTCTCTTTGTCGTCGCCCAGGACCGGAAACATATTCTCCACGATCCTGATCTGCCATGCTCCTTCACGGGGAAATACCGCGATAGGCGCAGGTGTCTTGTCCTCGTTTCCCGTGCAAAAGGGACAGGCCTCCACATACGGGCGCGCGTCGTGCGGCACAGGGGGCTCTTCTTTTTTCGGGCGCATACTGCGCGCTGTGGCCACAAGCACCGACTCGGTCGGCACGATCGGGTTTATTCTGATTTCCCGAATCGCCTTTTTCTGTTCTGTCTTCTCTGAGTCACGCATCAGCATGTTCCCCGTTCCGCGAGCACTAAAAATAGCGATCTACTGAAAGGCGAGGATAACGCATTTTGAATGAAGGGACAAGGGAATTTTATCAATTGCGGATCATTCGACAGGACTTCGGCAAGCTCAGTCGAGGGCGCTCATGATGGTGAGCAACGTCGAACCATTGCGGATTGTGGAATGTTGGAACATTCTGGAGTGAGCGGTAGCGAGCGAATTCGTTTTTGCATTTCCAGAACCCCCTGCATCCCGTGCAACCGCCTGCATTCGCGCTATGCACTGCTTAGACTCATTGTCGTACCATCTCAATAGATAAACTCCCCTCACCCCTGCCCTTCTCCCCTGGAGGGAGAGGGAAAAAGGGAGAGGGGGCTTTATTATCTGCGAGACGGGAACCAAGGGTGAAGCATAGACCCGTTATAAACCCGATAAAACCTCCTTGACAAAAAAAATGCCTATTTGTATAATCCTACCTCCACGATAGCAGCCTTCCTAAATCACGATAGCATTCACGGTTTAGCGTTGAATTTTTGTCGATCATGAGTAGTTTCTGCAAAGCTTTACCGAAGCGCATCGTGTCCTTCACGTCATAAATCTTCTGAATACTGACAACGCATATCAAGTGTACTGCTTTAAAAATAAACAGGAGGTCTCTATGAAGCAGCGGCTTGCGGCATTATTGTTTTTCGTATTTCTCGCACTTTCAAGTGCGGCATGGGCGGACCCGCCTATTTCCGTCACTCACACCATGACGGACTTCAGCACTGGCCTGGATACGGTTGTTGTGAGTTACAGTCTTACGGTCAAGAATTCCGGGACGAGCACCCTCTCCAATCTGGTTTTGTCTCTTGACCCGGTTCCTCTCATGAGCCGGGACCGGACCGTTCTGAACGTCGCGTCACTGGCGCCGCAGCAGCAAATGCAGCTCCCCGTTACCGTAACCAGTTCCATGGTCCTCGAGCAGAGTGATTTCCGTCAGTTGCATCTTTTCTGGGACTATGAAGGAGAGATTGCTGAGAATGGTCCGGTAAAGGATCTTGCTGTTTCGGTTGAGGGAGGTGCGTTATGAGACGCTCCCTGCCCGGACTTATTGCGGAGAAGCGCGGCCTGCTTTCAGCAATCTCGCTTTTCATTCTGTTCTTTCTGTCCATCCCGTCCCTTTCTCAGGCCGTTCCCTGCGCTGAGTCTGCTACCATTGCCGCGGGCGGGGCTATTTCAGTCGGCATTAAAGAGGATGGAACGGTCGCGGCTGTCGGTTATGACGCCGATGGCCAATTGAAGGTCTTCTCGTGGACGAACATCAAGTCCGTTGCAGCAGCCGACCGTCATGTGGTCGGTCTTAAAGACGATGGAACAGTCGTGGCTGTCGGTAATAACACCTATGGCCAGCTGAATGTGTCCTCGTGGACGAATATTATCGCGATTGCTGCAGGCCTGTATCACACGGTGGGGGTCAAGGAGGACGGCACGGTCGTGGCGGTCGGGCGAGACAATTACGGCCAGATAGAGGTGTCGTCGTGGACGAATATCATCGCGATTGCTGCCGACTCGGTTCATACGGTCGGCCTTAAATCCGACGGCACAGTCGTTGGGGCCGGATTCAATTCCTATGGTCAGCTGAATTTTTCTTCATGGAATCACATAAAGGACATTGCAACAGGCGATTTTCACACGGTCGGTCTTAAAGAGGACGGGACCGTCGTGGCGGTCGGTGATAACAACCAGGGCCAGATGAATGTGGGCTCGTGGACGAATATTACGGCCATTGCAGCCGGCTGGGAGCATACCGTGGGGCTTAAAGCCGACGGCACAGCCGTTGCTGTCGGATCCAACGATTCAGGGACCGGCGAGTCGAATGTGTCCTCGTGGACGAACCTTACGGCCATTGCGGCGGGCTCGACTCATACGATCGGTCTTAAAGCGGATGGAACGGTTGTGGGCGCCGGAAATAACAGCTATGGCCAGTTGAATATTCCATGGTTGAACATAACTGCCGTAGCAGCAGGCACCAACCATACGGTCGCGGTTAAAGAGGATGGAACAGTCATAGGTTTCGGACTGAGAGAGTCGGGCCAGTTGCTGGTCACGTCGTGGACAGGCATCAAGGCCGTTGCAGGAGGCAACTTTCATACAGCCGGCCTGAAAGCGGATGGAACCGTGGTGGCTACGGGAAGCAACACGTACGGCCAGTTGAATGTCTCCTCCTGGACGAATATAGCCGCTATTTCCGCAGCCGCACTGCAGACAGTCGGCCTGAGGCAGGATGGAACAGTCGTGGGCTCCGGAAATTACAATTCAGGCCAGTTGAACTTCTCCTCCTGGGCGAACATCAAAGCAGTTGCGGCAGGCTACTATCACACGGTCGGACTTAAACAGGACGGAACAGTTGTGGCTGTCGGAAATAACACGTACGGCCCCGGCCAGTTGAACGTCACCTCGTGGACGAACATCAAGGGGATTGCCGCTGGCTACGCTCACACCGTGGGACTGAAAGAGGACGGAACAGTCGTGGCCGTCGGAAAAAATGATTATGGACAGTTGAATGTCTCCGGCTGGACGCACATCAAGGCGATAGCAGCAGGCTACAGCCATACGGTGGGACTGAAAGAGGATGGAACAGTCGTGGCTGTCGGAAAAAATGTTTATGGACAGTTGAATGTCTCCGGCTGGACGCACATCATTGCCGTTGCCGGAGGCTACAACCACACGGTTGGGCTTAAAGAGGACGCTACAGTCGTGGCAGCGGGCGACAGCAGGTATGATCAGACAAATGTGTCCTGGACGATTATCAGGCAGCCTGTCTGCGGGGGCCGGGACGCCACGCCGCCCGTCACAACCGCTATCGTAAGCGGGACAGCGGGCGCGAACGGATGGTACGTCTCGGACGTTTCAGTCTCCTTAACTGCAACAGACACGGGCTCGGGAGTTAAGGAGATCCACTACACTCTTGACGGAACCGAGACTGTCGTGCCGTCGAGCACCGCGTCGTTTACCGTAAGCGGGGACCGCCGGCACACCGCTCCCTATTACGCAAAGGACAACGCCGGCAATAGCGAGGATCCGCCGCATGATCTCGCAATCAATATTGACACGATGCCGCCCGCCATCTCGGCGTCCACCCTCCCGCTTCCGAATAAGAATGCGTGGAACAACACCGATGTGACCGTAACGTTCACCTGCAATGATACCGGGTCCGGGATTGCATCCTGCACTGCTCCGGTAACCGCCTCCGCTGAAACGCAGGGCCGGGAAGTGAGCGGAACGGCTGTCGACAACGCGGGCCTTACAGCAACAACCTCGGTCACGATAAAACTCGACAAGACCCCTCCGGTGATCAAGACGACGATCACACCGGCTCCGAACACGTACGGGTGGAACAAAACGGATGTTACCGTAGCATTCGAATGTATTGACAACGGGTCAGGCATTGCTTCCTGTCCCGCTTTTGCATTCTTCAACGCCGAAGCACCCAACCAGACAACTACCGGCACGGCCTATGACCTGGCAGACAACAACACCCCGACGACGGTGACGGTGAATATCGACAAAACACCGCCTTCGATAACGGCAACCGTCACGCCGGCTCCGAACTCAAATGGATGGAACAACACCGATGTCATGGTCACGTTCACCTGTGCCGATTCCGGGTCGGGGATCGCATCCTGCCCTGCTCCGGTAACCGTCCCCTATGAAACGCCGGGGCAGGAGGTGAGTGGAACAGCAGTAGACAAGGCGGGGCTTACTGCAACTGCCTCGGTCACGATAAAACTCGACAAGACCCCTCCGGCTATCACAATCACCGGGATCAGCAATGGAGGGACCTATCTTCTCGGCGGGGTGCCTGTTGCCGGCTATTCACTAACTGACAATCTTTCAGGCGTGGCCGGTCAAAACGCATCATTGGCCGGTGGAGATGCGAACGGGGTAGGAACATATACGTATACCGTCAGCGCGACAGACCGGTCCGGAAATACGTCGCAGACGAGCGCAACCTATACGGTGACATACGCTTTCGGCGGTTTTCTCACGCCGGTCAGTCTTAACAAACCGTTTAAGCTGGGGAGCACGATACCGGTGAAGTTCCAGTTGATGAATGCAGGCGGAGAATATATTTCCTCGGCCCGCGCCGCGCTTACCCTGCAGAAATACTCCGATGATCAGCCGGCTGGAGATCCGATAGATGCAACGTCCACCAGCGGGGCGGACACGGGCAACCTTTTCAGATATAATTCCACGGACAACATATATATTTTCAACCTGAGTACAGCCGGGCTGACAAGCGGCACGTGGCTCGTCAACGCAACGCTGGATGATGGGACGATAAGGACTGCGTTTATTTATCTTAAGACAAATTAAGACAGGGAAATCGGGATAGCCGGAGTCTGATCAGTCAGTAACGAAGGCGGTTTCCGGCCAGGTGCAGGCTATAATTTCAATCTGATTGAAGAGAAGGATCGTGAACATTCACGATCCTTCTCTTTTGGTCCGCCCGCAGGGGCACTCACTCGAAGGTGCAAGTCCCCTACGGACATTGATGACGGGAACCGTTAGCCGAACCGCAAGGGCCTTTATCCCTACATCAAAACTTAAATGATAAAGCTGCCAATAAATACCGTTCGTTAATAAGACCCAAGGAATTCCTGAATTGGCGCATAGTTTTCTGCTTGTTCTATGTTTTTCTTTCAAAGCTATTCCGGCTTGCTTAACGGAGACCGTGAATCTGGCGAGAGCCGACATCCTTCCGAACGACATTTATAGGATAGTAGAATCTGGCGATTTATCGCATCTTCTTTGATCCACGAAAACTTGCCTTTTGATATTAATAATAAAATCTGCGAGGTATATTTATAATATTATCCCGGTTCAATTGGAAATTAATATTGATCGTAAGTCAAACGAACGCTCTCGATCAAAAAAGGAAAGGAGGCAACTGCTCAGGTCATTTTTCAATCCGCAGATTACAGAGATTTCGCAGATGAAAGCAAATGAGTCTGGTTTTAAAAAGCTGACTAATTACGAAAGGAGAATAAAGCTATGAAATTGATACGGATGGTTTTACTTGTTACGTCAGCTCTTGTCGTTATGGTCTCTCTGGTTCTTGCTCAAGGCACTGTGGAAAAAGGAAAGGCCCTCTTCAATGACCCTAAGGCCTTCAGCGCACCGGGCGAAAAATCATGTAGTTCCTGCCATCCGGATGGAAAAGGATTAGAGAAAGCAGGAGCGCCCGGCAGGAAAGACTGGACGAATCCGGGAGGGAAATGGCTCTCGCTTGAAGATGCCAACAATGTCTGCATCATGATGGCAAACAAGGGGAAGACTATCGATCCCAGATCGGATGAAATGAAGGATTTAGTCGCCTATATGAAGTCCTTGGGAAAAAATAAATAAACGAAGCCGGTGTTTCCTGGACCGGGATATTAAGGGAGGGGCTTAGTCCCTCCCTTCCCCCTGATCCGGGGCTCTATCTTGTCTGTGTCGGATACAACTCCGGAAAGAACCATTCCGCCGCATGAATGGGGAACCCTAATTTCACTCTCTATTTATAAGCAAAGCTCCTGCCCGGGCTTGCTTACTGAATTGTTGTTTTTGGCTGAAGAATATAACTTTCTCCGGGTTTAAGAACGACAATCTCCACTTCGGGCGCCACTTTTTTGGCCTGCGCTACAAACTGCTCGGGACTCGACACGAGCATCGGGAAGGTGCCGTAATGCATGGGCATTGCTTTTCCCGGCTTGAGAAGCCTCAGGCTTTCGGCCGCCTGCACGGCATCCATCGTGAACGCACCGCCGATCGGCAACAAGGCCATATCCATCGGATACAGTGTTCCATAGATCTGCATATCGCTGAAAATTGCGGTATCGCCGGCATGGTAAATAGTTGCTCCGCCGGGGAATGTTATAATGTGGCCAACGGCCGCACCGGAGTCCGAGGAGTGGACGGCAGGAGTCATAACGAGAATAATTCCATTCACGTTTATTGGTCCGCCGATACCCCTGCCATAGCCGCCGAACAGGACATTCTGCGGTGGCAGGCCCTCAGCTATAAGCTTTTGAGCGGTTTCATATTCGGCCACGACAATTGCCCCGGTGTTCTTTGCAATCGCTATCGTGTCTCCCGCGTGAATCGTTTTTCCCTCGCTATCATACGTATCTCCCACGTGATCGAAATGATCATGGCTGATAAAAATCAGATCTGCAACCTTAATGTCGTTAACCTTAATAATGCCCTGGGCTGCAGGATTGTAGGTGATCCAGGGATCTATCAGGACAGTCTTTCCGCCTGATTCCAGCTTAAAAGCGGATTGGCCCCAATACGTCATGGTAACATCGCCTGTTCCGGCATACGCTGCCGAGAACAGAAACATCGTAAGAACAGCCATTGTTGCGAACACTGACAAAAGTTTTTTCATTTTCGTTTTCTTCTTTTTTTTAAAGTAAAAGCCGGGCAGGAGCTGTTAAAAACAGTTCGCATTTTAAAAAACAATACCCACAGATAGCTTACGGATTTAATTGAGTCGGATAAAAATAGGATCACATTGAAAAGAAAGGAATTTTGCAGATGGGAATTTCGATTGTGTGGAGGGGATTATTAAATAGGCCTCAACATCTCAGCTCTCAGCTTTTCTGTTTTTGAAGACGGCTTGATACCGAGCGTTTCATTCATCACGAAGCTGCACTGGTTATAAATTCTCAGGACCTCCGACTCCAGCCCGAGCTTGTGATGGCAAATCATGAGATGTTGATAGAATTGCTCGGCCATACTATCTATCTCAAGACCCTTCTGGAGAATCTGAACAGCCTTGTTCCACTCCCCGGTGCTCTCAAGGTGTTCGCAATATCTCGTAATAACGAAAATAAATTTATTCCGGAGGCGCTCCCGTTTGGCACCAGTGCCTAATTTATCGGAATCATGGGACAGAAAATGGCCTCGATAAATCTTCACGGCTTTCTCGGCCTGCGCGGCATTCGGAGGGGATGCGCTTTTGGCCTTGTCGAAAAGCCGTTCAAAAGCCCAGACATCAACCCAGCATTGTCCGGGATCGAGGCTCAGAAGCCCTTCCTTGAGACGGATTGCTTTATCATTCCCTATTAACAGACGCAACCGATGCAGTGTAATGTCAAAAGATTTATGCGCCAGATCACCATCAGCATCGGGCCACAGGATATCGGTCAGCTGTTCTTCGTGTACTTCCCGCCCTCCAAGGGCAATCAATACCTTGAGTAAAGCCAAAGGCTTTTGCTGAACTTTTCCGGAAAATATAACGGGTCCGTTCTCTTTGATGATTTCGAATTTACCGAACACATATATTCTTATTGGCCATGGCCACTCCTCGATCTCCACCAGGCGATCAGAGGGAACCAGGTTGCGTTTCCGGATAAGTTCACGTACATACTCGACCTCGATCCCGGCCTTGAGCGCCTTTTCGCACATCCAGACCAGAAAATAGGGAGGGAATACGCAAAAATTTAAAAATTTCCCTTTGCCCCTCCCAATTGCAAGCCCTTTGCGAAGCAATTCAAAACCGTTTTCATCCGTGCCCTGATCAAAGGCGGATCTGGCCTCGCAGACCATGCATATGAATTCAATATAGGAGCAGTTCATTGCGATGGCCGAGGTTTTGGCAGCCGTAAGATGTCCGGCAGCTTCCTCGTGTTCATTTTTTTGAATCAGTGAAAGCGCAAGCCCGGTTTGAAACATTGTCTCAGCCAGAATATAACCGGACTTCTTGGCCAGCTCCACAGCAACCCGTGCATAGCCCGCAGCCCGATCGAGGTCTTTGTGGTGTATAGCTTGAATATACAGCAGGTAATTGTAGAGAGCGACATCTATATAACTGGAGCTGTTGACGACGGCAGCGAGTTTATTCAGGCATTCCGATGCAGCGGGATAATTACACGATGTTAAATGACTGAATGCCGCCTCTGCGAGCAGCCTGAAATCCATCAGATGAATGCCGTTTGTTTCGGCAACATCCATGCCGTTCTTGACGGCGTTCAGGCAATCATTGTGTAAATTGGTGAACCAGCAATACCTGGCGAGCATTGCATACCAGGTAATCAAAGTGAGCGGCGGGCTCCCCCCCGAGTCTATAACAGGCTGCAATTCATTAATGATCTCTTCGGCCTTAGCAAAGTCCCCGAACAGCACCGCATAGTTGATGGCGAGCAGGCTTCCGTCATTTTATAATTCATATCAGGGACCGCCTGCATAAGCTCTCTTACATGGTCCTGCCATTTCGAAAAGTCCGGGTGCTGCGGCCGCCTGAACATGAGGGCACTGAGCATCGCGGCTGCTGCTTGCGCTTCAACCTGAAATGAAGGGAATACCGGATAACGTACCAGGAGCTCCTCCATCTCGGAAATCCAGCGGTCAAGCGGTCTGAAATCTCCCCATGCATAAATATAAGTCGTAACCACCCCCGCCCAGGACAGGTAAAGGCCGGCAGGATCATTCCGGACCTTGAACTGCACAAAGGCCCTCTCGAAACAAGAACGACTTTCAAGAATGTTGAAAGAAAGCCGGGAAGCGCCGAGCCAGTAGAGGAGCCAGGGTGAGGTATCAGTCTGCATTTGCGGAATGAAGCTGATCCATGTTTCCAAAGTCCTGTTCCGGCCCTGGGACAACAGAGAAGCTGCATTGTTCGTTATTAACCGGACAAGATCTTCATATCTCCTCAACTCGACAAGAAGCAGCGCGGCATCCTCGACCATGTTCGATCGTTCCAGTATTTCTGCTGCAGCCATCTGTATTTTTTCCAGGTCCTCACTGGAAAAAAAGGACTTTGCTTTTGTCGCCAGAAAATCCCTGAATAGGGAATGGTATTGATAAACAGGGAGGGCCAGGGAGCGTCTTTCCGTGAAATAGTGATTCCTGCTTAAATAGGCCAATTTCCTGCCTGCTTCCCGGTCTCCTGACACGTGTTCCGCCATGTGAGAATCCATTTTCGGAAGGAAGGCGGTCCTGAGTAAAAAATTTTGTATTTCCTCGTCCGCTTTCTCAAAAATTTCATTTGCAAAATAATCAAATATCTCATTCTCCTTCAATATATCCAGGGATTCGATATTGAAGCCGGCAGTCTTCCACCGCTCCAACAAGAGAACCAGTCCTGCAGCCCATCCTTCCACTTTTTGATAGAGGCTTTTTATATCCGCAGGGCTGACCTCTTTACGCTTTTGGCCCCGGATGAGCGTTTTTGTTTCATGGAGGCTGAAGCTGAGTTCGCCAAAACCGAGATATGATATTTTTTTATTGGCCCGGAGGCGTGCAAACGGTTTTAAAGGTTCAGCCCGGCTTATTATTATTACATTGATATGGTCGGGCAGTATTGACAGGCCTTCCTTGATCAACTCGTGTAACCGGGAATCAGCGGGAATCTCCTGATAGTTGTCGAATACGAGGACAAAAGGCGGTCTCAGTCTTCCATAAAGGTTTTCGAAAAACTTCCCGGCAAATATACTCAATGCCTGAAGGTATTCCGGAGATAAGATCGGAAGGGGCTTCCGGTAACGGGGCGCAGCCTTCTTTGCCGCCAGTCCCATATAATAAAAGAAGCCAGCTATATCCGAGTCCCCCCCGTCCACTTGATACCAGAGGCAGGGCAGCCTGCGCGCCTCAAGATAACTCGAGATAAGAGTAGTCTTGCCCGAACCGGCGGGACCGGCTACCCAGATTACCGGCTGTTTCCGGCTTTTATCGAGTTGTCTGAAGAGCCTCTCCCGCCGTAACACACCCGAAATTCCCGGCCGGGTTATTTTGGGTAATTGAACATCATTTCTCATGGCTGGGCATCCTTAATTCTCTTTTGAATGGTCTGAAATATCTGCTGCGTCGGGTATTTTTTTCTTCGTATACTTCAATGGTAGCATAACTCAAATTATTCACAGGGCAAGCCATGCAAATTCACATAAAGTTTATGGATAATGCAAAAAAGTGGTCCAAGTTTCAATAGCACTTGTACCCATCCAAGTTCGCCCATCCTGAAAACCTCGTCCAAAAAAATAAGCTGATTAAAATTGCAACTCCCCGCAGCAAGCTGCGGTGTCACCTTATGTGCTAAGCCCGAAGCGTGAAAGAGCGAACGGAAGTAAATAAAGGAAATCATTGCGCGTGGTCGATTCACTATCATATCGTATTTCCTGTGAAGTACCGAAAAGCGCTGCTCGATAGAGATGTGGTGAAAATAATCAGAGAGACTGCCATAGGAATCCAGGAAAGATTTGAAATAGAAATAGAGCGTCAAAAGATTGTCGTTATTTTGTAACTATTCAGCTTCTTTTCAGAACGGCATTAAGACAAATCTGAGAAAAAGCCTTCTATCCGCAGATTTCGCAGATGGACGCAGATTTTAAAACCAGAATTCAGGTTTTGTTTTTATCTGCGAAATCTGCGTGATCTGCGGATAAAAAAATGACCTGAGTAGTTACGTTATTTTTTGGGTTTATCTGATGGATCTAGTCGTTTATCGAACTCAAAATCTTCAATTTTGGTAATCGTAATGGACTTCATATCTGGGTGGGCAGGGAGTTTTCGGCGAGATGAGAAAACGTCTCAATGGTGTTCTCCCGATGAGACGAGAATACTATTTTTAAGCGAATGGGGCAAGGGGAAATGTATCAATTTGCGGAGTTCGGAATGCGGATTGCGGAATGTTGGTGAACAAACGGATTTGCGACGAAGCGGCCCACATTAATCCAGCTTAATGCTTCTCAGCTGTTCTGCAGACACGAAAAATGCATTTTTATCGACAGGAGCGACGAGAAACAACGTAAAAGCGAGGGAATAATAAATCAGACGCGGAGAAATTTCAATTGCGGATTGCTGAATGTTTAAGGCCGATCTATTGAGGCGACCGGACGACTGTTATGCAATTAAAAAAAGATGTCCTCCGTGAATTCCTCGGGCACGGCATATCGGGGCGTAGTCACGGCAAGATATGACTTTACAAACTGAACGATCTTTTGCTTGGGCGATGTTTTGGAAAATACCTTTATGAGCTCTTTAAGCCCTGTGATCGCTTGCTGATAGTCTCGCGCCGTTTTCCTGATCTGCTGTATCCCTGAAGACTCTCGATATGGAGCCAATTCCGATACTTCCCGAAACCGGGGGTTTATGTACAACAGCTCCCGCTCCTGCTCGAGCGCCTCAACCTGTTCCTGAAGCGCTGAAATATACAGCTTCAGCTGCTCCTCGGGAAGCGTCTCGAGGCCGCGGCCTTCCGATCTTACCCACTCCATCTCAAGCTTCAGGAGAACCGAAAGGTCCCGGCAGGAATACGCTGCCGTCACCTTTTTCATCAATTCCTCTTTTCTGCTCTTTTCGGCCGGATCAGTAACGGTGTCCGGGTGCAGGGCCTTGGCGAGGCATAGATAGATGCTTCGCATGCTCTTCAGCGTATGCGCTTCCTCCTGTTTCCTCAGTTCCTCGCGCTCAAGCTGTTTTTTGGTCTGTTTCCTGCCCGTACGGCACCCCGCCTGTTTTTGCTCGTTTTCTTCGAACTCGTTTTGCAGCCGCCTGGCAAAACGCGCAAACCCGTCGGCTGTGTCCTCGATCTCATCCGGGTCGATTTCAATCCCGAAGGCAGCCCGCGCATGCTCCGCCATTTCCCGCTTTACCGCGTCAGTCTGGACCTGGGCTTCTTCCCGGTAGCTGGTTTCCGACCATGCATCGTAAAATGCCTCGGTTTCCTTGTCCGGCTGGATCTCTACAAACGCTTCCTCGCAGAGATCGAGGACCACCGCGCGCACGTTTTCATACTGCCTCTTCCCGAACTTGATCGTCTTTGTCGAGGAGGCCAGGGCTTTTGCCACGGCGATGCGCTTTTCAGCAAGCACCCGCTTCCGCTCCGGGATTTCCGCAAAATAAACCTTAAGCAGAGCTTCGAGCTTTAGCGTCTCCGCCTGAATGATGTGCTGAAGCTGCTCGATCCGGTTCGTCAGCCTGTTGAACGTTATCTGGCTTTTCGAAAGCTTTTGGCTGCGGCCGGCGGCGATTTTCAGACTTTTTCTCTCCGGCTTTATTGCTTCCCGAAGTTCATCCTTATCGAATAAAGAATACGTTTCGTCGTCCATCCCGGTCTCGCTTACTTTTGTTTTTCCGTCCGACATTGGATATCGTAACACGGGATGGAAAAAAGAGTCAATAATAATATCGGGTGGTTCAGATAGGGGCAAGGGTCAAGTAGCCAGTAGAATGAGAGGGCTGACATAAAAGCGACGAGAACCGAATTGAGGCGACGTGACGCGGTGACGATTCAATTGCGGATTGTCACACTGCTCGTCTTAATTGTTTCTCTGATGACGTAAATGTTTTCCTGTCTCTCTCGCAGATCGCCTGTATTGCCTTCCGGCCGGATAAGGCGTTCATAAACAGAGCTCCGGCCGAGGTGACCCATTGTCCGACCATGTAGAAATCTGAGAGGCCCGGGAGCTTCATCTCCTGTTTTTTCCGGAACAGCGTATTGATCAGCGACGATTTTTTGTTCGGCATGTTGGCAAACCCGTGCGTTCCGCCCATGAACCGCTCCCACGTGATGATCGTCGGAACATCTATTACTTCAACCTGGCTTTTGAGCCCGGTGAAATATCGTTGCTCCAGGAGCTCGATGACCTGGCCTGCTATCTTTTGCTTCTCTTCATCATATCGTTGTCGGTCCGCGTACAGTTTCTTCCAGAAGGAATAGCTGGAAACGAGCTCGACCTTGATGATGCCTTTGCCCGCGGCTGCCATGGTTTTGTCGAACCCGTACATCTGCATCTCGAGGCTGAGATGTTCGTGCCCGGCGATCTTGACCGGATTATCAAGCAGCATTACGAGGCTTGAAGGCTCCCGGCCAAGTTCCCGGTTCACGCCGAGGAAGACCTGGACCGCAAAGTTCGTCTCATCCGCGGGTTCCCCGCAGTAGTGCCTGATATGTTCATCAGTATATTTGTTCTCGAGCATCTGCACGATCGTCTTTCGTCCGTCCGCGTTCGAAATGACCAGATCGGCCCAATGTTCGGTCCCGTCAGCCAGCTTTATCCCCTTTGCATGATCATGCTGAACGAGTATCTTTTCCACGCGGCTGTTGTAATGTATCTCCCCGCCCAACTCCCGGTATCTCCGTTCAAGAGAACGGGCAAATTCGCGCGAACCGCCTATGGGCCATTGCAGCGCCCCGGTCAGGCCGTACGCGTGCCGTACGAGGTGGATCATAAGAGGTATGTCCGGCATGGAATAGATAAGGAGCGGGAAGGCGCGCTTCAAAAACGGGTCGGAGAATTTCTGTCCGAACTCTCGCATGGTCGGCTTCACCCACGGAAGCACGGGCAGCATGTTTTTCGCGATCGTAAGGAACCCGCCCCCGCCGCTCATGATCAGTTCGCCCCAGATGTCTCTTTTACTGAATGCCTTGATTGCCCTGATGTATTGCTTCGTGACATGCGAATCAAGGGGCGAAAAGGCATTGAGGTGCTCCTCGAGCCTGTTCACGTCATAATAATCGTAAAAGATCCGGTCATCAGGAGAAAGAACGCTTGCGCATTCCTCGGTCCGGACCATCTCGCGCGGCATGGCGCCGAGCTCCTCCAGAGGGTATAAAGCTTCGAGCTGGGATTGCTTCCGAAGAAATGGTGAATACAGGCGTCGAACGTGTAGCCCTTGCGCTGCCAGGACGCGCATTGTCCGCCTGGCTTGGAATGCATTTCGAAAATACGCGTGTCATAGCCGTTCATCCTGCCGTAGATGCCGGCAGCAAGGCCGCCCATTCCCGCGCCGATGACGATTATGGATTTATTCCCCATGATTTAAGTATAGGTCAAACGAGAAAGGAAGAGAAACACGGACGTAAGACTTTACGCTGCAAGACCGAACTTCAAGATGCATGATCCAATGATACACCATACAAGACGCAGGATGAAAAAGGCAGTAGACAGGAGACAGTGAAATAATGGTTCAGGGTAAAAAGTCGGATGAGTAGAACGTGCGGTCAAGAGGCTACACTTCGATTGCAGCAAGAAACTCTTCAGGCGTCATTACCGGAATACGATCGGCCTTGTAGTCCCGCTTGTTTCTCGTAATGACGTAATCAGCGCGCACCTGCAGCGCCGAATAATACTGTACGGCATCCTCGAAGTCCTTGAAGTCTGATGCAAGCGACAGACCAGCCACTTTTTCGTCGACTGCCGCTATCGAAAAAACCATCTGGAGTTTTTCCAGTACCCGCAGAGCTTTCTCCCGTTTCACTTCCTTAGAAAGCAGATAAAACAGAATCGGAAAGCTCTGGGCCGAAAGAAACCCGAGCAGCTTCTTTTCCTCTATGAGCGCAAACAAACGCGCGGAGGGATTGTAAAAGGGTTCTCGTTTGAGAAATATATCGAGAATGAAGTTGATATCACACAAGACTGACTTCAACGATACTTCTCCGAAAGATGCTTCCGGTATTCAGTCTTCGCTTTTTTCGCTCTGTTTTTGCCGGCAAGCACGCCTGCGATTTCGTAAAGAACCGGTGTTTCCCTCACTTCGTGCTGTTCCATTTCTGCAACGGATTTAAAGTAGTCTTCAACCATGCGAGACAGGCTTACCCCTTTGGTCCGGGCCTTCTTTTTGGCTTTTTTGATGACTGTGTCATCCAATCTCAAAGTAAGCTTGGTACTCATTCTCCAATTCCTCCTGACGTACATATTTTATAAAATTAGACGTCTTTTGCCAAGTCCGAGGCGACGAAGAAGCGACGCGGGGACGCGGGGACGTTTGAGAGGCGACACGGAAACGCCGAAACCGTGAATCAGACGAGAGCCGACACCCTATGAGCGCATGCACTAATTTTTCTCCAAAAAATCGAGCACCCCTGCGTTGAAGGCCTCCGGATTCATCTGGTTCATGGGATGAGAAGCTTTAGGGATTGTTATGCTCTTATGCCGCTTGAAGCATTGCCGAAGCGACTCCGACATTAATTTATATATGCCGGCACTTTTTTCACCGGTCACAAAAAGGACGGGGCCTTCGAATTTACCAACCTCCGAACAGGTAAGCGGCTCATCGGCGTCCGCCTGCAGGCTTTTTAGAGACCATGCGTTGTCGCGAAATATTTCTTTTTGTATATCGGGAACTTTTTCCCATGCCCCGGGGTAATTAACAGCGTCCACGAACTGCTTTAATGCGTTATCCCGGTCGCCGCGCTGAAGGGCTGCCAGCGCGTCGCCGAATATTATTCTGTATTTCTCCATCCCCGCTCTCGTCTCCCGTGTTTCAGGCAGCATCGCATTTATGGGTGCCGGTTCAGCCAGGACGAGCTTGCGCACGAGATCGGGCCGGGCCGCTGCCAGCAGCAAGGCAACATCAGCGCCCCGCGAATGTCCGACAACATGCACCTGGCCCGCATTCAATTGTTCGATGAACGAAGCCATATCCTCTACATGCTGCCTGAAGGAGCAGCCGCCTCCTTTGCCGTCCCATTGCTCAGGATAGCAATGCCGCAAGCTGACAGAGACAGCACGATACTGTTCGCTGAACGGCCTCATCTGGGACGTCCAGTACCGATAGTCGCTGATGGCCCCGTGCACCAGTATCACGGGAACACCGCTGCCGCGCTCGACGTATGCCATGTCGTAGCCGTTCACCCGCATGGTCTTGTAAGAAAGCATGGCACCTCATTCTGAAACGACCCTCTCCGGAATGTATCACTTCTAATTCGCAATGCTATCGTGAGTTAAAAAAGCCGGTTTAAAATGATAACTTCATTTCAAACCGGCTTCATTTGCTCAGGCCCGGCAAGCGGGCTCATTACTTTGATTTAAAGGGACTTGACGATTTCGTCAAGTGCGCGATTGAATGCGTCTCGCCATTCTCCGATCGTTTCCTCATTCACTGCTTTCACACCGGCGAGACCCAGCGTTTTATTACCGACCATGTCAACCCGTTTTGTGTTCACCTTGTTTCCGCTGCTGTCCCATACCGTCAAGATGTTCTTGGTAAGCGCCTTGGTCGTAGGAACAAAGCCGCCGGTTTTTGCGGTCCATTCGGAGAAAATCAGTACCACGGCATCGACCTTCAATGCGGCACAGAGCTCCTTGGCTTTTTCCGCTTCAATTATTCCGCCCTTAATTTCCTTGCTCACCTGAGTAAATACCGGCATTTCTTTTCCATTCAGGTTCGGCACGTATACGGTCAATGTTTTTTCCACGCCGGGTTTTCGGTAGCCGGGGCTATCAATAAAGCTGGATACTTTTTCCATGGTCCACTTGCTTCCCAGTTTTTTCTCGGCATCATCGAGCATGTTGTTAACCGCGCCAGTGATCAGTTTCGAGACCGGAGTGCTGCCGACACTGCCGGAGTTTACAGAGCCGCCCACGTCACTCACGGTGAGAGAGACGATGGCAACTTTATTAAACTTCGGGCTCTCTTTAGCAAGAACGGTTGAGCTTAAAACAAAACAGGACAGGGTTAGCAGTGAACACAGCATTGCCGGTTTCCAAATACATTTTATCATGATTTCTCCTCCTTGTTTTAAATATCATGAATTGTGCTCATGGATGGGTAGCTTGATTATACTTATATGCAATTTGTTGTCAAGAACTCAATGTTGAATGGTTTAGTGGTTGAGAGGTTGAGTGGGCGGTGAGGCGCAGAGCGCATAGAGCATGGTGAAATGGACGGTGCATCTGAATGTAGAATTGGTACCACCAACTAAATATGCCTATTGTTCTTCATTGCTGTTCAGTATACAAAGGGAATGAGTCGCCACGATCTGCGAGAATAAGACTCCCAAGCCGGCCCGAATTCCTCATGCATGAGAGCTTCTTCATCGTGGATACGCCAAAGGAGAACCAGGGTCATGGCCAGGACGAGAAGCAGCGTCAGCCATGAACGAAAGACCAAAGAGATCCCGATGGAAAATAATAGTATGCCGAGATATCTGGGATGGCGCAGATATTGGTAAAGACCGTCCGTGACGAGCTTATGATCAGCTTGAATGGTGACCTCCATGCTGAACAATTTTCCCAGTTTAGCCTCTGCCCAGGTCGTGAGTATTAATCCAATAGAAAACAAAACAAGACCGGGATATCGGATTATCTGCGCATCATCACTCAGTACGGCGATACTCCTGTGGTCGGAATAGGGAGCGACTATGACAATCGCCAGGCTGAAGGCCTGCATCAAGAGAACAGCCACTCGCTGCCTGCGCACCGTCTTTTCGCCGGCGCGACTCCGTCCGACCTCCGGGAATTTGACCACGATGAACAGCTGCACCAGGACTACCAGCACGATGTAGCCAAGCCGCGCAGGGTTAGTGATAAAACCGCGTATATCATTCACACCCCATCCCAGAAGCGGCAGTCCGGCGAACATCACGACTCCGATCAACAGCATTAGTGAAGAGCGAACAGTGGTCGACATAAAACAAGACCTCCGAGGGTCCATTTAAAGGATACTGTCAAGGGCAAAACGCAGCCTAATGACGAGAAACGAAACGTTTCTCGTCGAGCTTCTCAGTCATCCTCATCAGTACCGTTACCTCCCTTGGACCCCGAATGCAGCCCGGGTCCGTTCATAGAACCGTGAACGTATTCTCTACTTCTCTTTTCTTTTATACACATCCGGATCCAGGATTGCCATCAACCGTTCCATTGCCGGCGTGTCCGCCACTTTTTGGAAACCGTATTTCCGGTACAGGTCATGGGCGTCCTTTGTCCCGAGGAACCACAAGCGCAGGCCTTCGAGCTCGGGGTGATCGACAATGGTTCTGACCAGCCTTTTTCCCAGTCCCCTGCCCCTGTACGATTCAATGATAAAGACATCGCCAACATACGCGGTAGTCGCATAATCGGTGATGACCCGGCCGAAGCCGACCTGCTTTCCCTGATGATACAAACCGAAGCAGAGGGCATTCTCAATCGATTTTTTCAGGACGTTAAAGGGAATATCCTTTGCCCAGTACGATTGGTTTGCGAGGAAATCGTGAATCAGCGCAAGATCGAGCTTCGTTTTGTCAGTGCTTATTTCGTATTCGTTTTCGTCCATAGCACACTGTCTCGAAACGATATTGTTGCGGATAACTCAGGCCGTTCGGCTTTGCCTTGATCCTGTCGCCCGCGGCAACTGCGTGGAAATTTGTATCGGTCACGCCCGGGAGCAGGGCCATGACATACACTCCCCGCTCCTTGTGCTCGTACCACAGCGATTCGGTGAAGTTTGTCACGAAACCCTTGGTGCCGCTGTATACTGCCCCGCCGGGGAAAGTTCATTCTGATAACACAATGCTTTTACCATGAATCTGCCCGGAATTGTTCCTCTCTCGCAACGATCTTTGCTTTGCCTGCTTCTAAATCTCCGTTCCCGATTGTCCTAATTTCTAATTCAACTCCCCCAACCATCTCGGCCCTCTCGGTCTCGGTAAAGTAGGGTTTAACATATTCGCGATAAACTGTTCCATCAGGATTGACATCTGCGCGCAGCGCATTGCTTAGATAATCTCGGCCATAGACCGCATACAGCCAAAGCAAATGGTCCGTCTTATACTTATACGCCAACTGTAATTTAGCTTTTGAAGCATTGTAGCTTATCTGCTGACCCTTGGTGTTGCAGACGGTTCCTGATGCGATACAATCCAGTACAGGATTTATAAATTTTTCTTCCATCTGGCCGAACGTATAGAACAGTAAACCAGATGGCACAACCGACCCTGACGGTCTTAAATATCCTCCGTAAGGGTCGTCCCCATGCGGCATGCTTACACTTACAGAAGGAAAAGAGGGTCTGCTATGGATATCCCCGTCAAAAAGAGTATTGTCCGGCTTAACTGGTATATTGATACCACGCAGTACTGCAGAGAAAAGACCAGTCGTGCACCAGCAACCCCGAACCCGGTGCCCTTTCCGGTTTCGAGGATATAAGATCCTGTCTGCGGGAGGCGGGCCTTCGTAATTAAATTGCTCGATGTTCGTCTCACTGTCACCCATATGGCCAAGGTGACCTCTCATCCAGTTTGTAAGCGAATAGATCGTGTGCATCGGGTCGGCTTTGATCATATTTAAATTGGAAAGAAATTCATAGCTGATTCTCGGATTCCATGCTGAAATATTGCCTATGTTCCCGATGGTAAAGCCATGTTGCTCGGCATCTCTTACATAAGTAAGCAGTTTTCTGCCGTCCAGTAAATAAGCTATTTGTTCATTGTCGTAATCCGCCAGGCGCCAGGAAACAGCGTGATGAACTTCTACCCACAAAGACTGCGCAATGTGAGAAATAAAAACATGCCAGGCATCGGCTTCCGAAATCGGGTCGAACTCAAGAACGGTGTCGTGAGGCAGCAAAGTCGGGACGGTGTCCGGATACTGGGTCTGCATTTTTTCAAGCCTGAGAACAGCGTTGTTCAGTTCATTCTTTTCCCTTACGCTCCACAAAGAATAATTTCTAACACCGGATCTGTTTTCCCAGATGATATTATCCCTAATTTTAGCGTTTTCCAGAAGTTCACGATACGGCTGCAAGATCAGATCGTCGCTCAGGAGCCTCTCCCGAAGTTCGTTATTGATATTATCCGCTTCGTCTCGGGAATCGCTTGTGGAAAGAACAACCTTCACTTTGGACGAAGGTTCAACCTGGATTGGCGGATTCGGAACAACGATGGTCACCTGATGAGGGAAAAGCGTGGGCAAGAGATATTCGAAATCTGCAGCATTGTTTCCGTTCACGAATACTTTGATCCTGACCGGGGAAGCCGAGGCCCAGTTCGAGACGCCGATATTCGCGACAACAATGTTCAGCCTGTTGTTTACCTGATATGCATCGCTAACAATGAGGTCTGGTCGGTTTTTCGTAACATCAAATGTTCGGGTCATGGTATTCTGAAATTCGTTCGACTCCTTAATTTGATTTAAGGAATCCAGAACAACCGCTACACGTCTGTGTGGTCCGGATATTCTGATATCCGTAGTCAACGTTGTTTCTCCTCCGGAAGGCCGGAACGACTGATCCGGCAGGTCGGATAAACGATACTCACGAGATAAAAAACCATCAATAAAGATTTTAAGATCCCCTCTATCATCCGGCACCGGCGCCTCGCCCTGATTCTTGAATATTACTGTCAGCATGTGATCGCTGTCAAATTGGATTTGTTTTGGCACCAAATCGGCTTTTTTACAGGATACAAATAGAGGCAGCGCTATAACACAAAACAAACAGTTTAAGGAAAAGTTTTTCACTCTATCCCTCCCGGATCAAATTGATTCCTGTGTAGCACTATCCGGTTTAACTCTTCAACCCGGAACTGCCCTTCCCCATATTAATGATCATCATCTTCCTGCTCGCCAATTTCGTACCCAGAAATGTCAAAAGGCGATACATGCGGCCGGAAATGACAGAGGGTTCCTTCCGCATCCTGAGCGCGGCGAGCGCATCTTTTACGACGATCACGGGCGGATAACTCAGGCCGTTCGGCTTTGCCTTGATCCTGTCGCCCACGGCAACTGCGTGGAAATTTGTATCGGTCACGCCCGGGAGCAGGGCCATGACATACACTCCCCGCTCCTTGTGCTCGTACCAGAGTGATTCGGTGAAGTTTGTCACGAAACCCTTGGTGCCGCTGTATACGGCCCTGCCGGGATAGGGCAACCGGGAAAGGACTGACGAAACATTGATCAGCGCATCCCCTGCTTCGGAATTTTTCAGGAAAGCGTGGGAAAGCCTGACGAGGGCGTTCATGTTCACGAACATCATATGTTCCTGCTGATCGAGCGCCAGCTTCTCAAATCTGCCGTAGATGCCGTAGCCTGCATTGTTCACGAGAAGCGAGTAGCGCGTGTGCTCCAGATCATCGACCACACGCTGAAGCTGATTGCTGTCGCTCAGGTCGGCAACGAGTATGCGGTGGCCGTTTCCCAGCTCCTTTACGAGTTCCTGGAGCTTGTCCCTGGAGCGGGCGACGCACGTGACGCTATACCCGTCTTGTGCAAGTTCGCGCGCAAAAACCGCTCCGATCCCGCTGCTTGCTCCTGTAACCATTGCAGTTTTTCTTGTCATGATGCTCCTCTCGCGGATAGTAATTAGTTTTTAGTTTTGAGTTTCAAGTAAAAAACAATAAACTTATAGGGCTGCTATCAAGTTCAGTCGCCCTTTCAGTACTTTACAACTCCGAAATCATAGCTAACTCCTGGTACTGTTGAGGTATCGGCTTGTACCACTACAAACATATTCGTGCCGGTGCTATCATAAAAGACGAATTTCCCATGTGCTTGATAATGGCTGCCAGCATTAACGTCAGGAAGGGCAATGAATTTTTGAAGGCCAAAAAGTTGATCATCAAATATTTGAACTTCGGTATCTTCTACGCTGGACAATTCCGACGGGATCACCGCCAATGAAGCAGCGGCGGATGAATGAACTGCGTGTTGTAAGCTCATGTAAAGCGACGCTTTCCGAATCATGTCAAACGTACTGCCTTCGGAGGCAGGGAAAATGTTGCCGTACTTGACTACGAAACCTGTACCGTCCTCCATCATCCAGAGGTCGCCTCCGGCAAGATAAGTCATTCCAGGAAGAGAAGAACTGTACAAGTAAACCGGAGTTCCAGACGAAATATCGAATTTCAAAATCCTATTAACTGCATCAGCATAGATCGCTTTTCCACTCGGGTGCAGTTTGATCGCCTTCATATATCCAAAAGACGCTGCGTGAGTGGCGACATCGCCGGTGTCTACATTTACGGAAAGCAATGGCGCCTGTTCCGGGACGGCATATATATAGCCGTTTCCTGCCAATACGATATCCTTAATATTGCCATTGACGGTCCAGGTAGTTGTAACTGCTTTTGACACGAGCTCAACATACGAAATAGACCCGTTATGCCCCACGGCAGCGTGCAAACCATCGGGACTGACGGAGACACTCGTGGGGACAGCGGACAAGTAGACAACCTCATCGAGGTTAGCAACCGGATCATAGATATCGACCTGGTTCGATGGGGTGCCCGATACGGCGATGATACGGTCCATCTGTCTGCTGTATTCGGCGTCGATGACCTTGAAGACAAGCTGGGCAACGGGTCTATTTGTGATAACAACCACAATAACGGTATCTGCAGCGCTATTCACATAGCCATTGTGGAGCAGCTGCAGGCTGAGCTCATATTTACCTTCCAGGTCTGCCGTAAACGTCTGACAGACCGATGAAGGATCCGAAAGCGTTACAGTACTGCCCACCGGTTTTCGCTTTAAACTCCAGGAGTAGTGTACAGTTTCACTGGAGGTATCATAACTACCGCTTCCGTCGAGCTTTATTTCTAGCATAGGCCCGCTTGTACTGTATTGGTCAGGTCCGGCATCGGCGACACCGGTCATGCTCACGTTCACATCAAGTTCATCCCAGTAGTTGGCGTCCCCGTCAGACACATAGAGATAGACTGTATAAATACCCGGCATGTCAGGCGTAAAGGTCGGTTTTACTGCATTACTGTTGGAAAGAGCCGCTTGACTGCGGAACGGCTTCTGCAGCGTCCAATGATAGGTAAGGTCATCACCGTTCGGATCAGAACTGGCGCTGCCGTCGAGCGTTACCAAGTTTCCGACATTTGCATTCTGGTCCGGACCGGCGTCTGCGACAGGAGGATCATTTTTAGCTGAAACGTCCACAGTGTCGGGATAGCTTGTCAACGTACCATCAGAGACTTCGAGACTCAGGGTAAAGAGACCGGCGCGGTCGGCTCTAAACGACGGATTCACAGCAGCCGGATCAGAAAGGACTGCGCTGCTGCCTGCAGGCTTTTTCTCGAACTGCCAGGAATACGTCAAGGGAGTGCCCTCGTCATCAGAGCTCTGGCTTCCCTCGAGTGTGACCGTTACGCCGCTGGATATTGCCTGGTCAGCTCCTGCTTTGGCAACAGGCCTCGTATTTATTGGTCCCGATCCTGAACTCAAAGAACCCGGCTCCAGAAAGCCGTCGCCGCCTGAGCCGCACCCGGCGAGCGAAAGAAAAAGAACAACACCCGGGCAGGTCATAGAGAATATCTTTGTGATGAATTTCATGGGCAACTCGCCGGTCCTGCGGGCCGTCAGACCGTTAAAAATGATGGGTCGCGGACAGCATCAAACTGAGCCCGCTCCCGTCTAGCCCGTCTTCTATTGTTCCGCTTTGCTTGACCCCCTCCGCATTCGTGTAATTTACAACACGGAACATCATGCGCAGGCCCAGAGACATGTGTCGACTGAGATATTCATCGATGCCGACTCCCAAATTTAACCCGGACCCGGAAAGTATCGCGTCTCCTGTTTCCCCCGTAGAAAGATTTTGCGAGCCGTCTCGAATAATAAGGACATTATCACTGCTGCCGAACAAGAGGTATGATTCTGATTCTGTTGTCGAAGCAAAAATATATTTTCCATTGATACTGAAACTGAAGTAGTCAACATTCCCGGAGAAGCGCCCCCATTTCCCGCCATGGGTTGAACCAAGGAAATTCAATTCGACTGCCCACTTCTGGCTTATTCCATAGCCGAAGAAAATGTCGAGACCGAAAGACGGATCAATTCTAGGCACGATAATAACTTCATCGCCCTGCTGCAAATCCGATTTTCCGTTAAAATCGCCATCGATTGTGTTGTAGGGAACCCCCAGCCCGAGGTAAAAGCCTCGTTTTGCATCAGCATCACAAGTTATACCGAGGATCATGATCAAGACTAAACTCAAAATAAATCGAGTTTTATGCATTGATTCTCCTGGTGCCACTTTCAATTGCGGAATGACAATCTGAGTGCGATGAAATCTGATATTTACACGAACCTGTCATTGATGGGATAAAGCTGAACCAATATTGTAAATTGCAAAATGCAAATTGAAGATAGTCAGACGGGGAAATGCTCTCGTGGATTGGTATCGTAATTATACGGATGCGCGATTTGTTGTCAAGGGTAGAAGCAGACGCGATGATTGGGAGACGATGGAAACAGACGCAACAGCAACAGAGCGGCAACGAGGAGCGGCCAAAAAAGACGAAAACCAAAGAGTGAAGGTTCAAGCCGCACTAAGCATCAGCTTAACCTTTGGAACTGGTAAAGCATCTTCTGTTCACATAATGATACAATCTGCAATACCCTGAAAATACCCCGCACATATCAGTTAATTTTAGTTGAATATACGAAATATGCCTGATACCATAGTTTTATCAAATTCGGAACCAGGAAACGGAGGATGTGCCATGAAAAAAAGCCTCATCAGTGTCTTCTACAGTATGGTTGTCTTTTTACTCTGCTTTTACGCAGCAACGGCAGGCGCCAACGAGGAGCAGTACCAGACAGAGATTTCAGCTTTGTATGGCAACCTGGAAGCCGGCGACGATTTCAAAATGACTACGAAGGCCATTAACGGGGAGGTGTTCTTCGCTCCGGTGAACACGAAAGGTCATCCCTATGCGGAAGCGGCCTTTCTTGAACGGATCGGCAGCGCTTCTCTGGCAGCCTTTCGTTCAGATATAAAAGCAACAGGCAACAAGGGCGACGGAATGACATATATGGTGGGGGTTAATATTGCACAGCCTGGTTTCCCGGTCGCAGTAGAACTGATGTATTCCACTTCAAATTTCGATTATGGACCTCCCAGCGACTCTACGTTTAAGAGCAAGGGATATGGACTCAGAGTCGGCAACTACTTCACGGACCATCTGCTCGCCGGGGTTGAACTGTCAACCAGCAAGACAGATGCTTCGGCTTCCGGTTTCGCCATGACGTTCAAGTCCAAAGATTACGGGTTGTTTGCACGATATGCCGGCGAATTGTCAAAGGGCAAACATGTGAGCTTCGAAGGAAACGTCTTACAGAGCACGTCTGAAGACGACACCGACAAGGAAAAAAATACCAGTATCGGCTTGAGTGCTGATTACTTTTTTAACCGGGCTTTGAGTACGGGAATCGGCCTCGAGAAAAGCTCCGGCGATAGTGAATCCGACGAGGGCATGACCTACTCCGCGAACATTCGCTATTTCTTCACGCCCCGTTACTCCGTTCAGCTCGGATACGACCGGTTCCTGAACAGCAACGAGGGTTCCTGGAGCGACTGGTCCTATAACCTCACGCTTGCGGCACGGTTTTGATTAAAACCGACGTGAAATGAGAAGCGACAAGGGAAGGTTCAACTCTTCAGGCCGGAACTGCCCTTCCCCCTATTGATGATCATCATCTTCCTGCTCGCCAATTTCGTGCCCGGGAATGTAAGGACTCGATACATTGGGCCGGAAATGACAGATGGTTCTTTGCGCG
The DNA here is from genome assembly GCA_963751455.1 of Nitrospirota bacterium. Taxonomy (GTDB): domain Bacteria; phylum Nitrospirota; class UBA9217; order UBA9217; family UBA9217; genus CAVVUN01. Next base: position 281,158 of record CAVVUN010000012.1, read on the forward strand.
CCATCGAGATCAATAAAAATTTCGTTCCGGATAAGCACTACTTCAATTAAAAAAGGACACCGGACGATTCCCGGTGCCCTTTTTAATCTGACCGCGATACTTGACGGTTAAAGCCGGACACTGAAACGGCCAGGTGTTGCCGAAGGCTGTTCCAAACGAAGTCCATGTCACGAAACAAGTCGTTCCAGTAAAGACTCTATGAACCTGCCTGCAGGTTGCCCATTTCGTGCAGGTTCACTAAACAGCTTTACATCGCCGGTGATCCGTGCATTGCCGAAGAGCAGGGCATTTCCGGCGATTTCCGCTTTTTCGAACACCTCGGTTGCCCCGGTTATGACTGCATCGCCGTGCACGCGCGCGCAACCGTAGATCTTTGCATCATCCTGGACCCTGGCATTGCCGTAGACCCTTGCACTGCCGAAGATCTGAGCGCTGCCTGAAACTTCCGCCTTGTCCGATATCCAGGCATTCCCGAATACAATCACATCGTCGCTGACTTTGCAATGACCGCAGACCTTTGAGCAGGGACCGACATAGACTGTGTCCGCTACTTGCGCAGTCTCTGCTACCAGCCCTCCCCCGTTCGGATGATGGTGGTATCTTACTCCATCGATCTCCAAAACCGGACCCTCTGTCAAAACCTTGATATTTCCGTTCATACCTGCGTTCATATTTTTTCTCCTTTCCTGAGAAATCGTTCACGACCCGAATTTGTACCCGGTTTTTCCATTCCCTTTCTAAAACAAAGGTACTTGATCGTGAATATTGTTTCTCGGCAATCTGTGCTATTTATCTCGGCTTATGCGGTCTGTTTTGATTTGTTTTTCCGAAGCGAATTGTGAACCGCGAAATTTTCAGGACAAAACCGAAGTCGATCGCGTTAGTTCGAGACTTTGAATTAATTTAAGACAGCTTTTTGCAGTTTCCATAAACTTTATGCCATTTGAAGCAGCACTACCCAATAAGGTAAGCAGTTATGATACTATTAAAGTATGAAGACAAGACTACTGACAGCAGATGCGCCTTAGAGAGGATATGGACATTACAAAACAGGTAAACGGGAAGAAGAGTCAGGTACTGATCGTGGAAGACGATCCGGAGATCACCAGCTTTTTGAAGGTGCTGCTTTCAGAGCTCTATTCCGTTACGGTCGTATCGGAAGGCAGAACTGCGATGGAAAAGATGGAGTCGCCGGAAAACAATACCGATGTCGTCGTTCTCGATTACCGGTTGCCGGACATATCAGGCCTGGAGGTGTTGCGAAAAATAAAAAGATTGAAGCCTCATATTCCCGTGATATTCATTACTGCATATGGAGATGAGGAAGTTGCAGTGAAGGCGTTCAGGTGCGGAGTGAGAGATTACCTGAAGAAACCGTTTAATTATAATGAATTTTTACATTCCCTGAAAGCATGTCTGGCGCTTTCTCTCCTGGATAAGCGCGGGCCAAGAAGAGTTTTAACAGATGACGTAGACAGGATCACGTCCGACTTTATCAACGGGATTAACAATGCGGCAACGAAATATAATTTACAGAAAGCCGTCATCTATATAAATAACAACTACATGACCAGGATCACCCGCGATAAAGTGGCAAAAGAAGCATGCAGTTCCAAAAATCACTTTTCCCGCGAATTCAAAAAAATATTCGGCTGTACGTTTAAGGATTATATCAATAAGCTCAGAATTGAAAAAGCAAGAGAGCTCTTGAAAAATACCAGGATATCGATAACTGAAGCTGCTTTTTCCGTGGGCTATCCCGATCTCACCAATTTCGAAAGAGTTTTTAAAAAGATCGTGGGCTGCACTCCCAGGGAATTCAAAAACCGCCATAAGCCCGGAGAAAATGCGGCAAGCAGCTTGAATAGCATGGACCAGGATATATGCTGTGATTCAATAGCGGATTTCGGTTTGCCGATTGTGCCTAAAGAATAGACTTTAGAGGGACTGATTGTAAATCGGACCCTGAGACAGAAGCGACGGGGAGAACCAGACCGGGTGATCGAGAATCGAAGGGGTGACTCGGGACAGGTCCCAGATAAAGGTTAGCCGCGAATACGAATTTATCCCTGACATGCAATACCCAGGGCCACAGTGACTCTTCAATCACTGTGGCCCTGGCTTGCATTGCTGTATTATAAAGGTGTACTGAAGCTGAAGCTGTACTGGACGTTCGGGTTAGCGTCCTTGTCCATGACTGCGCCGGCAGGCACGGTCACACTATACGTTTTGCCCATTTCAAGATTTGCGACCGGATCGATTACGATAAGCGCGGTATTTACGATCTCGGCCCATTCCCAGTCGTCCCAGTATCTGTCGTAGTCAATGCTGGCGTTCACAATATTGCCTGCTTCGTCTTTCAGAACAATGCCGCCAAAGTTGGCCCCTGCTGACGTCTCCTCGGTAAGATTCACATTGATGGTCGTGCCCACTGCTACGTTCACCGCGTTATTTGCAGGAGTACTGCCGGTTATCGCGGGCGCTATGATGTCCAGTGTCCTGAAGTTGAAGCTGTAGGCGTCCAAGGCCACACCCTCGGCGTTCCTGATGGAATCAGCCGGGATCGTGACCGTATATACGGTGTCGTTCGCGAGGTTCGCCACCGGGTCGATCGTCAGCACGTTTGCGTTCAGGCTGATCGTGCTCTCGATTGTCGTCGCTCCCGCCTTGAGCGTGATGCTGCCGAACGCGGGACCCTGGACTCCGTTCTCGCTCAGGTTTACGGTGATCGTCTGGTCCGTGGGGAACCGGATCACGTTGTGCGCGGGGTTGGTTATCGTTACCCTGGACCGCGTAGTGAAGCCGAAGTTGTACTGACCGTTCGGGTGGCCTTGCTCGTCACGGATCGCGTCGTGCGGGATCGTTACCGTGTACGTGACGTCATTGTCGAGGTACGACGCGGGAAGTATCGTGAGCACGTTTCCGTTTATGCTGACCGCGCTCTGGACGGGCATCGACCCTTTCTTGACCATGATGCCGTTGAAGTTGGGGCCCTGCACTCCGTTGTGGGCCAGGGTTACGGTGATCGCCTGGTCCACCGGGACTCCGGTCGCGCCGTTCGCGGGGTTGGTTGACATTACCATGAACGGCGTGCTGAAGCTGAAGCTGTACTGGCTGTTCGGGTTGCCGTCCTTGTCCCGGACCGCGTCCGCCGGAACGGTGACAGTGTAGATTTTGCCCATTTCAAGATTTGCACCCGGGTCGATTACGATGATCCTGGTATCAACAATCTCGGCCCATTCCCAGTCATCCCAATACCGGTTGTAGTCGATCGCTGTGGCAACCGTATTGCCGGCACTGTCTTTCAGAGTGATGCCGCTCCAGTTAGGTCCAGTTGCAGTGTCTTCGCTCAGATTCACATTGATGGTCGTGCCGACTGCGATGCTGGTCGTGCCATCAGCGGGACTGGTGCTGCTCACCGCGGGAGCCAGGACGTCCAGGGTCCTGAAGTTGAAACTGAACGCATTCACAGCCACGCCCGCGGCGTTCCTGATCGCATCGGCCGGGATGGTCACTGTATATACCGTGTCGTTAATGAGGTTTGCCACCGGGTCGATCGTGAGCACATTTCCGCTCAGGCTGACGCCAGCCTCAATAGTTGTTGCTCCGGCCTTCAGGGTGATGCTGTTGAAGGCGGGGCACTGCACCCCGGCGTCGCTCAGTGTTACGGTGATCGTCTGGTCCACCGGGACCATGGTCGCGTTGTTTGCGGGGCTGGTTGCCGTTACCAGGAACGACGTGCTGAAGCTGAAGCTGTACTGGCTGTTCGGGTTGCCGTCCTTGTCCCTGACAGCGTCCGCGGGGACGGTGACATTATAGGTTTTGCCCATTTCAAGATTCGCAGCCGGGTCGATCACGATGATTCTGGTGTTGACTCTCTCTTCCCATTCCTCTTCACCTACTTCTTCCCAGTACCGGTAGTAGTCGATGGCCGCATTCACCGGATTCGCGGCTGCGTCTTTAAGGGTGATTGCGCCGAAATTGGGCCCTGTTGACGTCTCTTCCGTAAGATTCACCGTGACGGTCGTGCCCACCGCTACGCTGGTCGCGCCGTTCGCGGGTTCGGTGCTGCTTACTGCCGGTGAACTGATGTCCACGGTCCTGAAGCTGAAGCTGTACGCGTTCACGGGCACGCCTCCGGCATTCCTGATCGCATCAGCCGGGATGTTCACCGTGTAGGTGGTGTCGTTGCTGAGGTTTGCAGCCGGGTCGATCGTGAGCACGTTTGCGTTCAGGCTGATCGCGCTCTCGATCGTCGTCGCCCCGGCCTTGAGCGTGATGTTGCTGAAGGCGGGGCACTGCACCCCGTCGCCGCTCAGGGTTACGGTGATCGTCTGGCCGACCGGGACCATGGTCGCGTTGTTGGCGGGGCTGGTTGCCGTTACTATGAACGGCGTGCTGAAGCTGAAGCTGTACTGGCTGTTCGGGTTGCCGTCCTTGTCCCTGACCGCGTCCGCGGGGACGGTGACGTTATAAGTTTTGCCCATTTCAAGATTTGCGACCGGGTCGATCACGATGATTCTGGTGTTGACTCTCTCTTCCCATTCCTCTTCACCTACTTCTTCCCAGTACCGGTAGTAGTCGATGGCCGCGTTCACCGGATTCGCGGTTGCGTCTTTAAGGGTGATTGCGCCGAAATTGGGCCCTGTTGACGTCTCTTCCGTAAGATTCACCGTGACGGTCGTGCCCACCGCTACGCTGGTCGCGCCGTTCGCGGGCGTGCTGCCGGTTATTGCGGGCGCTACGATGTCCAGCGTCCTGAAGCTGAAGCTGTACGCGTTCACGGGCACGCCTCCGGCATTCCTGATCGCATCAGCCGGGATGTTCACCGTGTAGGTGGTGTCGTTGCTGAGGTTTGCAGCCGGGTCGATCGTGAGCACGTTTGCGTTCAGGCTGATCGCGCTCTCGATCGTCGTTGCCCCGGCCTTGAGCGTGATGTTGCTGAAGGCGGGGCACTGCACCCCGTCGCCGCTCAGGGTTACGGTGATCGTCTGGCCGACCGGGACCATGGTCGCGTTGTTGGCGGGGCTGGTTGCCGTTACTATGAACGGCGTGCTGAAGCTGAAGCTGTACTGGCTGTTCGGGTTGCCGTCCTTGTCCCTGACCGCGTCCGCGGGGACGGTGACGTTATAAGTTTTGCCCATTTCAAGATTTGCGACCGGGTCGATCACGATGATTCTGGTGTTGACTCTCTCTTCCCATTCCTCTTCACCTACTTCTTCCCAGTACCGGTAGTAGTCGATGGCCGCGTTCACCGGATTCGCGGTTGCGTCTTTAAGGATGATTGCGCCGAAATTGGGCCCTGTTGACGTCTCTTCCGTAAGATTCACCGTGACGGTCGTGCCCACCGCTACGCTGGTCGCGCCGTTCGCGGGCGTGCTGCCGGTTATTGCGGGCGCTACGATGTCCAGCGTCCTGAAGCTGAAGCTGTACGCGTTTGTTGAGACACCGCCGGCATTCCTGATCGCATCAGCAGGAATATTAACGGTGTATGTGGTGTCGTTGGTGAGGTTCGCGGCCGGGTCAATCGTGAGTACGTTTGCGTTTATGCTGATCGCGCTCTGGACGGTCGTCGCCCCGGCCTTGAGCGTGATACTGTTGAACGCGGGACCCTGCACTCCGTTGTCGCTCAAGGTTACGGTGATCGTCTGGTCCACCGGGACCCGGGTCGCATTGTTCGCGGGGCTGGTAGCCGTTACTATGAACGGCGTCTTGAAGCTGAAGTTGTACTGGCTGTTCGGGTTTCCGTCCTTGTCCCTGACTGCGTCAGCCGGAACGGTCACAACATAGGTTTTGCCCATTTCAAGATTTGCGACCGGATCGATTACGATAAGCGCGGTATTAACGTACCATTCCCATTCCTCATCGTCAAAAGACCGGTAGTAATCGATCGCTGCATTCACAATATTGCCGGCTGCGTCTTTAAGAACGATGCCGCCAAAGTTGGCCCCTTGTGACGTCTCCTCAGTAAGGTTCACGGTGATGGTCGTGCCCACAGCTACGTTGGTCGCGTTGTTAGCGGGAGTGCTGCCGCTTACCGCAGGCGGCACGATGTCCAAGGTCCTGAAGCTGAAGCTACACGCGTTTACGGGCACGCTCGCGGCATCCCTGATGGAATCGGCCGGGATCGTGACCGTGTACGTGGTGTCATTGCTAAGGTTCGCCGCCGGGTCGATCGTGAGCACGTTTGCGTTTATGCTGATCGCGCTCTGGATCGTCGTTGCCCCGGCCTTGAGCGTGATATTGCTGAACGCGGGACCCTGCACCCCATTCTCGCTAAACGTAACAGTAATTGTTTTACCTACGGGGACCATCGTCGCGTTATTTGCCGGGTCTGTGGAAGTTACGGAAAAAGGCGTCCGGAAGCTGAAGAGATACGCCTCGTTTCCGAGACCTCCGAGGTCCTTGACCGCGTTCGCCGGGATGGTTACAATATACATTTTGCCCAGTTGAAGATCCGCAATGGGATTGATTACAATAACCCTCGTGTCATAATACCAATCTTCCCATTCGTCCTGGTATCGGAGGTAATCAATGCCGGCGCTCACAATATTGCCGCTTTCGTCTTTGAGAAAGATGCCGGTAAAGCTGGTTCCTTTCGTCGTCTCTTCAGTGAGATTCACGGTGATGGTGGTGGATAGAGGTACGTCGATCGCGCCGTTTGAGGGATTGGTGCTGCTGACCGCGGGCGGTATGATATCAGCGGTTTTGAAGTTGAACGTATATCCGGATTGCAGCATATTGCCCTGTGGCGTGTCTTTTACCGACTCCGCAGGAATGGTGACGGTATAGTCGGTCTCGCTGCTCAGATTCGATGCCGGATCAATGCTCACGATGTTTCCACCTATGCTCACGGTGGCCTGCACAGTCGTTGATCCGCTCTTGAGCGTGATCAGGCTGAAGTTTGTCGCCTCCTGTATGCTCTCGCTGAACGTGACCGTGATCGTTTTATCAACAGGGACTTTTGTGGCGTTGTTTACCGGGTCGCTGCCGGACACCGTAGGCGGCAGCGCATCCGGCAGTGTGCTGAAACCGAATGTATAAGCGGCCAGGCTGTTGCCCGATGGGTCGGTTATGGCGTTGTCAGGGATCGTGACGGTGTAGGTCGTATTGTTCCCCAGATTTAAAACCGGGTCGATGCTTAAAACATTGCCGGTTATGTTTATCGCTGACTGCACAACGGACGTGCCCGATTTTAACGCTATCTGGCTGAAATTGCTTCCTTTGATCACTTTTTCGCTGATAGTTATTGTCACGGTTTGCATTGCGAGTACGGTTGTGGATCCGTCAGCCGGATCAGTGCCGGTTATAACGGGGAATATGGTATCCGGTGTTTTAAAGCTGAAGGTGTATGATGCCAGGGGTGTTCCGTCTATCTTCTGTACGGCGCCTGCCGGGATGGTTACGGTATATGCCTTGTTCAACTCAAGATCAGCCACCGGGTCTATTGTCAGCACGCTGCCGCTTATGTGGGAAACGATTGCAACCGTTGTTTCCCCGGTCTTCAGGCTGACGGCCCCGAATTCGGTTCCCGCCTGCACCTCCATATTATATGTCACGGTTATGGTCTTATCGACCGGAACTTCGATCGCCCCGTTTGCCGGGTCGGTAAACCGCACGTCCAGTTTCATCAATGCGCTGCCGGCCTTGGCCATCCCGCCCGACACTGTTATCCCCTGAAGAGACGCCAAAGGCGCTGCTGATTCCATGAGCAAATCGCGGACGACTTCCGGCGTGCTGGCAGGGGCCCGGCTCAGGATCAGCGCAACAATACCCGCCACATGCGGGGTCGCCATCGAGGTCCCGCTGAGATAACCGTATGCATTTCCGGGCATACTACTGAGAACATCTAGCCCCGGCGCGCCGACATCCACGGTTGTTGCGCCGTAGTTGGAGAAGTACGCCAATTCTCCCTGGTTATTGATCGCGGCGACCGAGATTATATTGCTGCAATCGTAGGCCGCAGGATACATGGGTGAGATATCGGCATTTTGCGAACTGTTTCCGGCCGCTGCCACAAAGACTCCGCCCCAAGTCGCGATGGCGTCGTGTAAAGCCTGGGAATAGCCGCCTCCGCCCCATGAGTTGTTGGTAATTTTGACTCCCATTAATGCGGCGTACCCTATGGCATCGATAGCATCGTCGGTATAACCATATCCTCCCGGACCCAAAAATTGCAGGGCCATTATTTTTACCCTGGGCGCGACTCCCGCGACGCCGATGCCGTTGTTCGCAATACCGGCGATCGTGCCCGCAACGTGCGTGGCGTGGAAGTGGTCGCCGGCTTCAAATACGCTGGCGTGGTTGCTAAAAAAATCCCAGCCGTGAACATCGTCTATAAAACCGTTGCCGTCATTATCGATGCCGTCACCCGCGATTTCTCCGGGATTGGTCCAGATGTTGTCCACAAGATCGGGATGGCTGATGTCCAATCCCGTGTCGATGATACCCACAACAACCTCCGGCGACCCCAGTTCATTATCCCATGCCTCCGGACCATCGATGTCGACATCCGCGACTCCCTCGACTCCGTTTATAGCCTGGCCGGTGTTATGGATGCCCCATAACTCGCCGAATCTTGGATCGTCAACTGCGATCTGGGCTCGTACAATATAGTTCGGCTCGGCATAAATGACCTTTGGATTTTTTTTCAGCTTTATGATGACATCTTCGACTTTGTTCTTGTCCTTATTTTTAATCTTTACCAATTCACTTCCGGTCAGGGCATGCTTTTTTACGGTGAACACGCCCTCCTTGTCCTTTAATGCTTGCTTTTCAGCCTCATCCATATCCGGTCTGAACTTGACGATGACCTCATCCGGTGCATATTCGATTTGGCCTTCAGGCAATTTCTTATCATCCTTATCCTTCATCACTGCAAGACCGGGTGAAACACCAATCATGATGAGAGCGGCAAACAGAATGCTTAACGTAATCAAACCAGTCCAGTTTTTTCTCATACATCGCCTCCGTTTGAGTATTTTTTTAAAATAAATATTTTCAATTAATGCTGCGACAAGACTCAGAAGGATCGAAAGATTTAAACGATAATGCGAGCTGTTCAAAAGAAATGTAGTACAGACCGGCTAGCCGGTGCGAACCAAACAGATAGAGTGAGGAGCAGGAATAAAATTATTCAGGAAGTAATATATAATTGCTACAAAGTTGCATTCAGCAGGCTAAAACTTTTGACTACACTAATAAAGTATCTCTTTTTTTTGAAATGTCAAGCGTTGGTATGACTAAAAGATAGCACTCTGCAATAATTTGAAACTCAAAGCATTAAAAAGATAAATAATGACGATGAAAACTGATAAAGAAAGGTTATAAGGACAAATTGGCAATGAAAGGAGCGGGAGTGCAGAGCGTGGCGAGGCCTCACAAAAGATCACGAAAATTATACGCGGTCAACTGGAACACAAAAAAATTTCTAGAAAACCGATTTTACTCCCCTCATGAAGTTGATCATCTTTAGCGCAGTCGGGCTCGGCGCGCCCTTGGTTATGAGCCCAAGACTTCGGGAAATAGGATCTGTGGATACCCCTTTCACGTTTTCGGAATACATCAAAAGAAAAGTGTAACTTACGGCGCCGATGGCCGCAGGGTCTTTCGAAACCTTGACGATCTCATCCTGCGTGTTGGCCACGGTTTGAGCGGTACTCACATAGGGTTCGTTGTTCATTACCGTCTTCTGAAAGAACATCCTCGTGGCGCTGCCTTCGTGGCTCGTGATGATCCTGATCGGCAGGTCCGGTCCGCCGACGTCCTTCCAGTTCGTGATTTTTCCGGCATGCATGTCCTTGAGCTGTTTCCAGGTCAGTTTGGAAACCGGATTCTTCTCGTTCACAATAACGACGATCCGATCGGTTGTTATCTTGTGGTAGATAAGATTTTTCGGAATGATGATGTTTTTTCTGACCTTTTCCGCCGATTTAATTGCGAGATCAAGATCTTCGGAAGCAGCGCTCACGTCTGCCTTGCCGTCTATGAGGGCTACCAGGCCTTCGCCCGTCCCGACACCATTGACCTTCAGCGATATTCCCGTCGCTTTTTTCAGCGCATCGGCATTGGGCTCGAGAAACCGCTTCTGGCACGTCGTAGACCCCCAAACGTTCAACTTCTCGGCATATCCGGCGGAGGCTGAAAACAGGTGGGCAACAAACAACGCAAAAACAATGACGGTGTTCTTTTTCACGACCAGTTCTCCTTACAGGTTTTTTGAAATCAGTGAACTCACGCCATATCAGGAACTTTTTTATTCGGAATGCCTTTTCTGAATAGCAGCGAAAGCTTCGTGGCGACGATGCATACCGTGAAATCAAATCTTAAGCATATGTTGGAGTAAATAATATTAGAAACTATGTGATTGAGGAGCAGTATTATCCTTGATTGTTTTTGATTATATGGATATGCGACATATTGTCAAGGTGACAATTAGACTAACCAATTGGACACCGACAGGCAGATGTGAAACTGACCTGTGTGACAGGGTGGGTTCAGACCGGAGTTTTGAGTTGGGAGTTCCGCGTTGTAAGGGCAGATTATAGAGACTTAGCAAGCTATTGAAAAAACCCTTGTAGACCCTTCGACTGGCTCAGGGCGAACGGAGGGAACATTGAAACCATGAGACCCTATCCGTTCGTGGTGAACCTTTATCCGTTCTTGGTGAATCTCTATCCGTTCGTGGTGAGCCTGTCGAACCACTCTAAACACTAATTACGTGATTCCTTGTTACATTGCTTTAAGACATAACGAACCGGAAAAGCGGGGTCACTTCTCAGACCCGGGCAATGCCGCCATGGTAAGGAAGTGACCCATTCAATGCGCCTCTCTTACGCCGCCTTGGGCGCCCTCATCCCGGACTCGTATTCCGAGATCAATTTCAGCATTTCCCGATTGAACGCGGGAAGGTCGCTGGGTTGACGGCTGGTTACCCAGTTGCGATCGACGACCACTTCTTTATCCACCCAGTTGCCTCCTGCGTTTTTGATGTCATCCTGGATGGTTTTGTAACTGGTCAGGGTGCGGCCTTCAACAAGGCCCGCTGAAACAAGTATCCACGGGGCATGGCAGATCACAGCGATCGGTTTTCCTGCCTTATCAAAGGAACGGACAAATTTCTGGACCTTGGGCATGCACCGGCAAACGTCCGCATTCAGCGCGCCGCCGGGAAGCATAAGGACATCGTAGTTGTCAGGGGTAACCTGGTCCAGGGTCCGGTCCACACTTACCTGGATCGATTTGTCATGGTGCTTGAAAGCCTGTATTTTCCCCGGCTTGTTCGATATGATGTCTACTTGAACACCGGCATCCAGAAGAGCTTTGACGGGCTCGGTTAATTCCGATTCCTCAAAGCCGTCTGTTGCGAGAACAGCCGCGCGTATATTGTTGAATTGAGCCATAAGGTCCTCCTTCATTTTTCTATTTCGTTCCATGTCGCTCTCACAAATCCCGAGAGCAACAACTCTATTCTCATAATTTTAGTATAACTCCGTCGTGGGGGGAAGCAGTTCGGGAAAAAGGAGTAGAGATTGGAATAGGAGATGAGAGTTTCGAATCACTCTGGAGTTGAGATGGACCTATTTGTGCCGGGACCCGGAAAACGCGGTTGCAACACCAAGTCCGATATATGCGCTGCCCGCAAAGTATCGCTGCCTTCGTGAAAAGTGCTTGCATCCTTTCAGCCAGTTTCGGAGGCGGCTTGCAAGCAGAACATAAATCACTTCTATGGCTGTCGCAAGAAGAACGAGGATCAGCCCGAAGGTCAGGATCTGAACCGGCACTGAGCCGTTTTCCGCATTCACGAACTGAGGCAGGAAAGCCAGGAAAAAGAGCGACGTCTTCGGGTTCAGAAGGTTCACGAGAAACCCCTGGACAAAAACCTGCTTCAGTTCCGTCTCGGGTTCGATCTCCCTCCTGGCATCATCGTCCCGAATGACCAGCTTTCGGATTCCGAGGTACACAAGATAAGCGGCCCCAAGGTACTTGACCACGTTAAAAGCCATCGCCGATGACAGGAGAACCGAGGTCAGGCCGAGCGTGGCCGCGGAAATATGGATTAGCGTCGCAGCTTCTATTCCAAGCACGGATGCAAGTCCCGCCATGCGTCCCTGGTGAATGCTCCTTGCAATCAGGTAAAGAATGTTCGGGCCCGGAATGACAACGATGATAATGCTGCCCGTGATAAAAAGGGCCAATTGGCTTAAGTGCGGCATTACTTCTCCTTTATGGTCTCAGTGCTTCAGGAGTCTATTCTTTTCTGAATTTGTTGTCAACCGGAAGAGACACAACGCACACACAGACCGGAGCAGAACTCAGGGCGCCGAGGACCTTCGCGACAGCGTCAAATCCTTATTCTCACTGGATACTATTTCCGTTCCGAATCTTTTGCTTTCTCTACTCAGTATACCGGCAAGTAACCGGGCCTCTTCTTTTGAGGCGCGGTTCAGCTTGAAGCGTTTGATCCGCATGGGAACCAGCTTTACGTGAACAAGCCTTCCTGTTTGCGGGTCCAGGCCTGCAAAATACATAAGACCCAGATCCTTCCGAAAATTCTCATAGCCGGTGATGCCTTCGTAGTCGTTCAGAAAATCGCCGCAGCCGTACAGGATGAGCCGGTCATGATAAAACTCAATCCCCTTGACATGGTGTGATGAATGGCCGTGAACAACGTCAGCCCCTGCATCGATCACCCGGTGCGCAAAGTGAACTTCCTCGCCGGCGATATCATACTCCCAGTTTGCTCCCCAGTGAATGGAGAAAACAACAATGTCGCCGGCGCGCTTTACTTCGCGGATCCTGGCCCGGATCCGCCGCACAGTCTCTTCCGAGAAATCGGGAAGGAGATTGACGCCAGGCCTTTCTTCTGTCGCAGCCCAATCAGGGCGAACACCGCTCGTTGCTGAGCCGCAGGCGAAGATAATAACCCTGCCCTTGCCTTCGATCTCCAGGATTGCCGGGGTTGCGGCCTGCTTCTGATTGAGCCCTGCGCCGGCGCTTTTTATGTTTGCTTTTTCGAGCGCTGCAAGGGTCTCCTGGAGACCTTCATAGCCCCAGTCGAGCACATGATTATTGGCTAAAGTGCAGACATCGATCCCTGCAGCGGTAATAGCATCCATGTTTCCAGGATGCATCCTGTAATGGACCTGCTTTCCTTTCCAGTACGCGTGGCTCGCCGTTACGCTTGTCTCGAGGTTGACGATTCTGACGTCCGGCGCTTCTCTTTTCAGCTCATCGAGCGCGTCTCCCCATATGTACGAAGGCCCGGAAGAACGAGGGATGGGACCGCTTGCCTGCTCTGCCAGCGTAATGTAGCCCCTCGCGTCTTTTATATATTCTTCGTAAAGCGTGGGGTCACCCGGATGCGACAGAATCTGATCGATGCCCCTGCCGGTCATGACGTCGCCGGCCAGGAATAACCTTATCAAGCGGTCGTTTCTCGGCGGGCCGGATTTGAGCTCGGTCCTCTTCATTTCTGACCTGCACCGCCTTTTTGTTTTGTTGAAGAATACAACTATCTCATTTGATCACGCCGCACGCCATTCTCGCGCCTCCGCCGCCCAGCTCCGGGACATCGGTGTAGTTATCTCCGCCGGCATGGACCATGAGTGAACGGCCTTTTATGTCGGACAATTTGAGGCGCGGCGCTATTACAGGAGTGGAGGACTTTCCGTCCTGGCCGACGGTCAAAGCAGGCAAATCTCCCAGATGTCCTTTCCCCTGAGGACCCTCATGTTTGCCTGTTCCGGCAGGATCATAGTGTCCGCCTGCCGCTATTCCCGCTTGCTTTTTCCCGTCCTTTATTCCGGGAGCGCAATTTGGTTTTTCGTGTACGTGAAATCCATGAAATCCAGGGGTCAGGCCGCTGAGTGCAGGCGTGAGTTTAAGTCCCTGCGGGGTTTGCGAAAGGGTAACTGTTCCGATTGATTTACCGATTCCCTGTTCATCAATAAGATTCATCTGAACTGCCGCTTCATTCGCTGATACTGCCGCTGTAAAGGCCAGAACCGCGACAAGTATCGTTGCCTGAATAAACCCTTTCATAGCCGGTTTCTCCTTAAATGGTTTGTGTTACTGTCGGGTCTTGATTCAAGTATAGCGCACGGTCGAGCATTGACAAAACAGGGACAGCGGTAAGAGTGTTGTACAGGCAAGAAAAGGGGGCCGCTTTCGGAACGCATGCAGGCCAATCGGCAGTTTGGAACTCGGCAAGGGCTTCGCCAGCCGGAGTCAGTGCCGGCTGAGCCGGCATTGCCCAGACCGCTTATTTCACGACAAAAGCGAGTTTTTTTACGATATCGCCGCTTTTTACTCCCGGGAGCTTCATCTTGCCGGCTTCCCGGACAGCATTGTCATATTCATCTCGCACTGAAACCGACATCATCCGCGTTCCGTCATGATGATAAACAATGGTGCCTATATAAACGATTTTTGCCTTCCGGGGTATATCCAGCTTTATGTTTTTATTCATTCTCAGGACTTCGTAAATCGGCCTTCCACCCGCGACATTGTGGCCAACTACCTTCATCACCTGCCCGACTCTTATATACCGTTTGCCCGGAGGCAGGGGGAAGAAAAAGGTTTCGTTGATATCAGGGTCTATGCCCTCGCCCTGATTTATCTTGTCATTGAGCTCGAATGTAAGGCCCAGCAGCATATTGAGAGGCTCATCATCAATCTTCTTTTTTCCTACTGTTTCAAAAGGAGGGTCAAGCAGGACTTTGCCGACTATGACAACTTTGCCTGCCGGTATATCTTCCCCCTTCTTCATTGCTTCCGTAAAGGATGGCCCGCACCCGGCAACAACGGACACCAGGAAACATGCAATAACGATTGCTTTCAAGCGTCTCATCGCCATACCTCCAGCTCAATTTTGGAATGATCCGATCCTCAATCGAGGAGCCTGAATTTCTTCTTCTTTGCGATCATCTGCGCGGCCTTGCCGCCGTCCCTCTTGAGCCAGAACAGGCAGAAGACAGCCGACGCAATGACCACGGACGCCAGGGCACGGTCTCCCCGCCGGATCATCATGACCGCGCCGCTGACCAGCAGTATCGTGAACCCCAGGGGTATGATTATTCTCGACAGCACTTCCCGAAGCAGTTCCATTTTCCTGAAGCATTTTCCCGCATCGCCGGTTCTGCCCATCTTTTCATAAAGGTTGCCGAGATTGAACCAGAGCAGATTGTTGTGCGCATCGTTTTTGCCCACTCGTTCATAGTAGTCCAGCGCGCGCCGCGGGTCTACAGTCTCAAGCTGTGCTGCAAGCCGGAACCAGAGTGTGAAGCGGTTCCCGGACTTTGCATAATGCTGCTCGGCCTGGCCCGCCTTCCCGTTTTCTTCCAGGATCACCGCCTTCAGAAACTGACCGCGCTGAAAATCAGGATAGCGCTGAAGCAGTTCATCTACGGCTTTTTCGGCTGCGGCATACTCTTTCTTTTCGTAATGCGCGATGGTCGTCTCGAACAACTGTTTGATGGACTGCATGCCGGCCCCTTGCATAATTAGAATAATAAAGCTTTATTATTATATCTCAATTAATATTCCAAACAAGGAGAAACAGAGAAGTAGCGGTTTGTGTGTATTATTGACAAAATGATAATTAGTGCAAGAATAAGTATGCGGGGTTGCCTGATAGCAGAGAGTAGATCTTGACCCTGATGATCGTCTCCTATTTATTCCTTCCGGGCTTGCCTGCGACTCTATCCAGCATGGCTTTTACAGCGGCTATCTGGCGTCCTGACTTTACGGCATAGTCAGGGTCCTTGTCGTAGCCCCACCAGTTCCAGCAGCCCTGGGGATTGGTGTTATTCCTATCGGTGAGAACACCGGTGAATCCGAAGATCTTTTTCGGGATGACCTGCGGATACAGAACAATGATGTCGTTCGTATCTGCCCACTCGTTGTACCCCGCATGCTCGATAAATGTCATGCCCACGTCCTCGTGTCCCTGCTTGCACCCGTGAAAGGCCACATGGACTCTGCATTTTTTGCCGTCGCTGCAGGAGCCGGGAACATAAGCCCAGCCGGACTTATCCATGCTGTGGGAACCGGGTTTTTCGATGAATTCCCCCTGGTCGAATTCAATGAACGCTCCGCTTAGTTTTCCCGTATTTCTCGGTTTGAGGCCGCCGTAGATCTGTTGCAGCAATTCGCCCGCAGCGTCATAGCCGCAATTATTAATGAAGGGCTCGCCGAGATGGCCGCATGCTTCACCGAATGAGTCGGTCGGTACGGAGTGCTCGGCCTGAATATCTTTCTTGTATCGGATATTCTCAGCCTTCAAAAAAATCCGGTAATAGGCCTCGAGGTCGTCCATCACGGTTGGGGGTACAAGGCTGTCTTTGGCGCCGGAAAACAAGTAGATTTTGTGCTCCGACAAATGCGACAACGGATCGATCCTGTTTTTGCGTGCATCATCTCTGGTTTTTTCCGCCAAGGTGAACAAATCAGTGCCGCCGGGCGAAACTTTGCAGGGCGTCGCGATCGCCGTGCAGGTGCAGGTTGTGGTGGCCCTCTTAATGTCGTTCTGCGCGCAATAATAGGGGCCACCGGCAATGACGCCGGCCCCTTTAATGATTGATGAATGGGCTACTTCGAACTGCACGGCCATGAATGCGCCCGATGACAAGCCGGAAACCGAGGTCTCTTCGAGCTCGACGTTAAAGGCAGGGAGTGACCTTGATTTTGCAAATGAATATTCGGCAAAAAGAATAAGCGCAAAAAGAAGAAGCGTTGAGAGCGCAATAACAGCAAAAGCTCGGCAAGTGTATCCCTTTCTATTGAAAGACGTATACATGTTGACCTCCGCTCCGTCGAAATTCTTGAATTACCAAACGCAGAATGTCTATCGGAAAAAAGTAGCCGCGAAATGGTCTCCGCAGCAGCACTTGCTTAGACCATAACGGTCTGCTTAGGGTTTGTCAAACGGCAGCGGCTGGAATAAAGGGAACGGACTGTACATCTGAACGATATATCGACTGGATAAAACAAATCGCGGGCTGTTCAGCCTGCCGGACGCCAATAATGAAAAAACTGGAAAAGAAGTAAATAGGGGCGGGTAAGTCGATGCGGTCTGAGAACCCGATAGGAAAGCTGAGTGCACTAATCCTGAAAACAGCACCCAAGTCTCTCTACCTAAAAAGGTGGCTTTACTCTCGATCAGGATGTCACTCTTTGGCTTCATGCTGCTTTTTCGGCTTTTTTTATTCTGGATACCAGCACCTTGTCCACACGCCTGCCGTCCATGTCCACCACTTCAAACTTTAACCCTTTCCAGACGAAATGCTGGCCTTCGGAAGGCACCGCGCCGATCCTGGCCATCACAAAACCTCCGAGTGTGTTCATCCCCGCTCTTTCTTCTTCTTTTATATCTCCTGTCTCCAGAAAATCCGTTAATTCGTCCAGCGGCAGACTCCCGACCATGAGCCAGGACCCGTCTTCCCGGGTGATAATGTCTTTTCCTCCCTCTGCCGCCTCTTCGACGTCTTCAAATACCGAGCGCAGGATGTCTTCGACCGTTACAAGCCCCAGAATTCCGCCATATTCATCCACGACGAAGGCAATACGCGTTCCTGATTTCTTAAACAGCTCAAGGACCTTGATGGCGAGAGTGGTTTCCGAAACGAACAGCGGCTTCCTGCTGATTTCCTTCACATTGATGGGCTTTGCCTCCATGGTCAGGGAGAGCAGGTCTTTGCCGCTGACAACACCCAGAATATTATCGAGCGTATCCGCTGCTACGGGGAAAAATGAATATCTGTGGCGCGCAATAGTGTGCTTTGTCACTTCCTCGCTTTCGTTGACGTCGAGCCATACAATGTCGGTTCTCGGCGTCATCAAGACCGCCACCCGGCGGTCGGCCAGTCGAAAGACCCGTTCGATCATGTCCTGCTCGAATTCGTGAAACGTCCCGGCCTGAGTCCCCTGGTCGATCAGCAATTTTATTTCCTCTTCGGTTACGGACGGTTCCGCAGGCCGCTTCATGCGAAAAATGCGGAGCAGGAGATTTGTAGATCCGCTCAGCAGTATCACAAGCGGATTCACGGCCCGTGAAAAACGCCTTATGGGCGGAGCGATCAAGCGGGCAATCCTTTCAGGATTGTTCAGGGCAACGCGTTTCGGCACCAGTTCGCCGATGATCAGGGACAAGTAGGTGATGGAAACGACCACGATTCCTACACTGATCGCCTGGCTGTACGGCGAAAGAATGGGGATAGCCGATACATACCGGTCCAGAATATGCGCGAGCGTGGCGCCTCCGAAAGCGCCCGCCGCAATGCCTATGAAGGTGATGCCGACCTGGATGGTGGACAGAAAGCTGTCGGGCGAATTGGCAAGCTCCAATGCGACACGCGCCCTGGCGTCTCCCTGCCTGGCCCATTGCTCCAGCCGGGCTTTGCGGGAGGATACGATTGCGAATTCGGACAGCGCGAACACGCCGTTTAAAAAAAGCATGAACACAATGATGGAAATTTCGAGTCCCAGAGACATCTGACCTGTTCCCTTCTGTCTACAAATTACTTCCAACAGGAAAGCCTTGTCAATAATTCTAAAGATATTGATGAGCGGGATATCCGTTTTCGCAACCCTCAATTACGAATTGATACTTTTTATTGCGGAGCGCTTTTCCTCATACCCGGGTTAAATTTCACTTCTTTGAAAAGAGTTATAATTTATATAGTGTTGCCAGAATATAACGGATAAACACTCTTTCGAGGTGAATATAATGCCGGTTGTTATTGCGGAAAAACCAGAAGTGATACGGGTGGTGCTGAAAGACGGCCACACATTCAAAATGAGGCCGATGACCCGGGACGACCGTGAGAAGATGCGGAATCTGTTTTATCGGTTGAGCCCTCAGACCCGCTATCTTCGGTTCGGCCATGTGAAGGAGCATATCAGCGAGCAAGAGCTTGACTATTTTACGAACATACATCTCCCGGAGACATGTGCGTACGTAGGTTTGAGCGGCGAGGGCGAAAACGAGCAAATCCGGGCTGTAGGCAGGTGGCACCTGGCGCCGGACAAAAGCACGGCAGAGATAGCCTTTACGGTTGAGGACAACATTCAGGCCAGGGGCATTGGTACGGCTCTGCTCGAAAAGCTCGCGGAAACGGCGCTCAAGTACCGCATTAAAAAGCTCGTCGCCCACGTCCTGCCCGAAAACAAGCGCATGCTCGGCGTTTTTGAAGAAAGCGGGTTCAGCATGAGCAGAAGGATGCACGAAGGCTACGTTGAGCTGACCTTCGACCTCGAGCGCCAGGAGGAGTTCTCGAAGCGGCAGGCGGTCCGCGAACACCTTGCAGGCTCGCTCGGCATGCGCAGGATGATGTACCCCCGGACGGTCGCGGTCATCGGCGCGTCCCGTGACCCGGACAGCGTCGGCGGAAAGATATTCCGCAACCTGCTGTACTGTAATTTCCAGGGCGCGGCATTTCCCGTCAACCCGAACGCATCATCCGTGAACGGGGTCCTCAGTTACCCTGCAGTCTCCAATATTCCCGGCGACCTCGATCTCGCCGTGATCGTGCTGCCCGCGGCAAAGGTCCTTGATGCCGTGGATGAATGCGGCAGAAGGGGAATCTCGAGCATCATCGTCATTTCCGCGGGCTTCCGGGAAAGCGGTCCCGAGGGCAGGGAGCGGCAGCGCCTGCTCCGGGAGAAAGTGCTCTCCTACGGCATGCGGTGCATCGGACCGAACTGCCTTGGGATCATGAACACGGACCCGACGGTCAACCTGAACGCGACCTTCGCGCGGACGTGGCCGCCCCGCGGCAATCTGAGCATCAGCTCTCACAGCGGGGCGCTCGGCCTGGCGCTGCTCGATTACGTTAAAAGCAATAACCTGGGCATCGCCCATTTCGCAAGCATCGGGAACCGGATGGATGTATCCTCGAACGATGTGCTCGAGTTCTGGGAGGACGATGATAACACCGGAGTCATCCTGCTGTATCTCGAAAGCTTCGGCAATCCGCGCCGGTTCAGCCGCATCGCCCGCCGCGTCTCGAGAAAAAAGCCTATAGTCGCGGTAAAGGCGGGCCGCAGCGAGGTCGGAGGCAGGGCGGCCAGTTCCCATACGGGAGCGCTTGCGGCTGCTGATGTTGCGGTCGACGCGCTCTTCAAGCAGGCTGGTGTTATCAGAGTGACTACGATCGAAGAGATGTTCAATGTTTCAAAACTGCTGGCGAACCAGCCCCTGCTCCAGGGCAGGAATATCGGAATTCTATCGAATGCGGGCGGGCCGGGCGTTCTCGCGGCGGATGCCGTCATCAACTCAGGACTGGCTGTTCCGGCGCTGTCAGCGGAGACCAGGGCGAAGCTTGCAGCGTTTCTGCCGAAAGAAGCTGCCCTGGCGAACCCGGTAGATATTATCGCTTCGGCAACCGGCGAGCAGTTCGAGAAGGCGCTCGGGATCATGCTCGAGGACAGTTCTTTGGATGCGGTCCTCGTCATTAATATACCGCTCAGGGAACCGGAAGAAATAGCGGCAGCCGTAAGAAAGAGCATGAACGCATACCAGGGGGAAAAACCGGTCATCGCGAGCTTCATGATGTCGGACACTGCGGGCATCGATTTGCGCTATGCCGAAAGTTCCGTCGTTCCCGTTTATATGTTCCCGGAGGATGGCGTCCAGGCCCTGGCGCTTGCGTGGCATTATGCTCTCTTCCGGCAGCGTGAAGAAGGCCGGATCCCCGAATTGCCGGATATCAACGAGGATAACGCCAGGCACTATCTGAGTTCTCACGGAGCGCTGCCGACCGAGGGAGGATGGCTCGCGCCCGAGGTTGCCCTCGGACTTCTCGAGATGTACGGGATTCCGGTTGCGAATACGAAGACGGCCGCCGAGCCTGATGCCGCTGCAGGGCTTGCCCGTGAGCTCGGGTTCCCGGTCGCGATGAAACTGCGCTCCACAACCTTGACGCATAAAACGGATGTCGGCGGGATCGAGCTCAACCTGCAGAACGCGGAGGAGGTGCGGACGGCGTTTATGAAGATGCGGGACCGCCTGGCTGCTGCCGGGCAGGAGAAGGCCATGGAAGGCGTGATCATCCAGCCGATGCTGAAGGGCGGCCAGGAGGTGATCATCGGGATGTCCCAGGACCCGCTTTTCGGGCCGCTGATCATGGTTGGAATCGGCGGCGTGCATGTCGAGCTGATCAAGGACATTGCCTTCTCTCTTCACCCGCTTACCGACAAAGATCCGGACTATATGCTGGCGCAGTTGAAAGGCCTTCCGCTGCTCACCGGCTGGCGAGGAAGCAAACCGAAGGACGTCAACGCGCTGAAAGAAGTGCTGCTGCGCTTCTCCGCGTTGATCGACGATTTTCCTGAAACCGTCGAAATGGAAATCAACCCGGTTATGGTCTTCGATGAGGGGCGGGGATGCTCAGCAGTCGATACCCGCATTTTCATGAGGGGGGAAAAGAGGCGGTAGCTTTATTTCAGAATCCCATTCAATATGCCCTGCAGGTCTTCCGCCTCATAGGGCTTCTTGAGGAAGGCCTGGAACCCCTGCGTGCGATAATTCGAAAAAGCCGCATCATCCGAGTAGCCGCTCGATACGACCGCTTTTACGCCGGGATCGATTTCCAGGAGCTTTCGGAGCGTCTCAATACCGCCCATCCCGCCCCGGATGGTGAGGTCCAGGATGACTGCATCGAACGGCGCGCCTGCATCACGTGCGGCCCGATAGGCCTCCAGCGCTTCTTTGCCCGCTTCTGCAAAAGCCACCTCATGCCCTAAGGCGGTCAGCAATTCTCCTGTAACCAACCGGACTATCTCCTCGTCATCCATTACCAGTATCCTGGCCTGCCCGGTCGCGGCCTGCTGTTCTGAACTGCCCGACGGACGAGCGGTCCTGCTTCGGCCCGCGCCGCCTCCTGCACCGGTCCGTTTGGCGCCTGTCGGTCCCTTGGCGTCAGTGCTTTTCTTTTGTTCGATCTTGCCCGTATCTTTCATGTATCCTCACTGTTACCGCGAAGCCTGGAAATTCCAGGAGAAAGAAGATAATGCCAGTGCGACTATATCATAAAGAACGGATTCGGTAGAAGAAGAAAGACCTGGCCCTTTCGGACGCAACCATATGGCGGATCTCTCTCCGAAGAGAGGGATTAGAGGAAAAGGATAAATTCTATCGGTGAGATTTTATGATTTGCTCATTTTACCGCCGAATATCTCCACAATTTTATTTACCAAAGCCGGCAGCGAGGGGTCGCGCGCGCCCATGATAAGAATACAGTCTTCAGGTTTTGCATCGAGTTTTAATCTGGTCAATAAGTCATCGCGGCTGGTGAGCGCTTGTGCATTGAATGCCGCGGGACCAAGGCCGTTTATGATATCTTCCGAGGAAATATTTTTTTGCGCCGTGCCTCCCGCATAATCCTAAAAACGGCATTTGAACACGGATGAACACGGTAACAGCGGATCAAAACAATGTGATAGAGCAAAAAGCCATCTCGCCTTTTGGGTGAATCCATTACTGTTCGTAACTTCCTATAAATCCGTGTTGATCAGATTTTATCCGTGTCCAACTGCTTTTTTCAGGATAATAGATCGGGAGGAGATAGAGTGAATCATTTGGCCGGAACGCGGTTCGAAAAGTTTCGATGTATTCGTCTTTCAAAAACCGTGTAGGGCCGAAGCCATGCGGCTGATATACGGCCAGGATGCGTCCGGAAAGGCCTCGGGCTGCCCGAACAACAGCCGCTATTTTTGCCGGATTATGGGCAAAGTCATCAACCACATGCACGTTCGCTTTTGTTGCGGTGACGGAAAATCGCCGGGCCACACCCTCATAATTTTTTACCGCATGCGCAAGGGCAGACGGCTCACAAGCGAAATACTCGCATACGCAGAGCGCAGCGCACAGGTTTTCAAGATTGTGCTCTCCGGGAAGCGGCAGATGATACTCAGTGCCGCTCCTGAATAATTTGACCAAAGTCGGGAGGAGTTGCTCCCGGTCCGGCCGCCACGAACCCGAACCGTTTCGGCCGAAGCGCACGGTTGCAGGAAGCGAAGCAAGGACCGGATCGTCGGCGTTGGAGGCCGTCCAGGAAGATTGCGAAGCCAGCGTTTTGAAGAGTTTCGCGATGTCCTCAATGCTTTTGTGGTCCTTGGAAACATTCAGGATGACGGCCGCTTGCGGACGATATTTGACCACGGTTCCATCGCTTTCGTCCGCCTCCACCACCAGGAGGTCGGACCCGCCGCTATAAGCGTTTCCGATAAGGCCCTCTTTTTCGAGCCGTCGATTGCGCTGATATTAATATTTCAACCGATTCCTGGAATCCGCAAGGCTCGGTAAACCCAGAGCGCTTCATGAACGAGTACGGCGCTTAACGTATGTGAATCAGGTTTCACATCCTTTGGAACGGTGAAAGAGTACTCCATCAATTGATCCTTGCACGGACCGATTTGTTTAAAAACAATGCGATGACTTACTTTTTCAGTTAGGCGAATCGCAACAACCGGTGAGCTTTTTGTGGACCAGACAGTATCGTTACAATCATTCACTCGCAGACAAACAACTACTTTTGCCCCTGCTCGGAGTTCGGATGGCCCCTCAAGCGATAGACGATACGCATTTTCAACCCAAAATTCGATCGGTCCGCAGACCTCGCACTCTCGCTGGATAAGGAGATTGCCGAGAGACAAGAGATGAGTAGCGGTTTCCCTAACAGTATGACCTGGCAAACATTGTGCCTCTGCCAGACAGGAATGTGAATGTAAGCCGGCATCAGCGATAGATCGCCATAAAGCACCCCGACCTTCCCCAATAAACAGCATTTCGCAAAACAGAGTAGCCGCCAGTTCGTCCCACTGCCGAAATCCGAACTGAAGCGGATTGAGAAGTCGGCCGAGCTCGGGGTGCCACAAAAGCGAACGTTGGCAGCTTCGCACTAAATTCAGTCCTGCTTGCGCTGTTTCACTTATTTCACGGCTGATCTCTGCCATTCCGGCAAGTAACTCCTGACCGCTATTCGAGCCACTCAATTCCTTAGCGTAATGACGACGAACTGCTCGCTCCACTATGTTTGCATATCCCGTTCGATCCAAATAGTGTAGCAACATGCTTGCTAATTTCTCCAACTCGTGACCACAGTTTCTTAGTTTAATTTCTCCGGGCTCGGCACTCTCCGTTATAATAACGGCGCCGGTCGAGCCTCCTTGAATTACCGTTTGATCTTTAAGGCCTATTGTAGCAGCTAGGGGAGTTCCGGCTAGTTCAGATGGAAGAGCGAATAGCTTAACCTTGGTCGATTGTGAATGCCACTTAGCTTCTTTATTGCCTAAGAGTTGTATTGATGGAGCAGGTCCGCAAGCATCGCCGAAAAGGACGTATGGTCTTCTGCCTGTTGCACTCTCCTGAAAATCGTTCAGAAGGCATGCTATCTGTCCAAGTCCGACATTGTCCATTGAAAGAGAGTGACCAAGGGTAAGATAATATTCGCTCAGTTCTGAGTTGCACCTGGTGGCAAGAAACGCTGCGGGAAAACCTTCGGCTATTGCAATTACGCTGTTTAGATCCGATGGGTAGAGTTCTCCGCCGAGCGCAAATCCACCGCATGAATGCAGCAGCAGGTTTCGGGCACTTAAATCCCCGAAGCCAATCGAAGTACGCGTACCAGCCGGTGCGCGCTTGCATTTACGAGTACCCAAGCCACTACAACCGTTAATAGGCCGATTATCAAGTAATCTTTCCGAGCTTATGCCGGCCCCGCAGAGGACAAGATTGCCTAGCTTAGCATGCCCGAATGTGCCGTGCGCGAAGACACTTAAGACATTCCAACTAGATTCCCGAATCCAGCGTCGAGCCTCATCCTCCATCCAGAGTATTTCATTGCAGCCGCTGGAAGTCCATCGTGACATTTTTTCTCGATCGAAATCTATCTCAGCTGAGTCAGGCCAATGAGCGTATTTAGCCAAATAGATCTTGGCCAATGAAAAACTTAGACCCTCACTGTCAATTGCAGTAATTATACTCCAGGGACGCCGAAAGTGGACTGCCAATTGTTCAACTTGTGCAAAAGGGAAGTCATCGCGTAAACCTACGAGAACTGCTGAATCCCACACCGCAGCTTCAACTGAAAGCCAATTTTGTACTTTGGCAACGGGACGCTCCAACAACTGGGCATAGAACCTGACGATGCCGCTTAGTGCATCGTTTATGAAAAAAATCGGATTTCTATCATTTGTTCTCTTTCTTGGAGCGTCTATTTCACCCTTTTCCACCTGTTCTGAAGCAATATACCATTTTAAAATAGACTCCCAACGTGCAGATCGACCATCTTTCGGTCGCAGCACCATGGGTCCTCTCGCCGTGCCCTTCTTGAGCTGCTCTTCGAACGCAGTATGTCTTTCAGTCCAAGTAACCTTGTTGCTCATAACTTTGTCTTTAGTCATCACCCATCTCTCTATTTTTTACCAGATCGTTCCTTAACTCCAAAAGGTTTTCAACTTGCTTTTGGTCTTCGCGAGATAAGATAGGGATACGGGTCAGTTTCTCCAACTCTTCCTCTCGATCAAGCAGCCCGAAGCGTATCCGCTCGGCTATGTAATCGATCAATATCCGGGGGGCGTGACCGCCGTTCCGCAGCAAAATGTTATAGATACCATAACTGGCCATCAAACAATCAGAATCATAGGGTCCGACACCAGGGTCCTCCCAGGGCAGTTCAGCGATTGCACGCTCTATATCCCTCTTTGTAAGAGAATATGCCGCGACTACTCGAATGAAAGTCGGATCTTTCTGATCTATACAACTCCAGTTCTTGGGAGTATCACCTCCCGTAAAGATGGCTTTGGCGCCATAGCGTTGAGCAACAGTTCTGAAAACTGGAAGCTTCCACGCAGTCTTGCACGTTTGGCCACAGACTGAACTGCCTTGAATAATCATCTCCCGGAAGGCCTTGTAGGGATAGGAATGGATAAGCAGCCAATCAACTTTTAGAAAATCGATAATAGAATTAATATTGGCTCTTGTCTTCACGTTTTTCATGCCTTGGTCCACGGTGAACGCCAGAACTTTGAGCCCTCTCTCAACAAGCAGCTTCAGCGCTACCGCACTATCCTTACCGCCTGAAAACGCCAAAATAGCATCGTACTCCGCAGTCTTTGCCTCTTTTAGTGCCTCCTCGAATTCGCTCATGAGCACTTGAGGATCGATAGGCCTCTCGACGAGAGCAGCACACTGCAAACAGAGAAAGCGTCCCTTCGTTTCAACGAACTTTAATTTATTGTCCATTCCCTCCCGGTAGATACAGATTTCACACATTCGACCGCCAGGCAGTGTTGCAGAAATAGTTCCGTTCAGCATTTTTGATTTAGACTCCATGACTTTTCAAGTTCAGAATTTGACTTCATTAAATGCAGTAGGTTCTTAGTTCATCGAGAGCACGACGAGCTTCAATCCGATCATCGAAAGCGAAACGCCGGCCGCTCACGAGCTGATAAGTTTCATGTCCCTTGCCGGCAATTAAAACCACCCCTTTTGATCCGGCCCGCATGATTCCCATCCGAATAGCAGCAGCGCGGTCAGTCTCAACTTCATACTTAAGATTGAGTTGAGACGTTGCTGATAGGTTTGCTTCACTCACTCCGGATAAAATTTCCTCTATTATTGCCCGGGGATCCTCGCACCTTGGATTATCAGATGTAATAATTACGTGATCGCTAAGATTACATGCGATTGCACCCATCAACGGTCGCTTACTGCGATCGCAGTCGCCTCCGCACCCAAAGACGGTCACTAGTTTGCTATTTCCGGATAATGCCCGCAAGGAACCGCATACGTTTTCAAGTGCATCAGGCGTATGGGCATAATCAATAAAAACTCGCGGACCATTGACTCCCTGCACCAGTACTCGTTCGAGCCTGCCTGGCACACCATGAAAAGTCGCTATGGCCTCCGCGGACGAATTTAGATCAACACCGAGAGCAAGTGTTGCGCTGACAGCTGCCATAATATTGTAAACGTTGTAAATGCCGGTCATAGGCGAGACGATGTGAACACTATTAAACCCTTCCGCATCAAGCTGGAACTTCAACTGCTCTAACGTCATCCCAAGTTTTGACGCCCTTATTGTGGCCCGCCTCTCAATTCCGTACGTCATGAAACGCGAGCTGACCCGCTCAACTAAATGCCGGCCCCAGAGATCATCTATGTTAATCACCGCCAAAGCTTTAGTCGGAAGCATTTGGAACAACCGTGCCTTTGCCTCGAAATAGGCATCCATGGTGCCGTGATAATTCAAGTGATCTCGAGTTAAATTTGTAAAAATACCGATTCCGAAGTGAAGGCCATCCACACGATGCTGGCAAAGTGAGTGGGAGGATACTTCAATTGCCGCCGTGTTTTGTCCCGTAACACGCATAGCCTCCAGGCATGCATGAATCTCTATGGCTTCGGGAGTAGTGATGCCGCCGTAGAAGGTTTGATTTCCGACAACCCAATCAACGCTGCCGATCATGCCGCAGCCACGATTGACATGGTTGAGAATATGCCGAATAAGATAACCCGTTGTAGTTTTGCCATTAGTTCCGGTAATGCCGACAATATCCATCATTAAACTGGGATGGTTATAATAGGCTGAACAGAGGTGTCCAAGTGCTTGACGTGGATTGTTAGCGATAATATGGGGGAGTTTTGGAGAAAATCGTTTTTTCGCTAAAATTGCGACAGCTCCGTTCCTCACCGCTTGGGATATGGCTGCTAAATAATTTTTATTGTTTTCGTCAGTCGCAGTGAAAATGAAACCCGGTTCCACGCTACGGGAGTCCAGAGCTATACCGAGAATATCAACATTTGCCGAATTAGTGATGGTAATGTCTGGATAGGACGCGCTTAGGCGATTAATGAGCGTGTTGAAATTCATGGTATCTGTGTTTTTCTATGCCGCCATTATTGTCGAAAGTTTAATTCAACATTTATCTACCACGCTGCCCTTCTGTTGACGAGTGCCGCGAAGAGTCTGAGCCAGGCTGAAAGGCTGCCCCTCGCCGGCATTTCTCTCCGCAAAGCTGTAGAATCTTCAACCAACCCAAAGCACTGGTTGAGGAGCCATAGCTGAGCAAAGTTCTGCCGAGAAAACCATGCTAATGAAGCGAGGGGCCAAAGTTGTTTTTTGCCGATGGACTACCAGTTCATGATACCGCCACCCCGCACGAAACCTGCACGAGCCAAATCAGCACGAATATTCGCCAGTTTGGCTTTTGCTTCTTGAACTTTCGCCTTAGCTTCATGGAACTGAGCCAAGGCCTGAAAGTCCTTGGAAACTAAATTTTTGTGCTCCGTTCGGAGGCGGAGCTCCACAATACCACTGGTACTCACTTTCTTCTTTTCTGCCATCTTCCTGTCCTCCTTTTTTAATTAAGATTCTCCAATAGACACTTCGCACCGTTTGCTGTCCAAATGTTCATTAAGCCATTAATGGCACTGGGCTTGGTGATTTACCAGTTATCCGATACGTCGCCAAGCACTAAACCCGCACGAGCCAAGTCAGCACGAATATGCGCCAATTTGGCTTTTGCTTCTTGAACTTTCACTTTAGCTTCATGGAACTGAGCCAAAGCCTGAAAGTCCTTGGAAACTAATTTTCTGTGCTCCGTACGAAGCTCCTCGATACCGCGAATACCTAATTTCTTTTCAGCCATTTTTTTCTCCTCCTTTCTTGAATTAAATTAAACACAAGAGATTTTGATCTCAGCAATCCCTATATATGATTACTAAATCGATTTGAATCGTTCAAAACAAAGTTCTTATGACCAACAGCCGCAGCTGAGGCGCCTGCCATCCTCCCAAAAAAAGCGCCAGATAACAGACCAGTTCCGGCTAAATAGTTATGATTGAAAAGGCCTCCCACCATTTCTCCGCAAGCGAAAAGGCCGGAGATAGGTTTCTGATTTGAATCAAGCACCTGAGCCATCTCATTTATTTTTACACCTCCATAAGTAAAAGTGATACCACCAGTAACGGGATATGCAAAAAAAGGCGGATCCTCAAGCCGGCGCGCCCAATTAGATTTAGGTGGTTGAATACCCGCAGCCGTCAAACCATCCAATTGGGTCGGGTCGAACTCACCTTGGCGCTGAGCCCCGTTATATTGCTTAAGCACTTCACATGCCCTAGCTTGATTTATTGGCAACATCTTAACGAGGGATCCCAAGGAATCAGCGAGGATTGGTTTCCCGGTCTTATAGCGTTTCTCCAGCAGCGGCACGGCATTCGCGTCAAATATCTGGTAGGCTATGCCATTGGGCTGGCTTAGGATGATTCGACCCATCTTTGCATACGTGAAAAACTGAAAGTCTTCTCCTTCGTCACAAAAGCGCTGGCCGAGGCGATTCAGCATCACTCCAAAAGGATAGGAAAGCCGGTTGGACTTATCAGTCAATGAACGGGAGCCGAAAAATGAAGTGCCCGCGTCAATGGGTGTAGAATGACAGTGCGTGAAATTACCGTATCGAAGCGCGTTTAAGTCAAAAGCCATGCGCAAACCATCTCCGGTATTATAGGCAGTGCCTCGAACTCTCGCTTGAGCCCATTGCCTACCCAAATAGTGCGCACGCCAAGCAGCATTAGACTCAAACCCCCCACAGGCCAGTATAATAGCTTTAGCGGTTAATTGAGAATATCCTTTCGGGCTCCGGGCAAGAACACCCGTAACCCTCGACCGATTATCCCGGGTTAGCGATACTGCAGCTGTTTGATATAGCACCTCTATTCCTCGTTCAGCAGCAATGTTGAACCACATTCGTGATAGTCCTACGCCTCCATCGCGTACCTGAACCAAAGCTCCAGGCGACCATCCCACCTTATTTTTGTGGCAAATAGCGCTCAAGGATACGGCCAATTCCATAGCTATGCCTTGGTTTACCAACCAGCGGACTGTGTCATAAGAGTGATTGACCAACAGCATGCTCAAATGTAAATCGATTTGACGATGAGTAAGGCGCTGTAGATCCTCCCAAAATTGTTGAGCTGTATAAGATGTTATCTCCTCGAAAAAGCCAGGAACTTGACGTTCGGCATCAGGTAACAGTGGCCGTAGATCGTTTCTCGAATCGAAGGCGAAACGCAATAGCCCTCCGCTGAAGTAAGTATTTCCACCACGAAAATGTTCAGGTGCTTTCTCGAGAACAATAACTCGCTTCGCGCCATTTTCGTGGGCGGATACGGCGGCAGCCATAGCGGCGTTCCCAGCGCCAACGATTATTACGTCAAAATCAGACATAAAACCTCTGTTAAAAACATCAAAGAACTATGAATAACAGCTAGTTGTCAATCAACTTCAACGGTTGCTAAAAATAAATTTAGTCCCGCATCTTTCTAGGTTGAACGGTTGTATGGCCAGAAAATAACCATATTTCGCGTTCACGGGGCAGATTGTTGACATCAACATTAGCAGGAGTGTCTATAAATTTTTTTACATTTTCCCCTAAATGCAAGGCGATCAATGAAGCCATATCCTCTTTCGACGGAACTGGTATCAGGATTTGTGCACCGAGAAGCTTCATCATGTCCATCGTTTTCGCATTGTTAAAGGCACAGGTATGTGCATCGTCATAGAGGCAGAGTAATACATCTACCGGCATAAGTGCAGAAATCTCATCGTGAGATAATGAACGTGTCAATCCGCCAATATAACAAAACCGGAAGCCATCGAACTCGATGACTGCTATCGGAGATTGATAGACTCCTCCCGAAATCAAACTCTCGTCCCGGTTAATTAGCTGTATTGAGCAAAAGTCATAATTTATGATGTCGACGGCTCTCTTCCTGTTTACGTTAGAAGCGCCCAAGGGTGTTTGTAACTGATGTTTTTTCGACCAAATACCATCTCTGTCAAGCACTACCACATCTTCTTGCTGTTCAATTAGTCGAGAGCTTTTTCTGCGGGGGTCCAGAATGACCAGGCCTGGCTTCGATGCCGATTGAAGTTCAATAAACCCATCACGACATCTAATACTGTACTTGCCGGCTGATCCTGAAACATAAGGCTTACGCGCCGATGAAACTGATAGCGGGCAGTACAAATCCGCCTCATCAGATCGTAGCCCCCAACCGACTGCACATGCTCTACAGCCTCCGAGACAATTAGAAAGGTGACCGCAGCTAGAGCAGGTATCAGGCACATTGAGAGTACGCAATGCATTCATCCGCGCGCCATAAAACACTTCAGTAAGTCGATGAGTGACGAGATTGCCTAATGGCAATTTAATATAACCGCAAGGGACAAGGTTCCCCAGGGCATCAACGTGCAAATGCTTACTGAAGCAGCCTGGCTGAGTCGAAGGTGTCGTCCCCTGCAAAAACTCAAAACAGGATGAGCCAAAAGTGATCTGTCTGTATTTTGACATCGCAATGGCGCTCTTCACGACCTCGGCAACCTGCTCCGCCGAGGGACAAAGCTCATGACTTGCACGGCCCGACGGCACTACGGGGCGGATTTTAAATATCGCAGCGCCTGCATTGTGGGCGGAATCAGCGACCTGCTTCATTTCTGCGATATTGACTCGTGTAAGCGTCATGCGTACGAGGACCTGGAATCCCATACTTGAAGCCGTCTCAATATTGGCCAGCGTACGTGCAAATGCTCCCGGTGTGTTCCGATGCCAATCATGAGTAGGTCCAAATCCGTCTAGGCTCACGTGCATCGTAAAAATGCCTGCATCGAGCATACGGTCCAATTCTTCAGAATTCAAATTATAGGCGTTCGTGAAAAGTATTGATGCGATGCCGGCGTCAATCAGATGCCTTCCAATAGCGCATACAAGATTTAATTCTAAGGTAGGTTCTCCGCCGGTGATGGCCACTTCTTTCGTATCGAGCTGATGAAGATCCTCAATAAGCTTTGACCTAAAGCGGGAGAAGTTAAAAACAGCACCTTTTTTCGGCGCCGGGCGCGCACAATGCCGGCATTTCATGTTGCACTGGTCGTTTATGCGAATGCGGAGACTCTGGAGTCGCGCATATGGAACGGTCGGAAGCATGTTAGGTTTCAACACTGATTGCTCCTTTTGATCTTGTCATCACTAGTTGCAATATCTCCGCGGCTGGTCACTGTGTATTCGCGCAAAAATTTTAAGCTTTTAATTGGTCTCGCCTAAGATTCTGCAATTCGCCCGCGTCATAATCAAAATTCCAGAGAGTTTGGCTTAATATTCTGACAAGATGGTACGCTTACCGTGAGGTCATTGAAAAAATTGAAACCCAGCGCCCTGCATGCCGAACAAAAATATTGATCGTCACAATTTCCACATTTTCCTTGATATTTTCCAGGCGTTTGTTTTCGTAGAAGTGCCAAAAGTTCAGATGACCAAATTTTTTTCAAATCGTCATTAACAAGATTTCCCAAGGCGGATGCCAAAACAGGTTTAAAATGCTCGCAAGGTCGAACTGTGCCATCAGGGGATATTGATAATTTGAACCTACCCGCAGAACAAAGCTTCAGATGATCATTTTCCGGACTGCGACTGCAACTGCTGTATCGTAATGGTAACTTGCTAACTGTTGTCTTCGCGCGTTGCCACAAAGCGAATGCCGCCGACTCATCTTGTGCAAATATATGCTGTCCAAATTTAAACGGTACATAATATTGCATGATAACTCCGCGCAGTCGGTCTGGCAAAGCAGATATAAACTCGGCTGGTTCAGGGCATCCTGCTAAAAGTGACCAGACAACCATCACATTAAGACCAGCATCCATTGCATGTATCATAGCCGAGCAAGTCTCATCGAAGCTGCCTGCCCGCGTTTGCTTGTCGTGGTAAACGCGGTTGCCAAATAATTCAAATATAATATTTCCAACGCCGGTTTTTCCCAATTTAAACCAAAAATCCGCTTCAGGCATTGGGCCACCTGTAATAAGGTCGCAATCGAGGTCATCTTTAGTTGACTCCTCCAGTATCTCTGGGAGCCACGGGAAAGCATTACAGCCCGGTGCGATAAATAACACATGCCGAATATTGTGCTCCGACAGAACCAGTAAAACCTTTCGTATGATTCTTTGCTGTTCTTTTGGCTCATAACCTTGGAAAAAGTAGGGGCAATGTTTGCATTCAAACGCACATTTCCAAGCGAGCTGGATATGGGCCTCAATTGCAACGCTCGGTAGTATGGATAAAAAATCTTTAATCCTCTGATCGACTTGTTGATTCATTTTATCAACCAGCAATAAGGGTCGGGCGCGTATAAATCTCCTGAACTAATGTAAGCCATGGCACGACATCCGCCACCGCATTGCATAAAGCTGCTGCAATTGCAGCAACGTGGATCGATTCCATCTCTAGCCCTCAGAGCATCCATAACTGGATGCCGCGACAAGATATCATCTATATGGTTAGATGCCAGTGTACCCAGCGTCAAGGGGAAAACCGGGCATGGATAAGCATGTCCTTGAGCTGTATAATGCAACATATAACCTGCTCCGCACTGAGCTCGTTCGTCGATGGATCTTTCTGCGAAAAGAGCTGCACAGTGTGGCAGCTCCAAGTGAATACCTATATGAAAAGTAGAAATCTTTTTGATATCTAAAATAAAACGCTTTAATGATTCTCCGGACAAAATAGGACCAGACAGGCCGGCTTGTCTGCCCAGAGGCATAAGTGGGAATAGGATTAAGGTGTTGACACCCAGTTCATCTAGCATGTGAATCATTTGCTGGATATCACTTTGATTATGGCGAGAAACGGCTGTTTGAACAGCCACTCTGACGCCTTTTCTAACAAGGCGCTCGATCGCAGACCAGGCTTTAATGAACGTGCCCGGGCCTCTCACAGCCTCATGAGCCTTGGATAGCCCGTCCAACGAGACCTTAATACCATAAATATTCATAGAAATGAGTTGCTCGATTCGTTCATCTGAAAGGAGAATTCCATTGGTTGTTAAACCCCAGAACATTTGCTTACGAGTTGCATAAGTGCCGAACGACTTGACTATATTCCACTCAAGTAGCGGCTCTCCACCGGTCAAGTCGAGAATAGGTGTGCGTTCACCCATCTGGTTAAAAAGTTCTGCTACCATCAATTCTGACCAAGAGGAAGTCGAACTCGCAGAGCTGTCGACGGCGCAATGGGTACACGAAAGATTGCATCGTGCAGTTATTTGAACGCTAATGGAAGTAAGGGGCGCTGATTCGAATGCCATTGTCGGAGAACTCCTGTAATGCTGCGATGAATTTGGGGGATAACCAACTATTGGGTATCCCCCATGTGGTAATGCAGCTAGCGTTTTAGAGACAATGGGCAATGTTGACCATACAACCCGCAAATCGAACTTTTTTCAACTTAAGCTTAAATTTGCGCATATAGCACCTCCTTTCTCCGTTTGAGTTCTCCTAAAGAGGCCCTGGGCATAATTTATCCCTGCCTGTGCGTCTTCTGCGGGCTCGGCATCCCCCGCCACAATCCTTAATAGCACACTTTAAACATTCATCGGGAACCCGAGACCAGGTGAGAAGCCTCTCATCATTCCAAATTTCGCTCAAGCTTTTGTTGTCTAAGGAGCCCAGGCAAAGGCGTGAGCGTCGACATGGACGAACTTCAGCCTGCTCCGAAACAAACAGGGCAAATCGACCAGCTGGGCATTTACTTCCGACATTTACAAAATCAGGGAAAAAACGCTGCATTAATACCAGATCTGATATGACAGGTATCGAGCAATTGTCGGAAAATTCAGATACTGCATAAAGAAATTGTCGGTAAGTATCAACCGAAGCGTGTGGAAGCTCCTCGATGTTCACGGCTGCCACAGATCTTGCTGACAGCCATTCGATCCAAACCTCTTGATTCGCCTTAGGAGGCAAGTAACCAACAATGACAATACTAAAGCCAAAATCCAGGAGCATGGCGATTTTTTCCTTGAGACTTTTATCGGGCGAAAGACTTGTATCAACGCTGACTCGCAATGTACATGGAGCAAGCCGGCGCCAGGATGGACGAGGTTGCAAATCCTCGTATGCGAGGGTCAACACAAGTTCATAACCATGTATTACACTTAAATCCAAAGCCGTTTCAATTGGACCCTTGCATACCATGTTAATAATGGAAATTCCTCCAGCAAGTATCATTGACAAGCGTTCGGTCCACAGCGTGTGGTCGGGCTGCAAAGGCAAATCTACCTCGGCAATCATAGGCGCTATCAGGCGTTCGCTTTCGGACATAAAGGATCGTTACCCCAAATTTCCTTTGTGGCGCTGTAGGCTGCTGCTCGGCAACCTCTGCATATCGTGCAAAAATCGCAAGTATAGCACTTGGCTTCAGATGGAACGGTGCGCAGCGATGCCATTAATTCAGAAGTTTGCCATGCGGCGGTAAATCCTACATCGAAAACATTACGATCAGAAATACGCAGTTTCGCACAGGGTAGCATAGAGCCATCACTGGAGATTACAACCGCCCATCTGCCGGCGGAACAGCCACTCCAGATATCGTTGGGAATATCTTTGATATATTTTTTTGGAGTTAATAAATTAAGCAAAGGTTCTTCACAAGATAAATTCTCATGCGATTGCATCCATCCCGAGATCGTCTTCAAGACATGATCATACTCGACTACTCCGAGAGAAAAATCATAATCAAGCTTGCCGGGTAAGGCGCAAATTCTCTGGAAACCTGCAGGAACTCCAAGACGAACGAACAGATTTAAGAATTTGTCTATTTTAGCGATATTTCGCGACGAAAGTGTCACGAGAAAAGTAATTGGAAGGCCTGCATCTCGCAAGCGCAAGACTTGTTCACACACTGCTTGCGCCCTTTCATCCTCTGTTGGAAGAGCATGAAGACTGAGTTGAATAAAAGAAATTTTGTTGTGAAGACGGCTAAAGAAATTTTCAGGAATTCGGAGTCCATTTGTCAAAAGACCTGGTCGCCAGCCAAACTGATTAGCTTTCCCGACCAGTTCCTCAATATGCGGATATTGCAAACACTCGCCCCCTGTAAAAACGATTCGCTCTACTCCCGCCTTTTTAGCCTCAGCCAGAAGTTGAGTGCCTTCAAACAGCGGCATATCTGTAATATGGCGTTCAGAGCCTAAATAACAAAAGGGGCAATCCAAGTCACATCGTGTAGTTACCTCCAGCTCGAGTAAACTTGGCGCTTGCAAATTCAGCATTTTACAATCCCTTTTCGATCCGGATTAGTTTGTTATCATTCATTTCCTGGAGAAAACCAGAT
Source organism: Nitrospirota bacterium (assembly GCA_963751455.1). Lineage (GTDB taxonomy): Bacteria > Nitrospirota > UBA9217 > UBA9217 > UBA9217 > CAVVUN01. The sequence continues at coordinate 317,332 of CAVVUN010000012.1, forward strand.
AACTCTTCTATTAACTCCTTTCTTTCTGGAATTTCAACGTTACCGATTTTTTCTAAATTATAAGTAATATCGTCGCAAATTTTGCCGAACGTTGTCGGTTTATCCAATAGACGCCATACCATTGCTTCGAACTCGCCAAATTCGTAGAAGCCGTGAAAATCCGGTCGTTCTCCTTTGTATCTTGGGAAAACCAGTATCCTCCCATCCTCAGTATCTCGCCACTGATGGCTCTCTAGTCTATACACTAACGTTGAGTCATCCATTTTACCTCCTGCTGAACCTAGTGAATTAGCCCAAAGTTCGGAATCACCTCGATAATAAAGTTTAAAAAGGGAGACTATTACTTACTAAATATAATATTCGAAACATCGATAACATCTTCCTTCAACGCAGTGTTAGATAGCAGCTCCCATGATGTGCTCCTTATGGCTGCCTTCAAATCACTCGCAATTGGCTCTATAATGTTTATTATATTTGGGTTGGCATGGATGACTATACTCTCAATGCTTCGCCAACTTGGGAGCTGATGAGCCGCCTTCGCCTTATTGACCGCAGAATACACGGCCTGAGCTACATCAAAACTACTGTTCTTGTCAGGCGGAGAAATCCCCTTGAAATCCGTGTCGTTGGGCCAAGGTGCAATTGAAATACTCTTAATTCCAGTTTCCCCTGCAAATTCCCAAGACCAAACTTCCTCGCAGATATAGGGAATAAACGGTGCAAACATCTTGATTAATGTTTTAAGACCGAGACGCTGAGCGGCTATAGACGACCCTTGATCTTCTGATTTAATACCATCTCCGCCCCATGTTCTCTTTTTGCTTAACTCAAGATAACTATCTGTGAAAGAATGCCAGAAGAAACTTTCAAGGGTGGAAAGGGCACTGCAGAAATTATATTCGTTTAATTGTTCAGTTACCGTTCGTACAGCTTTTCTGAGATGATCAATGAATGCCCGGTCTAATTCACAAGATATGCTGTTTCCAGGTCCCTTTTGTGAAAGCACGAATTTTGAGGCATTATATATTTTTACAACAAGTCGGTTGCCTATTTTTACGATATTCTCATCATATGCAGTATCAACTCCAAGTCGCGCATTCCCTGCCCAATAACGGAGGGCATCGGAGGAATACTTTTCAAGAAGATCGGTCGGCACAATAACATTACCTTTACTCTTGGACATTTTTTTTCTGTCTGGATCAAGAACCCATCCTGAAATGTTAATATTTTTCCAAGGTATTATATTTTCATGCAGCAGAGATTTCACTATTGTGTAAAAAGCCCACGTTCTTATAATTTCATGACTTTGTGGCCGCAAATCCATAGGAAATAACTTACTGTGCCGATCTTCGTCTACTAACCATCGAGATGCGATTTGAGGAGTCAATGAACTCGTGAACCAGGTATCAAAAACATCGGCTTCTGCAACAAACCCATTTGCTATTCCTCTCTGCCCTTCAGAATAGCCAGAGGGACAGGTTACTGCCGGGTCAACTGGAAGTTGATCTTCAGCGGCAATTATTGGCTTTGCGTAGTCTGGAATTCCATTATTATCGATAGGATACCATACCGGGAAAGGGACGCCGAAATATCTTTGACGGCTGATGCACCAGTCCATATTTAAATTTTGGGTCCAATCCCTATATCTATTAAGCATAAAACTCGGATACCAGTTGATTTCCTCCCCCTTTTCCAAAAGTTGTGCTTTCTTATCAAGTAGACGTACGAACCATTGACGTGTTGTTATGTATTCAAGAGGATGATCCCCTTTCTCGTAGTACCTGACAAAGTGTTTTAATGATCTCTTCGCGATTAAGGGGGGGGCATTTCCGACTGCAGCGCCATTTGGCCGTCTTAACATTTCAGCAATTATTTCTCGAGCTTTCCGCACTGGCTTGCCGGCAAGTTCTGAATAAAAAGTATTTGCTAAACTCGGATTTTGACTATGCCAACCCTCATGGCCAAAGCTGATGTTTGCGAATCTCCCATCTCCTGAAATAATCTGCCTTAAAGGCAGATTTTCTTCACGCCACCATTGAACATCGTTTTGATCTCCGAATGTACAGACCATAAGGATGCCGGTGCCTTTTTCAGGATTCACCATTTTACTAGGAAAGCATCGAACTTCTGAAAAAAATAAGGGAGTAATGGCTTTTTCCCCGACTAGGTGCTTATACCTTGGGTCGTCCGGATGAAATGTAACTCCAACGCAGGCCGGTAGAAGCTCGGGGCGGGTAGTCGATATGGTGAAACCAGCATCTGATTCGGCTAGACCAAAACGAATATCGTGAAAAACGCCTTCAACTTCTCGATCTTCAACTTCTGCTTGAGCAATTGCAGTTTGAAAGTCAATATCCCACATGGTGGGCCCTTCCGAACTATACAGGTGGCCCTTTCTCAGTAGGTCCAAAAAACTTACTTGCGCAATAGTTCTACAAAGCTTATCAATGGTTGAGTATTCCTGATGCCAATCCACAGACAATCCGATTCTTTGCCACAAACTTTTGAATACTTCTTCATCTTCTTTTGTCAGTTTAACGCAAAGATCTAAAAAATTAGATCGTGATATAATCTGCGGTTTTTTCTTCCTATCTTCCGAGTCCGCCTGTTTTATGTTCAAATGCTCTTTATACGGCTCATTAGGATCGCATCGGACATGAAAATAATTTTGAACCCTTCTCTCTGTTGGAAGGCCATTGTCGTCCCATCCCATTGGATAAAATATATTTTTCCCGACCATTCTTTGATATCGAACGATGATATCAGTATGCGTGTAGCTAAATATATGACCGATATGAAGAGAACCTGAAACTGTTGGTGGCGGTGTATCGATTGCAAATGTTTCGGCACGTTTTTTCGAGGAATCGTATTTGAATATACCAAGCTCATCCCATAGCGCTTGATATTTTTTTTCAGCTGCTCTTGAATCGAAATGTTTTGGTAAGGTACTCGCATCAAATGAATTTCTATCGTTTTTAATTATCATCTTTCAAAATCCTAAAACAACCCAAAGTAATAAATTTGCATTTGGCTGACAGTTAATTTTCAATTAAGCTTACATAGCTTAAAATTAAACATAATATGTAATTGAAAAATTGCGGATAGTAAGGAAAGAAGGAGTAGCCGAACCTAGTATCACTCTATCTAAAAAGGACTCTATTTAGATAAGGCAGCGTTCTGCGGATATCATTTAAGGGCATTATAGTGATCTACACACTTGTTTGTCAAGCGTTTATTTGCGGTGTTCGCGGGTCGCAAACATGCTGATCTCGCCGGTATATCCCTAGCGGGAGGACTAGGTTCCCCGGCTTTGACGATATTTCCATTTACCCTGCGGATGGACCACTATGCAGAGGCATCTGTGAGAGAACTACGGGCTCGAGGTATCGCTAACGCTCGCTTCTTCTCAGAGATCGCTGCTCTTACCTAAGAAATCATCTTGCGGAACAGCGAGGCTATAATGAAACTGTTATACATCGCAATGTAAATCTCAAAGAAATGGACCATGCCGATCCATGACTGAAGTCGGCGCTGAGCGGTTTTACGATCTTATTTTAAGAAAGAACGCCTGCGCTTTAAATCGAGTGGACATTTACACAAACTATTTACATGGCCGACTGTTATAACTTTCTCATTTCGCCGCCGAACATTTCCACAACCTTATTTACCAAAGCCGTCAGCGAGGGGTCGCGCGCTCCCATGATAAGCACGCAGTCTTCCGGTTTCGCATCGAGTTTTAATGTTTTCAATAACTCGTCTCGGCTGTTGAGGGCTTGCGCATTGAATGGCGCGGGACCAAGGCCGTTTATGATATCTTCCGAGGAAATATTTTTTTGCGCCGTGCCTCCCGCATAATAGATCGGGAGGAGATAGAGTGAATCATTTGGCCGGAACGCGGCTCGAAAAGTTTCGATGTATTCGTCTTTCAAAAACCGTGTAGGGCCGAAGCCATGCGGCTGATATACGGCCAGGATGCGTCCGGAAAGGCCTCGGGCTGCCCGAACAACAGCCGCTATTTTTGCCGGATTATGGGCAAAGTCATCAACCACATGCACGTTCGCTTTTGTTGCGGTGACGGAAAATCGCCGGGCCACACCCTCATAATTTTTTACCGCATGCGCAAGGGCAGACGGCTCGCAAGCGAAATACTCGCATACGCAGAGCGCAGCGCACAGGTTTTCAAGATTGTGCTCTCCGGGAAGCGGCAGATGATACTCAGTGCCGCTCCTGAATAATTTGACCGAAGTCGGGAGGAGTTGCTCCCGGTCCGGCCGCCACGAACCCGAGCCGTTTCGGCCGAAGCGCACGGTTGCAGGAAGCGAAGCAAGGACCGGATCGTCGGCGTTGGAGGCCGTCCAGGAAGATTGCGAAGCCAGCGTTTTGAAGAGTTTCGCAATGTCCTCAATGCTTTTGTGGTCCTTGGAAACATTCAGGATGACCGATGCTTCCGGACGATATTTGACCACGGTTCCATCGCTTTCGTCCGCCTCCACTACCAGGAGCTCGGACCCGCCGCTGTATGCATTGCCGATAAGGCCCTGTTTTTCGAGCCTGCGCAGGCCCGCGCCGCTGATCAACGATGGCGACTTTCCGCATGCGGTCAGGAATTCGAATATCATAGCAGTAACCGTCGACTTGCCGCTTGTGCCGGCGACTGCAATGGTCTTTTTTAGTCCGATGAGAGCGCTCAGCAGATCAGAGCGATGGACGATGGGAATGCCGCGGCTGCGGGCGGCTACAATATCCGGATTCGATTCTTCTATGGCGGTTGAAACGCAAATGACATGGGTATCCGCACTCACACCGGAACCGTCCTGCTGAACGATGGAGCACCCGAGGCTTTCAAGCGATTGCCGGATCGGGGCGGTATCCTCGCTTGCATGGAAACGATCGGAACCCGAGACCGTGATTCCCTGAAAGCGCAGGTATTGCGCGAGAGCGCTCATGCCGCTGCCGAAAACTCCGGTAAAATGAACGTTGCGGCATGGATGGCCGTTGATGACAATCGCGGGAGGATCGATATAGACCAGCGTACCTTCTCCGACGGTTTCAAACAGCCGGGTAATATCGAGATTGCGCATGCAGACGCACCCGTACGACAGGGGAGTTCCGATCAGGTCTTCTCTGCCGGTGCCGTGGATATAAATATAACGCTCATAGGAATCCACGCCCCCGCCCTTATTGATGCCCTCTTCAAGACCTTCGAGCCGCAGAATGCGGGTCAGGATGAGATTATCCCGGGTAAGACGGTGGTCCCAGTCGATGCCGGTATCCTCGCGGTCCGTGAAAATGCGACCTACGCGCGCGCCGGCTCCGAACTTTTCCCTGATCCGATGAAGACCGAGCGGCGTTTTGAGCGAGTTTTCCCGATTGCCGATGCCGAAGCGGGAGGTCGAGGCGTCATATCGCTCGACGATGGTATCGTTCGAGCAGACAAGGAGCGTCTGTGTCTCGATGGATACGATGAGAAATAGATCGTGCGGGGCCGGTAAAAACTTCCGTATTTTTTCGTGAATACAGCGTAATCGGACTGTTTCCATAAGAAACTGCTGCTTTATCCTTTGTAAAAGTTTATTTCGAACGCTGTCCGGTTATCCTGAAAAAAGCAGTTGGACACGGATAAAATCTGATCAACACGGATTTATAGGAAGTTACGAACAGTAATGGATTCACCCAAAAGGCGAGATGGCTTTTTGCTCTATCACATTGTTTTGATCCGCTGTTTCCGTGTTCATCCGTGTTCAAATGCCGTTTTTAGGGTTATAGATGCCTGGCACTAGTCTCCTTCGCAAAATACTGTATTTTAAAGAAAACGACAAGAGAAAAAAGAAGAGCTGCAGCGTTGTCAGCCTTGCAGGTTGAATGGATTCGGAGGCGGAATAAAAAATTAATGCATAGAGACCAGGCCCGGTTGGCTACTGGCCTGCTCAGGTGAAACCGTCCGGACGCCCCCTGCACCGGGCCTTTGGAGCAAAGCGGCCGACTCGAGGTTAATGCCGATCTCGGCAAGCATCAGCGTGCTTCTCCATAAGCTGTTCCTGGAGCGCGCGCCGAGAACAGCGGTATAAAAGGGGCCCTTGTCCGTGTCGATCGCGCAAACGAAACAGTGCCGCGCATCACCCGTATAACCTGTTTTCCCGATGAAATTGTCCTTTTTCCAGAGCAGATCGTTCGAGTTCTCCACAACGATTACCCTCCCCGTGGAGGTCGTGACAATCCATATTTTTTTGGAGAGAATATCCTTTATGAGAGGATAAGCAAACGCGGCCTTCATAATGAGCGCAAGATCGCTTGCTGTCGTGTATTGTATCCCTTCAGGAAGGCCGGTTGCGTTTGCAAATAACGTTTTTTTCGTCCCGATATCTTTGGCTTTCCTGTTCATGAGCGCCACGAATTCCCGCTCCGTACCGGCGGCAGCCTCGGCAAGGGCGACTGCCGCGGAATTGATGGACTTCATAAGCGCAAGATGAAGAAGATCGGAAACAGCCATTTCTTCATCAAAATATATTTTCGGCGGAATGGTCTTGACCTTTGCGGCTTTTCTGCTGACCCTTACTTTGAGTGATGGCTCGAGCTGGTCGAGCACAACCATGGCGGTAACGAGCTTGACCGTGCTGGCGGGTGCGAGTTTTGCGTCGGGGTATTTTGAATAAACCACGGTGCCGGCGGAATCCATGAGCACGGCAGCCTCTGCCGGGATCGCGTTCCGCGGTTTAGCGGAGACCGCGGGTTCCCCTATGAGGAACAGGATTGAGAACGCAAAAGCAAGACAGAGGTATTTAAACGCGGCCGCCCTAGAGATGTCCATATATAAAATAGCGAGATGAAGGAAATGCTTTAAATTGTAATTCTTTGTTCCTGCCCCGTAGGCGAGCCAATATTAAACCGAGAAGAGGACTTCGTCAAGAATATAGTTCAAGCAAGGATAGGGTGTAGTTGGGCGTGAGGCCGGGGAGATCGGGAAAAAATCCGAGAACCGGTATGGATCGGATATGTGTGTTTTAAAGTGACCTGGATGATTTACGTTTTCTCGTCTTCGTGGCTTGTCTCTCTTCCGCTGTCTCCACTGACGGAACAAAGTCAGGTTCAGATGTCAGATTGACCAGCACCGAGGTGCTTTTCCATAACTTTCTCCGGGAAGGCGCTCCGAGAACCGCGGCATAAACAAGTCCCTTCTCCGTTTCTATCGCCCCTACGAAGCAGTGTTGAGCCGTGTTCGTGAACCCCGTCTTTCCGCCAACCATGTCGTCTCTGTACCACAGCAGCGCATCGGTGTTTCCAAAGCTTAATTTTCGTCCTTGAACCGTAGTGATGACTGCCGTTTTTTTGCCGATGATCTCCCGGATAAGCGGATAGGTAAGCGCCTTTTTCAGGATGGTCGTTAGATTGAGGGCTGTTGTATGCTGTTCCGTGCCGGGAAGCCCGGATGCGTTCCTGAAATCGGTGTCATTCGCCCCGATCTCCTGAGCTTTCCGGTTCATCACTACCACAAAATACTCTTCGGTTTGGCTTGTGGCTTCCGCCAAAGCAACGGCAGCAGCGTTGCTGGATTTCATTAAGGCGAGATGGAGCAGGTCGGATACGGTAACCTGGTCGCCTGCCTTAAGCCGCGGCCTCCCTGAACGCGTCCTTGCAGCAGTGCTGCTGACCGTCACGACGGCCGCCGGATCCAGGCTATCCAGAGCTACCATGGCGGTCATCAGTTTTACGGTACTGGCGGGAGGCAGCTTTGTGGAGGCGTTTTTCGAGAACAGGATAGTGTCGTCGGCACCAAGGATAACGCAAGCCTTCGCACGGATGGCCCTTGGCGAAAAAGAATAAGCAGGTCGGGCCAGGAAGAGAAACCCGATAATCACAAAAAATAAAATTCTTCTCATGCCCGGCCCCGGCCTCTTGAACTGCACGTTGTACGTTAAAGGTATTATATACAGGAGCCGGGATTTCTTTGTGTGATTTGCATCACCAAACTAACAATAATCGTCGCCATGGTGGACGCGCTTTCGCGGCTGTGGCTGCAATCATCCTTTTCTGCCTGTCACGAGAACTGTTTCGCCGAGCGGCTTTGTCCTGATGCCCTTGAATCCCGCCTTTTCCAGCCATCCTTTAATTTCCTGAACCGTGTAAGACCGGCCGGCTGTTGTGTTGACCAGCATATTTACGGAGAAGAGGGCGCCGGGCACAGGATGGGCCCGGTCCTTTTCGAGCAAAAATTCCTGGATAACGATCCGGCCCATCGGGTTCATGGCATTGCGCGCCTTCTCGATAAGCGCCGTGCTTTCATCAATCGAAAGGGAGTGCACGATCTGGCTGATGAAGACCAGATCATAGCCGCTGCCGATGTTGTCGGTATGGAAATCTCCCGGGACGTAATAAATATTCTTTACGCCCTGTTCGCTCCCGATCTCTTTCGCGATGGTAATTGTTTCGGGCAGGTCAAAGAGCGTAACGCTGATTTTTTTTCGCGCAAGTTCGATGCTGTACGTTCCGGGACCGCCGCCCAGATCGAGCGCCCTTATCACGCCTTTGAGGTCTATGGCCGCAATAACGCCTTTTGCCCGGAATACGGCATTGTTATGCATGGCCCTGATAAATGATCCGTAGTCACGCACGCCTGACCGGTTCGGCAGACCGGTTTTGACGACTTCATCCAGGCCGGACCAGCTCTTCCAGAGGTTGTCGGCATGGCGCAGCATATCTCCCTGGTAAAGCGCGCTGTCCTTTACCAGAAACCGTTTAGCCGTCTCGGTATTCCGATATTTGCCGCCTGATTTTCTGAGCAGCCCCAGGGAAGTAACGGCATCGAGCAGGACCTCCGTGGCCCTTGCATCAGCGGCAATGACGCCCGCAATTTCTCCCGCAGTCTTCGGAGATTTCAGATAATCGAAAACCCGGTAATTGTTCGCAGTCAGAACCACGCGTGAAGCCCTGAACCCGCCCCAGAGTCTCGCAAATTCCTGATGCTGTTTCAAAAGGTCCTTGCTCATAACATATTCCTCCTCCCGCAGAGTGATGGCTTATGATAGGCAAAAAGAATACGAAAGTCAAAGTGAATTCGAGTGAGCCTTGCGAGCGAATAAGATTTATCCTAAAAAGAGCGATTGGGACGCAGATAAGATCGGATAAACGCGGATAAAAACTGGATAAAAAAATACTTCTGAAACTGAAAAAAGCTCACCCTTGTGGTGAAGCTACTTTACACCTGAATGTCCGGTTTTATCTGCGAAAATCTGCGTTCATCTGCGTCCAACTGCCGTTTTCAGGTTTATTGGAAAAGCGGGTCCACGCGAAAAGCTGTACAAAAGATCAAGTGAGACTGCCGGCAGTTTCATCTCCTTATGGTAAAATTTATATAAAAGCTTCAGCAGGCTGTTTTTTCAGTTGAGGAATGCCATGATCAATACCATTTCCGAACAACAAGTCGAGATACCTTCAGGCGGGATCGTCCTCGAAGGCGCGCTCGCGCTGCCCTCGCGGGCCCGCGCCGCCGTTATCTTTGCGCACGGCAGCGGAAGCAGCAGGCACAGCCCGCGAAACAGGTCCGTCGCGGACGTACTGCATCAGGCAGGCATCGGCACGCTCCTTTTCGACCTTCTGACACACGCGGAGGACGTTGCCTATGCAAACCGTTTCGACATCGAGTTGCTCACTGAGCGCCTCATTGCCGCAACAGCCTGGATGCGAAGAGGGAAGTTGACGGGAAGCCTGAAGCTTGGTTACTTCGGGGCAAGCACGGGAAGCGCAGCTGCGCTCAGCGCGGCAGCGGAACTCGGGGAAGAGATCAAGGCCGTTGTGTCCCGCGGAGGCAGGCCGGACCTTGCCGGTGACGCCCTCGCGCGCGTAAAGGCGCCCGTGCTCCTTATCGTCGGCGGCAACGACTACCAGGTAATCAACCTTAACCGGCAGGCATATGCCATGATCCATGCTGAAAAAAAACTTGAGATCGTGCCTGGCGCGACGCATCTTTTTGAGGAACACGGCGCACTCGAGGCAGTTTCCCGAATAGCCGCGAACTGGTTTACGGTGCAGCTTATTGGCAAGAGCGGCTAAGGATCGCAATAACATTCTTCCCGCCGCTCCGGCCTTGCAGTAAATATGTCGCTGTTCGAACCCGTTATTTTACGCCTTGATTACGAGCGGATATCTTCCGATCGGCTCGGCATCCGGTTCTCCGGGGACTTCGAATTTGGCGATTGTCCATTGTCCGCCAAAACCAAGTGCATGGGCAGCGAGTTGCAGATGGGCCATGGCAATTCCACAGTCAAGCAGGTGGTAGTCCTTGCCCTCTCTGCTCTGGCGTCTCTTTTTGTAAATCAGGACTTCGCTCCCGGTAAAGATAAAAAACCACGGCTGTTTATTCATCCATGACGGCGCCCAGCGGACTGCTTCGAGAAGGCGCGCAAGCAGCTCCTGGGCAAGGATGCCCGAAGGCAACTGCTCTCCATGGCTCTGCCAGAAAAAAATCTGATCGATCGGTTTTCGCGTTGACGAACGGGCCATTGACCTGAGCGCACGGCTCACAAAGGTGGGACCGGCAGGCAGCCCGATCGGAGTGAGTGCAATCACGCGCCAGGAAGGATCCAGTCCGAGAAAAGAACGGAGCGAGGCCTCCTTGAACATAAGCCCGACCCAGCAGGTGCCGAGCCCCCTGCCGGTGGCGTCGAGGATCATCTGCTCGAACCGGAACCCTGCGTCTGTAAGATACCCGTCGCTTTCCCGTGAGGCAAGCACGATGTAATGCGGGGCGCGGATAGTCTTCCCGTAATCGCCGATTACACCCTTGACCTCTTTGCCCATTTCTTCATGACGGTGAAGATAAAACCTCATTTCTGCGCCAGTGAGCGCCTCTGCCGCTTCTCCTGTTCGGCGGACCTCTTCAAGAAGAGTCGCATCTGCAGGCTGCGGTTCATAGCTCCGCACTGCTGTGCGCCGGAAAATGGTTTCCAGAATCTCCACGTATTTATCCCCGTCTTCTCAAGAGAGAGGTCACTCGTTCAGCAAGTGCTAAAACTGATACCCCGCCTGAAGCAACACGTGACCCGTTGTGTCGCCGCTGCGCCGGCCTATTGCCGGAGTTATTCCTGCATTCCACCCGCTGCTCTGTATTCCCTTGAAAAGGTATACATACGAAATACCGGCCCCATAGATCGTGTGTGGATCTCGAAGAAAGTCCTTGAAACCAACCGGGCCGAGATAGACGCCAATGCCGTGGTTATTGCCGGACTTGGACAAGATGTCTGCGCGGATCCAGCCTGCGCCGACTCCGCAGGCGGCCTCCCAGCCTGAAAAGGAAGTATAACCCATTTCTGTGCAGCCGGCAGCAATGTATTGAAAATCGCTTTCACGCTGTAATCCGGCGTTGACCCCGATGCCCGCATAGAATGCTCCCAAACCTGCGCCGAAAGACATATCGTTATCGGACGCATTTGCGTGGAGCGAACAAAAAAGCAGCAATATCAAAATACAGGCTGATTTTATTTTCATAACTTACTCCTCTTCCTGCAGAGATCCATGAGAGAGCGCGTGAAACATTGATAGCGCGATTACTTTTAGCATATGTTCGAAAAGGGTGTCAATACCCAATACCCGGATCATCAGTACTGCCTCCTGAGAGAATACCCGGCCCAACAAAAAAGCAGGTCCCCAAGGAACCTGCTTCTTTGCGAATGAATCAATATGGCTTAAGCATAATAGAACCGGACATAGTTTACCGCCCGGCTTTAAACCCGCAAAAAGATTTTGCTGTTGCTTTTATCCGTGTTCAGCTGTGGTTAATAACAAATTCTATATGAACAAATTGATCTGCGCGTCCGATGCCGCATCGAGCCACGTCGCTGCGCCGCCGAACTCTACGCCGCTGACAATATCGGACTGCTTGTAGCCCATTACATCCATGGTCATCTGGCAGGCGATAAGTTTCACCCCGCTCTCCTTCGCCATATCCAGAAGCTGGCCCACGGTCGCGACCCCGTGTTTGTTGAACATGGACTTCATCATGCCCGTTGCCATGGCTTCCATGCCCGGCAGGGACGCGATAAGTGTCGGAATCGGCACCGGCATCGGCATTGCCGGATTCCCGAGAGGAGACACCTTCAACTTGCCCGTATTATCTTTTTTGATGATTTCAAGCCCGTAAAACGTGAAAAAGATCGTGACATCGACGTCCATGGCTGCTGCCGTAGTTGCCAGGATAAGCGGAGGATATGCCATGTCGAGCGAGCCCTTGGATGCGATGATCGTCATTTTTTTGTTTGCCATGTATTTCTCCTTAAGTTTTGGCCCTCACCGAAGTTCGTGTGAATGCGGGCGAGGGATCTTTTGTTTGAGCCTACAGCTTGCCGCCCGCAGCCTGCGTCAATGCCTTCCGGATGGCCTCCGGACTCTTCATGATGTTCATGAAGCTGTTTTTCCCCATCATGGACAGGTCAGGAAAACTGATTGCTATGCGAAACCGGGCGTAGAGCGCATACACTTTGTTGCCCGACACGAGTATTTCATACGGCAGATGAGCGGTGGACCGCAGTTCCTTGAAATCGATTTCGCTCATAATGAACTTGTCATCCCTGTACTTGTCCGCGTCCGTCGCGCCTTTCATCCCAACGCCGAACACTGCCTCTTTCTTTTCCGGAATGTCGATCCGGTAAATCCGCGTTACACCGCCCCGTCCCTGGGATAGCCCGGTCTCAACAGCGGCGGCTGCCTCCTCGAAACTGCCGTATTCCGCAAGAACGCTCGGTTCGTCGAAATATTCCATGCCGAGCATGTAGTGATAGGAACGAAGTTTTTTAGCGGTCAGGCCCTTTGCGCCGAATTCCTCTTTTTTCCCGAGCGCAACAGCAAGCCGCGCTGCAACGCCTTCGAGGCGGGCCTGCATTCTGTATGCATGGGCCATGTATATGGGGTTCGTATACGCCACCTGCACTTCGTCGTTCACCTTCGTGACCGACACCCGTACCGCTGCGCCGAATCCGCCATGCTCCGATCTGGCGGCATTGTTCTTCAATTCGTCGTCGGTTGCGACAATTACGACCGCTTCCGGGTACGGCGCATATTCTCCTGCTATCGTGAACCCCTGCGCGGTCAGAGCGGCTTTGACCAGAGAGACGTGCTCGCCGACCGTACCACGATTACGGGACCCGAGAACAAACGGCTTCAGAAGTGTTTCGTCGGCAGCGGACGCGCTTACGAAGCAGATCGTAAGAAGCGACATTGCGGCGAGCAATTTTCTCCATGATGTTTTCATAGTCCCTCCCTTTTCAGAACAAAAAGGGCTACTTATGCATAGCCCTTTTTGTTCGTTTCATCGTATAAAAACAAACCTGCTAAAACCGGTAGCTGTACATCACCTGTCCATTCGTCTGGCTGTGGCCCACGACGACACCCTGGCCGTTGGCTACTTTCACCTCCGGAGCATACGTTACGGAGGCATCCACGCTCGACACCGTGCTCATCATGTATCCCGCGCCGATCATATAGTGGTTCTTTATGATTGCCGGGAAGAGCGGATTCATATAGTAGTCGGGAATGGGGTTTTTCGACAGGTTCGCTCCGACACGCAGCGTAAGATCGTTCGTTGCTTTATACCCTGCTCCGAGCATGAACACATTTTGATCCTTCCAGTTTTGGAACATCGTTGCATTCAACTCGGTGCCGGCAAAGCCGCCGGCGAGGCCGGGCTGCGTCGAGTCAGCAGTGAAGGTCATTTTGAAGTCCTTCATAACATCTTTCCAGTTAATCCACTTATAGTCGAATACGAGCATCAGTTTGTCGGTCGCCTGATAGGCAGTCCCCACACCGAGCATCTGCGGCCACTGGAAATCCTTGACTTTGATGTTCCCGCGTAAGGGAATGGTCATGGGTGCATAGGTGCCGCTCGGAGCTCCTCCCGCCGCAACACCTGTGTCGACGTTGGCGTTAAAGGTTACATTCGCGCCTGTGGCCTCAAGATCCCCCAAAGATGTCTTGCTGTGATATGCCGCGCCCACAGTAAGCGTGTCGCTTACCTTATAGACGCCGCCGATCTTCGCTGCAAAGCCGTTCCCTTTTGCCTTGCCGGTAAAATCGCTTGCATCGGAGAAATCAAAGCGGCCCCAGTTCACCGGATTGGCCGGATTAATCGTTCCGGCCGGCACCGCTCCTCCGCCGAACACAAAGCTTCCGAAGGTGTCCATCATGCTGCCCGAAACAGTCCCGTAAGTCTGCGTCGAACCCGGAAAAGCGGCCATATCCAGAAATTGGGCCCCGGAAAGCGCCATCTTCAAATCCATGCTTGCCCAGACAAAATCAAGAGATCCGCCGATGCTTAAATTCTTGTTTACTTCATATGCAACCGGGAACAGGGCGCGTCCTACTCCGACTTCCGAGCGCACCTTTTCTCCTGAACCGGCAGCGAGGAACGAATTCGCATCATACTCATACTCGGTGCCCATGCCGCCCTGTGAGAATATGCCGACCCCGTAGGTGAACAGGCCGGACTTCCTCGCCCATCCCAGCGCCGGCATATAATAGGCATCACCGGATGATTTATCATCGGGCATTCCCGACATTTTTACCGTGATATCGGGACCGAGCAGGCCTACCGCAAGATCGAACCGATTCCCTTGCGGCATCAGACCGAGCGTCGCCGGATTGTTCATGACCGCGGCTGCGCCGTTGTCATAGGCCATTGAAGCACCGCCCATGCCGGTCGCTATCGGGCCGTAGCCCTCAAGGTTCATGCCGTTTGTAGCGAAAGCCGGGACTGAAGCCACTGCAAATACAACGCTCAAACACAACAGATACAATAAGAAACTCTTTTTCATATACTCCTCCTTTCCCCCTCCTCTTGATTTAAAAGTTTCGATAGTCCTATAGTTATAGACTTAACCGTATCACTATATTCTAAACTTTGCAAGTAAATAATATGCGTACATACTAAACTACGCATTATCAGAACAATTAATAATTACAATATGATATGCTTAATAACGTCTTCACATAATAGCGAGTTCATACAATACAACAGGAGCTGACATTTCATGAAACTCCACTTCAACAAGACAAACGGCCCACTGGATGAAGCTATCGACAGATTGATAGACCTCTCGGGCGACATCCGACAGCCCGAATACGTCCGGGAAATGATACTGAGCGCTCTGAAGGCCGGCCAGGAGCAGAACGGCGACACCGGGGGGCTCAAACTGATGAACACCACGCTTAAGGAGATGCGGTTCACATCGAAGATATTTGCGCCCTACCGGAACGTCCGCAAGGTCACTGTCTTCGGCTCTGCCCGCATTCCTCCGGGCGAAGCGGTCTACGAGATGGCAAAACATTTCGGGAGGAAGCTGGCTGAAGAGGGCTATATGGTAATTACCGGCGGCGGGGGTGGCATCATGCATGCCGCGCATGAAGGGGCCGGGTCCGAACACTCCTTCGGCGTGAACATCCGTCTGCCGTTCGAACAGAAGCCGAACCCGGTCATCGAAGGGAACCCTCGCCTCATTATGTATAAATACTTTTTCAACAGGAAGGTCGCGTTCCTGAAAGAAGCCGACGCGGTCGCCCTTTTCCCCGGAGGATTCGGCACACTGGATGAAGCGATGGAAACCCTGACGCTCGTTCAGACCGGCAAACGGAATCCGCTTCCCCTTGTCCTTGTAGACAGCCCCTCCGGTTCCTATTGGTCCCATTTGATCGGCTTTATGAAAGCGGAGCTGTTCGCGCGCAAATATATCGGCGAGAGCGACTTCTCGCTGTTTGAAACGGTTACCTCCGTTGATGAAGCTGTTGCAATCATCAAGCGGTTTTACCGCCGCTACCACAGTCTTCGCTATGTGAACGGACAGCTTGTCGTGCGCCTGAGTTCAGAACTCGGCCCTGATGCGCTCAGGGAATTGAAGCACGCGTTTCAGGACATCCTGCTGCCTCATGGAGATATCGTCCCGACTGCGGCCTTGCCGCCGGAAGTAGAAGATAATGATTTTGTCGAACTGCCCAGGCTGGCTATGGATTTCAACAGAAGGGATTTCGGGCGGCTGAAAAACTTTATCGATGCCGTAAACTCATTTTGACCATTCGTTTTTGTATGTAATAAAATGCCACTTAGTTAAACTTTTATAAACGTACCACGCCCTGTCTCTTGACAATGCCTTTCCGAGTGATACCTTTATTATATGGCCTTTGGACATACTTGACAAAAATAAACGATTGCTGCGTTACATTAGTTTCAGAACGATATTAATTTTGTTACGTAGCCGGGGACTGAAGCTTATTAGTGAGGCTCCGGACAAACTTCGTCCCGAGGACAGCAGATCGTTAAAGCGGAGGAAGAAATGGCGGAACTTCGGGTTTCAGCATTGCTGCTTGCTGCAGGGTGGTCGGGCGAAACACGCACCGCAAAGCAGCGTCTTCGCGGGCAGAGAACCGCAATACGACAGCGTCTCGATTCTATAATGGCTGCAGGAATACGGGATACCGTTGTGGTCCTCAACCGGGAGGCAGCCGGGTGCAGCAAGGACTTCCGGGGACTGCCCGTGCGTTTCGCGGTAGAAACCTCTGATGGATCCGAACTGACTGAATCCGTCAGGGCCGGGCTTCGCTGTCTCGGCGATTCCCCCACAGGCGTTCTTCTGTGCCGCATGGACCAGCCGCCCGCTTCTGCTGCCACAATGAGGAAACTCGCTCTTGACCACTACTCTTTCTGCGGAAAAGTCATAATTCCGGTTTATCAGGGACAGCCCGGACATCCCGCCTTATTTCCCCGCCAGATCATCATTGAAACTCTTTCGGGCTTAAGTCTGCAAGATGTAATAAGGAAGGATTCGAGAAGGCTGCGGATGATCAGCTTGCCGGACGAAGCGGCGCTTTTCGACAGGGACATCCGTGAGGACTATGAAAAGATGACGAAAAGAATTATGGCATAATTTCGTTTCATGGGTCAGCAGGCCTGATCATGAACCCGAAAGGCTGTCAGGAAGTTCAAGATCATTTTTTTCCGCGGTCCTAGCCGAAAAACCATTCTATTTACAACCGCTGCAGGATGAGGATGAGCAGCTGCCGCAGCCAGAACTCCCGGATGCACCCTCCGATGACCCGCCTGACGATCTTCCCATTCCGAAACGCGACATGCGCTTTTCAGTCTTCGGAGAACCGCATTTTTCGCAGAGGACTTCGGCCTTCGATCCGAAGACCAGTTTCTCGAAATCGGCTCGGCAGTTATGGCAATGATATTCGTAAATAGGCATGATTTTAGATCACGATAGAACCGATGGACGACCGTTCGCTTCGCTCACTGGGAGGAGGGACGAATGAATCCTGCTTTTTCATCCCTCGTCCCTCGCCCCTCGGCTTCTCAGATTTACTTCTTCTCCAGCTTCTTCCAGTCCGACAAGAACTTCTCGATCCCGATGTCGGTAAGCGGGTGCTTGAGCAGCTGGTCGATCACGCCGAACGGGATCGTGGCAATGTGTGCTCCCGCGAGGGCAGCATCCACCACGTGGAGCGGGTTGCGGACACTGGCGACGATCACTTCAGTCGGGTAGCCGTAATTATCGAATATCGTCACAACCTGGCGCACGAGGTCCATTCCGTAGTGGCTGATGTCATCGAGCCTTCCGACAAAGGGGCTTACATATGCGGCGCCGACCTTGGCGGCGAGCAGGGCCTGCATCGGCGAAAATACGAGCGTCACGTTCACCTTGATTCCCTTTTCCGCAAGGACTTTCGTGGCCTTGAGGCCGTCCTTGGTCATCGGAAGCTTCACCACGATGTTCTTGTGGATCTTCGCGAGATCCATGCCCTCGGCCACCATCTTGTCCGCCTCGAGGCTGACTGCCTCGGCGCTGATCGGGCCGTCAACGATTGAGCAGATTTCCGCGATTACCTGCTTGAAATCTCTGCCCTCTTTGGCTATAAGCGACGGATTGGTGGTCACCCCGTCGACCACTCCGATGCTTGCAGCCTCCCGGATCTCTTTTACGTTTGCCGTGTCGATAAAAAATTTCATGCTTTATCCTTTCAATAAGTAAAATGATGCATTGCTCAGAGATTCAAGATGCATGATCCATGATGCAGGATATCGTTGCGGTCTTTTATCGTGCATCCTGCATCGTGCATCGTTTATTCTTTGGCATTGCAGATGGCTTCTTCCAGGATCTGGATGGGGTGAACAACCCTTACATCGGATCCCGCCCGTCTCAGCCCTTCCCCTATCTGCATTCTGCAGCCCGGGCATCCCGTAGCGACCACCGCTGCACCCGTTCTTATGATGCTTTTTGCCTTTTCTTCCGCCATGCTGTCTGAGAGCTCCGGGTGGCTCACGCGCATGACTCCTCCAAAACCACAGCAGCGGTCCGCGTTATCCATCTCAATGAGCGTGAGCCCCGGCACTTTGCGCAGCACGTCCCTGACTACCGATGACAGACCCTGGCCCCTGCCGAGATGGCACGGCTCGTGGAGAGTGATGTTTCCGTGGATGGGACCGAGGGTGAGTTTTACAAGCTCGGATGAAAGGAATTCATGGATGTCGAGCACCGGGATCGTCTTCGTATGCGCGAGCAGTTTAGGATATTCCCTCTTAAAAGTCAAGCCGCAGGAGGCGCATGCCGTAACAACCACATCAGCGCCCAACCGCGAAAAAACTGCATTGTTCCAGGCGGCGACTTCTTCGGCGCCCCTCCGGTCGCCCAGCGAAAGCAGCGGTCTGCCGCAGCACTTGAGCTCATCGGGAACGACGACTTCGTAGCCCGCGGCGTTGAGAACCGAAATCGCCGACTCCCCTATATCGGTTTGAAAGTAATTTATCGCGCAGCCCGGGAAAAAAGCCGCTGTACCTCCGGGTATTTTTTTCCCTTCGCATTCAGATGTTCTCGGATTCTGAACTTTGAACTGTGAACGCAGTTGCCCTCCTGTTTCATACTTCGAATAATGAAGCGCTATCGGTGCGAGCCATGCGGCCGCCCGGAACAGAGCCGGGCGCTTTACGATTCCGGAGAGCAGGCTTCCGATGATTCCCGGCCCGCATTCCGCGATCGCCTGTTCTTTCGCGGCCTGGATAATCTCGGTTACCTTAACGCCCCCCGGACAGGAATCTTCGCAGGCCAGGCAGGTCGTGCATGTTGCGAGCCTGTCCCTGAAAATTTCCGAAACAGCCAGCCGACCGTCGAGCACAGCCTTGACCAGGGCTATGCGCCCGCGGGCAGAGAGCGATTCCTCCCGCGAGGCCAGGAATGAAGGACACACGGAGCGGCACGTGCCGCACTTGACGCAGCGCTCAATGTCGGCGCGGTATTCGTGGAACTGCGATAGGGTAATGACCGGGAAATGAGAGGCCTGTTTCATGGCAGAATAGTCACCGGCGTGCCAAGGGTCACGACTTCGTAGATTTCGTCGACGTCCGCGTTCGATAGAGCGATGCAGCCGTCGGTCCAGTTGATAGTAGAATAGTAGTGGGGCGCGACGGACGGATCGAGCATGCGGCCGTGGATGCCGATCGCCCCGCCGATGCGTGTGCCCCACGGCGGCAGCTGACGCTCTTCGATTGCTTTTTTAATCAATGCGTATTCGCCGGGCGTTATCAATTTGTTCTGAAGACCGTATTCGGCGTGCTTGAGGCCGGGATAGCTCAGGCCCATGAATTTGTAGAACCGCTTGCTGTGATTCATACTGCAGATATAGAACTCGCCTTCAGGCGTCCTCTTGTCTCCTGCCCTTTGCTTGTCGCCGTCACGGAAACCCTTGCCGAATGCCGACCGGTAGGTCTTGACCGGCGTTTCCCCCTTATAGAGCGTCAAGGTATACTGCGACTTCCAGATTACAAGACTGACTGGCCCGCTTCCCGCTGAGACGAGTGTGGCGAAGGTGGACGGCTTTTGTACGGGGGTATCCGGCAGAGGCGACAGACAGACAACCAGCAGCAAGGAAGCGAGGAGCCTGAGGGCTATAAATATATGTGAGTGAATGCACGCCATTGTTCCATCGACGTTCAGCGAACGTTTCGTTCTTCGTACCGCTGAGCGCATGCCTCACTGCAAAAGGAATGGACTTTGCCTCGTACCCTCCGGTTTATTGCCCGGTCCTTGACGACGTAGGTACGGCACTCGGGGTCGAGCACCATTTCTTCGCCCTTGATCCGCGCCGGGCCCCGATCCTTTTCATGGTACGACTTCA
Organism: Nitrospirota bacterium; assembly: GCA_963751455.1. Taxonomy (GTDB): domain Bacteria; phylum Nitrospirota; class UBA9217; order UBA9217; family UBA9217; genus CAVVUN01. The sequence continues at coordinate 337,477 of CAVVUN010000012.1, forward strand.
TGGCCGAAACGACAACCGTTTTGACCGCATAATAAATGAAGACAACGGCGATGAATATAACAAGATTTCTCATCATTTCCTTTTAGTCCCGGTTCTCGCCGGAGGCGCATTTCCTAATGCCTGAAGTGCCTCATCCGGGTCATTACCATGGCAATGCCGTGCTCATCAGCGGCCTTGATGACCTCTTCGTCCTTAAGTGAACCGCCCGGCTGGATCACGGCTGTCACGCCGGACCTGGCGGCCTCATCAAGGCCGTCCCTGAAGGGGAAAAAGGCATCAGATGCGAGCACGCTGCCGGCAAGCGGCGACCTGGCCTTCATCACCGCAATCCGCACTGAGTCAAGACGGCTCATCTGTCCGGCCCCGATGCCGATCGTCCGATCCTTTGCCGTAAAGACGATTGCATTCGATTTCACGTGCTTGCACACCTTCCAGGCAAAAGCGAGCGCCTCGTACTCGTCATCCGTGGGCTTCCTTCTGGTCGCCACGTCGAGCGCCCGAATGTCGTTAAGCCGCCCCATATCCCGGTCCTGGTAGATCAGACCGCCCACGATTTTTTTCAGGTCCATACCCTCGGGCTTTCCCGTTACACTGGGACCGATATCAAGGACCCTTACGTCTTTCTTTCGCTGAAGCTCCTCGCGGGCATCAGGAGCAAAGCCCGGAGCGGCTACGACTTCGACAAACGTTTCCGTTAGTTCCCTGGCCGTATCAATTTCGACAATGCGGTTGAAGGCGATCACGCCCCCGAAAGCGGAAACCGGATCGCAGTCGCGCGCCTTACGGTACGCATCAACGAGGGTCTTTGCCGTGGCGGCCCCGCATGGGTTGTTGTGCTTCACAATAACGGCGGCGGTCTCTTCATACTCCTTTACCAGTTCAAGCGCGCTGTTCGCGTCCAGAAAATTGTTGAACGACATCTCCTTGCCCTGGAGCTGCTTCGCGCCCGATATCGACGGTTCCTTGCGCCCGAATTCGCGGTAGAAGGCCGCCTGCTGGTGAGGATTCTCCCCATACCGGAGGTTCTGCACCTTTTCGAGTTGGAGCGTGAGGATGTTCGGAAACCTTGTCTTTTCATCGGCCGGGACCTGGCCGTCCAGCCATGCCGAGATTGCGCTGTCATACCGCGCCGTATGCAGGAAAACGGTCCTGCAGAGCTCAAAGCGCGTCTTTGCCGAAACTTCGCCGCTCTTCTTTATTTCCAGCAGCACGCGTTCGTAATCACGGGGCGACACGACAACTGCGACATCAGTGTAGTTCTTCGCCGCGGAGCGCAGCATCGTCGGGCCGCCGATATCGATATTCTCGATCGCATCTTCGAGCGAACACCCGGGTTTGGCGACTGTCTGTTCAAAAGGATAGAGGTTCACCACAACAAGATCGATGGGTTCAATGCCGTGCGCTTTCATCTGCTTCACGTGTTCGGGATTGCTCCGCCTGCCGAGCAGCCCGCCGTGAACTTTCGGGTGCAGCGTCTTTACCCTGCCGTCCAGCATTTCGGGAAAACCGGTAAATTCGGAAACGTCCTTTACCTTGACGCCGCCGTCTCTTAAAAGTTTTGCGGTGCCGCCCGTCGACAGGATCTCGATTCCCAGCTCTGAAAGAGCTCTGGCAAAATCGAGAATGCCTTCTTTATGAGAAACACTGATGAGTGCGCGCGTCACTTTGGCCATGACAGAGCCTCCCGGAAAAAAATCAATTTTTGTTCGATATATAGCCGCAGATTACGCAGATTACGCCGATAAAAAACCAGGCCTGTTTTATTTATTTCTTAAAATCTGCGAGCATCTGCGAAATCTGCGGATGAATTGCTTTGCTTAATATTCCGTTTCGAGAATGATAACAGGCACATCCGTAAATTGAAATAGTAACCGAAAACAATAATAGATGTCAATTAATTACAGCGCCAAAATAGTAAGACTGCCTTTCACCCCACGACATTATACTCCCGCACGCGAAACCGCGCTCCAAGCTCCTCAGCGATCGTGCGGCAGGCATCAACGTCCACATCCGGAAGCGATACGACCGTGGCAGTAACGTCCGGAATATGCTTTTTGGCTTCGCGGATGAAGTCTTTGACCGCCTCGTACGTATCAGGGCCGAATGTGGGCTGACTTATCCTGGCGTAGATTTCTTTGTTCTGTGCGTTCAGACTGATGCTCACCGCGTCGACCAACCCCGACAGTTCCGGCAGGATATTGCGCTTATAAATCAGGTTCGCGTGTCCGTTCGTGTCGATACGGACCCTGCCGCCGTTCCGCTTTACCTCGGCGGCAACGGTCTTGACCACATCCAGCCTCAGGAGCGGCTCGCCGTATCCACAGAATACTATTTCGGCATACCGGCGAGGGTCTCCTATCTCCCTGATCAGGTCTTCGGCAGCCGGCTCCGTTCCGAGGCGGAGGTTGTGACCTTTTACGAAATCCGTGTTGTAGCGGACACAGAAGGTGCAGGCAGCCGTGCAGCGGTTCGTGATGTTGAGGTAAAGCGAGTTCCGAATGGGATAGGTTATTCTCCCTGCTTCGGGGACGGCACCGATCCCGAAGAGCTGCATCGCGTTAAAGGTCGTAATCCTGGCAACATCGTCGACGGAGAGGCCCTTGATCCTTGCAACTTCCTCCGCGGTATGGCGAACGAACGCAGGCTCATTCCGCCTGCCGCGAACAGGCTGCGGCGCGAGATACGGCGAATCCGTTTCTATCAGCATGTGCTCAATCGGGATCTGGCGCACCACTTCGCGCAGCGATTCCGCCTTGGGAAAGGTTACGGGGCCGGCGATCGAAATTGAAAAACCCATCTCGATCACCTTTTTCGCCATGGCCGCGTCCCCCGAGAAGCAGTGCATCACGCCTCCCAGGTCCGGGGACCATTCTTCGGACAGGATCCGGATGGTGTCCTCATGCGCCTCGCGGTCATGGATGATGACCGGCAGGTCCAACTCCCGCGCCTCGCGCAGCATGTCGCGGAATTTTATCTTCTGGTCGGACCGCGGCGAATTCTCGTAGTGGTAGTCCAGGCCTATCTCGCCGTATGCAACCACCTTTTTGTGCTGCGCAAAGTGCCTGATGATGCCGTACGCGGGATGCAGGATGTCTTTGACTTCATGCGGGTGAATGCCGATCGCGGCGTAAATAAAATCGTATTTCTCGGCCAGGAGAACGGCATCGCGGCTGGACTCCACCGTCGTCCCGATCGTGACGATATACTCTACACCGGCCTCACGGGCCCGCTGTATCACTTCGTCCCGGTCGTCGTTGAATTCACGCATCTCCAGGTGCGCGTGAGTGTCAATTAACATGATTTCAACCCGCCTTACAGATCCAAAAGCAAAAAAAGATCAGCCACTGATTATCACTGATAGCACGGATAAAAACGAATTATCCTAACCCGGACAAGCCGGAACCAAAACCGTTGAACCTGAAAACGGCATTTGGACGCAGATGAACGCGGATAACCGCGGATCAAACAAAAGAATTTTTAGAGAAATAAATTTACCCGCAGGGTGACTGCTTTTACGATATAAGAACGTTTTTTTATTCGACCTTATCTGCGTTTATCGATTTTTCTGCGTCCCAAATGCTTTTTTTAGGTTGAACCGCCAAGGCGCAATGGTCGCGAGGAAAGCTCAAACCAAATACTGGATTTTTAATATCAAAAACGTTTTCCGGTTTCCTCGCGTCCCTCGCGTCTTCGCGGTAAATATTTTCTTGGGTCCTTTTTGAGAAGATTTTCACTCGTAACTGACTGAATTCATCCGTGTAATCCGTGGCAAAAATAAGGATCCTGATTCTATTCCGCATTCCGCCTGCGCCCAGCGATACGAGTGCTTGCGCGAGTGCAGGGTGCATCCGCAATAAAGCGCGAAGCGCGTTCTTACTTCACTCTGCTTCCCGGCTTTACATCGCGGTCGAACGTGGCAACCCCGAGCAGCTCTCCGCTGCTCCCGGCCAGGAGCATGCCCTGCGACTCGATCCCCATGAGCTTCGCGGGCTTCAGATTGGCGACCAGCACCACGCTTTTGCCCAGCAGTTCTTCCGGGGCGTAGCTCTTGCCGATGCCGGCGACCACCTGCCGGGTTTCGGTACCGACATCGACCTTCAGCTTGATCAGCTTCTCGGATTTTTCCACCCGCTCGGCGGAGAGTATCTTCCCGACGCGCAGATCGACTTTCATGAAATCCTCTATCCCGATAAGCTCGGGCAGCGCCGTCTTCGGCGCCTCCGCTGCAGCGGTTTTCTCCGGTTCCGGACTCGTTTTCTCCACTTTTTTCTCCTTTGGCTTGCCTTTCTCCGCGGCCGGCGCAGGCCCCTGTTTTCTGTCTTCTTTTTCTATCCGCGGGAAAAGCTGGGCCCCGGGCTGAATCGAGGAGCCTTCAACGAGTTTTCCCCAGCCTTGCTCCTCGTTCATGCGGCATGAACCAATTAGTTTAGCCGCCCCTATAGCATTCCATATCTTTTGAGAAGTGGACGGCATGACCGGGTAAAGGAAGAGCGCGATCAACCTGAGCGATTCGGAAAGATTATAGAGAACACTTCCGAGCCGGGCCATATCATTGTTCTTTGCGAGGGCCCAGGGTGCGTTCTCCTCGACATAGCGGTTCGCGCGGGTGACGAGCGACCATACGTCCTGGAGGTATTTGGTAAAGGCCAGCGACGACAAGTCCTCGCTAATCCTCGCCGGAATGGATGCAGCAGTTTCCCGCAGCTCCCGGTCAAATGGCTGATCCGTACTGCTCCGGGGGATCTTGCCGTCAAAATATTTGCCGATCATCGTCATGACGCGGGACAACAGGTTGCCCAGGTCATTCGCAAGCTCCGTATTGAACCGGGTCACAAAGGTCTCGGTCGAGAAATCGCCGTCGAGGCCGAAGGGCACTTCGCGCAGCACAAAATACCGGAACGCGTCGGCGCCGTACGTATCGACAACCTCGTTCGGGTCGATGACATTGCCGAGCGACTTGGACATTTTTTTCCCGTCCCTGGTCCACCAGCCATGGGCAAAAATATTGCCGGGTAGCGAAAGGCCGAGCGCCATCAGCATCGTGGACCAGTAAACAGCATGAGTCGTCAAAATATCTTTTCCGACAAGATGATGGTTCGCAGGCCACCAAAACCGGTCCCTCTGCATCGGATACTCCGTGCCGGTAACTTCGGGGCTCAGGTATCGGGTTGCGGAATAATAATTTACGAGCGCATCGAACCAGACATACGTGACAAAGTTCCGGTCAAAAGGTATTTCGATGCCCCATGAAAGCCTTGCCTTGGGGCGACTGATGCACAGGTCGCCCAGTTTCTGGGATTTCAGAAAACCGAGGACTTCGTTGCGGCGGCTTTCAGGAAGGATATAATTCGGATTATCCATGATATGCTGGACAAGCCGGTTCTGATATTTGCTCATCAGGAAAAAGTAATTGTCTTCGGAGATCCGCTCCACCGGCCTTCCGCACTCCGGGCACTTTCCGTCCACGATCTCCTTCTCGGTCCAGAAGCGCTCGTCAGGAGTGCAGTACCAGCCTTCGTAGGTCCGCCGTTCTATCTCGCCTTTGTCGTAGAGTTTCTGGAGAAGCTCCTGAACGACAAGAATATGCTCAGCATCAGTAGTGCGGATAAAGTTATCGTGTGTTATGTCGAGTTTTTTCCACAGCCGCTGGAAATTAACAGTCATGCTGTCGGCATGCGCCATCGGACTGAGCCCCCGCTCCTGGGCGGCTTTTTCGACCTTCTGGCCGTGCTCATCCGTGCCTGTCAGAAAGAACACCGGGTCGCCCAGCAGACGGTGATAGCGCGCAAGCGTGTCCGCCGCAATCGTGGTGTAGGCGTGGCCGATGTGAGGCACGTCGTTAACGTAGTAAATGGGCGTTGTTATGTAGAATTTAGCGGCCATGATTTACGGTATAAAATAATTTACCACGAAGGCAGAGTCAGGAACGCGATTTTTCATGCTGAAGCCGGGTTGTAATATCTGGTTTCGCGGACTTCTGTGCTTCGTGGTCCGATTCCCAAATGTTCAATTTTTATTGGAACAGGCATTACGTCGTCGCCGGTTCTTCGTGACTTTCGTGCACTCCATGGTCCAATCACAGTTTCACTTTGCACTTTGCACTTTGCAATATGTTTTACGTAGTCGCCGGCGCTCCACCGTTTCCCTGGGGCGGCTTGTTTTCGCCGCCCGGCTGACCCTTCTTCTTTCGCCGCCAGAAACGACGCCTTTTCTTCTTACTACTCTGCTTCTCGCCTTCCTGCTGCACCTGGGGGGCTTTCTGCTGCTGGGCCTGCTGTCCTTCAACCGCGGGCTGCTGCGGCTCGGCCGGCCGGTCAGGGCGGGCTTGCATCTTTTTATCCTGGTTCTTCTCCTGCGGGTTCTTTTGCTGATGGCTCTTCTGCTGCTGATTTTTTTCTGGATGGATTTTTTCCAGTTGGTTCTTTTTCTTCTCCGGCCTTGCGCTGTCTTTCAGCGCTGCTTCTTTCTGTTTGTCATGCCGCTGCTCGTGATGTCTTCGGTCCTCCTGCCGCTTCCTGTCGTCGGCGGTACGCCGCTCTTCGGCATCCCTGCGTTCCTGGTGAATACGCCGCTCCTCCTCGTCCTTCTTTTCCTTTACGACCGCATCACGCATGTCCGCGACGTCCTTTTTGATCTGGTCGTACATCTCATATTCATAGGAGAGGCAGCAGAGCAACCTGCCGCATACGCCGGAAATTTTCGCCGGATTCAGCACCATGTCCTGTTTTTTGGCCATTCTGATCGAGACCGGCTCGAAGTTCTTCAGAAATGACGAGCAGCAGAGTTCCCTCCCGCAGGGACCGAAACCGCCTATCATGCGCGCAACGTCCCGCACGCCGATCTGCCGCATTTCGATGCGGCTTTTGAGCTTGAATGCGAGGTCCTTCACCATCTCGCGAAAATCGATCCTCGTCTCCGAAAAGAAATAGAACGTCGCCCGGGAAGCGTCAAATGAGTATTCCACCCGGATCAGCTTCATCGGCAGCTCGCGCTCCGCGACGATGTCCTGCGCGATCGTGAACGCTTCCGCTTCACGGACCCGGTTCTTTTCTTCCCTGGCGATATCGTCGCCGGTGGCCTTCCGAAGCACCTTCCGGGACCCTTTCGGCGGATGGATTCTCGAGGCCGCTTCCGGGGACGCTTTCTTTTCCGCTTCGTCAATATCCATCTCGACGCCGTCGGGTATTTCTTCAACAGGGGCTGCGGCAACGACCGGTTCGTCGGATTCCCGGACTTTTCTTACGCGGACGACCTGCGCGATCCCGGCGCCCCGCTCCGAATCGACAATCACCCTGTCGCCGACGCTCAGTTCGATGCCGTTGGAATCGAAATCATAGACCTTCCAGTTTTCCCGGAATCGAACTCCCGCGATTTTCTTTTGATTCTCTATTATATGTATATGCGCTGTCTCTTCCATAGTATTTAGTCGTTTCTAATAGAAATTTCTATTTTTTGCGTCTTCGTCCTTTGTGTGAAAACCTGTCAATATTCGATCGTCTCGCAAAACTCAACATAATCTATAAAATCATTGTTTGTATTATCCTCTTCCCAGTTTCAGGAGCAGATTCTCGGCAACGAGTTGAGCGCTGACACGCCTGTCCAGCAGGCGCCTGCTGTTGGTAAACAGATCGATTTGCGCGAGCATCCGGCCGAGCGGGATGTGTTCCGTCCACTGCCGGTATGCGTCCGCGCCATCCGGATAAACCAGCAGCTGCTGGTCGCCGGTTTTTTGAAAGACCATCGCGTCGCGCAGCCGTTCAACGCCGATATCCAGGAACCGTTCGAGCCGCTCCCGGTCCCTTGAGAGCGCCTCGGACTGTACCAGTATGTCTCCGGGGCTCATTGTTTCCAGCCCGGACCAGAGGGCGGCAAGCTCCGCCCGCGCGGTTTTTTCCTCTGCGGCGTTCATCTCGAGCGCGCGGCCCATGCTGCCCTGCGCAAGCGCGGCCAGAAACCGGCCGTCTTCCTCGGAAAACCCCCGGCTTACGAGCGCCTTCGCGAGAATATGCCGGGGAAGCGGAAGAAAAGTCAGCTCCTGGCACCGCGACCTGATGGTCGGCAGCAGGCTCTGGGGCATTGCGCTGACGAGAATTATACAGGCGTCGCCCGGCGGTTCTTCCAGCGTTTTTAAAAAAGCGTTTGCCGAAGCTGCATTCATGCAGTCGGCGTCATCGACAATCAGGATTTTTTTCGCACCCTGAAAGGGCCTGAGCGAGAGCTCGGCCTGGACCTGTCTGATCTGGTCAATCTTGATCTCGGCGCCGTCCGGTCCCAGCGTGTGCACGTCCGGGTGGCCGCCAGCGGCGATCATCCTGCACGATGTGCATTCGCCGCACCCGTCTTCCCCGTGAGGGTTTGCGCAGTTCACGGCAGCGGACAGCGCAAGCGCCGTCATCCTCTTGCCGATGCCCTCGTCACCGGAGAACAGGTAGGCATGGGCAAGCGTTTTATTCGCCACCGTCCTCTTCAGGATGCTGATGGGCCGGTCATGACCGATGATAGTGTTGAACATAGCGGGTTTAAAATTTGATAGATTCGGAAGTCAAGATTTGCCACAGAGCACACAGAGAGCACGACGTAAGGCTTTGATTCTCTCTCTGAGTCCTCTGCGACCTCTGTGGCTAAAAAAGACTTTTACGATTTATCAATCATTCTATTCTTCATGTCCTCTGCCTGCGTCCTAAAATTAACAGTAGAATTTTTACTTCGTGGCCCGAACGGCGTCGCCCAGCGCCTCATCAATTATCCTGCGAATGCTCCGCTGTATTTCGTCCGGTGAGAACGAGGCGGGCACAACCCGAAAGCGCCCGGGTTCCTGCCGCGCCAGCGCAAGATACCCTTCCCGCACGCGCTCATGAAATGCAATGTCTTCGTTCTCGAAACGGGCTTCTGCCTGAAGCCCGCTGGTTTTGTTTCTTCCCCGCGCACGCAAAAGTCCGGCTGCCGCATCCAGGTCCAGCAGTATCGTCAGATCCGGCCTTAACCCGGCGGTCACCATTCTGTCCAGGGATCCAATCATGCCGATGTCCAGGCCCCGGCCATGCCCCTGGTAGGCGAGCGTCGCATCAGAGAAGCGATCGCACAACACGACATCCCCGGCCGACAGCGCCGGTCCTATAAGTTCTTCAAGATGCTGAGCGCGGGCAGCCGCGTACAGGAGCAGTTCGGCTTTCGGCGCAAGCATCTTGTTGTCCGGATCAAGCAGGATCTTCCTGATCTGGTCTCCGATGTCGGTACCGCCGGGCTCCCGCGTAAGCGTTACGGCTTTTCGCAGGCCCGTCAGGTAATTGGCGTACAATACGATCTGCGTGGATTTGCCGGATCCCTCAATTCCCTCGAAGGTGATGAAGACTCCCTTCATTTATTTGAGTTCTCCCCCGGCGTCACCCGCCGCTTTGAGCGCGGGATTCGAGGTGTACAGGACAACCTGGGTCTTGGCGCCTAAAGCCCGGAGGACCTGGCAGGCAGCCTGCTGGCGTACCGGATCAAAACCGGCGAGCGGGTCATCGAGGATGAACGGCAGTCTCCGTTTTCCCGCCAAGGCTTCGATCAGCCCGGTCCTCAGACAGAAATAAATAACATCCCGCGTGCCGTGGCTCAAGTCTTCGAAATGAACGACGGAGTCGTCCTTCGCATGAACGACCGGAGATCCTTCATGCCCCGCCTCGACACGAACGTACCTTCCGCCCGTTATCGCCGCCAGGTTTCGCTGCGCGGCAGCCTCGACAGCTGCGATCAGCGTATCCATCTCTATACCGCCGATGCGGCTCGCGGTGGCGAGCTCGGCCAGAATTCCCGCATGAGCCGCAGCAGGCGGCGCAATAACCATGACGTCTTCGGAAAGCTCCGGTCCTGCACCGCGTTCCGGCGCGCCTGTCGCGACGGCCAGTTCCGTTTCCAAACGCTCGATATCCTGCCGGAGGCTGTAGGCGTCGACTGCATCGTTTGCCAGGGCTGCGGCATTTTTTTCCAGGTCCATTACTTCCTGCTGCATCTGTTCATACCGGGTTTGGAGTTCTTCCCGGGTGGCATCCCCGAGAATGCGTTCCCTCTGGCCTGTCAGGTCCTCTTGCAGCGATAAGAAATACCGGTAGTTCCCGGCCTTGTCTTCCAGTTCGGACGTCGTGGAAGACCCGGTTGCCTTCATGCATTCAAGAATGGCTGCTCCACCCTGTTCAAAGCTCTTTTCCGTGCCCGAGAGGTCCGCCTCCAGGATCTTGACCTCATTGACGATCAGCTTTCGCTGGGCATTTTTCCGCGAGCCGTTATACCACGCGATGGCGATCAGAAACAGGGAAAACAGTATCCCGATCGGAAAATATTCCGCGGGGATCAAGGTGGGAAGAAACAGTCCGATCGCAAGCGATGCGGCCCCTGCCAGGGCGCCGACGAGAAATAACTTGTCGGACAGGAGTGAGTACACGGGCATTTCGTCCAGCTGGTTTTGCAGTCCTTCTATCTCCTGGGTCAACTTATCGGTTTCAGCCATTTTCTGGCCCTGGCGCATTTCATGTTCTTTTATAAGATCGTTCAGGTTTTCGGGAAGCGTCTCGCATCCCTTGAGAGCCGCGAACTGCGACTGGAGGTCTTCCCGCCGCGCCTGTATTTCTTCGAGAGAGTCCAGCTTCTTTCGCAGTTCCTCGAGCTTCAGTTTGGCGGCATGAGCGCGATAGTCTGCATCGGCCGCTTCCTCCGCCTTCCGGAGCGCTTCCCGACGTTCCGCGATCCGGGCCTCGAGTGGTGCGGTTGAGTTTCTTTGCGCCGGCTTCGTCACGACCGGGCGGACGGAAGCAGTAATGGCGCGGTTCACGGACCGCCCGCGCAACCCGTTGTAGTGGTCGCGGCGCAGGATAAATAACTTCGTAAACTCCTCTTCGGTAATGCCGGCAGTCAAACTGCCCATGAATTGGATGGTGTTGTCCCAGTCCTTATACAGGAGACTGAAATCCTTGGTTTCGGGATTGTACTTCGAGAGGTTGACCGCGCATTTCGAGAAGTCCTCGATCACACGGTAATAGGCGCCATCGTCGGAGAACGCGACCAGCGCCGCCCGCGAAGCGTCGGGCGTGTATTTCGACAGGAGGCCCGCTGTGACCGCGGGATCGCTGATCGGGAAAAGCAGGCGGACGATCGTGTCCGCGGACGAAGTCTTTCCCGATTCGTTTCCGGCGGCAATGAAATTGAATCCGCCCTGAAATCTCAGGCGGGAAAGTTCACGGATGCCGCGCACTCCCTGCATCACAAGCTCCACAAGGAACATAAAGGCCTCCTTTCCTGGTAAATCCGCGAAATCGGAAAGCGCAACTGCAACCGCCGATTAACGGCTCTGGTAATCGTAACAGCTTGATACTATAGCTCAAGTAGCCGTAAGTTGCAACAGGGAAAACCGTGTCTAGAGCCGTTCCAGGGCCTTTTTAAGCGCCTCCGCCTTCTGGAGGGTTTCGAGATACTCGCTCCGGGGGTCGGAATCCGCGACAATGCCGGCGCCGACCTGTATGAAGGCCAGCCCGTCTTTTATTACGAACGTCCTTATGATGATGTTCAGGTCCATGTCACCAGCGTTCGAAATATAGCCGATCGAACCCGTATACGGCCCGCGTGCTACCGGCTCCAGTTCGTCGATTATCTCCATGCACCTTACTTTCGGCACCCCCGTGATCGTGCCTCCGGGAAAGACTGCGCGCACGACATCGAAAGCATCCATCCCCTTTGCCAGATCGCCCCGCACGTTCGAGACGATGTGGATGACGTGCGAGTAATCCTCGACCACCATCATTTCATCGACCCGCACCGACCCGTACTCGCACACCTTTCCCAGATCATTCCGCTCCAGGTCGAGCAGCATTATGTGCTCCGCGCGCTCTTTTTCATTCATCAGAAGCTCGGCCGAAAGTTTGTCTGTCTCGGCCCGGTCCCTGCCCCGGCGCCGGGTGCCCGCTATCGGCCGGGTATCGACGGCGCCGTTAACGAGTCGGACAAGACGCTCCGGGGAAGAACTGACGAGCTGCAGGTCCCCGAAGTCGAGGTAAGCGGCAAAAGGGGAAGGATTGATTTCGCGGAGTACGCGGTAAAGCCGCAGAGGGTCGGAATCGTGCAGCTCGACCGAAAGGCGCTGAGACAGGTTTGCCTGGTAGATGTCGCCGGCCGCGATGTATTCCTTGCAGCGCAAAACCATGGACTCGAACACCCCGCCCGTAATGTTCGGCTCAAGCGAGGCAGCCGCGCTTTTTCCGGCGGCCGCGGACAGGGGGGTATCTTTTTCCGCGGCTACGGCTGCGCTGATTTCCGCGATCTTTTGCGTTGCCCCGTCATAGAGACGGCCACCCTCGGTCTTCTCCATCCTGCGGAAACCCATCTCCTGCTCCCGGGCGCCCGGGTTCACGATCACCCATATTTTTTGCTGGATGTGGTCGAATGCTATGACAAAGTCCACAAATACAAAATACGACTCGGGAATATCCAAATCGCGTACGGCATTCCGGGGGATTTGTTCGAACTGGCGGACAAAGTCATAGGAAAAGAACCCGAGTGCGCCGCCGGTAAACGGCGGAAGGCCGGGCACGCGCTCTGTTCTATAGTTTGACATCAGCTCACGGAGCTTGACCAGAGGTTTTCGGCGCATCGAGGCGCGTCTGCCGAACTTTCCCTCGGGCGTGGCCGGCAAATGCAGTTCGACCGTATCTGCGTGAGACCGGAATATGAGATAAGGACCTGCAGTTACATAGGAATATCTGCCGATTTTGTCGTTCACGCGCGCACTCTCGAGCAGCATGGGATACCCTTGCGTACGGACGGCTTCGAGGGCCATAAACGGCGTCACGCCGCTCGCTTCCAGCTCAACGGAAACGGGAAGGATCTTGCCGGATTGCAGTGATCGGACAAATTCGTCTTTTAAGGGCCGGACTGTTTTCATTATAAAAGATGTTTGTTGCTCATCGCGGCGAGTCAAGCTTCCAGGTTGACCTGAAATGCGGGCGCGCCGCTTATCAATAAAGACAAAATTTTAAAGGCAATTCCCCGGCAGGTCAAGATAATTCTCGAAAATTATCAGTGGTGCTTTTATGCTATAATAAATTTATAGATTATTTAGATCTTTGAAAGATTAATCAGTGAGGGCGTTGCCGAACCAACACCCAATAGGTGAACGTTCTAAACCCGTTTACAAGGGCGATAAGCGCCGACAACCGTTTCCTGCAACCGTGCAGAAAGACCGCAGTTCGGGCCTTTCTCTCTTTTGCAGGGTTTCGGTAAAACGGAAGTGCCAAAAGCTCGAAGTCCGGGTATGAGGGCAAAAGACGCAAGCTTCACAAGGTCCGCATGGCGGAGCAGCAGAAGCAGGTCTGATACCCGTTACTCAGCCGGGCTGAACGGAAGTTTAAAGAGATGGTTCGCTGGCAACGCCTTTTATAATTACAGAACGTGCTGCGCAGTTGGAATTAAAAAAACCGGAAAGGGTCGGTCAGAGCACTCGCTTGACAACCTTTTTTTGGGGTGCTATATAAAGACAAAGATCAAAATGTTAATCCAGCCCTTCGGAGGGTTGGATTAGCGAGGCGTTGCCGGGCCGTATTTTATTATCCGTTGAGAACTTCAAGCGTCGGCTTCTCCTGGTTTTTGATGTGAAGGCCATGTCGGTCGTGAGACCTTCTGGTTTCATGTTGAGGGCTTCGAAAAGTCCGAAGAGGCTGAAACTCCCTGGCCGGTGAATGATCAATGCAAACATTCTGCATTGGAATCGCGCAAGCGATTTCTGTGAAGAGTGATCATTGAACTTTCTCTGGTTCAACGATGCTATAAAATACGCGCCTTGGAAACGCCTTTTTTTTATAAAACCCGCTGGCTTTAAGCAATCAGCAGTAAGTGATACCATGGTTGCTTAAAAATAATAATGAATCCCCGCCTCAATTGAAACAGTATCTCCGTCGACATCAGGGTCCAGTGAAAAAGAAAATCCGTTTATTTCTATCTCGTCATACCGAATAAACCGGTAAATGAAACCGAGATTCAACGCCATATTTCTGTTCAAAAATCGCTCGAGTCCTGCGCCGAAATTCCATCCGCTGCCTTTCAGAGTCGTATCTGCTCCTTCAAAGGGATTATACTCGTCCAAAGAGTAGGACCCCAGGCCGAACAGAAAGTAGAACTGGTTGGGATCCACAACAGGGGACACAAAAACACGAAGATCGAGGGTGAACCCGTTGAAATCGGCGCTCCCGAATCCGGGGTCAGTATCCTCGTGATTGGAACCCATAAAGGCGCCTTCAAGCGCGACCTGGCCGAAATCATAACCGAATTTGAATTGAAGCCCTGTTCCTGCGTCGAGATAATCGATATCCGAACTGCGGGGATTGTTAAAGACCAGCCCGGCGCCCACATACGGTCCTTCGTCGGCAGATGCAGGACTCAAACAGAGCAGTATGATCAGTGCTGATAAAGACAGAATCTTCATGGGTTCCCTCCGCGGAATGGCTTTTATCTAAGTATAGCGCGGAGGTTTTGGATTAAAACCTAAAGCAAATTTTCACACAAAGACACCAAGACACAAAGTTGAATGTGCATTTTGACTCTAATCTTTTCCTTTGTGTGCTTCGCTGCTTCGTGTGAGATGCTCTGTTTTTTTCTTTTCGTTTTGCTTCAGTCAAAACTGCCGCCCTGCAGCCTGACCTGCATTTTTTTCTGTATAAATCAGCGAAAATTTACTATACTGTCGCATGGCCAAAATCAATGCGCTCCGAAAGACCGCACGAGAATGCGCAACATGGAATGGACACAAACTCAGCCGGTTTTCTCCGGCTATGATTTACTCTAACGGAAAACGAGTATCATTCGCCAGTTGTCTAAAATGCGGCGTGATGGCAGTGGTGGATACTCAACCGCTGCCCAACGACATTGATATCAGCGGGTCCGCCGTAGCCATAAACTGCAAAAGGCGCAAAGAATGAATTCTAACGCGGGAGACTGATTAGTGGCTGATATTCAGTCGTTCAGGAAAAACGTTCAGTCGTTAGTCGCAAAATTCGAGCAGGACAGAAACCATCACTGCTCAAAAGGCTATCCTGAAGCGCAGCTCCGCGTTGATTTCCTGAACCCGTTCTTCAATGCGCTCGGCTGGGACCTCGAAAACCAGTCCAACAAACCGCCCCATGAACGAAACGTAATCGTCGAGCTTTCTCCTGAAACCACCCTCCGTCCTGATTACAATTTCCGAATAAACGGGGACACAAAATTCTTCGTTGAAGCAAAAGCGCCCTGGGTGCCGCTTGACGACGTGAACCACATTATGCAGGCAAAGACCTATGCCTGGTCCACCAAGGAGGTGTTCTTCGTAATTCTCACCGACTTCGAAGAGTTCAAGCTCTTCGATGCTTCTCTCAAGCCCAATCCCAAATATCCTCAGCGAAGGCCTTCTTTACGAATTCAAGTATACTGACTTATCTTGATAATATCGAGAAGCTTTGGGAGCTTTCCAGGGAACGTGTGGAACAAGGATCGCTGGAAGCCCTGCTGCCCCGAGACCCGAAAAGCAAGCGACTAAGAATTCCGCCCGACAAGTCATTCCTCGAAGATCTGACCGCATGGCGCACAGAACTTGCCAAGGACATTCACAAGCGCAATCCGGAAATCGATGTCCATGTACTGAACGATGTTGTCCAGAAGCTTCTTGACCGCATCATCTTCATCCGCATAGCCGAGGACCGGAAGAGCAGACCGGAGCGCGAACTGTGGGAGATCGTGGCGCAATGGAAGGAAGAGGGCAAGCGCAAATCCATTATGCCCGCGCTCATCGATCTTTTCCGAGAGGTGAACGACGACCTGAACGGCGACATCTTCAAGCCCCATGCCTGCGAGAGCGCGGCCGTCGATTCTGAAATCCTCGCGGACATCATCGATAATCTCTATTTCCCGAAAACGCGGTACCGGTTTGATGCAATCGGCGTGGAACTGCTGGGAAGCATATACGAGCGCTATCTCGGCAGCACAATCCGCGTCACACCAAAACAGGTCAAGGTAGAGGAAAAGCCGGAAGTAAAGAAAGCGGGCGGCGTTTTTTATACTCCGAAGTTCATTGTCAATTACATAGTCAAGAACACCGTCGGCAAACTTATCGAAGGCAAATCCCCGAAGCAGATCGAGAAAATAAAAATACTAGATCCGGCTTGCGGCTCCGGATCGTTTCTTCTAGGCGCATATCAATATCTCATTGATTATCATCTCAAGTATTACCGTGACCATCCCAAAGACGCTCAAACCCTCTTTCTCGATATCTATGCAAAAGTAAACCCCGAAGACCTCGCCCTGCCACTTAAGGAAAAGGCGAAGATTCTGCGGAACAACATCTTCGGCGTGGACATCGATCCCCAGGCAGTCGAGATCACAATGATGAGCCTGTATCTCAAAGCACTTGAGGGCGAACGAGGCCTTCTGCCCCGAAAACAGCACCTTCTCCCATCTCTCACAAATAACATCAAATGCGGCAACAGCCTGATCGGATACGACATCTTCGATGCCCCCGACCAATATTCATTATTATCCGTCATTCCAGCGAAGAATTTCGGCGAGCTCAGTCGAGGCGCTGGAATCCAGGGTTCTGGATCCGGATCAAGTCCGGGATGACAAAACAGGAACAATGGTCAGACGAAGACCGCGCCCGTATCAACCCCTTCGACTGGACATCCAAATCCACCGGTTTCGGCGACATCCTGGAATCCGGCGGCTTCGACGCCGTAATCGGCAATCCGCCGTATGTAAGGCAGGAACTCCTCGGCGATTTCAAGAATTACTTCCAGCAGCATTATGAAGTCCTATCACGGGACGGCTGATCTCTACGCCTACTTCATTGAAAAGGGTGTTTCGCTCCTCAAAAAGGACGGCCTCTTCAGTTATATCGTTGCCAATAAGTGGATGCGCGCAAATTATGGCGAGTCACTGCGGAAGTGGATGAAGAAGCAGCGAATCGAAGAGATTACTGACTTCGGCGATTTACCGGTATTTGAAAATGCAACAACCTATCCCTGTATTGTGCGGATTCGGAAAGGAAATGCGGCCATAAAGTTTTCAGCTACGCAGGTGAAGACACTGGATTTCGCTAATCTTGCAGACTATGTTTCTGAACAATGTTATCGCAGTCAATAGAGCGGCTCTATCGGACGGCGGATGGGCATTAGTGGACGAGCAGTCACAAGCTTTATTGAATAAATTGCAAGCCATTGGAAAACCGCTAGGCGATTATGTTCAAGGTAAAATCTATCGTGGAGTACTGACAGGGCTTAACGAAGCCTTTGTGATCGATTCCGAGACCAAAAAGAAGCTTATAAAAGAAGACCGAAAAAGCTCAGAATTGATTAAACCCTTTCTGCTCGGGCGCGATGTAAAACGGTATGAATCGTCGAATGGCAACAATTATTTAATCTTCACTCGACGTGGTGTTGATATTAAGAAATATCCGGCCATCGAGGAACATCTATTGCCGTTCAAAAAAAGGCTTATGCCGAAACCGGCCGATTGGAAAGGCGGCGATTGGCCCGGACGTAAGCCAGGGCCTTATAAATGGTATGAAATCCAAGACACGATTGATTACTATGAAGAGTTTGAAAAGCCAAAGATCATGTGGCCCGAGATTGCGGGCAGTGCTCGGTTTGCCTACGACGATACCGGCTATTACGCGAACAATAAAGTCTTTATTATTCCAGACGGATCAAAATATTTGCTCGGTTTATTAAATTCTTCCCTCCTCCGTTTCTTTATCGAAAACAACTGCACAGACCTACAAGGCAATAGCTATAACTTTTCGGGTATATTCGTCAGCAGGACACCGATCCGCACCATCGACTTGAATGACCCAACTGAAAAAGCAATTCATGACAAGCTCGTTTCCCTCGTAGATCGTATGCTTGACCTCCATAAAAAGAAAGCCGCTCTTCCTCCGTCCGCCGAACGCGAAAAAATCGAACGCGAGATCGCTGTGACGGATGAAAATATCGATGAAATTGTTTATAGGTTGTATGGGATTACGAAAGAAGAACGTAGAATCATAGGAGAGTAGCAGTGGATTATGACATTCCCGATGAAGAGGATCGTAAGTATAGAGATTTTGAAGAATACAATCTGCGTAAAAAATACGATCAATATTTAAAGCTGGCAAAGACAGAAAAAGAGATGCAAGTTTTTTTTGAAATTAACCCCATTTTTTTGCCAGGGCTTTACGATAGACACAACGGTCCGCTTGGTGATGTCGTAATCTCTAAGCTTGGACTAGCAGAGGAATATGAAACGGACTTCGCCTTTCTTTCAATTGATTCCGCAAGAATACAAATAACATTAATCGAAATAGAATCGCCTCGGTTAAAGATTTTTCGTAATTCCGATCATCATTTTACGTCTACCTTTAACAAGGCCATGCAGCAGATGCGCGATTGGATTGAGTGGGTACAAACTCATCAGGCCCATTTAAAAGAAGTGTTAAGAGATGTTTATTTTGGAAGTGTTTTTAGAAATCAGCATGTCATGACGAAGGTTATCGTTGTCGCAGGAAGAAGAAAAGATGTTGAGCGAAATTCTATCAGGGAAAAAAGATGGGCTGGCTTGAATGCATCTATTGCAAATAACGAAGTCGTAACTTACGATCATCTTGCATATGGAATGGTCCCGTCTTTTTACCTTTTGAAAAATCTAATTTGCAGGCCTAAAAGATACGTGATGCAGACTCTGAGGCATATAAGATTTTAAGACAGAAGGATAAATGAAGAAATTTCAATGGAAGCGGTTTTGGTGTCCGCCTGAAGGAAAAGCAAGGTTTGATAAGTCAGGATATTTAACTGATGCCGACGGACCATACGCAAAATATTTAAACCCTGATGTTGTTTCTTTTGAAAAAATAAAAAATGTCCCTTGCTTGATTCTGTTAGGAGAACCGGGGATCGGTAAGTCACAAACTATTCAGGATGAACAAAAAATTATAATAAAGGAAAAGGTATCTGACGAAAATATCATTGTTGCAGTCAATTTGAAGGAATATGGTAGCGAAGATCGATTAAAAAAAGATCTCTTCGAGTCAAAAGTTTGGAGAGAATTTATTGCAAACAAAAAGAAGCTGCACTTGTTTCTTGATAGCTTGGACGAAGTACGTCTTCGAATTCCTCATGTATCCTCTTTAATCTTGTCTGGGTTAAAAGAAGCTCCAATTGAGCGTATTTCATTTAGGATAACATGTCGATCAGCGGAATGGCCGTGGAGTTTTAAGGAAGGCCTGGAGTCATTATGGCATAAAGACGCCGTTAAAGTATTTGAGCTTATGCCTTTAAGGCTAACTGATGTCCAAGAAGCAGCTTGTCAATTAAAAATTGATGTTGAAGCGTTTATTCAAGCTGTGAATGAAAAAAAGGCTGGCGCACTGGCGGCAAAGCCTGTAACCTTAAAATTTTTTCTCAATATCTTTAAGAAAGACGGTCATCTGCCAGATTCGCAAATTGAGTTATATGAGAAAGGTTGTCTGCATTTATGTGAAGATCCTGATCTTGAACGCCGGGAAAAGAGGCAACTAAGCAAGAGATATGCCGGTCATCTAAATAATAAACAGCGTCTTAATATTGCATCAAGAATAGCGGCTGCTCTGACATACAGCAACTATTACGCTGTTTACAAAGATATCGACGAAGGCAACATCCCCGATGATTGCATCTGCCTTGATGATCTGACATCTGGAAAAGAGAAAAATGATTCTGATTTGTTCGACATTAGAGTTGATTCAATCCAAGAAACATTGAGAACGGGATTGTTTAATTCACGTGGCGCTCAGATGATGGGCTTTGCACATCAAACTTTTCTCGAGTTTCTGGCGGCCCGTTACATCAAAGACGCTCCTATTGAGCAAATTAGATCTTTACTGAGTCATCCGCATGATAATGGCAGACTGGTACCGCAATTACATGAAACAGCCGCCTGGATCTCTCAGCAGAGGCAGGATGTCTTGTCTTGGATCGTATCGATTGAACCAGAAATCTTACTGAGAAGCGATGTCTCAAAAGAAGATGTTAAAACCAAGGAAATAATTGTATCCGCACTGCTCGACAGATTTCTGTCGCAGGAGTTGTTAGATGACCGAATCTTCCGAGATCATTATAGTAAACTGAATCATCCAAATCTTTTTAAACAGCTCGAACCAATTATTCCTAATAAAGCACTACCGAGAGAGGCACGTTTTGTTGCAATTCAAATTGCCAAAGCTTGTAATTGCAGGCATGTTCAACGTATTTTGGCAAATGTGGCTCTTGATTCATCCGAAGATTACTATATTCGCTTAAAAGCAGCAGATGCTACCTGGTCAATAAACGACGATGAAGTAAGAATAATTCTTGAACCTCTAGCGGAAGGTAGAGCAGGTGATGACCCAGATAG
This sequence comes from Nitrospirota bacterium, assembly GCA_963751455.1. GTDB lineage: Bacteria > Nitrospirota > UBA9217 > UBA9217 > UBA9217 > CAVVUN01. The sequence goes on from CAVVUN010000012.1 coordinate 357,871, forward strand.
CGGTTTACGTGCTTATGGTTTTCGATGCATGTGGCCGAAACATTGGACGCCAATAAAACTATTATCCAATATTATTAACCCTCCAGAAGAACTCATAGGCGGGGCTTGCAATGCCTTCCTGGAACACGAATTTATTCCTCAATTACCAGCTATAGATTGGTCTAACGACCTTCCCGCAGCATTAGCGATCGTAAAAAACTGGTCCGTTCGAGAACGACGAGGTGAACTCCTTGGAACAATTTCTGATGGAATAATTATTTCTGCATGGAAGTTAGTTCCGAAGTTGGAAATAATGCAAGGACTCGCAGAATTAATTCTGGAAAGGTTAAAAACTGATCAGCCCATCATGTATGGGCAGGACGGTAAACACTTAAGTAATGATGAGTTAAAGCGCCATGCATTTATAGGTTTTTTAATTGAAAAATTCGATTTTGGTGAGAGATCAATCGATCACTTTATTTATGGTGAAACACCGCTGATTTTAAGGCCAGATTTTCCCTGGTTACTTCAACAATTATCAATTTGTTCAGCAGAACGGAAGCGGATTTGGGCTCATTGCATAATGGGCACCTTAAGAGACGACCATCCTGTTTCATGGATTAGCGATTTTCTTGACCTTCGACTACGAGAGCCGATCCTCCAAGAGATGTACCATGTATTTTGGCCTCTTGATTCAGACATCAGTAAAAATGCAAAGAATAGCTATTTGAGGGCGCTCTATTGGCAAAATCGCCATAGCAAGGAGGAAGTCAGAGATAAAAGATCGCTTTACGAAGTAGTTGCGACTGAGATAGAAGCCATGAAATCAGATAGCATTGATCACTGGCACAATATTACCTTTAATGTATCAGCAGACCGGGAAAAAGGTATTCTTGACTGGCCCGTAAATATAGTAGACACGATAGGATGGAAAACATTAGAAGATATAACACAGCAGCAAATCAGAGAAGCTGCGTTAATGTTTTTAAAAAATTATGTGCCGGAAAATACTTCATGGTTCGGAACGGGGCGTCATAATTGGGAGATCGCCTCTACATATTTGGCAATAGAACTAATAGCCGGTGATCAAGCGAAGGTTAACGCGATACCGAATGAAGCATGGCGCCGATTTATTCCATACATGATAGATTCTCCATTAAGTAACGATAGCACAACTCGCTGTTTGTTTTTGAGAATAGCCTTAGAAAAGGCCCCAGCTGATACTCAGAATTATTTCGTGCGATTTATAGACCGTGAGAACGAACGTCATGGCTGCATATTCTTTATAAATCAATATCAAGATTGTTGGCCGGACGAATTTACACGTCCGTTTATGGAGAAGCTAGCTTCAAAAACGCTGAAGCCCGGAAGTTTCCGTAGTCTAATTGAATTTTCTATAAAAAAAGGATTCGTCGGTGTAGAAGATCTACTTGTTAGCACTGTTATGGGAAATCATGAAGATCAATCCCAAGAGCTTATAGCCGAAGCTGCCGCATCACTCTTGGTGTTTTATCAGAACAAACATTGGGATCTATTGTGGGGAATTATTCAAAATCAGAATGCCTTATCCCAAAAAATTGTTGAAAATATTTTTTCTAATCAGACAAGTGACTGGAAATTTGTCGACAAATTAGCTGAAGATGCGCTGGTAAGTCTGTATCTATTTCTCTCCCATAATGGCATCTTTACAGATCAACCTGCCTCTGGGAATGACATTACGCCTCTCATGAGGATCGTGGAAATTCGAAAGGTATTGCTTATGGCTTTAGTTAGGAGAGGAACAAGCAAAGCTTGCGAATCAATAAAATTACTAATGGAGAAGTTGCCGCAAGAGCGAGATGCAATTATTTGGAAGTTAAGAGAGGCTCAGGAAAACACATTGAGAAAAACATGGCGACCTCCAACGCCATCTCAGATAATAAAGCTTTTACAGCGCGAAGATAGAAGATATGTTGAAAATGAAGAGCAATTGCTTTCAGCGATTATTGAATCACTGCAAAGGTTCCAGGAGTTTAGCCAAGGAGAGTTGACGCCTGTCGAGCGTCTGTGGATTTATGAGGGAGGAGGGCATAAGAGACATAATTTTAAGCCAAGAGATGAAGAGAGCCTTTCTGATGAAATTGCACTCTGGTTAAAGCAGGATATCGGACCATCGAAAGGAGTGATTATAAATCGAGAGGTCCAACCACGGCGAGGTCAAAAAACGGATATATATGTAAGCGCTGTAAATGCAGGTCACAAAAACGGCGATGAAGAAATTCTAGAAGTCGTCATTGAAGTTAAAGGATGCTGGAACGTCGAAGTATTATCGGCCATGGAAGTTCAATTGCTGAATGAGTATATGATTCAAAATAAAATAAAAAAAGGTGTGTACTTGATCGGCTGGTTTTTATGCGACAAGTGGAAGCAATCTGATTATAGAAAGGCACAAACTCCACCATTATCTTTGCTCAATTTTAAAGCAGAGATGGCATTACAGGGCAGTGCTCTTAATAAAAGATACGACAACTTTTATATTTCTCCCGTAATTTTAGATTTAACACTTCAGTGAAAAACTTGATTCGAGAAGACAAAAGACAATGAGAATATTTAAATCAGAAATGTTATTAGCAGATCCACTTAATGATGTTGCGAGAAGGACCAGGCGGGCTCTTATGACGTTTTGTTGTATTAGTATTATAGCTACACAGATGGGTTTAATGCCACAAGAAATTCAAAATTTAGGGATAAAATTTACAGATGCGAACAGAGAAGCGTTTTTCACTCTTATGACGGTCGCTATATTATATTTGGGTCTATCTTTCATGCTTTATTCATTTAGTGATTTTATTAATTGGTATTTAACGAATGTAAAGCCTCATTACCACTTACAGTATGAAGAAGAAAAAGGCCTTGTTCGAACAGCGATTGAAATGAATAAAACAAGTGAGACTAAAAGTGTTCATGAAATGCACGACAAGCTGAATAAAGAGATTGAGCAACAGGTTCAGATCAAGATGAATAAAATATTGATATGTTCATTACCGTTAGTTCTTATCCGGGTTGTAATAGACATTTTATTTCCGATTGCTTTGGCCGTATATTCCACTTATAAAATGATTGGTAACGCTAAGTGGAGCTAATCTGCAAGCCTTGGATTTGATTGCTGCGAGGTAGTTGGGTGCGTTCGTTTTTATCTTTTCTTGATGAGATCCATTTATGGTAGATAAATTAAAAAAGGAGATCTGGTCCAATGGAAAACTGCAGCGCGAGGTCAGAGGCGAGTTAAGGAAGGTAAAGTTTTCGCTATAGTCCCTCCTGGCACTCACCTGCCGAAGCTGTTGAATTGGCTGGGCAGAGCGCAAGACACGATGTTCAAGTCAGATTTGAATTAATGTTTTCTCATTTTGAGTATTGGACGCGAAAAGATATATCGTATTTAATACGAGTCGATGATAACGAGACGACTCCAATGCCTAAGTTATATTGGCCTCGCGCGACATGGCTAAAAAAGTTACATTAGCCGATTCCCTCTAAACTTTTTGATGGGTTTCGGTGGACAGAGCAGCGGTTTCCTAAACCGCGTGCCGGGTGTTCGAGTCATCACCAGGAAGATAAAATATAGAATTTCAGTTTACCGATAGGATTAAACGACGCAGATTGTTTCTGGTTGTCGAGTGACACCCAAACTATGGCGGTAAAATATAAAGAGGAAGCCAATCCATCGCCTCCAGGGAGATCGATGCCATGAGCGGTATATCCCAGGTAATCGCAATGATCAATCAATTGGAAGAAGATGGCATCATCGAGCGTTACGCTATCGGGGGAGCGGTGGGCGCAACCTTCTACCTTGAGCCTGTCGCAACGCTTGATGTCGACATATTCGTGGTGTTCCGACCGGAGGCTGGACGAAGTCTGGTGAGTCTCCAACCGATCTTCGACTACCTTACGACCCGTGGCGGCGTCATCGAGGGCGAATATGTCATCATCGCCGGATGGCCCGTGCAATTTCTCCCGCTCACGACCCCGCTGGTCGAGGAGGCGCTCGCTGATGCCGTCACGGTGCAAGTGGAGGGAATGCCTGCGCGGGTGTTCACCGCCGAGCACCTTGCTGCCGTCGCGCTCCAGACCGGCAGGCCCAAGGACAAGGCGCGTTTGCTTCAGTTTGTCGAGTCCGGCGCGATCGAAGCCGGTCATTTCCAGGCTATCCTTGCCCGGCATGGGCTCGACAAGCGATGGCGGGAGTTTGAACGGACGTTCCTATCGGGTGCGAAATGACCTTTGATCTCAAACGAATGCTTGAAAGCAAAAAAGCGCTGCGCCTAAAACTCGCCGCTCGCCCTCTGGCGGAGAAGCTCGCCATGCTCGACGCTCTGCGCGAACGCACGCTTGCGATCCGCGAGGCAGCCGGATCCATGCGTCATCCCGCCGTGCGTGAGGCCCCGGAAAAATATCGGACCGGACAAAATACGGGGGGAAAACGTCGCGCTGAGAAATAACAATGAGACTTGACGCAGGACAGATGTGAGACGTTCGAATGGCTAGCCTAAAGGAGCCTCTCGTGACTGAGGGTTTTATCCCGCCCCATGGCGGTTACCAGAAGCTGCTCTCCTACCAGAAGGCAGAGATCGTGTACGACGCTACGGTATATTTTGTGACCGCTTTATCGACAAGCGCAGCCGCACTCATGATCAGATGATCCAGGCTGCCCGGTCAGGCAAGCAAAACATTATTGAAGGCAGTATGGCTTCCGCAACATCCAAAGAAACCGAGATTAAACTCACGAACGTGGCCCGGGCCAGCCTGGAAGAGCTGTTGGCAGACTACCGAGATTTCCTGCGGACGCGCAAACTGGCAATCTGGGACAAGGGCGGGCTGCCAATACCATCATCTGCCTTATTCACCAAGCCAACTCTCTGCTGGACCAGCAACTGCGAAGTCTCGAAGCTGCCTTTCTCAAGGAAGGCGGTCTACGAGAGCGCATGACTCGAGCTCGTCTGGAAGCAAGGAAGAAGGACCGCTAATGGTTCAATTCAGATAACATTTGGAAACTTCCTCCGCTATTAGCCTCGAACCCGTGGCCCAATCTGCCGCCTACTAAACACAGTGCTAAAATTAAACCATGCGAACCAGCTATCGGCTATCAGCGTACTGCTTATTGCTGACAGCCGACAACTGAACTTACGGAGGTTGCCATGACAACCATGAAATACCGCAAACTCGGAAAATCGGGATTGGAGGTGCCGGCCATCGGTTTGGGCTGCATGGGCATGAGTGAATTCTATGCCGGGGCATCGGACAATGATTCTCTCGAGACCATTCGGCGCGCAATCGAGCTCGGCATCACCTTCCTCGATACCGCGGACATGTATGGACCTTTCAAAAACGAGGAACTGGTGGGCAGGGCCATCAAGGGGAGAAGAGACCGGATCATACTCGCAACCAAATTCGGGAACGTACGCGGAGCGGACGGGAGTTTCCAGGGCATCAGCGGAAGGCCCGAGTACGTGAGAAAAGCCTGCGATACTTCGCTCAAACGGCTCGGTACGGATTATATTGATCTCTATTACCAGCACCGCGTGGACCGGGCTGTCCCGATCGAGGAGACAGTCGGGACCATGGGGGCGCTCGTTCGCGAAGGAAAGGTGCGCTTTATCGGGCTGTCCGAAGCGGCGCCCGAGACGATGAGGAGAGCCAATAGAGTGCATCCCGTGACCGCTCTCCAGACCGAATACTCCCTGTGGAGCCGCGACCCAGAAGACGAGATACTGCCGACCGTGCGCGAACTCGGGATCGGGTTCGTTGCGTACAGCCCTCTCGGCAGGGGCTTCTTGACCGGCCGTTTTAAAAAAGTGGAAGATATCCCGGAGGGCGACTATCGCAGGCAATCGCCGAGGTTCCAGGGCGAGAACTTCAGGAGAAATCTCGAACTCGTGGAGCGGGTGCGTGAGATTGCAGGCGAAAAGAACGTAAAGCCTTCACAGCTTGCGCTTGCATGGGTGCTCGCCCAGGGCAACGACATCGTTCCGATTCCGGGAACCACGAGGCGGGCACATCTTGAAGAGAATATGCAGGCGCTCCAAATCGTGCTTACAACCGATGACCTGGCCCGGATAGACGAGGCGGCTCCCCACGGAGCTGCCGCAGGAATGCGGTACTCCGAGGAAGGCATGAAGACGGTAAACGGTTAGCACAGCGGTCCATAAGGGAGAAAAATGATTCCCATAATTCTGGTTGTTATTGTAGTCGTGATTGTTGCGCTTTTTTCCGTGCAGAACGCAATGCCGGTCGCCATCTCGTTTCTTGTCTGGCATTTCGATGCGTCTCTTGCAATAATCGCGCTGCTGTTTTTCCTGGCCGGCATGATTGCCGGTATAGGCCTGTTGTTCTGGACACGAATGCGGCGAACAGCAGCAAAAAAGAAAAGCGAACTTGCCCGGAAGCAGCCGGTCAGCGGGAAACCGGAGGATTTACCCGGTTAGAGAAAGCACCTGTTTTCCCTCGGTGTAAAAACAAAAGCGCGAAGGAGCGAGGCATTGTGTGCTACATGCTCCTTGCGGCGAGTTCGTTAAATTCCTCTGCAGGCAGAGGCTTGCTGAAAATAAAACCTTGGATTTCATCGCAATTGCTGGACCGCAGAAAGGCCAGCTGTTCGGCGGTCTCCACCCCTTCCGCGGTCACTCGAAGCTGCAAATTATGCGTCATGGCAATCATGGCATTCACGATGGCTCTGTCATTCTGATCCGTTGCAAGGTCCTTTACAAATGACCTGTCCATCTTGATCTTTTGAATCGGCAGCCTTCTTAAATGGCTCAAGGAAGTATACCCCGCGCCGAAATCATCTATCGTGAATCTGATGCCCCTTTCAGCCAATCTGTTCAGGTTATTCGTGGTAAGGTCGATATTGTGCATAACAGTGTTTTCGGTTAATTCGAGCTCAAGCAGTCCGGGGTCCAACCCGACTTCCTTCACTATCTGCAGGACTCTTTCTATGAAATCTTTTTGCTGAAATTTTCGCGCAGAAAGGTTCACGGTTACGCTGAGATTGGGATACCCGGATTCCTTCCATGCCTTTGCCTGTGCACAGGCGGCTTGCAATACCCACTCGTCAAGAGACGTTATGAATCCGGTCTCTTCAGCAAGGGGGATGAATTGTGCCGGCGCAAGCAGCCCTAACTCGGGATGTCTCCACCGCACCAGCGCCTCTGCCGAAACTATCCGCCTGCTCTCAATATCCATCTGGGGCTGATAGTACAGCACCAGTTCCCCTAGCTCTATCGCCTGGTGGAGCCTGTCTTCCATGATTGTCCTTTCAAATCCTCTCACCTGAAGGACGTGGTTATAAAATTGATAATTGTTCCTCCCCGCTTCCTTTGCATTGTACATGGCGGTATCGGCATTCTTGAGAAGCGTTTCCGCATTTTCTCCATCACCGGGATACAGGCTGATGCCGATGCTCGTAGTCACATGAAGATCGATGCCCCCGATCTCGAAAGGCCCCTTAAAGACCGATATGATCTTTTCCGCAATAGTTGCGGCATGCTCGGCATGAGCCATATCGGCAAGCAGGATGTTAAACTCATCTCCTCCCATGCGGGCAACGGTGTCCGATTCACGCACGCACGTTTTCAGCCTCTCCGATACCGCTTTCAGCAAATGATCGCCGGTAGTGTGGCCGAGCGTATCGTTGATGATTTTGAAACGGTCGAGGTCCAAAAACATCGTCGCCAGCAGTTTGTGGTTCCGGCGGGCCTGGGCAAGCTCAAGGTTCAGATGGTCAATGAACAGCGTACGATTCGGCAAGCCGGTCAGCGCATCGTGATACGCCTGGTATTTAATGGCATCCTCCAGCTTTTTGCGCTCCGTAATGTCCCTCACGATGGCCCACATGCCTGCAGGGAAGCCTTTTTCATCTCTAATAATCCACTTCTTTATGGAAACGGGAAACCTGGCTCCGTCCTTTCTGCGGTATTCCTTCTCGTATTCCTCCGAGTACCCTTGTGAGAATATCCGGCTATTAATGAAGATTTCCCTTTCCCGCCAGGGCGCCGGAGTGATATCCTCATAGGAGGCCCATTTGATTTCATCCCGGGTATAGCCGAGCATGTCGAGATATCGTTGATTGCACTCGAGAACTCTCTCTTTCAAATCGGTCATCACAATGCCGTCACTGATGGTATCGTAGAGGTTCCGAAGCTTCTTTTCAGAACGCGTTAGCGCAGCTTCGGCTTTTTTACGCTCGGAAATTTCGGACGTGAGCGAGCTGTTGAGCCGTGTCAATTCCGCGGTCCTTTCCTGAACACGCTGCTCCAGTTCGGCATACGCCCTGTGCAATCTTTCCTGCGCCGTTCTCCGGTCGGCCCGTTCCCTGGCCTCTAAAAAGGCCCGCCTTACCGCCGGTCCGAGTCTCTCCAGGCGGTCCTTGAGAACGTAATCAGTGGCCCCCTTTTTGACCATCTCGATTGCGAAATCTTCTCCAATTGCTCCGGACACGAAAATGAACGGCACGTCGGGGCGCTTCCGCGCGGCCAATGCAAGAGCAGTGAGGCCGTCGAACCCGGGAAGGGAGTAATCTGCGAGGATAAGGTCGAAGCCGCCTGTCTCCAGAGACTGGATAAAATCTTCTTTCGTGAGCGCGCGCGCTATCTCGCAGCGAATTCCGTCCTCCTCGAGTCTCGCCTCAATAAGCTCTGAATCAAGAAGATTGTCTTCCAGGTGCAGGATGCCCAGTTTTTTCATCTCTTGCTTTTGTCCTTAAAAGAGCAGTTGGACACGGATAAAATCTGATTAGCACGGATTTACAGAAACTTACAAGCACAATATGAAATTCACCCAAAAGGTGAGACGTTTGTGAATTCTATCGCATTGTTTCATCCGCTGTTTCTGTGATCATCCGTGTCCAATGCCTTATTTAGGTTTATCCTTCTTCAACGCAGTAGGCGGCGGTTCGTTTATTACAGCCCAGAATACGCCGAGTTCCTTGACCGCCCGGGCAAATTCCTGAAAGTCGACGGGCTTGACGACGTATGCATTTACTCCCAGCCGGTAGCTTTCGACAAGATCCCGTTCCTCGCGCGAAGAGGTAAGCACCACGACAGGGATAAACTTTAACTGCTCGTCCTCTTTTATGGTTTTCAGCACCTCGACGCCGTCCACTCGAGGGAGCTTGAGATCTAAAAGAACCACGGCCGGGTTTCCCTCCTCACGTCCAGCAAATTCACTGCGCCGAAAAAGATAGTCGAGGGCTTCAACACCGTCCCTTGCCACAACGACTTCGTTTGCGAGATTGTATTCACTCAGTCCGTCCAGCACCATCTCGACATCGTTCGGGTTGTCTTCAACCAGTAAAATGCGTCTCAACTCCATCATGACGTATGCCTCCTCTGTTTCGGCAGCGAAAAATAGAACGTTGCGCCTTCACCGAGAACGCCGTCCCCCCACGTCCTGCCGCCGTGGCGATGAATTATACGTTTCACATTTGCGAGCCCGACGCCGGTCCCCTCGAACTCTTCCGGCCTGTGCAGGCGCTGGAAGAGGCCGAAGAGCTTCTCCTTATATTTCATGTCGAAACCCACGCCGTTGTCCTTTACATGAAAAATATATTCCGCTGCGCTGTCCTCCGCTCCTATTTCAATTATAGACTTGGTCCGGTCACGGGTGAATTTGAGCGCATTTGAAATGAGGTTCGTCCATACCAGACGCAAAAGAGCGGGATCGCCCACAACATGGGGAAGCGTATTTATTTCCCAGGATACTTTTCTTCCTTTTGTTTCATCGCTCAGCTCGTTGATCACGTCTCTGGCCAAAGTATTCGAATCCACCTCTTCGCGTTTCATTTCGACGCGGCCCGCGCGGGAAAAGCCGAGAAGGTCATCTATCAGCCGGCCCATCTGGCCGGCCGCGCCGGAAATAACGTCGAGGTAGTGCCTGCTCTTTTCATCCAGATCTTTTCCGGTCCTTTTATTCAGCATTTCGATGAACCCGGCCAGATGCCTGAGCGGCGCACGCAGGTCGTGCGAGACGGAATATGAAAAAGCTTCGAGTTCCGCATTCGCCGCCTGGAGTTGTGCGACATGGCGCTTCAACTCCTCATTGAGCGCCGTTATCTGCTCCTCGGCTCTCTTCCGGCTGGTGACATCGATGCTCACCCCGATTATGCGTTCCCGATGACCCCCGGAATGCGAGATCATCCGCCCGCGCGACTCCATCCAGCGCATTTCACCCTCGCGGCCGGGGAAGAGAAATTCCCACTGTTCCTCTTCCCTGCCCGAGTGCATCCATTCCTTGAAGAACCTGTCCAACCGCTGGGCGTCCTGGGGAGCGACGCGCTTCATCCAGCCCTCATAGTTGCCTTCGAAGGCGCCCGGGGCAAGACCGAAAAACTCCTCCAACTGCTCGCTCCAGACAATTCTGCCGCTGGCCAGATCCCAGTCGAACACGCCTATGTGCCCCGCCTTCTGGGCAAGGGCCAACCTCTCTTCGCTCTCCCGAAGAGCGCTTTGAGCTCGTTTCAGGTGATTGATGCTTTCCATAAGCTGAACATTCGTTCGTCGAAGCGCCTCTGTCCGTTCCCGTACCCGTTCTTCGAGCTTGTCACGGGCTTCACGCAGGGAATTTACGGATTCCCACTCAAAAACTTTCAGGATGCGCGTGATGGTAAAAAATGATATTACTGCGCACATGGTGCGAAGGAGCTGGACCGGGACGCCTGTGCCTGCGAAAAAAGCCTTTGTATTAAAAATCGATGCAGGGAAGAACTCTGCTTCCGGAACAATAACGCCCGCCAGAAAACCGTAAACAAGGAAAGTGCCTATAGTCACTTTTATATTTCGCACTGTGCCTGTTTGCCGTTCTTCGCGTATTTGCGGTATTTGCAGAAACAGGCCATAGCACGCCAAAAGTATGCCCGGAATTCCCAACAGGTAACGGGCTCCTATTTCACCCATTAAGAGCACTTGGCCGCTGGCGCCGGTAAATGCAGCCCAGGCTATGATCACTATAACCGGAAGGGCTTTCATGGCTCCCTGCGCCGGTTTTTTCTCCATTATTGCTTTTGTTCCAAACAGAACCAGGAAGTAAAAAGAAACCGGCAGGATAATAAATCGAACCATTTTGAGGATTGATGCAGCATCGGGGTGGATAACGATGAACATATCGAGCCATTCGTTAATGCCGTGAAATATGCCGAACCAGCCTATCAGTTCGATGTTTTCTGCCAGCCTGAATTTGCTGTTTTCTCTGGGATACAGCAATATGGTGGTCCCCAGAATAAAAAAAGACAAACCATAAATAAAAAACATGAATGGATAATAGGAAGACATAGCGGCCCGTTAAAATATAAACATCGTGACAAACCGGATCCATATGCGGCAAAAGGGAGGACGTTATTCAGGATACAAGACTTATACAGTAGATAAATGAGGATGCGTCATAGGCCCTGGCCTTTGTCGCAATTAATTCTGCTTCTGAAGCCTTACTCGTCAGTGATTACAACAGCGCTTTCTTCAAATATAGCACCTCAGGCCGTCTTGCGGGCGGTCATGGTAGTGTTGAGAGTTCGGAGTGCGGATTACGGAATGTAAAGAAGCCGACTGGGGGATTGAGAAGCGATGGCGTGACGCGGGGAGTTATTAAGTCATTCGCGGGTAAGCCATTCGGTTCGAAGTTTGAAAGGTAATTTAATGCACCGAGCAGCAACAGTGCCCGGATTGTTGAGAACGGGACGGCCCTTTCGAGCGACCGCTGCAGGCCTCTCCTGCAAAACGCTCTGTAATCATCTTTCAGAAGCGACAGACGCGAGAGACCTGCATATGCAATAGAAAAGTCGCGGAGGGTTTATTCGTTCGTCGAGGCCATCAGCCGTTCCCTGTCCTTGAACAGCATGTCGCATTTATTGGCATAGAGCTTCAGCACGATTCCCTTGCCGAATGTGTTGTGATTTACAATCTCGCCCACGCGGTATTTTGTGGACATGCTGTAATCACGCTCTTTTCCTTTTGCCGCTGCAAGGCCGGTCTCCCATATGATCGCGGCTGCCGCTTCTTCTCCGGCGGCGTTTTTCGCTCTCGGCTTCCGGACCTTTACAGGGTCGGCCGGGTTCCGGTATTTGTGCAAGCCGCCGCAGGTTTTGCATCTCACTTTCCCGATCGCGTCTCCATCCATAGTCATGATGGTATGATCGAGATTCACTTTGCATTTCCCGCAATACGACTCGATATTTTTACCTGCTGAATTTTTTTCGGGCATACTACCTCCTCATTTACTATCAGTAATATTTAATGACGAACGTCTGTCCTGTGAAATCGGTCGGAGAGAGGAATAATTCGGAAATGTCTGAATAACGCTTCTCTGGGATACAGTCACTATACACCATGCCGCACAAAAAAGCTTTAACTCTTTTAGCATAGCGGAAGGATGCATTATCCCCTGTTTCCGGAAGCTCGACGAAGGGATGATGCACTATCTACCGGGACAAGACCAGTTTCCTGAATTCTTCCGCGGGCAGCGCCTCGCTGAACAGGAACCCCTGCACCTCGTCGCAATCGGTCGACCGGATGAACTCCATCTGCTCCTCGGTTTCGACGCCCTCGGCGATCACTTTCATTTTCATGGTGTGGGCCATTGCGGTAACGGCATCTATTATGGCGCGGTCGTCCGCATCCGTCGCGATATCATGGATAAAGGATTTATCGATCTTGAGCCGCTGGATCGGCAGGCGCTTGAGGTGGTTCAGTGATGAATAGCCGGTGCCGAAGTCGTCGATGGAAACATGGACGCCCATATTCGCCAATTCCCGCAATTGTCCTGCGGTTCGCTCTATGCTGCTCATTGCCATGCTTTCGGTTATTTCGAGGTCCAGGCAATAGGCGGGAGTGCCGGTTTCCCTGAGGATATTCGAAATCTTGGCCACAAGGTCCGCGCTCTGGAACTGTCGCGCTGACACATTTACCGTATAGCACAGGTACGGCGGTCCGGCGGCCTGCCACACTCTGATTTGTCCGCATACTGTCCGGAGCACCCATTCATCTAAAGTCGTAATAAAACCGATCTCCTCTGCCAGCGGGATAAAACGTTCCGGAAGGAGCATTCCCAATTCCGGATGCTGCCAGCGTACCAGCGCTTCAGCGCAAATGATCTTTCCGGTTCTGACATCGATCTGCGGCTGGTAATGGACCACCAGCTCTCCGCGCTCGAGCGTCCGTCGGAGGCTGTTTTCAAGAATTATCCTCTCCACGGTGGAGGTATTCATCGCCGGGTCGTAAAACTGAAAGTTGTCCCCGCCTTGCTCCTTCACATGGTATAACGCGATATCGGCATTCTTCAGGAGCAGTTCGGCATATTCACCGTCGTTCGGAAAGATGCTGATGCCGATGCTCATGGTAACGTGAAGGGTATGGCCCCCGAGGGAAAAAGGCCGGCCGAAGGGCTCCAGGATCTTTCCGGCCACGTCCGCTATGTCTTCAGGGCGGGCAAGATCCGTAAGGAGGATATTGAACTCGTCGCCTCCGATGCGGGCGATCGTATCCGATTTCCTGATTTCTCTTTTCAGCCTGGAGGCCGCCTCTCTCAGCAGGGCATCACCAACATCGTGTCCGAGCGTGTCATTAATGCTTTTGAACCGGTCGAGGTCGAGAAAGAATACGGCCAGCTTCGCATTGCGACGGCGGGCCTGGGCAAGCTCAAGGTTCAGGCGGTCCATGAACAGCATCCGGTTGGCAAGACCGGTGAGTACATCATGATACGCCTGATATGTGATCGCCTCTTCCGCTCTTTTCCGCTCGACGACTTCCGTCTGAAGCGCCTCGTTCGACTTTCCGAGTTCAGCGGTCCGCTGCTGGAGGTCTCCGACCATTTTATTGAAGGATGCAGCCAGATCGCCGACTTCATCGCGCGAACGGACTTCCACCCGGTAATCGAGGTCGCCTTGTGCGATCCTCCCGGTTGCATTTCGCAATTTAATCAGCGGGCCTGAAAGGGTCCGGGAAAAAAATACACCTATAAGGACAGTGAGCAACGCTATGAAAATGGCCCAGAGCACCGCTATCTTCAGAAAAGTATCCATGAAATCTTGCCAGATCTGGAGCATCGTCTTGTCCTGACGGGCGATGGCCCTGTTCAAAGGTGCGTCGGAAAAAATGATCTCTCCATAGCCCGCAGTGTATTCCTCAATCCCTATCAGGAACACAACGCGGCGCCCGGCCGGCACCTTCTCGATCATGATCGGCGCCGACTTGAGCGCTTTCGGGTCAAGCTTGAGCTTCGTTCCGTACGAAGTGTTCTCCCAGGTGCCGTCCGTGAGCACTTTGCCGGATGCATCGGCTATGCTTGCGGAAACAATCGGCATACCTCTCCGCAAATCCTTGAGCAAAAGAGTGATGCGCTCAATATCCAGCTCGTAGAGAGGCGTGAAGAGCTCCCTTCTCAGGTATTCGGCAAGGTTGAACATCGTGTTTTGCTGGACCGCCTCAAAGTTCTCCGCTGTGCCCTCTCGCAGTCTCGTACTCAGGTAATTGGCATTTCGTGAAATAGCGATAATGGCCGTCAGCATCACGGTTGAAAGGATAATGAAGCTTACCGCGCTGAACCAGAGAGCGTATTTCTTGCTGAGGCTTAGTGTCATGTCCGGGCCATGCGCTCCTTACTTCAATAACTTATTAACTTTAAAACGGCATTTGGACACGGATAAACGCGGAACGCCCTACACTCGCGCATGCGCACAGCCTGCATTCGCGCTTTGCACTCATAAGCGCTGGCCGCAGGCTCGTAATCGTTGGGTGCAGGCCGACGGATAAAACAATACGGAAGAACAAAAAACATCTCATCTTTTGGGTGAATCTCACTATGCTTGTATGTTTCCAGAAATCCGTGTTAATCGGATTTTATCCGTGTCCAACGGCTCTTCAGGATTATCTGTGTTAATAGCTACTCCAGGGCGCTCATAAGTTCCTCGACATATCTGAGAGATTGGCGGTCGCTGTCCGACAGGGGCTCGATTTTTTGAATGCCGGCCGCTTTTTTCAAAAGCTTATTTCCTTCAGGGTCGCGGTCCATTTCTATAAAGGCCGATGAGGCGGCCTTGCTTAATTCAACCGGCATGGCCGGATGAAAGGAGACAATGAACCTGGGCGCCGGCTTTGTCTCATGGATCACTCTGAGCTCGCGTTTCACGCCCTCGGCAAGTTCATTCCAGTCGTCGGAGCTGAACGCGCCTGCGTCGGCTTTTTCCTGGATGACCCAGAATGCCTGGTTCGTCTCTTCCCCTGCAAAAACGTAGCGCACCGATGCAGCGTCGTTTCCTTTTTCATCCATCGGCAGCACGGATATGCCCCTCCGCCCGAGGTCCGCCTTGGGGAGTAAATAGGCAGAGGTCGATTTGGGGTCTTCAAACACGATGGTCTTTCCCCGTAAGTCGCTTAACTGCCTGATCGGGCTGTCGTTTTTTACGAAAATCACGCTGGAATATTCCCTGTTTCCTTTCTTCCATACAAGCAGAGAAGGTTTCATCCCCGCCTCCTTCATCATTTCAATCGTTGAAAAAGCGCTTTCAAAAACGACATCAACCTCCTTCTTCCGTATCTTGTCGAGCATTTGGTCTACATTCTTTGCTACCACGATCTTTCCACTCGTTATCCCGAACTTGTTCAGGCGCTTTGCCGTGTACTCCGCGAGAGGAGCGTATTCCTTGATCCTTCCGACAGGCTTATCGCTGATTAATCCGAGCCTGAATTGTTTTCCCTGTGCAATGGCGGAAGGGAATGCAATAAGCAGCAGCATGAAGACGAGGATGGATTTTTTCGTCAACGTAAGCATATGACCTCCTTGAACAGGTAATGAGCAAGGCGATGCCACAAAAACCCAGACAGAAAGAAAAAATTTATTGCTGCTCCGGTTTACAACCAACAGCAACCCATCCCCCTCTCCGTCTCCCCCTTGAAGGGGGAGATATAATTACACCCCCTCCCCTTCAAGGGGAGGGATGGGGTGGGGATGGGAAAAGAACTCATGTCTTTACTACAGCAATTTTTCTTCGTATTTTCGCGGCTTCGTGGCATAAAAAATCTTAAAAATATATCTGCATCATCACCTGGTGAATTTTCCTGGTCCTGTCGTTTACCGTTTCCGCGACGCCGGCGTCGAAGCGCGTACTGACGTAGTTATACGACCACTTGATGCTGTGCTTTGAGAGGTAGTGGTTGAACCCGGCAGTCCAGGTCCTCTCTTCAGTGCCGCTGCTTCCGGCATTCTGGATCGCGTCATGATCGAATATCTCATAACGCGCGGCTGGTTCGAGCATGCCATTCAATATCTTAACGGGCAGAAGAAAGCCCAGTTGAGCATAAAAGCCTTTCGGCTCTTCGGTATTTTTGTAGCTGAATTCCTTCCTAAAGCTTACATACTCTATCCCGCCGGTGAAAGTCCCGGCTGCGGTCTTGTACCTTGTCGCCAGGTCGGCGCCTACGAGCCTGCTGTCGGCGGCTGCGTCCGCAGCTGCCGTTGTATATTTGACGTTATTCAGAATGCCTGCATTCATACCCACACTGAAGTGATTTTCCTCGCCGATCCCGGTATCGTCCTTTTTCTTCTCGACAAACGGCGATATCTCCAGTCTTCCGATATAGGCATTGCCCCAGGCATTTTTCTGCACGTCATCAGCATCCGGGTCCAGGTTCTCGACCGCGTCAAGGTTGTTGGCACCGTCGCCGAAGGCCATGTAATATCTGATCCGCCCGGCAGATAGATCGCCGTGGACCTGGACCTGCGCTTGCTGGTAATCTCCCAGCGAGTCTTTTGCCGCCTCTGTCGAGACGGGCCGTTCAATGAGCAGCTGCCGGGAGGATGAAGTCAGCGAGACTCTTGAGAAGGGCAGTTTGTGCTTGCCGATTTTCAGCGCAAATTCATCCGCAAATATCCAATCCGCATACAGGTACCGAAGTTCGACCTCGTTACTCGGATCTTCCCGTTCGCCGCCTCTGAAGTCCTGGTCAGCCCGGTCTGCATCGAGAGTGAGGTTAATCTCCATTTCCTTGCCCACGGGCAGACTGCCGAGCTTCTTTTCGATCTCAAGCCTCGCCCGCCTGAGGAAGAGATCACTTTCTGTCTTATAGTTCGCCTCATCACCGACCAGCAGGTCGCCGTAATCAAGCCGGACCTGCGCCCGAACGTTCATATCGAAAGGCGCCTTCTGCTTCTCTTTCTTCGTGTCCGGCACAAGCTCTTTCGCTTCGTTTCTGCTGATCACCCCTTTTTCGACCAGTTTATCGATGAGCGCATCACGGCCCGGTTCAGGTGTTTCAGCGAATGACCATTGGGTAAACGAAGCAACAATCATTATGAAAGCCGCGAGTACAATCGCAATCATGAGTGCACCTCCTACCAAAGTTAAATGCTGAGCAATTAACGGAATTCAGGTCATATCATAAACATATCAAACCACTCGATTGAAGGCTGAAAGGAAGGGATATGTGACGGCTTCTTTGGTCCCAAAATAGCGTAACGAAAATGCGGGAATTTGAGTGATTCAGGGTTTTTAACGAACTTTATGCCGCCTTTGTGATTAGTTCTCGGAACTTCTCCGCAGGCAGCGGCCTGCTGAACAGATATCCCTGCGCCTCGTCGCAGTCGGCGGAACGAAGGAAGGCGAGCTGCTCCTCGGTCTCCACTCCCTCGGCGACCGTTTTTATTCCCATCTTGCGCGCCATCGAAGTGACCGCGCTGATGATCGCCCGGTCGTCGGGGTCATTCACGATGTCCTGGATGAACGATTTATCGATTTTGATACGCTCTATCGGCAGTTTCTTGAGATAGTTGAGCGACGAATAGCCCGTCCCGAAGTCGTCGATCGAGACATGCACACCCATGTCCCGAAGCTCCCGCAGTTGAGATGCCGTCTGCCCGACATCGCCCATGGCAGTGCTTTCCGTCACCTCCAGGTCGAGGCAGTCCGGCTCCATGCCGGTTTCCTTCAAGATCGCCGCTATCCTGTATACGAGGTCCGGTTTTTCGAACTGGCGCGCGGAGAGATTTACCGTAACACAAACCGGAGCCAGGTCCGAATCGATCCAGGACCTGACCTGGGCGCACACGGTCTTCAAGACCCATTCGTCTATTTCCGTGATGAAGCCTGTGTCTTCCGCCTGGGCAAGGAACCGGTCCGGCGTGAGGAATCCCTTTTCCGGGTGCTGCCATCTGACCAGCGCTTCGGCGCATATCATCCGCCTATTTTGAATGTCGACCTGAGGCTGGTAATAGATGACCAGTTCCCCCATGGCTATACTTCTGCGCAGCATGTTTTCAAACCGCATGCGTTCAAGGGACCTGACATTGATGGCCGAATTGTAGAACCGGAAGGTGTTCCTTCCGCTTTCCTTTGCGTGGTACATGGCGATATCGGCATATCTGAGCAGCGTATCGATTTCCGTGCTGTCGTCGGGATAGACGCTGATGCCTATGCTCGTGGTCACATTCAGCTCATTCCCGGAGATCGAGAAGGGTGACCGGAAACGCCTGATTATTTTTTGCGCGATATCGCTGACGTCTTCCGGACGGGCGATATCGGCGAGAATGATGTTGAACTCGTCCCCGCCGATCCTTGCTACGGTGTCCGATGCGCGGACTGTTTCCCTGAACATGCCTGCGGCCTGTTTCAGCAACTCGTCCCCGACATCATGGCCCAACGTGTCGTTGATTTCCTTGAACCGGTCCAGGTCCAGAAACAAAATCGCAAGCTTCCTTCGGTTCCGGCGAGCCTGCGCAAGCTCAAGATCGGCAATATCTCTGAACAGCCGCCGGTTCGGAAGCCCGGTCAGCGTATCGTGATGGGCCAGATGCCTGATCTCCTCTTCCATCCGTTTGCGTTCGGTGATGTCCCGCACGATGCCTATCGAGTGCCATTTCTCTTTAATCTTCAACGCAGCCAGCGAAAGCTCAACGGGAAATGCCGTGCCGTCTTTTCTTATTGCCTCAATTTCATATAGCGCCCCTACATACGGCCCCTCTCCCGTTACCCTGAATACCTCAAAGCCTTTTTTATAAGATTCCCTGAGGTGCTCGGGCACGACCAGCAGGTGCATGTATTCGCCCAGGGCCTCGCCGGAAGTATATCCGAACAGCTTCGTTGCCGCCTCATTCCAGAATGAGACCTTCCCGTCGTCATCCATGATGATGACCGCATCCGGCGCGGTCGCGGCAATGCCGCGGAACCTGTATTCGCTTTCGCTCAGCGCCTCTTCCGCCTGCTTGCGCTCGGAAACATCGCGGATGACGGCCATGACGACAATATCGTCCCCGGCTTTCAGAGGTCCGAGGGCGATATCCACGGAGAATTCGCTTCCATCCTTTTTTCTGCCGTAAAGCTCCAGCCCCGTGCCCATCGGCCGGATACGGGGCCCGGACATATACTTCCTGCGATGCTCTTCGTGTATTTCCCTGAAGCGTTCCGGCAAAAGGATTTCATGATGGAGATCCGTCAATTCGTTCCTGGAATAGCCGAATAATTTCTCAGCCTGTTTATTGACCCTGATGATCTCGCCGCCCCGCCCGACAACGATGATGGCATCAGGAGCGAATTCGAATAGTCCTTCGAACATTGCCCTGGTCCGGGTGAGTTCCTCCTGGTACTTCCTTTTGTCCTCCTCGGACCGTTCCAACTCAGTAATTCGGGAACGCAGCTCGGTCAGGTCCCTTATAAGCTGCTCTTTCGTAACATCTTCAGGTTCTTTCATGTGGACCTCTGTGAGCAAAGAGCATGGCGCAGAGCGCAAAGGGTTAAAACGCTATGCGCCATGCGCTATGCAGGTTGCTCCCTCATCCCTCCACTCCGCAATCCGCACTCCGCCTGCACCCAGCGTTTACGAGTGCGTAAGCGCGAGAGCAGGGTGTGAGGGATTCCGCACTCCGCACTCACTTCACCAGTTCCCGGAATTTATCCGCCGGCACCGGCCTGCTGAACAGAAACCCCTGCGCCTCATCGCAGTCAGAATCCAGCAGGAAGGCAAGCTGCTCCTCGGTCTCCACTCCCTCGGCGACGGTCTTGATCCCCATCCTGTGCGCCATGCAGGTAACCGCGTCTGATGATCGCCCGGTCATCCTGGTCCGTCACGATGTCGCGAATGAACGATTTATCTATCTTGAGCCGCTCAATCGGCAGTTTCTTGAGGTAATTGAGCGACGAATAACCCGTCCCGAAGTCATCGATCGAAATATGCACTCCCATCTCCTGCAGTTCCCGGAGTTGAGACGCGCTTTGCTCGACATTGCTCATGGCCGTGCTTTCCGTAACCTCCAGGTCCAGGCAATGCGGCGACATGCCGGTTTCCTGAAGGATTGTCGATATCATATTCACCAGTTCCGCGCTTTGGAACTGGCGACTGGATAGGTTCACGGTAACGCATACGGAATCGAGACCCGAGTCCTTCCAGGCCCTGGCCTGCGTGCATGCCGTCCTGAGTACCCACTCGTCTATCGACGTTACGAACCCGGTCTCCTCGGCAAGCGGCATGAAGTCTTTCGGCTCAAGAAGCCCTCTGTCCGGGTGGTTCCATCGCACCAGCGCTTCAGCGTAGCGTATTTTTTTCGACTTGATGTCGATCTGGGGCTGATACAGTACGGAAAGTTCCCCCCGCTTGATTGTCTGGCGCAGCCAGCTTTCAAGCTTCATGTGCTCAAGCGAATGCATATTGATGGAAGGATTATAGAACCGGAACGTGTTCCTGCCGCTTTCCTTTCGCATGATACATGGCGATATCGGCGTACCGGAGCAGCGTCTCTGATATCGTCGCTGTCGTCCGGGTAAATGCTGATGCCGATGCTGGTCGTGGTATGCAGCTCATGGCCATCCAGCATAATCGGCTCCCGAAGGGAACGACAATGATTTTCTGCGCGATATCGCTGACATCTTCCGCGCGGGCGATGTCGGAGAGGATCATATTGAATTCATCACCTCCGATCCTGGCGACCGTGTCGGCTTCACGGATCGTTCTCCTGAACCTCCGCGCGACTTCCTTCAGCAGCCGTCGCCGGCCTCGTGGCCCAGCGTATCGTTGACCTCCTTGAAGCGGTCGAGATCGAGAAAGAGCGCGGCCAGTTTGCTTCTGTTCCTGCGCGCCTGCTGCGAGTTCGACCTTGAGGATATCAGTGAAGAGCCGCCTGTTCGGCAAACCGGTCAGTGCATCGTGATGGGCCAGGTGCCGGATCTCTTCTTCCATCCGCTTGCGTTCGGTAATGTCCCTGAAAGTCACCACGGCGCCGACGATTGCGGCCCCCTCGTAAATAGACGTGGTCGTGTATTCAACGGGGACAGCGGTCCCGTCCTTTCGCCAGAACACTTCATCTTTCACCTGCCGGGACATGCCGTCCCTCGCGGTTTTATAGATATTGCATTCATCCTCGGGATAGGGACTCCCATCGGCCCTGGTATGGTGCCAGACCGTATGGCTGTGTTTTCCCATAAGCTCAGCCGGGAGCATAGCCGAGCATCCGCGCCCCGGCGCTGTTCGCGAGAATATGGTTGCCCAAGCTGTCCATCCCGAAAATACCGTCGCCCGCGGATTCCAGGATCAGCTCCGTTTGACGGGTCATTTTCGAGAGCTCCTGCTCTGCCTGTTTTCGTTCCGAAATGTCCCGTACGATCGCAAGCAGCCGGACGTTGCCGCCAATGACCGCGCGTTTCAGGTTGACCTCGACCCAAAACAACTCCCCGTTCTTCCTTTTGGCCAGCCATTCGAAAAGCTGCGGATCGCCCTCGACGGCGCGCCGGATCCATTTCATCGAGTCCTGCCGGGAATACCCCGGCGACCCGGCACTGAGAGCTTCCACGTCCATACGCGTCGCCTCTTCGGACGAATATCCGTACATTTCGGACATCTTCCGGTTTACCGCGATAATGGCCCCGGTCTGTATATCATGGATGAAAATAGCGTCGTTGGCCGTGTTGAAGATAGAGCGGTAATTTTCTTCCGATTTTTTCAGCGACTCCTCGACCTGCTTGCGCTCGGTGATATCCTGGGCAAAACCATAGACTTTTGCCACTGCGCCTGCGGGATCACGGACATACCGCCCGCGCGCCCTGACGATTCTGACCTCGCCCGTGTCCTGGCGTATGATACGATGTTCGATATCGTAGGGCCTCACTCCTTTGCGCACGTCGTCGAAGGCCTGCTCGATGGCCGGACGGTCATCCGTGTGGGCAATCTGAAGCAGCTCATCCGGGGTCAGCGTGCGCTTCAGACAACCATGTATAGCCAGCCACTCATCCGAGAAGGTCCACTCGTTTGTGACGAGGTCCCATTCCCATGCGCCGGAATGCGACAGTTTCTCGGCCTCAGACAGCAGCGTCTGGGTCCTCCGCAGGTCCTCCTCAGCGCGCTTGCGCTCGGAAATGTCCCGCACAATGCCGACCGCGCACCATTTGCCTTTTAATTTCAATGCAGCCAGGGAGAGCTCTACCGGAAATTCCGTCCCATCTTTTCTTATTGCCTCGATCTCGTATACCTTTCCAATAAACGGACCCTCCCCCGTGGTTCGGAATGCTTCAAACCCTTTTTTAAAAGCATCGATATGGCGCTCGGGCATGATAAAAGAATGCAGGTACTTGCCGGAAATTTCCTCATTCGTATACCCGAACATCCTGGTTGCCGCGTCATTCCAGAAGGAAACATCTCCGTCGTTATCGATCAGGACAACCGCATCCAGCGCCGTCGAAGCAATCCTGTGAAGCCGCGCCTCGCTCTCTCTCAAAGCCTCTTCCGCCCGCTTGCGCTCGATGGCGTAGCGAATGGACCGGAGTAGAAGACCGCTTTCAATCTCCCCCTTGAGCAGGTAGTCCTGCGCTCCGAGCGACAGCGCCTCCGCGGCAATTTTTTCGTCGGCATATCCGGTCAGAACAACAACGGGAAGATTCGGCGCCTGGCTCTGAATCTTCCGGAAGGTTTCGATGCCGCTGCTGTCGGGCAGTCCCAGATCCAGAAGCACCGCATCGAACCGCTGCGCCCCCAGCAGCTTCAAGCCGGATGACAGCCGGTCGGCGGTATGGAGGAAACAAGGTTCTTCGCACTCAGACATCATTTCGCGGAACAATTCGATGTCTGCAAAATTGTCTTCAATAAGAAGAACGCTGACAATTGGTTCCGTTGGCATCATACGCTCCGTCATTTGGGCCTGCACGGCAGCTTGACCACCGTGAGCCAGAAATCTTCTATCGATCTCACCACCTTCATGAACTGATCGAAACGGACCGGCTTCGTGACATAGCAGTTGGCATGCAATGTATAGGACCTGCAGATGTCCTCCTCTTCCTTCGAACTGGTCAGGATGACCACGGGAATTGCCTGCAGGTTCGGGTCGGTCTTTATTTCCTGGAGCACTTCTCTGCCGCTCTTTTTCGGAAGATTCAAATCCAGCAGAATAAGGTCCGGGGAGGGCGCTTCTGAAAAATTATCCTGACCCTTGAGAAACTTCATTGCCTGGACCCCGTCCGGGACGACATGGAGGTTATTACATACTTTGCCGTCACTCATGGCTTCTTTGACGAGATCAACGTCTCCCGGGTTGTCCTCTACGAGAAGAATGTCGATTGGTTTTATATTGCAAATGTCCATGTCCTATGTCTCCTTTTGCGTACCTGCTCAGCTCCATTCTAAAGGATGAACAAATTTACCGCGAAGGCGCGAGGAACGCGAAGGACGTCAAAAACAAAAGAGCTTTTGGTTTTAATTCAGGCCCCCAGGCTTTCCTTCGCGACCTTTGCGTCCTCGCGGTTCAAGCTTTTGATTCGGAGGTCATTCTGTCGCCCAAAGACAAGGTGAATAGTTACTTCTTTGTGATCTTTGCGGCTCCGTGTGATAAATGTTTTTTTACGTTGTAATCAATATGTATTTCTCACATCTTCCTTTCCGGCAAAGTAAAATAGAATGTGGCCCCTTCGCCGGGAATTGATTCAACCCAGATGCGGCCATGATGGCGCTCCACGATTCTTTTGCACAAGGCGAGTCCTATGCCCGTTCCGGAGTATTCCCCTCGGGTATGAAGACGCTGGAAGATCTGGAATATGCGGTCGAAGTGTTCCGGTTCGATGCCTATCCCGTTGTCCCGGATTGAGAAGACCCACGCGCGTCCCTCTCTTTTTGCCGCAACGTGCACCAAGGGAGGAGTGTCCGGCTTTCGGTACTTGACGCTATTGCCGATGAGGTTCTGAAATAATTGTATAAGCTGGGTCTCATCGCCCGGGAGCGTGGGCAGCTCGTCCCTGGTGATCGCGGTCTTGCTTTCCTGAATAGAAGTCGTGAGATTGGAAACCGCCAGGGAAAATACCTTATTGAGCTCCACCGGTCCGAACTCGGCCCCGCGCCGGGCAATGCGTGAATAGGCAAGCAGTCCTTCGATAAGCTTCTGCATCCGTTCCGCGCCGTCCACGGCATAGTGGATGTATTTATCAGCCTTTCCATCCAGCCTGCCTTTGTACTTCTCTTCTAGAAGCTGGACATAACTCGCGACCATCCTCAAAGGTTCCTGCAGATCATGGGACGCAACATAGGCGAACTGCTCAAGCTCCCTGTTGGAGCGCGCCAGGTCCGCAAGCAGCCGCTCCCGCTCCTCCTCGGCACGCTTTCGCTCGGTAATGTCCTGTACGAGCGACAAAACGGAGACCATCTGCCCTTTGGCATCGAGCAAGATAGAGTTATACCACACGCACTCAATTACGGCACCCGACTTCGTGTAGTTGCGGTTGGAGGATACGACCGTGCGTTCCTTGCCGCTGGTCAGCCTCTCCATGGTGCGGTTAACGATGGGAATGTCGTCCTCGTATATCATGCGCAGATCCATAATAAGCTTGCCCACAGTCTCAGCGGCGCTCCAGCCGAACATCTTTTCCGCTTCACCTGCCCAGCGCGTGACGTTGAAATCCGCGTCCCACTCGACAACCGCCATCGGCGAGTTCTCAACATGAAATCGCAGCCGCTGCTCGCTGTCACGAAGAGCTTCCTCAGCTCGTTTTCGTTCTGTGATGACGTCGAATACGGCCACGAAGAATTCTTTTTCCGGACTGTACACTAAGATGGAGAACCACATCTTCAGCGTCTCGACGAACATTTCGAATCTCTCGGGTTTGCCGGTAAGGGACACTCTGCCGTAAATCTCAAAAAGTTCCAGATCGGCCTCCCGGATACCCGGTATAACCTCTGTAACTCTCTTCCCTGCGACATTTTTCAAACCCGTCAGCGTTTCGAATGCATGATTGACCGAGAGATAGATGAAGTCCTTTGGTTTTCCATTCTCGAAGATCATCTTGCAGTAGGCATATCCTTCGATCATATTCTCGAATAATCCGCGGTACCGTTCCTCGCTTTTCCGTAATGCCTCCTCCGCACGTTTGCGCTCGGTGATGTCCTGCACCATACCCGCAGACCTGATGATCCTGTCTGTTTCGTCCCTGGCATGCTCGCATTTTTCATGGACGTACCGTATTTCTCCGGTAGATTTCCGCACGACCCGGTGCTCGATCTCGTAGGTATTTCTTCCATCCCGCAGCGATCCGGAATACGCTTCGTCCACCGCCGCGCGATCATCAGGGTGCACCGCCTCAAGAAAAGCTTCATAGGTTGCATCGAATTCCCGGGGCTGCAATCCGAAAATCCGGTAAACTTCATCAGACCAGGTAAGAACGTTGTTGACGACGTCGAGTTCCCAGCTTCCGAGGTGGGCAATCTCCTGTGACCTCTTCAAGCGGTTCTCGCTCTCGCGCAGAATCTCCTCCGCTTTCTTGCGATCGGTGACGTCGACGGTAATTCCAAGGAGAGCAGTTATTTCCCCCGCATTGTCATATAACGGGACCCCATGCGTGTTTAACCATAGTTTCTTTCCCTTCAGGCCGACAGCCTCAAACTCGAGTGTTCCCGCCCCGCCTCGGAAAACTTTTTTGGTGAGGTTTATAAAGGCGGACCTGTACAGAGAGGAAACCAGGGGATAAATGCTTTTCCCCTGGACCTGGCCAGGGCCGTCTGCTTCAATTATCTTAAGCCCTGCACGGTTCATTTTCAGCAGGGTGCCGTCTTCAGCCACGAGCTTCACGCAGGCAGGCGCATTTTCTATAATCGTTTCGAGCTCTCTTTCGCTCTGCTTCAATGCATCTTCCATCATCCTGCGGGCCGCAATCTCGCCTTCAAGATCGCGGTAAGACGCCTGTACTTTTTCGGTCATTGCGTTAAATGCTTTCGACAGGTCGGCAAATTCGTCATTGCCTGTGATGTCGATCCTGTGATCGAGGTTTCCCGCTCCTATGATCGAGGCCCCGTCCTGGAGCCGCTCTATGCGGTGCGTCATAGTCCGGCCCATAATCCACGAATTGATTATTGCCGCCGCGGCTGCAATGGTAATTAAAATGATAATGCCGCAGCCTGCCAGTCTGAGGGAGGAAAAGAGGTGTTTTTGGGCGACCTCACGCAGCGTGCGTACGTACAAAACCTTATCATACAGCCGCATTTCCAACTGGCTAATCAGTCTGTTTTCGGTCTCCCGGGAGAGGGCAATTGACTTTTCGCCGGACTTTGCCTTTTCACGGTTTTCCACGACGGCTGAAAATAGTTTACCGGTGGATTCCTGATCTTTGATCATCTTGTCTATGACTGCTTTGTCTTCAGCATCCTTGAACTTTTCCGCGGCAGCCTTCAGGAGCGTCCCGATCTGTTCGTGCCTGACAAACCACTGAACTTTTGCCCGTTCACTGTTGTTCCGCAGATAATCGTCTCTCAACGCACTTCTGTCAAATGCGCTGCTCAGTATCTCGCCTGAGATTTCCAATTCCTGCACGGTATGTTTAACCTGATCTAAAGCCAGGAAAAGCACGAGGCCTATGACAACAGCCGTGATCACCGAAACGGCGACGTTTATTTGAAATCTTTTCTTTATCTGCATAACTCGACCCCTACCTCAGTATCGTTACCACATCCGGTCTGATCGACTCCAGCCCGTCAATGTAAATAAAATCAAGATAACAGCACCGGTAACATAACGCCTTCACTGCGTCGCCGACAATACGGCAAAGGTATGATCATCATCCGCTTTCTAATTTGCCGCCTTACCTGAGTTAAAGAGGTATCTTTATCGGGGCGAGACCAGCTCCTTGAACTTCTCCGCGGGCAGCGGCCTGCTGAACAGAAAGCCCTGCGCTTCGTCGCAATCCGAATTGCGCAGAAACGCGAGCTGCTCCTCGGTCTCTACTCCCTCGGCGAGCACCTTGATCCTCATAGCATGCGCCATGACGGTAACCGCGCTGATGATGGCGCGGTCGTCGGGATCAATGACGATATCCTTTATGAACGATTGGTCGATCTTGAGCTTTTGAATAGGGAGCCGTTTCAGGTAATTCAATGATGAGTAGCCTGTTCCGAAATCATCTATGGAAGAATGGACCCCCATTTTTACAAGCTCACTCAAACGGCTTATGGTACGTTCGATATTGCTCATCGCCAGGGTCTCCGTTATCTCCACATCCAGGCATTCCGGAGGGGCGCCGGTCTGTTGCAGTATGCTTAAAATCTTATCGGCTAATTCGGGATTCTGAAACTCCCGCGCGGAGAGATTCACGGTAACGCAGACCGGAGACAAACCCGCGTCCAGCCACGACCTGACCTGAGTACAGGCGGTCTTAAGCACATGTTCATCGATTGCGGTAATAAACCCGGTGTCTTCCGCCGCAGGGATGAAGCGCTTCGGATCAAGTAGACCCATCTCCGGATGGCGCCAGCGCACGAGCGCTTCGGCACAGATGATCTTTCCGGAGCTGATGTCGATCTGCGGCTGGTAATACACTATCAGCTCTCCTCGTTCAAGGGTCTGACGCAGACTGCCTTCAAGCCTGATCCTTTCAACCGACCGGCGATTAATATCGGGATTATAGAAATAATAGGCGTTTTTGCCGAGATCTTTCGCCTGGTACAAGGCAATATCCGCGTATCTGAAAAGCGTATCTGTTTCCTCGCTGTCATCAGGATAGATGCTGACCCCGATGCTGGTGGTGATGTGCAGCTCCTGACCCGCGACCGGGAAGGGACGCCGAAAGGAATCCATTATCTTCCGCATAGTAACGGTAATATCGTTCGCGCGGACAATATCGGAAAGGATAAGATTGAATTCATCCCCGCCGATGCGGGCGACGGTATCCGAAGCCCTGATGCAGGCTTTGATCCGGGTCGCGACTTCCTTGAGCAGCTCGTCCCCCGCGTCGTGGCCCAGGGTGTCGTTCACTTCCTTGAAACGGTCGAGGTCCAGAAACAGGACCGCCAGTTTTGTCCGATTGCGCCGCGCCTGTGCAACCTCAATTTCAATGATATCCATGTAAAAACGCCTGTTCGGCAGACCGGTCAGGGCATCGTGATGCGCCATATGCCTGATTTCCTCTTCCATTTTTTTTCTTTCCGAGATGTCCGTGGAAATCCCCGCAATGCCGTAGGCGCGTCCCGAAGCATCGAAAAGAGGGGACTTTACCGAGGTGTATATGTGAAGACCGTCAGCTTGCGGAACAACTTCCTCAAATTCAATCGGCGCTCGGCTCTCGATTACTTTCCGGTTATTGATCAGCATCGAAGCTGCAATTTCACGGGGAAACAGGTCATGCAGGGACGTGCCTGCTATTCTCTCGCTCGTTACATTGAATAGTTCTTCGAAGCGCCGGTTGATGTGGATGAAGCGGCCGTCTGCATCGACCATATATACTACAGCGGGCGTATTGTTCAGGATTACGCTCAGCTTGCCTTCGCTTTCGCGAAGCGCATTTTCGATGAGCATCCGATGGAGCAGGGTTTCGGTTTCAGCCGCCAATATCTCGAAAGTTTGTATATCGACCCTTGCGGGCTTCTCGATCCGGGTGGAGCCTAGATTCAGGAATCCGAACGTCTCTTCTCTGACGCGCAAAGGTATCGAGAATGCATGACGCATACCGTGCATTCTGAAGAGCTCACGCATATCGTCGAACTCTTCAACTAAATCTATCAGCTCTTTCTGTTCCAGAACCGCCTTGACTATCGGCCGGTCCATGGGCACCTGCTCCACATCACGGATAAATGCCGCGGGCAGGCCCTTATGGTATCGAAGAACAGCGGACCCCTTTTCAACGAGGTATACCCCGCCTCCTTCCATGCCGGTAAGCCGTAACGCGGCAGCAAGAAGCTGCTGTAAAGCATCCTCAAAAGTCCTGCTGTTGCTTATGGCTACCATGACTTTCTGCAGTTGCTCACCGGTGTCGGCTGCCCGCTTCAGCGCCTCTTCCGCCCGCTTCCGCTCGCTGATGTCCACGCTGTAAGCCCAGTCGTACTCTCTCCCCCCGAACGAGACATAATTGGCCGATATCTCCACCGTGATCAACGTGCCGTCTTTTTTCCGGTGCAGGCTTTCGAAGCGCACACTGCCTTTTTTCTTGAGACTTCCCCACATGTCGGCCCATGCGGACATGGGAACATTAGGGTCCAGGTCCGGAATGGTCATTGCCAGCAATTCTTCCTGAGAATATCCAAGGGAGCGGCATGCGTGATCGTTCACATACAGGATGCGGGCGTCTTTTCCGATGAGGAAAGCGGAAACCGAGGCGTGGTCAACCGAGAACTTTGTCAGTTGCAGGGTTTCTTCGGCCTTTTTGCGTCCGCTTATGTCGCGGACGATCCCCGAAGCATGCCAGGTGTTCCCGAGCTTGAAGGACGTTACGGACAACTCGATGGGGAATCTCGTGCCGTCCTTTTTTGTGGCGTTTAACTCAAGTGCCTTGCCGATTACTTTGCACTCACCCGACTTCTCGAAAACCGGAAGCCGGTCATAGTATTCCTGCCTGGCTTGCTCCGAGACCAGGAACGTATGGAGCTGCCTG
The DNA here is from genome assembly GCA_963751455.1 of Nitrospirota bacterium. Taxonomy (GTDB): domain Bacteria; phylum Nitrospirota; class UBA9217; order UBA9217; family UBA9217; genus CAVVUN01. The sequence continues at coordinate 387,680 of CAVVUN010000012.1, forward strand.
CCTACCGTCTCTTCCCGTGTATATCCGAACAGCCTTTCAGCCGCGGGGTTCAGATATGAAATTTCCCCTTTTCCGTCAATAATAAAGATTGCATCCAAGGAGGAATGATTCACCGCTTTGAGAGTCCTATCGCTCTCCTCGACATATTTCTCCGTCTTCAGGCGGTATAATACAAAATAAGTTATAAGCCAGATAACGATTATCCCGAACATCCTGTTGCTGAGCGCCACAGAAAGGGGCACGCCCCCCGGGGGAGATAAAACAATATCGAGTAAGAGTAAGAGCGTATAGGCAGAGGCAAGATAAGGAACATAGGCCAGGTTCATAAAACGCAGGCAAAGAATGAAGGGAAATAAATGGAGTATCCATTCGAAATGACCCAATGGCATCATAAGATCGAAAATAAAAACTCCGATCACGACCATTGCCAGAATAATACCGATTATATTTAACTTCATTTTCTCACGAACCTTTCCGGCAAGTTCCTCGCAGGATCACCCTCAGGACAAAAGAGGTTATCTTGGCAAGCTCAGGCGCTTGTCGGGAGCTGAATGTCCATTAAATGTTAAATGTCAGCCACGAATTAACACTAATTCCCACGATAAAGACTTGGTTTTGGATGCCTTCGCGTCCATTCGTGACCATTCAGGCACCGCCCACCCCAGGTTTGGCAAATAATACTCTGCCGGTACTATCCCGTGGCTACCAGCTCCCTGAACTTATCCGCGGTCACCGGCCTGCTGAACAGAAATCCCTGAGCCTCATCGCAATCCGAATCGCGCAGAAACGCAAGCTGCTCCTCGGTCTCGACTCCTTCGGCCACGGTTCGCATTCCCATCTTATGCGCCATCGACGTGACCGCGCTTATGATCGCCCGGTCATCCTGGTCCGTCACAATATCGCGAATAAATGATTTATCTATCTTAAGGCGTTCAATCGGGAATTTTTTAAGATAATTAAGCGATGAATAGCCGGTGCCGAAATCATCGATCGAAATATGCACTCCCATTTCCCGCAGTTCGCGCAATTGCGAGGCGCTCCGCTCTACATCTCTCATTGCCGTGCTTTCGGTCACTTCGAGGTCGAGGCAACCCGGAGACGTTCCGGTTTCCCGGAGGATCGTGGAAATCATGGCGACCAGGTCCGGGCTCTCGAACTGGCGGGCGGAAAGGTTCACGGTAACACAAAAGGTGTCGAGGCCCGCCTTCTTCCACGCGGCTGCCTGGCTGCAGACCGTCTTCAGCACCCATTCGTCTATCGACGTTATGAACCCGGTCTCTTCCGCGAGGGGTATGAACTCCTTCGGCTCAAGCATTCCTCTGTGCGGGTGGTTCCATCTCACCAGCGCCTCGGCATACCATATTTTGTTCGATTTAATATCGATCTGGGGCTGGTACAGCACGGACAGTTCGCCGCGCTTTATCGTTTGGCGGAGAAAGCTCTCCAGTTTCATCTGCTCGAGCGAGCGGATGTTGATCGAGGGATTATAGAACCGGAAGGTGTTTCTGCCGCTTTCCTTCGCATGGTACATGGCGATATCCGCATACCTGAGAAGGGTTTCGATCTCGTCGCTGTCGTCCGGGTAGATGCTGATGCCGACGCTGGTCGTTACATGCAGCAGGTGGCCGTCAATGTCAGATCGGCTCGTGGAGAGAATTGACGATCTTGAGCGCGATCTCGCTCACATCTTCCGAACGGGCAATATCGGAAAGGATCATGTTGAATTCGTCCCCGCCGATCCTCGCGACGGTATCGGCTTCGCGGATTGTTAGCCTGAAGCGCGACGCAGCCTGCTTCAGCAGCCGGTCCCCGGCCTCATGGCCGAGCGTATCGTTGATCTCCTTGAAGCGATCGAGATCGAGAAACAGGATTGCAAGCTTCGTCCTGTGCCTGCGTGCCTGCGCAAGTTCGACATTCAGGATGTCTATGAACAACCGCCTGTTGGGGAGCCCGGTCAGGGCGTCGTGCTGCGCCATGTGCCGTATCTGTTCTTCCATGCGCTTGCGTTCTGTCACGTCCCGCGCGATTCCTGCCGTGCCTGTGACCTCGCCTTTATCATTATAAATCGGCGTCTTGATCGACTCGATCCACCTGCCTTCTCCGACTGCAAGGGGCTCTTCAACGCGTTTCTGAGCCCGGCTTTTCATGACTTCACGGTCGTCAGCCCTGTACCGCTCCGCCAGCTCTTTGGGCCATACGTCCAGATCGGTTTTTCCGATCAGGTCCTCGGGTTTGTTCCCGGTTGCTCTGGCCATGGGCTCGTTCACAACAATAAAACGGCTTTCCCTGTCCTTGAGCCACACCATATCGGGAATGCTGTTTACAATCGCCTTTAACAGGCGCTCACTCGTCCGGAGCGCCTGATACAACTCGGCATTCTCCAGGGCGAGCGAAACGGAGGCAGAGAGTTTCCTCGCGAAATCGATACGTTCCTCCTCGAACTCGATCCGCCGTGAAAGGCCGTAAAAAGCAATGGCCCCGGCAATCCTCTTTGTCGTGATCAGGGGAGACACGAGCAGGGAACGAATTCCCATTTCCTTTACAAAAGGAATATTAAGCCGTTCATCATTGGCTGCGTCATTGAAGGCGACAGTATCTCTAACCTGGGCCACATACTGCATGGCCCTCAGTTCGTCGGACGCAAGCCTTCGCCTTGAAAATTCCTCGGGCATGTTGTAGACGCGGCGAACATGAAAAATCCCGTCTTCATACAGCCCGATCAATGTCCCGTCGACTTTCATGACCCGGGCCGCCTCTTGTACGACCCGCTGCATGATCTCGTCGAAATCGAGCGTTGAGTGGATCACGGTCCCGAGACGATTAAGAGCGTCGCTCAATTCCTTTGACTTCCGGATCAGCTCCACGGCCTTCTGCCGCTCGGTAATTTCCATCCGAAGCTCATCATTTATTTTTGCCAGCTGTTGCGTGCGTTCCCGGACTTTCGCTTCCAATTCCGCGTATGCCTGTTTGAGGATGTTCTCCGCTTGCTTGCGTCCGGTAATGTCCACGCCGAACGCGACGTTGTATTCCCGTCCTCCGAATGACAAATAGTTCAGGGACATCTGGACCGGGACGAATGTCCCGTTCTTTTTCCGGTGCTGCGTTTCAAAGTGAAGGTTTCCTTCCTTCTTGAGCTGCGCCCAGTGATCGTCCCATTTTGAAAGCGGGTAATCGGGATCCAGGTCGTATACCGCCATGGACAGCAGCTCTTCGCGGGAATACCCGAGCGTACGGCATGCCTGTTCGTTCACATACTGGAAGCGCGCGTCGTGTCCCACTAAATAAGCGCATACGGACGCGTGGTCCATGGAGAACTGCGTCAGTCTCAGACTCTCTTCCGCCTGCTTGCGTTCGGATATGTCCCGGACGCTTGCAAGTATCCGGTCCCTGCCTTTGAGCGGAACCCGCCGCAAGTTCACCTCGACCGGGAAGATTTTGCCTGTTTTGCTCCTGGCCAGCCACTCAAACGTCTGAGGCTCCCCTGCTGCCGCCCGGTGCAGGATTGCAAGCGCATCGGCGTTCGTATATCCGGGAGACCCGGCGCTCAAGGAACCCACATCAAGGCCCTGTATTTCATCGACTTCATATTCATAAAGGTCTTCGAATTTCCGGTTTACCTCCAGGATCCGGCCTGTTTTTATATCATGAACGAAAATAGCGTCATGGACGGAGTTGAAAATCATTCGAAAGCTTTCTTCTGATTCTTCGAGCTCATGCTGGACGCGGTTCCGTTCGGTAATATCCCTCATGATTGAGGCATACCCAATGATTTCACCGGCCTGTTTCAGCAGGACCGCTGTCAATTCAATCGGTACGATTCTGCCGTCTTTTGCGAGCCGCAAAGTCTGGTACTCCGACATCTTGCCTTTCTCGTTCAGCTCGTGTATGCAGTGCTCGATCTCCCGCTGCGCGATATCCGGCGGTATTATTACTGCAACATTTTTTCCTATCAGTTCATCCTCACGGTATCCGAATATCTCCTCGGCGCCCCTGTTCCATGAACGTATGATCCAATCGGTGTCCATGATGCAGATGGCGTCGGGGATATTCTGGCAAATTTCGTACAATACATTGGCTTGAATTTTTTTCATGGCTGTTCACCGAAAAAGGGCGCTCTCAGTCGCGCTTTTTTACTGCAATAAGTCTTTATGCTTCTCCCATCCCCAAATCCTCTTAATATAATTATAATTCCAATCTCATGGCGAATGAATTACACATAAGGATGAGCCGCACTGTGGCCGGTAGAATTGAGCATCGAACGGGCTATTGATTCGATCTCACGCAGCGGAAAGGTGGACTTCTTCGCTGAGCTCGGAAGTGAAAGGGTGTTGCCTGGAGAAGGAAAGGACCTGGTCAGTCAGGGTACCGGACTGAAACTGAAAGGAAGGGATTAAATTAGAGCATGAGCCTGATATCGGCAGTACCTAACAGGCTGTTGAAAAAGTATCTTTAGCCGTCGTTGCGAGCGGACGATTTTCCCAGGAGATAAATTTATTAACTATTTTTAAGCTGTTCTCTGTGCCCTCTGTGTCCTGTGGCAAAATTTCTTCCCATTTTGGGTAAAATTTGATTCGTAACAGATTAACAACGCAAGCCTCAGACCGGTGAAGTAAAACCGGAATCTTGACAAAAGCACATTTATCCGCAGATTTCGCAGATGCATGCAGATTTTTAAGAAGAATAAATCGGCGAAAATCTGCGTAATCTGCGGATATAATATCGACTGCATAAAATCAAAAGCGGTCTCGCGCAAAGACGCCAAGGCGCAAAGACAACCTTAAATCCCTGATCTTGATTTAAAAATAATAAAGAGAGTTCGCCTTTCTTTGCGGCTTTGCGCGAAAATTGATTTTATCTTGGTCTTTCAAACTTGACTCTAAATTTAAGATGTTGGTCCATAAAGTACTTTAACGGGTCGAGATCAGCTCCGTCATTTTTTCGGCCGGTACCGGCCTGCTGAACAGAAACCCCTGGGCCTCATCGCAGTGGCTTTCCTTCAGGAACGAAAGCTGCTCTTCGGTTTCAACTCCTTGCGCAATGACCTTTATTTTCAGGGAGTGCGCCATGGCCGTTGCCGCCTCAATTATTGCGCGGTCGTCGCGGTCCACGGCTATGTCCCTGATGAACGATCTATCGATCTTCAGCTTTTCCACCGGCATTCTCCTGAGATAATTCAGCGACGAATAGCCGATGCCGAAACCGTCCAGGGAAAAATGAACTCCCAATTCAGCCAATTTGTCCATTAAGCCCCGCGTGTACTCGACATCGCTCATGGCTATTCTTTCAGAAAGCTCGATATGCAGGAATTCCCCGGGTGTGCCGGTTTCCTTCAGGATTGATTCTATTTTTTTTACAAGATTGGGGCTCTGAAATTCACGATTGGACAGGTTCACGCTCACACATACCGGGCGAAACCCTGAGTCCTGCCATGACCGGAGCTGCCTGCAAACGGCGGACAATACCCATTCGTCTATCTCCTTAATGAAGCCGCTCTCCTCGGCCTCGGGTATGAAGTCCTCCGGAAGAAGCAGTCCTCTTTCAGGATGCCGCCACCGCACAAGCGCCTCTGCGCAAATCACCTTGCCGCTGATGACGTCGATCTGCGGCAGGTAATAGAGGACCATTTCCCCGAGTTCGACGCTCCGGCGCAGCATCTGCTCCAGACGCGCTCGTTCTATCGACCGTATATTGATTGAAGGATCGTAGAAGCGATACGTGTTTCTGCCGCTTTCCTTCGCGTGGTACATGGCCATGTCCGCGTATCTCAGCAGGGTGTCTATTTCCGTTCCATCATCGGGATAGATGCTGATGCCGACACTGGTCGTTGTTTTCAGTTCGCCGCCGGCGATCATAAACGGCTTCCGGAAGCTGTCCACGATTTTTCTCGCGATGTCGGAAACCGCATCGGAACGGCCGATATCGGCAAGAATGATGCTGAACTCGTCGCCGCCTATGCGGCCGATGCTGTCCGATTTGCGCAGGGCCGATTTGAGCCGGGATGCAACTTCCTTGAGCAGCTGGTCCCCTGCCTCGTGGCCGAGCGTATCGTTGATCTCCTTGAAACGGTCCAGATCGAGAAAGAGAATGGCGAGCTTCTTGTGGTTCCGTTCGGCCTGCGCCATCTCGATATTCGCAATTTCGTTGAACAGACGCCGGTTCGGCAAACCCGTCAGCATGTCGTGATGCGCCATGTGCCTGATCTCCTCTTCCATCCTTTTCCGGTCCGTGACGTCCTCCACAATTGCCGAAGTATGAAGCGGTCGGCCGAGTGAGTCGTGCGCTACTGCGGCCCAGACATGCACCCATATTATCCGGCCGTCTTTTCTGATATATCGTTTCTCGGTTTCATACGTTGGCGCGCCGGGCAAGAGCGTTTTGGCGAATGCCTCCGCGTCCAGCGTTCGGTCTTCGGGATGAGTCAACTCGTTGAAGGTCATTGATCTCAGTTCTTCACAAGTGTATCCGGTCATCTCGCAGAACCGCTGGTTGGTTCTGGAAAACCTCATGGTTGCCGGGTCCAACTGGGTCGTTCCGACGGCAGCCAGTTCGAAAAACGTCCTGAAACGCTCCTCGCTTTCCTGCAAAGCCTCCTGCGCCTTCACCATGTCGGTAACATCCCAATGTATCAGCACTACCTCATGAATTTGGTCCCCCGCGCCTTTAACCGGGTAGATGAAGGCCTTTACCCAGCGGGCACGGCCCGCGTAGTCTATTTCGGACGGATCATAACCGGTTATCGGTATCTCCGACGCTTCTCCGGCAAAGCCTTTCTGAATATAGAGGCATGATGCCTTTGTCGAGAAGTTGCTTATCATGCAATACGTTATAGTCTTTGATCGCATCGAGCTTCAACCCCCACAGCTCTTCCCAGGCATGGTTCACCTCCAGGGTCCGGCCGTCGGGCGCGAATATCTGCATGCTGATGGAAGATTGCTTGAAGAGATTGCGGAACCTCGATTCGGAGACCCGCAAAGCCTCCTCTGCCTCTTTCCGTTCGGTTATATTTCGCTGGACATGCACGACCTGTACGACATTGCCCGGTCTCGTCCCTGATCGGCGACGTGGAAACCTCGACAAATATCTTTTTTCCCTTCCTGTCGTAATGCACGTGGTCAACGGAAAAGTGGTCTTTCGTCTTTACCGTCTCTATGAACGGGCAGATATCGTCAGGCGCCGAACACATATCGGGCCGGTGATGGGTTATTTCATAACAGTGTTTTCCTGCTATTTCCGCCTGGTCCGAATATCCGTAGTTTTTAAGAAAGACATTATTCGCTGAAACTATCGTGAAGTCCCGAACGTCGATAAGCGAGATCGCATCGTTCACGCTGTCGATGATAGTCTTGTTGAGACTATAGGAAAGCCTCAGCTCATTTTCAGCCCGCTTGCGCTCGCTGATGTCAAGGGCGAATCCGATATTGTACTCCCGCCCTCCGAAGGAGAGATAATTCACCGAGATATCCATCGGGATCAATGCTCCGTCCTTTCTCCGATGCAGGCTCTCGAAATGCAGAAAGCCTTCCTTTTTGAGCTGCTCCCAATGGTCTCCCCAGCGGGAATGCGGGAAATTGGGATCCAGATCCGGGATAGTCATGGACAAGCAATTCTTCGCGCGAATAGCCCAGGTCCCGGCATGCCTGCTCGTTCGCATACAGGATTCGCGCATCCCGGGCAACGATAAATGCGGAAACTGAGGCATGGTCCAGTGAGAACTGCGTCAGTTTCAGTGCTTCTTCAGCCCGGCGCGCTTCCGTTACGTCCTGCGCTGTTCCCCGCATACTGATGATTATGCACCCGCGCTGTTGTATTCAAGCCGAAGCCGGGTATAAATAGTCCGGATCGTGCCGTCCGGCCTGATGATCCGGTACTCGTTAAATGTGGTTTCTTTCCGTTCGTTCGCTGCTTCTGCAAGCGATTTCTCGATGCCGGCCCTGTCTTCCGGGTGCACCAGTTCCATAAATGCTTCATACGTTCCCTTGAATTCGCCGCGCGGGACATTGAAAATACGATAAACTTCATCGGACCACGTTACCGTGTTTGCTGCGACGTCCCACTCCCAGTTCCCGATTCCCGCTATCTGCTGCGCCTCTTCGAGCTGTCCCTTGGTTCTCCTGATTTCCTGCTCTGTTCTTTTGCGCTCGGTGATCTCCCGCACAATGGCGAGCAGCCGGGTTTCGCCGCCGATGACCGCCCGCTTCAGGTTGACCTCGACCCAGAACAGTTCCCCGTTCTTTCTTCTGCTCATCCACTCGAACAGCTGAGGAGGGCCGGCGGCAGCGCGGCGCATCTATTTCGATGGCATCTTGAGCGGTATAGCCGGGCAGCCCTGAAAAAAGAGACTCATCAATAAACTTGCGAAATTCCCCGTGAGAGTATCCGAACATTTCTTCTGTTTTCCGATTAACGGAAATAACTTCTCCCGTTTCGATATCATGGACGAAAATGGCATCGTTGACGGATTCGAAAATCTCACGGTAATTCTCTTCGCTTTCTTTAAGGGCCTCTTCCGCCTTTCTGCGCTCGGTAATATCACTGAAGGTAACCACCGCGCCCCTGATCTCGCCGCCTTCCAGTATAGGCGTGCTGGTATATTCGACCGGGAATTGGGCTCCGTCCTTTCTGCAGAAACATTCATCATCAACATGCATCACCCTGCCTTTCCGGAAGGCTGCATACGTCCTGCATTCGCTCCTCCGGATAAGGACTTCCATCGGGTCTTACATAGTGGATACAGGAGTGGCTATGCTTGCCTAATAGTTCCCCTTCTTTGTAGCCGAGCATTGCCGCAGCCGCTTTGTTCATGAAGGTGTAATTGCCCTGCACATCCAGCCCGAATATTCCCTCGCCTGCGGACTGCAGTATCAGCTCGTACCTGCGGCTGAGCTGTCTGAAACGCTCTTCCGCCCGCTCAAGCTCCTGGAGTTGCTGCTGGAGCTTCGGGTAATAACTCTTTCTGATGGAACGTTCTCCGAGCCCGATTATTTTTTCCCGCAGCTTATCGAAGTCTTCGGGTTTGTCAGAGCGCCTGCTCATAGAGCTGTTCAATCTCCTTTTGCGTCGGTCTGCGCGGATTCGTGGCAATGCAGGGGTCTTTGACGGCCTTAGCCGCCAGATTGGAAATGTCGCTCCGTTTTACGCCGTGCCTGCCGAGCGCTACGTCTACTTTCAATATCTCTCTGAAGCTCTCCAAAGCCATAAGAAGCGCGGCCTTTTTTTCAGAGGGGAGCATGCCGGCCGTCGACGGCCGCATTGCTTCTCCAATGGCTGAATATCTCTCGGGAGCGGCCTCGAAGTTGAATTCTACGACGCGGCTGATCAGTATCGAATTGCTTTCTCCGTGAGGAATATCGAGGTATCCGCCGAGCGAGTGCGCCATTGCGTGCACGAGACCGAGGCCGGCATTCGAGAAGGCGAGCCCGGCATACAGGCTGCCCAGCATGGTCCGGGCTCGGATATCGAGCTCATCCGGGTGCTCGATTGCCGGGATCAGGCTTGCTGACATAAGCCGGACCGATTCCAGGGCGAACAGATCGGTGACAGGAGAACGGGCATTCGAGACATATGCTTCAAATGCATGACAGAGCGCATCCATGCCCGTATGCGCCGTCAGTTCGCGGGGCATGGTCGTGAGGGTAAGCGGATCGATAAGCGAGACATCCGGCACGAGCGTCTTGCTGATGATCGCGATTTTCACTTTCCTGTCCGTGTCGGTGATAATAGCGAACTGAGAGACATCCGCAGCGCTTCCGGCGGTGGTGGGAACGCAGATCAGGGGGGGGCCGGGGCTGGGCACCTGGTCGACCCCCTCGAAATCGAGAATATTGCTTTTATTTGAACTCACAATACCGATGCCCTTCGCGCAGTCCATCGGGCTCCCCCCGCCGACGGCAACGATCATATTGCACCGCTCCTGCTCGTACACTTCGGCTCCCGCCATAACCTCTTCAGCTTTCGGGTTCGGAGTAACCGAGGAGAAGACATGGTAAGGGATGTTTGCTGCTTCCATGCCGTCGGCCACTTCTTTTGTCCACCCCGCCGCGATAATGCCGGGATCCGTCACGATCAGCACTTTTGAAGCCCCGAAATTTCTTGCGTACCGGGAAGCCATGTTCCGGGCGCCCGCTCCGAACACAAATTCGGGTGCAACGAATTTTCGAAGTTCGGTCTGGTTTTTTTCCATAAGTCCTCACCTCTTGAACTTCGTGATGGACGAAGAACGAGCGCTCGCGCGCGGTTTAATCCCGATGAAAACCGGGACTCGCCGGAACGATGGACGATTTTGCGTCCCTCATCCTGCGTGCTTCATCCCACGCCTTCCTCTTCCCTCGCCTTGGTCCTCCCTTTACGCCATGCTCCATGCCCTACCCGCACCCAGCGCTACGCGTGCGCCGCGCGCGTGCAGGGTGTGCGCTCTGATATCTTATCCGCTATGCGCCAGCAGACCCCTGAATTTCTCCGCCGGCACGGGCCTGCTGAAAAGGAACCCCTGCGCCTCGTCACACCGTGCTTTACTCAGGAAAGAAAGCTGTGCTTGTGTTTCAACGCCTTCTGCGGCAACCTTGATTTTCATCGTATGCGCCATCGCTGTCATCGCATGAATTACACCGCGGTCGTCCGGATCGGTTGCTATGTCCCGGATAAACGATTTGTCGATTTTGATACGCTCTATAGGCAACCGCTTCAGGTAACTCACGGACGAGCAGCCGGTCCCGAAACCATCGATCGTTATACGGATGCCCATGCCGGCCAGTTCGGTCATCATGGAAACCGAATGCCCGATATCATCCATGGCGCTGTGTTCGCTCAATTCGATATTCAGTCGTTCGGCATCCAGACCGGTCTGCTTCAGAATTGCCGCAAGATTCCCTGCAAGGTCCGGGTTTCGGAATTCCGGCCCCGAGAGGTTGACGGTAAGCGTAAATTTTTCCAGTCCGCGGATTGCCCAGTTCCTGACCTGGGAGCATGCCGTCTTGAGCACCCATTCGTCGATTGCTGCAACAAGCCCGATATCTTCGGCTGCGGGAATGAAAGAACCGGGCTCAAGCAGGCCCTTCTCAGGATGGTTCCAGCGCACCAGCGCTTCCGCGGAAGTCATTCTGCCCGTGGCAAGGTCCATCTGGGGCAGGTAATGCAGAACAAATTCGTCTCGGTCGAGAGCCTGCTGCAGACTGCTTTCCAACCGCGTTCTCTCGAGCGATTTTATGTTGATTACCGGGTTATAGAACCGGTATTGGTCCCTTCCCCGCTCTTTGGCATGGTACATGGCGATGTCTGCATAGCTGAGCAATATTTCCTGCTCCGTGCTGTCATCCGGGAACACGCTTATGCCGATGCTGGTCGTGATATGCAGCTCATGGCCGCCTATCACGAACATTCGCTTCAGGGACTCTATTATCTTTATCGCAACTTCGGCGGCGTCCTCCGCGCGTTCTATATCCGATACCATGATATTGAATTCGTCTCCGCCGATGCGTGCAACAGTGTCCGATTGCCTGATACTCGCTTTGACCCTGAGCGCGGTTTCCTTTAAGAGAAGGTCCCCGGCATCATGCCCCAGGGTGTCATTGATTTCCTTGAAGCGGTCGAGATCGAGAAAGAGCACGGCTGCTTTGCTTCTGTTCCGCCTGGCCTGAGCCAGTTCTAACTCAAGAATGTCCTTGAACAGGCGCCTGTTCGGCAGACCGGTAAGCGCATCGTGGAGCGCGAGATGCCGTATCTCCTCTTCCATGCGCTTGCGGTCCGTTATATCGCGGGCGATGCCGGTGGTCCCGATAACCTGGCCCTCTTCATCATAGATAGGTGTCTTGATCGTCTCGATCCACCTGGCCCTCCCGTCCTTCGTAGCCAGGGGCTCTTCATACCGCTTGCGCGCGTGGTTCTTCATTACCTCCCTGTCATCCGCAAAGTATTGCTCGGCAAGTTTCTTCGGCCAGGCATCGAAATCGGTTTTCCCGGTCAGTTCCGCCGGTGTTTTTCCGCACGCTTCGGCAAAGGGCTCATTGACCACAATGAACCGGCTCTCTTTGTCCTTCAACCACGCCATGTCGGGGATGCTGTTCAGGATTGCGGTCAACCTCCGTTCATTTGCCAGCAGCGCCTCCTCCTGCCTCTTTTGATCGGTTATGTCATGGAACGCGGTAATCGAAGCAATAATCTTCCCCCCTTCCAGGACAGGCGCTGATATCACTGAAATGGGGAAAACGGTTCCGTCTTTCCGTACAAAAACTTCGTCCGTTGATGAATACCGCTTGCCCGTGTTGATGACTCCGCGCATGTTGCACTTCTCAATCGGCAGCGGCGTACCGTCCTTGGTGCGGAAATGGACAAGATCATGCGGGCTTTTCTCGCCCATCTCCTCAAGAGTCCATCCAAGCAGGCGTTCGGCCTCGGGATTCATGAATATAATGCGTCCCTTTGCATCAAGCACATAAATTCCTTCCGCCACACTGGCAGTGATACTGCTCAACTGTTTTTGACTCTTTCGGAGTTCCTCTTCAATTTCTTTTCGTTGTTCGATCTCGCCCCGCAATTCCATCGTGGCCTGTGCGAGTTCCCGGGTCCGTTCCTGGACCTTGCTTTCCAGGCCCCGGTATGCCTTGCGAAGTTCCTGCTCAGCATGTTTGCGCGACGTAATGTCCCGCACAACAGCAAGTATCACATCCTTTTTTCTCAACCTTATCTTTGTCAGAAATACCTCGGCATCGAAAACGGAGCCGTCCTTCGGCCGTCTTGCTTTCCATTCAAATGACCGGCTCTTCCCGGAAACGACATCCTTCCATATTTCCGGTATCGAGTCCAGGGGGTTGTCCGGAGAGGAAAAATCGTTCCGTATCGAAAGAGACAGGGCTTCTTCATATTCAACATCGTACAGCTCCTGCATCTTTTTATTTACGTCGATGATCTTCCCGTCCAGTTCATGAATGAAGATCGCATCGTTGGAGCTGTCGAAGACGGTCCGCAGGTTTGCTTTTGATTCGGCAAGCGATTTATTTGCGGCATTCAGTCCGGCTGAGTACTCCCGGAGGCTTTCCTCCGTGCTCTTCCTGCGGTAATTAAGAAGGGACAATGCCCAGAGCGCCGATATCCCGAGCGTGCGGTTTACCGCGGAAATCGAGGGTGATACGCCCGAAGGCGAAATAAAAAAGTCCGCGACGACAAGAAGCGTGATACACCCTGCAGCGAGAATGACGGTGGTGCGGGATGCTTTCGACGAAACATATACAAGGGGAACAGCATAAAGCAGCCACGTTGAATAGCCTAAAGGCGTAAACAGATCGATGACAAAAACCGTTATTGTCAGCGCCAGCGTCCGGAGAATCATGCTCTATGCCTCCTCGTGATTGCAACTGCAGGAAGAAACGATAAGATTTTTCGTTAGCGGCTCAGTTCATCCTGAAAACGGCAATTGGACGCAGATGAACGCAGACTTCGGCGTGAGCTCAGTCGAACGATAACCGCAGATCAAACAAAAGAATTTTTAGAGAAAAAAATTCACCCGCAGGGTGACTGCTTTTACGATACAAGAACGTTTTTTTATCCGACCTTATCGTTCGACTGAGCTCACGCCGAAGTCTGCGTTTATCCGATTTTTCTGCGTCCCAAATGCTTTTTTTAGGTTCATACGGCCCCATTTATTGCCGTGCTCTATGGGTTGCCGTCTCGTCCCTCATCCTTCGTCCCTCGTCTGCCACATCCCTCGGCCCACGAGTTCCCCGAACCGGTCTGCCGGCAACGGCCTGCTGAAGTAAAACCCCTGGGCCTCGTCGCAATGCAGCGCTCTCAGAAAAGCAAGCTGTTTCGCGCCTTCGACGCCTTCTGCAACGACCTTCAATTTCATGGCATGGGCCATCAGCAAGACCGCGGTGATGATCGTACGATCACCGGCGTCGGTGGCGATATCCCTTATAAAAGACCTGTCAATCTTCAATTTGCGGATAGGCAGCCGCTTGAGCTGATTCAGCGAAGAATACCCTGTGCCGAAATCGTCTATGGATACATTCACGCCCATTTCCGTCAGCTCGCGTATCTGCCCAATCGTGTCCTCAATATTGCCCATGGCCGTCGTTTCCGTAATCTCGACATCCAGGCACTCCGGCGGCATTCCCGTTTCTCCGAGTATCCGGCCGATCCGTCTGGCCAGATCCTTTTTTTGAAACTCCATTGCTGAAAGGTTTACCGTAACACAGACCCGGCCCAGGCCCTGGCCCATCCATGTTTTGATCTGCCTGCCCACAGCCGACAGGACCCATTCGTCTATATCCGTCATGAAACCGAGCTCCTCGGCCGCTCTGAGGAAATGCTCGGGCTCGAGAATGCCTTGTTCCGGGTGCTGCCAACGGAGCAGCGCTTCACCGGAAACAAAACCGTTGGTCTTGACATCGACCATGGGCTGAAAATACAAGCGGAATTCCTGGCGCTCGATCGCCCGGCGCAGGCTGTTCTCGAACTGCATGCGTTCTATCGAGCGGGTGTTGATGTCCGGGTCATAGAACCGGTACATGTTCCTGCCGTGTTCCTTGGCGTAATACATGGCGATGTCGGCATACCGGAAAAGGGTCTCTGTTTCCGCGCTGTCGTCGGGATATATGCTGATCCCGACTGAACAGGTGACGGTGAGTTCATGGCCTGCTATCAGAAAGGGCTTTCGGAAAGACTCGACGATTTTCCCGGCTGCGTCAGCCGCATCTTCGGAATGAACGATGTCGGATAACAGCAGGTTGAATTCATCGCCTCCTATGCGGCTCACGATATCGGACTCCCTGACCGCCCCTTTGAGACGAACGGATACCTGTCTCAACAGTTGGTCCCCTAATTCATGACCCAGGGTATCGTTAATTTCCTTGAACCGGTCGAGATCAAGAAACAAAACAGCGAGCTTTCTTTGTATGCGCCGCGCCTGCGCCGCCTCCACCTGAAACAGATCGAGAAACAACCGCCTGTTCGGCAGATTTGTCAGGGAGTCATGGTGGGCCAGGTGCCTCAGTTCCTCTTCCATCCGTTTGCGTACGGTGATGTCAGTCACGAAAGAGTAATAATAATCAGGGTCCCCCTTTTCGTCCCTGACCAGGTGGACTTTTAATTCTACCGGTACTTGCGTGCCGTCCTTTCTTATATATTCTTTCTGATAAACCGGGGGCGTCCCGGTCCTGCGCAGCTCTTCAAGCATCTGCTCTTCAAGCTCCCGCCACTTGGGCGGAGTCAGTTCGATCCATGTCTTTATCCGCAATTCTTCAGCCCCGTAGCCTGTCAGCTCCAGAAATGCCTGATTATAGTTCATGAGGCGGCCGTCGGGATACGCGGAGTTGAAAGGCAGGGAGGAACTTTCTATGGCGCTCGCGAAAAATGAGGCCCTTTCCTTCGCTGCCTTAAGCTCGGCCGTGCGCTCCTCAACCTTTTTTTCCAGGCCGGCGTGATAGGCTTCAAGCTCTTTCTGCATGCGCCTGTGTTCACGCCTGACCTGAGCATCGCTCAATTCCCGCGCGATCGCGGGAACAAGCCGGGCCATATTGCCCTTCGTCACATAATCATGCGCGCCGGCTTTCAATGCGTTCACTGCGGTTTCCTCCGTAATTGTGCCGGAGACAAGAATGAAAGGCAGGTCGGGATCGGTCCCGCGCACAATTTTCAGCGCCGAGACCGCGTCGAAGTAAGGCATTGAGAAATCGGATATGACCAGGTCCCACTGCTGCCTTGCGAGCGCATCCCTCAATGTGTCCGCTGTCTCGACGCGCTCGGAGACGGCTTCATAGCCGCCTTTCCTGATTTCTCGAAGAACGAGCATCGTATCGTCCTCGGAATCTTCAACAACGAGGACGCGCAAGGGAATGACCGCCTTATTGTCAATGTCAGACATTAGCTTTACTCTCTTTTTTCCGGTAAGGCGCCTTGCAAGACTTCGCGAACCGCCCTTTTGTCATTTCGACCAAAGGGAGAAATCCTCGGTTCTTTACCAGGAAAGGTTCCCCGGTCGCGGAGCCTGTCCCAACGTTAACAGCCAGATTTCTCGCTTCGCTCGAAACGACAAGGCGAAGGGCCTGAATGACACAAAGTGACTTTTGCAAGGGCTCTCGTTTCAGTTAAATTATAACTCTCATTAAGATAAGATTACCCCATTATCGTACCCTCTCCCTGAGGAGCGGGAGAGGGGAATCAAGGGGAAGATTTACTTGAATAGATGCGTACAATGAGTAATAATAAAAACAGGATTGTTTTAGTGCGATTAAAACTTTTTATGTAATAAGTTGCAGCGGGGTTTTTCGCAGAGCGAAAAACGCATGGCGCACAGCGCAGAGCGCAAAGGGTTAACGCCATGCGCCATGCCCTATGCGCTATGCAGCGATTCACGAAAGGAACACGCCCATGGCAGACAAAACGAAACAAAAAACAACCATGCAGGAGATGGCCGAACCGGGCGAGGGCCGGATCGCGCTCCTTGCCTCCATTGTCGACTCATCCGACGACGCCGTCTATGCCAAAACACTGGAAGGCGTTATCACGAGCTGGAACCGCGCGGCGGAATTGATGTACGGCTATACGGCGGAAGAGATCATCGGCAAGCCCGTCTCGGTCCTGTTGTCCCCGGACCGGCCGAGGGAGATGGAAGATATTCTCCTGAAGATCCGCGAGCGGAGAACGCATAGAACACTTCGAGACCCTGCGGCGGCGCAAGGACGGCACGCTGGTCCACGTGTCCCTCACGGTTTCTCCGATCCACGACTCCGCGGGCCGGCTGATCGGCGCTTCGTCCATCGCCAGGGACATTACGGAGCGCAAGCGGATGGAGGAACAGCTCAGGGCCACTTCTCAGTATGCGCGGAGCCTGATCGAGGCGAGTCTCGACCCGCTGGTCACGATCAGCCCCGAAGGCAAGATCATGGATGTCAACGAAGCGGCGGTCAAGGTGACGGGCTTGTTCAAGGAGCAGCTCATCGGCACGGACTTCTCGGACTACTTCACCGAGCCGGAAAAGGCGCGCGAGGGATACCGGCAGGTCTTCGAGAAGGGCTTTGTAACGGACTACCCGCTCACGATCCGCCACAGGGACGGCCGTCTCACGAATGTTCTCTACAACGCCTCGGTCTACCGCGACCTGCAGGGCAACGTGCTCGGCGTTTTCGCCGCGGCCCGCGATGTGACGATGCAGCGCCAGGCCGCGCAGTATGCGCGGAGCCTGATCGAGGCGAGTGTCGATCCGCTGGTCACGATCAGCCCCGAAGGCAAGATCACGGACGTGAACGAGGCCACGGTCAAGGTGACGGGCTTGCCCAAGGAACAGCTCATCGGCACGGACTTCTCGGACTACTTCACCGAGCCGGAGAAGGCGCGTGAGGGATACCGGCAGGTCTTCGAGAAGGGGTTTGTAACGGACTACCCGCTCACGATCCGGCACAGGGACGGCCGTCTCACGAACGTTCTCTACAACGCCTCGGTCTACCGGGACCTGCAGGGCAACGTGCTCGGCGTTTTCGCCGCGGCCCGCGATGTGACCATGCAGCGCCAGGCCGCGCAGTATGCGCGGAGCCTGATCGAGGCGAGTCTCGACCCGCTCGTCACGATCAGCCCGGAAGGCAAGATCACGGACGTGAACGAGGCCACGATCAAGGTGACCGGCATGCCGAAAGAGCGGCTCATCGGCACGGACTTCTCCGACTACTTCACCGAGCCGGAAAAGGCCCGCCAGGGATACAAGGAGGTCTTCGCAAAGGGGTTTGTAACCGACTACCCGCTCACGATCCGGCACAAGGACGGCGCGCTGACCGACGTTCTCTACAACGCCTCGGTCTACCGTGACGTACAGGGCAATGTGCAGGGCGTTTTCGCCGCGGCCCGCGACGTGACGGCGCAGCGGCAGGCAGCTCAGTATGCCAGGAGCCTGATCGAGGCGAGCCTCGACCCGCTGGTCACGATCAGCCCGGAGGGAAAGATTACGGACGTGAACGAGGCCACCATCAAGGTGACCGGCATGCCGATGGAGCGGCTCATCGGCACGGACTTCTCCGACTACTTTACCGAGCCGGAAAAGGCCCGGGAAGGGTATCAACAGGTCTTCGCGCAAGGGGTTCGTGACCGACTATCCGCTCACCATCAGGCACAAGGACGGGAAGCTCACGGACGTCCTTTATAACGCATCGGTTTACCGGGATGTGTACGGCAACGTGCTCGGCGTCTTCGCCGCTGCCCGCGACGTGACGGCCCAGCGGCAGGCCGCTCAGTATGCCAGGAGCCTGATCGAGGCGAGTGTCGACCCGCTGGTTACGATCAGCCCGGAAGGCAAGATCACGGACGTGAACGAGGCGACGGCGAAGGTCACGGGTATTCCGCGCGACAAGCTCATCGGCACGGACTTCTCCGACTACTTCACCGAGCCGGATAAGGCCCGTGAGGGGTATCAGCAGGTCTTTGCCAAAGGGTTCGTGACAGACTACCCGCTGACGATCAGGCACAGGGACGGGAAACTGGTCGACGTGCTCTATAACGCGTCCGTTTACCGGGACGTGCAGGGCAACGTGCTGGGCGTGTTCGCCGCGGCGCGGGACGTGACGGAATCCAAACGCGTCATGCGCGAGTTCGCGGAGACGAAAAACTTTCTCGACAACATCCTGCAGAGCTCGACCAAGTACTCCATTATCGGAAAAGACCTCGACTACCGCATTCTCTCCTGGAATGAAGGGGCGCGGCTGAACTACCGATATACGGAAGATGAGATCATCGGCAAATCGGCGACTATTCTTCACTCGCCTGAAGATATCGAGTCAGGGGTCGTCGATAGGATGCTGAAGACGGCTTATGATAAGGGACTGGCGGAAGGCGAGTTTCAGCGCGTCCGGAAGGACGGCTCCCGTTTTGTGGCAAGCGTCGTGGTCACGCGCCGGAACGACGCCTCAGGCAATCCCATCGGCTACCTGCTCATGAGCACCGACATCACGGAAAAGAAGCAGTCGGAG
The DNA here is from genome assembly GCA_963751455.1 of Nitrospirota bacterium. Taxonomy (GTDB): domain Bacteria; phylum Nitrospirota; class UBA9217; order UBA9217; family UBA9217; genus CAVVUN01. Next base: position 406,624 of record CAVVUN010000012.1, read on the forward strand.
GAAAAGCTGCGTTATGCGTCCCAGTACGCCCGCAGCCTGATCGAGGCTAGTGTCGATCCGCTGGTAACGATCAGCCCGGAAGGAAAGATCACGGACGTGAATGAGGCGACGATCAAGGTGACCGGCATGCCGAGGGAGCAGCTCATCGGCGCGGATTTCTCGGACTACTTCACCGAGCCTGAGAAGGCCCGCGAGGGATACGAGCAGGTCTTCTCGAAGGGTTTTGTGACCGACTATCCCCTTACGATCAGGCACCGGGACGGGCGGCTCACGAATGTTCTCTACAACGCCTCGGTCTACCGGGACGTGCGGGGAAACGTGCTGGGCGTGTTCGCTGCCGCGCGCGACGTGACGGCGCAGAGGGAAGCGGAGGCAAAGGTCGTCGAGCAGCGCGCGAGAGAAGAGCAGCGGGCGCGCGAGCTGGAAAGGCTGGCCGAGCTGGAGCGGTTCCAGAGGCTGACCGTGGGACGAGAACTGAAGATGGTGGAGCTGAAGAAGGAGATCGAGGAACTCAAACGGGAGAATGATGCGCTGAAGAAAAAAGCGGCGTAGAGACAACGTGACCGTGAGGCGGCTATCAAACTGCTCACCAGGAAAACATGAAAACAGAACTTACAGAAAGGCTTTCAGCCGAACGCCGGTCAACCGGACCGGAAGAATATACGAAGGCCATGCTCAACATCCTCGAGGACTTCTCGGTCGAAAAAACGCGGATGGAAGAGACGCAGCGGGCCATTTTCAATATCCTGAACGATTTCACCGAGGAAAAGGAGCGGCTGGAGGAAACGCACCGGGCTGTGCTTAATATCCTTGACGACTTCGCAGATGAAAAGACCCGGCTCGAGGATGCGCAGCGGGCCGTGCTGAATATTCTGCAGGATTCCTCGGAGGAAAAGTCCCGGCTCGAAGAGGTCCGGAAAGCCATGCTGAACCTTCTGGAGGATTTTGACGTGGAACGGACCCGCACCGAAGCGGCAAACACGGAACTCCGGGACGCGCTGGCTTCGGCGCGAAGCGCAAAAGAAGCCGCCGACGCCGCCAATACGCGAACTGCAGGCATTCAGCTATTCCATTTCTCATGATCTCCGCGCCCCGTTGCGGGCCATGGACGGCTTCAGCCAGGCGCTGCTCGAGGATTATTACGATGTCCTGGATGAAGGCGGGAAGGATTATTTGCGCAGGGTGCGGACCGCGAGTCAGAGAATGGCGCAGCTCATAGATGCCCTGCTGAAACTCTCGCGCCTGACCAGGGGTGAATTGAATATTGTACCGGTCGATCTTTCGACCATGGCCCGCGGCATACTATCCGAGCTGCAGAGGTCTTATCCGGACAGGCAGGTTGCTTTCCGGGTGGCCGAAGGCATTACTGCAAAAGCGGACGCAAATCTCATCAAGGTCGTCCTTGAAAATCTGCTCGGGAACGCCTGGAAGTTCACGGCCAAAATAAAGGACGCTGTTGATCGAATTCGGGACCGTGGAACTGGAGGGCGCCACAGTCCTGTTCATCCGGGACAACGGGGTCGGGTTCGATATGAAATATGCGGACAAGCTCTTCGGCACGTTTCAGCGCCTTCACTCGGAAAGCGAGTTTCCCGGCACGGGAATCGGGCTGTCGATTATTCATCGCATCATTACCCGGCACGGAGGGAGTGTGTGCGCGCATGCAATCCCCGGCAAGGGCGCGACATTCTTTTTCAGCATGGAGAGCCCGGTGCTGAAGGAAGGCTGCGTGAAGGTGCGAACAGCGGCGTGAAATAGAAAACGCAGAGAGCGTGGCGCATAGAGCATAGCGTAAAGATTTGCCATGCTCCACTTGCACCCAGCCGCCAACGAGTGCGGAGCGCGAGTGCAGTGTGTGCCCTATGCGCTATGCGAGGTTTTAATCATGATACCTGAAAAAATAATTCTGCTTGTAGAAGACAATCCTGACGACATAGAGCTTACTCTCCGGGCGTTTCGGAAGACAAATATGGGAAACCGGATCGTAGTGGCGAAGGACGGGGTCGAAGCGCTTGATTACCTGTTCAGAAGGGGGCAGTGGGAAGGCAGAGGGACCGAGACGGACCCTATACTAACGCTGCTCGATCTGAAGCTTCCCAGAATAGACGGGCTGGAGGTGCTGCGCCAGGTGCGTTCAGACCCGCGAACAAAGCTTCTGCCCGTCATCGTCATGACGTCCTCGGTAGAGGAACTGGACGTTATTCACAGCTATGATCTCGGCGCAAACAGCTATATTCACAAGCCGGTCAATATGCAGCAGTTCGTCGAAGCGATCAGGGAGCTCGGCCTGTACTGGCTGGTCCTGAACGTCCCGCCGATGGCGGCGTGATAGATACAGTGCGGAGTGCGGGACAAAATCACTATGCATTTGCGTCCCTCGTCCATCGTTTCTCATCCTCGTCCTTATCCTTTATTCGTTGCGTCCCTCGCCCATCGTCCTCTCGTGCCTCTCCTTCCCTTTACGCTATGCGCCATGCCCTATGCGCTATGCGCCATCATTTCCCTGAACCGGTCGGCCGGCACCGGCTTGCTGAACAGAAATCCCTGGGCCTCGTCGCAGTTCAGCCCGCGCAGAAACGTCAGCTGCCCGTCCTGCTCCACTCCCTCGGCAACCACTTTCAGCTTCATGGAATGGGCCATAAGCAGGACCGCGGTGATGATGGCGCGATCGTCTGAATCGGTTGCAATGTCCTGGATAAACGACTTATCGATCTTCAGTTTCCCGATCGGCAGCCGCTTCAAATAATTCAAAGAAGAGTAGCCTGTGCCGAAATCGTCGATCGAGACGCGGACTCCCATTTCCGCCAGCTCATTGAGACGCGCAATCGTGTTTTCGATGTTTTCCATGGCAACGCTCTCGGTTATCTCGATTTCGAGGCATCCCGGCGCAATTCCTGTTTCCTCGAGGACTCGCGCGATCCTTGTTATCAGGTCCCGGTCCTGAAATCTCCTGGCGGAAAGGTTTACCGTAATACAGACGTGCGGCATGCCCTGCTCGATCCACGACTTGATCTGGATGCCTACGTTCTGCAGGACCCACTCATCGATGTCCGGCATGAAGCCGATGTCTTCAGCTGAACCGAAAAACTGTCGCGGCAGCAGAAGACCCCTCTGGGGATGCTGCCAGCGCAGGAGCGCTTCCGCGGAAACCAGCTTTCCTGTTTTGACGTCCACGAGAGGCTGGAAGTAGAGCCGGAATTCATTATTATCGATCGCCTGCCGCAGACTATTTTCGAATTGTATGCGCTCGATAGACCGGGTATTGATGACCGGGTTATAGAATTGATAATTGTTGCGGCCCCTGTCCTTGGCATGGTACATGGCGATGTCCGCATACCGGAGCAGCGTGTCCGCTTCTTTGCCGTCATGCGGATAGATGCTGATTCCGATGCTGCCGGACACGTTCAGCTCGTGGCCGTTGATCAGGAACGGTTTCCGGATTTCGGACATTATCTTCTGCGCAACTTCGGCGGCATATTCGGCGCGTGTTATGTCCGGGATAATCAGGTTGAACTCGTCTCCCCCGATCCGGGCCACCGTATCCGAAACCCTGATAACGGACTTCAGTCGTGCCGCTGTCTCGTTCAGCAGCTCATCCCCGGCTTCATGTCCCAAGGTGTCGTTGATCTCCTTGAACCGGTCGAGATCCAGAAAAAATACTGCCAGTCTTCTCCCGTGCCGGCGCGCCTGGGCGAGCTCGACGCTGATGATTTCCCTGAAAAGACGCCTGTTCGGCAAGCCGGTAAGTTCATCATGCTGGGCCAGGTGTTTGACCTCTTCTTCCAGGCGTTTCCGTTCGGTAATGTCATGAAAGAAGGTTGCGACATACCCCCTCTCGGGACAATAGGCATATACTTCAAACCATCTGCCCGACAGTCTGCTGTACTGTTCGAAATGACGCGGCTCGCAGCTCTCGGAAAGAAGCCCGCAAACATCGGCCCAGGACGGCTCCATGTCGGAGCTCACTTCCCCCGCCGTCTTTCCCCTCGCGTTTTGGATGGAAATGCCGGTCAGCCGTTCCCAGGCGGTGTTTACATCGAGGTAACGAAGATCGTACGCGTTTCCCCCGGAATCGAGGACCATCTCACAGCGGGCAAACGCTTCGGTCATTGAATCGAACAGACCGCGGTATTTCTCCTCGTTCTCCCGTAAAGCTTCGGTCGCGCGTTTCCGTTCGATGGCATACCGGATTGAGCGGACAAGACTGTCCCTGTCCATCCGTCCTTTCGTGAGATAATCCTGCACCTCCATCTGCAGCGCCTTTACAGCCAGCTCCTCGTCATTCATGCCGGTAAGAACGATGATCGGCACACCGGGAAATTGCGAGTGCACATTCTGAACCGTTTCTATCCCCTGGCTGTCCGGGAGTCCGAGGTCCAGGAGCACGATATCGAAGCGCTGCTGCCGCAGGAAGGCAAGCCCGTCCGACAGCCGCTTCGCATGAAAAAATGAGAACCGCTGCTCTGGAACCTCGCCCAGCATTTCGCTGATCAGCACCGCATCTTCGATGCTGTCTTCAATCGCAAGTACGTTAATATTTGCAGTGTTCATCTTCTTTTAGTTCCCTGCACACCCTGCACTCGTTCATGGCCGCGTTTTCGCAAGAGCAGGCTACGCTGCGCACAATACTTCGACTCATTGTCGTACCATCTCGCTGAGAATCGCGAGACGGGAATCGAGGGCCTCGTTGGCGCTGGGTGCAGGTAGCGCATGGAGCATGGCGTTAAAACCGTTTACCGCGTTTACCGCTTGTGCGTCTTTACTCTTTCGCTCTGCGCTATGCGCCATGCGCTATGCGTTTCTATTTGCGCAGCAATTCCCCTATTTCATCAGCGCCGACCGGCTCGCTGAAAAGAAAACCCTGCATTTCATCGCACTGATTGGACCGCAGGAAAGAGAGCTGCTCGCGCGTTTCCACTCCCTCGGCGATCACGATCAATTTCATCTGATGGCCCAGGGCGATTACCGCGTTGACGATGGCCTGATCGTCGGGGTCCCCGGGAACTCCCCGTATGAAGGACTGGTCTATCTTCAGTTTTTTTACGGGAAACCGCTTGAGGTAGCTGAGCGAGGAGTATCCTGTTCCGAAATCATCGATCGCGATATTGACTCCCATCTCGTGCAAGCCTTTCAGCTTCGGAACAGCCAGGTCGATATCGCGCATCGCGGTGCTTTCCGTGATCTCGATCTCGAAATAGCCGGGATCCAGACGGGATTTCCGCAATATACCAGATACCAGGTCCAGCAAAGCCGGATCATGAAATTTTTCCGAAGAGAGATTCACGCTCATGCATAGTTTCGACAGAGCGCCGTCATGCCACTCTTTAAGCTGGAAAGAGGCGGTTTTCATGACCCATTCGTCTATCATGGTGATAAATCCCATTTCTTCCGCTATCGGTACAAACTGGGAAGGATTCAAGAGACCCAGCCTCGGGTGCTTCCATCGCACGAGCGCTTCGAAGCCGATGATCTTCCCCGTCCGGATGCTTACCTGCGGCTGATAGTGGAGACTGAGTTCGTTGCGCTCGATGGATTGCCGCAAGTCGCTCTCCAGCAGCAGCCTCTCGACAGTCCGTATGTTGATCTCCGGGTTGAAGAACTGATAATTGTTCCTTCCGTGCTTCTTGGCTGCGGAAACGGCGATGTCCGCGTATTTGAGCAGGACATCCGGATTTTCACCGTCCTCGGGAGACATGCTTATGCCGATGCTCGCCGTCGCGTACAGTGTGTGACCGTTCGTGTTCAGTGGTTCGCGCATCGCCGCGATGAGCGTGCGCGCAAACACGGCCGCATCCTCCGGCCGGTCGAGGTCGGCAAGCAGGATCATGAATTCATCCCCTCCGGTGCGCGCCAGTGTATCGCTTTCACGGACAAGGTCCTTGAGCTTCCCGGCAACCTGCCGGATGACCATGTCGCCCATTGCGTGGCCGAGCGATTCGTTGATTGCCCTGAAGCGGTCAAGGTCGAGGTGCAGGACAGCAACTTGTTTTTGATTGCGTTTCGCCTGGGCCAGCTCGAGGCCGATCTTGAGCATGAGCTGCGCCCTGTTCGGCAGACCGGTAAGCATATCATGGTATGCCTGGTACTTGATGGTCTCCTCAGCCTTCTTCAGTTCGGTGACGTCCTCTGCGAGAGCGAGCCGCGCAGCCCTGCCTTTGAACAGGACATCGTTCGTCGTAATATTGACGTCGATTACGCTCCCGTCCTTTCTTCTGTGTTTCCAGATGCCGGAGTACCTCAACGGAGCTGACGTCTCCTTCCCGGCAATCAGGAGACGGGGCAGCTCCTCGGGCTGATGAATATCTTTCAAACTCATGCCGAGGAACTCTTCCCTCGAATACCCGTAATGCTGAATGGCCGCGTTGTTGACCGCCAGAAATGAAAGGGATTCCCTGCAATAGACCCACATCGGCAAGGGGTTGGATTCGAACAGAACGCGGTACTGCTCCTCGGAACTCCGCAGCTCTTCGAGTATTCGTTTCCTTTCCATGGTGTAACGGATGGTTCGGACGAGCAGCGTCCGGTCGATCTGGGCTTTAATAAGGTATTCATCCGCACCGGAATGGATCGCCTTCACTGCAAACTCCTCGTCGCTAAGGCCTGTCAGGATTATTATGGGCACATGGGCATTCTGTTTTCTTGCTCTCAGCAGAGTCTGCATTCCCTGGCTGTCGGGAAGCCCGAGATCGAGCAGGACCGCGTCGAAGCGTTTTCCGTCCAGATATGAGAGTCCCTCCGAAAGCCGACCGGCGTGCATAATGGAAATCACCGGGTTCCGCTCTTCCGACAGCAACTCCGAAAGATATTCAGCGTCCGGAAGATTGTCCTCAATCAGAAGAATCTCAAGCGTATTGTTCTTCACAGATGACTCCAACACGGCAGAGCGCATGGAGCATGGCGCATAGCGTTTAAAACCGTTTGCCGCTTTGCGCTTTATGCTTTACGCTATGCGCTATGCGCTTTGCTCTATGCGCCCCGCGCCTTCTCCTTCGGCGGCAGCTTCACGATGTTGAACCAGAATTCCTCTATGTTCTTTACAACCTGAAAGAACTGGCTCAGCCGGACCGGCTTGGTCACATAGCAGTTCGCGGGAAGATTGTAACTCTTCACAATATCTTCCTCGGATTTCGAGGTCGTGATCACGACAACCGGTATGCGCTTCAGTTCGGGATCGTTTTTGATCTCTGCCAGAACTTCCCGGCCGTCCTTCTTTGGAAGATTGAGGTCCAGCATTATCAGGTCCGGGCGGGGAGCGTCACGATGCTTGCCTCTTCGGTAGAGAAAATCCAAAGCTTCGTCCCCGTTGCCCGCCACGTACAGCTTGTTCAGCATTTTTTCTTCCTGGAGCGCCTCCTCCATGAGCAGCACGTCCGCCGGGTTGTCCTCAACAAGCAGGATCTCGATCGACTGCTCGGTTGTCGTATTTTGTATCATGCCTCCTCCTCTGACGTCGCATAGCGCATGGGGCATGGCGCATAGTTCATTTCGAGAATACCTCCTAACCTCCCTTTTCCAAAGGGAGGCATTTCCCATCTTTCGCAAAGAGGGGTTAGGGGAGATTTTATAAAAACATGTTCAGATTATTTGAGACCATTAAATAAGTCGTTCAGTTGTAACGACTACTCAACCACTGACTATTTACCACTCAACGCGTAAATAATATTTACCCTTTGCGTATGCTCCACGGCGGGAGGTGGACTGCTAAGGGCGGGATGCGCTATACGTCCTTACCGCGCCGGCATCGTAAAATAGAAACTGGACCCCTCTCCCGGCTTGGCTTCCGCCCAAATTCGTCCGCCGTGCCGTTCCACGATTTTCCTGCAGATGGCGAGCCCGATGCCGGTGCCGGGGTATTCCTCCCGGCTGTGCAGACGCTGGAATATTGTGAAGATACGGTCATAGAAACCGGGATCGATGCCGATGCCGTTGTCATGCACGCCGAACACCCATTCTTTGCCTTTGGACGCCGCGGAAACACGGATCTGTGGCTGTTCGCCTTTCCTCCTGAATTTAATGGCGTTACTGATAAGGTTTTGCATGAGTTGAACCAGCTGAGAGTCGTCGCCGTACAGGACCGGCAGTTCCTTGAAATCGATCACCGCCTTGCTCTCTTCTATGGACATCTTCAGATTGGCAATCGCCTGCCTGAGTATCTCTTCCATATTTACCGGAGCAAATTCCTTTCCTTTTGTTCCGGCCCTTGAATATGTCAGAAGATCGTTAATCAATACAGACATGCGGTTCGCCCCATCAACCGCGAAGGAGATGTACTTGTCGGCTTTTTCATCGAGCTTCCCGGAGTATTTCCGGGAAAGGAGCTGCAGGAAACTCGCGACCGTTCGGAGCGGCTCCAGCAGGTCATGAGAGGCCGCATAGGCGAAGTGCTGAAGCTCCTTGTTCGAGCGCTCGAGCTCGGCCAGGGTCTTCTTCAGCTCCTCCTCTGCCAGCTTGCGCTGCGTTATATTCCGCACGATCCCTATTGAATTCCATTTATCTTTCAGTTTTATGGCGGCAAGCGAGAGCTCCACGGGGAATTCCGTTCCATCCTTTCTTTGCGCCTCGATTTCGTAGGTCTTTCCTATAAATTTGCCGTGGCCGGTCGCCTTGAAGGCCTCAAAGCCGCGTACATGATCCAGTCTATAGCGCTCCGGCATGATAAAATTATGAAGGTTTTTGCCGATCATCTCTTCACTGGTATATCCGAACATGTTTGTTGCGGCATCGTTCCAGAACCCGACGGTCCCTTCATTATTGATCAGGATGACCGCATCCTGCGCCGCAGAGGCGATATTGCGGAACTTGCTTTCGCTCTCCCTGAGCGCGTCTTCGGCCATTATCCGGTCCGTAATATCGTTAAAAACGGCGACACCCGCAATGATCCGGTCCCGCACATCTCGAATCGGCGCCGCACTTACACTGATCACCCCGGCATCGCCGTTTTCCCGGGTGATCCTGATCTCTTCCCCGGTGATAATCTCGCCTTTGCGGATGGAGCGCGTAAGCGGCCATTCCTCAAGCTCATAGGGCCTTCCATCATGATGAAATCCTTTATAGCGATCATATTCAGCGCTTTCGGCGGCTTTGAGGAACGGATGTCCCAGGATCCGCTCGAGCTGCTCGTTTCCACGGATCAATTTTCCGGACGGCGCTTCGGCGATGAGGACCCCCGCCGGCATTTCCTCCAGCACCGCATTGAACCGGCCGCGCTCTTCCTGCGCCTGTTCCAGCAGCCGGTCGCGTTCCTCGATAAGCCGGGCATTTTCCAGGGCCAAAGACAGCAGCGCAGCGGCACGTTCGGCGAACTCGATCTCGATATCGGGAAATTTCATTTTCGGAGACAGGTAATGGAAAAAGAGGGAACCGATTATCCTTTCTTTTACGGTCAGGGGAACCGCGAGGAGGGACCGGATGCCGAAATCTCTCAATACGGGGCCGGTCATTTCATCGCTGAACACATCACTGATTGCAACCGGTTTTTTGTTGTCCGGTGCGGCACCTGCAAATACCGCTTTCTCGTCCGCAAATGATTTGACGATCAGCTCTTGCGGCAGCAGATGGCTGTATCTGATCACCCAGGCGCCGTCTTCACGCGCCGCGATTCCGGCCGAGTCGCTTCCGAGAGCTTTCGTTGCCTCCATCAGGACCCGGTGTACGATCTCTTCGAAGTCGAGGGATGAATTCACCATTGACGCAATATTGATCAGCGAGCTGCTCAGCCCCTGTTCTCTCACCAATTCGGAAACTCTTTCTTCACATGTGTCCATCGGAACCTCAATACGGTAAATTTCAAATTGAAATACCAAGTCACGAATAAATCCAGCTTCTCAAAAAAACCCTTGTTCAAAAGGCTTCGAATTTAAGTGTTTATTTGAAATAAGCTGCTTTAAATTTCGTATTTATCCTCTGCTGGCCTCTGCCGGCAGCGTGAAATAGAAGCTCGACCCTTCTCCCGGCTTCGATTCCACCCAGATCCGCCCGCCGTGCCGCTCAACGATCCTCCTGCATATCGACAGACCCACTCCTGTTCCGGGATATTCCTCCCTTGTATGCAACCGCTGGAATATCACGAAGATGCGTTCGGAGAAACGGGGCTCGATGCCTATGCCGTTGTCATGTACTCCAAAGACCCATTCGTTTCCTTTGCGCTGGGCGGAAATGTGTATGCGGAGCTGCACGTCCTTCTTCCTGAACTTGACCGCGTTTCCGACAAGGTTCTGAAACAGCTGCACGAGTTGAGTATAGTCCCCCTTCGCTTCCGGCATGGCATCCATGGTAATCGCTGCTCCGCTTTCGCTTATTGTTTTTCTCAGGTTGCCGAGAGCCCGCTCCAGCACCTCGCCGACCTGTACCCGGTTGAAGGAACTGGCCTGTGTCGCGACCCGGGAGAAAGCGAGCAGGTCATTGATCAATTCGGACATTCTGTTCGCGCCTTCGACTGCAAATGATATATACTTGTCCGCGTTCTGGTCCAGCTTGCCCTTATACTTCATGGCCAGAAGATCCACATAGCTGGAAACGGTCCTGAGCGGCTCCTGCAGGTCGTGCGACGCTATATAAGCAAACTGCTGAAGTTCTTTGTTGGAACGCTGCAGCTCGGTGATCAATCTCTCCCGTTCCTGTTCGGACTGACGCCGGTCCGTGATATCGACAACAACAGCAAGCAGGGCCCTCCTGCGGTTGTAGATGATCTCGGCGAACCGCATGTCCGCATCGATAACCTCGTTATTCTTTTTGCGGTGCCTGGTCTGAAGCCTGCCTTCTAATTTTTTTCCTCCGGTACAGCATTCTTTCGCCAGGCGCTCGAACTCTGTAAATTCTTCGGCTGTCCTGATGTCGGCAAGCGTAAGATGGTTGAACTCCTCCCTGCTGTATCCGTAATGTTCTACCGCCGCATTGTTCACTTCGAGAAAAGCGAAGGTTTCGATATCAATGACGAACTTGGGCAGTGGACTTCTGTCGAACAACAGCCGGTAATGTTCCTCTCGCAGGCGCAACGCCTCCTCCAGCTCTTTGCGTTCGCTGATGTCAATAACCGCGGCACGGCAGCATTCCGCCTTGGCAGCTGGTTCCCGGGCAAATACGAACTGCAAGCTGGCGTAGAAGAAGCTGCCGTCGCTTTTCCTGAGCTTGACATCGATCGCTTTCCCCGCCTTCGACAGGAGAACATCCTAAGAAGATTGCGATAGCGCTGCCGCTCTGAGCGATCGCTGATGAACAGAGAGAACGGCCTCCTGATCAGCAACTGCTTCGGGATCCCGAGCATCGCCGCGCCAGTCGGGTTACGTCCAGAATGATCCCATCCTTGTCAAAGGTGAAATAGCCTGCGGGCGCAAATTCGTATAATTCTGCGTACCGGCGGCGAGAGAGTCCCAGGTCGCTCTGTATCCGTCGAAGCTCTTCATTCTGACTTTCCAGTTCAACCCGGTACACGCCTGCGTTGTGAACAAGCCGCGCAATCTCCTCTTTGGACAGCGTTGGCTGCTTTTCCAGCATTATTCTCAGCGGCTTTTTCCTTTTTTCCGCGGACCATAGCCAGTTTATGAGATGTTTTCATGGTCCTCCCTCAGCGCTTTTTTTCGCCGTACATGGATCTTTGATTATAATTATAAGCCTTTGCCCTGTTTGCATGAAATAGTTTAGAAAGCGCAAAGTAAGAAAGCAGGATTTAGTAGCAGAAAAGCAAGATCAATAGGAAACCGAGGTCCAGAGACGCGGATAAAAAAATGCCACCTAAGGGCTCCAGCACGCAAGACGGTATTCGTCTATGGGTCCTTTCGTGGCATAGCCTGCCTCTTATTTTGTCCTGCTTAGGCCGCGAGTTTTTCCGATGGAGTGACCTCCACCTTTGATCCAGCCCGGCTTGCGCTCGTCGAAAGCCTTGTACGCGTCGATTACCGAGGTCAGGGGTTCTATATTCGAAAGAATCTGCTCCGGATCGACAACATGGCTTTTCACGAGTTCCATCAGGTGCGGAATATATTTGCGATGATTGCAATTTCCCCCTTTGATCGTAAGGTTCTTGTTCACCGCTTTTCCGAACGGGAAGAACTCGAAGCTCTCGGGATAGTCGCCGATTATGGATATCGTGCCCGCCTTTGCAACCGCTTCTACCGCCCAGTCCAATGCCTGCGAAGGCGCGTCTCCCGGGACCCAGTTCGGGCCTTTCGGGCTGATCCGGGGCGCGACCTGTTTGACTTCCCGCTTGAACTCCTCATCTTTCTGGTAGGCCTGCTCGCAGCGGGTCCGCTGTCGGATGCACAGCGTCCACTCCTACAGCGTCTATAACGCGGTCCACTCCGATGCCGCCGGTTTGTTCGATGATCACGGCGACCGGATCGTCTTCATCGAAGTTGATCACTTCCGCGCCCTGGTTCTGGGCCAGTTCCAGCCGCGACGGGATCCTGTCAACGGCAAACACCCGGCCGGCGCCCATAAGAAAAGCGCTCACGATCGAAAATAATTGTACCGGTCCGCACCCGAAAACAGCAACGGTGTTACCCGGCTTGATCTCCGCGTTTTCGGCCCCGAAGTGCCGGTGGGGAATATGTCGGACAGCATGATCGCCTGGCTGTCGGTAATTTCATCCGGAATTTTAATGAGATTGATGTTTGCATACGGGATACTGGCCGCTTCCGCCTGCAGCCCGTGAAACGACCCGGAAGATTTCGGACCGCCGAGATACGCCGTACCCGCCCGCCGTCCGTTCGGATTGACGTTGTCGCACTGGGCAAAATAACCGCTTCTGCAGTACGAGCAGTAGCCGCACCCAAGTGTCGATGAAATCACAACCCTGTCGCCGATCGTCAGGTTGCGTACTTCGGCCCCCACCTCCGAAACTATTCCCACGCCTTCATGGCCGAGTATGGTGCCCGGCTCCATCCCTCCCATGGTGCCGCGAATCATATGAAGGTCTGTCCCGCAAATTGCGCTCGCCGTCAGCTTGACGATCGCATCATGGGGGTCCCGAAGCTTGGGCGCCTCCACCTCCTCCAGCCTGATATCGCCTATATCATGAAATACAACTGCTTTCATTTTTTATGTCCTCCTTTCGGAAAATCCTTTCCAAAGTGTGGGAGGCCGATACTGAAAAAGGTACAACAATACTGTGTTGTTCTAACGCTCTTGATATGTTCAGTATATCGCCTGCACAAAGTTCTAGGGAGGCAGCCCCGAGGCCTCCCTTTTTTGACAACAGGGATGCTCGCTGTTAGAGTTTTATAAGAAGATGTTCATATTTTGCGTATTTCTTTTTCCCCATACTTCAGGAAAACACATGGAAGCACTCACCTGGCGCGAAGTGGATTTCAGCGGTGTCGTACTGGCCGGCCTGATCGGCGGTTACCTCATGGCCATCTCCGGCTTGTGGGCGGGTAAAGTGCCGGGCCTTACAGCGTTTGACATCGCGGATTTCGGCCGGCGATATATCGTATCCGACCGTCCAAGCGCCTGGTATTTCGGAATGGCATCGCACCTGGCAAACAGCGTCATCTTCACGCTCTCCTGGGCCGCGCTCATTGAACCGAACCTTTCCTGGCCCCGCCCCCTCGAAGGGCTGCTCTGGGGTGAAACGCTTGCCGTGTTTCTTGCCCGGCGGAATGATCGCCCCTCTTTCCGGAATGGGTTTCATGGGACGCCGGACCGGAAGCCCGCGGTTCGGCATAACTAGTATTTTGCTTCATGCAATCTGGGGCATCAGCATCGGCTTGATTTACTCTCCGGGAATGCACTCATGAATGGAAGCGTCCGGATCCCGAATCCCGTCGATATATTGTATGGGGGCGGCGTTTCCCTGTCGTGCAGCAGGGACGGCCAGATCTTTGCCGATGGGCTTCACGGACTCTTCGCAGGTGACACGCGCGTCCTTTCCACGTATCGGATCAGCATAGGAGGCGCGTCGTGGAAATTGCTCGGCCGCGCCAGAACCGGCTCATCGGATGCCGAATGGCATTTTCAAAATCCCGCTGTAAGATCGCCCTCGTCCGAAATACCGGCCGGCAAGATCCTGCTCAGCTTGAAGCGCAGGATCGCCGGTGCGCTGCATGACGACCTCCGCGTCTGCTCTTATTTCGGACAGCCGGCTCAGGTGAGGCTCGTCCTTCAGCTCGATGCGGATTTCGCCGACATCTTCCAGGTGAAGCAGCAAAATCTTCCTCCTCGCCTGAACGTATTGCGCATTGCCGGTCTGAACACGCTCACGCTGCTGTATGATAGAGCCGGTTTCCGGCGAGGCCTCCGCGTTCGTTTTGATCCGTCCGGCGGCAAGGCATTCCATATCGGGACCCAGACGATTTTTGAACTCGATCTGCTGCCCAACTTGGAATGGACCTGCTGTATTGAGGCCTGCCCGGTGATAGACGGGCAGGTAATCGGCTTCGCCGGGGACCCGCACGCGAGCAAAGAGCTGCTCACGCACGCCAAGCCCGCTGCCGGCCTGCTTATCCGCACAGGCGCTATACTGCAAGCTCCGTTTGAGCGCGGCCGCATTGATCTGCGGTCATTAGCCTTATCCGCGAACGGCGGGCCGCTTCATATCGCCGCCGGCGTTCCATGGTTCTTTACCCTGTTCGGCCGGGATCAGCTTATCGCCGCGCTCATGGCCGGGCTAGACGGTCCCTGGTCTGCGAAGGGCGCCCTCGAATCGCTTGCACCGTTGCAGGCGCGCGATCGCGATGACTGGCGCGACGCGGAGCCGGGCAAACTTCCTCACGAACTGCGCCGGGGAGAACTGGCTTCGCAAGGGCTTATCCCTCACACACCCTACTATGGGACCCACGATGCTCCTGCCCTCTACTGCCTCTTGTTATGGCAGGCATGGCGATGGACAGGGGACCGCGCGCTCCTTGCGCGGTATCTCAAGACAGCGCGAAGGGCGCTCTCCTGGTGCGAAAAGCTGGGTGACCGTGACGGCGACGGGTTCCAGGAATACGAAACCAGAAGCACTAAAGGCTACTACAACCAGGGCTGGAAGGATTCGGAGGATGCGGTTGTGCACTCGGACGGCCGTAAGGCGGAAACTCCGCTCGCAACCGTCGAGCTGCAAGGCTACCTGTTTGCCGCTTATCTCGCTGTCGCGGAGCTTTTGACAGAAACAGGAGAGAGAGAGGAATCAGGCCAGCTCATCCGCAAAGCGCAGACGCTTCGTTCCCGTGTCGAGAAAGCCTTCTGGATGAAAAACGAAGGGTTCTACGCAATGGCGCTCGACCGGTCTAAGCGGCAGGTGGCCGGCCTTTCATCTAATCCGGGACACCTGCTCTGGTGCGGACTTCCTGCACAGGGCACGCGCCGGACTTCTTGCCGCGCGCTTTCTTCAGAAGGACCTCTTTTCCGGCTGGGGGATCAGGACCTTGTCGTCCTCCAACCCGGCATATAATCCGCTTGCATATCAGCTCGGCTCGGTCTGGCCCTTCGACACGGCTCTTATTGCTGCCGGATTATGGCGGTACGGATTCCGGGAGGAAGCTGGAATACTGCTGCGGTCTCTTCTGGAAGCTGCTGCGAGATTCGAGGAAGAACGGCTTCCTGAGGCTCTTCTGCGGGGTGGATCGTTCGGCAGGCGGGCCGATCCCCTACGAAGAGGCAAACATACCTCAGGCCGTGGTCTGCCGCTGTCCCCCTGCTTGCAGCACAGCTTTTTCTGGGACTGCTTCCCTACGCGCCCCGGGGACGCTGTTTTCTTTCGCCCTGGCTTCCGGAATGGCTGCCTGAGCTCGAATTAAGCGGGATAGCCGTAGGTCAAACGGAGATCAATATCAAACTCACGCGGCGGGGCAGCGAGACGTTGATTGACCGGATCGAGGCGAAAGGCCTTGAGATCGTCCGGGGGCTTCCGGTAGCGCCGCTATGGGGAGAGCCGATGGATCGCGCAAATTTTACGCTTAAAAAGGTTACAACCTGCCGGGTCTGCTACATGCGCATAAGTCGACCCTGGCTTCACACCAGTGTACCCTAGCTAATGTGCACATGATCGCTTGGTAACTTGCGACTTTGTTCAGAACCGGAAGGAACTTTCCGCGCAAAGTTGCCATGCTCGCAAAGAAAAGCTAAATAATATGATGTTCGAATCAAGAACTAAGGATTTCCTTTGCGTCTTCTGCAGGTTCTGCGCGAGACGTCTTGCATCCTGGCTCGTTAGTGAAACAGCGTGATCACTACGAATCCGGCGAACATGAGCAAGCCGCCGGCCAGCCGGCCGCCGATCTCTTTTTCGCGGAAAAAGATAAACCCGTACAGGCTTCCGATCAGCAAACTGGTGCGCTTGATCGAGATGACATAAGCGACGTTGCCCAGACTTATTGCAGCGTAATGCGTAATTGCCATAAGCGAAGTGAACACCGCGGGAAGGGCTGCAAATTTGAGATTATTACGAAGAGCGCCTGAGAGAGTCTGCGCCCGCGCTGATTCAGCGCGACAATCGGAAGCAGGCATACCATAACTGCCAGATAATAGCTCGCCGCGAAAAAGGGCGCTGACGAGTGAGTAACCGCGACTTTTCCGAGCGATGACGTAACGCTGTAGATCAACGCAACACATATCATATACACTGACCCGCGTTCTTTCGCTATCGCCCTGAATGGCTCCAGAAACCCCGCCCGCACCGTCCTGATATTAAGCGTATAACCTCCCAGCACTATGAGTGCAATGCCTGCGCTCCCAACAGGAGAAACCGTCTCTCCGGCGATGGTCCGCGAAAAAAAAATCAGGAACAGCGGGGTAAGGGACTGAAACGGGAGAGTCGCGCTGAGGGGAGAAAGGCGCAGGGCCTTGATGTAGAGAACGATTGCAAGGATCTCGAGAGGCAGCGCCGCGCAGAACGCGAATACAAACGTGCGGTCAAGCGCGGGCATGGAGGAAAAAAACAGATAGACCGCCAAAACCGGAAAGGCCAGGGAAGTCCTGAGCCATGCCATGACCAGTTCGTTGTCCGGTCGCAGCTCTTTTTTTGTGAGCGCATCGCTGGTTGCAAGCGAAAAAGCGCAAATGACGGAGAGGATGATCCAGGACTCGGGCATGGTGTCGATGATAACATAGAACTGTCATTGACAATAAAAGAATTTTGGTATGTTTGTCATTTCGACCAGAGGGAGAAATCTTTCCCACTTCACTTTTATCCGATACTTTGTGCCGGTATTGGGATTTATCGCTGAATTGCCGAACAGCAAAAACAGATTTCTCGCTTCACTCGAAATGGCAAGCGGAGGCAAGGCAAGCGCCCGTCTACGGCTGCACGCCCGTGTGGCAATCGAAGCATCTGCCCTGTTTCCATGCGTCCCCGATGTCAACGGGGTGTTTGAAGTCGAGGCCGGTCTCGGCGGTGATCACTTCTCCTTTCATCCCGGGCCCCTGCCCGATGATGATATGGCATGTCCGGCAGTCATTCATGATCAGCGTCCCGGTGCTGCTCGCGTGCTTGCCGTCATGGCAGCGCATGCAGCCGGGATAAATGAAGTGCCCTATGTCGTCCGGGTAGTCCTTCCAGCTTGCGTTCATAATCGGAAAGATATTTCGCTGATATGCCGCTTGTACATTCAGGATCGCCTCTTTTATCTCTTTCTCGTTTTGCAGCGCAATTCTGCGATAATTTAACCGGTAGAAGTCCGTGATCGCGCCTGCTATGCCCCGCAGTGCTTCCTGCTCTGATCGGTATTCCCTGATCATTGCTTCCACTGAAATCTTCTTGATCTCAGGCAGCTCCGGACTGATTCTTCCGGTTGCCAGGGCAAGGTCGATCGCGTAATCAGGAGACTGGAAATCGTGGCTCGGCCGGTTATGGCAATCCATGCAGTCCATGGTCCTCGGCTGCGCTTCCGCAACCTGCTTATCGCTCAGAGGTTTTGCCGTATCCCGATACATCGTCACCCGGCCCGTCATGTTGTCCGTTACCCTGATCCACGGAATGTCCTGTCTTCGTTCATCGCGCGCAATATATTGCACCGTAACCGCTATATTCATATGCCAGTGAATGCCCGCAGTCTGGCTCGTTTTCGGGCTTCCCCCGCCGATCCTCATCAGCATATTGATCGGCCATCTGGAATTCGCTTTGTCGTACCGGTAATGAACGAACTCCTGCTGCTTGGAACCGAAGAACTGACGGGGCCAATGGCAGGTCTCGCAGGTCTCGCGGGCCGGCCGGAGTTGCTCTATAGGAGTTGGAATCGGCCGCGGGTATACATTTGCGAGGACCGCGTATACCTGGTAAAGGCCTGAGAGCTTGGACCGTGCATACCAGCCCGCTCCCGGGCCGATGTGGCAGTTGACGCATCTCACCCGGGCATGGGGAGAACCCTGGTACGCGACGTATTCCGGCTTCATTACTTTATGGCAGGTCAGGCCGCAGAACGAAACTGATTCAGTGTAATGATAGGCCTGGTAAATTCCGACGGAGCTGAAGAGCATGAATAGAAATGTTGCGAGCAGAAAGATGGCAGTAGTTTTGCGCTGACCGGGATTGTTCAGATCCACGGATGGCCATCTTCGATAACTGACTTCTCCGGTCCGCTGACGCCTGCGCCATTCAAGGAACATGCCGAGCGGTATCAGGAACAGGCCTGCGATAAGAAACCCGGGCATAACGATATATGCCAAGATACCGACGTACGGATTGATCCCCCGGGTAACGAGACTGATTACGACGAAGAAGAGGATCGTGAGTATAGATAGCCCGGCAACAACTGCGCCAATGGTGCTGATCCAGTTTTTGAATAAGTGCGGCAATTTCGGAGTTTGCATTTAGGAACCTTTCCGGATAAATAGATGCGCTTTCTTTTTCAGTATATCGCGCACGTTTCAATTGTTCGTAAAAGGAGTCCTTGGTATGACGAAGAGAAAATATCGCGCCGATTTATAAACTTAGCTGGTCTAACCAACCCGGAACGGGCTGATAATTAAATTCAACCGTCTTTCGGAGATATGATGAAGCAAGCGCACTTTAACTAAAATCTCCATTCATTCGGATACGTGACATGCCCGGTTGCGAAAGGGTCGAAGTGAGCTAAAGTTGAAACATGAAGCCTTTAATAATTACGTTGTTCCTTTCCAGCGCGCTCTTCCTAATCGCTCTGGCGTCCGATTCTCTGTCGGTGTCCTGCCCGCCAACCGAAGCCGACATGCTCGGTCCCTTTTATAAGCCTGATGCACCGGTCAGATCGAATGTGGACAATGTGGACACGGGCTACAAATTAGCCGGTGTCGTAAAATCATCTCGGGACTGCGCGCCGCTTCCTCATGCGAAGCTGGAATTCTGGCTTGCAGGCCCGGACGGGCAGTATGATGATGCCCATCGAGCAACGGTCTTCGCGGACAAGTCCGGTTCGTATATGTTCGAAAGCAACGTCCCCGGAACATACGGGGGAAGGCCTCCGCATATCCATCTTCGGGTAACGGCCGATGGTTTTCGTACGCTTGTGACCCAGCACTACCCTGAACAGGGCAATAAAGAAGCCGCTTTCGATCTGGTGCTTTTACCTGTCCGGTAAAGGAGAGTAGTCCTTTTTTACTTCATATTTCTTGCTTCTTCATTCTTCCTTCTATGTTCTCCCTTACGCATGTCCTCCGACGTGGGAGAAGCACTCGTCCTGAATTCGCAGAGTCGAAGCCAGGGACAGATGCGCAAGCCCCATTCTGACCGATACGCCAAGCCAGATTATGGCAGCGCCGAACAACAGCCCGCCCACGGTTCCGACAGCAGACGGCAGGGGTGGGGTAAACATCAACAGCGGCGCCCCAAGGAAAAGAATGCCGTTGACAACGGGTATCGTCCTGGATGACACGAGGTATCCGGCAAGAAGCAGGAACCCGAGGGCGGCGATAAGCATCGAAATGCCGATCATTGTGCCGAGCGG
This sequence comes from Nitrospirota bacterium, assembly GCA_963751455.1. Lineage (GTDB taxonomy): Bacteria > Nitrospirota > UBA9217 > UBA9217 > UBA9217 > CAVVUN01. The sequence continues at coordinate 426,462 of CAVVUN010000012.1, forward strand.
CCCGCTCAGCAGGGGACCGGTTTCGCTCAAAAGCGGCTGATATTCCGGACTGCGCGCGATAACCGGCAGCACGGTTGCCTCGAAGAAGAACATGATGCCCGTGAGAAGCAGGTTGCCGAGCATGGCAAGTCCGAAGGCCGCTCTGCCAAACGAGCTGATATTGATGTTCATAACCGCAAGCAACGCAGCGAGCCCGGCAAACCCGAACAGGGTCGAAAAGCCCATCATGATATGCACCGGCATCCATGCGCGAGTTGCCGCATACCCCGGCTCAGACATGTCAGGATGAAAAAGCACACCTATAGCCAGAAGAATGCCGGAAATAATAAGGAGCATACTGCTCCGATTTAACATTTTAGTCGTCATTGCACACCTCCTTACCGATTACTGCTAACAAATTGTATCTCCCGGCAACCGCGGTTGTCAATTTCTCGACCACCGATTTTGAGGTCAAGGAATGCCCGCGCTCAATAGCTTCAATAGTATGAAGGCGAGTATGGGGCGGATCATGTGGCTTTTTCATGTGCGGTATATTTAAAATACGGTTTGGCGGTCGGGAGGTGTTGGAATGCTCATCCTATTTGATGACCTCGGTACGTTATTCTCGCTCGATAAAGTAAGAAAGAGATTTATCGTTGCCGGTATTGAGGAAGCACTGGCGGATTACTGGATTATGAAGTTGGGACAGGCAATGATGGCTTCATCGCTTGCAGGCAAGTATATTCCCTTCAGGGACCTGGCGTACTCCACCTTGAAGCATCTCTTTGCGGCTGAAAATATCAGCGAACGGTACGTCGATGACACGCTGGACAGCCTGGAGGAAATAGAGCCTTTCGACGATGCGGCTGAATGCCTTCGCTCGCTTCGCTCCGATGGGCATCGTCTCGCTGTTCTGACGAACTTTGCGTACGACGACGCCGAACGGCTGCTGCGCCGGTCCGGATTAAAGAAAGAGTTCCATAGAATATATTCCGCGGATGATGCAAAAGCGTGCAAGCCGAATCCCTCGATTCATCAAATAGTGTTCCGGACAATGTTCACTGCTCCCTACGACTGTTGCGTGGTGTCAGCGCACGACTGGGAGATCATGGGCGCTGAAGCGGCCGGCATGAACGGCGTCTATGTAAACCGTATTGAAGGGCTGTTTCCCTTTCCCGAGAGGCCATCGCTCATTGTTCCATGCCTGCGGGATGTGCCCGGGTTGATCTCAAAAGAGTTCGGGAAGCCGGCTGTTGCGGACGAGACGGGTTTTGAAGGAGAACGTATAAAAAGATATGGACGGGCGTAATTCAAAGCGAGGCGCAGAGTACGCGGCTCCCTTTTCCTTTGCATTGTGTAATAGTATTATGCCGCTGAATGGCATTCAAATTAATCGCTTCTTGTTCAGCGTGCCTTTTAATGCCTTACTTTATCTCCGCTGTTAATTCCGCGGTAAGTCCGCTTATTACGTTCCCGCCCACGTCCGATGCTGAGAAATTAACAAGGCTGAAATCAGTACTTTTCGGCGAATGCCCTTCAGCGATATTTCCGTTCACCGAGCAAAACTGTCCGGTCGAGAACCCGTTCCCAGTCGCGACCAGGACCCGGACTCTTCCGGGTATACTGCTTGTGGCCGCAGTATAGACGGCAGTGATCGTGGCATATGAAGCAATGTCCGAAAGCGTTATGACATTGCTGTCAATGTAAGGAGGATTCGTGCTTTTGAGCGTTACTCCCGAAGCAAGATTCACGGTCACGTCAATGCCGTAGATGGTTGTATCGGTTCCGGAGGTTATCAGTTTCAATGTTGCCTTGGTCATCACAGCCGGCGTGCCGGCCCCGGTTCCTCCGTTGCCGCAAGCGGAGAGGGCTGACATAAGGACAAAAAATATAGTTATGAGTTGCGCGATTTTTTTCACATAACCCTCCGTTTGTTCAAATAATTGATATTCTGATGCTGATCCCTGTCTCACCAACTCCCCAGCCCCACTGCTTTCCTCAATATCACCACCACGTCGCCGATATCGATCTTGCCGTCAGGAGTCGGCGTATTGTTCACAATCGGCGCAACGTCTCCGCGTGACTGTTCACTTGCGGATGCCGTGTCGATCCCCGCGGCTATCCTGAGCGCTTTGAGCGCGTCAGCCACATCCACGTCACCGTCTGCGTCGAGATCCCCGAGTTTAATATAGATGATGTTTCTGGTAACGCTGCTCGTGTTTCCTGCTTCGTCCGTGGCCGTTACGTTAATCGTATATGCACCTTCTGCAGGCAAAACGATTGTCTGGCTGAAAGTTCCTGCTGTGACTGTCGGTGTATATGTTGCTGTTCCTATGCTGACCAGGACCGCCGAGGTAGTCAGAGTATCCGAAACCGTACCCGTTATCGTCACTGTCGGCGCAGTCACGATTGTATCCTGCGCCGGAATGGTCACCGCAAGGCTGGGAGCAGCCGGGTCGTAGATGACTGTGCGCTTGCCGGATGACGTGTTTCCTGCCGGGTCGGTTGCCGTAATATCGATGGTGTTCATGCCTGGTGCGAGATTCACGTCCGCGCTGAAGCCGTTCGCTGTCATGGCTGCGGTGATAGTCGTGGTGCCGTCACATATCAGCACGCTCTGCACCGCCTCATCGACCGTGCCGGTGACCGAGGACACGAGCTGGTTCGTGAAGCTGTTGTCAGCAGGAGAGGTGATCGTAAGGCCCGGCGCTGATTGATCGAGCGTGATAACGCGAGAATCGGTTGCGGTGTTCCCCGCAAGGTCCGTGGCCATTGTGGTGATGGTGTTCGAGCCAGGATTGAGTGTTACGAAAAGGCTGAAGCTGTTATCGGGCTGAACCGTGACGCTCTGGCCGCTCACCACAAGACCCTGGATGCCGCCGCTGTCAATGGCCGTGCCCGAGATATTCAGAGTCTGGCTTTTCGTGACGCTCGCGTCTGCAAGAGTGGAGAGTGTGAGAACCGGCGCGGTTAGATCTATGATCCAGCTCGCTGTTGTAGCCGCTTGTTCGGGCTGCCAGTTGCCGGCAGCGTCCTTGCCGATTACGGATACGCTGTGGCTGCCCTCCGCTAACCCGATGGAACTAAAGGCGATTGCCGTCGAAGTCTCGGCAGAGTAGTTTCCATTATCGAATGCGTACCGGTATGACACGACATTGGTCCCGTTGACCGTAAGCACTACAGTCGTTTGATTTGTCACTGCCTGAGGTACGCCGGAAAGGGTCGCTGTCGCTGCAACGGTGTCAAGGACGATGACCGCGGTCGCGTTTGTCTGGTTTCCCGCAGTGTCGATTGCAATGGCTGTGATGCTGTTGCTCCCTTCGGTCATGTTTGTAATGTCAGCCTGCCAGGTCGTTGCTGTGGGATAGGACACAATCCCGACAGCCGCCGTGGGACAGGTCACGGAGATTGTCGCCCCTTGTTCCATAGTCCCACTCATGGTCTGGCTGTTTTCGTTTGTGGGCGAAGCGACGGTGTTCACCGTGACTGTGGGAGCGGTCGAATCGAAAATGATGTTCCTCGTTGCTGTCATGGAGTTCCCTGCCTGATCTGTGGCCGTGACCGTGATCGTATTTGTCCCTGGCGTCATATTCGTAATGTCAACCTGCCATGTGGTCGCCGTGGGATTGCTCACAAAGCCGACGGAAGCCGTGGAGCAGGTAATAAGCATGCTGACAGCGGCCGTGTCGCTGATTGTTCCGCTCACCGTGAAGCTCGCTTGGCTGGTTCTCGTATCCTGGTTCGGACTTGTGATGGCAAGCGCCGGGCTTACGTTATCATACGTTACCGTCCGCTTCACGCTTGTGGTATTGCCGGCAAGGTCCGTTACCGTGATATCGAGCGTATTGATTCCGTCGATCAGCGTCGCCGTATAGGTGAAGCTTGTACCGGTCATGATTGCGTAGGCCGGACTGCCGGTGTTGACTGCGATGCTGACTGTCGTGTTCTCTTCAACGGTACCCGTTACCGCGGACAGCACTTCATTGGTTATGCTGCTGTCAGCAGGTCCGGTGACAAAGAGAGCCGGAGCTGTCTCATCGAGCGAAATAGTCCTCGTATCCGTGGTCGTGTTGCCTGCAGCGTCCGTTGCGATGGCTTCGATAATATTTGGTCCGGCCTGAAGAGTAATCGAATGGCTGAAGCTTCCACCTGCTCCCAGGGTTACTACCTCGGCCAGTGTCTGGTGGCGTACAACCAGGGACTGGACAGCGATATTATCCGTGACCGTACCCGTTAAATTCAGAACAGGATTGTTAGTGTAGCTGTTACGTGCCAGCGTCGAGACAGTAAGCGAAGGTATCGTCCCATCAATTATATAAACCTCAGTACTTGCCACACCGGCATTGCCTGCCATATCCAGAGCGAAAAACTTCAGTGTTGTGTCAGCTGCTATGGCGATCGGGGCCGTGTACAGGGTGGAACTGATTGTCGGGATATCCCCGTTCGCGGTGTAGTAGATGGCGCTGTCTGTTGCTGAAAGAGTGACATTCTTTGTTGTGTTGAACAATCCTCCTGAAGGAGTCGCGGTGCCGGTCGGCGCTATGGTGTCCATTATCCACGCGTACTGCGCCGGAGATTCGTCCGTATTGCCGGCCTGGTCAATTGCACGCACAAAGAAGAGATGGCTGCCTTCGGACAGGGTTGTGTAGGTCATGGGGCTTATGCAGGACGAGTAACTCCCGGTGTCCAGCCTGCACTCAAAACTCCCTGCCTCTGTTAAGGTAAACGTGAAGGTAGCTGCGGCCGAGTTGATGATACTCGCGGGCCCCGTGCTGATGGCAGTGTCCGGCCTTGTAATATCAAGAACGATTGATGCGGAGACCGCGGAGGAGAGATTCCCGGTATTGTCGGTTGCAGTGACCGAAACCGAATTCGCTCCCGGAGTGAGCGTTGTAAGCATGGCCTGCCATGTCGTTGTTGACGGATAACTTACCGGTCCGACTGTTGCGGTGGAACAAACAATGTCAACCGTGCTTCCCGGCTCCATTGTGCCCGTGATCGCCTGGGTCTCCTGGTTCGTGGGCGACGATATGGGATTAATGGTGATCGCTGACGGTGTTATGTCATAAATAATGTTGCGCTGCACAATCGTGGTATTGTCCGCGCTGTCCGTTGCGGTCACAATGACGGCATAGGTCTTCTCTGTGCTGAAGGTAACCGTCTGCTCGAACGCTCCCGCAGTGACAGTGGGGGTGGATACTGTTCCGTCAATGTTGACCGTTACCACGATGCCGGTCATGTCCGTGACAGTTCCCTTGAGCAGATAGCTGTTCTGGTTTGCCCTGATATCCTGGTTCGGGTCCGTTATTGCCAGGGACGGACCTTGATTGTCAAACGTTACCGTTCGCTTTGCTGTTGAGGTATTTCCGGCAAGGTCCGTAGCAAGGATGTCGATGGTGTTTTCGCCGGAAGCGAGGTTAATTGTGGCGGTAAAGCTGCTTCCGATCACTTCCGCATTGATCGTTGTGGTCCCGATTGAGACAAGCACGCTCTGCACGCTCTCGTCCACGGTGCCGGTGATAGTTGAAATAATCTCGTTGGTAATGCTGTTGTCCGCGGGAGCAGTGACCGTGAGACTCGGGGCTGCCTCATCGAGAGTGATTGTTCTCGTGTCCGTTGTCATATTGCCCGCAGCGTCAGCTGCAATAGTTTCAATAGTGTTTGCGCCGGACTGAAGCGTTATTGAATGGCTGAAGCTTCCGCCCGCTCCCGTGGTTACTACCTCCGTCAATGTCTGGCGGCTTACAAGCAAGGCCTCGAAAGCGATATCATCCGTGGCCGTACCCGTCAGGTTCAAAACCGGGTTGTTGGTGTAGCTGCCGTCCGCCAGCGTCGAGAGCATGAGCGACGGTACAACCTCGTCAAAGGTGACTATGCGGGTATCCGTTATCGAATTACCCTGAAGGTCCGTTGCGATCGTCGTAATGGTGTTCGATCCGGTCGCAAGGGTAATCACATGGACGAAGGTGTTATCGGTGTTTACCGTAATTGTGGTCCCGCTTATGACCAGGCTCTGAAGACCGCCATTGTCCGAGACCCGTCCTTCGATGTTCGGGGTCTGATTATTCGTGATGCTGTCGCTGGCGGGAGTGGAAACCATCAGAGCGGGCGCGGTACTATCGATGAAGCTGGCCGCAACAGTGCAGTCTTCGGTAATCAGGCCGGTTGTGTATATGTCCGGACCGGTCAAGGTCCCGCTGCAACCTGAAACCAGCGCAACGCTGTAGCCGGGAGCAGCGATCACCGTGAACGAGGTCGCGGTGTTATAAGGCACGACCTGGTCCGTGCTGATACTCCCGTTCGGTCCGGCTGATGTCGAGACAGTAAAGGTGTCGATCGCGAATGCCGCTATGATCGTGTGGTCCGTTGTTACGTTGGTGAAGGTATAGCTGTTCACCGGACCGATTGGGACATCGTCCACAAGCACATCCGCTATGTGATAGTTTGCCGAAGCCGTGATCGTATAAACGTGGTCCGAGCCATAGTTCGCGGCAAGATTCCCTGCGGGGCTTATGCCGCCGCCCGATCCCGTGGAAGCGCTGATAATGCGGGTGTCGCTCGCGAACGTCGCACTTATCGTATTAGTCGTTGTTACGTTGGTGAAGATAAAGCTGTTCACCGGACCGACCGAGAAGCCGTTTACCAGCACATCGGCAACATGGTAGTTCGCCGAAGGCGTGATCGTAAACGCCTGGCTGCCTTCATAGTTGACCGGCACATCTCCTGCCGGGCTTATGGCTCCATTCGTTCCTGTTGAAGCAGTGATCGTGCGAGTGTCGATCGAGAATGTCGCGCTTATCGTATGGTCCGCTGTTATATCGGTGAATGTATGGCCGGCCGCCAGTCCCACCGAGACGCTGTCGACAAGAATATCCGCTACATGGTAGTTTTCGGAAGGCGTGATGGTAAACGTCTGACTCCCTCCTTTATTGACCACAACGGTCGCACCCGGGCTGATGCTGCCGCCCGGTCCGGCGGACGGCGCCAGCGCGTAGTTGTCCTCGGCGAAGACGGCACTGATCGAATGGTCCGCCTCTACCGGGTTAAAGGTGTAACTGGTCACCGGCCCCACCGGGACCCCGTCTATCAGCACCGTGCTGATGAAGTACCCGTCGCCCGGGGCGATGGTGAAGGTCCTGTTCCCTCCGTCATCGATTGAAACAGCATCGGGAGGATCAATGCTTCCGCCGGTAGAAGCCGACGGAAGCAATGACCACGTCTGCAGACTTGCCGAGCAGGAAGCTGTGCTTCCGTCATACTGGCCGCTGCAGGACCAGGACCACGGGTGGCCGGAACCGCTCACCGGAGACGCTTCCCCCATGACACAGAGGTCATCAACCGTTTCAGCCGCCGTTAATGTCCGGCCGTGGTCCGCTCCGCAGACGCCGTTTATTGGATCGTGGGCGAAGCGTACTATAATCGTATGGTTGGCTGAAACCGTTTCAAAGATGTAATGGTACAGGCCCTTTTGACACGCCGTCGATCAGCACATCCGCCACGTGGTATCCCGGATCAGGCGAGAAGCAAACGGCGGAGAGAGCGCTCGGCCATCCACCACGACAATGCCTGCCGGGGAGAGCGCTTCCTCCGCCGTCGACGCTCGCATTCAAGCACGATAAGTCCACTGGATCGATTTGCTCACGGATTCAATCATTCCCGCAGTGTTTTCCCCGGGCCTTGAGATAGAAACTGTTCCCGACGAGGAACTGATAATGCCCGTCGGTCCGCAGCCAGCTCCCATGCTCCGCCCGGGTGCGGCAGTTTAAACCCGGGGCCAAGGGGTGACCAGGCAGCGCCAGCATAAGAGAACCACACTTCGGAGATTTCCGGAGCTGTGCCGCTTCTCATCCAGGTGATCTTTTGCCGTTAACGGTGACCGACAGGCGCTGCTCCGCCGGAGAGGTGGCGTGCACGCGCGCGATCCGGCCCCTGGACATCCCGCCGATAGATGTGAAAGCGCCTCCCACAACCGCCCTGCCGTCGGACTGGATGGCGATTGATCGGACCTCGACGGGATCACTGGCCGGGATCATAGGTCGCATCAAGAGAACCGTCCGGATGCAGCCGGGCTATGCCGTTTCTCGTCGTCCCGCTTATGGAGGTAAATAATCCGCCCGCTATGATTTTCCCGTCCGCCTGCAGGGCCAGGGAATTAACGATCCCACCAGCGGCGTTCGGGTTGAAACCAGTATCCAGATATCCATAGGGATAAAGCCGCGCGATGCGGTTTATTGTGTAAGTCTGGCCGCTGCACACAATAGAGGTGAAGTCCCCTCCGATGAGGATCATGCCGTCAGACTGCTTCGCAATCGTTCGGACCTCGCCTTTCACCCTTGCAAAGAAATTGGGGGCAACAGACCCGTGAAGAATCAAGACGGATAAGCCCGCCCAACGAACTGGTCGGGGAAGTGTAGAAGTTTGTTCCACCGAGAAGAATTCCGTCACTCCCAGGCGGAGACTGGGTGACTATCGAATTTATCGGTCCGGTCAGCCTCGGCTGATACGGTGGATTAATGCCATCGTTTATCCCTTCCCCAAACTGCAGCAGGGAGGAGAGATTGAAGCCCTCATCAATCCTGCCGTCATCAAAGATACGGGCAATACCCGGCCTCTGTATCCCGTTGATGGTAGAAAAATCCCCTCCAACGAGGATATTGCCGCTCATTTCAAAGGCGCCTGCCCGTACAGAAGCAATCATCGGGGGAGTGATAAAAATGTTAGGAGCCGAGAAGCCGGAAACATGGCTGCCGTCCTCATCCAATCGGTCGATGCCTTGCCTTGCCACAAGAATTTTGCCGTCGCTCCGGACAACAGTGGCGTAAACAGGACCAGGCACGACCGGGGTTGAAAGCCGTCGTCCACGCTCCCATTCTCATGGAAACGGGCCATGCCGTTTCTATCACGCCGGCGAGGAGGTAAACTCTCCGCCGACAATGATTTTGCCGTCCGCCTGGATGGCCGTGGAATTCACCGCCTGGTCCGCATTCGGATTGAATGCCGTCTCCATGCGTCCGTCCGGGTAGAGGCGGGCGATATATTCCTTTGACGCGCCGCCGAAGGCAGTGAAGTCTCCGCCTACGAGGACTTTCCGTCCGGCTGGACAACGAGCGCGATTCAGGACCATTCGCATTATAGTTCGGGGGCCGTCCGGTTCGAAAGTCGTATCGAAACTAGGCCGTTCTGATGCAAACAACGAGGCGATTTGTCAATATTTCTGTTCGCTGATGACCATGGAGGTAAACTCACCGGCTACGATTATTTTACCGTCCGACTGAAGGGAAACCGCCTAAACTGCTGGTATTTGACGTCGAAGGAGCATCAAGAACTGCCGGGGAGAATGTGATTCCTGACTCCCGTCCTGATTCAGCCGGACGAATGCAGCGCGCGTCTTGCCGACAAGGATCTTGCCGTCAGGCTGAAGGGTTATGGAGTAGACGCATCGGCGCTGTCGAGTGAAATCAGTATTGAAGCCGCTGTCTACGGTTCCATCCTGGTTCAGTCGGGCGAGGCGATATCTTGTCGGCCGTGACCGAAGAAAACAGCCCCCCTACCAAAATCTTGCCGTCAGGCTGGACGCGACTGCCCGGACCTCCCCATCTGCGATCGGCTCGAAACCGGTATCCAGCGAGTCATCCGTGTTCAGCCTGGCGATAAAGCGCCTCTCTTGATCTCGAACCATGTTGAACCCCCCCCGACAACGATCTTGCCGTCCGGCTGGAGGGCCAGGGTCTCACCGTCAAAAACGGGAGCAAAGGCCGTATCCGGCGGGCCGTCCGGATTGAGCCGCATGAGGCCAACAGCTTTTAATAAGTATCTTGCCATCCGGCTGGACCGCCAGGAGGACGAGGCCCCATGGGGTCTTCGAACATAAATGTGGTATCGAGGGTCCCGTTTTGATGAAGCCGGGCCAGGCCGTTTCGACGCAGAGGCTGCCCGCTTAGGGCCCGAATGTCGCCCCGCCGACAATAATCTTCCCGTCGGGCTGGACGACGACGCCGGTCACAGCACGATCGGCCTCGGGATAAAAGCCCGTATCGATAAGCGATGCGGCCGCTTTGGGGGTAAAGGTGGCGGCGATGGTATGGCTGGCGTTGACATTATAGAAGTTGTAACGGGTCACCGGCCCCACGGAAAAACCGTCCACCCGAACATCCGCGACTTGATAACCAGGCTCCGGAATAATGCCGAAACACCATGTCTCGCCGTGGTTCACCACCATGGGATTATCTTCCTCCGGGAAAATGGACCCGCCCGCGCCTGCCGAGCGGGTCAGGGTATAGGTGTTGACGGCAAAACTCGCAATGAACGTGTGGCTGTCTTCTATGTTAGAGAACGTATGGCTGTTCACGACGCCCACGGAAGCATCATCGACCTTCACATCGGTAATGTGGTAACCTTCAGAGGGTATGATGGTAAACGTCTTATTCGACCCGTGGTTCACCGATACCTCTCCTGCCGGGCTGATCGCCCCTCCTGCCCGCTCGCTCCCTGTTGATGCGCTTATTACATACGTCTGGATCGCGGCTGAGCAGTTGGCGCTGTTGCCGCCGAAACTGCCGTTGCAGGTCCAGGTCCAGGCGTTGCTCAAAGTGGAAGCGGACCCCGCGGCGCAAAGCTCCGTGGGAGGCGACGTCAAGCCGGTCCTGCCGTGGTCCGTCCCGCACGCGCCGGTGACGAGACTGCCGAAGGCGGCCGTGATCGTGTGGTTGGTGACAACGTTGCTGAAGGTGTAACTGGTCGCCGTCCCTGCAGACACTGCCGAAGTCACGCCGTCAACATGCACTTCCGCGCCATATCCGGCATCAGGTGTGATGGTAAACGTCTGGTCCTTTCCCCTTTCGACGACGACCGTCCCGGCCGGACTGATCACACCGTTCGCGCCCGCGGAAGCATTCAGAGTATAGGGAACCAGGAAAATATTCCGCACGGATTCCAGCACGGAGTCGCCGGCATTGTTGATGCCCCCGTAAGTCCTCCCCAGCGCCTTGATGTAGTAATTGGCGTTTGCGGGAAGGCTCAAGCCGCTCGCGAGTTCCCAACCGCCCGTCATCCTCGTCCCGTTCCCGAGGCTGGTCCATTCAGCCGAGTTCGCAGAGCCATAGAACACCACTCCGTGAACTTCCGGACCGGCGCCGCTTCTCGTCCAGGTTATCCGGCTGCCGCTTGCATCGGCTGAAAGATTTTGCGATTCCGCTTCACTATTGGCAAGACGGACCGCATACTGCTGGGCCTGACCGCCCACAAAGGTGAAAGCCCCGCCGGCAATGACTTTTCCGCCCTGCTGCACTGCAACGGAGTAGATGGTATTGTCCGCATCGAGATCAAAGGCATTATCGAGCGAGCCGTCACTGTTGAACCGGGCAAGCCGGTACCTGAGCTGCCCGCCCATGGAAATGAAGGCTCCTCCAACCATGATCCTGCCGTCGGTCCGGATGGCGATGGAGTAGACCACGTCATCGGCGTTCGGGTTGAAATCCGGGTCGAGGGTCCCATCACTGTTCAGTCGGGCGAGGCGATTTCTCGTGACCCCGTTAATCGTCGTGAAAGCACCTCCCAGCAGGATCTTCCCGTCCGGTAGAACGGCGATGACATGGACGGTCCCGTTTATGCCTGGAGCCAGGGTGTCGAGGGACCCGTCGGGATTCAGGCGGGCGAGACGATTTCTTGCTTCTCCGCCAATTTCCGTGAAATCGCCCCCCACAAGGATGTTTCCGTCGGTCTGGACCGCGACGCTATAGACAGTACCGTTCACGCCGGGATTAAACGCATCATCAACAGTCCCATCCTCATTCAGGCGGGCGAAGCGATTTCTTGTCGTCCGGCTCTCGATGCCCTGATGATTGACGACCTGATACGTGCTGAAGTAAGTAAACTCTCCTCCCACCAGGATCTTACCGTTCGTCTGAGCGGTCACGCTATGGACAATGCCGTTCACGCTGGGAGCAAAGGGGACATCCATGGACAAGTCGGAATTCAGGCGGGCGAGACGGTTCCTGGGGTGATAGCCTATCTTGGTGAACTCCCCTCCCAGCACTATCTTTCCATTCGCCTGGATTGACATGGACCGGACCGGGCCATTCGCCTCGGGTCTTATGCCAAGTTCGGGGGTTCCATCCTGGCCGAGCCGTACCAACCGGGAATAGCTGGACCCACCCACGGAAGTAAAAGTTCCTCCCATCAGGATCTTCCATCCGCCTGGACAACAGTTGAGTAGACCTTGCCGTTCGCATTCCGGGCAAAGGCCGCATCAGGTGCTTCAACAGGTCCCATCCGGGTTGTAGCGGGTGACCTTGTCCCTTCTGCCAACCAGGATACTGCCGTCCTGCTGGATAGCCAGAGAATAAGCGCTATCGTCGTTCGTGAAGGAAGTGAAGGATCGATCGAGCCTTCCGTCCGGGTGAAGGCGGGCAGTACGCATCCTCTCGGCCCCATTGACCGAGCTGAACCTCCCGCCGATCAGGATCCTGCCGTCCGGCTGGAGGACCGTGCAGGAGACATTGTCGTTCAGCTGCACTCCAAAATCTCCATCGATAGAGCCATTCGTATTAAGACGGGCGATATACCAGTTCCCGCTGCTGCCGATGTTTCGGAAATCTCCTCCGACAATGATTTTACCATCAGGCTGGATGGTTATCGTACGGACAATACCGTGTCCATCGAGATCGAATGCGGCGTCGATGGTCCCATCCTGATTCAGGCGGGCAATGTTGTTCCTCGTTTGTGCGCCAACCGAGGTAAAGCTGCCGCCGGCGATGATTTTTCCGTCGGGCTGGATGGCTACGGCATGGACAGTGCCGTTCATGTTCGGATTGAATTCCGCATCCAGGGTGCCGTTCTTATTCAGCCTGGCAAGGCGGTTCCTCGTTTGCCCGTCGACGGAGGTGAAGCTCCCGCCCACGATGATCTTTCCGTCCGGCTGGATGGCCACTGCCTGGACCCGGTATCTGGCGTCAGGTCTGTAGAAGGTGGAATCCACGGTACCGTTCCCGTTGAGCCGTGCGATGGAGTATCCGAATTCGCCGCCCAGGAAACCGAAATCTCCGCCCACAATGATCTTTCCATCGTCGGGCTGTATGGCCAGCGCAAAAACTCCGCCGCCGTAGGCATCGGGGTTAAAGGTTGTATCCAGGGCGCCGTCAACGTTAAGACGTGCAATGTAATTCCTGGACTGTGCGCTCACGGAGGTAAAATTCCCTCCCATGACGATTTTCCCGTCGGCCTGAATGGCCATGGCGTTGATGAAACCATTTGTCGCAACCTGGCTGAAGCCGGCGCCGGTGACGGCATTAGTCGGATTCGGCGCGAACCGGACGGTTATGTCGTGCTTTTCCGTGACCACCACGGTGTAGGTGGCATGGGTTGCCAGCGCCCCGGCCAGCGCGCCCACGGGAACGCCGTTGTCCCGCAGGTCCGCAATGTGATAGCCCGCATCAGGGGTTATGGTATAGATCACTGTCTGCCCGTGATCGATGAAAACAGGTTCGTCGGGACTGATGCTGCCGTGCGTGGGCGACCCGGCTGAATAGAGAGTGGACGCATTAAGCGTGTAGGTGTTGAGCTCAAAACGGGCGGTGATCGTCTGGCTGGTAGCTATGTTGCTGAAGGTATAACTGGCAGCCGATATCACGGACATGGTATTGCTGAGCGCCGTGAACACGGAATCGCCGAGCTCGGCCATCACGGACACGACGGAAGTTGCGGTCAATCCACTGACCAGAACGTCCTTTATGTGATAGCCCGCAGCGGCCGTTATGCGGTATGCCTGGGTCGCATCATGAATTAAAATTCTGGTCCCTTCCGGGTTGATGCTGCCGTTGGCAGCGGCGGTGGCGGTCATGTTATGGAGCGTTTGCAAAGACTCAACGAGGGACGAAGAGGCATTATTATACCCCCCGTGTGTCCTCCCTTGTGCCTTGATGTAATAGTCGGTTCCCGTTCTGGGAAGATTCTGCCCGCCAAGCTCCCAGCCGCCCGTTGTCCTCGTTCCGGATCCCAGCCTGGTCCATGCTGTCCCATTCGTGGAGCCGTAGAAGATAACGCTTGAGACTTCCGGCAGTGCGCCGCTTCTCATCCAGCTGATTTTGGAGCCGTCGTAGTTGGCCGGGATGGTTTCAGAAGCCGTCCCGATATTTTTGAAGCCGGCGACATTGTTCCTGAACCCACCTTTTGCAAAATCGAAATCCCCGCCGATCAAGGTCCTGCCTTCCGGCAAAATCTCGTCACCGGGCAGGACCAGCAGGGAAGAGACGCTGCCGTCGGCATAGGGAAGGAAATCCTGATCAAGGATCCAACGAGACTGTGTTTCGTTATATTCGTCCTCATAGTCCTGTTTATTGAGGCGGGCCAACCGATACCTGGCAACATTGTCGACGAATTGAAAATAACCTCCAATGGTGATGTCCCCATTAGCCTGAAGCGCAATGGAACGTACAGGGCCGTCAATAATGGGATTGAATCCCGCGTCCAAACTTCCGCTGCCATTGAATCTGTCATTAGGACCGATAAACCTCAGCAGGTATGAAAAAGTTCCCCGGCCATACCAGTCAGTGACGGCAAATTCGCCTCCGACAAGGATTTTCCCGTCGGCCTGAACAGCAATGGCATCCACGGGTCCATTCATCAGCCTCGAATAGCTTTCAAAGGCGGAATCGACCCATCCATTCGGCAACAGCCGCGCCAGGTAATACCGTTCATAATCTTTCTGGAAAGTTGCTTCATAGACCGAGGTAAAATCACCCCCGATGATTATCTTTCCGTCATAAGGGTGGATAGCGATGGTCCTGACCGTTTTGTTCGGCTCTGCGGTGAATTGCGTATCAAGTGATCCGTCCGTATTCAGGCGGGCAAGATGCTTATGCGTCACCGTTCCACTCCCTTCGAACTCGCCTCCTATCAATATCTTGCCGTCAGCCTGGATGGCGATCGCATGAACAGTGCCGTCCATGCTTGGCGCAAAGCTGTCGACCGATCCGTCACTATTCAGGCGCGCGACGCGATACCGGCTCACAGTTGACGAGCCTTCCCGCGCTATTGTTGTGAACTGTCCTCCAATTACTATCTTGCCGTCATCCTGGATCGCAATCGCACGGACAGCGGCGTACTCGCTTGTAGAAGTCGCGCTGCTCTGAACACTGGGAGCAAAGGCGCCGTCGAGCGATCCGTCGGAATTCAGGCGGGCAAGGCGATTTATCTGCGTGCCGTTTACGGAAGTGAAATCACCGCCCAATAGTATCTTGCCGTCAGCCTGCCTGGCCATCGCATAGACCGGGCCGTTCACGTTCGGGGCAAAGGTATTGTCGGGAGTTCTGGGTTCCGGGCTCTCATCAGGGGCAAAATAGGCGGTAATTGAGCGTTTCCCCGTGCAGGTGGTATCGTCATTGAAGTTAACGGTATAGGTGGCGGCGCTGCCCGCCGTCTTGCCGTCGATCTGCACGAAAGCTACATGATGTCCGGGGCTCGCTGTGAAGGTCCACGCGCTGCTCAAACCGTACTCGATGGTTCTGGTCGCCTGAGTAATGATGCTCCCCGCTGCGTCAGTAACAATGGTTGCCGTTTCGCCAGCGATAATGGTTCCCGTTGCGTCAGAATAAATGCTGCCTTCTCCAATCGTTTTTGCGGTAATGATTTGGGGTCTTCCTTGCCTGGCAGGATTCGTACAGTAATTCTGGTTGAGCCTTATTGCTTCGTCGGTTGCAAAAGTTCCAAAATCGTCAACAGAGAGAATGTTCGGCCAGAGCGGATAAATTAGACTCGAGCTCAGCACCGAAGAGAGCAGGTTCCCCGACAGGTAACCGTTTACGTGTTGTGCCAATTCCAATATGTCATCTGCCAGGTTAAAATAACAACCTATCTGTTGATTAGGCTGTTGGGTCAGAGTCCAGGAAAGAAGAAACAGCTTGTCCCCATGATGTGCCTGGTTACTCAGCTTCGTAAACTGATCAGATATCATATCATCGACAATATTTTTATTTGCATAGTGGCCATAGACTCGCAAGTCATCATCAGGGCTTCCTAAATGGTCAGTTGTGCCTTCTGATCGTAATATACCGTTCTTTCTATCATATGCATAGGAGGTGTCGAAGACCGCGATTGCCTGGCCTTTTTTCAATATGTCTTTAAAGGTCAATACCCGCATGTTCCCTTTTTCGGTCAAGTTTTCATTGTCATCGAGTTTTACCAGATGATCACCGAGAATTGACTTCACCATGCCGGACAGGGCTTCTTTTGTTTGTGTCGTAAAAGTCGGCATTATGCCGCTTCCGTCCCGATCAAAGTAATGTGAGAAATTAAGGATCACCAATTCACCTGGATGGTTATCCAGAAAGACTTTAACATCGCGCAGAACGCCGGCTAAATTTTCCCCGTTACAACCGAGCGTAACATCTTTAGTTACAAAGGGAGCTAAAAGCAAATACTGAGGAGGGAATACATACCAGGGAAGCGTCATATGATCGTAGTGCCCCGTTACAAATTCGCCGTCAAACTTGAGCGGCCTCAAGTCAAAAAATCTGGAACCGGCCAATAGTTGATCGTAAACGGATTTATTCTGGGTCTTCGTATTACACTCTGATGCGAACGACGCGCAATATTCGGTTACGGACATCGCCGCATCGTGTGATCCCGGTATCACAATCTGTTTGAGCGTTCTGTTCTCAAGAAGAGACTTCATATTCCGCATCCAGTTGGATTGATCTGCATGGGCCTGTTGCATCATCCCGCCTGAACATATCAGGACAAAAAGCAAGCCGGAAAGTAGTCGTTGCAGGGTGTTCATTTTTCCTCCAAATTCTTAACTTTGACTTAACGCAGAAACAACGTGCGGTTAAGAACAGTTCGTGGTTGAATCGGAAGCTACGACAGCACGGTGGTGGGGTGGAGGTGTCGCCGCTTATCGGGGTAAAGATAGTGCGGTCAGTGTGTCAAAAAACGATAAGAGAGTCAAGGTAATTGTCACCTTTTTATATTTATTATCCAATAAAAATTTGTCGATATTTTGGGTGAACTCTAGCTGCTGAATCCGATGGTGCGTAAATAGCAGTGTTCTGATTTTTATCGGTTTTTTTGATTATACTGCCGAGATATGAATACGAGACAGGGCTAAATCTTCTGGGATGGCCGGTCTCAGAAAAATCTGAAATCAGCTGTTCGCGAGGGGGAGAACGTCTAAAAATGGGGAGGTAATCGTAAACACTGCAACTACTGCCAGAGTTTCTATTTTTAATTTATTTCATCTTCCTTATCCGCACTTCAATGTCCTTGTTTCCCTTTAGCAGCGAAACGACGCGGGAAACGTCGGTATCACCGAAATGATACGGATAGAGAATTTTCGGTTTGAATGATTGAGCAGCACCCGCGACCATTTCCGGCGTCATGGTGTAGGGCAGGTTCATGGGAAGAAAAGCAACATCGATATGCTGCAGCGCCTTCATCTCCGGCGTGTTTTCCGTATCGCCGGCAATATAGATCCGCTTATCCCCGAAGGTCAGCACATAGCCATTGCCTTGCCCTTTCGGATGAAAGGGCTGGCCGTTATCCCGCTTGTGCACAAGATTATACGCGGGGACAGCCTCTATTCTGATTCCCTTCACCGTCTGAATGTCGCCGTTCTTCATCACACCGCCGCCCGGCAGTTTCTCGGAGCACTTCTCCGTCAGAATAACCTTCGTGTCTTTGGTCCTGATCCGGTCAATGGCTGCGGGATCGAGATGGTCCTGATGGTCATGAGTAATCAGAATCAGGTCCGCCTTCGGCAGCTTCGAATAATCCGTCAGCTTGCTGTAAGGGTCAATGTAAATGACTTCCTTATTGAACGTGATCATGAGAGATCCGTGCCCGATAAACGTGATAGCGACGTCTCCTGACGCCGTTGTTATCACATCTTTTTCGAATTCCTGTGCCATGACGGGAACTGCAAGAAGGGCAAATACTATCGTGGCTAGAGCGAATTTCATGGAAAACCTCCTTAATGAAGGTGTCATTGTCAAAAGTGTTGCCACAGTCCTTTTTTAGGTCCCTGCTGTGAATGAGCAGATTATAGCAAAAAAGGCATGTCCGACATGAGAACCTTTTGTTGTTAGTGTAGCACCAGGACCGGGAGAACAAACCGACCAGCCAACAGGCATGCTCGGATTTATCTTGGGATTTGATTCTAATCTTTGATATACTTTTACAGTATATAAAGTGAGTTTTTGAATTGTTTTTTTCAGAGGGGCAAATTACACACCAGGGAGGAGTGCATAATAATGAAGAAATTATCAATTCTTTTCGTATTGCTGCTTACAGCCTCAACAGCATCAGGCGCGCAGGATGGAATCGGTCTCGGCGTCATACTGGGTGAACCTACCGGCTTTACGTTCAAGACCTGGACCAGCCGCTCGACCGCAATCGATGCCGCAGCAGCATGGTCATTCTCGGAAAATGAATCCTTCCAACTGCACGCCGACTACCTGATCAATCCCTTCTCTATGCCGAAGCCGCGGGAGATCACCGGAAGGATATTCTTCTATTACGGTATAGGCGCCAGGCTTAAGCTTCGGGATTCGGACAACGGGCGCGGCAGGAATGACAATGACGACCTGATCGGCATACGGTTCCCGGTCGGCTTTTCTTACATCCTGGCGGAAGCGCCTGTTGAATTTTTCGTGGAGCTCGTTCCTATTATGGATATTGCTCCGGACACTGAAGCGGACTTGGATGCGGCGATTGGGGCGCGATATTACTTTAAGTGAATCAGTCGGTCCGGCTGGGAATAACTCACCCTGGAAACTGCTGTTGGACGCAGATGAACGCAGATACATGCGGATAAAACAAATTTTGATGGAAAAACAATTTACCAGTAAATTTTTGATCAGCTTTTATCCGCGTTTATCCGGTTTTATCTGCGTCCCAAATTGGTCTTTCCAGGTTCACAGCTTGAGCAGTAACTCATTGAGCAGCGCGGCCTGTGCCGGATTTATCTTCTGCTTTGCTTCCGGGATCTTAAACCAGCCTGCCCGGTCGGCTTCGGGAAACTCCTGCATCCTGCCCGATTTAGGCGGCCATTCCAGACTGAACATGTTGCTCGTGATCGAATCCGCGTCGCAGTCGCCTTCCGCGGCCCACGATACTACGATCTTGCCGCTTTTCTGCGTTACGGGCAGGAGCGAAATAAATGGGCCTTTAGGCCTGCATCCCGTTTCCTCCTCGAACTCGCGTTTGGCGGCAGCCAGTTCGTCCTCACCCTCGTTGAGCTCACCTTTCGGAATAGACCAAGCACCCGCGTCTTTCTTTCCGAAGAACGGCCCCCCGGGATGCACCAGAAAAACTTCGAGCGCATTGTTTATTTTTCGATACAACAGTATGCCGGCGCTGGTTTTCGGCATTCCCACTCCTATTTCTATCGAAGTTAAAAAAGAGGCGCCTGTCCTGAAATAGTCAGGTATTTATTCACCAAGCCTGTGTATTCAGTAAACAGGGTCGAGGAGTATCCTGAATAATGGGTCGTGATTATGCTGCTGATCTTGTCTTTCGTAGCACGAGTGCCGAGCAACTCGGTAAATAGGAAGACCGTTTCCGCGTCGCGTATGTTGTTTTCCTGAAGCCCGAGGACCTCCCCGACGGTCTTTGTAAGGGTCTTCGTTATTTCCTGGTTGGTAACAGGATCTGTATACGTGGCGGTAAGCGTGAAATCGCGGGTGGTATCGGACGGCCCTGAGAAGACTTCATAGAAATACTGGCTCGTATTGTAGGAAAAGTTGGTTGGTGAAACGTCAGTCGCCACGGTTGATGTCTGTTCCGCTGCGCTTGTCGTATGGGTCCACGTTTCGGGAAAATCAAGCTTGAAGCGCACGTGTCGTGCGGCGACGGAAACAAGGGCGATGAACCTGTCCTGAAACGCTCTTTGTGCGTCGTAGTTCGTGATGACCGTGAAGTAAGCGCCCTTGCCTGCCTCGGTAAGTTCGTTCAGGAACGCCTCCTGGAAATCAGCGCCCATGCCGATGCCTGAAAAATATATCCCTTCCAGCTCATTTGTCCTGGTATTTTGCGAGATGATCGTACTGTTGATCTGGCCGATATTCGCGAATGCGTCTGTAATCATCACGACCCTGTTGAGTTTTGACTGGTCAAACGTGCTCAATGCGGCCTCATATCCTTTCTGAAGACCATCATCCAGGTTGGTCGACGCGATAACTTTCAGGTTATTGACCGCGGGGATGAACGTAGTCGCAATTTGTGAATAAGGCACACTCTTCAGCACAATTGCAGCGCTGTCGGAGAAGGTTACCAGGTTAATGATGTCGCCCTCTTTCAAGGATGCTCCCAGCTGGTTCAGGCCATATTTGGCCACATCCAGTTTCATTGAAGAAATTTCCGCATCGCTGCTCGACAACTCACTCATCGATCCCGACACATCTACGACGAGGGTCAGCACTACGTTCTGTCTTTCCTCCAGGGTTATTTCGGGCGATGCCAGGTGCACTCCCAGATGATACTCGGATTCGCCGGAAGTCTGGGCGGGCCTGCTCAGGAGCCCCATCGAAACATTGAATATGCCGAAGGGCTCGGAGCCCGAGGGATCGAAGGATTCGTAATTAAAAAACTCCCAGGGCCTGGCAAGCGACGATGAAGGCAAGGTATTGTGGTTCAATTTGTACTTCACAAGTTCTACGGCTGCGGTGCTTGCTGAATCATCATACGAAAAATAAAAAAACTTGCTCCCGGAATCTACGCTTTCGCCGTTCGTGCTGTTCTGGTTGCGGTCAGATGAGTATCCGCTGCCTGCGCCCCCTCCGCCGCCGGGGCCAAGCGAATTGCTCTTGTCGCTCCCGCCCGATCCGCATCCGGCAAGAACGGACAGCAGAGCCAGGCAGAAAACCATTATCATCACTCTTTTTTTCATGATCATCGTGATACCCTCCTTTTCATCCGATGCACCGGCTATTATTTGGTTTTCAAAAGATCATTTCAGACGGCGTGATAAATTGTATCAAGAGTAGGATAATTATTTTAGAATGTCAATCTTTTCGGTGGGGTATTTTCGGGCGATGCTGATTTTGAGCACTGTAATGTAAAAAAACCGGCAGAGATTTCTCCCTGCCGGTCTTCGTTCCTCGCGAACTGGATGCTGTTGAAAAAACAGCTTCCTTAGTACATTCCGCCCATGCCGCCCATGCCACCCATGCCGCCGGGCATGCCGCCCGGCATGCCGCCTTCCGACTTCTCTTCCGGCAGGTCGGTGATCATGACTTCCGTCGTGAGCATGAGGCTCGCCACGGACGACGCATTCAGGAGCGCCGAACGGGTGACCTTTGTGGGGTCGATGATGCCCGCTTGGAGCATGTCGACATATTCTTCCTTCTGCGCGTCAAACCCGTAGTTCTGTTTGTCCGACTGTTTTACTTTGTCCAGAACGACGGAGGACTCGACACCCGCGTTGTTTACGATCTGCCTGATCGGCTCTTCAAGCGCCTTCTTCACTATCGATGCGCCGATGCCTTCATCACCCGTCAGTTTGAGCTTGTCGACGCTGGCAACGCAGCGAAGCAGCGCAACGCCGCCGCCGGGCACGATGCCTTCTTCCATGGCCGCGCGTGTCGCGTGCAACGCGTCCTCGACACGGGCCTTCTTTTCCTTCATCTCGGTCTCGGTCGCCGCGCCCACGTTGATCACGGCCACGCCGCCGACAATCTTGGCCAGCCGCTCCTGGAGCTTCTCTTTGTCGTAATCGGAGGTAGTCTCGGCAACCTGGGCCTTTATCTGCTTTACCCTGCCCTGTATCTTTGCCGTGTCCCCGGCGCCTTCGACGATGGTTGTGTTGTCCTTGTCAATAGTGATCTTCTTGGCCCTGCCGAGGTCGTTGAGCTTTACGTTCTCGAGCTTGAGGCCGATGTCTTCAGAGATCACCTGGCCGCCGGTCAGGACAGCAATATCTTCGAGCATTGCCTTGCGGCGGTCACCGAAGCCCGGCGCCTTTACGGCGCAGACCTGGAGAGTTCCACGAAGCTTGTTGACAACCAGGGTAGCAAGGGCCTCGCCCTCTACGTCCTCGGCCAGGATCAAAAGCGCCTTGCCCATCTTCGCGGTCTGTTCGAGAATCGGGAGCAGGTCTTTCATCGTGGAGATTTTTTTCTCGGAGAGAAGGATGAATGCGTCTTCAAGCACCGCTGTCATCTTTTCCGCGTTGGTAACGAAGTAAGGCGAGATGTAGCCGCGGTCGAACTGCATGCCTTCCACGACATCCAGGCTGGTGGTCATGCTTTTTGCCTCTTCAACGGTGATCACGCCGTCCTTGCCGACCTTGTCAACCGCCTCGGCAATAAGGTCGCCGATCGTCGCGTCGCTGTTTGCGGAAATGCTGCCGACCTGGGCGATCTCTTTCTTCTCATTGACGGGCTTTGACATCTTCTTGAGGTCTGCGATCACGGCGGTGACCGCTTTCTCGATGCCGCGCTTTATGTCCATGGGGTTCGCGCCCGCGGTCACGTTCTTCATGCCTTCGCGGTAGATCGCCTGCGCCAGCACAGTGGCGGTGGTGGTGCCGTCGCCGGCCACGTCCGAGGTCTTGCTCGCGACTTCGCGAACGAGCTGGGCGCCCATATTTTCATAATGGTCCTTGAGCTCTATCTCTTTTGCCACGGTCACGCCGTCTTTGGTGATTGTCGGGGCACCGAATTTCTTGTCGATCATCACGTTGCGGCCCTTGGGGCCGAGCGTGGCCTTCACGGCGTCGGTCAGGATGTTGACGCCTCTCAGAATGCTTGCCCGGGCATCCTGGTTGAACATAAGCTGCTTTGCCATATTATTTTCCTCCTCATAAATTCATTTTAAATTGTTGGATAGTTGCCTGAAGATCTAAGCCAGCACGCCCAGGACATCTTCTTCTTTTACGATCAGATACTCTACGTTGTCTAAATTGATCTTTGAGCCGGAATAACGGTCGAAAAGGACCTTGTCCCCGACTTTGAGTGACTTCACATCATCTCCGATTGCTTCTACCTTTCCGCTTTGGGGCTTCTCTTTTGCGGTGTCAGGAATATAAAGCCCTCCCGCAGTCTTTTCCAGTTCCGCTGTGTAGCTTACAAAAACTCTGTCCTTCAATGGTTTAAATTTAACACTCATCTTTGCTACTCCTTTCTAATAGTTGTTTAATGAATACTCTTATATAGTATCACATTTTAGCACTCATTTGTGGCGAGTGCTAATATATTGATTCATAATGTAAATTGCAAATCGATTTACAGCTTATTTTTAATGATTATAGGTAATTTAAGGCTATTTTATACAGATTTCATCATAAAATCTGATTTTATCTTCGATTATCTACAAAAAGAAAAAGCAGGGCAAAAAACCCTGCTTTTTCAGTGAAACAACTCAGTTAAATTTTTTTGAGTGAATCCAAAAGTTCGAAAACAACCCGTCTAATTTTAGAAATGCGTCATTTTTCCTTCTTCACGGACATCGGCACGTTCTTAAAGACATCCTCTGCACGCGTCGCCGTCTTCAGGATCTCGATCGCTTTTTGTATTTGAATGTCTTCCTTTTCATCCTTGGGCATCAACTCCATCGCAAATTCCTCGTCAGCGGCGGCGCCCTCTTTTTTCAGTTCTTCCTTGACCGTGTCGTTCTTGAGGTGCCGATCAAGGTCCTTTTCCCGAACGACCACATGCACAGGGTCTCCGTTTTTCGGGTCTTTAACCGCGGGCAGCTTGATCTCAAGGTCAGGCGTAATTCCGACATTCTGGATGGACCTGCCGCTGGGCGTATAATACTTCGCGGTCGTCAAACGGATCCCGCCGTTATCCTCGAGGGGAAATACTGTCTGGACGGACCCTTTACCGAAAGTCTGTGTTCCGATGATCAGGGCCCGCTTCGAATCCTGCAGCGCGCCGGCGACGATTTCAGAAGCGCTGGCGCTGCCGGTATTGACTAATACGACAACGGGATACTCGCGAATAATCTTCGAGCCTGTCGTGAGATAATCTTTCCGGTCGGTCTTCTGTCTGCCCTGGAGATAGACCACCAGTTTGTCCTTCGGCAGGAACTTGCCGCTTACATCGACCGATGCATCCAGTATCCCGCCGGGGTTGTTCCGCATATCCAGTACAAGCTTCTTGATTCCCTTGGCTTCGAGTCCCTTCAGGGCCTTTTCCAGCTCTTCGCCGGTCTGGCCCTGGAATTGAATGAGCTTCACATAGCCGATCTCGTCATCGAGCATCTTCGACTTTACGCTCTGGACCTTGATCGTATCGCGGATAATTTTGAACTCCCGGGGTTTGTCCCACCCTTCCCGCATGATGAAAAGCCGGACTTGAGTGGATTTCGGCCCCCGCATTTTGTCCACTGCCTGCTCTATGGACATGTCCTTGGTCCATTCGTCGTCGATCTTGAGGATCTTGTCGGCGGCTGCAAGCCCGGCACGGTCGCCGGGTGTGCCCTCGATGGGCGCGATGATGGTAAGCTGCTGGTTTTTGATTCCTATCTGGATTCCAATGCCCTGGAATTCGCCCTTGATGTCCAGGCTCATCTCTTTGAATGCGCGGGCCGCCATGTAGGACGAATGGGGGTCAAGGCCGGCAAGCATTCCCTTGATCGCGCCCTCGATCAGCTCCTTGGAGTCGGGGTTTTCCACGTAGTTTCTCTTGACCAGTTCGAGAGCCTGGGTGAACAGTCTCAGCTCTTCGTACGTGGCCGACTTGGACTGCGCCACTTCCTGACCGATCAGAATTCCGGTCGTAAGCAGCACGAAGGTGCCTGCCAGCATCAATACGAGCACCATTGCAATAAACTTTTTTCTGTTAACTTTGATCATGTCGCCTTCCTCCACGAATATCTTCATGCCGCTCTCCACGCTTGTGACGTTATCTCCTGGCCAGCCAGGCGAGCGGGTCCTTCGCCTCTCCGTTCTGGCGTATTTCGAAATACAACTTCGCCCCCTTCAGGCTGCCGGTCTCTCCCGCGAGCCCGAGAACCTGACCTTTGAGCACCCGCTCTCCTTTTTGCATATCCAGCTGTGAAAGGTTGCCGTAAAGAGTATAAAAACCGCTATTGTGCTCGAGAATCACCAGCTTGCCGTATCCGACGTACCAGTCCGCATATGCCACCTGGCCGTCGCTCACCGCCTTGACAGGCTCTCCCTCACGCACTTCAATCTCGATGCCGCGTCGAAAAACCATCGTCCCGAATTGCGGATGGCGCTGCATCCCGAATTGCGTGAGCACACGGCCTGTAGCCGGCCAGGGAAGCCGCGTCCGGTTCGAAGCCGCGGGCTGCAACTGTTCCGGAGACGGGACTCGCCCTGTTTTCTGCTCCTTGCGCTCCCGCTCGGTCTTCTTGACCATGGCCCAGAGGCTCACGGAGGACTCTTCCAGTTCGTGCAGCGCCTGCTCGTGGAGGCTCTTTTTACCCCTGACACCGGCCAACAATACCGCTTTCTTTCTTTTTCGGGACACGAGGGACGCCTTCCTCAGCTCGATCGCCCGCTTGCGCTCGAAAAGCGCCTGCTTCTTTTGTGAAATCTCCGCTTGCCGCGCTTCCATACGGTCGAGTGCAATTCCGTAATCGCGTATGATTGCGCGGTCCCGCTCGATGATGATGCCGAGGTACTTTATTCGTTTTAACGCATCGCCCAGATCATCGGCGGCCAACACCGCGTCGGAGTATCCCCTCCTGGTTATCTTGTAAAGCGCCCGCAGACGAAGAGCATAGGCCTTCTTTAATCCGTCCAGTTCGCGGCTGACCGCAGCATTATTCCTCTCGATGTCGCGAAGAGCTGCTTCAGTTTCCCGAAGATTTCGCTGCTGCTCAATGAGCTCCGCTTTTCCGGACTGGATGTCTTTGTCTATCGCGTCAAGTTCGGTCAGGATCGAACGTTCTTTTCTGTCCTGGCGGCGTATCTCTTTCTGTTTCTCCCGCATCTGTTGCCTGACACGGGACAATTCTTTCTTTTTGGCCGATGAGTCATCAGCACGTGCCGTCCGGGATCCGGATGCCGCAGCTACGATGAGCAAGAAGGCCAGAATGACCGAAACCCAGTTTTTCATGCATTTTCAAAACTATTCAGGTTTGCCGCCGAGCGCAAAGCAGGCTCGCATCAACAGCGTGCCACAGATAAGTCCGTGTACATAAGATCTCGCTTTGCGACGTAACAGAGTTCTTATTCCAGAAACTTGCCGACCGAGATTAAACCTCCGGCAAGTCCCAGGATACTGCCGCCAAGAATCAGGTATGTTACCACTGAAAAAGGCAAAAAGTCCAGTCCGTTCGTCATGGTCAGAAACTGGACAATTTCCTGCGGCAGAGAGTAATAGACGGCGGCAATAATGCCGACAGCCAGTCCGGATCCGATCATGGCCAGCATCATTCCTTCTATCAGGAACGGGCCCTGGATAAAACCGCGGGTAGCGCCGATCCACTGCATCAGTTCGATCTCCTGCCCGCGCGAATAGAGGGCAAGCCGCACCGAATTTGATATGATGAATACGACGGATATGCCGAGCAGGACCGCGAGCGCCGTGCCGCCGAAGGTGACGAGTTTATAGAGACCGGATATTACTTCCGCGCCCCGTTTCCCGTACGATACATCCTCCACTCCCGGATAATCGGAGAATTTCCCGGCCATCGCTTCGAGCCTTTGGGACCCGGCATACCTGCGATCGACGCTTACCTCGTAGGAATCCGGAAGCGGGTTGTCGCCGAGTCCCTGCAGCAGCGTCTCCTGGCCCTTCAGTTCTTTTTTGAAAAGAGCCAGAGCATCGGCCTTCGCGAGATATGTAACCTTCTTGACGCCCGGTTCCGCATTCAACCGGGCATGAAGGAATTCCTTTTCATGCTCCGTAAGACCGTCTCTCAAATACACCGACATTTCGACCCGTTCGCCGAGCCTGCTCACTGCACCGTGCAGGTTGATCAAGGCAAGCAGGAAAAAACCGACAATAAGCATCGCCATGCTGATTGTGCCGACGGCAAGCAGGTTCACGAGGCTATTGGCGCGGAGTCCCCGGAAGGCTTCCGCAATGAAATAGAAGAGTCCGTATCCTTTCATCTAATTGCACCGTGGTTTGGTCATATTGGTTGCGAGGCCCGTTCCGGTTTTCACCTTTCGTCGTTCGTGCTTGGCCGCTGCCGTTTACCGCTTGACGATTCGGGCGTCGCTGCCGATGGATGAATCCTTTTGTGTTTCCCCTGCCTTCTTGCCCGGACGGCCGTCATCGATAACCCTGCCTCGCTCCATGAGAATGATTCTGCGCTGCATTTTTCTGACGGTCTCCCAGTCGTGGGTGGCAACGACCACGGTCGTTCCTTTCATGTTGATGTCCCTGAACAGGCTGAATACCTCCTGGCCGCTTTGTGGATCGAGGTTGCCGGTCGGCTCGTCGGCAAGAAGCACGAGAGGCTCGTTTACCAGAGAACGCGCGACCGCTACCCGCTGCTGCTCGCCGCCCGAGAGTTTCGGCGGCGTCAGATGACGTTTGGATTCCATGCCGACCTTCTTGAGGACCTGATAAGCGCGCCGCTCGATGTCGCCGTATGGCGCTCCCACGACTTTCAACGCCAGGGCGATATTCTCGAAAACGGTCTTGTGGGGCAGGAGCTTGTAATCCTGGAACACGAAGCCCATGTTGCGGCGGAGATAGGGAATGCCGGATGCATCCAGCCGGAACGTGTTCATACCCTGAATGATGATCTGCCCTTCGTCGGCGTGTTCCGCGCAAAAAAGGATTTTCAGGAGTGTGGTCTTGCCCGCGCCGCTCGGACCTGTGAGAAAAACGAACTCGCCCTTGCCCACGGAAAAACTTACCTCCCGGAGGGCGGGTACGCCTTCATAATTTTTGGTTACGCGGTAGAGCTGGATCATGGAACTAAAACCCTATCATTTGCCACGGATGGACACTGATGAGCACGGATAGCGGCAAAAAAAATAAATGGCTGATCTGCTGTTCATGTTTCGCTTATATCCATGTCTATCCGTGACGATCCGTGGCTAAACTTTTACCGTTTCTTCCTGATCGCTTCCTTCACCCCAGCCGCGATATCGGCCGCGGACAGCCCGTAATGCTTCAGCAGCCCTTCACAATCCCCGGACGTGCCGAAGGTGTCTTTGACGCCGATCCGGACAAGGGAGGCCGGATATGATTCGGCAAGTACCTCGGCTACTGCACCGCCAAGGCCTCCGATGATGGAATGTTCCTCTGCGGTAACGATCGCGCCGCATTGTTTTGCCGCTCTGATCACGGCGTCAGAATCGATCGGCTTGATCGTCGACATATTGATCACGCCCGCGTCGATCCCGTCGGCTTTCAGCAGATCGCGGGCTTTAAGGGCCTCTGCGACCAGGATGCCTGTCGCGATGATTGCTGCGTCCTTGCCTTCGTTGAACACGTGCGCCTTGCCGATCTTGAACCGGTAGTCTTCATTGAAAAGCGTCGGCACCTTGTTCCGTCCGACCCGCACGTAGCAGGGGCCTTTATGCTCGGCCGCAGCTTCGATCGCCTGAAGCGTCTCGGGCCCGTCCGCAGGAACAATGACGGTCATGTTCGGGATGACTCGCATAACCGCGATGTCCTCGACCGACTGGTGAGAGCCGCCGTCTTCACCGACCGTCACTCCGGCATGGCTCGCCACTATCTTCACGCTCAGGTTGGGATAGCATATGGACTGCCGGACCTGCTCCCACGCCCTGCCGGTTGCGAACACGGCAAACGTACTTACAAAAGGAAGCTTGCCGCCGATCGCGAGACCGGCCGCGGTTCCCATCATGTCCTGCTCCGCAATGCCCATATTGAAGAACCGGTCAGGAAAGACCTTTGCGAACTTTGACGTCTTCGTCGAACCCGACAGGTCCGCGTCCAGCACAACCACGTCTTCCCTTTTTTTACCAAGGCTTACCAGCGCATCGCCATATGCATCTCGTGTCGCTATCTTTGTCACAGTTCCTCCTTCAGAACAATAACGATATTTTGCCACGGATAAGCACTGATGTACACGGATAGAATCAGAAAATTGATATCGCAGCAAAAACGGCAAAGTGGCAAAAGAATTTGAATTTAATTCTTGCCGAATTTTGCTTTCGTAATTATCCGTGTGAATCCGCCTGCGCCCAGCGGTTACGAGTGCTGTAAGCGCGAGTGCAGGTGTGTTCATCCGTGGTAATGTTAATTACTTGCAGACCGATTCATCGAGTTCTTTCAGCGCGATCTCGAGCTCTTCCTTTGACGGCGTGGTCCCGTGGAATTCGACCTTGCCCTCGAAGACCTTCGAGCCCTTGCCCTTGACCGTGCGGCAGACGATCATTGTGGGCTTTCCCTTTACGGTCTCGGCTTTGTCCAAAGCTGCAACGATCTTTGCCATGTCGTGACCGTCGATATCCAGGACTTCCCAGCCGAACGCCCGGAACTTGTCGGTTATCGGTTCGACGCCCATCACCTTTGCAACCGGCCCGTCGATCTGCAGCCCGTTGTTGTCGACGAGGGCGCACAGATTATCGAGCTTATAATGGGCCGCCGTCATTGCAGCCTCCCATATCTGTCCTTCCTGCAGTTCGCCGTCCCCGAGCAGGGCGTAGACGCGGTTCGGAGTCTTGTCGAGCCGGTGCGCGAGCGCGAGCCCGTTTGCAACGGACAGCCCCTGGCCGAGGGACCCGGTCGAGATCTCCACCCCCGGGAGGTACTTGCTGTCCGGGTGACCCTGAAGGCGGGAGCCGATTTTGCGCAGCGTACAAAGCTCGGCAGGCTCGAAGAAGCCGGCATGCGCAAGCACCGTGTACAGGAGCGGCGCTGCATGGCCCTTGGACAGAATGAAATTGTCCCGCTCCTTCCAGTGCGGTTTTTTGGAGTCGTACTTCATTTTGTAGAAGTACAGGGCAGTCGCGATATCAGCCGCGGAAAGACTGCCGCCGGTATGACCGGATCCGCACTCGGTCAGCATCTTCAGGATGTCGACTCGTACCCTTTTCGCCTTTTCTTTGAGTGACTTCAGCTGCTGTTCGGTGACTCCCATGCAAAAATCCTCCTAGTGCGGCCTTTGGCCGGGCCATTGAAAATTGGAAATTTCAAATTGCAAATTTGCGGTATGGCCGGAGGCCATAAAAATATTGAATCAATTTGTTAATGCCCGCGTCTTCGCCAGAGCAGGGTACACTTTGCATTTTGCAATA
Organism: Nitrospirota bacterium; assembly: GCA_963751455.1. Classification (GTDB taxonomy): domain Bacteria; phylum Nitrospirota; class UBA9217; order UBA9217; family UBA9217; genus CAVVUN01. Next base: position 456,571 of record CAVVUN010000012.1, read on the forward strand.
TGCATTTTGCTTGATCTACTTCGCCTGTCCCCGATCCTTCTGTTCCTGAGAGAGAAAATCGAGAATGATATCATCAAGACTTTTTTCCTGAACCGGTTCGACAGGAGCAGGCGCCGGAGCAGGAGCAGGCGCAGCCACGATCTTTGGAGGGGGAGCCGGTTCCGGGGCCTGTACAGGGGCGGGCTTTGAAGCTGCCGGGGGTTTGGGGGTATAGGTGGATTCGTGGGGTGCTTTATTGAGATCCAGCTTGCCCTGCATCAGATCGCGGATCATATGCTTGTGCTGCTCCATCATGAGTTCGCGCACCACTTCGTCCAGGCAGTCCGCTTTCAATATGTCGGCATAGCTGGTCTTGCGTGAAGCGAGAATAGCGCCCTGATGATACAGAAGAGACGTGATAAACGGACTATTTGCTCCTCCATCTTCCGTCTGCACGTGATAGACTTTGCCCTGGAATTTGAAGTCCGTATTGTAGCCGGTAAGCATATAAAAGGTATTATACAAAGGAGGGCAACAAGATGCAACCTGAAAATGGAACATCATCGTAAAAACAAAGAGTTTGCGTCAAAAGAGGCTGTTTTTTGCAATTAGATTGATCAGCGAATCGCGTCGGGCTTCTCCAGAGCGCGAATGGACTTTGTTTTCACTCCGAACTCCTCACTCACCACTCCGCACTCCGAAGGGGGGCTTTTCGCTTGACACCGTTTAGGTGTTAGTGTAATTTTACTCCGTGCCGGTGTGGTGGAATTGGTAGACGCAGAGGACTCAAAATCCTCCGGGGGCAACTCCATGTCGGTTCGATTCCGACCACCGGCACCATTAAAAAAGATCGGCTTTTCTCCCGATCTTTTTTGCTTTTGTGAGGAGGAATCGAACAAGGGGGTTTGGGGGAAAGGTTCCCCCATGCTTGAGGGGGAGCCCACGAGGGGGCCGGCCCCCTCGTGAAGCGGAGCGCGTGAGCGTTCCGACCACCGGCACCATTTAAAAAAAGATCGGTTGTTCTCCGATCTTTTTTTGCTTTTGGGGCCCCCCTCACCCGGTCCCTCTCCCAAAGTGGGCGAGGGGCTAGCGGACAATGATAATTCTATCGAATTGAACAAGGGGGTACGGGGGAAGGATTCCCCCGTGCTTCGGGGAGCACACGAGGGGCTGGCCCCATCGTGAAGCGAAGCGAGTGAGTTTCTGCCACCGGCACCATCTTTTCAAGAGCTTTTCACGCCGCCTTTTCATTTTCCTCTCTGATAAAGTCTTGGTGTAACCGTAAGTGTAACCTTCTTTCCGCGAAAGCCTTTCCTCCTGCTCCTGATGGAGTTTCACAATCCTCATATGAGGTCTGCAAATCGGCTTCGCTCACAATATTGTAACGACGGCCAATTTCATGGTTAAAGGCAAATTTGTAGTGCAGTTGGGATTCTTGCTTTTATCTATTGGCTTGCAGAACAGGTGAGGCAACGCATATTGCGGGGTGTGAACCTTCTGAGTTGAGATCCTGCGCAAAAGGACGGCGCGCATGTGGCGGCGACCGCCGTTGGGGCAATTACGGACTTACTGTCCAGCCTATACAGGCTGGTGCGGTTCTGCCCCCATGCTGATGTGATCAAGACGCCACTTCTTATAACGTTCTGAGACACGGACAGTCATGGCCTCGTCGGAAATAGCATCAACATATCTCAGTTCTATGCTCTGCCAGTTGCCTGATTCTCTATCAAACAGCTTTGCATTAAACGCATATTCAATTTTTTCCTTAACTCGATTTGCGAATGCCTCGGCGGTTTCGGAATCAGGCTCACTCGCATACAGCAGAACAATATCAAGCACATAAACATTCAACAGCTTCCGCTCTATTTAATCAGCCAGATCAGCCGTTCAGGCCAATTTAACGGTCCCCTTGCACTGCGGATAGTCCGCGCAACCCCAGAATTGCGAGCCCGTATTGCTGCCCTTCTTCGCGATTCGCAGCACCATGAGGCCTTTGCAGATGGGGCAGACAGGCTTTCTTTGTTCCGTCCGATCCGTCTTATCCGACAGATCTTTTCTTCGTTTCTCGATTCTCGCAGCTGCCAGTTGCTCGGAATAGCCGCCTTCCTCAACGAACCCCTTCTCCAAGGCGGCAATCTGCTGATCAAGCAGATAGTTCGCCTGATGGATCAGGCAAATGATCGCGTTGGCTACGACTGCGGGGTCTTTGTGACTAACCCATGCGGCGTAAGCCGCATGTCCCGTCTGATCGGTCCGATCGGACGGTTCTTTCCTCTTCTCTACTTCTCGTACTTCCCGCGCCTGCGGATCGTCCTTGCTCCATTGCCGGAGACCGCGCTGCCTCAGAAAATCCTCAAAATCCAATAGCAGTTCATCCAGGCTGGCCCGCGCAACATTGATCAGCCGCAGCTCCGTCTGAGAAGAAGTCGCCGTTGCCCGGCTGCCTTCGGCGATATTCTGCCGCCCGCTTCGCGCGGCCTGGACCATCTGGTCGACAGTCCGCGAGCGCTTGTCCAGGAACCGGTCGCAGAAAGACACGGTCGCGTCGTAGATCACCGTTGTGGTCTGAAAGGATCGCAGCTTCCGGTATCCGCCGCTCGGCCGCAATCTTTTCGGACGGGCGGCATTCTCCGACCGATCCTGCTGATTTGACTGCTCAGTCCGAGGCCCGCCCTCCTTGGTATTCGGCCTTTCTTTGTTGTCGTGCTTGCTCATACCAGCCTTACCTCCCTGTCAGGAGTTCCTTGCATCATGCCCTGCTTCACGGCACGGGTCTTGTCACGCCGGGTTTCAAGCGCCGTGATCTCGGCATCCATGTCGGAGAGAACGGAACCGATGGCGGTTTGTTCGGCCTTGCCGGACGGGAATGCTATTTGAAGTGCTTTTAGAGCATCTTGATTGATATTTGTGTTTGCACTTACCGTGCTAGTCTCAATAAATCTGTTTCGGGAAGCCTGTCCTTGCACTGAGACGCATTTATACCTCCACGGAGTTGATCGCAGCTTGCCCAGAGGGAGCTATAAAGTTTACTTTTCTTTATTGCCATTTGATTATTATCCTATCTCCACATTCCCAATGGACCGGATACTTTCCCTTTGTTAACAATCCGAGGACCTTGCTTAATCCGTAGGTTAGGCAAGATGCTTGATCTTGCCTAAAGCTACTAAGAAATGACTGGCAGAAATGAACGAATAAACTAATGAAGGCGATGTGACTGTTTTTGCTGCGGGCATCAAACGCCTTCCACCAAAAACCGGGAATCAAAATTCATCTTTTCTAAAAGCTTCTTCGCCTGTTTTATTTCAACCTTTTCGACAGCGCTGACATCGAGCTCATATGTTATCTTTGTACTTTCTATCAGAATTTTCTCCTTTTCAAACCTGATGACTTTCAACAGAATCCGTTCTTCTTCCCCGTCCTCAAGCGATACCGAAACGCCTCTTTCAGATTCATGAAGGAAAAGCTCAAATTTCGGCGTGCGAAGTAATATAAGGCTCTTAACGTAAATAGGATCTTGATCCTCAAGAGCGAATGAAACGATAAGATCGGGATCATCGTCCTCGCAGGTAATAAATCGAACTTTTTCAGCTCTCTTCATGGTGTTATTATTCCCCTGAAAAATTCATCAGTCTTTATTGTGGTACTTCTTTTCGAAAAACTATCTCCTAAAACTACCCTTAGCTCGCCTTCTTCAACCCGCGTCATGCCCATCGGCTCCAGAAACGCCTTGAGCAGTATCTCGCCGGATGCGTGGGCGGCCTTTATTTCGGCAACATTTACATCTCTCCAGTTCGAGACCCAGGCTTACGCAGTCTTCTTTGCCTTCAGCGTGATGATAAGCTCTGCGTCCAAGACCTTCGCGATCTTTTTGAGCGTCGTAATGCGTGGCAAACCGTGGGTCAGTCCTTCTATCCGCGCAATCGTGGATTGCGGCATGCCGGTTTTCTTCGCCACCTCAACCTGTGTCATCTTCTTTTTGAGCCGCTGCTCGAGTATGCTCCGCGCAAGCTCGTATTCCGGCCCCATTTTTTCATGTTCACCCCGAACAGCCTTATCTTTCAGTAGTTCTTTTCTGTGTTTCCGATAATCCATTCGCCTCATCCTTTACTAGAATAATTATATAGCAATATTGCTATAATTGCAAAAAAATAAATGCCCCTCGTGGAGGCTCTATGTATTGCTTTATTTGATAGCTATTCTACAAATATTAACATGCTTCACTCTACAATCACATTCACCCGCTGCACGCTGTTATTGCCGAAGCCTCCGAAATTCCATTCCTGGTCCAGCGGCTGTACATTCCCTTCGGAATCGGTTGCGCGTACACAGAGCACATACCTGCCTGGAGTCGCGTTCCAGAGAAAATGCCATCCCCTCCCAGGCATACGGAGAGAGCGGTTCCTCCAGCTGGGCGTCCGCCCACGTGGCTCCGTTGTCAACGTTTACTTCCACTCGAGACACTTCACGACGGCCCGCCCATGCTCTGCCGGAAAGTGTGACAGGCCCTGACCGAGCCAACCGAGTCCGGGTCAAAAAATCAGGAATCCCGGGAGGAATCATCAAAGCCCTCACCCTAATTCAGCTCATCGTGAAACAGCTTCATCACGCACTGCTGGTTTTTCCTTTTTGTCTACACCGGATGATTTCATAAATTGGCTGAACCGCTATTACTTGAACAGCTTTAAATATGCATCGAAAATGTATTGCTTTCCGCGTTTTCCGCCGGTTACTTCTTTCAGGATTCCGAACTTCTCCAGATCAACGATCAACTTGTACGCGGATGCTGGAGATATTCCCGCCACTTCCCCTACTTTTGCGGCATCGATCATCGGCCGTTGATACAGATAATGCACGACCTTTTGAGCATTAGCTGTTCTGCTGCCAAGCGTCTGGACCCTGGTTTCCGCCTTTTTTTGCAGTTTGAGGATGTTATCGAACGTGGCGATGCTGTTCTTTGCGGTTTCTATTATCCCGACCAGGAAAAACTTGAACCACTGCAGTAAGTCGTTCTTCTCCCGCACTCGCATCAGGTTATCGTAATAGTGGGTGCGGTTACGCTCAAAGAAGTCCGATAAATACAGCACAGGCCGCTTCAATATTCCTCTGCCGACAAGGTAAAGGGTTATCAATAGTCTGCCCACCCTGCCGTTGCCGTCAAGAAACGGGTGAATGGTTTCAAATTGATAATGGACGAGAGCTATCTTCAGCAATTCCGGAAAATGCTTCGTGTCATCGTGCACAAACTTTTCGAGATCAGCGATCAGCTCGGCGACCGAAGTGTGCACCGGAGGCACAAAAACAGCGTCGTTGATCGTTGCTCCGCCGATCCAGTTTTGACTTTGCCTGAACTCCCCCGGCTGCTTGTGCTTGCCCCGCACTCCTTGCAGCAGGGTTTTGTGAGTATCCCGTATCAGGCGCGCGGAAAAGGGCAATTTCTTCAATTTTGCGATCGCTTCGTTCATGGCCTTCACATAATTTTGCACCTCTTCCCAGTCATCCCTTTTGTCGAGCGCAACATCTTCTTTTTCAAGCAGCGCCTCTTCTATGTTGGTCTGCGTACCTTCGATCTTGCTCGATTGAGTGGCCTCCTTCAGCACATGCATCCTGATGAAGAGATCGACATTAGGGATGTACTCGGAATACATATCCAGCCGGCCCAGTTCCCGGTCAGCCTGGCCAAGTAGCTGAATTAATTCCATACTGTCAAGAGCCCAGGCCTGGTTGATCGGGTTTGGCTGAAAGCTTTTGTAATGGCCTTGCTGAACAAATCGGCCAGATTTGAAGTTCTTCATTAACAGCCTCTTTTTACGTTAAAATAAGCATGCTTGTTATTTTAGATTTTACACCAAATCTAAAATAAGGCAACATATTATTTCAGTCCCTCAAACACCCGTCATATCAGCCTTATACTCCCTGTCAGGAGGCCTCATGCCCTGCTTCACGGCACGGGTCTTTTCACGCCGGATTTCAAGCGCCGCGATCTCGACCGGCACCATTTAAAAAAGATCGGTTTTTCCCCCCATATCTTTTTTGCTTTGGTACCCCCTCACCCGGTCCCTCTCCCAAAGTGGGCGAGGGGCTGGTCCCTCGTGAAGCTAAGCGCGTGAGATCTGCTGACCCTTTAAGGATTTACAAAGCATGCTTTATCTTTATCTTCTCCGTCATAAGCCCATTTTACAATTGTACGTGTCGCCGGATCTACTTCAAAAATATATCGACATGTTCCACGAAAATTTTTATGTTCGTATTTGTACGCGATGTTCCCATTAGGCAATGGCGCTACAGATTTCGGCTGATAGCGCCAAGTATATGAGGGTGCATTATCAATGCTTTCTCCAATTTCATTTTGCATATGCCCTTTAAAATTTTCATATGGGTCTAAATGGGCGCAACTGGTCAGAGAAGTAGAAAACAAGAATAATAAAATTAATCTGCATTTGAAATATTTAATAATGAGAATCATGTCATCTCGTAATCATCACGCATACCACAAAAATCGGTTTGCGCTCCGTGAGCCACCGAGCGAAGCGAGGACAACTCGACTGTTTGGCTAGTTTTCTGCTTTTGATGTTAGTATCTGAACATTGTATGAACGGGATCTGAAAACGAAGGATCTTTAACCGATCTGGCAGATACGGATGCGCATCCACAGAAAACGAAAGTAAAGCAGACTGCTGCCACCATTGGGCAAAACGCTTTTGTTGCCGAAACCTCCGAAATTCCATTCCTGGTCCAGCGGCTGTACATTCCCTTCGGAATCGGTTGCCCGCACACAAAGCACATAGGCGCCTGGAGCAGCATTCCAGAGAAAATGCCACCCTCTCCAGGCATACGGCGAGAGAGATTCTTCCAGTCGGGCATCCGACCATGTTAAGCCATTGTCCGCGCTCACCTCGACACGCGATACGCTTCGCCTGCCTGCCCATGCCTTGCCAATAAGTGTGACTGGACCTGCCTGTACTAACCGCGTCCGGGTCAAAAAATCGGGAACTCCGGGAGGGACCATCAAAGCCCTCACCCGGATCAAGTTAACAGGCTCTCCGGCATCTTCCGCCTACTTCGCATACCGGTAAGAATGTGCAGCCTGGTATCCTTGGAACGGTTCCGCAACAACGTCTATTCGGTGTAACCATTTCACACTCGCCATGCCATACCAGCCCGGTACGAGCAGGCGCAGGGGATATCCATGCTGCGGTTGAAGCGCCTCGCCATTCATCTCGTAAGCCAGCATCATCTCATTCCTCATCGCTTCCTGCAGATTTAAGCTGCGCTGGTAATATTGAAGTTCGCCGCCTTGCATTCCGCTGTCAACACCGGTAAAGATGACCTCTCGAGCATCCTTGCCCAAGCCTGCTTCTCCAAGGATTCGGCGGAGTGAAGTGCCTGTCCATTTCGCTGTCCCGATCGCCTCAACAAGCCAGGGCTGGCTTACGGGACGAGGCGCAAAAAGGGCACGACCGTTTCCGGCACATTCCATTGTTACCGTGAGAGTTTGAGCTGATCTATTCCGGATTTCCTCCAAGGTCAGGGTCAAAGGTTTTGCCACAAGTCCTTTGACTTCCAACCGCCAGTCGTTGCTGTTTATTTCCGGGATGTCAAAGTGGACAAGAAGGTAGTGCATGCCTGTGGGTGTAATCGGGTACCGCAGCGCCTCCAGCGGCATACCCCTGTTACGGAGGGCGAGTTGAACTTCTTCTTTATGGAAACGGTTGGTCTGATCGAGCCCTGTACCGTCACCTACAATCGGCAGCTCTTTTAACGTTTTCTTTCGTTCCATCCGTATGTTCCTTCGCAGCTGTAATGAGTGATGGAATCGAGATGGCTTGACCGGGGTTAGGAAAGAGCGCGTTGGGTCTACAGCATTTTTTGAATCTCATTCTTAAAAAACGCGAACGCCTCCTGATCGAAAATGCAGAATTCTATCAGTTCAAGGTGCTGCTGTTCGGGTCTGCCTTTGAGAAACGAACAGGTTTCATTGACCAGAATCTTTGCGCAGCGGTCCTTGGGAAACCCGAAAATACCCGCGCTGATCGCGGGCACTGATATGCTCTTAAGCCTTTCCTCAGCCGCTAAACTAAGTACGCTGTTTATCGCGCTCTTCAGCTTATTGTCCTCATCTCCCTCTCCCATCCTGGGGCCGACAGCGTGAATGACGTACTGGGCCTTTAATTTTCCGCCAGTCGTTATTGCAGCTCCGCCCACGGGCACATAACCGATTTTATCGCTTTCGTCCTGGATGACAGTGCCGCCCTTTCTGACAATCGCTCCGGCTACGCCGCCCCCGTGCTGAAGCCGGCTGTTTGCGGCGTTCACAATGGCGTCCACGTCCCGCTCGGTCAGGTCAGCGGACACGAGGCGTACAATCGTTTTACCGATTTTCTTTTCGACAACGTCCACAAAACACCTCCGGTTTAACCACGGATGGACACAGATGGACACGGATGAGAATCATTTTTTCCGTCATTGAGGCATGATGGGTGAATAGTTCGACAACTTTCCCTAAATTTACGGCTCAGGATCTCTCGCTTTATCCGTGTAATCCGTGACATCCGTGGCAAAGATTATTTCCTGCTGCTGAAAATAGCCTTCTTTGCCGCCATTTCAACAACCGGCAGCGGGGGCACGGCTTTTATGCCGTAGATCTTCTCGAGATTGATGTCAGCCGGAACTCCATGAAGAAGCTTCTGGGCTATTTTCTGGTCGGCCTGCCGGTACTGCAGGCGCGCTTCCACTGTTACCGTGCCCGTTTTTTTCGGCTGTGCAACGCCGAAGTACACATCCTTGTATCCGCGGGGCGGAATCGTCTCATGCCGGGAAAAGGAGGTTACGATCCAGGGATCGATTGCAAAATGGAAATCATCCCCCATTCCGTCTGAATTGAAAAGACGCGTGTCCGGCAGCAGAGTGCCTGGCTTGTCCAGTCCCCCGCTCGTCATGACCACTGCACCCGAGGCGTCTTTGGCAGTCACTTCGAGCCACATCTCACGAACATTGGTCAGCGATGTCGGAAGATTATGTCCGGCCCGGACATTTTTTACCCTCACTTTGATTTCGGAAAGCACACCGTTCCTATAGACCGGAAATATCTCAAGTTCAGCGGCAGCCTTCAGGCGTGCGACAGCCATTTCGTATTTTTTATGAACGCTCGCAGCGAGTGCTTCATCCCCTGTCTTTCGCGCCGCGGCTTCGGCCAGATACAGCAGAAGGTAATTGGCACCGCTGAAAAAGTGACGGTATTCGGTGCGTTCAGGTTTTTTAAAGTTCGTGGACGAGCGCATAAAGGTTTCAATATCCACCATGTGACAGTCCTGGCACAGTATTCCTTTTTGCGCGTAGGGACCGTGCTTCCATTCCAGATATGTGGCCTCGATCGGAAAGTGATTGTCGTAATGGTAGACCTGATGGCAGGAGGCGCAAAGATCCGCCCGGAGATGAAGGGGAGATTCGACGCATTCATGGAAGCCCCCTCCGCAGCCTTCCGACGGCTTACTGGGACCGCGCTTGACCAGTTTTACGCCTTCCTTTGTAGCGATGCCGGGCGTAAGAATAAACGACCCGTTTTCTGGTTCATGGGTCGGCGTCTCCCAGTGGGTTACACCGCTGATGGAGTGGCAGATATCGCACGAAACACCTGCGAGGGCCATGTCTCCCAGCCCTGTAATACCGGGGCCTTTGATTTCGCCCGTCACCATACCCGCAGGCGAATGGCAGCCTTCGCATTGCCGTGTCACCTCATGGCCGACGGCCTCGAAGCCTCTGTTCAGCTCTCCCTGGTAAACCGGGTCTTGAAATGCAAGCGCGTGAACAGAGCCTCTCCACTCTTCATACTGCTGCGGGTGGCACCCGGCGCAAACCTCGGGTGGATTGAACTTAGCGTCCGATTTGTTCCATTTTATCAGAGACGGATAGTACGGATAGAACTCGCGATCAACATCAAAATAGGGTGCAGCAGCGTAACCGGGTATGGAAAACACGGCGAACAGAACCGAAATACACAGCACTATACTTAATTTCATGATGACGCCTCCTTTGGTGCCTCTTATTTCGAGGTCTATCCGTTCCTTCTGTTTAATTACGTATGGTAAAATTATAGCAAGATTATCAGGTAAAGCAATCCGGAGCGCCTCAAGATCTGGATTTTATTGAGAAGAACCACAACTTGTGGTATACTCAGTTTCACTATGGAAAAAGACGATCGTACCTCACTGATTCCCTCGGTGGAGAAAAAAATCACGCCGATGCTTGACGACCTTCTCCGTGAGCATAAATCGAACATTCATTCAATCCATATCGTGGGAAGCGCGGTGATCCCGGACTATAACGAGAAGCTGTCGGACATCAACTCGGTAATCGTTCTGAACGATATGGACCTGAAGTTCATCGAGTTTCTCGCTCCCCTCGGCAGGAAGTACGGCAAAAAAGGAATTGCAGCGCCGCTTGTCATGACACCCGAGTACATCAAAAACTCGCTCGATGCCTTTCCGATCGAATTCCACGATTTTAAATTGATCCATAAGACCGTGTACGGCCCGGATATATTGCAGCAGATTGAGGTAGACAGGTCGTATTTAAGGCTTCAATGCGAGCGGGAGATCAAAAGCAGACTGATAGGACTGCGTCAGGGATACGTCTCATCCCTTGGAAAGAAGAAGGATCTGAAGGCGGTCCTTACCCGGTCATTTACCGGTTCAATGGCGCTCTTCAGGGCTATCATCGCCCTGCTGGGTAAGGTTCCTCCAGTATCCCGTGCGGAAGTCATTTCCGTTTTCACGTCCTCCACCTCAGTCCAGACCGGACCGTTTGATAAAATGCTGCAGCTCAAGGCGGGACGAATTAAACCTTCCGAACAGGAACTTCAGAGCCTGTTTGAAGACTATTATGCTACATTCGAGGCTACAGGAAAGATCATCGATGTACTCCCATCCTAAAAAACTCATAATACTTCCGATTGTTCTTGTACTTTTTTTTGCCGCCTTTGCCTCTGCTTCAACGCCGGAGGCGCCTGCCGTTCCGCGCGAATATGTCGTCGACCTTGCCGGCGTTATCGGGCAGGATGTTCAACAGCGTTTGAATGCAGTGTTGCAGGAGCTGGAACAGAAAACGACCGCACAGGTCCTCGTCCTGACCGTTGATACGCTGGACGGGGAAAACATCAGGGATTTCGGCCTTAAAACAGCTGAAAAATGGAGACTCGGACAAAAGGGCAAGGACAACGGCGCATTGCTCGTTGTTGCCTTGAAGGACAGAGAATATACTCTTGAAACCGGATACGGCTTGGAAGGCATTCTTCCCGACAGTATGGTCGGCTCCCTCGGACGTCAGTACCTCGTGCCCTACTTCAGAAAGGGAGACTACGGTACTGGAATTTATGCGGCAACCGTGGCGGTTGTGAATACGATCGCTTCGTATGAAGGCGTCCAGATCACGGGGCTGCCCGGGATGAGGGAAGTCAGCGGAGGCGGCAACGTCAGGAAGCTGGGCGGGTTCGAGAAGTTGATATTCGGAATTTTTATCTTCATCGCGCTCGTTCTGTTCATAACGCATCCGCGCCAGTGTTTTCTGATACTATTGGCCACTTCGATGGGAGGAAGAGGCGGCGGCTGGTCCGGCGGAGGAAGCGGCGGCTTCGGCAGGGGCGGCGGCTTCGGAGGCGGTGGAGGAGGAGGCTTCGGAGGCGGAGGAGCGTCCGGGAGATGGTAAAGCCCTGCAAATTCGAAATAGCCACAAAAATGCGCAAGAGACACAGAAGTTAAAAGCTTTTCTTTGTGCTTTTTGCCTGCACCCGCCGTTTATGAGTCGCACGCGAATGCAGGGTGTGCATCTTTGCGGCCAACATGATTTAAATTTTTGTTAGCCTCGTGAACGGATTGGTCACCCGGTTTGAATACTATATAATGGAGGATATTCATGAACAGCGGAGTAAAAACAATTCTTATTTTCCTTGGAGTGATTGCGGCAATAGCATTGATTACGATCTTCTGGGGCGTCGGTCAATACAACAGGGTCATAGCCATGGACGAGCAGGTGAAATCTCAGTGGGCCCAGGTCGAGAACCAGCTCAAACGGCGCTATGATCTAATCCCGAACCTGGTTAATACGGTGAAAGGGTATGCAAAACACGAGCGGGAGCTTTTTACAACCATAGCGGAGGCGCGGACAAAGTACTTCCAGGCGGGCACCGTGAGGGACAAAATACAATCATCCCAGCAGCTCGAGGGCGTGCTCTCACGGCTTCTTCTCCTGCAGGAAGCCTATCCGCAGCTCAAAGCGAATGAAGGCTTTTTGAAGCTCCAGGACAGTCTAGAAGGAACCGAGAACAGGATCGCGGTGGAGCGCAGACGGTACAACGATGACGTACGAACCCTTAATACATACCGCAGGTCGTTTATGGGAAGATTTGTGGCCGGCATCGCGGGAGTAGGCGAGGCCGTATATTATCAGGTTCCGGAGGGTCAGAAAGAAGCGCCGAGCGTGAAGTTCGACTGAGCAGTATGGATAATGCGGAACTCCAACATATTCAATATGTCAATCTCACTCACCAATCCCCTGAATTTGACGCGGCTTATGATGTCATCAGCCTTGACATCGATCCGGAATTCGTCGAGCCCAAGCTGTATATTCGGGAGCGCTTCCGGATTCAGGAGGAAGGTGCGAAGACCGATGACGAGCGGCGCATGGTTCCTGAAGGCTATCGAATTCGGGCGATAGCCGCTAAGGATAAGCGGACGAACAAGGTTGTGGGAGCGATTTTAAGTGATTTTGTTCCTAAAATCGGCAAAGAGAATCGAGGCTTCGCTCTAATCGGCTACGTATCGGTCCTTCCGGACTTTCGTCGGAGAGAAATCGGGACGCAACTCATCGAGGAGATCACTAAACGGACCCACGATGACGCATTAAAGATATCCGGAAAACTGGCAGTCGGCTTGTTGTTCGAGATCGAAGACGAAGGCAAAGAACCGATCGAGCGGCTGGTTCGAAAAATGGGCGGGTATCCTCTGGACATCGATTACTATCAACCCTCAGTGCGTGCAGGTTATGATGAACAGCAGATGAATTTATGGCTCTTTCCATTCGATCAGCCTATTCGGTCTCCTGAAGAAGCCAAAAAGAAAACCTATCCCACCGAATATATCCATGATATGGTAAAGAGCCTTTTTATTTATGAATATCCCGGCCAGGACAGGTCGGGTTTCAAGGAGACAAGCAAGGCTTATCAGGCGTTGATCCAGTCGCTCCGAGGCAGAACGGTGGTCGGCTTTAAACCGGGCAAAATTTGATAGTGCTATCTGACTGTTATGGAGGCGTGGGTGAACACTGCGGTCATACTCCAGGAAGTTAAAATCAAGGATGTCCGTATCACGGAAAATGCGATCACGGCAATCCTGGCTGATGGAAGAACGATCAGCGTGCCGCTCGCGTGGTCATGGCGCCTGTCGGAAGCCACGCCGGAGCAGCGTGCGCGTTATAAAATCATCGGCGATGGACAAGGCATTCACTGGCCGGACATTGATGAAGACATCAGTGCCGAAGGTATGCTCTATGGGATTCCGGCGAGAAAACCGGGGAAATGAGAGCCTAAAAAGTTGTCACATCGGAACCAAATCCTTTTCTAATATCATAAAACGGTTAACCGGCCGGGGAAACAATCTACGCGATTTTTTTCGAAAAGTCGTTGTGAATCCAAATCTCAGATACAAATTATACTGATCCGAAACCGCCCTTCGAACCGCCTCGGGAACTACGGCTGACCGTCTTACATGCCATTCAAGCTCTTTGTTTTTCGTTGCGATAATTTTATACCCGCTTCTTCGATAAAACGCCCTGCCACCTCTATACGGAATAAAGGTGGAAGTAAGAATGCGCATTTGTTGCTTACCCATGAGGAGGGCTTGCTCTTCTGTAAATTCAAGAAGTTGTTTGCCCAATCCCTTTCCTCGATAAGCCTTGTCGAGAATAAAGAAGCCAAGATAACAATTCCTCGGGTCCTCGCCTTCGATATCACAAAGCCCCGTAACGCCGATGACCTTGCCCTTATCATTCACCATTACCCAATAGCGAGAAGAGGAGAGCTTTCTCTCCAGCATGTACCGGGCATCGTTCGCGATCTCCTTGCCCGGATCGCGGAATTCCCAGATAAAAGCTCTGTTCGCAAACTGAATAACCTTCTTACGATTGTCTGAGGTGACTTCCTCAATTCGATACTGATTCATTTATGCCTGCATATAGAGAAGCGGTCAACGTAGGCGGTCTACTTTTTGTCCCACAGAATCCTGACCTTGTACTTGGGAAAAAACGGATCGGATGTCATGATGGGCAGGTTTTCTACCTGGGCTTGCGCTATTAGCATCCTGTCGAAGGGGTCTCGATGATGAGGCGGCAGATGAAACACCTGAAAAGCATGGCTGGCCTCGATGGGAAGACTCTGAATGGCATTCTCGGTCATTTGTTCGGCGATATATACGTCGGGTCGCGCCGGAATCGTTAGCTTTCCGAGCTTGGCCTTGATTGCAATCTCCCAGCAGCTTGCAGCGCTCAAAAAAAACTCGTTTTCGCCGTCCGATATAAGATCGCGAACATGCGACGGAAGCTGCGGCGCGTCGGTGATCCACCACAGGAATACGTGCGTATCGATGAGCGCCTTCATTTCTCGAACTCTTCCACTATGGATGCCGGCAACGGCTTCTCAAACCCCTTCTTCAGGACTATCCGGCCCTTGGCGCTCCCCGGCGTCCTTTTTGCAACCTTTCTCACGAGAGGCGACAGCCTGGCCACAGGCTTTCCCGCCTTGGCTATAACGATCTCCTCGCCGCTCTCGACGCGGGTCAAAAGTTTTGAAAAGTGTGTTTTCGCATCATGAATATTTACTGTTGCCATGCCGATCCACCTCCATTATTGTCAATAATAGACTAAGAGGTGGACTAAGTCAAGGTTTTTTGAATCCGGCCTGTCACCTGTCGTAATATAACAACAAGACACTAATGCTCACGTGCTGCACTCGGCATCCGACAGCTTCCAAGGGGAGGGTATTGAATGAGGACAGATATGGTGGTCTAAAATTATCGAGATGAATCTTTATCAGACTTTATCAGAGCCTTAACAATTGGGCTTCGACCCAGTCCAGCCTCTCGACCCCGTAAGAGAGAGTAGCGACTCATATATTTATTATCCTGACGTTATGCACCAAATGCATGAACGTCCCCTATCTACCTCTTCCCACAATCCGAAAACCATCTATCTCAGAGCCTTGCTTTCTCAAAATAGTTTCGAGTTTTTTTTGATTTGAAAGTTGAGGTAAAAACGCCGTTGATGCTTTCTAGCAGTTCTCGCCAGACGATGCCGCGAACAAGAAAGCGGCGTGCCTCAAATAGCAAACGTACTTTTACGTCGTCAGGCTCTCTTTTTCAAGAACGCTCTCTTTGTCAAGAAATATTACCGTTTGCCACCTTCAGAGCATTTGTTATTAGCCATGTGAGCCATCAGATGCGCCGGTTCCGAAGCTTCTGGATCGGGTTCACGCTCAGAAGCAAACCACATAGATTTTGCAATCAACGCCATCGGGCCTCGCTTGTTTTCAATGTATCTATATTTGAATTCCAAGCTGTCCCTGTTGTAAGCAACAGAATCCGGACTTGTGAAATCCGTGTGTTCCCAAATAAAAATCAGATCCTTTTCATCAACTGGAGAATTTTTCTTTTTTTCTTTTAAAACTTTCTGCGGGCAAACGCATAACCACATATAACCAGAATAGACCTGCTTAGTGTCCTTAAGCTTCGGGAAAAAACCTTGCCTCCCTTTACCTTCATCATCCTTCACGAGTATGCAGTAGTCACCTACTTCAGCATTTTTCATGAACGGATTACTATTCTTGAGTTCTTTGTAAATGTTCGGGTGCATGCGCTTAAGTGTTTTTTTATGATACAAATGGCCTTCGACTTGAGCTTCCACTGCCATCAATTTATTATTTACGTTTCTTTCAATCAGATGCGGGCAGTCTTCATATATGTTGTTGAGTTTGCTGATTGGCATTACGATGGGTAATGAATCTGCTTCGTCCCCACGCCCTATCTGTCCAATAAAGTGTGTACCTACAATTTTCTTCAGGTCACGTGAATACAACACATTATTATCATAAGATGGCCCCCACTGGACAAAACCATGGTTAAGCCATCGCTCAAGAGTTGCATTAGGCGCCGAGTATTTTGGCGGATTGTTTCGACGTTCCCACCAGCCCTTATTTAAGAGTGAAGCTGGCAAGAACGTACCCTTAAAATTTACCTTGAGTGGTTCCTTGAGTATGACTCGTCCCGAGTCTAACCGGTTTTTTAAAGTCTTCACGTCATGCAGGCGCACAAGTTCGCCTTTTATCGACCCCTGGAATAGCTTATTATTTGTCCATGCATATACGTATTTTAGGCGAGGGTAAAGATGTACAGCGAGTGTGCTTGCGGCAGCACCTATTTGCAGACAAGTTTTAACTTGTTCTGAATTCATAACAACACCTCCTCGACGATATCATGTCAACAGCCCCGCCTGCAAGACGAGAAAATGATACCCACATCCCATTGTGTTGCCACCCGAATGCATCATCATCTTCCCACGCCATCCGCAGCCTCCAATGTCTTGGGCAGAGTGAAGAACAGCGCGCAGAAACTGCGCCCGCTCCAATGTTAGACCCGCACTTTACCCGATCCTCCACAGTTGCAACAAGGAGCTTCATAGGCATTCTAACCAGGACCAAAACCAGCTTTTACAAGACAACACGAATATTTTGCAGTGCCTTCACCTTTGCAATGAGCGCATGTTACAATAACACCTTCGCTTGACATAATGCCGTTTCTCCTTTCAGGTAGTGCTTTAATAATCCGTTCGGTAGCGAGCTTATCTCGCTATTGTTTGTACCGAATTTCTCTATACACCAGTCATAAACCCGTCGTGTACAAAAAACCTCAAATAATCTAATAATCAAATCTCCAATTTACTGTCCTCAACGGACACAACGCACATAGTTGGTATCCGTCTTATAGTAGTAGGGCATGGAGCCGTAGCCGAAGTACACGCCCCACGCGGTGTTCGTACCGTAACCGCTGGTAGTAGACGACCAATAGCTTATCTCGGATTTGACATTTGTAAAGATGGGATCAATAGTTGGTTGATAATTTGTATCGATAATGGTTTTTAATTCTTCTATCGCTGGTAACCGCCAGCCTGACCCGGCGAGGTTCAACCCCCCGCAATATAATTTGGCATCATCCCAATTGTACATTGTACCATTATCCCGTTTCTGCCAGACAAGGCCTGTAGCTATGGCTTTGACAGTTCCGTCACCATTGTCGGTATACGCAATTGGCGTTGCGTTAACCTGGAGTGATTCAAAGCTCTCGATCCCATTGGCAACGGCTGTAACCACGTAATAGTATGTTATACTATGCGAACGCCCAGTATGAACGTATGGACTCGTCACATTCGATATTTTCGTCGATGCTTTCGATACAGTGCTCGATGTTGACCAATAGATATTATACGATGCCGCGCCGGTTACTGAACTCCAACTGAGAGTTACCTGACTTGTTCCTGCTGAAGCGGTTAGCCCTGTTGGGGATGCAATCGGAGTAGAACTGGACTGCGCCGATTCTGTGCTTTCACCATTCGAATTGACCGCTGTAACGACATAATAATACGCCGCACCGTTCGTCAGGCTTGAATGCAAGTACGTGTTCACAGTGGATGACAGCTTACCTGTATAAGATGTTTTGGAAACGCCCGTAATGGATGACCAGTAGATATTATAAGACGTGGCACCGCTAACCGCAGTCCAGTTTAGTGTGATTTGGGAATTTCCTGATGTCAGAGTCAGACCGGTCGGCGCAGATATTGGTGTTGCGTTTACCACTGTGGATTCCGCACTCTCTATACCGTTGGCAATGGACGTAACTACATAATAATAGGTCGTACCATTCGTACGGCCAGTATAAATATACGGACTCGTCACATTCGATATTGTCGTCGATGCTTTCGATACAGTGCTCGATGTTGACCAATAGATATTATACGATGCCGCGCCGGTTACTGAACTCCAACTGAGAGTTACCTGACTTGTTCCTGCTGAAGCGGTTAGCCCTGTTGGGGATGCAATCGGAGTAGAACTGGACTGCGCCGATTCTGTGCTTTCACCATTCGAATTGACCGCTGTAACGACATAATAATACGCCGCACCGTTCGTCAGGCTTGAATGCAAGTACGTGTTCACAGTGGATGACAGCTTACCTGTATAAGATGTTTTGGAAACGCCCGTAATGGATGACCAGTAGATATTATAAGACGTGGCACCGCTAACCGCAGTCCAGTTTAGTGTGATTTGGGAATTTCCTGATGTCAGAGTCAGACCGGTCGGCGCAGATATTGGTGTTGCGTTTACCACTGTGGACTCCGCACTCTCTATACCGTTGGCAATGGACGTAACTACATAATAATAGGTCGTACCATTCGTACGGCCAGTATGAATATACGGACTCGTCACATTCGATATTTTCGTCGATGCTTTCGATACATTGCTCGAAGTCGACCAATAGAGATTATACGATGTGGTGCCAGTCACCGCGCTCCAACTCAAAGTTATTTGACCCGTTTCAGCGGTCGCAGTTACTCCTGTCGGGGCGGCGAGCGCGGAAACCACGAATGTCACGTCGTCATAACTGCTGTCGGTCCCATCACTTACCGTGAGGCGAAATGTATATGTGCCTGCTTTATCCGGCGAAAAGATCGCATTCATCTTAGTGCCCTCTGTAATAGTAGTTGTACTTCCCGATGGACGGTTTTGTACGGTCCAGCTATAGGTCAGGGTATCGCCATCGACATCCGTGCTTCCACTTCCGTCCAGATTCACAAGCGTTCCCGCATTAACATTTTGATCAGGACCGGCATCCGCCACGGGTGCGGAATTTGTTACGGTGATAGTAACGTCTGCGGGGAGGCTGTCAATTTTTCCGTCATTGACAATCAATCTTATTGTGTAAACGCCCTTTTTGTCAGGAACAAATGTCGCGCTCACAGAGGACGGGTTTGAAAGGGTTGCTTCACTTCCTGCAGGTGCGTTTGTGACAGACCACGAATATGATAATGAATCCCCGTCGGAATCAGTGCTCAAGCTGCCGGATAGCGAAATCGTCGTGCCCACTTTAGTCGTTTGGTCATTACCCGCGTTGGCTGTGGGCGGTGTATTTGCCACGCTGTCAGCTTCGTTATCCATTATCCACTTTATCATGTTAGCGAGAGCGAAAGAGCCATTTTTATTGTCTAGCTTGAAATACGCGTATTGTCCTTTGTATGGCTCAAGATCAAAATAGCGATATATATCTGTTGCCAATGCTGAGCCTCTGTCAAAACTGCCAAGCGTGGCCCACGTCTGCTGATCTTGAGAAATCATAAGGGTCGGACCGGGGTTAGAGCCGCTCGCAATTTTCCATTCCCCGTTCATCTCGACAGGAAATCTCGATGACGGCACATAAAAAGGTCCTGTCACATTTGTGCTTAACGTTAATGATGAAAACAATGTCACCTTCTTTGTCTGATCAGTATTATTCCACAATGCAATTTTCGTTGTCGAATTTTTTTGAGTCTCTACATTTTCGACATTCACCGGCAAGACATAATACTCGTAATATGTATTGTACTCGTCAGTTAAAACATGATCAAACGTGGGGGTCGTTAGGAGACTTGAATTCAGTTTCTTCCAGGATGAATAGGTCCGGGGGGCCAAACCATTTGATACATTGCCTTCAAGCTGCCAGAAATAGGACTGTCGGCCGTAAACATTGTAGCCTTTGGTGACATATTGAGCCGTTGAAGTCCATGCCAGCGTATTTTTCTTATACGTATGCGTAACAGCAGCCCCTGTTATCTGAGGAAGAAGCTTTATATTTCCTGTTACAGGAAGCGCAATCACGTTCCACCATGCCTTGGTGTTGGTCCTTGCCCCCGAATCGGCGGCAGTCAACATCTGTGGGCCGTATTCCGTAACTGATTCATTGGCTGATCCCTCATTCAAAGTGACTGTGACCGTAGCATTAATTGGAACATCCGCACTTTTGTAATAGTTGACCTCGATAAGGTAGTTGCCCGCAACCGGATAATCAATGGTGAAATTCTCAGGGCCCTCTCCGTCGCGATCGTCGAAATCAAGTTGCCCTCCGATTTGGGTGCGAAAACCATCGCGAGCCGCGTTAGCATGGTCCCAGTAGCACTCTTCACCTTTGGGATCGGTTACATGAAGATCAACATCCGTGCCTGCTCCACCTGTCCAGGTGAGCGTTACGCGCATGCGCCCAACTGTGCCGTTTAAAGTAACAATCCGCCGTGCAGACTCAACCACTGCGCCCGAATTCCCGCTTACAGCCACAAAAATTTCGTTTTGCCCCAGGGTAAGCGGCATCTTTTTCTTGTATGTGCCGTCTCCATTTAAGCGGACTGTAAGTGAATCACCGGTATTTGCGTTCATGACCCATGCGCGGTCATTAACGATTCCGCTGCCTCCCGTTACCGAAAACTGCACCTCAAAAGCCGTATCAGCCACAGTAATATTGGAGGAAGGGTTTAATAAAGTAACGCTTACTTGGTCAGACACTTGTCCAGATTGCCCCGCTGCTGATACCGCATCCGAGTATGAGTTAGCAGCGACAGCGGCAGTCGCGAGATAAGCGGCTCCCGCCAAAAGAAGCAGAGGCGCTCCAATAGCTGCTGTACCTGTAGCAGCCAGAGCCACACCAACAGCACCAACGACTAAGCCGCCCCCACCAGCAATAAGATCGACAATTGCAAGCCGTGCCAACTGGGAGGAGGGGTGACTATTAGTGAGCGTTGCCGCTTCCGCAATCCTTGGTGAAACGAATCCAATAATTTTGTGCAACCAATCTCTGTTGTAATCAATTTTGGGCGCGTATCTGCCCTTATTGTTCTGCATTTGATAGATATATTCATTGGAATTGCTGAGATCGACATCTACTATTTCAGCCATAATAATGGATAGCGCCATTGTCTGGATAAAATTGATTTGAGACGAACTGGTGAGCGTCCTTGGAGTCGAGGGAAAACTATGACTATTTGGGTCCATGCTGAGGAGATAGAGCAATGAAGTATCTTTTGAAAAACCTTGCGCATATGCGTCATTAATAGCTTTGTTCAGACCGCTAATGATTGTGAGCTGGGGAACTGTGTATGTCGTTCCATTAATGTCGTAAGCGACAAAAGTCAACTTGCCGAGAATATCATTTATGGATATTGTCTTATTCCCTGCAGCCGAAGCGGCCTTTATTCCATAACTCGTTAATGATGCACGGAACATAGCAGTCTGGTTCGCTTGTTTACCGGAAGCATCGAGATAACCGAATCCGCATTCGGCGATCAAGCTCTTGATCGAGGATTCACTATGCGTTGCGTTATAGTCTTTCACGGCGGTTTCAAAGCTCGACAGGTTTCCTGATGTATTGCTGCCGCTTCCGGCACTCCCGCTGTCTCCACCTCCGCCGCAATTACTGAGCGACAGCGTCGATGTCATGACAAAAAAATAAAGAATGCTCGATACAAACCACGGCCTTTTTTGTAAACTCCGCATAGATCCCTCCCGGTATAAAAAAGCAAACAAAAAACCCATGCATCCGCAAATGGATACATGGGTCTAGTTCATTTCAATAAAAAATCTCTGGGTTCCCGATAGGAGCACTCGGGAATGACTGCGTGAAGAAAACGATTCCCCGCAGAAATGACAGATAGGATTAAATTTTGACTGACTGACTGACTAACTGACTGACTTTGCAGGAAGGGCGCCATTAGACTATACCCCCTTTTCGTTGCTCACATCAGCCTTAGAATAATACAAATGGCTTAGAATGCGATGATTTTACCAATCAGTTCTTGGAATTGCAACTAAAAAAATCGGTCGGATCGGGTATTTTTAGGGTGTGGATAAGTCTTGAAAGCAGATCGCATGGCTGGCATTCTGGTTCAGGGTTCCGGAGGGACAGAAAGAAGCGCCGAGCGTGAAGTTCGATTAATACTGCGAAATGACAAGGTCAGATCGAATCAATCCCCGTTTGTTACTGTACAAACGGGGATTTTTTATTATGAGGCACGCTTCTGTTCTTCCTGTTTCCTCAACGCCAGGCTTGAAATATCCTCGAAAGCGCTCATGGCCGCGATGGATCCCTGGCCCACGGCGACAACGATCTGCTTCAGTCCGCCGGTGATGTCTCCTGCAGCATACACGCGAGGCATCGACGTCCTCATGGTGGTCAGGTCCGTTTTGATATATCCTTCACCGGTCATTTCGAGCCCGAGAGCCTTTGCAATCTCGTTGTTCGGCACATAGCCGATTGCAACGAACACGCCGTCAACAGTCATTTCAGTGACGGCATGGGTCCTGATGTTCTCGATCCTGACGGCTTTAACCGTTTTTTCACCGATTATTTCCTTCACTTCGCTGTTCCATAATACCGGGATCCCGGTTTCATCCAGGCTTTCACGCAGCTTAGCCTCGCAGCGAAGCGTATCCCGCCAGTGGACGATCGTAACATCTGCGCCCAGATTGTGAAGATAGAGCGCGTCTGTGACGGCAGTATTGCCCCCTCCAACCACAATTACCTTTTTTCGGTCCTTGAAAAAATAACCGTCACAGGTGGCGCAATAGCTTACTCCCCGTCCGTAAAGGCGGCGCTCGCCTGTGGCGCCCAGCGCCCTGTTGCCTACGCCGGTGGCTATCATGATGCCCTTCGTGATGTAGACGCCCCGGTTCGTCTTTACGTGGAACTTTCCGTCTTCCTTCTTTGTCTCGATCTCTTTTACCTGTTCGCCAACATGAATATCAGCGTATTGGACCGCCTGTTGCGAGATCAGGTCTACGAGGCTCTTCCCCCCGATCCGCATATAGCCCGGATAGTTCTCGACGACGGGTGTGATGGCCACCTGGCCGCCGATCACTTCGCGTTCAAGCAGGACCGTGGCAAGCCCGGCACGAACAGCATAGATGGCAGCGGTAAGCCCGGCCGGTCCGGCACCGAGTATGACCAGGTCTTTTTCCACAGGCTCCTCGGAGATCTTTTCAGACACGTATTCAGGCTCTTTGAGCGTGAGAAGCGATTCAACGAAAAACTCCTCCGGTTGAAGCCCCATGCCTGTAAAAGTATTATTAATGAAGGTCTGTGGGACCGACAACGAACCCAGGCTCTCGGCCAGGTCCTGGTTCTCGTAGATTTCTACGATCTCGGCGGAAATGAGGTCGGGTTTTACGATTGCGGCGGAGAATGCCGTGAGCGCCTGTTGAGGGCAGTAAGGACACGTAGGACTCACAAAGACCTGTATGTCGCGCTTTTCCTTGAGACCGGCAATCCGTTCCATCGCCTGCGCTGTCAGAACGCTTTTCCCCGTGGATGCCATCATGATTGCGAGCAGCAGCGAGCGGCTCTCCTCGCCGAGCGGGGCGCCGGTATAGCGGAGCTGGTATATATCGGGCGCGACAAGAACGGTAGGCGCGCGATGAACGTTCCGTTTTATCGACTGTTCGCTCCCGACTTTATAAAAAGAGACCTTGAGCTTGTCGCTCAGCACGGACAACGCCTTGATGAGCGAAACCGCGGCCTCGCTGAACTGATCGTTTACGCCCGGCTTCACATAGACTTCGATAACAACGTTTTCCTTCAGCTCTTTAAAAAATGTTTCCTGTATGACTTTTTTTACCTCATCGGGCAGTTGTTGTTCGGCCATGGTGTCACCTCACTATTGTAACCACGGGCTTCGCTCACGGGGCTTTCGCCACACGGATAAGTTATAAATTTATTGCTCTTTAGGACAGTGATGGCTTTAACCGTGTTCATCCGTGGTTAATTTCTTCTATTTTATTCTTTGCGATATCTTCTTAAACTCCTCGGATCCTGCAACTTTAAGCAGCTGGAAAAGCACGGTCTCGGTGCAGGTTATTGCAGCGCCGGCATCCCGCATGTAATCAAGCCCGGCCCGCCGGTTTTCCTCGGTCCTGGAACAGACCGCATCCTGTACCACGTGCGGCATGAACCCGTCCTGCAGCAACCCGATTGTGGTTTGGAGCACGCAGATATGGGTTTCCATGCCGGCTGACGATCACTTTTTTTCTGTTTATCCTGCTGATCTCCGCAAGGAATGACGGCTCACCGCAGCAATTAAAGGCAATTTTCTCGACTGGCCGGTAACCCGGCATGACGGCCTGCAGTTCGGGGACTGTCCTCCCGAGCCCCTTCGGGTACTGCTCGGTAACAACCACAGGGATTTTGATCATCTTCGCGAGTTCGATAAGGTGCAGGCAATTCTTTATGACTTGTTCCCTTTCCTTCATGACGACTGCGAGTTTGTCCTGTATGTCGACAATGAGAAGTACCGCATCTTCCCTATCGAGCAAATATTTTTTATCCAATCGATTCTTCTCCTTCGCGAAAACCAATTTTCTGCTTTTCACTCGGAACTCCGCACGGCTCGACTGAGCTCGCCGAAGTCTCCGAATTCCGAACTTATTAGCCGGCACCCTGCCGGTTCTATACCCCTCAGGAACCGCCGTAGCCGACCGACACCTTGCCATCCTCGACGATAACCGGAACATTGCGCTCGCCTTCGGAAAAACGGAGCATCTCTTCGAGTTTGGCGGCTTCGACTTTCACATCGATATACTCCGCATTTGATCCATAGGCTTCACGAGCCTTTATGGTGTAGGGTCAGCTCTGCTTCCCGTAGATAATCACTTTGCTTGCCATGGCGCCCTCCTTTTTCGATATATTACTATATTAGCAAACGGAAATGATTTGCGATAGATCGGAAATTATAACTGCGAACAAATTGAGGCCTATTTTCCTAATAGTACGAATAGGGGATTTAAAAAACCACAAGTGAGCTGGTCTCGGAGCGGGGATATAGCAATGGGAACACTGTAAGGTCCACGGGAGCAAAAGCCGTTTCCCGCTTCATCCGAACTTCAGTTTTTTCAGCAGCAGCGTGGAGAGAAGGTGGCTCTTTCCCTCTTCCTTTTGGACCAGCAGGTAAAAATCACAGGACGTACAGCTTATGTGTTTCCTGGCGAATGAGCCCTGCACTTCTCCCCCGCACAGGGTGCCTGCAATCACCCAGCACGCGCGGCCGGCGTTTTTACCGTCGTGAACGCTGTTAAGCCGGACCTCGCTTGAGACCGGACAGGCGCCGAGCTCTTTCTCGGTGGCCCCTCCCGGCTCCCTGCCGCATTTCTTGAATTCCCAACAGTTCAGTTTGGTTGTTTCCATGCTCATTGTCCCCCTCAATGGGCTGATTCTTGAGTATCGTAGCAGAACCTTTTGATTGTGTCAATGACCGGGGGATTAATGTAAAGCCTCAAAAGGCGACGTGAGGATGGAATCCGGATATTCAGAGCCATTTTTTTCGTTTAAAGTACACGATCATGAAACAGACAATGCCGGCCATGATGAGCAGAACGGACGGATAGCCGTAGCGCCAGTCGAGCTCCGGCATATGTTTGAAGTTCATGCCGTAGACCCCTACCACAAACGTGAGCGGCATGAAAATGGTTGTAATGACGGTCAGCACTTTCATAACCTGGTTCAAACGGTTGCTGACGCTCGACAGGTACATATCAAGCATGCCGGAAAGCATCTCCCGGTAAATGTCCACGCTGTCGATTACCTGGATCACGTGGTCGTATACATCCCGGAGATAGGGGGCGGTAGCCTCTTTTATGAGAAGGGACTCTTGTTTGCCGAGAGTGTTCACTACCTCCCGTAACGGCCATACCGCGTTATGCAGAAATATCAATTCCCGCTTGAGCCGATAGATCGCGTGCACGGTCTTTTGCGTAGGGTTGTCGATCAGCTCGGTTTCGAGCAGCTCGATCTTTTCGCCGATCTTCTCCAAAATCACGAAATAGTTGTCCACGACCGCATCGATGAGCGCATAGGCAAGGTAATCAGCTCCCATTTTCCTGATACGGCCCTTTCCGCTCCTCAACCGCTCGCGGATAAGATTGAACACGTCGCCTTCGACGCCTTCCTGGAATGAGAGAATATAATTTGGACCGAGAATAATGCTGATCTGTTCGGTAATAATGTCCGCTCCCCTGCCGTTCGAAAGCATTTTCATGACAAGGTAGATGTATTCGCCATGATCTTCAATCTTCGGACGCTGGTCAATGTTCATGATGTCTTCCATCACCAGCCGGTGAATGCTGAAGCAATCGCCCAGCTTTTCAAGCAGCGCAGCGCTATGGACACCGTCCAGGTTGATCCAGGTTATAGTCGGCTTGTTCTTGTAGTCAAGACATTGCTCGACTGATGACGCTTCCGCTTCCAGCAGGTTCTTTTCATCGAAGTCGATGATATGTATCCCGATTTTTGCATCTTTCCTGTCTCCGGTGTAGATAAGGGTCTCGGACGGGAGTCCTGCTTTTTTCGAGCGCTTTTTTGTCAGTTTAGGCATGAATTGAGGGAAGGACCTTTCGGGAACGCACGCATAGGATTAATAGAACTCCTTGAGTGTCGTCTGCATTTTATCCGGATCGAACCCTTGGTGCACGAGGGGCTTTGCGGAAATAATGGGAATACGATTCTCATAGGTCGGCCGGTGGTTGCGGTAAATGACGCCGATAGGGATGCGGTCTTCCCACTCCAGCGACTTGGCGAAGGCGGCTGCACGGTCCTCCGGATTGTAGTCCGCTTCAATCCGATAAACACGCTTACGGTACCATTCGTAGGTGTTCACCTTGTTGAAGGTAACGCAGGGCTGCAGGATGTCTATAAGGGCAAATCCTTCATGCTTCATGGCCTCGACCATGAGCCCCTTGAGATGTTCCGTTTCACCGGCAAAGGCCCGTGCAGCAAAGCTGCAATCCAGCGCTACTGCAAACACCAGAGGATTGAACTGTTCCGACGTGACTCCGTACGGCACATTCTTGGCCTTGGTCCCTTCCGCGGTCGTGGGCGAAGGCTGTCCCTTTGTCAAGGCGTAAATCTGGTTGTCATGAACGAACACCTTGACATTGACGTTCCTCCTGATCGCTGCCATCAGGTGGTTGCCGCCCTCGCCGTAGCAGTCCCCGTCGCCCGTAGCCACGATTACCGGCATGGAGTTGTTCGCAAGCCTTATGCCTGTCGCGGCCGGCAGGGCCCTGCCATGAAGGCCATTGAAGGTATTGCAGCGGGTATAGTGCGGAAGTTTTGCCGCCTGGCCGATGCCTGATACGATAGTGAATTGGTGCGGCTCAAGGCCGAGCGACACTATCGCTTCTTTGAACGTCTTGAGGATCGGGAAATTCCCGCAGCCCGGGCACCAGGCCGGGATTTGACCTCTGTAATCATTTAGAGTCGGCATAGAGACCTCAGAGCATATCTAATTGCATACTGCAAAATTGCAGAGTGCAAAATTCGAATCTCTTTGCCACAGAGCGGACCATTAAGCATCTATGCGTCGGCCGGGACTTCGCCCGGCAGACATGGCCCTTCGGGCAGTTTGAATTTAACGCTTTTGTAGGGCGAGGCTTTAGCCTTGCTGATCACCGGGAAACCGCAACCCTGAAGGGTTGCCCTACAAACATCGACAAAAGATTGTCGATGTTATGGGCGTAAGCGCCTATGACTTTCTCCGTGTACTCCGTGATCTCCGTGGCAAAATATTATTTAAGCTTTGTTCGATCTCCCTCACCAGTTCTTCTCGCAAAAACGGTCTTCCATCGAATTTGCGGATATGGCTGCTGAACCGATGTCCTGTCTCTGCTTTCAAAAGCCGCTCGAACTGGCCGGTTGCATTGTGCTCGATGCATATCGTCTTTTTCGCTCTTTCGAGAAAACGCACATAATCGAAACCCTCAGGAGCGGGAAGCGGGAACAGCTCGCTGAAATGGAGCATCGCAACACTGCCGGTTTTCGAAAGTTCGTCAACAGCTTCTTTCAGGACCCCGTATGTTGAACCCCATCCTGCCAGTACGACCTCCGGATTGTGATCGCCGTACAAAAAAGGAGCTGCCATCTCTTTCCTGATCTGCGGCTGTTTCCTGAGCAGCCGCTTCGAGACCATCTTGACCCGGGTCTCCGCATCTTCAACGATGTGCCCCTCTTCATCGTGTTCGTCGCTGTCGGTCACCACAACATGGTTCGCATCCCCCGGCACAGCAAGAGGCGATATGCCGGTCTCGGTAAACGCATGCCGCTTGTACTCTTTCAGGTTTTTAAACGCATCACCCCGTAACCGATAGTCGGTGTATCGGAGCTTGTCGGTAGCGAGACCGTCGAAGGTCCACTGTGAATCGGCGAGATAGGTATCGAACAGCACAAAGACAGGGATCTGGTATTTCTCTGCGAGGTCAAATGCCTTGTTCGCAAGGTAAAAGGCCTGCCTGGGTGTGCCAGGAGCAAAAATTACACGCGGGAATTCGCCGTGGCCGGCCGAGATCGCGAACTCGAGCTCGCCTTGCTCGGTGCGTGTGGGAAAACCGGTTGCCGGACCCGGCCGCTGGCCAAGGGCGATCACGATCGGGGTCTCGGTCATGGCCGCAAGCGATAACCCTTCCACCATCAGCGCAAACCCGCCTCCCGACGTTCCAGTCATTGAGCGGACGCCGGCGAACGAGGCGCCGAGCGCCATATTGATGGCAGCGATCTCATCCTCCGCCTGCTCGACGACAAGGCCGTACTCCTGCTCCTTCGATGCCAGGTAATTCATGATGCCGGTCGAAGGAGTCATGGGGTAGGCCGCATAGAACTTGCACCCTGATGCCAGGGCGCCGAGAGCAATGGCTTCGACGCCGTTGATCAGCATCCGGCGCTGAGTCGTGATTCCCGCGCTCATTGAGAAGGAGCACCGTGTGCAGTTCTTCACTGCATAATCGTAGCCTGCCGTGGCCGCGCTCCTGTTCGCCTGCACGATTGCATTCCCTTTTCGCTTGAACATGTCACCGAGGATTTCGAGCAGGGCCGTCAGATCCAGGCCAAGCATGCCGAGCACCGCCCCGGTCGCGACGGTATTTTCCATGATTCGTTCCCCGCCGCTCTGAACCGCGAGCTCAGCATAGGGAATATCGAAAAAGGAGGCCCCCTCATGTTTCACTTTCAACGACGACGAGTCGTATACGATCCGGCCGTTCTCTGCCAGTTCGCGCTCGTGACGCGGAAAACTTTCTTTGTCCAGCGCGATGAGAATATCAACTTTTTCGCTCGATGACGAGATTGGGCGCTCAGAAACCCGAATCTGGTAGAAATTATGGCCTCCACGGATCCGCGACTCATAGTCCTGATGACTGAACACATGATACCCGGAACGCGTAAAGACCCGAGCCAGGGTGTCTCCGATCGTCTGTATCCCCTGGCCGGCCTCGCCGCCGATCTTAATGGTGTAATCCATCGCCGCTCGCCTCTTTATCGGGAACTGAATTCGAAATGATTGCTGAAGATAAACGGTTTAACGAGGCAATGCCTTCAGGCCCACGAAAAAAATCCCTATAAAAGCATTTATCCGCAGATTTCGCAGATAACGCAGATTTAAAAAATGAAAAAAGTAATTGAGTTTGGTTTAATCTGTGGTATCTGCGTAATCTGTGGATCATTTCTTGACTTTAAGCTGTTGCTTTGACTTCTCAAAAGCTTGACTCAAAATTCAAGATGTTGGTCTGTAAAGTGCTTGGACAGCATGAATCCGTTCTGGCAGAGTTGATCCGCAGATCGCCGGCAAGACATCGCTTCGGTTTAATGGCATTGACCACTCGTAACGGTTCGTTTTTTCAGATGATCCGGCTTTTGGTTGTATTATAACAAAAAAAATCCGGACCGGTGCTATAATATCGTCATGAGTTATCACCTTTCGCGTCGGTCCGTTCTCAAATGGCTCGAAATTCCGTGTTTATACCACATCGCAAAGGACGAAATCTACGAACTCGACAAGCAATCGTTCCGGTTTCTGAAGGACTGCATTACGAAGGAAGGCTGCACTGCAAACGACAGCGCTTTCATCGATTACTGCCTTGAACAAGGCGTTCTTACACCGGAAACATCTTCTGCAAAGCACCCGCGTCTTGTCCCGGCCCCTTCACCTTCGCTCAGGTACCTTGAGCTCCAAATTACGGACGCCTGCAATATGAACTGCCTGCATTGCTCTGCCGCACAGCGGTCCGGAAGCGAGCTTTCTCCTGAACAGGCACGAAATGCGCTTGGGTCATTTGAGGAAATGCAGGGTCTTTCGGTGATCATCACCGGCGGAGAACCGCTCCTTCACTCCCGGTTTGAGGAGATCAATGAGATGCTTCCCGACTTTTTGATCCGGAAGGTGCTCTTCACGAACGGACTGCTGATAGGCAAAGAAACGCTCAAGTCGCTGAAAGTGGATGAGCTGCGGATAAGCATAGACGGATTAGAACAAGCCCACGACGCCATCCGCGGACATGGGTCATTTACCCGGGCACTGCTGACGGCGCGGCTGGCGCTCGATGCCGGGTACGATGTCTCGATATCGACAATGGTCAATAAGCGCAATCTTTCCGACTTCGACGCGATGGAGAACCTTTTTAAGAAAATGGGAATCAAGGACTGGATTGTGGATGCCCCGTGTCAGCCGGAGCGATACAAAGATGAGCCTGATTTTTTTGTCGGTCCCGAAGAGGGCGGTAAATTCCTGGGATACGGCTTCGGCATCGATATCCATTCTGCCGGCACAGGATTCGGCTGCGGCAGACACCTGATGGCTGTCACGGCCGCTGGCAGGCTGGCAAAATGCATATTTTATGCGGGCAACCCTGTCGGCTCTCTCGATGAGGGGCTGCCGGCCGCCTGGCGCGCCTTGAACCCTGTTCGCTCTAAGCGAATATCGTGCGACTGCGAGTATATCGAAGCATGCCGCGGAGGGTGCCGCTATCGGGCCGAACATATCGCGGGCAAAGGAGGAAAAGACCTGTATCGATGTTACCTGTACCGGGTCCTCTGAAATCGGCTCCTTTCAGGATCAGATCAGGCCCACGGTGTTCCGCCGTCGACAATGCTATGCTCCTCCCACATGAACCAGTTCCCTGTGTCCTGCAGAAATTGGTAGGTATTGGCAAAAATTGTATAATGGTGTTCTTCTTCCTGGATGAGCCTTTCCAGCAATTCCCTTTCCTTCTCTTTTTTCGCTTCGGACAGTGTCTTCCTGTAGAATTCGAGACCCTCCTTTTCCATGGCCATCGCCATCTTGAAGGCCTCCAAGTCGTCCGCGGCCACCTCGGCCTTGTGCATCATCTCGTCCCTCGTCTGCTCAAAAATGGTCTTTACGTCTTTCAGGGGGCTCACGTCCATTGACGTGACGTGCAGTCCCTTGATGATCTGCGTAACCATGTCGAGATGCCGCTTCTCGTCATCGGAAACGATTTCGAACATTTTTTTGCCGGCCGGGTGCTTTGTTTTTTCGGCAGCTTCCGTATAGAAGCGGATCGCGTCTATCTCCATTTTGACCGCAAGTTCAAGCGCGTTCATATCGCCTCCTTGATTGCATGTTTTTGCACTTGTCGTTAAGTTAAGTATAGCAGATATGCTCAAATCAATAACGCATCAACAAAAAGGGAGTGGAGCGGGAAAGAACTAAAAGAGGATTACCATCTCAGACTTACGAGCGCGAATACTCCGGTGCCGGCGATGATAAGGCCGGCGATTTTATTGAGCCATTGCAATTCATGAACCATGATATGCTTCTTGAATATGCTCACCACCATGATAACCACGAGCCACCACAGGCCTGACCCGAGAAAAACACCGACAATAAGCAACCCGGCTGAATGCATACTGCTTGCAGTTGCAAGACCGAACCCGGTGAAGACTGCCGCAAACGAAAAAATGGTCATTGGGTTCGTAAGCGTCATAAAAAATGTGGAGGTATACATCCCCGCAAACCGCTTTGCTGTTTTAGGCACGCCGAGCTCCTCTTTCAATTCTGTCATCAATGTCCTCACCCCGACGATACACAGGAGTGTTCCGCCTGCCAGTCTCAGCCAGAACAAGTAACCGATCATAAAATCGGAGATGATCGTGATGCCGAAGGCGGCGATAAAACCGTAAAAAGAATCGGCCGTCGCCGCGCCCATGCCCGAAAAAAAGCCGGCCCTTCGGCCGATCGTAAGCGTTCGCTTTGCACACAGAACGCCGATCGGTCCGACAGGGGCGGCTATTATAAAACCCACTACCAGACCTTTTAAAAAAAATGTCAATTCCATGAGGCTCTGTTTTTAAATTCCTGCAACGAACGGTTGGAGTACCGCTATATCGTAGTTTTCGTTTTTGTCCTCACGTAAAACAGCGTCAGCCCCGCGACTGCCATCCCGCCGCTCAGGATCTGTCCCATGGTAAAAAAGCCGGCGATGAAACCAAGCTGCTGGTCGGGCTCCCGGAAAAATTCCACGAAAAAGCGAAAAATTCCGTAAAAAATAATGAAAAGCGCAACCGGAATGCCGGTTACTTTCACCTTGTCCTTGATGTACCACAGAATAATGAAGAGAATGACGCCTTCAAGAAAAAATTCGTATAATTGGGACGGATGCCGCGGAAACGGGCCGCCTGCGGGAAAAACCATGGCCCAGGTGACGTTTGTGATCCGGCCGTACAGTTCGCCATTGATGAAGTTGCCGATTCTTCCCATGCCGATGCCGATCGGGGCAGTCGCTGCAACGAGGTCTGCGACCAGCCAGGGATCCTTGCGATACCGCCTGCAGCACATTATACCGGCGGCAACGCTTCCGATAAAGCCGCCGTGAAACGACATGCCCCCTTGCCACACCGAGAAGATTTCCAGCGGATGATGGAGATAGTAGGGACTATTATAAAAAACGACGTATCCGAGGCGGGCTCCTATGATGAGCCCGATAATAATGTAAGTGTAGAGCGAATCCAGAAAATCTTTCGTAAGCTCAAGGCCTTTTTTTTCACCTGGTATCGTACCAAAAGATACGAGGAGGCAAAACCGACAAGATACATCAAACCGTACCAGCGAACTGCAAAAGGGCCGATTCGAAATATCTCAGGACTAATATGAGGATACGGTATCATGGTTGCTCCTGACGCACAGACGCATATTTTCAGTATATCGTGATTTTTAAAAAGAAGGGGGTGAATAAAATTCGGTTTTGGGTGTAAATTAATCAACCTTTGTTAACCGAGGAGGGACTGAACGGGTCTCCAGTGAATTCGCGGCCCACGTCCTGACAACCGAGACTAGATCCGGACCGGCGCATTTGATGATTTTACCGGAGATAATCCTCCAGTGTAGTGTCTCTTAAATGGACGATGTTATGATGATTTCTCATCGAAAACTTATCTTCGTATAAATATTTGCTGATGAATTTGTAGGGCAACCCTTTAGGGTTGCTGCTGTTCCGGCGCTTTCAGCAAGGCTAAAGCCTTGCCCTACAAGTTTGGTTGCGGCCTACTGCCGCGCTATGATAACACCAGTCGTTTGTGAGACACTACACTAGTTACTTTTTCCCCTTCTCTCCGAATATTTCCTTCACCTTGTCGAAAAAACCTCTTGTGATAGGGGTGGAATTCTCGCCGTTCAACCGCTCGAACTCCTGGAGCAGTTCCTTTTGCCGGGACGTCAGTTTACCGGGCACCTCGACGACGATCCTGCAAACCTCATCGCCGACACTCAAGCCGCGAACGTGCGGAAAACCCTTTCCCTTGAGTCGAAATGTCTGGCCCGGCTGCGTTCCCGGCGGTATTTTAAGCTTCGCGCTGCCGGCGATGGTCGGCACTTCTATCTCGGCTCCGAGCGCCGCCTGGACAAAGCTGATCGGAACCGCGCAAACGATATCATGCCCTTCCCGCTGGAAAAGCGCATGCTCCTCCACCATGAGGTACACATACAGATCGCCTGGAGGACCGCCGTAATTGCCGAGTTCGCCCTCGCCGGTCAGGCGGATCGTGGTGCCTGTCTCTACGCCCGCCGGGATCCTGACCGAGAGCGTGCGTTCCCGTTCCACCCGTTTGCGGCCCCGGCACGTGTTGCAGGGATCGGTTATCTCACGTCCCTCGCCCCCGCAGCGCGAACAGGTTCTGCTTATGCTGAAAAACCCCTGCTGCATTCTGATCTGTCCGCTTCCGCGACACATTGAGCACGTAACGATCTTATCCTTTGACTTTGCGCCGAGCCCGTCGCAGTCGGGGCACCGCTCCCACCGCGGTACCCTGATCTTCGTGGTAGTTCCGAATGCCGCATCTTCGAAACTGATCTTCAAATTATACCGAAGATCTTCGCCCGCGACCGCCCTGGCGCCGCCCCGTCCGGTCCCGAAAAACTCGCCGAAAATGTCGCCGAAAATGTCGCCCATGCCCGCGCCAGCGCCGGCGCCGTAACCTCCGCCTTGCGCGCCGGGCGCCGTCCCGTACTGGTCGTAGTATGCCCTCTTCTGAGGATCGGACAATACCTCGTACGCCTCATTTATCTCCTTGAATTTGTCCTCAGACGCTTTGTCCCCGGGGTTTTTATCGGGGTGAAACTGGTGCGCGAGCCGGCGATATGCGCGTTTTAGCTCGGCATCCGACGCATTGCGGTGAACGCCGATCAGTTCATAATAATCTTTTGCCATGGTTGAAGCCGGAAGCGTTCGGGTGATAAGGCGGTCTTCGCCTTCGGCCCTGTCTCGCGTTTCCGGAGTTTATCCTCCGTTTCCAAACAACAAAAAGAGGACAGCAAGCTGAATTGAATACGGAAGGGAAAGGCTTGACGGTTATTGACCTTTCGCCTTTTGATCTCCCGTCTTCTATCTCTGCTGTCCTCTTGTCTTATCGATGTTCGTTACTTCTTGTCCTTGTCAACTTCTTCGAACTCGGCTTCGACCACCTTCTCCCCGGTCTTGCCGTCGCCGCCGTTTGCTGCCTCCGAAGCACCCGCTCCGGCTCCGGCCGGCTGCTCTTTATTCATCTTTGAGTAGACTTCCTCGGCCAGCTTGTGCGAAGCTTTAGAAAGATCCGCGACGGCCTTCTTGATTGCGTCGATGTCCTGGCCGTCCTTCACCCGTTTCGCTTCTTCCAGTGCCTTCTGAATGTCGCCGCGCTCTGAATCCGAAAGCTTCGAGCCGTAATCAGCGATCGATTTCTCAACCGAGTATATCAATGTGTCCGCCTCGTTCCTGGCATCGGCAACCTCGCGTTTTCGCTTGTCCTCTGCGGCGTGTGATTCCGCCTCCTTTACCGCCTTGTCGATCTCGTCCTTGCTCATCCCGGAGGAGGCCGTAATCTTGATGGACTGTTCTTTGCCCGTTCCGAGGTCCTTCGCCATGACATGCACGATCCCGTTCGCGTCGATGTCGAAGGTTACTTCGACCTGCGGTATTCCCCGGGGCGCCGGCGGAATGCCGACCAGCTCAAAACGGCCGAGAGTCTTGTTGTCCGCGGCCATTTCACGTTCGCCCTGCACCACGTGGATCGAAACCGCGGTCTGGTTGTCCGAGGCCGTGGAAAACACCTGGCTTTTCTTGGTGGGAATCGTCGTATTGCGTTCAATGATCCTCGTTGTGACAGCGCCCAGGGTCTCGATGCCCAGTGACAGGGGCG
The DNA here is from genome assembly GCA_963751455.1 of Nitrospirota bacterium. Classification (GTDB taxonomy): domain Bacteria; phylum Nitrospirota; class UBA9217; order UBA9217; family UBA9217; genus CAVVUN01. The sequence goes on from CAVVUN010000012.1 coordinate 492,102, forward strand.
TCACGTCCAGGAGCAGCACGTCCTTGACCTGGCCGGTCAGCACTGCGCCCTGGATGCCGGCGCCGATCGCCACAACCTCGTCGGGGTTCACGCCTCGGTGCGGGTCCTTCTTGAAGTACTCTTTCACGGTCTGAATCACCCGGGGCATGCGGGTCATGCCGCCCACCAGGATCATCTCATTTATGTTCTCCACGGTCTTTCCCGCGTCGGAAAGCGCCTTTTTGACCGGATCTATGGTTTTCTGAACGAGGTCGCCGACCAGTTGTTCCAATTTGGCTCTCGACAGTTTGTACAGCAGGTGCTTGGGTCCGCTCGCGTCCGCGGTTATGAATGGAAGGTTGATCTCCGTCTCCATGACGTTCGACAGTTCTATCTTGGCTTTTTCCGCCGCCTCTTTCAATCGCTGGAGCGCCATTTTGTCCTTGCGCAGGTCGATCCCCTGGTCCTTCATGAATTCATCGGCCAGCCACCTGATGATGCGCTCGTCGAAATCATCGCCGCCCAGATAGGTGTCGCCGTTCGTCGACTTCACCTCGAACACGCCTTCCCCGAGTTCCAGAACCGAGATATCGAAGGTTCCGCCGCCGAGGTCGTAAACGCCGACCGTTTCGTCCTTCTTTTTGTCGAGACCGTACGCGAGGGCAGCCGCAGTAGGTTCATTGATGATCCGGAGAACGTTCAACCCGGCAATTCTTCCCGCGTCCTTCGTTGCCTGGCGCTGACTGTCATTGAAGTATGCCGGCACTGTGATCACGGCATCGCTGACCTTCTCGCCCAGGTAATCTTCGGCGGTTTGCCTCATTTTCTGGAGTATCATGGCTGAAATCTCCGAAGGACTGTACGTTTTTCCCCGGACGCTGACATGCGCATCGCCGTTCGAAGCCGCCACTATCTTATACGGCAAATGCTTCATCGCCTCCTTCACTTCGGGCGAATCATATTTTCTTCCCATCAATCTCTTGATCGAAAATACGGTATTTTCCGGGTTCGTAATGGACTGCCGCTTTGCAATCTGTCCGACGAGCCGCTCACCGCTCTCCGGAAAACCCACAACGGATGGCGTAGTGCGGCTCCCTTCAGAGTTCGCAATTACGACCGGTTCTCCTCCCTCCATGATAGCAACGCATGAGTTTGTTGTGCCTAAATCAATCCCGATAACCTTTGCCATAACAGCCTCCTTATCAAATCCGAATGGATAATTACTTTATAGTGTTGAGCCGGTCGCCTTCGTGACCAGTTTGACATTTCTTAACCGCTTGACTGCTGACCCTTTTCTTCGCCGTTTTCCGTTTTGAGCGGTTTTTTCGAAACACTAACCTTGGCGTGCCTGAGCACCTTGTCATGATACATATAGCCTTCCTGGAAAACCTTCAGTACCGTATTATCGGCCGTGTCATCCGTTATTTCCTGCATGACCGCATCGTGCTTAACCGGATCGAACACTTCCCCATGTGAGCTGAAGGTTGTTATCCCGAATTTCTCGAGAACGCTGAGGAGCTGCTTGTAGACCAGCTCGACGCCCTCCCGCAGTCCCTGGCTCTGTCCGTCTTCCGCCGCATGTTGGATCGCAAGAGAGAGATTGTCGGCGACGTTCAGGAGTTCACGCGCCATCTGTTCGTTTGCATATCTCTTGAAATCCGCAACGTCCCGCTGCATGCGTTTGCGATAGTTCTCGAAGTCCGCGTACGTGCGAAGATAACGGTTCTGCGCCTCATCGGCCTCCCTGGCCTTTTGCTCGAACGCCTGGGCCATCTTGTCTATGTCGGACGATGTAGCTGTTGAAGCTTCTCCGGTTTCCGTCTTTTCGGCATCGGCCTTGTTCGCGTCTGCACGTCCTCCGTCATCAACCTTATTCGTCATGATCTAACCCTCTTTGAGAATGTTCTTCCAATAGTTTCGTAAGCAATTTCGCTGTGTAATCGACCACGTGTATTACCTGCTTGTACTGCATTCTTGTGGGACCGATTACGCCCAATGTTCCGACCACGTTCGTTCCGCCTTTGTAGGTGCCCACGACAAGGCTGCACCCCTGCATTTCAAAAAAAGGGTTTTCTGAACCGATAAAGACCTTTATGCCGCTGGCAGCCGCGCTCCAGTCGAGCAGCTTCACCAGTTTATACTTGTCCTCGAACGCCTTAAAGAGGATCTTCATCTTTTCGACATTTGCAAATTCGGGGTTCTCGAAAATCTGCGACGCGCCCCCGATATACACTTTTTCAGTATCGCGCTCCTGCACTTCCTGGCTCGCCTTGTAGGTTTCATCCATGAGACGCATGAAAACCTGTTTTTCTTCCCTCATTTTTTCAACGAGCCGATGCCGGATCTCGGGCAATGTCCATTGCTCCAGCTCTTCATCAAGATACGCGCTGAAGTAATTCAATTCGTGCTGCTGAATGTTTTCATCCAGCTCGATCAATTTGTTCTGGACGGAGCCATTATTGGTTACAAAGATAATCAGTACTTTTCTGCCCCGCAAGCGTACGAATTCGATGTGTTTATATTGACCTTCCGGCTCCGAAGGCGCTATCACAACGCCTGCGCAGTGAGAAAGCGTCGCAAGAAATTTACTTACTTCGGTCATCAGCGCCTGCAGGTCACCGCTCTGCAGCGGCGGGGCCTGCCGAAGATGCCCTTCCAGATCTTCGCCTTCGTTCTCTACACTGATGAGACTGTCGATATAGTACCGATATCCCCTGTCGGTAGGAATTCTCCCGGCCGATGTATGGGGATGTGTAAGATAACCCAATTCCTCCAGTTCGGCCATGATGTTTCTGAGCGTAGCCGAGCTTAAACCAAAATCGTAGCGTTTTACCAGAACGGTGGAACCAATAGGAGATCCGCTTGCAATATAGCTGTCTATGACCGCCTGCAAAACTTTTTTATTTCTTTCATCTAAGTCCATTGACACGGCCTGCAAAAATAAATAATAATACTTTTAGCACTCTCGAACATTGAGTGCTAATTTAACATACCATATAATAAGTGTCAAGTTCTCATTTCTGCTCGGTTTTGCTGTGTGTGCGAGCCCGCTCTTTCGGGCGGTTTCATCAAAAAAAAGCATCCCGCAACCAAGCCGAAAATGGATGGCGGCGGGATGCAGGGAATCCCGTGAAATAATATTCGTTATGCTGCCTTCTTGACATGTGTCTCGCCTTCGATTCGTTTGGGGGTCTCTATCTCTATCTTTTTGGCTCCCTTCGAAATCTGCGGTGCAGGAACAGTGATTTCAAGAATTCCGTTGTTGTATTTTGCCTTCAGTTCATCAGTCTTGACCCCTTCCGGCAGGCTGAACCTTCTCTCGAAGTTGCCGTAGGAAACCTCCCTGTAGAGGTAGTCTTCTTCCTTGGTGCTCGTTTCCTGTTTCCGTTCACCCTTGATGATAAGCTCATGCATAGTTTCGTCGAAAGATACATCGACATCTTTCGGATCAACGCCTGGAAGTTCGCACTTGAACACGATATCATTGCCTTTCATGTAGCTTTCAACCAGCGGCATCCATCCTACTGCGGATTCCGGCGCGGAGAGGTCCCTTCCCATGACCCGGTTAAACAGTCTGTCCATGTCGCGCTGCATATCACGAAGCTCGCTGAACGGATCCCATCTGGTGATGGCCCTGAAAGGGTCCCATCGAATCAATCCTTTTGCCATAATAACCCTCCTTTTCTCCGAAATACGGAGATCCCAGAAATTATCGGGCAAAACCCGTATCTGACATCTATATATCAGATAATTAGCACTCTGTCAAGTAGAGTGCTAATGAATCAATTATTTGATTTTTCTGGGAAATTAAGCTGATAATTCTTGGGAGGAGTTATTTTTTTTCTGACCGGCCGCCTTGGATAACAAATCTTTCACGGATTATTTTTCGGAATCTGGGCGTGTAAATCATTTCATAGACATGCTCTTTGTCGGGAAAAAGGTTCAAGGCCGCCCTCTTCGTGTCATTCATAATCGTAAAGGCCTCTCGCAGGGTAAGATCAGATTGCTGCATAAGAATTGCCTGCGCAAGATCAACAATGAAACGAAGCCGTCTCATGTTTTTTTCTTCTTCGATAAGCTTTTCTTTCACCTCGAAAACGCGCCTTTCTTCATGGAATCTCTCATTACAACACGACTGGTTTCTTGCGAGAGCGCCGGCTTGCCCAGTCCAAAATCATATAGTACGACTTCGTCAGCGTTTTTTCAATACCCTCCGCTCTTTCGAAAGCATTTCGAGCAATTCAAGCGCGTTCATCGTCGCATACCCGTATGCGTCATTGTTGAAGTAAATAAAGACATCTTTGCCTTGCTCCCGGTAGCGGGCAATCCGGGCCGCATCTCCTGCCAACTGCTCCGTGGAATAACGTCCTGCGTATTTCGCTCCATGACCGTGCCTGCGAATATAAACGAAATCTGAGGTCACAGGAAGCTTATCGAGATAGTCAGGCGAGTCAGCCATGCAGAGCGCCGCATTATGTTTGCGGCAAAGGTCTATAACACCCGGAACGATCCAGCTTTCGTTCCGGAATTCGAACGCATGACGAAACTGGTAGCCTTGCAGAAAGATGAGAAAGGACGAGAACCTCTCGAGGTTTAATTTATATGCGGGGGGAAACTGCCAGAGAACAACCTGCAGTTTTTCCTTCAAAAGAGACGCGCCTTGAAAAAATTTTTCGACCGCCTCGGCGGGATCGACAAGCCTTTTCACATGCGTAATGTACCTGCTTCCTTTTACGGCAAATTGAAAGCCGGAGGGCGTATCCCGATACCAGGCGTTGAATGCAGCCTCTGTGGGAAGATGGTAAAAAGTGACGTTCAACTCTATGGAAGAAAAGACGCTGCTGTAATACTGAAGCCATTTTCGTTCAGGCAGGCCGTGGGGATAAAAAACGTCTTTCCAGTGCTTATAGCTGAATCCGCTGCATCCGATCCTGATCTCCGGCATGGTTGTTTCTCCGCGGTGCAGGCAATAAATAACTGAGCGGCCACCCGTGGGCATGACGCATCGTGCATCATGGATCCTTTCTCTCAAACGTTCCGCTTTTTCCTCCGGTCTTCCTGAGGAGCCGGATGTCGGTCACGGTCATGGCCCGGTCCACGGCCTTGCACATATCATATATGGTAAGACCCGCAGCAGCTACCGCGGTAAGCGCCTCCATTTCCACTCCGGTCTTTCCTGTTGTGCTGACGGTTGCTCTGATGTCAACACATGAGGTCTGCTTGTCCGGGGTGAAGGAAATATCTACTGACGTAAGAGATAAAGGATGACACAGGGGGATGAGGTCCGCCGTCTTCTTCGCGGCCATGATCCCTGCAATCCGCGCAACGCCGAACACATCTCCTTTTGAAATGGTGCGGCCAAGGATGAGACCGAGCGTTTCAGGCAGCATCGTTACGCGGCCTGCCGCAACAGCCTCACGTTTCGTTTCTTCCTTGGCTGCGACATCGACCATGCGCGCCGCGCCTTCATCATCAAAATGAGTAAATTTCTTGTTCGCCCCTCTTCCCTCGTCCCTCGTCACTCGTCTTTTATCCTCCAATCCTTGACATGGTCCGCTGATAGCGGGCCGCGGCAGTGTCCGCGAAAGTTATGTAATGCCGCTCCGGCTTGAGTTCGAGCGCCAATCGAAGCAGGCGTTCAAGTTCGCGGTCATCGCAGCCTCCTCTGAGCGGAGACTTGATGTCGATTTCGGTGTCGGAAAGCAGGCAGGGTCTGATCCTGCCGTCTGCAGTAAGGCGGAGACGTCTGCAGGAGGCGCAAAAGTGCTTGCTTATCGGACTGATAAAGCCCACGACTCCTTTTGCTCCGGAAATCTGATAGTTGTCCGAAGGGCCCGCGGATCTGGCGGACGCGTACGGTTTGAGAACGCCTATCTCCCGTTCAATGATCGACCGTGCCTCGGCGCCCGTCACACATACCTCGGTCTTCCAGCGGTCGTTTGCGCCGATCGGCATGAATTCGATAAAACGCACATGGACAGCGCGATCAAGAGTCAACCGGGCGAAATCTGAAATCTCGTTGTCATTAACGCCCTTTACCGGAACCATATTTATCTTGATTGGAGCAAAGCCGACTTCCTCGGCCCTCGTAATCCCGCGCCATACCCTGGTCCAGGCGTCGCTGCCCGTAATGGAGCGGAATTTCTCCGGGTCAAGCGAATCAAGACTGATATTCAACCTCGAAATGCCGGCTGCGCGCAGCCCCCCGGCCATCTCTTCAAGAAGGACCCCATTTGTCGTCAGGCTGATGTCTTCAATTCCGTCCAGCCGCTTCAGGCAGGCAACGAAATCCAGGAGGCCGCGTCGTATAAGAGGCTCTCCTCCCGTCAGCCGGATGTGAGTTATGCCGAGCGAAGCGGCTACAGAGACGGTTCGGATGATCTCTTCATAGCGAAGAACTTCCGGGTGGCGCAGCAGCTTGAATTTGATTTTAGGTTTGCAGTATATGCAGGAAAGGTTGCAGCGGTCCGTAATTGATACGCGGAGATAGTCGATGCAGCGTTTGTGCGGATCATATACAGGCATGTAAAAAATCTACCATAGACGTCCGGATACTTCAAGCCATAAATGCGGCAATTATAGCCTTGACCGGGGAACTTTTTATCAGTATAATTTTTGCAGTGTCAACGGTGCGCAGACCCGATAACGTTTTTGTTCTATAAACAGAGAATTGAACAGTATATGTCAAAAACCGTAAAACGATCCTTGCTGGGAAAAGGCAGGGGATACCTGAATGCAACCGGGACTCAGGCAAGATTCATCATATTTCTTCTTTCAGTACTCATTGTCTTCGGCATTATCCTGCGGGTTTTCCAGAAACTTGCCGAAATAGTGCAGTTCCCTGTCTTTCTGCCCGTTTCCCTCCTTTCACTTCTCATTTTCGTCGGCATTGCCGGGACGATTTATTCGCATTCATTCATCGGGCCGATGGTCCGGATACGAAAAGCGGTCGAGCTGTTGGCGCAGGGGAATAACGCAATCTCGCTGCACCTCAGGGAATCTGACGATCCCATGCTCCAGGACCTCGTCAAGGCGATCGGGGACCTTAGCGAACACACACGGAACACGAACACCCTTATCAAAGAAACGGCTGAAGAGCTGTTTGCCGAAATCTCACGCCTGCAGGAAAAATTCGAACACGCCGCGGACAAACGGGAAATCCAGAGGCAGCTGGAACTGGTGAAAACAAAACAGGAGTTGCTGTATAAAACGCTTCATGCGGAAGGAAAGATATAGGAGCTGCCATGGCTGAAAGCGGTTTTAGAGGCAAGAGCATGAGGTCGGTTGCGGTAGACGTGGCTGAGGGCTATATCTCGATCAATCCGCTTTTTCTCAAGAAATTCGACAAAGACATGCTGAAGGATTTGTACGAGCACCTTAACAAGTCTCTTACCTCTACGAGGAATGAAAAAATAGACCCGTCAAACCAGGCATCCGTCCGGACGAGAAACATGAAACTCCAGCGCATCCATAACGCGATGATCGTCCTGAGAAACAGCGCCCGCGAAAAAAGAATACCCCTGTAACAATCCTGAAAAAACAAATTGGGACGCAGAAAAAACGGATAAACGCGGATCGCAACTCGTCTTTTGATTTATCTGCGAAAATCCGCCTTTATCTGCGTCCAAGCATCCCTTCTTAGGTTTATTCGATGCAAACGCAGAACCTCTTCCTGAAATCCTCCGGAGATAATTTTGTGGTTGCTGCAATCTTTTTCAGGGTCTCCCCCTCCAGGTCACTCTTCTCAAGACGTATCATATAACGCCGTGCCATACGATAATCATCTGCTTTGATGTCCACTGTCCTGATGCGCGTTTTTCCCGTCTTGGCATCGAGGAGGTCGGCGAATTTAATCGGCAGGCATATCCCGTCCTTCAGCATGATCATCGCACCGGTGCCGCCGGATACCAGAAAATTGACTGCGCTGTACCCGAGATAACGGGTGTATTCGCGGTCAAAGGAGATGGGCGGCTGGCAGCGCAGCTCATAGCCGATGTCTTTCGCGATGATCGTCGTCTTCACGCCGAAGGTTTCCAGATCCGCGTTTACCCTTTGTTTCAACATATCGCCTATGGGAATCTCCGCCAGGCGGATATTACCGTGGTCGTCGCGCGGGACATCCTTGAGGAAGGTGAGCTCTTCAGGATCGAGTCGGGTCGCAACCCCCTCAGCGATCACCGCGACCCCGTGGTTGCTTCCGGATGCAAGGCGCTTGATAATGGCGCCCGAGAGAATCGAGAGCACTTTATTGAGGGATATCTTGTTCCCGAGTTCCTCCGGGATCAGCGTGAGCGTGGCGCCGGCGCCCATGCCCATACCGAGCGCGAGGTGTCCCGCCGAGCGGCCCATTGCGATCACAAAATACCAGCGGCCGGCCGTCCGCGCGTCTTCCATGAGGTTTTCGACAAGCTGCGTCCCGAGCTGGCGCGCGGTTTCGAAACCAAAAGTCGGAACGCCGTGCGGCAGCGGAAGATCGTTATCGATCGTCTTTGGCACATGGCAAACGGCAATCCTGCCGCCTGCTTCCTGCTCAACCCGGGTCGCTGTGAAAGCGGTATCGTCGCCGCCGATTGTGACGAGGTATTTGATGCCGAGACCGGTCAGCGCCTTTACTACGTTGGACATCTTTTCAGGGCTCTTGGTGGGGTTGTCCCGCGAGGTACGGATGATGGAGCCGCCCCGCAGATGAATTCTCGATATTTCTCCGTCGTTGAGCGCAACCGTATGGGTCGTGTCCCCCTTGGACAGCCACTTAAACCCGTCATAAATACCTACAACATCGACACCCTGCTTCATAGCCTCGAACGTCACAGCGCTGATGACGCCGTTTATTCCCGGCGCCGGGCCTCCGCCGACGACAACCGCAAGTTTATCCGCCATTACTGCCTCCTGATTGACGGTGAGCACTGTATGGTGCTCGACCATTTTGATTTTACCGCGCAACTCTAGCAAAACAGAATTTGATTGTCAACAGAAACAGTTCAGCATCCTCTTTGTCGCGCGTTTTTGTTTGCTGCCCTCAGTTGACACTTTGGTATTCAGAAGCTATATTTTTTACAGGGTTATCAAGAGCAAAATTACACCGTGAGAGGGAGATCCATTATGAACAAATATTCGATCGACGAAATTATGGAGATGGCTGTTCAGACGGAAAAACTGGGCTATCAGTTTTATTCGGGCATGGCGGACAAATTCAAGAAGGACGGCAGACTTGTTAATCTCTTCACCGCGCTCGCGACAAAGGAAAAAAACCATGAGAAGACCTTCACCAACCTGAGAGAAATGATGGCAAAGCACGGGCCTGAGCCGGTGCAGTGGGAAGAGGTCGAAAGCTATATGAGGGCCTTCGTTGAATCCGAATTTTTCCTCGGCCGGGGGAAATCATTGCCCAATATGGATCATTTGAAGACGGTGCAGGACGCGGTCAAATTTGCGTTAGGATTCGAGAAGGAAACCCTGCTCTATTTCATGGAGTTGCGGTCGCTGGTAAAAGAAAAAGAAGTCGTCGACGAGGTAATCAATGAAGAGAAAAGCCACATTATGTGGTTGGACTCGTTTAAGCGGGGTATTGCAGGATAAACGAGAGGCGAGAAAGAGCAATGCCGGGCTACACTGTCTTCTGTTCGCTTAGAGAGGCAATGCAGGAACCGGGTGCGAAATCTTGACGGCATCGGGGTGAGGTGTAATTGGTTTCTCCGGCAAGCTGCCTTCTGCCTCGGTGGTCGCTCCCTTGTACTCAACGAGCAATTCACCGACAGTGACCAGCTTGAAGCCGTTTTTTCTCAAACCCTGGATCACGATTGGCAGGGCCTCTGCTGTATGCACCCCGTTCCGGTTCATATGGAACACGATGATGCTGCCTCCCTGCGCTTTTTTCAAAACACCGCGTATGAGTGCTCTGGCTGAAAGGTTCGGATCGGGGTCTCCGGAAGCGATATCATATTGTATGGTAACCAGACCCGCATCCGCCGCAAGCCGTGCCACCCGTTCATCGACTTCACCGAACGGCGGCCGGAAATACAACGGGGTTTTGCCGGTGATCTTTTTGATGAGGGTCTGCGTTCGCTTGAATTCGCGCATGTCCCGGTCGTCCGGTTTTTCCGTCATGTGAGGATGGTAATAGCTGTGCGCGGCTATCTCGAACTGCGTCTGATTCGCGAGAAATGCCGCCCTCGCCTTATTTTTCTCGACCCATCTGCCGCTTAAAAAAATGGTGGCCGGGACCTGTTCCCGAAGCAGTATCTCGATGACCTTCTCGTCATATTCGTCCGGTCTGGCCGTGGGACAGGCATCAAAGGTGAGCGCCACCATACCGGAATTTCTCTCCCCGTGTTCGACAATAATCGCCCGATCAGCCGGCTGCGCGAAAATAAGCGGGACAGAACAGGACAGAAGTAAAATGAGTATAATAGGCCGATATGTCATTAGAAAGTATTATATCAAAAAGAAGCATAAAAAGGCACAGTTCTTTACTTTTGGTAGCCTTGAACGGAAGAGGGGTGCCTAGCATATCACTGAGGAATATAAGGGCAAGGCGGCTATTGTCCGCAGATTGATGCAGATAGCTTCAATGAGGGCCTCAGCATATCGCTGAGGAATATTATGGACCGAGGCGACCATGTCGCCGTGATCTACGGGCTTCAATGAGGCCTCAGCATATCGCTGAGGAATATAAAGCTAAAAAGCTGATAGGTAATCGCACTATTACGCTTCAATGAGGCCTCAGCATATCGCTGAGGAATATCGGTGTGTCCGTGGATCGCCTGGCTCGTCCAGGTGCTTCAATGAGGCCTCAGCATATCGCTGAGGAATATCGCGCGGATCGTAGTAGAGGCCGGAGCCGTCGAGGGTGCTTCAATGAGGCCTCAGCATATCGCTGAGGAATATTCGCACACTCACCGAAAAAATACACGATGCTCAAATTGCTTCAATGAGGCCTCAGCATATCGCTGAGGAATATAGCGCCGACCTCTATAAAGTATTACAGGATAAACCATGCTTCAATGAGGCCTCAGCATATCGCTGAGGAATATGTAACACTTCACGCACTTAACTCTATCGCCTAGTGTGCTTCAATGAGGCCTCAGCATATCGCTGAGGAATATGGTGCCGTTCTGATGGACGAATTTTCAAAGCAGGCATGGCTTCAATGAGGCCTCAGCATATCGCTGAGGAATATGCCTCGAGGATCCTGAACTGGGAAGGCTTCACGCTCGAGCTTCAATGAGGCCTCAGCATATCGCTGAGGAATATATGTCCTTGTTCCCGCGGATCTTCACCCAGATTTCCCGGCTTCAATGAGGCCTCAGCATATCGCTGAGGAATATGGACGCTTCGATGAGCTTGTTTCCGGCTACGTCGAATGGCTTCAATGAGGCCTCAGCATATCGCTGAGGAATATCGGGTTTTCGGTTGACCCGATAAGATTTTTTAAAAGGCTTCAATGAGGCCTCAGCATATCGCTGAGGAATATCCGCACTGTAAACAGGTAACGCCGCCCGGTTTATGATTGCTTCAATGAGGCCTCAGCATATCGCTGAGGAATATGAGGCGGCAGTCCTTTTCTGCATGATGATCCCTCACTAGCTTCAATGAGGCCTCAGCATATCGCTGAGGAATATGTTTTGTTCCACCAAAGTGAACACCGAGTATCTTCCAGCTTCAATGAGGCCTCAGCATATCGCTGAGGAATATAACCTCGATCATATCTCTTTCCTCTCTCTCGCCTCGCTTCAATGAGGCCTCAGCATATCGCTGAGGAATATAACTTCGATCATATCTCTTTCCTCTCTCTCGCCTCGCTTCAATGAGGCCTCAGCATATCGCTGAGGAATATGAACTTGAGGGTAAGGCTCAAGAGTTTGAACTGCAAGCGCTTCAATGAGGCCTCAGCATATCGCTGAGGAATATAAAAGGCTGTTGATAGTGATATCGAAAATATAGGCAGCTTCAATGAGGCCTCAGCATATCGCTGAGGAATATGCCAGGTATGGTTCGGATAAAAGAGCATGATGTCCGGGTGCTTCAATGAGGCCTCAGCATATCGCTGAGGAATATCGATTGAAACAGCTATTGATGCGGCCGTAAGACATTACGCTTCAATGAGGCCTCAGCATATCGCTGAGGAATATCGTGCTCGACGCCGCGCAGGTCCAGATCGAGTTCCTCAATGCTTCAATGAGGCCTCAGCATATCGCTGAGGAATATTATGAGCGCCAGCATGGACATCGGCAGCGCAGCAGGAGCTTCAATGAGGCCTCAGCATATCGCTGAGGAATATTGGGCTGAGGATGAGATGAAGATCCCCTATCCGGAAGCTTCAATGAGGCCTCAGCATATCGCTGAGGAATATCCACGCCTACGCTGATGTCCGCCGGGATCGAGACAAGGGCTTCAATGAGGCCTCAGCATATCGCTGAGGAATATGGTTCATGATCTTCGGGGTTGTCTCGACGACATCATGCTTCAATGAGGCCTCAGCATATCGCTGAGGAATATGGGACGGATCGGACGTATGGGACGAATGTAAAATCGAAGCTTCAATGAGGCCTCAGCATATCGCTGAGGAATATGACGCCAATGTCTGTTTCTAATGTTATGCGCGGTAAAGCTTCAATGAGGCCTCAGCATATCGCTGAGGAATATCATGCTGTCCCGGTATCGCTTCCGCTTCACGTCCGAGCTTCAATGAGGCCTCAGCATATCGCTGAGGAATATGTGCTGGGCTTGAGACCTATCCGGCGCGCTACTTCAGGCTTCAATGAGGCCTCAGCATATCGCTGAGGAATATGGTGGGCCTGAGGACCGTCCCTCCCATCACCAAATTTGCTTCAATGAGGCCTCAGCATATCGCTGAGGAATATGTTCCGTTCCACGCAACAGCCCATAGGCTAATATTTTTGCTTCAATGAGGCCTCAGCATATCGCTGAGGAATATAAACAGACTATACGATCGTGGCGCAGCAGAACCTGATGCTTCAATGAGGCCTCAGCATATCGCTGAGGAATATAAAGACAGCGAGGCGGTAAACGGTGGCATTGAGGCGGCTTCAATGAGGCCTCAGCATATCGCTGAGGAATATGTCCATTTACTTTCCTTCACTCACTTGATAATGCTAAAGCTTCAATGAGGCCTCAGCATATCGCTGAGGAATATGACTGACCAACAGAATGAGACGGTGGCGAATACATAGCTTCAATGAGGCCTCAGCATATCGCTGAGGAATATCTTGATGAGAAAACCCCGATCATAAAAGATGCACAGGCTTCAATGAGGCCTCAGCATATCGCTGAGGAATATAGGGAAGCTAAGAAATTAGGAGACGAGGTCGTCGAGCTTCAATGAGGCCTCAGCATATCGCTGAGGAATATGCTTCAGGCCGCTTTGTCCGGCGCAGCCGGCAAGGAGCTTCAATGAGGCCTCAGCATATCGCTGAGGAATATTACAACCCGTCGCCTCGCTTCGTCCCTAAACTCTGCGCTTCAATGAGGCCTCAGCATATCGCTGAGGAATATGGCGAAGCAGCATTACGGCTGGTACACGGGGACGTCGCTTCAATGAGGCCTCAGCATATCGCTGAGGAATATATTGCAATGGCGGCTGATGCCAAATCCCCTACTTTGCTTCAATGAGGCCTCAGCATATCGCTGAGGAATATGGAGCTGGCAACGATCGAGGAGGCGATCGTAAAAAATGCTTCAATGAGGCCTCAGCATATCGCTGAGGAATATCGCGCGCAGACAGGCCATGGCAAAGCAGACCAGGCTGTTGCTTCAATGAGGCCTCAGCATATCGCTGAGGAATATCTGTCAGGCACCAGTTCATAAAGGTGAAAAGGCCGTTCGCTTCAATGAGGCCTCAGCATATCGCTGAGGAATATGGCTGAAAAGATCGCTCGAGTGAACCACGATCTCTTGCTTCAATGAGGCCTCAGCATATCGCTGAGGAATATCGGAAAAAGCAGAGTCCTGGTCGAAAGAGCGTTTCATGCTTCAATGAGGCCTCAGCATATCGCTGAGGAATATCGTCAGCTTCAACTACGGAGGCTCTCATGGCAAAGATGCTTCAATGAGGCCTCAGCATATCGCTGAGGAATATGGCGTCTTTCTTCACGGGCTTTTCCTTCCATTCCTTGCTTCAATGAGGCCTCAGCATATCGCTGAGGAATATCCTAGCTCCGCTTTCTATTCCAACTTCTGACAGAAACTGCTTCAATGAGGCCTCAGCATATCGCTGAGGAATATAGGGCGGTATGAGTGATGAAACACTTGAAATGCAGGCTTCAATGAGGCCTCAGCATATCGCTGAGGAATATACGCCGGAGGCGACGTCAAACAATTCCATAGAATTCAGGCTTCAATGAGGCCTCAGCATATCGCTGAGGAATATATCGACTTCGCCGTGGTAAAGACATATCGGTTTATAGCTTCAATGAGGCCTCAGCATATCGCTGAGGAATATGGAGGGAAGATTTTGTCCGACCTGCCACATAACTTTTAAGCTTCAATGAGGCCTCAGCATATCGCTGAGGAATATGGATCTATCGCCTGGCGGGAATTCCTGAAGCGGCCAAAGCTTCAATGAGGCCTCAGCATATCGCTGAGGAATATTTCCTCATTTCAACCACGTCACATACAGCGGCACTGGCTTCAATGAGGCCTCAGCATATCGCTGAGGAATATGAGCGAAACCGCTTTATCATGGCATCGCAGCCGATGCTTCAATGAGGCCTCAGCATATCGCTGAGGAATATACTTCGGATATTCTGAACGTCGCTACGATGCAATTTGGGCTTCAATGAGGCCTCAGCATATCGCTGAGGAATATCTCACAGAAAACAGCGTGTTCGAATACTACACGCCGGCTTCAATGAGGCCTCAGCATATCGCTGAGGAATATAAAACAACTTATACGTCAGCTGCCGAGACCACAGCGCTTCAATGAGGCCTCAGCATATCGCTGAGGAATATGCGGCGGAAAATAACACATGGAAGGGCGTCACGTATGGGCTTCAATGAGGCCTCAGCATATCGCTGAGGAATATTCCCTATCACGATAAGCCTCGATATGATATCAGAATGCTTCAATGAGGCCTCAGCATATCGCTGAGGAATATCATTCCGGATAGGCGAGGTCTTCGCCGGGTGCGCCGCTTCAATGAGGCCTCAGCATATCGCTGAGGAATATAGAACAGCATCCTGGTCGACAATGCCGGCGTCACGAAGCTTCAATGAGGCCTCAGCATATCGCTGAGGAATATTGATCGGGCCGGTGCCGACGCCGGTTGTGGATGATGAGCTTCAATGAGGCCTCAGCATATCGCTGAGGAATATGCCCGAAAGCGCGGCAACGTTCGCGGGCCGCGCGGGCTTCAATGAGGCCTCAGCATATCGCTGAGGAATATAAATACAATATTGGATATATCTGACATTTCAGTTTTGCTTCAATGAGGCCTCAGCATATCGCTGAGGAATATATGCTCTAAACTTGATCTCTCGCACGGTTCCCTTTCCGCTTCAATGAGGCCTCAGCATATCGCTGAGGAATATAATATGCCTGCTGCAAAATTCCGGGGATTCGACAACCAGCTTCAATGAGGCCTCAGCATATCGCTGAGGAATATAGAGCGCATAGAGCATGGCGTTGAATGGGAGGACCATGCTTCAATGAGGCCTCAGCATATCGCTGAGGAATATAGCTCCGCTGTCGCCCAATTGTCCGTGGAATAGTAGACGCTTCAATGAGGCCTCAGCATATCGCTGAGGAATATCCGGGGACTGACGCCGGAGCGGCTCGCCGCGATCCTGCTTCAATGAGGCCTCAGCATATCGCTGAGGAATATAAACTGCATTACATGCAAACTCAAAACAACCTGCCTGCTTCAATGAGGCCTCAGCATATCGCTGAGGAATATACTCCCGCTGTCGCAGTCGTAAACGCTGGGCACTGGCGCTTCAATGAGGCCTCAGCATATCGCTGAGGAATATAAAAACCTATGGACGTAATTCTCGCAGACATACAAAGCTTCAATGAGGCCTCAGCATATCGCTGAGGAATATGCTGACGTTTGGTTGTGTGATTTGGTGAATCTACGGCTTCAATGAGGCCTCAGCATATCGCTGAGGAATATGCTGCCGGCGAGTCCGGGCGGCCGCGAAAGCGCCGAGCTTCAATGAGGCCTCAGCATATCGCTGAGGAATATGCCGATATAGAGCTTGCGCAGACCCGCGGTATTCGGCTTCAATGAGGCCTCAGCATATCGCTGAGGAATATGATATGTTTGCGTTCGGCGAGACAGGCATTGTTGTGCTTCAATGAGGCCTCAGCATATCGCTGAGGAATATACGCCATGCGCCATGCCCCATGCGCCATGCATCACTTAGCTTCAATGAGGCCTCAGCATATCGCTGAGGAATATCTCATAACGCGTCGTTTTCTCCTCTTTGGACCAAGGGCTTCAATGAGGCCTCAGCATATCGCTGAGGAATATATTATAGGCCAGATTGAAGTCGCCGACGAATTTTCTCGCTTCAATGAGGCCTCAGCATATCGCTGAGGAATATGTGCACCGGCGCAATCGGGCGGCAGCGCAACATAAGCTTCAATGAGGCCTCAGCATATCGCTGAGGAATATACCCGCACAGGAGATAAATATGAAAACCACTACAAGCTTCAATGAGGCCTCAGCATATCGCTGAGGAATATTCCGCACTCTCTTGTGGGACGTACTGCTCGGGTTTAGTGCTTCAATGAGGCCTCAGCATATCGCTGAGGAATATAAGACGCACAACAATCCTAAATACGGAGGGCCAGATGCTTCAATGAGGCCTCAGCATATCGCTGAGGAATATGGCATCTATCGTAACCTTCTGTATCCGGAAGGGTTTTTCTTATTTCTGCGAGTACCTGAAATTTCTAAGGTCTTTTGCTGCTTTTCGGTCATATGGTCCTTACCTCCTTTTACTAAAAACTCTCAATTGTCAAAGAACTAAGGCGTCGCGAGCGCTATCCGGCAAAATCACATCACTGGAGCGCTCGCAACCCATCGGCAAAGAAAATATTTACAAATCTTAAAATTATTCTACACGACAACTGCTTCCCGCACAATAGGCTTAAAGCTTCTCCCGAGACTAGTAATCCGCGGATCGATGCCCTCGGCCGGACCAAGGTCCAGCATGATAACATGGTCCTTGTCGTCCATGATCAGGCCGTCGAGCTGACTCATAAGCTGCATGTACCGCTTCTTACTGAGGCGGCATTGAAACACCGAGAGCTGAAGCCATTGGCCGTAACCGTTCATCAGTTTAAACACCCTTCGCCATCGTTTTTGATCTTCGATGTCGTACGTAACGATGTAAAGATGCTCTTCCATAGCATCACCTCGTTGTGAAATTCGGATAATCCGGGATGTCGTTCAGCAGAAACCTTCCAAGCAACCGGGCCTGAATCTCAAACAACCTGCGGTAATTCACCTTGTATCCGAAGATCGGATGGGTTATCTCCTGGGCCAGCCGCCGCTCAAAGGAAGTGATAAACCGCTTTCTACCATCGTCGGTCAGCGCGACGCTGCCTGCTGCATTGATAAAATCCGATGGCCGCACTTCCCCGTTGTTTATCGCCTGGATCACGGATGAATCCGCGATGATAGGCCGGAAAGGCTCCATCATATCGAGGCTAAGTGCCGGCCTTCCATAGCGCGGCTGATGATAGAACCCGCGATAAGGATCGAAACCCACGGCGGAAAGCGTCACAGTCCATGTCCTCGTCAGAATCGAATAGGCATAGGAAAGCAAGGCATTCACCGGGTCCGTCGGCGGACGCCGGTTCCGGTTAGTGAACTCGAAACGCAGGCTTTGAGGATCGCCGTCCTTCTTGATAAGATTGTCGAAGCTGCCGAAATACCGCTGTGCAGCCATACCCTCGATGCCCAGAAGCGAAGACAGGTCTTTGGCCCTCTGACAATCATCGGCATAACGCTTCAACTCGTCCAGCAGGGCCTCCGGCTTTTCCTCGCCGCGCCAGTTCCTTCTGAGCAGGGTCCGGCTATTCGCGATCTTCGCGCGCACCAGCCCGCGCGCAAGGCGAAGGCAAAGCTTCTCATCGAAGCTCGTCCGGTACTGGGCCGTGCGGAGTTCCACGTTCTTGTGCCCCACGCCCATGCTGTGCCCCAGAAACCAGCCGCCATAGGAATGCCACGTGATCGGGATCTCACGGCGCATGAGTTCATGAAGCGTCGGGGTAGTAACATATACATTGCCGAAGATCACAAGCTGCGACACGTCGATAAGCCGTACCGTTGCCTGGTGCTGATCGTTCACGGTGACTTCCAGCGTCTCTCCGCTCTTGGCGACCTTCCCATGGCTCGCCTGCACATACAGCGGCAGGGCCTCCTCGCGCGCAACCGCGAGGGGCCGCGGCGCTTCACCCGCATGGCCCAGATAGTTCACCTCGTCCGGAAGGCATATCGCCGCAAGCGAGCAGCGCGGGCACTTCGGACTGTCATTGAGCGGAGGAGGAATCTGGCCGCCTCCCGCAATGCAGCGGAGGCCGTTCACCGCAGCCAGGGTCTTGGCGCGCAGCTCCTCGTCGAAATCCACCTGCACCCGCTCGCGCGACTCCGCGAAGTACAGGACTCCGGACTCGCAAGCGTAGCCATGCTCTTCGAGGATCATGCCCTGCACGCAGACCTGGATGCGCTCAGGGTCATAAGCGCCCTTTGCAGTATGAGGCCGCTTGCCGCGCTTATAATCCACGGGCGTGATTGTGCTGCCCTCGCCCTCCACCAGGTCCATCTTCGCGATCAAACCAAGACGGTTCGAGGAAAGCGTGATTGACCGCGCATGGATGCGCTCATTCTCTTCGGCTTCGCCTGGCGCGGGTAGATTGCCTTTTTTCTCGTCCACCCTGCGATGCGTGTACTTGCCCTCGACCGTGTCCGCTGACTCGGCCCACTCTCCCTGGACCCATTCGAGGTACGCCAGGCGCGGACAGTACTCGTACTCGTTCACCATCCGGGCCGGCAGCATCGGCAGGTCCCCGGACAGCTCCGGAAAAGGAAGCGGCAGATCTCTTTGGACTTCGTCGGTATCCATAAAAACCTTTAAATTGTCGTAACAGCTGCGTAAACCGTTAAGCAAACCGTTTAAACCGTTTTTATCGTTTCAAGCCGGTCTGCGGAAGTCTCCCCTTGACCTAGTTCATGCTTAATCTTTACGCCGTCCCTTTCTTCTTTTTTCAATCTGCTTCATATCCTTGACCGCTTCAAGAAACTGCCGTTCAACCTGAGACGGTTCGTTCAGACGTTCCTGGCGGTATCGCTCATATTCAGCGTGAGCTTTCTCCAACGCCTTGTCATGACTGATCTTCCCGGCATGGCGCAAAACATCGCGCCCGCTGAGCTTCAGAAAATCATCCAGTTTTGAGATCCATTCGCGCATGTACATGGGTTTTCGGGAAAGCGCCTGAAGCTCGGCGAATTCCAGGTACATGGTAACAAGCCTGTTCAGCACATCCAGCTCTTTCTCGTTCAGGTAGTTCTTGGCGATTTCCGCATCGGTCTTTTGCGGTTTGCCGCCTGACCAGGAAGTCATGCCCATGTTCGGCTTGGCCGCGTCCGCCCTATTGTGGATGATCTCCGCGGCCGTATGCCCGTGCGCGGCCCAATGCATTTTGTTCTGCACCGCCGCGAAGAACCGTTGCGAAAGATCGACGTGCGGATCATAGTCTATGCTGGTGGCGTAGATATCCAAAACCTTCAGCCAAAAGACCTTTTCGGAAGAGCGAATATCCCGGATACGGGCCAGCAACTCATCGAAATAATTGCCGCCTCCGGCCTGCTTCAGCCGTTCGTCGTCCATGGCGAAGCCCTTGACAATGTATTCCCGCAGCCGCTGGGTGGCCCAGATGCGGAACTGCGTACCGCGTATGCTGTTGACCCGATAACCAACCGAGATGATCGCATCCAGATTATAATACTCCAGTTCCCGCCGGACACTGCGAGAACCCTCTTGCTGAACTGTTGCAAAATTTGCAATAGTTGCCTCAGGTCGAAGTTCCCCTGTCTCATAGATGTTCGCAAGATGCCGGCTGATGCCGGATTTATCGACCTGAAACAGCTCAGCCATCTGACCAAGGGTCAGCCAGACCGTCTCGCCTTGCAGCCGGACCTCTATCCTGATTTTCCCGTCCTCGGTCCGGTATAGGATCAACTCGTTTTTTGATGGAACAGGTTCGTTCTTTTTCTTCATGGACATACTCCCCGGCAGTGTAAATGCAGGCAAGGTCGAAAATTATCGCTTCAACCTTTTCTTAGATTCCGGCGTTTGCAGGAAGTTGCCCCGCGAAACCACCCGTTTGCCGGTCTTCTGTTCAAGGTCCTTCCGCGCCTTCCCGGCGACTTCACCGCCCTTGCGCGCTGACTGTTTGCTCTCGTGGAAGCCCTTCGCGTCATCAACCCGTGTTATTTCCGTCGTCGCCGCTTCGCCCAGCATGGAAAAAATCAATTCAAGGTCATTCATATGGTCTCGCAGATTTTCGCGCGTCAGGCCCTTTATCTTCTTATGCTTGCCCGGCGTAATTCCGAACGCGGCCTTCGCGATCTCGGCCGTAAGGATCTCAAATTCCCGTTTTTCCTTCACGGCCCGCTTCTTCCACTCATCTGTCAGCTCTTCCCTGATGGCAATCCCGCGCATCCGCTTCTCGATCCAATCATCGGAATAGCCTTTGGCCTTGTACAACGCCCTCGTTCTTTTCGTGGCAAGCTCCGGGTCCTCAATCTCCTGCACCCGTTCATAACCAACTTTTGCGAGCCAACGTTTGAAGGGCTCGGCCTTGGGAGAAGGGATGGACTGAACGATACGGAAGATACCTTCCGTGTTGGCGCAGTTGACTTGTTGTTTGCCCCCTTCCGTATCAAGCCAAAGGGGGGTGACAATTTGTCCCCACCCTTTGGACAACTCCTCGTCACGCTTGCGCATTTTTTTGATATAGTCAGTTGCATTTGGCGTCTCGGTCAAAACTTCCACGACATCCGCGACTGAAAACCACCACGCGTTCTTGTGCAAGGTTCTCCGTATTTCTCTACCCTTGAAAACCGCTATACTCGTGTCCATTTATCTACCCGTCCTTTTCGCAGCTGCCTGCTTTCGCCAAAGATATCATGCCCTTTTTTATCTGACCTCTGTGCTTTTTTCAGTTTCGTGAATTCATACCGGCTGCCCTGGTGTAAAATTGCTATAGTATTGATTCTGTTGAATACGCTGACTCCTGTAGACTTCTATAATTCCGCGTTTAGATAACTCTGCCCGAGGCGGCTCTGTACTATGGAGTTCCTTCAACGCCACCAATGAGCGAACTGTATCCAGTGTTATCGGACGGTCCCAAATGGGCCACGTAAACCAAACCTGATTCGTTGAACTACGGTGAAAGCCAGTCGTGGTAATCCGACCACCTTGAGGCATGGTTGGATACCACTGGAGTGCCTCAGCCGCTAGGCTGTTCGCGCCCATCATAGTCCCAGGCCCGTCTTTGAGATTCGATTTACTCGGGTCACGCCAGCGTAATGCGTAGCGTTGGTCATCGATTGGATCCCAACGCAGGCTGAACCCTTTGTCTTGGTAATCCCATGGCATAAATAGCGTGCGTTTCAGCGCAGTGCGGTCGGTAGCAGTACGAATCGCGCGAATGTACGCCGGTAACCCTTGACCGGCGCTGTCGCCGCTGCGTACCATACGGAATCTTGAATCTTGAAATACTTCTTTCTCAGGGTTGACCTCACTGCCGAAGGCTGCTAAGAAATCAGCCATTCGGCGATCCGCGACACTGGCTGATCGTTGAGCTTGCTTGAGACTGCTCTCAAACAACTCAACCGAGAAGGGTAGTTTGTTATCAATCTCAAAAGGCGCTATAGACGCAGCTTGCAACACATCAAACAACTTGTCGAGAAACATTGCCCTGTCGCTTTCGCAACCACTTAAAGCAGGCCGCCAGGAACTGCCTTCCCTGCACCAGTAGAATTGAACATCAGGGCAATACGATCTCACAATAACGGCAGTACCTAAAGCAGCAAGAAAACCGAGAGGGTTACTACTCTGTATGCCGCTCATAATAAGCGGCTCTGAGGAATTAACTTTGTTCACTGTTTTTATCCTCCGCCTGCAACGCTTCTGCCTCACTTCGACGGTGATCCGCCAATCGCAAAATGGCTTCCAGCCAAGCCAATCCCCACCAACCATAGCGCCTGGTAAGACGCCAAAAGCGATCAGACACACCTGAGTCGAGCAGCTCCATACTGGTGTCGCTGGAATGGCTAAGTAGCTGTCCATTAAATTTCAATTTGACTTCAACCGGCTTATTATCAAACACCACCGGCGCGAAGGGACGGCAGTAACCGTGACTGCTGGCAATGAGATGCAGTATAAGCTCTCTCGAACTCTTGTCTTCGGGCGTAAGCGTGGACACGCCTTCCAAGAACCGCACCGAAAGGAGTTCGTGTCTTCCACTCTCGGGGTAACCTGACAATTTCAAAGCACGATTGTATGCTGCTCGCCCTTCAGGAATATCGTTTGACTTAGCCAATAGTTCACCGCTTACCCACGGAGTGCCGTTTCTTAATAGACATTGGAAACGCTGGTCAGCTTTGCCTAAATCGTGAAGTAGTCCCGCAAGCTCGACAATATCGGCAAGCGGTTGGGGCATCCCACAGCCCACGGCAAAACGCCTTGCATAAGCTGCTACACCAGGCAAATGATCCAATAAAGGAATGCGCACTGTTCCGGACGAATCTCCATCATTTTCATCACTGAAATAATCCGTATCATCGGATTTCTGTTTCAACCGTCGTTTACTTTGGACAACTATGCCAGAAAGCGGGTGCAGCTTGATACCATAGCGGAATCGTCTGTCTGCGATAATGGTTGAAGCAATTTCACGTAGCCACGTGGGAACACTTACGTCATTTGCCAGCGAGACCAGAGTTTCGTGCAGTTCTTCTGTCAGCGTTGCGGGGTCTTCCTCGTAGCGCGTGAAAGCTTCATTAGCGAGTTCCAGAATGCGCGATTTCGCGACACATTCGGGCCATTGACTGATCACTGCGGGAGTCAGGCGTAGGAGCGCCTTCGCGCGGGTCTGACTATGTGCTCGGTCACCCCAATCGAGTACAGGCTGCGTTCCAAGGGCATGAGGGAGATCGCCCAATTGATGCCACCCTTGCGTATCCGCGGGAATCACTACAACATCACCTGGACGGATCGCGCTCGGATCTTCCACAGCTTCGACTTCTTTGCGTCCGCGCCATCTTACCACTCGATACGCTTTTTCACCTTCTTCAGTTTGCGTTTCAATTTCGCTGACTGCGCCTTCTACATCTGAGCTGTCATCAGCAAGTTTTTCTCCCGCCATCCAACGACGAAACACGCCTATCGGAACAGACAAACATTCAGAAGAGGATGGGGGGCAAAGTGTAATCGCGTCGATTGAATCTTCCTCAGTGACAAATGTCGTTAGATTGATATCCGCCCGCCAGCAAACCTGCACGTCTGCTGCGCCGCGTTTGGGGCCACGAAGAAACAGCGCAACATCCGGCGTCGGATCGGGCTCCGGCTGTGTCTGCGCCCAGCAGTCCACATGAGCCGGCAACATCACAGGCGCATTAACCGTTGGCGCGTTAAATTCAGCGAGTACTTCGTTCTCAGGGAGAAGGGACTCTAGCGTATTGATACCAAAATCAACAACGCCGCTCGCTTTCGTTTGTTCGCTGAGCCAAGCCCATGTTTTTGCCAGGGACGATCCGTAGACCGGATCTTCATCGCTATTCTCGGCATGATCAGCACGAATCAATATGGCCGCATGCGCTTCGATCGGACGACCCTTTCGATTGAGCCGACCGAAGCGCTGTCGCAAAGCGTCTAGGCTGGCGCACTCGGTCACCAAAGCATCGAAGTCCAGATTCGCGCCGACTTCCAATGTCTGAGTAGCAACAACGAATATCGGCTGCTTCAGGTTGCGCTCCTCGGAATTTTCAGCCGACAGCAATTGCAGCCTTTGCAGTATAGTGTCATCTTTATCAATGGGCCGCATACGCCCGGTCAATAGCACAGCAGACTCGCCATATTTTACGGTCAGCAGCCTGAAGGTTTCGCGGGCAGTGGCAACGCGGTTGACAAAAATAACAACGGCCTTGGCCGCCTCCTTCGTCATATCTTCCGCAACTTCGACTAACGCCTCTGCCAACGCACGAATTGCGTTTTTTCCATGAGCCTTTTCGACAACTCTTAATACCGCCGGTTTCCGCGCCAATTGCCGCTTACCCAGGGGATGTGTTGGATCAGTTGATTCTCGCGACTCATCGCGAAAAACATCCTCAAGACCTGCTGGCGGCGTAGCTGACATCACGACCGGATAAAATCTTGTTGGCAACGGAGCTTCGGCCCAGCCCCGGTATCGGGCAATCGCCTGAAGAGTCTGCAAAAAGGGCTGGGCGCAATGGGCCTCATCGAGCAATATCAGGCTATCGTTAGCAACGAGCCCGGCGTAGATAGGCCACATGCCGGGTCCGCGACCGTAGGCACGAAACAATAATCTCGAACCCAATTGATCAACCGTAGAGGCTACAATGATAGGCTGGAGGGGCGATCGTGCCCAAGCCTCTGAACGATACATGCCGCCACGTAATTCAAAAACGGCCAGCGGATTCTCGGATTCGGCGCCCGCCCTCTCGCCGCGGGCCAAGAGTCGCAGTCGATCTGCGACTTCTTTAAGAACGCCCTCTTTCGCATCACGAAGCTTTGTAGATATGGCACGAGCGCGAGCATACGCCTCATCTACAATCACGCGTCGATCTACCACAAAGAAGATGCGACGCACGGCAGTGAGTGTCTTTCCGGCGTCTAGGCGTTCGGCCTGTGATGCCAAAGCATAAACGGCTATGTCGAGGCAGGCCGTCTTTCCAGCTGCGGTGGGCAGTGCGATGGCATCAGGCCAAGGTTTATCCGCAGTGAGAACACGCTTGGCAAGCCGGTGTTGCCACTGAAACGGGATCGTCGGCTCTTTCCCAGGCTTGGACCAGAGTTCTCTGAAGAATTCCTGAAAACGGTCTGCCGTGAGTTCAAGCATATGCAGCCTCCCGCTTATCCATCGGTCTGCACAAACCATAGCCCCGATAACGTCCGGCTCCGACTAGCACCGGTCCAAGCACTGGTTTTTCAAATACAATCACTGCATGAGTGTGATGCATCCGCCCGCCGTCTCTCTTGCGGGTAAGGTACGGAAATTCGCGGGAATGAGGAACGCCTTCAACGAGCGAAAGGGGATGAAGCACTACTTCGTTCGGCCTCGGCAATCCGAGACGCTCACAGGAATCTTTCACCGATTCAGCAGCCTGCTCCCATTTTTCCTTACCGTCAAAATGACGATCCAGTGTAACAGGTGTGACGCTTGCCCATATGCGAGACGGCCCTACCCACGCTTCAGAGAGAAGGTTCCTTGGCGGAGATTCGCGCTGCTCCTGCTCTGCTTGACATTCAAGCCATTGCCCAGCAAAAAGATGAACCTGCGCCGGAGCACCCGTCTCGATATCCCAGAAAAAATGATCGAGACATCGACTCGCCTCGGAAGGGTCAAGATCCCTCGGAAGAACTAAGGCGATTCCCATAAGCCTGCCGTCAGCGTGCTCGCTGCCGACAAAAGGAAGCGGAATAAATGCCGTATGAGGCAGCGCGGTAGGCTTGCCGTCCGTCGTATGGCCGGACAACCATTCGGGAATCGGCTGCGGACAGGTCGCAAACAAAGCACCTCTCATTGTCTCGGTAAGCTTGAGAGTTGCAGGCAGCGACAGCTTCCTTCCAGACAACGCCAGGACCATTAATCGCGGATCGAAGATTGAACGCGGAGTATCATCTTTCACTTGCTTAACAGGCCGTTCGTATCCCTTCCATAAACTTGGTTCAGGACGGAGGGTAATTGGTATCCTGCCTTGAAATATTTGCTGCAATTCTTGCTGGCAAGCAGCCATCTTGGTATCAATATCTTTGATAGCCTCCACGAACACAGCTTCCGCCGTCTTCTTTTCTGCACCTCTCAATCCTCTTGCCGCCACACGCCGTTGTTCGTTCAGACTTTTGCGTTTTTCGCTCAACGTCTCGATTTCTCCACGGTCACCAGCAAGGTCGCGATATCGCACAGCGTCATCCTTGTTGCAGCGCACCTTGAGATACTCTAGTCGTCCAGGGCCGAATACTCGTAGCCGATGCGTAGCTACTCCATCCGTAGACACCCAATTAGGTTCTGGCGAAGAAGCTGTTATCCACATCTGAACTAGTGAGGCGGAATAGCCAATACAAGTAACTTTTCGTACGATGCTCGATAATGCCACCAGATGCGCTTCAGGATCAGCATCTGCCCACACTAGGTGTACCTCTGGATCACTGGGTATGGCGACAGGAAAGTTGCGAGGTTGACGAGATCTATATTCCGGCAAAAGAGAAAGACCTGCATCCTTAAGCTTCGAAAGATCGTTTGCCACAGGAAGTCTTCCAAGCTTGGCGTCGTTAACCGGAACATAGCTGGTAGTTGGCCCATATCCCCTTATGGCCTGTCTAACCGAGACATCGGAAGCAGCAATCCCAGGAGGTCCGAGAGTTTCGATCCAACGCAACGCGTCGCCTTCGGAGGCTTCCTCTCCAGTCTCGAACCATGCCGACGCTAATGCCATGAATATGCGATCAGGGTGAGGTGGCCATTCAGCACGCTCTTTCTTGGCGCCGTCTGATGCCGCCATCGCCCACCCCATAAGGTAGCGTATGCCAAGAGCGAACATTATTCGACTCCTTCCCCTGACGCACTTGCGAGATCCTGACTGCGTCGTACCAATTCGACAAGATCAGAATGCGGCGTAAGCGCAATAACGCCCTCCCAAGTCAATCCCGCCGCCTTAGCCTCTGCGAACGCCTCTGTAAATAGCTGCACAGCCTCGTTGCCGGTAAGTTGATATTTTTTAGGCGCTTCACCCGGTACATCGAGCAATTCCCATAAAGGTATATTTTGAGCAATTAGATGACAGCGAGAGCGAAGGTCAGCGCTTTCATCGCGAGTAAGGGCTGCCGCGGTTAAACTCAAGGCCGCTAATACAGTGCGTGCAGCAATATCCATTTTATTGTCTGAATCGGCAGATCCGTTCAAAGGAAAGCGCAGGCGACGAAGTGCAGTGAGAGAGAGAACCGTCGTCTGGATCGCTTTGGAGATGGTATATCCGCCCTCCGAAATACCAGGCGGAATATTACTGTGATTGGCTTCGGAAGGTTTGCCATCCTTGCCCAATTTTTTTGATCCCTCAGTTTGCTCAATTGCCCAATCTGGCGAACTATCGTTCTTTTTCTTGCGATCATATATCGGGCCTGCAGCCAGCATGATTTGAGCGGGGTCTATACGGCTGCTCGTCCTAACTCCACCCTGGGCTTGGTGTCCCACCATTTCCGACACCATTGCCCGCTGGAACTTAGAACCCAGTCCCCCACGCGGTCCGGTTGAGTCCCACACACCGAAAATTAAAGCAGTCGGGCACAGACGGTACAGACCAGTTGCATTTCGTACATCAGCCGTGTCGAGAAGCTTGCCTTTTTCAGATTTCCGAAAAATTACTCCGTCGAGAAGACTATCACGAAATATGGCGTCAGCAACCCGATGCGGCGCTTCAAGGCTAGTAACGGTGAACTTCTTCTTGAGCCCCTCATGATCGAATCGTGCCTCCAGTAGCGGCAAACTGATTCGTTTGGCCCTATGCGCTTCCAGCAATGCCAATTCCATACGGTTGGCCTGGGACTGAACCGAGTCTAACAGCACGCATTGAACCGGCTGACCATCGATCGTCCGTGTTTCTACTGCATACTTTCCGCCCTGATATGTGGCTGGAAATATTTTGTCCCCCACCCCGCCTGCGGGCTGATACTCAGTCACACAGCGAAACGCTGCTGCCGTTCCCCCAACTGCTTCTTTCAAATCTTTGAGTGTTAATGAAGTCGTCATATCATGCTCCTTTCGGTTGAATTCAACGCAGGCTGAAGCCTGCGGCTACCAACTTCTTTCCATAGCCTGCACAACCGCCGCAGTCTTGCCCAGTCCCGTGGGAACGTCGAGCAATTCCGGAAACGTCTCATCCGTCGCCAGCCGATTTGGTACGGATACGGCCCTTCCTCGATCCCGATCGCTTTTGTAAAAAATTTCTCGTACTGTTCCTCGTAATCCCGTTTTGTCGTCATACCGCGAACCTCATCGCCCTCCACCCAACTCCTTCTCCAACTCTGCTATTGTCGGCAGCTTGCCCTGTAGTTTCTTCGGGAGTGACCCTGTGAGCTTGTACCCGGAAACTCCGATAGGCTTTCTGGTGTCCCGCAGGGCGTATTCTACGATCACCTTGTTTTTTTCCTTGCAGAGAATGATGCCGATGCTCGGTTGGTCGTCTTTGTGGCGCAAAAGATCGTCAATCGCGGAAAGATAAAAGTTCATCTTACCGGCGTATTCCGGCTGGAACTCGCCCATCTTGAGATCGATCACCACGAAGCAACGCAGCCGCGATGGCAGAAAAGCATATCGAGATAGAAATCCTGATCACCTACTTCAAGACGATACTGGCTTCCGACAAAGGCAAAGCCCACGCCCAACTCCAGCAGAAATTTTCCGATGTGCTCCATCAGGCCGCGTTCGAAGTCGCGCTCTTCCGCTTCTTCACCAAGATTCAGGAAATCGAACAGGTATGGATCCTTCAAGGCCTGGTGGGCAAGTTCGGATTGGGGTTTCGGGAGTGTGCGCTCGAAATTGATGATCGCGCTCCCTTGCCGGTTATACAGGCCGCTCTCTATCTGATGGACAAGCACGGGCCGGCTCCAGCCATGCTCGATGGTTTTATTGATGTACCACCGGCGCTCGGAGGGTTCCTTGATCTTCTGGATTATGCGAATAATGTGCCCCCACGGTATTTGTGAAACAAGCTGTTTCACAATTGACTCATCGGAGAACGCCTCCGCAAAACTCCTCATGAACAAGAGATTTCTTGATGAAAACCCTTTCATCTCCGGAAATTCCATTCGAAGATCAGCGGCCAGACGCCCAATAACCTTTGCGCCCCATTTTTCCGCCGCCTGCCGATTCAGAATGTCGCCGCCAATGTGCCAGTAGAGCAGCACCAACTCGCGGTTGGCCGAAAGGGCGGCCCGGACCTGCGCCGCGCGAATGCGCTCTTTGATGTCTTTGAGAAACTCAGCATAATCGCGTGAAACCTTTACAAGGTCATTTCCCATTCAATGGTTCCTGCCTCCCCCGCACCCATACCGGTTGTAGCGTAAACGTCTGCTGCGGTCTATTAGGATATCTCAGTTTCTAAGGTCATCAAACTCCGCCATCCTGGTTTTTTCATCCTCTTTCGTAGTTCTTGCCTGCCGATTATATATATTGCCAAGCTCAAAATACGAGCCTGACTCTATGTTTTTTGTTGCTCGGCGCGCTCGTCCGGACGTTTATGGTTTCTATTTTTTCCCTGTTCCTTGGCCTTCACCGGCTAAACAGAGAGGGGAGCTATGGGAAGCCTAACGTTTGTCACTTCGTTTTACTTCTGACAAATTCCATAAACGCCCGGAAACCTTCAATTGCAGTGAGGGGGAAAGGCGCAGCTTCGACGGTGTCCTGGGTTCCGTTATGAAAATGGTGGGGATAGGTTGTTACGTATTGCCAGTTTTTGTCGGGGAAGTTATCGTATTGGTAGATGGTGTTCCCGTCATCCATGCATTCCCAGTGAAAGCCGAGTTTGTCCGGCAGTGTTCTGGAGAGATGCACGTCGACGAAACCCTTGGAAGAAAGAATGATCCGCAGCTTATAATCAACTCGATGGGAACTCTTTACAATGTCCGAAAATTCGACCTCCGCAATCCTTTTGAGATCATCAAGGTCCGGGCTCGGCATCAGAGTTCCTCTAAAAACTTCTTTATTTTTTCGCGTTCCGCTTCCAGATTGTCCAGTGCAAAATAGTCATCGTACGCCTCGCGTTCGCCCACGGTGCCGCTCTTTGCCTTCTCGTCCAGCTCGAAGACGTTGCGCACTCCGTGTTTCTTCGCTATGGTAAAGATTTCCGCCTCAATATTTACGAGGCGCTGTTCCAGGTAGGTTTTGAGGCTTTCCTTGAGCAGTTCGCCGGGCTTCATATGCAATTCTTTTGCGACAATATCGATTGCAGCCATTTTTAGACCTCCTTCCGTCGTCCCTGCATTATGCCGTTCTTATGTATTTCTACCTGCATGGAGTTTCCCTGGGACTTCAATAAAGCGATTTGCCTAAAAACACTCACGGTCACGTCAAAGTCGTCCATAAACTTCTATAATGTCATTCCCGCAAGCGTAGCGCGTCGGGAATCCTTCTGAGAAATATAGGAAAGATTCCGGACAAGCCGGAATGACGGCGGTAGAAGCGAGAATGCGTGAAAAGACTTTTGTTATTGCACAGTTGTGTTGAACAATGACACAACCCTAAAAACACTATATCATATTCCGCTGTTTTATCAAAGTCCATCTTGCACCGCTACATCCACGTTTGTTTATCTTTTTATCGTTAGGTCACAAACTAAACGTCGCGGGGTCTGGCCCTTAAACCGCTCATCGTACCTGCGCCGCCAGAGCCACGCGAGCACGACCGCGGCCGTCTTGCCAAGGCCCGTTGGCACGTCGAGCAATTGAAGCATCCCGGGAGAGCCAGGGGAGCTCGCTTCTCAAGGTGAGAACATAATCGTATTCGCTTACTATCGCTCACTCCAGAATTCCGGAAACGCTTCATCCGTCGCCGGCCGGATTTGGTACGGATACGGCCCCTCCTTGATTCCGGTGGCTTCTTTAAAAAATTTCTTGTACTGTTCCCCGTAATCCCGTTTTGTCGTCATATCGCGCACCTCATCGCCCTCCACCCAACTCCTTCTCCAACTCTGCTATGTAAGATGAACTTTTATCTTTCCGCAATTGACTATCTTTTGCGCCACAAAGACGACCAAAACTTGGATCAGTATGGAGCGGGGCAAGCATTCTGTCTCGCATGAACTCGATATCGCGCTGGGCGGTGCGCGGCGATATCTCGAACTTTTCGGCAAAACAGGAGGCATTCGGATAACCCTGAAAACGGCAGTTGGGCGCAGATGAACGCAGATAACCGCGGATCAAACAAAAGAATTTTTAGAGAAAAAAATTCACCCGCAGGGTGACTGCTTTTACGATACAAGAACGTTTTTTTATCCGACCTTATCTGCGTTTATCCTAAAAACGGCATTTGAACACGGATGAACACGGAAACAGCGGATCAAAACAATGTGATAGAGCAAAAAGCCATCTCGCCTTTTGGGTGAATCCATTACTGTTCGTAACTTCCTATAAATCCGTGTTGATCAGATTTTATCCGTGTCCAACTGCTTTTTTCAGGTTTATCCGATTTTTCTGCGTCCCAAATGCTTTTTTTAGGCTAATAGAAAGGGATGAAAAAACGCTGGCACAAGGCGGGGAAAATAGCAATACCCTGACATACCCTGAAAATACCGACGGCGATTTCGCAATTAAAACGGAGAACAAGCGAGAAGGGCTAGAGCGGAAAGTGACAGGCAACGAGATGTCCTTCGCCGGCGTCCTTTAACTCCGGTTCAGACGCGGCATCGGTACATATGGAAGGTCTGCCCTGGGATGCATACACAGGGCAGCGTGGTGCAAAACGGCAGCCTGAACCGGGCCGCTCGAAATCAAAAACGCCCCATGTGCCTGTTTGGACGTTTTTTGACGTCATTGAGGCTTCCTTGCTGTGTTTTTCGGCCAGAGAAGACCACAGGATGTGAGTGTAAGGGTGGCTTGCCTTGCCCGCAATACGGCCGGCGAGACCCATCTCGACTATCTTGCCCAGGTACATTACGGCAACGGTATGGCTGATCAGTTCCACGACCCTGAGATCATGTGATATGAACAGAAAGGAAAGGCCGAGCTGCTTTTGCAGGTCCCGAAGAAGGTTGATGACCTGCGCCTGGATGGATACATCGAGGGCGCTGGTGGGTTCATCGGCCACGATGAGTCGAGCGCCTACCGAGAGAACCCGGGCCACGCCGACACGCCGCTTCTCTCCGCCGGATAACTCATGGGGGAAATTCGACAGTTTGCTCTTTTTAAGGTTGACTTGTTCCAGCAAATCGCTGATGCGCTGGTTCACGTCGGCGTCACTCATTTCATGATGGACCTGGATCGATTCCTTCAGAATGTCCCGTATGCGCATCTTCGGATTGAGAGCTGCGTCCAGGTCTTGAAAAATCATCTGCATCTGTCCGCGGAGCAGCCGCAGGTCCTCGGGAGGCATGGCAATGATATCCTTGCCGTCGAAAAGGATTTTGCCCGAGGTGGCCGGCAGGAGCCGAAGAATCGTCTTGCCGATCGTGGTCTTTCCGCACCCGGATTCCCCTACAAGCCCCAGGGTCTCATTCTCCTTGAGAGAAAAGGTTACTCCATCCACCGCGGGAATAGACCGTTTCTTTTCCTTGAACGCCGAGAAGAGGCCCGCGTGCTGGGCAAAGTGCTTTTTAAGGTCTATGACTTCGAGTATGGTTTTTGACATAATCAAATCATTGGACGCAGATAAACGCTGAGAGCTGACGCTCGCAGAAAACGCCGACTGCCTCTCTAAGAACCGCTTCCCCGATTTAATCTGCGTTCATCTGCGTAAATCCGCGTCCCAACGGCTTTTGTCTTAATCAAAATACAACCAGCAGCGCACCGTATGGCCGGGCGTGATCTCTCTCAGGTCCGGCTCCTTATGCTCGCACTTCTCGCGTATCGCATGGGTCACCCGGTTGCAGCGGCTGTAGAACCGGCACCCTGCCGGAATGTTGATCGTGTCGAGAACATCCCCCTCGATTGCGTGCAGATAGCCTTTCTCTTTTATATTCTGCGCGGTAGGGATGGAAGACAGAAGTGCCATCGGTATAAGGGTGCTTCGATGCAAACCCTTTCCCGAGAATGTCCCTGGCCGGTCCATATTCGAAAACCGTGCCCCCGTACATCACGGCCACGCTGTCCGAGAGACGGGAAATGATGCTGATGTCATGGCTGATCAGCATCGTCGTGATCCCGAGTTCCTGTTTGAGCTCCGCAAGAAGGTCAACAATCTTCGATTGTATCGTGGCGTCCAGGCCTGTTGTCGGCTCGTCCGCAATCAAAAGAGACGGCTCGCAGGCCAGCGCCATGGCGATCATCGCGCGCTGGCACATTCCGCCTGAAAGGCCGTAGGGATAGTTGTCAAACCTGAGCCGCGGCGAGTCTATCCGAACCCGGTCGAGCCAGAAGTATGCGCGGTCCGCGGCCTCCCGGTTACTCGTGATCGAGGTATGAAGCCGGATCGCCTCGGTTATCTGCTTGCCGACGGTAGTAAAGGGATTGAGCGAGGACTTCGGGTTCTGGAAGATCATGGCAATCTCTTTGCCGCGCACCCCGCTCATAATACGTTCCGCATTGTCGCTCCCATCCGATAACATCCTTGCTTGCCCGCATGATCATGCCGTTCTTCTTCTCGAGCCTTACGTAGTCGCCAAGATCCGGGAGAAGGTCCTTCCGGACCCGCGTTGTTTTTAATTCGACCTTGCCGGTGATAACGCCAGGGCCGTCGCTGATAAGTCCCATGACCGACAACGCCGTGATGCTTTTGCCGCTCCCGCTCTCGCCCACGACCCCGAGAGTCTCACCGGGCGCAATCGCGAGGCTCACCCCATCGACGGACCGGATAAAGGCCCGCTTGCTGCGGGAGTAAAAATACGTGCGAAGATCCTCAATTTCAGGAGCGAAGCTGTCGTCATTTGCCCCTCTTGCCTTCGAAGATATTGTTCAGCCCGTCTCCGAGCAAATGAAACCCGAGGATCGTGAAAAGAATCGCAAGCGAAGGAACGGTCGACGGCCAGAATTTGCCTTGCATGAAATAATTCGCGCCGGACTGCACCATGTTTCCCCATGAGGGCATTGGCTCCTGAACGCCGAACCCGAGATAGCTAAGGGACGTTTCCATGAGTATCGCCTCTGCCATGCCGAGCGTGGCCTGGATGATGAGGAGCGAGCGGCAATTATACCAGAGAATGTGTTTTAGGATAATTGTTCGGGTAGGCAGGCCGAGTGCGGTATCGGCCTCGATAAAGTTCTTTTGTTTCAGAAACTGGATCTTCCCCTTGATGAGGGATGCCACAACCGGGACATTGGTCAGCCCAACGACGAGCATGATGTAATAGATGTCCGGCTTGAAAGACGCGATGACGAGCAGGATGAGCACAAGCCGCGGGAAGGAATCCACCAGGTTCATAAAATAGGTGATCACCCTGTCCAATCCCGCCCTGGCGGGATATCCGGCGAGCACGCCGAGTATCGTGCCGAAAAAAAGGGCTATGAAGATAGCGAGCACTCCCGGAAGAAAATATGCCTGGATTCCAACGATGAGCCGGGACAGCATGTCCCGGCCCATGAAGTCCGTACCCAGGAGATGCCCTTCGGTTCCCGGGGAAGCCATCATGAGCTCGAGGTCGATGTCCTGGGGGTCGCGCGGCAAAAGATCGAATGAGCCAAGGATGTAGGACACGACAACAAGCGTAACGATGAGCAGGCCATATGCTATATAGGCAAGGTCAACCACGTCCGCTTTTTTCCAGAACGGCAGGTCTGAAAATTCGCCTATTGCGCCGGGCATTTGAGTGTAGGTTTTCATAATGAGTCTTGTCAAGCGGATACGGCAACGATGCCTGTGTCGTCGAGCGTCTATCGGCAACGTATTAAAGACGAACGACGTAACACGTGACCGAAACGGGCTTCATTACCGATTCACCCCTTACGCCTCACACCCACTTCTTACGGGTTTCTTATTCCTTTGACCCCCTCGGATTCACTGCCACATATACGATACTTTGAAGGAGACTGCCCATGCGCACGATGACAGCGGCGAGGATCGAGATGCCCATGATGACAGGGTAATCCCGGTCCTGAGCGGCCTGCCACGCCATTCTTCCCATGCCCGGCCAGTTGAAAACCTGCTCGACAATGACGGCGCCGCCCAGAATAAAGGGGATCTTGGACGCGACGATCTCGGTAACCGGTATCACGAGGCCTTCCTTAAATGAATGCTTCCATACGGAGGCGCCCTTTGCACGGGCTGTGCGGATGTAGTCTTCGGCCATTACCCTGCCCATCTCGTCACGCAGAAAACGGATCACCTCGCTGATCGTGCCGTTCCCGATGCCCAGCACAAGGATCGGCAGCAGGGCATAAAGCCAGCCGAACCGGTTCGAGGATGTCGAGTAGCCGAGGGCTATTGGAAAAAGGCCGAGTTTATGCGTAAAGAAATAAATGACGATATAGCCGAGCCAGAAGACGGGTAAAGCGGAAATGATGTAGGAGAACATGGTAAGCGGCCAGGAAATTTTATCAGTGCCGCGAACGGCGGAATAAAGCGCGATCGGGATGGCGATCAACAGCGTGATGAACAGGGACCCGAGGGTGAGGGAGAGAGTATTCAGCCCTACTCGAACCACCTCCTTCAGCACCGGTAAGCCGGTCCGCATGGATGTGCCGAAATCGCCGCGCAGCATCCCGGTCAGCACTGAGAAATACTTGCCGTACCATGATGTGGGTACGCTAACGGCATCCCTGATGCCGGTTTGCGCCTCAAGCGTGGACACCCCGCCCTCGACCAGGGTGCTGAAAGGATCTCCTGGCGACAGATAGAGAATTATGAATACAACAAAGCTGACCCCGAGAAGCAGGAGCGCTGTCATCAGCAATTCCCTTGACAGTGCCAGGGCAATTGGACGGATAGCGGATAATTTCAGCGATGCCATGCGGAAGCTGGATATTTCATCGGTTGCCGAGCCATTGAGCGTTATCCCTTCTTTCTTAATATTTTAAAAAACCGGTGCCAATACCGTTAAAAACCTTTACTTCGCATTATCTTTAAATTTGAGTCAAGTTTTTGAGAAGCTAAAAAGCATTTACCGCGAAGGCGCGAGGAGCGCGAAGGAAACCATACGACAAAATCTTATTTCTGGTTTAAACCCGTTTCAATTCCTGCTTTCCTCGCGTCCTGCGCCTTCGCGGTTCCAAGGTATTTTTTTCATCGGTCTGAGGCCTTGCCTCGTTAAAAGTTGCACTAAAAACAAAACAGAAGACGCTGTCTCAGCGTACTTAGATCGATACAGATTTGTCATTAACTATTGGCCTTACTTCTGTTCTTTTTCCTCCATGAACCATTCATCCGCGTACGAGAAGAATTTATAGGGATGAATCGCCACGCGCCGTATCTTTTTGTGATAGGCCGCGTAATTCGT
This sequence comes from Nitrospirota bacterium, assembly GCA_963751455.1. Classification (GTDB taxonomy): domain Bacteria; phylum Nitrospirota; class UBA9217; order UBA9217; family UBA9217; genus CAVVUN01. The sequence goes on from CAVVUN010000012.1 coordinate 528,431, forward strand.
GAGCGTCCAGAGAAATGTGTAGGGGTTTTCATCTGCGAGAATCGAGTGGAGCTTGCGATTGATCGTGCGGCGTTTTTCATGGTCCAGGGTGAGTTTGCTCTCGTTGATCAGCCCGTCCACTTCCGGATTGGAATACCCTCCGAAGTTGTTCCTCCAGGGTCCGATCTCGCCTGAATGGAACAGCGAGGAGATGTCCGCTGAATCGTCAAAAACCCACGAGGCGAAAATGACATCGAAATCGTGCTCGAGGAAGACATCCTCCTTCCAGGATTGCCACTCCTTGAACTCCACTTTGATGTCCACACCGATGTTTTTCAGGTAATTCTTAAAGGCGAGCACCACGCGTTTCACCGCCTCGCTTTCCTTTTCAATGGGCACCTTGAGCGAGAGCTCCAGCTTTCTGCCCGCCTTCCGCATGAAGCCGTCAGGGCCGCGGCTGAAACCGGCTTCCTCGAGAAGTGCTATCGCCTTCTGAGGGTTAAAGGGCACCGGCTGTACATCGAGATTATATGCCCAGCTGCCAGGCGCAAAAGGCCCCGAGATGATCGTGCCCTGGCCGTTAAAGAACGAGTCGAGCATCTCCTGCCTGTTGACGGCGCAGGTAAACGCCTTCCGCACGCGCCTGTCTGCAAGAAACGGGTTCCGGGCATTATAGCCGAAGAAGGAGTACGAAAGGGCATTATAGGGCTGGAGGACGAAACGCTTGTCGCCCTGGATCTCGGGGATATCCCGGGGATTCACAAGCACGATCATATCTATTGCGTTGAACATCAACGCCTGGGTCATGATATTCTGATCCGCAAAGGGTTTGGCTACGAACTTATCGGGGTGCGGTCTACCCTTGAAATACGCCTCGTTTGCGGTGAGAACAATCTCCCGTTCCGCCGTAATATTCTTCAGGATGAAAGGCCCGGTGCCGATCGGATGCTGTACGAAGCCGTCGTCCCGGGTAAGGTAAACCGGGTTGCTCGGGCCGTGCTTGGGTATCACTTTAAAGCTGAATTTCGCGAGCGCGTTCAGGATCGGCCGCTTCAGCGTAAACTTGACCGTGTAGTCATCGATCTTCTCCGTGGATTCGATAAACTCATAACGCACCTTGAGCGGCGTGATCGTTTTGGGATGCATCATGATCTTCCAGGTGAAGACCACGTCTTCTGCCGTAAACGGATGCGGTGCTTCGCCCTCGCGCTGATGCCAGGTCACGTCCTTGCGAAGGTAAAAAGTATAGGTGCGACTGTCAGGGGAACTCTCCCATCGCTCGGCGAGCTCCGGTACGATCTCCTGCTTTTCGTTGATCCCGACCAGACCGTTGAAAATAAGCTCCGAGAGCCTGAGCGAAATCATTTCATTGCTCGTGATCGGGTCCAGCGTCGCAGGACGGCCGTATTCGCCGTAGCTCACGGTGCCGCCGTCCGTTCTGCCGTCCTGCTTGCGGCCTGCCCACGTCTCGTTCGCTGCGAGCGTAACTGCTGTCAGCATCACTGCCATCAAGATCCGTTGCATGAATAACCTCCTCTTTAAGTACGGAATTCACCCTGCACTCGCGCTGCCGCACTGATAAACGCTGGGTGCAGGCGGAGTGCGGAGTGAGTGTTAAATCCGAACTCCGCAATCCGAAATTATGTTCAATTGATCTTCACGTCTCCCGCGCTCTTATGCTCCATTGCATAAATTCCCTGAAGCGCCTCCTGGATCTGGCGCACCTCGGGGAACTGCCTGCTCATTTCGAAATATATCTCGAGCGCTTCTGAAAACTTCTTCGTCTTTCCGTATGCCTCGGCAAGGCCGACAAGCATGGCCGTATCGTTGGACTCGATCTTGTTCTTGTTGCCCTTGTCCCGCCCGGCCTCCAGATATGAAAGCGCCCGGCCATATTCTTTTCTGGACAGGTAATAATCCCCCAGCGCTATATTCAACGGAGAGAATCTTTTTCCCTGCCCCGCCTCGGCGGACGCCTCCGCTTGTTTCGCGAGCTTCCCGCAATTTATCCGGATGCTCCCGCATGACAACATTATCTCCGCGAGCACATCGACGTCTTGCGACCCCTTCGAAAGCTCGTCCCAGGCTCTAAGCGATTCTGTTTTACGGCCTTTCCTGTAGTCATTGGCCGCCTGGCGAACCCTGGCCCTGGCCCGGTACCCGGCAGGAACTGCTGATGCGCCGAGGAATACGTTCAGCGCTTTTGTGGACAGGTCGATTTTACCGTCCAAAGCATATGCCTCTCCAAGGTAGAAATTCGCAGTTTCCCGGAGTTTGCCTTCTCCCGCGGCTTTTTCCAGTGCCGCTATCCCCGCCTTCAGGTAAAGCGTCGACAGGTGACGGAGCAGCGAAAGATCGTAAAAATTAATTGTCTTCGATTTCCCGGCCGATTCCCTGGTAGGAAAAACCGGCAAGATCGGCTTCTGCGGCCGCGCCGAGTGCTTTGTCGATCATCCCGGCACCGGAATAAACGGAAATCAGGCTGCTGATCTGGCGCATCGACAAAGTTTTTCCCGCTTTTTTCACCGCACCAAAGCTCTCTTCCGCGAGCGCCACAGGATTCTTGTCCATGATAGCCTGACCTGGTATATGCGGCTGCGAGTGCGGACTTGATCTCCGGTTCGGCAAGGTCCAGACCGGCCCAGACATCCTCTGCCGCTTGTCGTTTGTTTTGAAGCGCGTAGCAGAGTCCCTTATCTACAGCCGCTATCGCTTTGTGAAGAGGGGCCACATCGTCCTCCCGGACGAATATATCGAGATAGCGTATGGCCTGATCGAACCTGCCGTGCTTCCAGCAGCGTTTCGGCGAGGTACAGATTTGCAAAGCGGCTCCTGTTTTTGCCGTGCCCCGCGGCAATTTTCCTTAAATACTCCAGGTGGACGGCAAGCGATTGACGGTATAGTCTTTCGTGAAGATCGGCGTTCCTGAGATAGCTCATGCCGAGCGTCAGCTGGGCCGCTGCCTGCCGGGCCGGGTCGAGTGATGGCAGGGATGTTCGAAGCATCGATGCGGCCTCGGCAAAATGCCGCTTTTCGTACAGCTTCATGGCGCGGGTCGCGGCGTCCTCACCAGCAGGCGCCTGCGCAGCGGACAAGAGGATAAGGAAGGAAATCAGAAATCTCATAGCTTTCATGGCTTTTCCTTTGTTACAAGCATGTACTTCCCGGTCTTTAAGCTCACTCCTTCAGCCTCATTACATATATCTGGTCCCACTGGTTGACCTGTGCACGGAACGCGATGGCTGCCGTCGCGCGAACAAGTCACGTCGTGATTCATCCTGGTTTCCGTCTTAACGGGGATATTTCTCTTGCCCGCAATATCGGCAATATAAATCGGATTATACTCATGCCGGTCATTCTTCACATATGCGATCCTCGCGCTGTCAGGCATCCATGCAGGTCCGACCTCGATGTCCGGGACCACATCGGTCGCGACAATCTTCCCGGCGAGCGTCAGCCCCTCGCTCGGGTCTGAACCGTCCGATGCAATTACGACGATGGACCATACCTTTGGGTCTGCCTCCGCGTTATAGTTCGAGTAGAAAGCGATGTTTTTGCCGTCAGGAGACCAGACCGGTCGAAGATCATCAGGCGCCCACGTGGTCAGTCTCTTCATCGACTGCACCGGGTTCATGACGTCCCCGACGAGCAGGATGTCATGGTTTTCATTGCTGCCCGCCGTCATCACGATTTTTTTCCCGTCAGGCGACCACCGGGGATGAAGATACGGCTTCCCGCCCGCGGGTCAAACGGGTCAGCGCGCGAGACGGGAGATCGAGGATATAGATATCGCCATGGCCTGTACGACCGGATACAAAGGCAACCCGGTCGGCCGTATGCGACCAGTCGGGCTGACCGTCCTTTTCCCGGTGATCGGTAAGCCGGACCGCCGCCTTCCCGCCCAGTTCCTGAAGATACAGGTCATAATTGCCTTCCCCGCCATTGCTCATGAATATGAACCGGTTGCTGCCGGGAGACCACGTGATGCCGGCGTTATAGCTGGTCTCGTCGTTGAAGCCCGGAAGAAAAAACTTCGTTTCGTTTCCATCGTCGGATGAACCGATGGACACAGTCTGCATTTCACTTCCGTCCCGGTAAACAATGCGGATCTCTTTTTTATCGCTGATGCTCCGTTCAAAGGCGACGAGCGCCCCTGGTGGAGACCATTGCGGGTTCGAGTCGTTTCGCCCGGGTTCTATTTTGGTAAGCGGAATGACGGACACAGGTTCTATTGCCTGTGTCGCTCTCTCTTCCTCTTTTTTTCCGGTATTCTCTCCCGAAGTTGAAAGTAAATCGAGTACCGGAACGGGAGGCCCGGCCGGCGCCGGCGCCGACGTGTTTGCCGGCAGGGACCTCAATTCCTCGGCGGGGCATTCAAGCCCGATGCATACGATTACGAGAGCATAGGCCAGCGCCGCGTTCTTACTCTGCTTCAAACTGGAATCCTCCCCTTGCCTCTCACCATCTCTTTCCCCGCTCCGAATGTGTTCGTCTCATCGGGAGTACAGAGAGGAATAAGGCGCATCCTTACAGGTCCTTGATCTGGTCCCAGTACTTGCGTGCTGATTCACGGGCTTCAACGAATGGTGCGTTCGCCTCCAGGTTCTTAGGGAAAAAATCGAAATATTCCCTCCACGCGAGATTGGCGCTGTTCAAAATCGAACTCTTTCTGGTGATGAGGTAGAGCTTGTGATATGCGAGCGCGGTATAATAATATGTGTCATGGATCGCCTCGTCGTATTGGACATTCGGGAAGAACCGGGTGTTCTGTTTCGCGGTCTGGAGGTTCTGAATCGCCCGGGCGAAGTTCTGGGCCGCGGAGTCCTTGTCGCTCTGCACCAGTTGATTGCCCTTTTCGTAGTAAGCGTGACCAAGGTTGGTGAAAGCAACCGCGTACTGTTTATAGACAAGCTGCTTGTTCTCGGGCAGCGACAGCACGTTCTCAAACTCCTGCGCGGCAGAGTCATAGTCATTGAGGTCGTCGAGATAAATACGGGCCAGCCTGTGGTGGGCTTCTGCGTAGTCGGGGTGCCCCTTCTCCGCACTCTTGTATGCCTGCACGGCCGCGCCGGTATTCCCATCCTGGAGCGCCCGCTCGCCGAGCTTGAGGTAGTTCTTATAAAGAAGTATTTTCGCTCCGCCGGTGCGGTTTTCGACCGTCTTATCGAACTCCACGACTTCTTCCCAGTCGCGGTAGTCCCCGCCGTACGACACTTTTACCGTATGGAATCCCAGGTTCACCAGTTGCCCTTCGAGGATCGGCGTCTTCCCGATCTTATCTCCATCCAGGAACACCCGGCAGATGATGGGTCCGATTCTATCTTAAACAATGCATTGTTGACGGCAGAGCACGAATTCTTTCGCGTCCTTATTTTTGTCGATCTTTACGTTTTGTATTACCTGCTGGTATCCGTGCCGGTAAAGAACGAGGTTGAAGTTTTTGCCGATGCGGACAGGCACCTCCGCTTTTCCATCCGCTGCCGTGCTGCCGCGCCACTCATCATTCACGTAAATATTCACGCCGGACAGCGGGGACAGATCCGGCGCCAACCCTCCCTTTGCCGAGAGAATGAAATAATTGCGGGCTGTTGCGTCATCTTCAAGGGAGAGTCGCCTGACCACACGGTCCCCGAGACTGATCTTTTCGCCCTTCTTAAGGTCCTCAACTTCCGTCCATGCCCCCGAGTCCTCTGATTTTTTGACTTTGAGTCTGCCCGACTCCCGGTACCCGGATATCTTGCCGCTCTCATCGCGTCGCGGAGCCATCAACACCAGTTCAGCGCCCCGGCTTATCTTATAGCTCCGGCCGATGTTAACCCGGTATCGCTCCTCTTCGGACCCGATCACGGTGCCCTCGAAGGGAAAACGTTCAAGCACGCTGGAAGCTATTTCCTTCGCCGCCCTCGTAATATCCCCTTCACCCGGAGCCCGGGTGATCTGGCTCAGGATGAGCCTGCCTCCGGCCGCATAAAACTTGGTTTCGATCAACAGCCCCTTATCGTCTTTCGCCACGCTGCCGAGTATAATCATGTCCACGGTTCTGAACAGCGGAGTTTCGCGCCATCCCTTCACGATAATTATTTCTATACTCAGCTTCGCATGCTTGATCTCGGCCTGGAGAGTCTTCGTAGAAACCTCACGGAAGCAGGGATTTTTGAAAAGCTGGGCGGCAACCGAGGATTCCACCTTGCCGAGGACTTCTTTCATGTCCGCCTTCGGCGCGTTGCTGACGAACCGGTAGATGCCCGCTCGTATCGGCTTCGCGGTTGCCGGATAGAAATAGTGCTGGACTGCCGCTTCCCCTTCAAGCACGACTGAGGTCTTCCAGACAGCGGGGACATGGCCGGGCGCTTCGAGCGTTATCTGTGCCTTCCTGCCGGGCTCGCCGTCATACCTGTATATGAGAGCGCCCTTTGCGTCGGTCCTGCCGATCTGCTTGTTGTCCAGCCGCACGGACACACCCGCGATGCCGTTGGTCTGTCCATACTCCTCGGTAAGCGCGGCAACAACGATCGACACTTGTTTGGAAAGCGCTGCTGCAAGCCGCTGACCGGGTTCGACGTCCGCGGTCTTGCGCCATGGGGCGTAGCCCTGCTTCACAACGGTAAGCTCAAGACCGCCCTTCGGCGAATCCTTATAGTGATAAACAAATTCGCCCTGTGCATCGGTTTTTCCGGCTTCTTTACCTCCGGCCTTCACAACCGCTTCAGCCACCGGAGAGCCCTGGTCCGTTGCGACAATGGTAATATAGCGGAGGGCGGACAGCTCTGCATTTAAGGAATAGGTATCTATGCTGCCCGACTTCGGCAGCTTCATCAGGAAAGTGCTTTTCCACGGTTTAATGCTGTACCCCGGCAGTTCCCGGGCAACCGTCACCTCGACGTCGGCGCCCGGCTTTTTCCTGATTATTTTCGTAAAGGCCCCGTTCGCGTCGGCGACACCCTCTTCTTTTCCGTCAACCAGGATCTTCGCCTCGGCCGCGGGCTTCCCGTCCATTCTGGCATTTACCCTGAGCTCAAGTTTTTCACCGCATCCGTACAGCAGCATCGACGCCGAAATTATAAAAACTAAACGTATAGCATGCTTTATCATACAATGCCTCCTCAAAGCGCTATAACAAAATAGAAGCGTATAATTAAATTAGAATAAAAAAAAACCAGACGCACTGCATCTTTACATCGTCGGCGGCTGAATATTGACCTCGCCGGGGTTCACGATTTTGTCTTCGTCAGACTTCGCCCCCTCGATGCTTTTTCGCCTACCCTCGGGTATTTTTTTGAGTTTAAAATCGACTTTTTTGCCGCCATATTTCGTCACCTCAAGGGTTTGTGTATCGGTCATGTAGCCGATCCTGCTTGCTTCCACCTTATAGGTGCCCGGAATAATATAATCCTTGGCCGATTCGTATTTTCCATCGACTTGGACCGTCACTGCCTGCGAGGCCCTCTCGAGGCTTGTCGTAATATTGATCATGTTGACCACAGTGCCCTGGGGGCTTTCCTTCGCGGGCGGGATCGGTTGCAGATTCGCATCCAGCAGTTGAACCGTTCCGTATATTTTCGGCGCGCATGCTTCCAGTGCAAACATCAGAACAAACAGCAACAGAATTTTTTCTCGCTTCATGACAATCCTCCCGGGCTTTATCATATTTGGCGGGTACGTGCCGCGCATTGGTCGCTTAAACAAAAAGCCGCCAAAAAGAAACAATCTGTTCTTTGGCGGCTCGACTAGCATATAAACAGTAGAATCTCTTTCTGGTCGGATGAGATATCGGGTTACTGTTTTATTTAGCTTCGTGGCTCTGCGCCCCGCGGTTTCCCGCGGTTTGCTCTGAGCAAAGGGATATTATGTTGGTTGTGGAAATGACTTTATCATGTCATGCAGGGGTTGTCAAGTGTGCAGGATAAATCACGAACCTGCTGATATCTCTGCATTTCCAACCGAAAAAAGGTATCCTTTGCGTCATCTTAAAATAACATTTGCCATCGACAATTCGCAGCATTTGCGAGATTGTGAAGCTGTCTGTGCTGATTACCATCCGGGGCTTGTCGAGCGTACCCGGGGAAAATTGGATCGTTTTCAACCCCCTGAATATTTATTGTATGAATACTTCGTAACAGCTGCGGAAAGATCTGTTTCTCTTTCCTGGAATTCCGACTTCAGTCACCAGCCTCAGGCACTAGTGTAGTGTCTCACAAACGACTGGTGTTATCATAGCGCGGCAGTAGGCCGCAGCCAAACTTGTAGGGTAAGGCTTTAGCCTTGCTGAAAGCGCCGGGACAGCAGCAACCCTAAAGGGTCGCCCTACAAATTCATCAGCAAATATTTATGCGAAGATAAGTTTTCGATGAGAAATCATCATATAACACCGTCCATTTAAGAAACACTACACTAGCCTGCGGGCAGGAAATCAATCGGGTACAGGATGGTCGTCCTGGGAACCTTCGCCTTCGGTCCGAAGTTGAACTTCTTGACACGCTCCACAATCTGCGCCACCAGCTGCGGCGAGGCGAGATCGTTCGACTGCACCGTACATGCCGAGACTTCGCCACCCGACTCGATGATGATGCGCAGTATAATCTTGCCGCGCAGGGTCGGCTTCTTGCGCAGTTCTGCATTGTAAATCCGGTAGAGCGTAGCCTTGTATCTATCGAAGACGATCTGTATCTCTTCGTCGGTTCGGGCCGGCCCGGGTCCGGAACCGACAGGCTTCGCCTTTTCCGCCAGCCCCGCAACCGTACTTTCTACCCTTGTAAAACCCACACCCCCGATCCGATTTCCATTGCCGCTCCCGACATTACGGCTCACGCCGGCATTGCTGATACCGCCGCTCGAGCCTGCCGTTGATTGCATGGCGAGTATCGATCGACCTGCACGAGCCTGACCTGCCGCCACTGTCGGCTCTTTACTCAGCCGCGCCTCGGCGCCGAGTCGCGCAGCGGGAGTTTCTTCCATCAGATCTTTAAACGTCTCTTTGAAGGCCAGGACCCCCGTGCTTTCCGCTTTTTTACGAGCAGCCTGTGTTTCTGCGGGTGTTGCTTTCGGTTTGTCTTCCTTAGCAGCTTTTTCCTGATCTTTCTTTTCTTCTTTTCGTTCAGGCGCCGGCTCAGGCTTGGGCGGCTCATTTCTCAGCATGGAGACCAGACGTTCCGGAATTACAGGCACGGCCGGGCGCACCGGCGCGGGCAGCTTCACCAGGGGAATCACAGCGCCGAAAACGAGATAGAACGATAAAACGACAATCAGAGCCTTGTGGAAGCGTTCTTCGCTCGCAGCCTCAAGCATCGGGCGATCAGGGACCGGTGAAACCTCCCGCTCTATGACGTACTCTTCCTGGCGCCGTTCTTCACGGGCGTATACATCACGCAGTTCTTCGCGGAAGATGTTCAGTTCTGCTCCGCAAAGATTGATCTCCTCCCGGAGAGAAGCCTGTTTTTCCAGGACCCCGCTTATCGTCCGCTCAAAGCCGGCAATCCGTCTCCGGGTCCGTTCGACGTGTCCGGGGACATTCTGAGGCTCCGAGACTCCTGCCCAGAAGAGTTCCTCGGCTTTCAGTTCCCCCAGTTTGTCGAGCGCAGTGCAGACGTCCCGCAATGCATCGAACCGCTGTCTCTCGGCGGAAAAAGTCTCCAGCTCCACCTCTACAGCGCGCAACTCTTCTTCGAGCACCGCGCCTATTTGCCGGGCATGCTCGATCTGTGCGTTGAGGCCCGCCAATTCTTCTGCTAAGATGTCCTCTTCCAACAGAAATGTATCCATGGCAGCCCCACTAGGTTTTTGCGGCCTTCTGAATGACGGCAAGGGAAATCCTTCCGTATCCGGAGGCCGTGCAGGTTGACATTATTTTTTTAAGCACTTTGAACGGAATCGTTTTATCGGCAAGGAGCGTGACTTCCCTGCTTTCGGCATCCGTCCTCGTGCCTGTCCCCATACTATTGCGTTCAAGTTGTGCCAGTCGGTTTTGTACTTCATAAACCAGCCCGATGCCGTCGTCGAGAAGCTGAGCGGTTGCAATCACAGCTTCGCCCTGGACCTGTACTGTTTCGGGGCTAACCACGATCGTCAGTGTTTCCCTCGGCCTGGTCTCGACGATCGAATCGGGCAGCGCAATCTTCGCGTCCGGAAGATCTCCGTTGAATGAGTGGAAAAGCAGAAAGAACACCAGAACCGTAAGAACATCCATCATCGGTATGAGGTTCAGGCCGAGACCGGTCAGCTTCGTGTTGTTGCGTTCCATCCGTTTTATACGTCTGCTGTCTCTCATGGCGCGTCTCCTATGGATATCTTCGGAAAGAGCGCTATTTTTTCGACCTCTGCGCTCCCTTCCGCCCTCACGACAGCTTCACGAACCGCATCCATGACCTGAATCAGGTTGTCGTATTCGATCTTCGGCTCCATCAAAACCGTCGCGTCTTCCTTCTCCGGATATTGGGCTTTGATGCGAACAAGCGCTTTGGTCAGCAGCTCGATATCGTATTTGCCGTCTTTCTTCGGAATAGAAGCTTCCACGGACGATCCGTTCGCAATCTGCAGCCCTGAGTCGCGAACGATCACCTCGATCGAGAAGTTCGGCTGGTTCACGCCGGCTTGGCCGGCGGCCGTCGGAACACTCAATTCCATGATCGTAATCCGCATAAAGACTGCAGTGATGAGCAGAAAGACCACCAGAACGGTAAGAATATCCATCATGGGTGTCAGGTTCAGAACGTGCATGATATCCGTATCGAATGATACTTCCTTTCCCCTTTTATGATATCGTCTGGTCATGGACAGCTCCTGTCAAAGCCGCATCTGTTAAAATGGGAGATCTTTCGAATTGGCGCTTGGTAAAATTGGAGATGGTATTGAGCGCTTTTACTGATGCCATCTCCAGGCTGTTCACGATCTTCCCCGTGGTCGTGGTGAGCTTGGCATGGAGCAGGAGAAGCGGGATCGCCGACATAAGACCGAAGGCAGTGCAGTTCATGGCCTCCGAAATGCTGGCCGCAAGCAGGGCGGCCTTCTCGGCGGGGCCCGCGGTGGCGACCGCAGTGAAGGCCTGGATAAGACCCATGATGGTGCCGAGCAGTCCGAACAGCGTGGCGATATTCGAGAGCAGCGCCAGGTACTGCGTGCGCTTTTCCAATTGAGGAATTATCTCCATCAGGCTCTCTTCCATGGCGATTTCTATATCTTCCCGCCGCCTGACCGCGCCCTGGCGCGCCAGTCCCATCTCCAGCATTTGCGCCATACTGGATTTGTCCTTGTTGGTAATTTCCCGGGCTTTCTCGAACTCTCCCTTGGCCAGCGCCGGATACAGCAACTTCCAGGTTTTTTGATTTGCGTCCCGAACGCGCTTTAAATGAACCCAGCGTTCAAACGCGATGGCCAGACCGACCGAAAGCACGAGTAGAATAGGGTACATGAAGAACCCACCCATCTGGAAAAACCTCACTATTGTATGCATCTTTGTTTCCTCCTTTTTTGTTTATGAGTACGAATTATTTCGTAACTACTCAGGTGCGTATTCCCATGTTGCCGCCCTGCTGGATTTGAATCTTTTTTTGATGTCATTCCGGCTTGTCCGGAATCGTATAAAGCAAACAATTGAAAACAACGACGATTCCCGACAAGCGGGAATGACACCTAACAGGTAGTGAGCAGTTACATCATTTCTTGGTGCTGATTTCAAAAAAATCCAATTGCCGCATAAACACATCTCGATCCACTGGCATGGCATTTTCGGTTAACATCATGCTCAAACTTGTCTCCACACCGATTTCAGAGCTTTTCCAGGGTACAATATACAGGGCTTTCGGGGCTTCATCGTTACCGACGATTGACATGCCCGAAAGTTCTTTGGCTTCGTGGCCCTTGTCCCCGGCCATGGCCGCGCCAACCGGCGCCAGAAGCACAAGCACCCAAAGCAATAGATTTCGATACATATTCTCTCCTTTCTTCAAACCTTTTGCCACGGATGAACACCGATAAAAATCTCTCTGCCGCAAATTAGCGCGAATTGACGCGAATAAAAGCATGATAAAGTTTTTTATTAAATCTCATTCGCGATCATTAGCGTTCATTCGCGGCTAACCGATCTCTTTTCTCCTGCGTTCTCTGTGACTAATTTTTTCCCATTCGCATGCGCAGCTCGGCAATCCAGATTTTGACCTGCGCGTCCGCGGGCATCCCCTCGCTGTAAATCTCGAATTGTTTGAGCGCGCATTCCGGGTCATTGAGATACAGATCACAGAGGATCCCGAGATTTCTGCGGACGGGAAGATAGTCAGGAAAAACCGCAAGCGCCTTCTCATAGATCTCCCGGGCCTCCTTAAAACGGCCCCCCTTGCGAAGCAGCAATCCATACTCATTACTGGCCACCGGGTGATTAGGAACCATTCCAAGAGCGGTTTTGAGGTGCTGCTCCGCCGGCTCGAACTTGCCGGTCCGCATGTAGGCCACCGCAATATTGATATAAGGCGCCGTGACTCCCGGTGAGCGCTCGATCACCTTTGCCAGAAGTTCGATGGCCTTGTCATTTTTTCCGTCGTTCATCATGGCGACAGCGCGCTCGAATTCTTCGCGCGACTCCGCATCCATGCTCGGGTTTTCCCTGATGACGAACCCTTGTCGCCCATCCTGGAGTTGTGCCACGGATGGCCCTTGACCTGTAAGGGGCTGGTTGGGGCTGGTGACGCACCCGGAAAAAAGCGCGAGTACGAACCCAAGACCAAAGACAAAAGCAGTTTTCGCGCAAAGACGCCAAGTCGCAAAGAAAGACAAAACATTTTTGATTTTAAAGACAAGCTCAAGATTTAATCTTTTCTTTGCGCCTTTGCGGCTCTCGTGCCCGCGTTTTCGAGCACTCGATGCGAGAGCAGGGTATTGCGCGAGACCGCCTTTGATTTTGACTTCATGTTTCATCGATCTGAGGCCTCCTTCTTAAACCTATTCGACCGCCGCATCAGGCCGAGGGCTTTGGTTGCCGCTGTCGTCCGCTCCCAGCGCCGGCTCTTTTGCCTTTGCCGCCTTTCTTGGTCTCAACAGGCTTGGCGGTCTGCGACGGTTCCGCTACGCGCGCGGCTTCTTTCGTCTCGACAGGCTTCACAGCCTCCTGCGGTTCTTCGGCCGGCGCTGCTTCTTTGGCCGCGGCAGGTTTCTCAGTCTGAGCCGGCTCCGTCGCCTGCACCGCTTCTGTGGTCGCGGGCGGTTCCGGACGGTCGATGGCGAACAAGTATGAATCCAGCGAAGAGATAACGGCACTCTCCTCTTCCCGCTTGGCGTAACGCGCGGGTACGAACACGGCCAGCTTCTCCAGGCTCTTGTCGATCCACTCGTTGTAGATGCCGATGGTCATCAGTTCAAGATTCTTTTCGTGCATTTTGATGGCCTTATCCTCAAAGGGATAGGCCTGCTCTTCGATGGCTAACTCGTACTGCTCCATCTCCAGCGGCGCCAAACCCTTCGGACGTTCGGATTCCAGCAGAGCTTTGCTGAAGTGGGCATTGATCTCGGCCAGATAGAAAGTGGCCGCTGCCGTAACCTCGCCGACTTCATAGTCCAGAAGTTTGGAAAATTCCTGCGTGGCCGTCTTCATCAGCTGGCGCTTCTTGCGCAAATTGACATCAAAGGGTTTGACCAGCCTGACTTCGGCGAAACTGGTGAATTTCGGTTGAGTCAGCACCACAGCGGCCTTGCCGCCAAAATAGCGGGTCCGGTCGGTACGCTCGCGTCCCGCTGCGGCATCAAGTGCGACAACCTCCCGGAGTTCCTTCAAGTAACCTTTCTGGTCATCTTTCTCCTTCAGAATCTCGCCAATTTTGCTGCGGGTTTCGAGGTTGAGCTCCAGCGGCTGCGGGAAGTAATCCGCGTAGCGCCGATACACGACCAACGTGCGAGCCGGGTTCCCTGCTTTCTGATGCAAATCCGCCGCGATCAGCAGTGCCTCCCTCCTTGCCTCATTATCCCGGGACTCTCTTTCTATGCGTTCATATTCATCGGCTGCGAGGGAGAGCTGCCCATCCTCGCGGTAGATGTAGGCGATCTTCTTGGTCACCTCGGTCTGCAGTGCGTGTCCGGGGAACAGGTCCCGGAAGCCCTTCAGCACAGCCGCCGCCATCTTCCAGTCCTTAAGCTGCATCAGGGCGGCCGCCGCATCGTACTCCGCGGTCACCCTGATTTTGGAAGTCGGGGCCATACGCCCGACGCGGAGAAAATGCTGCGTGGCTGCCCGATAATCCGCGAGGGCATTCGCCTGTTCACCTTGCTTGTATATCGCTGACGCAAAATTATCGATCAGGGCATCGCGACTTTTGTCCCCGGCAGGGAGCAGCGCCAGCACATTCGCGTAAGCGGTTTCAGCTTCGCTGTAGCGCAGCAGCTCGTAGGTCGAGTGGCCAACCACCAGCCAGGCTGCGCGCTTGACATCCTTATCGGCGCCGGGGAAAACCTTGTTGAGTTTGTGCGCGGTAGCCAGCGCCTGCTCATAATCCCGCAAATCGTACAGATCATCCGCTGCCGCCCCCAGAACAATCGCCGCCTTCTCATGCTCAGGATAGATGTCCGCAAACTTCAGCGAGCTGCGTACGACCTCCCGTCTCACCTGATCTTTTGCCGCGGGCGCAGCGCCCACGAGGTGTTGGCGATAGGCGTAAATTGCCGCGTAGCCGGCCTGCGGGGACTTTTCGTGGCGCGGGTATTCATAGGCGATTTTCTCGTATTCCATTGCCGCAAGATCGAACGAGCGGTTTTCCAGAAACAGATCCGCCAACAGATAATGAATAGCCGGCGACTCCGGGTCCATCGGGAAAGAAGTGAGGAACTCGCGATACCAATGCAGCGCTTCATCGAAGTTTGTCTTTTTTTCCTTGATCTGCTGCGGGCTCTGGTAAAGCGCGTGATAATGCTTTGCCAGATCAGTGAGGTTCGTTTTGAGCCAGGCCAGCACTTCCGGACGGGCGCTCGGTTCGAAATGCTGCCAGTATTCGGCCTTGAGTCCGTACTTTTCGGCAAATTGCTTTTTTGCGTCAATAACGAGGCTGGGGAACGCCCCGGCAAGATCGATTTCGATGACCCGCATGGCGAATTGAGGGGATACTTTGTGAAACAGATTGCGGCTGACAAAGGCGTTGTAGGCTGCCGCGGCGTCGCTATAGCGGCGTTTGTCGAAGTAAAATTCCCCGAGGTTGCTGTAGACGCTGTCCTCGTAACTGCGCTTGCCGTGGCGGTTGAAGTACTCGACCACGGAGTCGGCGCCGCCGAGGTTGGAAAAACTCAAACTGATGATCCGGAAGGTGTCATCAATTCGCTTGCGTTCCGGCTCATCCGCGGTCTGAGAAAAGTCGTAGCCCACCGACACCTTGTAATCCAGCAGAGCAATGAATCGATGCAGAGCCTCGTCATAAAGTTCCTGCTTGTAAAAGGTCCAGCCCAGCTTGTAGAGCGCGAGCTGAAAATAGGAAGAAGAGACGCCGATGGTCACGATGCTGGCGTAGGCCTCCTCGGCATCCAGGTAATGCCTGCGGGTGAAGAAATATTCAGCGCGCCGGAACTGCACTTCATCGATATAACGGGACCGTGGGTAGACGCGCACCAACCGGTTCATGACTTCCATGGCCTCCTCGACCCGGCCCAGTTCCTCATAGGCGCGGGACATCTGATACAGCACCTGATCGTTTCGCTCGTACGTTGGATAATCGTTCAGCAGTTTCTTGTAGAGGTCAACGGCTTCAAGGGCGCCGACCCGCTCCAGGTCATGAGCACCTTCGGCAAGTCCGTCCGCAGCCGAGGCCGGCCCGGGCGCCCAGCCCTGAGCCGCCCTTTTCTCAAAATCGGCCTGCGATTCTCCCAGCACCGGGCCCTGCGCCGGTGCAGGAACAGAGGAGCGCGTGGGTTGCGCCGTAAGCTTCGGAGAGGGCAAGGCGGCGGCCCGCCGCTCTGCTGCGGTATCGCCGGAAAGAAGGCCATATTCCCTTTCGACCTTCAGATCTGCCAGGCGGCGAATAGCCTCCGGCGACAGGGCCGCGTCCGGCTTTTCTTCCAGAAACCGCCGGTAACCCTCCATGGCTTTTTCGAGTCCGCCTTCGATCTTCTCGTCCTTGATTTCGATCTGCATGTTACGCAACTTGGCAATCGTATCCTTGCCGCCGCCCGTTTGACAGGCGCTCAGGAGCAGCGGCAGCGCGAGCACGATGATTTGGTAAAAAGTCGAAAATCGCCGATGGACCGTCATTCCGGCTTGTCCGGAATCGTTTCTAATTAGCGCGTTATACGGCAATTCGATTCCCGACAAGCGGGAATGACGACTTTTTACGAGTTTATCAAGTACGCTCCATCGAAGCCGATTGGTTGTCTTCATTGCCCGGTCTCCTTGCGGAGTTGGGCCTTGCTGGCCCGATCATAGCTGTCCGCCAGGGCGAAGCGCGCCTTGACCTGGAATTCATCAAGACGGTCACGACGTTTGGTGAGTTCATTCACTGCCATCATCTCGAGCATCTGCCCCTGGCGCGCCATCAGTTCCCGCACTTTTTCCCGGGCGGCCGTGATCCGGGCCCGCTGGCTGCGGATTACATCGCGGTAGCCCTGGTAGCTTTGCGTGGCAGCCTGGCGTGTACGCACAAAGGAAGTGTACTGCTTCCGCAGCAAGTCGATGACTTGATTCAGCTCTCGAAGGTTTTTGTGCGCCACCGTAAGGCGCTGGTCATATTCCGTATGAATGTTCCAGTCCAGCACTCCGCGCAGCCGCCTGATCCGGTCGCTATTCCCGGGCGCGATTACGGCACCGCCGGCCGTCAGCGTCTGCTCCAGATGTGCCAGCTGTTCGCCGATGACACGCTCTTCAGCTGTGGCAAGATAATCGGGGCGAGGCGCTACCAGCATGGTCTGGAGCCGTTGTTCGATCCGGTCACGCTGCTCCAGCCGCAACCGCATCTGCGAGTCGAGCCGTCTGAATTCCCGGTCGATCGCAGGCAACAGCGGCTTGTAATACGCCTCACGCTGCTCGATGATATCCTCAAAGGCGACCAGGTCCCCCGGCCAGACCTCCAGTTTTTTGCGCAACTGCTCAAGATCGAGATAATTTTTCAGTGATTCCTGGAAATCATGGGAGGCCATCAAATCGAGCAGGTAGAATGTCTCGGGCGTTTCCGGCAGCTCGCGCAGCTTGACAACCCAGTTGGCGTCCTGTTCCAGCTCTTCCCGCACCAGGGCCTTGAGAAATTTGCCTTCGCGGATGCTGGTGATAGAGGCGCTGAGCTTGTCAATCTCCTTGCCGAACGCCTCCAGGGCCTTACCATACTTCAGCGCCGCCTGGCTGTACACGCCGAGCTTCGCATACGCATAGGGTACGGCAAGCATGGCTTCCTGCACCGCCGAATCCGTGACCTCGCGTTCAGCCAGGAGGGTCCACGGCGCCAGGGCATTTTCGAACCGTTCCCGGAAGGCGTCGGCCCAACCCGAACCAAGCAGCGCGCGGTTGGAAAACGGCCCGCTCAGGCGCACCCTGTCGAGCACCTCCTTGGCGCCCTCGAAATTATTTTCATTCAGCAGCTTTTCGCCGAGCACAAGGTTCGCTTTGTCCTTGATCGCCAGCGTGGCCGGATTATCGCTCTCAATCCGGCCG
The DNA here is from genome assembly GCA_963751455.1 of Nitrospirota bacterium. Lineage (GTDB taxonomy): Bacteria > Nitrospirota > UBA9217 > UBA9217 > UBA9217 > CAVVUN01. The sequence goes on from CAVVUN010000012.1 coordinate 546,009, forward strand.
GTAAGGTCGAGATAGTGACGCCCTTCCCGGGCGTTCCCGCTCTTGAGCAGCACGATCCCGAGGTTATACGTGGTAAAACCTTCAAGGCTCCCGGCGCCCTGGAGATCTTTCAGTATACGGGTCGCATCATCGAAGCGGCCGTTGGCCATAAGGACGTGCGCCTGCAGAAACGCCAGATCATCGCGAATTTCTCCGGGAACAGCGCCCTTGATGCGGTCCAGGGCATGAATAGCGTTCTCCGGCTGGTCTTTCTGGAAGTATATCCGGGCGAGGCGGAAAATGGCCTCGTTGCGCACGATCTCCTCGACATTGCCCTCGATCACGGCCTTGATCGCGCGCCCGGCGCGCTGGTGCATGCGGTAGAAAAGCTCGAAATCGCCCACGTTAAACTCGGCCTGATCAACATGGTAGTAAAGGGAATTGAGTGCAGGCTCATCCAGCCCGCGATACTGCCCAAGCTCACTGTCGAGCCGGGCAATGGCCTCGAACCAGTCATCTTGATAGGCGTAATACAGTGCCTCGCCGAAATAAAGGTCCTTCAAGTCTTTTGGCGCGGCTGTGCTCGTGGCCAGTGCAGGCGCTGCGAACAACAGGGAAGCCAGCAAGATAAGGAATCTGGACATACGCTACCAATCCTTAAGCGTGATAGTTTGAGCGTCGGAACCGGCAAGATGAATTTCTACCATCTTGGGTCCGACGTCCTTGCTGAACTTGAAGCTTTCCGTCCCGCGGAGCTCGGATCCGCCCCCGGTTTTGCCGTTCAGGAGCACCTGCAGGTCGTGCTCGCCGGATTTGATATTGCCGGTATAGATGCGCTGCACTCCGCCCTTCAGAAGCGCTTCGAGTTCCTTGAAGGTATAGAGGTGATGAGTGACGGGCTTGCCGTCCAACTGAACCTCCATCGAATCGAGGCGAAATTTCGCCCCGTTATCCATTGACACAAAGACGGCAACCTGGGTATTGGACGGATACAGCAGCTTCTCTTCGAGCAAGCTCAGCTCCGCCGCGATACCGAGAACATCGGTCTTGATTTCCTGAACCTGTTCATCCAGACCCTTGATCTGTTCCTTGGAGACTTTTTCCGCATAGGCGGGAACGGTCAGTATCACCATCGCAATGGAGAGAATGATCCGTCTTGAAATGTGCAACATGGCTGCCTCCTGAAAAATTCCGTTTTAACCGCAGAGACGCGGAGAGAAACGAAAATCAATTAGCCGCGAATAAACGCGAATGATCGCGAATGAGAAAAAATGTGAAATGTTTAGCCACGGATTGACACGGATTTACACGGAGAGAGGCTAAAGCATTTATCCCGAATGAATCTTTTTCAAAAAAGAGATTTCTTTTTTTATTTGCGTCAATTTGCGTAAATTCGCGGCAAAAGTTTTTGTTTTTATCCGTGGCCATCCGTGTTCTCCGTGGCAAAGATTTTTATATTTTCCCGATGATATTGATGAAGAGACCCTGGTGTTCGTAATCCATATCGGTCAGATCATCAGAGAACTTGCTGAAGTTGTACCCGATTCCCAGCTTGACGTAATTGCCCAGATGCCGGTAAATACCAACCAGTACCCCATCGAGTCGATCGTGCGCGTCAGGCAGATCGAGCAGGCGGCCTTCGATCAGGGCGTCCCACGTATGCACAATATGCCAGTCAACGCGCAGGATATACAGCGATGCCCGGCTGTCAAAGTACTCGGGATCGGCCCGGTCCAGGCTAACCTGCGCCAGCCGATAGGCGTACTTGCCGCCCACGGTCCAGCGCGACGTCAGGTCGTACATGACATCAACCGCCGCAATGTGACTGCGCTGGATAATGCCCGCCGTGCTGGTGCCGCTGAGCTGCTCCGCTGCCGGCACATTGTAAAAATAGGTGTACTTGAGCAGCGCATTCAAACGGTCATTGTTGACAGGACGGTAAGCATAGCCCATCACCGCCTCCGTATAGCTGCCGTCGTAGAACTGGCCCTGCGAACTCTCGCTCTGTGAATAGTTTAATTTGCCGTTGAGGCGCCAGTCCGGAGACAACTGATACCTGAGGCTGTTTTTCAGCAGCCAGGTGGTCCGTTTGATGGTGCTGGTATCCAGCTGCTCCGAATCATCCACCCGATATTCAAAGGCGCTGGTCATCTTCAGCTTCTTGAATCCATAACCAACGCTCGCTCCGGCCGCCGTTCTCCTGATCTCGGCCCCTGTCCGATTGTCCCGCAGAGTGCCGAAATCCAGTTTGGCTCCGAGATTAAGACGATCGGTGGGCGCCAGATCGACGCCGGTGGAATGCATGAGACCCGTGGGGACATCTCCATGGGTATAGCGCTCTTCCAGATAGACACTGGCGCTGTCCGAGTAGCGGGTGCGAAACCCTGACGCCATGTTCCCCTTTCTCGCTCGGAGGCCGTTGTCCGTGTGCTCGTTCTCCAGGCCATAATTGAGGTAGAGAGTAGTCCGGTCGGAATAAAGATATTCCGTGCCGAGCCGGCCGGCCATTCCAAGATCCCCTTCGGAGACCTCGCCGTCCAGCTTAAGGCGGTCGGTTACCCGATAACCGCCGCCAGCGCCGATCCGGTCGTTGTCCTCGCGATTGCCGCTCATCTGTACCGACTCCTGCGCGAAACCGTAACCGCTCCATCGCGCCTTGGAATCATACAACGCCCTGGCCACCACATCGGTGCGGTGCCCCTCTTCCTGGGTCAACGGAACCACCGCTGAATTATCCGTGCGTTGGTCCCGGCGCAGGCCCGAACTCATTGTCCAGTGTGCGTTCATTTGATAATCGAAATTCAGTTCAGCGGCCTCTGTTTCAAGCCCCTGGTCCACAGTCCGTTTGTCGGCCTTGATGTGCATCCCCACACGCTCGGTGATGGGCAATTCCGTTGTGCCGCCAATTTGGGACACGTCCCGATCGGCGGCCAGTCCCGGCGCCGCATAGCCCGCCTCGAGCTCCTGGTTGTATAAGGTGAACCGCCCCTTCCCTTTTTCGAAGAGGTCCTGGAAACCGACGCTGACATCGACGCGGTGGGCCATGGCATCAACATCGGATTGACTCAAAGAGTCGGTGGTGCTGAAATTGAAACCGCCGTCCAGTGAATTCGTGGTGAAGAGACTCGACCCCTTGCTGCGGCCGGCTTCGAGCTTGACCCAGGTATTGGAGGATTTGCGGATGGTCACATCCGCGCCATCCAGGTTGTTATCATCTCCCTCTTCCTCGTTCCGGCTGGCGGTCACGCCGACCTTGACATTGTCGCCGAACCAGTAATGTCCCCGGCCGCCAAATGCCATCGCATCCAGGTGCTCAACCCCGGGCGTGAATTCGTAACGGACAACCAGAAAGACGGGGTTGCCGCCGGTCGAGTCACTCTGCACCAGCAGAGAGTCGTCCGCCGTCGAAGCCAGGGGTTGGGACAGCAGCAAGCGGCCCTGCAAATAGTCGAGCTCGTAATCCAGAGCCGGCAACAGGTTTTTAACAGCAAGCACCATGCCTGAATCCTTGTCGCGGACCTCGATGCGCACCCGTTCCGAACCGGTAAGAATGTCCTGCCGGCGCAGGAAGTAGAGTGACCCGCTCGTCCCGCGGAATTCATCACGCCCGGCCATTGTGCCCGGTTCGGCGGCAAACCCGTCGAGCAGGAAGCGCTGCTCGCCGAAGCTGGCAGTGTCAAGGGTCTGATAATGCAAATTGGCCCCGTACAGCCCGCGGTCGACGTGCGCCAGGTCGTTACCGGTATAGCCGATCTTGAAATTGCCCCAGAGGCCGTAGTTTCGATCCTTGCTCAGCATGGCGTAGAATTTCCCCATGGTTGGTGCATCTTCTACAACGCTGCTGTCATCGCCATAGGTTGGCATGTGGTAATCCGGATCGATACGCCGGAACAGCGCATCAGGCGACTTGTCCAGGAAGTTGCTGAAGATCTCGTCCAGCGGCCCTTCGCGCGTATCGGCGCTGGCTGTCAGCCCCCAGCCGTTGCCGAACCGGCCTTTCGTATAGAAGGCAAACCGTCCCTGGAGGTCAAAGTCATCGCTGTATTGCGGCTTGTCCGGGGCGAGCAGCTTGGCCGGGCCGTTGGTCTTGTTGCGCGACAGGGTCAGGTCGGCGATGCCCACCGTGAACCAGCCGTTCTTCTCCAGCGCCAGATCGCGCAGATAGAGTTCACCGTTGCCGGACTTGTCAAGCACGGCCACCTCAACGGTATGCAGACCCGCCGGCAGGATTTCTTCGGCTATGAAACGGCCCTTGTCATCCACCGGCACCGGGTATCCGGCCAGCCAGACGCCGTATCCGGCCGGGATCGCGCTGCCATGGGCCTGCACGACTCCGCCGCTCAGCGGGATGTTCCGGCTCGCGATACGGCTTTCACCATAGCCCACACGCAATTCCGTACGCGGGTCGGACTGGATAACGACCGGATCGATCTGGTCGACCACCCACAGCGGCTGGGCCGTGGTCTCGTCGAATTGATCTTTCGCAGCGTACACGCGGACCAGATATTTGAGCTCCCGGCCCGGCGCCGACAAAGTTTCGAAAACGGGCTGCCATTCAGCCATGCCCTCATCATTCATGGGGATGACGGCCATTGGCGTGTCACGGACAGACTGGGCCTCATCGAAAACCCTGACCTCCGCCCGCTTGATAAAGGTGTTGTAGTTGGCGTAGAGCCGAAAGCGGACCAGGTTCTCGGCAAACTCGGTCTCCGCAAGGTCCTGATAGCGGATGCTGCGCGGCCATGCGGTTACGTTCAGCCGCGGCTCCGCCTTCAGGTTGTCGTATTTGAACTCGATGCGGGCATGGTCAAGGGCCACGTCAATACAGCGCTGCACGTCCGGAATGCTCTTGCCCGGATCGTCGATCGGCTTGCCGTCAACGGTGATGCGCATGAGATTCAGGCCAAACGGATTGGTTGTGCTCACCTCGCGGGTCATACGGGTGATATCCACCCCTTCGTAGTTATCGAGGGCGACGAGTTCATCATAGATAACCTGCACCTCGACCCGCGATGTGTCCGACTCGATGAAGCCGACATTGACCACGTCCGCGGTCTGGACATAGCCCCGGCCTTCAAACTCCGCCTGCTGCTCGGTCAGTCCCATCTGCCCGCGCACCGCGGTCATGGCCCGGCGGGCACGCGCAGTGGACCAGCCGATATCGTCGCCATAAACCGAAGCGGTGCGCCGGTCGAGCCGCTTGTTGCTGGTATAGCCGATAAAGCGCAAGCGGACGTTGACCTTGTCCTTGATCTCTTCCATGAGCCGCTTCAACCGCTCCGTATAACCGGCAGGCAGGACCGGGGCGCCCTTTTCGAACAGTACCGGAGCAATGCCGCCCGACGGCGGGTCATAGACCTTGGTGACCGTTTCAGCGCCGGCATCTTCCGGACACAGCCGCGGCTCAGCAGGCAGGTCCTGGAGCGGATCGTCATGCCAGAATTCGACCTCGACGCGCCGGTTCATGGCCCTGCCCTGCGGCGTGTCATTGGAGGCGGCTTGCGTCGCTCCTTTGCCCTCGGTTTCAACCGCGACATTGGACAAACGCAGAGCGTCATGGACCGCAAGGGCAACACGCCGCGCCACCGCCTTCGACATTCCCAGATGGTCGCCGTAGATACGCTCGTCGCGCCCTTCCAGCGGGGTATTGTCGGTATAGGCAGTGAATTTGACGGTGATATTTTCTTTGGCTCTCAAATTGATCAGCGCCTGTCCGATCTGCTGCAGAAATTCTTCCGGCACGGTCACCATGCTCTTTTCGTAATGCATGGGCGCAACCAGGTTCTTGACGCGGGCCCGATGGAAATGGCCTTCCTTATAACGCAATTTGCAGACCGTCTCGGTGCGGCAAACCTTGACGCGATTCACCTGCCGGGGAACGATCACTTCCTTTTCGACCAGCTTTTCGCTGATCTCGTCATACCAGACCTCAACCTCCACCCGCCGGTTGAGCGCCCGGCCCGCCTTGGTGGCATTGCTGGCGATTGGCCGGCTCTCTCCCAAACCCTCATAGGAGATGGCTTCCGGGGGAAGCCGAAGGGCGCGCTGGCAATATTCGGCGGTAGTGCCCGCGCGTTCCCGGGACAGGCCGGTATTGTCCCTGTATTTCTCCTTCAGCGCGCCGCTCAGCCCCTGCGAATCGGCGTAGCCGACAAAGTGCAGGCGCACATTCGCGCGATCACGCATGCTCTCGAGCACGCCGCGCAGAAGCGTCACATACTCCTCGGGAATGTCCGCCTCACCCTGGCGGAAACGGATGGGCGGGACGACATTCGCCAACTTGATCGTCTTCACTTTCTTTTCCGCGATCTGTCGCAACTCAGTGCGGTCCCCCTGGTCCTCCGCAAAAACGGACGGATCAAAAAGCCACGGAAAGAAGGCCCTGTCCTTTGGCAGGTGCATTTCCGTCGTTTCGCCGAATGTGGCAGCCTCCCTTGTTCCCGGGCCCGCAGTCACGGTCGCCGCAGATAATATTTCCGCATAGACAGCGGTCTCCGGTCCGGCTACGGACATAACGAACATAAATATAAGGGCGATACAGCGCTTCATCATTAATCCCATCTACTCCAAGGAGGTCAATAAGATCCATCCGCAAGGGCTTGCCCAATGCCTGCCCCGACATTTCATACCTGACCCATAAAGCAAAACATTTGAACCGCTAAGGCGCAAAGGTCGCGAGGAAAACTAAACAACTCAAGATTTTTTTGTTTTGACATCCTTTGCGTCCTTCGCGTCTTCGCGGTAAATATTTTCTTGCCGTTTTGAATGATTCTCGTAACTAATCATCAATCGCATGGCTTCCGCATCAGGGCGGCGAGCCCCGGCGCCAGAAGACCTCGGTTTCGATCGTGAGCCGATATTTACCATTCCACTTGCCCGTAATCTCCTTCTTCAAGGCTTTGAGACGCTTCTCTACCAGGCGTTCGTTCTCGATGTCCGCCAGGTACGATAGACGCAGCACCGAGGGCGCTTTCAGCAATTCCTTCAGCAAAAGATCGATCCTCGGCTGCCAATGCTGACGCAGCTTCGTGCTCGTCGGTTCGAACGCCCCATCCGCGATATCCATGGACACAACGTGGTGGATCGTTGCTCCGAAGTTGAAGCGCAGCATTTTGCCGCGCGTGGCGCGCTGCACCCGCGGGTTTTCGGTGGTCATTCGATAGCCGGTGGGCAGGGTGCGATCATCCAACTTCAGGATGAAGTTACTGCCGCGAATCTCGTCAGGCGCCATTGCACAGGTGACATGGAAGCGTCCGTGCTCGTCAGTGGCGGCAATCAGACCGCGTGCAGTTGCCACGCGCACCCCCGGCAAACCCCGCTCGCCCGCGTCCTGCCGCCCGTTCAGGTCGCGATCGTCGAATACCTTGCCGACCACGTCTGTGCAATCGAAGGTCGGGTCGGGGACGACCCGGACCGTCGCCGTTGCTGCCTCGGAGAAGGGTCCGCCTGTTTCTGTATTGATCACCTGCGCCTGGTTGACGTACTCGCCTTCCGAGACGCCGGCGCCCGCTAACAGCAGCAGCTTGATGGTGTGCTTCTGCTTATAGCCGACGTCGAGATTGTTCCACCCCAATTGCCGGCCGTTAACGGCCGGCTCAAGCGGGGTCCCGTCGAAGCGGCTTGAGCCTTCCACATACTTGAACCCGGGCGGCAGCGTATCGACGAGGCCCAGAGGGGGCAGCGTGCTGCGCAGGGTGTTCTTGAAGGTGATCGTGTAGGGAACGAGCTGTCCGCGTGTGACATTTATCAGGGGGCTCGTCTTCGTGATGGAAATCTTTTCCTCGACATACGGATCGACCGGAATATGGTTGTTGAAGATCTGGTTGGCCGTCGAATCCAGCGTGAGATGCAGGTAGTAGGTGGCGATTGCCCCCGTCGGCGCGGTCGTCGAGACGTGCGCCTCGCATTGCGCCGTGGCCGGAATGGCGTCAGCGGAACACACCGGCGCCGAATACGGAGCGGTTTTATCACTGGTGGTCGGCAAAAGGACGAGCGACGGCTCCGCCACGTATCCCGCGGGCACTGCCGTAACCGCGATGAGATAGTCCGCGCCTTCGGGACAATTAGTTGAGTCGAATTTCAGATCGAACTTGTATTCCCCGCTTGCCGGCGTCACCTGATACTGCTGAGACGAATCGACGAAGCAGCTCGAGGGTAAATCGGTCCCCGTTGACGCCAACCGCATAGTGAGTGTCGCTCCCTCCAGCGGCTTCCGAAACTCCGACTCATAGATGACGCCATTCGCCGGGATTATGGTTTGCGTCGGGTTCTCGGTGCCCGAAACATTCGGGTCGTCGCTCTTGATCGGCGCGGGCCATGGGCCTGATAGCTCTGCCTGGTTCAATACAACGGTGCCGCTTTTGAGATCCGTCTTGAGGACAGCCTCGAACTCGATCGTAAGAGTTTCGTTCGGGCCGATATTCAGGCTATTGACGCTGAGCGTGCCTTCATTGATTTCGTAAGTAACTCCTATGGGCACGACAACGTTCCCGATCGAACCCGGCTGGAACCTCGGCGTAGCGTTCAGGCGATCGAGCTCATCGAGCAGCGAGAAATTTTCCAGCCGGATACCCGTCGGATTCTGGATGGCGATGGTGTAGCGTAACCGGTCACCCGGGTTTCCAATCGGCTTGTCCACGGTCTTCTGTAACGTAAGGGTTGGAATCGGTACGGTCAGCGGCGGCGCGGTCGTGGTGGCCACGTAATCGTTGAAAGATGGCGTGCCGCTGCCGGTGCGCTCGTAAGCATTGTCGTTGTCAAGGCCGGTCCAGCAGGCAATCACGCTGTTGGTCAACGTCTGACCGGCCACGACCATATCAAGCACGCGCACCTGGTAGATAAGGGGGACCGTTGTCCCTTCCGGGAGGTCGATGCCGCTGGCCCAGGTGAGGGTCTGCACTGTGCTCGCTCCATCGCCAACCACAGTCGGTTCAACGGTTACGCCGCCGATCCGCGCGCTTCCGGATACATACACCAGCCCGAGGCTCATGGTGTCGGCAACGACGGCATCAAAGACACTTGAGAAGTCGGCGCCCGTGGCCGACGTCAGGTTCACCGTATAGGTCAGAATGTCACCCGCCTTGGGCGGCGTCGCCGGATTCACGCTCTTGGCCACGGTAACTGAAGGCTCAACGATGGTCAGCGGACCGCTCGTGCCGTCGGTCACCGCGCCGGCCGGGATGTCCGTATAGGTATACGATGCAGCATTGGTGAAACTCGTCCCTCCATTGGCCTGCTCGTTGTTGGCCAGGCGGGCGGTAAGCGTGATCATCGCCTGCCGGCCGGCAGTAATGGCGCCGAGAGCCCAGGTCAGGGCTTGCCCGGACTGGGTGGTGGTAATGGTCAGGGGCGCGCCGTTCAGGGTGGCCGTGGCGCTCACATACGCAAGGGCGCCGTGCAGGGTGTCGCTCACCACCACGTTGGCGAGCGAGGCGTTGACCGGCGTGCCCGGTACGGTGATCTGGTAGGTCACTGTCTCGCCGATGGTCGCCTCCCCGTTTGTCGGCGAAGTAATTCTTTTTGCCAGCGATAGGCCGCTCACTATATTCGTCATCCAGACTTGCGCCATATTCGACGAATTGTAGATACGGCCATTAGTCGGCAGTGACGCGTACTGGGTCAGCCCGGCCTCATTGCTCCAACTCGTCTGACCGGTAAGATCGGTATGAAAGCCGATGTTGTAGTCGATTGTCACGCACTGGCCCGGATTGACCGGCGTGTTGAGCACGAAAGTCATAGTTCCGCCGCGTCCCGGCGAAGGCGTATACGTGTAATCGGTGCCGGCGGCCAGCACTGTGGTGCCCACGGTAACCACCGGCGCAGTCATGCTGGCCACATCCAACTGGCTCGCCAGCACGTCAGTAAGCTGGACGTTGTAGGCCGGGGCCAGGCCGTTGTTGCACGAATTCAGCTGGAACCTCATCACATCATTAGCTATGTAGACCTGGTACGGATTGGCATTGGAACCATCGCCACTGGCTGTCCGACCGACAACTGCGCCGGTCTTGGCGATGATCGACATGGCCGGCTGGCGCACGTCAACTCTTTTCGTGGTCGTCAATCGGGCGGGATAGACCGTTGGGTCGCCGCCCGTATAGAAAAGTTTCGCCCTGTTGTCGAGCAGAATGGATGTGCCATTGGCCACACCCGCGGGCGGCGCATCAATGACGACCTTTGCGACATACCGGATCACCAGGGCGTCGTCAGTCGATGTGCCGTCCGGCGTGTTGATGATGTCGCCGAACTCCCAACGCAAGGTGCCGGCCGCACCCGCAGCCGGCTGTGTCCCCAGGGTATAACTGAAGTTCGCACCACCGATGATTGAAAAGCTTTGCAGCGCCATGCCCGCTGGCAGCGCATCCTCGACCACGACGTTCCGGGTCGTGTATTCCTGCAGATTGAGCGTCAGGTCGTAGGTGACGGTGTCGCCTACTCGAACGATCGGATCGATGGTGCTCGCCGGGGTCTCGGCATAGGAATCCGTGTTGACCGATTTGGCGATGAAGGTGTTGTTAACCGTGTTGACAATGACACTGGCCGGGCCGAAGCAATAGTCGTTCGGCAAGGTCGTTGTCGGACAGCCCGCGCCGGTGCGCTCACGCCCTGGGGCTGGATTACTCACCGGATCGATCGGATAGTCCTCATCGAGCGAGGTCCAGTCCAGATAAACGCTGTTGGTGAAGGAGCTCCCTGAGTAGGCGTCCACGACCCTTACCTGATCGGTGAGCACCAGCGACTGGCCGGCGGGAATGTCGAGACTGCCGTCACCGTTCTCGCGTCCCCAGACCAGGGTGGTGCCGGAGGGCGTGGAGGGATTCGCGATAAAGCCGCTGACCGCGACGCCGTTGATCGCGGCCGTGGCGGAACCGGCTACCAGCGCTACGTTCGCCGGCAAGGTGTCGACGATGTTGGCATCAAACGCAGTGGAAGTGCCGTTATTGAGAATCGTAACCGTATATTCGAGAATGTCGCCCACCGTGGCGGGATCCGTTGCCGGCTTGCTCATGGGCGAGACAAAGCGCACCGTCTTGGCAACGGTCAGGAAAGGTTCGATCACGGTCATGTTGGCGGTTGTGCCCGCGCCGCCGGCCAATTTGGTGCTATCGACGCCGTTTGCCCGGTTGCAGGTATACGACGCGCTGTTGGTGAAAGGCACGCTGCCCTGGTTAGCGGCGCTGTTCAGCAGCTCCACGGTGATCGAGATCTTCGCCTGTCCACTGGCAGATAAAGACTTGGCAGGGATATCGATGCCAATGGTCGTGTCTTCAAGGATGAGCGAGTTGCCGCTGCCCGTATTGCTGACCGTCCAGGCGCCGCCCGATACCACCCGCGCGCTCACAAAGCGCAGGTTGGCGGGCAGAGTATCCAGGATCTGCACGTCGTACAGGGGAACGGTGGTCGCGGTTGCGGGCACGGTGATGGTATACTCGAACCGCTCGCCGATCGTGGCGGTTGTCTTTGCAGGGTTCGCCTTCGCCAGCGTGCCCGGAGTCTGGATCTTCACGATGGTGGGATCTTCGTCGCCCGGATCTTCGGGCGAGGCCACGCCGTTGACGTACGGGTCATCGCTATCGGCGGTGAAGCCGCCGGCGGCGGTGAGGGTCGCCTGGTTGGAGACCGTGGTGCCGGTAACGCCTGATCTCAGTTTGATGTCGAAATCGACCACGAGCTGGCCGTTGACATTGACGTTCAGAGTAGGCGCACCATAGATCTGCAACAGACCCGTAGAGGAATTAAAATTATATGTGGCGCTGTATTGGGTTCCCGTGACAATGCTGACGATGCCAAAGGTGGCCGGATCGAACGAGTTCAGGTCCAGCTGATCGTTGATCGTGATCGTGTTGATCGTCTGATCAACATTGAAGACTCGCAGCCGGTAGCGCAAGGTGTCACCCGGCGCCGCCGTTGTGGCCGGGTTCGCAAGACTGGTCAGGTTCTGGACTGTCTTCTCGAAGTAGTAGCCGTGCAGGGCCGCCGTTACGGCCTGGCTGTCCTGATAGTCGATGATCGCTGGCGTACCGTCGGTAAGTGACCTGACGAATTCGCGACGGCCGGCATGGCTGTTGTCGGCGCTGAACCACTGGGTGACGCCGGCGACGTTGGTAAGCGTTGCGCCATCATTCGTAAAATCTATATCGAGCTGCGTCTGGTAGGTGATGATCAGGTGCTGCTCGGGCGCGATCTTGGCCGCCGTCGTAAGCATGGTCAGTGTGAGGTCGCAACCGCTATAGGTGACCGAGTAGTCGGTGTTCGGCATCAACGCCAATCCCGAGCCCGGGGTGCCGCCAGCCGCAATGATCTCGGCAGTAAGCGGGGTAGGAGGGTTGAGAGAGCCGGGGGGAAGGCCGGTGATGGGGTTGGTGACGCACATGCCGGCGGGGAGCTTGTCGAGGATGGTGGCGTTCCAGGCATCGCTGCCGCCGGTGTTCTGGACGTCGATGGTAAAGATCGCCGGGTCCCCAACGTTCAGGGCCGTCGCCGGGCTCGTCTTGTTGACCACGAGAACGGGGGCCACGATGGTCATCGGCGCCGAGATGCCGGACTCGCCCGGGAGGGGATTAAAGAATTCATTCGCTTCAATGAGGCCGTTCTCATTGAGATCGATCCACCTTGAAAATTGCCACGTGGCAGTGTTGGTGAACGACAATCCCGGCTGGTTCGTTGGCGTGTCATCGAGGACCACCTCCACCTCGATCACGACCTGCTGATAGGCCGCGATATTGGGAAGCGTGAAGTGAAGATACTTATTGGTACTGTCAGGCAGTTGCGTGATCGGCACAGATGTGGTGGTGCCCTTGTAGTGGGCGTTCAAACTCTGAAGGGTGAGAGCGGCGCCCGTGGCGGTGAGATCGTCCCAGACCTCGATGTTGCCCAACTCGTGATCTGACGGAGCGCCTGCGGGAAAGTTCATGGACGGGATCGTGAGCGTGTAGGTGAAAGGCAGACCGATGGTTGCCGTAGTCGCGGGGGCCTGCTTAGCGATGGTCTCAGCGGGGATCATGATATCCTGGCATGAACCACTGAAAGACCCCTCCGGGGAGTTAACTATCCAGAGCTTGTGGTCAATATTGGAACACGCCATATTGCCGTCGAACCAAACATTGTCGAATACAATGAGATAGATTGTGGGGTCATTGGTTTGAAAGTTAATGGTTGCGGTCAGCGGATTGGACAGCGGCCAGTTCTGGAACGTGCAAGTCATGTCGATCGTGACCTGAACAGGAGAGGCGCCGAGAACATTACCGTCAACCACTCCCTGCACTCCGTTGGCCCAGAATTGGGAGCAAAATTTATCCTCCGCCTGTGCGGAGAAGGCCGCGCCCAGCAACAGGGCGAAGAGGAGCAGCAGCGGGAAACCGAGCCTTGCGCCGCGTGCTGCCAGCGCTTTAAGGAAACCCTCCCACTTCCAGGCCTTCCGGCTCGAACACATCCCCCGCAGCAACTCGACTGAGCTCGCCGAAGTCTTACCGCGCAGCGGCAACGCCGCGGCGACCCCAAGTACCCGGGCTGCTCGAACAAGAAGGCCTGTAAGAGTCTCCTTTAACTTCATGCCAAAATCCTGCCCCCGGTTCCGTTCAGCGTTATCATCAATTTGCTTCCAGCGATGGTTTGGCCAGCCATGGTGGGGACGGTCTCCTTCTTATGTACTGCCGTACCCGGAACCGGGCTGTGGTGTCTGCTTTCGTACCTCAGTCGTTGTCTATTCGGACGCCGCTATAAAATCGCCTCTGCGATTTTTTGCGCGGCAATCCTCGGTCAACGTGGCGCATACCGGCTTCTCCATACCATAGCTGATGAGCGCGATTCGGCTTGACAAGATTCCGAGATCAGTCAAATATCTCTTTGCGCTCTGCGCCCTCTGCTGGCCGAGGGCCTGGTTATATTCTCTCGTGCCGCGGTCATCACAATTGCCCTCTATCCTGATGCTCACTGCGGGATTTGCCTTGAGCCACTGGGCATTCGCCTGCATGACGGCGCTTGCATCTTCACGGATAGAAGAGCTGTCGAAATCATAATAGACCGACTGCAGACCGGCTAATGAAGCACCTGCCCGTTCAGCAGGTTCCTGTTTCATCTCGGGCTTCATCTCGGGTTTCGTCTCGGGTTTCGTCTCGGACTCGGCAACCGGAGCAGGTTCAATCTTTTGCGCTTCGGGTATGGAGCTCAGTTCGACCTTCTTTGGACAACCCCAGAGTGCTAAAAAACATGCTGCCACAAGAACAACAAACACACTGATTTTTGCGGTTTTCATACTTGGTTCCTCCTATAAGTTAATAGCTTGTGTCTCGCACATAGTATTCCGGCATTTTCAATGGATGCTGGACTCAAATAAAAAAGCCGCCAAAAGATCCTTTGGCGGCCCGACAAGCATATAAAACAGAGATTATTCTGTTTTAAGTAGCTTCGTGGCTCTGCGCCCCGCGGTTTCCCGCAGTTTGCTCTGAGCAAAGTAGTTGTGTTGCTGTCGTATTATGGATGCCATCATTATCTTATAGGTAAAGATAATGTCATCGGCTGTTTAGTTCATATCCGTTTTCCTCCTGCATGATCAATTTTTAATGGTCTTAAATAAAAAAGCCGCCAAAGATAAATTAACCTTTGGCGGCTCGACTAGCATAGAAACAGTATGCATTCTCTTTCCGGTGTAAAAAAACTTCGATGAATGAGAATGTGAGTACTGTTTTTTTAGCTTCGTAGCTCTGCGCCCCGCGGTTTCCCGCAGTTTGCTCTGAGCAAAGTATTATATTTTGTTCTCGAAATGACTGTATCATGCCATTTTGACCTTGTCAAGAAAATCGCGCTCTGTTGCCGAATTACCAATTTTCCCTGTGTAACTTGAACATTTCTGTTTGCATTGCCTTAAAATAATATTTGCCATCAACAAAATCATACGGTAATATAGCGTTTTATTTCATCGGTGATACTGTTTCTCAAAAAACTTTTTGCATTCTCGCTAGAGGCGAATCAGAAAATGCCGAAAAACATTACAGCGGAAAAGAAATGAAAGGTCAGAAATGCTCCAGGTAACAAACATCGAAAAATCGTACGGCAAACAGTTGCTGTTCGACGGCGTCAGCTTTACGATAAACCCCCGGGAGCGTGTAGGGCTGGTCGGCCGGAACGGCTACGGCAAATCTACGCTCTTCCGGATGATCCTGGGCGAGGAGCACGCGGACTCGGGCACAATTACGCTGCCTTCCGGATATACAGTAGGCCATCTTTCACAGCATATTCATTTCACGGAGGAGAGCGTGCTGAAAGAGGCGTGCCTGGCCCTTCCGCCGCAGGAAGACCATCGTGATGAAACGTACAAGGCCGAGGCGATCCTGCATGGCCTCGGATTCACCAACGACGATTTCGATACGCCGCCTTCGTCGCTCTCGGGCGGCTACCAGGTGCGCTTGAATCTTGCCAAAGTGCTTGTATCGGAGCCGAACCTTCTGCTCCTTGACGAGCCAACCAACTATCTTGACATCGTTTCGGTACGCTGGATCACCCAGTTTCTGCGCGCATGGCGAAACGAGCTGATCATCATCACGCATGACCGTGACTTCATGGACAGCGTGACGACCCATACGATGATCATTCATCGCTGCAAAATGCGGAAGATCGCGGGAGGCACTCAGAAGCTGTACGACCAGATATTGATGGAAGAGGAAATTTACGAAAAGACACGGCAAAACGACGAGAAGAAACGAAAGGAGATCGAGCAGTTCATCAATCGGTTTCGCGCCCAGGCGACAAAGGCCCGCGCCGTCCAGTCCCGGATCAAAGCGCTGGCGAAGCACGAAAACCTCGATAAGCTTGAGGAAATCAAAACGCTTGATTTCAAGTTCCGGGCCTCGCCGTTCGAAGCCAAGTGGCTGATGACGGTTGAAGACCTTTCCTTTTCCTTCTCGCCTGACAGCCCGACCCTGGTCGAAGGACTTTCTTTCGCGGTGGGGAAAAAGGACCGCATAGCGGTGATCGGGAAGAACGGGAAGGGCAAAACGACGCTGCTGAACCTGCTTGCAAAAGAACTTTCTGCTACGAGCGGAGACATAAAGGTACACGCAAATACAAAAATCGGCTACTTCGGCCAAACTAACATAAACCGCTTGCGGCCGGACAAAACCGCGCTCCAGGAAATCATGGACACCCACCCTGACAACAGCCAGGGTGAGTCACGTGCAATATGCGGGCTGATGATGTTCGAGGGCGACAATGCGCTCAAGAAAGTGAGCGTGCTGTCCGGCGGGGAAAAGAGCCGGGTATTGCTGGGCAAACTCCTGGTCTCGCCCTCAAACCTGCTCCTGCTGGATGAGCCCACGAACCATCTGGACATGGAATCGATTGATTCTCTGATCGAAGCGATGGACGCCTTTCAGGGGGCGGTCATCATCGTTACCCACAGCGAGCTGATCCTCGAGGCCGTGGCCACGAAATTGATTGTCTACGACAATGACACGGTCTCCGTATTCGAAGGCACATATCTCGATTTCCTGGAACGTGTCGGATGGAGCGACGAGGGCGGCGTCATACGAAAAGGAAAAAAGCGGGAGGCGGAAAAAAGCATCAACCGGAAAGATGTGAAGAAACTGAGGACCGGGATCGTCTCGGAAAAATCGAAGGTACTCGGTGCGCTGAAAAAAAGAATGGACGAGCTGGAGGCAGAGATCATGAAGTTGGAGCTCGATATGGAGCGGGACAATCAGGCGCTCCTCGATGCGTCGATGACGGGCAAAGCACTGGACATCAAGCGGTTGTCCCAGGCCCTGCGCGACGCAAAAGCACTGACCGAACACCTGTTTGCTGAACTGGAAACTGTGACGAACAGGCACGACGCAAAAGCCAGGGAGTTCGATCAGCAGCTGAGCGAACTTGCGGAAATTTCATAAAAATCATAATATATGAAAATGGATTAATAAGTGTCCTTGAATTAGCCGGATTTCGCGGATTAAACAGATTTGATTCTTAAGTTCTTTCTTTATGAAAAGATCATCCTTTGCGGCTTCACCGTAAATTCTATTATTCAAAGCTTTTCTCCAAACTGAATCCTTTATTCATGCTTTTTTAAGCTGCGCAAATCTGCGAAATCTGCGGACAAAAAGGTAGGGCCATGACTTCCTGGAACCGCTTCATATGGCAGCTTAAAAAGGACCTGAAGCAGTGGCTTTTTTTCATGGCGCTGCTCTCGTTCATGAGACTCGTTCTGATAGTCGTGTTCCACGGCAAGATCGGGGCAACAACTCCCTGGGCTGACATACCCAAGACGTTCCTGAACGGCCTGCGCTACGACGTCATGGTCGCGACGTATATTGCGCTCATCCCGCTTCTGATGAGCGTACTTTGCGGCTTTGTCGATATCCGTAAAGCGGCTGAGCCCGTACGTGCCCTGTTCGGACGGCTCTTTATAGTCCTGTCCGTTGTCCTCTCGGTTGTCACCATAGGTTATTTCAAGGAATACAACGACCAGTTCAATCATTGGATCTTCAATCTGTTCTACGACGACACCAGAGCAATTTTTTCCACGATCTGGGCGGAATACCACCCGGTTCCCGGCCTGATCGCTGCAGGCCTCGTATCATTCGTTCTTTTGAAATTGTACGGCTTCCATATGAAGAGCGCGTGGCTGAGCGCCGATGCAGCCGACCGGCGGTGGCCGCCCCTTCTCCTTCGTATTCTGTACGGTATTATCCTTGCCTCCCTCGTGACCATTGGCCTTCGCGGATCATATGGACACCGTCCGTTAAAACTCGAGGATGCCGCAGTTACGAGAGATGATTTTTTAAACAAGGCTGTCCTCAATCCGTACAGAGCTCTCACTTCCGCATACGCGGCACATACGAAAATCTTGAGCCTGTCCAACGGACTTGAAGCGTATCTTCCTGATGGCGACGTTCGCCGGGCTGCCCGAGAACTATTGAGCAAACATGAATCGTTCTCATACCTCGATGAGTATTTAAAAAGAACCGCGCCTGGACATAGGAACAAACAGCCTTCCCATATTTTTCTCGTTGTAATGGAGAGTTATGATGCCTGGCCTCTTTTGAAAAAATACTCTTCTCTCGGTTTGACGCATGAGCTGTCGTCACTTGCCGGAAAAGGTATCCATATCGCTCATTTTCTGCCTGCCTCGGACGGGACCGCTACCTCCCTGTCTGCTCTAATTACCGGACTTCCTGACGTAAACGTCGTAACCAATTACCAAAAAATGTCTCAGAAAGCCTATCCCTCGTCGCTTGCGGAATCCTTCAAACGGCTCGGTTACCGTACAAGATTCTTCTACGGCGGATATCTCAGCTGGCAGAAAGTGGGTGACTTCGTAAAAGCGCAGGGGTTCGAAGAGATTTACGGGGCAGCGCATATCGGGACGTGGGCGTCGCATAACGAATGGGGGGTTGAAGACGAGGCGCTTTTCGATTTCATCGTGAGGAGCGTAAATTCCTCAGCTGCTCAGCCAAGCCTGAACGTCGTCGTGACGACCAGCTATCATCCTCCCTACGAATTGGACGTGTATGGAAAGGGTTTTCCGGTGAAGACGGTCCCTGATGATCTTGCCTCGCAGTTTGACAATTCAGTAACATTAAAGGTGCTTGGACATTTATGGTATGCGGACCGCTGTATCGGCGATTTTGTCCGGGCTGCAGAAAACAAGCTCGGCTCTGCCCTCTTTGTATTTACCGGAGATCATTACGGAAGAAAGTTTCTCAATACCCATCCCGATTTTTTCGAAGGATCGGCAGTTCCTTTTGTGCTCTACGGGAAGGACGTACTGCGTGGTGTAAACGTGCCAACGAATGCCGCAGGGAGCCATATCGACATTGCATCCACCCTGATCGAAATGGCCGCGCCGAAAGGGTTCACGTATTATTCGCTCGGCAGCAGCATGTTCACTCCCGGCGTCCGGATCGGCATCGGACGTGATAAAGTGATCTCTTCTGATTATCTTTTCGATGTAGCCGCTATGAAATTTTATTCTCTTCCGGACAGACCCCTTCCGAAGAACCTGCCTGACCCGGAACAGCTCAAACTCCTGCACGACCGCCTGAGCGGCATCGCCTGGTGGCGCATTATGAAAGGTGGAAAACTGTAGCACTGCTCAGAAAAAACCACTCGATAGAATAGCCGACTGTCGGCCCTGCTTACGAATAAACCTAATACATTATCCTGCTATGCAATAAATTTTGTAACTATTCAGCTTCTTTTCAGAACAGCATTAAGACAAATCTAAGAAAAAGCCCTTTTATCCGCAGATTTCGCAGATTGACGCAGATTCTAAAACCGGAATTCTGGTTTTGTTTTTATCTGCGAAATCTGCGTAATCTGCGGATAAAAAAATGACCTGAGTAGTTACTTAAATTTTGATATACGACCCTGTACGCCATTGCTTCTTAATTTGAAACAGACGAATTCTTTTACATACCGGACCCCCGCCAAAATCAAGCTCAATTTCCTCTTTTAATTCAATTCACTAAAGCCTGGTATTTATCTTGCTCTTTCTGAAACAGATTTACCTTTTTCTTGAGTATTTCAGCAGGAATTAGAAATGAAGATTTTGATCAAGGTCCTGCAGTGGTTCAGTTTCGCATGGTTCATTTTTGCCGGCATGCTGATGCTTGGGGGTATGATCGGCATATGGCTGCAGGACGGTTTTATAGGAATGCTGAAGATGTACGGCCCGTTTGACCTCGCCAATTCCGTAATTATTGCGCTAACGTTTGCGCCTGCTGTCGGTGCGATTAAGTGGGCTGATAAACTGCGGGCCCAGAGCAAATAACAGAAGCAACCTCGGCAAACCTTGTTTTAGGATGGCACAGACTGTTTTAGAACAGGGCAGATCCGCCATGGACTCCCGGGTCGTAATCACCCGCCTTTTCTAGTTGACTTTTCCGCTCACTATCTTTAATCTTGTTACACATTCGAACTTGTATTTCACACTCCATTCCCTCATCACGAATTTCCTATGAAATCAGGTTTACATATGGATTATTTTCAATTATCCGGCTTCCGCCGTCTTTTGAATATTTAATCGTTTCTCAGCTTGCGGCACAAGTTCGATTTCGTTATCTCGGGGAGAAGGTCAAACATGCAATGCAGACCTGCCTCGGGGGGTTTCTAACCCGGGGCGCAGTGCTATGAAACAAGCTATTTTCATTTTTATACTGTTTTGTTGCATATTCCCATCGCAGCTTCGAGCTGAAGAGCCCGAGAAAGCAGGCACCCCCGCACCAAAACAACCATCAGCAGGATCGCCGGTTGTAGTGGAAATACCGAGAACGCAGTGGTGTCAATGCGTGCGCGCTCTATTACAGGTCGAAGGAGGCGACATAGCCGGCTGTGTCAAGAGCGGCGCCTCTGAAGAGAAATTAAAGATGTTCCGGCAGCGGGGGGCCGGGGACGAGAAGGCCACCTCGGTGCAATTTCTTTTGTCTGTTGCAGGCTGCGTGGAGAAGGAAAATGAGAACGTAGGGTCTGTCTCATTCGACTTACAATGGCTTGAGCAGTCGACCGGTTCGCTGCCGCCGGCACCCCCAGCCGGGAAGAAAGAGCAATCATATTCGCCGATAACCTGCGAAAACGGCGGGATAAACAGTATCGAAGCCACGTTCTACCGTTGGTCCAAGGAAAAACTGGCAGCGGCACGCCCCTGGAATTGCTCCAATGCTGTGAACACGCTCAATAGCATTCCTGCAGCTGCAAATATCCGGCTTATCATAACAGGCAAAAATGCTTCCGGAGCTGTACTCTACCGGGCGGAACAGACCGGTGTAACGATTACCTATCGTGAAATAACGGCTCTCGGGACCCTCAAGGCCCTTCCTTTTATTCCGGCGCTTTCAGCGCCTGACAATGCGGCGCTGCTCGGGAGCGGACGGGTCAGTTTTGCCTGGAGCGCGCCCGGCGCCTTGTCGTATCAGATACAGGTTTCCGAAAATGCAAATTTCAACCCGGTAACCATAGATACTCACTCTTCAATCGCGTCATATGAAACGGGAACACCTCTGAAGTCGGGCGTATATTTTTGGCGGGTAAAGGCACGGGACGGCTTTGAAAACATCAGTGAATGGTCCGCGCCTTCGACAATGACGATCGACGCAGAACCACCGACCAATACAACGGGAAAAGAATTTATCAATAAAGGAGCGCAGGCGACGAATTCGAGAGCTGTGGTGCTTGCCATATCGGCTGTAAAAAAGAACGGCATTACCGGCATTACCGGATACTATATTTCTGAACAGTCGAAAAAACCGCAAACAGGCAAGGCCGGTTGGGTCGCGATACCGTCGACCCCGTCATATTCTGGCGACATTCCGTTCACGCTCAGCAAAGGCGATGGGAAAAAGACGATACACGTATGGTTCAGGGACGCAGTGGGGCATGTCTCTGAAGGGAAAAGTGATTCCATTGTTTTCGATACCAAGCTGCCCCGGGTCACGATCACGAGTCATCCTTCACTTACGACAAACTCGACATCTGCGGATTTCCACTTTACGTCCAGTAAGGCCAAATCAAAGTTTGAATGTCAGATCGATCAAGGCGCCTACTCCGCGTGCACTAGTCCGAAGACCTACGAGGAACTTCTTGAAGGACCGCACAGCTTTGCCGTCAAGGCAACGGACGCGGCCGGCAACACCGACCCGACCCCTGCAACGTTCGCCTGGACAATAGATATAACGCCGCCTGATACGGCCATTACCAATCAACCGCCTCTTTCGACGAATGCAACGTCAGCGACTCTGGCTTTTTCCTCTACTGAGGCAGGTTCAACTTTCGAATGCCAGCTCGACGGAAAAGGGTATCGGGCATGCGCAGGCCCGCAGAAATTTGAGAAGCTCGCAACAGGTTCGCATACCTTTACTGTAAGAGCGACGGATGCCGTGGGGAATGTCGATCCCGTTCCTGCAAGTTACACCTGGACCGTTATAACCGTCTTCAAGACGAGTATTACAAACTACCCCTCTAACCCTTCAGATGAGGAAAACGCCATTTTCAGTTTTATTGCCAACCGGCCCGGAGCGGAATTCGAGTGCCAACTCGATAACAACGTCTATTCCGCGTGTACATCGCCGATAACCTATTCCGGCCTTGCCGAGAAAAGCCACACGTTCGCTGTCAAGGCGATAGATGCTGCCGGTGAAGAGAGCGAGCCCGCCGATTACTCATGGTTGATCAGCATTACTCAAGTGGATATTTCAAAGGCCCTCGAGGAATTACCGTTTGCCTTGTCCCCGGCGCTGGCAATGATCGGCGTAACGCCTGCGATCGTACCGCCTGCGCCTTCGCGCAGACTTGTGACATCATTTATGCAATCGGTAGATATGAATGCGAATCCCGAGACTGCAATCGCGGTTGATGTAGTGCCGTACCTCTGGTACGTTAAAGAACCTTCTCTTCAACACTATCGGGAAGACAAACGGGAACAGGCGCTCTCACGGATACTTGTTTCAATCGCTCTTTCAAACACTTCAACTGACAACGATACTGCAAGCCGCATCGGGACGGCAATTCGCTGGACTATCTGGGATGAAAGCGACCCGCGCCTGGACGAAGACCTTGTAGCCTGTCTTGAGGAAACTGAAACGTATGGCGAGGCGCAGAATTTTGATTCACAGTGGCCGCGTGAGGCGGGAGAAACGATTTTTTCTCCGGATTATTTATACGAATCCATCGCGAAACAATGCGGCAAAGAAAGCTATAAAAGAAACTGGAACAGATCCGCAATGGCAGTCGGGCTGGCCCGCGCCTGGATTTATAAAAATGGAAACGGAGACGGCTTTACATCGGATGGGATCGGCCTCTGGACGTCATTGTCTTACGGCTTCGACAGATTTTTAACTTTACGCGATCGCTCACAAATCATACTTCATGCGCGCTACCGCACGCATGAGTCGGTGCCGGACGCGGGCAGGCACCCGCAGTATACTGATCACAATACCTTGTCTCTTGGAGCCAGATACCGGTGGTCCGCCGATCCGCGCAGCACCCTGTTCCTTCAAGAGCTGCTCGTAGAAAAAAAACCCGAGGGACGTGACCGCGACCGGTTATACATATTTTCCATCGGAGCCGAAGTAAGAAGCAACGACAATTTATGGGGGGAAGTTGAAATCGGATTGATCAGCGGGTACAACAACGATCGCGTACCGGGGTTCTTGACGGCGCAGATAAAAGTGGCGTTCCCCGAAGGGAAAACAAAGAAATGAGGCATCCCTCCGTTTGACAGAACACTTTTCTTTCTCTCATTGTCATAATGATAATTACATGATGATGAAAGAAAGTTTGGGGCCGGGATAAAAGACTGCCCGGCCCCTGAAAAGTTCGCTTTTTTGACATGCAACCAATCTTGATGCATTCGTAAGAAGTCAGAAAACACCCAATTTCGTCATACCGGCGAACGCTGGTATCCAGTCTTTTCAATAAGTTCGATAACCACTGGACCCCGGTTTTCACCGGGGAGACGACTTTTTACGAGATCATCAATCTTTCTATCTGCCTGAATGACTGCCACTGCAGCACAATCAATATAACCGGCCGGTTATTCCAATGCTGGTCTCCAGACTGCCAGGCGAGAGCAAAAATTCACCACGTTTGCGGCCCCATCAGCCCGTGACTATTTCTCGCTCTTACGCCCTTTTATTTCAGCTAGAACCGGCCTGCAAGAGTCAGATCATATGACCATTCGTCCGTAAAGCCGTCGTTGCTGTTGAGGAACCTGTCGTAACCCGCTTCGATGGAGAACCGCGGGGTGATGAAGAAGCGGGTATTCGCGCTGTACGACATGCCCTCGCTGCTCTCATCGTCACCAGAACTTTTTTCAATGCCGATGCCTGCGCTCAGCCTCCGGTTGAAATAATAATCAGCGGACACTTCAACATTCGTGTTTTTCAAAGTCTCTGTATCATCCTCAAACGCGCTCTGCCCCAGGCTTCCTTCAAGATTCAAATACCTGTTGCCTGCGAGCTGAGCGATATATTTTGTGAATAATGCATAGTCCGTGGTCTTGAAGTCCATGGGAAAAAAACCGGCAGACAATTCTGTCTTCCTGTTCATGTACTCAATACCTGCAAGAAAGTTGTCCTTTAAATAGCCGCCCACGCTGACGCCGTAGCCGTTCGTTTTATACGTGGCATTGCTGGGCGCATCATAGTCCAATTTTGAGGTCGTGTATAAAACCTGGATGGCAAGCGGGAAGCCCGGGCGAGCTATATTAACTCCAGCCACGTAAGCCATGCCGTCCCCAGATGCAGTCGTTCCTTTTGCGTCCTGGAGCGCTGCCATCAGAAAACCGCTCCCGATGCGCTCGAGAAATGCCGCCTCTGCGTAGGGATGATTTGCGGTTTTTACCGGCGCGAAAAAAATTTCAGCAGCTAAAGCGGTGGTAGTGCCTTTGAAATCATCGCTGGCTTCGGACCGATTATACATGGCAGATACCTCAGCAATATATTGTTCCTTCTGGTTCTGTTCCTTGGCGTATGCCGTGAAAGCGACAAAAAGAAGCCCGGTGAACAAACATGATACAGCGATACTGACAATTGCTTTTTTCATAATTTCTCCTTTTTCTTGTCATCGATTGAACTCTTGAAATTCTTTTTATATCGAATCGTCAATCTGCATGATTACTGCCCGGATATCCGGTCCTTTGCACGCAGCCGTGAAGTTACCGTTACAATAGGACGAGCAAGAATGGATACTTCCCATGTCACCTGGTCTCCGCGATATATTCTTTTGCGCATAACCTGTCAGCCTGCTTGCAGCTTGTTCTTAATTGTTTATAAAGTGTGAAACTTTGTTATTTGAATAGGTATCAAACTATGGTTGTATTGTCAAATAAAAAGCAAAATTAATCACTTTTTCTCAAAAAATTGCACAAAATATTGCATCTCTTTTTGAAAAAGCGTTGAGTTATGGCGAATAGGGTATGCAAAAAGGAATTGTTATAGCGCGAGTATGTTCGTTTCCGAATACTATTTCTCAGTGGGGTAGCGGACAAAGCGGAGGAAGCTGAAACACAGAAGTGATTTGAAGCCGCTGCTTCATCGCAGCTTCTATGACGCACCGCACAATGCGGAGCACTTATGTTTCGCCTTTTTTACGCAAAACCGCCTTCTTGAACAACCGGAGTACTCCCCTATATCCTTCCAAGAGAAAATTCCTAAAATCCTCCTTCCAAGTCATTCAACCGCGTAACTGTGATAAGGATCACATTTCTAAACCAGCGCACCCCGTAGTATAGCACTTTGGTTCCATTTACATATGCTGAAAATCCAATCTTAAAACGGTATCAATGCGTGTTTTGAACTTCGTTTTCCGGCAGAGGCTGCTTCTCGAAAAAGCGCTCATTGCCGTTTTGTTGTGTCACCTCCTTGGCTGCAGCACTACATCGGGACAAGCGCCTGAAAGCTGGGGTTGGAGCCGTATTCGTGACGCAGCAGTGAATGCGGCCACTTCACCCGCAACATGGGCGCCGGCTGCAGGAGCGCTCGCTTTTTCTATTGGTAATGCCGACCGAAAGGTCTCTGACTGGGCTTCGAGCAGAGCGCCGGTATACGGGTCGCAGGAACGAGCCGGACGCATCAGCGACACACTGTTGCGGACATCAGATTACCTCTTCGTCGGAAGCGCTCTTGCATCCCCGCTTTACACTATCCCGGCGGTACTCTCCGTGGAGACCGGAGCCGGCATCCTGATGCGGTCATCTGTGGGAGCTATCAAACAGAAAACCGGCAGGACCCGGCCAAACGGCCGCGACAAAGTCAGTTTTCCCTCAGGACATTCGGCAGGCTCGTCGATCAGCGCAACGCTGGCATATCGTAATATAGAACCCTTTACTATGCCGTATCCTGCAGTAGACGCCGCGTCACAAGTAGCCTTTACCGGTATTGCGGCTGCAACAGCATGGGCCAGGGTTGAGGCAAAGCAGCACTATCCCTCGGATGTGCTTGCTGGCGCGGCAATCGGCCATTTTTTCGGCGTCTTCTTGACTGATTTATTGCTAGGTCCTGTGCATTCGACTGTCATCACTCCCGTCATACAGCCCGCCCCGGGCGGATTTGTCGCTTCTCTCACCTGGCATTTTTGATTGGAAAAAGGGGCCGCACCGACTGAAATAAACCGCCACAAATAAAAAGGGCAAGCGCTCAATAAACGCCTGCCCTCTGGTTCATCTTTCTCTTCCGGCGCAACAACCGGTCAAGGCCTGAAATAAATATTCTACTTCCCGCCTTTCATATTTTGAATCATCTGCTGGATATCGGCGGCATCATGTGCAGTCGGTGATAGCTCCAGATACTTTTCAAACTCCTTGATGGCCCCCTTCGTGTCCTTTAGATCGAACGCAAGAACGATCCCCATGTTCCGGTGAGCATACAGATGGCTCGGGTTGATCTTTATCGCCTGCTTGTATTCTTGAAGGGCCAGAGCGGGCCTGCCGGAATTCTTCAAACAGGTGCCCCTGTCAACCCGGACGTCCACATTCTTCGGATAAATGACAAGCGCTTTCTGGTAGGCGTCGACTGCCTCGTTGTACCGCTTTGAATCCATGTATGCATTGCCGAGGGCAATCCATACATCGCCGTTTTTCGGCGCCTGCTTCGCCATGTCCTCGAGCTGACGCATTTCTTCCGGCGATTTCATCGGAATGCCGCCGGTATACCCGGCCGGGGCTTTCGGCTCCTGGGGCTGCTTGCAGCCGGTTGCTGCAAGAAGTGCCAGCACAATCACAATAAAAGCTTTTTTCATATTTCCTCCTTAGTGAATATTTTTATGCTTTGATGAATGAGCAGCAGTAATCCGACAGCTTCCTTATTATAAGCTTGAATTTGGCGTTCGCAGGCACTTCAAAGGATTCTCCGCTCTTGATCGGTTTCCAGGAAGTTTGACCGGGCAGAAGTACGTCGAGGTCTCCTGAGAATATCTCCATGACTTCCTTCTCGGCTGTATTGAACTCATATTCGCCGGGCAGCATCACGCCCAGGGTCTTTTTCGAGCCGTCAGCGAACAGCACGGTCCTGCTCGTAACTTTGCCGTCAAAATAAATATTCGCTTCCTTCACAACGGTTACATTCTTGAATTCCGACATCCGGTCCCCCTTTAGCGCAAATATCGTATGGTGCGACGCAGTATCTTTTGTACACTTTCTGACACTGCAATGTCAACCCAAAAAAATTCAATCCCATATTCCAGAGTTGTACGCCCTCGAAAGAATCGGTTCAGTCCTTGACAACCGGCGCACAGGGAACTAAATTTTAATTATTACGGTGAGCGGCTAGCACCTAAAGTATTATTATAAATCCAGCTAAACAGGAATGCAATTATGATATTCGAGAACAGACAGGATGCCGGAATTTTTCTCGCGGAACGACTCGAACACTATAAGGGACGAAAAGATGTGGTTATATGCGCTCTGCCGAGAGGCGGCGTAGTCACTGCATATCAGATTGCGGGTTTTCTGAAAGCGCCGCTCGACGTGCTTATCGTACGCAAGATCGGTTTCCCCGGAGAATCAGAGCTCGCGGTCGGGGCAGTTGCCGAAACAGGAGCCGTGGTCCTGAACCCTTCAATTATCGAGCTTAACCGGGTGCCGGACGAATACATCCGGGCTGAAATCGCACGGCAGAAGCAGGAAATCGCACGGCAAGTCGAGCTCTATCGCGGCGGAGCAGCAAGAATTAACGTTAGGAATAAAGCGGTCATCCTCGTGGATGACGGCGTCGCAACCGGGGCAACGATGAAAGCTGCGATAGAGGCGGTGAAGCAGGAAGGCGCGGCAAAGATCGTTATAGCCCTGCCGGTAAGTCCGCCTGAAACAGCCGCTGCGCTGAGAAACTTGTCCGATGAATTCGTGTGTATCAATACGCCCTATAATTTCATGGCGGTCGGCTTCCATTACAAGCATTTCGATCAAGTGAGCGACAAGGAAGTCATAGATCTGCTGCAGCGATCATCAGCCCGGGCAGCGTAAAACGGTATAGTATCAAAGTGTCGGAGCGGCATAGTATCAGAGTGATAGCGCCACCCTTTGAACTGTTTGATCTGACACTTTGACACTTTAATACTGACTTTCTCTCTATCTCGTCAAATGCCGGTACTTTATCCTGTGCGGTTGGGCTGCGTCAGCGCCGAGCCGCGCCTTCCGGTCCGCTTCGTATTCGGAATAATTCCCGTCGAAGAACACGACTTTGCTTTCTCCTTCGAAGGCCAGGATGTGCGAGGCGATCCGGTCAAGGAACCACCGATCATGGCTGATGACCACCGCGCAGCCGGCGAAGTTCTCGAGTCCCTCCTCGAGCGCCCGCATGGTGTTTACATCAATGTCATTCGTGGGCTCATCGAGCAGCAGCACGTTCGCCTCTTCCTTTAATACACGCGCGAGGTGCACCCTGTTCCTTTCGCCGCCGGACAGCACGCCAACCTTTTTCTGCTGGTCCGTACCTCCGAAGTTGAACCGCGAAACATAAGCGCGGGAGTTCATCAGCGCCTTGCCCAGTTGTACCTGCTCCTGACCGCCGGTGATCACTTGCCAGATGGTCTTGTCCGGATCGAGGGCGTCCCGGCTCTGGTCCACATACCCAAGCTTTACGGTGTCGCCGATCCTAAGGACTCCCTTGTCCGGCTTGTCCTGGCCGGTTATCATCCGAAAAAGAGTGGTCTTGCCCGCGCCATTCGGCCCGATCACTCCCACGATGCTGCCGGGCGAGAGCAAAAAAGACATGCCGTCAACCAGGATATTGTCGCCATAGGCCTTGGTCACATTGTCGGCCTCGATCACCACTTTGCCGAGCCGGGGTCCCGGCGGGATATAGATCTCCAACTCCTTTGCGCGCGCCTCGCCTTGCTTGCTGAGCAGCTCTTCATAGGAGCTGATGCGCGCCTTCGCTTTCGCATGCCTGCCTTTGGGCGACATCCTGATCCATTCCAGCTCCCGCGCGAGCGTTTTCTGGCGTTCGCTCTCGGATTTTTCCTCAAGCTTCAACCGCTCACCCTTCTGTTCGAGCCATGAAGAGTAGTTCCCCTTCCAGGGAATGCCCTGGCCGCGGTCAAGCTCCAGAATCCAGCCGGCCACATTGTCCAGGAAGTACCGGTCATGGGTCACGGCGATTACCGTGCCCTCGTAGTTCTGAAGATGGTGTTCGAGCCAGGCCACAGACTCGGCATCCAGATGGTTCGTGGGCTCGTCAAGAAGAAGAATGTCCGGTTTCTTGAGCAGCAGCCTGCACAGCGCTACCCGCCGTTTTTCGCCTCCTGACAACACCTTTACGTTTGCGTCCCCGTCGGGGCAGCGCAGCGCGTCCATTGCCATTTCGAGCCTGCTGTCCAGCTCCCAGGCGTTCAAATGATCGAGCTTCTCTTGCACTTCTCCCTGCCGGGCGATCAGCTTGTTCATCTCGTCATCCGACATCGGGTTCGCGAAGCTCTCATTGATTTTATTGTACTCATTGAGGAGGTCGACCGTTTCCTGTACGCCTTCTTCTACGACCTGCCGCACTGTTTTCGACGGATCAAGCTTCGGTTCCTGTTCGAGAAACCCGACTGTATAGCCGGGCGACAGCACCGCCTCTCCCACGTGCTCCTTGTCAATGCCTGCCATGATCCGGAGAAGCGAACTCTTGCCGGATCCGTTCAGACCAAGAACGCCGATCTTGGCGCCGTAAAAGTACGATAGATAAATGTCCTTCAGTACGGGTTTTTTATCATAGAACTTGCTTACCCCCACCATGGAGTAAATTATTTTGTTCGGTTCGTTTGCCATGCTCGTTCGAATCCTCCCCCTCGGCGTTCCAAATCAAATTTGGGTCAGCAGCGCACACTGTGCGAATTGCAGGTTTCTTTGTACACTTATCAAAACAGAGTGTCAATGATAAAAAGAGTCCGTCCGGCACCAGACATACTAAGTGCGTATGAGCGGCCGGGAGACCCTGGAATCTCGGGCCTTGTTGACAAGGTTTTAGGGTATTGATACGCTCAAGCTATGAAGCCGGATCCGGTTGTGCACACTTGCCCGAACTGCGGCCAGCCTATCGAAGAATACCGCTACGTCAAGAGACGCGACGGCACCTATCGCTGTGAACATTGCTATTTCACCAACACGTATCTGGATGGGGTAGTGCAGAGGATGGACACGGCTTATCTTGTGACGCTCGAGGCTTTTGTGACCGCCATCGATGCGCGCGAGCATGAAGTCGGGAACCATTCCCTGCGCGTCACCGAATTTTCCCTTATCATCGGCAATGCCTGCGGCGTGAGGGGGCGGGAAATGGTCGATCTCTATGCTGGCTCGCTGCTTCACGATATCGGCAAGATCGGCGTACCGGACGCGGTACTGCTGAAGGCCGGCCCGTTTAATAAGGAAGAACGGGCTATCATGCAGAAACATCCTGAGATCGGCTACCGTATAATAGGTCACATCGGTTATTTTTCCCGGGCAGCTGAAATCATCCGCAGCCATCACGAGCACTACGATGGTTCGGGCTACCCGAGAAGACTCAAAGATGTAGAGATTCCGCATGGGGCAAGGGTCTTCGCCATCGCTGACGCCCTCGATGCGCTGACGGTAACGCGGCCCTATCGCAAAGCGGTCCTCTTCGATGATGCCATCGAGGAAATCCTGCCCGATTCCGGCAGGATTTTCGATCCTGCTGTGGTAGAGGCGTTTTTAAAATCAGCGGATGAATTAAAAGAATTTATCGGCAGAATCGTATTGGGCGGGAGTGATACCGGTACCGTCGATTTCGATACTATTCTAAATACGTAGTTACTAAAAAGTAAAATTCTTCTCAAAATGGCAAGAAAATTCAGCCACAGAGGTCACAGAGCACACAGAGAACGGCTTGAAACAATTTCATAAATCCAGGCTTTGCTTTATATTTCTCCTCTGTGAACTCTGTGTGCTCTGTGGCAAAAAGGTTTTGGTTCCGGCTTGTCCGGGTTAGGTAAGAGCATGGAAGACAAAAAAGGGGTTGGGCGTTTAAAATGTACGGTTCGGTCATGCAACCCGTTTGTCGCACCGTCAATTTCCAAAACATTTAAGAGAACTTATTGTTGCTATGTTCTCCCGTTTTTTCCTGTTCGACCGAGGTACGCTTTTTGGCATCATCTATTATTAAAGCCATCTTTTTCTCGGCGGCCTCGACACTTTCAAGCAGTTTGAACTGCACCCGGGCACGATGCAGGTTGTGCGTGGAGTATCGGGTCTTAAAATACGTGTCGCCGAGAAGATAATCCGTCAGAAAGCGAAGGCCCAGCTCAAAGGTTATTACCTTTACGGAGGCGGGAAGCAGTTCAATCTCCTCTTGCGTCAGAAATAATCCTGCCTCACGCAGATACCCCTCTGTTACTGCAGCAAAAACGTCGAGGTCCAAGCGGACGTTCTCCAATTGCGGTGCATCCTCGCCGGCGCGATTACCGGCGGAACGCAGGCAATCGCCAAAGTCAAAGTGAACTATCCCCGGCTTTACCGTATCAAGATCAAGCATACATATGGCTTCACCCGTCGCTGCATCGAGCATAATATTATTCACCTTGGGATCATTGTGCACGACACGGACGGGGACTTCGCCATGCTCGATACGGTCAGTAAGAAGGTGCGCGAGGACGCGCCTTTGCGAGACAAAAGCGATCTCGGGCTCAACCGATGAAACCCTTCCTCTTGTGTCGGCAGCCAAAGCTTTATCGTATTCACCCAGATACCGCGGTGTATGATGAAAGCCGGGAAGCGTGTCGTGCAGTCCGGCGGGCGCCATGCCGGAAACAAGCGCCTGAAATTTGCCGAGTCCGCGTCCTACCTGGAATGCCTGCCGGCTGTCTGAGATTGAATCGAATACCTTTCCCTGCTCTATGAAATGGAATACCCGCCAGTATGCGCCGGATTTGTCCTGGTGATACGAGCGTCCTTCCCGGGTGAAAACAAGCGCAGGTGTGACGCGATACGGATCGGGCACACCACGTTCGCGAAGCCTGTTCACAATATAGGTCGTGACCGCTTCCACGTTCTCCATTACCTGCACCGGATGTTTGAACACTGCAGTATTGATTTTCTGGAGAATATATTTGCGAACCGTGCGCCCGTTCCCGAACTCGCACAGATATGTGTCGTTGATCAGCCCCGAACCGAATCTTTGAACCTTGCCTGCGTCCCCGCCAAGGGGAAATCTGGATAGTACGGCCTGAATCATGTTCTCGCTTCCCTCGCTGGGCCGCATTATAGCATGTTCCAGTCGTATTTCGAAACAGGTTAGAACGGATTCCTGCAAAAAGGACCCGGGGAAACCGGCTATCTCTTCCAATGCAGTTTTTCTATCACAAGATAGGTCCGTGTCGTATTGACGTCAATGCTTCCCTGGATATTTTCCATGATTACCTGGTCGATCTCCATGAGGGAAGCGGCTTGCACCTTCGCGATAATGTCCGTGTCACCATGGACCGCGGCAGCCTCCTGGACCTGCGGAAATTTTCGAAGCGCCTCTATGGCTTCAGCGGCGCGCTTTGTCGGTACGGTAATGAGTATGAAAGCAGTTATCATTCGCGGCCTCCTTCCTCATCTGTCTCAAAATCCAGCCGCCGAGGCGCTGAGACACAGAGAAAACCTTTAAAGATTTCCTCAGCCTCCTCTGCGGTCAAACCGATTTTTTGCGAAGCGATAATGGAATAGTATGAAACTATTGTAACTATTCAGCTTCATTTCAGAACGGCATAAAGACAAATCTGAGAAAAAGCCCTTCTATCCGCAGATTTCGCAGATTCTAAAGCCGGAATTCTGGTTTTGTTTTTATCTGCGAAATCTGCGTAATCTGCGGATAAAAAATGACCTGAGTTATTTACAAAAACTATTTAACCACCATAACCGGAATTTCGGCGCTATTTGTAACTTCGCGGCTTACGCTTCCCATAAACAGATGAGTAGCCCTGCTGCCCCTTGAGCCGATGATGATCATATCAGCTCCTTCCTGCTTTGCAGTCGCGAGTATCTCCTCTGCCGGATGGCCCTTTCTGATTACTGTCTTTATGCCGCCCAATCCGCTTTCTTCGAGCGCCTTCTTATAGTAGCCGACAATGGCTGCGGCCTTTTTATCGAGCGCCGTCTGATATTCGGTCCCTTCCAGGGCTTGCTTCAGCGTCTGCATTTCCGAAACGCTCAGAAGCTGATCGTCCATCAGGGACCTGCCTTCGAGCTTCTCTACATAGACCAGAATGATTGAGTCAGGGTGAATGCAGGCGCATGTCTTAACGCATTGCGCAAAAGCGTTCCTGGTGCCCTTCGTATCATCGACTGCAATAAGGATTTTTTTCATCTTGTTACCCTCCTTCCGGGTGTAACAGCTTTCAGCAAACCTGGA
Organism: Nitrospirota bacterium; assembly: GCA_963751455.1. Taxonomy (GTDB): domain Bacteria; phylum Nitrospirota; class UBA9217; order UBA9217; family UBA9217; genus CAVVUN01. Next base: position 579,299 of record CAVVUN010000012.1, read on the forward strand.
AACGCCGGTTGTGACCACTGATGAACACGTTAACATCTTAAATGAATAATATATTTCAGACGATATCTTCACCCAATTTATGATTCATATTCTTGTTAATCGGGGTTAATTACTCTTCTTATGATAACCGTCCTGATCAGCAAGGCATTCCTGATCGATATTCGCAAGTTCCCTGGTGAAAGTTTCGTAATTCACGGAATAGTCGACTGGGCATTCGACGAGCACTGCTTTCTTTCGGGAAAAGGCGTCTTCCAGGACTTCGGACAGGACGTCTCCGTTGTTTACCTTGATGCCCTCCGCACCGTAGCTCTCCGCATATTTGACGAAGTCGGGATTTGAGTAGTCCAGGCCGAAGTTTTTGAACCCCTTGCCCTGCTGTTCCCATTTGATAAATCCGAAAGCATTGTCGTTCAGTATCAGGACGACCAGGGCAATGCCGTACCGCAGAGCGGTCTCGATTTCGCGCGAGTTCAGCATAAAGCCGCCGTCGCCGACCACCGCAAGCACCCTCTTCTCCGGATGGAGAAGTTTTGCAGCAAGGCCGGCAGGCATCCCGGCGCCCATCGTGGCGAATGCGTTGTCGACGAGGAACGTGTTCGGCTTGTATGTCTTGTACAGACGCGCAAACCACAATTTATAAATGCCGTTGTCGAGCGAAAGGATGTCGTCCTCAGCCATTACGTTTCTCACGTGCCGCACGATCTCCTGGGGCTGCAGCGGGTAGGACTTCTTGAAATCAAGGGAAAGTTTTTTATTCAGGAACTCGCGGAACGACCGGAAAACCTCAGGGTCCTTCTTTCCCGTGGTCCTCTCTCCAAGCAGACGCAGGGACCTAGAAATATCGCCGATAACTTCTACCTCCGGGTTGAAATACTTGTCCGACTCCGCCTCGACGAAGTCTATGTTGATGATCTTCTTATCGATGTTCCTGTTCCAGACCGAGGGCGGATACTCCACGATGTTGTAGCCGATCGTCAGGATCAGGTCCGCCTTATCGATGCCGCAGTTTACGTAGTCCCGCCGGTGAATGCCGGTCGCGAAGAGGCTGTACGGAGAATCGTCGCTCAGGACACCCTTTCCCATCTGGGTCTGGACCGCATAGATGCCGGTCTTTTCGATGAACTGCTCGAGCTGCGCGGTTATCAGTTTTCGGTTGGCGCCTGAAGAAAGAACGATCAGCGGGTGGCGGGAATCGTTGATCAACTGTGCGGCCCGGGCGATCACTTCCGGGTCCGGTGACGGCCGGCGCATATATCCCCGCTTCTGCACCGCGGCCGGAGTATCCGTTTCTGCGACATCTTCCGGCAACTCGATATGGACTGCTCCGGGCCGTTCCGCCTGGGCAAGCCTGAAGGCGTTCCGGACAATCGTTGGCGTCATGCTGGGGTCCACGATCGAAAGGGATTGCTTGGTGATCGGCCTCATCATGCTGACCACGTCGATCAATTGAAAGCGGGCCTGCCGGTTCTCCCTGAGCGCCTTCTGGCCGGAGATGGATACGAGCGGGGCGCCGATAAGCTGCGCATGGGCTACTCCGGTCATCAGGTTTGTGGCCCCCGGACCGAGCGTCGAGAAACAAACCCCTGCTTTCCCGGTCAGGCGTCCGTAAGTCGCTGCCATGAATGCGGCGGTCTGCTCATGCCTGGTCAGGATCAATTTGATCCTTGAAGTGCGGAGCGACTCCAGAAAATCGAGGTTTTCCTCGCCCGGAAGGCCGAAGACGTATTCGACGCCTTCTTCCTCCAGCTGCTTGACGAACAGGTCGGATGCTTTCACATTAACACCTCATAAAATGAGGGATGATAGACGACTGTTCGCTTTGCTCACGAGGACGATGGACGCGAAGCGCTTTTCCGTCCTTCATCCCCCGTCCCTCATCCCTCTCATCACGGTTTTCGCTACTCCTTCACAACCACCGTCTTTATATTCACGAACTCCTTCAATCCGTAGTGCGACAGCTCTCTGCCGATGCCCGATTTTTTTACACCCCCGAACGGCAGCCGGGGATCGGATTTCACCATGTCGTTGATTGCCACGAAACCGGATTCGATCCTCGCAGCAAGCTTCTCCGCCCTGTCCGTGTTCCGGCTCCAGATTGATGCGCCAAGCCCGAACTGCGTGTCGTTCGCGATTTTGACCGCATCCTCCTCGCTTTTGACGATTACGACCGGCGCTATGGGGCCGAAAACCTCCTCGGTCATCACTTTGCTGTTCAGTTTCGGATTGTATATTGCGCAGGGAGAAAAGAAAAATCCTTTCTTGAACCCTGTCCGGTCCGTTTGCACGATTTCGGCGCCTCCTGTCCTGGCGTCGAGAAGCTGTCTCTTCAGCGCGTCGAGAAGGTCGCGCCGGGCCAGTGGTCCGACATCGGTATTTTCGTCCATGGGATCACCGAGCTTGAGCTCTTTCAGTCGCGCCATGAAATGGTTTTTGAAGTCTTCCGCCACGCTTTCCATCACGATAAACCGCTTGGCCGCGATGCAGCTCTGGCCCGCATTGATCATGCGCGCATTTGCCGCAATCCTGCCTGCCTTTGCAACATCGGCATCATCGAGCACGATAAAGGGATCGGAGCCGCCAAGCTCGAGGACGACCTTCTTGATCCTGGCTGCGGCATGAGCGCCGACCTCCTCTCCTGCGGCATTGCTGCCGGTCAGGGATACGGCATCTACCTTATCGTTATCGATGAGGCTAAGCGCTTCTTTTGAATCGATCATCACCGTCTTGAACACGTTCTCCGGGAACCCGGCCGACGTGAATGCGTTCTCGATGGACATTGCTGTCTGCGGCACGTTCGACGCGTGCTTCAGCAGGATCACGTTTCCTGCCGCGACCGCAGGTACGCCGAACCGGAAAGCCTGCCAGAAGGGAAAGTTCCAGGGCATGATTGCGAGTACCACACCCAACGGCTGGAACATCGCATAGCTCTTCCTGTTTTCGGTCTTGATCTCTTCCGGCTGCAGCATCGTTTCGACATCGCCGGCATAATAGTCGCACAGCCAGGCGCATTTCTCGATTTCAGCCAGCGACTCCTTTATCGGCTTGCCCATCTCCCGCGTGATCAGTTCAGCGTACTTCCGCTTTTCAGCTCTCAGATGATCGCCGAGTTTCCTGATAGAGGCGGCCCGTTCAGAAACCGGGACATCTTTCCAGGACCCGAATGCAAGACGCGACTTTTCAAGCTGTTCGTCGAGCTCATACCGGTTCATAAGCGGGATTTCCATCATTACTTCTTCAGTAAAGGGATTTATGGATGGTATGGTCTTTCTTTTTTCTTTATATGATTTCAGCGAGCTGATCTTCATTTTTTTTACCCCCTGGTTGGAGGACGCGCCTTCTTTTCGAATTGAAGTTACCTTGCCTTTGCCTGCAGACTTCCTGACCTGTTTTTTTACAGCCATGCGTCCTCCTCAATTTCAATTTACAGAAAAGCAAAACCAGAATCGAAGTTTATCCGCAGATTTCGCAGATGTCGCAGATTTGAAAAAAATAAATGAGCTCTGGTTTAATCGGAGAAATCTGCGTAATCTGCGGATAATGTTTTCCGCGTTCAGACCCTTTTCTCAATCGGCACATACACGCACCCGGTTCTGCCGCAGTAATTGCCCACATAATCGGACGAGGGCCTGTACAGCGCGGGCTTGGCCTGTGCCTCTCCGAATTTCTCCTCGATAATATGGGCGGTCCATCCCGCCATGCGCGAAACGGCGAACAGGGGCGTCATGAGGTCCCCGGGAATGCCTATGATGTGGTACACAGGTGCGCTGTAGAAATCGACATTCGGCTTTATCGTTGTCTTGCCCCTTTTCCCGAGCTCGGCAAGCGCAGTCTGCTCGATCTCGCCCAGGATGCGCTGCCACTGCTCTTCGCCGAATTTTGCGCCGAGCCGCTGCCCCATTTCCTTGAGGAACCGTGCACGCGGGTCGGTTGTTTTGTAAACAGCATGCCCTATCCCCATGACCTTCTGTCCAAGGGCGAGCCTTTTTCTCACCCAGCCGGAAATGTCCGTCTCCTGCTGGAGTTCAATCAGCATCTTCATTACTTCCGCATTTGCTCCGCCGTGCAGACTGCCTGAAAGAGCGCCCACTCCCGCTGCAATGCCCGCATACATATGTGCGCCGGTAGAAACGACCTCCCGGCATGCGAAGGTCGACGCATTGAATGAATGTTCGGCATGCAGAATGAGCGCGATGTCAAGGTCGCGTGCCATCTCAGGGTCGGGTTTTCTTCCAGTCAGTTCCCACAGAAAATTTGCCGCGTGGGAAAGTGCGTCATCGGGCGGGAGCAGCTCGAGGCCTTTCCGGATACGGTGCCATGAAGCGATCACCTCCGCGGTTCGAGCGATAAGCCTGATCGCCTTTAAAACGTTCGCTTCCCGGGTCTCCTCGGATAATTGCGGATCAGCTATCGCCAGAAGCGGAATCGCTGCCTGGAGCACATCCATAGGCGGAGACTGCGTCGGCAGCCGGCGAAGCGTCTGAAGCACGTAACCCGGAAGGCTTCGGGCATCCGTCAGTTTTTGACGGAATTTCTTGAGTTCCTGCCCGGAGGGCAGCGCATCGTACAGCAGCAGGTACGCTGTCTCTTCAAATGTGGAGTTTTTCGCAAGGTCTTCGATCCGGTACCCGCGGTAAATCAAGACGCCATTCTCTCCATCCACGTCGGATATCCTGGTATCCGCGACCGATACGCCCCGCAGACCGATGTTCTTTGTTTTCTGAGCACCGCGTGAGATATCCACTACCTGAGCTTTTGCAGCCATACGCAATACTCCTTAGGTTAGTTTGTGGAAATTTTACTTATGCCGTCCTCTCCTTAAACATGCACCAACAGCTGCTCCTTCACATAGTTCAGCGCTCCACCGGCCAGAAGATATTTTCGTTGCCGTTCGGAAACATCGAGAACGGTGGTGATGGCCTGACCATCTATCTCAACCGGTATCTCGCGGTCCCCCCGTTCGACCCTTTTTCTAATGTCAACGAACACAAGCTTCGTACCCTTCGTGAGCCGCTCGTAGTCTTCCGGGTCCTTGAATGTGAGCGGTAGTATGCCGAAGTTGCAGAGGTTAGACTTGTGGATGCGGGCAAAACTTTTGGCGATTTTCGCGCGGACACCGAGGTACCTCGGCGCGAGCGCGGCATGCTCCCGGCTGGACCCCTGCCCGTAATTTTCACCACCGGCGACAACCACAATACCCAGTGCCCTGCACTCTTTTGCGAAGCCCGGGTCCACCTGGGAAAATACGAACTCCGAAAGGGCCTCGATGTTCGAACGGAAAGGAAGCACCCTGTTTCCTGCGGGCATGATGCCGTCGGTCGACATATTATCGCCCACCTTGAGTGCAACGTGGGCAACAAGCGTTTGCGGCAGGGGTTCCAGCTCAGGCAGCGGTTTTATGTTCGGGCCCCGAATGATCTCGCTCTTTGCGGCTTGTTCTGACGGAAAAATAATCGAGCTCTCGTCGATCCGGTATTGTTTCGGGTCCTCCACCCGGGGATACTCCATTTCAAGTGCAAGCTCGCGCGGGTCAATTACGATCCCTTTTATCGCTGCTGCAGTCGCGGTCTCAGGCGAGCAGAGGTAGACCCTGTCGTCCTTTGTTCCTGATCTGCCCGGGAAATTCCGCGGGAAGGTGCGCAGGCTTACTTCACCGGTACCCGGCGCCTGGCCCATGCCTATGCACCCCTGGCAGCCCGGCTCGTGCACTCGTGCTCCGGACGTTAAAAAGGAAAGCAGTCCGCCGGCATGATACACATTCTCGAGCACCTGCCTGCTTCCGGGATTTACGTGAAACGATGTGTCAGGATGCACTCGCCTGCCGTCAAGCATTCTGGCTGCGGTCATGAGATCCCGGAACGAAGAATTTACGCTGCTGCCCACAATCGCCTGGTCCACTTTAAGGCCCGCAATCTCCTTTACCGGAACAACATTCCCGGGTGATGTCGGCTTCGCGATGAGCGGTTCAAGGCTGGAAAGGTCGAGCTCGGCATTTTCATCGTAGGATGCGCCCTCATCCGCAGAAAGCGGAATCCATGCTTCTCCCCGGCCCTGCGCGACCAGATACTCCCGAGTCCTCTCATCCGAGGGAAAGATGCTCGTTGTTGCGCCGGTCTCAGTGCCCATGTTGCCGATGGTCTCCCGGTCTGTTGCCGAAAGATTTTTTACGCCCGGTCCGTAGTATTCGATAATTTTTCCGCTGCAGCCCTTTACGTCATAACGCCGGAGCATTTCGAGGATGACGTCCTTGGCGCTCACCCACTCCGGGAGCCTCCCGGTAAGCCGCACGCCAAGCACCCGCGGACAGGGAAGGTGGTACGGATAGCCTGCCATTGCGAGTGCGACGTCCAAGCCGCCTGCGCCGATGCCGAGCATCGACACGCCCGCAGCGCCAGGGGTGTGACTGTCCGCGCCGAGAAGCGTCCTGCCGGGAATACCGAAGCGCTCCATATGGACCTGGTGGGAAACTCCGTTGCCCGGCTTGCTGAAATGGACCCCGTACCGGGCAGCCGCGGTTTGCAGAAACTTGTGGTCGTCCGCGTTCTTGTTGTCTGTCTGCAGGAGGTTATGATCCACGTATTGCGCGGCCAGTCCGGCCCTCACCCTGTCTATGCCCAGGGCTTCGAACTCAAGCATGGCGAGCGTGCCGGTTGCGTCCTGCAAAAGCGTATGGTCGATTGTAATCCCGATCTCCTTGCCGGGCGCCAGTTCCCCTTCCGCCAGATGGGCTTCCAGGATCTTTTGAGTCAGGTTCTTCTTCATGGTGCTGTCCTCGCAGTCCAGGATGTATTCAGGATAAAAATACTCTTTTTTAGAAGAGCATATACCTAATAACATTTTAGCATAATTTCATTCTGCTGCAGGTTAAGAGCGCAACGCAGGGAGGAGAGAGCAATAATCCGCGATTTACAAAAAAAGCACCTTACGGGTGCGTTTTGTCAGCGCAGGCTTTGGCCTGTCTTTTAGGCAACCTGCTAGAGTACCATATAGCCGTATCTTTTCATTGCTGCGTTCTGAATCGCTGAAATGATTTTAAAGGCTTCTTTTAAGAGTGTTTGCTCCAGAATACCGAGCTCATACGGATCGATGAAATTATCGGGTTCTCTGCCGTCCCGGATCTGATCAAATTGATGCCGGAGTCTCAGCGACATGAGAAATTCAAAGGCGTGCTCAAGTTCATGATCCTTTTCCGGGAGCGCGCCGCGGTCCCCGCTCTGGAGCTCCTTCAGCCTGCCGATCGTAGAGGTTTCGTAGACCCTGGATTCGAGCGCGGAAAGCCGCGCGGCATCGATGATCGGAGTAAGCGCGTTCAGCTTAAGATTGATTTTCCCTTTATGCTCTCCTTTTTTTTCACAGCTGAAGGCCCTGAAGAAACCGATCGGCGGTCTGTTTTTTGCTGCGGTCGCTGCCATGTGCGCCAGGAAGAGACTTTTACCTCTTGTCTCATGGCCGAGAAACGCCCTCAGCTTTTCAGCCATCAGAACGTCGCCATAAACCGGCCTGAAATCGAAAAATATAAGGGACTGCAGAATTGCATCGGGAGTCGGACAGTTTATCCAGTTCGAGAAATAGCGTTTCCAGACACTCAGCGGCTGGCGCCATTTCGGATTGCTCGCCATATAATCGGCCTTGCATGCCGGAAACCCGCAGCGCACGAGGGCTTCTTTCATTGATGCGGCAAACGCCGAAAAATAACGTTGCGCCGCTTCGCCTTCTTCAGTGTCCTCGTAGATGATCGCGTTGTCCTGATCGGTCTTGAAAGTCTGCTCCTTTCTTCCCTCACTGCCGTAAACGATCCAGCAGTAGCGCACCGGCGGCGGCCCGAGCCTTGCCTCCGTAATTTCGAGGACCTTTCTCAAAAGCCGGTCGTTTATCTCGGTTATGATCCTGGTTATGTTGCCGGCCTTCGCGCCTTCCCTGATCAGAAGGCTGACAATTCTGTCTATCTTTCGAGAGACAGGCACAAGCCCGTCTATTGTGGTCTGGTTCTCCACCTCGCGCGCGACCGACAAGGGAGAGGTTCCCTGAAGCATCATGAGATCGTGGTTCGTTATTATTCCCCTGAGTTCGCCCTTATTCACTACGAGCAGGTGGTGTATGTTATACCGTATCATCTTCAGAAGGGCTTCGAAGCAGTAATCGCCCGCTTCCGATTTTATAATCGTGACGCTCATAATGTCTCCGACCCTTCCCGCGGTGTCCCTGCCCTTCGCCACCACCTTGTTCCTGAGGTCGCGGTCGGTAATAAGGCCGCTCGGGAGGCCCGAGGAATCAAGCAGGACGAGGCAGCTTATGCCATGTTCCGCCATAAGCTCGGCCGCCCTCCGTATACTTACATCCTCGGAAGCCGTTATCAGCTTTTTTGAGGCAAGGTCACGAAGCACGTTCGTAAAGAGCAGCTTGTCTCCGCCGCCGTACAGAAGCGTCCGGTCCCGCATATCCTTGTAGGTCATATCGGCAAGACGGGTGATCACGGACCTGAAACAGAAATCTGAAAATCGACCGCTCGTTTTTAAGAGCTCTAAAACCGTTTCCTTCCTGATCAGATAGCATGAAGTATCTTCGGTGGCGGCAACGGAATCCATGGAGACGGTTCCGTATACGAGCGAAAGCATCCCGAAGAAATCGCCGGGACCCCGGTTACCGACAAGGACTTCTTCTCCTTCATTGGTCACGACGAACACTCTGACCGCTCCGCTTCGTATAACGCTGAGGTATTCCGGCGCCGGCCCGTTCTGACGGAGAATTATTTTTCCCTTCGGGTGAAACTCCATGAGCATCTCTTTTGATATGCTGCGCAGGACGTCCTGCGCAAGGAACGAGAATGGAGGCGTCTGTATGAGAAGGTTGAATGGGTCTTCGGTAAGCATACTGTTTAAAAAGAACATAGCCGCGGAGAAGGCAGAGCTCGCGGGCGATTGCCGCTTTTCAATCGCCGCTATGCTCATAAAAAATAATACCATTACGGCTTCGAAATGCCAACTCCCTGACGGCATTGAAAATCGCACAATGAAAATCCGGACTGCCGCTTTGACGGTATATGATTATAGAGAATGGCTCGATCCGCTTTGTCCCATTGTTCAGCGCGGCCTGTCGAGCACGTTTCTGACAGCGCGCTTCATTTCGTCATGGATCAGGGGTTTAATAATGAAATCGCTGGCGCCCGCTTTTATGGATTCGACGGCCGTCGCAAGCGAGGCATAGGCTGTAATGATGATTACTTTCTGGGAGGGATTCTTCTTGCGGTATTTTGCGAGCAGTTCTATGCCGCTGATGCCAGGAAGAATAATGTCGGTGATTATGAGATCGTATGATTCTTTTTCGAGAAGCGTGAAGGCAGTCTCTGCGCTTTCCGCTCTGTCCACTGCATACCCCTCTTTCTCGAAAACTCTCTGAAGGGACTGGCAGAGCGTATCTTCATCCTCGATTATGAGCAAACGTTCGACCATAACGCCCACCCGGCTTAATAGAGAGGCATTCAGTCTGTCGCTTCAATTAAAAGTATTATATCAGATTTTGAAGCAAATTATTCGCATTTCCCACCTGAACCTGTAATATTGAAAAAGTGTAACTACTAGGTCATTTTTTTATCCGCAGATTACGCAGATAGAAACAAAACCCGAGTTCTGGTTTAAAATCTGCGTCCATCTGCGAAATCTACGGATAGGCGCTTACGCCTATAACATCGACAAAAGATTGTCGATCTTTAAAAAGAATTTAATGCAAAAACAGGATTATATTGCGCTCGCAAAGGAAGGCCAAATCGCCGGGTTTAAAACCAGACTTAAAGCTACTTTACGAACCAACATCTTGAGTTTTTAGTCGAGTCAAAACCAAAACCCAATTTTCACACAAAGCCACGAAGCCACAAAGAAGAAAACTGATTTTTTGTCTTTCGATTTTTGGTCTTTCTCCGTGTCTTAGTGGCTTCGTGTGAGATCGTTTTAAGGTTTTACTTTTGCTTTATTGGTCTGAGGCGTAACCTCATAAAAGTTTTCTTTGCGTTCTTTGCGGCTTTGCGAGAGACGCCTTTGACTTTTTGTTGTTATTTCTGTCCCGAAGGGACCATGTCTGCCGGGCGAAGTCCCGGCCGACACGTAGAAGGCTTTTTGTCAGATTTGTCTCAAAACCGTTCTGAAAAGAAGCTGAATAGTTAGAGTCTGTTTAAATGTCCTTCTTCGTCATGCCGGACTTGATCCGGCATCCGGAAGGTTATGAAAAGACTGGATTCCAGCGACTCGGCTGAGCTCGTCGAAGTCTTTCGCTGGAATGACGGTACATGTTGAAATAGCAATTAAAATACAAATTCTAGTGTAGTGTCTCACAAACGACTGGTGTTATCATAGCGCGGCAGTGCAGCCAAACTTGCAGGGCAAGGCTTTAGCCTTGCGAAAGCGCCGGAACAGCAGCAACCCTAAAGGGTCGCCCTACAAATTCATCAGCAAATATTTATGCGAAGATAAGTTTTCGATGAGAAATCATCACATAACACCGTCCATTTAAGAGACACTACACTAGTTACAAAAAAGTATTCCGGATTTTCACAGAACCAAAAATGCTGCCTGCACAAGGATGAGGAGCAGCAGCAAATGATTTGAATTAAACAAGAAAATTTCATCGCTTTTTACGTCCGACACATTGCCTTCGGCATCCTTAAACCACACATGTAGTTTCTTGGTGCCCTTGCCCTTGCTCGTCTTAAACGGTACGTCATTGGAAAATTCTTTGACCGGAGCGAAAGTCACCCAGCGCGGGTCCGATGCATCGGGAGTAGCGGGATTCTCCGATATAAAATACCCGGCTACGCCCTTTTTACTGGCCGCAGCTATGGTTAAATTAACCGTATTTTTATCCGTGAGATATCCGCGGCCCTTGTTTACGAAGCTGGGCGGCGTTTTGGGTATGGGCGGCAGTGTTACGCGCCACTCATATATTGCTGGTGTGGCATCCTCATTCCCATAAGCATCTATTGCCTTGACGCTGAATACGTGATCGCCCTCTGCAAGCTCCGCATACTTCATCGGCTCGACACAGGCCGAATACCCGTCGTCGTCCAGCTTACACCGGTAGGCTGCACCGGCCTTGGTTGATATAAAGCCGAAACTGGCGGCCCCGGTATTTGAAGGATCATCCGGTGTGCTTGTAATCATTGTGTCAAACGGCGTCATGTCGATAGTCCAGGAATAAAGGGCGGGAGTCGGATCGGGGTTTCCGGAGGCGTCTTTGGCCTTGACCGCGAATGCATGCGGTCCTTCGGAGAGCGCCGTATAAGACTGAGGGCTTATGCAGGGCACGTACGCGTTGCCGTCAAACGCGCATTCAAATGTTGATTGCGGCTCTGAAGAAGAAAAAATGAAATCCGCCGAGGCCGAGTTCGACAGGATGTAAGGCCGCCCTGTGATCGCGGTATCGGGCGGCGCTGTGTCTATTATCCAGGTGAAGGTTGCTGGCGCCGGCTGCGAGTTGCCTGCTTTGTCCGTGGCTTTAACGGCAATTGTATGGCTTCCTTCTGAAAGTGCCTCGTAAGACTGCGATTCGGCACAGGCTGTATAAACACGGCCGTCAAGCGAACACTGAAATGTGGAAGCCGGTTCTGTGGCAGTGAAACTGAAATCCGCCGAGGTTAAATTAGTAGGGCTCGCAGGATGGTTCGAGATGGCCGCTTCCGGGGGCAGGGTATCGAGGATAATCGTGTCAGTCACCGGCAAAGAGACGTGCCCGAGCGTGTCTTTGAACCAGACATAAACCGTTTTCGTGCCGTCTCCCGCGTTCAACGAATAGGGAACCTGCGCTGAATACGATGCCGTCGGCGCTACCGCCGTCCAGCCCGGATCAACTGCTTCTGGAGCCGCGGTGTATTGGGAAATATAGTAGCCTTGTATGCCGCTGTTTTTCGTGCCGGCTATTGAAAGGATCACCTTGGTCGAATTCGTCCATGTCTCGCCGCTGTTGATAAAATTTCCGTTTGTCGTGTTGGTTGGGGGCGTTGTATCCACGGTGAAACTCCATACCGGCGACCAGTCGCTTGCCCCTTTAACGGCATCGGTACACTTTACTCTCCAGAAGTACGTGCCTGACTCCAGGGACGTACCCGTTTTATACGACAATGCCTGGACGCTCTCATCTATGGTGTTTCTCGCAAAATCGTCGCTCTTCGATACCTGAATGCGGTATGCAGACGAGCCGCTCATCCAGGTAAAATAGATTTGCCCGGACCCGAAGGTTTCTTCCTTTGCGGGTCTTGACAGGGCGGGAGGAGGCATGGGTATAAGAACAGGCGCATCGTCGCTTACGATTGACGTAATAGTCGGGGCTGAATGAGAAGAAGTCTTCGCTGTCTCGATGCCGACATCAAACATGCCTGCTGCGGCAATCCAGGGAGGTTGCGTATCACTTGCCGCTTGTGTTGCCGGACTTGTTGCTGTCAAGAAGGGAGAAACGACGGGCTCTGTCCATTTCAAGCCCGGAACCGTTAAACCGCGAAGCATATTCACGATTCCTGTTTCTTCAAGTACCGTCAGTGCAATGGTCGACTTTTTTGAAGCAGTTTGAGGTGAAACGGAACCGTATCGTATCGATTTGGATAACCTCGGCGAGAGCAATTGAACCATGCCGGCATTCCAGTCAAAAATACGGGCCGATGGCAGAGGAGCGCATAAGACCGCGGGGGACTGACCTCCTGAGACCCGAATAAAACCGGCTGGACACCAGGCTTGCCTGGAAAACCCTTTTTCCGCTTTTCTTTTTCCTGACGGTATGCTTTTTGCCTCTACCCGGGCCTTGTCCGAGGATTGGCCCGATAACTGGGTCGACAATTGAATTGTCACTAATTCTTTTGCCGATCCGGCCTTCAGGAGAAAGGGCAACAGAGACATATTCAGGATAAGAAAGAATATTTTTTTCACGGCTCATCAATTTTTTTTCTTTACTTCGTCTTTGATACGGGTAATTATAGGCAAAAAATAGTACAATAAATCGGACTAAAAGGCAAGGTCAATCAAGTTGCCGTATCGTTGAAACAACATGGAAATTTCATGCCCGCAGTACTATGCAAAAAACCGTTTTTTTGGTGAATAAATTGTTGCTCAGAAGCATATACGAAGCATATAATAGTTTAGTATTGCTGAAACTGGGGGCATATAGCTCAATTATCGGCGTGATATGGCCCCAAAAACGCATTTTTTAGTTGATGGTGAATTCGACTTTAATTGTATCAATGTTGGTCAATAGTTCCACTTTGTGATCCCCCGGCAGGTAGAGCGTTTAGGGACGTTAGAATCGAATGAAAAAAGTAAGCATTCTTCCTCAGTTGAATGAAACGTGCCGGCTTTTTCTTGGACTGGATTACCCCCTTTATAAAAAAGCTCAACTTATTAATAACTTCGACTTATGGTCTGGTTTTTGCTTATATTAATGAAAGGCAGATTTATGAAAAAAGTAGCTGTTTTGGTTTTGCTCGCCGCATTTTTTGTGACTCTTCCAATTTCGAACGTAAAAGCTGCTCCCGCCGCTGCCCCGGAGCAGGGATGCGTGACTTCGAAATGCCACCAGGACATGTTGAAATCCAAAAATATCCATCCGGCGGCGGACCCGTGCGAGACCTGTCACCAGTCTATTATGTCGCCGCACCCGCAAAAAAAGACAAAGACCTTCAAGCTGAGTCAAGAGGTCCCAGGATTGTGCTACCAGTGTCATGCAACGTTTGGCGCGCTAAAGCATGTCCATCCACCGGTTAAAGACGGGATGTGCACTACCTGCCATAATCCGCATGACTCTGCAGAGCCGAAACTGCTTACACAGCCTATGAAAAGCCTTTGCACCTCTTGCCATGCCGACAAAGCGGAATACAAGTTCGCGCATGGACCGGTGGCTGCGGGCGATTGCACCTTCTGTCATAATCCGCACGAAGCGAACACGGCCCGCATGCTCGTGAAAGAAGGGGCGGATCTCTGCTTCACGTGCCATGCGGACCTACAGGGCGATTTCAAAAAGAAAGTTGTGCACCCGGCCATTGATATGGGCTGCCCGTCCTGCCATAACCCGCATGGATCAGGCGTCAAGAAATTTTTTTCGGCGGAAGGAGCCGCGCTCTGCTACCAATGCCATCCGCAGATCGAAGAAAAACTGAAATCGGCAAAGGTTGTTCACGCGCCCATCAAAACGGCGCAAAGCTGTGCATCGTGCCATGCTCCCCATTCAAGTGACGCGCAAAAACTCCTGTCTGCAGAGGGCAAGGATCTGTGTCTCGGCTGTCATAAGGATTTCATCAAGAAAAAACAAACAGTCATGCACGGCCCGATTCGGGACGGGAAGTGCACGCCCTGTCATAATCCGCACGGCACGCCGAACGACAGACTCCTGATCAAGCCGTACTCCCCGGCATTTTATGTCTCATACAGTGATTCAGAATTTCAATTTTGCTTCAGCTGTCATAACCGGGACCTTCTCAAGTTTCCGACTACATCCTACGCAACAGGATTCAGGGACGGAGAAAGAAATCTTCATTTCCTTCATATTAACAAGAAAGACAAGGGCAGGACCTGCAGGGCCTGCCATGTCGTGCATGCAGGCGAAAAACCGAAATTGATTGCGGACAAGGTTACCTTCGGTAAATGGAGTCTGCCCCTGAACTTTGAAAAAACCGAGACCGGCGGCAGTTGCACGCCCGGATGTCACCAAAAATACTCCTATGACATAAAAGGCAAGCAAGCAGCACCCGATAGAACCAGGGGAAAAATCCAGGGAAGAGACACAGGCAAAACAAATGACAAACCTAAATAATGACAGCTCCCGTATGGACGAACAGTATTCGGGTGAAGTCGAATTCTTCATTGTTGAGAATAGCGCCGGTCCCGGCGCCGAAAACAGGGGGCCGGGCAACACGGGCACGCTGATCGAATGGAGCAGCAGCGGGACAGGCATGCTGACCCGCATTCCGCTGCAGCCCGGAAACATGGTCCGGCTCAACCATGAAGGCGCGTCAAAATTAGGGATTGTAATGTGGAGCGTCGAGTCATCGAATAAGTTCCGGGTCCAGATGAGGTTTGTATAAGTGGAGCCTCCGGCAGAAGTTAGGCATTCCCAAGTTGCGGGTTTGAAGACAACATACAACAGTTATTTAAACAGTGTACCCAAAAACAGCCCTCCTGTCACCCCTTACGAGAACGATGCTTCTACCCATTTGGCGCATCTCACAGGCTTAACCATTCAGTAATTGACAAAAACATACTATATCAGTAGGATAGAGAGAATTTGATGTTTTATGGGGGTGATTTTTTCATGAAGCAACGATCTTCGTATCAGCCCTTTCTTACTGTCCCTGTCCTCTTTACAGTTCTTTTATTTGCCCCGGCCGCAAGTTATGCCATAGACCGCCTCGTTCCGTCTGAATTCTCGACCATCCAGGCGGCAATAAACGCTGCATCCGATAACGATACAGTTATAGTCGACCCGGGGACCTATCAGGAGGCCATCACCCTCACGAAAAGCGTCAATATCCAGGGGAGCGAGACTGCCCGGACCTTTTTGAGTGGAGGTGGAGGCGGCCCGATCGTAGTCATTAACGGGACAAACATCAGCGCCGTAATCCGCAATTTTACCTTCATCAATGCATCACTCGGGATCCAGATCTCCGATGACCAGTCGAATGTGGACATCAAGAACAACGTGTTCGAGGTAGGCTCGGGCGGGATCGGAGTTTCTGTACAGCTGACCACGGTGGACGATCCCACTTCCGGGATCGAGGTTGCCAATAATGTTTTTTTCCAGAACTGGACAGCCGTGGCCAGCGACCCATTTATTGATATCAATCACAATATCTTTGCGTATAATAAAACCGCGATATCGTCGAATACGACCAATGTTGTAAATAACGCTTTTTTCAGCAACGGCACGGATGGGCCGACTGGTTCCGGCCCTGTTACGGGTGATCCCCTTTTCGTGGACACCGCAAACCACGACTTCCATCTCCGGGAAGGATCGCCCTGCATCAATGAAGAGACAAATCCGCCCTCGGAAATCGGCGCCTATGGCGGCCCGGAGGCCGACCTGACTCCCTTCCCGGTTCAGGGACTGAAAATAACGTCCACAACGGCCTCTTCGATCTCTCTCGCCTGGTACCCGAACTTGTCCTCCCACGTCACGAACACGGATTATCCCAAAGGAACCTACTCTGTCTGGTACGGCCGGACATCCGGCCCTCCCTACGAGGGTTTTGAGGCTACTGTCGAATCGAGCTACGAATTCTTTGATGAAGACATTACCCTGGTTACGGACGAGTCCGGCAAGACAGCTTACACTTATACGCTCAATTTTGATTTATCGACCACGCAACTGGATTCTCCTATCCTTGATGAGCCGGACCCCCGCGACGGAAAGCTCGTGCTTAAGTGGTCCCCGGTCTTGGGCGCTGCCGGATATAAAGTACATTACGGTACGATGATTACCGGCGAAAATACTCTTGACGTCGGAAACACAACGTCTTACACGCTAACAGGTCTCACGAACGGTCAAACCTACATAGTGGCTGTCAGCGCTTATCTACGGCATGAATTCTTTATCGCGCTGAAGGCGCTCGATATAGGCGGAATTGAAAGCGACTATTCACAGGAGGTTTCGGCGCAGATCGGGGAGACCCTGGAGAGCCTGTTTTCGAACGAAAAGACGGAATACCCGGAGCCCGTTATCGCGTATCCGGTGCTGCCGAACGGGCGCCACGGCTGCTTTATCGCGTCGGCCGCGTATGGATCGTACTCCTCGCCGGAAGTACTGATTCTGCGCGACTTCCGTGATCGTTATCTGCTCACAACCCGTGCCGGCAGGATGTTTGTCAAGTGGTATTATCGTAACAGCCCAGCCGCTGCTGCGCTGTTGAACTCGCATCCGGAATACAAGCCGGTGGTCAGAGCACTGCTCACTCCTGTTGTTGGCGCAGCCATCGTTGTAACAAGGACGTCAGTAGCTGTAGGATTCGCGTTGATCCTCGGAACAGCGATTATCTGCGCCCTCCTGAAAAGGCGCTCACGACCAATCAAAGCTTAGTAATTGAACAGTACGACTCTCTCTTAATAGTTGCTGATTTTTGACGGAAGTTTTGCACCCGTTCAGGAGGATTTTTGAATAAATATTTTTCCATTCTGCTCTTTCTACTTCTTCCTTCAGCTGTCTTTGCAGAGGACCCGATACGCGACCAGCCCAACTGGGTATTTGAACTGAAAGGCGGCAGGTTTATGCCCGGGCTCGAAGACTGGACGAGGTACTACAGCAGGAGGTACATGATTCAGTATGGAGCTTCACTGGCGTATATTATCGTGCCGCAGGTCGAATTAGGTTTCGGCGCGAGCTCGACGAAGGCAAACGGGGATGCTGCAGCGGCCCTCCACGGAAAATCTTACAGCAATGTAGTGACCTATCAGCTTTACCCGATCAATGCATTCATACTTTTTCGCGGCATCTGGAGCGAAGATCAGCTGCTTGTCCCGTACATCGGCGGGGGCATGACGAGAGTATACTACCGGCAGAAGATCCGGGACCAGGATACAGTGGCAGGCTATACCGACGGTTATCATGCAAGGGGCGGGTTGCAATTCTCTCTCGATACTGTGGACCCGAGCGCATCTAACAGGATGTACCTTGACTATGGAATCCGCTCTACGTACTTCTTTATAGAAGCAGAATATACCCGGGCTGTGGTAACTTCTGTTTCAATCGATTTGGGCGGCACGTCATACCTCGGAGGCCTTCGGTTCGAGTTTTAATTCACTTCAAATCGCCGGATACCTCGCGTTTCCCAAATCATCCTTCTTTTTGCTGCTCCATGGCGAATAAAAGCTGTCGGACATCTCGCGATTCTCTGCATCGATCTTTTAAATTCAAATGCTCCCCCGGCAAACTGCGCCTCCCCCCTATAAGTACCAGCGAAAGGTTTCCAGCGTCATGCCCGGCATCCCATGAAAAAACAGGCAGTCCCGAACCACGGGACCGCCTGTTTAGCAAGTACAAATAATACTGTTTACGGTAAAGGCTGGGCCTCGAAGTCGTTGACAGTTACGGTGGTAGTCGTAACCGTTGTCGTGATGGTTGAAGGAGTCCAGCTATAAACCTCTCGTGTTGTAGTTGTTCCGACGGTGACCAGTCTGCCGGTCCTCTTCAATGCCTCGATCGTATAATCAGAGTATATCGTCGGTGTCGGATACGTCGCCAATACCACGTTCGGCACTACGTTTCTGAACGTGTATGCACCGAAGGAGTTGGTAACCGCCTTCTTCAAGGTATTACCGTTGTGCTTCAGGGTCATGATCACGCCCGGGAACGGGGTAGTGCCGCCTGGCTTGGTTACGAGGCCGGATATGATCAAACGCTCGATCGTAACCGGTATCTTAGCCCTGGAGACCTGTACTCTGTATCCGGGGGTGTCGGTTCTTAGCATCATCATGACATTGTACGTTCTCGCTCTGCGGTACAGATGGTCGGCTTCGCCGCCCATTCGTATGTAGCTGCGCTGACCGTCGCCCCACATGATTGTTATTGTCCCTGTCATGCCCGAAGCCACAGTCGTATCCGTTAAGGTTACGTGGTATCCGTCTGTGACTACGTTTGCAGCCGGGGTAATAGCGGGAGCTGCTGCTGCTCTCGGGTAGACCGTTTTGGATACGGATGCGGACGTTGATGCATCGCCGCAAGTCATCGTTACGGTCTGGGAAGTGGCGAGGGCATACGTATGGTCCGTGGTTATACCGGTCGCTGAAGAACCGTCGCCGAAATTCCATGAGTAGGTCGAGCAGTTCGTTGACGACGCTCCGCTAAACAGGATCTTGAACGGCGTTACAGCGTCGTTCGTCCAGCTGAAAGCCGGCCTTGGCAGTGATCCGCTGTGAATCTGGGAAAACCGCAGGTCGACCATAGACGAAACCGGGGTACCATGACATGACTCGCACGCCGAGATTGTAGGCACAACACCGGCTGTTGCATGGCAGGAGCCGCAATTCTGAGGCGTTGTAGTACCTGTTGTAGAATGGCTCAGAGTCGACATCGTCTGAGAGTGGCAACCCTCGCATGAGGACATTGTTGCCGACGACGGTATGGTTTTGTGAGTCGTTGTATGGCACGTCGTGCAGGTCGTATTATCGGTACTCACCACTGTGTGTGTTGTATGCGCCTGGGTCGGATGGCACTGCGTGCAGTTCAAGCTTGACAACGAGGCGTGCATGCCCTCCGCATAGGTTTGTGCCTGAGCCGCGTCAAAGGTGGTAGTAGTATGGCCGGTTATCCCGGAGTCATGGCACTTGCCGCAGGCATAATTGACCGTCATGTAGTTTGCTGCGATATTCTTCCCGCCTGCATTGGTCCTGTGCATCGTGGTACCGGTCGGGCTGATCGCGAAGATATGACCTTTCACATCACCTTTCGCGCCCCATGTGCCGGACTGTAAAGTTGCAGATTTTACAATCTCCGCCATATGGCAGTCAGTGCACGTAATGCTGCCCATCTGGAATGCGAGGCCGGATACCTTGGTATCAGCGCCTCCTGCCGCGGCATTCGGTGTGCCGGTTGCATGGCACTCATTGCAAGAGACAACCGCGCCTCTGGCTTCTCCGGACTGCGCATTGTCGGTGATTCCAAGGGCCCCGGCGATATCGTCCGTTACCTTGTGGGCGCGTTTGTGAGGATCGTGACAGGTAACGCACTCGAGCGCAGCATGAGCTCCGTCGCCATTGTAGCCGACCAGTTCGTTATACTGCTCGTGATGCTGGACCGACTGGTTGGCGATACTGGTGCCTCCGTTATTTATGGCGCCGTTGGTAAAGATCACGCCTGTGCCGCCGCATTCACCTCCGAAGCCCGTGGTGTTAGTCGATCTGACATGGCACTTGCCGCAGAGGTCTTTGGAGGTGTTCTTGGTAATATTGGTTTTGGACGCTTCAGTCGCATGCGTTGCGCCGGCGCCGTGGCAAGCCTCGCACTGTACGCCGCTGAACGTCCATTCACTGCGGAACCCTCCCGGAGCTGTATACGCAAGTTCGCTCGACGCCCACGGCTCGGTCCGTCCGCTGCCGAGGGCAGTCGAACAGCTGGCGTCTATAGAGCTGGTTCCATTGGTGTTATGGCAGATCGCGCAGGAGTACGTCTTGCCGGCGCTGCCATATGATGAATAGTCAGACCTTGCGTCAGCAGGGTCAAGGGTAAGATCCGCAGCCAGCATATTGAACTGCGCCCCGGTCCCGGCAGTGCTGCCGCCCGAGCTTGACCAGATAAATCCGGTCGCTGTATTATCGATAGTGTCTTTTACGCCCCATCTGGCTTTCCAGCCGTAGCCGCCGATCACATAGCTTACGACAGACCAGTCGAGGTTTGAACCGCCGTTTTTCACATTGGTTTCACTGTTCGGATCGTAGAGAGCTGAAAGCAACGGCATCTTCGGCGTAAGAAGCGCCGAAAGCGGGTCCGTAATTGTGCTGATATCGTCTCCGCCTGAAGTAACTGGAGTGAGGCCCTTTGTAAACCGCACTTTGTAGGAATGGCCTGACTGGTCGAAGTCAGCTTTCTGCGATGTATGGCAGCTTCCGCAGACGTTGGTGCCCATATAGCCGCCGTCTATGCCTGCTAACGTCGCGTGGTAATTCGTTGCTACTGCCGTTGCCGCAGATGCGTCAGCCAGGGCAGGTGCAGACCCGACAGCGCTGTCGTGGCATTTGCCGCAGGCAAAGTTAACAGTCATGGCGTTAGCGGCGATATGTTTCCCGCCTGCATTCGTTCTGTCCATGGTAGTTGCAGCGGGATCGATCCTGAAGATATGGCCTTTCACATCGCCCTTGACGCCCCATGAACCGGTAAGTTGCGTTGCCGATTTCACAATCTCAGCCATATGACAGTCGCTGCAGGCGAGACCTGCGTGAATGGTAGCGCTGTTATAGGTCCCCGAACTCGTCTTGCCATAATGGCAGCTTGTGCAGCTTCTTCTGATCGCCCCTCTTGCCTCACCCGACGATGCATTGTCGGTGATTCCGAGGGCTCCGGCGATTGCGTCCGTTACCTTGTGGGCGCGCTTGTGAGGATCGTGGCAGGTAACGCATTCGAGCGAAGCATGCGCACCGTCCCCGTTTAGACCAACCAGCTCGTTATACTGCTCGTGGTGCTGGACCGACTGGCTGGCGAGAGTGGCGCCGCCGTTATTCGAAGCGCCGTTTGTGAGTATCGCGGCAGCAGCATCTCCGCCGCATTCGCCTCCGTACACTGGAGAGGCGGTGTTGGTCGACCTTACATGGCACTTGCCGCACATGTCTTTCGACGTATTCTTAACTATGTTGCCTGCGGATGGAGCATTCGCATGGGTCAGGCCGGCGCCGTGACACGCTTCGCACTGTACGCCGCTGAACGTCCATTCGCTGCGGAACCCTCCCGGAGCGATAGTGGAAAGCCCGCTCGAGGCCCAGGGTTCGGTTCGTCCGCTCCCAAGGGCGGTCGAACAGTTGGCATCTATGGAACTCGTTCCATTCGTGTTATGGCAGATCGCGCAGGAATACGTCTTGGTAGCGCTGCCATAGGTTGAATAATCAGCCCTTACACCTGATGGGTCAAGGGCGGGATCAGCGGCCAGCATATTGAACTGGGCGCCGGTTGGGCTGGCGACGCTGCTTGACCAGATATATCCGGTAGCAGTGCCGGGTGTGCTGCCGATGTCTTTTACACCCCATCTGGCCTTCCAGCCGTAGCCGCCGATCGCATACGAAACAGCAGCCCAGTCGAGCTTGCCGTCCGAATCGCCGTCGACTTTTGCGTCTGCTTCATTGTTCGGATTGTACAGATCGGTATAATTCGGCATATTCGGCGTAAGAAGCGCCGCAAGCGGGTCTGTAATTGTGGTTACGTTGTCTCCGCCCGATGCCACCGGGGTAAGACCCTTTGTAAACCTTACTTTGTAGGGATGGCCTGACTTGTCGAATTCTGCCTTGATCGTGGCGTGGCAGTCTCCGCACGATGACGAGCCGACATAGCCGCCGTCGATCCCTGTGTAGGCAAAAGCAACGCCTATCTGCACAAGGACAAAGGCGGACAGTGCCAAGGCAAGTATGGCAATCCGCATAATTAAGTTCTTTATATGCATGTTGCATCTCCTTTTAGTTTTGTCTATTCAGCGGGTTTTTGCTCAATCACTTTACGGCCACATGGAATTATGAACCGTTATAAAGAATCTGGCTTTTTCAACGTGATGGCAGACTCTTCACCTCTATCCAGTGACGAAAACAGCAAAAGCCCGTCAGGATTTGTTGATAACTTCCAAACTTTGGAACTTCTTTTTGAGCTGCACCTCCTGCGATTTGAATTAGCCTGCCACACTGCTAACTCACGTGGATCGGGGGAGAGCCACGTGAAGTGGGGGATTAAATTTTTCAGCTATGCAATGAATAAGCTGATAAGACGGTCTCAACTATATGCTTGAAATAAAAGCATTTCTAGTTAATTTATCTTCTTTTTTCAATGGGTTTTGTGAAGTAAAATTCACATGGTTTTTCGGCTAAATTTTGTGGGAATGGAAGCTGGGAGAGAAAGATACGGGGTGAAAAGGAAAACGTTTAAGGAAGTCTTATTTCAGCAAATACTTTGCCGCAGAAAGAATAACACAGGGACAAAAAGACTTCATTTTTTTCGGCGTATCCTAAAAAAAGCATTTGGGACGCAGAAAAATCGGATAAACGCAGATAAGGTCGGATAAAAAAACGTTCCTGTATCGTAAAAGCAGTCACCTTGCGGGTGAATTTTTTTCTCTAAAAATTCTTTTGTTTTGATCTGCGGTTATCTGCGTTCATCTGCGTCCAACTGCCGTTTTCAGGTTTATGCGCTTTATGTGCATTTTGTGGAAGGCTTTATCCTGATTAGGAGGTCGAGACGAAGCAATCGGTTTAAAAGACGGAAATGCCTCCCTTTAGAAAAGGGAGGTTAGTGTAGTGTCTCTTAAATAGACGGTGTTATGATGATTTCATCGAAAACTTATCTTCGCATAAATATTTGCTGATGAATTTGTAGGGCGACCCTTTAGGGTTGCTGCTGTTCCGGCGCTTTCAGCAAGGCTAAAGCCTTGCCCTACAAGTTTGGCTGCGGCCTACTGCTGCGCTATGATAACACCAGTCGTTTGTGAGACACTACACTAGGAGGGATTTTTTATATTTATAAAAAATATCTACATTATCAAGGCTTTATAATTTCTATGCGGGCATCTTTTTTCAGCTCCTTTTCCCACTCCCGCATTCTCTTTTCCGCTGCTTCATCCCGAAGCTTCTGCTCAAGAACAGGTTTTGCCTGTTCAAAAGTAATTTTCCGGTGCGCAGCATCTTTCGGGCCCGTTTTTTCACGTTTATACCGGTCTTTGACTGCCGCTTCAGCGATCTTTATCTTCGCGTCGACTTCCTTAGTTGCGATCATCTCGAAAAGAGCCTCTTTCTCGATCGCCTTGCGAAGTTCATCTTCAGTAAAGCCGTTGCCGTCCAGATAGTTTTGAAAATCAGCCGGGGACCCGGTCTCCGCCTTTATTTTCTTTATCGCAGAGTCAATGTCCTCCTGCTTCATTTTGAGGCCGCGTTTCGTCGCTTCCTGCACCGCAAGTTCCTGGGTAATCAGGGTGTTGAGGGCGTCTTTCCTGATCTTCGCCCGCAGGTCGGTTGTCGGCCGGCTGCCGGCGTTCAGATATCCCTCGGTCACAATATTCATTTCACGCAGCAGAGCGAATTCTGTTATCGTCTCTCCGTTTACCCTTGCCGCGACCACCTTCTTCGATTCATCGAAGCTTTTTTTGATCATCTGCTTCTCATGCGCTTCCGGGGCCGCCTTTATGCGCTCTGATTCCGACTTTTTGCACCCTGACAGAATTACCACGATGACAAATAAAACAATACTAAGTATTGTTACAGTGCTTCTTATCATACTGCCTCCTGCCGCGAAAACTTGGGGATATTGATTTCAAATGCCCCTTCAAAATTGAAAACACAAACCCTATTTTAGCAGCTGTTCATTCCAAATACCAGAAAAAAACAGGCAGTCCCGAACGCGGGACTGCCTGTTGATCAGATGAAGCTAATACTGCTTACGGTTAAGGCTCGGCCACAAAGTCGCTGACAGTTACGCTGGTAGTCGTAACCGTTGTCGTGATGGTTGAAGGAAGCCAGCTATAAACCTCTCGTGTTGTAGTCGTTCCGTCGCTGACCAGTCTGCCGGTCCTCTTCAATGCCTCGATCGTATAATCAGAGTATGTCGTCGGTGTCGGATACGTCTCCAATACCACGTTCGGCACTACGTTTCTGAACGTGTATGCACCGAAGGAGTTGGTAACCGCCTTCTTCAAGGTATTACCGTTGTGCTTCAGGGTCATGATCACGCCCGGGAACGGGGTAGTGCCGCCTGGCTTGGTTACGAGGCCGGATATGATCAAACGCTCGATCGTAACCGGTATCTTAGCCCTGGAGGCCTCTACCCTGTATCCGGGGGTGTCGGTTCTTAGCATCATCATGACATTGTACGTTCTCGCTCTGCGGTACAGATGGTCGGCTTCGCCGCCCATTCGTATGTAGCTGCGCTGACCGTCGCCCCACATGATTGTTATTGTCCCTGTCATGCCCGAAGCCACAGTCGTATCCGTTAAGGTTACGTGGTATCCGTCTGTGACTACGTTTGCAGCCGGGGTAATAGCGGGAGCCGCTGCTTCTCTCGGCCAGACCGCTTTGGATATGGAGGCGTACGATGACCCGTCGGCGCAGGTCAGCGTTACGGTTTGGGCAGTCTTGAGCGCATACGTATGATTCGTGGTCATGCCGCTCCCGCCCGTACCATCGCCGAAGTTCCATTCGTAGCTGGTGCAGTGCGTTGATGCTGCCGCGCTAAACAGGATGTTGAGCGGTGTTGTAGCGCTGTTCGACCAGGTGAAATTCGGCCTCGGCAGTGATCCGTTGTGGATTGCGCTGAACCGATTGGCTACAAACGGATCGTCTGGCGTGTGACACGCATTGCACGCTGTGAGTATTGTAGGAACGCTGCCGGCTGACGCATGGCAGGTGCCGCAATTCTGAGGCGTGCTGGGCGTCTGAGCATGGCTCAGATTCGACATCGTCTGAGCATGGCATGTCTCGCAGGAGACGCTCATTTCCGCCGATGTGGGTATTACGCCGGCATGAGCATGGCATGTCTCGCAATTGGCTCCGTCTGTGAAGTTGACACTATGGGTAACGTGGCTTGTTGTACTGGGGCCGGTTGGTTCACCAGCAGTATGGCAGCCAGTGCAATTTACCCAGGTTACAGGCGGCCAGAGAGCAATGTCAGTAACGCCAGGCGCTCCAGGCTGGCCTGCAACGTGGCAGGTCATGCATATGTTCGAGCTGGCTGTGGCACCCGGGCCTGCATGGTGGTTCTTGGTAGTACCTGACTGAACAACACTATGGCAAGCCTGACAGCTGCTGTCCTTGCCTGCGCTGACGCTATCCTGCACAACTTCAGTAGCAGGATCATCATAAGGCAAGCCGCCGCCTGCTCCATGACAGTACAGGCAACTTGCAACGCTTCTTGCAGTCGTGGTGCCTGAGCCTCTGTGATGATTGTCACCCGTGCCCGATACGATAAGGGCGCGGCTTGTGCCTTGTGCAGTAGCATGGCACGTCTGACAATAAGCTACTACGCTGTCACGGCTGTTCGTAGCAAGCGCCGGTACAGTCGGACGCACTCCTGCATGAGCATGGCACTCTTCGCAGGTTACGCCAGTGGCTACGACATGGTGCGTCGTTGCAGGTCCGTTGGGTCCGCCGCTGCTGTGACAAGCTGTGCAATCTACCCAGGTGGCCGGCGGCCAAACTGTTGAATCGGTAACGCCAGGTGCGCCAGGACCTCTGCCATCAGCTTGCGTCGTATTATGGCATGCAAAACACAGGATGCCGTTTACAGGTGTAAGACCTTCGCCTGTATGGTGCGTTCCGCTCGCTGCCTGTGAAGAGGCATGGCATGAGCCGCTGCAGGAACCAGGTGCAACAGCATCCACTATAACTTCGGTGCTGGCCGTGCCGAACGGTACGCCGCCCATATGACCATGGCAGTACAAGCAGCTTGCCACGCTGCGGGCCGTGGAAGTGCCGCTGCCTCTGTGATGGTTGTCACCCGTGCCGGATACGACAATCGCACGAGATGAACCCTGGGTAGTAGCATGGCACTGCTGGCAGGACGTAACAACGCTGTCTCTGCTGTTCGCGTCCATTGCCACCGTCGCGGTGCCGACGCCGGCGCCGTAGGTGCCGCTCCATGAACCATCTGCATGGTGACAGGTCAAGCAATCGCCAGCATGATGGTCCTGAGTCGAGCCGGACTGAATAACTTCATGACATCCCAGGCAGAGTCCGGTTGTATTGACCCTGCCATTCTGGGCTGCCACAACAGATGTAGGAAGACCGGAGGCAACTATCTTTACGGTATATCCTGTTGCATTATCGCCGCTGACAATAGCTCCCTTTCCATGGCAGCCGACGCAGGCCATACCGGGGTCGTTGTCTCCCCGTGAGCCGTTTGCCTCGGAGACACCGCCAAAATTGGTGCCCGGCACTGAACTATGTCCGCCGTGGTGATTGTCACCCGCGCCGGAATTTATAATCGTACCGGTCATGCCGCCGGCCAGTTTGGGCTGCGGTGTTGAGTGGCAGCTCAGACAGCCAGTGCGCAGTGAGGTATCGATAGACCAGTACGGCAACGGATTGTGTGACCCTGCTGGTTTGAGAGTCGTGGTAAGGGTCGGCGCCGTCATGGCGTTAATCGCAAGATACGCGCCGCCTTCCTCATGGCAGGTTGTGCAAGTGCCGTTGTGGTGGTCCGTGCCCTGAACGACTGCACGCACCGTGCCGCCGGCTGTGGTAGCCCACGTGGCGTTATGGCAGCTCATGCAGGCTGTATTGCTGTAATCGGTCGGTGCAACACCAGGAGTGTGGCAACCGTTGCAATGCAAACTGGCAGCTGCAATCGCTGCAGTTACATGGTGATGCGCATGTGTTCCGGTATTGCCGTGGCAGCCGAGGCAATACGAGTTGTCGGATGCATCCGGCTTAGCTGTGCTGTGGTTCTGAGCATGGCATCCGACGCACGTTGAATGAACGCCGTGATGGTTCGTGCCCGGTACAATTGAAGTATGGCAGGTCAAGCAGTCGCTGTTCGCGCGGCCGACCGTTGTCGTCGCGGCGCTGTGCATAGCGGTCGCTGCCACTGCCATCTGTTCCTTGGTAAAGTCGGCTGCGGTAGCGCCGTCGTGGCACTGGCCGCAAGCCAGGTCGAGGTCGACCCAGATAGCCGGTGTATACGTGCCGTCAGCCGCGGTATTGGCAGGCTGTGTTGCAGTGCCCGTCATGGTGGAATATGCCGGGTTAACGTTGATTCTCATGAAGTGCAACGCTTGAGGCATATGGCATATTTCGCAGGACAACCACGGTTCGGTGCCCGCGTTCTCAAGAGGTGTGCCGGTACCCGTCGGGTGGTTGATCATCGCAACTTCTACCTGCGGCGTCACACCGTCGTCCGTCGTATGGCATGTCGTACATTCGTTCTCGAACGGCTCCTGACCTTCGACGGCCAGGCTGTTATGAATATTATGACATCCAAGGCAGCCGGGTTTGTCCAAGCCACCAGCTGTGGTCGGCGTCATAAAGGTACTGGCATAATTCGCCATATTGGTGATTTGACCGTACGTACCCGAGAATTTGCCATGCGGGCTGTTCAGGAATACGTTCATGTAGTTGTGGCTGATGGCCGGTGAAGGCGCCACATGATTCAGGCCGGCGATGACCGTCTCAGCGTGGTCGCCGAAGCCTTTATCCCAGGCGGTGCCGTTGTTCGAGCCTACCCATGTATAGGGCAGTCCGCCGGTTTCCTGTCTGTGGCATTCACCGCAGAGCCTGACTATGCCGGCTCCGTCAGCAGGATTTTGCGCATGAACGGATAACAGCATGGCGTCCGTCCCGGCCAAATCCGGGTTCCACTTTACTCTTTCCGCATCAAATCCAGTACAATACGGGCTGCCGTGGCTTGGAACAAGCCACCTGTATCCGGCAGTGGTACAAGCCGATTCAGTAGTTAAACCGGCGGTCTCGGGAACAGAAGCCGAGTTATGGCACCGGGAGCACTGAATGCCCCACTGGTCCCACGACGCGTAGTTGCCGGAATAACCGGTAACGCCGAGGGCCAGTTTCAGTTGTCCATTGCCCGATCCGATCTGAGTGGAGAGGCTCGGGAATGATACAAACGGTTCCTTTGACATGTTGGCCGAGCTGTCGATTGACGTACCAGTGGCATGGCAGCGGCTGCAGGTGTATGCCATGTTCTTCTCAGGAGCCAGATACATCGATGTCGGAGTTGGTGCAATCCAGTCGCCGTAGATCCACAAAAGATTATAGACCGTCCCGGTCGGGCTGGTGATGGTACCATTTGTCCAGTTGTAGGTATTGGTGCCGTCAGTTGTGTAGGCTAAACCATCAGGCCCAAGCTGGGTCTGATTAACCGTGACCTTCCGCAGCATGTTCTTGTGGCCGTTCTGCATGAAGGATGATGTATTGGCGCCAGCTGAGGTGCCTTCCATGCGGCCTGCGTTGTGGCAGTGCAGGCAGCCTTCTCTGTCGCCCGCTGCACTGTTGGCACCCGAGTTCGCTACATAATTAGTGTTGTAGACCCACTCGCCGGTGCACGTGGTGCCCGACACTCTGCCTTTCCACCACGTCTTGTTACCCGGGGTGGTAGTTCCGTCATCATATGCTGCACAATCGACTGTCGAGGTGACGGAGCTGATGATTGCACGGCAGGCGGTTCTACCCGTTGCCGATGAATCAGTATGGCCGGTTATTGCAGAATCCTTTACATAACACTGGCCCGGGTCGGCAATTTCCCATGCGCCGCTCGTAGCGTTCTGGGCAGCGCCGTCTGAGCGGTATTCTGCACTGGCTGTTCCGACGAGAAGCAGCGGAATCGCCAGGGCAAATATGGCTGCCCATAAAATTAGTTTCTTTTTAACATACATGTTGCATCTCCTTTGATTGTTAGGATTTTCAATGTACCAGGCCTGATGCATTCGGCCTGATAACTGTGCTGCAAGCTACGTAACTGCTTAATCTATCAGCGGGTTCGTAAAGAGACTTCCTCCTTTGAATCTCGCAATCTAGCCTGCCATACAGTCCATCTGCTAAATCCTGGAGCCACGGTCAATCGGGGGAGTGGCACCTTTTTCCAATTATGATTACTGCATAAGAAATGCCAACAATAGAATAATAGTAATATTTGGGGCTAATTATGTGAATTAGTGTTCACAACATCTTGAACATTAAATACTTTATATATATTGGAATGCTGTTTTTGAACACTTTTTGTCGAGACAAAAAATGACACTAAGAAAAAAGTAAGGTGGTTAAGCGGCATTTGACTCAGAAACTGGTGCGTGATTTCACCCCAATTTGGCCCACCAATTTTGAAGGCAATTTCATCCTGCAATTCAGGCATTCGCGTCCCTTTTCGATCCGACAAAGAAAAACCCATTACCGAAAATTCCACCAAAGAACACTTAAAACCTCACGGAAAAGCTTTATCGCAGCATGACTGGGAAAATCTGTTGTATTATATTGTTTTTATTAATTTTATTTACAATTTAACAACTATTTTTAGAAGCTTTATAAAAATGTGCCTTCCGAAAGAGGGTTCAAGACCCCCTTTCCTGGCGTCATTTCACCCATAAAAACGTGACCCAGCCTGCGTATTGCTACACTTAACTGTTTGAATTATAGTCACATTTGTGATGGCATCAGTATTGCTAGGTAGAAAGCAGCCTGCCATATCTTCAGGTCTATGTAGCATTCGGGGGAATGCGGCGTAGACAACGCACTAGAGGTGCGGGTAAAAAAGTAAGGAGTTGTCTTATCGGACGACCCTAACATTAACAGCCATCTTGTCTTATACAAGAGGACGAGAAAAAAGGAGATCAAGTAATGAAAACGTATATGTCAGTACTTCTTGCAATCGCATTGGTGTTGTCACTCGGTACGGTTGCGATGGCAGATCTGGCGGCAGGGACCGGTATCAAGGGTACCTCCCATGACCTGAGCATGACTGGCGGCAATACCGGGGCTAATCGCTTCTCAGATGACGCAGGAGCCACCGGTAAAGACAGAATATGCATCTATTGCCATGCGCCGCACAATACCGCAAAAGAATTGGTTGATGCGTCTATGGATTTCGATTATTTACCTCTCTGGAACCATACAAACACAACGCTTGCTGGATCCTACACGTTATATTCAAACGGCTGGTACGAGCCCGGTCTTGAGGACCATCGGATCAACGCAAATGATTTTCTGGCGACAGGTCAGCCCGGCGGCGTGTCTCTCCTCTGCCTCAGCTGCCACGACGGTTCGGTCGGCGTGAACCAGTACGGCTGGTATAATAACCAGTCATCGCACAACGCTGGAGTTGCCGAGCCGATGGACGGACGCGCCTTAATCGGTTCGCTCGGCGATCTTACCAATCATCATCCGATCGGATTCAATTACGACGACGTTGCGAACGTGGACCATGAAATCCGCTTGAGCAGCGTACTCATCCCTGCCCAGCCGACCTATGCCGGCGGTGTTAAACCGGAGGGTCCGGTGTACATTGCCGACCTTCTCTCCACGGACGGTATGTTTGAATGCGTCAGCTGCCATGATGTCCACAACACCAAAAACGGCGGAAACAAATTCACGTGGGTCGATGACACCAACAGCAACTTCTGCTTCACCTGCCATGTAAAAGACAACTCAGATCAGACTATGGATTACACGTATTAATTGAATCGCAAAAAAGAAGGGGAATGCAATACTTCCCCTTCTTTTTTTCTTTATTCTTGTAATTTCTTAGTATTAGTTTTATAATTAATCCTCGAAATATGCGCACCTCTCATGGTCCTTTTTCCTTCTGTAAACCGAATTATTCATTAAAGAGGAGCTGTTTTATGAATCGAGCTTTACTAAACTTATCGGCACTTATCCTTGTCTTTCTTTCAAGCTGCGCGACTGCTCCTCCAGTCGCAAAACCATCGCCCGTCTTTTACCCTGAACCTCCTGCTCCGGCCCGGATCCAATACCTCAGGTCGTACAACAGCTCGCAGGACATGGGCGCAAAAAAATCCGCATTTGCATCCTTCGTGACCGGACAAAAAGAAATTATTCGGGTAATCGACAAACCATACGGCATCGCCGCGTATGCCGGAAAAATATACGTCTGCGACACCAACCAGACGGTTATGGTCCTCAATCTGGAAAAAAATACGTTTGACCGTCTCGCCGGCGCTCAGGGAGTCGGAAAACTCATCCAGCCGCTCAATATCCGCATCGATAAGGAAGGCAATAAATATGTCTCCGACCCTATCCGCCGCCAGGTGGTTATGTTCGACAAAAACGATTTCTATGTAAAGGCATTCGGACCCCTGGATAACTGGAAACCCGTCGATGCAGCGCCGTTCGAAGAACTCCTCTATGTTGCAGATTCAAAGAACGCCGAAATCAAGGTTTTTGATATTCGGACCGGGGCCTTTCGGAACGCTTTTGGGAAAACCGGAGACGACGCGTCAAAGCTTGCCTTGCCCACCAACATCGCATTCGACAGCGCCGGCTACCTTTACGTATCGGATTTCGGGAGATTTCAGATCGTGAAGTTCGATCGCGACGGCCACGGCCTTGGTGTAATCGGCGCGCTCGGAACCCATCCGGGGGCTTTTGCACGGCCCCGCGGCATTGCCTTCGACCTGCAGAACAGACTTTATGCCGTTGATGCGGCGTTCAACAATATCCAGATCTTCAATACGGATGGAAGGTTGCTGCTCTTTTTCGGCAAGGGCGGAAAAAGCCCCGGTGATCTCTATCTCGCTGCCAGCGTGGCCGTGGACTACGACAATGTGAAATATTTTCAGCAGTATGCCGATCCGAATTTTCAGATCGAATATCTCCTCATCGTTACAAGCCAGTTCGGCGATAAGAAGGTGAACGTCTACGGCTTCGGGACTGAGAAAGGAAAAACATATCAGACCGACAAGGATCTTGCCGACGCTATCGAGGAAAAGAAGCAGAAGTTCAAACAGGAACAGTTTGAAAAAACAAACGCTGCAGAACAAAAGGGAACCGACGCTGCCGTGCCGGTGACAAACTGATAGGTCTTATATGTCTTATAGGTCCTACAGGACTTATATACTGATCTGCCTTGCAGGGGCGGTTTTAGTCTGCGGGTGCCGGGCAACAACGCGGTATGAAGTGCTCAGTTTTGTTTTTGACGGCGTTCCGCAGCCTGTGAACGGATCAGACGGAACTGCAGACTCCGACAATAAGCCTTCAACGGCGAAAGTGCAGCGCCGCCACAGCAAGCACGGGCCCTATGGCGCAAAGATGTGCAATGCCTGCCATCAAAAGGGTACGAACACGCTGCTCCTGAAAAAGGAAGAGTTGTGCTTCAAATGCCATTCATTTCAACCGGCAAAAAAACAGCATGGTCCCCTCGCTTCGGGCGGCTGCACGGTATGCCATGATCCGCACCGTTCCTCATATGAATATCTTCTTGTGGCAGAAGACAGGGAATTTTGCACTTATTGCCATGACCCGAATGATGTATACTCACGGGACGTTCATCAAGGCATTGACAGCGCATGCACCGTTTGCCATAATCCTCATGGATCGGACAACGATTTTTTGCTCAGATAACGTCCTGGTCGCCTCACTGAAGCCGGTGGTAACGGGCCGTTGAATAACACGGAAAGGGCTATAATCGTACGCGCTGCCGCGTTCGCCTTCGTCATCATGACCGGTGTTTTCCTTTCTCCTTCTCAAGCGATCGGCGAAGAAATGGACTTCTTTCCCCGGATTTTGGACTTTGGGGGGGCGTTGGAGGTAGGGGGCTCCCTCAGAGACTACAAGCGTTCAGTGGAAGGCCATGAGTTTAATACCAAGACCGATTTAATTTACGAACGGCTGAAGCTGGGCGCCATCGGCTACGTCTATCATCCCCGCTTCATGACCTATAGTGTGAGGGGCGCCGCGACCCTGAATGAGAACAGCTTCGATACCGAAAGGGGGTCAAGGAGCAGGTCCCGCTTTGCCGACGAATACGAAATGAGCACGACATTTCTTCCCGAGCATCCCTACAATTTTCATTTATTCAGGGAACGAAAGATTGTACTGAAGCCCTTGCTGGTCGGTTCGCCCGACATAGACCGGATAACCACCCTCAAGCAGGGAGCTTCTTTTCAGTATAACGCTCAACCTGCATCTCTTCAGCTCCATGCGGTTTCCACCTCTTATGACAATCACTTCTCATCTCAAACAAAAAGATACTCGGCAACAGGAAGCTATTTGATCGGACCGTTCAATAACTCAGCCGGGTATAGCTACAGCGTTTTGAACACCGACAGCATGCAGGGAACCTATACCACTGCTTACTTCAGCAATAGCGTTTCCGTTTCGGTATTCGGCCTTTCGAGCAGCGTCGCGGAGAATCATCAGCTCCAGGAATATTATTTGGACGGATTCAGCGAAAATGAGTCTTTTTTATGGACCGAGCGCCTTACCGCGGAACTTCCCCTGAATTTGTCGGTCGGTATTTTCCATGACATACGACAGGATTCAGTGACGAGCGAGTCGACCGTTTCCGGAGTTCCGGAAATGGACGCTGATACCAGGACCGCTTCTGACGGCATCAGGGTTGACCATCAGCTCTACCGAAGCCTCAGAACTTCCTATGATCTGCAAAGGCTGTCATTGGAGTCGGACGAAGGAGATACAAAATCAATCGGCCAAACGCTTGCTGTCAATTATTCCAAGATTATCCCATCCGGGACGGTCAACGCCGGATATACAGCCCAGCATGCCACGCTTGAAAGATCGGGTGCGACCACTATCGCAGGAGAATTTTATACAACAGCTGTCCCGGGATCCTTTACTCTGAGTAATCAGGCGGTTGACACGAATTCGATTACTGTTATGATCAAGGACCCGGTTACGCTCAACCTGGTGCTCTTGCCGGAAGGGACAAGTTACGAAGTACTTACCTTCGGCAACTCGGTCCAGATTACGATTCTGAATGTGCCTGCAGGGGTCAATCCTCCGCCCCCTCCCATCACAACATTCGATTTTTCTGTAACCTACTCGCTCGCAGTGAGCGCTTCAAGAACGCAAACATGGAGCAACGGCATAAATCTGGGGCTTATGCTCCTTGACGGACTCTTAAACCCCTACTTCAGTTATTTCACTTCCAATCAGGAAGTCGTGTCCGGGACTTTTTCGGAGGGCAATGAAACGGCAACCAGCCGGATTATCGGCTACACGGTGCAAAAGGCGCCATTCGTTCTGACGGCTGAGGAGAGCGTGGTCCGTTCGAATATCAGCCCATCACGGGCGTGGAGGACTGCTGTCGACTACCGGGAATATATATCACAGGACGTAAATGTATTCGCCCGGATCTCGTATAACGTGATAAAACGGGCGGCTTCGGGAGAGTTTCTGTCGAAGGATTATTCCGAGCAGACGACCGGCATGGATGTATCCATTCAAAAAACTTTTTCTGAAACGCATATGAATCTATTCGCGGGCGGGTCCTATGTCGATCGAAAGGTTGGGGACATCTCGATCGCGAACTACGGATTCAACACGGGACTCAGATGGCACGTCGGGAAACTTGATGTATCCGCTTCAGGAGCGCTCAGTCATTCCGCATCCGCGCGGCCGAGCGGCAGACAGACTGCTGAAGCAGTCTCTTATAGCCTCACGGTCAGCAGAAAAATATTCTGATGATGGACTAAAGCTGCTGCAAAATCATTTTGAAGGGGGCATTATGAAACTCGGAACACGAACCGGAACAATAGAAGCGCTCATTGCAATGCTCGCTCTGTTTACGACCGGCCAGGCACACGCCAGCCAGCTTGCAGACACAACGACTCAATCAGGAATAAGCGAAGAGGCAAAAAATGCAGGCACTGATCGGGAGAACATGGCAGCAATAGTCAATGGCGTCCAGATAAGCGAAGGCACGGTCAACGAATTGATGAAGCGTCTTGGCACGGAAGATCAAGAGTCGAATCCGCAGCTCCGGAACGACGTCAGAAAGAGGGCGTTGAACCAGCTGGTGCTGGAGGAACTCGCGACTCAGGAAGCAGCACGACAAAATATTAATGTAAAAAAGACGGATCTCGACAAAGCGATGAAGAGAGCCATATCGAATCTGGGCCATGAGGACGGGTATAGGGCTTTCTTGGAGGAGCAGCGCCTTACCGAGCCTGAATTCCGGGCGCAGATTGAACGATATCTTCTTCTTCAGCACTTGCTATCTAAAGAAGTGACTTCAAAAGTAGCCATAGCAGATAAAGACATACGCGCAGAATACGAGAGAATAAAAGAAGAGTTTGTGACGCCTGAAAAAATAGGTATCGTAGATGTGGTTTTTTTTCTGAACTATGATGATCCGGCATCGATAAAAAAGGTTGAGGAAACCCTGGCAAAGATTAAGGCCGACAAGGACAAGAATCCACACAATGTATCGGATCATGATGGCGAATTTGTCATTCGCGACCTGGATCCGCTTGCCAAAGAAAAAGAACCGGTCCTTTATGAGGCAGCTCGGAAGCTCAAACAGGGCGACTTGTCGGGAGTAATAAAAACAGGCGACAGCCTCCATATTGTTCAACTGACGACCTATTCACCCGAGCAGAAGAAGTCTTATGAAGAGGTGAAGGGGCTTGTGGGAAGCAAACTGAAAGCCGCCGCGCTCAAGAAACGTCGTATCGAGTGGGAGCAAGAATTGAAAGAAAAGGCAAAGATTGAACTGATAAATAGCACCGATCCGAAATAACTGGGTGATCTGTTTTCACTAAGGGAGTTAGTTACAAACAGCTGCCCCGGAGCTTGCTGTAATGAAAGCCCTCGAGAGAAGCAGGCGGCTTTCTCTCATGAGGGTAAAGGAACAATGTACAAATATCTCGCTTTTTTTTTCCTTGGCTTGTTGGTTATAACCCCAGGCTGCGCGTCGAAATGGTCATTGGTCGTCGATTCGCCCACGGAACGGCCCGCATGGCCTGATGATTCGAATGGGCAGGTGGCGACTTATATCGGAACCATCAGGGGTTTCAAGGAAACCGGAACGACGATATCGACGGTCTTGAGATCGTTCGCCTTTGGCAACAGAGCGGAAGACTATACCATCGTCCGTCCCGTTTCAGCCGCGGTCGGACCTGACAACAGGCTTGCAATAGCCGACATCGGACGATCGTGCATTCATCTGTATATCCCTCTGAGCAGAAATATATCAGGTTACGCAGAGCGGGTAAGGAGCAGCTGCGCACGCCGGTAAGCGTTGCATTCGATGACGAATCAAGATTATATGTATCCGATTCCACCAATCAGGTAATTTATGTATTCAACCGGGACGGAGCAGCTCTCGCTCCGATCAAAAAAGCCGGTGAGCATCCGCTTCTCAGACCCACGGGATTGTCCTATGCCCCCGGGAAAAAAACCCTTTACGCGGTCGACACTCTGGCCCACAGGGTATATGCATTCAGCCCGGACGGTTCCCTTCTCTTTTGGTTCGGAGGACCGGGAGAAAAGCAAGGGGAATTTAATTACCCGACCCATGCCGTGGCGGCGCCCGATGGCCGTCTGTTTGTGACGGACGCGATGAATTTCAGGATACAGGTGTTCGATTGGCAGGGGAAATTTTTAACCTCCTTCGGCCATCACGGCAACGGATCAGGCGATTTTGCGATGCCGAAAGGAATCGCAGTGGACAGAGACGGGGTCATTTACGTTGTCGACACGCTATTCGACAATATCCAGCTATTCGACTTGAACGGAACTTTTCTTTTTACGATCGGAGGCCGGGGGCCGGGCCTCGGCGAATTCTGGCTCCCGTCCGGATTGTTTCTGGATGGCGAAGACAAACTGTATATCTGCGATACGTTCAATCAAAGAGTGCAATTATTTCAGTTGAGCGGGAAACATAGATGAAAAATATTTTGTTGATCGTAAACCTGTTGTTTATTTCCTGCGTCTTCTCATCAGCAGAAGCCATCTCAAACCAGGGAATCATCGGCACGAAACACGACCTTTCAAGCAGCAATCCTGCGCCGAACGCCTATAAAGCTCTGAACGAAACCAGAATTTGCATATTCTGCCACACGCCGCACAATGCCAATCCCATGACACCCCTCTGGAACAAAAACTTGAGCACCAAAACATACGATTTGTACAGCAGCACGACCATGCTTGCCGTGCCGCAGCAGCCGGAGGGGCCGACCCGGCTCTGCTTGAGCTGCCACGACGGCACCCTCGCTCTGGGTACCGTTTTGAAGCCCGAAGAAAACATAACAATGAGCGGAGCAACGAACCTGATTTCAGGGCCATCCTACATCGACAACCTCGACAATCATCACCCGGTCTCTTTCGCGTATTCTGATTCACTGCCGAATGACGAGCTTGCCCCGAGTCCCCCTGAGACGCTTCTCTTTTACAATTACGAAGACATTCACTGCACAACGTGTCACAACCCTCATGACAATAGGTACTCTAAATTCCTTGCCGTCAACAATGAGAACTCCGGTTTGTGCCTTCTCTGCCACAATAATATGGCAGGATGGAACACGGCATCACACAAAAACTCGCCGAATGTGTACACAGGTCCGCCTCCGCAAAACTCGACTAACCCGGACTACCCCTGGCCGCGAACAGGGGCAGGCAGCGACTTCGGATGGACAACAGTGCAGATGAACGGTTGTGAAAACTGCCATGCCCCGCATTCAGCCGGCGGCACGCAGCGGCTGATGAAGTATGAGACTGAGGAGCAGAATTGCTACGCCTGTCATAACGGCAACGTAGCAGCCGCAGCGAAAAACATTGAGACCCAATTTATGGGGAACACCTCGAGACATCACGTTGAAATGTATACAGACCTCCCGCCGCATGACGGCATAAACAAGCACGATCCCATGGCGGAAGGACAATCTCCTTTTGTTTATTCAGCCCACGTGGAATGCGTTGACTGCCATAATCCTCATGCGAGCGATAATTCATCGGCAACCGCTCCGGCTCGCTCCGGAAAAATTGCGAAGGTGACAGGAATTGACAAATCAGGCAACGCGGTTATTGCTCCCAACTTTGCCGCGAACGAATATGAAATCTGTTTTAAATGCCATGCTGACTCGGCCGGCTCAGACACCTATGACGCGACGATTTTTATCGAACGAAGCATCAGCACCATCAATACGCGTGTTGATTTCAGTGAAAGCAGCCAGATGAACTCGTCTCATCATCCCGTCACCGACACTAAAACGAACGCGGATGACATTTCCAGCCTTTCGCCGCCGACTGATCCCGTCACCGATCCGGAAGTCCCGACCGGGCTTACTGCAATGAGCTATATTTATTGCACGGACTGCCACAGTGATGATAACCCTGCAGTGTCACGCGGTCCGCACGGGTCTCAATATGCGCCGATTCTGCGTAGACAGTACATTACCGATGTGGGCATGCCCTATAATGACGGCAACTTTCACCTGTGCTACCGATGCCACAACAAAACCAGCATCAAGAACGATGTTAGTTTCCGAAAAACCGGCGGTATGGGCGGGCACAGCGGGCATCTTCAGTCGCCGACGGACAATAAACCCATGTCCTGCTCCGTATGCCATGATCCGCATGGAGTGCAGGACGACAGCGTCTCCGGCTCTCATACGTATCTGATTAATTTCGACATGAGTATCGTGCAACCGCTCGGCGCAAATCCTAAGCCGATTTACACGGACAACGGCGGCCATTCGGGAAGTTGCACGCTGGAATGTCATTTCCCCGACTTGACGGTCAAGTACCATGACAATGCCCCCTATCCATAATCCGCGATAATGCCATGCTTCGTATTCAATTTGCCGGATTCGGAAATAATTTGGGGCTCTGAATCCATAAGGCAACATTTTGTCTTTTTCCAATAAAAAAAATGAAATTAATAGTTCAATCATATGGAAATATATTGCCTTCTCTTTAGTTTGCTAATAACTTCGCTTCCAGTCCCTCTCTTCAGATGTGCTTGTACTGAAAACTTTCCTTCGCAGCTTGTTGCTAAATATTTGGTAGCGTTGTCAAGTGGAGACCTGACAAAAGCCCCCCATTTTACGCGCATTATGCATCAAATCCGTTATAGTAATAAGCCAGCCGGACTTTCATGACATTCAGCGCTCCGGCCTCGGTCCACTTGCTCACGTTTACCCGCATATTGACCGTGCGCATGAGTCGCTCCACCTTGCTCGTGGTCTTACCGTCTAATCTCTTCTTGATCGCCGTAAACATATCCGGGCGGGCATTTTCAAGATAAGCGGCTGTGTGAGTATATTCTCTCTCAGCGCACCGCTTTATCAGTTCATCCAGCCGGGCCTTCTTCGAAGCGATCATCGCGGCTATCGTCTGCTTGTCGTCTACAAACGGCCGTATCGCGCAGATTTCCATCAGCTCCACGATCACATACAACCAGTCCTCGCTCTTACGCTTCACTTTGTCCTGCCACAACACATACTTCGCTTGATAGGGAATATGCCACAAGCAGCGCTGAACAATTATCTTCACCTTCCCCTTAAGAGCATCCAGGATGGAGGTGTCGCCGTCGGTGATTAAGGAAAACGGACGGGTGAAGCTCCCCAGAGCCTTGAGACTCTTCTTGAAAAGGTTGTCCCAGGACCCGTTATAATTCCCGATATCAAGGCCCGCCACCCGCACGCCGCCACCCTTCTTGTACTGTATGAACGCCTTCAATTCCTTCCCGCGCTTCTTGATTCCCTTGATGCCGATCCCGGTCCCGTCAGCCTCGCCCTGGGGAAGCTCCTTTTCATCAACCTTGAACTCTATTTCCGACCCCGTCTTTTGGACAGCGCTCCAGACCGTCATCTTGTCCACGGCCCAGCCGAACATCTTGCCGATCTTCTCCGCCACACGAAAGGTTGTCAAGGAACCCAGAAGCCCAAGCTTTCGATAAATTTCTGCCGCTATTCGCTTTTTCGGCTTCATTCCGAGCAGCTTTCGGGTGATGTAGAGCTTACTCCCACAGCGTTTGCAAACAACCTGGAGCTGCTGTAACCAGACCCATTGGTAAAAGGCATGAATCTTAGTCTTTTTCCCGTGCCGCGTCTTCCATGTGAATTCCCGATCATTGCCGCACCCGCAGGCAAAAGGCTTTTTCTTAAGAGCCATCACATGCTCGCCAAAGCCTACAAGCACTTTCTGAATGAAGTCCGTCAAAATCTGCGGCAAAAGCTCGGCAAAGGCGGCGAGTATTGATGAAAGAGAGCTGTCCTTCAAATGCACTTCAAATTGACAATCAAAACTGATGGTGATACCTTTCCTTTGTGGGGTAACACCCATATTGCCCTCCTGTTTTATGGTTAGTTTCGTCCAAAACTATTATCCATAAAATGGAGGGCAATTTGTTGTTACTTCATGTCCAAAGTCTCTCCTTTTCTACACTACCAAATATTTAACGAGGCAAGGCCTCAGACCGATGAAAAAAATACCTTGGAACCGCGAAGGCGCGAAGGACGCGAGGAAAGCAGGAATTGAAACGGGTTTAAACCAGAAATAAGATTTTGTCGTATGGTTTCCTTCGCGCTCCTCGCGCCTTCGCGGTAAATGCTTTTTAGCTTCTCAAAAACTTGATAATCATATGAAGGCACCTCAGCATACCAGAGCGTCTCAGCACTCTGGTATGCTTCAAGGAAAGAAGCCCATTCTAACCTTGGAGGTGCTATATGCAATTGTATACGAGTTTCG
This sequence comes from Nitrospirota bacterium, assembly GCA_963751455.1. Taxonomy (GTDB): domain Bacteria; phylum Nitrospirota; class UBA9217; order UBA9217; family UBA9217; genus CAVVUN01. The sequence continues at coordinate 620,104 of CAVVUN010000012.1, forward strand.
ATCTTCATTCAACCAATGCATATCTGGGCATCAAAGATGAAAATGGCAAACAGGTACTTAAAAAGAAGCTGCCGAATGATCCCGAAATCATTCTCAATTCGCTTAAGCCATACAAAAACGACATCGTCGGGATCGTCGTGGAGTCCACCTACAACTGGTACTGGCTGGTGGACCTGCTTATAAGGGAAGGATACAAGGTTCATCTTGCAAATCCTGCCGGCATACAGAAATACTCCGGTCTTAAGCACGCCGACGATCAGGACGATGCTTTCTGGTTGTGTGATATGTTGCGCCTCAACATTCTGCCCGAGGGATACATATACCCCAGGGAAGACCGGCCAATCCGCGATCTTCTCCGGAAACGGATGCACCTGGTAAAACTGCGGACATCGCTCATCGTGAGCCTGCAGAACATCATTTGCCGGAATAACGGCTTCAGGCTCAAGACGAGTGATGTGAAAGCGCTCAGCGAGGACCGTGTAGCCCCGTATCTGTCGGCAAGCGAAGACCTCGCGTTGGCTGGAACCGTCAGTAAAGAGTCCATCGATTTCCTAACGCGCCAGATCAATAAGATCGAAGCGGTTATCGAAGACAGAGTGGAACTTAAAGAGCCCTATGCCAAGCTGCAAAGCGTATTCGGCATCGGCAAGACGCTTGCGCTCACCATAATGCTGGAGACCGGGCCGATCACCCGATTTCCCAAAGTCGGGAACTACGTTTCCTACTGCCGGAAGGTTTCGAGCAAGTGGCTCAGCAACGACAAAGTCAAGGGCAAAGGAAACAAGAAAAGCGGCAACAAGTATCTTGCGTGGGCCTATTCCGAGGCCGCTCAGTGCGCGCGCCGCAGTTATGTACAGGCGCGGACATACTACAATCGCAAGATGCAGAAAACGAATTTCATGGTCGCGCACAACGCTCTTGCCCATAAACTGGCGAGAGCAGCCTACTACGTTATGCGGGATAACGTAGTCTTCAAACCAGAGAAAATTTTCGTATGAGAAAGACCGATTAAACATAGGATGGCTGGAGCGGTGAACCTGCGTTTGAGTGTGGAAAAACCATCAAACTTGATTGGTAATCCGCTCCACCCAATTTTATAAAGTTATCGACTGCTTTACTGCCCGTGCCGTGAGCCACCTTGGGGCTGGTTAACAACCACATTACTTGTAATAACCCGTTTTGGACACGGCAAGGAGCCGAAGATTTTCTGGTCCCCGCTACGCGGGGAAAGGGTCATGGATCCATTGCTTCACCAATGACCTTAATCCTGATGGGTGACTGGTACAGTAATAAACTGATACCTTAACCGAATGAAACTGCGGCACTGGTAAAGAAATCGATAACTGCAACCCCTCGACGAGAAAATTTCATTTTCTCGCCTCAGGGCGGGCTTTTTCACTTGACAACGAGCCTTCAAATGGGTGACTCAAATTTAAAGATAATGCGAAGTAAAGGTTTTTAAATGCGTGAGATGCCTCAATGGTGGCGTCAAATGCCCCCATTGTGCAATATAAAGCAAAATTCTGGCTATAATCCGCATTTTTGTTTTTTTAGCAGGCCACTGTCTTCATTTCATATTTACCGATAGTTTTCAATGTGTTATACATTTTTATTATCGTTTCGTAAATTAATAAAATTATCTCTATATGGCACTCATCTTGCGTAGTTATTATTACTGGTTCTCCCATTCTTCCTCGTATATCAGCCTGTTAAGCGCTCAATCATCTAATCACCTGAGAGCGATGACCGGTAAAAGTGTTTGGGCCAAATCAGCATGCAACAACTATAAGCCCTAAACAGTAGTCCAGCATTTTTATTTTTCCGGCATATTAATTATTAATCCATCGAAGGAGATTCCAACATGAATGTAAGAAAGAATTTAATCTTCTGGGCAGCCCTATTTTTCACGGCAATACCGCTCTCCGGCAACGCGAACCCTGATTTCAACAGAGATGGCGCTGTACGTGATCCAGCATCGCAAAGCGGGTGGGCGCTGCCAGCTCTTGACCCGGATACATCGGATCATGACAACTGTCTGCGATGCCATCAGCCGGGCGGACCGGCTGCCGACGTATCAGGGTACCTCAAGGGCGGCCACAAAAATATGGCCCGCCCGGCGGACGGGAATGCATGGGGAATGCCCGGCGTAGATGCGACCCATCCCGCATCTTCCTGGCTCGCGGACGCCGGACTTGATCCTCTTACCGGATTATTCGAAAAACTGGGGATACAGGAAGACTATCCCCAAATGTTCGTTAACTGGTCCCCCCGGACTATCTCTTTGGCCTACTGCGCAAAATCCGACGGAACGATAGGTTCGGATGATGTTCCGGATCTGGTCGCATGCCCGACCTGCGAGTCGCCGATAATGGCAAACGGCACTGCCGGATACCCTTTGAACTATCCAAACCAGACAACCTGCGAGACTGCCAGGCATCCGCTAACAGGCACCACGGATTATTTATGGGTCGATGAGGGCGATCAGCCCTTATACTGGATTTACGGCGGCGCAGGACTCCGCCGCAATCCGGCTGTATTCGAGAGGGGTTCTCAAGTCTATTCATGCGCCCGCTGTCACACGACGGGTTGGACGGCAAACGACATCAACACGGACCCTGATCTGGATCCCGATCGCGCTTTTGACCCGAACAAACTCCCCTACGGCAATCCTGCATGGTCGCTTGCCACTTTTACGACCATGACGACTCTCGGCAACCCTTCCCAGCTTCTTCTTGACCCAGGCATGCCTCTCTGGCCTGCTGACGGCACGACTGCCACAGACACCGCTCGCAACCTTTCCTCCTGGGACCAGTGGGGCATCGAATGCTCACGGTGCCACATGTCCTTTTATGACGGTCATAGTACCTGGCCTAATCCCAGTTCCGCGTTTAACGGCTCTGGCATAACGACTGGCGGGGATATCACCGCGCTTTGCATGAACTGCCACCGGCAGGAGAATACGGGCCCGGGAAAAAATGGCGTTCCACTTCTGCTGACAAACGGCTCTACAACGTCAGATATGGGGGCTAAACTTCTCTATACCAACAGAGCAGCGCAACCGGACGGCTTCTCGCATCATGCTGACGGAAACGAGTTTCTGAACAGCCCGCATGCGAAATTCAAGGGCAACTGGGGACAGATAGGCTGTCCGCCGTACTCAATCGTTCCCGGAGATCCGTCTTTTCCCGGAACGCCTCCAAGAGTTAACTATCCTATTGTTCCAACAGGGGAATACTGCAGTCGGGCTATAATGAACTTCAATGGTACGACAACCGCCTCATTGTATTTTAGCAAGTTCGCCAGGGCGGTGGTTGTCGATTTAGGCCAAAACACCAGCACGGCCGGAGGCTGCACTTCATGCCACAATGTCCACGAAACAACCAATGAGAACTCCTCAGGCTGGAGCGCCGGCGCATTTAACGCAACCTGCACGGATTGTCATTCAAATCCGGCCGCCACGATCACCGTTTCTCAGGTAAATCTTTCGTTAATGTACCATCCGACCGGGCCGGGCACGCCCATGGAAAACCCGGCCAAGGCGTGCTCGATTTGTCATCAGCCGGAGGGGATGAAGCATCTCTGGAGAATAAACACAGACCCGAATTACATTACATTCCCCACCTACACGAACAGTGAATCTCTCGCATCCACGGCAGTCGACACAACAGGGTATAATGCTGTCTGGGTTGACCTGGATCATGCATGCGGACAATGCCATGGCGGCGGGGTGTCAGCAACGGACCTTGCAACAACCGGAACGATTGATACCAGTCCTACCGGCTCGAAAACCCTGACCGTTGACGATGCGACGGGCTTCGCTGCCGGTAAAAAAATCCATATCGCCGATGCAGGCGTGTCCGGAGGTCCTTTTAAGACCATCATCTCATCGGTCTCCGGAAGCACCGTCAACCTTTCCTATGCTGTGGTTTCATCGGTTGCCGGCGCAGCGGTAACCGTGTCAGGCAACCCTGCTGCCGAAGGCGCGCCCTATCTGACCGGGACCCAGATTGCAGAATCGGCAAAAACCATTCATGACGGGAACGTGAACAGCATGACTTGTTCGGTTTGCCATACCATCGGGACAGGTCATCACGTTACCGGAACTACATCATGCTCGACATGCCATACCGCCCGGCTTCATACCCTTGTTCTGCCGCCTTCCGGAAATCCTTCCTATAATTCAGAGCATGTTACGCCCGGCACGGGTTGCCTGGGCTGCCATGGCCCTGGCGGCCTGGCGACTCACAACACCATTACTGCGGATGGAGCAGATGATAATCACCACTCCAACGCTGGTTCCTGTACATCATGCCACGGCGCATCCGGCGGAGAGGCACCGAATAACGCGGGCAAATCTTTGGCCGCTGACCGCAACGATTTTTGTCTAACCTGTCACAGCAACAGCGGGTCGTACCCGGTACATCACGGGGTCGCGGCAGTTGCAACAGCAGGCAAAGACTGCATGAGCATGGGCTGCCATGCTGCTAATGCCGGCGCGCCCGGGAACGCGCTCCCGGCCACGAACGCAAACTGCCTGCTGTGCCACAATAGCGCGATCGGCACGGCTCCTGCGATAGTACTCGGCACGAACCACCATAGCGGCGTGAATTGCGCAGTATGCCATCTTGCCGAGCCGTTCGCTGTTCTGCCCCCTGCCGGGAATCCCGAATATAATTCTTCTACAGGGCATATAACGCCGGGCACGGGTTGCCTGGGATGCCATGGCCCCGGCGGCTTGGCGACACACAATACCATTACCGCGGATGGAGCAGGTGATAATCACCATTCCAACCAGGGTGCCTGTTCAACGTGCCATGGTGCATACGGCGGAGAGGCTACGAATAACGCGGGTAAATCCCTGGCCGCGGACGGCAACGCTTTCTGTCTCACCTGTCACAGCAACACCGGGTCGTACCCGGCACATCATGGGGTCGCGGCAGTAGCAACAGCAGGCAAAGACTGCACCGATTGTCATAAAACTTTGATTGCCGGGCCGGGACAAGCTGGTGTCCCGGGTAACCCGCTTGCAGCCACGAACGCAAACTGCCTGCTGTGCCACAGCAGCGCTATTGGAACGGCTATAGCGATCATACCCGGCACGAACCACCATGGAGCCGGATTGCAAAATTGCACGACGTGCCACGGTGCATCCGGCGGAGAGGCGCCGAATAACGGGGGAAAATCCCTGGCTGCGGACGGCAATGCTTTCTGTCTTACCTGCCACAGCAACGGCGGCAGTATCCCAGCCCACCATGCTGTTCCTGCCTTGAAGCCCGCGGGCAAGAACTGTTCAGCCTGTCATAATGGCGGCGGTGTAGCGCCGGCCGATAATAGCAACGCAGCCTGCATGCAGTGCCATGATCAGCCCTGGACCAGAACGGACGGCGTTACAAGCCTGGCAACGGTGAGCGCGGGCGTAAATCACCACACCGGGACATGTACGACCTGCCACACAGAGGGAGCCGCAACTATGATGTGGGCGGTAAGCCCGAGCGATCCCGGTCTGAACTCCGACGGCACCGTAACGAATACGGCTGATGGTAACACTGCATGTATGACCTGTCACAGCACTGCGCAGGGCGGCAAAGTAGCGATTGTCACGAGCGGGGCCGGCGACAACCACCACGGCATGACCTTCGGCACCCCGGCTGAAACGCGCGCTCCGTGCGTGTCGTGCCACACGGGTAACGGCGGCGTTGCTTTTTCAGGCGGTAATACGCTCTGTTTGTCGTGCCATCAAAACTACCCGACTCCCAACGCGCTGGTCCAGGAAGCACAAAAGGGTGAGACCCCTGTACCAGGCGCAAATCACCATTACGGCGTCTGCCTGAGCTGCCACATCCCGCAGCAGACGAACGGCTCGCTTGGCGTAACAGGGCCCGGAATACTACCGGTCACCAGCGGCTGCAATGCATGCCATACCGTCGGAGGGCCGAACGGCCCCGGGATACAACACCATGATACCGTGCAGATTGCCGGCTGCGATCAATGTCATCTTTCGGCCGGTGTGAGGCCGACAGAGCACGGCACGAACATACTTCAAACATGCACGGATTGTCATACTGCCGCGCTGGCAACGATAAACCATCCGTGGTCGGGCTTGAATTGTACGAGCTGCCATGGAACGTCCGCGCCGACTGTTCCTGAAGGCGTCTGCGACAAGTGCCATACTTTGGATGCATTCGGCGCTGGCGCCGTTGTTGTTCGTTTCTGGCAGACGATTCATCAACCTATAGCGACAGCGGAATTCAAGTTCAGCTACAGTACGTCCGTGCCGAAGAAGGTTACGTTCACAAATATAGGTACTAATTGTTCCGGTCCTGCCTGGGACTTCGGGGATGGTAGCACCGGAACCGGTTCGTCCGTGGATCATATTTACGATATTGTGGTCTCTTCCGCCACAATAACGATGACCTGCAGCGAAGGCGCTTCAAAGTCAAGAACCGTCTCCCCCAGGTCATTGTCGGCAGCGGCAGCGCCTTCCGTTGCATTGAACTTTAGTCCCGCAGTGACAGGCTACTCCATCGATCTTACCGATCTTACCGATTATGGTGTTTACAGTGGTGGTACGGGATCGATAAGAATCTCGTGGGGTGACGGCAAATATACGACCGTGCCGAAAGGAACGACAACTATGTCGCATCTTTACCCCAGGGCGAGAAAATATACCATCGTAATTTATGCGACGCTGAATCCGGCGTCCGGATATTTTGGCCAGAGATTGAGGACAAAAATATCTGTTACGGTGGAACGTTTGATCGTATCCGGCATCATAACCAAGCCCGGCGGCACTACCCCATTCTCGGGCGTAATAATGACCTTGATGCACAACGGCAAAATCTTGAAAAAAGCAGTTACAAACTCATACGGGATGTACACATTCAGGAATGTAGTGCCGAACCATGTATTGGCGACGTATCCCACATCGACCAATTACTTCGATTATACAATCGAGGCGACCAAGAGAACCGGCAAGCTGATCAGCGACGGAACAACCACGATACGTGAGGTCTACACCTGGACTCCTTCCCTCATCACGACAACGATAACGAATACGAGCCAGAGCGGTAAAAACTTCGAGGCCCTTCCACTGCCGTAAACAGCATTATCTTTACCTGCTAAATAAACAGGCAGTCCCCAGACATCGGGACTGCCTGTTTAAGAGTCTTAATCCGGCTCATACGATTTTTATCGCCGTCCCGCCTAATAACAGCTCAAGATTCGATCAAGATGCGTAATATGACCCCAAAAGGTTGGGTTATACCGCGCAAACCCAGGACCTAATACGGCATAGTTTAGCAATTGCATTGTTTATAAACAATATTTGACATGGTAAGACTATTGCATCTAAAATTATTATTCGCATATTTATCAATGACATTAAGTTGAATATCATTTATAAGTTCGTTTATGTTATCGCTCATAATGTAAGTTACAATGTTTCGCAAATATGCTACTATAATTATAGAATTTGCAGTATTGCAAAAAAGTAACTTTATTTTTATCGAAAAACCAAGGACATATGTCGGCATGTTTAGTGCATTCAATAAGAACTTAGCCTTTTAAAAATGCTATTGAATTGTGAAGGTCGGCGTGATGAAAAACGAATCTATTATTCGTTATTGTCTTTCAGAAAAAGGGAATTGCCCTATATGTAAAACAAACGTCAAGCAGGTTGCAAAAGACTACACAATATTTAAATCCAAGCCCGTAATTATCTATCAGGACAGAATCGAGACAAAATGCCCTAATTGCAGCAGACCGCTTGTCGATAAGATAAATAGTAGACTCTATTCAGAGTAGACGGCAAAGAAGTCTCTTAAAGACAAAGAAGCCGGGATTGTATATTGCGAATGCAATATAATCCCGGCTTTTTATTTTTTTGCTTTGAACCGCTTAAGCCTAAAAAAGCATTTGGGACGCAGAAAAATCGGATAAACGCAGATAAGGTCGGATAAAAAAACGTTCTTGTATCGTAAAAGCAGTCACCCTGCGGGTGAATTTTTTCTCTAAAAATTCTTTTGTTTGATCCGCGGTTATCGTTCGACTGAGCTCACGCCGAAGTCTGCGTTCATCTGCGTCCAAATGCCGTTTTCAGGTTAATGATTAGATCGTAATCTTGCCTAACCTGAAATTGGCCGAACCAAATTTGCCACGAAGACACAAAGGCACGAGGAATAGAAAATCGATTTCTTGCTTGTGCTTGATATTATAACTAATTATTTTTTGTGGTTTGTTCACTCCCCCGGGTAACAGCTACAGAAAATAATAAAGTAAAGGAGGTTAAACAAGAAATATTACAGTAAAGCTTTGCACATATAATTGCAATGTTATGCATATTTGCAATTATATGTCTTTAAGTTCCCCCAAAAAACTCTAATTAGCTGGCAGGCTGAAAGGAGGCCACAAACGTATAATAATTCCTCGTGCTTTTTGGTATAAGAAGCGCAACGATCTAACTTTGCCTTTTGCAGGCAAGGTTTTTGTATTCGGTTTCAAATACTGTTCGTTAGACAATCTATGAATTAGAGGAGACGAAAACATGGGTAAAATACACCTCAGGGGCAAGATAGTTTTGTTTATTGCTGTCTGCCTCTTCATGAGTGTTGCGACGGCCTATGCACACACCCTGGATGTCACGTTGAAGGACTCCCTGGGTTCGGCCGTTTCCAGCACAACGCCGTACAGCCCCAAAATGACGTGCGGCGGCTGCCACTTCAATTGCAGTGACGGTTCCTACAGCACCGACAAAAACACGTGGTGCGACAACAGCGGCGCCGGCAAAATGCAGAAAGACTGCTCTGCAGCCGGCAACTGCCCGGACTATGAATCAGCGGCAACGACGGAAGTCAGCAAGGTGCAGGGTTACGCGGATTCCAATGGCGTTACCACGTACATGACGTATACGGTTAAAGCGCCTGTTCACGGCGCTTCCGTGGGCAAACACAGCACGTTAGGCAGGAATGAAGGCCTGGTAGCCGCTCAGCGCTCTATCTGGGGAGCCCCGGCTACCATCAGCGGGCCCGGCATGTCCGGCCGCTACTGACCGCCCTCCAACCGCCAGTTGGCGGGAAAAATCATCAATGACGACACAGAGAGCGGTCGTTTAAGAGAAATAGAATTGAGCACTCCGAATTTCGCGAAGGACTGCGGCGTCTGCCATGTAGGCGGCGGACAGATGGAATACGACTACGATATGAAAGCCTACGGCGACCCGTCTTCAACGGACATCGCCAGCAGGTATACCTACAGGCCGAACAGGGTTGCCGGAGACGGCAGCATTGTCCCGGGCGGAATCGTTTCCACAGATACGAATTCGACCAGGGAGCTTTTCGGCGACAACAAGGTTGAAGTCGATTGTATGATGTGTCACATGGACGGCCTCAGGACAGGCGCTGCCTGGTACAAGTCCCTGGGGTGCAGCTCCACGAATCCCGTGGGCCCGGCGGACGATCCCACCTGCAGCGGACCGCAGTTTGCGGGTGTGGATACGGATGCAGGCACGTTCTATGATTCATACAACAGGAACATCTCGGTATCATTGGGCTATCTGAAGCAGGCTGCCACTGCAGGTCTCGGCGCCCTGATTGATCTGGCAAGCGGTACGCTCAGCAATGTGCCCTCCACGATTCCGGCTGAGAAAATCACTTCAACACCGAACAGCAATAACTGCGCAATGTGCCATGCAAGGACCAATTCCGACAGCATCGGTCTTCCCATGGAAGCGGCCAAGTACGGCGGCATGACAACCGGCTTCGGCAACTTCTTCAGGATGACTGCCGCAGAGCAGGCCTTCGATTTCGATGAGATTGACGGCAGCGGAGCCATAGCTTCCGGAAAAGACGGCAAAAACGACACACTCTGGAACGAGTTCGGCTGCAAAACCGGCATGGGCAAGCGGTCCCAGCGCTCAGGTGTCGGCACCCAGGACAGGTTCGGTTTCGGTATCTGTCTCGGTTGCGCCACGTTTAACGCCATGGGCGGCGACATGACGACCGGCTGGTTTAGCAACGGTCTATGCGCAATGCCGAGTGTTCAGGCGGCCTGCAACGAGGCGGCCGGAACCACGTTACAGGGTAGCGAGGGTCAGTGGATGGGTATTTTCGAAGATCCTATGACCATGCTGCCTAAGAAAGTCGCGGGCAAGATGTCAGACACCGATGTTCATGATGCCGCCGGGGTAAAGTGCGCAACCTGCCACTATACCCTCTCCGGAGATTTCGCCGGAAGGACGATCTCGTCCGGCGCGACATCCTATACGTATCCCGGTATTGCGGGCGTGCAGAAGATGGACCACCAGGTTGCACAGGGATGGAGCACGCTCGAAAAAGCAAATGACGTGTTTGACGGGACGGTTACCTGCGAAGGCTGTCATATCGAAGGGACCCATCCCAACAAGGGTACGGCGCCTGTTCCTGCCCACGCCGGCTTCCCGGCATTCCATTTCGAAAAAATCGACTGCAGGACATGCCACATACCCAGAATATTCTCGTCGCCCGGAAGACTGTTGTTCAGAGACTGGACAACGGGCGGGTACCGGCAGACCGACGGCGCCAACGGCAACGCCAACCACTTCGACTTTGCCTTCAACTTCATGGAAGGCGGAGCAACGCCGATGATTCCGTTAAAGCAATGGATCAAAGTTCAGGAACCGACCGGTGCTGTAGTGAAGATAGCGCCCGGACTTCCCTCCATGCTGCCGATGTGGGTGGGCAAGGGTTCTCCGAACGGTGCGGATTACATCCCGCTCAAGACAAGAGACGTCACCGCAGCAGCCGCGCTCGTTGCGGCGAATAATCCCAGCTTCGGGATACGCATCAACGAAACGAACGATGTTGCCGCATTCAACGGCTTCCAGCTTACTGATCCCCTGAAGATCGAATCTGCAGCCAAGATCGCAGCGATGAGAGCCGAGCTTTTGGGAACAGGAGCGGGACTGGCAACGCATAGCGCATATGTCGACCCGAAGATGAACCTGCAGCCCTTCTTCTTCGACCCGTCCCACGGTATCACCGACAGTTCATTGGCCCTCGGATCGCCGTCAGCCGGCGGCTGCGTGATGTGCCATTCGAGCTCTGTCCCGGGAAATCCGAACTACAGCCCCTACTCCGTCGGCTTCTTTGACGGTCAAAAGGAGCTGCTCAAGAACGGGTTTATGCAGATGGCTGATTATGACTGCGGCGGCGATGATATGCATCAGCTGAACGCGAGTCTGTACGGTAACACACCCGGCGGCTGGACCGCAGCCAACACGATGTGCCAAATGTTCGATTCCAACGCCAGCGGCACATGCGATGGTGACGAACTGCTTGCCTGCAAGACGTACATCGCAAGCAACCTGTTCCCGATGTTCGGCATGCCTGCTGACATCTCAACAGCCATGCCGGTCGACGGCATCGACATGATGCAGATGTTCTCGATCCGGGAAGGCAGCTTCGCACTCGGCTGCAATCCGGTCTACTCGTTCTTCGGGTTCCCGACTGCAGGCCGTATGACTGGACCGGGCTCCATGACGAACGGCACCGGACCTACGAACGGCTGCGAGGCGACTGATTTCTACAGCCGCGACGAGACAAGACTGTATTACAAGAAGAACCTTCAGCAGGTCCAGGACGGCGGAGCGAACAAGGTCTTCGGCAACATAAAAGTGGGACCGACGTTCGCCACGTACGACATCGGATCAAAGTGCATCACCGACCCGATGACAGGCGCAACCGGCACATGCACGAATGGAGGTTATATAGCTACGACGGTCTCTGAGAAGACGCTTCTGGGCTATGACACCGCAACCCTTGATAAACTCATGAACGGGTCGGCGGTGAGCACCATGAATTGCGTTGGGTGCCATCCCACCCAGACACATACCACTCACGTGGTTACATATGCCGACACCTGCACAACGTGCCATACAACAACGCATATAACCATACCGTCGTCGGCAACAATGTCCTCATGCGAGGGTTGCCACTCTCAGACGATGTCGACTCTGAGCCATTCTACAACAGGTACTACAACGCCTCAGAATTGCGGCTCCTGCCATGCAACAGCAGGTGTTGTGCCTACAATCTCGGCGTGCGAGTCATGTCATGGTACCCCGGTTTCGTCTATGGTCGACCTGCGGTTTTCCCAGATTCACAGCGGATCACTGCCAAGGCCGGCTTTCAGCTGGACGAACGACGCTGTAACGCCGTTCAAGATCCTGTTTAGCGGAGCGTCGTCAACGAACTGCTCGACCTACTCATGGAATTTCGGCGACGGTTCTTCAGCGACCGGTATAACCACGGACCATACGTATGCCCTCGCCACTTCCCAGACCGTAACGATGACTTGCGGCGATGCATCAACGTCCGCATCCGTATCCAAAACGGTCTACCCGAGAGCAGCAGCAGCTCCCGCTATTACCCCGGCTGCAAACGTAGTCACAGACGGATACCACGTAACCTTAACGGATACGACTGTGGCTTCGGGCATGACAGGGACAATAACAATCATGTGGGGCGACGGTCAGCGCAGCTACATACGAATGGGCGGCGAAGCCGACCATCTGTACCGCAGAGCGAGAACGTACAATGTCATGATGATGCTAAGAACCGACACCCCCGGATACAGGGTAGAGGCCTCCAGGGCTAAGATACCGGTTACGATCGAGCGTTTGATCATATCCGGCCTCGTAACCAAGCCAGGCGGCACTACCCCGTTCCCGGGCGTGATCATGACCCTGAAGCACAACGGTAATACCGTGAAGAAGGCGGTTACCAACTCCTTCGGTGCATACACGTTCAGAAACGTAGTGCCGAACGTGGTATTGGAGACGTATCCGACACCGACGACATACTCTGATTATACGATCGAGGCATTGAAGAGAACCGGCAGACTGGTCAGCGACGGAACAACCACAACACGAGAGGTTTATAGCTGGACACCTGCAACCATCACGACAACGGTTACGAATGCCACCGTAACTGTCAACGACTTCGAGGCCCAGCCTTTACCGTAAGCAGTATTATTTTCACTTGATAAACAGGCAGTCGCCGAACATCGGGACTGCCTGTTCTTTCTTGCCTTTTAACGAATAACATTATAGTATTCGAGAACATTAAAAAAAATCTCGGTTCAAGGAGTAAATTGATGAGATCAATAATTCGAAGTGCGGGCCACTTTACGATCTGCGTTTTCTTGGCTGTGGTTGTCCTGAGCGGATGCACGAAGCATTTGCCTGCCGCGGAAAAGGCCTCAAAAGAAGCTGCCGTGGTGAACGATGAAGCAAAAAAAATTGTTGTTGCAAAAGTGAACAACGCGGAATTGTCCATGGATTCGCTCGTCAAAATCATGAACCGTCTCCCGGATAAAACCGGCGGTGCAACCGAGAGCCTGGAAGAACGCAGGAAAAGGGCGTTGGACAGCCTGGTCCTGCTGGAGCTGGCATATCAGCGGGCCAAGGAGCAAAAATCGATGGTGGATCCAACCAAGATCGACTTATCAATCAGCAATTTTATAAATAACACCGGCGGCGAAAAGGAATATTCCGAATACCTGAAGAGTAACAATATCACTGAGGCTGACCTTCGTTCCGAGATAGAGCGGGGTCTTACAATTGAACAGATTTATGCCAAAGAAGTTGTCGACAGCGTTTCGATTCCCGAAGAAGAACTGCGCAGGGAGTACGAAAATGTACAAGAGCAGCTGATCCAGCCCGAGAAAGTTTCGATTATTGATGTCCACGTGTTGAAAAACGATGGCAAGGGGGCAAAAACAAAAGCAGAGAAATTACTCCGAATGATAAAAGCGGATGCTCGCCAGGACCCTTGGAAATTGATACTCGACGGGACCTTCACTGTCCGAAAGCTGCTTGTCCGGCCCGAACGGGAAAGAGAGCTCTACGAAGCTGCGAAGAAATTGAAACCTCAACAATTCTCCGGCGTGATAAACGCATCTGACGGGGTCCATATCATCAAGCTGGAAAACTATTCACCCGAGAGAAAGCTTACATTTGAAGAGGCGAAAACAAAAATGGAGGCAACCTTGAAGGGCCCTGCTGTCGAAAAGAGGACCCGGGAATGGGAAGAGGAGTTGAAAAAAGACGCGAAGATCGAAATATTGGATCCCGATATAACACCTCGCTAGCTAGTGAAACAAGCTTCTGCTGTGTCGACAAACCGAATAGGAAAGCAAAAGCACCTGCCATAATGGGTGAAATAACCCTCTCTCCGCACCTTTTCCCTCCAAAAAATTGTCCTCTTTGTTCAGACATTATGCAACTTAATGATTTATCTAATTTTTTTGGGCTGACAAGCGTAGATCTGTTGGCACGATTCATGCTTCGTTAAGAATAGGAACAGTCCTTGATCCCGCATAGATATCGTGAAAACCGGTTATCGCGCCCTTTTTAACAATGTTAAGGAGACCTTGAGAGGAGGAAGTCTGCTATGTCTCAACGGATTGCAGCCGATGCAGGAACAGGCAGAGAACGTCTGTTAAAATTCATGAAAGTCGCAGTGATGTTTTTGTTCGCCTCGGCATTTGCACTGTGCATCGTGGGCCTGAATGCATCTTTTTTGAATGCTGATATTGCGTGCGACTGCAGCTCATGCCACTCGAGCAGCCCTCATGGAAGCAACCCGGTAGGATGCTCCGGTTGTCATGATACTCCTCCGCAAACCGGCTCACATCTGATACACTACGGCAGCACACCCACGACTGTAATGGCGTATGGCGACACAGGCGTCAGCAGCACTCGGGAGGCATATAAGTTCGGGTGCGGGAACTGCCATGCCCTGGACTTCACAAAACATAATAACGGGTGGGTAGATGTGGAACTTTATGACCCGCATGCTCCTGCAGGGTCGCTCAAGGCAATGAATCCATCGGATGCGGCGTATACGTCCGGACCGAACAGCAGCACATATCAAAGCAAATTGACCGGCGGCAGATCGTTATCCTATTCGAACGGGACCTGCAACAATATCTATTGTCACAGCGGCTACACTATTGCCTCGAGCGAGGTGAGCTATCCTATTGGCACGAGCCCAAGGAATCTAACGTATGAGCCTTATACCGTTACGTATTCGAGAGTATATAAGGCCACGCCTGAATGGGGGGTTTCCGGCGCAACAGCGACTGCGAGCTCAACGGCCGGGTTCCTGTCGTGTACAGAGTGCCACGCATTCCCGTTGATCACTTCCTATCCCACGGTGTCGGCAGGAGTAGGAGACAGCCACGGATGGGTCGATGATTACGGATATGTGGATCTCCACGCATGGAACATGGGTTCCGGTTCTCCTGTCATGTGCAGGACGTGCCATTACGGGACCGTCACTACGGCCAATACGTATACATACACGGAGTCCAGCGTTGTATACGGTCCCGTCCCGCTGGCAAGCCGCGAGCTCCATGTCAACGGCTCGAACAATGTTGTCCTCGACACCGCGAACACCATCACCTACAACGTATGGTTCACTACGAAGACCTACAATCTGAGCGGCGCCTCATACGATCCTGTGACGAAATCATGCTCTAACGTCGGGTGTCACAGAGAGCAGACAAGGGTAACCTGGGGAACACCCTATAGATATTGGATTTCCTTAGAGTGCGCTCAATGCCATGAATCATTTTATTAACCGCCAACCGATCGGCTGAGCGGAAAACCTTGTGAAACCTGGAACCGGAAATCTTGAGCATCGGAGGGGACCATGCCGGTAATTGGAAGAAAATCGAAACGTATGACGAAAAGTTCAGGCTGGGCAGCCGGCTTTCTTGTTGTACTGGTGCTTCTTCTTGCGCCGGCATCCGGCTCATACGCGGAGACGCCCTGCCAGGATTGCCACGGCGTCACCGGGCCGCACGCGGCGCAATGCCGCGATACGACCTGCGGGGTGAGCTGCCACACGGCCAAACTCGACACTATCATGCACCCGTCCGGTGCAGGCACCCCCATAGTGGATACGTCCACGCCGGAGGGCATGACAGCGGCATGCGATACCTGCCACCAGTCTTCCGGCGCCGTCAGTGTTACGCATCCTTTCCGGATAAACACCGACCCGGCTATGACCACCATCTATCCGGACCTGGACCAGGCCTGCGGCCAGTGTCACGGCGGCGGAACGAACAGCGTCGCAAATCCCCCGGCGACCGGCGTAGCGTATTTGTCCAAGAACCAGCTTTCGCTGGCGGCACAAAATATCCACAGCGCGGACGCGCTTAACAACGCTGACTGCCTGGCATGTCACGACGGCTCAATAATCCCGGCAACCCTGAGTCATCCGACGGACACCGGAGCGCCCGGGACCGGCGCAGCCGCATGCAAGACCTGTCATTTTGCCAACGGTGCCACATTGCATCAGAACGCCCCGATTGACACTGACAGAATCTGCAGCCAGTGTCATGGCCCGGACGGTACGGCGCATTTGAGGGCAGCCTCCATTTCAATCTTTTCATCTGCCATACACGGCGGCACGGTACTGTCTACAACGTGCGCAGACTGCCATACTAATACGGCGACATTGCATACTACGCATGCCGCGACACATACATCCAACACGGTCTGCAGGCGGTGTCACACGAGACCGGGAGTCAGCCCGACATCCGCAACAATGGCCCTCTGCACGGGTTGCCATGCTCGGACCATTGCTGAACTGAACCATCCGGCAGGATACAGCACTTCACCCGATGAGTGCACAGATTGCCATTCAACACCCGGCGTTGCGCCTGCAACGGCAGCGGGAACCTGCGATAAATGTCATACGATTACGGCCTCTGTCGCCGCGCTTTTCACCCGGATCCACAAGTCGTCGCAGGCGGCCTTCAGCTGGTCCAACGATACCACGACGCCTTACAAAATCGACTTTGATGCATCGGCGTCAGCTAAATGTTCCGACCACTCCTGGAACTTCGGCAATGGTTTATCGGGGAGCGGTGTGACCACCTCTGCTACGTATACCAACACAGCTGTCAAGACCGTAACGTTGACCTGCGGCAGTTCATCTATCTCGAGGACCGTCTATCCGAGAATCGCATTGTCAAGCGCTATTTCGCCGACTGCCGACATAGACGTTGACGGGTACCGCGTAACCTTAACGGATACGACTGTGGCTTCGGGCATGACAGGGACAATAACAATCATGTGGGGCGACGGTCAGCGCAGCTACATACGAATGAGCGGCCAAGCCGACCATCTGTACCGCAGAGCGAGAACGTACAATGTCATGATGATGCTAAGAACCGACACCCCCGGATACACTACACAGGTGGCCAGGACGAAGATACCGGTTACGGTAGAACGTATGACCATGGAGGGCCTTGTAACGAAACCGGGCGGCACTACTCCGTTCCCGGGAGTGATCATGACCCTGAAGTATAACGATAAGATCCTTAAGAGAGCGGTTACCAACTCCTTCGGTGCATACACGTTCAGAAACGTAGTGCCAAACGTGGTATTGGCGACGTATCCGACACCGACGACATACTCCGATTATACGATCGAGGCGTTGAAGAGAACCGGCAGGCTGGTCAGCGATGGTACAACAACCACACGACAGGTGTACGAGTGGAATCCCTCGAACATCGTGACGACGGTTACGAATACCAGCATACTCGACAGAAACTTCGAGGCACTGCCTTTACCGTAAGCAGCATTATGCTCATCTGATTAACAGGCAGTCCCAATTCCGGGACTGCCTGTTCTTTCTTATAAAAAGCCGCTTGCACTGTATAACGAATCATTATAGTATTCGATAAATTTAAAAAGGAATCTCCATCAAGGAGTAACTTATGAGATTAAACTTGCGAACCATGTGCCAATTGACGATCATCATTTTTTTGGTTGCTGTTGTCCTGAACGGATGCATGAAGCATTTGCCTGCTGCGGAAAAGGCCTCAAAGGAAGCCGCCGTGGTGAACAATGAAGCAAAAAAGCTTGTTGTTGCAAAGGTGAATAACGCTGAATTATCCATGGACTCGCTCGTCAACATGATGAACCGTCTCCCGGAGAAAGCAGGTGGTGCGCCGGAGAGTCTGGAGGAACGCCGGAAAAGGGCATTGGACAGCCTGGTCCTGCTGGAGCTTGCGTATCAGCGGGCCAACGAACGGGGGCTCATGGTGGATCCGGCCAAAATCGACTTGTCAATCAACAATTTCATAAATAACACCGGCGGCGAAAAAGAATACGCAGAATACCTGAAGAATAACAATATTACCGAGGCGGATCTTCGTTCCGAGATAGAACGGGGTCTTGCAATTGAACTAATCTACGCGAAAGAAGTCATCGATAGCGTTTCGATTCCCGAACAAGAGCTGCGCAGGGAGTACGAAAAGGAACAAGAGCAGCTGATCCAGCCTGAGAAAGTTTCGATTGTTGATGTCTACGTGTTTAAAAACGATGCCAAGGGGGCAAAAGCAGAGAAATTGCTCCGGATGATAAAAGCGGACGCGGCTCAGGACCCCTGGAAGCTGGTACTCGACGGTAGCTTCACTGTCCGAAAGCTGCTTGTCCGATCCGAACGGGAAAGAGAGATCTACGAAGCTGCGAAGAAATTGAAACCTCAACAATTCTCCGGCGTAATAAGCGCGTCTGACGGGTTCCATATCATCAAGCTGGAGAACTATTCACCCGAGAGAAAGCTTACATTTGAAGAGGCGAAAACAAAAATGGAGGCAACCTTGAAGGGCCCTGCTGTCGAAAAGAGGACCCGGGAATGGGAAGAGGAGTTGAAAAAAGACGCGAAGATCGAAATACTGAATTCAGGATTACAAAATTCACAGTCGTAAAGCAAAAGAGAACGGTAAAGATAACAGCGTAGAAAATTACATTAGGAAGGGGCGCGGAAACAGCTGCTCGATGAATCGATACCCAGTTTTTTCATTCGATAACGCAGCGTGTCCCTGGTTATATCCAGGAGCTTCGCTGCCTGTCTTTGATTTCCGTTTGTAGCTTTTAAGGCGGCTTTGATCGACTCTTCTTCAAGTACTTTTAGGGACAGGCTGTTATGGTTCGTTTTTTCTGAAGACTGGTCCGGAACAGTCACGGCTTCTTTTTGCGGCTTAGGCGCCCGGGCGCCTTTATCGTCAAGAATATATGATGGAAGCTCGTCGACGCCTATCTTGTCGCCCTTCGACATAACAACAAGTTTTTCCATGAGGTTCTTCAATTCCCTCACATTGCCCGGCCAGGAATAGTTTTTCAGGGCTTCCAAAGCTGCCGCCGTTATACAGTTGGCAGGGCATGCATGCTTCGTACTGAAGTGTTTCAGGAAATGCTCCAACAGGAGAGGGATGTCTTGTACCCGGGTGCGCAGCGCCGGCATTTCAATCGTAACCACATTCAGACGGTAATACAGATCAAGCCTGAACTTGCCTTCCTGAACAAGTTCATGAAGATTTCTATTCGTGGCCGCAAGGATCCGGACATCTGCATTCAGCTGCTGGAGTCCTCCGATCCTCCTGAATTTCCTCTCTTCGATAAGGCTGAGGATCTTTGATTGCATCGCGGTCGGCATGTCTCCGATCTCGTCAAGAAAAACCGTACCGCCCTCCGCAGTCTCGATCAGCCCCTTTTTGGACGCCTTTGCATCGGTAAAAGCGCCTTTCTCATATCCGAAGAGCTCGCTCTCTATCAGATACTCGGGGATCGTCGAACACCCTATTTCTACAAAGGGCCGTCCCTTTCGCGGACTGAGCTCGTGGATGGTCCTGCACAGGAAACTCTTTCCCGTCCCGCTTTCCCCGAGAACCAGGACTGTAACATCCGCTTTGTTCGCCAGGCGCTCGGTGATCCTGACTACCTCGTTCATTGCGTCACTCTTAAAAGCGACGCTTCCGGGCAGGAGCACCAGCTTTTCCTGAGTCCGTTCCTGCTTCAACGTATTCAGGATGCTCCTCAGCTTATCGAGATCAATAGGTTTGTCCAGATAATCGAAAGCGCCCATCTTCATGGCTTCGACACTGCTTTGAATATCGGGGCAGGCTGTAACCATTATCACGGTTACGGAAGGGCTGATATCCTTTATCGTTTTCAGAATGGTCAAGCCATTTGCATCAGGAAGGCGGATATCCAGAATAACGATTTCGGGTTTTTCCTGTTCGAATTGCTGAAGCGCCTGGAGACCCGAATCGGCAGTGATCACGGAAAAACCGTCCCGTTCGAGGAGCCGCTGCAAGGAATACCTGATCAGAAATTCATCGTCTACGATCAAGATCTTGTTGGATGGCTTGACGGGTTCCGTGCGTGACGCGTAAGAAGATATTTTCCCGGATAAATTGGACATATTCAATACGGCGTTGCTCGCTTTCCTCCGGATAGTGAACACTCCGGAAAAACCCTTTAGCCTGAAAACGGCAGTTGGACGCAGATGAACGCAGACTTCGGCGTGAACTCAGTCGAACGATAACCGCAGATCAAACAAAAAATTCACCCGCAGGGTGACTGCTTTTACGATACAAGAACGTTTTTTATCGACCTTATCTGCGTTTATCCGATTTTTCTGCGTCCCAAATGCTTTTTTTGGGTTTAGTCGGTTCCTGCTTCTGGATTTAAAAATTAACGATCGCGTCCATTTGCTCCTGGCTCATTCCGTCCCGATACTGCGCCTCTGTCCAGAACTTCGTCAAGATTTTATAAGTCTCATTGTCGATCTCAGAAGCCTTCGCGGTTGCCGTCGATGCGCTTTGGCCGGTATATTTTCCGTTCATGATGACGAAGTTGACCAGAGAAACGCTGCCGTTTGCTGGAACAGTAATGTCATAGGTAACCGTTATTATGTCGTTCCCGTCGTAACTGACTAATCCACTCGCTGAATTATAGTCCACGGTTGCCGCCTTTCCAAAGACGAACCCGACATCGCGTACCGATGCCTCGCTGTCCCATGAGGAAAGCGCCCGGATCCGGGTATCACCAGGGATGGACCGGTAAATTATGCCCGATCCGCCGGAGCCCAGTGCGGATTCATATGTAATCGTCTTGGTGATCGAGCTGCCGGTCGGGTTTGTGAAGACGTCGACCCATCTGCCCCACAATTTGTTCGGCACCGTATAGAACGACCTCGTAACGGCAAGCCCTTCAAGAGTGCGCGTGCCCGATGTCATGTTCTGCACCTGTGACGGAGTATTCGTCGTCCAGTACGACAGACCTGCCTCAAAATCTCCATTTTTTACGTAATTGTAATTGACCATGCCGCTCAGACTGCCATTGATATTGTAATTGTACATGCCGCTCGGGTCAAAGATAGCCACGTCGTCCAGGACAGTGAATGTCTGGTACTCGTAGTCGGGAGCGCTTCGCACTTCAAAAGAAAGAACGATGGTTTGGCCGGCGAATTCGTCCATCGGGAAACCATTGATCCCATCGTAGGCTGAACCTGTGGTTGTCGTAAAGACGGTCCGCAAGGCATTACCTGCAGTATCCCGAATCATAACGCTGTATTGCGGTATATAGCCCGATAATCTGCCTGGCTGCAGGAATGAGTCATCAGCCCATGTCAAGGTGTACGTCGTTCCGGACGGTAAAGACACCGTCTGCTGCAACCGAGAGTCTGAGGTGGGAGCAATGTACGCTGACATCCCTATTCCTGTTGCGCCGATTGTAGAATAATCTATTCGTGACCCGTCCGAAACTGACGCAATCTGGATTCCCTCGGATTGACCCAGGAGCGGCGTATAGAAAGTAAGCTCACCGTAGACTTGATCAGCTGGAAAGAACGTTCCCCCAACGGTCAGGTCGATTGCCCACGGTAACTGCATATTCACGAGAGCAAAAGTGTTATCGATATCCCAGATATTGGCCTGGTTCTGGAAATATTCAATCCCGTAAAAATCCGCGTTGCTCACCGTTTGCAGGAATGAAGTGATAGGCTTCGGGTCGGGTGAAGAGATCAATGTTCCGGGCGTCGCCGGAGTTATAACCGCCGGCCTTTCGTCGGGAATGGGCTCTGTACCTCCCCCTCCGCCCTTACTCTTGCATGCTGCAAGCGTGACAATGAACATTAAAATGAGCAGTGACAAAAATGTCTTTTTCGTCATGGTAATAGACTCCTTGATCTATTGGGATACAAGAACAACAATGGTCGCTTTTTCAATTAATACTTGTTTCAGTAAAATGCAACCTATATACCAAAATGGGTTTAATACAATTACTCAAATTTATCAGATATTTATATTGTCATTTGAATCGTAACGTAGATGTTTTTCGGTCGAAGAACCATGTAGGGTGGTTAAATCACCAGATTTTTTCATACGATAGGACTATTCTTATAAAATGTCTTTTGATCTATAAATTGGTTTAAATACCCACTCTGTTGCGCTATTTCACCCCAGTTCAAATGAGGTGTAGTTCTATCTATTTAATTTTCCCTCATATTTACCGTGCTTATTCATGAGTATGACAATTGCAGTCTGAACTATGTCCCTTTATACTTTGAAATCGCATTCTTCTTACGATGGCAAAAATTTTACTTGTTGATGACGAGAATCTCATCCTCTATTCGCTCTCGACGACTCTTAGACATGACGGTCTCGATGTAACGGCGGTGGGGAACGGGAAAGATGCGTTGAATGAAATACGCAGTTCCCCGTATGACATCTGTTTTCTGGATATAAACCTTCCGGACGCCAACGGTCTTAATCTTATGAATGTCTTCCGGGAAATTTCGCCCGGCATGAGAATCATTATTATGACCGCGGTCGACCTCGACGAAGGACAGCTGAGTAGCCTCCGAAACACCGCAAGTCATTATCTTCCAAAACCGTTTGACCTGGATGAGGTCCGTTCTCTCGTGTCACGTTTAATGAAGCCTGGGCAATCCGGCGCATGTGACGCCTGATTAATCAAATAACTCGCAGCATCAGCAACCGCGGCACCTGGTCACGACCTATTCCAGTCCGAACTTTTTCACTTGATAGCGCAGCGTATCATAACTGATTTTGAGCAATTTCGCCGCCTGGGTCTTGTTTGATTTCGCACGATCCAGCGCCTGCCGAATCAGGTCCTTCTCAACTTCTTCAAGCGCTATTCCGGCTTCGGGAAGAATAAATCCGCCCTTGCGTTTATCGTGGGTGCCGTTGTCCTGATGCCCTATCAGCCAATTGGGCAGGTGCTCGGGCTGTATTTCCTCCGTGCTCTCCAGCACCACGATTCTTTCAATAACATTTCTCAGTTCCCGGACGTTGCCCGGCCAGTCGTATTCCGTCAATAACGCCTCGGCCTTCGGTGAGAAGCGCTTAATCGACTTTTTATTGTACCCCGTTTTAAAGGATTCGAGAAAGCTTCTCGCAAGCAGCGTTATATCATCCCTCCTCTGCCTCAGCGGCGGCACATGAAGGTAGAACGTGCTTAACCTGAAAAAAAGATCGCTTCTAAACTCTCCGGTCTCGACCATCTCCGTAAGATTTTTGTTAGTGGTCGAAATGACCGTAATATCAATCGGTATCTCTTCGCTTCCGCCTACGTGCCTCACGGTCCTCTCTTCCAGCACGCGCAGGAGCTTGGCCTGCAGGCTCAGCTCCATGTCGCCGATCTCGTCCAGAAGGATTGACCCTCCCTGAGCCAGTTCGAACAGCCCCTTTTTATCGGCTTTGGCGTCCGTAAACGCTCCCTTTTCATGCCCGAAAAGTTCGCTCTCAAGCAGGGTTTCCGGCAGCGATGCGCAATTGATCTGGATAAACGGCGAAAAACCCGAACTCGTCTGGCCCCGCATTAGTCGATGCGCATAGCGGGCGAACAGCTCTTTCCCGGTTCCGCTCTCTCCCGTTATCAGAAGGGTCGATACGGAGGCATTCGCAATTTTTTCTATCTTGGCTTTTAAATCAATTACCGGCTTGGACTTTCCTATGATTTCCCGATCGAACAGTTCCGAGTTGACTTTCCTGAGATAGTTTACCTCTTCCTTCAGCTTCTGTTTTTCCAGAATATTGCTTATTACCAGCTTTACTTCTTCTACGTTGAACGGCTTCGTAATATAATCGGCGGCTCCCAGTTTCATGGCCTTCACAGCGGTCTCCGCGGTATCGTCCGCGGTCAGCATGACTACCTGCGTTGGCACTGCCTGCTCAATCAGTTCCCGCAGGATGTCTACTCCGCTTTTTTCGGGGAGTCTGTTGTCGAGAAGAACGACGGAGGGCGACCAGGTCCTGATCTTGTCGATGATGGCGTCGGCGCTCGTTTCCACCCGGACATCATATCCGCTGTTCTTCAAAACGCGGGAGAGCATGGAAACGATCAGTTCATCGTCATCAATAATAAATATTCTCCCCTTGCTTTTCACTTGATAATGCCTTTCTCCAAAGCTCCTCCCGTCATGACCACCGTGAATATTTACCCCGCTGACACCCTTTCCTGGTTTGCGGCAGGGAGCCGGATCTTGAACAGGGCGCCCTTGTCCCTGTTGTTTTGAATGCTGATTTTTCCGCCATGCTCCTCAACCAGCCGCTTCGTGATGGCCAGTCCGAGGCCTGTGCCCTTCGGCTTTGTCGTAAAAAAGGGTTGAAAGAGCTTGTCGATCACGGCGACATCCACGCCGGTTCCCGTATCAGATATCTCGACCCCTACGGATGACGATTCCTCGTCGAAAAAGGTCCGCATGACCAGCGTCCCGCCTTCCGGCATGGCGTCGACCGCATTCAGGAGGAGGTTCATAAAAATCTGCTGCAGCTGCATGGGATCGGCATGGATCCGGGGAACGCTCGTTTCGAAGTTCCGGACTATGGTGATAGCGCGCGACCCTTTTCCCGACCTGGACCGGTCCTTCAGAGCCAGGCTCGCGACGGCGTCCAGGATGGTATTGACGTCGGTATCGATGAATTGCGGCTTCGGCGGCCGGGCAAAACTGAGCACGCTCTTCATCAAATATTCGATGCGCTTAATCTCATCAATGACCTTTGTAAGAACGTCCCGGTCCTCTTCCGTCAAATATGCCTCTTCGGACAGCGCAGCCATAGTGACTTTGATGCCTGCGAGCGGGTTCTTGATTTCATGCGCCAGCCCGGTCGCCAGTTCGCCGGCGAGCCGTATCTGCTGGGCTCTTTGAAGCGCCTCCTCAGCCTGTTTTCTCTCGGTGATATCGCGGTCGATAGCGAGGATATATTTGTGCTCACCTACCTCGAACACGGCCGCGCTGATTTCTACAGGGAAAACCGTGCCGTCTTTTTTCTGATGGGTGATCTCGGTTTGAAGACGCTCTCCGCTCATGAGCCGGTCTATTCGGACCGGAATGCCCAAAGCCGCGTCCGGCGTATCAAGGTCCCTGATGTTCATGGTAAGCAGCTCATCGACGGTATAGCCGTGCATCTTGGCCGCGGCCTGGTTTGCCTTCAATATATCGCCGGTGAACTCGCTGCCGGCGTCCAGAATAAATATCGCGTCGGCGGCGCTCTCGAACAAAAGCCGGTACCGCTTTTCGCTCTCTTCGATGGCCCGCATATGTTCCCTAAGAGAGCCCGCCATGTCGTTAAAAGCGATCGCCAGCTCCGCAAACTCGTCCTTCAGGCCTTCGATCCGGTAGTCCAGGTCCCCTGTCTTTATCCGTTTCGTAGCGCCGAGAAGAATATCGATCGGCTTTGTTAAACTTTTTATCGCTGTGAAAACCGATACTCCTACGAGCAGGGGACCGAAGGCAACCAGGATAAGCACGATCATTTTGGTACGGTGCAGTCCGCGAAGAGAGTGCTCGGTCTGTTCCCATAGTTTTTTGTGTGTCGCCACGATCACGGTGTCGACTTTGCCGATCAGCGAATCTCCGATAATACGCGCTTTTTCATGGGCCTCTTGGAGTCCGTGCGCTTTCTTGACCTGGAGATCCAATACCCGGTTCAATGCGCCGCTGTATTGGCCGATCTGCTGCTGTATGTCGCTGAGCCGTTCGTTCACTTCGTCGGTATGATGGCAATCAAAGCAGCTGTTGATCCCGTTTACCATGTCGCTGACATGATTCAGAATAGCATCGCGGCTTTCCGGGTGCCGTGTTGTCTGGGAGTACAGATCTTCCTGTACACGATGGATATCGAGCAGAAGATGCTCGCGGAGGATTTCGACCTGGTGCAGCATGATAAGCTTGTTGAAATTATCGGCGCTGCGTTCGATCGCGATGATCAAATAAGTGCCGCCCGCGAATGCGAGCAGCGAAAAAAAGGTGAATATGATAATGATCTTTTTTTTCATCGGAAATGAGCAGCGCTCGGCTAACGAGCGATGCTCGGAATGCGTTTTCTATTCTAAAGGACTGGACCTCCAGGATCCCGGAGCATGGCATTGACAGATAATTATATAATACAAAAGTTTATGAAATCGTTACATAATATATCAGTTATCCGATACTTGTCAATACAACAAGCAGTAGCGGTTTCAGTCTGATTTTAGGGAATTTGCGGCGAAGAAAGGCCCTCGGGAGGCCAGTGAAGATAAATTGACGTTGAATATTAGGTAATTAGGAGAATTTAGACGAGAGTTTTAACGCAAAAACAGATACAGGGAAATGCTCGTCAATATTTTTTAAGCGTTTACGGACCAAGTAATAAAGAAACAGATCTATCGGACATCCGGTTTACGCTGCCCGGCGTTTGCTTACCGCTACCCTGGCCGCCTGAGGGCCTTCTTTCCCCTGCTCCTCAATAAACGTGACGTCTGTTCCGATCTTTAACCGGCCAAAGTCCTCGTTGAGCAGGCTGTTGCGATGAAAATAGACGTCCCGTTCATCGGATGTCCGTATAAAGCCATACTCCTCGCGCGGAAAAATTTTGATGAGTCGGCCGGTCAGCGGTTCCTCGTGGTTTTTTACGTCGCCTCGCTGACGACGTGCATGCTCCTCCAGCCGCCTCGCTGCTGCGTTAAAAGCATCCCTGATCGCAATGTAAATGTCTTCGTTTTCCTCGCGGGTAACTGCAATCTCCTTGCGCGGCACAGTTATGTCGATGCGAACTTCGTACTGTTTTCCCTGGTGCTGCCTCCGCTGACTGCTGTCGACCACGACACGGCAACTCATGATTCTATCGTGGAATTTGTCCAGCTTCGCCGCCTTTTCATTGATATTTACTTCGATTGCTTCGGAATAAGGAATATTGCGGAAAGTGACCTGGAGAGGAAGTCTCATAAAAATACCTCCAAAAAATCGTTCTAAATAAAACGTAGCACAAAAAGTTTCATGTGTCAAATCGGTGGGGCCGCATTCGCAGAGCGCATGGTGCATAGCGCAGAGCGTATAAAAGCAGCTCTTTACTTTACTGTCTTCTCTTTTCTCTTTGCTCCATGCGCTATGCGCTATGCTGCCTCACGCGGTAAGGCGCTGGTAAATTTCAGTGATGCGGCTGGGCAGCTTCCGTACGTCGTCGATAAAGACATAGCCCGCCCGACCGAACATATGGGGAAGGTAGGTTTGTGCCTCGTGATCTATTGTTATGCAGAAGGGATGGATGCCCTGCATCCTGGCTTCGATCAGCGCTTTGCGCGTGTCCTCGACCCCGTAATCCCCCTTATAGCCGTCCCAATCTTCGGGTTTGCCGTCGCTCAGCGTTATCAGAAGCCGCGTCCGGGCCTCAACTATCTTGAGAAGGCTGGACGAATGGCGGATGAACGGGCCCATGCGCGTATAATCTTTGGTCGTGATGCCGGCGATACGGCTCTTGACAATGTCGTTGTATCGCTCATTAAACCCTTTGACACGATACAGGTCGCAGCGATTCCTCGTCATGCCGGAAAACCCGTAGACCGCGTAGAGATCGCCCAGTGTTTCAAGAGCCTCGATCATGAGAACAAGCGATTCTTTTTCCGCCTGGTTTACCCACCCCCGAGTGGATCCGCTCATATCGAGGAGAAAAAGAACCGCGATGCTCCGCTCCTGGCGGTCGGTCCTGTTGTAGATATTCTCGCATGGCGAAGCACCCGCCCTGCCGTCGACAAAACACGCGACAGCAGCGTCGAAATCTATTTCGTCTCCGTCCTTTTGCCGCCTTTGCAGCCTGCGCTCGCGTTTGAGCAGCTCAAACTTTTTTCGAAGAACCGTAACGTATCCGCTGTACCGTTTGAGCGTCCGCCCCACAAAGGGTTTGTCTCCAGGATACATGTCATGCTCGAACAAAGTGCACCAGCCCTTTTTATATCCGCCGCGCTTGTAATCCCACTCGTCGTATTTAAGCCCGCCGTCGGCGGTTCCGGTTTCCTCTTCTTCAAACGGGTCGACGAGCGTAAACAGTATTCCGGCCCCCATGTCGCTTCCTTTAATGAGGGTGCTGCCGGGTATGCCGCCTTTCTCTTCAATAATCGATTTCAACTCCTCGTCAAGCTTGAGCAGTTTTCCTTTAATCAGGAGATATTCTTTTGACGGCTCGAGCAGCGGCGCCGGGGAGCCGTTTTTATCGGGATGCCGTTCGGGTATTAAGTCGGGTATTTCCGTAAGCTTCGTGATTATGCTTTCCAGTTTTTTCCTATGACCGTCTTTGAGTTCGTTGCGCCGCGCAGATATCTTTTCCGGCCGTATTTTGCCCATAAACAGAGGGACCGGCGGAGACGTATACTCCCCGGAGAGAGAGGTCGCTACATCGTAAAAATCGAACAGCAGTCTGACGGACTCCTCGGGCCCGTGCTCCGGCTGAAGGCCTGAAAGCGCGGCTATGGCTTTCATGAGGAAGGGCGGCGCGGGGCCTTTCGTTTTTCCCGCAAGACAAAACTGCCATAGTCCTTCCACAAAAGCGGCCTTTTCGGAAAGAAGTCCGATTTTTTGCCGTTCCTGATAAAGGGCGTTTTTGATCTCCGCTGCCTCTTTCATAAGTCCGGGCAGTTCCTGCCTCAGAAAGGCATCTATTCGAAACGAATCGATGATCGTGTAGAGATCAAGGGAAAGGTCCCGCTCGGGGAAGAGATTCAGGAGTGCATCGATCCCGATCCGGTCGAGCGGATAATTGCTGAACCGGCTGGTCATCCTTTTTATATCAACGTCCGCGGTAAGCGTACCGAGCGAAAGCTGGGCCCAGGCATAGGCGGCCGAAAGTTTGTACAGCAGAAAATTATCCTGCCGTTCCGCGAACCTCTTGACCGAGCCGGGAAGATACAGGGTGACCGTATCCGTATAGATTTGGTCGTCCTGCCCGATCTTGAGCTCGCGCCCCGACATCGCGCGCAGGTACGTTTCGAGCAGGGGGGCCGTATCGGACAGGCGAATCGCTTCCTGCGACTGAAATTTGGCAAGATCGCGGGGAGTCACGCTGGACAAAAATTCAAGACCACGGTCCATGCCGTGGGAATCAAGGAGGTCGAAGGCTGCAGTTACCCACAGGTCGAGATCGTCAAGGGGAAAAAATCGCGACGCCGTTTTTGTGTTCCGGAGCGCGGCCGGCACAAGAGAAGAGCTTGCGTGGGAGAGGGCAAGCGAAAGCGCAAGAATTTTCTGCCTGACCCGGGGATCGTAGGAATCTATTTCCCGCAGAATGTGCTCTATCTCTGCGTCCTCGATCGAATCGAGATACAAGTTCCTGATCAAGGTATTTCGCAGTTCGGCGAATTGCTCGGCGTTGATGTCCATACCGGGAAACCCCTCCGCGCGCCGAAAAGACGCGCCCAGCGACGCCTCTTGAGCAGCAGGACCACTCGGTCTCAGCCTGTGCAATGCCTTCAAAAAAGGGAGGTGATGATCTCTCTCAGTGATGCCAGCATATCACGGTCATCGGTAAGCGGCTCCGCCACGGAACTTTCGCATGCCTTCCTCGGCTCGATGCCGCTGGAGATCAGTTTTGCCGCGTGGATGAGCAGCCTGGTGCTCGCTCCTTCTGTAAGGCCGCGGTCCTTCAGATTCCGGGTCTTTTCGGCAAGACTCACGAGACTGAGCGCTATATCTTCGCGGATGCCCGATTCGTGCATTACGATCTCTGCCTCCATATCCTGGTCAGGATACGTAAAATCGAGGGCCAGAAAACGCTGTCGTGTGCTTTGCTTCAGGTCCTTAAGCACGCTCTGGTAACCCGGGTTGTAGGACAACACGATGAGGAATTCGGGTTCGGCCTTGAGGACTTCTCCTTTTTTCTCGATAGGCAGCATCCTGCGATCGTCCGTCAGGGAATGGATCACGACGATCGTATCTTTTCGCGCTTCAACTATTTCATCGAGATAACAAAAGGCCCCTGACTTAAC
Organism: Nitrospirota bacterium; assembly: GCA_963751455.1. GTDB lineage: Bacteria > Nitrospirota > UBA9217 > UBA9217 > UBA9217 > CAVVUN01. Next base: position 650,201 of record CAVVUN010000012.1, read on the forward strand.
CGCGATCGTAAGCGGTCCATCAATCCAGGCCGTCTCGCCGCCCCGTATGAGGTATCGGCCGACGAGATCCGAGGCAGTAAGATCATCATGACAGGGAACGGTGATAAGGGGCCTCTTGAGCTTCCATGCCATGTATTGCATAAACCGGGTCTTCCCGCACCCGGTCGGGCCCTTCAGAAGCACGGGAATCCTGTTACGATACGCGGATTCGAAGAGTTCCTTTTCGTTGCTTTGCGCCAGATAGTACGGTTCATCCGTAATCAGGTACTGTCCGTTATCCGCTGGTCCGGGTTTCATACGCGCCCCCTCTTGCTGTTTGATCATACGTTTGCTCGCGACGCCAGATCATGCCTGCTTTCTTTCTCCGCAGCTCGGACAATCGGGGTCCTTGCGGATCCTGTATTTCTTAAAATCGGTTGTGGCCCCTTCCCATACCAGGAGTTGGCCCTTTACCGTGGTGCCCATGCCCGCAAGATACTTCAAGGCCTCGAGCGCCTGAAGAGAGCCGATAACCGCGGGAGTTGCGCCGATAACCGGAAATACCTCTTTCGGAGGGGCCTCGGGGAAAATACAGCGCAGGCATGGCGTATCGGGCGAGTGAATAAATGAAAGACGGCCGTCGATACCCCATATGCTTCCGTACACAAGCGGTATTTTCTTTCTCATTGCGCATTCGTTCAGCAGGAACCGGGTCGGAAAGTTGTCCATACAATCGAGGATGATGTCGGAATTCCCAACAAGTTCATCCACGTTATCCTCGACTATCTTTTCGGTAAAAGCAGTAACCTGTATATCCGGATTGAGCCGCTCGAGGGTCATCTTGCCCGACAGTGCCTTGTTGGTGCCGATCCTGGTATGGTCGTGGAGAATCTGGCGGTTCAGGTTTGACCAGTCAGGCGAGTCAAAGTCGCAGATCCTGATATTTCCTATACCGGCAACGGCAAGATATATCGAAACGGGCGACCCGAGTCCTCCGGCCCCCGCAATGAATACCGTCGACTTTTTCAGTTTTTTCTGCGTTTCTTCACCCCACCCCTCTATCATCATCTGCCTGGTATAACGTTTGTGCTCCTGTTCTGAAAGACTCATTTCCCCCCCTTTTTTAGTTTCAAAGTCCGAGTGTCACGGTATCAGAGTAACGATACTGCTTTGACACTATGATACTTTGACTCTCATAGCCCTGGCCGTTCCTTCAGTCTTACCCGAGCTTTTCTGAGCAGTGTCTCGGGCGCATAGGAAGACTTGAAAACGCGCAGGTTTTCCTTATCGAGATCCTGCTCCAAGTTGAGATAGGTATACATCGGCGGCAGGATGCCGGCAAAATTGTTGAACATGTATTGATAAATCCCCTTGAATTTGATCCGGGCCTTTGCAAAGTGGAGGACGAACGTCGTGGAATTCAGTTCCTCTCCGAGCACAAACCCCGCCGGCTCGTTGTTTGCATAGTACATGCCTCCGCACAGGACAAGCTCTTCGTAGCGGTCCAAAGCCTCGAGACACGGCCCGTAATCCGATTCGTCTTCTTTCATATCGGTCGTCGATCGCCAGTCCTCCAGGACAAACCGCGCTTCTCCCAGAAGATCATTCGTGAGCGGACAGGCGTCATGGGTATACGCTTCCAGGAACTGCTTCAGCAAATTTCTCTTTTTATGGAGATTCCTTCCCTTGAAGGTGCTCATTTTTTCGACTGTGTAGAGATAGTCCGCATCGCCCTCCACAAAGCTCAACTCAAACCCATCGGCCGCGAACGGCTCAAGCCACGCTTCCGGTATCGGATACAGGAATTCGACGCCCTGCAGCAGCTGTTTAATGTATCCGATATCGAGTTTCCGAAGGTCGAGAGTGGGCATGAGATAGCGATGGCCGTCATAAGATCTGCCCTGGATGAATATTTCGTTGTCAAAAATAACCTCATAGTCGTGATGCGAGCGAAACAGGTAAAGATTTGCGAACGTATATTCCGACAGTTCCGGATTCAATGCCTTAAGGCGGTGAAAAAGGACGTCCTTATGTCCGATGCTCAATTTTTCGCTCCGCATAACGCTACTATAATAGATAGCATATTTTTGTCAAGGCTTGTGGCGGTGTGAAGGTTTTATTGCGTTTTTTCGCGTTCTTATGCTTATCCTGAAAATAGGCGAAGCCGTTCTGTCTACCGGTTTTTTGCTATACTGAAATCAAAGAATGACCATGAGCTGTAAATCCATAAAGGAGGCTTTTATGCTCGTCATCGCTGATAATTTGAATATACGGAATTCGGCTTACCGCGAAGCCGTAAAGAAGAAGGACAGGAAAGCTATAGAAACAATGTCAAAAGAACTTGCATCGCTTGGAGCTGATATGATCAACATACAGGTGTCGTCCGACAGCGACGGCGATGAAGATGTCCTGCCGTTCGTAGTGGATACCGTGCAGCAGGCTTTGGATCTGCCGCTCTGCCTGGATTCCAGAAACGTAGCGGCGCTGGCGAAGGCGGTGCCTCTCTGCAAGGAACCGCCGATCATCAACTATATCTCGGCGGACGAGAAAAATGCCGACGTGTTCTTGAAGCTGATCAGGGAGACAAAATCGAACCTCGTGATCAGGGCGGTCAAGGGTACTGTTCCTATGACGCTCGAGGCAAAGCTAATGATAATAGAAGATCTGATCGAGAAAGCAAATGCCGCGGATATTCCGAACGAACGCCTCTTTGCCGACCCTTCGGTTGTTCATATCGGAAAGGCGATGGGCCAGGAGCATCTGCTGAACGCGCACGAGAGCATCGTCGTGCTGAACGAGATGGTAGACCCTCCGATCAACACCGTGATCTGGCTCTCAAATGTCACGACCGGGCTGCCCCGGAACATCAAATCACGGGTCGCCGCAACATACCTTTCATATCTTGCCGGGGCCGGGCTGCATGCCGCCATGCTCAATGTGAAGGACCCGGAGATCATGAACACCGTCTATTTGATTAAAACGTTCCGTGACGAGATAACCTTTGCGGCAGCGGACATTGCTGCGTAAAAAAGGCGGAAGGCTGGAAAAAAAGGGCGAGGGACGATGGACGCAGGAGCTGGCCGTTCGTCCACTGTTCTTCGCCTCTTCTTTTTGCTGGAACATGTCAAAGCGAAAAATAATTAAGGTCTCTCATGAATGGTTTAGATCCTTAACATCGTCTCTTTCACCTGCAAGTCTTACCACCGCAAAGCGAAGCGGTGGGAGGCCGCATGAGCTCAGGCAATAGACAGCAAGATCAGTTTTTGAGCGTGACAAGCTCCAAGCGCTCTCCAGTTTCAGGATTCACTTCGAGAATCAATCCTATAGCCGGAGCAAAGTATTTGTGTTCGATGACATCGGGCTCAAACGGCGTGAAGTCCTTGGTGACCAGACAATCGCCGTTACACACAGCGGCGGGCGCCGTGGCGGAACCCGTCAAACTCAGTATTTCACCCACGTCTTCTGCGTTGCCGAGGGAAAATTCCTGGCGATAAACAACCCCGACCACAGGGGCCGCCTTCATAATAATGCCGGGCTTGGCCCCATCGACCCCGGCCTTCCACGACCCCTCAAGGCTCACCAGTTCCCCGTCCTCGAACTCTTGCGCGATCTCTCCGAAGTACCACACATTCCCGTTAATATCCTGAGCATACCAATCCACGGTGTCCTCTATTACTTCTCCATTATCTTCGACCACGTCATGAACGACTGCGCAGGTCACTCCGAGAATCTCCTTGGTTTCCTCCGTTACGGCAACCGTAATCGTTTCAGTTCCGCCCTTGTAGATCCAGGTCCTGCCGCGAACAAGAGGGAAGTACGGATTAGGTGCAACCGATTTGCCGATTTCAGCGGGATTGACGAACACCGCTGGGTCGATCTGGGGATCATAGGGGGCTTCCCCGAGAGCGTGGCAGATTGCCAGGCGTGACTCGAACTGCCCGCCGCACTCCTCCCTGTTCTCCCTTAGCGCGACTTTCGCCTCCTGCTTGCACTGCTCTCGGGCATCAGGCGCCGCGAAATTATTACAGTTGCCGATCTCGATCCAAAAATCGTCCTTCACGTCGTGTTGGCACGCTCTGAGCGCAGCGTGTGCTGTTCTTGTGCAAAATCCCGCGTTTTCGTCTTCTTTGTCGTCGTCATTGCCTTCTGCCAGTGCCGTACCACTGAGAAGACAAAGGACAGCAACAAGCAGCATCGCGAATCGCACAAAAAACCGGGATGATCCAGGGAAATGTCCGATTGTCTCTTTATCTGTAAGAAAGTGTCGCGTCTTCATCTTAGCAACCCTCCTATGGTTACATGTCTGCGCCTCCGGGTCAACCTTAGGCGCTTACGCCTATAACATCGACAAAAGATTGTCGATCTTTAAAAAGAATTTAACGCAAAAACAGGATTATATTGCGCTCGCAAAGGAAGGCCAAATCGCCGGGTTTAAAACCAGACTTAAAGCTACTTTACGAACCAACATCTTGAGTTTTTAGTCGAGTCAAAACCAAAACCCAATTTTCACACAAAGCCACGAAGCCACAAAGAAGAAAACTGAATTTTTTGTCTTTCGATTTTTTTGTCTTTTTCCGTGTCTTAGTGGCTTCGTGTGAGATCGTTTTAAGGTTTTACTTTTGCTTTATTGGTCTGAGGCGTAACCTCATAAAAGTTTTCTTTGCGTTCTTTGCGGCTTTGCGAGAGACGCCTTTTACTTTTTGTTGTTATTTCTGTCCCGAAGGGACCATGTCTGCCGGGCGAAGTCTTGGCAGACACATAGTCAGTTACGATTGAAAATCTTCTCTAAAAGGCAAGAAAATATTTACCGCGATACCCTGCACTCGCGCTATAGCACTCGTAAACGCTGGGCACGAGAGACGCGAGGGACGCGAGGAAACCGGAAAACGTTTTTGATATTAAAAATCCAGTATTTGGTTTGAGCCTTCCTCGCGACCATTGCGCCCTGGCGGTTCAACGGTTTTGGTTCCGGCTTGTCCGGGTTAGGTACTCGTACAGCGCCGCCTTCGAGAGCGCCGGTCATGGAGAAGCAGAGAAGAATCAACGACTATTGCGCCACGTGCGTATTATCACTACATTCATTCTGCCAGACAATGAGTTGAACGCGGATGTCTGTTGTTGTGAGCCTTTAGGCTGTTGGAAGAACAAAAGGCAATTTCCGTGACTTTTTTGATCCTGCAAAAACCTTAACACCCGTTCTGAATGCTGTCAACCTACGGAAAGAAAAGTAGTAAATTACTACGCAAACGGGGTAACTACTCAGGTCATTTTTTTCTTAGATTTGTCTTAATGCTGTTCTGAAAAGAAGCTGAATAGTTACCAAACGGGAAGCATTCTTTCAAATCCGATTATCTTTTAGAAATCTGATCGTGGTAAGTGGTAAAAGGAAAGGTTTCCTTAGGCGAGGCGAATATTTGGACTTCAAAAAAAGCACGGTTTTATTGCCAGATGCCTGTTGCGTTCACCTGTTAATCTTCACTTCAGCTGAAGCGAAATAAATATTAATTACGAGTCGAAACGTGCACGATTTCCAGAGAATAACTCAATCTTTAAGTCGGCCCCCTATGCGTTGTAGGATTCAATCCACTTCTCGATGTCTATTGCTTCCTGTTCCAGCTTTAGATTCAACTCAAGCATTTTGTCGATAAGCGAATCGAGGATTTTGTGTTCATCTGCTGAGTAAGTTATCCAGCTTTCCACGAATTCGCAATAACCGGATTGAGTCTGATTTTTCAAGCCGTTTACAGCTACTTTTGTGGCATTCGATTACGTCGGAACTAAGAAGAAATGGATGAATATCAATCCCCGTTGAGTGCCTGAGGTGCAGAAATATTTCTATTCCGCCGGCGTCGAGATCTCCCCAATGGAAAAAGTTAATCGTCCTGTTTGTTTTTTTTGCAAATTCATTTATTTTTAGCAAAAATTGCCTTCGCAATCTATTGGAGAATCCTTTAAGAAAAACTACCAGGTAGTTTTCCATTCCTCTTTTTTTCTGACTGATCTGACAAAATTCATAGAAGGAAGCTTCATTTTCTATCGTAATGATCTTCTCAAACCCCATTTCTTTTATTTCCCATTCCAATGCCGTTTCTGATGAGACGCCGATGAACGGTCGAAAAATTCCCATATCTATGCTCTGGTCGTTCTTTTGATCTGCAAGTGTTAATTTGCCGCTAAAGAGAACCTTCTGAGGTGATCTTAATAGCTGATATTCTCTCAGCACATCATTGGGATCTTTCAGATCATATTCTTTCAGATCCGGATCGTTTTCTCTAAGAATAGAGGCAATTCTTGGCAATAAATGATCAAGCGCCTTGCTGTCAGCAAAATTTTTGACGCAAAACTTTCTCCAGGTTTGGGATACGTTATTCTTGGTTATTTTTTCACACGCGGCCAGCAGTAATTTCCCTTCCTCCGGGAGAGAAGCCGTAATGTAATTGGTTTTCAGTTTCGGGGTGAGAAGGATTTGCTTCTGGCTTTTCAGAAAATCTTGCCACCAGCTTATTTCCGAACTTTCAATAAAAGAATCGATTATAGATCCGAACTCCTGGCAGATTAAGTGCAGTGGCATGCGGCGTAATTCCGCATAAGCTTCCTGTATCTTATCTCTAATTAATTCGAGCTTATATATCTCATGATTTCGAGGAGTTCGATGCCATCTAATCCGGCATAATCCTTCATTTTCCAGCATCTCCGCATCATGGTTGATTTGATCTCGCCAAGCCGGATTCGCCTCATCGTAATACTCTTTGAACCCGGCCTCGGTTATTTCAAAAAGTATCGCTCTTCTCAGTTCGGGCTGCTCATACTGGCTGCTCGCTTCATATTTATCGAGCATGGCGTTGAGGAGCCTTTTTCTATAGCCTCTTTCGGACATTTCGAAGTCAATACGGCGATTTCCCATGTCTCTGTGACATGACCTAACGCGCCGATATTGTATCCTTTCTGAAATCCGTAACAATAGCTGTTCTTGTCTTATCATCCTTGATGATAAGACTGCAAGAGGTGACATGCGGAACGATCATGTCGCATCTCTCCTTGGGGGCGGCAAGAACAAGCTGCATGCCGAGTTCCTGGGAAAACTTCATCATGCCCGCAATTCTTCTTTCATCCATTTTATTAAAGGCTTCGTCAAACATGATCAAACCGATAGTGCCTTTTTGGGGCTCTTTAAGGCGGCAGATACGGTACATCGATGCGAGCATAGCGATATAATACGCCGTCTGTGTTTCCCCTCCCGATTTTTCTCCTCCGACCCTGGAAAGACGGGAAACCTGACCGTCTTCGTGGGTTATCTCAACGTCATAATCGAAATATTCCCGGTAATCGGACCTCTTCTCGATTTCTTCGGTTATTTTTTGGACATTACCCGACACGAGGCTTTGGAATAACTCTTCAAGGGGACCTGACCGATACGCATTCTTCCATCCCGCCTCGAACAGAGAGTCTCTTTCCACCATAGCGGATTCGGTCACCATCTGGTAAAAATCCTTATAGTCATCTCTTACTCTATGAGTGAATTGATATCTGTCGGAACCGATATGAATCTCTTTTAAAGCGCCGTTCAATTCGTCAAATTGACGCTTCACAAGAGAAAGATTCTCCCTCAGTTTATGAACGACGTCTTCAGCCAGTTGCTGCAATGCATTGTCCTTCGCTTTCGCAATCTTTTCCTCATATTCCGGGAGAAGGCTCTGCTCCCATCGGGAAAGCTCTTCAAGATATTCGGAAATCACATCGCCTGCAACAGTGCCGTTAAATGAAAAGGCATTGTTATAATCAGCTTTTTTGCTGATCAACTGCTCGACCAAATTATTTACTTTAGTTTCTATTCCGGTTCTTTGTCTCGAAAATACATCGATAATTCTCAGGTTTTCTTTCTCTTTGCGTTCCTCCAGGTATCTTGCTTCCAGTCGTTGCCTTTCTTCTGCTGTTGCAGAAGCGGTATCTGTCGGCGTTGGGAAGGTCAATTCCAAGCTCTGGATCTTTTGGGCCAGGTCCTCGTTTTTAAGGCGCAGCTGTATCCTGGTTGTATCGAGTGCTTGGCGAAGTCCACCCTTCTGAGTTAAATTATCTCCCAAACTCTCTTCAATTTTCTGCAAATCATCCTTGAGTAGCTCCAGCTTCTGTTTTGTTTCTTCAATCTGAGAAAGATCGATATTTTTCAAATCTTCCTCAAGGCTGTCGATATGCTGCGAAGCTTCTTTTATCTGCCTTGGGAAATCAATTCGCTCTTTGATTATCCGCGTATCTTCCTGTACGTCGCTTAATATCTGCGTGATCTTTTTTACAGCTTCAATACGTTCCGCAAGCCAGATAACCGATCCGCGAATTGCCTCAAGGCGGGCTTCCTTCAATCGCAACTGCTGGGTTTTGCCTCTTTCTCCGATATACCAAGTTTCATAAATCTGGAAGGCTGTCTGCCTGGCGGCATAATTTTGATACACCATGCATGATGCGGTAATGGATTTTTTGTGGAATTTAAGCTCTTTTTCATCCTTACAGCAAATAAGGTCGCCGATAAGAAAGTTAATATAGCCTTTGGCCCATTTGTTTTGCGTAGTTACCATTTTGGCGAGTGAATTTTCAGACTGCCTGTCCGCATATGCTTCCACTTCCTTCGTATTGACCAGGCCGACCCCGGATATATTTGACGACCTCTTCGATCTTTCATAGAGGCTTAGTGCCGCATCAAATCCGTCCGGGTTGACGATCAGATCAAATCGGCGGGTATTCAAATATCCTTCCACGGCATTCTGCCACTCTTCATCTGCAATTTCTATAATGTCGCAAAGTACCGACACTTGACCGGCGCCCAGTTCATTCTCGATGAGCTCTTTAAGCCTTGAAACGTCCGGTCTTGCATAAACAGAGCCGCCTCGCTTCATGACTGCAATATCTTTTTGCAGAGCATCCCCTTCTGTTTTTATATTTTTTAAGGCCTCTTCAGAGCTTCTCTGGATGCCGTAAAGATTGAAGATAAGACTTTTGAGAAAAGCTTCGATTTCCTTATGAGCAGATTCAAAAAAATGTATCTGAGTTTCATCGTTACCCTGGGCCGACGCCAGCGCCTTCAACCATGATTCGAGCAACAGTTTATGCTCGTTTGCCATTTTTAAGCAAAGAACGTCGCTATAACCTGTAAACGCGTCCGGGACCGTATTCTCCGACAGCTTTAATATCCGTTCAAAAACATCCGGGAGGCCACTGCAATGATGACCAAGCATCCGGATCACATCCTGCCACTTTTGTGAAAGCTCGTCGACCTCATCTTTCAGACGTGATATGTCAGCCTGCACCCGGCTGGCCTGAACATAATTGGGATTGTCATACAGGATAGACTGATTAATCTCTATCTGGCTTTTTAATCTTTTTTGGTTCTCCTCAAGTGATGCAATGTCTTTCAGACAGCTGTCAAAAAGCTTTTGCTCGTTTTTTTCCTGGTTCAGCAAAGCGGTTATTTCTTCTCTGCATGCTTGCTCGCCAGCTCTGAGGATAAGGTAGGTAAATACTCTTGCATAACCCCTTTCTTTTTCCAACTGCAATGCTGTTTCTTTAATGGGGATCAGAGCAGCAATACGGCTCTTTGCGCCGGCCGCTTTGGCTTCCAACTCTTTGTAATGCGCAAGATTTGCCTGCATGCTTTTCGTGTCTACCGGATTTTCATCCAGCAGGTAATTGAATACAAAATCCTTGACCTTGCCGATAGGTTTAAATGCGAGTCCCTTGACGATCAGACGGTGAAAAGATTCAGGAAGCCTGCCGAGTCTCCCTCGAAGAAAGCTGCGAAACTCCCTGGATTCAGAAAAGGGTTTTGCATCTTTTCTGTTTGCAATCTCTTTTTTAAACTCGGACGTGGTAAACGGTCTTGCGCCTTTTGTAAAGGATATATCTGATAATTTCACACGGGGGATGATGAAGTACAGCTTCTTCACGGGGCGGGAGTCTGCGTAGCTGTCAAGCGCGGCGCCGACAACAAAATACGGCGTATCGGGGTCGTCATTTTTAAACTCCAGGGCGACATAACTGCTGCAGTCACCCCTCTCGTATCTTTGTCCGCCTGTATTGTCTTCTGTCCCAAGTTTAAAACGTGTATAGCCTTCCAGGTTTCGTTTTGCAGTTTCTGTTGCAGCCGTATTGAATTTAACTTCGTTCAGGTCCGCTACCATCACAAACTGCATGGCGTCCAGTACCGTGGATTTGCCGGCGCCATTGTCGCCGATAATTAAAAGACTGCCGTCCACCGGGATGGTTTCATCAATGAAATGATACCAGTTTATAAGACGTATAGCCGTAAGCTGTTTCATTCCGCGCCCTCCGGCCCATCCCCGTCTTTTGGTCCCTCATCCATTGCCAGATACTCTCTTATCCTGCTGCTGACGTCCTTGATGTTCTGCCGGTGGACTGCTGCATCTATTGTCGGCATTATGGTGATCTCGAAATCAGGATCAAAATGAAGTCTCCCATCAGGTAATTGTATGAGACGAAAATGCTCGAACTTTCGGAGCGACGGTCGCAAGACCCGCTTTGTCATATAGTCGCCGGCTTTCGAAGTGAGATGGGTGAGGCGCTCCTGCAACTCACCGAGAGTGACGACGACATCGGAAACCTCGGCTATGTCCTTCATTCTCTCATGATAAATGAGCCGGAGAAGACACAGGAGAACAGATTCAGATTTATTGAATGCCACGCGGCCGCGGCCCTCAGGATGATAAAGGCGGGCAATACCGCTGGGCCTGTCAACCTGCAGCCTCCAGCCTGCAATTTGCAGATAACCGTCTATCATGTCTTCGTTTTGCTCTATGAAGCGATAGATTTTATCAGGATTGAGGGATTCTCCGCGCAGCACGAAGGTCTCTGTCTGCAGTCTTTGCACTGCTTCCGCAAACACTCTTTTTTTCGCTTCTTCCAGTGATTGATAATCTTTAATAAAGTCCATTATCGTTTTCTTATGATCCTTCCCGGCCTGAACCCATAACCATTTTTCCAGACCCATTCATCCCTGCTGAGTTCAACCCTGTAAGGACTGGAAGAATCGTTACTATAGCTCAGGAGATAAATCATCCTTATAAACTGATGGTCGTCCTCGACAGGAACTTCATCCAGGGATATGCTCAGCCTGTTGCCGAGAAGTTCAACGGCAAATTGATATATCTTTTTCCTGGTGAATCTTCTGTCCATTTCCTGTTGATGCCTCTTAAGGAGCTCGTCTTTCGTTTGCATTGGCATCTTTTTTAGCGACAAGTCGCTCGGTTGGTGAGCTGCGCCTTTTTTGGGGTTGGTATAAAGAGAATCATCGGCAATGGCTTCCATCTCGTAAAGTTCGAACAATTTCCCTGAGATCGATTCCGCCGTATCTTCCGATATGCCGCGATTCAATAATGCCTCCAGAACCTTCATCAACTGTCCTTCGAGAAGCTTGTCCTGGTGAAGATGATAATTTATCTTCTGGAGAGTGACGCCCGAGTACCTGGCATTCCTGCGATCGACATCTGAAATTATCCGGTCGACGGAACGGAATTGGGCCGTTATGAGTTCACACCATTCTTGGACCTTCTTCCCGGCAGTCTCATTGTCCATCTGATAATTTTCAGCCACCCATGCGCGGGCGGCATCGACGAGGGCTGAGTCTTTCTGCAGGGCATCTATCCGGTCAACGATAAATTGACGAAACTTATAGATATTATCCGAGGTTTTGAAGCGATGATAATTGCCTTCCACAACCTGCTTCTGGTAAATATCCATGTGAAGCCGCAGCAGCTCATCGGCAGCGAGGGCATCCTTGAAAATCCTGTCAACATAGCGATGAATATTTCGATTCAGTATCTTAAGTTCTCTCACGAGGTCAACGGTATTTTTTTGCGCGGTTTCAAGCGCTACTCCCGGCCTCTCCCGGAAAGACTCCTGTGCGAGGCTGGCTTTCACCCCATAAGCGAGGCCCTGAAAGCTCACCTGCTCTCTTCTCGCTATTCCGGCAAGCGTATGCATCAGCCTGGCGCTGTAATCGAAAAAGTTCAATACGTAGCCGAACTCTTTGCGGTACTCATAATCAAACCATCCGCACAACTGTAATCTTTTTAAAAGCCTTCTTGCGAAAATTCTGGCTTCGCCTTCGGCCTGCCTTGCCTCATCTTTCTCATAGAGCCCATCAGTCGGTAATTCTTCATCGATATCATGTGAAGTCTTCCATTCATCGTTAGTCTCAAGGATTTGAGATATGTGGTCAAGAGCGAACTCTTTTGTAATCTCAAAAGGTTCGTCTTCGAAATCGAGATGATAGAGTATATATAAGACTTGCCAGTAGAGATTTGCATGGACACCGGCGAGAGGACGAAAGAGCTCTTTATGTATTTCTGAAAAAAGATTGGGATTGGGTTGCATAAGTGTTAGGCGAACCTGCTCTTAGCCATATACTACTTTACCTTCACTTGCATAAAGGCCGACGAGCGAAGAGCCGCTTTCAAACTCCTCCGGCGTCATCGTAATGATATCGAACGGTATCATGAATTTCTTAATCGTCAGAACTTCCGCATCCATGGTCAGACGCACCCGTTCGAAGATGTCCTTATTTCGAAAATCATCGGATAAGACGACGATATCAATATCACTTTCCTCGGTCGCTTCTTCCTTCGCCTGCGAGCCGAACAGAATGATCTTGAAAACATGAAGCCCATTTTGCTCCAACTGCTTTTCAAAAAAATCAATGGCATCTAATACAATTTGTTTAGCCATCTCAGCACCTCTCTGCTGCTTTCGAATATTTCCCCGGTCTTCTCCTGCGTGTAATCTTTCATCATCCGCTGAAGATCATCGGGGTAGCGTGTCGGAATGCTCAGCCGGTTAAGAAAGACAACCGTTTTCTGCAAATCAGCCGGGGGCTGAACTTGTGTTTTCTCGATCAAGTAGAGAAGATTGTGCGTTCTAGGCGGAATGCTTTCAAGTTTCTTCTGGTAAATGCCCTTCAGGGCCTTTTCAATAGCAAGATGACACATGAACACAGTGTACATGTATCTGCCGCCTTTATACATGTATTCGGCGGTATCCATGTCATACTCAGCCTGCGTCAGCCATTCCTGCGGGTCTTTCCCCATCAGGCCCTCCTTGAATGCCATTTCCAGATTCAATTATAATGCAATTTCGATAGCGAGCGCAAATCTTATCAGCGACAGGGGTAAGGAGCATTTTGGCGTCGTCGCGATCATTTTCAACTGGTGACAATTTGTCGCCGACTGCCTGCCTTAGTTATTCACTTGCTCCGCATAAGCAATCCGATAACCCTGAACCTCATAGACGAGCTCGATTAAAGTGTTCTAGTCAGCATCCATGAACATATCTGGATGCTTCTTCAGCTGCGAGTCGAGTCTTCGAAACCCTTGCAGCCCGTATCTTCAGCATGTTCTCTTGAATGCGGGTAATTCCGGCAGTGTTTCGGCTTCACATCATGAATAGAACAAATATGCTTATTCTTGCGCGGCAGCTTTCGTAACCAGGGGCATTTCGTCGCTTCTTCGCCGGTCCTTGGATCGAACCAGAGGTCAGCTGCCAACGTCTCGCCGTCCGCCTGAATAAAAACGACCCATTCCAGGATATCGTAACTGCCCTCATTTTGCCATAAAGTTATATCATCAGGATCGGCACAGGTCACAAAAGCGCCGGACACGTTTAAGCAGCAATTTCCGCATTGTTTGCAGACAAATCCTTCAGGAGGCATGTCTCAGGATTTTCGTTCCTTTCCTTTCCGTTCCGATGGATAGACTTTCGAACTGATCCGTAATGGAATTAAACGATGCCGATCCGTTCCGCCGGCGTCTTCCGCCGCAGCACGTCCGCCATTGCGTCGTCATAAGCTTGAACACTATTATTCACTGGTGTATAGTATTGCCAAGCCGCAAGGCTGGTGGTCCTTTACCGATGGTTCAGGACCGCGGCAGCGCCTCAGTAGCCGTCAAGACAGGGGCTTTTTTATTGATTCTTTCCCCGAGGGGGGACGGGCTGGGTGTAGGGAAAGAAATTCAGATAGGGTTCTTACTTTTGCTTTTCTTCAACAACAATATCTTCCGGTTTAATCAGGATGACCTTGCCGTCACGCCGCGCCGCAACGGGATTCCCGGCTTTTTTGTGCTGCAAAAGAGCCTGCTGTACGGCCTTTTTTAAAGCCTTATCGATTTCCTTGCCCTCATGGAAAAGTTCATCAATTGTTTTCTTTTCCGCAACGCTCATATTGTTCCACCTCTGATCAAACTCCACGTTTTTGGATCGTAAATAGTTTCGCTTATATCTTCCCTGCCGTCTGCTACGATGCTCGGCCAGGATGGCTCCGAATATCGTACATCCGCCACGTGTCCGTCAACGGCTGGTACAGCCGGAAGAAGTTCTCGATACCCTTATTATACCGCCTCCGAATGGTTTCCTCAGGCACATCATGCCCGCCCATGCGTACGCGCTCGGCAACGCGGGCAACGGCAAAATCCGCGTTCGGAGCCACAGGAAAACCAGGTGGAAAGTATACCCGCTTTGCTTCAGTTTTGCAATCCAGGGGAAATGATCTGCTCGCCAGCGTCGTCTCAAAGGCGAAATCAACCCGCTCCTTCGCAAGAAAGTGCAGCCGCTCCAGCATGACCCGGCCCGCATGGAACGCCGCGCTCTCCGGCTGGAACGCGGAGAGCCCCTGGGCAATGACGTCGGCATTCACGAACTCCGTCACTCCCAGCGTCCCCTTAAGGAGCATAGGCGCTGTCGTCGATTTCCCGGCCCCGTTCGGCCCGGCAATGACAATGACATGGGGATTCTTTTCAGACAATGGATAGTCCTCTCGAATAATATAACGGCGATTCCGCTTGAAACGGCCAAATGCAAGAGGCAAGACTTGACCCTAAAGGTCCTCTAAAGGTCCCGAGATGAAAAATTTGAAGTTGTTCTCCCGGACAGGATCGAGAATAACGTATTTTTGCGGAAACGACAAGGGAAAATTCTTCAACTCCGGAGTTCGGCGTTCCTAACAAGTCGCGACAGGTCTTCATTGGGAAAGGATACTGGATTGGCGACATTGATCATGGTTCTTTTATCATGTATCCTCGTTTGCGGCTTTCTGTGTCTGCCCGGTGAGCGGCAATATCTGCGGAAACTCCGGTTACCTTATTGTTAATCTCATGGATCTCGCTTTGCACGCGGTCCAATTTTTCCGATAAGCATTTGATGCCCTTCGACGGCCAGTTTCGGTTTGTGTTGAAAATCTTCTGAAAGAATGCCGACCTGTACGCGAAAATCTTTCTTTATCTCTTCTGTAAAACCTGCAATTTCAGCCTTCACGGCCTTACCGATCATTTGCTCAACGCGTTGGAAGTCTTTTCCTTCCATAGCAGTTGTACCTCGCTTTTTTGGGGGCTCTGGAATTCGTCTTCTTCAATGAAGCGAGCCTACCGTATTTTGATGAAAGGAGCAAGGGAATTTTCGAATGCGGAATTCAGCCTGCACTCGCGTTTGTACACTCTTAGTCGCTGGCCGCAGGCGGAATGCGTAGTGCGGAATGGTTTATGCCGATGAATGCATTGTCAGTTACGCGATGTAATCTTTACTAAGCAAAATGCTCCCTAAATCCAGACTTCAGGAAGAACAACACACTGCGATTTACCACCCAAAGATTATTGCCTTTAAGTTGTCCGGATATTAAGAAGCTTCACCGTTGCCTTGCCAGAAAGGCCTTCGGCGTCAGGGCCTCCATGGAGAGCAGGCCTTTGAAATGCGCAGCGTCCCAGCTTACGAACGAAGCGCGTTCCGGAAGAGAGTTGTTCACCAGATTCGCTATCAAGGCGTCGCCGAGGCTCGCTTTCCTGCAGAGCAATGTCATAAGGTCATTGATCGACGACGATGGAAAGGGGGCATCCATATCATGCGATGGAATCACGTCCACGCCAAACTTTTGAGGCAGGTAATAGAACAACTCCTGAAGCTGTCGGGCGTTCAGATTGAAAGACAGTATGCCACAAACCTCAAGAAGATTTATGATGCTCGTGACCCCCTTTCCCTCTTCAGCTATGAAATTAAGGAAGTCTCTGTTCGTTGCGAAATTGGAGTCGTTTTTATACCTGAGTTCTATAATAAAGACATTGGTGTCTATAAAAGTCACCCTCTTTTTCTTGTCCAAGACATTGCCTCCCTTGCGGTTGTAAACTTCGGCCGGCTTTTCTCGAGGGATGCCTCTATATCATCCCAGGCCTTATCAATGGTTCGAAGAGACGCTTTGCCCAACGCGTCCTTCGTGGCCGGTGATATCAACGCAAACGGCTTTCCGCGCAGCGTCACGACCACCTTTTCCCCCTGTGAGACCGCTCTCATGGCCTCCCCGGTCCTATTCTTGAGATTTTTCGCAGTCATGGTTTTCATATACGCAGCTTCTCCTTAAATAGCTATTTTATATCTATTATAGCTATTTAATTTTCTCAAGGCAAGCGCTTTTTAAGTATATGAAATGTCGACAATGCTGAATGGGAATTATCGGGATAACGCGAACAATTACTGAATGCAACACAGGAAAGTTTTATGCTCATCGCCACTCGAGAAGACAAAAACTGTCCAGCCCGATGAGCGAGGAGAAGATTTTAAGCTGACCGGGTAGCGTGGAGATGGTTAAAAGAGAACCGCGGATTGTGGATTGCTGCTACCGGCAGGATTGGACTCGACTTCATCTTCGGTTGGCGTATTCCTTCTGGACTTCCGGAATAAGCTGCCGGTAATCCTGGTACGGAATTTTCGAATGCCAGTTGCCGGTTGCCATGCCTATGCCTATCACCAGATAGAACAGGATGATCATGACAAACGGGAAAAGAAGCGGCTTTATCACAGTCGCCTTTTTGCCGCTGCTTACCATAAGATCGAGCGCACCTTCGGAAGGGCAACGGCTGACGCATGTGAGGCAGCCGAAGCACTCCTCGGATTTGACAACCGTTTTGCTCGCGACATCGATCTGCGTCGGACAATGCGTAGTGCAGGCGTTGCAGTGTATGCACTTTTCATCATTGCGCCGGATCTTAAAGGGGCTCAACCGGCTGAGCAAACCTGCAAGCGCGCCGTACGGGCACAGGTAGCGGCACCAGAAGTTTTTGTACAGAAGAGAGAGAAATCCGAGCCCGATAAGCACCCACATACTGAGCGTTGTCATCTCGGTAAAAAATTTCATCATGCGCACATCGGCCGTCTTGTAATAATCGCCAATAAAGAAAAGCGCAATCATACTGGAGGGCATGGCAATGCCGATTATGAAGAGAAACAGGCCGAGAAGCACGTATTTGAGGGATCGGAGCGAAACGTCGCCGAAACCCGGGATGCGAAAGTTTCTGCCGATGACCTTTTGTCCGGCCATCCATACGTATTGCGAAACAGTCCCAATCGGACAGATCCAGCCGCAAAATGACTTTTTTACAAACAGGGAAACCGCGAGAATTGCCGTGAACATAACGAAGCCGGAAGGATGCACCGGTTCAACAATGCCGGTCAGAAGAAAATATTTGAAGCCCATAAGTCCCCCGATCGGCAGAAAAGCATCTACCGATGGAGGCCTCTGAACAAACGGGTGACCGGGGGCTTCGAAATGCTGTACAAATCCGTAAAATCTATAGCCGATAAAAAGCGTCAGCAGAAGAAAGACGGCCTGTACTGCATACCGAATGAGTCGGACCGATTTTCGGGGATATACCATGCGCTATACTTATACTTCCTGTTTGGAAAATAATATGATATGGATCATACCTAACCCGGACAAGCCGGAAAAGAGCTGCCACAGAGGTCACAGGGAACAGAGAAATCTTTTTCGTTTTTTAGTGGTTCTTCCTCTGTGCCCTCTGTGTGCTCTGTGACAAATAATTTTCTTGTCATTTTGGGTAGAATTTGATTCTTCAGTAATTACCGCTTCACCTTCTCCATCACTCTTACCATTCCCAGCCGTGTTGCAGAAAAACCATGATCGGTCGGCTCTTCCTGCTTTTTTACCGTATTGAAGAAATCGCAGCGCCAGCAATTAGTCAGCTTTTGTGCGTACGTACCCTGAATTTTACCTCCGCAAAGGGAGCCTGCGATGACCCAGCACGCTCTGCCCGCGTTCCGGCCTCCGTGCGCTCCATCCAGTTCTGCATGGATAGTTACCGGGCAGACACCCAGTTGCTCGGCTTTTGTACCTCCCGGGTACCGCCCGCAATTCTTATATTCCCAGCAATTATTTTTTGAAATTTGGTCCATCTTGAGAAACCCTGCTTTCTTAAAAATCCCGAAAATACGGATGAACAATATACATTTTTTCAAACAACGAAGCCAATTTATTCATACTATAGTTTTATAAAATAATCTTATTCAGGTTCTAATTCTCTGTACGACAGCGAACAATGCCTGCGACGGAGCATTTTTCGTATCCCGGGGCCCCCTGTTTTGGACTTTGCAATGATTCTAAGAGTATGCTATTTTTGACTATGTCCTCCGATGACTTGAATAATTTCTTCTACCCTCGTACGGTGGCACTGATCGGAGCAACAGACAAACCGGCAAAACCGGGGAGAGCGATTTTAGAGAACCTTGACCAGTTCAACGGGGTCGTCTATCCAGTCAACCCGAAACACAGCATGCTTCTGGGTCACCGCTGCTTTGCCTCTGTTAAGGATATCCCTGACAAAATCGATCTTGCAGTGATTGCCCTGCCCGCGCCTCTCGTTGAGGCGGAGATAGGGGCGCTTGCGGCAACGGGCGTCAGAAAGGTGATCATTATCAGCTCCGGTTTCTCTGAAGCGGGTGCTGCCGGAGTTCCGATGCAAAAACGGATCGCCGAAATCATAAAACGGTCCGGGATGCGTGTAGTCGGGCCGAATGCCCTGGGTATCTATAATTCGGAAAACGGCCTGGACACTTTTTTTGTCTCTCGCGAGCGGGTTTCAAGGCCGCTTGGCGGTAGGATTTCCATTGTATCTCAAAGCGGCGCGATTACCGTGATCCTTATGGAGGCCTTGTCCAGGGACGGGATCGGCATAGCGAAGGCGGTGAACTACGGCAATAGGGTGGACGTGGATGACGCTGACTGCCTCGAGTATCTTGCAGCCGATCCTCAGACCGGCGCCGTCGCAATGTACATTGAATCCGTGGCCAATGGCGGAAAATTCCTGCGCGCGGCAAAAAATTTCGCAGCAAAAAAACCGATGGTCATCTGGAAAGCGGGGAAATTCGAAACCGGAGCCGCTGCCGTTTCCTCGCATACGGCAACCCTTGCGGGAAGGTACGGCCTTTACCAGGCGGCCATCCAACAGGCCGGCGCGGTTGAGGCTTTTAATTTCGACCATATGATCGACTCCGCCAAGGCATTGGCCATCATGGATTACCCCTGTATCGGCAACAGGCTTCTTGTCGTCACGAACGGCGGCGGCATGGCTGTTGCAGCCGCGGACGAGGCAAGCAATGAAGGCTTCGAAATGCCCCGTATCCCGGACCGGGTGGCGGAACGTCTGAAGCAGGCATTCCTGCCTTTTTTCATAACCGTCAATCCGATCGACATAACCGGCAGTGGAAGAAACGAAGATTATCTGACTGCGCTGACCGAAGCGCTTCCGTACTACGACGCTGCGGTCGTAATCGTGCTGATGGGCGCAACAACCGTCACCGAAGCGGTGACCGAATTGATCGCCCGGGCATGCCATCAGGCGCGCAAACCGGTCACGTGCTGTATGCTCCAGGGCCTGGGGTACACGCGCGAAGCAATGTCGCTGCTGTTTAAACTCGGTATCCCGGTATACCCCTCGCCCGAAAGGGCAGTAAGGGCGTTGTCAGCGCTCAGGAAGGTTTCGTGCAGGAATATAAAGACGGAATAATTCAGGTCTTACCGCGGGCGCAGAGAACGACACTGAAAAACAAATGTTTCCGGAAGTTGGGGCGAGAGAAACAATTAAGAATTTTTGAGAATTTTGTGCATCTTTGCGTCCGGAGACTATTACAATGCTATGAATCCAGCTGATCTCATACAATCCGCAGTCCAGCAAGGCAGAACCGCTCTCCTGGAGCATGAAGCGAGGGAACTGGTTCGCTCTGTGGGGATCATCACGGCCAAATACGAGCTGGCCGCGCCGGAAGACGATGCTGCAATTATGGCTGCAGCGGGCAGGCTGGGGTTCCCGATAGCGCTTAAGGCAGTGTCGCCGGGGATTTTGCATAAAACTGAAGCGGGAGCAGTCTTGCTCGACATCAAGACGCCCGTCGAACTGGCAACAGCGGTGAAACAGATTAAACTGAATGTGCCAGCACGTGCGGCGGGAGCATCAATCAGCTTCTTTTTGATAGAAAAGATGATGCCAGCCGGTCCTGAGTTTCTGATCGGGGGTCTTCGGGACGAGCAGTTCGGCCCCGCTGTCGCTTTTGGATTGGGAGGGATTCTTGCAGAGGCGCTCAAGGATGTTGTCTTCGGCATCCTTCCGCTCAACGATATCGACTGTATCGCGATGATCGACCGAACACGGGCGGGTGTGCTGTTCAAGGGATTCAGGGGAGTTGCCGCGCTGGACCGGACGCCCGTACTGTCCCTCATGACCGCCGTAGGCCGTCTGATGATTGACTACCCGGAGATACGCGAGATCGACCTAAACCCTGTTCGCATTTACGGACGGGGAGCTGCGGCGCTCGACGTGAGGGTCCTGATCAGGGCATAATCCACTTCCGTAATCAGGAAAACCGCAATTCGCGAAATAACCGTTCACCCACAAGACGCAGGCCCTTTACCCCGAGGTCGAGCATCGTCTCTTCCCTGAGCGATGGTGCAGACCCGATGTCCAGAATGCTTTTACGCGATAAATAAATCATAAGACTGATGGTCATTTTATAACAGTTCAAATATTGAATTTGTGCAAACTAAAGAAGCAAAAGAAATTTGTCTATAATTGATATTTATCGCGACAATTTGCAAACATGACAACTGTGTGCTATTAATTAAATTATGAGTTCCGGTTCGATGAACCTCAAGTAACATCCGGAAAGGAGAAAAACAATGAAACGACTCAGTATCGCATTCGCGATAGTATTGATAGCTTCTGCGGCTTCAGTCGGAATTGCTGCAGTAAGCAGCCATGTTGCAAGTTCATATAAGGCGGATTTGTCAGGGGCTAAGGTGCCTCCGGTTGCAACACGGGCAACGGGCGAGGCCACCTTTGAACTGGTCCAGATGGGCACGGCAGGCGCTGGTACAGGCGGAGTTAGTCCTAGCGGCAAAGATCCCCTTGCAGCTGATAGGGACATGGGCTATGTGGGTCCCGGTATAGATGACTATCCCTATGAAGGAATAATCGACCGGGGTAGAGAGGAGTATGGATACGGCGCCGGTGGTACGACAGCTGGCGAGTCTTTGCGGTATAGACTGAACGTCAAGAAAATAGAGAATGTGACAGCGGCGCACCTGCACATGGGCGGTGCAACTTCGGCTGAAGGACCAGTGGTAGCTTCGTTATATCTTGGTCCCAGAAAGGGTGGTCAATACAGCGGCTTGTTGGCACAGGGAACGATAACCGAAAAAGATTTGCAGGGACCGTTAAGCGGAAAGTCGCTTGATGACCTTGTAGCGGCAATCAAAGCCGGCGACATCTATGTCAATGTTCACACAGCAAAACATCCTGAAGGAGAAATTCGAGGCCAGGTTGAGCAAAAAGGGTAGAGAGAGTTTTATTTTAGAATTGTGACGAGGAGCCGTTTATCGCGGCTCCTCTTTTTTTATCCCAAATCTCCGTTTGGTTTTTCCGGCCTGGCTATATTTTCCGCACAAGTTCAATGACGGTAACTTCCGGCGGCGAAAGAAACCTGACGGGCGGTCCCCAGGTTCCGGAGCCCCTGCTGACATACAGAACCGAGCCTGACGAAAGCTGGAAGCGGCCGTTATTCATAGGATATGCAAGCTTGCTGATATACGTGAACGGAAAGATCTGACCCCGGTGAGTGTGTCCTGAGAGTTGAAGATCGAACAGGTTCGCGGAATCCGGATCGACCGAAGGACGGTGTTTGAGAAGGAGCGTAAACCGGTTTTTGGGCAGGCCGGTAAGAAGTGCAATTTCGGATTTTTTCTCGTCCATATGCAGCTGTAGGCCGGTAGGATCGTCCACGCCGATGATATTGATAACTCCGTTGCTGACTGCTTCCCCGCGAAGCAGTGTAAAGCCGGCGTGCTTCGTGAACTCGAGCGCCTGTTTTAGTCCCGCGTAATATTCGTGGTTGCCGGTAATCGCATAGTTTCCGTATGGCGCGCGCACCTGCAGCAGCAAGTCGCTCATTCCCGTCATCCTGTTTATCTGTGCATCCACAAGATCTCCCGTGGATACGAAAATGTCGGGCTTCTCCGCTTTCACGATCTCCATGATTCTGCTGAGTCGTTCGCCCCGGACAATAAGACCGAGGTGCACGTCCGAGATCTGCACGATTTTAAGCCGTTTGACACCTGCAGGCAGTTTTGCTGTCTCGATCGTCACGCGCTCGGTTTGGATATCAAGTGCCTCGAAATAGCCATGGATGCAAATGGCCAGGGAAAGCACAACAGCGACCAGGAACGATAATTTCGACGAAAATGTAAATGAGAGGTGAGAACTCCTGCTGATCAACCCTGCGACGTGCGCCGCGAGGTTGGCAGCCTGGAGCACGAGCGAGATGCAGAAATACAGGAATAAAACAGCCATCCAGCAATACGCGATATACGAAAATATACGTGCTGGGAGTTCATAATCATGCCGCTCGAGCAGGCGGACAAGAAAGGGCGCGAAAGTCATCAACAGCATATACAGCGCAAGCGGGATACCGGCGGCCGCGCCGAACCCGAGTGCTGCCCGGGCCTGAAAAAATGCGTACACATGCATCCCGCCGTAAATGCTGAAGATGATCAGAAAAAAAATGCTCATCTGCCGAAATTTACCCCCATGCCTTCGGTGATCTTTACGAGTTCCCCTTCCGGATCTACGAGCTTGAGACAGCTGATCGCTTTATCAAGCGGAACCGATGTGATATTGGGCGGCTGATATGAAACCATTTCTCCGAATTTTTTCTGCGCAATCAGCTCTACGGCTGCAGCCCCATACCGCGTGGCAAGGATACGGTCATACGGGCAGGGGCTACCACCGCGCTGAAGATGGCCGAGTACTGTCACCCTGGTCTCAATGCTGGCTTGTCTGCTGATTTCGTTTGCAACGATCTCTCCCATGCCGCCGAGCCTGAGCACGTAGCCGTCAGCGGCCTTCTCCCGCACCGCCATCTCACCTCCTGCGGGTTTGGCGCCTTCCGCCACCACCACGATGCTCGACTTGCTGCCCGACTTTTTCCGCTCCATCAGCCGTTCCACCACTTTCTCCATGCTGAAGGGAATCTCCGGAATGAGGATGACATCTGCGCTTCCCGCTATTCCTGCCTGGAGCGCGATCCAGCCGGCGTACCGTCCCATGACTTCGAGTACGATCACCCGTGAGTGACTTTCCGCGGTTGTATGAAGTTTGTCCAGCGCATCGGTCGCCGTAGCGACTGCGGTATGAAAGCCGAAGGTAACATGGGTTGCCATGAGATCGTTGTCGATGGTCTTCGGAACACCGATCACGGGCACGCCGAGCTTATAAAGACCGTCCCCGATTTTCAGAGACCCGTCGCCGCCGATCACGATCAATACATCGAGTCCGATTTCCTCGATATTGCCGAGGACCATCGGGGACATGTCCTCCACGATTTCCTTGCCTCCTATCATGGTTTTATGAGCGAAGGGATTGCCCCGGTTCGTAGTGCCGAGGATGGTCCCGCCTACAAAGAGTATCCCCCGCGTATTCCATGATGTTAGCTGACGCGTTTTCGTGGGTGTGAGCAGCCCTTCAAAACCGTCGATGATGCCCGTCACTTCCCACCCATACTTGTATATGGCGGTTTTGACCACTGCCCGTATCACTGCGTTCAGTCCGGGCGCGTCTCCGCCGCCTGACAGTACTCCGATTTTCATAACAAAACCTCCATATTTATAAAAACGAGTTCCGAGTATTTATTATTTGTCTTCTCCATGTCATTCCGAGCGCTGTGAGAAATCGCGTATTTCAAGAGGGCTGACCAGTGGCGTTGTCCCGGAACGGTGGAACTTTTATTCCGAGAAGGCGCGCTCCTCCTTCGGAGGCTATTGTCATGACGTCGTGACTCGTCAATCCGGCCTGTTCGAAAAAAGCCAATTCCCGATGGTAGATCTCACGGTAATCCGGATTCGGGAGAACTGCATCGGTGCCGACTGTAAGAGGCACACCGGCGTCGAATGCATGACGGATCATTGAGACGTGCCTGCTTATGATGTCAGTCAGATAGCGCCGCGCCTCATCCGGGACGATAGAAGCGCGTATGACCCGTGCCAGCGCATCCGTTGTGGGCGTCCAATAAGTTCCTTTCCGGGCCATCACGTCAAGGCACTGCTCCGTCATGAAGAATCCATGTTCGACCGATCGTGCACCGGCTTCGGCTGCCGCTATAATCGCGGCTTCGCCGTTCGCATGGGCCATCACGCCCAGATCAAGCGCTGCGGCCTCATCCACAATGTAACGCAGTTCTTCACGGTTAAATCCTCCGGCGGTGATGCTTCCAGGATCTTTAAGGCTTACGATACCCGAGGCCATGACCTTAATTATATCAGCGCCTTCTTTTTTCAGTTTAAGGATCTCGGCCTTTATTTCGGTTTCCGTGTCAACGGCAATGCCGAACCGAACGCCGTATCCACCCCGCTTATACAGGGCGCGCAAGCTCGAAATTACAATTGTGCCCTTATCATGAATCCAGTTTCTCGTTGCAGACGATTCAGCGCCGCCCATGCCCGCATCCCGTATACAGGAAATACCCGCTTCGGCCGCACATGCTATTCCGTCTTTCGAAAGCAAATGGACATGCGCGTCGATGAATCCGATAGTATTGAAAACACTGTTCGATTGCATGTTCGAATAATACACCTTTTGCAGGCAAACTCAACGATAAGGGCGGAAACAGGATATGTCAACCGGCGGTTATCAAGCCGTTATCTCTAAAACTAAAGTGGTTCTCGTCGCTCATAATGATATGATCAAGCACCTTGATGCCGAGCACTTCCCCGGCCTGAACAAGCCTCCGCGTGAGAAGAATGTCCTCCTGGCTCGGTTTTGTATCTCCGCTGGGATGATTATGGATGAAAATGACCGCGGCGGCTGATTCACGAATTGCAGCTTTGAATGTTTCCCGGGGGTGGACGATTGATGCCGAGAGGCTTCCGATAGACACATCTTCGTCTTTAATCATTTTAATAAGCTTATTCTTTGTGTCCAGAAGGATGCACTTGAACACCTCTTTCTTCAAGCCTTTCATCTTCTGTTTGTAAAAATTAACCACATCCTGGCTGGAGCATAATGATTCGGGTTTCTCTCGCACATTGGAGGGCATTTTATACCAGCGCCTGCCCAGCTCTATCGCGGCCTTAATCTCCGCGATCTTGGCAGGGCCGATTCCCTTGATGCCAATCTTCTTATCGCTCAACTCTTTGATGCCCGCCTGCGCAATACCTTCGAGGTTTTCAAACTTCTTAAGCAGTTCCATGCCCAAATCTACCGCGGATCGGCCTCCGCTGCCGCTGCGTATGATGATTCCGAGCAATTGCGCTTCGGAAAGGACGCCGACACCGTACTTTAACAACCGCTCCCGGGGCCGCTCGTCCTCCGGCCAGTGTTTGACGCTGTTCTTTTTTTCAGACATACTCGCCTCTTATACTATGCCGCATCTGCAAACTACACTCTTCCCCGCCCCGAAGTATGCATCGTAGATGTGCTGATAGGCCGTGGTGCACTTCTTCTCATAGACCTGCGGAGCGTAGCTCTTCGGCAACATCTCATCAAGCATCGTCTCGATAGTGTACTGAACGTCAGCGCGCGTCTGCTGTCGCTTCCGCCAGTCCAGAACCAGTTTCTCCCGCTTGAACACATCAAGCAACTTCTTCGATGCCAATGAAATACGATCGGATCATCCGGGCGGGAGTGAAAACTTCTCGTCTTCAGCGCCTCCATTTGAGGATGTACGACTGATTCCACGTATTTGAGGTCGAGTATTACGCCTGTCAGGCTCAAGAAACCGATGATCCTGAAAAGAGCTTTTGGACACGGATAAAATCTGATTAACACGTATTTACAAAGATATACAACTCTTTCATAATTCTCCAAAAGGGCGAGATGTTATTTTGTTCTATCGCACTGTTTTTATCCGTTATTTCCGTGTTCATCCGTGTCCAAATGCCGTTTTTAGGATGATTCGGATTGTCTGAACTCCCCAAATCCGGATTGCCGACTTCATCGATATAGATTCGGTACTTTGACATAAATCTCGCAAGATTGTGAAAGTGACCGTTAGGCGAGCGCCGTGAGCTATGCGTGATCGCCCACGGAGCAGCCTACGGCAAAAGTACTATAATTAAAGGGAAAAGTAAAGAATATTGATGGGCGGTTTAAATGCAAATTTGGATTACGGCTTACGAAATAGAGAATCTATTTGTATTTTTGCCTGTCATTTGCTGCAATTTTATCCGAGCGTTGCTCCTCCCGGCCGCCGGCACTCTCCTGACAGACTGCCGTCAAACGGTTTCTGGTATTCCCGTGTTTTTTCCCCGAACAGTTTTCCGAATTCAAAACATTTTTTGTAATCATCGGGGCTCATGCGATAGAGCACCTCGACGCCGGGCTCGACTGTTTCAAGTCCCATCTTTTTGAACGTCTCGTAGGCCTCCTTCACGGCGCCTCCGCCCCAGCCGAAACTGCCGAATGCGCCGGCAAGCCTGTTCTTCGGCCGAAGCCCCCTGAGATGCGTAAGGAATTCCGCGACCGTCGGGAACATGATGTTATTCAGCGTCGGCGTGCCGATGAGCATCGCCCGCGACTCCCAGATCCTTTTGATCGCCACACTCATCGGCGTTGCCCGGAGTTTGATCACTTCCAC
This sequence comes from Nitrospirota bacterium, assembly GCA_963751455.1. Taxonomy (GTDB): domain Bacteria; phylum Nitrospirota; class UBA9217; order UBA9217; family UBA9217; genus CAVVUN01. Next base: position 677,135 of record CAVVUN010000012.1, read on the forward strand.
GTCAACACCGGCGGACCTGATCCCTTCAGAAAGCGGGATGGTCATATGTTCAGTACTCTGCCACATTGTATCGTAAACAATTATAACGCGAAGGTCCGCCTTATCGTTCGCCATATCAAGATACATCTGGATGATCTTGTCGGGGTTCTTTCTCCAGATCAGGCCGTGGTCCGGCGCAATCATGTCGATATCGATGCCGAGTTTCTTGACCTCCGCAAGTTTTGTCTTGATGAGGCTTCCAAAAGGCATGAGGATGTTGGCATAATAATCCCTGACGGCGTGCTCCAGGGCGGTGACCGAGTACTGGTCGCAGTACTCGTCATCGAACCTGGCCGCCGTTGCGAGATGCTGGCCAAAGGCGTCCTGGCTGATCAAAAGCCTGTCTTCCTTAATATAGGTCATCATTGAATCCGGCCAGTGAAGCATGGGCGTCTCGAGAAAGGTAAGCGTCTTCGTGCCCGTATTCAGAGTGTCGCCGGTTTTTACGATATTGAATTTCCAGCGCGATGTATCGAAAAAGCGGTCAAGACCCTTCTTGCCTCGGGCCGAGATATGGATTGTTGCGTGCGGCGTCAGTTCCATAATCCGGTCGATGCTCGTCACGTGGTCGTTCTCAATATGGTTGATGACTATGTTTTCTATTTTTGAAGGATCAACAAGTGAGCGGATGTTCTCGAGGGTGTATTCTGAAAAATCGTGCTTGACGGTATCGACAAGGGTGACCTGCTTGTCGAGAATGAGATAATTATTGTACGTTGTTCCGTTTGGTGTAATATAGCCGTGGAAATCCCTGATTGCCCAGTCTATCGCTCCGACCCAGTGGATATTCGGTTTAATCTCTACAGTATGCATGCCAGCCTCCTTTGTTGTCCGAATGGATGAAAAAGCCTTGATCCAATGCAGCGGCTCTGCGGAATATGGCACCCATCAGTTGCTTGGACTGCCGGGATCATGAAATTTTTTTCTTTTTTTTGCAGTTCGGACAGTACCCGTAAAACTCAACGTGGTTGCCTAGAATGGTAAAGTCGTGCAAGGACTTTTTGGGCAGATCGACAGATATTTCGTCCTCAGGGACATCCGTGATTTTCTTGCAGGCAACGCAGATCAGGTGATGATGCCTGGTGATATCCGGATCGTACCTCTTACGGTCGGCGTCGATCGTCAACTCCCGCACGCCGCCTGTCTGCGCCAGCGTATTCAGGGTGTTATACACGGTCGCAAACGACATAGAATGGTATTTTCTCGAAACTGCCCGGTAGATCTCCTCGGCCGAAGGGTGCGATCTATTTCCGTCGAGATAATCCAGAATAGCAAGCCGTTGCGGTGTGCGCTTGAGCCCGGAGGCAAGAACGCTTTTGTGCAGTGGCCTTTTCATACTTAGAATAATTATAAATTAACGATCGGGGCTTGTCAAGGGGTGTCTCAGGAGGAGGACGAAATGAGCGACAAAAAACAGAAGGCAGCCACCCTGCGGGTGCTGCCTTCTTGCCTGCTATTATTTGTATGGGGTATTATTTTTGTCCGTGCTTCTCGGCGATCTGAATACGAATCATGGCTCTCAAAAGATCAATGCGGGCTTTTTCGTAGTCATGCTGCTCGAGCCTCTCGCTGAGAGCCTTTTCGGCGCGCTCTTTAATGACTTTCTCTTCGGCAAGGTCGATGTCCGATGCACGATCCGCGCCTTCGGCCAGGATGATAACCCTGTTCGGCACTACTTCAGCGTAACCCCAATCCACGGCCAAATGATGCCATTCCGTGCCTTCACGATAGGAGAGCTTGCCCACCTTCAGTGTGGTCAGGAACGGGGTGTGGCCGGGCAATACGCCGAATTCGCCTTCGCTGCCCGGCGCAATCACCTCATCAACGCGCTCCGAAAGCACTACCTGCCTGCTCGGCGCGACAATCTCAAGGAGCATTTTTCCTTTTTCTGCGACCATAGTCATTTTCCATTTCTCGGAAATTGATCAGTGTGAGGATCCATGATGCATGATGCCTGATCCACGAAAAAGCCTGTTGATATCCTGAATCGCACATCCTGCATCGTTTCTTATCGTTTATAACCCAACTTCTCGGCCTTCTCGAAGACTTCCTCGATTGGACCAACCATGTAGAAGGCCTGTTCGGGGATATCATCCATCTTGCCGTCAACAACTTCCTTGAAGCCCTTGATCGTATCCTTGAGCGGAACATACTTTCCGGGTGTGCCCGTAAATGCTTCGGCCACCTGGAACGGCTGTGACAGGAAGCGCTGGATCTTTCTGGCCCGCGAAACGGCCAGTTTGTCTTCGTCGGAAAGTTCGTCCATGCCCAGGATTGCGATGATATCCTGAAGTTCCTTGTACCGCTGAAGCACCAGCTGCACCCTTTGCGCAACCGCGTAGTGTTCTGCTCCCACCACGTGTGGGTCCATGATCCGGGAGGTTGAGTCGAGCGGATCCACAGCCGGGTAGATGCCGAGTTCGGAGATCTGCCGGGAGAGCACGGTCGTGGCGTCAAGATGCGCGAACGCCGTTGCCGGGGCCGGGTCGGTCAAGTCGTCGGCCGGCACGTAGATGGCCTGCACTGACGTGATGGACCCCTTTTTCGTGGAGGTGATGCGCTCCTGAAGAGCGCCCATTTCCGTACCGAGCGTAGGCTGGTAACCCACGGCGGAAGGCATACGACCGAGGAGCGCCGACACTTCGGAACCCGCCTGGGTGAACCGGAATATATTGTCGACGAACAGGAGCACGTCCTGTCCCATGGTGTCGCGGAAATATTCAGCAACGGTGAGAGCCGAAAGGCCGACCCGGAGTCTTGCTCCCGGCGGCTCGTTCATCTGGCCGTACACCAGCGCAGTTCGGTTGATGACGCCGGACTCCTTCATCTCTGCCCAGAGATCGTTACCTTCACGGGTACGCTCGCCCACGCCGGCGAAGACCGAATAGCCGCCGTGCTGTTTCGCCACGTTATTGATGAGCTCCATGATGAGCACTGTCTTGCCCACGCCCGCGCCGCCGAAGAGGCCCGTCTTGCCGCCCTTGGTGTAAGGGGCCAGGAGGTCAATGACCTTGATACCGGTCTCGAAAAGCACTTTCGAGGGGTCGAGTTCTTCGAGCATCGGAGCGGACCGGTGAATCGGGAGAGTATCCTTGGTCTTTATCGGCCCCAATTCATCCACAGGTTCGCCGATCACGTTCATGATGCGGCCGAGGACTTCCTTGCCAACGGGCATCGATATCGGCTTGCCGGTGTCGTTGACCTTCATGCCGCGCATGAGACCGTCAGTCGACGACATGGCGACCGTGCGCACCCGGTTCTCGCCGAGGTGCAGCGCGACTTCAAGCGTCAGATGCGTCTCGGGTGTCCCGAGGCCCTTGTCCGCGGCCTGGTCGATCCTGAGCGCGTTCATCAGATGGGGAAGGCCTCCGACGGGGAACTCACAGTCCACCACCGCGCCCATCACCTGTACTATTTTTCCAGTGCTCATTGATAACCCCCTGTGGTTTAAGACAAATTCAAAATTCAGGATTTAAGATTCAAAATATTGAATTTTGAATCTTGAATTTTATTTCTGCGCTTCCGCTCCTCCCACAATCTCGGATATTTCCTTGGTAATCGCGGCCTGCCGCTGCTTATTGAACTTCAGCGTGAGCCTTTCGATCATGTCCTTCGCATTCCGCGTCGCGGAGTCCATCGCCGTCATCCGCGCCCCCATCTCGCTGGCCTGGCTTTCGAGCATGGAACGATATGCCTGTACTTCGATATGCTTCGGCAGTATAGAATCGAGGATTGCCTCGGGGGTCGGCTCATAAAGATAATCGACGGCGGCCATGAACGGATCAGCCTCGGTCGGAGGCTCAACCGGCAGGAGCTTCTCAAGCGTCACCTTTTGCTGCATCACGCTCTTGAACTCGTTATACAGAAGATACACTTCGTCGGTCTCGCCCGCCGCAAACCGCTCGACGATATGCTTGCCAACGCCCGCAGCCTTGTCGTAATCGATCATGCCGAGTTCGGACCACACTTTGCCGAGTGAATAGGCAGACCGTTTCCTGAAAAAGTCTCTGCCTTTCCGCCCGAGCACGTTGATTGTAACTTCTTTACCGTCGGCCTTGAATTGCTTAACCGCTTCGACTGCTTTCCGCAGAATATTCGTGTTGTAAGCGCCGCAGAGTCCCCGGTCGGACGTAAGCACGACGAGTTTGACTTTCTTCGGTTCGCGTTTTGCCAGAAGAGGATGCTGTGCGCGTTCCACCCGTCCCGCCAGATTGGCGATGACCGAGAGCATCTTTCGCGAGTAGGGCCTGGCCGCAATGACGCGCTCCTGGGCGCGCCGAAGCTTCGCCGCAGCCACCATCTTCATGGCCTTCGTGATCTGCTGGGTCTTCTTGACGCTCGTGATTTTTCTTTTAATGTCTCTTAAACTGGGCATTGATTCGCCTCGAATTTAAGATTCAATATTCAACATCCATGCGCGATTTTGAATCTTAAATTTTGAATTTTGAATTACGGTTTACGCGGTAAACGTCTTCTTGAACTCCTCGATGGCGCCCTTCAGCCGCGCCTTGAGCTCGTCGTCAAGCTGTTTTTTGGTCTTGATGTCGCTCAGCAGCGCCTGGTGCTTGCTCGTCGCGAAACGCAGGAGCTCCTGCTCAAACTTCTTCACGCTGTTCACCGGGACCTCGTCGACATACCCGTTCGTTCCCGCGAAGATCACGAGGATCTGCTGTTCCACGGGAAGCGGCGAGTACTGGTCCTGCTTCAGGAGTTCGACCATGCGCTGACCGCGGTTCAACTGAGCCAAGGTCGCCTTGTCGAGATCGCTTCCGAACTGGGCGAAGGCCGCGAGCTCGCGGTACTGCGCGAGATCGAGGCGGAGCGTACCTGCCACCTGCTTCATGGCCTTGATCTGCGCGCTGCCGCCGACGCGGGAAACCGAAATACCCACGTTGATGGCCGGACGGACGCCCGAGTAGAAGAGGTCCGATTCGAGGAAGATCTGCCCGTCCGTGATCGAAATCACGTTCGTCGGGATATATGCGGACACGTCTCCCGCCTGGGTCTCGATAATCGGAAGCGCTGTAAGCGATCCGCCTCCGAGTTTGTCGGACAATTTTGCCGCGCGCTCCAGGAGACGGGAATGGAGATAGAACACGTCGCCGGGATATGCCTCGCGTCCCGGAGGACGCCGGAGGAGCAGCGACAGCTGGCGGTACGCCGTGGCCTGCTTGGAAAGATCGTCATAGACGATGAGGGCATGGCCGCCTTTGTCGCGGAAGTATTCGCCGATGGTGGCACCCGTGTAAGGAGCGATGAACTGGAGCGGTGCCGGATCGGATGCCGTGGCCGACACTATAATCGTATACTCCATGGCGCCGTGTTCCGTCAGGGTCTTGACCACCTGCGCAACGGTGGAGCGCTTCTGACCGATGGCCACGTAAATGCAGATGACGTTCTGGCCCTTCTGGTTGATGATCGTGTCGATCGCGACCGCGGTCTTGCCGGTCTGGCGGTCGCCGATGATGAGCTCGCGCTGTCCGCGGCCGATCGGGATCATGGCGTCAACGGCCTTGAGGCCGGTCTGGAGCGATTCGCGCACGGACTGGCGCTTTACGATGCCGGGAGCGATCACCTCGATATGGCGGAACTCCTTCGAGGCGATGGGGCCTTTGCCGTCGATCGGCTGGCCGATGCCGTCAACCACGCGGCCGACGATAGCGTCCCCGACGGGCACTTCGGCGATCCTCTTCGTCCGCTTGACGATGTCGCCTTCGCGGATTTTCGAATCGTCGCCCATGAGCACCGCGCCGACGTTTTCCTCTTCGAGGTTGAGCGCCATGCCCATCACGCCGCCCGGGAACTCAAGGAGCTCCCCGGACATGACATTGTCGAGTCCGAAGACCTTCGCGATACCGTCACCGACGGTGATCACGGTCCCGACTTCGGCGACCTCTACGGTCTTTTCGAAATCGGATATCTTCTTTTTTATGATCTCGCTGATTTCCTGTGCTTTGATTTGCATCTCTGCGCTCCTTCGTTAAAACGCTTAAATTTCGAAATTCGGATCTCGAAATTCTAAAAAATATCGAATGTAGCAAATTTAGAATTTTGAAATTTTGATATTATTTCGGATTTAAAAATTCGTGCTTCGAATTTCTTCTCCGTCTCATTAACTATCGTTCAGCCAGCTTGCTGCGCATCTTCTTCGAGCTGGTTCTTGATGCTGCCGTCGTAGATGACGCTCCCGATCATTGCCTTGGCGCCGCCTATGAGAGAGGCATCCACCTTGGAATCGATGTCCACCTGCTTGCCGGTAAGCGTCTCCAGCTTTTTCTTGATGTCATCCAGTTCAGCCGCTTTTATTGATGCCGCCGTCGTCAGATGGACCATTGCCCGGTTCTGGCGCTCGGACAATATTGCAAGAAACGCTTCGTAAACGTCCTTGGTGTATCTGATTCTCCCGGTCTCAGCAAGGTGCTCGATGAACCGGATCGTAGTCGGCTGCAGGTTCAGTTTTCCGGAAAGTTCCTTGATGACCGCCTTCTTGTTCTCCGGAGTAAAAACGGGGCTGGCAAAAAGTTTCTGCAGCGCGGGTTGTGATTCAATTGCGGCTACGAACGCTCCGAGATCGGCCTTTGTCTTATCAATGCTCTTTTTCTCCTCGCTCAGCTCAACGAGGGCCTTGGCATATCTCTTTGCGATAATCCTGATCACTTCTTGCCTCCAACCTTCGCTATATATTCTTTCACAATGCGTTCATGATCCGTGTGGCTGATTTTCTCCTTGATTTTGCCTTCGGCGAGGTCGACGGAAAGAATGGCGGCCTCGACTGCAAGCGCGGTCTTGGCCTTCTGGACCTCCATATCCATGCCCTGCTTCACCTGGGTCTGGATTTCCGCCGCAACCTTCCTGCCTTCTTCAATGAGGGCCTGGCGGTCTTTTTCACCGCGCGCCTGGGATTCAGAAACCAGCTTGCCCGCTTCTATTTCCATGTCCTTGATCTTTTGCTCGAGCGCCGCCAGCGCCGCAACGGCACGCTCACGTGCTTCCCGTGATTCTTCCATTGCCTTCGCAATATCAATGGACCGGTTTTTGAAGAAATCCCGGATCGGCTTTCTCGTGAAATAAATCAGGACCCCGGCGATTATTGCGAAGTTGAACAGGCGTGGCAGCCAGTCGCCCAGAAACGTCATCGGTTCCTGGTGCCCCTCTTCTTCAGCTATCGCAAGTGTACTCATCAGAATCGCAGCCACTGAATAGATAAACGAAATGATCCTTTTCATCGCTGCTCCCATGCTACACCGCCCTTCCGAGCAGCTTGGAGGTAATGTCCTGCGACAGGCGTTCTGCTTCTTTTTTCAGTTCGGCCCGCGCGGAATTTGCCGCAGACGCAATCTCGGCCCGCGCCTTGTCCAGCATTTCCCCGGCCTTCGCGCGCTCGGAAGAAATCATTTCCCGCTGCCCGTCCAGGCCCTGCTGGTAAATGGCGTTATACGTTGCAGCCGCTTTCTGCTTCGATTCCGCCAGCGAAGCGTTGTACCGCTCAAGCTGGCTCTGCATGCGGTTCTGTGCGGTTTTTGCGTCTTCGAGCGCAGACCTGATGCCTTGTTCACGCTCGCGCATCACCTGCCGGATCGGCTTGAAGAGTATGAAGTTGAGCGCGATAAGCACAACGACAAAATTGCCGATTTGGATCAGGAGTGAATTATTTATATCTATCATTGTTCGCCTCTCTTGCTGGTTCAAAAACATCTTTTTAGCTTGAAAGTGTCAAAAAATTATCATAATGAAAAACCAAAGTCAATATCTTTGTCTATAAATAATATAAATGAGCGCTTGGATTTTTATTATAGAAAAAACCAGCGAAAAAAACCTTCAAAACGCGGAGAAAAAAACCATCGCGGAATAACCTGCGCATTCCGAAAGAAACTCAACCATAATATCACTTTTCAGAAGCATTGCGATACAAAAAAGGAGCGCTTTTGGGAACATTATGAAGGCATTTGACAATGAGAACCAAGGACGCAGTGTGCAGTAACAATTAAGGAACTAAGTAGCATGTTTTACGCAAGTTTTTCATTCAGCCACATTTTTTTGCATTCTTTTCTTTAAATGTAAAGTGCTGGGGGTTTATAATTTAGGTGAGAAACGAGAAAAAACTGTCCCGGCTTTACCGGCTGGCGAGTTAACTGAAGGCGCATATGATGAATAAAATAGCTGTGCTTCTTATTGAAGACAGTCCACTGGATGCGGACATTATCAAGGAGTTGCTGCGGACGGCGGGGCCGCAGTTCACCTTTTTCCATTCCCGCCGGCTGGCCGAAGACCTTACGCTCTTGGATGAAAACCATTATGACATTGTTCTTCTTGACCTGGGTCTTCCGGATGCTGCCGGCATCGATTCTCTAACGAAACTGAATAAAGCGTCACCGACAATGCCCGTCATTGTGCTTGCCGCGGGAAGCGACGAAGCAGGCGCGGCGCAGTCACTGCAACAAGGCGCTCAGGATTATCTGATAAAAGGACGCATGAGCCCTGATCTGCTTGCCCGGTCGATTCGCTATTCCATGGAACGGAAACAATTGTCGCTTGAGTATGCCCTGCTTGCCAAAGAACACGATCGGATCAAAGATGAAATAAGCCGGATGGCGAACCGGGACGCCTTGACAGGCCTGCCCAACAGGCGTCTGTTGATTGATATGATGATCGTAGCGCGCGAACAGGCGCTTCGGAACCGTAAGAAAACAGCGGTGCTTTTTCTGGACTTGGACGGCTTTAAGGAGGTAAACGACACCCTGGGCCATGGTGCGGGCGACATGCTCCTCCAGGGAACTGCCGCGCGGCTGACCTCGCTCGTAAGGAAGTCCGACACGGTTGCGCATATCGAGGGCGACGAATTCGCCGTCATTCTGGCCGATATCATCCGACCGGAACATGCCGCAGGCATCGCGCGAAAAATTCTGGAGTCCATACGCAGGCCGTTCCTGATCGGTGAACATCAAGTGCAGGTGACCACGAGCATAGGCATCAGCCTCTTCCCGGACGATGAGCAAGACGTCGACGCCCTCTTGCGGTATGCCGACATCGCAATGCACCATGCAAAAGAGCTGGGAAGGAACACATACCGTTTCTATGATGACTCAATCACTATTAGCTCTCTTGAACGCGTACGGAATGAAACGATGCTGAGGCGAAGCCTCGATGCCGGAGAAATGCTCATTTACTATCAGCCGCTGGTCGATGTTGCAACCCGCCGCATCGTATGCGCGGAAGCGCTCGCGCGCTGGAACCAACCTGAAAAGGGACTTCTGTTACCCGAGGATTTCATTCCTTCCGCCGAGGAAACCGGGTTTATCACCGCCCTCGACGAATGGGTGCTCAGGGCGGTGTCCTCACAGCTCAGCTCGTGGCTGAACGCCCGCCTCTCACGGGTCTGCGCCGCGGTGAACCTTTCTGCCCGCCAGTTTCAGGACCCCGCGCTTGCCGATACGGTATCGAGGATAATCAGGGAAACGGGGATCCCTCCGCACTCTCTCAATCTCGAAATCAGTGAGAACACGGCGATGGACAATGTCGAACGGACCGAAATCCGACTAAGGGAGCTTACCGCGCTAGGGGTCCGTATCTCCATAGACCAGTTCGGCACCGGCTATTCCTCCCTCAATCATATCAAGCGCCTGCCGATCGAACGGCTCAAGATCGACAAATCGTTTATTCGTCACATTCCCGACGACCCTGACGACAGAACGATTATCCGGGCTTTGACGGCCTTTGGGCATAATATGCGGTTAAAAGTCGCTGCCGAAGGCGTGGAAACAGAGGACCAGCTGACGTTTCTCCGGAGAACGGGCTGCGATGAGATACAGGGGTATCTCTTCGGTAAACCGGCACCCGCCGAAGAATTCGAGGAGCTGCTCGCGAAGAAAGCCGCGTAATGTGGAGAGATAGGGTCAAGCAACAGGGGGCCATCAATTGCGGATTGCGGAGTCCGGAATGCAGCGGATTGCTGATTTGGACTGCGGAATTTTAAGAGGGCAGGTCCAGGGGACACAGGGCGATATTCAGAAACAGTTCCCTTCAGAGCCTGCCCCCTGGCATTTTCTTGTGGCAGCTGAAGCAGAAGATTTTGCCCGGGGTTCTTCTCAGATAAAATCGCTTTGTGCCGTCCTGATCCCGGTATTCTCCGTGGAAGGCATGGCAGGTGATGCAGACGACCTTTCCGTCGGCGCCGAGGATCATATCGGGCGGGATACGCATGGAAGGCGCCACGTTCACGGGATGAGACAGGATTTTATCGACGCCGTGATGGCGCTCATGGCACGACCCGCATACGTCTCCGACTTCGCTCCGAAGCAACGACGCCCTGCCGGAAAAAGGAAGGCGCGTGTGGCATTCGACGCACGGGACCTTCAGCAGGCCCTGATGCGCGGCATCCTTCACGGGCTGCGAAAGCGCGGTGAGCATCACGGCCAATATGACTCCGGAAGCGGTCATATTTTAAAAGCTCCTATCCCCTCTTGCATGGACCTGATCGCCCGCATCATGGTTTCGCGGCTCGCCCGGTACTCTGCTGAATCGGGTGAGACCTTCAGCCCGCCTGCCGCTTCGGTCACCTCACGGGCGAGTTCCTTTAACCGCATGATCCCGCCGTTCAGCTCGCAGGTCATTGCATTGATCTCCTCGGCAAAGTCGTGGAACTCGTCCCTTTCTCGCATGGTGACCCGGCAGCTCAGGTCGCCGGCGGTCATTTTTTGAAGGTCGGACCTGATCTGGCGCAGCGAATCCGATATTGTGTGATATAGTTTCCGGGACGACCACAGCAGCAGAAGACTGACTGCGGCTACGGCCGCCACGCCGGCAAGGAGCGCCAACGGCGTAAGAAGCGCGCCTGGATCCGTGTTCGGAAGCTGCATCGAAAAAAGCAAGGTGTCGATCCTGCTCCTGGCCGGAATGATGAACAACGTTACCGCAATGATATTGGCCAGGAGCGAGGAGAGGAGAAAGGGGATCATGAACCTGGTCTGAAAGCCCTTCTTGATAAAGTAGTTTCTTCTTTTATAGGCCGCGGCCATGTTTGCCCTCCCCTTTAAGCGATATGGCAAGAAAAACAAAGCTTGCTGTGCTCATCGCTCATGACCAGTTTTTTCGGAAGACGCGAGTACGGGTCGTGACAGGACCCGCAACCAACCTTCCCGTTGAAAAACCGTATCCGCCGGTCCACCTCGTAGATGGATATAAGGTCCATTTTTCTTCCCTGTTTGAGCCGTGCACGCTCGTAATCAACGCCGATCGGGTGGCTGCCCCCGTCATACCTCATCAGGTCCTTGCTGTGCTTCCACACGCCGGCGCCGATCGTCACCGATTTTGCATATACACCGTCGTGGCAGCTCAGGCAGTTGAAGGACATGGCGTCTATTTCCCCGCTCGGATCGGTTACGATGTACCCGGACCGGAAATGCGCCTCTCCCAAAGATGCCGTGTGCCCCGTGGCAATGTCCCTGTGGCAGAGCCGGCAGAATGCCTTACCTGCTTCCTGGCGCCTGAGGAAGTGGGTCGGGGCGCCGTACGGTGTGAAAAAGTCGGAGTGAACGTCGTGACAGGTGGCGCACATTATTTCACCGGCGCGTGAGAGGGGCATGTCGTCGGGTATGATGACACCTGCGGGCTTGATATCCACGGGATGCATATACCCCTCGGCAAGGGTCTTCTCGTGGCACACGGCGCAGAGGAGGCTGACCGGCCCGGTCATCTCGCGCGCCGTTGCCCCGGAGGGTTCGGCCGCGAGATGACATGATGAACATTCCTTGAAGGCATGCGGCTGATTTTCCAGGCTGAAGACAATAAGAGACAGCAGAACGGCAACAGCGAAAATTAAGGCAAGTACGGACTTCTGCCTCATGACTTGATCTGGTTGAGCAATCCGTTGAGCTCATCTATCCTCTCCGAGATTTTTCGGGATTCCGGATCGTCCATGGCCGATTCAAGCTCCCGCGTCTTTGTTTTCAGCTCGACAAGCAGAACCCGATAACGGCCTGACAAATCGTTCAGATCGTCGGCAACGGCATGAAGGACATCGGTTTTTCTCAAGTGGACCGGTTCCGCGAGGTCCCCTGACGCGATCCGCCGCGCCTGCATGCCGAGCCGGTAAAGCGGACCTGCCACGCGGTGAGAATAGAGTATGGCAATAACGATGATCGCGGCGATGCTCAAGAGAAGGGTGAGAGAGAACAAGAAAAGCGTTTTGTCGACGAGGCTGCGGTTCAATTCGGCCAGGAGCGCGTAGCTGTCCGCATATGACGTCCCGCGGTCCCCGAGCAAGAGAGAGAGGCCTGTCACGGTCAGAATGGCCCCGCAGGCGAAGAGGACCGTGTTCAACACGATAAAGCTCTTAAAATAGGATTTTGGCAGTGTTTTTTTCATGGCATGCAAGCCCCGGGATTCCATGAACGAAGGACCCCATTTTCCGCCCTTGATCACGCTCCATTAAGTGAGATATTACTGTAGATTCCGGCAATCGTCAAGCGAATCTGTGACGGCATGCATCCGCCCATTCTTTTTGATTTTTTTGCAGGCGCATCGCTTAGCCTCCTCTGCGTGTCCGTGCAATCATCCTGCGTTTCAATATAGTTATAGGTCTGTCCAACCTGAAGCGTTTCTCTTTTCCGATATAGTATGACGGCATGCTTCACGGCAGCCACGCGTCAGAGCCGCCCGCAGCCCATAAGGCATCACGCCGAACTACAAACTCCTTTACTCCCATCCGACTCGGTGGTAAAATATACTTTCGCCGTCAATCATGGATAAAATAATTATTAAAGGCTGCCGCCAGCACAACCTGAAAAATATCGACCTGGAAATCCCCAGGGACAAGCTGGTCGTTATCACGGGCTTGTCCGGGTCGGGGAAATCGTCGCTCGCATTCGACACAATTTATGCTGAAGGACAGCGCCGCTACGTTGAGAGTCTCTCTGCCTATGCGCGCCAGTTCCTCGGCCAGATGGACAAGCCGGACGTTGATTCGATCGACGGCCTTTCCCCTGCCATCGCCATCGAGCAAAAAACAACGAGTAAGAACCCGCGTTCGACCGTAGGCACCGTAACAGAGGTGTATGACTACCTCCGCCTGCTTTTTGCCAGGATCGGCAGGCCCTACTGTTACAAGTGCGGCCGGGAGATAACGGCACAGACCGTTCAGCAGATAACAGACGCGGTCATGGGCCTGCCTAAGGACTCGCGTATCCAGATCCTCGCGCCGATCGTCCGGGGCAGAAAAGGCGAATACAAGAAAGAGTTGATGGCAGCGGCGGCTTCAGGGTACGTGCGGGGCAGAATCGACGGAGTCATAAAAGAGCTTTCCGAGCCGGTGCCGATGGACAAGAAGAAAAAGCACGACATCGAGATCATCATCGACAGGCTCGTGGTCAAGCCGGGAGCAGAACGCAGGATTGCAGAATCGATCGAGACCGCGCTCCGGCTCGCTGACGGCATCGTGCTCGTAAACCTCGTGGACCAGAAGAAAGACCTGCTCTACAGCGAGAAACTCGCGTGCATCGTGGACGGCATCAGCTATCCCGAGGTAACCCCGCAGATATTTTCATTCAACAGCCCGCAGGGCGCATGTCCCACGTGCGACGGCCTGGGGGGGCTCCTCGAATTCGATCCGGGACGCATCGTTCCCAATACAAACCTCTCGCTCCGCGAAGGCGCGATCAAACCCTGGTCTAAGCGAACTTCTTTCCAGTACTACCAAATGCTCGAATCGATCGCCAAGGGATGCAATTTCGACGTAAATACGCCGTTCAAGGACCTGAAGGCCTACCAGCAAAAGGCTTTGCTGCACGGCACCATTGAGAATGGTGCAAAGCCGGTCGGCAAGGCATCGGCATGCAAGCCGTTTGAAGGGATCATCGAGCTCCTGAAGCAGAAATACGAAGAGACCGAGTCGTTCGCAACACAGTGGGAGCTCGAACAGTATATGAGCTACCAGACCTGCCCGGATTGCGAGGGAAGCCGGCTGAGGCAGGAGTCCACGGCCATCAAGGTTGCGGGGAAAACAATCCATGAAGTGACGGCCATGAGCATCGAACAGGCTCTCGCCTTTTTTACCGGACTTACGCTGAATGCAAAAGAGACCGCGATCGCGCAGCGAATCATGAAGGAAATCCGGGAACGGCTCGGATTCATGGTCCACGTGGGCCTCGACTACCTCACGCTTGAGCGCGGGGCAGCTACGCTCTCGGGCGGCGAAGGCCAGCGGATCCGGCTCGCGACCCAGATCGGCTCATCGCTGGTCGGCGTGCTGTATATTCTGGATGAGCCCAGCATAGGCCTCCACCAGCGCGACAACCGAAGACTTCTCGATACGCTCTTCCGTCTCAGGGACCTGGGGAATACGGTGCTCGTCGTCGAACACGACGAGGAAACGATCCGTTCCGCGGACCATGTGATCGACATGGGCCCGGGCGCGGGAGTGCACGGCGGAGAAGTGATCGCACGGGGAACCCCTGAAGAGATCCAGGCGAACGACCAATCGCTTACGGGCAAATATCTTTCGGGCAAGGCCTTCATCCCGGCGCCTTCCAAACGAAGGACCTCGGAAAAATCCGTGACGGTGGTATCGGCGGTCGAAAACAACCTGAAGAACATTACCATAGACTTTCCCCTGGGCCTCTTGACGTGTGTTACCGGCGTGTCCGGTTCGGGCAAAAGCACTCTCGTCGTCGACATACTCTATCGCGCGCTCGCGCAAAGGCTGTACCGGTCGTCCGAGCGCGCAGGCATGCACAAGGACATAAAGGGCCTTGATAACATCGACAAGGTGATCGACATCGACCAGTCGCCGATCGGCAGGACGCCGCGCTCGAACCCGGCAACGTACACGGGGGTCTTCGGCCCGGTCCGGGACCTGTTCTCCCAGCTGCCTGAATCGCGCATGCGCGGGTACAAGCCGGGCCGCTACAGCTTCAACGTGAAGGGCGGCAGGTGCGAAGCATGCGAGGGCGACGGGCTGATCAAGATTGAAATGCATTTTCTTCCCGATGTGTATGTGACCTGCGATGTGTGCCGCGGCTCCCGCTACAACCGCGAAACTCTCGACATCCGCTTTAAGGGCAAAAATATAGCCGAGGTACTGGCCATGACCGTGGAACAGGCCCTCGAATTCTTCCAGGCAATCCCCCCGATCAGGGCCAAGCTTCAGACGCTCATGGACGTAGGCCTGGGCTACATAACGCTCGGCCAGTCCGCAACCACACTTTCCGGAGGCGAATCACAGCGCGTGAAACTCTCCAAGGAACTCTCGCGCCGCGCAACCGGCAGGACGCTCTATATCCTGGACGAGCCTACAACGGGTCTGCACTTCGAAGACGTGAAGAAGCTCCTCGACATGCTGAACCAGCTTGTAGATACCGGAAATACCGTTGTCGTGATCGAGCACAACCTCGACGTGATCAAGACCGCTGACTGGATCATCGACCTCGGGCCGGAGGGTGGCGACCGCGGCGGCGAAATCGTGGCACAGGGAACGCCGGAGGCTGTGGCCCATGTGAAAAAATCATATACCGGCCAGTTTTTGAAGAAGGTACTGTGACTGATCCAGGATGCAGTGCTTCAAGAAAGAGCAATAGGCGGCAGATTTTCGCAGATGAGCGCAGATAATTCACAGGATGCCGGCTTTGTACCTGATTAATCGTTCCAGCATTTTTTAAAAGCAAGTTGCATGACGATTTAGGGTTGCATTACGCGGCCTTCTTCATGTATCCTTAAACCCGTACCGCGCATCATGGATGTTGGTTTCTGTTTGTTCACCTTCTGATTTCAAACATGGAGGCCGTATGAACCGCCTGATTCTTCTTTTCTTCGTATCCCTTCTTGTCGTGAGCTCATCAGCCTGCAGCGAAAAAAAGCCGCCCACTGATACGGCAATCAAGGGACATAGCGTCGTCGCCGCTCTTGAAGACATGAGCCACATGTACGAAATGAAGAACCTGCCGGGCTTCATGAACCTTGTTTCAGAAAATTTCAAGGACCGGCAGACATTCGCCTCCTCAATTCAGGTCGTGTTCGCAAAATACGAAACTGTCAGGTTCACGGTCCAGTTCACGAAAATGCTGATCGTGATCGACAACCTTGGCGCACCGAGAGCGGACCTCAACTGGGACAGCGAGTGGCAGACCGAAGGCGGCTCCATTCTGAAGAACAGCGGCCGGGGGACCTTCGTCTTCGATTCCAGGGATTCCAAGCTGGTCTCCATTGAAGGCAAAAACCCGTTTCTGCCTCAGCCAGTAGAAACGCCGGAAAAACAGTAATTTTACAATTGCGGATTTTGGATTGGCGCGAGAGCAGGGTGCATTCCATTAAGATATGAACTACACTGAAGAACATATTTCGACCGACTTCCTGATTATCGGGGGCGGCGTGGCTGGCCTGCGGGCAGCCGTTGAGCTTGCGCGGAACGGCACGGTCATTGCGGTGACTAAGGACGCCCCTTCCGAGAGCAGCAGCGAATATGCGCAGGGCGGGGTGGCGGTCGTGCTGTCCGACGAGGATGAGATCTCTATTCATCTGGACGACACGATCAAGGCCGGAGATGGGCTCTGCCTGCGCAAGGCGGTAGGCACGCTCGTCGCCGAAGGGCCAACCCGGATTCGCGAGCTTATCCTGTGGGGCGCCGAGTTCGACAAGGAGGACACCAAGCTCGCCTTCACGCAGGAGGCAGCCCATTCTAAACGCAGGATACTTCATGCGCAGGGAGATTCCACCGGCCACGAAATAATGCGCGTTCTCGTTGACAAGGTCCGAAGCATGGAAAACGTTTCGAAGATCGACTTTGCGTTCACAAGGGACTTGATCATAAAGAACGGCAGGTGCGTCGGCGCAATAGTGTGTCAGCAGGCGCTTAGAAAAAGTCCTCATCATATCGGCCCGTGCTGTGCTGCTTGCCACAGGAGGGGCCGGCCAGCTCTATGAGCGCACGACAAACCCGGCAGTCTCAACCGGCGACGGCATGGCAATGGCGTTTCGCGCGGGCGCGGCGCTGGTTGACATGGAATTCGTCCAGTTTCATCCTACAGCCCTCTTCCGGCCCGGTGCGCCTCAGTTTCTGCTGTCAGAAGCAATGCGTGGAGAGGGGGGGATGCTTAAAAATACGAACGGAGTCCGCTTTATGGACCGCTACCATCCCGCCCGCGAACTTGCGCCCCGTGATGTTGTTACACGCGCCATCCACTCGGAAATGACGGCAACCGGATCAAGC
Organism: Nitrospirota bacterium; assembly: GCA_963751455.1. GTDB lineage: Bacteria > Nitrospirota > UBA9217 > UBA9217 > UBA9217 > CAVVUN01. The sequence continues at coordinate 694,371 of CAVVUN010000012.1, forward strand.
AATGTGTTCCTTGATATGACGCATTTGAACCCGGATTACCTCACGAAACGATTTCCGCGAATTTACCGGACCTGCAAGGGGCTCGGCATCGATATTACCCGCGAACCCATCCCCGTGTCGCCCGCGGCCCATTACATCATGGGCGGCATCAGGACCGACCTCTGGGGTTCGACCAGCATACCTGGCTTGTTTGCCGCAGGCGAAACTGCATGCACGGGAGTGCACGGCGCGAACCGGCTCGCAAGCAACTCCCTGCTCGAAGGACTGGTCTACGGAGAACGGGCCGGCCTTGCCGCTGCGCGCTACGGTCGCAAGCACTTTAACAGGAACACCAACCTCGCCAAGACCTTTCTTAACAGCCTGCATAAGAATCATTCTGCCCCATCAGAGGCGAATGTCACTGCAATTCGGGCTTCACTTAAAAAACTTATGTGGGATAAGGTCGGTATTGTACGAAACAGGAAAGATCTGGCCGCCGCAATGAAACAGCTTCGGGATTGGGACAGGAAGGTAAAGGGTCATCCTCCAGATAGAAGTGTTTTTGAGCTCAAGAATATGATCCTCACGTCAATGCTGATTACCCGTTCAGCGCTCCTGCGAGAAGGCAGCATCGGTGCGCACTTCAGAAGCGACTTCCCCTCAAAGGGCAAGAACTGGCGAAAGAGGACCCTGCTGACAAAGTAGCTGAAGCACAGCGAGCAGCCCCGCCGTTCCTGACGCCCTATTAATCTTCAATCCCCTTTTACGTACCCGTCACACGCTTTTTCCGCGTTGTGACTCGCATCACATATTTCCTCCACGGTAAAGCGTATTTTTTTAGCACTTTCAGATAATGAGCTTTTTGAGGAAGGTCGGAGATGAAAAAAAGAGACGTAATCTTATTTTTAATTATCTTACTTGCCCTTGCAGGCTTGCTGTTTGGTTATGCCAATCGCGCGTCAGCGTACTCAACATACTTTACAGATCTGTGCACCGGCTGCCACGGCAGCGGCTCCGTTTCCACGTGCAACGGCTGCCACTCGCACGGCACACATTCCGATAATTCGAAAAGCAGTCTGAATATCACGGCCACGACCGACAAAACCACCTACCAGCCCGGAGAGGCGATAAGCGTCACGATCTCGGGCGGATACAGGAGCGGGTGGGCCAGGGCAGTACTGTATGACCAGAACATGATCGAGCTTGACCGGAGCACGGGAACGGTTATTTCCGGCGCAATAGCTCCGAGCGGGGCAGCCGCGTTTCCGGTTACCTTGAGCGGTCAGGCTCCGGCAACGCCCGGCACTTATACCTTTAATGCGTCATGGTACGGAAACAAGTATGATGCCACTGGCGCTTTTTTCGGTTCAAACTGGAAACCGGACAGCGGCAATGCCAACCACGGTGAAGAAATCGTAGCAACAAATTCCTTTACCGTTTCAAGCTCCACACCCTCACCTGCTGCAGCCATCAGCGTCACGGATTCCGTTTCACCTGCCACTGACCTGCAGATCCCCTTCGGCACTATATCCGTCGATTCTTCGGCAACGCAGACGGTTACGGTCAGCAATACGGGCACCGCGAATCTGACACTCGGCACAGTAGGGTCGGCTGATCCGCTGGCCGCCCCCTTCTCTGTAAAGAGCGATACGTGCTCAAGCCAGTCAATCGCTCCGGCAGCCTCGTGCACTATCTCCATCGGCTTTGCCCCAACCGAAGCCGGTACCTTTTCGGACAGCTTCAGCATCCCGAGCAATGATTCCGCCCGCCAGACTGTCACAATACAGGTGGGCGGTTCGTCGATCTCTGTCGCCGTTAACAACCCTCCAGGCAAGCCCGTGCTGACGTACCCGGCGGATCAGCAGCAAGGTCTCGACACATCGATTGTTATGAAATGGCAACCGGTCTCGGATCCGGACGGGGACACGGTCACTTATCAGGTGGTTGCATCAACGAACCAGAGTTTCAGCTCGACGATCGTTGCCCGCATTAATCCAGCTGCAAGCGTGAAGGCCTTGCTGCTGGCTGGACCGGGTCTCGGGTTCATCTTCTTAGGCTTTGCTTTTATCAGAAACACCGGCATAAGGAAGGGACTGTTTGTCATTACCGCGGTTTCCGTGCTGGCCGGCGGCATGCTCGCTGCCTGCAGCTCGAGTAAAGGAGACGTGACCGCCGCAACGGAAGTCACCAGGCAATTGAGCGGTTTGCAATCAGGGACCACGTATTACTGGAAGGTCACTGCAAGTGACGGGAAGGGCGGCACCACTGAAAGCGATGTGAGCAGCTTCAGCACCAAGTAACGGCCCCTAAAAAGCACCGAATAACAAAAAAGCCCTTCTCCTTATCTGAAGGGCTTTTCTTTTTCTGTTACCACCACCATCCCGGCGGCGGAGGCCATGGACCCGGATACGACCAGTACGGGTATGAATATGGATAATAATAGGGATAGGGGTAATAATAGTATTGCTCTTCCGGGAAGAGGTGCACCTGACTCACCTCGAACAGCGGGTAAATGTACTCCATGTCGTCTATCTTGCCCTTTCTTATATCAATAAATTGTCCGGCAAGACTGACTTCTCTTCCTTTCTTATAAATGACCGGGTCAAGAAGTCCCTTCGACTTCGGAAATACGGCCAGGAACCGCCCTCTTGACCCGTCTCCTTCCTCGAGGTAGCCGCGTGAATCAACCGGAACGGAAAGTATCTCCATCTGCGATCCGGCCTCTGTGAAACGGGTCTCCACAATCAATCCCCCGAGGACGTACATTTTGCCTTTGTATGCGTCCGGGTTGGCCCTTAACTGATCAAACGAAAGAATGCGCTCGCCTTGGGTAAGATATTCCCGGTTCAAGGCAGGAGCGCATGAAAAAAGGAGGGTGACAAGCATGCCTGACAATATCGGGAGGACCAGTTTTTTCATATTTTTATTTTTACACGGGTGTATTGCAAAGTCAAGGGACTGTGTCGCCTATCCCGGCGATTGACCCGCCTTCAGCAGGCTGACCATGGGCTCTTCAGGATGGGGAAGACCCGCTATTTTCCAGGACAGAAGAGGATTCATGAATTTCTCTTCAACACATCCGTTCGGTTCGTTTATATGTCTGCAAATAGCATTAACAATGGGGAAAAAATCGTATGTCTTGTAATAGAACCGGATGAATTTGAGCATATTGATCATGTCCGGCATCAACTCCGTGACGCCTTCGCGCGCTGCAAGAAGGCGGGCGACATCCTCGTCCCAGTCTTCAAAATGGACAAGGCAGCCATCTTCATCCATCTCCACTTCTTTTCCTTCCTGCCTGAATACCATGGTCATTCACCTCATATCCTTATTAATTTTAGGCCCGATAGTGTTGCTTTGTCAAGGGATCCCGAAACACGGCGCACGGTTTTTTTAAGCGCCTTTGGCATGCAAGAAACCCCTTTTATTTGCATGATGTATTTCTAAATGCTATACTGGCATAATAACGACCGGGAGGCGCTTCATGGCGGTTTCTACCCCAAAAATCAAACTCTACACACTCAGCACCTGCTCGCACTGCACCCGGACCAAGCGATTTTTCAAGGAAAGCGGCATCGACGCCGAATTCGTGGATGTGGATCTTCTGACAGGGCCGGAGCGAACAAGAATACTGGATGAAGTGCGTAAACTGAACCCCGATTGCAGTTTCCCGACGATTTGCATCAACGATATCATCATTATAGGTTTTCACGAGGAGAAATTGCGGAAAGCGCTGGGACTATCATGATGACCGAAAAACTGTATGAAGTCCTGTTCAAATACGCCGAATCGCAGGGCATCCGGCTGAACAGGGACAAATCTTTTGTAATGGACATTCTTGCCGGTCTGCTCGCGAACGAGGCCAGGTATGGATATCGCTCCTGTCCCTGCCGGTTGGCATGGGGCGAGAAGGAAAAGGATACAGACATCATCTGTCCCTGCCGGTACCGGGACCCGGACATAAAAGAATATGGAAGCTGTTACTGCGGGCTGTACGTTTCCACTGCATGGAATAGCGGAGAAATCGAACACCTGCAGGTACCCGAACGGAGGCCCAAGGAAAAGCGTTTAATGTAGCTTCTTCAGACAGAACTTTATCTTCTCCCTAAATTTTCCTTATCGCGTCATTGCCCTGCGCTTCCCCTCCGGTTAATCGAAAAACAAAAACCAAACCAAAAATAGTTGGTATTTCAACAAATTTAATTTGACATTTTTTGCATCAATATGCTAAAGTATTACTGTTTTGTTCCGTATTTGTAAATTCAATGATGTTTGAGTGGAGGCACCTATGGCCCATACGCTCTACTGGCTGCAGGCCGGCGCATGCAGCGGCGACAGCATGTCGCTTCTCAGCGCTGAGTCCCCGGACCTGGTCGAGGCACTCGGTTTCTTCAATATAGAGGTCCTCTGGCATCCCTCCCTTGCGAACATCAGCGCCGCCGAACATGAGGCGCTTCTCACCGCATTACAAAGCGGAAAAAAGCCGCTCGACATCCTTTGCATCGAAGGCTCAATCATTACCGGACCCGGCGACACAGGCCTGTTCGATATGTTCAAAGGCCGGCCCAAAAAAGACCTTGTACTGTCGCTTGCGGCCCAGGCAAAGCTGGTCGTGGCCGTGGGTACCTGCGCAAGCTTTGGGGGCATCCCTGCAATCGCGGAATCGGCTGGGACCGGACTTCAGTTTCACCGCCGGACCAAGGGCGGACTGCTGGGTGAAGCTTTCACCGCGAAAAGCGGGCTTCCCGTCATCAATCTCCCGGGCTGCCCTTGTCAGAGCGACGTGCTGCTAAGCACGCTGGCGGCCTCTATATCAGGAGTCAAGCTTTCACTGAATGAGTTCAATTCACCTCTCGAATGGTACGGTGTGCTCGTTCACCAGGGCTGCACCAGGAACGAGTATCACGAGTATCGGGTCGAGGAGCAGGATTTCGGCGAAAAAGGCTGCCTGTTCTTCCACATGGGATGCCATGGACCGCTTGTGTACGGACCCTGCAACAAGATCCTCTGGAACAAGCGAAACACCAAAACCCGCATCGGTGTACCGTGCTTCGGCTGCACCAGTCCTGACTTCCCCACTCCCGATGAATTCTTTTTCACGAAGAACATCGTGGGTGTGCCTCTGACCTTGCCTGAAGGGGTCGACCGCGCCCACTACCTGGCGTACAAAGACATGGCGGCGTCGGCAGCGCCCACGAGGCTTACAGAGCGGAAAACGAAGGTCTAAGTCGAAAGCATCTCATAATCGCGAACTCCAAAGCCGAAACACATAAGTAATGATCTGAACGGCATCGCGACTTTGAAATTTATTAATTATAAGTTCGTGTACGTTTGCGGGACCCACTATCCGGCCCGGGAGGCATTTGATGTCGAATAAAGTAAAAATAGAGATTCCCCTGAACAGGGTCGAAGGCGATCTGGAAATCAGGGTCGAGATCGAGGATGGAATTGTGACCGATGCCTGGAGTTCCGGCATTATGTTCCGCGGCTTTGAAGGACTCCTGAAGGGACGCGGTGCGCGGGACGGCCTCGTAATCACACCCCGCGTCTGCGGCATCTGCACAACCGGCCACCTGACGGCCGCCGCGAGAGCGCTTGATGCGGCATCCGGCGCGACAGTCCCGCCGGATGCAACCCGGATCAGGAACCTTGCCCTTATGACAGAACATATACAAAGCGACGTTCGCCACGGTGTTCTGATGTTTGCCGTGGATTTCGTGAACGCGGCCTACCAGTCTCATCCGCTTTTCGAAGAAGCCGTAAAGCGGTATCAGCCGTTCAAGGGCGACGTCGTCGTGGACGTGATCAAGAAAACGAAAAAGGTGCTGGAGATCGTGGCCATCCTCGGCGGCCAGTGGCCCCACTCCTCGTTCATGGTGCCTGGCGGCATTGCATCGATTCCCAGCAGCAACGACATTTTTCAGTGCAGTTACCTGCTCGAAATTTATACAAAATGGTATGAGGAGATCATTCTCGGCTGCACGCTCGAGCGATGGAGCGAGGTGAGAAACCTCGCTGACCTTGATGCCTGGCTGGAAGAACGCTATACACACCGGAACAGTCACGTCGGATTCTACATCCGTTTTGCGAGAAAAATCGGACTCGAAAACATAGGCAAGGGGTACGGTAATTTTTTGAGCTTCGGCTCTCTGGAAATACCCGGAGGTTCCGCGGTAAAGGGCAGGAAGAACCAAAGCATGCTCATCCCGTCCGGGTTCATGAAGGCCGGGCAGTCGGCAGCGTTTGACCAGGCCAGGATCGCGGAACATGTTGCTCATTCCTGGTATGAAGATTATGAAGGCGGCAAGCATCCGTTCGAGGGAGAAACACAACCGTTGTCCACGCTCGAAAGCGACCGGAAATACTCCTGGGCAAAAGCCCCCCGTTACGACGGATCTCCTGCCGAGACCGGGCCGCTGGCAGAATTGGCAATCGCCGGTCATCCCCTCATCAATGATCTTCTCGCAAAGCTCGGGCCTAATGTGTTTGTACGCGAGCTAGCGCGTCTCATACGGCCGGCCGAACTGATTCCCGCAATGGAAACATGGCTATCGGAAGTAAAGGAAGGTGCGCTCTTCTATAAACCCTGCGGAGAGATAGTCGACGGCGAGGGTTTCGGCCTGACCCACGCTTCCCGCGGGGCGCTCGGCCACTGGGTTAAAATCCGGAACAGAAAGATCGATCGCTATCAGATCATAACCCCTACCGCCTGGAACGGCTCTCCGCGTGACTCGCAGGGACTGCGCGGCCCATGGGAAGAGGCCCTCATCGGTACCCCCGTCAAGGATCCCGCCAACCCGATCGAGTTGGGACATGTCATCAGGTCGTATGACGCGTGCCTTGTCTGTACAGTGCATGCGGTACACCGCGGAAACAATCAGACGCGCAGAATGCCCGGAGCATCGATGTGAAACGCATAATCTGCATCGGAAACCGGTATCTCAGTGAGGATGCTGCAGGCCCCCGCGTTTTCGATTATCTTGCGGGCCTGGCCATGCCGGGCGATGTGGAGCTCATCGACGGCGGCATCGCCGGCTTGAATCTCCTCGGCCTTGTAGATGGGGCCGAACGGGTCGTGTTTGTGGATGCCGTATCCGGCATCGCGGACCGGGGCGTCGTCGTCCTGCCCGCTGCTGAAGTTCCCGCGCCATCAACCATATTTGATCACGCAGCAGGAGTTCAATATCTTATCAGCATAATTCCCCATGTCTGTGAATCCGCCCCGGACGATCTCTACCTCGTCGGGATCGAGGGCGAGGCCGATCGAGCCATGATCGCTGAGGCGGCGCAAACGAGTATGCGCCTTGCCGCACATGGATTTCAATCCGCGGGAAATGATCTGTTCACCGGAGGTAGCGATGAGCGCGTCCACTGACCAACGGAGCCTGGAAGACCTGCAAAAAGAGAACGCCCTGCTTCTCGCCGAAATCAAGACGGCACGCAAAGCATCTGAGGTCAAGAACGGCGTTGTAATCGAGCAGTTTAAAAAAATCGATGCCATGCTGAAGCGGCTGGAAGAAGAAGCGGCGAAGGAACAGAAGCTCCGGCAGCAGCTCAAGAAGGAGCTTCGCATATCCGAAGAGCGCAAGCGCGAACTTGATGCGGCTCGTGCTGTTGCCGAGCAGTCTCTGGAATCGCTGAAACAGGCGCAGAAGAGTCTCGTTGAATCAGAAAAGATGGCGGCCTTGGGCGGCCTGGTCGCGGGTGTGGCCCATGAAATCAATACACCGGTCGGGGTCGGTATAACGGCGGCGACACACCTGCAGGAAAAACTGAAGGAACTGGTCGCCGAATACAAGGCCGGGACCATGAAGCGCTCCACGCTGGACAAATACCTCGAGACCACCGAAGAGACGCTCGAAATCACCATGACAAACCTGATGCGAGCCGCCGAACTTATCGCGAGTTTCAAACAAGTGGCCGTTGACCAGTCGAGCGAGGACCGCCGCAGGTTCAACTTCAAGGGCTACCTGAACGATGTGCTTCTCAGCCTTAAGCACGAGTACAAAAAAACAAAGCACCGGGTCGAGGTCTCCGGGCCCGACGACGTGGAAGTCGACAGTTTTCCGGGCGCCTTTTCACAGATCGTAACCAATCTGCTGATGAATTCGCTCATTCATGCTTATGAAAAAGACGATGAGGGACAGATTCTGTTCGAGGTGAGGCACGACAACGGAATGATAAAACTGGTGTATTCCGATAACGGCAAGGGCATACCTGCCGAAAACCTTCCCCGCATTTTCGATCCCTTTTTCACGACAAAGCGCGGCAAGGGTGGAAGCGGACTCGGCATGCATATTGTGTACAACCTGGTGAAAAGCAAGCTTAACGGCACGATAACCTGTTCCAGTACGGTAGGGCAGGGAACAACGTTCATGATTGCCTTTCCAGCTGGTTTAGGAGGTTAGGGATGGAAGGTTCTGACGAATTGTTATTCACGGAAGAGGCCGAAGCGCAGCCAGCATCAGCGGAAGCGACCGGGTCGACACCTGTGGCGGGAGGGTGGAAAGTACTTCTGGTCGACGATGAAAAGGAAGTTCATTCCATCACGAAGATAGCCTTGAGCGACTTTGTGTTTGAGAGAAAGAAAATAGAATTTATCAACGCGTATTCAGCGGCTGAGGCGAAGGTGCTGATAGCGCAGCATCCGGACACCGCGCTTATTCTTCTGGACGTGGTCATGGAAGCGGATGACGCAGGGCTCCAGGTTGTGAAGCATGTCCGCGAGGCGCTCAAGAACACCATGGTGAGGATAATCCTCCGGACCGGGCAGCCGGGACAGGCGCCCGAGCGGAAGGTCATTGTGGATTTCGATATCAATGACTACAAGACCAAGACGGAGCTCACCGCACAAAAATTATTCACCACCGTAGTTGCCGCCCTTCGGGCGTACCGTGACATCAAGATCATCGACAGTAATAAAAAGGGGCTTGAAAAGATCATCGAAGCCTCGTCGTCGATCTTTGAACTGAAATCCCTCGAAAACTTTATTGTGGGCGCGCTTACGCAGATTACATCTCTCCTGTACCTGGAAGAGCATTCAGCCTTTGTCATGAGCTTCGCAGCCTGCGAAAAGGACGGCGAACTGTACATCCTTGCCGGAACCGGCGCATATGCCGCCTTCAACATGAAGCGGGTGAAAGAGGTTGTGCCTCCCGACATCCAGGAGTGCCTGGAGAGGGCCGTAGCTCAGGGAGAGACTCAGTATCTGGAAGGCCGCTGCGTCATTTACTTTAAGACGAAAAACGGCAGGCACAATATGATCTTCATGCATGGCATGAAGCAACTGACCGCCTGGGACAAAAACCTGCTCGATATTTTCTGCGGAAATATTGCGGTGGCCATGGATAACATTTATTTAATAGATCGCATCGTACAGAAGGAGCTCGAGGCCGAACGCAACCGGATGGAAACGGAAAAAGCATGCGAGGCGCTTTCCCGCTACGTGAGCCCGCAGATAGCCGGAGAAATTCTGCTGAAAGGGACGACCTTCGGGGGTGAGCGGACAGTGGCAACCATATTATTCTTCGACATCCGTAATTTTACCGCCTACAGCGACGACATGCGGGCCGAACAGGTCGTCGGATTCTTAAACGGTCTTTTCAATGAAGTCGTGGATATCATTTTCGAATATACCGGCACCCTGGACAAATTCCTCGGAGACGGGCTCATGGCCGTGTTCGGCGTACCGCTCAGCACGGGAGCCGACGAGATAAACGCGGTTACCGCAGCGCTCAAAATCAGGGAAGCCGTGAATGAGATGAACCGGTTCAGGGTCATAGAGAATCAGCAGCCCATCAAGTTCGGCATTGGAATCCATACGGGAGAGGTGGTGGCTGGAAACGTCGGCTCGAAAAAACGGGTAGACTATACGGTAATCGGTAGATCCGTAAATCTCGCTTCGCGGGTCGAAGCGCTGACCAAGCACTTCAATACGGATATACTGATAACACAGGAAACATTTGAGAAAGTGAAGAATACGGTCAATTGCACACCGCTGGAAGCTGTTTCCGTTAAGGGTATCCAGAAGCCGGTCGCGACCTACTCCATCAGGGGGCTGAGACCGGACCTGTAACAGCACCCTCTGATTTCGCGTCAATAAATCCTCTCGCGTTTATTTAATTTTACGTATGTCATTAAGGCACTTATTGCGGATCGCTGTATCCGTGGCGCCTTGAAGCAGCTGAGTTAAGGAAGTTATTTTGAGCATATGCGCCAGGCAGGTACAGGGCTGTTCGGGGATTCGGAGATATCTATGGCAACGGCAATATTCAAGACAATAGGTTTCGCTGTAATTATTTTCGTAGCCGGGGGCTCGGCTGTATGGGCACAGGATATCGTGCTGGGGACCTCTGCGGCATTTAAAGGGCCGTCAAAGGGACTGGGCATAGAGCTGTACCGCGGAGCGAAGGCATACATCGATCATATAAACGCCGGAGGCGGCATACACGGCAACACGATCGTTCTCAAGGGTTACGATGACGGGTATAATCCGACACCGGCCATAGAAAATACAATCAGAATGATCGAGAAGGACGACGTCTTTCTCCTCATGAATTACGTAGGCACGCCAACCGTTACCCGCGTTCTGCCTCTCCTTAAAAAATATCAGGACAATAACATCTATCTCTTCTTTCCATTTACCGGCGCGCAGCCGCAAAGGGAATTTCCGTACGATGCCTTTGTATTCAATCTCCGGGCGTCCTACCGGCAGGAGACTGAGGGGTTGGTTAAAAAGTTTCTCGCCGTCGGTAGAAACCGGATCGCGGTGTTCTACCAGGCGGATTCATACGGAAGGAGCGGTTGGGATGGAGTAAGGAGGGCACTGGCAAGAGCCGACCTTAAGATCGCGGCTGAGGCTACGTACCGCAGAGGGGCCGTATTCCAGGAAAGCATGGTGCGGCAGGTCAACATCATCAGGCAGTCACAAGCCGACGCTATCGTCGCCGTCGGTTCCTATGCGGCTTGCGCCGCCTTCATAAGGGACGCCCGGGACAGCGGTATGACCGTGCCTATTGCCAATCTTTCTTTCGTCGGTAGTGAAAACCTTCTCGGTCAATTGCTCGAGGCGGGCAAACTGAACGGCAAAAACTATACCGGGAACCTCATAAATTCACAGGTTGTGCCGAGCTACGAAGATATGTCCCTGCCGGCGGTCAGGGAATACAGGGAACTGATGAACAGATACAGCCCGTCCCCGCCCTCGGGCCTTGCCGAACCTGGATACCAGCCGTTTCCGTACAGCTTTGTCAGTTTTGAAGGTTTCCTGAACGCAAAGCTCCTCGTTAAAATCCTTAACAATATGAAAACCCTCGATAAAAAACAGATACGGTCCACCGTCGAAGAAATCAGGTACCTGGACATCGGGACAGGCGCCAGGGTCTCCTTCGGGAAGAACAGGCATCAGGGTCTGGACACCGTGTATTTCACGACCGTCGCGGACGGGAGATTCGTCCCCATCGACAGTTGGGAGGCGTGGAGAAAATGAAAATGTCCGCCCTGTTCAAAAAAACACTCATGATCATGGTGGCGCTTTTCGGCATCATTGCCGCATCCACATCGCTCTACTCTGGGTGGAACCTGCGCCATGCGCTCTCCGAAGAATACCGGAGCAAAGGCATGGCGATTGCGAAGAGCATAGCGGACTCAAGCGTGGAGGTGCTTATGAACAGAGACGCATCGAGCGCGCAGTCCATGATTGACCAGTTTCTTGAAATTCAGGGGGTCAAATACATATTCATTATTGACGGAAGCGGCGATATCATATCCCATACGTTTGTGCCGACGATACCGCCAGAACTGGCCAACTTCAGGAATGAGGGAAACGCCCTTTCCATAAAGGACTTCGAAATAGAGGCCGTCGGCCCAATCATGGACGTGTCCTCCCCGATCCTTGCAGGCGTAGCAGGGACCGTGCACGTCGGGATGGACAAGGGTCTTATCAAGTCCGCCATCATCTCGGCTATCGTACGGCAACTCACGATCATGGCCGCTATTTTCGTATTCAGCATTGTGGTTGCGTATCTGTTCGTGAGGAGAATATCTCAGCCCCTGAACGAGTTGAGCAGGTATGCAGACCGGCTTGCCGCGAAGGATTTCTCTGCGCGT
>CAVVUN010000013.1:0-9355 GCA_963751455.1 Nitrospirota bacterium
CATCTGCATGGCAACTAATGCAAACGCATTTAGACTTGTTGCCAAATGGTCCTCATAACCCCTCCCGGCCTCCCCTTATGTTAAGGGGAGGAGTCTCAATTCTCCCCCTCTTAACATTAAGAGGGGGGCAGGGGGAGTTATATCGTTTTTGTTCTGATGCAACATTATTTATTTCGTCGGCATTATGTGGCAAGTTTAACAATCTCATTTAAGGACGCGTTAAACAGATTTCGTAAAAGTGAAACTGCAACAGTTACTGCGCGAAAGTTGCTATTTGTCAAGAATCGAGAAGTGATCCTCTAAGTCCCGCCGAAAAACTGCGATGATGAGAATGGATTGCCGATGAGGTTAACTCAAAAAAGGAGAATCTAAACATTAAAGACCGATCGGGGAAAGGCACGTTGTGAACCAGTGTCCCCCAAAGTTACCTCGGAACGCAACATGCCAACCGGCCCCAGTCTTGAATCCTTCATTTTTTTCTACTTCTCGATCACCCACATCGTGTCCTGGTCTCTCAGAACAAAGAGCGCATAACGGCGGCCAGCATGGGCCAGGCAGCGAAAAAGAAAATGTTCATGCCTTCAAAAGGCGCGAGATACTGCTTGTACGATGCAATCGTGGAAATGCCGTGCAGGATCAGAACCGCGCCATAGGTCCATTTTTTCCTGAAGCCGATCAGAAATCCGATGATGATCAGCAACTCTATCGCGGCGATCACGTAATAGGTTGTACTGCTTACCTCCGAAATATAGTAAAAGTTTTTGAAAACCTCTCCTGCATGCTCCGGACGGACGAATTTATCCAGGGTCCAGATGAACATCACGATAAATACGCCGACCCGCAGAAGAAGCAGCGATAACGATAGTCGATTGTTGTTCGACATGACGGTCACCTCCTTAGCTCCTGAATATCTTCTTGACCTGTTTCAAGAATATCACAGCAGGCGAACACAACCAAAGGACCTCATTGACAGTAATAATCGTTGTCTGCTAGCTTTTACATTACAAGCTAGAGCGGCTCTAAAAGAAAGACGACTTGGTAAAACACAAGTACCGATCGCAAGGAGGTATCAGATGAAAAAGTATTCAAAGGCGTTCATTTTCTATATAAGTTTTATGGTCGTTGCTGCCTTTGCCTGGGCTGCAGGTGAGCAGAAGGTAACCTTTAAAAAGGGCCCGGACGGAAAGGGTGCGAAAGCGGAAGCAATCGTCAAAGATGCGCCTGGGGCTGCTGATCAGAAACAGATTACGATCAAGGCGTCTGGATTAAAGCCTGATTCCGTCTATACCGTCTGGTTCGTAAATGAGAAGCCGAAAATGGATATGGCAGGAGTGGGTACGGGAGATTATTCATTCAGAAGCGACAGCCGGGGAAACGGAACCTATACCGCGACTGTTCCTGCTTCTGATCTGGGAAAGTGGAGTCTTCTCGAACTCGCCCGTCATCCGGACGGGAATGCCAGGAACATGGACAATATCAAAATCGCCCTTAAGGCCGATATCGATAAATTGGGTTGATGCATTGTATTGTCCTGCCGGGAAATGAAGCAACAAAAGAGATGGCCTCCCGGTTTAGAGATAAACGGGAGGCCATTCTTATTCCCCGATATCCTTCTTCATCTTCTCAAAGTCGTCCCTCGTAATTTCTCCGCGGGCATATCTTTTCTTCAGGATATCATGTGCTGTTTCTTCGGACTTAATCCCCTGCCTGAAGCGGGTCGAGGCAGCCAGCCACCGGATAAGAAAAACAATCCCGACGATCAGCGGCGATCCAGAAGCCAAGCATGAGGACGGCCCAGAACCAGCCCATGCCGTATCCTCCCCAGCCCATCATTCCCGGCCCCATGCATACCTTCGCCCGGCCCGTGTGCATATGCGGTCAAGCTTGAAAAAGCCACAGCCCACACCGAGAGGAATAGTTTCATAATATTTTGCCCTTTCACATCGACGACCCGTATTTGTCTTCCTGATTATATCTCTATTATAGTCCTTTGACTCAGAGTAGGCGTCACTCCTGGACGTAATGGGGCGGCTCGCGAGATATAATTGAAATATTCCCAGGAATGGTCCAAAATCTGACGTTATGCTATCCAAATAGACGTTCATTTGTTTCAACGCTCCCGATCCAGATGCAAAATAAGAAGGAAAACACGCGATGTCCACAAAAAATTTCGATCTTATCGTCATCGGCACCGGCGTGGCAGGTTTAACCGTTGCATATAAGTGCCGGTCTGCGGGATGGAAGGTTGCTGTCGTCGATTCACAGCCCTTCGGCGGCACCTGCGCGCTTCGCGGATGCGATCCGAAGAAAGTGCTCGTCGGCGCGGCCGAACTGGTCGATTGGAACAGGCGCATGAAAGACCGGGGCGTGTCAGGGAGCGCTGTCATAGACTGGCCCTGCGCTTATGCGATTCAAGAGGACATTCACCGATCCGGTGCCGGATGCGCGGGAAAAAGGTTTTGCGGAAGAAGGGATTGAGGCCTTCCATAGCCGGGTCCGGTTTCTTGATCAGTCAACGTCTTGCGGCGGCGAGGACATGACTGAAGGCCCGGCATTTCGCGATAACAGCCGGCGCCAAACCCATGGCGCTCAATATTCCCGGCGAAGAGTTCCTTACGACCAGCACTCAGTTCCTTAATCTCGATGCTCTTCCCGGAAAGATCATCTTTGTCGGGGGCGGGTACATCGCCTTCGAATTTGCAAACATCGCAGTACGCGCGGGCGCCGAAGTCACAATCGTCAATCGCGGTGACAGGCCTCTCAAGGGTTTTGATCCCGATCTTGTAGACGAACTCGTGAAAGCAACAACGGAAGCCGGCGTCAAAATCCTGAACAAAGCCGCTGTCAAAGCAATCGAAAAGAGATCCGGGCAGGTTTACCGTCCGCGTCTCTGCACCTGACGGCGATCAGAGCCGTTGATGCGGATATGGTGGTGCACAGCGCAGGCCGGGTTCCGGACATCGACGATATGGACCTCGAAAAAGGCGGAATAAAGCGGGAGCCGGGAGGCGTCACGGTGAACGAGTATCTCCAGAGCGTGACCAACCCGGCCGTGTACGCGGCAGGCGATGCCGCCGCATCAGGCCTGCCCCTGACGCCTTCAGGGGTTCGCGAAGGCTACATTGTGGCGGCAAATCTGGTTGAAGGCAACATTCACAAACCCGATTACCGGGGAATGGCGACCGTGGTATATTCCGTCCCGCCGATGGCGTCAGTCGGTCTCGGCGAGAAAGCGGCGAGAGAGCAGGGCCTGGAATTCGACGTGAAGAGCGGAAGCACCGCGGGATGGTACAATCAGCGGCGGGTGGGCGCAAGCCATGGAGGGTTTAAGGTGCTGATCGAAAAAGGGAGCAATCGCATTCTCGGCGCGCATCTGCTCGGGCCGCATGCCGACGAGATCATAAACCTCTTCGCAATGGCCGTCCGCTTCGGCCTCAAAGCGTCGGAGATCAAGCAGATTCCCTTTTCCTATCCGACGCATTCGTATGATATCGGCTATATGCTGTGAATCCCGTTTTTTTGCGCACACGGCAAAGATATCATTTCAGCATGAATTCTGGAGACTCCTATACGAACCTTCACTCCGCGCAGTTCCCGTCCCGCCTAGGCGGGACTGTGGGGTTAGCGCGAGCGAATACGATGAGTATTTTCCTTGAGAATCGAGATTCCTTGCAGATGCCGATACGAACCTTCACACGCTGCAGGGAGCTCAATAGTTACGGTTACAATAATTCCGGCATTGTGATTTTCTACAACTATGTGGGTGACGAACGCGCTTTTGTCTTTTCGTGGCCAATGAGTCAAAATTCGGTTCATAACGGCGGGAACGGCACTGCAGATAACACCTACTACTCTGCACAGCCGATATTATAACTGGGGGCAAAGAATACCGGTTGTGATGTGAACTCACACTCCGATGGGGCATTTTCTTATAATTGTTTTAATATGGAGACTGGCTACGGAATCGAACCGAAGACAAACCATGCACGGTTGCCCAACGGGGTTGAAGCCCGCGGCCGACGCCAGCCGGCTCAGCCAGTCGAATCAAATCAGCTCTGTTCGATATACTGCTACACCCATACGACTTTGTCGAAGTCCTGCATGCCTTCCACAATATGGTTCGTCGTGCCCCGGTTGCCGACCTTAAGTTCCGACTCAAGATTGTAGTGTTTCAGACAGGTGCCGCAGGAATAAATCTCCACGCCAAGGTCCGCGATCTCTTTCAGCACAGCAACGGTTTCCTCGTTCACCGTGGTCAGTTTCACACCAGCGTTCAGGAAGAATATGGTGTGCGGAAGCTGCTTGTAGACCTTCATGGTGTCGAAGAACCCCTTGATGAGCTTCTTCCCCAAGTCCTCGTCCTTGCCCAGACTGTCGGTCCCGATAATGATCATCAGCGTCTTTTTCTTTTGCCCTGGCTCAGCACTTGCAGAGGCAGACTGCACACCGGGTTTGCAGGCATAACCTTTTACAACCTTGATCTTCCAGTCCTTGCCTTCTCTCGTCGTCTCGGCAAACATTCCATGCTGTGCCGCATACCCGGACACATTCAGCGCTGAATCTTCATTGTCTACCAGCACATCGATGATGCCCTCGCTGATCGTTGAGAGTGCGTCCGCAGTCATCATCACCGGCTGTGGGCAGCCTTTTCCACGAGCGTCTATCTGCATGTTATTCCTTTCTCCAGATAGTGTAGCGCCTATTTTTCTATCGGAAGGCCCACCTGCTTCCAATCGTCGAAGATCGTCTGGTAGATTGACGGATACGCGAGCTTCACCAATTTCCGATATGCGCTATAGCTTCTGCCGCCTGAATTACAATAGACAATAACTTTCTTTTCCTTCTGCAGCACCTCCGATTTCGCGGCGAAGGTTTCCAGAGGCAGGTTAATGGCGCCAGGGATATGCCCCTCCTTGAATTCGGATTCGTCCCGAACGTCGACAACAACAAAGTCCTTGCCGCCACCTTGTACGAGTTTGTTCAGCTCGACAGTGCTGATTTTAGTCGTCTCAATCTTTTTCGCGTAATGCGGACTTGGCACGATCTTCAGGCCTTTTTCCTCCCATACGGGAAAACCCTCGTCATATACGAGGATATTTGTATATCCCAGGTCAGCCGTTTTCTTCGCCGCCTTCTTGCTCTTACCGCATTTGACCCCGTTGCAGTAGAACACCAGTTGTGCTTTTTTATCCCCGGGAAGGAGCGCCGTCGAGTCCGCAAACTTGTTCTCCGGGATGCTGATGGCGCCGGGGATATGCGCCTCCTGGTACTCTTCCTTGGTCCTCGCATCGATCAGCAGGAAACTTTTCGCGTTTGTGTCGATCATTGCCTTGAGCTGTTCGGTCGATAGAACCGTAAACCCCTTTTCTTCTCCCAGAGCCGGCAATGCCGCGGCTATGCAAAGGACCGCTGCTGCCGCAAGACAGATGGTTCTGAACGAGCGTACCTGTAGTTTCATGGAAACCTCCTTTTTACGTATCCTGTGAAATATTATAATATGTCTCGTCACGCCACAGAGCGCATACCGCAACACTACGATGTTACAGTCCTTATCTCTCTTCGCATCAAACTGTATACAACGCAGCGCCGAGAGCGCCCACAATGTCCGGCTCATCAGGCACCAGGACCGCTATTTCCAGCCTGTCGCGCAATAGCTGCACGATGGCCTGGTTCCTTGCGACCCCGCCGGTGAAAACCACGGAATCTCCGTAAGCCCGACTCGGTGAAGCATGCCCGCAAGACGCTCGACGACAGACAGATGAACAGCCCTCGCAATGTCCCTCGGCGAAGCGCCATGGTTCTTGAGCGAGACGACCTCGGACTCGGCAAAAACCGTGCACATGCTGGTCACCTTGATATCTTCCAAGCCCTGAAGCGCTGCGCTGCCGAAATTCGGAGAGCGGGATGCCGAGAGATGTCGCCATGATCTCAAGGAAGCGGCCCGTGCCTGCCGCGCACTTGTCGTTCATCTGAAAGTTCGCGACCCTGCCTGTTGTCGTCAAGCGCAATGACTTTCGAGTCCTGCCCGCCACATCGAGCACGGTCCTGCATAACGGGAAATAATACCGAGCTCCGAGAGCATGGGCCTTGATCTCGGTTATCACATCCTCGGCGAAATGTTTCTGTGCGAGATGGCGTCCATACCCGGTGGCGACGATCTTCGTCGGGTGATACTGCTTTGACCATCTCCAGAGACTGCCGATGCGGGTCGAATCCGCTTTCCGCTGACCTGATAGGCATGCAGTTTGCCGTCCTTAAGCGCCGCCGTCTTGATCGTGCGGGAGCCGATATCGATGCCCACCAGCACGCGCCTAGCCCCGCACTTGTTCGAGGAACGCCTCCACGCGGGTCTGTATCTGGCCGACGTCCTCCGCCGAGTAGTCAGATTCAATAGCCAGGAACGGGATGCCGTTCTTTTCGCAGGCTTCCTTGATCCTGATCGCCTCGATGTTGTAGGTATGGCAGAACTGCAGGCAGTAATGGATCACGCCTTGAGCCTTCGAGTCGCGGTACTCCTTGATGACCTGGTCAATGCGCTCATTGTTCGGCGTAAAGCATGAGCAATCGATTTTCATGTACCGGTCCGTGAGGTTCGAAAGCATGGTGTCCATACTGCCGTCAGCCTCGGACATCAGGTCCTTGAAGTAACGGGTTCCGATGCAGCTCTCCTCGTTTACCACGATTCCGCCGGAATTTTCGATGATATTATGCAGTTTCCAGTTCGGCAGGGCCATGGGCGTGCCCGAAACCAGGATTCGCGGCGCATTCGGCTTTGACACGCCATCGCCCTTCTTTACCCGCGTATCAAGCTCATCGCACAGGGCATTCAGTTTTTCGGTAAAGCGGACGGGATCGTCATAGAACGCGATCTGCTCGATCAAGAGCCCGTCTTTGCCGCTGATCGGGCGCGGGTGTGTGGGACCGGAGCGTGGTCAGCCGCTGGAGCGCTTTTCTCTTGGCGTTCATCACCTTCGTCGCCTTTTGGAGCGCTTCGACGGTAATTGGTTTTTTGGTAACGTCTTCCATCTTCTTTTTGAAGTCCTTCACCTCTTCGAGCCACATGGTACGGTCCCGTTCCCGTTTCATCTGCGGGATCTCCATGACATAGGTCGGCACCTCGCGGTCAAGCAGCTCCCAGGTCTTCTTCTTGGCGTCGCACGTCGTCTCGCCGTACACAAAATCGACGGACTGGAAATAGGGGCATATCTTGCCGACCTTGAATCCGTAAGCGGATTTCACCATGGGGCAAATGTTCCGGGGAAGCGTCTTTTCCGCGTCGGGGATGGAGCCGGGAGAGCCGCCGCACAGTCCGAGGCATATCCCGCCTGCCGCAACTATCAGTTCTTCGGGCACGAACACGCAGAAAGTGCCTACGACCGGGCTGCCTTTTTTCTTCGCTTCGAGGATCTCGGCGATCCTGCCGCCGTGGATCTCCGCGATCAGGTTGTCGAAGTAGTCCATGCCCTTCGGACGGTTGTCCTGCATCAAGATACGTTTTCTGATACACATCACCCAGCACGCACCGCATCTTCTCGAACCGCTCGACGTTCATGCCGAGGCTTTTCCACATCTCGGGGTACGACTTTACTTCAAATGATTTTGGTTCCATTCCTTCCTCCCTGGTGATGTTATATTGTTTGGTTTTTGGATAAGCTTAGAAATTCCGCAAGTTCTTTCTGACGCGTCTTGCCTTCTATTTCGGTGTCTACGGAAAGCAGCTCCAGAGAACGGCTCTTGCCTGAAAGTACAACTGAATAGCGGTGGGTCCTGTAGCCGTCTTCAACAGGCTCGTCTTTAGTCAACAGCGTTACACTTTCGAACTCCCGGAGCGGATAGTTTTTGCGCATGATGAACACGAAATATTTTGTCGATTTCCTGACCTCGCCTTTATCCCGATCTATTTCTATATTCGTGGTCGTCGCCTGCGTCAGAAATACGGTCAGAATAACAAGCGTCACAAGAACCAGGGTGCCCAGGACTGTTTCTGCATTCGGGCGAAGAATAAAGACCACAACAAGCGACATGAGGCCTATCGCCAGGGTCATGAACGCTAGGTCCTTGTCAGGTTTGTCCTGGTGAAGCCACATGCTTCCGCTGATACTGATGTCTTTACCCGTCATATATCGGACCTTTCCTATGGTTCGTAAACCGCGCACAAATTTGAACTTGAGCCAATGTATCATAGGGTAACCTGATAAGTAAAATAGGAAATACCGATTTAAGAAACGGCAAGCATAGGTTTGGATGGTGGACGGAAAAACGAGGAGGAAATGTTTACGACTTCACTTTGAGATGATCGAGAAAGAGAGAGTAGAGGAGTGGAAGGGATCGTTTTTTGTGCGTCACTATGTAAAACATCCTTTTCATGGGCGGGGCGGCTAGTTTGACCTCTTTAAGAAGTTTGTGTTTCAGTTCTTCCGTAACGGCGTACCGCGACAGGATCGTCAACCCCAGGCCTACCTTGGCGGCTTGCTTGACAGCGTCGGTCGAGCCGAAGATACCGGCAACTTTCACGTTTCCACAGGAGACCCCCTGCCCCCCAAGCAACCGTTCCGCTTCTCGCCGGGTCCCTGACCCTTCTTCCCGCAGCACCATGGGATATTGGCAAAGATCTTTAGGTGATATCCTGTTGCTCTTCATGAACGATGGAGCGGCAACAATGATAAGCTCGTCCTCCAGAAAGGGGGTATAGCTTATTTGTGCGTCCGTGATCTTTGAACCAACGATTCCGAGGAGAAGATGATGCGACACGACCTGCTGTACGATCTCCTGTGAATCACCAACGCGCACCTGAAAAGAAACCTCAGGGTGTTTCCGTTTGAAATCGGACATCCGCTCCGGCAACAGATAGGTGCCGGGGATGGTGCTTGCTCCGACAATCAATTCACCTGACACTTCTTTCTTAAGCCGTCCAAGTACACCTTTGACACTGTCGGCTTTCTCGACAATTTCCAGTGCATGGTTATATAATGCATCCGCCTCTCGGGTAGGATTGATTTTCTTTCCAAGACGCTCGAACAAAGAACAGTTCAGTTCCCGCTCCAATGTCTTGACATGTTCGCTGATTGTCGGCTGGGCAAGGCGCAGTTCAACGGACGCCTTTGAAAAGCTCTTGTTCCTGAAGACCGACAGGAATATTCTGAGGTGATGCAGTTCCATGGTAAGACCGCTGCCTCCTAAATGTGATAAAAGATAACACCCCTTTCGTAATGGGTCAACCGATAAATTGGGAAGGTTGGTCGCCAATAATCTCCGCTGACGTCAATGTCTCCGATTGGTATTTTATGCGTGGTGGCTACCGACTTCAGGTTGTAACTTTATGAGGCTCAAAGACTGGAAGCTTTAACAGTTACAG
>CAVVUN010000014.1:0-63141 GCA_963751455.1 Nitrospirota bacterium
CCTTTTTCGGCGCCCTTATAATAAGTGTTACAAGCTGGTTCCTCAATATTTTCGTCGGAAGCAACGGCAAAGTCGTGTTTATCAAAAAGGTCGGCAATAAAAACGAACTACCGTGAGCTCTACCCGGTTATACTTTTTAAGAACCGACGCATAGCTCTCACCCGGCTTGTGAACAGGCATGCCGGCTGGGCAATCCTAATTTACCGCAAACTAAGGAAATAACATGACGCACATGCATATACCTGACGGCATTCTGCCCGTCTGGCTCTGGGTGGCGGGTTTTCTCGCCATGTTTACATCGCTTGGCATCAGCCTCTTCAGCCTCAAAGGCATGGACATGAAGCTGAAAATTCCTCTCCTCGGCACTCTATCAGCGGCCATGCTCGTCGCAATGAGCCTGGAGATCGTTCCGCTGGCATACCATATAAATCTTTCGGTCGTTACCGGCATTCTGCTCGGCCCTTCCCTGGGTTTTATAGCGGCCTTCATCGCCAACTTCATTCTGGCCCTTATGGGTCACGGCGGCATCACTGTAATGGGCTTGAACACGCTGATTCTCGGGGCTGAAGCGGTCCTGGGCCATACTTTTTTTACAGTGCTTGCAAGACATATCCGGCTTTCCTGGAGTGCTGCAGCGGCCACCGTGCTGACGCTGCTGTTGACAACCGGGCTTCTCATCGGCATCGTTGCCGTATCGAACTCAGATCCGGCGTCTTTTATGGAATTAAATGGTCACGATGACGGTGCGCATAACGGTCCGATTTCAGTAGGGAGATTCGCTGCCCTGAGCCTTGGGCTGGGCGCGCTCGGTTGGATACTGGAGGCCGCGATAACGAGCGCTGTGGTGCGCTTCATAGCACAGGTAAAGCCTGACCTCCTTCGCCACGTGCTGCACGGGACGGGCCGGAACGATCAGCAGGAGGCCCCATGATCGATGTAGCGCGGATCGACTATTGGGCAGCAAGCGGATCAGGCGCGTTTCACCGCGCCTCAGTTTCCGGTAAACTTGTCTTCGTAGCGCTTGTCGTAACAGCGGCGGTTTTGTCTCGGAGCGCGTCGGGACTCGTTGCGGGTTACCTGCTTTTGCTGCTCATTAGTGCCGTTTCGCGACTGCCTTTGCGACATATTGCGGGTCTGTCATGTTATGCGGCTATTTTTGCCGCCCTGTACGGCGTTAGTCTCCGCAGCGGGGGAATTCCCATCTACAGTCTCCTTATTTTCAAGGCCGTTACGCCTGCCCTGGCCGTTCTTATGCTGATTGTAAGTACCCCCTATCCGCGGTTGTTTTCCCTGATCAGCGGCATCCTTCCGGAACTTCTGGGCGCGGGATTGTTCATGACATACCGGACTTTATTTATCCTTCTGGACATGATGGGCAATTTTACCGTTGCGTTACGACTGAGGGGGGCGCTTGCGCCCGGCCGGATCGGAAAGACCGTTGCCAATATTCCCCGAGGCATAGCCATGCTCCTTGTGGCCGCCGTTGAGCGGTCTTCGCGTCTTTACGCCGTCATGGCTGTGCGTGGCTATAACGGCAGCATGGCGGAGAAGGAACAGGCAAGACTTACAATTCAGGACTGGCTTCCGCTCGCGACGGGAAGTGCAGTCTTGCTGTTTGTGATTGTACTGCAATGAAACTCCGGCTGAAAAGAGGCGTATGGAAACGATCATTAACGTAAGCTGCCTCAAGCACATCTACCCTGACACTACAGAGATTCACATCTGCGGTCTGGACTTCGTGGTCAACCGCGGGGAGCGCATTGCAGTTCTTGGTGGAAACGGCTCCGGCAAGACCACGCTCATTTACCATATCGTCGGGCTGCTTAAGCCGGACGAAGGACAGGTTACCGTGTTCGGTGTCAATCCGGGAAAGCAGTACGGGGAGATTCGCCACCGCATTGGTGTGCTTCTGCAGAATGTGGAGGAGCAGATATTGTCGCCGACAGTCTGGGAAGATATTGCGTTTACTCCCCGCAATTACGGCTATAGCAGGACGGAACTGGCACAGATGGTCGAGCAGGTAATGAAGGAGCTAGGCATCGCTCATCTTCGCGACAAGATTTGCCATTACCTCTCAGGCGGTGAGAAGCGAAAGGTGGCGCTCGCAGGAGCGCTCGTGATGCGCCCTGAACTGCTCATTCTGGATGAGCCTTTTGAGGGCCTCGATACGAAATCGCGGCCTGAGCTGCTTGCAATTCTGAACCGGCGGAATGCCGAGGGAATGACAATCATTATGTCGACGCACGATCTAAACCTCGTTGCTGCCTTTGCGGACCGCGTGTATGTGCTCTCGAAGGGGCAGGGTGTCGTTATGGCGGGTACGCCGAACGAGATCTTCGAAAACGGAGCTGCTCTCAAGGCCGCAAACATTGATCCGCCACTTCTGACTGAGCTTTTTCTGAAGCTCAAGGAACGCGGTGTAGCAATACCTGTTCCGACCAGCGTGGATCATGCAGTGGATGACCTGATAAACCTGATTAACAGGACTGAATAGATATAGCCCGCCGCTCGGGCACATGCCGGCAGCAGACCTGAGAAGTTACGTTGTGTCTCAATTGTGAGTTGATTCATGAAGAGCCCCAACGAGAAGGAGTGAGCAGCATGCAGAACAACAGTTTAGAACACAGGAAAAGTTTACTGATATCCGTCATCGCGCTTGTTCTCGCGGGCGCGGTCCTCTGCGGAACTGTCGCGGGTTATTATTTCGGACGCGGAAACCCGGCGATACTGTCGGTGTCCATTACTCTCCTGATTGCGATTCCGTTTATTGCTTACATTCTTTACCGGCAGTTGGTCTTTCCGTATTACCGCCGCCTGGAGGACGCCAATTTGGAACTCCATCTGAAACAGGAAGAATTGCTGGATATCAAAGACGACCTGTTTATAAAATTCCTCGGCGTTTACGATGTGAACTATGCTGCTAATTCCCCTCGCCTGTTCAATAACAGAATGAAGGAAGTTTGCGACATTACAGCCAGGGTCATGGATGCAGATGTCTGTTTGATCTTTCTTTATGATAAAAAAAAGGATGAGCTTCTGCTGGAGGCTACTAATAAGGACCATGGGCCGGATATTCGCGCCGTGAAAATCCCGCTCGGAGAAGGAATCGAAGGATGGGTGGCCAGAAGACTCGAACCGATCATGCTCAAAGATATGCCTGCAGATTCGCGCTTCAAGGACAGGCCGGAACTCGCCCTGAGCCGTTATGCCTCCATTTATTGCCTGCCGCTTTTCGTTTATTCAAGCGGTGCGCTTGTCGGTGTTATGGAAGTGCTGTACATGAAGGCGAGACGCTTCACCGACGAAGAGATAAATTTTTTTACAACGCTCTCGGGTATCATTTCGACTACCGTCCAGAACGAACAATTGCAGGTTGAACTGAACAAAATGAACGTGGAGCTCGAACAGTGGATCGCGGAGAAAACCGAAGAGCTCCGCGCATCCGAAGAGCGGTACCGGACGCTGGTGGAAAATGCCTGCGAGTCTATTTTCGTGCTTGGCGAGAACGGAGACATTCTGTTTGCCAACGAACGGGCGGCGCACCTTACTGGCTACCCGAAATACGAACTCCTTCATAAGAATTTTTTTGAGCTCTTCATCGATCCTGAAGAACCTCGCAGAATTCTATCCGAAATCGCCCAGGGAAGACAGGCATTGCGCCACGGTGATCTTCGCCAAAGCGGCGAAGCGGTGGTTCCGGTCGAAGTAAGTGCGGTAGGGCTGTCGCTTATGGGAAAGCATTTTATCCAGACGGTTGTCCGTGACATGTCCAACCGCGCCCGGCTTGAAGAGCTTCTTCAGGAAAAAGACAGGGAAATAGCGCTGCTGAAGTCGGGTGCAGGACGCTAGACGTTTTTTTTATCAAAAAACGCGCTGAAGACCACGGGCGTAAGCCCGTGGATGAAAGCGTACCAGCCGTAGGCTGGTAATGTTTTAATGTGATACAATGGCGGCATGGAAATTAGACATAGTGCTCATGGTGCCTATCATCACCAGTATCACATAGTATGGATTCCCAAATATCGGAAACGGATTTTAAAAGGGGAGTTAAAGCAGTTTGTAGAGAAGCGATTGCACGATATTGATACGTATCATCCGGAAGTAGAAATTGAGCGGTACAGCATTCAGGAGGATCATGTATATCTGATAATCATCATTCCGCCAAAATATGCAGTGTCGGCGATCGTCGGAAAGATCAAGGCAAATACGAGTAGGGAAATAAGAAAACATTTCGATTGGATCAAGAGAGTATATTGGAGAAATGAGTTTTGGTCCCCTGGGTTCTTTTCTTCAACGGTAGGAATAAACGAAGAGGTAATCAAGAGGTACGTGGAGTTTCAAGAAAAGGTTGATAAAGGGCAGTTGAAGTTTGGGTTTTAAAAATAAGTGCCACGGGCGTAAGCCCGTGGGTATCTACTACGAACTGTTCCTCGGGATTTTAACCTTTACATATCTCCGGCCTTATGGTATAAAATATGCATAAGACTGTATGTTCAGCCACGAAAGCAGTGTATTCATCATGAAAGTGAACCGGAAAGTTCTGACAGCGCTCTCCGCACTCCTCATCATCACCTCGGTTCTTTACGGCGTTTACCGCATCCTCCGCGGAACCGACATGACTGTCCCATCCCTGCTTAAACCGTCCCCCGGGGTGCGGCTGGTTATGAGCATGGAAGGTTTCCGGTTCAGCCAGTCCGAGAACGGCAGGACCTTATGGAGAATGCGTGCACTGAATGCAGAGCTGTACGAAAATAAACAAGCACAATTGAAAGATCTCGAGATCACGTATTTTTCCCCTGACAGGAAAGAAGCTGCCTTGCTCGGCGAAACAGGCAATATGGATACCGTAACCGGCGACGCATCCATTCTCAGCGGGACGCGGGAAGTGAGGATCGTTACCAGTGACGGGTATCTGCTGACCACGAATTCTCTATTCTGGAAGGCGGGGGAACGTTTGGTGCGGTCTCCCGATTTATTCAAGCTGCTCGGCAGCGAGATTTATCTCGAAGGCAAGGGAGTTTCGGCGAATCTCGACGTCCGCACGATCGAGGTGAACAGCAATGTCAAAGCGGTACTTCAGGAATAGTCTGTTCATTCTCGCTTCGCTGTGCCTGCTTGGTACAGCAGAGGGACGAAACGACAGCCAGGGCAAGGAAAAACGCGAACCGATTGTAATAACTTCGAACCGCATGGAAGCCGACAGGCTCGGCAGTAAAGTAACATTTACCGGCGATGTCACCCTCAAAAAAGAAGGGATGACGCTTTATTCTGACCAGATGGTTGTATTTTACGACGTTCCTACAAAAGGGATCAGGGAAATAGAAGCTATCGGCAACGTGGTCGTTCGCAAGGAAGGAAGGGTCGCGCTTTCAAATCGGGCATCATATTTCAGCAAAGAGGAAAAGATTGTTCTGACCGGAGATGCCCGCATCATCGAAAACGAGAACCAGCTCGGAGGTGAGCGCATCACTTTATTCATGCGCGATGATCGGAGCATAGTTGAAGGCGGAAAGGTCATGTTTTACCAGGACAAGGACCAGCCGGAAGGAAGAAAGAGAAAGTAATCAATAACGCTATGACGCAGGCGCTTGAAGCGAAAAAACTGGAGAAAAGCTATCGCGGCAGAAAAATCGTGCGAGGCGTCAGCGTCCAGGTAAGATACGGGGAAGTAGTTGGACTGCTTGGGCCCAATGGAGCGGGGAAGACGACGACTTTTTACATGGTAGTGGGCCTGGTCAAGCCGGACCAGGGAAGGGTGGTTCTGGACGGAGCGGACATTACCGGTATGCCCATGTATCAACGGGCAAGAAACGGCATCGGCTATCTGCCCCAGGAGCCTTCGGTCTTCAGAAAATTAAGCGTTGCCGATAATCTCATGGCCATTCTCGAAACCATGAATCTCTCCTCGATAGAACGCACGGAGCGGCAGGAAAGCCTCATGCAGGAACTCGGGATCCGGCATCTTGCGGAGAACAAGGCATACACGCTGTCCGGAGGAGAACGCCGCAGACTCGAGATAGCCAGAGCGCTTACCCTTTCACCGAAGTTCATTCTTCTCGACGAACCGTTTGCAGGCATCGATCCGCTTGCCGTTCAGGACATTCAGGGCATCATATCACTTCTGAAAAGCAAGGGCATCGGCATACTTATCACAGATCACAACGTACGTGAAACGCTTGCGATTACCGATCGGGCATATATCATCAATGAGGGGAAAATCATCGAAGCCGGCACGCCGTCTGAAATTACGGCAAGTCCCCGGGTCAGGGAATTTTATCTTGGTGAAGGATTTCGGTTATAATATAGGCTAACAGCCTGCGGAATGAAAAAGATCCGGCGAGGGAAAGAATACTAAGACGATATGGAAGCGCGCCTTGAACTGAAACTTTCGCAAAAGCTCATTATGACGCCGCAGCTTCAGCAGGCCATCAAGCTGCTGCAACTGTCCCGGCTCGAGCTCGCTCAGTCGGTAGAGCTGGAGCTTACCGAGAATCCCGTACTTGAGGAATTGGCTGACGAGGCACCGGACGGGGAGCTTGAGGCCTCGGAGTTGCCGCCGGCCGAGAACCCGCCGGAGAGCCTGCCAGAGAAAGAAGGCGCCGAACTGAAGAGCGACCTTGAACTCGGTCCGCAATGGGATGACTATCTTAATGAAATGGGGGACGGCCGCGATTACGGGTATTCCGAAGCGGATGACAAGGAGATGCCTTCCTACGATCAAACGCTGACGCGTCTCCCGTCTCTCAGTGATCACCTGGTGTGGCAACTCCATCTATCCACATCCAAAACGGGTGTCGTAAAGGGCGGAGAATGGATAATCGGGAATCTCGATGACGACGGCTATCTCCGGGCCTCTCTTGAGGAACTGAGCCAGCAAGCCGACATTCCGTTGTCCGACATGGAGTGCGCTCTCAGGCTTATCCAGTCATTCGATCCATCCGGGGTAGCGGCCCGCGATCTTCAGGAATGCTTGATGATCCAGGTAAAACATCTGGATCTGGGAGGGTCCCTGGTAGAGAGGATCGTTCAGGGCCATCTGCCCGACCTTGAGAAGCGGAAATACGCACAGATCGCGAAGACTCTTGCCGTCACTCCCCAGGAAGTGATGGAAGCTTCACAAATAATTATTCACGAACTTGAGCCCAAACCGGGGCGCCCCTATCTGACCTCGGACACCAATTATGTAGTGCCCGATGTATATGTCATCAAGGTGGATGACCGCTATATCATACAGCTTAACGACGAGGGACTTCCCCGTGTCCGGATTAACCCGTATTACCGCAAGTTGTTAAACCGGAAAGATACTGTTGATAAAGTAACGAAGGAGTACATCGAAGAGCGGCTCCGGTCCGCACAGTGGCTGATGAAGGGCATGGAGCAACGGAGCAAAACGATTTATAAAGTGGCCGAAAGCATCGTAAAGTTCCAACGTGAATTTCTTGATCACGGCCTCACTCAGCTCAAACCGATGGTGCTCAAGGATGTTGCCGAGGACATACGGATGCACGAATCGACCATCAGCCGTGTAACGACAAACAAATATATTCACACGCCGCAGGGTATTTTTTCCATGAAGTATTTCTTTACAACAGGGTTCTCGGTGGCCGCGGGAGCAGCCGGCACCGAGGTCTCTTCGTTGACGGTCAAGGATGTCATCAACAAGATGATAAAGGAAGAAGACACGGCAACGCCGCTCAAGGACCAGCAGATTGTGGACGCGCTCAAGGCAAAAGGGATCGACATCGCGAGAAGGACTGTTGCGAAATATCGTGAAGAACTGAGGATACCGCCGACCAGCGTGCGGAGAAGGCTGGGATAAAGCAAACACCAAATAGCAAGTCCAAAATTACAAGTAAGCTCCAAACCCAACATCAAAGTCCCAAACGTTTGTTCATTGATTATTTGAATTTGGTATTTATTCTGCATTTTTAGATTTAAAATTTGTTTTTTCAACCAAGGAGGTCATTATGCAAGTAACGGTGATCGGCAGGCACATTGAAATTACGGACTCTCTCAAGCTGTATGCAACGGAAAAAATCAGCAGAGTGGAAAAGTATCTTCCGAAGACCGTTCAGGCGGTAATCACGCTTTCAGTCGTTAAAAAAGTCCACCATATAGCAGAGGCTGTCATCAAATCCAACGGTCTGCTGATCCAGGCATCCGAAGAAACTGAAGAGATGTATTCGGCAATCGACTTGCTCATCGAAAAGATAGACCGGCGGGTGAGACGTTACAAGGAAAAACTGGTCGATCATAAACACCAGACCGGCAGGTCTGAAACATCACCCGCGACGCCCGGTTCGCCGGAGGACCGAATTCCCCAGATCATAAGGACCAAGCGTTTTGATCTGAAGCCGATGCTGCCCGAAGAAGCAGTCATGCAGATGGAACTTCTGGATAAGGATTTCTTCATCTTCTCAAATGTCGGCAGCGGACTCGTAAATGTGATTTACAAGAGGAAAGATGGAAATGTAGGATTGATCGAGCCGGCGGTATGAGGGATGGGGCGAGATGGCGAAGATTAAGGACCTGTTGCAGGACGATTTGGTCATCGAAGAGATCAAGGCCGTCGATAAAGTGGGGGTAATCCGGGAGTTCGCAGCTCATCTGAAGCAAGCCGGCAAAATAACCGATGAAGAGGAACTCGTCAAGGTACTGGTGGAGCGGGAATCGCTCGGCAGTACCGGGATTGGAGACGGTATAGCCATACCACACGGAAAACTGAATCATATCTCGGGCATGATCGTGGCTTTCGGCAGGTCAAGCAAGGGAGTGGATTTTCATTCGCTCGACCGGAAACCGGCGCATCTCTTTTTTCTGCTGGTGACGCCCGCCCGACAGCCGGGAGACCACCTCAGGACGCTTGGCCGCATTTCCCGCATCCTTAAAAACCCTGTTTTTCGGGATAATCTGATGAAAGCCGTCCATCGTCAGGACCTCCAGCGGCTGATCAGCGAAGAAGACGGCAACTATCCGCAAAAATGAAGGTTACGGTAAGAGACCTGACACAAAAATCAATGGTGCTGGCCGGCAGCACCGGTCTGGGCAGAGAGATTACCTGTCCGCAGGTGAGCGCGCCTGAGCTTTCATCCACACGGCCATGGCGGGGTATCGCTTCGAGTGTTGTGCATCTTCCGCCAAGCCAATTGTCTCATCTTGCGTCGCTTGGCGCGAAGGAACGTATGCAGACCGTACGCGCCATCCTTAAAGAAAAGCCGGCCTGTATTGTGATAAGCGGCGGAACGGTCATTCCCGATCTGCTCAGGAGTGCCGACTCCGCAAAGATCCCTATAATCCGGAGCAGGAGTATTCCGCAAGTCGTCCGTCTCCTCGCGGAAAAGCTGGAGCCCAAGATAAACTTACACGGGGTTCTGGTCCAGATTTTCGGGCTTGGTACGCTGATCATCGGCGAAAGCGCGATCGGAAAGAGCGAAGCTGCGCTTGATCTCGTCGTTCGCGGGCACAAATTGGCTGCCGATGATCTTGTCATGGTGGAAAAGACCGGTGCCGGCATAACAGGCCGCGCAACTGAAATGGGAAAGGATCTTCTCCAGATCAGGGGGCTGGGCATCATCAATATGCGCGCTCTTTACGGTGAGTCGGCAACGACCGGTTCATGCAGCATTGGCCTGGTCGTGGAACTGGAGGAATGGAAAAAAGGTCAGCATTACAGCTTGGTCGGGCTGCGTGAGCGACGCTATAAACTGCTTGGCATCAACCTTCCCTATCTCAAGCTGCCTGTGAAAATGGGACGTAACATGGCAACTCTTATCGAGGTTGCAGCCAGGAACCAGATGCTCAAAAACAGGGGCATCTTTACCGCACGGGATTTGCAGCAAAAGCTTATGAAGAGACTCGCGGGATGAGGCATATGCGGATGATCGTCGTGACCGGTCTTTCGGGGTCGGGCAGAAGCGCCGCATTGAAGGCGTTCGAGGATATCGGATATTATTGTGTCGACAATCTTCCGTTCGTACTGTTGCGGTCCTTCGCTGACTTTGCGGACAGATCCGAGGAAGCGATCCGCTCGGCCATAGGCCTTGACATGCGTGAAAAAAATTTCCCCGAGCAGTTTCCATCGGTGTATGGAGAACTGAAAGCAAGCGGGATCGCCGTTGAATTGCTTTTTCTCGATGCTTCGGACCAGACAGTCGTTCGTCGCTTCAGCGAAACGCGAAGACCGCATCCGCTCTCACATGGGGCCACGCCGCTGATTGACGGAATACGGTCGGAGCGGGCAGCGTTGAGCGAGGTCAGGAAACTGGCAGACCGTATCATCGACACTTCGGATTATACGGTCCATGATCTTCGACAGGCAATAGAACGCTACTACGCAACCGGGGATGCGGGCAGGCCGATGCTGATCACCCTCGTGACTTTCGGGTACAAGTTCGGCGCGCCCTATGACCTCGACCTTTTATTTGATGTTAGATTTTTGCCGAACCCGCATTTCGTTGCCGAACTCCGGCCGTTTACGGGGGAAGACGCGAGGGTCAGGCAGCATGTGACGGCAACGGCGGATTCTGCCGAATTTCTCGCGAAATTGGAAGAATTTCTCACATTTCTTTTACCCCGTTACCGTCGCGAAGGTAAAAGTTATCTGACGATCGGTATCGGCTGTACGGGAGGCAGGCATCGTTCGGTGGCTGTCGCGCTGATGATTGCAGATGCCCTTAGAAAAAAAGGATTTGAGGTAAACGTCAAACACCGCGATATCGCAGGATCTGCGGGGTAGTACGTTCCGGAAGACGGAAGAGCGAAAGGCGTGAGGGGATTAGTCCTGAACCCCTTCCTTCTTCTCAAAGGCTCGCCATAGTTTGAAAGGAGATCCGGAGTATGATCGGACTGGTAGTGGTGTGTCATGAGGATATGGGATCTGAACTGGTGAAGGCCGCCGAGATGATTGTGGGCAAGATCGAGGCGGTAGCGACCGTGAGCGTAAAGCAGGATAGTGCCCCGGAAATGCTGAGAGACCAGATCCAGGCCGCAATAAAGAAAGTGGACCGCAAAAAGGGCATTATGTTGCTCACTGATATGTTCGGTGGGACACCATCCAATATCGCGCTTGCCTTCCTGGGAGAAAGCGTCGAGGTGGTGACCGGCGTCAATCTTTCCATGCTCATCAAATTCGCAAACCACCGTGATGAAAAAGGCCTGCCCGAACTTGCCAAACTGGTACAGGATGCAGCCCAGAAAAGCATCGTGATCGCCAGTCAGATGTTGAAGGGGAAAAAATGACGCATTCGTTAACAGTAAGGATTCATCATCGTGAATCCCTGCTTGTCATTTCGAAGGAGCGAAGCGACTGAGGAACCTTGCACGGGGCGAGCCGAGAAGGGTCCAACATTTGATAGAAAAACAAGGGTTCCTTGCTTCGCACGTGCACTCGCGCTGAGCACACCCTGCATTCGCGCAATGGCACTGCTTAGACTCGTTGTCGTACTTGCTGAGTAAGGCTTAGACCCTTTGTCGACCATCACACTGAGAACGCCCTGCACTCGCGCTGCGCACTCGTATGCGCTGGGTGCAAGTCATGTGACGGGAATCAATGACCGCAGAGACGGGAATCAAGGGTGAAGCACAGACCCGTTATAGTACCATCTCCCTGAGGGACGGGAGATGGGAATCAAGGGTGAAGCACAGACTCGTTATAGTACCATCTCCCTGAGAGACGGGAGATGGGAATCAAGGGTCATAAACGCTGGGTGCTTGCAAAAGGCTCGAAATGACAAAACAGGCTGTTTTCAACTTATTACGAGTCATCAAACAATAACATATGCTTGTTTTTACGCGTATAGACGACCGTTTGATCCACGGGCAGGTTGTTGAAGGTTGGGTGAATTATCTGAAAGCGACCGCCATCCTGGTAGCCGACGACCGGGTGGCGTCGAACGCGCTTCAGCGCTCAATCATGGAGATATCCGTGCCGGACGGACTGTCCGTCTTCATCGGGACAGTCGAGGAGATATGCATGAGGCTGAAAGGGTCGGCATCGGGCGAAGAACGGGCAATTCTTCTCTTTTCGACTCCCGGCGATGTTCTCCGGGCGCTTAAGCTTGGCCTCAATTGTCCACGGCTCAATATCGGCGGCATGCATTTTATTCCCGGCAAACGAAAACTGATCGATATTCTCGCGGTCGATGATGAGGACCTGAATGCACTGAAGGAGATTGCTGCGCAGGGAATCAAGGTTGAGGTCCAGGCGATGCCCAGTCAGAAGCCTATGCTTCTTGAAAAAGTGTTCAAGGTCTGCCGATTGGAGCCATAGTTCGTTGCGTGGACCGCTGTTGGATTTGGTCCACGTCCGTTTCTTAAGGTTTTGGTGAGAACATGATCGGTTTTGACGCACATACCCTTGGCAGTATACTCCTCATAGCTCTGGCAGGGGGGATTATCGGGCTGGACAGGACGGCGTTCGGCCAGTTTATGATTTCCCAGCCCGTTGTTGTCGCACCGCTTACGGGCCTGCTGCTCGGCGATCCGATTGCAGGCCTGATGATCGGAGCCGTACTGGAATTAATATGGGTGCTCGACATGCCGGTCGGCACATTTGTCCCTGCTGATTCAACGATAGCAGCCGTTTCCGCAACAGCGATTGCAGTCCTGGCCGGCGGGGGGAAGGCGGGTCTCGATAATATCGGGTTCAGTCTTCTCGCCACTACGGCGATGCTGCCGGTTACAATGATTGCAGACGGCCTGATCCGCACGTTCAACTCACGGTTGGCCGAAGCGCCCCTGGCGGCCCCGGCTGAACAGGCGGGAGCGCTGCTCGCCCAGGCCCAGCTGAAGGGACTTGTCGTATTTTTTCTCAAGTCCTTTGTACTCTACCTCGTGTTTATCCCGGTTGGTCTGGCTGCAGCCGGCCTGTTCGCTCGCTTTCCTGAGAAACTGCATCAGGCCATGGCATTGTTCGTTAAATTGCTGCCGCTGCTTGGAGCAGCGGTAATTCTCAGAAAGCTATCGATCAAGACCCTGAACTCATTTTTTCTGGCCGGCTTTGTAATAACCGCAGTATTGACCATGATATTTCAATCGCACATGATGATCATTATCCTGCTCGTTGTTGCGGCAGGTTTTATCGGCGCCCGGTACCGTGAAGGCTGGTCATGAAGATCTGGAAAAAGCAGCGTAAAGGGGCGGCATGGTTATGAGTGACAAACAGGGAAAAATAAGGACAGTAGATTTATTCCCGGTTTTCTTGAGATCGCTGCTGATTCAGGCGTCCTGGAGCTTTGACCGGATGCAGTCACTCGGATTTGCCTTTGCAATTGAACCTATTCTGAAAAGGCTCTATCGCGACCCGGAACAATACCGCTCCAGGGTGCGCCTGCATATGGATTACTTTAACACGCAGCCGTACCTCGCATCATTCATCCTCGGCGCCGCGGCCAGAATAGAAGAGGAGCGGGCGTCAGGAAGCGACAGCGCGGCGGACGTAGCAGGTTTAAAAGGAACGTTGATGGGTCCACTTGGGGCACTCGGCGATAGTTTTTTCTGGGGGGCTCTCAAACCGCTGACTGCCGTCATCGCGGTTGCAGTGCTTCTGTCGGGCGTTTGGTGGGCGCCGATGCTGTTTCTTGCTCTGTACAATGTAGTACATATAGCGCTGAGGGTCGATGTGCTGTTTTGGGGCTATCGGAGCGCCGGTGACGCAGTCGGGCTTATGGCGCGGTACAGCTTTACAAAAATGGCAAAAGTCTTCAAGGCCGTTTGCTTGTCCGTAACCGGGGCGATTGTCGGCATGGTTTCTGGCTGGAGACCCGAGTTCAAACCGACGATTGCTGCTCCCCACTTGATTACTGCCGTTGCTGCGCTTTTTATAACGTTCGGTCTGGTGTTTTTTTTAAAAAAGGGCGCTTCTCCGGTAAAACTTTTACTCGGGCTTGCTGTTGTTTCTATCGCCCTGGCTTACGCAGGAGCAGGTTTATGATAAAAAAAATGCTGTTGATTGAAAACAAACTCGGTCTTCATGCGCGCGCTGCAGCTCAAATCGTAAAGTCGGCGAGCAGTTACTCCTCAAAAATCACGTTGATCAAAGATGAGCTCGAGGTTGACGGAAAAAGCATCATGGGTATCATGATGCTGGCGGCGGGCAAGGGGAGCAGCGTCATGGTTGAGGCCCGTGGAGATGACGAGGAAAAGGCCGTGAGCGGGCTTGAACAGCTTTTTAAGGATAAGTTCGGAGAAAAGGAATAGAGAAGAGGTCGACTCCCGCCACCGGCGGGAATGAGGGTGGTCCAAACAGGGACAGCATAATGCACGAAAAAATATACAAAGGCATCGTGGCATCTCCGGGCATTGTAATCGGACGGGCATATCTTCTTGATCGCCGCAAGGTAGTAGTTGCCGGACAGCGCATCGAGGACGTAAGCGTCAAGGACGAGGTTGCGCGCTTCAAACGGGCGCTCGATCTTTCGAAGACCCAGCTTGAAGATGTGCGGAAGCGCTTGAGCAAAGGGCTTGGAAAATCGCACCTGTACATCCTTGACACGCATATTATGCTTCTGGAAGACAAGATGCTCGTCGACGGCACCGTCAAACGGATCAAAGAGTCGCTTCTTAACGCCGAGGGGGCGCTTAAAGAGACGATCTCCACGATCTGCCTTAAATTCGATACCATAGAAGACGAATATCTGCGTGATCGAAAACATGATGTAGAGCAGGTGGGAGAGCGTATTCTCCGAAACCTGGTCGGTCACAAGCAGGAAAGCCTTTCCGAAATAAAGGATGAAGCGGTGATCATTGCGCACGATCTTGCCCCTACCGATACCTTGATGATGCGCAAGGACAAGATACTCGGCTTCGCTACCGATGCAGGCAGCCGGACGTCGCATACCGCGATCCTTGCGCGTTCCCTGGGCATTCCGGCTGCTGTTGGACTCGAAAATATAACGGCAGCGGTCAAGACCGGAGACGTGGTCATCCTGGACGGCATTCATGGCGTAGTGATCGCGGATCCGGACGAGGAGACTTTCCTCGACTATCTAAAAAAGAAGCGCCGCTATAAATATTTTGAGCAAGAGCTCGAGAAACTCAAGACGCTTCCTGCAGAGACGCTTGACGGCCATCTCATCCATCTCCAAGGCAACATCGAATTGCCCGAAGAGGCGACATCAGCTGCCGAGCACGGAGGCACGGGTATCGGTCTTTACCGCACGGAGTTCCTTTTCCTGAACCGAACCACACTGCCAACTGAAGAGGAACACTACCGTGCGTATAGCCATGTAGCGGAAAAAGCATCACCCCATGAAGTAGTGATCCGCACCCTGGATGTGGGCGGCGATAAGGCCGGATTTCCGGGTGAATATGAAAAAGAAGCAAATCCGGCGCTCGGTCTTCGGGCCATCCGGTTCTGCCTTCAAAAAAAAGATCTTTTCCGGACGCAGCTCAGAGGCATTCTGAAGGCAAGCGTTCACGGCAATATAAAAATTCTCTACCCGATGATATCGGGGTTGACAGAACTGCACGAGACAAAAAAAATTCTGAATGAAGTGAAGTCCCAGCTCAGGGCTGAAGGTACGCCGTTCAACGAACAGATAGAGATCGGAGTGATGATCGAGATACCGTCGGCAGCGTTGATCGCCGATCTTCTCGCCGTCGAAGTCGACTTTTTCAGTGTCGGCACGAACGACTTGATCCAGTACACCCTTGCCATCGACCGCCAGAACGAGCACGTCGCCTACATGTACGAGCCGCTTGACCCGGCCGTACTTCGCCTTCTTTATAATGTTTCTGAAGCCGCACGTAAGACTAAAATCAGTCTTGCAATGTGCGGCGAAATGGCTGGCGATCCCCTCTACGCCGCAATTCTGCTCGGAATGGGCTATCATGTATTGAGCATGAACGTGGCTTCAATCCCCTGGGTCAAGAAAGTCGTAAGGTCCGTCCGGCTCCGGGACGCTGTCGAGCTGGCATCGCTCGTGATGAAGCAGCCAACGGCGGCGCAGGGAAGAAAGACAGCGGAGGATTTCATGCAGGACCGGTTCCCCGACCTTTGGGCGGAACTCTAGCAGACTGTTGAAAAACCACTGAACCGCCGAACC
Source organism: Nitrospirota bacterium (assembly GCA_963751455.1). GTDB lineage: Bacteria > Nitrospirota > UBA9217 > UBA9217 > UBA9217 > CAVVUN01. Next base: position 16,044 of record CAVVUN010000014.1, read on the forward strand.
CCAAACCGACAATTACTATATTTGCCTGGTTCCCCTGCCGGGGCCGGGAAGGAGTAACCATGCAGCAAACAGCACCAAACGGGAAAGTGAACGAACATATCCCGACAGCAACCAGGATTCACGGCGGCAACCTCAGAGCTATGAATAAGTACGGTATCGACGAAGACAAGCTCGTGGATTTCAGCTCGAATATTAATCCCCTCGGGCCGTCCCCGGCCGGTTTGAGGGCGGCTAAAAGGGCCCTGGAGAAGATCCACCGTTACCCTGATCCGGAAATAATCGAGCTCAGGAAAACGATTGCACGGTATTTCGGAATCAAGCCGGGTCAGGTCATGTGCGGCAACGGCTCGAATGAACTGATTCATCTCATCCCGCGCGTGTTCAAACCCAGGAGAGTGCTCATCCCCTCACCGACGTTTACCGAATATGCCGCGGCTGTACAGCAGGCCGGCGCAGAAGCAGTGCCCATGCTGCTCAAGGAGCGAGAAGGGTTTCGGGTAGATCCCCTCGAAATGGCTTTTGCTCTTAAGGGAGTGGATATGGCGTTCCTGTGCAATCCGAACAATCCGACCGGTCTGGTTGTTCAGAAGTCGGACATGATCGAGATCGCTGCATACGCTGTCGAAAACGGTGTCCGACTCGTCATAGACGAAGCATTCATGGATTTTATCGAGTCTGAATCGATGATCAAGGAAGCGGTGCAGTCTTCCCATGTTATATGCCTCAGGACGTTAACTTTGTTCTTCGGCATGCCCGGTTTGAGGATCGGGTATGCATTGTCTGATGAGGAAACGATTTCGACCTTGAGGGCCGGTCAGGAGCCTTGGACGGTCAGTATTCCGGCCGAGCAGGCGGGCATCGCGGCCCTGAACGACTGGCATTATATTAAGAAGACGCGCCGCTTGATTGAAAAGCAGCGAAGCTGGCTTCTGGAGGAGCTTAGACTGCTGCCGGGCCTGGAACCGTTTCTTAGCTCCACGAATTTCATCTTTGCCAAGATTATGTCACCGGATGCTTCTTTGCTCGTCCAGAAGCTGGGAAGACTGGGCCTCCTGGTCCGTGACTGCTCCGATTTTACGGGTCTCAATGCCCACTATATCCGAATCGCAGTAAGGGACGGGAGCGAGAACAAACGCCTTCTTAAGACGCTTCGAGAACTGCTCGGAAAATAAAATTTGCGATGGGTATAGATGCTCATCCTCTTATGACTCCATGCACGGTGTCAGGTCATAGACCGGAGGCGACTTCTGACGTTTATTGGCGCTTAATCCAAAAAATATTTTGCAAAAAGCCCTCCTCTGTGCTAAAGTAAAATCGGTTATCAAGCGCCTGAAATTGCAACTGATTTTTTCGTTTGGCGAGGCAGTTCGTGCTCATTTTTAATGGGAACCCGGAGCCGGTCTGAAACCCACAATATTGCGGCTGAGAAAGGAATTCTTCCTGCCGCCTTTCCCGGGCAGCACGATTCTCCGGTATAGGATTCCGAGGATAGTTATGGAACCGATCATGTGCCCCTTTTGCGGGGGAACGAATCTTTTTCAAGAAGATGATTACAGTCTTGAGATGGATTTCGAATACTGGACAATACATCATTGGGAATGTCTCGATTGCGCGGAGTCGTTCGACAAGATAGAAGTAATGTCTTCGTCCAATAAATTCGAGGAGATAAATGAGAGCACGATCCACTGAGATCATTCCTCACCGCCTCTCCAGGGAGATTCCCGGCTTCCCGGGTTCTAACAGGCCGACCGCGGCTTTCATAGATCTCGATGCTCTCACTCATAATTTCACGGTAGCCGCCCGCATTGCCGACGGACGAAAAATCCTGGCTGTTGTGAAGGCGCGAGCGTACGGACACGGAGCTGTAACCGTATCGCGCCTTGTTCTGGGCCTGGGCGCCGACATGCTCGGCGTCGCCCTGCTTGAGGAGGGAAGGGAACTGCGGGAAGCGGGGATTGATGCCCCTGTTCTTGTCATGGGTGCGGTCGTTTCTGAGCAGGCGGAGGAGATTGTGTCCCTTGGTCTTACTCCGGTAGTCTATACGGACACTGTCGCGCATGCCCTTTCCGCAGCGGCGCTCAAGCAGGGGACCCGGGTTGCGCTGCATGTTAAGATTGACAGCGGGATGGGGCGGATCGGCATTGATCCGGAAGCAGGGGCCGATTTTATCGAGCATCTTCAAAATCTGCAGGGAGTCACGGTGCAGGGCCTCATGACCCACTTTGCGGATGCGGATCTCCGGGATAAAATGTTCGCTTCCCGTCAAATGGACCGGTTTGAAGCGCTCTGCAAAGCGCTTGAAGCGAAAGGGATAAGGATACCGCTTCGCCACGCTGCCAACAGCGCGGCGCTTCTCGATTACGGGCGGGCTCTCTTTTCCATGGTGCGGCCGGGGATCATGTTGTATGGGTACGATCCGCTCGAAACTGAGTCACCAGCCGCTGACCTGAGGCCGGTACTCTCGCTCGCTACGCGCATTGTGTTTATCAAAAAAGTCCACGCAGGTGTTCCCATCAGTTACGGCCGTACCTACGTAACCAGGCGCGAAAGCCGTATTGCCACCATCCCGATAGGGTATGCGGACGGCTACAGCCGCAGCCTCTCGAACAAGGGCGAAGCGATTGTTCGCGGAGTGAAAGTTCCGGTTGCCGGCAGAGTCTGCATGGACATGTGCATGCTCGATGTGACCGATGTGCCGGGTGTGAGCGAGGGCGACGAGGTCGTACTGATCGGGACGCAGGGAAGCGAGAGAATCACTGCCCGGGATGTTGCCGCGAAGACAGGGACGATACCGTATGAAGTTCTGTGCGGCATCAGCAGCCGGGTGCCGAGAATCGCGGCATAAGAACAACGTTTAGGCATGAATTTGTTCCGGGGAGCGGTGGGCGTTCTCCGGAATTTTAATAAAGCGGCAAATCACTCGTGCGCATTCTTCAGCAGGAACGGTCAACCGGCCCTATGAATAACTGGCTTGAGAACGTCGGAAAGAGAATCTTCTCCATGCTGACCGAAATGGGGAAAGTAGTGACGTTCCTTGCTCAAACCGTCCGCTGGACATTCAGCCGTCCTTTTTATGCAAAGAATCTGCTGAAACAGATGGAGCAGATCGGCGTTAATTCGATCCCGGTTGTTTTGACGACCGCCCTTTCTACAGGCATGGTGCTGGCGCTCCAGAGCTACACGGGGTTTAAGCGGTTCGGGGCTGAATCCCTGATCGGTACGGTAGTCACACTCTCCATGACCCGCGAGCTCGGTCCTGTTCTGACCGGACTGATGGTAGCAGGCCGGGCAGGCGCAGCAATGGCTGCGGAGCTGGGCACCATGAAAGTGACCGAACAGATCGACGCGCTTGAAACGCTCGCCACGAACCCTATGAAATATCTTGTTGTTCCACGGTTCGTTGCCAGCACCGTGATGATGTTCTTTCTCACGGTCCTGGGAATGATCATCGGTACTTCCGGCGGATATTTCGTCGGTGTAAAAGTTCTCGGGACGAACCCGGTCACCTACATAAGCCAAAGCATTGACAACACAGAAGTTACGGACATCTGGTACGGCTTGATCAAGGCGCTTGTATTTGGAGCGGTGATCGGTCTCATCGGGTGCTATAAGGGGTTCAATACGGAGGGCGGCGCAGAGGGCGTGGGCAAGGCAACGACCGGTGCGGTCGTGGTATCGTGTATGCTCATTCTCATCCTCGACTATTTTCTTTCCGCGCTTCTGTGGTAGTTATTGCAGTAACTACTCAGGTCAGCTACTTCGCTTCGGCGCAAGGCGCGCAGGACGTGAATGGGATTTCAATAATTAGCGACAAGCCCCCCGGTTCTTTGATATTTGAGCATTGGTCGCCGCGCGCTTAATGCGCCTGTACTCAGCAGCAGACCTGAGAGTAGTTACTATGTGCTTTGAATCATGATCCAAATCATCGATGTTCATAAAAGCTTTGGCCCTCAACATGTTCTCCGCGGCGCAAATCTCACGGTGGAGAAGGGCGAAAGCATGACCGTTATCGGCGGCAGCGGCAGCGGCAAGAGCGTGCTTCTCAAGCACATCATCGGGCTTCTTTTCCCGGACAAGGGCACGGTGGTCGTTGACGGACAGGTGCTGAATGACCTCGACTCGCACGGTCTCAATGAGGTACGGAAAAAATTCGGCATGCTTTTTCAGATGGCGGCGCTTTTCGATTCTCTGAGTGTATGGGAGAACGTGGGATTTTCGCTCAAACAGCATACGAAAATGACGGATAAGGAGATCCGGACAGTTGCGACGGAGAAGTTGGAGCTGGTGGGGCTTAGAGGGATCGAGGACAAGATGCCTATCGAGCTGTCCGGCGGAATGAAAAAAAGAGTGGGGCTCGCGAGAGCAATTGCCATAAACCCGTCTATAATTCTATACGATGAGCCGACCACGGGGTTGGATCCGATCTCTGCGGACGCGATCAATGACCTGATCATCGATCTTCGGAAAAAACTGGGAGTGACTTCTGTGTCCATCACTCATGATATGCACAGTGCGTATAAAATCTCGGACCGGATCGCAATGCTATACAAAGGCCAGATTCTTGAAGTCGGGACGCCTGACCAGATTAAGCAGACGTCAAATCCAATCGTTCGCCAATTTATTACAGGCAGCGCGACCGGACCTATAACGGCAGATTGATTTCGGATTTCGGATTGTAGATTGCCGAATATAACGGAATATAATAGAAATGAAGATGGTTTCAAGACAAATCCGCAATGGTTCGACCTTGCTCACCATCATGAGCGGCTCGGCTGAGCTCGTCGAAGTCTTGTCGAATGATCCGCAATCCGTAATTGAACAGGAGCTTGCATGGCTAAATTAACTACAGAAGCGAAGGTAGGGCTGCTCGTTCTTGCCAGTTCCGTAGTCCTTCTGTATACAACGCTTATCATAGGAAAATACCAGTTCGGGGAAGAAAAAGGTTACGAACTGTCGGCCGTATTTCAATCAGTGGCAGGGCTTGACGAAAAAGCCGATGTCCGCATGGCGGGAGTCAAGATCGGAAGGGTCGAAAGAGTGGAACTCGTCGACAGCCACGCCAAGGTCGTAATGCGCATCTATAGCCATGTTCATATCAAGCGCGGCTCGCAGGCGGCCATCAAAACCGAGGGCCTGCTCGGTGACAAATTCGTGGAAATTGTTCCTGTGGCGGGGGCCGGCAGCACTGAATTGTCGGCCGCGCCGGGCGGGGTAGGCGGCGAAAACGGCGCCGGGGCCGGCGGCGGGCAGAAAAAGCAGCGAGAGCTCCAGCCCGGAGAGACGATTGAGGCAACGATGTCCCCGAGTGATGTAGATAAACTGATCAACCAGCTAAGCGCTATCTCGGACGATATTAAGCAGGTGACCGCATCCCTCCGGCAGGTCTTCGGGACTGAACGCGGTGCACGGTCCATGGAAGATATCCTTATCGATCTTCGTAAAACCATGGCAAACATGCAGGAGTTTACCTATACGCTCAATAACGACGGCAGCCAGTTAGTCAGGCAATTGAACGAACTGGTAGTAAATCTGAACGGCGTCGTTGGGGAAAACCGCGACAATCTCAAGATGACCATGGAGAACGTGCGTGAAGCCTCAAAGAATGCTGAATTGGCTCTGGCTTCGATAGAGAGTGCGGCCAGGAAGATTGATCGGGGTGAAGGGACTCTCGGCAAACTGGTCAGCGACGACACCATGTATAACAGTATCGACAGCGCGGCCAAAGGTCTGAGCAGCTACGTAGGGCGGGTAGAACAGATGCAGACGATCGTCGGTTTCAGGAGCCAGTATATGTTCCCCGAGGTGCAGAACTACTTCTCACTGGAGCTCAAACCGCAGCGGGACCAGTATTATATCTTCGAAATGACGTCCGACCCGTTTGGAAAGTACAGAAGGACCGAAACAGTCACGTCTCCTCCGGGGGATACCATCGTGACAGAGACCTTTGACGATAAATTCAAGTTCAGCCTCGAATTCGTCAAGCGTTGGGGCAACCTGGCAATCCGTCTGGGTGTCATTGAGTCCACCGGCGGCGCCGGCGCGGATTATTATGCCTTTAACGACAAGGTCAAGTTCAGCATAGATGCCTGGAACTTCAATACAGAGGAACCGGGTAACGAGAATACCCATATGAAGGGAACGCTCAATTACAGCTTGACCAATGTCCTGTATATCAATGCCGGATATGACAATTTCCTGAACAAGGATCGGGCAACCGGTTTTGTCGGCGCAGGCGTCCGGTTCAATGACGAAAATCTGAAATATCTGCTGGGGAGTATCCCGATTCCCTAGTAAAGCCCCCCTCGGTGTATGTCCTTGACTTTTAAGGGTCGGTTTCTTAGAATGACAACGGAGAAGGAGAGTCCCGTGCAACGAGAGATTACGAAAGCGGTTTTCCCGGCAGCGGGCCTGGGTACGCGGTTTTTGCCTGCGACAAAGGCATCTCCGAAGGAGATGTTGCCGCTCGTGGATAAGCCGCTCATCCAGTATGTGGTCGAAGAAGCGGTCGCTTCCGGGATTGAAGAGGTCGTGCTGATTACGGGCAGGGCGAAGCGGGCGATCGAAGACCATTTTGATGTGGCCTTCGAGCTGGAGGAAGACCTCAAGGCAAAAGGCAAACACAAGCTCCTGTCCGAGGTTCAGCGTATTGCCAATATGGTGACGTTCTGCTATATTCGGCAAAAAAAAGCGCTTGGTCTGGGACATGCGGTTCTGACGTCGAAACGGGTCATTGGTGACGACCCGTTCGCCGTACTGCTCGGGGATGACATTATAGATTCTGAGACCCCGGTCCTTCAGCAGATGATCAACGTTTACAAGCGGTACCCGGCGGCAATTCTCGCAATACAAAAAGTACCCAAATCGCAGACACAGAATTACGGCATTATCGACGCAAAGAAAATCGAAGACGGTATTTATCTGGTCAAAGATCTGGTGGAAAAACCCTCCCCGGATTCGGCTCCTTCGAACCTGGCGATCATCGGCAGATACATTCTGCCATCCGGGATTTTTGAGGCGCTTGAGCGTACTAAACCGGGCAAGGGAGGCGAGATACAGCTGACGGACGGGCTCAAAATCCTGATGGAGAAGCAGCCTATCTACGCGTACGAGTTCAAGGGTGTCAGGCATGATGCCGGCGATAAACTCGGGTTTCTCAAGGCCACCGTCGAGTTTGGACTCAAAAACGAGGAATTCGGTGCGGAGTTCAGGAACTATCTGCAGAAGTTAAATCTTTAACGCTTCGGACGACTGACCTAAGTTCGATCCGGTTCTATTTGAGGAGGGCGGTTTGGCTAAGACAGAAACGAAAAACATAGATCTGCAGCAGTCCATCGAGATACCGAAAAAACTGCCTTTGCTCCCGATTCGTGATATCGTCGTCTTCCCGTACATGGTGTTGCCTCTTTTTGTCGGTCGAGAGATGTCGATCAAGGCCATCGAGATGGCCCTTGAAGGGAACCGCATGATTTTCCTTACTTCCCAAAAGGATATCAATGTCGAGAACCCGTCGCCGTCGGATCTTTATTCCGTAGGAACGGTCGGCGTGATTATGCGGATGCTCAAGCTGCCTGACGGCCGGATCAAGATCCTGGTCCAGGGCGTTTCACGCGCGAAGACGGTAAAGTTTATCCAGAAGGAGCCGTTCTACCAGGTTGAGATAAAGACCTTTGGTGACTTCCCGCTTCAGGCAAACCTCGAGACCGAGGCGCTCATGCGGAATGTGAAGGAGCAGATCGAGAAACTGGTCTCGTTCGGGAAGGTCATCCTGCCCGATATCATGGTTGTGATAGAAAATGTGGACGACCCCGGGAAGCTGGCCGACCTCGCTGTCGCGAATATGGGGCTCAAGGTGGAGCAGGCCCAGGACATCCTCGAGATTGTCGACCCGGTGCAGAGGATCAAGCGTATCAACGAGGCGCTTGGCAAGGAGATTGAACTCCTGTCCATGCAGCAGAAGATCCAGGCGGATGTGAGGGGCGAAATAGACAAAACACAACGTGAATATTTTCTGCGCGAGCAGCTAAAAGCCATTCAGCGCGAACTGGGTGAGACCGATGATCGCTCAGAAGACATGCGGGAGCTTCGGGAGAAGATCAAGGACGCGAAAATGCCGGATAAGGCCGCAAAAGAGGCAGAAAAGCAGCTCAGGAGACTTGAACGAATGCATCCCGATGCGGCAGAGGCGTCGATGACCAGGACCTATATCGAGTGGCTTGCGGATCTTCCATGGAGCAGGGCCACGAAGGACAACCTGGACCTGAAAGCAGCTCATAAAGTGCTCGAGGAAGACCATTACGACCTCGAAAAAGTAAAGGAACGCATTCTCGAAGTATCTCTCGGTCAGAAAGCTGAAGGAAAAAATGAAGGGCCCGATCATCTGCTTCGTGGGCCCTCCGGGCGTAGGAAAAACGTCTCTTGGAAAATCGATCGCGCGGGCTCTGGGGCGCGAGTTTATACGAATATCGCTCGGAGGGGTGCGGGATGAGGCGGAAATCAGGGGACATCGCAGGACGTATGTCGGCGCACTCCCGGGAAGGATTATTCAGGGAATCAAAACGGCCGGGTATAACAATCCGGTATTCATGCTCGACGAGATAGACAAAATCGGCGCCGATTTCCGGGGCGACCCCTCGGCTGCGCTGCTCGAAGTGCTGGATCCCGAGCAGAACAACTCGTTCAGCGACCACTACATCGGGATGCCCTTTGACCTGTCCCGGGTGATGTTCATTACTACGGCGAACATGACAGACCCTATTCCGGGGCCGCTCAAGGACCGGATGGAAATAATAAATCTCACGGGGTATACCGAACAGGAGAAGCTGGGCATTGCGAAAAGCTATCTTATCCCGCGGCAGCTGACGGAGCACGGAATATCGGAAAAGCATATCGGCATACCGGACAAAACCGTCCTCCAGGTAATAACGCATTATACCCGCGAGGCGGGAGTCCGCAACCTTGAACGTGAGATCGGACACCTGTGCCGGAAAGTAGCGCGAAAAATCGCTGAAGGTGAGAGCGGCCTGTTCACGATAACAACGGGCAACATGCACAAATATCTCGGCATCCCGAAGTTTCTGCCGGAAGTCGAGCGCGAAAAGGACGAGATCGGAGTGGTCACCGGGCTGGCATGGACTGAGACCGGCGGCGACATTCTGTATATAGAAGCAACGACGATGCGGGGCAAGGGAACCCTTACCCTTACCGGCCACCTGGGAGACGTTATGAAAGAGTCGGCTCACGCAGCCCTTACCTATGTTCGGTCCCGTGCCGGAAAACTGGGCATTAAGCCGGAACGGTTCGGAAAGACCGATGTGCACATTCATGTGCCGGCCGGGGCGATTCCGAAAGACGGTCCCTCTGCCGGAGTCACGATGGCTACGGCCCTCGCCTCCGTTTTCACGAACGCGCCGGTCAAAAAAGATCTTGCAATGACCGGCGAGGTGACGCTGCGGGGAAGAGTGCTTCCGATCGGCGGACTCAAAGAGAAGACGCTTGCCGCAAAGCGAGCCGGCATAAAAACCATGATCATCCCCAAAGAGAACGAGAAGGACCTGGACGATATACCGAAGAATTTGAGAAAAGATATGAAATTCATCTTTGCCGAGACAATGGACGACGTTATATCCTCTGCCCTGCGCAGCAAAAAACCGGTCAGACGCATAGCGCACAAGAGGCTGCCGGGGAGGTCCCGGGCCACCAATTGAAAAGACAGCAGCCAGCGATCAGCTGTGAAAAAACACCCGATTGCTGAATGCAGAAAAAAACCGGACAGCATACGATGTATTCAGGCAATAAAACTACGGCATGAGACTTTCCGAAATAGGCGAATTCGGCCTGATAGATCGCATTCGGAAGCTTTCTTCACGAAAGTCGTCTTCCACGCTGATCGGGATAGGGGATGATGCCGCAGTACTGAAGATCTCCTCTTCACGCTCCCTGTTGGTCACAACCGATCTATTGCTTGAGGGCATTCATTTCGATCTAACCTATACGGATTTTTATTCGCTCGGCTGGAAATCGGCGGCCGTAAACCTCAGCGACATAGCTGCAATGGGAGGAGTTCCCCGGTTCTGTCTGTCAGCGCTCGGTATACCGGACGGCATCTCCGTGGAGCAGATTACTGATTTCTACCGGGGGTTCAATGCTCTTTTAAGGGTTCATTCGGCATCGCTTATCGGAGGAGATACCTGCTCCTCCAAAAAAGGACTATTTATCAGCATTACGGCGATCGGGGAAGCGGGACGTTCTGAGATCTTGACGCGGACAGGAGCAGCGCCGGGAGACAGGATATTCGTTACCGGGACCCTGGGAGATTCGGCTGCAGGGCTGGAAATTTTAAAATCAGGTGGGAAGCGGCAGGCGACAAGCGGGAGGCGATTGATTCAAAAGCATCTTCAGCCCGTGCCGCGGGTCTCTGAAGGCAGGAAACTGGCCTTGTCAGGCTGTGCGAGCGCAATGATGGATCTCAGCGACGGGCTCTCGTCGGATCTCCCGCATATCTGCAGGCAGAGCAGCGTGGGAGCGGAAATTCATGAAGAACGTATTCCGCTGTCAGATGATCTGGGGCGCCTGGTCCGTACACTCACAAAACCGGTCATGCACTACGCATTATCAGGCGGAGAGGATTATGAACTGCTGTTCACGGTCCCACCCGCCAAGTCAAAGAAAATTAAATTTATGGGATTAAACGCGACTGAAATCGGGGTCATTACAACAGGGAAGACTATATTCTTGATAGGTTCCGATGGGAAAAAGCTTTTTCCCGCGTCGGGTTACGATCATTTTTCTGAACGTTAAAAAAAGGCGGCTCGGAGCAGGGCAAGGTTTAAAAAATGAAGTATGTCAAAGACCGGATACGTTCTTTGTTCCAGTTGAATGATTCTCCGCACAGGCTTGCAGCCGCGTTTGCTACAGGAGTTTTTATTGCATTCAGTCCTATCGTAGGACTACATACGGTCAGCTGCTTTGTGCTTGCATGGGCTTTTCGACTAAATAAACTGGTCGTTATCACGGGCGCGACGATCAATAACCCGTGGACAATCGTTCCTATTTTCGGATTTTCGCTCTGGTTCGGCACGAAGATCATCGGCAGTGATATCGCGACGCCCCGTATTGTCTGGAATGAACTCAGTATGGGGAACGCATACGTGGTTTTAAAACCATATCTGCTTCCTTTTGTCGCCGGTACTGTTGTTCTCGGTATTGCGGCAGCCATTTTATCCTATGCTTTGATGTACTGGGTGGTGACCAGAAAACGGGAGCGGGACGCGACGCCTTCCGCACCGCCCAGCACGTAAGTTTGGCAGACGGGCGTCTTTTACCAGTTCGGTATTGAGGGCTGGCATTCAGCGGACCATAAAATAATGAAGATACTCGTAATCGTGCCGGCATATAACGAGGAAGCAAGCATTCAGGGCGTTATCAACGACCTGAGAAAACATTGTTTGCGAGCGGATATTCTGGTTGTGAATGACGGATCGAGAGACGGCACGTCCCGAGTTGCGCGCGAGCTTCGAGTAAAGGTGCTGAACCTGCCTTTTAACCTCGGTATCGGCGGCGCAATGCAGGCCGGCTACCGTTATGCAGCGAATCATGGATATGACATTGCGATCCAGTTTGACGGAGATGGTCAGCATTGCGGCTGCGAAATCGACAAATTGGTTAAACCCGTCATAGAAGGGAAGGCTGATCTCGCGGTAGGCTCCCGGTTCCTCGAGCCGAGCGGATATCGCGCTCCCATCGTCAGGCGGATGGGCATGTCGATATTTACGTTTGTGTTGGGGCACATTCTGGGCGTTCGTTTGACCGACACCACTTCAGGATTTCGCGCAGCAAACCGGGATGTCATATCTTTTTTTTCCCGGTCGTACCCCGAAGATTATCCCGAGGTTGAGGCGCTGGTTCTTATGCACAGAGTGGGATTGCGCATTGCAGAGGTGCCGGTAAGCATGCGAGAACGGACAGGGGGCCGCACTTCAATAACTGCAATGAGGTCCGCTTACTATATGGTGAAAGTTCTTCTGGCTGTTTTTGTCGACCTTTTAAAAAAAGTGAGGTAACCCTTGATTCCCCTCGCCCGTTTCTAAGGGAGAGGGTAGGTAAAGGGTCTATGCTTCACCCTTGATTCCCCTCGCCTGTTTCTAAGGGTGAGGGTAGGTAAAGGGTCTATGCTTCACCCTTGATTCCCCTCGCCCGTTTCTAAGGGAGAGGGTAGGTAAAGGGTCTATGCTTTACCCTTGATTCCCCTCGCCTGTTTCTAAGGGAGAGGGTAGGTAAACCTGAAAAAAGCAGTTGGACACGGATAAAATCTGATCAACACGGATTTATAGGAAGTTACGAACAGTAATGGATTCACCCAAAAGGCGAGATGGCTTTTTGCTCTATCACATTGTTTTGATCCGCTGTTTCCGTGTTCATCCGTGTTCAAATGCCGTTTTTAGGGTAAAGGGTCTATGCTTTACCCTTGATTCCCGTCCTTGATTCCCCTCGCACGTTACTTAGGGCGAGGGTAGAACAATGAGTCTAAGCTTTACTCCTGTTCCAAAGGAGATGGTACAATAAAGGGTCTATGCTTCATCCTTGATTCCGCGCGTTTCTTAGGGCGAGGGCAGAATGATTTCTGATTATTCTGAGCCCATGACCTGAGCCTTATAGCTATAGAGTGAGGTAGAGAAATGGACATCCTTAAAATAATGTCGATAGTCGTTACTGCCTTAATGGTGTTCACCGTCATTGAACTGATCCGAAGAGGTCGGTTAAAGGAGCGATATTCGCTCCTTTGGCTTGCATCGGGCACGGTTCTTCTGGTCCTCTCATCTTCAAGAGCACTGCTTGAGTTTATATCCCATAAGCTTGGGATATTTTACCCGCCGTCGTTCCTGTTTCTTGTAGGCTTTCTTTTTCTCCTGGTTATCACACTTCATTTTTCGGTCGTGATATCAGGCCTTTCGGAAAAGAACAAACGCCTGGCGCAGGAAATGGCGCTTTTGAGACAGGAATTCGAGGAGTTTAAACCGAAAGACGTTAGCCAACACTAGTGTCCGGGATTCATTGTAACGGGCGCTGTTCTTGATACGCCGTTATGAGCGTGATATTCATAATGAGGAGATGAACCGCCAATGGAAAGCCAAAACACATTTATGAACAAGATTATATCCAGCAAGCATTTCAACGTGATCGCCTGCGGCCTGATGGCGGTCTTGATCCTGATCGCGTATTCCAACACGTTTACGTCGAGCTTCCATTTTGATGACGACCAGGCAATCAATGAAAATCCGATGATAAAGCATGTGACCGGGGAGAATATCGCGAAGTTATTGAGCGGGGCCCGGCCAGTGGTGTATCTGTCTGCCATGTTCAATTATCGTCTCGGACAGCTGAACCCCGTAGGTTGGCATATCTTTAATATCGCAGTTCATATGGCGGCCACGATGCTGGTTTATTTTTTTATTCTGCGTACCCTTCAGACGCCTTCGCTTCGCAGTCAATATGCAGGGAAAGCGAAATGGATGGCCGTGCTCGGCGCGCTGCTGTTCGGCCTCCATCCCATTCAGACAGAATCGGTCACCTATATTATAACCAGGTCCGAGCTGCTCGCTACCTGCTTTTACGTTGCTACGTTTCTGCTTTTAATCCAATCTGCGAAAACCGGAAAATTCTCCTACGGCCTCGCTATCCTGGTTACCTCTTTCCTGGCGGTCGGTTCTAAGGAATGGGCTATAACGCTGCCCGCTTTGCTGCTTCTCTATGATTTCCTGTTCTTAGCCGACGGGAAGATCAAATCCGTTCTGTCACGCTGGTACGTCTATATATTGTCTGCAATTCCCTGGTGGCTTGTATTAAGCAGACTGAATCTGTTTGAAAAGCAGGGGAGCAGCAGCGTAGGTTTTGGTGTGCAGACAATAACGGGCATTACCCCGATCACGTATCTCTATACTTCGTTTAACGTGATCTGGACGTATATTCGGCTGCTCTTTCTTCCAATCAGCCAGAATATCGACTATGATTACCCAATCGCGCAAAGCTTTCTCGAGTTTCCGACCATCCTTTCTCTGCTCGGACATCTCGCAATAGTTGCTGCCGCATTCTGGCTCTATCGATCAAAAAAATGGACGATAATACCCTTCGGCGTTGCATGGTTTTATATCGGGCTGTCGCCTGTCCAGAGTTTTGTACCGGTCACAGATATAATCTTTGAGCACCGTCTGTACATGCCTTCAATAGGGTTCTTCCTCGTGTTCGTTACTGTTTATGATATAGTGTTTGGTTCTGTGAAGGAGAAGATTATAGAGCCTGAGAAATCTGTGAAACAGGCCGTACAGAATAAATCACGTAAAAAAAGAATCAAGGGCGGTGTTTTAGACGGCCGAGTAAATTGAGTAGAAAATAGACAGAAGTGATACCCGCGTAGCTAAGCCGGTGAAGAGCGTTGAGTGCCCTTGATGAAGTATATTTTTTGGACAGCTCCAGCTCTTTTTTGAAAGTATGCAGAAACGAACTCGAAGTTTTTGAAGTGGGGTAGACCCGGAAACTTGCCAGGTACTCGTTCGCCACCAGAAGTGGGTGCCTCTTGCCGATCTTTAACCAGTAATCATAGTCCATGACCAGGTGTTCGGTTTTGTCGAAGAGGCCGATCTCTTCAACCACAGAGCGCCGCCAAAAGGTGGCGGGCTGGCTGATTGGATTGGTCACTAACAGCAGAGAATAACTGTAATGATTGAGCAGGAAGTTTTTATACGCGGTAATCGTGCGGCGAACTTCCTGGTCCTGTTCGTCGATAATCCGGCATTTTCCGGTTAGCCACATCGTACAGGGATGGGATGCGAAGTATTTGCCGACCTGCAGGAGCGCCCCCGGTTCGAGCAGATCATCGGAGTTTAAATATCCGACGATATCACCGGCCGCCATCTTTAGCCCTTTATTTATGGCGTCCGCCTGTCCCTCGTCCTTCTCAGAAGTCCACTTCAGGCTCCCGCCGTATTGCTTCAGGATTTCCACGGTTTCATCATTCGATCCTCCATCCATAACGATGTATTCCAATGAGGGATAATTCTGGCTCAAAACGCTCTGGATCGTACGGTCAATAAAACGACCCTGATTAAATGAAGGAGTGATCAGAGATATGGTGGGAAGGGTCGACATGTCTATACCAGTTTACTCATTACGAAAGCCCGTTTTTAGAATTTCCGCTTGATGATCCATGATAATTTTCACAGCATTATAGACTGCGTCGACCGGGACATCGGTAACACACGGAACTGACTGTTCGCCTTCAATTTTATAGATGCAGCGCCAATTGCATCCATAGCAGTCCATCCTGGAATAGACCGGGATAGGGCGAGGCCTTCTCGTTTCTGTTTCGACCTCGTACGGCAGGAAACGTCCGAAATGGCCTCCCCCGATGATGCAGACGGCGGGAATTGAGACCGCTGCGGCAAGGTGAACCGCGCTCGTTTCGTTTCCAATAAGAAAATGGGCGCCCGCAATAAGCGAGGCGAGTTCTGCGAGACTTGTTCTGCCGGTCCAGTCCTCCAGAGGCGCACTGCTCAGTTCCTTAAGCAAACGGCCGAACCGTTGCTCGGCCGGACCCCCGCAGATTATTCCCTGATAACCGGTTTGAGAATATATGCGCGATGCAAGTTCCGCAAAGCTCTTCAAAGGCCACTGGCGATTTACCCATCCCGCACCAGGGAATATCACGTAATATGGTTTATCCATTGTCGTGCAGTGAACGGCGGCAGGTTTGTAAACAGGTATCTCCGCCCTGAACTCTTTATGGCCGAGACCGCGGAGAAATTCAGCATTACGGATCAGTTCCATCATCCGACCGGGCGCCGAAGAAATAAATCGGGTATATGCCTGGTCTGAGATTTTTTTCTGCCACGGACGCTGGATCGAAAGGTCCCCTTGCGCTGCAATTCTTAAAGGAGCCCCGCTCAGGCGGGCAACGGGGGGGCTGAACTGGAATTCGCGGGAAAAGGCGGGGTCAATGACCGTGTCGAAGCCCTCGCGCCGGATGCCGAGAAGTTTTTGCATCCGGTAGAAAGGATTGAGGATGAATTTCATTCTGTGAATCGGGAGGACCCGGTCGAAATAGGGAAATGCCTCTGCAAGACTTGACCAGGAACAATTCGCGAGCAATGCTATCTCGGTGGTTTCCCGGGGGTAAAGTTCCCTCAGTCCGCGTGCGAAATCCAGCCAGAGGATGAAATCGCCGATAGCGTCCAGTTTAATGACGAGAAGCCGTGTCTTCACTTTCGCCGTTGTCCTCGCTCGCCGTCGAGGAAAAAGGAGGAGAAGAGAGTCGAACGTAAAAAGAAAGAGGCTGTGAAGGACGACAATTATCTCTATCAGCCACGCGGGGAGCCTGTATTTAAATTCGAGATCTTTGAGATTCATAAAAGGGTTTTTATTGCCAATATTCTTTCTCTATGTGAGCTTTACGTTTTATCACGGCTAAGAGTCCTGATCTAGTCGTTGCAACTTATCCGAAATATTTTAAATAAACAAGATATATCTTCATGAAAAAGAAATACACAATATCGCGAAAATAGCGATGATCCGCCTCGTACGCGGGGATTATCGTTTCTGGATGCCTCAAGGGAACCGTTATTATCTTTTTCGGATTTGCTGTTAACTTTTTATAAAGTCGTTTGACGGCCAGTTTCTTCAAGAATGAAAAATGATCGTATGCAGTATGGGTGCCGGAGGTAAAACCGATATTTTCAACGAGGTTTACATTAGGAATGATGCAGAGACCGTTATTCTTTAAGATCGTATACGATAATTGGTGATCCCATGTGTTCAGCTTGTTCCGAAATACGCGGTCAAACATAACCGAGTAGTACTTCCGCATATCCCGATACCGGAAAACTTTTTCAAAGCCGCTTCGATCAAGAAAATCCGGATAATCCTTCATATCAGGGTCATAAAGCGCCCAGACACGCCTCCAGCTTGCCCATCCCCAGATGTGGCAGATTTGTGAAAAATAATAACTATCGGAACCTATTGCTGTCCCAAATTGAGAATTGTGTCCCGCGATATGCATGACCCGCTCGTCATGCCGGTATCTTTCGAGAAGTTCCAAGCAATAAGGAAAGAAGCTTTCATCGGGAAGGCAATCGTCCTCGAGGATGATTCCTTCCTCTACATTCTCAAAAAACCAGGAGATCGCTGAGGAGACAGCTGAGCGGCATCCGAGATTCTTTTCACGAAACAGCGTATGCAGTTCGCACTCCCAATCGATCCGTTTAACGATTGCACGCGTCTTTTCGCACTGTTCGGCTTCCCCTGCCTTCGTCAGCCGGGGCCCGTCGGCCGAGACAAAAAGCCTTTTGGGTCTTGCTTTCCGAATGGTTTCAAAAACCGCCTCAGTGGTATCCGGGCGGTTAAAGATTAAAAATAAGACAGAAAAATCAGTCGACGTTTTTTTCATAAGTCTCACTGTTTGGATTCAAGGCAGCAGCATGTGTCCCTTCAAGTCTTCTTCCCGGTTAAGAGTTTACAGCCGTATGAAGCACTGAGTGAGGCTATCCGAAACCAGCAATGGAATTTCCAACGCCAAGGACAGGCAAGTGCCACGAATATTGAGAGAGTGATCGGATTTATTGCCGATCGTTTGGAAAAAACGTTTTTCAGACCGCGCAGCAGTGGGCCGTTCTCTACGGTGTTGTATCCCGTTGTCGATTCGTCAAGCCGTACTTTTACCGAGGGTTCGCTTACAAGCGCCATCCCTTTGCGGCCCGCCCTGATCGTAAATTCGTAATCAGAAAGATAATGGGGAAGCAAAAAAGGATGAAAGCCTCCAACAGCACGGAAATCGCCAATCCGGAAGAATAGCCCGCGAGTAGATATGCAATTGACCGGTTTGCCAGTGGAAGCCTGGTCGAACGAAAATCGTTCCCAATCCACGTGAACCCCGGCGTCGAGCAGTTGTCCACTCTGCCGGCTATAGCACTGCGACAGCAGAAACGTCCTGGGCCTGTTCCGAAGCGTTATCAGCGCTTTTTCCAGGAAGTCCTGCTCAAACTCAGTATCGTCATTGATGATTAAAACGATGTCTGTGGAAGCGGCGTTACACGCGAGCAGCCATTTATATCCTTCATGAAGCGCC
This sequence comes from Nitrospirota bacterium, assembly GCA_963751455.1. GTDB lineage: Bacteria > Nitrospirota > UBA9217 > UBA9217 > UBA9217 > CAVVUN01. The sequence continues at coordinate 34,156 of CAVVUN010000014.1, forward strand.
CCTCCCCACCACCAGTTGCCGTTGCCTCTTATGACCGTCAAGGAGCGAATCTGCTGCTGAACCATCTCAGCCGTCCCATCGGTCGACCCATCGTCAATCAACACCAATTGATAGTCTCGATACGTCTGTTGCTCAAGGCAGTGGATAAAACGCCGGGTAATTTCCCGACGGTTATGAACAGGGACCAGGATGTAAATCATTTAGTTTATGTATTTTTCACGAGAACTACCGCCCTAAATTGAGCCGACTCCATGAAGCTCTGCCGTCATCATCTGCTGAACCACTTCCGTCATGCTGTATTTTGCCACCCACCCCAGCCGCTCGGCCGCTTTTGTCGGGTCAGCATTGCCCTCGGTCAAATCAGCTGGCCTCAGTAAATTCGGATCGACCTCCACGTACTTTTCCCAGTCCAGGTCCACTGCGGCAAACGCAGTGCGTACAAAATCCTTAAGACTGTAACTACGTCCGGTCGCGATCACATAATCATCAGGTGAATTTTGCTGTAACATTTTCCACATCGCTTCCACGTATTCGGGCGCCCAGCCCCAATCCCTTACCACGTTCAAATTCCCAAGGTAAAGTTTTTTCTTAACACCCGTCGATATTTGATGAGCGGTCATTATTATTTTTCGTGTCACATATCGCTCGGGCCTTAAGGGGGACTCATGGTTAAATAAAACTCCTGTACATGCATAGAGCTTATAGGCCATCCTGTAGTTAGCCACCTGCCAGTGTGCGGCTGCTTTTGCTACCGCATAGGGGCTGCAAGGGCGGAAAGGGGTTTCTTCGTTTGCGGGATGTCCCCCCGTATTGCCGAAACACTCGCTCGAACCTGCGTTGTAAAGGCGAATACCTTTTGCACGAAAACGGACCGCCTCCAGCAGGTTCAGGGTTGCGAGACTGATGCTTTCCATTGTTTCGACCGGCTGCTCAAAAGACAATGCCACGGAGCTTTGTCCAGACAGATTATATACTTCGTCCGGCTCAACCTTGTATAGCGTCTGTAGAACGCTCCTGAAGTCATTTGTTGCCATAGAAAGGGTTTGCACCCGTTCTCGAATTCTTAGCGCATGTAGATTGGCAAAAGTGGCGGCTTGCGCATCGCGCGAGGTGCCGAACACCTTATATCCCTTATCCAGAAGGAACTTCGCGAGATAGGAACCGTCCTGACCAGTCACACCGCAAATTAACGCTTGTTTCGCTGCCATTCAACCCTCCAAAACCTTGTGATATACAGCAAGTGTATCTGCGGCGCATTTATCCCAGGAAAAAAGATTCGCTCGCGTCCTGCCTCGGTCGACCAACCTGGCTGCATAGTGCGGCGTGGAAACCACGCGTTCCACGGCAGCCCGCATTGAGGATTCGTCGTAAGGGTCGAACATTTCCGCGGCGTCGCCCACAACCTCAGGGATTGAACTGGTATTGGAGCATACCACTGGACAGCCGAGTGACATCGCCTCGAGAAGGGGAATGCCAAACCCCTCATACAGAGATGGACAAACGAACGCCGAAGCAGAAACGTACAGATTGATCAATACCTCGTCCGTGCCGGATACATGCCTTACGCTGTCTCTCGAAACATCCAAGGACTGCATCAATGCCAATTCCTTTGCAGAAAACCTGCTGTCTCCAAAGCAGACCAGAGCAAAATTGTTTTTTAAATGAGCAGAACCTGCATAGGCTCGAAGAAGCCGCTCAAAATTCTTATAACCACGTCTCGCACCGACAAAGAGGATATAGGACTTTTGGTCTCCCGCGGGAGTGTTATTATTCACAAGAGCTGTAGACGACAATGAGCTGCTGAGATAAACCACGGAAATCTTTTTCTCGGGTACCGCAAATAAATCGATTAAATCACGCTTCGTATTCTCCGAAATGCAGATAACGTGATCCGCCCGCCCAATCGAATGAGTTTTCGTCTTGCGGACTTCAGCTGCATCGGGAAAGTAATCGACGAATTTTTCGTGAATCATGTCGTAGACGGTAATTATCCGCTTAGCAGTAACGGGGCAACAATCAGCCGCGGAATAGGACGTTTCATGAAAAATATCGATATCGTGCCGTGGTTTTATCATAAGGCGTGATAAGGAACGGTTCAAAGGAATAGTGATTCTCTCAAAACCGGGGAAAAAACCGGTCTTGATTCCCCGAGGACGAATTCTGCAGTCATTGCGAAAGAACTCATTCACATAAAGGGGGGCAAAGATCCCCACTTCGTTTTCCGGCAGAGCAGCAATACGATTGGCAATTTCATAAAAGTAACGCGAAATGCCTCCGTATTGCTGCCAACTAAAGATCTGATGGTCGAATACTATTTTCATGAGTTTTTGCCTGATACCTGCCGAACCGGGCGGCAAAAAAATCCTTCAAGCCGCGGATCGCCCATGTTGCACCGATGGCATCAACGTGGCCGATCATCTTCCGTAGAATAAAATGATACGTTAACACAATCAAGGTGAAGGGCAAATAAAACGGCCTGTTTCTCCTGACATACTGAAGCGAATTTCTCACGACGTAATAGTTTAGAAAAGGATTGCCTTCTCCGTGTATGCTTGAGACCTTGTGCCATACCTTGGATCCGGCAGCCCAGACGACCCTCCACCCGGCGTCTTTTATCCGTATATTCCAATCCGCATCCTCAAAATAATGAAAAAATTCTTCGCTCATGAACCCGACTTGCCGGATGGTTGAACTCCTGATCAGTAAACTGCAGCCGGTAATAAAATCGACATCCCTGGTTTTTTGACACAATTGCGGATCTTTGAGATTGGTATCTGTGTGGTAAACCAGTTTGGTAAACTTCGTAATTCGGCCTCCCGCGAACCAGAGGACGTCCGGCTTATCAAAATAATAAATTTTCGAGCCGACAATTCCTATCTTCTCATCGGTCTCGGCCACCGTTACGAGCTGGCCGAGAGCTTCCTGGTCAACGACGGTGTCATTATTCAACAACCAGATATATTCCGCGCCTCGCTCAAGTGCATGACGTATTCCTGCATTATTACCGCCTGCAAAACCAAGATTTTCTCCGGTCTGAATGAATTCGACAGAGGGGAAGCGCGGTCGAAGTACCATTTCGGAGCCGTCTGTTGAACCGTTGTCGACAATAAGAATGCGAACATCGGGATATTTCAGCTTCAAACATGATTCGACACATTCAACCGTATCTTTCCACCCGTTCCAATTCAGGATAATCAGGTACACTAATTTATTTTTCATATGCGCGTCGGATGCGTGCTTATCTTAATGTGAAATTATAAAACATTACTGTTTACTCCTGGGAGGGATCGCTGATAGAAATTCTTGCATCAGCAATTTATGATCTTCTTTTATAGAAGAATAACGGAAAATGAAGCTCTTGTTGACCAACCAAAACGGAACCAATGCAATCAATAAGGCCCCGAATTTCCAGAACAGATTAACGTGCTCCTTCAACAAATATTTACGAAATTGAAAAAAGGAATACACTCCCATTGCTCTTCTGATTGCCAGCACATATAAATTTTTCCAGGGTTCTTTCGGAGTGATCGCCTGCTTTTCCTGCGCGTTGATACCATTGAAAGACCAGATAAGCCGAGGCCACTTGTACATCCATATTTCGAAATTTCTGGTGCTCCATTGCGCATTACCATATCGAATGGAAATATACGGATTTGCTATTAAGATCGCCCTGGCGGGAAGGGATGTTTGGAAGATGACCCCTTGATGTACGAACTCTGATCCGAAATAGCTTGACTTTTCACGCTGCATCCAAAGGTCGCGGCGAATGACAACACCGCCGATGAATGACAAATAACTTGCAGTGTCGGCAAACAGTTTTTCAAATTCACTGTTTTCATATAAAGTATCCTTATCAGCTTTTATCCTGCGATCTTCAATCATTTCTGTGAAATAAGAATTCCAGACTTCGGCATTTACGATTATCAGGGAAACATCGTTGCCGATTTTACCGAGTACCGCGCTCACCGCTCCCGGTTTAAGCAGATCATCATCGGTGAACAACCAGCAATATTGGCCTCGTGCCGTTTCTACGGCTTTACAGTAATCCTGATCGACCCCTCCTTTTTGGGGAAGGCGCATGTAGCGTATTCTTGGATCAGCCGTCGCGTATTTATGTAAAATGCTCTCCGTGTTGTCAGTAGATGCCCCATCCGCAATCACCAATTCGGTATCGTGAGTGAGTTGCGGAATAATGCTCTCAAGCGTTTGAGAAATGAAACGGGCCCGATTGTACGTTGCTATGCATATTGACAAGAGTGGTTGTTTTTTCATGTTTTTGTAAGCGAAAACTGCGATAGATGCCGGCAGACTATTTCAGCGGCAGGCCAATCATCAGTTTTGCCAGTTCCGGGAATGTGACTACGGGAAACCAGCCAAGCCTGTTGATTGTTGCCGGGTCTGAAACCAGCCGTTTATATTCGGCCTTAAAGCCCTCGCGCATCCGGACATGGTCGCGCCAATTCCTCCCGATAAGGCCAAAGCACTGTTCAAGCCATTCTTCAATTGAATATACTATGCCTGAGCCTATAACCGCCTCGAAAATATCGTCCTGCTCCACGAGCGTAAAAATGCCTTTTGCTATGTCGCCTGCAAAGGTCCACTCTTTTCGAACCGAGATATCGCCAAGCTCAATCTTTTCTGTTCTTGCATCCGCTATTCGTTGGACGGCGAGTGCTATCATTTTGCTGACATGATTTGGTTTTCGGTACGGGCTCTCATGGTGAAATAGATAGCCAACATAGGTCCGTAAGCCGAGTGAACGGAAATATCGCGCCGCGTAAACAGAATGAATACGCGATACGGAATAAGGACTGCTGGCGTCAAATTCATCATGTTCCGATATCGGATTGCCGTTGTTTTTAAATTGGACCCCGCTTCCCGTTATGAACACTTTTGAAGAGGGGGAATGCTTTTTTACGGCTTCAAGAATGTTCAGGGTACCGGTCGAAATCGTTTCATGATTTTCGAACAGAGCATCATGCCTTGTTGTAGAATTTGCGGCGAGATGAAAAACATGCAATGGTTTGTGTTCTTTGACAAGGCTCTCTACCAATTTGTAGTCCGCGATGTCGCCCTTCAGCCAGCTGCTTGAACGTGACACTCCTATGGGTTCTATCCGTTTGAGTTTGCATTCCTGGGCCAGATAAAGTCCGTCCTGGCCGTTTGCGCCGAAAATGAGGGCTTTCATGGTTTGATCTTCTTTTTAAAAACGAGTGTGGCAAAAGTATACCTGCAACCTGCATACGCAAAATCGGGATTCGGGCATTCCCACTGTGGCATATCAATCAGAGAACAATTTTTTAAAATCGGAAGTAATCTGTGTTTAAAGTCTTTTTGGGTATACAGCCGAAAATCCTCATGGGGAATCGGATCGCCGGATGTGTAGCTATCGTTAAAATCGACCGTGAGAATCGCGAACCCGCCGGGAGCGAGTAACTGCCCCACCTGCGTTATGAACAGCTCGTCATCCCGCACATGCTCAAGAACGGACGTGGAAAAAATTATGTCATAACTCTCTTTCACGGTTGAGGGCCGTGAATAAAACGTATTGAGGTCATAATTGAAAACAGGATCAACTTCATCCATCCGGAAACCTGATTCTTTTAATGCGGTGGCAGCCGTATCGTCGTAGCTGCCTACGCAGAGCATTTTGGGTGACGTGAACCGGGAAGCAAATTTATGGACCGTATCGAGCATAAAAGCTTGCTGAATATTCGCTTCCGGTATCTTTCTGGCGATCATGTCAGGCAGGAGTTCAAAGAGTTGCGTGATGACGGGCTGGTACTGCTCCCGTGCACGGTTATCCAGGATCCGGTTGAATGAGGTGACCCCGGGAAGAGGATTAAAGACCCAGTTGCCACTCCTCCCTGGCAGTACGTCGTTTTTATCTATGGTCGTCGGGATCCAGAAGTCCCTCAGGGTTTTCGACCCGATCCGGAATACACTCTTTGCCTTATTGAGGAGGGCACGGGAAAATCGAGCCTGCTTCGTGCCGAGCATGGTTGAAACCGCACGCTCATAATCCCATATGAGATTTTCCTCGCTCCATTCCCTGGAGTACTGCTCCAGGGGAGCGCAACCGTTCTTCATTATGGTTTTCAAATTCGTGTCTTCAATGCAAATTGCCGGATAAGCGGACAGGACATGCCGGAACATTCTGCTTTTGGTAACCGCGATCGGCCGTTGGACGGCAAGCGCAAGATCGATGACGCTCGAGATTCCTCGGCCTTTATTTTCCTCGTAAAAAAAGGCATTCAGCGAATTTCCGGACAGGAAATCGAGCAGCTGTTCCTGGGTGAGAAAGTCGTGACTGAGCCGCAGTTCGATCCCTGGCTTGACGATGAGCTCTTTGCATCGCCCGGCGATCTCCCGTGCTTCCCTGCCGTCCCGATCGCCAAACGCGGCAAAGGGAATATGGAGTTTTATGATTGCCTGCTCGAATTCATCCTGTACGGTCGAGATGAGCTTCTCAAAACCCTTGCCTGCTGTTCCAAAGCCAAAGCTGCCGATAGTCGGGATGTCGGGATCCATATAGCGATAGATGTATTTCGGCACCAGTCTGCCAGTTTTGAACACGAGAGGGTTCCGGAGCAGCAGCGTCGGATCCGGGGCGATATGACCGTGAAAAAAGGAGTTATCCGCCGTATCGGCAACGCCCTGGGTTATTTCGTGAATTATGCCAAGGTGGAGGGCGTTGATGCTCCGGAGGATCCTTCTTTTAAGCCAGGGGAGCGTTGAAGGGTAATAATTATAAATAATCGCAGCCGGTTTGGCATCCCGCACAGCGTGCATTAATTCGTCGGGGCCCGAGCATTCGGCATAGATGAAGTTGTATTTTTCCGATTTTTTCAGAGCACGGGCAATGTTGAGGCCGAATTGGTAAACTCCGCAACGGCGCTCCCGGTGCGATATAAAAAGAACGTTCGGTTTCATGAATTTTGTCCTGTTGCCGGTTTATTTTTTTACGATCTCGATCGTAGGAAGCGGAAAAATTAGACCGATCCCTTTGTCCAGAGTCGCTTTTTCACGCTCGACAAATTCCTCCTTGAAGTGCCATGGTAAAACGAGGTAATAGTCAGGATTCATTGCGCGTGATTCGGCCTCGCTGATGATCGGAATATCCGTCCCGAGCGTACGCGCGCCGTATTTATCGGGATTTCGTTCCGCGGCAAACTCTATAATCCGGTTGTCGATGCCGCACCACTGCAGGATCGTGTTTCCTTTTGTAGAGGCGCCGTATATATGAATCTTTTTCTTCTCTTTTTTGAGTTTCTTGAGCAGGGAATTGAGCTCGTCTTTATGAACATTGACGCGGTCCTGGAAGTTTTTATATGGCTTGTCGGTATCCAGTTCCAGGTCGAATTCCTCCTGATGGAGCGCTTTTATGTTTTGAATGAATTCCTCTTTTTTGTATGCGAAGTTTTCCGTATTCGTTGCAAAGCAGCGGATGCTCCCTCCGTTAATCGAATTGAGTGAAACATTGAAGATCTTCATCCCGGCCTGTTTCAGGATGTGCTCAATCACGGCAAGGCTGTAATATTCAAGATGCTCATGGCAAATCGTGTCGTAAGAAGTCATCTTGAGCATAGTCGGCATGTACGACATTTCAAAAATCCAGATGCCATCCGGGGCAAGGACGCTTTTTATGCCCCTGGTGAATTCAATTGGGTATTCGAGATCATAAAACATGGCGATCGATGTCACGACGTCGAACTTGTTGCCCTGCAGGCGGCTCGTCAGTTCATTCGAAGGGAAAATATCCTGCACGACCGTAATGTCTCCCTTGATCTCCTGGGCGACATCGGAAGGGTCTACCCCGTACTTTTTAAAATTATCCGGATAATAACCGAGCAAAGTGCCGTCATTACATCCGATGTCAAGAACCCGGGCAACCGGCTTGTTCAATATGGAAGTGGCTTCTTCGGCAATCCCTTGCAAATGCCGCCGCATAGTATTGTTCGTTCCTGACCGGTACCAGTATGCAGAATACAGAACTTCCGGCGGGACCGTATGCTCCATCTGGAGCAGACCGCACGCCGCCTCGTCTCTGGTCGGGTCGCAACGGACCAGGGAAGCGGGGATTTTCCGCAACGGCGGCAGCTCTTTGCCCGGCTTTACAAATGATCCCTGTAAATACTGCTCTCCCAAATCGATAACCTTCGTAAGAGCGCTTGAGCCGCATACACGGCACGTTTTCCTATGGATGAGATGCATGGATATCCTCCAAAAATTTGGTTCTATGATTGTATGAGACGCTGTCAGCTTTTACTGTTGTCAATTTATAGCATAATGTTCCCAGTGTCAGCCCTCAATATCTTCCGTCAGCCGCATAGATTTTCAAATCCGGGCATTAGATGAACTTCACCTTCGCAAATTGTATAAGCAGCCATGTTCTTATGTGCGGCGCAATGAAAGCCGCAGACAGGAATGATGAGAGCAATATACCGGAGAGGGTCACTATCGTTTTAAAGGGATCCATCGGCCCTGTAATTATAGAACGAGCGACACCTGTCACTAGAAGTACTACGGCTAAAGGAGGTGCAACATCCTTAACGAACCAACTCCACATCTCGCCCCTCAGCAAACGCTGATGAGTAAATGGGAGCCCGATCAGCATATATATACCGTTTAGCAGGATCCATACCGAAGCCGCTCCAATGGGGCCATAATGGGTAGCCATAAAATAAATTGCAGGTACAAGCGCGACAATCAGAAACAGGTTTATTCGTAGGCCGATGCTGGTCCAGCCGTGGGACAATTGCAGGGCATACGGGAGCGTCATGAGAGCGTTTAAGGCCATACCGACGACGAGAACACTGATGATCGGCGCGGTCACTTCTGCTGTTTTTGCAGTTCTCAGCAATAGAAAGACGATATCGAACGAGAAAAACGCCATTAAAGATGCAACCGGTAAAACAAGCACAGCCATAAACTGTGTGCTCTGATGGTATAAAAGCTTAATTCCCACTTCATCGTTAAGAGCGACAAGCGAGGTCAGTTTAGGGAAAATTGCGGTGAATACAGGACCTACGAGCAGGAACGGAATGATGCCGCTGACGGAGCCGGCAAGCGTATAATACCCGAACATATCCAACGTAAGAAGTTTGCTAAGAAGCATTTTATCCAATTGCATTAAAATAACGGCTGACAGGGATATGCCGCTCATTCCTGCCGCAAATCTCCAAATATTCCGGATAACACCAATGTTGAAACGGGTTGCATGATTCGAGGAAGGCAGATTGCGCCAAAGCATTAGCGCAAATAACATGACATACAGGCCATTCACAACAATTTGCCATGCGAAAAACGCCGTAATTGTGGCGGACACCTTCCAAAGGATGAATGCAGCTCCACATGCGCTGAACGTGGCCATCCCTATTTTAACGGCGTTTGCCTGCACTTGCTTCTGGAGGCCCATCAGTCCTCCTTCATAAAGGCTGAGCGGCCATTGCACGGCAGCCATGAGACCCATTGTTATCACCGCCTGTTTGACCGTATCAGTCGGAATCGATACGCTCTTGATCCATTGGTTCGCAATAAACGGAGAAGCAATCAGCACTCCGACACCTATTACCGCTCCTATTGCCCAGTATCCAATTTCGAGAGTACGGACAAATTCCCGGGCTTCGCCAGCTTTTTCCGGTAAAACAGAATATCGAGCCAGTTGACGATTCATTGTCTGGCTTAAACCTAAATCGAGTATCCCAAAGGAAGCCTGGAGCATAGCATAAAAACCGATCAGTCCGTACGCCTCGATTCCAAGGAACCTGATATACACCGGAACAAACGCGAGCGACATGAGGGCTGCCCAGCCGTTACCGGCAAAATTTGCAACAATGTTAAGCTTAAGACGATCCATTTCTTGACCTATCATCCGGAGACAATCTACGGGAAAATGGACTTCTTCGGGATGCACTTCTTCCGAAGATGAAAAAAACTACTTCATACTTGCCAGTTTATTCTCTCAATTCCAAACATCGTTCACAATTGTCTGCAAATCATTATATTGCGGCAACCCGGCTGAGCACATCCGGGATCCGTTCCGCTTTCGGCTTGAAGGGCTGCTTCTCGATATGCTCGGCAAAAATACCGCCGCAATTTCTTTCAATATAATCGATAAAATACCTCAGATGACGTACATATTGTCATCATATTATGAAAGCCGATAAAGAAAAGCTTCATGATTCAAGCTCTCTCAATGAAACAGCCGCCCCAGGCATCCCTGCATTATCGCCGGCAAGATCATCTGAATTCATTAATAACCTCGATCACCTTTCGGACATCGTCATTGCTCATTTGCGGATGACACGGAATGGAGAGACACTTGGTTGCATGGAGCTCGGCGTTCTTTAATCCATACGGGTGGCGCCTTACTCCCAGACATGGTTTCTGTAAATGTATCGGAATGGGGTAGTGGCTGAGGCTGGACACTCCTCGCTTGGCCAAATGCGCTGTAAGACGTTCTCTCTCAGTGCAACGGATTACATAGAGGTGATATACATGGTTGACTTTTTCCACAGGGTTTGCCATGGTTTGAACAAGGGCATTATCTATTCCGTCGTTATATGCCGAGGCTATCTCCCTTCGCCTTGCAGTAAAGAGATCCTGCCATCCAAGCCGAACAGATAAGATTGCTGCATGGAGTTCATCTAAACGACTGTTCATGCCCAATTCCGGGTGATGGTATCGCTGCGATTGGCCGTAATTCCGCAGAATGCCTGCCTTCTCGGCGATCTCCTTACTTGCGGTAACAATCGCGCCGCCGTCGCCGATTGTCCCAAGATTTTTAGTAGGATAAAAGCTGAAGGCTCCCCATGTTCCGAACGTTCCGGCAATCTTACCCTGCCACACAGCAGCGTGTGATTGAGCGCAATCTTCCAAAAGATAAATGCCAGCCCGATTGCACAGCGCTGTCCACTTTTCCATATCGCGCACCTGACCATACAAATGCACGAGAAGAACCGCCTTGGTCCGCGGCGAGATGCACCGGCTGACACTGTCCGGGTCAAGAAGCGCTGTTTGCGGATTGATGTCGGCCAGAAAGGGCTCAGCGCCTGCACGCATGATTGCGAGTACGGTTGCAAAGGCGGTCATGGGCGTGGTAATGACTTCATCCCCGTGGCCGATGCCGAGCGCTCGCAAACCGATCTCTATAGCGTCCATACCGTTGCCGACGCCGACCGCGAAGCTGGTTCCACACCGGGCGGACCAGCGCGACTCAAAACTCTTGACCTCATTGCCGAGAATGTACCACCCGGAGCGTAATACCCTCTCAATAGCAGCCAATTCCTGCCTGATAAGCTTTTCAGGTTCCGCCCTAAAATCGTGCATCTGGATCATCAGACCTGTTCCCAATAATGCTTACCATGGAGAGAATAATATTCGAGGGATTTACGAAGGCCTTCCCTCAGAGAAATCCGGGGCATCCACCCCAGACTTTTCTTTATCTTGGAAAAATCGCTATAGTAATCGCCAATATCTATTGCTTTTCGCTCTGGGGGAAAGGGGACCATGTCATAGGACCCGCTTCCGTATATCTCAACCATTATACCGGCCAGATCCTTGAGGTTAATGTATTCTGCGCTTCCCAGATTGTAAACTTCGCCTTCCGCCTTTGGATTCAACGCCGCTAATAAAAAAGCTTCTATCACATCATCGACATAATTGAAGTCACGCAGCTGAAGGCCATCGCCAAAGACCTGCACCGGCTGTCCCGCAATAAGGTTGCGAATCCATATGCCGAGAAATGTCTGACGTGTATCCTTTACCCTCATTCCCGGTCCATACGTGTTGATTAGCCGCAAGGCGCAGGCGCGAATACGGTACACATTGTTATACAGCAAATGATACCATTCTCCGGCCAGCTTGTTGATCCCGTTGACATCCACGGGTTTTATAGGATGTTTTTCATCAACGGGCAGGTACTCGGGTTTGCCGTACAACTGACGGGTACTGGCAAATACGATTTTTATACGGGTATTGCGTTTGCGGCATGCTTCAAGAATGGACAACTGGGCCGACGCATTGATATCAAGGTCCGTCTGCGGATCAGTCATGGAATCGATATGGCTGGTTTGGCCTGCAAGATTGAAGAGATAATCCTGACCTTGGATGAGATACTCCATAGCATGTGGATCGCGCACGTCGGTTATATTGATTTTCAGCCGGTCCCTTATGTCGTGAATGTTGAACACGTTGCCGCCATATTGGGAAATCAGACTGTCCACCAGCGTAACAGCGGCGCCCTCAGCCAAAAGCCGACGCGCCAGCGATGAACCGATAAAACCCAGGCCGCCTGTGATCAACACCTTTTTACCGGAAAAATCTGTTGGAGAACTCATACTGCGCTCATTTGTAATGATTTTGTCATAACCTATTTGGTACCACCGAGTTTTTGTTCCCAGTTCCAGGCATCATTCACTATTGTCCGCAAATCATTATATTGCGGTGACCAACCAAGCACATCCCGGATGCGTCCGGCTTTCGCGATCAGCACGGGAGGATCTCCCGGTCTTCTCACTGTTTCTTCTACTGGAAAATTGACGCCGGTAACTTCCCGCGCCGTTTCGATGACTTCCTTTACGCTTGATCCTTTGCCGTAGCCGACATTAACGGCTGTTGATTCTCCGTCCGTGTCAAGGTAACGGAGCGCAGCAAGGTGCGCATCGGCAAGGTCTTCCACATGTATATAATCGCGAATGCCCGTGCCATCCGGGGTAGGGTAATCAGTTCCGAAGATGGACACTTCTTTACGAAGTCCCAACGCCGCCTGGCAGCACACCTTGATCAGGTGGGTAGCCTCCGGGGTTCTTTGTCCCATGCGGGCCTCCCGGTCCGCGCCCGCCACGTTGAAGTACCTGAGGGCAACATAACGAAGACCGTGGGCCCGGGCCACGTCCCTCAATATCCATTCACTCATCAACTTCGCAGTGCCGTAGGGATTTATCGGCATGGTCGGGCTGTCCTCACCGGCAGTTCCATTCTGGGGTATACCATACACGGCCGCGGTGCTCGAGAAGATGAATTGCTCGACCCCGAAGCGAATGCACGCGGAGAGGAGATTCATTGTGTTCGCGGTATTGTTCATGTAGTATTTAAGCGGCTGGTCGACCGATTCAGGCGCTATAATCGATGCTGCAAAGTGGAGGACGGTCTTCACGTCGTTACGCTGAACTGTCTCATCGATCGCTTTCCGGTCGGCAAGGTCGCCGATTATCAATTTTTCTCCATGTATCAGCGCGTCCGCAAAGCCGGTCGACAGGTTATCGAAAACGATTACCCGGCGACCGGACTCGCTCAGTTGCCTTACCACATGGCTGCCTATGTAGCCTGCTCCGCCCGTTACCAGAACAGGGCTCGTATCCGTTCTATGCAGTCCCGTCATATCTATCGATTCCTCATGCTCAGTTGACCCACATCCGGACCGACGACTCCGGAACGCCGAGCTCCATCAGCTTTTTAAAGACCTGGCTTCGTTTAAGATAGGAGGTCACCAGAATAATGTCGCATCCCATGTCCAGAACGGACTCGATCGGCTTTATTGTCTTGCCGAAGAAGTCGTGGCCGGCCATGTCGTCGTCGATAATTGCCACCAGTTCCATCCGCGTTTCCTGCAGCGTCAGGTAGGCAATCTCCGCCACTTCATCAGCGCCGGCAAAGACGATCCGTTGAACGCCGTTTTTCTGCATGTCATGAAACAGCTGCTTCAGATTTTTTCGGGCCTCACGATAGATTCTCGTATAGTCGTGAAGAAGATCGTAGGTAAGCCTTGTTTTTTCTGCAAAGCCCTTTGGAGTGAGATAGTACGCGTATCGCTTCGTAGGAATCGCTTTAACGGTTATGTAGCCTTTAGCAATCAGGTTTTTTATGTAGGAATTCACAAGTCCCAGCGCAATTCCAAGACGACTGCTGAGGTCGCGCTGCGTTAACGAGTCATTGTTCGAGAGCTCATCCAGTATCTGGAGCGACCGGTAATGTTCGGTGCCGCCAGGAGATTGCCGTTCCATGTTCATAAAGTGAACATACCATGAAAGCTTTTGCCAAGTCAACAATAATTTTATGAAATTCTTTACACACTGCAGGTAAGGTGTTATCATTTGCTAATACAAAAGGGCACGCAAGAGCAACTGCAGTTTTCCCGTGAGGTAAATGAATGGACCCGAAGATCTGTCTCGCATTGGGCGGAGGCGCTGCCCGCGGATTGGCGCACCTCGGTGTGCTTAAGGTGTTTGAGGACGCGCGCGTACCGTTCACCATGATAGCCGGTACAAGCGCCGGCGCCATGATCGGAGGATTGTACGCATCCCAGCCGGACGCAGCATACTGGATGGAGAGAGTCGATCATTACCTTCGCAGCTTTCGCTCGCGGAAAACGAAGCTGGAATTTGTAAAGAGAATGGAGAATACAGATTCACAGAACCACGGTTTTTTCAACGACATGGCGAACCTTATACGAAAAGGTTACTTCTGGGGCATCACAGCCACGAAGCCCGCGTTTATTTCGGAAAAAGACTACGAAGATTTCATATTTCCCCTTATCCCCGATATCAACATAGAGCAGACCAGGATGGCGTTCGGAGCGGTTGCCACTGATATCCGCAACGGCAAGCGGGTAATATTCCGCGAAGGATCGATGCGCCGGGCGATCAGCGCGAGCTGCGCGTTGCCGGGTATTTTCCCTCCCGTTGCATACGGGGACATGCTGCTTGTGGACGGCGGATGGGTGGAAAGAGTGCCGGTCCGGTGCGCCAGGGAGATGGGGGCTGACATTGTTATTGCCGTGGACGTTTCGAGCGAAGTCGCTAAATTCGAAAACAAGTTCGGGCTCGACGTTGTGCTTCGATCCGACGCGGTGACGAGGATTTATTTAAACCAGATACTGATCCAGGAAGCGGATGTAGTGCTCCACCCCGCTGTCGGTCAGCGTCACTGGGCTGACTTCAGCAATCCCGCGGAGCTCTACCGGCAGGGGGAAACGGCTGCGCTCGAAAAATTGATGACCATACGCACGGTCATTCACCGTTCCAGTATTTCCCCGGTCCCCCAGAAACGACTTGTCGAACAGATCAAAGACATCAGAGACAAGATCATTGAAAAAGTGGTGAAAGGAAAATAAAGCTCTGGGACAAAATTTAGAAGAAAGACCCAGAAAACCGGCACAGGCCTGTTATTTCTGAGTGCACCACATGGTTCTTTGCGAGCAACCCGGGTATTTTATCCGGAGATTCAGATTGGATATCAAAAAGGAATTAATATGCAAAATCCGCTTATCATAGCCCACAGAGGCGATCAATCACGGGCGCCGGAAAATACGCTTGAGGCCTTTCAGCTTGCATTGTCCATACCCGTCGATATGATCGAATTCGACCTGCGCATGAGCAAGGACAACGTGCTCTATGCGCTGCACGACCGGAATACGGGCAGAACCGGGGACCGCAACGTGGACGTAGAAGGGTCGCTGTCCCACGAGATCAGCCTGGTAAGGCTCGGGAACAAAGAACCGCTTCCGACGATCGATGACGTCCTGAAACTCGTGGCCGGTAAGACGGGGTTGAATATCGAGATCAAGAGCGATGGTGCGGGGGGCGTTCTGTCCGATCACTTGCGCCGCATCCGGTACACCGGCCCGATCACTGTTTCGTCCTTTAAAGAGGACGAGCTCCGGGCGTTGCGCAAGGCAAACAGAAGCATGCCGGTCGCTGCAATCTATGACACTTTCTCGGTCCGGCACGTAGATGACTACAAACGGAAAGGCTATGATATAGTCAGCCTGAGGAAAAATACCGTGAGTGAGCATCTGGTCCGGGCGTGCCAGGCCGCAGGAGTGCGAATCTACGTATGGACCGTGAATGACGAAGAAGAGATGAAGCGGTGCATTGAATGGAAGGTCAACGGCATTTACACGGATAATCCCGGGTTATTGAAGCAAATAATCGAGAAGTCAGCAGCCAGGAACGTAAAATAGGTTCGGGGTTTTTGCAAGAAATTCTTGGACCACATTCCGATCAGGCAATCTTGGCAAAGCATTCAAAAAAATCAGAGACCGCTTGCTGAGACACGGGAAGCTGAGAAAAGCAAATTGAAACTTGAGTATTTTTCTTTTGCGCCCTCTGTGCCTCCGCACTAAAATTCTATTTTTTACGGGACCATCAGTATTAGTCTTTTCAATTCCAGTTTGTCCGGGTCCACGATAAAACATGCCTACAACAAGAACCATACCCGACAGCGACACGGTTTTCGATCTAATCGTTATTGGAGGAGGCATAACGGGTGCCGGAGTGGCCCGGGATGCCGCGCTGCGCGGCCTTTCCTGTCTGCTGCTCGAAAAAGGAGATTACGCCTCGGGTGTCAGCTCCAAGTCCACACGCCTGATCCACGGCGGCCTTCGTTATCTTGCAAATTTTGAAGTTGACCTTGTTGCCGAGTCTCTCAGGGAACGCGCCACGCTGCGCAGATTGGCGCCCTACCTTATCAATCCCATCCCGCTCATCATTCCCATTTACAAGGGCGACCCGCACGGCAGGGCGCTCGTGTCCGTAGGCATAAGGCTTTATGACCTTCTTTCGCATGAACAGGACATCCCGCATTATTTTACGTCGGGCAGCGAAAAGACGCTTGCCCTGGAGCCCCGGCTGAACAGGGAGGGACTGTCAGGAAGCGCACTCTTCTATGATCATCAGTTGCTCATGCCGGAACGGCTTGTCATGGAAAACATCAATGGCGCCCGCGAGGCAGGAGCGTCTCCGTTCAATTATATCCTGGTCGAGAAGATAGAAGAGGCAGGGGGCGTTGTCATTGTCACTGCACGGGACGTGCTCACCGGCCAGGTGCACAGCTTTCGTTCAAAAGTGCTCGTTAATGCGGCTGGACCGTGGATCGACAAGGTGCGGCAAGCGTCGGACATCAACGCCAAGAAGATCATTTCCCCGACAAAAGGCGTGCATCTGGTCCTTCCGCGTCTCACGGAACAGGCCCTGTTCGTTTCGTCGACGGACGGCAGGATGTTCTTCATTATTCCGTTCGACAAGTGGTCGCTTATCGGAACAACGGACACGAGGTACGATCGCGATCTGGACGATGTCCATGCGGACCGGGATGACGTTGAGTATCTGATCGCTGAAAGCAGGAGGATTTTACCGGGCTTGAACATCACCCGCGAGGCGATCCTGTATACATACGCGGGCATACGTCCGCTTGCCTTCGATGGAGCGAGAGAGTCCAAAATATCCCGAAAACACCGCGTAATTTCGGAGGGAAGATCAGGCAGGATCGTCACCATCGCGGGGGGCAAGCTGACGACGTATCGGGCAATGGCGAGCGATACAGTGGACAGGGTATGCACCATACTCGGCATGAAGAGGGCGTGCGTTTCCGATAAAAAACCGTTTCCCGGCGGTCTTCACATGGACTATGAAACGTATCTCAAAGAGGCGCTGCCGGACATGACAGCAAGTCACAGGGTGTCGGAGGAAACGGTCCGTCACCTGATCGGATTGTACGGCTCAAAGGCCGAGCGAGTGCTCGAGCTTGTCGACATGGACCCTGAACTGGGAGAGACAATCTCTCCGGAGAGCAGGGACATCTACGGCCAGGCAGCGTACAGCGTCACAGAAGAGGGGGCCAGGACTTTATCAGACATCATCCTTCGCAGGATGCACCTCGGCCTCACGGGATCGCGTGGGAAAAACCATGCAGAAAAGGTAGCCATGATCGCGTCACGCGACCTGAAGTGGAGCGAGGAGGAAAAGCAGCACCAGCTCGAGAGATTTCGACTGGATCTGCAGAAGGACAAAGCGGGACTAACAGAGACGACTTAAAATATTTTTTGTCGGATAACAATGCAAAATAGCCCCATTCCATCCGGAACAGGGCTATTTTTGTTTTAAAAAGCGCGTTTTCGTTATTTCGGCGTAACCTTTAATTCCAGCGAATTCGCTGTCGAACCTGTTACCTCGACCGAGAATGTTCCGAAATCCCTGAGCACGAGTTCGTCCGAGAGAACCTGGCTGCTCGACTTCGAATCTACCGAAATCTTAGCCGTGGCGCCGCTGAAGCCCCTTTCATGCAGGTCCTTGATGCCGCGTACCTGGTTTCTGAGCACGTCCTTGAACTTCACGAACTGGCTCTTGGTGAGGCCGGTAACGGTTATTGCCACTGGACGGGTCCCGCCTACCTCTTTCGAATACACTGCCAGAATTTTTGTTATCATGTCGTCGGCCGCCAGGTTCGCGGCCTTCTTAAGCGCTTCGGACCCTGCTGAAATCTCCGTAATATGCACGCCTGCGGCATGAGTTGAAGAGGTTGCTATAACCTGGCCGGTATCCGTACGGACTGCCTTGGCCGTCAAGTCCGCCTGAACGGATTTCATCCCGCCGCCAACGTCGCCGGCCGATTTCGCTATTGCCTTACCGGTGATCACGACCTCGGCTTCTGCCTGTTTTCCGAGTGTTTTAGCCTGGGCTGTACTCAGGTCCGCGACCCTGTACGGGGCAGTTACTTTGAGCTCTTTTGAAGCCACTTCGTGATCGATGAATTCAAAGCCTTTTTCCGTAAACTTGTTCATGAATGCGTTTTCCACGACTCCAAGATCCGCTTCTCCATGCCCGCCGACCCACCACGCATTCACCTCCTTATCTACATTCTGCTCGGCGATCATGATCATGGTCCTGGGCTTGTGCATCTGGCTCATGAGCACGCCGATTGCCGAGAGGTCGTCGTTCAGCTTGCCCATCGACACATCCGCCGTAATGCGGACCCGGAGAAGGCCGCTTTCCTGGTTCTCACCAATCACATTATACCGTGTGATGTACCCCTTGATCTGGGACAGGATTTTGTCGCTGATGACCTGGTAGTTCTCGACCTGGGTCTGAGAATCGATCATAATGCCGATTGCCTGTTCGACCGCTCGCTTCTGCGCGTCCTCGATTGCCGTATCGCGGGCAATGTCAACGGCGCTTCCGTGGATCGCAGCCACTCCTTCGGCCGTAACGGTTTTCGTCTCCTGGGCGGATATGAGGGACGTGGAGACGAGAAGAGATAAAAAAGCAAACAGAAATTTAGGAAAACGGAACATGACTGCCTCCTTGACCGATGGACGTTAAATTCTACGGGGATATAATGAGTAGTGATACTATATCAGACTGGGCATTCAGGGTCAAGACCGGCAGTGAATAAGACCAGGGCAGTTTTTATCCACCCTTGCAGCGGAGAAGAGGACTGCATGAGAGGAGCCGGCATTTAATTTTCTGGATATTTTACAGGATAGATGATAGAATTTTAAAAACCAGCGTTTTCAAGGAGGAAGAGCAGTGCCGAAGCTGTCCGTGAACATAGATCACATCGCAACGATCAGGCAGGCAAGAAAGGGTGTCGAGCCCGATCCTGTTGCCGCAGCAATGCTTGCCGAACTCTCCGGGGCGGACGGCATCATCGCGCACTTACGGGAGGACCGGAGACATGTTCAGGACCGCGACCTTCGGCTGCTCCGCGAAACCATACAGACCAAGCTGAACCTTGAAATGGCCGCAACGGTTGAGATGCAGGGCATAGCGCTCAAAGCAAAACCTGATCTTGTTACGCTTGTACCGGAAAAGAGGGAAGAGCTTACGACCGAGGGCGGGCTGGATGTGCATTCCCGCACCTCGTTTTTGAAGGAATATATCGACTGTCTTCAGCAGGGCGGCATCGTCGTCAGCCTCTTCATTGATCCTGACGATAAACAGATTGCCGCTGCAAAAAAAGCGGGGGCAGACTGGGTCGAAATCCATACGGGCGCATACGCGAACGCGAAGACAGAGAAGCAGCGCGAGCGGGAACTCGATAAGATCATTGAAGGAGCGAAACTGGCAGCCAGCCTGGGCATGCAGGTCGGCGCCGGACACGGCCTTACTTATGTGAACGCCGCGAAGATAGCACACATCGCAGAAGTTGAGGAACTAAATATTGGCCATAGCATCATATCCAGGGCTTCTCTGGTCGGCATAGAGCGGGCTGTGAGGGAGATGAAAGCCCTAATTGCATAGTGCAATTTATGGGATTTATTTATGGTCTTCGGCCAACCGCAAATCTGCAATTTACAATTTGCAATTTACAATTTGAAATAGGCGAGGGGGAAGCATGATCGTCGGCATCGGAGTCGATCTCGTAAAGATCGACCGAATCGACCGGGCAGGCAAAGGCCATCAGGGATTTCTTGAGAGGGTCTTCACGGAGCGGGAGCGAGAATACTGTTCGCGCCAGAAATATCCGGCACAGCATTATGCAGGAAGATTTGCAGCGAAGGAAGCGGTGCTCAAGGCCATCGGCACCGGATGGAGCGCCGGAATCAAGTGGACCGATATGGAAGTGCTTCATGGCGAGGGGGGCGGGCCGATCGTGAACATATCGGGGCGCGTAAAGGACCTGATGGACCTCAAAGGCGTGAAGCAGATATTCCTCAGCTATTCTCATGACGAGGGATATGCCGTGGCGCAGGTGGTGCTGGAAGGATAGGTACCGTATCAGAGTGTCAAAGTGTCAGAGTACAGGGTGTAAGAGATGAAAATCATTACTGCACAACAGATGAAAAATATCGACCGGAGGGCGATTAAAGAGTTCGGCATTCCGGGACCTGTGCTCATGGAAAACGCGGCTTCGGCGGTTATGGTCGAAATGGAGAAGTTTTTCGACGGGTTGGCGGGCACGAGAATCGGTATTTTCTGCGGCAAGGGAAATAACGGCGGCGACGGTCTGGCATTGGCCCGGCGTCTCAGCATCAGGGGCGTGCCTGTGCGAGTTGCCCTGTGCGCCCCGTTCAGCGCTGTCACCGGGGAAGCAAAAGTAAATCTCTCCATTCTGAGAAAAATGGATGTCGAGATCCTGCAGAATGCATTGCCCCGTTCCCTGGCCGACATTATTGCCTGGTCCGATGTAATCGTCGATGCGCTGCTCGGCGTCGGTCTTTCGTCGCCTCTCAAAGGCGTATATGCCAAAGCGGTTGACCTGATAAATGCTTCGGGCCGGCCTGTGGTCGCCGTCGATGTTCCCACGGGAATCGATTCCGATTCCGGAGCAGTCATGGGTACCGCCATCAAGGCGGATCTTACGGTAACGATGGCCTTTATCAAGCGCGGAATCGTGCTCCACCCGGGCGCCGAATATGCGGGTGTTGTCCGCGTAGTCGATATCGGCATTCCAAGGGAAGTCGTGGAGAAAGAAAAAATAACAGCCAGCCTTTTGACCCAGGGCTTCGGCTGGGGGATGATGAAACCGAGAGCGTCGGATGCCAACAAGGGGTCATTCGGTCATGTGATGGTCGTGGCAGGTTCTCTCGGAAAAGCAGGGGCGGCTGTTATGGCCGCGACGCGGAGCGCTGAGGTCGGGCGCCGGTCTCGTAAGCATAGCAACACCGGGCAGCCTGGTGCCTATTATTCAGCAGCAGGTTTTCGAGGCAATGTGCGTTCCCGCAGCAGAGAGCATTGACGGCACAATCGGGATCGGCGCAGAAGATTGAACTGCTCAAAGCCGCCGCTAAAATGAGCGCTTGCGCCATCGGTCCGGGTCTATCGACCCACTATGAAACCGTCCGCATGGTCAGGAATTTTATTGAAAGATGCCCCATACCCATGGTGGTCGACGCTGACGGGCTGAATGCCCTTGCGGGTTTCCTGGATGTCGTAAAGAAAACAAAAGCTCCTGTGGTTTTGACGCCTCACCCCGGCGAATTGGGCAGGATTCTCGGAATATCGGCCGCAGACGTGCAGAAAGGACAGGATGGGCATTGCTTCTGATTTCGCCGCCAAATACAAAGTTACGCTTGTCCTGAAAGGCGCAGGAACGGTCGTTGCAGCGCCTGAAGGACCGGTATATGTCAATTCAACGGGCAATCCGGGGATGGCAACCGGCGGCACCGGGGATGTGCTCACCGGTATGATCGGGTCATTTCTGGCCCAAGGTCATCCTCCGACGCAGGCGGCCTGCCTCGGTGTCTTCATGCACGGTGTAGCAGGTGATCTGGCCGCAAAGGAAAAAGGCGAGGCGGGCATGATTGCAGGAGACCTGATCGAGAAGATACCGAATGCGATAATGAAGAGTATGGAGTAGCTGTTTCTCTGGTTTTATAAAAAACTAAACAAACCAAACAAACTATAAACACCGAAGCGACTCGATGACCTGAGTACTTCTATTCGAGATCATCAATAATACTTGAAAGGTAGACTAATGTTAACCGCGAAAGACATCATGACAAAAGAGGTTGTAACCGTGAAGCCTGAAACATCCATTGAAGAGCTTTCCGATCTGCTGGTAAAGAACGGTATCAGCGGCGCACCGGTCGTGGACGAAGCTGGAAAGCTGTACGGGATCGTTACCGAGGACGATCTCATAAGCCGGAACAAGCGGCTTCATATTCCCACTGTGGTAAGCTTTCTTGATGCCGCAATCTATCTGGAAAGCTCGAAAAAATTCGAAGAAGAGGTGAGGCGCTTGTCCGCGACGAAAGTGGGCGATATCTGCACCCGCACGGTAATCACGATACCGGAGGATACGACCCTGGTCGATATTGCAACGATCATGTCGGACAAGAAGGTACACCTCCTTCCCGTTGTTCGCAGCGGGAAGATCGTAGGCATCGTCGGCAAACGCGACATCGTCAAAGCAGCCGCGCGGGGCTGAACAATGTTCAGCCTGATTACTGCAAGCCCGGAGCAGACATGGCGGACAGGAGAGACGCTGGCCGCGCTGCTCGGTCCCGGCGACACTGTCTGTCTTTACGGTGATCTGGGCGCGGGAAAGACGAGTTTCTCCTACGGCATTGCGAGGGGACTCGACGTGAAAGAGAAGTATATAACGAGCCCTACCTTTACCTTTGTGAACGAGTACGAGGGCCGCGTGCCGTTCTATCATATTGACCTGTACCGGCTGAAAGAGGCGGGGGAATTGGAGAATATCGGTTTCGAGGAGTATATCGATTCCGACGGCGTAACCGTAATAGAGTGGGCAGAACGGGCGGAAGAAGCGCTTCCCGCAGAACGGCTGAGCGTTTATCTTGCGTATGAGGATGAAAATACCCGCGAGATCGGCTTTCTCGCGGAGGGAGAACGCTATAAGAATCTTCTCGAACAGTTGAAGCAGAAACTGAAAACGTAGTTTGCGTAAGCGTAGATCACAATGAAAAAATTCGGGATCATTGCAAAAAATAACGTCGAGGCGCAGAAGGCGGCCAAAAAACTTGCCGCATGGCTCCAAGTCAAGGGGCAAAAAGGTATTCATCGACAGTGTAACCGCCGCGGCCATCGACTCGAACGGCTACGAGGCGTCCTCGATACCTTCTCTGGTCGAGATGATCATCGTGCTGGGCGGAGACGGTACTCTGCTCTCCGCAGCACGGCATGTCGCGGATGCGCATTCGGATGTGCCGATATTCGGCGTGAATCTCGGCACGCTCGGCTTCATGGCGGAAGTGTCCCTGGACGAACTCTACGACAATCTGGAAAAGGCCATTGCGGGAAAACTGGCGACGGAGGACCGGATCATGCTTACCGCAAGCGTGCTTCGGGAAGGGCAGAGCCTCGCGCAGTACCGTGTGTCTGAATGACGCCGTGATCAATAAAGGTGCGCTTGCCGGATGATGGAACTGAGGGTTGCGGTCAACGAGGCCCCTTTGACGACATTCAGGGCTGACGGCCTGATCGTTTCAACTCCCACAGGTTCGACCGCGTATTCCCTGTCAGCCGGCGGCCCGATAATCTATCCGACGATCCATTGTTTCGTGCTGACCCCGATTTGTCCCCACACGCTCTCGAACCGTCCGATCGCCCTTCCCGACACGGTAACGGTGACTGTATGCCTTACTTCCCAAAGCGAAGATGTAACCCTTACTCTCGACGGGCAGATCGGTTTCCCGCTTATCCAGAACGATGTCGTCGAGATCAAAAAATCACGGTTCAGGATGAAACTGATCAAGCACCCGGTGAAAAGCTATTATGATATTCTTAGGACAAAATTGAAGTGGGGCAATTAAGGGCAGGCAGTAGGTTCAAAGTCAATGTTCGCAGTTCAAAATTCAAAACACAGGGCAGATCGTTTATGGATGAGATCCGAGCAGAAATTTCTGAATATAGTTGTAAATGTCAGAACGCACCTGGAGTATCAGCGTGCGCTCGGGATGACTTCGGTCGAGACGCCTTCACAGAAGAACTATACAAAGCATATCCCCAAAAAAGAGGTAAACGCCCCTGTATCCTCTTTTACTGAAGGTGCGATAAATGAAGTGCGCTCTTTACAGCAGCCAGGCGAGGAACGCCTGCAGATCCCTCTTCAGCACTGGACGCAGTTCGGAAGGATCTGGATGAGTGCAATCGCTGCAAGCTCTGTAAAAGCAGAAAGAGTATCGTGTTCGGCGAAGGAGACCCCAATGCGCGCCTCGTTTTCATCGGTGAAGGACCCGGACAGGAAGAAGACCAGCAAGGACGGCCGTTTGTCGGAGCAGCCGGCCAGTTGCTGACCGACATAATTGTCAAGGGTATGGGTCTCCGACGCGAAGAAGTATACATATGCAACATCGTTAAATGCAGACCTCCCGGAAACCGCAATCCCGAGCCGGATGAGATCCAGGCATGCGAGCCGTTCCTGAGCAGACAGCTTCAGGCGATCAAGCCCGATTTTATCGTGGGGCTCGGCAATGTCGCTGTCAAGACCATTCTGAAAACGACAGAAGGAATCACCGCGCTCCGGGGCAAATGGAAAACTTTCCTTGGTATACCGGTCATGCCCACATTTCACCCGGCATATCTTCTGAGAAATCCAGCGGACAAGAAGCTGGTATGGGAAGACATTAAAAAGGTGATGGCCGAGATGAAGAAGATTTCAAAAGAATAAAATGATGAACCACGGCATAAATAGCCTTATTGTAGAAACAGAAGCACAATTACAAAAACACTTTGGACGCGGATAAACGCTGAAACAGCGGATTAACAGAAAAAATATTAAATTTTTGAACGGCTCATCTGATTAATCTACGAGTATCTGCGTCCCGATATATTACTCCACTCCTTATGACCGATTTGACTCCCCTTATGAAGCAGTATCGCGATATCAAGCAGAAGCACCTTGACGCGATCCTGCTTTTCCGGATGGGCGATTTTTACGAGATGTTCGACCAGGATGCGGTGACCGCATCCAAAATTCTCGAAATTACTCTTACTGCACGCAACAAATCCAAGGGCATTGAGACGCCGCTCTGCGGATTTCCGTATCATGCGGCAGAAGGGTACATAGCAAAATTGATCCGGCGCGGTTTTAAGGTCGCGGTCTGCGAACAGGTCGAAGACCCGAAGTTTGCAAAGGGGATCGTAAAAAGAGAAGTTATCCGCGTTGTTACGCCCGGAACCGTCCTTGATTCGAATCTGCTCGACCCGAAGGACAACAACTATCTGGCCTCTGTTTTTCCCGCAAAGGACGGCTTCGGGCTCTCATTCCTTGACATCTCGACAGGCGATTTTATCATAGCCGAGCTGCCGGGCAGCGATAATGTCGCTGAACTCGACAGCCTGCTTTCCCGGTTCATGCCCCGGGAGATTCTGCTGCCCAAGGCATATACGGCAGAATCGGCCGTAATGGCGCTGCTTCGTTCGTATACGGAAGCAATCAATCGGTGCGACGACTGGACATTCGACCGTGATACCGCATTGCGTACGCTTCTTGACCACTTCAAAACCTCATCTCTTGAAGGTTTCGGCTGCAGCGGGATGAAGCGGGGCATATCGGCGGCAGGGGCCGCGCTGCGTTATATAGAAGAGACCCAGAAGACCGCTCTTTCGAACATCCGCAGGATCAAGCCGTTTCTTTCCCGCGGGTATATGGTCCTGGATTCTTCATGTCAGCGAAATCTCGAGCTCGTAAAAAACATTTATGACGGGTCTTCCCGGGGAACTCTGCTCAGTGTTCTCGACAGTACTGTTACATCGATGGGCGGAAGAAAGCTCCGTGAGTGGCTGCTGAACCCGCTCATGGACGCACGTGAGATCGAACACCGGCTTGATGCGGTAGAGGAGCTCAAGAATGACCATCAGCTTCGCTCGAACCTGACTGCAATCCTCGCCTCCGTATACGATATGGAGCGGCTGGTCAGCCGCGTTTCACTCGGCGCCGCTAATGCACGCGACCTGATCGCGCTCAAGAACTCTTTTACGGTCTTGCCCGGGGATCAGGCAGCTTCTCAGCCGCATGCAAGACGAAATTGATATACGACATGGTTTCGGGATGGGATGAACTGCAGGATATGTTCGATCTCATTGATCGTGCTATTTCGGACGATCCGCCGTATACCCTGCGGGAAGGGTAAGCTTATCAGGAAGGGATTCAACGAAGAGTTGGACACTCTGAGGTCCATAAGCAGCGAAGGAAAAGGATGGATTGCCGGCATAGAAATGCGCGAACGGGAACGCACCCGCATCGGCTCTCTTAAAGTAAGCTACAATAGAGTGTTCGGTTATTACATCGAGGTGACGAAGGCGAACCTGCCTAACGTGCCGCCGGACTTTATCCGTAAGCAGACGCTCGCGAACGCAGAGCGGTTTATTACGCCGGAACTGAAGGAATACGAAGACAAAGTGCTGGGCGCCGAAGAAAAGATGCTCGACATCGAATACCGCCTGTTCCAGGAGGTACGGGAAGCGATCGCGATGCAAACCGTGCGGATCCAGGACATGGCTGGACGACTCGCTGTCCTGGATTGCCTGGCATCGCTGGCTGACAGCGCCGCAAGAAAAAATTATACACGCCCGGTCATTTTCGATGACGACGTGCTCAGGATTGTTGAAGGCAGGCACCCGGTTATAGAGCAGGTATCTTCACAGGAACGGTTCATCCCGAACGACACTCTTCTCGACTGCGGGGAAAACCAGCTTATCATCCTGACAGGGCCGAACATGGCCGGCAAATCCACGTACATGAGGCAGGTTGCCGTCATAACGCTTATGGCGCAGATGGGATCGTTTGTTCCGGCCCGCGAGGCGCGAATGGGACTCGTGGACAGGATTTATACCAGGGTGGGGGCGTCCGATTTTATTACACGCGGACAAAGCACGTTTATGGTCGAAATGAATGAGACCGCGAACATCCTGAACAATGCTACTGACCGCTCTCTCATTATTCTGGACGAGATCGGCAGGGGCACGAGCACGTTCGACGGTATAAGCATCGCATGGGCCGTTGCCGAATATATTCATACGAAGCTGCGGGCGCGAACGCTTTTCGCTACGCACTATCATGAGCTCACTGAACTCGCTCTTACCATGGACGGCGTGAAGAACTATACTGTGGCCATCAAAGAATGGAACGACCAGATCATATTTCTGCGCAAGGTGGTTGGAAGGTGGAGCGGACAAATCATACGGTATACAGGTCGCCCGCCTGGCAGGTCTTCCGCAGTCTGTCATTATACGCGCAAAGGAAGTGCTGGCAAACCTTGAAAAGGCGGAGTTTAACGACCAGGGAGAACCGGTCGCTGCTTCCCAAAGCGGAGTACGAGACGCGGGAAACGGTAAACGTTTCGGGAAAAACGTTCCTGCCGGAACAGCACATACGGGAGAAGCATTAGAGCCGCAGCTCGGTCTTTTTGCAAGCGAAGCAGGGCTCCTCTATAAGGAGATCGCAGAGCTCAATCTCGATGCAATGACGCCGCTTGAGGCAATGAATAAACTGCATGAATTAAAGAAAAAAGTGGACGGATCAAACTAATCTCACTGCAGTTCAAGCGCTGGTGCTTTCCCGCATTTCTTGTTGACACTTTACCCCGGTTTCTGGTAGTATCGTTCCCACTATACCGTCCTCGAAAGGAGCAGTTTCATCAATGCAAGTCATATTACGGGAAGATATTGATAATTTAGGAAAGATCGGGGACCTGGTGAAGGTGTCCGACGGCTATGCGAGAAATTTTCTCGTGCCGAAGAAAAAAGCCATAGAAGCAACGCCGAATAACGTCCATGCAATGGATCACGCAAAGAAAATGGTATCCGACCGTCTTCGCAAGCTGAAGAAGGAAGCTGCGGCAGATGCGGACAACATCAAGGCGCTCTCGATCACGATCAAAGCCAAGTCCGGGGAAGAGGGCAAGCTTTTCGGCTCCGTTACCACGATGGACATCGCCGATGCGGTCAAGGCCCAGGGAGTAGTAATCGATAAGAGAAAAATCGTGCTTGAAGAGCCGATCAAAAGACTTGGAGATTACACTGTTACCGTGAAACTGCATGCAGACGTCACGGCTGAGTTTAAGCTATCCGTCGTTGCCGAAGCTTGACGCTCCAGCTGAAGCTGTGAACGTTCACCGTTGATGATTCATTCTCGTAAGGCTGGTGCATGCACCAGCCTTCGTTTTTCCACTCCCCTGTTGTTTTGAGGACGAACCATGCCGGTCCAGACTGAAGTCTCCCTTCAAAAGCTTCCTCCCCAGAACATCGAAGCCGAACAGATGGTGCTCGGCGCAGTCCTCATTGAAAACGATTCCATGAACAAGGTCGTAGACGTACTCGATCCGGATGATTTCTACAAGGACACCCATCGCCGGATCTTTATGGTTATGATCGATATGTTCGAGAGGGGCGAGGCGATCGATCTGGTCACTCTGACGGACGAACTCCGCGGAAAGATCGGTCTGGAGGCGGTCGGAGGCCCTTCGTACCTGGCGTATCTCGTAAGCCTTGTACCGACGTCCGCAAATATCAAAAACCATGCGCGCATCATCCGGGAAAAGGCAATTCTGCGCAAACTCATTCATTCCGCCACCGATATCATTACCCAGAGCTATGACGATTCACGGACGATCATCAATATCGATGAACTCCTGGACCGCGCTGAAAAATCGATCTTTGAGATAGCCCAGAGAAAGATCAGGGACTCCTTTGTTTCCATGAAAAATATCGTGGGCCACAGCTTTGCGATCGTGGAGAGGCTGTACGAACGCAAGGAGATGGTGACCGGGCTGCCCACGGGGTTCGTGGACCTCGATGA
>CAVVUN010000015.1:0-1723171 GCA_963751455.1 Nitrospirota bacterium
TGCGCGACGAGAGCCTGCAGGAGGGCGGAGATAAGATCGACGTACCGCCGAAGTTCTTCATCGGCGCATCCTGGACGCCCATGGGAGATCCTATGGATTTCCGTCCCTACAACCTCAAGAAGAAAGTGGACGCAGGGGCCGACTTCATCCAGACCCAGGGGATCTACGACGTGGAGCTCTTCAAGTCGCAAATGGAAAAGGCGCGCAATCTCGGCATCCATGAACGGACCGCCATCCTCGGCGGCATCATCGTACCCCGGAGCGCCATGATGCTCAAGTACATGGATGCGTCGGTCGCCGGCGTCACCGTCCCGAAAGCGTTGATCGACCGCATGAACAAGGCGAAAGAGGCCGCTGGCGACGACAAGAAGAAGATGCGCGAGCTGCAGGAGGCAGAAGGCCTGAAGATCACTGTTGAGCTTATTCACCAGATCCTCGAGATACCCGGCGTCAAGGGTGTGCATATCCAGGCCATCGAGTGGGAAAGCGCCATGGAGGGGATCGTCAAGGCGGCCGGTCTTTATCCGCGGCCGCAGTTCTAGGAAGTGCGGAGCGGTGAGTTCGGAACACCCTGCTCTGGCGAAAGCGCGAGTGAACAAATCCTATAATCCGAAGGCTGACAAATAGAAATCATGCCGAAAATCACCATACTTGATATCGCGAAAAAAAAGGCCGAGGGCAGAAAGATCACGGTCCTCACGGCCTACGATTTTCCCACGGCCCAGATCGTGGACCAAGCCGGGATCGACATAGCGCTCGTCGGCGATTCCCTCGCCATGGTAGTGCAGGGCATCTCGAGCACCCTGCCCGTGACCATGGACGAGATGATCTACCACACGAAGATGGTCTCGCGTGAAGACCAGCCTCCGTGTCGTGGTGATATGCCGTTCCTTTCGTATCAGGCTGACAGGGCTGAGGCGGTCCGGAACGCTGGCCGATTCCTGAAAGAAGCGGGAGCGGAAGCGGTCAAGCTCGAAGGCGGCGTAGCCGTGGCAGAGACCATCAGGGCAATCGTCGCGGCGGGCATGCCGGTGATGGGACATATCGGGCTGACGCCCCAGTATGTTCATGCGTTCGAGCGGTCATAAAGTGCAGGGCAAGGACGAGGCGGCACGGGAAAAGATACTCGCTGACGCGCGGGCGGTACAGGAGGCCGGGGCCTTTGCGGTGGTGCTCGAAGCGATTCCCGCCTCACTTGCCAGGGAGATCGGAGAGATTCTGTCGATCCCTACGATCGGCATCGGCGCAGGACCTGACTGCGACGGGCAGGTGCTCGTGCTCCATGACCTTCTCGGACTTTCGACCGGTTCACTCCGAAATTCGTGAAACGGTACGCTGATCTAAAGGACGAGGCGCTTCGGCGATGAAGGAATATAAGCAGGAAGTCGAGACCGGGACTTTCCCATCGGAAGAACAGAGCTTCAAATAGCAAAGTTTGATGATCAGTCGTAAGTAACACTTCGATCTGCAGCACAATGTAAGCAGTTGTTTTTAATGATGAGATTTATAAGTTAATTAAATAATTACGAGTAAAAGGGTTGTTAAATCAATGATTTTTTCTTGACTCG
Organism: Nitrospirota bacterium; assembly: GCA_963751455.1. Classification (GTDB taxonomy): domain Bacteria; phylum Nitrospirota; class UBA9217; order UBA9217; family UBA9217; genus CAVVUN01. The sequence continues at coordinate 1,569 of CAVVUN010000015.1, forward strand.
TGAGTTCTGCGATGGCTATAATACACTATTTTATAATTTGATGTATACGCTCTTTTCGCGATGAGGCGAAAGCCGAGGGAGGGAACGATGCCTGAAGCGGCATTGAAAGTTGTGCTCCTCCGGCACACGCCGGAACCGGAAGAGGTCGTGGCCATGGCCGCGAAGCTCTGCTACAGCCCGTCGGGTGTGGAGGAGCTGAGGGAGAAGATCGAGGCCAAGGACCAGGCGGCGTTTGTGGAAAAGCTGGCGTCCATCGGCCATCTTTCCCCCATCGAGCATGTGACCTTCACGTTCGGCGTTGAAGGGATATCGCGGGCTTGCTCTCATCAGCTCGTCCGGCACCGGCTGGCATCGTATTCTCAGCAAAGCCAGCGATACGTAAAGGCGGAGCAGTTCGATTACATTATGCCGCCGAGCATCAAGCAGGACCCGCGCTTGCCCGCGAGTTCGAACAGTGCATGGCCGAGGCCCAGGCGAATTATACCAGGGTGCTGAAGCGGCTCGAGGAACTTGGGTTACAAAGGGGAGTCAGGACAGCAGGATGCCCGGTATCTCCTGCCGAACGCGGCGGAGACCAAGATCGTCATGACCATGAATGCCCGGGAGCTTCTGCATTTTTTCCGGGTGCGCTGCTGCAACCGGGCGCAGTGGGAGATCCGGGAGATGGCGGAGCGGATGCTCGGCACTCGTCAAAGACAGTCGCGCCGACGATCTTCGCGCAAGTCCGGCCCCGGCTGTCTATATGCGGCCTGCCCCGAAGGCAAGATGACCTGCGGGAAGATCGAAGAAGTCCGGAAGAAATACGGAGTGTAAAAAAATAAGGTTCAAATTTCAAGTAGCATCAGAGAGCACGGAGATTAAAGCCTTCAGGTCGTTAGTGATTGTTTTTTCATTTGTGTTTGGCCTCCGTAGCTGAGATTTGGTTTTGAGGTACCATGGGTTTTTCAATAGCAGTTGCAGGCAAGGGCGGCACGGGCAAGACCAGCCTCTGCGGCCTTACCATACGATATTTGACGGAAAAGAAGCGCGGTGCGGTGCTCGCCGTTGATGCGGACGCGAACGCGAACCTGAACGACGTGCTCGGCGTGAAGGTCCATGCCACGGTCGGGAAGCTTCGGGAGACGTCGCTCGAAGCGGTCAAGTCCACGGCCCCCCGGCCGGGCGGCATGAGCATGGAGCAGCTCTTCGACTACCAGATCCAGCAGGCGATCATCGAGGCGAAGGGCTTCGACCTCCTCGTGATGGGCAGGCCCGAAGGGGCCGGCTGCTACTGCGCGGCGAACAACATCATCCGCAAGTACATGGACAAGCTGGCCGACAACTATCCCTACACGGTGATGGACAACGAGGCCGGCCTGGAGCACCTGTCCCGCCGGACCACCCAGGACACGGACCTGCTGCTCATCATCAGCGACTCTTCGGTGCGCGGCGTCATGACCGCGGGCCGCATCGGCGAACTGGTAAAAGAGCTGAACCTGAACGTCAAGCGCGTCGGTCCTGATCGTGAACCGGGTGCAGGACGGTACGAGCCAGGACCCGTCGCTCCTCCATGCGATCGAACAGCAGGGTGTCGAGTTCGCGGGCTTTGTGCCTGCGGACGAGTTGATCTTTGAATATGATCTGAACGGCAAGCCCCTGGTCCAGCTCCCGCTGATTCAAAGGCGCTCACCGAGCATATTTCGCGTATTCTGGACAAACTGATACCGTAAATGTCCATGAACACGAAAGACCGTCGCCATTATCGGTGCAGGCCGTGTCGGCAGTTCGGTAGGGTTCCTGCTGAAGCGGGCCGGATATCCGATAACCGGGGTCGCGGCCCGGACGGAGAGAATCGGCGCGCAACAGCCGCGGCCTTCATCGGAGCCGGCCAGGCGACGACCGACGTTGTCCGGGCGGCAGCACATGCGGACATCGTTTTCATCACCACGCCGGACGGCGTCATCCAGACAGTCTGCGATACGATCGCGGCGGCAGGATCTTCAGGCCGGGTGCGCTCGTCATCCATATGTCGGGCGCGCATTCGCTGGGTCTGCTCGATGCAGCAAGCGCCGGAGCATGTCCGCGCGGTTCTGCATCCGCTGCAGTCGCTCGCAAGCAGGGAGCAGGGTATCAGGACGCTCCCCGGTTCCTATTTCCGGGTCGAAGCGGACCCGGAGGCGCTCGAAACGGCCCGGAGAATCGTGAAGGCCCTGGGCGGCATCGAACTGGGCTGCCGAAGTGGAGTCCGACAAGGAGTCGGCCGCGCTGTACCATGCGGGCGCCGTGGCGGTTTCGAACTATTTCGTCGCACTGGTCGATTACGGGCTCAAGTTTTACGAGGCGCTGGGAGCGGACAAAAAAGAAGCGCTCAAGGCAGTGCTTCCCCTGATCCGGGGAACGCTTCAGAATATCGAGAGTGCTCGGCATTCCGGACGCGCTGACCGGCCCGATCATGCGGGGCGATGCGCAGACGGTGCGCGACCATCTGAGGCCATGCAGCAGCGGGCGCCGGAGCTGGTCCTCTATAGAGAACTGGGCCGCCGGACCGTTGCGGTCGCCCGGAAAAAGGAAGCATGATCCGTGGAAGCGGCGGAAGAGTTGCTGAAGCTGCATTGAGTAGCACGGACAAGACCGGTGCACTATCGCGGTCATCGCTGTTCGAGTCTTCGGTGACAACATGCGCTGTGACAATGATTCATACAAGATAGTACGAAAGGAGATCACAGAGGATGATTATTATTGGAGAGAAGATCAGTGTCATGATGAAGAAGGTGCGGGAGGCGCTCCAGAAGCGCGACCCCAAGCCGATCCAGGAGCTTGCCGTGGCGCAGGCCAACGCGGGGGCTCACTATATCGACGTATCGATCGGCCCTGCCGAGGATGACGGTCCGCAGCTCATGGACTGGGCAGTTAAGGTCGTGCACGAGGTGGTGCAGAAGCCGCTCTGTCTGGACACGACCAACGTGAAGGCCATGGAAGCCGGCATCAAGGCGCACAACAACACCTGGGGCCTTCCGATCATCAACTCCACTTCCAACGAGCCGGAGCGGTTCCCGATGATGGAGCTTGCAGGCAAGTACGGAACGAAGATCGTCGCGCTTACGCTCGGGCAAGGGCGGCCTTCCGGCCGATGCCGAGGACCGCTGCGTCATCGCGTCGGAGATCATGGCGCGCGGCATGGAGTACGGCGTGTCGATGGAGAACATCTTCCTCGATCCGCTCATTCTGCAGATCGCGACCATGCAGGACCAGGGCAGGCAGGCGATCCGCGCGGTCAGGATGTTCAAGGACCTGAACGATCCGCCGATGAACACCGTGGTGGGACTTTCGAACATCTCGAACGGCGCGCCGAAGACACGTGCGGCCGATCATCAACCGGAACTCCTGGCCTTGCTCATGTATGAAGGGCTCACGTCGGCCATCATCGATCCGCTCGACAAGGACATGATGGACACGGTCAAGACCACCGAGATGATCATGGGCAAGACCATGTATGCGCATTCCTATCTGGATATGTAACGACGTAAGCAGGATCGCGTGTCGACGAAACTGCAGTTTAAACAGTTGCGATTTACAACATACAATGTTTTCTATTGACTTGACAGTAATTTGTTACTATGGGTAACAATTTTGAGGAGGTTTCTCATGGCACTGACAATTCCGAAAGAGTCTTACAGCGGTAAAATTTATCAACGTTCAGCTTGGATCCGGCGCAAAGGCAGTGACCATCGGCGGAGCGAGCGCACTTCCGTTTCTCGCATTTGAAGGTACGTTTCCGAACAAGCCTGCCGTGGCGCTTGAGATCATGGACATCGCAGCCGAGCGACTGGCCCGAGACCTTGAAAAAAGCAGTCGGCGGCGCATCCGCAAACCCCGTGCAGTGGGCAAAGTTCTGCCAGCAGAACGGCGCTGACGTGGTTGCGCTCAGGCTTATGGGCACACATCCCGACCAGCAGAACAAGAGCGCTGAAGAAGCGGCCAAGATCGCAGCCGAGGTTGCGGCGGCCATCGACATCCCGCTTCATCATTCTCGGCAGCGGCCACGTGGAAAAGGACGGCCAGGTGCTCCAGGCAGCGGCGGCGAGCAACGCGCGGCAAGAACTGTGCGATCGGTAAGGCCGTGGAAGAGAATTACAAGACCATTGCCGCCGCAGCGATGGCGAACGACCACAAATTGATCGCCATGAGCCAGCTCGATGTGAACCTGGCGAAGCAGCTCAACATCCTGCTTACCCAGATGGGCTTTGACAAGGAACGGATCATCATGGACCCGATGTCCTCGGCCCTGGGATACGGCCTTGAATATACCTACAGCGTGATGGAACGCATCCGGCTGGCCGCGCTTCTGCAGAACGATCCCATGATGCAGACGCCCGTTGTGTGCGACATCGGCGCGAACGTCTGGAAGGTGAAGGAGACAATGGCTGCCGACGCGGAAGTTCCGGAATGGGGCGGTCTGGAGGACCGGGCCCTGGCATGGGAAGCGGTGACCGCCTCGGCCATGATCACGGCCGGCGCGGACATGCTGATCATGCGGCATCCCGGCGCGGCTGCAAAGGCCAAGGAAATGATTGCTGAATTGATGGGGTAGCCTGCCAGGATTGCAGGAATTGAAAATTTTCAAAATGAAAAATAAATTTTAATTTTCAATTTTCGATAAAAGGAGCTCACTATGGCACTCTCAGGTGTTGAAATATTCAAACATCTTCCGAAGACAAACTGCAAGAAGTGCGGGCATCCCACATGCCTCGCCTTTGCCATGAAGCTGGCCGCGAAGCAGGCAAGCCTCGATGCCTGCCCGGACGCGTCCGAGGACGCAAAGAAATTGCTGGGCGAGGCTGCTGCACCGCCGATCCGCGGCATCGTTCTGGGCACCGGCGCCAAGGCCGTGAAGGTCGGCGAAGAGATCTGCATGTTCCGTCATGAAAAGAAATTCTTCAACCCGAACGTGTTCGCCGTCGCGATCAAGGCTTCCGAAGCCGGCGATGCGGCTGCAAAGAAAATCGAGACAGTTAAGAACTCCGAGATCGACCGCGTAGGCCAGAAGCTCCGTGTCGACGCCATTGCGGTAACCGACGAAGGCGGCGATGCTGCAAAATTTGCGTCTGTCGTAAAACAGGTCGTGGACGGAGCGCCCGGGCGTACCGATCATTCTCGTGAGCAAGGATCCCCGCGACGATCGAAGCGGGCATCGCGCATTGCGCCGCGCAAGAAGCCGCTCATCTACGCCGCCACGGCCGAGAACGCCGAAGCCATGGCAAAGATCGCCAAGGAGAAGAAAGCCTCCCTGGCCGTTGCAGCCGATGGCCTTGACGCGCTTTCCGCGCTTTCCGAGAAGGTCAAGGCGCTCGGCGTGGACGACCTGGTCCTCGATTCAGGGGCCCGCAAGGCAAAGGACATGATCGAGCATTTTACGATCATGCGCCGTGCGGCAATCAAAAAGAACGTCAAGTCCGTTGGTTATCCTATCATCACGTTTGCCGGCCGCGAAAACAGCCTGGCGGAGGCCATGGTGGCGGCCGTCGGCACAATGAAATACGCCTCCATCGTCGTCCTGAACAACGTCGAGAAATGGAAGATGCTTGCGCTTCTTTCGCTGAGGCAGAACATCTACACCGACCCGCAGGTGCCGATGCAGGTTGCGCAGAATGTCTACAAGGTCGGCGACGCAAAGGAAAATTCGCCGCTCATGATCACCACGAATTTCTCGCTCTCCTACTTCATCGTCCGGGGCGAGGTCGAGAACAGCAAGGTTCCCGCCTGGCTTGCGGTCATGGACAACGAAGGGCTTTCCGTACTGACAGCATGGGCTGCGGGCAAATTCACTGCAAGCAAGATCGCGCAGTTTGTCACTGACAGCGGCGTGGAAAAGAGCATCGGCCACAAGGAGCTTATAATTCCCGGGTATGTCGCCATTCTTTCCGGAGCTCTGGAAGAGAAGCTGCCGGGCTGGAAGATCACGGTTGGGCCGCGCGAAGCGAACCAGCTTCCGAGCTTCCTGAAGGCGAGGGCATAAAAAAGTATAACCGCAGAGACGCAGAGAGCGCAGGGTAAAAAACTCAGCGCTTCATCTTCTACGGTCTTCCGCGGTTTCCGCGGTAAAACAACGTAACAAAGGAGTTACCCATGTCAAAAGTTATTGCGACCGGAGCCATTTTGGGCTCACACTACTATCGTCAAGCAGGCAGAAGCGCTCGTTGAGAAGGCCATCAGCGAAAAAGGCGCGGATTTCAAGTTCGAGTTTCCGGACACGGCTTATTTTCTTCCGCAGATGTTCACCATGACCGGGTTCGAGGTGACGGACGCTCGGGGACATGAAGACCGCCATCGAGAAGAACGTAAAACCGCTCGTTACGGACCCGCCGGAAGATAAACTGTACAAGCCGTATCTCGGAGAGGCGCTGGACGCCGGGATGGTGACGCTCTTTGCACAGGAAATGATCATGGCCATCCGGTACATCTACGGCCAGGAGCCGGTAAAGGATGACTCGATCGATTTGACCTACAATGGGTTCATCTCCGATACGATCCTTCGAAACCTCGGCGTGCAGCTGGTGGACGGCTCCATGCCCGGATATGTCTGCATCATCGGCGCAGCGGACAGCGATGAGCAGGCCTTCGAGATTGCCCGGGATCTTCAGCAGAAGAACATTCTCACCCTCATGTGCGGCAACGTCAACGGCGACAGCATGACCAAGCAGCTCCTTCGCAAAGGCGTGCAGCTCGGCTGGGACACCCGTCTCGTACCGCTCGGACCGGAAGTGGAGCACGCCATTTACGCCCTGAACTGGGCGGCCCGCGCAGGCATCACCTTCGGCGGCATGAAGGGCGGGGACTACAAGAAAATCCTCAAGTACTCCAAGGATAAAGTGTTCGCATTCGCGCTGGTGCTGGGACCGCTCAATGACCGGATCTGGACCACGGGCGCAGGCGCCATCAACATGGGCTTCCCGGCAATCGCAAACACCGACATCCCGACCGTGCATCCGACCGGTGTTACGATCTATGAAGAGGTCGAGAAAGAACTCGATCCCAAGAAGCTGGTGCAGCGGTGCTTCGAAGTGCGCGGGCTCAAGATCACGGTTTCGAAGCCGCCGATCCCGGTGGCCTTCGGCCCGGCATTCGAGGGCGAACGGATCCGCAAGGAAGACATGCATATCGAGTTCGGCGGTCAGCGCACGCCTGCCTTCGAGTGGCTCCGCACTGCCGATCTCAATGATGTGGAAGACGGCAAAGTGATCATTGTCGGCAAGGACGCAGAGGCCAGGTACCAGAAGGGCGGCATGATGCCCCTGGGCATCCTGATCGAGGTCGCAGGCCGCAAGATGCAGAAGGACTTCGAACCGGTGCTCGAGCGCAAGATACACCACTTCGTGAACGAAGCGCAGGGCATCTGGCATATGGGCCAGCGCGACCAGAACTGGCTCCGGGTAAGCATCAACGCTATCAAGGAAGGCTTCGTCCTGAAGCATTTCGGCGATATCCTGACCACCCAGCTCAAGCATAAGTTCAACAACATCGTGGACAAGGTGCAGGTGACCTTGTACGTTGATGACGCGGATGTCAAGGCCAAGCATGCAGAAGCGCAAAAGGCGTACCTCGAGCGCGACGTTCGCCTCGCCTCCATGACGGACGAGTCCGTGGACATCTTCTACTCCTGCATCCTCTGCCAGAGCTTCGCGCCGAACCACGTTTGCATCGTATCGCCGGAGCGTCTCGGCCTCTGCGGGGCGTATAACTGGCTCGATGCCAAGGCAGCCTATGAGATCGACCCGAACGGCGCGAACCAGCCTGTCCTGAAGGGCGAGACCAAAGACGCAGTGAAGGGGCGTTGGGGCGGAGTTGACGATTACGTATACAAGAACTCGCATCAGGCGCTCGAATACTTCAATGCCTACAGCATCATGGACGCGCCCATGACCTCCTGCGGATGCTTCGAATGTATCGTTGCCATCGTACCCGAGGCGAACGGCGTCATGGTCGTGAATCGCGGCTACACCGGCATGACTCCTATCGGCATGAAGTTCTCGACCCTGGCCGGAACCGTGGGCGGCGGCGCGCAGTCGCCGGGCTTCATGGGTATCGGCCGGTACTTCCTTACAAGCAATAAGTTCCTCTCCGCCGAAGGCGGGTTCAAGCGCATTGTCTGGATGACCAAGAATCTCAAGGAGTCCTTTGCCGAGCAGTTCAAGAAGCGGGCAGAGGCAGAAGGCATGCCGGACCTTATCGACAAGATCGCGGATGAGACTGTGGCCGAAGATTCGGAGAAGCTGGTGGCGTTCCTCACGGAAAAGGGCCATCCCGCGCTCACCATGGACTCGATGTTCTAAAAGAACCGGGAAACCGGAAGGAGTAAGGCGTAAGGGGTTAGGGGTTAAAACCCAAAAAAGGGCAAGGTTCAAGAGCGTGGGGCGTGAGGAGAAATCATCTCCTTACGCCTCATGACTCTCGTCTGCCTGTCTCCCTGGCTGCCGCAATATCAATGATGGCGGCCTTTTTTTGTCAACACAGCGTTTTTGAATGAAACCGAAGATTCCACGGGCTGTTAGGTTAAAGGGAAATCTTCGGTTCTGTCGTAAAGGATTCTTTTTAGAGGAAGATATGGAAGAAAAACTTGAAGGCATACTTACCCGGTACCGCGAGAACGAAGGCAATGTGATCTCGATTCTTCAGGATATCGAAAATGAATTCGGGTATCTGCGTGAAGACGTGATCTACCGGATCTCCGAGCGGCTCGATGTGCCTCCCGCCAAGTTCTACGGCGTAGCCACTTTTTATGCGCAATTTCATCTCAAGCCCAAGGGCAAGAACGTGATTACCGCTTGCTGCGGTACAGCATGTCATGTAAAGGGTTCCGAGCGTCTTATCAACAGTCTGCTCAGAGAGCTTGACATCCCGAAGGGCGAGGATACCTCCGAAGACCTGAAGTTTACTGTGGAGAAAGTCAATTGCGTCGGCGCATGCAGCATCGCCCCTGTGATTATCGTAAACAAGAAGGTGCACGGCAAGATGACGCCGGATAAGCTGATGAAAGAGATCAAGACACTCAAGGCCGGAGAAGCCGGAAAGTAAATATAGAATTGCATATTGTAAATCGCAGATTAACAAGTTTGAACTTTGCATTTTGCAATTTGAAATGCCGGGCGACAGGCCCGGCTTATCGGAGCACTCATGAATAAGGAAATCTCCATCAAGATCTGTATGGGTACGGGCGGTATCGCCGCGGGCGGCGTCGAGGTGAAGTCCGCGTTCGAACAATTTCTCGCGGCCAAGGGCATCCGGGCGACCGTCGAGAAGAACTGTTCGGTCCACAAGGTAGGGTGTCGCGGATTTTGCGCGCGGGACGTTCTTGTCGATATCATCGTTGACGGAAACAAGTCCACGTACCAGTACATAAAACCGGATATGGTAGAGCGCATGGTGCAAGAGCACCTTCTGGAGGGCAAGCCGGTCAATGAATGGCTGGTTAAGGACGACTACCACACGTTCCATGACAAGCAGGTAAAAGTCGTTTTGTCCGACTGCGGGGAAGTGGATCCCGAGGATATCGATTCCTATATCAGCCGCGGCGGATATGAGGCAACGAAGAAAGTCCTCACCACCATGGCGCCCCAGGAGATTATCGACCTGATCAAGGCTTCCGGGCTGCGCGGACGCGGCGGAGCGGGTTTCCCGACCGGAGTGAAGTGGGACATGGCGATCAAGGCCCCGGGGCCCGTTAAATATCTTATCTGTAACGCAGATGAAGGAGACCCGGGCGCCTTCATGGACCGGTCAGTGGTCGAAGGAAATCCTCATGCGGTGATTGAAGGCATGATCATCGGCGCCTTTGCAATCGGCGCTCCGTACGGTTATGTCTACATCAGGGCCGAATATCCGCTTGCCGTGGAGCGGCTCCACCTCGCCATAAAGCAGGCGAAGGAGCGCAAGTTTCTCGGCAAGAACATTCTCGGCAAAGGCTTTGATTTCAATATCAAAGTAAAGCTCGGCGCAGGCGCATTCGTTTGCGGTGAAGAGACGGCGCTGATCGCCTCGATCGAAGGCAAGCGCGGTCAGCCCCGTGCCAAGCCCCCGTTCCCGGTGCAGAAAGGCCTCTGGGGCTATCCTACAATCATCAATAACGTCGAGACGCTTGCGAACATTCCGTACATCATCCGCAAAGGCGCTGCCTGGTATGCGGGCATGGGCACGGAGAAGAGCAAGGGGACCAAGGTCTTCGCGCTCACCGGCAAGATACAAAACTCCGGCCTGATCGAAGTGCCGATGGGAATTCCGCTGAAAGAGGTCATCTATGATATCGGTGGGGGCATCGAAGGCGGCAGGAAGCTGAAGGCCGTACAGACCGGCGGTCCCTCGGGCGGGTGCATTCCCTCGAGCATTGTCGATACGACGCTGGACTACGAGTCGCTCGGGAAGGTCGGATCGATCATGGGCTCGGGCGGGATGGTGGTTCTCGACGAGACCGACTGCATGGTGAACGTGGCCAAGTATTTTCTGCAATTCACACAGTCCGAATCCTGCGGCAAATGTGTGCCGTGCCGTATAGGGACCAAGCGACTTCTCGAGATTTTAACACGCATCACCGAAGGAAAGGGCAGGGAAGGCGACATCGACCTCCTTCAGACGCTGAGCAGTGACGTTAAAACATCGTCACTCTGCGGCCTGGGCCAGTCTGCACCGAATCCGGTCCTGAGCACCATCAAATACTACCGCGACGAGTATGAGGCGCATATCTACGAACATCGCTGCCCGGCCGGCGTCTGCAAAGACCTGCTGACATACTCCATTCTTGAAGAAGTCTGCAAGGGCTGTACGGCGTGTACGCGCGTATGTCCGGCAGGCGCTATCATGGGCGAGAAAAAGAAACCGCATAAGATCGTTCAGGAAATGTGCATCAAGTGCGGGGCCTGCTACGAAACCTGTAAGTTTAAGTCGATTAAAAAAGGGTAAGCTATGGTAAATCTGTCTATCAATGGCAAAAAAATTACGGTTCCGGACGGAGTGACGGTACTGGATGCAGCGCGGCGAAACGATATTTATATTCCGACGCTCTGCGATGATCCGCGGCTCGAGCCCTACGGCGGCTGCAGGCTCTGCCTGATCCAGGCAAAGGGCATGCCCCGGCCGGTTACGGCGTGCACCACGCCGGTGACGGAGGGCATGGAGGTCGAGACCTCGAACGAGCTGATCGAGCGGCAGCGCAAGACCATCGTTGAGCTCCTGCTGTCCGATCATCCCAACGAGTGCATGGTCTGCGAGCGGGCGGGCGACTGCACGCTGCAGGAACTGGCCTATTTCTACGAGCTCCGTTCCAACCGCTTCTGGGGGCAGCGCCGCCAGTACGCGACGAAGGATCTCAATCCGTTTATCGAGCGCGACATGGAGAAGTGCATCCTCTGCGGGAAATGTGCCCGCGTGTGCGAGGAGATCCAGGGTGTCGGCGCCATCGATATCTCAAGCCGGGGGTTTACGGCAAAGGTTTCGACGGCCTTCGAGAAAGACCTCGATTGCGAGTTCTGCGGACAATGTGTCAGTGTTTGCCCGACCGGCGCGCTTGCCGGGAAGCAATGGATCGGCAAGGGCAGGCAGAAAAACGTCAAGCAGGTGGAAACGATCTGTCCCTATTGCGGCTGCGGGTGCAATCTTACGCTGCATGTCAGCAGAAACGAAGTAATCCGCGTCACGTCCCGGCCGGAGACGATCAACGAAGGATGGCTTTGCGTCAAGGGAAGGTTCGGCTACAGCTTTATCAACAGCCCCGACCGGCTGAAGACGCCGCTCATTAAAAAAGACGGCGCATTCGTCGAAGCTTCCTGGGATGAAGCATTCACGTATATTGCCGAAAAGCTAAGCGCCATCAAGCAGAAGCACGGCGCCGATGCCATCGGAGGCCTCTCCTCTGCCCGGTGCACCAACGAGGAAAACTACCTGTTCCAGAAATTCATGCGCGCAGGCATCGGTACGAACAACGTCGATCACTGCGCACGCTACTGACACAGCTCAACTGTGGCCGGTCTGGCCACTGTGTTCGGCTCCGGTGCGATGACGAACTCCGTCCAGGAGATCGAGAACAACGACGTAATGTTCGTTATAGGCTCCAACACCAAGGAGAACCACCCTATCGTCGCCCTCCGTATGATCAAGGCAAAGCGCAAGGGGGCGAAGCTTATCATCGCCGACCCGCGCCGTGTACCCCTGGTCCGCTTCGCCGACATCTGGATGCAGCATAAACCCGGGACTGATATTGCACTCCTGAACGGAATGATGCATGTTATACTTAAGGAAGGACTGGTCAAAAAGGATTTTATTTCGACATTGACCGAAGGGTTTGATGACGAGTTCACCAGAAACCTCGAAGAATACACACCGGAAGCAGCGTCGAAAATCACCGGGGTGCCGGCCGAGACCATCAAGAAGGCTGCCCGTATGTACGGAAGTTCCGAGCGAGCCGGCCTCTACTACACGATGGGCATAACGCAGCATTCCCACGGCACGGACAACGTGTTTTCCATTGCCAACCTCGCGCTCCTGACCGGCAACCTCGGCAAGGAAAGCGCCGGCGTCAATCCGCTTCGCGGTCAAAATAACGTTCAGGGATCCACGGATATGGGATGCATTCCAAATAATTATCCGGGATACCAGAGCGTTACCATTCCGGCAATTCGAGAGAAATTTGAGGCGCTCTGGAAGACGAAACTATCCGATAAACAAGGGCTGACAGCTCCGGAAATGCTCGCGGATGCCGAGAAGGGCAGTTTCAAGGCTTTGTACATAATGGGTGAAAATCCGGTTGTCTCCGACCCCAACATGACGCATACTATCAAGGCGCTCAAGGCGCTGGACTTCCTGGTCGTCCAGGACATCTTTATGACAGAAACCGCCGAACTGGCGCACGTTGTACTGCCCGGGACATCTTTTGCAGAGAAAGTCGGCACGTTTACGAATACCGAGCGGCGTGTGCAGCGCGTGAGAAGAGCGGTCAAATCACCGGGCAGCGCGATGAAAGATTCGCTCATCATTATGGAACTTTCAAAGCGGCTTGGATACACCATGACGTATCCGCGCACCGTGGAAATATTCCGCGAAATCGGCCAGGCATGGCCCGCGCTCGCCGGTATGAGCTATTCGAGGCTTGAGAATGCGGGTTTGCAGTGGCCTTGCCCGACCGCCGACCATCCAGGAACGCCATACCTTTTCAAAGGCGGGTTCCCGCGAGGCAAGGGAAGATTCACGCTTGTGAAGTACAGACCCTCTGCGGAAGAGACGGACAAGGACTACCCGTTTATTCTCACCACCGGACGGCAGCTGTTCCAGTACCACACCGGCAGTATGACCAGGCGGGTGAAGCCGATCGATACCGTGGCGCCGGAATCATACATTGAGATCAACCCGGAAGACGCACAGGTCCTTGCCATCGAACCAGGCTCCAAAGTAAAGGTGACATCGCGCAGGGGCACTATAACCGTTAAGGCAGTGGTCACCAAGCGGCCGGCAAAGGGTGTAGTATTCATCCCCTTCCATTATAAGGAAGCAGCGGCAAACATGCTTACAAGCAGCAGTACGCTCGATCCGGTAGCAAAAATCCCGTCATTCAAGGTTTCAGCAGTGCGCATCGAGAAGGCTTAAGGGCATAGTCGGCTGGGAACGGAAAATAATCTATCGCGTTTGAGAATTTATTTCCGCAATCCGGCGAAACAGCAGCGAATACTTCAACGAGGAGGAACAGACAATGGCCGAAAAGTCGGAGCTCAGGAAACAGATACTCTTCAGCAGTTTGACCGATACTGAACTTGGTATAATCGCCGACAAGGTAGTAACCGAAAATTACCCAAAGGGAAAGACGATCTTTAGGGACGGCGATTTTCCCAAGGGCATCTACCTCGTAAAGAACGGCAAAGTCGAGATTTCGAAGAACACGCCGGACGGGTGGAAGCAGACACTCGCAATACTGACGCAGAATCATATATTCGGGGAGCTTTCCGTAATCGAGGACAAGCCGACTCACGGCGCCGATGCCACGGCTATCGAGCCCACCCAGGTGTACTATATTCCCACTGAAGATTTCAGGACCCTCGAGAAGAGCAACACACTTATGATGTACAAAATCATGAAGACGATGGCAAACATAGCGAGCAGGAACGTGCACACCATGAACGAGAAGCTGATGAAGCTGCTGATCAGTTATTAATACAATACTAAATATTTTTTTTCGCCGAAAAATCGGATAATCCAGATAAGGATTTATAGCAGTACAATTTGTGATTTTTTCGATTTTGATTTATCCGAATTTTCTGCGTTTATCTGCGTCCAATTGCCGTTTCCTGAGATATTTTTTCCATAGAGGTCATATTTTTTCCGTGCACTCTGTGGGCTCTGTGGCAAAAAATTAAATCTTAATGAGGGGGAGGTTTTACATGGTACTCGATCCAACAAAGCATGCTGACTGGGAAATTGCTGAAGATTCAGAGACGCGGATGAAGCCCATCACCGAGATCGCGAAGAAGATGGGGCTGAAAGACGATGAGCTGCTGCTGCACGGCCACTACATCGCGAAGGTAGATTTCAAGAAAGTGCTTAAACGGTTTGAAGGAAAGCCGGACGGCAAGTACATCGACGTCACGGCCATTACCCCCACCCCGCTCGGAGAAGGCAAGTCTACATCAACGATCGGCCTGACCCAGGGTCTGGGCAAGCGCGGCAAGAACGTGATCGCAGCAATCAGGCAGCCATCAGGCGGCCCGACAATGAACATCAAGGGTTCCGCAGCAGGCGGCGGCCTTTCCCAGGTCATTCCGCTTACGCCATTCTCGCTCGGCCTAACCGGCGACATCAACGCCATCATGAACACGCATAACCTGGCTATGGTCGCGCTCACCTCCCGTATGCAGCACGAGTTCAACTACACCGACGAGCAGCTCTCCAAAAGAAAATTAAAACGGCTCAACATCGATCCGCATAACGTCGAGATGAAGTGGATCATCGACTTCTGCGCGCAGTCTTTGCGCGAGATCGTGATCGGCATGGGCGGCAAGTCGAACGGCTTCATGATGAAGTCCGGCTTTGCTATTGCTGTGTCCTCGGAAGTAATGGCCATACTCGCAGTCGCGAAGGACCTCAGGGATATGCGTGAGCGTATGGGCAGGATCGTGGTTGCCTACAGCAAGGACGGCACGCCGGTAACCACCGCCGACCTCGGCGTGGACGGCGCCATGACGGCCTGGATGGTCGAGGCGATCAATCCGAACCTGCTCCAGACCATTGAAGGCCAGCCCGTGTTTGTGCATGCAGGTCCGTTTGCGAACATCGCAATCGGACAGTCCTCGATCATCGCTGACCGCGTGGGCCTCAAGCTCGGCGACTATGTCGTGACCGAGTCCGGCTTTGCCGCTGACATCGGGTTCGAAAAATTCTGGAACCTCAAGTGCCGCATGTCAGGACTCAAGCCGCATGCAGCCGTTGTCGTGGCGACGATCCGCGCGCTCAAGTGCCATGGCGGCGCTCCGATCCCGGTGCCGGGTAAGCCGATGCCCGCAGAGTACAAAGGTGAAAACGTGGCCTGGGTGGAAAAGGGCTGCGAGAATCTTGTTCACCACATCAAGACAGTCAAGAAGGCCGGCATAAACCCGGTGGTCTGCATCAACGCCTTCTATACGGACACGGACAACGAGATCAAGGCAGTACGCAGAATTGCGGAGGCAGCCGGCGCACGTGTCGCGCTTTCCCGTCATTGGGAAAAGGGCGGCGATGGGGCGCTCGAGTTCGCCGACGCCGTGATCGATGCCTGTAACGAGAAGAATGATTTCAAATTCCTTTACGAGCTGAGCACGCCGCTTCGCCAGCGCATCGACTTGATCGCAAAAGAGGTCTACGGTGCGGATGGCGTGGATTATACGCCGGAAGCGGAAGCCAAGGCCAAGAAGATGGAAGCAGATCCCGATCTCGCCAAAATGGGTGTCTGCATGGTGAAAACCCATCTTTCGCTCACGGACAACCCCAACCTCAAGGGTGTTCCCAAAGGCTGGAGGCTTCGGATTCGCGACATTCTGACTTACAAGGGCGCAGGTTTTGTTGTACCCGTGGCCGGTACGATCACGCTCATGCCGGGAACGTCGTCTGATCCGGCATACCGCCGTGTGGATGTGGATGTTGAGACCGGGAAGGTGAAGGGCGTGTTTTAACGACAGTATAAATTCAGAGATGAAAAAAGCCCATGGCAGTTGTATCGCCATGGGCTTTTTTGCGTTATGTGAACATTACCTTGACCGCGTCATGATTATCACGTATCATCGTTAACATCCTGTAACAGCGTTCTCTGAATGGTTCCCATACATCATTACGTTAAAAACGAGAGGAGAAATGCATGATTATCAATAAGTTGATTCTGGCTGTAGTTGCGGTATTTTCAGCAGCGGTTTTGTTGTCTGCCTGCGGAGGCGGAAGCAGCAATGGCTCTGGTGGCGCGGCCCAACCGGTCGTCAGTGCAGTTACACCGACACCGGACACAAAAGAGGTTTCCTATAATGCAGTAATTTCGGCTACATTCAGTTCGGCAATGACAAGCTCGTCTATCACCGGCAGTTCATTCGTGCTCAGCACCGCTACCGCGACCTCAGTGTCGGGTACGGTTACCTATGACGCCCTGACGAAAAAGGCCGTCTTTGCTCCGTCCGCTGCTGAAAAGCTTGCAACTGCCACTACCTATACCGCCACGATAACGACCGGGGCGAAAGATAGCGCCGGTACGGCACTGGCAAGCAACTACTCTTGGTCTTTCAAGACAACGCACCTGGATGAATATCTTTTTGGAACCAAGGGCAAGGTGGCCACCAATGTCGGCGCCACTACGACGACTGACGACATTGCATATGCTGTTGCCATTCAGGCGGATGGGAAAATCGTGGTCGCCGGTGACGCGACCGATTCTGTCGCAGGCGATACGCCGCGCTTTGCGCTTGCCAGATACACAACTGCGGGAGTTCTCGATACAACGTTTAACAGCACCGGAATCCAGCGGCAAGCCCACATTGGGTCGAGCACCTGGGACCAGATCAGAGCAATGGCAATTGACGCAACCGGTAAGATCGTGGTGGCGGGGTGGAGTGACGGGGACACCTTGGTTGCCCGGTATAACGCAAATGGCACTCCGGACAGCACCTTTGGCACAGCCGGTACAGGCGTAGTGGTCGATGACCTTTCCGGCACAACCCATGATGACAGCGCATTTTCAACGGCCATTCAAACGGACGGAACCATCATTGTAGCCGGATCCAGCGCATGTGGAGGGAGCTTCCATACTTGCCTGGCGCTGGCCCGTTATAACAGCACGACTGGAAGCAGAATCAGCGTTACTACGACGGATATTGAAGCGACTGCCACCGGTATCCGTTCAATCGCGATTGACAGCACAGGCAGGATAGTTGCTGCCGCAGCAACCGGTGCCGACCAGGTCGGAAACGTAGGCAAGCATATTGTTGTGGTCAGATACTCGAGCACTGGTGTTCTGGATACGTCTTTTAATGCAGCAAGTACACCGGGATATATTGTTACGAACTTGTCCACGTATGGTGATTCAGCACAAGCGATTGCGATTCAGCCGTTGGATAATAAGATCCTTGTCGCCGGCTGGGCTGGGCAGGATGCCGTTGTGCTTCGGTACAATGTAGATGGTTCGATCGACACGACCTTCGGCACTCAGGGCAGAGCAGTTACGGATATAGGCAGTGGCAACAATTACGCGCTGGCTCTTGCGCTCCAGTCCGATGGAAAGATCGTGGCTGCTGGCACCGCTCCCAATCCGCTGGACAGCGGCGACGATGTTTTTGCCTTGATGCGCTATACGGCAACCGGCACTCTTGATACGACCTTTGAGAATAACGGCGTTGCGCTGCTCAACTTTACAGCGCCGAACAACGTTGACGCGGCGCATGCGATCGCTGTTGATCCAACCAGCGGCAAGATCGTCATAGCGGGCGAGGCTGGCGGAGATTTCGGCGTCGCACGCTATGTAAAATAATAACTAACGAGAATTCTTTCAGCAGCCCCGCGCATGTTCCGCGGGGCTGTTTTTTTTCGCCCTTCTGTGAAAAGGCTGTGATTACAGAGCGGATGATGAAGGGCGGTACCAGCGCGTAACGCTCGATGGGAGAAGTGTCGAGGTGAGAAACAACTAACGGCGAGAGTTTTTGGATTGCGCAAAAATCAGTGGGAATAGTTCACCTACGAGTGTGAAATTTCTATGAGTTCTTTCAGACGCACTCCGTTCACGGCTCGTATCTGCTTGCCGATAGAAAACTCTTCTTTGACTCGCGAAATCACGAGTCCCTTGATTACTGCATCATCCCCATAATAGCTCCGCAACGCATGAAATCCCTTCTGCGCGTCGGCCCCCGGAGCACCCGTCAATTTCGCTTCAAGCGCGATGAACCTTCCGCCCTTCTCTACGAGGAAGTCGACCTCCTGACCGTCGTTCGTGCGCCAATAATAAAGAGGCGGATTCGTCAGTCCTTGCGCAAGAAGGGTCCGGTAGATCTGATTGAATGCATAGGTTTCCCAGAGCGCCCCCGCCAAATGGGACTTTTCGAGCTCCTGCCACGAGAACAGTCCCGTAAGGTGCGCGGCAAGCCCGGTATCGAGGAAGTATATCTTGGGTGACTTGACGAGACGTTTGCCGATGCTCCGATGATAAGGTTCGAGCAGGAAGACGATATGAGACGCCTCCAGCACGGAAACCCAAGCCTTGATCGTATTCGGAGCGACGCCGACATCGCGGGCGAGGTCCGAGAGCGAAAGCGTTTGAGCGGTTCTGGCCGCTATTGCCCGTAAGAAGCGGTTAAAATCGCGAAGATTGCCTACGCGCAGTATATTTCTCACATCCCGCTCCAGATAGGTTGCCACGTAGGACGGGTACCAGGTCATGGGATTGATGGAATCACCTGCGTAAAGCGCCGGGAATCCGCCCTTGGCGATATACTCCTCGACTGAAGGCATGCGCCGCGAATCCGCCAATTCCTGAGCAGACAGCGATTGAAGGCTGACAATGCCGCACCGGCCTGCAAGGCTTTCGGTGAGATTGTGCATCAAATTAAAGCTCTGGGAGCCGGTTATGAAATACTGTCCCTTCTTCTTTGTTTTATCCACGATCAGCTTGATGTGGCGAAACAGGCCCGGGGCATACTGTGCCTCGTCGATAATCGCGGGAGAGGGCAGTGAGTTAAGGAAGTCGGACGGAGAATTCTCGGCATCCGAAGCTTTGGCCGGATCGTCCAGGGTCACATAGGAATAGTCCCGGAAGAGATGGTTCAGGATGCTGGTCTTGCCGACCTGACGCGCGCCGGTAACGAATACGACAGGAAACAGGCGTGAAAAATCCCGAATCACGGTTTCCGCATTTCTTGTTATCCACATGCGGATATTATGCAATTGAATTGCAAAATTGTCAAGACCTTTGCACTATCGGGAGCATAATCTGGGGATGCGAACAGGAAGCCGTGATTCGTTGACGTCGATAGCGATGCCCTTGTACCGCATCTTGTCAACAACAAAGATTCGACCCCATTAGTTTCCCGACCCCATTAGTTTCTTCGACCCCATTAGGTCTCTGAAAAAGCCGTGATTACAGAGCGGATGATGAAGGGCGGTGCCAGCGTCGTGATGTTCTGTGGATAAGTTTCGAGGTGAAAAGCAACTTAACGGCGAGAGCTTTTGGATAACGCAAAAATAAGTGGGAATAGTTCACCTACTACTGTGCAACGAGGTCACTTTCCAATTCTGTTTATTACCATTAGAAACTTTGAACCCGCGGATCACGCCGCAAGGCGCGACGCTGAGGATCCGCAGGTTGAAATCATCATGTTGAGTAATGCACGCTAGGTATCAACGTCACCAAAGCTTCTTCTTTCCGAAATTCACTGTCAAGCATCCGGCTTTTAGGTAGCCTTCACGAAGACTCTACAATTAAGAGACAAAGCACGCTGAGAACGAACGTCCCCAAAATTTGCAATCTCCCGCTGGCTGTAACTATGTTTCTCAACCGCTTGCCTGATAGCCTTCTTGCGTTTCGTCATGCTCTTCAACTTTATCTCGCTGAATGCTCTGTTTCTACTTATCGTTGTCTTGGACTTTTTTTCGACGTTGCTCGATCTTACGCCTTTTTCTAAAATCACGTATTATTTCCACCTTCTTGCTATTGCTATAATTTCGAGCATTTACAAATAAATCACCAATTAAGTTTTCGTACTGTTTGTCAGACTCTTTCGTTTTCGAGCGCAAATAATAATAAGTTAATAACTTGAATAGAGTCATATCCACTAGATGAGGATTCCGAACATTTTTTACAAAATTATGTATATGTCGAGCTGCATCCCGGCCTCTAATATCAGCGTATAAGAATGTAGAAATATATTTTTCAAAGTCAGATTTGTCTCTGGCCTTTTCATCCGCCTTAATTTTTTCTCTAAAGACCACGCTAAGCTTTGTCGTTCCAATAAGCATTTTTATCCATAATTCATGAATTAAAGGCAGCACATTTCTCTGTAGTTCAAGCTCCTCATCGAGTTTAAAGCCTTCCTTCTTTTCGTTTTCAGCAATGTATCGCTCAATAAAAGACTTCCATAAAATTGCGTACGCCATTGAGCAATGAAGCAGTGATGTATAGCTACGATATTTTAAATCTGGAATTGTCGTCTCTTCCGTATTTTTTAGAACCCGAGCAGCTAAAGTCCATAACAGTTCTTTTTTTTGCTTGTCACTGATTTTGGCTTCTTTTTTTTGTATCCCTTTTTCCACAGGTATCTTTGCCAAAGCATTGTCTTGAATTTCGTCAATTTGATCCTGACTTGGTTTCGGTTTATCAGTTAGTCGAAGTAGAAAATTCTCATCGGCTTTGACTAACATTGATTGTTGGTTCTCGAATATTTCGTCAAAGGTGTGCGGAAACTGCATTATACGATTTATTACCTCTTTAAAGTCCTTTTCCATTCTTCCAATTACGGTCTCAAGTATATCTGAACAATCCCTCTTGATGCCCGTATAATAATCAATTTCGTCAGTAAACATTAAATAATTTTCTTCACTCATTACAAAATCTTTAAAAGTTGGATCAAAATCCATTTTACGACTTATAAAATAATGCATGAAACAGCTGAATCTGAATCTAATAAATATACCTGCATCATCTATTTCTTCGATAAATACGCCTTTGTCGATAAAGTGATCAAGAACGTCTTTTGCTTGAATAAAATCAAATTTCTTGGCTTTCAAACTGTCATCGATAAAGTCGATTAAATCGCGCGATGACATCTGATAATTTTCTGAGTTGTTTTCCAGCATTCGAAAGGCTATTTCTGCTAATAATCTTTCCTTATTGCGAAAATCAAATCTGTCAGAATATATTTCTTTACGTGCGTGTTTTTCAAATAATTTTTCGATGAAATGCTCAAGCATAGTTGCATTATTTATGGGTTGATAATTTTCCTGTTGTTCCAATATCCAAAGGAACATGGATATCGCTAATGGTGTTCGTGGAAGATTGAGCATTAAAAAGGTATCCAAAAGTTTTTCGATTTTATCTTCGACGTCAGGAGAGGGATTTTCTGAAAACCAATTTTTTATCAACAGGCGCGTTTCAGAAGAGCCGAATGATTTGATGTGTAATTTACGCAGTCCAGCATAAAAAGGGAAATTGTAAAGTTCTATCGGCACAGCTCCTTCGGCTACTTGGAAAGAAGCGCCAATCATTGTCACATTTGGCGCTTCATCTAAAAACTTCTGAAGAGCACCTAATTGATACGAATCATATTCATTAAAACTCAGGTTATCAACTAGCAAAAGCAGTTTATGCTTTGAGCACAAGTCTTTGATAAAGGAAATGCTTATACCAAGAAATCGCGAAATTAGTGTTTCAATTCGGCTTGATTTTATCTGACGAAAATCTATATGGATTGGGATTAATCTGTGCTGCTGTATGCTCTCTGAAAGATAAACAAGGATACGATCAAGTAAAATAGATTTTCCTGACTCTTTCACTCCAAACACTATTTGGCTTGCCGGATATAAGCATAACTCTTCGATTGATACGTTTTTTTCTTTTGTCTTTTTCTCACCTTCAAAATTTATTTTTTCAACGACTTTTGGCATGACAAAAAGGCTCTTTAACTCTCTAGGCGCTTTTGTATTTGTGTTATAAGTCAATAAGTGCTCGTTCAATTCTCCAAAATGCGTATTCGTTATAGTAATTGCTAAATCGTTTTCATAATTTCTCAACTTCAGCTCGCCCGATGAAGGAAGTTTAAATTTACTGATTCCAAAGTCATTTCCTAAATCATTATTAGCTACATATGAATTTTTTCTATGAGAATATCGCCGGTTTGTAACTTCGATTTCTAGTGACCCAGGGTCGAAATCAACAATTGAGTATCCGTTACTGTAATCTATACTCTTCTCTTCCACTCTAAAACTCCAACTGCTCGGTGCCACTGACACAAATAACCCCTTATAAATGTCAGACTTTAACCAAGAAGATCCCGAGTGAACATGACCGCTGAATATAAGTTGAAAAGTATTTTCAAGCAGAGGTTCAATACACCTTCTGTCGAAATCCGCAAGCCATTCGACTGGATGATGAAGAAGAGCTATGTTAATGGTGTTATCCTTGAAGAAATTTTTTGCGGCAGTAAGTTGGCGTTCTCCAATTATTAAGTTGTGACGATCCTTGCCATCTTCATAGCTTCGCCAAGCTGAATTTAAACAAGCAATGCCTGTTTTCATGGAGCTTAGTTCTATGTTAAAAAGCGAATGGTAATTTGTCAAAATACAATTGCTTACGCCATCGTAAAATGTTTTTCCAAAAGTTTTAAAGGGTAACATTCTTTTTATTCCTTCTAGGTTCCCACTATCTATATAGTCATTGACCGCGTCGATATTATTTAATATTTGATGTAACCCTGCTTCTGACACCTTCGAGTCGCGATCTCTCCAAATATCATGGTTTCCAGGAATAAAGAATATACGATCGTTTTTTAGCGATAATGCTTTCATGAGAGGAGCTATTACAAGCGTATTGACAGTCTCGTAGCAACTGTCTTATCTTTAAAGGCACTTGCACCCTTATCGATAATATCTCCCGTAAGTAAGACAATATCGAATTTTTTCTCGATATGGTATTTTTTAACATCTTGCAGAAATGGATCAACAACGAATGCTGTCATTTCACCAAGGTATTCGGACGAAACATGTAAATCAGATAGATGTAAAATTCTCATGTCATCTCCCTTTTGCTTTTTTACAGATAAGCGTTTGATTTATACAAGTAGTACCAATAAAGGAACCTCATAGGGTCAGGTCTTGGATTATCTTTTTTCTTCAAATCCCTTTATTATCTTGCTTACCGTAGTATAATGAATATCGAGATGATCCGCAATCTCTTTAAGAGTGTATCCGTATTTGACATGAGCAGCATGAACGTGTTTGTTTCTCCAGTTGATCTTCTCGTCTGCCGAAAATTGTTTGGATAAGCGTGGCCGATTCACATATCGCTGAACTGACTAGGGTCAGGTCCATATTCATGGACTTTTGAAGATTTAATTCTATTTGAGCTTTCCTGATACTCCATCACTTCGTCGTGCGCCACGCTATTCCAGTGACTCATGTATGTTTAAGAAAAAGATTTCGGACCTTATTGGCTCCGATCAATTCCTTCAGCAGCGTATAATTCTTTTTCTCGTACTTGATGCGGCCCGCCGGAATCGCGGGACTGATCCTCAGTTTCTCGGCAAATGCCCGCACCGCCTGCGCTGAATAGCAGCGGGAAAGGCCGGCCCTGGTCCATCGCTTAGCAGGCTGTTGAAAACCCTCCGTTCACCCTTCGTCCTTGGAGCCCGAAAAGGGACGTTGTGACCGAAATGGACTACAGTTCTCCGATATCAGTTACAGAGCGTAAGCTGCGATGCAGATATCCTATGCAGTCTTCGCGAGAATAATCCTGCCGATTTGCTTTTTCGAAGAGCCCAGAGCAATGATTGACCTCACAATAAGGTCTAGAGACACGGAAGATTCTGCACGCTCGATCTTGGCAACTCGCGACTGGCTCGACTTGATTTTCTCAGCAACCTGCACCTGCGTAAGATGTTTTTTCTTCCGCAATTCCTGGAAATAATTCGAGAGGGCTAGTTTCATCTCGATGTACTCTTCCTCCTCACGGCTCAATTGAAGAAAATCAGAAACAGAGCCGACTTTCCAACCCTGCTTCTCAAGTCTTTTAATCTTATCTTTTTTCATGATTATCACCTCTAACATTTATCATAAGCAGCAATTCGTTTTTTGCAGATATTGATTATATTCTTAGGCGTTTTCTGACTTTTCTTTTCAAAAACGTCCAATATTAAGATCGCATCGTCATCCAACCGGCAAATGATTCTCCATGTCTTGTCCTTATCGTTGATCCTGAGTTCATGACAACGCGCGCAAATCGATGTCATGGGCCTGGAATGTGGTAGTGACAAGCGTTCGCCACTTTGCAGGCATCGCAAAAGATACCCTGCCTCGATCCGCGCGTCCGAAGATAGTGGCGGGGTTTTTACTTCACCATGCAACCAGACAAGTGGTTTTGGCTTCATCATCTCTACTTACTATATGTCATATCTGACATAATGTCAAACACATAATTACATAAGACGAACCCGTAAAAAGTCAAGATTTGCCACAGAGGACACAGAGAGTACAGAGATAAAACCTTAAAAAGTTAAAGATTTTCTCTGAGTCCTCCGTGACCTCTGTGGCTGAAAAAGAGTTTTTACGAATCTATTACATAAAGACGGTTTGGTTTTAAGGTATTATCAAAGAGCACCTTAGAGAGCCACCATAGGGACAGGTCTTGCGGCTTGACAAATGCCTTCTTCCGCTCACTTCAATGGTTTAACGACGTGGTGTCCTCAATATCATTTAAGTCTCGGACAACGACATCAATATTTAGCCTGTCGTCATATGCTGCCTGAATTCCTTCCGCGCTTTTGCAGATTCCTTGCACTTTTTCACTTTGGTCAACTTAACGCCGAGCAGCGAAAGCACGGGCTGCAGGATAACTGAGGCTTCATCGCTTTCAACCATAACTTCTCGAGGGCAGATCTTATTTTTCTCAACCGCACTCAATAAATACTCCGGGAGCTGACTCTGGTAAGAATGCGGCGGAGCGATCTGGCTATCAAGTATAAATCCCGATCCGGTATCGATTATCATCAGAAATATCAAATAAAAGGGCCTTCCCGATTCTTTCACCGGCATGTTCTCCAGAGCATACGAGAATTCCCAGATCCCCGACTTTTTCGCGTTTGATGTCAATCGCATCACGCGACTTTCATCGATTGCACAACGCTCAATCGGATTGGGCTGAATCGGGTCGGGTTTGAGCCACTCGTCGGTCCATTGGTTCTTTTCGTCTCCGGGCTTCTTAACGCGAACAAGATAGTGGCCCGGGGTGCGGGATTTGAGAATATCCATGCTCTCTTTGCATCGCACGCAAACATTCATGGCCTGATCGAGGACAAGACAGAGAAAATCGGCGTCCCCCGCGCTGAGAAACCAAGGGAAGTATCCGGGAGTCAAATTGCGAAAACACGGATATGCTTTCGTCCCGTGAAACGTCAGGGCTAACGCGTTTATGACGGACAGATCTTCCTGTTCCAGCACGCTTTTATCATTGAAGGTAACGCTGAGGCATTTCTGCGCCAGGAAGTCGTCGAATGCATCCGATGAGGAATTTCCTCTCAAAAGGCGCTGATAGCTGGAAAACCCCTCAGTCCCTTGATATACGATTATTCCCAATTGCTGCCCGAGATTTCCGATGATGCAGCAGTAGCCGATCTCGCCTGTTGCAGGATTTTGTACGCCGAATACCTCTTCGTCTGTCATCCATTGCCAGCACGCGAGTTTTCGGAACTTGGTTGATAAATTATAGAGTGATTTCCATTGTTCAATCGTCGGTTCTGTTGTTTGAGACATCCGGCTCACCTCATCACCATTTATGTATGGTTAAGAAAAAGATTTCGGACCTTATTGGCTCCGATCAATTCCTTCAGCAGCGCATAATTCTTTTTCTCGTACCTTATGCGTCCCTCCGGAATTGCGGGACTGATCCTCAGGTCCTCGGCAAATGCCCGCACCGCCTGCGCGACCGAAATCGACGAGAGGCGACAAGTGAGGAGTCGTTACAGCTATCAATTACGGGACGTAATCTGTGGCAGCGATTATGGATTCCACTTTGCAGACTACAGGAAGAAAGATTGCCCAGTCGAGCAAAGTATAGTAGAATTCCTCTTCAAGATAAAGAGTAAAATTATCAAGCGGCAAGGATTTGAGATCAAATTTCCATGCGAAAAGAAACGACAGATGGACAACTAAAACTCCTTTTTTGCCATACGGCAGATTCTCTCAAGCATTACCTTGAAGAGGGTCTCGGCAAGAGTGTCTGTCTCATCCTCACAAAAAATTCAACAAGCATGCTTTCGGCAGGAACGCGTGACGGGGTGATGCAGATTCGGTTGAGCCGGATATTTCTGAACGCAGGCAATGACGTGATCGAGGAAATTGTTTCTTTCCTGAAAAAGAAAAAAAGCAAGATGCTTCTTTTCCATAAATTCGTGCGAGAGAACGGAGAGCAGCTTCGCACAAAGCCGCCGAAGAATATCTCCCTTAAGAGCATGGGCAAGTTCCATGACCTTCGTGAATTATATGACGAGATCAACCGTAACTATTTTGGCGGCCTGGTCTCTGCCGCGATAACGTGGGGGTCGAGAAGTCCTCGCTACGCGGTCAGAAAAAGAACGCTCGGAAGTTACAGTGCAAGGCCGAACTTGATCAGGATCAATCCCGTGCTCGACAGGAAATCAGTTCCCCATTATTATATCGCCTTCGTGGTGTATCACGAGATGCTTCATGCCGCCATAGGCATTTTAGAAAAGGGCGGAAGAAGAAGCGTCCACTCGAAAGAGTTCAAGAAGAGAGAAAGGCTTTTTAAAGATTACGAGAAGGCTGTGGTGTGGGAGCGGGGTGCAACGCAGAGAGCATAGCGCATGGCGCATGGCAACTACTCAGAACAGGACAACAGCGATAACAATGGCTGAGACATTTCCCCATCCCGCCAGTGTCGCGATTATATGAATAATTATACCCGTTTAGATCGGTTACGATAGAATAATGGCTTAGAGATTCCTATTCGAAATGCTGTCACGTGCTGAGCTTTCCTTATCCTGCCTCACTTCCAACCTTTAAAATATCACAATAATCATGACGTAAATCATATCGGCTTCATTCATGGGGCGCTATACTTTATTCATAAAAGGAGGAAAACATGGACCTGAGCCCGAAAACCAAAGTCAATGACCTGCTCAACCGGTATCCGTTTCTTAAAGATTTTCTTATCAGCATTAACCCTGAATTCAAGATGCTTAACAACCCCTTGATGCGAAAAACCGTGGGCAGGATCGCGTCTCTTAACAGGGCCGCGATGATCGCCGGCATGGACGTGAAGAAGCTGCTCGACGATATCGCCGGAGAAATCAAAAAAAGGACGAATGAGTCTGTTTCAATTACGTACGGCGATGAAGGCGAGGATGAGCAGGAGCTCAGGATCGAAAGGCTGAAAGAAATCATAAAGGAGCTTCATGCGGGGAAGGACGCCGAAAGCCAAAAAAAGAAATTTGAGACGTTCATAAAGGACGTGGCGCCGTGGGAAATTGCGCAAATGGAGCAGCGGCTGATCGCGGAAGGAATGCCCGAAACAGAGATAAAAAACCTCTGCGAAGTGCATGTACAGGTCTTCAAGGATGCGCTGGAGCATAAAACGGTACCGGGCCTTCCCGCGGGCCACCCGGTGCATACCTTTATGCTCGAAAATCGTGCTGCAGAGGATATCCTGAAACAGGCAACTGCGATAAAAGACTTCGCCACGGGAAAAGCGGCATTGCTCAATTTTCTCGACCGGCTGAGCGAGATCGAGAAGCATTATGTCCGTAAGGAGAACCAGCTTTTCCCCATTCTCGAAACAAAAGGCATTTCAGGACCCTCCAAGGTGATGTGGGCGCTCCATGATGATATCAGGCACTTTATTAAAGACGTGCGCAAGCGGGCAATGGACGACAAGATGGAGCAGGTTGCGATCGATGCGCTCGTCAAGATGATCAATGATATGATCTACAAGGAAGAGCATATTCTTTTTCCCATGGCACTGGAAACAATGACCGAAGAAGAGTGGGCGAAGGTGAGAAAGGGCGAGGAAGAAATCGGGTACGCCTGGATTACGCCGGAACAGGATTGGAAGCCGGCAACACAATCGTTCCAGCAGGAACTTCTGGAGGAAAAAATAGGAAGTTTGAACCTGAACACCGGGCAGCTTACCCCGGAACAGGTGAATCTCATGCTCATGCACCTTCCGGTCGATATTTCTTTCGTGAACGAACATGATGAGGTCGTCTATTACTCGGCGACGCCCGACCGGATTTTTCCGAGGAGCCCCGGAGTCATCGGCCGTAAAGTACAGAATTGCCATCCCCCAAAGAGCCTGGGTACGGTGCAGAAGATTCTTGACGCCTTCAGGGACGGCACACGAAGTTATGCCGATTTCTGGATAGAGATGCAGGGAAAATTCATTCTTATTAAATATTTTGCGGTACGGGATGGCGCAGGCTTATACCGGGGTTGCCTCGAAGTAAGCCAGGATGTGACAAAAATCAGAAAATTGGAAGGTCAGAAAAGGCTGCTGGACTGGAATTGAACCGGCCTCATACTTATGTTCAATTGACAGGGACTATTCGGGCGTTATACTGATACTTATCTAATCACGAGGACCACGTAATTTGCGCGTCCGCCTCCCACCGAGGGGAACGGGCCGGTTTATGCCGCGACCATAGTCTGCGGCGCGACAGGTGTGCCCAAAGAGAAAAGAGGCGTAGTCCCTTTTCTCTTTCCCCTACACCTGTTTTTTTATTTAACAGCACTTCGAATAAATCTTTTTCACTCGCCTGAGAGGATCATTTGCGTTCACGCTGATCGCCGTTTCCGGGACTTTGAATAAATCTTTCAACCTCAGGGTCAAGCCGGATATACACTACTACCCGCTCAGCTTTTTCCCGATACTGAACATAAAAAACATCTCTCGTTCCGAACCGTACCGCGGAGTAGAGGGGCCTGAGCTCATAACCGATGATTTGGCCGGAAGAGTCCATTAACATGCTCAATTGTGACTGCTCATAATAAAAACTGCATTTCAGGAATCGCTCCGCTTCCCTGAGCGCTTCTTCTCCTGAAGCGTTTCCTTTCACCGTATATTCGAACGCCGGGGCGTGAACGTCAAAGGTGATGTTGTCCCCTTCCTTATCGAGAATGACCATGTTTTCTATGTCGTCCGGATGCCGGCAGCCGTACAGTAAAAGCTTATAATTACCCGGCACATATTGGGGCTCTACTGGCCGAATTATAAGATTACGAGCCGGGCTGCATGAAGCGATGCCGGTTGTCAGAATTATGGCAACGAATAGCGAGACCAATCGGGAGAAATCGGGGAATCTGCGGCATATTTCGTTCCACTTTTTCGTAGGTTCGCCTCCTCCCACAAGCGTGATAGGGAATATCATGGTTAAAAAGTTAAAGGGCATCGAATAGACCGATGCCCCCAAAGCTGAGATTCTTAAGCCCTTTAATGCAAACAAAGGCATTGTTATGCATCATAAGCATTAATGGCCGGTCAAAACCTTATCCCGTTCCTGGGCATATGCCTGCTTGCCTGCTTCCACCGCGCTGCTGATCGCTACTTTTGTATCGTCATATGCAAGCTTGCCCCTGTCGATGGTGGAAGCGATCTTGTCTTTCGTATCTTCTGCAAGATCCTTGATCTGCTTGCGCGTTTCGCTTCCTGACTTAGGCGCCAGCAGAAGCCCGATAGCCGCACCCACTAAGCCGCCCAGTAAAAATGGAACAAAAACCGAATTCTGTTTTGCTGCGACCTGCTCACCCAGTTGATCCTTCATGATGATCCTCCTTTTTATCCCGCATATTATTTAATATAGATATAACACCTGTTTTTATTCCTGCTTTCAGTCCGGCAATATTCGCGCGAGCGGTTTCGCCGACATTTCCCCGCAACGATTCGTAAACGATTCTCACAACTTTTTCCACGGATGCAAGAGAACCGGCGATTTTCTGTATTCCGGTAAAAGCTGCAACGCTTTGAGTTGTTTTTCCAATATCGTCCAGGATACCCGTCAGAGATGTCAGAATCGGGCCAAGGCGTTGTTCGGTCTGTTGAATGAACCGCCGAAGAGCAAAACTGACTCTGAAAAATTCCACGAAAAATACTATAGTGCACACCGTGTAAATGATAAATGTTACGACACCAATGGTCAGAAGTATTTCAATAGTGGACATGGTATCTCTCGCAGCAAATTATGGACGATTTTTCTCCAGGTTTTATTTCTGCGTGTTGCTCTTAGAGGCGGCGGTCTTGATAGAGATGTCCGGATGATGCAAACAACCCGGACAATGCAGCTGCATATTAAGTGCTAAAAAAAAGTAATTAATCTGTAAGCTATTTTAACTATAACAAAAAAAAGTGAGGATGTCATGAGCGGGGGAATTAATTTCGAACGTTCGTTTCAGATGGAAAGGAAAGTGCAACGCAGAGGAAAAGAGTGATTCATTTCTCAAGATTGTGGTGCGTTTTGGGAGCGGGCATTGTTACTGCCGGAATAGACTTCTATCCATATCGATATTTCTGCCTCCGACACTTTGCTGATTGTGTGCTCCGGTCAGCTTTGTGCCGTCATCAGATAAAGTGAGAACATAGGTTTCCGTTTTCCAGTATCCCACGACGGATTTCATCTTCCATTTCATCTGGAGCTTTAGTGTTTTGTCCGTAATCTCGAAAATGTTAACGGCGGCATAGCTGTCTCCTGCCCGTTTGGGCGGGTTCAAAACAAGATCGCCGTTTGTATTCTTCAGAATCTCAAATGCATGGATGGTAATTTCTTCTCCTCTGATATTTTCTTTGAAATACCAGTTGCCAAGAAAGCTTGGTACTTTGGATTTCTTATCCTTTGCTTCCAGGGGCATTTTTATTATTCTGAGTTCTTTTTCGGGTTCAATATCAAGCGTCGGTTTTGCGGCAATAGATGCCGATTTTACCGCTTGATCATTCGGCGCGTTCTTTCCCGCTTGCAAGTCTTCGGCGTCAACTTCCAGAGCATAGATCTTGTTTTTAACGTCTCTGGCATTTTTCGCCTCCGGCGCCGCTATTAAATAGAATTTCAGATTCTGAATCGCCTCGGTATACATTCCTGCTTTTTCCTGAACCACTCCGAGATTATAGTAGGCAAGGGCGAACCACGGCGCCGCATTTGCGGCAGCTTCAAATTCGGCCATCGCTTTGCTGTATCCGGCTGCGTCTTCGGCCTTGCTGAAAAAAGCTGTTCCCCGGGCCATGCCCCGCTCCGCGGCTTCAGGCAGCGCTGGAGCAGATTTCATACCGAGAGCGAGTTTAATGATTTTTTCACGGAGCTCTGCATTGCCCGGATCGCTTTTTAGGTCATCGATACAGGTCTTGAACGAATCGGGGCCCGTTTTTTTGGCTGCTTCCGTTTCTTGAACGGACGCGATCAGGATGATAGAACAGATTATGAATGAAACCAGACGGATAGGGTGTTTCATTTGCTTCTCCTTGCCATGTTGCTACTTAAGGTTGTTCAACTTTATGTACTTTTCACCAAAATATAAGTCCCTGAAAAATAAATTAAATCAAAAAGAACAGTATGTAAATAGTATCCCAAAGTATCAGGAGAGTCAAGATGTTTTTAGAAACGCGGCTGAATTGAAACGAGTGAGCGGCAAGATGTCTACATTCGACCTGTGTCTTATTTATGCTCTTTGGAGTTGTCTAAATTATCTCAGTGCGATATAGTGAAGATCATGAAAACTTGTCATAAGTGCAGGCATGAAGTTACATCAGGCAGAACAACCGGCCGTAGAGAGGAATGTGCATTTTGCAAAGCGGATCTTCATTGCTGTCTGAATTGCGCGTTGTATGACTTGCATGCATCGAAACAATGCCGGGAACCGGTAGCTGAACCGGTCAAGATAAAGGACAAGGCCAATTACTGCGATTATTTTGCATTCCCGGACCGGCCAGCCACGGGCTTTGAAGAAAAAGAGATTGAAAAAAAGCGCAAAGCGCTTGACGACCTTTTCAAAAGATAAAAATACTACAATCGACAAAATCTGTGCCGCGGTGAACATAAACAATCAAAGCCAAGGACAGTTTGGATACGGTCGAGAAGACGCAGCCCATGATTAAATGCCTCTGCGGTTCGGATCTCGCCTGTCCTGATGGACGTCGGTGATACGGTCCTCGTACCGGTGATTGATGATCGCACACACTTCTTCAGGCTCGTCAACGATGTGCAACAGGTCCAGATCTTCGGCACTTATATTATTCATGGTAAGCACCGCTTTTTTCATCCAGTCTATCAAGCCTTGCCAGTATTCCCTGCCTACGAGCACGACCGGGAAGCCGCGGATCTTTTTCGTTTGAATGAGAGTGAGCGCCTCAAAAAGTTCATCCATCGTTCCGAAGCCGCCCGGGAAAATTACATATCCGATCGCGTATTTGACGAACATCAGTTTGCGTACGAAGAAGTAGCGGAACTCCACACGAATATCCTGAAAAATGTTCGGCGCCTGCTCCATGGGCAGTTCTATGTTCAACCCGATGGAAATGCCGTTGGCATTTTGGGCACCCTTGTTCGCCGCTTCCATGATGCCGGGCCCGCCTCCTGAAATGACTGCAAAACCGTCCCTGGCAAGGTGCTCTGCCACTTTCAAACATTTATTATAGTAGATTGATCCCGGCGCGAGGCGGGCGCTGCCGAATATGGTTACGGCAGGGCCGATCCCGTTTAAAGCCTCAAAGCCTTCCACGAGTTCGGCCATGATCCGGAACACTCTCCAGGTATCCGATTTCGCTAAATCTTCCATACGTTCTTTTTCCTCCTATGCAGGCATGAAAAGCCGCCACCAATCACAGTGCACTATTATTATTTGCAGCAAACTCCTCGCGATAGATTTGAATAAAGGCTGTCAGTAGCGTCACGATCAGCGGTCCGAACAGGATGCCCAGGAACCCGTATACCTGCAAGCCCCCCAGAATCCCGAAGAACAGAAAGAGTGTGGGCATATTTGTTTTTTTTCCGATCAGTATCGGCCTGATAAAATTATCCGGCAGGCTGACAAGGAGGATTCCCCAGATCGACAGCAGAATTCCCTGCAAAGTCGCTTTTGTGGCGAAGAGGTACAGTGCTCCAGGGATCCATATCAGCGCCGCGCCCCCGAAAGGAAGGAGCGACAGGACCACAGTTAAAAATCCCCACAAAACCGGTAAGGGGATCCCGAATAACGCGAAGCCGATCCCGGTCATTACTCCCTGACCAAGCGCAATAAGGAACATGCCGTTAATCACGGCCGTAAACGTATCGTGGAGTTTTTTAGCAATGGAAATTTTCTGGTCCGATGAGAATGGTATAAGGTCCACGGCAGTCCTGTAATAGCGCTCGCCGTTCCGGAAAAAAAAGAAAAGCGCGGTAAGCATGATGAAAAGATTGAAGAGGAGGAGCAGCGTGTCCCGCAGAAGGGCCCCGACCTGCGAGGCCATCCCGGAAGAAAATTTACGAAGAGCGTTGATGACCATATCCCTTACATCGATATCGGCGAGAAGAGGCAGCGTCAGCAGCTTTCTCGATATAACTGTGGATATCCTGTTCCAGTACTCCATGATGGCGCCCGACGTGATTCCCTCCGCGGCCCATTGATATAGTTCCACAGTCTGCGAAACGAGCACCGAGAGCAGTATGATGGCCGGCCCTATAACGAGGAGAAGGGTAAACAACGTCATGATGCTTGCAGCAAGACCTTCCCTTCCATGCAGCAGGGCCAGTATCCTGCGGTAGACCGGATAAAACCAAAGCGTAATCACCCCGGCCCAGAGAATCGCAGCAGAAAAGGGGGCGAGCAGACGTATCATCTGATACAGCAGGAACAGAAATACGCCGAAGAAGGCGATGGTGAAAATATGAGAGCGGGTCAAGAATTGAGACGTTTTTTTGCCATTCATGGTGTCTCCCGGAGTTGTCTATTGCGAAACGAGGTCATTTGGGCAGCAATTTTCGCCGCTTCGACCAGGCTGGTCGGATCAGCGCAATTTTTTCCGGCGATGTCATAAGCAGTGCCGTGATCAACGGAGGTGCGTATGATGGGAAGGCCGACTGTCACATTGACGGCTTTTCCAAAGGCCAGCATCTTGAGAGGTGCAAGCCCCTGATCGTGGTACATGGCGACAACGATATCATAGTACCTGTTACGCGCCTTATAAAAAAGCGTATCGGCCGGAATGGGGTCGCTCGCGTCAATGCCTTCCGTCCGCGCCTGTAAAATGGCCGGCATGATTTCGTCCCACTCCTCGCTTCCGAAGAGCTTTCCTTCTCCGGCATGCGGGTTCAGTGCCGCAACACCGATCCGGGGCTGGTGTATTCCAAAGGCGGCCATCGCCGTGTGCGCCAGACGAAGTGTCTTCAAAACGGAAGCTTGCGTAATGTGCCCGGGGACATCCTTGAGCGCCAGGTGAATAGTTGCCAGAATAATTTTGAGACCGCCTCCTACGAACATCATGCCGTATTCCCCTGAATTGGTGAGTTCTGCGAGCAGTTCCGTATGACCGGCATAGCGATAACCCGCAGCGTTCATCATTTCCTTGTTGATCGGCGCCGTTACGATTGCGTCGGCCTGATGTGTCAGGGCGAGTTCGACTGCTTTCTTTATATAAACGACCACTGCCTTGCCTGAGGAAACGTCCGGAGTTCCCCATTTATGGCTTTCAAGGTCCACCATCTTAAGATCCAGAACATCGATTGTGCCGGAAACGGGAACTGCTTCAGAGACCGAAGAGATGCCCCGTATCGTCACTGAAAGCCCAACTTCTTCCACCAGTTTTCTCATCACACCCGCGTCGCCGATCACTATGGGTCTGCAGAGCGATGGCAATTCTCCGCTGTCGATTGACTTGGCGATGATCTCCGGGCCGATGCCTGCCGGGTCACCCATGGTTATGACTATAAGAGGTTTTCCGTCCATACGTCTTCTTTCGAGAGCGTGATCTTGATCATGAAGTCCCGTCTCCCTTTGTCCTTCTCCCTCCAGGGGACAGGGGGAGTGGTGAGGGTATTCGATGACGGTACATTTCCCCGGGAGGGACCTTCTTGGGTGCTTCCGAAGGATTGCTCATAACTTCAAAATCGATAACCCGCGACGAAAATTTCAGTGTGATAACGTCTCCCTGCCTGACCTCTCTGCCGGGTTTAACCTCCCTGCCGTTTACAAGCACTCTGCCTTGGTCGCACATTTCCCGCGCGATTGACCGGCGTTTTATAAGCCTCGCGGTTTTTAAAAACAGATCAATACGCACGTAGTATTCTAGCGTAAAAAGCCGTGTTTTACAACGGCAAATCAGGATTGGCGAGTGTTTCGGACTTCGCGATGACGGTTTCGTGGTTCAGAAGAGGGTGAGAGAGCCTGGCGGGCTTACCTTATTACAGCGATCGCAGCCTCAATGCGCCTGATGGTTTTTTCCTTTCCCATCAGTTCGATCACTTCATAGATACCTGGGCTTACCGTTCCGCCTGTCAATGCGACCCGTACCGGCTGAGCGATTTTGCCGAGCTTTAATCCCTTCTCTGCGACGATCGCATTGAACACCTTCTCTATCTCATCGCGCGTAAAGGGATCCACAGCTTTCAGTTTTGTAAGAAGCTCTGAAAGCAGCGTGACAACATCGGGCTGCAGGTGCTTGGCCTTTGCCTTTTCTTCTATCGTAATTTGATCGACGATGAAAGGAACGGATGCGGTCTTCATCTCAACGAGCGTGTGGCTCCGCTCGGTCAGTATCGTAACCAGCTTCCTGAGCCAGTCGAGATCCGGCTCTTTTCCTGCATCAACGATCTTGTCCTTCTTTAAAAGATCGAGGACCAGACCCGCCAGTCTTGCCGGGTCGGCCTGCTGGATATAATGGTGATTGAGCCACAGGAGCTTCTCGGGGTTAAAGACGGAAGGCGCTTTTCCCACATTTTCGAAGGAGAAATTTCCGATCAGTTCCTGTTGCGAGAAAATCTCCTGGTCGCCGTGAGACCAACCGAGTCGAGCGAGGTAGTTGACAAGCGCTTCAGGCAGATAGCCAAGGTCTATGTACTCTGTAACGGCTGTGGCGCCATGGCGCTTTGAGAGCTTGGTTTTATCCGGCCCGAGGATCATGGGCAAGTGCGCGAACTCGGGAGCTTCATATCCGAGCGCGTGGTAAAGTTGGATCTGGCGCGGCGTGTTGTTTAAATGATCGTCACCGCGGATAACGTGCGAGATTTTCATCGTAACATCGTCTACGACGACCGCGAAATTATACGTTGGGAACCCATCGGAACGCTGTATGATGAGATCGTCAAGCTGCTGGTTCTCGAAGGTCACCGCTCCGCGAATAAGATCACGCACAATCGTTTGCCCTTCATCAGACGACAGAAAGCGGACCGCAGGGGTACGTCCGGGAACGGGTGCTGTAAGCGAACGACATTTGCGGTCATATTTGGGCGGGCGGCCATCGGCAAGCGCCTTCTTCCTGCGCGCCTCGAGTTCCTCGGGCGTGCAATAACAGTAATAGGCTTTGCCTGCCTTCAGAAGACGGTCGACATTCTCGCGATAGACATTCATGCGTTCAGTCTGGCGGTATGGTCCCTCATCCCAATCAAGGCCGATCCACTTCATGCCGTCCAATATGATTTTGATCGACTCATCCGTGGAACGTGTCTGGTCGGTATCCTCGATCCGTAAAATGAACGTTCCTTTATGATGGCGCGCGTAAAGCCAGTTAAAGAGGGCTGTTCGGACACCTCCTATATGGAGTGCGCCTGTCGGGCTGGGTGCGAAGCGAACTCGAACATTTTTCATAGTACTCATGTGCGTCGTAGACTCCTTATATCACTGATTTACAGTGCGACGTATTATAGCAAATAATCTCATTAATCAAAAGTAAATTTAATAGAGAGTTATGCTGCAATAAAGGCGCTGGGCAAAATCAGCCACTTTCTTTAGTAGTTCCAAGAAGGTTCTAATGACACAAAAGCGCTTTTGACTGGAAGATCATCGCTTAATTTGACAAAATAGTGTCTCTTCGTTATGCTTTAAGCAGTATATAAATTTACAATTTAGTTTTCGAAAATGGCAGCGGGCGCTCACGCATAAATTTATTCTGGAGGTGCCATATGGATATCAAAGTGC
The DNA here is from genome assembly GCA_963751455.1 of Nitrospirota bacterium. Taxonomy (GTDB): domain Bacteria; phylum Nitrospirota; class UBA9217; order UBA9217; family UBA9217; genus CAVVUN01. The sequence continues at coordinate 38,895 of CAVVUN010000015.1, forward strand.
TGTCCACAGCTCCGGTTGTAGAGATCGATGGAGTAAAATATCATCATCACCCAAACGGGGGGGCATGGTAGCCGAAAATGCCTGCGTTGACGAGAGCGTTTATGTCGGGCCTTTTGCGAAAATCTGCGGTCAATGCAAGCTGAGCGGTGAAGCGTTTGTTTTCGGGAATGCCTGGGTTTTTGATAATGCGGAGATTTCGGGCAGGGCTGAGATATTCGGAAATGCGAGGGTCTTCGGAAACGCCAAGGTCCAGGGAGATGCGAAGGTATACGGGTTTGCCGGGGTTTACGGAGACGCCGTTATCAGCGGATATGCCGAGGTAGCCGACAAAGCGCAGGTTGGCGGGAGCGCCCGGATTCTCGGCAATACCAGGATAGACGGCGAAGTGAAGATAGCCGGCGATTTCATTATCGATAAGGCTGCCTGAGCGGTTCAGCTTTTTAGAGTAATAAAAAAAGGGGACGGATTTACTCCGTCCCCTTTTTGCGTCATTGTATTTTTAAAACTTAGATGCCGAACGGTTTTGCGTACAGAAGGATGAGCACCACAACGAGGGTGTAAATCGCCAGCGACTCAATCAGGGCAAGACCCACGATCATGGTGGTCATGATCTTTCCCGAAGCTTCCGGGTTGCGGGCAATACCTTCAACAGCCCGGCCGATGCCCAGGCCCATGCCGATTCCGGTGCCGAGGGCCGCGATGCCGATGCCGATTGCGGAAGCTGCGGCAACCGTGCCGAAGAACGCAAATTTACCTCCGTCAGCGGCCGCCGCTTCTTCTGCAAATGCGGCCGATGCGATGAGCACCAGAGCGAAGACCATCAAGAGTACGACTCCAGATTTTTTCATCAATGTTGGCTCCTTTCTCGAAATTTGAAAACCTGTCCGGAATAGTGCCGGAATACAACCTCCCGGAAACTCCTTCTTTTGAAGGAACCGCGGTCACCGGGGTAAAAGCCTAATGGTGGTCCCCTCCTCCGAGGTGCGCCTCTTCAATCGATCCGGAGAGGTAGAGCATCGTGAGAAGCGTAAAGACTCCCGCTTGGACAAAAGCGACCAGAACGCCCAGTCCAAGGATCGGGACAGGAGCGATGTACGGCGCGAGCAACGCGAGCACAAGGAGAAGTTTATGCTTAGCCACCATGTTGCCGAAGAGACGAAACGTGAGCGACATGACCCGGGCCAGATGACTGATGAGTTCAATGGGGAACATGAGGGGCGCAAGGAGCGGCATGGGTCCCATGAAATGCTTTATGTACCCGATGCCGTGTCGCTTGATGCCGATGTAGTGAGTTGCGGTGAACGATACCAGGGCAAGTGCAAGCGTGGTATTGATGTTTGCAGTCGGAGAATCAAAGCCCGGGAAAAGCCCCTGGAGGTTGCAGACGAGAATGAACAGAAACAGAGAGCCGATCAAGGTAAGGTAATGTTTGCCCTCGGGACCCATGATTTCCTCGACGAAGTTTTCGAGGCCGCCGACGATGACCTCAAAAAAGTTCTGGAAACCTGTAGGCGCGCTTTTCTTAAGCGTAAAACGCGCGACCAGAGAAAGGCCGATAAGGATGGCCATCGCGAGCCAGGAATAGGTGACATGCTCCGGTACGTTTGGTACATGTAAAAGCAGAGGTCCTTCTTTCATTCTCATGCTCCTTATAGAACAGTGTTAACCCCAAAAAATTTACCGTAAGGCCTGTTTTTTGTCAAGAAAAAAGCCGAAGCCTGCCATAAAATTTACTAATGACGATATATGTGTTTCATAATGGATCGGACGGGTGCAGAAGGCTCTGTGCTGACTTCGGTATTGCGGGGGGTTGGCGTTTGCCGGAAAGGAGAAGAGCTATACCGTCATTATCTCCTTTTCCTTATGGACAAGCCCGTCATCTATTTTTTTGATATAAGCGTCAGTCAGTTTCTGAATCTCCTCTTGCAGCTTCTTGGTCTCGTCTTCAGAGACGTGCGCGGCTTTGTCCTTGCTCTTTTTCTTGATATCGTCATTGATGTCGCGCCGGATATTCCTGACTGCAACTCGACATTCTTCGGCAAGTTTTTTTGCATGTTTTACAAGTTGGTGTCTGCGCTCCTCATTCAATGCAGGGATGTTCAGTCGGATCAGTTTCCCGTCGTTTGTCGGTGTAATGCCGACATCGGACTTCAAAATCGCCTTTTCGATTTCCCCGAGCATCTTGGCTTCCCACGGCTGTATGGTTATCTGACGAGGGTCAGGGATCGCCATATTGGCGACCTGATTGAGAGGTGTCGGAGTGCCGTAGAAGTCGACGGTTATGCCGTCGAGCATGGCCAGAGATGCCCTGCCCGTGCGTAATGACGCAAGCTCTTTTCTCAAAACGTCGAGCGCCTTGAGCATCTTGTCTTCGGCCTTCTTCTTCTGCTCATTAAGCATTGGTCCCCCCCGTTACGAGTGTTCCTACCGTTTCGCCAAGAACAATACGTTTTATATTGCCGGAAGCGTTCAGATTGAACACGATGATGGGAAGATTGTTGTCCATGCACAACGAGATTGCTGTCGCATCCATGACCCGAAGGCTCTTCTGCAGAACCTCGATATAGGTCAGGTGGTTGAATTTGGTCGCTGCTTTATCTTTCATCGGGTCTGCGCTGTAGACCCCGTCAACCTTCGTGGCCTTCATGATCACCTCGGCCCCGATTTCCATGGCCCGGAGGGCAGCGGCGGTGTCCGTGGTAAAATAGGGGTTTCCGGTGCCGGCGGCGAAGATTACGACGCGCCCTTTCTCGAGGTGCCGCACAGCGCGGCGTCTGATATATGTTTCGGCCAGCTCGCGCATTTCGATTGCCGATTGTACGCGCGTGACCACTCCTTTGTTCTCGAGGATGTTCTGGAGGGCGAGGGCATTCAGGACCGTAGCCAGCATGCCCATATAATCGGCGCTCGCCCGCTCCATACCCTTAGCGGCGGCAGAGAGGCCCCGGAAGATATTGCCTCCGCCGATGACGATCGCGACCTCAACACCCAGGTCGCAGATTTCCTTGACTTCCGATGTGATCGTATCGAGAACGGCATGGTCGATGCCGTATCCCTGCTCGCCCATGAGAGCTTCTCCGGAGAGCTTGAGCAGGATACGTTTATATCGAGTTTGTGCCATGATTTCCCCAATTAGAGAAAACCGCTGTCGAATAAGGCCCAGCCGTTTTCGTCAAAAATCCGAGTGTTACACCTTATTTCAGCTGGGACGCCACTTCCTCGGCAAAATTTTCCTTCTTTTTTTCGATGCCTTCTCCGAGCTGGAAGCGTACAAAGCGCTTAATTATGACGCCCCCTGTCTTTTTGACAAAGTCTTTTATCTTGACCTTGCCGTCGGGGTCTTTGATGTAAACTTGGTCCATGAGACAGGTGTCCGTGTAAAACTTTTCCATTTTTCCTTCTACTATTTTCCCGATGACGGCCACCGGTTTTCCTGATTCTTTCGCCTGGCCCTCATAGACCGTGCGTTCGCGCGCGATAACGTCGGCGGGAACCGTCTCACGGTTTAGATACTGAGGATTGGCCGCAGCGATGTGCATGGCCACGTCCTTTCCGACCTGCTCGTCGCCACCTGAGTAGTCGACCATAACGCCGATACGGTTGCCGTGCAGATATATGGCGATCCTGCCGCTGGTTTCATACCGTTCGAAGCGGCGTATCGCTATGTTTTCGCCGATCTTCTGGATAAGTCCCTGTCGTCTGGCTTCAACGTTTTCGCCGTTGAGCGATAATTGTGACAGCGCAGCCACATCGGCAGGCTTATGAGCATTCACCATATCTGCCAGGCTTCTTGAAAACTTTTGAAACTCTTCGTTTTTGGAAACGAAATCCGTCTCGCTGTTTACCTCGATCAATACACTTGTTTTGGAGTCTTTATCCAGGGCGGAGGCAATTATGCCTTCGGCAGCCACGCGCGATGCCTTCTTCGCCGCAGCGGAGAGCCCCTTCTTTCGCAGGATATCGACTGCCTGTTCGAAATTGCCCCCGGCTTCCTCGAGCGCCTTTTTTGCCTCCATCATGCCGACGCCGGTTTTTTCGCGTAAATCCTTAACTGCTGTTGCAGATATGGTCGCCATCGTAAAAAAAACTCCCTTCAACGGTTCATTATATAATATATAAATTCGTTCTTATTCTTCCTCACCCGCGACATCGGTTTCTGCCTCGGCAACTTCAACGGCCGGCTGCTCCGGCGCTTCGGCTCCGGTTGCCTTGGCTGCCTCTATTGTTTCGCCTGTTTCCTTGGCTATCGCCTGTCTGCCTTCAATAACAGCATCGGCAATTTTGGAAGCCATGAGGCGGATCGCGCGTATTGCATCGTCATTGCCCGGAATCACATAGTCGATATTGTCGGGATCGCAGTTCGTGTCCACGACAGCCACGACCTTGATGCCCAACTTGTTCGCTTCATGCACGGCGATAGCTTCTTTCCGGGGGTCGATGATAAACACTACGGACGGCGGCTCTGCCATCGTCTTGATGCCTGACAATGTTTTTTCAAGTTTGGTCCGCTCTTTTTCCAGCCCAGCGACCTCTTTTTTCGTCAATTTTTCATAGGTGCCGTCTTCCTTCATTTTCTCGATTTTTTTCAGGCGATCAATGCTTTTTTTGATGGTCGTATAGTTTGTCAGCATGCCTCCGAGCCATCGGCTCGAGACATAATACATGCCGCATCTTTTTGCTTCCTCGGTTATCGAATCCTGAGCCTGTTTCTTGGTGCCTACGAACAAGACATCTTTACCCTGGGAAGCCGACGTGCGGACAAAATCATAGGCTTCCTTAAACAACTTGAGCGTTTTCTGGAGATCAATGATGTAGATCCCGTTCCGTTCGCCGAAGATATACTTTTTCATCTTCGGGTTCCAACGCTTGGCCTGGTGGCCGAAATGAACTCCTGCTTCCAGTAACTCCTTCATCGTAATTGCGGACATAAGTCCTCCTTTGGGTTTTTACCGCCGCGTCAATCTTTCCCCGCCAGATCCCGTCTGATACGGAACACCCCTGTCGAGAGTCCTGACGCGTGTGTAATTGTTGTCGCCGTAAAAAGGCGATCCTTAAAATAACATATGATTCTCTGTTTTTCAAGGAAAAATTTATCTTAATTTTGGTTTTTAAAAAGCCGGATATTTGCGCTTTTCGGTCATCAAAGGATCCTCGGACTGGAAACATACGGCTCCCCTTACTCAGACGGGGCAGCCTATCAGTTGATTTCGCATTCCTAAAAAAGAGACCTTCATTTTCTCATCTCTGCAAAAAAACAATGTGTCATATTTAATAAAAATCAAAGACTTGCGTGATGGCATTAAAGATGCAATCACTACTAAGCAGAAAGAGGAAAGGAGAAACAGCCATGAAAAACTTATCGAGAAAAACAGCGTATATCGGTGCAGGCGCGGGACTGGTACTTTTCGCTGTCTTTGGACTTATGCCTGGAAGTCTTATAGGAGGCGCCATGGGCATAAATATAGCCGGATCTTTATTCGGTCTGCCGCTCGAGCCCGGTCTCATCTCCAGGGTCATCGTGTTAGTGTGCATGCTGATCGGTATTTTGGTTGCGGGGATTATGATTGTAACGGCCGCAACCACCGCCGGCTGGCTTATCGGCAAGCTGCTCAGAGTCAGGCACACATGCTAAAGAAGGTGAAGAGGCTAAAACGGCCAACAGATAGCAAGAACAATAATCTCAGCATAGCTACTATAAAATAAGCTGCGAAAAGGAGATGCCATGAAGAACGAGACGGTAAAAGCAGGAATGAAAATAGGGGCAACTATCGGAGGATTAGTGTTTCTCATACTGGGGATCGTACCGGGGTTCTATTTCGGGAGCTACGGAACCCTTATCCTGCTCCAGAAGCTTATGGGCGGCGCGGTTGAGCCGACATTGTTTGTTCGGGCAGCAGTAGTCATGGGAATTGCGGTCGGCATCGCATGTGCTGCCGCTGTAAGCATCGTAGTCGGCGGGCTGCTCGGCACAGTCATGGGCTACGTAATATCCGCCCCTGCGATACTTCGCGAAAAAAAGGCCGAGGTCAGAGCATGATCCGAAACTGAAAACAGGATTTATAGACAATGGACCACGAAAACCATGAAAAGCAAAAAGCGGTGAGAAATCACCGCTTTTTTGTTCTTTGTAAACCAGCCTTTGAGCCTGTACATTCATTGAACGTAATTCTTTAAAATTGAGTAAAGCAAGGCGTAAGTGTAAACTCATTAAATGTGTATTTATTCAATAAAAATAAGAACCTGTTAAATAAAGATAATTTGCAGCAGAACTGTAGCAGTAACACAGCTCTTATTTTATATAGTATTATAAAAATACTTGACAAAGTTCATGAAATTGTTTATATTCGCTATTCTTATTTACAGAGAACTGGACTTATTCTTTGACCAGAAAACAGCATAAGGCGGGTTTTTATGAGAACGTATACGGCAAAAGAAGAAGATATTAAAAGGGGCTGGCATGTCGTTGATGCAAACGGGAAGACGCTCGGCAGGCTCGCGACAAGCGTCGCGTCCGTACTGAAAGGCAAGACCAAGCCGATCTACACCACGCACATAGATACGGGTGATTTTGTGATCGTTGTAAACGCCGACAAAGTTCATTTGACCGGAAGGAAACTCGATCAGAAAATGTACTACAGCCACTCCGGATATCCCGGGGGGCTCAAGTCGATAACGGCGGGCACGCTGCTGAAGTCAAAGCCCGAAGAGGTTGTGAAAAAGGCCGTGGAAGGCATGTTGCCGAAGACCCGGCTGGGGAAGCAGATGTTGAGCAAACTTAAGGTATATGCCGGAGAGCAGCACCCGCATGCGGCGCAGCAGCCTGCAGAAATGAAGATTAAATAAATGACACGGCAGGAAAACCAAGGAGGCTTTTGATGTCAGCGGCTACAGTTTCCAGATATTATGCGACGGGCAAGAGGAAAAACTCCATAGCAAGAGTGTGGATGATGCCCGGCAGCGGCAAGATAACGATTAATGACAAGCCCATGGACCGATATTTCGGCAGGGACGTCCTCAAGATGATTATCCGCCAGCCCTTTGAAATAACGAGCACGCAGGACAAGTTCGATGTGGTCGTGAGCGTTCTTGGCGGAGGCAACTCGGGTCAGGCAGGCGCCATCAGGCACGGCATCTCGAAAGCGCTCCTTGCGGTTAATGAGGAATCGCGCGGCAAGCTTCGGAAAGAGGGGCTTTTGACGCGCGACCCGAGGGCTAAAGAGCGCAAAAAGTACGGCCAAAAGGGCGCACGGGCAAGGTTCCAATTCTCGAAGAGATAAGGGATCATATACCTATTATCTGTGTTCGATTCCATTGCAGATCCTGTTAAGAAAAGGGAAGGTAGAAGATGCCTTCCCTTTTTTTTGCTTTATGCGTTTAAATCAATACTACGCCATGTCTTTTACCAAACTGAAGATAGCAATCGTCGGCTCCAGCGGTTATGCCGGGGGCGAGCTTTTTAGAATTCTGCTCCAGCATTCAAGAGCAGCGGTAACCGTCGTGACATCCGAGAAGTCGGCGGGCAAAACGATAGCGTCTGTTTTCCCGCAACTGGCTGGGCTAACCGATCTGATCTGTGAACCGCTGAAACCTGAAATCATCGCCAGCAAAGCCGATTTTATTTTTCTCGCGCTTCCGCATGTTGCGGCGCAGGAAGCGGCGTTCCAATTTTTGAAACTCGGGAAAAAGGTGGTTGATCTTTCAGCCGATTACCGGCTGGCCGATCCGGCTCTTTACGAGACGTGGTACGAACACTCTCACCAGTACCCCGAGCTTCTCAAGACGGCTGTTTATGGTCTGCCGGAACTGCATCGAAAGAACATACAAAAAGCCGTGCTCGTTGCTAATCCCGGGTGCTACCCGACCAGCGCGATTCTCGGGTTTGCCCCGCTCCTCAAGAGCGGAGTGATCCTGCCGAAGACGATAGTAATTGATTCGAAATCGGGAGTTTCAGGCGCGGGCCGCAGTCCTTCACTGGCCCACCATTATCCCGAAGTGAATGAAGGGTTGATGGCGTACAAAGTCGGGACCCATCGACATACACCTGAAATAGAGCAGGAACTTTCCGCGCTGGCGGGGGAACCAGTTACCGTTTCCTTTACGCCCCATCTAGTGCCTATGAACCGGGGAATTCTAACGACAATGTATTCAGACCTGAAAGTAAATATGACGACGGAAAAGCTCCATTCGCTGTACGAATCGTTTTACCGGTCTGAACCTTTCATAAGGCTGCTTCCAGCCGGTCATTTCCCGAACGTCGGAAATGTCCGGGGCTCAAATTTTTGCGACATCGGCGTGTATGCAGACGGGCGTACCGGCCGAGCAGTTGTTGTTACGGCAATCGATAACCTCGTAAAAGGAGCCGCCGGCCAGGCGGTACAGAATTTCAACCTGATGATGGGATTCGACGAAACCGAAGCGCTCAAATTCGCAGGCCTGTTCCCGTAATCAATTTATGCTCACAGGGGTAAAAGGATGAGGATACTCGATATAAAAAATTTCTCAGTGACCGGTTTCAAAGTCTGGGGCATCCACAGCGGCGTGAAGAAAACTGAGAAAAAAGATTTGGCAATCATTTATTCCGATCGTGAAGCCACAATTGCTGGCGTCTTTACCAGGAACCGGGTAAAGGCGGCGAGCGTAGTTCTCGATTCGGCACGCGTTAAATCGGGCAAGGGGCAGGTGATTGTAGCAAACAGCGGTTGTGCGAACGCCTGTACCGGCAAACGCGGCATGGCTGACGCCCGGACCACCGCGGAGGTTGCCGCGCGTGAACTGGGAGTTAAGGCAGATCTCGTATACGTGGCTTCGACCGGTGTTATTGGTGAGTTTCTTCCGATGTCCAAATTATCGACCGGGATCATAACGGCAGTAGGACTCCTGTCTCAGACCGGATGGGAACAGGCGGCAGAAGCCATTATGACCACTGATATATATCCCAAAATTTCAGTGGTGCAGGAGGAGCTCGGAGGCAAAACCGTAACGATAGCAGGAATTGCAAAAGGTTCAGGCATGATCCATCCGAATATGGCGACAATGCTCTGCTTTATTGTTACCGATGCCAATATTTCAGCTCCTATGCTGAAGAAGGCGCTCGCCGATTCCACTGAAAATTCTTTCAACACCATCACCGTTGACGGCGATACCAGCACGAACGACATGATTCTCTGCATGGCCAATGGGGCTGCCGGAAACAAAAGGCCCGCTCTGGACAGTAAAGATCACAAAAAATTCCAAACATGCCTGAATGCAGTAACGAAGTCGCTTGCGAAGCAAATTGTGCGCGACGGCGAGGGAGCTACCAAATTCATAGAAATAGAAGTTCGAAACGCCAAGGATCAGAGCGAGGCAAAACGTGCCGCTCTGACCGTTGCGAAATCGAGCCTCGTTAAGACGGCGCTGTTCGGGGAAGATGCAAACTGGGGAAGAATTATGGCAGCGCTCGGCTATTCCGGAGTGGAGATGGACGAAGCAAAAACGGATATTTCTTTTGGTAAAGTAAAAGTGGTCGAAAAAGGCCTCGGTTTGGGCAAAACAGCCGAACGGGACGCGAATATTATACTTAAACAACGTGAAGTGCAGATTATTATCGATCTGCATAAAGGCAAGGCAAATTCCGCGGTTTGGACCTGTGATCTTTCATGTGAATATGTTAAGATCAATGCGGTCTACAGAAGCTGATGTTCGAGCTTACCGCTTCGAGTTATCAAACTTCTCCGGAACGGCTTGAAAAATTTCGTTATATTTCTCTTGACAATCATCCGAGGACTTGTTAATTTAAATGATTATACTCCTTTTTGCTTCAAAACACTTTTTTTGTCGGTTTTATGATTAAGAAAAGGTTTTTTAAACAATAAGCTACAATATCTTTGATATTACTCATTTTTAATATATTGGTAAGATGCAGCGGGAGGGGGGTGTAGCGGTTGCCGAGTATCAGACTACGTGATAACGAGCCATTTGAGGTAGCACTCCGGAGATTCAAAAAGAGCATAGAAAAAGAAGGTGTGCTTTCAGAAGTAAAGAAAAGAGAGCACTATGAAAAGCCGAGTGTAAAACGCAAAAAAAAGGCTTTAGCAGCCAGAAAGAAGGCTGCTAAAACAGCCCGCATTTATAGGCAGGGTTAGAGCTTTTTGAGATTGGAGAAAGGGTCGGATGGGATTACGGGACAGGATTGATACAGAGACAAAAGAAGCCCTGAAGTCCGGCGCTAAAGAGAAACTTTCTACTTTGCGAATGTTGAGTGCCGCGTTAAAAAATAAACAAATCGACAAGCGGCGGCCCTTGACGGAAGAAGAGGTAATCGAGACCGTTCGTTCGCTCATCAAGCAACGAAAAGATTCGATCGAGCAGTTTGCCAAGGGAGGCCGCCAGGACCTTGTTGAAAAGGAAACTGCCGAGGTCGTTGTATTGGAGGCTTATCTGCCGCAGCAGCTGACCCGTGAAGAGCTCGAAGCAATGGTTCGAACCGCAATAGATCAGACAGGCGCCCAGGGCGCAAGAGACATGGGCAAAGTGATGAAGGCGCTCATCCCGATGCTCGGCGGAAGGGCGGATGGAAAGCTGGTAAGCGAACTGGTGAAAAATGCTTTGGGGTAATCTGCCTGTTTCAGGTGTTTGTTTTTATGTTTTTGACCCAGGGACTGAACAGGGGGCCATCGGTTGAAGGCCCCCTGATTTTTTTCGGAGATTAGTTTTTGGATCTTCAGGAATTCTACGAAACAGCGATACAAATCGGCATTGACGCGGACCCGCGCGGGAGGCCGGCGATTGAAGCCGAACTCCGGGAAATTCAAAAACAATTCGAAGAATTAAAACAGGCCGATAAAGAAACGTTCGACACCGAGAAGCTCAAAAATCCGTATGCCGATAGCCGGCTTCTGTACGGCGATCCGGGTCTCAAGGTGAAGAGCGTGCTCGTTGGCATCGATATCGAGACGCCGGAGCTTCTGCTGGCCGACCGATTAAGGCAAAAGAATACAGAAATTGATCTGGTGCTCGCTCATCATCCCGAAGGCAGGGCGTATGCAAATTTTTATGAAGTGATGAAGATGCAGGCAGACATCCTTTACCGGTTCGGGGTCCCGATCAATATCGCCGAAAATCAGTTGAGCGGAAGAATGAAGGAAGTGGAGCGAAGCCTGCTTCCCGCGAATCATACGAGACCGGTTGATGCCGCACGACTTCTGGACATCCCCTTTCTGTGTGTTCACACCCCGGCCGACAACCTGGTTTCGAATCATCTGCAGACGCTTTTCGAGCGCGAGGCTCCGTCCCGGCTGAAAGATGTGCTCAAGCTTCTGAAAAAGATACCGGAGTATCAGGAGGCCGTAAAGAATAACGCCGGACCGAGAATTATCGCAGGCTCCGAGGATCAGCGGCCCGGCAGAATATTCGTGGACATGACGGGCGGCACATCGGGTTCAAAGGACACGCTTCAAAAACTTTCGAATTCCGGCGTTGGAACGATTGTCGCTATGCACATGTCCGAAGACCACCGGAAGGAAGCAGAAAAGCACCATATTCACGTCGTAATCGCGGGACATATTTCGAGCGACACGCTGGGTATTAACCTGCTATTGGACTCGCTTGAACGACGTGCGGCTTTTACGGTTCTTGAGTGCTCCGGATTTAAAAGGATCAAACGCCGGAACGAAGATGCATGAATGAACATACGCTCAAGGTTCTCGAATTTGACAAGATAAGAACCATTATCGCAGCCTTCGCAGCATCTGACAGGGGAAAAGCCGCAGCGGTCAAAATGCTTCCCTCCGGGGACAGACTGTCGGTCATAACAAGAATCAGGGAAACCGAGGAGTTCACGAGGATTCTCCAAAGCGGCGAGCACCCTCCGCTGGACGGAATTCCGGATGTAGACCAAGCTTTAAAAAAACTGATGGTAACCGGCGGGACCCTGTTTCCGGACGAACTGCTCTCCGTTGCGGGTCTGGTGAGCGCCGGAAGACGGATTAAAAAATTTTTTTTACGGTTCGAAGGCAGGGGATCGGTCACCTGCTCTTACCCGCTTTTATGTAAACGCACGTCGGAGCTCGAGCCGCTCAAGCATATAGAAGAGGCTGTTTCCCGGACGATCGACGATAAGGGCGCCGTGAAGGATTCGGCCAGTCCCGACCTTCGTAAAATTCGGAAGCAGATCGCGAAGACCCGGGAGGATATCCTCGGCCGCATGGCCGGCATTCTTCAGGACGCCGGTTTTCAAAAGGTGATCCAGGAGCCGGTTGTTACGGTTCGCGACGACCGTTACGTGCTGCCGCTGAAGCCCAATTTCCGGCAGAGTCTCAGGGGCGTCGTGCATGGGCAGTCCGGGTCGCGGTCCACGCTCTTTGTCGAGCCGCTTGACGTTCTGGAGCAGAATAACCGCCTTGCGGAGCTGCGCATGGACGAGCGCGAGGAGGTTGAGCGGATTCTCCGCGAATTGACGTCGCTTCTCTCAAAAGATGCGGACAAAATAGAACAAACCGCCCGCATCCTGGAAGACGTCGATCTGATTTATGCGCGGGCGCGATTCGGAATCGAGTATGGCGGTGTCATACCCATAATTAGGGACGGTCCTGGTCTTCAGCTCCGCGCGGCAAGGCACCCGTTGCTCGCGGCAAAGAGCAGGGCGGGAGGGAATTCCGGCGATGTGATGCCGAACGATATCGTGCTGGGCGGAGAACACCGGGCGCTTATCGTGAGCGGGCCGAATGCCGGCGGCAAGACCGTTATTTTGAAAACTGCCGGCATTCTTTGCCTCATGACGCAGTCAGGTGTGCCTGTGACAGCCGGTGAAGGGACCGAGCTCCCGTGTTTTAGCTCGATAGTCGCGGATATCGGCGATGAACAGAGTCTGGAGCAGGACTTGAGCACATTCTCTGCCCACGTCAGCAGGGTCGCAGAAATTCTGAAGAATGCCGATAAAGAGTCCCTCGTATTGATTGATGAACTGGGATCCGGAACAGACCCTGCCGAAGGGGCGGGACTCGGTGCAGCAGTGCTCGAAACTCTGATCCAGCGCGGATGCACTACTGTCGTGACAACTCACGATCGCGCCCTGAAGCTTTTCGGGTCTCAAACGGGGGGCGCGGTGAATGCCGCAATGGAATTCGATCCGGCGACACTTAAACCGACGTACCGGTTGATTCCGGGCAGGCCCGGCAGAAGCTACGGATTGGACATGGCGGCACGGCTCGGTATACCGGATGACGTCATCCGAAACGCGCGCGCCAGGCTCTCGCAAGACGATGTGAAGCTGGAACAGCTGCTGAAACAGGTCGAAGAAGAGAGCCGGATGCTGTCTTCAGAACGGCAGGTTTTCGAACGGGCGCTTGCCGCCGCAAAAAAAGAGCAGGACGAGGCTCATGCGGCGCTTCGGGCCGCCCGGGAAGAGGCGCGGGAAGTAAAATTCAAGGCAAAGGCGGAAGCAACAGAGGTTCTTGCGCGGCTTCGTCGAAAACTTCGCGAACTTTCCCGCGCATCAACCCTTGAACGGACCGAAATACAGAAAGCGGGCGCTGAAGCAGAATCGATCGGGAGGATACTGGAACCGGAGGTTTCTGAAAAAGTTTTTTCGGCGGCTTTTCTTGCAGACATTCATCCCGGGGCTACGGTGCGGATTGCAAGGCTGAATAAGCCCGCGCTTGTTCTGGCCAGGCACCGCGATATGCTTGAACTGGAAGTAAGCGGCAAAAAATTGAAGGTTCCGATTGCAGAGGTAGGACCCTTAGAACTGTTACCAGATACGCACTCTCCGGGGATTACTCCAGGATGGAGCGCCGATTTTTCCGGGGATGAGATCGCAGTCGACCGGTTGAATATCATCGGTCTTCGTGTAAACGACGGGCTGGCCGAGGTTGAACGGTTTATCGATAGAGCTTCTGCCGGCCATGTATCAATCGTAACGATCATTCACGGACTGGGAACCGGGGCGCTCAAGGCTGCTGTAAACGACTTGCTGAAAAACCACCCGCTTGTCGCGTCAATGAGGTCCGGCACGCCTTCTGAGGGTGGCGCGGGGGTCACGGTGGCTGAGTTGAAAAAATGAATCACGCGGAGTCCCAGAGGAGTCTTCATGATCAAGCCGCATCCGGGATGCCCGATTGCCGGTTCAAGCTGCTGCTGAGAAGGAAACAATAGCCGTGTTCTCCGAAGATGTCATAAACCGGGTCAGGGATAGCGTGGATATCGTGGATCTCGTCTCCGGTTATGTGTCGCTGAAGAAGACCGGCAAGAACCATACCGGGCTTTGCCCTTTTCACGCCGAGAAAACACCCTCGTTCTCCGTGAACCCGGACAAACAGATTTTTCACTGCTTCGGCTGCGGCGCGGGCGGCGATGCATTTAAATTTCTCGAGCTTCAGGAAGGATTGAACTTCCCGGAGGCCGTTCGAAACCTTGCAGGACGCGCCGGCATTCAGCTGCCGGCGCAGGGAAAATCAGAGGGCCAGAATAAAAGGGCCGAAGATGAGCGGAAAACCCTTCTCAGCATTGTTGCAGACGCTGCAGAGTACTACGGGAAAGAGTTGCAAAGCGCGGCGGGAAGCGCGGCGCGGGCGTACCTCGTAAAACGGGGTGTCAGCGAACAGATCGTAAAAGAACTCTGCCTTGGTTACTCACGGCCGGAGTGGGACTGCCTGCTCGGGTATTTGAAGCAAAAAGGATACGGCCCCGGAGCGATTGAGCGGGCCGGCCTTATTGTGAAGCGCGCGGAAAGCGAGGGTCATTACGACCGCTTCCGGGGCAGACTGATGTTTCCGATCCGCGACATTGCAGGAAACACGATCGCTTTCGGCGGCAGGGTCATGGATGATTCTCTGCCCAAGTATCTGAATTCTTCGGAAACACCCCTTTACAGCAAGAGCAACACGCTTTATTGTCTGGACATTGCAAAAGAGCACGGCCGCAAACAGGGATACTTTATCATCGTGGAAGGGTATCTCGACGCGATAGCGTGCCATCAGTACGGAGTACGGAATGCGGTCGCAACGCTCGGCACCGCGCTTACGGAAGGCCATTTGAGGCTGCTGCGGCGCTTCGCGGACAAGCTTGTGCTGATCTTTGACCCAGACCCGGCTGGTGTAAGGGCTTCCCTGAGGGGATTTGATCTTTTTATCTCGGGCGGCATGAAAGTGAACGTGGTTTCGCTGCCCGACGGACACGATCCTGACACGTTTTTACAGAAGAGCGGCCGGGAGGCATTTACGGCGCAATTGCGCCAGTCCGTAAAATTTATGGATTTCGTCCTTGCGCAGGTAATTCAAGGCGGACGGGATTCTTCGATCGATGAAAAAGTCGAGAAGGCCCGCGAGATGCTCGCCTTCATAACAAAACTGCCCAGCGGCATAGAGCGTGATCATTATTTGAAGAAAACAGCAGAGGCCCTCGACCTCGACGAGACTGTGCTGAGGCAGGAAATGCCGCGGACCACAAAAGGGCGCACCGAAGTGCCGGATCGAAACGGGTACCGGTTATCGACCCGGGAGCACGCTCCTAAGGCGGAGGAAATTCTGGTCCATCTTATGTTGAAGGACGAGGGAATTGCGCGCAGCCTGGAAGGGCAGATCGAGCCGCAGGACTTTACGGATCCGCTGTTCCGGCGCGCGGTGCAGCATGTCTTCGCTGTTCTGGCAAAAACAGGCAGGCTCGACTCGGCAACCCTGCTTACCGCCGGAGACGAGGAGCTCAATAACCTGATCTCGCATTACTCGGTGCTGGACAGGGATTACGAGGATCCCCAAAAAAACTGTCGTGATTGCGTTGAGCTGATCAAGCAAGCGGACCCCGAGAAAAAAATGAAGCAAATCGTGAAAGCGCTTAAAGAAGCGGACAGCATGGGAAACACCGAGGAGTACAGACGCCTCCTCGAGATGCAGCAGCAGTTGTCAAGAAGACCGGGCCGCCGAATTCCAGGTCTCTAGAATACAAACAGAACAATCTGGGCCATTTGCGCCAGTGAGATGCCAAGTATTATAAAGGAGCACCAGAGTATGTCAAAGCGGGGCAAAGCAGGAGATCAGAAAAAACCGGCACCATCATCTAAAGAGCGGAACTTCGTTCCCTACGAGGAGACCCAGGAACCGATTCCGCACGACGACGTTTCCACAGAACAGCTCGACAGCATAATATCCCTGTTCGGTGACGGCGAAATGGACATCGATATCGCCGATTCCCGGCACGACGGCAAGACTCGCCAGCCGGCCGAGGATGAACTGGAAGAAGGCGCCGAGACGGATGAGGCGTCGCTGGAGGAAGCCGCCGAGGAGGAAGCGTCCGAGGAGGAAGAGGTCGAGGTCGGCGTGGGAAAGACAGATGATCCCGTACGTCTCTATCTCAAGGAGATGGGAACCGTGCCTCTTCTTTCAAAGGAAGGGGAGGTTGCAATCGCGAAAAGAATCGAAGAAGGCAAGCGCGATGCAGCCCAGATTCTCTACAATCTGCCGTTTTCACTGCAGGATGTTCGCGAACTGGGGGAGAAGCTCAGAAAGGGCAAGATCAGCATCAACGAGATCGTCCATGCAGGCGACGATGAATTCGATGATCTGCAGAGCCAGAACGAAGAGGAACTTCATGCAGAGGTGATCAAGCTTATCAATGAGATTGACCGACACAGCAGGGATCTCAACACTCTGATCAAACATGTAATGAGCAACCGGTGCAGTGAAGCGCGTAAGAAAAGCCTCCGCGACAAAATCCAGACCACGCGGCATGCCCTGTTTGACAAGCTTGAGAAGCTCAATATACACTGCCGGCAGATGGACCGGCTGGTCATGAAGATGCGGGAAATGGTCAGCGAACTGCTGCTGTCGGATCGTGAAATCCATGCCTTGGAGCGGAAATCGGGTCTTACCATTGCCGAGCTAAAAGATGTATTCAAGAAAATGAGGCAGGGCGACCGCGAACTTAAAAACGCGGCCCGCAGACTGGAGATGAAACAGGATGCCCTGATCGGTCTTGAAAAAACATACCGGAACGCAATCAAGCGTATTAAAAACGTTGAATCCACCTGCGGTGTTCACGCAGATGACCTCAAAAAGGCCCTCCGGGCCTATGAGCGCGCGGAGGAGCGGGCGAAGTACGCGAAGAGTGAGCTCGTTGAGGCAAACCTCCGCCTCGTCGTCTCCATCGCAAAGAAGTACACAAACCGCGGTTTGCAATTTCTCGATCTTATTCAGGAGGGAAACATCGGCCTCATGAAGGCCGTAGACAAATTTGAGTGGCAGCGGGGGTATAAGTTCAGCACCTACGCCACATGGTGGATCCGGCAGGCGATTACGCGCGCAATCGCAGACCAGGCGCGGACGATTCGCATTCCTGTGCATATGATAGAGACGATGAATAAGTTGATCCGGACTTCTCGCGGGCTTGTGCAGGACCTCGGCAGAGAACCGACAACCGAAGAGATTGCCACATCCATGAAGTTGCCTGTCGAAAAAGTTCGCAAGATCATGAAAATCGCCAAAGAACCGATATCGCTTGAAACGCCGATCGGCGAGGAAGAGGATAGTCACCTTGGAGACTTTATCGAGGACAAAAAAGTGGCCTCTCCGCTTGAGTCGGCTATTCGCAAGAACCTGCATAACCAGGTGCGCAAGGTTCTGAACACGCTGACCGAACGCGAGGAAAAGGTTCTCCGTTGGAGGTTCGGTATCGGAGAACATACTGACCACACTCTCGAAGAAGTGGGTCAGGAGTTCGACGTAACCCGCGAGCGCATCCGTCAGATCGAGGCCAAGGCGCTCCGGAAGCTGCGGCACCCGAGCCGCAGTAAACAGCTCAAGAGCTTCATGGAATAGCGCGTGGCCGCGTCGCGCTTCTTGACATTTGTGTAGTTATGTGCCAATATAGTAATTCGAGTTTGGTGCTTACTTCCCAATGAAAGCTCCAGGTTAAAAAGTATCATATTGATGTTGCGGCATGAGAACCGCGGATTTGCCGAAATTGTTTGCACGGTAAGGGGGCCCATAGCTCAGTTGGTAGAGCTACCGGCTCATAACCGGTTGGTCCCAGGTTCGAGTCCTGGTGGGCCCACCAACCATTGATGCTGTAAGCTGATTGGAAAGAAGGAAGATTGCAGATGACAGGACTATTCAGGCAAGAAAGCATCAACAAGGACTGCAGAAAAAGAACAGAGTACATAAAACGCGCCGCGAGGCGCATTTTTTATTTGGAGGCTGAATGGAACAACAGCTTGTTATGCTGGTTGAGCTTCAAGAAATAGACCGGACAATCAGAGTCCTTACCGAGAGGAAAAACGCCTTTCCCGGGACTTTAGCGTCCCTCGACCGACGCCGCACGGAGAATAAAGAAGGACTGAACAAAAGTAAAGAAGCACTCCAGGCGGCGCAGAAGAATAAGCGGGACCGGGACAAAGACCTGGAGATCGGAGTCCAGAAGGTTGAAAAGCTCAAGGCGCGTACGCCCGATATCAAGACGAACAAAGAGTACCAGGCCCTTCTCAAGGAGATAGAAACTGTTGAGCAGGAAAACAAGGCCATCGAGGACGATATCCTCGGGTTGATGGAAAAGATCGATGCTGCCGTTGCGTCGATTACTGCGGCCGAGAGCACTGTCCAGGAAGAAGATGCCGCAATAACTGCGGAACAGAAAGGACAGGAAGCCGTTATGGCCCAGATTGAGGAGGAATTGAAAGTTGCCGAGCAGCATCGCCGGGCCGCCGCCGCCCGCTGCGATCCCTCTATCCTCTCTCAGTATCAGAAACTTATTGCGACAAAAGCGGGCATGGCCTTGGCGGAGGCCCGCGGGGAGTCATGTTCCGGATGCTACATGAGCATCCCTCCGCAGGTATTCGTCAATGTCAAGAAGAACGAGAGCATTATTAACTGCCCGCACTGCGGCCGTATTCTCTATTATAAAGAAACGATCGTTCAAAAAGATAGGTAATGGACAACCAAAGGAAAGTGATTTGTGACGGACTCCATTAACAGCTGGGGCTTTTTTTTTGGGGATTAGCATGGAACTTACCATCTACAGCGACGGCGCCTCAAGAAACAACCCCGGCGAGGCCGGCGCAGGCATAGTTATCATGCGTGACGGCAAACCCGCCGAAAAAATCGGGCGATATCTGGGCGTAACCACGAACAATATTGCCGAGTATTCAGCGGCAATAATCGGACTGGAACAGGCCGTCAGACTCGGAGCTTCCAGGGTAAGTCTGCGTGCGGATTCCGAACTGCTGGTGAAACAGGTGAACGGCGAATACAAGGTAAAGAATGAGGGCCTTAAGCCTCTTCACGCTAAGGTAAGGGAACTGATTGCAAAAATAGGCAACGTTGATGTACAATACATTCCGAGGGAAATGAACAAGGAAGCAGATGCGCTGGCAAACAAGGCAATAGATGAGAAGCTTTAGTGCAAATATCAAATTGCAAATTGTAAAGTGCAAAAATGGAATTGAAAACAATACTTAATTTCAATTTTGAAATTTACACCCTGCACTCGCGCTTACGCACTCGTAATCGCTGGGAGCAAGTCAATTTGCATTTTGCAATAGTTTTTAGATATCAGAGCGGGTGAGGTGATCGCTCCCCGGAAACGGGGAGAGGAAAGTCCGAGCTCCGCAGGGCAAGGCGGTTCCGAAACGGAACAGGGGGCGACCCCATGGATAGTGCCACAGAAAAGAAGACCGCCCCGAAAGGGGCAAGGGTGAAACGGTGGGGTAAGAGCCCACCAGGCTCCCGGGCGACCGGGAGTGCTTGGAAAACCCCGCCTGGAGCAAGACCACATAGGGAAGCGTCCCCCGAAAGGGGGTAAGGACGGCCCGTCCGAGACTTCCGGGTAGGTCGCTCGTGCTCTCGAGCAATCGGGGGCCCAGATAAATGATCATCACTCCGGGAGACCGGAGGACAGAACTCGGCTTACGACCCGCTCTGACTTTTTCTATTCGTTCCGGTCGTGCAGATTTCGCCCAAGGATTTGTTTCGTTATAAGATCCTTTCTGTATTAACTCTCCCAGCGCTGTTTAATCTCTCCTGTTATTAACGAGAACTATTTGGTATAATATTTTTGCATCATGATGGCACCGTCGAAGATCGCTTTCGGAGATATGCCATGAGCACCAAAAAGGAATTCAGCAGCCGACCGTTTGAGAAGCTGCGGAAATCGATCGAGAACCGCATTGCAGACCCCGCTCCTCCGCTCCCAAAGAAAAAAGAGAGAATCAGCGACGAAGAATTATTCAACAGAGAGATGGACGATGTCCAGGTGATCGAGGCGTTCCGCACCCTTACCGTCGAACGCAGTAGGACCAGGGCTGCGGCCCATCTTCCTGTCAGGCTGGACCCCGACCGGGAGACCTTGCTTGTTCTGGACCAAATAACATCAGGCGAGCTGCCGATGTACCTGCCGGATACTCAGGAATACGTGGAATGGACCAATCCATCTTATTATGACGCGATAATCCCTAAACTTCATGAAGGACAATTCTCGATTCAGGCGTCACTCGATCTTCATGGCTGCACTGTTCCTGGAGCCGAAGCGGAACTCGACGATTTTCTCGAAGTTGCATTCAAAAGGGGGTTCGGCTGCGTCAAAATCATTCATGGCCGCGGCCTTCGCTCGCTAAGGGGTCCGCGTATCAAGGCTGCAGTAGCAAGGCGGCTTTCGGGCCGCTATCGCAAGGACATCATTGCCTACGTAACAGCCAGGCAGTGCGACGGCGGCCTCGGCGCCCTTTATGTCCTGCTCAAAAAATAATCCGCACTCCCAGTCTTAAAAAAACCCAACGATTAAGAAGATGAAGACCGAAATTCTGCTTACACCTGTCCGTGTCCGCGCATTCCGAAAAAAAATTTATCTTCATTACCGCTCAAGGGGCAGGGACCTTCCCTGGAGAAACACAAACAATCCATACCATATTCTCATTTCCGAGATCATGCTGCAGCAGACGCAGGTCGAGCGAGTTCTCGCGAAGTATCACGAGTTTCTCCACGCCTTTCCGGATTTTGCTTCTCTGGCCCGTGCCCGGCTGCCTAAATTGCTAAAGCTCTGGTCCGGTATGGGTTACAACCGGCGGGCGATGGCCCTCCGATCGCTGGCTCGCACTGTTGTCAACGAACACTTTGGTGTGCTGCCTTCCGAACGCGAGAAGTTGATAGCCTTGCCGGGGGTAGGAAACTACACCGCTTCCGCAGTCTTATCGTTTGCTTTCAATAAGCCTGCTGTTTTTATGGACACGAATATAAGGCGTGTTTATATCCATGAATTTTTTCGTGGTCGAAAAAATGTACATGATGACGAAATCAGACCGCTGATAGAACGGACGATGAATGCACGGAACCCCGGGAAATGGTATAACGCTTTGATGGATTACGGTTCAATGATTAGCCGGGACTATTGCAATCCAAACCGCAGAAGCGCCCATTACAGCCGTCAAACTCCTTTTGTGAATTCCGATCGGCAGGTGCGTGGAACCATCTTAAAGGTTCTGCTGAAGAAATTACGTCTGAGCCAGGCTGGAATCGCAAGGGAAACGGGCATGGATCCCGAGCGTATAAAGAAGAATCTTGTACAGCTCGAGAAGGAAGGATTTATAAAGAAGGAGGGACGAAATTTTCGAATATCATCGTCGTAGACTTGACCGCAGGGAAGAACTCAAATCTGATATAATGGAAATATCGGCCTGACAAAGACTTGAGCAAGGAGGAGGCAATGGTTACCGCGCTTGTTCTGCTGACAGTTTCAAGGGATAAAGTTAATGCCATTGCCGAGGCCCTTGCCGAGATGGAAGGAATCACAGAGGTCTATTCCGTGGCCGGGAGATACGATCTGGTCGTGGTTATTCGTGCCACGGACAACGAACAGCTTGCAAAACTGGTTACAGGCCATATGCTCAAGGTCGAGGGGATAATCACGTCAGAAACACTTGTGGCATTCCGTGTACATTCCCGGCATGATCTCGAGACCCTGTTCTCTATCGGCATGTAAAGGCGCCTCATTTTCTCTTTTCCTGCTTGACAACCGCTGCTTCATTCTCCGAATTGTAAGAAATTATCCTGTTGTGAATCCATCAAAAATAGTATACAATCTCCGCACTTTGTTGCAAAGCACTGCGACCTTACTTTTCAGGAGGAAGTAATGAGACAGACAAAGATAATTCTCTCTGACAAGGAAATCCCTACGAAGTGGTACAATATTATGGCAGACATGCCGAATCCGCCCAAGCCGCCGCTTCACCCGGCGACCAGGCAGCCTGTTGGGCCCGATGATCTCAAACCGATTTTTCCCATGGACCTTATCCTGCAGGAAGTGAGCCAGGAGCGCTGGATCGACATTCCGGAAGAGGTACTTGAACTATATACCCTCTGGCGGCCGTCGCCTCTGTTCAGGGCGCATCGGCTCGAAAAAGCGCTTGGAACGCCGGCGAAGATCTATTACAAATACGAGGGCGTGAGTCCGGCAGGGAGCCACAAACCGAACACATCCATTCCCCAGGCATTCTATAACAAGAAAGCCGGCATTAAACGCATTGCGACCGAGACTGGCGCCGGCCAGTGGGGTTCATCCATGGCGCTTGCCTGTAAGCTCTTCGGCCTCGACGTGACGGTATACATGGTGAAAGTAAGCTTTGGCCAGAAGCCGTACCGCAGGATCATGATGGAGACCTGGGGCGCTACGGTACATGCCAGTCCTTCCACGGTTACGAACGCGGGGAGGAAGATCCTTGAGGCAGATCCAAACAACACGGGCAGTCTCGGCATAGCGATCTCCGAGGCTGTTGAAGATGCTGCAAGTCATAACGATACAAATTATGCGCTGGGCTCGGTATTGAACCATGTATGTCTTCATCAGACCGTGATCGGTCAGGAAGCCAAAAAACAGATGGAGCTCGCGGGCGATTACCCGGATGTGGTAATCGGCTGCTGCGGCGGTGGAAGCAACTTCGCGGGAATTTCTTTCCCCTTCCTGCACGACAAGTTGTCCGGAAAGAAAAAAGATCTGCGGGCCATTGCGGTGGAGCCCACGTCCTGCCCC
Organism: Nitrospirota bacterium; assembly: GCA_963751455.1. Lineage (GTDB taxonomy): Bacteria > Nitrospirota > UBA9217 > UBA9217 > UBA9217 > CAVVUN01. Next base: position 61,881 of record CAVVUN010000015.1, read on the forward strand.
ACGCTCACCAAAGGGGAGTTCCGATACGACTTCGGAGATGTTGCCGGGTTTACACCGCTCCTCGCGATGTATACTCTCGGCCACGAATTCATGCCGTCCGGCATCCATGCCGGAGGTCTTCGCTACCATGGCGACTCTCCGCTGGTTTCACAGCTCTACCACGATAAAATCATAGAAGCCAGGGCGTATCCACAAACCAAAGTATTTGAGGCTGCAGCCCTTTTTTCAAGTACAGAAGCAATTATTCCCGCGCCGGAAAGCAGTCATGCCGTGCGGGCAGCGATAGACGAGGCGGTTCGCGCGAAGGAGGAAGGCAAGCAAAAGACGATCCTCTTCAACCTGAGCGGCCACGGCTATCTCGACCTTCAGGCATACGCCGATTACAAAGAAGGCAAGCTGTTCGACCACGAGCACCCGGAAGAGGACATTAAAAAAGCGCTCGCCAAACTGCCGAACATATAACAAACTCCTCAGGAGCGTGCTCCCTGTTGTGACGGGGAGCACGCCATTGTACACCTCGTACTGCTGCCGCATGGGTTATCTCGCCTTTGCTTTTCTTGCTCTTCCCCGGGAGCCTATTCAACCGTGTTAACCCATCTTCCGCAGTTGCAAAACTAAAATTTTGATAATTCAATAAGATAGGTCTCTTAAACCTAAAAAAAGCATTTGGGACGCAGAAAAATCGGATAAACGCAGATAAGGTCGGATAAAAAAACGTTCTTGTATCGTAAAAGCAGTCACCTCCTGCGGGTGAATTTTTTTCTCTAAAAATTCTTTTGTTTGATCTGCGGTTATCTGCGTTCATCTGCGTCCAACTGCCGTTTTCAGGTTAAACGGTTAAATTCTGCACTATCAAGGAGTTACGGCAATTGCCATGACTCCTTTTTGATTGGGCTTCTTATTCGTTCTGGCGCCTCCTTCTCTTCTCTTTAAAACGCCCGATAATTCTCTCTAAAATCGTCCTGATTCTCGCTCTTTTTTGCAAAAAAAGTAAAACTTTAGGTAGAATAGATGTAGGTCGATCCGGAACAGGCCGTTTTTCCGGACAGTGGTTGGCAATTGAAGGGCCAAGCACCGGATTTTGTAAAGATAAGCGAGTACTTCTGCGTCGCTAGGCCTTAAATTACGGACAACCGGTAAGCATTCAAACTCCGCATTTATCAACGGAGGCATACAATGAGACAGATTGAAAAAGCAGCTGTCTTGGGGGCAGGCGTGATGGGAGCGACGATTGCCGCTCACCTTGCAAATGCCGGCATTCAGGTGCTCCTGATCGATATCATACCGAAGGAACCGAACAACGCTGAAAAAAAGGCGGGTCTCACCCTGGCCGATCGCGTGGTTCGGGACCGGATCGCAATGGCGGGACTGGAAGGGCTCAAGAAGATGAAGCCCGCGGCTTTCTTCCTCCCGGCCTATGCATCCTCGATAGAGGCAGGGAACTTCGATGATGACGCGAAAAAGCTTCGGGAGTGCGACTGGATAGTCGAGGCCGTCGTTGAAAAGATGGAGATCAAAAAGCGGGTGTTCGCAGAGAAAATCGCGCCGAACCTGAAAGAGGGCGCCATTGTCTCGACCAACACAAGCGGACTTTCGGTCAGCGAGATGGCTGAAAGCCTTCCGGAACATGTGCGGAAAAATTTCCTTGTCACCCACTTTTTTAACCCGCCGCGCTACATGCGACTTCTGGAGATCATCCCGACCCGCTACACGGATCCCGAAGTCGTCCGATTCATGGCTGGATTCATCCAGATACGCCTCGGGAAGGGAATCGTCTACGCCAAGGACACTCCGGATTTTATCGCGAACCGGATCGGCGTCTATTCCATTTGCAACAGCGATACGCCATATGATCGAAATGGACATGACCGTGGAAGAGGTGGATGCTGTTGCCGGGCCCGCTACTGCCCGCCCGAAAAGCGCTATCTTCCGCACCGCAGATCTGGTCGGAATCGACACCCTGCAGCATGTTGCGGGCAATGCGTATGAAACGCTCGTGAATGACGAGCAGCGGGAGGTCTTCCGTTTACCCGGTTTTATCGGGGAGATGGTGAAGAAGGGCCTTCTGGGAAACAAGAGCAACCAGGGATTCTTCAAAAAGGAAAAAGGCGAAAACGGAACCGAATACTTCTACTACAACTATAAGACCGGTGAGTACGCGCCCTCGGAACGGCCCAAGTTCGCATCGGTAGAGGCGGCCAAGCCGATCGATGATCCGGGGAAACGGCTCCAGGCGGTCATGTCCGGAACAGACAAGGCGGCCGTGTTCGCCTGGAAGAACCTTCGCGACACCCTTATCTATGCCTTCAACCGGATTCCCGAGATCGCGGACGATATCGTGAATATCGACAACGCCATGAAGTGGGGATTCAACTGGGACCTCGGCCCCTTCGAAATGCTCGACGCCATCGAGCGTCAAGAATTTCGTTATGCGGGCCGGAGCAGGACGGGGTAGAAGTGCCGCCGGGACTCAAGTCGATCGAACGATTCTACAAATTCGAGAGCGGCAAAGACTACTACCGTCTCCTTGACAAGGAATACCGGGAAGTACCGAGACCCGCGTGCAAGATCGGCCTTTCTCTCCTCAAGAGAAGCGGCGGTGATGGTGGAGAAGAACAGCGGAGCCTCGGTGCTCGACCTGGGGGACGGAGTCTTCTGCCTCGAATTCCACGCCAAGATGAACGCCATCGGAAACGATATCCTTTCCATGGTCCACAAGGCAATCAAGCGGGCGGAGCAGGACGGCGTGGGGCTCGTCATCGCGAACGAAGGGACGGTGTTTTCCGCGGGCGCCAACCTGATGCTCATTGCCATGGCCATCGCCGAAGGGGCCTATGACGAGATCGCGCTGACGGTCAAAAACTTCCAGAAGGCGATGATGGCGATCAAGTACTCGAAGATACCGGTGGTGGCCGCCCCCCACAACGCTGGCCCTGGGAGGGGGCTGCGAGTTCTGCCTGCATGCGGACGCCATGAACCCTCATGCCGAGACCTACATGGGCCTGGTGGAGATCGGCGTCGGGCTGCTCCCGGCGGGCGGGGGGACCAAGGAGATGGCGCTCCGGGCTATAAAACTGGCCGAGGAAAACGAGACGGATGTCAGCCCGTTCATCTTCAAAAACTTCTCGAACATCGCCATGGCGAAAGTGAGCACGTCCGCGGCGGAGCTTTGCGGGATGGGCTTCATGCGCCACGGCGACACCATTACCATGGATACGGACAGGCGAATTTTCGACGCCAAGCAGAAAGCGATCGCCCTGGCCGCAAACTACCGTCCTTCAAGGCCGCTCATCGACCTCAGGGCGCCGGGGCGGAGCGTTGCGGCGACCATCAAGTCCCAGCTCTGGAACATGAGGATGGGCGGACAGGTGACGGAGTTCGAGCAAGTCCTGGCCAACACGATTGCCGACGTCATCACCGGCGGCGATGTTCCCGCCGGCACTCTGATCACCGAGGAGTACCTGCTGGACCTGGAGCGGGAGGCATTCCTGAAACTCTGCGGCCAGAAAAAGACCCTGGAGCGGATCCAGCATATGCTGAAGAAGGGAAAACCGCTGAGGAATTAAGAGCCCGGAACGTGAGCCCGGAACCAAAACTTTGGAACCGCGAAGGCGCGAAGGACGCGAAGGAAGGCAAAAGATTCTTCCCGGTTTAAAGCAGGGAATTAAAGATTTTCTTCGCGACCTTCGCGCCTTCGCGGTAAATGGTTTTGCTTTTCAAGTTTGAGCTGAGTAGTTATGGAAATACAAACATCCAACGGAGGCTCTGATGAGAAACGCATATATCCTGGCCGCCTACCGCACGCCCGGCTGCAAGGCGAAAAAGGGCAAATTAAAGGATGTCAGGCCCGACGATCTGGCCGCGGCTGCAATCAAAGGGCTGCTGGAGAGAACGGCTATCGACCCTCTGCTGGTGGAGGATGTCATCATCGGGTGCGCTTTCCCCGAAGGGGAGCAGGGAATGAACATGGCCCGGATCGCGGCAATGAGGGCCGGGATTCCCTACCAGGTGCCGGCCCAGACCGTCAACCGTTTCTGTTCTTCGGGGCTGCAGACTATAGCTTCGGCTGCGGAGCGGATCATGGCCGGGTTTGCCGACTGCATCATTGCGGGCGGCGCAGAGAGCATGACCATGATCCCGATGGGCGGAAACAAGTACAGCGTCGAATCCTTCTCTGGTCGGCTTCCTGGCCGGAATCATTCACCACATGGGGATTACCGCCGAGCTGGTGGCGGACAAGTACAAGGTTTCCCGTGAAGACCAGGATGTTTTTGCCGCAGCGAGCCACGTCAAGGCCGCGGCTGCCATCGAGCAGGGCAAATTCAAAGAGGAGATCATCCCGGTCGAGGTTGAGAATTGCGCCCTGGTAAACGGCAAGATGAAAAAAGAGAAAGAGGTCGTGAGCATCGATGACGGCGTGCGGGGGGACACGACCGCCGGCAATCCTCGGAAAACTGAAGCCCGCCTTCAAGAGTGAACGGCACGGTCACGGCCGGCAACTGCGTCCCAGATGACCGACGGGGCCGCGGCGGCGCTGGTCGTCTCCGAGGAGTTCCTGAAAAAAAGCGGGAAATCACCTCTGGCCCGGTTCGTCTCCTTTGCCGTAAAAGGGGTGCCGCCCGAGATCATGGGCATCGGCCCGGTTGAGGCGATCCCGGCCGCGCTGCAAGCTGGCGGGGCTGAAGCAGGATGAGATCGGCCTTATCGAACTGAACGAGGCCTTTGCCGCCCAGTCTCTCGCCTGCATCCGGACCCTCGGGCTCGATCCTGGCCCGGGTCAATGTGAACGGCGGCGCGATCGCCCTGGGGCACCCCCTCGGATGCACCGGCGCCAAGCTGACCGCCACCCTTCTCCACGAGATGCAGCGGAGAGGCGTCCGCTACGGCATGGTCTCCATGTGCATCGGCGGCGGCATGGGAGCGGCGGGGATATTCGAGAAGATGTACGATAAAATCGAATCCCGCGACTTGCAATCCCCCGGCATCTAATGCCGGGGGTAATGCGCCGTAGTCACGCTGGGAAGTCGCGTTGTTCAATGGAGCTTCCTGGCTCCTGCCGGAGGGGGCTTCACTTGCAAATTGTAAATTGCAAAGTGCAAAATTGAGGAGAATACCATGACCGCGAAAATATTCAAAGGGGCCGAGTACCTGATTACCGAGGTAACCAAGGACGATGTCTTCACGCCGGAGGACTTCACCGATGAGCAGAAACAGATCGGCGAGACAACCGATCAGTTCGTGCGGAACGAGGTCGTCCCCCACCGGGAGGAGATCGAGAACCACAAATTCGACGCTGGCCGTCCAGCTGATGAAAGTGCGGCGAACTGGGGCTTCTCATGATCGATGCCCCCGAGGAGTACGGCGGCCTCGAACTCGACAAGGCGACCAGCATGCTGGCAGCGGAGAAAATCGCCTCAGCCGGCTCTTTTTCCGTTACCTACTCGGCCCATACCGGCATCGGCACGCTCCCGCTCGTCTATTACGGCACGAAGGAGCAGAAGGAAAAATACCTGGAGAAGATCATCAGCGGCGAATGGATCGCCGCCTACTGCCTGACCGAGCCGGACTCCGGCAGCGACGCGCTCGGGGCAAAGGCCACCGCCACCCTTTCCGCCGGACGGGAAATACTACCTCCTGAACGGCACGAAGCAGTTCATCACGAACGGCAGCTTTGCCAACCTCTATACCATCTTCGCCAAGATCGACAAGGAGCACTTCACCGCGTTCCTCGTGGAAAGGAACACCGAGGGGCTGTCCGTCGGGGCCGAGGAGAAAAAGCTCGGGATCAGGGGTTCCTCCACGACGCCAGATCGTCCTCGAAAATGCCAAGGTGCCCGGTGGAAAACGTGCTCGGCAGATCGGCAAAGGGCACAAGATCGCGTTCAACGTCCTGAACGTCGGCCGCTTCAAGCTGGGCGCCGGAGTGACCGGGGCCGCCAAGCACGCGCTCGCCGAAGGGATCAAGTACGCCAACTGCAGGAAGCAGTTCGGCGTCCCGATCGCAACCTTCGGCGCGATCAAGGAGAAGATCGCCGACATGACGGCCGCGGTTTTCGCCTCGGAATCGCTCGTCTATCGCCTGGCGGGCATGATCGACAACAGGCTGGCGACGATTCCCAAGGACACGCCCAACTACTACGAGGTCTACCAGAAGGGGATCGAGGAGTATGCCATCGAGTGCGCCATCGCCAAGGTGTTCTGCAGCGAGGTCCTTGCCGACGTGGTGGACGAGGTCGTGCAGATCTTCGGCGGTTACGGCTTCATCCAGGACTACCCGGCGGAGCGGTTCTACCGCGACGAGCGGATCAACAGGATTTTCGAGGGGACGAACGAGATCAACCGTCTGCTGATCCCCGGCATGATCCTCGGCGCGGCCATGAAAGGGGAGATCCCGCTCCAGCGCGAGGCGATGAAGGCGATCGAGTCGCTGACGTCGCCCTCTCTCGATGAGTCCGGGGACACTGAGGCCTTTGCCGCGGAAAAGGCGCTGCTCGCAAGCCTGAAGAAGATATTCCTGGTGATCGCCGGGAGCGGCGTTCAAAAATTCATGGCCGCAATAAAGGACGAGCAGGAGATCCTGATGGCCGTCGCGGACGTCGCCATCAACATCTTCGCCATAGAGAGTGCGGTCTTGCGCGCCGAAAAGATCCTGCCGACGCTGAGCGAAGCCAGGAAGGGGGCGGTCACGGCAGCGGTGAAGGTCTTTACGTTCAATGCCGCGGAGCGGACTGCCACGGCCGCGCGCAAGGCCGCCTTCTTCATCGAAGAGGGAGACAACCTGACCATGCTTCTTGCCGGGATCAGGCGCTTTACCAAATACGATGCTACGGGTCTTCTCAAGGCGAAGCGGCAGTTGGCCGACGCCGCGATCGAGGCGGAGAAGTATATTTTTTAGCAGAGAGTCAAAGTAGTGTCCGCAGATTACGCTGATTTCACAGATTAAACGTAACTACTCAGGTAGCCGCTGTAGGGCAAGGCTTTAGCCTTGCATTCGCGCGGTCCGCGCATGTTCCAACGTCGTAGCAACCCTAAAGGGTTGCCCTACAAATGCTTTAGAAACGGACCTAGTAGTTACGATTAAACCAAATTTGGATTACAGGGGTTTAAATCCGCGCGATTTGCAAAATCTGCGGATTAAAATCAGAAGTTTTTTGACAGGAGCACTTCATGGAAGCAACGCGGGAAATTTACTGGAACGTCGGGCACGGCGTCATGCTGCCCATGTACTCCTTCGCTTTTCTTGCCGGAGCGGCGTTCCTGTACGGCTATTATCGCCGCCTGGCAATATACCGGCAGGGGAAGGCGCTGAACAGGTTTGACCGCCTGTTCCTGCGCATCTTCCTGCTTCTGAAAAACATGTTTGCCCAGATACGCGTTCTTCGTGTCCCGGGCCCCGGCATTCTCCATGCCGTCTTTTTCTGGGGCTTCGGCCTCCTCTTCATCGGCACCCTTCTCATCATGGCCCAGGTCGATTTCACCCAACTCGTGTTCGGGTGGGTCTTCCTCAAAGGGACGTTTTACAAGATCTTCTCCCTGGTCCTCGACGCGGCCGGCTTTGCAGCCCTGGTCATGCTCGGGGGGCTTCTCGTGCGCCGCTTCGTCGTCAAGCCCGAAGGGCTGGAAACCGTTCGCGACGATTATGTCGTGCACGGCCTGCTATTTGCCATCCTGTTGACCGGCTTCGTGGTTGAAGGCGTCCGGATGGCCGCTACGGAGCTGAGGAACAATCCCGGCCTGGCGATCTTCTCGCCCGTCGGCATGGTTGCCGGAAAAATTTTTCTCGATATGACGCCCGAAGCCTTGTCCCGCACTCATAAAATTCTGTGGTGGGTCCACTTTTTCCTGAGCATGGGCTTCATCGTCATCATTCCGTTCACCAAGCTGCGCCATATCTTCACGACCTCCGCCAATTACCTTTTCACGGACCTCGCGCCGAAAGGCAGCATCGCCACGATCAACCTGGAGGACGAAGGCGCCCAACAGTTCGGCGCGGCAAAAATCACGGAACTCGCATGGAAGGATATTTTCGACGCGGATGCCTGCACCACGTGCAAGCGCTGCCAGGAGCGCTGCCCGGCATACGCAACGGGCAAACCCCTTTCGCCCATGAAAGTGGTAAAACAGATAGGCGAGGTCGCGTTCACCAAACCGGAAGCGGGCCTGGTCGAGACTGTGAGCGAGGACGTGCTCTGGGCGTGCACCACCTGTTTCGCCTGCCAGCATATCTGCCCGGCGAACATCGAGCACGTGAACAAGATCCTCGAGATGCGCAGGAACCGCTCCCTCATGGAGGGGGTGTTCGCGGGAGACGAGGTGCGGACCGCAGTGAACGATATCGAGGTGAACAGCAACCCCTTCGGCCTCGCCTACGCTGCCCGGGGGGAATGGGCCGACGGGCTCGACGTGAGGATCATGGAGCAGGACCGCGATGTCGATATCCTCTACTTCGCGGGCTGTTATGCTTCTTTTGACAAGAGAAACCGGGAAGTGGCCCGGAGCTTTATCAGGATCTGCAGCGCAGCCGGCATCCGGGTCGGCATACTCGGCAAAGAGGAGAAATGCTGCGGCGAGCCGCCGCGTAAGCTGGGGAACGAGTACCTTTACCAGATGACGGCTGCGCAGAACATCGAGCGGATCAAGGCGTACGGCGTCAAGAAGATCGTCACGACCTGCCCGCATTGTTTCAATACCCTCGGGAGAGATTACAAGGACCTGGGGCTCGATATCGATGTCGAGCACTACACTACTTTTATCAACGGACTTATCAATAACAACAGGCTTAAACTAAAACCCGCGACCTTTGAGTTTACCTACCACGACTCCTGCTACCTGGGTCGGTACATGGACATAATCGCAGAGCCGCGGGCTGTGCTCAAGGCCGCCGGCGGCCGGATCGCGGAGATGAAAAAGTCCGGGTACGAGAGCTTCTGCTGCGGCGGGGGCGGCGGCAGGATCCTGGCCGAGGAGAAGCTCGGGACGAGGATCAACGCGGCGCGGGTAACCATGGCCGTGTCAACGGGCGCTTCCTTGCTTGTCTCCAACTGCCCGTTCTGCCTCACGATGCTCGAGGATGGAATAAAAACAAGTGAGGCCGATGGAAAGCTGAAGGTGGTTGACCTGGCTGAAATTGTGGCGGCAAGGATTGTAACTAAAACGTAACTGCTGACATCAAACAAAAAGAATTTTACCGCGAAGGCGCGAAGGCCGCTAAGAAAATCTTTAATTCTTGTTTTAAACCAGGAGAATCTTTTGCCTTCCTTCGCGTTCCTCGCGCCTTTGCGGTTCAATGATTTTGTTTCCCATTTATCCGGTTAGGAGGAGAAATGAAAATTCTGGTCTGCATCAAGCAGGTGCCCGACATGGCATCGAGGTTCAAGGTCAACGGGGAAGGCATCTGGTACGACGAGACCGACCTGGCCTTCCGGATGAACGAGTATGACGAGTATGCCGTCGAACAGGCGGTGCAGGTCAAGGAGCAGCTCGGCAACACGCCCGACGTTACCGTCCTGTCCATCGGTCCCGACCGGGTCGTCGAAGTGATCAAGAAGGCGCTGGCCATGGGGTGCGACCGGGGAGTTCATATCCAGGACAATGCCTCCTATCGGAAGGATCCGTGGCAGATCGCCTCCGTGATCGCAGGCTTCGCCCGGGACAAGAACTTCGACCTGATCTTCTTCGGGATGCAGTCCCAGGATAGGGGCTCGACGCAGGTCGGCGTTTTCGCTGCCGAAATCCTCGGCATTCCCTGCGTCACGACCCTGGTCGCTTTTGCCTTTGCGGACGGGGTCGTCACCGCCAAGCGGGAACTTGAAGGGGGCGTGAAAGCAGTGGTGAAGTTCAAACCGCCGGCAGTGGTGACGTGCCAGCTTGGATTGAATACGCCGCGCTATCCGACACTTCCTAATATCATGAAGGCCAAAAAAAAGGAACTCCTCGTATTTCCGGTCGCGAATTTCCTGAAGGAGAAGGAAATGATTGCCACAGCAAGAGCGTATCCGCCCGCGAAAAAGGGGAGCGGCATCGTTCTTGAAGGGGATATAAATGAGATGGCCGCGAAGCTCGTCGGCATTCTGAAGGAGAAGACGAAGGTAGTGAAGTAGTAATTCGTTATTTGAATTTGGTAAATGTGATGCATTCGTAAAAAGTCAAAATCTACCACAGAGACACAGCCTGCACTCGCGCAGTGCACTCGTAGTCGCTGGCCGCAGGCGGAGACACAGAGAAAATCAAATTGGAAATTAAGCATTTTTCTCCGTGACCTCTGTGCCTCTGTGGTTAAACCCTATTTTTAGATTCTGTAATTTGATTTTTTGGAGATTTGATTTCTTTGTCTGATTTGGAGGATCGAATATGAAAGCACTGCTCGTTTGCGAATACCGGGATGGGAAACTGCTCGGTTCCACCTATGAACTTGCGACCTTTGCCGACAAGCTGGGCGCAGACAAGGCAATGGTCCTGATCGGAAAAGAGGCCGAAACCCCGAAGATCAACGCCAAAGTTTACCTGGCCGATGCCGCGAAATACGGCGAATATAATCCAGACCTGCATAAAAAGATCGTGCTCGAAGCGGTCAAGAGGGAAAACGCGGACTGTATTGTCTTCTCCCACTCCTCCTATGGATGGGACCTGGCGCCGCGGGTTGCCGCGGCCCTGAAGGCCGGCCAGATTTCCGAAATCACGGGCATCAACGAAGGAAAATTCGAAGTCGGACTGTGCAACGCCAAGCTGCGGCGGACCGTGATCCCGAACACGGGCAAGATGGTCCTAACGATCCAATCGGGCGCCTTCAATCCTGCCGGGGAGCCGCAGGGGAAGGCGGAGGTGGAAAAGATCGACCCGGCCGATGCTGTTTCGTCCGTCGAGTTCGTCGGGTATGAACCTGCCAGGGAAAAGGAAGTGGACCTGGCCCGGGCCGAGGTGATTGTCAGCGCCGGGAGAGGCGTCGGCAAAAAAGAGAACGTGCAAACCATTGCCGCCCTGGCCAAGGCCCTCGGCGGCGAGTTGGGCGCGAGCCGGCCGGTTGTCGATGCAGGATGGGTCGAGCACAGCCGCCAGGTCGGGACCACGGGCCAGATCGTTGCCCCGAAACTCTACGTTGCGTGCGCGATTTCCGGGGCTATTCAGCATATTGCAGGGATGAAGAACTCCGAGTTTGTCGTTGCCGTAAACAAGGATAAGGACGCCCCGATCGGCGAGGTCGCGGATGTGCTGGTAGTGGCTGATGTAATGCAGTTCGTTCCTGCCTTTATTGCAAAGCTCCAAAAATAATCCGGTCATTGCCGTGCTCTTATCCGGCGCCAGGTGCCCACCTGCCCACGGGCCCCGCCGATCTGTTCATTCGCCCCCTCGCCGTTCAAGCCGATATACGCATACGTCCGGGGATGATTGCCTCAGTACTCGAAAACAAGGTTGCAGCTTCGATTACCGGGCAGGCAAGCTGTTCGACCACGAGCACCCGGAAGAGGACATCAAAAAAGCCCTCGCAAAACTTCCGAAAATATAAAAATTTTATCTGAAAGTGCTCCCTGCAGCTGCTGGCCGGGAGCACTCTTTTTTCGCCTCTCCCGCTGCTGCATCATGTCTTCTTTCGAACCGCCAAAGTAATATCAACCTCTTCCATGCAGGCCCCCGGCGCCTTTGGTCGGATGATGTTACCCGCAGCATCCGATCGTCAGCCATGAAGGAGAAGGTAGCACGAAGCTCCTCCCTTATTTGACAATTTTTTCGGATCGATTGATAATTGCTTTATAAGAAGGAGGTGCTTATATGCCGAAGCAAGAGAAAAAAAGCGAATCAGGGAAGCCCTCGGTAACAAGCATTATGAAACATTTTCAGGGCATTGATTTCCCCGCAAGCAAACAGGATTTGATAAAGCACGCAGAAAAGAAGGGTGTAGACGATGCGGTCATGAACTTGCTTAACGAAATGGCAGACCGCGAGTATAACAGCATTACCGATGTGATGAAAGAATACGGAAAAAAATACGAAAAAGCCGCATAATAAAACGGAAAAAAGCCCCGGACGATTCGGGGCTTTTTGTATATAGACGACGGAAACCGCAGCTTCGAACCTGTTATGTTTTTCCGCCCATCTTGACCATTTCAAGAGCATTGCATGCGATAAGGACGTACCCTTCCGGTTCTTTAATAATTCCTTTCGTTGAGAGCAGCTTCATGCATTTCGAAACCGCCTCCCGGGAGGAGCCGATGCGGGCGGCAAGTTCCTTGTGCGTAACTTTTTCTGCTTTTAAATATCCCTTAACGGAAGGGTCCGCTTTTGCAGCATCCAGGAGCGACCGTATCAGCCTCTCGCCGACCTCAAGGAACGCAAGTGATTCTATCATGTCGTCGGCTTTTCTCAGTCGCTCCACGAGGGTCGCCATGAGCTCCACCGCAATCTTGGGTTCCTTGTACAAAAGCTCAAGGAAAACATCTTTGTGTAAAATGGACAGCTCCGTGTCCCCGTCCGCTATGATGGTCGCCGATCTCCCTTTACCGTCCAGAAGGCTGAGTTCTCCGAAGAAAGCGCCTTTTTCAAAATGGGCCAGCACAATCTCATCCCCTTCATCATCCTCAAGCACTGCCTTCAATGTTCCGGAATTTACGATATAAAGATCGGTGCTCAAGTCCGTTCTATGGAAGATAACGTCTCCCTTTTTGTAACGGCCGGTCCTGCAACGGGACGCGATTTCCTTTAGTTGCGCGCTCTTGAGCTGATCGAAAAGAGGAATGTTCTTTAGATATGAGATAAGCATGGATTTTCGGAGTATGAAATTGCTTGTTTCTCTATATGCAGCGAACCTTGTCCCGCTCGTTCGGGGCAACTACGACCAATTTTCCCGTCATTATTTCTATGGGCACTTAGGGAACGGCCCTAGGATAGCATCACCATGTACTAAAAGCAAGGAGTTTTGAACAATTATTAGGGAAACAGGTGCGTTTTTCGACTGCGGCTTGCTATCCGGGTCTCATGCGGAACGAGAAATATGTGCCCTAAAAACGCCTTACCCTTGTGCGTTCTGCATTTCTCTCTTGAACTCGGAATTGAAATGAAACTTGATTTCGGGATTTGCTTCGATCATATTCCGGAGCACCCAATCCGACTCAGCCAGAAAGACGATATTGCCGTCCTTGTCCGTTGCGATGCGGTCCGATTTGAACCGGCAGAATTTTTCCATTTCAAGTTTGTCATCGGCAGTGATCCAGCACGCCTTGAAGACCTTCATTTCCTGGAAGCGGCATTTTGCGCCGTACTCATGTTCCAGCCGGTACTGAAGCACGTCGAACTGCAGCTGCCCGACCGTTCCTACTATCCTGCGGTTTCCCTGCTGCTGCGTAAACAGCTGTGCAACGCCTTCGTCCGTAAGCTGTTCGATGCCCTTCGCGAGCTGCTTCGATTTCGACGGGTCCAGGTTAACCAGTTCCTTGAACACCTCGGGTGAAAAAGTCGGCATTCCCTGGAACATCAGTTTCTCGCCTTCAGTCAGCGTATCGCCGATTTTGAAGTTTCCGGTATCGTACAGGCCGATCACATCGCCGGGAAAGGCCTCATCAACAATGCTTTTTCTGGCCCCCAGGAAACTTGCGGGGCTGGTGAAGCGGATGTTCTTACCCGTGCGGACATGGTGGAACATTTTGTTCCGTTCGAACCTGCCGGAGCAGACGCGAATAAAGGCTATTCGGTCCCGGTGGCGGGGGTCGAGGTTTGCGTGGATCTTGAACACGAATCCCGTGAAATCCTTTTCGTCGGCGCTGACAACACGCCTGTCTGTTGGCCTGCCGCCCGGAATCGGAGCGATCTCCGTGAAGGTTTCGAGCAGCTCTTTTACGCCGAAGTTGTTGATGGCGCTGCCGAAGAACACCGGCGCAAGCTCGCCGCGGAGATATGCCTTGACATCAAAGGGGTCATGGGTGCCTGAAATCAATGCCACGTCTTCCTTGAGCTGTGCGGCGTAATCACCGAGCTGCTGGTCGAGCACCGGGTCGTCAAGGCCCCTGATTGCGAGCACGTCGTCCGAAACAGTCACGCCTCCCGGACGGAAGAGATAAAGACTGTTGTTGTAGAGGTTGTAGACACCTTTGAAGGAGGTGCCCATGCTGATCGGCCAGGACAGGGGCTGAACCTTGATCGCGAGTTTGGTTTCAAGCTCGTCCAGGAGCTCAAAGGGATTTTTGCCCTCACGGTCGAGCTTGTTGACGAAGATGATGACCGGTGTATTTCGCATCCTGCAGACCTGCATCAGTTTCTCTGTCTGCTCTTCGACCCCTTTTACGCAGTCGACGACAAGAATGACGCTGTCGACGGCAGTAAGCGTTCGATAGGTGTCCTCGGCAAAGTCCTTGTGCCCGGGCGTGTCCAGGAGGTTGATCTTGAGGCCGTTGTAATCGAAGCCCATGACAGAGGTGGCAACGGAAATGCCGCGCTGGCGCTCTATATCCATAAAATCGGAAGCAGTGCTTTTTCTGATCTTGTTCGACTTGACCGCGCCGGCCACCTGGATGGCGCCGCCAAAGAGGAGGAACTTTTCGGTCAGGGTCGTCTTGCCCGCGTCCGGGTGGCTGATGATCGCAAAGGTCCGCCGTTTCTGTATTTCGTCACTGTAGTCCATAATCAGATCGTCCTTAAACAAGCCTCATAAATTAACAAGTGAAGGCAGAAATGTCAAGGTTTTTCGGGCTGGGAGAATCTGCCTTGGAAAAATCGGGCAGCGGGATTCTCTACGCATTGAACACTCTGCTGATCTCGTCGTGAGCGCGCACGGCGAGTTCCTTTCTTGACGCCTGCTCGCCAGGCTCGATAATCTTCAGCGCGGTTGCCTCGACTCTAACGGATTTCAAAGACAGAAACTTCGGAAAATGTTTCAGGAAGCTTATTCCGCCATAATAAAAAATCGCGCTACTGTTGCGGCCTGAAACCGGCTCGCCGTTTACTGCGGTATATCGCAGGCAGAGAGGTAAAATATCGGCTTTTGCAGAGATAGCGGCATCGAACAGCGAATTCTTAAAAGGCCGCACCCCGGTCCCATCGGAGGTCGTACCTTCGGGAAAAAGCGCGACCGTAAATCCGTCTTCAAGAACGCGGGATATTTCAGAGATTTCGTTTTTCAGGCCTGACGGCTTTCTCCGTTCGATGAAAAGGCTGCCGCCGAACCGGGCGAGCGTTCCGAGCAGCGCCGTCTGCTTCAGCTCGATTGATGTAATGAAGACCGACGGCATGAGCGAAGCGATGACGAGCACGTCTACGTATGATAGATGGTTAGCGACGATAAGACGCGGTTTGCGGTTCGTCTCCAGGCGGGGTCCCTGCTTCAACTCCACCCGCACGCCGAATAAAGCGAGCGCAACTTTGCAGAAGAAAGAAGTGTTTCGCGTTCGCATCTTTCTCCGAAAGGCGCTGCCTGCGGGCAGAACCGTGATTACGGTCGAAGCAAAAATATAGCAGAGGAGAATAAAGACAATGCCGGCCTTCTTGATAAATTTTGTCGCCATTGTTTGCGGTTTTCACGACCTCCACGGTTGCATCATGATTTCCAGCAATGATTATCTCACAGTGACTGTCTTATTTCAATCGGAACGGCCGGTTACTTCTTCTCTTTCCGGACAGCACGCATGCGTTCTGAACTCAGATGACGTATGAAATCAACGGGGTTTACAGAAAAGTGAACAAAGGCTATACTTGAATTAGGAACACAAGCGAAAGTAACACGATACGAGGAGGCATTTAGGAGTATGATTGTTGAATTCAGCATCGTTCCTGTCGGTACGGGTGTAAGCGTAAGCCCGCAGGTAGCGCGGGTCCTTAAAATTGTAGTGGAAAGCGGTGTTCCTTACAAGGCGAACCCCATGGGGACCGTTCTGGAAGGCGAGTGGGAGACGGTTATGAAGATTATCCAAAAATGCCATGCCGAAGTAATGAAGGACGCGGACCGGGCGATTACGTCGATAAAGATCGATGACCGCAAAGGAAAAAAAGAGTGGATGGAAGGGAAAATAGTTTCTGTAGAGCAGAAACTCGGGATGAAGCTTAACAAATGAACTAAAGGAGAGGCTGATGGCCAATAAACTGGAAAGTGAACTCAGGGAGCGGGTGAAGATCCAGGAGAAGGCGCTTCAGAATCTCGCGGACACCCTGAGAAAGCGGGAAGTTATGCTCGATGATAAGATGCAGGACGTACTCGAAGAGCTTAAGGCCCTCAAAATGTTTCTCGCCAGAAGCGACCCGGATTTCAAAAAAGAATTTCCGGAGATTCGGAAAAAAGTGAAGGCTGCATGATTACGATGTTTAATCCAAGGTCCTGTCGCAACTATTCCGCCTGTCATAACAATATCCGAGAATAAAAAACCTCGGCGCTTCATTATTTTAAATCGAGGAGGATGATTATGAAGATGGCAGCAAAAGGATCAAGGGGCTACAAACTGTCATACAAAAAAAAGAGCGCTACAACCGACCCGTATCTCCCCAGAGGGGCAAGCCGGAAGATTACCGTATGCGGATCCTGTCATGCCGTTTACACCAACAAACGGTGGAGTTTTGATTCCAATCTGTACGAGAATTCCGTCAAGGACCCGGCTACAACAGTCTCATTGTGCCCGGCAGATCAGAAGATCCGTGACGATTTCCCCGGCGGGCTCGTAACGGTCAAGGGAGGATTTTTCGTTGAGCACAGGAACGACTTGTTGAACCTAATTAAGAACGAGGAAGAGCGTGCTCAGGGATTTAATCCGCTCGAACGCGTGATGTATGTGAGAGAGAACGGATCGGGTACAATCGTCATCGCGACTACGAACGAGAAAATGGCACAGCGGCTCGGAAGGGCGATCAAAAAGGCGTTTCACGGCGAGGTAACGTACAACTGGTCGCATGACACGAAACTGGTCAGAGTGGAGTGCGAGATGGCGGCGTAGAGGCGATTCAAAGAGGCAAAGAGGAAAGGGCTGATTTCGAAAGGAGTCGGCCTTTTTTGTTGTAGATTAGAGTTGGACAAAAATCAGGACAAAAACATGGACAAAAATTGAGACAAATTATTCTGCATAATAAAAATAAATATATTATTTCAATAAGTTATAGGACATCAAATAAGGACAAAAATCAAGACATTTAGGCTGCTATTTCTCAGTCATATGTGGATCTATCGCACATTTATTCGAAAATTTGAGTTAAAAACGGTAATAATTGTAATTAAGCTTTTGGCTTTTTGCACAAATTACGCAATAATTAACTTATAATTTAAAATTTATGGGGGTTTAACTATGCTGATTGAATTCAGCGTAACAAATTACCGGTCCATACGCGAGAAACAAACGCTCAGCATGGCCGCCAGCAAATATTATGGCGAGCTGAAAGACCAGAATTGTTTTGACAGCGGCATTCCTGGCTTGCCTCAGCTTGTGCGGTCAGCAGTAATCTACGGCCCAAATGCGTCGGGCAAAAGTAATCTCCTTGTAGCGCTCTCGTTGATGCAGGATATGGTTCGGTCGTCGGCAAAAGAGATCCAGGCAGGCGAAAAACTTGACATCTATTCTTTTCAGCTTGACCGGGCAAGCAAGGACAAAGAGAGTGAGTTTGATCGTTGCGGCCGCCGTCCGGGATAGGCAATCAGCCATTCGCGCATCACCCGGGATCTGTTGACGGCAAAACCGTACCGATAGCGGACCTCGCCTTCAATAGCGAACAGCTGATGCCGGTGTTCAACTGGTTCCAGAAACGTCTTCGCGTACTGTCGCCGAACTTCACCCTTGATCCCGGATACACAGCGAGCGCCTGCGAAACCGAAAAGGGAAAAAACAAAGTGATTAAATTTCTGAGCGCTGCAGACTTAAGCATCGCCGATATTCGCATTGTCAAAAGAAAATTTACACCCGACGAACTGCCAAAAGACTTGCCTGCGGAGCTCAAGGAACATCTGCGCAAAGAGATGGAGGGCAAAGAGGTAAGAGATATAAAATTCATGCATAAGAACACAGAAACAGGGGAACTTGTTCCCTTCGATCCCCGAGACGAATCGGACGGCACAAAGAACCTGTTCGCCTTCGCCGGCCCCTGGCTCGATGTGATAGGCCATGATAAGGTGCTTTTCGTCGATGAGATCGATTCCAGCCTGCACCCGCTAATCGTGCACGAGCTCGTACGCCTCATGCATCAGTCCGGCGGCAAGGCACAACTCGTATTCACCACCCATGATACAACGATCCTGAGCCAAAATATCATGCGCCGGGACCAGGTATGGTTCATCGAAAAGAATGATGCACAGGCTTCGAGACTGTATCCATTATCCGATTTCAAGGCCCGGGAGAAGGAGGCACTGGAGCGAGGATATCTACGCGGACGTTACGGGGCCATACCGTTTATCCAAGAGACGCTCAAGTTATGAGAAAGCAACAGAAACGGATAACGGCCTCGCTGGAACGATTAAGGGCATTTCGGAAAATAGCAATTTCCAAGTTGAAGCTCGGCGATCCCTCGTTCATCCCAAAATGTTCATATTCGGGGCTGTAAAATACTGTTAACCTTTTGGGTTATTATTTTATTGACATTATGGATGTTCCATGTTAATGTCTTTCAAGAGCGAGAAGTTCGAAAAAGAATGTAATGACTTGAAGCTCCTCACGCGAGTGTGGGGGGCTGAGCAGGCCCGGCTGATCGCCCGCCGGCTGACGGAGTTTGCCGCGGCGGAGAATCTCGAAACCATGCGGACCTTGCCGCAGGCGCGCGCGCACGAATTAAAGGGAAACCGCGAAGAGCAAATATCGCTCGACGTGAAGCACCCGTACCGTTTGATCGCCATCCCCGACTACGACACGCCGCCGCGCAGGAAAGACGGCGGTCTTGACTGGCAAAAAATAACAAAAATAAAAATACTGGAAGTGACGGACACTCATGAGTAAGAAAAACCAGAGTGCATTCAAGCCTAATTACGCCATCGCGCCGGGAGAGACTCTGCGGGAAACCCTGGAAACGCTTGGCATGAGTCAGACGGAATTTGCCGACCGGACCGGCAGGCCGAAAAAAACCATCAACGAAATCATGACGGGCAAGGCGGCCATCACCGCGGAGACGGCCCTTCAGTTCGAGCGGGTTCTCGGCGTTCCCGCTTCTTTCTGGAACAACCTGGAGAGGAACTACCAGGAGGCGCGTGCCAGGTTAAAAGAAGAAGAGCGTCTTCAGACCAACGTGAAATGGTTGAAAAACTTCCCGATCGCGCACCTTGTGAAAATCGGATGGATGCCCCGGGAAGACGATCCGCTCAGGCAGCTCCAGGCCCTCCTTAACTTCTTCGGCGTCGCCGGGATCGACGAGTGGAACACTTTCTGGAAAAGTCCCGAGGCGGCATATCGAAAATCAGCGGCGTTCCAGAGCAGTCCCTATGCCACGGCTGCGTGGCTGCGAAAGGGTGAGATTCAAGCCGCGTCCATTCAGTGCAAACCGCACGATAAAACCGCATTTCAAAGCACTCTCGAAAAGATCCGCGCCATGACGACCAAACCTCCCGAAACCTTTGAGCCGGAGATGGTAAAACTCTGCGCCGAAACCGGCGTTGCGGTAACATTCGTTCCCGAGCTGCCCGGCACGCGCGTATACGGCGCAACGAGATGGATCAATCCGAACAAGGCCCTGATCCAGCTTAGCCTCCGGGGCAAGAGCGACGATCATCTCTGGTTCGCGTTCTTCCATGAAGCGGGACACATTCTGTACCATGGGAAGAAAGAGGTTTTCATCGAGGAGAAGGACAAACCCGGCAATAAGGCGGAGCAGGAAGCCGACCGTTTTGCGCAGGACTTTTTAATACCGCCGGGTGAATACAAGGCTTTTCGAAGCGGCGGCAGCTTCGATATAGCGGCTATACGGCGGTTTGCGGGCAAGATGGGCATTGCACCCGGCGTAGTCGTCGGCAGACTTCAGCACGACAAAGCCATTCATTTCAGCAAGGCCAACAGCCTTAAGACGAGCTTTCAGTTTGCGAAACGATAAACGTTGTTAACTTTACCCATAATAAAAATATGAAGAAGGCAAAATCCGCAATAGATATTATAAGACTGCCGAAACAGGAACGAAATGCAATACCGCGAACAGCAGCGAAAAAAGCCGAAAAGGAGTATTTGGAGAATTCCGCACTGATTTCTTTCGGCGCGTTTGCAGAGGACGATCTTTATGATGGGACCAAGTAGGGGGAAAGTGTAAGGGCAACTTCGCAACGGATGCAAGGCACGGTCCTAAAGGCGCTCGTGTGGACTGGGAGCGGGCGGCATAACTAGTTAAAAATGCTGACCTTTTGTAAAAGGCCGGCATTTTATATACAAATATTGTTTATCAATTGATAAATTTATGTTGACAATTATATTAATAGGTATTATAATTTACTCGAACGGTAAGATTGGAAAGGAGGTGGCGGCATGAATGGATAGTATAAAACGGGCGGTAGTTGCTGCATTTTTGAAGGGATTCAAGATGTTGGCGGAAAGAGATAAAGGAATCTACACTGTAAATCGTCGGGAACACGCAGATGCCCTCGCAGAACTTGAAATAACAGAACAAGACAGACTAAACGAAATATTGACCTTATCAATAGAAAATTATATCAGCGGCCCAGAGCCTGATAGAGACCAGCCCGGAGAGGTCTGGAAATTTGGAAAAGAAATCAACGGACACGAAGTCCATATAAAACTCAAAATAGCCGAAACCGGCGACAAAAAAATTGCGAAGTGCATATCATTTCATAAAGCCAAACATGCGCAAAAATACCCGCTTAGATGAAAAATATAGACGGGGGTGATAGTTATGAAGAAGAAAGATATTTGTCCGAATTGTGAAAAGATAACTGAAATTGAATTCGTAAGAACGACGGAACCTTTTAAGGTGCGTGGCGAAGAGATCGATGTCGATGTAGAATACTACAAGTGCCTGGAATGCGGAGGAGAATTCACTCCTCCGCATTCCGGCGCCGATCCTCTGGACACGGCATATCGGGAATATCGCAAGCGTCATAGCATGCTTCAACCTGGAGAGATTCGTGAACATCGGGAAAGGTACGGACTCACCCAGCAGGAGATGAGCAAGCTCCTCGGATGGGGACTCGCCACGCTGAGCCGCTACGAAAACGGCGCGCTCCAGGCCGACGCGCACGAAAAGGCCCTTCGGCTCACCATGGAACCGCACAATCTCTTAAAGCTGCTTCAACAAAATCCGGATGCGATAAGCTCCGACGACAAGCGAGAGCGAATCATCAAGGAACTCAAGATAATCGACGCGGAAAGCTGCACCTTTGAAAAGATTTATCTCGATCGATTTGGAAATTATCCTCCCGATGAATTGAGCGGCTTTAAGAAGCTTGATCTCGCCAAATTGTTCAATGCAATCCTTTTTTTCTGCAAGGATGACGGAACATTCAAGACAAGGCTCAACAAGTTTCTCTTTTATGCCGACTTCAAGAATTATAAGGATACTAGCGTATCGATAACGGGTCTGCGTTACGTGCATTTACAACTTGGCCCGGTACCGGATAACTATGAGTACTATTTCGCTTCACTGGTTAATGAGCATGCCATTAGAATAGAAGAGGTATGCTTTACTGACCATTGCGGAGAGAAACTCATTTCTGAAAGAAAGCCGGATCTTGCAATCTTTTCTGACAGCGAATTAAAGACGCTCCTGTTTGTCAAAGAGCATTTTCAGAAAATGAGCTCTAGGGACATTAGCGAATATTCCCATAAGGAAAAAGCGTATTCGCAAACATCGAGCGGAGATTTTATTTCGTATCAATACGCGGAGGAGCTAAGCATTTAGCTGCGGGAACAAGGAAAATAAGAGATTCTCGCATAGTATGGGCCTAATGAGAACAAAATGAAAAAAGCAAAATCAGCCGTAGATATCATAAAACTTCCGAAAGAGGAGCGGGCTAAAATATTGGTAGCGTTGTCAAGTGGAGACCTGACAAAAGCCCCCCATTTTACGCGCATTATGCATCAAATCCGTTATAGTAATAAGCCAGCCGGACTTTCATGACATTCAGCGCTCCGGCCTCGGTCCACTTGCTCACGTTTACCCGCATATTGACCGTGCGCATGAGTCGCTCCACCTTGCTCGTGGTCTTACCGTCTAATCTCTTCTTGATCGCCGTAAACATATCCGGGCGGGCATTTTCAAGATAAGCGGCTGTGTGAGTATATTCTCTCTCAGCGCACCGCTTTATCAGTTCATCCAGCCGGGCCTTCTTCGAAGCGATCATCGCGGCTATCGTCTGCTTGTCGTCTACAAACGGCCGTATCGCGCAGATTTCCATCAGCTCCACGATCACATACAACCAGTCCTCGCTCTTACGCTTCACTTTGTCCTGCCACAACACATACTTCGCTTGATAGGGAATATGCCACAAGCAGCGCTGAACAATTATCTTCACCTTCCCCTTAAGAGCATCCAGGATGGAGGTGTCGCCGTCGGTGATTAAGGAAAACGGACGGGTGAAGCTCCCCAGAGCCTTGAGACTCTTCTTGAAAAGGTTGTCCCAGGACCCGTTATAATTCCCGATATCAAGGCCCGCCACCCGCACGCCGCCACCCTTCTTGTACTGTATGAACGCCTTCAATTCCTTCCCGCGCTTCTTGATTCCCTTGATGCCGATCCCGGTCCCGTCAGCCTCGCCCTGGGGAAGCTCCTTTTCATCAACCTTGAACTCTATTTCCGACCCCGTCTTTTGGACAGCGCTCCAGACCGTCATCTTGTCCACGGCCCAGCCGAACATCTTGCCGATCTTCTCCGCCACACGAAAGGTTGTCAAGGAACCCAGAAGCCCAAGCTTTCGATAAATTTCTGCCGCTATTCGCTTTTTCGGCTTCATTCCGAGCAGCTTTCGGGTGATGTAGAGCTTACTCCCACAGCGTTTGCAAACAACCTGGAGCTGCTGTAACCAGACCCATTGGTAAAAGGCATGAATCTTAGTCTTTTTCCCGTGCCGCGTCTTCCATGTGAATTCCCGATCATTGCCGCACCCGCAGGCAAAAGGCTTTTTCTTAAGAGCCATCACATGCTCGCCAAAGCCTACAAGCACTTTCTGAATGAAGTCCGTCAAAATCTGCGGCAAAAGCTCGGCAAAGGCGGCGAGTATTGATGAAAGAGAGCTGTCCTTCAAATGCACTTCAAATTGACAATCAAAACTGATGGTGATACCTTTCCTTTGTGGGGTAACACCCATATTGCCCTCCTGTTTTATGGTTAGTTTCGTCCAAAACTATTATCCATAAAATGGAGGGCAATTTGTTGTTACTTCATGTCCAAAGTCTCTCCTTTTCTACACTACCAAAATATTGGCTACGGCGGCTAAGAAAGCCGAGAAAGAATATAGAAGCAATACGGCCCTGACCTCCTTCGAAGCCTTCGCCGGGGACGATTTCATGACGAGACCAAGTAGGGGGGAGGTATGGGATATCCATTTCGACCCTTCCATAGGGTCTGAGATCAAGAAAAAGAGACCGGCGGTCGTCATAAGCGCGGCCCCATCGGTGCCGCTTGTTCAAGAGTCACTCGCATCATGTCCGCGTCATCGGCTGTAATGAACCAAGGATAGTAGCCTGGGCTCATGTTTCTGAAGATCGGATACGCATTCTTACCGCGGAGTTTGAGGTTGAGATTTTTGAAAATTTTCCGGTCATCCGGTTCCGTCTCTTCCCGATCGTTGAACGTGAGCTTTAGACAGTCCTGGGACAGAAAAACGTTAAAATTGTTCCCGGGGTGTTTCCGCCTCGTACAGCTTCGAATAACAGGTCAGTCCCTTCGTGCCTTTGTATACGATCAGGCCGAAAACCTCGCCGAGATTGCCGATCACGCAGCAGTAACCGATCTTGCCGGTTTTCGGATTCTGAACGCCGAAGATCAAATCATCGGTCATCCACTCCCAGGGCGCAATCTGCTTAAACTTGAAAGCAAGACCGTAAAGTTGCTTCCACTGTTCATGATCAGGTTTAGCTTCAGTCATTCATTTTTTCCTTTATCATCCTTCAACGATTCCAGATACTCCTCCCATTCCATGGGCAGCAGATATTTTTTTTTGTTGTTGCAATCCTTGCACGCGGGCACGAGGTTAGCCTGTACCGACATCCCTCCTCGCGTCACCGGGACCAAATGGTCCATGGTAAGTTCCGCAGGCTTGAATATCTGTTCGCAGTAATAGCATTTCCCCGTAGAACGTTTTCGCTTCCACCACTGCGAAACGCGCATCTCGCGCGCCTTTGCTTTTTCGCGTTTGATGTGGGCTTCATCCACTGTAATGAAAAAATCGTCAACCACAATTTATTGTACTTTTTCCAGCCCGCCTTGTCACGCGAAAAATATCATGGGCTGGTTCCTACCCACCCCGTAAGCACCGAAAAATTAATATTTTTCTTGACATTGATACACGCCAAATATATACTTTGCCCAGCAGGTGGTATGAAGTGGGAAATGGTGGGTAGCAGTCAGGGAGAAGCATGTTCCGAGGGAGTTTTGAACATACGGTTGATGCCAAGGGCCGAGTCAGCGTGCCGTCCAGGTTCCGGGAGATCATCTCCGATCGTTATGACGGCAGGCTCGTTCTTGCGATGGACTTTGACAAGTGCCTCACGGTGTATCCGCTCGAGGAATGGGAAAGGCTCGAAGAAAAAATCAAAGGCCTGCCGATGATGAAACAAGAAGTGAAGGACTTCATGCGGTTTTTCTTCTCTTCAGCGACTGAATGCGAGCTCGACAAACAGGGCAGGATCCTGATCCCGCCGTCGCATCGCGAACGTTCCGGCATCCATAAAAACGTACTGCTCGTTGGAATCATGAACAAAATAGAGATATGGGACGCAAAGGCGTGGGAGGCGCGGAATTCTCAGAACGGCGACAAAATCGGAGAGGCGCTCGCTGAGCTGGGCCTTTAAGATGGAATCGAAACTGAAAGTATATCAGATGAACCTGGAAGGCGAAATCGACGCGGCCAAGATGGCGG
Source organism: Nitrospirota bacterium (assembly GCA_963751455.1). GTDB lineage: Bacteria > Nitrospirota > UBA9217 > UBA9217 > UBA9217 > CAVVUN01. Next base: position 86,839 of record CAVVUN010000015.1, read on the forward strand.
AGATAGACCGCGTGATAGGCCAGCTGATCAAGGGCGAGATGTACGGCCTCATCCTCAACTTCGAGACCGTCGAGCACATCCAGTTCACTATTCTTCCGATGCTCGTTGAGGAAAGGAAGCGGCTGCAGTCCTTCGGAGGCGACATACGGCTTTCCGGCATGTCGGATTATATCAAGAACATCTTCAGGACGACCGGCGTGCTCGAACAATTTCAGGTATTCGACAAGGCTCAGCAGGCAGTCAAGAGCTTCGGGGTTTCCAAGGCTGCGACCAACCTGCCGCTGGGACTGTAGCAATTGCAGATTGCGGAATGCGGATTGAGAAACGAAATCATTCTCTGAGGTTTATGTATGGAACCTGATCCGAAATCCGAAATCCGAAATCCGCAATTAGAACACGTTCCGGTTCTTCTGAGCGAGGCTGTTGACCTGCTTTCGCCTGGGCCGGGCGGTGTTTACGTGGATGGTACGGTCGGCGCGGGCGGCCACGCCGCCGAAATACTAAAACGTTCTGCACCCGACGGCATCGTTATCGCTCTTGACCGCGATTCAGAGGCGGTCGAACGAAGTAAAAAAAAGCTTGCTCCTTTCGGCGGCCGTGCTCTGGTGCAGCAGGCCAATTACCGGGATATCCCCGCGGTTCTTTCTGCCCTGGGGTATGATCGTGTGGACGGCGTTCTGCTTGATCTCGGCGTATCCTGGTTTCACGTCAAATCTCCGGACCGCGGATTCAGCTTCATGCTTGAAGGGCCGCTCGATATGCGTATGGATAGAAATATCACGCAGACGGCCGCAGATCTCGTAAATACGCTCCCTGTGTATGATCTCGCGAGAATTATTCGTGAGTACGGGGAAGAGAGAAGAGCAGGCGCAATAGCAAAGGCTATAGAAAAAGCGAGGGCCCGGGAGCCTATTACAAGCACCGTCCGGCTTGCAGAAATCATTGCAAGTGTATTTCCTCCGTACCCTCCCCGGCGCATGCATCCCGCCACGCTCACATTCCAGGCCTTGCGAATTGCTATTAACGATGAAATCGAGGCCCTTCGCGAGGGACTCCGGGACATAATTCCTGCTCTTAAAACAGGCGGCCGGATTGCGGTCATCTCGTTCCACTCACTTGAAGACCGTGTTGTAAAACAGTCGTTCGCTTTCGGGGCAAAGGGCTGCATCTGCCCGCCGAAAATGCCGATGTGCAGCTGCGGTAAAAAACCGGAGTTAAGGATTCTTACCAAGAGGCCGATTGTGGCCGGGGCTGAGGAAGTGAACAGAAATGTCGCAGCCAGGAGCGCGAAACTAAGAGCTGCCGAAAGGCTTTAGAATACTAAAACTTAATTTCAGCGTGAAAAAGTATTTGAATAACAATTACAACTTTCCTTTTTCTGAAAGAAGAGTTATCGTATGATGTCTAGAGTGGGCCATATGGGGTCTTTTGTACTAAACCGCACAAGGCAGGGAAATGTGCGCAAGATTTTCGCAACCCTTTTTATGGTGACCGTACTGATGCTGTACGTGGCTGGCAAGGTGAAAATCGTTCGGCTGGGCTATCAAATCGAGGCCATGGAGAGCGAGAAAAAGGAATTAGAGCGTGAGAACCGATCGCTTCGAATAGAGGCATCGAGCCTGACGGCCTCAGCGCGTATAGAAGAGATTGCTATCAACCGACTAGGGATGATACGGCCCGCGAAAGACAATATTGTTGTTGTAAAAAGAAAAGGTGACAGGGGGAATTCAAAAACAATAAAGTGATTTTTGCCACTGATGTAGGGAGAGGACTCGATGGACCAGGGACCAAGGAGGACGGACGAAAAGACAGGGGATGAGAGACAAGGGACAAGATTTATGAAGGACTTTCGTCCAATCATCTTGGCGAGTCCCGATTTTCATCGGGATAAATTCCGCGGACGCTCCTTATGGCAGGGGAGATGGCTGACAGATGGATAAACGGGGAAGAATACTCGCCGTATTCCTGGTGATCGGTCTTGGGTTTGGATGTGTGGCCCTGAAGCTTGTTTATCTCCAGCTCTTCCAGCGGACGGAACTGACGGAACGCGCAGAGCGGCAACAGGAGCAGCTGGTAAAGCTCGAAGCCAAGCGGGGGACCATCTACGACCGCATGGGAAGAGAGCTTGCAGTCAGTCTTGATGTAGATTCGGTCTACGGCGTACCTTCCCAGGTTGACAATCCCCGCGAAACAGCACAGCAGCTTTCCCGCATCCTGAATGAGAACCCGCACGTGCTTGAACGCAAGCTCGAGGGCGGTAAACACTTTGTCTGGTTGAGCCGTAAGGTCGAACCCGCACGCGCCAGAAAAGTAAAGGAGCTCGATTCGAGCGAGATCGGCCTCAGATCGGAATCAAAACGTTTTTACCCGAAAAAGAACCTCGCCGGTCCGGTACTTGGCTTTACCGGTCTGGATAACGAAGGACTGGAAGGGCTTGAGCTCGAGTACGACAAGGAGCTCAGGGGTCTACGGGGCTGGGTGCTGGCCGAGAAGGACGCAATGGGCAGGACTGTTTTCCCGGGCGGTCCCGGGTTACAGTACAAGCTTCCGAAGCCGGGTCATGACATTGTTTTGACGCTGGACGAAGTTATCCAGCACATCGTTGAGAAAGAGCTGAATTCGGCGATCGGGTCGGCGCGCGCGAAGGGCGGCGTCTGCATCGTGATGAATCCGAAGACAGGCGAAGTGCTTGCGCTGGCGGTCCGCGAGAACGGCCGCTCCAGCCAGGTCTTTAACCCGAATGAGCCCCGGCGCTCAAAGCCCGAAGAATGGAGAAACCGCACGGTCACGGATGCCTTTGAGCCCGGCTCGATTTTCAAGCCGATCCTGGCAGCGGCAGCGCTCGAAGAAAGGGTCGTGCATCCTCTCGAACGGTTCGACTGCAGCGCCGGCAAGATAGAAGTCGCGGACCGGGTCATCAATGATGCCCACACGCACGGGGTGCTTTCTTTTACCGACGTCATTGCCCAGTCGAGCAATGTGGGTACTATCAAGGTCGCGCTTCGCCTGGGCAAGGAACGCTTCTCCAGGCATATAAAGGCATTCGGCTTTGGACGCAAGACCGGCGTGGATCTTCCGGGAGAGATTTCCGGCCTTGTGAAAGACCAGCGCCTGTGGTCGGGCGTCTCGATCGGATCAATTGCAATCGGGCAGGAGATCGGCGTCACACCGATTCAGATGGCAGCCGCATATAGCGCTCTTGCGAACGGCGGGATGCTCATGAGACCATACCTTGTCGCCGAGATCGTGGACCGCGACGGGCGAGAAGGCAGGAAATTTCAACCCCAGCCGGTCGGCAGGGCCGCAAGCGAACAGACCTGCGGCAAGCTCAACGGGATACTCCGGCGGGTAGTGGAGGCGGGAACCGGAGAAAAGGCGCGTCCCGCGGGGTATACTGCGGCCGGCAAGACCGGCACGGCGCAGAAGATAGATCAAAAGACGGGCCTGTATTCTAAAAAGGATTATGTGAGCTCCTTTGTCGGCTTTACACCGGTACACGACCCTAAACTCGTAATTCTCGTTATGGTTGACAGTCCCGAAGGCGTCATCTATGGAGGAAGCGTGGCTGCTCCGGTTTTCAAGGCGGTGGCGGAGCAGAGTCTCGCCTACCTTCAGGTGCCGCCCGATGACGCAGGAGGCAGGATGCTCCTGGTAACACGATGAAACTAGGTGATTTACTATGTACACTCAAGAAACCGCCGACAGCTTCGGCCGCGGACCGGGAGGTGCTCGATATCACCCATGATTCACGAAAGGTTAAACCCGGTTCTCTCTTCGTGGCCGTGCGAGGTTTCAACTCGGACGGCCATCTATTTGTTCCTCAGGCGGTAGAGCGGGGAGCGGTCGGCGTCGTGGCCGAGCATGAGAGCGGCGCGGCTGAATCGGTCCCCGAGATCATCGTTGAAGATTCGCGTCGGGCGCTTGCGCTTCTCGCAAACCGGTTCTACGGCTATCCCTCGACGAAGCTTTCGCTCATCGGCGTTACCGGCACAAACGGCAAGACCACCACAACGTACCTCGTAAAATCGATCGTGCAGGCGGCCGGGCGGCTTGCGGGGCTGATCGGGACCATCGATTACCGCATCGGGGACACGGTGTACCCGTCCCCCAATACCACGCCCGAGTCGCTGGAGCTTCAGCGTTTTTTGTCCGAGGCGGTCGGGCTTGGAGCCGAGTACTGCGTGATGGAAGTTTCGTCGCATGCCCTGGAACTCGGCAGAACGCGGGGATGTGAATTCGCGGTTGCCGCTTTTACGAACCTGACCCAGGACCATCTGGATTTTCACGGGACAATGGACGCCTATTTCGGTTCAAAGCTCCGCCTTTTTTCAGGGCTTTCGTCGAAGGGCCGGGCTGTAGTCAATCTCGATGACAAACGGGCGGCGGAGATCATCAACGCAACCCCGGCTTCCGTCCTCACCACCGGAATGACCAGCCGCGCCGATGTGCATCCGGACGGAGGCATTCAGCATGGCATCGAAGGCCTTCGTTTTAACGTGTCGACACCCGTCGGCATGCTGTCGGTGCAATCGCCGCTGGTGGGCCGGCATAATGTTTACAACATGCTGACCGCAATCGGGATCGGCATTGCCCTCGGTTTTCCGGCGGACGCGATCGCGCTCGGCATCAGGGAAATGAAGGCCGTTCCCGGCCGGATGGAAAAAGTGGACGAGGGTCAGGGTTTCGGGGTCGTGGTGGACTATGCACATACCGAAGACGCGCTCCAGCGGCTGCTTCAGGCAGCCCGCGAGATCACCGCTTCCAGAATCATCACGGTCTTCGGCTGCGGCGGCGACCGTGACCGCACAAAGCGTCCGAAAATGGGCGCCGCCGCGCTGAACGGGAGCGACATTGTCATTGTGACGTCCGACAATCCGAGGTCCGAGGACGCGATGAGCATTATCCGGGAAATCGAGGTCGGTATGGCCAGCGATATGAAAGCGGCGTCAACCGGTCATGCAGCGAAGCATCGTGAGAAACCGTATTTTGTTATCGCTGACCGTCGCAGCGCCATAGCGGAGGCTGTTCGCATCGCGAAACCAGGGGATGTGGTGGTGCTTGCGGGAAAAGGTCATGAGGATTACCAGATAATCGGGAGCTTAAAGCTCCATTTTGACGACCGGGAAGTGGCGCGGGAAGAAATACGGAGACGCACTGCGGAATGCGGAGTTCCCTCAACCGGTCCCTCTCCCGGGAGGGAGAGGGGCTAGTGGACACTCTGCACTCGCGTAGACACACTCGTCATCGCTGGGTGCAGGCAAGGATAATTCTATCTCGGATTGCGCATTGCGGAGTAGAACCTGGAAAGGCGGCATCGAAGCCTTTTCATAATCCGCATTCCGAAATTCGAAATCCGAAATTGATATGAACTACTCTGATACAAAACTGCTGCAGGAGATTTTGGGGAGGTTGCAGGGGATGGAAATAAAAGGAGTATCAATAGACTCCAGGAACATAAAAGAAGGAGAGCTTTTCATCGCTATAAAAGGCGACCGGTTCGACGGCCACGATTTTGTTCCGGACGCAATTAAAAAAGGCGCCTGGGGCGCGCTGGTCGAACGCACAGCGCTCGAACTCAAATATGAACACATCGGCGGCCTCAAAAATATTCTTCCGGTGGAAGACACGCTCGTGGCGCTTCAAGAGATGTCCCAAAAGCACAGGAAAAAATATTCGATTCCGGTTGTCGGGATAACAGGCAGCAACGGGAAAACAACAACCAAGGAAATGGTCGCGGGCATCATGAAGCAGAAGGGGCCTGTGCTGAAGAACGAAGGCAATTTGAACAATCATATCGGCGTTCCGCTTACGCTGCTCAAGATCGAAGCAAGGCACCGGAGCGCCGTGGTCGAGATGGGCATGAGCGCAATCGGCGAGATCGACCTGCTTGCCCGGCTTGCTGCCCCGGACGTCGGTGTGATCACGAATATCGGGCCTGCACATCTGGAATTCCTGGGAACCATGGACGGGGTAGCCGAAGCCAAGGCGGAGCTTCTCGGGAACCTTGCCGCCACGGGGACCGCGGTTCTCAATGCGGATGATCCCTATTTCGAGACGCTCAGGAAAAAATGCCCCGGCCGGGTGAAGAGCTTTGGGATAGAGAACAAGGCGGATGTGACCGCCCGCGATATAGAACAGGGCAGGGACTTCACGGATTTTACGCTGACAAGCGACGGTGCAAAGGTGAAGGTGCGGCTTCGCGCATTGGGCAGGCATAATATCTATAACGCGCTGGCGGCCGCCGCAGCCGCAACGGCGGCAGGTATGCCGATCGAGGCAGTGAAGTACGGTCTTGACGATTTTGCACCCATAGCGATGCGCTCCGAGGTCCGAATCATGAACGGCAGGACCGTGCTAGCCGATTGTTATAATGCGAACCCGGGCTCGGTCAAGGCCGCGCTCGAAACGCTGGTTTCCGTAAGAAAGAACAAAAAAGCGGTCGCGGTGCTCGGCGATATGCTTGAATTGGGCGAGTTGTCGGCGGCCGAACACCGCGCGATCGGAGCGGCTGCCGCCAGGCTGGGGGTCGACGTTCTCATAACGCTGGGCCCGATGGCAAAGCACATCCTGGACGGCGCGCATGACGGCGGCATGCCGAAGGCCAAACTCTTCGCTGCCGCAACGCATGCCGAGGCGGCCGAGCTGGCGACCAGGAATTCCGAAAACGGAGATGCGGTGTTGATCAAAGGGTCGCGCGGCATGAAGATGGAAAAGATTCTGGAGGAGTTCTGATGCTGTATCATCTGCTTTATCCGCTTCGAAATGTATTCAGCGGCTTCAACGTTTTCAAGTACATAACCTTTCGGAGCGCGGGTGCGGTGCTGACGGCGCTCCTCGTGACGTTCCTGCTCGGTAAAATGATGATTGCCTGGCTCAGAAGGCTCAAGGTAGGCCAGCACGTGCGCAACGACGGCCCGCAGACCCATTTATCAAAACAGGGCACGCCGACCATGGGCGGCATTCTCATTATCACAGCGCTCGCCGTGTCGGTGCTTCTCTGGTCCGATCTTACTAATAAATACGTGTGGGTCGTGCTCTTCGCTACGCTTGCCTTCGGCGCCATAGGATTCTGGGATGATTATCTGAAGGTCGTGAAGAAGCGGTCCAAGGGGCTGAGCGCCAAACAGAAATTCGGACTCCAGATTCTGGCAGCCGTTCTGATCGCCGTTTTTCTGTATCATCCCGCCGACCGTTACAGTACGCACCTGTCAGTGCCGTTCATGAAGCAGCTCTTCATTAATCTCGGCTGGTTCTACATTCCGTTTGTGGCCGTCGTTGTTATCGGCTCATCGAATGCAGTGAACCTCACGGATGGTCTCGACGGTCTGGCCATCGGCCTTGTGGGAATTGCGTCAATGGCAAACGCGGTGATCGTGTATCTCGGCGGAAACCGGGTAATCGCCAATTACCTGAAGATCCTGTACATTCCGGGCAGCGGAGAGCTGGTCATTTTTTGCGGCGCCATGCTCGGCGCCAGCCTCGGTTTTCTCTGGTATAATGCGCACCCCGCGGAGGTGTTTATGGGCGATGTCGGGTCCCTTTCGCTCGGCGGGGCGCTCGGCACGATAGCCGTGGTCACGAAGCACGAGCTCATCCTCGTTATCGTGGGCGGAATTTTCGTGATCGAAACAGTCTCCGTCGCGCTGCAGGTGGCCTCGTACAAACTCACGGGCAAGCGCATCTTCAGGATGGCGCCCATCCACCATCATTTTGAACAGATCGGCTGGCCCGAGTCAAAGGTGATCGTGCGGTTCTGGATCATAGGTATTATCCTGGCGCTGGTGTCGCTGAGTTCGTTAAAGTTGAGATGAAATGCATTTGGCCGCAGATTGCGCAGATTTAACGCAGATTAAGAAAATAGAGAAAACGTCTAAATGGCAGAATTTAATAACGGCCTAATTAAAAAAAATTCTTGAAATTAAAATCTGTGAAATCTGCGTAATCTGCGGATCAAGGAGTTAACGTTTTTGGAGGCAAGGTGAAACCGAACTTTAAAGGCAAGCGGGTGACGGTCGTCGGTATGGCTCGGAGCGGCATAGGCGCCGCACGGGCGCTCCACGCCCTCGGCGCCCGTGTAACTATCACCGAAAAAAAACCTGTTGATCAGCTGCAGGAGCAGATAAAAGCGCTGGGCAGCGGTGACATCCTCGTCGAAGCGGGAGGCCACCCTGAGCGCATTTTCACGCAAGCCGACCTGATCGTGCTCTCTCCCGGAGTTCCGAAGATACCGCAGGTTCTGACCGCCAGCCGGCACGGCGTAAAAGTCATCAGCGAACTCGAGCTTGCCTGGCTTCTGTCAAAGTCTCCGTATATCGGCATTACCGGCACGAACGGCAAATCTACGGTCACAACGCTCACCGGGCTCATGCTGGAGCGGGCAAAAAAGAAGGTGCTTGTAGCGGGGAACATCGGCAACGCGCTTACCGAGCAACCGCGCCTGTTGACCGGGCAGGACTGGATCGTGGCGGAGCTCTCGAGCTTTCAACTCGAGGACATCGAGACCTTCAGGCCGCGCGTGGCAGCGATCCTGAATGTCACGCAGGACCATCTTGACCGGTACCATGACATTTCGGAATACGCCGCAGCCAAGGCGCGGGTTTGCATGAACCAGAGGAAGGAAGATTTTCTCTTGTTGAATTTCGATGATCCGCTGGTAAAGCCCATGGCGCTGAGGGTGGGGGCGACAGTCATTCCTTTTTCCCGCATGCACCGGTTCAACCCGGGCGCCTGCGTGCTCGATGGTTACCTGCTCTATAACGGAAAGAGAATCATTCGCGCGGATGAAATAAAAATTAAGGGTGTGCATAACCTTGAAAACGCATTGGCCGCGGCTGCCTTGTCGCTTGCCGCAGGGGCCGATGCGGAATCGGTTGCCGCTGTGCTCAGGGAATTCCCGGGTCTCGAACACCGGCTTGAGTTTGTGCGCGAAAAGGACGGGGTAGCCTATATAAACGATTCAAAGGGTACGAACGTCGGCGCTGTGGTTAAGTCCGTAGAAGGCTTCACGCAGCCGGTCATCCTCATCGCCGGCGGGCTTGACAAGGGCAGCGACTTCAGTCCCCTCTTCGACTTGTTCAAGAAGAAAGTGAAGCTCCTGATCCTGATCGGCAAGGCCGCGGACAAAATGATGACAGCACTGGGTGCATCTACCGAGACGGTTCTCATGAGGACGCTTCAGGACGCGGTGCAGTTTGCTTCGTCGCGGGCTTCTCAGGGGGACGTTGTGCTTCTTTCGCCTGCCTGCGCGAGCTTTGACATGTTCAAAGACTTCGAGGACCGGGGGAGGCAGTTCAAAGAAGCGGTGCGCGCGCTCTAGCGCAAGTGCGGAGTGGGAAGTATTCGTTTGTTTGGTTTGTCTGGTTAATTTGGTTTGTCGGGTTAGAACCAAACAAACTAAACAAGCACAATAACCAAGTAAACCGAAATGGAATGTGGAGTTCAGAGTGCAAATGAGACTGGACCACAAGGGACACTATGACGCGACACTTCTCTTCACGATCCTGTCGCTGCTCGTAATCAGCGTCGTCATGGTGTACAGTTCAAGCAGCGTCGTAGCGCTCACCGCCTATGATGACCCGGCTTTTTTCATGAAGCGCCAACTTCTGTGGGCGGTGCTCGGGCTCGGCGCCATGGCCGTGAGCATGCGCATAGACCATAGGGTGCTTGCCGACCAGCGGCTCGTGATCGCGCTCGTTGTCGTCTGCCTGCTGCTGCTCGGGATGACCCTCATTCCCGGAGTCGGCAGAATGGCGAACGGGTCAAGGCGCTGGCTTCGCCTGGGGATCCTTTCATTTCAGCCCTCGGAATTAGCAAAGCTCGGGCTTGTGGTCTATATGAGCTACTTCATAGCGAAAAAGGGAGAGCGCATTCGTGACTTCATGAACGGACTGGTGCCGGCTTACGTGGTTTCGGCCGTCTTCCTCGGAGTCGTTATACTTCAGCCTGATTTCGGCGCCGGCATGACGCTTGCCGCGGTCGTAGGAATCATGCTGTTCGCAGGAGGCGCGAACCTGCTGCATCTCGCGGGGACAGCTCTTGCGGCGCTGCCAATCGTTTTTTTTGCTGTTGCGGGAAGCGCCTACCGGCTCCGCAGAATATTCGCGTTCCTCGACCCGTGGGGGGACCCGCATGGCTCGGGGCATCAGATCATCCAGTCGTTTCTGGCTTTCGGCAGCGGCGGTCTTCTCGGCCGCGGGCTTGGCGAAGGCAGGCAGAAGCTCCTGTTTTTGCCGGAACGGCATTCCGACTTTATCTACGCAGTGATCGGCGAGGAACTGGGCCTTCTCGGTGCGCTTTCGGTGCTGGCGCTTTTTCTGATCCTTTTATGGCGCGGCGTTCGCACTGCACTGGCGAGCGGCGAGACGTTCAGCCGAATGCTAGCACTCGGCATAACGCTCCTCGCCTGCATGCAAGGTATGATCAATATGGCTGTTGTGACCGGACTTTTGCCGACCAAGGGCATTGCACTGCCGCTGGTCAGTTACGGCGGCTCATCGCTGATGGTCACGATGGCCGCGCTGGGCGTGCTGCTGAATATTTCGCGGGAAACGGCGTGAAAAGATATTGCGGAGTGCGGATTGCAGCCTGCACTCGCGCGAGCACTGCTTAGACTCATTGTCGTACCATCTCGCTGAGTAAGGCTTAGACCCTTTGTCGACCATCGCACTGAGAAACGTGTGACGGGAATCAAGGACCTCATAAGCGCTGGCCGCAGGCGGATTGCGGAATGAAAAACGAATTCAAAGAAGCAAAATCGGAAACATCATGAAGATTATTATCGCCGCCGGAGGAACGGGAGGGCATTTGTACCCGGGAATCGCCATAGCGCGCGAACTGCTTCGGGCACCGGGAAATGAAGTGCTTTTCGTGGGCACTCAGCAGGGAATCGAGGCAAAGGTGCTGCCTAAGGAGGCGCTTCCGGTTCGTTTCATAACGGTCGGAAAGATCAAGGGCATGAACATCGGATCGATAACAAAGACGCTGGTTACGCTGCCGCGAAGCATTGTTCAGTCGGTCAGCCTGCTGCGCGAAACACGGCCGGACGCGGTCATAGGCGTCGGCGGCTACTCGTCGGGTCCCGTAGCGCTTGCGGCGCTGCTGCGGAGAACACCGCTTTTCATTGTTGAGCCCAATTCATATGCCGGGCTCGCAAACAGGGTGCTGGGGAAGGTCGCGAACAGGATAATCCTCTGCTTTCCGGGCACTGACCGTCATAATTTTTTTCCCAAAAAGAAGACGATAACCATGGGGCCGCTGGTACGACAAGGAATCGAGCTCGGCAACCGCGATAAAGCGTTCAAGGACTTCGACCTCGATCCCGGGAAGTTTACAGTCTTTATCATGGGAGGTAGCGGAGGGGCCCATGCCATTAACCTGGCGATGAAGCAGGCGGCCGCGCTCCTGACGGACCGCCCGGATCTGCAGGTCCTTCACCAGACCGGAGAAATGGATGCGGCCGATATAAGGGCCGGGTACCGCACGGCACGCGTGAAGGCCACAGTGCTTCCCTTCATCCACGATATGGCGGGCGCGTATGCGGCAGCGGACCTCGTCGTCTCCCGGTCGGGCGCCACCACAGTGGCGGAGCTCGCGGTCTGCGGCAAGCGTGCGGTGCTTGTTCCCTATCCTTTTGCAGCGGACAATCATCAGGAATATAATGCGAGGACCCTTGCGGCGAGGGGCGCGGCCGAAGTAATTGTACAAAAGGAGCTGACTCCGAAAAGACTGGCGGAATTGATTCTGAAATATGCGGGGGCCCGTGCGGAAGCTGCGGCTCCGCAGGCAAATACAGCAGCGAAGGAGATCGCAGAGATCTGCAAGAACTATGTTCAAGAAAATTAAACACATTCATTTCGTCGGTATCGGCGGCATCGGCATGAGCGGCATCGCCGAGGTGCTGCTGAATCTGGGATATAAAGTTTCCGGGTCGGACATGAGGGAGTCGGAGATTACCGAGCGGCTCAAAAAGCTGGGTGCTGATATTTTCATCGGCCACCGGGCAGAGAACATCGCTGAACCGCATGTCGTTGTGATCTCGTCGGCGGTGAAGGCTGACAATCTCGAAGTTATTGCTGCGCGGGAAAAGCAGATTCCGGTCATCCCGCGCGCCGAGATGCTCGCAGAGCTGATGCGGCTCAAATACGGCGTGGCGATCGCGGGCGCCCACGGGAAAACAACGACGACATCGATGGTCGCGACGGTCCTTGCGGCCGGCGGCATCGACCCAACCGTGGTTATCGGCGGAAAGCTGAACAGCATCGGCACGAACGCAAAGCTTGGGCAGGGCGAGTTCCTGGTGGCGGAGGCGGACGAGAGCGACGGGAGTTTTCTGAAGCTTTCGCCTACAATAGCGGTAGTAACGACGATCGACGCCGAGCATCTGGATTATTACAAGGACATTGACGAGATCAAGAGCGCGTTTCTGGCTTTTATAAATAAGGTGCCTTTCTACGGCGTTTCTGTGCTGTGCCTGGACCAGCCCCATATTCAATCGCTCATTCCTTCGCTGCAGAAGCGGTACCAGACATACGGCATGACCTCGCAGGCCGATTACCAGGCAAAAGAAGTTTCCCTGAAGCCGCTCGGCTCCCGGTTCAAAGTGATTCATCACGACCAGGATCTCGGGTGGTTCGAGCTCTCGGTGCCCGGTGTTCATAATATCAATAACAGTCTGGCGGCAATAGCGGTGGCACGGGAACTGGATATGGATGTCGAGGTTATCAGGAAAGCCATCAAGGAGTTCAGCGGGGTGCAGCGGCGTTTCCAGATCAAGGGAGAGGCAAAGGGGATCATCGTGGTGGACGATTACGGGCATCATCCCACGGAGGTGAAGGCGACGCTTGCCGCAGCGGCATCGGGCCTCGAACGCCGGGTAGTGGTTGTGTTCCAGCCTCACCGGTACACCAGGACACAGCATCTTCTTGAGGAATTCTTTACCGCCTTTAATCAGGCGGACAAGCTTATCATGATGGACATCTACGCCGCAGGAGAAAAACCGATACCGGGCGTCTCCGGAGAGGCGCTGTACGAGGGAATAAAAAAACACGGACATCGGGACGTGACCTACATTGCAGACAAGGAAAAGATCGCAGACCACATGGCTGAGGTTCTCAGGCGCGGCGATTTGATGATCACGCTGGGAGCGGGCGACGTTTGGAAAATCGGCGAGCAGGTACTGGAAAGGCTGAATTCGCAGCAGAAAGCGTAGTGTCGGAGTAAAAAAACTGAATACGGAGCATACCATGCAAATCGCAAACTTTAAGGGAGAGATTAAAAAGAACGAGCCGTTGAGCATGCACACCTCATTTGCGGTCGGCGGTCCTGCCGATATTGTGGCGTATCCGACCGACCGGGAGGACCTGGTCTCGCTTTTAAAAGAGATCAAAAAGCGCGGAATGAAATATTTCATTCTGGGCGGCGGCACCAACCTGCTTGTCCGCGACGGCGGTTTTCGCGGGGCTGTGATAAAGCTCGAGCGCCTTGCTGCGGTCAGGATCGAACGTGAATATCGGTCGGTAGGCGGCGCCTTCGCCGCTGTGTATGCGCAGGCGGGTGTGCCCCTGCCGAAGCTCCATTTTTTCGCGGCCGAACAGGGGCTTACCGGGCTCGAATTCGCAACAGGCATACCGGGAACCGTAGGCGGGGCCATCTGCATGAACGCGGGAACCGCGGCGGGAGAGACAGGTGACGTTATCGAATCAGTTACGCTGCTGTCTCCTGAAGGAGAGGTCATCACCAGACTGAGGGATGAGATGTCCTTCGGTTATCGCAGTTCTCGTATTCCGGACGGGCATCTGGTTGTCGATGCCATATTCATTCTGCGGCGGGACGATAAGGAGAAAATCAAGGCGCGTATCAGGGAGCTGCTGGAAAAGCGGAAGCAGGGCCAGCCGCTGAATTTCCCGAATGCGGGCTCCATCTTCAAAAATCCGCAGGAGGTGCCCGCCGGCCGGCTTATCGAGACTGCGAAGCTGAAGGGAAAAAGGGTCGGAGACGCTGAGGTTTCCGACAAGCATGCAAACTTCATCGTAAATACGGGAAAGGCGACAGCCAGGGACGTGCTCGCGCTCATGGAGATTGTAAAGCAGACCGTGCTTGATGTGCATGGTGTGCGGCTCGAACCGGAAATAAAAATAATCGGAGAAGACTAACTGATTGCGGATTGCAGCCTGCACTCGCGCTTCGCATAAGCGCTGGCCGCAGGCGGAATGTGGATTGCGGAATGTTTCGGACCGACGAACCGCAGTTCGTCTTCACCCAACTCAGCTTAAAGGAGCAGTATGAGTTTAGTTACCGATAAAAAAATAGGGGTTCTTCTGGGAGGACTGTCATCGGAGCGCGAGGTGTCTCTCGCGAGCGGGAATGCAATCCTGAAGGCGCTGAAGGAAAAGGGCTACCACCCGGTTGCGATTGATGTAAACAAGGACATTGCGCAAAAGCTCCATGAAGCCCGGATCGAAATTGCCTTTATCGCGCTTCACGGCAGGTTCGGCGAGGATGGGGCGATTCAGGGACTGCTCGAGGTCATGGGCATTCCCTACACCGGCTCCGGGATATTGGCCAGCGCCATAGGCATGAACAAATCAGTATCAAAGCAGGTGTTCCGGGCGCATGGGCTGCTTGTAGGCCCGTATGAAATTGTCTACACCGGAGACCGGCACAGCATACAGCAGATTCTCGATACAATCCGGTTTCCTGCTGTTATCAAGCCGCATGCTGAGGGATCAAGCGTCGGGGTGAGTCTTGTCTTCAAGAAGGAAGACGTGGCGCCTGCCGTGGAGCTGGCATTCAGGTACGGCAATGAGATCCTGATCGAAAAATTCATAAAAGGCAAGGAAGTCCAGGTGGGCATTCTCGGCAACCGCGCGCTCGGCGCAATCGAGATCGTTCCGAAGCGGGCATTTTACGACTACGAAGCGAAATATGAAGCCGGCATGTCAGATCATTTTTTCCCGGCCCGCATCCCGGATGACATATACAAAAGAACACTCGATGCGGGGCTGGCTGCTCATCGCGCCATCGGCTGCCGGGGCTACAGCAGGGTCGATTTTATCATTGACGAAGTAGGTCTGCCCTATATCCTGGAAGTCAACACGCTTCCGGGAATGACAGCGACCAGCCTGCTTCCCGAAATAGCGAAAGGGGTCGGAATATCGTTCCCGGACCTGGTTGAGGAAATATTGAGGCTGGCGGTTATGGAATGAGCCGACCATGTCGGCGTTAATAGATAACGGCAACACGGTTGCCTTGGTCCAAAAACATGCGTGACTATAAAAATGTAAAAGTGCCAAGGGCCTATCGAACCACCGCGAAGCGGACGACCGTGAAGCGAGTTAATCGGATTTCGACCGGACCGGAGAAAAGTACAGGCCTGAAAGGAATTTTTCCGCAGGTACTCGTATTCTTTGTCATAGCAGGCGGGATCTGGCTGGGGTGGCAGGCATATATGCTGCTGACTAATGCCGAAATGTTCCAGATATCAGGCGTCGATGTGAAGGGCGTACAGCAGCTGGGCGAAGCGGACTTAAAGAAGATTGCCGGCGTATTCACCGGTCAGAACATATTCCAAGCAGACATCGATGCGGCGGCCCGGCGTGCCCAGGCCAGTCCGTGGGTAAAGGAGGTCAGGATCCATCGAAGCCTCCCGAACAGGATTACGATGACGTTCTTGGAGAGGGTTCCGCATGCGGTTCTCGATACAGGAACCGGCCGCTACCTCATGGACCGTGAGGGAGTGGTTATTGTCGGCTTGAAGGAAGCGGGCCGGGCCTGGGAGCTTCCGGTCATTGCGATCAAAGATTATAGCGCTACGCCAGGTCAGCCCGTAAGCCATGAATCCCTGGTCGAGGCGTTCACCCTTCTTGATGAAATAGCCGCGCGGGGAGGATGGAACGCCGCCGGTCTCACGGTCAAGGCCAACTCGCTGGAAACGCTGGCCCTCGTATATGCTGATCACGAGTTCAGAATCGGGAGCGGAAACTACAGTGAGAAGCTTCGCAGGCTTGCCGAGGTCATGGCCGATGCGAAAGAGCGTGGGTTGCAGGTGGCGTCTGTGGATGTGCGTGCGGAACGCCAGGCAGCAGTGATGGTGAGGAAATAACGGGTTAGCGTTGATTGGCAACGAGGCCCGTATCGTATTGAATGGCAACGGTAACGTGATCTGCCTGACACGAACGACGTGACCGTCTGACGGAACGGGCATCGTGACCGTCACCGATTTGATGTGAGAACCGGAGGTGCGACTTGGTAAAAAAACCGGACAACGTGCTCGTGGGCCTGGACCTGGGAACCACGAAAGTCTGCGCGATTGTGGGCGAGGTGAAAGACGGCGGCCAGGTGGATATCATCGGGATCGGCATCAGTCCCTCTCACGGCCTGAAAAAAGGCGTGGTCGTCAACATCGACAGCACCGTGGAGTCCATAAAAAAGGCCGTCCAGGAGGCCGAACTCATGGCCGGAGTGGAGATAAACTCGGTCTATGTAGGCATCTCCGGGAGCCACATCAAGGGCATCAACTCGAGGGGTGTTGTTGCAATCAAGAATAAAGAGGTCGGCCCCTCGGACATTGCACGCGTGATTGATGCGGCCCGGGCTGTGAACATCCCGATGGACCAGCAGGTCCTTCACGTGCTCCCCCAGGAATTTATCATAGACGACCAGGACGGCATCAAGGACCCGCTCGGGATGTTCGGTGTCAGGCTGGAGGCAAAAGTCCATATCATAACCGGCGCCCTCACGTCCATCCAGAACATCGTGAAAAGCTGCTCCCGCGCAGGCCTGCACGTGAACGACCTGGTCCTTCAGCCGCTTGCATCGAGCCGCGCCGTTCTGACCGCCGAGGAGCAAAGCCTCGGTGTGGTCGTCGTGGATATCGGCGGCGGAACCACCGACGTGGCCCTCTTTCTAGAAGGAAGTCTCTGGCACAGCGAGGTGCTCCCGCTCGGCGGCAACCACCTGACAAACGATATCGCGATCGGGCTTCGCACTCCCGCGTCGGAGGCGGAAAAGATCAAGATCAAATACGGGTGCGCCCTGTCGTCACTCGTAAAAAATGAGGAGACCCTTGACGTGCCGAGCGTGGGGGGGAGGCCTCCGCGCCTCCTTTCACGCCAGATCCTTTCCGAGATCATCGAACCCCGGGTTGAGGAGCTTTTCGGCATGGTTCAGCAGCGGCTCAAGAAGACCGGGTTCGAGGACATGTTTGCGTCGGGCCTCGTCATCACCGGGGGTGTAGCCCTGATGGAAGGCGTACAGGAGGCGGCTGAGCGATTTCTCGGTATGCCTATCCGAAGGGGAACGCCGAGAAACATCGGCGGACTCATGGATGTTGTCAACAGCCCGATCTACGCCACCGGCGTAGGGCTCGTGCTCCATGGCGCTGAAAATCAGCAGGCCTCTCCCCGAAAATTCAGGGCCGGCGGCGGAGCATTCAACAAGTTCTGGAAGTGGCTGGGAGAATACGTATAGCTAAAAGCGCTATTGAAAAATGCAAATTGAAAATTGGAAATTGCAAAGCGAAGTGTTGAAAACATACAGCAAAGCGCGCGATTTCCAATCAACAATTTCCAATGTTTTTGCAGTAACCGGAGGGGACGATGGACGATAATCTCGATTTTGGTTTCCAGGACATCATGGAATTTGTTGCGAACACGGGCAGCGGGGCGTCGGGAGATGCCCCATTACAGGAAACAGGCGAGGAGAGGAGGACTAACGGAATGTTCCAGTTTGCAGAAGAAAGGCTGCCTGCGGTCATCAAGGTGATCGGCGTGGGCGGCGGCGGGAGCAATGCCGTCAGCAGCATGGTTCAATCCGACATCAGGGGCGTGCAGTTCATCATTGTGAATACCGATATGCAGGCTCTGGAGCTTGCCCGGGCGCCGATCAAACTGCAGATCGGATCCAAGCTTACCTGCGGCAGGGGCGCCGGAGCAAATCCCGATATCGGCAGATCAGCTGCACTCGAGGACGCGGAAAAGATCAAGGCTGCCATGGCCGGCGCGGATATGGTATTCATTACAGCGGGGATGGGCGGCGGCACCGGAACAGGCGCGGCTCCTGTGATCGCAGGACTGGCGAGAGAGGTTGGGGCCCTCGCCGTCGGCGTTGTGACCAAACCGTTCAGTTTCGAGGGGATGACCAGGATGCATAAGGCGGAAGAGGGTATCGCCGAACTCAAGAAGAGCGTGGACGCTCTCATCGTGATCCCGAATGAACGACTTCTTAATCTTGCTGAAAAGAAAACGACGCTCCTCGAATCCTTCAAGCTTGCCGACGACGTGCTCGGACAGGCTGTAAAAGGAATTTCAGATGTGGTGATGGTTCCCGGTTATGTGAACGTCGACTTTGCCGACGTCAAAACGGTAATGTCCAGCCGCGGTCGCGCAGTCATGGGCACCGGCGTGGCCAAGGGCGAAAACCGCGCCATGGAGGCGGCCCAGAAGGCAATCGCAAGTCCGCTGCTGGAAGACGGTTCCATCAAAGGCGCCCGCGCCGTGCTTATCAACATAACCGGCGGGAACGACATGGGGATCTACGAGCTGAATGAGGCGTCGGCGATCATCAAGGAAGAAGTGGACCCGGGAGCGAACATTATTTTCGGCGCAGTGATCAACCCGGTCATGAGCGAGGAGGTAATGGTGACCGTGATTGCTACGGGGTTCGACGAAGCGGGCGTCCATGAACGTCTGAAACGGCCGGTCAATCTGAAGGAATACATGAAGGTGGTGGAGAAGCCGAGGCGCAGGCAGGAGACCTTTGAGTTCAAGAATGACGCTCTCGGCATAGACCATGAAGACCTTGATAAGCCGACCTTTCTCAGGCGGCAGGCGGATTAGGGCAAAAAAAAACCACAGTAAGCAGGGCCAGGAGAGGTTCTGCAAAATGTGGTTCGAATAGTTAGAATAAGTGCATCCCGTGGGACGCACACTGTGGTATTAATGGGAGTTGCTGTGTTTATCGGCGCCGGCCGTTACCGCGGATGTACCCAGTATCGCCATTTTTTCCTTTTCCAGGGACCTGTCCATTCCGAGTCGCGTGTGAGAAAAACCGAGAGGAGTAGGCTCTTCTTCCCGCTTTACCGAGTTCATGAAGTCGCAGCGCCAGCAGTTGTTCAGTTTCTTTGCATACGTTCCCTGAATCTTTCCGCCGCAAAGCGATCCCGCGATTACCCAGCATGCCCGCCCCGCGTTTGTTCCGCCGTGAGAGCCATTTAAATCGCTGTAAACCGTGACCGGGCAAATTCCGAGATCGGCCACCTTATTTCCGCCCGGCTGACGGCCGCATTTCTTATGCTCCCAACAGTTCGTTTTCGGCATATTCAAATCCCCTTTCGTCGACCTGTTACATCCGTCTCAGATCAGTATAGCGTTCCTTCTCTAATGTTGCATATCTTTATACCTATCCGGCAAATCGTACGGATACTATACCGATAAAAAAAGCAGGTTGTCAACGAAATAGTTTGAATGAAGATCATATTGTAATTAAAAGTTGATAATGTTTTTTATATTTCGTTCTTATTGCGCGCCCGCTCGACTTCCGTCATTATTCCCCTGAAAATGCTTAGCTCTCTCGGATCGATCCGTGACCTGCCGAAGACCTGCCGCAAAGAAGACATCATGAGGTCCGGATGAGCACGATCAAGAAATCCTATATTTTCCAGCGTCCGCTGCAGCTGTACGTAAAACGCCTCAAGCTGGTCTTCCCGGGCAAGTTCCCGGACTTGAACCAGCCGGCTGTTTCCGGAAGCGAGAAACAGTTCATAAATAATGATCAAGACGGCATGTGAAAGATTCAGCGAAGGAAAATCGGGAGAGGACGGAATGTAGACCTGTTCATGGCAAAGGGCCAGATGGTCCTGCTCGAGCCCGTTCACTTCATTTCCGAACACGAAGCATACCCTGTTCCGGTCGAGCAGGGGAATCACCTCTTCAGCCGTTTCGCGCGGTGTACGGACGTTCCTGCGCCGCCTGTTCTGATGACGCGACGTTCCTATAACCATGTTCTGGTCGGCCACTGCCTGCCGGAGCGAGTCGAAGACGGCGGCCTTGTCCAGAATTGCCTCCGCACCCGCAGCAAGTCTCCGGGCGTCTCCGTTCCTGTCCTTTGGCGGATCAACAAGCACGAGGCGGGATAGTCCCATATTCATCATGCATCGGGCGACCGCGCCGATGTTTGCCGGAGTTTTCGTGTCAACGAGTACGATGCTGACATGTTCAAGTCGATTGCCTGCTGGCATGATGTCCCCCGTGGAGTAATTTATTCCGGCTGTTTCCATCCAGCCGTTGTCTATTATAAAGGATGCGGAGCAGAACCCTCAAGCATAATCTTTGTCTAATTCCTGCAATCTCTCTTTAACTATTTCAACAATTGTGAAATGAATCAATCCGCAGTTGAATCTTTTCCAGTCACGTATTCATTCCGATTGACAATCACCATATGTACTGCTAAAGTGTTCAGAATTATGAGCATCCTGGCGATATCGCTCCAGTCCGGCAGCAACGGCAACTGCATTTATGTGGAGTCCTGCGGCGTGAAACTCCTGTTCGACGCGGGCATTTCCGGGGTGCAGGCTGAAGAGCGGCTGGCAGCGCACGGCCGCGATATCCGGAAAGTGGATGCTGTCATTATTTCTCATGACCACGGAGATCATATTCGGCATGCAGGCATCTTCCAGCGCAAATATGGCCTTCCCCTTTATGTTACACCCGCCACGCTCGCGGCAGCTTCGAGCCGGACCACCCTGGGGAAGCTCAAAGACGTGCGCCATTTTCGCTCGAGCGACAAACTGAAGTTCGGCGATGTTCTCGTCCATGCCGTTCCCACGCCCCATGACGGCGTTGATGGAGCAGTGTTTATCATTGAAGCAGGTTCAAAGCGGCTCGGAATCCTGACCGACCTCGGCCATGTCTTTCAGGGACTGATACATCTCGTATCCTCACTCGATGCGGTGTTCCTCGAGAGTAATTACGACGAAGATATGCTCGCCGCTGGACCGTATCCCCATTATTTGAAGCAGCGAATCAGGGGACCGAAAGGACACCTCTCCAACAAGGAGGCGGCCGAGCTTCTCCGCCGGGCAATCGAATCGAAGCGCCTTAAGTGGGCCTGCCTTTCGCACCTTTCGGAGCAGAACAACCATCCCGACCTGGCTCTCAAGACCCACCGTGCGGTCGTGACCGACATGACGCTCTATACCGCGGACCGCTACAGGGTCTCCAACATTTTTACGGTATAATAGGCCGGTCACTGTGCAGATGGACCAGAAGTTATTCTCTTTTTGAAAGGAAGGACGCATGGGAGTTCTTGACAGTATCGGAAATACGCCGCTCGTGAAACTCGAAAGGCTGAACACGAATCCGTCGGTCAATATCTTTGCGAAACTCGAAGGCAATAATCCCGGGGGATCGGTCAAAGACCGTATCGCCCATTTCATGATCAAAGAAGCTGAAAAGACGGGACGGATAAAAAAGGGAGACACGGTACTCGAAGCGACCTCCGGGAACACCGGAATCGGTCTGGCCATGGTCAGCGCTGCTCTCGGATACAAGGTCATACTCGTAATGCCGGCATGCGTCAGCCTCGAACGCCGGAAGATCCTCGAAGCCTTCGGCGCCGAATTGATTCTCAGTCCGGGCGAGCAGGGTACGGACGGTGCGATCAAGCTTTGCCGCAAAATGCATGAAGACGCGCCAGATAAATACTTCATGCCGAACCAGTTCGACAATCCCGCAAATATTCTCGCGCACTATGAGACCACCGGACCGGAAATCATAGAGCAGACGAAGGGCACGATCACCGCCTTTGTCGCCGGAATGGGCACGACCGGAACGCTGATGGGCGCCGGAAAACGCCTGAAGGAATTCAACGCAAATATCAGGATCATAGGGATAGAGCCCCCTCTCGGGCACAAAATCCAGGGCCTCAAGAACATGCAGGAATCGATCGTTCCAAGAATTTACAATCCCTCCTTCCCTGACGAGATTGTTAATGTGAACGACAATGATGCCTTTGCCACAACGCGCCGGCTCGCTCTCGAGGAAGGCATTTTCGCGGGGATGAGCAGCGGCGCAGCGGTCTTCGGAGCTCTCGTCGTTGCCGCACGGCTCCGGCAGGGAACTGTAGTTGTTATTCTTCCCGACCGGGGGGACCGGTACCTGAGCACCGCCCTGTTTACCTCTGTCTGCGCAAAATGTCCGCCGTGATAAGCGAATGTCACTCCGCACGTCATTGAAGTCAAAAGCGGTCACCGCGAAGGCGCTAAGGTCGCAAAGGGAAAACCTTAATTCGAATTTTTAGATCAATAAAAACTTCGCGTCCTTTGCGGCTTAGCGGTTCAAGATTTTGGCTTTACCTCTTGGTCTGAGCCTGCCTTGGTCATACTTAACCCCTAAATTGCTTTGCGCAACTCTTTCCAGAATAGTATAATCACGTATGTCTCGGAAACTGAAAGAAAAAGCTGATGCCGTGCTTGCTACCGAGCGCGGTACTATTCATAAAGCGCGCGGGGCCGACGTCAGCATCGCGCTTGCCTACCCGAATACCTATCACGTCGGCATGTCGAATCTCGGAGTCCATCAGATATACTCGGTTCTGAACGCCCGGCCGGACACGGTCTGCGAACGGGTTTTTTTGCCTGATGATGAAGATATCGAGGAATATCGAAAGACGGGTACAAAACTCTTCACGCTTGAGAGCAAGCGGCCCGTAAAGGACTTTGACGTACTCGCCTTTTCGGTCTCTTTTGAACAGGATTACCTGAATATTCTTCAGATACTCGACCTCTCCGGCATTCCCATCGATAAAAAAGACAGGACAGAGGACGATCCGCTTGTTATGCTCGGGGGCATCTGCTCCTTCTTTAACCCGGAGCCGCTCGCGGACTTCTTCGACGTGATTCTTGTCGGCGAGGGTGAAGAGATGGCTGGAGAATTCGTCGATGTTTATAGAAAGACCGACTCAAAAAACCGGG
This sequence comes from Nitrospirota bacterium, assembly GCA_963751455.1. GTDB lineage: Bacteria > Nitrospirota > UBA9217 > UBA9217 > UBA9217 > CAVVUN01. Next base: position 109,805 of record CAVVUN010000015.1, read on the forward strand.
AGGACGTGCTGCGGGCTGCAAGCATTGTTCCTGGTGTTTATGTTCCGGATTTTTATGATGTCATCTACGAAGGAAATATAATCAGAGCGGAAGAAACGTGAAGCTTCGGCCCCTGACAGCATCACAAAACGCACTGTCAAGGACTTCAACCGGACGCCGGCGGCCAGCGTGATCCTGACTCCTGACACCGAATTCAGCGACATGTATCTTTCTGAGATAACGCGCGGATGCGGACGGCATTGCCGTTTTTGCATGGCAGGATACATCTATCTTCCTCCCCGGAATCTGAATATTGAGAGAGCAAAAGAACAAGCGGGAAAGGCAGACGATATTTGCGGGAAAATCGGCCTTGTTGGCGCGGCGCTGTCGGATTATCCAGACATAGTCGAGATGTGCGCCGCGATAGAGGGAGGGGTTTCAGTTTCGTCGCTCAGGGCGGATTCCGTGGGCGAGGCGTTGATTGACCGGCTGGCAAAGAGCGGTCATAAGACCATCTCCATAGCGCCGGAGGCGGGATCGGAACGGCTCAGGAAAGTGATCAACAAGGGAGTAACCGAGGAAGATATTCTTCGGGCTGCGGACATGATCTTCAGACACGGCATACCAAACTTGAAGCTCTATTTCATTCTGGGCCTGCCCACCGAGACGCAGGAAGACGTAGAGGCAATCGGTTCGCTGGCCCGTAAAGTTAGGGAAGTTCAGCTCAAGCATGCAAGAGCCGCAGGGAAGATCGGCAGGATTACGCTCTCGGTTAATTCATTCGTTCCAAAGCCGTTTACGCCGTTCCAGTGGGAGCCCATGGAAGCCGTGGATCTTCTCAACAGGAAGATGCGCTTCCTCAAAAAGCAGGTCCGGAACATAGGCAATATGAATCTGATCCACGATCTTCCAAAATGGGCATATATCCAGGCGCTGCTTTCCCGCGGCGACCGCCGCGTTGGAGCGCTGATCCGCGTTGCTTTCGAGAAGCAAGGTGACTGGAAAGCAGCCGCTCGCGAGTTGGGCCTTGACATGGACGCTTACGTTCTGAGACGCCGCGATTTCAGCGAGGCGCTGCCCTGGGATTTTATTGACATCGGTGTGAGGAAAGATTATCTTAGAAACGAATACGAGCGGGCGCTGGAAGGCAAATTCACGCCGGTCTGCAGAGTAGGCTCGTGCAAGACGTGCGGAGTGTGTAAATAAAATGGTTCTTAATGAGCCCGATTTTGATAGATTCGTAAATGATCTCTGTCTCACACAAAGACACGAAGGCACGAAGAAAAAATGAATTTCAGGTCTGTTCTCTGTGGCTTTGTGACTTCGTGTGAAAACAGATTTCTTAAGATTTTTTATCAAAATTGAAATCAGCATCGATGGGTCATATACATGAAAGAGGATGCACATCAGGTTGGAATAAGCATAGCGATTCCCGCGCTCGACAAACTGGGCATGATACAATATGCCTTTACGACCCGGCAGAACGGCCTTGGAGCACGGATCCACGGGATAAAACAGGCTGACGATTGGAAGCCGGTTGCGGAGCAGTTCGGCATCAATTCGGACCGGCTGGTTACCGTAAACCAGGTTCACGGAGAGACGGTCGTTCACGTTGAAGGCTCCAACTATAAAAGCATGCGGTCCACGGAAGCAGATGCGATTATCACCGGTGAACGTGGACTTGCGATCGGCATTGAAACAGCCGACTGTGTACCGGTCCTGCTCGTCGATCCGGTAAAACCGGCGGTCGGCGCTGTTCATGCCGGCTGGCGAAGCACTGTCGGGAAGATCGTGCAGAAGGCCGTCGTAAAGATGCAGAACGAGTTCGGCTCCGATCCTGAGCGGATCATTGCGGCAATCGGACCGGCAATTTGTCCCGAGTGCTATGAGGTGGATGAGCCAGTGATGGGGCCGTTAAGGGAAACCTTTTCATTTTGGGAAGAAATCGCGTCATCTCGCTGGAATGGCCGTTGGAGTCTGGATTTAGCTAAATTAAACCGGATTGAGCTTATACAAGCAGGGCTCTCCGAAATCAACGTTTATTCCTTCGGATTGTGCACCTGCTGCATGTCGGACTTGTTTTATTCATTCAGGCGCGAAGGCCGGACCGGCAGGATGCTGTCGGTGGTGATGATAAAATCTTAAAGCCTCTTTTCTCGCAAAGGCGCAATGGTCGCAAAGAAAAGCAAAAGAAATGGATCTTTATAAAATATCTTTAAAAGTCTTTCTTGACGTTCTTTGCGAGCTTTGCGAGAGATGAATTTTTATGTCGATAGCGGACAACCTCAAGACGGTAACAGACAGGATCGCATCGGCAGCCAGGCGCTCAGGCCGGGACCCCTCGTCCGTGAAGCTGGTTGTGGTTACCAAGACTGTTGATGTTGACAGGATCCGCGAGGCAGTAGCAGCAGGTGGCATGCTCCTGGGTGAAAACCGTGTCCAGGAAGCAAAGGACAAGATCGAAAAACTCGGACGGCTTGCCTCCTGGCACCTGATCGGGCATCTCCAGACGAACAAGGCAAAGTATGCGGTAAAGCTCTTTGACGTGATTCATTCCGTTGACAATATCGGCCTGGCTAAGGAAATAGACGTGCAAGCGGCCAGGATAAACAAGGTCCAGGATGTCCTGATCGAGATAAGCATTGCCGGAGAGGCGAGTAAGGCGGGGGTGGCGGCAGACCAGGCGCTGTACCTGGTGGCAGAAGCCGCAAAACTGAAGCACATTTCTATCAAGGGCTTAATGACCATGCCGCCCTTTTCGGACAACCCGGAAAACTCGCGTCCGTATTTCAGGAAATTGAAAGAATTGACAAGGCAGATCGGGAAAGAGAATCTCCCGGGTGTTTCCATGGATGAGCTTTCAATGGGAATGAGCGGCGATTTCGAGGTCGCCATAGAAGAAGGGGCGACCTTGGTGCGCGTGGGTACGGCGATATTTGGGGAGAGGTCAGGACATATGCAAAGTGAAAATTGCATCTAAAACCGTCTCTGTCTCACACAAAGACACTAAGGCACGAAGGGATGCCAGAAACAAATTATTTTCTTTGTGTCTTCGTGGCTCCGTGTGAATACCATATTTTGATTCATCTTTTCAATTTGCACTTTGCGATCTGCTATTTGCAATAAAAATGATCTCCGTGGAGGACCTATGTCGTTAGATAAAAAGATCGCATTCCTTGGCGGCGGCAACATGGCGGAAGCCTTGCTTAAAGGCCTGATCGCCGCGGGTACGGCCAAACCTGATCAGGTTCTCGTGTCCGATATCTTTCCCGACCGGCTGGAGCATCTGCGGAAGACGTATGGTATTATAATACAACGGAACAATATTGATGCTGCCCGCGAGGCCGGGATAGTGCTTCTGAGCGTTAAGCCCCAGGTCATCGAAAAAGTGATGACCGAGATAGCGCCGGCAATGGACGATACAAAGCTCGTGATCTCGATTGCCGCCGGAGTAACGATCGGCCGGATGGAAAAGGCGCTTGGGGAGAAAACGCGCGTAGTCCGCGTTATGCCGAACACTCCGGCGCTCGTAATGGCAGGAGCAGCGGGTATCGCAGCGGGAAAGAACGCAAACTCTGACGATATCTCCCTGGTCCAGCTGATATTCAGCTCGGTCGGGCGGTCCGTGGTCGTAGACGAAAAGCTGATGGATGCGGTTACCGGGCTTTCAGGCAGCGGGCCTGCCTACGTATTTATGATCATTGATGCGCTTTCGGATGCCGGGGTAAAGGAAGGGCTCCCTCGCGCCCTGGCTTTAGAACTTGCCGCGCAGACTGTATACGGTTCCGCGAAGATGGTGCTCGAGACGAAAGAGCATCCCGGAAAACTGAGGGACATGGTTACCTCACCCGGCGGAACGACCATTGAAGGTTTGCATGCGCTCGAAAAAGGGAAACTGCGCGCCACGCTTATGAACGCAGTTGAGGCGGCTACGGCAAGGAGCAAGGAACTGGGAAAGTAAGAAACCGACAGACAAGCGACGTGAAGCGACGGAACCGACGTGTAACAGAGAGGCGAGCATTGGGGAACATTCAGAGCCATAAAGATCTGCACGTATGGCAGGATGCAATGGATGGAGCCATGGAGATTTATGCCATTACCAAAGCATTTCCCCCTGACGAGAAGTATTCTCTTGTGGACCAAATCCGGAGATCGTCTCGGTCGGTTGCTGCGAATCTTGCCGAAGCGTGGAGAAAGCGAAGATATGAGGCAGCATTTAAGAGCAAGTTGAATGATGCAGAAGCAGAAGCGTCCGAAACGCAAACATGGATAGAAGTAGCGCTTCGGTGTTCTTATATTGACAAGCAAACTGCAGATAAACTGGATCAGAAATACGAGCATATTCTGACGAGGTTAGTTTCCATGAGTCGGGATGTCGGGAATTGGACGCTGTAATGAAAATCGACAAGTATCGAGTTGAAGCGACGAAGATTCGACGTAAAGGCGACTGGCTCGCGGCATGTCGTTGTCAGGTCGGTGCAAGTCATCTCTAGTCGATTTTACGTCGGCTTTACAAAGGGAGGATCAATGTTTGTCTTCGGAAATATAATTTTGGGAATTGCAAAGGTTCTTGATGTTGCATTGAACATCTATCTTTGGGTCATTATTATTCGGGCCCTTATCTCATGGGTGAATCCTGATCAATTTAATCCCATCGTGCAGTTTCTTCAGCGGTCAACTGAACCGGTGCTTCGTCCGATCAGAAAGCTTGCGCCGCCTTATAAGGTCGGAATAGATCTATCACCGCTGATCGCGATTCTTATCATTTACTTTTTACAATATGCAGTCGTGAACACACTGTATCGTATTGGCCGCTCGATGGGGTAGGCCAGGCATAATGGCCGCAAAGGGGCACAAAAAACGCCAGAAAAAGACGAACGGTAGTTGGACGCAGATAAAGGCGGAAAAGGCGGATCAAACGGATTATTGATGAAACAAGTATCCACCTGATTTTTCATAAGGAAAGTTTGATTTGTTATCTGTTTCTATCCGATGTTAACAGATTCTTCCGCGTCCAAATGCTCTCGATAGGTTTTTTGAGGCTCAAAATAATTGGTTTTTTGCGGGAGGCATAAATATGAACATTACTCCGCTCGATATACAGCAGAAGCGGTTTCATATGGGCTTTCGAGGTTACGAACGAAGCGAGGTGGATTCCTTTCTCGATATGGTACGCGAGGAAATGGAGGCTCTGCTTCGCGAAGTCACGGAGCTGCGCGAGTTCCAGCAGACCTATGAAACACGAATGCAAGAGCTGAACCAGCGGGAAGAGACGGTCAAGAACACAATGATCATGACTCAAAAGCTTGCGGAAGACCTCAAGGAAAACGCTCGCAAGGAAGCGGCTCTGATCGTAAAAGATTCGGAACTCCGCAGCCAGCACATAACAGGCAACGCGCAGCAGGAGAAGGTGAAGCTGGAGTTCGAGATACAGGAGCTGAAGCGGCGGAAGCATCATTTTCTGCAGGACATCAAAAAAGTCATCGAGATGCACCTTGAGATGACGAAGTTTGAGGAAGGCGGCGATGAGACCCGCGAAGAAACCGCCAAGGGGTAAGGCAAAAGCGGCAGCAGCCACTTTGTCGGTACGCATACAGCCGCGGGCGTCGAAGAACGAGGTCGTCAGCAGGGAAGGCGGCGTCAAGATCAGGCTCACTGCTCCGCCCGTTGACGGCGCGGCAAACGAGGCTTTGGTCCGGTTTTTGGCTGATACTCTTTGCGTATCAAAATCCCAGGTCGAGATCGTCTCGGGGCACACGGCGAGGGACAAAGTTGTCAAAATCAGCGGTATCGACAAGACCGCTGCGGAAACGATCTTGAATAAGGCAGCGAAATAGGTTATTATAAATTGTATTTTACAATGGCTATGAGCAGAGGGCTAGAAAGAATGTTCACCGCTAAGAACGCAAAGGACGCGAAGGAAGGCAAAGGGCTTTGATCCTGGGTTTTGAAACCCAAAGAAAAGATTCTGATTCTGGTTTCCTGGCGACCTTCGCGCCTTCGCGGTAATCACGTTAGGTTTTAGCTGTTTTCTCTGTTTTAATTTAATACTTCTTCAAAAGGGGGCGACAGGCTTCGACGGGGACACAGAGGTCAGGAGTTGCATGCCGAGGTGCCATGGGGTCTCGTTAAACACATGGCAAAATAGAACTGCCAATAACGAACTGGCATACGCAGCCTAATTAACTAGGTCGCGCGTCTCCCGGCTGCCGCCTGAGCGGCCGAAGGGATGTCACAATTCGGGCTGGTCTTCCTGTTATGTCCGGGGCTGGAAGATAAGATAATCCGGGCTGGCCGATTCCGGAGCTTTCCCCGAGGCGACTGAAAAGGCGAGAGCTTTAAACGAGGGGAAAAGCATGTATGAGCTTCTGTCTGACGGTTTTCGGACGTGGGTTCGAATCCCACCGCCTCCACCAATTATAATCCAGTAAAATCCAGCAAAGTCGAATGTACTGCAAAAGCCCCTCTAAACAACAGGGGGGCTTTTTCTTTTTCCGTTGTTCCACCTATCCATGGATAGGCTCCTTCTTGACGCAGTCTCATCTCCCTAATACTGCTTGCAAAGAACATAAAGTAAGATATAGCTGACCTGCAGAATATCCCCTGTTTCTTTTCGACAGCGGATACGCGCTATCTTCCAGAATTCAAACGCAAAATTTGATCAAGAAAAATTGCAGCCGACTTGTTCCAGGAATATCGCTCAACCTGCCTTTTTCCTTTAACAATCAGCTCTTCTCTCAATGAGCCATTATCGGACAGAGCAACAATTGCATCTGCAAATTCCTTTTCATTATCGGGATTAATATAGAGAACCCCGTCACCGCAGACTTCTGGAATTGAGGAATAAGGTGTTGTAATTACCGGGCATCCAACATTCATTGCCTCTACGGGAGGCAGACCGAATCCTTCATAATATGAAGGATAGATCAGTCCCTTTGCATTTCTCATCAATGAGATCATTTCCTGATCGGTTACATAGTCGAGTTCTCGTACAATCCCGAGGGCTACCGCCGGAGCCGTCATTTTTTTAAATTCTTCACGAATATCCGATTTTACTCCAGTTAAATATAATTTACTGGTAATCTTCTTTTCACGATGAAGTTCCAAAAAGACCTTAATTAGCGGGGCGAGCCCTTTGCGTCGATCATACCCGCCCGGGTATAGAAAATAATCTTCAACCCTGCCAATGTCGTATATCGGATCATATTTCTCAGGTACCAGGGTGGGTGCGTTGTAAATAACTATGGGTTCTGAATGGACCTTGAAATACTTGATAATGTCTTTTTTTGAATATTCAGAAACGGTAAAAACTATATTCGAACGGTCTATATCGTTTTGACGCCTTTTTTTGTATCGGTTCAATTTGGCGGAGGTCTTGATTAAATTCGGAACAATCATGGGCAATACATCATGCAACGTCATTACTATATTATGGTTGGTATAAATTTTCGGTATCATCCCGTTTGCGGGAAAGTGAACGGGGGAACTGGAATGGGCATTTAAATATACGTTATATAGAATAAATCGCCATACATTTCTATGCAACTTCGGCTTCCAGGTTACAAGATCAAAATTCTCAGGCAATATGGTCGCTAAGGGTTTCCTCGCAATACCGACAAATTTTAAGTCAGGCATCGCCTCCTGGCATGCTTTATAAAGACAAAGAGTTGTCTTTACCATTCCTCTCGGTGCATTTTTAAAATCTTCTGCATCGAAAATTATTTTCATTTTACATTAATTCTCCTGGCGCGGGAATTGTGGAGTTTTAGATAATTTCTATCTAGGCGTACCTTGATTGAGCAGAAAGATCTTCATGTCGTCCAGATTTAATACTAGCCTGAATGTCAGTGAACGTCAACTGAAAGAATGCGTTAAGGATTGAAAGCAGAGAGAAGGCATCGGGCATCGGCCTCGGGGACATTGATGTGAGAGCCAGTTTGAGCGCGATAAAAAAGCCCTCCTTTCTTAACAAAAGAGGGCTTCCAAATTTTTATTAACTTGTAATTCCCTGTAGCTTGCTACAGGGTCACCTCGTAGAGGGAAGAGTTTGAGAAACCGCAGGTTGCTCAAATGATCATCGTCTTCCTCTTTATAGATACCCCGTCAGCTTGCTGCGGGGGTGGTTCATTAATGATCAATGGTGATCAGATTGATCCACTGCTAAAGAGACAGAAGCTGTGCCATGTAATAATGCAGAATAAGTAACAACACCTGATAATGGCATGCTTCCTATAAACCAGGGCCATTTTGACCAACCGTCGGTCAATCCCACCCACCATCTCCCATTTATATTGTGATTCCATATATCATGTAAAACAGCTAGGGCATTTTGACCAGGAATGAAATTCGCAAGAAAACTAACAGGACCTCCTTCTTTTAAAGGCCACAGATAAAAAGGTACTCCACTTCCTCTATTTGAAAATCCCCAATTCATCATTGTGGTCCAGGTTACTGCCTCATCGTTCAGTTTAGGAGAAGCCCCGAGACCTGGAAGTGGATTTGGACCCTGCCCATTGCAATCATTACAGCCTGGCACATCAGTTAATGAGTTCTGATAAATCAATTCAGCGCCACTACTCAGGGCAGACATATAGAAACCATTCCAGAATTTGCCGCCCTGCGCGTGAGCAGATGCGCCACCAACAAGACCTGACGCAGCAACCTGTCCTGTATAACCTGCAATACTGTCAGTTTCCCAGTCCATGATATATGAACTTGCCATAGATGTTCCCCATGAAATTGCTGCAGATTTCAGCATATCATTGAAATGTCCTCCATAAGCGTATGCTTCATACGCACCAATTACTGCTGAACCAGCGCCATAGTACTCATCTCCTATATAACTAGCAGCTATATGTATCGCAGCATTATAATATCGATTATTGAAGTACTTCGCGTGTTTATTCTGCCTCCTATGCCCGGTTGGATCCGCATAGTTGACTGGATTGTTCCCCACATAAGAGTATCTGTTAAGTGATTGCGGATTAGTGAAATTAGGTACAATTGTATCCGCGGTGATAAATCTACCGAGAACAGGATTATAGTACCGCGCATTGTAGTAGTACAACCCTGTATCTGCATCGAGTTCTTGTGACGTGTACTTGTGCGCCATTGATACCGATCCAGTGTCCATACTGGTTGCCCCGAATGGCATGTATTGTATTTCTTCCATTTTATTGCCATTTCCGTTGGTTATCACCCTGTTGCTTCCCAGATGGTCTTGGTGGTAGTACATGACCTCAGAGCTCACCTTGTTAGCTACAAGGACTCCTCCTGCAAAAATATATTTCGAGCAAATGCCTGCTTTGCACTCGTAGTGCTTGCCGATATAAATATTTGTCCCGGTTGGTGCGGCCTTTTTTACTCGCTGGCCGTTGTAGTCGTATGTAAAGTTAATTGTCTTTCCATAGGCAGTGACGCTCTTAGGCATGTTGTCTTCGTTATATACAATCATGCGGGTGCCGTCCGTGAGCATGTTGCCGTTGGGGTCGTAGTTGTAGGTCTTGCCATCGGGAAGTGTGGTTCTTACCGCATGAGGCTTGAGGCCGGTCTGGTCGTAGGTGTACGTTAGGCCCTCTTTTGAAGTGATGTTTCCGATTTGATCGTAATCATACGACAGCGTTCCGTAGCTCGTGCTCTGGGCCTGCCACAAACGGTTCAGCTCGTCATACAGGAAAGCCTGAGAGCGACTTGAATCTATCGCATCAGTCATGGTTGAGATGTTGCCTAAATTGTCATATACATACGTCAGGTTCAAAAGCTGAGGCTCCGATGGCTTTCCAACCTGGATTGATTTAAGTCGATTGTTTCCGGGATAGTACTCAAAGGTTGTGTTAACGCCGTTGCCATAACTTAATATTCGTGCCTGTCCGAGGGGGTTATACTCATAATATTGCGCATAGGGAGTAGCATTGCTACCTGTCACCACAGAAAGGACTTCCGCATCGTAAATATACGAAACAATCTCCTGATCTGGATATTTTATACTTGTTACTCTGTCAAGGCTATCGTAGCCGTACTCCGTGGTATAGTTCACAGCAGTAATCGTCTTGACGGTCTTTTTTGGCCTTCCTTTAATGTCATAATGGTACACTATCTGGCCGGAACCGTCCGTAACCTTTGAAAGCCTGCCCTTGCTGTAAGTGGACGTCGGCAGATCATAGTAATATGTGACCGGGACTGGGGCGAGCTTGTTCGTCACTCTGTTCAGCTTGTCGTAAATGAAACTGATAGTCTGCCCCTTGGCGTCTTTTTGGGATATTACATTGCCGTTAGCGTCATATTGATAGGTCCAGTTGCCGGCCTCGCCGTCATCCGTCGCGCTGCTCATGTCGGGATCATGCATAAAGGTTTTCCTGCTGAGTGTGTCATAGCGCATTCGGGTCTCATTCCCTGCGGCATCGGTCACCTTCAAAAGGTTTCCGAGCACATCGTACTGATAAGTAGTCGTGGCATAAGGGCTCTCTATGCCTGTTGTGCAGTCGTTGAAAGTGCCTAAATATTCTTCGACCTTGGCTAACCGACCGAGGGTGTCCCTAGTTTCCCGCCTTCGGTGACCGTTTGCATCGATAGATACAGTTACACCGTCATTATAGCAGCCAAGGGTCACCGTTCCATCCGGCTCGCTGACCCGAACATTACGGCCAAGGGCATCATAAGTGAATGTTTTCCAGCTAACAATATCGTCGATTCCCTCGAAATAGGGCAGAGAAGTTTGCAAAACAGTTCCCGTGGCATTATATTTCGTCACGGATCTAATAGTTTTTGTATCAGGACCGGTCTTTTCCACTGCGGCTGTTCTACCCATGCCGTCGAAGTATGACCAGGAAAAGAGCCCGGTTGATGTGTCTATCCTGACATGCTGCTCCCCGACAATGCCAAAATCAATATACGACCGGTTGATCCATCCTCCATCCGGCGTTGTGGTTTTTGTTGGACGTCCGAATACATCGTATTGTGACGTGGTCACAGCGCCGTTCGGATCGGTAATTTTCCTTACTTGCCCGTAAAGGCCGTTATCCGAAGCAACCCCGTCTATGCCATAGTACTGGGTCAGGGTAGTATGCCCGAGCGGATTTTTCGCAGTCGTGGAAAATGTGTACGAATTGTCGTACATAAAGGTTGAAATATTTCCCTTCGGGTCCCGTGTGCAGGCGAGATTTCCGTAGGCGTCGTACGCCATGCGCACTGCCGGGTTCGTTCCTCCATCGAGCCAGCGTACAATACGAGTGAGATTGCCTTTCGTGGGCGGCTGGTTTTCGGGAGTCATTGCAGCAAACGTGCAGTCCACAGGCTCGTCATAATAGAATGTAGTTTCAGCCGTTTTGATGGTAGCGGTCGTTCCGCTATATATGGTCTCACTCGCAGGCAGGCTAAGAATCCATTTATCTGTATTCGGGAAATAGGTCCTTTCAACTCTACGGTCGTCAGTTGCATCGGTCACATCACCATAATGCTCTTCGCGCGTCACGTTGCCGTATGCATCGTAGGCGTAAATGCTCTTTGTCTCTCTGGTACAAGCGTCGCCGTCGCAAAGATATGAATGGACCTCCTCCGGCGGATTGAAATAGGGCGTTCCGCTGCCGGCACTATATAGCGTTGTTGTTTTAGAATATTCCCGGCCTTGTGCATCGGTCAGGCGAGAATAGTAAGGCTTGCCTTTCATATAACCGTCATTGCCGGAAGGGTTGTCTACATAAAGCGATGGGTTTGCTATATCGACTGTACCGGTTACATTGCCGCGGTGGAACCATGTCTCTGTTACGAGTTGCTCGCCGTCCGGCCCGGCTGGCCCGGTGACCGTCACGTGATTAAAGCCACGGAATTCACGTTCGCCGATATGATAGTACCCGCCGGAATAATTATACAGAGTGGTCGATTCTATCCCCATACATAGAGACGTTGTAGAATCATAATTTTCGCAGTTTTTAATGACGCTGAGCGTCTGTATGGGAAAGGGGAGCTGTGTGTTATTATATTGTGAAGAAGGCTTATATGTTATATTTGTATTCCCACCTATACCGTTCAGAATATCTGAGACCATATTTACTGCATTACCTGACCCTACAGCTACAGATAGACTCGTATCTATGTTTATATGACCGACGTCGATTTTACCGTCGCCGTTAAAATCTCCAAAATTGTACCTGCTTGCATCACCCCACCCCATGCTCCCCCACGGATAGCGGGCAGTAAATCGAGAACCCTTGGAAAAAATAACCGATAACGTGCCGTCATTGATGTTAATGTTGAGCACATCACTCCTGCCATCTCCGTTGAAATCCCCCAATTTTATACGCCATGGGTCACCCCATCCAACACCACCCCACTCAGCCGCCGGCTCAAACCCCGTTCCGTTCGATACGGCCACCAACAACGATCCGTTCACCTCGTCGATGTTAATAAATAGCACGTCCGTTTTGCCATCGCCATTAAAATCGCCCAACATGTGCCGTTCCGGATCGCCCCAGCCAGCATGTCCCCATGGTTGAGACGTTGATGAAGTTGTGAAACCGGTACCCGTGGACAGAGCTACTGTCAAGGGACCATTCATTGACGGCTCGTCCAGATTTATGAAGAGCACATCTGTCTTACCATCCCCGTTGAAATCGCCCAGCATGTGCCGTTCCGGATCGCCCCAGCCAGCATGCCCCCATGGTTGAGGTGTTGATGAAGTGGTAAAACTGGTCCCTGTCGACAGAGCCACTGTTAACGTGCCATCCATATTGATGAAGAGCACATCGGTCTTCCCGTCTCCGTTAAAGTCGCCCAGCATATGCCGTATCGGATCGCCCCAGCCGGCATGCCCCCACGGTTGAGATGTTGACGAAGTGGTAAAATTAGCGCCTGTGGAAAGAGCCACTGTTAAGGGACCATTCATTGACGGCTCATCCAGATTTATAAAGAGCACATCAGTTTTCCCGTCCCCGTCAAAGTCGCCCAGCATATGCCGTATCGGATCGCCCCAGCCGGCATGCCCCCACGGTTGAGATGTTGACGAAGTGGTAAAATTAGCGCCTGTGGAAAGAGCCACGGTTAAGGGACCATTCATTGACGGCTCATCCAGATTTATAAAGAGCACATCAGTTTTCCCGTCCCCGTCAAAGTCGCCCAGCATATGCCGTATCGGATCGCCCCAGCCTATTTCTCCCCAAGAGGTGGCCGGATCGAAGGAAGTATTTTCATCTGAATATTTTATGTTGATGGCGGGTAGAGCACTGCCTTCGGTAATAGTCCCATTATCAAGAGAGGCATCTTTCCCATATTGCTGCACGGCTGACAGGATAGAGCGTTCGGTCGATGTACTAGGGGAATACGCTAATTTATACGCCCGGACGCGATTGCCACTGGCAATAACATCTATTGTTTTCAACCTGAAGGCAGTTCTTACCCGAAAATTAACGGTGTACATATCCGGAGCGTCGGTACGGGATTCAAGATGGAATTTGACGTAATTCGTAGTCGGTGTTCCATCCGTATTGGCTGTATAAGATATTTGATTAAGATAAATTTGTCCTTCATAAGCATGGCCCTGTACTTCCTTTGCATATGAGAACGTCATATAGTTGCCGTTTGTGTCTTCGACCGTATCCAAGCACCATTTGAAGACTCTGTTCCCGTTCGAAGGGTCATCTTGTTTAGGCGTAGCAGTTCCATACGCAGTTTTTCCAAAAGTAAACTTTGTTCCTTTTTTATCAAATACCTCCCAGTAATTCGGGCTGCCGTCTAGATTGACAATTTTCATTACTTTAAAAAAGACCCCCTCTATTTTTGCCCGATATTCGTTTTCGTTTACATTTACCAAATCCATGGTCGCGCCGGCGACGTTCAAGATATATCCATCAGTTTCGGTGTAAGACAAGCCATGTTTAGCGCTTCGCTCAATGGACCCTACTTCAAGTTCCCATCCGAACCCAACCCAACTGTCTCCATTATTGCTTCTATATGTCAATGCAAGACCCGGATCCATGCCTTTTCGGCCGAAGGGCACCTCAATCGGGATCGAGTAAGACATGGTTCCGGTCGAAAGATCGGGCATAACTGTTCCACTGCCCGCGCCTCCGCTTAATCCAACTTTATATTTTGGTGCAGACTGGCTGCTGCCCGTATCATTGGCAAAAGCAGGTCTAAATAAGACTGCGATCAGAGAACACAAGCAGATTGAAAGAAAGACTTTAATCCAATCATTTACGTGAAAGAAAATGCGCCACATATTAGTCCTCCCCAAAAATATAAAGTTGTAAACAAAAGCGAAAATATCGGCGAAAGATAGGAATGGTACCAAGATTGAAAACTTCTAAACTCGGCTAGCTGTTTTACCTTGATATGGCAAGAAAGAGATACAAGATACTTTAGTTCGAAAAAAGATAACAAAATAAAAAATGCGTGTCAATGAATATTTATGCATAAATTAATAATTGAGTGCAACTATGCGCAACTTACTGCGATTCGTTTATGAATTTTTCGGCTTGACTATATTATTAGTATGTAATACTATTTTCGTAGAAAAAATTCTAACGCGCTTCACTGATGCAGGAGGTGCACTATGAATTGCTCAAAATTAACGGCATCGCTGTCTACTCTTGTTCTCGCTGTCTTTTCCTTTACTCTCTATTCATGCTCATCTTCTTCATCTTCTACAATCGCGCCCCAATTCTCGAATTCTTCTCTCACGCAGGGAAGCCTCTTCGCCGCTACGTCTAATCCGGGTAAAATCTACAGCTATGTCAGCGGCGCCAATTGGGAAGCCGTCTCTGAAGAAATGGGCGCTTCCGTAGATGCAATTGCTTTTTACGGCGGGCAGCTTTACGCCGCTGCGAGCCTGAACGAGCTTACCGGACCTTCGGTAATATCCCGCTACACGGGGGGCAAGTCATGGGTACCGGTGTCCAATCACGTTACAGCAAAAATTACTTCGCTGTCGGTCTTCAAGGGGCAGCTCTATGCCGCAGCTATAAATTCCTCTGCTAATAACGGACAGCTTTTCAGGTTCGACAGCGATAAGAACTGGACCCTGGTTGCCGACTCCAAGGCACTTTCCGACGAGTGGCAGGGTTTTAAAACTCTTTATCCGACAAACGACCATTTATACATAGGCGCTTCCAATACCGACTATCTAGCCCGTTTCGACGGTACCAGCCTTGAACAAGTGAGCTTTTATTCCGGAGCTGGCATCAAGGCTATGGATGTCTTCCAAAACGAACTTTTTGCAGGAGCAGCGGATGGTTGGATATATCAGACTACGGACGGGAATACGTTTACTCAGAATCATTCAGGGATATATCCCTCGAACATCTGGTCCATAAAAGCATTTAATGACCAGCTTTATATAGGCATGGACAGCTCGGCCGATGGACCCGGCAAGGAACAGCTTTATCGATGGAAGGATGGAAGCCCGGAACTCATTTGGGAAAATGAGGCGTCCGGCATGGGCGACGGCGTTATTTCTATGACCACAAACGGTGATGTGCTCTATTTCGGCACAGGCATGGCAACAGGTTATTTTGAGCAACCGGGCAATGGCGTTGTATACGCTTTCGATGGAGAGGCCACGACGGCCATTTCGGGAAGGCTGGGAAACGGAATAAATCAGCTTCTCATAAATGAAATCTCTCTTCCGACTCTCGAGATCACGAATGCTCTGGCAAGCCCTACGCCAATGCTGGCAGGTGGAACTTTCTTAGCGTACATTACGCTCCGAAATGCCGGAAATGCGGATGCATTCTTATATGAGGGTGGTTTTAAGTCGATCTCCGGGCTGCCGGAGGGATGGTATGGGGAATTCATAGATACCGGATCGTACAACGCATCATGGGAAGCAACAACATTGATACAGGCCGGTGGAACAGCGAGTGTGGTGGTGGCCATAACGGTCCCTTGCGGAATTGCCCCCGGAACCTACTCATTTATACCGAAACTGTCATATGGTTTTGGAGACGCAAATGTTGTAATTTCATCCTCACAGGATTATTCTCCGAACGCAATTGAGATCAAAGACATGCTGCAGGATGGCGAGATGTCCTTCTATCGGCATGCACAAGGCGCAGTAAGACAAATAAGGGCCTTTGATCGGAACATAGAAAGCGGGGTCATAACAACGGCCATCAACCTGACCTTCATCGGTATCGACGGTGTTCAGAAGACTGTGACTCTTTATGCTGCGGGTGGTCGCGCTTACCGTTCTGTCTATGACTACGGCTACGCAGGAGAGGTATATCATCAGGATGATTATTATAAGGAAACGACAGCATATGCCTACGCGGAAAAAAGCGAGACGCGATATCAGAGCAAAATCGACGACTACAATTACTATAGCCTGGTTGACTCCCGGCCGTATTACACCTTTGACTTCTCAGCCATCCCCGGCGGATCTTCAATTGTGAGCGCAGAACTCATGATTTATACAGGGTATGGAGCTCTTTATGACGGTGATTTCTATGTAGATGTCTACTCGATGGAAAATGATCCCGCATCCGCTTCCGCACAAGCGGTATTTGAGGACACGGGCAACGGCACTCTTTACATAGACAACATGCGGCTGCAACCGAATTCTACGATCATAATAAGTTTAGGACAGGACTTCCTGTCGAAATTTGGAAATATAGCCAGCGGCGCATCTTCGATCGGCATAAAGCTTGACAAAGCAGCCAGCTCCACTGACACCTACGAAGACGATAACGCTTACTATCACTATACATATTCGAGCAGTTCCATCTTCACAAGTTATGGAACGAATCCTGCTGTAACAACTGATACCATTCAATACACAAGCCCGGAAGAGGCATTGCACATTATGCTGAATTGGTACCTTGAGGGCAGAACTACCGAGGCCGGTGAGCTCGCTAATTACATCAACGAAAAATATTATTCCATCGGGTTCTGGGGTTTAGCTCCAGGTCGGGATGAGTGTAGCGAAGGCAATGGTATAAATTGAGGGCAACGGTTCGGTTGATGATTTTTCCGAAACGAAAAAACAGTAAGAGGTTCCATCTGGTCGAATCGGGTCCGTAAAAAGCGCAATCGATTTCATACCTATCTCGCATATTAAACGTCGTCATTTCTTTATTCACCATGACTATGACGTCCTGTCGACCAGGCTGCGGCGCATGCTGTATCGCCCCTTCAATATCCTCACCTATTCCCGGCATGCCGCAGGGAAAGCCGGCTGGGCTACGGTGTCCTCACCTTTCAAATGATAATCTCTGCCTCTTGTTCGGAGCCGTTGACCGTCCGCACGTATGCAGTTCATACCAGCCGAACAGGCAGTTCTGCGGCGACACTAATGATGCGGCACTTGAGATCCTGTACAAACTGGAAGCCTCGACCTTGCCCGCCGATAAATAAATAAAACCCTGTCGCATCATCACGGGTTAGCAATCACAGGGACTCCGTTCTGAACCGACTGCATGATATACTAGATGTAGAAAAGCGTCGGCATTCCTCCTCCGAATCGCGAATAATGAAGGGAATATGGCATCTCCTCGATTGGTCGATAATACTCTGAAAGAGGTCGTCCGCCTGCGGGAGGAGGTCAGGCAGCTTCGATCCGTCCTAAGACGCCTCACCCCCGGCCTTGAAACGCTGCTGCAGAGACGCGGTTTTCATATCTACAAAAAAGAGCCAGTGCAGGACCTCCTGATTCCTGCAAAAGAGTTCGAAGAGCATTATTACAGGATGCTGGGTAAATATTCGTTCCGGCTTTTTTTGCGTGACGTTATCAAGCACCAGGACTTCTTTACAGTCGATCAAGTGACGCGGTATGCAACACCGAAGGTCACACGTTCGTATATCACTTACGCGTCCGGGGCTGGACTGCTTGAACCTGTGCCTTCGGGCTACCGGCTGGCAAAAAGGCCGATCATGAGCTTCGGCACAACGCTCGAGTGGTACCTGGCCGAGGTGTTTAAAAGGGAATTCAGCGCGGAAGCGGTATGGGGCGTCAAGTTCAAGCGGCCCCGGGTAGGCGGAGATTACGATGTAATTGCGAAGATAGATGGGAACCTGTTGTATGTGGAAGTCAAGTCGTCTCCTCCGAAACAAATCTACGACAGCGAGATTGCGGCTTTTCTAGACCGAATCAGGGACCTTTCTCCGGAAATCTCTATCTTTTTTATGGACACCGAGCTGCGAATGAAGGACAAGATCGTGCCGATGTTCGAGAAGGCGTTTGCGGCCCGCTTAACCGAGGCGCCCCCGATCGTGCGGATTGAACGCGAGCTTTTTGGAATAGAAAACAGGATATTCATCGTGAACGCAAAAGAGGATATTGTGGGAAATATTTCGAGGATTTTGTATTCGTATTACCGGAAAGAAAGCGCTTGAAATTGCACGTACATCAAAGGTAAACCCACCACGGAGGCACTGAGTCACGGAGGAAAAGACATTACTGGTTTTCTCTGTGCTCTCCGTGTCTCCGTGGTTAAAACCTGCTTTTACGGGTAATCGGCGTTAATCTTCATAGAAACATATTCATGAAGCATTTCTATAGCGCCATCGATTTCCCGTTGTCGAGGCAGGGTCACAGCTATCTGGTCGATAATATTTCTTTCCCGGACCAGTTCGAGCGATCGCTTGAAGTGAAGATCGAAAATCCAAGAGAGCTGCAGAAGTTTAAAGTCGTTCAGTGTCACAAGCGCCGACAAGTGGACCATCTCCTTTTTTGCAAACGAGTTAAGCACGGATTGAGAGTAGTCTCCATTGTCCGGCAGCCCGAGCGCCACAGCGGATGCACGGTCTTCATCCGGTGTGCGGTAAAATTCGATAAACACGCGCCAGATATCGAGCTTGTCAGCGTCGCGCACCATTTTTACGAGTAAAAGGAGATCCGGATCAAGGCCGTCCGGAATGGTATAAACATTATGGAGAGTAACGGCACGGATGATATGGTCCTGTTCCTGCTTTGATAAATGTCCAAGCACCTTGTTTTCGATCAAGGCCTTGGCGCCGAGGGCTGCATGGTTAGCCGAGAGGCGATCGTTATAGGTCCGATAGGCGCCATATTGCGGGAACCTGCCGACGTCATGAAAAAGCGCGACTGCTTCGGCAAGCAGCATTTTGTCCGTTGATAAGGCTAAAGACAGTGCGATCTCCGTCATGTTCGCACAAACATGCCAGGTATGCTGCTCCTTGAGAAGAATATTCTTCTGGTCCGCCTGGATGGGAGTGTAGAAGGTGCTGCAGAAACCGGAAAACCACGTTTTGAAATTATCTAGCTCTTGTCTGTCCATTGGAATATTGAAAAGCAGTGTTTTGAATTTCGTATTCTACTGTACCGGTCCTGCCCGCGTCAAGCAGGTTTATTCTTAGGTATGGATTGACACCTGCGCGCGCCTTTGCTATCTTGTCCAAACTAACAGGCACGTGAAAAAGTCGTTTAAGTGGTTCGACAGGCTCACCACGAACGGATAAAAGCAAAGAATTTTCAAGGGTCCCTCCGTCAGCCCTGAGCTTGTGAAAGGTGAGCGGAGGGTTTTTTCAATAGTCTGTAAAGAGTGAGTACTTAATCAGCAGCAGTGTCAACTCTAGGGGGAGATACGATGTTCATACGGGAACTGAAGGACTGCGAAGAATTTACCGCCGGCGATAAAAGCATCCTGCGTGAGATCCTGCACCCGGACAAGGCAGACTTGCGGATCAGGTACAGCCTGGCCCATGCCGTGGTGAAGCCGGGACAGACTACCTTGAAGCACCGGCTCAGGACATCCGAAGTTTACCATATTCTGGAAGGTGAGGGTGTCATGCACATAGACACTGAGACCCGGCATGTCCGGCCCGGCTCAACCGTCTATATTCCCCCTGAGGCTTTGCAGTTCATTCATAATCCGGGTTCAACTGACCTGGTGTTTCTTTGCATCGTGGACCCGGCTTGGCGGAAGGAAGATGAACAGGTGATGGCCTGAAGGGCATTGCAAATTGTAAAATGAAAATTGTAAACTGCATCGGGGGACTCGGGCATTAACAAAATGCAAATGTATAGCGAAGGAGGTGCCATGGAGGTTTTTGACGCGATCAAATCAAGAAGAAGCATCCGAAAATACCAGGACAAGCCGGTCGAGGATGAGAAGCTTCACGCCATCTTGGAAGCTGTCCGCGCGGCGCCGTCCTGGGCAAACATGCAGTGTTGGCGAATGATCGTTATAAAGGACAAGGCGCAGCGTGAAAAAATCAGCAACATGTCGTTTGTGGAGTCTTTTTTCGCTCCGAAGGGATATAAGTCCAACCCATCAAAAAAGGCACTTGCGGAAGCTCCGGTAGTGATCGTGCTCTGTGCGGACCCGTCGCAGTCCGGAGTGCTCTGGGACCAGAACTATTATCTGGTTGATACAGGCATCGCAGCCGAGAACCTGATGCTGACTGCCCGCGCCCAGGGCCTCGGAACGGTTTTCGTGGGCATATTTGAGGAACAGAAGATAAAAAGCCTTTTAAATATTCCCGCTGCAGTTAGAATTGTGGGACTGTTTCCTCTGGGATATCCCACAGAGGAAAAGAAAGAGGGGCCGCCGCGCAAAGCCATGCCCGAGATCTGTTTTTATGAGCAGTGGGGGAAGAGCTGAAAAAGTCAGAAGGATTGAAACGCGGAATATCAAGCGGTTAAATAGAGTCTGTATTTAAATGTCCTTTTTCGTCATGCCGGACTTGATCCGGCATCCAGGGGTTTTTGAAAAGACTGGATTCCAGCCTTCGCTGGAATGACGGCCTTTTGAAAATTAGTAATTAAAATACAGACTCTAAATCAAGAAAAAGATAAGATCACATACGAGGTGCTGTTTGCTGAAAAAATGGAAACTCGCTGTTATTATATAAACGCCCGTGTTTTTTCATTCCATGACGTGACCAAATAGTAGGCCAGCATGATGACGATGATGACCAAAACGGACCAGTCATAGGAAAGATAATGCGGCAGAAATATGCTTTTCCCCATTGCAGAAGATAGCCTCGGGGATGTGTCCAGAATTCTCTGGCTCAGCGAATTCGAGACGGCAAGGAAAACAACAGCGATTATTTGCTTAAATCCGCCTTCGGCCGATCGCCAGCATGCACCGCTCCCGCATCCTCCCGCGAAGGGCATGCCGAACCCGAAGACAATCCCGCCAAAAAAACTTCCGAACCAGAACGTTGGCGCGACGTACACGCTTTCATGCCTGAGGCCGCCCGATTTGAGCGCGGCGAATCCTATCACGCTCACAATGACAGCAATCGCCATGGCCCTCGCCTGGTCCGCGTTGCCCGACGCGAACGGTTCACGGAAACCCTGGAGAAAGGCGAAGCGGCTGCGGTGAACGATTATCCCGAAAGCAAGCCCGGCAATGAGCAGACCTGCTGTCTTGATATAATTGTATCCGGTCGCCGGGTCAGTTCCCCGGGAACGGTAAAGATAGGCAGCTATTACCGCAAATACAAGTGCGAGCGTCCCGAGATACGGCTGGATTTTTTTCCAGTCTTCGGTGCCGTGCTTCGCGGCTTTCGGCCGTCCGTCTCCACGCTTGAACCGGAAGACCTGCAATTCCCAGTAAAGGTACCTGATTTCGAGATTCACTCCCACGATCAGGCCAGCCATCATTGCGATGCCGCCGAGCGAGAGAGCGCTCGTAGCGCTAAAAAATCCTCCTACATTGCAGCCTGCTGCCATCGCGGTCCCGATGCCCATGAAAATGCCCCCGATTGCTCCCCGCAACAACTCGAATGGCGGTGCGATTTTCCAGCTGAATTCGCGCGATAAGAGGGCGGACGTGAATGCGCCCCAGATCAAACCGAAGGTGAGAAGGGAACTGCCGCTCAAGAGAGGGGAGTAAAAAGGGTGAGAATCATACAGTCCGAAGTAATAGAAGGACCAGTCGACCCATTCTCGCATGCCGCCGACAATCCCCCAGGGCCGGGCCCACGCAAAGGTGAAGACGCTGGCGATACCGAGCAGAAGTCCGCCCAGCCATGCAGGCCATCTTTTGAAAAAAATCCTGGCGTACGCGTCCTTAAGAAGCGGAATTAAGACTCTCTCTTCCTCAGAACGTGTCATGGGCAGCTATTCAATCTTAGACGGTTGCGCCGGTTCTGTGGAGGCCGTGGTCGTGGTAATAACAGAAACCGGTTGATCGGGTATTTGAACAGAGCCCGTAGTTTCGAAGCCCGCAGATCCGCCGCCACCGCCTCCGACAGCTATGCCTCCGATGCCTGTCCCAACCCAGCAGCACGGATAGTAATACGAGTAGCTTTCGGGTAGTTCCACCACTTTTTTCACATCAAGCAGATCTGAGCCTGCAACCGTTATTGAACGATGTGCTATGGAGAAGATGTCGGCGCCGATGATAACCGAGCGGTCTACTGTGTCCTTATAGCTGCCGTAGCCGCTCGTTATGGTTGGAGCCGATATCATTCCGCGCAGGTTAATGCTTGCAGGTTCAATATTAAATACATTGAGTCCCGAGGTATATGTGTATGTACCCTCGCTATAGAAATTGATTCCGTTGATAGTGGTAGAGGTGCCGGCGGTATAGGTTGAGTTGTAATATGGGATTGTCAGCAGCCCTTGATAATAGAGGAATGCGTGAGGATCATAAACTGCATTTGACCAACCCGACCCCAATTCGTAAGTGGAAAGAAGCGTGGGGTTCGCGAGATCCGTCACTTCGAAAAGCTGGAGTTTGTTGCCGCCACTTAAACGTCCAGTGTCATCCGCTGAAGGACCGATTGTCAGAAGCTGCTTATTGCTGTTGTTGCCGTCAATGAGGTGAATGTAGGTCGCAAATCCGTTGACCTTGATTTCACCGGCAACTTTCGGATTCGCAGGATCGCTCAGGTCCAGGGTAAACAAGGGATCGGTCTGGCGGAAAGTGACCATGTAGCCGCGGTCCCCGTCATAGCGCATGGAATAGATGCTTTCGCCCGGTGCAAGTCCGGTGATTTTTCCTTTCTCCACGAGTTTACCGTCGTCCTCGGACAGAACAGCAAGC
This sequence comes from Nitrospirota bacterium, assembly GCA_963751455.1. Classification (GTDB taxonomy): domain Bacteria; phylum Nitrospirota; class UBA9217; order UBA9217; family UBA9217; genus CAVVUN01. Next base: position 132,730 of record CAVVUN010000015.1, read on the forward strand.
TGGTTGCTTCTGGTTTCGCCCCACCATCCGCCGCGCGTCGTGCCGATCCGGAGATATCCCTGGTAATCGCTCATACTGAATCTGTCGTTGACCCACCCGTCCACCATGCCGCTGCCCCTGTATACAGGTTTGCCGTCAGCCGTGTCGACGCTGAACTTGTGTACTGCCGTACGGGGCTCCGGGTTCTGCTGAGGTGCGGCCGCATCGGAAAGCGGCTCTATCCACCACCAGTTATTGTCTGAAGCAAGGTAAAGGCTTTCCGTGTTCATGTAGATCCTGCACCAGGAGCTGAGGACGCCTGAAGAGGCAGGTGACGGATCCTGCTTCGAAATATCGAGACTAACAACGACGGAGATGTCGGTTCCATTTCCGAATTCAGGAATGTAAACGTCCTGGTAGTTCACTATCGGACCGCTTAAAGGAGATCCGGCAATGCCGCCGGTGTACAGCGTGCGCGTGTAGGATGGCAGAAGATCGTCGAGAGTCAGCGCCTCTATTCTTTTTTTGTTTTCAGCCAACGCCTGGGCGACAGCTGCTTGGAATGAATTCTGATCATATGGATACGCGAGGTAGTCCCAGGGCGTAGCAGGAAACGCGAGGTCTATTGAGTGATTCATTACAAGGTAAATGGTGTCATTGATCCTGCGGCTTCCCTGCGCAATACCAGGAAAAACAAAATTCGCGGTTAACGTTGGAGCTGTGGGGGTTGCTGCATCGTACAAAGAAACCTGAGTAAAATAAGTGGACTGCATGAGGGATGTTTCCGCGGAGGATGTCTTAACCTGATAATTGTACGTATTTGAGACCAGGGTAACGAGGCTGCCGGACAGATGGAGTTCGCTGATCGGCTGTTTGAGATCGATGTTGCTGACTATCGCTGCTTGGTCAGCGGGGCTCGCCTTTAAAATAAGGAAGCGGCTGCCCCGCGCAAGATATATGTATGATCCGTCAGTCTTGACGATATCTCCCTCATCGACGCCCTGCTCCTGGTTGTTGGTTTCTGAAAAAGCAAGAGAACTGGATCCCTCGGTACCGGAATCCGTGCCGGCAATCGTTGAAATAGTGGAATCGGCACCTGTACCGCCGGATGTGCTGCCTCCTGTCGATGGGCCGGTCCCTCCTCCCGTTGACATTCCGAAATCATAATAGTACATGTAGCCGGTATATATCCGCTCATAACGGCGCACCAGCTCGGCCTTGAGCCGTTTCTTGAGGTCCACGGCATCGACGGGCTTGACGAGCTTGGCTGAAAAGACAAATTCTGAGTCAACGGTCTTGTGGTCCCGGCTGCATGAGTTGAAGAAAAGGAGCGAGGAAAGAATAAAAAAGACGAGCAGTCCAAGAGAGCGGTGCTTATTCATAAGGATCCTCCTTATATATATGGCGGCGCCAGAGGAGAGCTATACGCGTGCCGCAAAAAAGCGCCAGGCGAGAAGAGAAATCTTTGCTATATTTTGTATCGACTAGAATTTAACAGTTCCCGACTATAGTATCTATTATTAATAAGCGATTGTCAACTCTGCAACTGCCTCTATCCGCTGTTTACAAATTCAAAACCTGCCTTATCCGAGCCGCTATCCGGTCAGGCTCCTGGCGGGCGTCGATAATCACAGCATCAGCTGGTTCCTCCAGAATCTCGAATTGACTTCCAAGCAGCTTGGCTTTCATGAAGTGTTCCTGCCGGGCCAGTAAGCGTTCGTGAAACAGGTCATAGCTTCCTTTCAAATACACAAACCTGAGATCTGCGATATTTTTCTCCAGGGTGTCCCGGTAAGACTTCTTCAAAGCGGAACAGGCAACTACGGCAGATCGTCCGGCATGATCGAGTTCCACAACGAGTCGTGCGAGAGCCGCCAGCCAGGGAGCCCGGTCCTTGTCGGTCAAGGGCTCCCCTTTTGCCATTTTTTCTCGATTGGCAACAGGATGAAAATCATCCCCGTCGTAAAAAGGCCACCCCAGCTGGTTTGAAAGAAGCCGTCCGATGGTGGTCTTGCCGGACCCGGCAACTCCCATTACAATTATTATCAAAGAATGTCCTTCACAAGAAAGCAATATTTCAAGGGTAGTTTAGAACAGAACCGTTGTTAAGGAGAAGATAATTCGTCCATATGCTCCCCTTTACAGTATCCCTTATTGACACATTTCCGAATCCGGCCGGAGAAGTACAGACCCATATCCCAATTTTTTCTTCGCTGCCGACTCTTCCATCAAAAATGAGCCCCTCTATGCAGAATGAGCTGTCCAGAAGGGCCTTCGCTTCTTTACATTCTCCTGAATATGGGTTTTGTTGACATGAATCGCCGTTCGCTTTGATTCTGGCTTTTTCGCATTCAATTCCTCTCGATGGTTTACATACCTCATCGCGAATCTGCAGATTACCGGGGAACACGGATGTATACCGTATCGTCACGCGAACATATCCCCTGATTTCCTCCTGAGCATGACAGATGAGCGGCAGAATGACCAGGACGAAGGGCAATAATAATAGCTTCTTCATGCTAAGCGCTCCTTCTTTTTAAGATGAGGAATTTGTTTTGATGCCCGATGGAGATAGTATGGATAAAGACAGGATGGATGTCAATAATATTTCAACTGAAAAAATCCTCTTTTCATGTTATATTTGCGCATGCAGTTTATTGCGGACCTCCACGTTCACTCCCGCTACTCCCGGGCCACCAGTAAAGACATGTCCCCGGAGGGCATATGGAAATGGGCGCAGCTCAAAGGCGTTACGGTGATCGGCACAGGAGACTTCACCCATCCGGAGTGGCTCAAGGAGCTGAACGAAAAGCTGGAGCCTGCGGGGAACGGCTTATTCCAACTCAAAAAACAGTTCCGGACCGATGATATTCCTGAATCCTGCAGGTCCGACGTGTTCTTTATTCTCTCGGCCGAGATCAGTTGCATCTACAGCAAGAACGGCAAGACCCGTAAGGTCCATGCCGTGATCGTCGCCCCTGATTTTCAGGCAGCGGATCGTCTTAACAGCACGCTCGCGAATATCGGAAATCTTCATTCCGACGGAAGGCCGATCCTTGGTCTTGACGCCGGAGAACTTCTTAGAATCGCGCTTGAGGCCTCACCCGACAATCTTTACATTCCAGCCCATGCATGGACTCCCCACTTCTCGGTCTTCGGCGCCGCATCGGGATTCGACTCTCTCGGAGAATGCTTCGGGGATTTAACGCCGCATATTTTCGCGATCGAGACCGGCCTCTCTTCGGATCCGCTTATGAACTGGAGGCTGTCAGCGCTCGATCATATAACCCTTCTGTCGAATTCCGATGCCCATTCCCCGGCCAAGATCGGGCGAGAGGCCAATATTTTCGACACCGAATTGTCCTATCAGGGAGTGATACAGGCGATCAAGACGCGGAAAGGCTTTAAGGGCACGATCGAATTTTTCCCGGAAGAAGGGAAATACCATTATGACGGGCACCGCGACTGCGAGATCAGTCTTTCTCCGAGCGAAACCATCCATTACGATTATTGCTGCCCTGTCTGCAGCAGGAAGGTGACGATCGGCGTAATGCACCGTGTCGAGAAGCTCGCTGACCGCGAGCACGGGTTCAGGCCGCCGAATGCTCCCGGCTTCACTTCGATCATCCCCCTTCCGGAGCTCATAGCACAAGCGCTGCATGTCGGTCCTGCATCAAAAAAAGTCAATGCAGTGTATTTTTCGATGCTCGAGAAGCTCGGGAACGAATTCAGCATTTTGATGCACGTGGCGACCCAAGATGTAGAGGACGCCGGCTCCGGAAGAATCCGTGAGGCTATAGAGCTCATGCGGACCGGCAGGGTGAACATAGCGCCTGGGTACGACGGCGAATTCGGAAAGGTCAGAATCTTCGAGCCGGTCAAGCGAAAAGAGATCAGGGGGCAGATGAAGCTGCTGTAAAACTGATAGGGGACAGCAACTTGCTATGCCCGTTCAATATTCAAGATTTAATATTCACTGTATTCGCGGGGCAGAGTTTCAGCTATAGAGTCATGGAGCAGAAATAAGAGAAAAAGCCTGCCCGATCCCGGCCGGCACAAGGAGCGTCAGTGAATATCTCCGTCATCCTTGGTCATCCGAAAAAAGAGAGCTTATGCCATGCGATCGCCAAGACCGTTGTCGATGAGCTGAAGAAGAACGGGCATGAAGTTCAATTCCACGACTTGTACGAAGAAAAGTTCGATCCCGTTCTTCAGCATGAAGAAGTTTCTAAAGATGCGGAACTCGACCCTGTCATCCGGCGGCATTGCGCGGAGCTCATGAACGCAGACGGCATTATCGTGGTCCATCCGAACTGGTGGGGACAGCCGCCTGCCATGCTCAAGGGCTGGATCGACCGGGTGATCCGGCCGGGCGTGGCATATGAATTCCTGGTCGGTGACAGCGGCGAAGGCGCGCCGCGCGGACTGCTGAAAGCTAAGGTGGCGCTCGTATTTAACACATCGAATACCGGAAAAAAGCGGGAACACGAGGTGTTCGGCGACCCGCTCGAGACACTTTGGAGAAACTGTATTTTCGGTCTTTGCGGGATCAGGAATGTTCATCGGCGGATGTTCGGAATCGTAGTCACGAGCAGCATCGAACAGAGAACGGATTGGCTGAACGAGGTTCGATCGGTCATACGCCGGGAAATAAACGAATAAGAATGAAATGCCGTACGGGTAACTAATAGAGCATAGGGGGAAATCATGAATGAAGAGAGATTGCTTGCGGATTTTATTAATGAATTGACCAGGGCAAAAAAAAGCGGAGCTCTCTACGTCAGCGTGGTTGAGACAAGCGAGGACCTGATCAGGATCTATTTTGAAGAGGGGAAGGTCTACCACATTCGCTACGGCACGGCTATCGGCAATGACTGCCTCGACATCCTGGAATATTACAATTTGTACAGCGCCACGTTTTTTCAGGGGATCAAGGCGCCGGACAAGCCTGCCGCGGATCTGCCGCCGTCTGAAGCGATCGTTTCCAGAATCGCATCGTTCAAGAAGACAGTTAAAATAAAATAAGCGGCGCCCCTGAATATCATGGAGAAATTCGTCTCAATCGTAATCCCGAATTATAACGGAAGCTCAACCATCGGGAAATGCATCGAAGCGGCCTTGAAATCCGGATATGAACGCTTCGAGGTCGTGGTCGTTGACGACTGCTCCACGGACGGCTCCGTCGGGATCATCGAGCGATATCCCTGCCGGCTGATACGGCTCCCGAAGCATGCCGGCGCGTCCGCGGCGAGAAACAAGGGCGCCGAAAACAGCAGCGGCGACCTGCTTTTTTTCATTGACGCCGATTGTCTTATCCGTGAAGATGCGCTCTCCCTCGCTGACAAGGCAAGTGCCGCGGAGCCGCGAGCGGTGATCGGCGGCACGTACAGCCCGCTGCCGTACGATCCCGGTTTTTTCAGCGCGTTCCAGTCCCTCTTTATTCATTATTCCGAGACAAAGAGGAACGAGCCGGATTACATCGCCACCCATGCAATGGCGATCCATAGTGCCGCATTCAAAGCGAGCGGGGGGTTCAGGGAAGATTTTTTCCCGATTCTTGAAGACGTGGAATTCTGTCACCGGCTACGCCGGTCCGGCATGCGCTTCATCATGAAGCCGGAGATCCAGGTGAGGCATGTGTTCAATTTTACGTTCATCAAGTCAATCCGCAACGCATTCCGGAAATCGTTATACTGGACTGCGTATTCTCTCATAAACAGGGACCTGCTCGCGGATTCGGGAACGGCGTCTGTTGAGCTTAAGATAAACGGCCTCTGCCTTTTTTTGACTGGCCTTTCAGCGCTGCTTTTTTCCCTGACCCACGAAAGAAGCTGGCTGGTTGCCGTGCCGTTTCTGTTCGGACTAAACCTCGTTTTCAGCCGGCGGCTGCTCAGCCTGTTTTATCGTGCCAAGGGACCGGGATTCTTCATATTCGCGGCGCTCTATTACACTATTTTGTATCCCCTTCCGGTGATCGCAGGTGGTGTTGGAGGCGTGATCAAATATGCCTTGTCTCCGGGCGGTAAAAAGGTTACGATGACCGAATAAATGGAACGAAAGATGACGGTAACGGCGTCGAGGCCCGTTTCGTATGACGGTTACGTCGTTCATGTTATTTCCGTTACCGTAAGACGTTTGACGATACGGGCTTCGTAACCGTCAGACATGACTAATTGTTTGCGACTTGGCGAGCATTTCGTTTCTACTTACTATTCATGTACTCTGCGCTCAGACATATGCCGTCAATCCTCTGGAAGGGCAGGCCTCTCCAGCTCACTTTTTTCCTTACGCGCCGGTGCAACGCGAAATGCCCCTTCTGCTTTTATCTCAAAAGCTCTGAAGGAGGGGGACAGGGAGAAGAGTTGTCGATTGACGAAATCGGGAAAATATCCCGCTCGCTCGGGAACCTGCTTTGGATAGCTTTTTCGGGGGGCGAGATCTATCTGAGAGACGACCTGGTAGAAATCAGCAGAATCTTCCATGACGGGAACAAGCCGGCAGTCATGCTTTTTCCCACAAACGGCATGCTTCCGCTGGTAATTCGCGCAAAAACCGAGAGGATCCTGAAAGAATGCAGAAACAGCGTAATCGCGGTCAAGCTCACGGTCGACGGCATCGGGAAAGCGCATGACGAGCTTCGCGCAACGCCGGGCATTTTCGACAGGACCATGGAGACGTACCACTTGCTGAAACCGCTGCTCAAAACATATTCTAATTTCGAGCTCGGCGTAAATACGGTTTTCTGCTCGGAAAACCAGGATGCTATGGACGGGATAATCGACTTTGTGGACGGGCTGAAAGAAATCGGAACACACACCATCTCACTGGTTCGCGGAAATCTTTCGCAGACCCGGTACAAGAAGATCGACCCGAAGAAATATCGGGCTGCGATCGACCGAATCGGAAACAAACTTACGAGCGGATGCGGAAAGACATACCGGTTCAAGGGAGCGCGGATCAAAGCCGCGCAGGATGTCCTTCAGCGCAAACTGATACACCAGACCATGATTGAACAAAAACGGATCGTTCCCTGTTATGCGGGAAGACTCAATCTCGTGCTGACCGAAACCGGAGAGGTCAAGCCGTGCGAGATCTTGCCAGGATCGTTCGGGAACGTCAGGGATTTCAATTATGATATGCGGAAGGTCACGCGTTCAGCCGAGGCCAAGGAAATCGTTAAATCCATCAAACAGCGTCGGTGTTTCTGCACCCATGAATGCTATCTGATGACGAATATCCTGTTCAATCCGCGATTATATCCGGCGCTCGCTCAGGAATACGTGAAGATACGGACGTGAACTGCGCCACTCGACTTGAATCCCGCGACTTGCAATCCCCCGGCTCCTGCCGGAGGGGGCTCCACTAGTGTAGTGTCTCACAAACGACTGGTGTTATCATAGCGCGGCAGTAGGCCGCAGCCAAACTTGTAGGGCAAGGCTTTAGCCTTGCTGAAAGCGCCGGAACAGCAGCAACCCTAAAGGGTCGCCCTACAAATTCATCAGCAAATATTTATGCGAAGATAAGTTTTCGATGAGAAATCATCATAACACCGTCCATTTAAGAGTCACTACACCAGGAATTGCTCTAAATTCTCAGTTTGTATCTGCATTTTTAATTTGCGTTTTTCAGCTTTTCAGCGTTACTTCTTTTTCCCGAAAAGCCCCTTTTCCTTCCAAAGCCAGAATAGGCTCCGTGCGGCCTTTGCCGCGGTCTTTATATCATCCATGCTTCTGAGCGCGAGAACTTTTTTTATAATGAACGATGGCCGTGAATAAAACTTCCTGAAGGCCGTCTGTCTCAGGTCCAGTATCTGCTCCCTGGTCATGGTATATGGTATAAACGCGGCGCCTTGATACGTGAAGTCCGTGAGGTCTTCCGAAATCGTGCCATACTTATCCAGGTTGTCATACAGGTAGCTTCCCGGGAACGGCGTAATCGCATGGAAGTTTGCCATGTCGGGATCGAGCTCGATTGCGAACCGGATCGTTTCAAGACCCTCCTCGTAGGTCTCCCCAGGTATCCCGAATAAAAACGGGGTGCTCACTTTCAGTCCTGCATTTTTCGCGGCACTTACCGCCTTCCGGATTTGGTCGATGGTCGTGCCTTTCCGTATAGCATTTAGATTCTTCTGGACCCCGCTCTCGGCGCCGAACAGGACCGCCCAGCACCCTGCTTCCTTGAATGCCCTGAGCAGCGGCTCGTCCACCTGGTTGACGCAAGCCGATGCAAACCATGTGAAATCAAGCCGTCGTTTCTTTATTTCTGCCGCAAACTGCATTGCCCTGTCGTAGTTCGCAGCCAGGGTATCGTCAAGGAATTTAATCTCGCGATACCCCTGCTTCAGGCATTGCTCGATTTCCTGCATTACGTTATCAATGCTGCGGTAGCGTATCCCGCTTTTCCTTGTCTTGTCCAACTGAAAACAGTAAATGCACCTGCGATTGCAGCCGCGCGAAGTGATCATGACCGCAACCGGTTTTCTCTTGTAGGTGGCAGGAGGAGGTATGTATTGGTTGGCATCGCCAAGGAGATCTCTTGCCGGAAAAGGCAGGGCATCCAGGTCTTCGATCAGCGGCCGCGGCGGGTTCGTTGCGATACTTCCGTTTTCCCAATAGACCAGCCCTAGAACGCCGGCAAGCTTTTCTCCGCGCTGAAGCCGACCGACCGTCTCCCGAAGTGTATATTCTCCCTCGCCGGTAACGACCGCATCCATACAGTGCCCTGCGTCTTTAAGGCAGCGCTCCTGCATTGCGATCGGATATGGACCGCCGGCGCAGATGAAGACCCGGTCGCCGAACTTTTTTCTCAGATCTGCCGCTGTATTCTTTGCCTTGATCCATCCGAACGTTGTTGAATAAATGCCGATGAATTCGGGCCGGAATTGTTCGGTTCGGCGCAGCACTTCGTCATGCGGCAGAAACGCGCCGTTCAGGAACGTCACGTCATGCCCGGCATTGCGAAGGACAGCGGCCACGGAAAGCGTGCCGATCGGCTGCCAGTAGTTTATCTGGGAGCCGGCTGTTTTTGAAGAAAAAATATCAGCAGGCACCCAGGAAGGGATTATCAGCGCACATTTCATATCATGCTACCTCGCAGCGTGGCCTTTGGACCCAAAGAAACGAAACTCAGTTAACATGGCCGCAAAAATGCGCAAGATGCGCAAAAAAAACAAGAGATAGGGAATTTCAAGCGACATTGGATCCGCTAAGATTATTGCCGGGATTACTGCTTCTGCTTTTTCGTCCATCGTCCTTCGTCTATCCTCCCTCGATCATTTTCTTTTCAGGATCTTCTCCGCCGCCCCCAGCCCCGACTCGATCGCGTGGTCCATATTATAGTAGCGGAACATGCCTGATCTGCCGGCAATGTGGAGGTTATCAAAACCGGCCAGGTAAGCCGCAATTTCGTCAAAATGTTTTTCGTACCCGACTTCGAATAAGGGGTACGCCTTCGGCACGCGGACCACCGCGCTGTCGATTACTTCTTGCCGGCGAATATAGCCAAGCCGGTCGAGATGGTCAATGCCGATGTCCGCCAGCTTTTGGTCCTCCGAGTTCCAGATCTCATCACCCTTGAAACTGAAAAACTCGAGCACCAGCAGTGTTTTCCCTTCCGGCGCCATCTGCTCGCTCCAGTTGGTCGGTTCGTGAATCCTTCCGAACGGAATCTTCTTCTCCGGGATGTAAATCCAGGTCTGGTCGGTGACTCTCGGCCGGTCGATCATGAGCGTCACGACGACGAGGTCCCGAAACCGCAATTTCGAGGCAGCGGCAAGAATGCGGCCGGGAGGCGCCGGGGCAAGCATCTTCACGAGGTTCGTGACAGGCATGCTGGAGATGAACTCCCGGCCGCGTTCCGTTCGGGATTGTCCCTGCCGGTTCACGATAATGCTCTCAATTCTGCCGCCGTCATGGTTGATACGCTCGACCCGCGTTTCAGTCAGGATTGTACCTGACTTTTCTATCCCCTGTTGAAGCAGGTCCGAGATCCGGCCGATCCCGAGACGAGGGTAGACAAAATTATCAACGAGGGTGGGTATCTTCCGCCCGCTTCTCTTGAATAGCGCATTCGAGACTGTCTTTGTCAAAGACAGCCCGTTTATCCGCTGGTCCACCCATTGTGCGCTGATCCTGCTGCAGTCGATGCCCCATACTTTCTCGCTGTACTCCTTGAAATAGAAGTCGAACATGGTCCGGCCGAAATGCGCAACCACCCAGTCTTCAAGCGATACCGCTTCCGGTTCCCGGAAAAGCCGCTTCATGCGCTCGATGCCGTAGTCTGCGAATATCGCGAGCGTGGCGGGTATACCCATGCCGAACAATGCATTAAAAGGCTTCAGGGGATAGTCGAAGTATTTCCCGCGCATCAGTATTTTGCTCCTGCGCGCTACGTTTATCAATTCACCGTCCATCACGTTTTTCACGAACGTATCTATTCGCTCGTCTTTCGTGAAAAACCTGTGGCCGCCAAGGTCGAACCGGTATCCGTTCTGCTCGATCGTTTTCGAAATGCCCCCGACTGTCCGGTCCAGTTCGAATACAGAGAGTCCGATGCCTTCCTTTGCCAGTACATAACCGGCAGAGAGTCCCGTTAGGCCGCCACCCATTATTAATACTTCATTTTGGTGTTCAATCACAATATCACCTGCTAAAAGTAAATCCGGATGGCAATTTTATAATAAAAAGAACCATTGTGTCTATTAAATTCTTGATCCAGCATCTTAACTTTCAATGAGATAACCTCGCTATATTACCACCAATGCCCCCGCTTATCCATATCATCCAGCACCTGCGGCAGGATTCTGGTATTTAGTCATCAACATTTCATCAATACTCAAAAACCCGACAAAATCAGCGGCCTGCTCATTCAGGCAAGATCATGGTCCTGGCCCCAGAACGAGTCAGATGGGTTCTCCGCTTTGGCAACAGAAGGATACGAAATTTTTTGAAGAGTCTGATACGCTGTTCGCAACGTCATCAAAATAATGTTTGCCGCCCGCGTGCATGCAATCCTGAAAACGACAAGCGCATGAAATTCTCTTCTCTATCAATGCCAGGACTTTGAGATTTGCTACATTTTGTTACAGAAAAATAACAAAAAATGCCGAATGTTTTCGCAAGAAAAGCCGAGACAAAAAAACAATTTTATGAAATAATTTGCCACTCTTTCTTTAAAGTACGTTACAGGCTTATATCCCCGTCTCTGTTTGATAGATTTCTTCCGTGAGTTGGGTATTAACGTTCGGAAGTGCATCGAGTCTCCTGTCCAGAGTCTGCTATTCGAAGAATCAAATTTTCTGAAAACTACTTGCGCTTTTCACCCTCATCTCGATATTTTTGTGAACTCTTTATAGACTAGTCTTCGACATTCGCTATTGTGAAAAAATAAATTCCGGATCGAAAGGAGCTTTAAATGAAACATCATTCATACGAGCAGGGATACGATATGCCACCAATGATATGGGTGGTATCTGTGTGGGCGGTGATCCTGTTGTTGCTTCCGATATCTCAATCAGCATCTGCTCAAAGTGCTCAAGACGACAAAGGGAAATCGGAAATGGCTGTAGAAAAAAGGAATTCAGAAATTATTAATTACGTGCGGAATAAATATAAAGTCCAGGATATCCATTCAGAGATGCAAAAGACGGAACACGGCCTCGCGGGCTCTATATTCATTATCGGCGACATGACTCCGAAGAACATCGGGCCTGCCGGAGCAGATACAACAAAGTCGGACCGGGCACGTGATATAGCGAAGACGCTGATTCTCGGCGAGCCGGATATTTTCAGCGCGATCAAGCAGCATGAACTCAGAGAGGCCGCGATGAAAACCGGCGAACAGGGAACTACAATCATCAGGTACCAGAGGACTATTAACAATATACCGCTAAGCGGTATGGATATCATCGTGCATGTCGGACACGACGAGTCAGTATCGTACGTAAGTGCCCGGACCGTGCCGATACCGCCGGCGCTCGAAGCGGAAGCGACTAGGGATACACTGCGGGAAGATGCTCTCTTGCCGATCATCGAGGACGATTTAAGGGCCTCGAACGCTAAGTATAACATTCTTAAAGTGCTCGGGAACAAAAAAGTCGCAATCACTGCACCACCCTATATAGTATGGATCTCGGATGTAATGTTGCTTGCTGACACCGCAAGATGGATTTACAAAATCGATGCGTTTACCGGAAAAGTAATCGAAAAAAGAGACGCCCTAGTTGAATAGTTTGAAAGGATGGCCCTATCCGATAAATTTTTATGGTAACGGATGCCCCATAAGCCACTTTTGGAAATGAAAACTTTCTAAAGCAGCAAATCGAAATGGAGGCTAAATAATGAAACTCTATTCATTCAAAAAATCATTGATGCTTATGCTCTTAATTTATTTTCTTGCTCTAATATCAGCACCTGTTAATGTCTTTTCATGTGAGCCAGCCATCGGCCAGGGAACAGGCGTGCTGCCAAGCACTGTGAAGGCGATTAATACCTGCGTTTCATCGGCTTGTATCGATTTTTTTTATCTTAGGGATGTCTCCAGATCGGGTATAACAACTGATCTCTATAGTAATCTTACTGAGCAATCATACGAAGGCGCATATCTCTATGGTGCAAATGGAACTGGATTGTTGAACTATGAAAATGTCTGGAACGATACGGTATATGGAGCCGCAGTCGATGCACACGATTATGCGGGGAAAACATACAGTTATCTTTTTTCGACGTTCGGTAGAACATTCAATGAAATAACAGGTTCACGAATGACTAACTTGGTTGATGGAGATGCGACGCATTATATAGGCCAAGGAATTGTTGTCTACGAAATACCGACCGGTCTCGGATATTATAAACCATCGAGAGCAATCGACACCGTGGCACATGAGTTCTTCCATGGGATATCAAGTGCTTCGGCAACCGGATTCAACAATGACTATCTTGATGATTGCGAAAATGCCGCCTTATCCGAATCTTTTTCCGATATCATGGGGATTGGAGTCAAACGCGCTAATCGGCAAACTTGGACTGATGATGATTGGATGGTCATGAAAGATATGTACACGGGAGCATTGTGGCTTGATAACAACAACAATCAATGCGCGGCGGGCCAAGCCGGTTGCCGCCAGATTATTGGAAGAAGGAACGTTAAAAATCCTCTCGATAACCGGGTTAGATGCCTACAGCCTGATTACTATGGAGGTCAGAATTGGTGCGTACCGCAATCTCAAACGGGACTGCATTGCGGCTCATATCCTTGCGATCGGCACCATGTGAATGCCGGCGTACCGAACAAAATGTTTTACCTTCTTTCAGAGGGGGGGACGCATGCAACAAGTGGTGTATATGTACAGAAGTTAGGGATGACAACAGCGGTACAAATACTATATAAGGCAAATCAGGAGTTCTGGCGTGAAAATGAATCCATGTATGGAGCGATGGTTGGCATGGTAGGTGCGGCATCACGCGATTATGGTTCCGGCTCGAATGAGGTGCGACAAGTCAAGCTTGCGTGGACTGCCGTGGGCGTCGGGAATCGGCTGACTATGGCAAAGGCCGGCGACGGCAATGGTACAATAAGTAAGACGTCTGCGTATTTAGGTTCCGGCTATTCCAAAGATATTTATCCTCTTGGCGATGCCGTCACTTTCACGGCCACGCCGGACAGCTACTCAGTGTTCGCCGGCTGGTTATATGCTGACTGTGGCGGCATCCCGCCATGTGAAGGCACGGGGGCCTGCACGCTGTATCCTGATACTACAAGTTACTATAATGCCTTATTTGTCCGGCCTAAAATATATGTAACCAAAACCGGAACAGGATCCGGGACAGTCAGCGGGCCGGGTATTTCGTGTGGATCTGATTGTTCTGAAACCTATCTGCCGAATGTGAACGTCACTCTGAATGCAGCGCCGGATTATGGTTCTCTCTTTACAGGCTGGTCGGGTCAGGGCTGCAGCGGGACAGGGACGTCCTGCACTGTAGCCTTAAACAACGTAAAATACGTAACTGCAACTTTTGATTATGACTACTCCAGCTACGGCTGATAGTATTCTCGGCAGGCGGTCGCCTGCCTTACGATAAGAACGAGAAGTATGCGCCTGTATAAGCATCTGCCAGCACCCGGCGCCGGATGACCTATCACCAGAATACGCGCACGGCGATTTTATTAGGGAAAATGCCGTCATCAATAGCAAAATTTTTTGTACTTTTACAATTTGCAATTTTCATTTGAACCGAAAGCGGCAGCGGCTCCATTTCACTTCTGGATAGAACCGCGATCGCATGGTCCTTCCCGGCATCCACCGGGTCTGATGCATAGTAACGCGGGTTTTTATATTCCCAGGTAAACCTGTACCTCGATACTGCAATCTCGTCAGCGGGCGGAAAGTTTCCGGGCACGTAGTTGTATACTATACGCTTTTTCGAATAGAGGTCAAGCAGGGGCACAAGGACTGCCTGGTTCATACTCTCCCCCGCTTTCGGGACGGTAAAAACTTCAACGGTGTCGGTTTGCAGAGTATCAATAAATGCCCCGGCGTTCATGAGATTCACGCTCGTGCGCTTCTGCAGGAACGGCAGATATGCGGACATCGCAATGACAAGCGACGATATTACTGCGCAAGACACGATGAACTTTCTCGCGTCTGTGTCCCGTATCTGTTGAATTCCGTATGATGCCATCAATGCCAGCATTGGTAAAACCGGTAAGAGGTAACGAATTCTTTTTATCTGAAATACGAAAGCAAGGAGGGGAAGCCAGAGAATCATGAGATATTTTATGTCTTTTTTTCTTGCGGCCGCATATAGAGAATAAACGGCTCCGATCGTAATAAAAGGATGTATCTGATAAAAGAACATCGAGACGAGACTCTCGCCCCATCGGTGCAGTCCCGGGCCCTGGAAAGTGCGGAGCAGGCTCACTTGTTCGGAAATTATGTCGTATTTCAGAATGAGAGCAGTCCCGATCAAGAGGCATGAGAGGATTGCCACAGACAGTGTCCTGGTTACTATGTCCCGGGATAAGAAGCGAGGCTTGGTGGAAGCATATGCCATAACTGCAAAAAAAAGGACGGAAAGCATCGGCCATGACGAGTATTTTGAAAAAAAAGTGAGGAAAACGGCGACAGAGGTCAGAAGGACAGGCCATACACCCCCATGTTCCAAACTCTTGAGAAGCGCATAAACCGATAAGGTAAGGAGGAACATCGTCGGGATGTCGACGAGCATCAGCGGCAGTTGTGAATAGATGTACGGCATGCCGAGAAGAAGAGCGGCTGCCTGTAAACCAGTCTGCTCATCCCACAGCTGTTTTCCGATGTGATTCGTCAAGACGATAGTCAGGGAGAAGAGGAGAGTCGAAAAAATCTGTATCGCAAGCAGCGATTCGCCGACTGTCTTGAAAATCAGACCAAAAAAAAATGGAACAGCGGGCAGATCGGTCCAGGCTGGGATCCCTGAGCCCCATTCCCGAAGAAAGAAGCCGATTCCGTACAGTTCGAGGTGTTTAGCCTCGGCAAAGTAACGGGAACTGTCCGGAATATAATGCGGTATAGTCCAGAATAACGCACCGGCCGCGAAAGAAAGGACAATAAGCAGCAGAGGCCCGCGGCGACCTGTCCAGGCAACGCGTGAAACAAGGTAGGCTATGGCGACCCCGCAGAAAAGAGTGATGTAGACTCTCGTAATATTGCTTCGATCCAGCATCCACTGCCAGCTTGTCAATCCGCTATCATCAGCTTCGCGAAACGCATAAAGCCCGAGAAAAGTGATCAGCGTGAGGATTGCTGTCAATATTGTTCGTCTTATAGTTTCAAAATCACGCAACATAAGATGTTATAAAAAAAATTTCTCCGTTACGGTTCTTCCCGTTAATAACAGCCTTGGAATGACTATGGAAACATAATTCATGCTGAATCAAAATGCAAGTTGAAAGTAAAATGAATTAATTCGCGGGTTCAAACAAAGAGCAGTTTTATTTCGTTAATTGAGGAATTTAAGACATCTCGTCCGGTGGGTTATCAGACATGAAATACGCAATCTCGATCAATATACTTAAAATTATAATTTGAGACCATTTAAGCTAAACGGGTGAGCCATCGTTACTTATTCTCCCATAGACAACTCAATTTGTCGCTTTACAACTGTTGTATCTATAACTTCATGTTGACACCAGATAATACTTTTAGCTATCATGCCACATCTTCAACTAGCACAAGTTATCTCTACTGCAATCATACAAATCTGAGCAATAAATAGTCGATCGGGTAAGGATGCAGCCTCCGGCATGTACCAACGACGAAGTTTATTTTTTGCCGAGCAAATATCATCCAGCAACGTTCAACGAAAAAGGATTTTTGAATTATCATCTTCCATATCCGTACCATATCCGTACGTCCGGAGTGGGAGATGCTAATTACTTAAGGGGGGATAAAATGAGGCATCGATTAAGTGTACTGGCACTCGTTTTTACTGCTGTTGCTTTGCTATGGATTTGTGTTGGAAGTGAAACCGCGTACGCTAAGACCGTGGCCGAGTGGGACAGCGGTTTTCTGAACATCGATTACCAGGTCCAGGCCCGAGCCGCGTGGCGGGACCAGGGCACTGACCCCAGTCAGGATCAGACATCCCGGGATCTGTATCTGCGAAGAAACAGGCTCAGTTTTCTCGGCGCTGCTACAGAAACGATCGGGTATGCGATCCAGTTTGAGTATAACGGCGGACGGAGGATCGGCGACCTGAGTGTGTCAGAGCAGAACGGCGAATACGATTCGCTTATTCTCGACTATTATCTTACCTGGGATCCTTCCGATTCCCTGAAGTTTCGCGTGGGGAAGACAAAACACGTCCTTACCCGCGAGGTCAACGAAGGTTGCTTCGATCCGCTCTCGATCGACCGGTCCAATTTCATACTGGGCCCCTTCTCCGGATCACGCCCGGAAAAAACGACGCGTGATTACGGCTTGGTTGCCTGGGGCAACTTCGTCGAGAACAAGTTGCAGTACCGTCTTGCCGTAATGCAAGGCAACGACTTCGGAAGCAACAAGCCGGATGATATCGGCTACCGTTATACCGGCCGTGTGCATCTCACGCTTCTCGATCCTGAAGCGGGCCTCGGATATAAGGGCACCTACCTCGGGAAAAAGAATGTGCTGACACTGGGAGCGGGTTACGAGGTCCAGCCCAATGCGGTCTTCGCAAGCGGGACAACCGGGCCGGCCGAGGACTACAAGGGTTTGACCTACGACATCTTTTATGAGAAACCTACCGACATGGGTACATTCACGGTATCCGGCGCTTATTATGAGATGGACTTTAACAGGGCCAGCGGACCGGGCGCCGAAGACAGGAACGGAAGTTATTGGAAAGCCGGTTATATGGTCGGCAAGACCCAGATTTTTGGAAGATTCGAGGACTGGGCATTTGTCAGTGGTCAGAGCCTTAAATTACAGGTCGCGGGCGTTAATTATTACATAAAAGGCCAGGACTTGAGGCTTACCTTGGAATATACGGCCACTGACCTTAAAAATGAAAATGCAAAAAACAAGGATTTCACGACGATATTAGCGCAGTTCCAGGCCAGATTCTAATTTACAAGGAGAGGACATTCCAATGAAGATAAAATTAAACATAATCCTGCTGGCGCTATTGCTGGCATCTACCGTTATCGTCCCGCTTCTGGTCTTTCAGGGCTGCGGCAGCGATGAATACGCCATTCCTACCGCTGATCCCAATGCGCCCATAGCGATCAATGGCGGCGCTTCAGTAACTGATACAACCAGTGTAATCCTGACACTTCATCGCGTAGACGCTGCCGGTGTTGTCGGATACTTTGTTTCCGAGAATGCAACAGCGCCGGCCGCTGGCGACGCCGGCTGGGTGACCGTTACACAAATCACGACCTACGATGCGACAGGAATTCCCTTTACGCTGAGTGCGACAGAGGGGTCGAAAACGGTCTACGTTTGGTTTAAAAACGCAGCTGCGGCAGTCAGCACGACGGCAAGCGCCAGCATCAAATATGATGACGGTATATACGGTAACTGAGGTCAATAGCATACTTAATTAATAAAGGAGGTGGCCGGAAGTCACAAAGAGGTACCGGCAGTGCCGGTAAGCTTTTATCAGGTCTTCGTAGAAATTTATTTACAAAACAAACAGTAAAAAGGGGAGGTTCATAATAATGAAGAAAAGCATGTTCACAAAAGTCTTGATTATCGCGTTGGCAATTATGGTTGTGGGAACGGTTGCTTTTATCGGCGGCTGCGGCAGTGACAGCAATGACGACGGAGCAGCGGCCCCGACGGTGAAGAGGACAATGGCTTCCGCATTCAGAAGCGATGCTGCTTACCAGTATATCCATGGCACCAACAGCCCGGATGGTACCAAGTTGTATGTCGCCTTTAACAACACGATTTCAGCCGGCTCAGGAACCTTGTCCGGAAACTTTACGGCATATATGCTCAACATGAGCGACGTTACTGCCGGCACGGTATCATCATCCAGCGTGCTTGCAACCTCACAGTCGATTACGGCCGCAACAGCCTTCAGGCAGAGCTTTACTCCGGATGGCACCAAAATCGTACAGGCAGGCGCCGACCGCGTGGTCGTGTTGAAAGCCTCTGATCTTAGCGTACTGCAGAGCACTACGAACATTGGCGGCACATCGACCTCTTTCCAAAGCCACGATGCCTTAGCGATCGATAACGACTATGCTCTTCTGCAGCTGCAATCAAAGCAGAGCACCACAGGCGTTGCTGCAGTCATACTTTATAACATCAACACCGGAGCTACGATCGGGTCACAAGCCAACACTTGTTCTCCTTGCCACTCCTGGACCTCGGCTAAGAGCCATATGAACTGCGGTATAGACGGCAAATTTACCAAAGGCTCCGATGGCAAGTACACCGGCACGCTCTATGCGTCAACCACCACGGGCGGACACATCGTGAAAGTGAATCTTACTATCGATCCTGCTACCGGAGTAACGGCAGGTTCCGCGAGTCATCTTGCACAGGTCTCGAATTATGACCTTGGCACGGGTGCAGCGGGCACTGATATCCCGAACCTCCATGATGTGAGGCTCGATACAACGGTTACTCCCAACAGAGTGTATTATTCAGCAATTATGCCAGATGCAACAGGCGGGGCCAATAACGGCCGCGTGCATATGGGTTATGTAGAAACAACCACTGGCAACAAGACTGACGCAACGATCAACATAGCAAGCGGTTCAACCAGCGCCCCGGTATACTGCGGCTCTGGTCAGACCACAACCCACTTCATCCCGCAGACCATGAACTATCCTGCGTATATCGATGCGGTGCCCAAGTCCCTTATCACCACGGGAGCTGCCCTTAATCCGTAAGGCGACATATTCAAGCATAGCAAGGGGAGCGGTTCTTCCGCTCCCCTTTTTTTATTCTCCATTAATGTGCGTGTTATATACTAGATCGCGAGGTTAAAGCCTTGCCCCGCAGTTAAGCAGTTCATTTTGCTTTAAAATAAATTCCGAACGTTGTATTATAGGCACTGGTATGAGCCTTCTTAAACTTGCCTTAAAAAATCTGTTGAGAAAACGAGTACGAAGCATCGCTCTCATCCTGATAGGCGCCCTGGCCGGGGGCCTTATTTTTTCCGCTTCAACAATTCTGCTTTCCGTAAAATCGAGCCTCGAGCTTGGGATGAAAAGGCTCGGTGCCGACATCATGGTTGCGCCGGCCGGATACGAAACCAAGGTCCAGCGCACACTATTGTCAGGCGAACCCTCCGCCTACTACATGGATGCCAAAATAATCGATCGGATCAAGGCTGTCCCTGGCGTTCATAAAGCATCGCCTCAGCTTTTTATGACTTCGGCGGTGCTCGAATGCTGCTATGCACCCGATGTCCTTCTCGTGGGATATGATCCCGAATCGGACTTTACGATCAAGCCCTGGAAACGATTTGCCGTCGAAGCAACCAACGATGATGCTATAATCGGCGCAAATTTGAACTATCTTTCCCCGGAGGACTTTCGTTTTTACGGAAAACAGTTCGGCATCAGTTCGGTCCTTGAATTGACTGGCCTTCCCTATTTTGATAAGACCGTTTTCATGACCATGGATGCAGCGAGAAATATGATAGAAATTTCGAAGTCCGCATCCGCACGGCCTCTTAATATCGGCAAGGACCAGATATCGTCAGTGCTGGTCAAAGTGCATGACAATTACGATATACAAAAAGCAGCGGCCGATATAGAAAAAACACTTCCTGAGATCAAGGTAATCGTCACAAACGAACTTATAACGGCGGTACGCAACGACACTCACCTGGCTCTGTGGGGTGTCTTCGCCGGGGGAACGGCCGCCTGGGTCATGTTATTAGCAATGAACGGACTGATTTTTACGATAGTTACTAACGAACGGAGACGGGAGTACGGAATCCTGAGGGCCATGGGAGCTACGAAGAAGCATGTGTACCGTCTTATAGTTTCCGAAGCAGCTATTCTTTCAGGCGCCGGAGGGCTCATCGGTTCCATGGTCGGCTGGCTTATTATTTCCTTCTTCAGGCGGCTGATAATCGTCTCTCTGGGAAATATACCCTTTACGCTCCCTTCACCATTTTATTTATGCGCAGCTGCCGTTGTCTGCGCTTTACTTTTTATTCTTACCGGGGCCGCTTCGGCAATGTATCCTGCTTTACGTGCCAGTCGCCGTGAACCAGATGAAGCGATTAAGCGGTGAAGATGACACTTTATTCGCTTGCAAAAAAAAATATTAAGAGATCACCTTTCAGAAGCGGTGCCGTTGCTCTCGGTGTCGCTATTGTAGCAGCGACTCTTTTCTGCGTCACCGCTATTATCGGTCTGGCAGGCCTCTCTCTACAACGACGCGTATCAACACTGAACGCTGAGTTAATTGTCGTACCGCAGGAAGAGGCTGAGACCATGACCAAATTCCTTGCGGGTCATTTCGAGAAATTCAAGTTCGATATGCAGCATAACATATTGGATGACGTCAGGGGCATGAGTTTTGTAAAGAATGCAACGCCACTTCTTTTCCTCATTCCGCAAGATACTTCATCCTCGATTCCGGGGAATACCGTGGTAGTGGGTTATGATCCGAAAACGGACTTCACCATAAAACCGTGGCTCAAACAGAATAGGACGCCTTCCGATAAGGAGGTTATTATTGGAGGGAAAGTATCGTACGAAAGGAATCAGAAGATCAAGATTTTAGGGACGGAGCTGGTAGTGGCCGGAAAACTGGAGACAACCGGGATCTATTTCTTGGATAATTCCATATTTATTCCAATTACAGCTTTGCGCCAGCTCGCAGGGAAGCCGGACCGGATATCGGCAATTATGGTGCAGCCTGAACTCAATGACTTCGGCCGTGTTCGTACGCTTGGTTTAACGATACAAGAGAAAATCAAAGGGGTAAAGTCATTGATGACCGAAGAAACGATATCTACCGCCCGCAGGCAAATAGCGACGCTTATGAAAGGTGTTCTTCTTACGGCTGCGCTTATATGGACAATCGCTCTCATCATGATCGGTGTGATCTTCTCAATGATAATAAATGAGAGGCAGAGGGAAATTGGTTTTTTACGTGCCATGGGCGCTACAAAGATGCATGTCTTCCGGCTTGCTATGATCGAGGCCTCCCTTCTTTCGGTCTTCGGTGGAGCGGCCGGCGTCATTGCCGGAGCGATTACCGCATATGCCTTTAAAAGCGTGGCCAACACTTTGTTTGCTGTTCAGTATGCTTTGCCCGAACCCGCACATTTCGTGCTCATAACTGTTCTCAGTCTGCTGCTTTCCATCATTTCCGGTGCAGTGGCAACGTTTTTTCCGGCGCTTCGCTCAAGTTTGATGCAGCCACAGGAGGCAATCAGCAAAGGAAATTAGAATCATGTTTTCACTGGCGGATGGTCTTGTTTATTCAAGTTACAAGCGTTTTATGGCATGCCCCGCGTCTTAATCCTGCGCGACAAGCATAAAAAACCAGTTGACATCCGTAACCCACCACTGCTACTCTTTAAATTCCAATTAAGCCTCAAATATGTTATCAAGGAGGAAACCGCATGTATTTTCTTGCTGTTAATAAAGTAAAACAGAATGTGGAGCCTGCCAAAATAGGCGCTGTGATCCCTCCGCATGTTCAATGGCTCAAGGAGTGCGTTGCCGAAGGAACGGTAGTCCAGGCGGGAAAATGGGGCGACTCGGGTGGCATATCCATTGTCAGGGCTGATAGCCTTACAGATGCCATGGAAATTCTGAAAAATGACCCTCTTGTGCAGTCAGGATTAATTACTTTCGAAACGGCGGAACTCCATCCGCTCGTCGAGATGAGACAGGAGCGGTAAACAATGGCACGGATCGGAATACTGACCTGCTCGAACGCCACCCAGGACCTTGGCTGCTCCTCCGTGAGCTGTCTTGCGGACCTGAGGAAGAGAAAAGGCGCATTCGCCGTATATCCGGCGGAGCAGCGGCTCGACCTGGTCGGCATCATCAACTGTCCCGGCTGCCCGACCGTTATCGGACCGGAGAAGCTGCTCCAACGCATTCGGGCGCTGACCGAGTTTCGGTTGGATGCCATCCATTTCTCGAACTGCGTGAAGGCCCTTTGCCCGTTCAAGCAGCAATACGAAAGAGTTTTGACGGAAGCATTCCCTGCCATCAAGATCGTTGTCGGGTCTCATGAGGAGCATATCACCCCGGAAGAATTCAGGCAGCGGGTAAAGAAGCTGTTTTGCCAGCCGAGAAAAACGATGGTCGATGTGATACTGGATAAAGATTAACGAGGCAATACCTTAGACCGCTAATGCATAACAAAAGCGTCTCTCGCAAAGCCGCAAAGAACGCAAAGGAAACCTTATATCCTGGTTTTAACCCGAGTGACTGGACTTGCGAAAAACATTCTGGTTTTGTGCAAACTCAAGAAATCAACTCAATTTTAAGGTGATCCCAAGTAGAGGTTAATGTGAAATGAATAACCAGTATGTTCATGGATATCATCCGTCAGAAAGCATCCGTTTGCAGGACCAGGCTTCAACCCTGGTGGAACTCCTGCATTCCGACACCCGGTATGAATCGGGATGCAGCGTGCTGGAAGCCGGGTGCGGTGTAGGCGCACAAACAGTGACGCTCGCCGCGAACAGTCCGGGGTCCCGGATAACGGCGGTGGATATCTCCGGGGAATCACTGGCTGAGGCAAGGAGAAAGATCCAGGCTGCGGGACTGACCAATGTCACGTTCCTTCAAGCAAATATCTTCAATTTGCCATTTGAGCCGGAAACCTTCGATCATCTGTTCCTCTGTTTTGTGCTGGAACACCTGCCTGATCCGGTTCAGGCGCTTACGTCTTTAAAAAAATACCTGAAGCGGGGCGGCACCATTACCGTAATAGAAGGCGATCATGGGTCAACCTTCTTTTACCCGGACAGCGAAGACGCCCGCCACGCTGTGAGTTGCCAGGTGGAACTGCAGAAAAGGGCAGGGGGAAACGCGATGATCGGTCGCGGACTTTACCCGCTATTAACAAAAGCCGGGTACAAATCAGTCCGTGTCTCGCCGAGGATGGTGTATGTCGATTCGAGCAAACCGCACCTTGTCGACGGTTTTACAAAAAAGACCTTTACGGCAATGATCGAGGGGGTACGCAGCTCCTCGCTCAAGGCAGGTATCATAGACGAAGCGACCTTCGATAAAGGCGTCAAGGCTCTTTACCGGACAACAGAACCCGACGGTATTTTCTGCTACACCTTTTTCAAGGCATTCGCTGAAAAGGTGCAGCAAGACACGTGAGCGAAGTTGATAAAGAACTTTTACGATTGCGTCAACTTAGGATCATCTTGCAGAGTTTATCCTGAGTGTGGAGGATAAGGTTCATTACCTTCGTTCGGGATGACAGCACGAGCGGCCTAAATGACAAAACAGGCTGTTCTTGAGTTTATACGTGTGGCTGCGGGGGATTCTATTATAATTTTGCTGAAAAAATAGAACAATCAAAATCCGCAGGGCCACGGAGAAGACAATTCCGCGGCCTTTTTTATTACCCGCTGCGGGCTGACCCCCGTTATTCGTTGAAGGAGGAAACATGAAGGATTCGTTGAAGCCAGGCATTGAGTCCGAATTTACGTTCCGTATTCCTGAATCCAAAACCGTACCCGCCTTGTACCCGGAATCTGCTGAATTCCTGCAGATGCCGCTGGTATTCGCTACAGGATTCATGGTCGGCTTTATCGAATGGGCCTGCATCAAAGCCATTAATCCCCATCTTGACTGGCCGCAGGAGCAGACGGTGGGCACTCATATCAATGTGTCGCATACGGCCGCAACCCCACCGGGAATGGCAGTAACCACGCTGGTAAAGCTCGTTAAAGTAGACGGCCGCCGTCTGCTGTTTGACGTTGAGACCCGTGATGAAGTTGAAGCGATCAGCAGGGGAACCCATGAGCGTTATATTATTAATAAAAATAAATTCGATGAGAAAATACGTGAAAAAAACAACAGGAAAAAATAAGCGTATTCTCATACCGGTTCAATCCTCAGGCCTGAATGAATGAAAGCAGAAAGATAAAAGTGATCCTGGCACTCGGGACCCTCTACCTTGCCTGGAGTTCGACCTATCTTGCCATACGGGTCGCCCTGGAGGACTTTCCGCCTTTCTTTATCGCAGGCTTTAGGTACATGCTGGTCGGCGCCGGGATTTATGTCTATTTGCGAAGCAAAGGCGTTCCAGCACCTGCTGCAAGGGAATGGGGCGGATCACTCCTCATCGGCGTGTTCCTGCTTCTTGGCGGCACTGCAGGCGTTGTGTACGCCGAGATGTGGGTGGGATCGGGCCTCGCGGCTCTCGTACTTGCAACCTCACCGCTTCTTACTGTGTTGTTTGCAGGTATTTGGGGACACCGGCCTGCCCGTAACGAATGGCTTGGAATGCTTCTGGGCCTGGCCGGGATCGTTCTGCTCAACATGGAAGGCGATCTGCGGGCGCATCCGCTGGGAGCAGCGCTTCTGATTGTTGCCTCGGCTTCGTGGTCCTTCGGTTCGATCTTGAGCCTGCACGTACCGATGCCGTCAGGAATGATGGCAAGCGCTTCGCAGATGTTTTCAGGCGGTCTGTTTGTGTTCATTCTAAGCCTAGTCTCGGGCGAACAATTACCGCTCGACCCCTCCCTTCGCGCGCTCGGGGCGCTGCTCTGGCTCGCGGTCTTCGGTTCGCTCCTCGGATATACTGCATATACCTATCTGCTGACGCATGTAAGACCTGCGCTGGCAACCAGTTATGCGTATGTAAATCCGACCCTGGCAGTACTGCTCGGAGTCTGGCTTGGCAACGAGCATGTTACAAAGACCAGCCTTCTTGCTATGCCGATCATTCTTTCCGGAGTGGTTCTGGTAATACTGGGCCAGAAGCGAGAGATACGGCCAAGGACGAAGGATTAGTCAATTACAAGTGAAAATCTTTCAAAACAGAAAGAATATATTGACCGCGAAGACGCGAGGGACGCCAGGAAACCGTAAAGCGTTTTTTCAGGTTTAAACTCCAGCGTCCAGTTTCGCCTTCCTCGCGACCTCTGTCTTGTGCCCAGCGTTTACGAGTGCCAAGCGCGAGTGCAGGGTACGCCTTGGCGGTTCAAAGGTTTTGTATCCGGCTTGTCCGGGTTAGGAACGAGGGAGGTACCGGAAATGAAGAAGAATGTTGCGACCAGGTTAATTACAAGTGAAAATCTTCTCAAAACGGAAAGAATATATTGACCGCGAAGACGCGAGGGACGCCAGGAAACCGTAAAGCGTTTTTTCAGGTTTAAACTCCAGCGTCCAGTTTCGCCTTCCTCGCGACCTTTGCGCCTTGGCGGTTCAAAGGTTTTGTATCCGGCTTGTCCGGGTTAGGAACGAGGGAGGTACGGGAAATGAAGAAGAATGTTGCGACCAGGTTAATTACAAGTGAAAATCTTCTCAAAACGGAAAGAATATATTCACCGCGAAGACGCGAGGGACGCCAGGAAACCGTAAAGCGTTTTCAGGTTTAAACTCCAGCGTCCAGTTTCGCCTTCCTCGCGACCTTTGTCTTGTGCCCAGCGTTTACGAGTGCCAAGCGCGAGTGCAGGGTACGCCTTGGCGGTTCAAGGGTTTTGTATCCGGCTTGTCCGGGTTAGGAACGAGGGACGTACCGGAAATGAAGAAGAATGTTGCGACCAGGTTAAGTGTTTAACCAGAGGCAGCCCACCGGGGAACGACAAGGGCGTTATTGACAAGGATCGGAGAGATAAAGTAGAATCAGCCGATGTCAAACCAGATACTATTTTTTCTTTTAAACGGCGCCGGGACTTTGATCCTTGAGACAGCCTGGCTCAAGAAGCATATCTCGATATTCGGATCCAGCCCTGAATCCTACGGCAGCGTCCTGTTCGCTTATTTCCTGGGGGTAAGCGCAGGGAGCTGGTACTACAGGCGAAACGAAGTTTCCCTAAAATACTTATATCCTGGTTTTTTGCTTGCCCTTCTCTTCTCGCTCTTCCTTCCGGTCTTCCTGCTCGACGGTTTGCGCTTCCCCTCGGAATTCGTTTATGGTCAGCCCTTTCTTTACAAATCCCTGGTCTGGGCACTTGCAATAATTTCCATTTTTCCTGCCTGTTTTTTTCTGGGGGGCTTTTTCCCGCTTGTCGCTCAGACCGTGAACCGGAAGAACTTCGTCTTCCTGTATGGAATTCAGACGCTCGGCACGGTGCTCGGGATATATTTCGGCTCATTTTTTCTTCCGTACGCGGTCGGCTATCTGGCGACTTTTATAATCGGAATCGCGATAAATGTGATATCGCTCTTCTTCTTGCACCTCGCTTTTCGTGACAGAGAGGCGCAGTCCGGCGCCCAGGCGGACATAAAAAATCATTCCTTTCGCTTCGGCGTATTTTCCTTTTTCTCCGGTTTCCTGTCGCTTGTTCTTCAGGTCCTTTGGATCCGTTTTATCGCCCTTGCGACGGACAACTCGATCTACGCGTTCGGATCGGCGTCACTGATCATCCTCCTTCAACTCACGGTCTCGTCGTATCTTACTTCAAAGTTGCCGGAATCCTGGTTCAGGAATTCAGGGGTCTTCACCGGTATACTGTTTTTCTCGCTTATCGGCATGATAGCCTCGACTGAAACATATCTCTGGATGACGGATGGTCTTGCGATCAGGGCAGTGAGGGATGCCACAGGGCTTTTCGGTTCGCTTGCCTTTGCCGCGTCCTTCATCGTAATAGGATATTTTTTTATCTCGTTCATCTTTCCGTTCATCCTGCGAATGGCAAAATCCGGCGATGCAACTCGTGATTCAGGGAGCCTCGGTTCGTTAATCGCGATGAACGGCCTCGGATGCGCTATGGGTTCACTACTGACCTCCTTTGTATTTCTGCCGAAACTGGGCATTTGGACCTCACTTCTCATCGCCCTGATCGGATACGCAGTGCTTCTGTCATTCTCGGGAAAAACCAGGACCTGCTTTGCCGCCGCAGTTATCGGAGGCGCGCTCATCTTTATTTTCAGCCCGCTGAGGCATCCTCTCGTCACTCCCGTTGATCCCGTTGACATAGGATCTCGGGGGTCGTTGGTCTCGGCAAAAGAGGGAAAATACGGGATCGTATCCGTAATTGATTACAGGAACAGACGCACTCTCTGGCTCAACAATACGTATCAGCTCGAAGCCGGGATGAACGATGTGAGAGGGCCCTACCGGATGGGCCTTCTCCCGACCGTGCTTCATCCTGACGCAAAGACGCTGGCGATGATCGGAATAGGGACCGGTATAAGCTCCAACGGATTTTTGAATTCTCACCTGAACAGGATCACGCTTGTAGAAATGATCCCGGAAGTTGCGGACGCAGCGGCTAATCATTTTCAATCGTATAACGGAAACGTGCTGGCAAATCCTCGTGTCGAAACGATCATCGACGACGGCCGGCATTATTTCAGAACCGGTAATCACCCGTTCGATATTATCTGTTCCGACGTTTTTACACCCTGGAATGAAGGCACGGCTTACCTGTATACGGTCGATCACTTCAAAAACGTGAAAAAAAGGTTGAACCGGGGCGGCTTATTCTGCCTCTGGCTGCCCATGTTCCAGATGACCCGGGAGGAATTTCTCATAATAGCGAAGTCGTTCGCGTTCGTTTTCCCGCATACTACTGTCTGGCAATTGAGCTGGGGTCTCGAGGACTCAGGCGTGGCCCTTATCGGAACGGAAAAGATACAAACAGAAGCGATAAAGGCTTACAAGGAGCGACGCCCTTTTCCGGAAACCACACCCGATTTAATGCAAATTCACGAGTCAGGTATCTTTGCCAGCTATATCGGGCCGGTCATCCCGAGCCAGGAGCTGTGGCAGCAGCTGCCGTTGAACACGCTTGATTTTCCGATCATAGAATTTAAGGCGGCGCAGAAGGAACGCAAACTTCTCAAGGGAAAAGAGCTTCTCGACCTCTTCAAGCTTTTTTTCGCGCTTCCGGGCAACCCCGGCCAGGAATATTTCACCTTGTATGACGAACGCATTGAGGAATATCGCCTGGCAGGGTGGCACCTGAATCTTTCTTCTCTTTTTGCCGGAACCGGAGATTTTGAAAAAGCAGGTCATTTTGCGGCAAAAGCCACGTCCTTGCCCGCCTTCGTGACATATAAACAGGTACTTGCTGCGCGCAAGCAATAGCGAGCCAACCGGAAGATGCATTCCCCGTTCAAACGTGTCTTGTACCGCGGTATTTAGAATCGGATTAGATACTATTTTAAATTACCTCTCAAAATCGTAGAATCCCCTCATTATGTGAACTAATTTCCCGGCAGCACAAAGGGGCCCAAAAAAGGGATTGACAAGCACAGAAAAATCAGCTATATCTTACTCAACTGATTAATCTGATTATGCTGAAAAAACGCGAGGTTTTGAAATGATCAATAAAAAAGAAAAGATTCCTGTAAGAGGGCCCTTTGGGAAGAGCGCGGGCTGCTGCGCTGTTGAAGCCCTGGTCACGGTCGACGAGCGCGGACAGATGGTGCTGCCCAAGGAACTACGGGCCAAGGCGGGAATCAAGGCAGGGGACAAGCTGGCTGTCACAAGCTGGGAAAAAGACGGCAAAATATGCTGTATAGCGCTGATCAAAGCTGAAAATCTGGAGACAATGGTAAAGGGCATACTGGGACCGGTGATGAAGGAAATGCTGTAAAGAACTATTGTAAATTGCAGATTGCATACTGCAAAATGCAAAATGGAATGAATCGTAGCATCGCTCGATAAGGTGATGCATGGTTAAGGGCATGCTGGGACAGGTGATTAAGGAGATGCTGTAAAGAACTATTTCAAATTGCAAAGTGCACATGTAAAATGCAAATAAAACGATGTGTATAGATTTTAATCGATCTGGAGATCCTTATGCAATTACAGACGTTGAAATTCGTGAAGAAGGTTCCGCCTCCATGGACCAAGGGCTCGATTTCGACTCCGGCTGGTTCCATTTATAAACTATCATCCGACTGGTCTCGGGACGATTATCTGGGTATGATCAAAAGCAGGCTCGGCGGGTTCCGAATGAATTATACTGTAACGCCCGGATTGTATGCGACCGGGGAGCCGACCACGGATTCGGACGTGTTCGTCACGGCAAACTATAAGCTCACATTTGACATCCTCCGGCGTTCGATCAAGGGCCTGGACGCCTGGGTGCTCGTGCTTGACACGAAGAGCATCAATGTCTGGTGTGCGGCCGGAAAGGGCACGTTCGGGACGGACGAACTGGTCAGGAGTATCTCGGAAACACGGCTTGAGTCGGTGGTGAGCCACAAAAAAATAATCCTGCCCCAGCTCGGGGCCGTGGGCGTGAATGCGTCCGAAGTGCGGAAGAGGACCGGCTTCCGCGTCTCCTTCGGTCCGGTACGCGCTGAGGATATACCTGCATATGTCCGGTCGGGATATAAAAAGACCGCGGAGATGAGCTTGATCACATTCCCGATGATCGACAGGCTTGTCCTTACCCCGATGGAGCTCAATCCCGTGATGAAAAAATATCCCTGGTATGCGGGGGCCGTCCTCCTGTTGTTCGGGCTCCAGCCCGGCGGAATTCTGTTCGCGAACGCCTGGTCCGGCGGATGGCCGTTTCTCGTTATGGGCTTGATTGCTGTCTTCGCCGGCGCATTCGTGACACCTGTCCTGCTGCCTTTTGTCCCTTTCCGGTCCTTCGCGGTAAAAGGCTGGATCGTGGGAATGCTTTTAACGCTGTTCGCAGTCCAGGGCTTAGGACTCATTGACGCCAGAAGCCTGCCGCTTCTCGGCGCAGCCTATCTTTTCTTTCCCGCGCTCAGTTCCTATATCGCCCTCCAGTTCACCGGGTCTACTACCTTCACCGGAATGTCCGGAGTCAATAAAGAGCTGAAGAGCGGCATTCCACTCTATATAGGAACCGCAGCCGTATCACTCGTGCTGCTGGTCTTGTCCAAGCTCCAGGAATGGAGGCTCTTGTGAAATATCTTGCGAACGTTTCAACTCTCAAATATAATTCAGAAAAATGCAAAGGCTGTCGGCGGTGCGTTGAGGTCTGCCCGCACGGGGTGTTCGAGATGAAGGATAAGCTTGCAGCAGTAACCGACAAGGACCTTTGCATGGAGTGCGGGGCCTGTGCCTTGAACTGCGAGTTCGGCGCGATCACGGTGAATACCGGCGTGGGTTGCGCTGCCGCCATTATTAACAGCCTGATCAACGGCGGTCCGCCATCCTGCGACTGCAGCGGCACAAGCGGAAGCAACTGCTGCGGGTAGGATAGCATCCCAGATACGTTGGGCGAGGGAAAATGGACGAAAAAGCAGGGAGCATGCGGCCCTCGTTCCAGAGAGTTCAGATTTTATCGGGATTAAACTGCCCGCATGATCATCTTTCAATCTTTTCTCGGGGTTAAAAGCATAGGCTTTTCCTTTTAACCGGATCGATGCTTCCCCGTTTAGCCCGCCTTTCCCCGAATAAATAATCTGCCGTGAAAAAAGTGCTCCTTTCTGTGCCGGTCTTATGGTAAAATCACCTTAAATAAAAGCCCGATATCCTGAAAAAATATCCAAATCCGGAATACGTCACAAAGGAGAATATTTTGACAACACGCAGGATGTTCCTGATTAGTGCAATGGTTTTCATTATTCTTTGCGGAAGCGCCGATGCTTCATGGTACCCGGAACGCCGTAAATCGCAATTTCTGACTGAATACGGCTATGCGCTCTTTCCGTATCCCTACAGTCTTCCGGGAATAGGGCAGGGGCTGGGGCTAGTGGGCGCCGCGATGAACATCAATAATACGACAACCGACGCGTACGGTATGCTCTTCGGCGGGGATGTAAGCGGCCTGGCACTGGGTGTCGGAGAGGTGCATGTCATTCCACGGAAGCTGATTCTTGACATCGGTCTAAGCAGTCTGACGGCCGCAACGATCCAAAGCTACAGCGAGCGCGGAATGACTTCCAGCAAGTTCGACTACACGAACATCGAGCTCGGCGATATGACCTATTACGGCTCGAGGATGACGGCCACGTTTCATGACCGCCGGTTCGAACTGTATGGCGCCTACTACCAGGGCAGTTCACAGCTGAAAAATATCCGCGACAAGGATGGAAACATTATTGTGCCTGCCGAGGATGCCGAAGTTCAGCGAGGACACGTTTCGATCTTCGGAACGAGAGTCGATCTCACGGATGATTATCAGGATCCGCGGCAGGGAGTCCGGCTGGATATCAGCCGGTCATTGACGCCTCCCAGTGATTCGGGACCGGATTTCTATCAGCAGGATTATAATGCCACGGCCTATGTTCCTTTGGGCAGACGCAGCACCTGGGCTTTCAATTATTATCAGTCCGATGCCCATGTGAACCGAAAGGGACACACGTTGTTTACTGATGTCGAAAATGACCTCGGGCTAAATTGCAGCGATCCTGCTCTGACATTAGAAGAACAGAAAGACTGTACTGATTTTGTCAATAATACAAGAGACAACAATTCCTACGGAACCGCCAGCTCTCTCGGCGGTTTCAACCGGCTTCGCTCCTTTCCGAACGGAAGATTCAAAGGTGCTCACACGATCTTTTACGGGTCCGAAATCCGCTGGAACCTCACGGACGAGACAACCCCGTTTGACATCTTTGTCATGAGGGACGTCAGGACTTCATGGCAGGTGGCGGTGTATTATGAAGTGGGAAGCACCGCGGACAAGCGCAAGGAAGTCGGCGATATTTGGCGATCGTCCGCGGGCTTCGGCCTGCGCATGGTCACGGCATCGGGCGTTGTTTTCCGGGCAGACGTCGCATCAGGAAAAGAAGGCGTATCGCCGAGCATTTTTATCGGCTATCCGTGGGAGCTGTAGCTGATCCGCCGAACCCGGCCAAATTGTTCGGCTATACTTGAAGTAAGGCGGCCCTTTTTAATGCAAAGAAGAGGAGAAATACAATGGCAAAACAAATGTACTTCGCAGACGTTCTCAAAGAAATCTACGACAACAAAAAGAGCGGTTCGCTTTTTATCAATGTCGTGGAATCAAGCGAGGACCTCATCAGGATCTATTTTAAGAACGGAGAGATTTTTTATCTAACCTATGGGTCCGCAATCGGCGACGACGCGATGGATATCATCGAATATTATACCCTGAGCAATGCGACCTTTTTCCAGGCGCTGGATGCCCCGGCCGGAACCGTACACTCGAAGTTCCCGACAAAAAAATTTATCGAAAAAATGAACAAAACATATAAAAGAGTCCGGGTGCCCTGACTCGCCGATTTCAGGCGCCATGGCGCGCCGTTCCAAGCAAGCCGGTTCCCTTTCCTCTTTTCAGGCTGCACGTCTGGCCCCGTAAACACGGGACACGAAGGTTGCCGCCAATCACCGTTTCATCTGTATTGAGAACACGACTGTTCGGAGCTATAATCATTGCAGAGGCCACCGGAAGGAGGCATGTATGCAAACGGTCAGGAGTTTTACCGCAAAAAACGGGCAGGTAATAACCATAAGGCCCGCCCAGCAGAACGACTCATGTGCGATACTTGATACCGTGAGATCGAATGCCATGGAGCGCAGTTATGTCCTGATGGAGCAATACGGCAAGGACGTCGAGTCAGAGAAGGAATATATCGGCGAACTGGACAGCAAAAAAAATCTCCTGATAGTGTCCGTCTCCGGAGATGAGGTCGTCGGCTGTCTGGCAGCGCTCCAGGCGGACGCCGGCAGGCGACCGGAAACCAGTCATATACTCCATGTTGGCCTGCATCTGAAGGAGGCATTTCGCGGCCTCGGTATCGGCCGGTACCTGCTCGAGTATGGGATAGACTGGGCACGCGAGGCGCAATTTAAAAGACTTGAGGCAAATATTTTTACGACAAACAAACGCTCCCTCAGCATGTTTCAAAAATGCGGATTCACTGAAGAGGGTGTCAGGCAGAACAGGATAAGGATCGGCAGGGATTTTATCAGTGAAGTGCTTATGGGTAAGATGCTGTAACAACGATTGGCTTCGATTAACGGTTTGACCAAACACTGCGTCTCCGCGTCAGTTTGAATTTCCGGCTGAGCGTCGGTTCTTCAGGTCTTCTTCCTCCCTTCCATCTCGCGCTTTACCGTAGGGAACGCATTCATGTTCGTATGCGGTAAAAAGAGCGCTTGCATATATTCATCCATGAAGCTGCGGGAAACAGAGAGCTCTATGTAAGTCATCTTTCTCGCGATCTCTTCGGCCTCGTGGCGCAGCCGGTCGCACAGGAGGGCATAATAGGCACCCATGATTGAAGTATTGCCCAGAAACTGGAACTTGTCGACAGGGAGGTCGGGAAGCATCCCGATGGAAATGGCGCGTTCCACGTCGATGTATCGTCCGAACCCTCCGGCGATATAGAGTTTTTCAATGTCGGCGAAGGTCATTCCCATGTGCGAGAGCAGCGTCGCGAAGCCGGCGTAGATTGCCGCTTTTGCGCGGATAAGATTGTCCAGGTCCACCTCGGTTATCACGACTTCCTTATTGATCGCGCTCTCAATGCGCCAGACAAGCACATATTCGAGTCCGCTTTCGCCCCGCCTGATCCGTCCGGACCCGATCTCCTCCCGTATTTTTCCTTTCTGATCTATCACGCCGTTCAGGTACATTTCGGCCAGCGCGTCGATCATGCCCGAGCCGCAGATGCCGATGGGCTTTGCATCGCCGATGACGCGGTAGTTTACTTCATAGGTTTTGGGGTCGATCTCGATTTCTTCGATGGCTCCTTCCATGGCGCGCATGCCGAATTTGATGCCGCTGCCCTCGAATGCCGGGCCCGCGGAGCATGCGGCGGTAACCAGCCACTCCTTGTTGCCGAGGACGATTTCGCCGTTTGTTCCAATATCAATAAAGAGAGAGACAGCGTTCTGCTTGTGTATCTGAGAGACCAGAACACCGGCGGTTATGTCGCCGCCCACATAGCTTGCCACATTCGGCATTGCGTAGAGAATGGCGCGGGGATCTATCTGCAGCCCTACGCTCTTTCCTCTGACGAGCGGGAAGAACGTAGCCGCGGGGATGTACGGCTCCTCCCGGATATGCTGGGGGTCAATTCCGTAGAAGAGATGCTGCATGGTCGTGTTTCCGGCTACCACGATATAATCGATCATTCCAGGAGAGACCTGGTTTATTTCCGTCAGCTGGGAGAGCAGAGCCGTTACGTTATCGAGGGCAAGCCCCTGCAGTTCCCGTAAACCGTTTCGCTCGGTGGCATAGACAATGCGCGTTATCACATCGTCGCCGCACTTCACCTGGCTGTTATAAGTGGAGGCAGTACCGACGATATGGCCATTCGTCATATCAACAAGGTAGACGACGATGGTTGTTGTTCCGATGTCCACGGCCGCGCCGTAGCGAAGCTTCGTTGCATTGCCGGGGAAGATGTCGAGCACTTCGAGCACCTCTCCCATGCTGAAGACCGACGCAGTTACCTTCCAATTGCCTTCGCGGAGCACGGCCGGGAGCCTGGAAAGCATCATGTAGTTCATGTGCATGTGCTCTGCGCTGAAGCCGGCCCCGTCGAGGGCCCGCCTGACCCTCTCCATGTCCGCGATGTTGTCGTCGATCGTCGGAGGACTGATCTCGAGGTAAATGCGGCTTATGCGCGATTCAAGGCAGCCGCCCGCCTGCATCATCAGTTTCAGAAGTTCGTCGGCCTTCGCACCGGTAGCGATCTTGTGCTTTGCCTGCATACGGGACTCGGGGGGAATCTCGACGACCAAGTCGCTCTTGATCCGGGAAAGACAGGCAAGCGTGTAACCCCGCTCCGCTTCCTCGGTCGATAAAAAAGAACGCGATTTTCCGCTCTCGACGCTTCCTTCCCTGATAACGACCTTGCACTTGCCGCAGTTACCCTTCCCTCCGCAGGAGGACAACACATAGACGCCTGCGGCCTTGACGGCCTTGAAGAGGTTAGTGTTGTCGTCTGCGGTGATAGTGACATTGTCGGGCAGGAAGGTTACTTTATATTTCATGCGGTGAATATATCAGGCAGACGGATCAGGGTCAAGAGGATTTGTGCCCTTTTTGATTGCACCAAAAAAATATTATGGTACAATTGTGAAGCCTGAATACTTAGGATGCAGCCGGTCGCAAAAAAAGTTTTTTTGACACTCCGGCGACCGGACAGGAATGGGAATCATTGGGCACGCATGAAGCTTTTTGAGATTATCGGCTATCCTCTTTTTGTTGTTTCCGTCCTTGAGTTCATTCTCGGGCTCATCCTGCTTAATAACAACCCGGGCAACAGCCGCGTTAAAAAGTCTCTGTCCGCCTTTTCCTTCTTCGCTGGCGCTTTCGCGCTCGTCACGTCGCTCATGTACATCCTTGCTGCCTCCGGCAGGGATATAACCCCTCTTGCCCGGGCCAACTGGGTCGGCTGGCTCATGATACCCGCGGCCCTGCAGTTTATTTTTTACATGAGGGACGAGAACAGCAGGGCCGCCCGGATAGCAGGATATGTCCTTTACACGTTCTGGCTGATTGTTCTTTTTGTCAGCGTTTCCACCGACCTTATCGAGAAGGGCAATTACGCTTTGATCCCTTTCATCGACCGGTCCGGTCCTCTCGGCAAACCTCTTCGCGTGATCGGCATTGTACAGACTGCGTGGGTATTGTACGAGCTCTTTCTGCTCAGGAGTCGGGCGAGCGGGCTCAAACGCGCCCAGCTCAATTATTTCATGTACGGCATGCTTATCTTTAGCGTTGGAGGAATACTCATCTCCGGCATCCTTCCTCTGATGGGCGGATCAGCCCTTGAACCCGGCCTCGGTTCCTACTTCGGATTCCCCTGGGTTGTCATGACGTATTACGCAATGACGCGCTACCGGCTGTTCGAGCTCCGGCTTGTCGCTTCGCGCACGGTCGGGATCGCGCTGCTGTCGCTCGCGCTCTCGGCCGTTCACATAGGACTTTTCACCCTGTTCGAACCGGAGTTCGGCCGTATCTTCGCGATCCTGGTCTCGCTGTCCATAATCTGTTTCATTTTCTTCGGGACCTCGCTTAATCGCAACGTGCAGCATTTCATAAGAAAC
Source organism: Nitrospirota bacterium (assembly GCA_963751455.1). GTDB lineage: Bacteria > Nitrospirota > UBA9217 > UBA9217 > UBA9217 > CAVVUN01. Next base: position 169,253 of record CAVVUN010000015.1, read on the forward strand.
GTCATTGTCCAGAACAGGTATGATTACCAGCAGATTCTGAGAGAATCGATCAACGCAATCGGAACGAAACTCGACCTTTCAGAGCTTCTGGATTTTATCATCGCCAGTATACGAAAGAGCCTCGATGTGGAAAGCGTCCGACTGTTTCTGAAGGCCGAGGACGGACGCTTTGCACTCCGGAAGAGCTTCGATGCGCGCGGGCCGGTTGGACGGATCACACTCCTGGACGACCTTATTATCCAAAGGCTGCAGCGGTCCGGCAAGGTGACAATCAGGGAAGAACTGGAGGAGGAAAAAACGGACAACGGCGCCGGTCCCGTCGACAGGGTCATGGAAGGAATGGGTGCGGTTGCGATCGTTCCGCTCTTCCATAAGGGCCAACTTCTCGGCGTGCTGATCCTTGGTCCCAAAAAAAACAGAGAGTCGTATACGTCGATCGATCTCGATCTTCTCGGGGCGCTTGCAATCCAGGCCGCGGTTGCGATCGAAAACGCCATGCTGTACGACAAAATGGAGGAAAAAGTGCATGAGAGGACGAGGGAGCTCGAAGAGGCGAGAAGAAGCGCTGAGGCGGCGAACAAGGCCAAATCGGAATTCCTCTCGAATATTTCGCATGAACTCAGGACCCCCCTCAATTCGATCATCGGCTTTTCAGAGATACTGCGGGACGGCACCGCCGGGCCGCTTTCGCCCGATCAGCAGACATACCTGAAGGACATATGGGAAAGCGGCAAGCACCTCCTGCGGATCATCAACAACCTCCTCGACCTTTCAAAAATTGAGGCGGGCATGATGGAGCTCGAGCTCGATGAATTTTATTTGAAGGAGCTTCTGGAGGGCAGCCTCGGTCTGTTTCGGGAGAAGAGCGATAGACGCCGGATAGTCCTGAACGCGGATATCAGCGGCGATATCGATATGATCACCGCGGACAAGACGAAGATAAAGCAGGTGGTCCTGAACCTCGTTGCGAATGCGGTAAAATTTACTCCGGATGGGGGGCGCGTCGGCATTACAGCATCACTGAACGGTGCGGGCGTGCAGGTCACTGTATGGGACACCGGCATCGGTATGCCGGCCGAAGATTGCGCCAGGCTCTTCCGGCCTTTTGTCCAGCTCGATAACACTCTCACGAAAAAATACGAGGGAACAGGACTCGGCCTCCACATCAGCAAAAAACTGGTTGAATTGCACGGGGGCCGCCTCTCGGTCGAGAGCGAACCGGGCAAGGGTTCGAGATTCAGCTTTATCATCCCTGCGAGGGGCGATAGACGCGCTCATAGACGACTCGAGCAGTAGAGCGGAAACATTACAACCGTCACAGAGACGATGTACACGTACGATCTGAGGAGGAGACATGGCGGATGCCGACAAGCCGCAGCCCAGGATTCTTATCGTTGATGATGAGGAAAAGAACCATCGGCTTATTTCTGCAATTTTAAAAAATCTTTCCTGCGTTTTTGATACCGCGAAAGACGGAAGAGACGCCATAATGAGGACGGTGGCGTTCAACCCCGACCTGATATTCCTGGACATCATGATGCCCGAAATGGACGGGTATGCCGTCTGCAGGTTCCTGAAGGACAACCCTGATACGCGGAACATTCCGATTATCATCGTCACCGCAATCGACGACAAGGCCTCGAAACTCAAGGCGCTCGAAGCCGGAGCAAACGATTTCCTTACGAAGCCGATCGACAGCACTGAAGCGATCATCAGGACCCGGAACCTGCTTCGGATCAAGGAATTCGAGGATTTCCTTAAGGACCACGCCGAGCGCCTGGAGGAGGAAACAAGGAAAAAGACGGCGGACCTCAATGAGGCGTTACAGGGCATCAAGAAGTCACAGCAGAGCCTGAAGGCAAGTTATCTTGACACGATTTACCGCCTTACCGTGGTGGCCGAATACAAGGACGAAGCAAGCGTATCCCACGTGAAGAGAGTCGGGCTGTGCTGCGAACATATAGCGAAAGAGTTCGGCTGGCCGGCCGAAAAGGTGGAAATGATAAAATACGCGGCGCCCATGCACGATATCGGCAAGATCGGGATACCTTCCGATATCCTGCTGAAGCCCGGCGCGCTTTCTCCCGAGGAGCTGGCTCTGGTAAAAACCCACACGATCATCGGCGGCAGGATCCTTCACGGCTCGCACTCGGAGTTCCTCAAGATGGCCGAATTGATCGCGATAAACCACCACGAACGGTGGGACGGGACCGGTTACCCTGCCGGGCTGAAGGGCCAGAAAATACCGATCGAGGGAAGGATCGTCTCCTTTGCGGACCAGTATGACGCCCTCCGGAGTATGCGGCCGTACAAACCCCCCTTCGACTATGTCATGGCATACCGGATCATCGTCGAGGGAAATGAGAGGATAAAGCCAGGGCACTTCGATCCCGAACTCCTCAAAATCTTTAAAGCTACGCATAAGACCTTCGAGAAGATCTACGATTACCATAAGGACGAGCGCGCCCGGCTGATCTGACAGAAATCCGATTAGCCCCTTTGAGCGGGAGTTTCTCTTTACAAGAATTGCCAAACTGATCGGACTTACAAAATAGTACGACTTATTATTCGGTGCTTTCCGGAAACAGGCACGGCAGGTTTGATGCGGAATGGGACTTTATCAAAGTAAAAGAGTTATTCTGGGTTTGTTTGCCGGCTTGATGTCAGGCATCGTGATCGGATGCGCTTCCGCGCCACAGCCGAAACATCTTGAGGGATACTCTTTCCCGGTCGCAGAAAAGGCGGCTGCCATTGCCCGGGCCATGATCGGGAAACCCTACCGGTATGGCGGGGACAGCCCGTCAGGCTTTGATTGCAGCGGCCTGGTCCGGTATAGCTATCGTTCAGCAGGCCTGGATCTGCCGCACGGCACCGGCGAATTGAGGCGGCAATCCCGGTCGGTATCTTCCCGAGAGCTCCGAAAAGGGGACCTGGTATTCTTCAATCAGGAAGGAAAGAAATCCTCCCACGTCGGCATCTATACAGGCGGCGACCATTTCATCCATGCTCCGGGCAGCGGAAAGCGCGTACGCATGGACAGTCTCGATGACGCGTACTGGAAAAAACATTTCGTCGACGGCCGCCGGTTTTATTAACGAGTTCAAAAAACAAAGGATCCTGAACGTCATGCCGTGGAGTTCAGCCTGTATTCGCGCTTCGCACTTATAACCACTGGCCGCAGGCGAGATCCTTTCTTTTTTCTGCACCGCCGTTCGCAGCGCCGCGCAGACATGCCAGAGTATCTTTAATTTTACAGGTCAATACAGCTGCCAGTAGCGCTGAGCTTCGCACGCGCATGCACGATTGTGGTTACCGACTAGAGTCCCGGTCATGTAAAGCGCGGTCGACCTGCACCCAACGATTTCGAGTGCGCAAGCGCGAGAGTAGGGCGTGCTCACGGGATGCAGGGGTGTTTTGAAAAAACAAAAAGGCTAGTTACTTGCGGGGCTTTCGGGAAGGTTTTCTTGTTTCAAGTTGTGCAAGCCGTTTCAGCCGGCTCTTCTGGGCAAGACCGCTCCAGAGGCCGTAGAACAGCACCTGCAGAGTTATAACGACCACAAACCCTACATGGGTTACATATCCCATCGAGTCCGCCGCCTGCACAGTCATCTCTTCCAGCTTACGGTAAAGGATGACGAGGTTAGTCATGGTCGTGATCATCGTCACCAGTGCGCCTACGATGACACCTTCCAGAACCGCCTCAGCTTTCGTTGTATATCCTATCCAGAGTCCTGTTCCAAAGCTCGACGTAAAAGCTATAATTGCGAGAATAACCAGGCCTTCCGTGCCGCTCTGCCAGGGATGGTCTCCGCGCATAAACACAGCCACTGTTTCGATCGAGGCTGCACCATAGATTTCGCTGAATGATTGACCTGTGAAGCGAATAAATGCAAGGCTATACAGAATTTCAATGGTAATTTTGATGCCGAAACTGACTCCAATCCCGAGAATGATACGCTCGACCGTGATCCCCTCAATTATTCTGCGCGCTCCCGATTTGATTCCATCGACATTTTTCTCGCGTTGACCGCTCTGCTGGTCAGTCGGAGTCGATACGACTTCTTTTCCCTTCATTTTTTCCAGTGCTTGATATGCAAGGGCATAGAGAATCGGGATAAGAGGGAGAACCTTGTTTGTCAAGGTTTCGTTACTGAGGGTGACAAGGCCGATAGCGCCGCCGATGGCTATGGTGAAGCTGAGAAATAGGTTGCCCATGGAAAAAAATTATACCACAATACGTAAGCCTTTTCGAGGGTTAAAAAATTTCTGACAAAGGAAAAATGGGATGCTTATTTTTTTTGGGCATAAGAAGCGAGTTGCCGGTAAAAATCTTTGCCGAGGAACGTTTCAATCGTCTTTTTAAGGCTTTTGTACATGGGCTCGCCCTTGGGCTTTTTCATGCACGGTATGTGGTCGAGATAGGGCGTGTCCTGGATAGAGAGCACCTGCCTGCCGTCATCCGAGGGATAGATCGCGAGCGGGTACTGGACACAGTCAGCGAATTTGAACTCCTCCCAGACGAGGCCTTTGTCCATGGCAAAGGTGTGTACGGCGCAGTACCGGAAACCTTCCTTGTTCGTGTAGAGCAGCGAACAGGTGTTCTTGAAGATCAATACACAGCGGAAATCGCGGCCGCCGAAGGCGCGTCGAATCGCCCGGGCCTCATCCGCATGGATTTCGCAGCCCTTGGGGCACTGTTTCGAGCAGTCAGCGAGTATCGTTCCCTGTTTTTTGAGAACACCGCGGTTTTCAGCCGGCAGATAGGAAAGGATTTTGTCGAAATGCGCCTCGATGTTCTTCACTTCCTGGTCCGGAACGATGCAGGCCCTGTAGCAGCACTGCGATTTGCAGTCATAGCCGACCACATCGCATGTATACGGGCGGGTGAATATCTCCGGGTTTACCAGCACGGACGCTATTTCGATAAAGTTTTTTTCTGCGGACACGATCGAACCTCCAAGAGAATATTGCGAATCCCGAATTGCCCGGCCCAGCTCTGCGCTGACCGTAAAACAGTCCAATATTAAGACTATCCGGAATGGATGTAAAGACTTTTTTGACTGGCAGTCCTCCGACGGGGTGGCTTCATCAGCAGGCCGCTGAAAAAGTCTTTTAAGCCTAAAAAAAGCATTTGGGACGCAGAAAAATCGGATAAACGCAGATAAGGTCGGATAAAAAAACGTTCTTGTATCGTAAAAGCAGTCACCCTGCGGGTGAATTTTTTTCTCTAAAAATTCTTTTGTTTGATCTGCGGTTATCGATCGACTGAGCTCACGCCGAAGTCTGCGTTCATCTGCGTCCAACTGCCGTATTCAGGTTAAGCCGTCTTTGCGAGCGAAGCGAAGCAATCTCGCCGTTCACAATGCCTTGAAAAATCGAGGTTGCCGCGTCGCAAAAATCGCTCCTCGCAATGACAGCGAGGGTTTTTCAACAGCCTGTTAGATCCCCCTCCCCCTTGATGGGGCAGTTTAAGAGAGAGTGACGACTATGCACGACGCATATTCCCCCTCCTCTTGATCTCCTGCCATCAGGAGAGCGGGTAAAAATGTTACCTCGCAGCTTGCTGCTAGAGTTCAACAGCGAAAAAATCCGTTTCATGGCTGTTCGAGCACGTTCCGATCTGGAAATTCCGGCAGTGTGCGGCTCCCGTGCTTCTCTTGCTGACGTCCTCCGGGCCCCGGAACTCTCTGATGAGCTCAAAACCGGAGATGAACGGGCAATCAGGGACGAAAAGAGGTCGAGAATACTATCAGCCGCGGACTGAAAGTGACTGCAAAAGACTCCGGACGCCGCGCGAAAAAGATACGCGGAAAAAAAATGACGCGCATCCCATTTTATTCTTGACAAAGAGAACCAATTTTGATAAATCACGTTTAAATTAATTGTGTGATGGCGCCGTCCGAGGTCTGGACGGATTGGACTTGGTCACTAACCCTTCCGCGGAACGGAAGGCGGTGCTCGCGGAGTCCGGGATGGCATTCTCGGAGCAGGCAGCGGGCGGAGAAGGAGGCAAACAGGTTGCACGCGTTGGGGACCCACTTATTGTTGGAGTTGAAGGATTGCAACCCTAAGACCCTGACCAACTTAGAGTTTGTACAGGAAACACTAAAAAATGCAGCACTTGAGGCAAAGGCGACGATTGTAGAAGTCGCTTTCCACGAGTTCAGCCCCTTTGGCATCAGCGGGATGGTGGTCATCGCCGAATCCCATCTTGCCATCCACACCTGGCCGGAATACGGCTACGCCGCAGTAGATGTCTTCACTTGCGGAGACCTGATCGATCCGAGGGTCGCCGCACAATTCCTGATCGAAAAGTTCCAGTCTAAAAACCCGTCCATCATCGAGATGAAGCGCGGAATCCTCGGCCACGAGAAGCTTCCCCATAAAGTGACGGTACAGCAGGGAGAATCGCTCGAGCATGATAGAGCCGAAGAGTTACAAGTGGTTCATTGAGTACACGAGCCCCGAGGAGGGGCATCTTCACGGCATCCGCATGATCCAGTACGCAAGCCAGACCAAGTATCAGCGGATGGAGATCATGGACAGCGGCAGCTACGGCCGGTGCCTCGTGCTGGACGGCAAGATGCAGTCTACCGTCACCGACGAGTTCATCTATCATGAGGCACTGGTGCACCCCGCCCTTTTGACGCACCCGAACCCCAAACGGGTCTTTATCGTGGGCGGAGGGGAGGGAGCAACGCTCCGTGAAGTCCTGCGCCACAAGAGCGTGGAGTACTGCATGATGGTGGACATCGACCAGGAAGTCGTTGAAAAGTCCAAGGAACTGCTGCCTGAGTGGCACCAGGGCGCCTTCGATGACCCCCGGACTGATCTGCGCTTCATGGACGCGCGCAAGTACCTGGAAGAAACGACCGATTCCTATGACGCGATCATCATCGACATTTCCGAACCTGTCGAGGAGGGCCCGGCATACCTTCTTTTTACGCGGGAGTTCTACGAGATCGTGAAAGAGCGGCTGAGCCCGGATGGGGTGATTTCACTCCAGGCAGGAACGACCGCGCTGCACCAGCTTCTGAATTTCACGGCCGTGGACAAGACCCTGAACGCGGTCTTTCCCGTGGTCGCGCCTTACTGTGTCTCTATTCCGTCTTTCGGACTTCCCTGGGGTTTTACCCTGGCATCGAAGAACCTCGATCCCCGGAAGTTTTCGCCGCGGGACCTGGACGCCATGATCAAAAAGAGGATCAAGGGCGAAAATCGGTACTACGACGGCATAACGAACCAGGGCATGTACATGTTGCCGAAGCATATCCGCAAGGCCATGGCGGAAGAGACCAGGATCATTGAAGACAATGCACCCCTCTTTACGTACCACTAGCGGGACGCAGGCAGCGCGCGCCCTGCACGGGATTTTTTTTCTGCGAACCTGCGGGGAGAAAACCCGGATAATACAATGAACCATCCTCCATCCCGATTCGAGGACGAGCAGTTCCGCACCCCGCTGTTCGACGCAATGGTCAATCTTGCGGAAAGCCGCAAGGTCTCGTTCCATACCCCCGGACATAAGAGCGGCAAAGGCATATCCACCCGGTTCCGTAAATTCGTGGGACCGCGCATCTTTTCGATCGACCTGACCACGCTCGATGAAGTCGACTCACTCCAGAACCCCACCGGTGTAATCAAAGAAGCCCAGGAACTGGCCGCAAAGGCGGCCGGGGCGGACAGGTCCTATTTCCTCGTCAACGGCACGACCGTGGGCAATCACGCCATGGTTGCCTCCACGACGGGACCCGGCGACAAGGTCATCATCGCCCGGAACTGCCACCGCTCGGTCCTTACCGGCCTCATCATGAGCGGCGCCCAGCCGATTTTTTTTCAGCCGGCATTCGACCGGGACCTCAAGCTCACGCTGAACGTCACCTTCGAAACCGCGAAGCAGGCGATCGACGCCAATCCCGGCGCCCGGGCGCTCCTGATCACGAGCCCGAACTACTACGGCCTGTGCGCGGACATCGAAAAAATCATCCCGTACGCTCGCGAGAAGGGCCTTCTGATCTTCGTGGACGAAGCCCACGGACCTCACCTCAAGTTTAACCCGAAGCTCCCGAAATGCGCGCTGGAAGCCGGAGCAGACCTGTGCGTCCAGTCGACCCACAAGATCGTTGGGGGCATGACCCAGGCCTCGATGCTCCATGCCATGTCGGCGAGGATCAACATTGACGACGTTACGAACACGCTCAAGCTTCTCCAGACGACCAGTCCTTCCTATATCCTCATGGCTTCCCTGGACCTCGCCAGGATGCAGATGGCAACCGAAGGAAAGAAACTTCTGAACCGAACCATAAAGCTCGCCGAAGAGGCCCGGCTGGCAATCGCGAAAATCCCGGGCATCACCTGCTTCGGCAAAGACCGGGCAAAGCAGGCAGGCATGGCGGACATGGATGTCACGAAAATGACGATCACGGTCTCCGACCTCGGGCTTTCCGGGTATCATGTGTCCCAGCTGCTGAACAACCGGTTCGGCATCCAGGTAGAGATGGCCGACCCGTTTCACGTGCTGGTAATCGTCTCGATCGGCGACCGGCAGGACGACCTCAACCGGCTCGTCGAGGCGCTTCGCGTCATCGCAGCGGAAAGCGGGCTCCAGGGCGCGCTACTTCCGCTCGACAAGGTGCATCCTCCGGCCCTGAACAACCGTTTCGCCATGACCCCGCGCGATGCCTTCTATTCCGACAGTGAACTCGTTAATCTCGACGGCGCTGCGGGCAGGGTATCGACCGAGATCGTGACCGTGTACCCGCCCGGCATACCCCTCCTCGTTCCCGGGGAAGAGATCTGCCAGGACGCCATCGATTATCTCCGCAATATGGCCGGCCTCGGCGCAATCATCGACGGCATGAACGAGAACAACACGCTTGTTCGTGTGGCCAAGGCGTAAAAAACCAATCAACAATCTGGAAGCGGATCGATTCCGAAAATGACCCGAATTTAAACAACTCCACACTCGCCACCCCCGTCTCGACTTTTCCTTGGAAGTTCCTCATTGCAGTGACTCTGCCGGTATATCGATTTAACCTAAAAAAAGCATTTGGGACGCAGAAAAATCGGATAAACGCAGACAGCCGAATGTATGAAAGGTTTAAGTGAATTTTCCCATCCAAAAATAAATCGTACTATACTTAAACTAAGAAAAATATAAAGGAATGGACACAGGAAGGGAGACTATATGCTCTTTATCATGGAGTACTGGTACATCTGGGTCATCGGATTGATTGTACTGCCGATCATTGCAATCTTGCCGCAGATAAGGAACATTCTCGAGATTATCGAGAATAAAAATAAGGACCCGAGAGAAATCGCGAAGCTTTTTTTGAAACCAGGGACATTGACAGTTACGATACTGGGAGGAATGGGGACGTTCATCTGCTTTATTTTTTTCTTTGCCTCGATTCTGTTCGCGATAATCAAGTACATAAAGTCATGAATGCCTTCCCGCTTTACATTCATGTAATTTTATAGTATTTTTTAATTGTACGGGTGATCCCGTTTACTGCTCTGATTCTGTTTAACCATTCCGCAATCCGAAATCCGCAATCAACAATTTTGGCATATGGTCACGCATAAAAAATGAAGAAACTTGACCGTGCAGCAAACGAAGACTCCAGCGTGCCTCAGGTCTCGATCGTCATGCCGTTTCGAAACGCGGAAGATACGCTTCCTGAGTGCCTCGATTCGCTCCAGCAACAGACACTTCAGGATTTCGAGGCGCTGCTCGTGGATGACGGGTCCGAAGATCTATCTGCAAAAATTGTCCGGGACCTGGCTCGGGAGGACAAGCGGTTTCGCCTGCTGTGCCCGGGCCGTATCGGGCTTGTGGCAGCGCTCAATCTCGGCATAGAGCAATCCCGCGCAGCCCTGATCGCGCGGATGGACGCGGACGATATCATGCATCCGGACCGGCTGCTGCGGCAAAGCGAATTCCTTCACGATCATCCGGATATTACGCTCGTCGGCTGCCGGGTGGAGCTCTTCCCTGAAGATGCGATTCGCGCCGGTTACCGGGAATACGTGCGATGGCAGAACGAATGCGTCGACCCCGGCGCTATTGCGGCAAATATTTATGTCGAATCTCCGCTTGTCCATCCGTCTGTAATGGTCAGGCGAAGCGCGCTCCAGGCGCTGGGCGGCTATTGTGAAGGGCCTTTTCCCGAGGACTATGATTTATGGCTCAGGATGCACGAGGCTGGGCACAGGATGGCCAGGGTGGAAGATGTGCTTCTGTCATGGCGGGAGCGGCCGGACCGGACATCGCGCGTAGACCCGCGCTACGGCCGCGAAAGCTTCGATCGTCTGCGCGCCCGCCATCTTAGCCGGGACCCGCGTCTTTCTTCAGGAAGGAAACTGGTAGTCTGGGGCGGGGGAAGGTCGACCCGCAGCCGCGTGCGCTATCTGCTGGATCATGGCGTTTCAATTCATGCCTGGGTGGATGTCGATCCCGGGCGGATCAATATGACTATCTGGGGACTGCCTGTGCATCCATACACCTGGCTCGAGCGCAGCCCGAGACCCTTTGTCCTGGTGTACGTCACGAACCACGGCGCGCGAGAAGAGATCGCAGAGGCTCTTAACAAGTGGGGCTATGTTTGCGGCCAGGATTATCTGGCTGTAGGATAGCGGGGTTTGAGCAAAGTAAGAATGGACAAATTAAGAAGTATGAAAACATCTAAATTCTAAAGCAGTTGCAGTTCCAAAAGCGACTGCATCCCGTGAATACGTTCCTGCTTTGCCATGCGTGAAAAAACGGCATCCGACCATCAGCTTAAACAGCACAGCGAAGCAGAGCGGAGCGTGAGTGCTGCAGGTGGGCGCAGCGATCAGTAAAACCAAGAAACAAGCTGGCATGCTTGCAGGGACATTTGAACGGCGGTGCAGAAAAAAGAAAAGGATCCCGCGACTTCATGGCATGACGTTGATCTCGCCGCTGATTCAGGCAGACGATCTCGATTCACAGAGAGAGAAACAGCATCGTACTCGCTCGCTACGCTTACTCCAGAATTCAGGATCCTTTGTTTTTTGGCAACTCGACCGTACAAATTATATATCGCTGTTCTGCGCCGTTTTTTCTTTCACGTTCTTTAGTTTCTCCATGCGCGCAGTTTCTCTCGCTTCTTCATGGCTGTTTGCCTGTTCCCACGCCTTTTTGTAAAGACCGCGCGGCTGTTTGAACACGATCCGGAAATTATCGCCATCGAGATAAACAGGCATGAACAGGCCTGCTTCCCGAGCGAGTACATCGGCCTGCACAAGAGCCCATTCGCTGCCGGTCTTGAAGCCTGCGGTCTTTCCCATCTGAAATGCGGTCCCAAAACAAACGAGCAGTATTGCGAGCGCAATAATTGAAGTAGTCAAATTTTTCATAAATCGGGGGTCCCTCCATAAATTTAGCCCGTGTTTAGCAGAATGCGGAAAAAAGTGCAAGCAATTTTTGACCATCGTCGTATTGGTTTTTTTAATAGTGTCTGAAAGTGATTGAAAAAAATCAGATGAGCGGTTTGCGAAAAATATAATTTATTATTGAGACCGCCAGATCGCGGTCTCGGATTCAACAACGCAACGTTATTATCTCTGCTCAATGCTCAATAACTCGATTGTCCGCACTCGAAGGATTAACGTAAGACAATACAGGCAAGATAGCGCAAGAACTTTTCCCTCTCGACAAGCGACATATCGAGGTAGAGAGGACTCTCGCTTACGATATGATCCAGCTCCCTTTCCTCTTCCATCGCTTCATCGGTTGTTTCCTGTTCGTTCATAGATAGAGCACCGCCTTTCTCTTACCTATGCTGACACTATTGCATTAGGCGTGCCATATGGAAAAAGAAATGTTTTCAAAGAATTATAATTTTACGCTCAGAAAGGAATGGGTGAATTAACCGCAGTGAAGGGGGCGTATGACCACATTGAATAATTATGTGAATATTACCCGAGGAAATAACGCAGTGGAATTGCGGCGTCGCATTTAACCGCAACTTAACGCTATGCGCTCTGCTCCTCACGCACTCCTCAGCGACTCAACACTTGGTCGTCAAGCATCCTATATCATGCAGTTTCCATCCTGCGTCGTTTCTGTTTCATACCCCAAAAATACCCTATCAAGCGGCTTGACACTATCGTGTTAATGCATATAATCAGAGTACCAATCCACGATAGCGCTCCTTCCTAAATTCACGATAGCACTAGCATCGGTTATGAGTTGGTTTTGCACTTTGTAATTTGCACTATTCAATTTTCAGATAAATAGAGGAGGGCATATGAATAAAGCTCGAAGAGCATTCAGGTCAGTCGCGCTCGTAATTATGCTTTCATTTTTTTTTGGCTGTGGTGATACCGTAACGACGAACAACAATTCAGGCGGCGCAACGATTTCGACTGTCAGTATCATTGGCCGGGTCAGTGAAGCAGCCACCCTCCAAGCCATTCAGGGCGCGGACCTGGAGCTGCTTGACACATTCGGTACTGTAAGCATTGGAACAGCTGAAACTGCAGCCGATGGATCATTCACTTTCTTCAATATCGAAACAGGATCTTATAAGATACGGGTGACAGCATCGGACTATGCTGATACGGAGTTTTCAGTGAATATTTCGTCAACCAGTAGCCCGGTCAAGAATATCGGCTACGTACTGCTCGGTAAAGCGTTCGATCTCACGGTTGTCGTTACGGATAAAGGAATGCCTGTGGCTGGTGTACCCGTCCTGGCATTTTCGTATTCCGACACTTCACAGTGCATTACCTCTATTTATGAAACAATAGCAAATGCATCGTCGAGGCAGATCATTTCTTCTGAGACCAACACGGCTGGGATAGCGGTTCTTAGGGTGAACCAGTGCGCCCGTTACGAGATCGTTACGACCTCATTCGATAGCGACAATGACGGTCTGAACGATTATGTCTCGGACAGTTTCTACTATGGGTTTGTACCGGCATACAACAACACAACGGTTGCCCTTTCTTTACGGTCCATGCCGTCCTATGATTCGACCGACCCTCAGCAAGTCATTTCTGCCAACAGCAGGAGGTCGAACGACATTTTTTATAATGCGAGTAATATTACGTATGCCGGGGGCTTCTTCTATTCTGTATCGAGCCTTTCTGATGCTATAGGATCGAAGCAGCCGATCAGGATCGTTTTCCAATACCCGGTAGTGCTCTCGGGCGTGATTACAGCCAGCTACAGTGACGACCTTGTGAACCCGGATGGAGATGGAAATGCCATAGTGGACACCGGGTTCCCGTTCGAAAAGCAGGTGGCCGTAACTGCTTCTCTCGACTCGTCCGGAACTATTTTGACGCTCATGCCGCCGGCAGCCGGTTTTCCCGTGAACCGCGTCATGACGATTCAGGGATCGCTCACGACTATCACAAACGGGGTTTCGGACATCACAGAACTTTCGGACATTACGAACATGCCGGGCGGGGTCTATATTGCGGATGACGGCGATTCAGGTTTGAATTCGGGCAGTGCGATTACTGTCGATAACTACAACGGCGATAACGGCGCTTCAGGAACCGTATATGTCGAATTCCCGGAATATGTGGATGGCACCGTTCGCGTTATTTCCTATACAAAGGCCGGCATTTCGACGACCGTCAACGGCAGCGCTCTTTCGAGCGGTGGAATCATATTCACGGATGGAGGAACAGCGGGAGCGTGCCCAGGCAAATGCGGACAGGGCGCTGGCATCTTTTACCGCCTTAATACCGGCGTGTCTCTATCTGATGGTGACCTCATGACACTGGCTGTCGATGTTGCTGATATGGAAGGCAACCGTCTTAGCCGGCAGGTTCAGTTGATGGTCCAGTAGGGTAACCGGGAACGGGAGAATTCAGCAAAGCCATCGACAATCGACTATTTAGCGTTCGTTAGGGGAGGAATATGAGATTAAAAGTGCGTTACGCAAATAGACTTTTATTTTTCATGATAATCCTGCTGCTTGTCTCCTGCTCCGGGCAGGAAGATGACGGGGGCAACACCGCTGATAACGACAGCTCCGGAGACACCGGGGGATACAGCGGAGGACCCGCAAGTATTGTTATGCCAGAACTTATTCCCATTTCTATGGGGCCGGTCGAGGGAACAATGTCGATTAGGCTCGGATCATCTCCTCTCATAACATATGCTTCGGGAACTGGTACAAGTATATATAGTTCTATCACTTCGACAAATCTGCTCAGTGTTGCCATGCATCACACTGAAATTGCATGCCAGGATTCCGCATCCGCGGTAAATATAAAAATTTATGAAGCAATCGGACCGCAGTTTTATACCGTGGATGATCAAACACTGCTCACTCTGACTTATTGTAAGAGTGGAAACTCGATCATCTATTCAGCGACGAGCGGTACGATAACTATCAGCAGTGTTGGAGAAGCAGGAGAGCCGATTACAGGATCTTTTGATGTGATCCTCACATGCATAACGAACTGCGCTGGAACAACTTCTGCATCCGGGACTTTCTTCGCGACAAGAGTTTTGGTAGCCACTCCCTCCGCACCTGTTACCGTCGATCCCATGCCCGGCGCCGGAAGCTGACGGTTCCACAGCTGAAAAATTCAAAATCAGGCCCGAAACTTTCCTTTCAGCGATTCCTAGGTAAATCCGTTTCGCGCATTATTCAATTCGTCTCGTCACTTCTCCGCCTGCACCAGCCTGCGCGCCGACAAGCGCGTCAGTGCAAGTGGGTGAGCTTACGAGTGCAATTTGCGTAGCCTGCTCTTGCGAAAGCGCTGGCTTGACTAAATACAATTTCTGGGTATACCCGGAATGTGTTAATATTATGCCGGATTAAAAGCAAACTGCATTGAGGAAACTGCGCGAATTGCAGCTTCCTCTAGAGACAGGAGTCGATTCTCTAGGTGAGAAGCGTAATCGTATTCTCGCTTACGCTCCCTCCAGAATTTACTTGAAGCTGAGGATGGATTTTGGTAGAGTGCGAACGCGTTGTGTAGAACACTGACAATCTGCAATTAAAAGAACAATATGCTAAAAAGTGATAAGAATAAATCCGTGGTCCCGCTGTCCGCCGGCCTCATTGTCCTGTCCCTCGGTCTCTTTATAGCGGGCATGAGGAGCCACGACTTCAACGCGCCATCGAGCCTGCTGATCCTGCTCTCGTTCGTGATACTCTGCGGAC
Organism: Nitrospirota bacterium; assembly: GCA_963751455.1. Classification (GTDB taxonomy): domain Bacteria; phylum Nitrospirota; class UBA9217; order UBA9217; family UBA9217; genus CAVVUN01. The sequence goes on from CAVVUN010000015.1 coordinate 184,408, forward strand.
TTGCAATCGTTCTGACCGTTGTTGTTGCACGCACCGCAATCAGCAGTGCAGCGAAGTCTGCTTCAGGCAGGGGAACAGTTAAGCACGACAAGAAAACAGCGGGGCCGGCTGCTGCGGAGCGAGTAGACCAATCAACTCAGCTTTTTTCGGAAACAGCCGGGGAATTGAGAACTTCCGTGGACGTTATCCAGGAAGAGCTCGAGGAAATTCTGGATGACGACATCCCTGCGGACAAGGAACAGATAGAGTCTCTCTATGACGAAACGGACAGGCTCAAGAAGATCATCGTGGGAATGGAACAGTTATCGCAGGCGCAGGCGCTTGCCCGCTCGCTCAAGAAGGATCGCGTCGAACTCAATCCGCTCTTGAACGGGGTGATTGAAAAGACCCGTACAGCGTTTCAGGACAAAAACATTACGTTCGGCCTCGAGTGCGAGACAGGACTCGCCATGACCGCAAACCCCGATAGCCTCAACCGGATCCTCGGAAACCTCATGGACAATGCCGCCAAGGCGGTGAAGGATGCGGGAAGCGTCACGCTCGCGGCTTTGCGAAAAGGAGATATGATCGTTTTTTCCGTCAAAGATGCGGGACCCGGGATCAGCCGGAAGCAGCTCCCTCATATCTATGAACGGTTTTTCCGGGGAACGGGCAGCGGCATAGGCATGGGCCTCGCCATTGTGAAGGAACTGGTGGATGCCTGCGGAGGGAAGATAGAAGTACAGACCAAGGCGGGCGAAGGGACAATATTTACAGTCCACATTCCGGAGGCCTGATACAAGATAGGGGCAAGGGGCCAGTAGACAGGAGAACGGTAAACCTTGCTTCATTTAGGATGCGCTCTGCGTCTCACCCCCTCACTCAACATCTCAACCCTTTTTTTTCTTGACGCTATGCGCCATGCTCCATGCGCTCTGCGTCTCACCGACCCCTGCTCAACCTCTCAACAACCAGACCACTCAACTTTTTCGTTTCCCCAAAACCTGCTTGACAATAAATTGCTCATACATGATAATCACTCCACGTTACTGATGACGGCCGGAGCAATCCGGCTGCGTTCTTGAAACCATTTTTAGTCTTGCGGGGACCGATGACGACCGGAGAGCAACTCATAGAAAATCTGAAGACGCATCAGTTAATGGTCGCGGTGCGCACAGAAACTCCTGAACAACGCCTATCATGCGGCTATGGCCTGCGTGGAAGGAGGGATCAGGTTTATCGAGATCACCTTCTCGGTGCCCGGGGCCGATGAGGTGATAGGACAACTGCGTAAAGACGGGCGGGTCACGGTCGGCGCCGGCACGGTCCTCTCCGTTGACGACGCGAGAAAGGCGTTGAACGCCGGCGCCTCCTACCTTGTAAGCCCCGTTATTGATGAAGAAGTGGTGATGTTCGCAAAAAAGGAAGGCATGGTTTCCATTCCCGGCGCATGCACGCCCACGGAAATCCACCGGGCCCATAAAGCGGGCGCGGACATCATAAAACTTTTTCCCTTTGTCGAGATCGGCGGCCTGGGCTTTCTCAAAGCGGTCAGGGGGCCGCTGCCCTTTGTGAGGTACATGCTGTGCGGCGGGGCGACCCTCGACAATGTGTCCCAATACCTCGCTGCCGGAGCTGCCGGGATACTTATCGGTGCGGCCATCATCAGGCGCGAGCTCGTGGCAGCGGGGGACTGGAATTCCATTGCCGGCCTGGCCCGTGATTTTGTCGGCAAGGTGGAGGAGCATGCGCGAAAACAGATGACGGCATGAACCCTCTCCCCTTTGGGGAGAGGATAAAAGGTGAGGGGAAATCATTCATAATGGCGGTACTGCGTTGGCGGCGCCGCGGAACTCATAATTTGAACTCAGGAGGCTTCAAAACATGTTTCGTCCTCAGATAAAAATCCTTGATTGCACGGTCCGGGACGGCGGCTTGATCAACCAATGGCAGTTCAGTGATGAATTCGTGAGAAAGGTCTTTATCGCCCTGTCAAAGGCGGGCGTAGACTACATGGAGATCGGATACAAGTCATCGGAAAAATGTTTTTCACGCGCTGAAAACGGCGCTTGGAAGTTTTGCTCGGAGGACGATTTGAAAAGGATCGTCGGCGGCATGGACAAGACGATGAAGTTGTCAGCCATGGCGGACATCGGCCGCATCGATCACGAAGACATCCCGAAAAAGAGCGAGAGCGCCCTGGACATGATCAGGGTGGCCTGCTATGCGAAGGAGGTCGATAAAGCGATCAGCCTTGCGCACCACTGCATGGACAAGGGCTACGAAACCACGATCAACCTCATGGCCGTCTCGAAGGTGCTTGAAAAGGAACTTGATGACGCGCTCGAGGACCTGGCGAAAAGCAATGTGCCCGTCATCTATCTCGTTGACAGCTTCGGCGCGATGTATTCGGAGCAGGTCCATTTCTTTGCAAAGAAATACATGGAGGCGCTGCCCGGAAAGGAACTCGGCATCCATACGCACAATAATCAGCAGCTCGCCTTTTCGAATACGATAGACGGGATCATCGCGGGGATAAACCGGCTCGACGCGACGATCTACGGCATGGGCAGGGGAGCGGGCAATTGTCCGCTCGAACTCCTGCTTTCATTTCTCAAAAACCCCAAATTCGATATAACGCCCATCATCGAGATCATCCAGGAGATCTTCATCCCCATGAAGGCAAAAGTGGAGTGGGGGTACCATATTCCGTATATGATAACAGGCATCCTGAACGAACATCCCCAGAAGCGGAATGAAGGCCATGTCGGCGAAAAAGCTCCCTGACCTCAGGAAGTTTTACGAAGACCTGAGAGACGGCACAGTACTGGATTAAAGAGAACGCAATCTTTTAACAGATGAGGAACGGGCGCGGAAAGCACAATACGTTTCTACCCGAGTCGTAAGCGGTTTTCCTGCAGAGTATTTATCGCGCCCGGTATCCTTCTGAAGCGGGACTTTTGCCGGACGGAGAACCTGTAGAACAGGACGCAAATCGGGCTCTTAAGTCCGCGAGAAACGTGGCCGGCTGGCTTCAGTCGATTCTGAGGAAGAAGTAAACTTCCTGTTCACGTATCTTTTTGCCCGCACTCCGCAATTACACACACGCCATGCTCTATGCGCTCTGCCTTCTCCCTTTACTTTTACTATATTTTATAGTACCTTTCATTAAAGAGGTATATTATGCTCAAGGAAAAGGACCGCAAGATTGCCCGCGAATTGAAGGAAAGATTATCAGAAGTCGTTGAACTCCTCGACTTCAAGGTTTTCGGATCGCGAGCGCGCGGCGACGCGGACGAATACTCGGATCTTGACGTTTTTCTCAAGATCGAGTCGCTCAACAAAGAAGTGAAGGAAAAGATCTCCGCTGTTGTATGGGAAGTCGGTTTTAATAATTATACGGTCATATCGCCGCTCATCTTCACCAGAGATGAACTCAAGAATTCTCCACTTCGCGTCTCGTCGATTGTCCAGGCTATATCCGAAGAAGGAGTGCCTGTATGACCGATCGTGACGCTCTCCTCGCTTTCCGGTTAAAAGAGGCCGAGGAGACTTTGGCCGATGCCGAACGGATGCTGAAAAGCGGAGTGAGTGCCCGGTCTGTTTCCAATCGCTCCTATTACTGCATGTTTTATGCGGTGCTGGCGCTTTTTTTGAAGGTCGGGATCAGTGCAAAGACTTCGAAGCACGCAGGAGTCATTTCCGTTTTCGATAAGGAGTTTGTTCACTCTGGAAGACTTGACGCGGTATTCAAAGCTTCTTCACAAGATGTTTGAAGCTCGTCAAAATATTGATTACAAGGAACTTGTCCAGGTGACCATGGAAGAAGCCTCGGAACATGTGCGGGGTGCGCGAGAATTTATCGATGCCGTGAAGAAGTTTATACAATCAACCGCCTGAATTACCGCCTGAATTCCGGAGCGGCCCATTCCCGCATCTATCATTCATGAATCCTGCATCATGCATGTTGAATCATGAAATTCCTTCCGCATTCATAACTTCGCATTCGAAAAATCAAGAAAAAGTCAATCGTCACGCTATCCGCTACGTCGAAACGGACAGGCTAAGGAAGATCGTGCTCTCAAGGGAATAATGATGCCGATCGATATTCTCGTGGTTCGAGAAACGGTGCTGAGGGAATGCGCCGACGTTCCCGGCCTGATATACCGGGAGGCGATGAAGAACGGAAAGGTCGTTTATGAATCCGCAGCCTGATAAGCGGATGCCGGCATCCCCGGAGGAGTGGATGGTCCACGCGAAGGGTTGATCCGGAGAAATATATGCCTGTCATCTCCATGTTTTTCGGTTTAATCATCAGGATGTACTATCAAGAGCACAATCCGCCTCACCTGCATGCTGAATATCAGGGATCGAGAGCAGTGCTCGATTTCTTTTCAACACACCCCGTTTTTATTCACCCAAATCAGAGTTTATTCAACTCCTTCCGTAACAAAACAATGGTCTGTATAATCGAAAGGCAAATCGCTTGCCGGATGGGCCGGCCTATCTGCTCCAGCAGGTCAGTATCATGCAGGAAGCCGATTATTTCGAGATCGCTTGCTGACATGCTGCAGGTCAAGTGAGTCTCTGATCATATCAGTGACTTTGTCCGGAAATAAAAAGCTGCTTGACATACTTTATGTATGTGTTATTATTATGCATAATACAGGATAATTGATTGGAGTGGATTATGACGACAAATCCGGCAAAAAGGATCGGGGTCTCGATTCCTGACAACGTACTGAAAGATCTCCAGGCACTCGTACCTGAAAGAAAACGAAGCGAGTATATCGTAACGGCACTGCGCGACAGGATCGAGGAGGAAAAGAAACGTTTGCTGCGTGAAAAAATGGCGGCAGGATATCGATCCAATACAAATGCGGATGCCGAGACAGCCGAAGAATGGCGACCGCTTGAGGAAGAGGTCGATGCGCTTTCAAGCGTCCGGGAACCGAAAAAAACATACGGGAGGAAGCCGCGTGGTCGTTCCCAAAAGAGGTGATGTATATTACGTCTCATTCGACCCGACTATCGGAGTCGAGATCAAGAAGACGCGTCCGGCGCTGATCATACAAAACGACATCGGCAACGTTCATTCTTCGGCAACCATTGTCGCGGCAATCACGTCAACTGCCAGAGGCGCGTTTCCTTACGAAGTTGCCTTGCGGGCAGGAGAAGGAGGCCTCCCGAAAGACTCCCTTATTCTTCTAAATCAGATCCGGACCATCGACAAGAAGAGACTCGGCCGAAAGACGGGAACAGTTTCCGCCGCAACTATGAAAGACGTTGACGAAGCAATAGCGATCAGTCTCGGTCTTGAATAAAAGAGTTCAGACGAACCCCGCTTTTCACACGGAGCCGCGGAGCACACAGGGCAAGCGAAAACTCGATGAAGTGGACCGATATGCGATTTGCTCAGGGCTTTTCGGCCAGAAGTACCGGCTTTGAAGTTGCTGAGGACGTTTCACCGACCGAGCGAATTTGACCGTGCGACAGAGACCTCCTCGATCTTGTCCAAAAAGGGGTCCTGAAAAAATCAGGAACCACGGGACGAGGCACTTCTTACGTAATAGCTCGCAAAGGGGACATTATTCTCAAGGAATATTTTACGTCAGATTTACATCCGATCAAACAGCCTTTTCGTCAGATTTTGTTATTGCTTCAAGACGTATTTCAGGGTTGTCATGCGCTACTGTTTGAACCCTGAGATGTTCGGGTCCATGGACGGATCTCTAATACAGATAATCAAAAAGCTTACCCCATTTCTCCGTCTTTTTCCCCTTTTCTCCTGATTCTTTTGATTTCGATCCTGAATAGTTACGAATGAATATCTCTCAGTCACCGCATTCCGTACTTGCACACCACGCTATGCTCTTTGCACTATGCTCCACACGTTTACGTATTCGGCGCTCCGAAATCCGCGCATCGTCCAATATGCGATTTATAATTCTGCGACCTATAATTCTTGATTTTAACTTTATTTTATAGTACTTCATTCCAGAAAGGAAATATTAGCGTGAAGGTGCGTGAAGTTGTAAAATTGATAACGGGCATCCTGAACGAACACCCGAGAAGCGGGATGAAGGCGATGTCAGCAAAAAAGCTCCCTGACCTCAAGAAATTCTACCAAGAGCTGAGAGACGGCGCAGAACTGGATTAAAGGGACCTCAATCACCTTAAAAAAAGGAAGGAGCGGGTGCGGAAAGCACAACCCATTCCGCTCTCGAGTCGTCTCCCCCTTACTTAGAGTCTGTATTTAAATGTCCTTTCTATGAAGTTAAGGTTCACGTCACGAAGCGATTTGCAGTTATAGTTCCTTAAAGATGCTTTAATACTGAACTATATAAGTACAGTTCGAAGATCCTTTTTTCCGGCACGGCTTCGAATCGTCGTGCCGAACAACCGCGTCCGGCTGAAATTTCTGCGCCATGAATGTCAATATCCCCATATCGAAATCGCAGGGATAGGGATTTTCACACTCGCTGATTATAAGATTCTCACCGTCAACTTTCTTATACCCGTAATGACCGATACCCTCGGTCATTTTACCGCTTGCAGGATCAAACAGCTCTTTCCCGCTTTTTCTGTGGTTCATATGATATGCGATATCAACCGATTGGATCGCGCTCTCGACGTCTTTAACCCAGGGTGGAAATTTTGCATTTTTGGGTATCGAAAGCCCGATTTGGAACAACACCGAACTCCCTACCCCCTTTGAAATGCTTTCAAATGCCTTGAGCCACGCCTCCTGAGAATACCATGCATCCAGACGAATCTTTACAGAGCCATCTTTTTCGACATCTCCTATTCCTGCGTCGCTCAGATGTTTATACGCGAGCGCTTTGATCACCCTGAACCCATCTACAATTGCATACACGGTTTGTCCATTCACCTCGATGTTTTTTTCAAACGGTTTAAACTGCATGGCTTTCTCCTTCCCCTGTTTTCAGCATGACTGCAGGACGTTTTTTCCAGTTCATAATAAATTACCAGATAGGATAAATAGTTACCATACCCCAGACGGGGTATTTTCAGGGTATGACCGGATTGTCCAACCTTGAAAAAAACGAAGACTTAAGGGGCCTCCCCCTCTGGCGCTATTGAGTACTCCGCACTAAGCACATGCAGCCTGTCCTCGAAGGAATTAATCGCGAACGCTCAGCACGCTATGCGCCATACCCGGTGGGAGTTGACGGTGTTAATTTTTCCAGTTTGAAATCCACCCGTATTCTGATATAGTAGGCATAAGTGGGAGGAATTTGGCATGGAAATTACCGAAAACAAACTGAACGAGATACTGGATAAACAGCGCCAACAATTCCAGCAGGTTGTCGAAAAAGAACAGAAGGAAACCCGTCATTTGTTCGGCATCATGAAAGAAAATTTCGATACGAAAATTGAGCTTATCGGTGAACAGTACGGCACTGTTAAAGAGATGATCGGATCGCTTGCGGAAGATATTCAGGTCATTAAGACCGATGTCGAATTTGTGAAGAGCTCGCTCCGCAAGAAAGTGGACTACGACGAGTTTGAAGCGCTCGCGAAAAGGGTCTCGTCGCTGGAGGCAAAGGTAAGGAAGTAGATATAATATTTTTTTGAAAATTGAACTCTGAAAACACCGACCTTTGAACTAACCATTCCGCAATTGAGTACTCCACACTCAGCACATGCAGCCTGTCCTCGACAGGAATTAATCGGGGAACGCTCAGCACGCTATGCGCCATGCCCCATGTGCCATGCGCCTCACCCTTCCCACTCAACTCCTCAACCACTGAACAACTCAATTGGTCTCTATACCAGACGCTCTGCTCCATGCGCTATGCTCTTTGCGGAGGTCAATCACCCAGGCATGTTTCCTCAATGATCGCATGCGCTTCATCCCGATTGAGCTCGTCCTGCTGATAATATATGTAGTCGTCAACCATGCTGCAGACTTTTTCCCGCGGTGCATCGGGCATAATCTCGAGAACTTCCTCTTTAAATAACCTGGCAGCGTCAGGCGCCATTTCTTTTTTTTCGATCCTGTTCATAGTGCCTCCCTTCCCATTCCGGAATCGTCCCCTGTTCTTATCCAAAGTATACCAGAGGATTACGAATGAAAAGGCAGCGCTCTGCTTCATAATCAAAGCTACCCATCAACGATAGCCCACCTCCCTTACCCATGATAGCAGCACTCAGTTTGCGTTTTATTTTTGCTTGAAAAGATTTAGGAAGTAACGGGCAGCGTCACGTCTTAAAACTCCGAACGCTGCTTGCTCTAAAATCTTGTCCTCGAAGGATTCTATCGGGAAGCCTTTATCTGGGGAAACGCGCAACGTGGAACTATAGTAAATGATGTGCATCGTGTCTCTTCCTCAATCTTGAAAGTGCGACTCAATCAATACCCCGCAGCAAGCTGACGGGGTATAAAGGTAAATTGTTCAACTGAGAAACCTGCGGTTTCTCTTACTCTTCCCTCTATACGGTGACCACGTAGCAAGCTACGTGGAATAGCAAGTTCAAATAATATTTCGAAAAAAGAACAAACGTTAATAGGTGAGACCTGACCCTAAGATTCTCCTAAGATTCTCTCTAAGATTCTCTACGATTCTCTCAAAACTAAAAACTAGCAACTGTATTAGACGGTGCATCGTGTCCTCTTTCATCATGCGTTAAAATTACCCGATTTACGATATCCAATAATAGCGATCCATTAAGCCTCTAGTGGAAAAATTCACGAGTAAAACTCTGAATGTTAATGGGTGAGGCCTGAACCTAAAGATTCTGGTAGATTAAGCCTCTGGCGGAAAAAATCTCCAGGTAAAATCCCGAATGTCAACAGATGAGACCTGACCCTAAAGATTCCTTTTCCTCGATGATAGAAACTTCCTGGCCAACGATAGCAATCGTCTTTTCCATTTTACTCTGAACTCAGAACTGAGAACTCCGAACTGTAATTCACGATAGCCTACTTTCTTTCCCACGATAGCAATTCTTTTTGACTTCTGAACGCAGCCTGCCCCGAGACAGTCTATTCGGGGAACTAAGAACCGTGAACTGTAATTACTCACGTTCATCATGCGTTAAAATTACCCGATTTACGATATTCAATAATAGCGATCGATTAAGCTGTGGCGGGAAAAAATTCTCTGGTAAGACTCTGAATGTTAACAGGTGAGACCTGACCCTAAAGATTTTTTTTCTCGACACCCTGAAGCCGTACAAGGAGCAGATCGTCGGTATTGTTGTCGAATCTACATTCAACTGGTACTGGCTCGTGGATTTGCTTATGGATGCAGGTTACCGTGTTCATTTAGCCAATCCTGCAGAGATTCAAAAATATTCCGGGCTTAAGTACTCCGATGATCAGGACGACGCTTTCTGGCTGGCCGAGATGCTTCGCTTGGAAATCTTGCCTGTAGGATATATCTACCCGAAGGAGGATCGCCCTGTTCGGGATCTCTTTCGAAAAAGGGCGCATCTGGTGAGGGTCCGCACATCATTGATTCTGGGACTCCAAAATATCATCGCGCGCAATAACGGGATCAGGCTCAAACCAGATGATGTGAAAGCGTTACGAACAAATCGCATCGCTCCTTTGCTTGAGCACGACGAAGACCTGGCGCTGGCTGGTCAGGTGAGCAAGGATTCTATAGATTTTCTGACGCGCCAGATCAAAACAGTCGAACGGGTCCTCGAAAAAAAAATGGATCTCCGGGAAGGGTACGGCGAACTCCGCACCCTTCCCGGGGTAGGGAAAATCTTGGGCCTTACCATCATGCTGGAGACCATGCTGGAGACCGGCCCGATCAGCCGTTTTACCAAGGTCGGCAACTACGCATCCTATTGCCGGAAGGTCTCCAGTAAATGGATCAGCAACGAGAAGCAAAAGGGCAAAGGGAACAAGAAGTGCGGCAACAAGTATTTGGCATGGGCCTTCTCCGAGGCGGCTGAAATTGGGCGCCGCGAGAATGAGGATGTACGGGCTTATTTCAACCGCAAGTCACAGAAGACGAACAGGATGGTGGCGCATAACGCTCTTGCCCACAAATTAGCGAGAGCTGCCTATTACATCATGCGGGATGGAGTTTCATTCATGCCGCAGAAGTGTTTTGGATGAAGGTTGGCTGGGACGGTGAACCAGTATTGGGGTTGGCAGAACCATGAGAAGTGATTGGTCAATCCGTCCCACCCCTTTTATATCGTTATCAGCGTCTTTACTGCCCGTGCCGCGAGCCTTCACCGGGTTGGCTTATAACCACGAGACGTGAAAAAACAATTTGGACGCGGCAAGGAGCCGAAGATTTTCTGGTCCCGCGATGCGGGAAAGGGTCACGGATAAAGCCTTACCGATGACCGTGATCCTGATGGGTGACTGGTGCAGTGAAAAAACTGACGCCGAAACCTAAAGAAACTGCGGCAATGGTCAAGACTGACGATGACGAAAAGGCTTGACGAGAAACGTTTCCGTTTCTCGTCACAAGATAGCTTTTTTCCCTTGACAGTGTCCTTTAAATGGGCGACCCCGATCGACGCCGAAGCGATTCCTATGGTATCCACTTGTTGTTGGTTTAACAATCTCCCTTATTTAGCCCTATAAAGATAGCCGCAAAATGGCATTTTTCCCGTCTCAGCGACCCGTGAATAGTTGAAATTGCGTTGCATTTGCATTACAAAGTATCTATTTCTGTTAGATCAGCACTTATGGCGTTATTCAATTATAGATTTTACTTTCAAAATCAAATAGTTTAAAAATTGCTAATTTGGCATTACACGTGCATCATATAAAATAATTAAAATTTATGGCGGTTTAAGGAGGTTAAGCATGGGCAACGAACTCTTATATGAATATCTAGCTGGAAAGATTCTCCAAGATCTGATTTCCTCTGTGCCATTGGATAATAATTTGGCAAAAGAACTGAATAAATATCCAGTAATCGATCACATAAGAGATCAGGTCCAAGACGTTCATTTTAGCACTATTTCAAAACTTATTGCTGCTAAGTCTTGCTCAAAAGAAGTGAAGCAGTTAGCAGTTGGTCTCTTGCACAAGTATATTAGGGCTGAAAGACATGGGACAGAAATTAAACTTTTACTGTCTGATCTCTGGGAAACAGGTGACATGGAAGAGAAGTTTCATGTTATGTGGCGATTGCTGGATTTCGGTGACCTTGAAGAAAGCTTCCATTATGAGATGTTTGCATTTTTAAAGAGCAATAAAGATTATATTCTGTCCAAAACATTAGGTTGGTGCGGCTCTGAAGCTAAAATTCTGGACTATGCTGCCTCAAGACTAACAAACAAGTCTTTTCCAAAAACAAAATCCTGGATTTACTTATTTATTGCCTCTCTCAGTCCTGACAAAGAGAATGCAAAAAGTCTTATTTCAAAATATGCTGATGGCGCCCAGCCTGTCCTCCGCAGAGTTGCCGATGAAATTATAGACGAACTTGACTCTTCTGAATTACAAACCTTCAACGATCAAGTTTGTTTTTGTTGAAGTCCATAAAGGATCCCAATTGTTTTTAATTTAAGCGACTTTAAAAGCATTACTAAAGATAGGTCTGATTCATCAACAATAAATGATTAATATCCGAAGGCCAAATGATCAAAAGTGACTAAATTAAAGATCTTATTTCTATCACAGAGGGGGGCCCTACTGATTAAAAGCTCATTGATGTGTCAAACGTTCTCACCATCAACGAATAAACGGATGAAGCAGAATATCTTTTGTGAAAGCGAATTAATCCGATGACCTATGAGTTCCCTGCTCTCCTCCCAAAGCTTTATAGTTTCACAGAGCCGTTTATTTTTTCAAAAATACTTTCTGATTCAAGAGTATTGGACGTAGGTTGTGGAGATGGTTATCTCACTAAAAGAATAATAATGAATACTAAGGCAAAGCAGGTCGTGGCAGTAGATATAAATGGCGACATATTAATGAAAGCTGAAAGAACTCAGGCGGATACCAGAATAGAATATGTTCTTGGAGATGGCGAAGATTCCGAGCTATTTAAAATAATTGGTGGATTTGATTTTATACTTCTCAGAAACACATTTCATCATTTTGATGATAAGGAAAAATTTTTAACAAATTTCTACAATCTTCTCAACAAAAGTGGTGTACTTCTAATCCTCGATTTGGACAAAGAAGCGAACTATTCCTTGCTGGGATTGCCTATTCCTTTACTGGTGACATTCTGGCAATCAGTTAAGATTAACGGTTTAATAGAAACAACAAAAATATTATGGAATACTAAATTCTTTTTAAATAACACATTCAGAATGCACCGACATGAAGACCGGCAAAAACTTAAGCTTAGCGGGTGGCTGACATTCCAAGAAGTTAGCGAGAAAGTCATGAAACTTCTTCCCGGATGTAAGGTAGCTCGTTTGGGCAGCGTGTGTGGCTATGGAGGTTGTTATTATGTACTGTATCAAAAATGATAATATCGGTTTCTGCGCTGAAAATGTTTCCAAAACCTTCGATTCTAATAACCAGCAGGAAGTTGTTTTAAAGGGATTCGATATCACAATTGATCGAGGCGAATTTATTTCTATTCTAGGCCTTTCCGGCATAGGGAAAAGCACCGTATTTAAAATTTTGAGCGGTCTTACAGAACCTACAGATGGTAACGTTACTTACGGCGGTATCCCCGTTAAATGCGCATTATCGCAACGCAAATTCAGCTGTGTTTTTCAACGCCCTGTACTGGCTGATTGGAGAACCGTAATAGAGAATGCCTTATTGCCGCTCGAAATCTTAAGACCCAAAGACAAGGCAAACATTGATATTGCAAATAACCTCCTTAAAGCAGTCGGTTTGGAGAATGATTTGTCTAAATATCCGAGAGAATTGTCTGGGGGCATGCGGCAAAGATTGAGTCTTGCGATGGCCCTTTCATACGATCCAGAAGTTCTCTTTCTCGATGAAGCGTTTGGCGCTCTCGATGCAGTAACTCGGAGAAAGCTTCAATCTCTCCTACTAAATATCTGGAGTGTATCTAACAAGAAACAAACGGTCATTTTTATAACACATGATGTGAATGAAGCTTGTTTTATGGCAGATCGAATATTTATTCTGAACAGGAAACCAATTTCAGTAATAAAGGAATTGATGATCCCTTTTCCAAGACCCGGGATTTTAGTTTATTATATTCACCAGAATTCAAGGACATTGCGGAAGAGGCGTATAAAAGCATTGAATGCAATGGAGTTGAGAAATGTGTACTGTGATTTCTGAAAATTCGATGGGGATCGCCTGGTTGATGTGTTTGAAATGGATAATTGAAAACGGCGATCAAATATTGGATGAAGATGTTAAATTAAATGAATATATTTCCCTTGTGTTAGATGTCAATCAACCTGATCAACTTGATTCAATAACCGAATCATTTTGGGCTTTGAAGTTCTGCGATGTTCAGCCTAAAACAAAAAATATTTTCGATTATATGTCAAGACTTAACAATTATAACGGCGTTAATCAGATTGATGTTATTCGAGATCGACTGCTAAGTAAACCCGAGACAAAATCCGCGACTGTAATAACTCTAATGCCCAGCAGTGATATTCAGAGAGTGCCATGTTTGGTATCCGCTGATTTTAAAATAAGGGGAGGAAAGTTGATAACGCAATCTTTTTTTAGAAGTCAGGATGTATGGAACAAACAACCTTTTAATTTATTACTTCTAAAAAACGTTGCATCATTCTTAGCTAATGACCTTAATGTGAGGCTTGGGTCAATTAAACTGTACATCGCGTCTGCTCACATTTACGAGAGTGACCTTCAAGAAGCGACAACTTTCATAAAGGCAAATCATAAACATGGAATTTAATACTGGCCAAGTAGCTGTACTGGGCAAGGAAAAGATTAATCCGGAAATTCCGGAGCACCTCTATGCAATGGAAGAAGGTTACTTATTAGGAAAAGCACTTGGTCGAAAAAAGATAGTGGTTATTACTGGCGGGTTGGGTGGAATAATGGAAGCAGTCTCAAAAGGTGTGGCTGAATCCGGAGGTGTCTGTGCTGGCATCATCCCTGTTTTATCCGAAGAAGAAAAGGTATTGAGAAAGCCAAATAAATATTCAACAGTCAAGATTAATACAGGGATGGATCAGCGATTGAGAATTCCGTTACTTATTCGTTCGAGTGACGCCATTATCGTGATTTCAGGAGGCATGGGTGCGTGGCTTGAAGCAGCTTTTGCTCTGGCAAACGGACTTCCAATCATAACCTTGCCAAAAACTGGGGGAACTGCTGCGAGATTAGTATCGGAAAATCCATTTAAAGACAAAGTCCTCATTGCAAAAGATGGACTACATGCTGCTGAAATTGTGACTAATTTATTTAAAAAGGGGAATAAAGATGAAAACATTGTTGAAAAGTAAACAGCTATTTGCTATCCTCTTATTTGCATTCTTCCTGGCTCTCGTTAGTTCCAATGCAAAAGCAGAGAAGCTGTCAAAAGTCAAGATCATGCTCGATTGGAAGCCAGGAGCCGAGCATTCCTTTCTTTATTTAGGACAAGAAAAGAATATTTTCAGGGACAATGGTATTGATTTAGAAATAGTTCCAGGACAAGGTTCATCATACTCCGTTAATATGGTTGATGCAAGAAATGTTGACTTCGCTCTTTGTGCTGGCGAGTCCGCGCTACAAGGACGCAGCAGTGAACCACAGCGGAGCATTAAGGTACTTGCTATTTTCTATCCCAATACGCCAGCATCCGTTTATTCTTTAAAATCAAAAAATATTAAGAAACCGACCGATCTTTACGGCAAGAAAGTCGGTGTAATGAAAGGATCCTCTGCTTATAAGCAGTATCTAGCTTTTGTTGAAAAAGAGAACCTTGATAAGAATAATATAATTGAAATACCCTCTGCTGGAAGTATTCAAGAAATATTATCGGGAGACCTTGATGCTATGGTCCATTTTTCATTTCAACATCCTTTGCAGGTGAAGTTGAAAGGATATGGGATAAATGAAATTTTATTTAAGGATTACGGCGTAAAAGTTTACGGTCAGGGACTGATAGCGAGTGATGATACCTACAACTACAAAAAGGACTTAGCGAAACGAGTAGTTAAATCTGTAATATTATCGCTTCAATACTCATTGCAGCATCCAGAAGAAGCTTTGGGCGTATTTTTCAAGCTTTTCCCTGAACAAGATAGAGAGTACTCGAAAGCAAAACTGAACTGGGTTAATAGCTTTATCGAGCAAGGACAACACAAAGGGCAGCCTCTTGGGTATCAGGACGAAGAAGGTTGGAAAGCAACTCAATCTTATCTGTTGAGTCAGGGCCTCATCGATAAGAGTATTTCTCTAAGAAGTCTTTATTCTAACGAGTTCCTTGTAAGATGAAAAATATTTCGGTTAAATATTTGCTTGCTTTGTCGTTAGCCATTTCCTTATTGTTATGGGAAGGAATCGTCAGACTCTTTAATGTTTCAGCGGGCATATTCCCACCCGTCTCGATTGTCCTGGTGAAGATTTATGTCAAAAGAAATCTTTTATTCACTCACTTATCTTATACGTTACTCGAAGATCGTCCTCGGTTTTGTCATCGGATTTATGACGGGGATAGTGCTTGCATTGATTTGTGACAGAATCACGATTATAAAAAAGATCCTTTATCCGATACTGGTCTCCTTCCAATCTGTCCCTAAAATAGCAGTCGCGCCTCTTTTTGTTATCTGGTTCGGCTATGGGTTATTACCGAAGGTTATGATGGCTGCTATGATTTCTTTTTTTCCAGTTCTAATAAGTACTATGGCAGGATTAAGCGCTTATGATGAAGAAGTTAAAATGTTTATGGATATGCTTAATACTTCATGGTGCCAAAGAATGTGGAAAATAAAGCTCCCTTATGCGATACCCTACATACTGACTGGCAGTAAAGTATCGATAACATTTGCAGCTGTAGGCGCTATATTGGGTGAATTTGTGAATCCTAGCAAGGGGCTCGGGTATCTGATAGACATTGGTAAGGAAAATTTCGATACATCTTTGCAGTTTGCAGCAATTCTGCTGGTAAGCATCATGGGTTGGATCCTTTTCGAGGCCATATCTTTAATCGAGCTATTCTTCTTTAAGAAATACTCAAGATCTGTGTCCCAAGAAGGAATCGATACTCGATATGTCTAATCCGAAATTAAATACAATCGCACATTGGAGGGATAAAATAAATTTTGCTTATTTGGCAAGCAGCGGCGTCGAAGACTGCGCCGAGCGAATTACCGACATTATTGAAAGCCCTGATTTTTTGTCTTTTCTATGGAAAGAGTTTTCATATTGGCGAGCGAATATTTATACGTCAGATCCAGACGGACATTTTGAGTGCCTTCATAGGGGCATAGACAATAAGAGACTTGCTTTTCAGATCAGAGTGCCTTGGCTTTGTATTCACATGGACAATAATGGGACACTTTCGCCAAAACTAGAAAGAGCTTATAAAGTCATAAGAAACAGTGAAAAACCGCAATTAGCTGACGAGAATTTTCGAGATGAATATGAAGCAAAATTATTTGATAAGAGACAGAGAGAGGAGATTACAAGTTCAACACGGCTTTATCATTGGTACAAAAATCACTGCAAAGATATGCGCAGATTTAATGAACTTTGCATTGTAGTAACCGAAGGGGAGATGCTCTTCTATCGACTGATGACTGATCTCGACTTTAGGGGCCAAATAACGGCGAGAGAAACGAATAAAGTGATTGAATGGATAAACGACAATGCAAAAAATAACGATGTCATAAATCTCATATCTCCACTAAAAGTGGCCGACTTCATTAAAAGTCTTCATGGAAAAAAAATTACGTTAACTACAGATCGGGTAGACTTAGCATGGGATACTACTAAAATTAACCCCAAACGCGAAATGACTATCTTGAAAAGCAGGAATATTGTTTTTTTCCCGTGTGGCAAATTTTATTCGCATGACCACTTATCTGAGGTTTTTTTCTTAGGCAGCTTTTATGATACTAAAAAGATGTTGGATAATATATCTGCTATTATTGCATTGTTCTCGGATTTAGCTTTCAAAGGAATTAGTTTATATGAGCAGAAGCTTGGTGAGGAAAAACTCATTTATGATAGGCATCATGAATTCGGCAATACCATTGCGCGGTTACAAAGTACCTTTAATCGAAATTTATCTCCAAACCAAAAATTACGAGAAATACGAAAGAAAATAGCTCTGCTTAGGGAATGCTATTATGACTGGATAGACCCTAAGCGTCTTGAGTCAATTGAAAAGGTCGATATTTCTCAAATATTAAAAGAACTAAAGAATTTGTCGGAATCAACTCCGTATCCCAAGCATTTCAGCCATCTCAAAAGCATTTATTATGTCAAAGCGAACAAGAGACTTCTTTCGAGTTCTATATTCGAACTTATACGTAACTCTATCAAACATACAAACGAAACACTCATAGATAATTACCTTAAAATCAGTGCCAAGATAGAAAATAACAGAGTATTTATAACGATCTCAGATATGGCAAACAGTCTTACAGAAGAGATTTTCAAGGAATCTGCAAATAATCCTATTTTGAACCAGAACGGAGCGCATAAAGGTTTATATACTTCAAGAAAATATATCGAAAAACTTGGCGGCACTCTTTCGTTTCATCCTAAACAGCCGAGAGGATCAATATTAATTATAACTCTTCCAGTGGAGCGATAAAATGAACTTTTACAGATTCCTTGTCGTTGATGATGAAAATGATATTCGACATAGTCTGGAAATGCTTCTTAAAAAACATTATAAAAAGTCACAAGTCTTCACTGAAAGTAACGGTGTGGATGCAATTAAAACATTAAGACATAATAAAGTTGATCTGATTATTTCGGATATGATAATGCCTGCTATGGATGGGATGGATTTACTGCATCAGGTGAAATCGGAAATGCCTGATATTCAGTTTATTATGATAACCGGATATGCGACAGTTGAAAGCGGCGTACGCGCTATGAAAGAGGGGGCATCTGACTATATAACGAAACCTTTTGATGAAGATGCTGTCATACTTCAAGTATCAAGATGTCTCAAAATGAAAAAATTGCAGGAAATCGATCTTAGGAATTCGGCAGCTCTTGAGGGATTAATTTTTAAGAGTAAAAAGATGAAGGAATTAACAGATGAAATTGAAAAAATTTCTGCTGAAGAAGCAGAAGTTCTAATTACGGGAGAATCAGGCGTCGGTAAAGATTTGGTGGCAAGACTCATTCACTACAATCATAAAAGTAAGCGTAAGACTTTGCCTTTTTTGAATCAAAATTGTGCTGCAATACCTGACAGCCTTTTAGAAAGTATATTATTCGGTCACAAAAAGGGTACTTTTACAGGAGCAACTGACGATGCGGATGGGCTTTTCAAAAAGGCAGACGGGGGAACAATATTTCTGAACGAGATAGGCGATATGCCTCTTCTATTACAAGCAAAAGTTCTGAATGTAATTGAGAGCCAAGATTTTAGACCGGTAGGTGGTACAGAGAACATAAAAGTGAATGTGAGATTAATTTCTGCAACTAACAAGGACTTGAGTGAAGAAATCGAGAAAGGTACATTTAGAAGTGATCTTTACTGGAGGATTAGTACATATCCGATAAAAATCCCAGCTCTGAGGGAAAGAAGAGAAGATATCGCAGACTTGTCAAAGCATTTTATTAAAACTATTTCTATTAATAATGGGAAAGAAATTAAAGATATTTCTTCTAATGCTCTTTCGCTTCTTGAAGCATATCCTTTCCCAGGAAATGTAAGAGAATTACGAAGTATTATTTTGCGTGCTAGCATTTCATGCAATGGTGATATGATCGAACCCGCGCATCTCCCAGAATATATCAAATCATATAAAGAAGGTAATGCAAGTAAAAAATTTACCGATCTCTCTAATATTGGATTGGCAGACGTAGTAAAGAGTTTTCGAGCTCACGGCTCTTTCGACAAGTCAGATAAACTGGGACAGCTAGTAGAAAATATAATTGACCAAAACAAGGGCAATGTTACTGAACTCTGTAGTAAATTGAAAACCACTTCTTTAAGCTGGCAAATCGGAACTACACCTGACAAAATAAATCGCGCAGTCAATCAAAGCAATGGGAAGCTTTTCTATGCTGTTGTTGATAACGGAAAAGTCAAAAAATGCGAGCAGAAAAGAAAAACGAAGAATTGCTTTGTCTATGCAGCCAGCAAATTAAACGACTAGCAATACATTTATAATCCATTTGCTTCGCATTTGCCGCAGAAAGTTCGCTAGTAAAATAAAATAACTGCCTCTCGCACAAACCTCCATCCGCATAAGTCCTTATTTCAAAAACGATATCTCTATCCCCACTCCGATATGTTACCCCTTGGTACTAGCTTTGCATATAACTATGTAATTAAGTCTTCAGTTGATATTCACGTGAAGAAGTAGACTTTTTAAAAGGGGGTAAAACTAATGCATAAAATAAAAATTGATTATGGGTAGATAAAAGCGCTACCGACGGCCGTTCCAGCGGCCATCGGTAGCTGGGCAGGAAACCATGCAGTCCCTTGTCGGTCCTACAATGAGCCCGCCGTACCGTAAATATAACATTTTTATAGTC
Source organism: Nitrospirota bacterium (assembly GCA_963751455.1). Taxonomy (GTDB): domain Bacteria; phylum Nitrospirota; class UBA9217; order UBA9217; family UBA9217; genus CAVVUN01. The sequence goes on from CAVVUN010000015.1 coordinate 203,963, forward strand.
GGCGGTCTCCAAAAAAGGAGGTTCACCCATGGAACAGATCGCTGACATTAGCAACCGGCGCATTATTAAACGGAATTCTGGACTTACCGCAACAGCAGCTGCTTTTTGCCTCGCTCCCTTCTTCTGTGATGGGGCAATTCCAAAACGTATCGAGATCGAAGACATCGAAAAGATTTATTCCAGCCACACACCTCTCATTGTAAAACTCTTGACCGCAGATAGCGGTTGGTATGCCATCAGTGGCAAAGAATTATTCCTTACACACGAAGGCGATGCATCACAGCTGCATGTCGGCGAAATGACTTGGATGGCATCATCGCTGGCAGCAATGATGGACGGCGGGCGACATATGAAGGGAGTCATCGCCGCGAGCAAAATAATAGGGTCAGCAAGCACCTATACTCCATACCTGAAAGAAATTAAAACGATTCTCGACAGTGGCGGGATCACTCAACTGGTGGAAATCGGTCAAGGTTCCGGAGAGTGCATTTGCCAACTGCTTGCCTCGTACCCGACTGTCACTGGTTTAGCAATCGATCTCGATCACGAAGCAGCAAAATTAACAAACAAGACCGCCAGCAAATTCGGCGTAAGTGACAGACTAACCGTAATTACCGGCGACGTGAATGACGGCTTGCCCGAGGATCACTTGTCCGGGAAGATGCTCATAATCGCGGGGTTCGTAATGCACGATTTTGTCGATATCGCCGCGGGAATCCAAACATTGAGTAGGGTAATCCCGGTTGGCACGAGAGTCGTTCTTGCGGAGTTGGTCAGTAAGGTATCAGACGATCCGTTCGCAACCGCGATTATCGGGTTCCATTGTAAAAGTGGAAAAGATATTCCATCAACCGATCAGTGGAAGCAGATATTTCATGACGCCGGTCTTCATGTCGAAAATATCGAAAAGTACGCTGTAATGCCCGGGGCGGCAATATTCAACCTGGTAAAATCTAATCCAACACCTCGTTTCATCCCAGCGGCGCAAAAGATATTTTCGAATCATGATGAGGAAGTTTTTACGCTAGATCTGGCCGCGCTCCAGCTACGGCACGCAGTAGAATCCGCCCTAGTGGATATGTCCCAATTTCCTGAAGGAATCAGTTCTGGTCACACTCACGACTGCGATGAGACGTACATCATTACTTCCGGCGTTGTCGATGTAATTGTTGATGGGGTGACCAAGCAGGTAACGGGGCCAATCGCGGTTTACATCCCTGCCGGATGCACCCATCATTGGAAGCCGGTTGATGTAAAAAAAGGCGATCATATAATCGGTTTTTTCACAAAGGGAGGTTCAAAATGATCAAGCATGCATTAAAAAAAGGGATCTTATTCAAACCTATAATCGGCGCGTCGATTCAGAATCCTTCGCTTGCGAAACTTTTTGCTCATATTTACGCGCTTGCCGGAGCTCTTCTTATAGATGTTCGAGGAGAAGCAAAAATGGTAAGGGCTGTCAGAGAGGGTATAAAGGAAGCAGGCGGATCCACAGCAGTAATAGCAAGCGTCAGCCCCATGCAGAACGATCCGCATTTTTTAAAGGCAGCCATCGACTGGATGGCTTGCGAAGGTTGCGGACAGTGTGAGGCTGTATGCCCACATGGCGCGATCAGCATTTTGGAAATCAATAAGGCGAGAGTTACAACGGAGAATTGTCGTGGTTGCGGTCATTGTTTGGACGTATGTCCGTCAACGGCCATTAAGCTGACCGATCCAGAACGTGCCGATTCGCTTCAAGGGATTGTGCGTGAATGCATGGACGCTGGAGCAGACAGTATTGAGTTTCACCTGAGCGGAATGAACGATAATGAAGTCCATTCTGTTATCAGCAGTCTGAAAGATGAAATCCGTACCATTAATAGCGGAGGTTATCCCGTTTCGATATGCGTTGGTAGCCTTCAATCTAGTCCTGCTGAGATACTCGAAGTAGTGAAAATGCTGATCAGTCTTTTAGGAAGTGAAGGCTTCTTTATACAGGCTGACGGCGAGACAATGGCAGAGACAAAGCGTGGCTACGGTCTCCAAAGTTTAGCACTTGTATCGCTCATTACCGGTGCTTATCCGAATGTAAGGGTTATTGCAAGCGGCGGGACGACTGAGAAGACCTGGGATGTAGCAAGAATGTTAAAGATACCGATCTCAGGCATTGGGATGGGGCTACGATCCTTTGAGGCCGTAAAACCTTACATTTTCGGTGACCAAATTTCAGATGTGACAGACGCTGTCAGCGCGGCAAGAACTCTATCGTGTCCGTTCGAATCAATGAACAATGACCACGACGAAACACTTTTCAAGGGCAGTGCGTGGCATACTTTGAATTCAAGGGAGGCATACAATGAAACAATCATTACAGAATCCAAATGGTCTTAGGATCTTTTTCGAGGAAGAGCTTTCGAAGTTCGTCACTTTCTTAAAGGTAGGCACTGAGTCTGAGGCTATGATGTTGCCATTCATAGCAATGCTGATAAACCTTGTGCGTAAGGAGAAGGTTGTTTGTAAAATTGGAGGACCTGATGCGCGCACAGACATTCATGAGATGTATCGGATCGGTATTCTTCGGTTTGTCGGTCCTATGATTGAGTCGCCCTTCGGTGTAAAAAAATTTATCGAGGCGATTACGAAAACCGTAGGATTGAGTTCAATTGAGGAGCTTACGATTAATGTCGAATCCATTACTGCATTCAACCAAATCGACGATATCCTTGCCGCTTCTAATGACCAGATCCATCGAATTAATGTTGGCTTCAGCGATTTAGCAGCATCTGTTGGGGGCACAGTGACGGATCTGGAGCTGCTGAGAATGGCAAAAGAACTTCGAAATCGGTGCAAAATTATCGGCAAGGAGTTCAGTTTTGGCGGAACGGTTACACCTGAGAATATTGAAAAGCGTCTTGAGTTCCTGGAACCGGATGGTTTTGAAACGAGGATGTTCGGATTCTCTGGGACGATAGCTAATGCAGCCGTGGTGGTAAAAAAAGCTCTTGAGTTCGAGGCCGCTGTAGAAAGTTATTTCGCAGCCAATCAGCAGCGTCTCGTAAACGCAAGTATAAATCGTGCGGCATCCATTAACAAAAGATTGACAAGTGATTTTTTTACACTTGTCGCTTAACACACAACGACGGGGGAGGTAACGCCTCCCCCAATTATAAAAGGAGATTATCATGACAAACATACTTCACTATAACGCCCCTGATTTAATGGAATTTGATAGTGTAATAACCGGCATCCGCAGTGATGGCAGCGAAGTAATATTGGCGGAAACCTGCTTCTATAGCGAAGGCGGCGGGCAACCGAGTGATTTTGGACAAATAGATGTCAACGGTACGATATACAAAGTTACTGCAGTAAGAACCCTCGGGGACACGGTTTACCATAGCGTCGACCGTAATGTTACGAGTGGAATCGTCGGTGCAACCGTCCACGGCAGTGTAGACAAGGGCAGAAGGAAGTATCATTCTCGGCATCATAGTGCCTTGCATTTGCTGAATGCGTTTATGTTTCAGAACTTTAACGTCCGTGTGACAGGCGGGCAGGTGGGAACCCCCGGCGAGTTCAGTCGGCACGACTTTGAGCTTGATCGGGGTCTTTCACTGGAAGAACGGAGTCGTTTGGAAACATGGGTAAATCAGATCATTGCAGAAGACCGGCCTGTCACGGCAAGAATCTTTTCCGAAGAAGAAGCAAAGCTCATTCCGGGTTTCTGCCGAACACGTAACGTTGATATCCGAAAAACCAATGGCGGAATAAGAGGAATAGAAATAGCAGGAGTCGACATCCAGGCATGTGGAGGAACTCACGTGAGCCGCACCGGAGAAATCGGTAAGTTCAGGGTTCAGAAGATTGACAACAAAGGATCGAATTTACGGCGAATCAAGATTATGCTCGCCTGATTAAAATTAATTTCCTGGGAAAGGTGAGATGGGAAACCCACCTATCTCACCTTTTTTCACATGACCAACATGATTTCAATATAACATTAATTTGCTTTTTCGAGATGTCAGAATGGAGAATTTCGATTATTCATTTGATTCGCAAAGGACGCCTTTAACCTGCCAATATATAAAAGCAACTTAACCTCTGAACACTTTAAATCTGGCTTGACAAAAAAATGCAAGTCTATATAATCGGAAATACCATCCAAGATAGGCACTTTCCTCTCGGCCAATAACAATTAATGCGGCCACCTGTAAATGTTAAATCAGAACCTTACTGTTTATCTCAAGCATTTTAACAAGGAGAGTTGTTAAGAGAAGAGCACAATGAAGAAACTCGAGAAATTACGGCCAATCCACCCGTTTCCGGCTAGAATGGCGCCGGGTATCGCCTTTGATGTTTTGGCTGAAGCAAAAAAGCCATTACGGGTTCTGGATCCCATGATGGGTTCTGGTACTGTGCTCGCTGTGGCCCGATCTAAAGGTCATCGCGCTATTGGTATTGATATTGATCCGCTCGCTGTTCTTATTTCAAAAGTTTGGACAACTTCGGTAGATCCGGACGCTGTGCAGGACAAGGCAGTTGATGTTCTTGATCGAGCAGTAGATATCTTCGCAAGGTTACCAACCCGAAATGCATACCCTCGTGGGGCAGATCAACTGACGCGACAATTCATTACATACTGGTTTGATGATTATGCTCGGAGACAACTTACATCGCTAGTAATGGCAATAGAGCGAGTTAAGGATGATACTGTTCGCAACCTGCTCTGGTGCGCTTTCTCTCGGCTTATCATCACTAAGCAGTCGGGAGCTTCTCTCGCAATGGATCTATCTCATAGTCGGCCTCATAAGTCTTTTGCTCGTGCACCTGCTAAACCCTTCAGAAACTTTCTTGGCATGGTAAATCGCGTTGTTCCAAATTGCATCGATAAAAATTCTAAAAATCGAGGGCCAGCAACACAAACATATGAAGGGGACGCTCGCGCATTGCCGCTTGAAAGTCATTCAGTAGATTTGGTCTTGACATCTCCTCCTTATTTAAATGCATTAGATTACATCCGTTGCAGCAAATTTACATTAGTCTGGATGGGATACAGGATTGAGGAGCTTCGACGTTTGCGAAGTCAGAGTGTCGGTACTGAATCATGCAGAGCGAAGATAGCTGACGATAAAGATATTGCTCATCTCATCACTGACTTAAAGTTACGGCCCGCTCTTGGGACAAAAGATAAAAGACCTCTTGCACGGTACATCTATGACATGCGTCTAGCCGTACACGAAGTTTCCCGCGTTCTTAAGCCGGGTGGCAGGGCCATCTATGTAATTGGTGAGAATACGATCAAGGGTACCTATATTAGAAATTCGCATATAGTGTCTGCCGTGGCAGAGCTTGCTGGGCTTAGTCTCATTGAGCGACGTGTACGAAGATTACCAGCAAATCGGCGTTACCTTCCGCCGCCGACGTCACGTCATAGCGTTGCTGCGCTAGATGCACGAATGCGAAGTGAAGTGATATTGTCATTTAAAGGAGTTGTGCCTTAGAAAATTATTAACAAGACCTAGGGCAATAAGCACGTATCTATCATGAGTTTATGATGGAGAATATAAAAATGGATTTTAACTTAAATAGCTTAAAACAAGAAACAGAAATTGGTCATCGCTACGAAAAGCGGATTGCTTATCTTGTCAATAATGGGCAAGAAGTCGAAAGAATTAAAATCGTTGTTGAAACGGCAATAGATAATATCAAAAAAGGTCAAAAATCATTCGTTATCTACGGTGAACCTCAAAGTGGAAAGACAGAAATGATGATTGCCCTGACAGCAAAGTTACTTGATGAAGGGCATAAAATCATTCTCGTCTTACTTAATGATAGTGTTCAATTACTGGGTCAGAACCTCGAACGTTTTCAACGCTCTGGCCTGTCACCATCACCTAAGAAATTCAGTGAAATATTAACTCCAGAAGTAAAGATTGGAGATAGACAGTGGATTATATTTTGTAAAAAAAATGCCAAAGATTTATATAAGCTAATTCTGAAAATTGAAGGTCGTAAAAGTCGTGTCGTTGTGGACGATGAGGCTGATTATGCAACGCCAAACTCAAAAATTAACAAAAAAGAGAAAAGTAAAATAAACGAATTGACGGAGTCGTTAATTGGAAATGAAGGTATATACATTGGGGTCACAGCGACTCCGGCTAGACTTGATTTGAACAGAACTCATAAAAACCAAAATGAATATTGGATAGATTTTCCGCCACACTCTAATTATGTAGGGCAGGATATATTTTTCCCTGTGTCTGTTGAGAATCCAAAGTTCGGCCTATCATTTCTTTCCGATACGGGCGATCTTCCAAGACATCTTCGAGAATCGTTATTCCGCTTTGTTGTGGATGTGGCATACTTGAACATCGAGGTAAACGAGCGTGAGAAAAATTATTCTATGTTAATTCACACAAGCGGTAAAAAAAATGATCACATTGTGGATTATAAGCAAGTAATTAAAATATTTGAAACACTTCGTGATGACAAAAATAATAATCACGAATCGTATTATAAAAAAATATGGGAAACAGCAGCCTCAATATATCCAGAAAAGAAAAGCGAAATCGTAAAGTATATTATCGCTAATTGTGACCGCAATAACGTTGTGGTGATGAATAGCGATAAAGAGGTGAATGCTGCAGATAATAGAACCGCGACCGATCCTTCGGCTCCTTTTACGATAATCATAGGAGGAAATATTGTATCACGCGGTGTGACGTTTAATAATTTACTTTTAATGTTCTTTACGAGAGATGTTAAGCATAAGCTCCAACAAGACACGTATATTCAGAGAGCAAGAATGTTTGGATCTCGCAAATCCTACCTAGGCTATTTTACATTAGTGATTCCGAAAACATTATTCCTCGATTGGCAGCGATGCTTTATTTTTCACAGACTATCGCTCGAGGCAAGAAAACAAAATAATAGATCGCCAGTATGGCTTGATGGTGAAAGAATCACGGCCGCTGCAAGCACAAGTATTGATAAAACAAATATCGTTATAGACAAGGGTGAGATGAGTTTTGATTTATTCGATTATGACGAGGTCGGAATTGCTCACATTTTAGATGAGAATATGTCAGCGTTAGGGAAGATAAAAGCTCTGAATGGACTGCTCGGCAAGCCGTGTTTGCCTGATTATTTAGTAAACTACATGGAAAGTTTTTGTCCCTCAGGAGATGACTCGATCGCTGTACATCATCCGAAAAGCATTGCGGGCTACGCTGACAAAAAAGGGGAAATTGATAAGGCAACAATTACACGTACAAAGGGTTTTATCGGGGACAATCAACTTGAGCTTGGGAAGTATCCGAATGCGATTCATCATATTAACATTCTTTTTAATAACATAGGTAAAGCGCGTATTTTCTACAAATATCAGGGCAATATAAGATTTTTAAAGACCGCAAAGAAAAATGATTAGAGAGTTCGAATTTTATCATGGCGCCGTTTTTACATGTCTCTTGCATGGAATGCCGAGAGAGGTGTCCATACAATTGTTTCCTACTCAGGATAACGCATCTTATGTGATAGACAATAAAATAGGAATATATATTAAATACTCTTCCAAACGACTCTCGCCGTGGACCTTTTCATTCCAAAGCAGACACCAAGATGAAATTGCAGAGATGAAAAATAAAATAGGATTTGCTTTCGTACTTTTAGTTTGCAATGATGATGGCGTTGTTGTGTTAAGTTTTGAAGAGCTTAAACAGATTTTAGATCAATCTAATGGTGGGACAGAGTGGATCAGTGTTGCAAGGAACCGAAGGGAAATGTATTCCGTCAAAGGCTCAAATGGTAAATTGCAATTCAAAATTGGCAAAAATGATTTTCCCAGTAAAATATTTAATCGCATCAATCAATCGCCGACAAAAAAAGAACAAGAAAGTGCTCATCTCAGAAGTGAGGGCAATATTCTTGTACCGTGAAACATCCTCCAGCACATAAATAGCGATACAACTAGATCTGCCATGCTTACTGCCTCATGACCAATCATTACCACCTCCTGATCGAAACGCCTGATGGAAATCTCTCCCTCGGCATGCGCCAGTTGAATGGCATCTACACACAGCTCTTTAACAAACTGCACGGAAGGGTCGGTCACCTGTTTCAGGGAAGGTTCAAGGCGATACTGATCCAGAAAGATGGAAGCTCCCTGAACCGGCATGGAGCTTCGATTCACAATGTGAAATACGATCGTATTCGCTCTCTCCGATCACTCCAGAATTCTCATCTCCTCGAAGTTTGCCGGTATACGGTCTTAAATCCCGTCCGGTAACAGTTTAGCCCTTTCTCAATTGATAGAACCACACGGCCTAAAGAGAGCACCCCGCTCTTCACCCGGACCCGGAATGCAGAATTGCCCTGATTGTATTCTCGATTGGATTTCTTTTCAACTTGAATTGTTATACAAGGCGGCCTGTGCTGTTACGGTATCGGCCGTATGGAGGGTATGTAGGAATTCCCTTGGATGGACGCCCTGTCGTCGGGCGGTCTGTATGAGCGTGGGGATGATGCTGTGAGTTTTGAGCCCGCTGTCTGAACGGGTGCCGAAACAAACCTTCCTGAAGATCACCATTTTTCGCAGGGATTGTTCAGCGTGATTATTCGTAGGCGGTACGCCGGGAATCCGCAGGAACGTGAAAAGATGTTTTTGCTCAGGTCCGATCAGAAACGTCCGCAGAGTATCGGCAGGCTTGAACCGCAGCGGGTGTTTGCATATTTTCTTCAACTCCCGGACGAGCTTTTTCTCGATGCCCGCCGTCTCCTCCCGAAGAATCTTTAGGGTCAGGTCTTGTATATTGACATTTGCTTATTCTTTGTGCTATCGTAGCTCATGTCCCGCCCCCTTCGCATAGAGTACGCTGGCGCAGTCTACCACGTAACATCTCGCGGCAATGAAAAGAAATCCGTATTCAGGACCGACCGGGACCGCGAGAACTTTTTGAATACCCTCCAGCATGTGACAAAAAAGTACAATTGGATCTGCCACGCTTATTGCCTCATGACCAATCATTACCACCTCTTGATCGAAACTCCAGATGGCAACTTATCCCTCGGTATGCGCCAGTTGAATGGGGTCTATACACAGCTTTTTAACAAATTGCACGGTCGGATCGGCCATCTTTTTCAAGGCCGGTTCAAGTTCTCAGATTGAAGCTCCCTGAATCAGCATGGAGCTTCGATTCTCAATGTGAAATACGATCGTATTCGCTCACTCCGTTCACTCCAGAATTCTCATCTCCTTGAAGTCTGTCGATATACGGTTCTCAATCCGATCCGGGCCAGGATGGTGCAAAGACCGTATGACTGGGCATGGTCCAGTTACCTGGCAACAGTCGGGAAAGTGAAGCCCCATGCCTGCCTGACCACGGACTGGGTTCTCGGTCAGTTTAGCGGGAAAAGGGGGAAGGCGGAGAAGGAGTATCGGAACTTCGTTCAATGGGGAATCGGGAAGAAGACGATCTGGACGGAGGTCCGGGGACAGGCTCTCCTGGGCGAGGATGCCTTTGTGGATAAGCTTGTTGATCACCTAAAAAAACACAAGAACATTCCTGAAATTCCGAGAAGCCAGCGGTTTTCTACGAGACCCCCACTTGAAAAGATCTTCCCGGAGAGTGTCAGAAGAAAGAAGGGACCCATCCCCACACCCTACACTCGCGCTTGCGCACTCGTAGCCGCTGGGCGCAAGTCCCCAGCCCTCCCGCTAACAACCCACCCTCATCCCGTCCTTCCCCCTGAGGTGGAAGGAGTGGCGGACAAGGATAATTCTATCGGGAGGGAGAAGCAGAAGCGGGATATGAAGATCGCTGAAGCCGTTCAAAAGCACGGGTATATGCAGAGCGAAGTAGCCCGGCATCTCAGTCTGCATACGGCAACTGTAAGCAGGCTGGTGTGGCTAGGGAAGAACAAGTAATAAATAGGGAGGAAGAGGAATGCCCGGTAATGTTCGCGGCGTGATTGGCGCTTGTTTTTTTTAAAGAACTTTGCTATTCTATCACAGTATGAAGATCACTTTGCCGAAAGAGAAACTCGCCGAGTTCTGTAGTCGCTGGAAAATCACCGAATTTGCCCTTTTCGGATCGGTGCTTCGAGATGATTTCGGGCCTACGAGCGACGTGGATGTGCTCGTGACGTTCGCTTCAGATGCTCATTGGAGCCTGCTCGACCATGTGAATATGCAGGACGAACTGAAGGCGCTGTTCGGCAGAAACGTCGATCTGGTCAACCGCCGCGGCATAGAGCGGAGCCGCAACCCCATTCGTCGCAGAGATATCCTCGATTCCGCCGAGGTCATCTATGCAGCAGCGTGACCCCAGCCATCTCACCGATATCCTTCAAGCTGCAAAACAGATACAGAATTTCCTTCAGGGCATTGATAAAGAACAGTTTGACGGCAGTGCGTTGATACAATCGGCCGTCATACGGCAGATTGAGATCATTGGTGAGGCGTCAAAGCGGCTCTCTGAACCATTCCGCTCGGCCAATCCGCATATACCGTGGAGACAGATCGCGGGAATGCGGGACCTGCTTATTCATGCCTATGACCACGTGGACATCGATGAGGTCTGGAATGCGGCCCGGTCCGATATCCCTTCTTTGATATCCTGGATAGAACCTCTTATCAATAAATCCGTTTGAGATCACATCCACTTAACCTCTTTCAGGGCAGGTTTAAGGCCAGCCTATTGAAGCTCCATGAAGCAACACGGAGCTTCGATTCCTAATGTGAAATTCGATCGTATCCGCTCGTTCCACTCGCTCCAGAATGGAGCGCCCCTTCAACATTGGGAGCTCGATTCTCAGAGTGTTAATCATTGTCGTATTCGTTCGCTCTGCTTACTCCAGAATTCAGAAATCATTTTCTGGAAGTCTGCCGCTATACGGTCTTAAATCCTGTCCGGGCGAGGATGGTGCAAAGACCGGAAGACTGGGCATGTTCCAGTTACCTGGCAACAGCAGGGAAATCGAAGCCCCATGCTTGCCTGACCACGGACTGGGTTCTCGGTCAGTTTGGCGGGAAAAGAGGGAAGGCAGAGAAGGACTATCGTCAATTCGTTCAGTGGGGGATCGGAAAGAAGACAATCTGGCAGAAGTCCGGGGCCAGGCGCTTTTAGGCGAGGATGACTTTGTTGACAAACTCGTCGATCACCTCAAGGCACAAGCATATCCCCGAGATCCCGAGAAGCCAGCGGTTTTCTACGAGACCCCCACTTGAAAAGATCTTCCCGGAGAGTGTCACGAGCAACAAGCGCAAACGGGATAAGAAGATCGCTGCAGCAGTTCAAAAGCACGGGTATATGCAAAGTGAGATCGCCCGGCACCTCGGTTTGCATGTGGGCACGATAAGCAAGCTGCTGCGGGCGAAGAAAAGTGAGCAGTGAAGCATAAATGAGAAGCGGTAAAAAACGGGGTCAGGCGCGCCGGGTGCATGCAAGAAAAAAATTTCGTGAACTCACATGGGCACACCTTGAAGACTGGGCCGGACAAAAGATCGTATCCCGCGGGATGTCCTATCATAAGGGCGGGTCAGTGCGGGATTTGGCCGAAACCTCCGAGGGCAGCATTATCGCCTGGGTGCAGGGGTCGGAAAACTACGCGACAAAGGTTTCGCGTGAACAGGGACGGCTTTCATCAGAATGCACCTGTCCCTACGGCGGAACCTGCAAGCATGCTGTCTCGGTCGTCCTCGAATACCTTGACCGGATTAAAAATAACGTTGAAATGCCTTTGGCAGGCGAAGATGACGAGCGGCTCAATCTCCTCGAGGATGAGCCGCCGGTAGGGGAGGACTATGATGACGACATAGAAACAGATGGGGGAGAGGACGATGAATTGATCGAAGAGGCCGAGCTTGCGCTTGCCGGCATTGATTCAGCCCTCAAGAAGAAGTCCAGGAAGGAATTGCAGTCAATGCTGGCCGGAATCCTCAAAGACCACCCTGAAATAACGAAAGAACGGGGACTTGCGACAGCATCTCCCGGGAAAAAAGGCTGTCCCGCTTTGGTTAAGGCTGTGACCAGGGCCATTATCATCGTCAGCAGCGAACCGGGATGGCGAAACTACTGGAAGCACGAAGGCCATACACCCGATTATTCTCCTGTGCGCGAAGGCCTGCAGCAGCTTCTCGATGAAGCATGCGCGGATGACGTTGTACGGTTGGGAGAAAAGCTGTTTGAAAGAGGGATAGCACAAATCGAACAGTCTCATGATGAAGGCGAGACCGCGGAAGAGATAGCCGAGACCATGCCGATCCTCTTCAAGGCCCTTGCCAAATGTTCCTTGTCCGATCCGGACAAACTGGAACGCGCCGTCGATTTCGGTTTGCGGGATGACTACGACCTCTGCCGTGGCCTTGAAGAGTTTATGGGGCGCAGGTTCGGGAAAAAGGCATGGAGCAGCCTGGCAGACCGTCTTCTTGCAAGGCTGCACCACATGAAACAGGAAAGGCAGGAAGACTCATTCTCGCGGAATTATAAGCGTGACCGCTTGTCTGATGAAATCATCCGGGCGTTGGAAAATGCGGATAGAGAAGAGGAAGCCGTTGCTGTCTGTTTTCAAGAAGCGGAAGCGTCCGGCAGCTTTGAGCGTCTGGTAAAGAAGCTGCGGGGCGCCGGCCGGGTGGCTGAGGCGGAAGAGTGGATCCGAAAAGGAGTGAAGGCAACACAGGACAGATGGCCGGGGATTGCATCCGCTTTGAAAAAAGAACTGCTGGATATCCGGCAGCGGAAGAGGGATTGGCTGTTTGTTGCAGCCCTCCGTGCCGATGATTTCTTAGATAATCCATGCCTGAAAACCTTCAAGGACCTTCAAACCGCTTCCGAAAAGTCGAAGGTTTGGCGGGAGGTCCGTGATGCAAGCCTGAAATTTCTCGAGACGGGCGAATGTCCTGTTGGAAAGCCCGGATGGCCCCTGCCCGGTACGGGCATCGGGAATATTCAAAAGACCCGGATGGGAAAGCCGCCGTTTACCGATAGCCTGATCGATATTGCTATTGAAGAGAAGCGGGTTGACGATATCGTACGGTGGCATGACGTCAAGCAAGAAAAAAAGGCATGGTCCAATAGATATCGAGACGACACGGTGGCAACCGCTATCGCTCATAAATATCCGGACAGAGCAATCGCAATCTGGAAGGATATCGCCGAGGGGCTTATTGCACAAACCAATGTCAACATTTACGGCGAGGCCGTGTCCTATATCAGGAAAGTTCAAAAAGCTCTGGACGGGCTTAACAGATCGGGCGAGTGGGCTGCCTATCTGAATGATCTGACCGAGACACACCGGAGAAAATCGCGGTTTATTCAAAAGCTGAACGTCCTTACAGGGAAACCGATTGTTTCGAAATAAATATGGAGAATCCGGCTAGACCTCAAGAATCGGTCTTGTGGCCAAAGCATAATCCTGAATCTCCTTTACAATTAAACCGGTTTATTGTACTTTTATGACAGATGATACAATCTATAGACGCATACGAGAAATGCCATGAGTCCAAAAATTCAGATGTAAACAGGTCTAGAGCGAAAATAAGAAGATCAAAAAATGAATTTTAAGTTCACCCGGCATGCAGAAGAGGAAATGCAACGGCGACAAATTCCGCACTCAGTCGTCCAAGCCTTGTTGGAAAAGCCTGATGAGATAGTGGACGAATACGGCAATAAGAAAGCTTATCAGTCGCAAATCGATATGGGAAGCGGTAAAATATATCTTGTTCGCGTGATTGTGGATGACATGGCAGAACCGAAAAGGGTTGTTACAGTTTATCGAACGAGCAAGATCGCAAGATATTGGAGGAAATCATGAAAATTACATATGATCCCGATGTCGATATTCTTCGCATTGTTTTCAGCGACGCGCCGGTTGAAGAGAGCGACGAGGAAAAACCGGGTGTAATTCTCGATTTTGATAAGAGCGGCAATGTGATTGGTCTGGAGATCCTCGATGCCTCCCGCCGCATGGAAAATCCGAGGTCCGTGGAATACGCGGTGTCCGGGTGATCCCATCCTGATGGAATACCTGCTCCTTATCATGATCGGAATCTACTCGATCGTGTCCATGTCCTTGAACGAGAGTCTTTAGGGTCAGGTCTTGCCTGTTGACATTTGCTTATTTTATGTGCTATCGTAGCTTATGTCCCGCCCCCTTCGTATTGAATATGCCGGTGCTGTCTACCATGTAACCTCCCGCGGAAACGAAAAGAAACCCGTCTTCAGGTCAGATCAGGACCGCGAAAACTTTCTCAACACCCTTCAGCACGTTAACAAGCGCTACAACTGGATCTGTCACACTTACTGTCTCATGACGAATCATTACCACCTTCTGATCGAGACGCCAGATGGCAACCTGTCCCTTGGAATGCGCCAACTGAACGGGGTCTACACGCAGCTCTTTAACAAGCTGCATGGAAGGACCGGCCACCTGTTTCAAGGCAGGTTCAAGGCCATCCTGATCCAGAAAGATGGAAGCTCCCTGAACCGGCATGGAGCTTCGATTCACAATGTGAAATACGATCGTATTCGCTCACTCCGTTCACTCCAGAATTCTCATCTCCTCGAAGTCTGCCGGTATACGGTCCTCAATCCAGTCAGGGCAAAAAAGGTGCAAAGACCCGAAGACTGGGCATGGTCCAGTTGCCTGGCAACAGCAGGGAAAGCGAAGCCCCATGCCTGCCTGACCACGGACTGGGTTCTCGGTCAGTTTGGCGGGAAAAGGAGTAAGGCGGAGAAAGAGTATCGCAAGTTGGTTCACCCCGTTAGAGAAAGCCACCGATTTGTATCAGCGGTTATTATCTTATAGTTACAGTATTGTTAAAGCTATTATCTGCTAACGATAACTTGTTGTTCTCTAACGGGGTAAAGTGGGGAATCGGAAAGAAGACGATCTGGACCGAGGTTCGGGGACAGACGCTTTTGGGCGAGGATGACTTCATTGATAAGCTTGTCGATCACCTCAAGAAACACAAGAACATCCCCGATATCCCGAGGAGCCAGCGGTTCGCGACAAGACCTTCTCTTGAAAAGATCTTTCCGGAGAGCGTCACGAGCAACAAGCGCAAACGGGATATGAAGATCGCTGAAGCCGTTCAAAAGCACGGGTATATGCAGAGTGAAGTTGCCAGGCATCTGGGGTTGCATTATGGGACGATAAGCAGGCTGGTTCGGACCGTTAAGAAGGAGTAACATTTCGAGTGCGGATTGCGGAATTAAAAGCCTGCATGCCTGGCAATGTAATCAGACTTCGAGAAGCAGTTGAATGTTAGAAGTAAGAGGGGGGGGTGAGGCGATGCTATCGGGGAAAAGGGTTCAGTCTATCGGCAGGGGGCACCGCCTGATGCGGGTTTTATCCACAACGGTTATCGCGTGTTCGAGTTTCTCTTCGGTTTGCCGTTCAAGTACACGTTGGAGCAGAGAAAGCATCTCCTGCTCGCTGTAGTTCCCGCCCCGAAATAGTATGATCCCCGGATCAGCGGCATGGCTTCGGGCGAGAAGTTGAGGAAAATCGAGGTCAGCAGTAATGATGATGCGACTTTGTTTTCTTGCGATTTCGGCGATGTCTTTATCCTTTGCTTTATGGAGACCTATTTCCGAGGCATGAACCGCATCATGGCCCTCTTGCTTGAGCCATGCGGAAAGTTGAGGAGAGACAGGCATGTCAACGAGGAAGTTCATGCGAACTCCACTATCTCCTCGTTGGCGAACGCGGCTGCATACGCTAGTGATTCATCAATGTCCTCAGGTTCGAGATAGGGGTAGGCTTTCAGGATGGACTCCTTGGTTTCACCGGCCGAAAGCAGTCCAAGGATCCGGGACACAGGGAACCTCAATCCTCTTATGCAGGGTTTGCCAAAAAACACTTCAGAGTCAACCGTTATTCTTTTAAACTTCATGGTATTCTCCTTTTGCTCCAGCGCATTAATAATAAGTTAACAAAGAATGGCTTTATTTGCAAATGAAAAAGCGCGGACCTTAAAACCCAAAAAAGTGGCCGCGCGCGGAAACGATCTTAAGCCCTTGGTCCGATCTCATCCCGAAGGATTTTTTGCGGAAGATCTCCATTGCCTGGAATGCGGAATTGGGAAGACATTGAAGCCTTGTTGAGGTTGAAGGGCTACGACGTTGTGAGCGCTCACGAAGTCCAGAAACAAAGCCTTTTAGATCATCAGCAACTGACCTTTGCTGTTTCTCACTCTCTTACGTCCTTCCTGATTTTATCTTCACGAAATCGTCAATCTCCTTTATTTCATCAGGGGAAATCCTGTTGAACTTCATACCGTACTGCTTCATACCCGGTTGTTCCCCATCGGTCATGCGCACGATTTCACCGGGGAGCGAGACCTGCTTGTTGCCCGGAAGGAAGAACGAGCACTGCAGCCTGACTCCAAGAGCAAGATCTCGGTCTGTTTCGAGCAGCAGGCCGGCTGCGCTGATGTTTTTCAATCTGCAGAAAAAAGGCCGTTCAGTGCTGCCTTCGAATGCGGCGCTGATAAGGACTTTGTAGGTTCCGCGCAATGGAGTGCTCAGGAAAAAACGTGCTTTTTCGAACAGGAGTGTTCTGTTCACCGGCAGGGTCATGATCACATTCGGCCGACATTGTTCAGCGCGCAGCTTTTCGTCCGTCAGGTCATTGCAGAAGAGGATCAGTGAAACCTCCCGGAGCGCGGCGTCATTCCTGATCTCGGCAAACAAACGCTCACTCTGCATGCCGGGCGCATCCAGCCGGGATATGATGACGTTTACATTTTCCGCTCGGTGCAGGGAAAGCAGTTCATCATTCGTCCCAGCAACAAACAATTGCAGGTCCGGTTGCTGCCTCACCCACGCGTCCAGCATGGTTTCGAGTGTTTTATCGACCAGGATCTTTTTCATGGCTTTTCCCAGCGCTCTTGAACGGAATTAGTATAGCATATCGGATATATTTCCGAAAGCAGATCGTGCGAATTGTTGCAGACGGCAACCGCACGTGGTATAATCGTTGGAAATAAAGTTCAGGAGAGAATCTATGAGACTGGTGACGCGGGGGGACCTTGACGGCCTGGTGGCAGCTGTTCTGATCACCACGATGGAGCAGGTCCACGAGGTGGAGTTGCTTCATCCCCAGGAAATTACGGACGGCAAGTTCGACATCAGGGAGGACGATATCCTTTCCAATCTGCCGTATCATCCTGCCTGTGGGATGTGGTTCGATCACCATGAACTCACCGAGAGCAACAGGAAGCCGCCCGAGACTTTCCGCGGTAAGCACGCTCTCCTGCCGAGCGTGGCCCGTGTGGTGTACGATTACTACGCATCCGAAAAGCTTTCGCGCTATGAACCACTCGTAGCCGAGACTGACCGGTTCGACTCCGCGCAGCTTTCGGTCCAGGATATTTCGGACCCGCAGGGCGCAATTCTCCTCGGCTTCGCAATCGATCCGCGGACCGGGCTTGGATTCAACAAAAGCTTGTTCAGAGAACTCATAGAACTGCTGAAGACCGCGGACATGGACAAGGTCCTGGCAATGCCCGAGATTGTGCGACGGGTCGCCCTCTGCAGGGAAAACGACCTGTTGGCCGTGCGGGCACTCCAAAGGTATTCCCGGATCGACGGCAATGTCATCATTACCGATTTCCGAAATGCCGCAAAACCGCCCGTGGGCAACCGCTTTCTGATCTATCTCATTTACCCGCAGGGAAATGTATCGGTACGTGTTCAGTGGGGACCGCGGAAGGAAAACGTTGCTGTGACCCTGGGACACAGCATTATAAACCGGACGTGCACGACCCATATCGGCCACCTCTGCAGCGACTACGGAGGAGGCGGGCATCGCGGGGCAGGCGCCTGCACCTTGACACTTAAAGAGGCTGACCGGAGCATCAGCGACATCGTGCGGATATTAAAGGAAGGATGAAAGGACGATCAGATAGCGGCTCATTTGAATTTGCATTATTCAACGATCAGCAATCTGATTAGAGGGAAGCGTACACCAGACCTGACACTTATGGCGCTTCGGGGGTGGAAAAATGAACGCAGTGCTCGATGCGATCAAGAAGAGACGCGCTATCCGGGCCTATGAGGCAAAGCCGGTACCCCGTTAAAGATCCCGTCTTTGTTCAAATCGTCTGCAACAGCCACATAGACTGTGCTCGCCGTATTGACGCCGAAGTTCTGCGCCCCGATAATTGCCGACAGCAACGGCTTATGTGATGACAAGGACCTTCAGGCCCTCGGGATCGCTTCCAATATCGAGAAGGCGGATTTTTTCATCAATGGTCCGATCGATTTTACAGGAATTCCGGTCGTCCACTAATAATAAGATCCCGTTAGAGAAAGAATCCTCTAGCGGGATCCTCCGCTTGATCGTTGATCCCTGAGTGCCTGTCATGCCGCTTGCTCCGCCGCCCGTTTGTCCGCCACCGCCCGCAGTGCTTCCTGCCGTACCCTCGGTTCCGCCTCCGGGTTGACCGGCCCCGCCCGTCATATCTTGTGCTGTTTCCTTTTCGGTTAATCTCTCCACCAATCGGCAAGCAGGAGATTGCGACCTGTCTCGAGCTTCACTATTCATCTATCAGCATGATCTTTAAGTGACGGGTAGTGTTAACCTTGTAGTTGCATAAACATTTCTTGAAAATATGCAGAAACCTCTGGAAACAGGCTTCATTATTGGATATAGTGCTCCTGCGATATCATTATTTCACTCAAGCAGGAGGCCACTGAAAGTGAAGTCCAGTAAAGCACAGGTTCTAAGCCGCGTTCACAAAATACCGGAACTGAAGTTCGAGGATCAACAGCTCACTTCCTACGCGGGCCTTGCTATCATTCAGGCATTCTTCACGAAGCTGAATCTGAAAGCCCGCTTGAAAAGCTGCTTTGATCATCTACCGTCGAGCGCCATCTTCGGCAATCACGTCATTACGCTCGTGCTGATCGTGCATCTGATGCTGGGTTATCGGAAACTCCGCGACATCGAATACTATCAGGACGACCTTATGGCGCTTCGTCTTCTGGGCCTCCGAAAAATGCCGGACGTTTCCACGATCAGCCGGGCATTGATGACGGTCGACGCAAAGGACATTTTGAATCTTCGTCGGTTCTGCCGGGAAATGTCGCTCTCCCGCATACAGGGTTTGAAGCTTCGTCGCGTGACGCTTGATTTCGACGGCTCTGTGCTCTCGACCTCCCGATGGGCTGAGGGTGCCGCCGTAGGCTTCAACAAAAAGAAAAAAGGGCAGAGAAGCTATTATCCGCTTTTCTGCATGATCGCTCAGTTGGGCATGGTCCTTGACGTCCTGCCCCGTTCGGGTAACGTACATGATTCCAACGGCGCCCGGGCGTTCATCCTTGCGTGCATCGAACAGGTGCGTGCAACCTGTTCGGATATCGTCATCGAAGTGCGCATGGACAGCGCTTTCTTCAGCGATGAAATCGTCGGCGCGCTGGAGCGCGACGGAATTGAGTTCACCATCTCGGTCCCCTTTGAGCGGTTCTCCGAACTCAAACACATGATCGAAGCCAAAAAACGCTGGAGGCGTTACGATTCCGTTGTTTCCTATTTCGACACACCCTGGAAGCCGAAAAGCTGGGACAGCCGGTTCCGCTTTCTTTTTATTCGTCAAAAAGCCAAAAAGCAGTCAAAAGAGCCGGTGCAGCTTGATATGTTCACGCCGCACGAATACGGGTTTGACTTCAAGGTGATCGTTACAAACAAAACAACGACGGTGAAGAAAGTCCTGAACTTCCATCAGGGCCGCGGTTCTCAGGAAAACATCCTTGGAGAGCTAAAGTCCCAGTGCAATATGGATTACGTGGCTGTGAGAAGATTGCACGGAAATCAGCTATACATGATGTCGGCGATCATCTCGCACAATCTCCTGAAGGAACTTCACATGGTCGCGCATGAACCCGACCGGGGCACCACCGAAAAACGGGCCGCTCTTTGGGAGTTCACGGAGCCCAATACCCTGCGAAGAACACTTATACAGCGTGCCGGCCGCCTGACACAGCCCGGCGGCAAGCTAACTCTGACAATGAACGCCAATCCACGAGTCAAAAAGGGGTTGTTGCATTATCTCGACCGATTGCAACGGGCCGCATAGCGATTTTTTATGCAACGTTAAGGTTAAGCTGCAAGACGTACCCTCAAGGCCCTTTTGTGCTCTCCCAACCCATCCCGAAAATCTCTTGAAAATTTATTCATCATGTGCAATACTTTTTAGATTCAGGCAGAAAAAGTTGTAGAAAGTGGAGCATTACTTCTTACCCGGGAAAAGACGGCGTAATGCAGGAAAAAGAAGACTACCTAGTCAGGATGGGGATCCATGCTGCCACACTGGCCTGAGGCCCCTTTTATCAGCCCGCTTGAGATCCACACATCTGCGGTAGCGCTGGTGATCGCTCTTCTCGGAATCATTGCACTGATCCGGGACCGGGGAAGCCGCGTGAGCGCGGCTTTTTTCGTGCTCGCACTATGCATGGCCGAATGGCTCTTCGCCTTCTCGCGGATGTACGGCGCAATTGACGAGCGTCAGGCGATCCAGTGGGCGAAGATCGGATATATCGGCATCAGTTGCCTGCCCGCAGCAGTCTACCACTTCTGCTCGCTGGTTCTCCAGGACCGTGAACGGCGGAGAAAGCCGGTACTGATCATCTGGGCGCTTTCGGCTCTCTTCATCATCCTCTCCACGACCACTGATCTGGTTATTTCTTCCCTCTACTACTACCGGTGGGGTATTTACCCGCGGCTGGGTCCGGCCGGCATCCCATTTCTCCTTTACTTCTTCGGCGTCATGGTTCTGGCGCTCCACAGGTACGTCGGGCGGCACCGCGCAATTGCTGAAGGCGCCCCGCGCAAGGACTCGGCTCAACTGCGGCGCTCGCGCATATTGTTGATAGCGTTTGGCATCGGCTATTTAGCGGCCTTCGATTTTGTGGCGGGGTTCGGCATTCCGTGGTACCCTTTCGGCTACTGCCCGATCTTTTTATTTGCGATGATAGGGGGCTACTCGATCTTGCGTTACCGGTTCACGCCGATTTCGCGCGCCTTTGCCGCCGGACAGATACTGGATACCATGAACGAGGCGCTTCTCGTACTCGACCAGGACAACATTGTGGTGCTGGTCAACCATGCGACCTGCAGTCTGTTCAACTGCCGTGAACGGGATTTAGTGGGGAAACGGCTGAGCAGCAGTATGGACGGTAACCGTTCATTTGCCGAAGTGCTCGAATCGGCGATCCGAAGCGGCCCTGTCCGGAACGTCGAGGTGGAATACCATGCCAGTGAAGACCGCACCTTCATGCTCAGCCTGTCCGTTTCGATCATGCGAAACCCCCTGGGTGAGCCGCTGGCTACCGTCTGCCTTCTGAACGACATTACCAGCTGCAAGCGTTCCGAGGAGTCTCTGCTGCTGTTCAGGAACCTGCTGAACGAGACGAATGACGCGATATTTGTGAACGATCCGGCCACAGGGCGTTTTCTTATGGTGAACAACAAGGCATGCAGCAATCTGGGATACACGGGCACGGAGCTGCTTTCCCTCAGAACAATCGACATTGAGACAAATTACCCGGACCAGCGCTCATGGAATGCCCACGTCGACGAAGTGAGAACCAGGGGATCCTTGACAGTTGACGGAGTGCACAAGCGCAATGACGGCACGCCGCTGCCCGTGGAAGTGAATGTGACGTACATGACTTCCGGCGATAAGGATTACATGGTCGCTCTGGCCCGCGACATTACAGAGCGTAAATTGTCGGAGCGGGCGCTTCGAACGAGCGAGGAACGCCTGTCCAAAGCGCAGAGAATGGCCCACGTCGGGAACTGGGAATGGGACTTGGTCACGAATCAGCTCTGGTGGTCCGAGGAAGTGTACCGGATTTATGGGGTGGACCCGGCCCGCTTTGCTCCGACTTTTGAAGCGGTCGGGAACGCCATGCATCCTGACGATCTGCAGCCCTTTCTCGCGGCGGTGAACGCGGCCATCTACGAACGCAAACCCTTTGAGTTGGATTACCGGCTGATCCGTCCTGACAACTCTGTGCGGACGGTGCATACCATCGGGGAGGTAACCTATGACGCGTCCGGCAAACCGGTGAGCAAATCGGGCACGGTCCAGGATGTCTCCGAAGCCAAACGAGCCGAGGAGGAACGGGAGCAGCTCATTGCAAAGCTGCGCGAGGCGAACGAGAAACTGAAGTCGATCGATAACATGAAAACAAACTTTATCTCGATGGTTTCCCACGAGCTGCGCACGCCGCTTACGACCATAAAAGCGTTCGTGGAGCTGCTTATCATGAAGCAGCGCATGCCCGAAGAGCAGAAGTTCCAGCTGATGACCACCATCAATGTCGAGGCTGACCGCCTGTCGCGCCTCATAACCGACCTGCTTAATCTGGCCAGGATTGAAGCAGGATCCATGAAATGGCAGATTGAGGAGATCTCCATTGAAGAACTGATCCAAAATGTGATCGCGAGTCTGGAGTTGCTGTTCGAAAACAAGCAACTGCACGTGACCACTGCATTCGGCTCACCGCTCCCTTGTCTCTCCGGCGACCGGGACCGCCTCGTTCAGGTCGTTACCAATATCCTCTCAAACGCAGCCAAGTTCACGCCCGCAGGAGGCACGATCCATGTCGCGGTGCACCACGACCAGGGGCCGCCGGAGCAGATCGCTGTTGCGGTCTCGGATACGGGCATGGGCATACCCGCGCGCGAGCTTGAACTGATATTCGATAAATTCCGCAGGTCGGACGACAAAGCCGTTTCCGCCATCGAAGGCACCGGCCTCGGTCTTGCCATAAGCCGCCAGATCGTGGAGCACCACTGCGGCATGATCTGGGCCGACAGTACGCATGGCAAAGGGAGCACTTTCACTTTCACGCTGCCCGTTCGGGGCCCGGCGTAGCTCTTTCAGGGATGACCCTTTGCCCCGCTCGAAGCAATTCGGGTTGTTCGGATGTTGCTATCTGCTACCGTCCCCCGGATCCGCCGCTCGATCCTCCCTGTGCAGTTCCAGCCGTGCCGGCTGTTCCAGCTCCGGATTGACCGGTTCCGCCAGCCGCGCTTCCTGCTGCGCCGAGCGATTCTGCAATGGCCAGCTCGATGCTGTTATGGGCATCATCCTCTATCCTGCTGACCGTTACAGCCACATCACTGACATTAATATTGTATCTATTCACAAGGATGGCTGCTGCCTGGTCCCATTGAACCCCGCGTTCACGCAAGATTGTAACTTCATTGATGCTGTCGTTGCTCAATCCGCCCGGCAGGGTCTCGGCAAAGGCGAGGATCGCTGCTATATCTCCATATTTCATGTTCCTGACGATAAGAGACGTGATCGTGTCCGTCGTGATGTTAAAATCATCGAGCAGGCGGTTCGTGATGATCTTCTCAGCCTGGGGCAATTCCGATTCAATATTCAACATCGCAACATCTGCGCCGAGTTTATTGGCATCCGAGACCTGTGCAGCTGAAAGACCGGCCAGGAACAATACAAGGGCTGCAGTCATAAGTATCTGTAAAAAAGGCTTTTTCATAACCGTTTTCCTCCGCGAAAGAATATCGTCGGCTTTCTCGCAATTAGCACATCAAATTATAATTAATATATCTATTATTATATTTAATTTTACCATGGCGCACTTTCATGCTATAGTTATACTCCTCGAATCATAGTTCTGCATTCTTTACATAAAAGGCGCAATCATGAAAAAACTTAACTGCTGGGAACATAATAAATGCGGCCTGGGACTTGCCAGCATAAAAAACGGTCAAACCTGCCCTGTGGTGCTGGAAACTAAACTGAACAAAGTTCACGATGGCCATAACGCAGGAAGAGCTTGCTGGGTGGTAGCAGGAACCTATTGCCGCGGCGAGATCCAGGGGACCTTTGCGAAGAAATATGCGAACTGTGAAAAGTGCGATTTTTATCAAAAGGTAAGGCAGGAGGAAGGTCCGAAATTCAAGTTGTCTATCGTCCTCCTTAATCAACTTAAGACCCCGTGATCCTTGCCGGACTTCAGTAACGTAGATGCCCATTTACGCCCAAGCAGAGGCCCAACATGGAAAATGATCGTATTACAAAAATGCTCGCCGGCAGCACTCCCTTAAAGGCGATTATCAGCGGAATGGGCTATGCCATAAGCATTCAAGACGCCGACCTAAAAGTCGCTTATCAAAACGATGCTCACAAGAATCTCTTCGGCAGCCATATCGGTGATTTTTGCTATAAGGGATTTCTCGGCAGGAACAGCATATGTGAAGAGTGCCCGGTCGTTACGTCTCTTCAGGACGGCGCAGTCCATTCCGCGATATATAAGCGTATTACCGAAAAGGGCGTACTGTATACGGAATTGACGGCATCTCCGGTAACAGATGCAGACGGCAAAATAACAGGCGGCGTGGAAGTTGCGCGGGACATTACCTATCGCATCAGAGCAGATGAAGTGAGCCGGGAGACAATGCAGATGCTCGAGGACATAACCCAGGGCATTACCGAAAGCATCCTGCTTCTTTCAACGGATTATACGGTCCTCTGGGCCAATAAAGCGGCACTGGAGCAGACCGGGCTGGCGAAGAATGAACTGTTAGGTAATTACTGCTATGCCGCTACCCACGACCGCGACTGCCACTGTGAACCTCCGAATGAACCCTGTCCTGTTCGCGATTTGCTTGAAACAGGAAAGCCAAAAGCCGCAGAGCATGAGCATCATGATAAAAACGGCAAAAAAGTCTATGCCGAAGTAAGCGCGTATCCTATAAAAGACGATTTCGGAAAGATCGTCAGGTTCGTTCATATATCAAAAAACATAAGCGAGCGTAAAAATCTTGAACAGGAAAGGGAAAAACTTATCCTTGATCTTCAGGAAGCGCTGGCGGAAATCAGGACATTAAAAGGCATAATTCCCATCTGCTCTTCCTGTAAAAAAATCAGGAACGACAGCGGGTACTGGGAACAGATGGAAGAATATATACGGAAGAATTCAGACGCTGAATTCACGCATGGCATCTGTCCGAGCTGCGCCAGAAAACTGTATTCAGGCATATTAGAAGATCAAGTATAGCTGAAAGATAATCGGGGTGCGCTCGCGCATCTCCTGAAGGCCGCTGCCCGGTGCTCACCCTTGATCGGTATATCGTTCAAATTTTTTCCCGATCTTCGAAAGCTGGTCGGCCAGCCAGATCATCTGCCTCGTATGCTCTACCGTGATCCTGTCGCGCTCTTCGCCCACAGACAGAGACGTGCCATTCAGAAGTTCGCTTGCGCTCATCAGCTTTACTCCCCGGGTGTAGATCTCATCTATGTAAGCGGCAATATGCGTGTCGAAAAGAAGCGACGCGTCCTGGGTGCGCGACCGAAAGTCCACGAGGTCTTCCTTTCTCATTTCACCGGTATGACCCAGCATTGTGAGTATCTTCTTCACGTCGTTATAAACATCCTGCCTCCTCGAAGAAAGGGATTTTCTGGTTCCAGCCTTTGCGGGTCGGGAAGACCGGTAGACAAGATAACCGGTGCCCGTTGCTATCACCAGGAGCAGTCCGGTCTGGAGCATATTTAAAAGCAGCAGCCTGTCCATATTAATTCCTCCTTTGAGTATCATACATAAATTTGAATGATTTTAGAAGGAGAATGGCAGAAGCGACAACTCAATCATGCATGGACAGAAAATATTCGTCGTGCGATGCGGGGACGGGATGGCTATTGAAAAATGCGAAATGCAAATTTGTTTTCTTATTTCTTTTCAAAAGCCCCTCGTGCATCCCGGTCATGAACAAATTCTAATATCGATAAAAATCGTAATCAGTTTAGTAATGATATTCGCGGCATGTCTGCGCGGCGCTGCCGATGTAGCCCCCCACCCGGTCCCTCTCCCTGGAAGGGAGAAGGGCTAGTGGATACCCATCACTCCCCGCTGCCGCAGTCGTAACCGACCGGGTGCAGGCAAAGATAATTCTATGGGCGGTGCAGAAAAAAGAAAAAATCTTGCCTGCGGCCAGTGGTTATAAGTGCATAGCGTAGCCTGCTCTAACGAAAACGCGGCCATAAACGAATACAGGCTGAACTTCATGGCATGAAGTTCAGGCCTTTTTGCATCTATTCCACTACCTCGAACGTTCCTTTCATGCCCTTTTCTTTATGGGTTTTACCGAGAGGCGCTTTCTTATCACAATAAAATTCATACGTGCCGGTTTTTGTGGGTGTAAATTTGATCGATTTCGGCTCCTTCTTCAGGTCGACGCTGAAATCTATACCAGCTTCCGGCGCCTTGGCAGTAATGTTGTGAGGGATAATCCCTGACGACTTGTCCGTTTTCCTGACGAGGAGTTCCACGGGCTTATTCATGCGTATCACGATCATGTTCGGTTCAAAAAAATATTCACCGGCATTGATCTCGACACGCTGTACACCGTCAGGATCGACTCCAACAATGAGCTTTTTTCCCCCGGGACTCTCCTGTACCTGATTCGGCGTCGACGTGTTCTGCGAAAGGAATAACGGCTTGTTTTCCCCTTTGCGGTCCCCGGCATCGATAGAATAGCCCGAGGATAAAACAAGTACTGAAACCATAAATGCGATTGCGCGGTAATCCATAGTGCACCTCCATGTGGCTGCTGCCTGATAAAAACAATGGCATAGGATGATGCTTCCGTTGTAAAGCCCTATCGCGAAATTCAATATCCAAGCATAAGAAAGCCCACTCGCCTAGGAGTGGGCTTTTGTCCGGCAGGAAAATAAAAATCGATAGAGTTAGTATTTGCTGCCGCCTTGCTGATCACTCGTGCTCTTTTGCTGTTCATTGGCGCCGCTCTGCCGGTCCATGCTGCCCTGTCCTCCTGCGCCGCTTTGCTGATCACTCATGTCTCCCTGCTGTCCACCGGCACCGCTCGGCTGATCCATGCTGCCTTCCTGACCGCCCGCGCCCGCAGCTGCCCCTGAAGGCGAAACGCCCAATGCGGTTATTACCTCTTGATTGAGCTGCCCAGTCGGCTCCATACCTTTAGCTTGCTGGAATTGCTTCAAGGCTTGCTGTGATTTAGCTCCCCACTTGCCGTCGGCTTTGCCTGCCTTGTACCCCTGGTCGTTCAATGCCTGTTGGACCTGACGCACTGTCTGCTTGTCCTGCATCAGCGAAGACGAAGTTTGGTCTTGCTGCTGCATTTGCTGACTGCTCTGGTCTGACTTCTGCATGCCTGGATCGCTCTGGCTTCCGCCCTGCTGCGCGTATGCAAAGGCAACGAAAAGACCGAATGCCGCGATCACGCTTATCACTCCCGTATTGAGTTTCATCATTGACCTCCTTAAAAGCTGTTTATCGTTCAAAACCTGTCACCTTTCCTGTTATTGAATGTAGCTCGTAAAGCAGGCAGGTCAAGAGAACGAACGTATGAAGTGAATACTTTAGACAGCGATAATGCCCGATTGTTACCAATATTAGGAGCATTATGGTCCTTTTTATCTATACGATGCTTTATATTTGTTGTAATATAATGTAATATTATATTTAGGAGGAGATGATTTTATGAAAGTTGAGTTGGACACAAAAGAAATACAATTGCTCATTGGCGAGCTTGAAACTGTTATCCGGGAACTGCGCGGCCTGATCGCGTCCGGAATGCGGAAAGAAATGCGTGATGACATCAGGAAGGACAAGATGATGCTCATTGACATCCTGGAGAAAGTAAAAATGGCCGGGAGGGTCAAGGAACATCATGCCGCTGCGTGATGGCGACGGCCGTCTAAGACTGTAAACCAGATAACGGAATCAAGAACAATAGAAAAGCCCACTCAGATATGAGTGGGCTTTTTGCTGTGTATACTGACGATGAATCGGCATGCAAAGCAGATCATTGAGTTGCCCACATAAACCGCCCAAAAAACCAAGGATCCTGAACGTCATGCCGAGAAGTTCAGTCGGTATTCGTTTATGGCCGGGTTTTCGTTAGAGCAGGCTACGCTACGCACAAGGCTTAGACTCATTGTCGTACCATCTCGCTGAAAAGCGCGAGACGGGAATCAGGGGTAACCTACGCACATGGCCATAGGTCACGGCGTTCACTTCAGAGCAGCCTTGGGCCTGCCAAGGAAGGACTGCATGTTTATCAAGGAGTGATAGACTATGAAAAAGGGGCTCAACACATTGAGAGACATTGAAATGAAAATTGTAAAGCACATTAATTGTCTTTATTTTTTATCCAGAAACCCATAGGTGTGCGTTCTGACCAATTCAACGGAGGAGGTATCCTATGATACGAGAAAAACTGCTGAAGGACCGTCACATAGCCGTACTTGCAGCGGACGGCTTCGAAAGAATGGAACTTACAATGCCCGTTAAAGCGCTCCGGGCAGCGGGAGCCCAGGTAGAGATTGTCTCTCTGCGCCGCGGCCGCATTCGCGGGGTAAACCTGCATGAACCGGCAAGCAAGGTGCGCGTTTCCATAACAGTGGACGAAGCCCATCCGGCAGATTACGACGGTTTGTTCATTCCGGGCGGACTTATCAGCCCGGATCTTCTGCGCCAGTCCGCTGCCGCACGAAGCTTCGTTAGTGCGTTCGATGAAATCCGAAAACCGATTGCAAGCATCTGTCACGGCCCCTGGGTGCTCATATCCGCAGGGCTTACCAAAGGCAGGACCATGACGGCATGGCCCGGTATACGGGACGATGTCGTAAATGCCGGAGCAACCTGGCTCGACGAGGAGGTGGTTCGTGACGGAAACTGGATCACCAGCCGAGGCCCTCAGGATATGGCAGCGTTCGTGCGCGCAATGACAGAACTGTTTACTGAGTCGGCGCCCATCGAGTTGACAGCGCGGCAGCAAATTCGGTCCTCACCCCAGCGCGACATGCCTCCCCGGGCAATGATCGCGGCAATGAGGTGGATGCCCAGGCCCTCATTCCGAACAGCAGCGGGCCTTGCACTGTTGGCAGGAGGATGGCTGCTTGCAAAGCAGCGCCGTTCAGCGCCGCGCACGCGTTTTGAATCTTTTGCACGGCAACCTGTAGAAACGCCGATGTAAGAGCCGACGGGGTGATGAGTGGCATGACAGAGAGGCGACTGGGAGACAAAGGCGACGGGCGTGGAATGCCGACATAGAAGGGGCAGGCGAGGCGCTATTGGGTAACGACAGGGCAATTCAAACCGTTACACGCAATCCTTTATGACGTCATACTTCCTTTGACAATAAAGAAAGGGACTGCTATCCTTTAAACAAGATAGATATAGTCCTGATAAAGCCGAACCCTTTGCAAGGAGGGGGCGGAAAGTAACGGGTCTCTCCAAACGGAGACAGCCGAGCTGCCGGGAATATCGCTGATTTGTTGCGGCGGCCCGGTTATTTTATTTGGAGAAGTGGAAATTTTGATACATTCGTAAAAAGCCAGTCTCATTCGGAAAAAATATTATTTATTCGGCTGTCAGTAACAGGCCGGAAGGAGGATCAAATGGACAAAATAAAAGATATAATCCTGGTGACAGGAGCCACCGGAAAACAGGGTGGTGCAGTGGCTCGTCATCTTCTCAAAACCGGCTATAAAGTAAAGGCAATGACGCGGCGTCCGGAAAGTGATAATGCAAGGCTTTTGAAAGACCTGGGCGCTGATATTGTCAGGGGCGACTATGATGACCCGCCTTCCCTGGAGCGGGCGTTGGACGGCGTCTGGGGCGTATTCGCTGTACAGAACACGTGGGAAGCCGGCGTCGAGCGTGAAGAGGAACAGGGAAAGCGCTTTGCCGAGCTTGCAAAGAAAAAGGGTATTTCCCATTACGTGTATTCGTCTGTGGGCTCCGCCCATCGCGGCACGGGTATTCCGCATTTCGAGAACAAATGGCGCATTGAGCAGACGGTCAGGGGTCTGAAGTTTCCCTCCTACACTATTTTGCGGCCTGTCTTCTTCATGGAAAACTTCCTGTCCCCGACGTCCCTTCCAGGATTATTGCAGGGAAAGCTCCAGTTCGGACTCAAGCCGGAAACCAGACTTCAGATGGTCGCTGTTGACGACATCGGAAGATTCGGCCTCATGGTTTTCGAGCAGCACGAGAAGATGAACGGAGTGGAGATCGACTTTGCCGGCGACCAGCGGACAATTCTGGAAACAGCTGACATCCTCGGAGCTGCGATGGGCAGGAAAATCGAATTCGTGGAAGCGGCCAAAGAGGACATCCGTAAGGCGAGCGAAGATTACGCAATCATGCTGGAATGGTTCGAACGGGTGGGGTACAACGTGGATATCCCGTCGCTTAAAAGTAAATACGGGATCGATGTTGCCGGGCTCGAGAAATGGGCACGGAAGATAGATTGGGCAGTGAAGCTGAAACAGGCGGCATAAGAATGCGGAGGATATTCTCCTGAACCAATCCTCTCTCTCATGCGTGAGAGGATTGGTAAGGGGCGAGTAAAGACGGGACGCAAGTGCAGTCCGCTCTCACTGCGTGCATGCGTGCCAGTTTTGCTTGAATTGCGTAGCAAATGGAACCACCTACCGGAGCACTCACGCTTCGCTGTAACTTCGCTTCGCTGTGCTGTTTGACTGATTGATTTGATTACCCTTTTTCAAGCATGGCAAAGCACGGTCAGTGCTCGCGGACCGCAGGGGCCCTGAGAACTGCAACTGCTTAACGTGTAGTTAGTTTGTCTTTATATTGTTTTTTCGGAAGCCCTGCATCCCGTGAACACGCCCTACTCTCGCGCTTGCGCACACCCCATACTCGCGGTTCCACTCGTAATCACCGGGTGCAGGCGCGAAGGCGTTGGATGTTTATGGCATGATCTTTTCCACTTTTCCAGAACTTTTATTCTGCTTTTCCAGACACCCCTGCATCCCGTGAACAGCGTCCGCGCTTTACATGACCGGGTCTCAAGTCGGCAAATCACAAATCATGCATGCGCGTGCGAAGCTCAGCGCTATGGGCGGATCCACTAGCCTGTAAAACTGAAGATAATCTGGCATGTCTGCGCGGTGCTGTGAATGGTGGTGCAGAAAAAAAACAAGGATCTTGCACTTCCTGCCATGACGTCCGCGATTATCAGTTTGAATGATATTTTGCACTTTTCAGACACTTCCCTCACCTCTTCACTTCGTGTATACTCCAACACACCCAGCCAACCACTTCTATGAAGGAGTTTCCATGAAGCAGATCGATACGGCATTATTGCACTCACTTACCCAAAAGGCAAAGAAATCCCCGCGTAAGAGAATGAATCACAATCTCCATCCGCGGCCCGAGGACGCTGTCCAGCGCCTCTGCAACGCGATTGAGCCGGGAACATACATTAGGCCGCACCGGCATGCCGATCCGGAAACATTCGAGGTCTTTATCATGCTGAAGGGTTCTGCTGTGCTTCTTTATTTTGACGACGCCGGAAAAGTGATTGAGCGGGCCGAGCTTTCGGCTGCAGGGCCGGTGGTTGCAGTTGAAATACCGCCGAAGATTTGGCACACCATGGCGTCGCTGGAAAGCGGCACCGTATTTTTCGAGGTCAAGCAGGGGCCGTACGTTCCGGCTTCAGGTCGGAATTTGGCGGAATGGGCGCCTATGGAAGGGGAGCGCGAAGCCTCCGATCTGGCTGCATGGTATATCCTCGCCGGGGTGGGAGATAAAGTTCCTCGATGATTTTCGGGTTGATGCGGCTTATTTCGCTTTGATCAGCCGACCGGCTTCTCCAGCTTCTGCAGAAATGTCCTGATCCGTTTTGCATTCGTCCCCACGTCGCCCTTGCCTACCCGCGAGACCGATCTTACATCGATCCTGCTTCCTTCCTTCGCGTGCGATACCCGCACGACAACGTCATCCTTGAACCCGAACCAGAAGGTGGTCGCGACAGCTTCGATGCGACCGTCCCGCGCGCTGCTGCTTACGACATTCCAGCCCATTTCCCCGGCTGCTCTGAGCGCGCGGTCAAAAGCCTCTGCCGGTTTAACCGGCAGGACCAGCGGCTGGATATCGGGATAGGAAGCCCGCTGCTGTGCGGCCACAACGGGACCGCCGTAGCCGGCCGGGTTTTCGGCATGCGCTCGCATCGGCATGATTGCGACGAATTGCGGAGGGTTTTCGGTGTCTGTCGAGATGTCGTGGATTTTCGGCAGATGCTGCCCGGCCCTCGACCAAGACCATGGTATCCCGGTTACGGTCAAGCCAATCACGATTCCGGCGGCAGCCATTCGATAGGCGGCGCGATTCCGTCCGGATAAAATGCCTCCGATCAGAGATATAATTGCAGCTACTGCACCGGCGATTGCTGCTGCGCCCAATATCCCAAGACCTGTCCTGTAATACCACAGGCCCAGGCGGGTGCCGACTCCGGAAAGAGCCTCTACCGCTGCTGCAAGCAGCGCCAGGATCAGGCCCGCGCCGGCAAGACGGCCTGTCAGCCGGACAAGAAGAGATGAACGGTCCGTTGCGTGCCTAGCTTTCATAGGACCTCAGAGGCGCAGTATCGAATTTTTTGTCACAGAGCTCACAGTACACTGTGCAATAATACTTTTCAAATTCAAACAGTCAGGTTGCTGCTGTATGATTATATTCTAGCATTGCCGAGGCAGCCGCCTGGTTCGGCTGTTTTCGGACTGTTGGACAGTTCCTCTAACCGGTCGTGGCAACATCAATGTGTGGTTCGCGTATAAAGGATTATTCCGGGAGGGACAGGATTACTATTTTTAGCCTCTGATACAATTTATTAGGAGAAGATATCGCATCGGGAGACACATGCAGAATGGATCGTCGAAGCGTTGATCAACCTTTGTCTGATAACAGGAATGTTCTGGGGGAGGTGCTCGCGGAGCAGGTGAGGCAGATCTATGCGCTTTCAATGTACGGAAGCATTGCGACGATCTTTAATTCTTTGATCGTTTTTTTCATCCTGCAGAACGTGATGCCGAAGTGGATCTTGATCACCTGGCTTACAGTGATCTTAACGGTTACTGCGTACAGAATTGCCCTCGTCGTGTCCTACCGGCGGTTCCAGCCAGGGCCGGATACGGCACGTACCTGGAAAATCAGGTTCCTTGTTGAATTATCCGTGATTGGCTTTATATGGGGGAGCCTCGCGTTTTTTCCTTTTTCAAGCCTCTCCATCACTCACGAGGTGTTTATCGCCTTCGTGCTGGGCGGCATGGCAGCAGGCGCGGCTGCCACGTTCTCGGTATTAAAAGAGGGGTATCTCGCCTACAGTATTCCGGCTGCGGCGCCGCTCGCTGTCAGGTTCTTTCTCGAGGGTGACGTTATCCATTACGCGATGGCAGCCATGCTCTCTTTTTACGGTCTCCTGCTCTGGAGAATATCCAAGCGCCATTACCTTGTCAACAGGACGTCGCTGCTGCTTCGGTTCGAGAACAGGGGCATGATAGAAAGCCTCAAGGGAGCCCGGGAGAAGCTTCTCGAAGAGATCAATGCGAAACTCAAGGCGGAGGCGGAGCTGAGGGCCCACCAGGAACGCCTTGAGAAGACCGTTGAGGACCGGACGAACGAGCTCCTCCAGGCGAACGAGAAGCTCAAAGATGAGATCGAGGAGCGGAAGCAGGCTGAAGAGCGCCTGGCCCTGGCACAGAAAGCGGGCGGTGTGGGCGTTTTCGACGTGGACCTCATCACCCGTAGGGGGGTCTGGACCGAGCAGATGGAAGAACTGTTCGGACTTCCCCCCGGCGGTTTCGAAGGAGGGTACGAGGACTGGGCAAAGAGGGTGCATCCCGACGACCTCCCGGTCGTTGAAGACCAATTCCGGAAATGGCTGGGCGAGGGCCGCAAGCAGGTGGCGCTCGAGTACCGGTGCATTCGGGCCGACGGAGAGACGCGCTGGATGGCGGTTACAGCCCGGTTCAGTTACCTGGCTGCCGGGAGGCCCTCCCGAATGATCGGCACGGCCGTGGACATCACCGACCGGAAAAGACTGGAGGAGGGAATCCTGCATCTGGCCCAGCACGATATCCTTACCGGCCTGCCCAACAGGCGCCTTTTTACCGAAATCATCAATCATGAACTCGCTCAGGCGCGTCGGACCCGGCATAAAGTCGCTCTCCTTTTCCTGGACCTTGACCGCTTTAAGGAGATCAACGATACCTTCGGCCATGAGACCGGAGACGAACTGCTCAGGGAGGTTTCCAAAAGGATCAAGGCTGGAATCAGAGAAACGGATGCCGCGGCCCGTATGGGGGGCGATGAATTCAACATCGTCCTGGCGGATCTCGTCCGCACGGAAGACATCACGCCCATCGCCCGAAAAATCATGGACTCGTTCAAAAAAACATTTACTGTTGCGGGGTATCATCTCCAGGTAACGGCCAGCATCGGGATCAGCGTCTTTCCCGACGACGCCGAAGATATCACCGTCCTGTTCAGGTACGCGGATATCGCGATGTACCATGCAAAAGAGCGCGGCAGAAACGCGTTCCAGTTCTATAATACCGACATCAATATCCGATCGATCGAGAGATTGCGTTTTGAAAACTATCTGCGCCAGGCGCTTGCCCGCGGCGAATTTCTCGTGCACTATCAGCCCCAGGTCGTTGTGCGCACCGGGCGGATCGTAGCCGCCGAGGCGCTCGTACGGTGGAGACATCCGGATTACGGACTGCTGGATTCGAAGGACTTTGTTCCCGCCGCAGAATCCATAGGATTCATAGCAGCGATTGACATATGGGTTCTTAAAACCGCCTGCACTCAATTCAAGGCATGGATGGACAAAGGATATATTTCCCTTCTGGTTGCCGTAAACCTGTCCTCGAGGATATTCCAGGACCCGGACTTTGTAGAAACGGTTTTAGGAATACTGGATGAAACAGGCCTTCCGCCGGACCGCTTGGAGGTCGAGATCACGGAAAGCATTGCCATGGACGACATCGAACGCACCATCATGGTCCTGAACCAGCTGGCCGCAAGGAGAATAGGCGTCACTATCGACGATTTCGGCACCGGGTATTCGTCGCTGAACTATTTGAAGAGACTGCCTATTAAGAGAGTCAAGATCGACCAGTCTTTTGTGAAAGATATTGCGACTGACCCTGATGACAGGGCCATCATTCAGGCTGTGACGGCAATGGCGCACACTATGAAGCTTTCCGTTGTTGCGGAGGGAGTCGAAACCGAGGACCAGCTCTCTTTCCTGCGCTCGGCCGGATGCGATGAGGCGCAGGGGTATTTATTCGGCAAATCGCTGCCTCCGGAAGAGTTCAGAGAATTAATGACGGCGGCATGACGCTTAGAGCGGCATAGGAGGCATTGCAAATTGCCAAGTGCAAAGTGCAAATTTGTTATTTTCATTCTGCTTTTCCAGACACCCCTGCATCCCGTGAACACGCCCTACTCTCGCGCATCGCACTCGTAGACGCTGGGTGCAGGCTGGACGGCTGTGTTGATAGGTAAAATTGAAGACACTATGGCATGTCTGCGCGGCGTGAATGGCGGCGCAGAAAAAAAACAAGGATCTCGAACTTCCTGATAACCTTTTGGTTCAAGATCCGTTTTTTAGGTAGCTTAAATCAGATCAATAACAAGCCTTTTTCCCTCAAGGCTTTCCATTCCTTCGACCGCAGGAAAGTTTGAAAAGAAGTAGAAAAGCGGGTTTCGTAATGGTTCTTCAATTTCTCGAGCGACAGTAATTCCGCATTCGAAACGGAAAATCTAGGGAATAACGCATTCAACCATTCCCCTGTTTCGACAGGAGTCGTCAGCGTAAAAATATCCGTTTTGTTATTAAATATGAACCTGCTCCTTCCTGCCTGTTTTCCCTTCCCGGACAATTCGTCTTTTTCGTATTGAGGCAGGTTCTTGAGCCAGAGCAGTCTGGATTTCATTTGTTGATTGTCAGGGGCCGGGCTGTCACTGGTTGCCTGTTCAACGTAGTTTCTTTTTGCAGAAACAGGAGGAACCTTAAAGTCGAACCAGTTCTTTACCGGAAAATCAGCACCGATGCCGTGCATGAAGTTATAAACCGCTTTGTTCAAGCCCGGGGCAAAAGCATGATGGTCGCAGCCCGAAAGGTCTTCATGCGCCAAATCATTTTTGGCAAATCCTCCGCTCGGAGAAGCGATAATCCTGATATGGTATTTTTGCGGATTTCGCCCCACGTCGCTGTGGACCGTTGCGGTGAAGAGATGCCAGAAAGCAGATTGTATGAGTCCTGCTTTGAAGAACTGGCGTACGATCTCGAGCGAATCGATCGTTTCCTCTGCGGTCTGGGTCGGGAACCCGTACATCAGGTACGCGTGAACCATGATGCCGGCTTGCCGGAAATTGCCACAGACCCTGGCAGCCTGACGAACAGTCACGCCTTTATTCATCAGTTTCAACAGCCTGTCGGATGCCGTCTCAAGTCCTCCGGTGGCCGCAATGCAGCCCGATGCAGCCAGCAGGCGGCAAAGATCTTCGGTAAAAACGTTTTCGAACCGGATATTCGCCCACCACGAAATGGAAATCCTTCTTCTCAACAATTCAAGAGCGAGCTCCTTCAGAACAGCCGGCGGCGCGGCCTCGTCAATAAAATGAAAGCCTGTCTGTCCTGTCTGGGCGATTACCTGATCGATCCTATCGACCAGCATTGGCGCGGGTACGCTATCGTACCGGCATATGTAATCGAGAAACGTATCGCAGAACGAACATTTATGCCAGTAGCAGCCGTGGGCAACTGCAAGCTTGTTCCATCTCCCGTCCGACCAGAGACGGTGCATGGGGTTCGCTATTTCGATGAGAGACAGATATTCGCCAGAGCTCAGGTCCGAATAATCAGGGCAACCGGTCTCCGCATGCGCAAAATCCTGTTCGACGGCATCATTTCGGTACTGCACTTTTCCTTCGGATCTTACGAATGTTCTCTTGAGATCAAATTCGTTCTTTTCACCTTCGAGAGATTTCAATATATTCAAAAAAGGGCGTTCCCCGTCGTCAAGTGTGATGAAGTCCAGGTAGTTAAAGACAGCAGGCTCTGAAAGCTCACGCAGCTCGGTATTTACAAATCCGCCGCCCGCGATTACTTTGATATGCTCATAATTATTCTTGATGAAGCGGCCGCATTTCAAGGCGGAATAGAGATTCCCGGGAAAGGGAATTGTAATTCCCACAACATCGGGACGATTACCTTCGAGGTGCTTTTTCAGTAATTCGAGCAGCCACGCGTCGATGACATTGTCGGGCTGATCAAGAGCTTCATCGATCGGAGAAAAAGAATGCGCGGACATGCCGAGTTTTTCGGCATACCTGCTGAAACCGAACCAGGGTGTGACTGCATCTTTAATGAGATCGCCGATGTCCTCGATATAGAGCGTTGCGAGAAACCGGGCCTTATCATTCAGGCCGATGCCTCCGAACGACCATTCCAGGTCCGGCAGTTGATCGAACCGGGACGCCTTCGGTAAAAAATTGTCGCTGCAGAGAAGCCCGGCAAGCGTATTGTCCCGGTATTGCAGAAAATTCATTATTGGCTCTATAGTTTGCAGATAATATTGCTCATTCTTTATGATCCGCAGTGAATTGGCGGAAATGGCAGCCTGGTCCTTTTTGACAAGTTCGAACAGCGTTTGAAACCCCGACCGGGAAAAAATCCTGTTGATCAGTTCGATGCCTAAATCAGCCTGGAATATGTCATAGCCATGCTGTTTCAAAAACCCCTTCAAATGCGGCGTTGCCGGATAGGGAGTATTGAGCTGTGTAAAGGGCGGAGTTATGAGCAGAATTTTAAGCATTATTATTCGGCGGCCTTTGTTTTTCAGCAAGTAAAGGTACTCTGTACCTGCTCTGTGCAATCTTACTGGAGTCCGCACACTTTGGCAAGCTTCTTCCAGCGAAACGCCGAACGGACTCTTTTTGAATTGTAAATTGTTTTTTGGCATGGCATAATCACAAACACATCATCGATGGAATCCTTCGAATGCACTGTTTCTCCATTTTCAAAGCTTATGACCACTCCTCCCCATAACGATCCCGCAGTTCGCCAGGCACTCAGAACCGTCTTCGGTTTCGAGTCCTTCCGGCCGAACCAGGAAGATATTGTCGGAAGCATCCTTGCACGGAAGGACGTATTCGCCGTCATGCCCACGGGAGGAGGAAAATCACTCTGCTACCAGCTCCCCGCGGTCCTGATGCAGGGGACCGCGGTTGTCATCAGCCCACTCATTTCTCTTATGAAGGACCAGGTGGATGCAGCGAAAGAGAATGGCATTGCGGCGGCGTTCATCAACAGTTCGCTCGATTCGGAGCAGATGTCCGATGTGTTTCGCCGCCTCAAAGGCGATCAAGTCAGGCTTCTCTATATCGCGCCGGAACGCTTCGCGATGCCGCAGTTCATCGAGACGCTGAAGGGACTGCCGCTTTCGCTCTTTGCCATCGATGAGGCCCACTGCATCTCCGAGTGGGGCCACGACTTCCGGCCGGACTACCTTTCACTTTCCGGCATTCCCTCCCTGTTTCCCGGCGTTCCCGTTGCCGCCTTTACGGCCACTGCCACAGAGAAGGTCCAGCAGGACATCATTCAGAAGATAGGGCTCAGGACTCCGCATGTGGTGCGGGCCTCCTTCAACCGTCCCAACCTCTTTTACCAGGTCGAATCCAAATCGGATGTTAACCTGCAGGTCCTGGCATTCATGAAGGAGCATCAGGAAGAGTCGGGAATTGTTTACAGGACGACCCGGGACGCGGTCACTGCGACTGCTGAGTTCCTCGCCTCGAACGGCATCAAGGCCCTCCCGTATCATGCGGGTCTGACCGCTGACCAGCGTTACCGAAACCAGGAAGCATTCAATAAAGATGAAGTTTCCGTGATCGTGGCGACGATTGCTTTCGGTATGGGCATCGACAAGTCGAATGTGCGGTTCGTGGTCCACGCGGACCTTCCGAAACATATCGAGGCATATTACCAGGAAACAGGCCGCGCCGGACGCGACGGGGAGCCGGCCCTTTGCCTGCTTTATTTCAGCAGGGGAGACATCCCGAAGATACGGTATTTCATCGATAAGGTGCAGGACGAAGCGGACCGGAGGATTGCGCTCGAAAAGCTGAACCAGACCGTGCGCTTCGCGTCTCATAACGTTTGCAGGAGAAAACAGCTCCTTTCGTTTTTCGGAGAAGTGTATCCAGGTGAAAATTGCGGTTCATGCGATATATGCACCGGCGAAGCGAAGCAGATAGAGATAACGATTGACGCGCAGATCATCATGTCAGCCATGGCGCGGACGAACGAGCGGTTCGGCATCACCCACGTGATCGATATCGTCATGGGCAGTGACACGAAAAGGATCCGGGAACTGGGACACCATGAGATCAAAACTTTCGGGGCAGGACGGCATAAGGACAAAAGCCACTGGCGCTTCATTATGGATGAGCTTCTTGCCCAAGAGCTTATCAGGCAGGATGGGGATCGCTACCCGGTCCTGAAGCTGACGCCAAAGGGCGCAGGCGCACTTACGGGCAAAGAAAAGGTGTTCGGACTCAAACGGGAGGAAGCGAAAGCTGTTGGTCGGCGCAGGAAGACCACTGAAGCCGCCGAATTCGATATGGCGCTCTTCGAGAGGCTGCGCACGGTCCGAAAGCGGCTTGCCGAGAGTAACGAGGTCCCTCCCTACGTAGTCTTTTCGGACAAGACCCTTCACGAGATGTGCCGACACTATCCCGTGAGTTCAGGCGACATGCGGCAAATATCCGGCGTCGGAGACGTCAAGCTCGAGCGCTACGGAAATGACTTTATCAGCGAGATTAAGAGTTATCTGGAAAGCAATCCCGGAGTTAAACGGAGAGTGTAGCCAGGCTTTTTACAGAAAACGACAATTGGACAGTGATCACGTGAAGCTTGTTTTTATTACTCAACGATTGATTGTTTGTCTTAATCCGCGTTTATCCGATTTTATCTGCGTCCAAGAGATCTTATCAGGATTTTGGATTCAAGGCGCAGGCACTTTAACGTAAATACGGCATTTGGACCACTGATAAAAAGTTGAAAAGCAAAAATCAATGGCGATACAGAATGTTGTATCCGTGTTCATCCATGGTTAATTGCTTTTTACAAATCTGCGAAATCTACGGACTCTTTCAAAGGAGTGCCACATGCATTTTCAGCCTTTTCTCGGCATTATCGTATTTCTCGGCATTGCCTGGATCATCAGCGAGAACCGGAGGGGAGTCAGGTACACGATCGCGTTGACCGGTGTTATTGTGCAGTTCTGCATTGCGGCGATCCTGCTCTATGTTCCGTTCTTTAAAAAATTCTTTCTGTTTCTGAACAACGTCGTTCTCGCCCTCGAATCGGCGACTCGGGCGGGAACCTCTTTCGTATTCGGTTATGTCGGAGGAGGGACACCGCCTTTCCTGCTGGAAAACCCGGGAGCCAGCTTCATTCTTGCCTTCCAGGCCTTGCCGCTCGTCCTCGTCATCGGCGCCCTGTCGGCGCTCTTGTTCTACTGGAGGATCCTTCCTTATATCGTGAAGGGCTTTTCTTTTGTGCTGCAGAAGACGATGAACATCGGAGGCGCACTCGGCGTGGGCGCATCTACAACGATCTTCCTCGGCATGGTGGAGGCCCCGCTCGTGGTCAAACCGTATCTTAAAACCATGACCAGAAGTGAGCTCTTCTCGCTCATGACGGTCGGCATGGCGTGCATCGCCGGTACTGTCATGATCCTGTATGCCACTTTCCTGAACGGCGTGATCCCGGACCCGCTCGGCCATATCCTGATCGCATCTTTTATCCATGTAGCTGCCGCGATCACGATTGCCCGGATCATGGTGCCGGAAACAGGAGAAGAGACATCAGGAAGCTTCATACCGCAAAGAACCGCGACAAGTTCCATGGACGCTGTTGTCAAGGGGACCATGGACGGCCTGCATCTCCTGCTGAACATCATCGCGATGCTTGTCGTGATGGTCGCCCTTGTGCACCTCGCCAACCTGCTGATCGGCCTGATGCCTGACGTCGGAGGCAGGTCACTCACCCTCCAGCGCATTCTCGGGTTCATCATGGCCCCGGTTGTATGGCTCTTCGGTATTCCCTGGGCCGAGGCGCAGACAGCGGGCTACCTCATGGGAACCAAGACTATTCTGAACGAACTGCTGGCGTTCCTTGAGCTTGCGAAACTTCCGCCCGGTTCTCTCGATCCCCGGAGCAGGCTGATCATGACGTATGCGCTCTCTAGCTTCGCAAATTTCGGGAGTCTCGGAATCCTCATCGGCGGCCTCGGCAGCCTGGCGCCGGAACGGCGAGACGAAGTTGTGTCGCTGGGCATGAAGGCCCTGGTCAGCGGCACCCTCGCCACTTGCATGACGGGCGCCGTGATCGGAATATTTACATAACCATGGATTGTTTTTTTGTATTATATAGCCACAAAAACAAGGATCTGAACATCATGCCATGAAGTTCAGCCTGTATTCGCGCTATGCACTCATAACCACGCCCTGTACTCGCGCTGTGCGCTCGTGGCACTGGGTGCAGGCTGGCCGCAGGCAAGATCCTTGTTTTTTTCTGCACCGCCATTCGCACTGCCGCGCAGACATGCCAGAATGTCTTTAATTTTACCTTTCAATACAGCCGTCCAGCCTGCGCCCAGCGTTTACGAGTGCGATGCGCGAGTGCAGGGTGAGCGCTGAGCTTCGCACGCGCATGCATGATTTGTGATTTGCCGACTCGAGTTCGGTCATGTAAAGCGCGGTCGGTGCTCATGGGATGCAGGGGTGTCTGCGAAAAAGAAAAAGGCCCTAAGCGACGAGCTGCCTAAATGCGGAATCCTAAACGTCCTGCCAGGATGTTCGAGATTTTTTATTTTTTAGCACCGTCGTAGATATCGCCGCTAAAGCCCCTGTTGAGCACATCGCCTTACACCAGCACCACCGAAGACGGCTGCTGTAAACCGTATTCTTTCCCGAATCAATCTGATATAATGTCAGCATGCGGTTTTTTCATTACAGGTTTTTTCAAGGGGTTGCAGTGTTCCTGCGGGTGCTTCTGAGCTACAAGCTGCTGGGAATCCGGAACGCTTTTGCCCCGCCCCCGCTCCGGCAGGAACGCCTGAAAAGACTCCATGCTGCGAACGCGCGCATGCTGCGCGAACGCATGGTGGAGATGCGAGGTGTCCTTATCAAGATAGGGCAGTTCATGTCCTCCCGCGTCGACGTTCTTCCCGAAGAATATACCGATGAACTCTCGAAGCTGCAGGACCAGGTCCCGCCGGCCCCCTTTTCCGACATTGTACGACGCGTGACCGACGAGCTCGGTCCCATCGACCAGGTCTTTTCATCCTTCGATGAGAAGCCTATTGCTTCGGCGTCCCTCGGACAGGTACACTATGCCTGCCTCAAAGACGGGGACTGCATCGTCGTCAAGGTGCAGTATCCCGGGATCGAGGACGTGATCGCGGCGGACATGAAGACGCTCAAGTTCGTGATCCGCATCCTTCGCGTCCTGTACCCGCAGATAAACCTCGATGTTATCTATTCCGAGTTTTCCCGGATCGTGCAGGAGGAGCTGGACTATATTCATGAAGCGAAGAACGCGGAGACCTTCGCCCGGAATTTCTCCAAGAACGAGCGGATCAAGATACCGATCGTCTACTGGCCGTTC
This sequence comes from Nitrospirota bacterium, assembly GCA_963751455.1. GTDB lineage: Bacteria > Nitrospirota > UBA9217 > UBA9217 > UBA9217 > CAVVUN01. Next base: position 246,449 of record CAVVUN010000015.1, read on the forward strand.
ACGACGTCAAAGGTGCTTACGCTCGAGTATCTCGAAGGAATCAAGATCACGGACTTCGACGAGATCGACAGACAGGGGATCGATCGCAAAGAGATCGCCCGCATCCTGGCCGAGGCGTATGCACAGATGTTTTTTCTCGATGGCCTCTTCCACGGCGATCCGCACCCCGGAAATCTTTTTGTGCGGCCCGGACCGGAAGTCATACTGGTGGACTTCGGCATGGTCGACCGCATCTCGTCGCTGCGGCGGGAAGCGCTGCGCCGGGGCTTTACGGCTGTCGTGGATCGCGACAGCCTCGGGCTCGTCCGGTCTCTCGTGGATATGGGTTTTATCCCGCTGACCAAGGACATCCAGCCTATCGTCCAGTTCGTGGAGCGCATCATCGAGAAATACCGGGACATGTCGCCGAGCGAGTTCAAGAGCATGGACATCAACGATATCGGCCGCGATATACAGGAGGCCCTGCAGCTCAATCCGGCAATCCAGATTCCGAACGATTTCATCCTTTTCGGAAGGGTGATCGGCATGCTGAACGGCCTGGGATTGCAGCTGGACTCAGAGACCAACATCATCGAGATCGCTGCGCCGTTTGCACGCCGGTTCATTCGGGCCGAAGAGTTCTCGGCCGGCCGCCTGCTGCAAAATGCCGGCACATCGGCCCGTGCCGCCCTGAAATTGCCGCGGCAATTGAGCGATTTTCTGGTAACCACGAGCAGGGGCGAGACCCGCGTCGAGATTACGTCGCAGCATATCGCAGACGAGTTGAGAAACATCTCCCGCATCGGAAAGGGCTTTATCTTCGCCGTTTTGAGCGCCGCGTTCGCTCTTGGATCGATCTTTCTGCATATCAATCATTTTGATGCGGAAAGTTGGTGGGCAGCTGCTGCTGCAGCCGTATTTTTTCTCTGGGTGGTTCATGTTCTGAGGAAAACGCCCGGCCGTTCCGGCTAGACCGCTCTTGCCGAAGCAGTTCTCCTTCTTTAATCCGATACAATTTTCCCCTCTTGCTGGTTATACCAGTTATCCTTTCATCACATTGACTCTGCCGCTCCTGCTGATAGACTTAAACAAGAAGCTTACAGTCCGCTCGGGCAGAGCAATCTCGGATAGATACACTGCTCTGATGGCGACCGCTCATGACCGCTTTTATTCAAACGCTTTTCACCTGGCTGGAACTCGTATCGCTTGCTTTCTGCATAGCTGTCCTCGTATTCCGGATTCCCGGATTCATCCCGTTATCTCCGGTTCTTTCCGATCGTGATGATGTATTCACCCCGGGTTTGTGGCGTATATTCGGAACAGCAGTTGCCGCGATCATCGTGGTGAGCTGCAGCGAACTGCTGCTGCATGCAGGGGACATGAATGCGGGGCAGGGACGGTATTTTGTGACTCCGATTTCCCCTATCCTGCTTGGCACCGATTACCGCGCCGTATGGCTCATCCGGATCGCCGCTGCGCTCCTGTTGTTCATCGTCATAATTACGGACCGGAGGCAGAATGATTCCTCCGCCATGCGCTACTTTATGCTCGGTCTCAGCCTCGTCCTCGCCTGGACTCAAAGCTCTTCCGGCCATGATGCCGTTGAAGGGAATTTTACTTCGAAGAAAATCATAGACATGCTCCATCTCCTGGCCGCTTCTGTCTGGGGCGGAGGACTTCTCGTTCTGTCGGTTGTCGTCCTGCCGTCGCTCGTTAAAAGGGGCGACCTGGTAATGATGGCCCGGATCAGCCGAAGATTTTCGCGTGTATCGGGCCTCGCCATAATCCTCATTCTGGTGACGGCCGTCTTTCACCTCTGGCACTCGGTGGGAAGCCTTCAGGCTCTCTGGAAAACAAGCTATGGGCTGACAGTATTTGCGAAAATCGGACTACTGTATTTTCTGATTCTTCTCTACGCATTCAACCGGTTCGTGAGCGTACCGGTCCTGGAACAATTGACAGGAGTGCAGGTGTACGGCCCCGGTGTGATCGGCCAATATGTTTCAACGGCATTCGACCGTTTTCGCGACTATCTGTCCGTGCACATCGCGTACGTGTTCGTCAAGGTTGTGCTTGCCGAGGCGGTGCTTATGATCGCGGTTTTTCTTTGCTCGGCACTGCTCCGGCATGAAACTCCCGCTGTTAAACTCGAGCGTCTGGAGCACCTTCAGAATACTATCACCGCCGGTTACACTATTATGCTTGGGGACATCGCGGTGTCAAACGGGGACAAGCCGGAAAAGCTTTAACCACAGATTGATCAACTTCAGCGACAGGAGGGATGATATGAAAGGATACGTGGTTGATATTGAAAAGGCGACAAAGCAAAACAATTACTTCCGGAAGGTGCTTTATACCGGGAAAAACAGCCAGCTCGTGCTGATGTCCCTGAAGCCCGGAGAAGACATCGGCGAGGAAGTACATCATCTCGACCAGTTTATCCGCATTGAAGAAGGAACAGGAAAGGCCGTTCTGGACGGGGTGGAGCATGCCATTGAAGATGATTACGCAGTAGTCATCCCGGCAGGCACAAAACACAATATCGTGAACAGTTCGAAGGATACGGAAATGAAGCTCTATTCCGTTTATTCACCGCCCGAACACAGGGACGGCGTGGTGCATAAAACGAAACCCGAAGCGATGGCCGACGATGAGGAGTTTGACGGCAACACTACCGAAAAGGCGGCTTAACAAAAACAAAGGATCATGGACTTCATGCCAGGAAGTTCAGCCTGTATTCGTTTATGGCCGCGCTTTCGCTAGAGCAGGCTACGTTGCGCACAATGCTTAGACTCGTTGTCGTACCATCTCGCTGAGAACCGCGAGACGGGAATCAAGGGCCTCATAACCACGCCCTGTACTCGCGCTGTGCACTCGTGGCACTGGGTGCAGGCTGGCCGCAGGCACGATCTTTTTCTGCACCGCCCATAGAATTATCTTTGCCTGCACCCGGTCGGTTACGACTGCGGCAGCGGGGAGTGACGGGTGTCCACTAGCCCCTCTCCTTCCGGGAGAGGGACCGGGTGAGGGGCTACATCTGCAGCACCGCGCAGACATGACAGGATGTTTTCAGTTTTACCTGTCAGCCGCCCATTGCGCTGAGTATCGCTGCGCTTCGCACGCGCATGCACGATTTCTGATTTACCGACTCTGCTACCGGTCCTGTAAAGCGCGGACGACTTGCACCCAACGATTTCGAGCCTGCACCCGGTTATTACGAGTGGTACCGCGAGTATGGGGTGTGCGCAAGCGCGAGAGTAGGGGTGCTCGCGGGATGCAGGGTGGCATGGGAAAGCATGACAGAGGCGGCCAAGCGATGAGCTGCCCAAAAAAACAAAAGACCATGAACGGCCTGGCATGAAGTTTAAATCTTTTTACGGTCTGCATTAGACAAATAAAAAAGGGCTGCGGGAACTCCCGCAGCCCTTTCTGGTTCAGGTTTTCGAAATAATATCACTCCGCTCTTACCAGGTCCTCGAACCTGATGTCAACCCCGAATACGCCTATTATCTCCTCGCCTCCCGAAACGATGGGCGCAGAGACGGTTATGCAGAGAGCACCGGTAATTTTCGAAGTATAAAAATCGGACACGAAGCTCTTTCCCGTTTTCATCGGATTGATGAACCAGGGCCGGTCCGAGAAGTTGTCGCCGAGGCCAGAATGCTCGTACTTGGCTTTGTTTTCTATGTCTGTGACGTTCTTCGTGATCTTTCTCCCTTCGGGATTGACCACGTACGCGAACTGGATGTAGGGGTCCTCCCGCTGGAGTTTTTCCATGACCGTTTCCTGGACTGCTGAATCCATCGAGCGCATTTCGGCTTTCGCGACGAAGTCTTCCACGATGTGGCGGGCAAGTTCGGACGCCTTTTTTTTCAGCCGGTCGAGGTCTGACATGAAGTATTCAGGCAGATACTTTTTTGCCCGCTCGAGCAGCTCGTCGTGCGACATGCTGGTCGTTCGACCCTGCTCGTACAGTTCCATGACCCATTTATTTATTTTCGCAAGCCCGGGGTGCCGTTTGTCGATCTTTCTATCGGAGTCGAGATGCAGGTGACTGTTTACCCAGTGCGCGATACCCGCTACACCGGACTTGTCGGTGATGATTACGCCCATCGGCCGCTTCAGGATCTTCGAGGTATCGAAGATATTGTAGATCTCCTCATTCTTCATCATGCCGTCGGCGTGGATGCCCGCGCTCGTTGAGTTGAACTCCGAGCCCACAAAGGGGTAGTTCGAGGGGATCGGAAACATCATTTCCTTCCGGAAATACTCCGCCATCTCGGTGATGGCAGTTGTATCGATCCCTGCGTCGTCTCCCATCAGACTGATATAATCGATCAGCATTGCCTCGACCGGGGTGTTTCCAGTCCGCTCCCCGAAGCCGAGCAGGGCGCCGTTTACGGCCGAGCAGCCGTACAGCCAGGCAGCCACACCGTTGATGAGACCCTTGTGGAAGTCATTATGACCATGCCACTCCAACTGCTCGGACGGCACGCCGCCGTCGTGAATGAGCGAGTAAAAAATTTCGGGAACCCCGCGCGGCAGCGCTGTGCCGGGGAAGGGGAACCCGTACCCCATTGTGTCGCAGGCCCTGATCTTGACCGGAATTTTCGCGGCCTCAGAGAGCTTCATCAATTCCTGGGCAAACGGTACCACAAAGCCGTAGAAATCTGCGCGGGTAATGTCCTCCAGGTGGCAGCGGGGAATGATGCCTTGATCAAGCGAAGTCCGGACGATGTCCAGGTACGCCTTCAACGCGTCTTTCCGGCTCATGTTGAGCTTCAGGAATATATGATAATCGGAGCACGAGGTGAGGATGCCGGTTTCCTTGAGGCCGATTTCTTTCACGAGTTTGAAGTCGTTCTTGTTGGCCCGGATCCAGCCCGTAATTTCGGGATATTGATAGCCGCGCTCGATGCAGAGCCGGACTGCCTCGCGGTCCTTCTCCGAATACAGAAAGAACTCGGTCTGGCGGATTACGCCATTCGGTCCGCTCATGCGATGAAGGAAGTCGAAGATGTCGGAAATTTGTTTCGGAGTGTACGGCGGCCGTGACTGCTGTCCGTCCCGAAACGTGGTGTCCGTAATCCAGATGTCCTGCGGGATGTTCGTCTGGATAAGCCGCTCTTCAAGCACCACGCGGGGAATACTTGAGTAGGGGAAGCTGTCGCGGTACAGGACAGGCTCTTTTACGTCCTTGAGTTCGAAGGGTGTTTTTGTTGTCTTTTTTCGGATGGGCACAACAACCTCCAGAGACGAAATAATTTATTGTAAATTGTAAAGTTCAAATTTTAAATTGCAAAAATGACGGCTCAAGATCAAATGATATTCACTTTGCATCTTACAATGCCATTACGCTCCTCTGATTGCCCGGATCGCCCCTGCATAATCTTTTTGACCGAAGATCGCAGAACCGGCTACCAGTACATCGGCGCCCGCGCGAATTATCTTTGCAGCATTTTCCGGCTTTACTCCACCGTCAACCTCAATCTCGGTTTTGAGGGCCAAATCATTAATCCGCTTCCGAAGCGCTGTGATCTTGTCCAGGGCCGAATGGATAAACGCCTGGCCCCCGAAGCCCGGGTTCACAGACATGATCAGCACTATGTCCACGTCCTGAAGGACATAATCGAGGCTTGAGAGCGGCGTTGCCGGGTTGAGTGAAACGCCTGCTTTCACTTTCTGCTCTTTGATGGACTGAACCAGCCGGTTCAAGTGAAATCCTGTTTCCACGTGGACTGTGATCGAGTCAGCCCCGGCTTTTGCAAAATCGGCCACGTAAAGCTCCGGGTTCGTGATCATCAGATGGACGTCGAGCGGCAGCTTCGTTGACCGGCGGGCAGCTTCCACGATAAGGGGGCCGATGGTTATGTTCGGAACAAAATGACCGTCCATGACGTCAATGTGAATTATGTCGGCGCCCGCCGCCTCTACCGACCTGATTTCCTCGCCCAGACGGGAGAAGTCGGCCGAGAGAATGGAAGGAGCTATCTTGATTTTTATCGTCATAGTTTCCTCGGGGAAGAATGCACTTTTGTCATTCCGAGCGGAGCGAGGAATCTCGCTTTCGCATGTAATAGACCCTTCGCTTCGCTCAGGGTGACGGGTTCTAAGCCATGAACCCGTCAATTTGCATTTTACATTTGAAATAAATTATTTATTTACGACGATCTCCACGCTGCTGTCCGTTGCCACGGGCGAACCGGTCGCCGGCTTCTGATTGATGACCGCCCGCTCCCGCTCCGGCTTGCCTCCGGGGCCGGCATAGGCCAGCCGGTGACGGAGGCCCATCCTTTCCAAGATCTTTACGGCCTGTTCCGGCTTTTTCCCGACCAGGTCAGGCATGACCATGAGTGCCGTTTTTCTGCCGGAGCTGACCAGCAGGCTTATCCTGCCTCCCCTGTCGAGCGGGGTGTCCGGCGGCGGAGATTGTGCGATCACAACGTCGCGGTCCACGCTGTCGGAGGATATTCTGGCGAACGCGGCAGGCAAAAATCCGGCCTGCCGGATCACGGCGTCCGCTTTGCGATACAGCTGTCCCGCAAGCTTCGGCGCCAGCAGATCGCTCGGCCCCTGGCTCAAGACGATGCGGACCTGGCGGCCTTTTTTTATGCCGGTTCCTGGAGGAGGCGACTGGGAGATAACAACGTCGCGGGGAAGCGCGGGGCTCGGTTCCCGCCGGTCAACCTTGAGTTGAAGGCCCTGCTGCCTCACGATTTCGATCACGGTGACTATGTCCTGCCCGATGAGATCGGGGGTGCGCACCTCTTCCTGCTGCAGCAGCAGCGCTACTACTGCGAAAGCGCTGATGATGCCGACGCCGCCCAGAGCGAAGAATATTCCCAAACCTCTTAAAAAACGTTTCATGATACAGGGACCTATTGTACAGGCAATTTGTTGAAGAATCAAGAATAAGATAAGTGAGTGTAATTTCAGGATGCAGGATGCACGAGGCACGATAAATGAGTAATAATATCCAGACTGAGCCTGCATCCTGGATCGTGGATCATTTGTTTTTTATCAGCCTTACCGCAAAAAACCCGTCCATGACCGGTTCTTTCGGGAAGGTGCGAAAAAATCCCTGGCTATCGACGAGCGAAGCTGCTTCACGCGGAAGAAACGGCCTCGAATCATCGATCCGGAAGGCCTCCGGCCGGTCAAGGAAAGAGAATATTACGTCTTCATTTTCTTCAGGTTCCGTGGTGCAAGTCGCGTAGACCAGGGCGCCACCCGGTTTCAGCAGCGAGGCGCAATTACCGAGTATTCTTGCCTGGAGCTGAGCGCGCTCCCTGATGACCTGCTCGGATTTGTTCCAGCGTCCGTCGGGATGTCTTCTCAGCACTCCCAGTCCTGAGCAGGGCGCATCGATCAGTATTTTATCGAACAAGCCGCCTTCCCTGTATCGAGCAGCATCTCCCCTCACCGTCGTGATTATGGTAACGCCCAGTCTCGCGCTGTTTTCGTTGATTTTGGCGATGCGATCGGCTTCAATGTCGAGGGCCGTGACGCTGCCTTTATTCTCCATAAGCTCGGCCAGGTGGGTTGCTTTGCCGCCGGGCGCCGAGCACGCATCCAGGACCTTTTCGCCGGGGTGAGGATCGAGTATCAGGCTGACGAGTTGGGCGGCCTGGTCCTGCACCATGAACAGTCCATTCTGATATGATCCAAGCGAGCGCAAGCCGGATGAAGAAAGAATGTCGATGCCGGATTCGGACCATCGTGTCTCAACCGCTTCCGACCCTTCGGACCGCAGCTTGCTCAACAGATCCTGCCTTGTGGTCCTGAGCGTATTTGTCCTGACCGTGAGAGGCGCAGGTTCGTTATTCCCCCGAAGAATTATTTCCGCTGTTTTCAGGCCGAGCCGGGCGGTCCAGCGCCGTACCAGCCACGCGGGATGGGAATAGAGAATGGAAAGGTTCTCGACGGGGTCTTCTGAAATCGTCGAGGGCAGGGAAACGCGCTTCCGGTCAAGGTTCCTGAGCAGGCCGTTGACGAAGCCGCTTTTCTTCCCATGCTCCTTGGCCAACTCGGCTGCCGTGTTCACCGCTGCGCTGACGGGCACCTTGTCCAGGAAGAGCATCTGGTAGGCGGCGAGGCGCAGAACGTTTCTGGTCCACCCATCGGTCTGAGAAATAGGCTGGGCTGAAAAGCGATTGAGGGTCCAATCGAGACGGGCGCGGTTCCTGAGGACCCCGTAGACGATTTCCGTAACAAAGGCCCTGTCGCGAGGGTCAAATTTCTGCCTTGCCTCATCAAGCAGCATGTCCGCAAAGGCGCCTTCCTCTGCCCGTTTGAGAATCTGGAGCGCCTTTTCGCGTGGTTTATCTTTCATGGGTTCAGGAACGAAGAAATAAACTGCCGGTTGAGAGAAGCAATCGTGAACATCATTGCGGCTAATCGTCTTGGGAGCGAGGGTGACCGTTCGCGAGAAAGTCGAGCGCATCGGACACCTTCCCGATGTCCACGCTTGTATTGAAGCACGGCCCATACGGCCGTTCGTTCAGAATGCCGATGACCGGCAGGGGGTAGGCGTCCTGGATGCCGCTCGTCAGGTCCCGTTCACAGGCTACCGCGATGATCGCCTGCGGTTTCGCCTCGGCAACTCGCCGGCGGGCGAGGGTCCCGCCGGTTGCGACCGAGAGATGCACATCGTGTTTTTTCGCCAGCATCACCAGATCCTTGATTTTGCATTTGCCGCACGCCTGGCATTTGTACGCGTCCGTCGTGATCTTTATAGCGCAGTCGTTGAGCTGGAGGCAATGCGGCATGAGAAGCAGCACGCGCTTCGGTTTTATGTCGCGGCATTTCGCCTTGACCAGGAGATTGTTCACCTCGACAAAGGACTGCTGTATTTTTTCCTTGGAAATGCCCAGGAGTTTGCCCACCCCGATCATAATCGGAAAGAGAACCTCGATGACGACGCCCCGCAGACGAGACGCAAGAAAAATTTCCCTGCCCCTGATGAGGGTCAGGATCAGCAGTCCCACGCCCAGGATGAGAACGCCGAGGACCGCGCCCATGGTATAGCAGACAAGCCGGGGAGCAAGCGGGTGGATATTCTTCAGCCCGATGTAGGGTATGAGGTAGAGCCCTACGGTGATCGCCGTGATTAGAAACACGGTAAATACGATCAGGCCGATGAATATGCGTTTTTTGGGTTCAGACATTTGATTAAAGGATTAGTGCAAACGTCAAATTGCAAATTTCAAATTGATTTTTGTGAATTTTCGAATTTCTTCCCTATTATTCCCCGGTGTCCCCGGAGAAATTCAGGTCCGGACATGACTTTTCCGCCGGCGGGCTGTACCTTGAGCAATCGCAGGCGGCCTCTGCCTGCGCCGACCTCGGGCGTCTCTCCGCTTCCACGGTAGACAAGAGCCGGCTCGGCTTCTTCCGCAAGTACCTCTGCTTCCTGTATCTTCACGAGGCCTCCTTCGAGGAATGAATATGCGCCGGGCCACGGGAAAAGGCCCCTGATGCGGTACTCTATCTCGGCTGCCGGAACGGTCCAGTCGATAAGACCATTCTCTTTTTTCAAGGGCGGAGCCGATGTTGCCTTCGAACCGTCCTGGGCGTGCGGTTTGAGCGCTCCTGATTCAAGGAGCGGCAGCGCATCAACGATCATCCTGGCGCCGAGCTGGGAGAGCTTTTCCGACAATGTACCCGCCGTGTCCTTCGGTCCGATCGGGATGCTTTCCTGCGTCAGGATTGCCCCGGTATCCATGCCCTCGTCCATCCGCATGATGGTAATTCCGGTCTCCGCATCCCCCTGCAGAATCGACCAGTTGATAGGCGCCGCGCCGCGGTATTTCGGAAGCAGAGAGGCATGGATATTGATGCAGCCGAGTGGAGGAAGAGTCAGAATCTCCTTCGGCAGAATTTGACCAAAGGCAGCGACCACGATCACGTCGGGGGCGAGCGTTCTGACCGTTTCCAGAAACGCGGAGTCGCGCACTCTCTTGGGCTGGTACACTGTGAGGCCATGCTCCTGTGCGAAGAGCTTGACCGGAGGCTGGGCAATGCCTCGGCCCCTTCCCGCCGGCTTGTCCATCCTTGTCACCACGCCGGCAATGCTGTGGCCGGCTTCAATCAAAGCCCGCAGGGGCGGTACCGCGAATTGTGGAGTACCCATATAGATGAGCTTCATGGAAAATTCCAAATTTTAAGCACCAAATCACAAATAAATCCCAATACGCAAATTTCAAATGCACTAAACGGAAAGCTGTCTTATCTGGCATTTGGAAATTTGGAATTATTCGGAATTTATAATTTGGAGTTTTTTTATGCTCCTTCAATAGCCATCTTCCTGCGCTTGCGCTTAAAAATGCTTTTTTTAAGCGTGCTCAGCCTGTCGACAAACAGCAGTCCGTTAAGATGGTCGATTTCATGCTGGAGGGCTTTTGCAAGGAGTCCTTCGCCTTCGAGTTCAAAAATCTTTCCTGTCCGGTCCTGCGCGCGTATTCTTACCCTGGCAGCGCGCTTCACTTTATCCGCATATTCCGGAATGCTGAGACATCCTTCTTCCTCGACGACGGAACCCTCCATGGCCAGGATTTCAGGATTGATGATAACGATAAGCGGATGACGGCGCTCTTTTTCCTCCTGGCTGCTCAAATCGATGACGGCGAGCTGCAGGGGAACGCCTACCTGGTTGGCGGCAAGCCCGACACCCGGAGCGGCGTGCATGGTTTCCACCATGTCCTCGATAAGGCGTTCGATCCCGGCATCTATCTTTTCAACACGCCCTGTTTTCTGATGTAATATGGGATCCGGGTATTTTCGTATTTCTCGAAGAGCCATACTGCCTACTTTTTAACACGATTACCATGTAAAATCAAGGCATAAGATCGTCGACGGGGATTTGTTGACACCTCTCGGCGCTTTATGGTATTTTTATAGCCATGGCCATTGATAAAAACGTTGTAATAAAGGAATCTCAGAAGTATATCGCAAAGGGCCAGTTCGATAAAGCCATAGCGGAGTGGAAGAAGCTCCTTTCCGAATCGCCGAACGATGCAAATATTTTCAATACGATCGGCGATTTGTGCCTGAAAAAAGATTCCAAGGCTGAGGCCGTGGATGCCTACAAAAAGGCGGCGGACATCCTTGCCGCCGACGGGTTCAGTTCCAAAGCCATTGCCCTTTATAAAAAAGTCCTCAACATAGACCCCAAGAAAATGGAAGCCCACCTCGCCCTCGCCGATCTGAACGCGGAGAAGGGCCTTACCGGCAACGCGCTGGAAAGCTACAAGATCGTTGCAGACCACTATACTCAGAACAAGCAGCAGAACAAGGCGCTCGGCATATACCAGAAGATGGCCGACCTCAATCCTGCGAACATCTCCTTCAGGCTCAAACTTGCGGACATGTACGCCAAGGAAGGCATGAAGAAGGAGTCGGTCGCGGCCTATCTCGCGGCCGCGGATGTTCATGTGTCGAAAGGCGCTTATAAAGACGCCCGGCAGATTCTCGAAAAAGCGCTTGCCGTGGATCCGAACAGCAGGGAAGTTTACCACCAGGCAGGCATTGTTTATCTCAAGGACGGTAAATTCGTCGAAGCCTGCAAATCGTTGAAACCGGTCTATGAGGCGGACCCCTCGAATAAGGAACTTACCGAACTCTATCTCGAGGCGCTGACCAAAGCGGGCCGCGACGCAGAGGCGGAGGAGCTCTACAAAAAGGTGCTTTCCGAAGAGCCGGGCAGGCTGGATCTCCGGGAAAAACTCTTCAACTTGTATATTTCAAGGAAGGAGCATGACAAGGCGCTCAACCAAGCGGCCATCATTGCAGAACAGCGCCTTAAGAGCAGGGCTGAGTCCGCTGATAAGGGTGTGAAGCTGCTGTCCGGCGAAGGGGATGCGGAGCTGGATGAAGCGGCAAACGCTGCACTCGAGCGGCTCAAGACCCTCGTAGACGAAAGCCCGGGTTTTGCTGATGCCAGGAGGACGTTGGGCGATTTCTACGCGAAGGTTGGACGCGGAGGCGATGCGGCCAGGGAACTCGTCGAGGCAGCGAAGATCCTGATCAGGGACGGTGAAAACGACGACGCGAAAGCCACGCTCGCAAGGGCGATCGAGCTTGCGCCCGATTCTGCGGAAGCAAGACAGCTGCTTAAAAGCCTTGAGCCTCCGCCCCCCGAGCCGGAACCCGCCCCTCCCATTCCAGTCGAAGAACCGATTATCCAGGCCGCTGCCGGGGCTTCTCCGGCTGTCATACCACAGATGGCGGAGGACGCGGCTGTAACAGCGGCAGTCTCGGAAGTCGATGTTCTCGTCAAGTACGGACTTGCATCAAAAGCGCTCGAGCAGCTCGAAGGTCTTGCGGGGACTTTCCCTGAAAGCGCTCTGATCCGGATAAAATTGAGGGACCTGTACGGGGACCAGGGAGCACTCGCCAAGGCTGCCGGCCACATGCTTGTTCTTGCCGATATTTATACGACGCAGGGACAGCACGACCGGGTAGAGCCGCTCTTACGGCAAGCCCTGGAAATGGATCCTCAAAACAGGGAAATACAATCGAGACTCGGGATTGAGGAGCCTGCTTCTCCGCCTTCGGCTGCCGCAGAGCCCGTATTCGAAACTCCGCCACCCGCGGCGCCTGCCGTTGAGGACGTTCCGTCTCTGGACGTTACCGATATAACGAGCGGGCTCGATTTGGCCCTGCCGGAACAGTTCGGAGCGGGCACTCAGATTCAGGAACAGCCAGTAACGCCTCCTCTTCCCCAACCCGCCGCGGGCGAGATAGCGTTCGATGAGCCGTTCACGATTCCGGAAGAACAGCCGCAGCCCGCAACGGAAGAAGCGCCGCAAGCGGAAGAGCCGCCGGAGTACATTCCTGAACAGCCGCCTGCTGTTGCCGGGGAACCGGCAGCAGTGGACCTGAACGAGATCTGGGCGGAGGCGGAGTTCTATTTTCAGCAGGGCCTTTTCGACGAGGCAAAGAAGCATTACGCGAAGATTATCCAGCATGATCCGGGCGATGAGCGTGCGATCAGGCGCCTGTCCGAGATCTCGCGGGAGGCCGAAGAAACCCATGAATTCTCGAAGCTTGCCGATGCCGTTGACGGGCTGGAAAAGAGTGCCGGGTCGCCTTCAGCCGGGGAAGAGATGCCCGCAAGCACCTCCGATGAAGAAGCAGTACGCCTGCTGATGCAGGAAATAGCGCAGCTTAAGGCCGAGCAAACTCACGATGTTCCGATAGCTGCTCCCCCCAGGGAGAAGGCTCCGGAAAGAAGCCCTGCAGCCGCTGTGAACAGCCAGGCAGAACGCTTAGAAGAGGATTTTTTTGATCTCGGCGAGGAGTTGAGGGATGGCGGAACCGCGCTTGCCTCAACCAAACCGGCGGAAAGCGCCGGTGATGATTTCTTTGATCTTGCATCCGAACTCCGGGATGAGTTAAGCACTGTAGGCGTTACGCCTTCGGTGTCCGCCTCGGTCGAGGATCAAAGCCTGGACGATATCTTCGAGGAGTTCAAAAAGGGGGTTGAACAGCAGGCGGTAAAAGAAGACGTTGATACGCATTATAATCTCGGCGTTGCGTACAAGGAGATGGGACTCCTTGACGATGCCATCGGGGAATTTATCCTGACGCCGGAACATGAGCCGAAATTCCTGCAAAGCCGCTATATGCTGGGCCTTTGCTACATGGAAAAGGGCGAATACCAGAACGCGATCGCCGAGATACAAAGCGCCCTCAGCAATTCGGAAAACGCCAACTCAGACGCACGGGAGCTGATAAATCTTCGCTACGACCTGGCGCTTGCGTACCAGGGCGCGGGGGACCGGAACAGCGCGTTGAGCGAATTCCAGAAAGTATACGAAGTGGACCCCGGCTACCGGGATGCAGAGGGCAAAATAAAGGAACTCCAACAAGGAGATTTTATCTCTCTTGAACAATTGAAGGATGACATCGAGAAGGAAATCTCTTCCAAATTCCTCGAGGAAGGCGAGAGGATAGAACGTGAAGAGAAAATCCGCAAGAGTGAAAAGGTGAGAAACTGAAAAAGACCGTTCCGTATTCTCGTCAAGTTCGTCTCCTCAATGCTGCCTAAAATTTGATCTGCTGATTAATTAAAAGGCACCTTCTTTTTTCTTTATTCATTAATATGCAGTAATTTCAGAAGCTTTGTTTTAGCATTAAAATTGCTTCACCCATATACTAGGGAGGTTCGAGTATGAAAAAAATCGAGGCTGTGATTAAGCCATTCAAGCTTGACGAGGTAAAGGATGCTCTAAACGCCATCGGTGTGCAGGGTATTACCGTTACCGAAGTGAAAGGTTTTGGCAGGCAGAAAGGCCATACCGAACTTTACCGCGGCGCTGAATACGTCGTCGATTTTCTTCCAAAAGTCAAAATCGAGGTGATCGCAGCCGATAAAATGGTCTCAAAAATAATCGAAACCATAGAAACTGCGGCCAAGACCGGCCGTATCGGAGACGGAAAGATTTTTGTAACACCGGTTGAGGAAGTGGTCAGGATCCGGACCGGAGAGCGCGGGGAAGCAGCGATATAGATCGACTGAAGAAAATGAGGGACGAGGGATGAGGGACGAAAAAATCGTCCATCGTCTGAGCGAAGCGATCGTCTATCGTCCATCGAAATAAAAAACAGGAGGATTCAATGAAACCGAGTGACGTACTGAAGCTGGCAAAAGAGAACAAGGCAATGATGGTGGACTTCAAGTTCATGGACTTTCCCGGTTTGTGGCAGCATTTTTCAGTGCCGGTCGACGAACTGACCGAAGGAATCTTTGAGGAAGGCCTCGGCTTCGACGGTTCGAGCATCCGGGGATGGCAGTCGATCCATACGAGCGACATGCTTGTTGTGCCCGATCCTGAGACTGCGGTGATGGATCCCTTTACCAAGTATCCGACGCTCTCGCTCATCTGCAACATCGTTGACCCGATCACGAAGGAGCGCTACAGCCGCGACCCGCGCTACATCGCGCAGAAGGCCGAAGCATACCTCAAGTCCACCGGGCTCGGCGACACCTGTTATATGGGCCCGGAACCGGAATTCTTCATCTTCGACGATATTCGTTTCGACCAGAACTCGCACGAAGGCTACTATCACATTGACAGCGTCGAGGGCATCTGGAACAGCGGCCGCGCGGAGAACCCGAACTTGGGCTACAAGCCCCGCCACAAGGAAGGCTACTTCCCGGTACCGCCGATCGACTCCCAGGAGGACCTCCGGACCGAGATGGTGGAGGAGATGCAGAAAGTGGGCATCTACGTCGAGCGCCAGCACCATGAAGTGGCGACCGCGGGCCAGGCCGAGATCGATATCCGGTTCAGCAATCTGGTCAAGTGCGCGGACCAGGTCATGTTCTTCAAATACATCATCAAGAACGTGGCAAAGCGCCACAACAAGACCGTCACCTTCATGCCCAAGCCGCTCTTCGGCGACAACGGCTCAGGCATGCACACTCACCAGTCGATCTGGAAGGGCGGTAAGCCCCTGTTCTCAGGCGACCAGTACGCGGGTATGTCCCAGATGGCGCTGTGGTACATCGGCGGCATACTGAAGCACGCGAAAGTGATCGCTGCCTTCACGAACCCCACGATGAATTCCTACAAGCGTCTTACCCCGGGCTTCGAAGCTCCGGTGAACCTGGCCTACTCGAGCCGTAACCGTTCGGCTTCGGTCCGCATCCCGATGTACAGTGCGAACCCCAAGACAAAGAGGATCGAGGTACGCTTCCCCGATCCGTCCTGTAACCCCTACATGGCCTTCGCTGCCATGCTGATGGCGGGCCTGGACGGCATTGAAAACAAGATCGATCCGGGCCAGCCGCTCGACAAGGACATCTATGATATGGCTCCGGAAGAACTGGCGAACGTGCCTTCCATGCCGGGTTCGCTTGAAGAGGCGCTGAACAACCTTGAAGCGGACCACGCTTTCCTTATGAAGGGCGACGTGTTCACCAAGGACGCCATCGAAATGCATATCAACTACAAGAGGACCAAGGAAGTGGACGCGCTCCGTCTGCGGCCGCATCCGTATGAATTCTTCCTGTATTACGACATCTAAACGTTTATCCATCCGATGTATCGAAAGCCGGAATCTCCGTAAAGGGGTTCCGGTTTTTTTTGTTCCGATGACAACACTATTCTCTCTCCGCAGCAGCGATCTGGTGCGTGAGCGGGACATGGAGAGGCTGAATGCGATCGCTGAACAGCACATCGGAAAGCTCTTTGACAGTAAGGTGGTCGTGCTCCTGCCGGATATGCACGGCAAGTTGCTGCCTCCTGCCGGGGATTTTCGGTGGAGCGAACAGGAGCGGGAAGCTGCACAATGGGTGTTTGATAACCGGCAACCGGCCGGATTGAACGCCCTGACAGGGCCCGATGCCGAAGCTTTGTATCTTCCGATGGTCGCTTCCGCCGGCAACATAGGCGTTGTCGGATTACGTCCCCGAAACGCGGCGGAAAAGCCGGATCAGGGGCAGCTAAGGTATCTGGAGGCGTTCATCAATCAGGCCGGAATCGCCATCGAGCGGGCTCTTCTTGCGGAGGAAAGTCACCGGTCACTGATGAAGGCAGAGACGGAAAGCCTCAGGAACACGCTTCTGAGCTCGATATCCCATGATCTCCGGACCCCGCTGACATCCGTTACCGGCGCCGTTACTATGCTTCTGGCAGCTGATGCCAACCTTGACATGAAGAGCCGCCGTGAACTGCTCGAGACGATCCAGGAAGAATCCGAGCGGCTGAACAGGATCATCAAGAACGTCCTCGCAATGACGCGCCTGGAATCCGGGGTCATAGATATGCGGAAAGAGTGGCAGTCGCTGGAAGAGATTGTCGGCGTCGTGCTGAACCGGCTGGGCGAGCGCCTGAACGAACATCCGGTCACGCTCAATCTCCCGGCGAACCTGCCTCTCATTCCCTTTGACGGGCTGCTCCTGGAGCAGGTCTTCATGAACCTGTTCGAGAACGCGATCAAATATACTCCTGCGGGAACGCCGCTCGAACTCACGGCATCGGAAGAATTATACACAGTCACCGTGGAACTGGCGGACCGCGGGCCGGGCATACCACACGGGGAAGAAGAGCGTATTTTCGACAAATTCGTACGGGGCCGCAATGCAGGAGGAGGAGTGGGACTAGGTCTCGCGATCTGCCGGGCCATCATCACTGCCCACGGCGGCCGCATCTGGGTTGAGAACCGAGCTGGGGGCGGGGCCGTGTTCCGGTTCACCTTGTCCGCGGCCGGAGTGCCGCCATTGCCGAAACTTGAAGAAGAGAGTGAAGGGCGATGAGAAACAAGCACCAAATATCAAATAAGCTCCAATAATCAAGTTCCAAATTCAAAATGTTTCGGTCATTGGAATTTTGAGATTAGAATTTATTTGGGATTTGTAATTTGTAATTTGTAACTTCGAACTTTTCTGGAAAATGTCTGACGAGAAAGAACTCATATTATTGATCGAAGACGAGCAGCAGATGCGCCGTTTTCTCCGTATCACGCTTCAGAGCCAGGGATATCGTCTTATCGAAGCTTCTACGGCAAACGAAGGGTTGCTGCAGGCAGCGTCGCGCAATCCCGATGTGGTGCTGCTTGATCTCGGGCTCCCCGATATGGACGGCCTGGAGGTCACCAACCGGCTGCGGGAGTGGACTCAGACGCCGATCATCGTCATCTCGGCGCGGGAGCAGGAGCAGGACAAGGTTAAGGCGCTCGACGCCGGGGCTGACGATTACCTGACCAAACCGTTCAACGCAAATGAACTTCTGGCGAGGATCCGGGTAGCGCTGCGCCACTCGATTCGCGGCCGATCAGGCCGATCTGAGCCTGTCTTTACGCTCGATAACCTTCGTGTAGATCTTTCCCAGCGCCAGGTGTTCGTGGACGGCAAGGAAGTCCATCTTACCCCCCTTGAATACAAGCTCTTGATGGTACTGATCCGTCATGCAGGAAAGGTGATCACTCATCGACAGCTCTTGCTGGAAGTCTGGGGGCCTGCTCATGCAAACGAGGTCCAGTACCTGCGGGTGTATATGACGCAGCTCAGGCACAAGCTCGAAGCAGATCCTGCTCGTCCCCGTTTTCTGATGAACGAGCCCGGAGTAGGATATCGCCTGAAATTTGATCCTGAAGAGTGATATCAGTCCAGTGATAAAAATTTTTTCCAATGGAATCTGAACATAAGCCGTCCTTTGTGGAACGGCTGAAAACGCTGTTCATCGGCGGAAAGCGCAATGTTGAAGATACGACCGTCTTCCACAAACTTACCCTGATCGCTTTCTTTGCCTGGGTGGGGCTGGGGGCGGACGGACTCTCCTCGTCCTGTTACGGTCCGGAAGAAACCTTCCTTGCGCTCGGGGAGCATCTATCCCTCAGCATCTTTGTGGCCATCATGTCCGGGATCACGGTGTTGACGATCGCTGCCAGCTACTCGCAGATCATCGAACTGTTTCCCACAGGCGGAGGCGGCTATCTGGTGGCGAGCAAGTTGCTCTCACCGACAATCGGCATGGTCTCGGGTTCTGCGCTTCTTATCGACTATGTGCTTGACGATCACGATTTCAGTCGCGAGCGGAGCAGATGCGCTGTTCAGCTTCCCGCCTCCGCACTGGCTGTCCTACAAGCTTGCGTTCGCGATCGTCGGCGTTCTGTTGCTTATCGTTATGAATATGCGAGGGGTAAAGGAAGCGGTCCTCCCCCTGGTGCCTATTTTTGTCACCTTCGTTGTTACGCATGCGTTTATTATCCTGAAAACGGCAGTTGGACGCAGATGAACGCAGATAACCGCAGATCAAACAAAAGGATTTTTAGAGAAAAAAATTCACCCGCAGGGTGACTGCTTTTACGATACAAGAACGTTTTTTTTATCCGACCTTATCTGCGTTTATCCGATTTTTCTGCGTCCCAAATGCTTTTTTTAGGATTATCGGTTATGCCCTGATCATGAAAGCCGGGAACTTCAGCGACCTGGTCAGCACAACCAGGGCGGACGTTGCAGGGACCCATGCCGAGCTTGGCACAGCAGGCATCATCCTAAAAACGGCATTTGAACACGGATGAACACGGAAACAGCGGATCAAAACAATGTGATAGAGCAAAAAGCCATCTCGCCTTTTGGGTGAATCCATTACTGTTCGTAACTTCCTATAAATCCGTGTTGATCAGATTTTATCCGTGTCCAACTGCTTTTTTCAGGATCATAGTTCTACTCCTCCGGGCTTACAGCATGGGAGCCGGAACTTATACGGGAATCGAGGCGGTGAGCAACGGGCTCCCTATTCTCCGGGAACCAAAGGTGCTGACCGGCAAACGGACCATGCGCTACATGGCGATCTCTCTCGCCTTTATGGTCACGGGGCGCATCATCGCTTATCTGCTGTACCGGGTCACGCCCCAAGAGGGGAAAACCCTGAACGCAGTATTGTTCGAGGCCATGACCCAGGGATGGGGCGGATCGGGAACGGCGTTCGTCTTCATTGCGCTTCTGTCGGAGGCGGCGCTCCTGCTCGTCGCGGCCCAGGCCGGGTTCCTGGACGGACCTCGCGTGCTCGCGAACATGGCTCTTGACCGCTGGTTTCCGACGAAGTTTGCGATGTTGAGCGATCGCCTCGTTACGCAAAAAGGAATCCTGATGATGGGCGGCGCGGCCCTGGTGACGATGGTTCTGACGACGGGCTCGGTAAAGTATCTTGTGGTTCAGTACAGCATCAACGTCTTCATTACTTTTTTCCTTTCCCAACTCGGCATGGTCCACCACTGGTGGCAGGTGCGAAACAAGGATGCCAAGTGGGAAAAGAAGCTCTTCATAAATGGCGTGGGCATGATGCTCACATTATTAATTCTCATAACCGTGATCGTGCTGAAATTCGACGAAGGCGGCTGGATCACGCTTGTTTTGACCGGCGGCCTCATCGCTATTGCGATATTTACGCGCCGGCATTACCGGAATACTTATCAGTTGCTGAAAAGACTGGATGATCTGGTCAAGTGCGGCCGTGCCTGCAGCACCTCGGGCCGGGACAGCCCCAGCAGCTGACCGCGAGAAGACGGTGAAATACGACCCGACTGAAAAAACAGCGGTGCTGCTTGTGAACGGGTTCAATGGTCTGGGGCTGCATACGCTTTTCAGCATCATCCGCCTCTTCGGGGGGACCTTCAGAAATTTTGTGTTCGTCCAGGTCGGGATCGCAGATGCCGGAAGCTTCAAGGGCGCGGAGGAAGTATCGCACCTGAAGGCGGACGTGAAGATGTCTCTCGACAGGTATGTGAACTGCATGCGAAGCCATGGATATTATGCCGCAGGCTATACCTCGTTCGGCACGGATGTAGTCGATGAGATTGACAAGATTATGCCCGAGATCCTCGAGCGGTTTCCGAACGCAGTTCTTTTCGGCGGCCAACTGGTCTTCCCCAAAACCAGCTTCTTCTCGAACCTGTTTCACAATTATACGATTTTTGCCGTTCAGCGGCGGTTTTACAACAAGGGGATCCCCGTGGTGGTGCTTCCTATCCGCGTGTAACCCGGATTCCCGGATCGTCCCTTTCCCAGCCGGAACCTCTAAAAGGGTTCCGGCTTTTGTCGTTGTGAGGATCTTCTCATGCTCCGCACATTCCCGACTGACAAATGGGCCTTTCATCCTAGAAACAGCAGTTGGACACGGATAACGGCGGAAAAGGCGGATAAAATATTAAAAATTCAAGCATGAGCCATTCACCAAATGGATAAATCTTTTTCATAATGAGAAGTTGATTCTTCTTCCGCTTTTATCCGTTGTTACCGGTTTTCCCGTGTCCCGAACCGCCGTTTTCAGGTTCATCTTGCTTTTTCCGCTCGATTATACTATCTTTTTATCGTGGACGTTCCGCAAGGATTTATCGAGGGATGTATGAGCCAGGAGACTATAATAAAAACAGTGCTTGCATTTTATCCGGATGCAGAGGCTATCTACCTTTTCGGGTCCTATCTGACGCCGCATGAACAAAAGGACAGTGATGTAGACCTTGCCGTTCTTCTTTCTCCCGCCAAGGCCAAGCTTCTCGGAAGTCCAGCAATGAGCGAATGCCGGAATGCGCTTGAAGACGCCTTAAGGAGGACCGTGGACCTTATCAACCTGCGGATGGTAAATACCGTTTTTCAGAATGAAATCATCCAGGAAAGCAGGCTTATTTACAAGCAGAACGAGTATGTCACCGATGTTTTCGAGATGCAGGTCATGTCAGCCTATCAGAAGCTGAACGAAGAACGCGCGGGCATTCTGGAAGATATATTTGAAAGCGGGAGAATACTGCGATGATGGACGTTATCCTTAACAAGAAAGAGAGTGTCGAACGGTGCATCAGGCAAATTCGCGCCTATTATGACATGCATTCGGCCCTTCCGTTTGAAAAGGATTATTTAAAGCAGGACGCAATCGCGGCAAATCTTCAGCGCGCTGCCGAACAGGTCATCGACCTGGCGAATCATGTCATTCGAAAGAAAAAGCTCGGATTGCCGAAGGAAAGCAAGGAAAGTTTTGAGATACTTGCCGCCGCTGACATTATTCCGCAGGACCTTGCAGACAAATTAAAAGGCATGGTCGGGTTTCGCAATATCATGGTCCATCAATACCAAGAAATGGACATTAAGATCATGATCGATGTGATCGAACACCATCTCGACGACCTGATTGTCTATACCAATCATCTCATTAAGTTCGGCCGCAGCTCATCCTGACTTCCCCGGTTTCAAAGCCGCATTGTGAAATAAAATCAGGGCTCTTACTGATAATGACAGATTTGTAAAAAAGATTTGTCACAGAGTACACACCTTGCACCGCATGCATTCGCGCTGGAGCACTCATCCGCGCTTGGGGCAGGCTCGCGGTACCGTAATGCTTATACTCGTTGTCGTACCCTTTCGCTGAGTAAGGCTTAGACCCTTTGTCGACCACCGCACTGAGAAACGTGCGGCGGGAATCAATGACCGCAGAAACGGGAATCAAGGACCTCATAAGCGCTGGGTGCAGGCAGAGAGCACCGGAGTTAAACTTTAAGAAGGCAAGCCTTCTCAATAACCCCCCAAATTTCCTCCTTCCGTCACAAAGTCGGCTCATTTCCGGATGTATCCTGACTCGAAAGCATAGACTGGACCATTACCCGAAACCTCTCCGGGGCGATATCCAAGATCAAGTCAATGTTGGCATGACGGTAGATATTCACCCATTCTTCCTTGCGGCGAAGATCAAGTTTGGGATTGATGATATACCAGCCCGTTCTCACCCGTTTGAAAAGCTTTTTGCCGTACAGGTTCGTGCTGATTGTTTCATTCTTTGACAGCAGAGAGGATATGTAGGCCCGCTTCTTCCGGTACGCGGGAATGACGCTGTCGGGCAGCCCGGCGATCATGTCCGCAAGCTCGACGGCCTTGACCGGCACGAGGTCCGCGTACCTGTTGTTGAGCCGGGTATGCATGATGGCAAAAAATATATTAAACAATAGAAACTCGCCCTGACTTGCGTCGATCTTGATCAGCCGGTCGTCTGCCTTGAGGCTCACGCTGCCCTGCGTGAGCAGCTCGTGCACGGCAGGGAATAAATCAGTGGCAAATTTCTTGTCCTGCATGGCCCTCTGCAGAGCGCCCTGCCACGCGGTGAGACCGTAATTGTCGGCAAGTTCGCCGTCCGCGCCTGAGGCCAGCAATTCCCTCACGAGCGCGGCATTTCCGGCTACCGCGGCAAGCATGAGCGGCGTCTTGTTGAAGATCGTGCGGTGGTCCACGCCGTAGGTATCACACTGCCTGATAATACCCTGGTAGAATTTCCCCGAGTACTCCTGAAAATATCGTGACGTGACGCCCAGCCTTTGCTGCGCATAGAGCTGCTCGTTCAGATACCGGGCGCCATGCTCAGTATAGAAAAGTTGTTTTGCCTTGTCAAAGCCGTGCTGACTAAGCATGTCGATCATTCGCGGTTCATTATAAAACAGGGCGTAATCAAAGAGCGTCTTTCCTGGTTTTTGTGAAACTTCTTTCGGATCGCGCGAACGAGCGAGCAGCTCTCTGACCCTTTTGGGCACGCATACTTCCCACGGCACGGGCTGCGTCTTCAGGATATCGCGCCTGATCTCGTCGGCCTGGTCCTGCCTGCCCTGAAGCTCGAGTTTGTGCGCCTCGGCCTGCCACTCCTCGATGCTCGACTGTTTGACGTCGATGGTTACGTTTTCCCGCGCGTTCCGCAGGCCCAGCATGCGGATGAGGGGATGGTTCGTATCGCTCTCGATCAGATACAGCCGCTGCACGGCGCGGGTAACCGCGACGTACAGGGAGTTGACAAAGAATTTGTAAACCTCGAGCGACTTGTCGGTCTTATCCCGTGCGCGCCGGTACTCAAGATCGCCGCTTAAGTCCTGCTCGCTCACCCCTTCGATGAGCTCCCCGAAACTGGCCCGCTCATTCGATATGAAGTTGACCAGGATAACGTTTTCGTATTCAAGCCCCTTCGCCTCCTGGATGCTGAACAAGAGCGGCGTATCGAAGAATGCGCGCACTGCTGCCTTATCCTCGTCCCGCATGACGAGAACGGCGAATTTCGCGGAGCGCCTTGTCGTCTTGCTCAGGTCCCGCTTCGCCCTGTCCGTGTCCTTCAGGAATACCAGCTCTCCGTTCGCGTCCGACACGCTATTCATTAGGTAATTGCTTTCCCGGTCGATGGACCCGAAGCGTTTTTGCTTTATCCGCAGCAGCGTGTTGGCTAATTCCGTCACTGAAACGGAATTTCGGAAATTGGACTGAAGTATTCTCGTCACCTTGCCCGATTCCAAAGACTCGGCGCTGTAGAGCATGGTCTTGAGGCCGCTCCAGGAAAAGAAGTTAGGGTGGACGATCTGGTTGGAGTCTCCGCAGAGAATGAAATCCTCCTGCTTCTTAAGGCTCTTCAGAATCAGTGTGAGCTCGATATTCGTGATATCCTGCACTTCGTCTACGACGATGAAGTCGTAATCCTGCCTTGCGTGTGCAAGGTAGCCGTGCGCCAGGATATTGGGATCGTACCAACCGTTCTCCCTGAGAAAAATAAGGTACTTGTCGAACAGCGTGTACACCAGCGCTCGCTCTTCAGCGAGATAGATGGACTGCCGGACCCCGAGGCCGAGATATTCCTCCCGGGAGAGAAACGGCTTGTCCACGATGGAGCCGGTGATCACGCCGCGGAACTCCTCATAGAGGCGATGGACGTCGGAGACGCGCTGCTGCCGGGGAATGCGCATGAGCCATTTGACGAACGCGCTGTACGTGATTTCTCTGCCTTCCGGCACCCGCATCGTCTCCATGAACTCCCGGAATGACAGAAATGAAACTTCCTGGTCGTCGTTTTCATAATGATGAGAGTAGTAAACGTTCCTCGAATTGTCCGCAAGATACCGCGACAGCGTGACATACAGGACCCGGCCGTAAGCGCGCTTCATCCTTTCCAAGGTAAGGGCCGTCTTTCCGCTGCCTGCCGGACCGATTATGATGAGCGGCGAGGGATGATGATAGGCGTCCTGCTGCTCCGGGTCAAAGGAGATGATCTTGTCCAGAAAGTGAAACCGGGTTGCCGATGGGTTCAGGTACCTTAGGGTGGGGACGCTATCGTCTTTAAAGGACGATTGCTCAACGGCCAAGATCTTCGATTCGTCCACTTTGACTCCGCGAAGGAACTTCGATTTGTTATAAGCATGATTCAGCACGAGCTCGAGAATGAGGGCATAACGCTCTCCCTCGAAGGTCATGATCTTGAAGAGCAGGCGGTTGCTGTCGTCGAGCTTGGCCCGATAGAGGTCCTGCTCCGCCAGCTTTTTGACCTCTGCGGAATAGAAATCCTCCTTTTCGAGAAAGCCCAGGAGCTTTTGGTACTGACGTTTTACCTTCGACGTGTCGAGATCCGCGTATTCAAGAATTTTCACGATTCAATAGCCTTTTATAATAGGTTCATTGCGAATGCAGACATAGAATATACCAAATAAAGCAGCCGCTGCAACTCTAAAAATAATCGCGCAAGTTAAAAAATGAACAAAGGAGAAGCGGCAAGAGCTCCAATTGCTAAGTTCTGTTTTTATGGAATCCAAAGCAGTGGCAGATTCTGCAATAAACGCTTGAAGGCGCAAAAGGGTTATGATAGACTCTGTTACAGATAAGGATTTGTTATCATGGCGACAGCGCTGAACGAAGAAAAGAGAAAAATCGTCACTCAGGCACTCTGGGATCTCAATATGACTCCGGACGATTTTGTCGGAATCATCAAGGGGACCGTACAGCGAAACTGGCCTTCGAGGGGTTTTTGCGTGGCGCGGCTCCTTGAAAGTGTAAACTGGTTTGACATCGTCAAGATATTTCCCCCCGCTGAGATCTGTGCTGTCTGGGAGGAAACTGAAAAATACCTTCGGAGCGAATCGATCCGGAAAGGGATGGAATTTGCCTGCCGAACACTACGCTAACGTTCTGTATCCCCTGCAGGACAAAGTCGTTGCGCTTTTCAAGAATACGCCATTCTATCTTACTGGCGGCACCGCCCTATCCAGAGGCTATTTTCAACACCGCTATTCGGATGACCTCGACTACTTCGTAAACGACCACCCCGACTTTAGTCGCATAGCAGAACGGCAGATCGCAAAGCTCGGTTCTCTTTTTAACGAAGTAGATATAGCGCTTCGAGCAGACAACTTCACCCGATTGTTCGTTTCCGCCGAGCGGTTGAAGATCGAGCTGATCAACGATGTGCCGGCCCATATCGGAAGGCGTGTCGAGCATCCGACGCTCGGCATTATCGATTCGAAGGAAAACATCCTCGCTAATAAGATAACGGCACTTGTAGACCGCAGCATGCCCAAAGATGTCGCCGACATCTATTTCCTGCTTAAAGATGGGTTGAGTATCAAGCAGGCGCTCGTCAACGCCGACAGCAAGGCCGCCGGGATATCGCCGCTGCTCGTGGCAAAAATTCTCGCGGAGTTCGATTATGCGCTCCTTGATACCGAGATCAAATGGAGTAGCCCCATTCCCGCAGATGTCATTCGACATTATCTAACGGACATCTCGAGAAAAATCATCATGGGCAATGTATAGAGTTTGCTCGGGGAACTTCAATTTTTTCCTGTACTACGACATATAAAACTCTTTGTCCATCCGATGCGTCGAAAGCCGGAATCTCTATAAAGGGATTCCGGTTTTTTCATTCATGCCCCGGCTGATTCTGCGAGATTGGGTTAGTATTCAGAATGACCGTATTAGTGGTAGAATTTATTCATGGATGTATCGGTTCAGCAAAGGAGGTATATCATGATCAAGGTCCGTGATCCAGACAGTATTTATCAAATCGATGGCGAAATTACGAACGGGACTTTCCACGGCAGGTGGCATTTCGCTTTCGGCGATTATTATGATTCCCGATTCGAGGATTTCGGCACGCTTCGTGTTTTTAATGACGATACGCTATCACCCGGCGCAGTCTGGCCGCTTCATCCGCACCGCGATAATGAGGTGGTCACGTACGTTGCGGGCGGTGAATTCAGGCATGAGGATGAGCGCGGCAAAGGCGGCATTCTGAAGAAAGGATGGGTGCAGCACACGACAGTTGGCCGCGGGATGTGGCACTCGGAGATCAACAACCGCCCTGATCAGCCGCTGCGGTTCATTCAGATGTGGTTCTACCCGGCAAGGCGCGGTCTGGAACCGTCGGTAGAACAGAAGGCGGTCGAGCAGAAGGACAGGACCGACCGTTTTCTGCCGCTTGTATCAAACCGGAAAGAAGGCACCCTCCCGATCGTTTCCGATGCCCGGATCTTTTCCAGTTTTCTTCATGCCGGAAAGACGCAGCGTTATGAGATGGAAACCGGACGCGGAATATACCTGTACGTGCTTGAAGGAGGACCGGTAAGCGTGAACAGCATCATGGTCCCGGCACTAGGTTCTGCCATGATCACCGAAGAAAAAGAGATCGAGGTCGTTTCCGAACAGGATGCCGAGCTTCTCCTCGTGGATGTTAAAAATAGCCGGTAGGTTGGGCAAATGAATGACCTTGCCCAACGTTTTATCATGCCTGGGCTATAACAGCCAACTCACCGATTTTAATTTTGAGTCACGTTTTTGGCATCCAACAATAACAACAAACCTCTTAGCCCGATATTTTCCCGCGATCCTATGCCAGGTCTCGAGCATTTGCTTTTCCTTATTCGGGAAAGTGTGTCCTCGCCAATATTTCCATCTGAATAGACAACAATGTTTACCTTGACAGGCCTAAAAGCATAAAATATACTCGGCCTTAGTAGATTACCTAATGTTGCACAAATTTCGTCCTGCCAATTCCGTAATTCTGTATTTGGCAGGGCGGTATCTTCGGGCAGCAAGAAGTGCACATTACTTATCAAAAATGTGCAATTTTCACCCCAGTATTACCGGATTTTCGGAAATGCCGGGACGGTTTCCGTCCCTTCAAACACTTGTTGGAATTTACCAACCACACGCTCGACTCTACGTTCCGAGAGTCAGCGGGCCACAAAGTCAGGACAATATCTTCGTGGAACGGCTATGGCGGAGCGTAATGTGATCTATCGAACAGCGAACGGCGGTGGAGCAAGGATTGTGGATAAATTCAAAGAGCGAAAAGAACCTCAGGGAGAGGTAGAAACCGGGGCAGCGCCATGCAGCTGCGGCTTGGTCGGTTACCATCTTAATCTCACCCCTTTATTGTCTTGACAGAGGGGTCCACTTAACAGATATAAAGAAGTCATTGCTGAAATAGAATCTAATCATGTTTTATCACGACAAGAAGCACGCGAAGACGAAAGCCTGTCTATTTCCCGCAAAGCTTTAACAATCTCAGAAGAAGCTAATTCAATTTCAGATAAAGCCCGTCGATATGCTCTGTGGGCCAATATTATGGCTGCTATTGCACTCGCACTAACTATGCTCATGGCAATAATCGAATACAAATCTAAGACCCCATGATCCAACAAACGGATCGACACGGTCGCTTTAAAACGCGCCGGTCATCCTGGCGTTCTCCCGGCGCTTCGCGCCGCGAGAATCCCGGGGCTGAGCCGGAGCCCCTAATAGAAATTAAAATGATTAATATTACAAAATTCCGACACGTTGCAATTATAGTCAAAGATTTACAAAGAATGCTTGATTTTTATACTAAAATTATGGGTTTTAACATAAAACGTACCTTTAAAATCGAATCGGAAGATTTCAGAAAAGGGATAAATATTCCTAACGCTAGAGCAAAAGGTGCTCACCTTATTCACCCGAACTTGGACATCGAAATTGAACTCTTTCAATTTAGCTTGGTCTGACCCGGCAGACAGGCTCCTGTCAAGAAGCATGCTCCGACCTATTCCTCAGGCTCCATTTTGCCCATACAAATACCCATATATTTATATTGCTTTTGTAGCCTAATCCATGATAAGGTATATCAATGAGGAAAACCACGTTTGAATGGGATGAGGAGAAAGATAAAGAAAACCGGAAAAAGCATGATGTATCTTTCTCGCTTGCTCAACATGCATTTCTTGATCCTCATCGTATCATAGTCGAAGATATCGAGCATAGCACAGAGGAAGATAGATATTACTGTATTGGCCGTGTTGGTGGAGGCATAATGACGGTACGGTTCACATATAGAGGAAATGTTATCCGCATTTACGGCGCCGGATATTGGAGGAAAGGAAAAAAGATATATGAAGAACAAAATTAAATATTCAGATGAACCAATGGGGAAATTGAAAGTTGTTGATGATTTTCTTCCGCCGCCGGAGCAGTTAGTTCTTAAAGAGGATAACGTTAAAGTAACGATTGCCTTAAAGAAATCAAGTGTTGAATTCTTTAAGAAAGAGGCTAAGAAACATCACACCTCGTATCAAAAAATGATTCGTCAGCTTGTGGATTGGTATACGTCGCACCATCAAAAGAGCGCTTAAGGCGGTGATTTCTCACCGCCTTGTTTTTATCGATGCATCCAGCTTTTAATTCCGTGATCCTATGCTTTTTCCGAAGCAGCCTGCCGGATTGCTGTTGGCGCTGATACCACATACCCCATGAGCGTGCCGATCAGGCCGCCGATCACCAGGCTCACCGCTGCTGCAGCTGCGATGCCGACCATAATCCCGATGACCACCGCTGCCCGCACGAAAAGCGTCGGTTCCACCGCACCCATCAGCTTCTGCAGAAGAATCAAAGTCCCGAACGATCCGAAGTAGAACCCCGGCACGATCCCGAATACTGCGAACACCAGCCCGCCTGCTGTAGCCCCGATCCTCATTCCTGTTTTAATGGCCTCGTTCTTCATGGCTATCTCCTTTCTGCCGCAGCTAATGGATTTTGAACCCCGTTTGTTGCTCAATCTATATTAAGATAAGTCACGTGCCGAATTGCGCGGTTGACCGGTTCACTTTGAATGAGTCTCTGCAACAACGGGGTGAACCATCAGGCCCATTGCCTGACCGATTAACCAGCCGATTGACGATGAAGCCGTGGTGATCATGATGCCCGATACCATCACACCGAGAAGCATGGAGCCCATGACGATCATGCGTGAAAGGAGTCCCGGCTCAAGAGGAAGACCGAACAGCATGCCCGCCGCGCTCACTCCCATGGCGCCTCCGATGAGGCTTCCCGGCAGCAATCCGAAAAGTCCGAACAGAACCAGTCCTGCACCCGCTCCTGCGTAAGCACCCTGTTTTGATTTTGAGGTCTTCATTTTCGTTTCCTCCTTTTCGCGTCGTCTTGCCTTTGTAATTGCATCAGTCATGCCAAAGAGTAAGGTGCTGATTTTGCTGGGATCAGGGGAAGAAGGTCTTTTGCAGAAGTGAGAAGAATCGGCGGAGCTTTTTTAGAGATGCAAAACTGATCCGTAGTTTAGTGGTTGAGCGGTTGAGTAGTTGAGTGGAACGAAATCGCCAAAAAGCCCCACCTGTTTAACTTGGCTGCATGAATTTGATCCGCGGTTTAGCGATATAATTAATACCATGAAGCTCTCCGACCTGCTGGATGACCGCTTCATCGGGGTGAACCTCAGGGCGCGTGATCAGAAAGGCTCCCTCGAGGAGATGGTCGGCATACTGAAGCGAGCGGGAAAGATTGACGATCCCAGGCAAATACTGAAGGCCCTTCTCGACCGGGAGGCTTCGGGCAGCAGGATCTTCAAAGAGTAATGAGTAATGGGTCACTTCTTTGCCCTTTAAATGGGCGACCCCATTCGATTTTCCTAACCCTCCTTGGGCTTATAGTTCCGGTAACATGAATTATGAGTCAACGATAAATTCTAGAATTCAGTTGGGTAACATTTAATTTGAGTCAATTCGGCTTTCTGTTAGAAGTAGCAAAAAATAAGTTTTTACTGTAGAATATTATATGACATGAGCGATTATGCCTTTACTGACTATTTTGAAAAAGAGGTTTTGAGAAAGCGTCCGTATCTTAAGAAAGAATGGTGCATACGAGTAATTCAAAATCCATTAAAAGTCGAGCCCCAAGAGCATAATCGGTTCCGCTTATGGGGCATGATTGATGAACTTGACGGTCGTATTTTACGAGTGGTGACATTGGCAGACAAAAGAACCATTCATAATGCCTTTCCAGATCGGGGGTATAAGCCATGAAACTGAATTACTACCCTGAGACCGATTCCCTTTATATCGATCTCTCGGAAAAAACAAGTGTAGAAAGTAAAGAGATTTCTGAAGGCGTCGTCCTTGACTATGACGAAGCCGGTAATTTGGTCGGAATAGATATTGATAATGCCAGCTTAAAAGTACAACTTAAAGAATTGATTCTCAATCGACTCCCCTCGGACGTGCATACCGTTACAGCCTGAAAGTATTTCAACATTTTCAGTTTCATGCAGTATCTCAACGAATGATTCCAACCTGCGCGTACACAGCGACGCGCCAGACGCCGGCGCGTGACGCACGCGATATGCCGCCGCTTCGCGGCGTCATATTGGGGCGGATGCGCCTGATCCTGATATGCCGCTCGCGCGGCATATCAAAGCGAATCGAAGCCGTCGCCCCTGCGGGCTGCGGCTCATTCGGCCCATTCGCCGTCATGAGGTTTCAATGAATAGATTACTTAATGGTACCATTATTGTCCTAGCGATATTTACATTGAGCGGCTGTTTTTATACTTTTAAACGAGATGTGTCTTTCGATGAGGTTAAGAAGGGAATGAGCACAATTAATTATTCAGATGGAATAAGTGATCTCGAAGCTAAATATATTTCTCAGCATTATCTACTGACTTCAAATGAAGAGCCGTGCAAGTCTTTAGCGAAAGTTTATGATATTGGAACGCAATATCGAAAACTAGTTAAGGATGTAAATGGGGCAGAACATTTTTATATGGGTTTTTTGAAATATGGTTGGTTTGTTGTTAAACCAAATGCGCCTTGGTTGCGCTTATTGGTCGATGCAAAAACAGGGAAAGTCACTTGCATTGGAGAAATACATCTGCAGGACGAACAGAACTATACAATCCGCTAATACGAACCATTCAGCTCGTTGCGCCAAGATAAATCCGAAACAATGGGAATAGGAGCGTTATAAAACATTAAAGAAAATGGTATTGAGTTTTTCTCTGAGCCAATAACAATGAAAGAACTAGCTAGTGTTGCTGGATTCCAATTTGTTTATTTTAAGGATCCGGAGGGAAATATAATCGAATTGAATGAATTACCGGAAAATGAAATATGAGCATATTATCAAACAGAAAAGACGGTGATTTCTCACCGCGTTGTTTTTATTGATGCCAGTTTTAATTCCGTGGTTCTATGCTTTTTCCGAAGCAGCCTGTCTACAAACACTTGGACGCGGTATGGAGCCGAAGATTTTCTGTTCCGCCAGAAGGCGAAAGAATCAGCAGATAACGCTTCACGCATGATATTTAAGTCCGGAACGAAATTGATCCCGCCCGATTCAAGAAAGCTGCATCGAAATGATTGAAACTGCAACAAATAGCTGAAACGCTCTCACGATAAGCTTTTCGTTTCCGCAAATAGCCTTTTTCTGACGTTTCTCACTAATAAATCTGGACAAAAACAAATTCTTATTGTAAAATTTTATTTAAATACTAAAGTACTCAAATTTATTAATGAATAGGTTTTTTTACAAAATATCACTATATTTTTAGGCATTTATGCAAATAGGAAAATGATATGCATCTTAAAACCATTATGCCCGCGCTGCTCTTTGTGCTTTTCGGGCCGGTCCCATCTCATGCCGCTTTAGCGGCAAAGGTGGAGATGCAGTCTCTTCAGATAGTCCCCGTCGAAACCGCAGCCGGAAAACACCCTGAAATTGTAGGAACTATTAAAGCAAGCAGTGTAAAAGCAGCAGGTGAAACTACGGAAGTAAACGTCATTGCCTCCCTGGTCCGACCGGACCACTCCGTAAAATCCTGGACGTGGAAAAAAATATCGATCAAGGCCGGTGATTCCAAGAGTTTTTCCGTTCCGAAGGAATACGATGCAAAAATGGAAGGGGTCTATAAAGTCGATTTCGGAGTCTATTCGAAAGACATGCGGCCTCTGCACAGGCTATCAAAGAGTTTTACCGTGGTTGATCCATCACAGCCTCGTGCCAAGACGAAATCCCCCCAGATCATGACACGAAGTACCGGCACCAGTTCCGCGAAAGCTCCCGGTCTACGCGCATATGACCACCGTATCGGTGTCGGCCTCTCTGCGAACCTTGTTAATACCGCTGGAGGAGCTACGCTGCTTTTCCGGCCGTTCAAGCATGTGGGGCTGCAGACCAGTTACACAACGGGGAGGTTCAGTACCGCTGAAGGCCGGCTGCTGGCATGGTTTCCGCTTTCCGCAAGGTTCACTCCGTATCTGGGCATCGGGTATGCGAGTGTTACAACGGAGCGGACGGTGGACGTCATCGGTGTCAAGGCCGAGTTCACCGATAGCGGCGTGAGCGGCGTTATTGGCGCCGAAATTCCCCTGAGCAAGACCGTGTCGGGCTATGTCGAAGTAAGCGGCGCAGGCATTGATCTGAAAAAAGAGGTAACCAGTGGAGCACAGACAGGGATCGCCACTGTGGAGTATTCTCCTGTTACCGTGGGGTTTAGTATCGTCTATTTCTTATTTTGACCCGATGCATTTGCGTGATCTTCCGGACGGTAACGAATAAGCGGAGGTTGCCCCATGAAAAATTGCAATATTCGATTGGTCGGCTTACTCTGTGGAGCACTGTTCCTGAGTCTTGCGTTCGGCTGTAAGGGTGGAGGCAACGCAAGCTTCACTCTGTTCGGAGGTTCGAGATATGTCGTCTCGATCGAGGTAACGCCGACCAATCCCAGCATCGCCCCCGGCACAACCAGGCAGTTCACAGCCACCGCTGTCTATTCTGATAATACGACGCAGGACCTGACCGCATCCGCTGCCTGGAGCTCATCGAATACGGCAGTTGCCACCGTCAGCAATACGGCCGGTTCCAATGGACTTGCCGCCTCGGTCGCTGCCGGTTCGACCACGATCACGGCGACGCTTGCCGGTGTATCAGGCGGTACGGACCTCACGGTGACCGCTGCAACGCTCGTCTCGATAGAAGTAACTCCGATCAATCCGAGCATCGCCCTTAACACGACCAGACAGTTTACTGCCACAGGGATCTATTCCGACAATACGGCCCAGGACGTTACCGGGTCCGTTACCTGGAGTTCATCTAATACCGCAGTTGCCGCCATAAGCAGCACTGCCGGCACCGCCGCCTCGGTCGCTGCCGGTTCGACCACGATCACGGCGACGGCAGGTGCAATTTCGGGCAGCACCACGCTTACCGTGACCGCGGCAACGCTTGTCTCGATCGAAGTATCGCCGACCAATCCGAGCATTGCCATCGGTATGAACAGACAGTTTACTGCCATGGGAATCTACTCGGACAGCACAAGCCTGGACCTGACCGCGTCCGTTACGTGGAGTTCATCGAATACCGCAGTTGCCGCGGTAAGCAATATCGCAGGCTCCAACGGACTCGCCACCCCGGTCGCTGCCGGCTCGACCACGGTCACGGCGACGACAGGTGCAATCTCCGGCAGCGCCACTCTGACCGTGACTGCGGCAACGCTCGTCTCGATCCAGGTCTCGCCGACCACTCCGAGCATCGCCCTCAACACAACCAGACAGTTTACTGCAATGGGGATCTATTCCGACAGCACGAGTCAGGATCTGACCGGATCCGTTACCTGGAGTTCATCGACTACCGCAATTGCCGCAGTCAGCAACGCGCCGGGTTCCAACGGTCTGGCCACCTCTGTCGCTGCCGGCTCGACCACGATCACCGCGAGACTCGCCGGTGTATTAGGCGGCACGGACCTCACGGTGACCACGGCAACGCTCGTCTCGATCGAAGTAGCGCCGACCAATCCGGGCATTGCGCGTGCCACAAACAGACAGTTCACTGCCACGGGGATCTATTCCGACAGCACGACCCAGGACCTGACCGCGTCCGTTACGTGGAGTTCATCGAATACGGCAATTGCCGCGGTCAGTAACGCGCCCGGTTCCAATGGGCTGGCTGCTGCGGTCGGAGCCGGCTCGACCACGGTCACGGCGACGGCAGGCGCAATCTCGGAAAGCACCGCGCTGACAGTGACTGCGGCAACCCTGGTCTCGATCCAGGTTTCGCCGACTAATCCGAGCATCGCCCTCAATACGACCGGTCAGTTTACTGCAACAGGGATCTATTCCGACAGCACGACCCAGGACCTGACCGCGTCCGTTACGTGGAGTTCATCGAATACGGCAATTGCCGCG
Organism: Nitrospirota bacterium; assembly: GCA_963751455.1. Classification (GTDB taxonomy): domain Bacteria; phylum Nitrospirota; class UBA9217; order UBA9217; family UBA9217; genus CAVVUN01. The sequence continues at coordinate 281,164 of CAVVUN010000015.1, forward strand.
GTCAGTAACGCGCCCGGTTCCAATGGGCTGGCTGCGGCGGTCGGAGCCGGCTCGACCACGGTCACGGCGACGACAGGTGCAATCTCCGGCAGCGCCACTCTGACCGTGACCGCGGCAACGCTCGTCTCGATCCAGGTAACGCCTACGAATCCGAGCATCGCCCCCGGCACGACCAGTCAGTTTACTGCCATGGGGATCTATTCCGACAGCACGAGCCAGGACCTGACCGCGTCCGTTATCTGGAACTCATCGGCTGCCGGAGTTGCCGCAATAAGCAATACCGCAGGCTCCAACGGACTCGCCACCCCGGTCGCTGCCGGTTCAACCACGATCACGGCGACGTCAGGGTCGATCTCCAACAGCGCCACGCTGACCGTGACCGCGGCAACGCTCGTCTCGATCCAGGTAACGCCTACGAATCCGGGCATCGCCCCCGGCACGACCAGTCAGTTTATTGCCATGGGGATCTATTCCGACAGCACGAGCCAGGACTTGACCGGGTCCGTCACGTGGAGCTCATCGAATACAGCAGTTGCCACGATAAGCCGAAGTGGCGGAACCGCAACCTCGGTAGCCGCCGGCTTGACCACGATCACGGCAACGTCAGGGTCGGTCTCCAACAGCGCCACGCTCGCAGTGACTGCGGCAACGCTCGTCTCGATTGAAGTAACTCCGACCAATCCGAGCATTGCTCTCAATACGACCAGGCAGTTTACCGCAACAGGGATCTATTCCGACAGCACGAGCCAGGACCTGACTGCGTCCGTAACCTGGAGCTCATCCAATGCCGTAATTGCCGCGGTCAGTAACGTGCCGGGTTCCAACGGTCTCGCTACTGCGGCCGGAGCAGGTTCGAGCACAATCACGGCAACGTCAGGGTCGATATCCAACAGCACAACGCTGACAGTAACTGCAGCGACGCTCGTCTCGATCCAGGTAACACCTACGAATCCGAGCATTGCCCCGGGCACGACCAGGCAGTTTACTGCAACGGGGATCTATTCCGACAGCACGAGCCAGGACCTGACCGCGTCCGTTACGTGGAGCTCATCGAATACTGGGGTTGCCACGGTCAGCAATACTGCCGGCACCAACGGACTGGCCACCGCGGTCGCTGCCGGTTCGGCCATGATCACGGCAACGTCAGGGTCGAGCTCCAACAGCACCACGCTCACGGTGAGCGCAGCAACGCTCGTCTCGATTGAAGTAACTCCGACCAATCCGAGCATTGCTCCCGGCACGACCAGGCAGTTTACCGCAACAGGGATCTATTCCGACAGTACGAGCCAGGACCTGACCGCGTCCGTTACGTGGAGTTCTTCGAATACCGCGGTTGCCACGGTAAGCAATACTGCCGGTGCCAATGGACTGGCTACCTCGGGCGGAGCCGGTTCGACAACTATCACGGCGACGTCAGGGTCGATCTCCAACAGCACCACGCTCACGGTGACCGCGGCAACGCTCGTCTCGATTGAAGTAACTCCGACCAATCCGAGCATTGCTCTCGGTACGACCAGGCAGTTTACCGCAACGGGGATCTATTCCGACAGTACGAGCCAGGATCTGACCGCGTCCGTTACGTGGAACTCATCGAATACGGGGGTTGCCACGGTCAGCAACACTGCCGGCAGCAACGGATTCGCCACCTCGGTCGCTGCCGGTTCGGCCATGATCACGGCAACGTCAGGGTCGATCTCCAACAGCACCACGCTCACGGTGAGTGCGGCAACGCTGGTTTCGATCCAGGTAACGCCTACCAATCCGAGCATTGCTCTCGGTACGACCCGGCAGTTTACTGCAATGGGGATCTATTCCGACAGTACGAGCCAGGACCTGACCGCGTTCGTTACGTGGAGTTCTTCGAATACCGCAGTTGCCACGGTCAGCAATACTGCAGGTGCCAATGGGCTGGCCGCCTCGGTCGCAGCCGGTTCGACAACTATCACGGCGACGTCAGGGTCGATCTCCAACAGCACCACTTTGACGGTGACGGCAGCGACGCTCCTTTCAATTGAAGTAACGCCTACCGATCCGAGCATCGCCCTTGCCATGACCAGGCAGTTTACTGCAACAGGAATTTATTCCGACAGCACGAGCCAGGACCTGACCGCGTTCGTTACGTGGAGTTCTTCGAATACCGCAGTTGCCACGGTCAGCAATACTGCCGGCTCCAATGGACTGGCCACCTCGGTCGGAGCCGGTTCCACAACGATCACGGCAACGTCAGGAATAATCTCGAACAGTACCACCCTAACAGTGACCTCGGTAACGCTGATCTCGATACAGGTCTCGCCGACCAATCCGAGCATCGCGACCGGAACAACCAGGCAGTTTACTGCAACAGGAATTTATTCCGACAGCACGAGCCGGGACCTGACCGCGTCCGTTGCCTGGAGCTCATCGAATCCCGCAGTTGCGACCGTAAGCAGCACCGGCGCAGCCACCTCGGTCGCTGCCGGTTCGGCCACGATCACGGCGACATCAGGAATAGTCTCGGACAGCACCACTCTTACAGTGACTGGGGCAACGCTTGTCTCGATCCAGGTCTCACCGACCAATCCCAGCATCGCGACCGGAACAACCAGACAGTTTACTGCAACGGGGATCTATTCCGACAGCACGAGCCAGGACCTGACCACGTCCGTTGCCTGGAGCTCATCGAATACGGGAGTTGCCACCGTAAGCAGCACCGGCGCCGCCACACCGGTCGCTGCCGGATCGGCCACGATCACGGCGACATCAGGAATAGTCTCGGACAGCACCACACTGACGGTGTCCGCGGCAACGCTCGTTTCGATCCAGGTAACGCCCACCAATTCGAGCATTGCCCTCGGCACGACCAGGCAGTTTACTGCAACGGGGATCTATTCCGACAGCACGAGCCAGGACCTGACCGCGTCGGTTGTCTGGAGCTCTTCGAATACCGCAGTTGCCACCATAAGCAGCACGGGCAGCGCCACCCCGGTTGCAGCCGGCTCGATCACGATTACGGCGGCATCGGGAATAGTCTGGGGCAGCACCACCCTGACGGTGACCGCCGGAACGCTCGACTCGATCGAGGTAACGCCGACCAGTCCCAGCATCGCGCTCGGCTCAACCAGTCAGTTCACCGCGACCGGCATCTATTCCGACAGCACGACACAGGACCTGACTGCGTCGGTCGTCTGGAGCTCTTCGAATCCCGGAGTTGCTGCGGTAAGTAATACTGCCGGCTCCAATGGAATTGCCACCCCGGTCGCTGCCGGTTCGACCGTGATTGCGGCGACTTCGGGAACGGTTTCCAATAGCACCACGCTGACAGTGACCACGGCAACGCTGGTGTCGATCGAAGTCATACCGACTGATCCTGCTGTCCCGATTGACATAGCCCTGCAGTTCTCGGCGAACGGCGTCTACTCGGACGGCTCTGTTCAGGATCTGACGCCGCTGCTCACCTGGACTTCATCGAACACGGGGGTTGCCACGATCAGCAATGCGGCGGGCTCCAACGGCTTCGCCATACCCGTTGCGCCGGGTACGACGACTATTACGGCATGGTTCGAAGGCGTGTCAGGATCATCAATGCTCACTGTGACTGCGGCGACACTGACATCAATCAGCATATCACCAGCTGCGGCCCAGATCGCTATTGGAACGACTGAGCAGTTCACTGCGACCGGAACGTTCAGCGACGGCACGACCCAGGACATCACCGCGTCGGTTGTATGGACCTCATCGGATAGCGCAGTTGCGACTATAAGCAATACTGCCGGGTCCAATGGACTTGCGAACTCGGTCACTACCGGCTCGGCCACGATCACTGCCGCACTGGGGGCGGTTACGAACACCACGACGCTCACCGTGACGACTGCAACTCTCACGTCTATCACTATTACACCCGGCAATGCAACAATCGCAGCCGGTGCGCCTGTGCAGTACGCTGCAACAGGCAGTTTCTCCGACGGGTCCAGCCAGGACCTTACCACACAGGTGACCTGGAAATCCGCGAACAAGTCCATCGCGACCGTCAGCAATGCGTCCGGATCCAGGGGACTCGTAACGCCTGTAAACGGAGGCACGACCACGATCAGCGCCACGCATGCCGCGACCAGCGTAACAGGATCGACTACGGTTACCGTATCATCGGCTACGCTGACGAGCATCGTCGTAACGCCAGCGGATACGACCCTGAGGGCAGGGAGGACCCAGCAGTTCACCGCAACAGGGAACTATTCAGACGGATCGACCCAGGACCTGACCAAGTCCACGAGCTTGACCTGGTCCTCATCGAACACGGCCTTTGCGACGATCATCAATAAGCCGCCAAAGAACAAGGGACTGGCCACAGGTGTGAGCGCGGGCATCGTCACCATTACGGCCCAGATGAAAGGTTCTCTCAGCGGCAGTACAACGCTCACGGTATATTGATGACGCGAATGCCGCTGTTCGTAGAGCTCGGATGAGGCAATCTTTTCTACCAGCATACAAAGCAGCTTTAGAGAAAAAAGACTTTGTCGTTCAAGTTTTGAGCTCAGGATCAGACCTATACTCTGGTTCGCTTACCTCTGTTGGTAAAAGCGTTGTCACATTTTTTAGCCAACAGAAAAGGCGGTGATTTCTCACCGCCTTGTACGAGCTTTAATTCCGATCCTACGCTTTTTCCGAAGCAGTCTGCCGGATTGCTGTTGGCGCTGATACCACATAACCCAGTACTGTTCCAACCAGCCCGCCGACCACCAGGCTCACCGCTGCTGCAGCTGCGATGCCGACCATAATCCCGATGACCACTGCTGCCCGCACGAAGAGCGTCGGTTCCACCGCGCCCATCAGCTTTTGCAGAAGGATCAAAGTCCCGAACGATCCGAAGTAGAACCCCGGCACGATCCCGAATACTGCGAACACCAGCCCGCCTGCTGTAGCCCCGATCCTCATTCCTGTTTTAATGGTCTCGTTCTTCATGGCTATCTCCTTTCTGCCGCAGCTAATGGATTTTGAACCCCGTTTGTTGCTCAATCTATATTAAGATAAGTCACGTGCCGAATTGCGCGGTTGACCGGTTCACTTTGAATAAGTCTCTGCAACAACGGGGTGAACCATCAGGCCCATTCCCTGACCGATTAACCAGCCGATTGACGATGAAGCCGTGGTGATCATGATCCCCGATACCATCACACCCAGGAGCATGGAGACCAGGACGATCATGCGTGAAAGGATCCCCGGCTCAAGGGGAAGACCGAACAGCATGCCCGCCGCGCTCACTCCCATGGCGCCTCCGATGAGGCTTCCCGGCAGCAATCCGAAGAGTCCGAAAAGAACCAGTCCTGCACCCGCTCCTGCGTAAGCACCCTGTTTTGATTTTGAGGTCTTCATTTTCGTTTCCTCCTTTTCGCGTCGTCTTGCCTTTGTAATTGCATCAGTCATGCCAAAGAGTAACATGCTGATTTTGCTGGAATCAGGGGAAGAAGGTCTTTTGCAGAAGTGAGAAGAATCGGCGGAGCTTTTTTAGAGATGCAAAACTGATCAGTAGTTGAGTGGAACAAAATCGACAAAAAGCTACCACCCGTTTAGCATGCTATGCCTGAATTTGCTCTGCGGATTAGCGATATAATTAATACCATGAAGCTCTCCGACCTGCTGGATGACAGCGTCATCAGGGTGAACCTCAGGGCGCGTGATCAGAAAGGCTCCCTCGAGGAGATGGTGGGCATCCTGAAGCGAGCGGGAAAGATTAACGATCCCGGGAAAATACTGAAGGCCCTTCTCGACCGGGAGGCTTCAGGCAGCACGATCTTCGGCCGCGGGATAGCATTCCCCCATGCACGAGTGGACGGGTTGAGCGAACCCGTTGCGCTGCTCGCGCTCTCTCAAAAAGGCATTCGTTATGACGGACCCCAAGAGTATCCTGTCTATCTCCTTTTTCTATTCCTGACTCCCACCGAGACTACCGAGCTTCACCTCCAGATCCTCTCCAAGGCATCCGCAATCTTTTCAGACCCACGACTTTACCATGCGCTCCGGAAGGCGAAGTCCCGGCAGGCGCTCCTGCAGTTTCTGCTGAACCATGAAAAAGGCGGCAAGGAAACGTTTTTTCCGCTGCCGATCGACGAGATATACAAGGAACTGGCCACCGGGCCGCAGGGACTTACTGAAGAAGAGGCAGCGAAGAGGCTTGAACGGTTCGGTTCGAATGTCCTCAGGGAGGCAAGAAGAAAACCGCTTCTTCTGCGCTTTGCAGAAAATCTTACGAACCTGCTTGCTGTCCTGCTCTGGATCGGGGGCTTTCTCGCCTTTGTTGCTCAGATGCCGGAGCTCGGCTGGGCTATATTTGCCGTGATCATCATTAATGCGCTCTTCAGTTTCTGGCAGGAGTACAAGGCGGAGCGGGCTGTGGAGGCGCTCAAGAAACTTCTTCCGAAAAAGACCCGGGTTGTCCGCAAAGGGAAGGAACAGGAGGTTCCGGCGAATACGCTCGTCCCCGGCGACATCATCCTTCTTGAAGAAGGCGACGCGGTATCCGCTGATGCGCGTCTGATTGAGGCCTCCGCGATGAGAGTGGACAACTCCGCATTGACCGGGGAATCGAGGCCGATACACAAGGCCGCTGAAGCAGTGGTTGACGGTAAGGAGTTCCTCTGGACGGAAATTCCGAACCTTGTCTTTGCGGGCACTTCGGTATCATCCGGAAGCGGCAAGGCCGCGGTTATTGCAACGGGAATGCACAGCGAGATCGGCAGGATCGCCTCGCTCACCCAGGAACTGACGGATGAGAAGAGTCCCCTCCAGCGTGAGATCGAAAAAGTGACGAAGTTCGTTACGGTGATTGCCGTGACCATGGGCGTTCTCTTTTTCTTTCTCGGGACCTTTGTCGGAAAACTAAGCCTGACCGCCGCCTTCCTCTTTGCGATCGGAATCATCGTGGCCAATGTTCCGGAAGGTCTTCTTCCGACCGTTTCGTTATCTCTCGCGATGGCGGTCCAGAGGATGGTCAAAAGAAACGTTCTGGTGAAGAGGCTCTCGTCGGTTGAGACCCTGGGGTGCACGACCGTCATTTGCACTGACAAAACCGGAACCCTTACTACCGGCGAGATGACGGTTACGAAAGTCTGGATTAACGGCAGGTTGATTGATGTTAGCGGTACGAAATACGAGCCAGTTGGAAATTTTTCATGTCAGGGTGTCGCCCTCTCCAGGGAGGAAATGAAGGCAAACGGTTTGTACGGACTCTTTGACGCTGCTGTCCTCTGCAACAATTCAGCCCTCCTCCCTCCACAGAAGGAGGGGGACCGGTGGTCAATTCTCGGAGACCCGACTGAGGCGGCGATGCTTGTAATGGCGGCAAAAGGCGGTGTCGATGCCCCAGCGAGGAACAGGGCCATCCCGAGGATCGCGCATCTTCCCTTCGAATCGGTCCGGAAGAGGATGACCTGTGTCAATCTTATGAACGGAAAGCCCGTGGCCCACCTCAAAGGGGCTCCCGGGGAGACCCTGCAGTTTTGCACGCACATTTTTACAAAGGGGAAGGCAGAGCCGCTTACGGATTCGGTGCGCCGGGAGATCATGGCAGAAAACGACTCTCTTGCAAAGGAGGGTCTGCGTGTTCTTGCGGTTGCTTCGCGGCCGCTTGAGTTTTCGGACGGATTTACTATTGAGAACACCGAGAGGGACCTCGTTTTTCTCGGCCTGATCGCAATGATGGACCCTCCGCGGACCGAGGTGCCCAGTGCCATGGAGCTTTGCCACAGGGCGGGGTTAAGGGCTCTTATGATCACGGGCGACTACGGTCTTACTGCCCTTGCAGTAGCAAAGAAGATCGGGCTAATAAGAACCGGGAATCCACGTGTAGTAACAGGGCATGAGCTCTCCTCCGTCGATGAAAACGGTTTAAAGACCATGCTCAAGGAGGAAGTGATATTCGCACGGGTGTCTCCGGAACACAAGATGAGGATCGTCTCGGCCCTGAAAGAAATGGGCGAGGTTGTTGCCGTAACGGGAGACGGCGTGAACGACGCCCCTGCTTTGAAAAAGGCGGACATCGGAGTTGCCATGGGGATCAGGGGTTCGGACGTGGCCAAAGAAGCCGCAGCCATGATTCTGATTGACGACAACTTCGCATCTATTGTCTCCGCTATAGAAGAAGGGAGGGCCGTGTATGCCAATATAAAAAAATTCGTGACCTATATATTCTCAAGCAACATTCCGGAGATCGTTCCCTTCATTGCGTTTGTCATGTTCAGGATACCCCTTCCCCTTACCGTGATGCAGATCCTTGCCGTGGACCTGGGCACCGACCTGGTGCCCGCTCTGGGCCTTGGCGCAGAGCGGCCCGAACCGGGTACCATGGACAGGCCGCCAAGGCCGCGCAGCGCGAGGCTTCTCGACCGCCGCCTTCTGCTTCGCGCATACTGCTTCCTGGGACCGATCGAGGCGGTCGCCAGCATGGCCGGTTTTTTCTTCATCTATTGGCAAACCGGATGGAGACCCGGTATGCCGATGGCTGATTCGGGACCGGTCTATATTACTGCAACCACCATGACCCTGGCCGGTATCGTGGCAACGCAAATGGGGAATGTCTTTGCATGCAGGACCGAGCGGGAGTCGGTCTTCCGTATCGGGCTCCTCTCTAACAGGCTCGTGCTGTGGGGAATCGTCTCCGAGCTCGTCATCACAGGACTCCTCATCTACACGCCTTTTCTGCAAACCGTGTTCGGTTTCGGGCCTCTGGGCTTCGGGGAACTGGCTTTTCTCCTTGCCTTCCCGCCCCTGCTCCTGCTTATTGAGGAGGGGAGGAAGAGGGTGCTGAGCGCGGCTTTTCGCCGCAGCAGTGCAAAATACTGACAAAGGCAGATTTATCCAGATTTCGTACCCTGCTGTCGCCAAAGCGCGGGCACAAGCAGATGGACACAGATTTAAGAAAGAAAAGTCATGCTTGGTTCTTTTATCCTGAAAAAAGCAGTTGGACACGGATAAAATCTGATCAACACGGATTTATAGGAAGTTACGAACAGTAATGGATTCACCCAAAAGGCGAGATGGCTTTTTGCTCTATCACATTGTTTTGATCCGCTGTTTCCGTGTTCATCCGTGTTCAAATGCCGTTTTTAGGTTTATCGGCGAAATCTGCGTAATCTGCGGCTAACTATCGATTCTTTCCACGCTGACAGCTTAACTTTTACGACGAATATCCTAAGCTCATGCCCTCGTCCTTTTTTGATTGACCCACCCATGCTCCTGGTATAGTATTGAAACGTATGCGCGCTTCCCGGCTTCATACGAAATTTCTTGTGCTGGTCCTCGGCAGCCTTATCATTTTTCTTGCCGGCTTATCCTATTTCATAATCCATCGAGAGGCGGTCCTTCTGAACAAGAAGGCTGAAGAGCGGCAGCACGTGCTCGCCTTTACGATCTATTCGAACCTGCGGGACAACATGATGCAAGGCAGGCCGCGGAGCACGGTTAACCTTATGAACAGTATTCGAGGAACGTTCGGACTGTTAAGGCTTGAAGCGATCAGGGCGGACGGAACGCCCGCGTTTCGCAGTTCCGGATGCAGATTTGCCGCTCCTCAGATAGAGACCGTACTTTCAGAAGGCCGGGAGGTTTCCTTCAGGGAAAACGTCGGTGTACCGGTTCACACTATTCTCTTCCCCCTCAAAAACGAGGGTAAATGCGTCCGGTGTCACGGCAGCCGGAACCGGATCCTGGGCGCTCTCCTCATATCGCTATCGTTAGAAGACGCCACCCGGGAGATCCAAAAGAGCAAGCGGCAGCTTGCGCTCTCTCTGGCAGCATTGATCCTCGTGATCGGCGGCGTTCTCTACTTACTTGTTAGAAAGGTCGTGCTGCAGCCGCTCGCTGATTCTCTATGACGGGGCCGAACGGATCGGAAAGGGCGACCTTTCTCATCGCATCGACTTGTCGACGAACGACGAGATACAAGAGCTTGCGCAGTCCTTCAATGTGATGGCAGGAGGCCTCGAACAGTCCCACAAGGAACTCGAAAGCCGGATCAAGGAACGCACTGTCCAGCTCTCTAATTCGGTAATCGATGTTCGTGACAAGGCCAGAAAGCTCTATGAGTACGGCCGCGACCTGGCCACGATTTCCCGTTTTTCAAGAAAAGTGTTTAATGCTGAACAAACTCTCGCCAAGCTCCTGGACCAGTGCATGTGGGCTGTTTCGCGCGGGTTGGGATACAATAAGGCGCTGCTTTTCATCGTCGACCGCAAACGCGCATTGCTCAAGCTGAAGCGGGATTCAGGGCTCGGTGAACTGCTTTACATTCCGGATCAATCTCTCGCCGGACAAGAACCTTTTGCCGGGCTGGTGCGCGCAGGCAGGTACATGTACGTTGAAGACACGGGATCCGATCCGGTGTTTAACCGCTATCGCAGCCAGGCCTTTCCCGAATTGCCCGCGTTGCATGTGATCCCGGTTCTGAGCGGAACACGAAACAACAAATGCTGGGATATCCTCGGCTGCTTCAAAACCGATTGTCCTGCCTATGCACGCCATGATCTTTCATGCTGGATGGTTGAAAATACCCTTTGCCGCAACTCGCTCGTTGAATCATACGGAGACAAACTGGCCTACTGCATGAGCTGCCAGATATTCCCGGTCCTTGGCGTTCTGGTGGTCGGCGCCCGGCCTGTCCGGGGATTCCCGAAACGCGATATCAGCGTCCTGAGAATCCTTGCCGCACAGATGGGAGCTGCCCTCGAAAACCACCGGTTATACGACGCGAACCGTCAGATGGTAAGAGATTTGCTCGAGTTGCACAAGGCGACCGCATCAGCGCTCGCGGAACTGTCGCTGGATAGAGCGCTTGAGGCGTTCGCGGGGTCCGCCGTAAAATTATCCGGCCAGGATGCGTGCAATTTCTGGCTCTTGTCAAAGGACGGCCGCGAACTGGTGCGCAAGGCCGGAATCTGTTCTGCCGCAGGCATCGACACGTCCTCTTTCCCTGAACGGGTTCCGGTTGACGCCGGCGTACTCGCGGCCTCATACCGGAGAAATTCCGTTGTGACCGACTACCGGATGGCGAACGACGGTACCCGGCTTGGAGAAGTCCTGGCCGCACACGGCCTTGTTTCGCTTCTCGCAGTGCCCCTGACGTCCGAAGGCAGGTCGATAGGCGTTTTATCAATTCACAAAAAAAGCAGTACGCCCTTTATTGAAAGCGAGATAGCCGCGTTTCTGCTCGTGGCAAACCATGCCGCTCTCGCCGTGAACGTATGCATCCTGAATGAAGAGATGAAGAACCGAAACCGGGAACTGAGCAGCAATATCAGCCTGATAGAGGGCCTCCTGGCGAGTATCTCGAGCGGCGTAATGCTGGTGGACAAGAAGGGGACGGTGCAGCTGATAAACCAGGCAGGCGCCGCCCTCCTCAATATGCGACCAGGCGATATGATGCAACAGCCTCTTGCCGATCTTTTTCCGGAGGCAGCGGCCTTTTTCGATTCTTCTATCGGTCCCTATCAGGAGACCGAGATTCTTCTTGCAGACGGGACCAAAGTGCCGATCGGCTTCTCAAACACGTATTACCGGGGCTCATCCGGAGAGGACGAAGGGGTCATCATTCTTTACCGTGATTTGACCGAGATCAAGTCACTGAGGGCGGAGGTGCTGACGAAGGAGCGGTTTGCAGCAATGGGAAGGGTGGTAGACGGCGTTGCCCATGAAATCAGAAATCCGCTGTTCGGCATCAGCTCGATCGGTCAAATCTTTGAACGGGAATTGCGAGACCCTGGTCATCAAAAACTGGCGGGCGCCCTCATTTCAGAAACAAAAAGGCTGAATCGGCTGGTGGAAGAGCTTCTTATCTACGGACGGCCAATGAAGCTGCAGCTGACCAAATGCGATGTCATAGGCCTCTGGGAAGAAGCGATCCAGATGAACCGCGAGGAAATGGAAGGAAAAGGAATTTCTCTGTGGGGAGAGAGCGGCGTTCTTCATATTCACGCTTATCTGGATGCACACCAGATGAAGCAGGTGTTTCTGAACCTTATCAGAAATGCAATCGATTCCATGCCTGCGGGCGGCGAGATTTCGACGACGCTTCTGCTCGAGGACCGCTACATCATATTTACTATTGCGGATACGGGTGAGGGAATACCGGCCGGGGATATGGAGAAGGTATTCGACCTCTTTTTCACGACAAAGCCGAAAGGCACCGGGCTGGGGCTGGGCATCTGTAAAAAAATTATTGAAGATCATGGGGGAGAAATATCGATCAGAAGACGGCAGGAGATTCAAACGGAAAAAAAGACAGGGACGGCGGTGATCCTGAAATTACCGTACAAAGGCCGTGTTGAGAGAGGGACATTGCAACGCGGAGCGTAGAAGAAGGGATGATGGTCGAAACAATAAATAATGGCGCGGAGATGCGAAACAAGCGTGCACGTGAAGCCGGAATTTTTCTTGATTTTTGGTCCGCTTAGTACGATAATGGCCGCTTGATTAGAGATCAAAATATTCGGGAGGTTTATTTATGCGTATTATTTTATTGGGAGCGCCGGGCGCGGGCAAGGGCACGGTTGCAAAACTGCTGACTCAACTGGACGGGTCGGTGCAAATTTCAACGGGAGATATTCTTCGCGGCGCGGTCAAAGCCGGAACGCCTCTCGGAAAAGAAGCGCAGGGATACATGGACCGGGGGGACCTTGTCCCCGACTCGCTCATAATGGGGATCATGGAGCAGCGGCTGCAGGATCCTGATATGAAAAAAGGTTTTCTTCTTGACGGTTTCCCGAGGACCATACCGCAAGCGGAAGCGCTTGACAGCCTGCTGAAGAAGCTCAATATCAAGCTCGACCTCGTTGCCAACATCGATGTCCCCCGGGATGTAATCCTCGATCGCCTGACGACCCGCAGGACCTGCTCCAATTCCTCCTGCCAGGAGATTTATAATATCAAGAGCAATCCGCCGGCTCCCGGCGATAAATGCAAGAAGTGCGGCAGTCCCACAATACAGCGCGCCGACGAGACCACCGAGGCGATCAGCAAGCGTCTGGACGTGTATAACGAAAAGACGGCGCCGCTTATCGGGTATTACGATAAGAAGGGGATGCTGCATACGATTCGTGAAGCGAACAGCGACGGTGTGGTGAATTCCATAAAAAACGGAATCGCCGCGAAGAAGTAATAAAAAAAGATAACAAAACAACTGAGAAAGGCGGGAGAACTCCCGCCTTTTTTATTTCTTTCCGTTCTTTAACGGCCCTTGTTCCGGCACCCTTCACGCCCCTTTGCCTATGTTTGCAACTATTTGTGCTACGCTTGATGCTAATAATTATTAATTAAGCGTCTTTTTATTTTTTTTAGAATGTGTTAGAGTATCATCCGATTCTAGGCAGAATTGGAAGCGGTATGTTTAATCTTTCCGGTAAATCCATACTCGTCACAGATGACTCCTCAATAATGCGTATGTTTCTGGTGATGAACCTGAAACGCATGTTGTCGGTCAATATACAAGAGGCAGTCAACGGTATTGATGCGCTTGTCAAGTTGAAGAGCGAAAAGTTCGACCTGCTTCTGACCGACATGAACATGCCGGAAATGAACGGTGCGGAACTTATCCGTCATGTCAGGATAGGGATGAAGAGCGACATGCCGATCGTGATAATTACGACAAAGGGAGAAGTTAAGGACCGCGACATGGGCATGTCGCTCGGAGCTACCGCCTATCTTACGAAGCCGGTCAATACGGCGGAGCTCATAAAAACGATCCTCAAATACCTGGGAGGGTATAAATTCTAACAGCATTGCAAAATGCAAATTGACTTGCACCCAGCGATTACGAGTGCGAAGCGCGAGTGCAGGGTGTAAATTGCAAATTGAAAAATGCAAAATGGTATGAGATCTTGATCACGCAAATTTGCACTATGCACTTTGCAATATGCAATAATTTTTTCCTCGAGCTAAAGCCTCACCGGAACTCCCCGTTCCTTTAAGTATTCTTTTGACTGCCTTATGGTAAATTCCCTGAAATGAAAGATCGAGGCCGCCAGTGCAGCGTCGGCCTTGCCTGTTGTTAAACCCTGATAAATATGCTCCAGGTTTCCCACTCCGCCCGAGGCGATCACCGGTATTGTAACGGCTTCGGCAACCGCCCGCGTAAGCGCCAGGTCATACCCGTTTTTCTGGCCGTCCTGGTCCATGCTCGTGAGCAGTATTTCTCCGGCACCATACTCCTCCATCATCCGCGCCCATGCAACGGCGTCTATGCCCATGGGCTTCCGTCCGCCATGAGTATAAACCTCCCACTGCGGCCGTGAGGCGTCAGGCGTGAGGAGTGAGGAGTGGGAGAGGAGAAGGTGTTTATATTTCGGATCGCCTGCCCACTTCAGAGGCGTCTGAAAATCCGGATAATGCGCGACGACCTGCTTTGCATCTATTGCAACCACAATGCACTGGCTGCCGAAGCGCAGTGATGCCGACTTGATGAATTCGGGATCGTGCACCGCAGTTGTATTGATCGAGACTTTATCGCAGCCAGCGAGAAGAAGATTCCGGATATCATCGAGATTCTTGATGCCGCCTCCGACGGTAAGCGGCATAAAAACCTGTTCAGCGGTGCGCCGGACGATATCGAGGATAATGCCCCGCTGTTCATGGGAGGCGGTGATGTCCAGAAACGTAAGCTCGTCTGCGCCCTGCTCATCGTAGACCTTCGCGATTTCGACCGGGTCTCCTGCGTCGCGCAGGTTCACGAAGCTCACGCCCTTGACAACTCTTCCCGCCTTGACATCGAGGCAGGGAATGATTCTCTTTGTAAGCATTGTTACTCCTGAAAAAAAATATAAACGCAAAAAAGCGTTGTCTCGCGCAAAGGCGCTAAGAAAGACAAATAATAGTATATTTTAAGCAGTTCTTTGCGAGCTTGGCGGCTTGGCGCGAGAAAATGTTTTAACGGACGCACCGGTTGTCATTCAGCTTGACATACGTGATCGCTTCCTTCAGATTAAGCGAGCCGCTGTAGATCGCTTTGCCTGTAATTACTCCGCTTACTCCCGAATGCCTGATGGCGAGAAGGTTCTCGATGTCCTTCATCGTATGAACACCGCCGGATGCGATTACCGGAATATGAAGTTCCCTGGCCAGGGCCTGCGTGGCTTCGATATTCGGACCGGACAGCATGCCGTCACGTTTAATATCGGTATAGATTATGGCGATGACTCCGTGCTCCTGCATCTGCATTGCAAGATCGACGGCTTTCACCTTCGTGACCTCAGCCCAGCCTTTGATTGCTACGAGACCTTCCTTTGCGTCAATGCCGACGATGATCCTGCCCGGGAACTTTGTGCATGTTTCCTGCACAAAAGAGGGATTCTCAATAGCAGCAGTGCCGAGAATAATCCGGTTGATGCCGATCGAGACAAGCGCTTCGATTGTCGCCAGGTCACGGAGGCCCCCTCCGACCTCAATCGGCATTTTTATTGCGGTCCGGATAGCCTTGATCGCGTCAAGGTTTTTCGGGGTGCCTGCGAACGCTCCGTCAAGATCAACGACATGCAGAAGCTCGGCGCCCTGGGATTCCCAGTGCCGCGCGGTTGTCGCAGGGTCATCGGAATAGACCGTGGCCCGGTCCATCAGGCCCTGTTCCAGCCTGACGCACTTGCCTTCTTTCAGATCTATTGCAGGTATTATCAACATAGAATCGTCTCTCGCAAAGCCCGCAAAGAACGCAAAGGGTTAAGATCCTAACTTGGCGCCCCTTGCGCCTTGGCGAGAAAATAAAGTTTTAGCCTTTCTGTTCTCCGAATCGTTTCAATATCGACAACCCGAGGGCCTGGCTCTTCTCGGGGTGGAACTGGACTGCAAATACATTATCCTTCCATACGCTCGATACGAATTCGATGCCGTAATCGGTTGTTGTTGCAATAACGCCCTTATCTTCCGGCACAACATGAAAGGAGTGGACGAAATAGACGTGGCTTTTATCGGCGATATCCTGCAGTGCTGGAGGGCGTCGCTTGATAGAAACTGAATTCCAGCCCATGTGAGGCACTTTCAGGATGCCGTTGGCAGATTGGGAGGCGTCGAATGCGGGACCTTTGAAGCGGATGACCCTTCCCTTGATAATGTCCAGTCCCTTCGAAAGGCCGAATTCCTCGCTCTCGGTAAAAAGGAGCTGGAGTCCCAGGCAGATGCCGAGAAAGGGTTTGCCGGACTGTATCGTTTTATGAACTGCATCGATCAGGCCGTTCTCATCGAGATTACGCATGCAGTCGGGAAACGCGCCCACACCGGGCAGTACCACCTTTGACGCATTCAGGATGGTTTTGGCATCGCTCGTGACCACTGCCTCGTGGCCCACGCGTTCAAAGCCCTTCTGCACGCTCCGCAGGTTTCCCATTCCATAATCAATGATAGCAATCATTCTAAATCCTATTTAGCCGCAGATTACGCAGATCTTCGCAGATTTTAGAGTAAAGATCCTGAAGTAGTCCTGAGTAGAAGTTCTTATTAAATGAATTTTTCTGCGTAATCTGTGAAATCGGCGGATAAAACGTTATATCTTGCCTTTCGTCGAGAGCACGCCCTTGATCCTGGGGTCCATGCTGGTCGCCTGGTCCAACGCTCGGCCGAAGGCCTTAAACACAGCTTCGAGCATGTGGTGCACGTCGCGGCCGTAATGCACCTTGATATGGAGATTCATCCCGGCGTGATTCGCCACAGACTGGAAAAAGTCTTCGGCAAGGCCCGGATCGAACTCCTTCAACTTGTACTTCTTAGGCAGTTCCACCTGATATGCGAGGTATGGCCTGCCGGACAGGTCCATCACCACCTGGGCAAGGGTCTCGTCCATCGGTACTGTCACGTCCCCGTATCTGCGTATCCCCTTGCTGTCTCCGAGCGCCTTTTTCAACGCCTGGCCGAACGCAATACCCAGGTCTTCGACGGTATGATGGTCGTCGATATCGGTGTCGCCCTTTGCCTTGAGTGTCAGGTCGAAGAAGCCGTGCTTTGCAATATGCGAGAACATATGGTCCATGAAGGGCACCGACGTTTTTATGCTGTACACGCCGGTACCGTCGAGGTTCAGGGACATTTTGATGTCAGTTTCTTTGGTCTTGCGTTCTATGATCGCTTTTCTCGGCATGGAAGTCCTCTTTTATGAACCTCAGATAAACGGACGAACACTAAGAAGAAAGAAACACAAATTCTTTATCTGTGTCTATCCGTGTTAATCCGTGGTTAAAATGATCTTCAGCGCTTTCAGAAACTCCCTGTTTTCCTGAGGCGTTCCGATTGTCACCCTCAGGCAATTTTTAAGCGGTCCGGGCTTGTTCAGGTTCTTCACCAGGATGCCGGACTGCTTCAACTTGGCGTGAACCGCTGAAGCATCGATTGCCGTCCTCATCAAAATGAAGTTCGTTTCAGAAGGATAGGGAATGAGTCCCCTAATGTTCAAAAGCTGATTATAGAGCTTTTCGCGCTCTGAAATCAATACGGAAATCTGATCGTTAATAATCTTCTTATTTCTTAACGCTGTCACGGCGACAGCCTGGGAAAGGCTGTTTATGTTGTACGGCAGACGGATTTTGTTCAGTTCGTTCACGATTTCAGAGGATGCGGTCAACACTCCGACACGCAGCCCTGCGAAACCGATCTTCGAGAGGGTCCTCAGAACGATCATGTTCGGGTATTTCTTTAATTGAGGCAGCCAGGATCTGCCGGAGAAACTATAATAAGCCTCATCGATTACGACCGCAGCTTCTGCCCGCTCCAGGATCTTCCGAACTTGAGCATCGGAGAACCGGTTTCCGGTTGGATTGTTCGGAGATGCAAGAAAAATAACACGCGCTTTTATCTGTTTTGCTTTTTTTATCACGAGTTCTGCATCGATATCAAAGCGGCTATCGAGCGGAACTGTGGTCACCTCCTGCCCGAGCGCGCGGGAAGTGATATCGTACATAGCGAAAGTGGGGACCGGAACAAGGACCGGACCCCCGAACGCCAGGATGATCGCCTGGATCAGTTCATCGGAGCCGTTACCCAGCATCATCTGCTCGGGCTTCATCTTCCAAAGGTTCGCGATCGCTTTTTTCAGTTCTTTACCGGAAGTATCCGGATACAGATTGATGGAGGATTTCCGGACAACGGCAGCAACGTCCCGCCGAACAGATTCAGGAAGCGGAAAAGGGTTCTCCATTGCGTCGAGCTTGATCCGGACCGGCGTTTCGTCCACGTGGTATGCAGCAAGCTTACGCACCTGAGGCCGGATGAGGCTCACGATATTCGTTCTTTTTGTCGATTTTGTTCTCATTTTCGGATACACTATACAGCAAAAGAAAAAAGGGCTCAAGGACAAAAATGAAAAAATTGCGCAAAAAGCAGTCTAGGAGCTCGAAAATTTTGGCTAAAGAAAACGTAAGGAGTGTTCATGGCATGCTATCAACAGAAGCCGCTGTTTCAGAGGAACTTATACAAGAGCGGAAGAGAGATAAACATCAAGAGGGGATGAAGCTTAAGAAACGGAGCGTAGAGAAGAAAAGAATATGACTATCTCCGTTTGCTTATATATCGGGTTACTAATCATGGTTGCGAGAAAAGAAAGAACAGATTGTTTTTGACCTTGACAAAACAGATTTCAGTGTTGTAGTATTATTACAACAGCACTGAAGGAGGTGGTGTATATGCCGAGCAAGCGTACTTTCGGCGATTTTTTTAAAGAAAAAAGAACCAGCCTCAAAAAGACCCTTCGCCAATTCTGCGCGGAAAACAAGCTCGACCCCGGCAATATCAGCAAGCTCGAACGGGGGCTTATGCCGCCGCCACAAGGAAGCGATAAGCTGGAAGAATACGCCCGTTATCTCCATATCAAAAAAGGCACTGACGACTGGTACCAGTTTTTTGACCTGGCCCATATCGAGGCCGGCCGCATACCACAGGAATTGCTCAATGACGCAAAGGTTGCAGCACGCCTCCCCATCCTGTTCCGGACCTTGCGAGGAAAGAAGATATCCGAAAAGAAGCTCGATGAACTGGTGGAAATGATCCGCAAGGCCTAGCCGATGCCAAGGTCCCCGTCCACAGCTCTGAGGATTTGGGAAGAAGATTACACCTGAAGATACTTTCTCTTTGAAATATTCTATGATATTCTCATCCTGTTAAACGGCCGGAAACTATTGCTTTCAATTCCTCATCCTCGCCGATCTCCGCAGAAATATTCCATTTTTCGCTTGCCGTCTGTTTCTTCAGTTTAAGGAAATGCATTATGGCGGTTCTCGATTTTCAGTCTTTCTTTAAGCCTGCTTGATGCTGCTGTTGACGGCAAAGAGCATCCCATGAAAGAGGCGAGGGAGATCATCGCCAAACGCATGAATATCGCGGAGCAGGACTTGCGGGAATTGCTGCCGAGTGGTACACAGACGAAATTCGGCAACCGTGTTGCATGGGCAAAGAGCTATTTCGTTCAGGCAAATGTTTTTGAAACGGTGAGCAAAGTAGCCCTTCTTGACGGGAACTGCGCAAATGGCATGAATACGGAAGAGAACGACCTCAGCATCCTCGTAGTGGGCAGCGATAAAGAGCTGGTCCTTGATTCCGTGGTCTATCTGCCTGGAATTATGGGCGAGGGCGAGCTAGGAGACTTTCCATTTTTTTATGGAACGCTTTGACATGCCGTCAGGGCCTTTGGGGATTATAGGAGCTGTTGGATCGTAAGCGTCGGCGTCAAACCCGATAAAGATGAACGCGGAGCGCTTCACGTTTTCAAAGTATGGTTCCAGCTCTTCATAATTTGTTACACGGTCCGTAAGATAATAAGCCAATGTCTTTACCGGCATCATAATGATTGATAAGTCCAACTCCTTGCGGTTCAACCCCAACAATAGCTTGTTAAGGGAACGATGCGCTGAGGAAATATTTCCGGTTTCAAATTCCAAGCCTACACATTTTAGTTTATTAGAGATGTCGTGTATACATTCTTTGTATACATCGATAGGACCTCCCTTTTCTTTTTCTTCTTTCAAAACCTTAAGAGGCTTCTCTCTAAACCAACCGTATTTTCCCTCCAACATGATGTAACATGATTCTTTTAACGGCACCACGCCGTTGATATTTTTTTCGGAGTTATTGATCGTAAATTTTCGTGAACCGGTAGGCCAGGTTACCGCTTTTATCGACTTTGTAATTTCAGCATAGGCCCGCTTTAAGGCCGGGACGTCATGAATCAGTTTTTGAGCGATTTTCGTTATGTGAACTTTTTCTATTTTCATCAAACAGCTCTACTTAACTCTTTTATTGAGATTCGCGAAGTCGAATAAATCCTTCGGGTTGACGTTAAGGGCTGATGCAATTTTCTGAATGTTGTCTATGGAAATGTTTCTGGTTCCGCGCTCTATATCGGAAATGTACGTCCTATGCAGACCGCAGGTAAAAGCCAGTTCTTCTTGTGAAATTCCCCGAGCGGTTCTCACGGTGCGCACCATTTTCCCAAAAAGTTCTCGTATGTTGCTCAAGACCGTTTATACCTGCCTTTCATTTTATTGACCTTGGAATTAGATCATGATAGAATATGTGTAGTTTATAAGTCTACAGACTATAAGTTACATGGGGTAATTCATATGAAATTACATACGGTATTCGATCTCATATTGCACAAAGCCCGGCAACTGGGGCATAGTATGCCCGAAGTTTTTGCTCACTTTCGAAAAATGGGTGTCAGACAAGAAGAGCTTCGCGTTATTCAAGAATGCGGCTTGGTTCCCGATGATGAAGCCGTACTCGCAGCGATATTGAATTACGTTGATCTTTCGAAGCTCGAGCTTGAGTTGGCGCTGGGAAGGATACCATCGGGCTTTGAGAAAATGTATCTCGATAAAATCAAGGAAATAGCGAAGATTATCGATTCTCCAGGCACAGGAGACCATAAATCGCGCAAATATGAGGGCAAAGCAGCGAAACCTTATTTCGAAACGAAAAGCGGCACATTATATAGAGGCAGTTGTTTGGATCTTTTCCACTTGGTTCCGGACAACAGCATCGATTGTATTTTTGCCGACCCGCCGTTTAACCTTGATAAAGAATATGATGAAGGCGTCCACGATAACCGGTCATACAGTGAATATATCAATTGGTCTGTTTCCTGGATTGATGAATGCGTAAGAGTCCTCAAGCCGAATGCCTCGCTCTTTATCTACAACATCCCGAAATGGCACATCAATCTCGGGAGTTATTTAAATAACAAGCTTAAATTCAGTAGCTGGATAGCCGTTGACATGAAGTTCAGTCTTCCGATTCAGAACAGGCTGTATCCATCCCATTACAGCCTTTTACATTTTGTGAAGGGCGCGAAGCCTAATACGTTCAACGCTCAGAGGATTCCATTACAAACATGCCGGCACTGTGGTGGAGATATACGAGATTACGGCGGCTACAAGAATAAAATGAATCCAGACGGTGTCAATCTTTCAGATGTATGGACAGATATCTATCCGGTGAGGCATCTCAATACAAAAAATAGAAAATTCAATGAGCTGCCGGTTAAATTATTGGACCGAGTGATAACGATGAGCACTAACAAAGGCGATCTTGTTTTGGACCCATTCGGTGGGAGCGGTACGACATTTGCGGTTAGTGAACTATTGGAAAGAAAATGGATCGGTTTTGAGATTGGAAACTGCGACGTAATCAAACAGCGATTGATGCATAAAGAATCCGATAAAAGACTTCTGCAAAAAATTTATGAAGAAAAGAATAAGCTGTTCCCTGAAAAGGTTCGTGGAATTAGGAGAAAAAATGGTTTTTGGCTGCCTGAAGATTTTGATGAAAAATCAGCACGAGAATCGCTTCAGGTTTCTTTCCTGAAATAACCCATCACCGTAACTGCCAGACTAGGATCGGGTCAGCGTATCTTTCATGGCAGACAAGCACTGACCGGTTATATCCCGATTCATTTGTAAAATGGAGGGTGGGCGGATATTGATCGTGGAGTATAAGAACAGCAAAGACTGGGACTTGCCTGATAACGAAGAGAAGCGTAGGCATGGGCGCTCTTTGGGAAGCGCGGAGCCAGGGGAAGGGGTTATTCATCATGCCGGGAGGTGCGGTAGGCGATCCGAAAAAAAAATGCGAACAACGGTGCGTGCTCTGAACAAGTCCTCTAGTGTTCTTGATCTTGCCGATTATGAAACAAAGGTCCGTTCTGCTGTTAAATTGTTCTGGGCGAGTAGAAAGGGCAGCAGCGCGTTTGGTAAATTTGATGATAATGTCGATATCCGTGAGCTGAGCAATTTGGGTTCCGGAAGCATGAGCGGTTTTGTCGATCTGATACACGATATTGTCTTCGCTAACGGACTTAAAGATGCGGATATCAAGCTTAAGCGGCGACTTTACTCGTCTCCGAGCAACTATTGTCTCGATAAATTTTGGGACGTCATCGTGCTGAATAAAGGACGGTTGATTGCGGCAATCAATTTGAATTCGCTTTTCGGGCCATCATATGATGAGCATTATGGAGAGAATGTCGCTACGGCCCGTGATCTCTGGACCGCCTACCGTGAAGGGGGTTTTGGAGAAAGCAAAAAACCGTTCGTCGGCTATTTGATGCTTCTTGAAGATGCACCAGCCTCACGAAGGCCGGTTATGGATTTCTCTCTGAACTTTCCTGTATTTCCCGAATTCCAAAATGCTTCCTACGCGGAGCGCTATAATATTCTCTGCAGGAAGCTGATGGGAGAGCAGTTTTATACATCTGCGACCGTTATACTTTCTCCCCGTACGGCTTCTAAAAACGGCGAATATTCCGAGATGAGCGAAATGACAGGGCTCAAAGCATTCATTACGACTCTGGCAGGACATGTGGCGGCAGAAGCGGCAATGTGAAGATAGAGCAGATGAAGGAGTGACACCGGCATTTATCAAGTGTGCTTGTTCTGGTTTTGAGAAGAGGACAGAACACGCTATGAAAAAAGACTTCAATCCCTATCTCCAGTCCGCAATCCTTGAAGTTGTCGAGAACCAGCTTGAGAACAACGACCCGCCGGAAACGAGGCAGACGTATGAACGCCTGATTCGGGAAGGTCATTCGGAAGAAGATGCGAAAAAACTAATCGGTGCTGTAGTCGCTGTGGAAATGTTCTCGATTATGAAACACCAAAAACCTTTTGATGAAACTCAGTTTATTGCAGCCCTGAACCGGCTACCCAAAATTCCGAAGTAAAACTTATCTCCGCCCCATGAACTTTACAAATTCTCTTCTTGCCCGGTTAGTTAGCTTCCTTGCACGTCTTGACCTTCGTTAGTTTTATGCCGAGCCGTTCGGCTATGGGTTCTATGATTTCTCTTGCCTCGTCCTGCGCTACATGAATCTCCTCCGGAAGAAATCCGGTTTTTTCCAGGCTCTCGACAAAGCTCTGAGCGAATTGGGTTGGATATCCTTCGGGCGTCGCCATGTGCGTATGAAAGACAAAACCAGATGCATGATCGACCACTAGCAGAAGCCGCGGGGAAAAGGGCCGTCCCGTCTCTTTGATCGGGATATCAGCAAAGGCATAATCAAATTCCCAGATGCCCTGTTTCTTCATATTTTGCGATTTTAATCTTTGCAGGCGGAGTTCGTCTATCTGAACGGATAAGGACTTCGGGGCCGCGTGAACAGAATTCATCCACTGATCTTTTCACCTGATCGAGTCCTCATCCTTCTCCGGTGTCCGCACCAGGTACTGACCACGTGATGGAGGATGGAGCAGTGTCCGTTGCTCCCTGAATCGAGTGCAGACTGAGGCCGCTTGCGGCAATGCCAGCGTGAAGTAATCGACATCGTCCGAATTGAAGGACCAGGGAATATAGCCAGGCCTCAAATTTCTAAAGATGGGGTAGGCATTCTTAAACTGCCTGGTGGATTCCGTGCAGCCTGTAATTTTCTGAAGCCTTCCAGACCTCCGGTCCCGAGATAAAAAGGAAAAGGCGACCAGATGGTCGCCTTTTGAAGTTAAGGAATGACTTTGTTCAGAGGATACTCGATAATGCCGGAAGCGCCTCTCCGCTTGAGTCTCGGGATCAGGTCCCGCGCCTGCTTCTCGTCAAGCATTACTTCTAGGCTAACCCAGGCGGGATCGGTCTGGTGCGAGATAGTGGGCGAGTGCATCGCGGGCAGAATGCCGCAGATCTCTTTCAGGGCTTTCTTGGGGACATTCATCTTGAGGCCGACCTTCTCCTCGGCTGCAAGCGCGCCCTGCAGCAGCATCGCCATATTTTCGATTTTCTTCCGCTTCCATGGATCGCTCCAGGCCTTCTTATTCGCAATCAGCCGCGTCGTGGACTCGAGCATTACCTCCACAATTCTGAGCTTGTTTGCCTTTAGTGAATTGCCGGTTTCAGTGAGCTCCACAATGGCATCCGCCAATCTGGGAGGTTTGACTTCAGTCGCGCCCCAGGAGAACTCGATTTCAGCGGTAACGCCTTTCGACTTCAGATAGCGCCTTGTGTAACCGACGAGCTCGGTTGCGATCCGCTTGCCCTTCAGGTCTTTGATTGACTTTATTGGAGAATCCTCCGGCACAGCAACAACCCATCGAACCGGTGTCAATCCGCCTTTAGCATACCGAAGCTCGGCCACTTCGACTACATCCGCGTTCTGCTCGAGAATCCAGTCTTTGCCGGTAAGGCCGACATCGAAAATTCCGTGGTCGACATAACGCGCCATTTCCTGGGCACGTACGAGCGTACATTCTATGTCCGCATCGTCTATTGTCGGGTAGTAACTCCGGGAGCTTACCTGTACCCGGTATCCTGCCTTATCGAACAGCTTAAATGTGGACTCTTGCAGGCTTCCCTTCGGGAGGCCGAGTTTAAGCTTGGATGTTGTTGCAGTTGACGGCTTTTTCGATGGTGCTCTTTTTGCTTTTACAGGCATGATGTCTCCTTCCGACAGCGACACAGTCTATCAGAACTCCCTGGAAAGTTCAAATCTCAAATTGACGAGAACTATTTCCTCGCCATCCTGACCCTGATGGTATTTCCGTGCGCCTCAAGCCCTTCCACGTCCGCAATCTGCGTAATCGCTTCAGCCACCTTATCAAGCCCTTCCCGTGTGTAAAAAATGAGGCTTGATTTCTTCATGAAACTGTCCGTAGAGAGAGGAGAGAAGAACCGGGCTGTACCTCCGGTTGGAAGCACGTGGTTCGGTCCCGCCACATAGTCTCCCACGGATTCAGGGGTATAATGGCCCATGAAGATGGCGCCGGCGTTCCTGATCAAGCCGAGCAGTTCGAAAGGCTTTTCCACGGCAAGCTCAAGATGCTCGGGCGCTATGGAATTGGAAACCTCAGCAGCCTGTTCCAGGGTGGCAGTGACCACGATTGCCCCGAACCGGTCGATTGCCTTGCGCGCGATCTCCTTGCGGCTGAGATTTGCCAGTTGCCGCTCTACTTCCGCATCGACTTTGTTCGCCAATTCCCGCGAGGTCGTCACAAGCATTGCGGATGCAAGTTCATCATGTTCGGCCTGGGACAAAAGGTCGGAAGCGACGAATTCAGCGTCCGCGCTGTCGTCTGCAATCACAAGGATCTCGCTCGGACCCGCTATCATGTCGATGTCCACCTGCCCGAAAACATACCGCTTGGCCGTGGCCACATAGATATTTCCAGGACCCACGATCTTGTCGACCTTGGGTATAGTCGCGGTGCCGTATGCCATGGCCGCAACAGCTTGCGCCCCGCCGATCTTGTAAATCTCGCTTACCCCCGCTATGTCTGCGGCGACGAGGATATAAGGATTCAGGCTACCGCCCGGGACCGGCGAACACATGATGAGCTGCTCTACTCCAGCCACCCTTGCGGGTATGACATTCATAAGCACAGAGGAAGGGTAGCAGGCCTTGCCGCCCGGAACATAAATGCCGGCGCTCCTGATCGGCCGTGCCAGCTGTCCCAGGATAACGCCGTCAGCCTCCTCGCTTACCCAGGAGCTCATCTTCTGCTTCTCATGGAACGCCCGTATCTTGCCTGCCGCGAGCTTAAGTGCTTCCACTTTTCTTTTGTCTACATCGTTATATGCGTTCTTGATCTCCTCGGGTGTAACCTTTATATCCTTGAGCGTCAGTTTCACGCGGTCGAACTTCTCGGTATACTCGAGAACTGCCGGGTCTCCCTCTTTGCGCACCCGTTCCACCACTTCCTGAACGATGGCCGCCACTTCTTCAGTCGCAGTTTCTCCCCGGTTTACAATACGCTTCAGTTCATTCAGGATGTCTTTTTCTTGCGAATCAATGATCTTCATGGCACCTCAGTATAAAAACAAGCTTTTGTGGCGTGCTATTGCGTTTGCATTAAAGTCCGGTTTTTGAATCAACCCTAACTCGGACAATTCGGAGCCACACAAAATTATGTTAGCCACGGATGAACACGGATGACCACAGATAATTCAAAAACATAAATCAAATTCTTGTGTCACCTGTTGGGTGAAAACCTTAAATGAACTAACTCACTGATTTTGCTTTTCATCTGTGTTTATCTGTGGTTCCAACAGCCGTTTTTAGGAGCAATCGGGATTTTTTTTCCGTACTTTCTTTTTGCAGACTGTAAGCTCTTTTGTCCGGGAAATCGCAAATGGGATGCCGGCAATCGCCCGTACAAAAATTTTTTCGCACTCCGGACCGTGGAGCTCGATAATCAGATTGTCGACCCTGTTGATCCAGGAATCAAAGTTTTCCGAGAAGATTGCGGCTTCGGAACCTTCCACATCGATCTTCAGAATCGATATGGACTCTTGTCCGGTTTCTTGCAAAAGCGAGAAGATATCGATCGCCTGGACTGCAGGCTTATCCCCGGGTCCTGCCGGCCTGACAGACCTGCCCCATTCCTGCCCGGGACCTGAATCCGCTGTTATCACAAGTCCTGTTCGATGGCTCCAGATCCCAGCCTGGATCATACCGACCCGCTGCCCGTAAGGTGCCATGTTTTCCTGCAGCAGCGCGAAATTTCCCGGGTCAGGCTCTATTGCGATTACGCGTGCCGACGGAAACCGGGACAGGAAGTAAGCGGAGGCATAGCCCACATTGGCTCCGCAGTCGATAATAAGTTTGGGACCACTGCAATCGTCAATGCACCCGTACTCACGCTCGGCCAGGACCTGCCGGAACACATAGAGGTCGCTCGTTCCCTCGCGGAAATAAACAGGGTGCGCTAGAAAGCGGGATGAAAGCTTTTTTTTCGGGCCTGAGCCGATGCCCCTGTTTTTTCTTTTCTTATGATACTTGAAAATGAGCCAGTTGGCGAAGCCCAGGTTCCTGATCTCGCTCACGGCCCGCATCCTGTCAAGCAGTTTTCCGGTTCGGCCCGGTTTAGCTTTCGCCGCGTTTTGCATCAGGTTTGAATACGCCTGATGTCGGCGCCGATAGCGGAAAGCTTCTGTTCAATATTTTCATAGCCGCGGTCAAGATGATAAATGCGGGAGATAACCGTTTGTCCTTCTGCCGCCAGGCCGGCGAGTATCAGCGAAGCGCTTGCGCGAAGGTCCGTGGCCATAACGGGCGCAGCCGAAAGCTTCGGCACGCCCTTGACGACGGCGGTGCGTCCCTCGGTCTGGATATCCGCTCCCATTCTTCTCAGTTCCGCCACGTGCGTAAAGCGGTTTTCAAAAATAGTTTCATTGATGACGCTCGCGCCGTCGGCAAGGGCCATCAAGCTCATGAACTGAGCCTGCATGTCGGTCGGGAAGCCGGGATATTCCAGCGTTTTAATATTTACCGATTTTATCCGGCGTGGTCCTATGACGAGTATTGTCTTTTCGTCCACATTGACTTGCGCGCCCGCCTCGACTACCTTTGAAATAACGGCTTCGAGGTTGCCGGGATGACAATCACGGATCAAGACAGAGCCCCCGGTAATGGCTGCGGCTATAACAAACGTGCCGGTTTCGATCCGATCCGGCATTACCGTATAGGTCATGGGCCGAAGGGAATTTACGCCCTGGATTTTAATGATGTCCGTGCCGGCGCCTTCGATCTTCGCGCCCATCCGGATCAAAGCGTTGGCGAGGTCAGCCACTTCAGGTTCGCGGGCCGCATTCTCGATCGTGGTTTCGCCGTCCGCCAGGGTGGCCGCCATCATGATGTTTTCAGTTCCCGTAACCGTCACGGTGTCGAAATAAATGCTCGCTCCCCGGAGCTTTTTTGCCCTGGCAACGACATATCCGTGCTCGATTGCGACGTCCGCCCCTAGTTTTTCCAGTCCCATGAGATGCAGATTGATCGGCCTGGCCCCTATTGCGCATCCGCCCGGAAGCGAGACGCGTGCTTTGCCCATTCTCGCAACCAGCGGTCCCAGCACGAGCACCGAGGCCCTCATCGTACGTACGAGATCGTACGGCGCTTCCGGAGTCGCCAGATTCGCGGAATCGACCAGGATGTCCCTGTCCTGCCGCTCGAACGCTACACCCATATTCGAGAGAATCCTGCCGAGCGTGGCAACATCCGCGAGCTGCGGGACGTTGGATATCTTGTGCTTTCCGCCGCACAACAGCGTTGCGGCAATGATCGGGAGGGCAGCGTTCTTTGCGCCGCTGATCTTTACTTCACCGTTCAGTTTTTTTCCGCCGTTGATGACGATTGTTCTCATAGTTTTTTTGCCACGATCACCCGGTCTATTCCGGCCAGATCCTTCATTATCTCCGGTCTCGCGTATGCGCCGGTTGCTTCAGTCATTTTGACCAGCGACTCCGCCTGTCCCATTCCCATTTCCATGATCAGGGAGCCGTTCTTCTTCATAAAATCGGGAGCGCTTGCGATGATTCTTTTCTGGATTTCCGTGCCTTCCGGCCCGGCGATGAGCGCCATTTCAGGCTCATAATCCCTGACTTCCTTTTGCAGGCCCGGCATATCCCCGGTCTTTACGTATGGCGGATTCGCCGTAATGATGTCCGCCTGTTCCCGGATATTGAGCTCCTTCAAAGGATCGAATAGGTCGCCTTGGAAAAACCGGATCCGGCCGGAATGCCCGAGCTTTCCGGCGTTCCCGCGCGCTACGCTCAAGGCCCGACCGGAAGTATCCACGGCAAAGATGACTTCAGAAGCGCTTTCGTTTGCGAGGCTGACGGCAATGCACCCGGACCCGGTGCACAGGTCAATAATCAGTGATGCCATTCCCGAACGCTGAACGATTTCTACAGCGGCTTCTACGACAAGTTCCGTCTCGGGCCTGGGTATGAGCACATCGGGTGTTACGATAAAATCAAGGCCCCGGAATTCCTGTCTGCCGAGGATATATTGAAGGGGTTCGCGCTGCTGCCGCCGGGACACTGCTTCCCGATATCGGTCCAAATCGTCCGCAAAAACCGTGTCGCGGCTGTGAGTAATCAGCCAAACGCGGTTTTTTTTTAAAATATCGGAAAGAAGCACTTCCGCGTCAAGCCGGGCGGTCGCTATGCCGGCCCGGGCAAACGTTTCGGCCGCATCTCGTATTGCTTCATTAACAGTCAAGGTTTGGGGAGATGCATGATGCACGATGCATGTCACAGGCTGATGAGAACCGTTGGCAAGATCCATATCGCGAATCATGGATCCTGTATCGTGCATCATGGGCCGCGTTCCTCACAGGTTTTTCAGCCGTTCGGCGTTTGCTGCGGCTGTCAGGCCATCGATGAACTCGTCGAGGTCGCCGTCAATAACACTATCAAGCCTGTAAAGGGAAAGCCCGATGCGATGATCGGTGACCCTGCTTTGCGGAAAGTTATAGGTCCGGATCTTCTCGCTGCGCTCGCCGGAACCTACCTGCGATTTCCTGTCCTGCGCGGTCTCGGCCTGCTGACGTTCGCGCTCTTTCTCAAGGAGCCGGGACTTCAGAATTTTCATCGCTTTTTCACGGTTCTTGAGCTGCGACCGCTCATCCTGGCATGCAACGACTTCACCGGTGGGAATATGGGTAATCCTGACAGCGGAATATGTCGTGTTGACACTCTGGCCGCCAGGACCTGATGAGCAGTATGTATCGATGCGAAGATCCTTCTGTTCTACCTGCACGTCCACGTCTTCCGCCTCGGGCAGCACCGCGACTGTCACCGTTGAGGTATGGATCCTGCCGCTTGCCTCGGTTTCGGGAACTCGCTGCACCCGATGGACTCCGCTTTCGTATTTGAGCTTGCTGTATACACCCTTACCCTGGATCTGCGCAATTACTTCCTTTACGCCCCCGACGCCGGAGGTACTCATGTCCAGCAGCGTAACCTTCCACCGCTTTTTTTCAGCGTAACGGGAATACATCCGGAACAGCTCGGCAGCGAAGAGGCCCGCTTCATCACCGCCTGCTCCCGCACGGATCTCAAGGAAGATATTTTTGTCGTCCCGCGGGTCCTTTGGAACGAGCATGAGCCTGAGATCCTGCTCCAACTGCTCGACCATGGGCCGGAGTTCCTTGAGTTCTGCGTCCGCCATGTCACGGAACTCGGGATCCGCCTGCTTGTCCGCGGTAATCTCCTCGGCATCCTTGATCTGACCCAGCATTCTCCGGAAGGACCGGTACTGGGAGACTACTTCCTCGATTTCAGAACGCTCCCGGGAATACTTCTGGTAGAGCTGGTGGTTGGCTGCTACGCCGGGATCGGAAAGAAGGCGGGTGAGTTCGTCGTATTTTTCTGCGACAGCGTCTAATTTACTCAGCATAGTCTAAAAGCAATTCTATTTGCCACAGGTGGAATGGATAAAATCCGTGTCCATCCGTGGTTAATCTGTTTACTTATTAGGGATTCTTTTCCAACAAAAAAACCCCGCTTCAGCGGGGTTCCATCGCGAGGGCTTCATTCATCGCCCTGATGGCGACCTCCAATTGATCATCGGAGGGCTCGCGTGTGGTAAGCCGCTGCAGCATAAGCCCGGGTTGCATAAGCGCCTTGATAAAGCGATTGTCGCTGTGTTTGGCGCTGTATTTAAGAAATTCATAGCCCAGGCCGGCGATCAGGGGCAGAAGAACCACCCGGGAAAGAGCTTTTGCCCAGAGAGGCCAGGATCCCGGGATGAGCGTAAAAAGCACAATCGACAGAACGATAACGATAAGCAGAAAACTTGTGCCGCACCGCGGATGAATACGGGAATACGGACGTGCGTTCTCGACCGTAAGCTCCATGCCGGCTTCGAAGGCCGCAATGGTTTTATGTTCAGCTCCATGGTACTCGAATACCCGCCGTATGTCCTTCATGAAGGAAATGCCCGATACATACCCGAGAAACAGAGAGACCCGGAACACGCCGTCCGTGAGATTAAACAGGATGCTGTTCCTGTTTACCAGGTCGAATTGCATGCCGACGAAATTCGTGAGCACGAGCGGCAGCGCCAGAAAAAGGCCCAGCGCGAAAGCGAGGGCCAGGGCCATTGTTCCGGCCATGACCCAGGGGCTGATCTCTTCTTTTTTACCATCGACCGCTTCGAGCGCCTCGTTTGCGGAAAAATTGAGGGCTCGAATGCCGAGCCACATGGCTTCAAAGAGGGCCGCTGATCCTCGGATGATCTTTTTCTTTAACAGGGGAAACCTGTCGCCAAGAGGCTTCAGTTCCTGCTTGTAAACGGCAATTTCGCCCTGCGGTCTTCCGCCCTTTCGGACCGCGACCGTGAATGCCCGGGGAGAACGCATCATGACTCCCTCGAGCACGGCCTGGCCGCCTATGTTTATTTTTTCGTTCACGAAACGGACCTCGCGATTGAATCGTGCGGCGAAGGAATCAAGATGGCGGTCAATCCTTTTTGTATTTTTTCCGGTATTTGTCGACGCGGCCTTCGGTGTCGATCAATTTCTGCTTGCCGGTAAAGAACGGGTGACACACGGAGCATATATCAAGCTTCACGTTCTCTTTGGTCGACCGGGTCTGGAAGGATTCGCCGCAGGCGCAGCTGACGGTCGTCACCTTATAATTGGGATGAATATCCTGTTTCATGTCGTACGTCCTCCTGAATAAATAAGCCATGCCACAGCCGAACAGTCCGTGGCTTCTCAACAGAACCGCTATTTTATACCAAAGTCATGAGAAAAACAAGAAAAAAGTGCACGATTGTCCAATAAAGGGGCGACCGGCTTCATTTCAGCCGATGCACGTGCGGAGTGGATGAAGTTTATCACTTCCTAATCCGGTGATCTCGAAATAAGCGCGGAAAAAGCGGGGTACCATGCATTGAAGACGCGGAGACAGGCTGCGCTTGTCCGAAAGGCCTTTAGGCGCTTACGCCTATAACATCGACAATTTTTTGTCGATGTTTGTAGGGCAACCCTTCAGGGTTGCGGCTTCCCGGTAATCAGCAAGGCTGAAGCCTTGCCCTACAAAGGCGATAAATCTAAACTGCCCCGAAGGGGCCATGTCTGCCGGGCGAAGTCCCGGCCGACACGTAGTCAGTTATGACTGAAAATCTGCTTAAAATAGCAAGAATATTTTCACCGCGAAGCCGCAAGGGGCGCAAGGACGTCAAATACAACCAACAATACAAAGTCTTTTAAGATTTCCTCGCGACCTTTGCGCCATCGCGGTTCAAAGGTTGTTTCCGGCTTGTCCGGATTAGGGTAACCATTACTTAGAGTCTGTATTTAAATGCCCTTTTTCGTCATGCCGGACTTGATCCGGCATCCAGAGGTTTCTGAAAAGACTGGATTCCTGCCTTCGCAGGAATGACGGTCTAAAACGGCAATTAAAATACGGGCTCTACTTATTCATGGAATCAAGGAAATCTCGGTTGCTTTTTGCCTGTTTCAGTTTCTCAAGCAGGAATTCCATGCTCTCGACAGTGGAGAGCGGGTTCAAGACCTTGCGAAGTACCCACATGCGGTTCAAGTCGTCCTTGTCCACGAGCAGTTCTTCCTTGCGGGTGCCGGACGCATTTATGTCGACTGCCGGGAACACGCGCTTATCAACGAGCTTGCGGTCGAGATGAAGTTCCATATTGCCGGTGCCTTTGAATTCTTCGAAGATGACATCGTCCATACGGCTCCCGGTGTCGACGAGTGCTGTTGCCAGGATTGTCAGGCTCCCTCCGTCCTCAATGCTTCGCGCCGCGCCGAAGAAACGCTTTGGCCGCTGGAGCGCGTTCGCGTCGAGTCCGCCGGACAGTACCTTGCCTGAAGCGGGGATTATCGCGTTATGGGCGCGCGCAAGACGGGTGATGCTGTCCAGCAGGATTACCACGTCTTTTTTGTGCTCGACCAGCCGCTTCGCCCGCTCGCTTACCATATCCGCTACCTGCACATGCCTTTGAGGCGGTTCATCGAAGGTCGAGCTTATGATCTCTGCCTTCACCTGACGCTGCCAGTCCGTGACTTCCTCCGGCCGTTCATCGATCAGGAGTACGATCAGCTTAAGGTCAGGATGGTTTTTCAGAACGGCCTTCGCAATGGCCTGGAGCAGCATCGTTTTACCCGTTCTCGGCGGAGCCACGATCATGCCTCTCTGACCCATGCCGATGGGAGTGACAAGGTCCATGGCGCGTGTTGTATAGTCCGTAGGCGAGTGCTCGAGCTTGATCTTCTTGATCGGATAATACGGGGTAAGGTTGTCAAACAGGATCTTGGATCTGGAGATTTCGGGGTCTTCATAGTTGATTGCGTCGACCTTCAGCAGTGCGAAATAGCGTTCGCCCTCTTTTGGGGGCCGTATCTGTCCGGAAACCGTATCGCCGGTACGGATATTGAACCGTCTTATCTGCGAGGGAGATACGTAAATATCATCCGGTCCCGGAAGATAATTGTAATCCGGCGCTCTCAGGAAGCCGAACCCGTCGGGCAGTATTTCGAGCACGCCTTCCCCGAAGATCATGCCGTTTTTTTCAGTCTGCGCCTGCAGGATAGCGAAGATCAACTCCTGCTTCCGCATGCCGCTGACGCCCTCGACCTTCAGTTCGTCTGCCATCGTGGTCAGTTCGGCGATGTTTTTACCTTTTAGTTCTACTAAATTCATAGAGATGCTCCTTGGCCCGTGGTTTATGGGCAGATGAGGTCACTACCGTGCAGGTGGGTTTGCCTCCAACTCCTGTAGTAATGGCGATATGGGTAATTGTTTTAATAGGCGAGTATGGTCCTTGCGATTGCTGCTGTATGATTGCTGTTCGTATGATTGTTAACCGTGACAGTGCCAGGGTCGTGGTTTACTCGAACGGAAGAGTTTCACCTTACTGTATCTGTGCGCGTTACGGTATGTTTTTTCAACCTGGTTCTTATGCGGATTGATGATACTAGGGGTCTGTGGTTAGGTTTAATTGAAAATTCTATTTATATATACCTGACAAAATCAAGTTTGTCAATATATTCTTTCATGCTGTTGCGAAACATTTATGGTATAGTTCAGCATCTTGGAACCTGTCTGCCATGAGCGGTACTGCAATATCCTACTTCTGGCCGAGCCCTTCTGCACGCTGCATGGTATGAGATAATTCCCGAAAATGCCCCAGTATCAGTACAAGGCAAGAGATAAAGAAGGATAGCTGCTGACCGGTGCAATGGAGGCCGGCAGAAAAGAGATTGTTGCTGAGCGGGCTAGTGGGCATGGGAGTTATTCCCGTGTTCATTGAGGAGCAGGAAGCATCACGGTCGCTGCAGTTTGATTTCCTGAAAAGGCCACTGCATCCTTTACCATCCACAGCCGGTGACGAGCATTAATGCCACGATCAATTTCGATCCCGATACCCTGAACAAGACGAGCAAGGGCAACTGGGTCGTAGTCTATATCGAGTTGCCGGATGGATATAAGCCGGGCGATATTGACGTTTCATCCATCCTATTGCAAGGAACGATTCCTGCCGAGACGTGGCCATATGCTGTCGGGGACCATGACAAGAACGGCATCCCGGACTTGATGGTCAAATTCAAGCGGAGCGAGGTCATTAATATTCTCTCGAATGGAGAGCAGGTCACGGTCCACGTAAAAGGGAAGGTGGGTTCGATGATGTTCGAAGGACAAGACAATATCAGAGTAATACCGTAACCTGGACAAGCCGGAACCAAATCAAATTCTTGTTTACCATGGATAAAAATTATCGATATTGTTTTTTAAATTCGTGCCAATCCGTGATAAAAAATTGTTTTAAGATTTTCTTGCTATTTTGAGAAGATTTTGATTCTTTAGCTTTACGTGTTGGTCGTGACTTCGCCCGGCAGACATGGCCCCTTTCGGGGCAGTTGAAACAAGGATTTTGTAGGGCAAGGCTTCAGCCTTGCTGATCACCGGGAAGCCGCAACCCTGAAGGGTTGCCCTACAAACATCGACAAAAAATTGTTGATGTTATAGGCGTAAGCGCCTAGCCCAGACAAGCCGGAACCAAAACATTTTCACCATGAAGGCCGCAAAGAGCGCGAAGAAATTCAAGAAGAAGATTAGATTTTTTTTATAAACCGGACAAAAACTCTGCTATAATGAAGCACTTATTTCAGAACGGAGGCAGACGGCAATGAGATTAAAGACGACCGTAGAACTGTGGCAGAAAGGCAGTTGGTGCATCGCGCGCGTACCCGAGCTTGACTTCGTGGCGCAGGGAAAAACCGTTGAGGAGGCAAAGAAGAATCTTGTTGAGGTGATCAGCATCCAGTTTGCTGAAATGAAGGAGATGGGTACGTTCGAGGATTATCTCGCAGAGTGCGGATACATAATAAAAGGCGACCTCATAGAGCCCGAGAACGAAATGATTGGCTTTGAACGACAGATGCTGCAGGTTGCCTGATGCCCCGAATAACACCTGCAAACTGGAAAACGTTGCTCAAGGTATTTGAGCTTTATGGATGTGTATACAAACGCAAAGAAGGCTCACATCACGTCCTGACCTTTCCCGGTGCTAAACGTGCGGTCGTGATCCCGGAATACGATGAGATCGATGTGGAAATCATCAAGAACAACATGCGTACGGTCAATATGAGCAGGGAACAGTACTTTAAGCTTCTAAAAAGTGTCTAGCTTGCCGGAACGGCGTCAACCTCTGAATAGGCACACGAAGATCACGAAGAAATTGGTCTCCGAGGTTTTTGCCTTGGCGAGTTCAAAGTCGTTCGAGGCACCGAGCACTACTCCGGCCTTGCCGTTATGCAACGCGCTTTGCTTCCCGGGCAAGATGCTCCTTGATCCACATTCGGAGAAGGGCGGTATAGCTCAGCCCCTTTTTCTTCGCGATCGTTTCAACTGATTTGATATCAGCGGGATCAAGCCGCAACGCGACCGTCTTCTTGGGCTTTTTTACAAACCCGATTTCAGCTTCTTTTGTATCTCCCTGATACTCTTCGAAACCGTGAGTTTCCCAGAACCGCGCAGCCTCCTCATCGCTTTTAAATTTCGGGATCTTTTTCATGTTATTTACCTCTCTTCCTGAAATAGCCTTTTTCCCGCGCGGAAATGCATCAAAGATTACACGGTTCACCCAGGAATGACCGCGCTTCGGCGGAGGAAGCTTTTCACCCCTTTATTTTGCAGCCTTCGCTTCAACAAGTTTAATCGCTTTGAGCGTCTTGTCAGCGTCTACATTGCCTGAGATTCCCATATCCCAGAAGAGCTCGAGAGTTTCACGTGTAGTAGTCTCCAGCACGCCTGCCGCCTCTCTCAGGGTAATGTCCCCACGCTCATAGCTGTCCGCCACATATCTTTCGACTCCAAGCCGCAGGAACTTTCTGAGCACGGTCGGTTCGTCAAGCTTTTCTTTCTTCTCCGCAAACTGAACGGCGTGCAGCAGGCTGTCCGGCAATCTTAATGCTTTTGCTCTCATGACTTCGCCTCCAGATATAATTTCGCTATGGAATATTCCTCACGGCTGATAAAGGGACTCAGTGATTCCAGCAGCTCCAGAACCTTTGGCGCCTCCAGCCTGCCGGTCCTGGAAAGATAGACCAGGCAGGCGGCCGGGGTCACGTATGGAATAAGCGCCGCCTCAAGTCTCTTTATGAACTTCCGATCGTCGCTGGCAACGGCGTCATATTCTCCGTGCTCATACAATGCGAGGACGTCTGCCTCGCCCTTTGGCGACGACAGGGCCGCCGATCCTTTGCCGCGGTAGTTGACGACATGCAGCGCCTTTCGGTTTATGTTCTCTTCAATAATAAAGGCGTCTTGATAGCGGCGTATTTTCGCCTCGACTACGACTTCCTTTTTCACCAGGGGCGGGATATGAACTTCTATTGCCGAAATGACCGCTTCTTTTGCCCCGGCCTTGGTGAGTTTTATCAAACAATCCGCATCCATGACAACCTTCATGTATTACATTGTAACTTTTTAGAGACAGACTGTCAATGCGTTTCTATTTTTGAAAGGTAGCCGGGGCGAACTCCCGCGAAAGAACCCCGATTGGCCGTCGGGGTAACGTCATAGATGGACCTCATGCCCGTCTACCTCGTTACGAATGGCTCAATCCTAATGCTCGGAAAAATGGCACGGCTCTTATCGAAAATTGCAGGCATTTCAGAAACATGGTGGAAAAGCACCGTTTGTCATTCTGACTGAGCAACTTGAAGAATCTCGCTTATCTCCGCTCAGAATCCTTCGCTTTCCAACTCAAAAGAAACGCGTGGTTCAACAACCTATCCGTTTTTTCATAGTGAAACAATAACAGGAAAAAATAAGTTATTTTTTGCTTGACGTATAAAAAATGTTCTGATACGCTTTGCACATCTTTGCACTCTTTCGCTATTTAACGTAGGGATATGAATTAAAAGACCGCTTTGAGTAAACTTCGAGGTAAATCATGAAGCCAAGAAGTTTCAGGATGTCTTTAACGTGGGTTTTTTTACTCCTCCTTTCCCTGAATGCGGCTTCAGGAGATGAAGTTAATTATTTCTATGATGACGCAGGCCGGCTGACAAGGGTTTTGTCAGGCACGGAATCTGCCATATATCAATACGACGAAGTTGGAAATCTTCTCTCCATTTTCCGGGGCGCAATAAGCCAAAGCCCCCCGCTCGTAAACAGCATTAGTTCTGATGTCCTTTTTCTTGATTCAACAATCAAAGTGAACATAGTAGGGGAGAACCTGCTTACCACAAGTGAGATAACCTCTGATAATTCCTCTCTCATTATCAAGACCCTTTCTGTTACAGATTCGACGCTCACACTCTCAATAACGGTTCCATCAAATGCTTCAGTAGGCGCATATAATATCCTCGTCAATACATTATACGGCTCAGCTCAAACCGGCATAGTAATCACAAGGATCTCATTCACACCCAGTCATCTTGCCATTGGACCGGGAATCAGCGGCAGCATAACTGCTAATCTGTCTCCGTCAGTCGGGAAAGAGGTTTCCATCACGCTAAAAAATAGCGATTCAACTGTCATATCTACGGTGCAAACCATAACGATTCCATCAAGCGGGTCTATGATCTTTACCGTGAATGCCTTGACTGAAGGGGCCGCGAACATAAGTCTTTCAGTTTCCGATTCTCTCGCGAATTGCGCCGTGATTTTTGTTTCAAACCCCTTTACTCCTGAACCGGGAGAAAGCGTTACGAGCAGTGCAAAGCCTGTAAGCGTAATTATATTGCCATCTAAATTAGTTGACGTGACGCGGGTAACGTTGCCTGTAAGTGTATATATTCAGCCCTCACTGTCGCTAGATCTGACGCCGGTGACGTTGCCGGTAAGTGTGTATATCCAGCCCTCGTTGGCGGTAGATGTGACGCCGGTGACGTTGCCGGTAAGTGTGTATATCCAGCCCTCGTTGGCGGTAGATGTGGCGCCGGTGACGTTGCCGATAAGTGTATATATCCAGCCCTCGTCAGCAGTAGATGTGACACCGGTGACTTCGCCTATAAGTGTGTTTATTCAGCCGCTGACGGCACCGGACACGACATCTGTTTCGCCACCGATCAGCATCTCTATAGGGCAATCATCAATAGTGGATGCAGTCACTGTTTCAGAGCCAGTAAGCGTGAAAATTAATCAATAGACTTTAAGGAAATAGGGAAAGGAGACATATGATGAAGATGTTATCTTATTTGACAGCGATGTTACTAATTCTTTTCGCCGGTACAGTTCATGCCGCATCATTTGTAAGCGGTAGCACGGGAGCCGATGGCGCTTTTAACCCGACGACTAACACAGAACTTCAACTTCCGCCTGATGGTATTTTTAATTTTACAACAGTGAATATTCCTTCGGGCGTGAAAATTACATTTAAGAAAAACGCCTCAAACACGTCTGCTTATATTCTCGCTACCGGCGATGTGATAATTTCAGGAACAATTGATGTCAGCGGTGGTTCGAGTCCCACGGATAACCATCCTGGTGTAAGTGGCCCCGGAGGATTTGATGGCGGGTTTGGTGGTATTCCAGGAATATCAAATGGAGCCGGCGGTAAAGGACTCGGTCCTGGTGGCGGAGGTGGAGGCCCGAATTTGTTATATGTAGGCGGTGCCGGTGGAGGTTTTGGAACTGCTGGTGGTAATTCCTCTGGCGGCTATGCGCAAGGTGGCTCTACATACGGCAATTCTAGATTGATACCTCTTATAGGAGGTTCAGGCGGAGGGGGCGCGTCGGGCGGATATGGCATCGGCACTGGTGGCGGCGGAGGTGGTGGGGCGATACTTATAGCGTCATCCGGGAACGTAAAGATTAATGGAACTATCTATGCGGTTGGCGGAGGAGGTAAATATGTTTCCAGCTATACTGCTCTTAGCGGCAGCGGGAGTGGTGGTGCAATTAAATTAATTGCGAACAGTATCTCTGGTATGGGATCATTGAATGCGGTGGGGTTGGGCAGTTACAGCAGTGGTGGCTCTGGAAGAATTAGAATAGAAGCTTATACGAATACTTATGGAAACATTTCGACACCAAATTATACCTCTGGTTTGCCAGGGTCAGTCTTTCTAGCGAACATACCGAGCCTCAGCATCACATCTATAGCAGGTGTGAATATCTCTTCAAACCCTACCGGCTCCTATTCAACACCCGATATAGAACTCCCGACTACAACAACGAATCCTGTAACAGTCGCATTATCGGCTTCGAATATCCCTCTCACCGCGACGATTACCATATCTACAATTCCAAAGTACGGCAACACTACAAATGTGACCGCTATTTTGACAGGGACGGATACATCATCGACAGCTACGGCAAGCGTTAATCTTAGTACGGATTACGCAAGTGTTATCATGGCATACACCACTTATACACTTCAGACAGCTATGTTCTATGAAGGCGAAAAGATAGATAAGGTTCGGATAGCGTCTTCGATGGGCGTGAAGTCTGAGGCAGTGTATATCACGGAATCCGGCAAGGAGATAAAGGCGAATCAGCTTATATTAGCGGGACTGTTGAATTAGATTTAAAAAATGAGCGTTCACTAATTGTTGAGATGAGGTTTTCAAAGTGAAGAGGAATTGATATCATGAAAGTCTTCAGACCGTATTCCACGCGTCTTATTTTCGTGATCCTGATATGCCTGGGACTTGCATTTGCCCTTGGTCGAACACTCTCGCTCCAAGCCCAGGATACGACGCTTTTGGGAAGCATAGCGCTGGACAAAAAAATAGACATGGTGGCGCTCGCGCCGAATACGGGACTGGCCTACGGCATACGATCTGAAGGCAAAACCCTTTCTATATTCGACCTCAAAACATACATAGTAAAAAATACAATCAAGCTTGATAGAAAACCGACTTTCATCGCCGTAGATCCCTCTACGAACATAGTGTATGTGACTGCAAAGAACGATAAAGGGGAAGGTCTGCTTTATACCTACGACTCCAACGGAAAAGTTGCGTCGATTCCTATCCCGAGAGAGCCACAGGGCATTGCAATCGATTCGGAAAGGAAAGAGGCCGTAATTGCGCTCGGGAAGGATAAGCAACTCCTAATCCTCGAGCTCGATAAGCTAACTACAGTAAAAACAATCACCCTGCCTCAAAGACCGAGGACAATTTCCCTTGACGACGATTCCAGCCGTGCTGTGGTTGTCGCCGGAGAGGCCGAAGGTGAGGGCAAGCAGGACAGGATACTCGTCATCGACCTCTCTGCTGGAACAATTCTCCAAAACATCAACATCCAGAGGGAAATAGAAGCCCTGTCAGTAGATGCAGAAAAGGACGCAGCCGTCGCGGTCTCGAAGAACGAGGTCAACGTAATCGACATAAACACCGGGACAATCCTTGCAACTTTTAAGGCGGACGATGCGGAAGGCGTCGACATCAACCAATCTACACATACCACGGTCATAACCGGCAGCGAGGGGTACGTTCTTCATGATTTAAATTCATCCAAGCAAGATTACTATCCGCTTGGTTACGAGACGAAAGCCGTGTCGATTGACAGATACAGAAATACGGCTCTTTTGGGCGCAAAGGACAAGGTAGTCGAAGTCCAGCTTCCCAATCCTGTGCCGACGATTACAAACATTGCGCCTAAATTTACAAGAATGGGTGATCCGGGCGTTACCCTCAAAGTCGAAGGCGAACGGTTCATTACGACCTCAATTGTTAAGTTTAACAACAGTAATATCGAGACTGTGTTTAAAAATGATAAAGAGCTTGAAGCATTCATTCCAGCAAGCCTGATTACGGAGCCGGGTACAGCGTCCATAACTGTCACGAATCCATTGCCTATGGGAGGGACATCCGAACCTTATCCCTTCATCATCCAGTATCCGACACCATTGATCGCTTCGCTATCACCGGATTCGGTGCCGGCAAAAAGTCCGGATTTCACGCTCACTGTTGCCGGCTCGTTTGTACCTGGGAATACGGTAATCTTTAACTCGCATAACCTGCAAACAGCCTATGGAAACGCTACTACATTAACTGCCGTTGTTCCATCATCATTGATTCAAACAAAAGGAGTTTACCCGGTCGCGGTCATGACCCCGGATGGGCAAAGCTCGAACCTGCTCTACTTTACAATCACGGACACGTTGCCGGTTATATCGGGTTTCTCTCCCACGGAAGGTCCTTCCGGTACCCTGGTCACGATAGTCGGCGCAAACTTCAGCAAAACTCCGACAACAGTTTCTTTTAACGGGACCCCAACGGTAGTAGCGAGCCTGTCAGATGCGGAAATCAAGGTAACGGTTCCGCCCGGTGCCAAGACCGGTCCGATAACGGTAAAAACTGCGGTCGGAAGCACGGAGAGCAGTACTCCGTTTACCGCACGTTTGAGACAGAATTTTGCTCTCTCCGTGAGCCCGCAAAGTTTAAATATCCCTGCGGATGGAAGCGCATCAGTGGCCGTTAGCCTAGTAGATACAGGTGGCGAGCCATTTACGGGACTGGTGAGATTGGCGATCAATAGCGGCCCGCAAGGAATCACCGGAGTGTTCAATCCTGAATATATCTCCCTTAACCAGTCCTCGCTCCTGACCCTGTCTCAAGCCAGTTCAGGGAGTATAACGGTACAAGGGACTTCAAGCATCAGTGGGACTGCAACTGCCAGGACAGCCATCGTTACGCTCAATCAAATCGCAGCCGGAACAACAATTTTACGTGGACAGGTACTTGCCTCAAAAGATGCCAATCCTATTCCCGGCGTTATCGTGAAGTTAGGATCATTGACCGTGCAGACAGATAGCGCAGGTAACTTTCTATTTACAAATCCACCATTGGGTAGTCAGGTAATTACCATAGACGGAGATACGGCGAACCATGACGACATAACCTATCCGTCTGCGATACCGGTTGCCGTCAATATAAGTGCGGGCAGTGATAATGTGCTACCCTATCCAATTTTTTTACATGAAGTGAAGACAAATTTTTTCACTCAGATTAATCCTTTAACCGATACCATCGTAACCGATCCAGAGATTCCGAATTATGAAATGTTTATCCCTGCAGGAACCGTAATCACCGGATTGGATGGACAGCCGAATACAAAGGTGTCCGTTAAACCCGTTCCTATTGACCGCGTTCCCATTTCTAGACCCCCCGATGGCGTCTATGCAACGGAGATTTACATGTATTACTTCTTCAAGCCTGGAGGTGGTACGCCATCACAACCGATTCCCGTCAAGATGCCTAATAACTTTCAGGCCGATCCTGGTACAAGAGCTCAGCTCTGGTATTATGATGAATCATTCACTCCTGATGCAAATTCCAATCAATGGAAACCATTTGGCATGGGAACAGTCAGCAGCGATGGAAGGAATATCATTCCCGATCCCGGTGTTGGTATACCCAAGTTCTGCTGCGGTGCTAGTTTTGCTGCTAGTTCCCCGGTCGGCGGCCCTTCACCAAGCCCACCTGATAGCGGCATCTCTCAAGGGAGTGGAGGCAGCCCAGGAGGGTACAGCACAGGAGGTAGCTCGGGTAGTGGCAGTTACGGAGGTGGGGGAAGCTCTGGCGGTAGTGGCAGCTCCGGAAGCAGCGGCGGGGGCGGAGGTACAACCAACTGCAAGAACAAAGTTGGCGACCCTGTTGACCCATACAGCGGAATGTTTACTTATGAAAAAGATGATATCGGTTATCCAGCCCCATCTAACCTTACTTTGAGACGGTATTATGATTCCGGAAATACTGTTGTGGGATCGTTCGGAAGAGGGACAACCAGTAATTTTAACCATAATCTGCAAGGGTCCGGCGATGCATTAACATATATACCACCCGAAGGCGGAAGATATATCTTTTCAAAGAATGCTGACGGAAGTTTTTCAAATATAAACTATCCATTTCTGCGTGGAGTGAGAGCATATCTGAAGGATGACGGTACAAGGACGTTGAAATTTAAAAATGGAGATGTTTATACCTTTGATACAGCCGGAAGGGTCACTGCAATAAGAAGTCTGAATGACTACTTGATTAATATAACAAGGGATG
Organism: Nitrospirota bacterium; assembly: GCA_963751455.1. Taxonomy (GTDB): domain Bacteria; phylum Nitrospirota; class UBA9217; order UBA9217; family UBA9217; genus CAVVUN01. The sequence continues at coordinate 324,831 of CAVVUN010000015.1, forward strand.
GTTTTGGAAATATTACCGGTCTCAACGACAGCTTTGGAAGAGCGTTTTTTATATCAAGTACTAATGTTCAAGTGGGGAGCTCAATATTTACATTGGTTGAGAGAGTCACAGACGCGATGGGACGGCAAGTTGGCTATGCGTATGACAGCCTGGCAAGATTGACATCCGTTATCATGCCTGACGGCAGTAAAATTATATACTCGTACAGTGCAAACAGTAGACTAGCTTCGATAACTAATCCGCGCGGATACGTTGAGGTTACGAACCAATACGATTCTGCAGGAAGAGTAATTAGCCAGACACATGCGGACGGGGGAATTTTTAAGATAGATTATTCGGTTGTAGGCGGCATCGTTACAGAAACTCGTGTGACAGAACCTAACGGCGGCGTAACGATTTATCGATTTAACGGTTTGGGTTACAGAACCGAGGTTACGAATCCGTATGGCCAGAAGACAACATACGGCAGAGAGTTCAGTACGAACAATTCGAATTCGGTCACAGATCCGCTCGGCAGAACCACGACATTTACTTATGATTCCAATGGCAACACTACGTCAGTGACGGATCCAGGAGGGCATGTAACTACTTACGAGTATCATCCTATATTTGACAAGCCCACAAAGATTACGGACGCCATTGGCAATGTTTTGAGCCTTACGTATGATGAGAAAGGAAACCTCATCAATATCTTATCTCCTAAGTCGGAACTAACTACGATCGAATACAACGAGAACGGTTTGCCGATATCAATATTGGACGCTTTGGGTAATACAGCGAAATTTGAGTATGATGAATATGGTAATCTTGTAAAGACCACAGACCCGCTCGGGAATTCAGCAAAAAAAGAATATGATGCAATCGGCAGATTGATTAAAGCAACAGACCCGACCGGAAAAACAAACATTTTCTCGTATGACGATTTAAACCGAATAAAGGACATTGTAGATGCACTAAACAACAAATCTTTTTTCACTTACGATGAGAATGGAAATCTTCTTACTGTAACAGATGCAAAGAACCGGAGGATTACATATTCTTATAACTCCAGAGATAAAATGATAAGCATGATAGATCAACTCGGTAAAACCGAATCATATAATTATGACCAGGAAGACAATCTCATATCTGTAACCGACAGAAAAGGTCAAACAACTTCATATACGTATGATCTTATGAAGCGAATTACCAGTGCCACATACACTGATGGTAGTTCTAAAATCTATACCTATGACGCTATCGGCAGACTGATTTATATCAATGACTCTATTTCAGGTCCAATAGAATATATCTACGGGAACACCGGGTGTGCAGCATGCGGAGGGGCGATTGATAAAATCATAAAGGAAATAACGCCGCTCGGGAGTATAAGCTATACATATGACGCACTTGGACGTCGCGAGAGCATGACCGTTGCAGGTCAACCGACAGTGGCTTACCTTTATGATGCTAACAGCCGTTTGAGGGAAATAAATGCAATCATAAATGGGGCGATTGCGAAATTCGATTTGCAACATGACGCTCTCGGCCGAAGGACATCTCTCACAGTGCCGAATGGTGTAACAACAGCATATGGTTATGATAATGCAAGCAGGTTATTAAATCTTAATTATAGTAACTCAGTAAATGAAATACTTGAATCAATCAGCTATACATATGACGCCAACAGCGTCAGAACAAGCATGAGCCGAGAAGGAGTAAGTTCTTTGTTGCCCGGACCAGCCGCGAATATTACTTACAATCAGGCAAACCAGTTATTAACTTTCAATGATAAGAGCATCTCATATAACGAAAACGGTAATATAACGTCAGTAGCTACTTCATGCGGTACGACTACTTACACATGGAATGCAAGGAATAAACTAGTTGGTATTGATGGTTACAATTCTGATTGTTCGGCCCTGTCTGCATCGTTTAAATACGATGCCATCGACCGCAGAATTGAGAAGACTGTTAATGGGCAGACCATTAGGTATCTTTATGACGGATTGGACATAGTTCAGGAAATAACAGGTGGAACGGTAACTGCTAACTACATCCAATCATTAAACATTGATGAACCATTGGTCAGATTAAACTCAGATGGAACCGTACGTTTCTATCAAGCAGACGCATTAGGTTCTATAATCGCTCTTACGGATGAAAATGGGATTATCAAAACCCAATATGCATACGATCCATTCGGTAACGTCGCTTTATTAGGCGCTGCTACCGACAATGCATTGCAATATACTGCACGAGAAAATGATGGGACAGGTTTATACTATTACAGAGCGAGATATTACAGCCCTGAACTCCAACGATTCATAAGCGAAGACCCGATTGGATTGTTGGGCGGGATAAATAAATTCGGCTATGTGGCTAATAATCCAGTCAACTTTATTGATCCTAAAGGAAAGAGCGCAGGGGCGCATATCGTCATTGAGGTGATTATTAAAATACTTATGCCTACTAACGTCGGTGAAGGTGAGGATCAAATGGTACAAGACCGCGAAAGGCAAGACACTTACCGTCGTATAGACCAATTGGGAGAAGATATTCAAGACGATAAAAAACGACTAGATCAATTAATTAAAGATGAGGAAAAACGATGTGGGGAAAAATATCAGTAGTAATGCAATTAACATTTACCATAAAACAAACAGTAATTGAAAAAATCAATTTGGAACGATTGAGGAAGTGCGAGCCTTGCAGATAATGGTAACCTAAAGGTTTATTTTCGTTTGCGAATTGGATCGTTATGAAATATTATACTATAAGAATTCTTGCCGCCATATTTATTTTAGGATCGTTTGAGGCTGGATTCATTGCGGGTGCTGAATATGGGAAATTGATTGGCTGGTTCACTTTTTTTATTTTTGCACTGATCGGCTATGTGCTCCATGTTGTTGCCGACAAAATTCAGAATAGTTAAATGCATTCTTTAAGCCCACATTATTCGTTTTCTCATTTTCACTTTCCCTTGAAGCATCAACGCTTCGCACACGATGTAGTTGAGATCGACGCGGACGTTTTTCCATTTGGCTGAAACGCGTTCTTCTATCTCTCGTTCTCCATGAATGACTTTATATTTTTCACGCGTTTTTCTGAACGACAGTTCAAGAACGATTCTAGCAATTCCATCAATAAAAACAAGATATTAGATTTTGCCATTTTTTCTATCTCATAAACTTACAAAACTTGATATAATACTTTTTAATTAGGTTTTGCAAAATAATGTCTTAGGCAAATAAGGATATTCATGGCGCAATTCAAGTATAAAGTGAGGAACCAAAGCGGTCAGGTCCATACCGGCATGATTGAGGCGGCCTCTCAGGAGGCAGCGGCTGATCAGTTAAGCGCCATGGATTATATTCCTGTTCTGATTCAAGAGCAGGTTGAGACCAAAGCGGTGGAATCCGTCCAGCAGTACTTCAAAAGAGTATCTCCTCAGGACCTCTCTCTCTTCAGCAGACAGCTTTCCACACTGCTTGCAGCCAGCATTCCTTTTATACGCAGCTTGACAGTTGTTGAAAAACAGATGAGCGGCAATCCTTATTTTAAGCAAATTATTTCTCAAATACGGCAAGATGTCTCGACAGGCACGTCCTTTTCGAGCGCTCTTGAAAAATACCCGAAAATATTCAGCTCTCTGTATGTAAACATGGTGAGCGCTGCAGAAACCGCGGGAATACTTGATTCCGTACTCAACCGGCTCGCGCTTTTGACAGAACATGAGATGGAGACTAGGAACCGGATAAAGATTGCGGTTCGTTATCCACTGATTGTTGTTTTATCCATATGTGTAGCATTTGTTTTCCTGGTCAGCTTTGTGATTCCTCGTTTCGCGTCTTTATATAGCCAGTTTAAGACCACTCTTCCTCTCCCGACCCGTATTTTAATTGGCATTAATTACGCGATACAGCACTATTGGTACCTCATTATTCTGGGCATTGCACTGATCATATGGGCTGCCCTGTGGTATGTGCGCACCCCCAATGGGCGATGGCAATGGGATGGAATAAAACTCAGGCTGCCTATATTCGGCCCGTTGTTTCAAAAAGCTGCTCTTTCGCGGTTCGCGCGCGTGTTCGGTGCCATGCAGAAGAGCGGTCTCTCTATGATTCTTACACTTGATATCGCGGCCAAAACACTTGACAATGCCGTGCTGGCCCGGGGGGTCGAGGATATCAGGGAAGGGGTGCGCCAAGGGAAGACAATTGCGGAGCCGATGGAAGCTACAGGTCTGTTCCCTCCTCTTATTATCCAGATGATCTCAGTAGGGGAGGAAACAGCGCAAATCGAGGCCATGTTAAGCAAGGTTTCAGATTATTATGACAGAGATGTTGACTACAGCGTCCGCAACCTTTCGTCCGTAGTCGAACCGGTGCTTCTTCTCTTTGTCGGCGGCATGGTCCTGTTCCTCGCATTAGGTATATTTCTGCCTATGTGGAGCATGATCACCCTGTTTAGACATTAAGGAAATAGCTGCATACAAAATAATTACGTATTGACAAATAATAATTGTTTTGATACTCTTTATGTAGAATAAAAGGTATCTTGCTGCTATTTCTCGCAAAATAGTATTGATTTTTTTAACTTTAGTTGTAGAATGCCCTAAATACGCTGTAAACGGAATCTTTGGGTTAGAGTTCTTTAGTGGAGCTTTGGTTGAAAAAAAGATCAGGGAATTGTCGGGGGATAACGCTTGTCGAAGCCCTGATCTCGCTTTGTCTGATCGGCGTACTCTTCGGTGTAGTGATTTTGAAATACAGACAGGTGGCCCGTGCAGCCCAGGAATCCGCGCTGAAGGCGGAGCTGGTAAATATTCGGACCAGTATCAAGCTTTTTAAAATGTTTAATCAGAGAAATCCAGACAGCCTCCGGGAGATGATGGATAAAAAAGTTTTTCTTCCCGGAAGGATAGATTCTGGCCGTTTCAGTGATTCAATTTACGAGCAGCGCTATCTCTTGCAGAATGCCTTGGATGCGGACGGGAACAAAGTGGATGCATTTGGAAACCGATTTGTTTACGATCGAGCTATCGGGGAGGTGAGAACAAGCACAAAAGGATACGAAAACTGGTAGCTCCGATTATGGAGCATTCAAGCTGATAAAAATTTTTTCTTTATTAAGGAGGAAATAAAATGATGTTTAAACTCAAATCGCAAAAAGGTTTTACCCTCATCGAACTGGTCATGATCATCGTGATCCTCGGTATTCTTGCAGCGGTTGCCGTACCTCGGTACGTAGACCTGCAGGCTGAGGCAAGGACAGCCACGTGCGACGGAGCAGAGGGCGCGCTGTTCTCCTCTGCAGCCATGCAGATTGCCGTGGCGCCGAGAGGCGCCAAGACTGTGGCAGCCGTTATCGTCGCCACAGCAACAAATGGAGTGACATATACCGCAATGGGAGGTATACCGAATCTTGTTGACGTAGATTTGACTGACGGGCCTACTGATTGCGGCGTTGATGTAGATCTGGTAACGCCGGGTCTGGCTATCAACTGAGCCTAACGTATAGCACGGCAGAATTCGTCTTACAAGTCGAATCGCTTTTATTACCAGAACAGCCGTATCGAATTTTCATTGAAGGCGGGCGGGGAAACTCGCCTGCCTTTTTTTATTAATGACCATCGGAGTAAGTAAGGGATGAACCACAGAGGTTTCACACTCATGGAACTTGTGATGGTCCTGATTCTGATCGGCATCATCGCAGTATTTGCCGCACCAAGGATGCCTGACATCACCTCCACGAATGCGGACGCATTCAAAGACAAGCTGCGAGCGGATATTCGTTACGCGCAGAACCTTGCCATGAGCCGGAATCAGAGATGCAGGGTGTATTTCAACACAGCGCCCTCTCCTGTCCCTGACGGATATGCCGTTGTGAATGATCTAGATGGGGATGCTATTTGGGGTGAAGCCGGTGAATTTGCCATGGATCCTGCAGGAACCGGAAATTTGAGCGTTGTGTTGAATACGGGAGATTATTCAAACATTACCATTAGCACGGGCGCTTGCGTTCCTGCAGTCGGTGGTTTCACGGAATTTAATTCATTGGGTGTTTCTACAACTGGTGGGGGAGCTATCACGGTTTGCGCGAACGGTGTCGCCGTGGGGGCGGTGGTGATTGCGGCAGAGACGGGGGCGGTGAACTGATCGAATGCGGAGTTCGGAATGCGGAGTGCGGAATCAGGATCAGACGGTATTTAGTCATCGTGCTTAGCTATTGAGCTTCTCGGTGATAAGCAGAGGTAAAGCGTCTCGAACGGAAAGAATATTCTTCCACAGAAGGCACAAAAGACACAGAGAACTAATAAACAAGATTTTGATTTATGAATCGGATTTTCTTTGTTGCGATGAAAGAGTGAGGGAATTAATACTCATCCATTGAGTATTTTTACTCAACCATTGAGTAAATTATTGATATTTAATCGGAATGACATATTTGGGAGAATGAAGATCGGAAGAACAGAAGGTTTTACCCTCATTGAAACCATCATTACGCTTGTCGTGCTCTCGATAGCGGCTGTGGGAGTGCTCTCAGTCTTCACCACCGGTATGAAGGGAAGCGCGGACCCGCTTCTTATCGAACAGGCCACGCAGTTGGCGCAGAGAACTATGGAGGAGCGCGTAATCGGCCTGAAATTGTCGAATGGATTTAACGCAGTCCAGGACGTTGCCGCAGCGGCATTCGCAGCTCCATTTGCCGGTTTTTCCTCTGCCGTTGACGCAACGTGCGTTGACGTAAATTTTGCAAATGATCAGGCCGCTCCGGGATACAATCTCGATGGTTCCTGCAATCAGGCAGGGTTCGCCAGGAACTATAAAAGAGCGGTTGTCACGGTCAGTTGGACCGGCGGCGACGTCGTCCTTACGACCGTTGTTGGAGATTTTTAATGGGCTGTAGGGCAAGGCTTCAGCCTTGCAGATTCTGTCAGGACAGAAAAGAAGAAAAGTACATGCAACCCTGAAGGGTTGCCCTACAAAAACAAAAAAGGACATGTAGGGCAAGGACTTCGACGAGACTTCGGCGTGAGCTCAGTCGAACGCTCAGTCGAGACGCTTCAGCCTTGCAGAATCAAGGCAATGATAACTACAACGTTCAAAAAAAGGATACGTCTCAAGGGCTTTGATTATCAGGGCTGTTTTCGATATTCCTTGACTTTTTGTACGAGAAACAAGTTGCCTCATTTCAAAGACGACCTAACCGTACTTAATACCGCACGGATACTGCAAGAAACGGCAAAGACGCATGATTTCAAAATATGGACTTGTTGCTTCATGCCGGACCATGTTCATGTTTTGGTAGAGGGTGAAAGTCAAACTGCTGATTTAAAAAAATTCGTGTCCGCTTTCAAACAAAAGAGCGGTTACTGGTTTAGGCAAATGCAAAAACAAGCAACCCTGAAGGGTTGCCCTACAAAAGATGAAATAGAAATTAATGTAGGGCAAGGATTTCGACAAGCTCAGTCGAGACGCTTCAGCCTTGCGAAATCAGCAACCTTAAAAGGTTGCCCTACAAAAGAGGGGAAAAACGTTAATGGGCAAGGCTTGAGCCTTGCGAAGATGCGGGGCGATGAGCTCTGGCAGATAAATTATTATGACCATGTTTTGAGAAGCGACGAGGCAACAGAAAAGGTCGCGCGATATATTTTGGAGAATCCCGTAAGGAAAGGACTCGTGGAGGATTTTCGTAATTATCCCTTTTCATGGTGTCAAGTTTTTGATTTTGTAGGGCAAGGCTTCAGCCTTGCAGATCATGCAACCCTGAAGGGTTGCCCTACGAAAGACGTGAAAGCAACTCTAAAGGGTTGCCCTACAAAACATAAAAAGAACGAGGTCGGTTTTACGCTTATCGAGATCGTGATGACGATCGTGATCGTGAGTATCATTGCGGGTGTCTCCGGCATGATCATCGCATCCGGGGTAAGGGCTTATTCGGACGAGCAAGCCCGGAGTGATGTACATTATCAAGCCAGGCTTGCGATGGAGAGAATGACAAGAGAAATCCGCACGATGAGGGGCAGGGCCGCTGCACCGGACGATATCCCCAATATGGCTGCAAATGCGCTGGGATTCTATGACATCACTGGCGTGCTCGTGGAATTTGATCTTAGTGGGACCAATCTTCGGCGCCAGCAGGATGGAGGCGGATGGCAAACTCTGGCGACGAACATTGCGGGACCTCTTTTTGAATATTACGATAACGCCGGCAATCCGGGCGCCGCGCAAAACGCATTGTGGTACGTGGAAATCGGTTTAACGGCTACGCAGGGTTCTGAGTCTCTTCAAATGAACACGCGCGTGCATCCTAGGAACTTTTAAGTGCGGAGTGCGGAGCATCTGAGTGCGGAGTGGCGAGTGCGGAGTTCGGAGTGATAAGACTTTTAAATTCGAAATGCGAAATGCGAAACTTGCGTCAGCAATCTTTAAGCAGGGGTCCGAATTCAAGGGGCGTTTCGATCATTGCCGCCATATTCATCATCGTCATCCTGGCGTTTATGGGAACGATGCTGGTTTCTCTCCTGAACACGGCCACTTTTTCGTCGCTCAATGACATGCAGTCCGCGCAGGCGCTTTACATAGCCGAGGGCGGGATCCAGAGGGCGCTGCGTTATTTGCAGCTTGAGGGTGGCAGGTGTCAGGACATAACAACAGTCGATGCGGCGTTGTTCACAAACATTGCCCTCGGCGACGGTGCTTTTACGGTCACGGCGATACTGTTTCGACAGGTTCCTTCTGAAAGATTAACGGTCGCGGTCAATGATGTGGCGGCGGCTATCTCCGCTACTGCAACAGCCGGTTATGCTCCAGCCGGCAGAATTTATATCCAAAATGATCCTCCGCCAGGAGCCGTAGGGACCGAGGCAATAGATTACACAAGTATCAACGCCGTACTGAACACTTTTGATGGGTGCCGCAGGGGCATGGACGGCACGACCGCGTCCGCCCATAACGCCAACCGGCGCATTGTACAGAATCAATGCGACATCGTGTCAACCGGCTCTATCGGAAACGTACAGCGCCAGGTGCAGCTGAGTGTGCAGCAATGAACTTGGGAAAAGGGTCTTTCGGGACTATGTAGGGCGACCCTTTAGGGTTGCTGCTGTTCCGGCGCTTTCAGCAAGGCTAAAGCCTTGCCCTACAAGTTTGGTTGCGGCCTACTGCCGCGCTATGATAACACCAGTCGTTTGTGAGACACTACACTAGCCGGAATCCAGTGTGTTTGATTTCTGTTGATTTGAAAAATCCAGATTCCCGACAGGAGCGTTTGGGAATGACGAACAAGTGTCATTGTAGTAATAATCCGTGCTAATAATATTCCCCTCCCCATAGAAAGGGAAGGTTAGGTGGGGTTATTTTCGAATGAAAAAAGGTCATAAAATCGCGTTGTTGGTCCTGGCCATTCTGTCATTAACTGTCTTAGGCAGGGACGTGTTTGCCGCCGCCCGCGTCGGCTATTATACGATTACGCTTCCCGGCTTCACGGGTGTTACGATGGGGGATGCCTCGGTAACCCTTCCGGTGACCATCAATAACCTCGCGACCTCGACGGCCACGGTCGGCTATATCCGCATTGATTTTAACTCGGCAATTTACTACGTCAGCCAGGAGAATGCGGCGCCCCCGAATTGGACCGTTGTAGAGATCAAGAATGCAGGCGCAGGCCAAACTTATATCAAATACAAGACCGCTACCAATCCCATACCGATCGGAGGCAGTCAGGTGTTCAACGTCATTCTGACCGGAACCGGCAACGGCAATATACCGGCTGCTGTTGCCGATCAGACTGATGCCATTGACGATGACAACAATTCGACCGACCTGCTGGTGAGCGATACCAATTCAAACTACTTCGACAGGAATGCTACAGGGAATGCGGATTCATGGACGCGCAAATCTCTGTATGCGACCATGTCGGCGTCTCCCGGTGCTGTCGGGACCGGAGACTCAGTCTCGGTCATGATGACGGTAACAAACCGGTCGAGCGCAGCGCAAACGAATGTGCAGCCGTCGGCCATGAATTTCAACACCACCGAAACAGGGGGAGCCACGCTTACGGCGGGACCGACGCCCGCAGTTGTCGCTTCTTTGGCTGCCGGAGCTGCCGCAACGTTTCAGTGGACCTACACGGCAACGGGAAGCGGCAGTATTCAGTTCTGTAATTCGGCGCGAAACGGCACGAACAGCTCTACGTCAAAAAACGTTTGTTCGTATGATGTTGCAATTGGAGATTTTACCGCAACGCTATCAATCTCCCCTCCGCAGATCGTTTCGGGGCAAGAGGTGACGGTCACGATGACAGCATCGAACAAGGGGACATCCGCCCGCAATAACGTTGCGCCTTCCGCTCTCACGTTTGAAGTCCTGGGCGGAAATGCCGCAAGTGTCTGTTCCGGCCCTACTCCGGCGAACGTAGGCAGTCTCGCTTCCGGCTCTTCAGCTATGTTCCAATGGACTTGCACCGTCACTTCCACGCAGATCGGAAGTTCATTCCGGTACAATGCCTTTGCCACGAGCAATTCGGGTAATTCATTGCCTTCCCCGGCCTATTCGAATATCGGCGTCATATCAGCTTATTCGGTCACAGTAACTCCGGCTACTGTCCCATCGGGCAGCGGAGCGACGTTTGCGTTTAGAATAACCAATAACGGCGGATATCCTCTTTTTAAAGTCAGAATCGACACGCCTGCCGTCGGTTTCAGTTACTCGTCGGCCTCTGGAGGATGCACCGGTAATTGGACTCCAGTGACTGTCGGCACGCCGGTACAAATTACGTTCTCGACGACGGACGTAAGTACCTGCACCTGCGCTGCTGCCCTAAATTGCATCCCATGCGCCGGCGGCGAATGCAATTTTTACGTAACGTATTCGGCTGTTCCGGCGGTAGCGGTCAATACGGACTATGTCTTCACCGTAAAAGTCTGGGACACGCAATTAACCCAGCCGAATGCCGAACCGCGCGCCTCGCTGAATGCAAATGTTACAGTTACTTCTCACGCCGTGACTCTTGAGGCGATCCCTGAGACCGCTGCTCCCGGCTGCACAGCGCTGCTGATCGCGACGATAACTCCTGCTGTAGCAAGCGGCGGCGTGGTGGATTTCTTCGCAACCGCAGGCTCTTTGTTGAATGTCAGTCCCACGACGTCGAGCAGCGATGCATCTGCAGATATCCGGGCTCCGATACCATCCGATCCTGCAATAACGGGTGCGAACGTTTGGGCAGTGTATCAAGGAGCTTTATCGAACGTAGTGCCCATTACTTTTCCCACCAATGCTCCATCATGCCCGAAGCGAGTGAGATGGAAGGAACAGATACAGTAAAGTCGGATATTAGAAGAGGGTGAAAACATAAGACGGGAATAGAGATGGCTATTTATTGAACCGGAGACTATTTAAAATAAAGCTTGAGCATGGCGAAGATAATGCCGGTGAGGACGCCGATCTGTCCAAGCCAGAATAAAAACATCCACTTAATGAGCTCTGACTTTATATTTGCAAGGTCTGCCTTTGCAGCAAGGATGTCCTTCATTTTATCCTGAAAATTACCCCACCTAGTGTAGTGTCTCTTAAATGGACGGTGTTATATGATGATTTCTCATCGAAAACTTATCTTCGCGTAAATATTTGCTGATGAATTTGTAGGGCGACCCTTTAGGGTTGCTGCTGTTCCGGCGCTTTCAGCAAGGCTAAAGCCTTGCCCTACAAGTTTGGCTGCGGCCTATTGCCGCGCTATGATAACACCAGTCGTTTGTGAGACACTACACTAGCTCCCCCTTTATAAGGGGAGGGATTGTCGTTAGTCCACTCGATTATTAAGCCCCCTCCCTCCAGGGGCCTCCAGGGGAGAGGGGCAGGGGTGAGGGCCGTAGTGATTGAGGGGTGGTGTGGTGGTTTTGCGAGTCGAAGTTCATGGAAATTTCATATCTTCTACGCTCACAGAATCTCTCCCTATTTTTCTTTACGGTAAATTTATCATAAAATCGGTGTCCTATAAAATATTTTTGTGGCGATATCAGTGCAGCACTCATACAGGTCCTAAAATTGGGTCATCATCTAATATAAATTGCAAAACCAAGTTTATTTTGCTTGACAGAATTGAACTCATACTTTATTATTATAACACTGTAGAAAAATAAACCTAAACTTAGTTTTAAATTCATCCGGTAAGGGGAGAAGCGGCATGAAGACGTCAGAAATCATCAGTAAGCTTGATATACCGCGGCATAAGCTCTACTACCTTGAGCAAAAGGGCTATGTGCGCCCCAAGCGAATACCTATGGGTGACCTTGAAGCAAGAGAATTCAGCAAGCAGGATTTCGAACGTATCAGAGTTATCTGGAAATACCTGCGGCAGGGATTTAAGCACAAGACCGCCTTCCAGATGGCTACAGAGGAAATGAAGGCGGGAAGAGACGGAACGGATTGAGGGATTTGGAGCAAGCCGACCGTGTCGGCGTAAATTACGGCAACATGGTTGCCTCGGTCCACATGGTGAATCATGGGATTTTTCGGATCTAACGACATAACTGCCGTCGATATCGGCGCCGGATCGATAAAGGTAGCAAGGGTTGCAAATGCAAACGGGCGGCGCCCGAAGCTGTTGTCCGCCGCGCTGTTTGAATTGCCGATCGAAGCCATGACGAACGGCGGCAACGGCGAATACATTGCTGAGCTTTTTAGAAATAACAAAATAAAAGGCAAAAATATCGTGACCATGGTGCCGGGCAGACACCTGACGATCAGAAATTTCAATCTGCCGAAAATGCCGCAATCCGACCTCCGCGAGGCGGTTCGGTGGGAATCGAAACGGCATATTTCATATCCTCTGGACTCGGCTGTTATAGAATATCTCATCGTGGGAGAGAATTCGGGAGCATCGGATAAATACGATATCCTCATGGTTGCCGCTCCCCGGGCCGGCGTTCTCGAGCACCTCAAGCCGTTTAATGACGCGGGAGCAGCGGTCATTGCAGTGGACGCGAATCCGCTCGCGCTGCGTAATGTTCTCCGACTTGCCGGGAGCAGGAACGGAGAAAATGTTCTGATGGTTGATATGGGGGCGGGAAAAACCGAGATCAATATTTTCAAGAACGGACATCTTCGTTTCAGCCGCTGTCTTGAAACGGGCGGAATCGACATAACGCGCGCAATCTCAGAACTTCTTGGGATCGGTCTTCAGGAAGCGGAAGAAATGAAGTGTAAAACAGGCTTGACGCAAACGTCGAATAAAGAAATTGGTACTTTGATCGGGAACAGGGTCGACAGCCTCTGGCTTGAAATAGAGCGATCGCTTACTTACTACAAAAGCGCATTCCGGGAATCACAGGTCGACCGGGCTATATTGACAGGCGGCGGATCCCTGATGAAAGGGCTCGTTGACTATCTTTCCGGTCTCTATAAGGGCGTCATGGAACAGGACTCGCCGTTTTCTTTCTTGTCCTCCGGAAAGGACATAAGAACAGAATTTGAGGCTGTTGCGCCAAGGTTTTCGGCGGCGGTCGGGCTGGCGCTGCGAAGGGTATGATATGACGTCCATGAACTGCGTTCACAAAGCGTATGAAAACAACCTCCCCCAGCCCCTCCTTGGCAAGGAGGGGAGCTATTTAGTCCCTCCCCTTGGCAAGGGGAGGTCAGGTGGGGTGATTTACAGATGAAAATCGTGAAGGACCAGATCAACCTGTTGCCGATCGAGGAGAAGAGAGATAGCCCCTTCCTTAAAAACGGTTATCTTCTTGGAATCGTGGTTCTCCTCGGCTGGATCGCGGCTTTCGGTGTTCAATTCAAGCGTGAGTGGGACGTGAAGCAAGAACTGGTTTCACTCACTGAGCAGAAACAGAAGCTCTTTCCGGAACTGAGCAGGCTTGAGAAAGAGTTCGGCCCCGCGTCAGATCTCGCAAAGAAGCGCCAGAAGGAGGCCCTTGTCGAAGATTTTCTCACGGAAAGGGTCCTCTGGTCCGAGGTTTTTAAACAATTTTCCCGGCTCGTTCCGAAAGGGCTATGGTTCGATAACCTTGAGGGAAGTTCTTCGGGGAAGACTGAAATAAAAATCAAGGGCGGCGCTTTGAATTATTCAGCGCTGTCCCAATTCATGCTCTCCCTGGAGGCGTCAGGATATTTTATAAATCCCCAACTCCGGTTTGCCCAGAAAGTGACTGTGAAGGGACGCGATCTCGTCAATTATGAGATACTGTGCGAAACGAAAAGAAAGGCCGTAAAATGATGACCGTACAGGTGTCGGCATTATTGAATTACTGGTCGATCCTGCTGAGTTACTGGCGGAAACGTTCGCCCCGGGAACACGCTATGATGTCCGCCACAGGCCTTGCCGTGTTGACCATGCTTATCTATCAGTTCCCTTATTCGCTCCAGGTGAGATCGGTTGCGGCGCTGGAAGCAGAAGCAGGGAAGGCGCAGGAAGAGAAATTACGCGCCGAGAAGGACATCGCGGACCTTAAAGCGCTGGCTGCAGAGATCAGATCCCGCGGATTATCGCCCGGCCCCGGATGGCAGCTCGCCAATCCGAAGGGCGTTTTTCTGCTTTTTCAGGATGTGTCAGGGGAAGCCAAGCGCGTCGGTGTAAATGTCGTATCAGTTAATCCGGCGCGCGAAATAGATAAAGATAAGTATAAAGAACTGTCCATGAACCTTGATCTGAAGGGCCGTTACCGCGAATTGGCGGCTTATTTTAAGAGCATCGAGGAGCTTCCTACCATTGTGAATATTCGGAAAATCCGGGTGGAGGCGTGTCCGGATTCGGCTTCGGTTTGCGCCGCACAGATGGAGGCAGTGATGTATGTGGAGAAGTGAGGGAGCAGAGTGCGGATTTCGGGGTGAACTGCCGCAGATCCTGCTGAGTTTCCTCCCCTTCAACGGGAGGATTAAGCTGGGGATGGGTTTCTTTTCGAATTGGTGAGAAACCCATTGTCACGCCGTCCTTGATTCCCTTCTCGCGATTCACGAGAAGGTAGAACAAGGGTCGAAGATTTACCCTCTCCTGAAGGAGAGGAGTTTGGTTGCGGCCGGAGGCCGCCTTATGTTTAAACGACTGACAATCATAGCCGTCATAGTTCTAAATGCGGCAGCGGCAATGGCCGAGATCGACATGAAGCAGGACCCTTTTTTCCCGTCAGAAAATGAGAAGGCGTCAGAAGCGGCCGTTTCGGAAGCATGGGGCAGGGACCCCTTCTCCAATCCTTATACGAACGGTACGCCGGAGTCGGGCGACAAGAGCTCCCGTTATCAGGGCCAGCAACTATTGACGGGAATCATCTATAACGGCGATGCCAGTATCGCGATCGTAGGCGGGGAAACGGTCAGGGCGGGCGACAAGGTCGGTGATCGTAAAATCATCTGGATAAGAAGGAACAGTGTGGTTCTCGTTAACCAGTCAGGCGGGCAGGAGGAGCTTTTTCTCGAAAATTATTCTTCGAGAAAATGACATCAGGCGCTTCATCGGACGCAAATAACAATCTACGCGTCGGCCCGAGACTTCGCCCGGACAGACACGGCGTCTTCAGGGCAGTTGAAACAAATGTATTTGTAGGGCAAGGCTTCAGCCTTGCTGATTATGCGAAAGGCAGCAACTCCCCGCTTAATGCCTGCGGGGACAGGCTCTGAAGGGTTGCCCTACAAATATCGATAAAAATTGTCGCGGTTATAGGCGTAAGCGCCTTGTCGGCATTGCAGGCAGGACCCAGTTACATGAACAAGATTTCCCGCGGTCAGGGAGGTAATTGCATATGGCTTCATACTCGTTTGGTGCAAGATGGATACGCCCTCTTTTATTGATACAGTGCATCGTAAGCCTGTTTTCAGGGATTGCGTTCGCCGAGACTGTTGACGTAAAAAAGAAGGACTCCAACTTCTCCCTGGAGTTCAGGGACGCCGAGATCAGGGACGTGCTTCGCGCGGTAGGGCAGGCGGCAGGTCTCAATATGGTCGTGGGTGACACCGTCGCAGGAAAGGTATCACTCAGCGTAAAGGATGTTGAACTCCTGGAAGCGCTCGACGCGATTCTCAAAACAAAGGGCCTCAGCTACGTCCGCAACGGGAATATCATGCGCGTGCTTATGATATCCGAGGTCCGTGACGAGGACATGGAGACCCGGGTTTTCCCCCTTGGTTATGCGACCGGCAAGGATGCTCTCACCGTTGTGGAAAAGGTCAAAAGTGATAAAGCAAAGGTTTCGGTGGACTTACGGATGAACGCAATCATGGTGAAGGATTTGTCGCTCAACCTCGATAAAATGGCGCATCTGATCAGGAATATCGATGCGCGTACCCCTCAGGTCCTGATAGAAGCAAAGATCGTGGAGGTCTCGAGTAATTACGCCCGGGAACTTGGTATCCAGTGGGGGGGCCAGTACACCGGAACAAACGGCAGAATATTCGGAGGCACCACGGCGATTGCCAATACAAGCGGCGGAACGTCCGCTCCGCTGGTCGGCGGCAATACCTTCTATCCGTTGTCCGGGGATATCGGTGTGAGCGGCAATGCATATGTCGTGAACCTGCCTGCCGAAGTAGGCCTTGGTTCGGGCGGGGCGCTCGGCATGACCTTCGCAAAGTTAGGGAGCAGGCTGACGCTCGACCTCCAATTGTCCGCAATGCAGGCGACCGGCAACGGTAAAATTCTGTCCAACCCGAAGGTGCTGACGGTAAATAACAAAGAGGCGAAAATATCGAGCGGCACCGATATCCCGGTAAGAACAATAAGCGCCACCGCCAACGTTGGAGCAGGCAGCACGAACACGGCAGGGGTGACAACGATATCGGCCAGCCTTTCTCTCTCGACTACCCCGATCATTACCAATGACAACCGCATCGCCCTGCTGGTGAAGGTCGAAAAATCGGAGCCCGACTTCACCCATCAGGTAGACGGCATTCCGACAATCGTAAGACGGTCCGCGAATTCGGAGTTGATCGTAAACAACGGCGAGACGGTCGCGCTTGGAGGCATCTATACCAAGAACGAGGGCACCGCGGAAACAGGGATCCCCCTTCTTTCAAAAATACCGCTCATAGGTTGGCTTTTCAAGAAAACAACCAGGTTCGAAAACCAGTCTGAGCTTATGATATTCATTACTCCGACGATACTCGAGGAGAAATTGCCGGGCACGGCGGAGAACGGCGGCGAGAAACCGTTTTAAATGCTACTCAGGTAAGCTACTTCGGTTCGAAAAGGCAAGGCGATCTCACGCAAAGCCGCGAAGCGCGCAAAGGGAATCAAAAGCCTCAGGGATAGTGACTAATCAGGGAGCCAACCTGTAGGGCAAGGCTTCAGCCTTGCATTCGGACGGTCTGCGTAATTCCACGTCCGGAAGCAACCCTAAAGGTTGCCCTACAAAGGCAGTGCGAACGCGCGAGTGCAGGGCGCGGCTTTGCGCGAAAATGATTTTGTTCAGGAGTTTTCATGGCTGATGCACCACCTAAAAAGAAGATGGTCGGCGAACTGATGGTCGCCTCCGGCATGATCAACGAGTCGCAGTTAAAAAGGGCGCTCGACGAACAGAAAAGTCGGGGCGGCAGGGTCGGTGAATTGCTCGTCAACATGGGTTTCATCTCGGAGTACGATTTCGCTTCGATTCTCGCGAAACAGCTGAATCTCGGGTATATAGAAATTGAAAAAGAGCTGGTAAACGGCAAGATTGTCAGGTGTATTCCCGAGGAGATGGCGAGGCGCCTTGTGGCCCTTCCCCTGTACGAGCAAAAAGAGAAGGTCGTCGTGGCAACGGCCGATCCTTTGGATATATTCGCGCTCGATGATATCAGAAACGCCCTTTCAAGGGACGTCGTGCAGGTCGTGGCGACAAGGAGCGATATCCTGAGCGCCATAAGCCGGTATTACGGCATGGACCCGGCGCTGGAGACCGCGCCTGCTGCAAAGGGAACACAGGCCGCGACGGACGATGGAGGCGAACCCGACATTGCATCCGCGGAGGACGCCCCGATAGCGAAGCTCGTGAGCGGTCTGCTTGCGCAGGCCGTCATGGACCGCGCGAGCGATATCCATATCAACGGCGAGGGAAAGACCATCAAAGTCCGGTACCGGATCGACGGCGCGCTCAGGGACGTGAGGTCTCTCCCTCGGGAAATGCATGCTTCAATCGTCTCGCGCATCAAGATCCTTGCCCATATGGATATCGCCGAGAAGCGCGTTCCGCAGGACGGCCGCTTTCAGGCAAGGGTTACGCATACGGCGTCAGGGCCGGTGGTAACGTCGGTTTTCAGCAGCCGTGCGTCATTTCGCGCGGATGACGAGGCCACGGTCGATATCAGGGTATCGACACTCCCCGTGATCCAGGGAGAAACCGTGGTCATGCGAATTCTGACCCGGACCAATCTCATTAATAACGTCGAGGGCCTTCAATTGAATCCGGACCTGCATGTCCGGTACACGAAACTTATTGCCCGTCCCTTCGGCATGCTGCTGGTAACAGGGCCCACAGGCAGCGGAAAGTCCACGACCCTCTATGCAAGCATAAATTCCCTTGACCGGACTAAAAACAATATCATTACCGTGGAAGACCCGGTCGAGTATCAGATCAGCGGGGTCAACCAACTACAGGTGAACCCAAAAGCCGGCGTCACATTTGCGAGCGGGCTCCGTTCCATTCTTCGGCAGGACCCCGACATCATCATGGTGGGAGAAATACGGGACCGGGAAACCGCCGAAATCGCCATTCACGCTGCGCTTACCGGGCACGTGGTCTTCTCCTCGCTCCATACCAATGACGCTGCGAGCGCCGCCAGCAGGCTGATCGAGATGGGCATCGAGCCGTTTCTGATCGCTTCTTCCATTACGGGTATCGTGGCCCAGCGCCTGATACGGAAAATATGCGACCAGTGCAGAAAACCATTTTCTCCGCCTGCCGAATTGCTCAAAACGCTCGGTATACCTCCGACCGGCAGATTTTTCCGGGGAGAAGGATGCCCGCATTGTAAAAACACGGGGTATCACGGCAGGATCGGACTGTATGAGCTTATCGAGATGACCGATACGATCCGCGGGTTGATCGTTTCAAAGGCGCCGAGTTCAGTAATGAGAACAGCGGCTGCCCGGGAAGGGTCCATCAGCCTGCGTCAGGAAGGGCTTCGTAAGGCCGCTGCAGGCATCACCACGCTGGAAGAAGTTCTTCGAGTGACCATGGAAGATGCGGTGTAAACTCTTCGTTTAAGACCGTAACAATCCGTTATCGCTTGATCCTAAAAACGGCATTTGAACACGGATGAACACGGTAACAGCGGATCAAAACAATGTGATAGAGCAAAAAGCCATCTCGCCTTTTGGGTGAATCCATTACTGTTCGTAACTTCCTATAAATCCGTGTTGATCAGATTTTATCCGTGTCCAACTGCTTTTTTCAGGTTGATACCTCATTAATACTACCCAGCAGGAATTGATGATCTTCATCACGCCCGCCATCGTGACAAAATGATCGGGCCGTCGCAGCCGCTGCTTCCGGGTTTCGTCGTTGACACCAGACATGCTCTGGCGTAGTATGAAACAGCGATGGAGACAGAGCGAAGGAAATTTATAAAGAAGGCCCTGTACGGAGTGCTCGCTCTGCTCGGTCTTGGCTTTCTCATTCCGGGCATAACCGTTTTCTCCCCGGTCGGTACGCGGGCCAAGGACCTGCTCTATTTCCCCCTGATGCCGGAGGAAGAAGTTCCCCGATCTGGCGTGAAAAAAAGCGAACTGGCGTATATGGTTTCCGGCAGGGAGCGAAAAGCGCGGGTATTCATCGTTTCTTCTCAAAAAGGTCTTACGGTGCTTTCAGCCACCTGCTCCCACCTGGGTTGCCTCGTTCAGTACAACAAACAAAAAAATGAATTCATCTGCCCTTGCCACAGCGGGAGGTATGATCTATCCGGAAAGAATATAGCCGGGCCTCCGCCGGCTCCGCTGAATAGTCTGCCGATCAAAATCGAGAATGGCGTTGTAATGATCGGGGTCAGAGTTTAACGGTCTGCGAGCGGCAAGCTGCAATGCGGTTTGCCGGAGACGCAGCAGAGGTTTGTATCTCAAAATTTGGAATACCGCATGAATATTCTCGACTACCTCAATACGCGTCTCGGTTTTTCAAGCAGGCATCGACGGGTGATCGACAGGCCTGTGCCCGCAGGAATCAATTATTTTTATTGCCTCGGCGGCGTAACCTTCACCTTGTTCGTGATGCAGGTGCTGACGGGACTCCTGTTGTCAATCCATTACAATCCCTCCGAAGCGGAAGCGTACGTGAGCATCCAGCGTCTGCAGACGGCGGTGCCGCTCGGTCATCTGCTCCGGTCGATACATCATTGGGCCGCGAACCTCATGGTCGTTATGGTCACGCTGCACATGCTGAGGGTATTCATCACGGGCTCCTATAAAAATCCGCGGGAGCTGAACTGGATCGCGGGCTGCATTCTCTTGCTGCTCACATTGGGCTTCGGCTTTACCGGCTATCTTCTGCCCTGGGACCAGAAGGCGTACTGGGCCACTGTGGTCGGGACGAACATGCTCGGCTCGCTGCCGCAAATAGGGCCGTGGCTTGCGTCAATAATACGAGGCGGAGAAGAAGTTTCCGGCCAGACGCTGCTTCGCTTTTTCAGCCTGCACGTGCTCTGGCTCCCTGTCTTTACGGGTTTTTTTCTCTGGGTGCATTTTCACATACTGAGAAGGGTGGGAATTTCCGGCGGTATGTGACAGATGAAAAGGAAGAAGCAATACTGATTGGATTGTTCGAAAGATCCGGCCAACCAATGAAAGAGCATGATTAACAGCGGAAAAAATTTTTTCCCCTATATTGTATTCGAGATCACGCTTGCTGTGCTCTTCACGATCGAGGCGGTATTGATCCTCGCGGTTCTGTTTCCCTCGATAACAGGAAGGGAAATAGACTTCTCCGCCCAGTTTCAGCCCCGGCCGGAATGGTATTTTCTATTTCTGTACCAGCTTACCAAATACTTCCCGGGTCGGTTTACCTTCGTGGGAGCCGTACTCCTGCCCGGTCTCGCCTTCAGTGCTCTCCTCATGGCGCCGTTCCTTGACAGCGGGAAAGAAACAGCGGTCCGCGGCAGAAAGGGGACGCTCTTTGCCGGTTTCTCAATGCTCGGAGCGGTCATTCTGCTGACGGTCCTATCGCTGCTGTGATTGAAATCGTTTTAACCTGAAAACGGCAGTTGGACGCAGATGAACGCAGATAACCGCAGATCAAACAAAAGGATTTTTAGAGAAAAAAATTCACCCGCAGGGTGACTGCTTTTACGATACAAGAACGTTTTTTTTATCCGACCTTATCTGCGTTTATCCGATTTTTCTGCGTCCCAAATGCTTTTTTTAGGTTCAACGATTGTTACAGCGCAGTCTACTTTTCTATCCCCAGCTCCTTCAATTTTTTCCAGAGAGTGACCCTGCTTATGCCCAGGTGCTTTGCGGTAAGCGTACGATTGCCGTTATGAAGGGCAAGCGCGGCTTCGAATTTATGCCGGTCAACACTGACTCCATTCTCGCCGGGCTTGTTTTGAACGAATAAGTATTCAGGCAGGTCGCTTATCTCGATGGTGTCTCCCCTGGCCGTTATCGCGCTGTGTTCCAGAGTATTAATGAGCTGCCGGACGTTCCCCGGCCACCGGTAGTTTATGATTGCGTCAAGGGCTTCGGGGCTTATCCGGCGGATGTCCTTGCTGTTGACATGCGCTATCTTTTTCAGGTAATGAAAAGCGACCGCCGGGATATCCTCAGTCCGGTCCCTGAGCGGGGGGACCTTGATCACCAGGGAATTTATCCGGTACAGCAGGTCTTCCCGGAACAGGTCCGAGCTGACGAGTCCGTTCAGATCCTTGTTCGTTGCCGAGATGAGCCGGATATTTACCGGGATCGAGCGGTTATCTCCGACCCGTTCCACCAGTTTTTCTTCGATGACCCGCAGCACTTTTACCTGCATGAGTTTCGGCATATCGCCGATTTCATCGAGGAAGATGCTCCCGTCATGGGCGGCTTCGAACCTTCCTGTCCGGTCGTTTACCGCGCCGGTAAAGGACCCTTTCTTGTGGCCGAACA
This sequence comes from Nitrospirota bacterium, assembly GCA_963751455.1. GTDB lineage: Bacteria > Nitrospirota > UBA9217 > UBA9217 > UBA9217 > CAVVUN01. The sequence goes on from CAVVUN010000015.1 coordinate 346,863, forward strand.
GCTCGCTTTCGAGCAAATAGTCGTTGAGTGACCCGCAGTTCATTGCCACGAAAGGACCGTCCTTGCGCCTGCTGAGCGCGTGAATTGCACTGGCAACCAGGTTTTTTCCTGTTCCGCTTTCACCGAAGATGAGGACCGGAGCTTCGCTTTGAGCCGCGTTTCGGATCTGCTCGAACAGCCGCTGCATCAAGGCGCTTTTGCCGAGCAAACCCATGAACCAGTATTCCTGCCGCAACTCGTGCTTCAGCTCTTCGAGCTCTATTTCCTTCATATAGAGCGAGGTGATGTCAGTCATCGATTCTACGGCCCCGATCATCTCGCCGTTTTCATCCTTCAGAATAGTGACGTTCTTGAGGAGATAAACAGCCCGACCGTCATTCGACCTGATCCGGCATTTTTTATTCTCAATGCCTCCGGTTTTAAATATGCAGCAATCTTTCTTTTTACCTTCATCCGATAAAATAACGCAGGTATCGCTGTCCAGTATAGTGCATTGCTGCCCGCTGACCTCTTTTCTGGAATAACCCGTAATTTCTTCTGCCGCACGGTTGAAATAGAGAATCTTGCCCTCTCTATCCACGATCATGAGCCCGTCTCTCATGGTTTCGAAGACATTTATCAAAAAGTTCGGTTCCTTGCAGAGTTTATCGAACATAGATCCCTCGCAGTGCAACTTAATGTTAATTTACCTGTTAACTGTTAATTAACGGATGTTAATGTTAATTATCAGATTAACACTTTTTTGTCAACCGGAAATTATAATGAGTGGTAACATGCTGAATTTAAAGCGAATTTCATTTTTTCGACTTTTGGCATTGGCCTTGCTATATATGCCCTAAATTTGTGAAGTTGTAAAATTTAAACTTTATGGAGTGCTTTTATGAAAAAGGTGCTTATAGCAGTCGATGACACGAAGGCATCTCAAAATGTAATGTCGGTCTTTCATAACTTTGTTCAAAAGCCGGTAGAGGTTGTGCTGCTTCACGTCGGGAAGCTGCAAGGACGGTCCCTCATGATTGATATGCTGGGTCAAGCGGAAATTTCGACCTTCCGGGAAATGATCAAAGGCACCGATTACAAAGCCGGCCTCGACAAAAGATCGGAACAGATACTCTCATTTTACTCAAAACAGCTCGGCCTGACCAGTCCTTCTACCGTTAAATCCGTAAGAAGAGACGGCATCCCCTCCGAGGAAATTCTGAAGGTTGCCGAGGAAGAAGGGGCGGAACTCATCATTCTCGGACAGAGCGGCAAAAAAGGTTTTGACCGGTTCATTACGGGAAAGGTTGCCACCTATGTAGAGAAGAATGCCAAAGTGCCGGTACTGGTCGCAAAAAGGGCACTTATGTGTGAAGAGCCGTTTACCAGGAGGGACGCGTACGCCGCTGTTTCGGTTACGACGGCGGTCATGGTTGCGCTGTTTCTTCTGGGGGTGATTCTGCAGAGGGGCGGACTTATCCATTAATCCCGCGACTATGAATCCCCGGCTTGCGCCGAGGAGGTATGCGTCGTAACCGCGGGAGTCGCGTTGTTGTGGAGAGACTCCGGCTAATGCCGGAGGAGGCTCCACTAGCATTTAAAGCACCATATCAAGGAGGTTACAATGAAAAAAGTGTTGATCGCAGTAGATGAGACAGAGGGTTCAAAGTCGGTATTATCGGTTTTCCGAAACATGGTCCGTCCGCCGGAGAGCGTGGTTCTGGTCCATGTCCAGCAGCTCGAAGGCAAATCGCTCATGATCGATATGCTCGGAGAGGCAGAAATGGCGACCCTCCGTGAGTCTCTGAAAGACACAGAGCACAAAGAGGCTCTGGACAGGCAATCCCGGAAAATCCTGAACTACTACCGCAAAGAGATGGAGAACGGGGGTCTCGTCAACGTCAAGACATTGATTCGCGACGGTGTTCCCTCGGAAGAGATTATGAAAGTCGCCCAGGAAGAGGGTGTGGACCTCATTATCACGGGCTACAACGGAAAGACCCTGATGCAGAGACTTATCACCGGTTCCGTGAGCAAGAATGTGGAGAAAAATGCGCCTGTGCCGGTCCTCGTAGCAAAAAATCCGACCGAGGAAGAAAAACTGGCCTGGACAGCAGCTTCGGCCATGAATTTGAAGGAAAGTCTTTAGGCTTCCACGTGTGCGCTTCCCTGCGCCTGTAGTCAGGCCAGATAGAGCAAATATAAAACCAAGGAGGAGGTATATGAAGGTTTTAATGGCGGTAGACGAGACAGCCGGTTCAAAATCCGTAGTGAATGTTTACAAAACCATGGTCCGCGAACCGGAAAGCGTCGTCCTGGTCCATGTTCAGCGGCTCCAGGGCAAGTCGTTGATGATCGACATGATGAGCGATTCCGAGCTCAAGACCTTGAAGGAGTCGATGCAGGGTACGGACTACAAGGAAGCCCTGGACCTGAAATCTGAAAAGATCATGAGCTTCTACAAAAAGGAATTGGAGAAAGGCTGCCCGGTCAAGGTGAAGACCGTGATGCGAGAGGGGATTCCTTCTCAAGAGATACTGAAGGTGGCCAAAGAAGAGAAAGTAGACCTGATTATCATGGGATGCAACGGGAAGTCGGGGCTCCAGCGGCTGATTGCCGGATGCTCGACGAAGGAAGTAGAACGGGCCGCAACAGTGCCCGTACTGGTCGCAAAAACAGCCGGGTGTGAAAAAACGGCTGAATATGAATTTGAGCGGAGGGAAGCGTATGCTGCACAGTAGTGTTGTTTCTTTCGGGACAGCGATATTTATGGGTCTTGCGCTGGGTTATATTCTGCAGAGAGGCCGCTTTTGTCTGAATTCGGCCTTTCGCGACATTATTTTTATGCAGGACATGACGCTCTTCAGAGCGTATCTCCTGGCCCTTGTCGTAGCGGCTGTCGGCTCTAACCTGATCGAAGATCTGGGATTTCTTCAGGCGATCAATGCCGATACCGGCGCTTTCGAAACTACCGAGCTCCTGCGCCAGAGCTTCGTTCCCATTGCTAATATACTCGGCGGATTTCTGTTCGGACTCGGCATCGTTCTGGCAGGCGGATGCGCAAGCGGCATCGTGTACCGCATCGGGGAAGGCCAGTTGTCGGCGCTCATTGCAACACTTGGGTTCTTTTTCGGGGCAGTCATGACCGCGGACGGCCTTCTCAGCCCGATCAACAATTATCTGAAAGGTTTCAAAGTCGAGATCAACGGTACAACAAGTCCGGCGATCTGGGACCTGTTCGGCGGCGGTCCTGCCTTGAAATGGCTTACGATCGCTATCTTTGCCGTAGGGGTGCTCACCTTTGTTTTCGCGGGAAAGCCGGAGTTCAAGTCGAAGTCCAAAGGTTTTGCGTGGGGAACCACCGGCGTTGTTATCGGTGTTCTTACGATCACAGCATGGTGGGTATCATCCTATTTCGGCGGCGCCCCGCGTGGAATGGCGGTCAGCGGTCCTATCAGGGAATTCTTCAGCGTACTTCTGACCAAGAGTACGCATTCAAGCTTCCCGGAATTCAGCTTCCTCGGCATCTTCCGGGGCTCCTGGGGCATGTTCTTTATTTTCTCCGTACCGTTCGGAGCGTTGCTGAGCGCTCTTGCGCTCAAGGAATTCAAGTGGAAGATACCTCCCGCAACGGAGTTCCTGACGGTATTTTTCGGAAGCATCCTCATGGGAATCGGCGCGGTAATTGCCGGCGGCTGTAATCTCGGCCACGGCATAACCGGCATGTCAACGCTGGCTGTTTCCAGCCTGGTTGCGATCATTTCGATCATCCTTGGCAACTGGACCATGGTTTACTTCAAGATGATCAAACCGATGAAGGATTAATAAAGCCCCCTTAGGGAAGGGCGGTTCCTGTTTTTTTGGGGCCGTCCTTTTTTTGTGATCCATAAATCCCGTTCCAGGCAAAGTATTTCCCTGATTTTGACGGTTAATCCTAAAAAAAGCATTTGGGACGCAGAAAAATCGGATAAACGCAGATAAGGTCGGATAAAAAAACGTTCTTGTATCGTAAAAGCAGTCACCCTGCGGGTGAATTTTTTTCTCTAAAAATTCTTTTGTTTGATCTGCGTTCATCTGCGTCCAACTGCCGTTTTCAGGTTAATAAGGTCTCTGATCACGGACGGTGAACGGACTTCATTTCTTTTTTCATACATGGATTTTTGAAGGCAGGGGCATAAAGCGTAAACGGATTTTGAAACAGGTTTATTTAACCATCAGTGGAAGAATCGAGAGTCAAGCCATCGGAGCTGTCGGTTTCCTTTTACCTGCCATCATGCAGCCTATTGCAGCTATCAGCATGGAGAGCGGTATGAACATGACAAAGGAAACGATAACGCCGCCCAGGGCGGCCAGTCCGAGTCCCTCGGGTTTAAACACGTAGTTCAAAAGGAAAATCGCGCCTTTGATGACGACATGATCGATAAAGTAGATGACGATGCCTGCCGCAGCCGCCTGCCAGATGCCCCCGACATTTTTCCTGGCAACGAGCCAGCCCGCATAAAAAATGATCGAGATCCTTCCGATGTTATAGACGGTATTGCCGACGTTGTAAGGCAGGAGTGAAAAGAGCGTATTGACGAGGAAGAAGTTAATGACGATAAAGAATACCGGCCGTCTCAGTACGGCCAGAAACTTCTTCAGTTTAATGTTCATAGCGCTTTTTGATAAATCCACTTTGGAAGGATGGTTTTCATGGGTATTGAGCGACCGGAGAGGCTCTTTGCCGCTACTGCAAGCTTTTCCGTGCTGACCGAAAGCTCCGTGGCCGGATTGTAAACCCGGCCACGGAGAGATTGATGCAAACCTGATTATTTATAGCCGCCAGCCGCAGGCGCTCCGTGCCCGCCCGCAGCAGGAGCCGGTGCTCCGTAGCCGCCCACAGCAGGAGCCGGTGCTCCGTACCCGCCCGCAGCAGGAGCTGGCGCTCCGTAGCCGCCCGCAGCAGGAGCCGGTGCTCCGTAGCCGCCCGCAGCTCCGTGAGTTGCCTGTGCCGTGCTCATGTCGTGCTGCTGACTATAAACCAGCAAAAACCCGATAACGGTCGCCACGATCACAATCACAATTACCAGAGGTGCCTTCATAAGATCCTCCTGAGATACGGTTTAACCCGTCTCACGCTTTTTGGATTTTAAAGATGATCTTGCCGCCTTCGTTCTTCTTTTCGACGAGGTCGTGTCCAGCCTGGTCGATCATCTGAACAATGGTTTCCGCAGACGAGGGGTTGTCGAAAATCATCTTGAGCGTATCACCGGACGCGATTTTCTCCAGGGATTTTTTGCAGTATATCTGCGGATGAGGGCACACATAGCCGCACACATCCAGCATGTATACCCCATCACCTTTTTTCTCAAACTTCATAGCCATGACGAATTACCTCCTTAAGAGTAAATTGATGTTATTGAACACCGAAATCGGCCATTTCCGCGGCCATCTTTCTTTCTGACCACCAGTTGAAGAACTTGACGCCTCCATAAGCTCCGGTGACCATTCCGATACCGTACAGCCATCCGCTCGGATCGCCGCCGGCTACGCGGATGAAGAATGCTCCGATATTGCATCCGAGCGCTGGACGGGATCCCAGTCCCATAAGGGTGCCGCCCAAGAGCCCCCAGACGATGAGTTCGCCTTTCGGCAGTTTGAACTTGAACTCCTTGCTGAGGAGGGACATGATCATGGCGCCGAAGATAATCCCGAGGGACATCCAGAGCGCGGGGTTGCGCCAGAGCTGCGGTAATCCGTTATTCAATCCGAAGAAGATATTGTCCCGCATGTTCCAACCGAGTTTATCCAGCACCCAGGCCCCGAACTGTCCTTCCTGGGTGGTAATATACCAGTACCCCGGATCGAAAACAGTACCCCGGGCGCCGGTATCGGCAGCATGGCCCATCCGTATAAGCAGTTCTCCAAAGTTGGTAATGCCGAACTTGATCTGCATGCCCTTCATCACGAATATGTGCAGGCCCGCGGTAATGCCTATGATGACGCCCATCAGGGTCGTCCGCTTTGAAGCGGTCAGCATGCTCCAAATTCCGGCAAAATTGTCCGAAAATGAAGTGGGCTTGCTTGTCTGCTTTGCCCGCTTCTTGAGGAACCCTTTGCGGATGTAGAAAGCATAGATGACAACGATCAGCACGAGGGCCGGAATGATTGCGCTGATCAGCGCGTCACCGATGAAGTATTTTGAAGCGCCCGGGAGGGCACCTCCAATCGCTTTCGTGTGGGAGAGCTGGATGGCGGGTTGATCCCATACGTAACCGGTCAGGTAGTAGTCGAACCAGGAGCTCATTTTGTCGGCGGGAAGATTTTTAGCCGCGCTGGCAACCTTCCAGCTTTCAGGTACGAGTTTCAGAAAAGGACCGCCGAGGTCGACGAAGATCGCCTGGCCGAAAGATATGCCGAGGATGGAAAGAATCGATGTGCCATTGCCTTCACCGATTTTGTACAAAGATCCCGAGGCGCACCCGCCGGCAAGAACCATTCCGACGCCGAAAATGACGCCCGATATCAGCGTATGAACGCCAAACGGGGCCGGGTGGAAGGTGCTCATATTGGTTGAAGCGAGTGTGGCCTGAATAATGCTGAAAAAGATGAGAGCTACGAGAATCCCGACGGCCATGCGGGGAACTCCCGCGGCAAACAAATCTCGCGACGCCGAAGCGAAACAGAAACGCCCGTATTGAAGCATCATGCCGTACGCAATGCCGAACCAGATATATACTACCACATAGATGTAGTATACATTTGCCTTGTAATAGGCCAGACTGATCAGGACCATCAAGCCAGTTACTATGAAGGCCCAAATCTGATTTCGTTTCTCTTCCATAAGACTATTTCCCCCTTAAAAAAATAGTTTTGAAAGGTGTGACCAAGGATTATATCAGCGCGTATTTTCTTTAGTCGCCCTCCTTTCGCTTGAGATTCTGCGTTGACCGATAAATTTTATTTATGGGTCGGGATGGAAAACTTATGCGATTTATCAGCACATTAGGACGTACTGTACATTGATAGCACAATCAGGGAAATAAAGACAAGCACTATTTTTTCTTTGCAGAGTTGCTAAATTACTTAACTTGTAATGATAAGACAAGGCCAAATTCGGCCGGAAATAAGGGGTGCGATACGAGTAAGGCGATGCAGGAAGCTTACGATTAACTGAATCCTATTTCTGGTATAATCTGATGCCGACTGTAGATTGAAAAACGTTTTCATTCGCGGTGAATGTCTGTAGTAATCGGTGCCCTTCCAGTTTCTTTCGAACCGTCCCGGGCAGCTCTGAGGACCTTGCGTCGGAGATAACAACAACAGGCAGCCCCCGATCACGGTCCTGAAGGCAGTTATAATACGGCGGGTCCCGGTAGAGCCAGGTGAAGCGGAGCGAGGAATTCCGGATTGTCTGTGCGGGCGGGGAGGCGGAAGCGTCGAACCGATAGCATATTTGTTTTGTCGTAAAGAGGTCGAGAAGCGGAACGGACACCGCCGGGTTCACAAGCGGCTCCGGCGGGGCCAGCGTTACAACTTCGATTTGCCTGCTCTGGAGCGTTTCCAGGTAAGCGCCTGCGTGTTTGATATTCTGGGCACTCATGCTCGTGGCGAACGGCAGGTAGGCGCAGAAAACGACGACCAAAGACGAGGCCACAGTGCCGTACAGGATCAAACGCCGTCGATCTTGCCGGACAGTATTCAGCCCGTACCCGGCCATGAGAGCGAGCATCGGGAAGGCGGGTATAATGTACCGGATCCTTTTGATATCGAGCAGTACGATCATCAAAATGAGCCAACTCGTGATTAACAACTTCCAATCACGCCTTCGTATGGCGGCAACAATGGAAACCAGAGCGAGTATTGATATAAAGGGATGGACCTGAAAAAAAAGGTCGAAAAGAAGCTTTCACCCCACCGTTCGAGCCCAGGTATTTGATATCCTCTCAGCAGGGAGATCTGCTCGGAAATGACATCCGGTTTTGTGGACAAAATTGCGGCGGACAGCAAACCTGAAGCGGCTAGTACCAGAAAGCCGCGTCGCGCACAAGTGCGGCCGGTTGTTGCTTTTTTTTCAAAATAGTGAACGGCAAGCATAACCGGAAGAATGGAGAGCAACAGCCATGAAGAATATTTTGAGAGGACGGCAAGCACTATTGAAACTGCAGAGATACTGATCCAAATGCCGCCGCTTCTGTTCATTGCTTCAAGGAACGCAAAGACGGCGAGCGTGAAGAAGCACATTGTCGGAACATCCACGAGCATGAGCGGAACCTGCGTGAGCAGGTAGGGAATGCCGAGAAGCAGGAGCGCACCGGAAAAACCGGTTTCCCTGCCCCAAAGCCTTTTCCCAATCAGGTAGGTAAGAACCGTTGTGAGCGAAAAAAGGGCTGTTGTAAAGACCTGTATGCCTGCCCTGGTTTCACCGAAGACCTTAAAAATGAATCCGTAGAGGAAGGGGACAAGCGGCATATCCGTCCAGGCGACGATTCCACCGCCCCATTCTTCAAAAAAATACGGGATTCCGTAGATTTCCAGATGTTTTGCCTGCGTAAAGTACCGGGAAGCGTCGATGATAAGTTCGGGTTCCTGCCATAATGGGACAATTGCCGCAAATGAGATAACCGCAAGAAAAGGGATATGATAATCGTCGGGGACCGCCCACAGCGAGAGAAAAGCAGCGATCACGAGACCGGCTGCGAGAAAGAGATAGACCGGCCACCCCTCCACTGCCGCAAATACCCAGGACCAGCTGAAAAGACTGTTATCATCCAGACCTCGCAAAAAAAAGGCGGTGATAAAGACAGGGAGAAAAAGAGCAAGGATTGCGAAAACAGCCGTCGTTCTTTTCATGTGACGCATTATAGCATTACGTCATTTCAAGTTCTATGCTTTAAAATCGGATGGTCAAACAGCTGTGGTTAAAGATTTAAGAGCCGGGATTCTGTCAAGGTAAGTGATTCCGGGAGGCACCGAAGCGATGCCTCCCGGGGAGTTGACTATTTTGCGAGCGGGTAATTACTTGTCGCCGCGTTTTGAATTGCAGTCTGCATATTCTGTCCGCCGCGATAGTCCTTGATCCAGGCGGCATAACCGAAGGACATGGTGTATGCGTCGTATCCCAGAGCCCTTAATCCTACGACCGGAAGGTTCTGGATCTGACCGGTTACGCATACGAGGATGACTTTTTTGTTCTTGGGAAGCTTTTTGAGATTCTCGGGCTTGAAGATGTCCTGATTGGAGATCTGAATGGCCCCGGGTATATGGCCTGCGCTGAATTCAGCCGGATTGGGGCGAACATCAACAACGACGAAGTCCGTTTTTTTCTGGTCGATCATTTCCTTGACCTCATCGGCCGGTATCTGCCAGAACTTCACCTGGGCGCCTTTCGAAAGCACCGCATTGAGTTTTGATGCCATATCGTCCGCGCCCCACGATGCGGGAACTGCAACCGAGACCGATAGCACAAGAACCAGCAGCATGACAATTCTCTTTTTCATTTTCCCCCTCCTCTGATTTTGGTATGTTCTGATCGGGACAGATTCCCGAGAACGGCTTGTTGCCATGTCTAGAGTACGATTACCTTATCCGCGTCATGATGCATGACCGCGTTGTTGTACTGACTGCCGCACACGATCTCTTTGGGAAGTCCTTCGGATGTGACCCCTATGTGTTTCGCGCTATGATCGCAAAAGCCGACAGTGACGCCCGGCGTCTTGCAGAGTTCCGCATATTGAGGTGTTCCAACGAGTTTTGTTCCCTCGTCCATATTGAACAGGATCACGGTATGTCCTTTTGCCAGGGCCGCCTTCGTTATTCCCTGCACGGCCTCCATATTTTTATCAGTATTCACGAATATGCCTAATTTCATGAGTAGTGCCTCCTCTCGAATTTCCGCACCCGGTTGAATGACCGTGGGCGCTCATTGCTCGTCAACGATTACCAGGAGATTACCTTGTCGCTGGAAAAAATAAGGTCCACGAGCTGGTCGTAGTTTTTATTTTGCTGAATGTTGATGACGGTTACTTCGTTTCCTTTTTTATGTTCTTCCAGAATCTTTTTTGCCGTAGCATCCAATTCCTTTTTCTGAATATGCAGAATTTTCATCGTTTATCACCTCGTTCGGATAGTATTAAAACGGCACGATATGGTCATATTCCAGCAGTTTTGTGGCTAGTTCTTCTGTGGACATGTATTCCATACCGGCGTTGTCTTTTGTATTCGTAGCCAACTTCATTCCCATGTCCTTGATGGTCTCGATATTCAGATCGTTGTCGTCGTTTTTTTCGACTTTTCTATCGAGCACGTACACATCGATGCTGTCATCCATCAACGTGATTCCTACCGACATTCTCAGGGCTTCTCCCTGACGGTCTCGTACGAGTACCGCTATTTTTTTACCCATGATCTCCTCCTTGATCGGATTCTAATGATGTTCTTTATATAGCTGCATCGGATATGGCTAAAGAAGATTATTTGCCGGACCACCTCCTCTGGCTGAAATTCCATCAACGACCAGGCGGTGCATTAAATAAACCGGAACAGTTTGCGAAGTTCAACGCATACATGTTGCCGCCGCGTTACTGTTGCAGAATATAGAAAATTGTCAGTTTGCAAACAATATAAAACGCGAGAGCGAATAATGTTCTACGATAATATAATCAAAATCAAATTGCAAGAAAAGAGCGTTGTCCGGTCCATAAACTCTCATTATAGAGCAATGAAAGAAATTAATACAACAAGATGGAACGGCAATGCGTTTCCAGTATTGACATGCTGAGTGGTTTTTGTTAAGGTGGGGCATTCAAAAGCAATTCATGTAAGAAGATGCCTTTGCCGACACTTGGTTATGACAAATTAAGCGGGCTGGAGCCCGAATTTGATGCTTACTATACCGATTGAGGAGGAACAAAATGGGACTGAAAGACGAAACTCCAAAAGAAACGCTGGATACCCTTGGAAGGGTATGCCCTTATCCGCTGTTGTTGACAAAAAAGGCGCTTGAAAAGCTTGGAAGCGGCCAGACACTGAAAGTACTCTGCGATGCACCAGCGTCTGCAGAAGACAGCATCCCCCGGTATGCCGAGAAGCAAGGTTATACGTTTGAATCGGTAAAGGTTGAAGACAAGGGAATGTGGGAGCTTTTTATCAAGAAGTCGTAAAGTCGTGATCTGTCAATAACGACTGAGAACACCACGCCGGGAAGATCAATCTGCCCGGCTTTTTTTACCGGAAAGCTGCTATTTTGTGCAGTATTTTGCTCTTGACAGGCACTTATCTGTCGGGCATAGTAAGCACAGTTATCACCATCCGGACGTTATCTATGGGAGAATACGTTCGCAGTTTTATTTAGCTGAATCCTTGGCAGGAGGATACATGGCTGGATCAAAACTATTGGCGGATGTTCTTCAGGAGCTCAATACCGGCAAAAAAACAGGAGCGCTTTTTATATCAGTGACTGAAGCGAGCGAGAACCTTGTTCGCTTCTATTTTAGAGAAGGAAATATCTATACGGTATCGTATGGCCCGCTCAAGGACAAAGAGTGTCTGGATATCCTTGACTGCTACAGCTTCAACAAAATAATCTATTTCGAGGGTCTGAAGTCGCCTCAAGCATCGTCGGATCTTCCATCAACGGCGGACATCATATCGATGATAAGAAAAGGCGGCAAGGAAGTGCATACGGATTGAGATTGAATCGTATTTTCGTCGGTCATCCCTGCTTTCCCCTGTCTTTCCCCTGTAAGAGTTGTCTTTTCTCCTTTCCGGACTGTATCAAATGCCACAAGATGCCCCGATTCGAAAGCTCCGGCTACCGTCAAATCCTTGATTCTTTTGAGTTCACTATTCTGGCAAACCTATTGCTAAAGACCTGTTGTACCAATATCGAAACGAGGTTAATCATGAATTGTCCGAATTGCAGCACACAGAATGATGCGGATGCCGGCTATTGCAGCGAGTGCGGCAAGCTGCTTGCTCTCAAGCCGGAAATTGAAACTGGAAAGGCGAGGAAACCTTATCGCTTCATATTTTTTTTGATCCCGGTTATCTTCATTGCAGCGGGTTTTGGCTATTATAAATATTATTTGCCGGATGGCGTTTCAGCCCTGGTTAACGGCCAGGAGATCAAACGATCCGAACTGGATGCGGCCGTTGCCCGTGTTCAAGCGGTATACGGCACGAGTTCCGAAGGAGATCAAGCCGGACCGCAGGCGCGAAAACTTCGCTATCAGGTCCTGAACGGACTTATTTCCGAAAGGCTCATACTCCACGAGGCTGACAAGGCGGGATTCGGTGTTTCACCCGAAGAGGTAGCAGCCGCAGCATCACTGGCCCAGAAAGCGTCCGGAATGGACCAGCATCTGTTTTCGGCCGAAGTGATACGCCGGTACGGCAGCCTTCAGGCATTCGAAGAAGCAGTCAGGCGCGACCTCATCGTCGAGAAATTCATTTCAGAGAAAGTCCTTCCAAAGGGCGTCGATGATCGAACGGCGCGAGCAGAGGTCGACCGCTGGGTAGAAAAACTCCGGGCGTCCTCGGCAGTGCGGGTTACCCTGTCGGAACAGTGGTCAGGAGCAGGGTGCGGATGCTGCGGGAAATCACGGGGAACTCCGGCGGCCGAACAGGGAGGGAAGCAGCAGGGTTCCGTCCTGGCCGGCGTTCCTCAATCAGCGGACGGTCAGAAAGCGGCAGATGCGGGTCTCAAGTATTGGCGTGAAAAGCATGGAGAAGAAGACGTTTCCGCCAGGGTAAGCGACTTCGGCTGTCATCTGCAGGTGGATATTGTAAAAAAAGGGCAAACGATCGGCTCCCTTCGTTATCAGGGCGGCAATCTATCGGAGATGAGATAAGGAGATAGACCATGAACAAATGCGGCAAATGCGGTGCTCAAATTACGAACAACTCAAAATATTGCAAGGCCTGCGGCTCTTCTATTTCGACGACAGGAGCAAGCCTTGATACGAAAAAGGCGCGCGTACTGAACCGTGAAAGGCAATGGATAAAGCCTGTCATTATTTCGGTTGTCGTTGCTCTGGCCCTTACCGCGGGATGGATGTTTTCAGCGTCCAGGAAAACCGTCGCTCATCCGGTGTTTCAGCCTCAGAGGGAAGGAGCAGCAACGCTTACAAAAGCGGTGCCGGTAAAAGCTGCACGCGGAACAATACGCATCCCGGTTGCCGGCGTGGCTGACGGCAAAGCGCACTTTTTTTCGTACGAGGGCCAGGCAAAGACCATTCTCTTCTTTGCGATCCGCGCCGCTGACGGAAGCATCAGAACTGCCTTCGATGCCTGCGTTGCTTGCAATCATGCGAAGCTTGGCTACCGGGAGGAGGGCGAACTCGTGGTCTGCAACAATTGCGGCATGGGCTTCAAGCCGACGGATATAGGCATTATGACCGGAGGTTGCAGCCCCATCGCCGTTGAAAAATCCCTGGACGGACAGATGATCGTTCTGAAGACGAAAGATCTGGAAACAGGCGCGATGTACTTCTAATTACGGCGTAATGCGGAATTAATAGATTGTGCTGTTCGAGCTTGCAGCCTAAAACTAATTATTAACAGGTAACCTTATGAAACTGATAGATATATCACTGAACAACCTTCTTCGGAAAAAAGGCCGGACCTTTTTTCTCGTGTCCGGTTTGGCGATGGGAATCGGGGCAGCCGTTGCAATGACGGCTGTCGGCGACGCAATGAACCGCGAAGTGATGCACTCGCTCGATGAATTCGGGGCGAACATCCTTGTGCTGCCCGCTTCCGAGGGGCTTCCGCTGTCCTACGGCGGCATCACCGTGTCCGCGGTGAGCGCCGGCGGCCGTGAACTGACAACCGATGATGTCGAAAAAATACGCACCATCAGGAATAAAGAGAACATCAGTACGATTGCTCCGAAACTGCTCGTGCAGACTGAGGTCAAAGGAACAAAGGTTCTGATTGCGGGAGTCAACTTCAAAGCAGAGCAGCGTCTCAAGAAGTGGTGGCGGGTTGCAGCCGGAATGAACCCCCAGAATGAGGGAGATGCCCTGATAGGCAAGGACGCGGCCGCCCGGCTCCATCTGGCGCCCGGCGACAGCATTGTGCTCGGCGGGAAAAGTGTCCGCGTGTCAGGCGTACTGGACAATACGGGGTCCCAGGATGACGGATTGATTTTTGCTGACATTAACCTCGTACAGACAAATTTTAACAAGGGCAATGATGTCAGTCTTATCGAGCTGTCGGCCCTCTGCAGCGGCTGCCCGATCGGGGACATCGTGGCGCAGGTGAACTCGGTGCTGCCCGGCGCACGCGCCGTGGCAGTCAAAGAAACGGTGGAGCTGAAAATGCAGGCAATGCATTACTTCCACAAATTCTCCCTTGGTATCTCCGCCCTCCTGCTCATTGTGGCCGGCATGATCATCTTTTTTGCCATGACCGCGTCCGTGAAGGAGCGCGTGCAGGAAATCGGACTGTTTCGGGCGATCGGGTTCCGCACGGGTCATATCATCCAGGTGCTGCTCACCGAGGCCTTCATCGTCAGCCTGATTGCGGGTATTGCGGGGTATGTCGCGGGCATCATCGGTTCGCGTCTTGTGGCGCCATACCTGATGAGCGCCTACAACCTTACGTTCGAATTCGATCCCGCGCTCATGGTGAGAGCATTAGCGGCCTCGGTGCTTGTCGGTCTTGCGGCAAGCATTTTCCCGGCCGTACGCGCCGGCCGGCTGGACCCGGTAGAGGCGCTGAAGACGCTCTAAGCGCATAGAGCAGAGCGCATAGCGCAAAGCGAAAGAGCAAAGCGCAAAAAAGCAGAAACGCTATGCGCCATGCCCCATGCGCTATGCGAATTTCAGGAGTTAACATGGCTTTCATTGAACTGAAAAACGTGAGTAAAATATTCCATGCGGGCGACGAAGATTATGCCGCCCTCAGGGCAATTTCGCTTAGCATCAACTCGGGTGAGTTTGTCGCGGTGATGGGGCCGTCCGGCTCGGGCAAAAGCACACTGCTTTCTCTTATCGGGGGTCTAAGCAAAGCGTCCTCCGGCGTGGTTTCCATCGACGACATCGAGCTCAACAGTCTTGGTCCGAACAAGCTCTCCGACTTCAGGCGGGAATATCTCGGGTTCGTGTTCCAGTCGTTCTATCTTGTGCCGTATCTGACCGCGCTCGAAAATGTAATGCTCCCGCTCACGATCCAGCCCGGCTTGAACGGAACGGCCAGAGCAAAGGCACTTGAGGCCCTGTCGCGCGTGGGTCTCGATGCCAAGGCAAAGCGCCTGCCGTCGCAGCTCTCGGGCGGCGAACAGGAGCGTGTGGCAATTTCACGCGCGATCGTCAACAGCCCGGCGCTTATTCTTGCGGACGAGCCTACGGGAAATCTGGACACGAAGACCGGGGAAAAGGTGCTCGAACTGCTGGAGGGGCTGCATGCGGAAGGCCGGACCATCGTAATGGTGACCCACAGCAGGGAGAACGCCGGACGGGCGGGAAGGACCATCGAGATCCGGGACGGTGTGGTTGTACAATAAGTGTTGCAGGATGGTTCAATTGCAGATTGCACCCTGCACTCGCGGGTCCACTCGTAACAACTGGGTGCAGGCGGATTTCGGATTGCCGAATTCTTTAAAATTCAAACAGGAACCCTGCGAGCCAGCTTGTGCCGCCCAGCTCCACGGTGCCTGACGGCAGGGCGTCCGCAGCTGCCTTGATGCGCTCGGCTTCAATAAAAAGGTAAGTATGCTCTACTCCCCAGTCGAGATAGAAACTGGTTGCGGCGCTGGGGTCGATCTTGTCCAAGAGGAGTTGAAGGCCGGCCCGAGCATGGGTCCCGTCGGCTGAACCTCGGGTGACTCCCTGGTCCTGGATTTCTTGTTTATAGAACATTCTCGTCCAACCGCCTCCCACATACGGCACGAGCCATTGCCCTTCAGTGAATACGGCACGGATAAGAACAAATGCATTCAGCGGTGCAACTTCATGCGTGACATTCCCAGTAATTACTCCATGGAGCGGGGCAAAGCCTTGCCCGCTGTCGCGGCTGAATGAACCTTCGACCCCGATCTCGAGTTGCCGTATGATCTTGTAACCGAGCGAGGCGCCGTAAATGCCGCTATATCTCTCTCCGTAGTATTTAGACCAATTCTCAATCTCCGGTATAAACCGGCCACCCTTAATTTCCAGCGACCAGTATGGCCGGGTCGTGACCTCCTCGGCCGCAAACGATGTACAAGGCAAGATTACAAGGAACATCATCAAAAACAATTTTTTCAACTCACGCCCCCGCTCCGGAAAAAGTATCTGCTGAACAGAAAATACATGAACAAGAGCCCTATGACTAGTATAACAATCATTTTTGCCTGTAAGGACGTGTGTACCATTAAAAACGCTCCGGCCACCAGGGGCATCAGCGCAATTTGCATCATTGGCCGCGACCAGGGATGATCGTTTATGAATTGAGCTCCCCTAGGCCCATGGCGATAGTACCATCCCACGAACATTCTTCCAGGCCCGTTCGTCAGGAGATAACGGTCCCTGAACTGCCGCAACGCTTGAACCTGGGGGGCCGAATAATAGCCGTATGCTGCAGTTGCGATGAAACAGCCATTATTCGCAAGTTGGGGATAGGGAGCTATGGC
This sequence comes from Nitrospirota bacterium, assembly GCA_963751455.1. GTDB lineage: Bacteria > Nitrospirota > UBA9217 > UBA9217 > UBA9217 > CAVVUN01. The sequence goes on from CAVVUN010000015.1 coordinate 363,436, forward strand.
TTCGGGGAAATCGCTTACTGTGCCGGGGCTTCCGTACACTCTATCTTCCAGAGATGCCGAGGCTTCATTAGAGAAAGCTTGACTGATAAACGATTTATTAAAGCTGTAATAAGGTTTGACAGCAAAATAATAGGTCGACTGAGTATATGGAGTTACGATGAAATGATAGCTAGTTCCATTAGCAAGACCATCTATGAACCGGGACGTGGAATTGCCGACGTCGATGTTGACCGTGCTAGATGGCGGTGTTGTCGGAGGTGCCGTTACCGGCAAACTAGTATCATACCGAATCTCAAATCCGGTGATGCTGCCAGTCACCCGGCTTGTGAGATCCGTTGCCCAGTCAAGAGTGAGCGCTCCATTAGAAACAGTGGATGAAACCGCAGGACTGCCCGTCGGAGCTGATGACACTGATGAAACCAAGTTTGGTATGGTATGCGTTGCGGCGGTACTCATGGTGTCTATGGGAGTGCCATATTGACCGGATACGGTTCCAAAATAGACAAAATATCCGCCTACCATGTAGGATGTGTTTGGAGACCAGGTTACGGTAACGGAAGCTGGTGATGAGCCAGTCACTGAAGTTACGACTAAGCCGGATACTGGGAAGGGAATTTTATCCGCTTCTCCTCCGCCGTAGGCGCCAATGTCTGCGGCAGTAGCATCTATACTGTCGGTTCCGTCACCTTTGTCTTTAGCCGGCGATCCGCTTTTTAAGTGGAAGTCTCTGGCAGTTGGATTAACGAATAAAGGGTCACTATTTACAATGTTTCCTTTATATGCAGGATCAGTTAAGTTCTCTATAACGGCAGGGCCAATAGTGCCTCCAAAGAAAAGATTATTCTTTATAGCATTCAGATCCATGGTGCTCGGAGTTATAGCAGTACCGCCGCTGTTCTGATAAAAGATATTATTTGTAATGTTTATAGCGGTTGTATCCGAAACAATTCCATTGAGATTCCCATAAAAAGTATTATTGGTGATTTCTGTTGAGGGTGAACCAGTGGTCTCAACTCCCGAACTGCTCTCACCAGCCTGAAAAACGTTATTGCTAATGGTTACAGAGGAAGAAGTGTTACGCACTAAAATTCCAGCGCCTGTCGCTGATGCCTGTATAAAAGTAAGTCTCCGTATGTCCATCGCTGTTGTAATGTTTTCTACTGTCAGGATTGTTCCTGTCCCACCACCGTCCAGAAAAGTTCTGGCAGTCTCGATACCACGTATTGAAACACTTTTATTTAAAGTGACATTGCCTGTGGCGTAAGTACCCGGCCCTATTTCTAAGGAATCTCCCGCAACTGCATTGGTTATTGCTTCAGAAAAACTGGTATAGCAGGGTGGTGTGGGTATGCCGGCGGGGCATTCACCTGTGTTGCTGACAAGGTGCCTTACTTCTGCTATTGATGCTTTCAAACCGGCAAGGACCATGATTCCTGCAACAGAAATAATAATGAGAAAATTCTTCATTCGCTTTTGAGCCTCTCCTAGTGATGAAAAACTTTATCAGAATGTAAAGCGAATGTCAAAACAGATTATTGAACGAAAAAGTATTGTTGAGTTTGGTTTTTTTATGTTATAATTGTACAGCTTTAGACTTAGAATGCAGTTGGAGGAATTTCCATGCCACCGGTTTTTCAATCAGCCTTTCTCGTATTTTTTCTCATCCTTTTCGTACCAATACAGTCCTTCGGGTACCTGCAAATAGAATTTCTGCGCGAAATCAGCGATGTCGGTAAAAAAGCAGCTCAGCGCCGGCTCAATGAACCCCGCGCAATAGCCTTGGACGCAGCAGGTAAAATGTACATTGCCGATACGGCCGCAAACAGGGTCATCGTGCTCGAGCAGGACGGCACGATGCTGCGGACATGGGGTACAAAAGGAGATAAACCGGGACAGTTCAGGTCTCCGTCCGGTATCGCGGTCGACGAGGATGCGTACATATATGTATCCGACACAAAGAACCATCGCATCCAGGTTTTTAACGCCGGCGGCGCCTTTGTCCGCAACTTCGGTCAAAAAGGGGATGGCGATCGTGAATTCAGCAGCCCGGCAGGCATAGCGGTTCGGCGGGGACTTCTGTACGTGGCCGATACAGGGAACAACCGGGTCCAGATTCTGACAACCGATGGAATTTTCGTGAGGGAAATTACCGTGAGCGGGGAAAAGGATGCCATGAACGCCCCAACGGCTGTCGCAATCGATACGCAGAACAGAATCTACGTACTCGATACGGACAATAACAAGATCAGAATATTCGACTCCAACGGTGCGCAGCTTCTCCAGTTCGGGTCGGGTGGGAGAGGCGCCGAGGGATTCGATTCTCCCCTCGGAATGGCAGTGGACGGTTACGGCGCGGTCTATGTTTCGGATACCGGAAATTATAAATTGAAAAAATTCGATCAGCACGGCAAGCTGGTCGCGTCAGCGGGCTCCGAAGGCGATGGACCGGGCCGCTTCCGTCAGTTGTTCGGATTGGCCGTGGACGCCGAGAACAAGCTCTATGTGCTCGATGCCGGGAGAAATGCTCTGCAGGTATTCTCCTGCGAGTGCGAAGGCCAGCCGCTGCAGCCCGCATCCCCGCCTGCCTCACTGTCCCTGAATAAGGAGGTCCGCGGCGAAGTGAACGGCATCGCCTTCGATAAGCGGGCATGGGCCCTTGTAAACGATACAATCTCCGCTGTCGGCGTTTACGGCGGCCGAACTATCGGCTCGCGCGGAAGCGAGCCCGGTCTTTTAAAAAATCCACGCGGCCTGGCCTTTGACGATTCCGGCAGATTCTGGGTCGCGGACACCGGCAACGACCGTCTGCAGAAGTTCAGCATCGAAGGGAACCTTCTCCAGGTGATCGGAAGGTCCGGGTCGGGCGAAGGGGAATTCCGCTCTCCTTCTTCCGTAGCAATCAGCACGAAAGGAAACATTTTCGTGGCGGATACCGGAAATAAACGGGTGCAGGTCTTCAGCGGTAAAGGCATGTTTCTCGGGGCCTTCGGCAAGTCGGGTAAAACTTCACAGCTCCAGGAGCCCGTGGATTTAGCGGTTACCGGTGATGAAAACGTGTATGTCGTGGACCGAGCGACCGACAGGGTCGCCAAATATGACGGCAACGGCACGCTTGTCTGGGAAATCAAAAAGACCGGCAAACTTGAAGGTGAATTCAACGGCCCGACGAACATTTCGGTGTCGCCTGAAGGCGAGCTCTATGTGCTTGACGCGGGCAATTCCCGCATACAGGTTTTTGATACGAACGGTCAATTCCTGCGTAAATTCGGGAGCGAGGGAGAAGGTCCCGGGCAGTTCAAAGAGCCGCAGGGACTCGCCCTTGACGGAGGGCTCAGGCTTTATGTAGGAGACCGGGGCAATAGCAGGGTCCAGATTTTTACGCTGCGGCAGACACCCGCGATGCCGAAGGAAGTGACCGCCCAGTCCAGATCCAATGAGGTGCAACTGAACTGGAAGGGAAACGGCGAAAGCTATCTCGAGCAGTACACCGTCTACCGCAGTGATGCGGCAACCGGGCCGTTCAAGGTTGTCGGGACTGCAGCCGAGCCATTCTTTGTAGACAAAGGACTGGCGAGTAACCGTGCATTTTATTACGCGATCAGCAGCAAGGCGAAAGAGGGTAACGAAAGCGTCCCGTCTCCGGTGCTTTCTGCCGTGACGCCGAAACTTATCCCATCCGTTCCAAAGAAGGTCAAGATAGAGGCGCTCGAAAAACAGATCACGCTTTCCTGGCTTCCTAATCTCGAGCCGTTCATGAACCATTACGCTGTGTATCGTTCGAAGCAACCTTCCTCCGGCTTCGAGCTGCTTGGCAAGGCAGACAGGACCGTGTACGTTGACACAGGGCTTGCCGACGAAACCTTCTATTATTATCAAATAACGGCCGTCGGCAAGGAAGGCGATGAAAGCCCGACGAGCGAGGTTGTTTTTATTTCTACGCCGAAGGGTTCTCTGTCGCTTCCGCCCATTGAAATCAGCAAAGTCGAGATGGGGCAGCTCTTCTCCTCGGCTTATAAATATTACGAATCACATCCGCTGGGCAAGGTCATCATCTCCAACAATACGGATATCGCCTATCCGAAGGTTAAGCTCAGCTTCTCGATAAAAGATTTCATGGACTTTCCGACCGAGCTCGAGATAGAGAACCTTCCGGCGAAGCAGCAGCGGGAACTGTTGCTCAAGCCGGTATTCAACAACAAGATCCTTGAGGTGACCGAAAATACGCCGCTGCAGAGCGAGATCGCGATCACCTTCTACGCCGGAGGCGAGCCCAAGACGGTTGCGCGCACCTTTCCTGTAATGCTCTACGAACGTCACGCAATGGTTTGGGACGTGAAGGCGAAGCTCGGCGCATTTGTAACGGCGAAGGACACGCCGGTCGTGGACTTCAGCAGGTCGGCCATCCGGCCCTATGTCGATGCCTATCCCAATCTTCACCAATCCATAATTTACGCCCGCGTGGTATTTGACGCCCTCGGCGTGCTCGGACTGAAATATATCATCGATCCGTCCAGTCCGTTCCAGGACTTTTCCGAGAACAGCGCCGTGGTCGACTACGTCCAGTACCCGCGCGACACGCTTACAAGGAAGAGCGGGGACTGCGACGACCTCTCGATCCTGTTTGCCGCATGCATGGAGAATATCGGAATTGAAACGGCGTTCATTGACGTCCCCGGTCATGTATTCATCATGTTTAATACGGGCATTTCCGAGAACGAGAAGGCGACGCTCGGCTTCCCCGACAAGCTCGTGTCATACCAGGGCACTGCATGGGTTCCCGTGGAGATGACGATGGTCGGCTCGTCATTTACCCGGGCATGGCAGAAAGCCGCCGAAGAATACCGGGAATGGTCCGCCAAGGGCAAGGCGGACATCGTCAGTACCGAAAAGGCCTGGGAACTTTTCAAGCCCGCCACACTGCCGCATACCGAGCAAAGATCGCCCAAGGTCTCCAAAGAAGAGATCGAAGCTAAATTCAAGGACGAGCTCGAATCACTCGGACGGCAGCGGCTTGCCAATCTTTCAACGGAATATCTGGATGCGTTGAAGAAAAAGCCCAACGACACGAACGCCATGGACCAGCTCGGAATTCTCTACGGCGAAAACGGGCTTCTTGCAGAAGCGCTCGAGCAATTTCAAAAGATCCTGGCAGTGGACAAGAACAACGCGCAGGCCCTCAACAATATCGGGAATATAAACTTTTTGCAGGAACGGCTGGAAGACGCAAAACTCGCGTATGAAGGTTCGCTGAAAGCGTCCCCGGACGATACCGGCGTCATGGTAAACCTGGCACGGGTGCTGCTGAGGATGGGCAAGAAGAGTGAATCTAAAACGCTGTTCGAGAACGCAATTTCGGCAGACCCCCGTATTATCAGGCAGCATGGGGATATGTCGACTGCGCTGGGGATTGCCAAGTAAGCCCTGTTCGCGGCATTCTCTAACTATGCTGCAGTAGGGACGGGATTTTTCAGCATCTTGAATCATGTACCTGGTATGGGAGGTTGTCATGAAAAAATATCGTTTTTTACAGTGATGATGATGGTATGTTTAGCGCTGCCGTGGCCGGGGAGACCGACAAAAAACCGGCGTCCGGGATGACGGAATGGCTCAAAGGACTACAGAAAAAGATCGGGCAGATTGTCCCTAAAAAGACAGTTCCAGTGACAACGAGCGTGGCCGGTGTTCGGGGCGCCAAGGAAGACACGCAGGTTAAGCTGTACTGGAAGGGGAAAAAAAGCGAAGAACTCGTGACCGAGCAGGAGATGGCTGAGTTCAAGAATGGTGTCGATCTTGCGGCTAACGGCGATACGGAGGCTTCGGTCAAGAAAATCGAGGAGTTCATGAAGCAGTATCCGGACAGCGCCATGATTCCCGATGCCAAGAAGACGCTGGACCTCGTCAAGGCCGAGATAAAGCCGGAAGCGAAAGCGGATCTTATTAAAAAAGAGCAGGAAGAAAAGAAAGAAGAACCTAAAGATAAAGATGTAAAGAAATAGCTGCGGCCGCAAATGGCCCGAGATACAAACGTCAAAATTTAGATGAAATTAAGCATTAACAGCGGGGGCATATTTTGTACAGCGATTAAAGCTTTAAATATCGAATAGTTTTGGCAAATGTTCTGATTTTTCATGTTTCTACCGCAATTTTTACATGCACATCAGTTTGCAGCAATACCCTTAAAATACCCCATCGTAAACCTTGACTTTTTTTGATACTTATCTATGATTAACAATTGGCTTAACTGAGTTTGTTAAAGAATGCGCTCTATTGCAGAATTTATACTCCCGCCAGCCTTCAAGATTTACAGCAGGAGTCGACAACACACAAGTTAAAGCGAAAGGAGGTGAATTGGAGGCTCAAGGCTGATTTATTTTTATCTACTTCAAAGACTAAAAAGGGAGGTTTCAATGAAAAAAACAGGGTTTATTCTTTTGGCAGCAATAATCGCATTAACTCTTTCAATTCTCGGATGTGATAAAAAGACAACAAATTACTACGGGGGCGGCGCCGCAACAGGCGGAGATATGCCGATGGGAACCATTCAGGGCTATCTCATCGATTCCGTAACCCAGGACCCGATTGCCGGCGCTGTGATCGACATCGGTGTAGCCAAGACGACGACAGCCGCAGATGGTCAATACGTTATTGAAAACGTGCCCACCAATCTCGAATCCATTATAACCACGCCGGTAGCGGCGGCCGGCACAGCAGGAAACCAGACCGTCACAACAACGTATACGGGATCATATTATATGACGATCGATCTCAGGAACGTGACGAGCCCGGTTGCTATGACGAGCACGGCGACCCCAAGATATCCGGATTTTTCATATGATACGGTAACCGCACAATACCAGATTATCAGCAATATCGATACGTCGGGGTCAGGTTCAATCGGATCGACGCCCCTTACCGTAACGCAGAAGGTCACCAATAAGATGCTGAGCGTAGGCAAGCTGGCCGCGAACATCGCAGGTGTGGTTGCCTATGGCTCATCTACACCCGGAGGTCTTGCCTTGCAGCCCGTGGGTTCAGGCTGGACCGTCAAGCTCGTATCTAACGGATCGAGCGATTCGGAAGGATCGACCGGGGGGACTGGCGCGGCGAGCAATGTCGTTCAAACCGCCACAACCGGAGCCAATGGAGATTTTACATTTTCCAACATTGAATCTCTCCAAAACTTCACGATTCAGGCATGGAATGCAAGCGGGACATATTCGAACGGGACGGGCGTAACCGTTTCTGCTCCGGCAGACGGTGAGACAAAGCAGCTTGCCGTTCAGACCAACGACGCGATCTTTGTGGTAGCGACCGATTCTCTGTCACCGGCCATCATTGCCGTCTCACCCGAAAACAATGCCGACATTACTTCCACGGGCGGCGCTAACGTGGTATTTACGTTCAGTGAGCCGATCCTGCAGGATGCATATGCAACGGTATTAAGCAACAACGCTGCCTTCGGTACGGCAAACGGCCTTTACAATGATGTGGCCGTCAACTTCAACGGCGTGAAGGCCGGCAATATCGCTCATACCCTGTCGTGGGATTCAACCAGGACCATTTTGACTGTTGCCATCCCGACACTTGCCCCTTCCTCTAAATACACGGTGGATATTCACCTTGCAGCGCTCATGGATGACGCCGGAAAATGCGTGGATACGGACGCGGACAATACGTGCGACATTGCGCAGGCCGCTGATTCCGGAGCAAGAAATAATATCGTGAACTTCACGACCAATGGCGGAGCAACCGCGGCAGCTCCCAGTGTAGTTCTTACAGACAGCGCCAGCCTCGACCAGGCAGATACAACCAACTTCACCAATATACCGTGCCTCGACTGGCTGCCTGTTTCAGGAGCGAAGTTCTATAATGTGTACCGGACCAGGAACGAGGTTTGGGGTGCCACGGTCAATACGGGTGCGGCCCAGCTCATGACCGCCTCGGCAATCTCTGCTTCAGGCTGGTGTGATGCGGCGGTAACGTTCGTCGAGCATGACCAGGTGAAGCTCACTTATGATTACACGGTAAAATCAGTCAATTCAGAGGGTACCGAATCAGATGGCAGCACTGCAGTGAACGCCAAAGACGTCATAGGCGCGAACCTGGCAAATACCGGGTCTTTCGTCGGACAAATTAATGACAGCGACGATCAGATCACCATCTATTTCAACGAGCAGCTGGATGAGGCAACCGCCGAGACGGCAGCTAATTATTCGCTGACGGGAATTTCGGGTACGGTTCCCACAATCGCTTCTGCGGTATATAATGGCTGGGACGCAGTCAACAGTAGGTCGTCTGTTACGCTGACCCTTTCAGCGGACCTGAATCCGTCCAACATTACGAGGAGCTATATTTCTACTGGTGTTGATGGAATCCTCTCTACAACGGTCATTGCTAATGATGGCGCTTTGTTCCCAGCCGATAGCGGCGGGCTTTGCATTTCCCCTGTCGGCACAGGCGACACCTCGGGTACGGCGCTTACGACGGCCGTGGGAGGTGACGACGTAATATTCAAGCCTGCTGACGCCCCGACAGCCATGGCCAATTCGATCTATGCCGGGCCGGATGGAGTATGCAATAGTACAGCAGCAGCAGCAGATACGCAAGTGGTTGCGGCGACCGCAAAACCAGCTGCGAATGCGCTAGGCATTACCGCGGCTACCTACACAAATGGTGCCATAGACAATGCGGCTGCTGATTTCACACTCCAGACGGTGACTCTCAACGGCGTTGCTCTAACCGGCATTACGGGCACGCCCGACGACGTTGTCGTTCGTACCGTTTTGGTAACGGTCAGCACGAACGTTCACGATGTCGCTGGCAACGCACTGAACACAGGCCGCGCAGCCGGTATAATCACGAACGGCGCTTCCACGACGGGCGCATTCACCAAGCTCAATACCGACGGAACCACGTTGCCGTAGGATAACATTCAAATAGTTTCCGCAAGATACAGGCAGGGGGCCCCTTCCCCTGCCTGTTTTTTTTTGATACAATGGCTTAGCTCGGAGGCGGTCATAGGGATGTTGTTTATGCGTTTTTATACATTTATTTTTATTGTTGCCTGCTTCATTGTCTCCTGCAGAAGTCAGAGCGAGAACGATCCGGGGACATGGACTTTTTTAGTCTACATGGACGCGGACAACGACTTGGCCGTCCAAGCCCTCGCGGATATCGAGGAAATGAGAACTACGGGCAGTTCGGATTACGTCAACATCATTGTACAACTGGACCTGCCGAACGAAACCACAAAACGATACAGGATAACGAACGGATCCCTTCGCCTGGCTGCTGACCTCGGCGAACTGGACATGTCTTCGCCGCAGACGCTCACCGACTTCCTCTCCTGGTCAAAAGAGGCCTGGCCTGCGGACAGGACGGTGCTCGTGCTCTGGGACCACGGCAACGGCTGGGACCAGGGAGACGGTCCCCCGGGCCCTCCCGGAAAGCCGGTTGTGAGAAGGTCAATGTTCCTCGACGGGAACAATGGCAGCACAACAAGCCCCGTTTTTCTTTCCAACCAGGAAATCAGGAAGGCGATCCAGGCCTCAGGGATCAAGCTGGATATTCTCGGCATGGATGCCTGCACTATGGGAACCCTCGAAGTCCTGTACGAGTTCCGGGACCTGGCGCCGATCATCGTCAGCTCCGAGGAAGATACCCGGGACGAAGGATGGGATTACGCATCCGTTCTTTCGAAATTGATGTTGAATCCTTCGATTTATCCCGAGGAATATGCAAAGCAGATAGTGGAGTCCTATAAAACATTTTATGAAAACGTTTTTTATCCCGCCAATCCCAATTACGAACACTATCTCGGAATTTCCGCGATACGGACAGCGTACCTCGGAGCGATCGCTCTTGAAGCCGACAAAATGGCCGGCCGGCTTATCGGCCTGCTGGACGATTCTGTTTTAAGAACCGATGCCGTTAACGCCATAGGGAGTGCGCGGGCTGCGGTTCAAGAGATCGACCTTTACAGTACTATGTTTGTGTATGTGGACCTGGTCGATCTTGAAGCCCATCTTAGCCAGGGAACCGAGCTCGCAGGGCTCGTATCCGAAGCAACCATCGCTGAATATCATGGTCCGGCCAGGCCGGATGCGCACGGTATTTCGATTGTATTCTTCGACCTGCCCGATGCCAAAACCCATTCAGTGTATGATTCCAATTACAAAAACTACGACGGCGCGACGAATACCGGCAACAATGGAGAGTTTATAAACGGATTCCGCTGGGACGAGTTTCTGGGCCGGTACTACTCATACGCAAGCTTGATTTAATCCGTCATATACGCTTCTCTTTTCTCTGGATGTTTCCGGCGGCGCATGATACTATTTCCCATGGCCGATCAAAATAAATCCCGTTATCCCTGGATCTTCATCCCCACGCTCTACTTCGCCGAAGGCCTTCCGTACGTGCTGATCAATACCGTATCCGTTATCCTGTACAAGAGGATGGGGATAGACAACGCGCATATTGCGTTCTGGACGAGTTGGCTCTACCTTCCCTGGGTGATCAAAATGTTCTGGGGGCCGCTGGTCGATGTTACCTTGACCAAGCGGCGCTGGATTCTCTCGACGCAGGCCGCCATGAGCTTCAGCATGTTCGTAGTCGCGTTCTCGCTTCGGACCGAGCACTTTTTTTTCCTCTCGCTCGCGGCATTCTGCGCGGGCGCGTTTATTTCCGCTACCTACGACATTGCGACCGACGGGTTCTACATGCTCGCGCTTACCGAGAAAGAACAGGCGCTGTTTGTCGGAATCCGGTCTGCATTCTACCGGCTGGCAATGATATTCGGCTCCGGTTTTCTGGTGTATGTTGCCGGGATGCTTGAAACCTCGACCGCCAATGTTGCCGGAAGCTGGTCCACGATCATGACCGTATCGGGACTGATCTTTGCCTCGGTGTTCGTGTATCACCGGTTCATACTGCCGTTTCCTTCATCCGACACAGACCGGACAGCGCAATAATTCTGCTTGACAGAAGACCCTATTTAAATAAAGATAGCGCTAGTCGTGGATTCTATTTGGCCTCTTTGCCGCTTCATATTCCTGAAGGAAGAAAACGCCGTTAGAAAACAAGTTTTTGACGATGACAGATATGGGATTATACCCGCAACCTATGAAGGGCAATAAATCTCGCTGACATGATCGCGACTTTTTCTGACGGTAAATAAGGAATGACATGGTTACAAGAGAGCGATCTTCTTCGATTGCAAAGATAACTCGTCCTGATGTTTCCGGCATCGTTTATCGTAAGAGGCTATTCACAAAACTGGATCAGAGCCGAAAAAAAACCGTCACCTGGATTTCAGCCCCAGGCGGCTCAGGCAAGACGACGTTGCTCTCGAGCTATGTCGACGCCCGGAAGTTGTCTTATCTCTGGTATCAGCTGGACGCCAGGGATGAGGACCCCGCGACCTTCTTCTATTACCTGCGCGGGGCCGCGCGAAAGGCCGCACCCCGCTTCAGAAAACCTCTGCCCCTGCTTACGCCTGAATACCTCCCAACCCTTCATCTTTTCACAAAGAATCACTTCCAAGAACTATACCGAAGATTAAAGCGGCCTTTTCTCATCATTTTCGACAATTACCAGGAAATCTCCGTCGATTCGAAATTGCACGGAATCATAATCGATATGATGTTGTCGGTTCCCGAGGGAATAAGGATCGTGGTGCTGAGCCGCGGAGATCCTCTGCCGGCTTTCTCCCGGTTGCGTGCGAACGGGCATATCGAATGTGTGGGGTGGGAAGAGATAAAGTGCACTCTGAAAGAGGCCGGGGAAATCATAAAAAAGAGCGGTTGCTCAAAAATACTTGACGGCGTCGTGGAACAATTTCATTTAAAGACCGAAGGATGGATCGCGGGACTGGTCTTGTTGATTGAAACACTAAAGAGAAATGAAGGCAAGCAAGAAATTATTTCAGCGGATCAAGCACATATCTTCGATTATTTCGCATCCGAGATTTTTCAAAAAGCAGATGCACAAACTCGGGACTTTCTTTTGAAGACCGCTTTTCTGCCACAGATTGAGCCTTCGCTGGCCGCCGGCATGACAGGCTCAAGCGACGCCGAGCAAATCCTTTCAACACTCGCGCGTAACCATTATTTCACCACCAAACATGCTTCTTACGATTCAGTGTATCAGTACCATCCGCTTTTCCGGGAATTTCTTATTTCAAAGGCGCTATCGGGTTTCGGCAAACAGAAAATGAAAAACCTGAAGCGGAGTGCGGCTGAGCTTTTGAGCAAGAACGGAAAAGCCGAAGATGCGATAGACCTGTACCTGGAAGCGGGAGACTGGGAGGATGTGTCTAAGCTCATTTGCTCCACAGCGGCTAAATTGTTGGCACAGGGGCGAAGCGAAATCGTGCGGGGGTGGCTGGACAATATGCCACCCGATCTTGTGGAACAGAACGCGCAGTTGCTTTACTGGCGCGGAGCTTCCATAATGGCGTTGAATCCCATGGCCGGTAGTGCTGACTACGAAAAAGCATTCCATTTTTTTAAGCGAACGAACGACCTGGCTAAAATCTTCCTCTGCTGGTCGGCCGTATGCGATATATCCGTTCAAACGCTTGAGTTCGGGCAGATTGCCGACTGGATGCGGGAACTTCACGACCTGCTTCAAAAAGATAATGCTTATCCGTCAAAAGAGATTGAAGCTCAGGTTATCATGAGCAAGTTCAACGCGCTTTCAATGGGGTTACCCCATCATCCGGACATAGACGTAATTCGGGAAAAAGCTTTTTCTTTAATTTGTGGACAAAATATTTTTGATAAAAATTTATATCTTCTGACATCCAATTGCCTGATTGTCCACTATCTTTGGCATGGTGATCATTATAGAGCCGGGTTCGTCATGGACCTGTTCAGGAAATTAATCCAGCGCGAAAAGGAAAACGATTTGCTGATGATGACCTTGAACGCTACTGAGGCGCTCTATTTTCTATTCACGGCTTCATTCGCTGACTGTGTGGAAAAGGTTTCGGAGGCGCTCAGGATTGCAGAAAAAACAGGTATTCACCTATGGGATAACCACATACTCTGCCATGCTCTTTCCGCTGCCTTGAACATGAATGATGAAAATACATTCACAAGGCTGTTACCGCTCATTAAAAATATAGAGCAGTGCAGAAGAATAGATCAAACTTATTATTATGTCCTGCTGTCCTGGCAGGCTATCCTTGCAAAAAAAATTGAAGCTGCTTGTTACTATCAAGATTTGAGCTGTAAAGCGGCAGATGGGACGGGATTTCATGCAGTCGAGGCCGACTGCATGATTATTTATTCGGAGCTACTTGCGGAAAAAGGCGAAGCCGAAAAGGCTGAACAATTTCTAAACAAAGGACTGGAACAGGCGCAGAAGATTAAAAGCGACTATCTGCTCTATCATTATTTGCTGGTGCGATCTTCCATTGCTTTCCAGAAAGGTGACACGGCCAGCGGCCTTCACAATCTATCAGAAGCGATGACCACCGGCAGGAGGAGGAATTTAAAAACCTTCTATTATTTTCGTCCCGATAAAATGGCTCTCTTGTGCGAAAAGGCTCTTGAGAACGGGATTGAAGTGGATTATGTGCAGGACTTGATCCGAAAGCGCGGCCTGGTCCCCGTTAAGCTTCCTGTTCACCTAGAATGCTGGCCCTGGCCGATCAAGATCTATTTGTTAGGCAGGTTTGAAATATATAATAATCCGAAACAAGTGTTGTTTTCCGGGAAAGTTCAGCAGAGGCCGCTAGCCATGCTGAAAGTTTTGATAGCGTTCGGAGGACAAAACGTTTCCGAGGACACCGTTATGGACGCGCTTTGGCCGAATGCTGACGGAGACCTGGCGAAGAAGTCCTTTGACACGACGCTGCACCGGCTGCGGAAGCTCCTGGGGAATGAAAGGGCTGTCCTGCTCCACGAAAAACAGTTATCCGTGGATAAACGGCAATGCTGGGTGGATGTGTGGAGCTTCGAAGAAGCCGTGCAAAGTGAGAACGAAATCAAAAAGTTGGAATGGGCAGTCGCCCTGTACCGCGGGCACTTCCTTCCGATGGATATCCAACAGTTCTGGACTATTTCCCTGCGAGGGAAGCTCAGGGCCAAATATCTGAGTGTTGTTTCGAGACTCGGGAGCGGCTATGTAGAACAGGGACAGTTCGAGAAGGCCATCCAGGTGTACGAGCAGGGCCTTGAGCGCGACGACACCCAAGAGGAGTTTTACCAGGAATTGATGGTCTGCTATCAGAAACTCGGCAAGTTGGCTGAGGCGAAGAGAGTATATAATCGGTGTAGGACGGTATTGTCTGCGACTGTGTAGCTAGCGCCATCCTCGATGACGGAGGAGATGTACTTGGATATTAAAAATGCGAAAAAATAATAAAATATCAACAGACGCCGTCCCTCTATCCAAGATCATGCAGCCGAAACTCACACATGTTTTCCAAAGAGATCGATTATTTCGGACTGTCGACGAGGCCAGAAAAAAACCTATTACCTGGGTTTCCGCTCCGGGAGGATCAGGCAAGACCACGCTCGTTGCCAGCTATCTTCACTCACGAAGACTGCCTTGTCTGTGGTACCAGGCGGATCAGGAAGATGGCGATATAGCCACTTTCTTCTACTTCATGGCTCTCGCTGCGAAAAAGGCTGCTCCGCGACACCGCAAACCGCTTCCGCTTCTGACACCCGAATATCTCTATGGCGTCACAGCGTTTACATACCGCTATTTTGAAGACCTGTACAAAAGATTAAAAACTCCTTTTATTCTAGTCATCGACAATTACCAGGATGTGCCGGTAGATTCAGCGCTCCATGAGCGGCTGTGTGAAGGGCTGTCACGAGTGCCTGAGGGGATTTCAATCGTAATAATCAGCCGTGTTGATCCGCCGCCGGCGTTTGCACGGCTTCGAGCGAACGGGCTCATTGCCCCCCTAACATGGCAAGAAGTCAGATTTAGTCTCGATGAAACAAGAGCGCTCGCCTGGAGCAAATACGCAAAATTTTCCGAGGCGGATGTTGATGTCCTTCACGCCAGGACCGAAGGATGGGCCGCAGGACTGGTGCTCTTAATGGAGCGGGGACTCGAAGCTGAAAGCAACCTCCGGCTTGATGAAAACCTGTCCCGGGAAGAAATCTTTGATTATTTCGCGCGGGAAGTCTTCCAAAAAACCGATAAGGATAGCCAGCAGCTTCTGCTCTCAACCTCCGTTCTACGGAAGACGACCGGCAGGATGGCGGGCGAGTTGACCGGTCTTGGTCAGGCAGAGCGGATCCTCAGCGATCTTAATCGCAATAATTACTTTACGGAAAAACGTCCCGGTAAGGAACCGGTATACCAGTATCATCCCCTGTTCAGAGAATTCCTGCAATCTCACGCTAAAGTACAAATGACGCCGGCGGCGCTGGCCGGCATACTGCAAACAGCCACACTGCTTTTGGAGAAAGCAGGAGAGGTGGAAGACGCAGCCGGTCTGTGTATCCAGGGGCAAGCATGGGAAAAGCTGGACGCGCTGATTCTGTCATATGCAAAGGTCTTGATAGCGCAGGGAAGAAGCTATGTGATCGAGGATTGGATAAAGAAGCTTCCGCAGGAACTGGTCGAGCGGAACCCGTGGGTCCTGTTCTGGCTCGGCACCTGCCGGATGACCGCCAATTTTACGGAGGCCAGGACTTTATTCGAAAAAGCCTTCGACATGTTCCAGTCACAAGGTGACCCCGCAGGCAGCTACCTTTCCTGGGCGGGTGCGGTCGATTCAATCGTGTATGAATGGGCGGATTTTTCTCGACTCGACAAGTGGATCGACCTGATGCACCGCATTATGAAGGAATATCCCTTGTTCCCCTCCAATGAGATAGAGGGACGCGTTGCGGGCAGCATGATAGCGGCTCTTATGTACTATAAAGCTCAGCATCCAGAGATCAACGCGTGGGCCGAACGGATCCATAGGCACGTACGGAAAAGCTCCGACGGGAACTACCGGATTATGATCGGTAATCAACTGGCGCTATATCATTTGTGGTGGACCGGCGATCACGCAAAACTGAGCGTTATCATGGATCTCCTGCGCCCTTCTCCGGAAAATCCAGCGATCACGCCGCTTGCCCGGATTATATGGCTTACGATTGAAGGGCTTGAGAGCTGGATCAAGGCTGATTTCGAGAAAGGGCTCCGGAATTATCACGAAGGCCGCAGGGTCGCGGACACAAGCGGAGTTCATATATGGGATTTCATGCTTTATATGCTGGGGATATGCTGTTACCTGGGATCGGGCAATCATAAGGTGGGAAAACCATTAATCGAACAGTTCACATCACGCATGGACCGTTCCCAGCAGATGAACATGTGTCACTTTCTCTATACCTCTTCATGGCAGGCAATGCTGGCCGGAGATCCTGCCCGCGCGCTTGAGCAGACTCAAATATCATCGGAACTTGCCGACCGGCTGGGAGGATCATTTCTGGCTGCTTCAACGAAGGCGGTCAAGGCCCAAGCCCTGTATGCGTGCGGAAGGAAGGAAGAAGCCCTCCGCAGTATCGAGGAGTCGGATAAGCTTGCGCAATTGATACATGGGCCGCTCCTGATATACCGCAATTATCTGATCAAAGCGTATTTTGCGCTGGATCAGGGGAACGAAAGTCATTGCATTCAGATGCTGCGCCAAGGCCTTCCCATTGCGAGGGAAAAGGGATACATCAATTTCTCCTGGTGGAGGCCATCGATAATGACTCCGCTGTTTATAAAGGCGCTGGAAGCAGGGATCGAAGTGGATTACGTTCAACATATCATCCGTAAGCGCGGTCTCTTCCCGGAAAATCCGCCTTCACATCTGGAGGCCTGGCCCTGGCCGGTTAAGATATATGCGCTCGGCAAGTTTGAGCTACTCCATGACGAGAAGCTCGCTATGTTTTCCGGCAAGGTCCAGCAGAAGCCTTTGGCAATGCTGAAGGTAATGATAGCGCTTGGTGCGGAGAACGTGCCTGACGACATGGTAATGGATGCGTTGTGGCCGGATGCGGAGGGGGATCTGGCTAAGAAATCCTTTGATACCACACTCCATAGATTAAGAAAGCTGCTCGGTAATGAAAAGGCAATACTGTTGCAGGAAAAACAGTTATCCCTGGACAGGCGGCAGTGCTGGGTGGATGTGTGGGCGTTCGAAGAAGCAGTGCGGAGTTCCGAGTGCGGAATGCGGAATGAGAACAACACCAAAAAGCTCGAACGGACGATCGACCTGTACCACGGCCATTTTCTGCCAATGGACGTTCAGCAGCCCTGGACCTTCTCAATAAGAGAGAAGCTGCGAACCAAATATCTGAGCGCTGTTTCCAGATTGGGGAACTACCACGTGGAGCAGGGACAGTTCGAAAAAGCAGTCGTAATTTATGAGAAAGGACTTGAGATAGAGGATACCGTGGAGGAGTTCTACCAAGGGCTGATGCTCGGCTATCAGAGACTGGGGAAGAACGCAGAGGCGGTCAGAGTATTCGACCGATGCAAGAGGGTCTTATTTGCAAAACTGCAGCTTGCGCCGTCGGAGAGAACCAAGCAGATTTACGCAAATATAAACCGTAAAAAATAAATTCTAGGAACCAAGAAAAAGATTTCTGTATGTTAAACTGGAATTATTCATCAGAAAACTGTTGTTGGAGTTCTGCAATGATCTCGCTCACCTTGGCAAGAAATTGTTCAGCATGGTTTACGGCATTGTATGCATCTGCTGCATCGATCGTTGAATAATCCGCATAGTCGGCGTCTTCCCTTTCAAATAAGAGGTCACGGAACCACTTTCCGTGTTCCTTGGGTAAGTGCCCCTCAAGCACCAGCATCTTGCCGACCATCGTTTTTACGCCCTCATGCGTCTTCGGATCAGCCCCGAGCAGAATCAGCGCCGACCTGGCTGCGCTCAGTGCCGCATAATAGCTCCGGTTCAGCGTAGATTCCCACCGTCCTTCTTTCTGAAGAAGCCGGGCGTCATCCAGCAGTCTTTTCGCTTTTTCAAGCCGGTGCAAAGAAAGAGCTTTTTTTCACGCCCGGTCAGCGTCATACAATACAATCCCTTCGGCTTCAATACTCTTCAAAAACGGACTGCCCAGTTTCCGGTTCACATCAAGCTCGTGCAAAGAAAGAACAGTGGGTGAAAAAGAAATATCCATATTCAGTTCGTATTCATAGATAAGCTCCATGATGAAATTCTTGATTTCCCGGTCCTTTCTGTCCACGACGATCAGCAGATCCAAGTCCGAATCGGCGCGAAAATCGCCTCGCACCCGAGACCCGAACGCTACGATGCGTAGGATTCGTTTGTTCTCAGCAAGTTTATCGGAAACTTCCTCGACAATGGTTTTTTCCCGCACTAACATGGAGAAATGTTAGCACAAACAACATGATTGTACAAGCAATTTGCCTCCCGGCCCAGGGTCGTGTCATTGTTCAATGCAACGGTACAATAACAAACATCTTTTCACGCACATTCACTTCCTTTACCGTCATTCCGGCTTGTCCGGAATCTTTCCTGCCTTTTCAGAAGGATTCCCGACGCGCTTCGCTTGCGGGAATGACGTTATAGGGGTTTATGTGCGACTTTGACGGGACCGTGCCTCCCGGCCGGTTTTTTAAGCGCGCGTTGTTTCGCTTAATTCCTGTCGAAACTTATGTTCATCCCCTTACCTTCGGACCTTTTTTTCCAGTTCTATCATTTTTTATCCTGTTACTTTTATTCGCAGCATTTATAAAATTCTAATTTGAGCGAATCTGTAAGTCATTTGTAAGTATGTCTATGGTATTAACACTCGCGTATGGAAAACTACATCGTGCGCATATACCGGCGGGATTCGGAGGATCCGCAACAGGTTGCAGGCGTTGTTGAGCTAGTCGAACCCGGGAAAACAAAGGCTTTTTCGTGTATTGAGGAGCTTAATCAGATATTGAGGGCCGAGACAAACATGGACTACAGGGACAAGGTGAAGGATCATAAATAAGTTTTTTTGAAGATGTGTTTCGGTCAACGGCGGTTTAGTATCGACCGCAAAGTAGAGGTTTAGATGATCCTTTCCGAAGTCGTGTTTCAGCTTAACCCGCGGCGTTCGGTTTATATCTTCACGGTCCGGTAATACTCTGCGCGAACCTGAACAGATTAAAATGACAAAACGAGCATTATGTGACGTGATCGACATGAAACCAAAAGGAGAATAATATGAAAAACAGTAATTTTAATTTATTAATACTTGTGGCGTTCATAGTTTTCGGTTTAATGTCTCAAGGCTGTACACGCAATAATGATCCAAAAAATAATGCAAATACCAATCCCTCGTTTGAGGTGCCTGCAGGTTTCATCAGTCATGTAGGAAAAGGACAACTCGTGATCGGGTGGCGGACTGTTTCTGATGCAACATCATACAACATATATTATTCTCAATCGTCAACAATTTCGAAAACAACCGGCACAAAAATCGCGAATGTTTCAATGCCTTATATTCATACCGGCCTCACAAACGGTACCACCTATTCCTATTTTGTGAGTGTAGTAAAAAGTAACGGTGCAACAGTAGAGTCAACATCGTTTTCGAGCATACCATCTTCAACAGGCAATGTGCCTGATGCACCTCTCGCGACTTCTGTGCCCGGCAATGGGCAGATAACGCTGAGATGGAATAGTGGTTACAATTCCACGACCTTCAATATCTATTGGTCGACAGCGCCTGGAGTCTCGAAAAATACGGGTATAAAAATTTCGCAGGTATCATCTCCTTATACCCATACTGGCCTTAATAACGGAACTTCCTATTATTATGTTGTGACTGCCGTTAACAGTTACGGTGAGAGTGCGGATTCCGTTCAAGTGGCTGAATCTCCCTTTGCAACCGGAATTGCTCCTTCTTTACCAGCGGGGGTCATTGCGAATCCAGGGAGTAAAGAGAATGAGATTCGCTGGGATGCGACGGCGCGTGCAACTTCGTACAATGTTTATTGGTCAGCAGTTCCGGGTGTCAATACTGTGTCCGGTAATCGGGTATCTACTGCATTCCATTCATTTGCTCATCAAAACTTAACGGACGGAACAACTTACTATTACAGAATTACGGCGGTAAATAATTATGGAGAAAGCAGCCCCTCAAGCGAAGTTTCAGCAACGCCGTACCAGGCTTCCTACGGTGTAATTCCGCAAATTCCCGTCTGTAATTGTGTCGGGTTTCCTCCATCCCCATGGGCGTATGGCGGAAGCACTGCACCCGAACCACCGGCTTGTCATGAGTGCAGAATGAAGATTAAATGGGGGGATTATTGCTCCCAAATTGAAGCATCGAAATGCTGGGTTGATAACAATTGCGTTTCCTTATACGGCGTCAGCGGTGGAGTTGACTATGCTCTATATAACTGCGGGTTACTGCAGGGAATGATTCCCTGCCCCTCAGTAGGCGAATCTTTAATCTGCACTGTGACAAGTGGCAGCTTTCCGCCTGAACCAGATGGATACACGCCAGGTGCAACATTTCCTTATCAAGGCGATCTTAATTTGTATGCCACATTTAATCCGCCTTGCTTGGAGTTCAATATCGGCATAACGATTGATTCCAGCGGGAATATTTCTTCTCCCTATAACCCCACTTTTACCTTTATCGGAAATGTAAGCGACACGGGGGAAATTTCTTTTTCAATGTATTATGACGGGACTAATAAACAAAACACGTGGTTCGGCCAATTGACTGGTTCCGGCGATGATTTAGTCGGTAACGGAACTGTTATTTGGTACTGGACAGATTATGATAACAGCCCGAAAACATGTAGCGGAACATGGACTGGACTGGTTGAGAACTTCTGACGTGATCGAGAATTATTCCTTTATCGAAAACTATATCGTATCCATATGCCAGCGCGATGCCGAGGACAATCAAAAGCTAGCCGGATTTGTTGAGATCGTTGATAACGGCAAAACAAAGGTTTTTTCGAGTATCGAGGAACTTAATCAGATATTGAACCTGGGGAAAATTAGGCGCGAAGGCAATGCTGCGGATAAAAATCAAGCAAGAAGAATTCATGAAAGAACAGCATGTTAGGTCGCGGATAAAATTGAATTCACGCTGATGGTCCTGTTCGAGGTATAAACAAAATTCTCAGCGCGAATAATTGAAGGAGGATTTGTAATCATGAAAAAATCAAGCTTGTTGTTATTTTTACCCCAGATTCTGATCTTAGTGGTTTTAGCGTGTGGTGATGATAAGAAAAACCAGACCGCAACAACGCCAACAGGTTCTCTAAAAGTGGTCAATCATTCCGGACGTGACATGTATTTCCTTCAAACACGAACTGTAGGCGAAACGAACTGGCGAAGCCATTTTATAAATGGAGGAACCTTTCCAAACAACTCTAGCGCAACATGGGATTCTATACCCGTAGGGTCAAAAGATGTGAAAATAACATATAAAGATAATAGTGAGCAGCTACTTTCAAGTGTTGGCCATGCAAGGACAAGAATCACAAGTCAACATCAAGGCTGGTTTCGCGTGAAACCGCAGAGCCGCAAAGAAAGACCAGCAGGGGGTTGATTGACCGAATATAAATAATCTGTATGGAGGAGCATGATGAAAGCGTTCAATAAAATCAGTATGGCAATTTTTTGTTTTGCGTTCTTTTTTGCTTTGACCGGATGCAGCAGAAAGGACACGTCCAGTCCGGGGCCCGGTCCCGCCACATTGTTATCTGGAGTTGCTTCAAAGGGCCTGATCAGCGGGGCAACGATAACTGTCTATGCCCTTGATTCTTCCGGGACTCAGGGATCAGTGCTTGCAACAACAATTACAGACACCAATGGGGCATATTCAGTAAACCTCGGATCGTATACCGGCAATGTTTTGGTTGTCGCTTCAGGCGGCAGCTATATTGATGAAGCAACGGGCAGCACTGTCACAGGCGTGAATGTGCCGGTCTTGCGGACTGCGGTCCCGAATGTTTCGGCTACTGCCACTGCAGCAGTGACACCCCTGACTGAAATCGCGGTCCGAAAAGCCGGAACATTGACATCGGAGAATATCGACGAAGCAAATGCGCTGGTTGCGAACATGATAGGGGGAATCGATATCATCACGACAATGCCCGCGAATGTCCTTGTTTCGTCGCAAAGCACCACCACGGAAAAGAACTACGGCCTCATGCTTGCGGCGATTTCAGAGATGGTCTCCAGCGGAACGGCGACCACGGTGACTGCTGCAATAACATCCATTGTTACGGATCTTGCCGACAACCAGCTTAATACGACCGGCGCGTCGATCGAAACCGCGTTGAACAGTTTCCTTGGATCGGCAAATAACAACACCGAGCTGGATGCGGCTACCACAACGCTCGACGAAAGCATCAGCGATGCGACAATCTTCACCATCGGTGACGGAACGGCACCCAGATATTCGCTCGCTGATCTTGACGGCATATGGTATTCGATCGGGCTCAAGACGCCGGTGAAGAATACCAATAACGCAGCAAACCTCGGGTACGATGTCGATCAGGTGATTATCAGCAGCGGTACGTTTACGTCCGCGACCATTTCTACGAGCGATGACAGCGGAACGTCTACGGCAGCGATTTCTGTCGCCGGCGACGGACGTGTGTCGATTGAGGGGGAGACAGAACCGCATTATATTTACATGAACGCAAGCAAGGATGTGATGGTCGAATTATTTACTGATCCTGCTACCGGAGAGCAGCAGATCTGGGCTGATGTCAAGAAGGCCTCGTCTTATACCGCAGCCGACCTTGACGGCACCTGGTATTCGATTGGGCTCAAGACGCCGGTGAAAAATACCAGCAACGCTGCCAATTTCGGGTACGATGTCGATCAGGTGATTATCAACAGCGGTACGTTTACGTCTACGACCATTTCTACGAGCGATGACAGCGGAACGTCTACGGCAGCGATTTCTGTCGTCGGCGACGGACGTGTGTCGATTGAGGGGGAGACGGAACCGCATTATATTTACATGAACGCAAGCAAGGATGTGATGATCGAATTATTTACCGATCCTGCTACCGGAGAACAGCAGATCTGGTTCGATGTCAAGAAGGCAGCATCCTATACTGCTGCCGACCTTGTCGGAACCTGGTATTCGATAGGACTGAAAACACCCGTGAAGAATACGAGCAGCTCTGCCAATTTCGGGTACGATGTGGACCAGGGCGTAATGAACAGCAGTGGCGCAATTACCTCGACCACAATTTCCACGAGCGATATCAGTTCGACCTCTACCGGTACGATATCAATCAGCAGCGATGGTCAGGTGTCCTTTGCAGGGGAGACGGAGCCGCATTTTATCTACATGAACGCAAGCAAGAACGTAATGATCGAATTATTTGCGAACCCGGTATCCGGCGAACAGCAGATCTGGATTGATATCAAGCAGGCGCAGTAACAGCTTCCGGGCTGACAAAGGGTATCGCAGAACTGCGGGATTCGTACACATTTTCGTGTTCCTACAGCAATGCCGGCGACGGGTTAACAGCCGACATAAGGTAGGTACCGCGAAAAAACACTTTCAGCAACTGCGGCAGTATCAAACAGGAAGTAACCAGCATGGCAGATATAATTTAACCCTGGTTGCCGGGGAACGACAAAAGGAGGAAAGAACGTGAAAAGGGTTGTTAACTGGCTCGTAGTTTTATGTCTCATGGTTATTGCAGCATGCGGAGGGAGCGATTCGTCAAGTTCGAAGGCTCCTGCAAAAACAATTTCAGGGACTGCTGCGGCAGGCGCGCCGATCATTGGTTCCGTAACCGTTAAAGACAGCTCAACGCCTGCAGAAACAAAAACAGTTACTATTGCGGCTGATGGTAATTATACAGTAGATGTCTCTGATATGACTGCTCCTTTTCTGTTTAGAGCTGATGGCGCGGTTGGCGGCAAAACCTATCATCTTTGCTCTGCGGCGACAGAGGCTGATGTGAACAATACCATCAACATAACCCCGCTCACAGACTTGATCGTCGCCAACATTGCCGGGACACTGGCAGAGAACTATTTTGACAGTGGGAATTTTTCCACGCTTACAGCAGAGCAGTTGAACACAGAGCAGGAAGCCTTGCAGGCGGTTCTCTTCCCTACTCTTCAGGCTCTGGGGCTGAGCAGTTCGATTGATTTGCTTCGTGAGTCATTCAGCGCGGATCATACCGGGCTTGACGCAGCTTTGGATATCATCAAGGTTTCGGTAGATTCTTCCACAAAAGTGGCAACGCTGACAAATGTCATCACGCAACAGACAATAACCAATGACATTTCTACGGGAACAACCGCAGGGACGCTCAACGATACGACCGGGGTAGCGACGGGACTTACCGCAATACAGGCAATAGCCGAAAATTTGAATACCTGGTCTCAATTATTTGCTGCCGGTCTGCCGAATGAGTTGAATACACAGTTGCTGGCTCTTTTTGACCCGGCGACCTTCCAGTTGGACGGTCAGGATTTGTCCTCCTTTCTTTCAGAAATGACAACTGATCCGGAAAACCTGGGAATTTCCTTTGGCAATCTGGTTATCGAATCAATGAATGCGGCCCAAACCAGCGCAGGCATTTCATTCAAAGTAATGCAAAACGGATCAGTGGTCGATACTGTTACCGGCTGGTATTGTGTAAAGAAAAATGATGTCTGGCTTATTCAAGGCAATCTGCGTATTGCTGAAGTGAGTGTGGAATCGGCCTCGATTTACCACGTTAAAAATTCCTCTGTAGTCGCAACAGGAATAAGGTTCCGCGTTGCCGATTCAGGCGGCAAAGGCATTACAACAGCCGAAATATCAGGGCCGGGAATAGTCAGTTCAATTACCGCAACGAATAATATTGGCATGTATTATTTCGTGGTGCCGAACACATTTGACGGCATCATCTACGGCATGACGGACAACCAAATCGCGCAGATACCGACGACCGGAGCGGCATACACTTTCAAACTCTATAACGGGGCCACTCTGCTGGCTACGTATGCCGAAACACTTTCCCATAAGCCTTATGCATCAACCGAGTTGACGGCAGTCGATTACATGACCATCACTGCTCCCACTGCCTCAGCATTATCTGTATTTATCAGTGGTAATCTTACTGTGAGTTGGACTCTTCCAGGCGGGATGGAGTCCGATTGGATAACGCTCGGAATGTCCGATAATAGCGGGCATTTCAATTTCTATGAAACAGGCAACAACCCGACTGATACATCTGCAATGCTGACTGTTACACCCATACCATCGTTTACTACGACATCGCGATGGCTGTGGGTGAACGGTCGAGACAACAATGAAGTTGTATTTTCCACGTTCCTTGACTAGGTGGCTTTTCTCGCTTGAAAGCAATATCTCATTTGCCTTGCCGCTAAAAAGGCAGGCGAACCGCGGACGGAGCCGCAACCAAAGGTACTTGTTATAGCTAGGGCCATAACAGTGAAAAAAAACTGAAAGTTTTGACCAATTTAAAAAATGAAAGAGGCAGGGATTTCCCCTGCCTCTTTTTTTGCTAGCCGTTTCTCGCCCAATCTGGTAGTTTATACATCATGAAAAATCAACCCGCCCCCCGCAATCCCTGGGCATTCATTCCCACGCTCTACTTCGCCGAAGGCCTTCCGTACGTGCTGATCAATACCGTATCCGTTATCCTGTACAAGAGGATGGGGATAGACAACGCGCATATTGCGTTCTGGACGAGCTGGCTCTACCTTCCCTGGGTGATCAAAATGTTCTGGGGGCCGCTGGTCGATGTTACCTTGACCAAGCGGCGCTGGATTCTCTCGACGCAGGCCGCCATGAGCTTCAGCATGTTCGTAGTCGCGTTCTCGCTTCGGACCGAGCACTTTTTTTTCCTCTCGCTCGCGGCATTCTGCGCGGGCGCGTTTATTTCCGCTACCTACGACATTGCGACCGACGGGTTCTACATGCTCGCGCTTACCGGGAAAGAACAGGCGCTGTTTGTCGGAATCCGGTCTGCATTCTACCGGCTGGCAATGATATTCGGCTCCGGTTTTCTGGTGTATGTTGCCGGGATGCTTGAAACCTCGACCGCCAATGTTGCCGGAAGCTGGTCCACGATCATGACCGTATCGGGACTGATTTTTGCTTCAGTTTTCGTGTATCACCGGTTCATACTGCCCTTTCCTTCATCCGACGTAGATAGGACAGAAGCGGGAACCACCGAGAAGGCATCTTTCGGAGAGGTCATTCGGTCTTACTTCAGGCAGGAAAAGGTGGGCGTAGTGCTCGCCTTCATTCTATTTTACCGCCTCGGCGAGGCCATGCTCCTCAAACTGGTGTCTCCGTTTTTACTGGACAAGGCGGCCGCAGGCGGATTGGGACTGACTACCCAGCAGGTCGGCCTTGTCTACGGAACCGTGGGCATGCTTTGCCTTGTTCTGGGCGGTGTGCTCGGCGGCTGGTTTATTTCCCGCTTCGGGTTCAGAAAGTGTGTCTGGCCCATGGTGATCGCGATGCACTTGCCGGACCTGTTCTTTGTTTATATGGCCTCTGTTCAACCCGGAATAGGCATGGTCTATCCGCTGGTAGCGCTCGAGCAGTTCGGATACGGCCTCGGGTTTACCGTTTTCACCGTTTACCTGATGTATTCGGCGCAGGGCAGGTATAAAACATCACACTACGCCATTTCGACCGGTATCATGGCACTCGGCATGATGCTGCCGGGCTTTATCAGCGGTTATCTGCAGCAGGCCGTCGGGTATCGCCTGTTCTTTATTATCGTCTGCTTCATGACGGTCCCCGGCATGCTGACTATCCCGTTTCTGCCGAAGGACAAAATCGAGAAGCGGGGATAGCCAAGCGCAGTTTTTTACACGTCGCGCAGCGGTTGCTGAAAATAAAAACGGCGGCCTATATGGCCGCCGTACGAGAGAACAAGAACCGTATGAACAATTTCGCTACTCTTTGCCGAACCAGGAAAGAATAAATCCGACAATCACTCCCAGAAGTGTGCCGATCGTTTCCCGTCCCAGTACGTTATATAAGCCCAGGATCAGAAGAAGAGGCAGAATGAACACAATTGAAATGAATTGTATGGTTTTGATCCCAATCGTCGCATTCTGCTTAATAACAAGATAAAATATACCGCCTAATCCGCCTGCCATAATAAGTGCAGCAATCAATGCCACCCATATCTGCGTCATGTTTTCCCCCCAGCGTTAAAATTTGATCGACCGGAAACCGGTTTTAAAATCTAGATATTATAGGAAATGGCACCGCTTTTGTCAAAGAGATAAAATGAATTCCGGACGCGCTGAGCGAGTCAGAAAACGCGTATTCGGGACGCAAACATTTTCTGGAAACTTTTGATTAAAGCATGTACAATGAAGTCGCTTTCCGCGCCCTACGATTACAAGCGCTGTTCGGCTCACAGGGAGCTGCATTCACGCCGTAGATTTACTGGTATAATTAGAAACAAAAGGAGCATGCAATCGACGAAGTTCTGTATTCATTCGGGTTGATTATCGCCGCAGGGTACGTTTGGCGGTTTTTCAATCCCGGCGGTGTCGATCGTCATGCTCTCCGCCATGCCCTGAGCGTGACCGTTCTTCATTTTTTCCTGCCTGCTCTGGCCTTTGGCCTGCTGGCGTCCGCGCGGATTGACAAAAGCTTTTTCGCCATTCCTTTAACAGCGGGATTGGTAACGATTGTAGGCCTGGCAGCGGCCTATGCAGCCTACCGGCTGCTGCCAGGGTTCAGAAAGACCGATCGCCGCTCATTTGGCGTCGTGGTGCTCGTTGCTGCATTCGGCAACGTGACCTACCTGGGTCTTCCGGTAATCAGTGAAATGCTCGGAACGCAGCTCGGCTACGTTGCCATCCTGTATGACTTGCTTGCGACGACCCCGCTGCTGCTGACGGTCGGCGTCTTCATTGCAGCCCGGTACGGCAGCGGTAAATCCGTATCTTTCGCCGCCTCGTTCAAGCGGGTGCTGAGTCTTCCCCCGCTCTGGGGTGTCGCACTGGGCATGGCCGTGCAGATCGCGGGGATCACGGTCCCGGCGATTATTCTGAATACCGCTTCGCTCATGGGCAAGGCGGTAATCCCGATTATGACTTTTACGGTCGGGCTCGCTCTCGATTTTCGCGATATCCGGCGGCTTTCGATTGCCGTGCCGGCTCTTGCGCTTAAGCTGCTGGCTGCACCGCTTCTCGCATGGTGGATAGGGACCCGTCTCGGCGTGACTGGCAATCTTCTCAGGGGCGTCACGATCGAAGGGGCGATGCCGGTGATGGTGCTTTCCCTTGTCATTGCAGACGAATTCGAGCTTGACGTGCCGCTGGCCGCGATGTGCATTGCGGTTTCCACCATCGCGCTGTTCTTCACAATGCCGGCGGTGATGAAGATTATCTTTTAGCATAGCATAGGGCATAGCGCATAGCGTAGAGAATAAGGCAATGATTCTAAACCCTTGCGCCATGCGCTATGCTCTATGCTGGAGGTTGTTATATGGACGACCATCACGAGCATTCACACAAGCATGACGAGCAATGCGGCCACGACCATGGGGAGCACGAGCACGGGCTGGTCCCGGTTACGATAGAGCTCGAGGACGAGCATATCCCCGCGCTTGACGAGGTTGCGATCGAGCTGACCAGGGAATTGAAGCAGCCGTGGGACCGGGGCGCGGTTGTGCGGCTTGCATTGAGCGAGTTTTTCTCCAGAAGGGGAAAGATCACGTAACAAGAAAAAGACCGCTATTCGTTGTGCGGTAAGGAGGCCCGTATCGTCGTTCGGCCAGGAAAACGAACCACGTGTCCGAAACGGGCTTCGTGGCCGCTTGACGTTCTTTTCGGGCTCGCTAATGTTCAGGAGGCTTATGGCGTACAAGACCATCGGGCAGAAGCAGTATCTTATTGATATCCACGTGCATGGCGCCGAAAATTATGACACGCGCACGAGAAGACAGGATGATATTCTGAGGATTGCCGACGTTCACGGCGAACGGGGCACCTCCGCCCTGCTGCCGACGATCTATCCCGGGCCGGTTGAAACGATGCGCGAAAACATGAAAGCCGTGAGGCGCGCCATGGAAATCCAGAGGCACGGCGCTGAGCTGCTGGGAATACACATCGAGGGACCGTTCCTGAACCCGGAGCGGGCAGGATCCCTTGACGGGAAGAGCTTCATGGACCCCTCAACCGGCGCTCTCGAACTTCTTACCGAGGACTTCGAGGACATCATAAAAATCGTGACGATTGCCCCGGAACTGCCCGGAGCGCTCAAGGTGATCGAACAATGCCGAGAAAAAGGTTTCCTGGTTCACATGGGACATAGTGATGCGTCGTTCGAGCAGGCAGAGGAAGGGAAAAAAGCGGGAGCAACGGGCATAACGCATATTTTTAACGCAATGCGCGGGTTTCATCATCGTGAACCTGGCCTTGCGGGGTTCGGTCTAATGGACGAGGACATCTATGTGGAGGTGATCGCGGACATGGCGCACCTTCACCCGCAAAGCTTGAAGATGCTGTTTGATATGAAATCGCCGGACAAGATACTCCTCGTCTCGGATTCCGTGAAAGGCCCTGGCTGGGGCAGCGGTCCTATTCGCGGGCCTGGCGGAATGCTCATGGGCAGCGGTATCGTTCTCGCTGATGCCATGAAGAACCTTGTGACGCTCGGGGTGCCTCTCGAACGAGCGGTTCGGTTCGCATCACAGAACCCGAAACAGTATCTGGGGCTCGCTGCGGTATCATAAATTGAAGCTGCGGATTTCGCCTGACAACTGAACATGGACTATTCGATACAGAACATCAGAGATGAACGCTTGTCGACGCTGCTCAAGGTCGGGACGCGGCTCGCAGCCGAGCGCAACCTTGACCGGCTGCTGTCGATGATCATGGAGGAAACGACCGCCGTGATGGAGGCCGAGCGCAGCTCGCTTTTCCTGATCGACCGGGACAGGAACGAGATGTGGGCCAAGATCGCCCAGGGCGTGGAGACGACCGAGCTCCGGTTCCCGGTCGGCGTGGGCATTGCGGGTTCCGTCGGAAAGACCGGCGAGATCATCAATATCCCGGATGCCTACCAGGACAAGCGGTTCAATCCTGAATTCGATGTAAAGACGGGCTATCGAACGAGGAGCATCCTGTGCGTCCCTATGAAAAACTTTCCGGAAAACATCATCGGCGCAATCCAGGTGTTAAATAAAAAGTCCGGTTCTTTTCAGGCGGAAGACGAAGCGCTCCTGACTGCGCTGGCCTCGCAGGCAGCGGTCGCCATCGATAATGCGGATCTATACCAAAAGCTCCATGAATTGAATATTTCGCTCGAAAGAAAAGTCGAGGAAAGGACCTCGGAGCTGGTCAGGGCGAACGAGCGGCTCTCCGTATTGAACCGGGAACTCGAAGAGAGCGCCATTACCGACGGCCTTACGCAGGTCTTTAACCGCCGTTATTTCATGGATAGGCTCAGACAGGAAGTGAAGCGTGCCTACCGGTACGGGACGCCTGTCTCGCTGCTCATGTTCGACATTGACCATTTCAAACAGGTAAACGATACGTTCGGACACCAGGCAGGCGATGCGGTCCTGATCGGCGTAACCCAGCTCATCAAGGCGCGTCTCCGCGGGACGGACCTGCTGGCCAGATACGGCGGCGAGGAGTTCTGCCTGATCTGCGCCGCGATGGACCAAGGTGAAGCGGCAATGCTCGCGGAGCGGCTGAGGGAGGCCATAGCCGGTTCCCGCTTTGAACACGGCAGCAAGCCGATCACAATCACTGTGAGCATCGGCATCGGCAGCTGGAAGAAGACGTTGCGCGACAATCACGAGGAACTGATCAGAATGGCCGACGAGGCGCTGTACCGGGCAAAGGCGGAGGGCAGGAACCGGGTGTGCAGCTGAGGGGTACAAATTCGCCTTTACTATTTCCGAACGATTCGCTAAAATGATAGCGATCTGAGACAAGAAAATCATCGCCGCAGATTTCGCAGATTAAAAGCCGGAGCGGACTTTTTTTAAGCCTGAATCTACGCAATCGGCGCAATCCGCGGACAATGTATTTATAAGGAGTTTCCATGCCCCATCCAGACTCACTCAAAGCGCCTCACGGCCACGGTCATTCGGCCGGCGACGGCAAGGAAAAGAAATATCTTCCCCGCCTGATTGCCTGGGAAGTGACCAGAACCTGCCTGCTGAACTGTGTCCATTGCCGTGCGTCGGCAAAGGCCGGACCGTATGAAGGAGAGCTCGATACCGGGGCCTGCCTCCGGTTTCTCGACGACGTCAAGTCCTTCAGCGACCCTATCATCATCCTGACCGGCGGCGAGCCGATGACGAGGGCGGATATTTACGACATTGCCAAATACGGCACTAAGCTCGGTCTGCGCATGGTGATGGCCCCCTGCGGCCTGCTCGTAACCGAGGAACTGGCCCGGAAGATCAAGGACTCCGGCATCATGCGGGTATCGCTCTCGATCGACGGGTTGACCGCCGAGAGCCACAATGCATTTCGGCGGGAAAAAGGTGCGTTCGAGGGCGTGATGAAGGCGATAGAAAATTTCAAGAAGGTCGGTATGGAGTTTCAGGTCAATACCACCATCTCGAAACATAACGTCCAGGATTTACCGAAGCTCCTCGAGATGGTGATAAAGCTGGGTGCGGTGGCGTACCATCCCTTCCTGCTCGTACCTACGGGCCGCGGCAAGGAGATGATCGACCAGGAAATCCCGCCCGATGAATATGAGAGTACGCTCAAATGGTTCTACGAGATGCGCGACAAAGTGCCGATCCAGTTTAAACCTACCTGCGCCCCTCACTACTACCGGATTTTCCGGCAGGGCGAAAAGGCGAAGGGCAAGACCGTGACGGCCGAGTCGCACGGGTTCGACGCGATGACCAAAGGCTGCATGGGCGGACAGAGCTTCGCCTTCGTGTCACATATAGGCAAGGTGCAGATTTGCGGACTCCTGGATGTAGAGGCAGGCGATATCAAAAAGGAGCCCTTCTCGAAGATCTGGAACACGTCGCGGCTCTTTCAGGAGATGCGCGACCTTGACCACTATCACGGCAAATGCGGGATCTGCGAGTATCGCAGGGTCTGCGGCGGCTGCCGGGCGCGCGCTTTTGCCATATCGGGCGACTACCTTGCTGCGGAGCCGTTCTGTACGTACGAGCCGGTGAGGGCCAGGTAGCTTCAAAGTTGACAGCGGGACTTCAACAAGGCCCCCGCATCTCTGTATACAAACCGTAGAGAAACTCCATCGTCCACTGGTTGGTTAAGCCGGAAATACAGCTTTGAGAAGGCCTTGATGGGAATCCGGACATTCCTCACTGTCATGATGATGGCGCTGCCCGTGCAACTCCTTGCGGATACGGAAAGAACAATCGAACCCCTGCCTGCGGAATTTACGATCAGGATGCGAACCCCCTGGCACAGAAGGAAATCGAAACGCAGAGCACCGACAAGTTACGGTCTGCCCTGGAAATCTCATGACGAAAAGCGGCAAGCTACTAAGCGCGAAGTAACAAACGCCCCGGTTGCGCTGCCCGGTGAACGAAACACTATCTCGATATTTCTTGACGGAAAGCCGTTTGGCAAAGACGACCCATCAGGACCTGCCGTTCTATCTCGAAGTCCACGTTGACGGTGTAAAATACCGTATCATCTGTGTGCGTGTTGAAGAACCGATAGAAGGCGGAGAAGCAGGTGCGGCCGGCGGTGTCCATTCGAGCCCTGCTGCTTCCGGCATCGGTTCCCGCTAGTGTAGCGTCTCACAAACGACTGGTGTTATCATAGCGCGGCAGTAGGCCGCAACCAAACTTGTAGGGCAAGGCTTTAGCCTTGCTGAAAGCGCCGGAACAGCAGCAACCCTAAAGGGTCGCCCTACAAATTCATCAGCAAATATTTATGCGAAGATAAGTTTTCGATGAGAAATCATCATAACACCGTCCATTTAAGAGACACTACACTAGAGAATCGCCTGGGAGCAGCTGTTTTCAGCTTTTTGGAAAAACGGCCCTTCACCGTGCGTGTTTTTTGAAGAAGGGGAGAACGAGAATGAAAACAATTGTAAAACTGGGCTTGTTGTTCATCATCACGGCGGTTGTCGTATTTGCCGTTTATATCGTTCGGCAGGCATCCTCGCCTGAAAGCGCCATTATCGCAGGAGAGAGAGACAGCCTAGCCGCGCAACAGGACACGGACCGGATGGAAAAGGACCCGATTTACGCGATTGATTCAGAGAACAAGTTAAGCATGCTGGACTTCCGGCTCGCCGAGGCTTATAACAGGGAAAAAAAACCCGAACAGGCGATCTTGGTGCTGCAGCGGCTGATCGGGGAAGAAGAAGCAAAGGGACGAAGGGGCATTCCCCGGCAATCGCGCAGTTATCTGAAACAGGCCCGTTACTATGAAACGCTGCACGAATCCTATAACCTTAAAGGCGACCAGGCTGCCGGGATGAAAGCATTGTCCACCCGCGAGCAACTTATGGCAAAAGCAACAGCACTCAGAAAGAGTGAAACAACGGAAGAAGGAAGATCAGTGCTGCCCCCGGATTGAGATTTTAAAAATATCCGGTGCGCTATAAAGCGCTTCAGCGAACCTTCGCGAATGGGGTTCTCCCATGAACCGATGCCGCAACAAAGAACGGGACGTTTGGTGCTTGTTCTTTCTGATTTTTCTGATAACGGGCCGGTTTCTTGTTTGCCCGGTGCCGTCCTGCGCAGAGGAAGGCAGTGCAGAAACCGGCGTTCTTGGCAGGAAAACTACCGGATATGCCGATTTCGCCGGCGCCTGGAACCCGAAGGGGATCGGGATCCTGACCGGTGTTGACTATCGAAACTCCTACCGCTACAGCCCCGAGTACGGTGCGGTGAGCGCCTACCGCCAAATCGGGCTCGGGCTCGGGGTCAACCCGGCCTATCTCCAACCGTCCATCAGCGCAGAATGGATGCCGGTTCTCTTCCTGGCGCTCCGCCTATCAGCCGACGGTTACTATTTCTACGGTTTGAACGGCGGCCTCCTTTCTTTTTCATCAGCGAATGATCCGTTTGGAAACAGCGTTCGCAGGGAGCGTGAGGGCACCGAGGAGTCCGGTTTCGGCACGAGGATCTTTGTGCAGCCCACGCTTCGGGCCAAGATCGGCGGCATCATTATCCGAAACCAGACCGACTACGGTTACTATCGGTTCCCGGGCAGAGGGCCGTATTTTCTGGAACTCGAATATGACACGCTGCTGAAGGACAAGGACCGGCTTTTCGCGAACCGGACGCAGGCGCTTGCAGACCTTGGGAAAGGCCAAGCAGCGACCTTGCTTGGTCTTTTTTATGAAACGGTGCGCGCGGATGCGGCCCATTTAAGCCGCAAACGGATAGGCATCCTGGGCTATACCGAGCAGGGACCCCACCTGGGATGGTTTCGCGCGACCCGCTATTTTGGACAGGCCGGGTACAATCTGGAAGATCCGAACAGAGCGCACGAATTCTTTTTCGTTATCGGCGCGGGAGGCACGTTCGACTTATGAATGAGCAAGGAACCGCAGGAGGCGCAATGGAACAGGCGACTCTGTCAGGTACTGCAGGGTAATTTAACCACCGTCAACCAAAAATCCTCAATTGATTTCACGACCTTCATGAATTGCTCGAAATCGACCGGTTTTGTGACATAGCAATTTGCATACAGTTTATAGGACTTGAGGATGTCTTCTTCCGCCTTCGAGCTGGTAAGGATTACTACCGGAATAAATTTCAGTTTCGCATTCGATTTGATTTCCTCGAGCACTTCCCTTCCGCTTTTTTTGGGAAGATTCAAATCCAGCAGGACAAGGTCGGGACACGGAGAATCCTCGTATCCGGCCTCTCTTTTCAGGAATTTCATCGCCTCGATACCGTCCTGCGCTACATGCAGTTCATTTCGTATTTTCCCTTCGCTCAGCGCTTCCCGGACCAGTTCCACATCCCCGGGGTTGTCCTCTACGAGCAAAATATCTATCATTTTACCGTATTCTTTTTTCATAATGCCTCATCTCCTTTAAAAAATTCAGGCGCGAGGACGAGGACCATGAGAGAAAGTACAGGAGCGATCCTTTTCCTCGCGACGTGTGCTCCGTCGCTGCAAGGCCTAATACTATTTTCTCCTGTCCCTAATCGTAAAGAAGAACGTCGACCCGGTCCCCGGCGTTGATTCAACCCAGATGCGCCCGTGATGGCGCTCAGTTATTCTCTTGCACAGGGCCAACCCGATGCCCGTACCCGGATATTCTTCACGGGAATGCAGCCGCTGAAATATCAGAAAAATACGGCCCCAATACAGCGATTCTATTCCGATGCCGTTATCCTGAACGGAAAATATCCATTCATCGCCCTTGCTCTTTCCGGATACATGGATCCGGGGGGGGACATCAGGCTTTCTGAATTTTATGCTGTTCCCGATAAGATTCTGGAATAACTGTGATAGCTGTATTTCGTCTCCCCACACTCCAGGCAGTTGATCCCTGGTGACCACGGCCCCGTTTTCCTTAATCGCGACGGACAGGTTCTTGACGGCCTGCGAAAATGATTTGTTCATATCGACATGCGTGAACGGCGCCCCCCGGGGAACCCGGGAGAATGCCAGCAGGCCGTCAATCAGTTTCTGCATCCGTTTGGCGCCGTCGACAGCGAAATATATGTATTTCAGCGCTTTGTCATCCAGCTGACCCGTGTATTTCCTTTCAAGGAGCTGAACGTAGCTTGCGACCATGCGAAGAGGCTCCTGGAGATCATGGGATGCGACATACGCGAACTGCTCCAACTCCTTATTAGAGCGTTCAAGCTCGGTAAGGAGCCGTTTCAGTTCGTCTTCGGACTGCTTGCGCTCGGTCACATCCTGGATGGTGACGACGGCCAGCAGGGGTTTGCCGTCACTGCTTCGCGCGAGGGTGCCTCCGTAGCTGAAGACGCGCACCCAGTCGGTCGCGTGCCGGCGAAGGGTCACTTCCCAGTTGCGAAGAGTTTCACCCCGAAGGATGCGTGATAACGGCCACTCTTCCACGGGCAGGACGCCTGCCTCGGTAGAGAGTTCAAATATGTCGGCAAGTTCGGGCAGACGACGAAGGCCCTCTTCCAAACTGGCAAATCCGTGCATTGCAATCGCGGCCGGGTTCCAATGGAAAAGGTTGCCGTCCATGTCTGAAACGACGAGCCCGTCCGTAATATTATTCAGTACTATCTCGAGCTGCGCCGAGTATCTCTCCTGGTCCTGCTTGCTTTTCTGCAGTGCAGCTTCAGCGCGCTTTCTCTCGGTAATGTCCTGCACGGCCCCGATTATCCGGACTGGCCGGTCCCCATTGCCAAATATGACCTCGGCGTGTTCCAGTACAACGCGCTCGGACCCGTCCGGCCTCACAATCCGGTGCTCGATGCTGTACGGGCTCCTGGTCGAAACGGCCCGTGCAACCGAATTCGCAATCGGCTCCCTGTCTTCCGGATGGACGCTTTGGAAGAAAAGATCATTGGTTACTTCCACGTGACCAGGCTCGTATCCGAAGATGCGATACACTTCATCGGACCAGTGCAGCGGATTCGCGTTCACGTCGCTTTGGTTCAGAAACTCTATCTCCCAGGCGCCCAAGTGGGTCATTTGTCCGGCCTGCTTCAGGATCGCCTCGCTCCTCCGGAGCGCGTCCTCGGCCCGCTTGCGTTCCGCTATTTCTTTTGCAAGCTCGTCCCGGGAGACCGTAATGGACTGCAGGTTGGCCGCCATCCGGTCGAACGACCAGGAAAGTTCTCCGATCTCGTCATCGGTCTGTGTGCCTATCCGGTGGTCCAGGTTCCCTGAGCCGATGATGTTTGCTCCTTCCGAGAGCCGTGAAATAGAGCGTGATATTTTTCTGTTTATGGGAAGCAGGGTGCCGAGCGTGACCAAAACGGACCCGAAGAGAAGAACCAGAATAACCGTATTTGCATTCACGCGCGTCCTTTTTCTCTCGGCAGACGTCATTTCATAAAGGCGGGATGCATCGAACGAGATATAACGCGCCCTGATGAGGATCTGGCCCGAGAGCCTGTCCTGCATTTCCCGTAAAAGGGCCGGATTAGACCGGAATGCCGGGTTTTTGTCCGCATCTATTCTGCGCGGTAAATATTTCGCGGATTTCCCCTAAATTACGCCGGATTCTCTGGAGTACCTCGTCCTGCTCCAACGTTCCGAATTGTAAGTCCTTCATCAGCCCTGTCAGATCATCAAATATCAGATACCATTCGTTTTTTGCGCGGCCCTCCTTATAGAGGAGATAATAGTAGGTACGCTGATTCAGCTCCGTCATCTCCGACAGCAGAGAAAAAGCAATGGTACTTTTGCTGTCCGCCTCATTCTGCCGTTGAATGGTTGAAGCCATAATGAAAATAATGACCACCATGGTGGCGATGGGTAGGAATATATTGATCGCTAATTTTGTATTGAGTCTCATTGCCTGCGTTTTCCGCGTATGCTGACTGCGTCCGGTTTTACACTTTGCAATCCCTCCGTGTAAATGAACCGGTTGAAGTCAGGAATGCTCTTTCTGTTTTTGTAATAAGTTTTTGAGCGCCCAACGCGCCTGGTCTTCCAAGTTAATCAGAAGCACTTCGCTTATCCGTATGTCGAAATTATATTTTCCCCAGTCCCTCGCCAGGAGCTCGCGGTCAAAACGACCCAAATCAGAAGTTATGGCGATAGCCTCAACGGGGCTCTCTCTCATGAAGCGCTGGGCCCGCAAGAGACCGTTGAGTATTTTTTTTACGAGTTCGGGGTTGCCTGCTATAAATTCGCTTTTTCCGACTATATTCCAGGTCATGAGATAATTATTGTCCGAAAAAACGACGGCCTGAGCGCCGAATTTCTTCAGCAATGTCCCTACGGTAGGGGGCCAGGTTGCAGCTGCATCTATTTCCCCGGCCTCGAACGCGGCAGCCATGTTTTCGGGCTTAATATCCACCCGCGTGACACTGTTGTCCGGAATGCCGTGAAAGAGAAGAAAGGAATGCAGGAAGAATTCGCCGGTTGTCCCTTTTGTTACTCCTATCCTTTTTCCTCTGACGTCGCCGGCTTCGGAAATGCCCCTGTTTGTTAACCCGATAATCTTATGATGTTCATTCGAGTCGGATATGGTCGCGATTGCCGCTATGTTTCGATCGTTAATTCCGGCAAACATGAGAACAGTGTCCGCGATCGTGGCAAACCGGACCCTGCCTTCGTACATTGATTCCAGGGCAGCCTTGCCAGTTGTGTGCATTTTCAGGGAGACATCGAGGCCTTCATCCAAGAAAAAACCTTTTTTATATGCAATGAATATTGACGCCGAGGAGGGATCGAATGAAACACCCAGCCTGATTTTTTCCGCGATGGCAGGCGGTCTGCTCATAAACCTGGTAATGATGGCAGCCAGTACGGAAATAGTAAATATGGACACGAACAGTATTATGATCTTTTTACGCACCAATATTTCTCCGTGTCATGAAGCAGAAGCAAAGACTGACAATAACAAAACTCTTTTCATTATGATAAACCCTCTAAAAATGGCAAGTCAATACGTTTCAATTTTAAGCACATCCAAAATATTTTGCGACGAAAGAACTATACGGTTTCGTGATGAACCAGTACCACGAACAACGACTTCGCGCTTCAATCCTTGTTGTCTTTCTTTCCTCTCTCGAAAAAGGGTGAAATGATTTCAACGGGAAGCTCTACGATATTTTTAAAGAGCTCCACAATCCTTGAACCAACAACCGAAGGATCAAGGAAGATGACGTCAGGGTTCTCGAAATCGCCGGTAACTTTTACGGGTATGGAGACCAGAGTGCCGCCCAACAACTTGCCGACGATGGGAATATGCCTGATGATCCAGTTGATGGTTGAAAAAGGCGCTACGAGAACGACGAGGTCCATTCGCCTGCTGGCAAAATCCACGCTGCCTTCAGCGATAAGGTCCACGGAAGATCCGGTTATGTAGGCCTGCTCAAGACGTAATTTTCCCTGGTGCAGTTTTCCTTTAAGCATTAACTTTTTATAGGGAAATCCGCTCCCTCCGAGGACTGGCGTCTTTCCACGAAAAATTTCGGTCACGCTCAGGACTGAAAATATCTTAGCCAGAGTCGGGGCGCGGTAGATTTTCCCGTTGCGGCTGGTAAAATCAACGTTGCCCTCCAGCGAGGATACCAGCGAGCCGCTTTTCCCCTGCATGCGCAGGTCCGCGTTGAGATCGTAATTTCCTGTGATGTGAACATTCAGACCTGTCAGGCAGCTGATGGAATATGCCAGCGGCTGATTTCTGATCGCAGGAGTGAACTCGACTTCGACGTTTTTATTGAATACGGAAAAAGTGCCCGGCGCTGAAACTCCACACACCTCAGCCTCGGTAATTGCCGCACTGATGCCGGGAGGACCGAACGTAACCATGGCATTCAAGGGGCTGAAGGTATAACGGCCGTACGTCAGCGAGGAAGAGCCCAATTTGATCATTCCGGACAGCGCGCTTCTCTCTGTCCCTCCGGCTGCGCTCTCCCTGTTCGAAATATTCTTCTCTTTTTCCCCCTGGTCTGCGGTTTTCAAAGCGTCCAGCAGTTTGTTGATGTTCACCTTGTCGTTCTCAAGGTCGAGGTCCACGATGAAACCATTTTTTGAAGCGGAAACCTCTCCGGTGACGGAAAAATGGGACTCACCCCAGATAGCGACTGCGGAATCTATCACAAAGCTGTTTTTATCCGCATGCAGCAAAAAAGTGTTGAGCACGAGCGGTATGGCCATTCTGGAGGGAACAACGAAATCCTGACCGGTAAGTCTTCCGCGGGCGGAGGACTCAGGCGGGTTATCCGCTCTTATTTTCACGTGCAGATTGCCCTGTATCTTGCCGCTTCCGGACGTCGGGCTTCGTTCGAATATGCGTGTCATGCTCGCCTCGGCGAAGGTTCCGGAAAACGCAAATTCTATCGTGCTTCCACTTCCGGAATAGGAGATCGAGGCGTCCGAATCGCGGTCCTTGACTGAAGCCCGTCGGACCACGAGCTCCTCAGGGCTGCGGGAAAAATCAATTGAGATGTCCGGGCCGCCGCTAATGCTCGCGTTTCCAGCCATGGACAGCCCCGACGCTCTGTTCCACTGCAGATGCATGTCCAGAGATGAAATCGGATGTACGATCAGTTCATCGGGAAGAGTAAATTTTGTGAATACCCATCGAATTGCGTCACGACCCGAATCTTCCCCTTGACGAAAAGCTCTGCTGCGTCCGGTTCTGTCAGGAAATTCCGGACGAGAACCCGATAAGGATATGGATGAATCCAGCATGAGGGCAGAAACATCCTGGAAAGAAATCTCGCCTCCCGAAATACTGAAATTGCCTCCTTGCACCGCAGCCGGTCCCGGCAGCAGCGGAGAAGCGACTGTAATAGTATGAACACTTCCGGCAGCTGCCATCCGCCATGGCGTGCCATCCGTCGGTATAGTCCCTTTCATTGAGGTGAGCGTTACCGTTCCGTGAATTTCACTGATATCTTTGAATATCTCATCAAGACGGGGGAAGTATGATCGCCAGCCGTAAAGCTCTTCAAGTACAATGGCTGCGCTCCCGGAATATAATGCGAAGCCCCTCTTTTTGCCCCATGAATATTGTGCTGTAATCCCTGACGCCGAAGATTTACCCAGGGAGGCCGACAGGCCACTTACCTCGACCCTGGTGCCCTCGACGGAAAACAGACCGCTTGCGGAAGCGAGTGAAGGGAAAAACGATGAAGCGACCGCAACTTTCTCGGCCTTGCCGCGGATCTCGATTTCCCAGTCGGAAGGCTTTGCAAGCAAACCTTTCACCCGGAGTGAAGAGAAATTTATAATGCCCTTCAGTGATGTAATTGCCTTAAGATACTCGCGCCCTGCCGGGTAAGACGAAAACCATCCAAACAACTGATCGAGCGCCAGGGTGCCTCTTCCGGAATCAATCGAAAGAACGCGCGGCTTCGCTCGTGTGACGACAGCAGACAGTCCCGCAAGCGAAGACCTCCCGACGGAAAGCGAGAGATTTTTTACTGCGGTTTCAGATTCGCGCAGCGAGACCGATGAGCTCACCGAGACCGCCCCCCAGGGCTCCGAGTCGGCCGTAAGAGAGAAGATGACATCGCCGGGAGGGGCAATAATACGGACATTGAGATTGCGAAGCAAAAGGATCGTGCCGGCTTTGTCGGAGACTGTCAGTTCTCCGCCGTGTATCAGAAATACAAGCCCCGGCGCGGCTGCTTCGAGGGACGATACTGCGGGCCCTATTGCTGCTTCAAGTTCTTCTAAAGCGCCTTCTTGTTGTCGCGCAGTACGCGGTCTTTTTTTTCGGGCAGTCTGACCGTAAAATCAGGCTGCTCAAATATCATCTTCGCGATCCTTACGTTCCCTTTAAATAACGGAGCAATTTGCGGGTACAGGCTCAGGGACTTCATTTTTCCTGATGTATTCCGGATTGCGATGTCCGGATCACGGAAAACGAGGTGAGGATCGGGGAAGAGGGCAAAGTCCAGTTTCCGGTAATCCACTTCTCCGTGGATTGCGCCGGATACGGACCCGCGAATTTTTGCTTTAACGTCAGGAGAATTAAGGACAGCAGGCGCAAGAAAAAAAACAGCAGCCAGCAGGCCGGCCGCTGTGCCGAGTACAAGTACGCCCCAGATCGCCAGTTTTTTTCGTCGGCCCATCTCGCACGCTCCCTATTCTTTATTATTATACCTTTTGTGTCAGAAAATCCGAAACTGCTCAAACAGGGAGTGTGCAGTCGAAACCGTGCAGGGTCTGTCAATCTTGAAGGGTTTGTAATAGAAAAGAATTACTAAATAAGAATTGCTTTGCGCAGTTTCTGGCGGGCTAATGTAATAGCCGTTCGAACTCCTTGGGTGGCACGGCCGGGCTGAAGTAGAAACCCTGGCCCATGTCGCACTTCAGCAGCCGCAGGATTTTCCATTGTTCTTCGGTCTCGATGCCCTCCGCGATCGTCCTGAGTCCGAGACTATGCGCCATGGTGATGATGGCCGTAACGAGAGACGTAGTATCGGGATCGCTGGCAACGTCCCTCACGAAAGACTGGTCGATCTTGATGGTGTCGACCGGAAACTTCTTCAGATAGCTCAGCGACGAATACCCCGTGCCGAAGTCGTCGATGGAGATCCTCACGCCGATCTTCTTGAGTCTTTGCAGTATCGAGATCGAAATATCCTGGTCCTTCATAAAGATGCTTTCCGTTATTTCCAGCGAAAGGCGGGCGGGGTCGATACCGGCCTCCCGCACGGTGTGCTCCACGGTTTCCACCAGATATTCGCTCCGGAACTGTGACGGCGAAAGATTGACCGCGATTGGAATACTTGACGCGCCGTTCGTCCACTGCCTGATCTGCGTGCATGCCGTCTGGAGCACCCACTTCCCGACATCGGCGATCATGCCTGTCTCCTCGAGCATCGGAATGAACTTGACCGGCGGAGACAAGCCCGAACTCGTCGTTGTTCCACCTGAGCAGGGCCTCCGCACCTGCCACCTTCCGCGTGGACAGGATATGGTACGGTTGATACGACAGGATATATTCGCTGTTCCTCAGAGCGTCGGAAAGACGCCGCTCCATGAATACGAGTTCCGATATGCCTATATTCATATCGGCAGTATAGAACTGATAGCGGTTCCTGCCCAGGTCCTTGGCTTTCGAGAGCGCAGTGTCCGCGTTCTTCATGAGCAGGCGCGCGTCTTTGCCGTCCGCGGGATAGATCGCTATTCCGATCGCCAGGGTCACAGAGATTTCCTCGCCCCCCGACATGATGATCTGCGGCACGTTCTTCATGATCATCTTCACGAAAAGGACAATGTCCGCGGGCCGTTCGATGTCATGGAGCGCGATCCCGAATTCGTCGCTGCCGAGGCGGCCGACAATGTCGCCTTTGTTGACGGAAACAGAAAGGCTTTCCGCCACCTGTTTCAGAACCTTGTTGCCCGCCTCGAGGCCGTAGATTTCGTTCAGATACTTGAAGCGGTCAATGTCGATTGCGAGCACGGCAACCGACTTTTTTTGCCTTTGCCTTCCGCGGAAAGGTCCCGGTCCAGTCTCTCGGCAAACAGGCCCCGGTTCGGGAGTCCGGTCATGGCGTCGTAGGACGCCAGGTAGTCCAGCCGGTCCCGCATCAATTTAACGTGCGTCATATCGCTGCAGGTAAAGACAATGTGCGTGACGCTTCCCGCGTCGCCCTTGATGGGCGCTGCAACCGCGTCGAGATGGATATACTGACCGTCCTTGCCCGTGCAGACCATTTCCGCTTCAAACGTACGCCCGGAAAGCACCGTTTCCCACATGGTTCGGGACCGCGCCGGGTCCTGCTGGTCCGGCTGCAGGAGCGCCAAGCCGCGGCCCATCAGCTCTTCGCGGCTGTACCCGGTGACTTTTTCCACTGCCCTGTTCAAAAATTCCACGTTGCCTGCCGGGTCCGTGATTATCATGAGATCCGCCGCCTGTTCAACTGTAAGGGCAAGCTTTTTAAGCAGGTCTTCTGAACGTTTTTGCTCGGTGACGTCCCGGCTGACGACCGAAAAGCCGCGCAGACCGCTTTCGCCGTCACGGAGGGGTGTAACGATCGTGTGCGCCAGGAACGTTGAGCCGTCCTTTCTGACCCGCGTGCCGACCTGTTCATGGCGTCCATCCGCCTCGGCGATCTTCAGGCACTGGTCCGGTTTCCCGAGCTTGAGGTCGTCGGCCGGAAACAGGGAGGAATAATGCTTCCCGATAATTTCAAGACCGGTGAAGCCCTGGAGGCGCTCAGCTGCGGCGCTCCAGTGCAGTATGGCTCCGTTGGGATCGAGCATCATGAAGGCGGCGTCCTTGAGGCCCTCGGTAAAAAGCCGGAAACGCTCTTCAAGATCCAGCAGTTCGCGGTTTGTCCGGCGGTACCGCGAGAATTCGCGGCCGATGATAACGAGGGAGCAGAGAACGATGAGGAGTGCGCGGCGTAGCCGGCTGCTATAAGGGAAATATCTTTTTTGACATGGCGCTCCAGCAGGCGGTCCTGATACGCGCTTATCATGAGCCCGTCCTGCTCGATGCCCGTCAAGGCGGATGCTATTTCTTCCGACAAACGTCTCCCGATGCCTGTTTGCACCAGAGCGTACGATGCCCTTCCTTTGCCGTTTGTCCGGGCGGCTATGATCTGTTCCGTGTTTTGAATGCGCTGATCAACCAGCGGTTCCAGGCGCTGCATTCTCTGCTCGCCTGCCGCGCTCGCGCAGAGTTTCTTCAATTCGCGAAGATTCCTGCGAAGCTGGCTTGATATGTCCCGCGCGGCAATAAGGTAAATTTGTTCGCCTGATAACGCGAATCCTAATTCAGCGGCTTCAATATCCTTGAGTC
This sequence comes from Nitrospirota bacterium, assembly GCA_963751455.1. GTDB lineage: Bacteria > Nitrospirota > UBA9217 > UBA9217 > UBA9217 > CAVVUN01. The sequence goes on from CAVVUN010000015.1 coordinate 407,739, forward strand.
CTGAACGGATCCCGCTTGCCCATTTCAAGGTTGCGTAGTTAGAGGTAGTTGTTTCATTTAAAGCGGACCGGAGAGGATTATCGGTGAACAACTCGAAGCCGATGGCTGCGAAGCCAAGCAGCCCCGCCCCGAAAACAGCGAGTATTTTTTTCCAAAGACTCGAACCCATTTGTGGTTTCCCGAAGCGACGCCGAGCTCAAATTGCCTGGTCAGAAAGACTGCAGGGAAGTGCAGAAAGTTTCGGTCTCATTCTACCTGACAATTAATATTTGTCAATTTTTTTTGTTTTGCCGTCGCAAAATTAAAGTGCGCCGGAGTTTTATGATTACTTATCTTCGGCTGTCGGCGCTCCGCAGCGCCAGGGCATGGTCTGCTTGTTCACCTGCGGCGATTCTTGAATTTCTTTATTTTTGCACAATTCTGTTGTATTATTACAGCTCGAAGCTGCGTGTTGTCTATCTCAGTATGGGACAGATTCTCACATTCGTTTGCGACCTTGCCCACGTTGAGGGCGCACGCTTCAGAATTCGTCAAAAGGGGGATGAATGCAGAAGGAAGAACTGAAGAGCCTTGCATCCGTTGTTTCCAGGCTTTCCGCGCTCCTCACGAAGGACCGTGAAAACCTTCCTGTCGCCTATCTCAAGGATCCGGAACTTCGGAATGCCTATATCCGATACTTTTTACCGGCGAACATGAAAAAAGTCCATTTGCCCTTAACGGATCTTTCGCTCAACCCGGCATCGCTTCCTGGCGCGCGGCTGCGCGTTCTCGACCTCGGCTGCGGTCCGGGCACCGCACTGCTGGGGGTCCTTTCATTTTTTGCGCAAAGGCCGCAGCGGCCCTCGCTTGCCTGCGTTGCAGTGGACCGGGTGGGAGAGAACCTGCGGGCGGCGGAAGATGTGTTCAACTCGTATACAAACAGCAATTCGCTCGACGCATCAATCAAGACGGTCCGGGCTGACATCGGGACAGAGTATGCTGTGGAGGGCCTGTTCGACCTTATATTGTTCTCAAACGTTCTGAACGAGCTTTACCCTTTCGATGAGGACCGCATTGAGCGCCGCGCGTCTCTTGTCAAGGCCGTGATGACGCGGCACCTGGCCGATACCGGCAGCTGCATCATCATCGAGCCGGCGCTTCGTACGACATCGCGCGAAATGCTCGAAATCAGAGACAATATCCTGGGGCAGGGCGCGCATATCTATTCCCCCTGCCTTGCACACGGGAAGTGTCCGGCGCTCGCAAACCCGCGTGATTGGTGCCACGAGGATATCGCATGGGACCCTCCCGCTGTCATAAAGGAGATCGACAGCCTTACCGGGCTGCGAAAGGATTCACTCAAATTTTCCTACCTGGTCCTCAGAAAGGACCGTTTGTCGCTCGCCGACATTCTCGGTCATCATTCGTTTCGAGTCGTGAGCGAGCCGCTTGTTTCAAAAGGTAAGCTGGAAATTTTCATATGCGGAGCGCCGGGGCGAAAGCTCGTAACGAGGCTCGACAAGGACAAGAGCCCGGAGAACCAATTCTTCGATGTGCTGAAGCGGGGTGCAATCGCCGGTTTTGCCGGGCTCATCGATGAGGGCACGAGATTTAAGATAGAGCAGGGGACAAAAGTAATTATTCACCGGCATGCGACATAAATCCTTAAAAACGGTCTCACACAAAGCCGCGAAGACAGAAAGAAAAATGCATACTGCCTGACCCGGACAAGCAGGAAACAAGACAAATTCATTTTAACCGCGGATGCACACACCCTTCACTCGAAATATCGCAATACTTAGACCCTTTGTTGACCATCGCACTAAGAAACGTGTGACGGGAATCAAGGACCGCAGAGACGGGAATCAAGGACCTCATAAACGCGCCCTGTACTCGCGCTGTGCACTCGTGGCACTGGGTGCAGGCTGGGTGCAGGCGGATGGATGGCCACAGATAATCAATCAAGTTCTCATCCGTGCTAATCTGTGTCAATCCGTGGCAAAAAAGTCTTAACGTTCTTGCTTTCAGCTCCGATTTTCCGTACGATGGATCATGACCAGATACCGACCCCCACAGAAACCCGGCTCGAAGTACATTACGCCGGAAGGAAAAAAGCGTTTGAGCGATGAGTTCGAATACCTCTGGAGGGAAAAGCGTCCGGAGGTGACCGCGGCTCTTGCCGCGGCTGCTGCGGAAGGGGACCGCTCTGAAAACGCCGAATACATCTACCGCAAAAAGCAGCTGCGGGAAATCGATGCCCGCATTCATCACCTCAAAAACCGGCTGGAGCATATCGTAGTTGTCGACACCAAGCCTGACGATGAGTCCATAGTGTTCTTCGGCGCGTGGGTCCGGCTCGAAGACGAAGAAGGAAATGTGAGCGAGTACCGCATCGTCGGACCCGATGAGTTCCACCATACCCCCGGGTCAATCAGCATGGACGCTCCTATGGCGCGTGCGTTAATGAGGAAGTCCGAGGGCGAAGAAGTTATTGTGAAACGTCCCAAGGGAGATGCAGTGTTCACGATAGTAAAAGTGCAGTACAAGCCGTTCAAATAGCGGCACGCCCGAGCGTAAAGTTCAGGGAACCAGTTTCTTCCTGTACTGTACAGTCAGAGAGTATCGTGATTGGTATTGAGTACAACCGGTAATTGAGAGTCGATTGTCACTTAAATCATTCGACACCCAGAAGTGATTTTGCCAATTCTTTAATCCTCAATTCGCAATTGAAACAAAGGCATTTCTGTGCTATTCTCGCTTCAATGGCGGCCGGAAATCCCTTCCTTGTTTCCGCATCTGCGTCCTCTCCTGCAATAGTGACGATTGAACTTGATTGGTTTGAACGTCCGTGCAACAATCTATTGAAATTTTTTTTTGTTGCTTGATTTCATATTCCCAGGCCTGCATGAGAGTAAAACTTACAAAAAAATAACAAGATGCTCAACTCGCACGACACATTCCTGAACATACAGCAGGTCCTACCCTGAGAGAACAAGATCGGCGGACGACGCATGGAATTTAGATACTATGTTTGAACAGTCATTCAAAAACATTGACGACGTCCTCTGGAAAGAGGCCGGCTGCACCACCGAGCTGGATTATACCGAGCAGACCTCGTGGCTTCTCTTCCTGAAGTACCTCGATGACCTGGAGCAAGATAAGAAGACCGAAGCTGAGTTGGAGGGTAAGAAATACACCTTCATCCTCGACAAAGACTACCGATGGGAAAGCTGGGCTGCGCCCAAGGGCAAAGACGGCAAACTCGACCATAACAAAGCTCTGACCGGAGACGATCTGCGCGACTTTGTGGATCGCAAGCTCTTTCCGTATCTGCACAAGTTCAAGCAGAAGGCAAGCGGACCGAACACGATCGAGTACAAGATCGGTGAAATATTCGGGGAGATTAAAAATAAGATTCAGAGCGGCTACAACTTGCGGGAGATCATCGACCACATAGACGAACTGCATTTCCGCTCACAGAACGAGAAACACGAGCTGTCAGACCTCTATGAGGCCAAGATCAAGAACATGGGCAATGCTGGCAGGAATGGCGGCGAGTATTACACCCCGCGTCCACTTATCCGCGCAATCGTTCATGTAATCAAGCCCAAAATGGGAGAGCAGATCTATGATGGCGCTGTCGGATCGGCAGGGTTCTTGTGCGAAGCGTTTGATTATCTCAAGGCAAAGAAGAACCTGACCACGAAGGACCTCAAAACGCTTCAAGAACGCACCTTTTACGGGAAGGAAAAGAAGTCCCTTGCCTATGTTATTGCGATCATGAATATGATCCTGCACGGCATCGAAGCGCCGAACATCATCCATACCAACACACTCTCCGAGAATCTTGCCGACATTCAGGAGAAGGACCGCTATGACGTGGTGCTGGCCAATCCGCCCTTTGGCGGCAAGGAGCGCAAGGAAGTGCAGCAGAACTTTTCGATTCGCACCGGCGAGACCGCCTTTCTCTTCCTTCAGCACTTCATCAAAATTCTGAAGGCGGGTGGGCGCGGCGGTGTGGTCATCAAGAACACCTTCCTCTCGAACACTGACAACGCCTCGGTGAGTTTGCGCAAGATGCTGCTTGAAAACTGCAACCTGCAAACCGTGCTCGATTGTCCCGGCGGCACGTTTCAGGGCGCGGGTGTGAAGACCGTGGTGCTGTTCTTTGAAAAAGGCGCGTCCACCCGCAAGGTCTGGTATTACCAGCTTGATCCCGGCCGCAATCTTGGGAAGACCAACCCGCTCAATGACACCGACCTCGCTGAGTTTGTGAAACTGCAAAAGACCTTTGCTGACTCGCCCAAGAGTTGGAGCGTTGATACGAAAAACATCGACAAGACAACCTTTGACCTCTCCGTGAAGAACCCGAACGGCGGCGAGGAAGTAAAGCACCGCAACCCAAAAGAGATTATGAAGGAAATCGCCGCGCTGGATGCAGAGAGCGCGAAGGTGCTGACGAGGATTCGGGAGCTGCTATGAAAAAAAATGGGAATAATGAGAACTCTGTGAAAAATGGGAGTCATGGGAGGAAGCCTTCTCATAACTCGCATAATTCCCCTGATTCCCAGCCCTCGATTTTGCCTCCGAGAGGCGATTATAAGACCTTGCTCTCTTACCAGAAGTCAGAGGTTGTCTATGAAATAACCTACCGCTTTTGTAGCCGATTCCTCGCCAAAGGCGACCGCACCATTGATCAAATGGTGCAGGCTGCCCGATCAGGAAAGCAAAACATCATTGAGGGCAGCAAAGCCGCTGTGACTTCAAAGGAGACCGAGATAAAACTGACGAATGTCGCGCGTGCAAGCCTGGAGGAATTGCTTGAGGATTATCGGGATTTTCTGCGCGTGCGCGATATGCAGATCTGGGACAAAGACAGCCGCGAAGCGCTCTATGTCCGTGAGTTGAGCAAGACGACTCCTCTGACGTTTGATGTCTTTCGCGAATTTGTGGAAACCCGCCCAGCAGAGGTCGTGGCCAATATCGCCATCTGCCTGATTCACCAGGCCAACTACCTGCTCGACCAGCAACTCAAAGGACTCGAAAAAGCGTTCCTCAAGGATGGCGGCTTGCGGGAACGGATGACGCGCGCCCGCCTGCAGATGCGGGATCAGCAGCGCAAAGGGCGGGCAAAGATATGAAGGCGGGATGGCAACATAAAAAGATCGGCGATTTGTGCGAGGTCATTGCGGGCCAATCGCCTGATGGAAATTTTTACAACTCCGACGGCAAGGGAAAGCCCTTCTACCAAGGGAAAAAAGGCTTCGGAGAGAAGTTAATCGGAGCCCCGACGACGTGGACGACTCAAGTTACAAAGATTGCCCAAAAGGGAGACATCCTGATGTCGGTGCGTGCTCCTGTTGGGCCAGTGAACTTCGCAACCGATGAGATATGCATTGGCAGAGGCTTAGCCGCAATACGCAGCAATCCTGAACTTGACCGTGATTTTCTATTTTACCAAATGCTGCATTTGCAACCCACGATTGCAGGTAAGGAAGGAGCGGTCTTCGCCTCAATCAGCAAATCGGAAATTGAAGCCTTACCTCTCTCTTTCCCGCCGCTCCCCGAACAGCGGCGTATCGTCGGAATCCTTGACGAAGCGTTGGATGGCATCGCCATTGCCAAAGCCAACGCCGAAAAGAATCTCCAAAACGCCCGCGCCCTGTTTGAAAGCCACCTGCAAGCCGTCTTCATTCAGAGCGGTCACGGGTGGGAGGAGAAGCGGTTGGGTAACGAGAGCCTGATAGAAATCGTTGATGGCGACCGAGGAGTAAATTACCCAAAAGCCACAGATTTTCATGATGAGGGCGACTGCCTCTTTTTGAACACGAAGAATGTCCGACCTGATGGTTTCGACTTTACGTCCACTATGTTTATTACGGCGAAAAAAGATGGACAGCTTCGTAAAGGTAAGCTCAAACGAGACGATGTTGTTCTGACAACACGTGGCACCATTGGTTATGTCGGGCATTACTCGGAAGACGTTCCATTCGACGATATCCGAATCAATTCGGGAATGCTCATTTTTCGACCTAACAAACGCTCACTGCTGCCCTCGTTTCTCTTTGAGCTGCTGAGGTCTGAAATCGTGAAGGAGCAGATAAAGAAGTACACGACTGGCGCAGCACAACCACAGTTACCAATAAAAACACTGGTCAACTTCACGATCCCAGTTCCTAAAGATCTCAAAGATCAACGTGCCCTCGTTGCAAAACTGCGTGCTTTTGAACCAGAAACCCAACGCCTCGCCTCTTTCTACCAGCAAAAACTTGCCGCGCTCGCAGAGCTGAAAAAATCCCTCCTTCACCAAGCCTTCTCCAGCGAGCTGACCAAGGCTTCGGTAAAAGCCGCCGTCATTCCGTTCCCCATAGCCATATCCAATATCACCACGACTGATCTTCACGCAGGCATTCTCGCCATGGCATATCAAATGCACGAAAAGCATGGGAGGCAAAGCAACTACGGGCATGTGAAAGCGGAAAAGATAGCCCACATGATCGAGGCTTATGTGGGTATAGATCTCGGACGAAACCCGGTCAAGGACGCAGCCGGGCCGAATGACTTTCAGCATCTAATGAAGGTCGAGTCTCGGGCGCGCAAGGCCCGCTTTTTCGATTTCAAGCGGGTCAAGGGTTCAGCCTACCGAGTCACCAAGTACCGACAATTCGACTCGTTGATCACGCGAGCACGGCAGGCGCTTGGAGATCGCATAGCCGCAGTAGACCGCTTGCTCGCATTCATGTTGCCGATGGATACGCAACAGGCCCAGATATTCTGCACAGTGTACGCCGCTTGGAACAATCTTATGCTGGACCAGCAGCAGCCTATCACCGACGAGCAAATTGTTCTCGAAGCAAGGGAGCACTGGCATCCCGAGAAGCTCAAAATTCCGCGCGGAAAATTTTTCAGCGCAATCGAATGGCTCAGAGAAAAGGGCCTCACTCCGCTGGGCAGAGGGAAAAAAGTAAACAGAAGGGCTAAGTAGGATGAACGAAGCTGAAACCAGAGCCGAACATATTGATCCTGCCCTCAAGGCTGCGGGCTGGGGTATGGTGGATGGCAGCCGCATTCTGCGCGAGTATCCCATTACGCTGGGCCGACTCGAAGGCGCAGGTCGGCGCGGCAAAGCTCTCTCAGCTGATTATGTGCTGGTCTTTCGCAACCGTAAGCTTGCGGTCGTTGAGGCCAAGGCGTGGGATGAAGATCTGACCGAGGGCGTGGCGCAGGCGAAGAACTATGCGGAGAAACTGGCCATCCGCTACACATATTCCACGAACGGGCAGGGTATCTACGGCATTGACATGCAGTCCGGCAAGGAAGGCGAGGTGCCTCGCTACCCCACGCCAGAAGACCTCTGGAATTTGACCTTTTCCGAAGAAAACATCTGGCGCGACCGTTTTGCTTCCGTGCCGTTCGAGGACAGAGGCGGCACCTATAGCGTGCGGTATTATCAGGACATCGCCATTAACAGGGTGATGGACGCCATAGCCGAAAACAAATCGCGCATCTTGATAACACTGGCGACCGGTACGGGCAAAACCTTCATTGCCTTCCAGATCGCCTGGAAGCTCTTTCACAGTCGTTGGAACCTGAACCGCGAAGCCACACGCCGACCGCGTATCCTGTTTCTCGCCGATCGCAATATCCTGGCAGACCAGGCTTATAATGCCTTCTCCGCTTTCCCAGAAGATGCGCTGGTGCGGATTGCGCCGGATGACATCCGCAAGAAGGGCAGAGTCCCGAAGAACGGCAGCTTGTTCTTTACAATCTTTCAAACCTTCATGAGCGGGCCGCCCGTGGATGGCAAGCCGTCCCCCTATTTCGGCGAGTATTCTTCGGATTTCTTCGATTTCATCGTCATCGACGAGTGTCATCGTGGCGGCGCGAACGACGAGAGCAACTGGCGCGGCATCATGGATTACTTCGCCCCTGCCGTGCAACTCGGGCTCACCGCAACACCCAGGCGCAAGGACAACGCGGATACTTACGCCTACTTTGATGATCCGGTATATATCTATTCTCTTAAAGAAGGCATCAACGACGGTTTCTTGACGCCATTTAAGGTGAAACAGTTTGCCACTACGCTGGATGAATATGTCTATACATCAGATGACACCTTGGTCGAAGGCGTAGTAGAATCGGGCAGGCTTTATACGGAGCCGGATTTTAATAAGATCATCGAGATCGACGTGCGTGAAGCCTACAGGGTAAAGTTGTTCATGGAGCAGATCAACCAGAAGGAAAAGACGCTGGTATTTTGCGCTAACCAGGCCCATGCTCTGGCTGTGCGAGACCTTATTAATCAGATGAAGACGAGCAGGGAGCCGAACTATTGTGTTCGTGTAACGGCGAATGACGGCGCGCTCGGTGACCAGTACCTGAGAGAATTTCAGGACAACGAAAAGAGTATCCCAACGATTCTGACCACCTCGCAAAAACTTTCGACGGGCGTGGACGCACGAAATATCCGAAACATTGTGCTGATGCGGCCGATCAACTCGATGATTGAGTTCAAGCAGATTATTGGGCGCGGAACCCGGCTGTTTGACGGCAAGGATTACTTCACGATTTACGATTTTGTGAAAGCGCACCACCACTTTAGCGATCCGGCATGGGACGGGGAACCGTTAGAACCAGAGCCGTGCTCGAAATGTGGAGAAAGACCGTGCGTCTGTGAAAAAAGGCCGCCTCAACCCTGCAAGGTCTGCGGCAAGCAACCTTGCGTTTGTATAAAGGAGCCTTGTGCGATATGCGGCCAACGACCTTGTGGATGCAAGAAGAAAGCGAAGGTAAAGCTGGCCGACGGTAAGGAGCGAACTATTCAGCATATTATGGTGACGACTTTCTGGGGGCCGGATGGAAAGCCTCTGTCTGCTGCGCAATTTTTGGAGAGTCTGTTCGGGACGCTGCCTGAATTCTTCCAGGACGAGGACGAGTTGAGAAAGATATGGAGTGTTCCTAATACTAGGAGGAAATTCTTAGAGGGTTTGGCTGACAAAGGTTTTGGAAGAGAACCATTGGCAGAGATGCAGAAGATCATCGAAGCTGAAAAGAGCGACCTTTTTGATGTCCTCGCCTATGTTGCCTTTGCGCTGCAGCCGGTGACCCGTGAAGAACGGGCGAATAAGGCAAAGACGGTCATCCATGTTCAGTTCAACGATAAACAACAGGCTTTCTTAGATTTTGTGCTGGCGCAATATGTAAAAGAGGGCGTTGACGAGTTGGATCAAGCAAAGCTTACGCCGCTTCTGCGGCTGAAGTATCGTGATTCACTTGCGGATGCCGTGGCCGATCTTGGTCCGGCGACTGAAATCGGCAAGGTGTTCAGCGGCTTTCAGAAGTATCTTTATCAACATACGGGGGGAACTGCGGGACGTTGATGTTTTTTGTTGCAAAGAAGACTTAGAGGATGAAGGTCACAGGGACAATAGTAGAGCCTATTAGAGGACTTTGAGATTGACATTTTAAATTGACGAAAACGTTTATTTCAACCAGTAATTGATAATTGAAGTTCCCTCTGGCGAAGTGAACAGTTAGCAGGTGAAATCAATAACCGTTTTTTCTCAATGTGCTCCGGTGACCTTATTTTTTCCACGATTTTGGGAGAACGCCCTCTGAATCTTATTCTTTTGTTTCCTGAAGATTTTATCCATGGCACAAATCGCGTACGGCTTGAAGGCCGACGGTTAAAGCACGTGTTTGAAGTCCATCGGGCGAAGATCAATGACGAGCTTTGCGTCGGACTCATGAATGACCGGATCGGGACGGGACGGATCTCCGCTCTCAAGCTCCTGAATGCCTTTCGGGTGGAGAAAAGCTATTGAAAACTTCTTGGGGTCAAAAACTTCTTGGGGTCAGGTCCATACTGTTGGACTTTTCCTTAAAACGTCCCACCTTGAAAAATCTGCTTTGTTAAAAGCAACACTTGTAGGTATCAATTAAGACGAAGAACAATCCGGGACGTTGATACGCAACGTGCAAAAAACCATCTGAGTAGAGCCGACGAAATCGTTCAGCCCAACCACGCCCTGATACTCTTTAATCCAACAGCGTTTCCCATCGGCAACCAATCGCTCTTTGAATTCTTTTTGCCGTGGTTAAGAGAATATTGGTTTGTCCCGCCTCAATTTTTTGAACAGTCCTCACGTTTAAAAAGGTAAGCTCTGCGAGTTTTTCCTGGGTGATATTGCGTGCGGTTCTTTCTCGCCGCAAATTCTCGCCGAAAAGCTTTAATTCTTTTTGTATTTGTTTTTTATTCATACGCCCTATTATGCCGTAAAATAATTCTTGACAACACGGCATGATAGGGCGTAAAGTAATTTATTGTGGATCGCGTTTCTCAGACCCAAAATCGAGATAAATAAATGGAAAAATAAGTAACCGCGTGTTTGGGGGTCTATCGTGAGCACATCGAAGAAACGGGTGAAATCACTGCGAAGAAGACAGCCGGTAACGCTGGACATGATCGATCAGGCCAATGTGGACATTGATTTTGTCGAAAGCTTCATAGATCTGCTTTCCATTGTCAGCGAGGCGGCACAGCTTGACGGCGTCAGAAGCAGCGCAATAACTTGCATGTGCAGCCAGTCGAAAATCAGGATAGACGCGATTAAAGGATTTATAAGAAGCCTTCCGGGGTGTACCGGGGTAAGCCCGTGACCGGACTTTAGCTTGTAACCACATAAAGGTCGGGTCATGAAATATCACTTTTTAGTTTACAGACCTTGATCTCATTCCCCTGTTTTCCTTGATTCGTAATCCCGCGACTTAGCATCCCCCGGCCCTGCCGGGATGAAACGCGCTTACTCGCGCGTGGCTTCAACGAGCCAGGCTGTCGCGAGTGCGCAGTCCCGGGAGGTCGCGACTATTTAGACCCGACAAGTCGGGATGCCGGAGGGGGCTCCACTCAGCCAGCGGCCTTGCCCATATCGATCAGCATTTTTCGATCCTGATCGACTCTCATCTCCAGCAATGCAGAAGTTCTTCCTCGATCTTCACGAAATGTCTGAACGCTTCGATCAGCTTCGGGTCCTGCATGGCTTCCGCATCATGCCTGCCCGTTCGATGTATTGACATCGGTCTGATCCAAGCATATAGTCGTTACAGATAGTTTCATCGTATAGGAGACGTTATATGAGTTCTTCTCATTATCTTCCTGATAATTTGAAAGCACATACTAAGGCTATGATGTTTATCGATGGCGAAAACTTGGCAATTCGGTATAAGAACGCGATATCTGGAGATCAGCCGTTACCGCACGTCGAAGTGTTGGAGGACGTTTACGTCTGGTCCAGAGTAGCCAATATTCCCCACCATACTCATTGTGAGGTAATGCGTAAATACTATTATACAGCAGTACAGGGAGACGAAGACAAAATTCGGGATGTAGAGCGAAAGTTAAAAGATCTCGGCATTGAAGCGCCGAAGGTTTTTAAAAAGGTAAAAGGCCGGTCATCAAAAAGAGTGGATATAACATTGGCTACAGATATGCTTACTCATGCAAATCGCGGAAATTATGATATCGCGATTCTTGTTGCTGGTGATGCTGATTACGTCCCTCTCGTTCAGGCAATAAAAGGCGAAGGCCGCCGCGTTGTAGTTTGGTTTTTTGAGTCAGGCGGAGGTCTAAGTGATAAATTGCAAATGGAGGCAGATTACTTTTCTGACATATCCTGGTTTTTCCTTAAACCAGCTGACAAAATTAGGGTGTATTATCCGGGGGTAGGGCTGTAAAGCCTGGCTTCTTTAGACCTGCCCCTCGAAAATAGTGCCATTTCCGATTAGAGTGTGACATAATATCGCCACTCGAAAAGAGAACTTTGCGAACCAAATGGGATCGCGTCTTCGTCTTGAAATATCACTTTTCAACTTACAGACCTGATCTCATTCCCCGGTTTTCCTTGATTCGTGGTCAGCCAGCGGCCTTGCCCATCTCGATCAGCACTTTTCGATCCTGGTCGACTCTCATCTCCAGCAAATGCATAAGTTCTTCCTCGATCTCCACGAAATGTTTAAATGCTTCGAGCTTCGGGTCCTGCAGCGCTTCAGCATCATGCCTGCCCATGGGCAGGTCCCGGTATCCTGCCATCCGCCTTGCAGTTTTTTCAAGGTGCGGACATCTTGCGAGACAGTGACCGAAATGGGATAAAATTAATTCTGCAGCCCGTTACTTCTTCACATCTTTCACACCTTAATTGCTATTTTTTCAGCTTTAAACAAAATCAAGATTTGTAGGTGTAGTATTTATCCCGGCTCAAACCATCGCAAAATCAATCAACTCTTCAGTTTCCCTTTTTCAGCTCCTGCGCCACAACAGCCATTGCTACGCCGCCGAGGATCAGTATTGATGCGATCACGAGCCTGAGCGTGACGAGTTCGGACAGGAATATCACCCCGCCGAACGCGTCCAGGACAGGGACCGACAGCCGGACTGCGGCTGCGCGCGTCGAAGAAAGGCCGCGGAGCGCAGCGTACCAGATGACGTAGCCGATTCCTGAAGCAGCAGTGCCGGAGAGGACTGCGAGCAGGACGGCTTCAGCGTCCACATGAAGCAAAATGTCGGCACATAGTGCTCATATGCCGACATTTTTTATCGCAAAATGGGAAGTGTGAACAAAATTTATAGTGTGAAACTGTTGACATTTAATTATAAGTGTGTACAATTTCACACATGAAGCGGTCACAAGTCAACGAAACCCTAAAGTTCGCCCGGAAGCGGGGGATTTTCACTGCCGGGGAGGCGGCGCGAGAGGGCATTCACAGCCAAATTCTTACGCGGCTCGTTCAGCAGGGCGCCGTCGAGCGCATTGCCCGGGGACAATACCGTCTCCCGGAGCAACCATTCACCGAGCATCATACGCTCGCTGTGGTCGCTCGCGCCGTACCTGACGGCGTGGTCTGTCTTATCTCTGCGCTGAGCTTTCACGAAATCGGCACCCAGCTCCCTCCCCACATCTGGCTTGCTGTTGACCGGCGAGCACGCAGCCCGAAGATGCGCTACCCTGCGCTTCGCGTCGTAAAATTCAGCGAAAAGGCTTTTACCGAGGGCATCGAAATTCACAACATCGAAGGGCAGCCGGTGAAAATATACGGCGTTGCCAAGACCCTTGCTGACCTTTTCAAATACCGCAACAAGATCGGTCTTGATGTCGCTCTTGAAGCCCTGCGCGAGGCATGGCGAGAGCGCCGCTTCACCATGAATGAAATGGATCGCTATGCGCGGATTTGCCGCGTCCAACGTGTCATGAAGCCGTATCTGGAGGCCTTGGTCGCATGAGAGCCAAGACCCACGGCCTTTCCCGGTCAATACACACGCGCCTTGTCAGTCACGCCCGGTCGCTGGGCGTAGAGACGGAGCTCCTGCTGACGCGCTTCGCCACAGAGCGGTTCCTCTACAGGTTGTCCCGTTCGCCTCATGCCGGGCGATTTGTTCTCAAGGGCGCGCTCCTCATGCTCGCGTGGCTTGGTGAGACGATCCGGCCGACGCGCGATGCCGATCTTCTCGGTTTCGGAGACCTGTCGGATGAAGCGTTGGTCAATATTTTTCAGGACGTATGTGCCGTGGAAGTAGAGCCGGACGCCATGACGTACCATCAGGACTCCATCCGGGTGGCGGCAATCCGTGATGAGGATGCCTACGGCGGAAGACGTGTAACGCTTCGCGCGCAGCTCGGGTCGGCCCGTCTTCGCGTTCAGGTGGACGTGGGCCTCGGGGATGCGATATCACCGCCGCCTCAATGGCTGAACTATCCAGGTCTGCTTAATCTACCGGAGCCGCGGTTGCGGGCGTATCGTCCGGAGACGGTGATAGCAGAAAAGTTCCATGCCATGGTGCTGCTTGGCACAAACAACAGCCGCATGAGGGACTTCTTTGACGTGTACGTGCTGGCTCAGTTCCAAACCTTTAACGGCGATCTTCTCGCGGGTGCGCTTCGCGCAACCTTCGAGCGGCGACGCACCGCCATCCCTGGCGGGCTGCCGACAGCGCTCAGGTCCGAGTTCGCAGCAATGCGGGACAAACAGGCGCAGTGGCGGGCATTTCTTACGAAGAGCGGCCTTACCTCCGCACCATCGGGACTTGCAGAGGTCATTAAGCGTCTTGCGCAATTCATGGAACCGGTCATCAAGGCTGCACGCACGGGTACACCTTACCCCAAATCATGGCCACCCGGCGGTCCATGGGAGGCGGCGAAGAATCCGCCGAGATTATGAGGGTCACTTCTCGATTCTTGCCAAATAGCACCTTTCAAGCAGTAAATGGTGCAATCTCACTTCTGCGCCATCTGTTTAGTTGTAGGTGAAGTCAATAACCGTTTTTGCTCAATGCCGCTCCGGTGACCTTCTTGTTTCACGATTTCGGGAGAACGCCTCTGAATCTTATCCTTTTATTTCCTGAAGACCTTATCCATGGCACGAATCGCGCGCGGCTTGAAGGCCGACGTTTAAAGCACGTGCTTGAAGTTCATCGCGCGAAGATCAATGATGAGCTTTGCGTGGGACTCATGAATGACCGGATCGGCACGGGACGGATCAACGTGCTCAATGGGTCCTTCCTTGAAATGGACGTGCGGCTCGAAGCGTATGCCGCCCGCACCCTTGCCCGTTACGCTTATTCTCGCGCTTCCTCGGCCTAAAGTGCTGAAAAGGGTTCTTCGCTCCGCGTCGGCAATGGGCGTGAAGCGGATCGTTCTTCTGAATGCTTTCCGGGTGGAGAAAAGCTATTGGGGAAGTCCGGCTCTCGCGTCCGATAATCTGCGGGAGCAGCTTATCTCCGGCCTGGAGCAGGCGCGCGACACGGTTATTCCCGAAGTGCTGTTGCGACCTCTGTTCAAGCCCTTTGTCGAGGACGAACTTCCCGGTATTGCAAAGGGCACGGTTTCACTCGTTGCCCATCCCTATGCATCATTACCCTGCCCTCGAACAGCGGAAAAAGCCGTTACTCTCGTAGTGGGCCCTGAAGGCGGATTTATTCCGTATGAAATCGAAAAACTTGCTGCAGCCGGATTTACGGCTGTCCAGGCAGGTGAGCGGATTCTGAACGTGGAAACCGCTGTGCCAGCTCTGCTGTCCCTTCTGTTCTAGTCTCTTCTTTAAGTATTAAAAAAATAAATAATTTTTCGCCGTTAATAAGCAATGTCTGCGTAAAAAAGTATCTCAAAAGTGGCGTCAAATAACGCCACTGGCGTTAAATGCCGATGCTTTTTTCGATCTTTATTATCAGATAACGGTATATCGTCGCCCGTTGTAATACTTTTGGCACACATCTTTTTAAATTAAATGTCAAAAGACGGATATTTTCTGTATTTTCCTTCTTAAACAGGTACATGGCAGTTATCGTGCATATATTCTCCATGCATTTAATAATCTGTTGCAGGGAACCGAAGCAGGGTCATTTACGAGCAACTCAGCAAACTGGATTTACTCGGTCTGAATAAAACCAGGCTTTTATTTAAGGAGATCTTTTTTGAAGATAATTAGCCTGATATACCCGAGGAAATCCGGCTGGAATCACGGAAGAAGTATAACTCTCATAATCCTTGTCGCCCTTCTTTCTCTTGGCGCTGTTTTTGTTCCAAGCGCTGAGGCCTCGGACGAGACTGCATCGTTGTTAGTCAAGATGAAGAACGGCCTTTCTCCGCAAGAACAGGCTGCTGTCATCTCACGAAACGGCGGGACCGAGAAATCATCCATTCCTGCTCTCCGGCTGCACGTTGTCCAGATTCCTGCTAATGTTCTCTCTACGGCTTTGTCGAGTTATCAGTTCGATTCCCAGGTGGAAAGAGCGGAGATAAATCAAACACGCAAGTCCGAGGCAATGCCGTCTGACCCCCGATATAATGAGCAGTGGGCCTTGCCCCAAATTTCATGGGATCAGGTTTACGGTTCAGTAACAACATCCGGCACGGCAACAGTAGCGGTCCTTGACACCGGGATAGATGCTTCTCATCCCGACCTCAGCGGGGTTCTTGTTCCCGGCACTTCGATTCTGGACTTATCAACGGGTATGACGGACTCAAACGGCCACGGGACCTGGATGGCGGGAATTATCGCTGCGGTCCCCAATACGGAGGGAATCGCGGGTGTAGCGTTTTCCGGAGTGAGAGTCATGCCTGTGGCTGTCCTCGGCGAGGACGGTACAGGCTGGGACAGCGATATCATCGCGGGCGTCATGTATGCCGCCGACCATGGAGCCGACGTAATATTAATGGGGTTCAGTAATCCGGGATTCAGCCAGGGTCTTCAGGACGCCATTGATTATGCATGGTCCAAGAACGCGGTCCTCGTAGCGGCAACAGGCAACGACCGATCCGGGACCCCGACGTATCCCGCGGGCGATCGCGGCGTTGTGGGCGTCTCCGCGACGAACGCCGAGGACATCCTGGCCGACTTCAGCAATTACGGGGAAGATGCCTTCCTTGCTGCGCCTGGCACGAATATCCTGACTACTAACTTAACCGGCACTTATACACCTTATACGCCAGTCACGGGTACATCCGCATCAGCTGCCATTGTCGCGGGCGTTGCAGCGTTCATGAGGGCTGTTGATCCGAGCCTGACAAATGGCGTCATCGTCGGTCGTCTCGCAGGCACAGCCGATCCTGCGGGTTCAGAGAATCAGACCGGAAACGGACGCGTTAACATGGCACGGGCTGTGTCGAGTACGGCAACCGAATCTATCCAGCCCGTTGGCATACCGGGAGGAGGCCCGATATTAGGGCCGTATGTAGCGGGGGCTCTTGTCCTGCGCAATGTTACTCTCGGTTCACAGAACGGTACACTGGCTTCGGGCACTCCAGGCTCCGTGACATTTGCTCTCACAGTAACAAAAGTCGGCGGCTCAGGTAATGCCGCACTGACCGTTACCACGCCGCTCCCCGCCGGAACGAGCGTCTCTTTCAGCCCGGACCCCCTTGTTTTTCTTGACAACGGCAACTATACCGAAACCTGCACATTGACAATCAGTACATTGTCCTCGACTGCTGCCAGTACTACAACCTTTACTCTGCAAACAGCAGCAAGCAATGCGGTTACAGCCACCGGTACATTGACAATCGTAAAAGGGACTCCCATTATCACCTGGGCCAACCCGGATAACATAACTTATGGAACGCCTCTCGGCGATACACAGTTGAATGCCAGCGCATCAGTGTCCGGCACACCATCAGTTCCCGGCTCATTCTCCTATACACCGGCCGGCGGCACAGTACTTTCAGCAGGCAGCGGCCAGGGACTGCACGCAGACTTTAGCCCGGCTGAACCGAACAATTACAATACTGCTTCTGCTGATGTCCAGATCAACGTGCTAAAGGCTCCGGCGACAGTGACGTTAGGCAATCTCAGCCAGACCTACGATGGGACAGCCAGGAACGCTACAGCAACGACATCCCCGGAGGGTCTTAATGTGACGTTCACTTACAACGGTTTATCAATAGCCCCTAACAATGCCGGCACGTACACTGTGATCGGAACGATCAACGAGACGAATTACGCAGGCAGCGCCACGGGCACAATGATCATTGACATGGTCACGCCGAGCGTGACGACCTGGCCCACGGCGAGCGGTATCACATACGGGCAGCCGCTCTCGGCATCGTCGCTGACAGGGGGCAGTGCATCAGTTTCCGGCAGCTTCGCTTTTACCGTACCGACCACTGCACCCGATGCCGGCGCCTACAGCGCTGCAGTGACCTTTACCCCGACTGATACCACGAACTACAACCTTGTGAGCGGCAGCGTGGAGGTGGCAATTGCCAGAGCGAACCAGGAAACGCTCCTGGTTATCGCTCCCGGGACTCTTACCTACGGGACCACAGCGACGCTCTCGAGCAGCGGCGGCAGCGGGAATGGAGCGGTTTCATACAGTGCGGGCTCCTCCACAGGCTGTTCGGTGTCCGGCAGCACTCTCTTTGTTAATAATGCAAGCGGCGATTGCATGGTAACAGCGACAAAAGCCGGAGACGCTAACTACAATGAAGCTACTTCATCAGCGGCAACGGTCGCGCTGCAGAAGGCAAGCCAGGCAACGGTCGCGCTCATTGCTCCGGCAATTCTTACCTATGGGACCACAACGACGCTCTCGAGCAGCGGCGGCAGCGGCACGGGAGCAGTGTCATACAGCGTTGGCTCCTCCACAGGCTGTTCGGCGTCCGGCAGCACTCTCTCGGTTACGAACGCAAGCGGCGACTGCATGGTAACAGCGACAAAAGCCGGGGATTCGAACTTCAATGAAGCGTCCTCTTCAGCGGCAACGGTCGCGCTGCAGAAGGCAAGCCAGGCAACGGTTGCGATCATCGCTCCCGGAATTCTTACCTATGGGACCACAACGACGCTCTCGAGCAGCGGCGGCAGCGGCACGGGAGCAATGTCATACAGCGTTGGCTCCTCCACAGGCTGCTCAGTGTCCGGCAGCATCCTCTCGGTTAAGAATGCAAGCGGCGACTGCATGGTAACAGCGACAAAAGCGGGAGATTCGAACTTCAATGAAGCGTCCTCTTCAGCGGCAACTGTCGCGCTGCAGAAGGCAAGCCAGGCAACGGTCGCGCTCATTGCTCCGGCAATTCTTACTTACGGAACCACAACGACGCTCTCGAGCAGCGGCGGCAGCGGCACTGGAGCAGTGTCATACAGCGTTGGTTTCTCCACAGGCTGCTTGGTATCCGACAGCGTCCTCTCGGTTACGAACGCAAGCGGCGACTGCATGGTAACAGCGACAAAAGCCGGAGACTCGAACTTCAATCAAGCATCCTCTTCAGCGTCAACTGTCATGCTGCAGAAGGCCATCCCCATCGTGACAGCATGGCCCACAGCAAGCGGGATCACGTACGGGGAGGCGCTATCGCTCTCGACACTGACCGGGGGCAGTCCATTAGTGCCGGGCAGCTTCGCTTTTACGTCGCCGTCCTTCATACCGAATGCCGGTACCTATAGCGCCTCTGTGTCTTTCACTCCTGCGGACACGACCAACTACAACATTGTATATGGCAGCGTTTACGTTGTGGTTGCCAAGGTCACGCCGAGCGTGACGACCTTGCCCACGGCGAGCCAAATCACCTACGGGCAGCAACTTTCGGCATCGACACTGACAGGGGGCAGTGCATCAGTTTCCGGCAGCTTCGCTTTTACCGTACCGACCACTGCACCCGATGCCGGCGCCTACAGCGCTGCAGTGACCTTTACCCCGACTGATACCACGAACTACAACCTTGTGAGCGGCAGCGTGGAGGTGGCAATTGCCAGAGCGAACCAGGAAACGCTCTTGGTTATCGCTCCCGGGACTCTTACCTACGGGACCACAGCGACGCTCTCAAGCAGCGGCGGCAGCGGGAATGGAGCGGTTTCATACAGTGCGGGCTCCTCCACAGGCTGTTCGGTGTCCGGCAGCACTCTCTCTGTTAATAATGCAAGCGGCGATTGCATGGTAACAGCGACAAAAGCCGGAGACGCTAACTACAATGAAGCTACTTCATCAGCGGCAACGGTCGCGCTGCAGAAGGCAAGCCAGGCAACGGTCGTGCTCATTGCTCCGGCAATTCTTACCTATGGGACCACAACGACGCTCTCGAGCAGCGGCGGCAGCGGCACGGGAGCAGTGTCATACAGCGTTGGCTCCTCCACAGGCTGTTCGGCGTCCGGCAGCACTCTCTCGGTTACGAACGCAAGCGGCGACTGCATGGTAACAGCGACAAAAGCCGGGGATTCGAACTTCAATGAAGCGTCCTCTTCAGCGGCAACGGTCGCGCTGCAGAAGGCAAGCCAGGCAACGGTTGCGATCATCGCTCCCGGAATTCTTACCTATGGGACCACAACGACGCTCTCGAGCAGCGGCGGCAGCGGCACGGGAGCAATGTCATACAGCGTTGGCTCCTCCACAGGCTGCTCAGTGTCCGGCAGCATCCTCTCGGTTACGAATGCAAGCGGCGACTGCATGGTAACAGCGACAAAAGCGGGAGATTCGAACTTCAATGAAGCTACTTCATCAGCTGCGGCGGTCGCGTTGCAGAAGGCAGACCAGGAAACGCTCTTGGTCCTCGCTCCCGGAATTCTTACCTATGGAACCACAACGACGCTCTCGAGCAGCGGCGGCAGCGGCACGGGAGCAGTGTCATACAGCGTTGGCTCTTCCACAGGCTGCTCGGTGTCCGGCAGCATCCTCTCGGTTACGAACGCAAGCGGCGACTGCATGGTAACAGCAACAAAAGCCGGAGACTCTAATTACAATGAAACATCCTCATCTCCGGCCACGGTCTCGCTGCAGAAGGCCGGCCCCATCGTGACAACATGGCCCACAGCGAGCGGGATCACGTATTTGCAGCCGCTGTCGGCCTCGACGCTTACCGGGGGAAGCGCATCAGTTCCCGGGAGCTTTGCCTTTAGTACGCCAACCATGACGCCGACTGCCGGGACTTACAGCGCGCCGGTAAACTTTACGCCTACGATGGAGTACAGAACAAACTATACCACTGTAAGCGGCAGCGTGAATGTTGCGGTTGCCAGGGCTGACCAGGAAGTATTGACGATCAACGCACCGCCGACTCTTGCCTACGGGAGCACGGCTACCTTGACGACCATGGGCGGCAGCGGCACGGGAGTGATATCTTACAGCACCGGCTCCTCGACAGGGTGTTCGGTATCCGGCAGCATTCTTTCGGTAACGGATGCAAGCGGCACATGCTCAATAACAGCGACAAAAGCCGGAGATGTGAACTACAACGAAATAACGTCGGAGCAGGCCACGGTCTCCCTGAAGAGATCGAACCAGCAAACGCTCACCATCATCGCTCCCGGGACTCTTACCTATGGGACCACAGCGACGCTCTCAAGCAGCGGCGGCAGCGGCACGGGAGCGGTGTCATACAGCGTTGGGTCCTCCACAGGCTGCTCAATATCCGGCAGCACCCTCTCGGTTACGAATGCAAGCAGCACCTGCTCTGTTATTGCCATGAAGGCCGCTGACGCTGACTATACTGAAGCCACGTCATCAGCGGCCACAGTAGTGCTCCAGAAGGCGAACCAGGCAACGCTCTCGGCCATCGCTCCCGGAATTCTTACCTATGGGACCACAACAGCCTTGACAAGCAGCGGCGGCAGCGGCACGGGAGCGGTCTCATACAGCGCTGGTTCCTCTACAGGGTGCTCGGTGTCCGGCAGCACTCTCTCTGTTAATAATGCAAGCGGCGATTGCATGGTAACAGCGACAAAAGCCGGGGATTCGAACTTCAATGAAGCGTCCTCTTCAGCGGCAACGGTCACGCTGCAGAAGGCGAACCAGGCAACGCTCTTGGCCGTCGCTCCCGGAATCCTTACCTATGGGACCACAGCGACGCTCTCGAGCAGCGGCGGCAGCGGCACTGGAGCGGTGTCATACAGCGTTGGTTCCTCCACAGGCTGCTTGGTATCCGGCAGCGTCCTCTCGGTTACGAATGCAAGCGGCACATGCATGGCAACAGCAACAAAAGCCGGGGATTCGAACTTCAATGAAGCGTCCTCTTCAGCGGCAACAATCACGCTGCAAAAGGCAGAACAGCAAACGCTCCTGGTCATTGCTCCCGAAACCCTTACATACGGGAACACGGCGACTTTGACGAGCAGCGGAGGCAGCGGCACGGGGGCTGTGTCATACAGCGCGGGTTCCTCAACAGGGTGTTCGGTGTCAGGCAGCATCCTTTCGGTAACGGATGCAAGCGGCACCTGCTCGGTGACAGCAACGAAATCGGTTGATAATAACTACAACGCAGTCGCCTCATCTTCAGCGACAATAACGCTGCAGAAGGCGATCCCTATCGTCACAGCATGGCCCACTGCAAGCGGTATCACTTACGGACAGCAGCTTTCCGCTTCGACGCTGAGCGGCGGCAGCGCATCGGTACCAGGCAGCTTTGCCTTCGCCGCGCCGTCTACGATACCGAATGCCGGTGTCTACAGTGCCGAGGTCACCTTTACGCCCATGGACACGATCAACTACAACACTGTGATCGGCACCGTGAATGTTACAGTTGCCAGGGCAGACCAGGCAACGCTCTTGGTCATCGCTCCCGGAACTCTTACCTACGGGAGTACGGCAAGCTTGACCATCAACGGCGGCAGCGGTACGGGGGTTGTATCGTACAGTGTTGGTTCCTCGACAGGGTGCTCGGTATCCGGCAGCATTCTGTCGGTGACGAATGCAAGCGGCACATGCATGGTAACAGCGTCGAAAGCCGCAGACAGCAACTATAATGCTGCAGCTTCATCCCCGGCCACAGTCTCACTGCTGAAAGCAGACCAGACAGCGCTCCTGGTCATCTCTCCCGCAAGCGTTACCTATGGGAGCACAGCGACCTTGACGAGCAGCGGCGGCAGCGGCATGGGAGCAGTGTCATACAGCGCCGGTTCTTCCACGGGGTGCTCGGTGTCCGGCAGCATTCTCTCAGTTACGAACGCAGGCGGCACGTGTTCAATAACAGCAACAAAGGCCGGAGATCCCAACTACAATGAAGCGTCCTCTTTAGCAGCCACGGTCATGCTGCGGAAAGCCAACCAGGCAGCGCTCGCGGTCATCGCTCCCGGAAGTCTTACCTATGGGACCACAACAGCCTTGACAAGCAGCGGCGGCAGCGGCACGGGAGCGGTCTCATACAGCGCTGGTTCTTCCACAGGGTGCTCGGTTTCCGGCAGCACTCTCTCGGTTACAAATGCAAGCGCCACTTGCATGGCAACAGCGACAAAAGCCGGCGATTCCAACTACAATGAAGCGTCCTCTTTACCGGCCACGGTCACGCTGCAGAAGGCCAACCAGGAAACGCTCCTGGTCATTGCTTCTGCAACCCTTGTATACGGAAACACCTCAGGCCTGATGAGCAGCGGCGGCAGCGGGGATGGAGCGGTAACTTACAGTGCGGGTTCCTCCACAGGCTGTTCGGTGTCCGGCGGCATTCTCTCGGTTACGAACGCAGGCGGCACGTGTTCAATAACAGCAACAAAGGCCGGAGATCCCAACTACAATGAAGCGTCCTCTTCAGCAGCCACGGTCACGCTGCAGAAGGCAGAACAGCAAACGCTCCTGGTCATTGCTCCCGAAACCCTTACATACGGGAACACGGCGACTCTGACGAAGAGCGGAGGCAGCGGCACGGGCGCGGTGTCATACAGCGCGGGTTCCTCAACAGGCTGTTCGGTGTCAGGCAGCATCCTTTCGGTAACGGACGCAAGCGGCACCTGCACGGTGACAGCAACGAAAGCCGGAGACACCAACTATAATACAATAACTTCGCCGGAGGACACAATTTCCCTGCAAAAAGCGACGCCCACCGTGACGATATGGCCCCTGGCAAGCGGAATCACATATGGGCAGCAGCTTTCGGCCTCCACACTGACAAGCGGAAGCGGATCTATCCCGGGCAACTTCGGCTTCACTACGTCGGCTACAGCACCGAATGCCGGCATATACAGCGCAGCGGTTACCTTCACTCCCACGGATATGACGAATTACCTCACCGTAACCGGCTACGTATATGTTGCGGTTGCAAGGGCGACGCCGACAATCACCTGGAATAACCCTGCGGACATCACCTATGGAACGGCCCTGGCCGGAGCTGAGTTGAATGCAGCCGCATCAGTACCCGGCACGCTCATCTATACCCCGGCTGCCGGTGTTGTGCTCACTGCGGCCGGCAACCAGACATTATCGGTGAACTTTACGCCGATTGACACGAGCAATTACAACGTCGCCTCGGCAACCGTCAGAATCAACGTGTTAAAGGCAGCAGCGACAGTGACGTTAGGCAATCTGAGCCGGATATATGACACGACAGCCAGGAATGCCACAGGCACAACGGACCCGGCAGGGCTGACGATCGCGTTCACCTACAATGGCTCAGCCACACCGCCGATCAACGCAGGAAGTTACACGGTGGTAGGAACAATCGAAGACACCAATTACCAGGGCAGTACAACCGGCACGATGACCATAGCAAAGGCGACCCCCACCGTGACGACATGGCCCCTGGCCGGCGAAATCACATACACGCAGCGGCTTTCCGCCTCGACGCTGAGCGGCGGCAGCGCATCGGCACCCGGCAGCTTTGCCTTCGCCGCGCCGTCTACAATGCCGAATGCCGGCGTCTACAGCGCCGCGGTCGCCTTCGCGCCCATGGACACGATCAACTACAACACGGTGAGCGGCAGCGTGGACATTACGGTTTCGAAGGCGACTCCTGTTCTCACATGGAATAACCCTGGGGACATCACATATGGAGCGGCCCTGGGCGGAGCACAGTTGAATGCGACTGCATCAGTGCCGGGCAGCTTCATATACACACCCGCTGCCGGCACCGTCCTTCCGGCAGGCAACAGCCGGACATTATCCGCGGAGTTTACTCCGAGCGATACGAGTAACTACGACACCGTATCGGCAAGCGCTACAATCAACGTCTTAAAGGCAATTGCCGCAGTGACCTTAGACAACCTGGGCCATACGTACAACAGCACAGCCAAAAATGCAACAGCCGCAACAAATCCGGCTGGACTCACGGTCGCGTTCACCTATGATAGTTTGCCTACAGCGCCCACGAACGCCGGGAGCTACACCGTGGTGGGAACAATCGAAGACGAAAATTACCGGGGCAGCGCCGCCGGCACGATGACCATAGCAAAGGCGACCCCCGACGTGACGACATGGCCTCTGACAAGCGGAATCACATACACGCAGCAGCTTTCCGCCTCGACGCTGAGCGGCGGCAGCGCATCAATACCCGGCAGCTTTGCCTTCACCGCGCCGTCTACGATACCGAATGCCGGCGCCTACAGCGCTGCCGTCACATTCACGCCCACTGACGCCGCAAACTACAACACGGTAAACGGCAATGTGATTGTTGAAGTTGCCAGGGCAGACCAGGCAGCGCTGAGGGTAAGCGCTCCTGCAAGCCTTGCCTACGGAAACACGGCGACCTTGACAAGCAGCGGAGGCAGCGGTACGGGGCTTGTATCGTACAATGTTGGATCCTCGACAGGCTGCTCGGTATCCGGCAACGTTGTCACCATTATAGCCGCAACCGGCACCTGTTGGGTAACGGCGGCGAAAGCGGCTGAGAGCAACTACAATGCAGCCATTTCACCGGCGGTTACCATTGTACCTCAGAAAGCCGGCCAGACGATTACATTCGGCGCGGTTACGGGCAAGATGTACGGAGATGCGCCGTTTATGGATCCCGTAAGCTCAAATTCAGGCCTCGCTGTAAGCCTTATCAGCCTTACCGGCGATGTTTGTACGGCAGCCGATAATACCGTTACAATCCATGCTGCGGGAACATGCACGCTCGAGGCTTCCCAGGGCGGAAATACGAACTATAATGCCGCACCCATCGTGAAACAGTCTTTCACGGTTGCCAAGGCCAACCAGGCTATCACCTTCGGTTCGCTCCCCGGCAAGACAGTCGGAGACCCGGACTTCGCCCCAGGCGCTACGGCCAGCTCGGGGCTTCCGGTCTCCTACGCGAGCTCGCTCACGCAAATAGCGACGATCGTGGACGGAAACATTCATATATTGAAACCGGGGACAACGACGATCATTGCGTTCCAGGACGGTGACATGAATTATAACGCAGCGCCAAGCGTACAGCAGAGTTTTACGGTAAGTAACATAGCATCATTCATCGGCGGCGGCACGGGGGGGCGTGGTCGTTCTCATTGGCTAACATGGAGCGGGGACCCATCGAGGGATAATACGATCAATTTTTACACTAAATTACTTTGCCCGTATGGCGACGCCTGTTCTTATAACTGGAACTTCGGCGATCCGGACTCGGGTCCGGCAAATACAACGACAGGGAGAACCGTCTTCCATACATTCAGCAGTTTCGGCACTTATAAGGTGATATTGAGTGTTACTGATGGCAGCAGGAGCCATATGTACACTACTTCGGTATTCGTTAATACGAAACCGCTGGTGTCTCATGGTCCGATAACTACAGATCTCTATACCATAAGCTTTATTGACAAATCTTTATCCACAGATGGTGTAGCTCTGCCGAATAATGCAGTTACCGTATTTTGGGGGGACGGTGCGGTCTCACGGCAGAATGCGGGCACTGTTTTCACGCATACCTACAAAAAGGCAAGAAAATTCAACGTCCTCCATACCGTGACCGACTCGGGAGATGAGCAGGGTCGAAGGAAGTTGAGGACTATCGAGAGGATAATGGTGTCGGTGCCCCAGAAGTTTACTGTGGAGGGGACTGTCAGCAAGAGAGGTGAAGGTCTTCCCCACGTGATTGTGTCGCTCACGTATAACGGGCGTACAAGGGCCACTGCGAGGACAGATGCAAGCGGTAATTACATTTTCAAGAATGTTCTGCCGGGTGTGTATACGATAAAGGCATACAAGTATAACACGACCTTCTCGGACTTGCCGGATTCCATCACCGTGAATGCGGGTACGATATTAAACTTTACCGCACAATAGGTTCATTCGCACATATTTTTATAGCCAAGAGAACTCATTGCCTATGCGGCTTGCGCTTTGCGCCCCCTATTCCCACCTGAAAATGTAGGAACCGACCGACAGAAAAAGCGCCGACATAACGAGCAGTATCCAGATGTGCGGAGCGATTTCGGCAAGTCCCGCTCCTTCCGTCATGACGGCCCGGGCGCCGTCCACAAGGTGGGTCAGCGGCAGGAACCACGCAATTTTTGCCACGATCGGGTTCGTGCCTTCCAGAGAGAACCATACCCCCGAGAGCAGCATCATGGGCCATGTGATTACGTTCAGAATGCCGTTTGCAAGCTCTTCACTCGAGAACCGCGCTGCCACGAGCAGGCCCAGGCAAATCAGGCATATCGCGCCTGCAACGGAGATGAGCAGCAGGTCCATGTACGAACCGCGCATCTGGAAATGGATAAAGTAATTGCATCCTGCGTACACGCCCGCTGCCACGATCTGCGTCAGCAGAAGCCGCGACACCATCTGGGCGAGCAGAAATTCGAACGGGGTCAGCGGCGTTGCCTTGAGCCTCTTCAGGAAGCCGTTCTTGCGGTATCTCACGATCACGTAGCCGACGCCGAACAGACAGCTGAACATCATATTCATGGCGAGGATACCCGGGACGACCCAGTCGACGTAGCGTATCTCGCGTCCGCGCACGGTAAACCGCCGGTATTCCGAATGGGACGCCCCATTGAGCAGGCGTTCCAGCACATACCCGTTCGGGGAATTTTCATTGATCCAGTACCGTTTGACGCCTTGCACGTCCACGAGCATGTCGAGTTGGAAATGCTCCACCTTGTCGACCGCCTTCTCGAGGTTCTCGACCGGGATGAATTGAATATACTGCATTTGCAAAAATGAAGAGTCGCGGCCCGTTACGGCCGCCCGATCGCCGACAACTCCGACCTTGAACATGGCTTTCGGCGGACCGCTGAAAACGAAGGCAAAGCCCAGCACGAGCAGGACCGGGAAGACGACGCTCCAGCCGAACGTGGACCTGTCGCGGAGAAACTCCATGTTGCGCGCGTGCAGTATGGCGAGAAAACGTTTCATGCTAACCTCGTAATCAATCAGCCACACCCCGCACTCGCGCAGAATGCACTCCTTGCGCCGGGTGCAGGCGGATGGACACGGATCGACTGGGATGAGGACCGAGAATCCGGTTTGCCGCGAATGATCTCGAATAAAAGCGAATTAATTGTGAAATCATGAATTACTTTGAGAACTTTGCAGTTGTTTTCTTTTCATCTTTTATTCGCGAATATCCGCGTTCATTCGCGGCATGGTAGTTTTCGCTTTTATCCGTGTATTTCAGTGTTTATCCGTGGCAAAAAAGAATTTAGCTTCTTAGTCCTTTTCCCGTCAATGCAATGAACAGGTCCTCAAGGCTCCAGGAGCGCATATTCATCCGGTTCAGTGAGACGCCCCGTTCGATAAGCGTCCTGATTGTTCCGTCCACATCGTTCGTCTGGATTTCGCACCAGCCCAATGCACTCCTTGCGCCGGGTGCAGGCGGATGGACACGGATGAGGACCGAGAATCCGGTTTGCCGCGAATATCCGCGTTCATTCGCGGCATGGTAGTTTTCGCTTTTATCCATGTATTTCAGTGTTTATCCGTGGCAAAAAAGAATTTAGCTTCTTAGTCCTTTTCCCGTCAAGGCAATGAACAGGTCCTCAAGGCTCCAGGAGCGCATATTCATCCGGTTCAGTGAGACGCCCCGTTCGATAAGCGTCCTGATTGTTCCGTCCACATCGTTCGTCTGGATTTCGCACCAGCCCGCCTGCTTTGAAACGCAGAGACCGAGTCCCTCAAACTTCCCGTTGAGATCCTGCTCGGGAAACTCGAGCACGATGTTTCCGAAATGCTCCTTCAGCAACCGCTCCGGTGTGCCCTGCGCGACGATCTTCCCGCGGTCCATGATCGCTATTTCATCGCAGAGCGTATAGGCCTCGTCCATGTAGTGGGTTGTCAGTACGATTGTTTTATTTCTCGATTTTATGAGATTAATGAGGTCCCAGAAATTGCGGCGTGACTGGGGATCCAGTCCGGTCGTCGGCTCGTCGAGAAACAGAATTTCAGGATCGTTGATGATCGCAACCGCCATGAGCAGCCGCTGCCGCTGCCCGCCAGAAAGCTTTTTGGTGTCGCGGTCAAGAAATTCCTCGAGAGAGCAGAGGCGGATCACGTCGTCGAGTTCCAGTGTCCTGGGGTACAGGTTCTTGAAGAGCTTCAGCGTCTCGCGGACGGTCAGAAATTCCTGGAGCGCGGTGACCTGGAACTGGATGCCGGCTTCCCTGCGAAATTGCGGGCCCTGCGGAGCGCCTTTGTAAAGAATGACGCCTGAATCAGGAGATTTGATGGCTTCCATCATCTCGATGACGGTCGTTTTTCCGGCGCCGTTCGGCCCGAGCAGGCCGAAGCATATTCCCTGCCTGATGCTCAGGGTCAGCCCGTCGACTGCGCGGACGCCGGGATACAGCTTGACCAGATTTTTCACCTCGATTACGGGAACCATGACTTGAAACTACCACGAGGGGGTTGATACTGTCAAGCCGGGGAAATAATGGTCTTGAGTCAAGGTCGATATTCGTGTAAAGTAGCCCATAGTTGCTTTGGCGTTTTATAGCTGCGAGCTCCTGCTTTGTCAAGCCGCGGATGGACACACCCTGCACTTGCGACGGAGCACGCCTCAACGCTGGGTGCGGGCTGATGGTCGCGGACTGATCCATTTTATCCGTGTAATCCGTGTAAGTCCTGGGCAGCTTGCGAATGGACAAACATTCATGATCCAAGTTACAAGAACTATAGCGATTGACGAAAACGAAATGGAGTTCCATTTTGTCCGTGCCTCCGGTCCCGGCGGCCAGAATGTGAATAAGGTGTCGAGCGCGGTCCAGCTTCGGTTCGATGTCGGAAATTCTCCTTCCCTGCCCGGTGACGTGAGAACCCGGCTTATCCGCCTGGCCGGCAGACGAATCACCCAGGACGGGATCCTGATCATCGAAGCCCGACAGCACCGCACGCAGGAGCGAAACAGGGAAGACGCAATTGAACGGCTGGTTGACCTGGTACGGAAAGCAGCCGAAAAGCCGAAGCCGCGCAAAGCGACCAGGCCTTCGAAAGCGGCAAAGGAACGGCGGATAGAGACCAAGAAACTGAGGGGAGCAGTCAAAAAAACCCGCAGAAGCGCAGGATATAGTGAATAGCATTGGTCGGTTTTCACCAATAATTAACGAAAAAAATGAATAAAACTTGTCTCACGCGGAGCCGCGGAGGTCGCGGAGAATACAAATCTTGTTTGTTTCACTGTGTCCCGGTGGCAGGTACTTCTAATTCCCTATGGCCCTTCCATGGCATACAATAGAAAAGGTTAATACGCGCGACGGGGTTCTCGAGCTTCGGCAGCGCGCGGAGCGCGATTTTTTGATCCTTATCAACAACCGGGTGCTGATGAACAGCAGCTCCAACAGGTCCGAGATCGCGCTGGGGGAGTCGGCATGCAAGGCCGTGCGGGAGCGTCCCGGTCCGCGCGTGCTCATTGGCGGACTCGGCATGGGGCTGACACTGAGAGCGGCTCTCGACTGCCTTCCGGCAAAGGCGCAGGTCATTGTAGCGGAGCTGAATCCTGTAGTTCTCGACTGGTGCCGGGGACCGCTCGCGGCGCTTACGAACGGCGCGGTGAAGGACCCGAGAGTCGTGGCTGTAAGCAAGGATGTTTCGGCTGTGATACGACAGGCAGCATTGCACCGGTCCGGGCAATTCGACTCAATTATCCTCGACCTTTATGAAGGCCCTCATACAGGAACAGACCCGAGGCATGATCCCTTTTACGGAACAGGCGCCTTGAACAAGGCCTCCGCCGCGCTGAATGCCGGAAGGAGTTTTGGCGGTTTGGGGCGAGAGTATTGACAAAGGCTTCGAGGCGCGCCTGGCTACTGCGGGATTTTCCGTCATGACCGACAGGCCGGGAAAGGGCGGGCTGCGCCACGTCATATATATCGCAAAGAAGCCTCTTAAAACGGGGAATGTTTTTTTGAAGGAGGCGCACACACTATATGATTCTCGATAGGAAACTTATTGTGATAATGCCTGCCTATAATGCGGAGAAGACGCTCCGCCAGACGCATGCCGAACTGCCCCATGAATATGTAGATGAGGTCATTCTGGTTGACGACGCATCCCGAGACGCTACCGCAAAAGTCGCGGCTGAACTCGGCATCAAGACGATAATCCATCGGCAAAACAAGGGCTACGGAGGCAATCAGAAGACCTGTTATCGTGAAGCGCTCAGGCACGGCGCGGACATCGTTGTCATGGTCCATCCGGACTACCAGTATTCTCCGCGGCTCGTGACAGCAATGGCTTCCATGATTGCCTCGGAGCATTACGATGTTGTGCTCGGGTCGCGGATTCTCGGCGGCACGGCGCTCAAAGGCGGAATGCCGCTGTACAAATATATCGCAAACAGATTCCTGACGCTGTTCGAGAATATCGGCCTCGGCGTCAAGCTCTCCGAGTATCATACCGGGTTCAGGGCATTCACCCGGGAGGTGTTGGAAACCTTGCCGCTTGAGGAGAACTCCGATGATTTTGTTTTCGACAGCGAGATGCTCGTTCAAGCCGTTTATTTCGGCTTTAGAATCGGAGAACTGAGTTGTCCCACGAGATACTTCCGGGAAGCGTCTTCTATTAATTTCAGCCGGAGTGTCAAATACGGTTTCGGAGTGCTGGGCAGTACAATGAAGTACGTGATTGCCAAATCCGGCATGAAAAAATTTATGATTTTTAACAGCGAGGGCGGGAAACTGTCCTCAGCGAAGGAAAAGCTGAAGCGGAGCGCTCCCTGTTAAAACACGCAAGAGTAATTGAATGGCATTGGTAAGTTTACAGAATGTAAAGGTAAGCTTCGGCGGACCGCTTCTGCTCGAAGGGGTGGATCTCTCCATCGACCGCGGCGAGCGGGTCTGTCTCGTCGGCAGGAACGGCACGGGCAAATCCACGATCCTGCGCCTGATCACCGGCGAGGTGAAGCCGGACGGCGGCAAGATCGTGTTTCAGCAGGGCGTGCGAATCACGCTTCTGACGCAGGAAGTGCCGCATGACATTCCGGGGAAGCGTGTTCGATGTCGTGTCGAGCGCCTTCGGCGAGCAGGGGAAGCTGCTTGCCGCGTACCATCATGTGAGCGCCAGGCTGGCCCATGACCACAGCGAGAAGCTGATGGCCGAGCTCGAGGATGTGCAGCACAAGTTCGAGTCAGCCGGCGGCTGGCAGATGCAGCAGCGGGTCGAGGAGATCCTGACGCGGCTGCAGCTTCCCGAGGATGCCGAGTTCTCCGAGCTTTCGGGCGGCCTCAAGCGCCGGGTGCTGCTTGCAAAGGCGCTGGCCGGAGCGCCGGACCTTTTGCTCCTCGACGAGCCCACGAACCATCTCGATATCGATTCCATTGCCTGGCTCGAAGAATTTCTGCTTTCCTTCGGC
Organism: Nitrospirota bacterium; assembly: GCA_963751455.1. GTDB lineage: Bacteria > Nitrospirota > UBA9217 > UBA9217 > UBA9217 > CAVVUN01. The sequence goes on from CAVVUN010000015.1 coordinate 439,658, forward strand.
GGCACCCTGCTTTTCGTGACCCATGACCGGGCGCTGCTTCAGAAGCTCGCGACCCGGATCGTGGATCTTGACCGCGGCCGGCTCACGAGCTGGCCCGGAAGCTACCAGGCCTATCTCGAGCTCAAACAGGCGGCGCTCGATGCCGAGGCGGTGGAGAACGCGAAGTTCGACAAGAAGCTTGCTGCGGAAGAGGTCTGGATCAGGCAGGGGGTCAAGGCGCGCCGCACCCGGAACGAAGGCCGCGTGCGGGCGCTCAAGGAACTGCGCAGGGTCAGGAGCGAACGGCGGGAGGTGACCGGCACCGCGCGCATGCAGATGCAGGAGGCGGAGCGCACCGGCAAGCTGGTGATCGAGGCGACAAAGGCTAAGCCACGGCTACGGGGAACGGCAGGTTATCCGCGATTTTTCAACGACCATCATCCGCGGAGACAAGATCGGCATCATCGGGCCGAACGGTGCGGGCAAGACCACGCTCCTCAAAATTCTTCTCGGCGAACTGAAGCCGCAGAAGGGCACGGTGAAGCACGGAACGAACCTCGAGGTCGCCTATCTCGATCAGCACCGGGAGCAGCTTGACGACGAGAAGACGGTGCAGGACAACGTGGCCTTCGGCAGCGATCACGTCACCATCAACGGAAACCGGCGGCATGTGATCGGCTATCTGCAGGACTTTCTGTTCGCGCCCGCCCGGGCGCGAAGCCCGGTAAAGGTCCTGTCCGGCGGAGAACGGAACCGGCTGCTGCTCGCCCGGCTCTTCACCAAGCCGTCGAACGTGCTCGTGCTCGACGAGCCGACAAACGACCTGGACATCGAGACCCTGGACCTGCTCGAAGAGCTGCTCATGGAGTATCCGGGCACGGTGCTGCTCGTGAGCCACGACCGCGCGTTCATCAACAACGTCGTAACCAGCACGCTGGTGCTCGAAGGCGAAGGCAGGGTGAACGAATACGTGGGCGGGTATGACGACTGGCTGCGCCAGAGCAGGAACAAGAGAGAAGCCGCTGCAGATCCTGCGCGGAATGAGGAAAAAAAAGGCGTCTTGCCGGTTCCTCAAAAAGAAAAGCCCCGCAAGCTGACCTTCAAGGAGCAGAAAGAGCTCGATGCGCTGCCGAAGCGCATCGAAGAGCTTGACGCAGAGCAGCAAAAGATCATTGCGGTCATGGCTGATCCGGCTTTTTACCGTGAAAGCGGCAAGAAGGTTTCCGAGATTCAAGGCGAGGCTCGAGCAGGTGGAAAAAGAGCTTGCCGCGGCGTATAAACGGTGGGAGGAGCTTGAGGCTGTGGGTAAGAACGAGAAAAGTTGAGCCACTTTTTAACCACGGATGAACGCGGATAAAAACTTGAGTTAGGTTCTGTCAGTCACAATCCGCCTGCGCTCAGCGTTTATGAATTCCTTGATTCCAGGACGAGCCACAACGATATGAAACATTCACGCAAAAACCTTTGCGCGCTCCTCCCCGCCTGGAAACAGCTTGCCTCTAGGCGCGGGCACAAGAGATACGGAGGCTGACCGTGGAAAAGAAACGAGAGAACATAAAGCCGCGCCATTCAGACCCGCCAGCGGAAAAAGTGAAACCTGAAAAAGACCGCTCCAGGCACGTGCTTGCCGGAATTGTTTCAGCACTCACCTTTCTTGTATACCTTGCGTCGCTGTGGAACGACTTTGTACTCTGGGATGACGACAGGTATGTTTACGAAAATGAGTTTATTCGGTCATTTGATAGGGATTTCTTAAAGCGGGCGTTCCTTGATTTCTACTCCGGTAACTGGCATCCGCTCACGTGGATTTCGCATGCTCTCGATTACGCGGTGTGGGGCTTAAATCCTCTGGGGCATCATTTGACCAACAACGTGCTCCACGCGATGAATACCTATCTGGCAGTATTGCTCACGATCAGCCTGGCAGTGAAATACGGGGAACGGGCGACAGCAAACGGAACATCCCTGTTCCGGGATAAACGAAGCATATTGATTTTAGGAGGTGTTACGGGTTTATTGTTCGGTCTTCACCCGCTGCATGTCGAATCAGTAGCATGGGTTTCAGAACGGAAAGATCTTTTATGCGCTTTATTTTACCTGCTCAGCATCTATAGCTATCTGGCGTATGCGGGCTCTCTTGGCAGCGAAACAGTAAAAAAGACAGGATTAGCACAATACTTCAACAAGCACTATGTATTTGTCATCGGCTTCTTCATTCTTGCGTTACTCAGCAAGCCGATGGCGATAACGCTGCCTGTTGTTTTGGTTGTTCTGGATTGGTATCCGCTTTCTAGAATTCAGTCTTTTAAATCATTCCAGGGCGTCCTCATCGAAAAAATTCCCTTTATAGCGTTGAGTCTTGTCTCGTGTGTCCTGACTGTTCTGGCGCAAAAAGCGGGCGGGGCTTTAAGTACAGTTGTTATGGCGTTTGAGCCCTTGTCATCACGGCTTGCTCTGGCTGCCAAATCTCTTCTCTCGTATCTCTGGATGATGATTTTGCCGCTCGACCTGATTCCTCTTTATCCTTATCCGATGAAGATAGCGCCTTTATCATTTGAATACCTCGCGCCTGCAGTTCTTGTAATTGCCATAACGGTAATCTGCGTGGTCTATGTAAAGAAGCAGAAATTCTGGCTGGCCGTCTGGGGTTATTATATAATAACCTTGCTCCCGGTTATCGGCATTGTTCCGGTTGGAATTCAGGCAATGGCCGACAGATATACGTATTTGCCGAGTATCGGTCCATTTCTGATTGCGGGCTTACTCGCATCATGGGTCTCGAAAAGAATGGATGCCGTAAAAAACAGAGGGATCCTTATCAAGATTGCGCGTGCAGCGGCAGCCCTGGTTATTGTCGTTCCGATGACATACCTTACATTCGAACAGATCGCGGTATGGAGAAACAGTATTGCTCTCTGGAGTCATGTCATAGAAATAGAACCTGTGAAAGCGCCTACAGCCTATGGAAATAGAGGTGTCAGCTTTACCGAAATCGGTGACTTGAATAAGGCGCTTGAGGACTATAACAGGGCAATTGTTCTCGACCCGTTCTATACCGGTATTTATTTCGAACGAGGTCTCGTTTTTGCCGAGATGCGTCAATTCGATAAGGCAGTAGCAGACTTCGATAAGGCAATTACGCTGGATCAATATGGCGCGAAGAGCGACGTCGGCGTGCAATTTTACTTCCTTCATCGGGGGCTTGCATACCTGGAAATGCAGCAGCCCGGACCTGCCGTCTCTGATTTTAAGCATGCCTGCGAGCTCGGGAGCAACAAGGCGTGCACTGCTTTGCAAACCTTACCGAACTAAGTTCGCAGCATCGGCGAACTTTGTGAATACCTTAAAAAAGGCCCCTACCGCATAAGAAATACCCCTTGATGAATCCCGCGACTTGCAATCCCCCGGCTCCTGCCGGGGGTAATGCGCCGTAGTCCGCGGGAGGTCGCGTTATTAAAGGGAGCCTCCGGCTCCTGCCGGAGGGGGCTCCACTACCCCGCCCCGTTGTTCGAATCCTGGGAAGCGTACTTTTGTCGAATTGATATAATTTCAGGCAGCGGTATCGTTTAAGAAGAAAATATTTTTTGAATTGGGATATAAAACCGCAGATTCGCAGATTTCGCCGATAAAAAAGGGTCCGAAATCTGCGGGATAAATATTTGTTATAAATCAGGAGATAAGACATGAAAATACAAAAAATCGGTATCGTGGGATCAGGTCATATCGGGGGAAATCTTGGAATTCTGCTGGCAAAGGCAGGATACGAGATTTTCTACAGCTCAAGACATCCTCATGCCCTCAAAGACCTTGTAAAGGCCGCCGGGCCCAAAGCCCGTGCCGGAAGCGTCGCCGACGCAATCGCATTTGGAGATGTAATCGTGCTGTCAGTTCCCTTGAAGGCTATTCCGGAGCTTGACGCTGAAACCAAGGACGCCCTGAAGGGCAAGATCGTGATTGATACTTCGAATCCTTACCCTGAGAGGGACGGTCTGATCGCGGAAGAAGCAAGAAAAGAACCAGGCGGCACCGGCACCTTTGTGGCCCGTCTTCTGCCGGGTGCAAGGATAGTACGGGCGTTCAATACGGTTTATTTTGTAGACCTCAAAAAAACGCTTAACAAAGACAATGAAAAAATCGGTATCCCCATGGCAAGCGACGATCAAGAGGGATTGAAAGCTGCCAGCGAGCTTGCGGACCGGGCCGGGCTTGAACCTGTTGTCGTTGGGGGCTTGAGCACATCAAAATTGTTTGACGTTGGAACAGCTGTGTATGCAACAAGCGCTGCGGCAAGAGAGATAAGACAGAAATTAAATTTGAAACCAGAGTCAGGGCTTGCGGCTTAACTGGCGGGCACACCCTCGCTTCTTTATGGGTCTCTTTTCATAAAGGTTTTTATCGTATTCACGGTGAACAGAGCGCCCTGCGGGTACACATGCATGGCTCCGTGCTGAACGCACCGTCAAAAATCAACTGCCTTTTCACGGTCAAGGATGCACATCGGTAATCCAACACGACCTCTCTCCCCAAAATAAGTGGGGACAATAATAGAGAAACTGTTATCAAATCACCACAAATAATTCCATGCGAATGCTCGTCTTCCGCAAAAATAAAAACTAACGCAATGATATAATCTCCGGATAATCAAGGTGATACTGTTCGAATTGACACTGACATGAGGGTTTGGTACACTTCCTTTAGTCATACGACTTTTGTAGTATTAATGAAGCGAGAACGGGGATCAAATGAGAAAAGCAATTCTCGGGTTTTTGGTTTTTGCCTTCATCTTGGGGGTTCATACTCCGGCATTTTCAAGGGAGAGCTATGGAGCTCTTCCAAAATATGCCGCGGACGATCAAATAATCAATCGGCCGGTTAACATGCAGGGTTTGACAGGACTCCTGTTCACGAACTCTGCCTACACCCAGCCCGCAGGCAGCGTTACGTTCGGTATATCCGGGCTCGGTGAAAACAGCGATATACCTGACTACAGTGTCGCGCAGGGAGCGGCCACCATTACGATCGGACTTACGGACCGGGTGGAGGCAGGCGTAAGGGGAAAGATGTTTGGAACGAATTTCGGGAGTTCAACGGGCCCTGAAACGGGTACAGGTGATACTGATCTGCTCTTAAAGTGGAACTTCTCCGCACAGGGAGAAAACATGCCGGCTCTGGCATTCGGGTTTGGATGGACATTTCCCACAGGTGACCCCGAAATGGGCTTCACGGAGATAAAATATGAAAGTATTAAGCTGATGGTAATCGCTGCGGGCGAGAACAAAGTTCTCAACGACGGGTTTTTGGGTATTTATATGGAGGCGCAAGCGGTCTTCAATGACCAGCTGCACAAAGACGGTGACAGCCCATATAAGGAAAAGTACGGGGTGGTGAATGCAGGGATTTTGTTTCCCCTGAGTGACGACAATCACCTGCAGTTATTGTTTGAGTATACCAGCGTATTGAAAAGAGATTACGCGTTGCTGTATGACCGTAATTATAGAGGCGTGGTTCCAAGCCTGCGCTATGTCACAGAGAACTTTAACCTCACGCTTGGCTTGCAGCGAATAAGCAGAGCGGATGCCGGGCCCGGAGCGAATGAAGCTAATAGATTTGCGGGCACAATGAGTTACCGGTTTTGATCCTGCGGTTTTGCCGCAGATTCTGCCAGACCGAAGCGGAGAGCACGAATGATCGATGCGCTCCGCTGTCGTCTGGTAGATCCTTATTCGGCCTTACGCTGCCTTGTGAGCGACGGCTTCTTTGCGTGTAACCGTCATCTCCATTACCTTCTCTTCCTTCCCCCCCTCGGGGATGAAATACATTTCATATTCCAGCGTATTGTCATCCTTGATCCTGCTCACACTGCGCCAAACCATGGGACCTCTGACAGGGTCGTCATAACTGCTTTCCTGTGTAATGGTTTTATCATCCGCGCTGGCAGTTCCCTCAAAATAATAGATACCGGTGCTCATGGTATCGATCCAGGTAGACATATACTTTTTAGTATGGTTGTCGTACCCCATGATGTTGATTCCGGTGAATGGTTCCCCCATCATGTCGCCGGTATACTCCTGCTGCAGATAACGTCCGCCGAGGAGCATCTTCTGCTCGCACGTGCCGGTCGTTTCCACGGGGGGCGTGCCAGGTTCCATCCATGATTTTGTCCTGGTAGTCCAGGTTCCCTCCAGGCCGGCCAGCAGCTTATGAGGCTCGCCCGGAGTTCCCACCTTCTTGTACACTTCCATCATTGCCTGCATGTCCATTTTGGCTTCTTGTTTTGCCATCGTTCTAAGCCTCCCTATTTTAAGGGCGTCCTATGGCCTCGGACCAGAACCGGATGCCCTCGAGCGCTTAAGGAGTTTCCGCCTTCGCTTCTCTGCCTCCAGTTGCTTCGTCTTTTTTTTCACCGAGGGCTTTTCGTAAAAGCGGCGCTTCTTCAACTCCCCGAATAAACCATCAACCTGGAGTTTCTTTTTCAGGTTCCGAAGCGCTTTTTCTATGTCACGGGAGAAGACTTTTATCTCCAAGACCCGCCTCCTCCACCGCCATAGCCGCCGCGGCCGCCACCTCTGCCGCCCGAAGCCGAACGCCTCAGTCTTCGGCCGGGCCTCATTCACGGTGATTGACCGGTCCATGAACGTTGTGCCGTTCAGCGATGAGATCGCCTTTTGTGCGTCCTCATCCGACGCCATTTCCACGAAACCGAACCCCTTAGACCTGCCGCTTGACTGGTCGACAATCAGCGTTGCAGATACTACTTCGCCGAACTTCGAGAATGCCTCCCGCAAATCCTCCTCATGGGTGTTGTACGACAGATTTCCGACATAAAGCTTCTTAGCCATAATACTCTCCTTTGTCGTTTCAAGTTAGCGCTGTGGGTCGTTGCCGCACAGCGTGGATACGTCCCTTTTCGAATCAGGGCATTTCCCCCGAAGGGGAACGCATAATCGTCGATGACCAGCAAATCCACATCGTTCACCAACATGCTTTGCCGTCGTTTTTTTGCGAGAAAAGGTGAGAGCAGAGAAGTCAGTGACCGATGATAGGTGCAGAAGACATTTTGCGGAAAAACAAAGTCCTGCCCGTTCAATTATGTATGTTTATATTATACCGCATTTACCGTGAGTTGCTCTAGGCGGAAAGTGCTACTCAAGTCCACCCCTGTTTTGCATGGGCGTCTCCCGGGCTGCCTCTGTATGTTGCTCCCAGTGCATTTCAGGCAGCGCTAATGATGATTCCGTTTTCGCAAGGGAGAGACGGAGCATTTTTCCGATAACGACCCGGCCGGGGCAAACTCACAGGGGTTCAGGAACACTGAGCGTGCTATAGTAAAAGGGGAGGGAGGTTCCCGAGGAGGTGGCGTTTATGGCAATAAAAGCGTATGTGCTTATCGAGGCGGATCCGGGCGCGTCGCGAGACGTTGCCGCAAGAGTAGGAAAAATCGATGGGGTAAAATCCGTGTCTGTTGTGACGGGGCCCCATGATGTGATCGCCGTTGTAGAGACAACCGATGCAAAGGCCCTGGGCGACGTCCTGATCACAAAAATCCAGAAGATTGAAGGCATTGCCCTGACGATCACGGACGTAGTTATCGATTGAGTCAGGGGTGACAATGCCTATTTAGGCCTCACGGCGCGCCGTCGACTGCGATGCCCACAGGCGCATTAAGGTTAGCGTTATTGGCTCAAGGGTCAAGAAGACAATATCGGCTGCAGATCATGATTCAATCCGACAGAGGCACCTGCTGCCTCACGTGGGTCTCTTGAAATACCCGGCTTTTGATCATTCTCGAAGCTGCTGTTGCTGGGGCGAAGGACGGAGCGGCGGTGATGATGATGAGGTAGAGAGGCCCCTAAACCGCGCGCATAACAATATATATAGCTCCGGAAAAGAGCATGCCCAGCAGGACGCCAAAGACCTCCAGCCAGAGCAGATGCGATCGTATATTCTCTTCAATAATGTCGCGTATCTTTGACGGCGCGTACGTCGTAAGCTTGTCGGCGACCATGCCTTTTATATCAAGGCTGTCGAAGAGCAGTTGCGCAATCGATTTGTCCGAATGGTAATGGCGGACGACAAGCTCGTTGTTCGGCCTGAACAGGAAATCCTCAAGCGTGCCGACCTTGTGAATGGTCTTGAGGATCATCGGTTTTGACACTTTTAACCGGTTTATTCTCTCATGGAGTTCCCCCACTATTGCATCGGTCATCTCGTCATATTCCTTGATGCGCGTGACGTTCAGGAACTTTCCGAGAAATCCCAGCTTCGTCTTGAGCGCGTCTGTGATCTCATCGTGGACCTTCTGCGATTGAAGGTACTCGCGGAGAGCGTCACGGAACTCATCAATCACTTTATTAATGATCTGCTCTGCCTTGTCGGTATCGACCTGTTGGAGCAGTTTTTTCATTTCAGCCTGGAGCATTTCGCTGTTCACCAGGTGTGTCTCCACCGTCCGCGCGAGGGAACGTATGATGTCCTTGTGCTTTTTGATCAAGACACCGGATCCGGGCAGGTACCACTTCTTTTCAAAGAGCATCGTAATGGCGATCTTGTTCGTGATGCCGCCTATGAACCCGCCCAGCAATACCTGTATCACGAGATCTAGCTGAGGGACGGCAATGCCGGAGAAAGATGCAATCAGCGTAAGCGCCAGGCAGGCGAATACGATAAGGATCAGACCGGAAGCTAGGCGATCTGTTAACCTGGAGTATAGATATTTCATGAAGTTACCATCCTCTAATAGAGAGGGGAGAGGGAAGGTGTAATCGAAGAGCAGCGCTTCTCCGACGCACATTACAGTTTCAAGTTTTTAGTTTTGAGTTGTCAGAAACACGTCGTTTGCCGCTTCCACACCCTGCCTTGGCGGGAGCACTCTAGGATTTGTCATCTTTATTCTTAAGCAACTTCTCAAGACCTGCGAATGGTTTGTACGTAGCGGCTGCTTCTTTTTCGCTTGCCGGTTTAGTCTTGCCGAAAGATTCTTCATCGAGATATTCCTGGTGCTCATTGTCATGGCAATAAAGGCACAACAGCTCCCAGTTGCTGCCGTCAGGCGGGTTGTTGTCGTGGTTATGGTCCTTGTGATGGACCGTGAGTTCACGAAGCTTCTTTCCGGCAAATTCCCGTCCGCACCGGCCGCAGATATGCGGATACATTTTGAGCGCCTGCTCACGGTATTCCTTTTCCCGGGCTGTGCGATTGCGGCGTGCTTCGGCAATCAGCCGCTCCGTATCATTACCGTTCTGAGATTCGTTTTTTGTCATACTTTGCTCCGCTTACTTCGATATATACCGCAAAGCAGAATTAAATGATAACAAGGCTTTTTTATTGTTTTTTGAAATCTTTGTACATCTGCGAAATCTGCGGCTAATGTCCTTTTGTCGTTCTGAAAGGAGCACAATGGCGCACCTTGACGCATTTTGGAATCGGAGCTATGGTTTAATTGATAAAATTCTTAAAGGAGAATACCTATGAACCAGAGAACAGGTATGCTTGCAACAATATCGATCATCGCAGCTATTGCGAGCTATTTGCTCACGTTTTCAGGACACTGGGGCTTTGCAATTGTTGCCGCGGTGATTTCGATTCCCTTTGGCATCGGCGGTTTTGTCATGGCTGCTTCACCCCGGGTAAGCGGGGGTATTATGAGCATCATCTCGATTCTTCTCGGGGTTTTCGCAATCGGAATCGCGATTATGTCCATGGTTTTCTAAAGTTGTATCACGTGCTGTCCAATCATGATGGGGCGGCAGCTCCGGCCCTGATATGCATGAAGTATTCCGAGAGTTGCCGCTTTACATCGACGACCCGGGCAAGCTCATTTACTTTGGCCCTGAATTCCGCTCCGTCGGGCAGTCCCTTTGTGTACCAGCACAGGTGCTTTCGCATCTCGCGTACACCAACCTCTTCCCCCACGAGTTTCACCATGTCATCCAGGTGGCGCATCATTACTTCTTCCCGCTCATCAAGTGCGGGAGGCAAGGGCGCAATGCCTGTTGCGAGATGCTCTTTTGCCTCACGGAATATCCACGGGTTTCCCTGGATCGCCCGGCCGATCATTACGCCGTCGCAGCCGGTTTCCATGAGCATGCGCTTCGCGTCGCTGCCCGAACGGACGTCGCCGTTCCCGATTACCGGAATCGTAATTGACTCCTTGACCAGTTTGATCCCCGACCAGTCAGCCTGTCCGGAAAAACCCTGCGCTTTCGTCCGTGCGTGAACAGTTACTGCAGCGACTCCCATGGTTTCCGCTGCCTGTGCCATTTCAACAGCAACAATGTTTTTCGCATCCCACCCCATCCGGATCTTGATTGTTACAGGAACGCGGGAAGCTTCAACCACGGCTGTCATGATTTCTTTTGCCAGGGGAATGTCGCGCAGGAGCTGCGAGCCGGACCCCGATTTGAGCACCTTGGGAACAGGGCACCCCATGTTGATATCGATAAAGTCGACTTCACCGCGCGAGACAATTGCGGCTGCCTCTGCCATGGAGCGGGGCTTTGAACCGAAAATCTGGAACACGACCGGCCTCTCTGCCGGGTCCGTATGCAGCATCGTATGCGTATGCATATGCTCGCGGATAAGCGCCTCGGCGCTCACCATTTCCGAGAAAAGCAGTCCGGCGCCCATTTCCCTGCAGAGCTTGCGGAAGGGAAAGTCGGTGATGCCCGCCATCGGCGCGAGCACCAGCGGATTCTCTTTCAGAATTTCACGGATCGACATGCGGGTATTATAACGCATGTCGAGAGAACAGGAAAGTTTTTTGAACGAGGTGCCGGATGGAAAAACGGACAAACTCTTCACCACTTAGGACACTATTCGTGGTCTTCGTGTCCTCCGTGGCGAGGGTTAGTCAAATCAATTTTGACTATTCTAAGCCTCTCTGTGCCTTCTCTGAATTTTGTGGCTAAAATTCTTCATGCTTTTATGTCTTCCTGGGTTTATCACAGGCGGAGCTATCAGCATCAACTTCCTGCCGGGATGTTCACGATCTTTGTCTTTTTTCTGCACCGCCGTTCGCAGCGCCGCGCAGACATGACAGGTTATTTTCATCTTTACCTGTCAATACAGCTGCCCATAGCGCTGAGCTTCGCACGCGCATGCATGATTTGCGATTTGCCGACTCTAGTCCCGGTCATGTAAAGCGCGGCCGCTGATCACGCCCTACTCTCGCGCTGCGCACTCGAAGTCGTTGGGTGCAGGCGGGATGCAGGGGGTTCTGGAAAAGCAATGGCAAAAGGAGCGTGAACATCCAGAAGCAACCAGGAGATTCAGATTTTATTCTTGTTCTGCACATGCTCAAAACCGCTTTACTTCCTGAACACCTGGTGGCACTGGACGCAGCCGTCCAGGAGCTGCTTCGACAGTGTCAGCAGCTGCTTCTGATCGTTCAGCTGCCCGGCCTTTGCAAGGGCCTCGAGCTTCCCGTGGAACTGTTTGTCCATCTTTACGAAATCTGCCAACCGCTGGTTGTTCTTCGGCAGCTTTACCGACCCTGCATGAATGCCTTCGTGCGTCTTTTCCCTGCTGCCGTGCATCGACTCGAGCGCCCTATGAACTTTCGGCCCGTCTCCCAGCGCTACTGCAGAGACAACTTCCCGGAATGCGCTGTCCAAGGCCGTCATTTCCTCGATCAGCGGATTTGCTTCGCTGCCGTGAACATGGTTTTCGTGGGCGAGGAGGCTATTTTCCCTTGAAAGCAACAGAATAGCAAAGAACATTGAAACGCGAAGTATATTTTTCATGGTGCCCTCCGTTTACCCCTTTACAGGGTGATAGAAAAACCCGGATATCATTGCGAGGAACGATTTTTGTGACGCGGCAATCTCGACGAGATTGCTTCCCTATGCTCGCAATGACTGCGAAAGACCTGTTCGCAAGGATGGGACGGATAAAAGACTTTTGCAATTTTGACATTATTATATTAATTATAGCGAAGAGGAAGCTGCAAAAAGGGATTCTATAAAAAGAAAAAACCCCGGTGACTTGCATCGCCGGGGCTAAAAAGGGGGAGTCCCTTTACTGCTTCTCGATTTTGTAGTTTCCGTCCTTGTCGATATCGAGCTTGGCGTTTACAAATTTGACGTTGTAGCCTTTTTCCTTGAGCTTATGGTAGGCCATTTCCGCACGCACCCCGGTTGAGCAATGCGTCACGATCACCTTGTCCTTCGGCAATTCCGAAGCACGGTCCACTATGTTTTCGTCAGGGATGTTCTTTGCGCCTTTGATCATGCCGGCACCAGCTTCATCCGTGTTCCGGACATCAACAATGACTGCCTCGGGCCTGGTTCCTTCGGCAATTTTATTGAATTCCTCGATCGTTATTTCACCCGGCCGCAGCTTCGGCACGTAAACGATGGCCGCAGCAAGAGTTCCTGTTGCGACAGGATACGAGGCAGTCTGCCATGCGTCCATGCCGCCTGTAAGCAGGCTTACGCCGGTATAACCGGCTGCCAACAGCGACTTTGCAGCGGTCTTCGCAGAATCACCGCCGTTTTGGTCATAGATGATTATCGGGGGCTTCTTGTCTTTTGGCGGGAACTTAGCGATGTTGGCAGCGACGTCGGCAGCAGGCATTACTACGGCGCCCTTGATGAAGCCCTTTTGCGCTATTGCCGGCGGCCGCACATCGAGAAGCACAGCAGGAATCTCTTTATCGATAAAAGCTTCTTTCATTGATTGTACAGACAGTACCGTGTAGTTCTTTTTGGTCCATTCGGGAAGGCCTTCGTGGTACACCTTGACATTTGTATAACCGAGCTTTTCCGCCCGACCGGCGGAGTTAGGGCTCATTGCTCAGGTCATGCCCGCGCAGTAGTAGACGATGAGAGCGTTCTTGTCTTTGGGGAGTTTATCAACCATCTTTTCGAAGGCCGGGAACGGAATGTTGATGGCCGTAGGAATGGCGCCTTCCATGAATTTCGGCGCGGGCCGCGCATCGATCAGGAGATATTTGCCCTTCTCGGGACCCTTGGCGACAAGCTTCTCTACATCCGCGGTGCCCAGGAGTTTTTCGGGCGCGACTTTGATGGGAGGCTTGGAAACGACGAGCGTTGCGAATTTTTTGCCGTCCTTCTCAGTGTACTCGACCCTGACCTCTTTCCCTTTCTTTATGGAACGCAGGGGCTCGTCCGGGTTCTCGGCCTGGACATTCCGGACCACGAGGGCGGCTTTATCGAACTTCAATATTTCGGTTGTTTCGTCGATCTTGATCTGTATCGACTGTGTTTTGTACGCTACGCTGTCGAAATTTCCCCGTAAACTTCCCGGCTGGGGAGTGTGACAGTTGCCGCAGACCTTGCCGATTATGGGCTTTGCCTGCGCGGCACCAGGTACGTTTTTGTCCTGGGCGCTTGTCTGGCTTATCGTTAAACTGAATACTAATGCTGCTCCAAATATGGTAATGCTTAAACCTTTTAACGACATCTTTTCCTCCTTCATTATTGTAAAAAAAAAGAAAAAAACTACAACATAGGTCTTATTATAACTATAGATTTAGTATTGTCAACCAATATCTAATATCCTTAACAATAAGGGAATCATGTTTTTAAGTATGGAAAAAAGCTGTCCAATGACGGAGAATATATATTCCAAGGAGAGAAAATCCTTGACAATAATGGACTTATCTTATATATTCAATATTCTTTTTCGGGGCGGTGTTTTCCATGTTTGACTCCTTATCCGGCAAATTAGAGGCTGTTTTCAAGAAGCTCCGGGGCAGGGGCGTCCTTAAAGAGGATGATGTCAAAGAGGCCATGCGCGAAGTGCGCCTGGCGCTCCTCGAAGCCGACGTCAATTTCAAGGTCGTCAAGGACTTCATAGGCCGGGTCCAGGAACGGGCAATCGGCCAGGAGATCCTCAGCAGCCTTACGCCCGGCCAGCAGGTCATCAAGATCGTGCATGAAGAACTGGTGACCCTGCTCGGAACCACCGCGGCAAAATTGTACCTGTCGCCCAACCCGCCCACTGTTATTATGATGGTCGGATTGCAGGGCTCGGGCAAAACAACCACGGCCGGCAAACTGGCCAGGAACTTCAAGAAGGACGGCCGCAGGGTCCTCCTTGTTCCGGCTGACACGCGAAGGCCTGCAGCGGTCCAGCAGCTGGTAACCCTCGCAAAGCAGGTCGGCGTCGACGCGTACTCGTCTTCACAGACAGGACCCTGTAGTAATCTGCCGGGAGGCGGTGAAACAGGCCGCGTCGTCCTTGTACGAGATCGTCATCCTGGACACGGCCGGCCGGCTCCAGATAGACGAACCGCTGATGGAAGAACTCCGGCAGATCAAGGCCGGGGTAAAACCTCACGAGGTCCTGCTCGTGGCCGATGCAATGACCGGCCAGGAAGCGGTGAATATCGCCACGAAGTTCAATGCGGACCTGGGCTTCGACGGTGTGGTCCTTACCAAGCTTGACGGAGACGCCCGCGGCGGCGCAGCGCTGTCGGTCAGGGCCGTTACGGGCAAGCCGCTCAAGTTCGTGGGTATGGGCGAAAAGCTCGATGCCCTCGAAGCGTTCCATCCGGACCGGATGGCCTCGCGTATTCTCGGCATGGGCGACGTAATGTCGCTTATCGAAAAGGCGCAGGAGACCGTCGACCACGAAGAAGCGGTCAAGCTTGCAAAGAAGCTCAAGAAGAATTCATTCGACCTGGATGATTTCAGAAACCAGCTTAAGCAGGTGAAAAAAATGGGCGGTCTCGAATCGCTCATGGGCATGATTCCTGGCATGGGCAAGATGAAGCTGCCGGATGCCGACGTGAACGAGAAGGAACTGACGAAGGTGGACGCCATCATCAGTTCCATGACGCCGAAAGAGCGGGCGGACTACATGGTTATCAACGGGAGCCGGAGGGCGCGCATCGCAAAAGGAAGCGGCACCCAGGTCCAGGACGTAAACCGGCTTCTGAAGCAGTTTGCCGAGATGCGCAAGATGATGAAGTCCATGACCAGCGGCAAAATGGGCAAGATGGGTAAAATGGGCAGGATGTTCGGCGGAAGGATGCCGTTTTAAGATAACCAAGAAAAGATCCGCAGATTTAAAAATAGAATACGAGATTTGCACTTCATCGGCGAAATCTGCGCAATCTGTGGATAAAGCAGTTAAGTCAGCTGGAATTGAAAACGAAAGAGGTGAACAAATGTCAGTAAAGATCAGACTGAAGAGGATGGGCACCCACAAGAAGCCGTATTACCGGCTCGTGGTAGCCGATTCCCGGTCCCCGAGAGACGGCCGCTTTATCGAAATGGTGGGGACGTATGATCCGCTCAAGAAGCCGGCGGAGATCAAAGTCGACCAGACCAAGACCCTCGCATGGCTGAAAAAGGGCGCGATCCCCTCGGATACGGCGAGGACCCTGCTTTCGAAGGTCGGGGTCATGAAGCAGTTCGCTGAAGCAGCAAAGTAATCAGTTTCGCGACTTTACGCGCATGCGCTATGCTGGTAACTGATTTTACGCGCCATGCTCATTTCCATCGGCAGAGTGATTAAACCCTTCGGAGTCAAAGGCGAGATGAAAATCGAGCCAATGACCGATTTCCCCGGGCGCTTCAACGATCTCCGGCGTATTTATCTGGTTTCGCCGAATGGCGCGGAGATCGAGTGCGAAGTACGGTCGGTTCGACATGCAGGCGTGGTTCCTATCCTTCTCTTTGCCGGCTATGATTCGCCCGAGAAGGCAAAGATACTGAACGGGTGGTTCCTTAAAGTGCCCCAGGAAGAGGCTGTCCCGCTCCCCGAAGGGACCTTCTACCAATATGAGTTGATAGGTATGGAAGTCTTCTCCGAAAGCGGCGACAAACTCGGGAAGATCGTGGACGTGTTCGAGACAGGCAGCAACGACGTCTATGTAATGAAGCAGGGCAGTAAAGAGACGTATATCCCTGCCACCAAAGAAGTGGTGAAAAAGATTAACAAGGCCGAGAAGCGCATGATTATCCGCCTGATCGACGGCCTGATGGAGTGAACCTGAAGACGGATGCAGGATGCATGATACAGTCAGACGGTCATTCTCTATCCTGCATCATGGATCGGGGCTTTTCCGGCAATGCGAACATTGAATTTCGAGGTGCTCACCCTGTTCCCGGGCATGCTTCAGGGACCGCTGAACGAGAGCATCCTGAAGCGCGGCCGGGAAAAAGGTCTCCTGAATGTCGGTGTCCGGAACATCAGGGACTATACAGAAGACAAACATAAGACGGCCGACGACAGCCCGTACGGCGGCGGGGCCGGAATGGTCCTGAAGCCGGGTCCGATCTTCAAGGCGTTGGAAGCGCTTCGGGACGAACATCCCGGAGAAGAGTTTCTGACGGTCCTGCTTTCGCCCCAGGGAAGGATTTTCGACCAGCAAAGGGCTGAGCTGCTTTCCGGGGAAAAACGCACAATCATCCTGCTGTGCGGCCACTACGAGGCGATCGATGAACGGGTGATTGAATCGCTCGTGGATGAGGAGCTTTCGATCGGCGACTATGTGCTGACCGGGGGAGAACTGGCGGCCCTGGTCGTGATCGACGCAGCGGCGCGGTTGCTGCCGGGCGTTCTCGGAGATGAAGAGTCAGCGTACCGCGATTCTTTCGGCGACGGGCTGCTCGATCATCCCCACTATACACGGCCGGCCGAATTCCGGGGCATGAACGTGCCGGAAGTCCTTCTTTCCGGGAACCACGCGGAAATTGAAAAGTGGCGGAGACGCGAATCGCTTAAGGCCACGCTGATAAAAAGACCCGACCTCCTTGAAACCGCCGACTTGACGGATGAGGACAGGGAGATAGTAGAGGAACTGAAGAAACAATTCAAATTGTAAATTGCAAATTGCAAAATGCAAACTGATACGGCCATTTCAATTTGAAATTTGAACTTTGCAATTTTCACTTTGCAATAATGTTTTCGAAATAGGGAGGTTTGCAATGAACATCATACAGTCTTTGGAAAAAGCGCAGTTGAAAGAAGGCATCCCGAGCTTCCACGTGGGAGATACGGTCCGCGTTCATGCGAAGGTCGTCGAAGGAGACAAGGAAAGGATCCAGGTCTACGAAGGCGTTGTCATCGGCCGGCAGGGATCGGGCGCACGCGAGGTTGTGCGGGTCCGCAAGCTGTCCTATGGCGTCGGCGTGGAAAGGCTCTTCCCGCTCCATTCGCCGATGATCGATAAAATCGAGCTTGCGAAGCAGGGCAAGGTCCGGAGAGCGAAACTCTACTTCCTGCGTGACCTGCGGGGCAAGGCGGCTCGGATCAAAGAGAAAGAACGCGTTTATGCAGCGGTGGCAGGCGCTACAACCGAACCAGAGCAGAAGTAACAAACTGCAAGGCACGCACATCGAAATCCTAAACGTGATCGGCATCAAACCGCATCTGTTTAGGATTTCGCATTTAATTATTCGGATTTTTCAGTAAGAGGTTGTTATGCCCCGTGGCCGGCCCAGCCGGAACAAACCGCATTCGAACCGTACCGGCGATCTGTTTGGCGACCAACTGGCCTGCGATCCGCTCTGGTTTGAAGACCGGGCACGGCAATCGGGATATACATGCATAGCGGGGCTTGACGAGGCGGGGAGAGGCCCCCTGGCCGGTCCTGTGGTCGCAGCCGCAGTTGTTCTACCCGAGGGCCTGCTTATAGCGGGCTTGACCGATTCGAAACAGGTTACGGAACCCGAACGAGACCGCCTGTTTGACGTTATCCGCACGGTCGCAATCTGCTACGGCATCGGTATCGTCGATGAACGGACGATCGATGAAGTCAATATCCTTCAGGCCAGCATCCTGGCTATGGAGCAGGCGCTGGAAGTCCTCGACCCCCGGCCGGATTACCTGCTCCTCGACGCCGTTACCCTACCGCGTGTGATGCTGCCGCAGAAGCCGCTTATCAAAGGAGACAGCCGCAGCCACAGCATTTCTGCAGCGTCGATCCTCGCGAAAGTTACCCGTGACAGGCTGATGTGTGAATTACACGAAAAATTTCCCTTGTACAATTTTCATAAACACAAAGGATACGGGACCCGCGAACACATGGCCTTGCTCGAAAAGCACGGCCCGTGCGATGCTCACCGCAAGAGCTTCAGCCCGGTTTCCGAACTGATCAGGGGCGGGACCAGGTGAGCCTCTTTAAGAAGCAGCTCGGCAAGGAAGGCGAAGACCATGCCGCGAAGTTTTTAACCAGGCGCGGGTACAAGATCCTCGAACGGAATTACCAGACCCGGAGCGGCGAAATAGACCTTGTCGCGCTGCATCAGGGATACGTGGTCTTTGTCGAGGTAAAAACGAGGACCAGTGACGCATATGGTGCTCCGGAGATGGCCGTGAATCCACGGAAGCAGCAGCGGATGATCAAGGCAGCGCTCGGCTATATCAAATACAAGAAGCTGCATCAGGTCCCCTGCCGTTTTGATGTGGTCGCGATCAGCGGCGCAGGGCAGGACGTCGAACTCATAGAGAACGCATTCGAGGTGGACAGGACGAATCTGTAGTAGCAGTGTCAAAGAAAAAGCACCAAATGTCAAAGATTTTACTCCGACACTCTGATACTTTGATTTCTTGTTCTGAGGGGATTCCCATGATCGACTTGCTAAAAAAGATCCATCTGTTCGAAACTCTCACCGGACCCGAGCTGGAGAAGATACTCAAAATCTGCGTGAAGGAGACCTTTCCGAAGGACGCTGTTATCTTCAAGGAAGGCGAACCGGGGGACCGGTGCTACATCATTACGAGCGGCGCAGTCCGAATCAGCAAGTTCATTCCCAATATCGGGGAGGAAGCGCTGGCCGTTCTCAAAAGTATGACTATTTCGGCGAGATGGCGCTGATAGACAATTTTCCGCGCTCGGCGCACGCGATTGTAAACGAAGACGCCGATGTATTCGCGATCAACAAGACCGACCTCGACAAGATCCTTATAACCGACCATGAACTCGCGTACAAAATATTCTGGACCTTTACCAAGACGCTGTCGAGACGGCTCAGGGAAACGAATGAGAAACTGGCAAGCTTTCTTGCCATGTCCGGCGGCTTTTAGGATTGGCTGTTGTCAGGTCCCGAATGCGGTGGTATAGTGATCTTGCGTTTTTTTAATTCGTGACAAAGAAATCATTTAAAATAGGAATGGTAAGCCTGGGTTGTCCCAAAAACCAGGTTGACGCCGAGCAGATGCTCGGTGTGCTCTCAGGCTCGGGCTTCGAAATTACTCCGGACCAGGGTGATGCAGATCTGATCGTCGTCAATACATGCGGATTCATCGAGTCCGCCAAGGAAGAATCGATCGAGGCCATCCTCGAAGCGACAGGAATGAAAAAGAGCGGCCGCTGCACGAAAGTAGTCATAGCGGGCTGCCTGGCACAGCGCTACAAGGATGAACTTCTGAAAGAGCTGCCCGAGGCCGACGCGGTGATCGGCACTGCCGAAATCGGCCGGATCAGTGAGATTTGCGAAGAGGTCCTGGAAGGAAAGAAACCGTTTTTCAGGGTATACATCGCCTGAGATGGTATATGGACTTCCCCGCCTGAGCACCACGCCTGCCCACTATCGCTATCTCAAGATCGCCGAGGGCTGCAGCAACCGGTGTTCCTACTGCGCGATACCGATAATACGCGGAAATTTCAAAAGCAGGCCGTACCTCTCTATCATCGAGGAAGCGCATGCACTGGCCGCCCAGGGAGCGAAAGAACTGGTCCTTTTGGCTCAGGATTCTACTGCTTACCGGGACGGGGATAAAGATCTTCCGGCATTACTGCAGGACATGACAGCAGTCGCCGAAATCGAGTGGATCCGGCTGATGTATGCGTATCCCGGCCGGATCAGCGAGAAGCTGGTCAGCGTATTTGCTGAACAAGAGAAGATCTGCAAATATCTGGATGTGCCGATACAGCATGTAGACGATGCAGTGCTGACCGCCATGAACCGGCGAGGAACGGCAGATGATATAAAAAAGACGATCGAGCTTCTTCGAGCGCGCGTGCCCGGGATCGTTCTTCGCACTTCACTGATCGTCGGGTTTCCCGGAGAGACGGACGCGGCGTTCAAGCGGCTGCTGGCATTCGTGAAAGAGGCGGAGTTCGAGCATCTCGGAGTTTTTGTCTACTCGCCTGAAGAAGGAACACCTGCCCGCGATCTCAAACAGGAAGTTCCGCCGGAAGTTGCAAACGACCGGCTCGACCGGATCATGAAAGCCCAGGCCGGGATATCGCTCAAGAAGAACCGAGCCTTGATCGGAGCAAGGCGAAGAGTCCTTGTCGACGGGATCGAGGACATGGCGCTTATCGGCAGGCTTTCGACGCAGGCGCCGGACATCGACGGAGTGGTGTATCTCTCCAAAACCGAAGCAGCGCCGGGCCAGTTCGTGGAAGTCACGATCATGGATGCGACAGAGTATGACCTGGTGGGAAAGGCACAGTAGAATACCATCCGCAGATTTCGCAGATTACACAGATAAAAAATATTTTGTAACTACTCAGGTCATTTTTTACCCGCAGATTACGCAAATTTCGCAGATAAAACAAAACCAGAATTCCGGTTTTAGAATCTGCGTCAATCTGCGAAATCTGCGGATAGAAGGGCTTTTTCTTAAGCGATGGAAAGATTTAAAGAGTGGTTTTTCCGATTATGCCGATGTTAACACCCGGCGATTAATATAATCTGCGAAATCTGCGTAATCTGCGGCTAAAAATATAAATATGGAAAGGGACTTTATGGATACCAATAATCATGTTGCAGATGTAACAACCGGCGAAGAGAACTTCGCGGAGATGTTCGAGAAGAGCATGGAGAAGAAGCAGGGAAGACTCCAGCCCGGCCAGATGGTCGAAACCGTCATCGTAAAGATTTCCGAAGACTGGATTTTTCTCGATCTCGGCGGCAAGGGCGAAGGCTATCTTGATAAAAAGGAAATGGTCGATGAAGCCGGAAACCTCACTGTCAAGGAAGGCGAAACCGTCCGTGCGTACTTCGTGTCTTCCGATAACAATGAGATGCATTTTACGACAAAGATAGGCTCAGGCCCCGGGAAGCAGACCCAGATAGAGGACGCCTGGAGAAATCAGGTCCCGGTAGAGGGCACGATCTCGAAAGAGATAAAGGGCGGGTTCGAGGTGAAGATCGGCGGCAGCGTTCGGGCCTTCTGCCCTTTTTCGCTGACCGGCATCCGGAGGGAAGAACAGTCGGCTGATTACATGGGGCGATCGCTCACCTTCAAGATTGTGGAGTACGCCGAGGACGGCAGGAATATTGTTTTGTCCCGGAAAAGCATACTGGAAGAGGAGCGGCAGGAGAAACAGCGTGCACTAAAAGAGAGCCTGAAAGAAGGCATGAAAGTGCGGGGAAAAGTAACCTCTATACAGAAGTTCGGCGCATTCGTGGACATCGGAGGCCTTGAGGGCTTGCTTCCGGTCTCGGAGATCGCATGGACCAGGACCGAGAAGGTGAGTGACATACTTTCCGCCGGACAGGAAGTGGAAATTATCATCAAGAAGCTCGATTGGGACAACAACAGGTTCTCGTTCAGCCTGAAGGACGCGTTGCCGGATCCCTGGAACCGGGCCGCGGAACTCTTTCCGCTCGGCTCGTACCACACGGGAACGGTTTCCCGCCTGATGGCGTTCGGAGCGTTTGTCACGTTGAAAGAGGGAATCGACGGGCTTATTCACATTTCAAAACTTGGCGCAGGCAGAAGGATCAATCATCCCCGTGAGGTTGTGAAAGAAGGTCAGGCTGTCGAAGTCAAGATTGAAGCAGTTGATTCGGCACAGAGAAAACTCTCACTGTCGCTCGCGGATGTCAGCCGTGCGGAAGAAGAAGCGGCCGCAACCTTGAAGGACTATCAGCAGCAGGAAGCGGAGGCTCCGAAGACCATGGGAACCCTGGGCGATCTTTTGAAGGCGAAGATAGAGCAGAAGAAGTAAAATAACTCAAACAAATTGTCATGCCGAAAACCGCTGTCTCTGTATCCTGACAGCGGTTTTTCAGTTTACAAGCCGTTGACGCCATTTTCGACCGCCCTATCTTCCAGACTACGGATTTTTATAAGCGGGCGGAAATTCCGAAGGCAAGCGTCATGCGCATTCTCGATGCACTAAAAAACATAGTATCCTGGTCCCTCTACGCGTCGGAAAAGGGAGGCAGACTTCGATTCTTATGTTTAAAAAGCTCATTGATATTGTTGAGAAATAGTGTTCGCGCCGCAGGGATTAGTTACTATTCTCTTCGTGTCTCACAAATAGCGTTTTATGAGACACAAATTATTTAGCGTCTCACGGGTGAGTTGCAACAGCTGATACCAATCAATTAGATAAAATTAAGATCTGTGAATCATCGAGCCGTATCATGGAACGGTGTTAGACCCCGCCTGCGGCTCGGGCCCCGGGAAACAGACCCAGATAGAGGATGCCTGGAGAAATCACGTTCCGGTAGAGGGCACGATCACGAAAGAGATAAAGGGCGGGTTTGAGGTGAAAATCGGCGGCAGCGCTCCTAATCTCCCCTGTAACTAGTCTTTCTTTTCTGCTTTATATCCTAAAAAAACTAGGCTATACTCCTATACATCCAAGTTTTCGATAATGGATATTCTTCCCGATGCATGGCTGCATCAAGTAAAGATAATGGGCAAAAGCATTGAGGAAGAAGGGAAAGAAAAAATATTGGAGGTTGATTCAATTTTCGTTATTGAAGATGAAATAAGTGGAGAGCAAGGTCGAGGCGAGGGCCGCTCCTTCTGGGAATCAGCGTCGTTGGAAGAGTTAGCCGAGGAGCAAGCTGTTGCCCCGGTATCGGCTCTTGATGAACTTTTCGATCTGTGGCCTGGCGATGATAATCCTGATGATTTGATGCGCTTTGTATTAGAAGAACGAACAGGCAGGCGAAAAGTAAATGCCGGGGGAGCCTGATGGACGCAGTCCTGCTCGATACCACGGTTAGTCTTCTTCACCCCAAGAAAAAAGGCAAGCCTTCATTTCGTACGTAAATTATCCGCTAAGGCAGCACAGCACTCGCGGTAATTTGGAAAAAATAACGCTTCTCCGCATTTTTATCACTCTCCGACCATTTAGCTTCTCCTTGCAATTTCGAGCGATATGTAATATTTTAGTTTCATAATTTCACCCCCTTCAAAGAGTTTCGGATTGGGAGCCGGCTGTCTTTATTCTCAAGGGTTATGACAAAGTTCCGTATATACGTTGATGAAGTCGGGAACCCGGATCTGAACAGCTCGGACAATCCGAATCATCGGTTTCTTAGCCTGACCGGCGTAATACTTGATCTCAGATATGTGGAATCAGTCGTGCATCCTCAAATGGAGGCGTTGAAGACCAAATATTTTAACTCTCATCCGGATGACCCAATCATTTTCCATCGAAAAGAAATGGTGAATGCATGGCCGCCTTTTGAAATTTTGAAGGAGCCGGATCAATTGGAAGGGTTTGATCGAGAACTTCTTGCGCACATGACAACATGGGATTACCGCGTCATATCGGTTTGTCTTGATAAAAAGAATCATAAGGAAACCTATGCCACATGGAGATACGACCCTTATCATTATTGTCTCGCCGTGCTGCTCGAACGTTTTGTCTTTTTTCTAAATCAACATGAGAGCCAGGGAGACGTGATGGCTGAATCCAGAGGCGGCAAGGAAGACAGGCGTCTGAAGGATTCCTTTGCCCGCTTATGGGAAACAGGAACTGACTATGTTGCGCCTGATCAGTTTGAGAAGGCTCTTACGAGTAAACAGCTTAAGGTAAAGCAGAAGACAAATAATATTTCCGGTCTTCAACTTGCAGATTTGCTGGCGCACCCGAGCAGAAATGAAATCCTGCATGAGCGGGGGCTACTGGATAAAAAGATGGGGTTTTTTGCTCAGAAAGTAATTGAGGTTTTGCAGGGTAAGTATTACCAGCGAGATGGGCGGATATACGGAAAGAAATTCATGTAGGCAATAAAAAAGGCCCTCAAGGGGCCCGATGGCTTTCGCCATCCACCTCCGGTATCCCGGATTGATATTACTATAACCGTAAGAAATGACTAAGTCAACAAATTTATTCATTTTTGGATAATCGAAAAACTTGCTGAGGCAATATGTATTCAAAGGGCGATCGAGTAAAACATCCGGCAAGACCTCAATGGGGAATCGGGGAGATCCGGGAAGTCCTGCCGGACTCCAAGGTAAAGGTATTTTTTGTCAATGATGGAGAAAAGACGCTGTCACTAAAGGAGCTAAAACTAATCCAGGTCGAAGGGCCGGACGCTGCTCATCCGCTTCTCGATAATCCGCAGCCTCAAAAGTCGCTAAAATCTCGAAGAACGCAAAAGAAAAAAACAAACGCGAACAAACGATTCAACAATCTGCAAGGGGCGATAGGATATTTTTTAAGGCTCTTCCCTGAAGGGTTTGATGGCAAGGAGTTTCTGGACAACGAGCGCAACTATAAAATTGCGGAGCGAGATCTCCTTCTGAGCCTGTTAAACGAGAATGATCTGTCCAGCTTGCTGAAGGCAGATAATCACGCTGAAATATGCAAGCGCGCCAGACAGGTGACAAATAAAACGAACCTCATATTTAAAACGGAAAGAGCCTCTTTTAACGACGGACTGAAATCAGCAGATAATCAGATGGAATTCTCCGGGACGCTTTTCGATTTATTATATGGAAAAGGAGAGCTTGAACACCGATTTTCAGCTTTGGCGGATTGCCTGCAGCGGATCGGCGCGGCCAAATGGCCGGTTGCCTCGTATTTTCTCTTTATGAGATATTCGGATGAGCACATGTTTTTGAAGCCTAGGTCAGCACAACGTCTCGCCGATGTATGCAATTTTGAATTGAACTATCATCCCGATCCGAACTGGCTCACGTATAAAAGTCTTCTGGAATTCGCCCGCTATCTTTACGAAGCATTGAAGGCAGACGGTCTTAACCCGAGGGACCTGATCGACGTTCAGTCCTTCATATGGTGCGTTGACGATAATGCGTATCAAAAAAAACAAGTAAAAGAAGCACAAGTTTTATCAGGAGAATGATCTTATGTCGCGCAATGACAAGGAAAAAAAGAACCAGAATGATGAACCGCTCGAGAAAAAGCTTTGGAGGTCGGCCGATAAGCTTCGGAAGAACATGGATGCAGCCGAATATAAGCACGTCGTATTAGGCTTAATCTTCCTCAAATACATTTCCGACGCCTTTGAGGAACTCTACGACAAGCTCAAGGAAGGCAAGGGCGACTATTCGGGCGCTGATCCTGAAGATAAAAATGAATATACTGCGGAAAAGGTATTTTATGTGCCGCCGTCAGCCCGGTGGCGATGGCTTCAAGGGAGGGCCAAACTTCCGACCATCGGCAAGGATATAGACGATGCCATGGATGCTATCGAAAAAGACAACCTCTCTCTTCGAGGAGTGTTGCCGAAGGTTTATGCGCAGGAGAAGTTGGACAAGCAAAGTCTGGGCGGGCTGATTGATTTGATCGGCAGCGCAGCAATCGGGACTATGGAAGCGCGGAGCAAGGATGTGCTTGGCAAAGTGTATGAATACTTCCTTGGCGAATTTGCGCTGGCCGAAGGCAAAAAGGGCGGACAGTTCTATACGCCGGGGAGCGTGGTAAAGCTGTTGGTCGAGATGCTGGAGCCTTACGAAGGCCGCGTGTTCGACCCGTGCTGCGGTTCCGGCGGTATGTTTGTGCAGAGCGAAAAGTTCGTTGAGGCTCACCGGGATTACTACAAGAAAAAAGGCAACGGGTTATCTCTCAATCCGGCAGATCGCATCTCAATTTACGGACAGGAGAGCAATCAGACTACCTGGCGTCTTGCAAAGATGAATCTTGCCATCCGTCATATCGACAGCAGTAACGTAAAGTGGAACAACGAAGGTTCATTCCTGAATGACGCGCACAAGGATCTAAAAGCCGATTATATTATTGCCAACCCGCCTTTTAATGACAGTGACTGGAGCGGCGACTTGGTCCGCGATGACGCCCGTTGGAGCGTGCTGGGCAAAAAACTCCCGCCGCCACCTGCCAATGCCAACTATGCCTGGATACAGCACTTCCTCTATCACCTTGCTCCTACAGGCATGGCGGGCTTTGTGCTGGCAAAAGGCTCTCTCACAACCAGAACGAACAACGAAGGCGAGATACGCAAGGCGATGGTGGAAAACGATCTGATCGACTGCATCGTGAATCTGCCCACTAAGCTGTTCCTCAATACTCAAATACCAGCCTGCCTGTGGTTCCTACGCAGAAACAAGCAGAAGCGTAAAGGCGAGATTCTCTTTATTGATGCCCGCAATATGGGTTTTTTGATCAATCGCAGAAACAGGGAATTGTCCGACGATGACATTACTCTGATTGCGAGCACGTACCACAACTGGCGCACGGGCGAAGGTGAATACAAGGACGTTCCTGGATTCTGCAAAGCGGCGCCGGTGCCACAAGTGAAAGCATTGAACTATGTGACGATACCCGGCAGATACATCGGTTTGCCTGATGATGGTGACGATTTTAATTTCACTGAAAGATACAAGTCCTTGAAGGCGGAGCTGGAACAGCAGATGGCTGAAGAAGCATCACTTAATAAGAGCATAGAGACAAACCTTGCAAAAATCAATTTAACGGCCGACATTAATGAATGAATTTATAAGTACAGAGCTAGGGGAAGTCAATAAAGATTTTAGCCGTTTTAAGATTGAAGATATATCAATCAAAATGGCAGACGCTCCTTTTGGCTCTTCCATAAAAAATTACGACTACACTTCTGCAGGTGTAGTTGTTGTTCAAGGGAACAACATCAACGGTCGCAAATGCGACTGGTCAAGCTTAAGATTTGTCGATGAAGAAAAATATAAGTCATTGCCGAGAAGTCACTGCTTCATAGGGGATTTAGTTTTCCCTAAAGTTGGGACAATAGGGAAGGTAGGAATTCTTACAAAATATGATTTGCAAGAAAAATATCTTCTATCGACGAATACGATGATGCTGAGGGCAGATCCAGAAAAAGCAGATCAGCATTTTGTGTATTATTATTTTTCATCTCGAAGAGTAAGGGAATATATAGAGCTAATAAATGCAAACTCAGTCCAACCCGTGTTCAATTTTACATCATTAAAGAATTTTCCGATTTATCTTCCCACCCTGCCCGAACAAAAATCTATAGCTGCTATACTCTGCAGCCTGGATGACAAAATAGAACTGTTGCACCGACAGAACACAACTTTGGAAACTTTAGCGGAGACATTGTTCCGACAGTGGTTTGTGGAGGAGGCGGGTGAGAGCTGGAAGGCCGGGCGGTTGGGGGATGTAATAGAGCTTGTATATGGGAAAGCCTTAAAAGAAGAACTCAGAGTTGGAAGCGGATTTCCTGTTGTTGGTTCAAGTGGCGTCGTAGGATATCATGGGGAGTTTTTAGTTGAAGGACCAGGCATTGTCATCGGCAGAAAAGGTACACTCGGCCGGGTAATTTATCTTTTTGAAAACTTCTTCCCGATTGATACGACCTATTTCATAAAATCTAAGGTCAATTCGGTTGGCCTGTTCTATGAATATTTTTTATTAAAGACATTAAATTTTGAAGAAATGAATTCAGATTCAGCAGTTCCAGGTCTTAATAGAGACCTTGCACTATCTACTGAAATTAAAATAGCACCATTTGATAAATTAAAGCAATACAATGATTCTTGTGCTTCTTTATTTGAAAAACTAAAAACAAATAACGTTCAAATTCGTACCCTGGCTCGCCTGCGCGATACACTATTGCCGAAGCTTATGAGTGGTGAGGTGCGAGTCAGTTCTTAGCGGATGAATGGATAAACTCAAATCAATCATAGAGCAACACAGTCGATGGCAGCCTTTGACTGAATACGTGAGGCGTATCGAAGGCTATAGGGAAACTGATTTTGTTCTTTGTGTTGAGAACGCAAAATCATTACTCGAAAGCATTGCAAAAGAAATCTGTACACAAAAAACGCAGTCTTACTCGAACGATGATAATACGGGCAAAATACTGAAACTGGCTTTTGCCTGCATGGGCTATGACGATACTGCGGCAGTCCGGCAAATCGGGGGAGCTATAGCAAACATCGGCCAGCAGATGGGAAACTTGCGCAATGACATCGGCGTAACCTCTCATGGCAGGCCGCTTTCAGAGCTTGAGGATCGCAAGGAGGTAATAAGCAAGGTTTCGTCCGATTTTTTACTTGGCGCAACGGAATTACTTGCTTGCTTGCTAATCCAATTATTCGAGACAGAGTTTCCCCGGAAAACGGAAGAGCAGGAAGCCGTTGGTTACGATGACCATGAAGACTTTAATGAGGCATGGGATGAACTATATGGTGAGTTTCAAATGGCTGATTATTCTTATGCGGCAAGTGAAATTCTGTACAACTTGGACCCCAAAGCATATCAAACAGAGTTAGACGCCTATAAGGTGGGCTCGAATGAAGATGTTAACTGAGAACGCAATAGAAAAATTCGCTATTGAAGTGCTTGGAGCTTTGGGCTGGGATTATCTGGCGGGAGTATCAATTGCGCCTGGAGCCGAGCACACTGAAAGAAAGAATTATGAGCAGGTGCTTTTAGTTGATAGGCTGAGAAAAGCTATAGCTCGCTTAAATCCCGCGATTCCCGACGCTGCCCGGGAGCAAGCCCTTCGTGAAGTCCAGCGTATCAATTCCCCAGAACTGCTTACCAATAACGAAACATTTCACCGTTTTCTTACCGATGGCGTCCCTGTTCAGTATCGCTTAAACGGCAGTGAGAAAAGCGATTATGTCTGGCTCATTGACTTTGCCAACCCTCTCAACAATGAATTCCAAGTAATCAACCAGTATACCGTTTTAGAGAACAACCAGAACAAGCGGCCCGATATTTTGCTCTTTGTCAACGGCATTCCCCTTGTGCTGATCGAGTTGAAGAACGCGGCGGATGAAAACGCCACCACGCTGAAGGCCTTTGACCAGATACAGACTTATAAGGCCACTATCCCAAGCCTTTTCACCTTCAATGCATTCTGCGTCATTTCGGACGGTATGGAGTGCAGAGCGGGGAGTCTCTCTGCTGATTTCAGCCGTTATATGATATGGAAATCCGCGGATGGTAAATCGGAGGCTTCGCGGTTTGCTCCGCAGTTGGAAACCCTTTTAAAAGGGATGCTGAACCCCACTACGTTATTAGACCTTGTCCGCAACTTCATAGTATTTGAGAAATCAAAAAAGGAAGATCCCAAGGACAGGCTTAACGCAGGTCGTAACCGTTAAAAAGCTGGCTGCTTACCATCAATATTATGCGGTCAATAAAGCAGTTGAAAGTAGTCTTAAAGCGGCCTCTGAGGATGGAAACCGCAAGGGCGGCGTTGTGTGGCATACGCAGGGCAGCGGTAAATCCATCTCCATGGTTTTCTACACAGGCAAGATCGTGTTGAGCCTCAACAATCCTACCGTGGTGGTCATCACCGACCGCAATGACCTGGATGACCAGTTGTTCGATACCTTCGCGTCCTCAAAGCAGTTGCTCAGGCAGGAGCCGGTACAGGCAAAAGATCGCGAACATTTAAAAGAGTTGCTCAAAGTCGCTTCGGGCGGGATTGTGTTCACCACTATTCAAAAATTTCTTCCTAGTGCGGGCAAGGCGGAGCATGATCGGCTTTCAGACAGAAAAAACATCGTTGTGATCGCTGATGAAGCCCATCGGACGCAATACGGTTTCGAGGCAAAGCTAATTGATGAAAAAGACAAGATAACCAAAGAGGTGATCGGCAAGCGCATTGCGTATGGGTTTGCGAAATATATGAGAGATGCATTGCCCAATGCAACCTATATCGGGTTTACGGGCACTCCGATTGAAAATACGGACATCAACACGCCGGCGATATTCGGGCAATATGTCGATATATACGACATTGCGCAATCTGTCGCCGACGGCGCAACCGTTAAGATTTACTACGAAAGCCGTCTGGCAAAAGTAAATCTCGATGATGAAGGCAGGCGCTTGATCTCAGAGTTCGACAAAGAGCTTGAAGAAGACGAAGAGGTAAGTGACAAGCAGCGAGCAAAAGCCAAGTGGACGAAACTCGAAGCTATTGTAGGCAACGAGCAAAGAGTAAAAAACCTCGCGAAAGACCTGGTTACGCATTTTGAGCAACGGCAGGCTGTATTTGAAGGCAAGGGCATGTTTGTCGCTATGAGCCGCAGGATCGCGGTTGATCTTTACAATGAAATCATCAAGCTGAAGCCGGAATGGCATAGCGATGACCCAGCCAAGGGCGCGATCAAGGTTGTTATGACGGCATCCAGTGCCGATGGCCCGGTCATGCAGAAGCATCATACAACAAAGACCCAGCGCAAGGCTTTATCAGACAGGATGAAAGACCCGGCAGACCCTTTGAAGCTAGTCATTGTCCGGGACATGTGGCTCACGGGTTTTGACGCGCCCTGCTTGCACACGCTTTATGTTGATAAGCCGATGAGAAACCATACTCTCATGCAGGCAATCGCGAGGGTGAATAGGGTATTTAAAGATAAGCCGGGCGGCCTGGTTGTGGATTACCTTGGTATCGCAACAGATCTGAAGAAAGCATTGGCGTTTTACTCTGATTCCGGTGGCAAAGGAGACCCGGCGGAGGGACAAGAAAAGGCAGTGCAGGCAATGCTGGAGAAGTTGGAAGTCGTGCGCCAGATGTTCTTTGAGAAAAGCAAGGCCACGGAAGCTATTTTGGTGGCGGAACCCGCCGCGTATTACGGCGAATATCCCGGAACCGGATTCAATTACCGCAGGTTCTTTACAGCAGCATCGAAAGAAAAACTCTCGATCATTCTGCAGGCCGAAGAACACATATTGGGCTTGGCCGGAGGTAAGGAGCGCTATATTAATGAAGTGACTTTGCTGAGCAAAGCTTTTGCCCTGTCCATACCCCATGAACAGGCAATGGCGGTGAAAGATGAGATTGCGTTCTTTCAGGCAGTCAAAGCCAGGCTGTCAAAGTTTGTCGGTGACGGCTCAGGGAGATCGTATGCGGAGATTGAAACGGCAATAAAGCAGATTGTCGATGAGGCGCTAAGTTCAGATAAGGTTGTCGATATCTTCGACGCCGCGGGGCTAAAGAAGCCGGAAATATCCATTCTGTCGGAAGAGTTTCTGTTAGAGATAAAGGGGATGAAGCATCAGAACCTTGCTCTTGAATTGCTGAAAAAAATTCTGAATGACGAAATCAGAGCGCGCGCCAAAACCAATCTGGTAAAAAGCAAGGCGTTGCTTGAAATGCTCGAAACCGCTCTTAAAAAGTATCAGAATAATCTGCTTTCAACGGCGGAGATCATCCAGGAACTGATACAAATAGCAAAGGAAATCAAGGTTGCTGACCAGAGAGCGGTTAAGCTCGGTCTGTCTGAAGAAGAAATGGCTTTCTATGACGCGCTGGAGGTAAATGACAGCGCGGTGCAGGTGTTGGGCGATGAGACGCTGCGAATCATTGCACGGGAAGTCGCTGAGAAAGTACGGACTAATGCAACAATAGACTGGACTATCCGTGAAAGTGCAAGGGCAAAGCTAATGGTTGTCGTCAGGCGCACGTTGAATAAATACGGATATCCGCCGGACAAGCAGAAGAAGGCTGTTGAGACGGTCCTGAAGCAAGCTGAGTTGCTGGCGGATCATTTTCTGCAAAATACTCTATAAAGCGGTCCTTTATTGCCCGTCCTGATGACTTTTTTGGATTCCCCTAGCCACTTGAATTTCTCTCCCTGTCTATGATAGAGTTGCTGCATGGCTACAGCGCTCATCATCTTCGTTATCACCTACATCTTCATCGGCTTGCGCCAGATCCCGCGCCTGCATATCAACCGTCCGGCTGGGGCGCTCGTAGGCGCAGTGCTGATGATCGTTTTCGGCGTACTTACGCTGGAGCAGGCGTTCGCAGCCATTGACATGAATACCCTGTTGCTTCTGCTCGGGATGATGATCATCACCGTTTATTTGAGAGCAGCGGGATTTTTCGAATTGATGGCGGATCGTATCATCTCGCTCTCCCGTACTCCCCTGCAGCTCCTTACCCTTGTTGTCCTGTCCTCCGGGCTGCTTTCCGCCCTGTTTGTCAACGATACGATCTGCCTGCTGTATACCCCGATCATCCTGGAGGTTGCCGTACAACTCAGTGTTAATCCGATGCCGTACCTGCTCGCGCTCGCGACATCCTCAAATATCGGGAGTGTCATGACAATCACCGGTAATCCCCAGAACATGCTGATCGGGATTTATTCGAAAATTCCGTATCTGTCCTTTCTCGGGGCGCTTTTCCCCATTGCCTTTGCCGGACTTGTAATCTGCGTTGTAGTGATCAGGTTTGTTTACCGGAAAGAGATGAACGCGGGTGCGTTCCCGCACAAGCCGAAGACGCCGGAATATCATATAAGGAAACCGCTGCTCGTAAAAGCGCTTTTCGTGTGCATTGCCGTGCTTATCGGGTTTTCAATGGGATATTCCTATTCGCTGGTAGCCGCGGCGGGCGCAGTTACTCTGTTGCTGGTCGGCGGCGTGAGCACGGAAGCCATCCTCGAAGAAGTGGACTGGACCCTGCTCCTGTTCTTTTCGGGGCTATTCGTCGTTATGCACGGTGTCGAAACATCGGGTCTTGCCGGAGCTGTAATCGGAAAGATGGGGGACCTCACAGCGTATTCTCCTGCAGGCAGTATTGCCTTCCTCTCCGCAGTCTCCGCGGTGCTTTCCAATCTCGTAAGCAACGTACCCGCAGTTATGCTTCTGAAGCCTCTCACAGAATCACTTGGAAGCGGATATTTTTTCTGGCTTGCACTCGCCATGAGCAGCACCCTGGCCGGAAATCTTACCCTTATCGGCTCGGTCGCAAACCTTATCGTGGTCCAGCAGGCGAGGCGAAGAGTCGAGATCGGCTTCATGGAATATTTCCGGGTAGGCGCGCTTATTACGGTGGCGACTGTGGCGATAGGAATTTTGGTATTGGCGATAGAAGTGAGAATCGCGCATAGCGCAGAGAGCATGGCGCATAGCGAAGAAATAATAAAACAGGATCAAAAAAACAAGTTAGAGGTGACGGTTACTCCAGCCGATTCCACAGGTACTGCACGGACGTACCGGGTCGTCCTTTATTGCGATACAGATGAGGAAAGGGCCACGGGCCTGCAAGGCTTCAGGCAGCTCGCCCGCGATGAAGCAGCCCTGTTCATTTTTGACAAGCCGGAGGAGACGAAGTTCTGGATGGGGACTGTCACGTTTCCGATTGACATAATTTTCGTGGATCCCGATAATAAAGTCGTTCGATTATATCGTGATCGCAGACCGGGCAGCCGGGACCTCTACCCTTCAATCGAGAAGGTCAAATGGGTGATAGAGACAGCAGCAGGGTCGGGGATAAAGGCAGGGGACAGGGTGAGCTTCATAACCCCTAATTGAAAATTTCAAAATGCAAATTGCAAATTTAAAATTGAGGATTTTGTGATGGAACTGGGTTATCGCGTAATGAGGCCCGATGATGTCGGAAAACAGCCGCTTCAATTTGTGCAGATATCGCTGTGGCGACAGGCGGGTTGGGGCATAGCTGACGGAGAACGCGGCGTCAAAGAGGCCATTGAAATGGCGGCAAACTGTAAACGTCGGGGTATCCGAAGCGTTTTTCATCCGCTTGAATATTCGCTCTCGAACGAGAACGGACCTGAAACAGTGGATGTCATGCGGAGGCTTGCAGCGGCGGCTGATCTGGGCATCATTGTGCACGACGAGGGAAGGTCAAGACAGAGGCTTGGTTCAAGCGAGGCAGAACAGTATGAACGGAACGTGGCCGAAATCGGCAAACTTTGCCCTGTATCAATCGAAAATTCCTACAACTCAACTGATATCGCATGGTTTTGGGAACGGTTCGTAGTTCCGGCGCAGGAAAGCGTCTCAATAACTCTCGATATCGGGCATCTTGAACTCGGCGGCATCGACTCGATTTCTTTTGTCCGCGATATGCCCCAGCGCCTGGTCAATCGTTTGAGATTTGTACATATGCATCATCACAACAGCGACGAGCGGAGCGACGTGAAAGATCATCGACCGCTCGTACCGGGTTGCCGGGAGATTGAAGCCCTCGAACTGCTTCTGCAAAGAAAGAGCGATATCTGGGTTGTGCTGGAACTTGATGCAGCAGACGAGGGAATGCGGCGGAGCATTGAAGTGTTGAAAAGGACTTTTGGAAACGATTCAATCTGAGAAGACGTTGACGGAGCGGCTCCCAATGGATATTGTACCTGTCCCGAAATATCGGTTGTCGCCTGGGTTCCAGAAATTCAACCGGAACCTCCAAAACGGACCTTCTCGCAACCGTTTTAAACATCCTTGTCGAGAAGTTGCATAGAAATACAGAAAACTGAATTATGTCTCCATCCATTCGGAAAAGAATAGTTTATTTTCATGATTTTGTTGACTTTGTACGCTGTATCGGCATAATAGCCGGTTATGAAACAAACACGGAATCTCTTTATGGCGTCTATTCAAGCAGCGTTCTTTCTGCTTGTTACAATGATATCGCCGCCCGGTCTGGATGCTTCCGGTGAAGCATTCATACGCATCGGCGGTACAGGCGGAGCATTGGGTGGTATAAAGGAAGTGGCCAGGGCATATCAGAAAAAGCATCCCCACGCGATTGTCAGCATTGCGCCCAGTCTCGGAAGCAACGGAAGCATAAAAGCGGTTCTGGCCGGCTCTCTGGATATCGCTCTGAGTTCACGGCCTGAAAACGATGAAGAGCGCAGACAGGGAGCGGTCTCCAGAGAATATGGACGAACGCCGATTGTCTTTGTTACTTCAGCAAAGGGAGCCCCGTCTGAGATATCGCTGCAGGAGCTGGTCTCTATTTATACCGGCCGGTTCCAAAGCTGGCCCGACGGGACTCCTGTCCGGCTGATATTGCGGCCGGCGGGCGACACCGATTATATGTATCTCAGAGAAATGTCTCCCGAGATGAACACGGCGGTTCAGGCGGCCCTCTCGCGAGAGGGCATGGTAACCGCTGTAACCGATCAGGAGAACCTTGATATTATTCAGCGCATACGGGGCGGATTCGGGGCCTCAACGCTGGCACAGGTAAAGAGTGAACAAAGACCGGTAAAGATTTTCCGGCTGAACGGAGTTACTCCGAGCCTTTCAAGCCTCAACGACGGATCTTACAGCTATTATAAATGCTTCTTTGCTGTTACCGGGATGCAGGTCAGGCCAGAGGTCCAAGCCTTTGTCGATTTTTTGAGTTCGAAACAAGGTCGCGCCATTCTTGTGAAAACCGGCCATCACGTTGGTCCATTCTCGTCCTGCCGCAACCGGTCCTGTTATAAAGAATGAAAAAAACGACAACAAATATCATTAAAATAACGAATGTTCTCGCACTGGCATTGTCGCTGATCGTTGCCATTGGTGTACCCGCCGGTTATATCGTGCTCGTGTATGAATATCAGGCAACGGTGCTTAAGACCGAGGCCGCCTCTGAAGCGTACGAGGCGTCCCAGATCATAAGTTCGAATCCCGACTTCTGGCAGTTCGAGCAGCATCGCCTTTCGGAGTTTCTCTCTCGGCGCACCCCGGGTCAACCCTACGAAACACGCCGGATAGTGAATGCCGAAAACAGGATTGTTGCAGAGAGTGTGCATGAAGAAGTCCTTCCGCCGTTGATGACCCGCACTCATGATTTGTATGATTCAGGCAAGAAGACCGCAAGGATCGAGATCACCCGCTCCCTTCGCCCGGCCCTTTCCGTCACATTTCTGCTCATGGTTATCGGTCTTTTTCTCGGGATCGGAATGCTTATCTTTCTCAGGAAATTTCCTTTAAGGGCGCTCTCGCAGGCGCTGCAATCCCTTCAGGAAAGCGAGGGCAAGTTCAGGGCCATGGCTTCAACGGCAGCGGATGGTATCATAGTCATGGACAGTCGCGGCCTGATCACATACTGGAACTCCGCAGCCGAAAAGATCTTCGGATATTCATCCCCGGAAGCACACGGCAGGGAACTGCATATGCTGATCGCGCCGGAAAGGTACCGTGACGACTACAAAAAAGGGTTCAAGAAATTCGAGCGCTCTGGAGACGGCCCGGCAATCGGCAATACGCTCGAATTTATGGCGCTTAGAAAAGATGGGACGGAATTCCCGATTGAGGTTTCTACATCCACCATTCCGGCAGCGGACCAATGGCACGCTGTCGGCATCGTTCGCGATATTTCCGACCGCAAAAAGACCGAACAAGAGCTGCTGAAACTCGAGAAGCTGGAGTCGCTCGGAGTGCTTGCGGGCGGCCTGGCCCACGACTTCAACAACCTGCTTACAGTCATGATGGGCAATATTTCCCTTGCCATGCTGGACACGAACCCGGAAGACGGCCTGTATAGCCGGCTGACTAATCTTGGAGAGGCGGTCGTAAGGGCACAGGACCTCACGCGGCAGCTGCTGACTTTTGCCAAGGGCGGCGCCCCGATCAAGAATACCGTTCTGCTGCAGGCAATCATCGAGGAAGCATGCCGTTTTTCGCTCAGCGGATCGAATGTAAACTGCAGCTTCGTGTTCTCTCCTGACTTGAAACCCGCAGATGTCGATGCGGGTCAGATCGGGCAGGTCATGCATAACCTGGTCCTGAACGCTGTTCAAGCCATGCCGAAAAGCGGAAAGATCGAAGTGCGGGCTTCCAATACGACGATCGGACCTCAGGACGGGTTTCCGCTCGTTTCGGGCCCGTATCTGCGGATATCGGTCCGTGACGAGGGGACGGGCATGCCGCAGCGGGACCTTTCCAAGATATTCGACCCGTATTTTACAACCAAGGAAAAAGGGAGCGGACTGGGATTGGCCACGTGCTATTCAATCATAAAGCGGCACGGAGGACACATCACGGTGCATTCCACCCGGGGTGAAGGTTCGGTCTTTACGTTCTTTATACCGGCGTCCCTTCGGGAACCATCCGCCGACGAACCGCCTGAGCACGTTTTGGCAAAAGGCAAGGGAAAAGTGCTGGTCATGGATGATGAAAAAGCCTTCCGAATGGTTGTCGGAGAAATATTACAGGCCATCGGGTACGAATACGAACTGGCCAAAGACGGTGCGGAAGCAATAGACTTGTACCAAGCCGCGATGCTGTCGGGGCGCCCCTTTGACGCCGCAATAATGGACTTGACCGTCCCCGGCGGAATGGGCGGCAAGGAAGCAGTGAAAAGACTGATCGAGATAGACCCTAAGGTCAAGGCCATCGTGGCCAGCGGCTATTCGAACGACCCTGTAATGGCTGATTTTAAAGCTCACGGCTTCGTGGGCGTTATTGAAAAACCTTTCGACCTCCGCAGTCTGAACAGGGTACTGCAAGCTGTTCTCAATGTAAACTCTCCAAGCTGAATCCCCTTTTTGGCTGAAATTCCGGGATATAACCCTGAAAACTATCTAAAAACGCTTGTTTTTATGCTGCTTATTGTTTATAATATAAATTCATTTTCTATAAATAAATAGTGGAGGTTAGGCTATGCCGGTGTATGAATATGAGTGCGAAAGCTGCGGAGGCCGCTTCGAAGTAATGCAGAAATTCAGCGACCCGGCGATTGCGGAGTGCAAGCTCTGCAAAGCGGCAAAAGTGAGGAAAATCCTTTCTCCCACCGCGTTTGTCCTGAAGGGTTCCGGATGGTATGCTACGGATTACGCTTCCAAAGAGCGGAAAAAGGAGTGCGCCGAAAACAGCTGCAACGAGTCTAAGAAGGATGTCAAGCCTGCGGAAACGAAGAATGCCAAACCTGCGGAACCTGCGTGCTCCAGCGGCACCTGTCCATCGGGAGGGTGCGCGGCAAAAGGCTGACCCCTGATGGAGCCCATACACGTTCATATTCCGTATCCCCAACTGAAAGATTATTTCGAATTATTCCGGGTCCGCCGCTACGATCTCGAAATTTATTTTTCCGCGGCTGTGCTCGATCAGCTTGAGCGGCAGGACCTCGAAAAACTGAGCATGAGCCTGGATTGGAAGCCCGCGTTGACCCTTCATGCTCCTTTCATGGACCTTAATCCCGGAGCTGTGGACGCCATGGTCCGGTCCGCGACTCAGGTACGGTTCCGCCAGCTGCTGGACGTCGCAGCCATACTGAAGCCTCGTGCAGCCGTCTTTCATGCCGGGTACGACCGTTGGCGGTATGCGGGCAGGAAAGATATCTGGCTCGAGAACAGCATTGACACCTGGCGAATGGTTACCGATGCGGCATCGAACATCGGAATGCGGGTAGCGGTTGAAAATGTGTTCGACGAAGACCCGGAGGCGCTTTTCTTGCTGATCGAAAAGATAGCGAAGCCCGACTTCGGGTTCTGTTTCGATGCCGGGCACTTTAATCTATTTTCCTCAGTTTCGATGGAGCAATGGTTCGCACGTCTCGGCCGATACCTGATCGAGGTGCATTTGCACGACAACGACGGAGCCGAGGATTCGCACTGGGCCATCGGGCGCGGCAAGATCGACTTCGAAAAGTTTTTCAGCCTCCGGCGAAAATACTCTCCCACCCCCGTCTATACCGTGGAGGCGCACAACAAGGAAGACATCCAGGTCAGTATCGAGAGAGTAAAGCATTTCCTGCGGGTGAAGTAGTTTCTTAAACCGACCCTGCATCATGAAAAACCGGTCAAAGAAGCTGCAGGGACGATATACCAAGAGAAGTGAAAATAACTTTTTAAGAGAAAAGGAAGAACTCCGGTCTCTCAGACGGGTAACCTTGACACTCCAGCACTGTTACCTTAAACTATTATCATGAAGAAATTGATGTTTTTTTCTCTAATCCTGATTGCAGCTTCATCGTGCGCTTCAGCCCCGAAAATGCCGCAGGCGCACTCTGCCAGCGTAAGCCCTGAAGAGCGGAAGCAGGCGGATGCCTATTACCATTTCATGGTCGGCACCCTGCTGGAGCAGGACGGCGAATACGACGCAGCAATTGCGGAGTTTCAGTCCGCAAACCGGCTGGATCCCGAATCCTCCGAGGTCTCACTATCCCTCGCTTCCCTCTATCTTCGCAAGGGACAGGTTGAGCAGGCGACTGTTCTGGCAAAAAAGGCGGCAGAACTCTCTCCGAACAAAACGACAGCGCTCCTGCTGCTCGCGAACATCTCTGCCGGTAAAAAAAAATACGACGATGCAATTGAACTGTATCGGAAGATACTGGCAATCAACCCTGCGAAGGAAGAGACCTATATCTACCTGGGTTCACTGTACGCCGGCTTAAAACGCTATGAAGAAGCCGTTTCCATATTCAAAGAGCTGGAAAAGATCAACAGCACGTCGCTGATGGCCCCCTTCTACCTCGGCCGCATATATACGGAACGGCATATGTATCCCGAGGCTGTCGTTGAATTCAAGAAAGCGATCTCTCTGCGTGACGATTTTGCGCCTGCCTATACGAGCATGGCGTTTGTCTACGAACTTCAGGATATTGCCGAGGAAGCGATACAGTACTACAAGCAGGCGCTTGAGATTAATCCGCACGATACCGACATTATGACCCGCTTGGCCCAACTTTACATACAGCAAAACGCCCTCGATGACGCACTGGACCAGTTTACGAGGCTCCTCACGATGGACCCCGGCAATTATGAAGCCCGGGTCAAGATGGGTCTGATCTACATCGAGAAAAAACAGTTTGAACGGGCAATGGAGTCATTCAAGGTAGTGGTTCTGGCGCAGCCGAACGACCTGAAAGCACGAAAGTATCTCGCGTCTACGCTCGTTGCTCTCGATAAATATGATGATGCGCTCGAACAATACAACGCGATTCTTACGATGGCGCCGGACGATATGGATACGATCCTTCAAATTTCCTTTATCTATGCACAACAGAAAAGAACTGCGCATGCGATACCGCTTCTCGAAAAAGCGATCAACGAACAGCCCGGAAAGGCCGAACTCTATTTATATCTCGCCAACGCCTTCATCGACATTGAAAATTACCGGCAAGCAGTTGCCGTTTTAAGCAAGGGAATACAGCTGGCTCCGGACCGTGACGAACTACTGTTCAGCTTGGCCGTTGCTTATGAAAAACTGGGGCAGCGCGATGAGATGATTAATGCCCTCAAGAAAACGATACAACTCAGACCCGATAATGCGGATGCGCTTAACTATCTCGGCTACAGCTATGCAGAAAAGGGGGAAAACCTCGATGAGGCCATTCAACTGATAAAGCGGGCGCTGCTGATCAAAAAGGACAACGGCTATATTCTCGACAGCTTGGCATGGGCTTATTATCAGAAAGGAATGCTGAACGAGGCGCTCGATGTGATGACAAGGGCGGTCTCAAAATCGTCCGGTGACGACCCGGTCATGAGGGAACATTACGGCGATATTTTTCTGAAACTTTCGCACAAGACAAAAGCCCGTGAACAATGGCTGAAGTCGCTTGAACTGGATCCGAAGAACCACAAACTGAAGGAAAAATTCAAAGAAGCAGGATTCGGGAACTGGGATGCTCTTTTGAACGATCTGAGCACGGGGAAGAAAAACGAAA
The DNA here is from genome assembly GCA_963751455.1 of Nitrospirota bacterium. Classification (GTDB taxonomy): domain Bacteria; phylum Nitrospirota; class UBA9217; order UBA9217; family UBA9217; genus CAVVUN01. Next base: position 480,094 of record CAVVUN010000015.1, read on the forward strand.
AGCGATGATAGCGAGGATCATCCCCTTTTTAATCATTCCGCTGCTGGCAGCATGCCTTCCGAAAAAACCGGAGATCAACCTGCCTGCTGTTCCGGCGCAGCCCCTTATGCAGGCGCTTGATCAGCGCCGGCAATCCCTTTCGGCATTCAAGGCGGTGGCGAGTGTGGAGCTGGTCAGGGCGGGCCGGAGGCGTGCCTTTGACAGCGTCGGCATTCTGCTGGACGACCAGCGGCGGGCACGGATGGAGGTGTATGGCCCGCTCGGGCAGTCGCTGCTCACTCTTGTATGGAACGGACCGGACGTTGCCGTTCGCCGTGCTGACGGCAGTGTGCTCCGGCCAGGCGTGGCCGGGATCGAGAAAATACTTGGCATGCCGTTGGATGCCCGGGAACTCTGCGCCGCGCTTTCCGGCAATGTGCCGGCACACGAACCGGTCGAAACGAATGCTTTTCGGGAGCCCGATGGCGGCTCCGTCATTCAGGTCCTGACTTCGGATAGCGAGCGTCGTTTTCACGTCCTCTACTCCGAGTCACCTTCCGTAAAAAACGTATGGATCACTGCGGCTGAATTGTACCGGTCGGGAAAACTGGTTTACCGCGTACGATATACGCAGAAGGACGGTGTTTCAGAGTACCGGTTGCCTGAAACAGTACTCATTGAAAACCCCGAACGCAAATCGTCGCTAAAAATTGTATACGAAGATACCGAGGTGAATATGCCGTTGAGCGAGGCGGCATTCGTGCTCTCCGGAGCCGAGGTCGGCGTTCCGTGAACACGATTACGGTCTCGGCGCCGGCGAAAATAAATCTCTGCCTGTCCGTTCTCGGCCGCCGGCCGGACGGCTACCACAATGTTCATATGTTGATGCAGATGGTGGGCCTCTACGACGAGATCATTGTATCGCTCTGCGAGGCAGGTATCAGCGTTCGTTGCGACAGCCCCGCAGTCCCTTCGGGAGAAGGGAACATCGCTTGGAAAGCTGCGGCGGCAATTCTGAAACGGTCCGGAGGCAAAGCCGGTCTTACGGTCCATATCAAAAAATCAATTCCGGCTGCTGCGGGGCTTGGCGGCGGAAGCAGCAATGCCGCGGCAGTGCTCACGGCCGCTAATGTGCTGCTCCGGACAGGACTCGACCGTACCCAATTGGCCGAAATCGGCGCGGAGATCGGTATGGATGTGCCCTTTTTCTTTTACGGTCCGACTGCCGAGGCAAAAGGTCGCGGAGAGTTGCTGGCTGGAACCGGACCTTTACCTGCATTCTGGGTTCTGCTCGTAAACCCCGGCTTTGAAACCTCTACCGCGTGGGTATACTCCCAGGTAAATTTGAGGTTGACAAAAAATGTTAACTGTAATAAAATCGCAAGGCTTACGGTCCGAAATATCGCAGAAAGCCTTCATAACGATCTCGAATCGGTTACGGCTGCGAGATACCCGGTTATCGGCAAGATTGAAGAAGCACTTAAGGTTCATGGAGCCCTTGGTGCACGTATGAGCGGGAGTGGTCCAACGGTATTCGGAATTTATGAGACAGAAGTGATTTGCCGGGCGGCTGCAGCAAGCCTGGCAGGTAACGGTTGGAAGCTCTATCCCGTTGAGTCGTTGACGGCATCACCTCTTGAGGTGTACCATACAATGTAGAATTTCGGGCAGCGAGACGATTTCAGCGCCGCCCCGAATCCGCGATGCAATACAACATGAGGGGGTACGAGTATGGAAATCACAGAGGTTAGAGTATTTCCGGTCAGCAACGAAGAAAGGCTCAAGGCCTACGCCACGATAACGATCGACAACGTGTTCCTCATCCGGGACCTCAGAGTTATCAACGGCAATGCCGGATTGTTCGTTGCCATGCCGAGCCGAAAAATGAAGGACGGGACCTTCAAAGATATCGCGCATCCGCTTAACAGCGAGACCCGGCAAATGATCGAAGCCAAAGTTCTTTCCGAGTACGAAAAAGAACTGGCTAATCCTACCAAGCGTGAACCGGCCCCGAAAGAGAAAGGTTCCGAATAGCGGCTCCGCCGCTTGATTGAAGTTCTGCCGCTTCCGGATCAGATTCGAGAGGATAGGCGCGAGCCTATCCTCTTCATGTTTACCCGTTAGAGAAAAAGTCCAAGGACCAGGGCGCAGGATGTGGGACGCAAAATCGTCCATTGTCCCGGTAAGCAGGTGTTCAGTGCTTACGAGCCTTGCACAAAGCGCGGCAATCCCGCGACTTGGCATCCCCCGGCTCCGCCGGGGTGGAAAGCGCTTACTCGCACTTGCGAGTCGCGTAAGCGCGAGTGCGCAGTCCCGGGAGGTCGCGTTGTTCAAGGGAGCCTCCGGCTCCTGCCGGAGGGGGCTCCACTAAACGAGTTCAAGGTACGAAGCGAACGGTCGTCCATTGAGCAGTTCGCAATTATACTGTCGTCGATCGGGGATCGTCTAATGGTAGGACAGAGGCCTTTGAAGCCTTTAATCGGGGTTCGACTCCCTGTCCCCGAACCAGTCTGCGAAGCGAGGAAGAGAACGCTATGATTAACAAGCGGGAATTGAAGATTTTTTCGGGCAACGCGAACATCGCGCTGGCAAGAGAAATATGCCAGAAGATGGACATCCAGCTTGGCAATGCTGTCGTGGGCAGGTTCAGCGACGGAGAGATCAACGTACAGATCATAGATAACGTGCGAGGGATGGACGTGTTTGTCGTGCAGCCTACCGCAAGTCCCGTAAACCGGCATCTCATGGAACTGCTTATCATGGTTGACGCCCTGAAGCGGGCATCCGCAGCGAGAATAACGGCCGTACTTCCGTATTACGGGTACAGCAGACAGGACCGAAAGGTGCAGCCCCGGGTGCCGATTACTTCGAAGCTGGTGGCCGATCTTATCACCGCAGCGGGAGTAAATCGGGTACTTACGGTCGACTTACATGCCGGACAGATTCAGGGTTTTTTCAACATCCCGGTCGACAATCTTTTTGCCGCCCCGGTGATACTCGATTACATCCGGGCGAAGAAGTTCGATAACCTGACGGTAGTCTCGCCCGATGCCGGCGGCGTCGAGAGGGCGCGTGCTTTCGCAAAGAGGCTCGATGCAGCGCTTGCGATCATCGATAAGCGCCGCGACAAGCCGAACGTAGCTCAGGTAATGCACATCATCGGCGACGTAAAGGGCCATGACTGCCTGCTCCTGGACGACATGGTAGACACTGCGGGTACGCTGACCGAAGGCGCCACCGCCCTGCGGGCCAACGGCGCGCGCAAGATATGCGCTGCGTGCACCCATGCGGTGCTCTCAGGCCCCGCGATTCAACGCATCAATGATTCAGCACTCGACGAACTGATCACGTCGAACACGATTGCGCTTGACAGTAAAAAACAGGAGTGCGGCAAATTGACGGTCTTGTCGGTCGCCCCGCTCATCTCGGAAGCGATCACCAGAATACACGAGGAGACCTCGCTTAGTTCGCTGTTTGTTTAACCAAAAATGCCGTACGTGGGAAGGGTAAGGCGGAAGGTGGAATCTGGATTTTTCCCTGCCGACTGCCGCCTGAAGATTTTATATTCGTAATGGAGGAGAAATGGAAAAGATTTCGTTATCAGCACAAATCAGACAAAAAACGGGCAAGGGAGTTGCCCGGGGCCTGCGGCGGAACGATATGGTGCCTGCGGTCCTTTACGGTCGCGGTAAGTCAACCCCGATTGCCATGGGCCATAAGGACGTTACAAAGGTGCTTAATACCGAAGGTGGTCAACATGCGCTCATTAATCTCAAGCTCGACGGCAGCGAGGGGGCGGACCGGATGGCCCTCATAAAAGACTACGAGATCGATCCGATAACCGGAAAACTTATTCATGTGGATCTCATGGAAGTAGCCTTGAATGAGAAGGTAAAGATCCCTGTTGCGGTGCATATCACCGGGAGCTCGATCGGAGTGAAAGAAGGCGGTATCTTCCAGTACGGGATCCGTCAACTCGAGATCGAGTGCCTGCCGAACCAGATTCCCGACTCCATCGAGGTCAACATTTCAGCGCTTAAGGTGAATGAGTCTCTCCATGTCCGCGACATCAAGATAGCGGAAGGCGTGAGGATTCTGACCGATCCGGACGCCACTGTTGCAACTATACAACCCCCGATCTCCGACGCCAAGCTTGAGGCCATGCTGACAGCGACCCCGGCCGCGGTAACCGAGGGCGGTGAGCCGGAACTCGTCAAGAAGCCGAAGAAAGAGGGCGAAGCAGCAACAGCAGCTCCTGCTGCGGAAGCGAAGGGTAAGGAAGGAGCGCCGGCTAAAGAGGCTGCTCCCAAGAAGGAAGCCACAACGAAAAAATAGCGAGCGCAAAATGCAGAATCAAAAGTGTAAAGGCAAGGTGATCAAGTATATTCTGACGCAATTCCATCTTGCAATTTGAAATTTGCATTTGATAATTTGCACTTTTCTTTTGTATGAAAATCATCGTCGGGCTCGGCAACCCGGGCAGAAAGTACGAACGCACTCGTCATAACGCCGGGTTCATGGCCGTCGAAGAGCTTGCAAGGACTCTGCATCTTGAATTCATCCAGGAACGACGCCATGCGTTCGTTGTCAAGGGCTCACTCGATTCAACGGAAATAATGCTGGCCAAGCCTCAGACGTACATGAACGACAGCGGCAGGGCGGTGGCCGCTATACTACGCGATACCTATCAGGACGCTTCCGAACTGATCGTAATTCACGACGAACTGGACCTTCCGCTCGGGGCGGTCCGGGTAAAGATGGGCGGCGGCCACGGCGGCCATAACGGTCTTCGGTCGATTATCGAACATATCGGGTCGTCCGAGTTCATCCGGGTCCGTATCGGAATCGGAAGACCCATGCCGGGCATCGAACCGGCTGATTATGTTTTGAGCCCGTTCCTCCCGGCGGAACGGCAGATCGTGCCGGAAGCGATGACCCGGGCGGCGGAAGCGGTAACAGCAATAGTCAAGGATGGCCCGACAAGGGCGATGAATTCTTTCAACCAGAAGTAACGTATTTAAATAACCCCGGATCTGGAGGATTCTTATTCCAACGGCTCCGGGTTTTTTTGTTAAAAATGTTGACTATCTGCGGATACAAGAGAAAGGAACCTCAATGGGTTTTAACTGCGGTATTGTGGGTCTGCCGAATGTCGGAAAGTCCACCATCTTCAACGCTCTCACCTCGGCCGGCGCACAGGCATCCAATTATCCCTTCACCACGATAGATCCCAATGTCGGCGTGGTTGACATGCCGGACGAGCGTCTCGACAAACTGGCTGAAATCTACAAGCCGAAAAAAGTGACCCCGACTACCATGGAATTCGTGGACATTGCGGGTCTCGTGAAGGGAGCAGCGCAGGGAGAAGGGTCTGGGGAACAAATTCCTGGCGAACATAAGAGAAGTCGATGCGATTGCTCACGTCGTCCGCTGTTTTGAGGATCCCGAACGTGATTCATGTTGCAGGCAAGGTGGACCCGCAATCCGATATCGAAGTAATCGAAGCCGAGTTAATGCTGGCCGATCTTGATGCAATCGAAAAACGGCTCTTCAAGGCCGAGAAACTGGTTAAGACCGGAGACAAAAAAACAGCCGATGAAGTGCAGTTTATGAAGCGCCTCAAGGAGATGCTGAGCAAAGGGGAGCCGATTCGCCGCGCAACGCATTCCGAAGAAGAAACAGGCTGGCTCAGGAGCTACAGTCTCCTTTCGGCCAAACCCGTGCTGTATGTAGCGAACGTTGCGGAGGATATGGTGGATAAACCGAATTCGCACGTCGATGCGGTAAGAAAGATCGCTTCAGGGGAGGGCGCGAAAGTCGTGGTCATATCCGGCCAGGTAGAGGGAGAGATCGCTCAGCTGCCCCAGGATGAGCGGAAAGAATATCTTGCCGGAATGGGTCTCAAGGAGTCGGGACTCGATCGCATGATCCGGGCAGGCTATGAGCTGCTCGGCTTGATTACGTATCTAACAGCCGGAGAGAAGGAAGTGCGAGCGTGGACCATTACGAAAGGAACTAAGGCGCCTCAGGCAGCAGGAAAAATTCATACAGACTTCGAAAAGGGTTTCATCCGTGCGGAAGTGTTCCATTATAACGATCTCATGAGGCTGGGCACCGAGCAGGCAGTAAAGGCGGCCGGGCTTCTCCGATCCGAGGGCAAGGAGTACGTGGTTGCGGACGGAGACATCATGCTCTTCCGGTTTAATGTTTGAATTTTAATTCCGGAACGTTAGGCAAGGATGGTCTCTTGTTTGCTGAGCAAATCCTTGTTACGCTTTGGGCGCGTAGACCACTTTGCGGAGAGCGTACTTATTGACGTAGCAGATATTATCGCCGACTTTGACTATGAGGAAATGATAAGGCAGATTGAGGCAGTCCGACAGTCTTCCTTTTTCAGCAGGCACCTCGGCCATGAGCAAGCCGCTGATAGAGCCGTCGTCAATGAAGATGGCCTTGATGCTTATGCTCTGCATGAGGCTGAGCGCTGCTGTTAGTTCCTCGTCCGCTCCGTAGTTTGCCTCAATCATCCGGATATTCCGTTTACGGATAAATTCAGTGCCCCCGCGCTCCTTCAAGGTGAGGGGGAAAAACATGGTTTCGTCTTCGAGAAACGATACTACCTTATGATGAATGGTATGTGCGCCGGGGGCGGATTCGAGAAAAATGGAGCCCTCAACAGAGACTGCCGCTTCGAGGTAAACCGTTACATTTTGCTTGTCCTTGGGTACGGCGAAACCCTCGTTGCTCATTATCCCATCCCCTTAAATCTGAAACATTCGGTAACGCAAAAAATTGATAAAAAAATCCCGAATCTGAGTCACATTTAATTATTCTTACCTGCGCCAACCGCGTTCATCTGTGTCCACCCGCTTTTTTCATGCTTCCATCATGCCGCTCGTGAGGTTCAGGATTATGTTCTTGCTCTTGAGCAGGTTGATGAAGCCGGACTTATCGATGGCCTTTATATAGGCCTCTTCAGGCGCCACCACTTTATCCACAACCAGCTTGAACAAGGCATCGTTCAAAAGCATCATGCCCTGACCCTTGGCGGTTTGCATGATGGAAGGGATTTGGAATATTTTGCCTTCTCTGATGAGGTTTGAAACCGCGCTGTTCACGAACAGGATTTCCATCGCGGCCACCCTTCCTTTGCCGATCTTCTTGCAGAGGGACTGTGCAATCACGCCCTTGAGCGAACTCGCGACCATAGTCCTGATCTGGGCTTGCCGGTCAGCCGGAAACTGGTCGATAATGCGGTCAACAGTCGATGCCGCGGTGGAGGTATGAAGCGTTCCGAAAACGAGGTGGCCTGTCTCCGCTGTTTCGATCGCTATGGAAATAGTTTCCAAGTCGCGCATTTCGCCGACCAGAACAATGTCCGGATCTTCGCGGAGCGCCGCCCTGAGGGCGTTGCTGAAGGACTTTGTATGGACGTGGACCTCTCGCTGGTTGATGAGGCAGCTTTTTCTCGAATGTACGAACTCGATCGGGTCTTCAATGGTGATGATGTGGTCCTTGCGGTTGCGGTTGATGTAGTCAATGAGCGCGCAGAGAGTAGTCGACTTGCCCGATCCTGTCGGCCCGGTGACCAGGACGAGGCCTTTGCTCAGAAAACAAAGATCGAGCACTTCTTTTGACAGTCCCAGTTTCTCCGCTGTCACGATCTCCATCGGGATCTGGCGGAAAACGCCGCCCATGCCGAACCGGTCCATGAATACATTCGCCCGGAATCGGGCAACGCCCACAATCTCGTGCGCGAAGTCCGTATCATGCAGTTCTTCGAATTGGGCTGCATTGTGCTCCGGGATAATGGCGCCAAGCAGCTTTCTCATTTTGTCAGGGTTGATTACCGCATGATCGGGTAGATCGATCATGTCGCCATGAAGCCTGATGAGAGGTTTATGATTCGACGTGAGGTGAAGGTCAGATGCGCCCATGCTGAACATTTTTCGAAGGAGCGCATTGATCTCGGGTTCCTTGCCGCCTGCGGCTGCCGGCATCGCCTTCGGTGCAGCGGCGACAGGAACTGCCCGCTTCGGGGGCGGCGCGGCTTCTTCGACAGGGTCGGGTTCCAGGACCTCTACCTCTTCTTGCTCCGGTTCCTGAACCTGTTCCTCGACCGCTTCCTGGACCCGTTCCTGCTCCAATCCCTCTATTTTATCGGCCAAGGAGATAACAGTCCGTACCTGCTCGCCCTGTACCATAAAAGAGACGGTATAGCTTTTACCGTTGTAAGGGTATTCAAAGTTGGTGACGCGCCTGGCGGCGATACTTGCCTTGTCCGCTCCGGTTGCGATTTCATTCAGGAGTGAGATAATCTGCGGGGTCAGCAACTTCTGATTCACCATGATCCGCGCGCCCGAAGGCGTTCTCAACATCGGTTCTTTCCCGGTCTCGAGAAATATCTCCTGCTCAGGCTGCAATCGTTCAATCAACTTATCGAGCTGGCCCATTGAAACCCTTCCTTATTGACTTTAAATTGCGGATTGGAAAAAGGCTTAAGCACGGCAAGACAATGCGGCCTACCCGTGTTGATCTGAAGATGCGGCGTCTTACCATCGGGCGCCATAGCTCAGAAACAGAGGTTTGGAAGACGATATGCGGCGGTTTCAGCTGGCGCCGGTCAGTTCGTTCATGAGCGTCTTTACGGAGATGATTTTATCGATGCGGAACGCATTTGATCCGACCGTATAGAGCGGTTCTTCCTCGGTAGAATTGTACCCGCTTGAGCTCAGCAGCCCGTTGCAGATGCAGAAGTAATTCTGATTGTCTTCCTTTGCGGGACACACAGAGAATTTGCCTTCGGCATCCTTCATGAGAACATATCCCTTATCGCATTTCGGCTTCCTCATATGCTTGAGCGATGAAACATACATAGCGGACTGCTTGATCACCCGGAAGGGAAGGCCACACGGAGATCCGGGGCGGTGGGCTACGACAATATCCTCTTCTTTTGCCATGACCACCGCCTGTTTGTAGGCCTCGGTGGCGCTGCTTTCCTCGGTTGCAAGAAACCGGGTACCCATCTGAACCCCGTCTGCGCCCATCATCATGAATTTCGTGATGTCATCGTACGTGTAGATGCCGCCCGCTACGATTACCGGAAAATCACCGCACTTTACAGCCATTTCCTTGACAGGCGGTAAAAGGTTTTCGAGCTTGTTCGTTGCAAGCTCTACCTGCTCAATCCGGAAACCGAGGTGGCCGCCTGCCAGAGGGCCTTCCAGCACTACGGCGTCGGGCCGGTACCCCAATTTTTCCCATTTTTTACAGATAATCTCGAGAGCGCGGGCCGACGAGACTATAGGAATAAGCGCCGTATCCTTCGGCGGTTGTATTGCAGGAAGGTTCAACGGAAGCCCGGCGCCGGAGATAATTGCATCGGCCCCCGCATCAAGCGCTCCCTTGACCGAGTCGTTGAAATCCCGGACTAGTGCGGCCATGATGTTGATACCTGCGAACCCATTCTTGATCTTCGAGAGAGATATCTCTTCGTAGGCCGCATCATATGTATTTACTTTTTTCCCCCGCCTCTTCGAAACCAGGCGATCAATACAAGCGCTCGATACGATTCCGAGACCGCCTTCGCGCGCAACCGCGTTCGCGAGAGGGTGCAAGGACACTCCCACACCCATCCCGCCCTGAATGATGGGAATCCTGATTTTTTTTCCTTTGATAACGAGCGGCTTTAATGCTGTCTGAGACTTCAAATTGCCCCCTTAAAATATTAAACGCAGACCGTATTTAAGAAAATGCACGCTGGGATCGCGGCCTGCGTAGAACGGTGCTAAAACACACAAATTATAACATAACCGCCGTTTTTATACAACGAGGAATTTCAATTTTATTCTTATCCCCATAAAAGATTCGACGAAAAAAGTCCTCATTCTCCATTGGGAAATCAGTATTTTTTTGCGTTAGCAGAGAGCTTTTTTGTTCCTTTATAAGTCTATTTCTTTCGAACCAATGGCTACAGATAGACTAAAATATACTTGTTTTTCAAATACATACTCCGTCAGCTTCGATCTTTGTATTTTTGTATTGACGCTGACTATACGAAGAGTTATTATCGTACGTCTTTATCATCAAGAAAAGAGTTCAATTTATCATGTTCTTTGTTTTCCTGGCAATCGGCCTTGTCCTTATTCCATCTGCCGCTTTAGCATGGGGCCCGCTTACTCACATTTTCCTCGGGAATGAACTTCTGGCGTGCGCCCCTTTGATCCCCGCCGGCATCCTTGCGCTTATCAAAAAACACAAGCAGGATTATCTTTACGGGAATCTAATGGCCGACATCATCATTGGGAAAAAATATCTTCCTGATGACAAAACCTCTCATTCATGGGATGTCGGGTTGAAACTTCTCGATCAGGCCAAGTCATGGCCTGAGCGCTCCTTTGCCTACGGTTATCTGTGCCATCTCGCCGCCGATACCGTCTGTCATGAGACGTTGACCGACGAAAAGGGAAATATGGGGCATACCTGGGTGGAAGTCAAAGCGGATAGTCTGATCGACAAGGCGTATTGGATCCAGACTTTGAACATCAGCAAGGCCGTCCGAAAACGCAGCGACCTGCTACTCGAAAACTCGCTCGACCGTTTTCTGTTCTCCTTCAACACGAACAGGATAATCTACAAAAGCATCGTATTTCTTTCGTTCCTGAATAAGAAACGCCGACGCGGCGTGGACCGGGAACTCATTCACGAACTCCACGAAGAATCGATCGCACGGATGATTGATCTGCTCCAGAAAGGCACCGACTCCGCCGTGCTTGCCAAAAACCCTCTCTAAAACCGCTGGTTTATGTTGTTTTTTGCGTTATTCGGCAATTTAATGGAAATCCGCCTTTTTCCCGTGTTTCTCTAAAGTTTTCTATGATATTATTCTTCAGAGGCTGCCTGTTGCTTAGCGCTGCTTCTTTTTTGTGGTGCAGCACCGGCATTGGACATTGGTAAAGGAGGCGGGTATGGAAGTTACAACGGTAAAAGTGGACGTACCGGAAGAGTGCAGCATGATTCTCGGACAGACCCACTTTATTAAAACAGCGGAGGATCTCTACGAAATTATCGCAACAAGCGTGCCCCAGGCACGGTTCGGCATAGCCTTTACCGAGGCGTCAGGCCCATGTCTTATACGGACCGAAGGGAATGAGGCTGAACTTATATCCGCGTCCGTGAAGACGCTGGAAAAGATCGGCGCAGGCCATGTGTTCTGCATATTCCTTAAGAATGCCTTTCCCATCAATGTCCTGACGCAGATCAAAAACTGTCCGGAAGTGTGCGGCATCTTTTGCGCTACTGCGAACCCGGTTGAAGTGATAACAGCATCCACGGCACAGGGTAAAGGAATACTCGGCGTCATAGACGGCTTCCTCCCGAAGGGCGTCGAAACCCCGGCAGATAAGGTTGCTCGAAAAGAATTCCTGAGGAAACTAGGGTACAAATTGTAGCGACAACAGTACCGCAACACATAGCTTTTTTATGGTTCCGCTAAAGAAAAAGGTGCTTGCAAATTTACTTGAAAAGCATTAAACTCCGAAAATTATAAAAGCTGCTTTAGTACATTTTTTGGAACAGGAGAGTGATCATGAAACGAATTATTACCTCAGTAACAAGTGCTTTACTCGTTATTTTGATTTATGGTAATGGCTACTCCGTTGAGACAAAACCGCCTGTAGCGCCGCCGCAACAGCGTGACGCGGACGAATTGTCGCTCTCGGGAAAAGTGATTGAAACCATGAACGGCGGTTCATATACGTATGTGTGTCTTGAGAAAAAAGGCAAAAAGACCTGGGTTGCCGTTCCGATGATGGAGGTCAAGGTAGGACAGAATATGGCGTTTGTGCCCGGCTCCGAAATGAGAAACTTCAGCAGTAAGACGCTTAACAGGACGTTCGAGAGCATCTATTTCTCCGGCGGACCCCTTGCAATATCGGCTACGAAGACGGCATCCGCACCACACGACGGCAGCAAATCTACGGCTGCTCCGGCAGCGGGCGGGAAGATCTCCGTTGAAAAAGCCGCCGGTCCCGACGCGTATACGATCGGCGAAATTTTCGCCAAAAAGAAATCTCTGGATAAGAAAACAGCTGTTGTCCGGGGCAAAGTTGTGAAGGTCTCTTCCGGAATCATGGGGAAGAACTGGTTCCATATTCAGGATGGGACCGGTGATTCCGCCAAAAAGACCCACAACCTCGTGGTTACTTCCCAGGATTCGCCGGCAGTCGGAGATGTCGTAATCGTAAAAGGCACTCTCTACAAAGACAAGGATTTCGGCGCAGGCTATAAATACGATATTATCATGGAGCAGGCAAAAATCCAGCGCTAAAACTGAGGAAGCGATATGACAAGCCGGCGTGCAGTTGCGCCGGCTTGTCTGCTACCCGGTGCTTTTAAGAGATGCGTAAAACAAAGCTTGACAAATTGCCGATTTTGATTGAAAATCATGTTGTCATCGCCGGTTCGTATTTCGCTGAACGGCGTATCGATGTTTGACAGCAAATAGCGGTAATCGGGCGTTTCTAAGTAGTTTTTTTTTTATCCCATCTGACCGTCACTCAAAGTCGTCCCTCGTCCATTCACGGGTCTTTATCGCAATCCGAAAACCATAACCGGATTCACCCTATTTACCCTATTAAGGCGGCAAGTTTCCAGGTCGGCAGTCCCGACAAGGCGGTCCCGGCGGATAAAGCCCTTTTCGCAAATCCTCGATATGCCGCCCGCAGCATAAAGCACAGAGGGCATGTATGGTGTCAGGCGGCAACATGGGATCATTGTTCGCATCACAAAAATTGTTCTCCAACAGGGTTTACTTTTTCCCGCCGATTGTGCATAATACTCTTCCATGCCAATCGCGATGCAGCGCGCTGCGAAACTAAGGAGATATACATGAACGGATCCAGTAACCAAAAATTAAACATGTGGGTACGCGAGGCTGCGGATTTATGCAAGCCCGACGCGGTGCACTGGTGCGACGGGTCGAAGGCTGAGTACGACAAAATGATGCAGATCATGCGGGAACGCGGGATGGCGATCCCGCTCGGCAAACGGCCCAACAGTTATCTTTTTCGTTCGGATCCGAGCGACGTGGCACGCGTGGAAGACCGGACCTTCATAAGCACTTCATCAAAAGAAGAGGCCGGGCCCACGAACAACTGGGTTCACCCGGATGAACTCAAGAAAACAATGCGGGGGCTGTACAAGGGCTGCATGAAGGGCCGTATAATGTATGTAATTCCGTTCTCCATGGGCCCCATCGGCTCCCCGATATCCAAAATAGGCGTCGAGCTGACAGACAGCCCGTATGTTGTCTGCAATATGCACCTAATGACCCGGGTCGGCGCCAGCGTACTTGAAGTGCTCGGAGCGGACGGGGAGTTTATTCCGTGCCTGCATTCGATCGGCGCGCCTCTTGCTCCGGGCAGGAAGGACACGGCATGGCCTTGTGCCCCGATTGAAAAGAAATACATAAGCCATTTCCCCGAGGAGAACCTGATCTGGTCGTACGGGTCCGGGTACGGAGGCAATGCGTTGCTCGGAAAGAAATGTCTTGCGCTCAGGATTGCCTCGACCATGGCCAGAAGGGAAGGTTGGATGGCGGAACATATGCTGATCCTCCGCTTGACAAGTCCCGAAGGGAAGCACTATCACATTGCCGCCGCATTTCCATCCGCCTGCGGCAAGACCAACCTGGCAATGATGCAGCCCGCGGTCCCGGGCTGGAAATGCGAATGCATCGGCGACGATATCGCCTGGATGAAGGTGAAGGATGACGGCCGTCTCTATGCAATCAATCCGGAAAGCGGTTTCTTCGGCGTGGCGCCCGGGACATCGTACAGCACGAATCCCATGGCGATGGACACCCTGAAGGAGAATGTCATCTTCACGAACTGCGCTTTGACGGACGACGGCGATGTATGGTGGGAAGGCATGACCGACGAGTCGCCGTCACACGCCATAGATTGGAAAGGCCGGGACTGGACGCCTGCCAGCGCCGAGGACGCTGCGCATCCCAACGCGCGCTTTACCGCGCCTGCATCGCAATGTCCCGTCATCTGTAAGGACTGGGAAAACCCGCAGGGCGTACCGATCGACATCTTTATCTTCGGCGGACGCAGGACGAGCGTAGTGCCGCTCGTGACCGAGGCTTTTTCCTGGGACCACGGGGTGTTCCTCGGTGCGACAGCGGCTTCGGAGACCACATCCGCGAACATCGGAGCAGTCGGAAACCTCCGGCGTGATCCCTTTGCCATGAAGCCGTTCCTCGCATACCACATGGGCGACTACTTTCAACACTGGCTCGCGATGGGCGACCGGCTTGGTCCGAAGGCGCCAAGGATCTTTTACGTGAACTGGTTCCGGAAGAGCGGCGAGGGCAAATTCCTCTGGCCGGGCTTCAGCGATAACAGCCGGGTGCTCAAGTGGATATGTGAACGCGTGGACGGAAAAAGAGACGCGAAGAAGACGCCGATCGGGTTGATGCCGAAGGATGGAGACCTCGACCTGCGCGGACTTGATATTGCATCCGACGACATGAAGGCGCTTATGGATGTGGATGTGAAGGCGTGGAAGGCGGAGATTCCGGACATCGAGAAGCACTTCGCGCTCTTCGGAAAACGCCTGCCGGAGCGGCTCAAAAAGCAGCTCGAGGAGCTCAGGAAACGGCTGGGATAAAAAGCCTCCACGGTGAGAAGACACAGGGGGCGGTCCTGAAGGTTACGAAACCCGTTTCGTCAAACGTCTAGATAACGGCAAAAGCAAAAAGGACGAACGACGTAACCGTCTAACGAAACGGGTATCGTCGCCGTTACTTGTTGATTCAGCTCGTCCAGGATCAGGATTTGGAAGCTGATACCTTGAGATTTCCCTTTTTATTAACATGGATCCTTCAACCATAAAAGATGCGTGGGGAACGCCGTCCTCTCGAAGACGCACCGAAAAAAACCCTCCCCATAAAGCGCTCATAAACGTTCTGGGCGTTGTTTATCTCCACACCAAAACAGAGGACGGGGGAGACCTGTATCTAACTCCGTTTGCCGTGGCCCGCCACAAATTTCTCGAGATCAAAAACTGGTACGAGCATAAGTGGTTTACGAAGCACCGGGTACGTCTTCTAGGGACGAGCTCCGTGTACCGCGTCCCTACCAGGCGCGTAGACGGCGAGCGGCTCGACCTTGTCGTCAAAAACTGCCGCGTCGGCGAAGACGTTCCTCTCAATACGCACACGCTGCAGGAGTTCTGCAACGCGGAGTTCAACAGCCCCTGGGAGGAGTTTGCTCTCGTCATGGAAATGGCCGAGAAACAGCAGGGGCATCAGGACGGCAGGGTAAGGGCGCAGCTTCCGCTGGCGATATACATTCCTCCGCAGCGGATGCAGCTCTGGCAGAGCGGTCGATCCCGGTCTAAGATCAATCGGATCCGCGCGCGGCATCCCGGCATCGACCTCGATATTCTCAAACAGTATAAGCTTATTTATGAATGGATCCGCGGCAAGAACCTGACTGAGATTTTCGAGCATATCAGGATGGAGCTTCCCGACGTCGTTTATCATCTCCAGGCGATGCAGAAGAAGGCCTTCGATGACCTGAGCGCAAAAGGTTATCTCATGGCAGATATAAAACCCGAGCACGTAATTCTGGACGAGGAGGACTGCGCCCAAATCGAGAAACTCGGCAAGGGCCGGAATGGCGGCGCAGCCGCGAGACAGGTGGAGATGGTCTACGAGTTGCTGAATCAGGGGAAGTACTCGATGATCGATTACGAACTGCTGTTCAGGACTCCCGAGCATGAGGACCGGGTAAAATGCTCCCGGCGTCACTGCTACCTGGATGATATGAGGGACCGGCTTGCACCGACGTCCCTGCCGTCCCACCTTACCCGCGTGGACATATACGGTGTGCCGTATATTTTCGGACGCGCTGAAAGCACGGGCGGCCGCATGTGGGTTGTCGGAAGAAATGCACGCCTGTTCGATTACTTTCTTCCCGAGCGCTGGCGCAAGACGCCCTCGCTCAGCCTGTCCAATACGAACGAGGTTTTTTACACCGTGACCAAGGACAACATCCATCTGGTCTGGAAAACCTCGAGGGTGGGCGAGATCCCGGACAACAAATACAACGCTGAGGAAATCGCGAAGGTCAAAGAATACGGGATTAACAGCCCGTTCGAAGAGTTCGCGATCTCTCAATCTCTCAACGAACAGGGGATCCATTCCGTATACGTACGCGCGGTATATATGACCGGCAGCGCCAAAGTGGAGCGGTCGATCGACCCCAGGAAGTTCGAGTCCCACAAGGCAATACTCGACAGCGACGGCAAACCTGTCCTCGACGCAGGGCATAATTACATCACGATTCGCGGCTATTATAACGGACCGGACAAATGGGTGTCCGAACATCAGGACGCGTCGCTGCTCACCCCGCTTGATCTCGACAGGGCGGTACGGAAAAAGATCATCGATGAGTCTCAATGCAGAATTTACCTGGAGAAGGCGGTCGAGCGGCTGCGCGCAGCCGGCTATGACGGGTCGCTGCTCAAAGCGAACGACCTTCTCCTGGCTCTCGATGCCAAAGATGGGATAATGAAGGACGAAGCAGGCGAGCCGGACATCATCATATGCAATTTCGAAATCCTCTGGAAGCTCAAATGAGATCGACCACGAAGACACGAACAGAAAATTTTCGAATCCCTGTCAAACATCTCGATACCTTTCAATCTAAATTCCAAGTCTTTTGCCATATGCTTAATCGGTTCTAACGAGGCGACAGCGATGACCGCAAACCAGACAGCTACCGCTTACGAGAAACGCTATCAGATACTGGCCGCAGTCATGCTCGGCAGCGTTATGGGGCCCATCGACGCCAGCATCGTCAATGTCGTTCTTCCCACAATCGCCGAGTCCCTGGGCGCGGATGTTTCAAAGGCGCAATGGGTGCCTATGGTGTACCTTCTCACGATCGGCAGTCTGCTCATGTTCTTCGGGCGTCTCGGGGACATCGTCGGCTACAAGAAGGTCTACTTATCAGGCCTTGCAGGCTTCGTGGTTACGTCGGGGTTATGCGGTCTTGCCCCGACGATAAAGCGGCTGATTGTATTCAGGGCTTTGCAGGGACTTTCCTCGGCCATGCTCATGTCCATGCCTTTCGCGGTGATAACCGCTGCCTTCCCGCCCCAGCAGAGGGGTAAAGCGCTGGGCATCAACGCTATCGGCATCTCAGCCGGTCTTGCGATAGGCCCCTCTCTGGGGGGTCTTCTTGCTTCCTCCTTCGGATGGCCCTCCGTGTTTTTGATCAATATTCCGATCGGAATCGCGGGTTTGCTCTGGGGAAGCCGCATTATTCCGGATGTCAAGGGAAGGCCCGCGAGAATAGATATACCAGGCGTCGTGCTCGGTTCTCTTTCCCTGGTGTTTCTGATTCTCCTCGTTAATCACTTTCGAAATCCGGGGTTAACTTTCACGACCGGCGCAATGCTGCTTGCTGCGCTTGTGTGCGTAGTAGCTTTCCTTAAGGTAGAAAATAAAGTTCCCGAGCCTATGCTCCATCTCGGCCTTTTTAAAAGCGCTACCTTTTCTTTTGCCAATATCAGCGCTCTCCTCAATTTCATGTCGCAGTATATCATGGTCTTTCTCACTCCGTTCTTCCTCCAACGGGTTCTCCAACTCGGCCCAAACCGGGTCGGCCTTGTCATGACCTCATTCCCGCTTGCTGTCATGGCGGTCGCGCCGTTCAGCGGAGCATTGTCGGACCGGATCGGCACACGCAAGCTTGCCTTTACGGGAGCCGGACTGTGCGCCGTATCGCTCTTCCTCATGAGCCGCCTGCCGTCGTTCGCCGGCCCCGCCGATGTGGTCTGGAGAGTGGCGATATTCGGCCTGGGTACCGGCATCTTTCAATCTCCGAATAACAGCGCTGCAATGAGCAGCGTGCCGAAGCAGCACCTGGGAATCGCTTCCGGTATCCTGGCCACGGTGCGGACAACGGGCATGGTGCTGGGCATTGCGACGGCAGGGACAGTGCTGGCTGCTTTCGCCGAACCTTCGATACTGCAAAAAATATCCCTGGCCGGTTCCGACTCCGACAGCTTTATGACCGGGCTGCGCTATGCCTACCAGGCCGGAGGCATACTGACAGCCCTGGCTGCCCTCACTTCCCTGCTCAAAAGCAGAGAAGAAAAAGACCTAAAACCGGCAAATAATTCTTTCCAGCCGCCGACTCCATGATCTCGGAAGTATCGTGTCAGCTTGACGCTGCGAGTTCATCACATGATCATGCATCTGCAAGGGTTTAAGATATGAAAAAACCAGAAGGCCATTTCATAACGAAAAATATGCCGGCGATAGTAATGCTGGCAGCGGGGTTACTATTTTCTATTTTTACGTTCGTCCTTATGCAAAGAATGGAGTTTAAAAGTCTTCGGCAGGAATTTATTATTAATACTGAAAATTACGCCGTGGCTTTAAAGAAAAGCATCGATGGAAATATTAATGCGCTTCACGCGATCGAAGGTCTTTATGCCTCCTCTCGCACAGTGTCAAGAGCCGAGTTCCGGAGCTTTGTCGGCAGCATACTGTCTCACAGCGACGGCATACACTCGCTCCGATGGGTACCGCGCGTTGCAGCCTGGGAAAGATCCAAATATGAAACTGCCGCAGTCAGGGACGGCCTCGCTGATTATCACTTTGCCGAGTTGAATTCACAAAAAAAGATGACGCCTGCCGCGAAGCGAAATGAATACTTTCCCATCTATTTTGCAGAGCCATTCAGCGTGAGCGAGTTGGTGCTGGGCCTGGACTTGTCCGCAAGTCCCAAACGCAGATCTTCTCTGGAAAAGGCACGAGATACAGGCGCAGCAATAGCAACATCCAGGATCACCTTGCTTCAGGAGAGCGGCCAACAATTCTCCTTCGTGGTCTTGCACCCGATATATCGCTACGGTTTCCAGCATAATATGGTCCAAGAACGCAGAAAACATCTGCTTGGGTATGCCGTGGGTGTTTTCCGCTTCGGCGATATGGTAGATGCTGCCCTTCGCGGGATAAAGCTGAGGGGCGTTGAAATATCTCTGAGCGATGATTCCGCACCGCCGGAAAAAAGGCAGCTCTACTCAAACGTACAACAGAATAATCTCGAGAGCGACGTTCTTAATTTCACAAAAACACTGAACGTTGCTGACCGTAAATGGACGGTAAAGTTCCACTCGACGCCGGAATACCTCTCAACGCATAAGACGCCTTATGCATGGGTGATTCTTGCAGCGGGACTTATATTGAGCTTTCTGCTGTCCTTGTACGTGTTTAAAATGAAACGCCACACGCTTGAAACGGAGCGATCAAAGGATACGATAGCCACGGTGCTGAACAGTATCGACGCCGCCATTGCGATCATAGACTCAAAGGACATGCGCATTTTGGCGGTGAATAATGCTTTTATTCGAAAATCCGAGGTCCGTGAACGGCAAATCACCGGCAAACGCTGTGATGAGATCATCTCTCCCGGGCATCTTCCGTGCGACCGGTTTTGCGAAGAATGTCCCGTGACGGTAACGATCAGAACCGGGCAGCATTGCGCGCGCGAGATTATCCATGGCGCCGACGGCAGCAAGAGACACATTGAAGTGAATGCATACCCGGTAAGGGATGAAACAGGGAGCGCTGTACAGGTAGTCCACGTTGCGCAGGATGTTACCGAGCGAAAGCTGGCCGAGAACGTCCGGCTCGAGGAGCAGCAGGTGCGGCGAATGTCTGCAGAGCGGCAAGCGGTCCAAACTCAGCTGCGGATGCTCCAGGCCCAGATAGAGCCGCATTTCTTGTTTAATACGCTCGCCAATATCATAAGTCTTATCGACAAGGAGCCGAAATCCGCGAAGGAAATGCTGCAGCTTATTACAAAGTCGCTCCGCCTTTCACTCCAGCGTTCAAGGGAGGACGTCTCTACGATCGGCCAGGAGGCTGAAATGCTCAGAGACTACCTCAGCATCTTCAAAATGCGGCTGGGACCGAGATTGGAGTTTATCATAGAGATCCCGAATGAACTGCTCGAACTTCCGTTTCCGCCGATGCTCTTGCAGCCGCTTGTGGAAAACGCAATCAAGCACGGCATTGAGCCCAAGGTCGAGGGCGGCCGCATAACAATCAGGGCGGGAAAGTCCGAGGGACTGCTGCGGCTATCGGTTTCCGATACAGGCCTCGGTTTTTCGGAAGTGACGGCTAACGGACTTGGACTCGAAAATGTGAAAGCCCGTCTTCAGGCGCTTTATAAGAATGGCGCCGGTTTGATACTCGAGGAAAACATCCCGTGCGGCGCTACCGCGACTATTGAGGTCCCTTTATGAGCATTCGTGCGCTTATTGCGGATGATGAACCGCATCTTACGGAGTATCTTGCCGGACGACTCGCAGAATTGTGGCCCGAGCTGGAGATTTGCGGGATTGCCGCGAACGGCAATGATGCTCTCGCGATGATTAATACTGAGAAGCCTGATCTGGTGTTTCTCGACATCAAGATGCCCGGCATGTCGGGACTGGAAGTGGCCAGAAAAATGACTCATCCGAGCATGCTGGTCTTTGTAACCGCGTACCACAAATATGCCGTGAACGCGTTTGAAGAAGAGGCCGTGGATTACCTGCTCAAACCAGTGAGCGACCAGCGCCTCATCAGGTCGATAGCCCGGATAAAGGAGCGTTGTCTCCATACCGGAGGAGTCCGGGACCTGAGGCCGCTTTTGTCGAAACTTACGCAGGCGCTGGAGAAAAAGGATGCTCGCGTGCGGTACCTGCGGGCGTCATCCGGCAAGGCCATACGGCTTGTTGCAGTTGAAGACGTCCTCTTCATACGGGCCCGGTCCAAATACACCTCTGTGATAACCAGGGACGGCGAGTTTCTTATGCGCACGCCGCTCAGTGAACTGATCAAGCAACTGGATCCTGAACGGTTCTGGCAGATTCACCGTTCTACGATTGTGAACGTTTCGAAGGTCGTCTCAGTAAGCCAGGCCGGACGAGAAACGTATTTACTCAGCCTGAGAGATTCCCAAGAGCTTCTACCCGTAAGTCGTTCTTTTATTCATCAGTTCAAGCAGATGTGAAATTATAACGTGAAGAACAGTTAGTGTCAGCTTTTTCCGTTCAAGTCCCTGCACTGCTTTTCCGCTCCCGCGTTTTGTTTGTCCCTCTATTTTGTCCCTCTATATGGACCGATCTTTTTTAGCTTTCACGGAAGCATAGTTCGTCGGGTCCTGTCGTATTTGGCTGCTTAATATCCGCGCTTCGTCTCAAAGAAGTTGCCTAAAACATTTACAATGCCTTACAATTACTCCGCAGGAAAGAAAGTGCAGGTACTTTCCCGGCATGACATGTCACCCGATGAACATTCTTTATCACCCGAAATGGCGAGAAAGTTTAACAGGCACGGAGCGCTTATGGAAGGTCTGAACAAGCTTCCCGCGTCATTGCTGTGCGGGATCGGCGTTGTCCTTGTCTTAATCGTGGGTATTATTGACATTCTGACCGGTTATGGCTTTATTATAGGGCTTCTTTATTTTATTCCTATCATTTTATCCGGCTGGCATCTGGGCACAACTTCAGTTGTCCTTATGTCGCTGGTTTGCGCTTTAACCTGGTCTGCCGTCGATATTACATCCGCAAATATATATTCTCAGAACGTTGTTCGGTTCTGGAATTTTTTAGCGGTTCTCGGCATGTTTCTTATCTCAGGCTGCTCCGTTTCCTACATGAAAAGCCTTATCGTGAGGCAGCGTAAACGTAGGCAATTGCCTGTAGATGAACAATCGGGTCGAGACCGCCCTGTGTCTGAAAAAGAAAAGTCAGTAACGAACTGGCCGGACGGGCGGTGAAAAAAGTGGTCGAAACTCGGAGTCAAGACGGTGAAGGGCGCGCTCGCCTTACCGCGCTGTTTTTAGGCGTGGTGCTGACAACCACAGCGCAGCCCATCGGGGGGGGCGACATCGTCTTCAGGCCGAAAGATCCGCGGATCAAACCGGTGCTGTTCAGTCATGAAAAGCACGTAGTCGGGAAAGGTATGAAGTGCTGGAATTGCCATTACCATATATTCCAGATGGTCAAGGGCTCGTATAAAATGAAAATGAGCAAGATGACGAAGGGCGCTTTCTGCGGCAAATGTCATAACGGACAAAAGGCATTCGATGTAAAACAAACAAGAAATTGCGCCAGATGTCACAATGGTAACGGAAAATAAGCACGTTTCGAGCAAGCCCCAACTAGTGTAGAGTCTCTTAAATAGATGGTGTTATAAGATGGAGCGACAAATCGTCCTTATCTCGTCATTCCGGCTTGTCCGGAATCTTTCCACCCATTCAGAAGGATTCCCGACGCGCTTCGCTTGCGGGAATGACCGTCTTGGGAAAGTGACTATGGCCGCAATAACACCATTCGTTTGTGAGACACTACACTAGCCTTTACGGAAACGAGAGCGCTGATCTCGTTTATCCTCCCAGAATACCAACTATCCACTAATCACATCCTCGTCGCCTCGGTTCCCTTCGCACTCAGTACTTAGTATTCAATACGTGAACTTACACACCCACAATACGCCGCGACTACTCAACTGCAGACGCTGATTGTTGTAGGCATAACGGTAAATATCAAGGTGATACAATTAAGTTAGAATGGTTGCTTGTGGTTTAGTGTCAGTATTGCCAGCCAATGTTCGGATTTTTGGAAAAGGGCAATTCATTAATTGAAAAACCAGCAGATCGCAAAAATATTCAACGAAATGGCCCAACTCCTTGAACTGAAGGGCGAGAGCATCTTCCGGATACGGGCATACCGGAGGGCGGCGCAGAACATCGACGGCCATTCAAGGGACATGGCAGCTCTTTCGGAAAAAGAGCTTATGCTGATACCGGGCATCGGCAAGGATCTCGCGCTGAAGATCAGGGAGTACTGTGCAACCGGCAGGATCGCCAAGCACGAGGAAATGATGAAAGAGATGCCAGCGGGCGTCCTGGATATGTCACGCATCCCGGGTGTCGGGCCGAAGACAGCGATGATGCTGTACGAACAGGCAAAGGTCAGGAGCATTGATGAGCTCGAGAGTCTCGCACGGGCCGGCAAACTCGCCGGACTGCGGGGAATCCAGAAGAAAACGGAAGAAAACATTATTAAGGGGATCGAGCAGATCGCGGGCAGCACCGGAACAGGCAGGCATCTCATTAGCCGGGTCTTGCCGCTCGCGGACGACATTGTCGCCCGGCTGAAGGCAGAGGCGCCCATAGACCGGATCGAGGTGGCCGGGAGCCTGAGGAGATGGAAGGAGACCGTGAGGGATGTGGATATCCTCACCACGTCGAAGGACCCCGAAAAAGTAATGGACGTCTTTGTCAATCTCCCGCATGTCATCAGGGTTCTCGCAAGAGGAACCACAAAATCCTCGGTGATCACGGACAACGGAATCCATGCAGACCTTCGTGTAGTTGAAGAAGATTCGTTCGGGGCGGCGCTCCAGTATTTTACCGGGAGCAAGCAGCACAATATCAGGCTGCGCGAAATGGGTGTGCGGGCCGGGCTCAAAATCAACGAATACGGCGTATTCGAAGAGCCGGGAGACAAGAAGATCGGCGGGCAAAAAGAGGAAGATGTATACAAAGCATTGAAGCTTCCTTATATCCCGCCGGAGCTGCGGGAAGACAGCGGAGAGATCGATGCCGCGGTTGCGGGAACGCTCCCTGATCTTATTACCCTGGAGGACATCAAAGGTGACCTGCACGTTCATACAAAATGGTCGGACGTCCGGTATGATCTAGATACCATCGCAGAAGGCGGCAGGAAAAAAGCGTACCAGTATATAGCGATCACCGACCATTCCAAAGGTCTCGGCGTTGCGCATGGGCTGGATGAAGCGAGATTTGCGGAGCAGGGCAAGCTGATCGATGATGCGAACAGGAACACCTCTGGGTTCAAAATCCTGAAAGGCGCGGAGGTTGATATCCGGGCCGATGGCAGACTGGACCTTGACGATGCTTGTCTTGCGGGACTTGATATTGTCGTTGCTTCTATCCATTCCGGATTCAAGCAATCCGAGGAGCAGATAACGAAACGTATGCTCTCTGCTATCAGAAATCCTTACGTCAGCGTTATTGCCCATCCGACAGGAAGGCTTATCGGCGAACGAGATGCATATCCCGTGGACATGGATAAAATTCTGCGAGAGGCCGCCGCGTATGGCGTTGCCATGGAGGTGAATGCATATCCGCTTCGGCTGGATCTGAGCGAGGGTTATCTGCGAATGGCGAAAGAATACGGCGTTCAGATCATGATCAACACTGACACGCATATAACCCGTCACTACGACTACATGACGTATGGAGTGTCCATTGCGCGCCGCGGCTGGGTCGAGAAGAAGGACGTGCTGAACGTATTGCCGTATGAAGCGCTGATGGAGCGGCTGAAGGCTATCAGGGAAAATAAGCTGAAAAAGCAGGTTAAGACCATTGATGTGCAGCAGAGGATTCAGAGAACACAGAGAAGAAGAAAATTATGATCCAAAGCTTTCAGCGGTCTGCAATCAGCAGCGAAAGCCTATAGCTGAAAGCTTACGGCTGAGGTCGCATTCATGAAATAAAAAACCCTTGGGTAGCCAAAAAGGCCGGGATTTCATGTCCCGGCCTTTGTTTGCTTTATCAGAAAAGTATGGGAGCATCAGCATATCGGGGATGAAATAGGTACCCGCACTATGCGTTTTTTACTTGCATATAGTGCTACTATATGCTAAAGTGCTGGCGTATGGTTAAACGACAATTCTGGTTAAAAAAAATCGAACAGGCATGGAAAGAGCGTCCTGTTGTCTGGCTGTCCGGCGTGCGGCGAGCGGGTAAAACCGTGCTGTGCCAAAGCATCGCGGGCGTTGAGTATTTCGACTGTGAGATGCCGAGGGTCCGGCGGATGATGGAAGATCCTGAGTCGTTTCTGGATGACCTGAAAGGCAAAACGATCGTGCTGGACGAAATTCATCGCCTGGGAAATCCTTCAGAACTTCTCAAAATTGCGGCCGACCACTATCCGGACATCAAGGTCCTCGCCACTGGTTCCTCCACTCTTGGCGCGTCATCTAAATTCCGGGACACGCTCGCCGGCCGCAAGACGGAGCTTTGGCTCACCCCCATGTGTCTTGTCGACCTGGAAGATTTCAAGCGGACAGACATGCGTCATC
The DNA here is from genome assembly GCA_963751455.1 of Nitrospirota bacterium. GTDB lineage: Bacteria > Nitrospirota > UBA9217 > UBA9217 > UBA9217 > CAVVUN01. The sequence continues at coordinate 505,259 of CAVVUN010000015.1, forward strand.
GTTTGCTGCGAGGCGGTCTGCCGCCGTTTTTTTTGGACGGAGCTCTGCCGGAGAAAGAGTTCCAGGAATGGATGGACGCCTACTGGGCCAAAGACATCCAGGAGCTTTTCAGGCTGGAACGGCGCCATTCATTCCTCAAATTCACCGAGCTTTTAATGGCGCAAAGCGGCGGGATTTTCGAAGCGAACAAATTTGCCCGGCCGTGCGAGGTGAGCCGGAGTACGATTTCGAATTATCTGTCGGTCCTGGAGACGACGTATGTTGCTCACGTTATCCGGCCGTTCAGTACGCACCGTCCCACGGAGATAGTGTCGGCCCCGAAGGTATATGCGTTTGACACAGGCTTCTATTGCTATTATCGAGGCTGGCATGAGCTGCGACAGGATGACTATGGACCTCTGTGGGAGCAGGTCGTGCTGAATGAGCTGCACGCGCACCTGCAGTCGCGCAGGATTTCCTATTGGCGCGACAAGCGGGGACATGAAGTTGATTTCGTGCTTGCCGAGAGGCGGCGGGAGCCGGTGGCAATCGAATGCAAATGGACGGCCTCGGAATTTGACAGTACCGGCCTGGCCGCGTTCAGGCGGCAATATCCGAAAGGCGAAAATTTCATCGTTGCCCGCGATGTTTCAAAACCCTATGCGCGCGCATATGGTGAATTGAAAATCCGATTCGTCAACGCAAGGGATTTAATAAAGGAAATTTTGTAAGTACCAGATACCCTTCGCACGCCGCTCATAATGGTGAGCGAAGTCGAACCATCCGAATCCGCAATAGGATACCGTCCTCTGGACAGACGCGCATACCAACACCATATGAGCAGCAGCTTGACTTCCTTGTACCGTTACTCTGTGTGCCGGAGAACGGCATGCTGTTCGAGTTTGAAAGCACATTCTTGCTAGAGCAACCTTGGCAACTTAGCGCGAAGGATGCCAGCCTATCAGAAAACTACAACCCCTCGGTTCGGCCTGCGGGAATGTCCGGCGTCGTGGATATCGGATCAAAAGGCGAGGTGCAGACCGAGGTTCTCCGGGAAACGCCCGATAACGACTTCGTCTTTACCTTACATCAGCAAATATTGGATTCGCAATCTTGTGCGAAAATCAACATCATTCCGGCTGCAGACCTCGAAGGACTGGTTCTATCCAGACTTCCTCTGCCATCTTGAAGATGGGCGTGTGTTTGCGGTTGAATATAAGGGTGAACACCTTTGGACGGACGCCGAAGAGAAACGCGCAATCGGCGCGGTGTGGGCGTCGCGCAGCAAAGGTCGCTGCTTATTCGAAATGCCGACTGCGGGTGATTTCACAGCCATAAAGCAGGCCGTGAAAGCTCAGTAAAATTGAAACGCGCTAGATCAGTTTATTTATGTAGTCGCTGATTAACAGATGTTTTTGGTTGCGGCTATTGCCAGTGACGCTTAATGACTGTGAAATGGAAAGGGCCACATAAAAGTGGCCGTTTGTTGTTTTATACATGGTCTGCTGTTTGACGAGAAGATTAATTAAATTTGATTTTCAGTGGACGGTTCTTTAGTAAGTTCGGCATATTTGATTCAATAAATCTTCCAGTAGAAGCATTTTTCCCCACTGGTTGAGACGTCGTCTTTTTTGATCCTTTTGCCTTTTGTACCGCCGTCTTTTTCATCGCAGCCCCCTTAAAATTATTGATTATATAATCTGAAATAAGCCGAGCTTTTTATTCCTTTAGCAGATATAAGATCACAATTTTTCTTGACCAATACTATCCTTTCCTGACCTCACAGCGCCTGAAATTCTTTTCAATCTCCTGCTTCAGGCCGTTGAAATCTCCCTTTCCTTTTGTCCTGATCACAACTCTGCGGTAGCCTTCCTTCATTTCTTCATAGGATGTAAGAATGCCCTGAAGACGGAAGTTATGATTGCGCACGATATCTGCCACTTCGCGGATTGATCCGGGGCGGTCTTCGATTGTTACGCATATTCTGTTGCCGCCGTGCCGCACGCCTGTAATATCGACGAGTGCCCGAAAAATGTCCCTTTCTGAGATGATTCCCAGGAGGCGCCCCTGGTCTATTACAGGCAAGCAGCCGATCTCCTGGTCGAGCATGATCATTGCGGCTTCTTCAACAGGCGTGTCCGGGCTTGTCGTCACGACCTTCGTCTTCATGACGTCCTGTACTCTTGTTTTTGCCAGAAGGTAGTGAAGCTCGTAGATGTCAAGTGTGGTTGCCTTTGAGGGACTGTACTCCTTGATGTCCCTGTCCGACAGGATGCCTTTCAGTTTACCGTTTTTGAGGATCGGCAGATGCCTGACGCGGCGTTCCTTCATGATCGAGATGGCGTCGGAGAGATATTCGTCGGTCGTGATCGTATAGACCTTTTTGGTCATCCAGTTGGAGACAAACATGGGCCACCCCCGTTTTGTTGAAAAGATACAGGATGCAAGATGCTGGAAAGGAGATGATGCAGGATCCATGATACATGATAAAATCGTTAACTCAGGAACCGATGGCTCTCATTCTGCATCCTGTCCATGCATCGTGCATCGTGATTCTACAGCCCAAGATACGCTGTTTTTACATGTTCGTTCGCCTGCAAATCTTTGCCGGTGCCCTGCAAAACAATTTTTCCGTTTTCCATCACATATGCCCGCTCGGCAATGTCGAGCGTCTGCTTGACATTCTGCTCGACGATGAGCACGGTTGCGCCTTCACTCCGGATCTTCCTGATTACTGAAAATATCTCCCGGACGAGGATCGGGGCCAGGCCGAGAGACGGTTCGTCGAACATGAGCAGTTTCGGAAGGGCCATGAGTCCCCTGCCGATCGCCACCATCTGCTGTTCGCCGCCGGAAAGCGTGCCTGCGGGCTGGCGTCTGCGTTCCTTGAGTCTCGGGAAAAGCTCATAAACCATTTCCCGGGTCCGCTCGCGTTGTTTTCTCGCTTCGCCTTTGAGCGACCCCATGTCCAGGTTTTCCTCGACCGTCATTTCGACAAAAAGTCTGCGAGCCTCAGGACAATGGACAAGCCCCCGTTCGACCAGGGTAAACGGTTCCACAGTATGAATCGGCTCGCCGATAAAAGTGATTGATCCCGCGCGCGCGCGCAGAAGGCGTGATATGGTCTTGAGCGTGGTTGATTTGCCTGCGCCGTTTGCGCCGATGAGGGCCACGACCTCACCCTGCTTGACCTCAAAGGAGACGTCCCAGAGCACTTGAACGTCGCCGTAAAATACATCTATGTTCCTGGCTTCAAGCACTCTGTGCCTCTCCCAGATATGCTTCGATTACGACCGGACTGTTCCTGATATCGAGGGGCGTCCCCTCCGCAATCTTCTCGCCGTAATTCAGAACAACGATCCGGTCTGACAGCGCCATAATCACCTTCATATGATGCTCGATGATCATGATGGTAATGCCCTTTTCCCTGATTTTTCGTACGATATCCATCAGCAGGTCCAGCTCCGAGGGATTCAGACCGGCAAAAGATTCGTCCAGAAGCACAAGTTCGGGCTGTGTGGCGAGCGCGCGTGCGATCTCCAGCCGTTTTCTTTTCCCGAGAGGAAGCCCCTTCGATATCGTGTCCCGGTCGTCATACAGGCCGGCGAAGGAAAGTATTTCTCCCGCCATCTCCTCGGCCTGTTTTTTGTGCCGTATGTGCAGAAAAGCCGATGCAACGACATTGTCCAATACGCTCATGCGCTGGAGCGGTTTCACGACCTGGAACGTGCGGGCTATCCCTGCCCGGCAGATCTTATGGGGTTTGAGACCGGAAATACGTTTCTCATGAAAAAAGACATCGCCCCGCGAAGGATTGTAGAAGCCGTTTATCACATTGAACATTGTAGTCTTACCGGCGCCGTTCGGGCCGATAAGCCCGAGAATCTCGCCCTTGGACATGCTGAACGAGACGTCCTTCACAGCGGCGATCCCCCCGAAAAACATAGATATCTTTTTGACCTCGAGAAAACTCATGAGGCCGACCTCCGCCAGGCGAAAATTTTTTTCAGCTTCTGAAAGTCACCGACAATGCCGTTCGGGAGGAAAATGATGATTACGATGAGCAGAACGCCGAACAGGGTCTGGTGCGCAGTGCCCAGCTTGGGGATCGACCGTATCAATTCGGCGAGAAACACCATGATGACCGCACCGACGACAGGTCCCCAGTATGTTGCCACTCCGCCTACCATGACGACCATGATGGCGACGATCGATATGTCATGGAGGGCAAAAACAACCTTCGGATCAATGTACCCCATGTAATTGGTGTAAAAAACGCCGGCGAACCCTGTCAGCACGCCGCTCACCACGAGCGCGATGGTTTTATAAAAGGTGGTGTTGATCCCGAGCGACTCAGCTGCGTCCTGGTCCTCGCGTATGGCGACGAAATAATATCCGAGTTTCGATTCAATCACTGTCTTGACCGTCAGAAAAGAGCCGGCAGCAAGGGCGAGGATAATGTAATAGAACCAGGTTTTTTCAACCCAGCTCCGTTCCCTGATCATGATCCCCAGGTCTCCGCCGGTGATTTTTGTCAGGTTTTCAGTTACAATTCTCATGATCACACCGATCGCCAGCGTAGCAAGGGCGAAAAAAGGCCCCCGAAGCCTGAGGCATATGTACCCGAGAGCCAGGGCAAAGACGCCAACCACGAGTACGCTCAGCGGCATGCCCCACCATGCCGATACTCCGGTTTTGCTGTAGAGCATTCCGGCAGTATAGGCGCCCACGCCGAAAAACGCCGCGTGGCCGAAGGAGACTTGGCCGCAATAGCCGCTTAAAAGGTTCCATGCCATCCCGATCACGGACCACATGATCACGAGAATCAGGATATGCATGGCGTAGGAGCTCAGACCGACGAGCGGCAATATCGCGAGTACAGCAAGAGCTATGAGCGGAAGAAATTTATTCATAGTGCCGAAAAATTCATTATTTCCAGGAACGCTGGAATAAAGTTGTTTTTATCCGTGTTCATCCGTGGTTAATAAATTTATGTTTCATTTTCCGAATTTTCTGGTTTTCAACAGCGACGCGACCCCGCCCGGCAAGAAGACGAGCGCCGCGACGAAGATTACGAATCTCCCCACAGGCGCCCAGCCCATGCCGATGTAAGTTGCGGTAAGGGATTCGAACAGCCCGAGAATAACGCCCCCGATAATGGCGCCTACCGTGGAGCCGAGGCCTCCGAGAATTGTTATCACAAAAGCGATCAGCGTGAATTGTCCGCCTATGTCCGGATAAATATAATAAATCGGAATAAAGAGACAGCCAGCGGCGCCGACCAGGGACGACCCGAGCCCGAACGTGATGACCCTCATTCTTCCGACATTTACGCCCATGAGAAGGGCGGCGTCCTGGTCCTGGGCCGTCGCGCGGATGGATTTACCCATATCCGTTTTTGTCAGAAAAAACCAGAGAGCAATCGTGATGGAAACGGCGAACGTGAACGATACGGACCAGGGCAGGGACAGCGAGAGCTCAATCGGCGAACCTTTCCAGATGTCCCCCAGATACCAGGCCTTTGTCGAATAGTCCACTGGGGTTTGCCGGTAATCGGATGTGAAGATGATGGTTGCGATGTTCGCCAGGACCATGCCGATGCCCACGGTCAGAATCACCTGGTTTTCGGGAAGGATGGAATCAACCTTGAGCACGGGATTGATCAGATATTTTTGAATCGCGATGCCCAGGACGAATAATGCCGGCATGGCGATAAAGACCGAAAGGTAGGGATCGATGTGGAACTGCGCAAAAAGAACATAGGCAATGTACATGGCGACCATCATGAGCTCGCCATGAGCGAGATTGATGATCTTCATCACTCCCATGATGATCGTCATGCCGATGCCTATCAGGGCATAAAGCCCTCCCAGCATGATTCCGGATATCAGTGTCTGCAGAAGGACTTCAAGCTGCACAGAAGTCATAAAAAACCTTTAGTTCGAAATGCGGATTGCGGATGTAGGATTAGAAAAAATTTCGTAACTATTCAGCTTCTTTTCAGAACAGCATTAAGACAAATCAAGGAAAAAGCCCTTCTATCCGCAGATTTCGCAGATTGACGCAGATTCTAAAACCAAAATTCTGGTTTTGTTTTTATCTGCGAAATCTGCGTAATCTGCGGATAAAAAAATGACCTGAGTAGTTACAAAATTTCAATCTGCATTCCGAAACCCGCAATCAGAAATTAAATTACTTCCTGTCTCTCCATGAGGGTACCGGATAGACGTAATTTGCGCTGGCATGCTGTTTCGGCCAGATCGTCTCAAATTTGCCCTTGATCACCTGAATGGCCAGAGTGTCGACGAAGTTCTGGTTCTGATAATTTTCCTTATCCTCGAACTTGACAGGCCCGAAAGCCGTCTTCAAGTTCGTCGCCTTCAACGCGTCGCGAATCCCGTCCTGGTTCCAGGTCTTGGCTCTTTCGAGCGAGTCCTTCAGCGTAAACATGGCTGAATACGCAGATGCGCCGTGATAGGAAGGATAATCGCCGTGTTTTGATTTATATTTTTCCGCAAACTCCTTTGCCCCGGGATATTTGACCTGCGGCGTCCAGAGGGTCGCGCTGATCACATATTCTGCTGCATCCTTGGCGCCGTCGATGAATTCCGGTATGGCAAACCCGGCAGCGCCTCCGGCAAAGAGCTTCGCGTCAATGCGCAGTTCCTTGAGCTGCTTCATCAGGAGCTGCGCCTCATTCGCATAGGATACGGTGTAGACAACATCAGGCTGCGCTGACCTGACATTCCCGAGGATCGGTCTAAAATCAATGGCCCCGGTCTCGAATTTTTCCTTTAGAACAATCTTAATGCCCAGTTTCTGGGCATCTTTTTCCATGGCCTCAGCTCCGGAAGTGCCGAAGGCCGAACTCTCATACAGAAGCGCCATGGTCTTCGGCTTCACAACCTCTCCAAGGAAGGAAACCAGAGCATCTGCATAATGCGCATTGACCTGATTCTGCCGGAAGACGTATTTATAGTTTTGCCGGGTGATATCGTCGTCGGCACTTGCCACGACAAGGTATGGCGTTCTACGCTCCTCGGCAACGGCTGCCACTGCTTTTGCACAGGCCGAAGTATATTCGCCGACGATAATCGGCTGTTTTTTAACATCAATCAGTTTCTCGACGATTGACCGGGCCACTTCCGGCTTGCCGCTGGAGTCCTCAAATGAAAGGACAAGCTTTTTGCCTTTAATGCCGCCCTTGGCATTGATCTCCTCGGCTGCCATTTCATAAGACCGCTTCATGATTTCCCCGAACTTCGCCTGCTTGCCTGTCAGGGGAAGCGGAATTGTCAAATCAAAAGCGCTGTCCGCTGCATATACCGCTACGGCCAACAGACTGAAAACCAGTGAAAAAACAAATAGAACCGCCACACGTTTCATAATTTCCTCCTTGTACCGAGATTTAATGGACTGTCTGCCCGGCTCGGGAGCCGGACCTTTGAAAGCGGCACCATACAGCATGCAAAGTCAATAGTACCATATTTCGGAACAGTTTGTAGCACCTTCGAGCTTGTACTTAGAATTTTTAGAGTGCTTATATTAGTTGATAAACGTGACACTAGTCCAGTTTGGCTTTATATACTCCTTTCGCAATTGAGATTCTAAACAAAGAAACTCTTAAACGGAATTGCCGGTTTTCCATACTGTTCTCGCCTTCATATATTCACGGTTCAGTTTCGCTATGAACTTGACGCTGATGCCCTTCGGACATACCGCCTCGCATTCATAGTGGTTGCTGCAGTTGCCGAATCCCTGCTGCAGCATCTCTTCCGTCATGACGCATACCCGCCGGCTGGCTTCGATGCGGCCCTGCGGCAGCATGGCGAGGTGCGATACTTTCGCAGCCGTGTAGAGCATGGCCGAGCCGTTCGGGCAGGCCGCAACACAGGCGCCGCATGCGATGCATTCAGCGGCATCCATTGCTGTTTCTGCATCCTGCTTCGGAATCAGCACCGCATTGCCGTCCGGCACTCCGCCGGCATGGACGGAGACGTATCCACCCGATTGAATGATGGTATCAAACGCGCTCCTGTCCACGATCAGGTCCTTTATTACCGGGAAGGCCTTTGCGCGGAATGGCTCGATATAGATCGTATCCCCGTCCTTGAAGTTGCGCATATGGAGCTGGCAAACCGTAGTTTTTTTGCGGGGCCCATGCGGCACTCCGTTTACAGCCTGGCCGCAGGTGCCGCAGATGCCTTCCCGGCAGTCGCTGTCGAACGAGATCGGATCCTCACCCTTCTTTACCAGGCCCTCGTTCACCGCGTCCAGCATTTCAAGGAAGGACATGTCCCGTGTAATATCGTTCGCTTCGTACCGGACGAGGCGGCCCTTGTCCTGTTGATTTTTTTGACGCCAAACGTATAACGTCAGATTCATAAACAACCTCTTCAAATCTCCTGGACGCAGATTTTCGCAGATGCGCGCAGATTTTTATATTTAATCCGATTTTTCCGCGTTTATCCGCGTCCAAACAAATCTTTCTATTTATAGCTTCTGACCGCCGGATGCGCATGCTCGAACTTCAGCGGCTCCTTGTGCAGTTCCGGCTCCTTGCCGTCGCCCTTGTATTCCCAGGCCGATACATACATGAAATTCTCGTCGTCCCGAACTGCTTCGCCGTCCGGACTCTGATGTTCGACCCGGAAATGACCTCCGCAAGATTCGTCCCTCTGCAGGGCGTCTTTGGCGAGCAATTCTGAAAATTCGAGAAAATCCGCTACCCGGCCCGCCTTTTCCAGTTCCTGGTTCAGCTCAGAGCCGCTCCCGGAAACGATAACGTTTTCCCAGAATTCTGCCCGTAGTTCCGGGATCAGCTGCAAGGCCTTCCTCAGGCTTTCCGCGCTCCTGTCCATGCCGACGTTGTTCCACATTATTTTACCAAGCTCGCGGTGAAACTCGGCGGATGTTTTTCCTCCCTTTATTGAAAGGAGCTTCGCGGCGAAAGCCTTGACTCCCTCCTGGGACTTTTTGAATTCAGGATGATCGATGGTCACCCCGTTCGGGGCCACCCGGGCAAGGTAATCGGCAATCGTATACGGAATGATGAAGTACCCGTCGGCAAGTCCCTGCATAAGGGCGCTCGCCCCCAGCCGGTTGGCGCCGTGGTCCGAGAAATTAGCCTCTCCCAGCACAAAGAGCCCCGGAATAGTGCTCTGGAGATTATAGTCCACCCAGAGCCCTCCCATAGTGTAATGCGGCGCAGGGTAAATGCGCATTGGCTTGACATACGCATTCTCAGCAGTAATGCGTTCGTACATTTCAAAAAGGTTTCCGTAGCGCTCGCGGATGGCCTGTTCGCCCGCGAGCGCTATCGCGTCCCGGAAATCAAGATATACTCCGCGGCCGCCGGGACCTACCCCCCGCCCGTCATCACATACTTCCTTTGCGGCCCGCGAAGACACGTCGCGCGCTGCGAGGTTGCCGTAAGAGGGATATTTCCGCTCGAGAAAATAGTCGCGTTCGGCGTCCGGTATGCTGCTCGGTTCCCGCTTGTCGCCCTTGAGCGCGGGCACCCAGACACGGCCGTCATTCCTGAGAGATTCTGACATGAGCGTCAGTTTTGCCTGGTGTTCGCCGGTCATCGGTATGCAGGTAGGGTGGATTTGCGTAAAGCATGGGTTTGCGAAGGATGCGCCTTTTTTGTAAGCACGGTATGTTGCTGTGACGCTTGATCCGATTGAGTTCGTGGTGAGAAAAAAGACGTTCGCGTATCCGCCCGAGCAGAGGCAAATGGCGTCCGCCGCATGGGACCGAACAACCCCGGTCACGAGCTCGCGGACCGTGATGCCTTTGGCCTCGCCGTTCACGACCACCAGATCGAGCATTTCTGTCCTGGGGTAAAGCCGTACTCCGCCCAGTTTCACCTGGCGGAGGAGCGCGCCGTAGGCGCCGAGCAGGAGCTGCTGCCCTGTCTGGCCGCGGGCATAAAACGTGCGCGACACTTGCGCCCCGCCAAAGGATCGTGTGCCGAGATACCCTGCATAATCGCGCGCGAACGGAACACCCTGGGCCACACACTGGTCGATGATGTTGCTGCTCAGCTGCGCCAGCCGGTACACGTTCGCCTCGCGGGAACGGAAGTCCCCGCCTTTTATGGTGTCATGAAAAAGCCGTTCGACGCTGTCGCCGTCGTTCGCGTAGTTCTTTGCTGCGTTGATCCCGCCTTGTGCCGCGATGCTGTGCGCCCGCCGCGGCGAGTCCTGAAAACAGAAGACGTCGACGTTGTAGCCAAGTTCGGCAAGCGACGCGGCAGCGGAAGAGCCGGCAAGGCCTGTTCCCACGACGATGATCCTGTACTTCCGTTTGTTCCCGGGAGCGACCAGCTTCATCTCCGCGCGCCGAAGGTCCCATTTCTCAGCGAGAGGACCTGTTGGTATTTTACCGTCGAGGATCATAATTAAAACCTCAAATCGTCTCGCACAAAGCCGCAAAGTCGCCATGGGAAGGCTGCAGGTTCAAAGTCTTTTAAAGAAATTTCCCGGCTTTTCTTTGCGTCTTTGCGCGAAAATAAGATCTTCATTATTTAAATATTCCAGCGAATATCGTCACCGGTATCGCCGCGTACCCGAGAAACAGGATGACCGATGCAGCCATCCCAATCTTGACCACAACCGGGAGCGTTCGGTCGTTGTTCAATCCCAGTGTCTGCACCGAACTCTCTATTCCGTGGAACAAATGCATTCCAAGAGAAAGAACTCCAATCACGTACAGTGCTGCGGTTCCGGCATGCTCGAAACTTTCCACAACCATCGTGAAAACATCCGGGCGGCCGAGCAGGTCAGGATGCCGGATGGCCGAAAGATCAGGATTAATGACCTGGAACGTGAAGTGCAGGAGATGATAAATGATGAAAGCCTCGATTATAAATCCGGTCCAGATCATGGTCCGGCCCGCAAACGATGCGGTCCGGTAACGGGTCATTGCATAGTCGTCCGGCTTCGCTTTTCGGTTTTCGAGTTTGAGGAGGATACCGTACCAGGTATGCAGGATCACGGAAAGAAACAGGATAGTCCGCGATGACCAGAGCACGACGGTGTACGGCCAGTGCCGGAGCCCTTCAGCATAGGCATTGATTGCGCCGGCAAAAATGGTATAGTTGCCGATAACATGAGCGATAACGTAAACGATCATGAACAGGCCGGTTACGGCCATCACGATTTTTCGTCCGACTGTGGAAGTGGGGAAAAGCATATTGTGTTTCCTTAATTCGGCATAGCGCATAGAGCATGGCGCATGGTAAAAGAAGCTCTTAGCTTTCTGCCCTTTGCGCTCTGCCCTATGCGCCTTTATTCTCCCCGCGTCAGCTTCGCCGGGTCGAGCAGCCTGTCCAGTTCCGCCTTTGACAGGTCCGTCATCTCCGCAGCTACATCTTTCAGAGACCTGCCCTCTGCATAAGCTTTTTTTGCAACCGCTGCCGCCTTATCATAGCCGATGACCGGATTCAACGCAGTGACGAGTATGGGGTTTTTATTAAGAAGTTCTCCGATCCGTTCCTGGTTCACGGTAAAACCGGCGATCGCTTTATCAGCGAGCAAGCGGGATGCATTTGAGAGAATCGAAACGGATTGAAGCAGGTTATGGGCGATGACGGGCAGCATCACGTTCAGCTGGAAATTTCCCTGCTGGTTCCCGATCGTGATCGCAGCGTCGTTGCCCGTTACCTGGGCGCAGACCATCATCATGACCTCGCACATTACCGGGTTTACCTTGCCGGGCATGATGCTGGAGCCCGGTTGGAGCGTGGGCAGGGATATCTCGCCGAGGCCGGCAATGGGTCCGCTGTTCATCCACCTGAGGTCGTTCGCGATCTTCATAAACGTCGATGCCGCTGTTTTCAGCTGGCCGGAGAGCTCGACTGCCGTGTCCATGCAGGCCTGTGCCGCGAAATGATTGTCTGTTTCGCTGAAAGGGAGACTTGTGCGGCCCGCGAGTCTCATCGCCACGAGCTTGCCGAAATCCCGCGGGGCGTTGACGCCGGTGCCGACGGCTGTGCCGCCGATTGCCAGTTTTGCGAGACGGGGCAACGTTGATTCAATACGCTCGATGCTCTGCGCAACATGGAATGCCCACGCGCCTATCTCCTGCCCGAGAGTGACCGGCATGGCGTCCATGAGATGCGTCCTTCCGGTCTTGACGATATCACGGCAATCCGTTTCGCGCCTCTTCAGGGTGTCATGAAGGCGCTTGAAGGCGGGAAGAAGAGTTAGATGTACCTCGCTATATGCGCTCACGTGGATGGCAGCCGGGATCACGTCATTCGAAGACTGGCCCATGTTTACGTGATCATTGGGGTGGACCGGATTGTTCGGATTATCGAGGATTTGCACGGCCCGGTGCGCTATCACTTCATTCGCATTCATGTTAGTTGAAGTTCCGGATCCGGTCTGGAAGATATCGAGAGAAAACTCCGCATCCCATTTGCCATCCGCGACTTCGAGCGCGGCCTGGTGCACCGCGTTCGCAATGACGGCATCAAGCAGCCCGAGCCCCGCGTTTACTTCGGCGGCAACGGCCTTGATAAGCCCGAGCGAGCGGATAAAGGGACGCGGAAAACGAAGGCCGCTGACCGGAAAGTTATCAATTGCCCGCTGGGTCTGCGCGCCGTACAGCGCTCCTGCGGGGACCTTGATTTCACCGAGCGAGTCTTTTTCAATGCGATAATCAGACATATTGTGCGAATAGAAACGGAAGAGCGGAGCCGGCCGAAAAGTTTGAGTTCATTGCCTGGCGGGATCGAAGAATTCCCCGCTTGCTGCAGTGAATCTTCAGTATGGCTAAATTATACCCGCTCTTTTTGTATTTTGCATTCTTTTTTTTCAGGCGGATGGGGCCCTTATCGGGACCTTTTTTCAGTCAACTTCCATTGACCGTAGCCGGAATTGACTCTATAATAAAGTAGGATATTCTGGAAGTGTCAGCTGCGACCGCGTCACTTCGGCCGCAAACGGCATCGGCGGCAAACCTGCAAACCGTTACGGAGATTTTATGGAAACGAGCCCAAGAAAAAACGTGTGTAATCCCAGCCCGAGCTACAGCATTACGATCCGGATCCAAATCGAGAACAGGATAGGCATGTTCGCAAAGATCGCGACGGCCATAGGCAGCGCCGGGGGGGATATGGGCGCAGTTGACATTGTTCGCGTGGAGAAGGGCAAGATCGTCAGGGACATTACGGCAAATGCCCGCGACGAAGAGCATGAGAAGCATATTGTGCGGGCAATCAAAACGATAGCAGGCATCAAAGTGCTTCGCGTCGCCGACCGCACCTTTACCGCACACGAGGGCGGAAAAATAGAGATGAGGAGCAAACTTCCGGTGAAGGACAGCACAGACCTCTCGAAGGTATATACGCCGGGCGTCGCACGGGTCTGCATGGACATTCACGAAAACAAGCAGCATGCTTACCGTTATACGATAAAGGGAAATACGATCGCGGTTGTGTCCGACGGCACCGCCGTTCTCGGCTTGGGCGACATCGGCCCCGAGGCCGCGCTTCCCGTTATGGAGGGCAAGGCGATGATCTTCAAGGAGTTTGCCGGGATCGACGCCTTTCCTCTTGTTCTTTCAACGAAGGACCCGGAAGAAATCGTCGCCGCGGTCAAGGCGATAGCGACGGGATTCGGCGGGATCAATCTTGAAGACATCTCTGCGCCGCGCTGCTTTGAAGTGGAGAAGCGCCTCAGGAAAATCCTCGATATACCCGTGTTCCATGACGATCAGCACGGGACGGCGGTCGTGGTCCTCGCCGCGCTCACGAATGTCTCACGGCTCCTTAAACGCGATCTAAAAAAGTTCAAGGTCGCGGTTATCGGGGCGGGCGCGGCCGGCTCCGCAATATCCCGGATCCTGCTGTCAGCAGGAGTACGAGACCTTATTGTGTGCGATCGATCCGGCACTCTCTGCGCCGGGACAAGGCAGAAAGACCCGTACAAGCGTGAACTCGCGAAGCTGACCAATCCGCGCAAAGTGCGGGGAACGATCGCGGACGCGATGAAGGGGGCTGATGTTGTCATCGGGGTATCGGGGCCCAATGTCATCACCGGTGATGACATCCGGAGGATGGCCAAGGACCCAGTAGTCTTCGCCCTCGCCAATCCAAATGCCGAAATCGCTCCCGAGGAAGCTCTCCCGCTGGTCCGCATCATGGCAACGGGCAGATCGGATTATCCGAACCAGATCAATAATATGCTCTGTTTTCCCGGCCTGTTCCGGGGCCTCCTCGATGTGAGGGCCAGGGGAGTGAATGAAGCGGTGAAATTGGCGGCTGCCTACGCGATTGCGTACGGCGTTGAAGACGATGAACTCCACGAAGACTATATTATACCGAGCATCTTTGACCGGAACGTGGTTGCATCCGTCTCGGCTGCGGTTTCGGAAGCCGCAAGAAAGACCGGACTGGCGAGATGAAAAAACAATGCCCCAGTGACACAGGGTCAAAGTGCCGAAGGGGCAAAGATCAGTTTCAGAGGGTCACAGGAAATAGCTGCTATGCTATGAATAGAGCCCTTACTCTGACACTATGACACTTTGATACTTATTCGTCTCTACTCTGCAACTCTGATATTTATATTCTGACTCCCCATGAGGTTCCCATGACCCGCATCCACGAGCGGCTCCACAGGGATGAAAAAGACCTTCGCGGCATAGCGATGAGCGAGCTGCAGGTGGTCTATGCGGACCTCGGACTATCCAAAGAAGAGCTGGAAATCCTCTCCGTTCCCCGCAGGTCCTTTACTGTCAGCTTCCCTGTCAAGATGAGGGACAAAACACGGATGTTCACGGGCTACCGCGTTCAGTACAATGATGCGAGGGGCCCGGCCAAGGGCGGAATCCGGTTCCATCCGGAAATCGACGAGGAACATGCCGGCCAACTGGCCCTGCTCATGGCGCTCAAATGCGCGGTCGCAAACATACCATTCGGCGGCGCTAAAGGGGGGGTTGCCGTTGACCCGGCGACGCTCAGCCGCGAGGAACTCGAGCTTGTAACCCGGGGTTATATCCGCGCTATAGCCGACTTCATCGGGCCGTTCAAAGACATCCCGGCCCCGGACGTGTATACCGACGAGCAGATCATGGCGTGGATACTTGATGAATATGAACGCATAAAGCGGGAGCATGTGCCAGCAATCGTAACGGGCAAGCCGCCGGAGCTCGGCGGTATTGCGGCGCGACGATATTCGACCGCGCTTGGCGGAGCGCATGTTCTTGAACAAGCCATGAAAGAACACGGAATGGCCGCGGAAGGAGTGCGCATTGCCGTGCAGGGCTTCGGCAACGTCGGGGAGAACGTGGCCAGGATTCTCCATGATCTCGGCTACCGGATTGTGGCAGTAAGCGATGTGAACGCCGGTCTTTATAATCCAAAAGGCATCGACATCCCTGCTCTCCGGCGGCACAGGCAAGAAGCAGGCAGGCTTGACGGTTTCCCGGGTGCAGACCGGATCTCGAACCAGGAACTTTTGACCTGCGATTGTGACATCCTTGTCCCTGCCGCCCTGTCGAACCAGGTGAACGAACGCAACGCGGCCGATGTAAAAGCGAAAATAATCCTCGAACTTGCCAATGCACCGACCGCTCCCGCTGCCGATGAAATTTTGTTCGACAGGAACGTAATGGTCGTGCCTGATATTCTTGCTAATGCAGGCGGTGTCGTAGTGAGCTATTTCGAATGGAGTCAGAATCTCAGCAACGACTACTGGCCGGAAGTGAAGGTGCTCGACAAGTTGAGAGAAACGATGATAACCGCCTTCAACGATGTCCATGCGTACTGCAAAGAGACCAAATGTCGTCTGAGAAAGGCTTCCTACCAGCTCGCGATAAAAAGAATATTACATGCCGAACGTCTCCGTGGAAATCTCTGACGGGTCTTTCGTCTGAAAAACAGCCTTCCTGAAAACATCCTAACCCCTCGTACTTGAGTACTCCGGTTGCTTGCCCGAACCTCGTCGCCGGTCACAGCAAAGTGCTTTCGCGTGAGTCCACGTTGTCCGATCACTTTTATCGTATTACTAATTCCGCTGCAGAAATATGGATGCCCAAGTCTGCCGAGCTTCTTTTGAAGATGTATGAACGCCAAAGTCTCAAAATTTGTGCGTTTCCGCCTCATTACGGGACAGATGCTATAATTTATAATAAAATAAAAAAATTAATTGAAGAGCCTCTCAGCTATCCAAATCAGGCCGCCAACGCCGAGGGCGTCCGGGCAGGAGGTGCCATGGAAGATCATCTGAACAGCAAAGGTATCTGCAGCGTCTGCAAAGAGGGATTGACGACGATCCATGCGGAAGTGGCGCCGGGCAGTTTTGTCTTTGTATGCGAGAAGTGTCTTGAGACGGCCAAGCAGAACTTCATATGGATCTGCATTCACTGCGGGAAAGTATACATCAGGCCTAAAGCGACGGTGCTTAGGAGGCTGAACGACCCCGGCTTAAAAAAGGCTTACTATCTGTGTGAAGACCTGCAGATCATTCAGGGAATCGATTACTGCGTGGAATGTGCACCCGAAGAAATCATGGCTATCATGGCAACTGCAAAGAGTCAAAAGAATGGGGGTCATTGCTGATGTTTCGGGCGTCATCTCAACAAGAAAGCGCAGGTAATGGCTATGACAAAGGAATTGCACGAAGAGTTTAACAGGAAAGTCGAGGGCTATCGCAGGGACCTTCTCACCTTTGCCAAAAAAAGCGAATGGGATTCCTTCAAGGCCAAGGCGGGAAGGTTGTTCGATTACGTCGAGAGCATCGAGTTTTCCGAGCTGGAGAAAAGATTTTTTAAGGTTTTTTACAGCATTCTCGCAGTGCTGGGACTGGCGTGCATCATGCTTTTCGGTTTTGACTTCGGCCTGAAACCGGAATTTGCCAGGCTAAAGATTGCCTTTGTTTTTTCCGCACTTGCGGGCAGCACCTTTGAACTATATTTCTTTCTTAATTTCAGGGCTTATATGGACATCAAGATGTCTTATTATAAACAGCGGAGAGAGAACTTTATCAGAGACATCCAGCGTGACTTTACCGAATATACCCGTACGCCGGACGTGCCTGAATAAGGCCGGAAAGTTTTTTTGCCCCACTTATAGTACCTTAATTACGTTTTGTAGTATTCCATCGCCTCGGGTATCAATTTGCGAATGTTTTCTATCCGCTTGTCGTCAGCGGGGTGGGTGCTCAAAAGCTGGGGGGGAGAAGGACCCTTCTTCATCCCGGCCATCCGTTCCCAGAACGCTTCGGCCGTACGAGGATCGTAACCGGCCATTGCCATGAAAATTAAACCAAGGCGATCGGCTTCTGATTCCTGCAGCCTGCTGAACGGCAATTGGACGCCGATTTGAGCGCCTAATCCGTAAGCTGCCAGAAAGAGGTCGCTGGTTTCCTTCGGTTTTTCCGCCAGCGCAGCGGCCAGCGCCATGCCGCCCATTTGCGCTACCAGCGCCTGGCTCATCCGCTCATCGCCGTGGTTTGCGATCGCATGCGCGATTTCGTGCCCCATCACAACTGCAAGTCCGTTTTCGTCGGCTGCAACGGGAATTATTCCGGTGTATACGACAACTTTTCCTCCGGGCATGCACCATGCATTGATATCCTTATCCTCAACCAGATTGAATTCCCATGCATACCCCTCCAGGCGTGAAGCCATTCCCTGCTGGTTCAAATACTGTTCCACGGCATGCTGTATTCGCACGCCCGCGCGCTTCACCATATCAGCCTCGGGAGTGTTCTCAACTACTTTGTGTTTGGAGAGAAAATCGCGGTATTCGTTGAAGCTCATGGGAAGGAGAGACCCGGAAGGGATGAAAGCGAGTTGATGCCTGCCGGTCACTGGCACAGTTTTACAGGAGAGCAGCAGAGTCATTGCCATTACAAACCATACCACTGCATGTTTATTCATTTGGCTCACCCGGTAACTTCAAACACTACTGCCTGCCGCCGTGTTATTCGTTTCCCCCGATCCGATAAGAGATTTCTGCTGCAGAACGAAGGATTGGCAGCTCCTGCAGAGATACGTCTTGGTCATAACCTCTCTGCTGCCGGCCCTGCCCGACCCGATACGGACCTTTGATGTTGCAAGATTCATGAAACGGTCGCTTTTACATTGAGGGCAATACACAACAGGCATACACGACCTCCGTTGAAGCGGCTGCTTTTATAATGATAATGCGGAAGTTGAGCAGTTCTTTTTAAGTATCGTCGAGGCATTATTATCTGTCAATAAAACAAAAGTCGTAAAAAGTCTTATTTGATAAATCATACTTAAGCCGCCTTGACATAGAGTATGATCCGATGCACATTAATACCATCAGTTTTTCCATTCACGGTCCCAATACTTTCCGAAGCTAACAATCGCTGTACAGTAAGCCGCATTAGAAAGCACGTTTTTCTAATTTTTTGCCAGATTCTGCGTCTGCCGCACGTTCTTTGTGTCCGATATTTAACCGCGGATCAAGATCCGGTTTCTTTTCTAACGGGGTAAAAAGGAACATCATGAATTTCTTGAGCGCTCTTTTTATAAGTATGGCCATTCTAACAGCTCCCCTGCTTGCCTCGGCGGGCGTTCCCATGGTCATACCACCCACGCCGCTTATCCATACTCAGGACCCGGCAGCGACGGATGAATCCGAAGCCCTCGCCGGAGCCGAACGGGAAGACGATCAGGACAGGGAAAGGGCCTATCATATCCCGCTCATCCTGAACGAGAGCGTCGAAGATCAGATTGCATTTTTTACTACTCGCGGCCGGAGCGCGTTTCAGTACTGGCTTCGTCAATCAGCCCGCTATCTTTCGATGATGAAAGGAATATTCAAAGAGTACAATCTGCCCGAGGATCTCGTGTATGTTGCGATGATTGAGAGCGGGTTCAATATGCGAGCAGTCTCCCCGAAAAAAGCCGTAGGGCCATGGCAGTTTATGAGCCCGACCGGAAGAGATTACGGCTTGAATATCGACCAATGGGTCGATGAGCGAAGGGACCCGATAAAATCTACGCATGCGGCTGCCGCCTATCTCAAAGATCTCTATAATATGTTCGGTTCCTGGCCCCTTGCCCTTGCCTCATATAATGCGGGGCAGGCAACCGTGAAGGGCGCAATTCACCGGGCTCAATCCTTCGACTTCTGGGACCTGACCGCTTCCCGGCACATTACGAGTGAGACCTGCACCTATGTGCCGCGATATATGGCTGCTCTGGTCATAGCAAAGGACCCTGTGACGTACGGTTTCATGGCTCCCGCGAACGAGGCGTTCGAGTACGATGAGGTCAGTGTCAGCAAAAGCACGCATATACGAGAGATTGCAAACTTCGCCGGCTGCACCCAGCAGGAAATCAGAGAATTGAATCCGGAACTCGTTCGACAGTCCACGCCGCCGACCAATTATATAGTCCGTATTCCTCCGGGCACGAAGGAAATCTACGAAAGCCGATTTGCGACCTCCGCTCAGAAACAAAGAATCCGGCAGGCGAAGATTAAGGCGGTCAGAAACGCTCTTCTTCTTTCGAGGCTTGCACCCGATCCTGTAGAAAATAAATTGAGCGCGAAGCCGCAGGTACATATCGTGCCGCGGTTCGCGGCGCAGTTAAGCCCCATCCGCAACGGCTCCTATTACGAGTAAAAGCCGGCCTCCCGATTCTTTCCGCGGTCATCTCCGATACCAGCAAAGTAATTTTTCCGTTATGGACGGCTCCGAATCTTCGCAGAAGCGCGGCGATCAAAATCACCGCCGGAGCAGGCGCTTCAAGGTCGAAAAGTCTTCAATAAATTTCTTCCGGCCATCCGGGAAACGCATTGCATATGCCGGATGACAGGTTACCAGGTAAGTCCTGTCCGCTTCGTGAATTACTTTCCCGTGATCCCTCGCAATGAGCAGCTTTTTTCTAAGAAGGGCACGGCAAGCCGTATTTCCCAGCAGGACGATTATACGTGGATTGATTACGGAAAGCTGTTCTACGAGGTGTCCGGCGCCGTGACTCACCATCTCGGGTGAGGGAGTTCCCCGGTCCGGACGGTAGTGGACAGGGCTCGCGATAAATATTTCTGCGTCATCCAGTCCGGTTTCCTTTATCATAGCCCTGAGGAATTTTCCGGCCCTTCCGACAAACGGCCGGCCTGTTTTCGCTTCCTCCCTGCCCGGGGCCTCGCCGATAAAAGCTACGGTCGCAAAGGCGCTTCCTTCGCCGGGCACGACTTCGCCGCTCCCTCCTTTTTTGCATTCACTGCATTGTGCTATTTCTTGCGCGATCTTTTGGAGCTTTTCTGCTTTATTCATTGGCAGCTTCACCATGGTAAAAAATTCTAGCATAAAATAAAGGCTGTGTCCGGTTTAACGCTTGCAAAACCAGACGACAGTGCCTTTGGTTGGTGTTGCTGATTCGTTTTTTATCGGCGATATGGTATAATTGCCGCCGGTTGATATTAAATGAGGAGCGTCCGTAAGAAACCGCCTTCGTACTGGAAAGGACAAGTTAATGCTGTTTGAGAAAGGCACATTGCAGCAGAGGGTCATAGCGACAACCGAGAACGCCCTCAAAAAGGGCAGCCTTTTGCCGGTTCCGACAAATGCAGCTTTTATTGAAGATAACGGCATTCGGTTTTTCGTCCGTGTTCTTTCCGGCTTAAGGCGCAAGGACGAGGCCCGTAAAAGTCAGAATGAAAAATCGCGAACAGGAACGAATGCAAACCCCTTTCTACCGCCCGAGAAAGAGCTTGTCGTTGCAGATATTACAGAGACGCACATCGCTATCCTTAATAAGTTCAATGTCGTGGAGAATCATCTTCTCATTGTAACCCGGCATTTCGAAGACCAGGACACCCTTCTTACTCTCGCTGATTTCGAAGCGCTTTGGACCTGCATGGCTGAATATGAGAGCCTGGGTTTCTACAACGGCGGGCGAGAAGCAGGCGCCAGCCAGCAGCATAAGCATCTCCAGCTCGTCCCGCTTCCCCTGTCGCCCGAAGGCCCGGCCATCCCAATTGCGCCTCTTCTGACCAACGTCGAAATGCACTCGAAGCCGTTCCGGCTGGCCGGCTTTCCCTTTGTCCACGGATTTGTTCGTTTAGAATCGGCCAAAATGACGTCAACGGCTGCGGCAGCTTCCGAATGTTTCAGACATTATTCTACCCTTCTTAAATACGTCGGGTTGAAGCCTCCGAAGAACGACCTTACGCGCCAGTCCTCACCGTACTGCCTTCTGCTCACCCGCGACTGGATGCTCGTTGTGCCGAGGTCGCGAGAGCACTTTGAGGAAATCTCATTGAACTCGCTGGCCTTTGCCGGTTCTTTTTTTGTCCGAAATGAGAAACAGCTGGAACGGTTAAAGGCGCACGGTCCTCTTCGGGCGCTTACCAGTGTTTCGGTGTCCCCGCCCGGTTAGAGAAGGGCGTGACACGTCCTGCTTGTTTGAATGTCCGGACCTTCAGACCGCATTAAAAACGGACCATTCTCTTCCGAATTTGTTCTCAAACAAGTTTACTTCTCTCTTTACGTCTACGGTTCCGGTGTGATAATATGGCTTTGTGGATCATATTCAACCCGAGATCATTCCCCGTTCAAAACATGCGATTTCCCGCAAATGGATAAGCCCCAATGCAGTCCGGGTGCTGTATCGGCTCAAGGAACAGGGCTATTACGCCTACCTGGTCGGCGGCGGAGTACGGGACCTTCTGCTCGGCCGTGAGCCAAAGGATTTTGATGTTGCGACGGACGCCACACCGGGCGAAATCAAGAAGATATTTCGTAATTGCCGGCTGATCGGCCGCAGGTTTCGCCTGGCCCATATTCATTTCCATACTGAAGTCGTCGAGGTTGCGACCTTCCGCTCGTCAACTGTTCCCGAACCCGAAGAGGCGCTTCCGCTGGAGCAGGAGCCGGCCATTGCGGCGGTGCCGGCCGCGGAACATCCGGAGGCGTCCTTGCCTGACCGTCCGGCTGCCGAAACAACACCTCCCGGGAAAATGCCGCCGAGGCCGCGACCACCGCGGCTGCTCAAGACCGAAGACGGCATGATCCTGAGGGACAACGTGTTCGGCACTCCGGAAGAAGACGCACTGCGCCGTGATTTTACCGTCAACGCTCTCTTTTATAACATTGCCGATTTTTCAGTGGTTGATTACGTCGGCGGCATGGACGACCTGCGGCGCGGACTTATCCGCACCATCGGCGACCCGTTGGTCCGTTTCACCGAAGACCCTGTGCGGATGGTGCGGGCGGTTCGTTTTGCGGCGATACTCGGCTTTGAGATCGAAGAAAAAACCCGGGCGGCGCTTCTCGAGCTGAAAGACCGGGTCGCGCTCGCCTCGCCCTCACGGATGTATGAAGAAGTGCAGAAACTGCTTCTGCTCGGGGAAGCTGAAAAGACCTATCAGCTGCTTCGTACGACCGGTTTGTTCGGCGTCATCTTTCCCCGTCTCAATGAATGGGTCGATACCGAGCATGACGGTTTCCCGCACATCTGGATCGGAAAGGCATTCGAGTGTGTGGACACGTCCATTCACGCCGGAAGGCAGGTGCAGCCGCATATCCTGTTCGCGCTGATGTTCGGTCAGTACCTGGAGGAGAGGGCGGCCCGGATAAGAGCATCGGGCGCGCCGCCCCTGGACGCGATTACGAGGGCGGTGGCTGAGACAATGACCGAGCAGGCACAGCGCGTGCAAATACCCAGGAAGATTGCTCTTACCATGCGGGATATCTATTGGAACCAGCAGCGTTTTCAGAGACGAGACGGGAAATATCCCCGCTACTTTCTGAGGAGGCCGGGTTTCGCGGAAGCGTTCGAATACCTGTCGTTTATGAGCGAGGTGACAGGCGAAAAAAAAGAGGTAGTGGGGTGGTGGAAGGAGTTTATCAAGACCCATCCACTCGCACCGCATGAAACCGAAGCAATACGAAAAAACAAGGAAAAACGGCCAGCCCGCAGAAGGAGAAGAAGAGGCGGGAAACCCAAATCCGGAGCGCCCAACCCGAAGCTGTAGTAAAATAACATCTGGATAAATACCCGCCGGCATTCAGGAGCATAATGCGCAGACCCCCTCGGTTTTTTGTATCTCCCGACCAGATTGCAGGATCGCAGATAACCGTTTCCGGCGAAGACCGGCGCCACATCGCGACAGTGCTCAGGATGAAGGCAGGCGACCGTCTTCTTCTTTCAGACGGGCAAGGAACCGAATATTCGGTCAAGATCATCGGTCTTGACCGGGAGGGGGTCAAAACGGAGATCCTCGACCGCCAGAAGCGGGCAATGGCATTTCCGCGGGTGACTCTCGGTCAGGGACTGCCCAAGTTCGATAAGATGGACTTCATTGTTCAGAAGGCCACGGAACTGGGGGTGGCCGCAATCGTTCCTCTTGTCACCGAACGCGCCATAGTCAAAGTCAGAGACGAGGAGAAACGCATATCGCGCTGGCAGAAGATCTGCCGCGAGGCGGCCATGCAGAGCGGCAGAGCAGATATACCGAAGGTGCAGCAGTTTCGAACTTTTCCCGATTTTCTTCAGGATCTGTCAAATCCCCCCGAGCCCCCCTTTGATAAAGGGGGGACTATGATGATTCCCCCTTTGGAAAGGGGGGGAAAAGGGGGATTTTCATCATCAGAGACCCTTTTGATTCTTCCCTGGGAAGAGGGAACAGTGCCGATCAGGAGCATCCTCGAACAGAATACAGGTGCCGATCATATTACCGTGCTGATCGGGCCCGAGGGAGGGTTTTCGTCAGAGGAAGCAGGTCAGGCAAAAGAAAAAGGGTTCCACCTGGTAAGTCTCGGCCGGAACATCCTGCGGACCGAGACGGCTGCTGTTGCCGTTCTGAGCATGATCCTGTATGCATACCCCGAAACCGATGTACCAATAATCCAGTAGCAAATTTCAAATACCAGTCGAAATACGAACTCGCTATTTTGATCTTTGCGGCTGGAATCGATTTTTATTCGAATTTGCTATTTAGAGGTTCACTTGCCCGGTATTTTTCTTGACACAAAAACGGCGGAGATGCTAATATCAGCCTTTGACGGGAGGCGGTATGAAATTGGCGCTCGGCTGCGACCACGGCGGTTTTGAACTGAAGGAAGAAATCCTCAATTTCATCAAGACGCTCCCCGCTATTCAGGTTTTCGATCTTGGCCCGGCAGCCAAGCAATCTGTAGATTATCCCGATTTCGGAAAGAAAGTTTCCGAAGCCGTATCGAATGGGTCCGTGGACCGGGGCATCCTCATATGCGGCACCGGCATCGGCATGTCTATCGTTGCCAACCGGTATCCCCGCGTACGCGCCGCCCTTTGCCACGATCATTTTACGGCGCAGATGAGCCGCGAGCACAATGACGCGAATATTCTCGTCATGGGCGAGCGGGTAACGGGAAAAGGCGTCGCGCTGGAGATCGTCCAGACCTGGCTCAACACCGACTTTGCCGGCGGCCGTCACCGGCTGCGTCTCGATAAAATCACGGAAATCGAAAAAGCGATCAAGTAAAAGATGAATTTTTTTGCCTCTTTCGTATTTAAGTTGAAATGACTCTATTGCCATGCATTGACAAAGAGGAGCGATTCCTCAATGAAAATTCATTTTCGCGCAAAGACGCAAAGTCGCAAAGTAAGCGAAGCTTCACAAGAACGGGCAAGCCGTGAGCTTGGTGCTATGACTTCGCATCAAGATACTGCGACTTTTCTAAAGACGCCGCTGTTGGACTTTCTTTGCGTACTTGGCGGCTTTGCGCGAGACCGCGGTTCGCAGTAGTTTTTCAACTTTTTTACGAATGACCCATTTTTTGCCACAGGATCAACTGCTCTGCGGGCGTAATGACTCTTATTAAGAAGGAAACACCATGTCGGAACTGAAAGAGGCGGACAGCGAAGTGTATAATGCGATCAAGGGCGAGGAAGAGCGTGAACGGAGCAAGATCGTGCTTATTGCATCGGAGAACTATGTCAGCCAGGCCGTGCTCGAAGCCCAGGGTTCCGTCTTTACGAACAAGTACGCCGAGGGCTACCCGAACCGGCGTTATTACGGCGGGTGCGAGTTCGCCGATGTGGTCGAGTCCCTTGCGATTGAGCGGGCCAAGAAGCTCTTTGGCGCCGAGCATGTGAACGTACAGCCCCACTCCGGGTCTTCCGCAAATATGGCCGTTTACTTCAGCGTGCTCCAGCCCGGCCAGACAATACTCGGAATGAGCCTTCCGCACGGCGGGCACCTGACTCACGGAGCCACCGTCAGTTTCTCCGGCACGCTGTACAAATCTTTTTCGTATGGTGTGGACAAGAAGACGGAACTGCTTGATTATGATGAGGTGGAGCGGCTGGCCGTCCAGCATAAGCCGAAGATGATCGTCTGCGGCTACAGCGCGTACTCGCGGGTTCTCGATTTCCCGCGGTTCCGGAAGATAGCGGACAGGGTCAAAGCCTATCTCATGGCGGACATCGCGCACATTGCCGGCCTCGTCGCCGCTGATGAGCATCCGAGCCCGGTACCCTATGCGGATTTTGTCACAACAACCACGCATAAGACCCTTCGCGGTCCGCGCGGCGGCATGATCCTGTGCAAAGAGAAGTTCGGAAAAGCCGTGGACAAGGTCATTTTCCCCGGGATACAGGGCGGCCCGCTGGTGCATGTCATCGCCGCGAAGGCCGTGTCGTTCAAGGAAGCGCTCTCTCCCGAGTTCAAGGATTATCAGCGCCAGGTAAAGAAGAACGCCAGGGCGCTTGCACAGCGGCTCACAGAGGACGGGTTCCGGATTGTGTCCGGCGACACAGACAATCACCTGATGCTCGTGGACCTGACGCCGAAAAACATTACCGGCAAAGACGCAGAAACGGCGTTGGACGCGGCGGGCATCACCTGCAACAAGAACAGCATCCCCTACGATCAGAAGCCGCCGGTGACCACGAGCGGCATACGGCTCGGCACCCCGATTGTGACTACGCGCGGTATGCGCGAACCCGAGATGAAGGTGATCGGAGACCTCATCTGCGAAGCGCTGGCGAATATCGGCTCACCCGACAAGCTTGCGGCCATCAGGGAGCGGACCAAGGCATTCTGCAGCAAGTTCCCCATGTTCGCGATGGAAAAAGCGGAAGTGTAAACCGGAAAACATTGTCAATTGTAGATATCAAATTTTGAAATTGTGGAATTTTTCGAATTTTACAAGTTGCAATTTGAAATTTGAATGAAAGGTGTTATGCCCCGCCCTTCCTGGGATGAATATTTTATGGAGATAGCGCACCTCGTAAAGAGGCGCGCCACCTGCCTGCGCCGCCAGATCGGCGCCGTTATCATAAAAGACAAAAATATCCTTGCGACGGGCTACAACGGCACGCCGTCCGGCATAGAACACTGTCTCGACCGGGGCTGCCTGCGCGAGCAGCTCGGCATCCCGTCCGGGGAGCGGCATGAGATCTGCCGGGGACTGCATGCCGAGCAGAATGCGATCATCCAGGCGGCAAAGCACGGCACGAGCATCGAAGGCGGCACCCTGTACTGCACCAACCAGCCCTGCGGGATCTGCGCGAAAATGATCATCAACGCCGGCATAAAGCATATTGTTTACGAGGACGGCTATCCGGACAAGCTCGCGGAGGACATGATGAACGAGTCAGGGATCAAGATTACACGGTACGTAAAGAAATAACTTATTGTAAAATGCAAATTGTAAAGTGCAAATTGCAAAGTGCAAATTGCAAAGTAAACGCAGACACTTTTGAAATTTCCAATTTGATATTTGCAATTTGAAATAGTTTTTAATTATGCGCTGCCCCTACTGTTCCAGTCTTGATAACAAAGTGGTTGACTCCCGGATCGGGAAGGAAGGGGATTCGATCCGCCGCAGGCGTGAATGCCTCAAGTGCGAGGGCCGGTTCACGACGTACGAGCGTGTCGAGGAAGTGCTTCCGTCGGTCATCAAGAAGGACGGCCGGCGCGAGCCGTACGACAGGATGAAAATCCTCGGCGGACTGAAGAAGGCATGCGAGAAGCGTCCGGTCAGCGTGGAGTCTCTGGAAAAGACGGTCGCGGATATCGAGAAGTCCCTTCAGGACAGGGGGTTCAAAGAGATCCCGAGCACCATTATCGGCGAAGAAGTGATGGGCCAGCTCCACGGCCTCGACGAAGTGGCCTACGTCCGCTTCGCTTCGGTATACCGTTCATTCAAGGACATCAATGAGTTCATGAAAGAGCTCAAGGACATCCTGAGCAGCAAGGAAATGAACAAGCTGAACGACGCTTGAAATCGGAGTATGAAACAAAGAAAAATTTGCAGTCGTGTCCATTTCTTAACCAATTCTGAGAAATAATGTCCCCAGTAATTCTTTCAATCCCAAATCTACAATCCGCAATCCGAAATCCGAATGTCTGACCTGCTTGTCGAAATAGCCGTCAATATCTCCGTTAACAAGACTTTTTATTACCGCGCTCCGGAACAGATGAAAGGCGTTCTTGTGCCCGGGGCCCGCGTACTTGTGCCCTTCGGCGCGAGGCGCATTGCCGGGACAGTGCTCGGCTTTCCGGACAAAACTGCTCAGATCGCTCTGAAGTCGGTGATCGAAATACTGGACGATCCTCTGCCTCCGGACCTCCTCCAACTTGCCCGATGGATGGCCGAATACTACCTGTACCCGCTCGGCCAGACCATCGAAGCCGTTGTGCCCAAAGCTCTTTCCCGCGCAAAACCCAAAAAGAAAAAGTACCTGGAGCTTCTCTCCGGAGATCATGATCTCGAAGCCCTTCGGGGGCCGAAGCAGAGAGAGCTTCTCCTGCTCCTGTGCGATCGTCAGGTCATGAGCATGGAAGACCTGAAGGAGTTTTCTTCTGTCACGATCAAAAGCCTGTGCGCATTCAATATGGCCGCGGTCGTCGAGCGTGAAGTAGAAGAGCAACCGGAAACGGTTCCATTCACGCCGAGCCGGCCGCCCGAACTGATGCCTGCTCAGTCTGAAGCTGTGCGCCGGATCGACGAAGCTGTCCTCCGCGCAAAGTTCGGCGCTTTTTTGCTCCACGGCGTGACGGGCAGCGGCAAGACTGAAGTCTATCTTCATGCCATCAAACAGGCTTCCAACTCGGGCAAAGGCGCGATCGTGCTCGTCCCGGAGATCGCGCTGACGCCGCAGCTCCTGTCGCGCTTCAGGCAGCGCTTCGGCAGCCGGGTCGCCGTGCTGCACAGCGGCCTTTCGGACCGTGAGCGGGCGGGTGAATATCGCCGTATTCAGAGCGGCCAGGTAGACGTGGCCGTCGGCGCCCGCTCGGCCGTGTTTGCTCCCTTTAAAAATACGGGACTCATCATTGTCGACGAGGAGCACGAAAATTCATATAAGCAGGATGAGGGTCTGCGCTATCACGCACGCGACGTCGCGGTCGTTCGGGCGAAGTTCAGCAGCGCCGTTGCCGTGCTCGGCTCCGCGACCCCGTCTCTCGAAAGCTGCTACAATGCCAGGAACGGCAAATACGAGTATCTCCGGCTTGCGGACCGCGTAGACCACCGGCCGATGCCAAGCGTGGGCATCGTGGATGTAAAACAGACCCACAAAGAATCCCTCTATACCCCGGCGCTGATTTCTGCCGTCGGACAGCGGCTCGAAAGAAACGAACAGGTCCTTCTTCTCCTGAATCGCCGCGGGTTCTCGTCGGTCCTCATCTGCCGGGAATGCGGCGCCGCCATAAAATGCCCGAGCTGCAGCGTCTCACTCACTTTTCATAAATCAGAACAAAAGCTGAAATGCCACTACTGCGGGTATCTGACCCGGCTTCCGGATAAATGCCCGGCCTGCCAGGGCATCGATCTGAAGCTTCTCGGATCCGGAACGCAGAAGATCGAGGAAGAGGTGCAGAAACTTTTTCCTGCAGCGCGCATGAAAAGAATGGACAGCGACTCGGTCAAGGGAAGGGATGCCTACGAACGCCTCCTTCAACAAGTAGACCGGCGGGAAGTCGACATTCTGCTGGGTACACAGATGGTCGCAAAGGGACATGATTTTCCGGCGGTGACTCTCGTCGGTGTGGTTGATGCGGACGTCGGACTGAATCTGCCCGACTTCCGGTCAGCGGAAAAAACGTTTCAGTTGATTACCCAGGCAGCTGGAAGGGCGGGAAGGGGAGAGCTCGCCGGCGAGGTGATCATCCAGACAATGAACCCGAATCATTATTCCATTCGGCACAGCAGGACGCACGATTATGACAGCTTCTACAACGAGGAGATCGTGTACCGGACCGAACTCGGATATCCCCCGATAGGAAGGATGATCAAACTTGAAATTAAAGGTCCGGACGAGGCGCAGGCAGCGGAAGCCGCGAAAACCGCGCAGAACCGGATCAGGACCCTTATGCGGGCAAACAAGGATACTGTTCTTCTCGGTCCTGCTCCCGCCCCAATTGCGCGCGTGCGGGGGCAATACCGGTTCCAGCTGATTTTGATTTCCCGAAAGAGGGACATGATCAGGTTTCTCGCAATAGAGGGAAGGAACGCGGTCGAGGAGAAGTTCGGCAGGAAGTGTAAAGTTATCGTGGACGTGGATCCGGTGAACCTGATGTAAGCCTTTTTTAAACTACTCAAGCAAAAAAGACATCTCGCGCAAAGCCGCGCCCTGCATTCGCGCGTTCGCAATTCTTAGACTCATTGTTGTACCATCTCGCTTAAAAACGCGAGACGGGAATCAAGGGTAAAGCATAGACCCATTATTGTACCATCTGCCTGAGAAACGACAGACGGGAATCAAGGGTCTCATAAACGCTGGGTGCAGGCAAAGTCGCAAAGAACTGCAAAACTGAGTTTCTAAATCTTAAACTATTTTTTGCCGTCTCTGCCTTTGCGCGAAAACCGTTTTAATATCTTTTTGTGTCTGTTCAGGCATTATGTGTTTCTATGGGTGGGGTGCTGTGCGGTTCTACGATGCGGGATTAAAGCGGGCACCGGTTCGTCCGGTGCCCCAGGATGATTACTTGTAACCGCCGGCAGCGGGAGCAGCAGCGGGTGCCGCAGCAGGTGCAGCAGCAGGTGCAGCAGCTTTCTGCTCTTCCTTCTTAGCCTCTTCTTTCTTGGCCTGTTTCTTCTTGGAAGCTTTCTTCTTCTTTTTTACAGGGGCTTTCTCTTCCTTCTTCGCCTCATCAGACGCGGGTTTAGCAGCTTCTTGTGCAAACGCGAAACCCATGGTCATGGTGAAAATCAGCGAAATAGCCAACGCGAGAATCTTCTTCATCCTTTTCACCTCCTTTCAAGCAAAAATGATAATAATAAATGTTTATACTCTATCAAAGGCATAACCGCACGTCAAGCTCCGTCTAATCAATTTTTCCTGTAAAAACCGTCTTCAATGCCCGGCAGGCGGACCGCTCGCACCCGTCTCGGCCCGCTGCATAATAAACACGAGCGGGAGCATGCAGAGGATCATCAGGCAGATGATAAGGAATGCATCGGAGAAGGCGAGCGTAGTGGATTGCCGAACGAGTTCCCGGTACATTAGTCCGTCCGCGGCATTCGTGGGCAAGCCCTTTGCCGCAAGGGCTGATGCCAGATTGTCCCGGTAAAGCGAATAGCCCGGGTCGAACGGAGACAGGTGCTCGACGAGGCGCGTCTGATGGAACTGCGCCCGGCGCGCGAGCACCGTCGTTGTGAAGGCTATGCCTACGCTCCCTCCAAGGTTTCGAAGCAGGTTGTACAAGGAGGTCGCCTCTGTCATCTGCTCCCTCGGAATGTGCGACAGCGTGAGGGTCGTGAGGGGGATGAATGTCATTCCCATGCCGAACCCGAGGAATACCCGCGGCCATACGAACGTCCAGAAATCGGTGGTCAGGTTGAACCTGGACATGAGATATGTGCTGAGCGCGCAGAGACTGATGCCGAAGACCAGGAAGCGCTTCGGGTTCACTTTCCCCACGAATTTGCCGACGATGGGCATCGCGAATATTGTGGCGATACCGCCCGGGCCGAGCACCAGCCCCGCATAATATGACGTATAACCCATCAGGTTCTGAAGGAATATAGGCAGGAGCACAATGCTGCCGAAGAGGTTCAGGAAAACGAAGAACATGACCGTTGCGCCGCTTGTGAATGTCCGGTCCTTGAACAGCCTCAGGTTTACAATCGGGTGCTCCGAATACATCTCGTTGATCACCAGAAGAACCAGTGCAACGACCGCGATCACCGAGAAGATTACAATCAGATCCGATTCGAACCAGGCCTCGCTCTCGCCTTTGTCGAGAAGAAACTGAAGCGAGCCGAGCCCGACGGCAAGGAGCAGCAGACCGGAATAGTCTATTTTCATTTTCTGCCGTTTCATGTAAGGGGGGTCCTGGATGACGATGATGTTCATGATGATCGAGAGTATACCGATAGGGATATTGATATAGAAGATCCAGCGCCAGGACCAGTTGTCCGTTATCCATCCGCCGAGCAGCGGTCCCACGATCGGGCCGAGCATGGCCCCCAGGCCGAAGATTGCCATGGCTTGGCCGTGCTTCTCCCTCGGAAATGACTCGAGCAGGATGGACTGGCTTATCGGAACGAGGCCGCCTCCTCCCAGGCCCTGCACTACCCTGAAAAAGACCAGGCTGCTCAGGTTCCAGGCCGAGCCGCACATGAACGAACTGATGGTAAACAAGGCGATCGAGGCGATCTGGTAGTTTTTCCTTCCCATAAGACGGGCAAGCCAGCCTGCCATTGGAATGACGACCGCGTTCGATACCAGATACGCCGTGATGGTCCAGGTGGCCTCATCCATCCCGGCAGACAACGAGCCCCTGATGTGGTTCAGCGAGACATTAACGATCGAGGTATCGATGATCTCGATCAGAGTAGGGAGCATGACGGTAAAGGCGATAAGGCCGCGGCTGGTAGTCTTGTGCTGCAGGGTCATCGGGCAAGCACCGTCGGTTCCACCGACATGCCGACCTTCAGAACGTGGTCCTTGTCCGCTCCCGCTTCCAGCACAATTTTGACCGGGACCCGCTGTACTACCTTCACGTAATTGCCGGTCGCATTTTCGGGCGGAAAAAGCGAGAAGGACGCTCCTGTACCGGCCATGATACTGTCCACTTTTCCTGTGAAGACTTTGCCGGGATATGCGTCCACCCTGATCTTTACTTGCTGCCCCGGCCGGATGCGTGCGAGCTCGGTTTCCTTGTAATTTGCAACGACGTAAATGTTTTCAAGCTCCACCACAGCCATAAGAGGCTGCCCTGTCTGCACCTGGTTGCCGGTCTGAACGGATTTGCGCGTGACATAGCCGTTGGAAGGAGCCGGAACAATAGTATAGCCAAGGTTGAGATTGGCCTGCCGGAGCTGCTCCTCGGCCAGCTTCACCTGGGCGGCGGCGACATCCCGGGAAGAGACAGCCTTGTCATACCGGTCTGCAGAGTTCGCGTCCTGCTCGAACAGCGCCTTCGCCCGCTTCAGGTCCTTTTCGGCCTGACGGAGGTTCGCACGCTGGAGTTCAAAGTTCGCACGGGCGGCTTCGGCGCGCGACCGGTAATCCACTTGATCGAGTTCGACCAGTATATCTCCCTTCTTGACCGGCTGGTTGTCCTCCGCGCGAACGGTCTTGACATTGCCGCTGACCCTTGCAGAGATCGTATGAATGTTGCCCTCGATGAAGGCATCGTCCGTGGACACGTGCGTCCTCCGGTATTGTGAATAAAAAAAGGCGGTGATCAGGCCCATGAGAACAACGATTCCGACGATTAAAAAGGCTTTTTTCTTTTTCTTTCCGTTGCTGCCGTCAGTTGCTTGCTGCTGTTCCGCCATTCCATTCTCCTATCAGCTATAGCTGTCATCTGACAACCTGGATCATTTGGCATACGTGCGCGTCAGGTCCTTGCCGGCCGCGTTTAAAAATGAAGCTTCAGCCCGTTCAAATCCATAGAGTGCTTTCCACGAATTCGTCTCCGCCGTACTAAGGAGGGTTACCGCATCCAGTACTTCTGTCGCGGTGCCGACGCCCTCCTGGAACCGCAGCCGCTGCAGACGGAGATTTTCCTCCGCCTGCGCCATCGCCGTCCTGGCAACCTCAATTTTCCGGCCGGAGCTCTGCAGTTCCAGATACGCGCCCTTGACCTCAAGCCGAATGGCGTCAAGCATCTTTTCACGGGACAGCTTGAGCGACCGGAGCTCGCTTCTCGCAATGCCGACCCTGGAACTGCTCGCTCCGCCGGACAGCAGGTTCAGATTTATTCCTGCTATGACCGACCAGTTGTCCTGATGGACCAGGTATCTGTTTTCGAGATTTTCGTAGCCCCCGGAAACGTAAAAGGTGGGCATGTATTCGGCCTGCGCCGCTTTCACGTTTTCTTCTTTCGCGGCGATCACTGCATCCAGTTGCTGAAGCACCGGGCGCGCAGCCTCAGCGCTTGCCCATGCTTCTTCGAGTGTAAGCCCTGCTGAGGGTCTTATGCCGATTTCTTCCGCCTGTACTTGTTCATTGAGGGGCCTGAGCAGGAGACTGTTTATCTGCGACGCCCTGAGAGACACCATGTTCTCCGCGGTCAAAAAGCGCTGGCGGGAATCGGCCAGCGTAACATCCGCCTGCAACACCTCGCTTTTTGTGATTATTCCGGCATGATACCGCGCTTCAGCGTCTTTTTTGTGCGCCTCGTAGCGCTGCACTTCCTTGCCTCCGACCTGCAGCAGTTTATCGGATTCGAGGAGCGCCAGATATGCCGTCACAAATTCGAGTGCGGCCCTGCTTCTCGTACCCCGGGTTTCAAACTCGCGGGCTCTCACTCCGTGTTCTGCGGCGCTGACCGATGCCGAGGTCCTCCCGAAATCATAGAGAACCTGATTGGCGCGCACCCCGTAGGTCAGGAACCGGTCCTGGGAAGTGGAAAACGAGCCGAAGGGCGCCTTCGCGGCAGGCTGGTATCTCAGCCATGTTTCGCGCCCGTACAAATCAACCGACGGCAGCCGGGGTGAGCGCGCCAACGAAACAGCGCTTCGCGCTGCCTCCTCGTCAGACTCTGCAATTTTGATATCCCGCCCGCTCTCGGTGACGATTTTGAGCCCCTCCTGGAGGGTCAGTGCCGGGCTTTGAGAGGGAAGGAGCAATAGAAAGAGAAAAAGCAATTCGGATCGTTTCATCGCACACCTCGAGGGCTTCGCAAAATGTAAGTAGGCGCTATAATACATGAAAAATAGAGAAAAGGAAAGGTTCGCCGGCCATGTTATGCAGGCAGTTTCGGTACTTTTTTTCTTCGCCCGACTTGCTGCAGGGTTTATAATAGTTGAAGAGAGGAAGTTAACAAAATGCCGCACGTTATTTCCGCAAGCAGAAGGACCGATATCCCGGCTTTTTATTCTGAGTGGTTTCTGAACCGGCTGAAGGCCGGGTTTGTCTATGTACAGCAGCCCTATAACGGAAAGATGCGGCGTGTATCATTGGATCCTGATGATGTAAGCGCCATATTTTTCTGCTCAAAAAATTACCGGCCGCTTTTGGGTAAACTTGAAGAGATCGAGCGAACCACACCGAACCTTTTCTTTCACTATACGATAACAGCGAACAGGGAACTTGAGTTCAATACGCCCGACTACCGGGAGGCAATTCGGGATTATATCTACATTGCGGAACGCTACTCGCAGGACCACATCATCTGGCGGTATGACCCCATCTGCATAACCGACAAGCTTTCCCTGGAAGTGCATGAGGAGCGTTTTGTGCGCTGCGCCGAGCTTCTCAAAGGACATGTTAAACGCTGCATTATCAGTTTTGTTTACCCGTATAAAAAAGTGATTTCGAATATGAAGAAGTATACCGACCATGCAATACTTGATCTATCCACGGAAGTAAAAAGAGCATATGCAGACCGTCTCGCAATGAAAGCACGCTCCTTCGGTGTTCAGCTTTATGCCTGCTGTAATGATTATCTGCTTTCGGACAATGTGTTTAAGGGAAGCTGCATAGACGGACAGTACCTGACAAGGCTGTTCAAGGCGCCGATCGATACCAGGACGGCAGCCTCACGGAAAGAGTGTGGTTGTACAAAAAGCGTGGATATCGGGGCATACGACACCTGCGCCCATGAATGCATTTATTGCTACGCAACGATGGACAAAAATAAATCGAGGTCCGTTCAGCAGATGCATCACCCGAAATGGAATTCGCTCAGGAGCAACGTCCCTGAAAGCGTGGCGGAACAGGCCGGTGAAGCGCAGATGCAGCTCTTGTAATTTGCACCGGAAAAGAATTAATTGATATCAGCCACGGATACACACGGATGAACACGGATAAAAGGAAAGGGCGGCCGGTCTGGTGAGTATTTAGCCCCGAAAAGAGATCTTTTCCTCCGCGCCCTCGCCGACCGCGCTTTTTGAAAAGCCTTAAACCAAAGGACCTGCCCCGCGAGCACAGCCTGCATTCGTACTTCGTCATGATCCTTTTCTTTTTCTGCACCGCCGTTCTCATCGCCGCGCAGACATGCCAGAATGTCTTCTGTTTAACTTAGCATGCAGTATAGCCGCCCATTGCGCTGAGCTTCGCACGCGCCTGCATGAGTTGTGGTTTACCGCCTCGATTCCCGGTCATGTAAAGCGCGGACGCTGCTCACGGGATGCAGGGCCTATTTGGACAAGCGGGTCAAAAGCAATACAATAAGTTCTAAATCCGCATTTCGCCTGCGCCCAGCGTTTATGAGGCCCTTAATTCCCGTCACGAGTCGAACTTCTTGGCATGACGTTCAAGATCTTGTTTTTGCAGAAAGGGAACAAAAAAGGCCCGGCATGCCGGGCCTCGATAGTGAAGGGTGAGATTACATCTTTGTTACATGAGCGGCTTTGGGACCTTTCGGGCTGTCAACTACTTCAAACGTAACTTCTTCGCCTTCAGAGAGCGTTTTGTAGCCTTCGCCCTCGATTTCGCTGAAGTGCACGAAGACGTCTCCCCCGTCTTCTTTGGCAATGAAGCCAAAACCTTTAGCCTCATTAAACCATTTTACTTTTCCTCGTGTTGCCATGGGTTACCTCCTTCCGCTAAATAAAGCCCCCTCTCCCTTTTTCCCTCTCCCTCCAGGGGAGAGGGGCAGGGGTGAGGGAGCTCATATATCGAAGAATAGGAAGACGTCGCAAAAAAAGCCTCGAAGCTTAAGTCTCCGGGGCTTTATACGGCAAAAACTGACTTCCAACTTCTATAAAATAATCCCACATCGGCGTCACAAAATCAAGAAGATTTATAGGGCATTCGCAGGCTTCCGGTTGATATTGACAAGTTAATAATAAAGTCTTAAATTAAGATTTCAAGCTTGAGTGATGAGTCATCGCAAGAATCGACAAACTATCGAGGCTGAGTAAATTGAAGCTGTGTTTCCCAAAAAAAGCCATCCTGCTCGGACTTATCCTCCTGGCGACCGGAGCCTGCGCCCTTCCGCCGGTGACAAAATCGGAAGATGCGCTCAAGAAGCCGACATGGTGGAGTCCGGTTAAGCCCAATGACGATGAAGGTTTCAGGGACATTGCTGACGCGGTCCGTCAGAGCCAGGAATATTACAAAAAACTGCCTCCCGATATGCTTCTGTATTTCGGCCCCGAACGGGTGACCCCTTTCGACATGATCGTAACCCTCCAGAATTTTCTCTTAATAATCGAGAACGGTTCGCTCGCCTACGATCAGAAGATAAAACAGATAGAAAACGACTTCGAATTTTACCGCTCCGTCGGCTCTAACGGCAGCGGCCGCGTGCTGTTCACCGGGTATTATGAACCGAAGCTTAACTGCAGACCGGCGCGGGATGAAGCGCATAAATATCCTCTCTATAAACGGCCGGACGATATCATTGAAGTGGACCTTTCCCAATTCGGAGACGGGCTTCCTAAAAACAAGCTTCTGGGAAGGCTCGAAGGCAAGAGAGTGATACCCTATTTT
Source organism: Nitrospirota bacterium (assembly GCA_963751455.1). Classification (GTDB taxonomy): domain Bacteria; phylum Nitrospirota; class UBA9217; order UBA9217; family UBA9217; genus CAVVUN01. The sequence goes on from CAVVUN010000015.1 coordinate 542,051, forward strand.
TCCCGTGAGGAGATCGACGAGAAGAACGCTTTGGCGAACAGGAAGCTGGAGATGCTGTGGTGTTCGGACCTGGTCGATATTTTTTTTCTGCAGGTCCAAGGTTCGGGTAAAGTTGATCTTGGGGACGGAAATCTCTTAAGCGTGCTCTATGACGGGCAGAACGGCAGGTCCTATCGCAGCATCGGGAAGTATCTGATCGATGCGGGAATCATTCCCAGGGAAGAAATGACAATGCAGATAACGCGTCAATATCTGCGTGACAATCCGGAGCAGCTGCCGATGATTCTGAACCAGAACCCCAGCTACGTCTTCTTCCGGCTGGGCAGCGGCCCGTCAGTCGGAAACATCGGCGTACCGCTTACGCCCGGACGTTCGATAGCCACGGACAGCAGGCTTTTCCCGAAGGGAGCTCTTGCGTTCATCTCCACGACAAAGCCAAAGATCGAGAACGGAATAATAACGGAATGGGTCCCTTTTACAAGGTTCGTCATGAACCAGGACACCGGTGGCGCCATCAGGGGGCCGGGCAGGGTGGACCTTTTCTGGGGCCAGGGTCAGGAGGCGGAGATCGCCGCTGGCCATATGCAACAGGAAGGGGAGCTGTATTTCCTGATCAGGAAGAAGCTGCAATAGAATAGCGGTTTAAAGAACGCCATCCGATTCCTACATTCTGTCTCATCCCTCAATTCGAAATCCGTTCACCCCGTTAGAGCTTTTCATCTCTAACGGGAGAGGTCGTACCTCCCCGATCTTTTTTTACCCCGTAGCAACTCGTGCGGATACAATACTCGAAGCGATAAATTATCAAGCCGGGTGATTCCGATAATACTTGCTGTGGCGACGCTGATTCGGGGCTCATCAACTTCTTGATTTTTATCTATTTCTGTACTATTGTAGATTCCATCAGTTTCCCCCTCATGCCCGCTTAGTTGCTTCCTTCCTTGACTTCTGCGGCAGAGAATCTTTAATAAGGGTCGATTATGCACGAAGGAAGATCCTAAGAGGTTCCCCTTATTGGAGAATGCATGAAACAGCTAGTACCCACTGAAGTTGTGGGAAAAAAATTTTGTTAATTCGAGGGCAAAAGGTAGTCCTCGATGTCAAACTCGCAGAATTGTACAGCGTGACCACCAAAGCGTTTAATCAGGCCGTGAAACGTAACATCGATCGTTTTCCCAAAGATTTCATGTTTCAGCTCACACCCGACGAGGCCCTCACCATCCGGTCACAATTTGTGACCGCATCGGGGGCAAACAGAGGAAAGCACGCTGAGAACCACCGTCCCGAAAGAATCAAGATCGAGATAAACGAAGCGAAGTATCCGGTGGAGAAGGCGAAAGGTTCTGGCAGGAAGTATAATAACCTATAACATTTGAACAGTAAGACATCATCAGTCGATTTTTTATACCCTGCTCACGAATGCGTTTATGGTAGACAATAAACTTATAGAGACTATCCTGGCAATACCCTCGGAATCGCGCACGCTGGAATTCAAGCGCTTGGGATCGAGAAATGAAGGTCTCGATAAAACGCTGCAATCCATCGTCGCCATGTCCAACACTGATGGTGGACTGTTGATATTGGGTATTGATGATCCGCAAAAAACGACTCGCAAAGGACATGATAGAATTTACGGGATTGAAGAAAATATTCACCTATACGACGAGATTGGTCACGCGGTAAAGAAAATTTCGCCGCCCATAGCGGGAATCTGGCCGCCTGATCTGATCGAAATCCAGGGCAAAAATATTCGAATCGGATTGCTTGCAATTCCCAAGATGGGGGACGGTTTCCGATCGATAGAAAACCATGTCTATATCCGTCAGGAGCGTGGAAATAAACGCTTGTCTCCGCAGGAGATCATTCATTATGCCTATGTGAAAGGGTTTGAACGGTCTGACAAGGAACCGGTTAAGGTAGATTTCAGTCTTCTTAAAACGCACTATTACGAATCGTGGAGAAAGAAGCGGGGTATCGAGGAAGACGCCGTCGCGGTTGTCCTTGAAAAAACCGGGCTCGCGAGAAAAAACGACCCTGATCAACTCCTCCCTACCCGCGCTGCCGTTCTCCTGTTCGCGGAACATCCCAACGATCTTCTCGACACGAAATGCACGATTCGCGTTTTCCAATATGAGGGCACGCTGGAAGCGATCAAAGAGACGCTAAACCTCATCGGCGTTCCCAAGACCATCAACGGCCCCGTCATCAGGCAGATATCCGAAGCGCATGAACACGTTCTGTCGCTGCTTCGGTCCGGGATGCGGGTTCCCTCGGGTTTTGTAACGACCTACAGAGTTCCAGAACGCGCGATCAAAGAGGCGATCACAAACGCTGTAATTCATCGTGATTATCACACAAAACGGGATATAGAAATACGAATCTTTGAAGACCGTGTCGAAGTTGAAAGTCCCGGTTTGCTTCCCTTCAATATCACCCCATCCAATATAGGCATTGAGCGCGCGCATGGGTACCGAAATGATCTCCTGGTCAAACACTTACGCGAGTTTCCCGATCCGCCAAACCTCGATCAAAACGAGGGCGTTCGGGCCATGCGACAGACCATGAGTGAAGCCGCTCTATATCCTCCGATTTTTTTCACATATCCTTACCTGCAGGATGCTGTCCGAGTCGTGCTTCTAAATGAAAAGGCGCCAAGCGAGTGGGACAAAGTTTCTCATTACCTGAATGCCAATAGGTATATCGGCAATAAAGAGGCGCGGGAAATCCTGCACTTGGTCGATACCGTCAAAGTATCACGGCTTTTCAACCGATGGGTAAAACAGGGACTGCTAACCAAGATCGTGCCTCGGACAGGCTCCAAAAAGAGCGTGCGCTACAGACTGCCGGCCGCTGATGAGAAGCTTTATTTGCTGTGAATGAAAGCAATTAAAATTTAAATCTATATTTTTTAAGGAGTTGAGAAGGATTTGTTTGCAGGCGGGGGGCGGAGAGATGCGGGGCGAAACTGGAAAACGAAATCTGTTGATGCTGGTTTGTCAAAAATGAATTAGATAAAGAATCTTAAAAAAGGTTGGAAAGTCGGGTCGGTCTCCGACTTCCTCAATTTGAGCCATGAAGAGGAAGAATATATCGAGATGAAGCTCGCCCTCTCGAATTATTTTCAGGAGCTTAGAAAGAAGAAAAACTTGACCCAGATGCAGGTTGCCGAAAAAATAAAGTCGAGTCAGTCGCGTGTGGCGAAGATCGAGCGAGCTGAGTCGTCAGTTTCTCTTGACCTCATCGTGCGGTCGATCATTGCCCTCGGCTCGTCTAAAAAAGAAATCGGCAAGGTTATTCTGGAAAAGACGGCTTAGGTAAGATACTCTTTCTGGTACTCGTCGGCTTCGCCACGATTGCTTATGCAACACAAACCTTCCTGCAGAGGTTGCAGGTCTCCGGCCAGCCAGCCCAATTTATTTTATCCATTTTTGTTCAATATTCTTCTCTGTTCAACTTTTATGAACATAAACTATTTATGAACATGTTTTTCCCTTTGGTCCTGTTGCTCTATCCTCCGATAATGCTTCGATAAAGCTTCCTGGTTTTTTCCTCCGGTTCGAGGTCCAGGTCCCGGCTGAGCGCGCGTTCGCACCGCTCATAAATCCGGATTGCCTCTGTACGCTGTCCGCCTGCGAGATGGCGCTGCATGAGCCAGCGGCATGCCTTCTCGTTACCGGGGTCCGAGAGAAACATCTTTTCGTAGAACTGCAGCGCCTTAACACTCTCTCCCATGGAATCGGCCAGGTCGCCGGCGGTTTCCAGAACTCTCAAGTATTGCCCGCGCAGCCGGTCACGAACCTCCACACTCCAATCGGCATACAGGTCTTCCGGCAGAAAGTCGCCTTCATAAAGTTCTATAGCGCTTTCGTATTCCCGAAGAAGTTCGATCTGTCCCGATTTGATTTGGCCAGCGCGCCTGATGTGAGCAAGGAACTGATGCACATCGGTCCAGACAAGATCGCGGTTCAGCGCTATGAGGTCTCCTTCCTGGTAAATACAAAAAACGTCCCTGCCCTCTGCCGCCCGCAGCTCCAGCACTTTTCTTGCGCGGTGCAGAAGCGAATTGAAACTTGCGCGCAAGTCGTCCCCGTCCCTATCGGGCCAGAGCAATTCCATGGCCCGGTCCCGGGGTAGTTTCCGTCCATCATGCGCCACGAGCAGCTTAAGGAGCGCTTTTGCACGCCTGCTTTTCCACTCGGAGTCCTGCACACGGGTCTTGCCCCGGAACACGCTGAACCCCCCAAGAGAGTGCACCCTGAGCACGGGAACCGGCTTGCCGGATGCGCTCCTATCGAGCAACGTTTCGCAATATTCACGGCATATGTTCCCGGCAATGGCAAATTTTGCAAGATCGGCCAACTCGTCCGCAGTCAGCAATGCATAATAGGAGAAACCCAGGTCCCGGCCGAGGGTAAACCCTGCCCGAAGGTGCCTGCAGCAAACTTCGTTCTTCTTCTTTTTTCGATACAGCAGCGCCAGTGCCAGGTGAGCATTTACTTCCTGTTGGACGGCCTTGCTCTGCTGAAGCATCGTGAGCGAACTCAGCAATTCCTTTTCGGCCTTCGCCATCTTCCCCAGCTTGAGATGAATAGATCCGCTCGCGATGACGTAAATTGCATGGAACAGTTTGCTTCCGGACTGCGCGTGCACCGCCAGGGCATAGTCGGACTCAACCTTGGCCCTCTCGAATTTGTTCAAAAACATATACGAGATTGCCAGCAGATGAGCCGCAGAGGCGCTCCGGAAGTGGTTCCCGGCCTCTACGCCCCTGCGCTTGCAGTCCGCGAGCAGAGCCGCGGCTTCACCGTAACGGCCTTCTGCGATCTTGAGCCATCCTTCAATGTCGCCGGAAAGAAAACTGATGGACTCGAGCGCATGGATATCGGCCATGCTTCTGCATTGATCGATGCATTCCCGGGCTTCAGTAAAATTTCCCTGGAACAATGCGGACATTGCCTTTGTGAACAAGAGAGCCGCGCGGCTGCCGGCTTCATCAGGCATGCATGCAAGAGCGTCGAAACCTTTGCGCAGCGCTTCGTCCGCCGCCCGAAAATCGCCCTGATATAGCGCACAGGGCGTCAGATATGCGGCGCTCGTCACCTGGTAAAAATGGTCCGCCTTCCTGCGAAAGAGCTCAAGCGCCTGTTGAAGCGCCTCCCTGCTCTGGTCCAGTTTTCCCAAAAAGAACCATGCCATGCCAATGGCCAGCAGCAGTCTTGCCCTCGTCTCCGCCGGTTCGCGGTTCTTTTCCCGGAGCAGCGACTGCGCAAGCCCTGCCGCGCGCGACATGCGGGTCAGTCCGCCGTCTGCATGGAAGCAGGCCTCGATCAAGCCGCAGAGCGACAGCATCTGTCCCGTGGTGCGGTGACGGACAGCGGGACCTGCCTGGAAGCCCTCGAGAGAACGCTCGTACAGCTCAAGCGAGGCCTTCGGATCGCTGAACCGGCAGGCAACGGCCGTTGAGAACAGGAACCAGACGGTGTTCCGGAGTTCGAGCGGCGCCTGTTTTTGCCAGCGGAGCATTGTCTGTGCGCGGCCTGATGCAATCAGTGCCGGGGCCGCGGATTCTATGGCCTGAATCGCCTTCTCGAACTGGTTTGACCCAAGAAGGAGATCGATCGCCCGGACGATATCTCCGGTTTCATTGAAGTAGATCGAAGCGATTGAGCAAAGTTTTTTTACTTCCCCGCGCTTTGACCCGGCTGTCGTTTTTTTCCAGAGAAAATCCCGAAAGAGCGCATGATAGCGGACGACGGGACCGTCCTCATCCAGTATGGCAGTAAAAAGATTTCTTTTCTGGAGTTCATTTACGATTCCGGTTATCGACGATTTTGAAGAACTTGAAGAGGAGACGCGGGGGAGGCCGGTCAGGCGTTCTATCAGGGCAGCGGGCAGATAATCGGTGACGGACGTACGGAGAAGAAAGTCCTGCAGATACCCGGGCAGATGGGCGAACACTTCCTGGGCAAGATAATCGAAAACATGAGACTGGAATTTGTTCTGCACGCCGTCGCCGAAGATGTCGACTTTAGAGGCGGGGACCGCGGAATACAGATATTCATGCATGAGAACAAGTCCGGCGGGCCAGCCTTCGGCGTTGCGGTTAATGAGCGCGGCTTGATTCTGCGCAAGCGGCATTCCGAAGATCGAGCAGAAGAGCTGGTGCACTTCGGCGTCATTGAATTTGAGGTCGTTACCGGTGATCTCGCCGACGGCCCGCTTTGCCCGCAGACCTGCTATTTCGAGGGCGGGACGGGTGCGTGAAATGATCATAAAGCGGATATGCGGCGGAGTTGTTTCCAGAAGCAGCTTGAAGAAAAAAAGAAGAACGTCAGGACACGACGAATCATTGAAATCATCGAACACGATCATGCTTTGCTTCGGAAGATTGCCGAATACCTGGCTGATCCATCCGGGCATACTGCGCCGAAGACTGCTGTCGCTGCAATTATTCTGCGAAAGAACGGGCAGGCGGGTAACTCGATCAGGGTAGGCTCTCTTGACAGCCTCGGCAAGGCCGGCAAGAAAGAGGCCCGGGTTGTCGTCTTCCTGGTCCATATTGTACCAGGCCGACGGATAGCCGAGTGACCGCACATAATCCGCAGCAAGGGTGCTTTTGCCCTGGCCGGCTTGTGCATGGAGGATGATGAGCTTTTTGTCGTCCCATCCGAGAAGGCGGTTGATAAGCCGCTCCCTGAGAAGGATATTGCCTGTTCCAGGCGGAAGAACTTTGGTAAGGTTCATGCCGATGCTCCTTTGGAGAGTTCATACGGCTTCCCTAAGCAAACTTCTTTTGAGATTATAGGAACGAAGGCGCCAAAATGCAACAAAATAGTCTCCTGGGTTGATGGGGATTAACCAACGACATTCTGTTGCAAATTGTTTCAATAAAATTGAAATCTGTTTCTTTTCCTCAAATAAAAGCAAGAATCCCAAAAATATTCCCAAAATTTGTTTGCGAAGGGCGTTGATATATGATAACTTTCTTTATAAGCTTAAAGTATTATATTATACGAATGGAATTACTGTTTCTTTGCGTCAAACTCATTAACGGCTTTAACGACCAATGAGACTTCGAGTCCAAGGAGGTTTTTCGTAAAATCATTCAAGAGTAAAGTCGTTGTCTTGTTTTCCTCAATGGTTTTGCTGGTATCATGCGGAGGAGGAGGCGGTTCAGCGGCGCCGGACGGAGATGGAGGCGGAGGCACCGGCACCGGGTCTATCGTAAGCGAGGGAACAACGTCGGTGCCCAAGGATCTCGGGACCACGCCGATTTCATATCCCAATGGAGCTGTCGCGTATGCAGGACACAGTTATTATCAATTTACAACCGGCGAGGCCGGTTCTTACATAATCAAAGTAACAAACACAACTGCCACGATGCTATGGGAGCTCTTTGCGCAGAAGTCTTATTTCAACGATCCTTTTTCCAATTACATCGCAACCGCTGACGATATCGGCGATCCTGTCGGAGATCTGATCGCGAACGCTCCGAATCTTGACGCCAATACGACCTATTACCTTCAAGTATGGGACTGGGACGCGCACGGCGGAACATACCAGATTTCAACAGAGAACGGCAGCAGCGAAGGATCGAAGAACACGCCGATAGCGCTATCCCCGGAGGGATCTCTCATGCCGGCGGGATTGACGCCTCCGGCTACAGCTACTACCGGTTCACAACCACGGGCGGTTCGTATATCATCAGCGTGGCAGATCTCTCAGCTCCCGGGAACACGCTCTGGTGGGAACTCTATTCCGATTCCGGCTTTACATCGCAGGTCCCAGGCGATACCTGCAACGACTGGAATTCCACGGGCAGTCTTGCAGGAGACATACGTTGCGCCGCGCCAAATCTTTCCGCGGGAACGTATTACCTAAAGGTATCCAATTATTATAGTTTCCAGTCCACGGCTTATTCAATTATCGTTGCACCCGACGTCCCCGGCTATGCCGGAGCGACGCCTGCCTCTCTCGGTCTCGACACGCATGTCACAGGTACGATTATAGACAATGAATTACAATACTATTCTTTCACGCCGCCCGCGAGCGGTACCTATACCATGACCGTTACGTCCCCGATAAATCTGACCTGGGATCTGTATTCCGACCCTGCCTGCGCGACGCTGCTCAAACACTGCGATTACAGCAGCTATTCCGACACGGCACAGTGCATGACGAATAATCTCCCGCGCGCCGCTCATTATGTAAAAATAACCAATAATGATTCCGCATCCGGCCAATACGATATCCTCGTGACGGGACAGAACGGCAGCGAAGGGGCCATAGGCGATCCGGTCGTCCTGACATCGCGCACGCCTTATACAGCCGGCCGGCTTGCCCGCGCTGGAACGAGCTATTATAAATTTCAGGCCGAAGCGCTGGCAAATCCGGCACCGTACCTTATAATGATCACCGGAGAGCAGCCGTCCACTGATGTGGTCGGATGGAAGCTTTTTTCCGATCCGACATTCTCGACTAAAATTGGTGAATGTTTCCTGCGAACCTTCAGTGGCGAGATCGTCTGCTCCACAGGAGAAATTTCACCACCTCAGGCTCTCACGCCGGGCGCATACTATTATGTAACCGTCCAGAACGGCTCCAGTTACTCCGCCTCCATAACATGTACGGTAACCGTGACCCCCCTTTCGAGCGAATCGGGCTGCAGCGCCGGGGGAACTTGCTACAATTTTGAAGCTGCTACTGCGGGAGCTTCTATCCCATCGCCCTTTGCGGCAGAAATGTATAGCGATGCGAATTGGAATGTGACGACGGGTGATGCAGGCAGCGGCACGAAAAGCGTGCAATCGGGTATAAGTAATAAGAATCAGGATTTAAGCTGTTTCCAAATTACGGCGACCGATGTCAAGTGGATGACCTATAGTGTCAAGACGCAGTTCGCCACCGACACGAACTCACTCGGGCTTTACATAGATTTCGGACCAATTTCAATAGCACCGGATCAATCCTGGACCGGGACAAACGCGTGGCAGAGGGTCATTTACAGGCCCCAGTTCGGAGGAAGCTTCAAGTACGAATGGTGTCACAAAAAAAATGACACTTTGTATATCGATAACAACGCGTGGATAGACGACATAGAGTTGAATTATTGATTCGGCCATAAAATTTTATATTTTGAGCCAAGAGACACCGACTCGGGAGGTTTCAATGAGTTTAAAATCCGTTTCGCTGAAATGGGTTGTTGCAATTTTCTCTTTGTCGCTGATTGTTTCCTGCGGCGGAGGCGGCGGTTCAACACCGACCGGAGACGATGGAGGGAATGCCGGCGACGGCGGCGGTAACACCGCGTCAATCGTGAGCGAGGGCACATCATCTGTTCCCAAGGATTTGGGCATCGCTCCGCTCACCTATACCGGTGGAACCGTTGCATACGGGGGCAACAGCTATTATCAATTCAGAACGGGACAGGCCGGTTCATACGTTATCAGTGTGGCCAGTACGAACGTCAATATGGTGTGGGATCTCTACTCTCAAAAGTCTGATTTCGACAATTGGCTTGTCTCGGGCATCGCTTACGGCAATGATCTTTGGACCTCCATCACCGACCTGATCGATACAGCGCCGAATCTCGACGCCAATACGACCTATTATATCGAAGTGGAAAACGGAAATACGAACGGGAACGGCGGAACATATACTATTTCTGTCAGCAGCGGCAGCAGCGAAGGGTCCAAAAATACCCCGACAGCCCTGACTGCGGACGGATACTCTCATGCCGGAGGCATCGACACTTACGGCTACAGCTATTATTCGTTCACGAGCGCGGGCGGCTCCTACGTTATCAGTTTAGGGGGACTGTCGGTGCCCGCAGACATCCTCTCGTGGAGAGTGTATTCGGATGCGGCCTTCACCACTCTGGTCTCCGGGGAAACATGCAATGACTATTACAGCAGCGGTTCGCCGGGAGAAATAAGCTGCGCCGCGCCGAATCTTCCCGCGGGAACATACTATGTGCAGGTCTATAACTACGGCTCGCAGGACACGTCCTACTCGATAACCGTTGCCCCGGACAGCAGCGGGAGTTATATCCAGGCTCCCATGCAGCTTGCGCTTGAAACCACTTACAACCAGACCATTTCCGACAACGGATATGACTATTATTATTTCGTCGTGCCGATGGGCGGAAGCGGGACATACAAAATAAATCTGTCGAGCACGAATGCTGACATGGAATGGGAGCTCTATTCCGGCAGCACATATTCGACTTCTCTCATGCAGTGCAACACAACCTCGTCTGCAGGGGCGGAGAGCTGCATGTCTGGCAACATCGATCACGGGACCTACTATGTAAAGGTATACACGAAGGACACGCCCCCGGGGCCCGGAACATACCCCTACTCGATCACAGTCACGACACAGGGCTGCAGCGAAGGCTCGCCGAATGAACCCGTTTTACTCACGCCGGAGACTCCCCATACGGGCGGCCGGCTCGCACCATCAAATCTGATTTACAGTTACTACACGTTTACGACTGAGTCTTTGCCGTCTCCTGCGGCGTACCTGGTCAAGATCACGAGTCAGAATCCGGCGACACAGTGGCCGGACTGGTCCCTGTTTTCCGATAAGGCTTTGACAACGCAAGTTGCCTGGTGCGGGCGAGGCCCTATCGGCGGCGATACGTTTTGCGTTACATACCCACCCCAGAGCGCGGCTCCTGCGATGCTGACACCGAATAGCCAGTATTATCTTGTTGTCGGCAATGACTTTGCGACTCAGCCCATGACATATACTTTGAACGTCGTCCCCTTCGACCCGTCAACAGGGTGCACGGCGGGCGGGGACCAGTGTTTCACTTTCGAGACAGGTTCGACGGATCCCCTGACACTCTCGTCGACAGGCTCGTCCGGGACCGGGCTCTGGTCGCGGTCCACCACAACATCCGGCGCAGGGTCTCAGAGCCTGACTTCGGGCATTGGCCAGAAAAATGAGAATTTGAGCTGCGTCCAATTCACCGCTACGGACGTCAAATGGATAAGCTTCAGTTTTAAGGCCCCTTTTGTGGATGCACAGGAATTTCTGCGTTTCAATATAAGCAATTCCCAGGTTCTTCAAACCTGGTACAATGGGCAACCCTGGCAGCGGATGCTTTTCCCGGGGCAGGCAGGAAGCCATGTTTATGAATGGTGTTACGAAAAAACATACTATACCAGCGGATATGATAATGTTTTTCTGGATGACATAGAGCTGAACTATTGAGGATTTTTTTTGCGGTTCATTTGAAATCTACCATTCTTTTCCCCTCCCTGTTTTCCCGGGGAGGGGTTTTTGCTTTTCTTTAGGGGGGCACGAAAAACTTTTCGTTTGATTTTATGGCTCCGTGATGTTATTATTTTCGATCTGTCAAAAAAGAAGCGGATTATTGCGGAGTTATATCAGTTATGATGAAAACAGGTTTCGAAAAAGTTCTCGCTGGGCTCGATAAACTGTGGTTCGGGATTATTGTTCCGTTCCTGAATGCCTTGACGCCCTGGAAAGCCTTGAAGCTTCTGGCCGCAGCTTTCGTGGCGGGTATTCTCTTTGTCGCGCTCATGTTCTTCATTCTCTCCTTTGGGCTTCCCACGGTGGAGTCTCTCAAGGACTATAAGCCGAGCCCCGGCACCGCGATCCTCGCCGAGGATGGCAGGGTTCTCGGCCACGTGAGGATCGAGAAGGGTGTGTATGTGCCGCTGTCCCGTGTGCCGAAATATGTAGTCAACGCGTTCCTTGCCACCGAAGATCCCCGCTTTTACCAGCACCACGGCATAGATTACCGCGGGATTCTGCGCGCGGCGATGAAGGACATTATTGCTGTGCGGCTGAAACAGGGAGGCAGCACGATTACCCAGCAGCTGACCAAGGTCGTATTCCTTTCCCCCGAGCGGAAATTCACGAGAAAGATCAAGGAAATCATTCTCGCGCGAAGGCTTGAGAAGGAGCTTACCAAGGAGGAAATCCTGGAACTTTATCTCAACAAAATCTACTTTGGCCACGGGGCGTACGGCATACAGATGGCGGCAAAAACATATTTCGGAAAGAATGCCTCCGGACTGAACCAGGCGGAGGCCGCGCTCCTTGCAGGGCTGCCAAAATCGCCCATGGTTTATTCACCGTACAGCGATATCGATCTGACGAAGCTGCGGCAATGGCAGGTGTTGCAGAGAATGGTTGAAGAAGGCTATCTTACCGAGCCCCAGAGCGTCCAGATTTACAACCAGCCGCTCAATCTCGAGAATCTCCGGCACCAGGAAGAACCGGCGCCGCACGTTGTGGACTACCTCAGAAAATATATCGAGAAGAAATATGGTTCGGAAAAACTCTACGATGGAGGGCTGAAGGTCTATACGACGATCGATATCGACCTCCAGCGTCAGGGTGTAACAGCGCTCAGGGACGGCCTGCGGGCCCTGGACAAGAGGCAGGGCTTTCGGGGCAGGGTCGGATATAAGCAGCTCAAGTCCACGCCGATTCAATGGGGTTCGCTCCATGTAATGGTTAAGCCGGGCGAAGGATTCAATGCGCATGTTCTGGCTGTGAGTGACGAATACATTACCGTAAAAGGCCGCGGTTTGATCGGATATATAACGAAGGAAGACATGGCATGGGCCCTCCTGAAACCCAAGAAGAGAAAGGACGACCCCGACGAGTTCAAGAAGGCGCAGGAGATCATTGCGCCAGGCGATATCATAAAAGTCCGGCTGAAAGACTACGATCGGAAGAAACAGGCTGCTTCGTTCCTGCTTGACCAGACGCCGCTCGTCCAGGGGGCAGTGGTGTCCATTGAGCCCTACACCGGATATATACGGGCGATGGTCGGGGGGTACGATTTTATGGAGGGAGGATTCAACCACGCGACGGAAGCCAGGCGTCAGCCCGGATCGGCCTTCAAACCGTTTATTTACGGGGCGGCGCTCGAGAACGGTTTCACGCCGGCCTCAATACTTATGGACCTGCCGGTCATTCACGAGCAGAGCGAGTATGAGAAAAAAGCATGGAAGCCCGGGAACTACGACGAGCGTTTCCTGGGCCCGATGCGGCTCCGGACTGCGCTGGCCCTTTCCCGGAACGCAGTCACCGTAGGACTTCTGGAAAAAATCGGGCTGGACAAAACGATCCAGTTTGCGCGCAAGGCCGGTATCACAAGCGAGATCAGTTACGATTATACGACCGCGCTGGGCTCTTCGGGCGTAACCCCGCTGGAACTTACGTCCGCGTACGCGACCTTCGCGTCGCAGGGCATTCGGACGGAGCCTATTCTCATCAAGAGCATTGTGGACGGGACCGGCGCTGTGCTTGAAAGCTATGAGCCGCAGCCGACCGAGGCGATCAGCCCGGACACTGCCTACCTCGTCACGAGCCTGCTGAAGAGCGTCGTCGACGAAGGCACCGGGAGAGGCGCAAAAGTGCTGGGAAAACCGCTCGCAGGCAAGACCGGCACTACCAACAATTACGTGGATGCCTGGTTCGTGGGCTATGCGACAAACATCGTGACAGGCGTCTGGGTCGGATATGATAACGCCAACGCTTCCCTCGGCGACCGGGAAACGGGCGCGCGGGCGGCCCTTCCCGTCTGGGTATCGGTCATGGCGACCGCGCTTTCCGGGAAATCTGCCGAGGATTTCAGGCCGAGCGATGCGGTTGTGTTCCTGAAAATCGATCCTGAAACGGGATTGCTTGCCCGAGAGGAAGCAGCCGACGCTGTCACCGATGTATTCCTAAAAGGCACAGAGCCTACTCAGTATGCCGACATTAACACAGGTCCGAAGATCCGGCACCTCTATAATGCCGATCAGGGCGTTGTTGAAGATACAACCGGGAAAAAAATGCCTGTTGACGAGGTGTCAGACTAGATGAGGACAGAAGAAACAGTTCAGTTCATAGTTCATGGTTCGGAGTTCGGACTCGAGGAGATGCCCTGAATGGATTATAAGACAACGCTTAATCTCCCTAAAACCGATTTCCCGATGAAAGCGAACCTCAAGGAACTTGAACCGCGCATGATCGGAAAGTGGCAGGACGAAAAAATCTACGATCAGATGCAGGAACGGCCAGGCAGCGGAAGAAGCTATATTCTGCATGACGGGCCTCCCTACGCGAACGGGCATATCCACATCGGCCATGCGCTCAACAAAATTCTGAAGGACATCATCGTCAAGTTCAAATCCATGCAGGGATTCCGGAGCCCGTATGTCCCGGGGTGGGACTGCCACGGCCTGCCGATCGAGCACCAGGTGCTGAAGAACCTGGGGCCTAAAAAAGAGGGCATGGACAAGAGCGAGATTCGCAAACTGTGCCGGGAGTATGCTGAAAAATTCATCGCTATCCAGCGTGAGGAGTTCAAACGCCTGGGCGTTTTCGGCGATTGGAACAGCCCCTATCTCACCATGAATTTCGGGTATGAGGCTGCCATTGTCCGTGAATTCGGAAAATTCGTTGCCGCGAAAGGCGTGTACAAGGGCAAAAAACCAGTGTACTGGTGCGGGTTCGATCAGACCGCGCTTGCCGAGGCCGAAGTGGAATACGCTGACCATGAGTCGCCTTCGGTCTACGTACGGTTTCCGCTCCCGAATGCGGATAAAACCCTCCCCTCACTTTCAGGCAAAAAGGTGTCTGTCGTTATCTGGACCACGACGCCCTGGACTCTTATCGCCAATCTTGCAGTGGCGCTTCATCCCGAGTTCGATTATGTTGCAGCTGAAAGAGGCGGAGAGGTGTTCATCCTGGCCGAAGGACTTCTCAAACAGGCTATGGAGAAGTTTGGGTTCACGGATTACAGGATCATCGATAAATTCAAAGGCAGAAAGCTCGAAGGGCTCAAAGCCCGGCATCCTTTTATTGATCGGGACTCCCTTATCATCCTGGGCGATCATGTGACGCTCGAAAGCGGAACCGGGGCCGTTCATACAGCGCCCGGGCACGGGCAGGACGATTACGAGGCAGGCCTGCGCTACGGCCTTGATGTTTATGCGCCGGTCGACGACAAAGGACGGTTCACCAAAGAGGCGGACGGGTTCGCGGGTGAGCAGGTGTTCAAGGCCAACAAGGCCATCATCGAGCTGCTCAGAAACAAGGGTGCGCTTCTGGCCGACGAAAAAATCGTACACTCTTATCCGCACTGCTGGCGGTGCAAAAACCCGGTAATTTTTCGCGCCACCGAGCAGTGGTTCATCTCGATGAAGGAAAACGACCTCCTCAAAAAGACGGTGGAAAACATCCAGAGGGTGACGTGGGTGCCGGCCTGGGGCAAGGACCGCATCCTCGGGATGATGGAAAACAGGCCGGACTGGTGTATTTCCCGTCAAAGGGCCTGGGGCGTACCG
Source organism: Nitrospirota bacterium (assembly GCA_963751455.1). Taxonomy (GTDB): domain Bacteria; phylum Nitrospirota; class UBA9217; order UBA9217; family UBA9217; genus CAVVUN01. The sequence continues at coordinate 557,368 of CAVVUN010000015.1, forward strand.
ATCATTGCCTTCACCTGCACGTCATGCAGCGAATTGCTGCTTGACAAAAATGTTGTGGCCTACGTCGGGGACATCGTGGAAAAAGAAGGCGCAGACGCGTGGTTTCTGAAAACTGCCGGGGAACTCCTTCCCGCCGGAACAACATGCGGGAAATGCGGCGGTAAGGACCTCGCTAAAGAGATGGACATCCTCGACGTCTGGTTCGACTCAGGGGTGAGCCACGCGGCGGTCCTTCGACAGCGGAAAGACCTTTCCTGGCCCGCAGACCTGTACCTCGAAGGGAGCGACCAGCACCGCGGGTGGTTCCAATCGTCGCTACTTACGTCCGTCGAAACGACCGGCCGCGCTCCGTACAATGCGGTGCTTACGCACGGCTTTACCGTGGATGGCTCCGGCAAGAAGATGAGCAAGTCCGCCGGAAACGTCGTAGCTCCGCAGGAAGTGATCGACAAATACGGCGCAGAGGTCCTGAGGCTCTGGGTCTCGGCCGCTGATTACCGCGATGATATCAGGATTTCCCAGGAGATTCTGGCCCATCTTGCGGAAGCTTACCGAAGGATCCGGAACACCAGCCGATATCTTCTCGGCAACCTTGCGGATTTCGATCCGGCTGTTGACACGGTTTCAGACAGCGACCTTCTCGAAATCGATCGCTGGGCGCTCATGAAACTCCAGAAACTCATCCAGCGCGTGGAAAAAGCGTACGAAGATTTTGAATTCCATCTCGTCTTTCATTCACTCCACAACTTCTGCGCTGTGGAAATGAGTTCCTTCTACCTCGACATACTCAAAGACCGTCTCTATACGGCGAAGACAAAGTCCGTGGAAAGGCGTTCCGGGCAGACAACCATGCAGGCGATTCTCTCGGCGATGGTAAGGCTCATGGCGCCCGTTCTTTCGTTTACCGCGGATGAAGTGTGGAGCTATATGAAGGAGAGCGGCAAAGACAAAACCGTGTTTTTCGCGTCTTTTCCGAAGGCGGAGGAGAAATACTTCGATACCGGGCTGGAAGAGCGATGGGACAGGATTATTGCGATCCGGGGCGAGGTGGCAAAAGTGCTCGAAGCACTCCGGCGCGACAAGAAGATCGGCCACTCGCTCGACTCGGGCGTCACGCTTTTTGCCGCACCCGAGCTTTACGGGTTCCTGAGCAAATACCGCAATGATCTGGCATTTATCTTTATTGTTTCGGCAGTCACGCTGGCTGATGTTTCAGAAGCGCCCGGCGACGCCTACACCTCTGAAATCGTAAAAGACCTCAGAATTGCCGCCGGTCCCGCAAAAGGGAAAAAATGCGCCCGCTGCTGGATGTACAGCGAGATGGTCGGAGCCGTCAAGGAGCATCCGGAAATCTGCGGCCGGTGTGCAGGAAACCTGGATTAATTGCGGAATCGCGTCGCCACTCTTAACCGCGCCCTGTATTCGCGCTGCGCACTCGTGGCAACGGTGCAGGCCGTGTACTGGCCCCTGCACATTTCTAAAGTGATTTTCGGAAACGAGACATAACTATCGTAAGGAGTGCGCTTTGAAAAACAAATACGTCTGGTCGGGTTCTATCATCGGCCTTATTCTTCTCCTCGATCAGTTTAGTAAATATATAGTGGAAAAACATGTACGTCTCTTTGAGGTTATCCGGGTCATCCCGGGATTTTTCAACCTGACGCATGTGCGGAACCGGGGAGCCGCCTTCGGGATTCTCTCAAATATGCCCGCCGTGTGGCGCACATTATTCTTCGTGTCCGTTACCGCTGTTGCCGTTGGGCTTATCGCGCTGTATATAAAAAAGACCAATGAGCGTCTGCAGCTCGTCGCGTTCTCTCTGATTGCCGGCGGTGCAGTCGGAAACGCGATCGACCGCATACGCTATGGTGAGGTCGTCGACTTCATCCAATGGTATGTGAAGTCGTATTACTGGCCCTCCTTCAATATAGCCGACTCAGCCATATCAGTGGGAGTGTGCTTGCTGGCCATTGACATGCTTTTTTTGCAAAAAGCCAGAACTGCAGAAATATCTAAATCCTGATATCGATATCCTAAATAAATTTCCTAATCTGCATGGTTGAATTGGTGATTGGAGTTTCGGATTCAGGATTTCTTCGGAAAGGAAGCAATGCATCCCATATTATTTGAAATACCCCAAATTGATCTCGGCAACTGGGTGATCGGGCCGATTCCGATCAGGATGTACGGCCTTATGATCGGCTGCGGGTTTCTTCTCGCCATTTATCTTGCCTCGCGCCGTGCCAGGAAGGAAGGCTTGAATCCGGAACTCGTCCTGGATATGGGCATTTACCTGCTGCTCGCCGCAATAATCGGGTCGCGCGCGTTGTACGTGCTCACAAGCTGGCAGGAGTTTTCCCGCAATCCCGTTGAAATGTTCGCGATCTGGAAGGGTGGGCTCGTGTTCTACGGGGGGGTTCTGGCAGCTGTGCCGACCGGTATATGGTATGTAAGAAAGCATAATCTCCCCGTCTGGAAGACAGGCGACATCATCGCTCCCTACGCAGCGCTCGGGCATGCTATCGGCCGGCTCGGATGCTTTTTTGCCGGCTGCTGCTACGGGGCTCCTTGCAGCGGGCCGCTTTGCATTACCTTCAGCGATGCCCGATCTCTGGCGCCGCACGGGGTGCCGCTCTTCCCGACGCAGCTGACAGAGTCAGGCGCCGAATTTCTTATTTTCGGGCTGCTGCTTTTTCTGCGGCGGTACAAAACATTCGACGGACAGCTCTTCTGGCTTTACCTGATCTTTTATGCAATCATGAGGTTCTCCCTCGAGTTTTATAGAGGAGACGTGGCACGCGGCCTGTACTTTGGAGGTGCAATCTCAACCTCACAGCTTGTTGCAATCTTCGTGCTTGCGTTTTCACTGTTCATGCTGTGGACACTGCGCAAGACCCCAATTGCAAAATGAAAATTAGTAACTACTCAGGTCATTTTTTTATCCGCAGATTACGCAGATTTCGCAGATAAAAACAAAACCAGAATTCCGGTTTTAGAATCTGCGTCAATCTGCTTGTGCCCGCGCTTTGGCAACAGCAGGGTACGAAATCTGCGGATAGAAGGGCTTTTTCCGAATCGATCAAATTTGAAAGCTACCGAAATTTCTCGCTTTTCAGTTTGCGTTTAAACTTATCAATGAAGCCATGCCTACAATCACTCTCATTGCCACAGAAAAGCATGTCGGCAAGCGGCTTGACATCTTTATTGCCCATTACGAACCTCAGATTTCCCGCAACCGCATTCAGACCCTTATCAAGCAAGCTTTCGCGCTGGTAAACGGCACTGCCGAGAAGCGCGGTTACAAAGTAAAGCTCGGTGACAGCATTACTCTTGAGATGCCGGAAAGAAAAATCCGGGAGGTCGCGCCTGAACCAATCCCGCTTTCCATAATCTTCGAAGATCCGCACATGATTGTTTTAAACAAACCGCCCGGGCTGGTCGTTCACCCGGCGCCCGGTAATTACACGGGCACGCTCGTCAACGCTCTCTTATACCACTACGGCAGCCTTCCCTCGTCGGGACCGGGACCTCAGGGCAGCGAGCGCGCGGGCATCGTTCACCGTCTGGACAAGGACACGTCCGGCGTCATGGTTGTTGCAAGGACCGAAAAAGCGCTTCGCAGTCTGTCGATGCAGTTCAAGAACCGGATCGTTCGAAAACGCTACCTTGCTCTTGTGTCGGGCGTTATCAAAAAAGGATCGGGTACGATCGAAGCCGGCCTTGGCAGGCACGTGAAAGAGCGAAAAAAGATCAGCGTCCACACTCACAAAGCCCGTGAGGCGATTACGATGTATACAGTCAAGGAACGATTCAAGAGCGCGACGCTCATAGAAGTCGAGATCAAAACGGGCCGCACTCATCAAATCAGGGTGCATGCCGCGCATATCGGTCACCCTGTACTCGGTGACCGGGTATACGGCTCGCCCCGGTCCGGGATGCACGACATGGTGCCGCGCCAAATGCTGCATGCAGAATCACTTTCGCTCCTGCATCCCGATACCGGCCATCCGATGACCTTCAGCACACCACCTCCCCGGGACATGGCAAATATCATTGAAAAGCTGCGTGCGCTGAAATAATGACAGCTTTTTACATGTGCAACACTATGAAACTGTTGATTTGTCTTGATTTTTTTGCATTTTTATTATATTCTCGGTTAGATAAGACATGACTCCCTCTTTCCCCTCGCCCTCCGCGAGAGGTTCCCGTGAGGGAGAACCAGATTATGGGAGGATATACCATGCTGCAAAAGTTTTTTTCCGTCCTATCAATCGCGTTGTTCATGCCTGCGCTATCGATGGGTACCGGGACCGCGTTGGCTCAAGAGCAGGAGATGATCATCGTCAAATACGGCTCTGTTTTTATCAAGAGTTCGGAACCGGGCGCAAAAGTCTATATTGACGACAACTACAAGGGCACATCCGACAATGTTATAGAGAGCGTTGTTGTTGGCGACCACGTCGTTTCGTGCAAATTCGGAGATACGGCAGTGAGCGGCTCGTTTCAGATTAAGAAGAATGAAACGCTCAGGCTCAACGCGCTTTTTGACGAAGGAAAGCTTGTTCTCCTCAGGGAGCGTGAACCGGTAAAAGAAGAGGTTGAAAAGAAAAAGCCGGAACCGCTGAAGGTGGAAAAGCCGAAAAAGCCGGTCGTAGAGACCAAAAAGGTCGAGCAAATAAATTCTGTTGAAGAACGGCGCAAGAAGCAGCTCACGGTGATGAAAATCGATTATGAATTTAACGAGCAGAAGATGCAGATTGCACATGCAGCATGTTCCATGGTGAGCAAATATCTGGAAAAGAAGGACAGGGCCGGGAAATATTATCGGACAAAACAGGGTGTGCTGCTGTGCGATGCGGGTCCCTGCGATTTAACATGGTCCGCGTCATTCCTGTATACCGACGAGACCGGAAAGCCGGATGCGGTGCTGTGCAACTGGAAAGAGACCGTATTTAACGGAATCACTCCCGCCGGTACAAGCAGACGGGAACTGGAATGCTGTTTGAACGGACAGTGCCGCAAACTGCAGGACACGTCGGTGACGGACGTAAAAAACGAATCCGAACTGGGACGCTTCAGCCTGAACTGGTCAAAGACATCCCTGGTCATCAGGCGTTCGGACATCATGAAAGAAATCGTCGATGCCGGACGTTCTTTGGCTGATTACTAAATAGTTCTGCAATAGACAAATATATCAGAATCCCCCTCGTGCCTTTCAGGCTGAGGGGGATTTTTTTTGAGCAAACAAAGATGCGGGCTGAGACAGGTGATCGGCGATCTGAAGATGAAAGGGGCTTGTAGAAGGTGAATATTCACATAATCCTAAAAAAAGCATTTGGGACGCAGAAAAATCGGATAAACGCAGATAAGGTCGGATAAAAAAACGTTCTTGTATCGTAAAAGCAGTCACCCTGCGGGTGAATTTTTTTCTCTAAAAATTCTTTTGTTTGATCTGCGGTTATCTGCGTTCATCTGCGCCCAACTGCCGTTTTCAGGATAATAATAATCCGGGCAGGTGAATAGTACCTTTACAGACCGTTGGAAAAACGGTATAAACGATACAAGGTAATTGAGGGCCGAATTCATGGTGATTAAATCAGTCGATATCAAGCAGCTTGAAGCAGTGGTGGTCTGGAAGCTTTGCCCGAAATGCGCGATTGGTCTCGTCCATGAGACGGGAAAGAGGGTTTATCGTTGTGACCATGCCAGGTGCGCGGCAGTATTCGATTATTCTCCTTTTTCGGACAGTATGATCGATGGATTGCTCCAGAGAAAAGGAGAGATATCCGTACAAGGCAAGAAAATTTAGACCTTAGTACGCGAGTAAGCGGCTTTCTCTTGCCAGGCAAGTATTCTTCGCTCCCGGCTGCTTAAATATCCGGCATTATCGTTTCTCCCCCCTTTGTATTCCCCCTTCTTGAGTGTAAGAAGGGGGAATTTTTATTTCAAGAAGGATATATTTATCGGTTTGTGCGGATTTATAACTGGGTTTTAAAGAAATCAGAGATGTGACTGCCCGGGCGTCAGATTATTGAAGCAGTTTCAGCCCGAAGCTGTCCACACGCCGCATGAATGTCTTTACCCCTGCTGTTTCTCACTACAGCGACAAAACCGTGCCTGAGCAGGATATTCCGGAATTCATAGACCCGCTTTTCGTCGGGATGTTCGAAGGCTGCGCCGGGAAAGGGGTTAAACATAAGCACATTGATCATGCAGGGAAGACCTGTCAGCAGCTCCATAAGGCGGGCAGCGTCCTCATCGGAATCGTTCAGTCCTTTAAAAAGGACATATTCGATCGTAACCGTATTCGCGGTCACTTTGCAGTAATAATGGAGCGCCTGTATCAGACGAGCGATAGGATACGTGCGGTTCACCGGCATGATCCTGTCCCGCAGGTCGTCTGTGGTCGCATTCAACGAAACCGCCAGGCTTGCGTCCATCCCGGGATCGTCCGCCATCCGTTCGACAGCAGAAGCAAGCCCGCATGTCGAAATGGTCACTTTCCTGTTCGAATACCCCATCCCTTCCTGGTCCGTCATCATCTGCACAAACGATCTGACCGCGTCATAGTTGCTGAGCGGCTCTCCGGTGCCCATGAGCACAACGTTTGTGATACGGGGGCGCGTAATCTTCTGCGCTGCAAAGACCTGGTTCACAATCTCCGCGGCGGTCAGGTTCCGTACAAGCCCTTTTTCGCCCGTCCTGCAGAAGAGGCACCCTGATGCGCACCCGACCTGCGTCGAGACGCAGAGCGTCAGCCTTCCGGGACCCGGGATGAGCACGCCTTCAACGGAATTGCCGTCGTCGAGCCGAAAAAGCAATTTCTCGGTCCCATCCTCGGAACTCTTCCGCTTGTCTATTGCAAGCTGCGAGATAGTGCAATAGCGCTTCAATCGCTCCCGGAACGGCTTGTTCAGATCCGCCATGGCATCGAATTCTTCCATCCGCCTCCGAAAAAGCCAGACAGACACACGTGTTCCCTGGCCGGGCTTCTGTCCGAGATGCCTGGTACAGTAATCGTCTATCTCATCAGGGGTGAGCGCTTTGAGGTCGATAGTATCCATACGCTGCACTGATTTTAATGCTTGTTTTTAACCAAAGCAAGAGGTTTGTTCGAAAATGCATTGACCCCGCTGTTGCATAATTATGTTGGACGACAAAACGCTTGCTTGAATCGTACAATGCAGTGAACCCAATCCGCCAATGAGTTTCTGCAGCAACGGGGTTGACATGTCTGACATGAAAGTGCTATGAAATGCACTATGAAGGCATTGCTGCAGAGAGTATCCTTCGCAAAGGTCGAAATCGACGGAAAGCTCATCTCCGGGATAGGGAAAGGGCTTCTCGTGTTTCTGTGCGCGGTCAGGGGAGACACGGAGAAAGATCTCGACTATACTATAAAAAAGGTATTGCAGGTCAGAATATTCGGGGACGAACAGGGGAAGATGAATCTTTCTGTTCTCGATATCAAAGGTGAAGTGCTGGTAGTTTCGCAATTCACGCTCGCCGCCTTTACCCGCAAGGGCAACCGGCCCTCCTTTGAGGATGCAGAAGAGCCGGGACAGGCCAAGAAGATGTACGAGGCATTCGTCGAATGACTCAAGGAAACGGGTCTTGTCGTAAAGACGGGTGAGTTTGCGGCAATGATGGCGGTATCTCTTGTGAATGACGGACCGGTTACGATACCGATCGATTCACGGGAAAGGTGAAACAATTATGCCGTCCTTCAAAATGACTGGCACGCATACGGCTCATCAGGAACCGGCCCCGCTATCGACAAAAGCGCCTAACAAAATCGCTAGAGTATTTTTTCAAAAGATCACGATGCCGGTAACGTTCCTCGCTATCCTTAGCCTCTCAGGCTGCACCTATCTTTTTTCAAACCCACGAAGGACCTTGCTGACGATCCCGACGTACGGAAGTTCGGTCCCAAGGATGTATATTTCAAGAGCAGCGACAATGTGGAGCTGCACGGCTGGTATTTGCGCGCAAGAGGCGAAGAGCGCGGAACGATCCTGGTATGCCATGGAAACGTCGAGAACATAAGCACGCACGTAAAGCTCGATTTATGGCTTGTCGATGCAGGCTATAATCTGTTCATCTTCGATTATCGGGGATACGGGAAATCGGACGGTGTCCCCGACGTGACCGGCATCCATCTTGATGCGGCAGCCGCCCTCGAGACACTCGTAAACTCATTGCCGCGCTCAAAAAACGACGCCGTTATTGTTCTGGGCAAAAGCCTCGGAGGGGCAGTCGCGGCCTATACTGTGGCGAACTCGCCATTCCGGAACCGGGTCAAGGCGCTCGTCCTCGACAGCGCCTTCTCGAGCTACCGCATGATCGCCCGCGAGAAGATCGCGGAGTCCGTCATCGGCTGGCCCTTTCAGTATCCCTTGTCGCTGCTCGTAAACAATGATTATAGCCCTGTTGACTGGATCAGCAAGGTTTCTCCGATTCCGGTGTTGATCGTGCATGGATACGATGACTTGATAGTGCCTGAACATCACTCAGAGATACTGTATAAAGCTGCCTTGCGGCCCAAACAATTATGGGATCTCAAGATACGCGGACATGTGAAGTCCTGTACCGATGAAGATACCAGAAAAAGGCTGCTGCAGTATTTCTCCGCTTTACCTTCAACCGATCGATAAAATCCGCCGACATAGTGGTTGCTATCGCACGGAAACTTCTTTTTCATCTCCATTATTAAAATCTAGCATTCCAGTCACGCGGTAATTAATAAACTAAAGTATTAGAAAACTCTGATTAGGAATAAATGTGTTTCGGGCGATTGACTTTAACCCAAAAATAATGTTTAATATTTGGTTGGTGAGATGCATATCGTAATGGAGGTGGTTTATGAAATGCGAAAGCCTATCGGAGCGAACTATCGGCAAGAGCCGGATTCTTCTTGCTGAAGACAATATTGCGCAGGCCGGCATTCTGAAGTGTCTGCTTGAGGACATCGGCCACGAGGTGATTCTCGTAGAAGACGGCGTGTCGGTTTTTGAAGCCGTCAATAGACAGAATCCGGACGTCATCCTCCTTGATCGCTTGCTATCGGATATCGATGGAACAAATATCTGCCGCCGCCTGAAGCAGAACAGCGATACGAGCGGCATCCCGATTATAATGCTGACCGAAGGGGGTACGCTGTCCGACAAGGTAACCGGCCTGGCTGCGGGCGCTGATGATTATATTCCCAAACAATGCCATGATGCGGAATTGAGCGCCGTTATCTGCGCCAGACTCAGAACAAAATCCGAATGGGACGAGTTGAAACAGAAAACCCGGAAACTGCAGGAAACGCTCAGAGAGGTGGAAACGCTTGCGCATGTGGACCCGTTGACCGGGCTTTGCAACCGAAGGCGATTTGATGAAGTTTTTTCCGTTGAATTTAAACGGGCGATCCGATACCGTCAGCCCTTGAGCTGCCTGCTTTTGGATATCGATCATTTTAAAAACGTGAATGATACATACGGTCACGGGACAGGCGATCGGGTGCTGTGCGATACCGTAAAACTTATACAAAAAAGCATCCGTGATGTCGACATGGCCGCGCGATGGGGCGGCGAAGAGTTTGTTGTACTGAGCCCGAACGTTCCAAAAGAAAAGGCATTAGTCGTCGGAGAGAGAATCAGAAAGGCGGTATCAGGGCATACCTTCAGGGGTATTGAGAAAGGCGTCACCATAAGTATAGGCATCGCAAGCGTTCCCGATCCGTTCATCAATACCACCCAGCACCTGATCCAGACAGCCGACGCGGCCCTGTATGATGCGAAAAAGAACGGAAGAAACAGGGTAAAGATTGCGGATTGAGCCGTGCAGTATTTTTCCGGCCCGCTTGAAGGAATTCCAGTAATAACAGTTTAAACCGTCACCCCAGCATATCTTCAGTCAAGATGCCGTATCTTCTGCTTTAACAATTGGATCTCTTGTAAAATCCTCCTTGACAATCAAGCACTTTGTCTTTATTATTACCACTTGTCGTGACTGCCGAAGTGGTGGAACTGGTAGACGCGCTGCGTTCAGGGCGCAGTGGGAGCAATCCCGTGGGGGTTCGAGTCCCCCCTTCGGCACCAATTTCTATAAAACATAACACATGCTCGATTCAAAGAAAATCGAGATTCCATTGTCCACGATCCTATTTGGTGCGTGCTGTCCAAATTATCCCTTCCTATGAGAAAAATTATTTATCTGTTTATGCTTGCCCTTTCTGTTGCGCTTCTCGGAGGCTGTGCCGAGAAGCAGGAGCCCTTTGATCCTGTTGCCGTTTTCAGCTCGGCAGAGAAACATATGCGCGAAGAGTCGTTCGAAAAGGCGCGCAAGGAGTACCAGGAGATACAGGAAAAATCGCCGGACAAGAGCTATGACGCGGCTCTCATGCTCAGGATCGCGGACACCTATTTCGGCGAGGAGAAATACGAGGAAGCCCTGGTCGAGTACCGGGCGTTCCTGAACTTTCATCCCGTCAACAAAGATGCGGTCTATGCTCAGTATCAGATCGCGATGTGCAGCTTCAAGCAGGTGTCCACCATTGATCGAGACCCGGAGCCCACCCGGACCGCGCTCAAGGAGTTTCGCATTCTCCTTGACAAGTATCCTAACAGCGCATACGAAGAGCAGGCCGCGAAGAACATCTCGATCTGCCTGGACCGCCTGGCTGAATATGAGCTCTACGTCGGACATTTCTACTATAAAAAGAAAGAATATAAAGCGGCGGTCGGCAGGCTCGATGCGCTTCTTCGCGATTACCCGGGTTCTTCCGCTGAAAAAGACGCGCTCTATTACGACGGGCTTGCATGGGCTGAATTGGGTGACAAAGCGAGGGCGAAGGCTGTTCTCGAGACTCTCATGAAGAAATATCCCTCAATGCAGGCGAGCGCAAAGCCGGTCCTGGACCGCCTTACCAGTCAGTAAATTCCGCCCTTATCCATTCGCCCGGGAAATACGCAAAAAAGCTGAGCGCTCAGTTTTGAGCATTATCTAACCCGGCATTTTTGTCTTCTCGCTTTTGCGGCAAATTTGATTCCGTTTATGAAATACTATCCTGTATATCTCGATCTGCGTGAACGACCCTGCGTGGTGGCCGGCGGCGGCCGGGTGGCGGAGCGCAAGGTGCTCTCGCTTCTGGAAGCAGGGGGAAGTGTGACCGTTGTTAGCCCCAGCCTGACGCTGAAACTTGAAGATCTTTCCTCCTCGGGAAAGATAACCCATCATTCGCGGCTCTTCCAGGAATCCGACTTGACCGGCGCCTATATAGTGGTTGCGGCCACGGGAAGTCTGCAGTTGAACGCAGAAATCGGGAGATCCTGCAGAAAAAAACATATCCTCGTAAACGTAGCAGCTCCCCCAACTGAAAGCACGTTTATCGTACCATCCGTTGTTGACCGCGGAGCTCTTCTGATTGCCATTTCAACAAGCGGCGAAAGCCCTGCCCTGGCGAAGCGGATACGCGGGAAGCTGGAGAAGGAATTCGGACCGGAGTACGATCTCCTTCTTCACAAGATGTCCATCCTGAGGAGCAGGCTTATGGCTCACGTCGGGGAAGAAGCGGAACGGAACCGGATACTGAACGCTGTTGCCGATTCCGACGTCATCGAGCTGCTGCGCGACGGAAAGATGCATGAGGCGGATCTTGAGATTGCGCGGATTTCGGGATTGAAACAACTGTAGGCTTATGGAGAATAGACGACGGCGGGCAAAGGACGCAGGAAGAGGGTTAGGGTTTTTGCTGCCAGATCCTAGTGAGCCTCTGCCGGGCGCTTACGTCGCCTTTTATCATCACGGCTTAGAATCAGTTTCTGCTGAAGTTCCCCCTGCTGCCTTCAGCGCTTCCTTGATCTTTTCGGACCCGGGGTTCTCCCGCAATGCCGACTTGTATACATCGATAGCCTTGGCCGTAAGCCCGGATCCGAGGTAGAGCTTTGCGAGTGTGAGGTTGTATTCCGGATTTCGCGGGTCCATCGCTACAGCCTTTTTGATGTTTTCTTCGGCTTCATGAAGTCGGCGGGGAATGTGCATAAGCGCAATTCCGTATTGATAGAAGTGCTGGGGCTTGGCCGGATCGAGCCTGACTGCGCTGGTGAAAAACTCGGCAGCTCCCCAGAAGTTGCCCATTTTCAAATCCTTCATCCCTGCTTCGAAATAAGCGTCGGCTTGTCCGGATTTTTTCTCCGGTGCAGTCTCCTGACTCCCGGCGCTCGCCTCGGTATTTCGCTGTTTCTCGGGTTCCCTGGCAGCGGCCGCGTCGTATTCCTGGCGTCTAGCCGGGTTGCTCAAGGTCTCATATGCATCGTGGACATAGGAAAACAGAACATTCAGCTTCTCCTTCATCTCGGCCATCTCGGCTTCAAAGTGCCTGTCAGGATGATAGATTTTTGCAAGCCTGAAGTATGCTTTTTTCAGATCGATGGCGGCCACGTTTCTGGCCACGCCGAGCGCCTGGTAATAGTCCTGTTTCTTCAGGGCGTCAAACGCATCCTGTATCGTCTGTGCCGTTATTGGAGGCGGGGTAGTCGCATCGAGAGGCGTCTTCGGCTGCTCTGCCCTTGCCTGTTTTCCAGCTGAAATCGTATCGTGGACGACCTCACGGACGAAGCTCTTTTCTTCATCGGTCTTGAGCTCGCCCGCCTCGACCAACTTCAATGCGAGCAGTACATAGATCGACTTCAGGCTGTTGAAGTCTCCCATATCCGATAATGAGCAGATCTGTTCGATGGTCTTGTTCCCGTCGATCAACGAGAATATTTTGAGCTGGTCCTGTTCAAGATCAGCGTTTTGAAAAAGAACGGTCGGATCGACCGAAGGACGGAGCGTGGTCTTGAGAGACGGCAGCGCCCTGGAGAGATGCTTCCAGTCAAGGCAGCGCACGCCCTCGAGGATGATGTTCCCGGTGCTCAGCGGGAGCGGTACGATTTCGGAGGAGGGAAGAGCGTTTTCTTCAAAGACATACCGCCCCTGTCGCCACGTGAACAGGTTCAGGATGATCTGCTTCAACTGGAGCTTTACCGCAGGGATTAGATCGCCGGGCGAGATGAAGCCGAGCTCGATAAGGACGGCCGGCAGCTTTTTCCCGGTTTGTTTAATGATCTCCGCCGAGGCCTCGAACTGCGGACGGGTGATTCGTCCGCAGCGGAGCAGGCATTCTCCGAGCCGATCTTCATCAAGGTTAGAGGACGCGAAGATTATGTCTCCCCCCCGAATAAAAATTTTTATGATATCGGTACTCCGCGAGAAGGTTACCGTACCGGTTTTGTTTTCCGAGTGAAGGCTTTGAAGCAGCCAGGGAACGGTCATGCCCCTGATATCGGCAGAGGATTCGATCATAGTATTGTTAACCACGGAGAACGGTGGGAAGATGATTGCTATTATAGCATTTTTGACCCGGAGAAGGAATGCTTTATATTAATAATCAGCGGCCGGAAATCCAGCTCCTCGTCCAGGAGATTGCCGGACACGAGCGCCAGCAAAGAGTAGTTGACTCCAGTTTGTGTTCTTACTATACTTTAAAAGAGTCATTTTTTATCCAAAACGAAGCAGAAGACCACGTGGCGCTAGCCCGTGGTTGAATGCGTCCCTCTTGTTTCCCTCCTCCTTCAGGGGGAGTTAGGAGGGGGTGCTTCTTTTGAATTCAAGTGCCACGGGCGTAAGCCCGTGGGTATCTACTATCGTTTTTGCATTTTGACTATTGTTTCAGCAGTCCGGTAAAACAGTCCGGCAGAAGCTCGCTGACTTTCGCATGGCCAGTCAAAGCTCGTTGCCGCATCACATTTACACCAAGGATCAGCACATGCAGAACGACTTATACCTCGGCATCGATATCGGTTCGATCACGATAAAGACTGCGCTTATCGACTCAGCCGGAGCGGTGCTCATCGATACCTATACCCGGTTGAAAGGCGATCCGGCCACCGCTCTCATCAGCGAACTTACCCTCCTCTTCGCGCAATTTCCCGAGTACCGCATTGACTGTGCCGGCATTACCGGCAGCGGCGGCAAGCAGGTTGCCGATATTATCGGCGCCCGCTTTGTAAATGAAATCCTTGCTCAGTCGCGCTTTGCGGGACAGTATTATCCCGCGACCAAAACAATCATCGAGATGGGAGGCGAGGACTCCAAACTGATAACCTTGGAGCCCGACGCCGGCGGAGGCGTGAGCATCGAAGATTTCTCGATGAACAGCGCATGCGCGGCGGGAACCGGTTCTTTCCTGGATCAGCAGGCTTCCCGCCTCAACTTTACAATAGAGCAGTTCGGGTCAATTGCGCTTAAATCAAAAAGACCGCCGCATGTTGCAGGACGCTGCAGTGTGTTTGCAAAGAGCGACATGATCCATTTGCAGCAGATAGCCACCCCCGATTACGACATTGTCGCCGGTCTTTGCTATGCAATGGCAAGGAACTTTAAAGCAACGGTCGGCAAGGGAAAAAGAATTTCGGCGCCTCTTCTCTTTCTGGGCGGCGTAGCCGCCAATCCCGGCATGCACCGGGCCTTCCTGGACGTTTTGAACCTTTCCGAACCGGATATGAAGGCGCCGGCGCATTTCAAAACATCAGGAGCGATAGGAGCCGCGCTGATTGCAATGGGCGAGCCGGAACTGGCTTCCGGATACCGTGGGGTGGCCGCCCTTTCACAGCACCTTGCCTCAGGAGCAAAAGGAAGGGCGAGCGGTATGGAACCGCTGGCACAACCGAAAGGTATTATGCCGAATCCTGATCAGGACAGAGTCCCGGGCACGGACGGTCTTATCGAGGCGTATCTCGGCGTGGACGTTGGATCCGTTTCCACGAACGTGGTTGTGATCGACAGCCGGATGCGGGTACTGTCCAAACGCTACCTTCCGACGGCCGGTCGGCCGATCGAAGCGGTCAAGCAGGGCCTGCGCGAGGTCGCAGAAGAGGTCGGCTCCCGGGTAAAGATCCTGGGTTCCGGTACTACCGGATCCGGCCGGTACCTGACCGGCGACATGATCGGAGCGGACATCATCAGGAATGAGATCACGGCCCAGGCAACGGCGGCAATCGCCATTGATCCCCTTGTCGATACCATCTTCGAAATCGGGGGGCAGGACTCGAAATTTATCAGCGTGCAAAACGGTGCGGTGGTTGACTTCGAGATGAATAAGGCATGCGCCGCGGGTACGGGCTCATTCCTGGAGGAGCAGGCAGAGCGACTCGGGATCAGCATCAAGCGCGAGTTCGAGAACAGGGCGTTTCGTGCAGAGTCGCCGTGCAGGTTCGGCGAGCGCTGCACCGTCTTTATGGAATCCGACCTTGTCCATTCCATGAATACCGGGTCTGATGTACCCGAGCTTACCGCGGGGCTCGCATACTCGATCGCGTACAATTACCTGAACAAGGTGGTGGCCGGAAAGCACGTGGGTGACCGCATATTTTTTCAGGGCGGTGTGGCGAGCAACAGGGCGGTCGTTTCCGCGTTCGAAACCATTACCGGTAAAGTAATGACGGTACCACCGCACCATGAAGTGACCGGCGCAATCGGGGCAGCCATACTGGCCATGCGTGCGTGCGGCGGGACGAGCGGTTTCAAGGGATTCGATCTGAGCAAGCGCGCATACACGATTACAACCTTCGAGTGCGCGGAGTGCCCTAACCGGTGCGATATCCGCAAAGTCAATTTTGAAGGAGAGAAGCCGCTTTTTTACGGCAGCCGCTGCGAAAAATACGATGTAAAGAAAAAAGTGAACACGTGCGAAACGATCCCCGATCTATTCGCAGAGCGTGAAAAACTGATGACACCGCCGCCGGGCAAGGCCTTGGCCGGCGAAGCTCCGACCATCGGCATTCCCCGTATGCTGTATCTCAATGACTTTTTGCCGTTCTGGCAGACCTTTTTCACGGAGCTTGGATTCCGGGTGGTCCTGTCGGGACGAACGAACAGGACCCTTATCAATCGCTCTCTTGAAACCGCCGCCGCGGAAAGCTGCTTTCCGGCAAAAGTCGCCATAGGCCATATCCAGGACCTGCTTGACAGGAAGGTAGACATCCTGTTCGTGCCCAGCTTTATCCGGTTCCCTGAATCGCATACAGTGGACGGAAACTCGCAGGCCTGCCCGTATGCCCAGGCGCTTCCGTATATCGCTCGCGCCTCACTTCGGTACACGCAGACGCGAGTAATCGAGCCGGTGCTTCTCCTGCATGACGACAGGCACTTCCGGAAGAGCATTGGTCGGATCGGCACTATGCTCCGCAAAAGAAGGGCGGCCGTGCGCCGGGCATGGATGCTGGCACGCAAAACGCAGGACGAGTGTGTGCGCTCCGCCGAAGACCGTGGCCGCGCCCTCTTGGCCGGCATCAAGCCGGATGAAAAGGCACTCGTTTTGATCGGCCGTAATTACAATACGTGTGATCCGGGACTGAACTTGAACCTGTCCGCAAAGATACGCGATCTCGGAGTGCAGGCAATCCCCATGGATTATCTTTCACTGGGGGATGTGGATTTATCGGACATGGGCGGCACCTACTGGCGTTCGGGTCAAAAAATCATCGCAGCCGCCCGCATTATCCGGAAGCATCCGGCGCTTTTTCCCGTGTACATAACGAACTTCGGGTGCGGTCCTGATTCATTCATTACGCATTTTTTCAAACAGGAGATGGAAGGAAAACCGTATCTTCAGCTCGAGATCGACGAACACAGCGCCGATGCGGGCGCAATCACAAGAGTCGAGGCGTTTCTCGACAGCGTGAACGCGAGCGCCTCCCGCAAATCGCAGTCCTTCCATATCAAGCCCCCGGCTTCCTTCAACGGATCGCTTCGTTCCAAGAAAATATATCTTCCTGCCATGACGGATCATGCGTTTGCTCTTGCCGCCGCGTTCAGGTCCTGCGGCGTGGATGCGGAAGTCCTGCCTGAATCCGACGACGAGACGCTTCGTATCGGCAGGGAGTTCAGCTCCGGCCGCGAATGTTATCCGTTGGCGCTCACTACCGGCGACATGATCAAGGCCGCGCGAAGGCCGGGGTTCGATGCCGATTCGAGCGCTTTTTTTATGCCGACGGGCAAGGGGCCGTGCCGCTTCGGGCAATACCACCGGTACCATCGTCAGGTGCTCGACCGGGTCGGTCTCGATCGCGTGGAAATTCTTTCTCCCATGCAGGATGAGTCGCTTCACCAGGACGTCCGGATGCTCGACAAGAATTTCTTCCTGATGAGCTGGCGGGGCGCTTTCGCGGTTGACATGCTTCAAAAAGCACTCTGGGAATGCCGGCCGCATGAAAAGCGGCCCGGCCAGACGGACAAGGTGTACGAGGCGGCATTGGAGAGGGTCACCGACGCTGTCGAACGGCGGGCCGACCTGCTCCCCGTGCTCCGAGACGCTTACGAAGAGTTCAGCGCCGTTGAGATAAGCGAGCGGACCAGGCCCGTTATCGGGGTCGTGGGCGAGATCTATATCCGCTCGAACCGGTTCAGCAACGAGGACGTTGTGCGGCAGATCGAAAAGCTCGGCGGTGAGGCCTGGGTCGCTCCGATATCCGAATGGCTTCTGTATCTGAATGTGACCGCAAAAGTTTCCGCAAAAATGAGCCGCTCCTGGAAGGCGCTCTTGAAAGCGTACCTTACTTCGCGGGTGCAGAGAAGGGACGAGCACAGATTCCTGAGCGGATTCAACGGTAATCTCCGGAGCCTGCATGAACCCAGTATAGAAGATACTCTGTTCGCGGCCCTCCCGTATATCGATCCGTCGTTTGAGGGTGAAGCAGTGCTGTCCATAGGCAAGGCCATCGACTTCATTAATAAAGGCGTTTCTGGCATTGTTAATGTCATGCCGTTCACGTGCATGCCGGGAACGATTGCAACGGCCGTGTTAAAAAGGGTGCGTGAAGATTATGGAAATATCCCGGTTCTTACGATCGCGTATGAAGGACAGGGAGATTCTCAGACCCTTACGCGGCTTGAGGCTTTTATACACCAGGCAAGATCATATCACAGGAAAAAATGTTAATAATACTTTATTATTAACATTTTTTGCATATGTAGAGCGTATAAAAGCGGGTTGCAACGAAAAATTGCGGACAATGAAAATGTTATTAATCAGCTTGACAAGGTATGGATAATGCGATATTCTCTTTCCATCCGCGGATAAATTTCCCGGAAAAATTCAAACAGAAGCATAGGAGAAAGCAAGCATGGCTAACGGAGTAGTGAAGTGGTTCAACAACAGTAAGGGGTTTGGTTTTATCACGCAGGACAATGGCGAGGACGTATTTGTGCACTTTTCGGCCATATCGGGAGATGGATTCAAGTCTCTGAACGAAGGCGACAAAGTTACGTTCGAGGTTGTCAAGGGCCCGAAAGGTCTCCAGGCAGCCAATGTATCCAAAGTCCAGTAATCATTAAAAAATTTATTTCCTACTATTACCTACGTAAAGCCCCGAGACTATCGGGGCTTTTTTTCTTGCGCTTTGCGGTCGCGTTTCATAAATAAATCTGTAAAAAAAGACGGGCTGCGATGCCCGTCTTTTTTTTACAGATGATTCGCTGTATTTATATCGAAATTTATGAAGCTGATTCAGATGCTTTTTTCGCGCCAAGAGCGGATGGGGCCGATACGACATAACCAATAGCTGTACCCAGAAGCCCCCCGACGACGATGCTGACTGCAGCCGCGCACGAAATGCCTACCGCAATTCCCATAACCACTGCAGCCCGTACAAATAAGGTGGGCTCAACTGCACCGCCCATGAGCTTCTGAAGCAGAATCAATGTCCCGTAACTCCCGAAGTAAAACCCCGGCACGATTCCCATTACTACAAACACCAGCCCTCCGATCGTTGCTCCGATCTTCATTCCCGCTTTTACCGTTTCGTTCTTCATGATATTCTCCTCTCCATTTTTTTATTTTTTTATTAGCTCACAAGTGTATCGACACGCCTGACTTATTTTCGCCGAATGACTACTTTTCCTGACCTGCGGCCATTGCCGGACCCACTGCAGAATCGAGAAGAGAGCCGACAAGACAGCCTGCTGTGGATGATGCCGTCACTATGGTAATTGCAGAAGCAGCCACGCCGATGAGCATTGATAACAGCACCATGCACCGTGATATGATCCCGGGTTCGAGCGGCAACCCGAAGAGCATGCCCGCAATCTTGATTCCGGCCGCCCCGCCTAAAAGACTGCCCGGAAGAAACCCGAAAACAGCGAAGAGCACCAGGCCCGCCCCTGCACCTACATATGCCCCTTTTCTCGCTATCGTCTTATTCATGATCACTACCTCCCTTGTCCGTTCTTGCCAAAGTAAATTGCATGCTTCGTGCCAAAATATAAACTGCTGAATTAACGGGCTTTGGGGTCCAGTAATGATTTGCAAGAGTGAGAAAGAGGACAGGAAAATTATTACGAATGCGAAGAAGGCGGCAGGCGAAAACGGTATAGGAATAAATTTTGTAACTATTCAGCTTCTTTTCAGAACGGCATTAAGACAAATCGGAGAAAAAGCCTTCTATCCGCAGATTTCGCAGATGGACGCAGATTTTAAAACCAGAATTCAGGTTTTGTTTTTATCTGCGAAATCTGCGTGATCTGCGGATAAAAAAATGACCTGAGTAGTTACTAAATTTTTAAAATATTGCGGCTGAGCATGCATAGACAGCTACGCGATGAGCTGCCCAAAAAACCAAGGATCATGTACGTCATGCCGGGAAGTACAAGATCCTGTCTTTTTTTCTGCACCGCTGTTCTCAGCACCGCGCAGACATGCCAGATTGTCTTAAGGTCCTGCTTGTCGATTCAGCCACACATAGCGCTGCGCTTCGCTGCGCTATGCACAATACATAGACTCGTCGTCGTACCCTCGCACTGAGAAACATGCGAGGGGAATCAAGGACCGCATACATGATTCGTGGGTTGTCGACGCTGCTGCCGGTCATGGTAATGCGCGGATGCGTTCACGTCCTGCTCTCGCGCTACGCACTCGAAGGCGCTGGGTGCAGGCGGGATGCAGGGGGTTCTGGCAAAGGTAAGGGGAATGGCTTAGATAGAAGCGCATAGCGCAATCATAAGGGCATCGTTGCGCGGGGATTAAGATCCAGACCGGAGCGCTCACCACAGCGGTAACGATGGTACCCGGCGAGGGCGATCATGGCCGCGTTGTCTATACAAAAACTCAAGCTCGGAAGATAGAGTGATATGGCATGCAGCTCAGTCTCGTGCTTCATCCTGCTCCTGAGCAGGCTGTTTGCCGCGACCCCGCCCGCGATAACGATGCGGTCGGCACCGGTGTCCTTGGCCGCCTGGATCGTCTTCTTTACCAGCGTGTCCACAACGGCCGCCTGAAAACTTGCCGCCACATCCCGTATATTCAGTGTGGGATCGAGGCCTTTGTCCCTGCTCTTAAAGATTGC
Organism: Nitrospirota bacterium; assembly: GCA_963751455.1. Lineage (GTDB taxonomy): Bacteria > Nitrospirota > UBA9217 > UBA9217 > UBA9217 > CAVVUN01. The sequence goes on from CAVVUN010000015.1 coordinate 577,737, forward strand.
AACATGATTCCGGACCGCGGTCTTAAGGCCGCTGAAGCTGAAATCGAAGCCTTCAAGCTGTCCGCGCGGAAATTTTACCGCACCCGGATTTCCCTCCCGCGCAAGGCCATCGAGGATGGGGCCGCCCGGATAGTCAAGGTCGAGGAGCTTCGCAACTTTATCGTATGCTTCGCCTGCGGCGTCATCACGCGTCTGTCCAAGCATAGTATACTGTCCGAAACCATTTACCAGGTACAATGCTGTATGGCCGCCTGAAACAAGCAGTGCCACATAGGGATGCCCGATGCCGGGATATTCGATGTGTGCGGCGAGGATATGGCCTTCGCCGTGGTGCACCCCGATAAAGGGAATTTCGAGCGCATACGAGAGCGCCTTTGCAGCCGAGACACCGACCAGCAGCGCGCCGATCAGCCCCGGCGTGTACGTTACCGCAATCAAATCGATATGCTCTAGCGATACTGTTGCGGAATCGAGTGCCTCCCGAATGACGGGCACGATATTTTTCAGATGTTCCCGCGATGCCAGCTCGGGCACCACGCCGCCGTATTTTTTGTGTACGTCTGTTTGAGACGACACGATGCTGGAGAGGACGATGTCGTTACGGAGCACGGCGGCAGCGGTTTCGTCGCAGGAGGTTTCTATTCCTAGAATAAGCATTTTTTTCCTTAAGGCAGGGTATCTGATGCCGGAACGAGACACCACGGGGCCTGTGAAGAATCTGCCGCGACGTTCTCCCTAACGCCCTGTCACAGCGTCTCAGGGTCCGCTACTGCATCAGTTTCGAAAGCGGCACGATCTCGATGCCTTGCTCCGGTGCTGAAGCCAGCCATTTCCGAAGGGCGCTTATCGTTGCCGGATGCGGATGGCCTATGCCGATCGACCGGCCGTGTTCTTTCGCGAGGCGGGCCAGCTCTTCAAGCTGTTTACCGATGTATTCCTCGTTGTCACCCTCATTATCGAGAAATACATCCCGCCTGGCCGCACGAAGGCCGAACTCTTTCGCGGTTGCATAGGCCACGCTTTTTGGAGACGTGAGACTGTCAAGGAACAGGAGGTCACGGGTCTTGAGCTCGGCCATGAGGAACTTCATTGCCTCCTTGTTCTCGGTAAGGGAAGATCCTTCATGGTTGTTTACGCCGATTGCATTCGGAACGGATCGTACATCTTCGCTGAAGGTGTTTAAAAAATCCATCGGCGTCATGTTCGCACGGAGCATGCCAGGGGCCGGCTTTCCGTTTCTGCCCCTATGTTCCATGGGAAGGTGGAGAAGCAGTTCGCCGTTTTTCTGCCTGATGAGCGCTGCGACCGTCTGCGATTGAGGCAGGCCGGGCATGACCGCGAACGTGAGCCGGCCGGGAAGCGAAAGGATCTCCCGCGCCGACTTCAAGTCCTGTCCGAGGTCGTCGATGACGATCGCTACCCGGGCGTCCGGCTTCCCGGTCTTTTCCGACGCAGCCTCCGATTTTTTCGGCGGCTGGGCGGTCCTTTTTGCATCGGGGCTGTATTGCCGCAGCGGTCCCCATAGAATCAGCCCGATTACGACGAGGCAGATTACGATGCCGGCGAGCACGAAGCGTTCATAGCTGCCGCCCTTGCTTTTTGATTTTCCTTTTGCGGACTGTTCCTTTTTTGCCATGGCAAGCCTTTATACAATATCGCAGGCAAAAAAACCAGAGGATTTTACAGTTCAGCGGCGACTTTCTCGGATATCACTTTGAGCGCGGCATGCGGTGGCCGCGCAATCCGGTCGGTATAGAGCACTGTAAACCACAGACCTTAGAGACGCTATATTATCTAAAGTTAAAATATAATATCTTATCATAGTTATGATTTTCCTCAATACCCCGAAAATACCCTGCCAAGGAGATTGACAACCTAAACGAAAAAAACTATAGTCGCCTTTGCCTGTGATTCCTAAGTATTCGATTTATTTAAAGTTACTTATTGTTATAACTAAAAAAAACTGTCGCAGTAGCGAGCATGCTGCTGTCATCCTGCTTTCACAACTTGCCGGAATCAAACAACTTGTTAATAGACTATGTTTTACGCCTGCATAATCCCGGTCGCATCGGCCTAAGATGGCCCCTGATCATGTTTCTCCGATCTACGATGCCCGTTTGATAAAACGTATTCTTCAAATCGCAATGCCTTCCTGGCCCTTGTCTGTTTAAACGACAGGATAAAAACGGCGGGCAATTGCAAGGGGAGATTATGAGCAGGCAAGAGGATGTTTGTCTTATTCAGAACTGTCTGGAAGGCGCCGACGACGCAGGCTGGGACTCATTTGTAAGAACGTATTCCCGGCTTATCTGGCATTCGATCCAGAAGACTTTTTTGACCCACTCCTTTCTTTTCAGCCGCGAAGATGTTGAAGATAAAAGATCAGGAACCACGAATGAACCTAAAAACGGCATTTGAACACGGATGAACACGGAAACAGCGGATCAAAACAATGTGATAGAGCAAAAAGCCATCTCGCCTTTTGGGTGAATCCATTACTGTTCGTAACTTCCTATAAATCCGTGTTGATCAGATTTTATCCGTGTCCAACTGCTTTTTTCAGGATGAAACCGATGCCGGAGTCGTGACTCCTTCCGGTGTTGCAGGTTCCGGTTCCTACGCTATAGCTGTGTACACGGCGGCATCCGGAACGTTGTCCGGGCAGGTGCGGATTCTGGTTGCGAGCGGAAGCGGGTTTATGACCAGTGAGTTCTGCAGTATGAACGGCGATATAGCTACGGGTCACTCCCCGAAAAACTCTGACTTCAGCCTTGTAAATTTTTCCGCATCCGACGCGAACGGAAACGTCATAAGCGGATTGATTCCAGAATACGTAGCCGATATTCAGTAAGTGTCTTTATCTGCATTGATCGATTTTTTCCGCGACCTAATCCCAAATTATTCCCAAACCCTTTTCAAACATCTTTTTTTGGCTTGACTTGATGCTGATCGGCTTTTATACTGCGTCTTGTTCGATACAGAGGAGGTTTTTGACTGATGAGCTTTGAATACGTCCGGGAGATTCCGCAGCCCGATGAAATTCTTGCGGCAATGCCGCTCTCTTCCGATCTTATTGACGCGAAGAAAAAGCGGGACCTGGACATAAAGGCCGCTTTTACCGGAGAGGCGAACAAACTGCTTCTTGTCATAGGGCCCTGTTCAGCCCACGACGAGGAAGCTGTGTGCGATTACATATCGAGGCTTGCGCGGGTCCAGGCAGAGGTGAAGGAAAAGATCATTATCATTCCAAGAATCTATACAAACAAGCCGCGCACCACCGGGATCGGATACAAGGGCATGGCGCACCAGCCGAAACTTGATGAAGCGCCGAACATAGTCGAAGGCATAAAGGCCATCAGGAAGATGCACCTGCGCGCCTTAAAGGAATCACATCTTCCGGCTGCCGATGAAATGCTCTACCCGGGGAACTTTCCGTACCTCGAGGATGTCCTGAGCTATGTCGCTGTCGGGGCGCGCTCTGTTGAAAACCAGGCCCACCGGCTGACGTGCAGCGGGCTCGACATTCCGGCAGGAATGAAGAATCCGACATCCGGAGACAATGAGGTGACGCTCAACTCGATCCAGGCAGCGCAGGCGCCGCATGTCTTCAGCTATAACCGCTGGGAGGTCAAGACCTCGGGCAATCCTCTTGCGCACGCTGTTCTGCGCGGCGCCATCGATTATCACGGGCTGTCCGTTCCCAACTATCACTATGAAGACCTGCAGATGTTCGCTGAATCGTACCAGAAACGGGGCCTTGCCAATCCGGCGATCATCGTTGACACAAACCATGCGAATTCGAATAAGAAATACGCCGAGCAGCCCCGTATCGCCATGGAAGTAATGCAAAGCCGCCGGCATTCGAAACTGCTGCAGACCATGATCAAGGGCTTTATGATCGAGAGCTTCATCGAGGAGGGCGCCCAAAAGGTCACTGAGGAAGTCTACGGCAAATCGATCACCGATCCCTGCCTCGGGTGGAAGGATTCCGAGAAACTGATCAGGGAACTGGCGGGAATGGTGTAGAACCGCATAGCGCATGGAGCATGGCGTATGGAGTATAGAAGCGCAAAGTGCATAGACAGGATTTTAACGCTATACGCTCTGCCCTATGCTCTTTTCCACACTTATGGATCTCTTTGACGCGATTCACAACAGAAAAAGCATCCGCCGGTTCAAGCGGACTCCCGTGCCTGACGAGGACCTAAAAAAGATTGTCGACGCCGCGAGATGGGCACCGAGTGCGAACAATACCCAGCCCTGGAGCTTTATCGTGATCAGGGACCGGTCTGTTCTTAAGAGCATGGCAGACGCCGTGCGGGAAATGATAGACCGCATGATACCGTTTGCGGACAGCGAGAAACAGGCGCAGCGGCTTGCGGCATACAAGAGCAACTATTACACATTTTTCGAGAATGCACCGGTCGTGATCGCTGTCTGCATGGAAGCGTACGATGCAGGTACGGATCTTCTGCTTGCCAGAATGGGATATACGCCCGAGCAGGCCAGGAGACTAAGGCCTTTGCCGGGCCTCCAAAGCGTTTCAGCTGCTGTCCAGAACATGCTCCTGGCGATCCATGCCCTCGGATACGGCTCGTGCTGGATGACGGGGCCGCTCGTGGCCCAGGAAGCGTTCGAAAAGCTTTTAGGTTTCGGAAAAGATAAATCTATTGCGGCACTGTTGCCGGTGGGTGTTCCGGACGAAAACCCTCTTGCGAGGAGCAGGAAAGATTTGGATGAGCTTGTAAGGTTTGTTTGAGCAGTGGGGGTGTGTCAGAGCGTCAGAGTTTCGGAGTGTCAGAGAAAAACTTTGACACTGTGACTCTTTGATACTGATTTTCAGGCTGTTTTTTTCTCGAGTTCCTCTTCTCTCAGTTCGGTCCCTTTTGCAATTACAACAATTCCTGACGGTGTTACCTCATAACGTTTTTTATCTTCCTCCAGATTATATCCGATTTCGGTCCCTGGGGGAATCGTCACGTCCTTGTCAATAATGGCTTTTCGAATCCTGCAGTGTCTGCCGATCTCGACGTTTTCCATGAGGATGGAATCATGGACTTCGCTGTAGCTGTTAACCCGCACGTTGGGTGAAAGCACGGAATTATACACCTGGCCGCCGCTTATAATGCAGCCGTGGGCCACTATCGAATCAAGCGCCATGCCGAGCCGTCCCCCCTTCTCCTGCTGCGCGAAAACAAATTTCGCGGGCGGGTTCTGTCCCTGGTATGTCCGTATCGGCCATGCCTTGTCGTAGAGGTTCAGCAGCGGGTCGACGCTGACCAGGTCCATATTCGCCTCCCAGTAAGCGTCGATGGTGCCTACGTCGCGCCAATACTTCGCGGCCTTCTTGTTCTCATCCTCGAAGTTGTAGGCATAAACCCGGTCGGTCTTCATCATATGTGGAATAATATTTTTTCCGAAGTCGTGGGCCGTGTCCCTGAGCGCGTCGAATTCGAGATGCTCAATGGCTTTTTTTGTATTGAAAAGATAGACGCCCATCGAGGCGAAGGCCAGGTCGGACCGGCCGGGAATCGGTTTCGGACTTTTCGGTTTTTCCTCGAAGCCGATGACCCGATAGTCCTTGTCCACCTCTATTACCCCGAACGAGGATGCTGTTGCCCTCGGTATTTCAAGGGCTGCAACAGTGGCATCGGCGTTCTTTTCCTGATGAAAGCGGAACATCTCCGAATAGTCCATCTTGTAAATATGGTCCCCGGCAAGGACCATAAGGTGGTCCGGCGCGTCTTTTTCGATCATATAGATGTTCTGGTAAATCGCATCCGCGGTCCCCTGGTACCATTTGTCTCCGACGCGCTGCTGGGGAGGTACGGAAATTATGTATTCATTCAATTCTCCGGAAAAAAAATTCCAGGCGAGCCGTAAATGCTTGTCGAGCGAAAGGGATTTATACTGGGGAAGGACCGCAATCTTCCGGATACCGGAATTGATGCAATTTGAAAGAGTGAAATCAATAATTCTGTAGATTCCTCCAAACGGGACAGCCGGTTTTGCGCGGTGGATGGTCAGCGGATGCAGCCGTTCGCCCTTGCCGCCTGCCAGAATCATTGCCAGAATGCTCATTCGTTCTCTTCTCCTTCATTGCTGATCAAAACAGACAGCCAAATTAATAATAGCAGGAGGTTATGAGCCTGTCAAACTCGTAATGTCTGACCGGAGAAAAGAAATTGCGACAAAGAATTATCTAAAAGAGTCATGATAAGCTTCAATACAGAACAATGATTACGGGTAAGAAAAAGATGCAGTATGGCTCGCTGGATAAGCCGTATTGAAAATGGATCTCTGCATAGTACTCCTTATCAAGAAGAAAATCCTCAAGCTTACGGTTGCCAAAGCATGCAACGATGTTTCATTTTTTTCTTTCATTCATCAGGAAAATAGTGTAAATTGTTACCGATTGTAGCATGTATCCTTCCAAAACAATGAAATCCTTTTTTGAACGTAGTATTTTGCAGTGATCGATCATAACAGACGTGGTCTTTCAACAAGTTCATTACCTGTTACACCCATGCATTATTAACAGGAGTAAGATCAGGGTACGTGATGTGCATGAATCCATATCCTAAAGGGGCGAGCAGCAGTCAGGGCTGCCGCAGAAGGAACGATTATGCCAAAAATTCTGGAAAAAAGATTGCTTCGGAAACCGGATGTTTTTTATTTCAAGGTCGCTGCACCGCTTATTTCAAAGAAGGCAAAGCCCGGACAGTTTGTCATTCTTCGGCTCCACTCAAAAGGTGAGCGGATCCCCATTTCGCTTGCGGATATAAATCCGGCGGAGGGGACCATCAGCCTGATCGTCATGGCCGTGGGCAAGACCACCACCGAGATGTCGCTGATGAAAACGGGCGATGAGATACTCGATCTCTGCGGACCACTGGGCAATCCGACGCACATCGATCATGCCGGTAAAGTGATTGTTGTCGGCGGCGGTTTCGGGGTTGCCCCGCTCTATCCTATTGCGCGAGCTTTCAAGGCCAAAGGCAATGAGGTCGTCTGTGTCATGGGCGCCCGATCCAAAGATCTCCTGATCTACGAGAAAGAAATGGAAGAGGTCTGCAGCAAGGTTCTTGTTTCAACCGACGATGGAAGCAAGGGAATGAAGGGTGTCGTGACCGAAGCGCTCCGTCAGGAGCTTGAGAAGGGCGGTACCGGCCTTGTTGTCACGGTCGGTCCGGCGATCATGATGAAGTTTGTATCCGAGACGACTCGCCCCTTCGGCGTGAAAACTATGGTGAGCCTCAACCCCATCATGGTCGACGGCACAGGGATGTGCGGCGGATGTCGCGTTACTGTTGGCGGCCAGACCCTCTTCGCCTGTACTGACGGTCCTGAATTCGACGGGCACCAGGTCAACTGGGACATCCTCATGACCCGGCAAAAATCCTATACCCCGGAACAGCGGGAATCCTTTGAATCATGGAAGCAGCGGCACGCGGGCGTGCTCTGCGAACGGGGGTAAGCCATGGCTGAAGAGAAGAAAACACCGAAAAAAATTATACCGAAAAAAACACCGATTCCCGAGCAGCCGCCCCAGGAGAGGCGCTCCAATTTTAAAGAAGTGTCCCTCGGCTATACACGGGACATGGCAATGCAGGAAGCAGCACGCTGCCTGAATTGCAAGAAGCCGGGGTGTGTAGACGGCTGTCCGGTCAATGTTCCTATTCCCCGGTTCATCAAGGCAATCAGTGAAGGGGATTTTAAGAAAGCTATTGCTATTATCAAAGAGGCGAATCTCCTGCCTGCGGTGTGCGGCAGGGTTTGTCCCCAGGAGAGCCAGTGCGAGAAGAACTGCGTGGTCGGGAAGAAATTCGAGCCGGTAGGCATCGGCCGACTCGAACGATTTGCCGCTGATCAATCCTTCAATAACGGCGGGTCCGAGACGCCCCAGGTCGGCCAGAAGACCGGGCGGAAGGTTGCCGTCATCGGCAGCGGCCCCTCGGGCCTGACATGCGCCTACGAACTGGCGAGGCAAGGGCACAGTGTAATCATCTATGAGGCGCTCCACGAGCCGGGAGGCGTTCTTGTGTATGGCATTCCGGAATTCCGGTTGCCGAAAAAAATTGTCTACAGTGAAATCGAAGTGCTCAAAAAAATGGGCGTCGAGATCATGACGAACGCGGTAGTGGGCAAGCTGTTTACTGTGGATGAAATCATGCAGGAGAATGATGCCTGCTTTATCGGCAGCGGAGCAGGCCTGCCGAAGTTCATGAACATTGACGGCGAGAACCTGAACGGAGTATATTCCGCGAACGAGTTTTTGACCAGAATCAATCTTATGCGGGCCTACCAGTTTCCGGAGTTCGATACCCCGATTAAGCGTGGGGACCGGGTGGCGGTCTTCGGGGGTGGAAATGTTGCCATGGATGCGGCCAGGACCGCTCTCCGCATCGGCGCGTCCGAGGTCGTTCTGGTTTACCGCAGGTCTCTCACGGAACTGCCGGCTCGCAAGGAAGAGGTTCATCATGCCCAGGAGGAAGGGATCCGGTTCGAGCTCTGCACGAACCCGGTTCGGATCCTTGGAGATGATCAGGGGCAGGTTCGGGCAGTAGAGTGCGTGAGGATGGACCTGTGCGAGCTGGATGAGTCGGGCAGGCGTTCGCCGAAGCCGATCAAGGGATCGGAATTCGAGATCCCGGTGAACGTCGCTATTGTCGCCCTCGGTACGGGCGCGAATCCCATCATTCCCCAGAGCGCCAAAAATCTTCAGGTCAACAAGAGGCTCTATATCATTGCAGACGAACAAACAGGCCGTACGAGCATGGAGGGCGTATACGCCGGCGGCGATATTGTCACCGGTTCGGCCACCGTCATCTCGGCAATGGGCGCCGGGAGGAAAGCCGCTAAGGCCATGCACGAGTATCTGATGCAGAAAAAATGACCGGCGCGCGCGTTGTTCCGCCCGTCGATAATTTAGGAGCACGTTGTGACCTTTTTGTGGCATGCCGGGGTCTCTTCATCCCCCTTGGAGACCCCGCTTTTTTCGGACATGCTCATGAGCTCCTTAATTTAGACGAGGATTAACCGGGTTGAAACGGCACAATACTGAATATTCGTCAATAAAACAGGAAAGCCGAATCGAACTTGTCCCTTTGAAAACCGTTTGGGGAGAAGCGAAAGCATGGGAAACGCTCTCGGGGCTCAGTACTAAAGATGTCTGTGCCGGAGCAAAAGCAACGCATGACCCCTCAACCGGAACCTATGCAATAAAATGCTTTGGTATAGATTTCATTGTGTCGACCGGAGAGAGAACGATTTCCAGCGAAAATCCTCATGCCGGACTGTTTCTCGGAAGGTACAAAGATTTTTTCCGGCTTTCATTACTCTGGTATATGACGAGTGCGAAGGATATTCCCTCCACGAAACGGCTGATAAGGCCGATTGATGTTAAAGGCGGTCAGCGTTTTTTTACAGGCACCCATGTTCTCCCGCTCGACCGCATTCAGGAAAAGTACCGCAAAGATAAATTGAGCTGCGCGGCATCAAATTTGGCGCGGAGATCGCCACGTACGGAGATGCGGCAGTCCGGCTTTATCCACTGCCCCGGGTTCCGGTTACGATGATCCTGTGGCTCGAGGATGAGGAATTCCCTGCGAGAGCATCGCTCTTTTTCGATTCAACTGTTGATTACCAGATCTCCTTGTCCGACATTGTCTGGTCCGTTGCCATGATTTCGACACTCGTTATGCTGGAGTAAGCCCTTAAACCACCGTTAACTCGGCAGAATCACTTTTATATCGACTTTGATGTTCCCCACACTTTAACCCCTTCCCTTCGAACAGGCTGCGAAACGAAGAGAACGCTATTTCTCTCTGTAGCACGTTATTAGCCTGGTCAGTTTAGCAGAAGTTTTTCCAAAGCTATCGCAAAGCCGGACTAAAAAACAGAACCTCCGTAGTTGCTCTTATACAGAAAATCGCTTTCTGCCCTCGCGAAATGAAACAAATAGCCTATCCGGATCGTCAATTCAGCACAATATAACTTACTGATATTATTAAATAAAAATTGTTACAATAAAACATGATATACTCTTTTTAACGTGAATAAAAGTTACTCTCAGTAAAAATAATCTAAATATAAAAATTATTAATGCAAATTTGTATTGATTTTTATGTGTCATATTGATAGTATCGATCACTTTCTTTATTGTGATTCAAGTCACAGAAAAATGTGTAGTTTGGTAACATTTCGTTCTTTTTAAAAGTTGCATGGCTGTTTGGCTGCTTTACCCCTGATAAGGGGCTTCTTTGCTAATCTGCAGTTGGATTTTTCCCGTGGTCAGTACAACTCCATACAGCTCATGTGTTTCAATCTCCCGGTCTGTAAAATACGACGGGGAGAAGGGGAGGTATAACAAAAAGTGCTTCATCAAGAAGACCTGAAAAACATAGATTCTGTTCTGAACAATGCCCAGGGCCAGCGCGGAATGCTGATTGCCGTACTTCAACGGATTCAGGAAAAGATCGGCTACCTCCCGGAAGACGCCATGGGCATGATTGCGGACCGGATGTCTTTATCTCTATCCCAGGTGTACGGTGTGGCCTCGTTTTACAAACATTTTCATTTTAAACCCCGGGGAAAAAAAATCGTCAAGGTATGCATGGGCACTGCCTGCCATGTACGGGGCGCCAAAGCCGTGCTTACCGAGATGGAGGAAAAGCTCGGGATTAAAGAGGGAGAAACAGCACCGGACCTTTCGGTAACTCTCGAAACAGTCGGATGCGTCGGCTGCTGCGCTCTGGCTCCTGTTGCAACGATAAATGATCAGGAACTCTTCGGCGAGCTGACGCCGAAGATGGTGGACGGCATCATCCATGCGGTGAGGAGCGAACATGGAACTCACGTTTAAACGTCTGGAAAGCATACAAGACCTGGATGTCCTGAGGCAAAAGCTCCGCAAGGAACGCCAAGAGAGCGAGGCGCTGCGCGTCCGTATCTGTTGCGGTACGGCCTGTCAGGCTACAGGTTCGAACAAACTGGTCAAGAAATTCGAGGAAGAGGCGGAGAAAAAGCAGGTTAACCTCGAGATTGTCAAAACGGGGTGCCAGGGCTTCTGTCAGCGCGGGCCTGTCGTAATCCAGCAGCCGCAGGAAATGTTCTATCAGAAAGTGAACGTAAATGATGTTCCTGCTCTGTTCTCGGATTCCGTGATGCGCGGTATCCCGTACCGCAAACAGCTCTATCGGGAGAGTGCCCTTTCAGAACCGAATACAACCATGAAGGACATCCCCTTTTACAAAAAACAGAAACGCCTTGCCCTTCAGCGCAACGGTTTTGTCGATCCGTGCAATATTTATGATGCTATTCGCGAGGACGGCTATGCAGGCCTGGCGAAGGTGCTGACCGAAATGAAACCGGACGATGTGATCGATCTCGTTAAAAAATCCGGGCTCAGGGGTCGGGGGGGCGCGGGCTTTCCGGCGGGCCTCAAATGGGAACATACTAAAAAATCAGGCGCCAAAATCAAGGCCGTTATATGCAACGGGGACGAAGGCGACCCTGGAGCGTTCATGGACCGGGCGGTTATGGAAGGCGATCCCCACTCCGTCATCGAAGGAATGATTGTCAATGCCTATGCAATAGGCGCACGGTATGGATTCATCTACGTCCGGCACGAATATCCGCTTGCCGTAAAAAATCTGGGTGTAGCTATAAGCCAGGCCGAGGCACTCGGCCTCCTGGGAAAGAAAATTCTCGGTTCAGATCTTGATTTCACGATAGAAATCAAGGAGGGTGCCGGAGCTTTCGTTTGTGGTGAATCGACATCGCTCGTGGCCTCCATTGAGGGAGAGCGAGGCATGCCCCGCCCCCGCCCGCCGCGGCTATCCGAGGCTGCCGGCGGTCTGTGGGGTATGCCCACAAACCTCAATAACGTCGAGACCTTTGCGAACGTGCCGGTCATCCTTACCAAGGGGCTGGATTTTTATACGAAGATCGGGACGCCCAAATCGCCGGGCACAAAGGTGTTCGCCCTCACAGGAAAGATCAAGAATACGGGCCTGATCGAAGTCCCGATGGGCATCACACTCCGGGAGATCATCTTTGATATCGGCGGCGGCATGCTGAACCCGAACAAGAAGCTGAAGGCGGTCCAGACCGGCGGACCTTCCGGCGGATGCATTCCCGCACAGTTTCTCGATATGCCTGTTGATTTCGATTCCCTTTCCAACGTCGGTTCCATGATGGGATCAGGCGGAATGGTCGTTATGGACGAAGACGACTGCATGGTCGACGTGGCCAAGTTCTTTCTATCGTTTACGAAGAACGAGTCCTGCGGCAAGTGCGCGCCATGCAGGATCGGCACCTATCAAATGTACGAGCTGCTTGAAAAGATAACTTCCGGCCGGGGCAAGGAGGATGACATTGCACGGCTTGAAGAGATCGGGAAGATGGTGGCCGAAGGTTCTCTGTGCGGTCTCGGCAGCAGCGCGCCGAACCCGGTGCTTTCCACAATCAAATACTTCCGGGAAGAGTACGAAGAGCACGTACGCGAGTACTGCAGGGCAAAACGCTGCCAAGGCATGGGGGTGTTCCGCATCCTTCCGGAGGAATGCATTCTCTGCGGCATGTGCAAGACCGCCTGCGCGTTCGATGCCGTGGTGGAGCTTCGAGACAAATTTTTCATTGACCAGGACTATTGTACAAAATGCAAAGCCTGCTATTCAGTCTGTCCCACAAATGCAATCGTGATAGAGAGGAGGAAAAGCTATGCATCAGCCTGAGAATAAATGCCCGGTAAACGAGGCCCGGACCCGTCTCCAGAATTTTTATGATGATGATTCAAAAAACGGTATGTGTTCCAAGTGCCACCCGTGCAAGCTCGGCGTCTCTAATGCGATACGGATCATCGAGATGATCCAGGAGGGCAGGGGAGAGAAGCGGCATATCGCGCTCCTCAGAAACATTGCCCGGAACATGAAGGATGGAAGCATGTGCAAGAAGGGCAAGGACCATGCGGACATTCTTTCCGAGTTTCTCACTTCTTCCAGTGAAGATTTTTGCCGGCATGTGCGCGGCATTTGCGACGACCAGGAGTGCCCCTCCCTTGTTCAGTATATGATCAGTGCCGACCGTTGCACGATGTGCGACGTCTGCCGCGTCGCTTGCCCCTCGACTGCCATCGAGGGACAGAAGAGAGAGCCGTACAAGACCGGATTCATGCCGTATCGCGTCAGGCAGAAGCGGTGCACGCATTGCGGTCTGTGCCTGGCGGTCTGTCCTGAAGGCGCGGTGTACGTGCCGGCTGATGTAACCGCACCAGACAAGGTGAGGACAGCGGCGGTAGAAAAATCGAAACACGAAGATAAGGAATGCGTTGAAGTAGGAACATAAGAGGATCCGGAGGAACTATGAGCAAGATGGTCAATATCGAACTGGACGGAAAAGCAGTGTCCGTGCCGGATGGCGCAACACTCGTGGATGCCGCCGCCACAGTCGGCGTGCACATTCCCAACCTGTGTCATATCAAGGAACTGCGCGGTGTGGGCGCATGCCGCATGTGCATGGTGGAGATCGAGGGCATGAAGACGCCGGTCACCGGATGCACAACCAGGGTGAAGGAAGGCATGAAGGTCGCAACGAAGACCCCGAAGGTGGAGGAAATCAGAAAGTTTGTGACGGACCTTGTTCTTTCCTTTCATCCGCTCGACTGCATGACCTGCCCCAAGGCAGGCGCCTGCGACCTGCAGCGCTATGCCGCGGATCTTGGTATCCGGGAATCGTCCTTCGGACGCAAGACCTTTAATTACGAATTAAACGATAAGAGTCCCTTCATCACCATCGACAATAATTTTTGCGTTCTGTGCGGCAGGTGCGTCAGGGTATGCAAAGAACAGGGGACGAATGTTCTTGACTTTATGGGGCGCGGCATCAGCACTAAGGTCTCGACCGCTTTGGATAAGCCCTTGCATGAGTCGGGGTGCTCGTTTTGCGGCAGTTGCGTCGATGCTTGCCCGGTAAACAGCATCATGGAACACGACCGGTGGCAGCACGGCAGGGAATGGGACCTCCAGAAAAAAAATACGGTATGCACGGCCTGCGGCTCGGGCTGCAGCGTAACGACAAGCAGCAAGGACGGAAGAATCGTAAAAGTGAACGCACAAGACGACAATGGGTACATATGCGGCATCGGCCGTTTTGGTTTCGATTCAATGAATTCAAACAACCGCATTGCCTCTCCAATGAAAAAGCAGGGAGGCAAACTGGTGCCTACGACCTGGGACGACGCAGCCGCAATGGCAGCGGATGCCCTCAAGAAGGCCGGATCCGGTGCAGGTTTCATCGCAGCAGGTTCTCTCCTGAACGAAGAGGCTTATGCAGTTCAATTACTGGCCAGGGGTGTGGTCGGCAGTGCTCATATTGATACGCCTTCGTCATCATATGCATCAGGAATGATCTCCGCCTTGTGCTCGGTCTACGGCGGTAAAGGGCTGGGCATCGGGTCACAAGCGGACGTCTCAACCGCTGACTGCGTGGTTATCATCGGTGCGGACCCTTCACAGAAGAAGCAGTCCCTTCAGGAAGTAGACGTGGCGATCCGGAGGAGGGCGCAAGCGGGTGCCAAGATCATCGTGGTAAGCACCGTGAAGACAGATCTGGCGGGTCATCAGAACGCAATCCACCTCCAGCTTAAAGCGGGATCCGATCCGGTGCTGCTCGCAGGATTCATGTCTGCGGTTCTGGCGGAAGGTGTGACAGCGACAGCAAAGGGCGGTGACGCTCTTAAAAAGTCTTTGGTAAGCGTCGATGATGCGGCTTCGGCTTCAGGGGTTTCTTCTGAACTGATCAACGCAGCTGCAAAGACGTACGCCGCCGCAAAGCACCCGGTTGTCGTTATCGGCGCGGGGATATCCGGAAGCGAAGAATCTTCGACGCAGGCATTAAATCTGGCGCTTCTCAAAAATGCCGGTGTTCTGCCGCTTATGCTTGAGGCAAATTCCCTCGGCGTTCTGCAGATGGGATGCCGGTTCGACAAAGAACCCGGTTTTATAAAAGCCAAGAAGGCCGGCAAGAACTATAGCGATATTATGACGTCCGGACTGAAAGCCGTTTTCATAGCTGGTAATGTACCTGAAGATGCTGTGAAAGCGGATTTTGTTGTTGTGGCAGCAAGTCACATGACTGGGCTGGCGGAAAAGGCTGATGTAGTACTTCCCTTGTCCTCCCTGTACGAACGGGACGGCAGCATAGTAAACACCTACGGAAAAACGAAGACGCTTATCGGAGCGCAGGCGGTTCAGGGATCTGCAAAGAACGGAGCAGAAATTGCGGCGGAACTTTCCGCTCTGATCAGCAAGGCCAAAGGTTTCAAGCTGAAGGAAATTGCATCGGGAGCCAAAAAAGTAAAGGCGGGAAAAATTGAAGCAGGGTGCTTCAAGCCTGTATACGCAAAGACTGTCAAGAATTCAGCCGTGTCGACCCGTGCTTTTTTATTCGCGATAAACCGCGGACTTTTGGCCGGTTCAGCGGTAGGTCGCGTCATAGTCGTAGCAGAGCCAGCGCTTCAGCGCTGAGCTTGTTAGTATATCGAACGATGGCACGCATAGGGGGGAAAGACAAAGGTATAAAGACATAGCGACAACAGAGAACGATTCGTTATAAAAAAAGTTGTGTGCTTTTCTCGGTAGGAGCGCTAGGTGTACGGTTAAAGCCCTTGTAAGAGTCGCAGCGATGTCGGTAGGGGATCTATTGAAAGAGTCGCTGCCTCACTTTCCGATCCGAGATGGCGCAATTAGTCCGCGGTTACCCCTCATAAGCTGCATATCCTCTTGCTGACTTCCCGCTCGAGCTGTTTTCATAAAGTCTACAAGTTTCGAAACTAACGCAAAGTAGCAGAAATTTTCTGTAGTTTTTTTATTTTGTTTTTTGTATAATGCCCCGGTTCAGAGTCCGACCGCACTTTTGTCTACCTTCCTGAAAGGAGCTTATAAGTTATGAAAGAAGAACTGAAAACGGCTGACCCCGCTGCGCAAGTATTGCTCAAGTCAGCCGGGGAGAAAAAACTCCCTACCGCATTTGATCGCGCAGAAAAGCTTAAACCTTGTCCGATAGGCCACCAGGGTGCATGCTGCAAAATGTGCTATATGGGACCATGCAGGCTTGTGGGCAAAGATGCTGAGGAGGCGGCTTCAGGCGTCTGCGGGGCAACGTTGCCGGTTGTGGCGGCGCGGAACTTCGCACGCATGGTAGCTGCAGGGACCGCGGCCCATTCGGACCATGCCAGGGACTTGGCCAACACTCTGCTTGCCGTGGCACAGGGAGAAGCCAAGGACTTTCAAATCAAGGACGTCCGTAAGCTCAACCGGGTTGCCGGATATCTCGGTATTAATGTCGAAGGCAAATCCGTCAACGAAATCGCCGAAAAGGTCGCGCTCAAATTTCTCGATCAATTCGGTCAACAGCGGGGCGAGCTTGTCTACCTGTCGCGTGCACCCAAGAAGCGGCAGGAAATATGGAAGAAGCTTGGAATAGCGCCAAGAGCCATTGACCGTGAGTGCGTAGAGATGCTGCACCGCACCACGATGGGTGTAGACCAGGAGCCCCACAATATCATGCTCGGCGCGATGCGGGCATCACTCGCTGACGGCTGGGGCGGTTCCATGATGGGAACGGACATTTCGGATATTCTTTTCGGAACGCCTGTTCCCGTCAAAACCAACGCCGGGCTCAACGTTTTTAAAGAAGACAATGTGAACGTCGTTGTTCATGGTCACGAGCCGTCATTTGCGGAAATGCTCGTTGTGGCCCAGGAAGAGCCCGATCTTGTGGCCTACGCAAAATCCAAGGGAGCCAAGGGAATCAATCTCGTGGGTATGTGCTGCACTGCGAACGAAATCCTCGTGCGGCACGGCATCCCTACGGCAGGCGGCTTCCTGCAGCAGGAACTGGGGATAGTAACCGGCTTGATTGAAGCCATGGTGGTGGATGTGCAGTGCATCATGCCTGCCATTGCGCAGCTTGCCAAGAATTATCATACCAAGATCATAACGACTACTCCGAAGGGCAAAATGATCGATGCCGTTCATATCCAGTACGAGGAGCATCACGGTCTGGACATCGCGAAGCAGGTCATTCGCCTTGCGATCGACAACTACCCGAACCGCAAGAAGGAGAAGGTGTCGCCTGCCGGGGTCAACACCGCGGATGTTATTGCCGGCTTCTCGGACGAGTACATTGAATACATGCAGGGCGGCCGGTATCGTGGGTCCTATCGTCCTCTCAATGACGCGATTATCTCCGGACGTATCCGGGGAGTCGTCGGTCTTGCGGGTTGCAACAACCCGAGAATCACCCAGGACAGTCTGCATAAGTTCCTGGCAACCGAGTTGATCAAGAACGACGTGCTCGTGGTCCAGACTGGCTGTTCAGCGATGGCTTCAGCTAAGGCCGGCTATATGACAGCAGAATATGCTTTGGAAAACGCTGGTCCGGGACTTCGACAGGTCTGTGAAGCTATCGGCGTTCCGCCGATGCTGCATCTTGGCTCCTGCGTAGACAATTCGCGCATACTGACGATTGCGTCTAAGATCGCTGAAGAGGGCGGGCTGGGCGACGATATCGGGGGACTGCCGGCAGTGGGTATCGCTCCTGAATGGATGAGCGAGAAAGCCATCGCGATCGGCACCTACTTCGTTGCCTCCGGTGTTCCAATCATTTTCGGCGTAGGTTCTCCGGTCGCATCCAGCAAGGTGCTGAAGGACCTTATGGAAAACAAGTGGTGGGACATGGTTGGTGCAGGATTCTATTTCGAGGAAAATCCCGAAAAAATTCTGGAACTTACACTCAAACTTATCGATACCGCGCGGGAAAAATTGAAACTCAGAAAGTACGAGCCGGGAGCATTCGGCACAGAGCGTGTACTGATGGACATGGCCGCGCGCCGCGCGAGTACCTTTGCTACACCTCATGGCGAAAATGCATAAGATTTACTGATGGTATGTACCGAAGGAGAGGTCTTGCGGCCTCTCCTTTTTTTGCGATATCATCTGGAATGATGTGGTCGTTCTTTAGAATTTTGACGTCGGCAGGATATCAAAAAAAATGTAAAGGGCGAAAGGCTTAATAGTATCAGCCATCTGATCGGGGCGGCTTTAGCCCTCGCGGGGCTCGCAATTCTCGTAGTATATGCAAGTTTGAAGGGCGATGCCTGGAAGATAGTGAGCTTCGCCGTTTACGGCGGGACGTTATTTGCCCTGTATTTATTATCCACGTGTATCACAGCCTCCAGGGAAAAGCTAAATATATATTTCAAAAACTCGATCACACCGCCCATTTGCTTATCCCCGGCACGTATACCCCGTTTACGCTTGTAACGCTTCGCAGTTCTTCGGGTTGGACCCTCTTTGTGCAACATGCACATGGGTTACATTTTAACCTGTGGACATGGGTTACACTTTTTTTAACTTAGGTTCCACTTTTCCGAGCTTGACGTCGAGTATGCCGATAGGATGGAAACCGAAGCGAATTTCGTATTTTCCATCGGCGGTCTCGATGAGGCCGATTCTCGCTCCGGCCAGGAGCTCGGAGATGAAGTAGTAAGTTCTGTTAAACCGGATCTCGCCGTGAAGGCGGATCTTGCGGACCTTGATGCCATGATCGTACTCAGGTTCGCGGAGTTTTTCCGGGAACCTCCTGGGTGATGGTTCGTAAACGCTCGCGGGTGTCTTTTTATTGAGCGCCTCATGCGGGCGGTCGTAATTGTACTCGTGCCGGAACTCATCAAACCGGATTTGCTGCCGGTCCATATTGGCCTTAGGCGGCTTGGCGGTGTCCTGTTTCAGGGTCCGGTGCATCCGCTCGTGGCGCCCGTTCTGCTGGGGCTTGCCGGATTCTATCCGTTCCGGCCTAATACCGAGTTTGATGAGCCATACCGACAATCGGCTGAGGCCCGTTACCCCGCGTCCGGCAAACGGCGTCCCGTTGTCGGTACGAATCGCTTCCGGCAGGCCGAACTCCCGGAACGCCCACTCGAACCAGGGCTGGGTGTCCGCATGGCAAGGGGAATAAAGGCCCTTGCACGTAAGCAGGTAACGGCTCATGTTGTCGGTGATGGTCAAGGGATAACACCATCGGCCGTCGCCTGTCTTGAACTGGCCCTTGTAGTCTGCGCTCCAGACTTTGTTCGGTGCATCGCAGGCCAGGAACGGCTCACTGTATTTCGGCGTTTTCTTGCGCAGCCGCCGGTCCTTGACAAGGCCGTGTCGTTTAAGCCATTTCTCGGCGGTACAGACAGAGGGCCATTTAATCTGGGGCTCGTCCCGGTTTAAGAGGTCTAACAGCTTCTCGGGACCCCAGGTCATATGCAGCAGCTTTGCTTCAACCAGACGGTTGATGATTTCCTCATCGGTCTGGTTCGGGTGAACGATTGGAGCTCGGCAGAGCTCTTTCAGGCCGTCTTGGCCGAGACTGTCGTAACGCTCGGTCCACTTATAAATTGTCTTGCGGCTTACTCCGTAGATCACCGACAGATCGGTGATACTGTAGCCGTTAAGCCAGTCGGCTATTAGCTTTAAACGCTCTTCCATGGGCTCCGTCTTTCTCCAGGGCATAGGATGATCCTCCTAGCCCTGCAGTTTAACGTGTTACCCATGTCCATAGGTTAGTTTGTTACCTATGTTAGCAGGTTGTACCCTTCGGAATCGTATGGGGGCCGGCAATCATAGGTATACTGCAGGAAATTCTTTTGAGGAAGCGCAACCAGCTGGTTTCGGTTTCTCTCTACGTCGTCATGGGCTGGCTCGCCTTGGCCGCTATTCGTCCGATCGCAAAGGCCCTTCCCGTTCCGGGACTGATCATGCTGATCGGCGGCGGACTTTTCTATACGGTCGGAGTCATATTTTATGCACTCGATAATAAACTGAAGTTCTGCCACGTCAGTTTTCCATTTCTTTGTTCTCGGCGGCAGTGTCTGCCATTACTTCTCGATATTACTGTACCTAACACACAGGCCATCCCTGAATTTCCATTTAAAAACCAATTAAAATAGTTTACATTCAAATAATTTCTTGACATTTAGTACTTTTTCAGTATGCTACTAACTATACTTACTATAACTATTATCACTATTTAATCAAGTGAGGATACCATGGTCATGCGCAAAAATCCGAAAAGGTATAAAACCAAAGACATATGCGATAGGTTTGACATCTCTCGGGCGACACTTTTCCGATGGGAAAGCGAAGGGTTGCTCATGGGAGTAGGGCGCGATTGGCGTGGTTGGCGTATTTATGACGAGAGCAATCTCAAGGCGATTGAAAACATTATCAAGAACAAGAACATCGTATAGTGGATTGACTCTTTATTGGAGCGAGAATGTTTTTTTCAAAAAATAGTGATCCAATAGCGCTGGATATAGGCTCCACCTTTATCAAACTGGTGCAATTGAAAGGCGCCAAGGGGCATTATCAGTTGGTCAAGTTCGGGATGGTGCCGCTGCCTCCGGAAGTAATCGTTGAAGGGGCGGTCATGGATGCAGGGCGGGTCGTGGATGCCATTAAGGAACTATTGACGGACCAGCAGATCAAAACAAAAGAGGCGGTGATCTCGGTTTCCGGCAGCTCGGTTATTATCAAGCGCATATCGGTGGCCGATATGTCCGAGGAAGAGCTTGGAGAGTCGATCAAGTGGGAAGCGGAGCAATATATACCGTTTTCCATCGATGATGTGAATGTAGATTTTCAGAAGCTGGGTCCGGGCGCACAAGAGGGGCAAGCCGACGTTCTGTTGGTCGCTGTCAAGAAAGATAAAATAAACGACTATATAAATCTCGTGAAGGAAGCCGGGCTTGAACCGACAGTCCTCGATGTGGACGCCTTCGCGCTTGCCAATATGTATGAATTGAACTATGACTTAGAGGCAGGAATTACGGCGCTCCTGAACATTGGCGCATCGGTGATGAATATCAACATCCTGAAGGACGGCATGTCCATTTTTACGCGCGATATTACGGTAGGCGGGAACCGCTATACCGAGGCGCTCCAGCGCGAATTCGGCCTGAGCTATGAGGACGCTGAAAAGGTGAAGCGCGGAGAGGTTGAGGGGCTCGGGGACAAGGAACAGATCGCGGGTATCATGGCTTCCGTCACTGAAGATATCGTCGCTGAAACGCAACGATCCTTCGATTTTTTCCGGTCCACGACCGGAAGTGAGAAGGTTACACGCGTACTTGTATCCGGCGGCTGCGCGAGAATCGGAAATTTTACGGCGGTACTGTCAGAGCGGATCGAAATTCCGGTCGAAATCACGAATCCATTCAAAAATATCAAGGTTGATCCGAAGCGCTTTAACCCGGTTTCACTGCAGGAAGCAGGGCCGCAATCTGCGGTTGCCGTTGGTCTTGCTATCAGGAGGCCCGGAGACCGATGATCAAGATAAATCTCCTTCCCACAAAGAAAAAGCCTCCAAAGAAAGTGACCGAGCTTCAACAGCAGCTGATTCTCGGCACTCTCATATTGGCCTTGACCGGGATAGGAATGTGGTTCTATTGGAACAGCCTGAATTCAAAAATTAATGCACTCAACCGCGATAAAGCTGCGGCCGAGGAACGAATCCAACAGCAGGACAATCTGCTGAAAGAAGTTAACAGCGTTGAAGAAGAACGTAAAAAAGTAGCGGATAAAATCGCAATCATTGAACAACTCAAAACCGACCAGGGATTACTCGTTCATCTCCTCGACGAACTGAGCAAATCATTGCCGAAGGGCGTTAGCCTGGCATCATTGTCGGAGACCGGCGGACTAATCGAGGTGGAAGGAAGCGGATTTACGAATCATGACATTGTCCGGTTCGTGGATAATCTTAAAGCCTGTCCCTATTGTTTGGATGTGTTTTTGCTCGAAACGTCACAGGTAACCGAGGGCGGTATCGATATATATAAATATAAATTGAAGTTTACGTTCAAGGGGGTCTGATGGCTTCCTTTGTCAATAATTTTTTCAGCACTATTGCTCCAAAAATACAAAAGATCCCGACCAAAACGCGTCTCTACGGCTTTCTCGGCTTTGTCGCTGTATTGATCATTCTCTTTGTATGGCAATTTCATATCCCCATGAGCAATCAAATACTTCAATTGAGGAATGATATTTCAGGCTTACAGGCCACCATCAACACGAACGATGAAAAGATTAAAAAGCTGGATGAGTTGAGAGCCGAAGTAAAAACACTCGAGGCGCGGCTCCAGATACTTACCGAGCAGCTCCCCCCCGGTTCGGAAGTTTCCGGCCTTCTCAGACAGATACAAAATCTCGTGAGCCAGTCAGGCCTCACACTAAAACATTGGAAGCCGTCAGATCGCAAGACGCATTCCAGCGGGCTGTACGAAGAGATTCCGATAACGATCGATCTGACCGGAGGGTATCACGATGCCGGACTGTTCTTCGACCGGGTCAGCAAGCTGACCCGTATCGTCAACATGCGGAATCTGAAAATGAGCGGGGCGACAATGAACAAAGCAGGCGGCATGGATATCAAGATGAACTGTACGGCGATAACCTTTGCGGCAGTGGAGAAAAAAGCTGATGCGGCGCCAGTTGCTAAAAAAACGGAATAGAAAGCCCATTTTTATATTCTTCATTCTGGTTCTCGTCTGCGGCGTTCTCCAGGCGTGTTCCGACTCTGCCAATACACCTCCTGCTTCGTCTGAGCCGGAGGCCGTACAAAAGACGCCGGTTGCCTCGAGTCCCACAGCAACCGTAGTTCAAAAAATTGAGGAGCCTGCGCTACCCGTCTACTCGTATAACCCGTCGGGCAGGACAGACCCGTTTGCGCCGCTGATCCAGACAGATACCAAGAAAGCGAAAACCGGCGATCGCCCTCCGCTCGAGCGGCACAATATAACCGAATTTAAATTGGCGGGAATAGTATGGGGAGGATTCGGCTACAACGCAATGCTCGAAGGCCCGGATGGAAAAGGCTATTTCGTCCGTGTCGGCACCCTTTTGGGCCCGAATGGCGGGGTCATAAAAAAAATTACCCAGAATACAATGATCATAGAGGAAAAATTCAAAACATATACCGGTGACACTGAACGCAAGGAGATTGTCGTAGAGCTCCGAAAAAAACAGGAGGCGACACCATGACCAAGAGTCAACCACGAAGTGCTTTTTGGTTGATGATCTTCATAGTATTGATCGTACCTCTCCACGGATGCGCCGGGAAACCATCTCCCGGGAAGCAGCCTGCCCAGATCGTTCCCATCAATACCATAGAATCGCGGGAGACGGACGGAAAAACGGAAATCGTGGTCGAAGCTGCGGAACCTATTCAGCAGTACACCTCATTCCAGCTTACCGAGCCTCTCAGGCTGATCGTCGATATATCGGACGCAGATATAAGAGAATTACAGAACAAGATACCTGTCGGCAAGGGTCCTGTTGAAGACATCGTTCCCACGCAGATGGACAATATAGCCAGACTCGAGATAGGACTGAAGCAGGCTGCGGACAGCAAGCTTTACCAGTCAGGCGGGAAACTGATAATAGAAATTGTCAAGATTGCCGAAGAGCCGGCGCCGGCAGAGGCTGTGAAGCCTGAAGAGCGTCCCGCGGAGCAGGCGCAGACTGAGGCAAAAGCAACCGCAACCGTAGTATCGGCAGTACGAGCCACGGCTGGCAAAGAAGGCGTAAAAGTGGTGATTACCGCAAACGGCACGATGGTGCCGAATACCTTTATGGTGGAAGGGAAAAAACTTGTCGTTGACATTCCCGGGACGAGCAGCACGGTCAGGCCGAGCGTTATCCCGGTAAGAAAAGGCGGTCTTGACAAGGTGCGTGTCGGTCAACACGCGCCTCCTGAGCAGAAAGTGCGGGTGGTGCTCGATCTTACCAAGCCGATGACGTATACGACCGCGCAGGAAGAGAATACAGTCACAATCACATTGACCCCGGCTCCCGCTGAAAAGGCCGGGGAAAAAATTCCTCAGGAAAGAGCAGCGGCCAAGCAAACGGAAAAAGCTCCGCTCACAGAGAAAGAAGCACAGCCGGTTCAGCCGCCGGAGACCCGGGCCGAAGCCCCGGCTGTTGAAGAGCCGGCTGCGGCAGCAGAAATAAAGAGTGAACCCGCAAACCTCATCGGACGGGGAAAATATTCAGGGCGAAGGATATCGCTCGACCTGCAGGATGCCGACTTGATCAATGTGCTCCGGCTCTTCGCCGATGTCGCAAACCTCAACATAATCCTTGCGCCCGACGTTAAAGGCCGCGTCACGGTCCGCATGGTCAATATTCCCTGGGACCAGGCGATGGACATAATCTTGAAGATGAATGGTCTCGGTTTCGCGCTCGAAGACAATATTCTCAGGATCGCCTCGGTCGGAGCAATCACGCGGGAGGCCGAGGAAGAGTTAAGGGCAAAGGAAGCCAAGAAAAAGGCTGAAGATCTGGTGACCAGGGTCGTTTCCATTAATTACGCCAAGGCGTCCGATATAAATTCAACGCTCAAAAAATCATTATCGCCTCGCGGTGATACGGTTGTCGACGAGAGGACCAACACGATCATCATCAAGGACATTGCCCGCAGCGTTGATGAAGTGCTCACCCTGATAAAGCTGCTTGATAAAGCGATTCCGCAGGTGATGATCGAAGCCAGAATCGTGGAAGCGTCTACGTCTTTTACCCGTGATATAGGGGTACAATGGGGCGGTACCAGCAGATCAGATGCAGCTCACGGTAATGCCACAGGCTTTACGTTCCCCAATTCCGTCGCGGTCACCGGTGGCCCCTCTATGGGAGAAACACCATCAGGGGCGGGAAATTTTTTTGTAAACATGCCTGCAGGGGCCGGCGAGGGCGCTGGGGGAGCTATCGGGTTTACCTTCGGCTCGCTGACCAAGTCGCTGAATCTTGATCTCGTTTTGTCGGCGATGGAATCGACGGGCGAAGGCAAGGTTATTTCGACCCCGCGTGTCAGCGCCCTTGACAACAAAGAGGCAAAGATACAGCAAGGCCAGTCCATTCCTTATACTACCAGTTCGGCAGGGGGCACACAGGTCCAGTTTATTGAAGCGAACCTTGCGCTGACCGTTACCCCGCACGTAACGCCGGATAATAAGATTTTCATGAAGATTCAGGCGACCAAGAATGCACCCGACACCTCGCTTCTCGGAGCCGGCGGCCAACCGTCCATACGAAGAAATGAAGCGACCACGGAGATTCTGCTGTCCGACGGCGAGACTGCGGTAATCGGCGGGATCCTGATACTCGACCGCGGCGAGACCATCCAGAAAGTGCCGTTCTTCGGAGATATACCGCTTATCGGATGGCTGTTCAAAAAGAAAACAAACAGGGATGATAAAAGAGAACTGCTTATCTTTATAACGCCCAGAGTCATCAAGCAGGAAGCCATATAGTGTAAGGATCTGGATTAGTGGACCAGACACGAAGACATGAGAAAGAAAGCCTAAACAGATTTTATTAGTCAAGTTTTTTTCATGCAAGTGTCTTAGCCGTAATTCCGTTTAATTATTTGGGGATTTAATTACACAGTTATTGACAAAAAGTGCGGTCATTTAAGCGGCCCGACAACACTGATTCTCAGTTGTGATGTGAAAACAAAGAGTTGGAATGAACATATTCTGGCATTCAAGTTGCAAAAATCCGCAATAACGCGAGGTTGGCAAAATGAAGCTGACTGTGAAAATTATCTCTCTTTTCGTTCTGCTGTCGCTTGCATCACCCGTGCTCTTTCTTAAAGGCTGTGGAGAAACACTGAACGGCGGAGCATGCGGCGGATGTCCTGACAGTTCGGCACCAATCGGGTCCATAATGATAGCTCCCGAACTGGCTTCGGCTACGATAAATACGGATGGGGCAGCTTGTTCTTCCGCCGTTTCTTTTCAACTCACGGACGCGGATGGAGCGCCCTTAAATAATCTTTGCGTGGAAATATTTACGAATGCCTTTGTCGCATTACATAATTCAGGGATTGAATGCAACGCGCATCCTGCTTCGGATTTTTATACGTATATAAGGACAAGAACGAACGACCAAGGAGTCGTATCGCTCGATTTCCTGATCGCTTCTCCTTGTTCCGTATTAGGCACAGGTGCAACCACCGGGTCCTTCTGGGTGCACGCTGTATCGTGTTCAGCAAGTGCGTCTGCGACTGCCGACGTGACCATAAACGGCACATGCCCGTAGATGCTAAAAAAAGCACAACGACTTGCCAGGCTTAAGGGAGACGGTTATGAAGATAAAGAGTTTAATGTCGTTCCTTCTTTTACTGGGATTAGTGGCGGGATGTTCAGGATACAGAGAAGCGGGAAGCGGACAATCCGACGGCAACAAGCGGCAAAAACTCGAAGGAAGCGAAATCGTTATATCCGTGCCTACCGGGTCGACCTCTCCTGCTTCAGAAGACCAGCAGAATCCCCAGGTCATCTATTTACAGGACAAAAATCTCTGGTTTGCCGTGTATGAAGACTGGCGAGACCGGTTGACCACAGGAGCCGATATAAGAGGAAGGTTCATCAAGAGCGACGGCACATTTTGCGGCAATGAGCTGACAATAACGAATGCGTCGGGCAATCAGACTGCTCCTCGGGCCGCATACCGGGATGGCGGAACCCAGACAGTTTCAGGGGACACTACAGACCAGGTTGTGGTCGTGTGGCAGGATGAACGGCCGAATTACGTTCACTATGCAAAGATCACCAGTTTACCCACTTCTTCGTCATGCACAGCGCCAACCATAACCGCGGGTCCGGCGGCAGGCATCGGTTTTAATGGAACCAAAGAGTGGGATTTTACCATAGCAAACAATCCAGCAAGCCAAAATGTCGGAGTCTGGGATGGAATTACGAGCAACGCGACAGGCACTCTATATGCCAGTCTATATAATCCGATCACACCGGGAAGCATATCAATAGTCAATGGTGCACAGACCCTGACTGACAACGGCCTTGGAAGCATGGCCGGCAATGGAACCGGAGATATCGACTACGTTACAGGTGTCTTATCGTTTACATTCGCATCACCTCCCGCGAACGGCAGCACAGCAACCGTAAGCTACCAATATCAAACGTATAGCTACGATACTGTGCCAATCAGCAGTGTCAGTACCGGAGTTATCGCTTCCCTGGCATTTAATGATGCGGCCAACACGATCACAAGAGGTTCCGGCAATTTCAGGGCTGACGGAATAGCAAAAGGAAGCCTGATCTGGACAAGTTCGGGATCCTTGGGCAATGGAGGCCCATTTCTTGTATCAGCTGTGACGACTACTGTTTTAACAGTGATAACTACGACTGGTGGAAACCCGGTTCTTACGACCGTTACAGAGACAAATGTATCGGTTACGTCTGATGACGGCTTGTTATCGAGAACACTGCCAAAAATAGCATATGACAACGTCCGGGATCGTTTCTGGCTGGTATGGAATGAGTCGAGGGGCACGCTGAACAGGATATCAGAACTATGTTTCCGTTACTCACCTCACTCATATACGTTCGGAGACAATTCCTTCCCGGGATATGTCATGCTGGACGGCAGCAGCCTTGCCGAACTCGTGAATAAGATCGGTATCGCCGGCGCAGATATAGTCCGGAATGATGACGTAATAAATCAATACAGGTCCAGAACGAACAGGGAGATCGCACAGGCTCACGGAGCCCTCATCGAAACCCATCAGTATGAATATTTTACATCGATAAACAATATCAACGTTGCGGCCGACTCAACAGGGGCCGAGACGTTTTTGGTCTTTCAAGGGGTTCGCAAAAAAGGAACTCTTACCTGCACATGCTCGGATAAGGACAGCAGTGAATCGTGCAACGGCGAACCCGTAACTTCAAGTTTCGAGACGGAAAATTCTGACGGCGGGTATGTGCATGTGTACGGATTATTCGATAAAGAGATTTCGCAAGAGGTCATTTACTCGCAAAAGCTTGACGACAGCACTTCAAGCGATTCCTATTATCCGGCACTTGGTTTTGATCCCATCACAAAGAAATTTCTTGCGACATGGGAAGACCTGAGGGACGGCGCCGATACGAAGATATACGGTCAGCTGATCTATTCGGGCGGCGGTCTTTATAATTCCAATATGTTGATTACCTTTCAAGACACGGATGGCGACGGCATACAGGATGACAATGTCGCAGCCTCGAAGCAGACGAAGCCCTATGTTTCCTATGATTCGGTCAATCAGAGATATTTTGTCATTTGGGAAGACGCCAGAAACGGCGGACTGCAGAACCTCGATGTTTTCGGACAATATGTGGATGCAGAGGGCTCCATACGAGGTTCCAATTACTCTATATCCATAGCGCCGTCAAACCAGTATAATCCTACCATCGCGTATAATTCTCAGAATAATCAGTTTCTTGCGGTTTGGAAGGATGCGAGAAACAATACAACAACTGCTTCCGATGTTTATGGCCAGAGATATTCACTCGGTCAGCCGCAGCTGACCCTCCTCAAAACGGACAATACCACGCTGTCTCCTCTTCTCATGAATTTCGATACCGTCACTGTCGGTCAGATCGTCACCAAGCAATTCAAGATAAGAAATACCGGAGATACGTCCCTCAAAATAGACTGTTTGACTACTCCTACAGGAACGAATTCTCCTTTCTCACATCAGAGTCTGGCTTCGGAACTTCAGACTTGTGAAGGGACGTACGCCAGCGGTACCTATATTCAGCTTACTCCCGACAATACCAGCGCCGGAGATTATATTCTCTCGGTACAATTTCAGCCTGTGGCTGTGGGGACGTATACGTCGGCTTTCACGATTCAGTCTGACGCAGAGATAAAGACGGTGAACCTGCAAGGGCAGGCAGTCGGCATGACCGTTTCACCATCAAGCATCAGCTTCTCCGACACTGCATCCGGTCAATATGTGGACCAGACAGTTGTCATTACCAATAATTCAACCGATACCACATTCAGTGTCACCAGCATATCCGGGGCGGTCGCACCTTTCAGCATTCCGAGTCCGCCGGCATTTCCTGCATCGCTCGATCCGGGAGGTCAGTTGCAGTTTACGGTACGATTTTCACCCACGGGCAGTCCGCCGGTTGCCGGCACCCAGTATTCCGGTACGCTAACCATATCAACCAGTCTTGCGGCCCTGAATAAAACAGTGACCGTGAGCGGCAAAGCCACTCCCTCGACATTTACACTGTTATCGGGATTGACGACCCTGACCACCGGAACTACGCTTGATTTCGGATCTGTTGCGGCAAATACCGTTGCTGCCAAAGCCATTACGCTCAGAAACAGCAGTACGACTTCCTCCATTACAGTGGAAAGCGTGACCGTGAGCGGTACCGGTTTTCAGCTCGAAAACAAGACAATGCCGTTCACGATAAACGCAAACAGCTCTGACACGATAACCATTAATTTTTTACCCACGGATATCACCGCCTACTCCGGTTCGGTTCAAATCAACAGCAGCGGAGGAACCAATACATTCAACCTGAGCGGCGAGGGCACCGGTCCGAAAATAGCGCTGTCCCAGGGCAGTATAGACTTCGGTTCAGTCAAAACAGGAAGTTCGAAATCCATCAGCATAACGGTAACGAACATCGGCAGTTCAAATATGACCCTTTCAACGATCTCTACGCTCTCGTCCCAGTTTACGAGAACCTATACGGGGACGCTGCCTGCAACAATTGCCCCGAACGGCGTATTTACGGTCTCCGTAATCTTTGCGCCGACCGTTGCAGGAACGCTTAACTCATCTTTCAGCATATCAACCGATGCGTCGAACGGCACGGTGCAGACAATCAATGTTCAGGGCACGGGCACGGCCTCCGTGGTAAACATCAGCCCCAATCTGATCGCCTTTGGTGCCACTGCCCCCGGAACTACGAACAATATGAATATGAGCGTAACGAACAACGGTACCGCTGATGTTCAAATTCTGCGCTTTAATACGCCCAGTGCACCATTTAGTATAGCGAGTCCGCCGGCAACACCCTATACGTTGGCGGCGGGTTCGACGTTGAATGTGGTAATTGACTTCACGCCTGTAACTGCGGGCGCATTCAGCTCATCCATCGGCATACTCTTTGACTCGGATGTAACCACGACTTTTTACACGGTAACGGGACTAGGCCAAACATCGGGATCCTCTGTTAGTGATATAGAGTTCCAGGAGGCAGGGACAGCAGTTGCTTCCCTAGATTTCGGCAATGTGTTGCCCGGCACGTTAGATGCTAAAACGATTACGCTCAAAAATAATACGACGAACTCTATTACCATCAATACGGCTTCGATGACAGGCACGGGATTCACGACTTCATTTGGTACAGCTGCTGTTACGCTTACTGCGGGTGGAACCTATCCGTTTACGGTGACCTTTTCTCCGACAGCAGTACAGGCATACTCCGGTACATTAACGTTGACTGATTCTGGAGCCGCAAGCTATCAATTAAGCCTGACCGGCAACGGTTTATCCGCAGGCGGCGGAGGTACGCCCGGCACCGGCACGTCGCTCGACGCATCGGGTTCAAACAGCGGCTGCTTTATCGCGACTGCAGCCTTTGGAAGTTACCTTGATCCTCACGTCATGGTGCTAAGAAAGTTCAGGGATGAAGTTCTTCTGACCAATGCGGCAGGGTCTGCATTCGTGAGATTCTATTACAGGACATCACCTCCTATTGCCGATTTTATCAGCAGGCATGAATCGTTGAGGGCAATGACAAGGGTCCTCCTGACGCCGATCATATTTGCAGTGAAGTATCAAGTCTTTCTTTTGATGGCAGCAGTGCTTCTCGGGTTACGCTTCATTGCCAAAAGAAAAGAAAAGCAACAAACGTTCATAGGATAACTAGTTGAAGTAAAAATTGGTAGTTTTGAAAATGCGCCCTTCGGGGCGCATTTTTTTTGATACAATGATTCAATCAGGATGATGGACATATAAAGATGAACGGACATATAAAAAAGACAATCAAGGACGCGCTCGAGGCAAACAATCTTCCGGATCTGGTCTCTCTCGCAACAAAGAATAAAAAAATAATTCCTCAATTAATACGCTTTGCCTATGAAAAAGAGACCCTGGCCGGGTGGCGGGCAATCAAGGCGATCGGCCTGATAGCGAGGGAATTAATCAAAACCGATTATGACTTTCTTCGGGAAACAATCCGGAAACTTCTTTGGTCGCTCTCCGATGAATCAGGCGGCATCGGCTGGTCCGCTACGGAGATACTCGGTGAAATCGTGAGGGTTGACCCCAACAGATTTTCGGATGTTATTCCGCTGATTGCTGAAGTTTACGAAATCGAGGAAAAAATATTCAGACCGGGCGTTCTTTACGCTTTCGGAAGGATAGCGGAAGTCGATCCGGTAATTGTACAGCCCTATAAAAACATGGTCATCAAAGCGTTGACCGACAAAAACCCTCTTGTTCGGATATATGCTATAGAACTCCTTATGATTCTTAAGCTGAGAACTGGAAGTGAAGGTATTGAATGTTATAAGAATTACGTCGAAACTCTGTTGTTGGATAGATCTGAGGTCTGGATATATAAAGGAGATAGTTTCGTAAATATGCAGATAGGTGAAGCTGCGGCTAAAATTCTAAAGTCCTAATGCAATTATAGTGGGATACTCATTGCCGATTAGTACTGTTATTAAGCTTTATGTGGGGATTCCATAGTCAAAAACAAGTTATTAACACGCTTATTCGCACCATGGCGTGGTTTTTTTATTTCATATACTTGACAATAGTTCACTCAACTTATATAATATCATCATTATAAAGGGGATAGCTGATGGCGACAGAAACCAAAAGAGACTATTACGAGGTTCTGGGGGTTAGTAAAAACGCTTCTGAGGCGGACATCAAAAAGGCGTTTCGTAAACTTGCACGAAAATTTCATCCTGATGTAAACCCGGGCGTTAAGGCAAGTGAACAGAAGTTCAAAGAACTAAACGAAGCCTACGAAGTGCTTTCTGATCCAAAAAAACGTCAGCAATATGATCAGTTCGGCCATGCAGCGTTTGGAGCCGGGTATGGTCAGGGAGCAGGCACCGGCCAGGGGTTCGAGGGATTCACTTCTGGCGGTGGAGCAGATTATTTCCGTAGCCGCGGCGGCGGTTTTGAAGATATATTCGGAAATATGTTCGGCGAGCGGATGAGACAGCGCGGCCCGCAGAAAGGCGAAGACATTACCTACGCCGTCGAGGTAGACCTCGAAGATGCAATTTTTGGAAAGACGATGCAGGTCGACCTTCAGCGCGAGGCAACATGTGCGACATGCGCCGGCTCTGGGGCCCAACCAGGCACGTCCAGAAGAACATGTCCTGCATGCGGGGGAACCGGGACGATTTCTCAAGGCCGCGGCTTCATGCAGTTCGCACAGCCGTGCCCGAGATGCCACGGCGAGGGCACCATTAATCCGAACCCGTGCAGAACATGCGGAGGAAAGGGCACAATTCAGAAATCCGAGCGTATAAATGTCAAGATCCCTCCCGGCGTTGACAATGGTTCGAAGATCCGGGTTTCGGGCATGGGCGGTGCCGGCGAACAGGGTGGTCCCTCGGGAGATGTGTATATCATAACCAAGGTGCGGCCGCACGCATATTTCGAGCGAAAGGGCGACAACCTGTATTCCGATGCGAGCCTAACCATAAAGGAGTCGGCACTCGGCGATAAAATCGAGATTGCAACAGTGGACGGCATTGTTTCACTCACGGTTCCTCCGGGAGTCCAGAGCGGGCAACAGCTCAAACTCAAGGGTAAAGGCGTACCGCACCTCGGAGGAGGAGGCGTAGGAGACCATTATGTGACAATAAAAGTGGTTACGCCAACCGGATTAAATGAGAATGAAAAGGAATTGCTTCGACAACTGGACAAACTCCATCCCTCGAATCCGCGAAGCGGGATGACATTTACAGGATTCAGGAAGAGAACATAGCGTAGAGGAATTTATATTTCGGAGCGCGGATAACGGATATTGAGAATTAGAGATACTCTCGTTCCGCAAACCGCTATAAACGGAGTTCATCATGGCCCGAAGGCAGAAATTATTCATGATAAGCGTTGTGTCCGAGATGCTCGACATACATCCACAAACACTGAGGTTGTATGAAAGGGAGGGCTTTATAAAGCCGAAGAGAAGTGGAGGGAATACCCGTCTTTATTCGGAGGAAGATGTCGAGAAACTCGAGATGATCCTGAGGCTTACCCGGGAGCTGGGGGTAAACCTCGCCGGCGTCGAGGTGATTTTGTCGATGCGCGAAAAGATGGAGCAGATGCAGAAGGAGATGGAAGAGAGCATGCACCAGCTGCAGGAAGAGCTTGCGCGCGAAATGAGGCGGCGTGCGGAAATGCGAAACGCCCTTGTGCCCGTGCAGAGAGTCAGGCTCACACGATATGAATAAAGACGAAAGGACGAGTGACGAGGGACGACAAGTCTTGCTGTGTCCACGTCCGGACGGTTATCCATTGTCCGTCTATGTTTTATACGGAGGCAATCATGGCACTTCTTGATAAATTTACTTTAAAAGCGACCCAGGCGGTCCAGACCGCTCAGGAATCGGCAGGCAGGCGACATCACCAGCAGATTGAAGTAGAGCATCTTTTGCTGGCGCTGCTCGAACAAATGGATGGGGTTGTGCTGCCGCTGCTCAAGAAGATAGGAACAGATCCGGATACATTAAAAAACGAGATTCAGGAAGCTTTGGAAAGGATGCCCACAGTAGAGGGGCTCGTTCAAACCTATCTTTCGCCCCGATTGGGCAAACTGTTCGACCGGGCAGAGAAGGAGGCTGAACGGCTCAAAGACGAATATATCAGCACCGAACACTTCTTCGTTGCGGCCGCTGACGGAGACGGCGCTGCACGAGAAATCCTCGGAAGCCACGGAGTTACCCGGGATACGATATTCGCCGTGCTCGTGGACATTCGGGGAAGCCAGCGTGTGACGGATCAGAATCCCGAAGACAAGTACCAGGCGCTTACCCGGTATGGAAGAGACCTGACGGAGATGGCCCGGCGCGGCAAGCTCGATCCCGTGATCGGCAGGGATGAAGAGATCCGCCGCGTCGTTCAGGTCCTTTCGAGGCGGACAAAGAACAACCCTGTGCTTATCGGTGAGCCCGGAGTGGGCAAAACGGCGATCGCGGAAGGGCTTGCGCAGAGGATTGTGAACGGCGATGTGCCTGAGGGTTTGAAGAGCAAGCGTGTAATCGCACTGGACATGGGGGCTCTGGTCGCCGGCGCAAAATACCGCGGGGAATTCGAGGACAGGCTTAAGGCGGTTCTGAAGGAAGTCGTCGAGGCAAACGGCGAGGTGATTTTATTTATCGATGAACTGCATACGGTAGTGGGGGCAGGAGCGGCAGAAGGCGCCATGGATGCGTCCAACATGCTTAAGCCCGCGCTTGCCCGGGGGGAGTTGCGGTGCGTGGGCGCCACGACCTTGAACGAATATCGCAAGCACATCGAGAAAGACGCTGCTCTTGAGCGCCGGTTTCAACCGGTTCTCGTACGAGAGCCCTCCGTTGCGGACACGATTTCGATATTGCGCGGCCTCAAGGAGCGCTATGAAATTCACCATGGCGTGAAGATCAAGGATTCCGCGCTCGTGAGCGCCGCGGTCCTCTCTCACCGCTATATCGCGGACAGGTTTTTGCCGGACAAGGCCATTGACCTCATCGACGAGGCAGCTTCCCGGCTCCGTATGGAGATCGACAGCATGCCAGCTGAGCTCGACGAAGTGGAACGCCGGATCAGGCAGCTCGAGATCGAACGTGAAGCAGTCAAGAAAGAGAAGGACGTCGCATCACGCGACCGCCTTGCCGGAATCGAGAAGGAGATTTCTGAGCTTTCCGGCCGAAGAGATGCACTGAAAACCTCCTGGCACGCGGAAAAGGAAGGCATCCAGAAGATCCGGATTGTGAAGGAACAGATCGAACAGACAAAAAGCGAAGCGGAAAAAGCGGAACGGGAAGGGAATCTCGGAAGAGCAGCAGAACTGCGGTACGGAAAACTTCTCAACCTTCAGAAGCAGCTTGAAACCGAGTCTAAACTGCTGGCCGAGCTCCAATCCAAGCAGAAGATACTGAAGGAAGAAGTTGACGAAGAAGACGTGGCCGAAATCGTGTCTAAATGGACCGGCATTCCGGTAAGCAGAATGCTGGAAGGAGAAATGCAGAAGCTCCTGCATATGGAAGAGCGGCTCCGGCGCCGGGTTGTTGGCCAGGACGAAGCAATTACCGCGGTTTCCGACGCAGTTCGAAGAGCACGTGCAGGCATTCAGGACCCGAATCGTCCGATCGGAAGCTTTATTTTCATGGGACCGACAGGCGTCGGCAAGACAGAACTTGCACGGGCGCTGGCGGAGTTCCTGTTCGACGATGAGCAATCAATGGTCCGCATTGATATGTCCGAGTATCAGGAGCGGCATACCGTATCGCGGCTTGTCGGCGCCCCTCCGGGATATGTCGGGTATGAGGAAGGCGGGCAGCTGACCGAAGCGGTGCGCAGACGGCCCTACACCGTGGTGCTCTTCGATGAAATAGAAAAGGCCCATCCTGAAGTTTTCAACGTGCTGCTGCAACTCCTCGATGATGGCAGATTAACAGACGGCCAGGGCCGCACAGTGGATTTCAAGAACACCGTGATTATCATGACGTCCAACATCGGAAGCCAGTATATCCAGGACCTTCAAAATGACGAGGCAGAAATGCGCCGACGGGTGTCGGAAGTCATGCGGCAGCATTTCAAACCGGAGTTTCTCAACCGTATTGATGACATCATCATTTTCCATTCACTTGACGCAGCTGTCGTAAAAGAGATTGTCTCGATACAGGTTGGGCTTGTGCAGAAGCGTCTTGCGGACAAGAAGATAGAAATCGAGCTTACGGATCGAGCCAAGGAACTTCTCGCGGAAGAGGGCTTCGACCTGGTGTACGGGGCCCGGCCTCTGAAGCGTGCGATCCAGCGTGATGTGCTCAATCCCTTGGCAACAAAAATTATTTCCGGCCAGGTGAAGGAAGGCGCCCGGGTGATTGTTGATAGAAGAGACCGACACTTGATTTTCAGGACAGCTGACGAGGCGGTCAGTGCCGTTTGATAGCGGTTCTGAAAAAAACGATCAGGGAAATTGCCGGCCTTTCTCAAGCGTGCATGTCATTTAAAAAAACAGCTCATTTTGACTGCGGAATTTGACCGGGAAATAGCAATTTTATTTATGGTTTAAAAAACAAAAACATGCTATAGTAAGACTATACTAACGTCCCAATTACGCAGACGTTTGTCCGGATCCGGTAATGCCAAAAAAGATTCAAACAAAAAGAAAAGTGCGTGTAAAAGCAGATCAGACGGCAGCAGAAAAGGACTTTAAATCCCTTTTCTACAGGAAACTTACCGAAACGCACCTCTTCTATGAAGTAGGCCGTATTATCGCGTCCGAGCTGGACTCTGCCGATCTTGTTCAAAAGATTATGTCCTCGCTTTTGAAGGCAGTTGCTTTTGAAGACGCATCGGTGTACATCATTAAAAAAGACATGACCGGACTCGATCCGCTCTATTATCATCAACCCGCCACTCGGGAAAAGGGCCTCGGCGTCTCGATTTATCTAGACGATGGAGCTCCCAGCCAGATAGCTATAAGCGGTGAGCCCCTTTTCATAGAAGATACTACTCTCTACAAAAGCTTTATTCATCATCCCGATGAGGAAGCAAGACCGGGCAGTTACATCGGTATACCGCTCAAAAACGAAAACCGCATTGTAGGCGTAATGGGCTTCAGCCACAGCAAGCCAAATGCCTTCCGGGTTGAAGATTTCGACCTGGTCCGTACGCTGTCACATCTTATTTCAGCGGGCATAGAAAAGGCGGAACTTTTCAAAAAGACGCTTCAACTGGCCCGCGTTGATGAACTGACCGAACTCCTTAATTACCGCGTGCTTTTGGAGAAACTCGAAGAGGAAGTCCGCAGGCAGGCCCGCACGGGCCACGTATTTTCTTTTTTGATGATAGATATCGACGATTTTAAGCGGATCAATGACCGGTACGGCCATCTCGAAGGCAGCAGGCTGATCGCGCAAATGGGTCCTGTGCTGAAGGCCGCATGCCGCACAACGAGCACGGATACGTGCTTTCGGTACGGCGGCGAAGAGTTCTCGATTCTACTTGCAGAAACGGACCTGCAGGAAGCCATGGCTGCGGCCGAGCGCGTGCGGAAGGCAGTTGAGGAATATCCTTTTACCGTCAAAATAAACCATCCCCTTGAGCAAGTGACCGTGAGCCTCGGTGTCTCTTCGATGAAACATAGCAGCGGCAAATTGATCTCTCAGATGATGAATGAAGCCGACATAGCCCTCTACCGCTCCAAAGCCACCGGCAAAAACCGATGTACCTGCTACAGCGAGGAGTTCACGATGCCCGGCATGCCGCACGACCCGGGGCACATCTCTCGTTCCTGACGCATTCCGGAACATTTTAAAAGCAACCAAGTTGGCAAGACCGGATTTTGATGTGAAGCTCGTTGCAGAGGGCTCCGATTTCCCGGAGCGATATGTTCAACTTCTTGGCCACAAGGTGGGCCTGTTCACAGTCAAGTCTGTTATCGACTGACGCAGCTTTCAGGGTTTCTATCATTTTTTGCCGCTCCATTCCTCACCTCCTGAAATCACCCCTACCCCGCTATCGTACCCTCTCCCTGAGAGCGGAGAGGGGAATCAAGGGTATCATACGAAATATTTTCCCTGCCTGCAACAACTGCTTTCCGCGACTATCGCCGGGACTGTGAGGGCCGCATGAGCGATATGCTGCATCCGTTGTTGACTTGTGAATTCCTCTCAGATAAAATGACTTTATCAGCTTTCAGAGGGAGGCAAGAGAATGGCTCAATTTTACGATGCAATCATTATCGGATCCGGTCCTGCCGGACTTACCGCAGCCCTGTATCTCGGCCGGGCAGGCCAGAAAACGCTTGTGCTAGAGAAGGATTTTGTCGGCGGCTATACTGCCAAAATCGCCCATATAGAAAATTATCCGGGGTACGAGACAATAAACGGCATGGATCTGACTCAGATCATGGCGAAGCAGGCTGAAAAATTCGGGGCTGAGATCGTTTATCCTGTTGAAGTTGTAGACATGGAGCTCAAGGACGAGCTCAAACGGGTGCGGACGCGCGATCAGGTTTATGAAGCGCATACGGTTATTATCGCAATCGGCGTGGCCAGGAAGAAGCTCGAGGTACCGGGAGCCAAGGAATTCCTGGGCAAAGGCGTATCATACTGCGCGACCTGCGATGGAAACTTCTTTAAAGGAAGGAACGTCGCTGTGGTCGGCTCAGACAACGAAGCCGCCGAAGAGGCGCTTCATCTTGCCGAACTTGCTCAAAGGGTGACCTTGGTGCCGCACAGAGAGATAGATATTGTTAATGCCGTCATGAGCAGGCTCAGATCCAAGCCGAACGTGGAAATACTTCACGTCTCGAAGATCCATGCGATCGTCGGAGACGAGTTGGTTACCGGCCTCACAATCAGCAGGGACGGAACCGAAAAAACACTTTCTGTTGAAGGCGTGTTCATTGCAATGGGCTCGACGCCGATTTCACAGCTTATTTTGAGAGCGGGCGGGCTCACCGATGACCGCGGCTGTCTCATTGTCGACAAACATCAGCGCATGAATCTTGAGGGCGTCTTCGCAGCCGGCGACTGTACCTGCGGAGGCATGCAGATCGTCGCCGCTGCCGGAGAAGGGTCGGTTGCAGGTATGCGCGCAGCGTCGTATGTGCGGAAGATCAAGACAAAAGCCGCTGGGAAATAACGAGAAAAAATTTCGATAATTTCAAAGCTCAAATGCAATGGCCAAAACGTTTGAACCTCCACAGAGGTGCTTGGAAACTTTATCAAAATAACCTAACGTAAGCTCTATCCCCCAATTGTTATTCCCGTTCCGTTTTTTGCGGGAACTCGTTTTGTTTCGAATAAAAAACAGATGCCCGATAGAGTCGTTCGGGTGGATACAAACAGGAGGCGTTATCGCTATTCTGTTATGACATTGCTCATCTTATTAATTTATGTAGTGATTCGGGATTTACACTTGGAGTTTGTATGACGGTCAAAGATATGCTCGGCAGAAGCGGCGTGGTTTCCAGGGAGGAAGCGCTCAAAATCCTGGACGTCCATTTTCACGCACCCGATATGCCTTGCGCGGAAATATCGATCAGTGACGCCCTGGAAAGAGTAATTGCCGCGGACGTTATTTCGCCGGTCGATCTGCCTTATTTCGACCGTTCGACCATGGACGGATATGCAGTCGGAAGCTCGGATACGTTTGGCGCTGCTGAGTCCCGGCCCGCGCTTCTGACCATCATCGGTGATATCCCGATGGGTGCAATGCCGGACCGCGGCATTGCCGCCGGCCAGGCCATGAAAATTGCGACCGGAGGAGCGCTGCCCGCCGGGGCCGATGCTGTAGTCATGCTGGAACATGCTCAGCCCGTCGATGCAGTCAGCATCGAGGTCATGAAACCCGTCGCTCCGCTGGAGAACGTCATCAGGGCCGGGGATGATATCAAACAGGGAGAGCTTGTTCTTCCCCGCGGGCACCGGTTGCGTCCCCAGGACATGGCCGCGCTGGCCGGCCTCGGACTGATGCGTATCACCGTATTCAACAAGCCGAAGGTCGCAATCATCTCGACGGGGAACGAGATTGTTTCAGCCGATACGGTGCCGCCACCCGGCAAGATCCGGGACACGAACTCCTATGCTCTCGACGGACTCGTTCGGGAGGCCGGGGGCATCCCCGTGAAGATCGGGATTTTTCCCGACGATTATGATCTGCTTCGGAAGGCGCTTGGGTCCGGTATAGGCGAGTGCTCGCTCGTTCTCATGACCGGTGGCAGTTCGGTCGGTACGGCTGATCTTACGGCCAGGGTCGTGAACGATATGGGACGGCCCGGCGTTCTGGTCCACGGCGTTTCAATAAAGCCCGGCAAGCCGCTGATCTTCGGACTGATAGAAACAGCGCGGGGCGATGTCCCCGTATTCGGCCTGCCCGGTCATCCCGTTGCGGTCAGCGTATGCTTCGATCTTTTTGTTAAACACGTTCTCGAGAGGCTGACCGGGGAGGTCCCTCCGCCTGCGTTGGAAGGGGTCGCCCGGACCCGGGTAGTAAAGGCCAGGCTTGTCCGGAGCCTTTCTTCAGGGGCCGGCCGCGAAGAACATGTCCGGGTCGCGCTCGAAAAAAAGGACGATGGTCTGTGGGCAAGACCTGTTCTCGGGGCGTCAGGGCTGATCAGTACGCTCGTCAAGGCCATTGGCATCGTGGTAGTGCCGGTAAACACCATCGGGATAGACGCCGGAGAGGAAGTTGACGTGCGCCTGTTTTAGACTTCTGTCCGGTAAAAGGATCCAGGATTCAATGATGCTGCTGACGAGAATCAAGCAATGGCATTCAAACAAAAAAAATATCTTAATACTCAGCCCCTGATCGATGCGGTCCGTCGCTATTCAGAAGCGCTGAAAACCGCAGGCATAGGCGGTGCCCTCCCGGGAGAGGAAGTTCGGGTGGCCGATGCGCGCGGCCGAGTAACAGCCCGAGCCGTCATAGCAAAAATATCTTCGCCGTTTTATCATTCAGCCGCGATGGACGGCGTTGCCGTTAAATTCACGGACACCTTCGGCGCATCAGAGACGAGGCCGAAGCGACTTCAGGCGCCCGCACAGTTCGCCTTCGTAGACACCGGCGACCCGATGCCCGACTCTTTCGACGCCGTTATCATGATCGAAGACGTGGAAAAGGTTTCGGAATCGGAGATCGAGATCATCAAACCGGCCACACCCTGGCAGCACGTTCGACTCGTCGGAGAAGACATTGTCGCGACTGAGCTCATTATCTCCGAAAACCACCTCATTCGCCCGGTTGACCTTGCTGCCATGATAGCAAGCGGCCATACCTCAGTTACCGTCCGCCGAAGGCCGGTCGTATCGATCATCCCGACCGGGACAGAGCTTGTGGAGCCGGGAACCGGCCTAAAAAAAGGCGAAATAATCGATTTCAATTCAACGATGCTTTCGGCCATGGCATATGAATGCGGCGCAAAGCCCGTTCCGCGAAACATAATAAAAGATGATGAGGGGCTTCTCAAAAGGACGATTCTTGAAGCCGCTGCCGAATCGGATATTGTCGTCATCAACGCCGGTTCTTCTGCAGGCAGAGAGGACTTTACGGCCGAGGCGATCAAAGCGCTCGGCAGTGTCATCGTGCATGGCGTGAGCATCAAACCGGGAAAACCCGTGATCCTCGGAATAGTGCAAGGAAAGCCCGTTATCGGCATCCCCGGCTATCCGGTCTCGGCCGCGCTCACGTTCACGCTGTTTGTTCAGCCGCTTCTTTACGGTCTGCTCGGAGTCACTCCGCCGGAACCTCAGACGGTAACGGCCAGACTGGGCAGGCAGGCAGCATCTTCGCTCGGCCAGGAGGAGTTTATCCGGGTGAAAGTCGGCAGCGTGGGAGGCAACCTGATTGCCACGCCCGTGGCGAGGGGAGCGGGTGCGCTCATGTCGCTCGTCCGCGCGGACGGCATAATACGGGTCCCATCACAGAGTGAAGGCATCGCAGCCGGGCAGCAAGTACCGGTCGAGCTTCTTCGGGCGAGCGCTGATATCCGGAGCACCATTGTGTGCATAGGTTCTCATGACAATGCGCTTGATGTGCTCGGCAACTATCTGAAAAAAAAGCATCCCCTGTTTTCCCTCTCGTCGGCCCACGTCGGCAGCATGGGAGGTCTCGTTGCCCTCAAACGCGGCGAGGCCCACCTTGCGGGAACTCATTTGCTCGATGAAGCAACCAATGAGTACAACGTGAGCTATATCAAGAAACTTCTTCCCGAGATGCGCATCGTGCTCATAAACCTTGTATACCGGACACAAGGATTTGTCGTGCCAAAGGGCAACCCGAAAGCCATAAAAGGGTTCGAAGACCTGGCGAGAACGGATGTGGTATTCGTAAACCGCCAGGCAGGAGCAGGTACACGGCTTCTGACCGACCTCCACCTGAAGCGATTAAACATTGACCCAAAACGCGTAAAGGGGTATGATCACGAGGAATTTACGCATATGGCTGTAGCAGCAGCTGTTCTTTCGGGAGCAGCGGATACCGGTATGGCAGTCCTTTCGGCCGCCCAGGCCCTTAATCTCGATTTCATGCCGGTTGCCAGAGAACGATATGACCTTGCGATACCGCAGCATTTTTACGATACGCCGATGATTCAGGCTTTGCTCGCGATAATACGGCAAGATGATGACTTTCGCGATAGTATCGTTGCAATGGGCGGCTACGATGTTTCCGAAATGGGAAAGGTTCTTGCCATTCTCTAAAAACCATATGTAAATTGTGGAACTAAACGATACGCACATCTCAAATTCACTATTCAAATCTTCGTTAATAATCGATTCGGGAGGTATTCTTAATGTTTGCTCTTGCTGCAACATCCGTTACGGCGCCGGGTATCGTCGGGTTGTTTCTGGAAGCGGGCTGGATGGGCAAAGTGATCATGGGCATCCTCATGATTTTTTCCATCATATCCTGGGCCATGATATTGCTCAAGTATCAGTTCCTGCGCAGGGCTGAAAAGGAATCGCACTCGTTTCTTGCTGCCTTCAGAAAGACCAAGAACATCGATGAACTGATAAAGCATGCGGAGGCCAAGAAATACAGCCCGCTCGCCACGCTTTTTTTAGAGGGACACAGAGAAACCGAAGCGATTATAAAGTCCTTTCCCAACGGAAAGATAAAGGATGATGATCGTTCGCTCGTTTCCACGGAGATCGAACGCGCTCTTACCATTACGGCGCAGGACGAAGTTGTCTACATGGAACGCTATCTGGCTTTTCTCGGCACGACAGGCACGGTCGGGCCGCTGCTGGGATTGTTTGGTACGGTATGGGGCATTATGGACGCGTTCTACGGAATCGGGCTGAAAGGGTCCGGTGATATCGGCGCCCTTGCACCGGGGCTTGCCGAAGCGCTGATCAACACCTCGGGCGGGCTGTTCGTCGCCATCCCGGCGGTGATCGCATACAATTATTTTGCAGAGAAGATCAAGGACATTGCGACCCGGATGGATTCGTTCTCGATCGAGTTCCTGAGCTTCGTTAATAGAACGCACCTGAGGGGATAGCCATGAAACTGCGGCGAAGAACCAGTCCTATCATGCGGGAGCTCAACCTGGTACCGCTCATCGACGTGCTGCTGGTCGTTCTATTTTTTTATATGATTATATCGCCGATGATGAGCCGGGGGCTCGATGTCAACCTTCCGAAATCCGAATCCAACACCGTAAAGCCCGAAGACCGCATCGTGCTCACGGTGACCAGGGGCCAGGAGCTCTTTGTCGAAAAAGAACGGGTGAACATCTCGAACCTCAAGGAAGTACTGGATTCGATACGGAAGGCAAAACCCCAGATAAACATCTATCTTCGCGCTGACCGGGATGCGCCGTACGGGGCGGTCGTGCAGGTAATGGACGTCGTGAAAAGGGCGGGGATAGATAAACTGGGCATGGTTACCGAGGCCGCTCCGGGAGGCGAGACAGGCAAATGAAGCTGTCGTCCGGAAAGAGGATCGGACAGTCGAAACAGGAATTGACGGCGGCGGTCTTCTTTTCTTTTTTCCTTCATGCGATCTTCGTTCTTTCGTGGGTGTTCCTGTATTTAAATCTTT
The DNA here is from genome assembly GCA_963751455.1 of Nitrospirota bacterium. Taxonomy (GTDB): domain Bacteria; phylum Nitrospirota; class UBA9217; order UBA9217; family UBA9217; genus CAVVUN01. The sequence continues at coordinate 621,378 of CAVVUN010000015.1, forward strand.
TCTCCAAGGTTCACGTGCCGCTCTCCTACGAGGTACAGCTTGTCGCTCCTTCACAACCGGCTGTGCTTCCTCAGACTCCTCAGGTCCCTGCCTCTCCTCCTCGGGAGGTGAAGCCCGAACCGAAGCGGAAAAAGGCGCCCGAGAAGGTCCATAAGCCCGCGACAAAAAAAGGAGAAATGCCCGACCTCAGCACTCTCAAGCAAAAACAGACGGAACAGGCAAAACCTGCGGAGAGTATGCCTGCGCCCGCTGCAAAGACGGAAAGCGTCGCGGTAGCCACTCCGCAGCAGGACTTTAAGTTCGGCTGGTATCTGGCAAATGTTCGTGACAAGATAAAGCCTAACTGGCAACCACTGAAAGGAAACCAGGATGCTACGGCACGTGTCATATTTTCAATCAATAGATCAGGCTGGGTTGTCGATGTAAATGTGGACAATGAACATTCGACGGGAAGTTTTGAATTCAAGCAGGCAGCGATTCGCGCAATTCGCGCTTCGAACCCCTTCCCTCCTCTCCCGGAGGAATTTACAAAGGCTACGCTGCAGTTCAGTGTGGATTTAATACCTGAAGAATAAACAAAAAACGATATGCAAATAAATAGCATGAAACGATCGATTCTTATCATATTTATTTTCATAGTGCTAGCCGTTCTCGGACGCAGCCCGGCAGAGTCCCAATTCTACCTGGGGATCATCCAGGGTGAGAGCAAGAGATCCCGATTACGGTGCTCGATATCCAGGACCGTACAGCGAACCCGAGGCTTCGGAGCCAGGCGCTCGAAATCCTGCAGGCCGACCTGCGGCGTTCGCAGATTTTCGACGTTATGGATGCCAGGAAGCTGGATCTTTCCCATACCGGGAAATCAGAGCCCCCGGAAGCTGTCCTGAAGCGTGCGGGAACATTCGGGGTGGCCGGCGTCGTTTGGGGAGCGCTGGAAAAGAAGGGTGATGAACTTGTTCTGTCCGGCAGGCTCTACGATGCGGCTTCCGCCATGAAGATGAGCGGCAAGGAATATTTCGGAAATGAAGAGAAGTTCCGACCGATGATTCATGCCTTTGCCGACGAGATCGTATCCCGGTTTACGGGGGAAAAGGGTATTGCGAGATCGCGGATTGCTTTCGTATCGGACAAGACAAAATACAGGGAACTCTACGTTATGGACTACGACGGACAGAACCAGATGAAAGTCACAGCTGACCGTTCCATCTGTCTATCCCCTTCCTGGAGCCCGGACGGTAAAATGCTCGCTTATGTATCATACCGTGATAAGAATCCGGACTTGTACGGCCTTGACATGGAAACAAGCAGGCGCTGGAAAATATCAGGGGCGGAAGGGCTGAACATTTCACCAGCGTGGGCTCCGGACGGCAAAAGGCTTGCTTTGGCCATGAGCTCAAGCGGCAACACTGAAATATATACCGTGGGATTGCAGGGAACAAACTTGGAGCGCCTGACGTTTGGATCCTCAGATAACGTTTCACCCGCCTGGGCCCCGAATGGCCGCGAGATTGTCTTCACCTCCGGACGCGCAGGAACACCGCAGCTCTATGTCATGAGCAGCGAGGGCACGGATGCACGCCGTATTACCTTCGAGGGAAGGTATAATGCTTCCCCGAACTGGTCTCCGCGCGGGGACAGGATAGTGTTTGTTTCACAGGTGCAGGGCATATTCAAAATCGCTACCATAAATCCGGACGGGTCTGATTTCCGGCTGCTTACGACTGGTTCCGGGACTGATGAAAATCCTTCATGGTCCCCCAGCGGACGACAAATCCTCTTCAGTTCGAACCGGGAGGGAAAGTCTGGCATCTACATGATGAACGCGGACGGTTCGGACGTGGAACGGATCACGCCGAATGATGCGAATTACACCTCTCCTGGCTGGTCGCCCTAGAAAATTATTGTTCAACGTAACAGCGGAACCCGCCCGGTTTTTTCCCCCTTTTTTTCTGCAATTTGATATAGTATTATTACCTTGAAGCGGATCAGCCTGGCCGCGCAAAAAAGGCGCAACCAGCCCAAAAAGCGAGATATTTGGAGATAGGAGATTGCATGGAAAATCAGCAACCCGTAACCATTCTTCTGATCGAGGACGACCCGGGGCACGCATTGCTCATAGAAAAAAATCTTCGCCGGGCGGGCATCGCGAACGATATTATCGTGCTTGACAACGGTCAGAAGGCAGTCGATTTTCTTTATAAAGAAGGCGCATACCAGGGCGACCAACAGCCGGTGCCGCCGCTCATTCTCCTCGATCTCAATCTCCCTGTCCTTGACGGTTTTAACGTGCTGAAGCGGATCAAGAATGACAAGCGCACCAAACAGATTCCCGTTATTGTTCTTACTACCACCGACAGCCCGCACGAGATTTCCCGCTGCTATGAACTGGGATGCAATGTGTATATCACGAAGCCTGTTGAATACGACAATTTCAGCGATGCGATAAGAAAACTTGGACTTTTTCTCTCTATTGTTAAAGTTCCCGAATGAATCGTCAATACGCATACAGGGCTGCTTCGAAAGAGGCGCCGCCCGAAGTCCGCTTCCTTCTGCGATCGAACAAAAAATATTACGCCCGGATACCGTCGTTTAACGCGGCAGCCTGCTTATTGGCCCTGCTGGTCGGTTGGTGCGCACCGGCTCTGGGAGCGGCTGCGCCCGCGAAAAATCCGGTCCGTAAAAAAATTGTCGTGGTGAGCAGCTATCATCCGGAATATGAATGGTCCCGCGACACGAGCCGCGGTTTCTGTGATGCGATGCTGAAGTTCGGCTATTTCGAGACACCCGGACAGGCGGAAGAATTCTGTGTGAATGACTACGTGACGACCTCGAAAGTCGTGGTCAGAAAATTCTGGCTGGATGCAACGCGGATAACGAACAAGCCGCAACTCACAAGAATAGCGGTAGAAATGACGAGGATCATCAAGGGATGGTCGCCCGATCTGATATTCCTCGGCGATGATGAGGCCGGCAACTATATCGGCAACCAGTTTCTGGATACAGCAACGCCGCTTGTTTTCTGGGGTTTCAACGCAAATCCGGTCAAGTATGGCCTTATGGATACGGCCGATCGTCCCGGACACAATATAACGGGTGTATACGAGAGCGGGTATTATCTCGACAGCATACGCCTTCTGAGAACTCTCGCCCCGCGAGTGAAAACGTTTGCGATCCTGACCGATGATTCTCCTTCTGCTCGCGCCCATCAGAAAGGCATTGAATTTCTCGCGCGAAAGGGCCTGCTTCCCGTCAAGCTCGTAGCAACCGTCTCAACGAATGACTATGCGCTTTGGAAGGCGAAGGCCCTCGAGCTTCAAAAAAGGACGGACAGCTTCTTTGTCGCGGAGTATTCCAGTCTGAAGGACGAAAAAGGGAACCCGGTTCCGAATGAGGAAGCGGCACGCTGGTATCTGGAACACATTACAGTTCCGGAAGCGACGCTCGGGTTCATGGTCCGGCAGGGGCTGCTGTGCGGCGCCGATGATTCCGGATATAAACAATCCTACGAAGCGGTATCGATAGCGCATGATATTCTCGCGAACGGGGCGAGTCCCTCCATATACCCTGCGCGCACGCCCCAGCGGGGCGCACTGCGTGTTAACCGTGAACGGGCCGCCCTGCTCGGAATCGTTCTTCCGAAGGACAAGACGATCGAGGAGTATATCGACCGGGCGCAGGCGTTGAAGGAACTGAAGAAGTGATAAGCATATAAGCCACCTCGGGAGTATACCACGATCACAAAGGCAGCGCATGAAGCGGGATAACAAGGGACTCTCCATATTCGTCCGGCTCCTGATCTCGTTTGTGGCCGTCGTCATCATCATGAGCGGCCTGCTCACCGCGATTTTCTACGTTTTCAGCAGAAAATCGATCGAGAAGCAGACAGAGGAGTACGTTCAACAGCAGTTTCAGACAGTCAGTCATCATTTCCGGTCAGAGCTCAGAAATATGCTCGTGAAGGACCTTCAGTTGCTCGCGTCCAACCCGCTTCTGGACGACTTCATCATGTCCTCTGAAGGAGAGCGCGAATTGAACGCGCGCGGCGTGGAGCGTTCTTTTCTTGAATCACTGAAGGCGAGCAGAAGCTATCAGAGCATTACCTACATCAATGTTGACGGCAGAGAGGCCGTGAAGGTGGACTGGTCGGGGCGGGTGCGCAAGTTTCGAGATGTCAGCCGCAGCCCGCTTTTCGTACGGCTAAGCCAGGAACCACCCGGCAGTATTGAAAGCGAGGGGCCGTTTTTCGATGAATACGGCAACCTTCTTTTTTCAACCGCAATTTACAAGACCGACGCAGACATCGGAAAATTTGGGGGCATTGTCGTCATCGACTACAGCCTCGACGATTTCATCGGCTACCTGGACCGCCTGAAGATCTTCGATGAAAACCCGCTCTGGCTTTTAACCCCGAACGGTGCTGTTCTGAAACGTCCGAGAGACGATCTCTCAAGCTTCGACCCCAGGCAGCACCTGACACGCGAAAGCCCAAGAGAGCCGGTCCTTACGAGGGTAGAGCAGGGGATGCTTGTATACCAGGACCTTTCGATTATTCCCGATCGTCCGCTTCTGAGGCTGGCTATCAGCCTGCGGTCTTCTGTCCTGCTCAGAGACATGCGGTCGGTCCTGCGTTTTTTCCTTTTTGTTTCGCTTGCCTCCATTCTCGTTACTTCCTTTTTTGCCTATCATTTGGCCAAATTTCTATCAGGGCCGATCGTGGAACTGGCTCACGCCGCTTCACGCATCGCGCGAGGCGAACCCACGACCCAGGTACATGTCAAGGCCACCGGAGAAGTTCAGCTGCTTGTAGACAGTTTCAACCGAATGGCCGAGGACCTTGAAAAGACGACCGTTTCCCGGGATTATGTCGATAATATCCTGAAAAGCATGATGGACACCCTGATCGTTGTTTCGCCTGAGGGCACGATCCTCAGGTTAAACGCCGCCGCCTGCCTACTGCTCGGCTACGAACAGGAAGAACTAATCGGCCGGCCGTTTGAAACGATCGTGAACGGCGAAAATGATGACCGCCATCGCCTCGGAGATGTCCTGTCAAGCGGCGCGGCAGGCTTGGAGACGTCCTACCGGGCTAAAGACGGCACAAAAGTGCCGATGCTGTTCTCTGCCTCGGTTCTGTACGATGCAGACCGGGAGGTTCAGGGTATAGTCTGCGTTGCACAGGACATTACCGAGCGCAAGCAAGCCGAGATGCGGCTAAAGAACTATTCGGAAGAGCTGGCCGAGATCAACGAGGAGCTGAAAAATTTTGCTTATATTGTATCCCATGATCTGCGCGCTCCGCTGGTCAATATCAAGGGATTTTCCGGGGAGCTGCTGTATGGGATCGGGCAAATCAGGCCTCTTCTCGAACGCCAGGCAGCCGATAGCGAGCAGGAGCAGCGGCAGAAGTACCGCGATATCCTCGACAAAGATATTCCTGATGCTCTTAAGTTCATCGGGTCTTCCGTAAACCGGATGGACAATCTCATTACTGCCATCCTGAAGCTTTCCAGGGCAGGCCTGCGTAAACTTAACCCGGAGCCGCTGAAAACCAATCTGCTCGTTCAGAATATTCTGCACACCCTGGAGCATCAGATAGAAACAGGGAAAATTTCCGTGACGCTCGGTCCGCTTCCTGACGTGGTCGCCGACCGGACCGCGGTAGAACAGATTTTCGGCAATCTGCTGGACAACGCCGTCAAGTACCTGGAGCCGGACCGCTCCGGCACAATAGAGATCAGCGGTGAATGCGGCGATCATGAGGCCCTTTTTCACATCCGGGACAACGGCCGCGGCATGTCGAAGGAAGACATCCCAAAGGCGTTTGACATCTTCCGCCGTGTGGGCAAACAAGATGTGCCGGGCGAAGGCATGGGCCTTGCGTATGTAAAAACGCTTGTACGGTTGCTCGGCGCACGCATCTGGTGCGATTCCGAGCCGGGAGTCGGAACAACCTTCAGTTTCACGCTCCCCCTTTCCTCGCCTGCAACGGTGAACGGCGGCAGAAAGGAAGAAAGCCGTGAAGCTTCCTGAGCGCGCATCACCGCTTTGTTCCATATTCCGGTCCGGACATTACTTTATTTCCGGTGAAAGGAGCGGCTGCCATGGCCGAGATCAGCGTTATCCGTATTTTGTATATGGAAGACGACCCCGGGCTTTGCCTGCTTCTTAAGAAAAATCTGCAGCGGCGCGGCTTCATCGTTGATACTGCTTTCAACGGCGAAGAAGGGATCAGAATGGCGGAAAGCGGCTGCTACGATGCGCTGCTGGTTGATTACAATATGCCTTTTTTCGGCGGGATCGATGTTCTGCGGGCGATAGCCGCGTTAAACTTGACCACACCGGTTGTCATGGTGACGGGCCAGGGGAACGAGGCCGTGGCGGTAGAAGCACTTAAACTGGGGGCGTCGGACTATGTGGTCAAAGACGTCGAAATGCGCTATCTCGACCTTCTACCCGCAGTTATCGACCAGGTGCTCTACAAACAGCAGCTTCTCAAAGAGCGCGACCAAATACTGGAAGCGGTCAGGGACAGCGAAGAACGCTACCGCAGGCTCGTAGAGCTGGTACCGGACGGAATCGGAGTCCATATTGGCGAGGTCTTCGTTTTCATGAATCCGGCGGGAGCAAGCCTGCTCGGAGCATCAGGACCAGATCGCGTTATCGGCAATTCTGTCTGGGATGTGGTCCAGAACGATTTTAGAGAGATCGAGAAGTCCCGCATCCTGCAGCTTAAAAAAGGAACGGATACGGTTGTGCTGCCGTGGATCGAGGAGAAATTCGTGCGGATGGACGGGTCGGTGATCGATGTAGAGACAGTCAGTCTCAACCTGAGCTATAATGGGCAACCCGCAGTCCAGACCATATTCAGGGACATTACCGAACGGAAAATGACGGAGCAAAGGGTCGCGCACTCGGCGCTGTACGACGCTTTGACCGGGCTGCCCAACCGGACGCTTTGCTTCGACCGAATGAAACAGGCCTTGGAAACGGCGAAACGGAGTAACTGTGCCATGGCGTTGCTCTGCATGGACCTGGACCGTTTTAAACTCGTTAATGACATGCATGGGCATGAAACCGGAGATCTCGTTCTGCAGGAAGCGGCACGAAGAATACTGTCCTGCATTCGCAAGACGGATACGCTCGGGCGCATGGGCGGCGATGAATTTCTAGGAATTTGCGGAAATATAACACGTCCCGGGGACGTATTCCTGGTCGCCGATAAAATCATTGAAGTCCTGTCCTCGACGTTTTGCCTCAACGGCGCTACATGCTCCATCGGTGTCAGCATAGGGATCAGCATGTATCCGGCAGACGGAGATCATGTTGAAATGATGCTGACCAAAGCAGAACACGGCTTACACCGGGTGAAGCAAACCGGCAATGGCGGCTACATTGTTTCGAACGAATAAGGCGCGCCCTCTGACTGTTTCCCAAAAGTAAAACCGAACCCAGCATCTTTCCCTCCTGTCAGATCCGGTTTTCTCCTTATGATATAATCTAATAAGAAACACAATTTGTATTTATTCAGCTACTCGCTGACAGCTTGGTGCTTGCCATGCCACACGCGGGACTAATGGATGAAACGTTGCTGGGCGCAGTGAAAGGGCCGCTTCAGCGGGCTCGACTGCACCTGCGAGGCGGTAAGCGGCGGCTCGGCCAGGGCAAAATCGCAGCGGGCATCGTAACCCTGTACGACGGCTTGCTTGCCGCCATGGACTTCTACTGCGAAGCCGCGGTTCAGGAAGGCCGGCTGGTGACAAACCCGGGAGAAGATCTTCGCAATGAAAAAGTTTTGTACGCTGTCCTTGTGCGGACAGGTGTTTTGAACGGTCGCTTCGATTTCGAAGGTTTCAGCAGGCTTGTGGAAACAGCGCTTGATCAGGAATTGCCGGGATATGATTATCGCCAGCTGGTTGCCGATATCGACTCACTGATGCTTCAACTCGGTGTGCTGCCCTTTAATGAATCAGCCCTTCCTCCGGAAGATCCTGCCACGTTTTAAAAAATAGACGGAACCGAGGGACGAGGGATGATGGACGAGAAGAGTTGAGTGAAATCGTCCATCGTCCTAGCGAGCGGTCGCTTCTCGTCCATCGTGCAGTTTAAAGTATGAACAGACTTTCAAACGAACGTTCGCCTTACTTGAAAAAAGCAGCCAGCCAGAAGGTTGAGTGGCATCCCTGGTCCGAAGAGGCTTTTGAAAAAGCCGGGCGTGAAGAAAAACCGGTATTTCTGAGCACCGGGGCTGTCTGGTGCCACTGGTGCCATGTGATGGCGCGCGAGTGCTTTGAAAGTGATGAGATTGCGGAAGTGATGAACAGGAATTTCGTAAACATCAAGCTCGATCGCGATGAACGTCCGGACATAGACCGCGTCTACCAGCAGGCCGTGGCCTCAATGGGAGGAGGAAGCGGATGGCCGCTCAGCGTTTTTTTAACGGCGGATAAGAAGCCTTTTTTCGGTGGGACCTATTTTCCTCCCAGCGATGCTCAGGGCAGGCCCGGGTTCAGGAAAATACTGGCTGCTGTCCTCGATTTTTACAGGACGAGGCCCGGCGAAGTAATGTCATTTGCCGAGAAAGTCGCTGATGCCATAAAACCGGACGATTTCACTCCAGAGGGGATCAGTGAAGCTCTGCTGGACGAAGCGGAGAATAAAATTCTTTCTATTCTCGATACCCGGAACGGAGGATTCGGCGATGCGCCGAAGTTTCCGATGTCTGCAACGCTCGAATTCCTTATGCGGCTGGCAGCACGAGGACATCGGGCTGCTGCAGACGGCGCCCGCCTCACTCTGTTTGCAATGGCCAGGGGGGGCATACAGGACCACCTCGGGGGAGGCTTCCATCGCTACTCCGTGGACGATGCATGGCTCGTTCCGCACTTTGAAAAGATGGCCGACGACAACGCGGGTCTGCTGCAGAATTATATTCAGGGATATGCATTGTTTGGAAATGAACGGATGAAAACGGTGGCCCGGGATATCCTGCGTTTCACAAGAGAACAGCTATCCGACCCATCGGGAGGGTTCTTCGCAAGCCAGGATGCGGACACAGGCGCTGACGAGGGCGGCTATTTTACCTGGACAGCCCGCGAAATGAGGCAGGTTCTGAATGCTGAGGAATACGAAGTAATCAGCCTCCACCTCTTCCATCCGCACGGTTCTTTGCCGCATGACCCGCAAAGGAATGTTCTGGCTGTCCGCATGGAACCTTCGACGATCGCTGAACAAACCGGGAAAAGCCGGGAAGCCGTTCAGAACTTGATCGAGACCGCGAAGCTGAAACTTCTTAAGGCACGTCAAAAGCGGGCACGCCCGTTTGTCGACACGACGCTTTATACTTCGCTCAACGGAATGATGATATCAGCCTGCCTTCGCGGGTTCATGGCCTTTCGGGATCCGGCTTTGCGGGAGCTTGGGCTGAAGGGCCTGGAACGGGTATTCCAGGATTGCTTTGACGGCAACGGGCTAAGCCATGCGCCGGGCGTGCCGGCCCTGCTAGACGACTATGTTCATCTTCTTGATGCATTGATCACTGCTTATGAGGCGAGCGCAACACAACTCTATCTGAGCCGAGCAGAAGATCTCATGAAAGAATGCAGGCGAGTACTTTTCGATGCTACGGAGGGTGGTTACTTCGATACCGGTACCGAGGTGCTCGGTATTCGATCCAAAAGGATCCAGGATGTCCCTCATCCAGCCGCGAATTCTCTGGCAATCACACTGCAGCTGAAACTGGCCTCAATAAAGGGAAACTCGGACTATCGCAGGGAAGCGGAACAGGAACTCATGCTGTTTGCCGGGACCGCCCGGTCTTTGGGCGTTCATGCGGGCAGTTACTTCTGCTCCCTGGATTCCTTTTATCATATGCTTACGTTCAGAGTTGAAGCTGAACCGGAAAGCGAGCTTGCACAAGCAGCCCGTATCCGGGCCGTGGCATCGCGCTCAGCCATAGTATACGGTGAAGAGAAAGGCCGGATAATTCCCTGTACACCGAATGCCTGTTATGAGCCTCTGTTCGATGAAGCAGGGCTGGATGATTTCCTTAGAAACCGGGTCTGCTCATCATAATCGTAATCCTATTCCGGTATTCATGCTGCGACTAAAGTTTCCCTTTTTCTCCGGCCTCGTAAGTCTTGACAACCTTCGGACCTATGGTATTCTTAAGTCAGCGCACCGCATCAGATTACTCGTACTCACTTTCCCTTTATAAAATTTCTGTCATTTGTTGTCCTGGCGAATGCTTGACCGCTGAACACCGGTTGTTGTATTTCGCTGTTTGCCCCTCGCTCCCGGTGACCGTTCACACCGCAGTGAAGACCATGAACCTAAATCAACGCATGAAAAAATCCAGGTCCAAAATTAAGAATAGCGATCCAGCAGGAAAGTCGGCGACCAGAGGAAAAGAAAGAAAAACGAATGGTGCTGCGGATGAGTTCTCTTCCCTGCATACCGGTCTTTCCATTTTTGCCACGCCGCCCGATACTCGGGGTACTGGCTTTGCGTCCGGTGATCGAGAACATCAAGACCGAATCAGGTTCTTCGGTCAGGCTCTCGAAACAGCCGCTCAGGCCTTTTGCTCCTTTTTCCCGGACGGCCGTTTCAAAGCATATAACACTGCTTTCCTCAGATTGACCGGCTATACTTCCGTTGAACTGAAACTCAAATTATGGACACGTGATTTGACACCGCCGAAATGGCATGAACAGGAGAGGGCCGTATTGGAAGAACTGCGCCACACGGGCCGTTCCCAGTTTTATCAAAAGGAATATGTGAGAAAGGACGGGTCGCTCATCCCCGTTGAAGTATCGCTGCATACGGTGTTCGAAAAAACATCGAAGGTTTTTTATTACTGTTCATTCATCCGGGACATTGCCGAGCCGAAGCGAGCCGAGCAGGAACTCCAGAAGGCCAACGAAAACCTTTCCGGGTATGTCCAGGAACTTGAGGAGCACAACCGCGAGACCGAACTGTTCAGTGAAATGGTCAGCCTGCTGCAGGCCTGCGCCACACTGGAAGAAGTTAAGAGCGTTATCGGACGGCTTGCCCGGGGCCTCTTTTCCGCGGAATCCGGCGCACTGTACCTGTTCAATTCTGCATACAACATGCTTGAACCGGTTGCCGCCTGGGGTGAGGAAAAGAACGGCGGCCAGGGTTTGCCTTCCCGCGAATGCTGGGGTTTTCGGCTCGGCAGACAGTACCTGATCGATGCAAGGCATCCAGGTCTGCTGTGCGCTCATGTTAAGCCGCCGCTTCAGACTGCGTCGCTGTGCGTTCCCTTGATGGCGCAGGGGGAGACCCTGGGTCTGCTGCATCTGCAGTTCAATGGAAATTGGCTGCGGCTCACCGACGAGAGCCGTGAGCGGCAAAAGCGGCACAAGCAGCAGTTGGCAGTGGCTGTTGCCGAGAATGTTGCTCTGTCTCTTTCCAATTTTAAACTTCGGGACAGGCTCTATGTTCAATCGATTCATGATTATCTTACCGGCTTGTACAATCGCCGCTATATGGCCGAACTCCTCGAAAAAGAACTCCACCGCATGGCCCGGAAAAAACAGACAGCCGGCGTAATTATTATCGATATCGATCGCTTCAAGACCTTTAACGATACATACGGCCACGAGGCCGGCGACCTTGTGCTCCGCGAATTCAGCTCTTTCCTGAGGAAGCACGTCAGGGAAGAAGATTTTGCCTGCCGGTACGGCGGCGATGAATTTGTGGTTATCCTTCCCGAAACGTCCCGGGACAACGCCCGGCAGCGCGCGGAACAGCTTCGCGAGGGTGTCACGCATCTCGGCATCCGTTTCCGGGGAAAGCCTATCGATGGAATAACGCTTTCGCTCGGAATGGCGGTATATCCGCACGACGGTCTGACCGTAGATGCTATCCTGAGCGCTGCCGACGCGGCCTTGTACAGGGCAAAAGCCGAAGGCCGGGACCGGGTTGTAACGGCCTGAAGCAGCACTGGGCCGCAAAACTCTTGCATAAAAAAGAAAAAGCTTTGCTGTTTTACATCGATCTTATGCATACAACAAGTGTACACACACTCGCTCCTTCATCCATGAAGGTCTGCAACGGAATGCCATTCCTTTTTCGCCTTGATTTTTCAATTCATTTAATGTAATAATTTTTTTACTTGATATCCGGTCCCTGTATCTTTCTGCAACGAGTAGCAGCATTGGACAAGCTTTCGCTGATCAACCGTTCCATTGCTCAATTCTGATCGGGGAGCCGGTGCACCACGTTCAGTTTTTGGTGCAGCCGTTCAGGATTATTTGGTTTCACCCGATTCATTATGAAATCCAAACCGCGCTCAAAATCAAAAAAAACCTCTACCCTTCCAGCAAAAGCGGTAATAAAGCCGCGCGCGAAGAAAAGCGTTTCACAGGATGTTTCGTCAACCAGCAGAGATGGAACTGTTATTACCCGCAAGAAAAACCACAATACAGCCGGGACCCGGGGACCGGTCGAGTCGATGCAAACGACTGTGAGCGACGGTGCCGAGCGCAGAAGACTCAAGAAAATGCTGATCGAGAGCGAGGAGAGATACCGGGCGCTCATGGAAACAGCCGCTGAAGCGATCATGGTGCATCAAAAGGGCAAAATCGTTTACACCAATCCCGCGGGCATGGAACTCATCGGCGCGAAAGACAGGGTAGAACTGCTAGAAAGAAATTATGACGACGTGGTCCATCATTATGGAAACAACAAAACCGGCGGCAGGCTTGATGAGCTGCCGCTCGACCGGCTGTCGTCCCACGAAGTGAAAATCATCCGGTTGAACGGGCAGCGCATTGATGCGGAAGCTCTCGCAGCGCCGATAAGTTTCGCGGGGAGTTCCGCGACTCAAGTTATTATCCAGGATGTAACCGCGCGAAAAATGGCGGAACAGACAATGCGCTTTCAGGCAAGTGTGCTGTCTGAAGTGCACGACGCGGTGGTCGCCATCGATAACGACAGCCGGATAACATACTATAATAAAGGGGCCGAACTGCTGTACGGGAGCAGGGCCGCTGATGCACTGGGAAAAAAGCTGGAAGAAGTGGACCCGTGCGGCTGGATACCCCAGAGTAATGAAGCCGAGGCGAATGAGTCGCTCAGCAAAAGAGGATTCTGGCGGGGCTCGGGCTTGCATCGATCGCTTTCCGGAGATGTGAAATACGTGGAATCGTCGATATCGGTCCTCAAAGACGAAAGCTGCGCCCGCATCGGGCTGCTCGCCGTTATGCGGGACATTACCGAGGGAAGGCAGGCGGACAGCGCCTTGAGGGAGAGCGAAGAACGTTATCGTTCACTCGTTGAGAATTCGCCGGTGGCTATCTGCGTGCAGCAGGAAGGGCGGTATGTCTATATGAATCAGGCGGGGCTTCAGCTTTTCGGGGCTGACGAACCCATGCAAATTATCGGTAAAAATGCGATCGAGTATGTCCACCCCGCTTATCGTGATTCCGCGGTTGAATGGATGCACCAGATCGAAGAAGACAGCAAACACCTTCCTTTTTATGAATTGAAGATACTGCGCGTCAACGGACAGGCGGCAGATGTCGAGGCAGTTGTGACGAAGACCAGCTTTGGGGGCAAGCCGGCAACGCAGGCGCTCCTCAAGGATATTTCTGAAATACGGAATACCGAACTGCGGCTGCGGCTCCAGGCGACGGTATTGTCACAGGTGAAAGACGCCGTGGTCGCGGTCGATTCCGACGGCCGGATAATATTCTGGAACAGGGCAGCGGAGCTTCTTTTTAAAGTCACGGCTGAAGAAGCCATCGGTCAGCACCGGGAAATGATTTTCGGGTACCGCCCGGATGCACGGAATGAAGCCGGCAAATCTTCGTCGCAGAGCGGATTTTTGAGGGGCGAGAACATTCATATTCTGAGGAGCGGACAAGTAATTCAGGTAGAGTCTTCCGTTTCGGTTCTGACGGGATGGTCCGGGGCCCCGGCCGGCTGGCTTGCAGTCATGCGCGACATCACCGAGCGCAAGCGGGCGGAAAGGGAGATAAAGGCGGCGCGGGACGAAGCGCTTCGCGAACGCCTTCGCATGGAAACGATCGTCAATACGATCCCTTCAGGGGTATTCGTGGCAGAAGGCCCGGATGCCTCGATCACTCTGCAGAATGAACAGGCGCGAAATATTCTGGGCCGGGAAGTAAACCCGGGTGTCGGCGCAGGGGAACGAATCGGGCGAATGCGAAAACCCGATGGCACATATTTCACGCCCGACGAAGTCCCTTATCTACATGCATTTCGCAAGGGCGAGCACGTCCGTGATGTTGAAATTATGCTTGAACGGCCTGATGGAGCCACTATCACGATTTTGAGTCAATCCGTGCCGCTCAGGGACGCAACCGGCGCGATCTACGGTTCGGTCAGTGCGTTCAACGACATCACCGAGCGGAAGCAGGCCGAAAACGAGCTGAGAAAAGCCCGTGCAGAACTCGAACTGCGTGTCCGGGAGCGTACCGCGGAGCTCTCGACGACGCTTGAGGCGCTCCAGGCAGAATTTATCGTCCGACGGCGGGCTGAGAAATCGCTGGAAGAAACGAGCAGGCTTCTGGAAAATATCTTCGCCACGATCCACGTAGCCATCGCCTATATGGACACGGACTTCGACTATATCCGCGTTAACCAGAACTATGCGAACAGGGAAGGACACGAGCCCGCATTTTACCCGGGCAGAAATTATTTTGCCGCCATTCAGGATAGCCAGGAGCAGGAGATATTCCGGAGTGTGGTCGAAACCGGAAGGCCGTATTTCGCATACGGGAAGCCCCTCCCGGCCCAAAAAATTCCGGGCAGCGACGTTACGTACTGGGATTGGAATGTGGTGCCGGTCAAGGAGTCCGACGAAACGGTGACCGGCCTTGTCCTCAGCGCAATCGATGTCACCGAGCGGAAGAGGGCGGAAATGGAGCGGGCGCGCCTTGTTGCCGCTATTGAAGCTGCGGCAGAGGCCGTCGTCATAACAGAAACGAACAGAGGTACGATCCAGTATGTGAATCCGGCGTTCGAGCTCATTACCGGCTATAAGCGGGAGGAAGCAGTAGGGAAGACACTTCACATCCTTGAGACCGGCAGGCACGACGAGGAGTTTTATCGCGCTATGCGGGAAGCCATTGTTCGTGACGGCTTCTGGAAAGGCCGGCTGATCAATAAAAAGAAGGACGGAACGCACTATTACGAGGAATGCACTTACTCGCCGGTTCGGGATGAATCGGGGAACATCGTAAGCTATGTTTCGATAAAACACGATGTCACTGAAAAACTCAGGCTCGAGTCTATTGCTGAGACCGTTGACATGATGAATACGATAGGCTATGCCTTTTCCGGGATCAGGCACGAGATCGGCAACCCGATCAGTTCTCTGCTGATTATTCTCGGGCTCATGAAGAAGAAATTCGAAACAGGCCCCAAAGAAGTCATTTTGGGGTATCTAGAGCAGGCAATCGCGCAGGTCGAACGCGTCGAATATCTGCTGACCACACTCAAGAACTTCAATATGTATGAAAACTTGAAAATTACGAACGTGCAGGTATCCGACTTTATGGAAAAAATCGTCACTCTCGTAATGGAGGACATGACCAAGAAGGGAATCGGGCTCGAAGTCTCCACTGATCCGGACACCGGCAGCATGGCTGCGGACCCGCGAGCGCTCCAGCAGGCACTTCTGAATATCGCGGTCAATGCGGTAGATGCGGTGGCGGGAAGGCCGGGTCCGAAGATCACGGTGCACACCGGCAAAGTGCACGGCATGGTTCGGATTCGGATTTCAGACAACGGCGCCGGGATTCCCGAGGCGGGGCAGAAGGACCTTTTTAAACCGTTCTATACCTCCAAAGCTCATGGCACCGGCCTGGGTCTTGTCATTACGAAAAAGCTTGTGTCGCGCATGAACGGTCTGATCGAAATCATGAGCCGCATTGATGAAGGGACCACAGTCGATATCTATATCCCGGGGGGGGCCATTGAGCACTGAGCTGAGCAGAAAAAAGACCATTCTGATAATCGATGATGACGAAATTTACTGCGATGCGATCAAGGACTACCTGGAGAAGGATTCCGTACAGGTGCTTGCAGTCCACACCGCCCGGAACGGCCTGGATATCTGCTCGAGGGACCAGGTCGATGTCGTGCTTCTCGATCAGCAGTTGCCTGATGCCGAAGGGTATACGCTGTGTCCCACCATCCTCAAGCACAACGAGCAAACCAAAATCATTTTTGCGACGGCCTACCCGAGCTTCGAAAACGCCGTTAAAGCCCTGCAGGCAGGCGCCCACGATTATCTGACGAAGCCCTTTGAACTCGACGCCCTCAGGCTTGCAGTAGAAAGGGCATTGAGGACCGCTGAACTTGAAGGAATCGAGCAAATACAAACGTACCGCCGGGAAAAAGAGCGAAGCGAGGCGGTTCTCATCGGCGGGCCCGGACTGGCCGATGTCACTCGGATGGTTGATCTTGCCGCATCCTCCGACTCACCCGTGCTCATAACGGGGGAGACTGGGACCGGGAAGACGCTCGTCGCCCAGGCGATCCATTACCGTGGCGCTTTCGGTGGAGCTCCCTTCGTCAGTATAAACTGCGCCGCGCTTCCCGAAAATCTCATAGAAGCGGAATTGTTTGGATACGATAAGGGCGCCTTTACAGGCGCCATTGCCGCTAAACGGGGCATTTTCGAGATGGCTGAGGGAGGCACGCTGTTCCTTGACGAAATCGGTGAAATGCCGATTCTGCTGCAGGCGAAACTGCTGAGCACTATCGAAGACAAAATTCTGAAGCGGCTGGGAAGCGAATCTTTTCGCCACGTCAATGTTCGTGTTATAGCGGCAACGGGCGTTGACCTGGAGCAGGCGCTTGGAAAAACCTTCAGAAAGGACCTGTACTATCGTTTAAGTGTGATTCGCATTCATCTGCCGCCCCTTCGGGACCGCCGGCAGGATGTTACTCTGCTCTGCGATTATCTTCTGAAAAACATGGGATACCGCCATGCAGCTTTGTCCGAGGTGGAGCAGTCCAGATTGATGCAGTATGACTGGCCCGGCAATGTACGCGAGCTCAAGAACATACTTGAGCGGGCCGTAATCCTGCAGAGAGGGTCCGAACTTAAACCGTCCATGCTTCTTCAATCACCTGGAAGCGCGGTTTCCACGCCTGTTCCGGTTTCTCTGACTAACGATCGAATCATGCATATCGAGGAGTTGGAGAAGCAGTATATCCGCATGGCGCTTGAAAGGCTTTCAGGCAATCTTACACAGACTGCGAAGTCGCTCGGCCTGTCACTATCAACTCTTAAAAGAAAACTTAAGCAATACGAGAAAAATCAATAAGTTGCATCAGAATGACCCTCCTGTTCAAATTGACCCGTTCAAAATAAACCTGTTAGTAACTATTTGTATTCTTCTGCACTCAATCAACCTCATAATTATTTGATTTTTATGCCTTCTTTCGATTGGTTGTTCATGGCATTTCAATTGCTATACAACAGTCATGAAAAACATTCTTCTAGTCGATGACGAGCAGCCCATACTGGAATCGCTGGCAGAAGGCCTTCGCTCTTACGATGAAGACTGGAACATTCTGACCGCGGAAAACGGGGAGCAGGGCGCCGCTATCCTCGATTCTCAGCCGATAGATGTTGTGGTAACGGACCTCAGAATGCCTGCCATGGACGGGTATGAGTTGCTGCTTCATATCAGAAGGACGAAACCTGACCTTCCCGTGATCGTAATGACCGCTGAGTCGGTCCCGGACATGGAGTACCGTCTCATCCCTCTGGGCGCAGCCCAGTGCGTAAGGAAGCCATTCGATCTCAATGAAATGGCGACCAACATCTCGAGTCAACTTGCTTGGCTGGATTACAGAGGGGTACATGAAAAAAAATATTCTGCTAATTGACGACAACAAATACCTCCTCGATGTATTTGTTATACGGCTAACGATGTGTCTGAATAATTATAAAATTCTTACCGCTCCCAACGCCAGGCGCGGGATAGAGATACTGGGAGCGGTGCCGGTTGAATTTGTGCTTACCGATCTCGATATGCCGGAGATCGACGGGTACCAGTTCATCGAATATGCAAAAAAGCACTATCCGTCAGTTCCGGTGTTCGCCATGACGAACCATTGCTCGGCCGATGTTGCCAAGCGCCTTCAGTCGCTTGGTATCAACGATTGCATAGAGAAGCCGTTCCTGGTCGAGGAAGTGACGTATCGGATTATGAGCAGGTTAAAGGAAAGCCTGACTGCAATGAAAATTGATCAGCGGCTGGTTCCGAGCAATTGACGGCAACCGGCCATCAGCATTCAGCTATAGGTAAAAGCTGACAATTGCTTAGCTAAGGAGGCGCTTGTGAATGATTGGATGAAACCCGTCGACGACGTAATGGTGATGGAGCACTATGGAGCCGAACATGAAACAAGCGACGGCTACCCGGTTGAACGAGGCCGGGAAGTTGAAGATGAGCATGCCGAGGACGGTCCCCGGAAAACACGGGAGAAAAAGGGCGGCAGTATCGATTCAGTAAAATGCTATCTGAAGGAAATACGCAAGTCCCCGCTTCTGACATTCGCGGAAGAGCAGGAACTCGGCAAGAGGATATCCGAGGGCGATATGGAAGCGCGCACCAAGATGATAGAGGCAAATCTTCGCCTGGTTGTGGCAATCGCGAAAAAGTACGTTAATCGGGGGCTGTCGTTTTCGGACATTATCGCTGAGGGCAATCTCGGGCTGATTCGGGCGGTTGAAAAATTCGATTATCGCAAGGGTTTCAAGCTGAGTACGTATGCTTCGTGGTGGATCAAGCAGTACATAGAACGGGCATTCGTTAACCAACTGAGCACGATTCGCCTTCCCGTGCATGTGGCGGAAGTAGTCAACCAGTACAAACGAACGACAACGCACCTTACCCAGGACCTGGAACGGGAACCGACGATGGAGGAAGTGGCCTGGAAAATGAACATCCCGGTTGAAAAGGTGCGCAGCATTTCCCAGGTGGTGCGCGAGACTTTTTCGCTGGACACAATCATCGGCGACAAGGATGAAGATACGCTCGAGGACGTTCTCAAGGACACTGCTGCCGTTTTGCCCGACAGTTATTCCGAAACGATTCGCAGAAAAGATTATATCAACGAGTGGCTGTCAAGGCTTACTGAATGCGAGCGCCGCGTGATCGAACAGCGATTCGGCCTCAACGACGGTGAACCGAAAACTCTCGACAGCATCGGCAAGGAATACAAAATAACCCGTGAACGCGTCCGGCAGATAGAGAACAAGGCGCTGAACAAGCTGAGAAATATTACGCGGGAAGAGAATATAGCGCTGGAAGGAATGCTGTAATTTCTTTAGTTTGTCTGGCTTGTCCGGTTTTTTTGTCGTTTTGTTGATACAAAACCAAAGAAACTAAAAACCCAAACAAACTGAACAAACTGAATAGCGTTTTAAGGAAATATATGGCACGGTTTTACGATGGTCCGGAAACGTACTCTCAAAAACTAGACGAACCGAATTCAGCAACCGTGGTCTATTGCAAGATTTTCAGGGACGTTGTCACTGACGCCGTATGCGTGCTGAGAAGACAGAACCTGGCGATGAAGAGTGCTTTTTCCTGCAACGGATGCATCATGAATACTGCCCTTGACCAGCGTTCATGCTGACGCCAAGCCGGAAATGAGCACGCCAGTCTGTCTCTCGAACAGCATCACTTCCCTGTCAAAGCCGATTCCGCGAGCTGTTGAGAAAGGCCGACTCAATGAAAAATATCCTTATCATCGACGATGACGAATTCATATTATTCGGACTTTCAAAAGCTCTCGGCACGTACGCCAGAAATTCCGAGGTGCTTACCGCACAGCACGGGAAACAGGCAGTTGAAATTCTCAACTCCCGTCCGGTTGATCTTATCGTTACCGATCTTAAGATGCCGCTCATGAATGGCTACGAAGTAGTGGCGTATGCCAACGAGAAGTATCCCCAGATACCGGTTTACGTTATGACCGGCGACTATCTTCCTGACGTCAGGCAGCGGTTCGGGCCGGCGTCTGTTTTCGGGTTCGTGTCCAAGCCGTTCAGCTTCCGTCAGTTTGCGGCCGATATCTCATCGAAACTCTTTCCCAGTGAGCAGGAAGCCGCAGTATAAACCCGCTCGTCAATCTCCCTCTTGGCATCACACCTAAACCTTGACTTAGCCCCTCATTATGCTATTCTTTTATCATAAGAGCCCACTCTCTAAAAAATGAAATGATTCAATACGATATCAAAGAAGCGCTCGACGATTAAAGAAACAGCGGTCACGGCGTCGCGAATGCGGTGAGATAAAGGAAGGCGGACCCAGTGCGGCTGGCAATCGCCGCCGACCACGGCGGCTATCTTTTAAAAAATGAAATAGCAAACTTCCTTCGCCGGCAAGGGCATACGGTTAACGACTTGGGCACGAACCGGCCGGACTCCGTGGATTACCCGGATTATGCGCGCTCCATCGCGAGCGCAATTCTCGAAGGGAAAACGGACCGGGCCATCTTTATCTGCGGCAGCGGTGTCGGTGCAGGTATCGCGGTCAATAAATTCCCGGGTATTCGGGCAAGTGTTTGCCACGATTCCTTCTCGGCGCATCAGGGTGTGGAGGATGATGATATGAATGTTCTCTGCCTCGGCGCCCGTGTCGTAGGGCCTGAGCTTGCGAAAGATATCGTTCGCACGTTCCTGACCGCGGTTTTTTCGGGGGCTGAACGGCATGTGCGGAGGGTCGGCAAGATAGCGGAGATTGAGAAAGAATTTATGCGCGATCAGCAATCAGCAGTCAGCGGCCACTTGAAAGCCAAGTGCTGACGGCGCAGAGTTTCTTCACAAAGGAGTTCTCATGAAACTGGGATACATCGGTCTTGGCAAGATGGGCTACAATATGGTGGAACTGCTTCTCGAAAAGCACTACGAGGTCGTCGTTTACAACAGGAGCGTAGAGCCGGTGAACAGGATAGCCCGGCAGGGCGCCCTCCCTGCTCAGTCGATAGGCGGCCTCATTGCGGCGCTCTCGGCCCCCCGTCTCGTCTGGCTCATGGTCCCCCATGCTGCGGTGGATACAGTCCTGAAGGAAGTGATACCGCTTCTCTCGACCGGTGATGTCATCATAGACGGAGGTAACTCTCCATACAAAGAGACGATACGCAGGGCAAAAGAACTCGAAGCAAAGAAGATCGATTTTCTCGATGCGGGCACCAGCGGCGGACCGAACGGCGCCCGGACCGGGGCGTGCATCATGGTCGGGGGCAAAAAAGAGGTTTTCACCAGGTATGAAAAGCTCTTTCGCGATCTGTCTGCCGAGAACGGTTACGCCTATTTCGGACAATCCGGCGCCGGCCATTTCGTCAAAATGGTCCATAACGGCATTGAATACGGCATGATGCAGGCCCTTGCCGAAGGATTTTCGATCATGAAGGAGTCGCCCTTCAAGCTCGATTTGATGAAAATCGCCGACCTTTATAATCACCGGAGTGTCATCGAGTCGCGGCTGGTCGGGTGGTTGAAATCGGCATTCGCCCAGTACGGGACCGAGCTGAAGGGCATCTCCGGTTCAGTTGCCCAAAGCGGTGAAGGCACGTGGACCGTGGAGGCAGCCAGGGAATTCGGGGTGGCTGTTTCCGTCATCGAGGCCGCCCTCGAATTCCGTCTTCAGTCTTTGAAAAAGCCAAGCTACGCCGGACAGATCGTATCGGCCCTCCGGAACCAGTTCGGCGGACACGAAGTAAAAGAGGGAGAAACAGGGAATTCCGCCGTCAAGGGGGAGACAGTTAAAAAAAGCAGAATGGCATGATTTGTACTCAGTTTCAAGTAGCGGAGTGTAAGGAGTGTCAGACACTTGAAGTGTCAAAGAGTCAAAGTATCAAAGGATCGATTTGGCGGGCGGCGTCAATCTCGCATTATCACTTTGACACTCTGATACTCTGATACTTCGGAACTCAAAGATGGTGATTCTCATGAGACCTGAAAATTTAAAAACAAGGATTTTTCTGGACGGGGGGAACCCGGACGAAACCGCGGAGGTAATGCGGCTTCTCGGTTTTCTCGACGGCCAGACCACGAACCCGACGCTCATTTCAAAACATCCCGCGGCGCGTGAACGGCTGTCCCAGGGGGGAAGGTTCAGCGAACACGACGTGCTCGATTTTTATCGCGGCGTTGTAAAGACCATTTCCGGCTTAATCCCCGGCGGTTCGGTCTCGGTTGAAGTTTACGCTGACGCTTCGACCTTGGCTGACAAAATGCTCGAGCAGGGCAGGGAGATGTTTTCCTGGATTCCCAACGCGCATATCAAGTTTCCGACTTCGGAACAGGGCCTCAAGGCGGCTGAACAGGCCGTCAAGGAAGGACTCCGCGTAAATATGACGCTCTGCTTCTCGCAGGAACAGGCGGCATCGGTGTATGCGGCAACCCTGGGCGCCCGGAAAGGTCAGGTCTTCGTCTCACCGTTTATCGGGCGGCTCGACGACCGAGGTGAGAAAGGCATGGACCTGATCGCGAATATCGTCTGCATGTACGCGCAGGGCGACGGCCACGTTGAAGTCCTGACGGCAAGCGTCAGAAATCTCGACCACCTCCTGTACGCGCTCAAACTGGGGAGCGACATAGTGACCGTTCCCTTTCAAATTTTGAAGACCTGGGGCGAACAAGGAATGCCGCTGCCCGACAAGGATTACCGGTACGAAGGGAAATCACTCACACCGATTTCGTATAAAGAGATCGGCCTCGACCGGAAATGGCAGGAGTACGACATCCGGCATGATTTGACCGTCAAAGGGATGGAGCGTTTTTCCGCAGACTGGAACGGGTTGATACTGTCCGAAAAAAGGAAGATAGCCTGAGCATGGTTCGTAATCCCGTTCAAGAGACCCCGGCGCAGATAATGCCCGGGTTCGAGCCGAAATACCGGACAGTCGAAAACTGCGATATCGAGGTGCCGCCGCCGACTGCGTTGATCATATTCGGGGCATCCGGCGACCTGGCGCACCGGAAACTTCTTCCGTCGCTCTACCGGCTTTACAAAAGCGGAGTGCTGACGGACGATTTCTTTATACTGGGCACCAGCCGGGTGCGTATGACGACCGAGCAGTTCCGGGCGAGCACACTGGAAGCGGTTCAGGCAGCCTATCCGTCCGAATTCGACCGAGAGGTCTGGGACACCCTCGCTTCGAAAATCTACTACAGCACCTTCGAGTATGGTAATCCTGCCTCGTATACGCGCGATCTTGTCGATATACTTCCGAAACTGGAAACCAGGCACCGGACCAAGGGAAACCGGATTTTTTACCTTGCCATACCTCCGACCGTTTTTCAGGAGGTAATCCACAACCTGGGGGCGGCGGGTCTTTCGCGGGAGGATAAAGGCTGCAGTCATATCGTCATAGAAAAGCCGTTCGGAAGCGACCTTGCATCGGCCCGGAAGCTGAACCGCCTGATCCATGCCTATTATAAGGAGAGCCAGATATTCCGTATCGACCACTACCTCGCAAAAGAGACCGTACAGAATATTCTCATGTTCCGTTTTGCGAACTCGATTTTCGAGCCGCTCTGGAACAGGCGGTACGTCGATCACGTCGAGATAACCGCGGCCGAAACGATAGGCGTGGAACACCGCGCCGGATACTACGAGGAAGCGGGCGTCATACGGGACATGTTTCAAAACCACATGTTTCAGCTGCTCTGTCTTACTGCGATGGAGCCGCCCGCCGTATTCATAGCGGACCGTGTTCTGGACGAAAAAGCCAAAGTCCTTCGTTCAATGAGGCGGTTTGCGCTTGACTCGCTCGAGGAGTATCTCGTATTGGGCCAGTATACAGAGGGAGAGGTCGACGGGAAAAGAGCGCTGTCGTACCGCGAGGAAGAGTCGGTGTCGCCCCAATCTTACACGCCGACTTTTGCTGCAATGAAGATCTATATCGACAACTGGCGCTGGCATGGCGTTCCTTTTTACCTCCGCTCCGGCAAACGGCTTGCGAGAAGAAAAACCGAGATATCGATTCACTTTAAGGAAGTGCCGCATTCCATGTTCCCGGATTCGGTCAGCGGCCCGATTACACCGAACAGCCTGTCTCTGAAAATCCAGCCAGATGAAGGCATGAGCCTTTCATTCCAGACGAAGCAGCCGGGGACCAAGGTCTGTCTCAACCCGGTGCAGATGACCTATTCGTATCCGCGGGGTGTATTGCTTGACGCATATGAATGGGTGTTGCTCGACTGTATGCTGGGCGATCACATGCTGTTTATGCGCGAGGACGGTGTGGAACTCGCCTGGTCGGCCTTGACACCGGTTCTTGACGCACTTCAGTCCGGCAAGCGGGTTCCGCTGCAGTTCTATTCGGCCGGATCGCAAGGGCCCAAGGAAGGCATGAGTTTGATACGGCAAAACGGCCGGTCATGGAGGGAACTGTGACCGTACAGGCGCGTCCGTGCGTCCGGGTCTTTGATGATATCGGGACGCTGAGCCGCGCTGCTGCGGACTTTTTTCTATTTTGTGCGGGCCGCAGCATTGAGGCGGAAGGCCGGTTTTCCGTGGCCTTGTCCGGAGGCGCCACACCTGAACGACTGTACTCGCTTCTTGCAGACGCTCCCTTCCGGGAGGCAATTTCGTGGGAACGTGTGCATTTTTTCTGGTCGGACGAACGATGCGTGCCGCCCGACCATCCCGAAAGCAACTTCCGGCTGGCATATGATACTTTCCTGTCCGGACTTTCTCTGCCTGGGCCGAATATTCACCGGATACATGGAGAAGAGTCGCCGGCTGCGGCTGCGGCCCTGTATGAAAAGGACGTCAGGGATTATTTCAACGGAATGCCCCGCTTCGATCTTATTCTGCTCGGCATAGGCAATGACGGTCATACTGCCTCTCTCTTTCCGGCCTCACCTGCCCTCCGGGAAACAACGCGAATGGCTGTTCCCGTTTACCTCGGACAGGAGAAGAGGGACCGGGTCACGCTGACGGTGCCGGCGCTGAACAATGCGCGCGTGCTGCTCTTCCTCGCTTCAGGAAGCAACAAAGCTGATGTTGTTTCAGCCGCTCTGGAAGGCGGCGATCGCGGATGCTGCCCTGCCGGTCTCATAGCACCCGCTTTCGGCGAGGTGATCTGGATGGTCGACCGGGAAGCCGGGAGCAAGCTGCGAAGATCATCGAGGGACGAGGGATGAAGGACGATGCGGGGCACAAAATCGTCCATCGTCCGAGCGAACGAAGTGAGTGGTCGTCTGTCGTCACTCGGTTTTTACTGCGAAGAAAGGAAGGAGCGATCATGGACGCGATGACAGCGCTTTTATCCAGAAGGAGCACGCGCCTATTTACCGCAAAGACGGTTTCGCCCGATGCAGTCAACGACATCCTGAAAGCCGGCATGTGCGCCCCATCAGCAGGAGACGAGCGGCCTTGGCATTTCATTGTTCTTACCGATAAGACACTCCTTCGCGAGATCCCCAAATTTCATCCCTATGCCGGCATGTTAAAGCAGGTGCAGACGGCCATTCTCGTATGCGGGGACCCGGGTCTTCAAAAACACAAAGGGTATTGGGTGCTGGATTGTGCAGCTGCGACCGAGAATATGCTCCTTGCCGCACACGCAAAGGGCCTGGGATCGGTATGGTGCGGCATCTACCCGACCGAGGACAGGATTGTCAATTGCAGAAAACTGCTTCACGTGCCGGAGCATGTTGTTCCGTTTTCTCTCTTACCCCTCGGATTCCCGGCCGAGAATAAACAGGAAAAGGATCGGTTCGACCCATCACGTGTCCATCAGAACGGATGGTAATCTACAGCGTTTCGCTCAAACACGGAAGTGACTAAAAGAAAAATAAACTTCACAAAAGGCTTTTTATGATCCTTGTTTTCTTTCGTCAGCTCACAAGTTTCAACCTGTGTAATTTGACGTATGGGGATTCCTATAAATATTATTTTCGTGCGCTGCAAGTTCTCTTGGTTTGTTGCTCTCTTAAAAGGCGTTTGCCCGTTGACAAGAACCTGCTACTATGCTATTGTTAAAAACGGCAACCATTCAATTGCTTATCTAATTCTCCCCATATCAAAATGACAATGTAACCAGGAGGCGTACCATGAATATCAGAAGGTTATTTTTGTTCGTACTTGTTTTATCCGCAAGTGTGTTCGTTCTGTGGGGTTGTCCCAAAAAAACAGAAGTGGCCACGACACCTGAAGAGCAAGCGCCGGCCGCCGTAGAGGAGCAAAAGAAACCGGAAGCGGCCAAAGAAGAGGCAAAGCCCGCCGAGCCTTCTGAAGAACCAGCTCAGGAAAGGGCAGCTGCCGCAGCGCAGGGTCTTCAGCCGGTGTATTTCGATTTCGATCAATCGTTTATTCGCGGCGACGCGAGAGCGGTCCTGAAAGCGAATGCCGACTGGGTTAAAGCAAACCCGAGGGCGAAGGTAAGAATCGAGGGCAACTGTGACGAGCGCGGCACGAAAGAGTATAACCAGGCGCTCGGTCAGCGCCGGGCCGCGAGCGCCAAGAAATATCTGACGGATCTCGGAATCTCCGGCAGCCGCATCTCGCTGATCAGTTACGGCAAGGAAAAGCCGGTATGCACGGAGAACACTGAAGATTGCTGGCAGAAAAACCGGCGGGCCGATTTTGTTCTTGCCGAGTAGGACCGTGAAGTCATGGGAGAGGGGAAACGCGGTGGGTTTCTTTTTTTCTGTTTTCCGTTTAGCGGGTCCCCATTCTTGCTTCCATACGGACCCGTTTGAAAGAATCACATGACGAACTTATATTCGCTCATAATTGCAGCAGGCCTTGTCCTGGCGGCGTGCGCGCCCCAAGCCGAGCTGATGAAGACACAGACGGACGTTTCCGACCTGCGTTCGGAATTAAAAACGTCCAGGATGAGGGTTCAGGAACTCCAGAAGAAAATCGATGCGATTGATACCAATGTAAAAGGCACCGTAGACGTGCAGAAGGTGATGGCCGATTACGGCGCTAAATCGGAGCAGCTCCTTACCGACATCCAACTGCTCCAGGGCAAGATCGAGGAGAATAATTTCCGCATTGCGGATCTCTCCCTGAAATTGGATGACAAGAGCTTCAAGATAACTGAATTGTCGGGTCGGGTGGAGGAACTGGAGTCCAGAGTTCGCTCATTGTCCACAGGTACCGGTGCCCGGGCAGAACCCGGAACGGCCGAGCAGAAGGACAAAAAGCAGGTTTCCAAGCCGCTTGAGCCATCCGAGGTTTACCGCCAGGCAAAGAACGACTATGACAGAGGGAATTTCGATCTCGCTCTTGCAGGGTTCCAGAACTATATCGCTCAATTCCCGGATGCCAGCCAAGCCGACAGCGCCCAATACTGGATCGCCGAATGCTATTACTCAGTAAAGGATTATGATAAAGCCATCGAAGCGTATTCAAAACTGGTCAAGACCTACCCCAAAAGCGAAAAGACCGCCGGAGCAAAGCTCAAAATCGGATATTCTTATTTAAATGATAATCAGAAAACGAAGGCTAAGGAATGGTTAAACAGAGTCATCAAGGAATACCCCGGAACCAGGGAGGCTGAACTCGCAAAAGAAAGACTGAAGAAGATCGGGAAATAACAGAATCATTGCAAATTGATGTTTTTTCTCTCGTTTTAATCCTGCCTTTTTCTCCAAAATTGCCGCGCTGCATGCCAAATTATCTTTTTTAATCAATAAGTAAAAATAGTTTAGCTGTTGACTGGATCAACCTTTCGTGTTATAAATATATATCTTTTTGTGTAATAGATTAACAAAAAGTTGCGGATTTTCCGTAAGAAATCATTTTACTGCATGACGACATTGAGCAAAATGAGACAGCACGAATCTGTAAATTTCTTTATGTTGCTTTGCCTGGCACTCGCGCTTACCGGCGCCGCGCCTGTTCCTGAACGCGAGGCAGAACCTAAACTGCGGTTTCGGGTAGCGGAGCAGACAATTAAAGACGCTGAAACCGGGTATGTCTGGCTGCGTGATGCCGATTCTGCCGGCAGCCCTTTGTCCTGGAACCGCGCCCTCGAATATGTTGCGCTGCTGAACAAGGAAAAGCATGCCGGACACTCCGACTGGAAACTGCCGGACGTGGATGTCATGAACAAGTTTATTGCGGCTGTCAGGGAGGCGGACACAGCCGGTCCATCAGAAAACAATACCGCAGTTGTTGCCCTGGAACGGATGGGTTTTCGCAACGTGAAGACCGGCGACTATTGGTCCGGTACCACGAGCGTATATAATTCTGCAGAAGCCTGGTATATAAGCATGGCGAAACGGAGTAAATCCGTCGGGAACAAATCGCTTTACATGCATGTCTGGCCGGTACGTTATGCACCGTAGGCCAGATCGAAAGCAGTTCACGATCATTCGTTGACAGGGTTCCATCCTTAAGACAAGGGATGGAGCCAGAACAGGCGGTGATTATGCTTAAACCTTCTGCTTCCAGCACTTCGAAAGTCGGCCTGAAACCATGCAGTATGACCGGCAAAGTCCGGGGGCCTATCATCCCCCATTTTCAAACTGGGATCATTTTTTTTCCACTGCTCTTCGTGATAGTACTGTTTTCGGCACCGCCTGTCTTGGCTCAAGACCGTTCAATAGGAAAAGTGATCACAATTGACAGCGGTTCGGGTCCTCAGATACTGAATATCCTGCGGCTCGGTAAAACAGGTTTTGTCAAGGTAATGCCTGGAGATGTCATCTTCGAGGGAGACACCGTTAAAACTGGTGCAGGCGTGAAAGCGCAGATACAGCTTTCGGACCAGTCAATCGTCAATATAGGCCCGAATTCCGCGCTGAACATGAAGGCCTTTGTCCTTGTTCCCGCAGCGTCAAAGAGGAACTACGTACTGAAGGCGCTCAAGGGCACTATACGATTCATGATCTCGAAAACATTCAGGGTGCTCGCGACCGGGGCACAGTCAGCTTGGACCGACTCGAATCTGACGGTTGAATCGCCGACTGCTATAGCAGGAGTCAAGGGGACAGACTTTATAATCGCTGTAGACACGAGCAAACCTGTGCCGGTAGTCGACATCGCGGTGATCGAAGGTTCAGTGACGGTCCGGAATATATCGCTTTCTATCAGGGAAGCGGTTACTCTTCTGGCAAATCAGATGACGACCGTACAACGCGGCATCAAGCCGGGAGAGCCGGCGGTCCTGCCGGTTGAGAGATCAAATTACCTGATTCAAATAACAACGCCTTCAGTCACAGTTCGGCCGCTTACGGTTGCGCCGGCGCCTGCGGTTGAGAGCAAAGAAGAGGAAAAATACAACGAGACTGAAATGGCCAAGGACCTTGCCGCAGGCGTTCCTCTTGCCGAGGTGCTTGAAACCGGCAGCGAAGCGGGGATGACCGTTGATACCATGTTTAATGCGGCGATCGAGGCTGGCATCGAACCTTCGGTGTTGGTGTACACGGCCATCACTGACGGCTATCCCGCAGAGACGGTTGTAGCCGCCGCAATTAACCAAGGCATATCGCTAGACACAGTAGTCTCGGCTGCGGTCGTCGGCGGAGCGGAAAGCACATCAATCCTGAGCGGCGCGACCACTGCAGGCGCGCCAGCGGGAGAGGTTGCGACTGCTTTTGTAGCCGCTACGGCCATCGATTCCGCGGTATACGGATATGAAGTCCCTGAGAGTGCACCTCCGATATCTGCTATTTTACCTCCAGAGGTAGTTGTGATCGGAGGAAATCCCGGCGAAACTGCTTCAACTCAGCCGGCGCCGGCAAGCGCATCAAAGCCGCGGTATTAACTAGAGACGGCATAATTAACGATGATAAAAATCAGCAAAGAATTCCGGGACGCAATTAATATACCGCGGATGAAGAAGAGCAGAAACGTCGCGCTTATCATCTTCTTTTGTGCCTGTTTTATTGCTCTTGGTGAAAGGATCGCACAAGCTGAAGGAAATATTCATATTAGTAAGCTGCGGATACACCCTTTCGTCTCAGTAAGTGTAACAGAGAGCGATAATATCTACAGCACTCCTACTGCTTCGGCATCTGAAAGCGATACGATTACTACCTATTCTCCTGGCGTTAAACTGCAGTTGCCCTTCGGGAAGCATCAGGCGGAAGCGCAATATTACGCAACCATCAACCGGTACAAGGTCCAATCGGGCGAGGATACCGAAAACTCCACTGCCGCGGGAACAATCGATTTTTCTGCAGGTAACCCTTTCGGTTTAAAGCTGTCAGACACCTTTGTAAAGGGACATGAGTCCAGAGGATCGTCTGCAACCGGCTTTATTGAAAAATTCAGGAGCAATGCAGCGACGATATCAACTTTTTTTCATCTGGGGAGCCGATCAAAAATTCAAATTGACCACGGTAGAGTGTGGTGGGACTATGAGACCAGCACATTTAGGAACCGGGATGAATCTCTTTCCTCCGGTTTTTTTTATTACCGGGTTCTTCCAAAGACCTCAACGTTTGTTGAGGTCGGGTCCAAAAAGGTCACTTATGAGAATTCGTTGATGGACTTGGATAGTACATCACTGAACGGCCTGTTAGGTTTTACATGGGAAATTACCGAAAAATCCCAAAGCACGATTAAGGGAGGACTGGAGCGAAAAGAGTTTGAATCGCAGTCGCATCGCGCGTTCAGGGGTTCGGTTGGAGTCATAGACCTGCACCACGAATTTTCGGAATATACGACTGTGACGCTTATTGGTCGGCGCGCCGTTAATGAAACAAGTCTCGTGGGAAGCCGTTATATTCTCACGACAGGAGCTTTTGGGGAGATTGCACATCGGTTCGGCATAAGAGTGGAAGGAGCGCTCAGGGGTTCCTATGGAATTGACGAGTTTTCAGATCCGATTTTTCCCGATCTAGTAGCAAGAAAAGACGACACCATTATGACAGGAGGGGGTATCAAATATATTTTTAAGGAAATGTTGCAGCTCGGATTCGATTACGCAGAACAACGCCGGACTTCGAACTTTTCTGATAATAATTATGAGGTACGTACATACATGGTTTCTTTCAGCATGGTCCTTTAAAAATCGCGCATGAGACGAAAATGCTGCACGTTTTCTTATAGTGATGAGACCAATATACGAAATTCGGACACACTGCTTACCTTCTTCGACTGCTCAAGGATTAGTCATCCTACACCTAATCATCTTATTCGCCTCCTTCTCCTTGGTCTATATCAAGTGAGGTTTCATACTGATTCATATGTCTTTAATCTAAATGTCTTTTTTTTGTAATCAAAGGTGTAAAATAGATGAAACGACAAATAGCAAGTAACATGATTTAATAAAATGGATATGACGATAATAAAATGGACGGTAACGGTACTGCTTTTGTTAGGTCTGGTGCTGCAGTCCGGATCAGCCGCAAGCCAGGAAGAGACCATTTCCGAAGGCGACCTTATCAGGATCAAGGTTTATGGTAATTCGGACCTTACGACCGAGGCGCGTGTGAGCGGAGATGGGAAAATAACGTTTCCGTTCATTGGTGAAGTAATAGTGCAGGATTTGCCCATATCGGAGGCTGAAAAAAGGATCGCTCGTCTGCTCGAAAACGGCTATATCATCAAACCGCATGTATCTATCTTCATTATTGAATATAAAAAGATAGTTTTCGTGAACGGAGAGGTGAGGAATCCAGGCGTGTATAAAATAAGCAAAGGCCTTACTGTGTTAAAAGCAACCACGCTTGCCGGAGGGCTTACCGGAAAGGCAAGCGAGAGCAGAATGAAAATTATTCGCAAGACTGAAAAAGGAGAGACAACGATAAAGGCAAGGATGGATGATCTTGTGATGCCTGATGACATCATTATGGTCCCCGAGAGCTTGTTTTAAAGCGTGACCTTGTCGTCTTTCAGTCATCAATAGGGAAGCCATGGACCATTTCCAACAACAAAACTTGTCGGCTAATCTTTTAATTTTTACAGGAAATTATAATGGAGTTTAAACATGCAGCCACGCCCCGAAGAGATACACTTGTTGGATTACTGGAGAATAATCAGTAATAGACGGCATCTGACCATTTCGTTTTTTATTCTCGTGGTCGGAATTGTTACCGTCTATTCCTATACCGCCACGCCCATCTATGAAAGCACCGCAAAACTGCTTTTTAATCAGCAGAACAATACCACTCTATCCTTTACCGAAGGCGGCTCTCCCCTCATTCAGATAAAGGAGCCGACCGAATATTACAACACCCAGAAAAAAATAATCTTTAGCAGGACATTCATCGACCATGTCATAAGAAAGAATGCACTTGATACCAACTCATATTTTGTCAACAAGAAAAAAAAGACTTCGGGCGGGCCGGTTGCATCGTTAAGGCGTCTCGTCACCGGTATTCTATCGAAAAAAAAAGCAGACCCGGTAAACGAGGAGTCTAAGCCGCTGAAAGATGAAGTCGACCCTTGGCTTACCAGCTTCTTGTTGGACAGGATGAAGGTGGTCGTCGGAAGAGACAGCAGTATCATGGAAATCCAATTTACATCGGATGATTCGGGTATTGCAGCCTTTATTGCCAACTGCATTGCCGATACATACATCCAATACAATTTGGACCTTCGAGTGATGCCATACAAGGACTCGGTCGGATGGCTCTCAGCGAGGCTTTCTGAGTTCAAAACCAAGGTTGAGACGTCCGAAAAATCTCTCCAGCGGTACAAGGAGCAGAAGAATGTCGTATCGTTTGAGGCTAGGGAGAATATTATTACCCAAAAATTGCATGGGTTGGTTTCCGAGCTTGTGCGGGTGCAGGGTGCCCGTCAAGAAGCTGAAATACGATATAATCAGATCAAAGACGTCATAGATAATCCGGAACTGCTGGCAAGAGTCCCTGACATTATGAATAACCAGGTGATCCAGAGCCTGAGGAATCAGGAATTGAACTTGCAAAGACAGCTCTCGGAAATGTCGGAAAAATTTGGTCCAAAACACCCCCAAATAGTGCAGACAAATTCAGAGTTGGAGATGGTGAAAAAAAGCCTTAATAGCGAAGCCAGAAAGATGCTGAGCTCTGCAAAAACAATATACGAAATTGCGCTGAACCGTGAAAAATTTCTGATCCGGAGCATTGAGGAGGAGAAACAGGAAGTCCTCGGACTGAGCAGAGAGATGATAGATTTCAAAGTCGTGTCCGAAGAATCTGAGAACAATCGAAGGTTCTATGAGATGCTACTGAAAAAACTCCAAGAGGCGACTCTCCTGAGCGGCATAACTGTATCCAACATACAGGTGATTGACAGGGCAATCCCGCCTGGCGGTCCCATAAAGCCCAATCGATCTAAAAATATTTTATTGTCCATTATTATAGGAGTGTTTGGTGGTATTTTTCTGGCTATCTTTACGGATTACATGGATGACAGCGTGAAGAGCCAGGATGATGTGGATATTCATTTGGGTCAGCATTTCCTTGGCATGGTTCCGTCTGCTGAACAGTCCATGTTTAGTGATCCGTTGTCCACGGTAAGCGAGTCATACCGCACAATACGAATGGGCATAAAATTCGCGGCGTCGCAGCGACCGCTCAAAACAATTCTGATAACGAGCGCGGTGCCGAGTGAAGGCAAGACCACAACGGCTTCCAATCTCGCGATCGTCCTTGCGCGCATGGGTGAGCGGACCCTTTTGATTGATGCGGACCTAAGACGCCAGAGTATTCACAAGCATTTCAAGCTGGATAATTCTGCCGGTCTGGGATCAATCATTGTTGAAAAAGGTGACTTGTTCTCCGCCATTAAAGAAATAGAAATAGTGCCCCATTTAAGCGTTCTTCCAGGAGGGCCGACGTTCCCGAACCCTTCTGAAGTCCTCGCTTCTGAAAGGATGAGGGATCTAATCTCCAGTCTCCGGGAAAAATACGATCGTATCATCATTGATTCGCCGCCAATCATGCCCGTGTCCGATCCCTTGATCGTAGGTGGTCTAGCCGACGGTGTAATAATGGTATCACAGGCCGGTTCTACCGGTAAAGCAGTCGTGAAGAAGGCGTGCCAGTCTCTCATGAAGTTGAACGTACATATAATCGGCATTGTTCTGAACAAGGTTCGAGTTCGGAAGCGGGGATACGGATATTACTATTATTATCATAATTACTATTATTCGAACTACCGCAATGATTCTTCACCCAAACGAAAAGAAAAAACGGCATGATTGACATCCATTGCCATATACTTCCCGGCATGGACGACGGACCCGCAACAATCGAAGAATCGATCGAGATGTGTCGCATTGCTCAGGCGGACGGTATCGATACTATTGTGGCAACACCACATTATTGTTCCGGGCTGAACGAGTGGACCGCTGAGGACGTTCAATTACGCATACAAGATCTTGAAGCAGCCCTGCGCCGGAATCGGGTTGGAATAACAATACTGCCTGGTGCCGACGTGGCAGTTTTCCCGGAATTGATCGCTCATGGTCCGGGAAGTTTTCTTGCTATCAATACTGGACGATATCTGCTGGTTGAATTTCCTTTTGATTCTGTCCCCACGAACTGGGAGACTTTTTTGAGCCGATTGTTGGAATCCGGTCTGGTCCCCGTTATTACGCATCCGGAGCGAAATATGTGGTTTCTGAGGCATTCCGAGGCGCTTTTCAGAAGTGTCGACAATGGCGCACTTGTCCAGATAACAGCAATGAGCATAATCGGTGGTTTCGGTGAAGACGCCCGGAAGTTTTGTGCAGATCTTCTTCGGAATAATTTGGTCCATGTTATCGCGAGTGACGCACATTCAAGCGGGGAAAGACCTCCAATCCTTTCGCAGGCAATTGCGGCTGCCTCCCGCCTTATCGGTGTTGAGCGTGTACATGCGATGGTAACGTCGATTCCGGCTGCGATAGTGGAAGGACGGCCGGTGCGGCTGCCTGAACCAGTTGAGACGCCACCGAGTAGGAAAATGTGGTTCAGCAAGCTGTTTAGTTGATCAGTATGTACGGCAAGAAGTAAAAAGTCAGAAGTAAGGAGTAAGCAGCCCTCAAACAACAAATATTTCTTAAAAATGGAAACAACATTTCACCGCGAAGCCGCGCCCCTGCACTCGCGCTGCCGTACTCGTAATCGCTGGTGCAGGCAAAGAACACAAAGGAAATTCTTAAATTCAGATTTCGGATTAGAGCTTTAAATTTTCGCGACCTTCGCGCCTTGGCGGTTCAAAGATTTGATCCCGGCTTGTCCGGTTTAATTTTGTGGTCTTCATATTTAACGGCAAAATGCAAACTATAAACTCGAAACTAAAAACCATAAACTATGACTCAATCATCGAGAAGGGAATCGTTTTTCTGCTGATATTTACTCCTCTCGCGATCGGTACAGTGCAGGACTGGTCCGCTGCGATAATGGAAATCGTCTCTTTTTTGATCTTTGCGGCTTGGTTGCTTAAGAATCTGACTTGTGAGTCTTCAGCCAAGGATTTTCCGGATCAGGCGGTCGAATCAGCGAATAAAAAACTTTTTATTTCGTTCTCCCTAATACTCTGCATAATTGTTTTCCAGATACTTCCCCTCCCGAGCCAGATCCTTTCCGTGCTTTCTCCGAAGAACTCCTTCTTGTATCAAACCCTTATTGACGACCAAGCGTGGCGAACAATCAGCATTTGCCCGAACGCGACGTTTGATCAGATGATGAAAGTGATGTCGTACGCTGCTGTTTTTTTCGTCATCATACATCATTACAATAATGAGGAGAAAATGAAAGGTCTTTTCAGAGCCCTCATCTATATAGGCTGTTCTCTCGCATTTTTGGCAGTGGTCCAGAAAGTGGCTGGGAACGGGAAAATCCTATGGCTAGTAAAAATACAGCCGGACTGGAAACCATTCGGGCCGTACATCAATAAGAACCATTTTGCCGGATACATGGAGATGACAGCACCGATAGCGCTTTCCTATTGTCTCTATTTGCTCTCTAAAGTAAAAAAAGCGACTGACGCGCAGGGATCATCTAAGGTGAAGACTCTGCTTATGTATCTCGACAATAAAAAAATATCGAGCGTTTCTCTGGCAATGACAGGCGTTCTGATAATCACCGGCGCACTTTTCATGACTTTCTCCCGCGGCGCGATTATTGGATATATTTTGTCCATGATGCTTTTCATTTTGCTGTCGCGCTCGAGGCGATCCCTCAGGAAAAAGACCGGCTTTCTGGTTCTAATTGGCGCTATTGTCGGTCTGGCGGCGATTGCATCAGGTTGGTCGATGCTGCAGGAAAGGTTTGAACTCGCGGCACAGCACGGAACCACCAGGATTGACACTTGGCACGATTCGATCTCGCTGCTGAAGGATTATTCCTTTGTAGGAACAGGCTTCGGTACGTTCGATCGCATTTATCCACTCTATCAGTCAAAATATCCGCATCTTTATTTTGAACATCCTGAAAACGAGTATCTGGAGATCCTTGTGGAGACCGGCATAGTCGGTTTTGCAGCATTTTGGGGGCTCGTAATCGTCTATTTTTCATCGGTGCTCAAGAGGTGGCGTGAACGGCACAATGCGTTCGTGGTCGCCATCACAGTCGGAGGGATATCTTCATGCGCAGCGATAATGATACACGGTTTGACCGATTTTAATATGCGTATTCCGGCAAATGCAATGCTTTTAACTGTCATTGCAGCAGCGACATACGCCGCTGTTTTTAAAGTGCATAACGTCAGAAACAACGCAGACGAACGGATCTAATCAAGGAAAAATAATGACTATTAATCTTTTCTTTGCGACGGCGCGCAAAAATAATCGTTGATATGATCGAAAAACAAGCCAAAAAGAAAATTTATCACATCGCTACGCTGCTATTGACGGCTCTTTTTTTCCTCTATCCCACGACAACGCTCGTGGCGGAATACTATCATTGGCGGGCTTCGTCGATACTAAAGAAGGTTTCACGCGAAAGCGGGCGCGCGCGTATCACTGAACGGAACATTCAGCACTACCTCGTTGCAATTCGTTTGTTAAAGGCAGCTTTATCCGCGCGCGCATCAGATTCTAGACACCATAAAGCAGTGTCGGAACTGTATCTGAGGATCGGAATATGGGCTATGGCCATGGAGACCATGAATGCGCCGCTTCCGTCCGGGTTGCTTTCAAGCAAGGACTTTTTTGTAAAAGCTGACGCCGCTTTAAAGACGGCGATAACATTGGAACCGACGAACCCCGATTATCATTTCGCACTCGGAACGCTGTATGACATCCTGGACAAATACAATGGGTTGTCGGAGAAGGAGCTTTCCAGAGCAATTGTCGCTTACCCCATAAACGCCTCCCTGCGGTATGCCGTAGCTCTTCAACACCTTAAATCAGGCCGGCGAGGGGACGCACTGGAGCATGCAACAGCTCTTGCTATGCTTGAAGGAAGCAGTCCCTCTGAGGTAAGCCCCGGTTGGTTGTTCAAGGCATTTGAAATCGCATGGAGGGCAACAGAGGATAGTCAGGTTGTGCAGGGTATATCGCCGGAAACGCCGCAGGCATTAAAGGTACTGAAGCAGTATCTGGAGTGGAAGAGGATTAAACAATGAACAATAATCATGTCATTTGGCATGATCTGCTTAAAATCAGAGATAATACGAGCCGTCAAATAAGTTCAGCAGCCGTCCGTGTGATTCACTGCTTTGATCGATGGTATATCTCGATTTTGAGGGGTATGTGCGTGATAATGATAAGTCCGAGGTGGGACCAACGAATTCTTGAGGTCTGCAAAAATTGGAGAAAGAATAGTGTCTGAAGATACAAGAGTTATCATCGAGGCCGGCCGCACGGAATTGCACTACTGGAAAGACTTGTGGCGGTATCGTGAACTTTTTTATTTTCTCGCATGGAGAGATATCCTGATTCGTTACAAACAGACAGCAATCGGCATGCTCTGGGCGCTGTTGCGTCCTCTACTCACTATGGTGGTTTTTACTGTGGTTTTCGGTAATTTGGCCAAACTGCCGTCAGAGGGTGTGCCCTACCCTATTATGGTTTTTGCTGCTATGCTGCCGTGGCAGTTTTTCGCAAATTCCCTTTCCGAGGCAAGCAATAGTCTGGTTGGCAGCGCTAATTTGATCTCGAAGGTATATTTTCCCCGTCTAATTATGCCGACGAGTGCTGTTATCACGAGTTTTGTCGATTTTCTGATTTCTAGCGTGATTCTCGCCATGCTGATGGCATGGTATTCTTTTGCCCCCGGTTGGCAAATCTTCACCCTGCCGTTGTTTGTCGCCATTGCGTTTGCCGCCGCAATGGGGATCGGGCTCTGGCTGACCGCTCTGAATGTCAAGTATCGTGATTTTCGCTATATTGTACCTTTTATTGTTCAGTTTGGCCTATATGTATCACCAGTAGGTTTCTCCAGCAATATAGTGCCTGAAAAATGGCGCTTGATTTATTCACTTAATCCAATGGTCGGCGTAATCGATGGATTCCGATGGGCGATACTTGGTATAGATAGCTATATTTATCTGCCCGGCTTTTTTCTATCCTTGGTTATTATAGCAATAACTTTGATTTCAGGTATCCAGTATTTCAGAAAAACCGAAAAAACCTTTGCGGATGTAATATGAGATCCACGGTAATTAGAGTAAGCAATCTCAGTAAAAAATATATTCTTCGTCATCAGCAAAAGGAGCGTTATACCGCATTGCGCGATGTAATTACGAATAAGTTCAAACGCATCGGAAAGAGTCTTATTCATTCAACTGGAATGATACCATCAAATTCAGAAGAAGATTTTTTTGCTCTTAGAGATGTTTCTTTTGAGGTCAAGCGTGGCGATCGGATCGGAATCATAGGCAGAAACGGCGCGGGAAAATCTACTCTTTTGAAGATCCTGAGCAGAATCACAGAACCAACTACGGGAAGGATCGAAATAATCGGCCGAGTAGCTAGTTTGCTTGAAGTAGGTACAGGATTTCATCCTGAATTGACAGGTAGAGAAAATATTTTTCTTAATGGCGCTATTCTTGGAATGAAAAGAGCCGAAATAAGAAGAAAGTTTGATGAGATCGTAGCTTTCGCCGAAATTGAAAAGTTTTTAGACACGCCCGTGAAGAGATATTCATCCGGCATGTATGTTCGGCTTGCTTTTGCTGTGGCGGCGCATCTCGAGCCGGAAATATTGATTGTCGATGAAGTCCTCGCTGTTGGTGATGCTCAGTTTCAGAGGAAGTGTTTGGGAAAGATGGAAGACGTTGCTAGAGAAGGGCGGACGGTGATTTTTGTAAGTCACAATACAGGAGCAATCCAGCGGTTGACAAATTTGGCAATTCTGTTGGAAAAGGGGAAAATAGTCCGTTACGGTTCGACAAGTGATGTTGTTGCTTCGTACTTCGAGCTCAATGTCGCTTCAAGCGTACACTCATCGTATAAAACCGAAATGGAAGATTTTAGCGTCAAGTCCGTTTGCTTTAATTATGATTTCCTCAAACCTGGTTTTAATAAACCATTGTGTTTTGATTTTACAATCTCGACCGACAGCAACAAAAATTCAGTCGCGATAGGATTTTCGATCGTGAACTCAATAGGATCCAAATTGCTGACTTCCATATCTAGAATCCCCGAGCTGTCTGCGGGAGAACATTATATTTCTCTCATTTTGAAAGACCATCGATTACCTCCAGGCATTTACTCACTGAATGTTGGGATAGATATCCACGGAAAAGGTATATTTTATGAGGAAAATATTCTCAGGTTTGAATTATCTGACAAGGATGTCGATGATGAATTCCTGACTCAAAGAAGAGATAGGATGGGCGCTTTCGTCATTAGTGAAATGCGGTTACGGCAATCATGAATAGATATATTGTAATTACCACTATTAACGAGAAGTCGTATGGAATCGAGCAGTTTGAGCAGATGGATGGCTGGAACATCGTAATAATAGGTGATAAGAATAGCCGGAAAATCCACTCCTCAGGGAATCTTATATTTTTATCAATCGAAGATCAAGAAAAACTCGGCTATGAATTCGTTAAAGTATGTCCGTATAATCACTATACAAGAAAAAACATAGGGTACTTATTTGCCTTACGCAACAACGCAGATATTATCTACGATACCGACGATGACAACATACCTCATGCCAGATGGAACCTCCATGATTTTATTTGCGAGAAAAAAATCAGTTCAGACAATAAATTTATAAACATTTATAAATATTTTTATAATGGGTCAATATGGCCCAGAGGATTTCCTCTTGATGAAGTTGCCCAGGACGGGAAGAATATCGTCACGGACGTTAAACCCGTAAGAATTGGAGCTTGGCAGGGGCTGGCAGATTCCGATCCTGATGTAGACGCGGTATACAGGTTGTTTTTTAATAAAACAATAACATTTGAAAATCGACCGGCGATAGCATTAGAAAAAAATAATTATTGCCCGATTAACTCACAAAACACATTTTGGAATAAAAAATTCTTCGAATGCCTCTACCTGCCATCGACTGTCAGCTTTAGATTTACAGATATTTTACGCGGATATGTAGCACAGCGCCTTTTCTGGAGTTCCGATCATCATGTTGGCTTTACGGACGCAACAGTATATCAGCAAAGAAACGCACACGATTTAATGAAGGACTTCAAAGATGAAGTAGAATGCTACTTAAATACGAAGCCGATAGTAGCTTTGCTTGACTCACTTGAACTTGGCTCCGATGTTTTGAAAAATTTAGAACTCGTTTATTCTAAACTATTAGAAAAAGGATATGTAGAGAACCAAGAATTAAATCTCCTGAAGGCATGGATGTCAGATTTCACGCGCAATAAATGACACCTCATTTTTCTACAGTTAATAGTATATAGCACTCGTTTATGCTAATTATTGAAATACTAAAAGCTCGAATTATAGATTGCTCATTGGACGTTCTAAGCGCAATTTAATAAAATGCGGTTGGGAGTGAGAAAAGGTAGTTTGGAGAAACAATGCTTCGAAAAATAATTAGGTATGTAAAGCAACGGACTCTTGGTACTGCGCTAAAAACTCTAATAGCACGTAATCTCAGGACTGGTTATTTGACTAGATTTAGTGTAAATAACGATAGGGAAGCCGTCTTATTACTCATTAATCAAGCAGAGAGATGGCTAAGTATCAGCCCTGGAAGTAATAATGTTTTGTTAATCACAGATAACAGCAGCCTGTCATATACGATAGAATCTCGTTTGTCTAAAAGAAGTATCGATTTTCAAAAATCTACACTTGATATGATAGAGCAAGTTACCAGAAATCATGTTAAACATACAGCTTGTATAATAGCAGGTTTTGTTGACCCAAAGCTATTGACCAAACTCGGAAGTCAACTTTCCAAACATCCATTCCTGTCGGAAATACCATTCGAATTCGCTGTCATTCCGGCAAATTCTTATTCTACGTTACTAAATCATGATTGGCAAAAAAACGAGTCATTTGTTTCTCCACTGCTTATTTCCGATATAAATTATTTTGATATTTATGAATCGTCACTCTCGCTATTTGAAAGAAAGTGCCAAATTCGAGACTATATGGATTTATGCCAATTATTACAAACAACATTCGAAAGACAGGTAGATGGTGATGTTGCAGAGTTTGGTTCGTTTAAAGGGCATAGTGGTTATTTGATGGCTAATTTATTACGCAAAGCTAATGTTAATAAGAAATTATTTATGTTTGATATGTTCGATGAATTTCCAGAAGAAAAAATTGGTCTAGATGCTTTTTGGAACAAGACACATCAAGTTGACTTTCAAGAAGTTAAGGAAAAGTTTAGATCTTTTGAAAATGTCGTAATTGTTAAGGGAGACTTCACGGAGACCTTTCGCAACACTGACATCCATAAGCTATGTTTTGTATACATAGACTGCGATTCATACAGAGGAACTAAATTCCTTCTGAATGCAATATTTGATCAGTATCTCAGCAAAAATGGAATTATTGTCCTAGAAGATTATGGACATGGCCCACTTTTAGGTAATAGAATAGCATTTCATGAGTTTTTTGATAACAGGGAAGACTGTTTCAAGTTCTTCTCGCAATTTAGCGGTTTCCAAATAGTAGTAAAAGGGTGATCAGTTAGCTTTAGAGAAAATGCCAAATCTGTTCTACTCTTGTTTTTCGAATATAGTAAAGTCATCTAATTTATTTAACAAAGAATGGTATCTTGTATGACACATCTAAAAATATCAGTAGTAACGTGGGATGCGGGATTTCGAGAGCATTTTCATACAGTTGATGCGTTCGCCAATCAAACGATTCCGAAGGACGATTATGAATTCATCTGGGTTGATTATTACAATGATATTACGCCGGAATTGCAGA
This sequence comes from Nitrospirota bacterium, assembly GCA_963751455.1. Lineage (GTDB taxonomy): Bacteria > Nitrospirota > UBA9217 > UBA9217 > UBA9217 > CAVVUN01. Next base: position 663,594 of record CAVVUN010000015.1, read on the forward strand.
CAAAACTTGGCCGCATTTCGAACGCGAAAGCTCTGCTTGTCAATGGAAATGGGCAATGGCGTTTAGCGACTTGTCTAAATTATGGAACAAGAAACTGTTCAGGGGAATTACTGGTAATTCCGGACGGGGACATCGTTGTAACTCCGGACTTTTTATCTAAGATTCTTGAAGCCCACTCCCGGATAGATAATCTGGTCTTATATATCAGAAGATGGGATGAGCCGCAACAGGCTCATAACCCTGCAATATCTGTCGAACATTTGGACAAAGTATGTGAAGTGAAAAATGCTACTAACTACGGTGGTTGCATTACTCTGAGGAAACATGTTTTGGAGTATGTGAATGGCTATGAAGAACATCATCTATTTGCTGGTGCTAGTGCAACTAGCATGGAATTGTATATCAGGCTTAAGAACGCGGGTTTCCCAATAATGTGGCATCCAACAGTGAAAATTTATCATCCCTGGCATGCCAATACCGGAACGCCAGCTCAGAAGATAGAGCAGGAAATGTGGCTAATGAGTCGAAGGAATTTAGCAATAAATTTTAAGGCGTCATCAGACCAAGTGGATACGTACTTGAAAGAGTATGATAAGCTACTGGCGAGAAATGGAATAATGGAAAGGTTAGGATTAATCAATTTAATAGCAAGCATATTAGACACAGTAGGACTTAGACCGCCCATAAGTAAGCTATTGCGTTATTTTAAAAAATTACGAAACCATATACGGAAAAGTCTAAGCTAGAATAATGGAGTCAAGTTCTATGAATAATGCAATTACCGCGAATAAATCGCCGAATTTCTTTATTGTCGGCGCTGCTAAATCGGGAACCTCTTCTTTGTGGAAATATCTGAAGGAAAATCAAGAAGTATTTATGCCGGATGATGAACTTTATAAAGAACCTTCTTATTTTTCGATTTCATTCGAACTGGGTATCGATTGGTATCTGGACTTTTTTAAGAAAGCAAATCCGCAAATTCATAAGGTGATAGGAGAGGCATCTACATCATATTTAACGCATCCCGAGGCAGCGCAGAGAATATACGAATTTAACCGTCAGTCAAAAATTATTATAATTTTGCGAAATCCAGCCGAAAGAGCATATTCTCTCTACCGTTGGATGGTTCAAGACGGTTATGAATATGCCGGAACATTTGAAAGAGCCTTAATCCTAGAAAATAAAAGAATAAACAAGAAAATTCCTAATTATTATGAACCGGAATATTATTATAATTATTTATATTTCAATTCCGGATTGTATTATGAACAGGTAAAGAGGTATCTTGACCTTTTCGGCAACTCAGTTTTAATTGTCAAATTCGATGACTTTAAAAATGACCTGAAAACACAATATAAGCGGGTCTGCCATTTTTTAGGCGTACAAGAGAATGTATTTACTCCGGAAATACATAATATTTCGAAAAGTGTTTACTCGGCAAAATTACAGTTCGTGCTGAGGAAGATAAACGACCGCCTTATTCGACAAAAAGCATTCAAGACAAAAAAAGAAAGAGACGCTTTATTGGAATGGGGAACTCGGAGCCGCAACCCGACAAGGATGAATGACGAAACAAAAAAGATGCAGTTGAAAAGTTACGAAAAAGACATACGGCGTTTGTCCAAACTAACCGATATGAATTTCGACGATTGGATGCTGCCGAGAGCGGATGGATAGTCGAAACTTGATTTTGAATCTCAAAGGAAATATTGTGAACAGCAAACATGCCGAGTCCATCAGCGAGAGAGCAATTCTTGTACAAAATTATTTGGTGTGCATCTGCAAAGTATTACGAATGCGGAAACCGCTTCGACCCCGCGTGCACTAACATTGACTTTTTATCCAGCAGCATGAGCGTAGTTGCTCATGAGCATAAAAATGGAATTCCCCTGTTCAGCGTTACGCCGTCAATAGTTATATCGAAAGCTAGTCTAGTTTTTACTTAGACACAGGGCAGGATGGAACTCGCATTACATGGAGGCGAAAACAGCTTGAACGTGCTGCTAATCAACCAGTCGGATATCGTCGGAGGCGCTGCAATTGCAGGACATCGCTTATATAGCGCACTGCGTAAACGAGGGGTCGACGTAAAAATGCTTGTCGACATAAAGAATACGATTGACAACGATATCGCTACCTGTAAGCCAAGAGGCAGAATAGAATCGAGATTGATTCGTCTTGCCGGCATGGGCGGACTCAGCTATGTAGCTGTCAATAGCTTCGGCTTGACTCACCATGAATTCTATCAGCAGGCTGATATTCTGAACTTGCATAATTTGCACGGAGGTTATTTTAATTACCTTTTAATTCCCAGATTGACGAAAATGAAACCAGCAGTTTTTACCCTTCACGATATGTGGAGCTTTACAGGCCACTGCAGTCATAGCCACGAGTGCGAACGCTGGATAAGTGGTTGCGGGAGATGCCCTCACCCTGAAATATATCCTCCGATACATAGAGACAATACTTGGTTGGAGTTGAAGCTGAAAAAATGGAGCTATAGCCGCTCTCGTTTAGCGATTGTGTGTCCGAGTAAATGGCTCACCAATCAGGCTAAAAGGAGCATACTCAAGGACATTCCGATTTATTACATTGCGAACGGAATTGATACTGAGGTATATCGACCGCGTGACAAGGAGCAATGTAGGTCAGTTCTTGGCATCCCTAAAGGGAAACGGGTTATTATGACCGGTGCTCAAAGTTTGCATAAAGTGTTTGACCTGCTTTCGGGTTCGTTGCAAAGACTACCTGCATCCATAAAGAATGACACCGTGTTGCTCACGATAGGCCACGGTGGAGAAAATTTATTTTCTAATATCGGCATTGAAACAATTAATCTCGGATACGTGGGTAGTGATCTTTTAAAATCAGTATGCTACTCTGCCGCTGATCTATTTATTTTTTCGACTCGCGCCGATAATGTGCCGCTCGTGCTTCAGGAAAGCATGGCGTGCGGTACCGCTATGGTCTCTTTTAACGTCGGAGGCGTTCTCGAACTAGTACGTTCGGGAGAGACTGGATATCTGGCTGAAGCAGAAAATTGTTCGGACTTTAGCAAGGGTATTGAGGTTGTTTTGCAGGATCAGAAACTACGCGATCGAATGGGACAAAATTGTCGAAATCTGGCAATAAAAGAGTACAGCCTGGAATTGCAGGCAAAAAAATATATAGAATTGCTCCATGCCGTTTTAAACGGAACAGCGGGTCTGAAAGGAATAGAAAACCATTGTGCAGTGCCCCACTGTTAAAGATCTCCCAAGGCCGCTTTCAAACAAAACAGGTTGGCCATGGACAAAAGAGTCAACAGCGGTGTCGTCATCAAGCCGCAACGGACAGCCATGGCCTAAAATCAGCATCGTAACACCCTCGTATAACCAAGGTCAATTTATCGAAGAGACAATAAGATCAGTGCTGCTCCAGAACTATCTCAATATGGAGTACATTATTATGGATGGAGGGAGCACCGATAATACCGTTGAGATCATAAAGAAATATGAGCCATGGTTGACCTACTGGGTGAGCGAGAAGGATAAAGGCCAAGCAGACGCAATCGCGAAGGGATTTTCCATTGCCTCAGGCAGTATAATCGCCTGGCTCAATTCAGACGATTATTATCTACCAAATTGTTTTCAGCATGTTGCAGGATTGTTTGCTTCGGGCAATGAAATTGAGATCATTATGGGTGGCTGCAAATACATAACTGCGTCAGGGCGTCTTATCGACAAGAACTATGGATTTCTACAAGATTATGACAATCTTAGAATCGTAGGAATGTTTTCGCCGCAACCATCAATGTTTTGGACGAAACGTTCATATTTAAATGCCGGTGGTCTCGAAACAACTCTAAATTTTTGCATGGATTATGATTTAATAATCCGGCTTATTAAAGACAATAAAGCGCATCATACCACGCGAATGATTTCAGCAAGTCGTCTCCATGACGACGCAAAAAGCTGCACCATGCAGGAAACTTTGCGGCAGGAAGATATTCTCATTGGTCACCGATATGGACGTTTTGAATTGCCAAGCCATGTGATAGATTCCATAAAATCACAATCATGGAGAAAATACAGGAATTTTCAACGTTACCATTTTATGCTTGATGCGTACTGTGACCCTCAGTTTTTTATAAAGCATGGCATAGTTCTATTAATGCAAAAATTAAAGATAAGGCGTTAACATGTTTTCTTTTTTAAAAAGACTTATTCGTAAGCAAAGGCCTTTATGGCGAAAACTAGCAGGCGACAACGCCATTAGCCTTGATGAGTATCCAGACGCACCAGCGCTCTTCAGGATGTATCGGAACTTGATCGCAACCGGCCATAGAAGAGTACCGGGTGGATGGATTTATGAAGGCGAGTTTTATCCGGATTACCTTACAGTTGGAGGAAACACATTCGCTATACGAAGAACAGCATTGAAATATTGTAAGGGTACAGGACTTGATATTGGTGCGTCATATTGGCCGCTTCCTGGGAGTACGCCAATTGATACTGAATTGGGACCGGGTACGCAAAATGCGATCCACGATATACAGGAAAATTCTCAGGATTATGTTTTCAGTTCTCATTGCTTGGAGCATATTGAAAACTGGCAAGAAACTCTCGATATTTGGATTGGCAAACTGAAGCCTGAAGGTATTTTATTTCTATATCTTCCGCATCCGTCCTGTAAATTGTGGAGCATGACAAACCCGCAAATGAATGATATTCATAAGTGGGTCCCTAATCCGGATATTTTAAAAAAAACATTGCAATCAAAAAATATGACTATAGTCGATTTTAACGAAGGGCCTGATCATTTTTATAGTTTTTATTTAGTCGCCCGAAAATAGATATTGATAAATGTTAACGAAACCATGGCTGATACCCAGCAAGATTGTCCATGCTGGCGGCATTGAACTGCGCGCAGCTTTTGACGTGGCCCGTTACGGCCTGCCTGATGTAATGCTTCAGTTTGGCGGGGGTATTGGTGATGAATTACTGCTTACAGCTGTTGCGAGAGAGTTGAAGAAGCGCGAAGCTGGCATGAAGATTTGGCAGGTTTCTCATTCAGTCGATCTTCTAAAGTATAATCCTGACTATACAAAGATATTTTCTATGGATCATTGGCCCTTACGTTATGCTCGTTTTTTAGAAAGGCGCAGATGTCGTCTGGCGTATGCGATTGAAAAAAAAATCCGTTGCGAGGAAATACCGCCTGATATCCATATCATAGCTGCTCTCTGTAGGAACGCCGGCATAAAGGGCAAAGTCTCTGCCAGACCTTATTTATTTCTGACGGAAGATGAAAAAATAAGCGGAAGTCTTGCGGAAAGGCAAATTGCCGTGCAATGCATAGCAGATAATTCCTATGCTACCGTTATGAGAAATAAACTATGGGATTTCCGCAAATTTCAGGATGTAGTTGATCAGATTAAATTTATAACAGGTAGTGAAATGCAAATAGTACAGATCGGGTCCGCTCACGACTTTCATTTACGGGGCGTAATAGATCTTTGCGGCAAAACGACACTTCGGCAAAGTGCTGCTATTCTCAGCCAGTCTGATATTTTTATCGGAACTGTCGGTTTTCTGATGCACCTTGCGAGAGCAGTTGAATGCAGATCAGTAATCATTTACGGAGGACGAGAGCATTCGTCGCAGACCGGATATATCTGTAATGAAAATTTAAATACTTATTTAGATTGTTCGCCGTGCTGGTTGTGGCATGATTGCGAATATGACAGAAAATGCATGCAAATCATTCGTGTAGAGGATGTTCTAAATGCGTATGAAAGAATCAAGGGAAGGCTAGATCATCCTCTCGAAACTGAAGAGGTATGCTTGTAGCCGGCAAAAAGAAAATGGCTTATTTATGCTGGACACTCTGACATGCTATTTGATCATCGTTGTTTAATGGCGGCATAAGACGGAGCTGTTTACTTTTATTGAAATCGGTAGAGACGGGAAATAGAATGGGTTCTCGGAAAATTCTCATCACGGCAGCCGCGATCGCAACTGGTGGTCTTGGTTCGTATCTTTTCACCGTGGCAAGAGGCTTAACGTTGCGGGGATGGGACGTTCATGTACTTATAACCGATGACTGCGGCGACCGTTATAACGACATGGAGCAATACGCTGTTTGCCATAACATGGCAGGCTTGTCCCTGTCCTGGAAAAAAGTTTTTACAGCCGCTGAACTGATAAAGGGATTGGCGGCCGACGTCGTTCTTCTTAATCATACTCCTCTCGTTAATTATGCTTTGCCGCTTCTGGACAATAAAATCAAGCCTGTAGCGGTGTTGCATAGCGATGATACGAGATTCTACCGGAGTGCGACGCTGTTTCGAGACAGAATATTTCGCTGGATCGCACCTTCTATAAGCGTGGAGCAAGGTTGCCGAAACTATCTTGCGAATAAAGTTCAGGGCAGGTTTAAAACGATCTCTCACGGCGTAGACAGTGCCATTTTTTTCCCCGGCACAAATCGAGGCCGAGGGCGGCGCCGCAAAATTTCGTTTATCGGTTATATAGATAGGAATAAAGGAGCTGATTTATTACCATCCATTTTGTCGATGGTAGTTTCTAAATATCCCGAAGCTCAGCTTGAGATAATCGGCTACGGCCCTATGAGAGAACACCTTGAGAGAAAATTCGCAAAGTATGGATTGTCGGACGCTGTGGTCTTTACCGGCGTTCTTCGTCCGCAAGAGGTCGGAGATCGTCTGCGCGAAACAGACGTGCTTCTCCTGCCTACACGTATAGAGGGCTTCGGTTTGGTCATCGCAGAGGCTATGATGTGCGGAGCAGTCCCGGTCGTTTCGCTGCTGAAAGGAATCACGGATAACATTGTTGATGATGGAGTAAACGGTTTTGTTGTGCAACCCGAGAACGTTCATGCCTTTGCTGAAACTATCATTGCTCTCTTGGGGAGTCCTGAACGTATCGAATCGCTGTCTTTTGCGTCACAAACTGCGGCGCGAGAAAGGTTTTCTGAAAAAAGGATGCTTGACTCTTATGAGGCGTTGTTCGCAGAAGATGACGACAGAAGAAGCGTTCATCCACGTGGTAAAGTCGGCTGGATTAAAGAAACAGTCGATGAAATTATGCATCACGGAATTGATGCAAAGTGGCTGGTCAGGAGAGTTGCGGAAGTTTGGAAGTGATGCATCTCGAGCGAGAGCCTCTAATCAATATAGAGAGTAGACTAGCATAATAGAGTATGAAGGCAGACATATATTTCATACAGTTTTTGAAAAATGATGAGATCAGCGTCGGAGTAGGGGGCATTGAGACGCTCATCACATATCTTTGTCCGCTCCTGGAAAGTCTCGGGCACGAAGTGACGGTTTATCAATGTGCCGGTCATGCTTTTGAAAGTACATACGGCAATGCACGCGTAATCAGTATACCTCGTTACCCAGGCCCCGGAATGTCTAATGAAAAGCTTGCACAGCAATTCAGAGATATAGCCCGCAACAGAGCCGGAATGGACAAAAGAATAGAAATATTTGCTGCTGATTTCTTTGCCGTAAAAAACAATAACCCCTTAGCTATTTGCGTTCAGAATGGGCTTGCCTGGGATGCGGCTATCGAGCTGATAACGCCAAAAAGAATTTATCACAACTCCATCGGCGAGAAGATATTTCGCTATCGCTGCCAGTTGCGAGGGCTGAGAAGATTTGAAACGTGTTATAATCGCGTAGCGGTCGACCTTTATTTTCTCAATTGGTACAGAAGCTTTCGAGGTCCGAATTTTAAAGGTCGTCTTTTCTATAATCCTAATCCTGCTCCTGTTGCAGATTGGAATTATGATCGTGAAGATAAAAGCACAGCAAGGCCCCTCAGGATTATTTTTGCCAGGAGAATGGTCCCTGAAAAGGGTAGCCGTATTATAGCCGACGTATTCAAGCGGATTCTGAGCGAGCGACCTGATATTGAAATTACCTTGGCAGGCGAAGGGCCCGATGAAAAGCTTCTACGCAATGTATTTTTAAACGATAAGCGGGTTTCCATTATTACATACCGAACTGACGACGCGCTGGCAGTTCATAGGAAACATGATATTGCGATAATTCCTTCTCTCTGTGGGGAGGCGACCTGCTTGTCCATACTTGAAGCTATGGCGGCAGGATGCGCAGTGATAGCGACGAACATGGGAGGCACTATAACGGAGATTATAAACGGATTTAACGGTGTCCTCTGTTGGCCGACTAAAGAGTCTCTGTATGAAGCTTTGCTGAAATTGATCGACTCTCCAGAAGAACGACTCAGAATGCAAAAAAGAGGGTGGGAAACATCACAAAAGTCGTTTAGTCTGCAGCAATGGCAAGCACAGTGGAAGTACATTATCGAAACAATAGTGGAAAAATCAGTCTGATAAAAGAAGTACATTTCGGTACCAGGCCCGCATCTCACAGTATTTTATGAATAAAGTCTTTCCTGATAGGAGCGCAGCGTAGTTGCATTGAAAGCTCATCATATAAACCGGCGTGAGAATCTGTCGTTCGTTGATGACTTATTCTCTCGGTAACATCGGCATAGGAACTTTTCAGTCATGACCTCAAGAAAAAAGGTATTGGTTACTCTGCCCGTACTGCTTCAAGGTGGTACGGAAATGCAGACTCTCAACTTGATTCGGACGCTTGTGGGAGCAGGTTACAATGTTGTTGTCTGCTGTTTTTATGAGTATGACGGTCAGATGGTCGTTCGCACGGAAGAAGCGGGTGCGCGGGTTGAGTTCTTGCATCAGTCTTGGGGAGCCGGTTTATTAAGATTATTTTTGAGATTGAGCGCCTATTTTAGAGAACAACGTCCAGATGTCGTTCATGTGCAATACGTTGCGCCGGGTCTTATCCCTGTACTGGCAGCGCGCGCCGCTCGAGTTCCAGTGATCTTTGCCACGGTTCACCAGCCAGGACGGACATACGGCTGGAAGGCAAAGTTCTATCTGCGAGTTGCGTCCAGGCTTTGCACAACTTTCTTCTGTGTTTCACGGGCAGTAGAAGAGTCATGGTTCGGCACTAGCACCCTCTTCGATGGAATAGGGAAAGGTAAACATCGTCACTGCACATTATATAATGCAGTGGACGTGGATCGGATCCGCTCTGCTGCGGTTAGTGCGGACGGTGCTGCCTTGCGGTCATCCTTGGGTATCGGTGACCGGCCGGCAATCGGGGCCGTAGGTCGGCTCCGTTGGGAAAAAGGACACGCAATTCTGATTGACGCCATGTTTCACGTGGTGAAAAGGGCGCCTACAGCGATATTATTGCTTGTGGGTGACGGGCCTGACCGAAAGCTACTCGAAGAGCAAGTGCAACGACTGGGGCTCATTGAGAATGTTATTTTCTTGGGGCATCGTCATTCGTTGCTGGTTTACCAAATGTACGGCATCATGGATGTTGTTGTTGTGCCGTCACGTTTTGAAGGATTCGGGCTTGTTGCTGCGGAGGCAATGGCAGCAAGCGTGCCGGTTGTGGCTGCTCACGTGGATGCATTATGTGAAGTTGTTGAAGCCGGAGTGACCGGCTCGCTGGTCGCTCCTGACGATAGTAGTGCATTTGCGTCCTCAATTATCGATTTTCTTCTCGATTCTCAAAAAGCGAAAAAATATGGAGAAAACGGATATTTACGAGTGAAGGAGAAATTTTCGATTGAGCAATTCAGAAAACTCACTACATCATCGTATTCTTATTTTACACACTTAGAGCCTCTTCACGGAAAATAGGCAATTTTCGCTGACCATTTGTAAGAAAAATCATGGAATCAAATTATTCTGAAATAAATATAACCGCGCTTCAAAAGCAGCAGCCGCTAGTTCAAATCATACATCAGGTGCCGGGACTGATATTGTGTGTGGCGTTTTGTACCATCTTATCTTTTTTCGGCGGCAAATTATTTGGGTTCAATTTCACCGGTTTAGCATGGGTAGTGCCGCTTATCGCAGCTCTTTTCGTTATCGCAAAGAACATCAGCAGCGTGTCTTTTCCTGTCCTGATATGGCTACCATGGATCCTGTTTGTTTTTACTCAGTTGCTGTTCGTGGACTATTCCAACCTTGATCCAAGAGTGATTCCAGTACAGCGGACATTCCAGATGTTATGTCCTGTTTTCGTCGGAATGGCTGTCTCAACGATTCGTCCGACGCATATAATGCTGGAAAGCATTATGAAACTTACCCGCTATTTTGCTTTCCTTCTTATTGGCATCGTTGCACTGAAAACCGGGATTTTGTTTACAGGTGTACTGCCAGGCGCTACAGGCCTTGCTGCTGAATCCATGACAGTTATGCTTTTATGTTCATTGTACATAAACAGGTATCTTGTGTTCAAAGAGAAAAAGGACTTCCAAATATGGGTACTACTTGCGTTTATTCCTTTTGTGGCCTTAACCAGGGCTGCCATGGCTGTGACTCTGTTAACATTCCCTCTTGCAATTGCACCTATGAAACTATCAAGACGACTTGGAGCACTTGTTTTGATTGCTTTCCTGGCAATTGTCGCATTTTATTCACCGAGGGTACAGAGCAAAATGTTTTACTCGCAGCAAGGCGAAATATTGGACATCATGGGCCCGGATTTTAATACAACCGGACGCTCATCTATGTGGGCCAATATGTATTCGGACATCGGCGACAATATATTCCAGGGCTACGGTACTGGTGCTGGCGAAACATTTGCGTATAAATTTTCTGGACATCTTGCATATCCACATAATGACTGGCTTTTGACGCTTTATGATTATGGAGTACTAGGCGTATCGCTGTTTGCTCTGTGTCTAATTTTAGCACTGGCGCACGCAAAAAAACGGGCGGAATACTGCGCATTGCCCGAAAATAAACTCTTATTTCTCACTGGAGCTTCAGCAATAATACCATTCTCCTTGTTGATGTTTACGGATAATATCATGGTTTATAGTTCTTACTTCGGCAACCTTCATTTTGTTATTCTCGGCTTAGCGTATGGCGCATTCCAGAAACAATATGACGATGAGATATTTTAATGATTACTTTCGCGCCTGTTTCGGTCATTATACCGCTTTATAATAAAGAGAACGAAGTTGAACGGGCAATCAAATCCGTGCTGGCTCAGACCGTGCAGGATTTTGAGTTAATTGTAATCAATGACGGCTCAACTGATAAGGGACCTGATAAAGTAAGAGCCAACCAAGACAGACGCATCAAAATAATCGATCAATCGAACAGCGGTGTGTCTGCCGCCAGGAACCGCGGAATCGAGGCCGCTTCCGGAGACTTTATTGCTTTTCTCGATGCTGACGATGAATGGGAAATAGATCATTTAGAGACAATATTTTCCTTGCGAGCAAAATATCCGTCATGTAGCGCGTTCGCGACCAGATACTATGTTTGTGGTCCTGATTTCAGAAGAGGAGCAATTATAAGGGGACTTGAGGCTGGCTACGAAGACGGAATCCTGATGAACTACTTTAATATCGCGGCGCAATCCGATCCTCCGCTTTGGTCATCGGCAGTTGCTGTTACGAAGCGGTCAATATTGGCTATTAAAGCGTTTCCTACCGGGATTACATCGGGTGAAGATCTGCTTACTTGGGCGCGGCTTGCTGCTAGGTATAATATAGCGTACAGCTCGAAGCTGACGGCAAATTTCTGGGAACCACGTGCGCCATGGGATCGTCCCGGTCGAAGGCCTCAAATGCCTGATATCGTCGGACAGGAATTATTACGCCTGAAAAAACAAGGTAACCCCGACAGAGTGAAGAGCTTGGATGAATATTTGTCTCTGTGGCATCGTATGAGAGCGAGCATATATATGCAGCTTGGAGAAAATATCAATGCACGAAGAGAATTGATAAAAGCGATGAAATACTCAAACAACATGACAGCCCTATTATTCTTCTTTGTTCTTTCGCTTCTGCCGGCTCGGTACGGATTGTCGATCTATGAAAGAGTCAAGAGATTGTATCAAAAAGCGAATAAAGCTGGTGAAAATGCAACGGAGTGATACAAGGCTATGATTATAGAGCGACGCAAAGTCAATAGAACCGATCGTATACGTGTTACTGAAAATCTTATTTTGCCGCAATCCCCAGAGTCAGTGCTTGAGATAGGGGCAGGTGATTACTCATTCGATTATTTAAAAAAGCCGAGCATAATTACCTGGACAAAGGCCGATTTTGCGCAGCCTTGCGATGTTGTTTGTAATTTCAATTCGGATAATCTCGTTCTCCCTTTTGCGGACCGCGAATTCGAGATGATTATTTGTACAGAAGTACTTGAACATATTTTATGGCCACATAGACTCCTAATGGAACTGAACAGAGTATTAAGCGAAGACGGAATGCTCCTGGTCAGCGTACCGAATATTGCAAGTTTAAGTTATCGGTTTGCCTGGCTGTTTGGGCATATCCCCTCATGTGCCGCGTCGGGAAATCTTCCCACTGACCTAGGCAGCACTGCTTACATTAACGACGTCGGGGAAATTATCGGTGGACATGTTATTGATTTTAACAAAAAGAGGCTGGTCAGCCTTCTAAATTATGTTGGTTTTTCCGTAGAGAAGATGAAGGGATCAGGTGTTATCTGGCATAGACAAATTTTACCGTACTGGCTCGTTTCTTCAGCTCTTTCATCAAATCTTATCTGTCTTGCAAAGAAAAAGATATCCAATCAGCAGCATATATCTTCGGATCGATAGCATGCATATTGTTGTTATTTGGCAGCGATTGCTGCCCTACCATATAGCAAGGTTAAGCCATGCCAAGAAGAGACTGAGCCAATGTGGCCACCGATTGACTGCCGTAGAAGTCGCGGCCAGTGACCAATCGTACTCCTTTATTCCTGTTATGACAAACGGCGAGTTTGATAGAGTTTGCTGTTTTCCCTGCATGTCATATCATAAGCAAAATGCAGGCGCCGTGCATCGAAAGGTCCTGCAGATACTTGAATCGCTTCAGCCGGATGTAGTTTTTGCTCCTGCTACAGCCTTTCCAGAAGGTATGGCATCTCTAGTCTACCGGCTTAAGAGCAGAGCAACGGCAATAGTCATGGACGATGCCTGGCAGCATACCGACCAGAAAGGAGCACTTACGCGGGCGGTCAAGAAGTTGATACACGGTAATGCGGATGCTGCTTTTGTTCCGGCAATCTCACATCGAGATTATTATATGCAGCTTGGCTTTCCTGCCGATCGCATATTATTCGGCGTTGACGTTGTAGATAATGATTATTTTTCTGTTCGTGTGGACAAAGCCCGCCGGGATGATCCAAGGATACGACTGAAGAGAAAACTGCCGGTGAATTATTTTCTTTTTGTCGGCAGATTTTTGCCCCGTAAAGGTTTGGAAACCTTACTTACTGCCTATAAATTATATCGTGAAAGAATGGCGCTCGGTTATTGGGACCTAGTACTGATCGGCGAAGGCGACTATCTGGAGACACTTAGTCCAGACATTAAAGCCCAAGCGGCTGTGCATTATGCAGGCGGACAATTTGGAGATGATCTCTGTGAGTATTATGGTTTAGCGAGAGCACTGGTAGTCCCTAGCGAAACAGACCCGTGGGCTTTGGTGGTAAACGAAGCGCTGGCCTCCGCTTTGCCGGTCATTGTCAGCAAAGGCTGCGGGGCAGCGATGACTCTTGTGAAAGAGTCACAAAATGGATGGACTTTTGAACCGGGGAACGCGGAAGAATTGAGTTTACTGCTCCATCGGCTGACACAGTTAAGCACCGCGGCACTGTTAACGATGAGTAACAAGTCACGTGAGATCATATCAGCCTGGTCTCTGGACCGATTTGCGGACGGCATCGAAGAAGGAGTGAGGATAAGTCGGCGATCTTCGGCCGGTCTTCTTGCCGATGTGACGACCAAGCTTTGGAAGGGAAGAGTACGAATAGTATAGAGACCAGTTTACAGCGCATGAATATAGAGCAGCCCATGAAGTTACTCCTTATCCACAATTTTTACGGCTCTTCGGCTCCGAGCGGCGAAAACATGGTTTTTGCGGCGGAAGCAGAACTACTGAGGCAGCACGGCCATACGGTAATGGATCTCACAAGGCATAGCGATGAGATACGAAGTAAAGGGCTGCCGGGCGCGATACACGGGGCATTGACGACGCCCTGGAACCATTTCGTCAAAAGAGATGTCCTTCGGATTGTAGAGAAAGAACGGCCGGACATAATGCACGTGCATAATACCTTTCCTCTCATCTCGCCGTCTCTTTTTTATGCTGCAAGAAATAGGGTTGCCACGGTAATGACACTCCACAATTATCGGCTTTTTTGTCCGGCTGCTATCCTCATGAGGCACGGGACGGCGTGTACCGAATGCATCGATAAAAAAAGCGTTCTTCCTGCCCTCAAATACGGATGCTATAGGAACAGCAGGCTTGCAACCGTTCCCCTGGCGATAAACGTCGCAGTCCACAGACTGCTCAAGACATGGAGAGACAAAGTCGATGCTTTCATCGCACTGACCGAATTCCAGCGACAAATGCTTGTGCAGGCCGGACTTTCTCCGGATCTGATTCATGTGAAGCCTCATTTCTACCCTGATCCTCCTTTGCCTTTGCCCTGGTCCGAGAGAGAGCAGAAGGCCGTATTCATCGGCCGGCTTGGACCGGAGAAGGGAATAAACTTGTTGATTAATGCTTGGAAGAAGTGGGGATCTGATGCGCCTGATCTTGAAATTATCGGCGATGGATCCGAAAGAGGCGCTTTAGTAAAGCTAGCAGGAGAATCCTCAAATAAAAATAAGATAGTGTTCCGTGGCCAGATCTCCTTTGAAGAAACGCAGATCCAGCTGGCAAAATCACGGATTCTATTGCTCCCCTCCATCTGCTTCGAAGGATTTCCCATGGTGATCAGGGAGGCATTTGCCCTTGGAGTTCCGGTTGCGGCATCACGGATAGGGGCTCTTCCCGACATAGTGGATGAGGGAAAGAACGGGGTGCTATTCGCACCTGGCAGCTCGGATGATTTGTTAAACGTAGTGAAACGCGAATGGCAAGAGAGCAAATTACAAGCAATGGCCAAAGGTGCAAGGGAAAAATTCGATCATGAGTATTCTGCCACGACCAATTACGAAATGCTCATGAACATTTACAGAAAAGCAATGGCACAACGGAGAAGATGATGCATTACCTCGACAAGGAAGACATATTCGGATATAATATTACGACTTGCCCCGTCAGCGTTTGCGTAGCACAGATAATGCAGTGGTTAAGTAGAAACGATTCTGCCCGGTATCTGGTATGCGCAAATCCCCATTCGTTCGAGGTGGCTCGAAGAGATAATTTGTTTGATGCATCACTGAAAAATGCCGATATCTTGATTCCCGATGGAACCGGCATTGTTATAGCTTCCAAAGTGCTCGGCGGAACAATTAAACAACGTGTTACGGGGAGCGATATTTTCGGGGAGCTAAATAAAGCGTTAAACTCTGACAATAGATACCGCTGTTTTTTTCTTGGTTCTACAACAGAGAACTTGCAAAAGATTGTGGAACGAATGAAAAGAGAATTCCCTGGGGTTGAAGTCGCTGGTGTTTATTCCCCTCCTTTTAAAAAAGAACTCGACGAATGGGATAATGAGAAAATTATTAAAATAGTAAATCGTTCTCATGCAGATATCCTTTGGGTCGGAATGTCCGCTCCTAAGCAAGAAAAATGGATTTACAAAAACAGGGATAAATTAGACGTACGGTTCATTGGAGCGATTGGTGCGGTATTTGACTTTTTCACGGAAAGAATCAGACGATCTCGTCCCTTTTTTCAGCGTCTCGGTCTAGAATGGCTTCCGAGACTGTTACAGGAGCCGCGAAGATTATGGAGAAGAAATTTAATTTCTACACCTCTGTTTATCATGAGAATAATATCTGCAAAACTCGGCACTGAGAAGCAAACAAGCAGCGACCGCTAACATTAATGCATTGACAAACAGCGATTATGTTCTTCCAAAACACCGAAAAATCTATCTTAATTCTCCTCTTCGATCTCATAGCCATGGTTATCGCTATGATTTTCGCCTTTCTCTTAGGATATAAAACCCCCGTAAGTCTTCTTCTTTATCCGCAATACGCAGGAAGCATTCATACCGTCTTCATTTTTACCGTGATTATATTTTATATTCTTGATCTCTATTCTTTGCACAGGTTGCCTGAAATATTTCTTCACCACGTTCCAATAATTGGTCTTGGTCTCTTATTCAGTTCAATACTGGTTACCTTTATATTCTTCTTCTTCCGAAACCCCATCCCCCGTGCTGTCTTTATCCTGTTTTACGGTTTTTCATTTCTTTTTATCGTTATCGGCCGCCTTATATTTAACAGGCTGACCATGTCGTCGATCTTCTGGAATGTTCTGCTTGTTGGTGAGAAGGAACCCAGTGAAAAAATCGCTCAGTTCATAAACGAGAGACAGTATCTAAGACAGCGAGTTATCGGATATATATCCTCCGAAAAAATCTCTGGAGACGCGAATACATCAAACCATGATCGTTCTGTTAGCCAGCATGATTATGCAGAAGATTTGAAGTATCTGGGGAGCCTGAAAGACCTTATGTCTGTTCTTCGGAAAAACAGCGTGAGCCAGGTGATCGTTACGACGTTGAATGTTGATCGGGATATGAGCATTCTCCTGAGAGAATGCATGCGGAGAAAGATCCGGATCTCAGACCACAGGCGGGTGATGGAGTATATAGAAGGTATGGTGCCCCTCGACTTGTTGGACGACTACTGGTTCATCTTGTCGTTGAGTCACACTGATAAAACATATTTCTGGTATATAAAGCGGTCCTTTGACGTTCTGGCCAGCCTTGTCGGCCTCTGCCTTGCCATTCCCTTATTTCCTCTTGCCGTCATCCTGATAAAACTTGATTCACGCGGGCCCGTCTTTTATTCACAGGAGCGGACAGGCAGGGATGACAAGCCGTTCAGGGTCTGGAAGCTCCGCACCATGGTTGAGGGCGCGGACAAAAATAACGTTCACTGGACAACCGACAATGATGTCCGTATTACCCGGATCGGAAGGCTGATACGGAAAACCAGGCTCGATGAGCTGCCCCAGCTGCTCAATATCCTGAAAGGTGAGATGAGCCTGATAGGACCGCGTCCCGAAGCGGTAAGCCTCGCGGATATGTATGCCAGGGAAATACCCTATTACCGTGAACGTCATAGAGTGACGCCGGGCATTACCGGCTGGGCGCAGATCAATTATCCTTACGGCAATTCGCTTGACGATACTCGGGAAAAACTGAAGTACGATTTTTATTACGTAAAGAACAGAAGCTTTGTGCTGGATATGGTTATTTTTCTCAAAACGATCCGCATTGTGCTTACAGGAAAAGGGGCTATATGAAAGGTAGGGAGGAATTGTAAAATGCAAAGTGCAAAGTGCAAATTGAAAATTTGATTGAAAACTTTCTAACAAACGGAAATATGCGATAATTCCACAACCCCCTTTGAATTCTGTCTTCCAGCTTTTATCCGCGCTCATCCGATTCTTCCGCGTCCAAATTGGTTTTGCATTTTCACTTTGCACTTTTTAATTTGCATTTTTCAATTTTTATAAAATCTACTCTTCTGCGGTTGCTTAACGATCAAAATGACCCATTTAACTTTGCAATTTGAAATCTGCAATTTAATTAGAACCTACTACTCTCCCAGGTACCTGTCCACATACTGCGCCAGGATTTCCTGGGTCTTTACGGGTGGGGGGAACGCGAAGTACGAGCAGATAACAGCATGCGCGATTTCGTGGGCAAGGACCCGGTCAGTGACGCTGTCAAGGGAGACGGCTATCGTGCGGGAAGCATGATCGTAATAGGCGGCAGGGGGCTGCCTGTTGTTGATGAGATATGTATATGCGCGGTCGATCTCGGCCCTGGTACGGTAGACGTCTATCGAGAAGCGAAGGACCGCAGGCCGCATGCCCAGTATTTTCATTACGTCGTTCACAAGCCTGTCTACGCGTTTCGCGGCCAGCAGTGGGTCTTTTTCCGGACTTTCGAGCAGGTAGTTGAGCCCGCTTCCGATCTGGCGCGCAAACGTGAACAGGTCTTCCTGTTTCTCATAGAATACGGTCGCATACCTTGTCCTGTACGCCCTGCTCTTGTTGCCTGAATCGACTTGAGAGGGAACGAAAAGCAGGCCGATCAGGACAAAAGCAGCGAGATATCCCACCGGGCCAATAATGATATTACCGCTTCTCCAGTCTTGATGTAAATTCATGATGATCACAGCCCAATGACCGGTAAACTGGATATCAGGTCAGCCGACAAAGCTCAGGCTGATTGCGGTCACAGGTGTAAATATTTCCGACATATGTTCGTTTTGTTGTATTCTCCTGGTAATTATTATATCGAGCAAAGCAATTGTTGGTGTGTTATTACGCATTGAGCTTGTGCCTCTTTCCTCCTTGAATCCATCCGAACACCACTGTATTATGTAATACAATAGAGAAGATATCTTTGCTGTTTATTCCGGACCGAGCGGATCCAAGCGCGATGGAGTTTCAACATGAACCATCTGAATTTTATCTTCGTGTTTATGGTTGCTTTAACGGGAGAAGCCGCTAGTGACGCAGGCGCGGCCATTGAAGTCAGAATGGACAATGCCGGTATCACCGGAAAAAACAAAGTTCTCGCTCCCAGGCTTATAGAAAAAATAGAATTCTACGAGGTATGCGGAAGCTGCGAAAAAGACCTGCAGTGCGACTTGACGAAAAAAGCCATCAAGTGCAGCGACGGGAAAAAATACGATTCGGTTACCGACTGGAAGTTGACGTGGGAATATGGCTATACCAGGACGCGCAGGACATGTCTCGTGGACTCATTCAGGGTTACCGCAGAGATTACCACCCGTCTTCCGAAATGGGCGGCTCCAAATGATGCTCCGGTGAGCCTGATTGAAAAATGGAACAGCTATTTGACCAGTCTGATGCTTCACGAAAAAGGGCACCGCGACAGGACTGTTGAGGCCGCACATGATCTTACCAAGGCCGTGGCGGTCCTGCCTGCTGCAGCGATTTGCGCGGACGTGGACCGGGATGTGGGCGGGCTTATCCGGTTTCATAAAGAAAAGCTTATTCTGGAGCAGAAGGAGTATGACGCGGTAACGCTCCACGGCCACACCGAAGGCGTTAGTTTTCCATAAAAAACAGGCTGCGATTGCAGCCTGGACTAATGCCCGCTCTCTATCCCCCGTTGAAGGGGAATAGAGAGGGTTTATATTGTTAGATTAACCTGAGTGAATTCCTACGAGCCAATATCGAACGTGTCATATGATCTTCCTGCGAAATCCGTGATGCCGTTATACGGCTGGGCTGCCGATTCGTCTCTCCGGAGACCTCCCGCGCTTGTTCCTTCCACGGAGGAGATATCCGCTCCTGAGATATCAAATGTGTCATATGACCTGCCCGTAAAATCCGTAACGCCGTTAGAAAGCTCCATCATGGAGGCGTCTTCCCGTAACCCCCCTGCGCTGGCTCCCTCTACCGACGAACCTCCGTTCCCAATGTCAAACGTGTCGTACGACTTGCCGGAAAAATCAGTAACGCCGTTATTCAGTTCAGCAGCATAGGCGGTCCCGAGAGTAAGAGTGAACGCTATTGCGATCATCAGAATATTTATCTTCTTCATTGTATGCCCCTTTCTTTGTGATTCTCCGTATCCTTACTACAGTATACCATATCAGGATAAAAACTGTCCTGATTGGTAATGGATGAAAATTCTGCCTTGTCCCTTCAGGGGCATGCGCTAACGCAGGAATGAAGAAGGCCTTGTTTGGTGTTATCCTAAGTGTAGGATATCCTACACTTAGTCAAGCAGACAGTTCAGAGTTTCGCCTAATTCCATATTGTCTGTATCTAAGTTATTGTTATTTAATGAGATTAGTGCAGCAATTTATGGCCTAGCCATTGCAATACTTTCCTATAGGAGGTTACCATGCGTGTTCTGTTTATTGCAATGCTGCTCGCTTTTGCAGCGTCGCCGCTTCCTGCTGAAGAGGCCATGATTACTCTGCAAGACCTGGAGAAGGAGGCGCTCGCCAACAATCCGGAAATTCTCATGGCGGCAAAGAATGTTGAAGCGGCGGAAAAGCGCGTGACAGTGGCTTCGGCGTTGCCTGACCCTATGATCGGCTACGAGGTGCAGAACGTCGGCAAACTAAACGATCTGACCATCGGCCAGGAAGAGATGAGCATGAGGGGCATTGTCGTTACGCAGGAAATCCCTTTTCCGGGGAAGCGTTCGACCATGGGACGGGCAGCAGAAAAGGCGGCCGGGAGGGAACAGCAGAACCTGCGCGAGATGAGGCTAAAGGTCCTGAACAACCTTCGCGCCTCGTACTATGGATACTACCTCGCATACCGCTCTGCCGAGATCCTGGAGCAGAACAAGGAGGTCATGAAAAATTTTCAGCGTATCGCGGAGACGCGATACGCCACGGGCCAGGGTATCCAGCAGGATGTGCTGCGGGCGCAGCTCGAAGTATCGATGCTGCTCGAAAAACTGGCCATGGAAGCGCAGAAGAAAGAAGCGCAGCGCGCAATGATCAACAATTTCCTTGGCAGAAATCCGCTGGCGCCACTCGGCAAGCCATCGGATAGGCTCAAGACCGCATATGCGGCCAATCTTGACGATCTTGCCTCACGGGCGGTTTCCCATGCACCGTCCGTGCTTGCGGGACAGAGAATGGTAGAGATGAACGAAGCGGAGCTGTCGCTCAGCAGGTTGGAGTTTCTGCCTGACTTTACCGTGTCCGCGGGACGGTTCAGCCGGGGCGACATGACCGACTTCTGGCAGGCGAGCGTGATGGTGAAGGTCCCTCTCTGGTTCTGGAACAAGTCAGCGGCTGTGAAGGAATCGGCGGCAGAGTTGAGCGCCAGCCGGCATGAGTATGAAGCGCGGAAGCTCATGCTCCTCTCGAAGGTAAAGGACCAGTATACCATGGCAAAGACGTCGGAGCAGCTCTTGGGTCTTTACGAGGCGGGCATCATCCCCCAGGCGCAGATGGCGCTCAGGTCGGCCACTTCGAATTATCAAGTCGGTAAGATCGATTTCCTGATGCTCCTGGACAGCCAGGCGCTTCTGTTCAAATACCAGCTAGCGTACGAGCAGGAACTGGTGAACCTGAATAAGACGATATCCATGATTTCCGAAATTACCGGAGAAGGAGACCCACTTGATGCAAAATGAAAATTGCAAAATGAAAAATGCAAAATTGAGTTCGCGGTTCAGTTTGCAGTTTGCAATTTGCACAGCCTGCACTCACCCTGTACTCGCGCATGCACTCGTAAACACCGGGCGCAGGCTCGTTATCGCTGGGTGCAAGTCTTTGCAATTTGCAATGGCCGCGCTGCTTTTTTTTGCTGCTGCGGCCTTCGCCCAGGATCATGCAGGCCATGCGGGCCCTTCTTCGGTACAGGACGCGCCCGCGATAACCGAGCATCCCGCGGGGCATGAGCCGTCTCCCGCACCCAAAAAAGAACCGAAGCAGCAGAAAAAGAGCAAAGACAAGACAGCGGTGAAGAAGGAGGCCCCGGCAAGCCAGGCCCCGGTCACCATAACCGTTAGCGAAGAAAAGCGCCAGCTCATCGGCGTGCGCACAGCCGTGGCCGCTGTCCGCCAGATCGGGAGCCGGATCCGGACCGTGGGCAAGGTTGACGTGGATGAGACAAGGCTCGCCTTCGTGAACACGAAGATCGCGGGTTGGGTACGCAAACTCCATGTAGATTACACCGGAAAAGAGGTAAAAAAAGGAGAGCCGCTCCTGTCCATTTACAGCCCCGACCTTCTCTCCGCCCAGGAAGAATATCTCCTGGCCCTGAAAACGGTTAAGCGTTCCTCCGTTACTTCCGATTTTCCTGAGTTGGCCGAGTCCCAGGACACTCTTCTCGAATCCGCGAAGCGGCGGCTCCTGCTGTGGGACATAACTTCCGAGCAGATAGCCGAGCTTGAGAAGACCGGCAAGCCCCGGACCGAGATGACGATCCAGGCGCCTATCGACGGCATCGTGCTCGAGAAGATGGTCCTTGATGGCGCCTATATCATGCCCGGGATGAACCTTTACAAGATCGCCGATCTTTCAACCGTCTGGATCCTCGCGGACGTGTATGAATACGAAGTGCCCCTCGTTCGTGTCGGACAGACGGCGCAGGTGGACCTGTCGTACAATCCGGGCAGGCCGTTCACAGCGAGGGTCAGTTACATCTATCCGACAGTGGACCCCATGACGAGAACCGTGAAGGTGCGGCTCGAAGTGGGCAATGCCGGCATGATGCTCAAGCCGGACATGTTCGCGAATGTGGAAATTGCATCGGGCGCAGGAGCCAGGTTGGCAATCCCGACAGAGGCCGTTCTGGACGCCGGTCCACGGAAGATCGTGTATGTCGAGAAGGACCCCGGCGTGTATGAAATGCGGGATGTGACGCTCGGTGTCCGCGGCGAAGGGTATGTGGAAGTAGTCAAGGGCGTTAAAAAAGGCGAGCGTGTCGTGACATCCGGGAATTTCCTGCTCGATTCCGAAAGCCAGCTGAGGGCAGGACCGTCGGGGGGAGGACACCAGCATTAAGTAGCATTAAGTTTATCGGTTTTTCTGGTTTGTCTCGTTCATCTTGTTAACGCCGAAACCAAATAAACCATACAAACCAAAACAAACCCAACAAACAGATTTATCCGGAGTAATCATGTTAGCTAAAATCATAGATCTCTCGGCACGAAACAAATTCCTCGTGTTTATCGCGGTAGTCTTTCTGATCGCATGGGGTGTCTGGGCGGTCTACAACACGCCGCTGGACGCGATCCCTGACCTCTCCGATGTACAGGTGATCGTCTATACCGAATGGACCGGCAGGAGCCCGGACCTGGTTGAGGACCAGATCACCTATCCGATCGTGTCCACGCTGCTGGCAGCGCCGAAAGTAAAGGTGGTGCGCGGCAAGTCCTTTCTCGGGGTCTCTTTTGTCTATGCGATCTTTCAGGACGGCACCGATATCTATTGGGCCCGAAGCCGCGTGCTGGAGTACCTCCAAGGCGTTACCGGGAGGCTGCCCTCGGGCGTGATCCCGGTGCTCGGCCCCGACGCCACCGGCGTGGGCTGGGGGTTCCAGTACGCGCTCGTGGATGAAACCGGCAAGCACGATCTCGCGCAGCTTCGCTCGCTTCAGGATTGGACGCTCAAATACGCCCTTGCATCGGTGCCGGGCGTATCCGAAGTGGCGAGCGTAGGAGGTTTCGTAAAGCAGTACCAGATCACTGTGGAACCGAATAAGACCCACGCCTACAACCTGTCCCTGATGAAGATCATGGAAGCTGTCCGCAGAAGCAACAGCGATGTCGAGGGCCGCGTAATCGAATGGTCCGGCAGGGAGTACATGATCAGGGGCCGCGGCTACATCAAAGACAAGACCGATGTCGAAAAGATCGTCGTCGGCAGCAATAAAGGCACTCCCATTCTCCTCCGTGATGTCGCCGCGGTTCAACTAGGGCCTGAGATGCGGCGGGGCGCAGGCGAGCTCGACGGCAAAGGAGAGACCGTCGGCGGCATTGTAGTCGTCAGATTCGGTGAAAATGTGCTCGGCGTGATCGAGCGGGCGAAGGAAAAGATTAAAGAGATCGAGCAGACCCTGCCTGAGGGAGTAAAGATCGTTACGACGTATGACCGGTCCGAACTCATTCACCGTTCAGTGGACACGCTTCGTGAAGAAGTGATCAAGCTGGGAGTCGCCGTTAGTGTCGTGTGCATTATTTTTCTCTTCCATCTTCCAAGCGCTCTTGTCGTTATTCTGACCCTTCCGATCGCAATTCTTATCTCATTCATCTGTATGTACTATTTGGGGATCAGTTCGAACATCATGAGTCTCTCCGGCATCGCGATAGCGATCGGCGCCATGGTAGATGCGTCGATCATCATGGTGGAGAACGCTCATAAAAAACTTGAGGATTGGGACATGGGCAAGAGTCACGGGTCGAGGGTAGACGTGATTATCGATGCGGCTAAGGAAGTGGGGCCTTCGCTGTTCTTCTCTCTTTTGGTCATTACCGTCGGGTTTCTGCCCGTGTTTACGCTGGAGGAGCAGGCGGGGAGATTGTTCAAGCCTCTCGCGTATACAAAGACGTTTTCAATGTTGTTTGCCAGCTTTCTGGCGATCACACTCACGCCGGTGCTGATGACGCTTCTCATCAGGGGCAAAATCACGCACGAGGATCATAATCCGATCAGCCGTTTCCTCATCAGGATCTATCATCCCGTTGCGGAATTTTCATTGAAATACAGAAAACTGGTCATCATTGCCGCTATTGTGATCGTAATTGTCACAGTTTTTCCGTTCTCGAAGCTCGGTTCTGAATTCATGCCGCCACTCTACGAGGGGACCCTCCTGTTCATGCCGTCGGCGCTTCCGGGCGCTTCGATAACGACCGTAACCGACGTGCTCCAGGCGCAGGACCGTATTTTGAAAGAGTTCCCCGAGGTGGAACGGGTCTTCGGTAAAGCAGGTCGCGCCGAAACGCCCACGGACCCGGCGCCGCTTGAGATGTTCGAGACCAATGTAACGATGAAACCCATGAACGAGTGGCGGCCCCAGTTCAAAAAAATGGAGGACCTGCGCGACGAGATGGACAACGCGCTTACAATGCCCGGCATTGCCAATACGTGGACCATGCCGATCATCGGCAGGATCGACATGCTTTCCACGGGGATCAGAACTCCCTTAGGCATCAAGATCTTCGGTCCCCGTCTTGACGAGATAGAGCGGATCGGCCTGGACGTGGAGCAGACCATCCGGAACGTGCCGGGCACGCGGGGCGTCTATGCGGAACGGGCCAATACCGGTTACTTCCTCGACTTTACGATAAAACGGGATGAGATCGCCCGCTATGGCCTTACGATCGATGATGTTCAGGGCATCATTCAATCATCCATAGGCGGCATGAATCTTACCACTACCGTGGAGGGAAGGGAGCGGTATCCCGTAAATATCCGCTACCCGCGTGAACTTCGGGATGATGTCGAGAAACTGCAACGGGTCCTCGTGCCGCTCATGGACGGCAATCATATTCCCCTGGTGCAGCTTGCCGATATCAAGGTAACACGGGGCCCCGGCCTGATCCAGAGTGAAGGCGGAAGGCTTACGGCGAATGTCACGCTCCACATCGCAGGCAGCGATTTCGGCGGGTACGTGAAAACCGCGCAAAAGGCCATTGCCGATAACGTAAAACTGCCTGCAGGGTACTCGTTGAAATGGTCTGGCCAATACGAGTACATGGAGAACGTAAAACAGAAGCTTTTTTATGTTATCCCTCTTACGCTCCTCATTATCATCGTACTTATATACATCAATACCGGTTCATGGACGAAGACCTCAATCGTGCTGCTAGCTGTTCCGTTCTCGCTGGTCGGCACGGTCTGGCTGCTGTACTTGCTTGGGTACCACATAAGCACAGCGGTCTGGGTTGGCGTTATCGCGCTGGCCGGCTTGGATGCCGAGACCGGGATCGTGATGCTCCTCTACCTCGATCTGTCATATAACCGTGGCGTCAGGAAGGACGGATCAGCACACTCAGGGACATCGAAGACGCAGTCATGGAGGGCGCGGTCAAGCGGATCCGGCCCAAAATCATGACCGTCTCGGTGATCCTGGCCGGGCTCGTCCCGATCATGTTCTCGACGGGGACCGGCGCGGACGTGATGAAGCGGATCGCCGCACCCATGGTCGGCGGCGTGGTGACATCCACAATCCTCGAACTTATCATTTATCCTGCGATTTATGTGATCTGGAAGGAACGGGAGCTGAGAAAAGTGCGTGAGGCGTAAAGAAGTATACAGTCATCTGGTTTGTTTGGTTAATTTAGTTTATTTGGTTAGTGGTTCCTATATTCCAAACCAGATAAACCAGTTAAACGACACAAACCATTAATTACTTCGTTTTCGGTGCGCGCGCCGCGTCGAAGCGTTTGAGGTAATCGCTGCACATCCGGTCCGCGTCGCAGCCGAGCGCTTTTGCATACAACGTCAGGAACCCGCGCGTGTAGGGCCGGACCGGAAGCTTCTCAAAATTTTCTTCCTCGATCAATTCCAGATACCGGATCCCGACCTTCGTTATGTCCGCAATGTTCCGCAGGGTCATCCCGCGTTGTTCCCGCAGCATCTTTATGGCGCTGCCCGAAAATTCCGCTATAAATTGAGAGACGACCGATTCTCCGGATTTCGACCTGTCCGTGCCGGCCGGCTCGCAGGCATTTGTGCCGACAAAGCGATTTTCCGAGGGAAGAGAGAATGAAGACTGCACGACCTGCGGCTGGTATTTGGGGGCCGGCGCCGGCGTCTCTTCAGGAAGCTCTTCTCGGCGAGACTGCAGCTTAGCGTCGTACCTTCTCCGGTTATCCTCATACAACAGCGTGCGGTATGCCTCCTCGATGCGCTGATGTATGGCTGTCGTTTCTTCCGCATTGAAGAGCGAATAAAGGGCGATCGAGTTCGGATCATACACCCGCCGGATCCGCTCGTACGCCTTGTGAATTTCCTGGGGGGATGATGCGGGACTCACTTCCAGCAGTTCGTAATAATTCAGGTCTTCAATTTTTTTAACCATGGACCGGCTTCCTCTTTCAGTACAGCATGCTTACGGTAAGCTGCTCTTTTTTGAGCAGGTTGTGAACGATCCGTTCCAGGCAGCGTGAAGGCCTCGAATAGGGGTATTCGACCGCGAGCGGCCGTTTGCTCCGAATCGACTGCCACACGCAATCGTCGTATTCCACATATCCCAGGTACTCCAGATGAATGCCGAAGTATTTCTGGCAGGCGCTTTTCATTGAAAATCCGATCTGGATGTCGGTTTTGGACCTTACCTGGTTTACCACCAGCTTCGGCTTGAATTTCATGACTTCCAGCTCCAGGATTTCGCCGACCTCCCGTTCCATTGTTTTTACCCGTTCTATCAGATCGTACGGCGTGCGAATGCCCATGGCGTTCTTCTGGTCCATGGCCGCGTCGATCAGGTCCTTTATCCCCTGGTGGGTCACGACTTTCTTGAAGCGGCGGTAGAAGGCGCTCTTGATGAACCGGTATGCGTTTTCGATGGCGGTCGGTTCCGGCAGCACAACAAGAATGCCGTGGTCGGAGAAGAGAAAAAAATCGAGGATATTGAACGACGTTCCTGCGCCGAGGTCCAGCAGGATATAGTCCGCGTCGAGTGTCTCGAGGTGTCTGAGCAGCCGCGCTTTCTGCGCAAAATTGGGATTGGCGGCATCCAGGAAGTCCTGGGCGCCGCTGATGAGACTCAGGTTCGGGATGCCTGTCTTGATGATGATGTCCTGGATGTTTTCGACGCGCCGGTTCAGAAAATCGGAAAGTGTTATGTCGGGCACACCGATCCCGAGGGTGGTATGCAGGTTCGCGCCGCCGAGATCGGCATCCACGAGCAGAACCTTTTTCTTCAGGCGGGCAAGCAAAATGCCGATGTTTCCGGTGATCAGGCTTTTGCCGATCCCGCCTTTTCCGCCGCCGATAGCCCAGATTTCTTTTTTGCGCAGGACATCCTGGATGTCGATCATCCCGTGGTACTCTCCTCTGTTGCCGCGGCGACAGCGCTGCCGTCTTCAGCCGCCGAGGCCCCTTCGGGGGCCGGTTCCGGGTTCGCGTCTTCAACAGGAATTTCCTCCATGACCTCCTCGCCGGCCTCCAACTCCTGAAATTCCTTTAACGTCGGCAGCGCGGACAGGTCCTTCATGCCGAAGTACTGAAGGAAGTCCGGAGTGGTCCCGTACAGCATCGGTTTGCCCGGTACGTCCTTCTTGCCGACGATCTTGACGAGGCGGCGTTCCATCAGGTTGCGCATGATGCCGCCGATATTCACCCCCCGGACGGCCTCCACTTCAGTGCGTGTGATCGGCTGCTTATACGCCACGATCGCCAGCGTCTCGAGCGCCGGTCTCGAGAGCCTGGCGGATACCTTTACTGATTTGAATTTCCGTATCCAGCCGGCTGTCTCCGGTCTTGTGGCGAATTGATAGCCTCCCGCCACTTCCGCGAGCATGATCCCGGCATTTCGGGCGTCGTATTCCCGGACGAGTTCCTGGAGCTGCGCTTCGATCTGTCCGGCAGCCGTCTCTTCAAAGATTCCGGTCAGCCTGTCCACGGACACGGGATTGCCGGCCACGAACAGCAGCGCCTCGATTGCAGATTTCAGTTCATGATCTTCCAAGTCAAACTCCTTTGACACCGCATAGCGCACACCCTGCACTCGCGCGATCGCACTCATAAACGCTGGGTGCAAGGGGGCATGGCGCAAAGCGAAAATTCCGTCGGTTGTGCTCTTTGCGCTCTGCGCTCTGCTCTCTGCGCATTGCATCTGTTACATTCCCGCCGGATCGCCCATCCTGCCAAGGGCAACCTTGGCGTTCATTTTGACATCGAGGTCCGTCGACAGCTCCATGATCTTCCGGATCTTCGGCAGAGCCTCTTTTACGATTTGCGGGTTGGAACTGCCGATATTGTCGAGCGCGGCGACCGCGTTCTTTACGGCATTCGGATGGCCGCTGTCGAGATAGGCCATGAGACGGGGCACGAGGCCCGCCACTTCTGCCGGGTAATGGAGGCCGATGGCGCCGAGCGCAAACAGGACCCCGCCGCAGGTGGCTTCTTTGGAGAACTCGAGCACTTCGATGAGCTTCGGCAGAATACCGCGGATCAATTCAGGGGCATTGATGCCGATCTTGCCGAGGGCATGGGAGACTGCTTCACGTTCGTCGTCATCGCCCCGTTCCAGCATCTCAATCAGATGCGGGACCGTGTCCCTGACAATGTCCGTATGGGCGAAGCCGATATTTCCGAGAGCATAGGCCGCTTCCTGCCGCACGAGGCTCTGCTCGTGGCGCAGCATTGCTTTCAGCTTCGGAGCGGCACTTGCGGCTGAATCCTTAAAATTAAACCCCAGGTTCCCGACTGCGTTTGCCGCGTCGATCTTGATGAACATGTCCGGTTCGTCGAGAAGCGCGATCAATACCGGGAGATGCGGCCGCGTGTCCTGCGGATAATCAAAGCCGACCCGGGACAGCAGGTTCAATGCCCCTGAACGAATATCGCCGTTCTTTTCCCGAAGCAGGCCGACCAGCTCGCCTATCAGGGACCGGTCCTCGTAGACAGCGGTCTCTATCGCTCCGAATTTTTTTTGAAGGGCTAGCGCTTTTATGTCGGGTTTCATAAGATTAAATCTCGTAGCCACAGAGAGCATAGAGACTGCAGAGAAATGCCCTTAAATCACTGAATGTTCCACTATCGGAACAGTGTTTTTTTTCATGAAGCTCAGGAGTAATTATAAGCGTTTCAAATATAAAAAATCTTTCAATAAGGAGATCTCTCTGTGAACTCGGTGTCCTCTGTGGCAAAATGCTTTTAAGGATTTACCCGAACAGGTTCCCGGTTGCGGTGTCCTTGTCCCGCTTTTCCGTCACTGCCTTCATGATCCGGATTGCGCCGAATTGTTCAACCTGTACGGCTTTCACGACCCGGGTTTTGACCAGTTCGAGAAGCGCCAGGAAGGTGGCGATCACCTGCGCTTTGGTCGTGCTGCCCTCGAACAGGTCGGCAAAAACCAGGCTGTCCGAGAGCTCGAGCCGGGAAAGGATCTGGGAAATCTTCTCGGTGATGGAGACCGCCTCGGCCGTAATCTCGAACCCGGCATCCGGCACCCGCGCCATCACGTCCTTGAGCGCGGCGAGAAGGTCGAACAGGTGAAAATCGAAGAGCAGGGGTTCATCGTCAGCCGGTATGTCGGGCGCAGCCTCGGCCGCGCGTGTATAGATTCTGGACCAGGTCTCTTCCTTGTGCTCCAGGGAGGAAGCTGCCTCTTTGAAGCTCTTATACTCGAGCAGCCTGCGAATAAGCTCGGCATGAGGATCGACGCCTTCTTCATCGCCTTCAGGGTTTTCCGGCGGAGGAAGGAGCATTCTTGACTTGATGTGCGTGAGTGTGGACGCCATCACAAGGAATTCACCTGCGATTTCCATGTCCAGGCTTTTCATGAGTTCGAGGTATTCAAGATACTGTTGAGTGATGTCTGCGATAGGGATGGAGTAAATATCGAGTTCGTGCTTCTTGATGAGATGCAGCAGAAGGTCCATGGGGCCTTCGAAGATCTCAAGTTTGATCTGATAGGACATCTGTTCTGAAGCCCCTCCCTGGGGCCGAATCGCGCGACTGGCCGTGAAAAAAGTATTATAGAAAATTAGCGTTATTTGCCCGAAAAGTCAAGAGGAAAGGTTGCGGATGAGGTGCGAATGCGGATTTCGGAGTGCGGAGTGCGGAGTGAAAACCAGTACCGCGAGCGCTAGCCTTATAGATTAATTTGTACAGCTTTTAATGTTTCAGTTCCGAATTCCGAACTCCGCATTCCGCACTCGATTAGTTTGGTATAATGGTTTTACAGGAGGGGAGCTTGATGCTGTCCGGAAACGGAATGTACACAGAAAAAGAGCTTTTGCGCCTGGTCCGGAAATGGGTACCGCGGGAACGGGTGCCGAAGCGCATTCGGGTAAAGGACACGGGCGATTTTTTCCGGGTGGATTACGACGACGTGGTCATGCTCGCCGGAGTCCCGTATTTTGTGCGCAACAACGAACGAGAGGGCCGGTTCGGGCTCGACGACGAGCAGAAGTTCTGGGTAAAGCGAGCCCGGAACCTGCTGACCGGCGATGTTAAAATCCTGAAGTGGGTGTTCAAGGAGCGTTTCCAGTCCAAAATCGGAAACCTGGTTTTCGAATGCGTCCGCAGCCCCCAGAAAGAGGCGCGGATCCTCGAACTGGTCAGGGGCAGGCCGGACTTCATGCAGGGGGAGACGGTATTGGATTCGGCCGGGAACGAGCTGCGGATCCTGGACTTTATAAAAGGCTTGACCCTGGACCGGGTCACGCTGGAAACCGGCAGGGACCACGAGGATTTCTTTTTTAACCACTTTCCCGGCCTGCTTGACGAGTTCGTCAGGGTCGTCGAGGCCATTCGGTTCCTGCACGGGAATGACGAAAAGCACGGGGATATACGCCGGGACCATCTGATCAAGGACGCCTCGACCGGCCAATACAGATGGATAGACTTCGACTTCAACTACTGGCACGGCGAGAGCCGTTTTGCATACGATCTCTTTGGCCTCGGCAACATCCTGCTCTTTATCACGGGGCGGGGCGACATTACAACGCACCGGCTGTACCGGGAAAATCCGGAGATGCTTCAACGGCTCACGGAAAACGATCTCAATATCGTTTTCCGAAACCGGGTCAATAACCTGAAGAAGATCTATCCGTACATCCCTGAATCGCTGAACCGGGTGCTGATGCATTTTTCTGTCGGCTCGTATGTTTATTACGAAGAAACGCAGGAGCTGCTGGAAGACCTGGGACGGGCGAGGGAGGACATCATTTCGGATTGCGGAGTGCGGAGTGAATAAACCTAAAAACGGCAGTTGAACGCGGATAAACGCAGAAACGGCGGATAAGTCGAAGACTTAGAGTCGAAGCGAAAAGTCCAGGTGGGTGCTGGTTTTTTATTAAGAAGGTCATTTTTATTATGTTTATCTAATGTTATCCGATTTTTCCGTGTCCGAATGCTCTTTTTACATAACGGAAAGGAGCACCACGATGAAAACAGACAGCAATGACACCGTAAAAGACAAGCACCTCCTGATTGCGGTGGACGAGTCAGAAAGTTCGCGCCGGGCGGTGCTGTATGTGGCGGATATTCTCGGCGGTTTTCCGGGGTTCAAGGCCACGCTTCTGAGAATTGTGCCTGAGCCGGAAGAGGATTTCTTCGATACCGAGGCCGATATGACCGCCTGGATGAAGGAGAAGATTGAGGCGTCCAACAAAATGCTTGAGAACTACCGCCAGATACTCATACAGTCCGGTTTTGCCCCGGAAAAGGTCCGGTATCGATCCTGCGTTGGAGAAGCACGGTCACTGGCCGAAGCGATCCTCGAAACCCGGTGCGATCTTACCTGCTGCACCGTGGTCGTCGGCCGGCATCACAAGTCGAAGACCGAAGAGTTCCTCTTCGGAAGCACGTCGAGCAAACTGATCCATGAAGCGAAAAACTGCGCGGTCTGGGTAGTGGAATAATGAACGATGTGCGCATTCCAGGGTGAGCAAGATTGCTTCGCTGCGCGCAACGACGGTGCGCGGCTTGGCAACAGCAGTGTATGTGCGTTTAGGCGCTTACGCCTATAACATCGACAAAAGATTGTCGATCTTTAAAAAGAATTTAATGCAAAAACAGGATTATATTGCGCTCGCAAAGGAAGGCCAAAGCGCCGGGTTTAAAACCAGACTTAAAGCTACTTTACGAACCAACATCTTGAGTTTTTAGTCGAGTCAAAACCAAAACAAAATTTTCACACAAAGCCACGAAGCCACAAAGAAGAAAACTGATTTTTTGTCTTTCGATTTTTGGTCTTTCTCCGTGTCTTAGTGGCTTCGTGTGAGATCGTTTTAAGGTTTTACTTTTGCTTTATTGGTCTGAGGCGTAACCTCATAAAAGTTTTCTTTGCGTTCTTTGCGGCTTTGCGAGAGACGCCTTTTAGATTTTGTCTTTTGGTTCCGGCTTGTCCGGGTTAGGAGGTTGAACAATGACAGATCATGTCTGTCCCTGGTGGCTGGCGTATACGTTCGATAACCCGTTGCGCCGGTTTCTGCACGATCCGGTAAAACTCCTTTCTCCCCATGTTAGGGAAGGAATGACAGTAGCCGATATCGGGTGCGGCATGGGTTACTTCTCAATTGCAATGGCGGAGATGGTCGGGGACCGGGGAAAAGTGATTGCCGCTGATCTTCAGCAGGAGATGCTCGATATCATGCAGAAGCGGGCAGTGAAAAAGGGCATGATATCCCGTATCCGCCCTGTTCTCGCATCAGAGAACCACATCAACATCAACGAACCGGTCGATTTCGTTCTTGCCTTCTGGATGGTCCACGAGGCCGGCGACATCCCTCGCTTGTTTTCGGAGGTTTCCTCGATCCTGAAAGACCCGGGAAGGTTTCTCATTGCAGAACCGAAAATGCACGTTAGCCGCCACGCGTTCGAGCGGACGCTGGAATATGCCAAAATTGCGAACTTCAGAATAGTCGAAGCACCGCGCGTAGGCATCAGCCGGGCGGTTGTGCTGTCGAAGAAACGAGAATAAAAAGCAGGTTGAAAAGTTTTTGAGTCGTTGAAGAGGGGAGTTGTTCTGTCCTTGAGGAGCAGATCGAATACTGAAAACATAAGCACCTCTTATCAGCATGCGCCAAAAGAGAGGCCACCGGCGCGGGGTTTTGAAACCCTGTTTTATTTCGCCCTTGTTTAACGCCCTTTTTCGATACAAAAATTATTCCAACCGCGTCTATCTTGACTAAATATGGTATTAGTTTTGTCTTGACAGCACAATATGTTGTGGCTATACTCCATACCAGTTTTTGATGATTCTTAAGGTTCGATAACCGATTTAATCTGGATCACCTTCTTCTCGCTAATACAAATACAAGATTCCCGACAGGCGGTAAATCGTAATGATGGTCCGTTTGCTTTTCGACAGCTTCTTACAATCTTGTTCCCGTAATCAGAAGAATCAGCCGTTCAAGGATTAGACATCAATCAGGGCGAAATGCTCGCCCTGATTTTATTTTTCTATTACTCACTATCTATTCGGGAGGCGTTATGAAGAGCGCGGCATCCGTCTCTGCTTCAACAACCGGGAAGGGTCTCAACCTGTCCGAGAATTGCCTCAAGGTCCTCGAAAAGCGATACCTGAAGCGCAATGAAGACGGGACCGTTATCGAAACAGCAGTAGACATGTTCACCCGCGTGGCACGCACTATTGCCGAGGCGGACCGGGCCTACGGCAAAACCGCCGAGGACGCTGAGCGGACCGCCACGGAATTCTACCGCCTCATGACCTCCCTCGAGTTTCTCCCGAACAGTCCCACGCTCATGAATGCGGGCCGCGAGCTCGGACAGCTTTCGGCCTGCTTCGTGCTGCCGGTGGGCGATTCCATGGACGAGATCTTCGAGTCCGTGAAGAACGCCGCGCTCATCCACAAATCAGGCGGGGGCACGGGCTTCTCCTTCTCGCGGATCCGTCCCCGGAACGATGTGGTCAAATCCACAAAGGGCGTTTCCTCGGGCCCGATCTCATTCATGACGGTGTTCGACGCGGCGACCGAGACGGTGAAGCAGGGCGGAACCCGCCGCGGCGCGAATATGGGCATCCTCCAGGTCGACCACCCGGACATCCTCGACTTCATCACCTGCAAGCAGCAGAATGACCGGCTGAACAACTTCAATATTTCGGTGGCAATGACCGATACTTTCATGGAAGCCGTGGAGAACGACGGCGAGTATGAACTGGTTTCCCCCCGCGGCAAAGCCGTGGTCAAGCGGCTGAAAGCGCGGAAAGTCTTCGACACTATCGTGAACATGGCCTGGAAGAACGGCGATCCGGGCATTATCTTTCTCGACCGCATCAATCAGTACAATCCGACTCCGCACGTCGGCCGGGTAGAGTCTACGAACCCCTGCGGCGAGCAGCCGCTGCTGCCGTACGAGTCGTGTAACCTCGGCTCGATCAACCTCGCGAAGATGCTCGAGAAGCACGGCAAGACTATCGATTACGGCAAGCTGCGCAATACCGTGCGCTCGGCGGTCCATTTCCTGGACAACGTTATCGACGCCAACCGGTACCCGATAGAAAAAATCAGCGAAATGACGCGGGCCAACCGCAAGATAGGCCTCGGTGTGATGGGCTTCGCTGATATGCTCCTCGAGATGGGCGTTCCCTACAATTCCGAGGAAGCGGTGCGGACTGCGGAGAAGCTCATGAAATTCATTACCGATGAAGGCCGGATCATGAGCCAGGAACTGGCGAAAGAGCGCGGCACGTTCCCCAACTTCAAGGGAAGCATCTACGACAAGCCCGGCATGCCTCCCGTAAGAAACGCAACGGTGACTACGATCGCCCCCACAGGCACGCTCTCAATCATTGCGGGCTGCTCAAGCGGGATAGAGCCGCTTTTCGGGCTAACCTTTATCCGGAAAGTGCTTGACGGCGCGGAATTGCTCGAAGTAAACCCGGTGTTCGAGCGGATTGCGAGCGAGCGGGGGTTCTATTCGGGCGACCTGATGAAAGAGATAGCAGAGCACGGCGGATGCACCGGTATTCCGACGGTCCCGGAGGACGTGCAGCAAATCTTCGTAACAGCTCACGATATAACCCCGGAATGGCATATCCGCATGCAGGCGGCCTTCCAGAACCATACCGATAACGCGGTGTCCAAGACCGTGAACTTCCCGCATACCGCAGCGCAGAAGGACGTTGATAAAGTCTATCTGCTGGCCTACAAACTCGGCTGCAAAGGCGTTACCATCTACCGTGACGGTTCACGCGACGAGCAAGTGCTTTCGACCGGCGCCACGGAGAAAGCGCGCAAAGCAGCGGCCGCTGCCCAGATCATGCTCTCGCAGGACGGCGCCTCGGCGGCCATTGAACCGGTTGAGGAGAAGAAGCCCCGGTACCGGCCTCTGCTTACTCACGGTGTCACGCAAAAGATCCCTACCGGGTGTGGAAATCTTTACATTACGATCAACGAGGACGAGGAGGGCATCTGCGAGGTGTTCTCGACCATGGGCAAGTCCGGCGGATGCGCAGCCAGCCAGTCCGAGGCGGTCAGCCGCATGGTATCGCTGGCGCTCCGGTCCGGCATTTCCCTGGAGGCAATCATCAAGCAGGTAAAAGGTATACGCTGTCCCTCCCCGGCGTGGGGCGAGGGCGGGTCCATCCTGTCCTGCCCGGACGCAATCGGCAGGGCGCTCGAGCGCTATTCCAAGGACGGCGTTAATGACCGTCGCCAGAACAAGCCCAGGAGTTCCGTTGGCGTTGCCGATCAGCCGACCGTCCCGTATGGTTCATCGGACTGCGTAAAGGGCGGCAACAAGAACCATCTGGGACTCTGCCCGGAATGCCCGGACTGTGGCGGCCTTCTTGAGTTCGGCGAAGGCTGCGCTTTCTGCAGGGGCTGCGGGTTCTCGAAGTGCGGTTAAACGCTTCACTCAAATATTTTCTGATTTAAGGTGAAAGAATCACGAATTTTGTTGTGAGCAAGAGTGTCTTCGGTTTATAATTGGAGCCGACGTTATGAAAACCGGGGGTTAGGGTGATCCTCTTCTGCACCATTTTCAAAACCAGGCAATATTATAAAACACGTTAACAAAAAGAGCCGGAATTTTTCCGGCTTTTTTATTTAAGTCTATAGTATTATCAAAATAAGCCATTGAATTAAAAGGAGAAATGGATGAGGCTTGAAGAGGTTATTTTTGAACTGTACCGTATTGCCGAAACGAGAAAGTGGGACGGAAAGAAGACGGATGAAGCGATCTCCTCCGCCATAGAAAGCATGGAGAAGATCTGGGAACTTCAGCAGGCGGATAAAAGGAAGAGCGCCATGGTCAAAGCGAATAAAAAACAGCCGCGCACCTGGTGCTAGCAGAGCGCAAAAAATTGAGTCTGCAGGTAAAAAAACTTGACATTTGATTAATATGATTCTAAATTAATGCTGTCCTTGTCCTGTATTTTAAAACAATTTCGAACCAGGTTCGCAGTTCACCGTACCATCATCCAAGGCCCGGATATCGGGTTATAGCTTAATCAAGGAGGGGGACTCGTATGGGTATTGAAAGGATTGTACAGTACGAATGCAGGGTGTGCGGCAGGAAGATAGATGTGACCAGGACCGGCGAGGTATATGAAGAACCGGTATATTGCTGTGGTCTGGAGACGGCAGAGGCCGTAGTACCGACGCCTCCCGCTGAACCGGCACCGGCGGTACGGAAACCGGCGAGGAAGAAACCCGCCAAAAAGAAGGCTGCGAAAAAGAAGGCCAAAAAAGCGGTCAAGAAAAAAGCTGGAAAGAAAGCGGTAAAAAAGAAAGCAACCAAGAAGAAAGCCACCAAGAAGAAGGCCACCAAGAAAAAAGCCACTAAAAAGAAGGCATCGAAGAAAAAGGCTGCGAAAAAGAGCAAAAGACGCTAGGATATTGTTATCTTCGAGGCACCTGGAAATTTCCGGGTGCCTTTTTTATTTGCTCCGGTTCCTACAACCGAGTCCATTTTTACTGTTGACTTCCCCAATTCCAGGCATTAGGATTTTCCCATGAACAATACACCAAATGGAGAGCGCCGCATCCGCAGGCTGGCCGGCCGTGCCATCGGTGACTTCCGGCTTGTCGAGAACCATGACCGGATCCTCGTTGCGTTGTCGGGCGGCAAGGACAGTTGGACACTGCTTCATATCCTGCATACTCTGCAAAAACGGGCCCCGGTTGCCTTCTCTCTTACCGTAGTCACGGTCCACCCCGGCTTTCCCGGTTTTAAGACGGGACTCATCGAAGAATATCTTGAGGCGCATGGGTTCGAGTACCGGGTTGTTCACGCTCCTATCCACACGCTCATGCTCGAAAAGCTGACGCCGGACGATACGCCTTGTACGCTTTGCGCCAGAATAAAACGCGGCGTGTTGTATACCCAGGCGCGGGAACTGGACTGCACAAAAGTGGCGCTTGGCCACCACCGGGATGATTTCATCGAGACGCTGCTCCTGAACCAGTTCTATAACGGCAGAATCAAAGCAATGTCTCCGCTGCTTCGGGCCGATGACGGGCGTACAGTCGTAATCCGGCCTCTTGTGTACGTTCGGGAGGAAGACATTATTCGCTATGCTGCGGACGCGCAATTCCCGATTGCGTGCTGCGCCTGCCCGGCCTGCGGCGATCCCGATATGAAACGGATAAAAATAAAAAACCTTCTTGCGGTGCTTGACCGTGAGCAGCCGGGTATAAAGGCAAGCCTCCTTGCAGCCCTGTCACACATAGACCATCGTCATCTCTTCCCCGAGCGCGGGAACGGGTCCCCTGAGCGTCATGAACACGCGGCAGAGGGCAGCCGCGCACGGTTTTTTTCTGAAAGTTCAAAGGGGGATTTATCCTGAAAAAAGCAGTTGGACACGGATAAAATCTGATCAACACGGATTTATAGGAAGTTACGAACAGTAATGGATTCACCCAAAAGGCGAGATGGCTTTTTGCTCTATCACATTGTTTTGATCCGCTGTTTCCGTGTTCATCCGTGTTCAAATGCCGTTTTTAGGTTTATAGAACCACTCTCACCCGCAATCCGAACTTTCCGTTGACATCTCCGAGGAATGAAGCATATAATCGCATGACAGAGAGAAATGGTTCACCGACGCACTGCAATTTGACGCAGTAAGCATTTAAACTGCTTTGACCAGGAGGCCTCTATGGCCGAGACCAAAAAGCTCGGGGAGCTTTTGAAGGAAGCAGGATTGATCGACGATTACCAACTGCAGTCGGCTCTTGCACACCAGCGCAATTGGGGCGGAAAATTGGGCTCCGTTCTTGTTGAAATGGGTTTCGTTCGCGAACCGGACGTAGCGCAGGTGCTGGCGGAAAAGTTCAGGATGCCGTACGCTGATCTTTTCGAGCCTGAAATCCCGCTGTCCACGATCAGGCTGATCAAACCGGATGTGGCCAAAAAATACAACGTTATACCGGTCAAAAAGGAAAGCACCGGACTTATTGTCGCCATGGCCGACCCGCTCGACATTGATGTCGTCGACGCAATTCGTTTTGCAACCGGGCTAAAAATTAAACCGGCTCTCGCCCTTGAATCGGAGATCAGGGACGCCATTGCGAAATATTATGAGGGCAAGGCGATCTCTCGGAAGCCGTCCGTCCCGGTGCTGGAGATGGCGCAGAACGCGCTGTCAGAACGAGAGCCCCCCGGCGGTGTGGAGCCCTCTCATGCCGGGAATGCGGATCCGGAAGCTAAGGCGTCAGCCGGCGAAAAATCCGAGGAGCCTGCGTCTCAGGACTATAAGGTCCGGGTGGACGCGCTCGTCAATCTCCTGATTGAGAAGGGGCTCATAAAACGTGAAGAATTTATGGCACGGATCTCCGGTGAAAAAATCGGACAGTGAAGAGCGCTCATGAAAAATACCGGATGTTATCGCAATAGGGATTTCGATTCAAAAGGGGTATCGCAATGCTTAAAATAGCGGTTGCAGTTCTGTGTACGGCGCTGCTGGCAGCAGGCGGGTTGTCGGCCGAAGATCTCGGGGGTGGACCGAAGATCGTTGTAAAAGAAACGCGCTTCGATCTGGGAAATGTCCAGGAGGGCTCGCAGGCGACGCATACCTTCGAGTTCCGGAACGCCGGCAACCAGACTCTGGTGATCGAGCGGATCCAGCCCTCCTGAGGGTGTACTGCCGCGGTGATTAGTTCTAATCGCCTGGAACCGGGAGCAGCGGGTCAGATCAAGGCATCCGTCGATACAGCGGGCAGAGCCGGACATCTGGAAAAACATATAGCAGTATATTCCAATGACAGGCAGACGCCCGTGGTTACCCTTTCATTGAGTATGACTATCCTGCAAAAGTAACCCGGAAAAGCATTGAGCCTGGGAGGAAATGCAGAGCTACGGCATTTCCTGCCTGGCAAGCGATCCGGGCGGAAAAGACGATTTCCGTCTTCGAGGC
Source organism: Nitrospirota bacterium (assembly GCA_963751455.1). Classification (GTDB taxonomy): domain Bacteria; phylum Nitrospirota; class UBA9217; order UBA9217; family UBA9217; genus CAVVUN01. The sequence continues at coordinate 703,121 of CAVVUN010000015.1, forward strand.
CCCTGCCGCACTATTTCCTTGACAATTTTCTTCGGCTTGTGCTAACCTTTAGCCGTTTTTGGCCTGACTTGTCCCGGCAGCTATCTGAAGAGGAGTACGCGAAGCGTCTCGGCCAGGAACGGGGTCTTTCGGCGCCTGCCGTGGCCCGACCGAGTTTTAAGAAAAGAGGCAATACATACCTTGAAACAGCACAGACACCCGCAATACCCCAGCGACACGCCAACCCCGGGCATAGGTCCCGCCCCGGCGGGACTTTAATTTCTTCGCATACACTCAAGCGTCTTGATCTGTTCAGCTGTTACGTTAGATAATCCGATCGATTTCGTGATTTTGGAGGGAATATTCATGCAAAAAAAATATCTCTTGGCCCCCGGGCCGACGCCTGTTCCGCCTGAAGCGCTCCTGGCGATGGCCATGCCGATTATTCATCACCGTGCCCCGGATTTTTTGCCGGTGCTCGAATCGGCAAAAAAGGGCCTTCAATGGCTTTACCAGACGAAGAACGACGTGCTGATCCTTTGCTCCACCGGCACGGGCGGCATGGTCGGTTCCGTCACCAACTTTTTGAGCCCTGGCGACGACGTCCTTGTTATTAACGGCGGAAAGTTCGGCGAACGATGGACAAAGATCTGCCAGGCCTACGGTATGAAGGTTGAGGAACTGCTGGTGGAATGGGGCAATGCGGTTAAATCCGAACAGGTGGAGGCCGCCCTCAAGAAGAACCCGAAGATCAAGGCAGTCTTCGTGCAGGCAAACGAAACATCAACCGGTGTGTACCATGATGTAAAGTCCGTTGCCGCGGTCGTCAAAAAGACCGACGCTCTGTTTGTCGTTGATGCGATATCGGCGCTTGTGGCCCATGATATAAGGACTGACGAGTGGGGAATCGACGTGATGGTGGGCGGGTCCCAGAAGGGCGTCATGCTGCCCCCAGGCCTTGCCTTTGTCTCCGTAAGCGACAAGGCATGGAAGGCTGCGGATACGGCAAAAACCCCGAAGTTCTATTTCAACTTTAAAAAAGAGCGTGAGAACCTTGCAAAGAACCAGACGAACTTCACGTCCGCAGTTACGTTGATCATCGGCTTGAACGCTTCGATCAAGATGCTCCAGGCAGAGGGGCTTGACAACGTTTTTGCACGTCACGAAAAGCTGGCAAAAGCGACCCGCGCGGCAGCAGCGGCGCTTGGTCTCAAGCTCTTTCCGAAGGAAAGCCCGAGCAACGCGCTCACTGCTATCGAAGCGCCGGCAGGCGTGGACGGCCAGGCAATATATAAGAACCTCAGGGAGAAGTACGGTATAACGGGAGCAGGCGGCCAGGATAAGCTCAAGGGCAAGATATTCCGGATCGCGCACCTCGGATATGCAGACACATTCGATGTGATCACCGCGGTTGCAGGCATCGAGATGGTCCTGAAAGGCCTGGGGCACCCCGTCAAGCTCGGAACCGGCGTGGCAGCCGCCGAAGAAATATTGATGAAGTAATTTTTGCCACAGAGATCACGGAGACCACGGAGAAAAGCAGGTAATGATTTGTTACTCTGTGAACTCGGTGTCCTCTGCGGCTGCAGCTTTTAAATTTGGAGGATTCATGAAGGTTCTGATCAGCGATAATCTCTCGCCCGTCGGGGTTGAGATCCTAAAAAAGGCCGGACTCGAGGTGGACGCCCGGAGCAAGACCGCGCAGGAGGAGATCGAGAAGATCATCGGAGAATATGATGCCCTGATCATCCGGTCGGCGACAAAAGTTACGGCAGCGCTGCTCGAAAAGGCGACGAAGCTCAAGGTCGTTGGCCGTGCAGGAAGCGGTCTTGATAACGTTGACATCCCGGCGGCAACCAAGAAGGGCGTGGTCGTCATGAACACTCCCGGCGGCAACACGGTCACCACGGCTGAGCATACAGTGGGCATGATCTTCGCATGCGCACGCATGATCCCCCAGGCCTATGCGTCGCTCAAGGCCGGTAAATGGGAAAAGAAAAAATTCGAAGGGGTTGAGCTCTATGCCAAGACGCTTGGCATCATAGGCCTGGGCGCAATAGGCGGCGTGGTTGCGAACCGTGCGATCGGCCTGGGCATGAAAGTGCTCGCATTCGATCCCTTCATCTCGACTGAGAAGGCCACATCGCTTGGCATTGAGCTGGCGGACCTGCCCGCGATCTACAGGCGGTCGGATTTTATCACGATCCACACGCCCAAAACGAAGGAGACGGCGAACCTGATCAACCGGAACACGATTGCCCAGATGAAAGACAGCGTCCGGATCATCAATTGCGCGCGGGGCGGCATCGTGAACGAACAGGACCTCTACGAGGCGCTCAAGAGCGGCAAGGTGGCAGCAGCGGCCTTCGATGTTTTCGAGAAGGAGCCGCCGGACAGCCATCCGCTCCTGACACTGGATAATTTCATCGCTACGCCGCATCTGGGCGCTTCCACCCTGGAAGCTCAGGAGAACGTTGCTGTTGCGGTTGCAGAGCAGGTTGTGGATTATCTCGTGGCCGGGACCGTACGCAACGCCGTAAACGTGCCGTCAGTACCGGCCGACCAGCTGCCGACGCTTTCGCCATACATAAATCTGGCCGAGCGCATGGGCCTGTTCGTGGGCCAGCTGACTGAAGGCGGGCTGACGCAGGTCACGATCGAATACAGCGGAGAGGTGGCTAATCTCAAGCAGGAGCCTATTACGCTCGCGGCCCTCAAGGGGCTGCTCACGCCAACCCTGCAGGAGAACGTGAACTATGTAAATGCGCCGCTCATGGCAAAGGACCGGGGAATCGATGTCAAGGTTTCTAAATCCAGCGGAACTGCCGAATATACAAGTCTCGTAACGCTCAGGATCAGGGCGGGCGGCAGGGACCTTTCTGCTGCAGGCACACTGAACAGCAGGAAGGAACCGAGGATCATACAAGTGGACAACTTCCCGATGGAGACCGTTCCGGACGGAGCGATGCTCGTGCTGATGAATAACGATAAGCCGGGCGTCATCGGCGGTATCGGCATGATTCTCGGCCAGAACGGCGTCAATATCGCGAGGATGCAGTTCGGCCGGGAGACGCAGGGCGGCCTCGCCATGTCTGTAGTGAGCGTCGACAGTGTCGTATCTGACGATCTTATGGCGAAGATCAAGCAGCTCCCGAACGTGCTGTCCGTAAAACTGATACGAATCTAGTTCAATCGATTGAAGATTGGAAATGTAAATTGAAAATTATTTCTTCAATTTTTAAATTTCCAATTTACAATTCTGCCGGGGATCTAAAGGAGATTCTATGCCGGTCTTAGTGGTAGTAGGCTCTCAATGGGGCGATGAAGGCAAGGGAAAGATCATTGACCTCCTGACCGAACGCGCGGACGTGGTCGCGCGGTATCAGGGCGGTCACAACGCCGGACATACCGTTGTCGTGGGCATGGAAGAGTTCATCCTGCACCTGATACCGTCCGGCATCCTGCACAAGGGCAAGACATGCATTATCGGCAACGGCGTAGTCGTTGACCCGGGAGCGCTCATTGAAGAAATGGACGCTATGGCCAAACGCGGCGTAAACATGAAGGACAGCCTGCTGATCAGCAAGAATGCGCACCTTATCATGCCGTACCACAAGGCCCTGGACCTGGCGAGCGAGAAGCTCAAGGGAAACAAAAAGATTGGAACAACCGGACGAGGCATCGGTCCGGCATATGCCGATAAAATCAACCGGAAGGGCATCAGGATGGCCGATCTTCTTGACCCCGATGTCTTCCGCGACAAACTTGCCTGCAATACCGGCGAGGCGAATTTCCTGCTCGAACAGTATTACCACTCCCCCCTGGTGCATCAGGACGAGGTATTCGACGAATATATGCGCTATGCCGCGCGGATCAGGAAATACATTACCGATACAACACTCTTTTTGAGCCGGTCCATAGCGCAGAACAAAAAGATCCTGGCGGAAGGCGCGCAGGGCACTCATCTCGACGTCGATCATGGAACGTATCCGTTCGTGACGTCGTCGAGCCCGACAGCCGGCGGCGCCTGCACCGGTCTCGGAATCGGGCCGAAAGCGATCAGCGATGTGATGGGGATCGTGAAGGCCTACACCACGCGTGTCGGCAGCGGACCGTTCCCGACAGAACAGGAAAACAAGCTGGGAGAACACCTCCGGGCCCGCGGCAAGGAATATGGCGCTACAACGGGCAGGGCGCGCAGGTGCGGTTGGATGGACACGCTCATCGTCCGGCATGCGGTGCGGGTAAACGGCATGACGAGCGTAGCGATAACCAAGCTTGATGTACTCGATTCCCTTGATGAGATAAAAATCTGCGTCGGCTACAAATACAAGGGAAAGCTTTATGAAGAGATGCCGTCCGAACTGGCCGTGCTCGAGAATGGGAAGCCTCAATATATAACCATGCCTGGCTGGAAGCAGACGACGATCGGCATTACCCGGTATGATGACCTGCCCCGGAAGGCCCGTGCTTACGTCGAGAAGGTCTGCAAATTGTGCGGCGTGGAGCCGGCTATCATCTCAACCGGAGCGCGCAGGGACGAGACGATCATTCTGAAGCAGCCTTTCAAGAAGACAGCTGCGAGGAAATAAAACATTAAATTCCAAATAACAAGCGCCAAATAACAAATAAGCATCAATAAGCAAGCAAGAAGTTCGGAGTTCAGCAATTTGGATTTAGCAGTGTCCCGTAAATTTTGTTGCAAAACCGCGGGAACTCTGATAATATACGCGTCTTCGCGTGGAAAACGCGGGCCGGTAGCTCAGTTGGTAGAGCACCGCCCTTTTAAGGCGGGTGTCCTGGGTTCGAGTCCCAGCCGGCTCACCACTTCAATTGCGGATTGCAGATTGCGGAATTCGGATTGAAAGAAAAAGTCAGGCAGTTAAATCCGCAATCCGAAATCCACAATCCCAAATTATATGTCCCCATCGTCTAGCCCGGCCCAGGACACCGCCCTTTCACGGCGATAACGGGGGTTCGAATCCCCCTGGGGACGCCAATTTACTTCTGTAACCCACGGATTTCTTAATCAGATTTTCCGTGGGTTTTCTTGTTTCTGGCCTGTTGTGAATGTCTTGTGAATGAATTTCTGTAACACTCCCGCCGTGCATCTTCCGCAGCATCTCTACTGATCGCTGAACATACTTTTTCGACATCCCTGACGTGCTCTGACCGGCCATCATTTCCATGTCCTTCTCACTGTGCCCGTTGAGTGCGTACTGCGTCATCGTCGTGTGTTTGGTTGCATTGTACACGTTGACATAAGGAACGCCGGCGCGTTTGCAGGCACGCTTCCAGATGTCATTCACAACCCAGTTGGAATACCGGGTGCCGAGTTCGTTCGGGAAAGCGATCTCTCGACCAAAGCGGCCTTGGAGAATTGAGGTATCAAAGCGAGGATGAAGCGGAATCACGTATTCCTTTCGGTTCTTTCTCGTTTTCAGACTTCGATCAAAATCCAGACTATTCTCAATCCAGACGGTCATTGCCTTCAAATCGAAGTGCCGCACATCCAGGGCGCAGGCCTCGGACGGCCGCACAGGATGCTTAATGAGAAAGTCGATAATCGCATGATGAACCGGGTTCGTGATAGAAGCGAACGCCTTGTCCCGGTCCTCGATCGGCATGACGCGAACCAGCTTCTCGCTGAGTACAATCGGGTCGAAGATCGGAACGATGAAATCACGCTTCATTTTGTGGAGCCAGTTACAGAAGCCGCGGAGCTGATCCATCACGTTCTTGACCGCCTTATCTGAAAGCGGCTGATCTTTATGGCCTCCGAATGGGATCCGGTATACCTCAACGAGGTGCTTCTGGAAGCGGGCGATGTCCATTGTCTCGATCTCGAGCATGTTCCGTTCGCTGAAGAATGGGATGAAATGATCCTCGCAATACTGCTCGATCTTTCGAATATAGGAGAGCGCCCGTTTCGGTTTCCTCGAGCGAATGTCGCTCAGCCAGGTGATTTTATCAGGCCCGGGATCTGCCGTTTGAAAAAGGAACTTCCCTTTGTATTCGTCCAGCTCAGAAGCAAGGTATTTTCTGATATCGAACCGCCGATGCTCAGTCTTGCACACGTCAAGATCGGTTCGGATACTCTCAATGACTCCATAGGCGAGACTATAACTCGAGAACATATGCCCGGTCTTGTAATACCGGCTGATCACGTAGGGCTTGTGGGTGACTTTATCGTAAAAGAAGATGTAGACCTTATCGGGTTTTGTTTGGCAGGTAGGACATATTAAAGCAGGTGCTTTTCCGACAAAGAGCTCCTTGAACTTTCCGGCGCAGACAGGACACACTTCGCGGGTACGGACTTGTCCGCTCATGTTATGGCCCCCCTCCTCAGTCTTCTGGTGGGGGTGATTGTAGGCTATGTCCACGCCTAAAGTCAAGCTGCCGTCCTCGATTGTCCTCAACCGCACTGGATTTGGAATCCAGCGGGGGATTTTAGAAATCGCAAATTCAAAGAGTTACGACCCTTATGCCACCTGTATGCTCGCGACCTTTTTACTGAAACCCGCTGGCCATTCGCCGTAATTACCGTCCATCTTTCAATATTGAGTTCTAGACGGTTCTATCCGACCCTATCACCTGTGAAGTTGCACCCAGCTGTATGAGCGCCTGGTTTGCATTGAGTGCTCCGGCGATCGCGGTAGCCCAGATGTTACCGCCGGCCTTCGCAGTATCAGCTCTGATCTCCATTGACGCGATAAGCGCCCTCACCGCCAATTGGGCCTGCTGCGCAAGTATCTGCGTCTGGAACTCAGCTGCCCCTTTCGTAAGTCCTGCGACGGCCACCCCGACATCCGCACGCGCCTTCTGCAGTCCGACCTCTGCCGAGTACGCCCCGACCTTGGCCCCGAACGCAGAACCTTTCGCGGCTATCACCGAGGCAAGCCCTTCGGCCTTGGCTTTGAGCGCCTGCATATACGAGTCGAATTGCTTTAAGATAGCCATGTTCTTCTCTGCCGTGGCCTTGAGTTTTTCAACCTGCATCATGGCGTCCGTTTTAGCGTATTCAAGGCTGAGTCCGTAATCGGTCTTTTCCTTGTCAAGCTTGGCCGTAAACGCCTTTAAAAGCATCTCGTTCTTGGAAATCTGATGCCCTAAAAGGGCAAGCTGCACATCAGCAGCCTTTATGAGCGCCGATACCCGTGCAGCATACTTGGATATCCATGCGTTATAGAAGCCGAGAGAAAATTCGAAGACCGACCGCATGGCCGTCAGCGCCCGATTCTTCACCTGGTCGTAATGCTGGACCTCGACAGCCAGGACCTGAAGCATGCTCGACGTGGTGAACTGCTGGTTCTGCAGGCTCATCTTTGCCTGGTCTTCGGCTACCGACCGGGACTCGTCCATTTTCTTATACCCATACTCGGTTTCGAATGCAGTGACTGTCTGTTTAAGAGTGCCCTGCGGCAGATCCCACCCAAAACGCGCATGATCATCGGCCATCTTCACGACCGTACGCTGCCGGATAAGTTCGTCACGCTCGGACATCCGATCCCATATCTGTCGCTCAACCGTGGGGTTGATACCCGTTACGCCGGCGGCCATGTCCGCAGTAAGCTTCGCATAGAGTGCGGTTGCGCTTATTGACGAAAGGCTCTCGTTCTCTGCCTGGTATAGGCTGTCCTTATACGAGGTGATCGCGTCCTGGATAACGGTCATATCGTCCGACATCTTGATATCATTAAGGCTATCGGGATCAAAAAGGTCATCCGGGTTCGGTAAATCGATTTCTTTAAAATCCTTCAGGTCTTCCGTTGTCGGCGGCGCGTCGACTGTCTTGATATTAAGTGAGTCGTACGGATCCAGCGTGCCAGAAGGAGTTGGCGGCGTAGCACCGTTAAAGTCAATAGCTCCGATCTGCGACTCCTGCTGTGCGGTGTCAAGATTGGCCCGGACAGTAATCGTCGTTCTGGGGTCGCTGATCAGCGTCTCCGGACTCGGCGGCGTCCATTGAAGCGCCGGAATCTCTACATTCGGCAGGAATAATGAGGTTGATATCTGCTGCAGGGCTGACAGAAACTGCGCTGCGTTATCTACGTTTTCCGTTACATTCTGGTTGAGCGTTGCAAGCCGCTCGCTAACCGCCGCATTGACTTCTTCAACTGACATATACACCTCCATTTAATGTTGCGTTTTGTTAACATCTTCAGCCTTACTCAACGGGTCCGACGCGCTGCCAGGCAACCCGCTACTGCCCATGTCATCTAGGCAATAAATCTGAGATTTTCACATGAACTATATTTAGCTGCGACCTTAACAAACCTTAACAACCTCACTGCTTCAAGAGTCGGAACGTTAGCTTTTGTTAACAGGCCATTGGTTTCCGACCATTTCAGACAAAGGCGACTTGATCCCTGGTTGCGAGCCGTACACGATTCCACATCTTCTCGATAAAAATATCGGTAAATATCGGTTTCAAAGCTCACTAAGTCGAGAATCTTTCACGTTAATTTCGTGGCAACGAGTTTTAAACAATGCGGCCAGTGACTCTCCAAAGTGTCGGTTTTTCTCCGGGTCAGTCCTCGTTTCCCACCTTGTCCGACTTCCCGATGAAAGCAAGCTCTTCGTCGGTCACATGCATTCCTTTTCGGAGATAACCTTCGATCAACGCTCTCCGTACCCGCGGTCTGTTCCGGACCAGGCATTGCTTGCTGCGCGCAGTTGATCTCTTGTAGCCGGCATCCAGCATAGCGCCCGTATAACACTCGCCGTCGAGAAGGGCCTGCACGAGCTTCCGCTCTTTTTCGGAGAGGGTCTCAATTGTCTTGGGTTTGTCATTGACCATCGTTTTTTACCTCTACCAATGCCCTAAATTTCCCCGATTCCTGCCTCTGCCTGTCTCACTACCATCTCACCCTGGGAAAACGTCTCTTTTTCCCTAAACAGACACTTTGTCCACTGCATTTTTATCTTTCCCGAATGGCCTGAGATTCGCGAGAGCTGTTTTTTTCTGATCCTCAGACCTCAACTTGCTCAAATTCGGATTCTTGCCGCACCGGAAAGGATACAATGGCATTCGGCCTTGCCGTGCCTGCGAGCTCTGGCCGGCCTTCCAGCCTTGCGACGATCGTTGGGATCTTGTCCATGATCGCCTGTACCTCAAGGGCCACGTCTTCGGGCAAACCAAAACTAGACCTGGCTCGAGCAAGGTTCAGTTGGGCCTTTAAAAGACACTGGATCTGAAAACGTCTTGCCGCTTCGCCTAAAGTTGTCATTTCTTCCCCCACTGGTTTAACGCCTGCCGTTTATTGAAGTGCCTGTACCGCTTCTGGAAAGGTTGCCCCGTATAATTTCCGGTAAACGTCGATCGTGTCCGCTGTCTTGCCGCAAGAGAAGCAGTAGGCGAAATTATTCTTGATGAACATGCTCGGCCTGTGGTCTTCATGAAAGAGGCAGAGAGCCATTCCGCGGCGCGCATCAATGAAATTATCTATCGGGTATGCTTTCGCTCGCTCGATCATGTCAGGCGTGACGGTGTCTTGTTTCGGTTTCTGTCCGAATGCTTCGAGCCCCTTTTCGAGCAGATAATCACGCTCTCGCTTTAATTTATCCTTGTTCTTCATCAGTCTGGCTACGCGGTCCGCTATCATGTGGCCGCTCATCAAATTTGTTTTGTGCTTCTCATAGCTTATCGATGCATCGAGCAGATGGTCTTGAATTTCTGCGATCTGTTCCATTAGAGCGAAAATCCGCAACCATTCCCCCTCGCGGGCCATCTCGTTTTTATGTTCGTGAATCCGCGCGCGGACTCTCGGCATATCTACAGCGTTTCTCCACTTTGTGAGCGCTGCATCACTTATCACCATTTCCTGATATTCGAGGTCGGTCATGGGCGCCCCTGCTTCCTGGCCTTCAGCTTTTCATGGTGCATCTGTCTGTATTCCGGCTCAATTGTTCTTTCCCTGAGATCCTGAGATAAGGTCCTATCTTCGTGACGTTCACCTTCTTGTTCTTCGCTCCTGTAGCTCGGCACTTCGCAACCTTCAGAACTGCGTTGTCTCCGCCATCAAGCCGCCATATAAAAACAACCGTGTCCGCTTCCTTGCCGATCATGCCCGAATCCCGGAGACTCCTGATCGTCGGTTCCTCTGCCGCTTCGCTTCTATTCGTGTGAACGATCAAGACAATGATCAGATTTTCGTTTATCGCCAACAATTTGAGCTTCCGGCATATCCGGCCCAGATCGTTCGACAGGTTCCCGGTTTCTACCTGGTCGGACAAATAGTGGAGGTGGTCTATAAAAACGGCGTGAATCGTTTTATATTTCAGCTTTGCCTCCCTGATTCGTTCGCCGATCCAAGTCAACGTGCTCATCTCAAGTTCTGCCGGTAACATAAAATACGGTACTGCCTCGCCGAATTTTGCTAGAAATTCATCCGGCCTTTCTTCATAACTAAACCACAGGCATCCTGCGTCCTGTTCTGAAAAATTATTTGTCAGTGTACGAGCTAAAAGTGTTTTCCCTTCTCCCTCATCCCCGCTCAGGATTACGAGCTGCCCGCCGCGGCAATCCCGGATATGATCGTCAAGGCCCGGGATCTTGGTTCTGAGGACTATTGTCGGTTCGAACTTCTTTTCAGCGTGGAGCTGATCAACCTTATCCCAGGAGGTAATCACCCGACCGGGTCCGCAATAGCTCTTGAGTTCCGCGTCTGCCTTTCGGCGTTCGTTGTCTTTGATGATCTCTTCAGGGTTCATGCGTATTGCCTCTTGTATCCGGGAACCATGCTGCTCTGTGATTCCTGCCTTTCAGGATTCACATGCTCCTTGTAAATATGAATCTTATTCTTCCCGGTACCGCTTACGATAAACCGCACAGCGTCCTTAATTCCGAACCGCGGCTTTGTCGCTGCAAAATTACGAGCCGCCAAAATAGCGTTATCCTGTTCCTCGATATTTAGGCCGTTGAAAGCCGCTGCTGCTTCCTGCTTAGAACCCTTACGCCCGTCTTCTCTCGCTGGGTACGCCGTCCAGAATAATAGAAACTTGTCGCTGTATTGCGGGTCTCCCTGTTCTGTCGGCTTTTTTGGTGTTCGTGTCTTCTGGCGCCTTTGGCGTTCGGGCCCCGTGACCTGGTGAGTTCGGCCGGCTTTCGTGGGATTCGCGTCTGTCTCTGATCCGGACAAAATAAGACTCTGTGCGTGCGCAGGAGCTAAATTTACAGGCTCTGTTCCATCAAGACGTAAAGAGATATCAGGTTTGCCCTTTGATTCGGTCTTTTCACGATCGATATCAGGCAGCGTTGAACCGTCTTCCGGTGAAACGCATTCTTTTGTTTGTTGTATAAGTGTATATTGTGGTCCCGGTTTTCCGTTACTGCTGTCCGGTTTTCCGTTACTACCTACAGCTGAGTAACGCTTTTCCGTTACAGTAACGGTTTTCCGTGACTTCCCCTTTTGGGAGATGTTTTTCCACTTCGTATAGTCTTTTTGAAAGCCTACTTTTGCTCCTGATCGTGTCAGGATATTTCTCTCGCAGAGATCCTTGAAGGCCTCATATACCCGCTGCTTTTTAAGGCCGGTTTTTTCAATAAACTGCTCGTATGCAATCCAATCAAGCTTCTTGTCCCATCCATAAGTTTTCCGGAAAACGACCATCAGTATTCGCCAGCCATGGCCACTGATTTTCACCCTGGCAAGAGCTTCAAGGATCTCATCGGCGATCTTCGTATAGCCGTTCTGAAGTTGAGGGCTTGCACCCATCCTCATTTCCGATTCTGGTGCCCCTGCTTTGATTGCCAGCCGTGAAGAATCTATCTCTGGCAGCGGTGGTAGAAGGGCGCCGATCTCCGACACTGCCCGTCCTTCTTTCATGGCACTAAGCGCCCAGTGCGGGAGGTGGAATCTATCATGATGTTCATCTCTGGCCAGCATATCAAGCTCACCTCCTCGCAGCATACATCTTCGCACGCAAGACCTTATAGGCTGCGATAAAATCTTGGATCGGCACGCTTTCGTTCCCGTTGTATTTAGCGATGATAGCATTAACTTCGTCAGAGGAGGCGTGAACGAAAACTGACAGATCCCGGTCAACTTCGAGGTTAGGCGCTTTTCGGGTGATTGCGAAGATCGCGGAGGACAGAAAGATATCTCTTGTCTTGAACTGTTGGCTGGTAGGCATTATCATTCTCCTTTCCTTTTGCATTGTCAAAATTACAAATACACTACATACAACAGACTTTTGAAGCGGGAGCTCGACAACGAGGAATTATCGTGAGTTGTCGATACTCCGAGCGTGGCTGCTACTGCGAGTCGCTGAGCGGCTTCGCCTTATCGGTGCCAAGTACTCCGGATCCGATGGCCTGTATTTGCCGAGCGGCGCTCGGATTCGCGTTGCCGTCGACCACTGCGAGACCTGATTCGATCGGCGAAAAATATCATTGTTTCCCGTGTACCGCAGGAGCACTATTTCGGCGAGCCCTATGGGTCGTCGCCCTCGGTGCGGAGCCAAATTCGGTAGTCCGCACTTTCCAATTCTCTCTGAGCCCTGAGTGTTTTGGGGAATCATGCCGGAAGGGAGCCCCGCGTCCGGGGGAATCCACTTTCGAGTCAATGAGCCCTGCTCCTGGGAAGTCAAAAAGAACATAATCTCTGCGTTCAAAAAAACAGGGTAGCCCACCAAGTAATACGTGTGACAGCACGTAGAGAAGCTTGAGCTTCTGCCTGGTGAACTACCCTGAATTTTTGATGAGATCGCTGTCACGACCATAGTCCTCAAGACCCTTTTGCCGTACTATTGGGAGCGGCAAGGCCAAAAAAAAAGCCAGTTCAAAATTCCCTTACGGGACTTGAACTGGCTCGTGTGTGCGAGGTGCAGTTAGTAATTTCTATTCAATTGTGAAGATATTAAAGCAGAAACTGACCGCCTTGTCAATTATTTTTTTTGGCTTTAAAAGTCCAGGATCCGTTCACGTCCGTCTGTTTCTGAGGAAATTGGCCCTCTTTCTCGAGGCGAACGGCTGCAGAGCGAGATCGTTCACATGCGGGCACACGGACCATCGGGTCAACCCCGGTCAGGCGGGCCTGCCGCAACAGGAACGCCTTGCGGAGCATGTCCGATGGTCCGTGCTGCAGGGCTGCTACAGCAAAATCGCCGATGCTCTGATGAAACTCCCGGAGGAGCAATGGCGCCACAGAGGCGATGTGAAATGAGCATGCTTCAACGAAGCACGATATTCACAGTTCTCTGGACACTCTTCTTGATCTGCCCGGTCGAGCTCGACGCATTCTTTGCTCTCTTCTGGCTGGTTATGCTGATTGTCGGGTTGGCTATGATTGTCATAACACCGATAAGGTGGACATTGAAGTAACTGCAGGCTGTTTGCTTCACTTGGCTTGTAACTAAAAAGAAGGTGGCCCCCGGTTTCCCGGGGGCCAGATCGTCTCTCTTCAAAAAGTTTACAATAAAACCCGCTAAAGTTTACAATTCCTCGGACTCAGGCCTACCCCAGACTCGAGATCGTGGCGTACAGGACAAGATTTTTTATGGCTCATGAGCCAGTCTTCACTATATTCGATATCTGCACAAGAAAATCAAGCTTCCAATGCAGAAACTGCCGTTCATGCTCAGATCGTGAAGGTGATATATTCGATGCGAGCTCTGATTGCGTCTTGTCGAATTCGAATGCAACAAATTGAGCAAGGTCGGCTATTGTGGTCGCATCTCGCGCAATCTGTTTCCCGAGAAGTTCATCGATACGGTGAGCCGTCAAAAGAACGTGGCCGACGGCTTCATCGCTCTTATCTCTCATGTCGGGATGCATTAATTGATATGTATATACGGCATTTGTTAAAGATGAAACGGAAATCTGCATTAATTGTTGAAGGAGCGCAGCCTCGATCATAGTTTCTCCAATCCGATGAGTCAATTAATAGCCATAGCAGGACACAGTAACGTCTGCTACAGCGGAGATGGCGGGGGCAAATTTTATCGCTGAAACGGTAATGGTTTCGCTTGGCTGAAGATATTTGGGGCCGCTTTGTGTGGGTGACACGACATTTCCCTTAGCGGTTTGAACCTTAACATCTCGGAGGTTGAATACTTTTCTTGACGCTGAGTTATTTTTTACGGTGATGGTCAAATATGTTGCCTGCTTAACCCTAGCCGTGCCGCCGCCTTCCACAGTGCCAGAAGTTGAATTGCCGGCACTTTCGCCATAGAAGGTGCCACGGGTATTAACTAAGACAGTATCATCATAAGATTGGTAATTGACTACAGCACAGCCAGCTTGATTTTGTGACGCAGAGGAACGCGAAGCGTCAAGTTCGTTCACAGATTCGTGTCTGGTAGCTGCACTCGCGCCTCTACCATATTGACGATCGAGATCGTCATTGCTTATCATCTGAGCAGAACCAATACAAGGAAACGCGAGGAATACTACGAAAATGACAGCCATGAATCGCATATGCCGCACCTCCTTGACGCAAATACCCATGTGTCACCTCCACTTCTGATTTTTAATCTCAAGTGTATTCCTGAACTTGGTGCATTTCAAGCAAAAAAGCTCCTGGATTCCGCGGTTCATCGCATTATTATCAGATCAGCCTTGATTAAGAATATACGAACCTAATACAAGGAGAATGTAAAAAAACCCGGTTTCCTGTCCAGACAGCAACCCTTAGAAAACTCACAAATCCGTTGATAATCCGCATCTGTCCAATTGTCCGGCCCCTATATCTGAAAAGACGGATAGGTCAAAAAGCCCCCGGCCTGTGAGAGCGCCGGGCTGATCGAAAATCAGCGGCAATTATTCACACAGGTTCGGGCAGTAGCGCTGACCGCACTTCATCGTGATTCTTCCTTTTGATGTTTGGTATGTTTTTGATATATGTGGACACAAAGGCCGTTGTTGGTGTGAAACGCCTTGTCGCATTGCGTACACTTATGATCACGTGTATACCTTTCGGGATGTTCAGCGCGCCATTCCTGCAATTTTTTTTCGTTCTGTTCGCGCCATTCAGCGTGTTGTGTGGTCAGGTGTATATGGATGCCCGGACATTTTGTTGTGACAAAATCGCAAAGTGGACATTTATATATATCTAATCGTTTGTCATGAATTATTTGAAGTTCAGAGGAAGACACCGTTTCGCCTGGACCAGAACGATTGTCTGTTGGAAGTGACAGTAGAATATCTTCTATTGAATGAAACGCAGCACTGTAAATATTAAGTGTCCTTTCCAACCGCTCTCGAATTAAATCATCTGTTTTTTTACGTTGTTTAATAATTGCAGTTCTTCTTGCAGATCTTTTAAACGGGATCAGCTCGCCCATAGTTCACCGTCCTTTTTTAATCGCTCATCTGCGCGAATTTCAGAAATGATTTTTTATTACCCATTTGACCCGGAGGTCGAGCCCCTGTAAGTCGGTGATGTGTCGTATCGGATTTTTTGCTTTGGGTCATAAAAGATACTCTTATATGACCCATCCACGGTAACACCCGTCGCTCAGGGGCGTCCCGGCACTACTCTCATTCCCCTAAGTCTGGCAAAAAGAAAGTGCGTTCCGATTCTGAGTATTCCCCATACTCCTTCTCGCGGTCCCAAATGCGCAGCCGTATAAAGAAGGCGAGCTTGCGCCCTAACCGTTCCATTGCGTCGGTGAGCAGCTCCTGATCGATCATGGTCGCCGTGCCGCAGCGCGTCGAACCTCCCTTCGGGTACAGCGGAGTCCAATTGTCGTTCCATATCCGAGTTCTCGAGGCAATCTTCCCGTCGGATGCGATACAGTCGATACTCTCCCGTGTACATCGGATTTCGGTTTTGGGAACCGTATAAGA
Organism: Nitrospirota bacterium; assembly: GCA_963751455.1. Taxonomy (GTDB): domain Bacteria; phylum Nitrospirota; class UBA9217; order UBA9217; family UBA9217; genus CAVVUN01. The sequence goes on from CAVVUN010000015.1 coordinate 718,890, forward strand.
GGCGGGAACCTTCAGCCCTATGGACAAATAGTCGCTTTGCCATGTACCAAACGGTATTGGTATAAGGGAATTGCAGACAGCAACCTCGTCACCCGTTTTACCTCCAGAGCTTGCTTCCTCGATCGTGATCTCTTCTGGCGGCCCCTTGAGTTCGAAAGTGTCATTAACAAACAGTAATAAATTTTTTTCGTAGAGGTAGGCACTATCAGGTAGTTCATAATCAGGCGTTATGAGGTGGGCACTGAGGGTAAGGTCGGCATACTTCTGCACCAATGACGTTACTGGCGTATGGAGCGACACGAGCATCATGCCTTCAGCGCGTGCTGTCTGCACGAGCTCGCGGACGATAGGCGAGAAATTAGCGCCGGGAGCGCAGAATCTTTCAGGGAAGTCCGAGAGCCACACCGGCCTTGCGACAGGTTCGACATCGAAGAGACCTGCAATCCCGTGAACGATGTCGACGCAAGAGCCTTCCGCGATCCTCTGGGGCATACGCAACTCGCTCACGGCATAAGCCAGAGTCCGCAGATAAGCGGAGCGATAGACCTCGCTCATACGCTGCCAGTACTGGCCAATGATTCCCGCACGTGCGTCTGATACGTTGTCGAAATAATACGGGTAGCGCGTGTAGTGCGTGCCCAGCTTGTCTCGTAAGGTTTTCCACTCATAGGCCCAGTGCTGGAGAAAGGGGTAGCCGCTCAAGAGTTCCAGCTTTGTCAGATTGTTCATGAGGATCGGTGGAACATGCGCGGTCTTGTGCTCCTCGAAGTAGCTATCGCTCTCGAAGTCGGCCGGAGCCCGTCCCGAGTGAGCCTGGCGCCATCCGCCGATGCCGTGCCCCTGTCCATAGGTCCGCTCCAGAATGATGTCGGCGAGAATCGAAGGGCAATGGAGGCGCGATGCGAGCACCGTGCGCAAGGGTCTACCGTCTGGCGATGTCAGGAAGACGATCGTGAGGATCTGACAGACTTCAGACTCGGTATTACACTGATCGAGATAGTCCAAAAGCGCGTCCTCCGTTGAGGACCGCGTCCCCGGATCATTGAGAAGGTTGCGGATTTCCTTGGCCGTTCTCCAGCGCGACATTGGCACTGGCCATTTCAGCCGCTCGAAAAGGAAGGAAAGCGCGAGAGGGGCCGAGGTTGCTAGGAACCATGGTGTCGCCGGGATCGGCTGCTCTCGAACCTCCTCAACCAACGTGTCAACGAAGGCAGCCGTGATCTTGTCGGCAAGTTCCACCTGCCCGACGAGCATCAGGAAGCGCACCAAGTATTTGTAACCAATGACGAAACTGTAGCGTCGGCGTCGGTAATAAGGAAGGGGCACCGACGTGTCCTTGATGTATTGGAGCCAGCGATCCGGATAGTGCTTTGCAGCGAGCCTAATTCGCGTCATTATTTGAGCATCTGATTCATAGTAGCTCCAGCCATGGCGATGAATGTGAGCTTTGACGAGCCATGGGTATGCAGCGTCCTTACCTTCGACAGCGAGGCTCACGAGGAAAGCTTCGTCTAGGACTTCCTCAGCGCTGTAGGTTGTTTCGCTCGTGTCGAAATAGGAGAGGATCGATTGCAGAGCTTTTGATGTTTTGCCCTGGCTCTTCCAGTGATGGAGCCACTTCGCCATGAATTCCCTGCGGCTCCTGTAATGAAGGGGCACCGCTGCTTTAGCGACGGCGGCGAAATCCTCATAGCTGAATGATGTGGGATCGACCTTAGCAGCCTCTTTCTCCTGCTCGGAAAGCTCTTCTTCCTTAGTCTCTTTGATTTCGAGGCCAACTTTGGGCGGTCGGCCTAGAAAGACATTCTGATTTTCTAGAAGCTCTTGGGCGGGCTGTTCATTGACCGCTCGGCCCTCGAGAACCCCTAGAGTTCGCTCGTCTAGGAATGTGCGGGCCAGTGCAGCACCTTGCGGAGATTTGAGATCCATAATCTTCGCGCATTCGTTCAGACACTCGTCGGCATAGGAATATTCGTCCGCCGAAAGGTGATGTCTATAGATGGATGGCAAGTGGTCGGGTGCAACCTTCGCCACGACTTCGATAAGTTCAGAACGCACGTGATTCGTATCGTCGCCGTCTGTGAATTCCGTGATCATCTCGATAATCGGGACGAGCGTTTCGACGTGTGTCCGCGCGACAGCCGGTTTCCTCGCGCTCAACTCGACAACGGCATCGAGCACGTCCATCGCGTGGAGGTCTTTATGCGAGCCATATCCGACAAGGCATTCGGCAGCGTGTGCGAGAAACTCGGCCTGTCTTCCATCCTCGTAGAGAAGCGCCATGTTTGCGAGTTCCGTCCAGCGCCCTGAACGCTCGCTGAAATCCGTCACCTTCCCTGACAGCGCTTTCGCCTCGTCACCAAGAAGCACCGCCACACCATCTTTATCGAGGAGAGGAATCCTGTTTCCCACATTACGTGTCGCCCAGATCGTGTCAGACCAATGGTCGGATTGGCGCGCTATGCTCAGCTCCGAGACAGGCACCCTAGTATTGCTGGGATCGGAAAGTCCAAGGAAATGAAGATCGACACCGATACGCCGGAGAGCCTCGCTGAAGGCTCGATATTGTGCGGCTTCTTTTTCGGGAGATGGACCCCAATGGACAGGTTCCAGATCAGCAGTAGCCGCATACACGGCTGAGAAGGTTGGAACAAGGCGGCCTGCTGCAATGTCCCGTGCAATCTCTTGGAGTTTTGCCGTTCCCTGCGGTAGCCATCCCAGATCGGCGCTGCCGAGACCCGGATGGATCATTGAATAATCGCCGCCCTTCGCACAAAACCCGATGTACAGAGCGGTCCAAAACACGTCGTAAAAGAAGGATATGACGTCCGGGTTCTCTCCGAGTGAATAGTGCTCCCGGATGAGGTTGTTGGGCACCGGAGGGATATACACATCTATCTTTGCGTCGCGATCGCGCCAGAGGAAGAAGCATGCGGCAAAGGCCGAGAGGGACTCGTTACCGAGAGGAACGAGTTCTCTGACATCCACGCCTTTGAAACTGCCCGCCCGTATGAGCGCGTCGTGGATTAACCGCCGCTGATCGTTCCACTTGGCGCCGCCTAGCGTTTTGCGGATAAGCTGAAGCCCCTCGATGTTTTGCGCATCACCAAGCAGACGGATGAACCTCGAGACATGGGGCTCTGGCTTCTTGAAGCCGCGCGCATAGTTTAGCGTGCGCCGCACTGTCTCCTTATCCATCAGCGCACTAACCGAGAGGAGGTGATCCGAAAGCTCCGTGAATTCCCGCTCGGGACGGTGCCGCAGCACGATCCATGCATTGACGCGGCGGGCCAGTTCATTGAGGCATGCTGGCAAGATCTGAAGTGACATTTCTTTTGGCCCGAGTCGGGCGAGTTGTGTTACTTCGCTGTCGGTCAAATTGTGGATGTCGTCTAGAAGATTCAGCGTCTGCTGACGGTTGTCGGAAACCGCAAGCGCAGTCGCTCGGTAAGCGGCAAAATCACTCGATTGAAACTCGCGGGCGTTTGAAACGCGGGTCTTCAGACTGCGAAGAAATACTGTTCGCGACAAGTCTGCGTCTTTGAAGGTCTTCTCTTCAGCGACGGCGAGTATATTTTCAATCTGCTGATCGGGCCAGCCCTTCGCGAAGGATTCGACGACCCAATCCCGCGTTGCGCCTACGAACAAATCTTCGAAATGGCCTGCTTGCGCCCCTGCAAGCCATAGCCAGCCCCATCGCCAGTATTCAGGCGCATCATTCGCGAGCCAGTTGATGATCTTGGGCAGGAGTGCTTGATAACTTTCCGCATGGTCATCCCGCTCCCGTACCCATGCGAAGATGCTCGAGTGGAAAGGGACCATGCCGACATTGCGTGGCTCCAACAGGTGGTCGATCTGGCTGAAGTCCCCTAGCACCTGCCTTATGCCGAGGCTTGGCCAGAAGAAGTCCGATCCCGCGAGCATGTGGAGAGCGTTCTTGGCATCCGCGCTGAGGTGAACCCAGAGCCCCCGATAGTAGGTACGGATATCGCCATCCGGACACGGCGGGAGCAATTGAATTTCCTCCGCAGACGTTGGGCGGCCTGCGCGGATAACACCCTCGTATGCGTAAATCAAATGCAGCGGGTGGCCCTGGCTGATATTAAAAAACGCTGTCGCGATCTCGTCGATCATTTCAGAACGCCGCTCGGGAGGCGGATCAAACCGGAAGATGAGTGGACGCGCCTTGAACTGCTGCACCACCCAGCGGTGGACCGCGACCTCGTCCATACGCGGAATCTCGCTCCAGTCATCGTCATTCGCGATCGTCAGCAGCTTGCCGGGCAGCTGCTCGTCACTGACGCGCTGCGTTCCGACGATAAGATTGACATTTGGCGGTAGCGGGAGCAGTTCGTTGAAGAGGTGATTGAGTTGGTCGACGCGCTGCGTGTCGCGCCAAACGTGATCGAGTCCATCGACGATGATATAAAGCCGCTGACCTTTGCCGGCGAGGTTGGTTGCAGCAATCCCGATGGCGGCCCGCAACTCGCTAGGATCACCCTTGACGCCGGCCATGGCTTCAGGATGGCGCACATAGAGCTGATCCATTAGCGAGGTCGAAATTTCGATAAAAGAGCTGCGGTTGGAACTCGAGTCCTCCGCTGACAAAAAGTAGTGGTGTCGCGTTATGGCCGCGCCTTCCTTTTGAAGCTCCTGGGTCAGATAGCTGAGGTAGGTGCTCTTCCCGCGCCCTGGCGTTCCCCAAAGGATTGTGATCGGATTGTCGTCCCTCGCGATGCGTGCACGAAAGGTCTTGTGGAAGGCCTCGCTCGGCGGGCTGTAGCCGTCGAGGACGATAAAATCCTGTCGGATAGGTTGCGGGCGGCGCTTCGTAATGAGCTGTACAAGATGCTCCCGCAGAATATGTCCATCGGGTTCAGGCTGGTTTTTGCGGGTCGCCCAACGACGTACGCTCTCGCGGAAAAGAAGCCAACCCGCCGAATCAGTGTCTGTAGGTACGAGCTGATCGCGAAGATAGTCTTCGTATCTGTCGAGGTCCGGCATACCTCCTAAGAAATCGAACGTACTGAAGAATGTTTTAGCCTCGGCGGCGCCTCCGCATGCGCTCTCAACTGACTCGCGAAATTCCTTTGGTAGGAGGTCAAGGTCGACCCGCATGCCTTTCAGGCACTTTGCGAACTCCCCAGACGGTATGCGGTTTGTTTTAAGACCAGCACTGTGGATTGGACCCATCGCTGCCACACGGGCAAGGGACTTCGCCCACTTTTCGAGCATCGCCGTCCCTTTTTCAGTTTTGGCGAGAAGCCAGTCCCAATCCAGCTCGTAGCGGCCGGGGTCGACCGTGAACTTGACCTGTACGAGCTCGTAGGAACCATCTTTACGTGCAGCCACAACGTCGTCGAGCGCTCGGTAAGCCGTGTCGTCGGCCTCGAGCAGCACCCACGCGTAGAGCTCAGGGTCTCGGTACTGGCGAATAAGCACCTCGATACCGACGAGGTCTTGGTACTCGAAAGCTGCTCTTGTTATCGCGGCGGGCTTTATCCGGGATTTTGCCATTGTCATTTACTAGTTTTAGCGTCTATTTTGTCAATCGATTGTTATTGCTATTATCTTGCGAATATTATGCTTTCTGTTGCATACTGTCAAGAATGTAACATGAAGTGTTTGAGGGTCGCAATTCAACAGCTCCAGGAAGAAATAATTTAATCAGTCCTATAACCCAAATTGCAGCCGTGAAACTGCATCGATCTTCTTTTCATCGGATGTGTGGAGATACTTTTCGGTCGTCCGAATGTGACTGTGGCCTAAAAGTTCTTGAACTGTTCGCAGGTCAACGCCCTTGTCCAAAAGGGATGTAGCAAAGGTATGTCTCGTCGTGTGCGGCGTGATCCGCTTCGTGATGAGCGCCGCCTTCTTTACCCTCTTCATAAGGCAGTCAACGGCCTTGTGCGTGAGGGGCACCGGTTCGCAGTTGCCGCGCTCACCCAGGGTGAAGAAGAGCGGCCGGGCCGTGGCCGGTGCGCCGGCTCTGTCCTCGAAAAGATGAGGCATACTGCTCTTGAGGGCCTTCTGATAATCGAGGACCGCCTCCACAACGTCGTTGGTGAGAGCAACGCGCCGTTGCTTCTTTCCCTTGCCGATCACGTCTACAACCGTCTGATTCCGATATGTGGTCAGGTTCTCGATACTCAGGCTGCATACCTCGGCCTTTCTGAGGCCCGAGGAAAGCATAAGGAGTAGCAGGGCATAATCACGCTTGCCCTTGAGGGTCCGCCGATCCGGGACCCGGAGGAGGGCTTTGACTTCATCCGCAGTCAAAAAATCCGATGGTCTCTTTATCTTTTCCATTTTCTATCACCGCCTTTTTCGTTTTCATTATCGTGAATCGATGGCCGCCGGTGGCCGCGCCTTACGCTGCCTGGACCTTTAAAATTTTATCATCGACTTTTTGAAGTTGTTCAACGATCTCAGTCATGAGCAAATGCAAACCCATACTTTCATTGTCGCCGGTCCCCTCCCGGACCTCATCCGACGTGACGGCAGCGTGGAGATAATTCAATTTCCTGATAGCATAGTAAAGTTGGTCATGGGCTTCACTTAATACCGTCTTTCGCTCCTGTGTTCTTTCATCCGGTCGTTTGGCCGCCTCTTTAGCGGCCAGATGTTTCTTTACCGCTGGCAGCTTCCCTAACTCGCTCACTTCATCAAATGCGGTTCGGGCTTTTTCTACAGACTGCTCATACCGTTTCACTTGATCATCTTTGACACTTGCTTTTTTCGTTTTCATTTTTGACCCCCTATGAGTTTTTTATTTTTTCTTTGGCTGAAACTCAAAATCTTCCTCCGGTGCCGGGCCAATAACGGCAATCGGCTTTCCATTGAGTGTAACGACAAGTTTTTTCCCTGTCTTGTTCACTTCTGATAAAATCTTCTTCGCATCGTGTTTAAGTTCAGAAATCGTGATGAACTTCAGCGGTGACATGCGATCACCTCCTTTTTATATGACCAAATTTAGACCTAATTTAGTCATTTGTCAAGGGGAATAAAATCCGAGAATGAGAAGCCATTTTTCAGGGGCATCCTTGGATAAGCTTAAAACAGTGATTGCTGGACCGGCCCCCAGTGGAGCTTGAAATCTAATGGAGGATAATAAAAAAGCAGATTGGACAGAGAAGGAAGAAAAAATTTAAAAGATTCTTGCAAAATATGCGGGTATCTATTAATGTGGATCCGAAGATAGCATTTGCGTCTCTGTAAAGAGCTGACAAAAATGATCACACCTCAAACTCATCGCGCTCGTGAAATTCTCCAAGCTGTTGGTCGCGCATATCCGTCTGCCTGGCAAATGGCCGATCGTGTTAATGCAAACCGCGATATAGCCCTGCCAGGTTGCCCGCGGTGGTGCTATCTGCCGGTGCATGCAGCGCGTGCTATTACGGAGGATGGCGGACAGAATCCAGCGTCGATCGATCGCATGCATCATGTCGCTATTATCGGCGCTCTTGCCGCCTGGCGCATGGGGCAGCAAATCATCCGATATGACGGCTCTCTCTACAATTCGCTCGTTGAAACGCCGATAACAGGCGATTTGCCCGCAGAGCTCCTGTATCGGTTGCCCGCATGGTGCCTGTACATCGAGACCCCTGGCCTCTCCTGGATGGGCCGCCAACTGCATGGTTTTTTTGTTCACCTCGACTGGGACAAACGAGGCCATAATGAATTACGCTTTCTTCTTGATACCGTAGAAACAACGGATGCACTGTTCGACTTCAGGTACGGTCTGATTCCGAATCCGCTTATACTCGGAAACGGTACTCTTGCGGACGCCCTTGAACGTGTAGTTGCTTTCGGAAAACTAAATGCGGAAAAAGCAGGAATTGAGCTTGAGCTGAGCAGCACTGTCGATCAAATGGCGGAGTCACTCTCCACGGCACTCTCGCCGCTTATCTCGCTCACTCTTTATCTGTGCAGCGACTCTCCGGACTGGGATCTGGAGCCGCCCAGGAACCCGACCCCGGTAAAGACCAAGCGAGGACTGCGTACATTTCCCGTCGCACAGCCAAGGATATGGGACGTAGGCGTCAGAATTGGAGCGGCTCTGAGAAAGGCCGTAGCCTCTCCCCGGATGGAAGAGGTTGCAGAGGCCGAACATGCATCGCCTCGCGCTCATATTCGCCGCGCTCACTGGCACACTTATCTGACCGGTACCGGTCGCAGCAAGCGAGTGCTGAAATGGCTGCATCCTATGCTTGTTAAGACTGATACCGTGGAAGATTTCCGGCAACGATACGCAGTGTGAAAGAAAGGGAATCGTCAGATGAAAAGAGATCCTGAACTCATCAGAAATATCATGCTTGAAGTTGAAAAAGTGCCCCCGGGAAAGCATGTGACAGCATTGTCTTTTGACGATATCGATAACCAGACTATCATTCAACATGTGGTGCTTTTGATAGAAGCAGGACTGTTGAGCGGCAACTTTACGAAAGTGATATCCGGTCCAGCGGGTTTTAGGATTACCGGCTTGACATGGTTTGGACACGACTTTGTCGACGCCGTGCGTGAGCATTCCATTTGGAAAGTGATCAAAGATAAAGTTTTGAAACCGGCTGGCTCATGGACATTTGGCTTGGTTACAGAGGTAGCAAAAGAGGAACTGAAGAATCGTTTGGGTATCTGAAACCAGGGTTCGCAGAGGGCACGGAACAGCACGCAGTCAAGGCCTCCGGATGAGAGGGAAACAGCAGCTTCGAGATCTGATAGGGCCAAGAAAACGGCGGGCTGCCGGGGCAACGAACAACCCGCCAACAGTTCAAATTCTGGCCTTATGCTATCTGCTATCCCGTACTTTTTTCGCCTCTTCGTGATGATGCAAAATAATGGCTGCAATTCTGTGCAAGTGTACGCTTACCTCGTCCATGTTCAGATCTGGGCTCAAGTGAAGAGTAATCGTCTCCGATTTCAATTCCTCTATTGTCGGTTCAAACCGAAACCTTAAAACCAAGACACCTTGTTCAGACTGCACTGACACTTCTGATAATCGATGCATTTTGTTAAATTCTGATAGTCGATCCATATTTCCCTCCTGAATTTGATGTTCACATTGAATCGTGATTGCCATGCATTCTAGCAGAGAGAAGCAAACTGTTCGGGCCAGACGAAAGCGAATCCAGCAGGGATTGCGGTTGGGGAGCTTCGGGCGATGAGGCGGCTCTGATCGAGTCATCTTGTGAACGTCTTGTGAATGAAAAAAAGGTCTATCCGTATGTTCTTTTTGCTCTTAACTGCTGGAAATATTGACTTTTTCTATTCTTCCTCAGGGGGTTCGAATCCCCCTGGGGACGCCAATCAATTCAGGAGTTACCGGTTTCCGGTAGCTCCTTTTCTTTTTACTGTGCTGAATTTGTGCTAATTCCCCCGGACTCTTCCCCAAATGTGTTACGTTCAACTCTTGCCCGTCTGGTCCTTCCTAAAATCGAAATTTTTTTAACTTAGCTTTCCTCGCGTGACTCCCATGAGAGATGAACTGCTGGGGTCCGCTTGTTAATGCAGCGAGACGCCCGAAGCGAAGGAGGCGGGCTTCCGGGTTACGATCTGTCTTACTGTGGGGGTGCATGCGCTCGTGCAGGTGCCGGAGGCGCTCACAGGCTGGCAGGATTACAGCGGACGGCTATCCCGCGACTGGACATCTTCGGCTCCCTGCCGGGGTTAGAAAGTGCTTACTCGCGCCTGGCGCTTACGACGAGCGTAGGCGCGAGCAGCAGTCCCGCCCTACACTCGCGCGGTCGCACTCGTAAACGCGGGGTGCAGGCGCGAGGTCGCGTTATTTAGTCCCGACAAGTCGAGACGGTGATCGAGGCTCCTCTGGGATACGTTCTTCTGGTGCAACTGCTTTCAAGCTGGCAGGGGAGAAGCATCTCGTTCCGGAGGAGCAACCTCTAACTTCCTCATTTTCTAAAGAGGACTACAAATGCGACCTCCCAGCGGTTCACGACGCACTACGACGGCCGGGGCCGGGGTAGTGCAAGTCGCGGGATTCGAAGTGATTTACGAGACCGACCCGCGCAGACCCGCTCCGCCATGTCATCCTCTGACTCTGCTTCTCGGAATATGAGGGGTTTCACGATCCTGCTGCCGGAAGAATATTAGTCGCGTTCACTTCCCCGGATTCGGCCGGGGGGACCTCTCCAAAGGGCTTCCATTTCCCTTTGATTTTATGTTATTATCATACAAAGTATAGAAGATGAAGGCTAGTCAAGAGGTGCATATGCTGCCGGTGGAAAAAACAATTCTCGATAGATTCAAAGCCCTTCTTGCCGCACGTGTAAACGTGTATAAGCTGATTCTATTCGGTTCTCGTGCCCGAGGCGATGCGGAATTTTCCTCAGATATGGACGTCCTGGTCATTCTGGAGGGTTCGCCTTCCGAGAAGGATTTCGATGTTGTCAGTGACTGTGCATGGGAAGCGGGATTCGTACACGGGATCGTAGTCGTACCGGTCGTTTATTCGAGAAACGAATGGGAAAACACTCCTGAGCGCTATTCCCTGCTGGCCCGTGCCGTAGAAAAGGATGGAGTTCTCGTTTGAAAGAACAGGAGATCGAAGACCTCGTACGCCATCGAATGGAGCAGGCTGCAACGGCTCTAGCTGACGCAGATTTTCTCTTGCAGGGTAATCGCAGTGCGCAAAGCATCGTCAACCGGGCCTATTATGCCATGTTTTATGCCGCGCTCGCTCTTCTTCAAAAAGCAGGGAAAGTACCCTCGAAGCATGTTGGTGTGATAAGCCTCTTTGATACGGAATTCGTTCTGAAAGGCATGTTGCCGAAAGAGCTCTCAAAGACTTTTCATAAAGCCTTTGAGCTGCGACAGGTATCAGACTACAAGAGCGTTACTCACGTATCAAATGACAAAGCTGTAGAAACTCTTCAGAATGCAAAACGATTTGCAGATGAAGTGCGTGTTTTTCTGGCTAAGCAGTCGTCTTAACAAAACTGTTTGGCTTCCCGTTTTTTATGCTTTTACCGTTTGTAAGGTTAACAAGAGACACTTTGAGCAGATTGACTCTTATTGATACCCGCCATCCTGTACACCTCAACCTCCATTCGCACACCTGCCGTTCAATGATTCGGAGATTCAATGTCTAACAAGAAAGCTCTTCTCGAGGCGATTGAAAAAGAAGAAGCATTGCTTTCGAATCTGGACAGCGAACGCGAGAAATCTCTTTTTAGACTCAAAGCATTCAAACAACAACTTGCCGAACTGGAAGCAACGTGCGCTGAGTCGGTTATATCCTACGCAGCCAAGACTCCCAAGGAAAAAGTATCGTTATTCCGTTCTCTGTTTCACGGGAGGGAGGATATCTTTCCGAGACTTTGGACCAGCCGCGCCGGCAAGAAAGGTTATTCTCCGGCCTGTTCGGATGATTGGATCTCCGGCACATGCGGGAAGACGCACAAACCGCCTGTAAAGTGCAGCGAATGCACGAATCGAAACTTCCTTCCTGTAACCGATCAAGTCATTATGAATCATCTCCAAGGGCGTCATGTAGTCGGTGTTTACCCAATGTTGCCTGACGATACTTGCTGGTTCCTTGCCGCTGATTTCGATAAAGAATCATGGAGGGACGATGTCAGTGCATTCCGGGAAACCTGCAAGATCATGAATATCCCGGTGGCAATAGAACGATCACGCTCAGGAAATGGAGCCCATGCGTGGTTCTTCTTTGCCGAGCCCATCCCAGCGGCGACGGCGCGAACAATGGGATGCTACCTGATCACGGAAACCATGAGCCGGAGACATCAACTCAGCATGGAATCCTATGACCGGCTGTTCCCCAGCCAGGATACTTTGACCAAAGGCGGCTTCGGGAACCTGATCGCGCTGCCGTTTCAGCATGAGCCACGCCAAGAAGGCAATACCGTATTCCTGGATGATAAGTTAAGTCCCTATGAAAATCAATGAGCGTATCTTGCATCAATAGGACGAATGTCACCGGAAGAAATTCAGCGAATTGCAAACGAGGCGATACGACTTGATAGTGTGATCGGTGTTCCGCGAGATGCCGGTCAAGATGAAGGCGATCATATTCCATGGACACGGTCGCCGTCCAGAAAAGCAGGGAAAAAGAAAGTCACCGGAACGTTTCCATCAGAAACACATGTTGTTTTTGCGCAACGTCTTTTTATCGAGAAAAAGACGTTGCCCTCGCCTTTCATAACCCGTATCAAGCGGCGGGCGGCGTTTCAGAATCCGATGTTTTATGAAAAGCAGAGTTTGCGCTTATCCACGGCAAGAATACCCCGTGTGATCTCCTGCTACGAAGAGCATCCTGAACACATCGCTGTCCCGAGAGGTTGTCTCGACAGCCTTCGCGAACTGTTCGTGGAGCATGGCGTAAAGCTCATGCTCGATGACAAACGTGTTGCTCCCGCCGGTCCATCATATGCCTTCCAGGGAACGTTGAGAGACGCGCAGCTGGAGGCCGTCAATGAAATTTTGAAGCACGATCTCGGCGTCCTCTCCGCACCGCCGGGATTCGGCAAGACGGTTATCGGTGCTCATCTTATTGCCAACCGGGGTTGCAGCACACTCGTGCTTGTCCACCGGAAAGAGCTTCTCGATCAGTGGATTGCGCGGCTTTCCCTTTTTCTCGGCATTGATCCTAAGGAAATCGGAAGGATTGGGGCGGGGAAGAACAAGTCGAACGGAATGTTAGACGTTGCCATGATTCAGAGCCTGGTCCGGAAAGATGAAGTCAATGATATTGTCGCCGGCTATGGTCAGGTGATTGTGGATGAGTGCCATCACCTCCCGGCAGTTTCCTTTGAGCGCGTCCTGAACGAGGGCAGAGCTCGTTATGTTGTGGGCCTGACCGCAACGCCCTACCGGCGCGATGGACACCAGCCGATTATCCATATGCAATGCGGTCCCGTCAGGTATTCGGTTCATCCGAAAAGCCAGGAAGCGAGAACGCAGTTCAAGCACCAGTTGATTTGTACAGCCACGGTGCTGATGGAAAACTCCGTGATCGCGCCTGAACGCTCAGGGGATTAGGGTCGCTTCTTTGCCCTTGACGCGCTGGGTAAATAATAACGCCATTATACTGTGACCTCATGTCGCCTCACTCCGCTGCCGCTCGATCTCCCGCAAAAACTCCCGCACATTTACGACTCTGACGGCGTCTTTCGGAAAGTGCTTCTTGTTCTTCGTTACGATGAAGTCCGCATCCCCGCCTAAGGCAGCGGAGAGGAACTTTTCGTCATCGGCATCCGCGCAGAGGCCTTGCGCTGCCGCCGGGCGCACCTTGATCGCCTTAGCAAATACCAGTTCAAGCAGCTCTTCACTTTTGTCCGGGGGTACGTCGTTATCAAAAAGATGAATTACCCGGAGATACTCGTCGAAGACGTCGTGCGTGACGATCAATTCGAATTCTGCATCCTGAAATGCCCGGATGATCTTTGCGGCTCCGCCGTCGGCATTAAGCAGACCGGCCAGAAAGATGTTGGTGTCGATGACGGCCCTCAATTACGCGGACCCCGTCGTGCGGTCTTTACGGCCTCATCTATGCTTTTCGCGGTGATGCCCGCCCGCTTCGCTGATTTGCGCACGCTCCCCAAGGCCTCATCGAACTTCCGTGCCCAATCCACGTTCTTGTCAGAAACACGCTTTGGGGTGATGATGATATGATTGTTGTCGTAGGATACTTCGACGACGTCACCCTGCTCAATATGCGCCTTTTTCCGAATATCGGCGGGGATCGTGACCTGGGCGAATCGTTTTACCTTCACTAGCGACATTGCAGTTCTCCTCTCTTAATCTCTTAATTTAAAATTTTACACCTATTTATGGCGTCAGTCAACCTCCTTCTTGCCCGTTGCTTCATAATAAAATGTTACCGGAAGATAGTATGTAGGTTTAAGGTTTGAAGATCTTTTTAAGCTTCTTTTCCAAGGCTTTTCTTAAGACAAAGAGGTTCAGCGTTTTGAATTGTTCCATGAGTGCATGCTTTGTTTTTGCGGAGATCTCAGGAGAGTCCAGGCGATCGTAGCCGAGCCATTGCCTCACGTGAGTCCAGTTTTTTTGCTCCACGTGGGCGTTGTCGTCTTTTTTATAAGCACGGCTCCGGGTAAACTGAACCGGCCGGATTCTGTTCTCGGTCAGATAGCGAAGCAGGTGGTGATTTAAAAACTCACTACCGTTGTCAGTGTCAAAGCCCAGGATCGGGAACGGAAGCGATTGTTCGATATTCTTGATCTGGTCGATGACATCCTGATAGTTTTTGCCCCAGACAGCGCGCTGTTCCGTCCAGCCGGTAGCGATGTCCACGCAATCGAGGGTGTTGGCATACATGCCTTCCGTAGAGCTTCCACAATGGGCAACGGTATCGGCCTCCAGGAAGCCCGGACGGGATTCATCCCATTGATTGGTTTTGATTGGAATATGCTTTTTTAAGAGCGTCCCTGGCTTGGTTGTCGCCCTGCCGTGTTTGGTATGCAGAGCACGGACCGGCTTTAAGACCCGGTCAATGCTTGATGGAGATATCCGGAGCAAGGCCGCCGCAGCCTTCTGGGAGATGGGGCCATAGGTCTTGATATAGCCGGGCAGCCACAGCGGGATAATGGCCTTCAATCGCTTTGAGCAGGGCAGATTCGCTGCCTTCCAAATGCGTTTTAAAGGCACCAGAAGCATCTCAGGATCATACAAGGGCCTTCTTCCTGGCTTTCGCAACGGTTTTGGGGTAAACCGTCGAAAGGTCCTCAGAAGCCTAAGCGCGTGCTTACGGTGGTACCCGCAGGTTGAACAGAATTCGTTCAGAATCGTTGTTTTTATTTTCCGGGAAGCGGCCCGGTACCGTTTAACGATTGCAGCCAGATACTCCCGTTTTGATCGTGGACTCATCAGAACTAACCCTCCTTTGGGGGGTCATGTTCCGGTAACATGAATTATGAGTCAACGATCAATTTTTAAATTCAATTGGGTAACATTTAATTTGAGTCAATTCGGCCCCCAAAAAGCTTCCATTTGGCATTGATTTTATGCTATTATCACCAAACGAGCCGCGTAGCGCGAGTTCGCAGTTCCGGGAGGTCGCGTTGTTAGAGGGAGCCTCCGGCTCCTGCCGGAGGGGGCTCCACTGGCGGTGCAATGCCTTGGAGAATTTCTTGTCGAAGATTTCGGTTTTAATGAACTCTCTGTCAAAGAGGGAAATCGCGCCGCTATGTTTTGCGGAGAGCAAGCTGGTAAAGTTCGTGGTCCCCCTTTTCCATCGCTGCATTGAAGCTCCCGAGAGCGGCACGGAGCTTCCATTCGTAAGGTGAAATAATTGTCGTATTCGCGCGCTTGGCTTACTCCCGAATTCGCTCGCTACGCGAAGTGACGGTTCGTAGAGGAATCTCCAGAATTCGAACCCCCGTTATAGCCGTGAAAGGCGAAAAAACCTAAATACACCAGATCGTTGGAATGCCAAGAAACTCCTAATTTTGAAGGAAAAACGGGAAACCCGGACAACATCAATCCCCCTGGGGACGCCAAAATTTCAAGAGGGTTAGCTGAAAAGCTAGCCTCTTTTTTTTGAAAACGTAGCAGAGCGTAGCTGCTCTCTGGCTTCCGGTACATTTACCGCTTCCCTCAAGTTCTCCGGTGGCAAGTACTTTGCAGCAACGTCATGCGAAGATCCTTGTGCCCCAGCAGTTCCATGATCATCTGTCATCCACTCCTGATTGCCTCATGCCTGAACAAAGTCGTGTCTTAGATCGCGAACCGGAGGGAAGAACGGTTTGCCTTTGCGCGGTTAAACACATCTGATAATCTCCTGCTGAAGGGGTCTCTTACCGAACTCGCGGTGGGGACTTCCGAAGAATCTGTTCGACGCTCTTGCAGCATGCGACCGGTCAGCTGCCGAAAGCATCCTTTTTTAGCCTGTTTTCCTTATGTAGAAAGTGAACGTACCCGAACCTTCATCTATCTTGACAATCTCGTTCCCGGTGCTTTTTGCCCATGATACCATGTCATTTTTAGATCCCGGATCCGTTGCCTCTACTTTCAAGACCTGATCTTTAGAAAGCGCCTCGACCGCCTTTTTTGTTTTCAGTATCGGGAGCGGACAAGTCATCCCTTTTGCGTCGAGAACCTGGTCAAACTTTATATCTGGCGCCATGTTTTACCTCCGATTAACACAAAGAGAAGAGGGCCGGGAGCTCCGGCCCTCTTTTTAGAGGAGGTGCAGACAAAAAACTATCAGAAGCAGAGAGAACCTTTTGCATGTGACGCAAGATCTATCAAGCTCATTGCGCCTGCAGGCGTTACGCCGGGCATCAGGTCCCCGGGGGTAATCTTCTTATTCGCCATCGTCTGGGTACAGCACTGGATCTCCACTCCCATATCGACGGCCTCCCGGAGGCGTTGCGCGACAGTGGGGACGCCGGGTTCCGTATGCTCCTGTCGTTCCAAAACCCCGTTTACCATGACATCTACTGCGTTTTGAACACAGTACAGAATTGTCCGGTAATCTGCGGCTGCCGCCAAAGACGCGAACATGAGCGCCGAGCGCAACCGTGCGGGGGTCTCCAGCCCGGACGCACAGAGGACGATGAACAGGTTGGCAAGGCCCCCGTTCGAACAGTCAATGCCTTTATGCTGCAGCACTTCCTGCATGTGAATCCTCCAGTTCGGCCTTGATCGCCACCGGCCGGGCAAGCGTCATTCCCACCGGGGATGTCGATATGACATGTTTATGCAGTTCTTCGAGCGTCTTCTTGTCTGCGGAAGATTTTATCCTGACCTTCGCGGTGATGTTCTTGAAGCCGGGAAGTTTGTCCATCTTGAGCTTTTCAGGAGCTTCGAGGCCGAGAAATCCCGGGAGGTCGATCTCTCCTTCCAGGTCGATCTTGATATCGTCGATCTTGATGTTGCGGACCGCAGCATTCATGGCGTAGCCTATCGACAAGCATGCACCGTAGGCCTGAAGCACCATCTCGACCGGGTTGGCCGCGGTGTTTGTCCCGCACAGCATCTCGGGTTCGTCGGCCAGGAGCTTGAAGTCCCGGGAACATGTCTCGACTTTGAATCCGCCTTTCCATGTCGTTGTTGCCTTCCAAGTCGTTCTGCCGACTTCCCAGTTTTTCTTGACCGTGTCCACGACCTGCATCAACTTCTCTGTTTCCAGTCCATTCACAACAGGCATTTTTTTAGCCCTCCTTTTTGATCGTTCTAATAGACAGACTGCAAATCCTTTACCAAGTTTATGAAATGAGAATTGCAAGGACATTTCACAGGGAATCGGAACGGATTTCAGGCGGTTATGGGATCAGCGCAGGGAAGGGGCTTTTACTCGTAATGCCGGCTTCTTTGCCGGTCAACTGCAAAATGCAATGCATGAAAACAACGAAGAGGGGAGTTAGGGCGGAAAATATTGATTTCTTACAGGACTGGAAGTATCAAGAGGACTGCAAATTGCAATCTTTACGGATCGGGCTATTGCAATTTTCTCCAGATCGTGGTCGGGTCTACCCCGAGAAGCTTTGCTGCTTTCTTTTTGTTTCCACCCGAAAAGTTCAGAACTTTCAGAATATGCTCTTTCTCGGCTCGTTCAAGAGTCCAATCCAAACCCACGTCATAGCTTGAAATTCCCATCCCCGTGGGAAGGTCTTCCTTGCGGACTTCATTTGTTTCAGCGACAACGACGGCACGTTCCAGCGCGTTTTCCAGTTCCCGGATATTGCCGGGCCAGGTATGGCTGATGAGTGCGCTCATGGCTTCGTTCGCTATTCTCCGGACCTGCTTGTCAAGTTTTTTCCCGTATTTTGCGATAAAGTACCGGGCAAGTAGAGGTATGTCCTCCGCGCGGTCACGGAGCGCGGGTAGATCGATCCGGATTACGTTCAGACGGTAATAGAGGTCTTCCCTGAAAAGCTTTTCTTTGATTGCTTCAGTCAAATCCTGGTTCGTTGCAGCAATGACCCGAACGTCCACGGTTACGGGCACAGTGCTGCCGACGGGAAAGAAGGTCATGTCCTGGAGAACCCGCAGCAACTTCACCTGCAGGTTCTTGCTCATGGCCTCGACTTCATCCAGAAACATCGTGCCCGTCGATGCCGCCTCGAACAGGCCCTTACGGTCGGTTGACGCGCCGGTAAATGAGCCACGCATATAACCGAAGAGCTCCGATTCCAGAAGGTTCTCGTTCAGTGCCGCGCAGTTGACGGCAATGAATGGCTTGTCCTTCCTGATGCTGTTGAAATGGATGGCGCGTGCGATCAGCTCTTTCCCGGTCCCGCTCTCGCCGTAAATAAGGATGCTCGAAGGCACATCAAGGATTTTCCGCACGAGGTCCAGAACGGACAACATCTTTGGGCTGCTGGCAATAATGCCTTCGAAGTTAATGAGCCGGGAGCTTGCATCGGCCTCTTTTTTCGCCGTCTCGAAAATGCGCGCATTCTCGATCGCGAGGCCTATGGGCTGTGTTGCAGCCCTGAGAATTTCAAGGAGTTCAGTGTCCGGAGTGTACGCTTCATGTGTTATCACGCACAGGACCCCGACCACCTTGTTCCGGGCCTTGATGGGAAGGCCCGCATAAAACTCCATGTTCTCCTGTTTCAGCACTCCCCGCGTGAACCTTGGATCCAGCGAGGCTTTTTCCCGGATAATCACCTCCCTGTCGCACTGCGCAATGCTTCCGCACATGCACTCGCCTACCTTGACCTTGTTCTCACACAGGTCTTTCACGACCGCTTCGATCAAATTTCGGAATGCGACAGGCACCATTTCCATCGTGTCCTCGTTGATCACGTAAATGACCCCCGCATCCACGCCCATGAAGGCAATGACCTTGTCGAGCACATCGTCGAGGATGCTCTTGAGGTCGAGAGACTTGCCGACCGTCAGCGCAATCTCATACAGAATGGAAAGCTTTTTATTCTGCCGCTCTAATAGTTCGGGCGTTATCTCCGCATTTTTCATCGTTCTATAGTAACGCCTTTTCCTTTAAAAGGAAAGAGGAGTAATGTGGTCTTTAAATAATAACCATATTTATAAAGCCACATACTAATTATAATTTTAGGCCTGTAGCATTTCATTCAGCTTATTAATCAGACGCTCCGATATATGTGCGTGCTGTTTCTGTAACTACATGTAAAAAATGGAACAATAAAACGGAATGAAAGATGCAATTAATTCTGCTGTCAAAATCACTTTAAGGAGGAGTCTGACAATGAAGAAGCAAATGTCACTTATAACGATGTTCGTACTGTTCGCGGTTTTGCTGGGAGGGTGGTCATTCTCGAAAGGGTATGAATCGCAGAAGAAGGCAGGGGGGCTGGGTATTACGCTCAAGGCCGACCGTTACCCGCTTGTTAAAGGGGACAATAATTTGACCTTGATTATCACCGATGCCGCAGGAAAAGCGGTAACCGATGCCAAGGTGGAGGTTCGGTTCTTTATGCCGCCCATGCCCGGAATGGCGCCGATGGAGGACCGCGTTCAACCCAAGGCGAAAGGCAACGGTTATCCGTTCACGGTCAACCCGGGGATGGAAGGCGGATGGAAGGTTGAAGCAACGGTGGAGCAGCCAGGGAAGACATCCGCGACGGTTATCTTTAATCTTGACGCCCGGTAGCGGGACGACGTACGTGCGATAAACGAGAACTTTCTAGAAAAAAGGAGATTCTATGAACAGGATCGTATTTGCCATCTGTCTTATGGTCGCATTGAGTGCTGGAATCGCATTTGCAGAGATTACGTCCGGTCTCGGCCATGACACGAACTCATCACAGCAGGGCCAGCATATGATGAGCGGTATGAGCGGCCATACCATGCATCATGAAACGATGGCCGATATGCCGGACCTGATCTCCCAAACGAACCAGATGCTGATGAAAATGACCCACGCGATTCCCATCACTCATGTTACCATCACCGAGCACGAGAATATGAAGGAAATGGGCGGTGTCATGCATGAAATGGCCAAGGTGCTGAACGACCTGGCCACTTCCATGGACCAGGGAAAAATGGACAAGCAAGCACTTGATGTCATGCATGACCGGATAAAAGCATTGCAGCAGAAGATCGACAGTCCGCAGAAATATCCGCAGTCTGCACCCTGAGTAACGAGAATAACCATAGGTATAAGAAAGGGAGAAACTATGCGCAATCAGAAGGGGGAAGTTGTAACCGGAGTAATGGTAGCCATGATGGTGATTATGATGCTCTTCGGCGGCATGCACTGGATGCACGGAGACCACCGGCATGGAAACGATCATGACGGGAGCGAACACAAGCACGACCATCAGCACGATCAACAAAAAAAAGGAATGCATCAGATGCATCATGACGAGGGAGATCATTCTGGAGCTCAAGAAGAAAAGTGAGGAATACTTACCTGGCCGCAATCGTTCAAATACATCTCAGTTCACTTTCGGTTCGCCATCCCGTTAAATAACCTAAAAAAGGGTTTGCACAATTCACGACCTGCAGATGTATAATGTGTAAACTTGAGGAGGGGAAAAATGGACCAGGCTGACGAACCGGAACAAATTCAGGGAAGGCCGGACCTCGGGCTCAGGATAAAGGGAGATATACTGCCCGGGCAGGAGAAGACGATATCTGACGTAAATGTTCTTTTGAGCGAGCTGGCGGCAGCCCTCAAGCTCCTGTTCGAGCAGGGCTTCGAGCAGACCCGGGTATCGGACACAGTGAAAAACGACGCTTCCCAGATGGTAAACGCGGCAGACAAGACGAAAAACCTTGCTGCCCTGGTCTCGACGTCTATGAACGAATTAAGGACAGCCGTGGGTGTGCTTGCGGAAAGGGTCAATGAAACCGGCGGGGCGGGCGCCCGCGCGGGAGGTGCTGATTCCCTCCGGAATACGGATTCGTCCCTGGAAAGCGTCAAAAAACTGGCTTTGAGGATATCGTCATGGGCTGAAACGAACAAGATCTTGTCCGAGGCAGCGAAAGAAATGTCGGGGTTCATCAACGTTATAGACGATGTCGCGCAAAAGACGAACCTTCTTGCCCTCAACGCTGCGATCCAGGCAGCACGCGCCGGAGAGTATGGAAGCGGGTTTGCGGTCGTAGCTGAAGAGATTCGGAAACTCTCGGACAGGACGGCCCAGTATACCGATGAGATATCCGGTACGCTCAACCTGATGAAGAAAAAGGCGGAAGACTCGGTCCTGAATATGGAAGATACACTTGCCATCGTGGCAGAAAGCATCGAGAAGGCCCAGGCTACGGACGACTCGCTGCGGGAGATTGCTTCGAAAGCGTCACGGATTGCCGGGGAGGTGTCCTCGAACATGGATTCGGTGTCGGCTCAGGCCAACAACGCCCGGGTGCTTTCGGAGCGCATCTCCCAATCCGGGGAGGCGGTGGCCCGGAGCACCATGGATATCTACTCACAACTGTGCGCATTCAAGCTTAATGAGGCCGACCGGACGATTGAGGCATTTCTCGTGACTGCAGCGCGCGAGTTTCAGGAAAAGCTTGAGGCTGATATCGAGGCGGGAAGGGTCAGAATCGAAGATCTTTTCGATGAAAAATACATTTCGGATAATGGAACCATATACAGAAACAGGGCGACACGATATTTCAACACCGCAATCCTTCCAAAGCTGAAGGGCTGGTCTTCGGCGAACTCACGAATTATTTATGTCGTCGTCATGGACCGAAAGTGTTTTATGCCGACGCACGTCAACCCGGCCCGCTCAGGTGTTATCATGAAGGACACCGTATCGCAGCGCGGTGCTCAATCCGGGAAAATTATCGGTCAGGCCTTCCGAAGGCCGATTGAGGCCGGGGGGGAGCTCGTCGTCGATATTGCCTGCCCGATTACGATCATGAAAAAACACTGGGGCTGTCTAAGGATAGGGTACCTTCCGGCGAATATAGCAAAGACGTTCGTTTCGGGGCGTAATAATTCCGTGTTGCCCGTATCAAGATAGCGTGACGTTCGTCCCAAAAGTCCTGCTTCTCGTAAGCAAACATAGAGAGCGGCAGTCCCATTGAACAAATTGATCGCTTGCTCCAGATTCTACAGGAGTAAGCGCAACATTCCCATTGATAAAGCGGAATCTGTCAATGACTTTGAGACACCCCGCGTCCGAATTTAGTGTAGAACCGGTTCACTCTCGGGCGCTGGCTTCGGTTTATTGATCCACGCGGCCTCCGGGATGACCGGCGGGACCGGTACTTTTCGTACAAAACGTTCCGGGTGGGCCTCATAAGCGATCCGCAGTACCTCTGCTCGGGCCTTCCGGACGTCATGGGCAAGGCCGTAGTGCATGGTTTCCGGGGTCAGCAGACCGATTCCCGAATGCCGATGCTCTTTGTTATACCACGGAAAGAACCCCTGACAGTGATTCCTGCCATCCTCGATGCACCCGAACCGCTCAGGGAAGTCCGGACGGTACTTGAGGGTCTTGAACTGAGCCTCCGAGTACGGATTGTCATCGCTCGTATGGGGTCTGCTGTGGGTCTTGGTGATCCCCAGATCGGCCAACAGGAACGCCACCTGCTTCGATTTCATGGACGATCCCCGGTCCGCATGGATCGTGAGCTGGTCTCTGCCGATCCGCTGCTTGGCACAGGTCTCTTTGATCAGTTTCTCGGCCAGTGCCGCAGATTCCGCGGGGGCGACCATCCAGCCGACCACGTACCGGCTGAAGATGTCCATGATCACGTAGAGGTAGAAATAGGTCCACTTGGCCGGGCCTAAGAGCTTGGTGATGTCCCATGACCAGACTTGATTCGGTCCGGTTGCCAGAAGCTCGGGCTTTTTATATACCGGGTGGCTCAGCTGGTTCCGGCGTTCTTTGACCTCACTGTTTTTATCGAGAATGCGGTACATGGTGCGGATGGAACAGTGATATATCCCTTCATCCAGAAGGGTTGCGTAGACTTCATGGGGTGCCTTGTCCACGAACCGGTCGGAATGGAGGATAGTCGAGCACTTCCTGCCGTTCCTCAGGGGAAAGCGCCCGATGATGCCGCCGGCGCTCGTTCGGTACGGCATCCAAGTGCCTGCGCTTCTTCCGCTTACGGTAAAACGCCGCACGGGAGACGCCAAGGGATTCGCAGGCAGGCCTGATCCCTACTTCAGGGGAAAGAGAGAGGGCGGTTTCCATCAGTCGTTCTCTCCTTCCTCGGGGGTCGAGAGCGGAATCCCCAATATCTGAGCAGCTTTTTTTTGAATATCGATGATGAGCTCGGCCCGCTTGAGGCGTCTCTCGAGCCGATTATTCTCCTTGCGGAGTTTTTCGTTCTCTACCTGGAGCGGATTGCTGCCCGATTCCTTCCGGCCGCGCTTCTTGGGAGAAAGGGCGGTCAGAACGCCCCGAGTTCATCTGCTTGCGCCAGGTGGTGAGGTTCGAGGCATACAACCCCTCGCGCCGAAGAAGGGCGCCTAAATCGGTGCAGGCATCGGCCTCTTTCAGGATGCGGCGCTTGTATTCAGAAGTAAAACGCCGCCTTGTGGCCTTCGTGGGGACTTCAGGGTCAGGGATGACCGTAGCTCCAGTCCCGTCCCAGGGAATCTCAGTCGCCCTCCGGGCTCCTTCGTTTCCCTGGGTTGCTTTGATCGTTTCAGCTATCATAGTATTTTCTCCTCCCCGCCCTCTACTCTAATTTACCATAGGGGAGGTGTCTCACTTATATTGACACAGAGGGAGGCAAAACGGACCGGCAGACCGCGAAACGAAAAATTAAACCAACTCATTTGTGTGAAAAGCTTTGTGGGCTTGTTCGGCAGGTCAATTAATCAATGTCCCATATGCCCCATTCCCATTCCGTGCCCGCTGTGCGGCCTCGCATATCGGCCGCGTCCCTCATAGCTGTCCCAGTGCCGTTCCTCTTCCCAGTGCCTCCAGTTTCTCTTCACCATATGATACGGCATGCGCTCATAGCCAGGAGGTACATTCCGATAATCAGGCGGTAAATTGATCAGCGGAGGCGGCACGTTTCCGATCGCTACACGGCCCCACGCCCCGTTGTATTCGGCTGAGAAATACCATTCTCCTCTATAGGGTCGGTACCAGTATCCGCGGTAAAAGAAAAGTTCCGCTTCAACATCGGGTGCGAAATATGCGTAGCTTCCCGGGATAACGACCATTGCCGGCGGTACGGCAATTCCCAGTTCCGGAAGCAGAACAGTGACGTTAAGATTTACTCCTGCATTGCTTATTAATGGGTAGACAAGCCCGACAGACAAGCACCCTGCAAGCAGTACTATAACCATCCGTCTTTTCATAATGCTCATCCTCCTCAAACTCTAAATCTACAATATAAGACGAAACAAAAACGAAAAGGTTACTGAAATTTGATTTTTCCCCAAAATTTCTGACTTTTCGGGAACAGTACATATTAAAACGCTGTTTGATTAATAAAAATATTGTTGCCTGTAACTTTTCCGATTTGTTTTCGTCTAATGTCTGATTTGAGACTAAATCATCATTGCTGGAATGCAATGAACATTGCGGTAAAAGACTTGAAGGAGGTCTGAAAATGAAAAGATGCGAGAATTACCAGGCAGTTTTGGCTCTTACGATTCTGATCGGTTCACTGTTCATGCTTTTTGGGTGCGGAGGAGCGGGCAGTGCGATTGCTCCCGGCACGAGAATGATCAGCGGAACGGCAGTCAAGGGCCCGGTAAACGGCGGGACGGTAACTGCATACGCAGTAATGAATGGGGCATCAGGCATGGAGTTAGCCAGCGGAACAACAGACACGCAGGGGAATTATCATATTTCAATCGGGGATTATACGGGTCCCCTCATGGTCCAGTTGAGCGGCGGTACATATACGGATGAGGCGACCGGTGTTACGACTACCATGTTGCCAGGGGACGTCATGACAGCCGTCATTCCTTTCGTCTCTTCCGATGCCACAATAACTGCGATTCAAATAACACCCATCACGTCGATGGCCCAGGCAATGGCGCACAACATGCCTGGCGGTATGACCGCTGCGAATATCTCGGCCGCTAGTACTGCAATAGGCAGTCACTTCATGGTATCCGATATTCTTCACACGCAGCCCATGAACCCCTTGGTGCAGGGCTCCGCACAGAATGCGACCCAGGACCAGCAGAATTACGGGATGGCCCTTGCCGCCATCTCCCAGTACGCGAAGAACGTCGGGATGGCATCGTCGTCGGGCATGGTCACTTCCATGATGAAGGATGCATCCGACGGGATTCTGGACGGCATGACGGGAACCACACCGATAGTTATGGGCGGCACGATGGGCACGGGTGGGTCCATGATGCAGACGACTGCGGGAACGACCGGCATGGCAACCGCAATGCAGCAATTCATGGAGTCCATGATGAACAAATCGGGTCTTGGCATATCGGATATGCAGACGCTGATGAGCAATATCAGCTCGGACGGCCAACTCCTGTCGACCCTCAGTACGGGTATCGATGGCATGATGACAGGCGGTACCGGCACCGATGGTATGATGATTGGCGGTACGGGTACTGATAGCATGATGACAGGCGGTACGGGTACCGGTGGAATGATGACAGGTACTGCAGGGTCCATTTAGAGGCGAGCGTATGCGTAATAAAAAAGGTGAAATTGTTATCGGCTTTGTGATAGCTATGATGGCTCTGATGATGTTCGGCGGCATGGTATGGAGACACAGTGAGCATGGCGGTGAGCGGGGTTCGTCAGGACATTGTATGCAGCTTCAACAGAGATATGACCATCAGGATGAAACCGGCCCGAGGGGACAGCTTCCTGCCGGGGAGGAAGGCAAGCAAAGAGATTAACTGCAGATGACCCGTTATCCTGATTTAATGAATAGACATAAAGGAAAAGAAATAATC
This sequence comes from Nitrospirota bacterium, assembly GCA_963751455.1. Lineage (GTDB taxonomy): Bacteria > Nitrospirota > UBA9217 > UBA9217 > UBA9217 > CAVVUN01. The sequence continues at coordinate 744,673 of CAVVUN010000015.1, forward strand.
ACGGCAGTCGGATAAATGATCCGGCTGCTTTTTTGTCGTATTTATTAATGCTTGTATAGAAAAACAGCATCGCGTAATATATAAGATAATTCTGAAGAAAATAAACAACGAGAGAAATAGTATGCGATTTTCCCTAAACGTGATCCCCCTGATGTTATTCTTGTCACTTGTCAGCTGCGCGCCAAAGCATCACGGGCCTGAAGTAATGAAGGAAGGTGTTTTTTTTTCCTTTTATCAGCCGTCTGCAAAAAACGTAGCGATAGCCGGCAGTTTCAATGCCTGGGACATGCATAAAGACAGTCTCGCGGGACCGGACAAAAATGGCATGTGGAGCATTGTTGTTCCTCTGCATGAGGGGCGGTACGAATATCTCTTCGTCATTAACGGGAAAGACTGGCAGCCTGACCCTTCTGTTCCGGAAGTTGACGACGGATTCGGCGGGAAGAACTCGGTTCTCCTTGTACCGGACGAACATGCCGGGCTGTAACCTTTTCGAGCCTTTCGTCGTCTAATGAGTAATACATGAGTGCAGACATAGAAGAAGAATACGCAGTTATCCGGAAGTGCCTCGCCGGCGATCCTGACCAATATGCCATGCTGGTGGACACCTATAAAGACCTGGCATACAACATCGCCTTTCGGATGCTCGGGGATGCAGATGCGGCCAAAGACATGGCGCAGGAAAGCTTCATTGCCGCTTACAAGGCACTCGAACATTTTAAGTTCAATTCCAGGTTTTCGTCCTGGCTGTACCGGATCGTGGTGAACAAGTGCCGTGATCATTTCAGAGCCGGCAGGGAGACCGTGCCCGTGGATGAGATCTCCGAGTATGTCGCAGGACCTGACCGCTCGCCGGAGCAGGCCGCTGCCTCCCGCCAAACCGGGGATGCTGTTCAGCACGCGCTGAACGGACTCCCCCCTGACTACCGTGAGGTCATCATCCTGAAGCATATCGAAGGGCTCGATTATCAGGAGATCGCGGATTCCCTGGGGGTCTCCGTCAGCGCTCTCAAAGTACGGGCACACAGGGGAAGAGAGATGCTCAGAAAACTCCTGGAAGGAATGGGGGTTGCTTTATGAAGGATGGAAAAGAACTCGATAAGGAGATGCTTCACCGGCTGCTGGACGGGGACCTCGGCCCTGATGAAAAGACGGTTCTGATGGACCGGGTCCAGGCAGACCCTGCCCTGAAGGAAGAATTCGACAGCCTTACGGGAGCGCTCCGCGCAATCGAGAAGAGCGAGAGGATGCCGGCGCCGCCCTTCTTTACCGCCGAGATCATGCGGCGGCTGCCGGCGCGAAAAGCGACTATCGGAAATCGGGTCCGGGATTTTCTGCTCAAGGGCCGGGTACTTAGATGGAACATGGCCACGGCGTTTGCGGCTGCGGTTCTCTTCGCTCTGGTTTTCACCCAGGTTGTCCGCACCCGGAATGTGCCTGTTGAAACCGCAGCCGTTTCCCAGCAGGAACAAACCGTGACGGTGACCATGAACCTGCACGCACCGGAAGCTCACCAAGTAGCGGTCGCGGGCACTTTCAATAAGTGGAAGGCCGATGCAAATATGCTCACAAGGCAGGAAAACGGCGTCTGGACGATAACCATACCGTTAAAGCCCGGGGAGTACAGCTACATGTTCATCGTGGATGGAAAGGCATGGGTGACCGACCCGAACGCGGAAACCTACAGCGATGACGGCTACGGAAATAAAAATGCCGTGATGAGGGTCAGAACATGAAAAGGAAAGGACCAATGACGAAGGCCGTTCTCAAAGTTATTATCGCTCTTTTAGTGACTGCAGGAGCGGTCCTGACGCCTGTGCTCTACGTCTGGGCAGAAGAGGCGGGATCAAAACATCTCGAAGAGGCACGGGTCACTGTCGAAAAATCCTCGCTCTCGAAGGAAGCGAAGGCCGGCATGCTGACGAAAGCCGACCAGGCCGTGGCTGCGGGCATTCCGGCCGAAGATGTCTCTATCATTATCACTCGCGGACTGAATCAGGGCGTACAGAGCCGCCATATTGAAGGTTTCCTCGAAACCGCAACCAGAGCAAAAGAACAGAACTTGCCGGTCAGGCTCATCCTTGACCGGACCGAGCAGGGGCTCGCCAAAGGCGCGTCTGCCGAGAAGATCACCGGCGTTACCGAGCGGCTTTCCGAGCACCTTTCGGATGCTAAACCGATCGTGAACAAGTTCGAGAGCGGGGGCGTAAGACCAACAGGTGCAAAAGCGCCGGATGATGCAGTCGAGACCGTGGCGAGAGCCCTGGAAAAATCGATCCCTCAGTATGCCGTAATGAAGACGGGAGAGAAAGTAAAGGATCGGAAAGGATCGATTGGGTTATTTAACCGGGCAGTGGATACAATGACCACCTTTGCCGGGAGCGGCATGACTGCCGAGCAGGCCGCGAAAATGGTCCATACGGCTGTGGACAAGGGCTATTCCGAAAGGGATCTGGAGGCCATGGAGCGCTACATGGTCAACGAACTCAGGAAGAATCGCCCGATGAGCGACGTCATTTCCGGCATGAATGCCCAGATGGAACATGGAACGATGATGCGCGGTATGGAGCGGCAGGGAGGAGGGATGATGGGGAATCCGGGCTCCGGCGGCATGGGGGGAGGTACGATGGGCAGCCCCCGCTCCGGCGGCATGGGAGACGGCGGTATGCGAGACGGCGGCATGATGAGGTAGGAAAAGAAACAAAGAAGATAACCCCTTTTGAGAATTGTGTGCGTTTTGTGGCTATTAAGTAAAGCCTTTGGAATGAGAAGCTCGGGGGAGGGCAATGGAGAAGGCTTCAAAGGTTTTTTTTTCAAGATCTTCTCTGTGTCCTCTGTGATCTCTATGGCAAAATATTTTGACAATATGATAAATAAATAAAGGAGGAATGAAAAATGAAAAAACTTATGGCAGCGGTTGCGGTGCTCGTAGTTTCGGCTACGACTGTTTTTGCGCAGATGAGCGGGGGCGGCACGATGGGCAGCGGTACCATGGACGGTTCAGGCCAGCACGGCACGATGGGCTCTCAGCAGTCCCAACAGATGATGGGCGGCCAGATGATGAGCCAGGAAATGATGCGCAACATGTCAGGCATGATGTCCCAGATGAACGACATGATGCAAAAGATGTCGGGGACGATGCAGTCGGGGACCATGGACCACACAAAAATGACGAACATGTCAAAAATGATGGATGAGATGTCCACTACCATGAAGGAAATGTCCGGCCAGATGGCAAAGGGCACTATGGACCCGGCGCTGACGAAAAAAATGCAGGACCGGATGAAGGACATGAATACAACAATGGAATCGATGCAGAAAGGAAAGTAATCATGAAACAGCGTGTGAACAGCTTGAGAGATTTTCAACACGGATGGGGGCGAGGATCAGGCGCAGCGCATACGCATACAGCAAATAGTAGAAGCATTGTTCACACGCTGTTTGTTTTACTCCTGATCGCAACGATGCCTGTTGCCGGGTGGGCTTCTGAAGGTCGAGGGTATATCGACATGAACGGCGGGTACAAGACAGGGGATTTCGGGACTCCGACCAGGTCCGATCTCTATTATTTCTCGCCTGCTCTTGGATACGTTGCCCCTCGCTATGATATGAGCATTACGATCCCGTATCTGTATCTCTTGACCGGGCAAGGACTGATGCAGACGAACACGGAAAACGGTATCGGCGACATCATTCTACGGGCGGGGATCGTGGTGGCGCCGGAGACAGAGAACGGTTTCTCCCTGAGCGCTTCAGCTGCTGTCAAATTGCCGACGGCGGACGAAAATAAGGGGCTGGGGACCGGGGAAACTGATTATGCAGGTTTCCTGGGCGTGCACAAGCGGATCGGCCAAAACCGTCTGACACTCTCAGCTGGCTATATAAAAGTCGGCGACCCTTCGGGTATCGACCTCAATAATGTCTATGTTTACGATGTGGGTTACGCGAGAATGTTCACCCGTACGGAACTATCCGCATGGTATGAAGGAAGGCGATCACTGATACCTGGCACAAAGAACCCTCAAGAGATAAACGTCGGGTTTTTTCATATCCTCAACCAGGACTATTCCATCAAGGGGAGCTCTTTTGTGGGACTGAACAATGGAGGGCCGGATTTCGGGCTCAACCTCGGCATTGTTAGATGGTTCTAGGTCCAGCCTTACCTACTTGCCGACAACCAGCAGTTCTTTGAATTTTTCGGGCGGCAACGGTCTGCTGAACAGGAACCCCTGCGCCTCGTCGCAGTCGGATTCACGGAGGAAGGAAAGCTGCTCCTCGGTCTCCACGCCTTCGGCAACCGTCTTGATCGACATCTTCCTGGCCATTGAGGTGACCGCGCTGATGATCGCCCGGTCATCGGGGTCCGTTGTTATGTCCCGGATAAACGACTGGTCGATCTTGAGCTTCTGAATCGGAAAACGTTTCAAATAACTCAATGACGAATAACCCGTCCCGAAATCATCGATCGATATGTTTACTCCCATCTTTGTCAATTGCTGCAAGCGCAGGACGGTCCGCTCGACATTTCTCATCGCGGTGCTCTCCGTAACCTCGATTTCCAGGAGGTCCGGGGATATTCCCGTCTCTCGCAAGATCCGGGCGATTTTGTCCACAAGTTCGGGACTCTGGAACTGTCTTGCTGAAAGATTGACCGTGACGCAGGGAGGATGAAACCCCGAGTCGGTCCATTCTTTGATCTGCCCGCAAACACTCCGAAGCGCCCATTCGTCGATAGCGGAGATAAACCCCGTTTCCTCGGCAAGCGGGATGAAGCGCTCCGGTTCCAATAATCCCATTTCCGGGTGCTGCCAGCGCGCCAACGCTTCGGCGCAGACCATCCGGCGACTGTTGATTTCGACCAGCGGCTGATAATGCATGACTAGTTCGCTTCGCTCCACGGTCCGGCGCAGCCTGCTTTCGAGTCTGATTCGTTCAAGGGAGCGGATATTGATCGCCGGATTGTAGAACTGGTAGTTGTTCCTGCCGTATTCTTTGGCATAATACATGGCGATATCCGCATACCGCAGGAGCGTATCTATATCCTCGTCCGTCCTCGGGATATACACTGATGCCGATGCTGGTAGTTATCAAAAATTCATGGGGGCCTACGGCGAAGGGCCGTCTGAATGATTGCACGATTTTCGCGGTTATATCGGCCACGTCCTCGGCCCGGGCGAAATCGGCGAGGATCATATTGAACTCGTCGCCGCCGATGCGGGCAAGGGTATCGGACCTCCTGACGTTCGACCTGAGCCTGGCCCCGACCTGTTTGAGCAACTCATCGCCGACCTCGTGGCCCAGCGTGTCGTTGATCTCCTTGAAACGATCGAGATCAAGAAAAAGGATTGCCAGTTTCTTCTCGTTCCGTTGCGCCTGCGCAAGCTCGATTGCGACGATTTCCTTGAAAAGGCGTCTGTTGGGCAGGTCGGTCAGCGGGTCGTGGTGCGCCATATGTCTGATCTCCTCCTCCAGCCTCTTCCGCTCGGTGATATCCCTAACGATACCTATTGCGTTCCATTTGTCTTTAAGCTTAAATGCAGACAAGGAAAGCTCTACGGGGAATTTCGCGCCGCCTTTTCTTATTGCTTCTACTTCGTATGCCGTTCCAATGAACGGCCCTTTGCCGGTTGTCCGGAAATTTTCAAAACCTTTCGTCGAAGTCGGATTTATACTGACTGGGCATGATAAAAGAATGCAGGTATTTTCCCGTCATTTCCCCGCTTGTATACCCGAATATTTTTGTTGCCGCGTCGTTCCAGAATGAGACCATCCCGTCGTTATCGATCAAGATAAGCGCATCAAGCGCGGCCGAAGCAATCCCGCGGAACCTGCTTTCGCTGTTCTGGAGATCCTCTTCCGAACTCTTGTGTTCGATCGCGAGGCCTATCGGCTGCGTTACAGCGCGAAGAATGTCGAGGAGTTCTTCGTCCGGCGTATACGGGGTATGAGTGATCACGCATAGGACACCGACGACCTTATTGCGCGCCTTGATAGGCAGACCGGCATAAAACTCCATGTTCTCCTGTTTCACGACGACCCGCGTGAATCTGGGGTCAAGCGAGGCCTTTTCCGGGATGATCACCTCTTTGTCGCACTGCGCGATGGTTCCGCAGACGCACTCGCCAACCTTGACCTCGTTCTCGCACAGGTCCTTCACGACGGGCGCGCTCAAATTTCTGAACGCGATCGGCAACATTTCCATCGTGTCTTCGTTGATCACATAAATGACGCCCGCGTCCACACCCATGAATGAAATGATCCTGTCGAGCACATCATCCAGGATAGTCTTGAGATCGAGGGACTTGCCGATCGTAAGCGCAATTTCATAAAGTAAGGATAGTTTCTTGTTCTGCCGCTCCAAGGCATCTCCCGCCCTCGTGCGCTCAATGGCGTACCGAATGGACCGTATAAGGAGCGCGCCATCGATCCGTCCTTTTACCAGGTAGTCCTGCGCGCCAAGCTCTATCGCTTTAACAGCCAATTCCTCGTCGGTCAATCCGGTAAGAACGACAGCAGGCAGATACGGTTTTTTATCCTGAAGTTTCCGTAGGGTATCCATGCCGTCGCTGTCGGGCAGTCCCAGATCCAGAAGGACTGCATCGAAGACTTCCTCCTCAATAAGCTTCAAGCCGGAGGAAAGGCGATCTGCTGTCGTAATCGTATATTTATTTCCGGCGCCATTCATCAGTTCCTTGATCAGCTGGGCGTCGTCAATGTTGTCTTCTATGAGCAATATTTTTGTGATTGGTTCGTCCATTCTTATCTCCCTACAAAGGCCTATGCAGGAGGGTTATTCCGTCTTACTTGCCAACATAATTAGTCAAAATCTTTCCTTAAATATCTCACTTGGATTTTTTTAAGTCAAAAGGAAAAGCCTTTTTTTCGTCCCAGTCTGCAGTACGTGGCAATTGGTATTACTTACTTATATTCAAGGAGGTAAAGCAAGTCTTCTCTGGCCTTGAAAAAAAGTAAGCGACGAGATGGCTATATGCACAAAAATGCTTCAGGCGGTAAAATATGGTTATTAAAAGATAACCAGCGCTTGTTTAGGCGGGTCCGCATGCAAAGGAGAAATCCATGCATTGGGGCGATTATGGATCAGGAATGGGAATGGGATTCGGTTGGTTGTTTATGGTCGTTTTCCGGGGCCTTATCCTCCCGAAAAAGTGAAGCGATTGGTTATGAACATATGACGGCGTTTGCAGTACGGGAAGATACGGAAAGAAAAGGGATGATGCTTTATGAGAAAAGACCCATTGTGCAATATGGATGTACGGGAAGATTCCGGCATAAAGGCAGAATGTGATGGAGAAACATTTTATTTCTGCTCGGAAGGTTGCCGGGATAAGTTCCTCCAGGAGAAGTCCTGTAAGCGGCTTCGGGCCTCGTATGACGTGATCATTATCGGGGGCGGCCCCGCCCGGGCTCACGGCAGCCGTCTATGCGGCCACGATGAAAACAGACGCCTTTCTGATAGCGAAGGAGCTCGGCGGCCAGGCCGTGGACAGCACCAAGATCGAGAACTACATGGGCTATGACTTCATTACCGGCCCGGAGCTGATCGCAAAATACCGCGAGCAGCTTGTGCGCTCCCATTACATCGACCATGTTCTCGCCGAGGTCGAAAGGATAGAACGGGCCGATGAAGGATTTATAGTGACGACATCCGGTCTTAAAAGGTATACGACCAGGAGCGTGATCATCACAACCGGCATGACCAGGAAAAAACTGGGCGTGGCGGGAGAGGAAAGGTTTCAGAGAAAAGGCCTCTTCTACGGCAACATCCAGGACCTTTCATTCGTCCAGGACAAGAACGCGGTCGTCATCGGGGGCGGGAATTCAGCCCTTCAGATAGTCGAGAACCTGCATAGCATCGCGGCTACAATTTCCCTTGTTTCAGCAACGGAACTGACTGCTGACCGTTCGATCGTGGAGCGCATCAGGAGCTTTGAGAACGTGCGCATCTACGAGGAGTACAAGGTCATCGAACTCCATGGGGGCGGATCGCTATCCGGCATAACGATCAGAAAGATGGCGGGAGACGAAGCGATCGACCTGCCTGCACAAGGTGCGTTCATCGTTCTCGCACCTCATCGAACTGAACGACCGGGGCGAGATCGTGATTCAGCCAGACTGTCGACCTCCTGTCCGGGGCTATTTGCTGCAGGCGACATAACGAACGCCTTCGGAAAGCGGATCATCATCGCTTCGGGAGAAGGGGCCAAGGCAGCCCTTGCGGCGCGGCAGTACCTTTTGGATCTGAGAAAGAAGAAACAGACGGCGGTCTGCGCGAGCTGAAAGAGGGAGCATTCGCATGTGTTGATCAGCCGATATTATCGGGATCAGGAAGAAGAACCAGTATGACCATAGCGAAAAAACTTAAAATCAGCGCCCTGCTGTCAGCCGGTACGGTATTCGTTTTCATCTTTCTATTTATCCTGGCTTTTACGATGCAGCTCAAAGCACAGCAGGGAATGACCGTCGCTGACACTCTCATGCGGAGCGCATCCGAAATCATGCTTGTGGGAAACCATTATCTGATGAGTCCCGGGGAGAGCGGCAAAGCGCAATGGATGCTGAAGTATGAGGCCCTTGTAAAAGTACTGAGCGAGATGTCAATGAAGGAAACCGGGGACCGGGTTATTGTCAACAGGATGCTGCAGAATCTTGCCGAGATGAAGGCGCTTTTTACTGAGCTGGCCGCTGCTTCTGAAAAAGGGCGTCTCGACAGGGCATCCCCTTCGGCTGATTCACTCATAATGCGCTCTGGCGACCTGACAATCGACGCTTCCCGCCTTGTCGCCGCGAGCGGCGAGGAGATTAAAACCCTGGACCGAAGGATCATCGAGACAATTACGATCTTCTCCATACTTCTGGCCGTGGCCGTCTTCTGGTCCTCGACGGCCCTGGGCAGAAGCATATCAGGCCCGATAAACAAACTTCGCACAGGCACCGAAGTCATCGGCTCAGGCAATCTAGACTACCGGACCGGGATTCGTTCGGATGACGAAATCGGACAGCTTTCCGAATCTTTTGATCATATGACGGCGAGCCTTAAAGCCATTACCGTTTCACGGGATGAGCTTGCAAGGGAAGTAGCGGAGCGCAAACGGGCGGAAGAGGCACTAAGACAGAATCAAAGATTCCTGGAAACAGTGATTCAGAATGCTCCGGCATGTATAAAGCTCGTTGCCGAGGATGGATCTTTGCTTCAGATGAACCAGGCAGGACTGAGTATTTTGGAAGCCGATTCGTTAGAACAGGTGCAGGGAAAAAGTATTACTGCCTGCGTCTCCTTTCAATACCAACCGTCTTTTATGAATCTCGTAAAAGAGGTTTTTCAGGGCAAAACGGGAACGCTTGAGTTCGAGGCAGCAAGCCTCAAGGGAAAACCGCTGTGGCTGAACACGCACGCTGTGCCGCTGTATGACAATGCGGGGAACATAACGGCCCTTCTGGGGATCACCGTTGATATTACCGAGCGGAAGCGGGCTGAGAAGGAGCGCGAAATGTTGATCGGAGAACTTGCCCGGTCAAACAAAGAGTTGGAGCAGTTCGCCTACGTCGCTTCTCACGATCTGCGGGAGCCGCTGCGGATGGTTGCCGGATTTGTCAGCCTTCTTGAAAAGAAGTACAAGGGCAGGCTGGACGAGAAAGCGGACAAGTACATACGCTTTGCTGTGGATGGATCTTTGCGAATGCAAAAACTTATTGACGGCTTGCTTGCGTATTCACGTGTTTTTACGCAGGGAGGCGAGTTCAGGCGAGTTAACCTTGAGCAGGTTTTTAATGAAGCGGCAGCCAATCTTTTGGCTGCAATCCAGGAAAGCAAGGCCCATATTGTCAGGGACGATCTACCAAAAGTCATGGGCGATGAAACGCAGTTGCTTCAGCTTTTGCAAAACCTGATCGGAAACGCTGTTAAATTCAGGAAACCGGATGTACCGCCTCAGGTTCACATCTCCGCACAGAAGGAAGAAAACGAATGGGTATTCGAGGTGCGGGACAATGGAATAGGAATAGAAAAGGAACACTTCGACGCGGTACTCCAGATATTTAAACGGCTGCATACCAGAGAAGAATTTGCCGGCACGGGAATCGGCCTTGCCGTGTGCAAGAAGATCGTGGAGCGCCATGACGGCCGCATATGGGTTGAGTCGGTTCCGGGGGAGGGAACTTCGTTTTTCTTTACGATGCCCTTTAGTTAGGCGACGACCGCGAAGGTTGGTCTTTTTGCCGAGAAACATCCGGTATTTGCTAAAAACGTTGTTTCGGAGGTTATCAGGTTTGACTAAAAAACACTTAGCAAGAAAAGTATGAGGAGCCGTTTGAATTCGATCTAAAGAAAAGTTCAATAACATATAATCTCATAAAGCCTCCTGGGCAGTTATTTGTTCAGACGAGGTATTGAAAATACCGGAAAAATCATGGTATTTCACGGCAAAGTATGATAATATTTTAACCAGTAATTGAACGGACGAAAAGAGGGGCCTATGGAAAAAGAGATCATTTTTAACGTGGAAGAGTCACCGGAAGGTGGATATGAAGCGCAGGCGCTTGGTTTTTCCATCTTTACTCAGGCGGATACCTTTGATGATTTGAAAAAGATGGCCCAGGACGCAGTTGTGTGCCACTTTGATGAAAGAGAACGGCCCAAGGTCATCAGGCTTCACATGGTGAGAGAGGAACTGATCGCCGTATGAAAATCCCCCGGGATGTCAGCGGCGACGATCTGGCCAAGTACCTGACCCAATTCCCGGCTATGCCGTTACCCGACAGACCGGAAGTCATATGCGGCTGACATCCTCCTCGAAAGGTTCAGAACACCACATCACCATTCCCCGGCACACTCCGTTAAAGATCGGCACCATGAACAGCATCCTGAAGGAAGTTGCCTCCTACCTCGAAATTGAGCGCGATCATCTCGTGGAAAAACTCTTCCGGTAATAAAACTGTTTTTGAAGCCATCCAATAGCCCTATACGTCCCCCCGCCGAAAGACCTTCCCGCATTTTTTCTTTATTAAAAAAAGGAAAGCACAGTCCCCTTTGGGTCCCCTTGATGCTGGTTTATCATCCGCCCGGGTGGAAGGATTACGGCGGCTGGTTCTTCGGGGTATTGTTCGTTTTAACCGCCGTTTTCGGCATAGGGCTGTTGTGGTCCATCTGGCGTTCACGGGATCGGTAGTGTCAGCTCGTCAATTTGTGCAGGCTACGGCATCCCGAAACAAATTTAGTAAGGTTAAACTTCTTCCTCCTACGGGTAGAAATTTGCACTTGCTGTCATGATAACATCAGCGCAACTTCATTCCGTAATTGATGTCGTTCCCGCCAAGATTCTGTATTTCAGCCTTATCGGGAGAACACCCTGAGAAAGTTTCCTATCTCGCCGAGAAAACCTCCCCTACGCAAGCTGTACTGAAAAAGATGTTGACAATCCAAATATGATGGTGATATAAATACACGGATGTAATTATTGTAACAAAGAGGTGAAGGAATGTCATTCAATACAAAAACCTCGGTAAAGCTGACCGGTCTTACGCCGCGGCAGATAGACTACTGGGACCGGACTCATTTCATCAAGCCTTCGGTCAAAGAGGCTTCCGGCTACGGAACAGGCAGGCTGTATTCCTTCGAAGACATCGTGCAACTCAAGGTCGCCAAAACGCTGATCGACAAAGGGCTGTCGCTCCAGAAGATACGGAAGGCAATCACGTACCTCAAAAAGAACTTTCCGGACATAAAAAAGCCGTTTGCGGAGATGCGGTTTCTGACGGACGGCGAGACTATCTTCGTGCTGTCCGACAAGAAGGAAAAGATCCTCGATGCCCTGGCGAGGGGGCAGATGGTCTTTGCCCTGGCCATCGGCGAACTGATCGAGGAACTCAAGGGCGAAGTGACGAAGATCAGCCAGGACCGGAAATACAAAGTCCCGGTGAACAGAAAAACATACCAAGTCATTCTTCATCCGGATACCGAGGACGGCGGCTTCTGGGTCGAGTGTCCGGCGCTCCCCGGCTGCTCGTCCCAGGGAGATACCGTTGAAGAAGCCCTGGCCATGATCAAAGATGCCATCAAAGGGCACCTGGAGGTGGAAGCGGAACGGAAGAAAAAGAAGGCGGTCGCGTAGGTGTCCGGTCTGCATAATTTAAAGCCTGAGCGCGTGGCCAAGGCATTTGAGCGGGCAGGATGGACCAATGATGGCCGGCGCGGAAGCCATGTAAAACTGACCAGGGAAGGAAATGCTCATATTCTTTCAATCCCGGTGCATAAGGGGAAGCCGGTAAAGAAGGGGTTGCTGATCGACCAGATAAAGAAAGCGGGCTTAACAGTCGAAGAATTTTTAAAGCTTTACAAATAGGGGATAACAATAAAGTCATAATTAGAAATAATGTCCCGCAAGTTGCCCGCCACGCAACGGGATGCAATGACGTTTCCCTTGTTTCTTTTGACATTGTCAACAAATGAGATTTGACCCCATAGGGCATTGCTCGGTATTGTACCAAGGGAAAAAGACTTGGCAGAAACCTCGGCTGTCCTCGATGCAGCCGAACCGATCGGGGAAATCCGGCCGGTACTTGAGCGTCTTGAATTGTGACTCGGAAAACGGATTATCATCGCTCGTATACGGCCTGCTGTGAGTCTTCGTGACCCCCAGATCAGCCATGAGCAAGGCAACCGGCTTGGACCTCATGGAAGAGCCGCGGTCCGCGTGAATCGTGAGCTGTCCTTTTTCGATATTCTGCTTTGCGCAGGTTTCCTTGATAAGCCTTTCCGCCAATGAAGCCGATTCAGCAGGGGCGATCATCCAGCCGACGACGTAGCGGCTGAAGATGTCCATGATCACGTAGAGGTAAAAATAGGTCCATTTTGCCGGGCCTAAAAGCTTCGTAATGTCCCAGGACCAGACTTGGTTCGGTGCCGTGGCCAAAAGTTCCGGCTTCTGATACACGGGATGGGTGAGCTGGTTCCTGCGCTCCTTGACCTCCTGGTTTTCGTCGAGGATGCGGTACATGGTGCTTATAGAGCAGTGATATTCCCCTTCATCCAGAAGGGTTGCATAGACCTCTTGGGGTGCCTTGTCGGTGAAACGGTCGGCATGGAGAATATCGAGTACTCCTTGCCGTTCGTCTGAAGAGAGTGCACGAGGAGGTCTCGGACGTTTTCTGCGCTCCAGGAGAGGCGCATTTTTTCGTGCCTGCGTCCGGTAGAACCCTGAACGAGGCACATCGAGCGATGCACATGCTGATTTGATCCCGATATCACAGGAAAGAGTAAGAGCGGCTTCCATTATTCGCTCTCTCCTTTCACCGGGGTCGCAGGCGGGATCCCCAGAATCTGTGATATTTTTTTTTGAACGTCGATGATAATTTCGGCCTGCCTGAGACGATTGGTAAGCCGTTCATTCTCTTTGCGGAGCTTTTCGTTCTCTACATGGAGAGGATGGCGGACTGATTCCTTACGCCCTCGCTTCTTGGGCGCGAGGCCGGATAGTACGCCGCGGTCGCGCTGACCTTGCCAGGTTTTGAGATTCGATGCATAGAGCCCTTCTCGGCGCAGGAGCGTACCAAGGCACCCCGGCTCATCGCAGGCATCGGCAAGCGTAAGGACTCGAAGCTTGTATTCAGCTGTAAAACGTCGCCGCACGGCTTTGGCCGGAACCTCGGGGTCCGGCAGGACCGAAGCCATACCTTGATGAGAATTGACTTCTTGCTGGGGCTCGTCCCAGGGAACCTCAGTCGCCCTACGGGCCCCTTCGTTTCCCTGGGTTGCTTTGATCTTTGTTGCTATCATAAGGTTATTTCCTCCCCCGCCCGCTACTCTAATTTACCATAGGGGAGGTGTCTCAGTCATATTGACACAGAGGGTGTGCGAGCAGGCGAAATAGGCACAGAAGAGTTTCAGCGTAAACAAAGAGAATTCCTCGATTTTTACGCCGAGTCACGAGGTCGTCGTAAGGGTCAGAGGTCAGGCCAGATAGACTATCTTTCGAGACATGGCGAAGTCGTCGACGCATTGCGTGCTTGGCGAAACTTAAGCCCCATTCCGAAAGGCGGTCGCTTGGTCAAGAACGTTTTTATTGATCTTGGCGTTGCAGTAGGTCGTGATCTGGTCGAGGTGTTTGAAATAAAAACAAGCGCTGCACGATCCGATATCTATGGTGCATTAGGCCAGCTAATGGTGCATGGAACGGCGGCAGTTTCTAAAAAAGTAATCGTCCTGCCGCATGATGAATCCATTGCTTCAGATTTAATGTTCGCGCTTCATCGCCTTGGCATTGAGCTCCTGCATTTTAAACTGGACGAAGAAAAAGCTGTTATTGTTTGATGCTATTGCGGTATTTTCACGTCGATACTTAGGCTTTGATCGTTTTAACGTTATCACTGAATTAAAAATATAACGGCTCGACTATTACTACAGGGAGATTTTTTCGTTAAGGCTCGAAAAAATGTAAAGAACGACCCTCTACAGTAACCTCACATGTAGTCGGATGCAAAGATTCCGATGGCCGTTTTCTTTATAGCCGGCAAGTTCAATTTTGTAAAAAAAGCTTTACAAATATTTTTTTTTCACTATGCTACTATACAAATGTCTAGTAATAACATACTTACCCCCAAACAAACGCGAATTTATCAATATATTCAAAAATGCAGACGCGAGAGTAACACTGCGCCAACATATAGAGAAATTGCAGAAGAATTCGGATTCAAAAGCCCGAAGGCGGCTGAAGATCACGTTAGTGCTCTAGAAAAAAAGGGCTATGTACGTCGTCGCTGTGGGCGCTCTCGTGGCATTGAATTACTCATTCACGAAATCCCAAATTCCAATACTGTTACCATACCAATTCTAGGCAACATTCAAGCAGGACCACCACAGTATCAAGTAGAAAATTTGTCCGGGACACTTGCTATAGACGAGGCAATAATTGGAAAAGTCAAGGGACACAGATTATTTGCCTTAAGAGTCAACGGCGATTCTATGGATGGACGTAGCATCCATGATGGTGATTGGGTTGTTGCAGACGTCGATGCTATGCCGCATGAAGGAGACGTAGTCGTAGCCTTGATCGACGGCCAAAACACGCTGAAGACTCTTATCAAGCGAAAAGGTGGATATTTACTAAAGGCGGAAAACGCGAAGTATTCAGATTTGATTCCTTCAAAAGAAATGAGGATACAAGGCGTCGTGAAAGTGCTTTACAGGCGCGTGAGTTAATCAAATGACAAAGACTTCAGAACTTGTACAAGCCCATATTTCGTCTACAGCCGGGATGGTTTTTTATTCTTCGCTTGAAGCGGCCCAAACCAGTGTTAGCTTGTTGGGCTATATATCGGTTATCAATCGTGCTTGGGAGGAAATGAATCTTAGTGGTGTGCTCTGCTTAGATGGTCGTCCAATACTTTATCTTAAAGAATTTAACCGCCAATTCGCTCCAACAGAACGGATCCAAATTCAAAGACTGTTCTGGAATCAGGGAGTAGCAAATATCCTTGTCTTGGCTGATCCTACCGCTGTTTACATATATTCCGGGCTCGCAAAACCGCCGAAGGATGCCACAGTAAAAGATGAAGAATCTGTGCTGATCGAAACATTGACACGAGTGAATTATGTTCAGCGAATTCAATCTTTTTATCACAACCTTGCGACGGGCAACTATTACGAGGCAAAAAGCAAGTATTTCGACCCTAACCAGTCTGTAGATTCCTGGCTTCTAGATAATCTTCGCGCTTTACGAAATGCATTAATTACGGGCAACGAAAAACTGGAAGTGAAACATGCTCACGCCTTTATTGGTCGAGTTCTTTTTCTTTGTTACCTTCTTGACCGCGGGATAGTACCGCTCGTTGAAGCTGATATAAAACGTACCGGGACGATGGTTCTGGCCGATATATTAGAGGGGCTTGGCACACACAAGTCTAAAATAAATTATCTTTACGATGAGCTTTTTTCGGATTTAAAGATACGGTTCAATGGAAATATGTTCGACCAGGATCTGGCATCAGAAAAACTCCTTATACGTCGACATCACCTCGATACGCTAACGCAATTTCTTGGAGGACATAACGTAGCGACTGGGCAGCGTACATTGGGTTTTTGGGCTTATGACTTCAAGATGATTCCTGTTGAAACAATCAGCGCCATTTATCAAGACTTTCTGGCAACTGAGGACCGTGTAAATCAGCAGAAGCGCGGCGCTTTCTATACGCCACGATTCTTGGCGGAGATGGTTGTCGACATAGCGCTTAGCGACGAACGGAATGCTCTTGATTGGAGATTTTTAGATCCGTCATGCGGATCAGGCATTTTTTTAGTTATTCTATTTAATCGTCTGGCAAATAATTGGATATACTCTCAATCTGGCACAATTCATTATGCAAGAAAAGCAAAAGCACTTCAAGAGATTCTGGCAAGGCAGATTCGGGGCGTAGACGTCGAGGAAACAGCTTGCAGAATAGCCTGTTTCAGTCTTTACTTAGCGTACTTAGATTTCTTTAACCCACCAGATATCCAAAGTTACATAGAAAAAACCGGAAAACCATTGCCTAGCCTCCTTAATTATGGAGATGAACCAAAACGACCAAAAGCAGTAATTCCTGTTATACACAAAGCTGATTTTCTCGATCAAAAAACCTTGTCGGATGAGGCCTTCGATTGCATTATTGGAAATCCTCCTTGGGAAGGCAGACAAAGCAAGCAGCTTGCCCTTAGGTTCATTAAAGAAGCACCACGTTTGCTTAAATATAAAGGGATAGGATGCCTTCTTCTGCCGTCCAAGATTCTTCAGAACCAAACTGATGCTTTTCAGGCTGACTGGCTTCAGCGAGTCTCATTGGAAAAGATTTTTCAGCTTGCTGATTACCGGTTTCTTTTATTTCAAAATGCCTTGAGCCCTGCGATCATTGCACGTTTTAGAAATGAACGTCCGAATGTGCGCCAACACCAACTTGAGTTTGCAGCGCCGAAATTCAACAGAGATGGGTTGCGCCAAGGTATCATTTCCATTAGTCCTTCCGCACGCACGTGGATACCACTCGGTGATATTCTTGCCGCTACGAAAACAAAAACTGCACCTATTGTTTGGAAGCGGCATCTTTGGGGTTCATCCCGAGACCAAAAATTGCTTACCCTTTTATTGTCTTTGCCAAAACTTTCGGATCTAGCTGGCACGCCTGACGAAAAAAAGAGATGGATAAAAGGAATCGGATTTCAACCGTACTATCCCGAAAAAGCTGAAAAGTCTTCCACCTATCCTAAGCCATTACGGAATCCTTGGCCGTCTTCTACACCTTTTACTGAAGCAGGGCAACACCTTCAGTTACTCGTATTCCCATCAGATTGTAGAACTCTAAAGGAACGACTACAGAAAATCGGCGCGTCAACGGAACATTTACGGCGTGTTCCAAACAAAAAATTATTCAAACAGCCTTTGGTTTTAATCAGCAAAGGGTTCGGCAAAGTGGCATATTGCGATATTGACATCGTATTTGAGGATGCCTTGCGATCTATTTCTGGACCAGAATCTGACTCGCATCTTCTCATATTTCTTGCTGCGTATTTAAGGTCGCACCTAGCGTCGTACTTCTTGTTCCATACTTCTGCAAATTGGGGGAGCGAGAGAGATCAGGTCCATCTCGGCGAACTGCTAAGAGTTCCCTTTCCCTTGCCCGATGCTGATACAGTTTCTCCCGATGCGAAACAAATTGTGAAGCAAGTCGTTAAAATTGTCGAAAAGCTGAGGGATAATTTAAATGACAAGTTAAACAATATTAGTAGACACCGCATATCGAGTATTGCTCCATTGCCGACCGATAGGGAATGGCTGGAAGAGCGAAGGCGGCAAGTTGACGCTGCTCAAAGCGAGATAGAGCCATTGATGTACAAATATTTTGGATTAACGGAACAGGAAATGATGCTTGTAGAAGATACAATTCAGATTTTCGAACCAAGCTCTACTCCCACGACATGGCTATCTCCTAATTTAGTAACGCTGGAAAATGTAGAGCGCACGAAAGTCAAAGATTATGTTGGTTACGGTTTAAAAACATATGCCGACACGATCGCTTCAACTTTAAACTCATGGGCAAAGGCCGAGAAATCTTCGCATCGTGTGACTGCAGACAGCTCAACAGACAAGGATACTGGGTTAGGTATGGTTACGATAAGACTGTCAAATCATAAAACAAATTATTATCAAAAAATTCCTTCCAGGCGACTCGCTACTGTCTTAAAGCAATTCTATAGAGATAGTGTTAAAAAACAAGGAAACCTCGTTTACGAGCGTGACGTTTTCTTTTCCCATCGAAACCTGATCTATTATATTGTTCGCACGAATATCCTTATGAATTGGACGCGAACAGCCGCACTTAATGATGCAGCAAGGATATACGGTGAAATTGCCTTGGCAGGAAGAGGCGTTAATGAAAAATGATGCCAAGGATCTAAAAAAACTCTTCCCCCGAGGACAAATACCAATTATTTTGTCATCCATTCTGGAAGCAGGTAGAAGTCTCAAAAAACGAAAAGAACGAGATAGAGAAGACTGGATAACTCGACGATTGGTAGCGAGATTAGCAAGGATTCCTGTTTTCCGAGATGGGCCAATGCTGGACGTTCGCTGTCAGCCTGAAATTCTCTCCGCTGATCCGGACTCAAACTATCCTGCCGGCAGAATAGACATTTTGATATCGTGTGGACGGGGAGTGGAAGTTTATTTCGCAATTGAAGCAAAAAGATTGCGAGTGCGTTCATCTAGCGGCAGATTAGTTTTGGCCAATAAAGGATACGTAGTGGCTGGCATGATGCGTTTTGTTACAGGTCAGTATGCTCCGTACATGCGAGCTGGCGCGATGCTCTCTTATGTGTATGACGGGAAGACAGACAATGCGCGTACTGATGTCGATAATATCGTGCAAAGCAGTGAGTTGGAACTCAAACTCGAACCGCCAAAGCATTTGAAGCAATCAAACATTCTTTCTGATGGTTCCGTCAGTGAGACTCATCACAAATTGAGCCAGGATCGTTCTTTTATTATTTATCATCTTTTCTTAAGCATTTAGACGTGAAGAGCAAGGTTCATCCCTATCTACCAGGTTGATTCAGCCTATCCCCTCAAGTCCTCATGCCGCCGAAAATCAAAACACATTGGATTTGCTTTTGCAGTGATGTATGGCTATCCTTATTCCCACTTTCGACCTACCCTGCGGACGTAAGCCCGCCATGGAATTAACCCCACCGTGGAGAGGTGATAGAATTTAAATGTAAGGAAGAATTGTTGAATATTAAGTTCACTTGTACGCCGGTAATGAACATGCCCTTAAAATACAAATCAACGACTCGTACAAAAATTGTAACCAGTGATGAAATAAGCAATGAAGCGTTGTTGGCTTTCCTTAAAGTCATTCGAGATAACCAAGCGCTCTATATGCGCCACCAATTATACTTTACTTCTTTACGGTTCGGCGTTTTTCATCGCACAGCACTCTGTCCCTGAAGCTTTCCTAAAAATCACATGTATAGTAATAGCTATTGCTGCAATGCTTGTAATTTTGGGACTTAAAAGTTCTATCAAAGAGCAACAATACATGGCGGAATATATTTATGAAAATATTGTAATAATACACGGTATTATTGACCATGGTGTGAAAGAGTTAAGGGAACAGAATAAATTTTATCAAAGGTTAGAATTATAGGGGATATAACCTGGATATTTATTTCTATAATAATTGTTGGTCTTATTTTTGTAATTTGGGCTCTATAAAGAGTGCAACTGCGGACAAAAAACTTTAACAATCAAGTCAGAGTTACAACCAGTATTTGATGCTTGCTTCGCCTGATCGAAATTGCACACTTGTAGGTGTAAACAGCAACTGGCAGTTCCATGTAACTGTGTCCCCGTCTCATCCTTACTTCCGTTTTACTCCCTCCCGCATTAGTCTTATCTCTCTGTAAACAGAAACAGCGTTGATCCATGATATCCTGAAATAAAAAGATATACTTCTGCAAGGAGGAAAACGCTGTGACTGTGAAAAATTACGATCTCGTTGTCATCGGCTCCGGATCGGCCGGTTCCCTGACAGCATACAGGTCAAGAGGACCTTTACCGATCCGGTGCCTCGTGAACGGGAAAAGGATTTTGTGGAAGATGGGATTGCGGCCTTCCACGCCCGGGTCCGGTTCCTTGATGGATCAACCCTAGCCGCGGGCGAGGACCTGCTCAAGGCCCGGCATTTCGTGATCGCGGCGGGCGCGAAACCCGTAGCGCTCGATATCCCCGGAGAAGAGTTCCTTACCACGAGCACTCAGTTCCTCGCACTCGAGGACCTGCCTAATAAGATCGTGTTTGTAGGCGGCGGCTACATCGCCTTCGAATTCGCAAACATCGCGGCCAGGGACAAAACTTCCGAAACTTCCGGGACATCGCGGCCAGGGACGTAGTGACTGAAATGGACTAAAAATTAATTATGCAGCCGCTCGTTACTTCTTCACATCTTTCAACCCGTAATTGCTATAGAGGATATTTCTATACGCAGCCCAGGCACTGCGGAACTGCCTCCCTTCTTGACACGCTTTACCATTTATGGTAAAAGTAAAGCAGGTAAAAGGGAGGTGTTTCCATGCAGACTACGGTACGGCTCAGCTCAAAAAACCAGATTGTTCTACCCCGGGAGGCCAGGGAGGCGATGCACCTCAAAGGACGCGATGAGCTCCTCGTCGTCGTGAAGAACGATGTTGCCATAATCATGCCGAAGCCGGAAAGTTATCGGGCTGCCCTGTCGGGCATGGGGAAGGGAATCTACCCGCAAGCCCATCTTGGGAAGGAACGCAGATCGTGGTAGAACCGCCCTCGCTGGAGGGGTTTCTGAAGAGACACCCTCTCGTATTCCTCGATACGAGCGCATTCATCTATTTTGTTGAAAATCATCCCCGCTATTCGCCCTTCTGTGAAACCCTGTTCAGCCGCATTGAGTCCGGAAAGACACGTGCCGCGACATCGACACTCAGCTTGCTCGAAGTCCTGGTACAGCCTTATCGGCAAAAGCATGACGATCTTGTCGCGAAATTCTACGCTTTACTGACAAGCTATCCTCATCTCACCTGGGTCCCCATGACACTGAATGTCGCCGACCATGCCGCCAGGCTCCGTGCGGAACACCGGTTAAAGACACCTGATTCCATTCAGGCTGCCTCGGCAATTGCCTGCGGCGCGACCGGCTTTATCTGTAATGACAAGGTGTTTGAAAAAGTAAAAAAGTTTGCAAGTCTCGTTATCAACGACTACATCTGACGCAGGCATTATTCCATACTGCCTCGCCTAATCCATCCCGCCCTCTTTCAAGGTATAGGCCTTCACATCGCAAAATCCTAAAACCGCGGCTGGCTACATAATGCATAGAACTCGTCAAAAAAATCACCAATGATATTCGGCCTGTTGAGGCCATTCATCCTAAAAACGGCATTTGAACACGGATGAACACGGAAACAGCGGATCAAAACAATGTGATAGAGCAAAAAGCCATCTCGCCTTTTGGGTGAATCCATTACTGTTCGTAACTTCCTATAAATCCGTGTTGATCAGATTTTATCCGTGTCCAACTGCTTTTTTCAGGTTCATTGACAAGTTCTCTTTGTGCTTTATGTGCTTTTTGTGGCTGAACTGCTTTAGTCTGCTGGCGTCAAATACGCTGTATCAAATACGCTGTATCAAATACTACAGGGCATGGAGCAGTCGCTCCACAAGTCCAGTGGTGGCTTTTTTTATCGGCAAACAAGTTTCTGAATATGTTAAAAAAGTTACTAGGCCGCTGGTTGGCCTGCGTTTTGCTACAATTTGATATGAGTATAATCAAAGCATAGAGGGAGGTAATGCCATGGATTGGCTCAGAGAAAATTTGTTCTTCCTCATATTTTTCATCCTTTTTATCGCCATGCACCTGTTCGGCCACGGCATGCACGGAGGCCATGGCGGGCACGGGGAAGAAGATGAACAGCGGGGCATGGTGAAGGACAGGGCGGAAAAAAGGACAAGGAAGGAGGCCACGGATGCTGCTGAAAATGAAGGTGGTAAGCTGGTCATTGGGAATATTTTTTGCGATTTCTTTTATCCTCTGCGTTCTGTACGGGCTGGTCGTGCCTCCGAGACTTCACGGCATGTCGGCATTCCTGGAGGCGGTGCTTCCGGCTTTCAAATGGCTGACCTTCGGGGGATTTGTTCTCGGCCTCGTGGAGAGCTTTCTCTACGGAGTATATATCGGCATTGTATTCGTTCCGGTATATAATTTCATCAACAGAAGATGGGGATACGCGAGAGATGAAGTGAGGCGTATGATGCATGGCAGAAAGAGTGGTACTCATATGCATACGGTTTTTGGAGCCTGGTATATTGTCAATATCACGGCATGTTCGCTATCTTTCTCCGGAGCTTTCTGACCCCTGTGAAAGACGGAAAGTGGCGCTCCATGGGAGTGACGTCTTGCAAACTTCGTTGCCACGCGTGGAGATGTACTGCGGTTACCGCTCACGAATTTATCTGCCTTACAGAAGAAGTGGGGCCTGCGGCAGCAAGTATCCCGCAGTGATGACCGACGCAATGCTTGATCAGGCCCGCAGGCGAGTTGCGGACAACTGTGGCTCGAATGTGGAGTTCGGCGAGCGATGCCGCTGAATCAAATTCCGTCAAAGGTCGGCGGAATCATCCATCTTTCGCATACGGATCGTATCGTCGGGTTTGATGATGATCCGGAACGGCTGTAAGGCCTGATCCACGGAGAAAAGGCGCGCTGGTGACTACCGGACCGTATGAAAATGTCGTCAACCGCAGTATTCAGGTCTCTTTCTGTGTAATGATCGGTATGCTGATCCAGTGGCCCACGATCATAACGGCGTCTGATGTTCCCCGTGCTCATCTATGTTTATTACCGTCTATCCAAGAGAGAAGAAGAGGAGATGATTAAAACATTTGGAGATGAGTACTGCGGTATAGAGGAAAGACACCGATGTTCGTGCCGAAAATGGGGAGGTGAAGATCATGAAAAAGTTTTTGTTTAAAGTGGAAGAAAAATTTTGCGATGAGTGCTCCCTTGCCTTGAGAAGATTTATTGGACATATGGAAGGAATAGAGTCCATTGATGTCGAGGACAGGAAAATCGCCGTTGTCTTCGACGCCGCAAAGATGACGGATGAAGCACTGGCCAGGATCACTAAGGGACAGCTTGGAGAAACTGGGGCATAAACTCATTGCATAGTGCATTTTATAAAACCTCGACGCCAGTACCAACTCTTTTGTGAATTATGTGCATTTTGTGGCTATAGAGCAAAGCCTTTAGAGAGGGAGGGAGACAGAGAAGTCTTATAAGAGTTTTTATTTCAAGATATTCTCTGTGTTCTCAGTGATCTCTGTGGCAAAAGATTTTGACAATACATAGTTAGGAGAAAGCCATGAAATTTGTCACACGCGCGATTTTCATATTTGGAATCACCGTTCTGCCGTTAGGCGGGTGCATGATGGGGATGCACGGAATGGACCACGAACCTTCCCGTCAACAACCCGCGAAATCGACTGAAAAGGAGTTTGCTGATAAGGACATAACCCTTACCCTTGACGTTTCACCCTTCATCATCGGAGAGGATGCAACTCTTACCCTGAAAGCCGAGCCGTCCAGCGCGGAACGCCCGTATCAAGGGCGAAAGTGACTTATCGTATAGCGCTTATCGAAAAAACCGGCGCCGAGCATATGCAGGATCACGTTAGCGCAACAGATGAGCGTGAAGCACATGAGATCGCGGGGAAAGGCGTCTATCAATTGAGATATCATGTCCATGAAGGCGGCATCTATAAAATAACAGCCCGGCTAAGGATGGAAGGGAGCGCTGAAGCGGCAGCGCCGCTGTCCGTGTCTCTGACCCAGGAAACCGACCGCCATGGAAACCATGATGAAACATCGAGAAATACCTGGATGGTAATCGGCGGAATAGGAATGGCGGCGATGATGGCGATCATGATTTTATGACCGGCGGGGAGAGCTTCAGGGACCAAAAGGCAAAACACAGAAGCGTTTTCGCGCAAAGCCGCAAAGTCGCGAAGAAAAGCAGATCTTTTTTGGGGTTTTGAATTTAACATTCCAAAAATGTTGATTCTCTTTGCGCGTTTATGCGGCTCTGCGCGAGACAGGCCCAGGTAATTATGCTCGGAGGATAATAATGAACCTCAGCCCGGTAGAGAGACTGATAGTCAATAATCCTCTGAGAGCGTTTATTCAGCGTCACGGGGAAGGGCCGATGCTGAGAAAGATGGGAGACCGCGAGAAATACCCTGTCTGCCTCGAAATCGGCTGCGGCAGGGGTGCTGGCGCCCGTGTTATCGCAGAGCAGTTCGGGGCTAAGAAAGTCATCGCCACGGACATAGACCCCAAGCAGATCGAAAGAGCGAAGAAAACCGTTAAGACGGAGTACAAGGGAGTGATCGAGTTCAAAGTGGAAGATGCCGGGGTCGCTGGAGGAACGGGACAATACATTCGATGCCGTTTTTTCGTTCGGGGTGATTCACCACCTGGAGGACTGGAAGAAGGGTATAAAAGAGGTTGCAAGAGTTTTAAAACCCGGCGGCGAGTTTTTTTTCGAGGAGCCTCTCAGGCCAGTCCTCAGAAATGTCTTCACGCGATTGTTCGCGCCCCATCCCCGAGGGGGAGAGTTTAACCATGAAGAGTTTCAAAATGAGCTAAAATTAAACAACATGGAGATACTCAATGTCAGACGCCTCTGGAACCTGGCAATATTCGGAGTCGGGAGGAAGAGATGAAGAACGAAGCCCCAGTTTATACCTGCCCCATGCACCCTGAGGTGCGACAAACAGAGCCGGGATCGTGTCCCAAGTGCGGTATGGCGCTCGAGCTTGCCGAGCCGCCGCCTGTCGCATCGAAAACCGAATGGACCTGTCCCATGCATCCCCAGATAATTCGCGACGCTCCCGGAAACTGCCCGATCTGCGGCATGGCTCTTGAGCCGCGGACAGTAACAGCCAAAGAGGAAGAAAACCCTGAGCTTGTTTCGATGACCAGGCGTTTCTGGATAGGGGTTATCCTTTCCGTGCCGCTGGTGATCATCGCAATGCGGGCCTTGATTCCCGGCCTCAACCTCGAAAACCTCGTTTCACATAAAATAATGACATGGATCGAACTGTTCCTCGCGACCCCGGTTGTTCTCTGGGGCGGCTGGCCTTTTTTCGTACGGATGTGGCAGTCGCTCGTAAACCGCAGCCCGAATATGTTCACGCTGATTGGGCTCGGAGTGGGCGTTGCCTACGCTTACAGTATCGTTGCTGTTCTGGCGCCCGGTCTTTTTCCCTCGTCTTTCCGGACTGCAGAGGGAGGCGTCGGCACGTACTTCGAGGCAGCAGCGGTGATCACCACCCTCGTGCTTCTCGGCCAGGTGCTTGAGCTACGGGCGCGGAGCAAGACAGGCGCTGCAATCAAAGCTCTTCTCGGCCTGGCACCGAAGACGGCGCGCCGCGTAAAGGATGGTACGGAGGAGGACATCCCTCTCGAACAGGTAACTCCGGGCGAGCTCCTTCGGGTGCGTCCAGGCGAGAAGATACCTGTTGACGGCGTGGTCGCGGAAGGCTCCAGTTCGGTGGACGAGTCCATGATCACGGGAGAACCGATGCCCGTCGAGAAAAAGCAGGGAGACCGCGTTATCGGCGCTACCGTGAACGGCACGGGCTCGATCATAATGCGGGCCGAGAAAGTCGGCTCAGAAACCCTCCTGGCTCAAATAGTTCATATGGTGGCCGAGGCCCAGCGGAGCCGCGCACCGATCCAGAAGCTTGCGGACATCATTGCAGGCTACTTCGTTCAGGTCGTGGTCGTCATCGCGGTCATCACCTTCATCGTCTGGGCTTGGATAGGCCCGGAACCGCGATTCGCATATGCCCTTGTAAACGCGGTGGCTGTTTTGATCATAGCCTGCCCTTGCGCCCTGGGCCTTGCCACCCCCATGTCCATCATGGTCGCAATGGGCAAAGGCGCGACCGGAGGTGTGCTGTTCAAGAATGCAGAGGCCATCGAGGTGATGAGGAAGGTGGACACGCTCGTTGTCGACAAGACGGGAACGCTTACCCTGGGCAAACCGAAGCTCGTTGAAGTAGTCTCCTTGGACGGTCTGGATGAAAAATCCCTTCTTCATTTTGCGGCTAGCATCGAGCGCGGCAGCGAACATCCGCTTGCAGCAGCGATCGTGGCAGGCGCTCAGGAAAAGAGGCGCCACTCTGTCTAATGCCGAGTCCTTCGATTCAAAGACCGGAAGGGGGGTTATGGGAAAAGTTGAGGGCCATGACGTGGCGCTCGGCAATCGGCAGCTGCTGGAGGAACTCCGCGTCGATCCGGGGCCGTTGTCCGAAAAGGCCGAGGTATTGCGCAAGGAAGGCAAGACTGTAATGTTCGTTGCCGTGGATAATAAGCCGGCTGGACTCGTGGGCGTAGCTGATCCGATCAAGGAAACAACGCCTGATGCAGTCAGGTTTCTGCACGATGAAGGCATCCGCATTGTGATGCTGACCGGGGACAACCGGCGGACCGCGGAAGTTGTGGCTAAGAAACTTGGCGTCGACGAAGTCATTGCGGAGGTCCTGCCGAACCAGAAGGCCGAGGTTGTAAAGCGGTTACAGGGCGAAGGGAGATTCGTGGCAATGGCGGGTGACGGCATCAATGACGCGCCGGCGCTTGCGCAGGCGCAGGTGGGCATTGCCATGGGCACCGGCACGGATGTCGCAATGGAAAGCGCCGGGGTAACGCTTGTAAAAGGGGACCTTCGCGGGATACTCCGTGCGCGGCTCCTCTCACGAGCCACGATGAAGAACATCAAGCAGAACCTTTTCTTCGCCTTTGTATACAACGCACTCGGCGTCCCGATTGCTGCCGGAGTGCTCTATCCGTTCCTCGGCATTTTGCTCAGCCCGATTTTTGCCGCAGCGGCAATGAGCTTCAGTTCAGTGTCCGTCATCGGGAACGCGCTCCGGCTGCGGGGGGCGAAGATATAGGGAGGACGATGTCATCATGGAAAAAACCGCCCGGGTTTGCAAACATTGCGGCGCCCCGATTCAGGGAAACAGTTATATCAAGAAGGAAGCCGGGCTCTTTCTGGGCGAGGAATGTTATTTCCGCGACACCTTCCTCGACGGCATTGTCGCTGAAATAGAGGCAACCTATCTTGCGACGATAGAGGCCTTCGTGAGCGCCATCGATGCCAAGGAACATGAAGTGGGAAACCACTCCCTGCGAGTAACTCAGTTCGCCGTGATGATAGGAAATAAATATGGTATCCAGGGAAGCGACCTCGTTGATCTCTACTGTGGAGCCCTGCTTCACGACCTCGGCAAGATCGGTATACCTGATGCGGTGCTCTTAAAGAAAGGTCGGCTCGATGCGGAAGAGCTGGCGATCATGCGCGGGCATCCTGAGATCGGGTACACGATTATAAATCATATTGGATATCTTTCAAAAGCGGCGGAGATCATACGGGCGCATCATGAACACTTTGACGGTTCAGGATATCCGCGCGGCCTCCAGGGCGCCGAGATACCCTCGGGAGCGAGAGTTTTTGCGGTAGCGGACACACTCGACGCTCTTACGGTAAAGAGGCCATATAGAGATCCTGTCTCCTATGAGGAGGCCAAGAGGGATATTCTGGCAGCCTCGGGAAAGCTTTTTGACCCGTCGGTGGTTGATGCGTTCATGAAAGCATCGGATGAACTGAAGGATTTCATCGGCAAGATAATACTCTAAAGAATGAACCCGCTTATCGCACCGGCGATGGGGCTTAAAGCAGCGGAGGTAGACATGATGAGAAAAAAAATCTTTCTTTCGGCGGCGTTGCTGCCCCTCGTTGTCGTGGCTGTCCTTGCCATATTCGGCGCCAAGCTGAACGTCTGGGTCTATATTGTGCTTGCCGTTGTCTGTCCTCTTGTTGCCGGCCTAATATGTTTCATCTATAAAGATATTGAGAAAAAGATGGAGACTTTCGAGAAAGAAGCGGGGTGGCGGAATAAAAGCAGGTGAAAAAAATCCTCTCTGTATCTTCGGCAGCGACATCCGGCAGCGCCCTCCATGGCGGTTCCTGTATTAAATACTACATTATTTAGAGCAAGGGATAAATATGGCGATGTCGTTTTATACCGTCCAATTTAGTAACTTCTTGAAATTAGGGCTAATTCTGTTGAGGACGCTTCTGGTCCGCGCCTTGCAATTTAACTTATTCAAAAGGAGGCGCGAAATGAAAAAAATCCTAGGTTTAGAATTGCTGATAATGGCCGCTATCTGGATGATCTCTTATTCCCCGGGTTTTAACCATAACGTCGCCACAGCGGAAGCCGCAGATGCAAATGCTGTAAAAGAGACGATGCGGCCGGGCAAACAGATCAGGCAGATAGGCCTGAAGGGGTACACGTTGACGTACCATCTTCTGGATTTATCGGAACGGGGCGAAATGGTGAAGATGATGGGACACCACTCCGTCTTAGGCTTGAGCAAGAGGCCCGATGTGACGAATCACCTTATGGTCTACGTCCAGAAACCCGACGGGAAGATAGTGCCCGGTGAAGTCGCATATCTGTTGACAGGCCCTGACGGAAAGGATTTCAGGACAATGACCATGGGAATGTATGGCGGTAATGGAGCGGACGTAATCATGAAGCTCAAAGGGGTATATACGATCAGGGCAAAAATCATTCTAGAAGGCACGGATGCCGTCAAGCTTGATGATGAATTTACATTCCAGGTGAAGTGACGCGATGGGGTTTTGCATGATTGGAAAAAGACGTATTACTTGATCACAATTGCGGCTTCCACTGGGTTCATCACTTACCTCCATTATTCCGCCGTGCCGGGGCTTCACGCCCTTCATGATCTTTATCTGGAGTTTTACTATCTTCCGATTCTGCTCGGAGCGCTTGCATTCGGCTTGAAAGGCTCGCTGCTGACCTTCCTTCTCATTTTTGCGCTCTATCTCCCCCATGCGTTCATGATCTGGACGGGAACATTCCTGCTCGAAGCGAATAAATTTCTGCACCTTCTGCTTCAGGGTTTATTCGCCGTATTTGCCGGTTATCTTATCGACCGCGAACGCCGGCAACGGGAACTGATGGAAAGGGAAAGGTATATTTCCGAAATAGGCCGGATTGCGTCTGAAATCGTGCATGATTTAAAAAGCCCGCTTATTGCGATACCGGGTTTCGCTGAACGCATCAGGGAGGGCAAAGGAAAGACGGATACGGCGATGCAGGTGATAATCAATTCCGCCGAACAGATGCAAAATATCGTAAACAGCGTGCTTGATTTCGGCAAGCCGGTCCGGCTTGCGCCTGCACAGGAAAATATAATCAACGTCATCAGGCGCGCGAGCGATGTCTGCGGGATAAAGGCGGAACAAAAAGGCGTGCCGATCTCGGTCGACCTTCCTCCTCATGTATTCAATATGATAGGGACCGAGGTAACGATAGAATTGCCGTATAAGCCGGGAATAAAGCCCACAACCGACTGAAAATCTGGTATTATTGCGTATTAAAGACCGTATGTTCAGCCGGAAAGGGCAACACGGAAAATGCAAGGGGCTCATGAATTCATTTAAAGTTAAGCTCGGGATAGGGATCATGGTCTTGATCGCGGCGTTCATTTCCTCGCAGGTCATGTACCGGAGAAACGTTACGGTCCTTCACGATTACCTGTCGGGCGCTCTCAGCCTGGCAGAGGAAATGCACAATGCCGAGACGTTTCATTCCTCAATGCACAGCATGCTCATCTATGCGCGCCTTTTTATAAAAAACAATCGAGATTTTGAACGGGAAGAATATGCGCAGTACAAAAAAGAGGCAAATGGCGCTTTGGAACGGCTCAAACAGCACAATGTAAAAACGGCAAGCTTGGACAGTAACAAGAGCACTCCGTGTTTGATAAGCGGGGAGTTGCTCGATGCCGTCACCGCTCGTTTTACATCACTGGAAAAATCCTCCGATGCCGTAGTGATCGAGGGAAGCACGACCCCTGAAAGCTCTCTGGCGAAAGCTAAAATGATCTTTGACGACATCTTTCATAACTATTATATGAAACTTCATGAAAACCATGATATGCAGATCAGCAGGATGCGGGAGTCGGCCCATAAAGTCAAAGCAATAACGGACTTTTATTTCGCGGCCCAATTGTTTTTCGCCCTTCTTGCCGGCGCGGGTGTGCTGTTCTATATAGACAACGTGGTTCTGAAAATGCACGCGGTGACGGAGCGATATGCATTGACGGATTCCCTTACCTCGCTTCACAACAGACGGCATCTCGAGAAATACCTTCCGGAAGAGATAATGCGCTCAGCGAGATACAAGAGACCGTTCTCGCTTGCCTTGATCGATATCGACAACTTCAAGGCATTCAACGATAACTACGGTCATCCGGCGGGCGACAAGCTGCTTAAGAACCTCGCCTGCATTATGCAGAGCTCCGTCAGGAAGACGGACATGGTGGCCCGTTACGGAGGAGAGGAATTTATTATTGTTTTCCCCGAGCTTGATAAAACAACGGCAATCAAGGTCGCCGAAAAAATACGCCTCGCTGTTGCGTCTCATGCGCTCTCGATGCCCGATTTAGAGCCCTATCCCTCGGTATCGATAAGCATCGGCCTCGCTGTCTTTCCGGAAGACGGAAATACGGTCGACGATATTGTAAAAAAAGCGGACATCATGCTCTACAAGGCGAAAAACGAAGGCAAGAACAGAGTAATGGCCTGAATCTTTCCTTCGTCGCCGAGAATACCTTTGCGATGTGTAGGGGTTCGTTCACAAAGAAATATGGGAACTGTGACGAGCATGTTACTGGCCATCTTCGGAAGGGCTGCTTGCCGGCAATTCGAACAGCTGATGGTGGTCCCAAAGGCTGCGGCATGAGGCGTTATGGAAGGAAATGGAAAACATGAAGAAGACTAGCATGGTAATAGCGTTTTTTTTGCTCCTGCCTTTACAGGCATTTCCTGCGCAAACATCCGAGCATGCGTCTCATCCCCATGTGCATAAGAAGTACGCTCAATTGAAAAATCCTGTCCCTCCGACCAATGAGTCATTCCAAAAGGGAAGGGAGATTTTTGAAAAGCAATGCATCGCCTGCCACGGCAAGGACACAAGAGGCGGCATCGGTCCCGAGCTCACGGACGAACAATGGATTCACGGTTCCAGTGACGGAGAGATATTTCATGTTATTTCCGCCGGTGTGGCAAGCACCGCTATGAAAGGGTACAAGGACGAGTTGTCTGACGAAATGCGGTGGCATCTGGTGAATTACATCCGGAGCATTGGGAAAAAACGAAGCAAATGAACGTACGCGGCGTACACAGAAAATTGATAGCGCGACTCGCGGTCGGATGGTTCGTTCTTTCCGCTGCTATCGGCGTTGTTGTCTTTATCCTGGAAATAAGGAAGGTGGATGAATTCGTGGTCGACCTCGCCTTCTCGGAATCGAAGTCGTTTACGAAAGACGAGGAAGACCGGATCAACAATCCTGATCCTGAGCATCGCGCGATTCTTCTTGCGAAAAGCAAGGAACATATAGCCATGGGTCATTTCATCGTCGTCCATTTGTACGGCAGGGACGGCCGGAAGATTCTTTCCGTCAGTCAACCGGGAAGAGAACTTATCGAGGTTCTGAACCCTTACCCCTCAACATTCAAGCCCGATACCGCCGATTACCGGACATTTTACCTGGACGGGTATCCGGCAGTGCATGTTTCCGTGCCGCTTATGCAAAGGGCAGGCGAAATCAGTGGGCGTTTTGAAGGCGTTTACCTGACGGACCCGAAGACGGCATCCGCCATGAAAGGACGTGTAGCATCCTCACTTGTGCAGACATCGGTTGTAGTCCTGCTTGCTACGGTCCTGCTCTATCCCGTCATCATTTCCCTGAATCGGAACCTGCTGAAGTCGAGTGTGGATTTATCAAGGGCGAACATCGGAATGCTCAAAGTGCTCGGCAGCGCGGTGGCCAAACGGGACAGCGATACGAACAGTCATAACTACCGGGTAACCTTGTATGCCGTCAGCCTAGCTGAAGCGATTGGTATATCCAGCGATGAGATACGGAAACTGATGAAAGGAGCTTTTCTGCACGACCTTGGCAAGATCGGCGTCAGCGATGCAATCCTGCTCAAGCCCGGTAAACTCAGTCCGGAGGAGTTTGAAATCATAAAAACGCACCCCCCGGCACGGCGCGGAGATCATCGGCAGGTATGCCTGGCTGCAGGATGCAATGGATGTGGTGAAACATCATCATGAGAAATTCAACGGCACGGGATATCCTGCGGGATTGACAGGAAATGCAATTCCGCTGTCGGCACGCATATTTACGATCGCGGACGTGTTCGACGCGCTCACCTCGAGACGGCCTTATAAGGCCCCGCTGCCGTTCAAGGAAGCGATGACGGTCCTCGAACTGGAGTCCGGAGAGTTTCACGACCCCGGATTGCTCGCCGCGTTCCGTGTGCAGGCTGAAGCCCTTCACCGGGAAATCGGCAGTGCCGATGACGCTGTGCTGGAAAAAATGCTGGACGAGCTAATCAGAAAATATTTTCCCGAAGGGTGACGTGGCTGTCATCGCCGATGGAGTCGTTCGGAGATGACAAACCATTTACATAGCCAATGGGAAAGAAGCCGTACCGGAATTTAAACAAAAGACTTGACACCCCTCAAACAACTAAAGTATTATTAAAAAAAATCGATAAGATAGATAACAGAATGAATAAATGCATATATGATTATCGTCCTGAAATAAGGATTGGCCGCGCGTTAACGCCCCGCATGCGGAATTAAACTATAGAGAGGAGGTTAAGCAAACAGACGGTAAATACCAGCAAGCGGCCTCTTTTCCAGCAAGAAGAGAACTAACATCCGGATCAAACATTATTGACACATCAAATGAAAAAGGAGGAACATAAATTGAAAATCATTTCTCTAAGTGCGTTTGTGATGTTTCTGGGCTTAAGCTTAATCTCTGCAAGAAGCAGCATGGCGGAAAATCCCGTGACTCATCCCGGGCCGATGGATCATGACACGGGTAAAATCGAAACGGATTCCAAAGCATCCCCCGACGGGTCAGGAGTGAAGCCATCAAGCGATAAGAAAAAGGCGAAAAGCAAGGGCAGCGTGAATCCCGCGACCCATTCCGGCCCGATGTATCATGACACTGGTACTATTGAAACAGGTTCAACCGGATCTCACGACGGGTCAGGAGCAAAGCCATCAAGCGATAAGAAAAAGGCGAAAAGCAAGGGCAGCGTGAATCCCGCGACCCATTCAGGGCCGATGGATCATGACACAGGTACTATCGAAACGGCTCCCAAATGAATCGCACGTCTAATCAGGAGTGCAGCCTCAAGGGCAGTATAGTGATATGACGCTCCTTATTGACATCTCCCTAAAAATTGATCTAAAGCAGGCTGACCTTCAGCCTGCTTTTTTATGATGTGTATCCGGCAGGACGCACAGGAAAACTCAGTATTAAACGGAATTATTCTGGCATAGCGATTGCGGCTCGTATAAGTAAAAATAGTTTACTAACATCTTCATCGGGGAGGCGTCACAACCGCCTCCCTCTCCCTCGGGGGAGCGGAATAATCGGCCGCTCCCCCTTTTTTAGCGGCATAATCATGATATTCTCTGTCTTTAGAAAATGCACTCATCCGTCCACTCCTCTTCTTTCCTACTAATGATCACTGTGTTCGTTTACAGACCCCTTGATTCAATCGATTAATTGTCGTAATATGACTTTAGTGCTAATTGGGTGCTGTCACTCAGAGGCCTATCGGAAAGGAACATCCGGGGATGTTCAAGGCGCAGAGTATTGAACGATGAAACAGACCGTGATACTGATGATAGTTATGTTCATGCCCTGCATTGCTATGTCGGGTGAAAACCGGACCGACCACGATAAAGTACATGCAAGTACCGGCCATAAGAAAAAAAATAACGTGCTTTCACCGCTTCATACCGAGAAATATGAATACTACGAGGTTTGCGGATGCTGCGAAAAGGATCTGCAGTGTGAGATGTCTGACAAGGCCATCAGGTGGAAGGATGGGAACAGGTACGACTCAGTAACAAACTGGAAAGTGAAATGGGATTATGATTACAATCGTGGTCCGGAGACATGTTTTGCTGATTCCTTCAGGGTGAATATCGATATAATCTTTCATCTCCCCAAATGGGTTTGCAGCCATGCCCCTCAGTCCCTGCTCGACAGATGGGATAACTATATAAAGAAATTAATTTCGCATGAAAATGAACATCGCGACCTGGCATTGGGCGCCGCGGCTGATCTTACCCGCACAGTCGCCGAATTGCCACCTGTTCGTACATGCGCGGAGCTGGATCGGAAAATAAACGACCTGTGCCATGAACGAATGCAGAAACTCGATGAGGATCAGAAAGCGTATGATGAAACCACAAGCCATGGTTTCAAGGAGTTGTCGTTTCCATAATCGATCCTGAAGAGTACCGAAATTATAAAAGCAGGCTGGAGGCCAGCCTGCTTGAATGAACTTTTAACGGCTGATTTCGAACAGATCGTAGTTCCTGACCGATGATTCTTTGCCTGCCATGTTCTGGCGCAGACTGCCGGCTGCCGAGCCTTCCACTACGCGGCTATTTGATGCCGCCGGCGCGATCTCGAACAGATCATTGTAAATAGAAAAATCATTACTATTCACTTTTGTACGGGCGCTGCCCGCAGCCGAGCCCTCAAAGGCACTGTTCGCATGAGTAAGCGCTGCAGGAGCAATCTGGAATATATCGCCGTAATAAGAATCTCCGTTATAGTCTGCCGCATAAACCGTCCCGAGACCAGCAACAAACACCATTGCAATCGTAAACAGAAAAGTCTTCTTCATTGTCAACACCCCTTTCTTTTTAAAATTTGATAAGTACTGCATACCGAAACCATTCATTTTTCATCACCTCTTTTTATTCCGTGCTTTAAAACACGTTTCGATCATTCCAGAAGGCTAAGCGGAGGCCTGACTACTGTTAGACTGAACATGAATCCTGTTTGCCTGCCTTCTATCATTCTTAATTTGCATATGCCGTGCCAGCCGGCAATCGTAGTTAAAGCCATGAAAATACAAATTATCCAATCACTGCAGTAACTATTGCTGAATCTACTGCTCCAAAGTGTTGTAGGATTTACTACTAAAGGTTATCAAGATGGCGGCGGCTTCCGGAAATCCTCTGGTGAATACCGGTGCTGCTACCTCATCATTGCATCATCTCCCACTCGAGCGGAGGGAGCGGAATCTTGAAAACCAATAAACATGAGTACATCACGATTTGTGTTTAGATTGATGATTACCCCGGAATGATTCGAGGAGCCTTTTTTGGGGTGCAATTTTTGTTTTGGGTTTTGTGATTGTATCAAATACTACAGTACTTCGTTGAAAGCGTTTTATATCCGGTTTTGACGTTTCAGAAGAGCAATGAAAGCATTGAAGTCTTGGTTAGTTTGCCAACTTGTCGCGATCACTTAAAGCTGTTCCTCTCGTTCTCTCCTGTTTGACTTTGTCAAACACCCTTGATTCGGTCAATCTGAAAGCCATCACGAAGAACGTTTTTACAATCTGGGACAGCAATGGTAATCAAGTGGCAAAAAAGCGTGTTGACATGGTCGGCAAAAAGAACCTGGGCTTCAGCGGCGTTAAAGCGGTAAATGAAAAGACCATCGGTGAGTGGCGCGAATCATACGAGAATTCTCTGGATAAAATCATCGGTTCGCTTTAAATCAATCTGAATCGGCAACCCACAGAAAATAAAGGAGCTGCGGTAGTCTACCGCGGCTCTTTTTTATGCGGAAGCGGCGTTGAATTGTTCGAAATAGGGAACAACATCCGAAATATTCCGTTTAAATAAGTATACAGGGACATAATGAGATCCCGTCAGCCAATCCCGTGGTTATCAAGTATATGGCATTAATCACCCATATCCTGTATGATATTTCCCGTGCGAAACGGTAAAGACCTTCCACTCATAACCAGGTTCAAAAGCGGCGACAATTCCGCATTTGAGGAGATCGTCCTCAAATACCAGGACAGGATTTACAACCTCTGCAGGCACATGCTTGAAAACGGGCACAATGCAGAGGATGCAGCCCAGGAAGTTTTTCTGAAAGCCTATCAAGCTCTTCCCAGGTTCCAGCCCGACGCATCCCTTTATACCTGGCTTTACCGCATCGCAGTCAATACGTGCATTGATTATAAGAGAATACCCGTTTGGGAATCTCTTTTCGGGAAATCAGAAAAGGGAGAGTTTCTTCTCCATGACCGCGCCTCTGAAGATCCTTCTCCCGAACGGCTCTACGAATCCAAGCAAATGGACCGGGCGCTGCAAGCCGGGCTCGCGAAATTATCTCCGAAACTGCGGGCAGTCATACTATTGAAGGAGATCGAGGAGTTATCCTACGAAGAAATTGCAGAAACTCTCGATATTTCAATCGGAACGGTCAAATCGCGGATTGCCAGGGCTAGGGAAGAATTAAGAAAAATAATGACCCGAGAAACGGCAGTTGGACGCAGATAAAGGCGGAAAAGGCGGATTAAGATTGAAACGAAAGTCACCAACGGGTGAAGTTTTTAATAAGAAGGCTGGTTTTATTGTTTGATTTATCCGATGTTATCCGATTTTTCCGCGTCCAAATGCTCTTTTTAAAATGAAAGATTTCAGGGAACAAAATGAATAAAATCGCGTTTAACCATATAGGAGATGACCATGAAGTGCTTACAGTCTGAAACCATATCGGCATATTTAGACGGCGAATTGGACGATAAGAAGCGAAGTGCTGCAGAAATCCATTTCAAAAGTTGCGCCCATTGCGCAGGGGCGCTCGAGGAAATGCGATCGCTGCGGACCGCGTTCTCAAACGCAGAGCAGTACCCTGCTCCCCGTGGTTTTTCAAGCCGGGTAATGGCACGAACAGCGGCCCTGAAATCCCCATCACCCTACCCTCTCCCCGCAGGGGAGAGGATTAGAGGCATGCGTGCACCGGCGTTCTTAAAGTTTGCAGAAGCCGCGGTGCTGATCGTCGTGATCACCGTCGGCGTCATGACAGGAAAAGTCATGGTAAACGGCTCTTCTAACTTGAAGACAACGAACATGTCATCCTCTTTCTCCCTGGATGTGTTCGATGCGGCGCCGCCGGACTCTCTGGGGGGAGCATATCTTGCCATGACGGAGGTCGCTCATGAAAAATAACATCATCAAATTTGCCCTGGCGGCCTCCCTTATATTGAATCTGTCGGTATTCGCCACGGCCGGATACCGCTATTATGCGCAGTCCCGGCTATGGGTTTCGCCCTTCGGCAAGATAATGGAGAAGAACCGTTTTCTGTTCGAAGAGCTCTCGCTGAAACCGGATCAAATGAGCTTGATGAAAAGCAAAGCCATACCGTTCCGGGTGGAGATCGACAGGCGGAGGCAGAAAGTCGATGCGAAAAGGAAAGAACTGGTTGCGCTCATGCGCCTTGATAAGCCCGATAAAAAGGCAATCGACACGACGATCAAGGAGATAAGCAGTAAACAGGAAGAGATGCAGCGGATGATAGCCGGCCACATGCTTGAGATAAAGTCGTCCCTCGATAAAGGCCAGCAGCAGAAGTTCCTGGATCTCATAGAACGCAGCATGCTCGGTAGCGGTCAGATGTCATGTCCGCCCGGACAACTTCGGAGGTAGCTATGTTGCGAATACGGCGTGAAGTCAATTGCAATCAGATGCGTGCTCGCCGCTAATTAAACCATGACCTCACACAATCAGGAGAGTCGTGCGCGAATAGGAAGGCATAGTGGACCGGGTCCCGGAAGTTTGATGGTAAATGCCGTCGTTCGCCGCCGTCCTTACGTCAAGCATAACGAGGGCGAAAAGTATTTGCATTGACAATTGGTGTAAATGCAATTTATCACCATGTTTCACCTACTACTAAACAGGAGTTCGTAGAAGTGAACCTGTAACAATTACTGCGTGAAACCGCATGCTTACTTCGTCTTGAACTTCCTCAGCCCTGTGCAATCCACAAGCCTGTCCATATTTTGAAGCGTAAAAACTTTTCCGCGCGTAGCCAGCAGCATTTTTTTCATATCTTCGCGCCGTACGCCGAAACCACGGCCTGCAATACAGGCAATAACTTCATATTTCGGTTTTCCTGCCGGTTGACCTTCCATACTCAATTGCCCCAGGTGTTGAATGCGAGTGACCTTGTCACGTGCTGTTCCGTCGTCCTCGGTAATTTTCGCTTCAATGATCACCTTCGGGTTGAATTCGCTGGGAATGATAAAATCAGGCGCCTGGTCGAAATCCTGAAGTTTCTCCGCTCTTTTTGTTTTCCTGTAGCTGACACCCGCTTTGCTCAACACTTCCTCAATTACGGATTCTAAGCTATCCCCGATAAGTTCGCTTACGGAATCGCGGTGCCCTGCAAAAGGCCTTCCGAGAAAGCGCTCGTACAGGAGCATTGCGTAAGGGGCCCCGATTTCCGCAAGTGTCCTGATACCCTCCAGGCCGTTTTTGGTATCTGCCTTATCAAGGCGGTGTATCTTATCGGGCTCTACAGCCGGGACTTTTCTTGTTAAAAATTCGCAAGCCGTTATTATCAGCGCATTAAGTCGATCAGCTGTGACTCCATTAACTAATAGTGGCGTTAATGGCGCCATGCGAATCTTACGGTCAATTGAGCGGACGCACCCTTGCGTAACCTCCACTTTAGTGTGTTGAGTAGTCACGTATGCCCACTCAGGCGGCGTGAATCCCAGAATTGTTCGAATTACGATAAACGTGGCAGGTACTGACTTAACACAAGAAATTACCGTATCGGGAGAAAGATTGCTGAAACTGCCTGTGCACTTCTTAAGCGCCTCGTAACCTTGCTCGAATATTTGGTATTCAACGAATCCCTCACCCTTGGGCATAATTAAAAATTCAGATTCAAGGCAGGAAAATACAGCTGCCACATATTGATCCAAATCCGCCCGCACTTGTTCGAAAGCCACCTCAAAAGGAAATTTCATCGCTGTCCGCCCCATAAATTTCTGATTTTTCTTTTACAGCTACTGTCCTAACCATCGCTGCATTCATCAGTTCTTCGCTAAAATGCTTTTCAACAGCTTCTAATCCGCCGAACTCCACAATCATCGACGCAACTGCCGCAGTCTTATCCCGGAGCGGCTTCGACTTGTCCCATTGGTGCCGCAGATGCCATACAGCGAGCCTTATAAGATGCCCATAAATAATGCAACGCACATCTCCCCGTGTTTCCTTGAGACCAGCTTGACGCAGTTTTTCCACATCATCTCGAACCAGATCGGCAAGCGCTGCCGGTGTTTTCACCAGCCAGCGAGCAGGCACAGAGCCGGTAGATCGACAGACAAAAACCGTATCAACAATAGACGAACCGGTGCCATTGATATGGATCGAGGCGCCCATCTCAGCCGGGCATGGCAAGGATGCGGAACAGACCAGGCCGGAATCGAGCATTGCCACGGCAATGGGATAATAGGCTTCAAGACTATTATGATGATAGGTAAACGCCAGGGGATGACCGGGTTTTAAAGCACGCGCCATTTTTTGGAATACAAGCGAGAGGCCTTCCGTAAAATGGTCGAGGCCCCGTTCCATATTGACGTTGCCTGTAAGTTCCTGTTTGTCCCGGGTCGTATCGCGTGCGAAAGCCGGGTCCCCTGCTCCCACGAGCCGCCGCAGCCAAACATAGCAGAAATCCATCAGTTCAGCATACTGCACATTTCCGTAATAGGGAGGGTCGGTAAACACCGCGTCCACGCTGGCAGGCTTCAGGTC
This sequence comes from Nitrospirota bacterium, assembly GCA_963751455.1. GTDB lineage: Bacteria > Nitrospirota > UBA9217 > UBA9217 > UBA9217 > CAVVUN01. The sequence continues at coordinate 784,519 of CAVVUN010000015.1, forward strand.
AGCTTCCATCGAGCTTTGACTGAGAATGCGGATTTCGCGTCTCGCCAATGGGACAGTCCCGTTTCTCTGGTCGCCGATCCATTCATTCTGAATAGGAACCAGAATTTTGCGTCCCTCTACGTGCCGTATCTCAAAGGGCGCATCACAATAAGCTTTGGCCTTAAAGTATTTTTCAATGATGTTGGACCAACCGCCGCTCCCGACGCTCATGCCCCCGCCGTTCATGATTCCCAAAAAGTTCGACTCACACTGCACAAGCCCCACTGGAAAACCATGAACGGAAAAGATATCGAGCGATTTAAGCGCCATTGAGTCATACCGGCAGAGCATGTTCTGGTAACGAAGAAGATCTGAAAGATTGGTCGCGAGAGCATTACGAACACGCTCATCCACGACGCCGGCAATGGCCCGGCAGCTCAGCTCCAGCCCGAGGAGCTGGCGCGAATTGAACATCTCACTATATTTTTTATAGCCCCATCGATGGAGCCGCGCCGTCTCATCGCCCCCCAATATCGCGTCATCGGGCACAAACGTAGTCTCCATACTACTCAATCTGTTCGCGGCCTCGGCATATTTCGCCAGGTCGGTTCGCGAAGGCTTCTTAAAGAATCTTCCCTCGTGACCCGGTTTACATTTTTTACAGTGATACTCCATAGCATACATCCGATGAACCGGCGGATGTTCAGGCTTGAAAGAGTAGGAGTTATCCTTGCCGCAGTGTTTGCATGAATATTTGCTTCTTCGGGCGGGGCCTTCGATCACCAGGCGTTCGCCGCATGACTTGCACTTACCCGGCCGTTGCCGGTCTTTTGCTCCGCTCAATTCGCCGCAACACGAGCAAACATAGACGTTCTCCGGATGCCGTTTATCTTCCGCAAGCAGGTATCCGGGGAAAAGATCGTTTGCTTTCCCGCAGCCGGTGCAGGTATGTTGCTTTACCCAGAGGAAATATTTTACGTGAGCCGTCCTTGACCCGCACTCAAGGCAAGTCGTGCGGTACAAGCTTCCGATCTCCCGCTCCAATCCGCTGACAAGCTCATCCGCTGCTTTACGATAGGCTTTTAAATCAAGGTGCTCGATCTCCTGCCGTACAATCCAATAGGACATGGGGTTGATGTCGTAACCGATCACATCGCAACCAACGCGGTTTGCCTCAAGGATAGGCGTGCCTCCTCCCATGAAGGGATCAACTACAACAAGGCCCGATAGATTATTGGAAGAGTAAAAAGCATCCTGGAGCGGTTTGTCTACGAATTCCGAAAGGAGAAGCCCGCGGAAAAGGGTCCCCGGCCGCCGGGCGAACCATTTGTGAACGGCAATAATAGGCCGGTAATTTTGCTGAATTTGCTTTTCTCGCAGTGCCAGGGAGGAAATAAATGGGACTTCGAATTTTTTTTCTATGGACATGGGATTTTTGGTAAGAAGAATAATGCTTCTCGATGAAAAGACAGTACAGCAATTTTGTTGAAAAAGCAAGGTGGGAGAGTATGGGGAGGACGTTTACAGAGCGAAGATATGGTTTCGAAACGTGGTGCAAGAATTTTTATGCAGCAATGAGATCCGCCAAAACGACTACTTTGATTTCCTTAACCTGTCTGAGTTTTTTGTCATTGGTAACGAATGCATCAGCGCCGGCATGGACAGCCGCTGCGATTTGAATGGCATCAAGCGCCCTTAAATCCAGATAGTGCCCTCTCAACTTTCCGGCATCCTCGGCTATCGATGTTGTAATTTCAAGCATGTTGAAATTTATGCCATGTTCGAGGAACTCTGCGAATTTTCTTGCGAGCTTGTTGTCGCCTGCTTGTATTGGTTTCGGCAATACCTCAGTAAGGGTTATTACAAAGGAAAAGGCGGTTATGCGTCCTGAAAGGAATAAATCGAAAACTTCTTTTGTAAGGGGGCCGAACCGGGGATGGGCCTCGATGTAATAGATGATCGGCGCGGTATCAATGAAAAGGGTATTTAACCGGAAAACGTTTCGGCAATGGTCATGCCCGATCTTCCCTCAAGCGGTTGACATACTCCTGCGCGTCCTCATTTACCCAAAGGCCTTGGCCCAGGCCGTAGAGCTGGCTTAAATCGTGTTTTTTCATAAGTCCGGTTTTTCTCAGTTGATGCGCAAGCTTCTCAACCAGCTTAAGCTGGTCTTCAGGCGAAAGTTTTTCTATTTGTCTCTCAAGTTCTTCCAAGGTTCCCTTTGCCATTTTATTCACCTAAGAAAAGAATACTACAAACCTTTTGAAAAGGCAAGGAAAGTCTACCCCAATGTCAGGCAGAAATATCGTATATTTATTGTACCCGACAGCCAAAGCCGCGCACACGGTATCAGGAGTCTATGTGAGTTTGGGTCAAGAGAAACCTTCGGACGGGAAGGGAGTTACGGTTGACTTTTTCGGGCGAAGATTGAAATTTGATCTTTCGAGGCGCTGTTTATTTTACCTACAAGTCCGCACTTGGATTAACGTGAAGCAATTATCAATTACCGGGTGAAACATGCACCGAAACTACTCACGGCTGCTTAATTCGCAAGTCCATTTCGGTCACTACGTCCCGGAGATTCGCTCTGGAAGGAAAGAGCTGTTTGTTTCACCTACTACTAAACAGATTTCTGTAGAATGAAACTGTAACAGTTGCCAAGTGGAAATTGTTAATACGAAAAAAGGGGGAAGAGCTGGAATGTCAAACCGCAAGACCTGGCCCTAAAGATTCGTTCTATGCGTAATGGACGAGCCATACAGGGGAGTTAGCAGAAGTTTAAAGAAAAGTCCAACAGTATGGACCTGACCCTAAGAGGTTCCCTGATTGAAAGTTGAGCGAACGGGTAACTCGCCGCAAGGCAAGTCGAGGTTGACCCGCTGGTTGGATCATTATGTTATGTATTAATTTACTTATTTTCTTTTGATTAAACTCTTGATCCACGACATGCTTGATTCTATAACCCATATCCGTTGCTGATCGAGAGATTGCGGCCGTGCACCGCTTCCGGCACCATGGCTTCGTGGATTTCTCAAGGACGAAAAAAGATGTCTTATCGCATCTGCTTCCCATATTTCAATATATCTGCCGTTTTTTGTGCTCACCAAGTTATCGACGTAATTTGAAGTGCCTTTTTCTTGACCAGTAGTCCAACCATTTGCATCGGATATTATCTTAATTGCACTTTCCAATGCCTGAAGAGCGTACACGACAGCATCGTCTTTTCCAGCATCTCGCCTGTCAAGAGCTTCCTTCATTTCCTTATCTACATTTGCCCATTTCTTATCAGAAACAAGAGCCCAAAAGGGTTTTTCAATTTCCTTGTCAGTTAACTCGTCCTCAACAAGTTGAATATAGCCGTTATGATATGCTAGCGGCAAATTCGCTTCTCTAAACCTTTCATTTAGCTCATTGACTGACAATGCAAAATCTTCTACTTTCCCTTTGGAATTCACCGGGTCTGCTTTCGCTTTTGAAAGCATTGAAGCTAAAATGCCTAGTTTGTTAGCAGCGTTTTCTTTTTTTAGATAGTCCTCGGCGCCTCGGAACAACAACTCAATAAGCCCGATTCTCTTTTTAAGAAAGTAGTCTGGATCACCATGGCTATTGTTCCATAAATCATAATTTTCAAATATAAGTCTCAGGCATATTTCTTCATACGTTTTTCCTTCACCAAGCCGTCCAATACCATATTCCCTCGATAGCCTGTCATGTGCGGCTTTATATAAGTCATCTTTGATTGAAATTGAAATGAACAAATCCTGATCAATAATTTGTCCAGCCTGGCTCAAACATCGCCGAAGAGTATACGGAAATTGATCTCCGTATAGGAGACGGTAGGGATATCTTTTATGGAATGCATCGGTAAGCATTTTAGTTTCCAATAACTCCACCGAGTGAAACGTGGTGGGAGCGCTGATCTTTCGCTTTGCTATGCAATCTCATTTATCAATTTCAGGAGCGACTAGTTTACCTCCTGCATCGAAAGCATACCAAGTTCCTTCGACAGCAAAAAACGTCAGGCTCTCTCCTTGGTCTTTTAAAGTCCATTTATATTTGGACTCATCTATTTATCGCCGCGAAACTTGTCTTTCGAAATACGATGTATTACCCGAAGAATGAACTACTTTATCTGCGCGCTTTACCATGTTGTCAATTGTTAGACGACCGTCTCGTTTCGAAGCACGTGTATATTCTGATTGAGTCTGTCGTATCTGGACGTTATCGGGTAGAACGAAGTGAAACCCGACATTTTTCCATTATCCATGCTATTCATCGTCACTTCCAATATTCCAGCCTACAGACGTCGGGTTTCACCAAAAACGTTCTACCCGACCTACCGGCTCTTTTTTCAAAGAGTAGGTAGCGCCTATATTAGGCTATCAATTGGCTAATTCGGCTCTATCATTCATGTTTGTCCTTCAGAAGCGGAATCCAAATAGTCCACCATCATCTTTAGCATCGGTCAAGACGACAGGCAAGACATATTCGCGAAGATCAAACCCGTCCGTCTTTTCCTTGAAGGCGTCGTCCTCGTTCATCGTCACAATGTATTGGAACCCTAGTTCACGGGCTGTCTCCGCCCCGACCTTCAATGCACTGATGACTTGGCGGCCATCAACGCCATCAAAAAGATGACTGTCGTGGATCAGAAACCCCGGGCTGATTCGGCGCCTCGCGCATAAGCGCATGAGCATTAGGTCAAAGCAGAATATCTGCATATTCTTGATACCTTTGCTGCGGGAGCCTTGCATCGGGAACTGAAAAACGGGTCCGTTTGAGGTCTCCTCGATTGTCATACTACCTGCCGACTCATAAAGACGCCTTGAGGTGGCCTCGAACGCAAGAATGGCTTCTGACAATCGCTGATTTTGTTCAGAGAAATCGCGGCGAAGTCTCAGCGTCAGCCGATTGCGCTCAATTTCCAATTCATTCTTTGTGCCTTCTAACTGCTCAGCTGCCTCAAAACGTTGCCGCAGGGACTCGACTTCAGACTCCAATCGCCCAGTCTCACCCTGCAGTTTGGCGAACTGATCCAGTGCGCCATGGCTCTGTAAAATCCCCATGATTTCTGAGCGACGTTGGTCAAGACGTTGCTTTTCTTGTTCGCGAGATGTGATACGTTGTCTGGCGGCCAGCAATTCTTCGGATAGATAGTCGTGTCGATTGCGAACCACAGACTCGTGAAAGCTTCGCACTTCATCGTAGCGTTTGATGGCCACCCCTGGCAGCACTACCCCAGCTTCAGCATAAATAGCTTCCAATGCTATCAATGGCGGTGGAGCTTCAACTTGCATTGCCGACTCCAAGTCACGAATCGATGCAGCATCGATAGTGTCATCGTTGGAAATCGAGTTAAGTTGCCGCGTAACCTGATTTGCTTCCCCTTCAAGTTCACGGTATTGTGGCAGCACAAGGAAGGCGCCGATCTGACCCCTGAGTTCGTTCAAACGAGCCTCGGCGACGGTAAGTTGAGTGCGCAGGTCCGCCGCTTTCCCTATGATGTTTCCGAAAGCTCCGATTCCTGCCGCTTGCTTCAGGACGGCCAAAGTTTTTTCGCGGTCGCGCACTTGTTGCCAATCGCTCGCAATCTTCCAGTCCAAGCCAAGAAGAAACAGCAAAGCCACTTGATAATCACCGGCTTGCTGCATAGTCGCCTGCTTCTCAGGCGTGGTGAAGGCACCACTGAGCTGACGACGAACAAAGTAGGCAAAGAGCGAGCGGAAGGACGGAGAGCGGCCGGTACCCTCTGGAATTGTCTTCAAGCCAAACATCTGTTCACCGAGAAGCGCCACCAACTCGGAGTTGGAAAGTTTGGTATTTCCTTTCAAAAAACTTTCTCCAGAAACATGAATTTTGGACTTAGCCTTCCCACAACGCTCAGCAGATATCATTTCTCCACCTAGGTCGAGCTCCATGCCAAACGTCTCATCGGCCAGGGCATCAATGCGGAAAAGTGATTCCTTTCCAGCTTCTGCTCCAGTGAGGAAATGAACGATTTCGATCAGGCTACTTTTGCCCGCTCGGTTACGGGTCTGCTTTTCGCTCGCTCCTGCTTCCTTCTGTGCCAGCAATACGTTAAGGCCGGGCTTGAATTCAAGCGTCTTGAAGGTTGACAGGCTGCTATATATGCGATGAATCATGATCTTTTCCGGGTCAGAAGCCCATCCTCCATTTTAATAACATCGATAAGGTAAAGAAGATCCAGAGCGAGCACAAACACGTCATAGCTCATAAAAAAGTGCGGTGAATTTCCAACTCTAGTCAATTCCTCCCAGAGTGCGGAAACCGTCTTGGGTTGGTGTAATTGCCGCAAAATCCGCCCACCTACTGTGAGCAGTGCCCGCTCCTGGGACAGGTGCTTGGAAGGTAGAATCATGGCGCTACCTGCCGCGGTTCCTCGAAAATATCACAACGCTCAAAGTAATAGGCCATAACGGTCAGAACTGCCATCTCATGCTCGGGAAGGCCTCGTTCTACCCCACCCGCCCACGCTTGGAGTTCAGCAAAAATTAAGTTGGGGGTAAGATCGTGACGTAGTGACTCATATTTGGTCCGAAACGACTTAGCAATGCGTTCACCCAACATGGTATCATGCCACTGCTCAAAGAATCGGGCAACCAAAGGCGCCTTGATCATACCTTCTCTCAGCAATGTCGCCACACTGTCTGATAAGGAATTCGCCTCGATTTTGCCGCGCGGCACATCTTTCACCGGTTGACCGGGTGCTACCGCTTGATCGGATAAATGTTCAAGAACCACCTGCAAGTCCTTGAACCCGAGTCTGGCTTTGGTTTCTGCCGTTGGCGCGGGGCCAAACCAAACCACTAAATCATCCGAGGATAGACGGCGGAAAACAAGACGAAACTCCTCCAGACACCAAGGTGCCAGTGTGATACCAGGATTCGCCTGCTCGAAATCTAACAATAATGTCTGAACATGGGGCGGCAGACCATCTACCGCATTATGGGCGAAGACCCATTTGTCGAAATGGCTTCTCCAATGCACCTTGGCCCCCTCGAAATCCTCCTGAATTTTCAAGACGGCTTTTGCCTCAGTCATTTCGTTCGGAGCATAAACCTGAAAAAGCCGACGTTCGGATTTGAGAAAGCCATCATTTTTGCGATCTCCTCGGTTGCCCCAAGGACGGCAGGCCATGAAGTCGGCCTTGTAGGCAAAGCCCATCAGTTTCTCAAAGAAATCCTGAAAGGCGTCTCCCTTCGCCCGAATGAATCCGTTCTCGAACTTCTGCTCGTAGTAGGCTTGCTGAAGGTTCATGATTGAGATACCCTTTCACCTGACAGGCTTTGACTCCGCACCCCTGCCAAAGTGGTGAATCTTTTTCTCGAAGCGCTCAAACAGCTGACTGTTGGCGACTATGAGGAACTGCTCTACTTTGATCTCGGCGACGATTTGACCAAATCCGACGTTGTTTCTATTCTATTTGTGCTTTTTTAAACTAAGGAAATAAAATGCTGGGAGGTTTCAGCGAAATGGAAAAAGTCTTCAATGGTGTTTCTCCCTGCGGCTATCAAGGCTGTGCCCCTGATCCTTCCTGAGGATACTGGATTTTGGAGCTAGGGGCAAGGGAAATTGTAAAGCCGACGTGAGACGATGAGGTGACCAGACACGACGGAGAGGCGGCCCTAATCTAAATCAGATGCATCAATTACGGGATGCAATCTGAAGCAGCGACTATGAACGCCATCTTGCAGATTTCAGGAAGCCCTTTGTGCGCATGCCCTGCTCTATAGACCCCGGTGGTGTCCTGTCAGCTTGCCATGGCGCCTGCAGGACTGCTGCCTTCCGCTGGGTCGATTGCGTCGGCTTTCCCTCCGATGTTCCGAAGGTTATCCTGATGACCACGACTATACATATTTCGGGGCTCAATAACACGGCCTGCAAACTTGTTCCGCCCGGCTCCGTACCTTCTCTCACGGGAACGCACGCAGGCTTCGCTACCGACCTGCCTGCTCAGCTTTGATCGGATGGGACTTGAGTCGTTTCGACTCTCACCCACTGGATAACAACGACAGATTTCATAGAATAATTCTATTCCCTCCGCCTCGGATTTACCTTGGCGCGACGATCCGCTTGTTAGCCGGGCCTGCTCCGATAGGGCTACACCATCTCGCGGAAAACCTTCACAATCCTGGGATTCGCTACGTCGTCGTTGACCCGGACATGATACGAGTGGCCGTCCTTTAGCAGGTGTTCAGAGTAAATGAGATCAACGTTGCCGAAGTACGGACTGGCTTTGGAGAGAACCTCGTACTTCAGCTTCCAGAGCTTCTGGATTCGCAGTAATTCGCAGGTGAAGACCCGTATGGAGATCCGCTGTCCAGTCAGAATGACGCTACCGAGCGCGACTGAAGCTTTCGTTTTCTTGCGCCGTACACTCACATAGCTGAGTGCTGGGTTGACTGCGGACTTCGCCGAGTGCTTCGCGAGCTTGTCTACGGCCTTGTTGTGTGGGTCTTTCGCGTGGCCTTTCACCCATCGAAACTCAACCCGGCGCCCCGAGCTCTTGATTGCCTTGACGAGCTCCTTCCAGAGTTCCGCATTAAGCACTGGCGCTCCGGTTCGCCTGAGCCACCTGCTCTTTGGCCATTCGAACATCGCCTTCTGGTAGTTGTCACAGACGTACATCGAATCGCTGTGCACCACTATTTTGTGTAGTCCGTGAGCGAGTCCGCGACGTCTCGCCTCGTTAAGAGCGACAATGCACGCCTTGAGCTCCATCTGGTTGTTTGTTGCACATTTGTAACCGGGAGGGGACCAGTCCTCCGCTTGCTCGCACCCTAACTCATCAACGAGGACGAAACGCATGCCGATTCCGCCCCGTCGTGGAGAGCTGAATGACGAACCATCGGTGTAGATGTTGAGCGCCTTCTCGTCGAGCACGCGAACCCTCCGCTCCCCCGACCAGAGCCCCCTGCTCCGGCCAAAGTAATTATCTAAACGAAAACGACCCAGTAATATGCAAAATCCGTTGTTAGCGGGTTTTGCAAGACAAAGACCAGGAAAAATAAAAATGAGCTTATTTGCAAAGACTATATGCCTGATTCAGGGTGCTGTCAACAGCGAGGGAGGGGTAATATTCGGGGGTATGCGTTAATAAATTCTGAATAAAGTGTGGACTGTTTCTAAAAATGGAAACTCCAATGCTACAGGAAGGAACTTCGCTTGTCACTGATTACAACATTTTTACCGGGTGCTGGTTCCAAAGGCGCGCTTCCATCGTTTCCGGGGATCATCAAAGTGAACTTCATTCGGGGAAAAACGTTCAGGCTCGACATCAGCTCCCGCCCATTGCAGAAAGTCTTCGTGCGATTTATGTCCTGGGTCCATGATCGCCTCAAGGAACTGCTGATATCCATATATGCCGGCGCAGTTCTCCGGCGGACAAGCCCTCTCACCGGCAATGCAGCGGGGATACTTCTTCTCCTTGTCTCTTGGCACTATCTTTTCAAACTTCACTGCGTGCTCCCAATTGTCGCCGTAATCATAAACATATGTCGCTGTGCTGTTCTTCGTTGAAAAATAGTCCGAGATGTTGTGATCCCAGCCCGGCAGGATGTCCAGATCGAACTCAGCGTCATCGTCCGGTATGCCTATTCGTTCTTTTGTTTGCGCTTGCGGGTTGTGAACGGCAAAATCATGCAAATGACAATCCTGCCAGCCCATTGCATCCTGCACGGCGACATGCAAATCCCAAAAAGTATACGTTTCCGGGACCTGGATCGTGCGCCACACCGGCGGGTTGATCCCCTTTAAGGTGATTTTAAAATGATATACTCGTTCGGATTTCTTTTTCATGGGACGAAACATCTTGCGGGTTTTTGGTTCACTGCGTGCTTATTTTTCTCCGGCTTGCTTCACAATTTCTCAATCTGTTCTTCAGTCAGCCCTGAAAGTTTAGCAATGATCTTAATGTCGACGCCTTCCTGCTTCATGCCCTTTGCCATCTCAATTGCCTTTATCTTCTCGCCTTCCTTCCGCCCAATCTCGACGCCGATTTTCAGACCTCTCTGTTCTCCCAGCTTCTTCAGCCGCTCCTCTTCCTGTTTGAACTTGAGCACGTACTTCTTGCTTCTGCTCAGCTTCAGCAGGAGCCCCGAGTCCACAAAGCTGTAGTAGCTGGTCTCGCTGATGATAATATGGTCGATCACCGGGACGTCCAGGAACAGGCCGACCTGGTACATGCGGTCCGTGATGTCCTCGTCTTCCTTCGAAGGCTGAAGTTCGCCGCTGGGGTGGTTGTGGACCATGATCACCTTGACGGCCCGTTTCTGGAGGGCGAAGCTGAATATCTCCGTGGGATCGACAATGCTTTTTTTCCCGTTCCCCAGGCTGATCAGCTCTATGAGCAGGATCCTGTTGCTGTTTGACAGGCAGACGACCCAGAAGTGCTCCTTGCTCCGGCCGATCTTGTTTTCGCGCAGCAGGACCTGCTGCATGATCAGGGATATATCGCGTGAGTTGAGCACCTGGATCTTTTGTTCACTGGTCAGTTTTACTCTCATGACGGCCCCTGTCTTGCACCCAGCGGTTATGAGCGCTACGCCGCGAATGCAGGGTGTTCCTTGTATTGGACTGGAATATGGAATGAAATGCTGAAAAACCGTTTCAATCGTTTACTTCTGCGTATTCTGTGGACAAACTTCGTCGCTGAAGTAACGATTATACCCAAAACCTGGACGCCAGGATCAACACTAATCATGAATGTGCTTTCTCTAACGGGGTAAAGCGAGAATAGCACAGAAAGGGCTTTGTTTCAATTGCGAATTGGTGAAAAGAGATGTGTTTTTTGATTACGGAGATTCAGAAGTGCTGAATAGTAAACTCAGTTCTATGAAATAAAAAAGGAAAAGCGGATAGTTATCCGTTACAGTCCGAGAAAAGGATTTCTGACGGTGAGCCCGTTTTCTATGACCTGACCGTGCTGCAGATCCTCAGTATAGAGAATATCGCAGCCTGCTTCTATCGCGGAAGCTACAATGAGGCCGTCCCAGTAAGGGAACTTTAATTGAGAAGATATATCCAAGGCTTTTGTGATAGTCCCATCATTTATCAGCGTCACAGGATACAACTCGAATAAATTTTTTACGATTTGCCGGAGAGAATCTATCTCGACGTTGAATTTTTTATTCATGACCCATATGAACTCATTGATAACCTGCGTGCTCAAGCAAACCGGCTCATCTTCAAGCAGCGACAGCACAATGGTTTTCTTTTTGGTTTCCGTAACGGAATATGCATAAATCAGGACATTGGTATCGAGGAATATTTTAAATCTCCTCTCAACCATATGTATCGTCTCAGCCATATATCTCTACCCTGTTGAATTTCCATTTTGACGTGTCTATCTTGACCGTGTCGATCATCAATTTTCTCCGGATGTCGCTCTCGATCTTGACCACTACTTCGACCATTTTATCCTTGAATTCATCTGGGAGATTCATATGCAAAACGCCGTTCTTGACTTTTACTTTTTCTTTAACCACCGTCATTTCCGCCTCCTTAAAACCATGAAGCATGAATGCAACTACACTGCTTAAACTGATAATAACATAAAATCGGGACGAAAGGGAAGGCCTCTTTCTATCTGTCATCAGACGCTCTGTTTATTTTGCCGCCTCTGCCTCTTTTGAGCCTGCCTTCCGCCAGGGCTTTCTTCAGTTCGCAATGAGCACCGGCGGGATGTTGTTGCACCCGCTGTGTTGATCTACTCAGGCCAGAGCCGTAAGATTCACCAATCACAATTTCTCAACCTGCTCCTTCGAGAGCTTTGTATACCGCATAATCCTAAAAACGGCATTTGAACACGGATGAACACGGAAACAGCGGATCAAAACAATGTGATAGAGCAAAAAGCCATCTCGCCTTTTGGGTGAATCCATTACTGTTCGTAACTTCCTATAAATCCGTGTTGATCAGATTTTATCCGTGTCCAACTGCTTTTTTCAGGATAATTTCTTCAATGGAGCGCGAAACTGAATATTTCCGTGGGATCGACGACGGTCTTCTTCCCGTTCCCCAGGCTGATCAGCTCTATGAGCAGTATCCTGTTGCTGTTGGACAGGCAGACGACCCAGAAGTGCTCCTTGCCGCGGCCGATCTTGTTTTCGCGCAGCAGTATCTGCTGCATGATCAGGGCTATATCGCGTGAATTGAGCACCTGGATCTTTTGTTCGCCGGTCAGTTTTACTCTCATGAGGACCTCTGTAACAGCTGTTAATTTTTGAATCGGGCAAACGCTACAGATTTAGTCAGTTACGAATAAAATTCTTGTCAAAAAGGGAAGAAAAAATTTGCCGCAGGGCTCACAGAGTTCACCGAGGGCAGCCAAAAAATGTATGTGCTTTAAAGCTTTTCTCTTCGTTCTCGGTGGTCTCTGTGGCGAAAGCTTTTCCGGTCTATCCGGGTTACGAAAAAATTGGAAGAAGTTGAGCATCATCGTCCTTCCGCGCTTTATTCAAACATCATAACCTTCATTAAGTCGCAGGTGCCTGCTCAGTCAACATTGTTCATTCGCAAAAGCATTTTGCGGGAAATAATTGACAAAATCAAAGGCGAATACAACCTGGGATAGGAACTTAGAGGACCTCGTCTACGTAAATACAGACGGAAAATGATTGTTTCCAGGGCGTCCCCACAAGTCGATTCTGGTTTTTTTGATTGGAAAAGACTGATGCCTCGCTTGTTCGAGTGGTCATCCTGGACGCAGGTCCCCTCATTCATCTCGATGCTTACCGAAGCCCTGCGGTTCCTTGAAACCCACAAACCGGAGCTGATGGCGAAGTTCATCCGCGAAGACGTGGAGTGGGGCCTGTATGGACAAAGACAGCGGCGGGAATGATTCGATCCTGAAAGTCAGCGAGCAGAGTCAGGCCTCCGAGTTCAATGACGTCCTTTTCGTTGGTAAACCACCCTTCGTCGATCAGGGCCTTAATTTGATCGTATAGTTTTTCCGGTAGTTCGGCTTGAACTGTTTTCACGGTTCCTGGTTGCTCCTTTCTTTAAACGTATTATAGCATGACGCGGCAACTACAACAAGGTCGGTCCTTTCCGGAGAAACTTCGCTCGAAATGACAAGTCTGACTGTTTTTCGAATCGGCTTATCTGCGTTAATCTGCGTAATCTGCGGACAAACTTCGCCGCTGAAGTAACAAAGCGAGAATAGCACAGAAAGGCCATTGTTTCAATTGCGAATTGAGGAATGGGGTAAATCAGTTCGGAGTTTTTGAGCCTTGCGCCCGCGCTTACGAGCCTGCACCCAGCGATAATGAGTGCTACGCCGCGAATGCAGGGTGTGGAACCGCGAGTGCAGGGTGTTCGGGGTTCGGAGTGATGAATGGCGTTATCTGATAATCGGCTATATCAATTACAGGTTGTAATCCCATACCAATCAAGATACTACTTTGACTCAAAGTACAGGAAGAAACCTGTTTTTACCCTTCCTTTTCCCCTTTGCTACATCGTTTCAAGCAGCTTGTAATACTCCGTTATCTTTCGGATGGATTCCAGAGTTGCCTGGAACAATATCCAACTTAGCGCAAGGATCGCAATTGTGAGTCCGATCTTCCAACTGCGCTTCGTATCAGGACGCCACCAGATCAGCGGCAACGCCAGAGGTCCCACACTACAGACAGCGACGACAATAAAAGATTTTCGGAAATACCATTTGATAGAGTTTTTTTTATGGGGTGGGCGGGAGGACGGACTGAGAAACTCACCGCAGTGTTTACACTTAATTGCCGCGTCTTGAATCTCTTCAGCACAATAAGGACACTTCTTCATAATTCATTTCATTTGGTAGAACTCAGGATGACTGCGGGAGTCTGCAAGGTCGCTTGCTTCAAGCATGACGTCCGGAGCTCCCGGCGGAGCCGTTTCGTGCGTATCGCCGTGAGCCATACACCCCGGTAATTCGGGCACTTCCGCGATGAAGATTTTATCTTCTTCGCTCCGGTAAAGGATGATTTCATACTTATCCATGGGCTTCACCTCGCAGATTGTACCTCAGAATCGCCGAACGGACTTGACGAACTTGATACGTCTTTGCCTTGCTGCCTTCCTTTTGAAGGTTGATCCTTTCCTCCACACCCGGCTTCCTGAAGATATGATGACTTCCGCGCACGCGCGTTTCAAATCCGAGCCTGATTAAGCACAATTCGTCAAAAGCGACGTTTGCATCGGAACTTCCGAGCAGTATTTGCTCAGCAGCTGTATTTGCCCATTTGATATCAACCGGCACTCGATGGCTTTAAATTATCATATTTCGTCTATCTGTTCAAGCAGTTAATGTGACAAGCATCTCCGGTGCCCGCTTGCGCATTGTACCGTTGGTTCGAACCACAAATTCTGTTTTTTTACGACTACATCGAAAAAATTACGGAACAAAATCCGAATAAATCCGTTTAACAGATATAAGAGGAAAACAACGTGCTTTGAGGGCGGCAAATTTGCTCCCGCCCGTACTCGATGAAAGGATAAATAAAGTTCATGCCGCGGTTGAAAACGTTCAGTCTCGCTGTTGTTTTGCTCCTGACCTTTCAGGCTATTTACGCTTTTTCCGCCGAAATACAGCAAGAACGGCTTCCCGAAGAGAAGATTCAAGACCATAACCCTGCTTCTGAAAAGCCGAAGACAGATATAAAGACCTTGACGCTCGATCAATGCATCGAACTGACCCTTGAGAATAATCCCGGGCTCCAGATTGAGCGGGAAAAGATAGTCGAGCTTGAGAACGATTATCGTATCGCGTCATCCGGTCTCTACCCGAGATTGACCGCGAGCGCCTATTATACGAAGCTGGACCAGGACCGTATCGGAGTGCTTCCCGGGATGGCATACTCCGAGGAAACGCTGGGGCAGCTCAAGCTGAAACAGCTTCTGTTCGACGGCGGGAGGATTGGTTACAACAGCCGTGCCGCAGCAAAGGCAGCGGAAGCCCAGCGCGAATCCGCTGAAGCCGCGCGCCTCGATACCGTCTATGCGGTAAGCCAGGCATATTACCGTCTCCTCGAGGCGCGTGAACTTCTGCGCGTCGGGGAAAACTCGCGGTCTCAGCGTGAGGCATTCTTGAAACTGACCGATAGCTACCATAAGGCGGGAAAGGCCACGCGCCTCGAAACGCTCAGGGCAGAGGCCCAGCTCCTGGATGCTGAAAGGACCCTTATCCAGGCGGGGGAAGCGATGCGGATCAGCGAATTGATACTCAAAAAGACCATGGGCATCGGTGTACAGGCATTGATTGACATCGCGGACGGGCTGCCGGACGCGTTCGCCGAGCCGGGTCAGGAAGAAATACTGTTTACGCAGGTCCTTGAAAACAATCCGGACTTGAAAAGGAGCGCTCAGTTTAAAGAGCAGGCCAGGCTGTCGATAGATTCCGCGGCAGGGTCTTATTTGCCGGAACTCAGCCTGCAGGCGTCGTACGGGTACCGCGATCGCGGCGCCGGCAGTGCCGGGGAAGAATGGACAGCGGGCGTGTTTCTCGAGTGGTCCCTGTTCGAGGGAGGACTCACGCGCGGCGCAGGTTGGAAAGGCGCGGGCCCGATACCGGCAGACCGAGTGGAACGAACGCGCGGTGCGGGACCAGGTACAGGTGGATTTTAGACAGGCGCTTGGCGACCTGCGCACGGCCCTCGCATCAATCCGGTCTTCGAAACGGCTGGTCGAGGCGCAGGATGAAGCCTACACGGCTGCAGTGGAATTTTATAAAAGGGGCAAATCCACATACATCGAGGTGTTGACTGCGGAGACCGAGCTGACCCGGGCAAGGGCTGGTTATGTGCGCTCGGTCGGGGATTACCAGTCTGCGTCGGCACGGCTTGATCGGGTGATGGGGAAAAAGGCAACAAGTCAGTAGGAAAGGCCGTCCGCAGATTTCGCAGATGGACGCAGATTTGAAGCCTCTGGCTTAATTCTCGTCAAGGGACGGCAGGGAACCATTCTATTCTTAGTTTGTTTCGCAGTGGGCCGCAATGTTGAAAAACCGTATTCATTTTTGATTTAATCTGTGAAATCTGCGTCATCTGCGGATAATGCTGGTTTGAGTAGTTAATAACAAAAGCAGGGAGGCTAAACGTGACAAAAATGAAGAAGATCAGCATAGCCATTTCTTCGGCGACGGTCGTGCTCGTAATTATAGCGTTCGTTGCTTATTCAAGAGCAAGCATTAATAAATCGGAAAGCGCATTTACGACGGCCGTCGTCGAAAAGCGGGACATGGGTTCCCTCGTCCAGGCAACCGGCATCATCAAACCCAAGGTCGGCGCCGAGGTAAAAGTCGGAGCGCGGATGACCGGCAAGGTGGAGCATCTTTACGCCAATATCGGCGACAGGGTCAAAAAAGGCCAGGTGCTGGTGCGGCTCGAGCAGGACGATCTGAAGGCCCGGGCGGACCAGGCTGAGGCAGCCTATCTGGAGGCAGCTGCCGCCTTCGACAAGGCGAAGATCGACCTGGAGCGGGACAAACCGCTTGCGGAGGAGGGGTATATTTCCCAGCAGAATATCGACGTGCTCCAAAACGTGCATGACATGGCGAAAGCAAGGGTATTGAAGGCCAAGGCCGAGCAGGATTACGCAAAAGCCCAGCTGTCGTATGCAACGATAACAGCGCCGATCAGCGGAACGATCGCGTCCGTTACGACCCAGCAGGGAGAGACCGTGGCCGCCGGGCTGAACGCGCCCACATTTATCACGATCATAGACCTGAACAAGCTCGAAGTGAACGCCTATGTCGACGAGACCGACGTGGGAAAGATCAGCGTGGCGCAGGAAGCGCTCTTCACGGTGGATACCTTCGCGGACAGGGATTTTAAGGGCAAGGTGACCGCCATCTATCCGCGGGCCGTGCTGCAGGAGAACGTGGTCAATTATATTACGCTGATCAGCATCGAAAACCCGGAAGGAAAGCTCAAGCCGGACATGACCGCGAACGTCACGATCACGCTCAAAAAGAAAAAGGGAGTGCTTGCGGTGCCATCAGCAGCAGTCAAACGAGAGGGCGGGAAGAAATACGTATTCCTTGCCGGCACAGGACGGCGCCACAACGCGGCGCGAAGTCAAAACCGGATGGAAGGAAGGCAACTATCTCGAGATCACTTCCGGGCTGAAGGAAGGGGACATTGTGGCGATGAGCGAGGGGGGCGGGAAAAAATAAGAGTCAAAAAACATTTTGGACGCAGATAACATCGGAATAAGCGGATTAAGGTTCAGATAGAAGAAATTAATCTGCGATCAATCCGCGTAAATCCGCGTCCTAAAAATCTTTACAGAGGAGGAACAATGATCGAGTTGAAGGACATTACCAAGACGTACCGAAAGAACGGCGGCATGGAAGTGAAGGTTCTGCAGGGCGTTTCACTCAAGATCGAGAAGGGCGAGTACGTGGCCATCATGGCGCCGTCGGGCATGGGAAAGAGCACGCTCATGAACATCATCGGCTGCCTGGACCGGCCGAGTACGGGCGAGTATCGTCTCGACGGCATAGAAGTGGACAAAATGGACGACGACAACCTTTCTTCGGTCCGGAACAAGAAGATCGGGTTCGTATTCCAGTCAGTTTCATCTGCTGCCGAGGACAACAGCGCTCGAGAACGTCCAGCTCCCGCTGATCTACAGCACGCGACGAATCGGACATGAACGCGCTCGCCGTCGACGGCACTCAAGGAAGTGGGGCTCGGCGACCGGATGAACCATGTGCCGAGCGAGCTTTCCGGCGGACAGCAGCAGCGCGTGGCCATTGCGCGCTCCCTCGTGAACGACCCCAGCATTCTGCTTGCCGACGAACCGACCGGAAACCTGGATACGGCAGCCAGCACCGAGGTCATGTCGATATTCGACAAGCTCCATAAAGAGGGCAGGACCATCGTCATGGTCACGCATTCCGACGAGATCGCCCGGCGGGCAAGCCGGATCATCAGGATGCGCGACGGCAGGATCGTGAGCGACGAAAGGAGGGCCGCATAATGAAACAGGCAAAGACCGTTAAACTCGCCTTGCAAGCGATCGGCATGAACAAGATGAGGACATTCCTGATGATGCTCGGCATCATCATCGGCATCACCACGCTCACCGTGATCGTTTCCGTGGGCAAAGGCGCGAGCGCCAAGGTGATGAAGACCATCCAGAACTTCGGCGCGAACGCGGTCATGGTGTTTGCGGGCGGCGGCAAGGTGATGGGACCGCCGGACGAAAAGACCAATACGCTCACGCTCGAGGACGCCCAGGCGATCATGCAGGAGGTCAAAGGCATCAGGTCCATGGATACGGCGCTGATTCGACTCGGCCGGACCGTCAAGTACGAGGACAACAATACCAATACCGTGATCTACGGCGGAACGACGAACTACGGCGATGCCTGGGACTGGTCGGTTGAGAGCGGCGATTATTTCACCGAAGAAGACATGACCGGCATGGCGAGGGTTGCCGTGCTGGGGAAGACCGTGGTCAAGGAGCTGTACGGCAGCACCGATCCGATCGGGACGAACATCAAGATCGAGAACGTGAACTTCAAGGTGATCGGCGTGCTTGCTCCGCGGGGCACGAGCCCCATGGGCATGGACATGGACAGCCGGATCGTCATTCCCTATACCACCGCATCCCGCCGGGTATTCAATACGCCCTATATCAGCCTCATCCGCATGGCCGCGGCGGATCCCGGACCAGGTGGGCAGGATCGAGAAGCGAGGTCACGGCACTTGCTGCAAGGACACGGCATCATATCCAGCCGGGTTTCCCCGAGGACTTCCGGGTGCGGGGAGCCTCGTCCATCAGCAAAATGGCAAAGGGCATGATGGGCACGCTTAATCTGTTCCTCGGGCTTGTCTCGCTCATTTCGCTTGTTGTCGGCGGGATCGTGGTCATGAACATCATGCTGATATCCGTGGGCGAACGGGTCAAGGAGATCGGTCTTCGCAGGGCTGTCGGCGCCAGGAAAAAGGATATCCGCAACCAGTTCCTGATCGAGTCGTCCCTGATCACGGTCATGGGCGGCCTCATCGGCGTGCTTGTCGGGCTTGTCGTCGCGGTGCTTCTGCCCATTCTGAGCAAGGGGAAAATGCCGGCCATGCTGTCATGGGAACCGTTTGTGCTCGGGTTCATCTTTTCGGCGCTGGTAGGCGTGCTCGCCGGCATTCACCCGGCAAAGAAGGCTGCGGAGATGGACCCGGTTATTGCGCTGAAAAGTTAAAGCGGGATTAACCACAGAGGATGCAGAGAAAAACTGAAATAATATATGGACACGGATAAAAGCTGAAGAAACGGATGGATGAAGAATCTGACAAACAAGCTTGGTTGATCCGATTTTTCCGTGTAAATCTGTGTCCAATAATTTTTATGAAACTACTCAAAGGAACAAAGATCGCCCTCAAGACCCTCGGCGCGCACAAGATGCGGACCGCGCTGGCCGTGATCGGCATCGTGATCGGTGTTTCGGCCGTCATTCTGATGGTTGCCATCGGCAGGGGAGCGCAGGAGGCGGTCCTGAAGAAGATCCAGGGACTCGGGACGAACCTGATCATCGTCACTGCGGGCAAAGTGCGCGTTATCGCGGGCAGGCCGAGGCAGACGGGCAATACCACGACGCCTTACCGTCCGGGATGCCGAAGCGCTCGCCTCCGAATCCTGCGCAATTGCAGCAGCCGCGCCGTTTCAGGGCAAGAAATTTCTCGTCAAATACGGCGAAGCGAGCACTAACACGATGGTCTCGGGCACCACTCCTGATTTTCCCGACATCCGGAATTTTCGGCCCGGCACAGGACGATTCTTTACTGAAGATGAGGTCAAGGCTTCCATGCGGGTTGCCGTGGTCGGCAAGACAGTAGTGAACAACCTGTTCGAAGGGCAAGCGCCGCTCGGCGAAACGATCCGGATCAATAACGTGCCCTTCGAGATCATCGGCGTCCTTGAGGAAAAAGGCGTGAATGCCATCGGCCAGGATGACGACGATCAGATCCTCATTCCGATCACGACTGTCATGCGCAGGCTTATGAACGTCATTTACGTGAACAATATCTATGTTGCTGCCCGTGATGTATCGCTCATGGACAAGGCGGTGAGCGATATCGGCTCGATCCTCCGGGAGCGGCACCATCTGAAACCGGGCAAGGAAGACGACTTCAGCATCCAGAACCAGATGGACATCCTGCGCGCCGAGCAGGAGACATCGGAAACGTTTACCATGCTTCTGGGCGGCATCGCGGCGGTTTCGCTTCTGGTCGGCGGCGTGGGCATCCTCGCCATCATGCTGATATCCATAAAGGAGCGCATCAAAGAGATCGGGCTTCGCCGCGCGCTCGGTGCGCGCAAGAAGGATGTGCTGCTCCAGTTCCTCATGGAAGCGCTCGTTCTGAGCATTGCGGGAGGCATCACTGGGCGCTGTACTCGGCGTTATTGGGTCGTTCATCGTCGGCTGGACCACGGAACTGCCCACGAGCGTATCCATTCTTTCCGTCGTTATCGCGTTCCTCTTCTCAGCAGGCATAGGCTTGTTCTTCGGTATATATCCGGCTAAAAAGGCTGCCGAATTCGATCCGATTCATGCATTGAGGTCTGAATAAATCATCAGCGACCGATTGCGAAGCACTTTTGTCGCCAACAGTAGTAGAACCATGTTTTATTTAAGCGAGATTTCTGCGGGGCGTTGACAGTCTCTCCGCGGTATGCTATGCATATAATGTGCATATGCACAGTCAGAACGATCAAGCATGGGTTCATGTATCGAAGGCACGACTAATTCGAACAGTAACAACGTACGGGCCGCTATGACCCGGCTAAGGAGGACGCCATGAAGAGAATAAAAAAGATTTTGCTTGGAGTTATCGGAACCATACTATTTGTATCATCAGCCTCTCTTGCAGGTCCAGGACAGGGGGATCAAGGAAGCGGTGGATGGGGCATGGGGTCGCAGTACCAGAGGATGTTCAATCCAGCTGCCGTTGAGACAGTGTCCGGCACCGTGGAATCAGTTGATAAAATGACGCCGATGGGGGGGATGTCTTACGGCGTTCACCTTATGCTAAACACCGGCCAGGATGCAGTAGATATCCACCTCGGACCGGGGTGGTTTCTTGATAGACAGGATACCAGGATCGAGAAAGGCGACAAAATCGACGTGAAAGGTTCGCGGGTAACGGTCGGCGGCAAACCTGCAATCATCGCACAAGAAGTCAAAAAAGGCGATCAGGTGCTCGTTCTCAGGGACAACAACGGCGTTCCTGCGTGGGCAGGATGGAGAAGATAAGAATTAAATAGCCCGTTTCGATCAGGGGCGGGCTTATTAGATAAAAGAGAAAAATGATCGAGGAGGATATCGTGTCTGAGAAGGAAAAGGAAAACCTTGAAGAAGCTTTAACAGGATATAAACAAAAAATAAACCATGTATCCAAAGCGACCTTGTCATGGGACAAGGATCTTATATTCGTAGGCAGAACCCAGGAAGGATATGAGATTGAATTCGATGCACATGTGCAGTGGGGATGCAAGCCTACAGATGCTCTTCTTTTAAGCCTTGCAGGCTGCATGGGAATCGATGTGGTCATGTTCCTGCAGAAAATGAAGATCGATTTGGAAAGCTTCACAGTGGATATGATCGGAGAGCGCAATACAACTCCGCCGCAATACTTTAAAACCGTGGATATCGTGCTGCATCTTAAAGGAAAAAATCTGAACCCGAAAAAAGTCGCTCGTGCGGTTTCACTGTCACATGAAAAATATTGCTCCGTTTACAACTCGCTGAGAAAAGACATGGATGTAAAAGTCACCTACAACATCACCGAAACAGGACAAGCCTGCCCAGTCATTCAATAAGAGATGCGGAAGAAAAAGGAGGAGAAAAAGTTATGTTGACAAGATCGCTGATGTCTGCTATTGTTCTGTGCATATGCACAGTATAAAGGAAGGGCCGCATGTCTCCGCGTTGTAAAAAACCCAGGAATTGCCAATGCAAGTTCAAGGGAAAAGCCTTCAAGCCGACGGGGATACCGATATGCGACATCAAACAGATCACCTTGTCCCGCGATGAGCTGGAAACCCTGAAGCTTTGCGATTTCGATGACTTGACACAGGAAGAGGCCGGTTCGAGAATGGGCGTGTCGCGGGGAACGATTCAGCGTACACTTTCCGCGGCCAGGAAAAAGGTTGCCCAGGCGCTTACTCAAGGAGGGGCAATTGTATTTGAGTAGCTAACTTTAATTGGGGAGGAATATACGACATGAAGATCTGTTTTCCCGTACAAAAAGACGAAGGACTTTCCAGCACGGTTTATAATCATTTCGGATCCGCACCGGTATTTCTCATATTGGACACGACGACTAACAGTATTTCGCCTCTTAACAATCGGGACCAAAATCATGTGCACGGCGCCTGCAACCCCATAAAAGCACTCGATAATCAGAAAGTGGACGCGGTCGTAGTCGGCGGTATCGGAGCAGGCGCTTTGAACAAGCTCAATCAGATGGGAATCAAGGTGCATCGCGCTCAGGCCGGGAAAATCGTTGAAAACGTTTCACTGTTGAATGCCGGCAGTCTTCCTGAGCTGACACTCAACGAATGTTGCGGCGGCCATAGTAAGGGCGGAGGATGCGCACACTAAAGAAACTTCGTCCGAGAAAAGGATTGAAGAAGGATATTATCTTGCAAGGAGCCATGTATGGAAAACAAAGAATTTGTTTTTATAATAACCCATTCCTATGACGCGATAGAGCGCGCGGCGGCGGCGCTCCAGCTCGCAACAAATATGACAGCCTTCGATGCTAAAATAGATTTCTTTTTAATGAACGAGGGTGTGCATCTTGCCCGCAAGGGGTTCGCGGAATCCGTCACATGGCAAAAGGGATTTTCTCCGGTGGCCGAACTCGTGAAAAGTCTCACTGAGGATTTCGACTGCAAATTCTACGTGTGCGCATCCTGTGTCAAGCCCTATGGGCTTGAAGGCGTGGAATGGATAAAGAATGCGGAGGTCAAGCCGGGATCATACCTCGGAGAGCTCTTGATGACGCGGCAGAACGTGACGTTCTGACCGCCGTGTTGAGAGGACTTAGTACCGAACGAAGAAAAATAAGGCGCACGGAATCAATTAAGCAGCGAAAGAGAGAGCGGGTTGCATGAAAGATAATATCTTTGACTTCCAATCAGAAGTTTGTAAGGCGTTCGCCAGTCCCCGAAGACTTCAAATTCTCAATCTGGTTAAAACAAATGAGCAGGCAGTTGGAGATATTGCCAATGCAATGGGGATATCAAAGGCAAACGTCTCTCAACACCTCGCTATAATGCGGATTCGAGGTCTTTTGAAAACAAGAAGAGTCGGAACCGTGGTCTACTACCGGATAGCAAATGAAAAACTTGCGCATGCGTGCAATTTAATGCAGGATGCTCTCGGTCAAATTATGGAAAGCGATCTGGAACGACGGAAAGAACACGAAAAGCAAAGGAAAGAATACAGTATTCAACTGTAGGCCTGCATAGTAATTGCCGCAGTTAAAGCGGTCTGCAACTCACTCAAAAAACAATTACAAAAAGTAACTACCCAGGTCATTTTTTTAGCCGCAGATTACGCAGATTTCGCAGATAAAAACAAAACCAGAATTCCGGTTTTAGAATCTGCGTCAATCTGCGAAATCTGCGTATAGAAGGGCTTTTTCTTAGATTTGTCTTAATGCTGTTCTGAAAAGAAGCTGAATAGTTACTACAAAAAAAACATATTGCTATGTGTATGTGCCGCCGTGGTGCTGAAAATGAGATAATGACGCCGCACCATTCATTGTGCGTTCCCTCCTGACCTTTCTGTTATATTTAATACCATCAAGAAGTCCGAACGACCGGCTGCGACCATAGAACTAAAAATATTGCCTGCCGTTCTCTTGCAGAACCCCCTGCAGCTAAATTACTAAAAAAACTCGCTTCCATACGGCCGCCAGGGGAACAGGAGCGGACCACCATGGCGAAACGCTGCTGTTTACTGATTATTGCGCTCCTGCTCAGCGGCAGACCGTTGTCAGCAGCGGAACCGGTGGAGATAATTGTGGACGGTGCCGAAGGAGATGCGCTTGCCAACATTCGCGCGGCGCTCACCCTCCCGTACGGCCTGGTTCAAAACAATGTCGTGAACGAGTTATGGATAGAACGGTTCAGTAAGCAGGCGCCGGACAGGGTTCGCAGGGCGCTTGAGCCGTTCGGCTATTACCATGCCGAGGTGCACACCAGCCTTATGAAGGTCGATGCGAACAGGTATCGTTTGTTCGTGAACGTGCTGCGCGGAGAACCTGTCCGCATTGTTGAAGTGACCGCTGTTCTAGAGGGTCCGGGCGCAGCCGAGCCTCTCTTAAAGTCGTGGATCGATCGCTTCCCGCTCCGCAAGGGTGATCCTCTTCTCCAAAAAAAATATGAAGAGACCAAGGCGTCTCTCAAGTCCACGGCCGTGAATCTCGGGTATCTCGATGCGGAATTCCCGGTTCACGATATCCGTGTCGATCTCGAACAATTGACTGCCCGTATCGATTTGCGTCTGAAAACCGGACCGCGATACCGGTTCGGTGACGTCCGGTTCGAGGGAGCCGGCAAGTATCCCGAGGGGTTTCTCTTTCGGTTCATCGCCTTTCACCGCGGTGATATATTTTCCTATTCGAAACTTGGAGAAACGCAGCTCAATCTCATAAACTCAGACCGGTTCAGCGAAGTTATTCTCATTCCGGAAAAGAACGAGGCGCGCGACGATCATGTGCCGGTGCTTATCACGGTAAAGGAAAAGCCTACCAAGCGTCTCCGGCCGGGGATCGGCTACGCGACCGACACGGGGCCGAGATTTTCGCTCAATTACCGGGACTTGGACGCTTTCGAACGGGGCCAGGAATTTCATTCTGAACTCAGCCTTTCTCACCGTCTTAAGAACATCGGCGCGGGCTACATTTTTCCCGCAGCCCGTGACATCAACAGCTTTTCGGCGATCCGGGCGTATATCGTTAGGGAAGACCTGAGCACTCATGTTATCCAGTCCGAAACCCTGGAAGTAGACAGAACCCGAAGTCTCGGGAAGGGCCGGCAAGGGACCGTATATACCAGGCTCATCAGGGAGGACTCTTCTGTCGCTGACGTCGGCACACTCTCGCGCCTGTTGATGCCCGGCGCGCGCTTTTCGGAACGGCGCTATGACAGTCTCATCCGGCCCGTTAAAGGCCACTCCTTCTCGCTCGACCTGCATGGCACGCACGAGGCGCTCGGATCGGACACGCATTTCGTTCAGTTGGCGACCGAAGGGCACCTCCTGGCGCCCGTTGCAGGCCGCCTGTCGGTTCTGGCCAGGGTGACTGCGGGAGTAACGTTGCAGAACGCGGCCTTCGCAGAGCTTCCCGCTTCACTGCGGTTTTTTGCAGGCGGTGACCGCAGCGTCCGCGGTTATGCATACCAGTCCCTTGGGCCCGCGAACGAGGCTGGCGCTGTAACAGGCGGAAGAAATCTCCTTGCCGCAAGCGTCGAACTCGACCAGGGCTTTTCGCAGAACTGGGCGACAGCGGTTTTTTATGACGCCGGCAATGCCTTTAATTCGTTCTCCAGTTTTGATCTGTTTTCCGGCGCCGGCATAGGCTTACGGTACTATACGGCGGTCGGCGCAATCCGGATCGACATCGCCAGGCAGCTCCGTGTAGAAAATCCGAAGTATCGCCTGCACATAACGATGGGAGTTGAATTTTGAGACAGCGACTGACTTATATGTTTCTGGTCCTGTTTAGCGCGTCAACCCTCGCCGTTGTTGCGGGCATCGCATGGGTGACCGGTACAACGCAAGGCGCCCGCTGGCTTCTTGACCAGATATCGCAAAGGACTGCGCTCGAGATCAGTACCGAACGGCTTGAAGGAACGCTTGGCCGCGATTTGCGCGTGCACGGTCTGACTGTTTCCTGGCCTGGTGGAAATGCGCAGATTAAGAACATGCGGCTTCGATGGCGTCCCATTCTCCTGCTCTCATGCCGGTTCGTTATAACCGGGCTTTCCGTCGATGACGTCACTATCCAGGACAACGCTCCTGAGGAGAAGAAGCAGCCCGGTCTTTCCATGGCCAACGGTGAGCCGCCTTTTCACATACCTATTTGTCAGGATCGATCATTTTCATGTCGACCGGCTGCAATACCGGAAACTTGACCGGCCTCCCGTAATAGTAAAAAGATTCTCGGGTACCATCATTCTCGGCAATGGTTTCATAAGCGCGAACAAAGTCGAGATCGATATGCCGCAGGGCAGAGCCGGGTTGTCCATAAAAGCAGGTCTGTGGAAACCCTCCCTCGATCTCGATATGCAGTTTATCCCCGCTCATCCTGTTGCAGCAATGGACCGTTTTACCATACGAGCAGATCTTCTTCCCGCCCGTGCCCCGGACCGGGTATCCGGGCCTGTTAAAGTAGCAGCGATGTCCGGGCCGCGAACCGACCTGGAGGTTGCCGGAATACTCACAGTCGCAGAACAATCCGTTCGCCTTGCCGGGCTGCGCGCCTTTCGTCCCAATATGAAGGGAACGGCAACAGGCCAGGCCGAACTCATTCTCGCGGCAGATCAACCGTTCTTCCGCCTGCAGCTGAATTTTGCAGGGATCGATCTGCGTCCGGAACTGACAGTTGCCACTGACCTGTCCGGAAAGTTGAATATCGAAGGCAACCCGGACCGCTATGCGGGCGATATCACGATCGAAAACAGAGGAAAAGCACCGCGTACGGCTGCACTCTCCGCTTCCTTTCACGGAACTGCGGATGATATCCGGATGACGGCGATCAGGGGAACATGGCTCGGCGGGACGCTGACGGGTGACGCCAGGGTTTCCTGGAAAGATGCAGCGTCCTTCGCAGCCGCGCTGAAAGCCCGCTCCCTGAATCCTGCCGCTTTTTCGCCGTCATGGGAAGGAACTGTAAATGCGGACGTCAGCGCGGCAGCCCGCTGGCCGCGGTCAGGGAAGCCCGAGGGAAGGCTTTCGCTTCTGCTTCTTGAAAGCCGTTTACGCGGAAAGGATCTGACCGGTGAACTTCGCGTGCGGTCGTCGAAGACTGACGTGCATCTGGACCGGCTGTTTCTTCGCGGGCAAGGCTTTTCCATGCAAGCGGGGGGCAGTTTGTCCGGAGGAATCCGGATGAAGACGGCTGTTTCGGATATATCGCTCTTCGTGCCGGAAACACGGGGATCAATCGATCTCGAAGGATCTGTCCGCTTGCGGGCGAATCTTTATTCCGGATGGCTTAAACTGCAGGGTCAGGCCATCGAGATCGAGGGCATAGAGTCAGGGTCGCTGGAACTTTCAGCCGCAGTCGACGAGGGTAAGGACTATCCCTTTCGGTTTCACACGGCTTTTGCCGGCTTTACATATAAGGCGCTTCACGCAGACACGATTGTTCTCGACGGCGACGGTACGCTCTCAAACCACCACATTCGCGCCTCGATCGATTCGCCGGTTTTCAGAGCGGATGCCGCTCTCTCCGGGTCCTATTCGAACGGCGAATGGCTGGGGAGGATTGCGCGCCTGTCCGGCCGCGATCATGTGGGTGGCTGGGACCAGGAAGCTCCTTCTGAGTTTCGGGTAAGCAGAGAGAGATTATCGCTGTCCCGGATTATACTGAGAGGCCAGGCCAACGAACAGGTCAAGCTTGACGCCGACGTCATGATCCAGGCCCAGCGCGGTTCAGTCAATGCCGAATGGCGGCAGCTTAACCTTGCCCGGGCAAACCTCTGGCTCAACGGCCTGGCCTTTTCCGGCGCGACCGACGGCGTGGCAAATTTGCAACTGCCGGAAAGGGGCCGCATTTAGGCAGGGGCAACCGCTGCGGCATCGGGGACCGTGACGATCGGTACACGCCAGGATCGTCATCAAAGAGTCGTCACTCAAAGGCGAGTGGAACGAACGAGGGCTTCTCGCTGCCGCGACACTGGTCACGGAACGCGGCAAGGCGCATGCCCGCGTGTACTCATCCGGTCGACCCGGCCCGGCTCTGCCGGAGCATGCCGAGGTCTCGGCTGACTGGGAAGAGTTCGACCTTGCCCTGATCGGCGCCTGGGTTAAGGACGTTCAGCTGTCCGGAGCAATCTCAGGCCGGTTAAAAGGAACGGTGAACAGCGGAAAAATACTGGACTTTGCCGGAGAAGTTTCTGTGGCAGAGGGCGCTCTTCGCCGCCGTGTGCGGGACGTTGAGATTTCCGCTGCTGTTAAGAAGGTCATTCTCGGCTGGACCTGGCGCGGCGATATACTGAGCGGTTCTATCAAGATGGCCCTTGCAGAACATGGAGAGGCAGATGCTCGTTTCAGTATTCCGCTGCCGGCCCGTCTACCGGTCTCCATAGAGCCTGGAGGGCACGTTCGCGCTGCTCTTACCGGAACCGTACAAGAACTCGGTATCCTTACCGCATTTTTCCCCGGCCTTATCGAGGATAGCCGCGGGCAGCTCGATCTTGACCTGCGGGTGGAAGGGACATGGGCAGCGCCGGCTCTGAAAGGCTCCATCGTTCTCGATAAGGCCGCCGGCTATTTCCCGGCTGCAGGCATTCACGTAACCGGGATTCGCGTCAAAGTACGGATGGAACAGGACCGAATATACGTAGACACCGCCGAAGCCCGCTCAGGGCCCGGTACCCTTACGGGTAGCGCCGTGATAGACATGGAACAATGGAGGATTTCCGGCTTCAAGGGCAGCTTGAGCGGCGACGCATTCGAAGCTCTTTACCTGCCGGACCTGCGAATCCAGCTGAGCCCGCGCATCGAATTCGAAGGCTCACGGCAGAAAGTTTCCGTCAGGGGAGAAATACTCGTGCCGGAGTTTTTGACCTATGGCCGGCCGCAGGAGGCTTCCATAAAGCCGAGCAGCGACGTCATGATAACGGACGGCACGAGGGAGCCCGCGGAATTGCCCGTTGCTCTCGACCTCAAAGTCAAAGTCTTGCTGGGCAAGCACGTTCTCGTAAAAGCAGAGGGGGCCGACGCACAGCTCGGCGGAAGCGTGGAGCTGAGGTCCGGGAAAAACAATGAAGTCCTGGGTACGGGCGAAATCACGGTCGTTAAAGGCAGGTACAGCGCCTACGGCGTAAACCTCGATATTAAGAGAGGACGGGTCCTCTTCGCGGGCGGCCCGGTCGACAACCCGGGGCTCGACATCCTTGCCCTGCGCAGGGTGGGGGAGGTCCGGGCCGGGGTGGTCATTACGGGGTCGACGCAGCAACCGCAGGTAAAGCTGTATTCCGAACCATCCATGCAGGATATCGATATTCTGGCCTACATCGTGCTCGGCCATCCTTTGGGCGAAGACCGCACCCAGGGCCTGTCCTTGATGCAGGCGGCAGGACTCCTTCTGTCGGCAGGACAATCGGCAACGCTCCAGGATCAAATGAAACAACGGCTGGGAGTCGATACACTTGATATCGAGACGCAGGCCCCGGGCAAGACGCAGACGGTTCCCGGTCAGCCTGCGGGCGCCGCGCCGACGACCGGGCCGGTGGCGCAAACAGGCGGACAGCCCGCGGGGGACCAGGTGGCCCGTTCTCTCATAACGGTCGGCAAATATCTTACACCCAGGTTATATGTCAGTTATGGCCGGTCCCTGTTTACCGGCGAAAACGAATTCAGGCTGCGGTATTCGTTCTCGAAGCGCTGGGAAGTGGAAACGCAAACCGGCATCGAAAGCGGTGTCGATCTTTTCTATAAAATAGATTTCGACTAGTACAACGTAAACCTAGTTGTTAATAGTTCCACGACGTCATTACGGTGTGCTTTAAGCCAACAAGCCGGAACTAAAAAGATTGAACCGCGAGGGCGCAAAGGTCGCCAGGAAGGCAATACTATCCTGTGGCATATTACGGGAATTTCGCTTTCCTCGCGTTCCTCGCGACTTCGCGGTAAATGTTCCTGCCGTTTTGAGAGGAATTCGATTTGTAACTGACTACTGGACCCGGCTAAAGGTGCAATACAATCAAGAATTAGTTTTACAGTGCACTAGCAGTGTTGAAAAGTCGATTATTCCGGTTATAAAGGCAGGAGGTGCGGACATGACTTACTATTTTACCAAGACCGTGCAGACAACATTCGAAGACGCGGTAAAGCGCGTGACCGAGGAACTCGCAAAGGAAGGATTCGGCGTCCTGAGCGATATCGACGTGAAAGCAACCTTCAAAAAGAAATTGAACGTTGACTTCAGGAACTACCGGATCCTGGGTGCATGCAATCCGCAGTTTGCCCAGCGTGCACTGGAGGTTGAAGACAAGATAGGAACGATGCTTCCCTGCAGCGTGGTCGTACAGGAAATCGAAAGCGTCGGCGCTGAAGTTTCGGCAATCGACCCTGTGATGTCGATGCAAGCGGTCCAGAACCCGGAGCTGCAGGCAATCGCCGAGGAGGTGCGCGAAAAGCTGAAAACGGTCATACGAAAGGTATGAGGCTCAAACCCGAACAATTACGGCGTTTACAGCGCCTCTATTTTTACAACAACAACGGTTATATTGTCGGCCCCGCCGTGGTCGTTTGCGAGGTCAACGAGCCTCGCGGCAGCAGCCGCCGGCGCTAGATTCTGCAGTACGATTTTGATTTCGGAGTCATCAACCATGTCCGTGAGCCCGTCGGTGCAGAGCAGGAACGTGTCGTCAGGAGCCGGATCGATCTTCCGGAGTTCGATACGGAGTTCCTCTTCTATTCCGAGCGCGCGCGTTATAATATGCCGGTAGGGATTAGACCGGGCCTGCTCAGGAGGGAGCAGGCCTGCCCGCACGAGTTCCGCGACGACTGAATTGTCTTCACTGATCTGGCTTAGTAATCCAGCCTTCAAACGGTACGCCCTGCTGTCGCCGATATGCGCAAGATAAACGCTCGTGCCAAAGAAAAGGGCCGTAAGCGTGGTTCCCATTCCGGAGAGAACCGGATTACCGGCGGCAGCCTTCCGAATATTTGCGTTTGCCCGACTGAATGCCGTCTCCAGCGCCGAACGACAGGGATCAACGGCAGAGGGCCGCTCCCGAACGGCTGCGTCCGGCCCTGAGGCAAGCAGCAGCGGAACTTCGCGGGCCACGGTATCGACTGCCAGCCGGCTGGCTACCTCCCCGCCCTGGTGCCCGCCGATGCCGTCCGCCACCGCATACAGTCCGTTGCCATCGTCGATGAGATACGAATCCTCATTGTTCTTTCTTGATTTGCCGCTGTCTGTCCGTCCGAAAGAGACGATTTTCATAGGCCGATAATCGGGTTCAGGAAAACGAGGCTTCACACAGTGCTACCTTGGTAAGGATGCCGGCAGGCCGGAGATGGTTCCAATGATAGAATATTACGGCAGTTGCGTCAAGCTGAATCCCGGCAACTCATGAAATGATAGACGGAGAATTCATTGTAGCGGAACCGGGGATCAAGGCGGGACAAGGGAAAGAGATCAGGCTCGACCGGAACAAGGGAGTAATGAAAACCTGTTTCAAGGAAATCCAGAGGTCGCTACATTCCCAACTCTGTATTTCTAGCCTTGTTTTTTCTTCTCTTCATACAGAGCGAGCAAAGGCAGGGTATCCATGTTCAGGACATTTGCATACATCTTCAGATAACCCCGGTCGAACACGTTCGGGATGCTCTGAAATTTACCCTCTTCCATGTCCTTGAGATAATGAGCGCTTATGCGGGTCCTCCTTGCAATGTCTCCGATCTCAAGTCCGCGCGCCACTCTTCCTTCTTTCAACATACGACCGATATTACGCATCTTCGCCCCCCCGACGTTTAAGAGTAATATAGGTTAACAGATTCAGGATTCTGTCCGGGGATCAATCCCCAGGCCGGGAATCTGGTTATTTTTTAATAAAGCATTGCTGCAA
The DNA here is from genome assembly GCA_963751455.1 of Nitrospirota bacterium. Classification (GTDB taxonomy): domain Bacteria; phylum Nitrospirota; class UBA9217; order UBA9217; family UBA9217; genus CAVVUN01. The sequence goes on from CAVVUN010000015.1 coordinate 816,316, forward strand.
TCACAAATCCAAAGAACCGAGACAGGAGCGCTTCCGCTCTGTAGATTGTATCAAAATTTTCAGAAAAGCGAGGATTTTTTATTTTCCTATCACGAAACGGACACAAAAGCAACGTAAATTTCTAATTTTGTAATTCTGCAACTTTTCGTTTTTTGTGCGACACAACATCTTGTGCCGTTCTTTGTAAAACCACCAGTTCTGCTCTTTTTTATATTGATCGTCGCCGCATAAACGTGCTATAAACCAGGAACATGAAAACGTTTTACCCGGTCCTCCGGCATAAAAACAGCAAGTTGTATGCACAGGCCTCCGCGCTCGCCCTGGTCACGATTCTCTATAATATCGTTGAAGGATTGGTGTCGGTCTTCTTCGGCCTGGAAGATGAAAGCATGTCGCTGTTCGGCTTTGGGCTCGATTCCTTTGTGGAAGTGGTTTCGGGCATCGGCATCTGGCACATGATCCGAAGAATACGGCGGCACGACGGGGAGAACCCGGACGTATTCGAGAAACGGGCGCTCAGGATCACGGGGTCCGCTTTCTATGCGCTTACGGCAGGGCTCGCGATTACTTCTCTCGTCGATTTGTACCGGGGGCACAAACCGGAAAGCACGTTCTGGGGAATTGCGGTCTCTCTCGTATCAATTTTTGCAATGTGGGCGCTGATCCGGGCAAAGGTTTCGGTCGGGAGAAGACTGAATTCTCAGGCAATACTTGCGGATGCCGCCTGCACTCGCGCCTGCCTCCAGCTATCCGTAGTGCTGCTGATTGCGAGTGCGGGATACAGGCTTACGGGATTCGGCGGACTCGATTCCATCGGGGCGCTCGTGATCGCTGTGTTGTGTCTCCGGGAAGGCAAAGAAGCCTTTGAAAAAGCGCGGGCGGGAAGTTTTGCCTGCACGTGCGGAGGGAGCTGTAGAGAAGCAGAAACAGCGAAAAAATGAAAAAAGAGGGACGATGGGAGCATCAGAGGCTGAAGGATGAAATTCAAAATTGACTTGCACGTACACTCACGATACAGCACTGACAATGATTCCGATCCGGAGGAAACAGTTGTCCGCGCCATTGAACTGGGTCTGCACGGGATTGCCTTTACCGAGCACTATCATTACGCTGCTTCGGAGCCGATCGAGACGCTGAAGGAAAAATACCGGGCCAGCATCATGATATTCAGGGGCGTGGAATACTCTACCGCGGAAGGGCATTGTCTTATTTTCGGCGCTGATACGGATAAACTCGGCATAAAATACGCTCCTGCGGCGGACGTGATCCGCTTCGTGAACGGTTCGGGCGGTGTGGTCATTCCATCGCATCCGTACAGGCCCGGGACGAGCCTCGGCGACAGCGTCATGGGACTCGAAGGCATTACCGGCCTTGAGGGGTATAACGGCGCAAACATGCACTCGTTTAACCTTCAGGCTATCGCGGCGGCAAAGGCCCTTAAGCTGCCCTTTACCGGGGGCTCCGACGCGCACTCCGCCCGGGAAATCGGTTCCTGCTATACAGAGTTTCCGTGCGAGGTAACCTACGATAATTTTATAGCTTTACTGCGTTCGGGGAACTATTGCGGTGTGGATACGAGGAAGATATCGAGGATTGTCTTAGAAGGTCATCAGTAGTTTTTGCTGTGTAGACGACTAGAGAAGAGTTAACCGATATGATAGTGCGTCAGGAGTTTCTGGATCCCCCAGGCCATGGAGATGCAGACCGGCAGGGTAAGGACCCATGCCATCACGATCTTGCCCGCTATGCCCCACCGCACCGCCGAGAGCCGTTTCGTTGCGCCCACTCCCAGGATCGCGGTTGAGACCACATGCGTCGTGCTTACGGGCAGGCCCCAATGGCTTGCTGCCACGATAATCGCAGTGGAGGACGTTTCCGCGGCAAAGCCGTGAATAGGCTCGAGCTTCAGCATTTTGACGCCGAGAGTCTTGATGATCTTCCATCCCCCGAACAGGGTGCCGAATCCCATTGCAAGCGCGCAGATTAAGATTACCCATTTGGGCACATCGAGCGTATGCAGCACTCCCCCGCTTACCAGGGCCATGGTTATTATTCCCATGGCCTTCTGCGCGTCGTTGGAACCGTGGCCGAATGCCATAAAGGCCGATGACACGATCTGCAGCCTTCCGAAGTACTTGCTGATTATGCCGGGCGACAACCGGCCGAAGAGTCTCAGGATGAGTTTCATGAACAGGTAGCCGATGATTATACCGAGCACGGGCGAGATGAGAAGCGATGTCAGGATTTTCACAATCCCGCCGACATTCAGGATGCCGATCCCGCCGTGCGCCGTTGCTGCCCCTGCGATTCCGCCGAACAGCGCATGGGAAGAGCTTACGGGAAGCCCCATCAGGATTGTGATCAGGTTCCAGAGGATGGCGGAGAGCAGCGCGGAGATGATGACGAGGTCGGTGACTGCCAGGGGGTCAACGATGCCTGATCCGACGGTTTTAGCTACGGCTGTCGTCAGGAAGGCGCCGAAGATGTTCATCCCGGCGGCCAGCATTACGGCAGCCAGGGGTGAAAGTACCTTGGTCGATACTACGGTGGCAATGGCATTGGCCGCGTCGTGCCACCCGTTCGCGATATCGAAAAATACCGCGAGAACGATGATCAGTATCAGGATCTCATGCATTTTTGAGGACTATGCTTTCGAGAATATTCGCGACGTCTTCAGCCCTGTCCGACGCGTCCTCGAAGAGCTGATAAATATCCTTCCACTTGATGATGTATACCGGATCATTCTTCTCGTTTACCAGTTTGCCGAGGGCATCCCGGTACTTGCGGTCGATCCTGTTCTCCAGCCGGTTGATCTCGATGCAGTGCTCCTGCACATGTGAATATTGTTTCGCGCGAAGGTCCCGGAGCGCTTTCTTCAGGATGTCCGCAGTCATCTGCAGGTCTTCGGCAATGGATATGACTTCGGGCGTCGGTTTTTCTATTTTATAGACGGACATTCTGTCCACGGCCGCCCAGATGAGGTCGAGAACATCGTCAATCCTCGACGCAAGCGCATGAATGTCCTCGCGGTCTATCGGCGTCAGGAACGTCCTGTTCAGGTCCTTCATGATGTCATGCGTGAGCATGTCGCCTTCCTGCTCGAACTCGTAAATGGCCTTCGCCTTCTTCTCGAAGGTTTCGAAATTATTCATCAGGTCGACGAGGACGTTGGCGGCCCGGGAAACGTTCTCGAGTGCGCGATCGAACTGTTGAAAGAAATCTATTTTTTTCGGGAATAATGCCATAAATAGATCTATTCACTCCTTACTCGGGATTTTTGGCGATTGCCGATACAGGCTGGGGACTTCCATAACGAACAGTTTCAAAATATATCATAAACCGGTTTCAGACGCAACTTCAAAATTTTTAATTTAAAGGAAATGGTATAGCGCATGAAGACAATATTAAATCGAAACTGTCCCGGGTTTACTGCTCTCTGAAAAAAAATTGTAACCATTCAGCTTCTTTTCAGAACGGCATTAAGACAAATCTGAGAAAAAACCCTTCTATCCGCAGATTTCGCAGATTTACGCAGATTTTTACCGGAATTCTGGTTTTGTTTTTATCTGCGTAATCTGCGGATAAAAAAATGACCTGAATAGTTACAAAAAATTAAAGAATATTACATCATATGCTATAGTATCAGTCATGGGTACACGCTTCATCGGAGTAGTGCTCTTCCTTCTTATCTGCGTTCAACTCTTCGTTCAACCGGCATGCCCTGCCCATGCTCAGGAACTCGTCCGTTTCAGACTTACCTATACGACCATATACGGCGGGCTTAAGACCGCAGTAACCCCCCCGGATCAGACCGTTCCGCGTGTTGGTCTCGCTTTAGCAGGAGGCGGGGCAAAGGCCGCGGCTTCGATCGGGGTATTAAAGGTCCTCGCAGAGGAAGGCATACGCGTTTCCTGTGTCGCCGGAACGAGCATGGGAGCCGTGGTCGGGGGCATCCTGGCTGCGGGGTATCAACCGGACGAAATTGAGCGGATATTCATCGCGAACGACTGGAACGATGTATTCACGGACACGCCTGCACGCGCCTTTCTTACGCAGGAACAGAAGGAGGCCGGTTTCCGGCATCTGCTTGAATTCACGCTGCGCGACGGCGAGTTCATGGCGCCCTCGGGGCTGTCCGCGGGCCAGAAACTGATGAACCTTCTCGCCGCAAAAACTCTTGCAGCCTCGTTTGAGGCCGACCTCGACTTCGACCGGCTTAAAATACCCTACCGGGCCGTTGCCGCTGACATTGAGACCGGAGAGGCGGTCGTACTCGGCACGGGCCTTCTGCACGAAGCGATCAGGGCGAGCATGGCGATTCCGCTGGTATTCCAGCCGGTCGAGCTCAAGGGCCGGATGCTGGTGGACGGCGGGCTGGTCAACAATCTTCCTGTCGACATCGCGCGGTCCATGGGTTCCGATGTGGTGATCGCCGTGGATTCTTCCGCAAAGCTCGAAAAAAAGGAACGGCTGGTCTCGCTTATTGAAATTATGAGTCAGTCCATCTCGCTTCAGGTCCGGCGCGAGTCGGAGCGCCAGGCGAAGCTCGCCGATCTCGTTATAACGCCGGATACCTCGGACTACTCATTCACGGACTTCCCCTTGATGCGCGAGATTATCCGCAAAGGCGAGCAGGCTGCCCGCGCCCAACTGCCCAGAATCCGCGAGTTGATGAAGCCGAGGAAAGCAATCCCTGAAGGTAACGAGCGGTACCGGCTTACGACTCTCACGGTCCGGGGGAACGTCAATGTTTCTGAAGCCACTATCCGGTATGCCATGGCGCCAGCGCTCTCGCCGCGCGAAGCGACCGCGGCCGAAATACGGAAGACTTTGACGGACGTCTTCAGGCTCGGTTATTTTTCCGACGCTGCCCTCGACCTGAAGCGGGAAGGAGAAGGGTATGAAGCCGTCCTTACCGTAGCTGAAAATCCGGTTGTTTTGTCGATCATGCTGACCGGTAATACCGTTCTACCTTCCGAAGAAATCATGTCGTCACTCGACTGGCAGCGCAATCACCCGCTCAATGCTGAACGGCTTGCGGCCGAACTGGACAAGATTGTGGGTCAATACCGGAACCTGGGATACCTGATGACCCGGGTGGAACGGGCGGGCATGAAGCCGGACGGTACGCTTGAAATAGTATTCTATGAAGGCCGTATTGATTCGATTACCATCACCGGCCAAACGAGGACGAGTCGTTACCTGATACGGAGAGAGACCGTCACCAGGACCGGCCAGCCCCTGAACCTCGAAACTGCGGCATACGACATCCAGCATCTGTATGCCCTCGGTTACTTCGAATCGCTCTCCATCGATATGGCAAAGAGCGACCAGGGAGGGATCGATCTCACACTCAGGATCAGGGAAAAACCGGTCAACAAGATAAGGCTCGGCCTGCGCTACGATCTCGAGGACAGCTTCACGGGGCTTACGGATGTCGTGGTGGACAACGTGACGGGCAGGGGCGTCAAGCTCTTTCTGAACACGCGCTATGGCAATTACACCGATATCATGCTGGGGTACCGTTCTCCGGTGATTCTCCGCACGTATTTCGTTCATACCGTGGACGGTTTCTACACGAACCGGAAATACTTCATTTATGAAGACAAGCATACGGTCAAACAGCTGGACATCACGCGCACGGGCGTTGAACTGGCATTCGGCTACCAGTGGTTCCGTTTCGGAGACACATACCTGCGGTACCGGTACGCATCGGATACGATACTGGAGACGCTTGGCGTTAATCCGCCTGAAGCCATTTTCCGGATCGGGAGCCTTGCGCTTCTGTCGACCGTGGACACGAGGGACATCAGCACCTTTGCGCACCGGGGCACTCTTTTCAAGGGTCTTTATGAAATCGCTGCTCCTGCATATGGGGGAAATGTCGAATACACGAAGGCCTCGCTCTATGGACAGGGCTTCTTCCCGCTTGCCGAACGGCATACCCTGGCGCTCGATGTGACCGCCGGGCTGGGCAGCGGAAATATTCCCTACGAGGAAAAATACGGTATAGGCGGCGCGGATTATCTTATCAGCTCTCCTCTTTTCGGCTTCCAGCGAAGGGAATTCACCGGAGACAACGTGGCCGCCTTTTCAATTGCATATCGCTGGATGATCAGCGAATACCAGCTTAGCTTCGCGAAGGCGGTGTATCTCAATCTCGCCTATCAAGCTGCCGATATCGGGGAAAACCGGGACGACGTCTCAGTTAAGGACCTGCGGACCGGGGCCGGCATAGGGTTGTATGCCGACACTGTTATCGGCCCGGTGCGGTTGGACTTCGGGCACGGTGAACAGCATCGGAATGCCGTGTACTTCTCGGCCGGGTTCGATTTTTAGACTTTTCCTGCGTCTTAGGGCTTCTTCTGCTGTCGTCCCTCCTGTTTCAAGCTCGGCGCTATACTAAATGTATCTTTCGCTTTCCCGACTCTTACGGAGCGTCAAAGTTCTTGTTTGTCGGCGAATCTCCGGATATAGCAGCCATGAATGTATATTTTGACAATAACTCAACGTCTCCTCTCGCTCCCGAAGTCCTTGATGCCATGCTTCCGTATCTTGCCGGCAAATTCGGCAATGCTTCGTCGGTCCATTCATGGGGCCGGGAGGCGAAGAAGGCGTTGGACGAATCAAGAGAAACGGTCGCCCGCGTGCTGGGAGCCGCACTGCCGGAATGCATCTGCTTTACGGGTTCCGGATCCGAAGCCGATAACATGGCAATCCAGGGAATCGCCAGGGCTTTACGGAAAAAAGGAAAACATATCGTGACTTCGGCTGTCGAACATTCCGCGGTTCTCAATACGTGCAGATTCCTGGAGAAAGAAGGATTTGCAGTGAGCTATGTCAAGCCGGACCGGACCGGCCTGGTGTCCGCTCAGGCCGTAGAGTCGGCGCTGAAGGAAGATACCATTTTGATATCGGTGATGCACGCTAACAACGAAACGGGCACGATCAATCCGATTGCGGCAATCGGGAATGTCGCCAAAGCACGAAATATCATTTTTCATACGGATGCCGTCCAGAGCTTCTGCAAGGTGCCCTTTACCGTTGATGAGCTCGGAGTGGATTTGCTGTCGATTTCCGCGCACAAGATTCACGGACCGAAAGGGGTAGGCGCTTTGTATATCCGGGAGGCAGTTCCGCTGACACCCCTGGTCTTCGGCGGGCATCAGGAGGAAGGCCGCCGGGCAGGGACCGAGAATGTGGCGGGGATCGTGGGTCTGGCGCTGGCTGCGGCAGACGCCCGCAGGATTATGGAAGAATCAAGCCGGAGGATGAAGCTCCTCAGAGACAGGCTGGAAAAAGGGCTCGCTGCCAGGATACCTCCTGTGCGGTTGAACGGGCACCCCGAGCTGCGGCTTCCGAACACCGTGAACCTGTCCTTCCCGTTTGTTGAGTCCGAGGCATTGCTCCTGGAACTCGATTTGAAGGGTGTGGCCGTCTCTTCAGGATCGGCTTGCACCTCGGGCACGGGCGAGCCTTCTCACGTGCTGCTGGCAATGGGAATACCGGCCGAGATATGCCGCGGGGCTTTGAGGTTTTCGCTCGGAACACAGAACACTGCAGAAGAAATCGATTATGTTCTCGACATCCTGCCGGAGATTGCGGGCCGCATACGCGCAATGTCGCCCCTGTCGGCGGCGTGAGTGTTGTTTCTGCCCCGATGTTTTGCGGGAAGCGACATGTCCTGCAAAATACGTCAAAGTCATTTAAAGGGGAATTATCATGAACCAGCAGAATTTCACGCAGTCCGCCGGATATAATCATATAATTTTTTTTCCGCTGGATCATTTGAAGCAGGAGCAACCGTGGCCCACAATCGTGTTTCTTCACGGCGCCGGAGAACGCGGAAATGATCTTAAACTGGTCACCAGTCAGGGTCTTCCCCGCATGTTGAAAGACCGCGACGATTTTCCTTTCATAACCGTTGCGCCCCAGTGCCCTGAAGACGAATACTGGATTCCGTCGATGGTCGATGAATTGATCCTGATGGTTGCTGATAAATTCAGGGTTGACACGGACAGACTATACCTGACGGGCATCAGTATGGGAGGGTATGCAACGTGGGTGACCGCAATCGATTTTCCGGACAGGTTTGCGGCAATCGCGCCGATTTGCGGAGGAGGAGACCCGGACAAGGTCTCCGTCATAAAGCACCTGCCGGCATGGTCGTTTCACGGAGCAAAGGACCCCGTTGTAAAAGTCACCGAATCGGAAGAAATGGTTAAAGCCCTGAAAAAGGCGGGAGGCAATGTGAGGTTCACGCTCTATCCGGAAGGCGGACACGACGTATGGACCGAGACCTATAATAATCCCTCGCTCTATGACTGGTTTCTCTCCCAGAGCCGGAAGAACCAGGCATTCGGGAGCAAGGCATCCTGATTCAAACCGGCGTTATTCATCCTGTCCTGAAGAAGGAGCGGAGGTGAGGGCGGAGTTTGCGGGGTCCTTATAGCAGCAGACCCTGTTCCTGCCCATATCCTTTGCTTTATACAATCCGTTGTCAGCCCTGTCCAGGAGTTCAAATACGGTTGAGGCGTCGCGGGGGTAGCTGCTGTAGCCGCCGCTGATCGTTATTCTGACTACTATGCCGGAGGCGATCGGAAATTCGGCCTCTTCGACTTTTTTTCGGATCCTTTCGGCGATCTCCATTTCTGCCCCGTTGCTGTCCGGCATAAGGATCACGAATTCCTCGCCACCGTACCGTGCGACCGTATCCATGACGCGCGCATTAGATTTTATGATACGGGCCACTCCTTTGAGCAGCACATTTCCCTTTTGATGGCCCCACGTATCGTTCACTTTTTTAAAAAAATCGAGGTCGAAAATGACCACAGAGAAAGGCTTGCCTGTGCGGTCGCTTCGTGCCTGTTCTTTCTTCAACTCATCGACAAAAAAAGCGTAATTATGGAGTCCCGTCAATCTATCCACGATCGATTCTCTATGGAACCCCTCGAGCAGCTCAAGCGTATAATGCTCTTCCCGTGAGAAAATGCCCCCGAAAAGCGAAACAGCCATAAAGGAAAAGAGTCCCGGAATCAGCCTGTCCAGGACTGAGAAATCGGTCAGCACGGCAGTATGGTAAACAAGATACATATGGATGATGGCGATCGGGAACTGCAGGCGCAAGGATTTCACAAAGCCGAACCGCGCACCCGCAGTAAACAGAGTGAGATACCAGAGAAAGAAAAAGGGACTGTTCACCCCGCCCGTAAAAAAAAGTCCGACAGCGACTGCGATTATATCGCAGTACATGGAAAAATGAGTGATGTTGATTGAAAAACTGTCGCTTCTCCTCATGAAAACCATGATGAAGGAGTTATAGGCCGCGGCGAAGAGAAGAAGCAGGTTAAAGAGGTGGATGGGCCATCCCTCGGGCTCGATGATGTTGAGATAAGAAAACACAAAAATGATAACGATCCAGCGGCCGATCGCCACAGAGCGTTCGGTGATACGGTAATTTTGAGCTTTTACCTCGTCGCTGACACCTGAACTTTTTTCATTATCAGCCATAGAACTCACCTTGCAGTCGATCCTCGTTTCATGATTCGAAATCGTAGCAGGATATGAAACTTAATGCAACCTAAAAATTATAGTTTTTGCAATATTTTATGGGTAATTTTCACCTGAATGGGATTCAGAGAGGAAGGGTTTAATAGATATAAGGGTGCGATATATAAAGACAAATACTGCTTTTTACGTACCTGCAGATAGAGGACGAAAGAGAGGGTCACTACCAAACTATTTACTGTTCGGAGATGAATCATCCTGAAAAAAGCAGTTGGACACGGATAAAATCTGATCAACACGGATTTATAGGAAGTTACGAACAGTAATGGATTCACCCAAAAGGCGAGATGGCTTTTTGCTCTATCACATTGTTTTGATCCGCTGTTTCCGTGTTCATCCGTGTTCAAATGCCGTTTTTAGGATAATCAGCTCTTGATTGCTTTTTTCAGCCGCTCGAGTTTGTCGGCGCCTACGCACTCCTTTGCAAAGGCGCACCATTCGATGCAAGAGGTGCCGAGCGGCCGGGAATTCACGTGACCGCAGTTCCTGCAGGTTGTGTCCGGCTCATCGGTCCATATCTCGATCTTTTCGCCGCACTTCTGGCACCTGATGTCTTCGGGTTTGGGAGTTCTTATTTCAGCGCTTCCTGGGCATCCTTCTTTAAACATGACTTAATTTTACCCTATATTTCCGGATAAATCTATGACATGGATCATATACCGGCGCGGTATCAACCATCCGTGGACTGAACCCAACTTGGTTGCCTTGGACATATGAGGGCAACACGGTCCAAATATTTACAATGTGACTTTGATTTCCATTTCCCGGGCTGCCCGTAAGAAGCGCTTTCGGAGCACCCTGACTTTAAGGATGTCTCCTTTCTGCTTGTAAAAAAGAATGAGTTTGATTTCCTCGACGCTGGCTACGTTCGAGCCGTCCAGTGAGAGGATCATATCGCCGACCTCAATGCCGGCGGTCTTCGATACGCTGTTTGGAGCAAGGTCCTTGACGCTGATGCGGTTGTTTTCGACGCTCAGCACGGCCATGAGTTTAGGGGCTGCCTCGCCTTCAAGCGGTTGTGGCTGGACGATATAATCGGCGACGCCGGGCGCGATATCCTCATCGTTCACAATAATGTAATACGGTATGCTGTTTCTGCGGTACGTCCGCTTCGGGATGCCTGATCCGAAAACTATGTGGCCATTACCGGCAAGCACGAGCATCCGGTATTCCGGTTTCTTCTTCAGGAACTCGTCGATCGACAGGGACATTGTTTCATCCCATAAAACCTGGGCCTGGTAAAAGAAATCAAAGTTTTTTTCTTCGGATTTTTTGTGCCGGCTAAAGACGTCTTTGAGCCGTTCACGGTATGCGTTATCCGAGAAGTCCAACTCAGCAGGGACATCCTTCTTCTCATCGGCTTCAAGCGAATCGATGCCTCCCTTCGATACCTTGTCCACGATTTCTCTTTTCAGGTTCAAGGCAACCACCGGTATTTTCCGGGAGCGGCAAAAATCAAGGATCGGTTTGTAGAGGTTATAGTCAAAGCCCCATCTTTTAAAGTATTCCGACTTTGCAAGGAACTGTTTCTCGTCGATCGACCCGGCCAGATAATCATCGAGGACGTTCTGAAAGGGGCGCTGGAACATTTCCATGCCCACGGCGATTTTCGGCTCTTTTTCGTAAAAACTCTCGAGTACCTGCAGCTGCACCATATGGTGACTGTACTCGTCGTGGCGTTCTCCCACATAAACGATCTTTTTTCCGTTCGCCGCTGCGATGGCGTCGTCGACAGTCTTTACGGAGGAAGGTTCGAACGCGGCAGCCGGTTCCCTCAATTCCATTCGTATGCCCCTTTCCGAATCCCCGAGTTTCATTTCGATGTTTTTCCCTTTATCGAAAGATACTATGCTGTATTCCGCATAGTCCGGAATCACGCGCAAGGCTTCCTGGGTTTCCGCCGCTGACCTGCTGTTGATTATGGCAACCACTTTGGCGGAATTCCAGGGGTTCTTCCTTACAACAATACTGAACCCCGCCCGGCTGCTTCGGGCAGCGCCGAACAATCGCGGAATAACCGGGTTATCGCTGCCGAAAATGACCAGCGACGCATTCTTGGTGTCAGCGTCCTTGAAGTCGGCAGCTGCTTTTTCCCGGGCGCCGGTGCTCTTCAACAGTGTAATCGCCGGTTTGTACGCTTCTTCATTTGAAACAGGCATAACGATCAGAAGGCTGCTTTCGCCGAGCACTGCCGCAACAGCGGGCGGCGTTTCATCATCGCTGAGCGTCCGGGCTACGTTATACCCGTGGTCAATTGTCAGGCTCCGGGGTTCTTCTTTAGTGCGGACCATAACATTCTTTTTTGCCGAGTCCAGCACCAGCGGTTCTGTTGTCATTCCGCCCCGCGTAAGAGATATCTCTTCCTGAAGGTCCAGGTTGTAAACAGTTTGTTTCTGCAAGACGCTGAAATCGATCTTGAACTCTCCGTTCTTCCACCGTACGGATCCCTTTTCAACGATCAGTTCAGGCAGCCCCTTTTGCTCGAGCCATTGCCTGAAAAAGGGGGAATAATCTTTTTTCGCTCGTTTTTCAAAACTCGTCCTGAGCTCGTCCCACCCTGCCCGGCTGTATTGGTTTGCAGCCACAAAATCGCGCAACGCATTGAAAAAGGATTCCTCCTCCATTGACTGCTTCAGCATGTGAAATAAAAGAGCGCCTTTTCCGTTTCCTATTGCCCTTGCCGCAGGGTCTGTTCCCAGCCTGAAAGCTCTGAGCGATATTTCGTTTTCAGGTTTGACATATGCGCGGTAATCCAGCAACAACCGCTTCCGGAATTCTTCTCCCCGGTCTTTCTGCTCTTCCAGCCGGTGGTCCGCAAGGTATGTGATCAGTCCGTCGGCCCAGTTGCCTGTTTCAAAATCGACAAAGACAAGGTTCCCAAACCATTGCCGCAGCAGCTCGCGACTGACCGTTCTCTCGGAAATTGACGGTGCGAGAACGTCGCTTTGGCCCAGAAGCATGAAGGTGGGTGCAGAATACCCGAGCTGCAGAACGCTTTCCACGATCGAAAACCGGGGATAAGGATACTTTCCAAGCTGCTTCTCATAAAATTCAAAAAACTTCTTCGCCAAACGGAGAGACATCGCTGCCTGTCCCTGGTGTTCTTGAAAAAAATAGGCGAACAGCTCAATTCCGTTCACCCGGTCCGCCAGTATTCGATATCGCCCGCTTGCTATGAGATTGACACTCTGGAGCGGTCGGTCGAAGCGGAACAGGAACTCCGTATGGTTGCCGCGTACGGTCTGCTTCACATATTCAGCCTCGGCTACGGCTTCATATCCGTTCGGAAGAAGCGCTCTCACCCGGTACTGGAGAGGTTTCTCGGGCCTGGGATACCAGGTTCCCTGCAGGAAAACGCCGCGGCTGTCGATGATATTTTGCTTCGCTGCGGGATCGGACCGGTCATCGAGCGGTCCGCGTTTAAAATAACCTTCGTACCGTATGTTTAAAATGCCGGATGCCGACGGCACAATACTGATCCTTTCGTCGTCGGTTTTAACATAATCGATATTGTCTCCATTCAACGTTACACCTGAGAGCACAATGTCATCGGTCTTAAATACCATCTTCTCGCCCGCACGCGCTTTTACGTTTGCCTCGCCGGAAATGCGGGATGCGGCGATATCGAATGATACCGAGAGATCGTAATCGGGCTCCGGATCATTGCGTGCCCAGGCTTCGGCAACAGGAACAGATAGCACCAAACAAAACACGAGCAGTCGAACGAACATACATACCTCTTATCTCAAATCGGCAAGATCATAACAAAAAAAATGATAGATATCCACACGTTATTTGCCGGGAGACGGTGCACGCCTGGTTTTTGCCGTTAAAATGAACTTTTTTTGTTTATTTTCCCGATATTTGACTTGAATTATCCGGAATACATAACTATAATTAGTATCCAGATTCGTTATTTAATAATCCGTGCAGCACGATCAGGAGGCGTAAGAAAGATGGCTTTAAAAAAGGGCGCAAAAAAGAAAGCTGCTTCAAAGGCGAAGGTTAAAAAAGCAGCGAAAAAAGCCATGAAGAAGCCGAGAACGGTAATCACAGCCAGGAAACGGTCTGCAAAAAAAGCGTTGAAAGCGAAGCCAAAGGCCAAAGCCGTAAAGCGGGATGAGTCTTCTTCCCCTGTTGTTCGGCCGGTACGAATATCGGCAGAAACGAGAAAAAGACATGAATTGCTCAAAAAAATCCTGCTCAAAAAACGGAACGAGGTCGTGCAGGGACTGGAAACGCAAATGGGCCGCAAACTGATCAGGGAAACAGGGCAGAGGATCGATGCCGCAATGGACAGCGCGGACCTGTCCTCGCAGGACATGGACCAGGGAATCGATTATTCTCTTCTCGAGATGAAATACGAACAGTATAAGGACATCGCGGATGCATTTCGAAAGCTCCAGAACAACACCTTCGGCTTGTGCGAGGAGTGCGGGGAGGAGATCGATATCAAGCGGCTGCAGGTGAACCCGCTCGCCCGGTATTGCATAGCCTGTAAAACGAAAAAAGAGGAAATCGAACGTATCCAGAAGGAAGAGACGAGGTTCAAGGAATAAAGCCCCGAATAGCCGGATAAAACACCATTTCTGTTATTTCCAGCGAAGTCGGAAATGATAATTTTTCAAAATATTAATGATCCCTTGCTTGGCTGGAAGCCCTCCTTCAGCGCGTCGGGTGTGATGGCTTCTCATTTTTTCCCCGTCACTTTTTCTTGACAAAAAAGTTACAATACAGTATCTTAAGCCTCTGTTTTTCCGGGGCGGTGTAGCTCAGCTGGTAGAGCAGGGGAATCATAATCCCTGTGTCCGGGGTTCGAGTCCCTGCACCGCCACCATTTCTTTTTTGTTTTCACGAAATAAGCTCTAATGAGCTCTGTTGAACGAAAGCCCCTGTAAAAGGGGCTTTTTCTTTTTGTGTTCTTTTTGTAAATGGCCTTGACGGTCATTAACATTTATGTTAATATATACACGTGCGGTGGATCGTAACCTATTATAACGAGCAAGTGCAGAAGGAAGTATTTTCCATGCCGCGCGGGATTCTTGCTCGATATCTTCGCTATGTAGAACTGATGGAAAAGCATGGCATTGATCTCCGTTCGCCGCATTCCGAACCAATGGGCGGCGGTCTCTTTGAATTAAGACCAAAAGCACCAGAAGGCATCGGCCGTGTTTTTTATTGCACCGTGAAAGACTCGACTATCGTGATTCTTCATTCGTTCATTAAAAAGATCATGAAGACACCGAAGAGGGAACTCGAAGTAGCAAGGCAACGGCTGAAGGAGGTAAAGAATGAATAAGCAGAATAAATACAAACCTGTTAAACATACAAAGGCGACGACCGCACGGCTTCTTGCCGGTGATCCCGAGCTTAAGAAATCCTACGATGAACTCGAGGATGAGTTTGCCGCCCTGGACGCTCTTTTATCTGCGCGTCGTGAGGCTGGATTAAGCCAGGCCGAGGTAGCTCGACGCATGAAAATCAAAGCCTCATCTCTCGCACGCATTGAGGCCTCTTTGGCAAGCCGGGAGCATTCGCCTTCGTTTGCGACGCTCCGAAGGTACGCAGCCGCCTGCGGTAGAAAGCTGGTTATTAAATTCGCCTAAGCCACCTCTAGCCCACAACTGACCGCGAAGTCATGCAGATCGTATGAGCCTGAAAAAAGCAGTTGGACACGGATAAAATCTGATCAACACGGATTTATAGGAAGTTACGAACAGTAATGGATTCACCCAAAAGGCGAGATGGCTTTTTGCTCTATCACATTGTTTTGATCCGCTGTTTCCGTGTTCATCCGTGTTCAAATGCCGTTTTTAGGATGAGAGCAGGCTTCGCGGATCTTCCGCCACATTAATCCCCATAATACGTGCATCCCGGACATCGCTATCCTACGTGTCCTTCCCCCATTATTCCATTTTATAAAGGTGATCGATGATATTAAAACTACAGATCGATACGAGTCAGTTAACATCCGCCATAGCTCAAGAAGTGCTGAACGGTATAAAACCATTTCTATTACCGAAAGAAGAAGACGCGGATAGTGAACAAGGAAGCAGAGCGCCGGAAACCGGGTCAGGGGACGAGAATACATCTTTTCCGCAAGTGGGACTGCTGAGAATATGGCAGATTCTTGGAAACAAGAGAAAGGTATTCTTCCAATTTATCCCTGTAAGCAAAAGCACATGGTGGGCCGGAGTGAAGTCAGGCAAGTATCCGAAGCCAGTCAAGTTATCCGCCCGGTGCACATGCTGGTACGTTGAGGACATTCGGGCGCTGTTAGAACGCACGGGGAAGCCATAAGCCGGAGCGACCGATTATCGCGCACTCTCTTTCACAAACAACACTGCAATTTCGATTTATTCCAAGAATTGATAATTGCTGCCGGATGGGCTTCGGCAAAGACGAAATGACGGGTCATGGTCTCCGGGCCATGGCGCGAACGATCCTTGACGAAGTTCCTCAGGTGCGGCCGGAATTCATAGAACATCAGCTGGCGCATAGGTTAGACACGGCACAAGGGATTTTTTTTGTCAAAAAATACGCTTATCGGAGGTGCGGTTGAGAACCGAAAAGGATAACTCGGACGGCATTATCGAGGTCCATGATCAAAACAAAAAACAATTTGCCGCCCTCTGGAATTGATTGTTGGATCGTCAGGATTTATCCACGTGCGAAAAAATGGTCTGGATTGCTCTGAAATCATACGCCGGCTATTCGGTATGTTACATAAGACGCATGCTTTTGACGGCTACCCGGTCATCCCTGTCCGTTACTATCCATTTTTTTTCGACAATAAACGTCTTGTTCCCGCAGTTTCCTTAGATTTTCCGCGACATATAGTGTGAACCACCGCATCATCCTCATTTTATGCTATATTTATACGCATGTAACGGCGTGACCCGTTGTTCGATTAAAACACCTGCGTTCTTTCTGATACCCGGCATAATTTTTTAAATGATTCATCAATGCCGGCGCTAATGTGCCGACTTCACGAACAGCGGCCTCCGCGAAAAACAGCAAACCCTCTATCGCCCTGTCGGTCCATGGGACTGAGAGGGCGGAGCTCTGCTGACATAAATTCTCCAATCATGAATCACAGAACATGGGTTTCCACGCAGGGATTGTTCTCTTAATTAATCCGCTTTTTTCCGCTCGACCAGAAGATCGCCTATCTCTATCAGCCATGAGCCGTCAACCAGACGCGACAAACTGAACTCCCGGTTTCATATCGCAACATTTATTTAAATCAGCCATGAAGTTTAAGTATTTCTCCAAAAAGAAAATTTTATTATTGCTGGGAGACGCAGGCATAATCTCCTGCTCCTATATTCTATCCATGTTAATCTGGTTCGGTTCTTTTCATGGGCATGACATAATCACTCTGTTGAAGGGGTCCTCATCATTCCTTGTCGCCTATTCGTTTATTTTTTATCTGCTGGATTTTTATAGTCTTGACCTGGATTCCCGGCATATTAAATATTTTTTCAAACATCTGATCGGGGTCGTTGTCGCCGCGGGGGCGCTCGCAATATACTTTTTTTTCTACCCGGATCTGAGGTCAGGCAGGGGGGTGTTTATTTTGTGCGCGGCGTTGGGAGGCGCCGGCACCTACCTCTGGAGGTTTGTCCTTCTGCCGATGTTTAAAAAGAAGTCGATGCAGCAAAAGCAACTCTTGATTCTCGGCGTGGATGGCGCCGCGGAGAAACTCTATAAGGCAATGCAAGACGACCCGGACTATAGCGTGCTTGGACACACAACAGACGATGGCGGCCCTGTTTGGAAGGCCTCTCCTTCTCCCGCAATGGCCGAAGACTCAGCGACGTTAAAACAGATTATCAGATCCAGGAATATAAACGCCCTTGTCCTTGCAAGCAGCACTTTCAAGAAGCCCGAACTTTTGAAATCCGCCCTGGATTGCAAACTCGACGGGGTTATGGTCTATGACATGCCGTCCTTTTATGAAAAAATAACCGGGAAGGTCCCTGTGGAGCATGTGACGGACTTTTGGCTTGTTTTTACGCCGTTATTGGGCGTAAAAAAAAATATATATAACAATAAAGTGAAAAGGGGCCTTGATATCATTCTCATCTTCATCGGCGCGGCGCTTGCGCTTCCTCTTGCCCTGGTTGCGGCAGTGGCCGTTTATTTAGACTCCAGGGGCGCCATACTGTACAGGCAGAAACGCGTGGGGCTGAACGGCAAACTATTCACGCTGTTGAAATTCCGTTCCATGCGGAGTGGAACGGACCATGACAGGGAGCATGCCGGAGAACGGGACGACCCGCGAATAACGAGAACCGGCAAAGTACTGAGGTTTTTCAGGATAGACGAGTTGCCGCAGCTGTGGAATATCCTGAAGGGAGAAATGAGCTTTTTCGGCCCCCGTCCGCTGCTCGAGGAAGAAGTGCGCGAGTTCGAATCCAGAATACCCTATTTTTCACTTCGTCATTCGATACGGCCGGGGCTCTCCGGGTGGGCGCAAGTGCATTTCAGGCACGGAACGACGGTAGCGGACGGACTGGAAAAGTTTCAATATGACCTTTTCTACATAAAAAATCTCTCGCCGCTCCTGGATCTGGTAATTCTGTTGAAAACGATAAAAGTGGTATTGTTCGGGAAAGGGGCGAGGTGAGGAATAACTATGCAGGCAAAAGTTTTTGAGGAGTGATTGAATAATGAGAACAAAATCCACCATATTTATTTCCGTTCTGTTTCTGTCATCAGCCTCATTCCTGGCGCCGGGGTGCGCTACCTACAGCGAAATCAGTCCCGGATCCGTCATGGAAGTTACTCACCAGGAAACGCTGAGTCCCGTGAAGAAGGCCGAAGCGAATAAATCTCCGCAGCCGGCCGCTTCTGTCGTCGAACAGGAGCTCGTGACGGTGCCTCCTTTGGAGGAACCGGCCCCGCCGGCGGATTATATTGTCGGTCCCCATGACATATTATACATAAACGTGAGCGGCAAACCCGAATTCTCGACCGCGAGAAGCAGGGTTGACGGAAGCGGCAATATTCAGTTTCCCTTTCTCGGGACGGTGCGGGTCGGAGGCATGACCCTGGTCCAGATACAGAGCCGTCTGCGTGAACTCGTACTGCAATATATAAAGGAACCCTGGGTCGTTGTTGAGGTCGTAGAGTACCAGAGCAAGCCCCTCTACCTTCTCGGGCAATTTAGAAACCCCGGCACCCGTTATATGGACAGGCCTCTGAACCTTCTGCAGGGAATCGCTTTTGGGAACGGATTCGACCCCGCAGCCAGTCTCACCGCCGCGAGGCTTATCCGCGATCACAAAGTGGCGCCGGTGGATATCAATGAACTGCTCACCACGGGCGATCAGCGGCAGAACGTCTGGCTCAAGACAGGCGATACCATCTACATTCCCGACAGCAGGAATACCCAGGTCTTTGTCTTCGGCGCGGTTAAAAAGGGAGGTCCTCAACCGATACCGTCGGGCGGAATCACCCTCGGGCAGGCGATTGCCGGCGCGGAACTGCGCGATAGCGGTTATGATTCCACTCATATACGCATCATTCGTTCCCTGTCCGCAACCCGCGGGGAACTCATCGTTGTTGATTTCGACAGGATACTGCGCGGCAAGGCGCTTCCCTTTGCGCTTAAGGAAGGGGACATTGTCTACGTTCCCAGGAACCGCTTCGGGACCTGGAACGATGCTATAAACGAGATTCTGCCGTCGCTTCAGGCCATCAGCGCAATTTTGCAGCCGTTCGTCCAGATAAAATTTTTACAGGAGTGAAATTAAGCTTCTTTCGTGTCCCGGTTGAAAAAACTCTTTTTGCCGCGGAGGCATGGAGAACTGATTTATTTTTTGTACTACTCAGCAGGCCTGCATAAGAAAAGCATTTTTGAACCCAGAAAAACATTTATCCGCAGATTTCGCAGATGTCCGCAGATTTGAAAATCTGCAAAATTCAAGTTCGGTTTAATCCGTGAAATCTGCGTAATCTGCGGATAAGCATCATATACCCAGAGTTTTTTCTGTGTCTCTGTGGTTATGCATTGTCGTTCATTTTTTCTACGAATGAGCCGAAATTAATTCAAGTTCAAGGTCCGATGTTCTCTCGACAGCTCTTTCCGCTCAGCGTGCAGCGCCGAAACCCGGCTCCCTGTCTCGAACATTGTACCTGGAACCGGGAAGGACCGCAATGACTACCGACCTCCAACGCCCTCAATCCCGATCACCCTTGCAATCCGGCGAAGTCCATCTCCATGATTACATTCGTGTAATCATGCGCCGCCGCCGGTCCTTTCTCATCGCCTTCTGCGTCGTCTTTTTTTCCGTAGCCGTTTACACGTTTGCCATGAAGCCGGTTTACCAGGCATTCGCCACGCTGCAGGTGCGGGAAGAGAAGGGCAAAGGGGACCTTCTCGGCGCACTGGGGGTGAGCCAGCAGAGCCCGGTTGATGCCGAGATCGAAATCATCAAGTCGCGCACCAATGCCGAGCAGGTCGTGAAGCGGCTTCAACTGGACCTGCAGGTGGCCAAACAGACGCGGGGATTTTCCTTCAAAATCGCCGACTTCGCAAGCGCCGAGCCCCGGGCGGTGTATCGCGTGGAGTTGACGGGTCCGGACAGTTACCAGGTGCTCGACAGCGACGGCAAACCGGTCGGCGCCGGAAAAAGCGGCGTGCTCCTGCAGGCGGGCGCCCTGAGGCTTGTCCTGACCGGCCTCAAGGGCAAGCCGGGCGACAGTTTCCAGCTTTCCTCCCGACCCCTGTATGCGGCTGCCGACAGTCTTAAAGGAAGGATCAAGGCCTCCGAGGTGGGGAACAAGACGAAAATCATCCGCCTGTCATACGAAGACACCGACCCGGTCATGGCCCGGGACGTAGTCAATACGCTGGTCCGGGTCTACCTGGACCAGAGCGTGGCCTTCAAGACCGAGGAGGCGAGCAAGGCCCTCGATTTCATAGAAGAGCAGATGAACAGCGTGCGGGGCGAGCTCGACGTTTCTGAAAAAAACCTGCAGGTATATAAGACCGGTTCCGGCGTGGTCAAGCTCGATAGCGAGGCGGGAGAGCTTGTCAAAAGGATTTCCGAAGTGGAGAAGGAGAGAACAAATCTTGTTTTGCAGCGCAAGCAGGTTGAGTTTGCCCTGGCCGCGCAGCGGGATTCGCTCGAGCAGGGCGCCGTTTATATCCCGGCTGGGGGCAAGGACGACCCGCGTGGGCACGATGGCCGCCAGGCTGACGGACCTGGAAGTGCAGAAGCGGACGCTTCTTGCCGACTACACCGAGACCCATCCTGCCGTCAGAGCCGTCCAGGAGCAGATCGGTGAAGTTCAGAAAAAAATCCGGAATGCCTACGAGACCAGCCTGAAAAACCTGGAAAAACAGGCGGAAATCGTAACCCGGCAACTGTCGCTCTACGAAGGAGAATTCCGGAAACTTCCCGCAGCGGAGCGCGATTTGGCCCGCCTCATGCGCCACACCACGGTGAGCGCCGAGGTTTACACCCTTCTCCTCCAGAAACGCGAGGAGGCGCGCATTGCCAAGGCCTCCACGATCAGCAGCATCAATGTTATCGACCCGGCCATAACGCCCGCCACGCCCCTGAGACCGAACAAGCGGAAGAACCTCATGCTCGGCCTCCTGGTCGGCTTGATGCTCGGGGCGGGTCTGGGCTTTTTCCAGGAGTACCTGGACGACACGATCAAGGACGCCGAGGGGGCCCGGCGGGAATTCAGCGCTCCGGTCCTGGCGATCATACCTTTTATTCCTCATCGCAACGGCGACTCCGCGGAGGAACACGGCCTTTCTCTCATCGCTCAACGGGAACCAAAATCGTCCGTGGCCGAGGCTTTCCGCGGCCTCAGGACCAGCCTTCACTTCTCCGCCATCAACCGGGAAAAGAAATTACTCATCTTCACCAGCGCCTTTGCCGGCGAGGGAAAGACCACCATCGCCGCCAACCTGGCGGCCACCCTGGTGCAAACCGGGGCCCGGACGCTGTTGATCGACTGCGACCTGCGTCGTCCGAACCTGCATGAGTTCTTCAAGCACGCCAAGGCGCCGGGACTCACCGAAGTCCTTGCCGGCGACGCGAGCTTTGAGAGCGTTCTCCGCGATACCGGGCTCGCCGGGCTCGATTTCGTCAGCGCCGGCACTACCCCTCCCAACCCGGCCGAACTTCTCGGCTCCGGGCGGATGGCGGAGCTGCTTCTCAGATTAAAGGGCGCCTACGATCATATTCTGCTCGATGCCCCGCCGGTCCTCGCGGTCACTGATGCGCCGCTCCTGACGATCCGCTGCGACATGGCCCTCATTGTCATGGAGACCGAGCGGGTGCCGGTCAAGGCCGGCCGTCGAATGGCCGAGATGCTTGCCAACGTCAGCGCGCCCGTGGCCGGGGTGATCGTCAACGACAAGTCAGGCCGCAGCCTCGAGCGTTACGGCTACTACCGCGATGGTTATTACGGCTACGGGTATTACGGGTCCGGATATTATTCCGACGAGGAGCCCGAATCCCGGAGAAAAGGTCCGCGGCTGCTGCGGCTGCTTCTCCCGGGAAAGAACGGGTTGTTCGTAAAAAAGTCGAAAAGGCCGTAGAGACGCAGATTTTATTCTAAAATATTTGAACTATTCAGGTCAGCCGCTTCATATCGGTGCTAGGCGCGCCGAGAGATCTTTAACGAATAGTTACCGGAGAATAAGGAAAGCATGAATACGAAAAATCCGGGGAGCAAGGAACAGCGTTCCAGTCTCGATACGATGAGCATGCCGAAACATGTCGCGATCATTATGGACGGAAACGGCAGGTGGGCCATCAGGCGCGGGTTGCCGCGGATAGCCGGGCACAAGAAGGGCACCGACGCCGTGCGAAGGGTTACCGATTACTGCCGCCATCTGGGGATATCCGTGCTGACCCTCTACGCGTTCTCAGACGAGAACTGGGGAAGACCAAAAGAAGAAGTAGCTTTCCTCATGGACAGGATCAGTTCTTTTTTGAAGGCCGAGATCGAAACGATGAGGACGAAGAACGTACGGTTCCGATCGATCGGCAGAATCGAGCGTCTTCCTTTGTCGGCCCAGAACTGGATCAAGAAGGCGGTGACCGAAACGGCGGGGAACACCGGTCTGATACTGAACCTTGCCCTTTCCTACGGAGGACGGGGCGAGATTCTCGAAGCGATCAGGCGCATGCATGCGGCCAACGGGAAGGCGGATCCGCTGACTGAAGAGCTGTTCTCGTCGTTTCTGGACACGGGAGGCCTTCCCGACCCCGACCTCATCATACGCACGAGCGGCGAAAAGCGGATCAGCAACTTCCTGCTCTGGCAGACGGCGTATGCAGAGCTGTATTTTACGGATAAAATCTGGCCTGATTTCGAAGAAAAGGATCTGTTGGACGCAAAACTCGATTTTATCCGAAAAGACAGCGCAGGTTCGGACTGACCCGGGAGCAGGTTGTGCAGAAGTGAAACGGTAAACTCCTGTCTGCAGATAACGCTGATTTCGCAGATAAAAGCAAACCTGAATTCTAAAAAATCAAAAGCTAATCCTGACTTGTCATGAAGTTATTTTCATCCCAGCGGCAGAGCTGCGGGTATTTCAGGATGTTTTTATAAAATCTGATTTACATCGGATTTACCAAATACCGTTCAGGTCTTCATACTTCACCCAGAGGATGAAACGCTGTCTTGTCCTATCGCTTTGTTTTTATCCGCAGTTTCCGTGTTTATCCGCGTCCAAATGTTTTTTCAGGATGAATAATTCAGAATTCAAAACTCAAAGCGCAACGGATTACCATTGTCATCTGCTGCCCGGCATAGACGACGGCCCTTCCACCATGGACGAGTCGGTAGAGCTGGCAAGGGCTTTCCGTGGGGCAGGCTATACCACGGTTTTTTGCACGCCGCATCTGGTTAAGGGCAGCTTCGACATCGACAACGCAACGGTAGGGACGGTCCGGGCCGCGCTCCAGGCCGAACTCACACGACGACAGATAGACCTGCGGCTCCTTCCGGGACGGGAATACTATCTTGACGAATTTCTCATGGAATACCTGCAAGATCCCCAGCCGCTCGGAAATTCAAGGTTTCTCCTGATCGAGGTGCCCGACTATGCGCCGGCGGAGTTCGTCAAGGATGCCTGCTACCGGATCAAATGCAGCGGCTACGTGCCCATGATCGCGCATCCTGAGCGGTGTGTTCTCTTTGCCTTGCCGAAGCAGAAACAGGAAAGCGTATTAGGCAAGGCTCTGAGGACGATATTTACCGGGGGCGGGAAAAATAACTTTAAAACCCGGGCCTTGAACGCCGGAGGCGCGACTAATGAACTGCTGGATTATTTGAGGGACATCGGCTGCGCTTTTCAGGGGAATCTGGGGAGTTTTTTCGGAATGTACGGCGAGCGGGTGCGGAAAGCCGCCGACGGCCTGCAGGAAATTCAGCTCTATACGCATTTCGGCACCGATGTTCACGCACTTGAAAACCTGCGGCATCTGCTTCATATCAGGACGCGGGTTCATCAAAATCTGAACGCTCTCTATTGAACCAAGTCATTATGTGCGGAATAGTTTCCATATTTGCCTACAACAGCGGCGCTCCTTCGGTCGACCGGGACGAGTTGCTTCGCATGCGCGACAGGATGATCACGCGCGGTCCGGACGGGTGCGGCGAATGGTACTCGGCCGACAAACGCGTCGGCCTGGGGCACCGCCGCCTGGCCGTCATCGATCCGTCTGCGGCCGGCGCACAGCCGATGGCTGATACGGACGGCAATTCAGTCATCACCTTCAACGGCGAGATCTACAATTACCGGGAACTGCGCGATCGCCTGGAAAAGAAAGGCCGACGCTTCCGCTCGAGAAGCGATACCGAGGTCCTGCTCCAGCTCTACGCCGACAAGGGCGCGGAGATGGTGCATGAACTGCGCGGCATGTACGCCTTTGCAATCTGGGACGAACGGAAGAAGGGGCTGTTCCTTGCCCGCGATCCTTTCGGCATCAAGCCCCTTTATTACGCGGACAACGGCCGGACCTTTCGCTCCGCTTCCCAGGTAAAGGCGCTTCTTGCCGGAGGACGTATAGATACGGCGCCGGAACCCGCCGGTCACGCGGGGTTCTTTCTCTGGGGGCATGTGCCGGAGCCGTACACTCTCTACAGGGGGATCAGGTCTCTTCCCGCCGGGACATCGCTCTGGATTGATAACGAGGGAAAGAAGCGTTTCAGCAACTTTTGCAGCATCAGCAGGGAATTGGCGGAAGCCGGCAAACACCCGCTTTCGCCGGGACCTCCGGAGATGCGGGAGCGCATACGCACGGCGCTCCTCGACAGCGTCCGTCATCACCTGATCGCCGACGTGCCGGTCGGCGTTTTCCTTTCTTCAGGCCTCGACTCCACAACCCTGGCGGCGCTGACCGCGGAGGTGGCGACGGGGGAGCTGCACACCGTCACCCTCGGCTTTAAGGAATACCGGGGAACGGAGAACGACGAGGTCCCGCTGGCCGAGCAGGTTGCGAGACATTACGGCGCCGTACACCGGACCATCTGGGTGGAGCGGCGGGATTTCCATGATGAGCTCGGCCGGATGCTGGAGGCCATGGACCAGCCGACCACCGACGGGATCAACAGCTACTTCGTGAGCAAGGCGGCCGCGGCCGCCGGCCTGAAAGTCGTCATCTCCGGCCTGGGAGGGGACGAGCTGTTCGGCAGCTACCCGAGCTTCAGCCAGGTGCCCCGCATGGCCGGCATGCTCGGTCCTGCCGGCGCTTTACCGGCCGTGGGGCGGGCGTTCCGCGCCGTCTTCGCGCCGCTTTTGAAACACGTTACCTCTCCTAAATACGCGGGGCTGCTGGAATACGGCGGCAGCTACGGCGGGGCTTATCTTCTGCGGCGCGGCATGTTCATGCCGTGGGAACTGCCGGGACTGCTCGATGGGGAAATGGCGCGGGAAGGGTGGCGGGAGCTGCAGACCCTGCTCCGGCTGGAACAGACCGTGCAGGGAATCGGGAGCGCTCATTTGAAGGTCTCGGCCCTGGAGATGGAATGGTACATGCGCAGCCAGCTTCTTCGCGATACCGACTGGGCGAGCATGGCCCACTCCGTAGAGATCAGGACGCCGCTTATTGACATTGAAATTTTACGAACACTTGCGCCCCTGTTCCGCGGTCCAGGCGCTCCTGTTAAGGGCGAGATGGCGTTTACCCCGCGGAAACCGCTTCCCAACGCGATCCTCAGCCGGGGGAAAACCGGCTTTGTCGTGCCGGTAAAGGAATGGCTGCCGGGAGACGGGGGCGCGGGAAAGCTGCGGGGGCTGCGGGGGTGGGCAATGAAGGTGTATGAGGAATTGAACCGGTGAAACGGGCCCTTATTTGCGGCATCTCGGGCCAGGACGGGGCCTATCTCGCGCTGTTGCTGCTGACCAGGGGGTATGAAGTCTTCGGCACGTCCCGGGACGCCCAGATGTCGTCGTTCCAGAACCTCCGTGCCCTGGGGATTCGAGGGAACGTCCGGCTTGAATCCATGGCTCCGAACGATTTCCGGAGCGTATTGCAGGTCCTGACGAAGGTCCGGCCGGACGAAGTATACAACCTCGCGGGACAGAGCTCGGTCGGTCTTTCGTTCCAGCAGCCGGTGGAAACCCTGGAGAGCATCAGCGTCGGCACGCTGAACCTGCTGGAGGCGATCAGGTTTTCCGGACAGCCGGTCAAATTATACAATGCCGGCTCCAGTGAATCTTTCGGCAATACCGACGGCGCCCGCGCCGCCGAAACCACTCCCTTCCACCCCCGCAGTCCCTACGGCGTGGCAAAGGCCGCGGCGTTCTGGGAGATCGCCAACTACCGCGAGGCTTACGGCCTGTTCGCCTGTTCCGGCATTCTCTTCAATCATGAATCGCCGCTTCGCCCGGAAAGGTTCGTGACCAGGAAGATCATCGCGGCGGCCTGCCGCATCGCGGCCGGGAGCCGGGAAAAGCTTCGCCTGGGGAATATCTCCATCCAGCGCGACTGGGGGTGGGCCCCGGAATACGTGGAAGCCATGTGGCGCATGCTGCAGCAGGACCAGGCGGATGATTTTGTCATCGCAACCGGTGAAACACATAGTCTTGAGGATTTCGTGGATGCCGCGTTCAGCCAGGCCGGTCTTTTCTGGCAGGACCATGTGGAAATCGACCCGGAGCTGCTCCGGCCGGCGGATCTTGAAATCGGCAGGGCCGATCCCGCGAAGGCAATGAAGGTACTGGGCTGGCAAGCTCACTACAGAATGCGGGATGTGGTCAGGATGATGATCGAACATGAGCAGGCCGGGGCCGCAAGGAAGCGTGATTGAGGATACCGGCATTGCTCAATCGAATGACCAGGGTGGAGGGGCCGCATCGGTGTTCTCTCCAGGCAAAAAGTTACAAAGAAACGTATCAGCGCAAGCGCCAACCGTGCTTATTTACAGAATCGGCCAGCTAGGCGACACGCTTGTTGCCATGCCCGCCATCCACGCCATCAGGCAGAATTATCCTCGTCACCGTCTGGCGCTGCTGACTGACCGGCATACCGGCAGCAACGGCTATGTCTCGTCATGGGACGTGCTCTGTCCTACCGGCTGGTTTGACGAGGTATTGTTTTATACGCCGGCTGAAGGTTTTGCGGCTTCTCTGGAAAATATGCTTACCTTGGCGGGTAAATTGCGGGAACTGGCCCCTGAATACGTATTTGATCTTTCACCGGAACGGACTGCCTGGCAGGCCGGTAGGGACCGGTTTTTCTTCCGACGCATGGTTGGAGTTCCCTACTACCGGGGGTATGGGGCTTTTAAAAAGACCGGCAGGGGACCAGACGGAAATTTGCAGCACCGCGAGCCGGAATGGCGGCGGCTGCTTGCAGTGGCGGGAGGAGAAATTAATTCTGCTTTTTGTCTCCCTGTCCCGGACGGAGAAAAAAAGCCGGTACAAGATATTTTCAAGGCGGAAGGAATATCTGCCGAAAAAAAATTATTGGCATTGGGGCCGGGGTCGAAGATGCCGGCCAAAAGATGGCCAAAGGAGCAGCTTTGCCGAGCTTGGCCGACTGCTCCTCCGCGCTTTTCCCGACATGGAACTGCTCGTCCTTGGAGGAAAAGAGGACAAGGAATTAGGGGACGAACTTTGCCGGGAATGGAGAGAAGGAGCCCACAATCTCGCGGGGCGGCTTTCCATCTATGGCTCCGCCGCTGCTTTGGGAGCCTGCGCAGCCTATGTTGGAAACGATACGGGTACTATGCACCTGGCCGCGATGGCCGGTACGCCCTGCATTGCTCTCTTCAGCGCCAGAGATTATCCCGGCAAATGGAATCCCTATGGCGACAAGCACATGATTCTGCGATATGAGATACCATGCGCCGGATGTATGTCGGAGGAGTGTACTGAATATCGTAATGAATGTTTAAAACAAATAGGGGTCAACAGGGTATTTGAGGCTGTTGAAGCGGTTTTATTCGGCTCAAAAAACTGACTTAAGATTAACCTGACCCGGACAAGCCGGAACTAAGATTGTTATACCACAGGCGGCTTCGCCGCACACAGATAAACACAGATGAGAGTCTGAAAAAGGCACCGGGTCAAAAACAACTTAAAGTTCATCAGACTTTCTTCGCCCGATTGGAGAGCACATATTTCGATTTAAGATTTTGAATCACCCGTGTTTATCTGCGTTCACCTGTGGTTAAATGCTTTTTCCAGGATTAACGATCTTGCCCCTGTTAAAGTATATTGTTGAATAAAGAACGTTTGAAATACTGGTCGTTCCTGCTGAGCAAATTTTTGGCCGGGCAGGCCGTTGTCCAGGCGCTGAATCTTATTACGGGGTTCCTGGTTCTGAGGTTCCTGCCGATCGGCGAATACGCGTTATATACCATTTCCAGCGTATTGTCGGCGGTAAGCGGTGTCGGATCGGACATGGGCGTTTCGCAGGGGATAGTGACCTTTGGTTCAAGGCTCAAGGATGACAAACGCCGGTTAAGCGGTTTATTTGCCGCTGCGCTGCGATATCGCAGGTGGCTCTATGCGGCGACAGGGCTGGTTGTTATCGGCTTGGCGCCTTTTATGACGAAGGGGAATAACTGGCCCGCGCTCAGTATCATCACGAGTGTTTTGTTCGTATTGATAACAAGCTGGATCCAGCAGACGGTTTCATTAAAAAATTCAATTCTGAATATATTTCATGATTCAACGGGCCTTATGCAGGCCGGGATGGGCAGCGCCGTAGTGAGGCTCGCGCTAACCGTGCTCTGGTGCAGAACTGCCCCTACCGCCGTCGTTGCACTGGCCGTTAATCTGGCGGGTTTCACGGCCGGCAGCATGCTGCTGAAAAAACGCTGCAGGCTTTATGTGAATGACGCTGCGCCGCCGAGCGCGGACCAGGGGCGTGTTCTTAAAGAATTTGTTTACCCCCTGGCGCCGGGCGTTATTTATTATCTGCTCCAGGGACAGATTTCCACCGCAATTCTGGGTTTCGTCGGGCATACGTCCTCGGTAGCCGAGGTCGGAGCCCTGGGTCGTTTGGGACAGGTTTTCGGACTGTTCATGACGGTAAATACATTTTTTGTACAGCCTTATTTTGCCCGGATCGAAAACAGAAGAGCATATGTTGAAAAAGGCCTGCTCGTTCTTTCGGGCATCGGCGCGCTCTCGCTCCTGACCATGATCAGTGCTTTTGTTCTGCCGGAATGGTGGCTGTTCATACTCGGCGCCAAGTACGCCGGTTTGAAAAAGGAGCTGCCCTTCGCGGTTCTTGTGCCCTTGTTTCTCCTGCTGAGCGGAACTCTTTACACGATGGTTATCGCCAGGAAATCAACAGTGGGGCAGTCATGGATGATTGCGTCCGGGATCCTGATTCAGCTCTTGTTCATCGGGATGAACGGGATCAGGACGACCTTCGACGCGTTGATACTAAATGTCCTGCTTGCCGGAGGCGGTGCGCTCGTACAGGCTTTTTTGCTCGCGAAAGGCATCTATTCATGGCGATGATACTGCTGAATTATTTGAAAGCGGCAAAAAAAGCGTTCTGGAATAATATCCCGGATAAATATTACCTGCCGTTACTTTATCATGCCGGTTCCGGTGCGAAAAAAATAATACGGAAGGAAATAAGTATTCTCATGGAATTAGTAAAAGCCAGGAATGTCGCCGTCGATATCGGCGCGAATATCGGCCTCTACAGCTATCCTTTGTCGAAAGCGTTCAGAAAGGTGGTCGCATTCGAACCGGTTCCTCATTGCGCTGCAATATTGAAAAATTACGGCGCGGCCAATATAGAAGTTCATAACGTCGGGCTGTCGTCATTCGATGGATTCCTGGAGCTTCATATACCGGTTCATAACGGAGTGGAAATATACGGTTGCGCGAGCTTTTCCAATATCTCCGGGAAAGGCGAAAAAATCATAACAAGCCCGGTAACAACACTGGATCGCTGCCTGTTGACCGGCGTCTCACTTATGAAAATCGATGCGGAAGGCCACGAGCTTGAAGTACTTAAGGGCGCCGATGTGACGATAAAAAGAGAGAAGCCGGTTATCCTGATCGAAATAGAACAGAGACATCTTGACTTCCCCATGGAAATAATTTTTAACCGTTTGCGCAGTTATGGTTACAAGGGATATTTCATAAGCGGGAATGCGTTATTGCCGTTATCCGAATTTTCAGTGAACATTCATCAGCGGCAACAGGATTTGAATTCGGGAGGCGCGTATGTTTGCAACTTCATATTCAAAATGTAGCCTGAATCCATTATTTGAAAGGAACGGTTTGGAATGGAACGAACAGAATTATTCAGGAAGTCTATATTCCATTTGCTTGGATTCCGCGGCGTCATTGCTCAACACGGCGAGTTAGAAGCGGAATTGCTGAAAAAATATGCTTCAGGCAAAAAATCCATAATGGAGATAGGTGTTGCCGAGGGAGGCTCCGCACTTGTTTTGAGGCGTGCTATGGCCCAGGCCGGCACTCTTTATCTGGTTGATCCCTACCCGTCAGGACGCATTTTCGGGCTGAATTTTGCAGCTCGTTGCACATCGTTATGTTAACAATAATAATAACGGCAATATACTGTGGCTTAAGGACTATAGCTGCTCGATTTCGAAACATTGGGATGTACTGATCGATTTTTTATTCATTGATGGAGATCATTCCTATGAAGGTTGTTTGAAAGATTGGAATGCATGGAGCCCGTTCATAGAAAGAGATGGAATTATCGCTTTTCATGATGCCAGGCTTTTTTCGAATGGATGGACAAGGCCCGACTGGGGGCCTGTCAGAGTCGTCAATGATTTGTTCCGCTCCAATCGAAATTCTGAATGGCAAATTATCGACGAGATAGATTCTCTCGTAATTGTCAAAAGGCGGTGAGGAATGTTTCGGCTATTCTGAGCACGGCACGTCAAAGAACGCTTATGAAAAATGGCATGAGAAAGTCCATGGTGAGGAGAACCCGGCGGAAATCCACCTTTGTGACTGGCATAGAAATGCCTTAAGCTTATCGCCGGATTTAACGGGGCTGAAGATATTGGAAGTCGGCTGCGGTGTTGGAGATTTTGCAATTCATTTGGCAAAACAAAAAGCGGAAGTTACAGCCGTAGATTTTTCTTCGAAGGCCATCGAATGGGCAAGAGAAAAAGCAAGGGTCCATAACAAACGGGTTGCGTTCCAGGCGGGCGACGCTGAAGCGCTGCCTTTCAGAGATAATTTTTTTGATCTCTTGTTTTCCTGTGAATGCCTGGAGCATGTTCCCTCGCCTCGGAGAGCCCTTGCGGAGTTCTACAGGGTATTAAAACCTTCCGGCAAACTGATACTTACGACCGAAAATTATTCGAATGCCATGGTGCTGGCATGGATAATGAGCAGGCTGCGAAAGGAGCCTTTTAACAGCGGCGCCGGGGTACAGCCGATCGAGCATTTTTTTTTGTATTGGCGAATAAATAAAATGCTCACCTCGAACGGCTTCAAGGTAAGGCGTATGAGAGGATCACATCATGTTTTTTTGTTGCTCCCGGGGTTTGATCCTTCCGCTTTTACAAAAGAAAGGTTTGAGCATCCTCTGCTTGCAAAATTTTTTCGATCGGCAGCCAGGCATATGGCATTTGAAGCCGTTAAAAAATAGGGACTGAGGAGGTGAAAAACGTGGAAAAGATCCTCGTAAATGCGATCAGGAGATACGTCCGCAAACACCACTTTGATGTGGTGCAATATCCGCGTCCCTTTCCTCCTGATATCGCACAGGAGGATATCGAAACGTTCACGAGCGTAAACGATTATACGGAAACATCTCTGGAGCGGGTATCCGCCCTCTGCAACGCCGTCAAGTACGTAGTGGCTCATAACATCCCGGGCGATATCGTGGAGTGCGGCGTCTGGAAAGGGGGCAGTATGATGGCCGTTGCGCGGACATTGCTGACCCTCAACGTTTGCGACCGGAACCTTTATCTTTTTGACACCTTCGAAGGAATGACGAGACCGACGGGAAAGGATATTTCCTATGGCGGTGAACGAGCCATTGAGAGCTGGGCGGCGCAGAGACGGGAAGATGAATCCTCAAGCTGGTGCCATTGCTCCCTGGAGGACGTGAAACAAGCGATGTACGGCGTTGGTTATGACAACGCAAGGATCTTTTTCGTAAAGGGAAAAGTTGAAGCGACGATTCCGGCACGGGCACCGGATAAAATTTCCCTGCTCAGGCTTGACACGGACTGGTATGAATCCACGAAACATGAGCTGGTGCACCTGTTCCCCGCCTCTCCCCGGGCGGCGCCATCATAATAGATGATTACGGTCACTGGGAGGGGGCGCGCCTGGCCGTTGACGAATATTTGAGGGAAAACAAGTCAGGCTTTCCTCAATAGAATCGATTATACGGGAAGGATAGGAGTAAAGGAGCGGCCTTCGACAGGATTTTCGGAACGTGAGGATTTTGCGGGCGAATCCGGGAAAAACGCACAGCCCTGAAACGGCAGTTGATACGCAGATTTCACAGATTTGTAACTACTTTGTTGCGTCTGTGCTCAGCGGCAAACCTGAGTGGTTCCTAGAAACAACCGTTGCTTCCACGGCTGCGTCAGAGGTACGGCATTCGAACAACCTTCTCAGGAGAGGAATGTGGAATCTAAAAGATTGGCCGAGACCCTGACCGGAATCGCAAAAGAATACCCCGCGGACCTGGCGGATGCTCAGCTTCGCGACATACCGAGGATCGCGTTCCATATCAGTCTGACCATGATGGCCGTTGGGGACAGGCCGCACAGAGAGTTAACGATCTGTGATCTTGGGGGAGGCATCGGGCTTTATTCCGTCGGGTGCGCCGCTTTGGGGTTCAAACGCGTCGTCCTGATTGATGATTTCCAGGATCCCGTTAACCGCGCTGTCGGGGATTCGATATTTTCTCTTCATAGAAAATACGGTGTTGAAGTTATCTCAACCGATGTGATTCAGCAGGGAATGCAAGATATTGTTGAAGGTGATTTCGACGTCATTACCACCTTCGACAGTATGGAGCATTGGCACCATTCTCCAAAAAAACTATTCCAGGACGCAGTCGCGAAGCTCAGGCACGGCGGCGTATTTATTCTCGGAGCGCCGAACTGCGTCAACATGAGAAAGAGAATTGCAGCGCCGCTGGGAAAGGGCGGATGGAGTGATATGCAGGATTGGTATGAAGAAGCGGTGTTTCGCGGTCATGTCCGGGAACCGAATATTTACGATCTTAAATATATCGCCGCCGACATGAGGCTTGCCGATACCCAGGTGTTCGGCAGAAATTGGATGGGGCTCCGGTCCGCGAACCCGGTGATTCGATCCGCTGCCGTTGCCTTTGACCATCTTTTAAGACTGAGACCATCGCTGTGTTCGGATATCTATATGATAGGCAGGAAACCGCGGATTAACTGCCGTTTATAGGTTTATGGGAAAACTTATCGTACATGTTGCCCAGGTAGAGATATCCGAAGAATCCGGAATGGGCCGGGTTGCATGGCACTGGAAGAAAGAGTTCGAAAAGCGGGGGTATGATTTTTTCCATATAGGCCCTTCACAGGCGGGCCCTCTGTATCATAACAGTTTATTCCCTTACGCGGCTTTGAAAACATATGTTCGCCTTGGACTACAGGCATCCCTGTTTCTGGTCCACGAGCCTGCATCCGGCGTTTTTGTCGATCGGAAGATTCCCGTTGTTGTCTTCAGCCATGGGTTGGAACGGAGAGGATGGCAGCTTGCATTGAAATGGAAGAAAAAAACGGAGCAAGTTATTCGTTTCCGCACACGATTGCTCAATTCACTATGGAGAACGCGTCAATGCGATCTCGGACTGAAAAGGGCCGACTCGGTTTTGTTAATAAACGAGGAAGACCGCATTTTTGCCCGGGAATATTACGGCCTGAGCCCTGATCGCATCCATGTTTTCAGAAATGGAGTTTATCCTTCGCCCCTGGACGAGAACGTTCAGCCCGGGAATCCGACGACAGTTCTTTTTGTCGGCACCTGGATAGAGAGAAAGGGGACCAAGGTGCTTGTTGAAGCGGCCGATCGCTTGCATAAGAGCGGGCTGCGTGTGAATTGGCTGCTGGCGGGGACCGGTGCGTCCCGTGAGAAAGTCCTTAGTACATGGCCGCATGAGCTCTATCCTTATGTTGAAGTAATTCCGCAGTTTCCAAGAACAATGGAAGACAGCCTCTTTGCACGCTCTCGTATCGTCGTCATGCCCAGTTTCTTTGAGGGACAACCCCTGGCGCTGCTGCAGGCCATGGAATCGGGACGCTGCTGCATTGCTTCGAACTGCTGCGGCCAGCGGGACATGATTCAGCATGGATATAACGGCTTGCTTCACGAACCGGGCGATGAACGGCAACTGGCTTTGTTAATAGGGGAATGCGCTCAGAATATGGATTTAAGAACCGATCTGGGGAGGCATGCCAAGCTCTCCATGAAAAATCGCATGTGGGAACAGGTGTCCGGAGAAGCGGTGATTCAAGTTGAAAAAATTACGGGACGGAGTTGACGCGTTCGTAAAAAGACAAGATTTGCCACAGGAGTACAGAGTTAAGACCTATTACTACAGCAAACCTTTTTAGTAACAACCCGAGTCGCTGAATAACCACACTCTCCTTCGGTCCCTTCGCTGATATATTTACTCCCGGTTATGACAACACAACGTATTGTCCAGTCCCATCGTCCCCGTCTCCCTCCAGCAAATGACGGAGTAGGAGATTACGCCGTTCATTTAGCGCGACAGCTTAACAGGGAATTCGGCCTGGAAACTCGTTTTATTGTCTGCGATCCAACGTGGGAAGGTTCGGGTGAAATTCATGGTTTTCCCGTGCGACGACTTTCCAGGCATTCAGCGGCTTCGCTGAAGCGGCATTTGACGGCTAACCCGGCGCTGCTCCACTTCGTGAACTACGGCTATGAAAAGCGTGGCTGCCCTGTGTGGCTTTTGGAAGGATTGCTGCAATGGAAACGTCGCGCGCCGGCGGCGCGGCTGGTCACGATGTTTCATGAATTGTACGCCTTTGGCCCTCTGTGGCGCAGTTCGTTCTGGCTCTCGCCCGTCCACCGGATGCTTGCCGCGCGCCTGTGCCGTTTGAGCGATGCAGGCGTCACCAGCATGAGGCGGTACGCCGACAGGCTTGCCGGATGGGATGAGACGAAGACCGGCGAAATACCGGCGTTGCCGGTTTTTTCCAATATCGGCGAGCCCGCTCACGTCCCCCCTCTGGCGGCGCGCAGGCGCAGGATGGTCGTTTTCGGCGGCAAGTGGCTGCGAACGCGGGCATATACCGTTTCTCTGGATAAGCTGAAAGCTGCATGCCGCATGTCGGACATTCAAGAGGTTGTTGATGTGGGGCCTGAGCTGGATTTCCGCCTGCCCGAGCTGGGTGTCCCGGTTGCGGCGTTGGGGAAAAGGGAAACCGGCGAAATCTCGCAGGTCATGTTGAATTCGCGGGCCGGCTTTATCGACTATCCGCCTGCCTACCTGGCCAAATCAACGGTCTTTGCATCCTATTGCGCTCACGGCCTGGCGCGCTGCTTCCCGGGACGGGGGAAGCAGCGTCTGACGGTATTTCTCCGGTCGTCATTTTCTCATTGCAGACGGCCAGGACAGCGGCATGTCCGGCGCGCTATTTCAGCAGATCGCCGATAATGCCCAGACATGGTACGGAGCGCATTGCACTGCTACGCAGGCTCGCGTTTTTCTGAAAAAACTGGTTCCACAATAGTAACCGAATCACGGGCATCCGGAGACGAAATCAATGGCGCATCCGCATCAATTGGAGTTTATCGGGATTCTCGCGAAACATATGCCCCGGTTTTTCCGAAAGGCAAAGGTCCTGGAAATAGGTTCGCTGGATATCAATGGTTCGATCAGAGGGTTTTTCAACCAATGTGAATATATCGGAATCGATGTTGCCGAAGGGAAGTGCGTGGATGTGGTATGC
This sequence comes from Nitrospirota bacterium, assembly GCA_963751455.1. Classification (GTDB taxonomy): domain Bacteria; phylum Nitrospirota; class UBA9217; order UBA9217; family UBA9217; genus CAVVUN01. The sequence goes on from CAVVUN010000015.1 coordinate 852,295, forward strand.
CAAGGACAGGAATATGACGCTTCAAATGATTCGTTCGATCATGTCGTCTCCTGTGAAACCCTGGAGCATAATCCATACTGGAAAGAAACATTCACGAATATGATTCGTCTTTGCCGTCCCGGCGGATTGGTTTCGATGTCCTGTGCGACTTCGGGAAGGGGTGAGCATGGTACGGCTCGCACGACTTCTCAGGATTCGCCGTTGACCGTCAAGATGGGATGGGACTATTACCGAAACCTCGCGAAACGGGATTTCACTCGAGCAATGGATTTGCAGGCCCGTTTTTCATATTACCGGTTCTGGGAAAACTGGATTGCGTATGATCTTTATTTTGCAGGGATCAAGCGCGAATCTGAATTGACCGTGGAAAGCGCCGGGCAATGGGAAGAGACGAACGCGCAGTTGAAGAAGCAGTAACGCGATACAACGCACCAGGGAGATGCACCTTGAGGAAAATTCTGGCGTACACGCTGGGGGACGACGGTTTTAAACTCGCGCGAAAATACAGGTCCTAGACTGACGACAATGAAACCCGAACAGCACAAAAATGTGACGCCGGTCAGCGTTATTGTGAGCGCTTATGCGGAGGCCCCTTATCTTGAAGATACACTGGCAAGCGTTGCAGGCCAACTGCACGATGGAGATGAGTTGATTGTCTTTCATGACGGAGTGGAAGAATGGTCAACTGCCGCCGGTTACTGGCATGACGTTCAGTATACAACGTACCGGGCGGGCCGCAAGTTAGGTCTGGAACGAAGCTGGTCGCATGCTCTGATGCTCGGAAAAAATGATTGGATTCTCTGGATGCACCATGATGATCTGCTCAGGGACGGGGCTCTGAGTATGCTCAAAAAAGCGGTTTTCGAGCATCCGATGGCTACCCTTGCATGCGGCGGTTATATAACATTCACTTCCGGCAAAGACGCTCCGGACTGGTATCAATACCCGCTCTCGGGGGGCCTGCGCGAAATTGATGCAAATCAGAATTTAGCAAAATACCTTTTCAGCTTTCAGCACATATGTTCAGGACTTTTGATGAAAAGGACCGCGCTTGAAGCCGTTCTTCCAATACCCGATGATTTTGGGTCGGCGTCCGACGTTTGGCTATATCAACGTTTAGCTTTTCAGGGAAATGCCGTTTTCCTGCGTGATGTTACGGCAGCTTATAAGAGCTCATCCCGGCACGGAGACAAATCGCTGTTTATCAAATTGGAGGGGCAGGCGGGCCTGGAGCCGATCGAGGCGCAGGCAAATGACCGATTGCTGCAATCTTATACGGAAAAAACAGTTAAGCTCCGACTTTGTCGCAAGGGTTGCGGAGAAAGAACCCGGAGCTGTGATTATGGATATCATGCGAGCTCTTATCCGTGCACGAAGCGGTTTTGCGAGGCCTCTTGTGGAGGCAATAGAGAAGGTTCGTCCGGAACTGCTCCGTACCCCGGGATGGAGGAGAATAAAAATCGCGTTGGCTCTGGGCCCGTGGTCGCTTGAAGTGACGGGGGCCGTCGTTGCCGTTTTGAATAAAGGTGAAGGTTCTAAACAATGATATTTTCCGGTTGTAAATCACAACTGTCCGGACGTTTACTGACTGCATCAATTAATGGTCAGCGGACTGTCGGGATGGTATTTGCCGAGGAACCATAACCAGAGGGAAAAGATGGAATACAAAGGACTTTTCCAGGGAACGGGTATCCGCGGACTTCATGACGCAGTTATTGAGGCGCTTGCCTCATTTCTCACTGGCAATTCCAAAATACTGGATTGCGGCGCCGGAAGCGGAGCCTTTGCATTGAAATTAAAGGATCAGGGGTATGCCGTTGAAGTTATGGAATTAGACGGGGCTTTATTCAAGCCTAAGGAGATTACCTGTTATATTGCGGATTTTAACTACAATTTTTCAGATTTGCCGGATAAAAAATACGATATCATTACGTCTATCGAGGTTATTGAACATTTGGAAAATCCAAGACACCTGCTCAGGGAATGCTGCAAGCTGCTGAAGCCGGAAGGCAAACTGCTTATTACCACACCGAACATCGAATCCATACCGGGGAGGCTGCGTTTCCTGTTAAAGGGTAATTTCAGGTTCTTTGATGAAGACCCGGCTAGGAATGAACCTACACACATAACCCCTGTTCAATCTGAAATGTTGAAACGCGCCGCTTTTGATACGGGCTATGAACTTATATGTCACAAAGTATATCCTGAAAAATATTTTGAGAACGCAAGAAGAATAGTCACGCATATCTCGCGGATGATCGGCCCCTGCTCCGCGGCGTCAAATACGGCGACAGGCATATATTTATTTTTAAAAAGGTTTCGAAAGCATGAGATCCTCATGTATTCCCCCGCATTTTATCCCGGCATCGGCGGCCTGGAAAACGTCGCGGCAATGGTGGCGGAGGGGTTGACCGAACTGGGGTGTCAGGTTACGGTGGTTGCAATGACGTCAGGCCTGGGCGATGAGGCGCGCTTTCCTTATACCGTGGTCCGGCGGCCGGGGCCGCTGCACCTCCTTCGCCTTGTGCAATGGTGCGACATTTTTTTTCACCATAACGTCAGCCTCAAGGGTATCTGGCCTTTGCTGTTCATCAAACGTCCCTGGGTGGTGGCCCATCATGGCTGGTATTCCCGCAGCAACGGCGCTATAGGCTGGCGGGACCTGTTAAAGCGCCGGGCCACCCGCTTCGCGACGAACATTGCCGTAAGCATGGCCGTTGCCGATCATCTCGGCGGCGTGGCTGCCGCTGTTATCCCGAATCCGTACAACGACGCTCTTTTCCGGGAAATACCTTCAATCAGCCGGGACCGCGAACTGGTCTTTTTAGGCAGGCTGGTCTCGGATAAAGGCTGCGACCTGCTGCTGGAGTCCCTGGTGATGCTGAGACAAGAGGGGTTGACGCCGCACCTTACCATAATAGGCACAGGGCCGGAAGAAACCCTCTTGCGGGCTTGTGTGGACCGCCTCGGATTGGAGCGCCAGGTCAGCTTTGCGGGAACATTGGCAGGGGAGGAACTCGTAACGCGTTTGAATCACCACCAGCTCCTGGTGACGCCATCCCGCTGGAACGAGCCGTTCGGTATTGTGGCGCTTGAGGGTATTGCCTGCGGCTGTTTGATCGTTGCCTCTTCCGGCGGCGGCCTTCCCGAAGCCGTCGGCCCTTGCGGCTTGACCTTTTCCAACGGGGATGCCCGCGCTCTGGCGGACCGTATAGCAGACGTTCTGCGGCGCCCCGAACGCAGGGCCGTGTACTTGCAGCGCCCCCGCGCACCTGTCCCGGCACCGGCGCGCGCATGTTGCACGCGCCTACCACGAGGTGCTCGAACGGGTGCTTGCCGGCAAGAGGCTTCAGTGCTAGAGCGTCAAGCCCTTATCGCTTTTTTTGTCTACCTGGTCCTCAAAGGGGCCCTGCGCAAATGGCTCTTCCCGTCGTTTTCAAACGAACTCTTTCTCGTGAAAGATATTTTGCTCCTGGTCGCTGTTTTCGGCTGGATGGGGAAGAGCATCATCATCCGCGACAGAGTCGCTTCGGCCGTCACTCCGTGGAAGCCCTGCTGCTGTGGGGATGGGCGCTCTTTTTGGGATTCTGTTTGATCAGCGGTTTTTCCTTTACGGCCCTTGTGGGGCTGCGTTACTACCTGGTAATGCTGCCGCTCGCGATCATTCTGCCGCACGTCGTCGATGACGTGCCGATTTGAATCGCCTGGCCGGACGCTACTGCTGGCTGGCCTTTCCTGTTGCCTGCTGGGTATTGCACAGTTCTTCAGCCCGCCGGAGGCCTTTATCAACCGTTATGCCTGGAGCAATCCCTCAATGGGGGTGGCTGGTTTGGGGCTGAACAAGACGCGAATAACAGGCACTTTTTCCTACATTGCGCCTTATGCCGTGTACCTGCAGTTCGTGTTTCTGGCCGGTCTTGCCCTGTTCAAGCTCTCGGGCCGCGGAAGGTCGCGGATTTTGCTCGGGGCGGGAACCGCCCTGGTGTTCGTGAACATCGTCATGACCGGGTCGAGACCCCTTTTCTGCTTTCGTCGGTGCTGGCCGTCCCTTTTTTTTTGAGTGCTTTAAAAGAGGCATCGATGAAAAAGGGACAAGTCTTTTCCTTATCAGCATCTTTTCTGGTGATCGGCCTGCTTCTCTTTCAGTTCGGCAATGTTTTTTCCCTGCTGTCGCAACGGAACATCGAGGCTCGTGATACTGATAAGAGAGTAACCGGGGCGCTGTATACGCCGCTGCATACTCTGAAAAATGCCGAACTCGCAGGGGCGGGAATCGGGACTACGTTCATGGGGGTGCGCGAAATCAGTGGCGAATCGGAAGAGGCCGGCTTTGATGAGGTAACGATTGACCGCATAGGAGTGGAAACCGGCATTTTTGGATACTTGTTTGTGTTGATCTTCAAGCTGGTCTTTCTCGGAAAAGCCTGGACCCTGTACCGCGGGGCATTTGACCGGTCCGTTAAAACATGGGCGCTTGCCGTCTTCTGTTACCAGTTGACTTCCCTGTGGAGCGTGCCCGTGTACAATTCCACGGCCGCGGCCCTTTATTTTGCAAGCCTTGGTCTTTATGTTCTGCTGCGGAATGAGCAGCAGAAGCAGGTCCAGGCGCTCACTCACGCTTATCCCCCGTAGGGACACCGATGCCTGTCGCGGTCATTCACCCGCAAGTGCAGCACTCACATCAAGCGGCATGGGCGCTTGCCGAAGCAGGTCTTCTGGAACGGGATCACACCTCATGTTTTTTTGAACCCGCGCGCTGCGTTTTCTGCCGCCCTTTTTGCGGCGCGAATTCGGCAAGCGTTATCACCCCGGTACTCCCTTGTTGCGGGTGGCGACCTTTCCCTGCCCGGATATTGCCTGGAAACTGGCGGGCGCATTGGCCGGCCCCGCATTGCATGAGCGGCTTTATTACTACAGCGTCTGGCGCTTCGATGCTCATATGGCGCGTCGGGTGGCCCGCTCTCCGGCCCGCATCGTTACGGGGTTTGAGAATTCGTGCCGGGACATTTTCAGGGCGGCCGGAAAAGCCGGAAAATTTGCGTGCTCGATGCAGCTTCCGTCCATTACCTGGCCCAGAAGGAAGTGTATATGCCGCCTTATTCGGCGGCCTTTCGGGACAAGATAAACACGAGGAAGGAGGAGGAGATACGGCTTGCCGACCGCATCCTTACACTTTCCGGTTATGCGAAGGAAACCTATGTCCGTTCCTGCATCCCGGAGCATAAGATTACGGTGATCCCGCCTGGCGTTGACGGGCGCAGATTTGCCATGGAAAAGAAGAAGAGGACGAGAAACTCTTTTAAGTATCTATTTGTCGGAAACATAAAGCCGGCCAAGGGGGTTGATATTCTTTTGAACGCTTTTAACCGTATAGAAGCGCCGGGCAAGAAGCTGACCATCATAGGGGCCATGGGTGATGCCGCTCACCTGCTCGGAAACAGACAAAATAATATTGCCGTTAAGGGATATGTGCCGCATGAGAAACTCCCGGAAGAGTATAACGACGCGGACATTTTCATTCTCCCTTCCAGGCTCGACGGTTTCGGGCTTGTCGTGACCGAAGCAATGTCAACGGCCACTCCGGTGATCGTGTCCTCACATGTCGGGGCGAAAGATCTGGTCAATGACGGCGTCAGCGGCTGGGTGTTTGAGTCCGGCGATCATGAGGCGCTTGCGGATGCAATGCAAAAAGCTTACGACAACAGGGACAGGCTGGTTTCAATGGGTGAAAAGGCAAGGGAGGCCGTCAGCCTGTATACCTGGGAAGCATACAGAGAGAATATCCGGAGGTTTTATTCAAGCCTTTTCGAAACGACGCAATGAGAATCCTTCACGTCATCCGTGACCTTTCCCCGGCAACCGGCGGCCCGGTAACTGCCGTTCTGGGCATGGCCGCGGCAGAGTCAACTCTGGGGAACGCGGTAACAATCATTACTACGGACCATGGTCTGGATGCTTTACCGCGGGAACACGGCGTCGGATTCAAAGTATTTCCCTGCCGGCTGCACGGCTGGCGCTGGTCGCGGGAGTTGTCTCAGGGATTGCCGGTATTCATCAGGAATTCCGACATCGTCCATATCCACACAATCTGGGAGCACCCGACGTGGGTTGCGGCAAAAATCTGCGAAAAGCTTGAAAAGCCCTATGTCCTCCGTCCCTGCGGGATGCTGGACAAATGGTCTCTTTCCCGGAGCGCCTGGAAGAAAAAGGCTTATTTACATTTACTGGCGGCTTCCGTCATACGCCGCGCCGCCGCGCTGCACTTCACGTCGGAAGAAGAACTGAATAATTCCCTTATCATGGGAAGCGAAGACAGGGGTTTTGTTATACCGAACGGCCTGCCATTGTCGATTTTTCAAGACATCCCGGGACCACATCTTTTTCGCCGGCGCTTTCCGGAGCTGGAAGACAAACGGATCGTGCTGTTCCTGGGCCGGCTCCATTACAAAAAACAGCCTGAGTCGGCAATAAAGGCGTTTCACAAAGTCCGCGGTATTGATGGACGGCTGGTCCTTGTCCTGGCCGGTCCGGCTGAGCCGGCATATCTTGCTGAACTGCGGGCGCTAGTGAGGGACCTGCGCGTGTCGGACCGGGTTGTCTTCACCGGCTTGCTGCAAGGCGCCGCAATACGCGAAGCCTTCCATGCCGCCGAATTGTTCGTGCTTCCCAGCCTGCAGGAAAATTTCGGGATAGCCGTTGCGGAAGCCATGGCCGCCGGCTGCCCGGTCATTGTCAGCGAGCCGGTCAACCTGTCATCGGAAATACGTTCCGCCGATGCGGGTGTAGTCTGCAAGTCCGACGTCAACTCTATCGCCGCCGCAATGGAGCAGCTGATAAAAGACGATTCGCTTCGAGCATTGATGGGTGAAAACGGCCGCTGCCTTGTATCCGGCAAATTCATGTGGCCGCAGGCAGCCGGCAGGCTGCTTCACGTTTATGAAGACGTGATTGCATCGAATCGGACCAGTCCGGACTGGAGAGGTAAGTTTTCACCCCGCGAGCTTAGTAACTGAGGAATCAAATTCTTCTTAAAATGGAAAGAAAAAAGTCAACTTTTTTGACGCTGATTTACACTGATTACCTATGAACCAAGAAAAGGCATTTGGGACGCAGATAAAATCGGATAAACGCGGATAAAGACAGACAAAAAAATACTTCCGATGCTGAAAAAAGACACACCTTTGTGGTGAATACTCTTTCCGCCTGAATGTTTGGTTTTATCTGCGAAAATCTGCGGCCAACTACCGTTTTTAGGATGAAGAATCATGATGTTTCATCAGGTTTAATCCGCCTTTATCCGTGTCAAAGTCTTCGACTTGGTTGTTTTTTTGTCCGGGTCAGGTGAAAAAAAGACTCCCATGCCGGTCTATCTTTCCCGCTTCGATAATTCCCGGTATGACCCCGGCCGGGGCTTCCTGACGCGAGCTCTGTGGCATTTTATGAATGCCTTGTTCCTGCAAAACCCGCTCAATCCATCCTCGAAACTCAAGATCATCCTCCTCCGCTTTTTCGGCGCTCAAATAGGCGAGGGGGTCGTTCTCAAGCCGGGCATCAATGTCAAATACCCGTGGAACCTGCAGATCGGCAGTTACTCCTGGATCGGCGAAAACGCCTGGCTCGATTCCCTGGCGCCTATAAACATCGGCAGCAACGTCTGTATCTCCCAGGGAGCATACGTTTGCACCGGCAATCATGACTGGGCCGACCCGGCCTTCGGCCTGATCGTCGAGCCTGTCACCATCGAGGACGGCGCCTGGGTCGGGGCGAGGGCAACAGTACTGCCGGGGGTGACCATGGCGATTCAATCCGTCATCGCCGCCGGCTCGGTCATAAGCAAGGATACCTGGCCGTATCAAATTTACTCCGGCAATCCGGCTGTTGCGGTAAAAACGCGAAAAATCAGACAGGCCTGACATGCCCCCTAGCATTTCAATCATAACAGCGGTCCGCAACGGCGCCGCGACTATCAAAGATTGTCTTGAATGCGTTCAATCGCAAATATATCCCGCTGAACATATCATCGTGAACGGAGCATCTACCGACAACACACTCGAAATAATCGATCGCTGCCGGTCAGGCGTTGCCAAAATTGTGTCCGAACCCGACGACGGCATCTATGACGCCATGAACAAGGGAATCCGTCTTGCCGATGGTGAGATAATCGGCATTCTCAACGCCGACGACTTCTATGCCTCTCCCGAAGTGGCGGCCAGGGTCGTCGCGGCTTTTTCCGATAAGAGTATCGACTCATGCTACGGCGATCTGGTGTATGTGGCCGAAAAACACGGCAATGGGCGCTTTGCGAGGGGGGGGCGGCTCACGGTTCAACGCGGGAGGCGCGGCGTGATGCGAAACCCGGGGGAGAAGGATTGAGGGTCGTACGGTACTGGAAATCGGGAACGTTTCATTCGGACAAGTTTTACAGCGGCTGGATGCCGCCGCATCCGACTTTCTTTGTTCGGAGAAGCGTATACGAGAAATACGGCGCCTTCAACATTGCCCTCGGCTCGGCGGCAGACTACGAGCTGATGCTGAGATTTTTGGTAAAACACCGGATTTCGGCTGCCTACATACCGGAGGTGCTCGTGAAGATGCGGGTCGGCGGGGTAAGCAACGCCTCGCTGAAGAACAGACTCACGGCGAATCGCATGGACCGCCGGGCCTGGGAGGTGAACGGGCTCAAGCCTTATCCGTGGACCCTGCTCATGAAACCTCTTCGCAAACTTCCGCAATATTTTCATAAACCGGACAGGCCCCCGACTGTGTCGGGACAAGCCTGAACCGAAAGTTTGAACCGCGAAGATCGCGAAAACCACATGCAATCATAAAAGTAAAATCTACCACGGAGACACTGAGACACGGAGAAAGTTTAATATGAAAACAAAGAGTTTTTCCCCCGTGCCCTCCGTGACTCCGTGATTAAATCTGCTTTTTCAGATCATCCTGTATCAGATAAAGGAGAAATAATGGCATTTTTGCGAAACATCACGACCGCCGTCCTCCTTTTTTCCGTCGCAGCAACCGTTCATGCATCAACCTATGTCGATGTTGAAGACGACGTGTATATCCTCCTTTCGCGGCTCGAGGCCGAAGGCGTTATTCGCGACGCACTGTTGTCTACAAAGCCGTTAAGCCGTAGAGAAATCGTGAGGCTGCTGCATGAAGCGGAAACGAATGCGGAAGGCCGCAGTGAATTCATCAAAAGCCTGGTCCGCGACCTTAAACAGAGTGTAAGACCTGAAGAATTCGAGTCAGGAGGCCTGAAGCTTTTGGATAGGGCGTACGTAAAATACATCAATACCGATGCCGACGTCCTGACGCTTGTCTACGGCTTTACTCGTGAAAAAGAACAGGCCTTTAACTATAATAATAACGGAGACCTTTACAGCCGCGGCTCCAATTACCGCGCCGGTTTTACCTCGCGGGCGGAAAATTGGGGACTGTTTTCATTGTACCTCAATCCCGAGTTCAGGTCGTCTAAAGGCGAACAGGCGGTACTTAAAAAAGGGTACGGCGTACTCGGCTTCTCCCGGCTCGATATCGTTTTAGGCAGAGATTCCCTGTGGTGGGGACCCGGATATAACGGCTCCATTCTTCTCTCCAATAACGCCGAACCCTTCACCATGCTGAAGCTCACCGGCCCCGAGCCGGTGATCCTTCCCTGGATCTTCAAATACCTCGGCCCGTTCCAGTACACTATCTTCGCAACAAGACTTGAAAAAGACAGGAACGATTTCCCCGAGCCGTATCTTTGGGGTATGCGCTTCGAGCTCAAACCGCATCCGGTCCTCGAGCTGGGGTTTCAGCGTACGGCGCTCCTCGGCGGCCGCGGCAGGGCGCAGGGCCTGAATACATGGGTTAACAGTCTTTTGGGAACAGAAGAACATGAGAGAGACTTCAGCCGGGAAACCGGCGATCAAAGGGCCGGGTGGGACCTGAAGCTGACCTTGCCTTTCAAGCTGCAGCCCCTGCAGATGTACTGGGAGGGAGATGGAGAAGACGGCATTCATGGCTGGCCCAGCCAATGGGCAAAGCTGTACGGCATTTACCTGCCGAGAGTGCTCAGCCTCGAAAGAATCAGCCTGCGCGGCGAATATGCCACGACTCATATGAATAAGCACCCCGGCGCGGTGTGGTACACGCACCATATTTACACCGCGGGCTACACGTACAACGGCATGATCATCGGCCACCACATGGGCTCCGATTCGAACGACCTGTTCTCCGAGCTCTCTTTCCTTATTCCCGAAAAAAACAGCAGAGTGTTTATCCATTATGACCGGGTGGAACACAACCTTTCTAATCCTGACCCCGGAAACCACGAGATCCTGGATGAAGTTGCAGCAGGCGTGCAGCTCGCGTTGACCCGGTCAGTGGACCTGAAGGCCGTTTTCAACCATGGACGGCTGAAGAACCGTGAAAATACGCCCCATGAAGCCGTGCAGTTCAGCGCCTTCGGCGTAGAAATGACGTATAGATTCTGATCCGGCTGTCCGGCCGCTTCTCATGTGATTCGTACCGGAACTCATAACCGGGAGGCCGTCGGTTTAAATCGCCCCCCGCTACAAAGCTCATCAAGAGGCTACAGCACATGCTGTAACCTCTCTTTTTTGACTGTGCTAAAACTGTGCCAACGCCGTCCAAAGTCTCAACGCCATCTCTGCGATTTATGGCGTATCAGCTTGCTGCACTTTGTAAATCCCGTTGTTGCATAAGACCATTTCAGAAAAAACTTTCGTGAAGCCCGTTTGCTTGATTGCGCAGCGCATTCAATTTGCAACTACGGGGTAAAGATCGACTCCCGCCTGAACAAGCCGCGTCGTGAAAGTATGCCGCAGATTGTGAAACCGGCACTTGCTCACCTTCGCCTTTTCCACTCCAGTTCTCAATCTCATCCAGCCTTCAGGAAAAATATCGCGTCATCAACAAGGTGCTTATTCACTTCCCCGTCACATCCTTCTAGTCAGGAGGATCGTCTCGGTCTTTGCTCCTTCATGGTTCTGCGGGCATTGAGCGCATCCTTCGAAAACCGAGCCCCGGAAAGTTGTGTTTACGCTGTAGTCATTGAATTCGGAGTTCTCCGGTAATAATTCTCTGGCGGCTATCCATGTTTTAGCGTATCTAAGCAGAAAATTTTTTTCCGGTTGACACACTAGCTCTAAAATGCTAGGCTCGATTACACAGCTTAAGAGTGAAAAAGGGAGTAATTTCTCAATCGAACCGCAGTAACCGGAATTCTTCGGGGGTACTTTTACGTTACAAATCAAATTCTTCTCAGAATGGAAAGAATATTTCACCGCGAAGCCGCGCCCTGCACTCGCGCGGGCAATGCTTAGACTCGTTGTCTACCATCTCGCTACGAAACGCGAGATGGGAATCAAGGGTCTCATAAACGCTGGGTGCAGGCAAAGAACGCAAAGGAAATCCTTAAATTCTAATTCCGGCGGGTTAGAGCTTTAAATCTTCGCGACCTTTGCGGCTTGGCGGTTCAAAAGGTTTTTGATTTTGGTTCCGGTTTGTCCGGGTTAGGGGTATCCCGTTAAATTTATTAAAAAATTCTATTATTTTTCGTAGGCTGGACGATCAATTTGATGCCCTGCACCGCCGCCATTATTTTCCCTTTCCTTTTCCATCGTAATCATCTTACTGTATAATACTGTATCTGCCAACCTGAAGCAAAAACCGCTGATCGTTGCAGAAAAATACCATTCGAGGAAAAAAGAGAATAAAGGGGTTTCGTTTTTTCTGCAGGACCCCTGGAACGACTTTTTTCAATGCTTATTGATAAAGTCAAAAAAACAATTGAAAAGCATGGCATGACTGCTCCGGGGAACACGGTTCTCGTCGCCGTATCCGGCGGACCGGACTCGGTTTGCCTGCTGCGCGTACTTCACCGGCTGTCTGCGTCACTTGGGATAAACCTTCATGTCGCTCATCTGGATCACATGTTCAGGGGGAAGGAATCGGCCGATGAGGCCTTATTTGTGGCTGAGCTCGCCAGGCAGCTCGGCCTTCCCTCCACAATAGAGAAGATCGATGTACCCGCTTTCTGCAGAGTTCGAGGGCTGCCGGCTCAGGCAGGCGCGCGGGAAGTACGCTACGGCTTTCTTTCCAGGGCAGCCGCGGAGGTTAAGGCGTCACGTATTGCTACCGGCCATACGGCCACTGACCAGGCAGAGACTTTTCTGATGCGGCTTCTGCGGGGCGCGGGCCTCTCCGGGCTGTCCGGAATCCGGCCGATCCGGGAAAACATCATCAGACCGCTTATAGACACGACGAGGGAAGAGGTCGTGAAATATCTGCAGCAGCGCGGACAACGGTACATGACCGACCCCTCCAACGAAAAGCCGCTCTATACCCGGAACAGAATCAGGCGCGATATCCTGCCTGTGCTCCGGCAGTTCAATCCCCGGATCGTGGAAACGCTCGCGGAAGAGGCGGCCTTGCTCAGGGATGAGAATGAAACCATCGACCAGTTGCTCTCACCGGTTTCAACAAAGGTCATTACGGGGGAAGATGATTGCGTCGTTCTTGACAGAGGGATCTTCAACGCGTTGTCGCCGGCATTCAAACGCAGGCTTCTCAGGCAGAGCATTAATATGCTCGGTCTCGAATTCAGGGGGCTGTCTTTTATTCAGGTTGAGGAGGCGCTTGGCTTCATTGCTCAGGCGCAGACAGGAAGGACCATGAAGCTGCCCGGCGGCATTTTTCTGGAGCGCGACTATGAAAAGATAGTTGTCGGCGTTATTTCCGGGGAATCGGGCTTTTCGCATGTTCTTGCTCTTCCCGGCGCAACGCTGATACCCGATCTTGACATAGTGATAGAAACCGTGATCTCCGAAGTGCCGATTAATCCCGCGATTATGAATCCCCCGGCTCCTGCCGGAGGGGGTTCGACCGAAACGGGAGACGAAAATTATTTCTGGCAGGCCCTGTTTGATTATGATAAGATAAAAAACCCGTTAATTATACGGACAAGGCTGCCGGGAGACCGATTCTGCCCTTCCGGGATGAACGGCAAGAGCAAGAAACTGCAGGATTATTTCGTGGATGAGAAAATAGCCAGGCGTAAACGAAACGCAGTGCCGCTGCTCGTTGCCGGACAGGACATCCTGTGGGCGATGGGTCTTCGGACGGATGAGCGGTTTTTACCGGACCCGCAAACGAAGAGCATGCTTATCGTTCGAGTGAGAAAGCAGTCAGAAACAAATAATCCGCAGTAAATAGAGTCTGTTTTTAAATGTCCTTCTTCGTCATGCCGGACTTGATCCGGCATCCAGAAGGTTATGAAAAGACTGGATTCCAGCTTTCGCTGGAATGACGGTACATGATAAAATGGCAATTAAAATACACTAACTAGAGAAGCAGCATTCTATCCGTTTTTATTATCCGTCAGGAGGATACCTTTATGGTAGGAATCGATTTCGGCAAACCGCTGTTTACGAGCGAAGAAATCCAGAGAAAGATCCACGAACTGGGCGCACGGATCTCCGCCGACTATGCGGACAAGGACCTGCTCGTGGTCGGTGTGTTGAAGGGGGCTCTCTTTTTCATGTCAGACCTGCTCAGGTCCCTCAGGATATCCGTATGCATGGATTTCATCCACTGCACAAGTTCCGCTTCGATGGACCGCGAGCACCCGGTACACATGATATCCGACCTGAAGGAAGATATAGCCGGAAAGCATGTTCTCCTGGTCGAGGATATCATGGATTCCGGCGTGACCGTGGACTATCTCAAACGGATGCTCATAGAACGCCGGCCGGCTTCCCTCAAAGTCTGCGTTCTGCTTGACAAGCCGGATCGCAGAAAAGTGCCGATTGAAGCGGATTTTGCAGGCTTTCGCATCCCGAATAAATATGTTGTCGGATACGGACTGGACTACAAGGACCGTTACCGGAACCTGCCGTACATCGCTGTTCTCCCCGTTGAAGAGCGGAATACGCCGTGAGGAACTGCCTGCCAGTGAATCACTGCGGGAGTACAAATCTGTTGTCACACCCTCGCTAATGTGCTATTATTACAAGACCACGCTTGTATTGGGCGCGGTCCAGGGAGGTTTCGATCAGTGAGTGCTTTCTACAAAAATCTTGCGCTGATTCTTCTGTTCGTGGTCGTATCAGTGCTTATCTTCAATCTTTTCAATCCGGTCAACCCGACCGCCGTACAGATTCCCTTCAGCGACGTCATGGACAAGATCGGCAATAACGAGGTGAACGACGTCACGATCAAGGGCAACGAGATGTTCGGCAACTATAAAACCGGAAAGTCCTTTAAGACGAACCTTCCGGACTATCCGGACCTTGTAAGGGACCTCCGGACCAAGGGCGTAAAAATCAACGCCGAACCCGTAAAGGAATCTGCCTGGTATAATTTCCTGGTCGTCTGGGCGCCGCTCATCCTCATGGCTCTCTGGTTCATGTTCATCATGCGCAACATGCAGGTGGGCGGGAACAAGGCCATGTCCTTCGGCAAGAGCAAGGCGAGGCTATTGAACGAAAGCTCGAAGAAAGTCACGTTCAATGAAGTGGCCGGTATGGACGAGGCGAAGGTCGAGGTGCAGGAGATCATCGAGATTCTGAAGGACCCCCAGAAATTCCAGAAGCTCGGCGGGAAGATCCCCAAGGGAGTGCTGCTCGTCGGCCCCCCCGGCACCGGAAAGACACTCCTGGCGCGTGCCATAGCAGGGGAAGCCGGGGTGCCTTTTCTTTCGATCAGCGGCTCCGATTTCGTCGAGATGTTCGTCGGTGTCGGCGCCTCCCGTGTACGCGATTTGTTTGAGCAGGGAAAGAAGAACGCTCCCTGCATTATTTTTATCGACGAGATCGACGCAGTCGGCCGGCACCGGGGAGCAGGTCTGGGCGGCGGACATGATGAACGGGAACAGACGCTGAACCAGCTCCTGGTCGAAATGGACGGATTCGAGAGCAACGAGGGTGTTATCCTTGTGGCTGCGACCAATCGTCCCGACGTGCTCGATCCTGCGCTTCTGAGGCCGGGCAGATTTGACCGCATGGTTGTAATCCCGAGGCCTGACTTGAACGGCAGAATCGGAGTGCTCAAGGTGCATACGCAGAAAATCAAGCTTGCGCCGCACATTGACATCGAATCCATAGCCCGCGGCACGCCGGGCCTGTCCGGGGCAGAACTGGCCAACCTGGTGAACGAAGCAGCACTGCTCGCCGGCAGGATGGGCAAGACCCAGGTCGAAAACGACGACTTCGACCGCGCCAAGGACAAGATCCTCATGGGTCTCGAGCGCAAGAGCATGCTCATCAGCGACGACGAGAAGAAAAACACGGCATATCACGAGGCCGGACATACTATGGTCGCCCGGCTGATTCCCGGAACCGATCCGGTGCATAAGGTTTCGATCATCCCTCGCGGTATGGCGCTTGGCGTTACGCTTCAACTTCCGACGGCCGACCGGTATTCATATGACCGGGAGCATTTGCTGAACAATATAGCGATATTGCTCGGCGGCAGGGCCGCGGAAGAGATCGCGCTTCAGCATATGACTACCGGGGCGGGCAACGACCTCGAACGGGCCACTACGCTTGCGCGGAAAATGGTCTGCGAATGGGGAATGAGTGATGCGATGGGGCCGCTGTCGTACGGCAAAAAGGAAGAGCAGATATTCCTCGGCCGCGAGATCGCGCAGCACCGCGATTACAGCGAGCACACCGCGGTCGAGATCGACACCGAAGTGAAACGCATCGTAATGGATAACTACCACCGGGCCAAGAGCCTCATCCAGGACCGCGTGACCGTGCTGCACGATCTTGCGAACTCCCTGCTCGAAAAAGAGACCCTCGACGCCGCCGACATAGACGCCATCGTAAATAACGGCCGGCCCGCGGTTGCTTAAAGGAGGACGGCATGGAGCCTGTCCTCCGGATTTCCCGTCACGGAGCGCTGATGATCACTTTCAACGGCGCTGATTCAGTGCAGACGGCAGCCATTCGCGATATTTTCCAATCAACCTGCGGGACCGGCACCATACCGGCCCCGCTTTCTTTTTCCCGCCCGGGAATACAATCAGAGCAATCCTCAGCTGCGCCGACCCTGACCGGTACGGTCCAGCAGCTTCAATCCTTTATTCACGCATGTGTTGAAAAAGAAGTCTTTCCGCAGGCAACCTGTAAAAAAATAGAGTCTTTGCTTGACAACCATCTTCGCTCGGATTATAAAATTATCTGCAGGGGAAAAGTCCTCGAGCTCGGAACCCGTACGCACATCATGGGCGTCCTCAATGTAACGCCCGATTCCTTTTCGGACGGAGGGCTTTATTCCGACCCGGAGCGCGCCCTGGTTCATGCCGGGGAAATGGCTGCCGCAGGAGCGGATATCATCGATATCGGCGGCGAGTCAACCAGGCCCGGCGCACAGCCGTTGTCCCCGGAAGAGGAACTTCGGCGGATAATTCCGCTTATCGAACGCCTGTCCGGGGAGCTCGCGGTGCCCATCTCGGTAGATACCTATAAGTCTTCGGTTGCAGAAAGGGCGCTTCAGGCCGGGGCATCGATCGTGAACGATATCAGCGGACTCCGGTTCTCGCCGGATATGGCCGGCCTCGTGGCTGACTTTAATGCAGCCGTTATCATTATGCATATCAAGGGCACGCCCCGGGACATGCAGCAAAACCCCTCGTATGAGGACGTGATAGCGAGAAATCCGGACTTATCTGGCGGAGGGGATGGCCATTGCCGAAAGGGCGGGCGTGGACCGGGAAAAGATTCTGATCGATCCGGGCATCGGCTTTGGCAAGACGCTCGAACACAACCTTACGATACTGAACCGGCTCGAAGAATTCCGGGCACTGGGCAGGCCGATCGTGCTCGGCACGTCGCGGAAGAAATTTATCGGCGACCGTCCTCGGTATCCCCATTCCCTGAGCAACGGATTGAGGGTACCGCGGCAACCGTGGCTCTCGGAATCGAGCGCGGCGCAAGCATAGTCCGCGTCCACGACGTCGCCCGCATGACCCAGGTGGCGCGGATGACGGATGCGATATTGAAACAACGATAAGGCATAGAGGTTTGGACGCGGATAAACGCAGAAAAGTCGGATTAAACCTTTAGCATCCCCGAATTGGAAAGCGCTTGAAGCATTTCTTGGTTACTAAATCAAGGTTATTGTTTTTATCCGCGTTAATCTGCATTGATCCGTGTCCCGCGTTTTGATTTTATGCTCAACAACTTAACCGAAATACGCTCCGCCCTTGTTAATTACCGCTGGTTCAATGATACGGTAGACATCGCCCTGGTCTATTACATTTTTTACCGGTTGTTGCTCATCATCAAGGGGACCACGGGCCTTCCAGATGCTGATCGGCATCGGGATCATCGTCATCGCCCTGATCGCTTCCCGGGCGCTCGAAATTTACACGCTTGACTGGCTGATCCACAGCTTCTGGTCCCAGATCGTACTTGCCATTGTGATCCTGTTCCAGCCCGAAATCAGGCGCGCGCTGGCGCAGGTGGGGGAGCGCCGTCTCTTCCGGTCCATGTCGTTCGTAGAGGGATCGAAGTTCGTCGAGGAGGCGGTCAAAGCAGCCGTCTCCATGGCGAACAAACGCATAGGAGCGCTTATTGTGCTGGAGCGCGAGACCGATCTCTCGACGATCGTCGAGATGGGCACGGAACTCGATGCAAAAGTAACGAAAGAAATACTCGTCAGCATATTTCTTCCCTATTCACCGATTCACGATGGTGCCGCCATTATCAGGACGGGAAGGATCGTGGCGGCCGGGTGCTTTCTGCCGCTTACCCTGTCATCGAATCTTTCCAAGAAGCTTGGAACCCGGCACCGGGCGGCTGTAGGGCTTACCGAAGAATCTGATGCAATCGTGGTCGTTGTTTCCGAAGAAACAGGTGAGATCTCGGTCGTATCGAATGGCGCGATCGAGCACAATGTAGATACACCGACACTCAGAAAAACTCTTTCCGACATTTTTGTAAAGAAAAAAGGCAGGAAGGCGTAGGATCTAAAAACCTTGCGGTATGGTCACGACGCATTCATTATGGATCTTAAAAAATTACTATTTGACAACTGGGGCATAAAACTGATCTCGCTCGGATTGTCGCTCGCTCTCTGGTTCTATGTGACCTCAACCGGCAAAACCGAGATGACGCTTATCGTGCCGCTCGAGCTGCAGAACATCCGTCCCGGCATGACCGTGGTGGGTGACGTGGCCGGCGCACTCGAAATACGGGTCCAGGGCCAGGAGCGAGTGCTCCGCGACTCGGCAATCGGTAAAAAAGTGGTGGCGGTCATTGACCTGTCGATGAGCCGGGAAGGAGAGAATACGGTCCGCATCTCTCCGGACGATATCAAGCATCCGGCCGGGATGACCGTGACACATTTGTCCCTGCCGGAGATAAAAGTCAAACTGGAACGCCTTATGCGGAGGTCGTTCAGACTCACGCCGATCCTGCGCGGCGCCCCTGCGTCCGGGTATCGCTTGATCGAGACGAATGTTACGCCGACCAGGATTATGGTCGAAGGCGCAGCGAGCGTAATGAAGACGCTGAAAAAACTTGAGACCATGCCGATCGATATTCAGGGCGCGAGGGAAACCATAAACATCGAACCTAAAATCGATTACCAGAGGCAGTCGATTAAGCTTCTGGAAAAGAAAATTACCGTACGGATCGGCATTGAAAGGATGAGGTGAGTACTCAGGACAGCTGCTTCGGTGCAAGGTAAAGCTTAGACCCGCTGTCGTACCATCTCCTTGAGAAACAGGAGACGGGAATCATGGACCTCAGCAGAAGACCTGAGTCGTAAGAGGAGGAGATAATGAAGAAACTTTTCGGAACGGACGGAGTACGCGGCGTCGCAAACCAGGACCCAATGACGTCCGAAATGGCCCTCCGCATCGGACGGGCGGCCGCGCATGTATTCCGCGATTCTTCCCGGCGGCATCGGGTTGTGATCGGCAAGGACACGAGGCTTTCGGGATACATGATCGAAAGCGCGCTGACATCGGGGCTCTGCTCAATGGGCGTGGATGTGCTGCTTGTCGGCCCCATGCCTACGCCCGGCATCGCTTTTCTCACCCGGAGTCTCAGGGCTGACGCGGGCGTCGTGATCTCCGCATCGCATAACCCGTATGAAGACAACGGCATCAAATTTTTCGGCCGCGACGGATTCAAGCTGCCGGACGAGGTCGAGCGACGCATGGAGGAGCTCATCTTTTCGGGCGCCATCGATTCCATCCGGCCGACTGCCGCCGAAATAGGAAAGGCGTTCAGGATCGATGATGCGGTCGGCAGATACAATGAATTCGTAAAATCGTCCATTCCGCGCGGAATGGATTTCTCGGGCCTGCGGGCAGTCGTCGATTCAGCCAACGGCGCTGCGTATAAGATCGGGCCGAGCATACTGACCGAACTTGGTGCTGAGGTCATGTCGCTCTACGATCAGCCGACGGGCATGAACATCAACCAGGGGTGCGGCTCCCTGCACCCGGAAGTCATCTCCCGGGCCGTTACCGCGAACCGGGCAGATATCGGCATCGCCTTCGATGGAGACGCGGACCGCGTTATTCTGTGTGATGAAAAAGGCATCGAGATCGATGGCGACGCCGTTATGGCAATTTGCGCGCTGCAGATGATGAAAGAGGGCAGGCTCAAGCAGAACACCCTCGTCGCTACGGTCATGAGCAATCTCGGGCTGGAACTGGCGATGCAAAAGGCAGGCGGCAAACTTGTCCGCGCCGCTGTCGGCGACCGTTATGTCGTGGAAAAAATGGTGGAGGGTGGATACAACCTCGGCGGCGAGCAGTCCGGTCACATTATTTTCCTCGATAACAATACAACCGGTGACGGCCTTATCTCCGCACTTCAGATTCTGGCGGTAATGAAGCAAACCGGAAAAAAACTGTCAGACCTCGCCTCATGTATGAAGACCTATCCCCAGACACTCGTCAATGTAAAGGTCAAAGCGAGGCATGAGTTGTCCTCGATTCCCGACATTGCGAACCGAATGGCCGAGATCGAGAAAAAGCTCGAAGGCACTGGCCGTCTTCTGGTCCGTTATTCCGGGACGGAGCCGAAAGTACGGGTCATGATCGAGGGTGAAGATAAGGGCGAAATCCAGGCGCTTGCAAACGGGCTCGCGGGAATCATAAGGGAGAAGCTGGGGTAGCCAAGCACCGGGAACGCAAAGACGATGGACGAGGGGCGATGGACGAACATTCCAGAGAGCCCGGATGCTGTCTTATGAATTACCGGGAACCCGATACAGGATGCATGATGCACGATAACGGATAGCAGCTCGGAACTCTGGTATTCCTGCGATTCACAATCCGGGACCCGAAATTCCTATGCGGAAACCCATCGCGGTCATTACACTGGCGTATAGTGCAGGCCTTCTGCTCGGGCACGGGTTTCTCTACTTCCCGTATTCTCTCGGCGTCCTGCTTTTTTGCAGTGTCATCGCTTTAACAATTCTTATACGACTTGCCAGACTCTCTTTTCAGCGCTTCCTGCTTACACTCATTTTCTGCACAATCGGTATAGGCTGTTATGTCTACTCGGCAGTCTGGCTGCCTCCGCAGCACTATACCCGTGTTGTTTCCTTAGACAAGGCCATTCACAACGTAAGCGGTAAAATTATCTCGCCGCTGGATAGGGATCCGGACAGAACCGGTTTTGTTATAGAAGTTTCGGATATCGACGCCAGGACGGCGATGGGCAGGATGCGGGTCAGCATTCGGGAAGCCGTACAATCGTTCGGGTATGGCGATGTGATCCGGCTTTCGGGAAAGATATATGAGCCGAGAGGCTACAATAACCCCGGAGGCTTTGATTACCCGGCATACCTTGCGAGAAGCGGCATTTATCGCACAGTCAGCGTAAAAAGTGGAGACCGGATACTGGTGCTGGCCGGGGGCAAAGGTATTTTCAGAAGCATCCAGGATTGGCGGGAGAGCATTCGTCAGTCATTTCTCCATTTTACCACCGGCTCCGCATCGGCAATACTCCAGGCAATGGTCCTGGGGGAAGAAGGTTCCCTTACGGACGATCTGCGGGAAATTTTCCTGGCAGCGGGCGTAACGCATATAATCTCCATTTCCGGGTCCCATCTCGGCATGGTCGCAATCCTGTGCTTCGGTTTTGTACGCCTGGTAATGCGTCTTCTGCCGGAACGGACGTACCACCTGATCACCCTTTACACCGAGCCGAGAAAAATAGCGGCGCTGCTCACGCTTCCGCTTCTTATTTTTTATACGCTCCTTGCCGGCGGACAGGTAGCAACAATCCGCTCCCTCATCATGATCGCCGTCGCGCTGGCGGCCCTGGTTCTCGATCGTGAGAACGCGCTGCTCTATTCGCTATTGTGCGCGGCATTGCTTATTCTCATTGCCGGGCCGCAGGCTCTCTTCGACATCTCCTTTCAGCTTTCGTTTATCTCGGTATTCAGCATCGCCTCTCTAGTCACGTTCTGGGCCGAGCTTGGGATCAAGACCCCAACTTTTTATTCTAAACTTATGAGCGCAGCCGTTCTCATGATTGCCGTATCCCTTGCCACAACCGTAACGACAGGGCCGGTTACGGCACATTATTTCAACCAGATTTCCTTTGCCGGAATTATTTCCAACATGCTGATCGTGCCCTTTGCCGGGATGGTGGTAGTGCCGCTCGGACTGTTCTCGGGCATCCTCTCGCTTTCTCTTGATCACCTTCCCCTGGCATGGCTCAATCAGGCTGTTGCGGATTTATTCATCCGGACGGTCGCATTTTTTTCGCGGCTGCCGCTTGCACAGTTCCACCCGGCGTCGCCCGGCGTGCTGCTGCTCGTTTGTTACGGCGTTATTGTTATCTCTTCGGCGGTTCTTATCAGGGACCGGGTGCTGTATCACATTAAACCGCTTGAATATTCATCACGAAGTTCAAAAGGCTGGGTCAGCATTCTTGCTCTGTCGGGCTTAATAATTATTGCGATTGTCTCCGCGCGCTTCTTCATCACGAAGCAGAACATTGAGGTGAGCTTTCCGGACGTGGGGCAGGGCGATTCGGAGCTGATAGAATTGCCTTCCGGCGCAAATATACTTATTGATGGAGGCGGCACCCATGACAACAGGTTCGATATCGGCAGACATGTTCTGGCTCCGTATCTCTGGAACCGCGGCATCAGGCGCCTTGACCTTGTTGTATTATCTCATCCGCAGGCAGATCATATGAACGGGCTCGTATATATATTAAAAAAATTCGATGTAGCGGAGGTCTGGCTGAACGGGCAGGAGAGCGATCGTTGGGGCTATCAGCGATTCATGACGGCAATCGCGAAAAGGAACATCACGAAGAAAATCACTTCTGCTCATGATCCAGCGGTCCTGCTCGGCGGCGCCGAAGTTCGAGTGCTCCACCCCTCGGCCCCATTCCGCAGCCAGGACCGCATGGGCCACGCAGTCGAGAACGACCGGTCGCTCGTGGTCCGGATCGATTACGAGGGGCATATGATGCTGTTTATGGGGGATATCGGCGTTAAGGCCGAGAAGGAACTGGTCAACTCAGGAGCAATTGTGAAATGCGACCTGATCAAGGTCCCGCACCATGGCAGTAAAAGCTTCGAGTTCGGAAGCCTTTGTTTCGGCAGCCGCACCCCGAGTAGCGGCGTTTACTGTGGGCGCGGGAAACCCGTTTCACCATCCGGCTGCTGAGATCGTTTCGAGGTATGAACGGCATGGAGCAGAAATATGCCGTACAGACCGCCACGGCGCCTGTGTCGTTTCTTTCGGCAGTTCCGGCATGAGTGTGACGCGCTGGAAGGACAGGATGCTGAAGCGGATCGATCAGCATACCGGAGCTTCCGCATGGGAGCAGGAACAGGAGAACATGAAGCGTCTGTGGCTCAGGAAATGGGAGCTTTGATCGGATAGACTTTGAGGAAACTCAAAAACTCTTTCGCGGTGTGAGTGCAGTAGTTACGCTTCGGCGAGATGATGCTGAAGTTTCTGTGGAACTTGACGTCCTTGAATACGGCTGCTTTCAAAACGCCGTGCTTGATAGCCTGGCGCGCGGCCCAGGCCGATACGATCGAGACGCCCATGCCTTCCTCGACCGCGCTCTTGATCGCCTCGGTGCTGCCCAGTACCAGCGCAATCTTGAGGTTGTCCAGCTTGATGCCGTGGTCCTCGAGGTGCTTCAGGATTATCTGGCGCGTGCCGGAGCCTTCCTCCCTCAGGATGATGGGCTCCTTGGTCAGCTCGATTCCCGGGATGTTTCTTCGCTCAGTCCAGGGATGGGCGGGGGACATAATGATCACGAGCTCGTCGGAGAGAAGCGTCTCCACGGTAAAACGCTGTTTGCTGACGTCGCCTTCGACGAGCGCAATATCGATTTCGCCGGCGTTCAACTTCTCGGTGATGGTCTTGGTATTGCTCACGACAAGGGAGACGTTGACCTGGGGAACTTTCCTTTTGAAAGAAGTGATGATCGAAGGGAGAAGGTAATTGCCGATCGTGGAACTTGCGCCGATCGAGACGGACCCCTTGATCGCGCCCGTTATCTCGCTGATGTTTTTCTGCGCCTCCGCGTACAGCGCCAGGATTTCCTTGGCCCTCTTGTAGAGAATTTCACCGGCCGGCGTCAGGTTGATGCTGTTGCCGGACCGGTCGAACAAACGCGTTTCATACAGCTCTTCCATGGCCTGCACCTGGAGGCTGACCGCGGGCTGTGTCAGATGGATCAATTCCGACGCCTTGGAGAAACTTTTCGTTTCCGCAACAGCGCAGAAAACTCTCAGTTTATGATCTTCCATATATTTCCATATTCGTGAACCGCTTTTCGCTTGGATTGGACTGCGGTATGGCTGTGAATGGCTGAATGCTTATAACGATATCAGAATTACTTATAAATCAATCCCGTGCGCTTGTCAAGAAGTTTGTCGTCCGGAGCCTCTTTTAGCGTTACGAAACTACCCGGTCGTTACGAAACTACCCCGAATCAGACTGAAAACTACTCAATCAACGTCTTTACATACTCCAGGGCTTCATTCCTGTCTTTGAGCAGCGCCGCTGCCTGACGCTCTTTCACGGCATCCAGGATGTCCCGGAACCGGGGACCCGGTTTCAGGCCGAATTCAATCAGATCCTGCCCGCTAATGAAAGGTTTGTCTTCTGTTTTGAGAAACTGCTCGTAGTAATACTGCAACACTGTCGCCATCGGCTTTTCCGTGTCCTTAAATTTCCCTCGCGGCATGACCTGATAGGTCGCGCGGGCATCTGCTTGCGCAAGGATAAGACTTTCAGGTAGAGCCTCTTTCATGTCTCGGCAATAGCGGTACATTGCGCTCCTGGTCGGTCCTCCCGGGCTCGAAAGGTTAAAGAGGCGCATGTGCTGTTTGATAATCAAGCTGACCGTTTTTTCGGTATCCCGTGAAAGCCGGAAACGACGGCATGTTTCCTTCGCTTTCTCCGCGCCGATATTGTCATGACCGTAAAAATGGATATGCCCCTCTGCGTCCACGGAAAACGTTTCCGGCTTTGCGATATCGTGCAGCAGACAGGCGAAGCGGAGAGCTGCCCTGCGAGGCACCAGGAACTCGAGGTGCCGGCCGAGATGTTCATCTACGAGATACGAATAGGCAGGGGAAAGCGCGGTCAAGTCGTCCAGCACGCTGTCGACATATCCGGCGGCCATTATGGAATGGGTCTTTACATCGTATGCATGATGTTCACCGGGCGCAAATCCGGTCAGTGCATCAAGCTCCGGCAGGAGACGCGATAAGAGGCCAAGATTGTCCATAAGATGCAGATGACTATCGCAGCCGCGAACGGACAGGATTTGAAAAAACTCATCCCTGATGCGCTCCGGTGATGGTTCCGTAAGGCGGCTAGCCCGTGCTTTGATCTGCTCCCTGGTTGTTTCGTCTATGGCAAACCCGAGCGAAGCCGAGAAGCGCACGGCGCGAAGAAGCCGCAGAGGATCGTCATCGAGCACTTCCGGCTTCACCATGCGGATTATTTTCCGCTGCACATCCTCCCGGCCGTGAAACAGATCGATGATTTTTCCAAGCGAGCGGTCCCTGATAAAGTCCCGAAGCTCAAGGGCCATTGCGTTGATCGTGAAGTCCCTGCGGCCCAGGTCCGCGGCAAGGTCTCGCGCCTCGAAGTTCGTAAAGTCGAATTGAATTGTCCCATTGTCTGTTTGCCTTACGACGCGCGTGATTTTCCGATCCTCATCCAGGAAGAAGAAGCTTCCCCCGATCCTGTCCGCAAACGTGCGGGCCACAGACTCAGAACCCGACGGCATTACAATATCGATATCCCCGGCTATCTGATTCGTAATCAGCAGGTCGCGGACAGAACCTCCGACGAGGTAGACCGGTTGAGAAGCGATTGACAGAAGTTCCGAAAGATATGTTAGTGAGGCTGAATTCATAAAAAAGGTTTGTTTCTTTTGCGCCTTTGCGCGTGACCGCCTTTGAATTTTTACTGTTCTTGTGCGGCCTTGCGCGGAAATGCTTTTTGGTCCTGTTTTGATACTAACAGAAAGCTCAGAAACACGTCAAACGAAAATTAAGACCCCTCACGATGAGCCTCAACCTGTTTTATTCTTGACAATAATGTTTATTTTGCCTGATAATCGTTTCGTACCCGAAACACGAGCCTTGGCCGAGCCCATAGACTGGGATAATCCGGCCGAATTCCAGTTTATCTAAGATGTGGTTGTCGCTCATCACTCTTTTCTGAGTGCATAGGGACATTATTAAAAATCAGTTACTTACGGGGTGAGTGTCGCTTAATAACAATAACATGGTTGGGTATGTGAGAAAACATGACAGAGATATACTTTTCAGATTACTTTTCCTTGTCCCCAGAAGTAATGAAGGCATATGGAGCTTTCGATGTTTCGCTCGTAAACGATCTGCCTCTCTCGTTGATCCATTTCTCTTATTCAATAGCGAAAACGAGACCTATCAACAACTTCACAACGAAATTATCGAATACATGAGATTTCTAAAAGAAGTTTCTTTGGCAGGTGAAGTGCCAGACCCGCTGGTGAGGGAATGGTTTACGTTTCCCGAGGTTAAGCAGAACTGGCTTGGATTGAGCAGGGCGGGGAATGAGGGCCGCGGCCTTGGAATGGATTTCGCTAGAGCCCTGCACCGAAATCTGAATAACGTATTCCGCGACTTTGGAGAGGAAGTAGTTACCCGGAGCAGCCATCTTGAGAAACTATGTCTTATAAGGGACGGGGTCGGTCGAGACAATTTAAGCGATTTCACGACAAATCTAATTAAAAACTACTTGGCGAATTACACGCAGAAATTTGCCCTTAAATACCTGCATAGTTCTCAGCGCAGGCGCGTCGCCCTTAGAAAAGTGAGATTCAACTATGATACTCATTCATGGACTACAGAGTCGTTCGAGCTGCCTTATCACCACTTCGAGCTACCGGCACCCCATGATGATTTTATTCTGCTCACACCGAAGGACATACTCACAAAAGATGAGGCATGGATAAACCGCCCAGAGCTTCTCGACCGCTTTCCAGAGATAGCAAATGCCCTGCCCGATGCTACGCTTCGTGCTCAGGTAAACGACTATCTTGTGAGAACAATTCCGCGTGGCGCGAAGGTGACAAGAAAAGAAGTGCGAGAGGCCGTTGGCAGAGCGGTGGAAAGTTTTCCGCAGATCCTTGATTATTACATTCGCGAGAAGGAAGACAGCGGGGATCAAGCTGTTTCATATGCGGAGGCGCGGGTACGAGAAGTCGAACACATTTTCATTAGTCAAGTGCGTTCGTTGGTATCTCAATTCCTTGATCCGGGTGGTTTCTACCGGCTTCCGTACAATACTCACGAAGAGGCGTACAGGAGACTGATGTTCTTAAAAGATGTCATCGAAAACAAAGGCGGCCATAAACTCTTCTATGTTAATGGTGTACCGCTTGAGAGAGAGGCTGATTTACAGATATTGTACAGGCTAACCTGGTACGCAACCCCATCAGATGTCACAAGGGAGGCCAACGATGGACGCGGACCAGCAGATTTCAAAGTCTCTCGTGGAGCGGCTGATAAGACCATTCTAGAATTCAAGCTAGCAAAGAATACACAGCTGGAAAGAAATCTTGAGAAGCAGTGCAAGATATATGAGGCAGCAAGCGATACTACCCATCCGTCCATTAAGGCCATACTATATTTTGATGACGCGGAATACCGTAAAGTTCAGCGGATACTGAAACGCCTTAAACTCGAAAGTGACCCCAATATTGTGCTTATCGATGCCTGTGATTACAACAAGCCGTCGGGGTCAAATGCGTGATTTTTGGGGACGGCGGTTCTCTGAGTGCCTTGCGCTTGACAGCTCTGAAGGATTTGGAGCGGGTTAGAAAAGGGACTTATTCTAGACTCATTATAAGGACCATAATAATGAACGATCATGAAATGACCGTCGCTAATGAACTTGCAAAGCATGGATTGCGCTGCGAACCTTTTACAAAAACCGAGATGGCCGAGCGAAAAACGCCAGACTTTAAGGTGTTTCGGGGCAACGAGTTTGTATTCTTTTGTGAGGTTAAAGAGATAGCCGCGGACCCCTGGCTAGAAGGACTTCGCTCAGATCCTATATTCAATCGTCTTGCCGACGATAGACATACAGCCGTCAAGCAATTCGACTCAGTCAATCAAGACCTCCAGTATCCGAATGTCCTTGCCTTTGTAAACAACGACCACATGTGTGGATCATTGGACATGATAGGTGTGCTTACAGGTCACCTTCTGTTAGAAGGAGGCGGATCAGCTGGGATCTACCGCAAATATGCAGAAGGCAGAATACAAAAAGAAAAGAATCGCGTAAATTTTTACTTGTGGTTCGATTCTTTCAAGGCGAATAAAGTGCTATTCAACACAACTGATTCACGGCATCTCAGCCAGCTCTGTGAATGCTTTGGCGTTAAACCGGAGACCATAGAAACGATTCGTTTATAACAAATTATTCCAGCGGCCTTGAGGACTCGGCGGTTAATTTCCATGTTGGCAGAATAAAAAGAGTAAAAAATGATAGGCATTATTTTATCCATAATATTTCCCGGTCTCGGTCAGTTTTATTACGGAAAAAATTGGCGGGCTATCACCATGCTGATACTCGGTATTACGCCTCTTTATCCTATAGCGCTAGTTTGGAGTGTTATTGATATTATTCAACTTAACAAGAAAGGTGAAGTACCAAAATTTGAAAGGAAAGAAGCCATCTGGGGAGTGGTTATTCTGCTCGTGGTTATACCTATCTGTTTTTTCCTATTATTCTATGGTTCACTTTCCATATTTGAATGGTATTCAGAAAAATACATTATGCCGAGAGTCGCAATGGAAGAGGGTAATGTGATTGTGAGAGCTTTGAATAACTATAAAAAAGAAAAAGAACATTACCCTGATAATCTTCAAACAATAATCAGCGATAATCCCATTCGCGCAAGTTGGGGATCTGATGTTTGGGAACAAGCGTATCATTATGAAGTCAGTGATGACAAGCAATTCTTCAAGCTGATATCAAAAGGAAAAGATAAAACGCTCGGTACGGAAGATGACATTATTTTTAAACAATTATGATATCGAAAATGGGGATACAAAATGAAATTCATCGAATATCGCGGTCCGTTTCACCTTCTTATCCCTCAATATGATGAGATAGTTCTATTTACCATGAGCTTTACCTGCGTACTTCTTCTAATCACGGGTATTCTATCTTATAACGATGAAATTCAATTTGTTTCTCCCAGGGAATATGATCCTCGAATAATTGCCGCAACCATCATCTTCATCGCCGGTCTAGTATTATCCTTATACCATGCATTCGTTGATCGCCCCAAAACAAGGCTGGAAAAATCTTTTATGTTGTTATTTGCTGTGTTAGTAAACGCGTTCAGCGGATTCATGGCAAGTGGATACAATCTTACCAATGCGAGCAGTTGGCTTATGGTATTCCCAATTTTGAACATGATTAATAGCGTTATACTTCTTTTCATGTGGCGAGCAAGAGTTCTGGATGAATCGAGCATCAGCGATCAAAACGCACGAAGAGGTCAGGTCATGCTTGCAGCGGCAATCGTTTTAATACTGTATTATTTGTGTCACTTTATTTACGGACTTATATGGATACAGACCCTGTCCATCTGCCTTGTCTATTCGATTAATTTTATTAGGTTGATCGAATCACTGATTTTCCGGCCCGTGCCGGCAAGAGACAGTGCACAATAGCGAGATTTATTCTATTTAGGGGGTCGGACCAAGATAACCATCTGAAATGCATCGGAAATGGTATGAGAAATGGCCCGATTGGCGGTTTTAGAATGCTATTTTTGACAGGCAAATAGACGCTTTAAGTTGAACCTGACGCAGTCGCTATGTCTTTGAAGATCATTTTGGGGCATGTAAATGACAATCAAAACTTCAGAACATCGAGTTGTCCACATGTAAATTAACGTGGTCCGACCCGGAATCAGTACGGCATTGGCTGAAATGCACGTCATGTTGGCGTGAGTACATCCGGGATAGCGAGGGGCGGTCAAACGGTTGTTTATGAGGAAAAAATAAAGAGGGAAACGAATAGTCCATTTCGGTCACCCCCAAAGGTTCCCGGCCCCGGAGGACACCCGCGAGATCGAGGGAAATCTCCATTTTCCCCTGACTTTCCTTATTATGGATGTCCCCTTTTTCTGCAGCTCGTTGCGTGGGTAATCTAAAGGTAAGTATGAGGAGGTGAAATGTTCACATTGTTAGCCAAACTCACTGCTTGTTCCATGGTCGCGGCTTTATTGCTCGGTTGCCCAGGGAAGGGTTCAAAAGCAAACAAACAATCATCTAACGAAAAATTACAACACGATGGTTTGGATTGGATATCTGATCCAATTGGAGAGCGTTTGCTTTTGTCTTCAAATAAAAACGCTTTTATTGGTGGGGAAAAAGTTCGGATATTAGTAACTAAGAATAGTAAGCAATTTATCAGTGGTTCAAGTCGACGTGAGCAGCTTCCAGTGTCTGGCGTATTGGTGCGTCTGGCTGATCAAGAGGCGAAAACAGACGCTAGTGGTGTCGTGATCTTTGATGCTCCTGTTAATGAATTCCCAACGACCTATCGCGTTGGGGCTTACAAAGACGGCTATGCATTTTTAGATAGTTTTTCCCTAAACGGGGAACTGAGATACGCTCCGGGTTATTTGGCTGTCACTGTTCTGTTGCCGGCCCATGCTTCGTTTTCATTACCTCCTGATGTAGAAGACCGGCTGTCTCGCATTCGAATTCTTGACACGACTTGGCTTAGCGATATTGAGAAAAAAGCTCTCCTACAGAAATTGGAGGGGACAGACATAGAGATTGATGAAGATAGTGGATGGGATGAAGAGGACATACTAGAGGATTTAAGTGACGCAGGCTGGGACGATATCTGGGTCTTTCATGGGCATTCCAATGGAATGGCCATGGGAGATGACGATGATAACGCGGTGACCGGTGATGAGATGTGCGAAGCCTTGCGCAAAGATAACGATCCGCCGTCAATTATCGTTCTTTCTGGTTGTGCGACGTCGAGATTGGCTGGACAGCTCTGCGCATGTGGTGCAAAGATAGTGATTGGATACTCTGAGACCTGTTACATAAAAAATGCATCATCAGCCACTGAGCAATTTCTTGAGGCATTGTTAGACGGAAAGACCTTGAGTGAGGGCGTAATGGCGGCGTCGGGTGAACTGAACGGTTCTTCCGGGCCTGGTACGGCAACAATCTGTCAAGGTGGAGGTTCGAACATCAATGTCGATTCTAGTAAATTGGGGGATGCACTTTACAGAAAACCAACCATTACAAAGTTGTTAGAATTCATAATGCATGCAAGCCAAGACGGCAAGGCATACGAAACGCTCGCGAAGGCAAAGTTGACCGATATAGATGGAAATAATTTGGCAGGAAAATCAATCGCGTTTTTCGTGGACTGCGAACTAGGTCGTAGTTTGAATACTTATGCCATCGAAGTCGACGCGGTGGATACAGATGGTCAAGGCTTGGCGACAAGTAAATTATGGCGCATTGCACAACTAAACAATCAATCTTTGGTCTGCAAAATGGATGCGTCGTTTCGAGGTGATGCTGAATACAAAGCATCCATGATAAGTGATAGTAAATATATTCACTAGCTTAATCGCTCAACCCGACACGCGGGTTAGCTCTTCGTTAGTCTGCACTATCTTTTCATATGAAAAAACCAGACCTGAAATCACAAGCAGTCATGAACGTCGACAAGGGCGAGTCGATTGAGGGTATGTGGGCCACGCCGCAGATACCAGAGATCGGCGTATATAAGCTCGTGGCAAAGAAGCGTGTTGACGGTATGTATGAGTGGGTGCATTTCCAGCACCGGCCTGACGGCACGCGGAAGGTGCTCTTCCGGGGCGAGGTGGAATCGAAGGAGCGCCTGGCCATTGTGCTTGAAGCGTCGAACAAGCAGCTTCAAAACATCTTTGGAGTTACCATGTTGTTCGCAGATGTAAGCATGAAGACACTTGACGGCCGGAGCACGGATAACAAGGTGCATTAAGGCGGCTTAATTAGGGGCGGTTAGCCGCGCCTTCACTTGTCGCTTTTTTTATTCTTGTGAGAGTTGGTTCGAGAGTTTCAGGAGCTTAACGAGGTTTGGCTGCAGGGGCGTTTTGTTTTGATTTAAAAATTGCTCCAGTTCGGAGAGCTTCTTTATCAATTCCTTTTTTAATCCCTGGATCTCCTTGTCTTCTTTGTGCTTCGTAAAATAATTCGTGTTCAGCAGGAAGACCGTGTTAATCAGTTCCAAAGACGTTGAATCCGCGGCGTCGCTGTCCTTGGTCTGTTTCACGAATGCTACCTTCTCCAGGAAGTCGGTGAAGAGTGTCTTTGCGCTGTTCCGGGTGCTTTTCCGCTGCAGGTAGTCGATGTTTCTGCCAACATAGTCTTCTTTTTCGTCTTTTTTCGCTTCCATCCGGTTCCGGTCGATTTTATCCGCCAGCTCCGCGATCCTGCTCTTGATGTCTTCTTTTATTTTCGATGCTTCATCGGTATATTCTCCGGCGCTGATAATTGCATCGAGACTGGCAAAAACAGACCTGGACTCTTTCACGATTTCCTGGAACCGGGCGGCATTCGGGAAGTTCTCCCTGTTCTCGACATCAATTTTTTGCCGAAGTGCCATTGCTTCCCGCGGTGCCCTGAAAGGCGGCTTATCTTTTCCCCCTGACCCAAAAAGACGGCGAAGTACCATTACAGCTCCTTAAAGTTCGATACCAAATTATACCAAATTATTCCGAGTTCACTGACCCGTTTTCGCGTCCGCCCCGTTTTTTTCCGTTATCTGCCGGATCCCAGCCAAGCGCTTTTTACGCTCTTCGCGGCCCACGTACCAGTCCTCGATAAGTGTTTCGATTAAACCGATCAGCATCTGCGCCTCTCCGGGTTCCGAGTCCTGGATCTCGATTGCTTCGGCATCCATGCGGGCCCCGATCAACCCTGTCTTTTTGACGGACTCGATCGCTTCCCAGGTTAACGGGTCGGCGGTGCCTTTGATCTGGCGAAACTCGTCGCCCAGCATACCGGGCTGCACTTTCCAGAAGTCGCGCAGCATATGCGAGAGGCAGCGCCGCGCAAGGGCTGCAGCGAGCTTCGTACTCGATTCCATCGTAAGACAGGCTTCACGGTAATCTTCAAGGACATCGGGGGGAAGCGAGACCGGGAAGGAACGCGCCCGGGAGGGCGGGACGAGGGCCCACGTTTTAACGTGCCTTCCGGTATAGGACCGGGTTCCGGATGTCTCGAGACTGTGCAGGGATGCATTCAATGAGAACTTCCGGCACGCGGGGTTCGGGCAGACAACGAACTTAACAACAAGGCGCCGGGGACCTTCGTCATTTTCCAGGGTGAGATCAGCGAAGCTTGCCTGCCGGTTTTCTTCGGTTACGGTCTGGTCCGTATTGCAGAACGGGCAGTGCCAGAGATATTCGGTCAAGCATTCCTCCTTGTGGCCGGGGTCACCCGGAAATGAGTTCTCGAAGCTGCTGCTCGTCCCAGTCCCTGGTAATCACTACTTCCCCGATCTTTTTCGGCAGAACGAACTTGACCTTGCCGCCTTCTGCTTTCTTGTCTATCTGTATGGTGTTCATGAGCTCTGCCGGAGCCGGCCTTCTGCCGAGCGAGGAAAGATCTGTCGGCAAGCCGTAGGACTTAATCAGCTTCTGCACGTTTTCGGGAACGGACGCATCGCAAAGACGTGCTTTATGCGCCATTCTGGACGCATACACCATGCCGATCGCGACTGCATAGCCGTGGCGCATCGTGTAATTTTCAGCGGTTTCTATGGCGTGGCCTACGGTATGGCCGAAGTTCAGGATTGCGCGAAGACCTCCTTCGCGTTCGTCCTGGCTTACTACCTCGGCCTTGATTTCGCATGAGCGTTTAATGATATGGCCGAGCGCTTCAGGATCGAGAGCAAGGATCCTTTCGCGGTTCCGGTCAAGGTAATCAAAAAAATCAGCATCACGGATGACGCCGTACTTTATCACTTCCGACATGCCGGACAGGAATTCCTCTTTCGGCAAGGTCTTCAGCAAGTCGAGATCCATCAGCACTTTCTTCGGCTGGTAGAAAGCGCCGATCATGTTCTTGCCCATAGGGTGGTTCACGCCCGTTTTGCCGCCCACGCTGCTGTCCACCATGGACAGGAGGGTTGTGGGGATTTGAATGAACGGGATCCCGCGCATGAAGGTAGCGGCCGCGAAACCGGCGAGATCGCCGATCACGCCCCCGCCAAGCGCAACCAGAGTGGACTTTCTGTCAAAACTATTGATCAGGAGCGCTGAATAAATCGAGTTCGCCCAGTCCAGGTTCTTATACTGCTCGCCGTCCGGGATCTCTATCGACATGACCATGAAGCCGGCTGCCTTCAAGCTGTCGACGGCGCGCGGGCCGTGCAGTTTCCTGACTGTGGGGTTCGTCACAAGCGCCATTTTCGGACCGAGCCCGAGTTCCCGAAGCCGGGCTCCGGCCTGGTCCAGGCTTATGCCGATCTCGATGTCATAGCTTCTGTCCCCGAGATTTACTTTAACTGTATGCATGCTTGATTTTGTCCTTGATCTCGCTGATCACAGCCTCGACGGGCTTGGCGGAGGTATCGATAACGGCATCCGCCTGAGCATAGAATGCCGAGCGGGTGTTGAGCAGCTCCCTGATTTTGGAGAGAGGGTCGGGGGTTTGAAGCAGAGGTCGATGCGTTTCGTGCCTGATGCGGTCGAAAATGACTTCGGGCCTTGCCGTGAGGCAGACAACGAAGCCGGCCTGCTTGAATGCCTCCCGGTTCGCTTCGCGGATGACTGCGCCGCCCCCTGTAGAGACAACCTGGCTTTCGCCGAGCAAGACGGTCTGAATGATCCGGGCCTCCACGTCGCGGAAATACGGTTCACCGGATTTCGCGAAGATCGAGGTTATGCTCGTTTTCTGGTCCGCCTCTATCAAATCATCGGTATCGACAAAGCGATAGCCGATATCTTTTGCCAACCGGGTGCCGACGCTTGTTTTGCCGACGCCCATGAACCCGGTAAGAATGATGTTCTTGAACATAGTTTTAATATTACTACAGAGAGCCTTTTTTCAAATCAAAGATTCTGGATTCCGGCTGAAACCATGCCGGAATGACCGCTCATGGAAATTGAAGACGTTCCTTTGTCCATCGTCTCTCGCTGCCCATCCGGGCTTTTATCTTGTCTCTTCCACTTCCATCCGCACGCGCAGGTTTCTCAGATAGGCTTCGTAGTTCCGCTTCATCTCATCGATACTGTCACCGCCGAATTTTTCAATCATTGCGGTTGCGATCTCGAAGGCCGCCGAAGCCTCAGCAACCACTCCCGCTGCGGGAACAGCGCATGCGTCCGACCGCTCTATGCTCGCCTTGAACGGCTTCTTGCTGTCCATATCCACCGAGCGGAGCGGTTTATACAGGGTGGGGATAGGTTTCATGACCGCCCTCAGTACGATGGCCTGACCGTTGCTCATGCCGCCCTCGATCCCGCCGGCCATGTTCGTTTTTCGGTAGAAACCTTCCTTGCGGCTCCAGAATATCTCGTCATGCGCCTGGGACCCTGTCTTATTTGCCAGGCCGAAGCCGGCGCCAACCTCGACGCCCTTGATCGCCTGTATGCTCATGAGCGCCGAAGCGAGCCTGCCGTCCAGCTTCCGGTCCGGATGGACGTGGCTGCCGAGACCCACCGGTGTTCCGGTGATGATGAGTTCTATGACGCCGCCGAGGGAATCGCCGGCTGCCCTGGCCTCGTCGATTCTTTTCATCATCCGTTTTTCCGCTTCGTGGTCGGAACAGCGGAGCTCCGACGCTTCAGCCCGCTTCCTGATTTCCTGGTAGGAGAGCTTCGGGACTTTCGCGAAGACGCCCCCGATCGAGAGCACGTGGCTGATCACCTCGATCCCGAACTCTTCGAGAAGCCTTTTTGCAACAGCGCCGATTGCTACGCGCATGGCCGTTTCCCGGGCACTCGAGCGCTCCAGTATGTTGCGGATATCGGTCATGCCGTATTTCAGGGCGCCGGCAAGGTCCGCGTGGCCGGGACGCGGCCTGGTCACCTGCTCCGCCGTGTTCAGGAACATCGGATCCGAGGACATTTTATCGCGCCAGTTTTCCCAGTCCTTGTTCCGAATCATGAGGCCGATCGGGCTGCCCAGTGTTCTGCCCCAGCGCACGCCGGTGTAAATCTTGACGGAGTCCTTTTCGATCTTCATGCGGCCGCCCCGGCCGTAGCCTGCCTGGCGCCTGGCCAGGTCGCGATCGATGTCGGTTACGCGTATCAGGAGTCCCGACGGCATGCCTTCGATGATACCCATCAACAGTTCGCCGTGTGATTCCCCGGCTGTCAAGAATCGTAGCATTCCCCCCCCTTGAAAAATCAGCAGATTTCGTTTAAATGTGGCGCCATAATAGCAAATTTGCGCTAGAAGTGCAATCCAAACTATGGTATAGTTCGGGGTATATTCAGGGTATTTTTCGCGTATTTTGCCGCTTTTCAGGCTTCCCATGGTTACCCCGTTTCGTCATCACGTCGTATCCCCCTTTTTAAGGAGAACGAAAAGGGTCCTATGATCGCACTACTCTGTTCGATTCAGACAGAAGCAGAAATTCTGCTTTCTCATGCGGAACTCACGAAAACGACCATTGCCGGATCCAAACCCATGGTCCCGGCGAGACTCGCCGGTCATGATGTCCTGTTTTGTATCGGAGGAATGGGCAAGGCCAATGCAGCCCATGCCGCAACTCTTCTGATAACGCAATACAATCCCGAAGCCCTGATCATATTCGGGGTGGGAGGGGGCTATCCGTCTTCCGGGGCGCAGCCGGGCGATGTTGCGATTGCGAGCGAGGAAATCGCGGGCGACGAAGGAGTACTGACCCCCGGCGGGTTCAGGGACGCGGAGTACATAGGCATCCCTCTTTTGAAGACCGGGACAGCTGTTGTTTACTCGAAGTTCATCGCTCCTGAAACCCTTGTACAGCAGTCGCTTCATGTGCTTCAGTCTCATAAAAATTCCGGAAGAGTCCATGTGGGCGCCTTCGTTACCCTCTCAACCTGCAGCGGCACCTCCGAACGGTCGCGTGAGTTGGAGGAACGCTATCACGGATTGTGCGAGAATATGGAGGGAGCTGCGGCCGCTCACGTGGCCCAGCTACACGACATTCCGTGGCTCGAGGTGCGCGGCATTTCGAACATCGTGGAAGACCGCGATCTCAAAAAGTGGGAGATCCTGAAGGCCGCCCGCGCCTGCCAGAAAGCGGTCCTGCAAATTCTTGAAGGATGGAACCACCCCTCACCCTACCTCTCCCCTGAGGGGAGAGGACAAAGGTGAGGGGCATCACGTGCGGAGCGCGGATTAATAATAAAGAAAATCATGCTACCCGACCGGAACATAATGTGATATGAGTAAAACACTTACCATAGGGTACTCTCCGTGCCCGAACGACACCTTTATTTTCTACGCGCTGATCCATGGCAAAGTGAGGGTGCCGGGTATCGAGTTCCGGGAGCGGCTCGAAGATGTGGAAACGTTGAACCGTATGGCCCTTGGCGGTTTTCTCGATGTTTCCAAGATTTCGTACCATGCCCTGGGTCATCTCCGCGAGAAGTACGCGGTGCTGCGTTCGGGCGGCGCACTTGGCCGGGGTTGCGGCCCCCTGATTGTTGCCAGGGCAGGTACAACTTTATCTCATTTGAAGCGCGGGAGCGTAGCGATCCCGGGCAGGCTTACTACGGCCTACTTGCTGCTCCGGCTTTTCGACCAGTCAATCGAAAACGTTGTCATCATGAGCTTCGACCGTATCATGGCTGCAGTTTCAGCAGGTGACGTAACCGGGGGACTTATAATCCATGAAACCCGTTTCACATATCCGTCTTACAACCTCCAAAACCTTCTTGACCTGGGTGAATGGTGGGAAAAGTATTCAGGCCTTCCGATTCCACTGGGGGGTATTATAGGGAAACGCGATCTCGGCACGAATGTGCTGCTTAAAATCGAAGCCGGTATCCGGGAAAGCCTGAAATATGCGCACGGGCATCAGGACGAGGTCCTGGACTACTGCAGGCAGCACAGCCAGGAAATGGATGCTGCCGTCATGAAGAAGCACATCGACCTCTACGTGAACGATTTTTCTCTGGATCTGGGAAAGGAAGGCATCGCCGCGGTGCATAAGCTCTTTGCCGAAGCAGAAGCGCGTGGGGTATTTCCTCATTCGGACAGAGCGCTTCTGGCAGGGGATACGACATGATTTTCCAGCATCGACGGCGATTCTGCTAATCATGAAAGCACATGAATAAATTATGAACCCGGTAAGGAGGCTGTATGGGCGGATGGATTGTACTTGCAGGAGTCTCCCTGACTCTGGTGTGGCTTGTGTTGATCTATAACAGGCTCGTGACGGTTCGAAATGACGTGCAAAGCTCCTGGAAACAGATCGACGTGCAGCTCAAACGCAGGCATGATCTGATCCCGAACCTTGTTTCGACCGTAAAAGGTTCCATGGAGTTCGAGCAGGACACGCTTGAGAAGGTCATTTCAGCAAGGGCAAAGGCGGTTTCGGCTGGTACGCCGGCTTCAAAGGCAGAAGCAGAGAACATGCTCACACAGGCGCTGGGAAAGCTTTTCGCAGTAATGGAGAACTATCCGGACCTCAAAAGCAATCAGAATGTGATGCAACTTCAGGAAGAGCTTACCTCGACTGAGAACAGGATAGCTTTTGCGCGCCAGCTTTACAATGATCTCGTGGCGAATTACCGGACCACGCTGCAAGTGTTTCCGAACAATCTTATTTCGTCAACAATGCATTTTCGCAGCGAAGAGTACTATGAAGCCGAGGAAGCGGCCCGCGCAACACCGGGCGTGAATTTGAGTCTGAGGAAGTAATAGCTTGAAAGATCTGAGGATGAGGGATGACCGCTTCGCTTGGACGAAGGACGAAAAAACCTTTTTCTTCGTCCCTCTTCCCTCGTCCCTCCCTTGATCGGTTTACTGAATGCCCCTTACCTTCATCGATATAGAGAGACAGAAGAACTGGCGGATAGGGCTTTTCTTTCTGTTGCTCATGTTCTTTTACCTTTGCATCGCTGCGCTCTTTGCATCTCTATTTCTTAATATTCCGCTCCATAGCTCGTCCCGGTTTTGGATATTCACGTGTATGGTCTCATTGCCTATAGCGGGGATCCATTTCTGGGTTTCGGCCTACGATACGGTAAGCACGGTGGTCAGGCAACTGGATGCGCAATTGCCCGACAGACAGGATGAAATTCACAGAGTTCTGATCAACGTCGTGGAAGAGATGCATATCGTAACCGGGAACCGTCGACGGATACAGTGCAAGGTGATTCCATCGCTCTCCATGAACGCTCTGTCAGTCACCGATTTAAAGGGGGAATCGCTGATCGGAATAACCGAGGGCCTTCTCTCGCGTCTCTCGCGGCCGCAGCTCGAAAGTGTCATTGCTCACGAAGCGCACCATATTCTTTCGGGCGACTGCCTTGAAACCACAGTTGCCTCAAGTCTCTTCGGTACATTTGCAACTGCAATAGAAAAGCTGAGTTATACATCGAGGGGCAGGATCTTATCGTCACCGGCATTCATGCTTGCGTGGGTGCTGGTCAAGCTGAATTATCTGTTGAATATGTTCATTTCGCGCGAGCGGGAATACCGTGCCGACGCTGCGGCTGTTCGCATGACACGAAATCCCATTGCGCTCGCCGAAACCCTGCATCTGCTGTCGCGGAGCTGGCGGGGCGCGGGGTTCATCGGCAGCGGCTTCGAGATGCTTTGTATCGTGAACCCGCAAGCAACGGCGCTTGATGAGGCCGAAGGTTTCTTGGCAGACCTTCTTTCGACCCATCCCCCGCTTAAAAAGAGGATCGATGTACTGCTGAAAATGGCGCGTGTCAGCATTACCGAACTGGAGACAAAGGCGGGAAAAAAGGCGGTCCAGACGGGTGTGCAGGCAGCAGGCCCTCAATACTACGCGATGAATCCTCAGCAAAGGTGGCAGGGGCCGTTCACGATCGCTGAACTCGGAGCGCTTCCATGGCTTTCGCCGCTTACGTGGGTCACGACCGGCGATCAGCAGCAGCTCGTCGAACGAGCCTGGAAGCAACCCGGCATCAATGACATTTTTACGTCACGGCTGGCCATAAAAGAAATGACCATTTCTGATTATATTTGTCCGGTCTGCAACCAGCGGCTCGTCATCTCAGCTTACGAAGGCACGCGCGTATTTCAGTGCAGATTTTGTGCAGGCACGCTTGTGGAAAATGACAAAATGGCGAGGATCATTGCGAGGGCGGGTCAAGGAGCTTGGTCAAAACGCATCAACACTCTTACAAGGACGACGGTCAACCAGAATCAATCCGGGTACGCGAATCGGATGCGAACCGGAAATCAGAGGATAATTCCTCTCCGCGCTTGCCCCAAATGCAAAAACAGCATGTATCGAAATTTTTACAGTCAGGCGCATATGATTGAAGTGGACCGGTGCGGCATGTGCGGCCTTACCTGGTTCGATCAGGACGAGCTTTCGATGCTCCAATGCCTTATCGAAAACAGAATCGTGCCGGATTTTGCCGTGCCGCACATTGCAAATGCCGCAGCACAATAGCCGTTTTACCGGAGAGTATTCATGATAACCATTAAACTTTTTGCAGTGTTGAAGGACCGCGCAGGACGTGATGAATTACAGGTCGCGTTCAAAAACGGAACAGTCGGCAATCTGCTTATGCAGGCGTCAAAAGACTATCCCGCACTGTCCGATCTGCTTTCGCCCGCCAAGCTCATGGTTGCGGTGAACCAGGAATTCGTCAAACAGGACGCGCCCGTCAGGGACGGGGACGAGGTCGCGCTTATGCCGCCCTTTTCCGGTGGTGACGCTCAGGCGGGCCATGTCCGAATCCAGACCGAACCCTTCTCGCTCTATACCGAGGTGGAGCGGCTGCAAGCGTCCTCTTCTTCGATCGGTGCAGTCGTAACCTTTATTGGCACAACCCGGGATCTCTCGCGCGGAAAGCAGGTGTCGAAGCTCGAGTTCGAACATTATCCGGGCATGGCCGAGAAGAAGCTGGCCGAGATCCGGCAGCGGGCGATCACGGACTACGGAGTGATCGATGTGACTATTGTCCACCGGGTAGGAACGCTTCCGGTAGGAGAGAATATCGTTCTCATTGTCGTTGCCGGCGCTCACCGGGACGAAGCGTTCCGTGGGTGCAGTTTCTGCATTGATGAGCTGAAGCGGATTACTCCTATCTGGAAAAAAGAAACCTCTCCTGATGGAGAGGTGTGGGTGGAGGAGCATCCCTAAGAAAAGCGTTAAACGGTTCAAACAGTTTAAACCGTTTGAACGGTTACTACTGCTTTTTCGCCGCCTTCTTCCCGTTCTTGAGATACACCACGCAGCTCGAGCAGTCGTTGTCCATCCGGCAGCGGGTCGTCTCCCAGCAGGGTTTGCTCTTGTCGGTAAACGCGCTGCACACAAGCCGGCGTTCATCCGGACAATCCTTGATCTCCCAGCAGGGCGCATAATCGAGGAGTTTTTTGATGCCTTCGATGCTGATTTTCTTGGAATGGATCAGCTCGCGGATACAACGCAGCCACTTGATGTCGTTTTCCGTATAGAGCCTGTTCCGACGCTCGCGGGTCGGGAGTATCAAGCCGTGCTTCTCATAGAGCCGGAGCGTCTGCGCGGTCGTTCCTACGAGCTTTGCCGCCACACCCATTGTGTAGAGGGGCGCATCCTTGTCTTTTAATACATCGAGGCTGTCAGCTACCATAGTTTTTTCACGTTCTCCCATGTACCGAGTGTGTATGAAGTCAGCAGTGTCATGCTGTCCGTCACGAGGAGCACCCCCATGGCGACCAGTACGATACCGCTTAGAATCTTTATTGCCTTAAAATGCCGTCTCAGCTTTTCAAAGGATGAGAGAAAGGCTGTGATGGCGATCGCGGAAAGGATAAAGGGAACGCCCAGACCGAGCGAGTAAAAAGTCAGAAGGGCCATCCCCCTGAACAGGGTTTCAGTCGTCATTGCAAGAGCCAGGACTGAACCGAGAAAGGGCCCTGTGCATGGCGTCCATCCAGCCCCGAAAATTACACCGACGAGTACTGTGCCCAGGTAGCCGGCCGGCCTCGTTTTGAGATGCAATTTTGCTTCCCGCTGAAGAAAGGGTATATTCACCACATCCATCACGAATATTCCCATAATAATGATGAGGATGCCGCCGACTATTCGAATAGTGTCAAGGTGCTGCGCCAGGAGGCTTCCTGCGAGACTTGCAGTGGCACCGAGCAGCACGAAGATGATCGAAAAACCCGCCACGAACGCCACAGAGTGGAGCAGAGTCGTGTGCAGGTTCTTTCTGCGCGACTCACGGCTTACAAGTTCGTCATAGCTGATTCCGGTTATATACGATACATAGGAAGGGATAAGGGGCAAGATGCAGGGAGAGGCGAACGAAATGATGCCCATGGTGAGCGAATACAGCAGGATGTACGGCGTCAATCCTTGCGATAAATCCATGGAAACAGCGGTCCCCCTTAACCCGTGGGTATAATACCAAAGCAGAATAAATATAGTCAAGAAAAACTTTTATTATTTTCGATTTGACTTGATCTAAAAGTAGAATTTATATGCTATTTAGCTCTGCCTACGGAAATACTCTTAAATAAACAAAACGCCGGCGCTGTGGAACGCAGCATTTATGTGGTTCTAAAAACTTTTTATTTAGATTTTGCTTGACATTTACGCAACTATGGTTACAATGCACAGGTTTGTGCGAGATTTAACCGGAGGTGATGTGCCATGGCAGAAATGAGCAAAACAGCAAAAGCAGCCACAAAAAAGGCTATTGTTAACTTAAACGTTCCGCAATGTTGCGGCAAACCGATGCAGGCTGCGAAAATGATGACGACAACCGGCAAGGTGCGCGGCATGATGTGGCTTTGCGACAAATGCTGGAAAGAGAAGGTCATCTAAAACTTTTTCCAGAGACTTTCGACCGAAGGCTGTGACTTGTCACCGCCTTCTTTTTTTTGAATCCCGTGTTGCAAAGCCCACCTTTTTTCCCGGTTCTTCCTTTTTTCCCCTGAAGTCTTGTTGTTCCGTTTCTTCCTAAAAAAGCGGGGCGAACCTTGTTCTCTCTTTTTTTCGTTTATAAACGGATGCTTGACTTTATAACGGTTGAGATGCTATTATCCACCCTGTTTTGCTGATGAATCAAGTATTTGAGAGCGAAAGGGTTTAACCATCGTGAAGTCGAAAAAGACGCACACCTGCGGAGAATTGACGAAACAAAACATAAACGAGAATGTTACCCTGATGGGGTGGGTGAACACGAGAAGGGACCACGGAGGGCTTATCTTCATAGATTTGCGCGACCGCAGAGGCATCACGCAGGCAGTCATCAACCCCGAGACGTCATCGGAAGCCCATAAGCTGGCGCGCGACATCCGCAGTGAATTCGTGGTTGCCGTAACCGGCAGGGTCGCCGCCAGGCCGGGCAACACGGTAAATCAAAAGCTTCCGACCGGAGAAATCGAAGTGCTGGTTAACGAACTTTCGATTCTGAACCCGTCAAAACCGCTGCCGTTCATGATAGAGGACGAGACGGATGTAGCTGAAAGTCTGCGGCTCAGATATCGCTACCTCGACCTCAGACGTCCAAGCCTTCAGAATGTCCTTTTTACCAGGCATACGATAACCAGGACCGTCCGGCGTTTTCTCGACGACCACGGATTCATCGATATTGAGACCCCTTTTTTAACGAAAAGCACGCCGGAGGGGGCGCGCGATTACCTGGTCCCCAGCAGAGTGAATCCCGGCATGTTTTACGCGCTGCCGCAATCGCCTCAGCTCTTCAAGCAGATCCTGATGGTGGCCGGATTTGAGCGGTACTATCAGATCGTAAAGTGCTTCCGTGACGAGGATCTTCGGGCCGACCGCCAGCCCGAGTTTACCCAGATCGACCTGGAAATGTCCTTTGTCGGAGAAGATGACGTTATGTCGCTGATGGAGCAGCTTCTGGCCGCTGTATTTAACGCGGTCAAAGGGATGGAGCTTGTACTGCCGTTCCCGCGGCTGACCTACCGCGATGCAATGGACCGCTACGGCTCGGACAAGCCGGATACCCGGTTCGGTCTTGAGCTCAAGGACATTTCCGATATTGCGAAGGTGTGCGATTTTAAAGTCTTCCTGCAGGCTGTGGAACAGGGCGGACAGGTGAAGGGATTCGCGGCGCCGGGCATGGCCGGAATTTCCCGAAAAGAGGTGGACGACCTGACCAACGACGCAAAGGTCTTCGGTGCGAAAGGCCTGGCCTGGATCAAGGTCACGGAAAAGGGGTATGAATCTCCGATCGCTAAGTTCTTTAAAGAAGGGCAGATCGGTCACATCGCCGCAAAGCTCTCGGCAAAGCCCGGCGACCTCATGCTGTTCATTGCCGACAATGTGAAGATCGTGGCTGAGACGCTCGGGTTCCTCAGGCAACTGATTGCCCGGCGGTTGAATATGATCGATGAAACGAAATTCAATTTTCTCTGGGTCACAGATTTTCCGCTCGTCGAGTGGAACCCGGACGAGAAGCGCTACGACGCAATGCATCATCCTTTTACAGCCCCGAGGGATGAGGACCTTGAGTTCATGGAATCAGACCCGCTCAAGGTCAGGGCAAAGGCTTACGACATCGTGCTGAACGGCGCGGAAATAGGCGGAGGCAGCATTCGCATCCATCGTTCTGAAATTCAGTCCAAGATGTTCGGTCTGCTCAACATTGCCGAAGAAGACGCGCGGAAGAAATTCGGCTTTCTGCTCGAAGCTCTCGAGTTCGGCGCTCCGCCTCACGGCGGCCTGGCTTTCGGCCTGGACCGCTTGACCGCCATCCTGACCGGAGCCACTTCTATCCGCGACGTCATAGCCTTCCCGAAGACCCAGAAGGCGGTCTGCGTCATGACCGAGGCGCCGTCGAAAGTTACTCCCGCACAGCTAAGAGACCTGTCGATAAAGCTTGATATCGTGGAATAAAAGAGAGAAGGGAAATCCTGCAATCCAGAAGACGGGAAAGCGAAAGGCATAAGGAGAAGACTTTAGCCCTCCTCAGTATTCATTCTTAAACAGGCTTGGGACCGTGGAGATCTCGCATGCTGTATAAAAGGGTCATTTCAGGACTGCTGTTTCTTCCCGTTTTCTATTTTGTTACATGGCGCTTGTCGCCGGTATATTTTGTGGCACTGATACTCGTGGCGGCCGTAGCAGGGCAGAACGAGTTCTACCGGATGGCCCGGGCCAGGGGCAATCAACCGCAGGCGTTTCTCGGTATCGCGCTCGGCGCGCTTCTGGTCCTCGACTTTTATCAACCGCTGATTGCCGGTGTGGACCAATTCGACATAATCTCGGCCGGCGTACTCGCGATCATCAGTGCGAGGCTGTTCTCACGCCGCCCGG
Source organism: Nitrospirota bacterium (assembly GCA_963751455.1). GTDB lineage: Bacteria > Nitrospirota > UBA9217 > UBA9217 > UBA9217 > CAVVUN01. Next base: position 897,278 of record CAVVUN010000015.1, read on the forward strand.
TTGAAGGAGCCGTCGAGGACGTTTCAGCAACCGTCCTCGGTGTATTCTATGTTGCGCTGTTGTTCGCATTTCAGATAGCGATACGCACGGGATACAACGGACGGCAGTGGATTGTTTTTCTGTACTTTGTTATCTGGGCGTCCGATATCGGCGCATATTCCATAGGAATACCCTTCGGCAAACACCGGCTTTATGAAAAAGTGAGCCCGAAGAAAAGCATTGAGGGATTTATCGGCGCGCTGGCCGCTTCTGCGCTGATGGCGCTCCTCTGCAGAATCTGGTTCATGCCCCCTGTAGGCGTCGCGGAGTCGATCGGAATAGGGCTTGTTTTAGCCCTGGTCGGCACCGTTGGCGACCTCTCTGAATCGCTGTTCAAACGGTCCGCCGGGGTAAAGGACTCAGGAGCGATAATCCCCGGCCACGGCGGAATTCTCGACCGCATGGACAGCATGCTTTTTGCGGCTCCGGTGCTGTATTATTACTTGAAGATGAAATAAGGCGAATAAACAGAAGCCAGAAGCCGGAAGTCAGAAGAAAACATTACTTTTGCCTCCCGATTCCTTTCTCCTGACTCGACATGGTAAAAAGAATCTCCATACTTGGCTCTACCGGCTCCATAGGAAAGTCCACGCTTTCGGTTGTCGAACAGTTTCCCGAACGTTTCAAAATCGTCGCTCTGGCAGCGGGAAACAATGTCGAGCTGCTTGAAAGGCAGATCCGAAAATTCAGCCCGTCACTGGTTTCCGTTCTGAGCCCTGCATCCGCCGAGGATTTGAAAAAACGGTGCGCGGGTCTCCCGGTCCGGGTCCTCTCCGGAATTGAAGGCATGATCGAGGTTGCGACCGCACCGGATGCAACCGTTACCGTCTCAGCCATCGTCGGGACGGCCGGTCTTGTACCGACCGTGGCCGCAATTCGTTCCGGCAAAACCATCGCGCTCGCAAATAAAGAGGTTCTCGTGAGCGCCGGTGAACTGGTTATGGCGGAAAGCCGTTCTTGCGGAGTACGGATACTTCCCGTTGACAGCGAGCATAGCGCCATTTTTCAATGCTTGCAGGCAGGCGAGAGCAGGGACATCAGAAAATTAATACTGACGGCATCAGGCGGCCCTTTCAGAAGTTTTTCAAAAAAAGACATGGAGTCCGCAACACCGGAACAGGCCCTCCGGCATCCCAACTGGAGCATGGGCAGGAAAATTACGATCGATTCAGCAACGCTGATGAACAAGGGACTGGAAGTGATCGAAGCGCGCTGGCTCTTCGATATCGAGCCGGAGAGGATCACGGTGCTGGTTCATCCGCAGAGCATCATCCATTCCATGGTTGAATACACGGACGGAGCGGTGGTAGCGCAGCTCGGCGTGCCGGACATGAAAGGACCTATCGCATACGCCCTTTCATATCCGGAACGGCTCCGGAATGTTTCACCCGAACTTGATCTCGCGGCTGTCGGCACGCTCACCTTTGAGCAGCCCGACCGGGAACGCTTTCCCTGCCTGGATTATGCATATCAGGCGCTGAAGACCGGCGGCAGCCTGCCGGCTGTTCTTTCCGCAGCGAATGAAACCGCGGTAAAATATTTTCTTGACCAAAAAATAGGCTATGCCGATATAGGCAACGTTATAAAAAAGACAATAGATGCGCACAAGCCGTATCAGATCAAGGTAGTAGAGGATGTGCTCAAGGCCGATTCTTGGGCCAGGCAGGAAGCAGAAAAAATAATAGGAAAATGTTAGACTTAAGATTAGAATTCAGACAGAGGGTAGAGGAGAAGGCATGACGCTGATCTATTTTTTGATCGTTATCGGCATTCTCGTGTTCGTCCACGAGTTCGGTCATTTTATTATGGCTAAACGCGCGGGGGTACGCGTGGAGAAATTCTCGCTCGGCATGGGGCCAAAGCTGTTCGGTTTCAAAAAGGGAGATACCGAATACGTTATCTCGGCGCTGCCGCTTGGCGGATACGTGAAGATGGCGGGGGAAAATCCTGATGAGGAGCCCACGGGAGCGCCCGACGAGTTCCACTCGAAGACCGTATGGCAGCGGATCAAGATCGCCGTGACCGGACCGCTTACGAATATTCTGCTGGCGTTCATCGTGATGCCGTTCGTATTCATGATCGGTACATATTCAGAGGGCCCGGCCAAGGTCGGGTATGTCGAGAAGGATTCCCCTGCCGAGCGGTCCGGATTCGAAGCCGGAGACATGATCGTAAAGATTGACGGAAGACGTATTGACGACTGGATAAAAGCCTTGTCCCTGATCGCTGTAAACCCGGGAACCGACGTTACCGTCACGGTCGAACGGAGTGGAGAACTAAAAAAACTGATACTCAGGCCGGAAGCGGCCACGGACCTCAAGATCGGCACCTCGGGTCTTGTGCCGGATATGCCGGCGGAGGTCGGCAGACTGAAGCCGGGGTTCCCCGCCGAGAAGGCAGGACTCAAAATTAACGACAAAGTGATTGCAGTAGACGAAAAGACCGTGTTTCACTGGAACCAGTTTTCGGCGCTGGTCCGCGACAGCAAGGGTAAGAAACTGACGCTTACCGTCGAACGCGACGGGAAACGGATGCAAATCCCGGTTGTGCCCGCCGAAGACGGAGGACGGTTCGTCATCGGCGTCGAGCCCATCCTCAGGATGGTATTCAAGAAACACGGGTTTTTCGAGTCACTGCAGTTGGGGTTTGACAAGACGCTGGAGGCCATAGACCTCACGTACATTACGCTTCAAAAACTTCTAACGTTCAATCTCTCAATAAAAACGCTTGGCGGTCCGGTCATGATAGCGCAGATGTCGGGCCAGGCAGCCGCGGCCGGGCTCTCGGCCTTTCTCTCGCTTCTCGCCATGATCAGCATATCTCTCGGGCTCCTGAACCTGCTCCCCATCCCGATCCTCGACGGCGGCATGGTGTTGTTCCTGATTATAGAGGCGGTCCGCAAAAAGCCGCTGGCTCGCAGGACCATGGAAATCGCGCAGAGCATCGGAGCGGCCGTGCTGATCAGTCTGATCGCCGTCGTTTCCTATAACGACATCATGAGAATGTTCTTCAGCAAATAATAAATTCCGCCACGAAGGCGCTAAGGCACGAAGAATTGGTTTGTTAAATAAAGATTCTTCGTCTTTTTCGTTTCTTCGGGTCTTCGTGTCTTTGTGGCGATTCCCTTGGTTGTGGATTTTTCATAACGATGAGCAACACCATTCCCCGAAAAAAAACAAAACAAATCACCGTGAGAGGCGTGAAGATCGGCGGCGGAGCGCCCGTCGCGGTCCAATCCATGTGCAACACGGATACGCGCGACGTGCCGAAGACCATCCAGCAGATCGGCCGACTGGAGCAGGCCGGCTGTGAAATCGTGCGACTTGCCGTGCCCGACATGGATGCGGCAAAAGCGATCCATAAAATCAGGCAACACGTTCATATTCCTCTGATCGCCGACATACACTTCGACTACCGTCTGGCAATCGAGGCAGTGAAGCAGGGCATCGACGGCCTCAGGATCAATCCAGGAAATATCGGGGGCAGGGACAAGGTTTCCGAAGTAGTGCGCGCATGCAAAGACAGGGGCATTCCTATCAGGATCGGAGTAAACGCGGGATCGCTCGAAAAGCCTCTTCTCGAAAAGTACGGGCATCCCGCGCCCGAGGCTATCGTCGAGAGCGCGTTTGGACATATCCGCATCCTTGAAGACCTGAATTTTACGGACGTGAAGGCTTCGCTCAAGGCATCCGACGTGCTGACCACCGTTGCATCCTATCGTCTCTTTTCGCAACAGTCCGACTATCCGCTTCATATCGGCATCTCCGAGGCCGGTACGATCTTTTCCGGCACAATCAAATCGAGCGTCGGCCTGGGTATTCTTCTTTCCGAGGGCATCGGCGACACGATGCGTGTTTCGCTCACCGCGGACCCGGTGGAAGAAGTACGGGTCTCGTACGAAATACTCAAGTCGCTCAAAATCAGGCAGCGCGGAATAAACCTCATCTCCTGTCCGACCTGTGGAAGGACCGAGATCGACATCATAGGCCTTGCGCAGGAAGTCGAGCGTCGGCTCGCGCATATCAAAGAACCGATCACCGTCGCGGTCATGGGCTGCGTGGTGAACGGTCCGGGCGAGGCGCGCGAAGCTGACGCGGGCATTGCGGGAGGCAAGGGCACGGGTCTTCTGTTTAAGTGCGGTGAGATCGTAAAGAAGCTTCCTGAAGCGGAGCTCGCCGATGCGCTCGTGAAGGAAGTTGAAGAAATCGTTGCGAAAAGCAGAAGACAGTAGACAGAAGTCAGGAGTCAGAAGTGGAGTACCATGCCTTTTTCCCTGACTCCTGTCTCCTGAATTCTGTATTCCCAGGAGGTTTTCATGCGTTATTCACATCTCTTCATCCCGACATTGAAAGAGGCGCCGTCCGAAGCCGAAGCGGTTTCGCACAAGCTGATGGTGCGCGCCGGGTACGTGCGGCAGCTTGCAGCGGGCTTGTATATGTACCTCCCGCTCGGCCAGCGGGTGATGAACAAGATCAACCAGATCATACGGGAAGAGATGAACGCCATAGGCGGCCAGGAAGTCACGATGCCGGTCCTGAACCCTGCCGAGGTCTGGCAGCAGACCGGACGATGGGATGCGATCGGCAACGAGATGTTCCGCCTGAAGGACCGGGGCGACCGGGATATGTGTCTTGCGATGACACACGAAGAGACGATGACGTGGCTTGCGGCCCATGACCTTCGCTCCTACCGGGACCTGCCCCAGATCTGGTACCAGATCCAGACCAAGCTCAGGGACGAGGCCCGGCCCAAGAGCGGGATACTCAGGACCCGCGAGTTCACCATGAAGGACTCATACAGCTTCGATTGTGATGAAGAGGGACTCGACAAGTCATATCAGCTTCATCTCGAAGCATATAAAAAGATCTATTCACGATGCGGCATCAAGTTCCACGTCGTCCAGAGCGATACGGGAATGATGGGCGGCTCAATGGCACACGAGTACATGGCGCCGTCGCCCGCGGGCGAGGACCTGGTTGCGCTCTGCGACAACTGCGGGTACGCGGCCAACGTGGAACTCGCGTTGTCGGCTCCGAAGAGTCCTGATTTTCCGGACTGGAAGTATGAGGAAATTTCTACGCCGGAAAAACGGACCATCGAGGAAGTGACCCGTTTCCTGAAAGTGAAACCCGAGCTCCTGATCAAGTCCATTCTGGTAATAAGCGAGCAGGGACCTGTGCTTGCGCTCGTGCGCGGGGACCAGACCCTGCATGAGAAGAAACTCGCTAAGCTTATCGGTCCCCATCGTCCCGCATTGAAGGAGGAAGTAAAGGAGCACCTGGGTGTACCCGCGGGCTTCATCGGACCTATGGGGCATACCATCAGGAAGATCGCCGATCCGGTCCTGAAGGAGGGAATCTATGCGGCCGGCGCGAACAAGGAAGGCTATCATGTGAAAGGAGTGCGTGCGGGTCGGGATTTCGAGGCGGAATTTGCCGATATTCACTTCGCGTCCGAAGGCGATGCCTGCGTTCAATGCGGAAAGCCGCTGCGCATCGAGCGCGTGATCGAGATCGGGAATATCTTTAAGCTCGGCGCCAAATACTCGGTTCCGCTCAAGGCAAACTATCTTGACGAAAACGGCCTGGAGAAGCCGATCATCATGGGTAGTTACGGCATCGGCCCGGCGCGCATCGCGGCCGCAGCCGTGGAGCAGGGCAATGATGAGAACGGCATGATCTGGCCGCTCACTATCGCGCCATACCAGGTAATGGTACTGCCCGTCAACGTCAGAGACCCGAAGTCCATGGACATTGCCGAAGAAATGCATACCGCACTCGAGGAAAAAGGTTTCGAGGTCCTGATGGACGACCGGGACGAACGCGCGGGCATCAAGTTCAAGGATGCGGACCTTATCGGCATTCCCTACCGCGTTATTATCGGAGAGAAAAACCTGAAAGACGGCCTCGTTGAAGTCAAAGAGCGGAAAACCGGCCGCATCGAAAAGGTCAAACTTGAAGAGGCCATCGAAAAAATAACGAAGACCCTGCTGCTGGAAATATAAGGAGAGGGCAGCCGCACCCGTCTGCGGCCGCATCAACGGCTTGAAAACCGGATTTGGAAGGCTTGAACAGATAATTATAGTTGGTCAAAAACGTTGATGCTACCCAAAAAAGGCCTTGAATTTAAGTTTTAAAGATTCTATAATTCTTTTTTATGGAGGGTATCGTCAATGGAAGAGATTGTCAAACTAGCCCTGACCGCCCAGCAGACAGCCGACATTAAAAAGCAGATCGGCTTTGAGCTTCGTGAAATCTATCTGACGAAGCGTTCTCTCAACAAGCTTCGCGTGTTCCGGCTTCGCCTCAATGAGGAACAGCAGCAGGTGTTGGAAGAGCAGCTCGGCCAGAAAGTGCGTGAACTGACGGTGACCCGTTCGGTGGCAACGAGGATTCTGTAAACCCGATATACGTCACTTGTTTTGTTTTTTTCTCTATTTATTTTTTCTATCTTTCCTGAAAGGAGGTGAATATCGTTGAAAAAATTTATCGGTATCATATCGGCCCTGATATTTGTATTCACCGTCGCTCTCGTCGGCTGCGAAAAAAAGGCTGAGCAGCCAAAAGCCGAACAGCCTGCAATGGCACCCGTAACCCCGGCGCCCGCGCCCGAGCCGGCACCTGCACCCGCACCCGCTCCGGCGCCCTCAAAACCGGCTAAGAAATAGTTTAATGAGTTCCATGAGGCACACAATCATGAGGCCCCCCTTTGAGGGGGCCTTTTATTTGGAATTTACGGCATCTTTATTCTGAAAAAGGCATATTCGGAAACCGCGTTGCGAAATGTCCAAAGAGCTTAAAATACGGTGTACACCGGCAACTATTAAAAGGGCAGTATGACAAAACTCACGACAGACCTTCTGTGCGAAATTCTTCTTAAGGCGGGAAAGATATCCCCTGAACAGGCCAAAGAGATCAAAGTGAAGCAGGACGTTCAGCGGATGAAGCTGCTTAAGGCCAGAGGGGAGAAGCTGCACCGGGGCAGGATGAATATTGAGGAGGAAGTGTCGGCAATCGAAGTAGTTGCTTCGCTGAACTTCGAGTCGCCCGGCGCGCCCGGCCGGCACCTGACTGAGGACATCGTTACCGAGACGGTGGCCGGGCATGTCGGGCTGCCGTTTAAAAAGATCGATCCCCTCAAACTAAACCCGGAAGTCACTACCCAGATCCTTTCACGCGCGTTCGCGCGCAGGACGGTTTCGGTGCCGATCGGCAGAGATGACGAAACCCTCACGCTTGCGGTAGCCGACCCCTACAACATAGAAGTCCTCGAGAACATCGAGCGGATGGGCTACCGGGTTTCCCGAGTGGTTGCGCCGAAGACGGACATTCTGAAGATCATCACCGAATTCTACGGCTTCCGCTCCTCGGTCAGCGCTGCAGCAAAGGAAATATCGTCCGACGTGGATCTGGGCAATCTCGAGCAGTTCGTGAAGATGAAGTCGGTGACCGAGATCGAGGCTACAGACAAGCACATCGTCAATGCAGTTGAGTTCCTCTTCCGCTATGCGTTTGACCAGCGTGCAAGCGACATTCATGTCGAGCCGAAGCGTGAAGTCAGCGAGGTGCGATTGAGGATCGACGGCATGCTCCATACGATTCATACTATCCCCAAGGCCGTGCATCCGGCATTCGTATCGCGCGTGAAAATGCTTTCCCGCATGGACATTGCGGAAAAAAGACGGCCTCAGGACGGCAGGATCAAGACCGAATACAAGGGCCGCGAAGTCGAACTGCGCGTCTCAACGATGCCGATCGCGTTCGGGGAAAAAATCGTGATCAGGATCTTCGATCCGGACATCCTTCTCCAGGGCCTTGAAGAAATCGGGTTTGAGCCGCGCGAGTACGAGCTCTTCCGCTCGTTCATCGCCAGGCCCCACGGGATTGTACTGGTGACCGGACCGACAGGAAGCGGCAAAACAACGACCCTGTACTCCGCCCTCAAGACCGTAGCAACGCCCGAGGTGAATGTTATTACGATTGAAGACCCGGTGGAAATGATCCATGAACGGTTCAATCAGGTAAGCGTCCAGCCGCAGATCGGCGTTACGTTCGGAAGCACGCTCAGGACGGTATTGCGCCAGGACCCGGACATCATCATGGTCGGCGAGATCCGCGACCTCGAGACAGCGGAAAACGCGGTTCAGGCAGCGCTCACAGGCCACCTGGTTTTTTCAACACTCCACACGAACGACGCTCCGAGCTCGGTCACCAGGCTGCTCGATCTCGGGATGGCCCCGTATCTTATATCGTCCACGGTCATCGGCGTGATGGCCCAGCGGCTTGTCCGCAAGATTTGCAAGCACTGCGAAAAGAGCTATGAACTGCTGCCTGAAGAGGCGCAGGCTGTGGGCCTCGCTTCAGACAAGACCCGAAAGGTGCTCGTAAAATACGGCGAGGGGTGTCCGCAATGCAGGGGGACAGGCTATATGGGCCGGACCGGGGTGTTCGAGGTAATGGAAATAAATGACCGGATCCGTGCCATACTCAGAGACAAGGCGGACGCGGAACTTATTAAGCAAGCCGCCGTTGCGGACGGCATGACAGTGCTGCGCCAGGCAGCAGTCCGCAAAATGCTTATCGGAGAGACCACCCTGGATGAAGTCATACGAGTGACGGGTGAAAAGATGTAAAATAAAGTGCAAGTGCAAAGTAGAGTAAACCTGAGAAGAATATTTGATGAAATCGTAAAAAGTCTTTTTATAGCCACAGAGGTCACAGCGGTCTCCGAGGAAGGCTCAAGTTTTTAAGGTGTAACTCTGTGCTCTCTGTGTACTCTGTGGCAAATCCGGTCTTTTTACGAATCTGTCATATTTGATGATCTCGTAAAAAGTCGTCTCCCCGGTGAAAACCGGGGTCCAGTGGTTATCGAACTTATTGAAAAGACTGATACCGGCGTTCGCCGGTATGACGAAATTGGGTGTTTTCTGACTTCTTACGAATGCATCATCCTGAAAAAAGCAGTTGGACACGGATAAAATCTGATCAACACGGATTTATAGGAAGTTACGAACAGTAATGGATTCACCCAAAAGGCGAGATGGCTTTTTGCTCTATCACATTGTTTTGATCCGCTGTTACCGTGTTCATCCGTGTTCAAATGCCGTTTTTAGGATCATATTTGCCATTTGGCAAATTTTGGATTAACTTTATGGGCCCATTTATTTCCTTCATACTCGGCCACTGGCTGCTTTTCGCCGTGTCCGTTATCAGCGTGCTGCTGGCCGCCTTCTTTGCGGCGTCTGAAACCGCGATCGTTTTTTCGAACAAGGCGCATATCCGTGAAATGTCCGAAACAGGCAGCGCCAGCGCGGCAACGGTTCTGCGGATTCTTCACGAGAAGGACCGCCTGCACAGCACGCTTTTGCTTGCCGAGAATTTCTTTATCGTGCTTGCCGCCGCTCTCGGTACCGTCACCGCTGTCCACCTGTTCCCGAACGCGGTTATCGGCGTGGTCGTATCCTCGATCCTCACCACCCTGATCGTGGTGCTCGTATCGAAGCTGATTCCGAAGGGATTGGCCGCACGGAACCCGGACCAGCTTTCGCTTCTCGTCGCCTATCCCCTCTGGATCGTAATGAGGATCGTCTCACCGGCCGCACGACTGCTTGCCACGGTTGCCGATTGTTTCGCGGGGCCGGGGCCGCAGGGCACCCTGTCATGCACTGCCGTGGTGACTGAAGAAGACATCAAGGCCATGATCAACCTCGGAGAGGAAGGCGGGTCGCTCAAGGAGGAGGAAAAGGAGCTTTTGCACAAGGTATTCGAGTTCGGCGACACGCTGGCATCGGAGGCCATGCGGCCGAGGACCGAGATTGTGAGCATTCCCTCGGTTGCCACCCTGCAGGAGGTACTCGACCTCGTTTCGGAATTCGGCTATTCACGCTATCCCGTTATAGAAGAAACGATCGATACGGTGATCGGCATTCTTTATATTAAGGACATACTGGTTGCCATGTCGGCCGGAGAGGTAAACCGCGAAGACGGGATCCAGCGCTTCATCAGGCCGGCGTACTTTATCCCTGAGAACAAGCGGTTGAGCGAGCTTCTGTCCGAGATGCAGCGTGAACGATTCCAGATCGCAATCGTGATCGACGAATACGGCGGAACTTCGGGACTCGTCACTCTCGAGGACCTTATCGAAGAGATCGTGGGCAGCATCCATGATGAGTTGGAAACGGCGCAGAAGGAAGTCGAAATCGTCGACGAGAAGAACTTTGTGGTTTCCGGACAATCTGCGCTCGACGAGGTGAACGAACAGATCGGCAGTAATCTCCAGTCGAACGACTTCAACACGCTCGGAGGTTTCGTGTTCGGGCTTTTCGGCAGGATGCCGAAGATCGGCGAGCAGCTTAAGTATAAGAGCCTTAAGCTCGAGGTCCTGGAGCTCGAAGGAAGAAAGATCAACAAGGTGAAGATAACCAAGCTGTAGCAATGCGGATTGCGGAATCAAAAGCCACCCCCGCCCGCACCCTCCCCTGAGGGAGAGGATGAAGGGTGAGGGCGGATCATGATTTGGAGGAAATCGTGCGAAAAAAAGTTACGGTTGTTGGAGCGGGGAATGTGGGAGCTACGCTCGTGCAGCGGATCGCGGAGACCGGCCTGGCTGATGTCGTCATGGTTGATGTCGTTGAGGGAGTGCCCCAGGGGAAGGGACTCGATCTTCTGGAAGCAGGGCCGGTGCTCGGCTACGATTCGAGGGTCACTGGTTCGAACGGGTATGACGAAACAACCGGGTCGGATATCATCGTGATTACCGCGGGGCTGGCGCGAAAGCCGGGAATGAGCCGCGACGATCTTCTTGCAGCGAACGGTGAAATCGTAACGAAGGTAGCGGCGGAAACAGGCCGCCGCTCGCCGAAGGCCGTCATGATCGTGGTCACGAATCCGATGGACGTCATGGCCTTTGTTGCAATGAAAGCCTGCGGCTTCCCCCGGGAGCGGGTAATCGGCATGGGCGGGGTCCTGGATTCCGCCCGGTTCAGGACATTTATAGCGGCCGAGCTTGCGGTTTCCGTAGAAAACACCCATGCCTTTGTGCTTGGCGGGCATGGCGACTCCATGGTCCCGCTGCCCCGGTACTCGACAGTTGCGGGCATCCCGATTACTGAGCTGATGAGCGGAGACCGTATCCAGAAGCTTGTTGAGCGGACCAGGAACGGCGGCGCCGAGATCGTCGCCCTGCTCAAGACAGGGAGCGCTTATTACGCGCCGTCAGCGGCCACGCTCGAGATGGTCGAGGCGATACTCCTGGACAAAAAGAAGATACTACCCTGTTCCGCGTACCTGGAAGGGGAGTACGGAGTCCGCGGAGCGTTTGCGGGGGTTCCCGTAAAGCTCGGAGAAAAAGGCGTCGAACAGATCGTCGTAATTAAACTGACAGCCGATGAGAACGCGGCCTTCATGAATTCGGTCGACGCAGTGAGGTCGGGATGCGCGAAATTCACGTAGAGGAAATCAGGGATAATATTGCCCAGATCTGCATCGACGCGGCCTATAATCTGAGCGAGGACGTCCTGATGGCGTTTGACCGCGCAATGGAGACCGAAACAGCCCCGGCTGCCAGAGAGCTCATCGGTCAGTTGAAGGAGAACGCCCGTATCGCAAAAGAAGAGCACATCCCGATCTGCCAGGATACGGGTGTTGCGATTTTTTTCGTTGAAGTGGGCCAGGACCTCCGGATCAAGAACGGCTTCATCATCGATGCGGTAAACGAGGGCGTGCGAAAAGGATACAAGGAAGGCTATCTCCGGAAATCCGTTGTCGACCCGCTCACCAGGAAAAATACCGGAGACAATACGCCAGCCATAGTCTATACCGAAATTGTGCCTGGAGACAAGCTCAGGATATCCTTCATGCCCAAAGGGGCGGGCAGCGAGAATATGAGCGTCATCCGCATGCTGCGGCCTACCGAGGGAATTGAGGGAATTACAGCGTTCGTTCTCGAATGTGTTCAAAAGGCGGGCGCCAATCCGTGCCCGCCCATCGTGATCGGCGTAGGCATCGGCGGCGACTTCGAAAAGGCCGCGCTCATCGCAAAAAAAGCGCTCCTTCGGCCTGTGGGGAGCCCGAACGCGAAGCTGGAGCTGGCGACTCTTGAAGAGATGCTGCTCAGGACCGTGAACAGGACCGGCATCGGTCCCGAGGGTCTCGGCGGGAGAGTAACCGCCATGGCTGTGCATGTGGAAAGTTTTCCATGCCATATCGCGAGCCTGCCGGTTGCGGTGAATATCAACTGCCATGCGGCGAGGCACAAGACGATAATCCTGTAGAGCAGGGAAGCATGGCGCAGAGAGCAAGGAGCAGAAACCCTGGGCCGGGGCGTCTGCCCTACTCCATGCACCATGCGCTATGCTCTTTGCGGATAGGTGAACATGACCGACACTATTGCAATAACCCCTCCTTTAACGGACGATGTAATCATCAAACTCAAAGCAGGCGACCGCGTGCTGATCACAGGAATAATCTTCACCGGCAGGGACATGGCGCACAAGTACATGGTCGAGGGGCACAAAAAGGGCGAACCCCTGCCCTTTGATCTTAAAGGCCAGATACTGTACTATACCGGCCCGACGCCGGCACCGCCGGGCCAGGTAATCGGGTCGGCCGGCCCCACAACGAGCTACCGCATGGACAAATATACGCCGGACTTGCTCGCATTGGGACTCAAGGGAATGATCGGCAAGGGCCCGCGCAGCGAAGAGGTAAAGGAAGCGATCAGGAAACATAAAGCGATTTATTTCGCCGCGATCGGCGGCGCCGGCGCTCTTATCTCGAAGACCATAATCAGGGCAGAGGTGATCGCGTATCCGGAGCTCGGGACCGAGGCGGTCATGCGTCTCGAGGTTAAAAACTTCCCGGTTGTCGTGGCGAACGATATTCAAGGGGCAGACCTGTATCGCATCGGGGTCGAGCAGTACAAGGAGATCGGGGCGGCTGAGGACGAAGCGTGCTGATAAAGCGTATTCGAATCTCTATCCGCAGATTACACAGATGTCGCAGATTTGAAAAGACTAAATGAAATCTGGTTTAATCAGTGAAATCTGCGTAATCTGCGGATAAATCCATACATCGTCAGTTTTGGTTTATACAGGGCTGCTGAAAAAGAATTTATCACCGTAAGGAGATAAGAATGCCGATCAAATCGAAGATTCGAACCATTCCGGATTATCCGAAAAAAGGGATCATGTTCCGGGACATAACCACGCTGATCAAGGACCCCGTGGGCTTCCGCCTCCTCGTGGACAGTTTTACGCAGCGGTACATCCATTCGAGTTATGAATTCGACACTATCGTGGGCATCGAATCACGGGGCTTCATCGTCGGCGCCGCGATGTCGTACACGCTCGGCAAGGGCTTTATTCCGATCCGGAAAAAAGGCAAACTCCCGGCCGAAGTGGAATTCCAGGAGTACGAGCTCGAATACGGAACAGACCGGATCGAGATCCACAGGGATGCGCTGAGGAAAGGCGAGCGCGTGCTCCTCGTGGACGATTTGCTCGCAACGGGCGGCACGGCGCTTGCCGCAGCGAACCTTATCGAAAAAATAGGGGGCAGGATCGTGGAGATGGCCTTTGTGGTGGATCTGCCGGAAGTGGGCGGCAGGAAGAAGCTCGAGAATAAAGGCTATAAGGTATTCGCATTGACCGAATTCGAAGGCGAGTAGATCTCAGGCTGCCGGGCCGAAATTGAATTACTGACTTTTAAACTGATCCAGTTCGTCATACGCTTTCCTGGTACAGTCCGGGCAAAGCCCGTGACTGAATTCGGCCTCCGAATGTTCGGTGATAAAAGATTCTATCTGTTTCCAGCGGCCCTTGTCGTCCCGTATCTTTTTACAGGATGCACAAATCGGCAGCAAGCCGCTCAACTGATTGACCTCGGCAAAGGCGTCGTGAAGCTGCATGATAAGATGTTCCCGTTGCAGCGAGATGCGATGAACCGTGTGGAATAAAAAATACAGGACTACGAAGTACGCCGCAAGGCGCTCCAAATGCCAGAACCACCAGCCGGCATTCCATGCCGCAGAGAAAGGAAAACCCATTTCGGCAACGCCGAACAGCAAATAGAGACACGAAAAAAGGTACGATTCGACTTTATGCGAACGGGAGAAATCCAGGACAAAATAAAACGCGGCAACCAGGAATAGAATTCCGGCTGCCAGGTTGATGAAAGCGGCAGCGGAACTAAATACGTTATTTTGCGCCATTGCCGGAAGGAATTCCTGATACCGCTCTATACAAACACCTGCCGTTACTAAACCCGCTGAAAATAACCAAGGCATTCGCCGCTTGATTTTTGCGTAACTCACAAATTTCGGAAGCCAGATCAGGGCGGAACCGAAACCTCCAACGAGACTTGCCATACTGTGAAAGAAGATAAAAGCATTGCCGGTACTGGAAAGCGCGTGAAACCCGTCAAGAATGCCCATGCCGAGAAAGCCTATTGCAAGAGGCGAATACTTCTCGATGTCCTGTTCCGATTTGCCCTGCAGCAGAAATATCGACATTACGATCGCGGCCATGGCTCCCAGCGCTTCCATGGTCGAATGGAGAGGCTCATGAACGAAAGCGTTGTTACCCCACAGCATGCTCAGTGATATGTTGACGGTTAATGCGACGGCTGAGATTGCCGGCAGGAGAAGGAACACGGTTAGACGGTTTGGTGTTGTCATAATTATCGTCGAATTACCGGTCGATTCAGATCCTTTGCAGAAAAACAACCGGCTTCTTGGAGCTTCAGAATCTCAGGGGCATGATATTTTCGTAAAAGTATAGCTGAATTGAAAGAAGACACAAGCAAAAAAGAAGGGTATTTTAGGCGTATTGCTTTTTCAAAAGCATTTAAGAACAGGGACTTCCGTGATGCCGCGGAGTTTTTTTTACATTTTTGACGGAGGGTCGCTCCTTCCGTGAGGAGCAGCGGGTTGAGAATCGCGGCAGTGCGAAAACGTTTTCAGGCAGGGCCGGTCGGTCCGCAGTTTTCGGAAATCAGGTGCTAAAATTTTTCCACGAGCGCGTATAGCGCGGGATAAACATGCTTGGATGATGCGGCATCTTCCTTCAGCAGCCGCAGGGCCTCGGGAATGTGCTTCAGAAAATATTTCTTGTTCTTTACCATGGCCAGAAAACCATACGCCCCGAGCGCCTGCATATGACGCTGGAGGCGGCAGGGAACAAGACTTTCGGTGAACAGTGCTTCGTTAAACCCGGCTGAATTGTGCTTCATCTCGGCGGTGTAATATGTCAGAAGACGTTCGCGGACTCCGTCGTCAAGACGATGATAGGGGTCCCAGAGGATCGAGGCGATATCATACGCCGCGGGCGCCATGCGCGCGCCCTGAAAATCGATCAATCGCGGCATGCCTCCCGTAGTAATCATGATGTTCTGGCACTGAAAGTCGCGGTGGATAACGCCTCTGGGAAAACCATCGACTGTCAGCGCGAGGCGGTGGAACTCGTCCTCCAGGGCCTGCGGGTCCCTGATCCCGGCATTCTTCAAGCCGAGGGCAAAGCGTTCGAGAAAGTAGCCGGTTTCCCACCGCAGGTGATCATAATCGAAAATACGCGCCTCGAGAAGCGGATATTCGTGCACATGGCGGCTGACGCGCGAATGGAGTTTGACGAGGATGTCGAGCACGCTCCGGTATATGTCCTCGATGTACCCGTTGTCATGAGGGAGTTTCATGTAGGAATAGAGGCTGGTATCCCCGAGGTCCTCGAAGAGAGCGATCTTTCTCCGGTCATCCGCGGCTATGAGATCGGGCACCGGCACCGCGTGATTCGCAAAGAAGCGGCTATAGAGGAGGTGGCGCTCATAATCCGGATCGTCCTGCCTGCATTCCATCAGCACGGCGGTCTTGCTTTCGTTTCTGACACGGAAGTAGCGGCGGTCCGAGCCGCCCAGGCCGATAAGGATCGCTTCGCTCCAGACGGGCTGCTCTGCGAGCGCAGAGCCAAGGCCGAAATGAAGTGAAAACAGGGGATCGGTCAACTCGACCCGTTTTTTTTCTGTCGCATTGAGGGAAGGCTGCATGTCCCCTTCAGAAAGAGTGATGACATAATCGGGACCGATGATCCGGTTTTCGTGGACGCTCTCGACCATGGCGTTCGGCATCACGATGCAGTTCCTGAGCTTCGAGCCGGTCTTGACATGACTTCCGGTCTCTATCACCACGTATCCGTCGATTTCAATGCTGCCGCATTCCGAGGAAGGTCCCCGGTAAACGGTTTCGCCGTCCTTCTGCAAAGCATCCAGAACCCCCCGCGTATAGGTAATCGGGTTCCCGATATCGTTCCATGAGCTTCCGGTGAAGTCCATGGCGCGTACCTTGAAGCCCGCTTGAGATGCGGCTATCCATGCAACGGTAGCATGGGACACGCCCCGCGGCAGAAAGTTGAGTATCTCCGGCGAATAGACCGCAATGCCCGTATAGGCGACTTTATCCGCGATCTTGCCGGGATCGGGTTTTGACTCGCCCGGATTTTCCACATCCAGCAGCTGCCCGTATTTGTCGATGACCACATTGCTGAGATGCGGCAGACGATGACAGACGAGGGTCGCGGTATTTCCGGATGAAAGGTGCTCCTGAATGAGACGTGAGAAGTCTATGTCGAGGAGAATATCGGAATTGTGCACGATAAAGGAGCCGCGCCGCAGAAACTGTTCCGCGTTTTTGAGCGCCCCGCCGGTCCCGAGGATCGGGTCTTCCGGAAAGAAGCTGATCCTGTCTGCCCACTGCGACCGCTCAGCCCAGGCTCGGATCATGCCGGGCTTGTAATGCAGGTTTATGCCGATATCGCCGTCCGACACAGCGGTCAGCTTTTCAAGAATGCCCTCGATGATCGGTTTGCCGAGGACCGGGAGCAGGGGCTTGGGCATGTGGTTCGTGATTGGCCGAAGGCGCTCACCCAGACCTGCGGCAGGAAGGAAGATGTTAATCGGGAATTTTGACATAGTTTTTTTGTTGAGGAAAAAGAAGAAACAAACTTTTTAACTACTCAGGTCCACTGATATCCGCAGATTTCGCCGATTGCACAGATTAAATCAAACCTGAATTATTTTTTATATCTGCGTCATCCGCGGAATCTGCGGACAGGGTTTTTCGCGGTTAATAAGAAAATCTTTGACTTCATCGGCATTGAAAACCGTTTATTTATATATTAAATACCGTTTCCTTATCTTTTCAAATACCCGTGTTTCCGCCTTCCACCACTTCTCCATCTCATCCAGGTCCTTCCATGTCTCGATGTCCTTGCGGAGCCGGTCGGTTCCGGCCAGGATATCGATCGGCAGTTTCACCTCCTCGTACTCGTAAGGAGGCTGCTTCCAGGCGAAGTCCCGGGGGTACGTATTGTGGATTGCTTTCAGGATCGCGACCGCAGTCTTGAACGGCCTGAACTTCTCCCGGTCCGTTACGTGTATCTGCGCACCCCCGCAGAGAGCGCCGGCGTGTTTTTGGAACGTGGGCTGGAAGGAGAGAGGCCTGAATACCACGCCCGGAAGCCTGAACTCGTCGAGCAGTTTGACCAGGGTCCCGGGATGGATAAAGGGCGCGCCGAAGAGCTCGAAGGGACGGGTCGTGCCCCTGCCCTCTGAAATGTTCGTGGCTTCCAGCAGGCACATGCCGGGATAGACAAAAGCGGTATCGACTGTAGGCATGTTCGGTGAGGGCATTACCCAGGGAAGGCCGGTCTGTTCGAACGACATCTTTCGTTTCCAGCCCTGCATCGCGACAACACGATAATCGAGGCCGGGATAGAACTCCGCGCAGAGATAGAGACCGATTTCTCCGATTGTCATACCGTGCCGGACCGGGAGCGGCCGCAAGCCGACGAACGAAGCAAACGCGGGATCGAGCACCGGGCCTTCGGTTACCATACCGTTGAGCGGATTAGGCCGATCGAGTACGACTACCTTTTTGCCTGCCTCGTGACAGGCCTGCATGCAAAGGTCCAGCGTCCAGACAAAGGTATAGTACCGGCTGCCCACATCCTGCAGGTCGATCACGAGTACGTCGACGTCATCAAGCATGCCGGGCCCGGGCTTTCGCGTCTTTCCGTACAGGCTGTAAACCGGGAGTCCTGTGACAGGGTCGCGAAAGCCTTCCCATTCGATCATGTTGTCCTGGGTCTGCCCGAGGATGCCGTGCTGGGGGCCGAAAAGGACGCTGACTTTATAGTTTCTCGATTTCAAGCCGATTTCGACGGCATGCCGGAGCCGCATGTCAACGGACGCGGGATGCACCACGAAGCCGGCGCGCGCCCCTTTTAATTCCCTGGGCCAGAGCTTTTCGGCCAGATCCAAGCCCGTCCGGATGGTTTTTTTATTCAGGGGCATGCCAAATTATATGGTCTGTGATCGTGAATAGCAACAGGAAAGTTTTCCCTGCGGCCAAAGGTATTGATAAACGATTAAGTATGAACTATAATAAATTTATGATTTATAAAGTGGTCGAAACGAGCATGGTTACCGACGATGATATCGAGAAGATATTGAATTTATGGACCGGTCAGGGGTATTCTTTCGAGAGCATTCATTTCGTAACTGCCGAATCTTCCCGGAGACCGCAAATGGCTTTTCTGTTCTTTATTCAGAATGAGCCGCAGCGGACCTGAAAAGAGTATCATTGAAAGTCGTTATCATACAAAACGTCACCGTTGAAAGCCCGGGCACGATCGAGCATTATCTTCAGGATGAAAACATAGCATATTCAATTGTCGATCTCGGCAAGGGAGACGCTGTACCCGGACCTGACGAGTTTACCCATATCGTTCTCATGGGCGGGCCTATGGCGGTCTACGAGATGGACCGTTATCCTCAGCTCAGGGAAGAAGCGGTATTGATCAGGCGTGCGATTTTAAGTAACAGGCATGTTCTCGGGGTATGCCTGGGCGCGCAGATGGTGGCGCATGCGCTGGGCGCGCGGGTGTATCCGGGAGCCCGGAAGGAGATCGGATGGTATGACGTCACGCTGACTTCCGAAGGAATTAAGGACGATGTCATGGCATGCCTGGCCATTGACTCCCAAAACAGGGCAAAGGTGTTTCAGTGGCACGGTGACACGTTCGATTTTCCCAGCGGCGCGGTTCCGCTTGCATCGTCGGACCTCTATCCGAACCAGGCATTTCGTTATTCGGACAGAGTATACGCGCTTCAGTTCCATATCGAAGTGACCCCCGATATCGTGTTGAACTGGCTTAAAGACGAAAAGGGAATAGACCTGAGCAGCATCCATGCGGAATCGAACGCAATCTACGATCCATATCGGATACGTGCCAATAACTTTTACCGGAAATTTTTCAGCGGGAAATGAGCTCGAGTTTGCGTATTCATTCAACAATGGTCCAATATTCTCATAATCAAACCATGGTCCAAAATGTTTTATCTGTCCTTGCGGGAGCGGTCGTCTTTTTCGCTCTTCTGTCGCCGCATAGCGCTTCCGCCCAGGCTGCGTCATCGCCATACCGACTTATCGGTGTAATTAAGGCCGAAAGCTTTACCGGCGCGGTCCTGGCTGACTCAGCAGGAGGCCAAGTGCTGTACCGTATTTACGATCAGCTGCCGGATGGATCAAAGCTCGTCAGGGTAGCGAATGACAGTATTTTACTGAAGAGCAACGACGGTGTTTCTTACGAAATATACATAGCGCATGACCGGCTGGTTCCGCCGAATACACCGGTGAATGCCGATAGGGTCGTCACGCCCGCTGTGCAGGAAGGCGGCCGGGACGAAAGACGGGCTGTGAGGCCGGAGGCGCGCCCAAGAGACGGTAAAAAAAGAGCGGACAGGCGGCGTTCCCGTATGGTCGAGGCTGAAGAGTAAACAGGCGGTCGAACCCCGTTCAAGTCGCAGAATTAGGACATTATTTTCTCGGTTGCTTGTTTGATACTTTTGGTCTCTTTATTGAAAAAGGCTTTTCAAATGGCTGTTACTAATTGACAAGGCCTGCTGTTGAGAGTATAATTTTGTAGTTAATTTGGTATTAAAAAAGTACAGTATACCTGCATGAAGCCGAATAAGAAGACATACTCATTGGTCCTTGTGGCGCTGTTGACCGTTTCCGCCTATTTTCTTGCGGATACCGTAGACGCCATGATCGGGAGGAGCCTGGATGCCGCGCCGAAATTCACAACGCCGCTCCAGCGCGACAGGTCCGTTATTGAGCCACGGCGCGAACTGAGCGATTATTCTTCCATTCTGGACCGGGGCATTTTCGGGGAGGGCAAGTCCTCCTCTGCCGCTCCGGCCGCCGTCGAAACCACCTTGTATAAACTGATCGGCACTGTTGAAGGCGACGTCTTCGCGGGAGCGGTGCTCGAGGACAGCACCGGCCAGGCTTTTTACCGTATTCATCAAACACTTCCGGACGGGTCACAGATCGTCAAGGTCCTTCAAGACAGGGTAACGCTCAAACGGAGCGACGGCGCAAAATCGGAACTCCAGATCGTGGACGATACAAAAATCGTGAATGTGAACAAGTCCGCCGGCAACAGCGCCCGGAAGGGTCCGGACGGCAAGTGGTTGCTCGACCAGAGGGAGGTTGCGGCGGGCACGGAAAACCTGAGTCAGCTTCTGACACAGGCGCGGGCGCTGCCGTACATGGAACAGGGAAAAACCGTAGGGTTCCGGATCAGTGAGATCGTTCCTGGAAGCCTGTACGAAAAGATCGGGTTGCAGAACGGAGATGTAATCCAGAAGATAAATTCGCAGGAAGTGGATGATCCGGGCAAGTTCTTCCAGATGTACCAGAGCCTGAAAGAGGAGCGGAGCATATCGCTTGACCTGGTGCGCGCAGGCCAGCGGCAGACGCTGAACTACGAAATCCGTTAAGCAATCCAGTCATCGAGCACTCGATACGCGGAAGCACCGCGGCAGGGACGAAGCAATGAGGGACGATTTGTTTCAGGGCATCTTTCGTCCCTCTTCCTTCGTCTTGTCCTTTCAAGCAGTCCGTAACTTGAGCATCTATTCATAATCCGGAGGACGATAGTGAAAAAACCAGCAGCCCTGCTGCTTCTCGTGCTTGTCACCGCAAGCGGAGTACCTGCCCAGCAGGCGCCTTCCGCCCCTGCCGCCACTCCTGCTCAGAAACAGGCGGATGTTCCCAAAATCAAGGTCCGCGACGATTTCGTTACGCTGAACTTTACGAACATCGACATCTCCGCCCTTGTCAAGGTAATGAGCGAGCTTATGGGGCGTAATTTTCTTCTTGATGAACGCGTTACCGGCAAGGTGACGCTTATGACGCCGAAGAAAATATCGCCGGGAGAAGCGTATCAGGTATTTCTTTCCGCGCTCGAGTTGAAGGGTTTTACGGCTGTTGACGACGGAAAGATCACCAGGATTATTCCGTCTGCGACGGCCCGCCAGAGCGGGCTCAAGGTGTACCAGGATGATGATTTTTCAGGCCAGGGATTCGTCACCAAGCTTATCCGGCTGTCGTACGTCAATCCCAATGAAATTGTGCGCACGCTCACGCCGCTCGTCAGCAAGGACGGGTCGATGATCTCGTACCCGGCAACGAGCTCGATCATCATTACGGAATCCGTCCATAATATCAGAAAAATGGAGAGCCTGATCGGTGCGCTGGATGTGCCGGCCCCCGAAGGCAGGGGCAAGATCAACGTCTATTACCTGAGGCACGCCAATTCCGAGGATTTTGCGAAGGTAATGTCGGCGCTTGTTGCGCGGCTGCCGGTACCGCCGCCGGGGGCAGCCCCAGACGGGGCCATCGACCATTCTTGAAGGCCAGGTCACGATCAGTTCGGATAAGGCGACGAACGCGCTGATCATCGTGGCTTCGCCGGGCGATTTCGAAACCATCAAGGATGTGATCCAGAAGCTGGATATCAGGCGGCGGCAGGTCTACGTCGAGGTCGCGATCATAGAAATGAGCCTGAACAAACAGCGGGAACTGGGCTTCGAGTTCCAGGCCGCCAATCTGAACCAGCTCGATAACCCCAACAAGATTACCGCTGTCGGAGGCACGAATTACGGAACTATCGGGAACGTGGTCTTGAACGGACCCGCCGGACTGGCAGGCTTGAACGGTCTTGCCGTCGGCGCGGTTAAAGGAACATTCAGGTTCAGGGGCCAGGAATTCCTGAACGTGGGCGCGCTGCTGCGCGCGCTCCAGACGGACAGCGACGTGAACGTGCTTTCGACCCCGAACATTCTAACCACGGACAACATGAAGGCAGAGATTATGGTCGGCGAAAACGTGCCCTTTGTAGGGAGCCAGACCCAATCGGCGACTACGGGGGGCGTCCCAACGTACAATATCGAGCGAAAGGACGTAGGCATCACGCTCAAACTGACGCCGCAGATCACCTCGGATGACAACGTGAAGCTTGATATAAACCAGGAAATTTCATCTATCATTGCGACAGCAGGGATTAATCCCAACCTGCTCGGACCGAGCACAAGCAAACGTTCCGCAACGACGACCGTCGTGGTCAAGGACCGCGAGACCATGGTCATCGGCGGCCTCATCCGGGACAATGTAACGTCGTCGACATCGAAGGTCCCGCTCCTGGGCGATATCCCGCTCCTGGGATGGTTCTTCAAATCGAAAACGGCGAGGGTTGAAAAAACAAACCTTATGATTTTTATTACTCCGTATATCATTAAGAACGAGAACGAGGCTGAGGAAATCACCCGCAGAAAAGGAGAGGGCCTCGAGGATTTCCGTAAACAGCACGGGATCGAAAAGAAACGCACCCAGCCGACACTGCTTATGCCCTCACCTTCCGGAGAAATTACCGGTACGACCGGTACAACCGTGAGCGGAACGGGTACTCCCGTGACCGGAACAACTGGGACGAATGGTACAAGCGGTACGACCGGCACAAACGAGCACAACATGAACAGCAAGGACCTGCAGTCCGGACCCACGAACACCGGCGAGGTCATTCAATCGGAACCCACGGGTACGGGCGAGTTCATTCAATCTGAACCCACGGGTACGATACCGGACGCCGGGGAGGGCCAGCGGTGAGACGGCTGATCGGGGAGATACTGGTCGAGTCAGGGCTTTCCCCGGAGAGACTCAAAAAAGCGCTTGACCTGCAGAAAAAACGGGGAGGCAGGATCGGCACGCTCCTGGTCCGCCTCGCCTTCGTTACGGAAGAGGACGTGCTGAAGGCGCTCGGCACGCAGCTCGGACTGCCCTTTTTCCCGGATTTCGGGGACATCGACCGGGAACTCGCCCTCAAACTTCCAATTACGTACGCGAAGAAGGCCGTGGTGCTTCCGCTGCGCCGCGAGAACGGCGCCATCATCGCCGCCACCGCGGAGCCGCTTTTACTGGGCACCGTGGAAGACCTCCGCGTCCTTTTCGGGTCGGACGTTTCATTCGGTCTCGCTCCCACCGAGAAGATCCTCGACACCGTCAATCGTCTTCACAGCGAGGACATGAACAAGGCCGAAGACACCGTCCAGCAGATGGAAGAGGACGATCTGTCGTTCCTGGCCGCAGAACTGGAAGAACCTACCGACCTGCTCGAGGTGACCGACGATGCGCCCATCATCAGGCTCGTAAATTCTCTGCTGTCGCAGGCGATCAGGGAGCGGGCGAGCGACATTCATGTGGAGCCGTTCGAGAAAGACGTGATTGCGCGGTTTCGCATCGACGGCATCCTTTACAATATTCTCACCATACAGAAGCGGTACCAGGCCAGCATAGCGTCGCGCGTCAAGATCATGGCCGGCCTGAACATCGCCGAGAAGCGGCTGCCGCAGGACGGCGGCATGCGGATCAAGATCGGCGGTAAAGACGTCGATATCCGCGTATCGATCGTGCCAACGGCATTCGGCGAGCGGATCGTTCTTCGTCTGCTCTACCGGGAGAGCGCTTTGCTCCCGCTCGAAGAGATCGGGTTCGCGGGAGCGAATCTCGACTCTTTTAACGACCTTATTACCCGGCCGCACGGCATCATACTCGTGACCGGTCCGACGGGAAGCGGCAAGACGACGACGCTGTATGCAGCGCTCTCGAAAATCAACTCGCCCGACAAGAACATCATCACCATCGAGGACCCGATCGAGTACCAGTTGAAGGGGATCGGGCAGATCCAGGTGAATTCAAAGATCAATCTCACGTTTGCGGCCGGGCTCCGGTCGGTGCTCAGACAGGACCCGGATGTCATCCTCGTCGGTGAGATCCGCGACTCCGAGACCGCTGAGATCGCGATCCAGGCTGCGCTCACCGGCCACCTCGTGTTCTCAACGCTTCATACGAACGACGCCGCGGGCGCCGTTACCCGGCTGATTGATATGAAAATCGAACCGTTTCTGATCTCGTCCTCCGTCATGGCCATCCTGGCGCAGCGGCTGGTGCGCGTCCTGTGCAAGGAGTGCCGCGAGCCCTACGTGATAACGGACGCGGAGATTACCGAACTCGAGTTAAAGAACGGCGAAGCGGGAAAGACAGTCTACCGCGCGAAAGGCTGCGAGACCTGCTTCAACACCGGGTACCTTGGCCGCAAGGCGATCTACGAGCTGCTCCTCGTGGACGACGAGGTCCGCCAACTCATCATGAAAAATTCGGACGCAGCTACGGTCAAGGCGGCTGCCATGCAGAAGGGTATGCGTACTCTGCGGCAGGACGGCGCAGACAGTATTCTGAACGGCATCACGTCGGTCGACGAGGTGGTGCGCGTGACGCAGAGAGAAGTGTAGCCGCCAAGCGCCAAATAGCAAATACCGCCCTGCACTCGCGACAAGCGCTCGTTACTGCTGGGTGCAAGCAAATCCCAAATTATATTCAAAAAGAGAAATCTCAATTTCCAAAACATAGGAATTTGGGTTTGGAGACTGTCATTTGGGAGTTTGATTTAAGGATATATGCCAGTCTACGTATATAAAGGTGTAACCACTCTCGGGAAAAAAGTCTCCGGTGTCCAGGACGGGGAAGGACTGAAGTCCGTCCGGGCGAAGCTGAAAAAGGACGGGGTTGTCGTACTCGAGATCCACGAAGGAAGCGGAATCCGGGCCCGGGGATCAAGGGAGTTCAGGCTCGGCGCCGGCAGAGTACGGCTCGGCGACCTGGCAAACGCGACACGGCAGCTGGCGACGCTTCTTTCCTCGGGCCTTCCGCTCATGGACTCGCTCACAGTGCTCGTGGAGCAGGAGGAAAATCAGGGACTGAAGAGCGCGCTTTCATCGGTTCGGGACGACGTGCGGGAAGGCGCCTCCCTTGCGGATGCCCTTAAGGCGAATCCGAAGGCATTTTCTCAGCTGTACGTCAACATGGTCTCTGCAGGCGAGGCGAGCGGAACGCTGGAAATTACGCTTGACCGGCTGGCGGATTTTCTCGAAGAGCAGGTGCGGTTCCGCGGCAAGTTCACCGCCGCACTCGCTTATCCCGTGCTCATGACGATTGTCGGCGTGGGGGTGCTCTTTTTCCTGTTCAGCTTCGTGCTGCCCCGCGTGGTGGGCATGTTCGACGACATGAAACAGCAGCTTCCGTTTATCACCCTGGCCCTGCTGGCGCTCGTGAGACTCTTTTCGTCTTTCTGGTGGGCGATCCTGATAGTGTTCGGAGGGACCGCATATTATCTGAGACGGTTCTTCAGTACGCCCGCGGGAAAAACCCGGCTGGACGAATGGCTCCTGCGGATGCCCGTGTTCGGGACCCTTATCCGGATGATCGCGGTCTCCCGTTTTACCAGAACACTCGGAACGCTGCTGGAGAGCGGCGTGCCTGCGCTGACCGCGCTCGATATCGTCAAAAACGTTATCGGCAACTCGGTGCTTGCCGATGCCGTGCATAAGGCGCGCGAGAACGTGCGGGAAGGCGAGCCGATTGCCGATCCGCTGAGGAGAAGCGGGCTGTTCCCCCCGGTCGTGGTCCAGATGGTCGCCGTGGGCGAAAAGAGCGGTGAACTCGAAAAGATGCTTCTAAAGATATCCGATTCCTTCGACCGCACAGTGGAAACGCGGATCACGGCGCTTATGTCGCTTCTCGAGCCTGTTATCATTCTTGCGATGGGCTTGATTGTCGGATTTATCGTGATTGCAATCATGCTGCCGATACTCCAGATGAGTTCGGGAGTGAGGTAAGAATTAATTTTAGCCACAGATGAACGCGGGTGAACACAGATAAGGACGGAAACCACGGGAGCTTCGCTCACACGGGCTTCGCGTCACGGTAAAAAATAAAGCCTGCTTTTGCTTTAAAACCGGGAATTTTATCTGTGTGTGCGGCGGAGCCGCACCCGTGTTTATCCGTGGTTACAAATGCATTTAGGAGGTTGTTCATGAAGAATCAGAAAGGTTTTACCCTAATCGAGATCATGGTCGTGGTCATTATCCTCGGTCTTCTCGCGGGGCTGGTGCTGCCCAGGATCCTCGGGCAGGAGGAAAAGGCGAAGGTCGAGTCTGCCAAGGTGCAGATCCGGTCGCTTGAAGACGCGCTGGATGCATACAAGCTCGACAACGGCTTCTATCCGACAACGGACCAGGGCCTGGAGGCCCTGATTAAAAAACCCGAAGCAGGACGGGTCCCGGTAAAATGGCGCGAAGGCGGTTACCTGAAACCCGCTCGGATTCCGAAGGACCCCTGGAGCAAGGATTTTGTATTTCTTTCTCCGGGAAACGAAGGCCGGGAGTATGATATCGTCTCTTACGGTGCAGACAATGAGCCGGGAGGCGAAGGCAACAATGCGGACATTGAAAGCTGGAAAATGTAGTAAGTATCATTGCGGAATAGAGGTCGAGACAAAAATCCGAAATCCGAAATTCGCTTGCACCCAGTCGGTTACGAGTGCGGCAGCGCGAGCCTGCGCCCAACGAATTCGAGTGCGTCCGCGCGAGAGTCCGGGTGTGCAGGGCGAAATCCGAAATAGGAAGGGTTTTACCCTCATCGAGCTTGCTGTCGTAATCGCGATACTGGGCATTATGATCGCTCTGGTTGCGCCGCGGATGGGCGAACTCGGTGAAGCGAATTTGAAGCGAAGCGCCAGGCACCTGACGGGCATGATCCGCTTTCTTCACGATGAGGCCCAGGCAAAAAAGACAGAGTATCGCCTTACCTTCGACGTGCCGGGTGGTCATTACTGGGCGGAGACGTGGGTATACACGGATGACGTGGCAGGATCGGGTGATAAACCCGCATTCAGAACCAGGGAGCTCAAGCGTTATCAGTCGGCTATTGCCGGAGAAGGATCTCTTTCTGGTGAGACTAAATTTCGCGACATTGTCGTAGCGAGCCATCCAGACGATGCTTACATGCTGTTCACACCCGATGGCTGGGTCGAGCACGCGCTCATTCATCTCCGGGACGGCAGCGACCGCGATTTTACGCTGGTTGTGAAACCGCTTACCGGCGCTACCGAACTCCGTGAAGGGTATGTGGAGGAACGGTAAATAATGGACGCCGGGAAGAGAAGACGCGGTGAGGAGGAAAGGGAGAATACATCCGATTCTATGATTTTTATTCGTCCTTCGTCCTTCGTCCCTCGCCACACGACGGGTTTCACGCTCCTCGAAGTGATGATTGCGGTCTCAATCCTGGCCATCGTTCTGGTCTCGCTTCTGGGGTTGAAGAGCAGAAGCACGCAGAATGTAATGATGTCGGAGCGTATTACAACAGCCACGCTTCTTGCGAAGAGGGAGATGACCGAAATGCTTCAAAATGCGGCATCCCGGCCGAAAGAAAATGAGTCGGAAGGCGAGTTTGAGGAAGAGGAATTCAGGGACTATTCCTGGAAAAAGACTATAGCGACCATGACGCCGCTCCAAAATGTACAGATTACTGAAATTAAAGTGGCGGTTCTCTGGAAGGAAGGCGAACGCCAAGAGATGGTTGAACTGGTGAGCTATGAATGATTCAATTACGGATTGTACCATGCTCTTGCGATACGCGGGCACACGCAAAATGCGGAGTGGAGCCCCCTCCGGCAGGAGCCGGGGGATGCCAAGGCGCGGGATTGCGGATTGGAAAAGCAGTAATCAAAATCCAAAATCCGAAATTCGCCTGCACCCGGTCGGTTACGAGTGCGGCAGCGCGAGTGCAGGGCGAAATCCGCAAGCGAAAGGGTTTACCCTCCTTGAGGTTCTCCTCGCCATGGCGATTTTAGCCATTATCAGCACGGTGATATACGGCACCTTTACGAATTCAGCCAGGAATATCGAGCAGGCCGAGCAGAGCCGGGATGAAACCGATATGGCGCGCGCACTCCTAGGCCGGCTTTCGAACGATATTGCCAATGCGTATACCAAGAGTACCATTACCAACATACCGGTAATATTTTACGGGAAAAAAGAAGAGCTTTCCGGTGAGACCGGGAAAGAGGATTATAAAATCAGGCACGACGAAATCCACATGACGACGCTCACAAACTGGCCTAAACACGAGTCGAAAGAAACGGAGCTGTGGGAAGTAGGATATTTTTTTAAGGAAAAGCCGGAAGGAAAAGGATACACGCTATTCCGTCGCGAAAAGCGGGAGCTGAGCAGCAGTGTGCCTGCCCTTGATGGCGGCACGGAGTACGAGATAACGGACCGGGTGAAAAGCCTTCAAATCAAGTATCTGGACGGATCAAACTGGACTGATAACGGCTGGAACAGAAGAACATCGCCTCCAAGGGCCGCTGAAATAGTTATTATTTTCGATAGTGGCAAGCTGTATACCACGAAGGTCGATGTAGGAAGCAGTTAGGAACAATGGAATCTGGAGACATAAAAAAAAGGCGGACAGTAAACGGGGATGAACGAGGGATTGCGCTCCTGATCGTGCTGCTGGTTACGGCGCTTCTGATTGCACTTATCTTTGAATTCGCCTACGCCACCCGCATCAGCATGAACAGCGCGGTGAATTTTCGAGACAGCCAGCGTGCGTATTTCCTTGCCCGCTCCGGCATCACGGCGTTCAAAAAATACGGCCAGGCACTTCGCGACATTATTCCGCAGGGTGTCTGGAGCCCGATTCCCGGCATCGGTGAGGCGGATACCATAATTATGGCCAAATGGGAAGATGAATCGGGCAAGATCAAAATTAATGACATAAGAAATAAGGCAACGCAGGAAGTGGTCGGTAAGCTATTTGAGAACAAGGGAATCGAAACGGATGTGGTTACCAATATGGCGGCGCAATCGGTTGATATCGGCAAAATAACACTATTGTCGGAACTCCGTCAGTACATGAGCGGGGATGACTTTGAAAAAATTTCGAGTTTTTTGACGATTGCTCCGGTAAGCAATAACGAAGTAAAAATTAATGTAAACACTGCCGCTGCTGATGTACTTCAGAGTCTCGGAATAGATGCCTATGAAGCGGATAGAATTGTCAAAGAAGGGCAAAGTAAACCGTATGTTGCCGAGGATCTGACGAGCAGGGGAAGACTAGCAACTCTTTCAAATATAAAAATTGATGGATTGATCCTTCCTGTTCTTTTAAAAACGCAATCAAGCGGTTTTTATAAAATTTATGCCTACGCTACGGTAGGCGGATATACCAAGCAGGTTGAGGCTATTCTAAACGGAACCAGTGTTTCCTACTGGAGAGCATTGTGAAAATTGTTGGTCTTAAAATAGAAAAGGGGCTGGTTTCCGCTTCCCTTGTTGAAAAGGGTTTCCGTATTGATAAAGGTTTCGGCAGCACGGAACTGGTCGATTCTTTCACCCGTCCCTATACGAGCGAAGCGGAGCTGGTGGAGATCCTGAACAGCAGTTCCAAAAGCTGGGAAGGAGCAACGATCGTCTCCGCCATACCCGGGCACCTCTTCAGCCAGCGTCTGGTCCATTTTCCGTTTTCGGACTACAAACGGGTCGAAAAGGCATTGCCATTCGAGGTCGAGGACAGCCTGCCTTTCCCAATCGACGACGTGATAATCGACCACGTGGTCCTGAACGGCATCAAAGGAGGCAAGGGCGGGGATGCAATGACCGAGGCGGCCGTGCTGTGCATGCTGCTCCCCAAAGAGGTCCTGAAGCGGCATCTCGAAATGCTTGCCGCCGCGGGAATTGATCCACAGGTTGTCGTGCCTTCATACGTCGGCCTGCATTCGCTTTCAAAAATGATGCCGGTCGAAGGGTGCATAATCATGACCTGCGGCAAGGATTTTTGTCTCCGCGCTGACGGAGCCATAAAAGCGCTGAGAAGCTTCTCAGACGGGGGAGCTACCGCCGGTTTGCTCCATACGGTCAAGGCTCTGGAGACCGAGTGCAAGGAGCGGGTGGAAAAGGCCGTGCTTCTCTGCCCCAACGGCGAGGAACAGGACCGGCTTGCGCAGCTTGGTATTGCAGTCGAGCATGTGGCGCCGGAACTGGGCGGCAAAAAAGCAGCTGATCCGCTCAGCCTCGGTATCGCCCTCGCCGAACAGATCAATTTCCGGAAAGGCGAATTCGGCTATCATGTCGAGGACCAGGACGTACGCCGCAGAAAAATGACGCTCGCAGCGGCCGCCGCGGTTGCCGTGGTGCTTTTCATCGCCAACCTCGGCGTCAAATTTTACGTGATTGAAACGTCCTATGGCAAACTGGACAAAGAGATCAGGGCCATTTACCGGCAGGCCGTACCGGATGCGAAGTCGGTCGTCGACCCGGTCAGGCAGCTGAGGAGCAGTTTCGAAGACGCGAAACGCAAGTACGGAGTGCTTGGAACCGGAACCTCGGCGCTGGATGCGATGAAGGCGGTGAACGACGGCATACCCAAGGAAGTGCGGTTGGTGTTCCAGGAGTTCAACCTGGAAGGAGACCGGCTGAAGCTCCAAGGTGAGGCTTCGTCGTTCGAATCCGTGGATAAGATCAAGGCTGAATTGCAGAAGTCGGAACTGTTCAGCGAGATTACGGTCCTGGATACGAGAATGGGCACGGATAACAAGGTGAAGTTCCGGTTGGACATCAAACTGAAGCAGGCGGGGTAACCCGAACGAATTTGTAACCACGGATGAACACGGTTAAAAGCTGAGAAACCCCATGAGTGGAGAAAAGGAACTTCTTCATGGGATCTTACTTAAAAAAGATAAAGGTAATCCTCCAACAAGAGTTCAAGGTTCTGTACCGGGAAAAAGAAGTAGGTCTCTATTTACGCAGACCTCGTTGTTGAACAGAAGGTAATCGTGGAAGTAAAGTCAGTAGATAGAATTGACGATGTTCACCGTGCTCAGATTATGAATTACCTGAGGATATCGGGAGTGCGGATAGGACTGCTGATAAACTTTTCGCGTCCGAAGTTAGAATATGAGAGAATAGTTGTTTAACCGTGTGTTTTGATTTAAACCCGGGATATTTATCTGTGTGTGCGGCGAAGCCGCACCCGTGTTTATCTGTGGTTACAATCAGAGGTTGTTGTGAAGTTAGAATCCAGAGATAAAAAAGTTCTGATCATCGGCGGTATCGTCGTGGCGATCATCCTGCTCTACGCCCTCGTCCTCGGCCCCTTGTATGCGGACTTGTCCCGGAAGCGGGACCTGATTCCGAAAAAGGAAAAGGACCTTGCGGAGATGCGCATTCTGAAGGACGAATACCTCGAAATGCAGAAACGCCTGCAGCAGCTGCAGGAAGCGGCCGCAAAGCGCGGCCCGCTGCTGACTGAGATCGAGAACATAACAAAACGATCGAACCTGGGAGGCAAGATCGTTTCGCTCAAGCCGCAGCCCGGCGTTCAGGCGGAAAATTTCAAGGAAAGCATTGTCGAGATCAAGCTCAAGAGCATCACGCTGTATGACGTTCTCAATTACGTGAATCTTCTCGAGAAATCCTCGCTCCGCATCAGGAAGCTGTACTTCAAACCGCGCTTCGATAATCCGAAGCTCTTAAACTCCACAATACAGGTTTCGAGCGCTGGGTAGGCCATGATCGACAGGAATTTGCTCATCAGAAGACTCTCCTTTGCAGGCTATTTCATCGCCGCCTTTTTACTGTTCCTCCTCCTGCTCTTTCCTTTTGACCGCGTCAAGCAGAAGCTGGAAGCGGAGTTTCGCCAGCGGACCAATCTCAAGTTGTCGGTATCCCGCATTTCGCCGAGATTTTTCAACCAATACGTGCTTTCTGATGTCGTGATATCGGACAAAAAGGGCAAGGTTTTGTTCGAAAGCCGGTCGGTCAATGCTTCGGTTTCGCTTTTCAGTCTTCTTCGCGGCGGCCTCTCGGTCAAGATGAAGGCGGACGCCTATGGGGGCGCCCTGCTCATGAAGGCGCAGCAATCGACCGGACGCCGGTATCTTCTGCTGGACGCCGACGCCCTCGATATCGCTTTGTACCCGATGCTTAAGGAACTGGGTGTGCGGCTGACCGGGAAATTGGGCGGTAACTTTGAAATGAACGGCGATTCCGGGAAAGGCCGCCTCTGGGTGAAGGGTGTGACGTCGAGGGAACTGAAGATAAAGGGATTCAGCATTCCTGATTTTGATTTTGAAAAGGGATGGATTGAAACGGAGCTCAGAGGAGATCGGTTAATGGTGAAGAAACTGGACCTCGAGGGTAAAGAAATCAAGATCCAGGTTACGGGGGACCTCGTTCTTCAGGAACGCGGTACGTTGAATATGTCCGTAAAAATCAAACCGTCCGAACGGTTGGCGCATGAACAGGCAGCATTCCTTTCTCTGCTGAAAAACCGCGACGCAGACGGTTATTATAATCTTGTGATCGGCGGCTTGGTCTCGGAGCCCATGCCGAGATTCTAATAATGATGCATTCGGAAAAGTCCAGTCTCACACAAAGCCACGAAGACACAAAGAAAATCATCGCTCATGTAGTTTCTATTTCGAAACGATTTATAATTCCTTCCCTCCTTTTCTCCTTGTTATTGGTGATCGTCGCCTTCGGAATTCCCACTTTTTATAGTTGTGCAATTTGGTGTTTACACTCATGATAATGTAGGGTACACTGAGTTTTGGAAATATGGCTGAGGCCGGAACAACCGTGTGATGATAGGGAACGAGGATGGATCATTTACAACTGATAGGATTTCCCCTTTTTATCGTCGGCGGCCTGGAAGTCCTCCTGGCCATGGTGCTTCTGAGAGAAAATCCGAGAAACAGTCCTGTCAATAAATCGATCGCAACCTTCTCATTCTTCACCGGTGCTTTTTCCCTGATCACGGCCGTTATGTACGTGCGGGCCTCTTTCGGCTTCGACATTACCGGGCTCGCCCGCGCAAACTGGATCGGCTGGCTCATAATACCCGCAACCGCGCAATTCGTCTTTTATCTCAAGGACGAAAAAAGCAGGATAGCCCGTATTGCCGGCTGGGTGCTCTACCCCTTTTGGACCATTATTTTTTTCATAAGCGTGACGACCAATCTGATCGAGAGCGGAAACTACACGCTTTTGCCGTATATTGATCGTTCGGGCCCACTCGGAAAACCTCTCCGCATGGTCGGCATTATCGTCATCTTCTGGGTCGTGTATGAGATATTCCGCCTCAGGCGCCACGTAACCGGCATAAAGAGAGCGCAGCTCAACTACTTTATCCACGGCGTTCTTATATTCGCGGGCGGCGCCGGCATTTTCGCCGGGGTCCTTCAATTGTTCGGCGGATTCGGCTTCGAACCGGGGCTCAGTTCCTATTTCAGCCTCCCCTGGGTCGTCCTGACGTTCTACTCGATAACCCGCTATCGTTTGTTTGATATTCGCAGCATCTTTTCCCGCGTTATCACGATCAGCATCCTGGCCCTCTTTTTTTCTCTCATCCAGACCGGCTTCTTCAGCATAGCCCAGCCGGTCCTCGGCACGACGTTTACGATTATCGTATCCTTGTTCTTTATCGGGTTCCTCTTTTTCGCAACTTCGTTTGTCAACACTGTCGAGCTTTTTATCCGACGTATTGTCCTCCAGGAAAAATTCGACTACCAGCAGATCCTGAAGGAATCGATCAAGGCCATTATTACTATCCTGGATTTGAAGGAACTTCTGAATTATCTTGTGTACAGCATCAGGACGAGCATCAGGTCCGAAAAAGTGTGCCTGTTTCTGAAAGCGGACGACGGGCAGTACCGCCGGCGCCCCGAAACCGGCCTGAGCAGACCCTTGATAGCGCCGCTCTGCGATGATGAAGTGCTTGACGGGAGCGCAGTGGAATGGATAAAGCGGTCAGGAGGCGTGACCATCCGGGAAGAATTGGAGGGAACCGTTCCTGAAGAGGAGTTTCGCTTCCTGAATACCTACATGAAGCAAAACGGCATCGAGCTCTTTATCCCGATGTACTATAAGGGCGGATTGCAGGGAGTGCTGGGGCTTGGACAGAAAGGCGATGGTGAGCCGTACGCTCAAAGCGACATAGATCTGCTCGAGACACTTGCCGGCCATGCAGCCGTTGCTTTAGAGAATGCCCGGCTTTATGCTGAATCGCGTCTGGTCCAGGAATCCAGCAGGCAAAATCAGGAGCGGTTCCGCAATCTGATTGAAACGACCAGCGATTGGGTCTGGGAAATGAACGACCGGGGTGTGTACACGTATGTCAATCCCAAAATCCGCGACATCCTCGGCCACGAACCACAGGACGTGTTAGGCAAGACCTTCTTCGATTTTATGCCGAAGGAAGAGGCGCGGCGGGTAGCGGACTTTTTCGTTTCTATGGCAGTTCAAAAGAAGCCGTTCCTGATGTTTAAGAACAGCAAGGTCCACAAGGAAGGCCGGCTCGTGATTCTTGAATCAAGCGGCGTGCCTGTTTTTGACGGCAAAGGCGCATTCACGGGATACCGCGGCATCGACCGGGATGTTACCGAGCGCTATGATCTTGAAGGAAAGCTGCGCTATGTTCAGAAAATGGAGGCTATCGGGAGGCTGGCAGGCGGGATCGCTCACGATCTTAATGCAATAGTTCATTCCGTTACGGGACATGCGGAGCTTCTGCATCTGAACATGAAAAAAGAAGACCCTCTGCGAAGCAGCATCGAGCATATCCTGGCCGCGGCTGACCGGGCCTCCAAGATTACGCGCAATCTGCTTGCGTTGGGCGACAAAAAGGCCTTGGATCTGAAAATTGTCAAGGTCAACGATATCATTCGCGGAGTTGAGAAGCTTCTCACCGGGCTGCTCAGGGAGAATATTAAACTTTCGCTTTACTTCGAGGACGAAGATTGGCCGATTCGGGCGGACTCTACACAGCTCGAGCGCGTACTCATGAACATCATATCAAATGCAGTCGATGCAATGCCGGATGACGGCCAACTGACCATAGAATCGGGACTTGCTGAAATAAACGATGAATTCACGACGGAACACGGGTACGGAAAGCCTGGTCCGTATGCGGTCATATCTGTTTCCGATACGGGTAAAGGCATGGATGATCACACCAGGCGAAGGATTTTTGAGCCATTCTTCACAACAAAAAGCTACGGCAAGGGCACCGGGTTCGGCCTGTCCATTGTGTACGACATAGTCAAGGAGCACCAAGGGTATATTACTGTCGACACGGTACCGGGAAAGGGTTCGCGGTTCAGTATATACCTGCCGTTGCAGCTGTCGCCGTTTATGGACACTATACCGGCTTCAAGCGACAGCCCCATACAGAACCGGCCGGCCGTGAGTCCGGACGGCGATGGAGAATCGTCCGGAGCGCCGATGGATGAAACGCGCTGACCGTCCGGGCAAGGAGTGACAGAAAGCCCGGAGAAAGGCATCTGCAAGTGAAATCGCGATCTAAAACCGTTTATGTTTGCCAATCCTGCGGGACCCAGTCTCCGCGCTGGATGGGGAAGTGTCCTGACTGCGGCCAATGGAACACCATGGTCGAAGAGCGTCTTGAGAAACCGCAGGAAAGAGGGAGCGGCAAGCGGCGCGACGGATCCGAGCCCATCCTGCTCGGCGCTATCGAAACCAGGGATGAAGACCGCTTTGGTACGGGAATCGGCGAACTCGACCGCGTGCTGGGAGGCGGCATTGTTTCAGGGTCGGTGGTGCTTATCGGCGGAGACCCGGGAATTGGCAAATCGACGCTCGTGCTCCAGATGCTTCGACAGGTTTCGGAGCTTCGGGGCAAGGCGCTTTACGTTTCAGGAGAAGAGTCGCCGTCCCAGATCAAGATGCGCGCCGTCCGTCTGGGCGTCAAAACCGAAAACCTTTACGTGCTTGCCGAAACGCAGCTCGAGGAGATCCTCCATGCCGCAAAGGGGCTCCAGCCGCAGGTTCTCGTTGTCGATTCGGTGCAGACGGTCTTTACGTCCGAACTTCCGTCAGCTCCGGGAAGTGTCGGCCAGGTGCGGGAGGTGTCAGGCAGGCTGATGCTGTATGCAAAAAAGACAGGGACCCCGACATTTCTCATTGGACACGTAACCAAGGACGGCGCCATAGCCGGCCCGCGGGTGCTGGAGCATATTGTGGACACGGTGCTCTATTTCGAAGGCGACAAGGGACACTCTTTCCGGATCCTGAGGGCGGTCAAGAACCGCTTCGGGTCCACGAACGAGATCGGCGTGTTCGAGATGAAGGAGGGCGGCCTGGCCGAGGTTGCAAATCCGTCCGAGATATTCCTTGCCGAGCGGCCTGCCGATGCCACCGGCTCGGTTGTAGTATCATCGCTTGAAGGAACACGGCCGATCCTGGCCGAGCTCCAGGCCC
This sequence comes from Nitrospirota bacterium, assembly GCA_963751455.1. Classification (GTDB taxonomy): domain Bacteria; phylum Nitrospirota; class UBA9217; order UBA9217; family UBA9217; genus CAVVUN01. The sequence goes on from CAVVUN010000015.1 coordinate 933,823, forward strand.
TTGTTGCGCCTTCAAAACTCACAATGCCCCGGCGGACCTGCATCGGGGTCGATTTTAACCGGGTCTCGCTTCTCCTTGCGGTCCTCGAGAAACGCGTTGGCATGCATCTCATGGGAATGGATGTGTTCGTGAACGTTGTGGGCGGACTCAAGATCGATGAGCCGGCAGTCGACCTCGGTGTGATTGCCGCGGTGGCGTCCAGCTTCAGGGAAAAGCCCGTTCATGCCCAGACGCTGGTAATGGGAGAGGTTGGTCTTGCCGGAGAAGTTCGCGCCATAAGCCAGGCAGAGGCGAGGCTCAAGGACGCCGCCAAACTGGGGTTCACGCGCTGCATCCTTCCGGCCCTCAATATAGAAAAGATGGAAAAATCCCCGGCGCTCAAAAAGATGGAGCTCATGGGTGTGCGTTCTGTTGACGAGGCGATGGAGAGGCTGTTTTAGCGCGAGTCGAAATGGCATTAAACACGTCCCAAATAGAATCATCAGTGATGTTTGATTTGCTTAACATTTTCAATTACAATTAAGTATGCCTATTAAACCCCATCCCAACCATAAGATCTACATTCAGACGCTTCGGCGGATGTCGCCTGAGGCGCGTCTCATGAAGTCCTTCGAGCTTTCGCAGTTTACGAAAGACCTCTTCCTCCACGGCCTTCGTAAACGGTTCCCGAATTTCTCCGATGAAGCGATCAAGAAGCTCTATCTGGAGCGCCTCAATAAATGTCACAACAGGAACTACTGAAAAGAGTCATCCAGTCGCTGGATGCTGCAGGCATCGAGTACATGGCAACGGGTTCGATCGTATCCAGCCTTCAGGGCGAGCCACGCTCAACTCATGATATCGATCTTGTCGTCGCGATTCCGAGACATGCTGTTAAAAACCTGATTAAGGCTTTTCCCCCTCCGGCTTATTACCTTGACGAGGATAGCATCATCGAAGCAATTAACAGTCGTGGGATGTTCAATTTGGTTGATGTGAACGTCGGGGACAAAATTGATTTTTGGATGCTGACCGATGACTCCTTCGATCGATCTCGCTTTGCGCGTAGGTACCCGGAGGAGTTGATAGGCATAAAAATGTTTGTTTCGACCCCGGAGGATACTATCCTTATGAAGCTGAGATGGGCAAAGCTCTCCGGCGGCAGTGAAAAACAGTTTACTGACGCGCTGCGCGTATATGAAGTGCAATATGAAAAGCTGGACATGAATTATTTGCGAACGTGGGCTGCAAAGTTGGATATCGAGACGATGCTTCAACGCCTTCAAAACGAGGCAGATATAATACAAAGACCCTGATTTTCGTTTTTTTTGTCTCCCGGCGTCCTGGCCAGTACCTTTCCTCTTCATACAATACATCCAATTTCCGTTTGTTTTGAGCACTTCCCTGTGGTATTCTGTTTCTCGTATGAAAATCGGAAAGCTCTGGAAATTTTTCGGGAACCGGACAGGCATGGCGATTCTCCTTGCCCAACTCGCGGTTGTTCTTGTCTTCGCCTATTTCTATACCGGCTACCACTCGAGTGATCAATGCGTGAAGTGCCACGCGGACACGCAGAAAATGAAGTCCCTCGGGTACCCGCAGTTCGTAATGACGCGTGCACAGGTCCAGAAAGAGGCCCGGCATCCGAATACGGAGTGCCGCGACTGCCACCTGGGAAACGGTTTGTTCGATGATCCTTCCAAAGCACATCAGGGAATGCTGAAGCTACTCGTGCTCGACAATGACCTGAACGTGATCCCGAGGAAGGGGCATCTGGACCGTCTTCTTCCGTCCGGGACCGATCCTCTCCGGCAGATGCTCCCAAGGCGGCCCGACGGGTCTCTTGACGATGAAGTCGGTACTCTTCTATGGCATGACCGGAATAAACTTACCCTTGGCTATGACCCTCGTATCGCGGAAAAGACCTGCGGTAAATCGGGTTGCCATCCGGACCAGGTAAAACAATTCGGCACCAGCATAATGGGCTCGAATTTCCGGCAGCGCTCCATGATGATATGGAACGACGTTCACGGACCAAACAATTGAGGGCCGTCCTTTGCGGACACCCGGCCGGTCGGCAGGGCGGAAGGCGACAGGTTCTCCTTCGAAAACACGAAAAAGATTACCGAAGAATTAAATTTCACGGTCACGAACGAACAGGCAGTGGCAAAACAGAGGGCATGCAATATCTGCCATTCAGGCTGTCTCGACTGCCATTATACTCCCTCGGGCGAACGCGGCAGCCATGCGTTTACCCGGACCCCTCCCTCCGCGAACTGTACAGGCGGCGGACGAAGCAGCTTCGTGTGCCATGCCGGCACCATGGAGCGGCGGCGCGGAGACAGCTATCTGGGAAACGATTATTCGGAGCCGACAGGGCTGCCGATGGACGTCCACGTCGCCAAAAAGGTGGAATGCCTCGACTGTCACCAGACCGGTGAGGGCGGCATGGGCCATATCCAGCGAAAGGCCACATGCCAGGATTGCCACATCGAGGTCGAGCAGGCCATGGCGGCAAGCGTTCACAGAAACCTGGCGTGCGAAGCCTGCCATGTGAAGGTGCTCGGCGGATACGAAATGACATCCTGGGGCCCTGGCACTATTTCATCCATGCCGAACCCGTTCAAGAAGTATTCATTGTATTACGGTCAGCAGGAACCACCGATATTGATCAAGGACCAGACCGGCAGGTGGATACCGACAAAGATCTGGCCGAACAGCGCAGGAGGATTTAAGGCAGCCGTTGCACCGAAGCCGGGAATTACGTTCCGATGGCCCAAGGGCGAGACCCATGACGCGTATGCGCAGCTCGGAACGTTCGATTTCCCGGGAGGGAACAACAACTATCTTGCATGGCTCCAGATAGAGCAAGTCGCCCATCCGCTTGAAAAGTCGCGCGCCTGCGGCAGCTGTCACGATTCAGCTATCCAGCTGTCCCGCGTCACCTGGCGATATTTCGATACCCAGGGGGCCGAACCGTTTACCGGAAGCCAGAAGATCGTGGCAGACAAGGCCGGTCTTCATATCAAGGACATCAAGGCCACTTCAAGAATTACGCTCATGGAAGGCGGGAGGATAGAAAATTTTGCAGCGTGGATGAAGCTGGGAGACATATGGAAAACAAGCGGCGATTTTTCAATTCCCAAATCGGACCCGATCAAGTACCGCAAGCTGGATAGAGCTGTTCGGGATGCACTTGTGCGCCTTGATCGTATTGATAAGAACCTTAGAAAGAGAGAGGCCCGGGGCGAGGACGTGAAGAAGCTCCGGCGCAGATGGAAAGAGGCGAAGGCTGCGGCAGTTCATGAGCCGGGGGGCGTCTTGGAGGTGATGAATTACTATGACCAATTCAGGTAAGATTTTGATTTTAGTCTTGCGTTTTCAAGCCTTTTATATTATGTTTTAATTAGCTTCGTAACGCGATAAGGACTGCGAATATGGGAATGGGAATGACAATTCATAAAAAAATCGTAGTAGACGAGGAAAATAAACCAGTAGAAGTCATAATCACCTACGATGAATGGAAAAAAATTGAACGGCTGCTGAAAACTGTTGAAAAAGGCCTGACACGGGAACAACTGAAAGAGTATGCAGGTGCAGTGCATATCGAGGAAGAACCATTAGAGTACCAGCGGAGGATGCGGAGTGAATGGAAATAGGTTTCTGCTCGATACCAACATCCTCCTCTATATAACAGGAAAAAGATTAGATATCAGCGCTCTTCCCGCAGGAGAATTTTACAGCTCATTCGTGACCGAACTGGAAATTCTCTCCTATCCTTCACTCACCGCCCAAGAGGAAAAGCAGCTTAGGCTTTTGCTTGCCGACATACCCGTTATCGACGTTACTGCGGAAATAAAAGACCGAACAATCCATTTGCGAAAAAAATACCGCCTTAAACTTCCCGATGCGATCATTGCATCGACTGCCTGATCAGGCAACTAGATCGTGAACACTCTCATTAAAACAATCGAAATTCTGGGCATCATCGCTTTTGCGCTTACCGGTTTCTACAAGGCGCGAAAGCTCGGGATGGACCTCATCGGCGTCTACTCCCTCGGCATGGTTACAGCTCTCGGAGGCGGGTCCCTGCGCGATGTTATCCTGAACCGGCATCCCTTGTTCTGGGTGCAGCATTACGAGTATGCGATCCTCCTTCTGGTCCTGGCGATCGTTGCAAGTCTCGTTTCCCAGGACCTGTTTCACAAAAAGAAGCTGATCATCTTCGTACTGGCCCTCGACGCCCTTGGCCTCGGTTCTTTCAGCGCTTCAGGCGCATCGCTGGCTCATCAGGCCGGATGCCATCCCTTCATTTCGGCCCTTCTTGGAGTTGCAACAGGAGCCTTCGGCGGCGTCATGCGGGATGTCGTCTGCAACGAGATTCCGTACGTTTTCCAGAGAACGGAACTCTATGTGACCTGCTCGTTTGCCGGGGCGTGGGCCTACCTTCTCATCGTCGGGCCATCCGGCAATGAAATAATAGCAGTGGCCGCCTGCATCGGTATAACATTCATCTTGCGAATGCTGTCTTTACAGTATAAAATCAAGCTGCCTATATGAGTGTCCTGTTTCCGAAAGCAGCAAATAGCGTCTCGAAAACCTACGGCTGGGATGTCGATTTGTCCTGCAGTCAGTGCAAGTACGTCGGTCAGCCGCGGTATGAAGGCTGGTCGCCCAGCCTGACCACCAACACTGCGAATGCAACCATCTATGCCAAAGTGGCCTGTTCCAAATGCGGCCGTCGATTGACCGATGAAGCAGGCAGAAAGCTGGTCGACCTGTTCACGGACGTCGAGATCTCTTCCGAAAACAGAAAGATCATAAGCAGTTTCATTACACGGTTAATTCTCGTGCCCGCAGGACTCGCGTTCATTCTTTTTTTCGGGATGCAGATGGACTGGTGGACATGGGGACTGGGAAGTATTTGGATACTTCTCGCTTCTATCGTCGCCATCCCGCTTCTCCTGTATCATAAGAACAGCCGAATTACAGTGTTGTTGGATTCCTGTGAGTGCGGAAAACCGAACTATGTTTACATGGGGTCGTTCGACGACACCCAATGCTTCCGCTGTTTTTCATGTGGAAGATTGATGAAGCTGCGGGAGTAGCAGCAACAGGATACACGACCCGATTCATGCGGCGAGACAAGGAGATTGCATGCCCTACGTAAATATTAAAATAACGAACGAAGGCGCAACAGCCGAGCAGAAAAAGCTGCTTATCCAGGGAGTTACAAAAATGCTTCAGGACATTCTGGGAAAGAACCCCCAGACTACCTGCGTGGTCATAGAAGAAGTGGAGACCGACAACTGGGGACTTGGCGGCGAAACGATTACCGAGAGGCGAAAGCGGGAAAAGAAGTAGATTCGGTAAATTACGCATGCTAAAGCATGCGGCTACCAGTTTCGAGATGAAATTGGTAGGCGCACCCTTTAGGGTGCGTTTTTAAGAAAATTATGCAATGAGGACTTATTGATGCTTATCGTAATGCACCATTGGGCCACGGACAAGGATGTCGCATTCGTAAATAAAATTATTGCGTCAATGGGACTGAAGCCCGTTGCCATTCCCGGGGCTGAGCGAACCGCGATCGGAATCATAGGCAACCAGGGCAGGGTAAACGACGCGCCGCTAAGGGGCATCAAGGCCATACTGGATATTATCCATGTGACCAAGCCCTACAAACTGGTGAGCCGGGACTTTCATCCGGGAGACACGGTCGTTACGCTTGGGAAAAAAGTGAGGATCGGTGCAAAGTCTCCGATCGTGATGATCGCCGGACCCTGTGCAGTCGAGAGCAGAGGACAGCTCTTCAAGACGGCGAGTTTTCTTCAGAAGATGGGGGTTCCCGTGCTCCGGGGAGGAGCGTACAAACCGAGGACCAGCCCTCATAGTTTCCAAGGGCTTCGCGAGGCAGGACTGAAACTCCTCGACGAGGTCAGGAAGAAGACAGGGCTTCTGGTCGTTACTGAAGTGGTAAGTCCGGAGCATGTCGAGCTTGTTGCGGCGCATGTCGATATACTTCAGATCGGAGCCCGCAATATGCAGAACTTCGATCTGCTGACAGAGGTTGGAAAGATCAAAAAGCCGGTCATCCTCAAGCGAGGTCTTTCCGGCACCCTCGAAGAATGGCTCGGATCGGCCGAGTACATCCTGCTCGGCGGCAATCCGAATGTGGTTCTGTGTGAACGAGGCATCCGCACGTTCGAGACGGCAACCAGGAACACCGCGGACCTTGCGATCATCCCCCTTGTCAGGGAGAAGACGCATTTGCCCGTTATCTTCGATCCAAGCCACGCAACAGGCAAGAGAAATCTCGTGGGCCCGATGGCATTGGCATCTATTATTGCCGGTGCGCACGGAGTCATGGTCGAGGTCCATCCTGATCCCGAACGCGCCCTGTCGGACGGTCCGCAGTCGCTGCACTTTAAGGAATTCGAGAAGCTGCAGAAGCAGTTCAAAAGCTTGGAAATATTCGCCAGGCAGAAACTGGCCAACTGCTAAAAAGCTTGCAATCACACGTCCCGAAAGTCGGGACACTCAGATAAACCTGAAAACGGCAGTTGGACGCAGATGAACGCAGATAACCACAGATCAAACAAAAGATTTTTAGAGAAAAAAATTCACCCGCAGGGTGACTGCTTTTACGATACAAGAACGTTTTTTTATCCGATCTTATCTGCGTTTATCCGATTTTTCTGCGTCCCAAATGCTTTTTTTAGGATCGCAGTCGGGACCCGTGTTCATCTGTGGTTGCTATAAAGAAAAGTATGAACAACGCCATCGAAATCATACTGAACTCTGCCTACGAAGGAGTGATAGCCATTGACGAGAACGGACTGGTCACGCTTTTCAACCGGGCGGCGGAGCGCATCATCGGATTGACTGCATCCTCCGTCATCGGCCGTAAAGCAATCGACGTAATTCCCAACACACGCTTGCCTATCGTTCTGTCTACCGGCGAACCGGAATTGAACCAACAGCAGAATGTCGACAGCACTGCTATCATTACCAGTCGTTTTCCGCTTAAAGACGACGCGGGCAGAATCATCGGCGCTGCAGCGGTATTCCGTGACATTTCAGAGATCAAGTCGCTCACCGAGCAGGTATCGAACCTTTGGACTGCACGGAACCTTCTTGAGGCCGTGATCGACGCGACGGAAGATGCGATATCCGTTGCCGATGAGCACGGAAATACGATAATCGTCAATTCGGCTTATACCAGGATCACCGGGCTGCCGCGCGATGCGGTGGTGAACAAACCGGTGACGGTCGACATCGCAGAGGGCGAGAGCATGCATCTCCAGATTTTGAGGACCGGCACGCCGGTCAGGAATGTCCGGATGAAAGTCGGGCCTGCAAAAAAGGAAGTCATCGTCAACGTGGCGCCGATCTTCATTGACGGAAATATCACAGGCAGCGTAGGCACGATCCACGACATATCGGAGATCATGGCGCTGAACGAGGAACTTGCCCGGGCACGGAAGCTGATCCGGCAGCTCAAGGCAAAATACAGCTGCCATGATATCATCGGCAACAGCGCTGCCATGAAGGCCGCGAAAGAGCTGGCCCGGCGGGCAGCGGAAACACCGGCGACTGTTCTTCTTCGGGGAGAGAGCGGGACCGGCAAGGAGCTTTTTGCCCACGCGATCCACAATGCGAGCAGCAGGCGGAAGGGACAGTTCGTACGCGTGAACTGCACTGCGCTGTCCGAGGACCTGCTGGAGAGCGAGCTTTTCGGATATGTTGAAGGCGCATTTACCGGCGCATTGAAAGGCGGAAAAAAGGGACTGTTCGAGGAAGCGGACGGAGGCACAATATTCCTGGATGAAATCGGCGAAATCAGCATCGCCCTGCAGAGAAAACTGCTCAGGGTGCTCCAGGAACGTGAAATACTGCCTGTCGGAAGCACCGTGCCGGTCGCAATCGACGTGCGCGTGATTGCCGCAACCAACGCGAACCTCGAGCTGAAACTCAAGGACGGGACGTTTAAAGGAGACCTCTATTATCGTCTGAACGTTCTTCCTATCATCATCCCTGCCCTCCGCAAGGTCAAGGAAGATATTCCTCTGCTCGTAAACCATATCATCTTCAAGCTCAACCAGGACTACGGGCGGCAGGTGGAGCGGATGAGCGACGAGGCAATAGAGGCCTTGAAGGGCTACGATTGGCCGGGAAACGTGCGTGAGCTCGAGAGCGTTATCGGGCGCGCGATAATCAGCATGAAGCCGGCCGAAAGGACCATCGAGGCGGTGCACCTGCCGCTCTTCGAGTGTGAACGGATCGGCCAGATTCTTTTAGGCGCCGCCGGAGGGCCTGTGCAACCGCTCAGCCAGGTGATCGCAGAGGCGGAAAAGGCAGCCATCGAGCGGGCTTTAAACGAAGCAAAAGGGAACAGGGAACAGGCGGCTCAGCTGCTCGGAACTGCGGTAAGGAATCTGTATTACAAAATAAGAAAATACAAGATAAAGAACGTAACGCATTGAAACCAACAGCGTAGTCTTCCTTAATTCACGCTTTATGTAATACCTGGATCGACTTTTTATCGTCCGCAGTCTTGATAACCGACGTTGCGGTCTTTCCGGAGCTTGTTGTAGCGTAGAAATAGTAGATATTGATCCCTGCATCCGCGATGATTCGGGCTATTCTCTCCAGCGATCCAACCTTGTTCGGCGTCTCCACCAGAATGACCGAAGACTCATGAATTTCCTCAGCCCCTATTTTTTCGAGCGCCCTCTCCGCCTTGGCAAAATCGTCAACGACCAGCGTAAACGTAGCATTCCGGCGCTCACTGCTGGCCGAGTAGCCCGTGGCGGCGAGAATGTTCACGTTCTCCGCGGCAACGGCCGCGGCCACCTTTGCCGTCAATCCGATAGTGTCCTGAAAGGTTGCGGTAATCTCGATTCCGGTCTTTGCGGTAAACCCGGCGTCTCCCTTCTTTGCCGATAAAACAGGTTTGGCCGACGATTTTACCGCGACTTTCTTTGGTGTTTTTTTTGAAGCTGCTTTTTTTACTGCCTTAGCCATTGTCTTCTCTCCTTATTATGAACTCCGGAATAACGTATTTTTTGATAGTTAATCCTGAAAAAAGCAGTTGGACACGGATAAAATCTGATCAACACGGATTTATAGGAAGTTACGAACAGTAATGGATTCACCCAAAAGGCGAGATGGCTTTTTGCTCTATCACATTGTTTTGATCCGCTGTTTCCGTGTTCATCCGTGTTCAAATGCCGTTTTTAGGTTAATTGATTTTGTCTTTACAAAAACGTTATGCCGGCATCAAGATGCTGGAAGTTTACTATATCTGAAGAAGGGAAAGCAAGAGGGTTCTAGCTGGAATTAACATAAAGAAACAACCTTATTTTAAACATGATCCCGTGAGAGCGATAGCTTGAAATAAGCTGTCAGTTCAAAATGAGCCATCCATAACGAGCAGGTTCGTAAGTTCCCGCATCATACTGCATTAATAAGTCTGTCCAACACATTGAATAATCAGTCTTTCTCAAACTTTACGCATATGGCACTTCTATTGCTTATATAGGCGTGTGCTTCAGTCTAGAAGCAAGGTTACTTTTCTAATCTATTGATAACACCGGAGGAAGAACGTGAACGATTGGATGAAGCCAGTGGATGACGTAATGGTGATGGAACACTATGAGATCGAACATGAAGTCGGAGAGGATCATACCGCAGAGCGCGCTAATAATAAAGAGAGCCAATCCGACGAAGAGCTTCCGAACGCACGCGAAAAAGGTGGGAGCGTTGACTCCATCAAGTGCTATTTGAAGGAAATTCGAAGAACGCCGCTGTTGACCGTTGCAGAAGAACAGGAACTGGGCAAGAGAATTTTCGAAGGTGACTTGGAGGCCAGGACGAAGATGATAGAGTCAAACCTGCGCCTCGTCGTGGCCATAGCCAAAAAGTACGTCAACCGGGGCCTGTGTTTTTCGGATGTCATCGCCGAGGGGAATCTCGGTCTGATCCGCGCCGTTGAAAAGTTCGATTACCGGAAGGGCTTCAGGTTGAGCACTTACGCGTCCTGGTGGATCAAGCAGTATATCGAAAGGGCGTTTGTCAACCAGTTGAGCACAATTCGCCTGCCCGTCCATGTTGCGGAAATCGTACACCAGTATAAGCGAACGTTTACCCATCTTACTCATGACCTGGAGCGGGAACCGACCATCGAGGAAATTGCATGCAAGATGGAGCTGCCTTTGGAAAAAGTTCGCCATATCTCGCAAGTCGCTCCTGAGACATTTTCGCTGGACACGATCATTGGTGACAAGGATGAAGACACGCTCGAGGACGTGCTGAAGGACACTTCCGCGGTTCTGCCCGACACCTACTCGGAAAGCTTGCACAGGAAAGATCTTATTAATGAGTGGCTCGCCCGCCTTACCGGATCCGAACGCAGTGTGATCGAACAGCGGTTCGGACTGAATGACGAAGAACCCAAAACACTGGACTCCATCGGCAAAGTGTTCAAAATAACCCGTGAACGGGTCCGGCAGATAGAAAACAAGGCCCTGAACAAATTGAGAAACATAACAAAAGAAGAGAATATCGCCCTCGAGGTAATGCTGTAGCGCGGAACTGGTAAGTGACAAAAAACGTGAATATGGAAGGTGAAGCGGCCGGTTTCCCGGCCGCTGTTTTTTACACTAAAAAGTAATACTTCAAGTCACGATTACGCAGATTTATCTCCCCAGGTATCGTTTGAGCAGACCTTCAGCGCCCTTTTTCAGGTACTTCTCTCCCTGCGTTCGTGCAACAGCTTTAGCTGTCTGCTCTGCAAGGGCGAGGGCTACTGTCGATGCAATCTCATCAGGTGTAGCGCCGCTGTTTCCGCCGATATTGGCCAGTTCCAGCCGCGGCAGCTCGAGCATAATCTGCTTTTCGCCGAGAGCGGCAACGCGCGCTTCAACCCGGCCTTTCTCGATCACAAGCTTCCGGACGGAAAGCCTGACTTCCTTCTTTCCCTTCTTTTCCGGCGGTTTCTTTTCCGGGCCCTGCAGGTTTTTTGTAAGCGCGTCGAGGTTGGACTTCCCTGAGCTGTTCATTTCGTAGAAAACCTCCGGCCCGGTAACGCGGATGTCATCGACAATGATAGGAGATTTGGTAATCGATTTTGTATCAATACGGGTCGAGATGTTGCCCAGGCTGAAAATGTTCCTGGCTGTAAACCCGGCAGGGTTAGCAACGGTCACTCCGGTAATCGACGCCCCGCCGGACGAGAGCTGTATATCCACTGAAGATACCCGTACCGGTGTCTTTGTCGCCAGGGACCCGTATTTCTCAATGGCATCTTTCACGATGAAATTTATGCTCGTTAGGACGTAGAATATCGCTCCGCCTGCCGCGAGCACCAGAACCGCAGCGATGATCAGGAATACTCTGCCTTTTCTCATGGACTGCCTCCTTGTGCTTCCTCTTTTCTCTTTTAATCCTCCCCGGTCCCAGTCGATCTTCTTTTCCCGATACCATTCTCTATCTTCGATTCCCATAAAAAATCCCTCAAAGAAGAACCATTCTTTTCCTAAAAGCCGATATAATTTTAGTATAACTCACAGTTTTTTAGAAGCGTTTCCGGTATAAACCTGAAAAAAGCAGTTGGACACGGATAAAATCTGATCAACACGGATTTATAGGAAGTTACGAACAGTAATGGATTCACCCAAAAGGCGAGATGGCTTTTTGCTCTATCACATTGTTTTGATCCGCTGTTTCCGTGTTCATCCGTGTTCAAATGCCGTTTTTAGGATAAAGGATTATAACTCCCGGAACCGATGGTGTCAGTGCGGCCTTTATGACTGCAGAGATAACGAAGAATTAAATAAAAACCGGCCCGGTGACTGTTTTAGACTTGGAAACTGAAAAGCGACAGGTCACGTCACAGAAAGGCAAGCTGGCGCCTGTGGCAGAATGATTTCTCCGTGGCGACGTGGAAGATCTGAAGGGACAGCGAAACGAACATGACGACTGAACGGCGCTCGATTGTTCAGGTATTCTTTTTAGATGCATAGGTAAAATCTACATACCCTGCTATCTGCATGCGTGCCTCGTCAGTTACCTGCCGCATTTTTCTCAGCATCATGATTTCTTCAACGCTCAGGATTTTGGCAAGATAAGTTGTCTGCTCTTCGGAAAGGGGATATTTACGCTTGCCCCGGTTGAGCTTGGCTTCAGAAGGGGCAAGAAAAAAGCCCTTCAACTCGTCCGGAACTTTTTCCCTGTGTGCCGCGAGAACGAGAACGGACATGTCGAGGTTCAGCTTTTTTGCGATCATGGTGAGCGTATTATCTTTCGGGATATGTCCCTTGTTAATAATGACCCTCAGGAGCTCCGGGCTGATACCGAGCGCCGTAGAAGCTTGTTTCAGGTTTTTTAGCCCCTTTTTCTCGACTGCCGCCCTGATCATTTCGGATATTTTCATTTGCAGCCTCCGCATGAAAACAGAATATGTCGGATGTCCATGTGTCGTTTAATGCTCTCTATAATCCGCGCTAATCGGCCGCCGATCACAAGCACGGAAGGAATATCGATGAACAACTATATCATGAAATAGAGATTTCGTATAGAACTCTTTGAGAGGCCGAAAGAGAAGCGACGAGGAGACGAAGAGGCGACGAGAAGCGATAAAGCCGGCAGCGTGACGGAGAGCGACCAGAAAACCGACGAAGAAGCGACCAGGAGATGGATAATAGGGAACGCGGAATCCGGAACAACGCAAAAACCAGTGAATGCTACAGCCATCGCCGGGGATCGTAGGCGCCGGTGATCTGGCGCGTAATGGCCTGCCAAAGCATCTGCCTGCCCCAATTGTACTTGCCCCAGGGATACAGGAATTTTGCACTGTCCCTCGTGACGATCATTTTTTCTCTGAAGCTCCGTTTTCGTAATGTTTCCATAAAGTCGGCCTCATGGGGTCGTCCAAACAGGATTTTCACGATATTCCACTGGTCCGAGCATCGCCGGACCTCGCTCCGGATCATGGCCCGGTATATCTCCTGGACCGGGCGGTTCAATCGAAACGCGTCTACCACAGCCTCTCCCGCGATCGCGCCCGAGTGGAGCGCCGCGGACATGCCTTCGGCGATCATGTTCAGAAAACCGGCTGCCTGGCCGGTTACGAGCACATTTCCCTTCCCGAACACATAGCGGTTGATGAGCGACAGCCCGAAATTGTTCACGCTCGACTCACGGACGTCGCAGGGGCCGAGCCGCACCCCGTGCCGTTTCTCCAGGTAATTAAGGACCTGTACATGGCGGGCGGAGAAATCGTCATTTGCTTCATAGCCCACGCCCACGATCTGCTTTCCGTTGCGCAGGTGGCTCCAGGTGTAGTAGCCCAGACCGGGGTGGAGCCAGAAATGAAAATATTCCGGATCGAGAGGGCAGTCGATGATTTCGTGCAGATGCTGCCGCACGGTAAACCACCTTATGCTGTCACGGTACCCGGGATAGAGCGTGCTCACGACTTTGGAGTTCGGGCCGTCCGCGCCGATCAGGAAGCGGGCGCGGTACCGGCGCTCCTCATGGTCATTAGCGGCGAAAATGTCCACGTGCGACCCGTGATCGATTGCAGACAGGAACCGCATGTTGTCATGGACCGCGGCCCCGCTCCTTCTGATAGCCCAGAAGTCTGAACACGAGCGGTTCAGATGGGGCGTTGTTCCGCCATCGAACTGCATGGGCAGCTTCACACCGCCGGGAAAGTGAAACGTCACGCCGCGGCAGGCCCCAGGTTCGTGCAGGATTGTTTTCGGCAGGGGGCCGAAATTCTCGATCAAAAAACGGTGGCCCCGGGGCGATATAATGCCGCTGCACGGCTTGTGACGGGGCAGGGGAAAGCGTTCGAGCGCGACTGTGTCATAGCCCGCATCCACGAGCCGCTTTGCTGCCGCTGCAGCGGAAAGGCTGGCACCGACAATGACGACATCGAAGACGCGTGGCTCATGCATGGCTGGCCGCCTCTGCAAGATGAATTACCGGAAGCTTAGTATATGCCTCGAATGCGGCGCGGTCGTCGAGATGCTCGACCACGATACGGTCGCACGCGCGGCCCTCGAGCAGCCAGTGGACCTGGTCCTCAACGGAAACCGCAGCTGCGATTCCCTCACGATGCTGGTAACACGATGCCCCCGTGGGGGTCGCTACCCGGTGGAGATCGAGATTCATACTGCAGCCGGTTTCGCGGCGGATTCCATCGTAGAGCTGCATCGCTTCCCGTCGTGCATTATACGCGCGCGTTTCAATCATCAGGAAATCACGTGGCCTCAGACTTGAACGCACTCGCGAGTTTTCGAGCAACACAGGCCCTAATGCGCGCAGGGCGATTGAAGGCGGGAGGTGAGGACGCAAGAGGTTGAATAGCAGCCCATCGGCTACGATAATCTCAGACGCCTTCATCAGAGAGGTCATGAAGGAATGGAAGTGTTTATCTGATGGAACATGGCCTGACTCGAGCATAAGCCAAGGATCGTGACCATCCTCCGCCGCACAAATGACAGGTCTCCCGGATTGTTCCAGGAGATGCAGTACAATTTCGAGCAGGGCTCTATGCTTGGAAAGCGCCGGGCCGGCAAGCAGGAGCCTGGTTCGGTCGGCTTCGCGGGCAGCGGGCCGTTTTGCAGGAAAGACCACGGATGGCATCAGCCCTTTTTTCGCAAGACGCCGGCGCAATACGAGCGTTGCCTGCTGGGTCCGGATGCCTGTCGGACAGAGGCTTTCACAGGAGCCGCACAAAATGCAGGCTTGCGCAGAGGCTGCAAGTTCCTCTTCGGCGGCCCCGCCAATGGCTGCGCGGTTTCTCCCGCAGAACGTAAGAGCGTGGGTATGGTGCTGCCTCCATACCGGGCAGGAAAGCAGGCCCACCCCGCATCCGTTGCACTCGGCAGGGGAGGGTTTGAGGGACATATCTATATAGCGCTTCATGGGAGACACTCTCTTGGTACACCTTTTATCCACAGATTACGCAGATATCGCAGATAAAACCACACTGTATTTAGTTTTTTGTAATGATCGTTGACTGCTATGAAGAAAAAGTCAGATCTTTTTAATATGAAATTCTCTCAGCGCTCTTTGCATACTCTGCGATTAATTATTCTTTATATAATCTGCGTCATCTGCGTAATCTGCGGATAATGCTTATCAAGATTCTGTGTTTCTCAAAATATCGTATCCCGGTTCAGGATCATATTCGGGTCAACCTGTCTTTTCATGGCCAGGTGCGTGTCCACGAGCGCATCTCCGAAGACCCTGCGGATGTAGCCTTTCATCATGCCCCCGAACCGGTAATAACTCGTTCCCAGGTCAACGCCGATGTCATAGATTTCATTTTTGAACGACTGCAGGTGGTCCCTGCTGTAGGCGCGGCCTTCGAGCATGGGCTCGAACTCGCATCCGTAAGCAATCCCCTCGGCATCAGGCGGAATGCAGGAAAGCTCGTAGCGCTCCCGGGGGCCGATCAGCTTTATGCCCACGCAATAAAGCGTGTAATGCGGAAAGTATTTCTTGCAGACTTTGTTTCCGCGCAGCACGGCCTCGATAAATTTCGCGCGGCTTGTTGCGAGGTCCGGGATGACCATCTGCCTTCCGCCCCAGAATTTCCAGACCGCGTTCGAGAAGACTACGCTGCGGTCCACGATCTTGCCGTTGTCAATATGGTGCGGCGGCTTGAGCGCGGGCATCAAAGTCCGCTTTCTGTCGAGCAGATAGAGCGCTTCCCTGAATTTCCATGGCCTCATGAGATAATGGAAACCCGTGCGCACGGCGAACCCTGTTTCTCCGAATCCCCGTATCCTGGAGCGCCACGTCTCAAAAAACTTCTTCTCCCGCTCGTCCGAATCAAAGGCGACGAGCAGATTGACTGCCCGGTCAAGCATGGTAAGGATACCCATGTAATCCGCTGCATCCTCCTCGCTCACCATGACCAGATCTTCCATTGCCGTACGCAGGTCGCCGTAATAAAAATAGTGCATGCTGAGCGGCGTGTATGGCCTGATCCGGAGCGTAGCTTCGGTGATCACGCCGAACTGGCCGTATCCGAGCAGCACCCTATTGAACCACCAGGCATTTTCCCGTTCGGAACACTCCAGCATCTCCCCTGTGGGTGTCACAATTCTTAACGAAAGGGCCTGGTCTGCGCTGCAGCCCAGGCGGGGAGAATTAATGTCAATACCTCCTACATTGAGCGTGCCTCCAACAGAGGAGGTCAGGTTCAGGGGCGCGGAGAGATAATCGAGATTGTGTCTCCGGAGGGATTCGGCCAGGGAGTGCCAGTAAATGCCGGCCTCTGTCCGGACGGTAAGGTTCTCCTTGTCGATTGAAAGAACACGGCTCATTCCGCGCATGTCGAGCTGCAACCCGCCGAACGAGACCGTTTCTCCTTCAGTCGTGAGCCCGCCGCCCCGCGCGGTGATTGGCACGCAATGTTTCTGTGCCGCTTTCATGACCAGGGCGACCATCTCGCTCGACCTCGCAATCAGAAGGCCGTGCGGCATGCCGTAGGCCATCCCGCCTGCGTCCGTAATCGAGAGAGAGCGAGAAGAACGCAGTTCGTCGATGTTGACGCCTGCCCCGGCGAGATCCGCCACAAACGCGGACCAGTTCTCTCCGGTCCACCTGGAGGGATTGGTCTGCTGCCTCGGTATTCCGCAGAGGGCTTCTTTACCTACGGGGCAGGGAGGGATGTCGCCCGGCGCGGGGCGGGGAAAATCGTAAGCTTCGTTGGTTTTCAGGGTGCTTTCCTCTTTTTGTCAGCTGATGATTTAGCTCCGGCCAAGATGCATGGTTCAAGAAGGAATGGAGCTAACGTTGATTGATGTCCGTTTGATTATACGGTTGTGAAGTTTATTGTCAAGAGTTCCCTGGATTCAATGTTGCATGCTTCAGGAATGCGCGACGTGCTGCGCTTTTACAACAGCCTGCTAGAGGAGTTTATAAATCAGTTCATTCTCCGAATAGTCGATCGGCACATCGATTATGACAGGGACCTCTCGGGTCAGCGCCTCTTTTAGCAGGGGTTCAAAGTCTTGGGCTGTTTTGAGCCTCAGACCGACTGCGCCGAAGCCTTCGGCAACCTTGACGAAATCGGGGTTCGTAAAATCGACGCCGTATGAGGTGCCGAACTTTTTCATGGATTTCCATTTGATCAGGTTGTAGCTGCTGTCGTTGAAGACGATGATGGCCATGTTCAACTTCATCCGGACTGCGGTCTCGAGGTCCTGCAGGTTCATCAGGAAACCTCCGTCGCCGGAGAGGGCTACGACCTTGCGGCCAGGATGAACGAGTTTGGCCACGATCGCGGTAGGAAGGGAAAAGCCCATGGATGCAAAGCCGTTGGACATGATGAACGTATTATTGTTATAGACCGGGTAAAATTTCGCCGCCCAGAATTTGCATGTGCCCACATCCGAAACAAGAATATCAGAATCGCCGAGCACCTTTCTGATGCCGTACAGGACCTGCGGAGGACGGACCGGCCAGGTCTTCTGAGTTCCTATGCGTTCGAATTCGTCCCGGAAATTGCTGTGGAGATCGATCGCGCACTGGCTCTTTTTGTTGGTGCTCAACATGCCCTGGAGGAGATCGAGGCTCTCCCGGATGTCCGAAACGATTTCCACTTCCGGCACGTAATGAAGATCGACCTCGCTCGAAGTAAAGTCGATATGAATGATCTGTTTGTTCAGTTTCGGGTTCCAGTTCCTGGGCGCATATTCGACAAGGCCGTACCCGAGGGCGATGATGAGGTCGGCCCGGCTGAACACATCTTCGATCTGGCGGTCGTTCGCAAGTCCGAGGGAGCCGATACAGGACGGGCTCTTGGCGCTGACTGCGCCTTTGCCCATGAAAGTGGTTACCACGGGGATGCAAAGCATCTCGGCAAACTGCTGGAGCTGTACGTTCGCTGCCTTGCGAACGACGCCGTGGCCCGCAAGGATGACAGGAAACGCCGCTGCCTCTATCAGGTCCGCCGCCTTTCTGAGGGACTGCCGGTCAGGAGAGCTTCTTCGGGCCCTGATTGGCGGAATCATCGCGGCATACATCTCGTATGCGGTCATGGAGGCGATGTTTTCGGGGAGTTCCAGGTGTGTGGGGCCCGGTTTCTCCGATTCAGCGAGCTTAAAGGCCTTTCGGACCATCTCGGGGATCACTTCCGGCGTCTCAATCCGGCCGTTCCACTTGGTCACGCTCTCGCACATGTCCACGATATTGATGTACTGGTGCGATTCCTTGTGTATCCTTTTGAGGTCCGCTTGCCCGGTTATGGCGACCAGCGGAGAAGCATCCAGAAACGCATCTCCTACGCCGGTCAGTATATTTGTGGCTCCCGGTCCGAGCGTGGACATGCAGACGCCTGCCTTTCCGGTCAACCTGCCGTAGGCGTCCGCCATAAAGGCTGCAGCCTGTTCGTGGCGGGTGAGGACGAATTTTATTTTCGAAGTCCTGAGCGACTCCATGAGGTCGAGCGTTTCTTCGCCGGGAATGCCGAAGATATACTCGACCCCCTCATTTTCGAGACATTTCACAAGCAGGTCGGATGCTTTCACGAATGCGATACCTCCAAAGAATCAAAATCCATTCTCACACGAAGGACGGAGGCGTGAGTGCACGGTGCGGCTTCGTGTGGAAAACCGTGTATAAGATCATAATTTGTATCATTGTCCGAGGCCAATGCCTAGCATAATAGTACTTCATTGTTTCCAAAAACGCATGCGGTATTCTTTGACTTAGGAACTGTCTTAAAATTTTAAATGCAAAACCTTGCCTGCAACTATTTGCAAAGTGAAAATTCTTGCATGAACATATTATACTATGTAAACTGTATCCTTCCTTTCAATTACTGTTCTTTCAGCTACTTACTTTTTTTATTTTCGTTGCACTGTTTTGGAACGATACTTGCTCTCTATAAATATGCATTAAGTATTCCGAACGGAGGAGGATATAGCATGACGAAAGCAATCTCAGCAGGCGCCCGTTTTCGGGCCGCTGTCAAGGAAGAGAAACCCCTGCAGGTCGTCGGCGCGATCAACGCCTATGCCGCAAGGCTCGCGGAGCGGAGCGGTTTCAAGGCGCTTTACGTCTCGGGCGGCGGGGTTGCTGCGAGCTCCCTGGGCGTTCCCGATCTCGGCATCAGCACCATGGACGATGTAGTGACTGATGTGCGGCGGATCACCGATATCACGAACCTGCCGGTGCTGGTTGACATAGACACCGGCTGGGGCGGCGCCTTCAACATCGCGCGCGCGATCAAATCGATGATCAAGGCGGGAGCAGCAGCTGTCCATATTGAAGACCAGGTGCAGGCAAAGCGCTGCGGCCACCGGCCCGGCAAAGCGATCGTGTCCAGGGAGGAAATGGTTGACCGCATCAAGGCCGCGGTCGACGCGTCGACTGATCCTGAATTCGTTATCATGGCGAGAACGGACGCCCTTGCCGTGGAAGGGCTCGAAGCGGCCATTGAACGGGCAGTAGCCTGCGTTGAGGCCGGTGCGGATATGATATTCCCGGAGGCGATGACCGACCTGGCAATGTATAAAAAATTTTCCCAGGCGGTCAAGGTTCCCATCCTCGCGAACATCACCGAATTCGGGTCCACGCCGCTGTATTCCGTGAAAGAGCTCCGGAGTGCAGACGTTTCGCTCGTGCTCTATCCCCTCTCAGCGTTTCGCGCAATGAGCAAGGCGGCGCTTGACGTGTACGGCGCGATCCGCAAAGAAGGGACCCAGAAAAACGTGGTGAACCTCATGCAGACCCGGGCCGACCTCTACGGTTACCTCGATTACCATGCTTTCGAAGAAAAGCTCGATAAAATATTTACCAAGGAGGACAAATAATATGAGCAGCGACACTCTTACTGCGACTCCGCCCGCAGCGCCGAAAGTAAAAAAGTCCGTCGCCCTCTCGGGCGTCATAGCGGGAAACTCCGCGGTCTGTACCGTGGGCCGGACCGGGAACGATCTTCATTATCGGGGCTATGACATCGTGGAGCTTGCAAAACAGTCCACGTTCGAGGAAGTTTCCTATCTTCTGATCCATGGCGAATTGCCGACAATATCGGCTCTCAAGGACTATAAAAAGAAATTGAAAAATCTGCGCGGCCTGCCTGCCCAGGTGAAGACCGTGCTCGAACTTATCCCCGCATCGGCCCATCCGATGGACGTGCTGCGCACCGGCTGCTCGATACTCGGCAATGTGCTGCCTGAGAAGGAAGACCAGAACATCCCGGCAGCCAAGGACATAATGGACCGCCTGATCTCCTCCTTCGGGTCCATGCTGCTCTACTGGTGGCACTTCAGCCAGAACGGACGCAGGATCGAGGTCGAAACCGACGACGATACCGTTGCCGGACATTTTCTGCACCTGCTGCACGGCAGGAAGCCGTCGCCGCTTCATGAAAAAGCTCTCGATCAGTCCCTGATCCTTTACGCGGAACACGAGTTCACCGCATCGACGTTTACCGCCCGCGTGATTGCCGGCACACTGTCGGATGCCTACTCGGCAATCGGCGGAGCAATCGGCGCGCTGCGCGGGCCGAAGCACGGCGGCGCTAACGAAGCTGCCCACGAAATCCAGAGACGCTACGGCTCACCAGACGAGGCTGAAGCGGACATCATGGCGCGGGTGGCAAGAAAAGAGATCATCATCGGGTTTGGACATCCGGTATACACCGTGAGCGATCCCAGGAACCAGACCATCAAGTCAATCGCAAGGGGCCTTTGCGAAGACGGCGACAATATGAATCTCTTTAATGTTGCCGACCGTATCGAAGCGGTCATGAAGCGGGAAAAGAACATGTTCTCCAATCTCGACTGGTATTCCTCCGTGACCTACCATATGCTCGGCGTGCCGACCTCCCTGTTCACGCCCATCTTCGTGATCTCGCGAACCACGGGATGGGGCGCGCATGTGATCGAGCAGCGGCTGGATAACAAGATCATCCGGCCGTCGGCCAACTACACCGGTCCGGAAGACCGGAAATATGTGCCGATGAAGGAAAGGAAGTAAAAAGAGAAGGATGAAGTAAGAAGGAAGAAGTAAGAAGGTAGAGGGACGAAATACGAAATATGCTACATCTCATACTATAATTAGAAACCGAAAGGTGAACACATGAGCTCTCACATCTCCAATGTCCGGCCTGACCCTGATAAGGTGCTGGTCGACATCGCCAACTACGTTTCCGACTACGAGATCAAATCCTCTGAGGCGTTCGAGACCTCCCGGTACTGCCTGATCGATACACTGGGCTGCGGGCTCGAAGCGCTTGCCTATCCCGCCTGCACGAAGCTCCTCGGGCCGATCGTCCCGGGAACCGTCGTGCCTCATGGCGCAAAGGTGCCGGGCACGCAATTTCAGCTCGACCCTGTTCAGGCGGCCTTTAATATCGGCGCCATGGTCCGCTGGCTCGATTTCAACGACACTTGGCTTGCCGCCGAATGGGGACACCCCTCCGACAACCTGGGCGGCATTCTTGCCACCGCAGATTGGATGTCCCGCACCAGGCTTGCTGCAGGTAAAGGACCGCTTGCAATGAAGACGGTGCTCGAGGCCATGATAAAGGCCCACGAGATACAGGGCGTTATTGCACTAGAGAACGCCTTCAACCGCGTCGGTCTCGATCACGTAGTCCTGGTCAAGGTCGCCTCCGCTGCGGTATGCGCCCGGCTGATGGACGGCACCAGAGAAGAGATCATTAACGCGGTGTCACAGGCTTTTGTCGACGGCCAATCGCTTCGCACGTACCGTCATGCGCCGAACACCGGCTCGCGGAAATCCTGGGCTGCAGGAGACGCTACAAGCCGCGCTGTTCGCCTGGCCCTCTTTTCTCTGAAAGGCGAGATGGGTATCCCGGGCGTGCTTACCGCCAAGGGGTGGGGTTTTTATGACGCGCTTTTCAGGGGGAATGAATTCAAATTCCAGCGTCCCTACGGATCGTATGTCATGGAGCAGGTGCTCTTCAAGATCTCGTTCCCGGCTGAATTCCATTCCCAGACCGCAGTCGAATGCGCAATGACGCTGCATAACACTTTGAAGGCAAAAGGCAAGACAACCGATGATATCAAAAGGATATCCATCCGGACCCACGAGGCTGCGATACGGATCATCGACAAGAAAGGGCCTCTCAATAACCCGGCGGACCGTGACCACTGCATTCAATACATGGTCGCCGTGCCGCTCATTTTTGGAAGGCTCACTGCTGCAGACTACGAAGACAGCGTCGCTGCAGACCCGAGAATCGACGCGCTTCGTGATAAGATCCAATGCGTCGAAGACCCGCAATTTACAAAGGATTACCATGACCCGGACAAGCGTTCCATTGCCAATGCCTTGACCGTGGAGTTGAAAGACGGGACGACGCTTCCCGAGATTGTTGTCGAGTATCCCATTGGTCACCGGCGCCGCAGAAAAGAAGGGATGCCGGTCCTGGTCGAGAAATTCAAGACGAACCTTGCGCGCAGGTTTCCGGCAAAGCAGCAAAAAGCGATCCTGGACGTCAGCCTCGACCAGAAGAAACTGGAAGCAACGCCGGTTAATGAGTACGTTGATCTTTTTGTGATTTAACTGAAAGACCAAAAGCAATTTTCAAGCAAAGACGCAAAGACGCCAAGAAACAAGTTAAACAAGAATTAAGACTTTCTTTGCGGCTCTGCGGCTTTGCGAGAGACAGCTTTGTTTGCTGTCTGTTTTCGCTATTTCTCACTTAAAAAAAAGAATATGAGCCATAACCTCTATAACACTCTCCGAGAATTCGATGCGGGAAACGGAAAAAAAGGGAAACTCTATTCCCTGCCCGAGCTCGAAAACGCGGGGATCGCAAAAATTTCCCGTCTTCCCGTTTCCATCCGCATCGTTCTTGAATCCGTGCTCCGCAATTACGACGGCAAAAAGATCACCGTGGAGCATGTAAAACAGCTTGCAGCCTGGTCTCCGCAGTGTGCGCGCACTCGGGAAATCCCCTTTGTTGTCGCACGAATCCTGCTCCAGGATTTTACCGGCGTGCCCCTCCTCTGCGACCTCGCTGCGATGCGCAACGCAGCTCTGCGAATGCGCAAAAATCCGGGCGTCATAGAACCGCTCGTTCCCGTGGACCTGGTCGTGGACCACTCGGTCCAGATCGACTCGTATGGAAACCCGGATGCGCTGCGGAAAAACATGGAGTTGGAATTTAAACGGAACCGCGAGCGGTATGAATTTCTGAAGTGGGGCATGAATACGTTTCATACCTTCAAGGTTGTGCCGCCCGGCATCGGTATCGTGCACCAGGTGAACCTTGAATATCTTGCCCGGGGAGTTCATCAGAAAAACGGTCTCTATTATCCTGACACCCTCGTTGGCACAGACAGCCACACTACGATGATCAACGGTATTGGTGTTGTCGGCTGGGGCGTGGGAGGCATCGAAGCGGAGGCCGGCATGCTGGGCCAGCCGCTCTACTTCCTCACTCCGGATGTTGTCGGAGTCAACCTTACCGGGAAACTCCGAGAGGGGGTCACCGCGACCGACCTTGTACTGACTGTCACGGAACTGCTGCGCAAGAATAAGGTTGTGGGGGCATTTGTGGAGTTCTTCGGATCGGGCACCGAGTCGCTCAGCGTGCCGGACCGGGCCACAGTCGCTAATATGGCGCCTGAATACGGAGCAACCATGGGCTTTTTCCCGGTGGACGATGTCGCCATGGATTATTTCCGCGGCAGCGGCCGCACTCCTGATGAAATTGCCGCGTGCAAGGCGTACTATAAAACGCAGGCTCTGTATGGTATTCCCAAAGCAGGCCAGATCGATTATTCGCGAACGCTCGACCTCGACCTCTCAACGATCACGCCCTCTGTTGCCGGGCCGAAGCGGCCGCAGGACCGGATAGAGCTCCCGAGACTGAAGGACAGGTTTATTGAATTATTAGTCAAGCCGGCAGCGGAAAACGGCTTTGCAAAAAAGGCAGCGGACCTTTTCGCACGCGTCAAGATAAAAGACGGCCTCGATGTCGGCTCCGGCGATGTGATCATCGCTGCCATTACCTCCTGCACGAACACATCCAACCCCTCGGTTCTTTTAGCTGCCGGCCTGCTTGCGAAAAAGGCGGTGGAGAAAGGCCTGACGGTCAATAAAAAAGTAAAAACGTCGCTTGCTCCCGGATCGCGCGTAGTAACCGAGTATCTGCAGAAAGCCGGGCTGCTGTCCTCCCTCGAGCAGCTCGGTTTTTGTGTTTCTGCCTATGGCTGTACGACCTGTATCGGGAATTCCGGTCCCCTGGATGAAGCAGTTGAGAATGCTATTGTTAAGAATGACCTTGTCTGCGCTTCGGTGCTTTCGGGCAACCGGAACTTCGAGGCCAGGATCCATCCGAACATCCGTGCCAACTTCCTGATGAGCCCGCCCCTCGTAGTTGCCTTTGCCATTGCCGGCACCGTGCTCTGGAATCCGGAGAACGAGCCGGTTGGCATTGCAAAAGACGGAAGTAAAGTGTACTTGAGAGAGATCTGGCCGAGCAGCTCTGAAGTCGCTTCACTCATGAAATACGCCGCCGATCCCGGCACGTTCCAGCGTCTGTATTCCGATCTTGCTAAAGACCATGTGTTATGGAACAGCGTCTCCGCTGTTTCGGACGAAGTGTATCCGTGGCCGAAATCGACGTACATCGCGGAGCCGCCGTTTTTCAAGGACTTTGCAATGGAAACCCCGGCACCCGGAAATATTCTCGGCGCCAGGATACTCGGCATTTTCGGAGACTCACTCACTACCGACCACATCAGTCCTGCGGGTTCCATCAAGGAGTCTTCACCTGCCGGAAAATATCTGAACGGGAGCGGGGTAGCCAAAACAGACTTCCAGAGCTACGGCACCCGCAGGGGCAATCATGAAGTTATGATTCGCGGCACGTTTGGCAACGTTCGAATCAGGAACCAGATGCTGCCTCCGCAGGAAGACGGCACACGCGTAGAGGGCGGAGTCACGCTGTTTCAACCCGTGCGCGAGCGAATGTCCATTTATGACGCAGCTATGAAATACATGGCGCAGGGCACGCCCACAATCGTCTTCGGCGGGGAGGAATACGGCACTGGATCATCCAGGGATTGGGCCGCGAAAGGGACGCTTCTCCTCGGAGTAAGGTCGGTTATCGCGAAAAGCTTTGAACGGATACATCGCTCGAACCTGGTCGGAATGGGGGTCTTGCCGCTGCAGTTCAAAGGCAATGATTCAGTTCAGTCGCTCCGTATCGATGGCGATGAAGCCTTCGACGTACTGGGATTGCGCGAGCTCAAACCGCAGCAGGATGTGACCCTGGTTATCAAGCGCAGTGACGGCACAAGACAAGAGGTCCTGCTGCTGTCGCGCATCGACACGCCTATAGAAGTCGACTATTATCTACACGGCGGAATATTGCCGTATGTGCTGCGGGAGCTTTTGAAATAGGCGGCCAAGGCCGCTAATTTCAAAGTCAAATTTAAAATTGCAAATTGCAAAATGCAAATGTGCGGTATGGCCCCAGGCCATGATCACTAATTTTAAATTTTGCACTTTGCAATGCTAAAGGAAGTCAAAAGACAATGCGATTCCTGAGTAACCCTATAGGAAGGAAACTGGTAATGGCGGCCTCCGGGTTTTCCATGATCGCCTTCGTGCTGGTGCATCCGCTCGGAAATGCTTCCCTCTATTACGGTCCTGACGGCATAAATGCCTACGCAAAGGCGCTTCACAGCTTTCCTCCTGCTGTCTGGGCTTTCCGCATTGTCATGCTCGGTCTTTTTAGCCTGCATTTTTTCTATGGCACGCAGCTCAGCCTCGAGAACAGCGCTGCAAAGCCGGAGGCATATGCGGTAAAGAAAAGCATCAGTTCAACGTTTGCGTCACGGAACATGATCTGGACAGGGGTTGTAATAGCCTCATTCCTCATTTTTCATTTGTTGCACTTCACGTTTCAGGTCATTTATCCGGAGTTCTCCGCCGGCACCCGCGCGGACATACTCGGCCGTCCGGACGTATTCACCATGGTCATCAAGAGCTTCGACCACGCGTCGATTGTCGCACTGTACATAGTCGGCGTTTTTGCGCTGGGGCTTCACCTGTTTCACGGCATCGAAAGCTCGATTCAGACGCTCGGCTTGAATAATGAACATACCCTGCCAATCGTTGTCAAGGCCGGGGTAACCGCGTCTGCCATTCTGTTCCTTGCATATGCGGCGATTCCGGTTGCGGTATTTGCCGGAATATTTAATAAATAAAAATCGTAACTATTCAGCTTCTTTTCAGAACGGCATTAAGACAAATCTGAGAAAAAGCCTTCTATCCGCAGATTTCGCAGATGGACGCAGATTTTAAAACCAGAATTCAGGTTTTGTTTTTATCTGCGAAATCTGCGTGATCTGCGGATAAAAAAATGACCTGAGTAGTTACAAATTATTTTTTAAAAAGCCTAAATACGCCCTTGTGATTTACCTTGGCGACTTTGCCTGCACCCAGCGTTTACGAGTGCTCAGCGCGAGTGCAGGGCGCGGCTTTGCGAGAGACAATTTGTTTTCAAGGTTTTAACTATGATCCTAGACGGTAAAATACCTTCCGGTCCGCTTCCCGAAAAATGGGACAGGCAATGCCGTGACATGAAGTTGGTGAACCCAGCGAACAAGCGGAAGTACACAATCATTGTCGTGGGCACCGGCCTTGCCGGTTCATCGGCAGCCGCTACCTTGGGCGAGCTCGGCTATAATGTGGAGGCCTTCTGCTTCCAGGACAGCCCGCGCCGCGCTCACAGCATCGCGGCCCAGGGAGGCATCAACGCCGCAAAGAACTACCCCAATGACGGAGACAGCATCTTCAGACTGTTTCATGACACGATCAAGGGAGGGGATTTCCGGGCGCGCGAGGCGAATGTGTACCGGTTGGCATCGATCAGCAACAATATCATCGATCAATGCGCGGCCCAGGGCGTTCCTTTTGCACGCGATTACGCGGGATATTTAGACAACCGTTCTTTCGGCGGGGCGCAGGTCTCCCGCACTTTTTATGCCATGGGACAGACGGGCCAGCAGCTGCTGCTCGGCGCTTACTCGGCGCTTTCACGCCAGGTGAAGGCGGGGACAGTCAAACTTCATCCCCGGACCGAAATGCTCGATCTGGTGGTCGTGGATGGACACGCCAAAGGGATAATCATCCGCGATCTGGTGACCGGACAGATCCGCTCACATGCCGCAGACGCGGTCTGCCTCTGCAGCGGCGGTTATGCGAACGTGTTTCACCTTTCCACAAATGCCATGGGAAACAATGTTACTGCGACGTACCGGGCGTATAAAAAAGGAGCGCTTTTCGCGAATCCGTGCTATACGCAGATCCATCCGACATGTATCCCGGTCACCGGCGATCACCAGGCCAAGCTCACACTCATGTCCGAGTCGCTAAGGAACGACGGCCGCGTCTGGGTCCCGAAGCTGAAGGGGGACAGCCGCGCTCCCCAAGATATTCCCGAGCAGGAAAGGGACTACTATCTGGAACGGAAGTACCCCGCCTTCGGCAACCTTGCACCCCGCGATATAGCGTCCCGAGCAGCGAAAGAGGTATGCGACGAAGGCCGCGGCGTGGGTGCAAGCGGCCGGGGTGTATACCTCGATTTTGCCGGCGCCATCGAGCGCCTTGGAGCGGATACAATACAGGAGCGGTACGGCAACCTCTTTGACATGTACGAAAAGATAACGGACGAAAACGCTTATACGCGGCCGATGCGTATCTACCCTGCGCCGCATTACACCATGGGCGGGCTCTGGGTTGACTACAATCTCGAGAGTACGGTGCCGGGTCTCTTCGTTCTGGGCGAGGCGAATTTTTCGGACCACGGCGCAAACAGGCTCGGCGCAAGCGCGCTGATGCAGGGACTGGCAGACGGGTATTTCATAATTCCCTACACCATAGCGAATTATCTTGGGCAAACAAAGCCGGGCGCAGTAAGCGCCTGCAACTCGGCATTCGCACAATCAGCGGCAGAGAGCGAGGCTTCGATCAAGAGGCTTCTGTCGATTAACGGAAAGAAGACGGTTAGCGAGTTCCACAGCGAGCTCGGGCATATCATGTGGGAGAACGTGGGCATGGCGCGCAGTAAAGAGAGCCTCACAAAGGCCCTCAATCTAATCCCCGTACTTCGGGCGGAATTCTGGGAGAACGTGCGGGTGTCCGGCGCTGAAGCAGGGTTGAATCAGCAGCTCGAAAAAGCGGGCCGCGTGGCGGACTTCCTTGAGTTCTCTGAACTCCTCGTTCGGGATGCTTTGCACCGGAACGAATCCTGCGGAGGCCATTTCCGGGTCGAATACCAGACACCGGACGGCGAGGCCAAACGCGACGACGAGAACTTCTGCTATGTGGCGGGATGGGAATATAAGGGCGTTGACCAGGAGCCGGAGCTGCACAAGGAACCGCTGGTTTTTGAGAATGTGCACCTGGCGGTGAGAAGCTATAAATAGAAATATTTTTTTGGACGCAGATAAACGCGGAAAAATCGGATTAAATTTAAAAATCTGCGTGGATCTGCGAAAATCTGCGTCCAGGAGATTTGAAGAGGTTGTTTATGAATCTGACTCTCTATGTCTGGCGGCAGACGGAGGCCATTTCCGGGTCGAGTACCAGACACCGGACGGCGAGGCCATGCGTGACGATGAGAACTTCTGCTATGTGGCGGGATGGGAATATAAGGGTGTTGACCAGGAGCCGGAACTGCACAAGGAACCGCTGGTTTTTGAGAATGTGCACCTGGCGGTGAGAAGCTATAAATAGAAATATTTTTTTGGACGCAGATAAACGCGGAAAAATCGGATTAAATTTAAAAATCTGCGTGGATCTGCGAAAATCTGCGTCCAGGAGATTTGAAGAGGTTGTTTATGAATCTGACCTTATACGTCTGGCGGCAGAGCGGTCCGCGTGACAAAGGACGACTCGTTCAATACCAGGCAGCCGGCATCTCGCGCGACATGACGTTTCTCGAGATGCTCGATGTCGTGAACGAAGGATTGATCGAGAGCGGCGAAGAGCCGATAGCGTTCGACCACGACTGCCGCGAGGGCATCTGCGGCATGTGCGCGCAGGTGGTCAACGGCGTTCCGCAGGGGCCGCAGGAGAAGACCACGATCTGCCAACTCCACATGAGACGCTTCAAGGACGGGGACACGCTGTATATCGAACCTCTGCGCGCAAGGGCATTCCCGGTAATTAAAGATCTGATCGTCGATCGTGGGGCGCTTGACCGCATGATACAGTCCGGCGGTTACATTTCGGTTCATACGGGCGGCGTTCCGGATGCAAATGCGATTCTGATCCCGAAGACTGACGCGGATGAAGCCATGGATGCGGCGGAATGCATCGGGTGCGGAGCATGCGTGGCAGCTTGCCCGAACGGTTCGGCCATGCTCTTTACAGCGGCGAAAGTGACGCACCTTGCAAAGCTGCCCCAGGGAAGGGCCGAGGCTGCGCGCCGTGTCTGCGTGATGACCGAAGCGATGTTGAAGGAAGGCTTCGGCAACTGCAGCAACCATTACGAGTGCCAGGCAGTGTGTCCGAAAGGTATCAAAGCGAAATTCGTGGCGAAACTGAACCGGGAATATATCAAGGCGCAGTTTTAATTATTTTTGCAATTTGCACTTTGAAATTTGACTTTTGCATTTTCTTTTTGATGGGAGCGATTCATGAAAAAGAAGGTCACAGTCGTCGGCGCGGGTAACGTCGGAGCGTCGCTGACACAAATGATCGTCCAGGAAGGCAGCGCGAATGTAGTGCTGTATGACATTATGGCGGGGGTCCCGCAGGGCAAGGCGCTTGACCTCGCAGAAGCATGTCCTCTCTGGGGTTCCTCGTCCGGTGTCATTGGCACGAATGATTATGCTCAAACTGCCGGTTCCGATGTTATCGTCGTTACCGCGGGCTTTCCAAGAAAGCCGGGCATGAGCCGGGACGACCTTTTGATTGCAAATGCAAAGGTCGTATCCGATGTTGTGGAGAACACCACAAAGGTGTCGCCGCAGGCTGTTGTTATAATCGTCACCAACCCCATGGACGTCATGACGCAGTTGGCCCTGAACGTTTCCGGCTTCGATCCGAAGCGGGTGATCGGAATGGGGGGCATCCTTGATTCTGCCCGGTTCAGGACATTTGTTGCCTGGGAACTAAGCGTTTCTCCCCAGGATGTGGAGGCGCTTGTTCTCGGAGGACACGGGGACCTGATGGTTCCCATGCCCAGGTTCACGACTGTGAAAGGGGTCTCAATCACCGAGGTAATGAGCGGAGAACGGATTAAGGCGCTGGTCGAACGCACAAAGAACGGAGGCGCGGAAGTCGTCGCTCTGCTCAAGACCGGAAGCGCCTACTATGCGCCGGCTGCGGCCGCGAACCAGATGGTCAGGTCGGTAATCACGGACGAAAAGAGAATGCTGCCGTGCGCTGCCTACTTAAACGGCGAATTCGGCGCCCGGGGCGTTTATACGGGAGTGCCGGCGGTGCTGGGCGCAGCAGGAGTCGAAAAGATCATAGAACTGTCATTGAATCAGCAGGAGAAGAAGGATTTCGAGCGGTCAGTAGATGCGGTGAGGGAGCTTGTTCAAAAATTGAAGGTGATGGACTAGCGGACTGCTGTATGTGTCTTTTAAGCAGTCTTTGCGAGCGAAGCGAAGCAATCTCGCAATATATAACAATTTTGAAAACCGAGCTTGCCTCGTTGCAAAAAACGCTCCTCGCATGACAGCTGGTTTTTTTCAACAGCTTGCTGGTTCCTATTTCAGCGGGATTACTCCGACTTGATTTTGCAACAAAATGCTCTATAATGATTTTCATTGCATTGTATCCGCAATGACAGCGCCATGGAATTATAAAGCCTTGAATAACAGGTAAACCTTTAAAGGAGGTATCAATGGGCAGGTATGACGATTTATTTCAGAAGAGCATCAAGGATCCGGCCGGCTTCTGGGAGAACGCTGCGCAGGCCATCACCTGGGATAAAAAATGGGACAAGGTCCTCGACGATTCGAACAAGCCGTTTTACCGCTGGTTCACGGACGGGGAGCTGAATACCTGCTTCAACGCACTCGACCGCCATGTCAAGGCCGGCCGCGCGGACCAGGTTGCGCTTATCTACGATAGCCCTGTTACGAACACCATCAGGAAGTACAGCTACAAGGAACTGCTCGATCTGGTGTCCCGCTTCGCCGGAGCCCTGAAGGGTCTCGGAGTCGGGAAGGGAGACACGGTCATAATCTACATGCCGATGATCCCGCAGGCCGCTATAGCGATGCTCGCCTGCGCCCGGCTGGGCGCGGTGCATTCGGTTGTGTTCGGCGGCTTTGCGCCGCATGAGCTTGCGATCAGGATTGACGACGCCAGGCCGAAAGTAATCGTTACGGCATCGGGCGCGATCGAAGGGAAAAAAATCCTCGAGTATAAACCGATGCTGGACAAGGCAATTGAAGAGGCTGCGCATAAACCGCAGAAGTGCGTCGTATTTCAGCGGCAATTCGTACAGTCTGCCCTGGTGAACGGCCGTGACCTGGACTGGGAAGCACTCATGGCAAAAGCCAGTCCCGCCGGTTGTACACCGGTAAAGGCTACAGATCCTCTCTATATCCTGTATACCTCCGGCACTACGGGAAAGCCGAAGGGCGTTGTTCGGGATAACGGCGGTCACGCCGTGGCGCTCCGCTGGAGTATGCGGTATATCTACGGGGTCGAGCCGGGTGACGTATACTGGGCGGCTTCCGATGTCGGATGGGTCGTCGGCCACTCGTATATCGTCTACGCACCGCTTTTCCATGGCTGTACCACGATCCTGTACGAGGGGAAACCCGTCGGAACCCCGGATGCAGGCGCCTTCTGGCGGGTCATCTCGGAGCACGGCGTGAACGTGCTGTTCACGGCGCCCACGGCCTTCCGGGCGATCAAGAAGGAAGATCCGAAGGGCGCTTTCATCGGCAAGTACGATCTCTCCCGGTTCAAATATCTTTTTCTTGCCGGCGAACGGCTCGACCCCGATACATACCATTGGGCGCATGATCTCCTGAAGAAGCCGGTCATTGACCATTGGTGGCAGACCGAGACAGGCTGGCCCATCACTGCGAACTGCATGGGCATCGAAAAACATCGCATCAAGCCGGGCTCTTCAACCAAGCCAGTGCCGGGCTACAATGTCACTATCCTGGACACCAACGGCAAACAGATGGATGCCAAGCAGACCGGCCTCGTTACGATCAAGCTTCCGCTGCCGCCGGGGACACTCCCCACCTTATGGCAGGCGGACCAGCGTTTTCTTGAGTCCTATCTCAAAGTGTATCCAGGCTACTATTTTACCAGCGACGGAGGATACATCGACGAGGACGGCTACGTCTTTATCATGGGCAGGGTGGATGATGTGATCAACGTTGCGGGCCATCGGCTCTCCACCGGCGAAATGGAAGAGGTTGTTTCGACCCACAAGGACATCGCGGAATGCGCCGTTATCGGCGTGCACGACAGTCTCAAGGGACAGCTGCCGGTCGGACTCTGCGTGCTGAAAGCCGGTGTTAACACGAGCGAAGAGGAGATCAGGAAAGATCTTGCGAGAATGATCCGGGAAACGATCGGGCCCATTGCGGGATATAAGGAAACCTGCGTTGTGAAACGGCTTCCCAAGACCCGTTCCGGCAAGATCCTGCGCGGCACAATGAGAAAGATCGCCGACGGTGAGCCCTATACCATGCCATCGACGATCGACGATCCTGCGACCCTGAACGAGATAGAAGAGGCGCTCAAAAAAGTCGGGTACGCGCGAAAACAGTAGTTACTATAACATTAACCACAGAATGTCCAGGCAGCCGTAAACGCGGTCAGATAAACACGGATGGACACAGATAAAGTCTAAATAAAAAAGTTTTTGCCACAGAGTTCACCGAGCACACAGAGAGGCTCCTTTCTCACACAAAGCCACTAAGCAACAGAGAAAAGAATTTTAAAAATATATTTTCTTCGTGGCTCCACGGCTTCGTGTGAAATCGACTTTTTCTTCTATGTCAAATTTTAATTTAAGCTTCTTCTCTCTCTGTGCCCTCTGTGTTCTCTGTGGCAAATATATTTTCATGTTATTCCGTGGTAAGGAATCTTTCATGCGGCCTTCATGGCCGCATTTATTTTAAGAAACAGGAAATGAAGACAGGGTTCAAGCTGGGAGACTTCGAGTTGACCTGGCTGAACGGCGGACGGTTCGAGCTTGACGGCGGGGCGATGTTCGAGAATGCCGGTTCACTTTGCTACCACGATCCGTTCATGCTGGCCTGCAAATTCGACGGGAAGGGAAACATCCTTGAAAAACGGCCAGTAGAGCCAGCATGACCTGCTCCTGCTTTTTGTTCTTTTCTCCATCTAAATGACCACCGCATAAATCATTATCTTTCTCCCATTTTCGTTTTGCTGGGTTGAAAGACCGTCCTCCATGCCTTAGAGACCGGCCCCAAAACAGTCCGCTGAATTCATCGCTAAAACTTTCTCTGAATTTCGCGCTTGTAATAACTTAGTCCAATTGACTCTGAGAACCTATGATTCTATTCTTTCCATAAGGACTGAATCTATTCAATGTTGTTTGTGAATCGCTCAGGGGAGAGGAGGATACGATGCAGGTAAGCCAGGTAATGCAAAGGGACTTTATTACAGTCCAATCCACGGAATCTATCCAGGATGCCGCGAAAAAGATGCGGGAAAAACATCTCGGGACAGTACTCGTGCTTGAGGAG
The DNA here is from genome assembly GCA_963751455.1 of Nitrospirota bacterium. Taxonomy (GTDB): domain Bacteria; phylum Nitrospirota; class UBA9217; order UBA9217; family UBA9217; genus CAVVUN01. The sequence continues at coordinate 967,527 of CAVVUN010000015.1, forward strand.
GACCATATTAAGGGAATATTGACCGAAAAGGAATTAATAGAAGCCATGGCCTCTATTTCCACGACACCAGGTACATTTCCGTCGGATGTGAACGTAATGAGCACGGAGCCGTCTGTTAACGATAATGCGAACAGATGCTGTTACTTCAGCGATTTGCAGGTTGAATTACTGATGGGCCGATAATCGCTAAAACGCTTCAAGCAATTAAAGAGGGGCTATGGACATTGCAGGAAAAAATGTTGTGATCACCGGTGGCGCACGAGGGCTCGGACGCGAATACGCACTACAGTTGAGGGCGCTCGGCGCAAAGCCTTTTGTGTTGAATCTCCGTCAGGAGTCTCTCGAAGCATTTAAACGGGAGACGGATATTCCGGGAAAGGTGGTTGACGTAGGCAACGAAAAAGAGGTCGAAGCGTTTCTCGAAAACTATACGGAAGAATACGGGCCCCCTCATGTCCTGATCAATAATGCCGGGATCACCGCAGACGGGTTATTTATCAAGAAGAAAGGGGACGAGATCACGAAATTTTCCTATGCGAAGTGGGAAAAAGTCGTCAACGTAAATCTTACCGGTACATTTCTTGTCTCACGGGAAGCGGCTTACCACATGGTGAAGCACGGCGTAAAAGGCTTGATTATCAATGTTTCGTCTGTAAACCGCTGCGGCAATATCGGACAGATAAATTATTCCGCATCCAAGGCTGCAGTCGATGCCATGACCGTTACAATGGCAAAAGAGCTTTGTCAATACGGAATAAGGGTGGCTGCCGTTGCGCCCGGTTATATAAATACCGAGATGTGCGCTACCATCAGGCAGAATGTGCTGGACAGGATAATCAGCGGTATACCCATGGGCCGTCTCGGTAAACGTGATGAAATTTCGGATGCTGTCGAGTTTATTATAAGAAATGACTTTTTTACCGGTCGTGTCCTCGAGTGTGATGGAGGAATGAAAGTTTGACGCCCTCCTGGCTGCTTTAGAAAAAAATTCGTGTTCGGCACCCGTTCTCGAAAGCAGAACTGACCCTAACAAGCTACTGCAGAAATCGGCCTGCCGGCTGGCAATCCCTATTGTCTAAATTGGACGTTACGCATCGCGAGACGTTATGAAGGACTTCTCTTATAAATAAGAACAGAGCTATTAACGAGGAGGAGATACAGTGCCTACCACGGAAGACATGACAAAACAGATGATGGACATCTTTGCCAATCCTCTTTTCAAAATGGGGTTTTTCGATTATTTTTTGAAAATGCAGCAGGAAGGCATTGAGGCGGCGCGGAAATTTTGGAGTTCGACTGAGCACAAAAACAGCCCTGTTCCGAATGCGGTCGAAATGTACGAAAAGATGGTCGACTTTTTCATCATCCTGGGGTTCGTCCCGCGAATAAAATACGAAGAAGCCTTGAAGGAAAACAAAAACCTGAAGGAAGAAAACAAGTTCCTCAGGGACGCCATGCGGGAGCTCCAAACCAACCTTTCCAAGGAATGGGGAGAAAAAGGGCAACAGGTCTGGGATGCGAGCATTGACCAGCAGCTTGAGATGCATAAAGAGATCGCAAGGAATTTTTTTGAGATGTTCAGGCAGCTGAAAATGGGCAGCCGATAGAAGGATCTGTGTCGAGTCATCACCGGAATGAATCGGGATTACAAAGAAAAAGGGAGAGAGAATGGAAAACGTATCCGGCTTTGTTGACGCATGGGTCAAAGCCCAGCAGAAGTCCATCCAGAGCTGGATGGAAGTGCAGAAGGAATTCATCGAGGGTTGGATGAAAGCACAGAAGACGTTGATGGAAAACTGGATCAAGGCAACACGAAAACTGGAGGAGTCGTTTCCTGCCGGGGGCACCTCCCAAGACAGCGGCAGACGTGATACGCTCAATCTGTACGGGACCTGGATAAAGAGCATGGAGGATTCTTCGAAAGCTTTTGCAGACGAATCGGGGAGACTCCAGGAGACGTGGAGAAAGACAGTTGAAAAACAGATGGACATAAGCTCGGATATGGCGAAGAATTTTTTGGAAATATTCAAAAAAGCAGCTGAGAAGAAATAGGGGCTCTCCCGGGCGGGAGCATCGACAATCACAACCGAGAAGGAGGAAAATTATCATGGAAGAGGCCAGAGCAGAGGCAAAAAAAGGTTTTGAAGAGGCAAAAAAGGGTGTGGACAGGATCGCGCAGTTATTCGATTCCTGGATGAACACACAGAAGGATGTCATGGAGACCTGGGTGCGGTCGCAGAAGGAGTTCGTGGACACCTGGGTTGATGCAACGAAAAAACTGCAGGAGTCCTTTCTCAACACAGGCGGCGCCCAGGAAGGAACGATCAATGAGAACCTGAACGTGTACAGATCCTGGCTTACTACGATGTCGAATTCTTCAAAAGTGTTCACTGATCAGGCAGGAAGAATTCAGGATACATGGAAGAACGCAGTCGAAAAACAGATGGACGTGAGCAGAGAGATGGTAAACCATTTCGCGGAGCTTTTCAAAAAGGCCGCCTGATGAAAGCAGCAAATAGCGGAGCAGGATGCAGCAGGGATTTAAAGTATTTCCTTGCTGCTTGATCCTTGCCCGCTGGTTGCTCGCACGCAGGAGGAGCGATGGATAAGGTTCTGGAGTTCGTAGACGCATGGATGGGTTCGCAGAAAGAATTCATGGAGAGTTGGGTAAGTTCGCAGAAGCAATTCATGGATAACTGGACCATGGCTACCAAGATCATCCGTGATTCTTTGCTCCGCGCCGGGGGTCCACCGGAAGGCAAGACAAAAGAGATAATGGAGCTGTACCAGTCCGCGCTTATGTCCCTGGTCGATTCGTCCAAAGTCTTGTCACATGAGGCGGAAAAAATTCAGGAGACCTGGAAAAACACGGTCGAGAAACAAATGGACATGAGCAGGGAGATGGTGAAGAACTTTTCGGAACTCATGAAGGCCTCCTAGCAGGTTGTCAGGAAACGTCATCTCGTCATCCTGGCGCAGGGAAGAATTTTCGCGTCTTTCGCTTCGTTCAGGATGGCGATGTTTTTAACAATCCGCCGCACAGGTCGGTCGAGCGCCGAAACGAGGAGGCACCTCATGGATGACACAAAAAAGTATTTCGACAACTGGTTCAAATCTCAGGGCCGCATTCTTGAAGGCTTGGCCGAGATGACAAGGAAATACCAGGAGTCTTTCTGGGGCCTCGCGCAGAAGGGAGGACCCCCGAGTTTAACGGTTTTCCCAAATGTGTTTACCTCCTGGTCGAACACGGTTTTGAATGCAATGCGCCAGACAGGCAGTGGAGATCTATCCGACAGGCTTGGATCAAACGCGTACCTGAATCTTTATGAGATCTGGCTTACTCTCATAAAGGCAATCCAGGAAAAAACCATGGATCCGAATGCTTATAAAGATCTGGCAGACTCGACAAAATACAAGGATGTTCTGGACCGGGTCTTCGGTTTTGATCCTGACTTCATCACCCAGGCCGCCGTTCAGGCCTCAAAGCTGCTGGAAGCATTCGGCGGTTCCACGCAGCACTTTATCAAACCGTGGATAGAGGCGTCCGAGAAAAACATGAAAACGCTTCCTCAGATCGTAGAAGGCCGTCCCGAAGCGTATATGTCAGCATATCATAACCTGTTTAATGCGTTTGACGGCACGTTCGGGAAGTTTTTTCATGTTCCCCCAGTCGGGAAGGACAGGGAGAAAATTGAACTGATTCTAAGGACCCTCGATGACCTTTGTGTTTATCTTGCAAAGTCCATTGAATATCAGCATACGATGTACGTGACCGGAATGACGGCTCTGGAAAAAGTAATAACGACCATCACGGAAAAAGGCAACAAGGGGGAGGACATCAAGGGATTCGAAGAATTTATCGACGTGTGGGTCGATATAAACGAGAAAACCTATTACGAGCTGTTTCAATCACGCGAGTTCTCCAGGATGCAGGGGGAATTGCTTGAGACAGGCCTCAAACTGCGGCAGCATAATTTCAAGTTGATGGAGCTCTATTTGTACGATTATCCGATTGCGCTCCGTTCTGAAATGGACGATTTGTATAAAACCATTTACGAATTGAAGAAGAAGGTGAGAAGCCTCGAAAAACAATTCGGGGAGGTAGCCGCATGAAATCGCCACTTGACACAACACTCGTGAAAGATTTCGTGGAGCAGCTGGGAGACATGGGGGTGAAGCTCGCGAAGGGCTCGGAAACCGTCACGGAAATAGATGAAATTGACGTCGGGACAGCCCCCAAAGACATTATCTATGCCGAGGACAAGCTTCAGGTTTTCCATTACCGGCGGGAAGAGAAGGCAACCTGCACCATACCGGTCCTGATCGTGTATGCACTGGTGAACCGGGAGTACATGCTCGACCTTCAGCCTGACCGCAGCGTCGTCAGAAATCTTATCCAGCACGGGATTGATGTATATATGATCGATTGGGGCTATCCGACAAAAACGGACATGTACGTAAGCATGGACGATTACATAAACGGATATCTGAATAACTGTGTCGACGTTGTCAGAAAAAATTCCGGTGCGGACAAGATCAATATCATGGGGATATGCCAGGGAGGCACCTTCAGCGGGATTTATTCGTCACTCTATCCCGAGAAGATCAAAAATCTCGTCACGATCGCAGCACCGTTCGATTTTTCAACCAATGACGCTCTTCTCTTCAACTGGTCAAAGGACATGCCTGCCGACGCCCTTGTCGATACCTACCGGGTCGTTCCAGGAGATTTTCTGAATCAGGGCTTCCTGATGCTGATGCCCTTTACGCTGAACGTCAGAAAGTATGTCGATATGCTCGATCTGATAGAAGATAAGGAAAAATTCCTGAACTTCCTCCGGATGGAGAAATGGATCTTTGACAGCCCGGGCCAGGCAGGGGAGTGCCTGAGGCAGTTTATGAAGGATTTATATCAGGGGAACAAGCTCGTCAAAGGCGAATTGAAGCTGGGCGGTCAAACGGTAAACCTTAAAAACATCACCATGCCGCTGTTGAACATCTATGCCACTGCAGACCACCTCGTCCCGCCCAACGCCACAAAGCCGTTGAATGATCTGGTGGGAAGCACCGATAAATCACTCTATGAATTCAAAGGCGGCCATATCGGCATCTTTGTAGGGACGAAATCTCAAAAGGAGCTTGCTCCCGCGATAGCGCAGTGGCTTCAGCAGAGATGCGGAAATGGGGCGGTAAAGCCTGAGGGGGCGACAAAGCCTGAGAAAGCGGAAACCCCGCCTTCTGCAGGGACCAGAGCCAAGGAGCCCGGACGCCGGAAACGCCCCGGGAATGAATGAAGCGGGAGGACGAGAGGAAAATATCATTATGGAATTGACGGGCAAAAAAATCATTGTAACGGGCGGCGCGCGCGGTATGGGAAAGAGGTTCGCCGTGGATTTAAAGGCCCAGGGCGCCAAACCAACCGTTGTGGATGTGGCTCAGGATACACTTGACGCGCTGAAGAATGAAACCGGCATCCCAGGACAGGTTGTCGATGTAAGCAATGAAAAGAGCGTCGAGTCCTTTTTTGAGCAATATACCCGGGAGAACGGCGCTCCGGATGCGTTGATCAACAATGCCGGAATCACGGCTGATTCTCTCTTTATCAAGAAAAAAGGGGACGAGGTTACGAAGTTTCCCTTCCCGAACTGGGAAAGGGTGCTCAATGTCAACCTGACGGGGGTCTTCCTGTGCGCGCGGGAGGCCGCGTTTCATATGGTGAAGAACAGCGTCAAAGGCGTGATCGTGAATATTTCATCGATCAGCCGGGCAGGGAACCTGGGCCAGACAAACTATTCAGCTGCAAAATCCGCAGTTGACTCGATGACCGTAACCTGGGCGAAAGAACTGGCGAGATACGGCATCCGTGTGGGCGCGATCGCTCCAGGCTATATCAACACCGAGATGGTTGCCAAGATCAGACCCGAAGTCCTCGAGAAACTCATCCAGAACATTCCGGCAGGGCGGCTCGGCGATATGGGCGAAATATCTCTTGCCGTTCAGTTCATCATAAAAAATGACTTCTTTACCGGCAGAATTCTGGAAGTGGACGGCGGCATGAGGATCTGAGCTTAAAAAAGAATTGCATATTGCAAAGTGTTGGAATGTATTTATGGCTTCCGGCCATACCGCAAATTTACAATTTAAATTTTCAATTTGCAATTAGTGCAGTCAGGCTTCCTGGCTTGACTCCACTCACTGGGGAGGATGCAATGGAAGCGTATATCGTAGGAGGGACCAGGACAGCCATCGGAAGATACGGCGGCGCCCTCGCCTCCCTGGATGCCATAGATATAGGGTCGGCGGTGATCAAAGAGGTTTTGAAAAGAACCGGGATCCCGAGAGAAGCAGTTCAGGAAGTGATCATGGGGCAGGTACTCCAGGCCGGGCTCGGGCAAAACCCGGCCCGCCAGGCAGCTATGCGCGCCGGACTGCCTGAAAACGTGCCGGCCTTCACCGTAAACAAGGTATGCGGCTCCGGATTGAAGTCTGTTGTGCTCGCGGGTTTAACCATTTCGGCGGGAGAAGAGAACGCTATTATTGCGGGCGGCATGGAGCATATGACAAGCGCGCCTTATGTGGTAAAGTCCGCACGGTGGGGGCAGCGTCTGGGAAACGCAGAGATGACGGATACGCTCGTAAACGACGCGCTTTGGGATACTTTCTATGAGTGCCATATGGGAATTACAGCCGAGAACATTGCGACCAAGTACGGCATAAACAGAATCGATCAGGATCAGTTTGCAATGGACTCGCAAAGGAAGACAGAGCAGGCAATCAAGGAAGGCAAGTTCAAGGATGAGATTGTTCCCCTGAAAGTCAAACCGGAAAAAGGTCCGGACAAGATTTTTGATACGGACGAGCATCCCCGCTTCGGTACCACGTGCGAGGCCCTTGGCAAATTGAAGCCGGCGTTCAGGACGGAGGGGACGGTCACCGCGGGCAACGCCTCGGGCATCAACGACGGAGCTGCGGCTGTGCTGGTTGTTTCCCGGGATAAAATGAAGGAAATGAGCCCTCCCTGGGCTTTTAAATTACGCGCTTGGTCCACAGCCGCAATAGATCCTGCGTTTATGGGTCTAGGACCCATTGACGCCTGCAAACAGGTCCTTGAACGCGGAAAGCTTGCTGTGAAAGATCTTGATCTGGTCGAGGTCAACGAAGCGTTTGCCGCACAGTCGATCCAGGTGCACCGGGCGTTGAAATGGGACATGGAAAAGGTGAATGTTCTGGGCGGGGCTATTGCGCTCGGACACCCGGTGGGAGCGAGCGGAACGAGGATCCTTGTAACCCTTCTTTATGAAATGGTACGGCGCAATGTAAATCTGGGCCTGGCCTCGCTTTGCATCGGCGGCGGGCAGGGCATTGCCGTGATCGTGGAGCGGGTCAGGTAAATAAATTACCGGCTGTTTTCCGCTGTGCCGATCCGTGGTGACGGCTCACGGCATTTGCAATCACAGGATGACTAGTCCGTATCGCAGGGTGGTATGCGTTCTTTAAGTTTTGAAAGGCGTGCCGCTGTAAGTTCGGATTTCAGCACGAAGTCGGTTTTGGCGTAAGCATCTTTTTTCTTCATGAGCAGCCATTCCTTCCCGGTGCCTTTCGGCAGGCCCTTCATCTGGGCAAGCGCGAATGCTCCTTTCAGTTTTTCCCCCTTGAGCTCGAAAACGAGCTTCCCTGCTGCAAGCCCCAATACCGGGTCCTGCCCCTCGAGGGGGAGGTACTCTCCGCTATCCCAGATTACGACCGGGCCTGCGCCGTACGATCCTTCGGGGATGACGCCTTCGAAGTCTCTATATTCCACTGGATGGTCGGGCACCATGACAGCAAGCCGCTTGTCAGCCGGGTTCAGGGATGGGCCCTTCGGTACGGCCCATGATTTAAGAACCCCTTCCATTTCCAGCCGGAAATCATAATGAAGTCTCGAGGCCTTGTGCTCATGTACAACAAAACGCAAATTTCTGGAATTCACTGTTATTTTGTCCTTCCTGAAAATTCTTGACAAAGGTTTTGGCAATCTATAATATTCTTAGTTCATTCGGAACATTTTCTGTCTGAACCAATTATACTAATACTATAGCTTAAGTATACTCGAGATGAGGATGCGGGGTCTATGATCAAACTGTACAACACACTCTCCGGAAAAAAAGAAGAATTCATACCGATCACCGAAGGTAAGGTGATGATGTACGCGTGCGGCGTAACCGTATACGATTACTCACATCTTGGCCACGCTCGGGGTGCGGTCGTCTTCGACCTCATACAGCGGTATTTCAGGCGCAAGGGGTTCGACGTCAAGTACGTCCGTAACTTCACCGATATCGACGACAAGATCATCAAGCGGGCCAAAGAGGAAGGCATTTCAGCCGCTGACGTCGCACATAAATATATCGAAGCGTACCAGGAGGACATGAAGCGGCTTGGCGTCGGCAGGGCTGATGTGGAACCCAAGGCAACAGAACATATCAAAGAAATGATCGATGTTGTCAGCGGCCTGATAAAAAAAGGACAAGCGTATGCACTGGAAGGCGATGTTTATTTCTCTGTGAGCAGCTTTAAGGATTATGGAAAGCTGTCAAAACGGAACATCGATGACCTGAAGGCCGGCGCTCGGGTCGAGGTCGATGAACGAAAGACCGACCCGCTCGACTTCGCATTATGGAAGGCTTCCAAGCCGGGAGAGCCCGCATGGGACAGCCCTTGGGGACCGGGCAGACCGGGCTGGCACATCGAATGCTCGGCGATGGGGTTCAAGCATCTTGGAGAGACCTTCGATATTCATGCGGGGGGCAAAGATCTGATTTTCCCGCACCACGAGAACGAGATCGCGCAGAGCGAAGCCTATTCGGGCAAAAAGTTCGTCAATTACTGGATACACAACGGGTTCGTAAACATTAACGAGGAAAAGATGTCGAAGTCCCTCGGAAACTTCTTTACCATCCGCGATATCCTCGACCAGTATGACCCTGAAGTCGTCCGTATGTTTCTTCTGTCGACGCATTACCGCAGCCCGATAGACTTCTCGGACGCCAACCTGAAAGACGCGCGCGCAGGACTTGATCGCTTCTATACAATGAAAGAAGCCATCAATAAAATTCTGGAGGGAAAGACGGCGCCGACGAGCAAACCTGAAGAGCTCATTGAAACGACTGACCGGCCGCTTTACCAGAAGATCATGGATCTTTCGAAGACGTTCGAAGAGGCTATGGACGACGACTTCAACACTGCTTTTGCGATCGGTCTCATCTTTGACGTTGTCCGCGATACCAACAAATTTCTGGCAGAGGCGGATAAAAAGAACGAGAAAGCGGTATTTTCGATTCTCTCCGCTGCGGCTGGATCCTTTGAAGATGTGAGCAAAACGCTCGGGATTTTCCTCCGTCAGCCTGACGAGTGGTTCAAACAGAGCAGGCTTGCGGACAACAAAGTCACGATCCCTGTTGAACAAATCGAGCAGCTGATACGTGAGCGGAATGAGGCACGTGCCCGCAAGGCATGGGCCGAGGCTGACCGGGTCCGTAAAGTTCTGGATGATGCCGGCGTTGCGCTGTATGACAGGGCTGACGGAACGGTCTGGAAACCGAAGTGAAGCGGTCTTCGACCGTGGCCATTTTATTTGAATCAAAACATAAAACCGTTTTTCTCGCAAAGGCGCAAAGTTCGCTAAGAAGGCACCAGCATTTGATATTGTTTCATTCAAAACCAGAAGCTTTTTATTTTCTTCGTGTCTTCGCCTGTGGCCGGCGCCTTGAGTGCGTAGCGCGAATATAGGCCATGGCTTCGTGTAAGACCGCTTTTTGACTTTACATTCATTAAGACTTAAAGTTTTTCTTTGCGACCTTTGCGCCTTTGCGCGAGACTGCTTTTGCTTTTGAATTGCTTCATCCGATCTGACCGTTGTTCCCTTAACTTATCGACCACATGCGAAGAGACAAAATATTCGGCATTAACCCTGTGCTGGAAGCGCTTAAATCCGGCAGGGCAATCCAACGCGTGCTGATCGCCGAGCAGCGGAAAATCGACCGTGATACCGCCGATCTGATCCGGATGGCGAAGAATGCCGGCATAGAAGTAAGAATGGCAAGCCGGGAGGTTCTGGACCGGGAGTCACAGCGGGGTGTTCATCAAGGTGTTATCGCTCTTACCGCTGCCCACGAATACTCTTCGCTCGACGATGTTTTACAGATACCGAAGGAACGGCAGCAGGTTCCTCTTTTCCTTATCCTGGACGGAGTGGAGGATCCGAGAAACCTGGGCGCGATCCTGAGGACATGCGAGACGGCCGGTGTTCACGGTGTAATAATTCCTGAGCGAAGGGCTGCTGGTCTCACCGAGACGGTAGGGAAAACCGCGGCAGGAGCCCTCGAATACGTGCCGGTTGCCAAGGTTGTGAATATCACACAATCGATCGATCAACTCAAGGAAGCCGGCATATGGGTAGCTGCCGCCGAGGCGGGCGGAGAAACAGAATACTGGGATGCCGATTTTGTCCGGCCGACGGCCCTCGTCCTGGGAGGCGAGGACAAGGGTATTCGCAGGCTGGTCGGAGAACATTGCGATTATTCAGTGTCGCTGCCGCTTATGGGACATATTAATTCTCTTAATGTATCAGTTGCTGCCGGTGTGCTGCTGTATGAGGTATTGCGACAACGCCGAACCAAATAGCCCTAAAATGGTTCTCTTTTTCGTTTTTCCTCATTCCTCAGAAAATATTTCGGCCTCAACGACCCGCCAAAACAAACTTAAGTATCGATTATCGGCTTTGATAATATTTTTACTTGACAAAATCAGTTACAATATCTTATAATAACAGTTCTTTGGGCGGGACTTAGTTATTTCCCTTATCATTTTTTTAAACCAGTCTTTCCACGCGGCGCAGGGGCGTGGTATGGCCCCAAGGGTTCTGCCACCGTAACTCAGCTGGTAGAGTAGCTGATTTGTAATCAGCCTGTCGGGGGTTCGAGTCCCTTCGGTGGCTCCACTTTACTGACTTCGTAGCTCGCTATCGGAAATTTGTTGTTGCGTTCGGGGAGGTGCCCGAGTGGCCAAAGGGAACAGACTGTAAATCTGTCGGCGTCAGCCTACGGAGGTTCGAAACCTCCCCTCCCCACCACTTTTAGTAATACTTGATCGGGGACCTGTGGAATCCGATCTTGAGTCAGTTTCTGTAAGTCGCAGCCCGAGGTCATTCGACAAGACTTCGGGCGTGAGCCGAGTCGCTCATGATGGTGAGCGAAGTCGAACCATCGAATGCGGGAATAGCTCAGCTGGCTAGAGCGCAAGCCTTCCAAGCTTGGGGTCGCGGGTTCGAATCCCGTTTCCCGCTCCATTTCCAAGACCGCCCATGTAGCTCAGTTGGTAGAGCACATCCTTGGTAAGGATGAGGTCAGCGGTTCAATCCCGCTCATGGGCTCCATTGAACCAAACAGGTTTGAGATTTTGAGTATATTACCTTCACTTCCCGACAGGAGGGGATAGCATGGCAAAGGCAAAATTTGAGAGGACAAAACCTCATGTGAACGTGGGCACGATCGGCCACGTGGACCACGGCAAAACGACGTTGACGGCAGCCATTACGAAGGTGCTGTCGCTCAAGAACTTTGCGAGCTTCGTGGCCTACGACCAGATCGACAAGGCTCCGGAAGAACGGGAGCGCGGCATCACGATCGCGACTGCGCATGTTGAATACCAGACCGACAACCGCCATTACGCGCACGTCGACTGCCCCGGCCATGCCGACTACGTCAAGAACATGATCACGGGCGCCGCCCAGATGGACGGAGCGATTCTCGTTGTGTCCGCCGCGGACGGCCCCATGCCCCAGACCCGCGAGCATATCCTTCTTGCGCGCCAGGTCGGTGTGCCCTATATCGTCGTGTACATGAACAAGGTGGACATGGTAGATGACCCTGAGCTGATCGAGCTGGTGGAGCTTGAGATCCGGGAGCTTCTGTCCAAGTACCAGTTCCCCGGGGACAAGACCCCGATCGTCAAGGGCAGCGCGTTAAAGGCCCTCCAGAGCGACAGCAAGGACATAAACGCCCCCGAGTTCAAGAGCATCATGGAGCTTATGGCCGCTGTGGACAGCTACATTCCGCAGCCCAAGCGCGACATCGACAAGCCCTATCTTATGCCGCTCGAAGACGTGTTTTCCATTGCGGGCCGCGGAACCGTGGTGACCGGCAGGATCGAGCGCGGTATCGTGAAGGTAGGCGATGAAATCGAGATTGTCGGAATCAAGCCCACGCAGAAGACGGTGGTCACGGGCGTTGAGATGTTCCGGAAGCTTCTGGATGCGGGCGAAGCCGGAGACAACGTTGGAGTTCTTCTGCGCGGCATCAAGAAAGAGGACGTGGAGCGCGGCATGGTTTTGGCAAAGCCGGGAAGCATCACCCCTCATACCAAGTTCAAGGCCGAGGCCTACGTGCTTACGAAAGAAGAGGGCGGCCGGCACACTCCGTTCTTCAAAGGATACCGTCCCCAGTTCTATTTCCGTACGACGGACGTGACGGGCGTGGTAACGCTTGCTGAAGGCGTCGAGATGGTGATGCCGGGCGACAACATGACCTGCAGTGTGGAGTTGATCACCCCGATCGCCATGGACCAGGGGCTCCGGTTCGCCATCCGCGAGGGCGGCAGGACGGTGGGAGCAGGGGTTATTACGCAGGTTATTGAGTAAGAACTAAAGACGAGGGATGAGGGACGAAGGACGAACTTGAAGTATGCGTCCATCGTCCGAGCGAACGCAATGAGCGGTCGTCTATCGTTCATCGAGAATTTAAATTAAAGAGGGGTTATTGAAATGCGCGAAATTGTATTGCTCGCATGCGGTGACTGCAAGCGTAAAAATTATTCAACAACCAAGAACAAACGAAACACGCCCGATAAGCTGAATATGGACAAGTATTGCAAGTTCTGTCGCAAACATACCGTGCACAAAGAGACCAAAGCGTAACCTGCAGCACACAGACGCATGGAAGGTAGGGGACACAGGCCAGTAGCTCTAATGGTAGAGCTCCGGACTCCAAATCCGGCTGCTGGGGGTTCGAGTCCCTCCTGGCCTGCCATTTTCCCTCATTGTGCGGAGAGAGGTTTTTCGAATGTTCAAAAGGATCTCGGAGTTTTTCCAAGAAGTAAAGCTGGAACTCAAGAAGGTTGTGTTTCCGACGAAAAAGGAGGTTATAGGTTCTACCTGGGTAGTGATCATTACGGTGCTCATTTCCGCCTTTTTTCTGGGTTTGGTAGATATGGGGTTGGGAAAATTGATGACCCTTGCCTTTAAGTAGAGATTATTATGGCGATGAACTGGTATGTGGTCCATACGTATGCGGGATTTGAGAACAAGGTAAAGATCAGCATTTTGGAGACTGTCTCCAAGCTGGGTCTGAAGGACAAAATCGGCCAGATCCTTGTTCCCACGGAAGAGGTTCTTTCCATCAAAGCGGGAAAAAAAAGGAAGTCACAGAGGAAATTTTTCCCGGGTTATATTCTCGTAGAGATGGAAATGGACGACAATACGTGGCATATTGTCAAAGATACTCCAAAAGTTACAGGTTTTGTCGGCGGAAGCACGAACCCGACGCCGTTGAGCGACGACGAAGTAAAAAATATCCTTAAACAGGCCGAGGAAGGCGCCGTAGCGCAGGTGCAGCCCAAACATGCCTATCAAAAGGGAGACCGGGTCAGGGTAATCGATGGACCATTCAGCAGTTTTATCGGGACGGTAGAAGACGTAAACCCTGCGCACGGCAGGCTGCGGGTCATGGTCAGTATTTTCGGACGGTCTACCCCTGTAGAACTGGAGTTTCTGCAGGTTGAGCGGGAGAAGGAAACGAAGTAGCAATTCATAAAAGCATTGCCACGGAGCCGAGAGAGATTTACTATAGAAGAAGTTGCGGCGCTGTGGCTGTAATCATATTTTCAAAACATAAATCAGTCAGGAGTTTATAGATGGCAAAAGAGATTACGGCAAAAATCAAGCTACAGGTTCCTGCAGGAAAGGCCAACCCGGCACCGCCGGTCGGCCCTGCTCTCGGTCAACATGGCGTGAACATCATGGAGTTTTGCAAAACATTCAATGCCAGGACCCAGAAACTGGGGGAGACGATCGTTCCGGTTATCATAACGGTTTATTCCGACCGGTCGTTTACCTTTATCACCAAGACGCCGCCCGCAGCGGAACTCCTCAAGAAGGCCGCAGGGATTATCAAGGGCTCCGGCGTACCGAACAAGGACAAGGTCGGGAAGGTTACCCGCGCGCAGATCAAGGAAATTGCACAGACAAAGCTGCCGGACTTGAACGCCGCGAACGTCGAATCCGCCATGCGGATGATCGAAGGCTCTGCAAAGAGCATGGGGCTTGAGGTCGTAGACTAAGCAAATCCGAAAATCGAAGCACGAAATCCTAATTTAGATTTCAATTTGTTTTATATGCGGGAGGTCACGCCTCGGCGTGACCGCCAATACCGCAAGGAGGAAGCATGTCAGGGAAAAAGTATAAAGCAGTTGCAGCACTGGTGGACAGGACCAAGTTCTACGACGTTCAGGAAGCCATAGCCCTCGCAAAGAAAACAGCACGGACTAAATTCGACGAGACGGTGGATCTGGCTCTCAAACTAGGCGTGGATCCCGAAGCAGGCCGACCAGATGGTGCGCGGCACAGTGGTGCTTCCGCATGGCACCGGGAAAAAAGTCAAAATCCTGGTTTTTGCAAAAGGGGAAAAGGAAAAAGAGGCACGGGACGCGGGCGCTGATTACGTTGGCGCCGAAGATCTTGCCGATAAGATACAGAAAGAAGGATGGACCGACTTCGACACCGTTGTTGCGACTCCTGATATCATGGGTCTCGTCGGCAAACTCGGCAAGGTGCTTGGCCCCCGGGGGTTAATGCCCAATCCGAAAACAGGAACCGTTACGTTTGATGTCACAAAGGCCATCAGGGAAATCAGGGCAGGAAAGGTTGAATACCGGGTGGAGAAGGCAGGAATCGTCCATGTGCCGGTAGGCAAGGCCTCCTTCGACGAGAACAAACTCGTGGAAAACGCGAAATCCGTCCTTGAATCCATTTTAAAAGCAAAGCCCGCTTCCAGTAAAGGCAAGTATGTCAGAAGTGCAACCGTTTCCACCACAATGGGGCCGGGTATAAAAATGGACGTTGCCCTGATTGAAAAAGAGGCAGGATAATCCAGGACAAAACCAAATTTGAAGTTCCGAAACCGTAAACGTTCGGATTTCGGATTTAGAAATTAGTATTTGCAGTAACAAAAGGTCGGCACCCATGAGGGTGAGCGGTCCGAGACAGCGGGCACTGGTTGAGAAAGCGGTATTCTCTTCCGGTTTAAATCGTAAAAGAGCCTGCCGAGACCCCGGGTCAGAGAAAGATAAGAGTGCGGTTCGCTGCTTTCTTTCGAGATTCCCGGGATGGTCATCGGGAACTCTTGGAAGAAAGGAGGATAGCGTTGAATAAAGAAGAAAAAAAAGCTGCCATTGAAGAGCTTCGCGAAAAGTTCAGTCGCGCAAAGACTGCGGTGATTACCGGCTACACAGGGATCAACGTGGAGCAGATAACAGAGCTTAGATCCAAGCTGCGAACGGCAAAGGTCGAGTACCGGGTAGTAAAAAACACCCTCGCCCGCAAGGCGGCCGAAGGGACGGGCCTCGAGCCGCTCAAGGATTATTTCATCGGTCCCGTCGGGCTCGCGCTGGGATATGATGATGTGGTTGCGCCGGCCAAGGTGCTCTCCGATTTCAGCAAGATCCAGGCCAAACTCGAACTCAAGGTCGGCGTGCTCGACGGCAGGTTGCTGAAGCAGGCTGACATCAAAGCGCTGGCAAGTTTGCCGTCGCTCAACGCGCTTCGCGGGAAGATCGTCGGACTTTTGCAGGCGCCGGCATCAAGAATCGTCGGCGTACTCGCGGCACCGGGCGGTCAAATAGCCAGGGTCATGAAGGCAAAGGCAGACAAGGGATAGGGCAAGCTCGAAATACGAAGCACCAAATTCTAAATAAGTTCAAAATTCAAAGTAAGAAACATACACTTTGAACATTTTAACTTCAATATTGTTTAGGATTTCGAATTTAGGATTTAGAATTTCACTCAAAAGTTTATAAATTCCTCGGAGGACATAATAATGGCGGATTTAGCAAAGATCGTTGATGAATTGAGCGGTTTGACCGTTCTTGAAGCGGCAGAGCTGAGCAAGATGCTCGAAGAGAAGTGGGGCGTATCGGCCGCAGCCCCGGTTGCCGCTGCAGCAGCCGCAGGAGCAGCAGCACCGGCAGCGGAAGAAAAAACCGCTTTCGATGTGGTCCTGGCAGCCGCCGGTGCCCAGAAGATCAACGTGATCAAAGTAGTGCGCGAACTTACGGGCCTCGGCCTGAAGGAAGCGAAAGATCTGGTGGAAGGCGCTCCCAAGCCGGTGAAAACCGGAGTCACAAAAGAAGAGGCCGAGACCATGAAGAAAAAACTTACCGACGCAGGCGCAACTGTCGAGGTAAAGTAATACGTACATCAAGATGATTAAGCAAGTCCTTGCCCTCCGGCGGCAGTCCGGAGGGCAGAGGACTTTTTGCGTTTATGGATGGTGCGGATTAATACGATGATATATATATTTTCAGCAATTATTCCTAAACAAAGCGTATTGATACCAGCCGGTCATTTTGCAGTAAAGGGGTGTAACCATGTCTAAGGAAAAAAGAGAACTTACTCGTACACGCAGAGATTTTTCGAGGATTCCAACAATTCTGGAGATTCCTGATCTTATTGAAATTCAGAAACGGTCGTATGATTCGTTTCTTCAGAGGGATATCGCGTCCGATAAACGGAGGGATACCGGCCTGCAGGCCGCCTTCAAGAGCGTCTTCCCGATATACGACTTTAATGAAACAGCAATGGTTGATTACCTCGGGTTCTCGCTGGGCGACCCGAAGTACAGTTTGTGGGAGTGTTTGCAGCGCGGCGCGACGTATGCTGCTCCGCTCAAAATCAAGACGCGCCTGGTATTCTTTGAAAAAGACGAACAGACTGCTACGAAGCGTGTAAAGGATATCAAAGAACAGGAGGTGTATGTCGGCGACCTCCCTCTTATGACCGAAACCGGCACATTCATCGTGAACGGCACGGAGCGCGTCGTTGTAAGCCAGTTGCATCGTTCTCCCGGCGCATTCTTTACGCACGACAAAGGCAGGACCCACGCGAGCGGGAAAATCCTGTATTCAGCCAGAATCATACCCTATCGCGGGTCCTGGCTCGACTTCGAGTTCGATGTCAAGGATATCGTTTATGTAAGAATCGACCGGCGAAGGAAGATCCCGGCAACGATCCTTCTGAAGTCCTTCGGCTATTCCAACGAAGACCTGCTGCGGATGTATTATCCGATCGAAAACATCAGGATCAAGAAGGACGGCTTTACACGGGGCATTCACGCCGAAGTTCTTGCAGGCCAGAAGGCGCCTGTTACGATCACCGATAAAGCCACGCGCGAACTGATCGTCAAAGAGGGGGCAAAGATCACCCGCGTCGCAATTAAAAAGATGGAAGCTGCGGGAATCAGCGAGATCCCTATCGCCCGCGAGGAACTTATCGATCGAGTAGTTCTCCGCGATATCATCGATCCGGAAACCGGCGAAGTGCTGCTTCCTGCGAATGAAAAGATTACCGACGCTTTCCTGACAAAAATTACCGGAACCAAGGTGGAGAAGATGGAAGTCATCTACATGGATGGCATCCATGTGATTTCCGCGCTTCGCGATACGCTGCTTTCAGACAAGGTACAGAGCTCGGACGAAGCGCTCCTTGAAATTTATCGCAAGATGCGGCCGGGAGAGCCCCCGACGGTCGAGATGGCGAGAAACCTTTTCTCCGGAATGTTCTTCAATTCCAAACGTTATGACCTTTCCTCAGTTGGCAGACTGAAGCTGAACAAGAAGTTAAAACTCGACATTCCTATCGATAAAACGACATTGACGGCCCAGGACGTGGTGGAAGTAATCCGCTATCTGGTCAATCTTCGCACAGGCAAAGGCGAAGTGGACGATATCGATCATCTCGGCAACCGCAGGGTGAGATCGGTCGGAGAGCTTCTTGAAAACCAGATCCGCATCGGCCTCGCCAGGATGGAACGCGCAATCAAGGAGCGGATGAGCCTGCAGGATGTGGACCAGCTCATGCCGCACGACATCATCAACCCGAAGCCGGTCATCGCGGCGATCAAGGAATTTTTCGGATCGAGCCAGCTTTCGCAGTTCATGGACCAGACAAACCCGCTGGCGGAGATTACGCACAAACGAAGGCTTTCCGCCCTCGGTCCGGGCGGTCTTACCCGTGAACGGGCAGGGTTCGAAGTGCGCGACGTGCATACCACGCATTACGGAAGGATTTGCCCGATCGAGACGCCGGAAGGTCCGAACATCGGTCTCATCGTCTCGCTTGCAACGTATGCCCGCGTGAACGACTACGGCTTCATCGAGGCGCCGTACCGGCAGGTTAAGGGGGCGAAGGTAAGCGACGATATCGAGTATCTATCCGCGGTGGACGGCGAAAATTACGTCATTGCGCAGGCGAATACTCCGGTTGACGGACGGGGTAAGATCGCGGTGGACAGCGTGTCTGCGCGCGTTGCCGGTGAATTCAAACTGGTGAGCGCGGAGGAAGTTCAGTACATGGACGTATCTCCGAAGCAGATTGTGTCCGTATCGGCCGCTCTTATTCCGTTCCTTGAAAATGACGACGCGAACCGCGCGCTCATGGGCTCGAACATGCAGCGCCAGGCAGTGCCGCTGCTGAGGCCGCAGGCGCCTGTTGTAGGCACCGGCATGGAGCGCGTTGCCGCTAGAGACTCAGGGGCTATCGTATCGGTCAAGCGTGACGGCATCGTTGAAGGCGTCGATTCCACGCGCATCGTCATAAAAGGCGAGGATGCCAAGGGTAGAACGGTTGTGGATACATATCCCCTTACCAAGTTTTACCGCTCGAACCAGAATACCTGCATGAATCAGAAACCGATCGTACGGGCAGGCGACAAGGTAAAAAAAGGCCAGGTGATCGCCGATGGTCCCGCGACCGATCTCGGGGAACTGGCGCTCGGTCAGAACGTTCTCGTGGCATTCATGCCCTGGAGCGGCTACAACTATGAAGACGCGATCATCATAAGCGAGAAACTCGTGAAGGAGGACCGTTATACCTCCATCCATATCGAGGAGTTCGAGATCGAAGCCCGGGACACCAAACTCGGCAAGGAAGAGATAACGCGCGACATCCCGAACCTCGGCGAAGAGACGCTCAGAAACCTCGACGAGAACGGCATCATCCGCATCGGCGCCGAAGTAATGCCGGGCGATATTCTGATCGGCAAAGTAACACCCAAAGGCGAGACGCAGCTGACGCCCGAGGAAAAACTTCTTCGCGCAATCTTCGGAGAGAAGGCGGGCGACGTGCGCGATGCCTCTCTCTACGCGCCTCCGGGCATTGAAGGCACGGTCATCGACGTCAAGGTGTTCTCGCGCAAGGGCGAAGACAAGAATGAACGCCTCAAGACGCAGGAGAGCGAAGAGATCGCGCGGCTGCAGAAGGAATACCAGGAAGAGGTCAAAGCCGAGAAAGAAGACCGGTATAAACGCATCAGGCGCATCCTGATCGGCAAAACTGCCGCCGATAAGATTGTGAATGCCAAGACCGGCAAGACTGAACTAGCCAAGGGTAAAAAAATAACAGCAGAGATTCTCGATAAACTTTCGGAAAAGGATTACGCCAAGATCAAGGTGGAGTCTGACGAATATCCCGCGAAACTGCAGGAGATCCTGGACAGCTCCGAGAACCAGCTCGGCATTCTCGAGGCAATTTACGACGAAAAGATAGGAAGGCTGAAACGGGGCGACGATCTGCCCCCGGGCGTCGTCAAGCTGGTCAAAGCCTATGTCGCGATGAAGCGAAAGCTTTCGGTCGGCGATAAGATGGCAGGACGGCACGGGAACAAGGGCGTGGTATCCCGGATCGTGCCCGAGGAGGACATGCCGTATCTTCCCGACGGAACGCCCGTCGAGATCGTGCTGAATCCCCTCGGTGTTCCTTCTCGTATGAACGTCGGACAGATCCTTGAAACGCATCTCGGCTGGGCGGCCAAGGCACTCGGGCTCCATGTCGCCACACCGGTGTTTGACGGCGCTTCGGAAGACCGGATACGGTCGCTGCTCAAGGAAGCGAAATTGCCGCTCACGGGACAGTCGATTCTGTTCGACGGCCGTACCGGCGATCCGTTTGATAAACCGATAACCGTCGGTTACATGTATATGCTGAAGCTGCACCATCTTGTCGACGACAAACTGCATGCACGGTCCATCGGGCCCTATTCGCTCGTCACCCAGCAGCCGCTCGGCGGAAAGGCCCAGTTCGGCGGGCAGCGTCTTGGAGAAATGGAAGTGTGGGCGCTCCAGGCGTATGGCGCGGCTTACTGTCTGCAGGAGTTCCTTACGGTCAAGTCGGATGACGTATCCGGAAGGGCAAAGATCTACGAGGCGATCGTAAAGGGCGAGAATACCCTCGAGCCCGGGCTGCCGGAGTCTTTCTACGTGCTCATCAAGGAGCTCCAGAGCCTTTGCCTCGATGTGGAACTGATCGAGCGAAAGAACGAGAAAGAACGGGTAATCGGACTGGAGAAAATTTCGTCGGCAAGGTAAGAAAGACAAATTCCAAATAGCAGACACCAGAACCAAATGCCAAACGTTTGAAATTTAAAATAGCTAGAATTATTTGGGATTTGTATTTTAAGATTTGGGATTTGTCTTAACAGGAGGTTCAAAGTGGAAGACAAACGGATGACAGAAAGTAAGGCCAGAGCAGATGTCATGAGCTTGTTCGAAAAGCCGAAAGACATCAGTTTTGACGCAATGCGTATAAAAATAGCCTCTCCGGAGCGGATCAAGGAATGGTCTTTCGGCGAGGTGAAGAAGCCGGAGACCATTAATTACCGCTCATTCAAGCCCGAGCGTGACGGCCTCTTCTGTGCGAAGATATTCGGTCCTATCAAGGACTGGGAATGCCTGTGCGGCAAGTATAAGCGGATGAAACATCGCGGGATCGTATGCGACAAGTGCGGTGTCGAAGTGATCCAGTCCAAGGTGCGCCGGGAGCGCATGGGCCACATCGAGCTCTCGTCTCCGGTTGCCCATATCTGGTTCCTCAAGGGACTCCCGAGCCGTATCGGAACGCTTCTCGACATGACGCTCAGGCAGTTGGAGAAAGTCCTTTATTTCGAGAACTATGTCGTGGTGGACGGGGCCGATACGCCGCTCAAGAATAAAGAACTGCTGACCGAAGAAAAATTCCGCAAGGCGCAGCTGGAGTACGGCGTGTCCTCGTTCAAGGCCGGCATGGGCGCAGAGGCGATCCGGGAAATGCTGAATGCCATCGATCTCGAGGTCGAGTCCGAGGACATCCGCAAGAAGATCGAGACCGCAACATCCATGGCGACCAAGAAAAAGCTGACGAAGCGGCTCAAGGTGATCGAAGCTTTCCGCAAGTCGGGCAATAAGCCGGCTTGGATGATCCTCGACGTGATCCCGGTGATTCCGCCGGAATTGAGGCCCCTGGTTCCCCTCGAAGGCGGCCGGTTCGCCACATCCGATTTGAACGACCTCTATCGGAGAGTGATCAACCGCAATAATCGGCTGAGGCGGCTTGAAGAGCTGAAAGCGCCTTCGGTCATCATCCGGAACGAAAAACGGATGCTCCAGGAGGCGGTGGACGCCCTCTTTGACAACGGCAGGCGAGGCAGAGTGCTGCGCGGCCCGAACAAACGGCCGCTCAAGTCCCTCTCGGATATGCTTAAGGGAAAACAGGGACGGTTCCGCCAGAACCTGCTCGGGAAGCGTGTAGACTACTCAGGCCGTTCGGTGATCGTGGTTGGTCCGGACCTCAAGCTTCATCAGTGCGGTTTGCCGAAAAAGATGGCGCTTGAACTGTTCAAGCCCTTCATTTTCAACAAGCTTGAGGAAAAGGGATATGCGACGACCATCAAGAGCGCCAAGAAGATGATTGAACGCGAGCGGCCCGAGGTGTGGGATGTGCTGGAAGAGGTGATCCAGGAGCACCCGGTGCTTCTGAACCGCGCTCCAACCCTGCACCGTCTCGGCATTCAGGCCTTCGACCCCGTGCTCGTGGAAGGCAAAGCCATCCGCCTGCATCCCCTGGTCTGCGCGGCATTCAACGCGGACTTCGACGGCGACCAGATGGCGGTCCATATACCGCTCTCGGTCGAGGCACAACTCGAGGCGCGCGTGCTCATGCTCTCCATCAACAACGTGCTGTCTCCGGCGAACGGAAGGCCGATCACGGTTCCTTCGCAGGACATCGTGCTCGGCTGCTATTACCTTACGAAGGCGCGCTCCGGCGCGCGCGGTGAGGGCAAGATATTCTCGGGCCGGGATGAAGTACGCATTGCGTACGACCAGCGCATGGTGGATATCCACGCCCGTGTTCGGGTGCGTATGAACGGCAAGATCGAAGAAACAACCGTCGGAAGGGTCCTTTTCAGCGATATCCTGCCTGAAAGCATCCCGTTTTCGTCAGTCAACAGAGACATGAACAAAAAGGAACTCGCGAAACTGATCGACGAGTGCTACCGGAAGCTCGGGTTGCGAAGGACGGTCGTTCTCATAGATGATCTGAAAGAAGTCGGCTTCAAGTACGCTATGCGCGCCGGCATCTCGATCTGCATTTCAGACATGCATATTCCGAGCAAGAAGCAGAAATTCATCGACCAGGCTCAAAAAGAGGTCATGGAGATCCATCATCAGTACACGGAGGGCCTCATCACGAACGGCGAGCGCTACAACAAGGAAATCGACATCTGGGCGAACGTGACCGAGAAAATCGCAGACGAAATGATGGCCGAACTCGGTATGGAGGCGGTGGAGATCGGGAGCGCGAAGAAGTCGGAGCTCCAGGAAGCCCGTTCGTTCAACAACATCTTCATGATGGCCGACTCCGGGGCGCGCGGCAGCACTCAGCAAATCAGGCAGCTTGCGGGCATGCGCGGCCTTATGGCCAAGCCTTCGGGTGAAATCATCGAAACGCCGATTACTGCGAACTTCCGGGAAGGTCTCACCGTGCTGCAGTACTTCATTTCGACGCATGGCGCGCGCAAGGGTCTCGCGGATACGGCACTCAAGACTGCCAATTCCGGGTACCTGACGAGAAGGCTCGTGGACGTGTCCCAGGACGTAATCATCACCCAGGACGACTGCGGAACCACCGACGGAATCATCGTCGGATCTCTTGTAGAAGGCGGCGAAATCATCGAGCCGTTGTCCGAGCGTATTCTGGGCCGCGTAGCAGCCGAGGACATCAAGGACCCGATCACCAAGGACGTGATTATCGGCACTCGCAGGGAAATCAATGAAGAGCTGGTCAAGCGGGTCGAGGAATCCGGAATAGACCGGATCAAGATACGTTCGGTTCTTACCTGTCAGTCCCTGAGGGGAGTATGCCGGATGTGTTACGGCCGCGATCTCGGCCGCGGCAAGCTCGTGGACATCGGCGAGGCAATCGGCATTGTTGCGGCCCAGTCGATCGGCGAGCCGGGAACACAGCTCACGATGAGAACATTCCATATCGGCGGCACGGCAAGTAAAGTCGTTGAACAGACCGTGCTCGAGGCGAAAAACGCGGGCGCCGTCAAGTACCTGAATCTGAATACAGTGAAGAACAAAGACGGCGACTTCGTGGTCATGTCGCGCAGTGGAAACATTGCGATCTACGATGAGACAGGACGTGAAAAGGAAAAGTACGCCATCATTTACGGAGCCCGGTTAAAGGTGCAGGATGGGCAAAAGGTGGATGTGGCCCAGAAACTCGTGGAATGGGATCCCTATTCACTGCCGATCCTTACCGAAATCGGAGGGAAAATCGCCTTCGGCGACATCATCGAAGGCGTAACGATGCGCGAGGAAGTCGACGAAGTCACCGGGTTGTCACGCAAGGTCATCATTGATTATCCCAACCAGAATCTGCGGCCGAGAATTTCGATCAAGGACCAGAGTGGAAAGACCGCCAGGCTGCCGGGCTCGAATGTTGTTGCCCGGTATCTGCTGCCTGCGGGAGCGCACATCCTGGTCGACAAGGGCCATGAAGTTTTCCCCGGGGACATCCTGGTCAAGATACCCCGAGAAACAACGAAGACAAAAGACATCACCGGAGGTCTGCCGCGCGTGGCCGAACTCTTCGAGGCCAGAAAGCCGAAAGAGCAGGCCATTATCAGTGAAATCGACGGAACAGTGGAGTTCGGCGGATTTGTGAAAGGTATGAGGCGCATCCTGGTGAAGGACGGTATGGGCAACGAGAAGGAATACCTTATCCCGAAGGGCAAACACGTGAACGTGCATGAGGGTGACTGGGTGACCGCGGGCGAACCACTCATGGACGGCCCTGTCGACCCGCACGATATTCTGAGTGTACTCGGTCCCCGGGAACTCCAGAAGTACCTCGTGGACGAAGTGCAGCAGGTCTACCGGCTCCAGGGTGTGAGCATTAACGACAAACACATCGAGGTTATCGTCCGGCAGATGCTGCGCAAGGTCAGGATCGAGGAAGCAGGAGGAACTCCCTTCCTTATCGGGGAGCAGGTGGACCGCTTCTCCTTTGCCAAGGAGAACGAGAATATCAT
Organism: Nitrospirota bacterium; assembly: GCA_963751455.1. Taxonomy (GTDB): domain Bacteria; phylum Nitrospirota; class UBA9217; order UBA9217; family UBA9217; genus CAVVUN01. The sequence continues at coordinate 992,183 of CAVVUN010000015.1, forward strand.
GGCCAAGGGCGGGCAGCCTGCGACGGCACGTCCGATCCTGCTGGGTATCACCAAGGCTTCGCTTACGACGGACAGCTTTATCTCAGCTGCATCGTTCCAGGAGACTACGCGCGTCCTGACCGAGGCCGCGATTACCGGTGCGGTGGACGACCTGGTTGGGTTGAAGGAAAATGTGATCATGGGTCGCTTGATTCCAGCCGGTACGGGTATGACCGAATACAGAAACACCTATGTCGAAGTGGAAAACGAGACGGCTCAGGAACCGGTGGAGTAAAAAAAATGACAGGTGCACAGCGGAGCAGCTCTCTGTCGCAGTGCATTCTCTGCGCACCTGTTATATAATTAAAAAATAGCTTGACAATAGCGGTCTATATGGATATAATCACCGGGTTTTGACTCAACGTTTCAAAAAATTTGCTATGTCTGTGTTTTTAAGGAGTAATTGCCGTGCCGACCATTAGTCAACTAGTAAGAAAAGGCAGGACTTTGGCAGCTATCAAGACCAAAAGCCCCGCCCTCAAGAGCTGCCCCCAGAAGCGTGGAGTCTGCATCAGAGTGTACACCACGACGCCGAAGAAGCCGAACTCTGCGCTCCGGAAAGTTGCCAGGGTGAGACTTACCAACGGTATGGAAGTGACCACGTATATACCGGGAGTCGGCCATAACCTGCAGGAACACTCCATTGTGCTCATCCGCGGAGGAAGGGTAAAGGATCTTCCCGGTGTGCGGTACCATATTGTGCGCGGTACGCTCGATACCGTCGGGGTTGCGAATCGCAAGCAGGGTCGTTCGAAGTACGGCGCAAAAAGACCGAAGTAAGGACTAATTCTAAACACGAACCCTCGAAATCCTAAACGTTTAGATATAAATTAGGAATTCGAAATTATCCGTAAGGATCGAATATGCCAAGAAAAAGCGTTGTAGTAAAAAGAGAAGCATTACCGGATCCGAAATACAACAGCAAGATGCTGGCAAAGTTTGTGAACGTGCTTATGCGCAAGGGCAAGAAGAGCACGGCCGAAGCCATCTGCTACAAGGCGCTTGACCGCATCCAGGAGAAGACCAAGGGCGATCCGATCGTCGTTTTCAAGAAGGCGGTGGAAAACCTGAAGCCAAGCCTTGAGGTGAAATCCCGGAGAGTGGGCGGCGCGTCTTACCAGGTGCCGATCGAAGTCAAGCAGCCCCGCAGGCTTTCGCTTGCATACCGCTGGCTCCGGATGTACGCGTCCCTGCGGCCCGAGAAATCCATGGTTGATAAACTTGCCGGAGAAATTCTGGATGCATCGAATAATACCGGTGCAGCAGTAAAGAAAAGAGAAGACGTACATCGTATGGCAGAGGCCAATAAAGCCTTCGCCCACTATCGCTGGTAGTCTTCATCAAGAAGCGGAGGAAGTTTTGGCTAGGCAGTATTCATTAGAAAACACACGCAACATCGGTATTATGGCTCATATCGACGCCGGTAAAACGACGACGACCGAGCGTATTCTTTACTATACCGGTGTTTCTTATAAAATCGGCGAAGTACATGACGGCACGGCTGTCATGGACTGGATGGTGCAGGAGCAGGAACGGGGTATTACGATCACGTCTGCCGCCACGACCTGCTTCTGGCGGGATAAGCGTATCAACATCATTGATACTCCGGGCCATGTAGACTTTACGATTGAAGTTGAACGTTCGCTTCGCGTGCTTGACGGCGCAGTTGCTGCGTTCGATTCCGTGAGTGGTGTTGAACCTCAGTCCGAGACGGTCTGGAGGCAGGCTGACAAGTATCAAGTTCCCCGTATCGCGTTCATGAATAAGATGGACCGCATTGGTGCGGACTTCTACATGAGCGTCCAGAGCATGCACGACCGGCTTGGCGCGAACGCGGTGCCGATCCAGCTTCCGATAGGCGCTGAAGATAAGTTCCGCGGCTGCATAGACCTTGTCAGGATGAAGGCGGTTTTGTTCGACGACGAAACGCTCGGCGCGAAATATGTCGTGGAGGACATTCCTGCCGACCTTCTGCCAAAAGCCCAGGAATACCGCGAGAAGATGATCGAGAAGATCGCCGACGCGGACGATACCGTTATGGAAAAGTTCCTGAACGGCGAGCAGCCGACAGAAGCTGAGATCATGGCTGCTATCCGCAAGGGCACGATCGCGATGAGCATCTTCCCGGTTATCTGCGGTTCGGCATTCAAGAATAAGGGCGTACAGCTTCTCCTTGATGCGGTCGTGGACTACCTCCCTTCACCGCTCGACATTCCCGCGGTCACAGGCATTGGACCCAAGGGAGAAGAAGTGGTTCGCACTGCCTCCGACAGCGAGCCCTTTGCGGGCATAGCATTTAAAATCATGACCGATCCTTTTGTTGGTCAGCTTACATTTGTCCGGGTTTACTCCGGAACGCTGACATCGGGATCGTATGTATATAACTCTATCAAAAGGGACCAGAGAGCGTGTAGGCAGATTGCTCAAAATGCACGCGAACAAGCGCGAAGAGATCGAGCAGATATATTCAGGCGATATTTGTGCTGCAGTCGGACTCAAGAGCACGCTCACGGGGCATACCCTCTGCGATGAAAACAAACCCGTGGTGCTGGAAGCGATGGTTTTCCCGGAACCAGTCATCCATGTGGCTGTCGAGCCCAAGACCAAGGCAGACCAGGAAAAACTTGGTTTCTCGCTCCAGAAGCTCATGCAGGAAGACCCCTCATTCCGCGTGCATACCGACACAGAGACCGGTCAGACAATCATCTCGGGTATGGGCGAATTGCATCTGGAAATTATTGTTGACCGCCTTTTACGCGAGTTCAAAGTTGACGCAAACGTGGGTAAACCGCAGGTCGCGTACCGCGAAACGATCAAGAAAAAAGTTCACGCAGAGGGCAAGTATATCCGCCAGACCGGCGGTCGCGGCCAATACGGGCACGCGGTGCTGGAACTTGAACCGCAGGAACCGGGCAAAGGATTTGAATTCGTAAATAAAACCGTCGGCGGTTCGGTGCCAAAGGAATATGTTGCCCCGATTGAAAAGGGTATCGTTGAGGCCATGGAGAACGGTGTGATCGCCGGCTATCCGGTTGTTGACATTAAGGTCACCCTTGTTGACGGGTCCTATCATGATGTAGACTCATCAGAAATGGCATTTAAGATCGCCGGATCCATGGCTTTCAAAGAAGGTGCGAATAAAGCCAATCCGGTGCTTCTCGAGCCGATCATGGCGGTCGAGGTGGTCTGCGCCGAGGAGTATATGGGAGATATTATCGGCGATCTGAGTTCCCGCCGGGGACGCGTGCAGAGCATGAATATGAGGGGGGCGGGAAGGGTCATCGCGGCGCAGGTGCCGCTTTCGGAAATGTTCGGTTATGCGACTGATATCAGGTCCAAGACCCAGGGCAGGGCAACCTATACGATGCAATTTGCGCATTATGAAGAGGTCCCCAAAACGATAGGAGAGCAGATCATCGCGAAGGTTAAGGGTGAGACTGTTAAGAAGTAAGAAGTTTTTTTAATATCGAAATTTTTCAGAGGGCGTATGTCGATACGCCCCTACCGACTTCCCGACAGGAGGGGATAGCATGGCAAAGGCAAAATTTGAGAGGACAAAACCTCATGTGAACGTGGGCACGATCGGCCACGTGGACCACGGCAAAACGACGTTGACGGCAGCCATTACGAAGGTGCTGTCGCTCAAGAACTTTGCGAGCTTCGTGGCCTACGACCAGATCGACAAGGCTCCGGAAGAACGGGAGCGCGGCATCACGATCGCGACTGCGCATGTTGAATACCAGACCGACAACCGCCATTACGCGCACGTCGACTGCCCCGGCCATGCCGACTACGTCAAGAACATGATCACGGGCGCCGCCCAGATGGACGGAGCGATTCTCGTTGTGTCCGCCGCGGACGGCCCCATGCCCCAGACCCGCGAGCATATCCTTCTTGCGCGCCAGGTCGGTGTGCCCTATATCGTCGTGTACATGAACAAGGTGGACATGGTAGATGACCCTGAGCTGATCGAGCTGGTGGAGCTTGAGATCCGGGAGCTTCTGTCCAAGTACCAGTTCCCCGGGGACAAGACTCCGATCGTCAAGGGCAGCGCGTTAAAGGCCCTCCAGAGCGACAGCAAGGACATAAACGCCCCCGAGTTCAAGAGCATCATGGAGCTTATGGCCGCTGTGGACAGCTACATTCCGCAGCCCAAGCGCGACATCGACAAGCCCTATCTTATGCCGCTCGAAGACGTGTTTTCCATTGCGGGCCGCGGAACCGTGGTGACCGGCAGGATCGAGCGCGGTATCGTGAAGGTAGGCGATGAAATCGAGATTGTCGGAATCAAGCCCACGCAGAAGACGGTGGTCACGGGCGTTGAGATGTTCCGGAAGCTTCTGGATGCGGGCGAAGCCGGAGACAACGTTGGAGTTCTTCTGCGCGGCATCAAGAAAGAAGATGTGGAGCGCGGCATGGTTTTGGCAAAGCCGGGAAGCATCACCCCTCATACCAAGTTCAAGGCCGAGGCCTACGTGCTTACGAAAGAAGAAGGCGGCCGGCACACTCCGTTCTTCAAAGGATACCGTCCCCAGTTCTATTTCCGTACGACGGACGTGACGGGCGTGGTAACGCTTGCTGAAGGCGTCGAGATGGTGATGCCGGGCGACAACATGACCTGCAGTGTGGAGTTGATCACCCCGATCGCCATGGACCAGGGGCTCCGGTTCGCCATCCGCGAGGGCGGCAGGACGGTGGGAGCAGGGGTTATTACGCAGGTTATTGAGTAAGAACTAAAGACGAGGGATGAGGGACGAAGGACGGAGGACGAAAAGGCATTGAAGTATGCGTCCATCGTCCGAGCGAACGCAATGAGCGGTCGTCCATCATGTTTTTTAAGGAAGGTACAACGTGACACAGAAGATACGGATACGATTAAAGGGATACGATCATAGGCTGCTCGATCAGTCTGCGGTAGAGATCATGGATACGGCAAAAAGAACCGGAGCGAAAGTATCCGGTCCCATTCCCTTGCCGACCCGGATCAACAGGTGGACAGTGCTTCGTTCCCCGCATGTCGATAAAAAATCACGGGAACAGTTTGAAATCCGGACACATAAGAGGCTGATGGATATCCTGGATCCTACACCGCAAACGGTTGATGCTCTCATGAAGCTCGATCTCGCCGCGGGCGTCGATGTGGAGATCAAGCTGTAATCTTTCTGAAACGAGCCCGCGCAGGTGGTGGGTGAGGGGACTTGAAATGAGTAAGGGTATTATCGGAAAAAAGATAGGCATGAGCCAGCACTTCACCGGTGGTGAACTTATCCCGGTTACAGTCGTTCAGGCAGGACCGTGCACGGTCGTCCAGAAGAAGACAACGGAAAAAGACGGGTACGAGGCGATCCAGCTTGCATTTGAGGAAGAAAAGAAAAAGGATCGAGTGACCAAGCCCATAGCTGGCCATTTTAAAAAGGCCAGCATCCAGCCGCATCGTTTTCTTCGCGAGTTTCGAACCGGTGAATTCGAGCAGGGACAGGTCGTAACTGTGGATATCTTTAAAAAAGGCGAGCGCATCGCGGTGAGCGGCGTGAGCAAGGGCAAAGGGTTTGCCGGTGTTATGAAGCGCCACAATTTCGCGGGCGGCCCCGGCGGACACGGATCAATGTTCAACCGCCGGCCGGGTTCTATCGGAGCCAGCGCTTACCCGTCACGGGTGTGGCCAGGCAAGAAACTTCCGGGACACATGGGCTGCGCCAATGTGACGATAAAAAATTTAGAAATCGTCGAAGTTCGTCCTGATCAGAATCTGTTGTTTATACGTGGAGCAGTGCCGGGCGGTGCTAACGGCCTGCTTGTAATTTATAAGGCTGAATGAGAAGGATAGAGGATTATTGTCATGCCGTCAGTCGTAATGGTTGATCAAAACAATAAAAAAGTTAAAGATGTAGAGCTTTCAGGGTTTCTTTCTTCCGAAGTTCGGCCGCACCTTCTTCATGCCGCCGTGGTAAACCAGCTCGCAAACAGACGGGCAGGAACGGCCGCTACCAAGAATAAGGCGATGGTGCGCGGAGGCGGTAAAAAACCTTTTAAACAGAAGGGCACCGGCAGGGCCCGTGCAGGCAGCAGCCGTTCGCCGCTTTGGCGACATGGCGGCACGGTATTCGGTCCGATGCCGCGCGACTATTCCTACTCGCTTCCGAAGAAGGCGAAGCGCGCAGCGCTTGTTGACGCTCTTGCGTCGAAAGTTGTTGAAAACAAACTCGTGCTGATAGACAACCTCAATTTTTCGGAGCCAAAGACCAAGCTGGTGTCCGCAATGCTGGGAACCCTCGGGATTCAGGAAACAGCGCTTGTGCTTATTAACGCCGAGAATAAAAACTTGAGCTTGGCTGCGCGGAACATACCGACGGTAAAAGTGCTCAGAATGCAGAACATCAACGTATATGACGTTCTCAAATACCGGTACCTTATCACGACGCAGGATGCCCTGAACGCCATGCAGGAGGTTTACGGTAAATGAAGATCGACATGTATGACATAATTCGGGTGCCCCGCATAACTGAAAAAGGCGCGCGACTGAAGGAAAAGAACAACGTCCTCACGTTCGAAGTAAGGACTGACGCCAATAAAGTGCAGGTTCGGAAAGCGGTCGAGGGCATCTTCAAGGTGAAGGTGGCCGACGTTACTACCGTTAAGACGCTGGGCAAAAAAAAGCGCATGGGCCAGCGCGTCGGCTACCGGTCGGACTGGAAGAAAGCGTTCGTGACGCTCAAACCGGGCGAAAAGATTGATATATTTGAGGGTGCTTAAATGCCGGTAAAGACCTATAATCCAACATCTCCGGGAAGACGTTTTCAGACAACATCCACGTTCGAAGAAGTAACGCGGAGCAAGCCGGAAAAATCTCTGGTAGTGAAACTGAGCGAGAGCGGCGGAAGAAACAATCGCGGAAAGATAACTGTCCGCTATCGCGCGGGGTGGCATAAGAAAAAATACCGGATCGTCGATTTCAAGCGCGACAAGACCGGAATACCGGCCAAAGTCGCTCATATCGAATATGATCCCAACCGGTCCGCGAGGATCGCGCTCCTTCATTATGCCGACGGTGAAAAACGCTACATAATCGCGCCCCTCGGACTGAATGTCGGCGATGCGGTAGTATCCGGTCCGAACGCCGATATCAAGCCCGGGAATGCGCTTCCGATCACCGCAATACCGGTCGGTACGGTTCTTCATAACGTGGAGTTGAAAAAAGGGGCAGGCGGACAGCTTGCCAGGAGCGCCGGATCTTCAGCGCAGCTTCTTGCCCGCGAGGGAGAATATGCGACGCTCCGCCTCAACTCCGGTGAAGTGCGAATGGTCAGATCCGACTGCATGGGTACCATAGGCCAGGTCGGGAACCTCGACCATGAAAACATCAGCATCGGCAAGGCGGGAAGATCCCGCTGGATGGGAATGAGACCGAGGGTCCGCGGAGTGGTGATGAACCCGGTTGATCATCCACTGGGCGGCGGCGAAGGAAAGTCTTCGGGCGGCAGGCCGGGGTGTTCGCCATGGGGTCTCCCCGACGGGAAAAAAACAAGACACAACAAGATTACAACAAAGTACATTATTTCGAGAAGAACGAAGAGCAGGTAATGTAATTGCGGATTTCACCCTGCACTCGCGCTGCCGCACTCGAAAGCGCTGGGTGCAGGCGAAAATCCGAAATAAGAAGCGGAGGACACGGTGCCGAGATCAGTTAAAAAAGGCCCTTTTATCGAAGAAAGCCTCTTGAAAAAAGTGGAGGCGATGAATACGGCCGGCGAAAAAAAGATTACGAAAACATGGTCGCGACGGTCCATGATCAGTCCTGATTTTGTCGGCCACACGCTTGCAGTCCATAACGGCAAGAAATTCATTCCGGTTTACGTGACGGAAAACATGGTTGGACATAAACTCGGAGAGTTTTCTCCGACCAGGACTTTCAGGGCGCATGGCGGATCAAAAGCCGCTGAAAAGACGACGGCGCCCAAGTAATCTGTCTGCACACCGGCCCCGATTTTAGAGTGAGGACGACAAATGGAAGCAAGCGCAACTGCAAGACACATACGAATCACGCCGCGCAAGGCGCGACAGGTAGTGGATCTGATCCGCGGCAAGCGGGTGGGAGACGCGATTAATATTCTTACCTTCACTCCGCTCCATGCCGCACGGATTGTGAAGAAGGTTCTGGATTCTGCGGTAGCAAACGCAGAGCAGAAAAAGGTGGGTGACCTCGACTCGTTGACGATTGCGCAGGCATACGTGAACCAGGGTGTTACGATGAAGCGCATGAGAGCACGGGCGATGGGTCGCGGCAATACTATCAGAAAGAGAACCAGCCATATTACGGTGGTGCTTTCCGCGTAGAACTGACGGACGGAGGAATAATGGGACAGAAGGTTCATCCTATCGGGCTTCGGCTCGGAATCATAAAAACATGGGATTCTCGCTGGTTCTCACAGAAGAATTACGCGACGCTACTCCACGAGGATATCAAGATACGGTCGATAGTGAAAGAGCGCCTGATGCACGCAGGCGTATCGAAGGTGGAGATCGAGCGGGCCGGGCAGAAGGCCAAGATCAATATTCATACCGCCAGACCGGGAATTATCATCGGGAAAAAGGGCGCCGAAGTAGATAAGCTCAAGAAAGACCTCGAAGCCATGACCGGCAAGCAGATGTATATCAATATTCAGGAAATCAGAAGGCCGGAACTGGATGCTCAGCTTGTCGCCGAAAATATCGCTCTTCAGCTGGAGCGCAGAATTGCTTTCCGCAGAGCCATGAAAAAAGCAGTTACCTCGGCCCTTCGGCTGGGCGCGCTCGGCATCAAAATAACCTGCGCAGGGAGACTGGCAGGGGCGGAAATTGCAAGGACTGAGTGGTATCGCGAGGGAAGAGTGCCGCTTCATACGCTCCGCGCAGACATTCAGTACGGCTTCTTTGAAGCTAAAACCACAATGGGACAAATCGGCGTAAAGGTGCTGATCTACCGCGGTGATGTGCTTCAGCCGCCTACCGCAGCAGCGTAATTTATTCGTACATCCCGGAATAAAGGACTGGTATCATGCTAGCACCAAAAAGAGTAAAACACAGGAAGATGCATAAAGGAAGACGGACCGGCACGGCATATCGGGGAGCTGAAGTCAGTTACGGGGAGTATGGCCTCAAGGTCATGGAGCCCGGCTGGATCACCAGCAGGCAGATTGAGGCCGCCCGTATCGCGATGACACGCTATGTCAAGCGCGGAGGAAAGATCTGGATACGCGTTTTCCCGGACAAGCCGATCACAAAGAAGCCCGCGGAAACGCGTATGGGCAAAGGCAAGGGAGCGCCCGAATACTGGGTAGCTGTTGTCAAGCCGGGACGGGTCCTGTATGAAATGGGCGGCGTAGATGAGTCAGTGGCAAAAGAGGCCTTTCGCCTGGCAGCTTATAAACTGCCGGTTGCCACGAAATTCGTTTCCCGGGAGGCGGAGCTATGAAGACGACCACTGCCAGGGATTTGCGTGATTTGTCCAGTGAAGAACTGGTTGCCAAGGCGACAGATCTGAAAAAGGAATTGTTCAATCTGCGGGTGCAGCAGGCGATGGGACAGATAGAGAACCCGATGCGCTTGAGGCTGCTCCGTAAGGATATAGCCAAAACAAAAACCGTGTTAAAGGAAAAGTATGGCCGAGTCTAACGAATCTAAAAAGCGTAAAACGTATACAGGGCAGGTGGTCAGCGACAAAATGGACAAGACCGTGGTGCTTGCGGTCACGAGGCGTATCTCTCATGCAAAGTATACCAAGACCATAAATCGCACCACCAAGTTCAAGGTCCATGATGAAAAAAATGAGTGTAAGGTTGGCGATGTTGTACGGTTTATAGAAACGCGCCCGCTTTCCAAGGAAAAACGTTGGACGGTTCTCGATATCGTCGAGAAAGCCAAGCAATAACCACGATCATGTATAATTCGAAAACTCTTTCTTGAGGATGAGATATGATTCAGCAGCAGACGGTATTAGATGTCGCCGATAACTCCGGCGCGAAAAAAGTAATGTGCATCAAAGTGCTTGGCGGGACTCGAAAGCGGTATGCGAGCCTGGGCGATGTTATCGTCGTGGCGATCAAGATGGCCATACCTGAAGGTCAGGTCAAAAAAGGCACCGTTGCGAAGGCTGTCGTGGTCCGGACAACCAAAGAGGTGCGCCGCCAGGACGGATCATACATAAAATTCGACCGCAATGCTGCTGTATTGATAAACAATGCGAACGAACCGATCGGAACACGTATTTTCGGACCTGTGGCGCGTGAGCTTCGCAAAAAGAACTTCATGAAAATAATTTCGCTTGCGCCTGAAGTGCTGTAAACGTGGGAATCAGGTAAAACGTTATTTTACCATCTCCTGAGAAACAGGAGAAGGGAATCAAGGAAAAGCATAGACTCATTATCGTACCATCTCCTTGAAGCGTCAGGAGACGGGAATCAAGGAAAAGCATAGACTCATTATCGTACCATCTCCTTGAAGCGTCAGGAGACGGGAATCAAGGACAGGATCAGAAAATGCAGATAAGAAAAAACGACAATGTGATGGTGGTCTCCGGCAAGGAGAAGGGTAAAAAGGGCAGAGTGATTGCAGTCTACCCGGGCACCAACAGGGTCCTCATAGAGAAGCTGAACTTGATCAAAAGGCACACGAGGCCGAACCAGCAGCTCCGGCAGGGCGGCATCGTGGAGAAGGAAAGTCCGATTTCGATATCGAATGTCGCGCTGATTTGCGCTAAATGCGATAAACCGACGACGGTGTCCCGGCAGGCTCAGGGCGAGGGACCGAGGGTCAGGGTCTGCAGGCAGTGCGACGCAGCCATCGATTAACGGACAACTGTCGGACAAGAATGCGGAAATTAGGATAGGGAACTATGGCGGATAAAAAAGATAAGAGCAAGGACGTCAAAAGCAGCGATCAGAAGAAAGGTTCTTCTGCCGCACCCAAGGCCGTTGCCAAGCCGAAGGCGGGCGCAAAGGCAGTGAAAAAAGAGGGAAAGCCCGAAGGTGGTGTTCAGGAGCCGGGTCAAAAGACCGCACCGGTTCGGATACCGACACCTCGTCTGAGGCAGAAGTATCACGACGTTGCAGTGCCGGCGATGATGAAGGAATTCAGTTACAAGAATCCCATGCAGGCGCCCAGACTCGTAAAGGTCGTGCTCAACATGGGTATGGGTGAAGCGATTACCAATGCAAAAGCACTGGATTCCGCAGCCGCTGAACTCGGGAAAATAACGGGACAGAGGCCGGTCATTACCAAGGCAAAGAAATCGATAGCAACTTTCAAGCTGAGAACAGGAATGCCGATCGGCTGCATGGTGACACTCAGGCGTGAACGGATGTATGAATTTCTGGATCGTTTCATCAGCGCAGCGCTTCCGCGCATACGAGATTTTAAGGGTTTATCCTCCAAGTCTTTCGACGGAAGAGGAAATTACACGGTCGGCATCAAGGAGCAGGTGATCTTCCCGGAGATCGAGATCGACAAGGTGGATTCGATCCACGGGATGGACATCGTGATTGTTACCACTGCGAAAACGGATGAAGAAGGAAGGGCACTGCTCGGTCATCTGGGTATGCCGTACCGGAAGTAAGCCGCCGTCAGGCGGACGCGATGGAGGAATAATGGCAAAGAAGTCTTTAATAGCAAAGGCAACGAGAGCGCCGAAGTTCAAGGTGCGTGCATACCACCGCTGTCCGCTGTGCGGACGGTCGAGGGGGTATCTCAGAAAATTCGATATGTGCAGAATCTGTTTCAGGAACCGGGCGCTCAAGGGAGAGATTCCCGGCGTTATAAAGGCAAGCTGGTAGGTAAAAGGGGCTGAACCAATGATGACCGATCCGATCGCGGACATGCTAACGCGCATCCGCAATGCCAGTAAGGCAAAACATGAAAAAGTAGATATTCCTTCCTCAAAGCTGAAGGTTGAGATTGCGAAGATCCTGAAGGATGAGGGGTTTGTCAAGAACGTCAAGCTGGTAAAAGACCGGAGACAAGGCTTGATCCGCGTATATCTTAAATATACAGACGAAGAGGTGCCGATTATCCAGGGTCTGAAGCGGATAAGCAGGCCGGGTTGTCGCGTCTATGCCGGTAACGACGCCATCCCGAAAGTCCTGGCAGGATTGGGAACCGCCATTCTGTCAACACCCAGGGGAATCCAGACGGGTAAACAGGCGAAGAAGGACAATGTGGGCGGAGAAGTGCTCTGCCATGTCTGGTAGCTTATTACGGTCGTAGAATTCAGGAGTTGTGTAGGAGCTGTTATGTCGAGGGTTGGTAGAAAACCTATAGAAATGCCGTCCGGTGTAGAGGCAAAGCTGGAAACGGGAAAAATAACCGTCAAAGGCCCACTGGGAGAAATCACGCAGACTGTAAATCCGAAGCTCACGATCAAGAAGGAAAACAATCAGCTTCTGATTTTGCGGCCTTCTGACCAGAAGATTTACCGCGAGCTCCATGGGCTGACCAGAAACCTGGTTGCAAACATGGTACTTGGCGTCAGCAAAGGATTTCAAAAAACGTTGGACATCTCCGGCGTCGGTTTCAAAGCCGCTGCGCAGGGGACGAATCTGATGCTCAGCCTCGGATTCTCCCATCCGATCGTATATCCGTTACCCAAGGGCGTCAAGGCGACCGTCGATGCCAAGCAGACGCAAATAACCCTGAAGAGCGTCGACAAGCAGTTGGTCGGCCAGATAGCGGCTAATTTGAGAAGCCTGAAAAAGCCTGAGCCATATAAAGGCAAGGGTATCAAGTATAGTAACGAGGTTATACAGCGCAAGGAAGGCAAGGCCGGAAAGGGCGGAAAGTAAGAAAGTTAATGCTGATAGTTCATCGCAATCTTTTGACACAAGCTAGAGCATAAGTTGATTTGATGGGAGAGTGAAATTGTGGCACACACCAAAGTTAAAGCCAGACAGAAACGGCATGCAAGAATAAGAAGAAAGGTGTTCGGCACGCCCGCCAAACCCCGCTTGAGCGTCTATAAGAGCTTGAGCCATATCTATGTGCAGCTGATAGACGACACCAGCGGCAGGACGATCATCGCAGCGTCCTCGGCGGAGAAGGCGGTCGCGACAGGTATGAAGCACTGCGGCAACGTAGAGGCCGCAAAAAAGGTGGGTGCCAGCATAGCAGAGCGGGCGGTGGACAAAAATATTAAAGATGTAGTTTTTGACAGGGGTGGATATCAATACCACGGGTGTGTAAAGGCGCTTGCCGAGGCTGCCCGTGAAAAAGGTTTGAAGTTCTAAGGAAACCCGGCATTTTTGCCATAAATGAATTTGTTGTTTAACAGGGTTAATTTCGGAGGCGGCATTGGCAGAGCGATATAAAAAAGACGCAGAAGAAGGCGACGGCCTTAAAGATAAACTGGTCTACCTGAACCGGGTGGCCAAGGTGGTCAAAGGCGGTAAGCGCTTCAACTTTACCGCTCTCGTAGTCGTCGGCGATGGCAAAGGTAAAATCGGCGTCGGCAAAGGAAAGGCAGCCGAGGCGCCCGTGGCAATCAAAAAAGCAGTGGAGCGGGCAAAGAAAAATATGGTCCTCGTTTCCTTAAAGGGAGACACGATCCCGCACGAAGTGCTTGGGCACTATGGGGCCGGCAAGGTTTTGTTGAAACCGGCATCGGAAGGTACCGGATTGATTGCGGGCGGCGCCAGCCGGTCGGTGCTGGAAGTAGTCGGCGTCCGAAACGTATTGTGCAAATCCCTCGGCTCGAGCAACCCGCACAACGTTGTCAGCGCGACCATCAAGGGATTGACCAGTTTGAGAAGCGCCGAACAGGTAGCAGCACTGCGCGGCAGATCGGTGGAGGAGCTTGGCTAATGGCGAAATCCGACGCAAAAAAAATAAAAATTACGCTCGTAAAAAGCGGGATCGCCAGGCCCGGGAAGCACAAGGTTGTTTTAATCGGACTCGGTCTTAAAAAACTCAATCATTTCGTGGTTCGTCTGGATACGCCGGAAATCCGGGGCATGATTAACAAAGTTTCGCACCTCGTAAACGTTGAAGAAGCGTAATATAAAAAACTTCAGAATGACGGTTGTGATAAAACTATGAGACTAGAAGAACTGAAGCCCGCAGAAGGGGCAACAAAAAAAGCAAAAAGGGTCGGCAGGGGAGTCGGTTCAGGATCCGGCAAGACTGCGGGAAAAGGTCATAAAGGCCAGAAGGCACGATCCGGCGGTGTGAAGGGCGCGGGTTTTGAAGGCGGGCAAATGCCGCTTCAGCGCAGAATACCGAAAAGAGGATTTACAAACATATTCCGGAAGGAATATGCAATTTTGAATCTTGACGACCTCGCAAAGCTTGCAGGTTCCGATGCGGTAACGCCCGAGATGCTTCTTGAGAAGGGTTTGATTGACGATATGAAGAGCGGGCTGAAAATTCTAGGTATGGGGGAATTGAAGACAAAGCTTACCGTGCGTGCACACAAGTTCAGCAAGAGCGCCGTACAAAAAATCGAGGCTGCAGGCGGAAAGGCAGAGGTGATTTAACTCGTGTTCTCCGCTCTCAAGAATATATTCAACATCCCCGAGCTCAGAAAGCGGGTTATTTTCACGCTATTGATGATGGCGGTGTACCGCGTTGGCGCGCATATCCCGACGCCCGGAATCAAGGGCGAAGCCCTCAGTCAATATCTGCACCAGGCAGCTTCCGGCCTGATGGGTTTTTTTGACATGTTTTCCGGCGGAGCATTGTCCCGAGTGACGATTTTTGCGCTTGGCATTATGCCCTATATAACTGCCTCCATTGTGCTGCAGCTTTTGACTGTCGTGATACCCCGGCTTCAGGCCCTGGCTAAAGAAGGTGAGGCGGGCAGAAAAAAGATCACAGAATATACACGGTACGGAACGGTTCTGATTTCCGGTTTCCAGTCCTTCTGGATGGCGGTAGGTATCGAAAAGATGGGAGATGGAGCGTTTGTGGATGCTCCGGGATGGTCGTTCCGCATTCTTACGATGATTACTCTTACCGCGGGCACAACCTTCATTATGTGGCTGGGTGAACAGATTACCGAGCGCGGCATCGGCAACGGTATTTCGCTTATTATTTTTGCCGGAATTGTCGCGGGGTTTCCCAGTGCGGTGCAGAATACCATCGGGCTGGTTCGTTCCGGCGAAATTTCGTATTTTATGGTTTTTCTGATCATGGGGCTGATCATCGCCGTTGTTGCAGCGATCATTATTATGGAGCGCGGCCAGAGAAAAATTGCTGTCCAATATGCGCAAAGAATGGTCGGCAGGAAAATTTATAAAGGGCAGAGCACACACTTGCCGCTCAAGATTAATTCTGCGGGTGTCATTCCGCCGATATTCGCATCATCCATACTGCTGTTCCCGGCCACTATTGCCGGGTTCGCACAGGTAGAGTGGATCCAGTCAATCGCAAAGCAGCTTTCACCCGGACAAGTCCTCTACACGACTGTATATGTGGCAATGATCATATTCTTTGCCTATTTTTATACAGCGATCGTTTTTAATCCGGTAGACATTGCCGAGAATTTGAAAAAATACGGAGGTTTCATCCCTGGAATCAGGCCGGGCAAAAAAACCTCAGATTATCTGTACCGTGTTTTAACGCGCATTACCCTGGGTGGAGCGCTTTATCTGTCGGCGGTCTGTGTGCTCCCCGACATATTTTACAAAGCGTTTAACGTTCCGTTTTATTTCGGCGGCACATCGCTGCTTATCGTAATAGGCGTGGCACTCGATACCGTTTCTCAGATCGAGTCCCATTTGATCCAGCGGCATTACGGAGGTTTCCTGAAGGGCGTTTCAGTCAAGGGTAGACGGTGACATAGGTCCTGTCCCATGATTATTCTTAAGTCCCATCAGGAGATTGAAAAAATACGCAGTGCGTGCCTGGTTGTTGCAACTGTGCTTGAAGATATCCGCGATATTATCAAGCCCGGCGTAACCACGCAGGCCCTCGACGAATTTGCCGAGAAGATAATTGTTTCCTCGGGAGCAACGCCGGCTTTCAAGGGTTACCGCGGCTACCCGAAGACGCTCTGTACGTCGCTCAATGATCAGGTCGTCCACGGAATTCCCTCAAGAAATGTAGTTCTCAAAGAGGGAGACATCTTAAGCGTGGATGTCGGCGCCATTGTCGAGGGATTTTTCGGCGATGCAGCAATGACCTTTCCGGTAGGGACGGTTCGGCCGGAAGCCGCGCGGTTGATCCAGATAACGGAAGAAGCACTGCGGAAGGGTATTGCCGAGGCAAAGCAAGGGAACAGGTTGTTTGACATCTCCAGTGCGGTTCAGAAACATGTGGAAGCAAACAGGTACTCGGTGGTAAGGGAATTTGTCGGTCACGGGATCGGAAGAAATATGCACGAAGATCCGCAGATTCCCAACTTCGGAGAACCCGGACACGGCCCCAGGATAAAGTCTGGAATGGTCTTTGCGATTGAACCGATGGTAAATATGGGCAATAGCCCTACAATCGTATTGGAGGACGGATGGACTGCGGTGACCGTAGACGGCAGTCTTTCAGCCCACTTTGAGCATACGGTCGCAGTGATGCCTGAAGGACCATGGATACTGACTCGGAAATAACCATCAGATTAGAGACGATATGGCGAAGGAAGATTCAATAGAAGTACAAGGCACGGTTCTTGAAACACTGCCGAATGCGATGTTTCGCGTCGAAATAGAAAACGGCCATAAGATTCTTGCTCATATATCCGGTAAAATGCGAATGCATTTCATAAAGATATTACCGGGAGACAAAGTTACGGTGGAACTTACCCCGTATGACCTTACGCGAGGCAGAATTACATACCGCTTCAAATAACAGAGAGGTTTATAACCTCAACAGAATGGAATTACCCATGAAAGTTCGCTCATCAGTACGAAAAATTTGTCCGAAATGCTCTATCATCCGCCGCAAAGGAATTGTGCGCGTTATCTGTGAAAATGCGCGCCATAAGCAGCGCCAGGGTTAGGGAAGGACGACTGATTCATTGTAAAGTGCAAATTGGAAATTGAAATTGTGAAACGAAAATTTGCAATTTAAACTTTACAATTTTTATTATGCAATTCTCGCGAAGCGAGAAATGGAGGAACTGTGGCACGAATTGCCGGTGTTGATCTACCGAAAGATAAAAAGATAGAAATCGGTCTGACCTATATTTATGGTATAGGTCCGGCATCAGCGAAAAAGATACTTGCTGAAGCAGGAGTCGACCCTGCTACGAAAAGCGGGAGCATTACCGAATCGGATATTGTTAAAATCCGCGCCATTCTCGATCGTAATTATACAATCGAAGGAGACCTTCGCAGAGACGTAACAATGAACATCAAGCGCTTGATGGATATCGGCAGTTACCGGGGGCTGCGGCATCGCAGGGGCTTGCCTGCCCGGGGACAGCGAACCAAAACAAACGCGAGAACAAGAAAAGGTCCGAAGAAATCGGCGATGTCAGGTAGAGGCAAGAAAAAAGGAATGTCAAAGAAGTAAGATGGGACAGCTAAACACGAATTCCACGTGTTTCTCAAGGAGGAATGATGGCCAAGAAGGGTAAAGAGAGAAAGAACGTGGCCAACGGTATTGCGCATATTCATGCATCGTTCAATAATACGATCGTGACGATCACGGACACAGCAGGAAATGTTATTACGTGGTCGAGCGCCGGCAATAAAGGGTTTAAGGGGTCGCGCAAGAGTACGCCGTTCGCCTCTCAGCTGGCCGCAGAATCAGCAGCCAAGAAAGCCATGGAGCACGGCATGAGACAGGTGGAAGTGTATGTAAAAGGCCCTGGGACCGGTCGGGAATCGGCAATCCGCTCCATCCAGGCTGCCGGACTCGAAATTGTGGCGATCAAGGACGTAACTCCTATCCCTCATAACGGGTGCAGGCCGCCGAAACGAAGAAGGGTGTAGGCATTGAATTAAAGTTTATATAAGAAAATTGATTAACATTTTCAATTTTTCAAAGCGAGAAACGGAGGAAACACTTGGCACGGTATATAGGATCGGTCTGCAAGCTCTGCAGAAGAGAGGGCATCAAACTCTTTTTGAAGGCCGAGCGTTGCTTTACAGATAAATGCGCGGTCACCAGGCGCAGCTATCCTCCCGGACAGCATGGCCAGGGCAGGATTAAACAGTCGGAATACAGCTTGCAGCTTAGAGAAAAGCAGAAAATTAGGCGTATTTACGGTGTGCTTGAACGTCAATTTCGCGGATATTTTGAGAAGGCTGAACGCATGAAAGGCGTAACCGGCGATAATCTGCTTCAGCTCCTTGAGAGAAGACTTGATAGTGTCGTACAGCGGATGGGTTTTGCCGGTGCTAAGAAAGAGGCGCGCCAGCTGGTACGGCATGGGCATATGCTTGTGAACGGGAGAAAAGTTAACATTCCTTCCTATCTGCTTAAGGCCGGCGATGTCGTGGAATTGCGTGAAAAAAGCAGGAGCATCGCACTGATACAGCAGAGTTTGGCCGCAGTAGAGAAGCGCGGCTTCCCCTCATGGCTTGAAATCGATAAGTCTCTGTTCAAGGGCAGAGTGGTGGCATTGCCGGCCAGGGATGAATCGACCATGCCGACGGTCAAAGAGCAGTTGGTGGTCGAACTCTACTCAAAGTAATCTGGTAATTATTCCGTAATTATCGAGACTGACTATCTTAGCCTGGTTACATACATAGCCGGCGAAGAATCGGTTTCTTAATAAGTTCTTTCACTCCGCTATGGAGGAAACATGCTCAAAAAAGCCAAAGATTTTCAGATGCCAAAAAAACTTCAATATGACCCAAAAAAAATATCGGATACGTACGGAAAATTTGTTGCAGAGCCGCTTGAGCGTGGGTTCGGGACGACTTTGGGCAATTCTTTGCGCAGGGTTTTGCTGTCGTCACTTGAAGGTTCCGCCATCACTTCATTGAAGATTTCGGGAGTTCAGCACGAATTTTCGAGCATCCCGGGGGTGATTGAGGATACTACCGATTTAATTCTGAACTTGAAAGAAATCAGGCTGAAACTGCATACGGACAAGCCGAAGACGCTGTTACTGAAGGGCAAAGGGCCGGGGCCGGTCACTGCAAAAGAAATTGAAGCAGATGCAGAGGTAGAAATTCTTAACCCTGACCTTCATCTTGCGACAATTGATAAGAACGGCAAACTGGAAGTTGAGATGCGTGCCCGGCGCGGCCGGGGTTATGTCGCATCGGACAAGAACAAGGAACCGGGACAACCGATCGGTGTAATTCCGATCGATTCTATTTTCTCCCCGATCAGAAAAGTAAACTTTAAGGTCGAGAACGCAAGGGTCGGCCAGGATACGGACTACGATAAGCTTGTTCTCGAAGTTTGGACCGATGGGAGTATTCGCCCTGATGATGCAGTTGCGCATGCATCGAAGCTTTTAAAGGACCATCTTTCTATTTTCATACACCTGCCCGAGGAAGAAGAAGAGGCGCCTGCCATCGAGGAGGAGATCAAGAAGGTTCCCTCATTCAACGAAAATCTGCTTCGCAGCGTCAATGAACTGGAGCTTTCCGTCCGCGCGGCAAACTGCTTGAAAAACGCCGGGATTGAAACAATCGCGGAAATGGTGCAGAAGACAGAAAGCGAAATGCTCAAGACTAAAAACTTTGGAAGAAAGTCCCTGAATGAGATCAAAGAGATTCTTGCTGAAATGGGGCTTTCTCTGGGGATGAAGGTCGACGATAAAATTGTAACCGAGGCCAGAAGACTTCTGGCTGAAAAGCCGACAGAGGCTTAATCAATAACCGCAGGATGAAGGTAACGATATGAGACATGGTTGTGCAGGCAGACAGTTTGGCAGAGATACGAGCCATCGAAAGGCGCTCCTCAGGATGCTCGTAAAATCGCTGTTGAAGAACGAAAAGATTGAGACGACGATAGCGAAGGCCAAGGAAATACGGCCTCTGGCTGAGAAAATGATCACGCTTGCCAAACGAGGTGATCTGCATGCCAGGCGCCAGGCGCTGAGTTTTATCAACGACGAGATAGTAGTAACGGGCTTATTTACGAAAATCGGGCCCCGTTTTGCTTCCCGAAGCGGCGGCTATACGAGGATCGTGCAGACCCGAACACGAGCCGGTGATGCAGCCTCGATGGCGGTTATTGAGCTTTTAGATCGAGAGAAAAAAGAATCCCCTGCTGATAAAGGAAAGGGAAAACCAAAACCGTCCTCTTAAAACAACCGGCTTTTTCGACTACATGCAGAGTGATGATGTGAACGGCTCTCGTATTCTTTTATGAATAGAGAGTTACTGAAGGCAAGGTTTATACCTTGCCTTTTTTATTGCGTTTACAGAAAGTTGCTTTTATGTTAAGATTAAATTCCCTAATCGGGTTTATCTATGCCAGATAGAAAAAACATACTGTCTGTTTCCTCGCAGTACATTCGCCGCATTATAGACTGGTGGTTTACCAGTATAGCATTCAGGGTCTCCTTCTTCATGTCCGCCGCACTTACCGTCGTCGCTCTCCTGATCGGGGCATTCTTTTTCTGGCAAGGGGAAAAAGCACTCGACTCGGAGATCCGGGGCAGGGCACTTTATGTTGCAAAAGACGTGTCTGCGTCGAGCGTCGATGATATCCTTACCGTTAATAAGCTTGAGATTTATAAAAAACTCACCTCTCTCTTCACCGCGAACCAAGATTCTCCCTGGGGAAGCGATCTGCTGTATATCATGGCGTATAACCATACCGGGGAATTGCTTATCGGAAGAAGCACTCATGATGTTTTTTTTAATAGTGACTCTTATTTTTACATGCAGCCCTCCAGCGATCGATCCTTTTTAGATGATATATCTCTCACTCCGGAAGCGCTCAAAGTCAAAGGCCATATTTTCATAGTTCAAAAACCGGACATCTATGATTTAACGTTTCCGGTTATGACCGGAAGTGACCGAGTCGGCTTTATTCGTGTCGGGATTTCCGGACAGCGACACTCCGAAAAATTTTCTAACATCATGAAACAAGCACTAATCTCTCTTCTGGTCATGCTTCTCATAGGCATGGCATTCAGCCAGATTATTGCCCGCGGCATAACACGGCCGATACTACGCCTGAGCGAGGCTGCAGAAAACCTGAGTCGTCAAAATTGGGGCAGCCCGCTGCCTGTGAAAGGCAGAGACGAGATCAGCAAGCTAAGCCACGCTTTTAATCAGATGGCAATGAATCTCAATCAGCGGGAACACAGCCTGTCGCGCGGAAACAAGGATCTGTTTATTCTTCATACAGCCGGCTTGGACCTTATGGAGAGCCTTGAAATCGATACCCTGCTCCTGAAGATAGGAGCCCGCGCACAGGATCTGGTAAGGGCCGATACGACGTCGGTAGCGATCGTAGACGGGAATGAACGCGTTTTGAAGTATATAGGGGTATTGGGAAGTAAAGCAACGTCGCTTAAGGAGATGAACATGCCGCTCGAGTCTGGCGGTATTTATAATTGGCTTGCCTGTTACGGCACACCGCTTCTCATTGCCGATGCGCAAACCGATTTTCGGCTTGAAAAAAGCACTATGGCAGCGCTTGGCATCAATTCTCTCATGACGGTCCCCCTCTGGTCCTCAAACACTATGACCGGCCTTCTTACTGCCGTAAATAAGAAAGGCGGCGCCTGTTTTGACAAGCATGACCTTCGTCTTTTTACGGTTTTTTCCAATCTTGCCGCGGCTGCACTGCAGAATGCGTCTCTGTATACCGATTTAACCGGAAAAATGAACGAGCTCCGAGCCGCCCAAGAACAACTGATTCACTCAACAAAGATGGCTGCAATCGGCGAACTGGCTGCAAACGTTGCCCATGAAGTCAACAATCCGTTAACGAGCGTGCTTGGTTATACGACGCATCTCCTCAAGACGCTGGATCTTCCCGAATCCGCCAAGCGAATTCTTGGCATGATGGAACAAGAGACGCTCAGAGTGAGAAAAATAATCCGTAATCTACTCGATTTTTCTCGCCAGAAAACAGGATGGATGAGACCTTATGATATTCTACTGCCGTTAAAAGAGACGGTCGCTTTCGTGCAGGGCGCAGCGGCGGCGTCATCGGTCAAAATCACTGAAGACTATTCAGCATGCCCGACAATTGTTACTATGGACCCAAATGCGATGAAGCAGGTTTTTATCAACATTATTAATAATGCGCTGCAGGCAATGCCCGATGGCGGCGTGCTGTCTGTCCGGGCTACGACCGAAAATGACAATCAAGTCGTGATCTCATTCCAGGATACAGGACTGGGAATATTGCCGGAAAATATGAAAAAGATATTTGAGCCTTTTTTCTCGACAAAAGAGAGCGGAGACGGAACCGGTCTTGGACTTTCGATCAGCTACAGTATTGTAAAAAATCATGGCGGCAGAATTGATGTCGAGAGCAACCTCGGCACCGGCAGCGTATTTAAGATCTTTCTACCGCTATTTAAAAATCCGACATATGCGCTTAAACAGTAAAGGGCGATGAACACAACGCGTGAGGTAGCTGATATAATGCAATGAAAAGAAGACTACTGATAGGATTCATTTCCCCGCTGCTTATTTTTTTAATCGGAACTCTTATTGCGGCGATTTATATCACCAAGACCACTCAGCGGATGGACCAGTTGATCCTGCTCCACCGTGTTGAGCTTTTGCGGGAAGATCTTATCATCCGTATTCAACATGTGCAATCAAATATTATTCTTAACAAAACGCGAAACCAGAGTGATGTCGATGCACTTCTCGTCCACATGCAGGAGATCGATAAGGTGATGGATTCTTGCCTCGGTTGCCATCATTCCCCTGAATTGAGCCAAGGCCTTCACGGAATGCGGGACGTGGCTAACGATTACAAGTCGGCAATCGGCGGGCTGGTTAACGCATCTGTCAAGCCGGTAATGGCCGAGGCACGGGAACGAAGGGCCCAGTATATGGGACAGGAGCTCATTACCATGGCGCAGGGAATGGCATTTACGGCGAATGTCAGACTCCAGAAAAAGACACAGGAAATGATGGCCACTTTGCGAGACGTCAGTACTGTTTTGTATGCCACGCTTTTATTTGGTTTTCTTCTTGCAATCGCGATTTCCGCTTTTTTGGCGAAAAGCTTCGACAGAAGAGTCGAGTCGCTTGTCGCGGCAATCAGGCGAATTTCGCGCGGAGAACTCGAGTATAGAATACCGAAAACGGAGAGTGCGATCAGCGGTTTTCGGGAGCTGGGAGAGGCATTTAACGAAATGGCCCGCGCATTGCGGCGGGATCAGCGACAATTGGTGCAAAGCGCAAAACTGACCGCGATTGCGGATCTGGGAGCAAGTATCGCCTATGAAGTCAATCATCCGTTGAACGCAGTTCTCGGCTATACCGGCCACTTATTAAAGTCCGATGATCTCCCAGCCGACAAAAAGGAGCAGCTTAAGACCATAGAGCGAGAAACTTTACGGGCAACAGAAATTACCAAGAACCTTCAGAAGTTCGTGAATCGGAAACCGCTTCGTATGCAGAAGGCTGATGTTCGCGCAATGATGCGCGAGGTCGTGGAACATGTCAAAAAGCGGCAATTGTCAAATATTAAGTGCATCATGGATTGCGCGGATCCGCTCCTTCCCGTTTCCCTTGACGCGGACCTCATGAAACAGGTCTTTCTCCATCTGGTTGACAGCAGTTTACGACAGATGCCGAACGGCGGTCTATTAACTATTCGGTGCAAATGCGAACGGGATATGTTCGGCAGAGACTTTACGGCAATTGAGTTCACGGACAACGGGGCAGGAATTCCCGATCCTCAATTGGATAAAATATTTGACCCACTGTTCAACACTCGGCTGGAAGGAGAGGGAACCAGCCTCGCGCTTGCAATGAGTTACCTGATTGTGCAAAACCACGGTGGACGCATAGAAGTAGAAAGCAAAGTGGGCTCGGGTTCATCATTCCGCGTTATTTTGCCGATGTAACAACAGAGGTACGGATATTTAAACGTATTTCGAGGACGAGCATGTTCCGGCTTTGTCGGAGAAAGAAAAGAGTGAGGGGCAGTCATGGCTAGCGAAAAAATACTTGTTGTAGATGACGAGGAAATGATCAGAGACCTATGCAGTCATATTTTGACTGCGGAAGGATACCAGGTCACCATAGTTTCAAACGGAGCTGCGGCGCTCGAAGAACTGAGCCGTCACGATATGGATCTTCTTATCACGGATATCAAAATGCCGGGTATGGACGGACTTGAGTTATTTGAACGGGTCAAACAGCTAAACCAGGACATAGTAACAATATTCATAACCGGCCACGGGACCCTGGACACTGCGATCGAGTCCCTTATGCGCGGTGTGGACGGATTCGTACTGAAGCCATTTACGCAGGAAGAAATCCTGGCAGCAGTGGAACGTGCCATAACGCGAAGCAGACTTCAGAATGAAAATATCCGGCTCAAGGCCTTGATCCCTCTCTTCGAAATCAGTAAACTGCTTGTCACTGAAATTGATCTGGCCCATCTTTTCAAGATCATTACCGAGGTCCTTGTTCAAGAGTTTTCTGTGGACCGGGTATCTTTAATGCTTGTGGACGAGGCTAGCGGAGATCTCATCATACGTGCTTCTCACGGGCTGCCGGCGGAATTGGCTATGAAATCCCGCCGGAAACCCGGACAGGGAGTATCGGGTCTGGTACTCAAGAACAGGAAACCGCTTATTATATCAGCAGGAAAACATCCGGCGCCCGATGTAATGGCGGCCATCAACGTCGAAGATATGCCGGTATCCTCTATGTCGGTGCCGCTCATCGGGAAAAACAAGGTGTTCGGCGTATTGAATGTGAGTAAATATACCGGTTCGCCGTTCAGCGCAAGCGATCTCCAGATAGTACTTATTCTGTCAAGTCAGGTAGTGACTGCCATGGAGAACGCGGCGCTCTATGAAGATTTACGCGAGAATTATTTCCGCACCGTTCAGGCGCTCGTAGCGGCCGTCGAAGCAAAGGATCCGTACACCCGCTGGCATTCCACAAATGTCGCAAAGTACGCTGTGGCGATTGCGCGCGATCTGGGAATGAGCCCGACTCAACTTGAGGAAATGCATATTGCGGCGATTCTCCATGATGTCGGAAAAATCGGTATCAGCGAGGTGATCATCAGCAAACCTGACCGGTTGAGCCGCGAGGAATTCGACATTATGAAGGATCACCCTGCTCACGGCATACGAATTCTGGAGCCGATCGGATTCTCCACAGCCATAATTAACGCCATATATCAGCATCACGAACGTTACGACGGGAAAGGATACCCGAGAGGCCTGGCCGGGGAGGAGATCAGTCTTGCAGCACGAGTTCTCAACGTTGCCGATACCATTGACGCTATGGTCTCCGAACGGCCATATCGCGGTACAATATCGAGCATGGAGGTTCTCGCGGAACTCGAGCGGGAATCCGGAGGACAGTTTGATCCGAAGGTGACAGAATCGGCGAGAAGACTGATAGAAAAAGGTCTGCTTAAGCTGGGGATGCGCACGTATTACCAATATACAGCAGGCACCGATAAAGAGGGGAAAAAGGCGCAGTAACATGAGAAGCCGGAATCGCAGACTGTTGGAATTATAAAGGCAGCTTATTGTCTGACTTTGATCTTGACACGTTCGTCCAGCGTAAACAGCACCTTCTGTTTAAATTTTTTTCCCGTAAGCGAGAGAACGAGTAGGAACGCGACGGAAAAGCCCAAGGAATTGAAAATGACGTCATGATTTCCAATCAGGTTGGCGAGAACCATACCAGGCAGTATGATCGTAGCCAGGAGCCAGCCTTCCCAATATCCACAATAGTATGCTTCTTTGCCTGCCATTCCAGCCGCTCCAGCGCAAACTAAACCGATCCCGACTAGCAGCAGTGTTCCAACGTACTGCTCCGGACCATAAAAATATGCGGTCGTTTGAATTATCAAGCCTGATATAACCGTGCAAACAATACATATCTTTATTGGACGCATCCAGACGAGAAGATAAAGGGCTGAAAGCAGTACGCCGAGCTCGAAAAGCATAATACCTGCAGTATAAAAAGCGTTTTGCAGAGGATAGAGTATTGCGAGAACGGCTGCTCCAAGAACTTGTATGGCGAGCCCTGACCGGTACAATATGTCGTGTCGTCGACAGTATTTAAGGCCGGCCATCGCAATTTGTTCTTCGAGGCTTGGTTTTGTGGTCATCAGCCTTTATAGCATGAGTTCATTTTGAATGCAATAAGAACAAAAAGTATCGCGGCAAAATTACGTATAGCAAAACGACAGCCATTCAAAATCTCTTCCTCCTTGCAACGTGATGTCTTCTAATTCCAGTTTCGATAAATAGCAACAAGAGTAATGATTCTAATTAATCAAAGAAAAAAATTCTTTCTTGACTTGGATATACGACTTTGGTATATTCTGCGTAATGTTTTAAAGACTTCTTTTTCAAATTAAATCCTGTCTCTTTTTTGATACATCGTGAAGTAGGCAACTCGTTAACAGCGACAAGTAATAGTGGTAGATTCGGTGTTTATTAATCTATGAGAAAACCCACTATAAGCTCACGATATCGCAGTTTTTACTCACCTTACAGTCACGCCGGCATTTCTCAGCGCGTTTTCGCCGACAAATACATCACCATCAATAGTCACCGTTTAAAACCGGAAATTCACATGACCTGCTGTTTACCGTTTCATGTATACACGGTTTGCCTATCCAAGTGGTAATGAAAGGAGGGATGTATTAAATCTCTTTGATCTTCTCGGCAAAACAGAGCAACTGCAGCATCGTTTCAAAGCTAGAGCATATCCGGAAGTTTGAACATGTTTCGGATGGTCCGGAACAAAACTACATTAGGGAGGATAAACGATGAAGAAGTTTGTTGTTTTACTCGTAGTTGTGGCTTTGACTTTTATCAGCGCAATAGCATATGCCGCAGATGTGACGGTTGGCGGAACGGTACAGATCCGGAGCAGGAATTTCGACACTATGTCTTTCGATGAAAAGGTCGTAACCAAGGACGAAAAAGACACGCAGGAAAGAATCCAGATGGACATCAATGCCAAAGCAGGAGATGTTAAAGGCAAGATCGCGATCTGGAACGATTTCGATACGTGGGGAAGATTTGAAGCAGTGCAGGGCATTGCATCGGGAACAACAGTAACGACTACAGCGGGTGATTCCACACAGACGTACAACAATAACAAGATCGGCATCCGCGAGGCATGGGTCAATTTCAACGTGCCGGGGCTCCCGATTAACGTGACTGCCGGTCATCAGCTCCTGAAGCTTGCCAACGGCTTTTTCGTCAGTTCGATGCATTTCGGTTCCGATGCATGGGTAATAGCGAACCAGACGGGAAACAACACTTTTGCTGTTGTTAACGGGAAAATCGCTGAGAACACGACGAGCCTTTCAGACGACCAGGATCTTTATACTATCCTCGATGTCTTTAAGCTTAGCGACAATGCGACGATCGGCGTTGATTTTTCTAACGTCAAAGATCGTTCGGGCGCGGACCAGGTGGACCTGATGAATGTCGGTATCAATTTTAACGGTAAAATCGGCCCGGTTGCACTTAAAGCCCAGTTCGATCAGAACATGGGAGACAAAACGACCGGAGGGACCGTAAAGCAGGACTTTACCGGTAATGAAATCGTAGTCCAGGGCAAAGTTCCGATCGCGCCCGTTACGCTCAACTTCACGTTTGCAATGGGTTCCGGCCAGGACACTTCCAGCGACGTTACCCTGTTCCAGAACTTCCTGGATGTTGATCCGCATGTCGCCTTTATGTATGAGTATAAGATACCGACAGCAGCCGGAAGGAAAAACACAGGCTTCGCGAACACGACGGCTATCGGCGTGGGAGCAACCATGGCGGCATCCAGCAGCGTGACCGTAGGCGCTGATCTCTGGCTGTTAAGCGCCTCTGAAAAAGTGAATGTAACTCAAACCGGCAGAGCTGCAGGTGCGGTCTCCGATGATGTGGGCACGGAAATAGACTTGGCCGTTAATTGGAAAGTGGCCGAGAACCTGACCTGGAACTGGAACGTCGGCTACTTTATGCCTGGCGATGCGTATCTTGATGCGACCGGCGCAGGCGACGATGCCGCTACCGGTATTACGGGCATCCTCGCGTTCAAGTTCTAAATCACAATTGCGTGCCGGGTTTTATCCGGTACAATAAGAAGTAAAAAAATCCCCGGGGGCCAAGCTTCCGGGGATTTTTTTTGTTGAGTATGTCGTTTATTGTTTATTTCAGAATGTCGGCCACATGTTAAGGATTTTGCAGCTTGGCTGCCTTGACTACATGCTTTAACAATACGCGAGTCGTGACGGTTCCCACTCCGCCGGGTACCGGCGTGATCGCGCCCGCCACTTCCTTCGCCGGATCGGTATCCACATCCCCGAATAGTTTGTCTCCTTCGACATTGATGCCGACGTCCATTACCGTCGCGCCTGGTTTTATGTAGTTTGTTTTTATCATCTTTGCTTTGCCGATAGCTGCTACAAGGATGTCTGCGCGCTTGCAAACACCCGGAAGATCGGTCGTCTTTGAATGGCAGACGGTAACTGTTGCATTCTCGCCAAGGAGCAGCATGGACATGGGTTTGCCTACAACCATGGATCTGCCGATAATTACCGCCTCTTTGCCGCTCATCGGAATCTGGTAGAACCGCAGTATTTCCATGACCGCCTGTGGTGTGGCAGGCGGAAATCCCGTCATGTCGCCCGCCATGATCTTGCCCGCATTCACCGGATTGAAGCAGTCGACGTCTTTATCCGGCGAGAGCACGTATTTTACCACGTCCTCCCTGATCTGCTTTGGGAACGGCCTCATGACTATGATGCCATTGATGCTCTTGTCGGCGTTCCTTTTCTGCAGTATATTTACGAATTCGTCCTGGCTCGTCGTTCCGGGCAGCTGCTCGATGTCACAGGCGATACCGTTCTTTTCCGCCATCTTCTTTGCACTGTTTGCATACGCAAGCGAATCGGGTGCCTCGCCGACGATCATGATCTTAAGTGCCGGATTGATGCCCTTGGCTTTGAGTTCCTGGACGTCTTTCTGGATGTCCTGATCCATTTTTTGAGCCACTTCTTTACCGGTCAGTAGTTTTGCAGACATGTTTTCTCCCGTTATTTATTATTTTTTTGTGGACCGAGGCAACCGCGTTGCCGTGATTCACGCCGACTTGGTCGGCTCGCTCCATATCATCCCATCTTCTTGTACGTCGTTTCCATGACGGTCTTCTCAAGTGCCGCAACCTGTTTCAGAACATCTTGCATCTTCGACCAGGTCTCCTTGTTGTATGCTTCATCCTTGATGCTGTTGACGTTGATCTTGACGTTGAGCGCAGCGCTCTGCGCGCATGCCTGTGCAAGGAGAACCGCAACTCCCGCGTCGCTTACAGCGCCGACATTCCCGATCTCGGCCGCACGCTCCGCAAGTTTTGCGACTTCAAGCGATTTCAAGCCGATCTCGAATGGCACCTGGCAAGCCTTTTTGAGCGCTTCCTGCATTTTTGCAGTTCGTGCCGCTTTTTCTGCATCGGTGTTTTTCGGCATTTTATACACATCCGACAGGCCGCCGTAGACTTCCGTGTCCTTTTGAATAAGGTCTTGCATTTCTGCCCTGAGTTTCTCCGACTCCTTCAGAAGCGCCTCTACCTGGGGCTGCACATCCTTGTATTTTTCCTTTCCCAGCGTCAGGTTTGAGACCATGCTGACGAGGGCCGCGCCAAGGGACCCGGTAAGCGCGGCCACACTGCCGCCGCCCGGCTCCGGAGATTTGCTCGCGAGTTTATCCATAAAATGCCGCAACGGCTGATCTATATACATCAGAATCCTCCCCATTGTCAGTAATAAAAACAAAATCATAATGAAGTTACGGTTAATTGTCAATGAAAAAAGGCGAATACAAAATGAGAATATGCTGAACTGCATAACAGTCAGGATTTAAAAAATATAAAATCGGAAAATCGCAGGAGAGAGCATGAACATGCTTTCTATTTCAATACCTGGTCGACCCACTTAACAAGATCTAATTTTTCTTTCGGCGCCCCATCCAGACGAGCTGTCTGAATACCGTTCTTAAACATGATGAACGTTGGAGTGGCCTTTACAGTGAAGCGCCGTGCGAGTTGGGGTTCAGCATCAATATCGATTTTAACCACTTTAAGTCGTCCGGCTCTCCATGAAGCAAGATCCTGCAAAACAGGCTCAACCATACGGCAGAAGCCGCACCATTTTGCCCAGAATTCCAGGAGAAGATTTTCCGGCCATTCATAAACCTCATGATCAAAAGAACCGGTTGTTCCGATTACCGGTGCCCGAGGATATTCCAGCTTCGCTTTACACTGAGCGCAGATCGGGTGGGCGCCTAACTTTTGGTAGGGCACACGGTTCAGCGTTCTGCATTCCTTGCATCTCAAAAGTATTGCTTGGTCTGTCATGAAAGGCATCCCAATAAAAACAATCAAAAAACGGGGGTGTTTCGAAACTTATCCCTCTGTCTTTTATTTAAATGCCGGTACCGGCCCACACGGTACTGATAACATTATCTTCGGATATCGTTTTATGCCTGTGCGGTAACCACGATTTTTCTGGTTTTCGCAGTTTCCGCTTTCGGCAGAACCAGGCGTAAAACGCCATTTTTCATAGTGGCCTGAATTTTTTCCTTATCGACTTCGTCTGAAAGTGTAAAGGCGCGCTGATAGTCGCCGATGCCGTATTCAGAATAGGCCAGCCGGTGTTTTTCGGGGATGTCCGGCTCGACGCGTCCATAGATGGTCAGTACATTTTTTTCGAGTGTTATGTCCAGGTTTTTATCATCTACCCCAGGCAGATCTGCGGTAACGATGATGTCGTTTTTTCGCTCCAGGATATCGACGTCAGGGGTATAAACCTTATGCGGCCTGGTACGTTCTAAACCCTGGGGTATCTCTGCCTCTTTTTTGATATCTTTGGCATCGTCCATCTCGGGTCCTCCTCTTATTCGTTTTCGATGACTATCTTTTTCGGTTTTTCCGCCTCTGCTCTCGGCAAAGCAAGCTTTAGAACACCCTTGCTGAAGCGGGCGGACACTTTTTCCGAATCGATGCTATAGGGAAGATCGATTGTCCTGCTTGCCTGTCCGGACCATCGCTCTCGACGATGATACGATTCTCCATCTTGCGGCTGCTCGCTTGGCCGCTGCGCTTGAATACTGAGCGAGTTTCCGACCACGGATATGTCGACCGTATTCGGCTCTATCCCGGGCAGTTCCATGGTCGCTACAAGGCTGTCTCCGTCAGACCACAGGTTAATTGCTGGGAATTCCAACGCTCGTGCCGGGACCATGTCGGAGGCCGCCTTGTTCAGCCGCTCCAAACTGCGCCAGGGATCAGGAATTGCTCCTAATCTGTTAAATTCCGTCCACAACATAAATGCCCTCCTTAGGATGAATTTAGCACTCTTATTAGTAGAGTGCTAAATGATAATTTACCAAAAAGAATTTAAAAGTCAAGAGGTATAATATGTAATTAATTCAATATGTTAAGCTTTTTAAGCAATAATTTTTCAATCGAACACAGATTTAAAATGTTTAGATAAGGCATTCCTTACCTATACAGATTTGTATTTTATTGTCTTTCGCAAAACTTGGTGGGTAATGCCTGGGTACCCGGTTATCCCTTTACCAGGCATAGGAAAGCGTGGCGCCGGAATACTGCCGGCGGTATCCCGAAGAACTTGCAAGTGCGGAATTGGAGTAGCCATAATCGAGGCCCAGAGACAAGTCACGGATAATAGTGCCCCATAACGAGATCTGAGCCAAAGAGGTGTTTGTCCGCTCACCAGGCGTTACGCGCTGAGTTCCCGGGCCAGCTACGGTAAAGAAGCGCCAATCAGTACCAAGATGGCGGTTTAGCGAGAACAGCAGCTGTTCCTGATGGAACCGTTCGGGGTTGAAATAGCCGATCGTATCGGTCCGGCTGTCTCCAAAATAACGAGCCTTTAACTGAACGCTCAGCCCAAGACTCTCCGCAACCAGTGCCCCGACTGAGGCGTTCCCTCCGATACGATTGTTTTCGTCACTGAAGGATTGACGGTAAGCTGATCCGGCAAGACTGAATCGGGTATTTGGTCGGTATTCAATTGCGAATCCGGCGGTGTCCAGCCGGGTTCGGAGATCAATGGCGGCAAATGTTTCCACGGCCTCTCTGAGGATAAACGCCTCATACCGAAATTCGTCATCAGGCCGATAAACCCCGCTCGCCGACCACAGAACCGGGTGCCATTCATCATAGAATGCAGGTCCCATCTGGACGGAAAACCAGAATTTATCCTCGAGTCTTGATGAGTAGCGCGCCAGGATGCTGTTCATTGCCAGCTGACGCGTCGGCGACTCCATTCCCTGGTGCTGTGCCGCGAAACTGAGCGTACCGGCGCGCGATAATCTTTTTCCCGCTGACAGTTCGGTTTTTCTGATGCGCAGATTGTCGCTGTCGCTGGTATATTCCGCGTGAAGGCTCAGCGGGTTCGCAGTTCCCGCATCCACTTCCTTACGGATGTCTTCCAACTCCTTGGCCATGCGTGTATCAGGCTCAACGGGAATCCCCTGATCAAGTAGCTCCGCGGCCTTGTCCGGCCATCCCGCCCACGACGCAGCTCGTGCCAGTTCTATTTTCTGGGCAGGCGATTGCACGAGGCCTCGCGATACGCTCCGATACGCCTTCATCGGCTTATTCTGAAAGGAGAGGCTTCTCATGAGACCTGCCGAGGCGACCGCGTGATCCTCGTCATTCAGCGGCCGGGACAGCAGAATGCTGTAAATATTTTCAGCATCCCCGTACTGCTCGAGCCACATCAACATTCTGGCGATGCCGAAGAGGGCAGTGCGTTTTTCGGTTTGGTCGTCGGCCAGCATGAGGGCCTCCCGAAAGTTCAAAAGCGCTTCTTCGGGCTGCTTCTCTATGGCTGATGCCTGAGCGACGCCGAAATATGCCTGGAAGGAAGGATTCTCGATGAGCAGGCGCTTGAAGGCAGTCAGCGCCGCTTTTGAATCCTGAGACCTTAACAGTGCTTGTGCCTGCTCGATCCGGCTCATGTAATCTTCAGTCGTTCCGCAGATTCCGGATACAGTCAAAGAAACAAAGATTACTGCAAAAAAGAGCCATCCTTTGGCAACGGTCTGGAGGCGTGACGTTCTGTCCATTTTGTACCCCATTGTTTTTTTAAAGACATGATTTCAGACGCGTAACCTGCCACGCACGCAGGCACCATGACTATCTGGTAACAGAAAGCGTACCAGATAAATGCGACGAAATTTCGCCTCACTTTCAATCCGCGAGACAGGAACATCCTCTGCTGAACATGAAACATAATATAATTGAGGAGAAGCGCAAGCGGCAGGACCGCGAGCGTGGTCGGTCCTGCGATAAAGTAGTGCCCGAAAAATGCCGCAACAAGCCCCGGGAGAAAAACAAACAGATAAACGACATCGAGTACGGGAAACAGGAGGTTCCAATAGATAAATAAAGTGCTTAATCGCGGGATGAGAAGCACGTGGGGGTGGGATTTAAACCCCTCGATCATTCCCCTGGACCATCGACGGCGCTGCTGGTAAAATATTCCGTATTTCGTTGGAACGGTTGTAAAGCAGACGGCGTCCTCTGCAAATCCTATCCTCCCCCCGCGTCTCAGAAGCGCCCAGGTAAGGACGATGTCCTCTCCTATTTTGTCCGGCCACCCGCCTGCTTCGAGAACCGCCTGTTTTCGAAACAGGGAAAACGCGCCCTGCGCCACCAGCGTGCCCTGGTAGAGACTTTGGATCCGTTTGGCGGAGGCAATGCCATGGAAATAATCCCATTCCTGCATGCGTGTGATCATGCTTTCACGTGAATTTCTCACCAGTACGGTCCCGGCCACTGCGACGGTATTCGTGGGGTCAGTAAGAAGCCGGCCGACGATCCGCTGGAGCGCCTGCTTATACAGATAGGTATCAGCGTCTATCGTTACGACGAGGTCATATGATGAAAGAGGGAGGCCACGGTTCAGCGCATTCGCCTTGCCGCCGTGATCAACTGCGATGACCCTTATACGGGGATCGGGGAACGAATTCAGAATGGTGAGCGTTCGGTCGGTCGAACCATCGTCGACGACTATGATCTCGAGCTGGGCGGGATAATCCTGCTTTAGTACGGATTCAACGCATCCGCGTAGCTGCTCTTCTTCGTTATATGCTGCAATCAGCACCGTCAGGGGGGGATATTGCTCTAGAGGTTTCTGAGCGGGTCTGCGGTCCATGATGAGACTGAACAGGGTGAAAGCATACATGAACCCGGGAATCAGAGCGATAGTGAGAATAAGGAACACTGCCAGCTGCCTTGGGACGATCAGCGAAAGCTGGTTAATCCATGGTTGCGCCCAGGTAGCGCAAAAAAAGAACCAGAGTGCCGCAACGATCACGGTAATTATGAATTTCAAGCGAACCGGGAAATAGAGCTTCATTGTTGAACCTCCTGGATGGGACTACCCTGGTTCTACTACGGTTAAGGATGCCGAATAGGCTATTTTGGTTCGGCAGTGAGACGCATGAAAAGCGTATAATTTTGCGACGTTCTGTAAAGTAATCCGACAGCAATTTCGATGCCGTTGCCGGGAAGTTTAAGGTATCAATCACTTGCGCGTTTCTCCAACATCATCCCTGGTTGATAGTGTTTCTGAAGGAATCACTTGGTCTTGTACCGGCATTCTATCTTTAAAATGATTGTCTCCTATGGAAGCAGTGGACTTCGTGGAAAATGATAAAATCAGTCGATTCTTGTGATATAGCAACCGCCTTGAAACCGCTTCATGATCCGGCGCATCGCGATAGTGGCTGTAACATCATGAACTGTTCTGTAACGGTGTCCCGGGTATTTAGTGATAAAGTAAAGATGGTTCTCTAAAAAAGTTTCATCCTATAAAGGAAGCTGCAGTGCTAAACAGTGCGTTTTATGAAACATGAACTGAATAGTGTCGTTAGAATAGACGGTTCTTTCGGCGAGGGTGGCGGACAGATGCTCCGAACAGCGCTTTCGCTATCCTGTGTGCTCCAAAGGCCATTCGAGATCATCAATATCCGGAAAGACCGTAAGAAACCCGGACTGCAACCACAGCATCTGACAGCGGTCAAAGCGGCAGCTGCAATCAGCCAGGCCCGTGTAGAAGGGGCCGGATTGTCATCATCATACCTGCGGTTTTCGCCGGCAGCCGTCCTGAACGGAGAGTACCGCTTCGACGTCTCCGAAAAAAAAGGAGCGCAGGGAGCACCTCGCTCGTTCTGCAGACCGTAATGCTTCCGCTCTGTTTATCATCTGCGTTCTCCACGGTAACGGTAATCGGCGGTACACATGTGCCTTGGAGCCCGGCATTTCATTATTTAGAACAGGTCTTTTTACCTTTTTTGTCGGGCACAGGCGTGTCTGTCGATGTTACTCTTGACACATGGGGCTGGTATCCTCTCGGCGGCGGAAAAGTCAGAGCGGAAATACGCGTACTCAAACACATTAAACCTGTAAAGATTATGGAGAGGGGAGGGCTGAAACGAGTTATCGGAATATCCGCTACCTCGAACCTTCCGAAGGAAATAGGCATTCGGCAGTACAACAGAACGCTCTCCAACTTGTCGCAAAGAGGAATTGCTGCCGATGTTCGGTTGCCGTACGCACCTTCATCGGGTAAAGGCACTCTGGTCTTTCTTTGTGCCGGATTCCAGAACCTGAATGCCGGATTTTTCAGCCTTGGCGCTCCGGGAAAGCGGGCTGAAACAGTTGCTGACGAGGCATGCTCTTACCTGTTTGACTACCTCGATTCAGATGGAGCGCTTGATCCTCATCTTGCTGACCAGGTTATTCCGTATCTGGCGCTTGCCGGGTCTTCTGAGTTCAGTACAACCAATGTTACCGGTCATCTGATTACGAACATCCAGATAGTTAAAGAGTTTTTAAAAATAAACATAGCGATTGAAGGAAAGGAAGGAGAACCAGGTATTATTCGAATCGGGTAAGTCAACGTTTAGACCGGCTGAGAGGTCTCGAATTGGGGTTTAACCATAAGAGCTTGAACAACATAAAATTGCAACTTCAGATTGCTTTTTGGTATTTAATACGATAGGATCAATAATTATTTGCGATATGGCATTTATTTATGATGTCGAAATAAAGAAAGGAGATATGAATGGATAACCAAAATGAAAAGCATATGTACGATTCCGCAAACGCGTATTACCGGGGAGCTACCATCCTTATGAAGCAGACAACCGCAGCCGATCCCTCTCAACACTTGGTGCAGCCCGCAGTGACCTGCGCGTCTTTGTCGTTGAAATTATATCTTAAGTGTCTTCTGGCGCTGGAACAGAAAGACAGGGAGGATTCGATTTATAATATTGCGGAGTTGTATCAAAATCTGAATGATGAGAAGAAAAAGCTGATTCTAGCAAAATTCGATGAATTCTCCAATACCCAGCTTTCGTCAGAGGAATTGTTAAAGCACCTCTCTTCCCTTGACAATGCCTTTAAAAAATGGCGGTATATTCACGAAGAAGATGCTCGAAGCGTCAATCTTGAAGATTTGGAAGAAATGATTCTGGCAGCGAAGGCGACCATTACTATGTCAAAGCCCGACTGGGAATAGAGTATGACACTGTTTGTGTCAATATTTTCAACGAACGGAGGAAAGGATTCAGCCTGTCCGGGCACTGCTTTTTTTCACCTGTTTCGCGATTTGGACGCTGATTTCATAGCCGATACTTGCATGCCCCGGCGGGACCGTCATTCCATTGCAGCAGAGCTTTCCCTTTATAACTCTTTTGTTGCTCCTGATCATGTCTGCAACGATCGCTGTAAGATCGAATTCGCCGTCTTTACACTCATCCCGCATGCAATCCATATGAAAATAGGCATAGTCCTGAGGCAGGAAATGAAGCGTGCGAATCATAAGGATCGGCCTGGAACTTCGCTGATAGTACGTAAGACGAAAGACAATTTCGGAAACTCCGGGATACAGCTCCGAAACAAGGCCGGCTTCGGCATGTTTTTTTTTCAATAACTCCTGTCTTTCCTGATGATTTTGCCCGTATATCATATCTCTTTTGAACTCCCGAAATAAGCTGTTTTATGAAGCTGTTTAAAAGAATCGCACTATTACAACGATAAGTCAATATCTCCTTTGTTGCAATTTCCAAGCATCTGGGCGAAGAGGTACCGGACGCTCGTAAATCTTATTTGGACAATACAGCGTTTGTCGCAGTTCCAATAAGACCCGGTTTTCGCAATTGCAAATGCAGAAGATTTCGGGTATCGTGTAATCAACCCGCACGAATATCATGAAGCCCCGCATACTTCTCGTTAATCCCTGGATCCACGACTTTGCTGCCTTTAATCTTTGGGCGCGCCCGCTCGGTTTGCTCAAAATCGCCGAGCACCTAAGTCAGTTTGACGTTGAGCTCCTGTTTATCGACTGCACGGATTGCTTCGAGCCCAACCTGTATGGCATCGGAAAGTATAGGTCCCGAGATAATCAAAAAACCGGAAATAGTAGGGAACGTTCCGCGCCATTTCAAAAGATACGGGATGAGTGTAGATGAATTCAAGGCCTGTCTTCTTTCCTGCGTGCCTTTGGACCTCATACTTGTGACCTCCGTCATGACGTACTGGTATACCGGCGTACAGGAGACTGTTCGGCACATTCGGGAGTCGGCAGGCTCGGTCCCGATCATGTTAGGGGGTATTTATCCGACAATCTATCCGGAACACGCATCGAAAAATTCCGGCGCTGACCGTACCTGGGTGGGGCCTCTTGACGATCGGATTCATCAGGCTTTGGGAGACTTCGGTCTTGCCCTTTCTCCTGTCCGGCGGCCTCAAAGCTTTGCAGCAATGAATCTCTATTCCCGTCAGCCGTTTGCACCGCTTCTTACTTCAACGGGATGTCCGTATCACTGCTCCTACTGCGCATCGGGATCATTACACCCTGCATACCGGCGAACACCGGTCACTGATGTCATAGAGGAAATCGCTGAACTCGCGGGCAGGGGGGTAAAGGATTTCGCTTTTTACGACGATGCGCTGCTGTACGATTCTGGCAATCACATAAAGCCGCTGCTCGAAGAGATTATCAGACAAGGACTTGTTGTCAGGCTCCATGCGCCCAACGGGCTGCATGCCCGTTATATTAATGATGAACTGGCGGGACTCATGCGGGATGCGGGGTTCAGGACGATTCGTTTGAGCCTCGAGACAGTTGATCCCGAAAGACAGGAGATGACCGGCGGAAAAGTATTTACGAGCGACCTTGAGGCGTCGGTTAGGCATCTGCAGAAGCACGGGCTTTACCAAAGACCAAACGGGGTTTACCTGTTATACGGTCTTCCCGGCCAGGGACTTGAGGAAGTCAGAGAGGGAATCCAATTTTTGAAACGCCTTCCCGTACGGATTTTTCTTGCCGAGTTTTCGCCGATCAAGGGGCACGGGGTGCTGGGACGACCTTGTTAAGAGGCAGTATCATCCCCGCGGATCTCGACCCGCTCTTGACGAACAATACGATATTTTCGTTTCTCTATTCACGGTATAACCAGGCAGAAGTCAAACAGATGAAGATCGATGTAGATGGATATAACTCTACAAAGCGATGACATTTCGACACTAAGTTCACTCGAAACATACGTGAAAGGAAACGAGATGCAGAATTCGCGGCATGGATGTAGCGCTTCTCTTCAGCGCCAGAACGATAAGGCTTTTTGCTTACGGCGGGCTCTCGGTCATCCTCGCGCTGTATCTTCATGAAACGGGTCTCAGCGAGCCGAGATCGGCCTGCTTTTTACGCTGACATTGGCAGGCGACGCCGGAGATTTCGCTCTGGATCACGACCATTGCGGATAGGGTCGGCAGGAGGCGCATGCTCCTTCTTGGCGCGGCGTCTTATGATAATGGCGGGGATTGTGTTTAGCCTGACCGGAAATCCCGTGCTTCTTATGATAGCGGCCATTATCGGCGTGATAAGCCCGAGCGGAAACGAGATCGGCCCTTTTCTCTCGCTCGAGCAGGCGGCCCTTTCTCAACTTTTGCCTTCCGAACGGCGGACCCGTATATTTGCCTGGTACAATCTGGCCGGGTCCCTTGCCGCGGCCGCAGGGGCGCTTGCAGGCGGCTTTCTGTCTCGCGGTTTCATGCAAGCAGGTTTTACTGAGCTTGGATCATATCGGGCGGTCATCCTCGGTTACGCCGCATGCGGGGTTGTGCTGCTGGTTCTTTTTCTATTTCTGTCTCAGCGGTGGAAACAGCGAGTACAATCAGGGATGACAAACTTTTTCTCGGTCTTCACAGGTCCAGAAGAGTTGTAATGAAACTGAGCGCGTTGTTCGCGCTCGACGCATTTGCGGGCGGTTTCATAATCCAGAGCATGGTGGCTTACTGGTTCCATGTGAAGTTCGGTCTCGACGCAGGACTTCTCGGAAGCATCTTTTTCGGCGCGAATATACTGGCCGGGCTGTCCGCACTCCTCGCTGCACGTCTTGCTTCCCGGATCGGTCTTATCAATACCATGGTCTTTACCCATATACCCTCGAACGTGCTTCTCTGCCTGGTGCCGTTCATGCCCACCCTCGGATGGGCGGTTGCGGTTTTGCTTCTGCGTTTCAGCATATCACAGATGGATGTTCCCACGCGGCAATCATACACCATGGCCGTTGTTTCTCCTGATGAGCGGTCCGCTGCATCCGGTGTTACTACAATTGCACGTTCCGTTGGTGCTGCAATTTCACCATCCCTGGCCGGGATACTTCTCGCTTATCCGGCACTGATAAGCGCTCCGTTTCTGGTTGCCGGCGGGCTCAAGATCGTATACGATCTTCTCTTGTACAGAAGTTTCCGGAAAGCGGACGTGCGATAATTTCGCCTTGACTCTTGTCCGGCCTTGCGTGATAATCGGCTGCATGCAAAACCTTAATCAGGTGATTATTTTAGCCACGGATGCGCACCGATAAACACTGTTTATTCATGAGCACCGTTCATCATTTTCTCGTTTCGAGGATCATGATCGGCTAACAGCCGTAGGTATAAACTATTCAGAAAAGAGAATTCAAAACAAGCCATGGCAGGACGAGGTCCGAAGGGTCGCAGCGGGTATCCGCAGACGTGTGCTCGAGCATACCATAAATAATAACGGAGGATATCTCAGCCAGGCCTGTTCCGTCAGCGGAAATCCTGTCGACTCTATACGTATCGATCATGAATCTGGGAAAAATAGATACGCCGCTCGTACCAAAGCCGTTTCCCGGCGTCCCCGGCCCTCGGAATTCCGGCTATTTTACGGGCGGTTTCTTTAACGGTCCGGTTGAACCGGATTTTGATCGTTTTTTTCTCTCCCCGGCGCAATATGCGCTGGTGCTCTATGCCGCCCTGATAGAGACGGGCAGGATGGCTGAAGAAGGGCTTCTTCAGTTTAACAGGGACGGAAGTTCGGTGGAAATGATCGGCGCTGAGCATTCACCGGGAATGGAATCGATGACCGGTTCTCTCGGGCAGGGTATAAGTCAGGCCGCGGGTACCGCGCTTGCACGCAAGAAGAAGGGGGAGAGCGGAAGAGTTATTATCTTCATGTCGGACGGCGAATTCCAGATCGGCCAGACCTGGGAGGCGCTCCAGACAATGTCCTTTCACAAACTGGATAATGTAATCATCTATGTTGACGTGAACGGCTTTCAATGTGACGGAAAGATGTCGGCCGTCATGAATATCGAGCCCCTGGACAAGCGGCTCGAATCGTTCGGCGCCCGCGTCGTCCGACTTGACGGCCACGATATCGAACGCTTGGCCAAACCGGAAAGATTACCCCCGATGGCCGCCCCCTGGTTGTCGTAGCGGATACCGATGCGGCGCACGGTCTGAATGTACTGAAGGCGCGAGCGCCGAAAATGCATTACGTGCGGTTTACGAACCAGGAGGAGAAGGGCCTCTATGCAGCCGCGTTCGCTGAATTACGGGGGACGGAACAGGTGCCCGCACAAACCGTAGAAGAAGACTGAAGGGAAAAAGCATCAAGGTCCGCAAATCGTAACCAGAGTGCATGCAAAAAACCTCGTTCGATGGGCCGCGGATAAACCGAACGTCCTCGTTCTCTCTGCCGATCTCACGAGCTCTACCGAGATCGACCTTTTTCGTGAGACGTATCCCGACAGGTTTCTTTCCATGGGTATCGCCGAGCAGAATATGCTGAGCTTTGCGGGCGGACTGGCAAGAGAGGGTTTCCTGCCGTTTGTCCATACCTTCGCGGTGTTCATCTACAGGCGCGCCTTTGACCAGATAGCCATGTCCGTTGCCTATCCAAACCTCCGGTACGGATGATCGGTTTTCTTCCCGGCATTACCACGCCGGGAGGCGCGACCCATCAGGCCATTGAAGACATTGCGGTCATGCGATCGCTCCCGAACATGACTGTCCTGGAATGCGGGGATGCAACCGAGGTTGAGACCGTGCTGGACGTGATCGAGAGGATTGACGGTCCCGTATATGTGCGGATGCTTCGCGGCGAGATCCCCCGACTTGTCCTCATCGGAACCAATGGTGCTCCATAAGCCAAGGGTGCTGTCCGAAGGGAGGGAGATCGTTGTGCTTTCGAGCGGCATCATGACCGAAGAGGCAATGCGGGCGGTTGAGGCACTGAAACGGCGCGGTGTCTCGATTCAACACATGCATATCTCGACGCTAAAGCCGTTTAACGATCAGCCGATATGGACGCTGTCGCCGGTCGCGCTTCGGCGCTGATCACGATGGAAAATCATACGATCGTCGGAGGACTGGGGCAGCATCATTGCGGAAAAGATGGCCGAAGCAAGGGAGTGGCGAAAAAGCTTGTTCAGAGTCGGTCTCCGCGATACTTTCAGCCACGGGGCCAGTAAACAGTATCTCATGAAGGAGCACCGGATGGATGCGACTTCACTTATCAAGAAGTGGAATTACTGATCGGCCAGAGGCTTGGTATTTCCGAAGATGAACTGGCGCAGACGCATGTCACTGCCGTACATAGTATGGCAAAAGCCGAGGCGCTGTAGCTCAATGTACCCTGCTCTTGCGAAAGCGCGGGCATAAACCACTTGCAGAATTCGGACAGCGCGGCTGCACGGTCTTAACCTGTTCTTGTTTTATTGTGCCTTTGTGCTTCCGCGGTAAAGGTTTTGAATCCATGATCATCCAAAACACCTGCACTGCTGAAACTCTCTTTTCAAACGAACGTTTTTCCGTAACGTACCGTTTATTCGGAAACGAGAAGGAAGCACGCACAAAAGCCGCGGACATCTGCATCGAGCAGACAGTCGAATTTCCGGCGGAAGAGGTGCCGGCAGGGGTCATCAGGGACCACATTTTCGGAAGAGTAGAATCGTTCGAAAAATACGATCCGGAAAGTTATAAAGCCGTTATCAGCTATGCAGTTGAGATTGCAGCCGGCGAGTTGACCCAATTTATGAACGTGGTGTTCGGAAACAGCAGCATAAAGCCGGGTATCCGCGTGGAGCATCTTGATCTGCCCGATTCGATGCTTCGCCGATTCAAAGGACCCCGCTTTGGCAGAGAGGGGCTGCGGCGATTACTCAATATACCGAAGCGGCCGCTCCTTTCAACCGCTCTCAAGCCGATGGGACTTTCGTGCAGGGAACTTGCAGAACTGGCATACAAGTTCGCACTCGGCGGGATGGACATCATCAAGGATGATCACGGGCTGACTGACCAATGCTGTTCACCCTTTAAGGAACGCGTCAAGCTCTGCAGCCGAGGCCGTTCAGCGGGCGAGTGAGGAAACCGGATATAGATCACTATATGTAGCAAACATAACCGGGCCGAGCCGGGAATACTGCAGCGTGCGAGGATCGCAAGGGAGTCTGGAGCGGGCGGCCTCATGGTTGCGCCGGGACTGATCGGTATGGACCTTATGCGCGAAGCTTGTGGACGACGACACAATCAACCTGCCCATCCTGACCCATCCGGCTCTCCAGGGAAGCTTTGTGACCGGCCGGAACGGCATATCGCATGGTGTTCTCTTCGGTCAGCTTGCCCGCCTGGCAGGAGCGGATGTCACGATTTTTCCTAACTTCGGCGGCAGGTTTTCGTTCAGTAGGGAGGAATGCAGGGAAATTGTGCTGGCAACGGAATCTTCCATGGGAAATCTGAAATCTATCTTCCCCGCGCCCGGCGGCGGTATGAGCCTTGAGAGAGTCCCGGAAATGATCGGCACTTACGGTAAGGAAGTGATATTCCTGATAGGCGGCGGGCTTTT
Source organism: Nitrospirota bacterium (assembly GCA_963751455.1). Classification (GTDB taxonomy): domain Bacteria; phylum Nitrospirota; class UBA9217; order UBA9217; family UBA9217; genus CAVVUN01. Next base: position 1,035,461 of record CAVVUN010000015.1, read on the forward strand.
CAAGCACGGGCCGGATTTGATCGAGAACTGCAGCTTCTTCAGGAAGATGATGGATAAAATTAATTAAGACGACTTGACCTCCTGTCGGTATTTGCATTGTCAACCCCTCAAGTTTTCCGTAATTCCTTCAATAAAATATGCTATTTATTTGATATTTTCTGCTTTATTAATAAAAGAAAGTGTCTATAATGCCTTAGCCTGCAGAAGAGTTATGGCGTGCTCGAAATACGGGATGGAATACGGATTTATTTCAGCTTGCATGGCAAGGAGGTGAGCCGGATTGCCGAAGGGTAACATTCTCGTCGTGGAAGACAGCAAGGTTGTAGGGTCAAAAACAAAAATGTTTCTTGAAAAAAGCGGTTATCAGGTGACCTGGGTCGTTGAAGGATTATCGGCATTTCGTGTAGCCAAGAGCGAATCGATAGACGTTATTCTGCTCGACCGCGTCTTGCCTGACATGGATGGAATTACAATTTGCAGACTGCTAAAACAGGATGAGGCAACAAAGACAATACCGATCATCATGCTCACGGCTATGAACACCACTGAAGAGAAAGTTAAGGGATTGGAAGCGGGGGCCGATGACTATCTTCCCAAACCTTATGAGGATGTAGAACTGAACGCGCGCGTATACGCCGCATTGAGAACAAAACAGCTCAGTGACGAACTGAGACGCAAAAACGATGCATTAACCGAAACACTCGCTAAAGTGGAGACGCTTTCTGTTACGGACCCGTTGACGGGCCTCTTCAACCGAAGGCGGTTCGAGGAAGTGCTGGATCTTGAATTTAAGAAGTCCAGCAGGTACCATACGCCTCTCAGCCTTATGATGATCGATATCGATCATTTCAAGTCCGTGAACGACACATATGGTCATGCAGTCGGAGACGGCGTCATCAAAGAAGTTGCGCTGATCATCAAGCAGAGCATCAGAGACGCCGACCTGGCTTGCCGCTGGGGCGGCGAAGAGTTTATCGTGCTGGCGCCGATGACGCCGAAAGCGGGCGCACTGCTTCCGGCCCGGAGGATACTGTCATCCGTGTGCGCCCATGATTTTACGGGCCTGGGCGGCGAAAAAAAGAGCGTCAGCATCGGGATTGCCGATGTATCCGGAAACGGGATCGACACGGCCATGAAATTGATTCAGGCAGCGGATGCCGGCATGTACGAAGCAAAGAAAAAGGGGCGCAACAGGATTGAAGTGCAGGAATAAAAGCGAAGTCCGCCTCCCTTCTGATCTGAACCGGTACGACTGCGACCCCTGCATGGGTGGAACTCTCCGAACTGACGATATCGCCGAAAATCGCGGCGAGCCTCCCGCCGCGAAAAGTGGTAAGACGGCTCGAAGTGATTCCCGTTGAGAAAAGGGACGACGTTCTCGTAGTCGCTTCTGCCGAGCCCCAGAGGCCGGGCCTCATCACGGAACTCTCCCGGGCTGCGCAGATAAAAGTAGAACTGGCCGTAGCTTATGAAGTATATATCGCAGAAACAAGCGCACGTTACTTTGCGGAAAACAAGGAATCCCGGGTTTGATCTCTGACATCGGTGCCGAATAACCTGAAAAAAACATCCACTACACCCGGATCAAAATCCTTTTCCGTTCGGTCCTTCAGGTACTGCAGTATTTTCTCTCTGGGCCAGGCGGGCCGATACGGGCGGTCTGACCCCAAGGCATCCCATACATCGACCACGGAAAATATTCGCGCTGCAAGAGGAATTTGATCGCCTTTGAGCCCCTCAGGATAGCCTGTCCCATCCCATTTCTCATGATGGTAAGAGGGGACATCGAGCGCCGGCTGCAAAAAAGCGATTGGAGAGAGCAGATCATGTGCGAATACGGGGTGTTTCCGCATGATTACCCATTCTTCCTCCGAAAGTTTTCCCGGTTTCAGAAGTATATTGTCCGGTATTCCCATCTTCCCGATGTCATGCAGGAGCGCGCCTCTTCGAACATGAACAAGATCTTCTTCGCTCATCCCCATGGCGCGCGCTACTGTTACGGTCATATCAGTGACTCTCCGAGAATGACCTTCCGTCTCCTTATCGCGCAAATCGAGCGCTCTTGACCAGCCTTCGATAGTGGCGTCGTATGCCAGGACCAGTTCGTCATTTGCAACCTGGAGATCATTGAACAGGGAGGCATTGTCTATGGCGATAGCGGCCTGCCCCGCGAGTGCTTCAAAAAAAGCAGTCCACGCGGGATCGGGAACGAGCGGAGAGCGGCTGAAGACTTCCAGAACGCCCTTCACCCGTCCCTTTATAACAAGGGGCGCGACATGATGCGACACAAAGGCCTCACCACGCAGCGTTCGGACGTGTTCGCACATATTGTTGCCGATGACATTATCAGGGACGCTTATTATCCTGCGCTCAAGCGCGGCGCGGCCCGCGCAGCCCTCGCCCAGCCTGGTCCTTGTTTGCTCGATTCCCCGGGTCCGGAAGCCGTGACCGGCTGCATAGGTGAGCGTTTTCGTATCGGGATTCATCAGGAGGACCGCGGCGGCGTCCGCTCCAAGCTCCGTTGTAACATGTCCAAGCAATACTTTGAGGGTTACTCGCAGGTCGAGGCTGGAACTGATGGCTACATCGATATCGTGCAGGGCCGAAAGATGCTGCATTTGCTGCAAAGCCTTCTCATGCAGGGTCGTCCTGTGTATCGCGATCGCGGCTATTTCCCCGATAGCCGTAAGTAACTGCACTTCCTCTTTTTTTATCGTTTTTTTGCATGCCACCATAAGCCCGCCTATGGTCTGTTTTTCCGCGACGAGCGGAACGCAGACCGCGGCGTTCAGGCCTTTGATCGGATCCGGTTGGATCAAGCGCGGATCGTTCAAAAAGTCGCTGCTCGCATACGTCCGGCTGGTTGCAATAACATGCCCGATAACGCCCTCTTTGGGTGGGAGTCGACGGCCGGTCAGGTTCTGCAGGTCGCCCCAACCCAATTCAACGACAGTTTCTCCCGTGGTTTGTTCGAGCATCCCGATCGACGCCGCCTCGATATCCAGCAAGTCGACCGTATGGAAAAGAATAATCGGAAACTGCTCTGCCCGGGTAGAGGTTGACCTCAGGGCTATGCTGAGCCGTGAAATCGCTTCCAACTGGCGTTCCCGCTGTTTGCGGTCGGTGATATTGTCGAACACCGCTATAAAATGTTCTTTTTGCGTGCTGTAGGCGGAGATAGACAGCCAGGCCTCCAGGGGCTCTAAATACATTTCAAACTTCTCCGTCTTGCCGGTCATTGACACCCTGCCATAAATCTCAAAAAGCTCCGGATGGGCCTCTCGTATGCCCGGTATCAGCTCGGTCACTCTTTTCCCGGCGACGTTCCTGAGCCCGGTCATTTTTTCGAATGCGTTGTTGACTTCCAGATAGATGAAGTCCCGCGGCCTGCCCTCTTCATAGACCATTTTACAGTACGCAAAGCCCTCAAGTATGTTCTCGAACAGCGAGCGATAGCGCTGTCCGCTTTCCTGCAGTTCGGTGATGTCGTCGATAATGCCGAGACCGAACTTCTCCCCGCCCGGACCCTGAATTTCAGCGGCTGTGACGCGTGCCCAAACTATTTCGCCGTTTTTCTTCATGAACCGCTTTTCCATCTGGAAGCGGGCGAACTCGCCTTTGAAAAAACGCTGTGTTTTATCGATGCTTCTTCTTCTATCGTCGGGATGGGTGATAGTTTCAAGGCTCATTCCGACCAGTTCTTCTTCGGCGTACTCCAAAAGATCGCAGATTGCCCTGTTTACTTTGAGGAATGTGTAGTCCTGACCGACGATTACCATGCCGATGGAATCATTCTCAAAGATCTGCCGGAATCTCTCTTCGCTTGCGCGCAATATCTGCTCGTTTTCAATACGGACCGCCATTTCCCGTTCCAGTTCTTGCTTTGCCTGTACGATCTGCCCGTTGAATTTTCTTGTCTGGGCCGCCCGGTTCACCATCAGGAAGATATAAAGGTTGATGAAACCGGTGATAACCAGGCCTCCTCCCATCATTTGCAACGGATGCCATGTTCTTCCTGCAGCCAGGTATTGCGGGGTTGGAATGGACACGAATGTCCATTTTTTACCTGCCACTTCGATTGTTTTGCCGTATTTAATACTTTTCTGAAGGAATCCCCTGTCTTCGACTTCTCGCGAAGAGGCGTGCAGCGACGGGGGGTACACGTACAAAAGAGGGCTGTCCTGGGCAGTGTCGTCATAAACGCGGATTTCGATATCTTGTAGTCGAAGATGCGATACATATTTCTCTATGATATTGCCGATCTGAAAAACCCCTACGACGAAGCCCGTGAGACGCGCCCGGCGCGCCTGGATCGAACCCGGCACTGGTCCTTTTCCGTAGAGGGGATGAAGCGCCAGGTACCCGGACCGGGATGTTCTCTCCTCAAGGATCATTATCCTCGCAGTGACAACTACCGTTCCGGAATCTCGAGCCTGCTGTAATGTCGCACGACGAACAGGTTCCGAGGCCAGGTCGAAACCAAGCGCCATCTTATTTGTTGAAAAGGGCTCCACGAAATAAGCCGGGAAATATTCGCGGCGCCTTCCGGTCCTGATCATCGCGCCCCCTGACTCCATTTCCGTGAACTGAAATCCGGGAAATCCGTCTCCTTGCGCGGCCCTCTCATATGCGTCCCTGGAAGAATCAGGCACGCGCGGGATCCATCCAAGCGCTTGAATACCCGGATTGCGCGCCAGGAACGGTTGAATGAAATCGTGAAATTCTTTTCGGGTAATCACATCGGCGTGGACGTAAAATGCGCTGAGCGATTCGAGTTGCTGCAGGCTTTCTTCAATGCCTCTTCGCAAACTGTCAATACCGTCGTCCGACAGCTTGTTAAATTCTATCTGGAGCCGGTCCCGGTCCTGTCTTTCGCCAACAATGAAAAGTCCGACGGAGATGGCGATGCCGGCAAAAGCCAGGAACATCAAGAAGATATAATGAGGTAAAAAAATGTTGTGCAAAAAATTACTATTTTTCAATAGGTTGCTCAATATCATGTGAAATTTAGCCTTTCCTATGAACAAAGTATTACACATATAGTAACATTATAACCGTTTTTCCTGAAATTTCAAAAATTATTTGGAAATATATCTGGCCGGAAAAAATGCCGGAGGGAGCCGCGCAAATTATGATTCGCGGAACGGATAAACGCAATAGCGCGAAACTCGACCGGGCAGGAAGTGTTCAGGATTGGCTTGACATCACTTTAAATCAATCTTGACAAAAAAATGCATGTCTATATAATCGAGCTATTCCGTCGTGATTGCTCATTCCCCGCACAACGCGAATCGCGCGATTACATCAGGAAACCTGAAATTCGGATTTACGAGAACATCAATAAACCGGAGGCTGCTGAATGAAAATCACGTGCTGGGGAGCCAGAGGATCAATCGCTGTGTCCGGAAAGGAGTATGCAAAGTACGGCGGTGATACGACCTGCATGGAGATCAGGAGCAAAGCCGGGGATATTATCATCGTAGATGCTGGAACCGGGATCAGAAAGCTGGGGAACAAGCTGCTCACAACCGGAGAATCAAGTTTCAACATCCTCTTCACTCATGCCCATTGGGACCACCTTATGGGTTTTCCCTTCTTCAAGCCGATCTACAGCAAGAAAACGACCATCAAGATGTACGGGTGCGCCTATACGCAGCAGTCCATCGAGAAGGTGCTTTCAAAATCCATGATGGCTCCTTACTTTCCGGTGGATTTCAGCCAGATCCAGGCCGCAATCGTACCTCGTACCGTATGCGAAGAGCCGTTTACGATCGGCCCGGTGCTGGTTACCCCCATTCAAATGAGCCATCCCAACCAGGGAATCGGATATAAGTTCACAGAGGACAACAAAACCTTCGTTTTCCTGACCGACAACGAGCTGACTGTGCGCCATGACGGGGCAGGTGAGTACCGCGACTATCTCGAATTCGCGGCGAACGCCGATGTCCTGATCCACGACTCCGAATACACCGCCGAGCAATACAAAATAACAAAGGGCTGGGGGCATTCCGTATATACGGACGCCCTGCGCCTTGCGATTGAAGCAGGAGTCAAGCAGTTCGGTCTGTTCCATCACAACCAGGACAGGACCGACGATGAGCTGGATCGGATAGTGGACGATTGCCGCGGCATTGCGGATAGACAGAACGCCAAGGTTGAGTGCTACGGGGTTGAAGCGGGAATGGAGATACAACTTTAGATGTTCCGCTGAAGCAAGCGCAAGTTAGGCCCCCCCGGAATCCGGTTAATGTACCCGCCGCGTATCTACTCAGGTCCGATTTTAAACCTTTGTAGGGCAACCCTTTAGGGTTGCGCCCAACATGCGAACTGGCGCGGACCGCATGAATGCAAGGCTAAAGCCTTGCCCTACATTAAACTACCTTAGTTACCCCGCCGCCGAGATAATCAATGAGAGGCTTTCCATGAAAAAAATTCTGGTTTCTCGTACTATCCATTCAATGCTAAGGCAAGAGAAGACGTTTTTAAATCGGGCAGACGTGAAAGTGTTCGTTGCGGCAACGAACGACGAAGCGTTGAAAATTCATCACACGGAGAGGGCGGACCTGATAATAACGCACCTCGACACACCCGGCATGGCCAGCGAGCATTTTTGCAGCCTCATAAGGGAGCAGGCCGGACTTCGCCAGGTATCGATGATCATAGTCTGTGTGAATACCGCGGCGGCTATTAAGGCGAGTTCTCGATGCAAGGCGAATGCTGTTCTGCTTGAACCGGTGCACCCTGTCCTGCTTGTTGCCAAGGCCCAGCAGCTGCTTTATATTTCGGCACGAGAGACGCTTCGCGTGCTCTTAAGCGCCAATGTGGACGGTCATTCCGATGATGGATCGTTTTACTGTCGAACCAGGAATGTCAGCGCTTCCGGAATGCTGATAGAGACTGATAAGCGCTTGAGGGAGGGGGCACGGCTTTCGTGCCAGTTCTATCTGCCCAATGCAAAAAGAATAGAGGCGTCAGGCAAAATAGTCAGGATTATTGAACAGAATGCCGGAGAGGAAGATTACCAATACGGCCTGATGTTTACGGATATAGTCCCCGAGTGCAGACAACTGCTCGCTGATTATATTAAGGACACATTGAAAAAGACGGCGGACGGTACTTTGCAGCGGGAAGGGGAAATGCACGGATACGAGGCTGCGAACTAAGGATATTGTTTCCCTTTATTGTGATGCTCTTTATCTGCATGTGCTTTTCTATAAAAGTCTCTTTAAGGAACCGGGCACTTCAAACTAAAGGTTCAGATATTGTCCTAAAAAAAATACCGGGGACTCTTGAAATTTTCTTTTTTTGAGTTATCCTTCAAATAGGGTTTTTTTGGAAGCATGCTTAAGGATCAACAAGTTCGGTTTTCTCGTGTACGACAACAAGAGAGAGGTAACCCATGAGCCTGCTTTGCGCTTTCTGTAATATGCCTTTAGAACTTATCAATTCCATTGAATCCGAAGTCGGTTCGACTGTGCAGGAAAAAATGGAGTATATGTGCTCAAATCCACGATGCAAGCATGGAAGCAGAATCATCCATGAATCGAGCAGGCCGTTGCGTAAGGACGGCTATATTACGTTGTCCGTTCTCCATAAAAAAGATCCGCCGAAAAAATGGTTCTGGAAACTATTTGGGGACAGGACAAGTCAACCGTCTCTCAGAATATAGCGAACCGCTCTTGACTCCGTCAAATGGTTAGTATGCTGCATATATACATGACGGCATAAGGCATGCCGGATCTTAACGTGTAGATGCTCCGCTCATAATTCCTGCCTCTTACCCGCAAAACTGTAAGCCTGGGTATCGTCTGGTTTAGTAATGTTGTTTTAAATTGTAATAGGGCTCTGCAAAATACCGGACATTTATGAAAACGTTCATTTATCATGACGGTGCACTGGGCGACATTCTCCTCTCATTGCCCAGTTTTCGAGCGCTTCAGGCGAATCCCATTTTCTGCAAATCGCCGGAAAGGGAGATGCTGTAGCTTTCCTGAAAGAGGCTGGCTTTGTCAATGCAGCCATATCGTCCGATCGCTCCATCTTTGCTTCACTCTATTCGGAAGTGGATAGCAGCCTTCGGACATTCCTGAGCGCATTCGATCGTGGTTATGTATTTTCGTCTATGAATGATTCGACCGTTGCCGGAGCAATTCGCACATGCATACCTGATGTTCGTCAGATCGAAACAATTCCTTCAACAGGATCAAGAATCCATGTTGCCGAGTACAGGTTATCGCAGGTTGCTCCGGGCCTTGGGCTCAAGGGAGCGTCCTCAACCCTGCGCCTTTCCAAGGAATATGTTGGAAAGGCTGAATGCTTTCTGGAGCAGGCAGGCCTCGGACCGGGAAGGAGGGTTCTTGCGATCCATCCCGGAAGCGGCGGCACAGCGAAATGCTGGCCAGTCGACAATTACTTCGCTCTGGTTGAAAACCTTCAATCTGTATATGATCCGTTTATCCTGATCTTTTCCGGCCCGGCCGAAGATGAAGACATGAAAAAACGTGTCGACTCTTTTGCGCGTTCTCACAACCGCGTGTTGCATGCCGCTGATTTCAAACTGATCACCGCCGCGGCCCTGCTCTCCCTGTGTGACCTCTATATCGGCAATGATTCAGGTTTCTCTCATCTTGCTGCAGCAGCCTGCGCGACACTTATTCTTTTCGGAGCGACCGAGTCATTGCTGTGGAAGCCTGTCGGCAGGGATGTGCACGTAATTTCGCCGGGTAGTCCCGGCAGTGTAGAGCATATTTCGCTCGGAGTGGTGTTCGAGAAAGCAAGATCGCTTCTAAGCGGCAAATTAATTCCTTAAAAAAGATGTGCTATACTTGAATAAGTCTTTTGACTCAGCCGGAAAGGAGGTGAATGACGTGGCTTATTTTAAAATAGTAACAGTAATAGCTATCCTCATCCTTGTCTCTTCGGCTGTAATGGCAAGGCACCATCTTCCGGAAGAGCGCGGCAAGACGCTGTTCAACGACAAGAGTCTCGGCACCAACGGCAACACATGTGGAACTTGCCATCCTGACGGCCAGGGATTGGAAGCTGTAGCAGGCAAGAAAGAATGGAAGACCCCTGCCGGATCGTTCAAAACCCTGGAAGAGGCCATCAACATCTGCATCACCATGGCGCTTAAAGGCAAGGCCCTGGACGTGAAATCCGATCAGATGAAAAACCTCGTCGCCTATATAAACTCGCTGGGCAAAACCGCCAAGGCAGCCAAAATATAAGCGGCCGTGGGCTGCTGATCCTCCCCTCAATCATTAGCGCACTAATCTACTCTCATTTGTCCCTCTCCTAAAGAGGAGAGGGACCTTCCATTCTAATACTTTGCCTTCTCATCTTTTTGTTTGAAAAAAGGCGGTCACGGGTGTATATATACATACTTTGTGTCGGCTTAATAAAGTATTACGTCACTGTCGTTAACATAGCGGTCAATATATACGCAACGTGTCTCATACATTAACTTTAATACTCATATTTCTGCTAGCAGGCGCTTTTTACTCCTTTGCCGGCAATCATGAAGTGATGCCCGCAAGGGAACCGATAGTCCTCGATGCCCAGGAATTCTGCGCAGACACCTGGTCTTGCCGCAGCAATGACTCGCTCAAAGCAACATGGCAGGCTGTCGAACGCGGAGTACGGCCTCTTCGAATAGTTTCCTATAATGTGCATAAATGCACAGGCAACGATTTCAAGCGAGACCCCGATCGCATAGCGGACGTGATCCGTTCTCTCGATGCTGACATTGTTTCTCTGCAGGAAGTCCTGTCGGATACGGGTGATGTACCGTCCGCGCAGGTGCGTTCTATTGCGGAAAAGACCGGGATGTACATGGCTGTCGCCGGGCAGACAAAGGTCAAGAAGGACGGCAGGTACGGCAATGCTTTGTTGAGCCGTTTTCCGATCACCGAAGTCCGGCTTCACGATATAAGCGTCGGGACATATGAACCGCGCGGCATAATCGACGCCGATATAATGATTGGTGACAAAACGGTTCGCGTGCTGGCGACGCATTTCGGATTGTGGCCTTCAGAGCGGAACCGCCAGGCCGACCGGCTGCTCGAGATACTGCCGCAGAGGCCTGCCTCTCCGCTCATCGTTATGGGTGATATGAACGGCTGGATGCCCGGCAGCCCGGTGCTGAGGCGTCTGAAGAAGCGCTTGGGTGAGCCGGTCACAAGACGCTCTTTCCCCTCCATATTGCCGGTCCTTCCCCTCGATAAAATATGGGTCCTGCCTTCGGAAGGCCTGAAAGAAGCCGGGCCGTACACATCCGCTTTAACACGAGTTGCCTCAGACCACATTCCTGTAGTGGCCACGGTTTATCTTACCACACCTGCCACAGCGGAAAGTTCCGTAGCCGCGTCTCTCTAAATCTGCCAGGCATTATGCGCCGTTATCTTGTTCAGTGAAACAGCGGCGCCCACGGTTTATCTCCTTCTCAGCACTTCCAGGAGCTTTTCTCCGAACTTCGCGGCCGCTTCAGGTCCGCTTCCTGTTACGATAATACCATCACACTCTACGCCGCCGCCTGTAAAGACCGCACCTTTCAACGTGAGTGCAGATTCGGATGAGGGAAACGACGTTGCTTTTTTCCGGTCAAGGAGCCCCGCATTCGCGAGAATTTCGGGGGCAATACAGATAGCTGATGTGAGCTTGCCCCGGCCATAAAAGCTCTGTGCGAGTTTGTGAGCGACAGGACTGTCAAAATATTCCTTTGATCCGCCCCCGCCCACAAACACAATGCCGTCATAGTCATTCTCCCGGGCATCGCCGATCAGGATGTCCGGTTTGACCTCAAGGCCGAGTTTTCCCCTCGCTGTCTTGAGAGTGGAGCAGGCAACGGTCACCTGTGCTCCTGCATCTTCGAGCGCCTTTCGCGGCACCGCGTATTCCTCGTCCCTGAAATTGGCTGACGCTATAACCATCAGAACTTTCTTTCCTGTAAGTTCCATACGCACACTCCTTTCACGAGAAAATGTTCTTCTCCGCATCTCCTCCCCCTCGAGGGGGGATGAATTCAAAAGTGAGGTTGATTATCCGAAATTACGCCGATTACAGTAGCAGATACGATGATCGAAATCAAGCAAACAGATGAGCCGCCTGTATAGTTTCCCATCACCTGCCGTACCGTTACTCAATCGAATCTTCATCCATCATCAAAAAACCGAGTAAAAGCGTACTTTTTAAAATGGCACGACCGTTGCTATATACAGTACAAAACCTATCCACAGGAGGAACATAATGAGACAGATAGCGGTTTACGGAAAGGGCGGTATCGGCAAATCAACAACAACGCAGAATACCGTTGCAGGCCTTTCGCAGGCTGGGTACAAATGCATGATCGTGGGTTGCGATCCTAAAGCAGACGCAACGAGGCTCATACTGCATGCAAAGGCACAGACAACGGTGATGGACCTTGCACGGGAACGCGGCACAGTAGAAGACCTTGAAGTCAATGAAGTGCTTCTGACCGGCTTTAACGGCATCAGGTGCGCTGAGTCGGGAGGTCCTGAGCCGGGAGTCGGATGCGCGGGCCGCGGAGTTATAACCGCCATAAACTTCCTTGAAGAAAACGGGGCTTATGATGCGGACACCGATTTCGTTTTTTACGATGTGCTCGGTGACGTGGTCTGCGGCGGCTTTGCCATGCCGATGAGAGAGGGCAAGGCAAAGGAGATCTACATCGTGACCTCCGGTGAGATGATGGCCATGTATGCGGCAAATAATATCTCACGAGGCATCCTTAAATATGCGCATAGCGGCGGGGTCAGGCTGGGCGGTCTTATATGCAACAGCAGAAAAACAGACAAGGAATATGAATTGATTTCAGAACTCGCGAAAAAACTCGGGACACAGTTGATACATTTTGTGCCGAGGGACAACCAGGTGCAGAGGGCCGAACTGAGAAGGATGACCGTCATCGAATACTCACCGGAACACCCTCAGGCCGAAGAATACAGGATACTCGCAAAGAAGATTGCGGACAACAGAGACCTGGTCATACCTACGCCCATTTCTATGGATGAGCTGGAGCAACTGCTTATGGATTTCGGCATTATGGAGAGCGAAGCGGTGGCATGATGAATTGCGGATTGCACCCTGCACTCGCGTTATGCACTCGTGAACACTGGGTGCAGGCGGAGTGCGGAATAAAACATTAAGTAAGGTTGCTTTTCTTCGCGTCCTTCGTTTATGCTCGCGTTTTGGCAACAGCAGGGTACGCCTTAGCGGTTCAAGGCTTTATATTCGGTTTATGAAAGTCAGGAGAACGTATGAGTTCAACTATTAAAGATACTCAAAAAATGATCGAAGAGGTCCTGGAGGCTTACCCGGAGAAATCGAAGAAGGACCGGGCGAAACATCTGGCCGCCAACGATCCCACGGGCCAGTGCAGCACCTGCCAGGTGAAGTCGAACGTCAAGTCGCGTCCGGGCGTCATGACGGTCCGCGGCTGCGCGTACGCGGGCGCCAAGGGCGTGGTCTGGGGGCCGGTGAAGGACCAGATCACGGTCAGCCACGGTCCGGTGGGCTGCGGCCAGTACTCCTGGTGGTCGCGCAGGAACTACTACAACGGCCAGACCGGCATCGACGCCTTCGGCACCATGCACATCACCACCGACTTCCAGGAAAAGGACATTGTGTACGGCGGCGACAAGGGCCTTGATGCTGCTCTGAAAGAATTGAAAGGACTCTTCCCCCTCGGCCGCGGCATAGGCATCCTGTCCGAATGTCCCGTAGGACTCATCGGCGACGACATCGAAGCGGTCTCGAAGCGGGTAGCGAAAGAGATGGGCATTCCCATCGTGCCGGTGCGGTGCGAAGGGTTTCGGGGCGTTTCCCAGTCCCTGGGTCACCACATTGCGAACGATACGATCAGAGATTACGTTCTCGGCAAGGGTGAACTCAAGAAGTCCACTCCGTATGACGTGAACCTGATAGGCGATTACAATATAGGCGGGGATGCCTGGGCTTCACGCAAAATACTGGAAGAGATGGGCCTTCGCGTGATCTCTCAATATACCGGCGACTCCACGATCAACGAGATCGGCATCGCGACCAAAGCAAAAATGAACCTCGTCCATTGCTATCGGTCGATGAATTATATCTGCCGGCACATGGAGGAAACTCACGGGATTCCATGGATGGAGTTCAACTTCTTCGGCCCGACAAAGATATACGACAGCATCAGGAAGATTGCTGCGAAGTTCGACCAGAAGATCCAGGAAAATGCTGAGGCCGTGATCGCGAAGTACAAGCCGCTCATGGACAAGGTGGTCGAGCAGTACCGGACGAAGCTGGAAGGCAAGAAAGTGATGCTCTATGTCGGCGGCCTCCGCCCGCGCCACACTATCGGCGCATATGAGGACCTCGGCATGGAAGTCGTTGCATCGGGTTACGAGTTCGGCCACAGCGACGATTACAAACGCACCTATCCCGAAATGAAGGAAGGCGCGGTGATCATGGACGACGCGACCTTGTATGAGCTGGAAGAGTTCACACGCAGGCTGAAACCCGACATGGTCGGCTCGGGCATCAAGGAGAAGTATTCCTACCACAAGCTCGGCGTACCGTTCCGGCAGATGCATTCCTGGGATTATTCAGGCCCGTACCACGGATTCGACGGGTTTCCGGTTTTCGCGCGGGATATGGACATGACCGTGAACAGCCCGACGTGGAATTTGATAAGAAGAAAGAAATAATTTGGACGCGGATAAACGCAGATTGACGCGGATAAACCCAAAAGAACAAAAGACCTGACTTTAAATCTGCGTTCATCTGCGAAAATCTGCGTCCCATAGTTTTTGGAGGATATCATGAAAATCAGAGACCATAGCGAGCTGTTTAAGCAAAAAGACTACCAGGAGCAATTCGAGCGCAAGAAGGAGTTCGAAAACTGCTGGCCCGCGGAGAAGGTAAAAGAGATCTCCGAGTGGACCAAGACCGAGGAGTATAAGGAGCTGAACTTCAGCCGCCAGCACATAAAGATCAACCCGGCAAAGGCCTGCCAGCCCCTCGGCGCGGTGTTCTGCGCCTCGGGTTTCGAGGGTTCCATGCCCTTTGTGCAGGGCGCCCAGGGCTGCGTTGCCTACTTTCGAAGCCACCTGAGCCGGCACTTCAAAGAGCCTTTCGCCGCGATATCGACTTCGATGACCGAGGACGCCGCGGTGTTCGGCGGCCTGAACAACATGCTCGAAGGTCTGGAGAACGCCTATACGTTGTACAAGCCCAAGATGCTTGCGGTCTCGACGACCTGTATGGCGGAGGTAATCGGCGATGACCTGAACGCCTACATCAGGACCGCGCGCGAGAAGGGCGTGATCCCGCAGGACCTGCCGGTGCCGTTCGCGCACACGCCGAGCTTCGTGGGTTCCCACATCGTAGGCTATGACAACATGATGAAGGGCATCCTGGCAACGCTCTCCGCGGGCAAGAAGGGCGAGCCGAACAAGAAGATCAACATCATCCCGGGCTTCGATACCTATACCGGGAACTATCACGAGATCAAGCGGCTGATGGCGCTGATGGGCTTCGAGTTTACGCTCCTTGCGGACGTGAGCGACACTTTTGATTCTCCGAACACGGGTGAGTACAAGCTCTACCCCGGCGGCACGCCGCTTAAGGGCGCCGCCGATGCAATAAACGCAACAGCGACGATCGCACTCCAGAAGTATTCGATCATGAAGACCACGGATTACATCCAGAAGGAATGGGGCCAGAAGACGCTCGTGGTTTCTCCGATCGGCATCAGGAATACCGATACGTTCTTTGCTGAGCTGAGCAAGCTTATTGGCAAGCCGATCCCGGCGGAGATCGAGGCCGAGCGCGGCAGGGCAGTGGACGCCATGGTGGATTCGCACCCGTACGTTCACGGCAAGCGTTTCGCGCTTGTCGGCGACCCGGACGTGCTGCTTGGCATGATGAGCCTCATCATGGAGATGGGCGGAGAGCCGGTGCATATCGTCTGCACCAACGGGGACAAGAACTTCGAGGCCGAGGCGAACGAGCTTCTGGCATCCAGCCCATTCGGGGCCAACGGCAAGGTCTACGCAGGAAAGGACATGTGGCACCTTCGGTCCCTCCTGTTCACCGATCCCGTGGATCTTTTGATCGGAAATTCCTATGCGAAGTTCCTCACGAGAGATACCGGGACACCGCTTATCAGAGTCGGTTTCCCGATCTTTGACCGGCACCATCTGCATAGGCATCCGATCATTGGGTACCAGGGTGTCATCAACCTGATCACGATGATGGTGAACACGGTGCTTGACGAATTGGACAGAAATACCGTGG
This sequence comes from Nitrospirota bacterium, assembly GCA_963751455.1. GTDB lineage: Bacteria > Nitrospirota > UBA9217 > UBA9217 > UBA9217 > CAVVUN01. The sequence continues at coordinate 1,050,755 of CAVVUN010000015.1, forward strand.
ATTCAGCGAGTTTTGATGTGATCAGGTAAATACGCCCCTCACCACAGCCCTCTCCCCAGAGGGTAGAGGGTGCTGAAAAATTCCTCTCCCCAAGGGGAGAGGATTAAGGTGAGGGGTGCAGTTGTCAAGTTGATTACTTATGATAAGCGTTATGCATGATATCGCTGTTACAGGCATATATTTCTTTCTGATCGCGCTTCTGTATTCAACGGTCGGGCACGCGGGAGCTTCAGGCTATCTGGCGACCATGGCGCTGCTTTCGTTTCCGCCGGCGGTCATGAAGCCGACAGCCCTTGCACTGAATATCATCGTGGCTTTGATCACGACTGTCCGTTTCTACACAGCAGGTCATTTTTCATGGCGGCTCTTCTGGCCCTTTGCCCTGGCGTCGGTGCCCCTGGCGTTTCTCGGCGGCGGACTGACGGTTCATACGGCGATATACAAAATACTCGTGGGCTTTGCCCTCATTTTTGCAGCGGCTCATCTGATCCTTCGAACCAAAGTCGCTTCAGTTGGACCTGAAAAGATCGGCGACCCCGCAGTTCCCGTATCCATGCTGACGGGAGGCGTTATCGGTTTTGTTTCAGGTATCACCGGGGTCGGCGGCGGCATTTTCCTGAGTCCTGTTCTGATTATGTTGAATTGGGCGGGACTGAGAAGAGCTGCTGCTGTTGCCGCGGCATTTATTCTCCTCAATTCGATGTCGGGCCTGGCAGGCTATGTTCATAAAGGAGGAGCGTTCCCGGAGAACATTGCTCTATGGGCTGTTGCCGTAGTTTCCGGCGGATTCATCGGTTCCTCTTTAGGGGCAACAAGGCTCAACAGCCCGGTTTTAAGATTGCTGCTTGGCGTTGCCCTGATGATGGCAGGGATGAAACTGGTGATGATCTGAAATGGAAGGCCAAGTTTTGATGTAATCGTGTGAGTGAACAAAAAGCAGCCCACTATAAACTGCATTAAAAAGTAACAACATAGCGTGGCTTGTACGCCATAACAAACGACTGTAGGGCAAGGCTTTAGCCTTGCTAAAAAAACACCTGAAAAGCGCGCAACCCTAAAGGGTTGCCCTACAAGAAAAGAATCGGCATCAATACTATTTTGAGCTGGTTTAAGTCACGAAGCCACTAAAAAAACTTTGGGCCTTGGTGTCCTTGTGGCAGGTATTGTTTTACAAATGTGGAGTTCAAGATGGTTACCGCAATCGACAAATTGACGAAGGATGGTTGTTCCGCGGAAGACAAAGCGAAAGTGTGTCGCTCCCGGGGCGGAGAATCCTGCGCGTTTGACGGGGCGATGATCGTTCTTCAACCAATCGCCGACACCGCCCATATTGTGCACGGCCCGATTGCCTGCTGCGGTAATTCATGGGAAGGCAGGGGAACAAAATCGCGGGTAAAGGCGTATGGACTTGGGCGAGCTCAGCCGAGCCGCAATACGCCCGTACAAAACGGTTATATGCCCCTGCATCAAATGGGCTTCACGACGGATATGGCCGAGATCGACATCATCTATGGCTCGGAGGAGAAGCTCCTGAAGGCCATCCACCGGACATATCAGGCCGTACAACCGAAGGCCATCTTCGTATATTCGACCTGTGTAAGCGGGCTTACGGGCGAAGACATCGATGCCGTGTGCAAACGCGCGGAAGATGAGCTCGACGTCCGGGTGATTCCCGTGAATGCACCGGGCTTTGTAGGGCCGAAGAACCTGGGGAACCGTATCGCCGGCGAGGTTCTGCTCGAACATGTTATCGGCACGGCAGAGCCGCCGATCATGACCCATTATGATATTAATCTCATCGGCGAATACAACATTGCGGGCGATCTCTGGCTCGTAGAGCCGCTCCTTGCAAAAGCAGGCATCAGGATACTTTCCAGGCTCACCGGAGATTCGACCTTCGAGGAAATCACGTGGGCCCACCGCGCGAAGTTGAACGTGGTTGTCTGCGGCCGCGCCCTCATCAACGTTGCTCGGGAGATGGAGAGAAAATATCAAGTTCCTTATATCGAGGCTTCCTTCTTCGGCAATACGGAAATTGCAAAGGCTTTGCGGATGATCGCCGAGAAGCTCCGGAAGACAGAAGTCAGTGGACAGAAGTCAGACGAAAACAGCGGGATACAGGAACTTGTCACGAAACTGGTCAGGACCGAGGAAAGGCAACTAAAACTCCAGCTTAAATCGTACAAGCATTTACGCGGCAAGAAGGCGATGCTTTATACCGGCGGGGTGAAGAGCTGGTCCTTCATCTCTGCGTTACGAGATCTGGGAATCGACGTTGTGGCAATCGGCACGAAAAAGAGCACGGTCGAGGACGAAGAGAAAATGAAGATGATCCTCGGGCCTGACGCGCCGCTGGTCGAGGACGTAACGCCGAAGAACCTGCTCAAACTGCTGAAGGAACGTCAAGCGGACATGCTCATTGCCGGGGGGCGTAACCAGTACCTCGCGGTCAAAGAGGGCTATCCTTTCGTGGATGTGAACCAGGAGCGGCACACAGCCTATGCGGGATATCAGGGCCTCGTCAACCTTGCCGAACAGATCAGCAACAGCCTTCGCTTTTACAATGCGAAATGCGGAGTTGCCCCTCACCCCGGCCCTCTCCCCAGAGTGGAGAGGGGGAATGCAAAGACTCCTCACCCCGAGGGGGAGAGGACAAAGGTGAGGGGGAATCTGAAATCCGAAATTCTGATCAATCCCCTCAAACATTCTCCCTCCATCGGGGCGGCCATGGCCCTCCAGGGGATAGACGGGGCCCTCCCGCTTATCCATGGCGCGCAGGGCTGCACCTTTCTCGGCAAGGTGCTCCTGACCAGGCATTTCAGGGAGCCGATCGCGCTCGCATCGAGCAAGCTCTTTGTCGAGGACGTGGTCATGGGAAGCGAGGAAAAGTTATTGAAAGCCGTTGAAGGGTTCGTCGAGAAGAGCAAACCCGGTATCCTTGGTATTCTCACCTCGGGGCTTTCAGAGGTAAAGGGAGATGATGTAAAGGCAGTAATCAGGAGACTTGCACCCAGCGGTTACGACTGCTTACGCGAGCCTGCACCCGGCGACTTCGAGTGCGGCAGCGCGAGAGTGGGGTGTGCAGGGTGTCGGGAGTCGGGAGTCGGAAAACCATTAAGAACGCAGATAATCCATGTTGCGACGCCTGACTATGACGGAGGGCTGGAGGCCGGCTATGCGAGGGCGGTGGAGGCGGTAATTCAAATTGTGGATTTCACCCTGCACTCGCGCTACGCACTCGTGGGCGCGGGTGTAAACGGATTGCGGATTGCGGAATCGAGTCAAAACCAGCCTGATGTAATAAGAATAAATCTGCTGGTGGGGCCGCATCTCACGCCTGCCGATGTTTCCGAATTACGGGAAATCGTCGAATCCTTCGGCATGCGACCGGTCATCCTCCCGGACCTGTCCGCTCTCGATGGAAGCAGGCAGAGTTTTTCTCCTCTCGCAGCAGGAGGAACGACCCTGGAGGATGTCAGGAGTATGGCCGGTTCGGACTACACCATAGTCTTTGGTGTGAGCATGGAACCTGCGGCGAAGCTCTTGAGTCGGAAATCCGGCATAGAGTACCAGGTATTCGAGAGCGCAGCCGGTATTGCAGCCACGGACGCATTTATGCAAACGCTTAGCAAAATCAGCGGCACGCCGATCCCCCGGAAGTATGAACGCCAGAAGCAGGTCCTGATAGACGCCATGCGGGACGCTCATTTTTATTTTGGAGGAACGAAGATATGCATTGCCGTGGACCCGGATCTTGCGGTCCAGATCTCTCATGTGCTCGATGAAATGAGCGCCTCAGTTGATCTTGCCGTGATACCGGCCTTATCCGAGGCAGCGGACAGAATCAGGGCGCGGGACGTGCGTATCAGCGATCTCTTCTCTATCGAGGGCGCATTCGACCTCCTCGTCTCCAACTCGCACGGTGAAAGCACGGCAAAACGGCTCGGGGTTCCGCTTTATGAAATGGGGTTTCCGGTGTACAAGACGTTCGGTTATACATCAAAAGTGACGATCGGATACCGGGGAACTCTGATGATAATAAGCGAGATCGCAAGTTTACTGATGAAAAAGCAGACAACTGAGCGTGAGGAGGGACCGGATGAAAATCGCTTTTGCAACGACCGACGGAAAAAACGTAAATGAACACTTCGGGAGAGCAGGGATGTTCGCAGTATATGAAATCTCGAAAGGCAGATGCAATTTTCTCGAAATGAGGAAGTTCTCTGACGGCATGGACAGGACTGTTGTGGACACGAAAGACATGGGACCCCTGCATGACGATGCCGTTCAAAGCAAGGTAGATCGACTTGCCGATTGCAAACTGATCTATGTGACGGAGCTTGGTGGGCCATCCGCTGCCCGGCTGGTAAAAAAGGGGATTATGCCTATGAAGGTAAAAGAACCTGTCTCGATTGATGGCGCGCTCAAATTGTTAGGAGAGACGATCACGAAGTCGCCCCCGCCATGGCTCAGGAAGGCTTTAACGAATCTGTAGCCGCACCCTTCAGGGTGCGTATGAAAGCGCAGGCTGAAGCGACTCGACTGAGCTCGCCGAAGTCCTGCGGCTACCAATCAAAATCAGGAGGTAACAATAAATGAAGATGATAAGAGCATTTATTCGACCGGAAAAAGAGCAGGAAGTGGTGCTTGCGCTCGAGGGAGCAGGGTTCCCATCGCTGACCAAGATGCCCGTATTCGGCCGCGGGAAACAGAAGGGACTCACCATAGGGCCGGTCCATTATGACGAGTTGCCGAAAACGCTGATCATGACCGTGGTGGACGATCAGGACGAAAGCAAGGTGCTCAAGATCATCCAGGACAAGGCACGCACAGGGTTCATCGGAGACGGCAAGGTATTTGTAAGCCCGGTGGACCAGGCGTATACGGTCAGGACCGGCGAGGTGGGTCTATAATTTTGCCACAGAGATCACAGAGATCACAGAGAAAAAAAATGATATGAGTATTAGGTTGATCATTCTTCAGGTTTTCGGGGTCCTCTCGGTGACCTCAGTGTCCTCTGTGGCTATTAATCTGGAGGTTTCACAGCCATGAAGGAAATTACAGCTATAATCCGCCGGGACAAGCTCCCGGAAACGAAAAAGGCGCTGGATGACCTTGGTTTTCCGTCGCTTACGATACAGAGCGTTGACGGACGGGGCAAGCAGAAGGGCGCGATGTGCGCCGAGATGGACTCGGAAATGCCGGACAGTTATTGCACCGCGGTCAAGCTGAAGCCGACGCCGTCCACGTACGCACTTGACCACACGCTGCCGAAGGCCGCGCTCTATGTTCCGAAGCGGCTGCTCACGATCGTTGTCCCGGACGACGTGGTATCGACGATCGTCAAATCCCTCATCAAGGTGAATCAAACGGGCAGGGCGGGCGACGGCAAGATATTTGTTTCACCTATCCAGGGAGCGGTTCGTGTGCGCACCGGCGAGCGGAATGGTGAGGCGATAGCGTAGTTGAGTGGAAGAGCAAAATCGGTCACGGCAACGAGGCCCGTATCGTATGTCGTCTACGGTGACGTGTGAACCGAACTACGTAACCGAATGACGAAACGGGCATCGTAACCGTCGCCGAACGACGAAGGAGGTCATAAGGCCATGTCCCCTATAACAGGCATTACCCGGGGCGGCGCGCCCTGGACTCCGAAGTTCATAGCGTCGATTGAAATCGACAAATGCATCGGTTGCGGCCGCTGCTATAAAGTCTGCGGCTATGGCGTGCTTGAACTGATCAGGAAGCCCTTCGAGGGCGAAGATGAGTTCGGCGACGATATGGGCAACAAGGTGATGTCCGTTGCGGCGCCGGAGAATTGCATCGGGTGCGAAGCCTGCGCGCGGGTCTGCACAAAGAAGTGCCACGTGCATGCGGCATTGTGAATGCGGAATGCGGAGCCTTGCACCCGGCGGTTATGAGGTCCTTGATTCCCGTCTCGCGCTTCTCAGCGAGATGGTACGACAATGGGTCTAAGCATTGCGGCAGCGCGAGTGCGGGGTGTGCGGAATGCGGAATAACGTAAAAATTCTTATCCGACCCGCCTTGCGTGACGACATCCAGCAGCTTTGCGAGCTCCTTGCGGAGCTGTTCTCCCTTGAGTCCGATTTCATGCCTTCCCGTGAAAAACAGGAAAAAGGCCTGAGGCTGCTGCTGGAACAGTCCTCCAGCTTGTCGGTCGTGCTCGTTGCCGAGCAGGAGGGGCAGGTGCTCGGCATGTGCTCCGTCCAGACGGTTATTTCAACAGCGGAAGGCGGCCCCGCCGGGATCGTGGAGGACGTCGTTGTGCATCGGGATCACCGGGGACAGGGGATTGGGGCCTCGCTTCTTGGGTCCGCCATGGCCTGGTGCACGAAGCAGGGAATCACCCGGATGCAGCTCCTTGCGGACAGAGACAACGCTCCTGCCTTGCAATTTTATTTCTCACGCGGATGGACCGGCACCGGTTTAATCTGCCTCAGGAAACGCTTCTGACTCCTCGCCCCGCGGCTTCTGGCGCGAAACTGTGCACCTGCCTGTTCATGATTCTTTTCCCTGTTCACTTCTTCGGCAAAAACCCTTGATACCCCGTGTTTTCTCCTCTGGCAGCAATATTGCTATTGCAGTAGATGACTGCAAAAGGAGATATCCCATGATCATAATACGGCAGGACCAACAGTCCATCATACAGACACACCCCTGTTTTTCCGAAGAAGCCCATCACCGGTTCGGCAGGATCCATCTGCCCGTAGCGCCTGCCTGCAATATCCAGTGCCGCTACTGCATACGCAAGTTTGACTGCGCCAATGAGTCCCGTCCGGGCATTACGAGCAAGGTCCTGACGCCGGACGAGGCAATGGAGCGTGTCCGGGCCCTGGTCGAACGGAATGAGCGGCTGACGGTGGTCGGCATCGCCGGTCCGGGCGACCCCCTGGCGAACGCAGACACGTATCGGGTGCTGCGCCGGATCAATCACGAATTTCCGGAGCTGACCCTGTGCGTATCCACGAACGGGCTCCTGCTCGGGGACCGCCTGGCACAGGTCCTCGCCGCCGGCGTGCGCAGTCTGACGATCACGATCAACGCCGTGTCGATCAAGACCGCTTCGGCTGTCTATGCATGGGTGCTCTACGACGGCAAGCGGTATGAGGGTGCGGAAGCAGCGCGCCTGCTTCTGGCAAATCAGTGGCAGGGACTGTTTCACGCTGTCAGGGCGGGGCTCGCCGTGAAGGTCAATACCGTCTGGATCCCGGGCGTCAATGACGCTGAAGTGCCGCTGATCGCGGAACGGGCCGGAAGCCTGGGAGTTCATATCATGAACATTCTTCCGCTTATCCCGCAGGCCGGGTTCGGTCATCTGAAACGGCCGGACCATCAGGCCGTTTCCGCGATGCGTGAGCAATGCCGGCCCTTTGTTTCGCAGATGAGCCACTGCCGGCAGTGCAGGGCGGACGCCTGCGGTATCTTGGGCGAGGACAAGGACATGGAACTGGAAGTGCTGATGGCGCGCATCGGCGAGGATTACACTGAAGCGGTATATTGAGCAGGTCACAAGATGTTATTCTTTTCCAAACTTGACATGGTCAACGCGAATGTTTTCAGCAGTTTGTAGGGCAACCCTTCAGGGTTGCGGCATTTCGGCGATTTCAGCAAGGCTAAAGCCTTGCCCTACAAGTCTGGCCGCGGCAGGAGCCTCCATGAATAAGCCACTAAGTCACGGCGAACGGGACCGTTATCGCAGACAGATGATCCTGCCCGGATTTACCGAAGACCATCAGAAGCGGCTCAAAAATTCGAGCGCCCTGATTGCAGGTGTCGGAGGGCTGGGCGGGACAGCGGCGCTTTATCTTGCGGCAGCAGGCATCGGCCGGCTGGTACTGGCACATGCGGGAACGGTCACGCTGTCCAACATGAACAGGCAGATCCTGATGAAGAACCGCATTGGCAAGAGCAGGGTCGTTCAGGCAAAGGAAACCATCAGGGAAATGAACCCGGATGTGGATATCGATATTTACGATGAACGGATCACGGAGCGCAATGTCGGGACCCTGATTGGCGCAACACGAATAGCTTTGTCCGCACGACCGAACTTTGAAGAGCGGCGGACCTTGAACAAGGCTTGTATCGAAAACAACATTCCCATGGTTGAGGCTGCCATGAACGGAATGGAAGGATATATCTTCAATGTCATTCCCCGGGTCACGTCCTGCGTGCACTGCGTCTTTCCCGAGGACGATCCTTCCTGGAAGGAACTCGGTTTTCCGGTCCTCGGAGCGGTTTCCGGAATGCTCGGGTGCATAATGGCTCTGGAAGCGATTAAGCTGCTGACGGGGTATGGAAAACCTCTATTTTCCGAAATGCTAATGTATAACACGCTGGATATGGACTTTAAAAAATTGAGGGTTCCCCGAAACGAGTCGTGCGAAATATGCGCAGGAGCCATTACGGGAAAGAGGAGGGAGGGGCCATGTTTATAGTTGGAGTTTTGGCGTTCAGCATTATCGTGATCGTCGTTTCTTACGTCATTGCGAATTCCGAGGATTACGACAGGGGAAAGGTGGCTTCATTCACCGTGCTTGTTGCCTGGGGCTCGATGCTGGTCGGCCTTCTCCTTTCAAAAGTTGGACAATAGATAGAAATAGTTCGAAACTGCATGATTTTAAAATCTCCCCCTTCCCCTCTTTGCCAAAGAGGGGAGTTCCTCCCTTTGAAAAGGGAGGTTAGGAGGGATTTTATAATAAAGAGTGTCACTTGTATTACGAAACGGGGTTAATATTCGGGCTTTGTGTTTGCGCGAGGCTGGGAACCGTGAATCGAGAACCTGCATTGAAAACGGAGATATTAGATACTACCCTCAGGGAAGGAGAGCAGTGCTACGGCGTCTTCTTCCCGAAGGAAGTCAAGAAACGAATCGCATACTTGCTGGATGAGATCGGAGTGGACTTCATCGAAGTCGGGCATCCTGCTGCAGCGCCTTCGATCAGGGAAGCCGTATCGGAAATTGCGGGTCTGCATTTACGAGCACGTCTTATAGGCCATGCGCGGCTGGACAAGGCCGAGATACGTCTGGTTAAAGAACTTGGACTGTCATGGGTGGGTCTCTTCAGCGGCATCAGCGACCGGAGCCTCAAGAGATACGGACTGACCAGGCAGGAGCTCTATAAAAAGGCCGGCAATGCAGTGCTGTACGCGAAAGAGCAGGGCCTGTATATAAAATTTACCTGCGAAGACGCGTCCCGTACCGACATGAACGACGTTATTCATTTTTATCAGTACCTGCAATCCATGGGCGTTGACCGGCTGAGTTATGCTGATACGCTGGGAATCATGAGTCCCGGGGAGATCGGGGATTTGGCCGCGGCGCTCGAAGGCAGAATTGATTTCAATCTGCTGCATTTCCACTTTCACGACGATTTCGGCAGGGCGAACGAAAATGCCGTCCGTGCCGCCGAGCGCGGAGCACTGTGCATCGATGCCAGCATTCTGGGTATCGGGGAACGCGCCGGCCTCGTGTCTCTCGGGACCATTCTCGCCTTCCTGAACGGGAAAAACGGCAATAAGCACGAAACCGCGCCGCTCAGAGAGGCTGCCGAACTGGTAAGAAGCTGCATCAACCAGGATCACTATAGAAATCGAAGGTTCGCCCACAAGTCGGGCATTCATATAAACGGGACGATCAAGGACCCGGCATCCTATGAACCCGTAGAGCCGGACAGCGCCGGGTGGAAAAGAATTCTCGTGTTGAGCAAGCTGATAGGGAGATCGGGTTTGAAGACGATCCTGTCACGTCATGGTTTCCGTCATGCCGAGCAGGATGTCGCCTCCCTTCTGCAGGAAATAAAATCAGAGGACCTGCTTGAACTTGCGGAGCCGGAAGAAATAAGCAGGTATTTTACGGAAAGGGGGCTGAAAATACAGGAGGCGTAACGAGGGTGAGAGTTGCACCTACATGTGTGCAGTCATGCTAAGATTAAAATCGTGTGAAATACGGACCGTAACTTAAAAAGCGCAGCGCAACGGGTGCAACGACGTCCCGGAAATAGGCGCGAAGCACAAGATATACGATGCCCTTTCTCATCTTCACTTCCTCCTTTTGACGTTAAGCGGCCATTGTCCGCCACTACCGGTTGGCGTGGGGCGGTATTTTGCCGGAGCCAAACGAGTCTGTAGAATAAGTCCCTCTCAAAGCCCCGACGCACAAGGCTTCGTTTAACGCGATTAAACTTCCGCGATGTCTCTCGATGTTGGACAAGTAATGGAAAACCCGTCGTTCGGGCTCAGAATCGTCATCATCGCTATTCTTATTAGCATCAGCGAAATTACGTCGCTGCCTTCAAGAGTCTAAAATCAGCCCTTTCAGGGGTTTTTCTACAGGCTCAACGAGCGGCTAAGACGCGCAACTCTGCGCGTCGTTCTTGAGCCGCTTGTTAGCTCGCACTCTTGTTTTGTAAAAATTTACTTGCCAGTTTGTGAGTTTGGGCGATACGCTTGTTTGCAACGTCCCAGCGCTGCAATTCGTTTTTTACCAACTCCTTATGCTTTTTGCTTATATCGCGGATTGCATTTCCGACAGACTTCCGCACATATTCACTCTCATCATTCCGAGCCGGCTCAACAACTGAATAGCAATTTCCGGATGGTCACGAAAGTAGGCACGCCCCGTCCAAATTCTCAGCCCTTCTGTGACTGCACGTCTCACGTTAGGCGAGGAATCTGACAACCACTCCTTGATGACAGGTAGGGCTTGTTCATAGCCAACGTCAGCACAATACCTGTCGAAAGCCTTTGCCAGGATCTCTTGTACGCGCCAATCAACATCTTGACTGACACCCCGTTTTAGAAGTTTGAGGCTCTCGTTCGAGTTGGCCGCCAATCGGCCTAAAATGAACGTTGCCAGTGAGCGCGCCTGGTATATTTCTGAAGAGAATAGTTGTTTGGCAATACAAAGACTCTCTTTGGCAGCTTGCTCAACTACGACTTCATCTGCTGCTTTCTGAATGTCTAAGAACCCGTATTCCGTCTTTCGGACTCGTTGAATGAGTTTCTGTATCGTATCCATTTCATTTAAATCCTTTGTTCGTGTACATGCGTTAACGGAGAGTTGAGCCGCCAAGGGCGGCTCGAACGACAGGTCATGCTATGGTCGTGAAGCAACAAATCGGGGTTTATTTGAGTGTAGTCAAAGCTTGGGATCTCTTAACTTACCTTCTTGAAAAGCGGTAAAAACCGATTCTAAATCCGCCGTCTTCGAAATATCAAAAAGGCACTTAGCTTGTTCAAAATATTCTTTTGATTCAGACCTTGCAAAGATTTCAAAAGCACTCTCATGCCTTTCTAGATAAACCAATGTTTCCGGTCGCCAGCTTTGTAAAGTGCCGGTTCTAATACAGTCAAAACAATCACGCATAAATAAGACAAAATCAGCTTGCATCAGTGAGCGAAATTGGAACCCAGATGTCTTTGTTCGTTTCTCAAGCAAGTCTGACCACAAGGAGATGCGCTGTAACTTAAGGCGGGCATTCCTATCTTGAACCGATCGCACATGTTGCCTAATGTCGGCGAATGAAACCATTTTATTATCGGTCGACCCTTTTTCGAAAAAGTACCGGTGCCGAACTAAGTAGGAGACAGCATCGAAGCATTCATATTTAAGAAAGCTTGCGATCGCATATAGAAAAAGTTCATGAATGATAAATTTAAAATTATCGAAATCCCGTTCTCGCCAACTTGTTAAATGACTTGGCTGATACATGTACGGCATTAATTGCTCAAAAAATCTGTGCAATGATTGGTGTGTCTCACTTATATTGCGGTACTGAGCCAATGCTAAAAAAATCTCTATAGCTTCATTTCGAAATGGAAGAAACTCATCGATATTTTTAACTACCTCATCATCGAATTCACCGTCAGCCTTTCCGATGCGAAAACGCTCTAGATTCTCAACGAATGTTTCAGCATACTCGTTGAGGGCACCTTTGCAGTAGTCTTTGTTATTTCGGATAGCTTCAAGAGCTCTTCGGAAACGAGGTCCTGTGCCGAGACTAACCGTTGCTGAATCTGATAAAAAAGCCGGCTTCTTACCGAGGTCTGGTTTTAAGTAAAGCGGTTTATTGTAGATCCATCGGAGTAACTGTTCAAAGTTTTTCGAGTAAAGGTCGTTGTCGCTAAGATCAATATAAATTCGAGACTTGTAATATATCGGTAAATAGACTTTCCCTTCTTCGTTTCTTTCGGCAATGATTGCCACAAATTTATTTTGCTCTTGTTTTTCGTAAATCTCAGGAGAAATGATCTGCGTTTCTGTTCCGACACCACCGCTACGATTGTTTGCTTTTTCTACATAAATTCGGTCACAGACGATACCAACTTTTCCGATAGACGGATCTACGACCATCTTTTCCATGAAAGCGTGGGCATCTTGACCCTCTTTTAAGTCCCATTTATCGAGAATTACATCGATACCGCTCTCACGTAGTTCGCTGGCCAGCTTTATAACCCATTGTTCGTGCTCGGGCGAACTCCAGCTATATGAGATAAATAATTTTGGGCTTTCTTCGGCCATAGGTTATGCCTCCTACCCTTGTTAAATCGAGATAACGACGCGGGTGACGCGCCGCCGTCTGGCGCGACGCTGTCGACCCGCCTCGTTAGAATAAAAAATTATTCTGGGAGCTAATCGTATGTTGAATCGCTATTGTTCATTGTGCCGCTTGATTAAATCTTTAATAGGTACCCCGTAATTCTGTTTGGCATAGAGGATCATATCTTTTATTGCGGTATCAAGCTTAGTTCTTCGAGTAAGATAACTGTAATACTCAACATTTTTTTCAGACAGCCTATCTATCATATACTCAAGTTCTCTTTCTTCTTGACCCGCGTCCCAGCGTCGACTTGCAAAGTGGAGCTTATCATATAGGTAATTTCTAATTTCATCTAAGGCGAGGGATATTATCCGAGGTTTTTCTTTTTCTGAAAAGAATACAGGGTGCCATTGACTTAGTTGATATATGCAGGAATAGACATTTTTGTATATTTGAGCGCCGTCGATTCTGATGACTTCATCGACCTCTGCCTGATCCAATATAAGTGCATCACGCCAGAAATCATATTCCTTATCGTGATAATCTTTGCCATCGCACTCTATGGCCAATTTGACGTTGTCGTGTATAAGAATGAAATCTAATCTAAATTGTCCCCAAGCCGTTGGAATTTCATGTTGTCTTTTAAATGTAACCGCATCATGATCTAAAAAACCTAAAAGTTTACTTTCAAAAAGATCTTCAATCGGACTCTCGGGTGATGAATCCATGGCATTAAGAATCGTATCCCAGAGTTGCTTCTTAGGCTTATTTTTGCTTGTATCATCCATAAAGCATGACCTCGTTAAAAGGCCCGTTCCTCATCAAAGTGAATCAGCGATCAGCTATGAACCGCGATGTATATCTATAAAGCACGACCAATATGTGCAATATCAAAGACCACCAAATCGTTCCGATGATTAAATAAAGAATAAATGTTATTGCCGTTTGCAATCTGAATGATTCAACAATGCCATGATAAAAGGGTTTCATTGATTCTACTGCAATTGAAGCTGGAATATTGGCTGTAAAAGCAAAGAACCAGGACCAACACTCTACGCCGCCTCCGTCGTGGCAGCTGAGCGCACGCATAGCCTCGGCAAAGCAAAGAATAAATTCTATGCCAAATATTGAAGCTATCAAGTTGCCATTTAACTTGAATAAGTTTTGAATGCTCATCTCAGGCTTAATCTTCAGACTAACGCGGCGCTGACCGCCGCCTTTGGCGCGTATAATTTACTCAATCCAAACGGGGGACAGGTGTGATGACAAAGCGCCCCCTTTTGTCAGTTGTTTCAGGCCGGAACCGTAGAATGATATTTGCCAGAGACGCCACTCCAGCTCTTCTGGTGTGGCCGTGAACACAATTGTTTTTTCGTCGTTCGATAAGTAAGAAAATCTCGTGAACCAATAGGGGGTTGGAAAATCTGAGTAACCTTTTTAGACACCAAGTCAAATTTCCAGAGAAACTGTAAGCCGGGAGCTTCCGACCGGCAAAGATTATCGTATTATCGCCGGCCCAACGAGGAGATATACAGCTATTGAAGTCAGTCAAAATTTGCTCTTTTATGACGATCGTTCCATTTACAACATTTCCAATTAGAAATCCCTGGAATTTACCGGGGGAAATAGCCACTTTGTCCCCTGATTTCGAAAACGATAAGCCCTGTGGATTTAATGTTGAAGTGCCAATAACGGGTACTGATGTCCAATCCTTCTTTTCGAGTGAGTACCTATAAACACCTTTGAAGTAATTTACAGCGTAAAGAAATTGACCGCTTGGATCAAAACTAGGGCGATACAATTGCTCTTTATATCCAGTCCCTGAAAAATACGTTCTTTCTTATTTCTTTTAAGATCCAGCAGGTACAGGGAGTGAGGTTCTTCGTGGCCTCTTGCGCCCTCGAAGGCGAGGAGATGCCGTTGCTTGGAATAGGATAGATCACCGATATTTAGCAAACCAACATCAATTTGTCGAATTTCGCCTGTCGCGTGATCTAACATGTGAAGACCGCCCTCGTGTTCAGCAAAGAATGCAATTCCAACGGCGGGCAAGCCGCGGTCAGCGGCCTCAGTACATCCGCATGCCAGGAGACCGAGAATTGCAATTGCATATAAGAGCCGCAACGACTTCATCATAAGAATCTCCAAGGTATAACGCGCGGATGAGACGCGATGCTTTACCGCGTCGTTCTCGATCCGCAAGTTATAACCTTTTCATTCTTACACAATTGCCGATTGTAGTCCTCTTTCAGCGGGTGTGAAGTTGAATAACGGAGTCCGTCTCACGGATCGACGATTTCACCATCACCAACGATGTTTCGCCGACTTCGCACAAGTTGTCCGAATCTTTCGCTCTCTCATTTTGGTCTCTTTAACTGCTTATTTCTCTTCATACAATATGTCAAGAACATTAAAGTATGCTGTCGTTTTACCCACACATCCATTTTGTTAACATCCATTGTTTTCGCGCAGACCTCCAGCAGACCGGAAGCTTCGGGATCTTTGTTAAGGATTGGGTTGACCACCCTGGTATCAAGATTGTGACCGTTGTTCATAGGGATTTGATATTGCGGGCACATAGCATCAAAAAGCGATAAAATCAGATCCTGGTTTGATAAACCTAGGTTTTGGTTTTTAAGTGAAGCTAAGCCGGTATCAATGACTTTCGCTGCATTTGGCAAAAACCAAACAAAAGCCCCCTGAGCAGTATCTACGTATTCGGCTGTTTCATCTACAGCAGGTCCGATCAAGAAGTTTTCGTCAATAAGATGCTGGCCATGGGTAATACAACCTCTCAAAAAAAGATGAGGTTCATTTTGAAGAAAGAGGTTTGCCACAGCTTGAATAGTTGCAGTAATAGCCAGTAGATCACTGAATGAGTCAAATTTTTCTTCGTTGTGTGTAAGGCTTATAGCCACTCTATCAGAGAGTAATCTAACTTCAGGCATAAAGAAATCAGTGTTGAAACGTACCGGATAATTGGAATTGTTTATGAATACTTGCAAGCCTTCCAGCACGGAGGTTCGTACTAGCCTCAACTTCGACAACAGTTGTTCATGTCCATTTTTCCACAAACCCTTGAAACCTAAACAATCCATCAATGCAAAAGCGCCATATTTCATCGTTCCCCCCTGAAGGCCTGTGCAATGTCTCTCTTTACTTATAACGCGGCGCTGACGCGCCGCTTTCGGCGCGTCGCAGTCGAGCGCCATGTTGTCAAATTACTTTATACGTGTTTTGTATTTACATTTAGGGCACTCATGGGATGCATTCTCAATTTCAACGAAATCCTTCGGAATCAGGCTCATGAAGAAAGGGCGACCTGCAGTTGAGCAATTCGGACATGCTGGTTCTTTCACGCCTTGAATGCCTGGAGGAGATTCAAGACTGGCTATTTTGTCCTTCAGCATCTTGACTTCGTTTCGCAGAACATCATTTTCTTTCCGGAGTTCATCAACCCATTTATTCAATTCAATGGCGATGGGATTTGGGATGTATTGTGAAATCGTCTGAATAATTTTCCTATAGTCCATCGTTCTATTATCCTGTCGTTTGTTTTTAGCTACGATATTTTGATCAGACCGAGATACTTAAGAAGAAACCAGACCGTTGCCATTATTAGCACTGCATATAGCAGCAACAATGTTAAATGGAATACTCTTTTATATAATGGATGCGTGACATCATCTTTCTTATGAATCCATTCAGCACCGGCCTCACCGAATAAATAAAAGGCAGCAATTAAGAAGAGGCCAGCAAGACCGGCATAAAGCGAGGTTGAATGGCTGAGAATATAAAAGCCGCTGAACATGTCTATGAAGAAACCGAAGACAAGCGGTACGATGATGCCGATGCCGATTACTCGTAATAAGGACTTTGTCTTTTTTATGGTGTTCCATAGGCTCAGACGTTATATCGAATCAAAAAGATAACGCGGCGCTGACTCGCCGCGTTTTGGCGAGTCGAAGTCGAGCGCCAGGTTGGATCATTTATATTGGACAGGGAAAAGTTTTCCCCATTGAGAGTTGTCATCATATCTATTTAGAAGTTGGTTGGAGCACTTAATATCTTTTGGCATAAATATTTGCCCGAGTGGCGATGGCGAATTATCGTAATAATACATCCTGCTTTTATCATCTAAGGTTTTAATGGATACCCGTTGCAATATTTCACCATCACACTTATCAACATTGTCTAAACGTATTTTTCGATAAAGATGAAATATATGTTCTTTAGAGTCGGGGTAAAGTTCAAGCCACAAATCATTAGGGATCTTAGACCAGACCCGTGTACCCTTGTTTGCTTTTTCAAAATAACCTTCTCGTGTTTTGTTGTATGGGTCAGATTGGAGGAAGGATGCAAGAGAAAAATTTTCAAAATTAACAATGGTAATGTGCACGCCACTTGTTTTAGTAATGGTATGCGTGCAGACTATAGCAATGACAAGTAACACAATAACGATTTCTAATCTAAGTTTCATTTTAAACCTCCAAGGAGAACGCCAATATGACAGGATCTATAACAATATCTATTTGGGTTTACTTGCTAAGTGTCATGGCATTAGTCGCATTTAGCGCACCGTTTATCGCAGTCGCCTTTAAATGCGCATGGAAATTATATTTGCATGGCTACAAAAATGGGAAAAGACACAATCCAACGCCGCCGTGAGGGGCGCGTCTCTCAGCGACCCTCTCGACGGCGATGTTGGGTTCATTGTCATGTATTTCGAGCTGCTCTATCCTGGCTGTCAAGGTTTAGGCGGCATCTCCGCAGATATTACCGGAACTAGCGGCACAGGGCGAAAAATGAATTGGAGAAATGAGCCAGCTCGGCGCATTAAAGCGTCAAATTTGACAAGGATTGAATCACGTCAAGTCCAGCGACATCATCTTCCGCATTTCATCTTTGGTAAGCAATGCTGAACTATTTACAGCAGTGTCCAACGTTGCTTTGAGAATCTGCCCTTGTGCTGATACAAGAATGCCTAAAACATAAATTGGTATGCCGATAATGGCGCCCAAGATAATACCGCCAAGGATAAACTGCGCCGACTGTGACCCCGCGACGAAGCCCATCAAAACAATGCAGCCGCTGATAATAAAGGCGATAAATTTCACTGTAGTTCCAACCGCTGTGATGGTGCGAGCGGTAAGATAGGCATCCGTATAACGTGATACAATGGAACGGTTGCCTCTCTTGGCTTGTCCCTCTGACCGCGCTGGACTGTAGGAGTCTGGTAGAACGGCAGTTGAATCTGCCTGCTCTTGAGCTGTAAATGCTTCTGTTGGCAACGAACCATCTCGTCCCGTACCGCAGTTCCAACAACTATCAAAGGTATCCTCACACTCTTCTCTACACTTTTGGCAGTTCCACATATATTACCCTCCTCATAAGAGTTAAACGTCTGTTGTCCGCCTTGACTGCTGGTTGGCGTAGAGCGGTATTTTACCGGAGCCAACGCGCAGATGACCCACGGGCCACTGTGCACCGAATAGAACCATACAGGCCGTTCCCCGTTGGAGTCGATCTGCTTGTTGGTGTAATTATCGGACTCAATCCTTATATTATGATTTCTCGACACAAGATATTATACTATTCAACATTGCAAGGATTCGCGTTGCAGGCGGCAAACTGATTTCTCGTAAACGTCCATCCTCGACAAGATAAAACCTGAAATTAGACAAAATACCCGTAGATAGCCAGTGACAGAAGGCTTTATATCGAAACTGGAACGTTGTTTCTCGATCTGTATTCGAGGGAAGTGGACTCCAATCTATTAGTTTAGATAGAAGTGCCGTCACTATATTTTGTGGATGGTTGTGACATATTAAAACTTCAGCGCCTTTTACATTATTAATATACTTTTGAAGATAAGATGTATTTTGTGGTGAGAACTGAACTTGACTAGAACTACCATGGGAAATGTGCATACCGATAAATTGAGCCGGGCTTGTCTTTTTGTCCCCTTTTCTCTTGCCATATGCGGTAATCAAATATTCTTTCGTGTGATCTTTTTCGAGAAATAGACATATCCCGGTTAATGTTGTGTGCCGTCCGTATTTATTGGGAAACTGAAAGAAAGTATCGTCTGATGAGTTTTTGAGTTTAGTCGAAATATACCGAGCTTGTCCAATGCGCACGCCTGGGATAAATTTAATCTCAGGTTCCCATACAGTCAGTATTTTAGATGTGATGATTTGATTAAATTCTTCATTTAATCGGGAAAAGAAATCTTTATGAATGTGTGATTCCATAAAACCTCTTTACGGTTTGCTCTCAGGGGGGCGGCTGAGAATAATATCACGTGCAACATTAATTTCCGCTGTAAGACGGTTGGCTCCGGCTACAGCATTATTATCACCGTGGCAGCGATTGGGATGGCTCTCCAGGACTAATTTTCTGTGAACAGCAATAACGTCTTCATCAGTCGCCGTTGTCGATAAACCGAGAGTCTTGTATGCTTCTTGAAGTTTTGAATGTGGCGATTCTGAAGACGGTTGTTTTGTAGATGCAGCAGATAAGCATTCCTCGAAAAATTTAACTGCTCTAGCTGCGCCAAATAATGTCGCCGCCATAATACCAAAATCCAAAATTTCTTTGCTCTTGGTTAAAATTGCTGCAGCAATGCTAAAGATGCTTACGGCGAGAGGTTTTTCGTCTGTCTGTAAATCTATCGAGGCTGAGTGATATGCGATCAATTTACCGTTCACGAATAAATAGTAGCCAGATGGCGGCTTACCAAACATGTCCAAATTCAACCTGAGGCTGGAAAGCCAGTTGGTAACGATAGATTTGGATAAAGAGCTGAATGTTAACTTCACAAGGTCTATGACGCCGATTGGGATGGGAGGCTCATGCCAGTAAGTGAATCGACCGCGAATAATCGGATGGATCGAATCAGCAGTTGCTCCGGGACTAGCATAAATGATCGTTGTTGGATGTGTGAGAAGGTATAGAAAGGCGTCATCAGACCCTATTATATGTATTACATCTTTGTTCGGTCTTATCGGTTTTTCTTCCATTGTCAACGCCATTGTATCCTCATATCATTTATGAATCGTTCTTGCCAGAGTCAACAAGTGTTTGAAGGGACGGAAACCGCCCCGGTATTTCAAAAAATCCGGTAATACTGGGGTGAAAAATTAATATAATGACGCACCAAAGTGCAAAGCCGGCATGGTAATATTTGATCGTAAAAAGTACGGAAATTCGGATTTACTGGGATGAATATTGTGCAACTTTATCTTTGCGAAGTATATTTTATGCGAGTGTGTGTGTCAAGGTGAAGTTTGAAAGGTCTGTCCAAAAGGTAATGTCCGATATAGATTCCTGATAAAGCTTTTATTGTTGCGTTGGCGTGAAACACAAAAACTACAGGAAGGAATAAACAGGTGCCGACACAGTATTAATAAAGATGTAATTATGCGTGGCAATGGCGGGGTGATTTGCATCGAGGATTCGTCAGCCCTCCAGGCTGAGGTTGTTTTCTTTGCTCCAACGATGAAGCGCCTCTTCAGTAGCCTTTCGCTCAGAAATGTAGTATGTTTCCCCGGTCTCTTTGTTGAGATAGGCATAATGCTCATGAAGCGGAGCCATGCTTACAAACAAAAAGGCGTCTTCAATGTCTGAGTATTTCATGTTTTATTCGAAGACCAATGAGTCGAGAGCTATGCCGCATGTTTTTCCTGCAGCGGTTTGAACCCGTCAATCGTCTTTTTTGATTTCAACATGGGAGGTGACGAGGGAGACGAATCGAGTGCGGAGACTTCGGAAAAATCAGCAGATTACTTCGATGCCGGCACCAAGTCAGCGACCAAAGGTTTCTGCTTGGCCAGACGGCCGACCTGCATTACGGTAAATCCGAGAATATTGCCTTCGTCATCCACGCGTTCCATAATGGCGTCATTATTGGTTTCCTTCATATACCCGGCTTTGTCTGAAAACAAAACCTCTAAAAAATCGCCTTCCGGGTCATACCAGATTTTTACTTGCTGGGCCATAATTGTTCTCCCTTCTTGGGTTTATCCGTTAAATATGCTGTCAGGATAAAGATATCTTCTACTGCATACTTTACCACAACACAGAGCCATTTGTCGCCAACTTTTGTCCGGTAGTAGTAACGGTAATTCAAATTGGTCATTTCGTCAGTTCTGGATCGAATAACCAACTCGGGCTTGCTCACAGTCTCTTCAATCGCTGACTCCATATTAACCATCTCCGGATGTTCGAGAATATGGTTCAAGCGCTCGTCAGTCAGCCGAACTTTTTCTCCCTGATAATCAGTCAGGATTTTCATTTAACGAGAATATTATAAATGGACAGAAATGTAAAGGGGTTCGCGTAATTCTTCATGAAATGTGCAATAGAACAGTAATGGCGCATGTTTCTGGAAGAAATCTGCTCAACTAAGCCGTCAACTGCTGCACTCAACAACGCTCAAAGCGGGACATTGGGAGAACGGGTCTTTGCCAACGTGCGCGGCAGACAAAGGTAGGACGTGAGTTCCCGGCAAATACCTGCGGCTGCAGGAAAATATTGCGGACCTTGTTGGCTCCGACAAGCTCTTTCAGCAACGTCTGGAGTTTTTTTTCAAGAGGGGTACGAGACGGACTTCTTCTCCAATGAACACAATGCCGATATAGTCGGCTTTTTTTACATCGCTGATTAGAACGCCGGATTCAAATGCCTACCATTTCAGCATTTGCCTAAAAGATCGTCGTTACTATTTATCGCACAAGGTCTCCCGGTTTTTGCACTGGTTAATAACATGCAGTGAAATCAGGTGCTTTCTCTGATTCCTGATACTGCAAAAGAATGGCATGTGGTTTGCTATAAGACTTGCAAGAAACTGTCGAAGCAGATCGACAAGGAAGGCTCCGGAGGCTTTCGTATTCATGAAGTCCGTTCCAATATCAGGCAGGAATAACTCATAGTAATAGTTAAGGAGGAGGAAAAAATGAAGAAGATAGCATTGATTTTGGGTTTGGTGCTTCTGGCAAGCACCGCAGCATTCGCAACGCCGTCGACCACGTACTGGACGCCGATGGTGATGGATATTCAGGGGTACGGTGTATGGCATCTGGGGATTGATAACTATTTTACGACGACCAAGAAGGCTGAGTCAGGCGAGCAGGGCGATTTCCCTACGGATTTAGGCTTGACGGTCGGTGTACTGCCCGGCGACAAGATTCAGATGGAGATCGGTATTGACGCCATGTATCCGTCGGACAATCCGTATTACTTTAACACAAAGATCGGCGCTCCCGAAGGAGCCCTGTTCAAAGGGGCTCCCGCTCTCCAAGTGGGTGTCTTCAACGTGGGCACAAAGAAAGACGTTACCGATTACAACATCGTCTATGCCGTGATCGGCAAGACCATTCCGGTATTGGGAAGGCTGTCCGTTGGACCCTACAGCGGCAACAGCAAGCTGCTGAAGGATAAGAACGGCGAGAAAGAGAACACCGGTTTCATGGTCGCCTTCGATCGCGGTTTCAAGCCGGCTAAGGACCAGGACGGTGAGTACAACAAGTGGGTAATTGCCGCCGACTATGCCTCAGGAGACAATGCTCTTGGCGGGGGCGGAGCCGGCATCTATTACTACTTCACCAAGAATATCAGCCTTCTCACCGGCCCGGTGTGGTTCAACGAAAAGGCGATCAACGGGGCGATGAAATGGACTACGCAGCTGGATATTAATTTTTAAATGAAGAAGGTCCGCCGCATTTAGTCTCTGCGGCAGACCTTCTCTTACGGTTAACTTGGAGGAATTATTATGAAAAAGGTTTTCAGTATAGTGATGCTCATCGGGATGCTGGCCGATGTGTGCCCTGCCGGTCTTGGCCGAGGAGCCGCAATCAGTACCGCCTGCATCAGGCTCGCGGCTGATGCAGCGCCTGCACCGGCGCCGAAGATCGATACCGGCGATACTGCGTGGATGATCGTTGCAACGGCACTGGTCATGCTTATGTCGATACCGGGTCTTGCCCTGTTCTACGGCGGGCTTGCAAAAAGAAAGGACTCGCTTAACACCATGGCCATGACCTTTATCACCTTCTGTATCGCGAGCCTGCTCTGGGTCATTTACGGGTATACTTTAACGTTCGGAACGGACATCAGCGGGATCATCGGCAGTGCGAAGAACCTGTTCCTGAGCGGTATCGGGCCTAACAGCATCTCCGATCTGGCAAAGACGATCCCTGAGTATATTTTCATCATGTACCAGTTGACCTTTGCCGCTATCACGGTCGCCCTGGCAAGCGGCGCTTACATAGAGCGCATGAAGTTTTCGGCCTGGATTCTCTTTTCAATTCTCTGGATGACCGTCGTCTATGTCCCGGTGGCCCACTGGGTCTGGGGCGGGGGGTTCCTTGCCAAGCTTGGGGCCCTGGATTTCGCAGGCGGCACTGTCGTCCACATTAACGCGGGTATCGCCGCGCTCGTGGGAGCTTTGGTCCTTGGCAAGCGGCGTGAAAAGGCGATCATCCCGGGCAACCTGACGCTCGTTCTGACCGGCGCGGGCCTGCTGTGGTTCGGCTGGTTCGGATTCAATGCGGGTTCGGCGCTTGCGGCGAGCGGGCTGGCAGGCGCGGCGTTCATCAATACCAATACGGCAACAGCAGTAGCGGCGATTTCCTGGATGATCGTCGAATGGATGCATTCCGGAAAACCTACCGTGCTCGGTCTGGCATCGGGCGCTGTAGGCGGGCTTGTGGCCATTACCCCGGCGGCAGGGTTCGTAAATATCACGGGCTCGATCATCATCGGGATCGCCGCCGGCGTGATACCTTTCTTTGCCGTGGCGAAGCTTAAGCCGCTGCTCGGCTATGACGACACGCTTGATGCTTTCGGCATCCATGGCATCGGCGGCACGATCGGGGCGCTTTTGACCGGCGTGTTCGCGGACCCGGCTGTCAATGAGTTGGGCAAGGGCCTTCTCTACGGGAATCCCGGTCAGCTCTGGACGCAGTTCATCGCGGTGGCGGTTACCGTTGCATACAGCGGCATCATGACCTTTATAATCTTCATGATCATCAAGGCAGTTGTCGGTATCCGGGTCGACGCAGAGGAGGAGTCTGTGGGCCTGGACGAGAGCCAGCATGGCGAACGCGCTTACAATCTGTGATAATTCACTAACCGCTCGAATCGCCGGGTGATTGGCTTCGATAAGGCATTCACCGGGAACATCATGCTTAACGATGGCGATTTATATGAGGAGTCATTATGAAAAAAATAGAAGCAATCATAAAACCGTTCAAGCTCGACGAAGTAAAGGACGCGCTGAACGAGATCGGGATACAAGGTATGACGGTGACAGAGGTGAAAGGATTCGGCAGGCAGAAAGGTCACGTCGAGCTTTACCGGGGCGCGGAGTACGACATCTCGTTTATCCCGAAGGTCAAGATAGAAGTCGTCGTAGCAGACAGTATTGCGGAAAAGGTACTCTCCGTAATCCAGGATAAGGCAAAGACCGGCAAGATCGGGGATGGAAAGATTTTTATCACCAGGCTCGAAGAGATCATTCGCATCAGGACCGGTGAGCGAGGCGAAACAGCGATTTAAGTCCCCATCCTCCCGTATGGAGAAACACAGAGGGGCCGGTATGCACATGCATGCCGGCCCCAATTTAAATTAAAGAAAACCGTAACTATTCAGCTTCTTTTCAGAACGGCATTAAGACAAATCTGAGAAAAAGCCTTCTATCCGCAGATTTCGCAGATGGACGCAGATTTTAAAACCAGAATTCGGGTTTTGTTTTTATCTGCGTAATCTGCGTAATCTGCGGATAAAGAAATGACCTGAGTAGTTACAGAAAAACAAGCTTAAACCAGTCTCACACGGAGGCATAGCCTGTATTCGCGCATGGCACTGCTTAGACTCATTGTCGTACCATCTCGCTTAGAAGCGCGTGATGGGAATCAAGGACCTCATAATCACTGGCCACAGGCGAAGACACGAAGAATTGAAAAAATTGAAGGGCTTCATTTTCTTTGTGTGCTCTGTGCCTTTGTGTGAAAATTGGTGTTTTTAGCCCTTCGTTTTGACCGACTACGAACCCAATTCCTTTCCCGCTTCACAGGCTTCTTTCAGAGCAGTCGGGTGCTTCAGGATGTCCCCCTTGGCGTCGATGCCCAGGTAGTACAGGACTTTGTGCTCGGGTACGCTCACGGTCCTGAAAAAAGCCTTCGCCGTTTCTTCGGCGCACTTCTGGCTTCCTTCCTTCTTCATCCCGCCGACGAGAAGCAGGAGCCCCTTTCTGCCGTGCGGGCCTGCTGGGAGTTCCTTCTTCATGAGGTACTTCTCACACCAGAAAGCCTGGCAGCGGTCGATCATCGCCTTGGTCTGGGCGCTGACGCTCGAGAAAAAAATGGGGGAGGCTAGGATGATCCTGTCCGCCTGCCTGATCGCATCATAGATCTCGCACATCTCGTCCTTGTGGATGCAGGTCGCGGTTTTGACGCAGCTCCCGCAGTCCTGGCATGGCTTGATGGTCATGTCGTTCAGGTTGAAGACGCGTATCTCATGGCCCCCTTCATAGAGCGGCTTCAATGCTTCGTTCAGCAATACCTCGGTGTTGCCGCCCGGTCTGGGGCTTCCATTGAAGGCTATGATTTTCAAGTCTTATTCCGCCCTGGTGAACGCCTGTTTCCCGGATTTGCAGACCGGACATTGATCCGGAGCGTGCCCCTCGGCAGTATAGCCGCAAACCTTGCATACGTAGTAATCGAGAACGGTATTTTCCCCGAGAGTCTCGAGCGCCTTCTGGTACAGCGAGGCATGGACCTTCTCCACTTCGTTCGCCAGAGAAAAGGTCCGGACTGCAAAATTACTCTGTTCGGCCTGTGCATCGGCAATCATTTTCGGATACATCTGCTGGAATTCATAGGCTTCTCCGTTGATGGCGGCCAGCAGGTTCTCCTTTGTCGATTTGACCCCGCTCAATTCCTTCAAGTGATTGTGCGCATGGACGGTTTCGGCCGCAGCCGCTGCCCGGAACAACTTCGCCACCTGCGGGTAGCCTTCCTCCTCGGCTTTCCTTGCAAAGGCCAGGTATCTCCTGTTCGCCTGGGACTCGCCGGCGAATGCGTCCCGCAGATTCTGCTCGGTTTTTGACATTTTATTCCTCCTCGTTGAGTGGTTGTGACAATCGGATCAATGGTTTAATTTTAGCTTATTTTATCTCGAACATTCTGAAGCTTGATGTTTCCCTTTACGCACAGGTATGCTCGGGTTCCCGCGCTTTCCTCCAGCCTTCACGGGCGAGACGCTCCATACGCCGGGTGCTCCACGTCCTCATCTCCTCAAAATATCGTTTTTTGTCAATCTTCCACAAGGAAAGGAGCTCTTGCCGTTCCCGGGCTGAATCGATATGGTCTTTGGGATAGATACCCCTCCACGTGCAATACCCTTCATCAAAGATATATTCGGGGATGATTACGTCCGATCCTGTCAGCTTTGATGTCGCGAAGCGCGCGATATCCATGTCGTACTCGATGATCCACCCGTTATCGGCAAGCATCGTATCCGGGTTGAAGCGGACCGAAGGAGAGCAGGCAGGGCAGTAGAGGGCGTTTACGGCCTCCACGGGCAGAATATCGTCTTTGAAATTGAAACTTGCGCCGGTTTTCCCGCAGAAACAGCTCATGGCATGATCTACACACATAAAATTCCTCCTGCCGCGGGATCGCGATAGCCGCCCGCAGCTGATTCGAAACATCTAATTAGTAATAATTCTAAATTAGGAAAAGTTATTTGTCAAGATAAAACCGGATAAATCCGGTACGATAACGTCCCGTCCTGCACCGAATTTAATCACGTGCTCAAAATACCATCCGGCAGAGCCGCCCGAAAAAACGTGTTAGACAGCTTTCCCGCTATTGCATCCGCGGAAATCAAGGATTTCGAGCAGTTCATACCTGGTGAACGAATGGCACGCGCCTTGCTTTAGTTTCCACAGAACGATCGATAAATGCCCTTTAAGAGCGGGGTAAGGAGGAAGCGCATGAAGCTGATAAAAAGTATTATACAGCCGTACAAACTGGACGACGTCAAGGAGGCGCTGGCCGAGATCAAGGTGCAGGGTATGACGGTCTCCGAAGTGAAGGGGTTCGGCAGGCAGAAAGGCCATACCGAACTTTACCGCGGCGCCGAATATACCGTCGATTTTGTGCCGAAGGTGGAGATAGAGATCGTGGTCCCGGACAGCAGGGTAAAGGCCGCTGTTGACGCGTTGGTCAAGGCAGCCAGGTCGGGTAAAGTCGGGGACGGTAAGATCTTCATTATGGATGTTCAGGAATCTGTCAGGATCAGGACCGGCGAATCCGGTGAAAGCGCATTATAAGGTACACTTTGCATTTTTCAATTCCGGCTTGTCCCGTTGCGAAGGATTAAACTATGATCCTTAAACGGATGAGAGGACTGATGATGGCTAAATAATAGATCGCATTCTGCTTAATTATTAACCATGTGCCTAAAAGCTCAACAGAGGGGGACCTGGCGAGAACCATACTTCGGAGTTCATGCTCATAGTGTGTATTGAATTCAAGGGTATTTTTTGAGTCGTGTAAATGCCTGGTGTCGTGGCATGAGCATTGCTTAATATAAAAACATATGCCCTAATCTTGCACACTTTATCGGAGGTATGGTGACAATGAAAGATAGTCTCTTTAAAAAACTCTTTGCTCTACCGGTTTTGTTCGCTGCCTTTTTGATATCGCCGGCTGCGGCCCTTGCCCAGGAAGCGTCTGCCGCAAAGATCGATACCGGCGACACGGCCTGGATACTGGTGTCCACGGCCATGGTGATGCTCATGACGCCCGGGCTTGCTCTTTTCTACGGCGGCATGGTAAGAAGAAAAAATGTGCTGGGTACGATCATGCACAGCTTTGTAGCCATCGCCCTGGTCAGTGTTCAGTGGATTTTGTTCGGGTATTCGCTCACGTTCGGTCCCGATATCAAGGGGATTATCGGCAATCTTAGTTGGGCAGGACTTGAGGGAGTGGGGCTTGCTCCGAATAGCGATTACGCGCCGACAGTGCCGCATCTCGCATTCATGATCTACCAGATGATGTTCGCGGTGATAACTCCGGCCCTTATCAGCGGCGCATTCGCAGAGCGGATGAAATTTTCGGCCTACCTTATTTTCGCACTGGTCTGGACGACCCTGGTCTATGACCCTGTTGCTCACTGGGTCTGGGGGTCGGGGGGATGGATGAAACAGCTCGGCGTGCTCGACTTCGCCGGGGGAATCGTAGTGCATGCAACGTCCGGGTTCTCGGCCCTCGCCGCCGCACTCTATATCGGCAAGAGAAAGGGGTTCCTGCATGAACCCATGCCGCCCCATGATCTACCCTTGACCGTGCTTGGAGCTGGACTTCTTTGGTTCGGCTGGTTCGGGTTTAATGCCGGCAGCGCCCTGTCTTCGGGGGGGCTTGCGACCATGGCTTTTGTCACCACTCATGCGGCCGCTGCGTCCGCAACGCTTACCTGGACCCTGGCAGAATGGGTCCACCGGGGAAAGCCCACAATGTTCGGGGCGGCAACGGGCGCAATTGCCGGTCTCGCCACAATCACGCCGGCCGCCGGTTTTGTCAGTCCCTTGTCGGCTCTTCTTATCGGCATTGCGGCGGGCCTACTCTGTTATACCGCGCTCAATGCCAAGACGAAATTCCGGTATGACGATTCTCTTGACGCTTTCGGCGTACACGGTGTGGGCGGTACTCTCGGCACGATCGGGGCGGGTGTTTTCGCTTCCCTCGCCGTCAACTCGGCAGGCGCGAACGGACTGCTGTTCGGAAACCCGAAGCAGTTGGCAATCCAGGCAGGTTCGGTCGCATTGATCGCGGTCTATTCCTTTATCGTAACTATCGTGATCTTCAAGATAATCGATGCAGTAATAGGACTGCGGGTAACCGGCGATGAAGAGACGGAAGGGCTTGATATAAGCCAGCATGGGGAAAGCGGGTATACGACGTAGGAACGCCGCATAGCGCATGGCGCATGGAGCATAGCGAATCAGACAAAGACATAGCGAAAAATCTTTTGCGCTTTGCGCTATGCGTGTTTTGATTGCACCGTAAAAACGCCTGCCAGTATCAGGATGCCTCCCAGTACCTGGCTCACGGTTATGCGTTCGGCCAGAAAGAACGCGGCAAATACGACCGCGATAAAGGGCACGAGATAATGATATACAACCGTCCTGGTCACGCCGATCTTCTTCACACCCTCATACCAGAGGGTGAACGCGACGCCTCCGGACAGAAACGTAGAGAATATGAATGCTGTCCAGGAGGGGATGGATATTGTTGTCCATGACTGATGCATCAACTCGTATGTGCCGACAGGGAGGAGCATCAGAGTCCCCGATGCCATGCTATACGCAGTTATTTTTATCGGGGAATACCTTTCGAGAAGCGGTTTTGCCGCAAGGGTATAGAGCGCCCAGAAAATCGAGGCGCAGAGGGTAAGCAGGTCGCCTGCGATGCCGCTGCGCGTGAATGTAAGGCCGCCGGTCTTGCCCGAAATAACGAGAAAGACTCCGGCTGTTGATAACGCCAGCCCCGCCCAGGTCCGCGGACTCATTATTTGCCGGTAAAAAGCAGCGGGGATTACGGCTGCAAACAACGGCGACAATGATATGAACAGAGACGAGTTGGTTGCGCTCGTGTAGTTGAGGCCGTACATGAACAGCAGGTTGTACATGAAGATGCCGATGAAGCCGAGTGTAATCACTCCGCGAACATCGCGGCTTTCGATCTCAAGCGGCTCCCGGGTCAGCAGCATGACGGTGATGAGGAACAGCGAGGACAAGGCGAACCGCACCACCGTAAAGCTGAGCGGGTAAAAGTCTTCAAGGGCGTATTTGACGACTGCAAAATTGACGCCCCAGATGACTGCGACCAGAAGAAGACGGGGATTGAGCATGGTAAATTATTCGGCATGGAGCATGGCGCATAGCGTAAAATATTTTTTGCACTGCCCTATGCGCTCTGCCAGCGTAGCCGCCACTATACCATAAATTAGCTTGAATACTCAAATATATTGTGTTATCAATAACGTATGAAGCCGCTGACAACAAGTATGCATGATCTGACGGCCGATATCATCACCGGTATCGTGGATGCCGTAATCGTAACAGATGCCGGCGGGCTGGTCCTCATCTGGAACCGGGCAGCGGAGGAGATGACGGGAATTGCCGCATCGGACGCTCTCGGAAAAAAAATAGGGTCTGTGATGCCGGACAACCCCGCGGTGATCCGCCAGATCGAGAAGACGTTTGCCTCCGGCCGGTCCTATTCGGATTATGAAGCGGAGCTTTTGAGCAAACACGGTTCCCCGCATCCGGCGGGGCTTGTCACGACCCTGCTCACGGACAACGACGGCAGCCCGACAGGTGTGATCCTCACGATACGGGACCAGGCAGGCGTAAGGGACCTCAAGGAGCGGATGCGGCGGTCTGACCGTCTCGCAACGCTCGGAATGATAGCGGCAGGGATCGCGCATGAGGTCAAGAACCCGCTTGTCGGCATCAGCGGGGCTGCCCAGCTGATGAAGTCCGAACTCCTGCCGGGCAGAAAGGGCGAAAAAAATTCAGGCGAAAACGGGAACCTGATTGAGTACCTTGACGTGATCCTGAAAGAATCGGACCGGTTGAACCGTGTGCTCGAGGGCATCCTCGACTTCACAAGACTTAAACCGCAGGAGATAAAGCCGTATAATATTCACAGTATTCTCGATCGCGCCCTGCTCCTGAACGAGGAGAGCGCACGGCAGAGTGACGTAATGCTCATTCGCCTGTACGATCCCAGCTTGCCGGATGTCCTCGGGAACGAGGATCAGTTGGTGCAGGTTTTCCTTAACCTCATTAAGAATGCGGTAGAGGCCATGGACTATGGCGGAAAACTTACGGTAATTACGAGAATGTCCGACCAGTTTACAAGCGTGCAGGCGGACGGCAAGAAACACAGGCTGATGGTCGTCAAGGTGAGCGATACGGGAAGGGGCATAAAACCTGAGCATCTGAATGAGGTCTTCACTCCCTTTTTTACGACGAAGGACAAAGGGGTGGGCCTCGGACTGGCTCTGTCATACCAGATAATACAGGAGCACTTTGGCACAATCCGGGTCGAAAGCCAGAAGAACCAGGGAACGACGTTCAGCGTTTATCTGCCGCTCGCGGGCTAGGATTCGCAGAGCGCAAAGCGCATAGAGCATAGCGATAAATCTTTAAGGCTTTGCCCTTTGCGCCATGCACCATGCGCTATGCCAAATACTGAGTGTATATATGACTAATGAGAGAGTACTAATCGTGGACGATGACGAAAGCGTCCGGTGGGTCCTGAAGAAAGCCCTCGAAAAGGAGGGCATTGAGACGGCGTCCGCCCGGAACGCCGCCGAAGCGCTCGACCGGATCAATCAGGGCGACATTGCAGTCGCGCTCATGGACATACGCATGCCCGGCATGAGCGGATTTGAGGCGCTCGAGAAGATACAGGAGGAGAATAAAGGCATTTCCGTAATTATCATGACAGCGCAGGCGACAATGCAGAACGCGATCGAAGCCATGCGGCGCGGCGCGTTCGATTACATCACGAAGCCCTTTGATCTCGACGAGGTCGGCATCCTGGTGCGAAAGGCAATCGACGTACGGCGGCTCTCACTCGAGGTCAATGCACTCAGGGCAGAGGTGCGCGAGAAATACGAAGGCGGCCTCGTTGGTAATACTGCCGTCATGCAGGAGATATACAAGACGATCGGCAAGGTAGCCGAAAGCGACGCAACCGTCCTGATCCACGGCGAGAGCGGCACGGGCAAGGAGCTGGTCGCCCGGGCGATCCATTATCACAGCAAGCGGTCCGGCCGGTTGTTCGTGGCCGTGAATTCCGCAGCGATACCGTCCGAATTGCTCGAGAGCGAACTCTTCGGACACGAGAAAGGCGCATTTACCGGCGCGGTTGCGCGAAAGATCGGCAAGTTCGAAGCGGCAGCGGGGGGCACGCTCTTCCTGGACGAGATCGGGGACATGAACCTGCCTCTTCAGGGCAAGCTGCTGCGCGTGCTGCAGGAGCGCGAGTTCGAGCGTCTGGGCGGCACCGAGCCTATGAAGACCGATGTTCGGGTCATCGCC
Source organism: Nitrospirota bacterium (assembly GCA_963751455.1). Taxonomy (GTDB): domain Bacteria; phylum Nitrospirota; class UBA9217; order UBA9217; family UBA9217; genus CAVVUN01. The sequence continues at coordinate 1,082,438 of CAVVUN010000015.1, forward strand.
GCGACCCATCAAAACCTGGAGAAGGCTGTGCGCGAGAAACGCTTCCGTGAGGACCTTTTCTACCGCCTGAACGTGATCCAGATCAACATACCGCCGCTCAGGAAGCGCAAGGACGACATCTATCCGCTCGCCGAATACTTCATGCAGAAACACCAGCCGGGCGCAGGCGCGTCTAAGACTCTTACCACCGAGACAATCAAAATCCTGCGCGCCTACGATTGGCCAGGCAACGTTCGAGAACTCGAAAACGCGATCCAGCGGGTCCTGACGCTCTCTGCCGGCAACAAGATATTTCCGGATGCCCTGCCGCCGCAGATCTTCAAACCGGGCCACGGGGTTGCGTTCTCTTTCGAGAGCTTCCTGCAAGAGAAACTGTCCGATCTCGTCGACCGCATGGGAGGCCTTGAAACAGGAGAGATCTATTCCATGGTCATCCAGCGAGTGGAAAAGCCGCTTATAACCCTGGTCCTCAAGAAAACCGAGGGAAACCAGGTCCGCGCCGCCAGTCTCCTCGGCATCAACCGCAATACCCTCAGAAAAAAGATCAGGGACCTCGGTGTCAAGGGCCCGTTTACGAACGAAACGCCTGAACAGGAGACGGAAGACGAAGAGTAATAGTATTTCTCGCTTTGCTTTTGGACATCCTTATCTTTGCCGCCTTGTTCCTCGTAAATTTGAAATTGCCTTTATCTTTGCTAAAGTCGAAGAGCAACAGTCTGACTTGTCCTTTCCCGTTTATCGGACCGAACCACTTCCACCTTATCGACCGCAATCAAATGGATTTGTCGAAGCCGTATTATTTAAATCCCGCGACTATAATCACCGGGCTCCCGCCGAAGGGCGCGCCGTTTGCTGTTTAGTCTAACCGATTCTGACCGAGATTTGAGCTAGCCTGGATAACAGCTAGCCGCAAGAAAAATTAAAATATAATAAAGCAAAAAATAGTTGAAATAACCTAAAAAATATGTTACAATAAAGGTAAATAAAAACAAAGGAGGAATGAAAGGAGGAATGGATGAAGAAGTTGAATTGCTGGCAGTTCAAACGGTGCGGCAGGGAAACGGGCGGAAACAAGGTGAAAGAACTCGGTACATGCCCTGCATCAACTGAACGGGCGCTTCACGAGATGCATAACGGCGAAAATTCAGGCCGGACGTGCTGGGTCGTGTCAGGGACATTTTGCGGTGGAGAAGTTCAAGGTACCTTCGCAAAAAAATTCCGGAGCTGTGAACAGTGCGACTTTTACAACCATGTCAAGCAGGAAGAAGGCTTGAAGTTCAAGATGTCCAGTATGCTGCTTGCGCAGCTTCGGGGTGTGAAGAACGGCCCTTCGAACGGCAAATAAGCATTCATTCCGCGCCGGGAGGATTTGGCCGGTTGTTTAATTTGAATTCATCCTTGTTCTTAGGCGCATCCTTAAGGCGGCCTTTGGCCCCTCTTGTGCAATGGATCGATACATGCTTTACGTAATGGGATCGAGCGTAATTTCAACCCGCCGGTTTTTTGCACGGCCGTCCAATGTGCTGTTACCCGAAACCGGATTGTTTTCGCCATGGCCGGTGGCGGCAAGCCGCTCCTTGACCACACCCCTGCTGTTCAAATAGAGGGCAACAGTGGCAGCACGCTTTTCCGAGAGTGCTTTATTATACTCAGCGGCACCGGAACTGTCCGTATAGCCTGCTACTGTAACAAGCGTTGCTTTGTATTCATTCAGGACGATCGACACGGAGTCAAGCACACTGAAAAATCTCGAATCGAGGTCAGCGCTGTTCGTCTCAAAGGTCACGTCTCCAGGCATGATAAGACGTATGTCGTTTCCCTCCCTCTTAACGCCGACACCGGTGCCTTCCAGCTTCTTTCGCAATTTTGCCTCCTGCACGTCCATGTAATACCCTGCCCCTGCGCCGGAAACCGCGCCGATGCCGGCGCCCAGGAGCGCGCGTTTAGTGCGGTCCTTCTTGCCGGCTGTTGCAGCCCCGAGAATCGCGCCTGTTACCCCGCCTATGGCGGATCCTTTAGCGGCACTTGATGTATGCTGCTCTCCGGTATACGGGTTGATTGTGTTGCATCCGACGAAAGAAAAAACGACACAAAGCGACATTACTACATTGCTCATATTTTTCATATAGTTCTCCATTACAGGTGTTCCTTCGCTGAAAAAAAGGCTTGGTAAGGGAAGCGAATTAAAGTTTATTTGATTCCATTACCTGCGTTTCGATTTTACCCCATTATATTTTAAAATAATGTGAGGCGAATTACAGAAAAGAGCGACCTGTTGCCGCTCCTCAGCACAATTTCTAACGCTGCATTATTCGCCTTTCAGACGGCTCGCTTGATAAAAAAGTTGGCCTCCCTTGAATCGTGCTACAATTAATCAAGAGAAATGATCATCAGTATGCGCCTTGAAAAGAAAGGAAATACTATGAGAGCTGTGGTGATCAATAAATACGGAGGCAATGACGCAGTAGAGATAAGGGAAATGCCGCAGCCTGTCCCGGCGGCCGGAGAGGTGTTGATCCGTGTAAGGGCGGCGAGCGTGAATCCCATAGATTGGAAGGTGCGGCAGGGCATGCTCAGGGAAAGATTGGGAGACAAGTTTCCCATCCCGCTCGGCCGGGAGTGCAGCGGCGAGGTGGTTGAGACCGGAGGCAAGATTGCCCGCTTCAGAAAGGGTGACGAGGTGATCGCTGTCCTGAGTATCATCAGCATGGGATCCTTTGCGGAGTATGTGTCGGCGCCCGAGCAGTCCGTATTCCAGAAACCCAAGAATATTTCATTCGAGGAGGCCGCGACCATACCGATCGCGGGCCTGACGGCGCTCAGGTCTCTGCGTGACGCGGGCAGGATCAAGAACGGCATGAAGGTCGCCATAATCGGCGCTGCAGGCGGTGTCGGCCATTTTGCAATCCAGATCGCGAAGATCTTCGGCGCCGAAGTGACCGCAATCACTCAAGCGAGAAATACGGATTTCGTAAGGAGCCTGGGCGCGGACAAAGTCAGGGACTACACGAAAGAAGACTTTACCGAAGGTCGCGAGAAATATGATATCATTTTTGATGCAGTTGCAAAGCGAAGCTTTGCCGAATGCAAAAAAGCTCTTTCACAAAACGGTATTTACATCACCACGCTTTCTATCAGCGGGCCCACCGAAGAGGAAGATAAACGGGCCCGTGTGGTTTCCGGCGCACCCACGCGTGAGGACATGCAGTGGATGAAGGAGCGCATCGAAGAAGACAGGATAAAAATAGCCGTGAACAAGGTCTTTCCCCTTGCTTTGGCCGGCGATGCGCTGGCCGAGAGCGAGTCAGAGCAGGTGAGCGGCAAACTCGTGCTCAACGCCGCGTGATGGCTTTCAAGAAAAGCCTGGAGGGTACTTCGTTAAACAAACAAATCCACGATCCTGAACTGTTTGACGTCAACGAGCCCTTTGTCCGTGAGCTTCAGTTCCGGGATTACGGGAAGGGCAAGAAACGAAAGTATGCCGAACGGGTGCTCTATTTTCACGCCCAGCCGCTTTGCCGCTCCGTCGACCGCCTCAAGTCTCTTCACGACGAAGCCGAGCGGTTTATCGGACATAAGTCCGGCGACCGGCAGAGGAATTTCAGCGGCGACCGTTCTCTTATTGACCACGACCAGCCCGCCATGCAGCTTCTTTAGCCTGTCTATTGCAAACAGAATATCCTCATCAACGGCGCCAACAACGATAATATTGTGGGAGTCGTGCGCGACTGTCGCTCCGATTGCCCCGGATTTGAGCCCGAAGCCTTTAACGAGGCCCAATCCAAGGTTGCCGGTCGAATGGTGCCGCTCGATCACCATGACCTTGAGGATGTCCCGCTCCGTATCGGAGGTCACATAACCCTCCTGCGTCTTCACGGGCATGACAACGTTTCTGGTTTCTATCTGGTCGGGAACGAGTTCAATGACTCTTGCCTGCCCTGTTTTGGCCCGAATCAGAACGTCCCTGAGACGTACCGGGGCCGGTCTCATCGTGCCCATTGTGCGCTCATGATATCGGTCTTTGATACACGCAATGCACCGCGGTCCTTCTGCCACGAGCTTGCCGGATTTGAAAACCTTCTCTACTTCGAAGTCGACAATATTGTTCACTACCACGATGTCGGCATCGTATCCCGGAAGAAGCGCTCCTTTGCTTCGGAGGCGGAAGTGTCGTGCCGGGTTGATCGTAGCCAATTGGACTGCGGTGACCGGGTCAAGGTCCAGACTCACTGCTTTTTTTAGGAGTCTGTTGATGCCGCCTAAGCTCAAGTCGTTTGCCTGAAAATCATCGGTAGCCAGGGTGAAAAAGCGGGAATTGGCCGGCGTTATTGCCGGCAGCAGAGCTTTCAGATCCTTTGCCGAAGAACCTTCGCGGATAAATACGGTCATTCCAGCCCTGATTTTTTCCCGAGCCTCATCCGCGGTCACGCACTCGTGATCGGAAGAGATACCTGCGCCTGCATAGGCGGACAAATCTTTGCCGGTCAGTCCGGGGGCATGTCCGTCCAGCATCATATGCGAAAAGGCAAGCAGTTTTCTTACTACATCGGGATCGGTTGACAGCAGACCCGGATAGTTCATCATCTCGGCGAGACCCAACACCCGTTTGTGCCTTAAAAAGGAGACCAGGTCCTTTGCAGCAAGCTTCGCGCCGGAGGTCTCAAGAGACGTAGCCGGCACACAGGAAGGGAGCATAAAGTAGAAATCCAGAGGGAATCCTTCAGTGGCGTCGAGCATGTAACGGATTCCCCGCGTTCCGAGTACATTCGCAATTTCATGCGGATCGGCAATCACCGTAGTTGTGCCGTGGGGCAGCGCGGCCCTGGCAAATTCAGCGGGGGTAAGCAGCGAGCTTTCTATATGCACATGGCTGTCGATGAAGCCGGGAAGGATGATTTTGGAGGAAAGATCTATGGTTTTTTTGCCGTTGTAGCTGCCGAGACCCGCAATTTTGCCGCCTGAAACAGCCACGTCGGTTTTATATACTTCTCCGGAAAAAACATTGACAAGCGTGCCGCCCTTCAGTATGAGGTCGGCCTTCTGAAGGCCGCGCGCTACCGCGATCCTGCGTTTAAATTCGTTTTGCATGACGATAAGAGGCGTTCGTGCTTTCCAGCTGCCTTACTTGAAAAGGATACAGCATGTTGCTAGAATTGTAAAGGAGGTCCCTGATTCCCCTCTCCCGATCCTCAGGGAGAGGGTAGACAGAGGGGTGAGGTTTTGCAGGGACTGAAGTGAGGTATTGCTATGAAGAAGACAGAAGCTTTGCTGATCATAGACATGTTGAATGATTTTGTGCTCGCGGGCGCTCCTCTCGAAGTGCCTGATACGAGAACGATAGTCCCGGGCATCCGCAATGAGATTCAGAAGGCGCATTCGGTTGCCCATCCGGTAGTGTATTTATGCGATTCGCATGATGCGCACGACAAGGAGTTCAGAAAATTCGGATGGCCGCCTCACGCGGTAAAAGGTACGAAGGGAGCGGAAATCATCGATGAGCTCAGACCTTCGGTTGATGATCTTATAATCCGTAAAAACAGCTATTCCAGCTTTTTCGGCACGACTCTTGACTCTACGCTGAAGCGATTGAACGTCGGCTCGCTGCGCCTGACAGGCGTTGTAACCGATATATGCGTGTTATTTACCGTCTACGAGGCGGTACTAAGGGATTACACCGTCACCGTAGTGGAAAACGGAGTCGCGGGTATAGAACGTGAAGGCCATGAGGCTGCGCTTGGAATAATGAAGCGTGTACTCGGAGTCAAGATCGTAAAATCGGAACTTAGAGAGAAAAGGGCAGCGTAGAGCACAGGCTGCATGCCTGGGCTTACGATGTGAACGAGACAAAATGTTTTTTACGGCTGATCCAAGAGAGGTCGTTGAGGGAAGGATCACGGACGTTTACTTCGAACGGGCGCTCGCGATCCTGAAGGCTAGAAACATCAACCCGGTTGTTAAAGCGGAGTTCATCGCTAAAACCCTTCCATATAACCGACCCTGGGCCGTTCTTACCGGGATCACCGAAGTCGCGGACCTCTTGAAACCGCTGCCGGTCAAAGCCAGGGCAATGCGGGAAGGCTCTGTTTTTTATCCGTACGAGCCGGTCCTGGAAATCGAAGGCCGGTATCAGGATTTTTGTGTCTATGAAACCGCGCTGTTGGGTCTGCTTTGCCAGGCATCGGGAGTTTCTACGCAAGCGGCGCGCATGAAAAAACTTGCCGAAGACAGGCTCGTTATGAGCTTCGGCGCCCGCAGAATGCATCCGGTGCTTGCTCCCATGATTGAGCGGAACGCGTATGTAGGAGGGTGCGACGGCGTGTCCGTTGTAAAATCGGGACAAGTTATCGGCGAGGACCCGATGGGAACGATGCCGCACTCGCTTATCCTCTGCATGGGCTCGACCGTGGACGCGATCAAGGCCTATGACGAGACGCTCGACCCGAAGCTCAAGCGGGTCGCCCTGATCGATACTTTTCTCGATGAGAAATTTGAGGTTTTAAATGTGGCAGAGGCGTTGGGAAAACGGCTGTATGCCGTGCGCTTCGATACACCCGCGTCACGAAGAGGGAATTTTTACCGGTTGCTCGAAGAGTCGCGGTGGGAGCTTGATCTCCGCGGACACGGCCATGTGAGGTTTTTCGTGAGCGGCGGAATCCGGGAGGAAGACATCCCGGTACTGAACCCGGTGGTCCACGGATACGGCATCGGAACGTCCATCAGCAATGCGCCTGTCATCGACTTTGCGATGGATATCGTGGAGATTGACGGAAAACCGCTTGCAAAACGAGGGAAATGGTCAGGAAGCAAGCAGGTGCTCCTGTGCAAGCAATGCGGCGAGCGGAAAATCGTCCCCAGGAATGTGGAAGGGAGCAGGGCGTGTTCCTGCGGAGGGATGCACGATGAGCTGCTCGTTCAGCTTATTGACAACGGAGAGCTCCTGACAACTGCGGAGCCAGCCGCAAAGATACGACAATTTGTACTACAGGGCGTTAAAGCGCTGGAACTGTAAAACCGGATTGCGATTACCCGAGCATGCCGTATTTGTTTGCTGGGTTGTCATTGCTCTTCAACAGAGGGTGGACGTGTAGAACCCATCCGTCCCAGTCTACCCGTCAACCGATGTCCTGGTATTATGGGTGGGGGGACTATTGGTATGAATTCCCATTCACTGTATTTAGTTTTTCCCACGAACTCCTTGTTCACGTCTGCGAAATTATCCTTCTTCAGAGGTTCCTTGTCGCTTGAACTGTGAAACTTGATGATCCGCCTGGTCTGGTCCCTTACTTCTACGAAGTCCTCTCCCGTGATCGGGTCTTTGAATTTCTGTCGCAGGTACCGCTTGCCGGTTGCCGATCTGCTGTCCTTGAGGAGATCGTCGATGCTCGCGGGATATTGCCTTCTGCCCGGCATCGCCTTGTAATAACTTTCGAGAGCCTGGCGGTACTGGTTTCCCCGGAAGAGCAGCTCCTCCTCTTTATCCCGCAACGATACGTTCTGCCAGTATTTCCCGGCTGCGCCAAGGCTGATGCCGATGATGACGATTGCGGCAAGGAGTGCCATGTAAGTGAAGCCGTGCCGATTGCGGAAGGTCAATGATGTGCTATGCGCCATGCCATTTGCGCTATGCGTTTTCATGCATTTCATTATTCTATAAACGTTACCCTGTTGATCTCCTTCAGGGTCGTCTGGCCGGCAAGGACCTTGGCGATTGCGGACTGACGGAGCGTGGTCATACCTTCGGCTATCGCCGCCTTCCGGATTTCGGATGAAGGCCGTTTTTCGAGGATCATTTCGCGGACGTGGTCCGAGAGGTCCAGAAACTCCGTAATTGCCTTTCTTCCCCGGAACCCGGTGTAGTTACAGTCTTTGCACCCCGCAGCCTCATAAAACAGGTTTTGCTCGTGCTGCTCAAAATTGATGGCCGAATCCTCGAGTTCCTGCCGGGAAAGACTGACCTGCTTTTTGCACTTCACGCAGAGCATTCGCACCAGCCGCTGGGCAAGGATGCAATTGAGCGACGATACGAAGTTATAGGGCTCGATTCCCATGTTCAGGAAGCGTCCGAGCACGTCGAACGCATTGTTCGCGTGCACCGTCGTAAAAACAAGGTGTCCGGTCAGCGCGGACTGAACCGCTATCTGTCCCGTCTCCGCATCGCGGATCTCGCCGACCATGATCTTGTCGGGATCGTGCCTGAGGATCGATCTGAGCCCGCGCGCAAAAGTAAGCCCTTTCTTCTCATTCACCGGAATCTGCGTTACACCCCGGAGCTGGTACTCGACCGGGTCTTCAATGGTGATCATCTTGTCTTCGCCCGTATTGATCTCGGTGATCGCCGCGTAAAGGCTCGTCGTTTTTCCGCTTCCGGTAGGGCCGGTAACGAGCACCATTCCGTACGGCTCCCGTATGCTCTTCCGGAACCGTCGAAGGTCGTTTTCGTCGAAGCCGAGGCTGTCGAGTCTCAACGTGTTGACCCCGGCAGTAATCGACTCCTTGTCGAGAATACGGATGACGACGTCCTCTCCGAATGCCGAAGGCAGGATCGAAACGCGAAAATCGATCGTTTTGCCGCCGCTCCTGAGCTTGAACCGGCCGTCCTGCGGCACCCGCCGTTCGGCGATGTCGAGATCGCTCATCACCTTGATCCTGGACACTATGGCGCTGTGAAACTTGATGTCGATGGGCTCTGTCGCCGAGTACAGCACGCCGTCGATGCGGTACTTTATCAAAACGTTTTTGTCGGTGCTTTCTATGTGTATGTCGCTTGCCCGCCGCTCCAGCGCGTCGAAAATGGTCGTGTGCATGAGCTTGATTATCGGGCTCTCGTCCTTCTCGATGCTGTCGAGGGAGAGCACCTCTTCGTTGCCGTCGTCCTGTTCCTTCACGATTTGAAACTTGAAGTCCTCTGAGACCGCATGAAGCACCTGTTCGGAACTGCCGCTCCTCTTCAGTATGCTCTGGACCGCGGAGGGCGTGCTTACACAGATGTCTATCGGCCGGTCCAGGATCATTTCAAGTTCGTCTATGGCGGGTATGTTGTTCGGGTCCGTCATGGCCACGGAAAGGACGCCCTCATCGGTCTCCTCGATGGGGATGAACTGGTAGCGCTGCATAAGATCAACGGGTATTTTTTCGTAGAACTTCGGATTGATGCGAAGGTCGGCGAGGTCCAGGTAACGCATGCCCCGCTGCTCGGCAAGCGCCTCTGCGAGGTTCTCTTCGGTAATAAGGCCCGCCGCCTGGAGCAATTCTCCTATCCGCCGAGTCCGATCTGCCGCTTTCGCGAGCACTTCGCTGACCTGCTCCTGTGTGACGAAGCCTTTGGCTGCAAGGATCTCGCCCAACCGTTTTCGTCTGAACGATGTCATTTTAACCTCGATCCCATTTCAAAAATGGGAAGATAGAGAGCCACGACGATGAAGGCGATCATGATGCCCATGGACAGCATAAGAACGGGTTCTATCATGGTCGTGAGCACCTGAAGCCGGTTTTCGACCTCCTGATCGTAGAATTCAGCCACGTCCTCGAGCATCTGCGGCAGGTCGCCCGATGTTTCCCCGACTTCGATCATGCGAACGGTCATGTCCGGGGCAAGGCGCGTCCGTTCAAAGGAATTCGCAAGGCTGACGCCTTCGGTAACGAGGCCGCGGGCTGCCAGGAGCCGCTGTGCGACCACCGAATTCGTTATGACCCCGGCAGTCGTGTCCAGCGCCTGCACAAGCGGGATGCCGCCGCGGAGCACCGTGGCAAGCGTGCGGGTAAGCTGGGAGAGAATATACTGGGTAACGATCGACCGGATGAGCGGTATCGTAAGCAGGAGGTTATCGACGGCCCTTTTTCCGGCAGCCGTTTTTCGCCATCTATACAAGCCGAAGCCGACAATCGGAAGGCCGAAGAGCAGCACGGGGAAATACCGGGTAAGCGTCGATGTAAATGAAATGAGCATCGTGGTCAGAAAGGGAAGAGAGCCTGTCTGGTCGCTGTACATCTGGGTAAAATTGGGGATGATATAAAGAAAAAAGAGCAACAGAACCGCGATCAAGGCAATCACCAGGAACGCCGGATAGGCCAGCGCCGTGACCAGTTTGCGCCGTATGGTCAGCATCTTTTTCTGATACTCTATGAAGCGTTTAAGCACATCCACAAGCGCGCCGCTCTTTTCGCCGGCCCGAACCGTGGCCGTATAGAGCGGCGAAAAGAACAGCGGGTGTCTCGCCATCGCGTCCGAGAGCGCCGAGCCCCCCTTGATCTCATGAATAATGTTTTCGAGCGTACTCCGGAAGGCCTGTTTTTCGGTGCGTTTCTTCAGAATTTCGAGCGACTGGAGAATGGGCAGCCCGGCCTTGATCAGCGTCGCGAATTCCTGATTGAAGAGGAGAAACTCTTTAGAGGTGCCTCCGGTGCGGCCCAGGCTGGATCCTTTTTTGCTCATGCTCAGGATCAGGTAGCCTCTTCCTTCAAGCTCCCTGCGCAGCTCCGACGCGTCTCCGGCCGTGGCCTGATCAACGATCGAAGTGCCGTCTTCCCGCAGCACCTTATAAACAAAGAGAGGCATGCCAACGATAATACCAGAATAGGGCAGAGCAAGTCAATAAAGCGTTGTCGGCGTTGTGCAGGAAAGGAGTCCGACAGAAATGAGCACAATGATGAACGTTGCGAGAAGTATATATTTATTGGTGCGCATGGTCCCTCCGATCAAGCAAGTTTGGCACATTATTTTTATCCCTTTTTAAAGAATGGGCAAGACAGGCAGAATGTTGCCATTTTGCAAAACTAATACTTTTGTTATAATAAATATAAGAATAGTTAGAATTAAAAAAATATTCAAGAACTAATTCGGGTTATTTTAAGGGTATTGCACAATATTGCGATAAGTTGCTAATGAAGAATAAAAGATAAACAAATAAGGAGGTTGGACGATTTAAGGTGCGAATTCCGGATCATTCTTGTCCTGTAGCTTATCTAAACTTTTAATTTTATACTAAGTAAGCGCGGCCAATACGCCTGAAGTTCTCAACGGCATTCTTTCGGATTGACATTAACAAATCACCATAGAGTATGTTCGAGATATTCGTTTCGTTAGCGTGACGTGAAGCAGGGTCCGCGGCGAAAGATCTATATTGATCTATATTATGGATACTATAATGAACACGTCGACACATCCCTGGCCTGGCAATCGCTAAAGGAATGCAGTTCCACCCCGCCGAACCAAACCGCGAGGAAAGTAGGTTGACGTGATTTTCGGCTCGAATGCTTCCAAGTAATTCCGCAAAAGTTCTGCTTGCCGTTGCCCTCAATTTATACCATTGCCTTCGCTACACTCATCCCGACCTGGAGCTAAACCCCAGAACCCGATGGAATAATATTTTTCGTTGATGTAATTAGCGAGCTCACCGGCCTCGGTAGTTCTGCCCTCAAGGTACCAATTCAGCATAATGTGCAATGCCTCTTCCGGGCTTGTGTATTGAATGGTATCAGTTGTTACAGCAGGATTCGTTCCATAACTTGTGAAGATGGAACTGCTCGAATATGTATAGTGATAGTAAGCGTTATCGTCTTCGTAGGTGTCAGTGGAGCTGGCTGCTTTGTCAAGCTTTATGCCGATCGAAGATGCGCCGCTGGCTATATTTCCAAATTTCGACAGGAAGTCCTGTCCTAAACTTATTATGATCGTAGAATTCGGTTGCAGCCGCATGTTGTCTATGTAAAGAGTGCCGTTGCCCGTGTCCTCAAATACCGCTTGTGCGGAAGCGGATGCGGGATCATTTTCCATCGAGTAGACATCTACATAGAAATCACCGTCATAAAGAGCTCCATACCCTGTATAAATCATGAGTTCTGCGCTCACAATTGAAGATCCGCCGGGGATGGCTGAGAAGTCAAAGGTGTAATACGGCCGGGAGTCAACCAGGCTATAGTAATTGTAGTCGTCGATTTTGCTCTGATATCGCGTCTCGCTTTTTTCCGCGTAGGCATATGCTGTCGTTTCCTTATAATAATCATCCTGATGATATACCTCTCCTGCGTAGCCGTAGTCATAGACAGAACGGTAAGCGCGACCACCCGCAGCATAAAGAGTCACAGTCTTCTGAACACCGTCGATACCGATGAAGGTCAGGTTGATGGCCGTTGTTATGACCCCGCTTTCTATGTTCCGATCAAAGGCCCTTATTTGTCTTACTGCGCCTTGTGCATGCCGATAGAAGGACATCTCGCCATCCTGCAGCATGTCTTTGATCTCAATTGCGTTCGGAGAATAATCCTGTGAGGATGAAATTACAACATTTGCGTCTCCAAAACCATATGACAGTTTCGGTATAAATGAGTAGGTTCCGGGGGCAATTCCGCAAGGGACCGTTATGGCCACCACCACACTCGCTGTTCCACCGGCCTGTATCAATGTTGTTGCTTCCCATGATGCGTTGTACGATCCGGTATCTATGAATTCCCCATACCATCCCTCCGGCAGCCCGGAGATCGACTTAAAACCACCCTCATATAAGAATGCATCCGCATTTCCGGCATTTCGGAGCGTAATGTACGCTAAGAAAGTTCCACCTGCCAGCATTGGCGTAGGGCTTGCCAGAGCATTCGTGATCTCGAGAGTCGGAAGAGAGATTTCATTTATGAGAAGCTGATTTATTCCGTTTCCCAGCCTTCCCGAAATGGCCGTCGTGGCCTCTCCATCGAAAGCGTATACAACGCCATTGCCCGGTTGCTCAAAATAACCTGTTGCCATGCCTGTGCCGAAATAGAGCACATCACCGTTTGTGGTCATAGAAATAACGCCGTCGCCCATGCCGGACGCCTCATTTTCCCAAATGAGTTCCGGGCTTCCATCCTTCCATCGATAAAGCTGTTCCTTGCCGGGTCCATCGGCCGAGCTGTCCATGCCTATATAAAGCTGGTCATTAAATGCTTTTATGGACCAGATGTTCGAGGGATATATCCCTGAATGATTCTGAGTAAACGTATTCCCGTCCGTAGTCTGATATATCCAACCATCCGCTGCTCCTGCAAAAAGTTCGTTTTGGAAGACATCCATAGCCTTGATGCCAGCTCCGGAATAAAAGCTCACTTGTTCAAGGCTGGTACCGTCGAAACGGGCTAGATAGTCGGTATTGGAAGCGCCTATGTATAAATGGTCGTTTGTCGGATAAAGAGTTTTAAAACCCTGCCACTCGTCGGAAAGTGCCTTGGAGTCGGCAACCAGGGTCCAGTTCTTATCGCTGTCGAACCTGAAAAGCTGTCCGTTATTAGCAGAGGAATTTATAGCTGCGGCATAGAGCTGCCCCTTGAAGACCGACAGCGAAGTAATTTTTGCTGTAACGTGATTGGACACCGGTACCCATGACTTGCCCCCCGTGTAGCGGGATATTACCGAAGGTCCGGTAAGCTCGTTCAGGCTCGCAGCGGCGTAAAGCTGCCCGCCGTAAAAAGCAATTGCATCTACGGAAGCGCCCATTTCTTCAGAGACGGCTTCCCAATTGGCGCCGCTGACATAGCTGTAGATTTTACCCGGATTAGACGTAGCGGCGAAGAGGCTTCCCTGCGTGAGAGAAGAATTCGAGAATTGGGGACTAGGCGCGATTGTAGAAGATGAAGAAGATGAGCATGAATAGAGAGTAAAGGAAAAGACAGCGATAACAAGAGTAGACAGCGATGCCGTTAATTTTGAGCAATTCATAGTGCACCTCCTGCATCAGTGAAGCGCGTTAGAATTTTTTCTACGAAAATAGTATTACATACTAATAATATAGTCAAGCCGAAAAATTCATAAACGAATCGCAGTAAGTTGCGCATAGTTGCACTCAATTATTAATTTATGCATAAATATTCATTGACACGCATTTTTTATTTTGGTATCTTTTTCAAACTAAAGTATCTCCTCTCTGGTTCTTGCCATATCAATATAAAGCAGCTAGGAGTTTAGAAGTTTTCAGCCTGGTTAGCATTCCTTCTTTTGCCGGTATTTTCGCTTTTGTAACAACTTCATATTTTGCGGAGGGAAACATGGGGCGCATTTTCTTTCACGCTAACAAATCGTTTAAATTATTCCTTTTAATCTGCATGTTGGCTCTTATTGCTGTCTCATCCACTCCTGCTTTTGCCGAGGACGGCGCTGGAAGCGGTCAGTCAAAACAAAATTACAAAGTCCAGTTAAGTGGCGGTAGCGGAGGTGCGAGTGGAACTGCTATGCCCGACCTTTCGACAGGGACGATGTCTTACTCGATCCCGATAGAGGTTCCCGTTGGCAGAAAAGGCATGGATCCGGGACTTGCCCTGGCATATAGAAGCAATAATGGAAACGGTTGGCTTGGGGTCGGTTGGGAACTTGAAGCAGGGTCCATTGAACGAAGCACTAAGCATGGCCTGTCTTATACCGAAGCTGATGGATATATCTTGCGGATGGCCGGAGCAACGATAGATTTAATAAATATAAGCGAAAACGAATATAGGGCAAAAATTGAAGGGGCGTTCCTTAAAGTAAGGAAAATCCTGAATCAGGACGGCAGTCCGAATTACTGGGAGGTATATGATAAAAAAGGAGCAAAGCTTACTTTTGGAAAAACTTCGTATGGGACTGCTACCCCTAAACAGGATGATCCTTCGAACGGGAACAGAGTCTTCAAATGGTGCTTGGACAGTGTTGAAGACACAAACGGCAACTATATGACGTTCTCATATGTAAAGGAAGTACAGGGCCATGCTTATGAAGGGCAAGTCTATCTTAATCAAATATCTTATACAGCCAATACGGATGGAACCCCGGCTACGAATTATGTCAATTTCCATCTTGAATCCCGTACCGATGTTCCGGATATGTACACCATTAATTTTCGGGTAAGGACTGCCTTCAGGTTGAAAACAATAGATGTTATTGCCAATGGCAATCGCGTCCGGGCGTATAAGCTGATATATGACACTGATCCCAATACCGCAGGCGATCAATATAGTCTCAACACAACACGTTCGCTTCTCACCAGTGTTCAGCAATTTGGAAAGGATGCAGATGTCGATGAGAACGGGACGGTGACGGGAGATAACTCACTGCCTGCTATCGCATTAAAGCCAGGCACTGGAGCCAACTCATTTGTCGATAGTTTATGGTCTACAACGACAACTAGCTGGGACCCGAGCTTTAATTGGACAGGCGATTTTAACGGTGATGGAAAAACGGATCTTGCTGCGGGGTACCCTGAGGGGACCGTTAAAGTGTGGCGTGCTAACGCTGAGGGCACGGGCTTTATTGACAGCATATGGTCCTCAACGACAACTAGCTGGGACCCGAGTTTCAATTGGACAGGCGATTTTAACGGTGATGGAAAAACAGATCTTGCCGCCGGGTTCTCAGATGGAACCGTTGGGACCGTTAAAGTATGGCTTGCCAATGCTGATGGCACGGGTTTTATCGACCCCGATCCCAATCATCCCTGGTCCACATCTACAAACAATTGGGATCCGAGATTTAATTGGACAGGCGATTTTAACGGGGACGGAAAAACGGATCTTGCTGCGGGGTTCTCAGATGGGACCGTTAAAGTGTGGCGTGCTAACGCTGAGGGCACGGGCTTTATCGATAGCATATGGTCCTCAACGACAACTAGCTGGGACCCGAGTTTCAATTGGACAGGCGATTTTAACGGTGATGGAAAAACAGATCTGGCCGCTGGGTTCTCAGATGGGACCGTTGGGACCGTTAACGTGTGGCTTGCCAATGCGGATGGCACAGGTTTTATCGACCCTGATCCCGAACATCCCTGGTCCGAGACCACAAACGGCTGGGATCCTAAGTATGTTTGGACAGGCGATTTCAACGGTGATGGTAAAACGGACCTTGCTGCCGGGTTCTCGGATGGAACAGTTGGGACCGTTAAAGTTTGGATCTCTACCGGCACCGGGTTTATGGACCCCGATCAGCCCTGGTCCTTTACCACAAATGGCTGGGATTATAAATTTGCTTGGACAGGCGATTTCAACGGTGATGGAAAAACGGATCTTGCCGCGGGTTTCCAGGACGGTGCCGTTGGCACCGTTAAAGTATGGGTCTCTACCGGGTCCAGTTTTATAGACCCCGATCAGCCCTGGTCTTACACGACAAGTAACTGGAATCCGAGCTTTAATTGGACAGGGGACTTTAACGGTGATGGGAAGACGGATCTAGCGGCGGGATACTCTGATCCTAGCGTCAAAGTTTGGCTATCCAACACTTTCCCGGTAGACCTGCTGACTAAGATTTCTAACGGTTTGGGCGGCACCACCTCAGTCGGCTATACTCCGTCAACACAATATGCTAACACTCAATTACCCTTCCCGATCCAGACCGTCAGCTCTGTTTCCATAACCGATGATATTGCGTCATCAGCAACAGCAACAACGACTTACACCTATTCCGGCGGGTATTATGATATTGGCGAACGCGACCTCCGGGGTTTCAATTATGTGAAAGTTACCGGGCCAGTCGGCCCGGACGGCGAACAGCTCATTACCGAAACATGGTTCCACCGCGGCAATGATACCGGTACAATCGATATAGCAAACCCATCGCTTTATGTAGACAACCCTTCCGGCAATGACGGTTATATGAAAGGCAAGCCTTACTATTCTCGCCTGATTGATGCGCAAGGCCGGGAATATTCTAAAACAACGACGATATATAGTGCCGGCAGCGGAACGCCCTATTTGAATCCGCCGCAGGAAGTCCATGCATATCTTTGCGACGGCGACGCTTGTACCAGAGAGACAAAAAGCATTTACAACTACGATGCATACGGCAACGTGACGCTCGAAGAGCATTACGGCGATGTGAACGACGTCACCGACAACCGCAGAATTGAAAGGAGCTATTTACCGAATACCGAGAAATGGATTCTTGGCCTGCCCGCGAGCGAGACCATATACAGCGGCATCACCACCACTGCCATGGCAGCTGAAACAACATTCTATTATGACGAGTCAGTGAACTGCACGTTTGCCGCAATGACGCCGGTGAACCAGCCGCCCACTAAAGGCAATCTCACCCGCATTGTCCGCTGGTTCGATGGAGGAACGAACCCGGAAGTGCGTATGGCGTTCGATGCCTATGGGAATCTTGTCTGCACACAGGACCCCAAGGGAAATATTTCTACTATTGGATACGACAGTACGAACACATTTTCTACAATTGCAAAAAACCCCCGGCCCTTCGAACACATTACCAGAACCGAATATTATGGGGTCGACGGAGTGCTTGCCGACAGTGGTCTTTACGGGCAGGTAAAAAAGGTTACCGACCCGAACCTTGCAGTCACTACGACGGAATACGACGTTTTCGGCCGGCCGGTCAAAACAGCCGCGCCTGACGGAGGATGGACCAGCCGATCGTATATCGATTTCGGCATTGTCGGGCAGCAGCATGTCAGAGAAGACACATCGGTAGGGCTGTCGACGTGGTCGTATTTCGACGGTTTTGGCCGAACGACAACTGTAGAAAAGACGGGGCCTGATTCAAAAACCATAAAGGCCGTGACGCAATATAACGCGACCGGGACAGTTTTGCGGACTTCCTTGCCTTATTTCAAAGGAAGCGACGACCTTGCCAGTTGGGCGTCATACACTTATGATCCACTGGGTCGGACTGCTCAGGTCAGCAAACCGGATGGAACGCTCACGCTTAGCTGCTACAATGACGGTGTAACCGTATCCATAGATGCGAATGGTCACCGAAGGCGAGAAACCAGGGACGCTTCCGGCCGTTTAGTAAAAGTGGATGAATATTTAAACGCCGCCTTCACCGAATGTAAAACAGACGTAGGGAGCCCTTATGCCACGACCACGTATCAGTATGACATAATGGGAAATCTTCGTTTTGTCATCGACGCTGCAAATCAGACTCAGCTGACGTACAATATCGAGATGCAGTACGACACCCTGGGCAGGAAGACCTTCATGCACGATCCCGACATGAGCAGCGCGCCGACCGGAACCAACGGCAACTGGACATATGGATATGATGCCAACGGAAATTTAATATCGCAGAAAGACGCAAAGGGACAGACCATCAGTTTTATTTACGACAACCTGAACAGAGTGACAAGGAAAATCGCGCCTACCCCGATTACGTATTATTACGACTTACCAACATCCACCTACAGCAAGGGCAGGCTTTCAAAGGTCACGGACGGTTCAGGCCAGATAGTCTATCACTATGACAAGAAGGGCAGGGTCACGAAGACAGTGCAGACTGTGAATGCAGTCAATTACACCACAGAGTACGGCTACGATCATATTGACCGGGTGACCACCATAAAATATCCCGGAACTTCCCCGGAGACCGTCACGTACACGTACAATGCCGATTTGCTTTCCCAGGTCACAGGGTCCAACCCCACACCCTACGCATCCTACACGAACTACAACGCCCTCGGCCAGCCGGAAACACTCACATACGGAAACGGCGTAATCACAACTTACCAGTACCACGAGAACAACAATAGGGTCAAGTCCATAGAAACGGCCAAACCCGGCCAGCCAGAGCTTCTGAACCTCTTCTACGGATACGACAACGTGGGCAATATAACCGGAATTACCGACAGCCTTGACGCCACCCGCTCGCAGGCCTTCATCTATGACGACCTGAACCGGCTCTGGCAGGCTCAGAGCACGAGCTACGGAACGCTCTCGTACGCTTACGATCAAATCGGAAACATCACTTCAAAAGAAGGCGTAACTTACATCTACGATCAGACCGGCCTCAAGCCCCATGCGGTACGAAGCACACTTCCCGACGGCAAGACTTACAACTAC
This sequence comes from Nitrospirota bacterium, assembly GCA_963751455.1. Lineage (GTDB taxonomy): Bacteria > Nitrospirota > UBA9217 > UBA9217 > UBA9217 > CAVVUN01. The sequence continues at coordinate 1,101,224 of CAVVUN010000015.1, forward strand.
GACTCCAACGGCAATATGCTCACGGACGGCGCCCGGGTAGTCGTATACAACGAAGACAACATGCCCAAGACAGTGACCGCCTATGGAAATACAACAAACTTTACTTACGATTACAAAGGCCAGAGAGTGAAAAAGGCGAGCTCAAACGGAACAACTATTTACATCGGCAAGCTTTACGAATGCAGGCCGGGCGGTGAATGTTCAAAGTATATTTTCGCCGGAGGCCAGCGAATTGCACAGAAAGCTGGTACAAGCGTGTATTACTACCACCAGGACCACCTTGGAAGCACAAGCGTCGTGACGGACCCCGACGGGAACAAGGAAGAAGAAATAACCTACTATCCCTTTGGCGGAACAAGAACGGATACCGGGGCTACCGGCGGGTCAAACATGACCCACAAATACACATCTCAAGAGTTCGATGCCGAGACAGGGCTGTACAATTACAATGCAAGGTTCTATAATCCAAGCTTGGGGCGGTTCATCAGCGCGGATTCGATAGTTCAGAATTATGCAGATCCGCAGTCGTTTAATCGATATAGCTATGTTAGAAATAACCCTTTAAGTTATACAGACCCGTCAGGACACTATTATGATCCTGGGCTAATCGGAGCTGCCATAGGAGCAGTACTGGGGGCATATTCTGCGCATCAACAAGGCGGTGTATGGTGGAAGGGTGCAATAGCCGGTGCTATAGCAGGCTATGTGGCCGGTGAGACCGGGGAATGGGCTTATAATGCCACTCCTGCAGGCTGGGGTGCGTGGTCATATTTCATAGCCGGCGTAGCGGGTGGTACGGCAGGCGGGGCAGCCGGAGGCGCAGCAAATGCGGCGCTGAATGGTGGTGATACCTGGGACCAGGTTTATCATGGTGCATATTACGGCGCAGTCGGTGGAGCAGTTGGAGGAGCCGTGGGAAGCGCGCTCTCAGGGGTTAACGGTTACCTTGCTGCAATAGCTGGGGGAGTTGCCGGGGGATATGCAGGTGGGTACACTGCATGCGGGAGTGCTTGCGCACAGAAAGATGCTTGGTACGGGTTTGTTGCAGCGGTTGTTGCGACAAGCATTAAAAGTCAAGGTTTAGAACAGCAGAGCGGACAATCCAATGGAACCATGTGCTCTGACAAAGACCCAATAGTGTCCGATCCTAATGTTCGTTCTGCTATGGATAAGGCATGGCAAAACTCAAATCCTGGGACAAAAAACGCTGTAGAACAAGGTGGATGGATTACAAAAAAAGGTGACTCTTACGGAGTGAGCTCATGGCCTTCTGGGCAGGGTTCAAGTATAAGTCCTTCACTAATGCCAAATAATGCAGCAGGGCAGTTTCATACACACCCCAATATTGGTCCTGGATGGAATCCAGAACCTAGTGGGGCCGATATAAGAGCAACAAGACATTTTGGTGTCCCCGGATATGTCATTAATACTAATGGCATAGTAAGAGTTGATCCGAGAACAGGAGGATGTTGTTATGTGGTTCGCTAATAGGCTTTTTTTATATTTATTGTTACTGTTCATTTCTGACATTCATTCTGATGGCTTATTAAGTGCAGATACTGGGGGAATAAATATAATGAGTAATCAAGATAGCTTAATACTTACAGCCCGGGAGCTTGCTGAAAAGGAGGGTATAAATGTTAATGACTGTAATGCGGAAATCGTTTATGAAAACAATCATACTATTGTAGAATTTTATCCAAAAAATCCTTCTCAATTTGGCGGAGGAGGACGAGTTTATTTTAAGAAAGAAAACGATAAATATAAATTTTTAAAAATTGAACATTGGCAATAGGAATAAGTCACACTACCGCTTCTTTAAATTGTTGTTGACAAAGGGCCTTTTAATGAAAAGGCAAGAACTCCCTGCGCTCTTGGCGCAGAGATGAATTGCCTATCACGCGAAGCGCGATGAGAGGAATCTATAGGGTCACCCATTTAAAGGTCACAGAATCTACGGAGAAGGTGATCACAATGGGGATGGTATAATCGATGCGAGGGACCCAAAACATCCGGCCAATAAAATCTGCACAAACTGTCATGATGGGCCTATTCTCCCTGAAGGTCGATGCCCATATTGCTACACACCTTGGATAGAGTAAAAAATAGTTCTCTCTGTAAACGTAATTATTTTAGATGTAATAGATTAAGAGAAGAAGGGATCTGGAGTCCAGCGACTATTGTGAAATCCGCCAGTTTGGGTGGATGCAGAGACAAGCCACATGGCATAACTAGCAAGAATAAAAACGAAAAACGCGTAGTACAAGATAGATGGACTAGGCACTCAAAGACAGGGACGCGAAGAGCACAACGCTTTTAAAGTAAACTTATCGGAGGACATATGAATGCGACTAACAAATTTGTTACCATTTGGTTCAATACAGCATTATTTGTTTATCTAATAATAACTATGATTGTCGATGTTCTATTCAGCGCACAAGCCAAAAAAGTTCCATGGGATGACTTCTACGATATGTTTCCTGTCGTCGCGGTGATAGTTGCAGCTCTTCTGTTTGTTATTGTGATATTCGTTGGTGCGATGCTATTGAAGCACTTTTGGAATAATATAATTTCTGACATTTTCAAGTTACGCGAAATTAATTTTGCAGAAGCTTTAGCAATTACAATGGTTGCTACCATTCTCGCTTGAGAAGCTATTAGGGAAATGGGTAGACCTGTTGACTAGGGTCTCTAACGGTTTGGGCGGCGCCACTTCGATCGGCTACACTCCTTCAACGCAATACGCTAACACTCAATTACCCTTCCCGATCCAGACCGTCAGCTCGGTTGCCATAACCGATGATATTGCGTCATCAGCAACAGCAACGACGACGACTTACACCTATTCCGGCGGGTATTATGATATCGGCGAACGCGACCTCCGGGGTTTCAATTATGTAAAAGTTACCGGGCCAGTCGGCCCGGACGGCGAACAGCTCATTACCGAAACATGGTTCCACTGCGGCAATGATACCGGTACAGTCGATATAGCAAACCCATCGCTTTATGTAGACAACCCTTCAGGCAATGACGGTTATATGAAAGGCAAGCCTTACTATTCTCGCCTGATTGATGCGCAAGGCCGGGAATATTCTAAAACAACAACGATATATAGTGCCGGCAGCGGAACGCCCTATTTCAATCCGCCGCAGGAAGTCCATGCATATATTTGTGATGGCGACGCTTGTACCAGAGAGACAAAAAGCATTTACAACTACGATGCATTCGGCAACGTGACGCGTGAAGAGCATTTCGGCGATGTGAACGATGATACCGACGACCGCAGAGTTGAAAGGAGCTATTTACCGAATACGGAGAAATGGATTCTTAGCCTGCCCGCGAGCGAGACAATATATAGCGGCATCACCACCACTGCCATGGCAGCTGAAACAACATTCTATTATGACGAGTCAGTGAACTGCACGTTTGCCGCAATGACGCCGGTGAACCAGCCGCCCACTAAAGGCAATCTCACCCGCATTGTCCGCTGGTTCGATGGAGGAACGAACCCGGAAGTGCGTATGGCGTTCGATGCCTATGGGAATCTTGTCTGCACACAGGACCCCAAGGGAAATATTTCTACTATTGGATACGACAGTACGAACACATTTTCTACAATTGCAAAAACCCCCCGGCCCTTCGAACACATTACCAGAACCGAATATTATGGGGTCGACGGAGTGCTTGCCGACAGTGGTCTTTACGGGCAGGTAAAAAAGGTTACCGACCCGAACCTTGCAGTCACTACGACGGAATACGACGTTTTCGGCCGGCCGGTCAAAACAACCGCGCCTGACGGAGGATGGACCAGCCGATCGTATATCGATTTCGGCATTGTCGGGCAGCAGCATGTCAGAGAAGACACATCGGTAGGGCTGTCGACGTGGTCGTATTTCGACGGTTTTGGCCGAACGACAACTGTAGAAAAGACGGGGCCTGATTCAAAAACCATAAAGGCCGTGACGCAATATAACGCGACCGGGACAGTTTTGCGGACTTCCTTGCCTTATTTCAAAGGAAGCGACGACCTTGCCAGTTGGGCGTCATACACTTATGATCCACTGGGTCGGACTGCTCAGGTCAGCAAACCGGATGGAACGCTCACGCTTAGCTGCTACAATGACGGTGTAACCGTATCCATAGATGCGAATGGTCACCGAAGGCGAGAAACCAGGGACGCTTCCGGCCGTTTAGTAAAAGTGGATGAATATTTAAACGCCGCCTTCACCGAATGTAAAACAGACGTAGGGAGCCCTTATGCCACGACCACGTATCAGTATGACATAATGGGAAATCTTCGTTTTGTCATCGACGCTGCAAATCAGACCCAACTGACGTACAATACCGAGATGCAGTACGACACCCTGGGCAGGAAGACCTTCATGCACGATCCCGACATGAGCAGCGCGCCGACCGGAACCAACGGCAACTGGACATATGGATATGATGCCAACGGAAATTTAATATCGCAGAAAGACGCAAAGGGACAGACCATCAGTTTTATTTACGACAACCTGAACAGAGTGACAAGGAAAATCGCGCCTACCCCGATTACGTATTATTACGACTTACCAACATCCACCTACAGCAAGGGCAGGCTTTCAAAGGTCACGGACGGTTCAGGCCAGATAGTCTATCACTATGACAAGAAGGGCAGGGTCACGAAGACAGTGCAGACTGTGAATGCAGTCAATTACACCACAGAGTACGGCTACGATCATATCGACCGGGTGACCACCATAAAATATCCTGGAACTTCTCCGGAGACGGTCACGTACACGTATAATGCCGATTTGCTTTCTCAGGTCACAGGGTCCAACCCCACACCCTACGCATCCTACGGGAACTACAATGCCCTCGGCCAGCCGGAAACAGTCACATACGGAAACGGCGTAGTAACGGCTTACGAGTACTACGAGAACAACAATAGGGTCAAGTCCATAGAAACGGCCAAACCCGGCCAGCCCGAGCTTCTGAACCTCTTCTACGGATACGACTACGTGGGCAATATAACCGGAATTACCGACAGCCTTGATGCCACCCGCTCGCAGGCCTTCATCTATGACGACCTGAACCGGCTCTGGGAGGCCCAGAGCACAAGCTACGGCACGCTCTGGTACAATTACGACCAGATCGGAAACATCACTTTAAAAGAAGGCATCACATATACATATGATCCGGACGGCCTTAAGCCCCATGCTGTAAGGAGCACGTCCGACGGCAAGACCTACAACTACGACCCAAATGGCAATATGCTCACAGACGGCACGCGTATTATTGTATACAATGAAGATAACATGCCCAAGACAGTGACCGCCTATGGAAAGACCACAAACTTTACCTACGATTACAAAGGCCAGCGAGTGAAAAAGGCGGTCTCAAACGAGACAACTATTTACATCGGCAAGCTTTACGAATGCAGGCCGGGCGGTGAATGTTCAAAGTATATTTTCGCCGGAGGCCAGCGAATTGCACAGAAAGCCGGTACAAGCGTGTATTACTACCATCAGGACCACCTTGGAAGCACAAGCGTCGTGACGGACCCCGACGGGAACAAGGAAGAAGAAATAACCTACTATCCCTTTGGCGGAACAAGAACGGATACCGGGGCTACCGGCGGGTCAAACATGGGTCACAAATATACGTCGCAGGAATTCGATGATCAAACAGGACTGTACAATTATAACGCAAGGTTCTATAATCCCAGCTTAGGGCGGTTTATTAGTGCGGATACAATAGTGCCCAGCCCTTCAGATCCACAGTCTTTTAATCGGTATTCGTATGTGCTGAATAACCCGATTAATTATACAGACCCATCAGGTCATTATTGTGGCGAGTGCATTGCAGCGGGAGTTGGAGCAGTAATAGGCGCCTACATGGCCGAGCGGCAGGGCGGAGTTTGGTGGAAGGGCGCGATAGTCGGCGCCGTAGCAGGTTATACAGGAGCATGGGCTTATGGTGCAACTACTTCAGCTTTAACTAGCGCAGGATACAGCTCTTGGTTTGCGGGTTTTGTGGGTGCAACAGCCGCCGGAGCAGCAGGCGGTGCAGCCGGTGGAGCAGCAAATGCTGCCGTGTATGGTGGTAATACCTGGGACCAAGTTTATCACGGAGCGTATTATGGTGCAGTCGGTGGAGCGGTTGGAGGCGCTGTTGGAAGCGCACTCTCTAGTATGGGAGTTTATGGCTACATAGCGGGAGCGGCCGCTGGAGCTGCCGGAGCATATGCTGGGGGATACACGGCATGTGGGAGCGCCTGCGCACAAAAAAATGCTTGGTATGGATTTGTAGCCGCGGTAATGGCGCAGAGTTTACATGCCGCAGCCGCGGACGAGCCAACAGAAAACACGCAGACTGATAATCCTGGTAAAGCTGAACAGGAAAAGGCGATAAAAATTTATCAACAATCGAAGCAAAATCAGTCTCAACTGAAAGTAAACGTAGCAGGAACACATGCTGCATCTGGAGCGATCGAAATTGGAAAGATTGGTATGGAACTCGCTGAGCTTGCACCTGAAATATACAAAACAACGAAGATCATGGCTGAATTAGACTATACCTACTTTAAGGAAACAGGCATGCATTATCCTTATTCCCCAGGTTCGGCCGTTAACTGGACTACCGTTAATTGGAACCTTTATGATCAGGGTAATTTCGGTGCTACCTGGAATAATATTCTTTCTCGTTAAAATGTTTTGAAAGCTGAAAATGCTGTTGCTGTAGTAGAATTCTAAAATGCTTTTAATATTGGAATGGATAATGGTCCCAAGAGATAGGAGAGGGGGGTATGAGCATTCTTCACGCCCTAGATATTTATGCGGTTTCAAAGTTGGGTTCATATGCAGTTGTCTATTTCAGCTTCGTTAGTTATCTTCCGTTACTGACGACCTTTAGTATCCTTTTGCTTGCGATTTATATTTTAAAGAAGAAGCAGACAGAAAACCCAGACGGGACAAATATAAAATCGTTGACAGTAACGGTTTATGCCGCACTCCTTGCGGCATATGCGGGCGTTTGTTTGTATGACATCTCAATATTAGCGTCCATGAACCGGTGGTTTCAGCGTGATGATTTCCAGGCGCGCCTTCTATTTCTTTTAAGCGCGCGGAATGTAGCAATAGAGTCTGCAATAAAATATCTATTGTTGCTGACCGTACTGATCATAATGCTTTACAAGAGAAATAAACGCCTATTGTCTGCTCTTTTTTCCCGGCCAAAGACTCTTTTCAGACATACACTATTTCTGTATTGTGCAAACACCGTCGCTATACTCGTTCTGGGGTTCGTTATCTCAAAAGCATTTAATCAGCCAGAAGGGATTTCATTAAAGGCTGTAACAACTGCATTGTCGGCAAGTTATTCATCTGTTGCCATACTGTATCTATTTTTTCAAGCAATGATAATTTCAATCAGTGAGGAGCTTCTTTTCCGGGGCGTTATCTATACTGGACTAAGAATCAGGATTGGAACTATGTTGGCCACAATCGCAGCATCGGGATTGTTTGTATTGTATCACTACAATGCGCTGGCCGAACCTCTTTACGGGATCTACTATTTTTCAGCAGGTTTGCTTTTGACTTTTTTGTATCGGCAAGCCGGCTCACTCTACCCACCAGCAGCAGTCCATGCTACGGTTTTGATTTTGCCCGGCGTTAAGAATTTTATAATAAATTGATATATAGAAATGGCGAAAGATAACCTCATTAGACTTCTTTTCTACCATGTTTACCTTCTATTCGTTCTTGGTTTTTGCTTGATCATATTTGCAAAATGGGTTTCTGCAGCAGCAGACGAACTGATCACTTCAAATCTCGTGAGACTCGCAGGAGCGATGATTGTGCTTCTTAGCGTTGTCCTTTTTCTTTGCGGCCATCGATAGAGTACCGACTCGATGTTCCCGGCGCTTTTCAATCAACGAATTTTGGGTGGAGGAGAATTTGGCAACCAGATTCTGAAAGAAGCAGAAGAACGACACCCGCGCCAACTTAAACACAAGCGATCAGGAAAAAACCATACAGAAGATTATCGATGAAAAATGTCGAAGGAGCGCAATAAATCCGCTTGAACTGCAGAGCGACGGCAAACGCAGGGATATGGGTGGAGTGGAAACATATTGTGCCGCAACGTGCTGGTGGTCGTTTCTTTTCGCCTATTTGGATTGGCTACGGGCTATATTAAGCTACTTAATAACTTTAGCAACCACATTTTCTGAGAGTGAAAAAATTTCCAATTATGTGAGAACGCAATGATGGGGCCGGCGTGCAGGGCTTAGCTTTCTTTTGGAATCAAATAAGAATTATAATCAAAATTGTTAGTATGATTTTCAGTATGTTCTTGACTGGAGAGAGCATAAAAAATATAAAATCAATGTGCTTCGTTGAGTATGCACATCACTTGTATGATAATGGGGATGACGAACAGGCTGTTAAATTTTACAATAAATCAATTAATCTAAACTCAAATTATTATGCATACGGCGGTATAGCAGCAATACTTCTCAAAAGAAAACAATTTAAAGAGGCTTTAAATTATTGCAAACAGGCCGACTCCGTTAAAGCAAACATTTTGATCGATATAATGTTATATATAATTTATAATGCAATGGGTGAAATTAATTCGGCAAAAATAATGTTTGAGAAAATATTAAAATATTTTAAAAATAATCAGGCAGCAGCATATGATCGAGTCGCTTATTCATATTTCCAATTAAGCATGTTTCACGAGGCAGAGTATTATTCTAAACAAGCCTTGCAAATTTTGCCTAAAGAGGCTGGAATTCACTATAACCTCGCCCAGATATACTTAGCTCAAGAAAAATTGTCAGACGCAAAAAAAGAGCTTCAGGAAGTGCTAGGCTTTGCAAGCAATAAGCGATATAAAAAATATGCAGCCGATAAACTGAAAAATCTGAACAAACGTTTACAACATGCATGATTCAATAAGTTTAATCGAGATATTAAATTATTTCCAATATTAAATTATGACCAATAAGACTTCGTTCGGAATAAAAGTATACGGAATTATTTCCCTCATTTTTTCTTTCATTATTCTATTCCTTGTTGTCATTCCAAGTCTTTATTCGCCGAACATGTCTACGCTTGCATATTTCATATCTGCTTTAGGTTGGATGATTTTTGGTATCGGTGTCTTGAAACACTATTCCGGGGCAAGGATCGGCTTGATGGCGTTATCTGTAATCTACATCGTAGACACTTTTGAACAGCCTTCACATCTGTTATTAACAATAAGAAATCAACCTATTACTGGTTTAACAATCTTGATTACAAGCTTAACTTTTTTCCTTTCGCTCCTTTTCTTTTTCGCAAGGCCAAGCGTCAAACAGGAATTTATTAAAAACGATGGGAAGAGTGATCAACGGTCTTTGTAGCGCACGGACATCTTATAGCCTTCCTGTCAAGGATCAAATCGGAAACGCATCACTTCAAAAGAAGACATAACGTATATATAATCAGATGATCCTACAACTACATCCGAATGGCAACATGCTCTCCGATGGAAAACGCAGTATCCTTTACGACTGCGACAAATGCCAAAATCTATCACCCTGCGGGTAAGACGAAGAAAAGATACAGCAGGAGCTGGCCCAAAGAGGTATCACGGTGGATAAGATGATAAATGAGGCGAAACAGATGATGCGTCAGAGCCGGGGTGCCGGAGCAGGAGGAGGAGCGGCTGATACGGCCGACCAGGATTTGAAGCAATCGCTGAGCTTTGTGAACGATTATAGCGACCAGCGGGTAAAGAAAACGAACTCAACCGGCACCAAAGTCTACATCGGCAAGCACTACGAATGCAGGGGGGGGACATCTGCACCAAAATTAGGACCTACGAGTATCGTAAGCGATGGAAAACCATCAAGATAGATAGAAAAAGACCTGAAGGGCCGCTACCCCAGACATCCCCCGGCCTGACGATCCCTGGAACGCAGTTCCAACCCGCCGAACCAAACCGCGAGGAAAGTAATTCAAATTACGATTTCGCTGCTCCAGCAAGCGATCACCGCTTTTTTTGCACAGTGTGTCGGCGTTGTCTTGTGTCCAAGGGAGCGCGCTGTTCATATCCCGTGAAGGCTCGATTGCCATAAATTAACAGCCAATCCGACAATAAAAAATTTGACAAAATAAAGTCGTTATGACAAAATATTGCACCACCTTTGAAGTTTTTCCCCGGCCTGGCGACGGTCGGTTGAACCCGCTCGATAATCAAGAACATCTTGCCGCCCGTTTTATCAGTTTTACCGACTATACTCGATTTACGGTTTTATTCCCGATACTGTTCCGGGAAGCGCTACCGGCTCGGCGCTCGAAAGGGGGAGCGTTCGATGTCCTACAAAGAGAATTGCTGGACGTTCAAGGATTGCCGCAGGGAACCGGGAGGGACGAAGGCAGCCGAGTCGGGAGTTTGCCCGGCGGCAGCCGACTCCTCATGCAACGGTGTCAACGGCGGAACGAATGCGGGCAGGATCTGCTGGGCTGTAGCAGGCACGTTCTGTGAGGGGAAAGTGCAGGGAACGTCAGCCGAGAAGGATCTGTCCTGCATGACCTGCGACTTCTTCAGGAAAGTCGAGTCCGAGGAAGGGATCATGAAATTTATAATAACAAAGCCCGGGCGAAGGTAATGCGCTTCGAGGGGGGAGTGGGACATGAGCGAAGGCGGCACCGGCAGTAAGAGCGATCGTATTCTGAACGAGCTCAGAAAACGAAAAGCGCAGAAAACGGTTCTCGATGTGGACGAAAAAAAGATAAAGACGGTGATTTTTTCCCTTCGAGGCGAACTGTTTGCGCTCCCCGGGGAAAACATCAAAGAGATCCTTCCGCTTTCCGTGATCTATCCGGTTCCGGGCACTCCGCCTTATATACCGGGGGTCATCAACATGAGGGGCGAAATAGAATCGGTCCTTACCATCAACGCATTCCTCGGGTTGGCCGAATCCGAACGGTCAACTGACTCCCGGATCGCGATAGCAGAGAAGGGCGCTATCCGGTCGGGTATTCTCCTCGATTCCGTTACCGATGTGGTCGACATTCCCGTCAGCGCAGTAAAACCCCCGCTTGATACGCTCGCAAAGGCCCGGAAGGAATTCGTTGCAGGCGAATTTTTGTATCGCGATAAGAATATCATACTTCTCGATATCGCCAAAATATTCGGAAAGGTATCGGTATGACCGCGCTTTCGCTTCAGAGCCGTGTCGCTCCCGCTGAATTGCATGTGCTGACCTTCAGCGTTATGGGTATCAAAATCGGCATCGATGCGGACCAGATATCCGAAATCATGGATTCGGATGCGGCCGAGGCACGGGAGCTGCCCGTCTCGGCAATACATGAAAAAATATTCTTTCCTCGAATGACCGCGGCTTATCGTGCGCCGAAAGTAGTTATTATCAAAGACGGGCGAACAGCGCATGCCCTCAAGATCGAAATGCCGGACGATATCGTATCCGTGCATATTGAAAATATTCAGCCGCTTCCAGCGCTGATTGTCATGAACAGTCTGTCGAGAGCGCTCTGGGCAGCATTTGTTTTGCATGGCGAACCGGTTTTTCTTCTCGATTTTTCCCGGCTTGCCGATCCAGCGGCCTGAGACCTTGAGATTGTTTTTTAGATTTTTTCACGGGATTCGGCAGAAAAGCGGGACCCGAATGTAGATTCTCGAAACACACAGGGGGAGCCATGAAAACATCTATTCCTAAGATCGGTACCGATAAACGGTCGCTGAAAAACCAGGTTCTTCTTTTTACGATTCTGCCCATGATAGCGGGCATGCTGGTTTATTCATGCATCACACTGTACAGCTTGAGCTCCATGGGCGAATCGAGAATACGGGACTACCGGGAAGAGCTCATAGCCGGGAAGAAAGAGCATTTGAAGAATTTGGTGGAGACTGTTTTCAGCGCCATAGAAGGCCAGAGCGCGGAACGGATCGTCGCTATCATCAAGCATGCCCGGCACGGCGAGAGCGGCTATTTCTGGATCAATGACGCCGCGCTGCCTTTTCCCAGGATGGTCATGGATCCGGTAACGCCGGGCCTGAACGGCAAGGTTTTGAGCGACGCCAAATTCAAGTTGGCAATGGGCAAGGGGCAGAACGTCTTCCAGGCGTCTGCGGAAACCTGTCTTGCTCACGGTGAAGGATATATCGACTACCTGTGGCCGAAGCCGCAGAAAACGGGTTTTACGGAGGACATGACCAAGCTGGCGTTCGTTAAATATTATAAGCCTTTGAACTGGGTGATCGGGACGGGGGTATACGTCGACGACATAGATTCCCTTGTGGCCATGGAGAAGTCGAAACTCAAAAAGCAGTCCGCCGTGCTCATGATACGGAACGTTTTCGCTTTTGTCGTTATCATAGTCTCCCTGTATTTTTTTGTCTCGTTCTTCTATGATAAATACATGGGAAAGCCGCTCTATGATATCACGGACACCTTTCGGAACTATAATAACGACCTCACATTCAAAATACCGGTAACCGCGAATAACGAGATCGGAGAACTTGCAAAGGCTTTCAACGTTCTTACGGCCAATCTCATGGGTGTCATCAAGAATGTGACCGATGCCGCTACAGGCATCAATGCCTACGCGGGGGAAGTCTCCGTCTCGATTGAGCAGCAGGCAAGTGTCGCTTCCGAGCAGACTGCGGCCGTGGCCGAAATAACCTCCACGATGGAGGAGCTTTCCACATCATCCACGCAGATCGCGGAGCATTCGAAAGCCGTCGTCGACATTGCCACGAAGACATGGGAAGACACCAAGAAGGGGGCATCGGCCGTGGAGTCGGTTATCATGAAGATGAACGAAATCCACACCGACAACCAGCAGAGCATCCATGAGATCGTAGACCTGGGAAAAAAATCGAAGGAAATAACGAAAGTGATGGAATTTATCAATACCATTGCGGACCAGACCAAGCTGATCGCCTTTAACGCGGCGCTTGAAGCGTCGAGCGCGGGAGAAGCGGGGAAGCGTTTCGGCGTCGTGGCCGTGGAAATCCGGAGGCTCGCGGATAGCGTGATGGAGTCCACCGGGGAGATTGAAAGCAAAATCAATGAAATACAGGACGCGATCAATCGGCTGGTGATCGCCTCGGAAAAGGGCGCCAAAGGCGTGCAGGACGGGATGGAATATTCCAGCCAGACCTCGAATCTGTTGATGGACGTTGTGGAAGCAGCGCAGTCGACCAAGGAGTCGGCCAAACAGATCTCACTTTCAACGCAGCAGCAGAAAACGGCAAGCAACCAGGTAGTAACCGCTCTGCGCGAAATCGTGGCCGGATCTTCCCAGACAGCCGAGTACATCCGGCAGATCGCATCCATAAGCAAACGATTGACCGAACTGTCCGACGGGTTGAGGGCGCATACCAGGAAGTTCAACGTGAATTGAGCGATGGAGGCTCGTTCTTAAAGGGCAATCGATCAGGAAGCGGCATGGGTCATGCGGGATGAGGACGCTGCGCATTGCGGCGTCCATCGTCCATCGGCTATTTTCGCCGGGGATGCCGGGTGTCATAAATTAATAAGGGGTGTCGGAATGGCGGGTAAAATTCGCGTATTGGTTGTCGATGACAGCGATCTGGCACGGGACCTTATTGTCGCCATACTGTCCAGCGACAAGGAAATCGCGGTTGTCGGCGAAGCGAAGAACGGGGTTGAAGCCGTTGAAATGGTCGGCGAATTGAAACCCGATATCGTCACGATCGACATCGAAATGCCTGTCATGAACGGACTTGACGCCATAGAACGTATTATGGCCGTGAATGCGCTTCCCATACTGGTGGTAACGACCCGGGGAGACGCGCACACCGCATACGCCGCAATATCGAAGGGCGCGCTCGATCTTGTTGTAAAGCCCGACGTGAATCTCGATGAAGCGCAGGATTTCATCAGCAAGATCAAACTGCTTTCCAGAATCAAGGTGATAACTCACATCAGGGGCAAAAGATCAACAGCGCAAACGCCGGCTCCTCCTCCGCTCCTTTTCACGGGAGGAACATCCGACCGGGCGATAGCGATCGCCTCTTCAACCGGCGGACCCGAAGCGCTGTCGATCATTTTATCCCGTCTTCCCGAGGATTTCCCCTGTCCGATTGTCGTTGCCCAGCACAACTCGGACGGCTTTATTCCCGGAATGGTGGAATGGCTCAAAAGAATTTCAAAAATCCCGATCAAGGTCGCAGAGGACAGCGAGAAAATTTTTCCCGGCAGGGTTTACGTTTCCCCTTCCGAGAAACACATGCAGATATCTGAAGCGAAGACCGTAAGCTTCATTGAACGGAATCCAAAGGACATTTATCGTCCTTCGTGCGATATGCTGCTGTCGTCTGTTGCACGCGTCTATGGACCGCAGGGAGTCGGCGTGGTGCTTACGGGTATGGGAAGCGACGGCGTACTGGGTGTAAAGGCGATCAAGGAACACCGGGGATTGACCGTTGCGCAGGACCAAAAGACTTCGATCGTATTCGGCATGCCGAAAGTTGCGATCGAAACCGGATGTATCGATGCAATTCTGCCGCTGGACGAGATCAGCAATCATCTTCTTCACATCGCCAACGGCAAGCATGTCAGGACAGTGTAGGGCTCGAAAAGCGATGGACCTGGAGCTGTTCAAAGAGATCATTAAAGAAAAGTGCGGCCTGGTATTCGAAGATGTCAGGACCGAGACGCTCGAGGGCGGTATCCGCACGCGCATGGTTGACTGCGGACTGAACTCATGGCAGGATTATCTCGGCCGTCTCGTGAAGAACGAGACCGAATTTACGAACCTGGTCAACCTGCTGACCATCAATGAGACGTATTTTTTCCGTGAACCCGCCCATATCGACCTGCTGGCGAACCGGTTGTTTCCCGAAATGCTTGCCTCCAAAAAAGCAGGCGAGCCGGTCCGGATCTTGAGCGCCGGATGTTCGACCGGCGAAGAACCGTACTCGATCATGATGGCGCTGATCGAAAAGTACGGCCAGGGCATACGAAACTCAGTTTCGATTATCGGCGCCGATATCGACAGCAATGTCGTTGCCAGGGCCGGGCAGGGCGTCTACAACGCTTTTTCCTTCAGGAACTTTCCGGAACCGCTGCTTGACCGCTACTTCGAGGCGGGCCGCAACGGGCAATACAGGATCAAGCGCGTTGTCAGGGAGGCGGTGCAGTTCCAGAGCCTGAACCTGATGACCGAAGTGTATCCGCAGTGGCTTCGCGGCGTGGACGTCCTTTTTTACCGGAATGTTTCGATCTATTTCGATATTACAACACAGAAAAGGGTGTTCGGAAAACTCGCGGAGCTCCTGAACGATACGGGCTATCTCTTTGTCAGCTCTACGGAGACGCTGTCCCACGATCACGGGGTACTGTCCCTCATTGAAGTCGACGGCGTTTTCTGTTATCGGCGCGGGTTCGAACTTGCAGTTGCGGAGCGGAGAACCGGAGCCAGGGAACAGCAGAAACCGATTCCGGGAGGGCCGGGCACGAAACGGGCTGCACTTCCTGCCGTAAGACGGCCGGCCGTATCACAGTGGAAACAGGCAGTGCCAGACGGCAGGTATCAACCATTAGATGCGCCAACCGGTGCAAATTCCGGTCTGCCACGGACACCGTCCCCACAATTCGATGAAGCACTCGAACTGGCTAAAACAAAAAACTACGCCGAGGCGCTTAAGCGGATCGACGAAATAGATCAAAATCATTCTTCCTTTGTCAAGGCGAGCATGCTCAAAGCAGGCATCCTGATAAACATGAAGCGGGTTGAGGATGCCGAACTGGTCTGTCTGAAATGCATCTCCCGCAGCAGGTGGTACCTGGAAGGCTATCTCCTGCTTGGACTGATCGCAAAAATGCGGGACGACGACGAGGGCGCTCTCAGAAGGTTCAAGGAGGCAATGTATATAGATACCTCCTGTTGGCTGGCCCACTTTTACACCGCCGAAATCTACAGCATGCGGAACGATTGGAAAAACGCCTGCCGCGAATATGAAATTGTGGTCAGGCTTCTGCAAAAGGGCACAATCGCCGATCACGGACTTACGTTCTTTCCCCTGGCTTTTCCAGCCGAGCAGATCATGCATTTGTGCAGGCATAACCTGTCGAAGATAAAAGCGGGAAAGGCGTAGGGACGGGATCAGGCAGCGAGGGATGAAGGATACCCTGTGTTCGCGTATCCATTTAGCGCCGGATGCAGGCGAGGGACATGAGACGCAAAATCGTCCATCGTCTTAGCGAACAAAGTGAGCGTCGTCTATCGTCCGTCGTGCTTGCGGGAATGGGGATTCATAATGGCATTGGATATGGCTAAATTTCTGACACGGTTCATTGAGGAAGCCCGGGACAACGTAAACAAGCTCAACCAGGGTCTGGTCAAGCTTGAAAAAAACCCGGACGACGCCGAAACCGTGAACGCCGTATTTCGATCGGCCCATACCATCAAAGGCTCCGCACGGCTTATGAAATTGACGGGTATTTCAGAAGTCGCTCACAGGCTCGAGGATGTGCTTGCGGCGCTGCGCGAAGGGAAAATCGGCCACTCGATCCAGCTGAACGACGTTTTATTCAAAGGCATCGATTGTATTGCAGAGCTTGTAGAGAAGACGGCTTCAGGAAAGGTTCCGGAGGGCGATACAAGCGCTCTCTGCGAGGCGTTATCGCAGGCGGCATCAGGCACGCTCGCGTTAAATTCACAACGGCGGGGCGGGAAAAAGAACGAGGGTGAAACGACTGCGGCGGCCGCACAGAACATCGCCCCCGCGGTCAATGCCGTGTTCGAAGTGAAATCCGGGAAAGCCGCAGCGACGGGCGGTGGTTCCGCCGACCTTTCTTCACGGCCTTCCGGCGGTACGGACCCCGCGGCAACGGAGACGATCCGGGTTGACGCGCGAAAACTGGATGTATTGATCCGGTTAATGGGTGAGATTGTATCGACTCAGAATAGGTTGAAGCACAGGTTGACAGAGGTAAAGGAGGCCCAGCGGCTGGCAAAAAGAAAATCGGCGCTCCTTTCCACCCGTCGGAATGAGGGTACTGTCGACCTCTTTCAGCAGGACATTATCAAAACAAGCCTGGCATTGTCCGGAAAAATAAACAAGCTGGCCGCGGACATGCGGGATGACGCTACCATTCAGGAATTGCTGACCACGGAACTCCAGGAAAAGGCTTTGATGATGAGGATGGTGCCTCTGGGCCAGGTCTTCGATCCTCTTCACCGCATGGTACGGGACCTTGCGCGGTCCCAGGAAAAAAACGTCGATTTTATCGTGGAAGGCGCTGATATCGGGATCGATAAAAAAATGATGGAGAAAATCGGCGCTCCCCTTATTCACATGCTGAGAAATGCTGTCGATCACGGCATCGAAAGCGCGGAAGAGAGGCGAAAAGCGGGCAAACCGGAACAGGGGCGCATAACGCTTTCCGCCTGCTATGACGCCGGCAGCGTTGTCATGGAATTACGAGACGACGGGAGCGGCATAGCGGTAGATAAAGTAAGGGAGCGCGCGCTTCTCAAAAAACTGTTTTCCAAGGAAGAGCTCGCAGTCATGACCGAATCTGATCTGGTCGACCTCATATTTCTGCCCGGTTTCAGCACAAGCTCCCTGATCACCGACGTGTCCGGCAGGGGCGTCGGAATGGACGTGGTGAGGAAAAATTTCATCGAGGAGCTGAAGGGCGCGGTGAGCGTAGAGACAAAAACCGGCGCAGGCGTCTGTTTTACCATACGACTTCCCATGACGCTGGCAGTCATGCGCGTCCTTCTGGTCAACACCGTGAACAGGACGTTCGCCGTGACGACCCAGTATGTTGCCGAAATTGTGCGAGTGTCCGCATCCGAAGTGATATCGGTTCTGGGCCGCAAGGCGATCCGGCTGCGTGAAGAACTGATCCCCGTGCAGCACCTCGCAGATCTGGTTGAGCACACGAGCGGAAATCCGCAGCGAAAGAACGAGATCCTGATCCTTATCGCGAAGGCCGGAAATGAGAAACTTGGTTTGATCGTCGATTCGCTTATTGACGAAGAGGACATGGTAATCAAATCCCTGCCGTATCATCTGACCAAATTGCCGCTGGTGGCCGGTATAACGATTTCCGGCAAGAATGAGGTCATCTGCATCCTGAATATACCGGGGATGATAGCCGTTGCCCAGTCGCTTACCGAGACGAGGCGGGAGGGGCAAGCGGCTGAACCGGCGGATTCCACCGTCCGGATCCTGGTCGTTGATGATTCGATAAACACCCGCGACATCGAGAAGAACATCCTCGAGGCGTACGGCTACGAAGTAGATCTCGCCGGTGACGGGATTGAGGCCATCGAGAAGACGAGGAATGCCCGGTACGACCTGATCGTGACCGACATTGAAATGCCCAGGCTCGACGGATTCTCTCTGACCGAACGCCTGCGGAGCGATGAGACGTATAAGCATACGCCCATTATCATCGTAACTTCGCGCGAGAAGGAAGAAGATAAAAAACGGGGAATCATGGTCGGCGCGAACGCCTATATTGTAAAAGGGGCCTTCGACCAGACCAACCTGCTGGAAACGGTGCAGAACCTGGTGGGGTAAGGAGGCGGCATGAGCGAGAAAAAAACCACAGTCCTCGTCGTTGACGATGACGGATTTATCCGGGATGTGCTTGCCTCCATCCTGGAGGGCGGTAACTACGCGGTCAAAACGGCCGAGAACGGGAAACAGGCGTTCACTGCTTTCACCGCTGACAGTGAAATAGGCCTGATCATATCGGACATGAACATGCCCGAAATGAACGGTATGGAACTGATTGCGAAGATCAGGGAGAAAGGAAGCGACGTCCCCGTCATCCTTCTTACCGCCGATGCCGGGATGACCGAAGCTTCCCCCGCGCTTGAAACAGGAGCGAGCGCTTACCTGGTCAAGGACGAGAACATGCAGGACGTCGTTATCCTCTCGGTTAAAAAGGTTCTCGAAAAGCAGTCAGCAAAAAAGCGGAATATTCAGGTTACGAGAGCTTCGCATTGAAGCAGGAGAAATTCATATGTTTTTGCTGAGAACTGTAAAGGAGGTTCATGGCACAGTCCAATGAATCGGTCCGGGGCAAGCTGAAGGAGCTTAGGGCCGCTTTTAGCGAACAACTGCCCAAAAGGATCCGGCAGATCGAGGACGCATGGGCCGCCCTCCTTCGGGACGGATGGGACCCTGAGAGGGCGGAGAACCTTGCGAGGCTGCTCCACACGCTGGCCGGCACTGCAGGAACGTTCGGCTTCTCTGCCGCCCGCGGCGCTGCGCGCAATATGGAAGCGCAACTGAAGTCGATCATCAAAAGCGGTGCGGTCCCGGACAAGGAAACCATGCCTTCGATCGGGGATCATCTGACTGCGCTCAAGGCGGGCACGAGTGAAAGCGGAAAAAGGGAGTTTATCGAACCCGTGTGGACCGCGTCCGCAAAGCCGGAGACTCTCATACCGCAGGCCGCGGCGAGGCCGCTCAAGAACACCGTTTTTTTCTTTGCCGACGATCCGTTATCGATAGAATCACTTGTGCTTCAAATCCGTTATTACGGTTACGAGGCGGTCACGTTCGGCACTCTTGACGGACTGAGCGATTCCCTGAAGACCCTGGCGCCGCTTCTCGTCATCATGGACCTGTCCGAAGGCGGCATCCCCTGCATACAGGAGGTCGCCCGGATACAGCAGAACCGCACGCCGCGGATTCCCGTAATCTTTTTTTCTACGCGGGCCGGTTTCGACTCCAGGCTCGAGGCGGTCCGCTCAGGCGGTGACGCGTATTTTACAAAACCGGTCGATATCGGGAAACTGGTTGACATGCTCGATGTTCTCTCTCAACGCAGGCCCCTCGATCCGTACCGGATACTCATCATAGACGATGACCCCCTGCTGGCCGACTACCACGCCACGGTATTGCGCCAGGCGGGCATGTCGACCGGCGTGGTTACCGATCCCGTCCGTGCCCTTCAATCCATGGCAGATTTCAGGCCGGAGTTGATCCTGATGGACGTGTATATGCCCGGGTGCAGCGGTATCGAACTCGCGAAAGTCATCCGGCAGGATGAAACCTATATCGATATTCCGATCGTATTTCTTTCATCGGAGACGGACATCAAAAGACAGCTTCAGGCCATGAGCCGGGGTGCGGACGATTTTCTCACGAAACCGATACAGCCGGAGCACCTTGTGACGTCGATTACGCTGCGCGCCGACCGCCACCGGGCGCTCCGCTCATTCATGTTGTACGACGGGTTGACGGGCTTGCTCAACCATACCAGGACGAAGGAACAACTCGATATCGAGATCGCGCGGCTTTTGAGGCAGAATTATTCGGCGCTTACCTTTGCGCTTATCGACATCGATCATTTCAAAACGGTCAACGACACCTACGGCCATCCCGTAGGCGACCAGGTGATTAAAAGCCTGTCACGCCTGCTTCGCCAGCGGCTGAGGACCACCGATACGGTCGGCCGCTACGGCGGCGAAGAGTTTGCCATCATTCTAGCCGACACCGATGCCCAGAATGCGATAAGGATATTAAACGAATTGCGCGAAGACTTCGGCAAAATAAGGCATAAAAGCGAATTGGAAGCTTTTTCTGCAACCTTCAGCTGCGGAGCAGCGGTCTATGCTCCCGGGATCTCGGGATCGAGGCTTATCGATGCGGCGGACAAGGCGCTGTATGAGGCTAAGCGATCGGGCAGGAACAGGGTGGTTATGGGTTCGGACGTGTAGGGCAAGCAGCGCGGATGCAAAAGACGTTGTCTAAAGACTATTGAAAATTGCAAAGTGTAAATGTAATTGCCACGGCTGACACTGATGGCCACGAATTAAAGAAAACAGCGCAGGAATCGGATGGTATCATCCGTCTAAAAAAATCTTGAACTTCATGCCAGGAAGGTCAGCCTGTATTCGCGCTATGCACTGCTTAGACTCATTGTCGTACCATCTCGCTTAGAAGCGCGTGATGGGAATCAAGGACCTCATAATCACTGGCCGCAGGCGAGATCCTTTTCTTTTTTCTGCACCGCCACTCGCATCACCGCGCAAACATGACATGAATCAATATCGAATATCTAAAATAGAAATACTAAATAATTTGGAAATTAAATTTTAGATATTAGGATTTGCTTCCAATGGGATGCAGGGGGTTCTGGAAAAGCAAAATCATTTGCTTTAGGTTCTCCACTCCGCAATCCGCAATGGATAGATCTGACCTATCTCAGGCTCTTCCAAAATTGTTTATGGATTGAAGTAATCGTCCTGATTACCTGATCTGCCGCGGGCGAGGGCTGCTGCTCCGCGGGCGGAGGCTGTTTCCCCACCAGACTACTGAGCACCGACCGTACGCCGTCCCTCAAGCCCTGCGGATTGTAGCCCCCTTCAAGCGTAATCAAAATATTGCCGCAGGTCTCGCTGGCGATTTCCCGGATGATCGCGGCCAGTGCTCCGAACCCCTCGCCTGTTACATCCATCCCGCCCAGAGGGTCTTCTCTATACGGATCAAAGCCGGCGGACACGACAATGAGCTCCGGATGGTATTCAAGCGCGATCGTTTTTAGTATCCGGTCGTAGACCCGTATGTACTCGGCGTTGCCGAACCCGGCGGGGAAGGGGGCATTGACGGTAAAGCCTTCGCCGGGCCCGCTCCCTGTTTCGTTGAAATTACCGGACCCCGGGTAATACGGGTACTGATGAGAAGAGAAAAAGAGGACGCCCGGGTCATCATAAAACGCTCGCTGGGTCCCGTTGCCGTGGTGAAGATCCCAGTCGGCGATCAGTATCTTTTTGAGTCCGAACTTCTTCCTGGCATATTGCGCGGCAACCGCTGCATTGTTAAAAAGACAGAATCCCATGCCCCTCCGGGGTTCTGCATGATGGCCTGGCGGACGGACAAAGGCGAATATAGATTTCGGATTTCGGATTGCACCCTGCACTCGCGCGGGCACTCGTAATCGCGCCCTGTACTCGCGCTGCCCACTCGTGGCACTGGGTGCAGGCTGGGCGCAGGCGGATTGCGGATTTGTGAGTAATGAGTCGACGGCTTCCAGGAGACCCCCGGCGGCCAGGCGGGCAACTTCATATGAGCGGGCCGAAAGGCCTGTGTCGGGATCGAACTGCGAATGGAGCTTGCCTTCGGTGCTCGCTACCATTTTTATATAGCCGATATCATGAACGAGGGCGAGTTCTTCCTCGGTTGCGAGACGCGGCAGTATCAACGGCAGGCCCGGAAACTCCTTATCAAGGAGATCATGGATCACCCGGAGCCGGTTCGGGCTTTCGGGGTGCCCTTCACCGGCTTTGTGTTCCAGATACCGGTCGTCTCTGATGATTGCCAGAGGGGACATAGCTTTACCCGTAATTCGTTTTATTGAAAATTGAAAAATGCAAGTTGCAAAGTGTAATTGAACGACCCCCAAAACCTGTTCTCAAATTTGCATTTTGCACTTTGCACTTTGAAATTTGACTTGATTCACCCCTGGTCTTCTCTTCCGGCGATAATCTGCGGTGCCGTCTGCTTGTAATTCTCAACGCTCAACGATTCCAGAAATTTCTGCATCTCCGGCGGGTTCGGGAGCCTGGCCGGCAACTTCGCATCCGGGGCACAGACTGCCAAGACCGTTTTAACCAGGTCCATAACGCTGAACTCGAGGATGTCCTGTATTGTTTTAGAGGAAGCTTGTTCTATCAACAGCGTATTTTCGCGGTACCAGCCGTCGCCGCGCGGCGTCATCGGTGCGCAGGGAATATGCTCGGCGTTTTTTGTCCGGAGACCCCTCTTCAGCGCGAACCCCGATACGTCGGAGCGCAGCAGCTGGAGGCCCTTGAACGCAGGGTTTGAGCAGATGCCTGCTTTTCCCCAGCAGAGGGGATCGAACCGGGAAATGTTGATGCCGCAGCAGAAGGTATAGGCATCCGGCCCATGATCGGGCGCCTGCCGGATCACGATGTACAGGTACTCATTTTTATACTCATAGGAGCGTAACGGGCGTTTATTATTCATGATTTATTCCTTTATAGATTAAGAAGCCGGGAAGGATTAAAGCGCAAGGGGCACTGAGAAAAGGATCTGCCCCCGGTCTCACGCCTTCCGTGTTTCAGTGTTATCTGCTCCTGGTCTTGGAAGATTTTTTCGCAGTGCTTTTCGCGGGGCTTTTCGTCGGGGTCTTCTTTTTGGGGGCGGGCTTGGCTTTAGCCCTGGCTTCGAACTGCTGAACCTTTTTCTTGAGCGTATCGTTTTCCACGTTCAGGTCCTTGACCATTTGCTCCAGCTTTGCGTTATCCTGGCTGA
This sequence comes from Nitrospirota bacterium, assembly GCA_963751455.1. Lineage (GTDB taxonomy): Bacteria > Nitrospirota > UBA9217 > UBA9217 > UBA9217 > CAVVUN01. The sequence continues at coordinate 1,124,492 of CAVVUN010000015.1, forward strand.
TTGATTCAAGCTGCTGCCTGACTGCGTCCCGCTCGGAGCGTGCCTTGCTCGCGGACGCGAAGCTCCATATAAGGAGTATGAGCACCACTGCCGCCAGAGATAAAAATATCAGCTTTGCCTTCTGTGCATCGTCTTTTTCGTTCCGCTCTGTCCTCTCCATCGTGATCTGTACGACCTCCTTGCATTAATGTTTTAATGTTGTTTCGCTGTAGCGTTTCACTTCAAACCGGTACATGACCAGAGGGGACCCCTCCGGGATGCCGGCTTTCTGCATTGCAATTCCAATCTGGGAATCCACCGAGTCCACACCCTCGAGGTCGGGCAGGAGAAGGCCCCGCTTTGAGCCCGACTGGACAATCAAGCCGTAGCGCTGCGGATCGAGGTCTCTTTTGTCCCGGACCGGCTCGGGAGCCGTCAGCAGGTCTACGGTATATTGGATCGTCCCGAGTTCTTCCGGACGCACGCAGGCGAAACGAGGATCGCAGGTCGCTGCGCTGATCGCGTTTCGCACTGTCTCATGCGCTATTGTCGCTTCCTGGGGCTGAAAAGAACCGATGCAGCCCCGGAGAATGCCGTTTATCTTGAGGCAGATGAAGACGCCCGCGCGTTCCCGCAGCTGCGGCGTCAGCTCCTGTTCCCGGATTTCCCGAATCTTGCCTTCCCTGACGTACAGTTCGACCGTCTCTTTTGCCAATTGTACAAGGGGATGCATTACATCTCCCGCCGCACCACGTAGTCAGCGAGTGCCATAAGAGCCTGACGCGGCGGCGAATCAGGAAAAATCGAGAGGCTCGCCTTGGCTTCTTCGGAAAATATCCTTGCAACCTGGAGCGCGTCGTCAACCGCGCCGTATCGTTGCATCATCTGGAGAGTGGAGGAAAGGTCGTCGTCTGAAAGGACGTTGCTTTGAAGCATGTTTCTGAGCTGCTGCTGTTCATCGGCGTCCGCCTTCCGAAAGAGGTAAATCAGGGGAAGGGTGACCTTACCCTCGGCCAGGTCCTTGCCGAGCACCTTGCCGAGTCGTTTCTGGTCTGCGGCATAATCGAGGGTATCGTCGGTTATCTGGAATGCGAAGCCCATTTTTTTTCCGTATGCCGTCAGCGCGTCTTCCTGTGAAACCGGGGCCTTGCCGATGATCGCGCCCAGTCTGCAGGAAGCCGAAATGAGGACCCCGGTTTTGCAATCGACCAGGCGGAAGTAGTCCGGTTCCGTTATGTCGGCGTTCTGGATCTGCATGAGCTGCAGGACTTCGCCTTCTGACATGGTGGTAGTCGTTTCGGAAAGAACGTCCATGACCCGCTGGTTCTCAAGCCGCACGGCATGGTAGAGCGCCTTGGAGTACAGATAATCGCCGACCAGGATGCTCGCCTGGTTGCCCCAGAGGGAATTTGCGGAGGTTTTGCCGCGGCGGACTTTGGCCTCGTCGATAACATCGTCATGCAGGAGGGACGCGGTATGGATGAACTCCACGACGGCGCCGAGGGTGTACTCGGCGTCATGATCGCGGCATCCGCAGAGGCGGGAGGACAACAGGTGAAGCATCGGGCGGAACCGCTTGCCGCCCGCGCCGAGGATATATTTGCTCACTTGACGGATGAGCTCGACCTCGGTTCCGAGGCTTTCATGGATGCGGTGCTCCATGCGCTCCATGTCGGACTTGAATTCCCTGAGGACGTCTTGAAGGGTGGTTATCATCACGCTATTCTCAGCTTTTCATTCAGGATAATAGGGGAGACGTCCTGCATTGTCAAGCCGTTTTTCAAATCATGACACGAGGAGATTTTCCGCAAGATAATGAATGATGATCTCGTAAAAAGTCGTCTCCCCGGTGAAAACCGGGGTCCAGTGGTTATCGAACTTATTGAAAAGACTGGATACCGGCGTTCGCCGGTATGACGAAATTGGGTGTTTTCTGACTTCTTACGAATGCATCAATGAATGCTGTCAAATTTTTTTTAATGTGATACTTTTAAATGAATAAATAGGCAACTCGGGAGGGGAAGGGGCTTTTTCTCAAGTCCGAAGCTCTGAATTCTAAAGTTTCATCGCTTCATTCACTTCGGCCAGCGTTCCGGCCGCCACTGTGCGTGCCCTTCTCGAACCCTCCTGCATGATTTCGTTCACTTTTTCGGGTCTTGCGGAAAATTCAGCGCGACGTTCCTGAATCGGCTTGAGATAGGCGAGGAGATGCTTCAGCAGCTCTTTTTTATCATCAACGCATCCTATACCCGCGCGCCGGCATTCCACGTTCACATAGTCGCACCATTCCTTCGGAGCGAAGATCCTGTCGAGCGCGAACAGCGGGCAGATATCCGGATTGCCGGGATCCTGCCGCCGGACCCTGGCCGGGTCGGTCACCATCTGCATTACCTTTTTCGTGATTTCTTCAGGGGTGTCCGAGAGGTTGATGGTATTGTTATAGCTCTTGCTCATTTTGCGGCCGTCGGTACCCGGAAGTTTAGGGTACTCAGTCATGAGCGGTTGCGGTTCAGGAAAGACCTCGCCGTAGAACTGGTTGAACCTGCGGCAGATCTCGCGGGTAAGTTCCAGATGAGGAAGCTGGTCTATGCCGACGGGAACGAAGTTCGCCTTGTAGATGAGGATGTCGGCCGCCTGGAGCACAGGGTAGCCCAGGAATCCATAGGTATTCATGTCCTTATCCTGGAGCTGGTCGATCTTCTCCTTGTAGGTCGGCACGCGTTCGAGCCAGGGCAGGGGCGTGGCCATGGACAAGAGAACATGGAGCACTGCATGCTCGGGCACAAGCGACTGGCGGAAGATGACGCATTTTTCCGGGTCGAGACCGGCGGCGAGCCAATCGATCACCATTTCATGGACGTAGGTCCTGATCCTCGATGTGTCGGCATAGTTCGTGGTCAGCGCATGCCAGTCCGCAATGAAATAGTGGCACTCGTACTGGTCCTGGAGCTTCCTCCAGTTATCCAGCGCGCCCATGAGGTTTCCGAGGTGCAACAGCCCGCTCGGCTGCATTCCGCTTAACACACGCTTTTTTGACATGGTGGTATCCTTTTTAGGAATAAGTTCCAAATAGCAGATGCCGAATCACAGAAGCTTAAAATTTACCGCGAAGGCGCAAGGGACGCAAAGGAAATTATTAATTTTCTTGTTCTTAAACCCGGAAGAAAAAGCCTTCCTCGCGACCTTTGTCTTGCGCCCAGCGTTTACGAGTGCCAAGCGCGAGTGCAGGGTACGCCCTCGCGGTTCAAGCTTTGGTTCCGGCTTGTCCGGGTCAGGGTTGTACAGGTTCACTCTAAAAAATATTTGCGCCCAGCAGCCAGAACAGCAGCGGCCCTATGATGGGGCTGATCATCCGGCCGAGTATGCCGAAACCGAAGAGAGCGAGGATGATCAGCATGCCGTATCGCTCGAGCCGGTAATACGCGGCCCCCTGTTTATCCGGAAGAAGCCAGTATACGATCCTGCTGCCGTCCAGCGGCGGGATCGGTATCAGGTTGAGCACAGCGAGTATGACATTGATGATTACTCCGTAGCCGAACATGAGCGAGACCGGATGGAAAAACCGCGAAGAGGCGGATGCGGGAGCAATTGCTTCAAGCGCCGGCATGACTCCCCGGAGCAGAAACGCGAACAGGACCGCCATGACCATATTCGTTGCCGGGCCGGCGATGGATGACAGGGCCATGCCTTTTTTCGGATTCCTGAAATTATACGGATTGATCGGCACGGGCTTTGCGGACCCGAACACCATCTGCCCGTTGGTGACTACAAAAAGCAGCAAGCGGCATGATGATCGTTCCGAAAAGGTCTATGTGCGGAATCGGGTTCAGGGTAAGCCGTCCCATGTCGCGCGCCGTGTGGTCCCCAAGCTTGTCCGCGACCCAGCCGTGGGCGACCTCATGCAGCACGATGGCGAATACCAGCGGCAGGGCCATCACCGATATTTTTTGTACGATATTCAGTTCTTCCATGGTCTACGGAGGTTCCGAGGATGCGGTTAATGCCGGATAAGTACGATAGCAACAGAAAAAGACGCGAACCCATGCGTCATTTTCGTAACTGTGGATAGTAAGGGAATATACCGGGCATTGTCAAGAAAAAACGGGGAAGGTTTATTTCTGGTTGTTCACGGGTTTAAATTTGCCGTCTTCCACTTTTATAGGAAAAGTATTTTTCAGCGCTTCCCGGTTTCCGTCGAACGTCGTCAAGCCGGAGACTCCCGGGTAGTTTTTCAGCGCCAGAAGGCCGTCTCGCACCGCTGCGGGTGTTTCTTTATGCTCCTTGAAAAGCGTGAAAACCATCATGGCCGCGTCGTAAGACTGGGCCGAGAGAATGTCCGGTTCTTCACGGTAGGCGGAACGGTAAGCTTCGACGAAGGCTGTCACAGCCGGATCCCTGCTTTCAGGCAGGAAGCCGTCTACGAAGACCGCTCCGTCGGCATGGCGGCCGGCGCGCTCGATCAGGTCCGGAGCATGCCAGTTGTCCGATCCGATCAGGGCTACTCCTGTTGACGTTGTAGAACGCGAGCTGGGGGATAAGCAGTCCGACCTGCTCTGCATAGCCGGGAAGATAGAGCGCATCGAAGCCGGGCGCATATTCGGCGAAGAGCTTCTTTCGCTCCGCATCGTCCTCCGGGATCAGGATTTTCCGTGAGCGCAGATCGATCTCCATAAGCTTGCGGATGTAGGGGCCGAAGTCCTTGGTTTCCGGCGGATACGCTATGGTTGCAAGGATCTCAGCCTTCCGTTCGAGTTCCCGGGCGAACAGGTTCGAGAGGTCCTTGCCATAGGGTTCATCCGGATACAGCAGCACGAACCGGTTAAGCTTCTGCTGGAGAGCATACTGCGCGGCCGCTCGCGCCTGGCTATCGATCGTGAGGGCGTTCCTGAATATCCAGTCGCTTTTCTCGGTAAACCCGGAACGGGACGCGGCTGGGCGGATTACCGGGATCCTTATGTTTGCGAGAAGCGGGGTTATCGCTTCCTCATCTTTGGTTGTGACCGGCCCGATAACCGCGGTCACCCCTTTTGCCGCGAGTTCTTGAAGAGCGGCGACCGTTTTTTCCGGAAGACCCTCCGTGTCCTTGATTATTATATCCACCCGGTTCTCAGGCTCGGCCAGATTGTGAACATGAACAGCCAGCTCGATGCCCTTGAGCACGCGGTCTCCGAAGAACGCGAGAGGGCCTGACTGGGGCAGGAGCGCGCCTGCCAGGTATCGCGGCGCGGTCAGCTTCGAAGTGGCCTCGTTCAACAGCATCTCGCCGCGGGTCTTCTCCGGAGTGCGCCGGGAACCGATCGAGAAACTCTTTGCTCACGACGATCGCCTCGCGGTATTTGCGCTGCTCCAGCATGACCGCGGCAAGCCGCAGTCGTGCGATGTCCGATGGATAGGCGCTCCCCTCAGAGAGGTTCTTCAACTCATCTTCATTCAGGCTCTTGTCGACGAGTTCACGCATCCTGTCGCGGTAGCCGGCCCGCTGCTTCTCGTTCGCGGCCGTTTCGGCAAGGTAGCTGTATTCCTTCACGGCCATGAGATAGTTCTTTTTAAAGGTATAGGCAGCGGAGAGCATCTCCGAGATATGCCGCAGTCGCTCTGGATCGGCGATTTTGCTCCGGTCCTGAAGGTTGGCGGCCGCGAGGTCGTATTCCTTGAGCTCGAAATAACAGGTACCGAGCTTGTATTTGGAATCGGGAATAAGCGGGGAAGCGGGATATTTTTCGATGATGTCTTTGTAATAGCTGAGGGCCTGCCGGAAATCGCGCTTCGTCAGGAATATCTCTCCCTTGAGGTGCAGCGCCCTGTCCGCATGCCTGCTTTTCGGGTACAGCTTGAAGAACGCGTCCGCGGCTTTCACGGCCTGCTCATACTGTTTTTTGGCAAAGAGCGCCTCTGCCTGTTCGATCTGGACGCGGGCGCTTTTTTCCCATTCCGGTTCGGGCGGCAGCGACGCGGCGCAGCCCGCCAGTATAATCGTGGATGCGGAGGCGATGAGGAACAGCACAAATGTTATAGTCGAGATGATGCGCCTGAACGGCATGTGGTTTACCCCGTTAGAGAAAGCTGTGATCTTTTCAAGGCAGCTAATACTTCGTGAATTGATGCACTGACGGATTCATGCTTCGATCCGGTTTTTATTTCCCTTTTTTGGCGGCTGCTTCCACAATGGCGGCTTTGCGCTTCGCTTTTTGGGTTTCCTCTTTGCGTTTGCGTCTGCGGCTCAGTTCTTTTTGTCTTTCACGCACGGATTCGCTTCTCCTTTCAAAAGAAAATGTCTTTCCCGAAGCTCCAACCCGTCCACCGGGGAGGAATCGAAGAAAGGGGATCCTGAAGCGCACACTATAGCTGAGACCGGTCCATTTGTCAATACGGAGAAGCGGCCGAAGGCAGGCAAACGTCAATTAAATAAGAGGGTTATCCGCACGAGTTCATCAGTGTTTATGCGTTGCTGTCTGATTTTTTTCTTGATTTATTCAGACTTATAGATTAAATTATACCCGCCTTACGACAGTTGGTCAATGGGCGAGTAGCTCAGCTGGGAGAGCGCCGCGTTCGCAATGCGGAGGCCGAGGGTTCGATCCCCTTCTCGTCCACCAAAATAAAACAAAGCTGGTCATTCTTGACCGGCTTTTTTTATTTCAGGAAGGGGATCGAACCAAAGGGAGTTTGAGGGAAAGGATTTCACTCATGTTTCGGGAGAGGCCACGAGAGGGCAGGCCCTTTCGTGAAGCGAAGCGCGTGAGATTCCCCTTCTCGTCCACCAAAATAAAACAAAGCTGGTCATTCCTGACCGGCTTTTTTTATCTCAGGAAGGGGATCGAACCAAAGGGAGTTTGAGGGAAAGGATTTCACTCATGTTTCGGGAGAGGCCACGAGAGGGCAGGCCCTTTCGTGAAGCGAAGCGCGAGAGATTCCCCTTCTCGTCCACCAAAATAAAACAAAGCTGGTCATTCTTGACCGGCTTTTTTATTTTCATGAGAGGCGATCGAACCAAGGGAATTTGAGGGAAAGGATTTCACTCATGTTTCGGGAGAGGCCACGAGAGGGCAGGCCCTTTCGTGAAGCGAAGCGCGTGAGATTCCCCTTCTCGTCCACCATAATTTCTTCCTGACAACTTCAAAAACATCCGCCTCGCGCAAAGCCGCAAAGTTTATAAACCTTAAATCAGTATTAACCATGGATGAACACGGATATTTCCGAACTGATTCGTCTCACACGGACGTACCGATTGACATAAAAATAGTTGTGTAAAGTATAAATAGAAATTACTTTACACAAACTCTGTTGTGTCGGCTTGCCCATTATGATGGCATATTGTACGGCGTTCCTAATCCCGAAGTAAAGAAAAGGACATTGAACTGGCTGAACGCCGAATGGAAGAATGGATGCGGAGGCATCCGTCGGTTTGACCATTTTTTCTGCAACATCTAGAAAGGCGAGGTAAATCCATCTGCGAGCAATATAAATGTTGACTTTGTGATTTCTCGTATATAAAATAAGCCATGCCCATTCGAAGAAATTTACTGAAAGAGCTTCAAGCTCATCTTCCCAAGAAAGAGATGACCCTGCTGGTCGGCCCGCGTCAGGCCGGGAAAACGACCCTGATGCTGCATCTCCAGGACGACCTGCGGAACAAAGGGGAGAAGACGCTCTTCCTGAGCCTTGATTACGAGCGGGACCAGCCGCATTTCGCGGATCAGGAGGCGCTGCTCTCCCGGCTGCGCCTGGAGTTCGGCCGCAAAAAGGGGTATGTGTTCATCGACGAGATACAGAGAAAGGAGAACGCCGGAATCTTTCTCAAGGGCCTGTACGACATGCGGACGCCGTACAAGTTCATCCTCTCCGGCTCCGGAAGCGTTGAATTAAAGGAAAAGGTGCACGAGTCCCTCGCAGGCAGAAAGAGGATGTTCGAGCTTTCCACGGTCACGCTCGCGGAGTTCGTCAACTACCGGACTGCGTACAAGTATCAGGACAGGCTTGCGGACTATTTCCGTGTGAACAAGGCCGAGGCGCGGGATCTTCTGATGGAATATCTGAACTTCGGAGGTTACCCGCGGGTGGTGCTTGAGGATACCGCGAAGGAGAAATCGGCGATCATCGACGAAATCTACCGGAGCTACATTGAAAAGGACATCGCCTTCCTGCTGCGCGTGGAGCGGATCGACGCGTTCGGAAATCTGATACGCATGCTCGCGGACCGGATCGGCGGCATGACCAACCTGAATGAGCTTTCTTCGACTCTGGGGATCTCCGTGCAGACCGTGAAGAACTATCTGTCCTATGCGGAAAAGACCTTCATCATCAGAAGGGTCACGCCCTGGTTCAAGAACCTGAGAAGCGAGATCAGCAAATCACCGGTGATGTATTTTGGCGACCTCGGGCTCCGGAACTTCGCGCTTCGGCGGTTCGGCAGACACACGGCGCTGCACGAGACCGGGTTCCTGTTTCAAAACCTTATTCATCAACTGCTTTATGAGAAGACGCAGGAGGAGGGCGGCACGGTCCACTTCTGGAGGACGAAAGACAAGGCGGAGGTGGATTTCATCATCAATAGCGATGACGGCGTGATCCCCGTGGAGGTGAAATGCCGGGAGATGAAGAGCGGGGAGATCGGCCGCTCGCTCCGGGGCTTCATCGCGAAGTACAAGCCGAAGGAAGCGTGGGTCGTGTCGCTGGGAAGGCATGAAGACGAGAAGCTGGAAAAAACACGGGTGCGGTTCCTTCCGTTTTATGAGTTGCTGTGACATTGCAAGGTCTCTTCTGGACTTTTTTGGCTGCTTGTAGTAAAGTGCTGAAATACTTGCCCCGTTAGAGAATCGTTTTTATTATCAATGAGATTGCGCATTTGTAAATGGTCGCGAAGACAATTCCTGACCGGGAAACTCGTGATCTCTAACGGGGTGAAGGATTAATAGAAGTCGGGGAGGATCATGGCTGATTTACCCCGCTTAGAGGTCCCTTTTACCGTGAATTAGTAGGCGTCAGTCATTCTTGGCGGATAGATCGATCGTAATTGAGAGAGGGGCGGTTTCTTGACCTCTAACGGGGTTTAGAAACAATCCAGAAAAAGATCCTCTCATTTACCCCGATAGAGATTTTTGCCCGTGCCATAGTGGAGCCGATACCATCGAAAGCGTACGACTGCGTTCGTTTGCCTATCAAGAAAAGACCGTTGAATCTCACACGGGTGAACGGAACGAGCGTGATTGGCAGCAATTCCACGATCCTTCACCCCGTTAGAGATAGCGGCGCAAACACAACGGGTGCATAATCGGCATCGATAGCAAGGATAACGTATATCCGTCACATCAAGCAGGTCTGAATCTCTAACGGGGTTAACCCCTACAACGAGACGATGCGTATGTACTATACGTATGTTTTGCAGAGCACAAAAGACGGTAAATGGTATACGGGATTTACAGGGGATCTACAAAAACGCTTCAGCGATCACAACGCAGGTAAAGTTCCCGTAACCAAGAACCGTGGACCGTTCGAGTTTATTACGAGGCATGCTTGCACGAGCAAGATGCTACGGCGCGGGAGAAATACTTGAAGTCGGGGATGGGCAAGCGGTATGTGAGGAATCGGCTGAAGCGTTTTTTTATGGACAAGCCCTCTTTACCCCGTTAGAACATAATTAATCTCTAACGGGGCAAGCCTTGCAGTCCCGCAATCTCTCGCCTGATTTACCCCGTTACAGATTGTTCATCATCTGTAATGGGGAGAACTCACTAAGTGAAAAGAACTGGCCGACATTTTCATCTTCCTCACCTATCTAAGCGAGGAATACAATATCGATTTATTGAATGAGGTCGAAAAGAAAATCGGCTTGAACGAATCGAAATACCCTGTGGAAAAGGCTAAAGGCTCGTCGAGGAAATACACTGAATTGTGATTGATATCTACTGAGGTTTTTATGAGTACTGAACTGCCAATACAGGTCGGTCAACTGGTCACAGGCCCTCTTTTCAATGAGCCCATGCGGGTGGAGACAGTTCGCTCTGATGGTGCTCAGATGTGGGTTCTCGGCCTCGTTGGTGAAAAAACCCACCAATTCCGCCGCGTCACACTTACCGGATCAGATCTGAAACAGCTCATCATTCTCGATTCGATGCCGAAGTACGATGGCGACGGTGAACTCGTGCGCCTCGGGCTACAAGCTTATTTTCTCGGCATTGCCTATGAATTCGATCCTTATTTCGGCCTCTCCATCTCTCGTGTTGATCCGCTTCCGCACCAGCTTGAAGCTGTCTATGACTACCTGCTGAAACTAGCCAGAGTTCGGTTTCTCCTTGCCGATGACGCCGGTGCAGGAAAGACCATCATGGCTGGGCTTCTCATCCGAGAGCTTAAGCTAAGGGGCTTAGCAGAGCGTATTCTTATCGTTTGTCCGTCCAACCTAACTTTTCAATGGGAACGGGAACTCAAAGACAAGTTTGAAGAACGGTTCAAGAGAATCGTGGGTGCTGATCTCAACTCCTACAGCATGAATCAGTGGATTGAGAACAAGCAAATCATCACATCTCTTGATCTCGCTAAGAGGGAACAGACTTTGCCGGGACTCCGGCAGGCTGAATGGGACCTGGTTATCGTAGACGAGGCGCACCGTATGTCTGCCTCTGATCCCGAACATCGGACACAGCGCTACAGGCTTGGCGAACTGCTTCGCGATACTTCGTCACATATTCTGCTGTTGACCGCTACACCTCACAAGGGTGATCCCGAGAATTTCACCTTCTTCCTTCAGCTTCTTGATCAGGATGCCTTTGCGGATGTCCGCTCGATCCGTGAGGCAATGGACAAGCGAAGGGCACCGTTCTACCTTCGCCGGACCAAAGAGGCAATGGTTTATTTTCCTGAGCGCCAGGATGACGGCACGTGGATCGCACGGAAGATATTCACCCGTCGTATTCCGCATACAGTACAGTTCTCAATCGACGGTCCCGAAGATCAGCTCTACCGGGATGTGACCCGCTACGTCAAGCAGCAGAGCGCACAGGCCGCGGCAAATGGCGAGGATCCGCGCGCTCGTGCTATCGGTTTCTTAATGTCCCTCTATCAGCGTCGTCTAGCCTCAAGTACCTATGCAATGCGCCACTCCCTGGAGAACCGTATAAAGAGACTTAGGGACAACCTTCAGCGCGCACAGGAATTGGCCAAAACAGCACCTCCTGATATGCCGACTGACGAGGAACTTGAGGAAATGGAGGATGCCGAGCGTGTGAAGCTGGAAGATGTAATTGAAGCATTAACACTCTCACGAAATGCGAAAGAAGTCCAAGAGGAAGTAGCTCAGCTTACTGAACTTGCACATCAGGCAAAGATTGTGGAGGAATCTGGTACAGAAGCGAAACTGTCCAGATTCAAGGATCTTCTTCAGACAGAGGGGTTCTTCGACCATCCGGACAAGCGGCTGCTGCTTTTTACTGAGTTCAAGGACACGCTGGAATATCTGGTCTCGTGCCTCAAGACCTGGGGTTTCCGCGTCGGATTCATCCACGGAGGTATGAAGCCTGGCAGCAGGAACGAGCCAGGTTCCAGGCTTTTTGCAGAAGCCCAGTTCTGGGCAGGTGATACGCAAATTCTGGTGGCAACGGAAGCGGCAGGTGAGGGCATCAACCTGCATTGCTGCAATATGCTGTTCAACTATGATATTCCCTGGAACCCGAACAGGCTTGAGCAGCGCATGGGCCGGATCCATCGTTATGGCCAAAAGAAGGATTGCCTCATCTTCAATTTTGTCGCGGCAAATACGATTGAAGGCCGCGTGCTGCAAAAACTGCATGAAAAGCTGCAAGAGATAAGGGACGCCCTAGATGACGACGCCGTTTTTAATGTTGTCGGAGAAATTCTGCCGTCGTCGCACCTTGAACGGGTGCTCCGGGATTATTACGCTGGCGAGCTTGGTGAAGAGGATCTGGAAGATCGCATACTTAAAGACGTAAAGGAAGACAAGTTCAGAGCAATCTGCCAAAATGCCCTTGAAGGGCTCGCTTCAAAGAAACTTAACCTGAACATGCTCGTGGAGCGTCGGGCGCTTGCGCAGGAGCGGCGGGTTGTTCCCGAGACCATAGCAAGGTTTATCAAGGAGTCATCTGGGAGAATTCCGTTTAATTTAAAACCGGTATCCGGGATGCTTCACGCCTACGAACCGTCCACAACACCACCTGTACTTCGCCGGTTTGAAATGGAGCCTGACTGGAAGCTGGCGTCTATCGCAAACAGGTATCCGCGATTCTCGACAGATAGAAAGACAGCAGAGGAAAATAATCTCGAATGGGTCACTCCCGGCCATCCTTTATTTGAAGCGCTTCGTCGTCATTCTCTTAATCTGGCAAGAGAGGTTTTCAATCAAGGTGCATGTTTCCATTCAATCAGCCATGATAAACCCGCCCGCTTGGACTTCTATCGCGCCCGCGCCGTGGACGGTCTCGGCCAGGTGATACACGAGCGTTTGTTCGCAATCCAAATAGCCGACAGCGAAGAACCGAAACTGTTCGATCCCGGTGTGCTGGGGAATCTCCAGGCCCACAGCGCCTCCCGATGAACTGCCTAACATCGCCTATCTTCCTGAACCGTCTACCTGGTTTCATGAACATGCTCTGCGCCCCTTCATGGATGAAGTGGGAATTGAGCGTCGCGCTGAAGTAGATCGCATTTCGCGCCATGTGGAAATATCTCTCACTGAGCTGATCCATAAGGCGGATGAACTGATTGGCAGGTTTGCCGAATCTGCCGAACGGGGCGACGAAGGGGCCAAGGGACTTCTGGCCCAAGCAGAGGCGCGTCACCATGAATTGCTTTATCGCCGTGAAAAGAGAAGGCAGGAACTGGAACGACAGAGGGCACTCAGTCTTCAGGCCGTTGACCGGATCGCGAGCGTGTTGATCCTTCCACATCCGGAGCGGGAAAAACCCGAGATGAGAAGGCTTCAGCCTGATGCGGCCGTAGAAGCGACCGCAATGCGAGTCGTGATTGAGTACGAGCAGAAGCAAGGCCGACAAGTATTCGACGTGCATGAAAAAAACCTCGGCTATGATGTGACGAGTCTCGACATCAATTCGGGAGAACTCAGGCTGATCGAGATTAAGGGCCTGGGAGCGGAGACAGGAAATATTCTTCTTACTCCGAACGAGCGCAGGGTCGCAGAAGATCGACGGGATTGTTACTACCTCTATGTTGTGACCGACTGCAACAAGGAACCGCAATTGCAGGAACCGATTAAAGACCCGGCAAGGTTCCCTTGGCATGAGGTGAAGAAAGTACAACATTATTGGCTGGAAGTGAATGCCATGACGAAGCCGATGCAAGTAAAAGAGGAACAAAAACCATATGGCAGCTGAGCACATTACCGCTCATTACGAAAATGCAATTGTAACATTTATTGATATTTTGGGATTTCGTGACATTGTACTGAATTCATCATGTACTGATGTTGAAAGCATCCTTGAGCGGATTGAGTATTTTACCGATGCTGGAGAGCGCGATCCGGACTATGCACATTTTTCAATTGATCCCGCTGTTTACACATTCTCTGATTCGATAATCCGCATTCGCCCAATTGAACGATATGGGAACCGTCACTATCCTGTTGGTTTACTTTTTCATGAACTTCTTGACTTGGTTCATGTGCAAGGGGGATTGTCCTATAACGGCATTCTTTTGAGGGGGGCGGTTTCATATGGATCGATTAGGATTACCGATACGCGTGTCTTTGGTCCAGCACTTATAAGAGCGTACGAACTCGAAAAGAACTGTGCTCTTTATCCACGCATAATTATAGACCCTGAGCTCATAAGTGAGTTCCAGCGCAACCGACTATTAAGAAATGAAATACATTCTCTCGAAGAGGAAACTCGTTATATATCAAACGTTACATCGCACAGCGATGATGGCTTCGTTTTCGTAGATTATCTCAGGGCAATGGAGTCTGAGAGCGATCCTGTGTCTTACCCTAGTTTCCTGTCAAGTCACAGAGATGTAATTATTCAACGTGCACAGGGTCATCAACTTCCGCAGAATATTGCGCAAAAGGTAATGTGGCTTGCAAGATACCATAATTCCATCATAACAGCGCTGCCGGACGAATTTTATGAACACCATCAGTTTGACAAAGATAGGTTGCTAATAACACAAGGTGATATCGGGAATCTCGTGCAAATATGATGCAGTGAATAGCTTTGCGTTGTTACATCAGGAAGGATACTAAATGCCGATTACAGATCGTCAGCGGGCATTAGCGCAGGAACGTCAATGGGCAGCTGCACGGGACACATCGCCACAAGTACGCTTAGTCGCTGGCCCAGGGACCGGGAAATCGCATACGATTGAAAAAAGAATCGCTGACTTGTTGACGGGCGGTATTCCTGCAGAAAATATATATGCGATATCGTTTACTCGCGCTGCCTGTGCGGAGCTCAGTGGCAGGGTGCAGCTTTTTTGCAGCACGCTATCATGTGCAGACGTTGCTTCAGGCGTCAGAATTTCAACGATGCATTCTCTTGCGCTTCGTATTTTGCGAAGAGCAAATTTACTTACTTCATATCCTAGCACGCCTATGATGCTTGACAACTGGGAGCAGAGCACAATATATGACCGGGAGCTCGCCAGTAGTATCGGTTGTTCTCCTTCGCGGGCGGGTGAGATTCGTCGTGCATATGACGCTCACTGGCAAACCCTTAATCCAGACTATTTGAACCAAGCACGAATAACAACCGCCGAAATTACTGGCTTCAGAGCATTTCACGCTGCCAGAACGAATCTTTATTGTTGCGTCCTGCCGGGAGAAGTTATATTCAAATGTGTGGATGCCCTTCAGCATGGTGCCCTTCAGCAGGATCAACTACCACGAATAGATCATTTGATCGTTGATGAATATCAGGATCTGAATGCTTGCGATCAGGAATTCGTCCGACTGCTCTGCTCCCAGGGCACGATTCTATTTATTGCTGGCGACGATGACCAAAGCATTTATTCCTTCAGACATGCTAATCCAGAAGGAATAATTACCTTCCCGATCACATATCCTCAGTCATCAACGCACATATTAACAGATTGTTTTCGCTGCACGCCTGCGGTTTTGGCACCAGCAAATCGTCTTATAACATTCAATCCAAGTCGCGTGCCCAAGCAACTTGACGCTCTTTACGGGACGGCAGAACCACCCGTTGCGGGACAAGTCGCGGTGTGGTCTTTTTCGACAGCACAGCAGGAGGCGCAGGCTATAGCAAAGTCATGCAAAGAACTGCTTGACGCCGGTTTGTCGGGTAGAGAAAACGAGATTCTAATACTGGTAGCGAATCGAAGGGTACAGTTGAATCTTATTACACAAGAGCTGGGAAATCTTGGTTTACCTTACGAGCCGCCTAAAGACGCAAGTTTGACGGGGTATGCGTCGATCCGAGTTATCTACTCTATATTACGTCTTGTCCGCGAGCAAGCAACGGGGGAGGCAGATTATCCTGCTTATCGTGATGTCTTGGAATTGTTGCACGGTGTAGGCCAAGCAACGGCAAAGTCAATTGCCGATGATTGCATAACGCACAATCAAAACTATCGAGATTTATATCATTTACAATCGGCACCTCGTTGGCTTGCCGGCCGTGCCTCCGCCGCCGTTCAGCGGGTTATATCAATTGTACAGGCTGTTAGTTCTTGGGTTATGTCCGATACATTATCAGCCCGTTCTGCCGATATGGAATACGTTCTCCGGTCACTGGTTTTCACGACAGGAGGACAAGCGACAACTGCCATAGCAGAATGGAATACCCTTTCTGGAGCACTTCCACAGGAAATGACTCTCGAAGAACTACTCCAATTTCTGTCCGCTGATACAGAGACTGAACAGCAGGCTATTCTTGATATCGTCTCTCAGCGAATAGGAACAGCCTCGCAAGCAGCAGAATCTAATTCTCACACGCCTGGTCAGAAGAAGATTAGAATATTAACTATGCACGGTGCAAAAGGTCTAAGTGGAAAGATTGTCTTTATTCCTTCAGCAGAACAGGGGATTATGCCCAATTCAGCTGCATTACAGGCAACGGGCCTTCTTATTGAGCAACGACGTCTTTTTTATGTATCGTTAACGCGAGCAATGGCATGCTGTATCATATCGCACGCTGCGCAACATACGGGTGCTGCGGCTATGACCCTCGCACAGCGATCTTCTGTGCGGTTACCAAGATCACAGTTTTTGAGTGAGATGGGTGTAACCAGTGTTAACAGGGCAGTAGGATTAAGTCAGGCGGAAGCATCAAGGATCATAATTGATGTAAACAATCTTTAAAATTTCGTTGCTGCTATCCGTATATTTAGAAAGGAAAGGTTATTGATCCCCAAAGAATGTAAACGCCTTGCAGAAGTGGATTTTCCGATTGCTGTCGTGAGCAAGCATTCGGCACGGGAGAAATACGTTCGACAAGGTCATCCGAGTACATTACATCTTTGGTGGGCGCGTCGGCCGCTGGCTGCATGCCGCGCTATATTATTGGGTTTATTGTTACCCGATCCTTGTGATCCATATTGTCCGGATGACTTCAAGAGAGAGTCGATTAAGCTGCTGAGGCGCGATGCTGCTACATCAGACAAATCTCTGCAAAAAGCTCTTCTCAAATTTATCGGAGATTTTGCGAACTGGGAGGCCGCTGCAGACAGAAAATACCTCGAAATAGGTCGTGGTTTAATCAAGGCAGCACATCCGAATGAGAAACCATTAGTGGTCGATCCTTTTACAGGTGGTGGTTCTATTCCCTTTGAAGCACTTCGATTGGGGTGCGATGCCTTTGCTAGTGACCTTAATCCTGTTGCACGCTTGGTTCAAAAGGTGTTATTGGAAGACATTCCACGACATGGTCAACGATTGGCAGAGGAGTTGCGCAATACGGGAGAGGAAATACGCAAAGCTGCTGAAAAAGAGCTTGCGAACTATTATCCAGTAGATGCAGATGGGTCGCGTCCTATCGTTTATTTGTGGGCGCGCACTGTTCAGTGTGAATCTCCAAATTGCGGCGCCGAAATGCCGCTTATACGGTCTTTTTGGTTGTCCAAGAAATCAAATCGAAAAAGTGCGCTGAAATATGAAGTGATACGGCAAAAAGGGAAACCGCCCCGTGTTGAATTCGACATTTTTGAACCAAAGAGAGATAAAGAAGTTCCAACTGCAACGATTACACAGGCAAGAGCTACCTGTCTTTGCTGCGGGTCAGTTCTATCTCCTGACCGCGTAAGGGTACAGCTTACAACAATGCGTGGGGGAGCGGATGTTAGTTTTGATAAACACGGCAGCCGTATCGGTGGAGCGCGTTTACTTGTTGTTGTTATTTTGAAGGAGAACGATCCAGGACGTCATTACCGCTTACCTGCTAATAAGGACTATGAAGCTGTATGGAGAGCAAAGAAAAGTCTTGACAGATTGTCTCACCAAAAACAAGATGGCGATCAAGAATTATCGATGGTTCCCGATGAAGTAATATCCCTGAATGAGATTAGACGAATATCGGTGCCGATCTATGGTGCAACAACTTGGGGTGATATTTTTACATCACGACAAAAGCGTACGCTGTCTACGTACTCTGCGCTTGTCAGAAAAAATAACAATAAAGATACTGCCGCTATGTTGGCTCTTGCAGTTGATAGAATGATCATGCTATTAAGTGCGCATTGTCGCTGGAAGCCTACAGGAGAAACGCTGATTGATATGTTTGGCCGTCACGCAATCGGCATGGTCTGGGATTTTGCGGAAGCCGTCCCGGGTGTCCAGACATCAAGTATATTCAAAGGATGGATTGACGCGTATGTAAAATTTAGCGAAGACATTTCACGGCTATCATTAGAGCCTGCACAGGTCATATCCGCAGATGCGTGTAAACATCCGCTGCCTGACTCATCCTGTAGCATCTGGTTTACAGATCCGCCCTACTATGACTCAATCCCTTATGCGCATCTTGCAGATTGTTTTTATGTCTGGTTAAGAAGAATGTTATCAAATAGTCCTTTACTGAAAGCCTTTACAACTGAACTGACGCCTAAAGAAGCAGAATGTGTAGTTGATCGTCCACATCGGTTAAGTACTTCAAAAAAAGATGCAAAATATTTTGAAGAGGGTATAAAAGCAGCGTCTGCCGAAGGCCGTCGAATTCTTGCCGATGATGGTATCGGCTGTATAGTTTTTGCCCACAAAACTACTGAGGGATGGGAATCTCTGCTATCAGGCATTATACAAGCAGGTTGGTCGGTGACTGCATCATGGCCTATTTCTACTGAGCTTGCTACCCGATTAAATGCAAGAGACACGGCTTCATTAGATGCAAGTATTCATCTTATTTGTCGTCCTCGTATTAACGATCAGGTCGGTGACTGGGGTGAAGTTCTTAGAGAACTACCGAAGCGAGTAGGTGACTGGATAGAGCGGCTCCAGGCTGAACATGTGCGTGGGGCTGATCTAGTATTTGCCTGTATAGGCCCAGCGCTAGAAATATTCAGTCGGTATTCTCGTGTCGAGACAGCGGATGGGAAAGAGGTCCCGCTTGCGGAGTACCTTGCGAAGGTTTGGGAAGTGGTTGGGCGGACGGCGTTGGAGCATGTGCTCGGAACAGCCGAGGCCAAGGCGCGGAATGGAATGGCAGGCGCATTGGAAGAGGACGCGCGGTTGACCGCGCTATTTCTCTGGACGCTTCAGAGTACCAATGGCGATGCTGATTCCCCCTCACCCCGGCCCTCTCCCGCAAGGGGCGAGGGAGTAGATGAGGAAAGCTCTGACGATGAAGATGAGGATGTAGGGGCAAAGGGAAAAAAGGGTGGTTACAGCCTTATTTACGATGTTGCACGAAGATTTGCACAACCTCTCGGTATTCACTTGGAGAAATGGGAAGGCAGGATCATCGAAACAACAAAAGGGGTCGTTCGGCTTTTGCCTGTGCATGAGCGAGCGAAGCAACTTTTCGGTGAGGCAGGTGTGCAGGCTGTCGCCGAGCAAATGAAACACAAAAGGGCCGAATCACTGCAAATGACTCTTTTTGCCCATGCGGAGTTGCCAGCCGCGGCTGAAGTATCAAAATCTGGTCGAAAGAATAAGACGAGGATCGAGATTTCCGACGATGCCGTAGAAACGCGGAAGATTGAGGCGACGACTCTCGACCGCGTGCATGCTGCGATGCTCCTTCAGGCTGGCGGGCAGTCCAATGCTCTTCGGGCCTTACTCAAGGCGGAGCAGGAACGCGGGCCGGATTTTCTGCGGTTGTCAAACGCGCTTTCGGCTCTGTATCCGCGCGAGAGCGAAGAGAAGCGGCTGCTTGATGCGATGCTTTTGGCAGTGCCGAGGTAAACGTAAGGCAAGAAAAAGGCCTTGCAATTTTCCACCACAAATGGCATTATTTCAGCATGAAAGTAGTGGAAAAAGATAAAGTCGTCAGCGGCATGCTTCGGGACGAGCTCAAACGATGCCAGGAGATGCTCGCCGGTCTGCAGAAGTCCGCTGCAGCGCTTCCCAAAGGTGTTCTCAGCGAACGGAAGAAGCGATACAAACAAAAAGCCTATTCCTACTTTTCGTTGAAATACCGCGACGGGAAACAGGTTGTCAATAAGCACATACCGAACGCCGACGCGCCGGCGCTGGCGAAGAAACTCGATCAAAGAAAGCAGCTCGAAAAAGAGGCGCTGGCGTATGAGAAAAGAATCGTTTATCTTTCGAAGATCCTGAAAACCGGCAAGGGCTGAAGGCATGCTGCTGACGATTCCTCTCACGAACAAGAACATCTTTCCGCCCGAGGTTGCTGAGCTGTTTCAGGCTCTCCACAACGCAAGTTTCTTTGAAGAGTCCATGCTGATCGGAAGCTGGGTCATGCCCCTGTATCAGGCCGCCTTCGGCATGTCCTATGTGCTTCGCACGCTCGACATTGATTTCGCGGTCCAGTTTGCCGCATCCGACAGAATCAGGAAGTCCGATATCGAGAGCATCATCACGGCCTTAGGCTATCTGCCGGTCATGATGCAATCCGGCATACGGAAGTATACGCGCGAAAATTTCAGCGTCGAATTCGTCGCACACCGGAAAGGCGGCAGAGATGACGAAGTCGTGGTGATCAGAAAATGGAACATTACCGCCGCGCCGCTTCCTTTTGTGAATATTCTTCTGGATTTTCCCTTTATCGCCGATTTCGGTGGCTTCCGCGTGAGGGCTCCGATCCCGGAAGCATACTTTATCCAAAAAATGCTTACTGCCCAGAGACGGCCCGGCGAGAGTAAAAGGGACAAGGACCTTGAACAGTGTTCGATCATAGCGCGCAGAATCGATTCGGGCAGGCTTGCAGCGGTAATCGGATCGCTTAAGCTGAGTGCGAAGAGCAAGAAAGCGTTACTCGCCTCATGCGAGGCGATCCATTTTCCACCACAGACGCTGGGTTTACGGTAGCAGTGTAGGGGAAAGAAAAGGGCAGAGGAGGATATCGTGGAACCTTGGTATAAGGTAGTTACTCCCCGCAAGGAAGTTCGTGAGGGGAGATCATTCAATCCGGACGAGTTTGCAATCGCCCTTGAGCAGGTTGTGGCTAAGACCGCTCCCGAGGACTACCGCGATCCTGCAAAGTTCTTCAGCCGAACCTTTTTCTCTCGTGCTCTAACCGACCATGCCTGCATGGTGCTTCGCCGTTTGTCGGGCGAGACGACAAATACTGCGCCGGTGCTTACGCTCATTACCCAGTTTGGCGGAGGTAAGACACATACCCTGACGACACTCTATCACCTGATCAATAGCGGCACACCTGTCGCGAAGCTTACAGGCGTACCGGAATTATTGAAACAGTCTGGACTTGCTTCTGTGCCGAAATCAAAAGTCGGCGTTTTTGTCGGCAATGCCTGGGACCCAAAGGAAGGGCATGAAACCCCTTGGATCGATCTTGCACGTCAGCTTGCGGGCGACAAAGGCGTTGCAGCCCTCGGCACATCATCCAAGACAACTCCTCCTGGAACAGAAGTTCTCGGGAAAGTATTTGACGCCGCAGGTGGTTCGGTGCTCATCCTTTTTGATGAAGTGCTCAATTTCATGAACCGCCATAGAGATATGTCGGAGCCATTCCATGCCTTTATCCAGAATCTCACCGTTGCTATGACAGGCGCCGCAAAGAGCGCGGCAGTCATCAGCCTTCCGCGCAGCCAGGTTGAGATGACTGAATGGGATATGAAGTGGCAAGAAAAGATCACGAGGGTTGTGAGGCGAGTATCAAAGGACCTGATCGTTCTCGATGAGGCGGAAATATCAGAGGTGATCAGGCGCAGGCTCTTTGAAGACTTGGGGAATGAAAGAATCAGGAAGAACGTTGCAAAAACTTACGCAGACTGGTGCTTTGAACGCCGCGCTCAGCTTCCTCCTGAATGGACGGCGGTTGACTCAGCTTCGAGCGAGGCAAAGTCACGCGAGTATTTACAGAGCAGGTTTGAGGCTTGTTATCCTTTTCATCCCGCCACGCTTTCCGTGTTCCAGAGAAAGTGGGCAACAGTAACCCAGTATCAACAGACACGCGGCACTCTTGCCATGCTTGCTCAGTGGATATCGTGGGCACAGAAGGACGGTTTTCAAAAGGCTAGAACTGAACCACTCATTACTCTTGGATCGGCTCCGCTCGATGTACCGGAGTTCCGCAGCGTCGTACTGGGCCAGCTCGGCGAGTCGAGGCTTCAGTTTGCTATTGATACCGATATTGCAGGGAATCATGCGCATGCCCGAGCTTTAGATGTGGATACCAAGGGGCCGCTTAAAGGTCTTCATCGCCGTGTGGCAACAGCAATTTTATTTGAATCATCGGGCGGCATGGTGGACAAAGTGGCTCATCTGCCCGAGCTCCGGTTTGCGCTGGGTGAGCCTGATGTAGATACAACCTCTGTTGACACTGCTGCACACGCACTAGAATCAAAGGCATATTATGTCAGGAAAGTTGGCACGGATGGCTTCCGGATCGGATACCAGCCTACGCTTAAAAAGGTGGTGAGCGACCGGCGTGCTTCGTTGGATGAAGAAAGCGAGATTCGCCCTGCAATGCAAACGCTCGTGAAAAGTGAGTTTGAACGAGGGCGGACAATCCCGTGGATTCTATTTCCCACGGATGGAACAGAGGTGCAGGATTCTCCTAAGCTGACTCTCATTCTTATGGACCCGAGAAATGAATGGGATGGTAATGGCGGCCTGCGCACGCGCATCGGGGAGTGGACAAAGCAGCGCGGCAGTTCACCCAGGCTCTATCCCGGTTCGCTTGTCTGGTGTTTCAAAAAACCAGGCCGTGAACTGCACGATAAGGTTGAAATGATGCTTGCCTGGAGGCGGGTCAGACAGGAAATCGACGATAATACACTGGGCGGAGATTTTGACCGCTCAGATAAAGCAGAGCTACATACCAAGGTAAAGGATGCCGAAGAATCGGCGAAGGATGAGGTCTGGGCGTGTTACCGATATGCAGTCCTGTATGATCCCGCGGCTAAGGACGGACTTAAAATTATTGATCTTGGAGCAGGGCATTCGAGCGCGAGTGAAACGCTTTGTGGTCGGATCATCAGCGCATTAAAAGCTGAAGCACTCTTAAACGAATCAGTAGGCGCAGGCTATCTTGATCGCAAATGGCCACCTGCGTTAAAAGAATCTGGAGCCTGGCCGCTTGGCAGCCTTCGTCAAAGTTTTTTAAACGGCACCATGCCCCGCCTTGTTGATCCGGACACGGTCCTGAGAAATAAGATCGTGGAATTCGTCGAAAGGGGCGAGATGGGGCTTGCCTCTGGCCAAAAGCAGGATGGTACTTTTGATCGAGTTTGGTTCAATGAGTCTATCGCAATAGATGAAGTCACGTTTGACACCGGTGTGTTTCTTTTGAACAGTAAGAAAGCCCGTCAGCTTAAGAGTGGAGCGACAGTTCTTCCTGCTGGCGTCGTAGTTCCACAACCGGAACCCACCAAGACTATTCCTGTTGGATCTGATCAAACAACGGCTGTGGCGGGTGCCCAGCAGGTATGTCTGTGCTTAACGGGTGCGGTGACGCCGGAAGTATGGAACAGGTTGGGTGTGAAACTATTGCCGAAGCTGCGAGGCGGTCAAGATTTGAAGCTCGGCATTAATTTTACTGTTACCATCGATGCCAGGTTCGCTAAGAATACCGAAACTGAATTGCGCCAGATTATTGAAGAGCTTGGGCTCAGCGAGACGATTACAGTAGAAGTGAAATAAATCTCAAGTCGTGGCGTTGTCAACTGCGAAGAAGATCCGGCTTATTACTTATATCTTTTCTTCTTCTCCATCACCACCCCGACAATCCGATACTCGATGTCTTTATTCAAGACGATATCCTGATATTTGGGATTCAGCGGGTGGAGGACTCGGGCACTGTCGAATTTTTTGTACTGCTTAAACGTTGCCTCTTCCTCGTCGTTCTTCACGATAACGTAATCGCCGTTCTCCGCCCCTGCCCCGTAGCTGCAAGTAGGGCGATTCGAATCATTTGCGACAATCAGGTGTTGTACTCCCGCCAAATGCAGGGTTGAATAATCATGTGCTGCAACGGGGTGAACAGTAGGGCTGATAACGAGAATTTCGCCTTCCTTGAACTCCGGCTCCATGGAATTGCCCTTCACCCGGAGCGCGAAGTTGTGCTCTCCTTTAATATCGCTCTCGATCCATTCTGCTGCATCTTCTGTGTGGAATGATTCACCGGTTTCCGACCACTTGCCGGCAGCCACCTAGGATGTGACCGAGATCTTACGCATCTTGCCGAGAGCGGCGGGCTCCACGTTTTCGAGAGGTAGCCGGTCTCTCTGAGGAACTCCTGAACGTCGGCGCGGTAGGCTGCCCCGATGCTGCCAAGATTCGAAGTCACGCCAGCTACGGGGTAAACATCACCTTGTCGAACGACGGGGCGGTCACGCCGTCTTCGATTTCCTTGACGAACGTGCGGGAAACATGCGCGAGCTTAGCGGGATAGGTTATGCCTATTTCTCTTTCCACATACGTGCATCGAAGACAAAGGGCATGGGATCGCTGATGCGGATTTTCTTAAAGTCACGGTGGCCGGGATTGAGCAGATAGTTCCAGCTTTTAGGAACCAGCACGGAGGGGACTCGGAAAACAGCCGTGTCCGCTTTTTTCGCCCATGCGGAACCGATATCCTTTGTTGAATCCTGCGGCGGTTCGGCGGTCCAGTCATCAGGGAGATCGGCGCTTTTAAGCTTTTCAACAAGGACACTGTCCGGGATCTCGATCTTAAAGTACACGAACTTGATATGAGAAGCGTCGAACCCCAAGTGAACGAACTTTTCGACCACGGACAGCGCCAGAGACTCGCTTGCGTAGATTGCCGGTATGCCCTGGTGATGCCATCGGCCGCTTACGCGGCGGGCCCCTTCGCCGGTAAATGCTTCCTTGGCGCGTTTTGCCTTATCCAGGCGCCACGCAGTGATCACGAAATGACCCCGTACTCAATGCGCCAGAGAAGGTCTTCGACCTCCTTTGATCCTGCCTCGGTATGCAGCAGATCAAGGGGCGCTTTGCCGCCCAAGCCCACCTGTCCCCGGCGCAGCCATTCCCTGGCTTTGTCCTCGTCCTCCAGGACCTCGCAGGCGATCGAGAATATCCTCGCCAACCGGTAAAGCCGGTCGCTGGCAATGGCCGACAGGCGCTGACCCGGAGAGTTGCGGACGCGGGCCAGAGTCCGCTCGCTTACCTCGATAATGCCGGCGAAAACGGGGAGGGGAAGGTTCAGCAGGCCCCGGACGTGGTTTCCCGCCTTATAGGGGAACCCTTCGCGGATGAGCTTGTCCAGGTCCAGGGTGCTTTTGATTTTGCGTCCAAGAGAGGTCTGGCCGCCGAGAACTGATACGATATTCTGTTCGGTAAACATGAAAGTGACCTCCTGTCATCTGGCATAATATTATCAGACAAATGGCAAGCTGTCAACTGAAATAGGTGAAAACTTACTTGTACCGCTTCTTCTTCTCCATCACCACTCCGACGATCCGGTATTCCTTATCCTTGTTCAGGACGATGTCGTTGAACTTGGGATTGAGCGGGTGAAGGATTTTGGTATTGTCGTACCGTTTACCCCGTTACAGTTCAATCTTATAGGCGCTAATGTTACGGTATTGCAGAAGGGGAGCGGATGGCTCTGTATCGCTTTATTTGAACCTATTTTCATTTCCAATGAAATATATTCCTGTCGATAATACGAACAGGGAATTCATAGGCGGTCATTGGAATAAGAAATATATTCGAGCTATACAGTCGATTCTTCTGGTTAAGAGAGGAATCGTGTCCAGTAATCGGAGTTTTTTTGAAAAGGCGTTTGGGAAAACGCTTGATGAGTATTTTGAGATACTGATGATGCCAGAGGACTTTATAATCTATCGAAAATATTTCGAAATGGAAAAAAACTGACTCCCGAATGGCAAAAATTGTATCGATCACTAAATCAAAGCGAGAAGTCGTTATTGCTTGAAACGGTGAAAACTAACAAGGTTGCGCCATTGGAGCACGTTCACTATTCCACGAGTCTCCAGAAAATATTGCCATATTACGAAATTACTTATGATTAATCGTCAGTCTGGTAAAACGCCGAGTGTGGCTAATGGTATAAACATTTGTCGCTGTTCTCCGAAAACAGCGAGTGATATGTTGAGGACGATGGCGCAATATTATGCGGCCGCTTTTTGAGCCCTCACATCGACGGAAGTAGGAAGCGTTATTTGCACGTTGGCCTGAGTCGCGGGGACAAACATATAGGATTGATATGAAGAATATGTAGTTGTCGTTATTACAGGCGGTTCCGGTATTTCCATGCCCAGTTCAATTCGTGTTTTTAAGTAGAGCTGCTTTGCATCTCCAAGATTTTGCAATGCTTCTTCCTGGCTTCTTCCATGACTCATACATCCCGGCAGTTGAGGATGTTCTGCGCGATAGCAGGGTTCGCCGTTCATATCTTCATCGGGTGTCACAATCGCGATGTAGGGCAATGATAAATAATGGTCGATAGTTTTCATTTCGGGTCGCCCCCCTTTAATTCCTGTAATTTCTCGATTAGTTTTATGGCTGTTTGAATATATCCTACCACAACATGGCTATGTCTGGCAACTGTTGCCATCAATTCGGGATGTTCAGGATGATAATAAATCGTGTGATTGCCACCCTCACGGAACGTGAAACCAAAACCAGTATAAACCTTGTGCAGGTCATCCGGTGTCCAGCCATGCTTCGTGTTCTTCATTTTCTCGAAGTATGGCTATCATTCTAATAGATGGGGATGTTGTTCACATACCTATAACGCTGAAGACGAGCGCGCGGCCGATTTAGAATAATTCCGGGTAAGAGGTGTGATAGTTCAAGTCGTCCGTAAAAAAGCCCGCTCATAAGAGCGGGCTTTCTTGCGTTTTGGAGGAATCTATATCGATCCCGAAACTGCTCTCTTTACTATGCTTCCTTGTGGCGTGTTTCCTCTCTTAACGATGATATCCCGAGCAGTTTATACGCCGGACAGAAGCCCACGCTGCTCGTCACGAGAAAGATCACTGCAAAGATCCCCAGAATAATTGCCGCTATGCCGGTAAGCTGGCCTGTAAAATACAGGATGCCAACGATCACGGCAAGAATTGTCCTAAGCACCCGGTCAACAACTCCCATGTTTTTTTTCATCGTTCTCACCTCCATCTTATAAAGCCGAACGCCTGAACAATGCCGGTGGCGAGTCCGATGCAAATGAGGCATGCCAAGCTAAATTAATATCCTTTCAGAACTATTGGCATGGAATCCCGACGCGATCATTTCTCTTAATTTAAGTATACCACCCCGTAATCAGGCCGCCAATTTTCCCAGTTCCTGTGCCGGAGACTTCCCGAGGAACCGGTATTCGCCTATATTCTGTTTTCTGGCTTCCTGCTGTCCGGCCTCGATTCTTGCTTCTATGGACGCCTTTGAGAAATCCGAGGGGCTTCTGAGTTCTGCGGCGGCAGTGAAGGGTATCATCGTAAAGGCGTCAATGCGTCTGTGGTCCAGCAGGCCTTTGAACCCGGGATGATCCTGGAGCTCGTGAACCGTGGCGCCCCTGCCTGCGGATGCCAGTGCGTCGTTCAGCTCCTTTTTGAGTTTTTCGTCGGCATTTATCGTTTTCAGAATAAAATCGATGTTTTCGGCCAGGTCCATGAATTCCGAATAGTTCACAAACAATTTCTTATCGAGTTCGAGCTTGCTGGCGAAGATCAAATTGAAGAAGCGGGAAATGACTTCCTCCATGGTGTTCGGTATCGTTCCCTGCATGGGGACCAGCTCGACAACAATGATTTCGCGTTTTACCCCGCGGCTGCGTGCCCCGCATCGTTCGAGGCAGTTGATCGCCTCAGACAGGGGGGTGTTCGAGTGAACGCCGCCGTCCCAGTAATAGCCGTCCTTTATCCGGGTCATAGGGAATGCCGGCGGCAGGCTTCCGCTCGCGAGGATATGATCGATCGATAAGTCCTGTTCGTTCTCGAATTTTCCGCCCTCGCGTATACTCAGTGCGTTTCCGAATTTCGCGAAGCGGCCGCTCTCCACGTTCACGGCGGTCACCACAACCTGGCAATGCGTATTCAGCCTCTTCGGGTCTACGGCTTTCTGCAAGGTAGCTCTGAGCGGGTGGGTATCATAAATGCTGTTTGTGGTGAAAGGAGCGAAGACGGGATTATAGACGTACTCGGGGCGCAGGCGGTACATGCCCTGATTGCCCAGTATTGACAGGAGCTGCTGGAACTTCTGTGGTATAAAATCGTATGCAAGTTCGAAAAAGGCAGGCAGGGGCGCGAGTTCGGCGAAATCAACGCGCCAGATTTTGTCCAGAACATCAAGGGGGTTTTCGGCTCCGGCCAGTATGGCCGCATTTACCGCTCCGATGGAAATTCCGGTGATCACATCAGGTTTGAAACCAGGGCGGGACTTGAAGAGCTCTTTCATAACGCCATATTCATACGCCCCCAGGGCTCCTCCGCCCTGCAGAACAATTGCCGTGTATATATCTTTTTCCATAGTTCCCTCCAATCAAAGCAAACGTTAATTATTTCTTTTTATAGAGTAACACAACTTCGATCATGGACGGAACGTGTGGTCAGATTTTACAGGAGGAAAAAGTAAGAGATGACGTGCGCGTTCGGCTGCGCCTTTTCAGTTTCCCGAGGGCATTTACGTTGTATAATCAGGCAGCGAGAGGAGTCCCATGTCACGTCCAAGGTCAATTCATTTAAATATAGTGATCCGGAAAATATAAAGCCTCTGGTATTGGAAACCAAAGGGAGGGAAAAGAGATATACTTAAGGGAATAAAAGCAACAATCCCGAATGCCGGGCATTTTCCCCCTGACCCCCGATATTTCAAATAATATAGCGATTCGTGCCATCATGAGACATATGCACCTGAGAGAACGCATCGTTCAACTTCTTATTGTCTTCCTTTATATGATTCTATTGCCGGGGCAGGCGTGTCCCTCGGACATTCTCGCTCAAAATGAAGGTATCGACCGGGCAGCTGCCAGACCAGAACCGGCCGGCCGCTTCTACAACCCTCCGATTATTGAGCCGCGCGAGGGCGGCGGATTGCTCATCTATTTTCCTGCCGGAGATCTCTATCCGCCGTATGCAGCTGATCCGGTTCGTATGGGGCTGGCTGTTGAACCGGTCACTGTTACGAAGGTCGGCATCGAGAATACCAGCAATAAGCGGATCAATCTCAGCGCCGGGGCGGAAATGCCTTTCATACGGTCCCAGAGGGGCGATCAGCCGGACGTCGGCTGGCAGCTTACCCTTGTAGGGGGTTTCAACGACCAGAATGATGTCGGCATACATCTGGACAACATCGGATGGGACGGACATTACGGATTGATGGTGAATATCGCACCGCAATCCGGACTCGCATTCAAACTGGCCCTGCTCCATATATCCAGCCACGTGGGCGATGAGTTCGCGGAGAGGACAGGCAGGACGCGTATCGGATACACCCGTCAGGAAGCGGCTGCCGGCATAAGCTGGATCATATCGAAACGGTGGCGCATCTATTCGGAAGCAGGGGATGCATTTGATCTCGGCAACGAGGAACTCCAGAAAAAATGGAGGACACAACACGGGCTCGAATACGAGTCAGGCCCCTGGCTGTGGAAAGGCCGGATTGCATGGTATGCCGGGGTCGACGTGCAGCGCATGCAGGAGAGGAATTGGCACAATGATACAGCGGCCCAGTTGGGACTCGTTCTCCGTTCGCTTGGAAGAACCGTCCGGGTCGCCGTGTCCCTGTACAACGGGAGGCCGCCGATAGGGGAGTTTTTCCAGCACACTGAAAGCTACAGGAGCTATGGTCTTTGGATAGATTTCTGAAATATTATTAAAACGACTGAATGCGCGCAACGAGGAAAGAAGGCTTATTCAATAAAGGTTGAATCGAGTCCAGAGCTTAAGAGAATATTATTAATTACCCGCCAACGCAATGCCTTTCATGATGTCGTCCCAGATAAACTGCCGGATGAAGTCCTGATCTCTCGGCGCAATGTCAACGAACCGCAGTCCAATACCGGATTCCAGGTCTGGTCCGCAGCCGGCCTGGCAGTTGTAAAGGACCACCGCGTCAGCAGCAATAGTGCGGCCGTTCAGGTTCAACTCGAGCGAAAGTTCGGTATTGACTGAAAGAGGGTTCATTGTTCTCAGGAACATGCCGCCGTCCGATAGGGCCAGCGTATATGCGCCGTAGAGGCTCTCCTGTGCCTGGCCGTACACCTTTACGGGCTGCACAGTCCGGACCCGGATGCTCGCCCGCGGATTTTTCTCCATCGCAACCTGAACTGTCCGATACAGCGTTTCGGCCTTGATCGGCCGCCAGAGACAGCCGACTGCGCCAAGTTCAAAGCACCGGTCTTGTATGTTCCGGTCGTGTTGCTGCATAAGCCCGATGAGAGGTATGTGAAGAGTGGCACTGTTACGGGTGAGCTCGTGCATCAGGTCGAATACGTTGACATCGGGAAGGTCGACGGCAATTAGGATAAGACAGGGCACATCGCGTTTGGCAACAGCAACCGCTTCTTTGCCGGTCGTTGCCTTAAGAACGTGATAGCCGAACCGTCCAAGAAGGATAGAGACGCAGGAGAGGCTGTAAGGGGCATGGTCCGCAACCAGCACGGATAGTCTTTTTCGATTGGATTTTTTTTGCGGAATTCCTGCTTTTTGTTCCGTCATCCCGGACTCCCGGAAAAAATACCCCGAAAAAACGACCTGTTAAGTGTTTCCTGGTTTAGTCGCTATTTACAAACTTAGTCTACTATAGAAAGAAAGCCGGTGTCAAGGCAATCAGTCAAACGATAAATACAGAATCTTACACCTAACGCGGCCTCTGGCCGCAACCAACGGTGACGTCTAAGGGTTACGAAGCCCGTATCGTCAAGCGTCGAGCGGAAGGATTTAAGCCCAACGACGAAGCCTTTAGAGATGAAACGGGCCTCGCCTGCACCCGCGTTTTCGCAAGAGCAGGGTGTTACCGTTACCGAACGACGAAAACCATTTAACCCAAAAAAAGCATTTGGGACGCAGAAAAATCGGATAAACGCAATAAGGTCGGATAAAAAACGTTCTTGTATCGTAAAAGCAGTCACCCTGCGGGTGAATTTTTTTCTCTAAAAATTCTGTAACTACTCAGGTCACTTTTTTATCCGCAGATTACGCAGATTTCGCAGATAAAAACAAAACCAGAATTCCGGTTTTAGAATCTGCGTCAATCTGCGAAATCTGCGGATAGAAGGGCTTTTTCTTAGATTTGTCTTAATGCTGTTCTGAAAAGAAGCTGAATAGTTACAAAATTCTTTTGTTTGATCTGCGGTTATCTGCGTTCATCGCGTCCAACTGCCGTTTTCAGGATTAAACATTTGCGCGAATGTGCCACTTTCAGAGAATGACATATTACACCACGTGGTCGGCGCACGCCAGGAAGGCCTTTGCATTGCGAAGAGGCGTATCGGGCGGAAGATCGCAGGAGGGCATGAGAATGAACTTCCGGAAGGGATCGGAAATCCCCGACATCGCTTCGGAAACCGAGTCGCACAGAACGGCCGGGTCGCCGCCGAAAACGTTTTTGATCACATCCACGTTGCCCGCGGTGACGAGCTGCCGCGGGCTGTACATATTGTAGACCTCGGAAAGGGATACGCCGGCATCGAGGGATATGCAGTCCGCGCCGGTCTCGGGGTAAAGGGAAACCTGGGAGCTGATATTGCCGCATTGATGCATGAACCCCGCGACCCCGCGTTTCTTCATTTGTTCGAAAAGCTTCTTTTCGCAGGGCAGGACGACCTCGCGGTAAAGATCCATTGGAATGAGCGTAGCAGCGCCGTCGGATATCACGATGCCGTCGATTGCACCCTGTTCTATGAGAGGTATGAACAGGGCGGACGAAAGGCGAACCCCGAGTTCGCATACTTCCCGGATAAACTCCCGGTCCGTCATCGTTTTTTCCTGGAGCAGGTTCCAGTCGCACAGGATCATGGCCCACGTGTACGGGCCCCAGGAAGTGACGCAGAGAAAGCGTTCAGGCAGCCGTTTTCTGAGGCGGCCGATCATCTCGACGAGCGCGAGGGAATGTGGAGAATCCGCGAGATTCACCTTTTCGAAATAACGGGCGTCTTCCGTTTTGCTGATCAGCGGGTGCGCCAGCAGCGGCGCCTGCTCTTCCCGGAAGGCGAGTTCACCGCCGAGGGCCTCGGCCGGGAAGCTGTTGAGCCCTGAGCCGGGGAAGATAATATCCGTATCGAGCTGGTTGAAAAAGAGAGCGAGCGTCTCTGCATAGCGCTCAGGGTCCCCGGCAAGGTTTTGCATGCTGAGTCCGGTCTGTCGGTACGACCAACGCCCTGCTCCGAAGAGAGCCCGGGGCAGACGCTTGCTCTTCTCTCCGTGCAGCACTTCCTTGATAAATTCCCTCGTGTCCATCATGGCGCCTCTATTTCTGCCCTAGATGCCAGCCGCCCACGTTCAGCTCTTTTGAATGGAACTGAGAGCGGTTTTGGACAGGTTCAATATGCCATGTCCATGCCGCATCCGGAGCGGGCAGCTTCAGATCCGCTATCGTAGACTCCCTGCTGAATATCGCCCCTTCCCGGTCACGCTTAACGGACTCAAAGTCGGATACCATACAAACAGGGCAGGCGAGAGACAGTAAAGACGTGTAATGCGATTGCACGATTGCACGGCACCATTCATTGACCTGCTCTCCACTCAACCCGGGCAGCTGCCTTACAGCGTATTGGCGGGGAATGACCGTGAGCTGCGAAAGTATGTTCAGGGACACTACGAGGTCCGCGTATTCATAGTCTTTCGGCGAGGCGCATACCGGCTCGGGCAACTCATGAATTCCGTATTGTTTGTTGTTATAAATGCGTTCCGCGATATTCGTCACATCGTGCTCGATAAACCGTGCGTTCTCATGCTGTTTCAGGATTTTACGAACTTCGGGCAGGCAGACGACGTCCATCAGGATAACCTCGCGGAACAGCGAGGCAATCTCGGATAGCGGAACATCAAGCAGGAGACCCGAGCCCAGAATAACGACCGTGTTTCTCTTTTTGCATTTCTCTGCTATGGACAACACGAACCCACGCGTCCTGTCAAGATGAGGCTGCCATGCGTCCTGCCGCTGTCGATACCTGTTCCGCATGGCGATAGCCTCATCGAGATACCCCATTGCACGGATATACGGAGAACAGGAAGCTGTTAAAGAGGTAAAGAGGTCCAGAAGCATATATATGGAAAACACCCTGCCATGAAGTGCGAGATCCTTGTTTTTTTTCTGCACCACCGGTCCCCAGCGCCGCGCAGACATGCCAGAACATCTGCAGTTGTATTTGCAAAACAGCCACCCAGCCAGCACCCAGCGACTACGAGTGCGATGGCGCGAGTGCAGGGTGTGCGCTGAGCTTCGCTGCGCTGCGCACAATACTTAGACTCATTGTTGTACCCTCTCACTGAGAAACATGCGAGGGGAATCAAGGACCGCATGCACGGTTTGTGGTTTGCCGACTCTGCTGCCGGTCATGTAAAGCGCGAACGCTGGTCACACCCCATACTCGCGGTTCCACTCGTAACTATCGGGTGCAGGCGGGATGCAGGGGTGTCTGGAAAAACGAAAAAAAATATTAAAGAGTGTGACTGCGCGCTTGCGTAGTTTGTAATTGCCACGCATGACATTGATAATCACGGTTTAAGAAAAAACCGAAAGAACTGGCGTTTTCATCCGTGTCAATCAGTGGCTAAACTAATTCTTTCTCTTCCGATCGGAGGCGCACGTTGTCCAGGATATGCACCCCGGGCTCGTCCGCATCGGCGGAACGCACCAGTGCTGCTGCAACCTGGGAAGCATACACCGGCCGCCATGTCGACGGCGCCAACCAGCCGACCTTTTTGGCAAGTTCTTCACCGAAACGACGCTTGGGCCTTTCACCCAGAAGCAGCGACGGCCGGGCAATCGTAACCGAGGGATAATCGAGGGCCAGAATGGCTTCTTCCAGTTCTCCTTTTACGCGGTTGTAGAAGAAGACCGATTTTGCGTCGGCGCCGAGCGCGCTCACGAAGAGAAAGTGGCGGGCGCCTTGGGCACGCGCTGCTTTTGCGATCGCAAGGGTATATTCGAAATCAACACGGTGGAAAGCCTCTTGAGAGCCTGCCTGGTGGATGGTGGTGCCGAGGGCGCTGAATACCAGGTCCGCTTTGAACCAGTCGGGATGGTCCTGCAAATGATCAAAGTCGATCCTGCATTCACGGACCAGCGGCTTCCTGTCCTCATCCCGCAGGGAACGGCGGACCAAGGCCCTCACTTCCTCCATCCCTTCATGCTCCGAAAGAAGGCGAAGGATTTGCCGGCCCACGAGTCCTGTGGCGCCGGCCAGCACCGCAACCTGCTTCTCTTTTGTCTTCATTTGCGTTACCTCATGGAGCCGAGTATGTCAAGGTGCTTCTCAGGGCTGCGAGAACCAGGCAGACAGCTGTCAGGGTCGAAACAATTGCGGGGGCCGCAAAAAAGTTAGTCCAGCACAGAACCGCGACAGCTGCCTGGGCCACTGCAAAAGGCCAGGCCAGTTTCCGCACAGTCTGCGGCGTTTCCTTGACCATGCTGCCGAGCTGCCAGGAGAACACCGCGGAAAACAGGAGAAACACGGTCACGAGCAGGCCGAACCCGAAGTAAAAATCCCAAAGGCTGCGGCTGGCTCCCATGACATCGAACCGGACCGTGCGCATGCCGGAAATTACAATGTCAACTCCTAATCCTTTGCTTGACTGGCGGAACATCCCGAACGTGTGGGTCAAACCGAAAAAGAACAGAAGACAGGAAGAAACTTTATAGAGCAGGGATGCTTTCATGGTATTCCTCCTTATAATTTGGAAAAGTATAGCTGAATTCCAAGACGAGATAAAGCTTAAAAAGATATAATGCCACGAGGCACACCCTGCACTTGCGCAATGCTCAGAATCATCGTTGTACCCTTTTGTTAATACCCGAACGGTGAATCAAGGACCTCATTATCGTACCATCTCGCTGAGTAACGCTTAGCCCCTGTTGACATCGCACTGAGAAACCTGCGGCGGGACTCAGGACCGGAGAGCCTGCATTGTAATTGCCACGGATGACACTGATGACCACGGAATAAAGAAAAAGCACAACTACGGATGGTTCATCCGTGTAAATCCGCCTGCACCCAGCGTTTACGAGTGCACAGCGCGAGTGCAGGGTTGTGTCCATCAGCGGTTAAATACATTTATTCGAGTTTACCCGGGAAGCTCTTCCCAGAAATCCGAAACTTCCTTTAAAATGCCATCGGAAACGCGTTCAGTCACAAGGGACTCGAACCAGTCCTTCGGCATGGATCGGGTATAGTCGGACTGAACAAAGCGCTTGTCCATGAGGATTATGAGGCCACGGTCCGTTTCCGAGCGGATGACCCTCCCTGCGGCCTGGACAGCTTTCGCCATTGCCGGGATCGTGTACGCGTATTCGAAGCCCTGGCCGTAGCGGCGTTCGTAGTACTCGCGCATTTTTTCGCGTTCGAGATCGAAATTCGGAAGCGGAGGCCCGACAACAAAGACGCCGATTGCCATATCCCCGGGATAGTCCACGCCCTCCGAAAACATGCCGCCCTGCACTCCAAACAGGATGGTAGGGGTTCCCAGCCGCAATTGCTCCAGCACGGCCTCCACACGGGGCGCTTTCATATCGCGCTCCTGCTTCAGTACGATGAAACCCACGGACGGCTGGAACAGGCCGAGCACCCGCTCGAGGAACTCGAAGCTCGGGAAGAAGGCGAAATAATTTCCGCGGCGCAAAGCAATTATCCGTTGAATGACATCCGCTATCCTGGGATAATTGCGCTCGCGGTCCGGGTATCGGGTCGAGACCTGCGGAATGATCAGGAGTTTGCGGTTTTCCCTCGGAAAAGGACTTTGAAATTCGGCGGTCTTAACGGCATCGGGATCCAGTCCGCAGAGCCTGGCATAATAATCGAACGGCTTTATTGTGGCGGAAAAAGCGACCACCTGTGCGTATGCATCATAACAGTCCTTCAGCATGGCGGACGCGTCGCAGCAGGTGATCTTGACAATGCCGCCGGTGGGATGGGGATGAAAGGTCACGAAGAATTCCTGCCTGTCCGGGTTGGCCGCGTATGCGAGCGCTTCCGTGAACTCGGACCAGGAGAAGCAGAGCCGCATCACGACGTCGCGCGGCTGGATTTCCAGGTCCGAATCGAGATACCGGGAAAGGAAGGCGCGCAGTTTTACATCCTGCTCCAGGAACGGGTCCAGCGGAGGAGTGATGGCCGAGGGTCTTGAATCGTCTTCCGGCCTGCAGGAAACGATCGCCTCTCTGCAGCCGTCCAGAAGGTCTTCGGCCTCGTGTTGGAACGTTGAAGGCAGCGCCTTGATCTGGTCCCGCATTAACTCGAGGGTGATCGTGGACAGGGAGGGAGAGTAATAATCCATGGAGCGGGAAGGAAGGTTCTGTGCTTCGTCGATCACCAGGTTCGGTTTCCCGGCCTGGTCTATTCCCGTCATCGCAAGCCTCCCGAACGACGAGCGCGGGGCAAAAACATAATTGTAATCGCAGATAACGACGTCCGCTTCCTGGGCCGCATCAAGCTGCAGTTCGAAGGGGCAGACCTGGTACTGCTCGCCCAGGTCACGGAACAAGCGGGCCCTTAATTTCTTCTTCCCGGCGAGCAGGTCCAGGATGCCGTGCTCGTGGAGCTTTGAGTAGTAATCGCTCGCGTATTCGCAGTAGTCCGGGTTGCAGAGGGGCTCGTTCTTAAAGCAGATCTTTCCTTTTGCGGTTATGGTGAGAGCTTTGATCTTCGAGCCCGTCTCCTGAAAGCGGATGACCGCGTCCTCGGCCACGGAATGCTGGCTGTTCTTGGGCGTTATATAGACAGTCTTCTGGCCGCGTGCCAAGGCCTCTTTCAGCACCGGATAGAGAACTCCTGCGGTTTTACCGAGTCCTGTCGGCGCCTGGATCAGCATGCGGCTGCCTTCGCGCATTCCCTGTTCTACAGTCTCGATCAGCTCGAACTGGCCGGGGCGCGGGTCCTCGAAGGGGAAGGTGAAGGCGGTGGCGAGCTTCCTGCGGCGGGCCGCGCGCTTCTCGGCCTTTTGCGACTCGAGGACGAGCTCATCGAGGCGCGCTCCAAGCCATTTCTCGTACAACGGAAGATCCAGGGCCAGTTCGAGATCCCGGGAATGCCTGGTGCGGCTGGAAACGAGATGAAAGAAAAGCGCCGGAAGGACCTTGTGCTCCAGCCAGGAGAAGTAGCCGTACGTCAGGAGCTGGAGGCAGTAAGGGTGGGCCATGGGATCGCCGGAGAGAGCGGAGGCGAGCATGCGGATATTGAAAGCGGTCTTGATTTCCTCTATCTTGGGAGGCTCGCGCCTGAAAATGCCGTCCATCCGTCCGTCGATCCTGAACCTGTATCCCGAGCGCTCGAATTCCCGGCTGACCGGCACTTCCCGTTCGTACGACGGATCAGCCTTGGCCCTTTTGTTTTGAACGCGCATGTGGATCTCGCGGCCTTCCAGTGCCGCCTGTCCGTACCCTGAATGCGCCTCGATGCTCCCGGTCCGGGGAACCGGAAATGCGAAATCTCGGACGGGGAGGGTGATGAGTTTCATTTCAAGCGTCATGTGAGTATACTTCGCATCTTCGTGATAAGTGAGAACCCATTTTTTTATCCTTCATGCTAAGGCAATGCGGCATAAGTGTCAAGCGATCACGCATTCTGCGGGGGGCCGATCTCGCCCCTAAAATTTTATTGCATTTGCAGCATAATTTTATTATCCTCAGGAAAAGTGACGAATTGCTCGGAAAGAGGTTTTTTCCATGAACGATGAAAAGAAAAATGCGGCAGCTGCTCCGGTCTGAAAGCCGTCAGGCGGCAAAGGTGATTGCCGCGTAGATATGGGGAACACTTTTTCCTCGTGCGCTCTTCCCCTCGGGCCAGGGACAACGGGCTTGGGCTTCGCTGCAGGTGCGGGCACGGATAACGACATCCGCACCGCGATCAGGAAAAAATATTCAGAAGTCGCGGCTTCCGCTGCCGGAAAGTTCCAGTATCCTGTCGGCAGGGACGGCGCATACGGCCTCGCATATGATCCTGTTTTGATAGAGGCAGCCGGGCCGGAGTTTCTAGATTCATTTTGCGGTGTGGGAAATCCTTTTTCCCTCGCTGCAATCCAGCCAGGCGACAGGGTTCTGGATTTCGGATGCGGTGCTGGCTTCGATCTATTCGTTGCAGCCAAACTGGCAGGAAGCTCGGGCCGCGTTTGTGGAATAGATTTGACTGAACAAATGACCAGGCGGGCAGAGGAGAACCTCTTTCGGCTGGGAATCAAGAACTTTGAGGTCAAAAAGGTCGATTCTGAAACCGTACCGTATGAAAACAATACGTTTGACGTTGTGATATCGAATGGAGTTATAAACCTGTCCCCTGATAAGGCGGCAGCTTTCAAGGAGATAATCCGCGTTCTGAAGCCGGCCGGAAGATTTCAATTTGCGGATGTTGTACTCGAGAAAGAGCTGCCGGAAAATATCGCAGGAAGTCTCGAAGCATGGTCCCAGTGAATCGGCGGAACTGTCCCGGTCAGGGACCAGGTAAGGCTGCTGGAAGAAGCGGGATTCGAAAAACCGGAATTCAAGGGATATACGGGGTATTGGACGTCGGCTTATACTGTCGGAGCTTTATTTAAAGCGAGGAAAAAGCTTTAGCCACCAGAAGAACCATTGCAAATTGCAAAGTGAAAATTAGTTGTTTTTAGTTTGCTTTTCCAGACACCCCTGCATCCCGTGAGCAACGTCCGCGCTTTACATGACCGGAAATCGCGTCGGTAAATCACAAAGCATGCATGCGCGTGCGAAGCTCAGCGCAATGGGATGCTGTGTCGACCGGTAAAAAATAAAACTCTCTGGCATGTTTGCGCGGCGGTGTGAACGGCGGTGCAGAAAAAAGACAAGGGTCTCGAACTTCATGCCATGAAGTCCACGATCCTTGGTTTTTTCGGGCAGCCTCGGTGCTCTGCTGTGCTTTGCATGCCCGATTCACTTTTAGGGGTACAGCATTTTGCGATTATTCCTGCAGCACTTTCCCTGCGGCCGTGCTGCCTTGAGCCCTGTAGTAATCGGTATTCGATGGCGGCATGCCCGACGCACAGCTATCGCGACCGAGCTGCCCCGGGGTTTGGGGTAACCTTTAAGCCAGAGCAGTTAAAGCAACCACTGGGTCAGTTTTTATTTTCTTTTGCCTTTCCAGAACCCCTGCATCCCGTGAGTAATGTCCGCGCATTACATGACCGGGACTCGAGTCGGTAAATTACAAATCATGCCTGCGCGTGCGTAGCTCAGCGCGATGGGCTGTTGAAATGACACGTAAAACAGAAGACACTGTGTCATGTTTGCGCGGCGATGCGAACGGCGGTGCAGAAAAGAGACAAGGGTCTTGCACTTCCTGGCATGAAGTACACGATCCTTTGTTTTCTCGGCAGTGTTATATCTCCTTAGCTGCGAAATCCTCTTCCCGTTTATTGCTAACAATGGTATAGTTGCGGCCAGGCGACAGCCAGTCGTCCGCTCGACCATGGATTTCATATCAGCCAAAACCATATTAACTTTGTTTACGCCTCCGGCCTTCCTGATCATAGCCATAGGCGCCGGCTTTCTGATGTTATTGTTCTGCCGATTGTTCGGCAAGATCCTGATCGTTTCGGGTTTTCTCCTTCTGTACCTTTTGAGTTTAAGCCCGGTTGCCGAACTGCTGCTGAAGCCGCTCGAAACCAACGCGGCCGAACGTCTGCGGAAAGATACCAGGGCGGACGCGATCGTCGTGCTGAGCGGAGGCGTAAAGGATCTTTCATGGCTCGAACTGCCTCCTGAACCTTCCAGCACTTCGCTCGAGAGGGTTGTGAAGGGCGTCACGGTGTACCGGGTCCTGCAGCTGCCCCTGGTCCTGGCCGGCGGGAACGCAGAGCCTGATGGAAAGGCCGGCCCTGAAGCTGACGCCATGGCCCGTGTGGCGCGGGACCTCGGTGTGCCCTCAAAGAACATAATCGCCGAGAACAAGTCCCGGAATACAATTGAGAGTGCGCGGGCACTCAAAGGCCTTCTAAAAGGACGCCGTATCGTCCTGATTACGTCCGCCTTTCATCTGAAACGGGCTACGGCCATGTTCCGGAAACAGGGCTTTACTGTAACGCCGATTTCAGCGTCCTATCTGTATCAACAGAGAAGTCTTTCCTTCAACTCATTCATTCCCGAAGCCTCCAGTCTCTCCGCTTCATCCACCGCGATTTCTGAATATATTAAACTGTTCTGGTATTCTGTTACCGGCGATATGTGATCTGCACTGATGTCGCTTCTTCGACTTCCCTCCCGACGCTGCAAACATCATCGTTATCACATAACCCCTGCTATACTTATTGTAGCAGGATAAACATTCGTGCCTTCGTGGCTGAATTTTGCTGTTGAATGCGCTGAATCACTTCGATTGAATATCGGGATGTCTTCGCGGCATTATGGTTCCGTCTTTGAAAGGAGGCAACCATGCTGAAAAAATTATTCCAAACACATGAGGATATAGCGTTGCTGGTGCTTCGGGTCATGCTCGGCGTTGTATTCTTCCCGCACGGGATGCAGAAGCTCCTGGGCTTGTTCGGCGGCTACGGGTTCTCCGCAACCATGGACTCTTTCACCACGAAACTCGGTATTCCCGCGATCTTCGCTTTTCTTGCGATCATGGCAGAGTCGCTTGGTTCGCTTGGTCTTATTTCCGGTCTTTTGACGCGGGTGGCAGCCTTCGGCATCGCGGTTAACATGATCGTTGCCGTTTTCCTTCTCCACCTGCAGAATGGGTTCTTCATGAACTGGTACGGCACTCAAAAAGGAGAGGGAATCGAATACCACCTCCTGGTGATTGCGATAACGGTCGTGCTCATGATCAGGGGAGGAGGCACGTGGTCAATAGACCAGGCGATCGCAAAAAACCTGAAATAAGAAATGCTTTGGCGCGAGGCGGGGTCTTCTCCCCGCCTTTTTTTTCAGATAAGCAGCACTTGATTACAACTTCTATTGACATGACCTGCGCCTCCCTATATTATATTATCCAGGTTAAATTATGTCGTTTGGTTGTACATATTTCATTAGGCATGTCATGGTATTCTTAAAAAGAATTGTTCAGGTTTCCCTTATCGTTTCAATGATTTCATGCGCCACATACAAACATGATCCTCCCGATAATGCAGCCATGAACCCGTTGGCGCTCTCAGCAGGCATTCTCCCGGCAGACCCGGAGCAGGGGGTGAAAAACGCTGTGGATGCGTCCAAAGCGGGGGATTGGCAGGCTGCACTTATTCTTTCAAGGCAGGTCGCGGACCGGTTCCCCGATACCCTGTGGTATAAACGGTCTCTGTTCCTTATGGAGCGTGCGCTGATCCAACTTGACCGGTCTGCCGAGGCAGATGCCGCTATGCTCGCAGTCCAGGCAGAATATCCGGAAATGGCGGATTACGGGCTGTTCATCCTGGCCGAGTATCATTTTTTGAAGGAGCGATACAGCCAGGCGGCTGCGTTGTATGAAGAGCTTATCAGCCGTTATCCGAAGAGCTCACTTGCTTCGCGCTCGGTGTTCCGGCGCGCCCAGGCCCTGACCGAGGCGTATGCGTACGCGCCGGCCGCCCAGTTATATGAACGGTTCCTTCGAGACTACCCGCGTTCGGAGCTCTGCGCCGACGCCTGTCTCGGTCTCGGGAGGGCGCTGACCGCGGAAGCCGACCTCGCTAATGCTGTCCGGGCCTACCGTGACGTGCTCGTAAAATATCCCGCCAGTGCCATGGAGCAGCGCGCTCAGTCCGCCTTACTGGAACTCCGGGCGGGCGGCGTCGAGGTTCCCGAACTTAGCTCCAGCGAGCTCTACGAACGCGGGAAAAATCTTTTCCAGGCAGGCCTTTACGACAGGACCGTGGAAGCGTTCAGGAAACTGCTTGCGGCTGATGCCCGGTTTGCGAACAGGCCCGAGGTGATGCTGAAGACCGGCATCGCGCTCTTTAATCTCGGAAGGCGGCCCGAAGCCGCTGCGCTGCTCGAGAAGATGGTGAAGGAGCATCCGCGCGACCAGCGGGTAGCCGATGCGCTGTACTGGACCGGCAGGTCCTACAGCAAGCTCGGAGAGTCCGAAAAAGCGCTGGCCATCTTCCGCAAGATCCTGATCTCGTATTCAGGGAGCGAGTGGGCCGACGATGCCCTCTTTATTACCGCGAACATTTATCGGGACGCCAATGACATGAAGCAGGCGCTCTCATTGTTCGGGAAGCTGGCACAGGAGCATCCCGGCAGCAGGTATGCTGACAGCGCCGTGTGGTGGCAGGCCTGGTCCTATTACGGCGCGGGAGAATACCAAAAGGCCGAACAGAAGCTCCAGGAGCTGGCCACTAAGTATCCGCGTTCGTTTCTCGTGAGCCAGGCGTTCTACTGGCAGGGAAGGGCCGCCGAAAAAAACGGCTCCGTACAGCATGCCGTCGCACAATTTGCCAAACTTTTGAAACGAGCGCCGTATTCGTACTATGGCTACCGCGCCAGCGAGCGGTTGGCCGCAATCGGCCCGCTGGCCGCCGCTAAAGCGGATTTTATGCCGGAAGCGCAAACGTCGTGCGAGGAAGGCGCGTGTGCCGGCGAAGCGCCGGTAGAAGCCGAAACGGACGACGGCCCGCCTGTCTGGACCGCGGAAGCCGTTAAGATCCTTTCCTCTGATCCTTCATTCGTCAAATCGCGCGAGCTCCTCTACCTGAACATGAAGAAAGAGGCTGCCGCGGAGCTCTGGCCGATCCAGGAAAGGCTGCCGAGACGGCGCGGCGCCATGCTCGGCCTGAGCAAGACTTTTTTCGAACTCGGGGACTATTACCGTTCCCTGATGCTCGTTCTGAGGAACTATGAACGGTATCTTGACGGCGAAACAGAGAAGACGCCCGCGGATTTCTGGATGCTCGCGTATCCCCAAGGCTACTGGGACAGCATTCTTTCCTATTCCCGAAAGTACGGCCAGGACCCCTATTTCATCGCGGCCATCATCAGGCAAGAGAGCCAGTTCAGATCCGAAGCGGTCTCGCCCGCGGGAGCCCGCGGCCTTATGCAGGTGATGCCGGCGACAGGTGAATGGGTCGCTCGCAACATACGGCTGCGCGGTTTCGATGCGGGAAAGCTCTACGACTCGGACACGGGCATCAACATAGGCACCTGGTACATCGGCAGTCTTATGAAGCGGTTCAAGGGCGACCCGGTGCTGGTTGCTGCCGCCTACAACGCGGGGCCGGAGGCGGTCTCCCGGTGGTCCATGAACGGCATGGACAGAGATGAGTTCGTTGAATCGATCCCGTTCCAGGAGACAAGGGGTTACGTTAAAAAAGTAATGCAAAACTATGCCGAGTACAAGAGGATCTACGGCAAAAACGTGGCGCCGATTGCGCCCCTTCCGGTAAAGAATGAAACTGCGATCGAATCGAAGATGTAGAATATACTGTGTGCGGACGTTACAGGTTCCCTGGTGAAGGACATTAAAACCAAATTCGACGAAGTTGAAAAACGGGTCAAAGCCGTAGTGACTGAAAACGCCTCGCTTCGGAAACAGGTCCGCGAGCTGGAAGCGGAACTTGCTAAGACCCGCCGGGAATCTCACGAGCTCCAGAATTTTCACGGAAAAAAACTGCACATCCGGGAAAAGATCGAGCGTATCCTGCAGTCACTTGAAACCGCAGAAAAGAAGTGACCCTGTTTTTTAGCGCGGGCAAGGGACCAAACGCCTATGGCATCCGAAACCCTTTTTTACAACAGTCTTCTGAACACCCTCTATGACGGCGTTTATTTCGTCGACAAGGACAGAAGAATTACGTATTGGAACAAAGGGGCCGAGGAGATCACCGGATATTCGGCGTCCGAGGTGGTCGGCAAGAAATGCTCGGAAGGCATCCTGATGCATACCGACCAGGAAGGCGATATCCTCTGCAACAGCTGCTGCCCGCTCAACGAGACCATTTGTAAAAACAACGGCCAGGAACGCGAGATGTTTCTCCAGCATAAGCAGGGCCACCGGGTGCCCGTGAAAGTGCGCGTGACGAGCGTCCTCGATGAGCACGGAGCAGTCGTTGGCGGACTGGAGGTATTCAGCGTCAGCGCGTACGGATCGGCCGCCGTGGAAAGGGTTGCAGAGCTCGAGAAAATGGCGTTCGTGGATCCTTTGACCGGCCTGCCCAACCGGCGTTTCTCCGAGATAGCCTTGAACGCGCGGCTCGAGGAGCTTCAGCGGTACGACTGGGGCTTCGGAGTTATTTTCATCGATATCGATCATTTCAAGATCGTCAACGACCAATACGGGCACGATATCGGAGACGAGGTCCTCAAAATGGCGGCGAAGACGCTTCAGAACACGGTGCGGAGCTTCGACGTTGTCAGCCGCTGGGGGGGCGAGGAATACGTGGCCATTATCGTTCATGTGAGCAGTGAAGAGCTTGTTGCGACCGCGAACCGTTGCCGGGCCCTTGTCGAACGATCGAGACTCCCCGGCGCGCAGCCGGTCAGCGTAACCATTTCGGCCGGCGCGACCCTTGCGAAAGGGGATGACACTGTGCACTCCCTGATCAAGAGGGCCGACGAGCTGATGTATAAAAGCAAAATTGCGGGCAGGAACTGCGTTAGCGTAGGCTAAGGCAAAGGTTTTAAACGCCATGCCCTATGCCCCATGCGCTATGCGCTGCAGCATTACAGGACCATCATTGGACATTATCAGCGCGAACAACTTGATCAAGGACTTCAACGGCCTGCGCGCAGTCGACCGCATCGGTTTCCGGATTTCCCGGGGCGAGTGTTTCGGCTTCCTGGGCCCGAACGGTGCGGGTAAGACGACCGTCATGCGGATCATTTCCTGCTTCATGCCGCCCACGGAAGGTGAGGTCCGTGTATTCGGCAAGGACGTGATTCGCGAGCCGAGCGCTATCAAGGCGCGGATCGGTGTAATGCCGCAGGACAACAACCTCGACCCGGACCTGTCCGTTACGGAAAATCTCGTTGTGTATGCCCGGTACTTTGATATCCGGAAGAAAGATTGCCTTCGCCTGGCCCGCGTGCTGCTCGAATTTGTCGAGCTCCAGGACAAGGCGACCGCGAAGATCGACCAGCTTTCCGGCGGAATGAAACACCGGCTCCTCCTCGCACGCTCCCTCGTGAACAACCCCGACATCCTGATCCTTGACGAAC
Source organism: Nitrospirota bacterium (assembly GCA_963751455.1). Taxonomy (GTDB): domain Bacteria; phylum Nitrospirota; class UBA9217; order UBA9217; family UBA9217; genus CAVVUN01. Next base: position 1,169,250 of record CAVVUN010000015.1, read on the forward strand.
CCACAACGGGCCTTGACCCTCACAGCAGAAGGGCGGTCTGGGACAAGCTCAATCATCTCAAATCGCAAAATACCACGCTTCTCCTTACAACGCACTATATGGACGAGGCGGAGCGGCTTTGCGACCGCGTGGCCATCATGGATTCTGGAAGAATCAAGGCAATCGATACCCCGCAGAACCTGATGAAGGAGCACGGGGGCAACCTCGAGGACGTGTATCTCAAGATGACCGGGAGGAGCCTTGCGGATTAAACGCGCATTCAGGGTCTGGCAGCGCCACTGGACAGTCTACACCAAGCTCTACCGGACGAGTTTCGCCCTGAACTTTGCGGAGCCTGCGCTGTACCTCGTTGCCATGGGCCTCGGTCTCGGCGCGTTCGTACAGAACATTCACGGGCAGCCTTATATCAATTACATCGCACCGGGCATCGTGGCGTCCTCATCCGTGTTCGCAGCCGTGTATGAATGCACGTACGGAACGTATATACGGATGACTTTTCAGAAGACGTTCGACGCGATCCTCGCAACGCCGATAAACCTCGATGACCTGATTGCCGGAGAGCTGATCTGGGGCGCTACCAAAAGCGTGATCTTCGGGATCACGATCATGATCGTGATCGCTCTATTCGGGCTTGTGGACTCGCCCCTTATCGTGCTTTCGATCCCGTTCATTTTCCTCGGGGGACTGATTTTTGCCGAACTCTCGGTGCTTTTCTGTTCGCTGGTGCCCGGGATCGACTTTTTCAGCTACTTTTACACCCTGTTCATGACGCCGCTCTTTCTCTTTTCCGGGATTTTTTTTCCGCTCGACAGCATGCCGCCGATCGTCGCGCGCCTTGCTTCGTTCACGCCCCTTTACCATCTCGTGAACATCTGCCGCGCCTTTGCCGCAGGGACTTTCGAAGGAACAGCCGCGAGCATGGTCTGGATGGTGGTCATGACTGTGGCGCTGGCTCCGCTGCCGTTTCGCCTGATGAGAAAAAGGGTGATTGAGTAATAGAAGGCAAAACAGGCGATTCTTTTTTGCCGCAAAGATGCATAAGGAACGCAAGCGTTCAAGGGACCACAATCCTTCTTTTGCGTCTTTTGCGCATTTTGCGGTTTAAAATATTAAGATATGGCCAAAAACAGATTCTCGGATAAGGTTGCTTCAGTCAGACAGGAACCGCTTGCAGCCGATGCCATAAAGGCGTTGCAGGTAAACCTCGGCTACGCCTGCAATATGTCGTGCAAGCATTGCCATGTATCGGCGGGCCCCGCACGGATCGAGATAATGGACCGAACCACGATCGATCTCGTTATGGCTGTTCTGCACGAACATCGCATAGAAACGCTGGATATTACCGGCGGCGCGCCGGAAATGAATCCTGGTTTCAGGGCGCTCGTATCGGAAGCGAAGAAGCGGGGAACCAGGGTCATCGTACGCACAAACCTGACCGTTTTTTCTGAACAGGGGATGGCTGACCTGCCGGAATTCTACCGAGACACCGGTGTTGAATTGATTGCTTCGCTTCCCTGTTACCTCGAGCAGAACGTGGCCGCTGTACGAGGCAGGGGCGCGTTTGAAAAAAGCATCGAAGCCCTTCGCCGCCTGAACCGGCTGGGCTTCGGCCTGGGATCGCCGGAGCGGCCTCTGAACCTGGTATACAATCCCTCCGGACCGTTTTTGCCGCCCGCACAGGCAGGACTCGAAGCCGACTATAAGCGTCAATTGAAGGACCAATACGGGATCACGTTCGACCGGCTATACTCGTTCGTGAACATGCCGCTGGGGAGGTTCAGGGACCGACTGGTTCATAGCGGCGATTACGAGAGATATTGCGCCATGCTCGAATCCTCGTTCAACCCGGATACGCTGGACCGGCTGATGTGCAGGTCGCTCGTAAGCGTCGGTTGGGACGGCAGGCTCTACGACTGCGATTTCAACCAGGTCCTGGGGATACCGGTAACGCAGGCAGGCAGCCATATTCGAGGCTTTGATCATGATGCGCTTTCCCGAAGGCGCATCGCTGTGGACAATCACTGCTTCGGCTGCACCGCGGGCCAGGGGTCAACGTGAATGGGCGCAGTGACCGGGCCGGGCGCCTGATACGCTTGACTGCTGATGGCAGAGCGCTGACGATTTCTGATAGTCTCTGCGTAGCCTCCCGCACTCTGAAGTCCGAATTCTGCACTCACCCTGTAACATGCCTCATTTCCCGTCCAGCACGTTCCGTACTTTCTCGAGCAATTCGGACGGGATCACCGGTTTCGACAGGAAATTCACGTCTTTTTCCAGAACGCCCTGATGATTGATCATGTCGGCGGTATACCCGCTCATGAAGAGCGCCTTGACGGCGGGATATTCGCTCACGATTCTGTCGTACGCCTTTTTCCCGTTCAACCGGGGCATGATTACGTCGAACAGAAGCAGCCGTATTTCGCCCCGGTGCTGCTTGAATCTTTCAACCGCCTCTTCGCCGTCCGCGGCTTGAACGACCCGGTAGCCAGGCATCCCGGAGCAGTGAACTGATCATCTCGCGCGACGGTTCGTCGTCTTCGGCAAGCAGTACCGTTTCGGAACCCCGAGGGAAGTCGCGCTTATCCTCTCCGACCGGGTTTTCCGCGGCAGCGGTCGTCAGCGGAAAATATATCTGAACGTGCTCCCCTTCCCGGGTTCGCTGTATACATTGATGAAGCCGTTGTGCTGCTTGACGATTCCATAGACCATTGCAAGCCCCAGCCCTGTGCCCTTGCCGACTTCCTTGGTGGTAAAAAACGGCTCGAAGACCCTGCTCATGGTCTTGTCATCCATTCCGCAGCCGGTATCGGTCATGCAAAGGCGGGCATATGCGCCCGGAGCGCCGTATCCATGAACCGAAATAAAGTCCCGGGTCAGCTCTATAATTTCCGTCTCGATCAGGAATCGTCCCTGGCCCGTAATGGCGTCACGCGCATTGCTCGCGATATTCATCAGTACCTGCTCTATCTGGCCGCTGTCCGCCATGACCATGATGTCCTGCGCAGCCAGCATCGTCCGGAGCTCGACCTCCTCGCCGAGGAGCCGCAGAAGAAGATTTTCGAGGTTCCTGACAATCGCGTTGAGATCGACGGGCCGGAGCTCGATCACCTGTTTTCTGCTATAGGCCAGCATGCCGCGGGTCAGGCCGGCGGCCCGCTTGGCAGCTGCGACGATCTGCTCCAGGATGAATCGCTCCCGGGAAACTTTTTCGGTCTTTGTCGCCATCATTGATGCGTATCCTGTGATGGTGGTCAGAATATTGTTGAAATCATGCGCTACGCCGCCTGCCAGCTGGCCCACGGCTTCCATCTTCTGCGCATGCCGGAGCTGTTCCTCTACCTGCTTTCTCTTCGTCACGTCGTGGAAGAATCCGTAGGAGGCCGTGACCGATCCCTGGTGCCGCTGCGGACTGATCGTGCCTTCAGTCGAAACCGCACGGCCGTCCCTGGCCGCAAAGATCAGGCTGACCCCGTGAAAGGACTTCCCGGCCAGCGCCTCCCGGAATATCCTGGCCCCGTCCGCATGGTACCGGTCGTGGAGCACATCGAAGACGGTCAGTCCCTCCAGTTCCTCCTGCGTGTACTGAAGGGCCGCAAGCCAGGCAGGGTTCACGAACAGGAATTTACCGTTCGCGGGATCAATGCCCTGGATCATGTCGTGGGTATTTTCGAAGAGCGTCCGGTAACGCTCTTCAGACTGGTTCAGCGCTGACAGGTGGAGCGAGTTCTTTACGGCAACGGCCGCATTATTGCCGATCGTCTGGTACAATGCCTGCTCATCGTCGCTGAATTCGCGGCGTTCACGCGTATGACCGATCAGAGCGCCGAACACCTCGTTCTCGATCATCATCGGCACGCAGAGCGCGGAGGAAATTCCTTCGCTCTTGACGATCCGGCGGTATCTCGAACCGCTGCTCGGCTGCGAAATCGACAACCATTTCGGGCCGCTTGTTCAGGACGGCGTACGTGGACAGTCCCTGGCCTGCGACGAGCATGAAGGTGTTTACCATGGACTCGGGAAAACCCAGGGTGTCCGCGACAGTCAGCTTCTTCTTGTCTTGCGAGAGCATCATCAGTGTGGAATAATCGAGCTCCAGGATTTCTTTCGGGACGGCGACTGTTTTCCGGTAGAGCGATTTCAGGTCGGTCGTGGTCGTGATCTCCCGGGACACGGTAAGAAGGCGTTCAAGGTACCTGGTATGCGCGGAGAGCCGGTTCTCGGCCTGTTTGCGGGAAGTAATATCGCGCACGAGTTCGACGCCGCCGATGATAGTTCCGGAGGAATCCCTGAGAGGCGATGCGATGATTTCCAGGTAGACGGTGTTCGGCCCCCGCGCCACTTTTCGATCCGCGCGGTGGATCTTCCCGTCGATGAAGCATAAGGCGATCGGGCAGTCCGGGCAGACGGCATCCGATTTCGCATAGGCTTTATGGCAATACTCTCCGACGCGGCTCCCCCCGGCAAAGCTCTGATGCACCTGGTTCTGGTAGAGTACCTGGAAATCGGTGCCCTGAATGCTCATGCCGTCGCCCATCGCGGCCATGATCGCTTCGAACTTGTTCCGTTCCTCCGAGAGGCGAGCAAGATCGCGGTCGTGCTCGGCAGCAAAGCGCGTTACCAGGGAGTAGAGCATCCATGCCGTAAGCCCGATGAAGAGAAGAGTGCTGAAGGGCTGCAGTATCAGGCGGGCGGAACCGTTGTCATCGCTAAAAAAAAGTGAATCAGCCCGGTTGAAAAGCAGAAACCAGAGAAGGGTAGTGAAGGCGTAAATGGCCGCAATCTTGAGCGGGGTAAGCTTTTTCAGAATCGAGTACGACCGTAGACCGGGATTCATCGACATTTTTCACTTCCGCCAGGGGTCAGCCGTCAGCGATAGCTGAAAGGCGACTCAAAGACCATCGCGAGACATGTGATATAAAGACCGGAAAAAGAATATCACATGAGGTTTCGAAAATAAAGAGGTTTTAAACAGTATATATATACTGTTTGTGTGGTGTGATTTGTGATTTACCCCGCAGCAGTCCCGCCTGCAGCGGACTGCTGCGGGGTCATGTAATGCGCGGCCGCTGTTTATGGGATGCAGCGGGTTCTTGGAAAAAGCATGTGAGAAGCAAAAGAGGGTTTTAAGCTTTCCCCAGTACGAAGAACATCAATTAGGCATGCAAAGCACGGCAGAGCACCGAGCTGCCCGAAATAACAAAGGATCTTGCCTGCGGCCAGTGGTTATGAGGTACTTGATTCCCATCACGCGCTTCAAAGCGAGATGGTACGACAATGAGTCTAAGCAGTGCATAGCGCGAATACAGGCTGGACGTCATGCCAGGATGTTCAAGATTCTTGTCTTTTTTCTGCACCGCCGTTCGCAACGCCGCGCAAACATGCCAGTTTGTTTTTTTAGTTTCACTTGTCGACACGGCGTACTCATTGCGCTGAGCTCCGCACGCGCATGCATGCTTTGTGATTTACCGACTCGTTTCCCGGTCATGTAAAGCGCGGACGTTGCTCACACCCTATACTCGCGGTTCCACTCGTAACTATCGGGTGCAGGCGGGATGCAGGGGTGTCTGGAAAAACAAACCAAACACAACAAATTTGAACTTTCCAATTTGCAATTTTCAATGTTCTGCAGTATGCAATTGCTTTGGGTTAAAAGTTTCCCTAAAACCCCGGGGCAGCTTGGTCGCGATAGCTGTGCGTCGGGCATGCCGCCATCCAATATCGATTATTGCAGGCTCAAAGGAGCACGGCCGCAGGGTAAGTGCTGCAGGGAATAACCGCAAAGTACTGTACGAAGAACGTCAATCAGGCATGCATAGCACAGCAGAGCACCGAGCTGCCCGAAAAAACCAAGGATCTTGCCTGCGGCCAGTGGTTATTAGGTCCTTGATTCCCATCACTCGCTTCTAAGCGAGATGGTACGACAATGAGTCTAAGCAGTGCATAGCGCGAATACAGGCTGGACGTCATGCCATGAAGTTCAGGATCCTTGTCTTTTTTCTGCAGTCCACTCACATTGCCATGCAAGCATGCTACTGTGTTATCCGGCTCTTTCTGATATAGAAGGCTACCCTCAGCCTGCGGCCAGCGTTTATGAGTGCCTAGCGCGAATGCAGGCTGCACTCACGCTTCGCTTAAAAAACGCTCCGCTGTGCTGTCCGGCTTATTGATTTGATCATGTTTTTTCACGCATGACAAAGCACGTCAATGTTCGCGGACCGCAGCGCGCTTTTGGAACTGCAAATGCTTAACAAAGAAACAACCGCTGGAAGTTCAACACTTTACATTTTGCACTTTGAAATTTGCAATTTTCAATGTTCTTCCGTATCTCGATGTCCCTCCCCCGAACCCTTCTCTAGTCAATTGCCTCTCTCCCCCCTTGCCATATTCTGCACTTTCCTATACAATACGAATCAGTTATACGGTACTAAGTCTACTGGATTTTCGGCCGCTGATCGCTGACAGCTGATAGCTTCTTCTCTGACACTTTGCCACTCTGACACTGTTTTATGCTGAACTCAAAACCTGAACACAACTCTCAAGGCAACCCGAACGGGTTCGTGCTTGTAGTCGACAGCGAGCCGCAGAGCCTTATTTTCACGTCCATGATCATCCAACGCCTCGGGTACCATGCCTCCTCGGCGCTTGGCGTCGGAAATGCCCTTGAGATCATAAGCGGCTCAGCGCCGGCCCTTATCGTCACCGAACTGCATTTAAAGGGTTTAAGCGGCCTCGATCTGCTGGAGCGGCTCAGGAATAAACAGGCTGCCAGCGCTATCCCGGTCGTCATAATCTTAAGGGAACTGACGCCGGAGCTCGAACAACAGTGCCGGGAGGCAGGCGCTGCTGCCTGCCTGGAGAAGCCGATCAAGGTCAATGCGCTATACCAGGCGATCCATCCGCTGCTCGAACCCGGGTCCCGCAGGAAGAACATCCGCATCGAGACCAATCTCTCCGTGACCGTTGACGGACGGCCCCTGGACTGCGTGGACGGCGAGTGCGCTGTCAATCTCTCAGTAAACGGCATGCATTTGCGGATGGCGCGTTCCTATCCAATCGATTCCTGCGTTCATGTGCGCCTGACGATCAATGAGGAAGAGATTGAGGCGGAAGCAAGGGTCGCGCACTGCCGGGCTCCGGAAAACGGGTACTCGGGCATGTGGGGCATAGGGTTGCAGTTTCTCAAGAGATCCCCGGAGGCGGGGGAGATCATCCGCAGGTTCATCAACGAGGAGGTTACGCATGGTATGGAGCCTGCGTGCGGAAGTGGCGGTCTGCCCGATCCGGATGCTTGACCGCTGATTTGCTATTATTGAGAGCAATGGAAATATAAAAAGAGCAAATAATAAAGCTTGACATTTCGGCCCGGATAGGGCATCATCTGGCTCAGAAGTTCCGGATGTTCTTGCAGGCAACCGCAAAGACAGATAGACTTTGCGGCATTTTTATTGTCCTTTTCCGTCGCTTCAATTCACAAGAAGGAGGTAGCTCATCATGGAGACAGGCACCGTAAAGTGGTTCAATGATTCCAAAGGTTTTGGATTCATTACCCGTGAAAAGGGCGGCGATGTGTTCGTTCATTTCGGCGACATTCAGGACAGCGGCTTCAAGTCGTTGGCCGAAGGCCAGTCAGTGCAGTTCGACGTTGTCGACTCGCCCAAAGGCCCCAAAGCATCTAATGTCGTAAAGCTGTAACCGAAAAACTATCCAAGCTTTTTCAGGGCCCTGATTATTTCAGGGCCTGTTTTTTTTGCGCTCGATGTTGTCACCAAAAGCGGTCCAGGCGTCCTTCTTCGTATATTTTATTGCCTTTTGATTATCTCGTGTTGTTTCTTGAATGCAACTTCCTATCCGTCGGGAAGGCCAGGCGCGAACAAATATTGTTTCCGCCTCTTTCCCTGTAGCGGTGCTGTCAAGGAGAATAAATGCGCAAACCGACATACAGGGAAAAGCTGGATATCGAGAGAGCGGCGCTCGTTACTGCCGGCCTCGTATCAGAGCGCTTTCCCGGGGTTTCGAATATTGAATTTCGCATGACCTATTACCGGCGGGGGTTGAATCAGGTTCTGATGACGCGTACGCTCAGTTTCTCACCCTCTGATTATGCGGGTTTTCATCTGAAATGCATGCATGATGGCTGCACGAACGGGGGATATGATCTTGCTCCGGTGGTTGCAGCTATGGTAAAAGCCCGCAAGAAGTCGTCCAGCGGAAAAATATTTTGTCATGGAACGAACGATACCCTGGGGCATGCGAGCATCGCCTATGAGGTAAATATTCAATACAGCAAAGGTTGAAACGCTTCAGACCTGTAAAAAAAACAAAGCCCGCTCATTTTCGAGAGGGCTTTTGTTGTCAAAAGGGGCAGCTGGGATTATTTCGCGCCGAGAATCGCGTCTTTGGCTGCTTTGGCAACGCGGAACTTGACGACTTTTTTCGCCTTTATCTTGATGGTTTCACCGGTTGCGGGGTTTCTGCCCATACGGGCTTTCCTCTGAACGAGAACGAGCTTGCCGAGCCCGGGCAGTGTGAAGCTGTTTTTTGCTTCCTTGTAGGCGATTTGTGCGATAAAATCCAGGATGTCAGCGGCCGCCTTCTTCGTAAGTGTCGCTTGCTCTGCGAGCTTTGCTACCAACTGCGATTTCGTTAATGGCTTTGCCATGTATACCCCTTTCGTCGATTAGAATTGGTTGGAATTCCGTCAGTAGTAAACAATAAAAAGATTACTTCTTCTTGCTCTTTGGTTTTTTTACTTCTTTTTTTGCGCCTTGCCGTGAAGCTGCCATGCCGCATCACCTCCTTTGACCGATCAGAGTCTCTTTGCCACAGAGTACAAGAGATTAATATGCAAGCCTTTCTCTATGACCTCGGTGTCTTTGGTTTGTTATGTTTCCTGGAGGTAAATTTGCGTCAGACGCCGTTTTTGTCGTCCTCTCCGCCCTCGGCGCGCGGTTCCTGATTCTCAATGGGAATTATTGCGTTTTTATCAAGCTTGCGTTGTCTTTTTTCCTCGCTCTTCTTTTTCTTTGCAAGTTCCTTCTGACGCTTTTGAAAATTAAAATTCGGTTTTCCCACTGGATGCCTCCTTAGGAAGAAATGTTCAAACTGACCCGCCCGACAGCGGGCTGGAAGAAGGCGCATGCTTTACGGCGATCGACGTTTGATGCAGCGGGTACCGCGTTACGGCACCTACCTTCCCGGCCTCGGCGCAGAACCGGATGGCCGCGAGCGCCTGAGGAGTTTCCTCTTTCGCTTCTCCGCCTCCACCTGTTTTCTCTTTTTTTTCACCGAGGGCTTTTCGTAAAAGCGCCGTTTCTTCAGATCCCCGAACAGCCCATCAAGCTGGAGTTTCTTTTTCAGGGTCCGCAGGGCCTTTTCGATGTCCCGGGACTGGACCATTACCTCCAAGATCGTTTTCCTCCGCCACCGCCGCCGTAGCCGCCGCCACCTCCGCGATTACCACCGCCGCCGCCGAACCCGGAACGTGCGCGCTCTGTCTTCGGCCGGGCCTCGTTCACCGTGATCGTCCGGTCCATGAACGATGTGCCGTTCATCGCGGAGATCGCCTTTTCCGCGTCCTCATCCGACGCCATCTCCACGAAACCGAACCCCTTGGACCTGCCGTTGGTCTGATCGACGATCAGCGTCGCGGACAGGACCTCTCCGATTTTCGAGAATGCCTCCCGCAAATCCTCCTCATGAGTATTGTACGAGAGATTTCCTACATAAAGTTTCTTCGCCATGATGCCTCCTGTGTATTTCAAGTCGCCTGACGGTCATTGCCGCACAGCGCGTTTACGTCCCTTCACAGTCACTCTGTGTCCCGTAGAAAAGCGCGGATTTCGCGTGAGGTGACCGGCAAAGCCGCATCGTTCGCCAACCAGACATGCTGTCGCTTTTGAGTGCGAAAGGTGAGAGCGAGAGGAGTCAGTGATCGATGATAGGGCAGGGGCATCTCTTCAGATAACCAGAGCCCATTGCCCCGTTAATGGCGTGTAGTATATTATACCCGTTTTCGCTCATTTTGCAAGGGTTTTTCGGGACTGCGTTTCACGCGGAGGCGCGGAGTCGCGGAGGATAAATCAACAACCGGTCCTCTGTTCGGTTTATCCCAAAAAACATAAAGTTCGGCTTTTTTTTCCGATTCTCCGCGAGTTCCATGCCTCCGCGCGAGACTTTCGGTAAAAATTCGGTGAAGTCTTGCGAATTCCTCCGCGAACTCTGTTATGCGTGCATTATGGCAACAACAGGGTACGCCTCCGCATGAGACAAGTCTTATTCCTCGATCGGCGTTGTAATTTGCGCTCCCTTAGGAAGCACCATGCTGACCACAACCCTCGCGGATGGGCCCCTGTTTGCGACTGAATGTACATCGCCAGGATTTTCGGTCCAGCTCTCGCCGGTTTTAACTACTCTTTCAGCGTTACCCTGTACCAGCGTCATTTCACCGCTCAGTACGGTTACGAGCACCTGCCCGCCGTGAAAATGTTTCGGAAAACCCGCGCCGGTGGGAAAATCAATTACGGCGGTGAGAAGATTGTACTCACGACCTTCGAGCAGGATAGGAAAATTAGACTGATAAACAAATATGGGACCTGGGGTCGTAGTTTCTGCCTGCGGTTCCTGGGCCGCTGCTGCGGAACCGAAGAGAAAAACCGCGAGGATCAGCATTGGGAGTTGTTTTATCGGTTTCATGGTTAACCTCCGCTAAAAGATCCATATTGTTTCTCTTTTTATTATGAACAGTGATCCTCCGAATGTCAAATCGGGATAGTCGTTGTCCGCATTAGCAGACGCTTCCATGGAAAGATAGTCAGCAGAAGAGCTGTTCCCGCACGCAAATCAGCAGCCAATTCGCACGAAAATTCCGCGCTCAATAAGCGTCGCGCTGCATTTGACAGTTTTGAAATCTAAACTGGACCTGATCCTCCGTTGTATGCTATTCTCGTAGCAGTTATAGTCGCACTTCCGGCGCGAAAGATCGGGTCTCAGAGAGAGGACATCATATGGAACGATTGTCTAAAAATGATATATTGGCCCTGGCCTCGGCCAGCGGAAATGCATCATACTTTGATCTTGCCAGTATGAACCTGAGAGGGGTGGAACTGCTCGGCATGTGTTTCGACGGCTCGAATCTCAAAGGCGCGGACCTGTCGAGTGCCAATTTCAGCGGGTCGAGTTTCAGGAATGCGGACCTCTCCGGCTGCAACCTGGGCAACTCGAACTTTACCGGCTGCTCGTTCGTAAAAGCGCATTTCGACAAGGCAGACCTTACCCATTCCAGCTTCGTCGGAGCGGATTTTACGGAAGCCAGCCTTACGGAAGCCAATTTTACGAACTCGATGATCTCCGGCGCCGTTTTCGAGAAGGCCGACCTCAGCCGGGCCAATATTCAGATGGTGGATGGAGCGATGATCCGGTGCAGCGGAGCAGCCATGATGAAGATCCACGCACGGAGCGCAAGCCTGATCTGCGCGATTCTGTCCGGATGCGATTTGCGCGGCGCGAACCTCCACGGCACCGATCTCAGCAGCGCAAACCTTTCCTCCGCTGATCTGCGGGAAGCGGACATCCTCGATGCGACGCTGACCGCGGCTGATCTCACGAATGCCGATATTCGCCAGGTCCGTCTGAAGCGGACTGACCTTACGCGCGCAAAATTCGACGGCCTGAAGCACGATGAAGAACTGCGGGAACTTATCACGCGCTTTACCGGACGGAAAGCTTAACCGGAAAACGTGCAGCATAAACAGTATAGGCCTGACTATAATGAATGTCAGCCGCCAGGAAATCATAAACATTGGGAGGACTCATGGATCTGTTTGATCGGGTTGTCGGCATATTGAAGAGAACGAATGAGAAGGAAATTGCGCCCGAGGTAAAACCGGGACGCAATGAGCCGTGCTGGTGCGGCAGCGGAAAGAAGTTCAAGAAATGTCACCTTCCCGAAGAGGAAAAGAAGGCGACAGCGAACGCCTGTTCGCTTAACTGCGGCCCTGCCTGACACTCTTCATGAGCTGAGTTTCAGCTCGACTAACGTGAAGGGATGGTATTGAGGGTCCGGCCTTCTTTACTTTTTCCGTGTTCATGAACATTCCTGCCCATGCAATCTCCTGCATTGTTCTGCCGCAGCACTCTGTTGCATCAAATGTAATTGCGGAACCACAGTAATTACCCTATAATCCTAATCCGAAAAAACAATGCAGGAGGCAGCTATGCGTTCTGGTGTGAAAGCAGTAAGCTTCGACGTTCGTGTTCTGGTCCGGCTCTTCCTCGCGGCAGCGTGTGTCGTGACAGCTGTAAATGCTTTTGCTGCTCAGGCGTCTGCAGAGGCAAGGGACCTGGACGAAATCATGAAGAGCGGAGTTCTCAGGCATCTCGGCGTGCCATACGCCAACTTTGTGACCGGGAGCGGCGACGGCATGGATGTCGAGATCGTCAGGAGTTTCGCCGAGTCGCTCGGGGTACGGTACGAATACGTAATAACGGATTGGGACGACGCGATCGGGGACCTTACGGGCAGCAGAGTGAGACCGAAAGGCGGCGAAATCGAAGTGGTCGCCTCCGTCCCTGTGAAAGGCGACTTGATAGCAAACGGCATGACCGTCATTCCCTGGCGCGAGCGGATCGTCGATTATTCGGTCCCCACCTTTCCAAACCAGGTCTGGCTTGTGGCTCGTGCCGACTCCCCCCTGAAGCCCATTAAGCCCTCGGGAAGCATCAAGAAGGACATCTCCCTGGTCAAGAGCCTGGTCCGGGACCGGTCGCTGCTGTGCAAGGCGAATACCTGTCTGGACCCCAACCTGTACCAGCTCGACGCTGCCGGCGCCCGGGTGGTCCTCTTTGAACGGTCGTTGAATGAGCTGGCGCCTGCAGTTCTGAACCGGGAGGCGGAAGCCACGCTTCTTGACGTGCCTGATGCGCTCGTTGCCTTGCAGAAATGGCCGGGCAAGATCAAGATCATCGGACCGGTGAGCGAAGTCCAGAACATGGCGGTCGCCTTCCGGAAAGATGCACCGAAGCTGCGGGAGGCGTTCAACCGGTTCCTGATGCAGCTCCGCAGGAATGGAACGCTGCAGAGTATCGCGCTCAAATATTATCCCTATGTGACCGATTACTACGCGGATTTTTTTAAAAACCGCTGATCCTGCAGAACCGGCGAAGCCTAATGACAATTACTATCAAGGAGGCAGGCGGCAGTGAAACTAGCCCGTAACCATAAGCTCGGCATCGTGATCGCCGTCATCGCTCTGCTGGCGTACGTGTCCTTTCTTCTCACCACTAATTATCTTTCGCAGAAAAACCTGAAGCAGACACTGCTCGAGCAGTTCCGGCTCGAGAATGAGACGCACGCCACGGAAATCTCTTATTTTTTTTCCGAACGCCGCGAAGATTTGAGGAACCTGACTTTGTCTCGCGAGGTTGCGGTCTTCTTCGAGAACCGCGCACTCGGCATGAGCATGGAATACGGGTTGAAACAGAGCTTGCCTCCGATCAAGAACCTGTTCGTTTCCCTGATTGATCGCGCCCGCATCGGTAAGGAGTCAGCGTATCTCCAGATCGTGCTTCTTGACGAAAACGGCGATCTTCTCGTCCAGGTTGCGGCGCCCGGCCGGGCGCGAGTACTGACGGCTGGGGAAAAAGAGTACAACAGCCCTGACTATCCCGCCGGGATGGTAATTGCCGAGGACCGCGACAGGACGATCGTGATCACGACATCATATTTTTTCAAGGGAAAGCATTCAGGCGGGATCATTGCCTGGATCAACCCGAACTATGTCGCCGAACACGTAGTTAAACCCAGAGACCATCATCCGGAGCAGACACCCAGTCTCGTGACCGCGAGCAAGACCGTCTATATTCATGCGGATAGATCGAGCGTGTCCGGTTTCCCGGACCGACTGAGCGATCATCCCCTGCGGTTCGAGGAGCGACGGCCCGGGGAAAAGGCAAAGGACATGATCTCTTTGGCCTCACTGGTGAAAGACACGCCGTTCTTTCTTGTTTCCCGGGTGCCGGCCCAGACCGTAGTCGGTGGACTCGAGCCGGGGGGCTTCTCGCCGGCATGGGGATACTCGCGCTTGTGATCATCGGCGGGGGCCTGGCCACAGTCAGGGTCATGACCCGTACGGTGCTTCTCCAGACCAGGCTGGATGCTTCGCTCAGGCATGAACAGAACGTGCGAGAAAAGAACATCCAGCTCGAAAAGGAGATCGCCGAACGCAAACAGGCGGAGGAGGCGCTCCGGAACAGTGAAGACCGCTATCGCACTCTTGTCGAAACCTCGCCGGACGTGATTTTTACGGTCTCCCTTGGAGACGGCATCTTCCGGTCGATTAACCCGGTCTTTGAGAAGATCACCGGGTGGCCACGCACGGAATGGATCGGCAGGCCCTTCCTCGATATTATCCATCCCGACTATCGTGCGATTGCACTTGAAAAACATCGCGAAGCAATAAATGGGGCCGGCGTGATGCGGTACGATCTCCGGTGTCTCACCAGGTACGGGACGTGCCGGATAATCGAGGTGACGTCCGCGCCGCTTCCACAGAACGGTGTCGTGTCGGGCAGGCTGGGCATCGCGCGGGACATCACGGAGCGGACCGTCCTCGAGGAGCAGCTCCGGCATGCCGTTAAAATGCAGGCAATAGGACAGCTTGCGGGTGGCATTGCCCATGACTTCAACAATATTCTTTCCGTTATTATCGGAGCCTGCGATCTGGTTCTCCTGGACCTGCAGGAGGGCAATCCCGCGCGGTCCAAGATTCAGATGGTATTGGCGTCTGCGGAGCGGGGCGCCCAGCTCACGAGGAACCTGTTGACCTTCAGCCGGAAGCAGGTGGTGAGAATGCAGGCGCAGAACCTCAACGAGATCATCCTGAGCGTCGAGCCCCTTATCTCACGTCTTATCCGGGAGGACATCCGATTTTCCGTGGACCTGGCCGCCGACAGGCTGCTATGCATGGCGGACAGCACACAGATAGAGCAGGCGCTTATGAATCTTGCAGCGAATGCGAGAGATGCCATGGCGGGCGGGGGGAAATTTACGATCACTTCAGGCCGTGTGATCATGGACGGGCAGTTCAGGAGGGAGCGCGGGTTCGGGCGGGAAGGAGAATATGCGGTTATTCGAGTAGAGGATACGGGCATCGGAATGGACGAAAAAACCCGGCAGCGTATCTTCGAGCCGTTCTTTACGACCAAGGATGTTGGCAAGGGGACCGGGCTGGGGCTCGCAACGGTTTTCGGGATCGTTAAGCAGCACAACGGGTATATAGAAACGAAGAGCGAGGTCGGCAAGGGGACTGTTTTTATTATTTATCTTCCATTGATTGCGGCTAGCGCAGAGAGGGCCGGGGCGGCGCCGGAACAGCGTCTCAGGGGTTCGGAAACTGTTCTCGTGGCTGAAGACGAGGGGTCTGTCCGGGCCATTATTACGCAAATACTGGCGAAGTCAGGATACCGGGTCATCGAAGCGCATGACGGTGAGGACGCGGAGGTCAAGTTCCATGCTCACCGCGACGAGATTGATCTTCTGATCTTCGATGTGATCATGCCGGGAAAGAACGGCAAGCAGGCATACGACAGCATCAAAAAAATCCGGCCGGACCTGAAGTGCCTGTTCCTGAGCGGTTACACAGCTGATGTCATCAGTAATTCCGGAATTTCTGAAAAGGAAGGCGCCTTTCTCCAGAAGCCTGTGCCGCCCCATATCCTGCTGACAAAGGTTCGTGAGATCCTTGGGGCTTCGCTGATACAATGAGGATACCTGAGTATCCCGGAATTTCGGACAAGATATTTTCCGAGCCCATCTCAAGGACAACCAAGCATTTCAGGTCTATACTGTTTTAATTTCCTTATTGCTTCCTCCACATAATTAGTGCGTCTTCCTTCAGTCGACGAATATCCCACGGTTACCTGTGTTCTCAATCTGTCTTCATGGTATTCGCCGGTCCAACCGCTTTGTGATTAAAATCACTTAATGTTCGCCGCTTTTGTGCTTTACTTGTACTGATCATAAACAATTATCCTGAAAAAAGCAGTTGGACACGGATAAAATCTGATCAACACGGATTTATAGGAAGTTACGAACAGTAATGGATTCACCCAAAAGGCGAGATGGCTTTTTGCTCTATCACATTGTTTTGATCCGCTGTTTCCGTGTTCATCCGTGTTCAAATGCCGTTTTTAGGATTATCCTCAATGCCCATCCTATTAAAACATCGCATTGGCAAGCAATCTGTATCCGGGAGAGAAAGGGGGTAACACACGATCGGAAACACAAGGGGTGGAATGCTCGCCACACTGTTCCCGAAGGCTACTTTTTATTAACCAGAGACGGTTATGAAACCACCTGCCGATTTGGGCGCCAAGGTTGGTGGTGGAGCCAGTGGCGCAACCAGCCGACTTACTTTCAAGCAGTAAGGAGGCCCCATGAAGCATCTGTTGCAGTTGGTCCTTTCGATCGCCGTTATGGCAGTTGTTGCTTCGAATTCAGCATTCGGTATTGCCTATGGCCAGGAGGAAAAAATCCTGAATCCATGGGAACGGAACGAACAGACGACATCCGCGAAAAAGGGGGACAAAGCCTCGAAGAAAGCCAAAAAAACGAACAAGGAAAAAGTCAAAAAGGCTAATAACAAAAATGTCAAACAGGCGAACAGGCAAAAAGCCGGGAAGGCGGACATCGCCAAGGTCGAGCATAAGGAAACCGGGCAAAAGAAAAAATATCTGTTCTGGTAACAACGCTGCAGAAAACAATCTGGAAGTCAACATTGGTTTGAATTTGCACATTCCAGAACATGCAGAAAATACAAAAAAGCCGGCAAAGGCCTCGTTTCTCACTTTGCCGGCTTTTGACTGCCGGGGTCTTCTCTTGCAAGCGCCGGCAGAACAACGGGTTGAGGTTCTAGTCAAATGAGAAAGGATATGGACATGAAGACGTGGGTGAATGTATTGCTTGGTATCTGGCTCATCATGACCGGCATGGTGAGCCTGGGCGGCATACGGTTCTCGGGGAGCGGCATTATCCTCGCGGTTATTGCGGTTTTGACAGGCATCCTGTTCCTGCTGGTTGACCGCTCCGAAAAGCTCTGGCCGAGGATGGGGAATGTTCTCCTGGGTGTGTGGCTGCTGGCCACAGGACTGGCGCCGCTCCTGCACATCGGCTTTTCAGGCAGCGGCGTTGTGCTTTCTGTTATAGCGATCGCTGCGGGCGCGCTGCTGCTGATACGACGCTGATTTATGCCGGGGTGCCGGTCTGTGCCGCTATTTCTATCTTCTCCCTGATGCTCATAAGCCAGGTATGAACACCCGCCCTCATCGACGCAATGATTTCATCGGCCTTCCTTGCTTTACGGGCCTGGTAATAGTCAAACCCGTAGAACGTGCGGAGCACCTGACGAAATACCTGAAAAGGGTAAGAATCGGGGCGTTCCGATTGCGGCTCGAGCACTTCATCGGGAAGAAGGAAGTCCTCTTCATGCAGAAGGCGGGTTCCGGCTGCTGTCGGCTTGACGGAGAGCGTAACACGGAAACTTCCATCGACAGCTCTGCTCATGATTCGGTTCCCTTTGACAACCTCAACAACATCGCACTTGAAACGCTTCCCGTTTGCCTGAAGGAAAAAACGAAAGCATGCTCCTGCGGCTGCGTTCGGGCTGCTCAACTGCTCGCAGCCTATAAACGTGCACGATGGATTCAAACGCATACGCGTTTCGGCATCTCTTATCGCGGCAAAAACCTTTTCAGGCGGGCTGTCGATCTCGATGGATTCGGCAATATGATGCATATATCCAGTGTATCACCATGCGGCGTTTGATAAGTCGGATTGGAATAAACAATGCAAAAGCAATCAATCGAATGGTGAAATCAGCAGCTAATCGCAGATAATGAAATTTAGTAACTACTCAGGTCATTTTTTTATCCGCAGATTACGCAGATTTCGCAGATAAAAACAAAACCAGAATTCCGGTTTTAGAATCTGCGTCAATCTGCGAAATCTGCGGATAGAAGGGCTTTTTCTTAGATTTGTCTTAATGCTGTTCTGAAAAGAAGCTGAATAGTTACGAAATTTATCGCATTTTGAAAAATGCGACACGGAGGCGGAAAGGCAACGTGGAATGAACAGACTGATACATGGCTGATACTTATGGCGTCTTGAACTTTTAGTCCTTTTTTGCAAAAAATGAAGTAGCGGAAGCGATAGGAATATCACCGGGGACGACCTGGCTGAGCTGAAAAAAGCGCTTATGGACCTGGAAAGCAGGACCGGCTATGGCCGTTGAGCTGATTTATGAAGATACCGAAACAACGCCCGGGACGGGGCGGGTGAAGGGTTCGTTTTTATCTGTTCATCCCTGGCCTTTGTGACGAGGTCCGTTAATTGCTCCTTTACAACAGCCGGCAGCGTACTTACTATCTCTTCGATTACTGTATCGTTTCCAGACAGCAGGTCATCCCTCCAGCGTTCCAATTGCTTATGCAGCGCAGCCTGCGTGCGATCTCCCTCTTCCAGGTTTTGTACGGCTTCCTGAATCGGTCCTGCATCGGTTTTCCGCATCAACACGCCGATATACTGCATCTGCCTGTTGAGAGCCCCATGCTTGCTGATCGATTTTGCCTGAATAACCGCGCTTAAAACCTTTTCCGGAAGCTGGATTTTCCTGAGTTGCGCCTCGGATAATTTCACCAGTTTTTCTCCCAGAGCCTGGACGGATAAGGCCTGCATTTTCTTTTGGGTCTTGCTGATATTCTCCATAGTAACCTCGCGGAAGTATACCACGAAAGCATGCGCGATGTCTTTCTTTTGGAGATGAACGGGAAATAAAAAGACCGGCAAGAAATCTTGCCGGCCGGGACATGATAGTTAAAATTGAGGGGCGTTGCTCACCCGTATATTACTTGTCGTTAATCTCCGAATGTCCGGCGAATTCTACGATTTGCGCGTTTACCGATCTGCTTTCGCAAACCCGTTACACGTTTCGTTTTCTTCACCATGCCATCCTGCGACCAAAGCTATGCTTTCGCGTCGGGTCTTTTGCAATCTGGGGACTGCAGGGACCTTTGGCTTACGGTCCTCAACGAGAATAATATAAGTTACACATTCAAGTGCTGGTAGGGCAGCGCCTGGTTCCAGTATAGCACAAATAAGATTTATTTGGTCCTGAATCCAACATGCCCCTTTTGAGCTAAGAAAAGCCTTGTTGCTTCATAATTAAATGTTACCGGACGATAGTAAGTTGGTGTGGGGCTCGGTTTTACGTTTTGAAGATCTTTTTAAGCTTAACGGGCATGCCGGAGAATATCTCTTGCCCCGCCGGGTGATTTGCGGTAATCTTCGTACTCCCGGAACGGAATCCCGTTCCGATAACACAATGGCGCTGAAAGCAACCATATTCAAAGCGGAGCTCCAGATCTCCGACATGGGCCGCGGCTACTACGCGGATCACAGTCTCACGATTGCCCGCCATCCGTCCGAGACGGACGAGCGCATGATGGTGCGCCTTCTGGCTTTTGCCCTGCATGCCGATGAGGCGCTTGTCTTTGGCGATAGTATAGGAAACGATGAAGAGCCGTCGCTATGGCAGAAGGATTTGACCGGCTCAATCGGGCTCTGGATTGACGTGGGCCAGCCGGACGAAAAACGCATACGCAGGGCATGCGGCCGCGCGGCAGAGGTCTGTATTTACAGCTACGGCGGCCACGGCGCGGACGTGTGGCTGAACCAGGTCAGGAACAATCTGGAGCGCTCCCGCAACCTGACGCTGATAAACCTTCCCGCGGACGCCCCTCCGGCCCTTGCCAGACTGGCGCAGCGCAGCATGAAGCTGCAATTCACAATCCAGGACGGCCAGGTGTGGGTCACCGATGACCGGGAAACGGTGCACCTGGAACCGGCAATCCAGCGATTTTCCGGGTGAGACTACCGTCAGTGTGCCGGGGCTAAAGCCCGGTGAACCTAAAAGAGTCGGCGAGTGCCTTGTTCATGATCCTGCCGTTAAAGGTGTTGAGTGCGCTCCTGATGACCGGGTCTTCATGGACCGCTTTTTCAATTCCTTGATCAGCTATGGTCTTAATATACGGCAGCGTGGCATTTGTCAAGGCGAGCGTAGACGTCCTCGGATAGGCGCCCGGCATGTTGGCCACGCAGTAGTGAACGATGCCGTCGACTGAATACACCGGATCGTCATGGGTTGTCGGACGGGCAGTCTCCACACACCCGCCCTGGTCGATTGAAACATCCACAATGACCGATCCTTTCTTCATGATCCCGAGCATTGCTTTCGTTATGAGAAGGGGCGTTCTTCCTCCGGGTACCAGCACTGCCCCAATGATCATATCCGCATCCTGAATCTCTTCTTCAACGGCATGCGCGCTCAATGGCATCGTCGTCGCCCGGCCGTCAAAGAGTTCGTCGATTCGCTGAAGCCCGATAAGATCCTTGCTGATTACGACCGTTTCCATGCCGAGACCGATCGCAACGCGGGCTGCGTTTGTTCCCACAACACCGGATCCGAGGACAACCGTCTTTCCGGGTCTTACCCCGCTTACCCCCGTAGGCAGGATGCCGGACCCGCCCTTGAACTTCTGAAGGTAGAAGGAAGCCATCAGCGGGGCCATCCGGCCCGCAATCTCGCTCATGGGAGCCAGGAGCGGAAGCCTGTTGTCCAGTTCCAGAGTCTCGTACGCCAGACCGGTCACTTTTTTTTCAAGAAGCATTTTCGTGAGAGTTGGATTCGGGGCCAGGTGGAGGTAGGTAAAAAGCGCCCCGCCTTCGCGAATCAACTGAAACTCGGACTGCACGGGCTCCTTTACTTTCACGATAAGGTCGGATTTGCTAAAGACGTCATCCGTGGTGGTAACATGCGCCCCTGACGTTGCATATTCGTGATCCGTGAAACCGCTTCCTTCTCCCGCGCCGGTTTCGACGAGAACCTCGCTCCGGCCCTGCACCAGCTCACGCACTCCGGGGGGAGTCATGCCGACACGGAACTCCTCCGTCTTGATTTCCTTTGGTACGCCGATTATCATATTGTCCTTTCATCAGGTACAGGTTATTGCAAAAATCCTGGTAACCCACCGGTCCCCGACTAAAATGTAGCATGTCCGCTGGCCCATTTCAATCCCGCGACTATGAATCCACCGGCTCCCGCCGGGGGAGATATGCGTCGTTACCCGCGGGAGGTCGCGTTGTTCTGGGGAGCCTCCGTCTCCTGCCGGAGGGGCTCCACTGCGGCTCTTGACTAAGACAACGGTTTTCGGTAGTATATGCGCTCAAAAAACAGAACTGAAGGGACTGCATAGAGGAGGTTTTCATGGCAGAAGAAAAAAAAGAACCCTGGCTCAGCTATCTCGCGCTTACAACCGTGATCTTCGCTGTATGCGCGACACTTTCGACGCTGAAGGGCGGCGCGTACGGGTCGCGGGCCATCCTGTCCCAGGCACAGGCATCGGACTTGTGGGCCTATTACCAGGCAAAGAGCATCAAGGGATACGTTTACGAGCTTCAAAAAGAGAAGTTCGATATGGATTTCAAAACTATGAAATCCGGGGTGCCGCACGCCCTCGCGGCTGACTATAAGAACAAAATAGACGGTTATGCGGAAAAAATAAAGAAGTACGATGCGGAGAAGGATGAGATCAAGAAGAAGGCAGAGGAACTCGAAGAAAGGCGCGACGATGCCCAGAAGCATTCAGGCCCGTTCGGCCTTGCGGCCATGTTCCTGCAGATAGCGATCCTGCTCTCATCCATCGCGGCCCTTATGAAACAGAAATATTTCTGGTTTCTCGGAATGGGGCTCGGCTGTGTCGGACTGTTGTATTTCTTTAACGGGTTCTTTCTTTTCATGGGATAGCAGCAAGGAGGGAAAAAGCAGAAAGGAGAGTCCGGTAATTGTCATTCCGGACCCTTTGTTCTATGAAACCCATTGCGAAAGGCACTTCGCTCAGGGTGAAGGACCTCCGGCAAGACCCTTCGTTTTGCTCAGGGTGACTGGTTCTCAATTCTTGAGAAACAGTCATTTTTTAAATTCTATGGAATTGCCTTTTTCCAGGTTATTGGAGCTTCTACGCACCACAGCGGTCGATGTGTGCTCCTTCACCAGGAAAACCTGTGTTTCCGCAATCAGGGGCCTGGGAAATGCCCGCTTTTCGGGTTTGCCGTACACTAGGAACTTGTCTCCCGGCTCAACACCCTCTGCCCTGCCCTTGTCGAGATATACGACGTCCGTGGTCGCATTCAAAGTCCGGGTGTCGACCACTTCAAGAATATAGCCTGAAATGTCCTTGGTTTTCTGCTGCAGCTGGTTGTCATAAATGAGGCTCGGCTCCTGGTAGGGCGTCAGCATGCTGCCGATTCCGATGCCGTCGAAGGAGAGTGTAATCCTGCCGGTATAGACAAGGGGAGCCGGCTTGGCTTTGACATCGGATTTGGACTTAGACTTGGTTTTTGGTTTTGTCGGCGCGTCGGTCAGTTCGACAATTCCGAGCACCTTTATCAGTTTCCCGTAAGTTTT
The DNA here is from genome assembly GCA_963751455.1 of Nitrospirota bacterium. Classification (GTDB taxonomy): domain Bacteria; phylum Nitrospirota; class UBA9217; order UBA9217; family UBA9217; genus CAVVUN01. The sequence goes on from CAVVUN010000015.1 coordinate 1,191,764, forward strand.
GCCGGTAACGGGATGCTTTACTTTGCCGAGCGGTGTAAAGATCAGAAACTTTTCTCCAGGGACAGCGCCTTTCCGCGAGGGAAGAGCGATGAAGGCTATATCATCATAGCTCATATATGTCTTCTCTTCTTTTGACCCGATGATCCTGTCCTTGGTTTCATCCTGGTTGATGAATCCCGCATTCAACATGGCATACTTGTCCATGAGCGGAACAGGCACTTCTTCGGGCAGAATCAATTTACCCGTGGCCTCCTCGGCGGGCTTGGCCTCCGCCTTCTCTTCGGGCTTGACTTCGGCCGGTTTTTCCGCCGGCAGTTCTTTTAATTCCTGATCAACGGCCGGCTCCTGCATTGCCCGTTCAACAGGTGCAAGACTTGGCATGGCGAGTTCGGTGCCGGGGTAAATAAGGTCAGGGTTGACTATAGACGGGTTAGCTTTCCATATGAAGGGCCAAAGGAAAGGGTCCTTCAGAAAGGTATTTGAAATGTCCCAGAGAGTGTCGCCTTGTTTAACGATGTAGTTGCCCTTCCCAGCAGGCGATGCCTGAGCAGCGGAAGGCTCGGCTGCGCCGCCTTCAGCAGGAACGATGGCCTGCGCCGGTTGTTGCGGTTGACCCTCAGGAATTGACAGCTGTCCCGGGACCGGCGCGGTTTCCCCCGGCTTCTGGGGAGCCTTTTCAGGTGCCGGTTTTTCCTGCTGGGTGACAACCGGTTCTTGCTTTTGATCCTGTGACAGGACTGCGGAGGGTGCTACGGTAAGGAGAAGAGTCATGATGGCGGTGCTGATGAGCGTAACTGACCGCTTGGTCATTCGAGCCTCCTGAATTTTTTCTAAGATAACCGAGAAACCTCTTGTTTGTCAAGAGACTTTTTGGTATTCTGGCCGTATCATGATGACCGACAGGAAAGAGACGCAATCAGGGCTGCGGGGTGTGCTATACGTCCTCGGGATCCTGGTCATCACTGCACTCGCTGTTGTCCTCCAGATCAAGTATCGTGGTTTCGAAGGTCCGTTCTCGGACAATATCCTCATCATCATCCTGATAAACGCCAACTTCCTTCTCCTTGCAGCCGTTATTTTTATGACTGCGCGAAGCCTCTGGAAGCTGTCCATTGAACGAAAACACGGCGTCCTCGGAGCCAAATTCAGGACAAAGCTGGTGGCCGCATTCGTGAGCTTGTCCTTTATTCCGCCGATTCTCCTATTCGTGATCGGTACCGGGATGTTCACGCGGAGCATGGAGAGATTGTTCAGTCTCAAGATCGAGAGCTCGCTGCAGGATTCCGTCGCCGTCGCGCAGGCTTATTACGATCTGCTCCGGAATCAGGCATACGGTTTCGGCAGGCAGGTAAGCAAGCAGATCACCGAGGAGCATCTTTTGTTCCGGTTTGACAAACCGGTACTGAAAGAATATCTCTCACGGAAGGCAGCCGAGTACGGAGTCGGCTCCCTGGAGCTCTATGTCTCCGGAGACCAGACGTCGATATCGGCTGTTACGCGAAAGTTTCCTGCAAGGACATTTACGGCCACATCCGCTGACCTTGTTAAAAAGGGCTTTCAGGGGCAGGAGGCGTCTGCACTCATCGACCTCCGGAAAAAAGGCGAGATAGTGCGTATAATTGTGCCGGTGTTCGCAGCGCGTGAGGACAAGCTGGCATCGGCTGCGATAGCGGTCAGTTATTATGTGCCGCGGAGCCTTTCCGCGAAAGCAGCTGAGATCCAGGCAGGCTATGCCCAGTACCGGTCTTCGCTCAGAGGCAAGGAGCCGATAAAACTTTCACAACGACTCGGTTTCCTGACCGTCACGCTGGCGCTTCTGCTCGCGGCCATCTGGGTGGCGCTCCGCGTGGCTGACGGCATAACCGGTCCGATAAAAAAACTGGCGGAAGCAACGTCGGCCGTGGCAGCAGGCAGATTCGATTACCACATCGATGAAACGACCAGCGACGAAGTCGGCGTACTCATCGATTCCTTCAATAAAATGACGAGAGACCTCAAACACTCGCGCGAACAACTGGAGCATGAGGTCTCCTATAAAGAGACCATCCTGGCGAACGTTGATACCGGCGTTGTGTCCCTGGACCGCTCGGGAACCATAATAACCATCAACCGGGCGGCCTCAGAGGTCCTCGGGGTGTCCGTCCAGGATGTGCTGAACAAACGGTATGATGAGGCGCTCGGGTTTATCGAGTTCAGTCCCATCCGCAATCTGTTCCGAAAACTCCAGGAAGGTAACGGCAGGGTTGAGCAGGAGCTTGACGTAAACGTACGGGGCAGGATGCTTACCCTTCGCATGAGGGTATCGGCCTTGAAGGACGGCGGAGGCACAACCATCGGGTCCGTAATCGCCTTCGACGATCTTACCGCGCTCATCAGGGCGAAGAAGGCCGAGACTTGGCAGGATGTTGCGCGCAGGATAGCGCATGAGTTCAAGAACCCGCTTACGCCCATCAAGCTGTCGGCTGAGCGGCTGCGCAAGAAGCACGCCGAAGGAGCCGCGGATTTCGATACGGTATTCGACGAATGCAGCAGGACGATCGTCCAGGAAGCGGACGGCCTTCGGAAGCTCGTCGATGAATTCGCCGACTTTGCCCGGATGCCGGGTTCCAATCCGGTTCCGCAACAGCTTGGTACCGTGATCGACAGCGCGGCCCAGCTCTACAGCAGTGCACACAGGGACATATCGGTAATTAAAGAAACTTCGCCGGACGGTATGCCGCCCGTAATCTACGATTACGAACAGATAAAGCGGGTTTTAATCAACCTGTTTCAGAATGCGGTGGAAGTCATGGGGGGACAGGGCAGGATCTGGGTTGCATCGCGAATGACAGCGAACGGAATGGCCCAGATCGAGGTGGCCGACGAAGGGCCGGGGATAGCTCCCGAAGACCTGCCGAGCCTGTTCCAGCCCGATTTTTCACGAAAGAAGAAAAAGAGCGGATTGGGCCTGGCGATCGTTCTCAGAATCATTAAAGACCACGGCGGCGCGATCCGCGTGGAGCAAAATGCGCCGAAAGGCGCCCGGTTTCTGATCGACCTGCCGGTACAGCAAGGGTAAACCGAATTGCGAATTCTACCCTGCTCTTGCGAATGCGCGGGCATAAACGGATTGTGGATTGTGGAGTAAAAATTCAAATCCGAAATCCGCAATCTGAAATTGAAAGGGAGGATTTAATATTTTGGATACTGCATCGACGATACTGTTAACCGTAATTGCCATATTCATGATCGTGAAGCTGCTCGGTTTTCTGAGCCGCCTGGGGATCAAGCAGTTGACGCCGCGGGAACTGGACCAGAAAAAAGGCATGATGCTGATAGATGTGCGGAGCACTAAAGAATATCAGAAGGGACACATTCCGGGAGCAGTCCACGTGCCGCTGGCGGACATAGGCGACAAGATAAAGAAGGTAAAAAAAGATAAAGAGCTCGTGGTCTATTGCAGAACCGGCAACCAGAGCATCTGGGCCATCAAACGCTTGATGGGCATGGGCTACAAGAACCTATTCAATCTGAAGGGCGGCTACAGTGCCTGGAAAAAACATCATCCTTGAACTGAAGAAGGACTATCGCCGCAAGAAACCGGCGATCACGCAGCGGCTGAGTGAATTCAAGGCGACCTATGAAAAGGGAGACCGGGCGATCTTCGAAGAACTGTGTTACTGCATCCTCACGGCCGGAAGCAGCGCGAAAATGGGAATGCGCACAGTTGAGGCGCTGAAGGACATCCTGCATTCGGGGACGGAGAAGGAACTCCGTGAGCGGGCTCAAACGAGCCGGGTAAGGTTCTGGCGGATTCGTACCTCATATATATTCGAGACCCGGGAGTATCTCAAGGAAGCATGCGGCATGAAGCTTCGTAGCTTGCTGGAGTCTTTTGACTGCCCTTTCAAGCGCCGCGATTTTTTTGCAAAAAATAAATCGATCAAGGGGCTGGGTTACAAGGAATCAAGTCATTTTCTGCGTAATATAGGCTTTCCGGGGTATGCGATCCTGGATAAACATATCGTTAACAGCCTGCATGAAATGCGGTTGGTCAGAAGTGCAGCTCCGCCCGGGACCGGCGCCAGGTACCTCGAGATTGAAAAAAAGCTTCGAGACTTTGCCATAGAAATCGGCATCAATATGGACCACCTGGACCTGCTGCTGTGGTCCGGGAAGACCGGAGAGATTTTGAAATAAATTTCGAATGAGGAGTGCAGATGAAAAAGGCCATTGCAGTATCAGTTCTCGTTCTTTCCCTGTGTCTGCCCGGTGCAAAGACATACGCGCAGCCGCAATCTTCCACACGATCTGAAACGGAACAGCAACAGAAAAAGAACAGAGAGTTCTCGGGAAAAGTGGAAGTGTTCGTGACATCATGGTGTCCGTACTGCACCAAACTCCAAAAATTTCTGAAGGCCAAGGGAATACGCTATACCGCTTACGATATCGAGACGGACACAAGCGCCCGTAAGCGGTATAACGAATTAGGCGTCAGGGGAGTTCCCGTAACGAGGATAGGTTCTTTGATCATACAAGGATATAATCCTGATGCAGTTCTGAAAGCAATCGAGAGCGAACAATGAGACACTAAGGAGAGCTTATGAGTGATAGGGGTCTGAAAAAAGCAGTGATCATCGGCGCGGCGCTCGGAGCGCTCTTCACCCTCGGTACGGCCCTGTCCATGGACATCTTTTTTTCGGACACCTTTCAGGGCACATGGCGTGACGCTGCGGCCAAAGATGTGACAAAGATGTTCGGACCCGGCTGCGGCGGGAATTATTTTGCCGTTACGCTAGTCCTCGTTCTCGTGATGGGCTTCCTCGCCGGCTTCGGTGCTTTTCTCGGCGCCGCCGCAGGTATGATCATGAACCGGTTCTTTAAACTCCTGGCAAAGTGAAGGCCGCTCGTTATAACACTCATGCTCGTGTTCGTGATGGGATTCCTAGGCAGGCTAAGGGGCCTTCTCGGAGCGGCCGCGGGTTTTTATCATGAGCCATTTTTTCAAGCTCATGACGAAATAAATGTGTGCTCAATGACCTGAAGGTAGTTCCGGCTTGTCCGGGTTAGGTAAGTTGGAATTATGACTGACCCTTAAGCTGCTTCACTTCTTTTGAGGTAGTAATCAGGGCGTCGGACAGAGCTTTGACCGTGACTTTGATCTCCACGATATCTGCCTTGACTTCCGAAACATCATTTTTGATATCAGTGATGTCGTCTTCAATCGAACTCACACGGCCGTCGAGCTTGTCAACGCTGCTTTTAAGCCCGCCGATATCTGACTTTATTTCGAGAAGCATGTCGATGATCTTACTTTCCATTATTGACCACTCCAGGTAATCCTGCGCTAATAGTTGGAAACTATGACTGACCCTTAAGCTGCTTCACTTCTTTTGAAGTAGTAATCAGTGCGTCGGACAGGGCATTGACCGTGGTTTTTATTTGCGAAATGTCGGTCTTCATATCAGACATTTCCTGTTTCATATCCGATATTTCGATTTTCATATCTTTGATGTCGTCTTCCACACTGCAAAGACGACCATCAAGTTTGTCGACGCTGACCTTAATCTCAGTCTGGCCTTTCCTGAGTTCGCCGACATCGGACTTGATTTCGAGAAGCATGTCGATGATCTTATTTTCCATGACCGGACCACTCCCTGAGAACCACTGCCGCTAAGCAAAAAGTCTATCACGTCCGTCTCTTGGCTGTCAATCACAAAAAAAGCCGTTCTCAGCGCCGCTTGCGAAAACGATAAGGGCACATCCTCATCGATATACACCCTTATTCTCATTTTCCGAGCAGTCCTTTTATATTTTCTTCCGACTCTTCGTCTATTACCTGATCAATTTTTTGCTGGTGCTCATAATAGTAGGAGAGGGCATCATGAATTTGAGAAAGCGTGAGGTGGGGAAACTTTCGCGCGAGCTCTTCAGGGGTAAGCCCGGGGTAAGCCCCAGCTTGTAGTAGGCGACAATGTTTGAGACCCTTGTTCTTGTCCCCGCAATTATAGGGCGGCCGCCTTCCATCTCCTGTCGAGACGATATGTACGGATGAATAATCTCTGTAGGCATACTTTCCGCCCCCAGCGACGGTCACGCTTATTTTTTCTATGATAATTGAATTATAACGATTTCCGGACCGGTTATTTGGATAGGTTGCAAACTTGGGAAGTGGCACATCCTGGAAATTATGACTGACCCTTAAGCTGCTTCACTTCTTTTCAGGTAGTAATCAGGGCGTCGGACAGGGCATTGACCGTGGTTTTTATTTGCGAAATATCGCTCTTCATATCAGACATTTCCTGTTTCATATCCGATATTTCGATTTTCATATCTTTGATGTCGTCTTCCACACTGCAAAGACGACCATCAAGTTTGTCGACGCTGTCCTTAATCTCAGCCTGGCCTTTCCTGAGCTCGCCGACGTCGGACTTGATCTCGAGAAGCATGTCGATAATTTTAGTTTCCATGACCGGACCACTCCCTGAAGGTCACTGCCTATAACTGCAAAAGTTTATCACGTCCGTCTCTTGGCTGTCAATCACCCAAGAACAGCGATAGAAAATGGGCAGGCCCTCTTGAAGTGTCTGCGGCCGGTTTTTTTTAAACCCGCTCGCCCTATTCAACTTCACAACAACCTCAAGAGCAGCCCTGCTTCACTTCGTAGGGACTTTTTTGCTCAAATTTCCCAATGAGGGCGCACTGATCCTGTAATGCGGTGTACTTCCGCATCGGGGTGATTGCCTATAATCTTTTCATTGGGTTCAAACGGATTCCCTGCATTGAAACCTGGGCGCGACATAACGACATAAGAGAGCCTAATTTACATACTCGAAATGAGCTCCTCCTGTGCCCGTTTTAGTATTTACGTTTCCGCTGATGGCTAACCCGCTATCTGGAACACTGAACATCAGCCATGTCGCCCCTTTTTTGAAGTTGAAAGCATTCTGGTTTTGAGCCACCGCCGACATATCAAGTTGAAACGTTACCGCATTCTCAGAGGAATGCAACGGTGTAATTTGAATGTTTGGCGCGCAGGTAGCTGCATATGCATCCGGGCAGTACTGAACCAGCTCGGTAGCACCAAAGCCGGTAATAGTAGTCAGACCCGTAAGAGAGACAGCAACACCCACAACAGATCCCGCAACATACTCGAAATGAGCACCCCCTGTGCCCGTTTTAGCATTTACGTTCCCGCTGATAGCTAAACTGCTCTCTGGAACACTGAATATCAGCCATGCGTCACCGTTTTTGAAGTTGAAGGCATTCTGGTTTTGAGACACCGCCGACATATCAAGTTGAAACGTTGCCACATTCTCAGAGGAATGCAACGGTGTAATTTGAATGTTTGGCGCGCAGGTAGTTGCATATGCGTCCGGGCAGTACTGAACCAGCTCGGTAGCACCAAATCCGGCAATAGTAGTCAGGCCCGTAGGAGAGACATACACAGAGATAGTTTTCACCTCACTATGGTTGTCTTTGCAGCCCATAAAAAACGTGACTGCGGTAATAAACAATACTATCGATACTATCTTTAATCTCTTTTTCACCTTGCACCTCCCGTTTTTCGTCTCCCGATTTCAATGCGCTGTCCGGTTTTATGACACAGAACCCAGCGCTGCCCTCAAAGTACTGCGACAACAGTGCCCTGTTCTCGGCGATCGCCTCCCGTTTCATGCAGTTTGTTGCCGCCCTACATACGGGATTTGGTGCTGGACCGGCGGCTACCCTTTGTCCAGACCGGACTTGCACCGGCAAGACCTGATAAGCTTTCTTGGTACAACTCGCGCTGCTCTTCCCGAACCTAACGGCTGACGTTTCACCGCTGGGGTTGGAAAAACAACCGCCTTGCCTAAGGCGATGTGACGAATGTACCGGAAGATCCAACAACCGCAAACTGTGTGCCTGACCATGTGATGTCAAAAAGCCCATTTGTCGTGCCTGATGTGCGCACTGTCCAGGTAACGCCATCAGGTGATGTGATGATTGCCCCTGAAGTTCCAACAGCCGCAAATAGTGTACCTGACCAGAAAATGTCGTAAAGATTCTGCGCTGAATAACGCACTGTCCATATAACGCCATCAGGCGATGTGAGGGTTTTGGAAAATCCAACAACCGTAAACTGTGTGCCTGACCAAGCGACGCCATTAAGGTTATTTGTCGTGCCTGATATGCGCACTGTCCATGAAATGCCATCAGGTGATGTGAGGATTGTGCCGGAAGATCCAACAACCGCAAACTGTGTGCCTGACCATGTAATGTCAAAAAGCCCATTTGTCGTGCCTGATGTTCTCGCTGTCCATGTAATGCCATCGGCTGATGTGAGGATTGTGCCGGAAGATCCAACAACCGCAAACTGTGTGCCTGACCAGACGATGCTAGAAAGCAAAGGTGTCGTGCCCGATCCGTGGTTCCATGTAATGCCGTCAGGCGATGTGAGAATTATGCCGGAATTTCCCACAGCCACAAATTGTGTGCCTGACCAAGCGACGCCATTAAGGTTATTTGTCGTGCCTGATATGCGGTCTGTCCATGTAATGCCGTCAGGCGAAGTGAGGATTGTACCGGAATCTCCCACAGCCGCGAATATTGTACCAGTCCAAGCGACGCCGTTAAGGTTATTTGTTGCGCCGGATCTGCGGTTCCAGGTAATACCGTCAGGCGATGTGAGAATTATGCCGGAATTTCCCACAGCCACAAATTGTGTGCCTGACCAAGCGACGTCATTAAGGTTATTTGTCGTGCCTGATATACGGTCTGTCCATGTAATGCCGTCAGGCGAAGTGAGGATTGTACCGGAATCTCCCACAGCCGCAAACTGTGTGCCTGACCAGGCGATGCCAGTGAGCCCATCAGTCGTTCCTGACGCATGATCTATGGTCCATGTAATGCCGTCAGAGGACGTGATGATGTCGCCGTAATCATAAAGAGCCACAAACTGCGTGCCTGACCAGATGATGCCAGCAAAGTAACCACCCATCCATGACTCTCGTATCGTCCATGTAATGCCGTCTGGGGATGTATGAATTGTGTAGTCATATCCGACAGCCGCAAACAATGTGCCTGACCAAGCGACGCCATTAAGGTTTTTTGTTGTGCCTGATATGCGGACTGTCCATGTAATGCCATCAGGGGATGTGCGAATTGTGCCGCTCCCTCCCACAACTACAAACTGTGTGCCTGACCAGGTGATGCCAGAAAGGGTATTTGTCGTGCCTGATGAGCGGGCTGTCCATGTAATACCATCAGCCGATGTGAGGATTGTGCCGCTCCCTCCCACAGCTACAAACTGTGTGCCTGACCAGGTGATGCCATAAAGGGTATTTGTCGTACCTGATGAGCGGGCTATCCATGTAATACCATCAACCGATGTGAGGATTGTGCCATTCCCTCCCACAGCAGCAAACCGAGTGCCCGACCAGGCAATGCCAATAATCCAATTAGTGTTGGAGGGCGAAGCGAGCCAGTTTAAACCTGCAGTTGGTAGTGTAGTTGTTACAGTCAATGACGTACTATTTACTATCGTGCCAGATGTTGCGGTAATCGTAGCAATGCCTGCTGCAACACCTGTTGCAAGGCCACTTGCATTCACTGTTGCAATTCCTGCATTGGACGAAGTCCATGTTACAGAGGCTGTAATATCGTTCGATATCCCGTCGGAGTACGTGCCTGTGGCCGTGAACTGTTTGAGAGCGGTTGTAGCAATGCCAGGGTTAGCAGGTGTCACTGCAATGGAAACTAATGTTGAGGTCTGTGTTGTTATCGTCAGTGAGGCTGATCCCGATATGCTTCCCGACGACGCTGTGATCGTTGTCGAGCCAGCTGCTACGCCGGTTGCCAAACCAGCATTTGAGATTGTTGCCTTGCTCAGATTAGACGAGCTCCAAGTGACTGATCCAGTAATGTTTTGCGCAGTGCTGTCGGAATAGGTTCCTGTAGCTATAAATTGCTGACTCGCGCCTGTTGCAATGCTCGGATTAGTAGGCGTCACCGCGATGGAAACCAATGTCGCGGTCTGAGTTGTTATAGTCAGTGAAGATGATCCCGATATGCTTCCCAACGACGCTGTGATCGTTGTCGAGCCAGCTGCTACGCCGGTTGCCAAACCAGCATTTGAGATTGTTGCCTTGCTCAGATTAGACGAGCTCCAAGTGACTGATCCAGTAATGTTTTGCGCTGTGCTGTCGGAATATGTTCCTGTCGCCGTAAATTGCTGACTCGCGCCTATTACGATGCTTGGATTAGCAGGTGTCACCGCAATGGTGACCAACGTTGCGGTCTGTGTTGTTATAGTTAGTGACGCTGATCCAGATATGATCCCCGACGACGCTGTGATCGTTGTCGAGCCCGCTGCGACGCCGGTTGCCAGCCCCGTATTTGAGATAGTTGCTTTGCTCGTATTCGACGAACTCCAAGTTACCGAGCCCGTAATATTTTGCGTTGTGTTGTCTGAATATGTTCCCGTTGCCGTAAACTGCTGCGTCGCGCCGGGTGCAATACTCGGATTAGCCGGGATCACTGCAATTGAAACCAACGTTGCGTTCTGCGCGGTTATAGTTAATGTCGCTGTTTTCTCTACACTCCCGGACATCGCCTTGATCGTTGTCGTTCCGGCAGCAATGGCAGTTGCCAGGCCAGCATTTGAAATATTTGCTTTGCTTGTATCAGAAGACGTCCAAGTAACTGATGCAGTGATATTTTGTGTTGAATTATCCGAGTAAGTTCCGATAGCTGTGAATTGCTGACTCGCGCCGGTTGCAATCGAAGGGCTGGCAGGCGTGACCGCGATAGATGTCAGCGTAGCGCCGCTGTTATTCGTTATAGCTGAACTACCACAGCCTGTTACAACCATGAGTGATATCACGAGAACCGCAACTAAGAAACCGATTTTCCCCCTCATAATTATCTCCCTTTGTCGAAATTGAGATAGGACTTACTATGCGCACAGCCCCAAAATATAAGCGAATGGTTACATCGTATACTATGAATTCATTGTATTGTCAACGCAAATGGTTATATATTCGTTTTCATGAAAAAAGAGGTCATCATTACCGCCAGGGTTACGCCCGAGACCAAAGACATTATCCAATCTCTTGCCGACAAGGATGAGCGCACCCTTGCCTGGATGGTCCGCAAGCTGCTGCTTGAGGCGCTGGAAGCGCGCGGGCTCGTCAAAAAACAGAAGCGGGAAAAGTGACGTATTCGTAACAATTAAGAATGCGTCACCCTGATCCTTCTATTTGTTCCGAATAAAAGCGCAGCAAAGTGAAGAATCCGGCTCAGGACAGGTTCGGTCTTTCAACGTGTTTGAAAACCAAGATTTCTCACTTCGTTCGAAATGACAAAACAAGTAATTTGCCCTCGCGTCGTCCGTTCCTTTTTGACTTTACCCTCTCCTTGTGATATTTTGTAACCATATCCGGAGGAGCCATGGCTATGGAAAAAGTCCTGATTAAGACCGATGAGTTCAATGGCCGCTATGTGGCGATGAAAAGCTTTGACGATCCCACCGTCGTGGGCGCCGGCGACGATCCTGCAGCCGCTCTGCTCGACGCCTTATCTAAGGGATTCAGCGACCCTGTCCTTCTCTACATTCCCGAAAAAGAAACCGTTCTCATATACTGATGCCTCCATTTGACTTTATGCCGAATCTCTTCACTCCGCTCCTGGGCGTAAGAAACTTTCTCAACAATTTTATTCTGACCATCGATTATCCGAACAAAACATTTTCTCTGAGATTTACAAACTCGTAGAAGCCGCATTAATGCCGTTTCTGTTTCCTGCCAGTCTTTGATCTTCCATGCTCTTAGCGATGATTAATCACAAAAATCACAGAAATCTGCGCAATCTGCGGATAAAGCATTTCAAAGGGTCAATCGCCTGAACCTAGTTTCCAAAAGCTGAAAGCCGTAAAGGTTGATGAAGAATAGAAGGGAAAACAGATTTATTGTGCATCGAGCAATTAAATTGGTATCATAATTTGAAAAAATTCGCAAGCGAATAATTTCGCTCCGTTTTCTCCTGATTTCGATAGCTCGAATACGACGGTGTGGGTAAATAATGTTACTGGTTGCCGCAGGAAGGTTCTTTAAACAGATGGTGAGAAGAAACAAAAAGCAGTACAGGTTGTTTAGGGAAAGTCCTTCTACTTGCCAAAGAGCGAACGGCAGGGGCCATGTCCCGGAGGGGACAGCAACAGGCGTACCAGGTTGGGCAGCTTCAATTTCCATCCTTTAATAGGCCAGTCGAGCTCATGCTTGTCGCAGACCTGGTCCAGCGTGTTCAGGCCCATGATTTCTTCTCTCAATTCCTCATCGACGTGCGAAGCATCTTTGATCTTTTCGCTTAACGCGATTGCGCGGGAGAGATGATCGCGCACGTTCCTCGCTTTCGAAGCCCCGATTGCCCCGTATCGTTCTTTCAGGTCCAGAAGCTTCAATGCGGAGTCGTACGTCGCCCTGACGATTTCATCCCGCGTCATCTTGTCCGTTTCGTAATTCAAAGTGAATTTCCAGCTCGGCATCAGCATGGCTTCCCGGTGCTCCTTGAGCGTCCGGTAGAAAAGCGGTAGCCGTACTTCCCGGGATCCTCGAAGATGCTGCTGCCCGGATCTATGAACGGAGCGAGGGGGGCGATCAGCGGCAGTATCCTGCCGGTTTTCCGGTTGTTTCCGTAGCGTGAGAGAAGTTCGCCGCAATAGTCGACCGTGTCCATGACGGATTGGTAGTCCTGGTGAGGCAGGCCGACCATGAAAAACAAATCGATTCTTTTGCAGCCGACGTCGATGAGCGTTTCAATCATGTGCTCGAGCTCTGCGTTTGAATAGCTTTTGCCGAAGGTTTTTCGAATTGCGGCGTCATGCGATTCGGGCGAGATCTCAACGTTAAAAGCATACAGCGAATCGGCAACGTGGCGGAGAAAATCATTAGAAGGCGGACTGAAGAACTCGATGCAGAGCTCGTTCCTTATACGGGCCTTCTTGACTGCAGCCAGAAACCGTTCGGCATACTCCTTCCCTGCCTGCAAAAGGTCGCCGAGGACCATGACGGGGGCGCCGGTGTACTTCGCGATGCGGCGGATATCCTCGGCCACTCGCTCCGGCGACCGAAAACTGGCCTGCTGCCGCAGGCAGACTTTCTTGAAAGCCGAAACAGAGCCTCCGCAGGTGCCGCAGTTATGGTTGCAGCCCCTGACCGAAAAGACGGCCGTAACCGGGTAGCTCATCCAGTACTTGAACGGAGTGTACCCCGTGGGATCCAGGTATTTTATGGCCATCTTGATAAGATGAGAATAATCGAAATCGATATAGTCGAGGTTGTCCGGCTTGAATGAGCGCTCGTTTACGGTTATGCGTCCCGCCTTGTCTCTCCAAACCAGGTTGGGCACCTCGTCATACCCGCCTTCCGCTTCAATCGCTTTCATAAGGAGGCGGAGCGGTTCCTCCGTAGACTCGCCGCATACGATAAAATCGACAAACGGATAATCCCGCATGATTTCTTCATGAAAATACGTTGCGCTGAGACCGCCCATTATGACGGGTGTTTCGGGATGGAGCTTTTTCACGAGCTCTGCCACGCTCAGGCTGCCGTCCACGTGCGGCAGCCAATGGAGATCGATCCCGAAGGCGACCGGGGATTTGAGCCCGGCAAGATATTCTTCTGGATCGAATGTTCTGCTGCGCAGCATCTTCATCGCCAGATTGATGATCCTGACCGATATCCCATAGCGGTTGAGATAATCTGATATTGTGAGAAAGCCGATGGGGTAGATTTCAAATATGGAGGACGAAGGCACAACATCGCTCACCGGCCCGAAGAACAAAGGCAGTTCCCGGAATTTCATGACGCTGGGAGGATGAAGGAGGACGAGGTCGGCGTCAGGCATGGATAATCTCTCCGTAAATCTTTTGAGTATAGATCACGGCCAGCTCTTCCGCGGCTTGTTCCATTGCACGACAGAGCGCTTCGAGATGGGCTTGGAGCGCCCGATGAAACGGAGAACGGATGTTTTCACCGAGCATCCGTGTTTCGAGAATGTAAAGCTGCAGTATGTCCAGGATGATGCTCTTGAAGGTATTTTCGTTGAACGCCTTCTTTACCGTATCGGTGAAGGGCGCTCCGTCAGGCCACTTTCCGAGCAGTGCGTACACGATTTTCGATATGCGCCATATCCTCCTGATCCGGATATCGGCAATGTCGCTGTACGGTATGGATATGGTAAAGGACGCGATGCTCACATTCCGCAGAAACTCCTTGTCGATCTTTTTGGTTTTCTCGAAGATTGCCTCCAGGTCGAGTTCGCAAAGCGGCTTCCCGGTCGCGAAGGCATCAGCCGCTTCTTCTATAATAAGCCGGTCTTTCTTGATTTCCTTGGTTACGTTGCCCTCCATGTACCGCGAAAAAAAAGAATGCAGCAGCGTCATCACGGAACCGCCTCTTAGACGGTCGAAACTTTTCCGTGAAAACTCCTGCATCAGAACGGTGTCTTTGTCGCAGAGAATCTCGGTCTTTTCCATAAGAACCTTGATTAAATTGAAGAGTGAAAAATGGAAATTGGAAAATGGAAAATTAATTCAGAATCAAAAGCGATCTCGCGCTAAGCACGCAAAGGACGCAAAGGAAATCTTTAATTCCGTTTGTAAAGTCAAATAGTCTTTCTTTGCGACCTTTGCGCCTTTGCGAGAAAATTGATTTAGATCCAATCTTCAACTAATATTCACTTTAGTCTTGTCGCCCGGTAAATCGTGGCGATTCCCATGCTCAGAGATTCGATGCTGACCTTGGAATAGCCGCATTCCGTAATGACCCTCCTGAATTCTTCAGGCGGATAAAATGCATTGATCGAGCGCGGGAGGTACAGGTATGGCGCTGCCGTCTTGACGATAACCTGTGCGATCGAGGGCATGACGTTGAAAACGTAAAATCGATACAGCGAGCTGAACCATTTTACATGCGGCTTGGTCAGTTCGAGACAGACGAAATTCCCCCCGGGCTTCAGCACCCGCTTGATCTCGTTAAGGGCCAGGATGGTATCAGGGATATTCCGCATTCCAAAAGCAACCGTTACCGCATCGAAAGATTTATCGGGAAAGGGGAGGCGCTTGGCATCCGAAAGTACAAAGGAAACGTTGGCCTGCTTCCTGGTTTTCTTCTTGCGCGCGCGCACCAGCATTTCCTCGCAGAAGTCTGCGCCTGTAACCGAACCGCTTTTCCCTACTTTGGGCGACAGCAGGAAGGCCATCTCGCCGGTTCCTGTGCAGACATCAAGCACGCGGTCGCCCTGGTGAACATTCAAGAGGGCAACGGCTTTGATCCTCCAGAGGTGGTCCAACCCGAGGCTGAAGCCGCTGCTCAGTAAATCGAGATACGGAGCCATCGTTGAAAAAATATGCTGGATAAAAAGGTCTCTCTGTTGTAACGTCATTGTCTATACCGTATTGTCAATAAATGGTAACTGCTCAAATCTATCTCAGTCAATGCCTCAGACCGGTGAAGCATGAAACCAAAATCAAAAGCGGTCTCGCGCAAAGACGCCAAGGCGCAAAGAAAAAACTTAAAATCCTGATCTTGATTTAAAAAATAATAAAGACAGTTAGACTTTCTTTGCGACTTTGCGGCTTTGCGCGAAAATCGGCTTTGGTCTTTTCAATAAAAGTTGACTCAAAATTCAGGATATAAGTCTTTAGAGTACTTTAATACTCAAGGTAAGCTTTCTCTTGGGCGGTTAATAATAAAACTGCCCGAGCAGGACCAAAACAAGCAAAAAGAGCCCTATCACGACAATCGCAAAGCCGAAGAAGATGCCGAGATCGGTGAGCCAGCCCGGCTGCGGACCGATTGCAGACTCTTCGAGTCTCCTGTCACTGACCATCCTCTCAAACTCGAGCGGACGCTCCAGCCGGAACTCATGCATGGGCACCCTGCCGGTGAAGATAACGGGGTCCATCGGGAACTTTTCCGGCCTCAGGTGCGTATTGAAGAAATGGATCGTAAAGATGAAACCGGCGGCAAGAAGCGCTTCATCGCTATGGATGATCGTCGCAATGTTGAAAGCCCACCCCGGGAAGAACCGGCCGAAGAATTCCGGAAACCAGAGGAAGAGGCCGGAAACGCCGATCATGCCGACGCCCCAGAATACCGCCCAGTAATCGAATTTTTCCCAATAGGTAAAACGGTCGAATCTCGGCTTCGGTCCTTTCCCCAGAAACCACCGGAAATTAGAGTACAGGTCTTCGATGTCCTTTACCCAGGGGACCATGGATTCCGGTCCAAACGGGTTGAACGTAAATTTTTTCCTAAAGCCGATATCGTGCATCACAAACCCGATATGGGCCGCAAAATATCCGAATGTCACGACCGCACAGGTCCTGTGGACCAACCCTGCCGAGTGGTACCCGCCGAGCAATTTCATCAGCCACGCGGCCCAGGGAGCTTCCGAATATTTGAGCGGCATGCCGGAAGCAACCAGGCCGATGAAGCTGACTGCCATAACCACGTGCAGTACGCGGTGATAGGCGTTGAAGCGTTTGATCCACTGCATTTACTCGCCCTCCCGCCGTGACGTCCGCTCCTTCAACGACCGGTACGCCCAGAGGACCGTGTGCAGTAAGAAGAAGCTGAAGACCCCGATCAGGAGCGCAGTCATGAACAGGTAGACATAATAAAGCTCCGGATATCCGGCCCTGTCGTGCTCTTCGGCATGGGCATAGTATTTTGTAAAGCGCGATGTCGCACGCGGGTGGCACGTGCGGCAGGTGTTTACGATGTTATTCTGAGAAAGCGTGGAGGCCGGATCGGACGGCGGCAAAATAGTGTGCGCTCCGTGGCAATCCTGGCATTTTGCGGTACCGGTATAACCCAGCTTGGACACCTTTCCGTGAAACGTTTTGCGGTACGAGTTCATCTGCTCCGCATGGCAATTTCCGCATTTTTCGATCAGTCTCAGTTTCCAGGCGTCTTCAGTGGTACGCGGAGTCCGGTGTTCCAGATGGCAGTCAAAACAGGTCGCGGCGCCGGTATTTTCCCGTACGAGCAACTCTCTGCCATGAATACTTGTACTGTACAACTCGAATTCATGGGCATGGCACGAAGAACAGAGAGACGGTATGTTGGCCCTGTTGGTTCCTGAACGGGGGTCGGCGGCAGGATAGATATAATGGGACCCGTGGCAGGTCTGACACCTGGGCGCGCTATTGTTGCCGGCTGCAATCGCCTGTCCGTGCACACTCAGCTTATAATGCTGCGCCTGTTCCGCGGGAGCACCTTCCCTCCCCAGGAAGTGACAGATGCCGCAGTTTACTTTTTTTACAGAACCATGAGGATAGTCACTGAGGCCGATATGGCACCCAGCGCATGTGATCTGCCCATGAACGGATTGCTGGAAGGCCGAACGGTCGACATACCCTGCCATGCCTTTTCGGCCATGACAGGAATAACAGTCCTCTTTGGCATATATACCCGCTGGTAGCGCAAGGCACACGGCTATAAGTGCCAGGACTGTTCGTAACATGGTTTGATTGTATCAAAGATTTGGCCACTGTCAAGGCAGCAGCGGACAGGAGCTACGGCAAAATATCGGTAAATCATCGGTAAAAGCATCAAATATCGTTGATGCCGGGCTCCGGGATAAGATATAATAGTTTGGGGTTATACTCTTTCAATCCGCAGATTACGCAGATTCGACAGATCACATAAAAATGAATTCTGGTTTAAAATCTGCGTTTCTCTGCGTAATCTGCGGATAAAAAAGATGACCTGAGCAGTTGGCATAAGTGCCATGCGCTATGCCCTGCAGCGCGAGGGAGGCCTCCTGATGCGTAAAAAGCCGAAAGAAGAAACTGTGCCGCAAGAACGGCAGGACACCATTCGACGACAAATGCGGACAGTCCTTGAGCAGTGCCCTTGTTCCGCAAAAGATCTGTCTGCGGATATCAGAATATCCGAAAAGGAAGTCTACGCGCATCTCGAACATATTGAAAAGAGTTTGAGCAAATCCTCCCGGCCGCTCATAGTCACTCCCGCTGTATGTAAAAAGTGCTCTTTCGTTTTTTCGAAGCGGGACCGGCTCAAAAAACCCGGCAAATGCCCGGTATGCAGGGGAGAGTCGATTCAGGAGCCCCTGTTTTCCCTTGAACCTCCGCAATGAGAAAAAAGAGGTGTCCTCTGGCTGCCGGGGAGGTGTAAACGTGCGGCCGTTATGACGCTTGACAGCAGATAGAAGGGTATGCGCGGGATAAGCCACTTGAAGAAACGGCGATAATCGGATCTGCCCGTGGCGATCTCGAGGTACTTCCCGATCGGTTTTTTATTATCGATAAAAACGCTGACAACCAGCCGCGGAAACCGGTCAACAAACTGCGCGATCCGCAGCGCCACCTCAAGTTGCCGCCTGATATCCCGTTCGCATTCCCGGGAATAAACAGCAGCTGCATGCCAGGGCCGCCTTCCGGGCTCGAGGCTTTCAAGGACGGCATGCGCCGCGCATCGGCCCGACTGGATGGCGTGTACAATCCCTTCGCCGTTGCAGGGGATCCGCGAAACCGGCGGCGTCACCGGCAAGTAAAATACGATTTGCGGCAATCCGTCTCGGTATTCCACCCAGGGGTATAAAATGACCGCGCACCTTGTCAATTTCTACCTGGAGAGACCGTGCATACGCTGCGAGCGTTTTTCGGGGTTCAACGAATTCCGATGCAACACCGGCTGCGCCGACCGAGTAATTTCCGCGGTGTGGAAAGAGCCACCCATACCCGGTTGGAGCGATTCCGAAGCGTAAAATTATTGTTTTATCGAGACGGGCGTCGACTTCTTCATCAATGGCCGGGACCTGACAGACAGCGGCAAGCGCCAGTTCATCTTTTTTAAAAGGCGGACGAACGAGACCGGCGACGCGGCTATGAACTCCGTCCGCCCCGATAAGGTAGCGCGCCTCGTATGTTTTCGTTTCCGTTGAAACAATTACACTGTGGTTCGTCTCAACAACGTCAATGACCTTTTGCCCTTGCAAAAAGAGGGCGCCTTTTTCAGCGGCTTTTTCCGCAAGGACCCTGTCGAAATCGTCCCGATTCACCAGCACGGCAATCAGCTCGTCTTTCCGGATCTCAACTGACCTGTCTTCAAATTCGATTCTCACCCCATAACATTCTTTCTCGATTACCGCATCAGGAAGGACAAAATCAAGAAGGCTGAGCGCCCGCACGGATACCGCCCCTGCGCAAGGCTTGTGTCTTGGGAAGTATTCTTTATCGAGAAGGACCGTTTTAAGTCCTTTACCCGAACATATTCTTGCGCAGGTAGAGCCTGCGGGTCCCGCTCCAACTATGACTACATCATACATAAGACCCCTCTCGTCAGGCGATACTTTTGTATTTCGGATTTTGTTCCATCAAAAGAATTCTTTTTAAGAATACCTCATCTCAGTGCGTACTGCTCGTGGCATGATAAAACTTATACGGACTTATTCATTTACTGGCAACATGATGCGAAAATCAAATAGAACACTACAACTATTTATTTTTGTTAGAATTGAGACATGGAACAGGACATGCTGAGTGAAGTAATAGAGGCTGAAAAAGAGATCCAGAAATGTCTGGAGCTGGAAAAGATAAAGGTTCGCGAATGGCTTGAGACCGTAAAGAAAGAATCTGAAGAGCAATTTAGCCGGGAGGAGAACAAGATCAGGAACCTGCATGCTGAATCACTGGAAGAGGCGGCCCGGGCGGCAGAGGCGGAGGCCTTACGTACAGTCAGCCGGGCAGCAGCTCTATCGGAACGGCTCCGACAACTGCCTGCCGGGACGCTGTCTAGGTTTGTAGAAGAAAAGATACTCAAAATTCTGCCCAACATATAATGCCCCCAAAGAGGGTGCGATGATAGTCAGGATGTCAAAAGTCGAGATCGTGGGACAGAAGGAGCTGCTTCAGGATACCCTGTCCCTTCTTCGGGACCTTGGCATTTTTCAGATCGAACCCGCCGTCATCGGCTTTATCGACAAAGCCCGGGAAGAAGACATCCGGTCATTTATACCCGATGAAAAGGAGGTGTTCGAACGGCTTTTTCTTGAAAATCTGAGACAAAAAATCAATCAACTCTTTTTCTTTCTGCCGAGGCAACCCATACGGACGAGCTATCTCGACCCCCATTCTATCCTTGATACCGTCGATAAAACAGTCGAACGGCATATTGCCGTTTCGAGGGAGCTGTCCGAAAAAAGGGACGCGCTGCAAAAGGAACGCCTCGATCTTGACCGGTATGCAATCTTTCTTGAGAGGCTGGCTGCACTGGTCGAAAGCGCTGTAGAAACTCCCGACCTGGATTTCATCGGTCTGACGATACGGGAACCGGGTATGGTTGAGCATCTTCGCGATGCAATATCCCGTATAACCGACTGGAAATTCGATCTCGTCACCAGCACGGCTGATGACGGCACGCTTGTAGGTCTTATCACGATAGAGAAAGACCTCTCTGAAAAGGTAAAGAAAGCTCTGAGCGACCAGCATGTGCCGGAACTCTCGTTTCCTCCGTCGTTCGACGCCCTGACGTTTCGCGAGAAGGTGGCATACGTTGCAAAGAGGAGTTCTGAAGCGACCCGGGAAATCGAAGCAATAAATCTGGAATTGTCCAGACTGTCCCATCGATGGGTGCCCATCTATGAAGCGGTTAAGACATGGATAGACGACAGGCTCTCGCTCCTGTCGGCGTCCGCATGGAGTTTTGAGACACGGCTTTGTTTTTTTATAAACGGCTGGATGCCGAGCGGCAATGTTCAAATGCTCAGGACGAAGATGTGGGAAGCATTCGGCGCCAACGTCATACTGATTGAGAAAGAAATCCGGGAAGACGACCTGGAAAAGGTGCCGATTGTCTTAAAAAATCGTTCATATTTCAAGCCGTTTGAACTTTTTACCAGCCTGCTTCCGCTGCCTGCATACACTTCATACGACCCGACGCCCTTCATGGGAATCTTCTTCCCGATATTTTTCGGTATGATTCTGGGCGACGCCGGGTATGGTCTCGTGCTGGGTATTACAGCCTTTATACTGAAGAAGAAATTCAGAGGCCAGGCCCTCATCAAGGACGGGGCTTCAATTCTGCTGATCGCATCTCTTTATTCCGCATTCTTCGGGGTGCTGTTCGGGGAGTTCTTCGGAGATTTGCCCGAGCGATTATTTCAGCTCAAACCGATCTGCGTAGAACGACGGGATGCCGTGATCCCCATGCTTTTCTTCACACTTGCGGTCGGCGTTGCGCACATCGTTTTCGGCCTGTTTCTGGGCGTCCTGACGGGGTTCAAAAAAAAAGAAAAAAAAGAGGCTATCTACAAACTGTTGAACATCGTAATTATCCTGTGCCTGATCACTGTGCTGGCTTCGTTATTCGGCGTTTTCCCCGGGGTCCTGGCGAGGCCGATCGTCATCGCCATCCTGTTCATGACGCCGCTTCTTTTTTTTACAGGCGGTCTGCTTGCGCCCCTTGAACTTCTGAAGAGTATCGGAAACATCATTTCCTATGTCCGGATAATGGCCATCGGACTTACGTCGGTATTGTTGGCGTTTGCAGCGAATAATCTCGGAGGCTTGACCGGCGATGTGCTGACGGGCACTGTCGTGGCCGGGCTGCTCCATTTGCTTAATTTGATTCTCGGCGTATTTTCGCCCACGATCCACTCGCTGCGTCTGCATTACGTGGAGTTTTTCAGTAAATTCATGGAGCACGGCGGGAGACGGTTCCAGCCGTTGAAGAAATGAGGATTTTTAACAAAAGGAGGTTTTTATGAGCCTGGAAAAGGTTTTTATCGCATTCTGCGCCGCGCTGGCCATCGGTATCCCTGCTCTTGCCACTGCCTGGGCACAGTCAAAAATCGGGGCGGCAGGAGCGGGTGCACTGGCCGAGAAACCCGAACTTACCGGCACTATCGTTATCCTGGTCGCGATACCGGAAACCATGGTTATTTTGGGGTTCGTTGTGTCTACGATGATACTTTTCACGGTGAAATGAAATGAGCTGCACAGAGCTTATTGAATCTCTCAAAAAATCCGCGGACGGGAAAAAAAATCTGCTCTGGCAGGAGGCGGAAGCCACGGCAGCGGCAACCAAATCGCAAGCGGAGAACGCGTTGAAGAAGCTGCGTGAAGACGCAGAACGGCAGCGGGTTGCGGCCGTCCGGGACAAGACTGCTCACGCGATTGCCGATGCCCGGAGCCAGGCGCGTATGTTAAGACTGGCGGCTGAAAAAGAGCTTGCCGGGCGACTGTATACAGCTGCCCTTTCTTCCCTGAAGTCGCTGAGGGACCTTGATTACAAAGCCGTTTTCCATTCACTGGTCGGAGAGTTACCGCTTGTCTCCTGGCAGACCGTTCGCGTGAACCCGGAGGACACTGCTCTTGCCGCGAGATATTTTCCGGCTGCCGAAATAGTGCCTGATGATACCATTATCGGAGGAGTGGAGGCATCGGCAGGGGAAGGAGCCATACGGATTATCAATACCCTGGAGAAGAGGCTGGAACGTGCGTGGAGCGATTTTCTGCCCGAACTGATCAGGGCCGTGTATCAGGAGGTTTCCGTTGAAGCTCCTTCAGCATTTTGAAAACCCGGGGTACCCGGCTGAATATCTGGTTTCGAGGATCAGCGGACGGCGGTCCCGCTTTATCACGGACTGGAAACAGCTTGTTTTCAATGCCGCGCCCGCGGAATACCTGTCCTCCTCCCGCTATCAGGGGTTTGTGAAGGAGCATACGCCGGATGCAATATGGAGTTGTCTTATAAAAGAAAACCGGTGGTTATATGCGCAGATGAATGAAGACCTTCGGAGAATGTTCAACCCATATTTTTTGTATACGGAACTTCGGACCATCTTTATCTGGTTACGACATAGCATGCAGGGCCAAAAGACGGGCAGGACAACGGACCTCCTCAAGAGCAGTCTGCTCTCCGACGAAATAAAGAAACTGTTTGCATCGAATCCGGATGTGGGCTTTGCCGTAACAAGTCTCGAACGCATATTCTTATCCCTGTCTGAAAAATTTGCAGGGCTGTCCGTGAAGTTCGAAACCGAAGGCTTAAGGGGGCTGGAGCAGCACATTACCAATACCTATCTGTCAGTGACGACGGAGAGCCGTCTGCACCCTGTTTTGAAGAAATATTTTCAGCAATTGATCGATGCGCGAAACGTCATGAGCATGTATAAATATATCAGGCTGGAGCAGAAAATTGAGCCGCCCGTCATTCCGGGCGGGAGAATTCCGGAATCCCGCCTCCGGGCTGTTGTTGTCAGCGGCGACAGCTTTGGCTTGAGCCCTCTTATCAGGAAATTTTTCGGCATCACGATCGAAACACCGGACCCCACCAAGGTGGAAATTGCCCTCTATTCCGGGATAACACGATTTTTGAAAAAGGAAAGGCGTGAACAGCCGCTTGTCGGCGTCATCCTGGATTACCTTTGGAACTGCTCGCTTCAAGTTATGAACTTGAGCGTGGTGCTGGCGGGCAAGGACCTGGAGCGGGAGGTCGTCATCGGTGAGCTCGTGCAGTAGAGAATATTTCACCGCGAAGACGCAAAGAGCGCAAAGGTTTTTAAAACTTTAAACCTGAATTTAAGAAGTCAAAGATTTTCTTCGCGTCCCTCGCTTGCACCCAGCGTTTTTGAGGCCCCTGATTCCCGTCTCTGCGGTCCTTGATTCCCGTCGCACGCTTCTCAGTGCGATGGTCGATAAAGGGTCTAAGCCTTACTCAGCGAGATGGTACTCAATGAGTCTCAGTATTGTGGAACCGCGAGTGCAGAGTGTGTTCATCCGTAACAGGAATATTTTTTTCCGGCTTGCTCCGGGTTGGGTTGAAATGAAAAAGATCGCGTTCATAACTCTTCCTGACGCAAAATACGGATTCAGGTTGGGCGGCGTTCCACACTATGCCGTGGAGCCGTCCGAGCTTCAAAATACACTGGCGAAAGTCATTGGTGACCCCGAGAACGGACTGGCCGTTGTTGATGAACGGTTTGTCGCCGGAAACCGGGAAGCAGAAGGGCTATCGGAAGACCGGCTCCGTGAGATTGAACAGGGCTGGCAGGGGATACTGCTGGTCCTCCCCTCGCCGCGAAAACCGATTGCAGAAGATGAGGATTACGCGGCCCGTCTCATTCGGAGAGCAATCGGTTATCATGTGAGGCTCAAATTATAATGCAGGATGCAGATTCAGGTACAGGATGCAAGATACAGGATACAAAATTAGATCTCGATTAATCATTTTCATCATGTATCGTGAATCCTGAATCGTGCATCTTTTCTTCATGCATCGTGTATCAGAGGGTAAAGCCATGAACGGCCGTATACAGGCAATATCGGGACCTACGGTGACCGTAGATCTTAAAGGACTACAGTTGTACGAGCGCGTTTATGTAGGAAACGGGATGCTGACCGGAGAAGTAGTGCGGCTTGAGAAGGACAGGTCTGTCGTTCAGGTGTATGAGGATACACGAGGCCTTGCGAAGGGAGAACCTGTCAAGGGAGTAGGCATGCCGCTTACGGTGCGGCTCGGCCCCGGGCTTCTCGGGGGCATGTTCGACGGGCTGCAGCGTCCGCTCGAGCGGCTGAGAGAGGATATGGGGCCGTTCATCACCAGGGGAAGGGAGATATATGCGCTCGATTACATGAAGCGCTGGAAATTCTCGCCCCTGATGAAGGCAGGCGATCAGACAACAGCCGGTTCGATTATCGGCTTCGTTGACGAAGGCGCTTTCAAGCATTTCATCATGACGGGACATGACGAGGAGGGAACGATCTTGAGCATTGCAGAGGGTGAAATCAGCCTGAACGAGCCTCTCGGAGAGTATGCCGACGGGAAGGAGATTCCGGGTTGTCATGAATGGCCGGTGCGGCTGGCAAGGCCATACCGGAAAAAAATTGCTCCTGCGGAGCCGCTCATAACCGGTCAGCGGAGCATCGATTTCCTGTTTCCCCTTGTCAGGGGCGGGACAGCAATCTTCCCCGGCGGATTCGGGACCGGAAAGACGATACTCGAGCAGTCAGTTGCAAAATTCGCGGATGTGGACATCGTGGTCTATGCGGGATGCGGCGAGCGGGGAAACGAGATGGCTGATATGATAGCCGAGTTCGGGGACCTGAAGGACCCCTGGACCAGGCGGCCGCTCCGGGAGCGCACCATCCTGGTGGTCAATACTTCGAACATGCCGGTAGCGGCAAGAGAAGCCTCCATCTATACCGCTGTCACGATGGCGGAATATTACCGCGATATGGGATATAACGTGCTTTTTCTTGCCGACAGTCTGTCGCGCTGGGCCGAAGCGCTCCGGGAGATATCGGCATCCCTCGAGGAAATGCCGGGAGAGGAGGGATATCCCACATACCTGGCGTCGCGTCTTTCTTCTTTTCTGGAAAGGGCCGGCGTTGTCGAAACGATGAATGGGAGGATCGGTTCGCTCAGCATGATACTTTCCGTGTCGCCTCCGGGTGGTGATTTTACGGAACCCGTTACACAGGCATGTCTTCGGACAACCGGAGCGTTTCTCATGCTCGATACCTCTCTAGCCCACCGCAGACACTTCCCTGCCATAAACTGGTTCCAAAGCTACTCGCTGTACGCCGGTGAAGCGTCTGGATATTACCGTCAGAAGATCTCTCCGGAATGGGATGGTATGCTGAGGCGCTGCCGCGAGATCCTGCAGCAGGAGGAATCCCTCAGAGAAGTGGCGGAGATCGTGGGCGCCGAAGGACTGCAGGACAGGGATCGCCTGCTTATGCGCACTGCCGAAACGGTGCGAAATGATTTTTTGCAGCAGAATGCATACAGCGACGATGCTTTCTCACCGCCGGAAAAGACACTTGGCATTATCAAGCGCATCATGAGCAACCATGACCGTGCGGAGGAGAAGTTGAAAAAGGGGATGACACTGGAGGAGGCTGTGAAGATCGAGGGATAAGAACCATGCTTCATTTCAAATTGCAAAATGGAAAATCAGGAAATACGGCCTTCGGCCATACCAAATTTTCAGTTTTAAATTTTCAATGGCGGCCGGAGGCTGCATTATGAGATTATCAGAGCATATCTATCGTACGATTTCGTCGCTGGCAGGACCACTCCTGTTTGTCCAGGATGTGTTCAGCGCCCGAATAGGAGAGATCGTAACGGTCCATGTTGCCGACGGCAGGCACCTGGAGGCAGAGGTTCTGGAAATAGAGGGGGACACCGTGCTCGTGGAAGTGTACGGAGGAACGCAGGGTATAGAAATACAGCGAACAACCGTATCCTTCTCCGATGCCATAAAAAAAGTGCCCCTGTCCGCAGATATCGTGGGACGGGTATTTAACGGCTCGTTCCAGCCGAAAGACGGCGCTCCCATGTTCATCCCGGAGAAGTGGAAACCGATCATTGGCGCGCCTATAAACCCGGCTGCACGCGCCCGGCCCGAAGACTTCATCGAGACCGGCTTCTCTCCGATCGATGGCCTTAATACTCTGGTCCGGGGCCAGAAGCTGCCGGTGTTCTCTGCGGCCGGCCTGCCCTCAAAGGAAGTGGTAGCTTCGATCCTAAAGAACTCACGGCTCGCGCGAAATCCCTCCGGCGATTTGAACAAGAATGGAAACGGAGATCTAACAAAGAACAAAAGCGCAGCGGAGGGATATACCGTTGTGTTCGCAGCCCTGGGTCTTACCTTTTACGAATATTCTTTTTATATGAAAGTGCTTGAGGAGATGAGGACCGGCTTTGTCGCATTTGTGAATATGGCGGATGAACCGGTTATGGAGCGCCTGCTCGCGCCGCGGTTCGCACTGACGGTCGCGGAATACCTTGCCTTCGAAAAGGGCATGGACGTTCTCGTAATTATCACGGATATGACGAACTACTGCGACGCGCTCCGTGAAATATCAACAGCACGTGAGGAACTTCCCGGCAGACGCGGCTATCCCGGTTATATGTATTCGGACCTTGCGTCCCTGTACGAGCGGGCCGGAAGAATCCATGGGGTCCAGGGGTCCGTCACCATGCTTCCGGTTGTGACAATGCCGGAGGATGACATAACGCACCCGATCCCCGACCTTACGGGTTACATTACCGAAGGACAGATTGTACTTTCCCGCGAACTGCATCAGAAGGGCATCTTTCCGCCCATCGACGTTTTGCCGAGTCTTTCGCGTCTGATGCAGAAGGGCATCGGCGAAGGACATACCCGGGCGGACCACCGCATGGTATCAAACCACCTCTATAAATATTATGCCAAGGGCCGCGACCTCCGTCGGCTCGAAGCCATCGTGGGCAGGGACGGCATGACCAAGGCCGACATCGTGATGCTCGATTTTGCAGATGCGTTCGAAAAGGACTTTGTCGGGCAGGGCATGACGAGACGAACAGTCCAGGAGACGCTCGATACGGGTCTGGAGCTTATGAAGAAGTTCTCGCTGGAACTGAAGTGAGTTAGAATTTTATCCGCAGATTACGCAGATTTCACCGATTAAAAACCAGTCCCGATTTATGTTCTTTCTAAAAATCTGCGTAAATCTGCTTGTGCCCGCGTTTTGGCAACAGCAGGGTAAGAAATCTGCGGATAATCATTTAAGAAGGTTCCTATGATTCACCCGACTCGCACAAACTTATTATTGCTCAAGGAAAAGGCCAGGTCGGTCGTAAACAGCATCGGCATCCTGAAAGCACGAAAGCAGGCGCTGATAAAGGAGTTTCTGGCAGCGACGCTGCCGTTTCTGAGATCCCGCGAGGACATACGCAACTCGTACGGCAAAGCACTTCGCGAGCTTGCGATATCACTCGGACACGAAGGGGTTGATGCCGTAGAGTCAATAGCGGTCGCCAGTGAAAGGGATTTCAAGATAAACGTGGTTGAGAGGAGCATCTGGGGTCTTAAATACAAGGACATTCTTGTCCATGACGCGCCCGTGCGAGATCCGGATAAAAGAGGATATGATGAGTACGGTACATCGCCGCATCTTGAGGACGCATCGTTTCTTTTTGAAAAGCTGCTGGAATCCATGCTCCAGATTGCGAAGTATGAAAGCAAACTCAAACGGCTCGGTGACGAGATCACCCGCACAACGAGAAGGATAAAGGTCCTGGAAGAGACCGTACTCCCCGGGATCAAATCACAAATAAAAACCATTGCACAGTATATCAGCGAGCGGGAACGGGAGTCGTTTTATCGGTTAAAGCGGGTCAAAAGCATTCTAACGACCAGGGAGAATAATCCGCACGCAAAACCGTCGGACTTTACGCTGCAAGCGCAGAAGCCCGAGCGAAATGCAGTATGAGAGAACGCAGAAATAGCGATGAATACGAAAATTGTTTTAGGAGAAGCGTTACATCGAATAGATCAAAAACGAGTCCTTTTCCCAATTCTTTTGCGAGGAAATGGTAAAATCAAAGCAGGTCACACCGGACAATAAACTACAATGAGCCGGGGCAAATGGCCGCCACCAACCATCATTAGGTGAGGACTGCAACATGAAGAAGAAACCCGGTCCGGACTTTACCGTTGTAATTGCAGTTATGTTTTCGATTTTGCTGCATGGCTGCGGCCCGGACAGGATAGATGTTGTGTCGGCGCCTATGCTGCTCTCCATTGCGATCAGTCCCTCCGAGCCGAGTATGGCTCCGGGAACGACGCTGCAACTTCAGGCGCGGGGCACATTCTCCAACATCACGAGGAATCTGAGCCCGCAGGAACTAACGTGGACGTCCTCGGACACCAACGTCGCGACAGTGAACGATCAAGGTCTGGTTACAGCATCGTCGCTCGTAAGTTCCGGTTCTACGACAATTACGGCCGCTTCCGGAACAAATGCTGCTTCCACCCTGATTACGGTTTCCCCCCTCTCGACGGTTGCCGTTACCCCCAGCCAGCCGACGATCGCCCCGGGCACTACGCTGCAGCTTACGGCTACGGGCACGCTGCAGAATTCCGCAACGCAGAATATAACCGATGTCGTAACCTGGAGCTCATCGGATGCCGGCATTGCATCAGTGAACGATAACGGCCTGGTCTCCGCAACATCCGGTTCAACCGGCACGACCACGATATCGGCGGTTTTCGATACTGCTATGGGAACTACGGCAATCACGACGGCTGCAGTTACCGCTATCAGTGTAACCCCTGTTAACCCCGAACTGATCGCCGGTACCGCCCGGCAGTTTACCGCAACCGGCACTCTTTCCGGGAATGCGACACAGAATTTAACAAACTTCGCAGCATGGACCGCAGCTCCCGCAGGAATCATTACTGTGAACGGCAGCGGGTCGGTGACAGCGGCAGCTGAAGGCTTGGCGATTGTTACGGCGACATTTGGAGGGATATCCGGAGCAACGTCAGTGACCGTAACAGCTCCTGATCTTGTCTCGATATCGATATCACCGACCGGCGTGACTATCGCCAGCGGCGCAACGCAACAGTTCACTGTCACCGGAACGTTTTCCGATGGGACCAGGCAGAATATAACGTCGAACGCTACATGGACTTCTTCCAATAGCCGGGTTGCGACGATAAGCAATTCGGCCGGGACGCAGGGACTGGCAACAGCTGCGGGTGCGGGCACGACGACGATTACGGCCACGTTCTCCGGGATAACCTCCAACCAGGCAACAGTGACGGTGCCTGCCGGCGCTCCGGTGCTGTCGTCGATTACCATCACACCATCGAATCCTACGCTTGTCTTCGGATCGAATACGCTGATTCAATTTTCAGCGACGGGGGTATTTTCAGACGGTACGACAATCAACCTGACGGGGAGCTCGACCTGGACTTCCTCGAACCCGGGGGTTGCAACCATATCGAATGCGCCGGTGTTCATCGGTCAAGCTACTGCAACCGGCGTGGGAACCGCTGCAATAACCGCGAGGTCCGGAAATATCACCGGCAGCACGACGCTGACCGTAAATTCTTTTTAGGCCGATCCTGATTTAAGGCTTTGCCCGGCGGTGAGCATTATAATGCAAGAGCATGAAATGAAGGCCGTGCTGATAGAGTACATGGCCAGGGGATTTCTCAACAATATAATAGGGTTATTCAAACAGGACAAGCGGCTCTACCGGTTTATTCCCGACATGCTGGGAGAGAAGAATTTCAGGGTGAGGCTCGGTACGGTCGCCCTCGTAGAAGAACTGGTATCGGAACACCGGAACGAACTCAAGGCCGCGGTCCCCGGTTTGATCGCGCTTTTAAACCACCCGAACCCGACGATCCGGGGGGATGCCGCATCGGTACTCGGCACAATAGGAGACCAGTCAGCCAGGGAGGCATTGAGCGCAAGTTTACTTGACACTTATCCGGTGGTGTGTGAAGCGGCAAGGGACGCTTTACTGAAGATAAAGAAGGATGTTTGAAAGGGGAACGAGCACAAAAGGCGCGCCCGGAGGGGCGCGCCTTTTGTGCTCAGAACCGGATTACCACCCGATGTTCAGGGTAAGCAGTTGACGTTTGTCCTCGTCCTGGCCGGCGTAGGCGCCGACTTCTTCGGTATACATTGCGTACGAGAACGTTAAGAAGAGCAGCCTCAAGTCAGCGCCGAAAGTCGGATTTCCCTGATACATCCCGGCGCGCAGCGCCATTTCGATCGGCAGCTTGTCGAAGAGCTGAAGTTCGGCTCCGTACCGGATCCGTTTCGCTACATCCTTGTCCTGGGTGAAATTATTCGTTATATCGATATAGTCCGCGGCTACGGTCAACGACCTGAACCAGGTGATCTCCGGATTGACTGCAATGCCCGCGTTAACGGTCATCGGGAGGAGGCCAGCCTCCTGGAAGTCAAGATCTCCGATATTGAGCGCTGAAACGCCCAGAGAAGGCCTCCACCAGGAATCGGGTGCGAGATTCCAGACGAGACCCGCATCGAATCCGACCCCCTTGCCGTTTTTCTTGAGGTCATCCATGACGTAGTCGTCAAGATTGTCCTGATGCTCCACCAGTTCCCGGGCGGTAAATTTATGAATAATAGAATCCCTCGTCAACACTTTTGCCCCGATGCCCAGAAATAAATTCTCGGTCATCCCCATGCTGAAGCCCAGGATCCCGCCGTAGGTTACATCGGAGTTCAGTTCCAGGAAACCGTCGGAGCTGAAGCCCTGGTGAGCCACTGCGTCAAACCGTGCGCTTCCCAGTCCGCCGATGCCGAACGCAAACCTGTCCCAGCTTCTTCCCATCGCAGTAAAATCCGCGACCCGGATATGCAGGTTTTCCCCGCGATATTGCGCGAGCACGTCATTGACCGCCCGCTGTTCGTCATCGTCAGAGCTGCCGTCTCCGTTCACGTCGCCGACATCCATGGATTTGTCCAGATCATCGAAGAAATCGAGAGAATTCTTGCCCGCTTCTGCCGTGACATTTATAAGGTTCACGTCCCAGCCCTTGTCCTTTGGGATGCCGCTCAAACCGGCCGGGTTATAGAAAAGGGAGTCCACTCTTCCCCCAACCGCGGTATAGGCGCCCCCCATGCCCATTGCCCTGGGCGATTTATAGAGATAGGGGTATTCCTGCGATGTCGGGCCCTGCGCCGTGGAAATCGACGGGAGCAGACAGAACGCGGCTAAAAGAAAAAATCCGTATAAAAATGTTGTCTTTCTATAAGACATGTCCGTATCCTCCGGTAAGATCTTAGTGTAAGTTATTTTGTATGTAGTTTGAGATGTCGGTTGATGAACAGTACGTGGTAGCACCGGACAGACAAGATGCCGGACAAGCCCCCGGGCATACACTGGAGCAAGGCGAGGTGCAGGCGTCTTTCTGAATATCGGTTATTGATGTTTTCACGTCTGAATTGGTGGCGGTGACGGCGGAGCTCATAGAACTGACCGCGCTGTAGATGCTGGCGTCTATTGAAGTTGTCAGATCGAGATTGGCTCCGAGGACCGGGCACGGCCATTGCTGCCCGTCCGAACCGCTGCACAGGCCGGTTGTCGTAGCAGCGAACCATTTGTTCGTAGCGGCGTCTTTGTACAGGAGCCTTTTATACTGCGTAGCTCCGACAGGAATGCAGCCGGTGGTCACGGGGCTCGTGCCTGTAGCCATCGAGATGGTCAACCCGCTGTAGGTCCCGGTGACCGGGCTGCCCGCAGAGTCGGTGAGGGTAATGGCAGCGGGCGTGAGCGGGGAATAGGAGGCGGCCTTGCAGGCGATTGTCCCCGTCGGGCTGCTGTTTATGTTCACGGATGCTATTAGCTCGCAGGCAGTTGCGTCTGCTTCATCAGGAACGTTATTCCCGTTGTTGTCGCAAGTCTTGTTCAGGGTTCCGTCAGCATTTACAATATTCGGAATGACGATCTTGATAAGGGAGAGGCTTTTTACCGCATCGACGATGCTCAAGTAAAACCTGGCGTCCAGATAACCGCTCTCTTCCGGCAGAACTTTGTCGTATCCCTCAGATCTTGCGTTATCCAGATACGTCAACGTAGTGCCTGTCACATTCCCGGTAAGAGACGTCATGTAGATGTTGAGATCGGTTTTTTGGGTCGATGACGACGAAGAAGATCCGTTGGCGTCAACGAACCTGTTCAGCACGTTCGTTATGTCATAGCCGGCCTTGCCGAACCATGCCGCCCCTATCTGCATCTCTTCCGCGCAGGTTGATGCCAGAACCGCGTCGTAATTACCCTTGTCAAGATCCATTGTTGTTTGGTGAAGACATGCTTCCGGCGTGTTCTTGTCGCCGCTGCAACCGGCCAGGACCAGCACCGATATGGCGGATGTAACTACGAGCATGACCAACTTCCTCATAAGTCCTCCTTGAGCTGAGACCATTTGTTCAAAGTAATGGGAAAAACCGATATAACTTAAGTAGTATTATGATACTCGCAGATGATATTTTTTGTCAAGTCTAAAAATAAAAAAATTGAAATACCTGAAATTAATGGGAAGAAGGAAAAGCGGTATGCCGGAAGAAGTCGGCAATGAGAACGCCAAACAGGAACAGCGTGCCTGTTATGCCGATAGCCGTAAAGAGGAAATAAGCCATTTTTTTCAGAAAAGAGTAGTCTGTCTTCCTGATTGAGCGGAAATAGACCAGGAAACTGAAGCCCAGGCCGACGAGGAAGGAGAACGTTTCTATCATAGGGCCATGATATACTGCAGGCTGAGTGCTGTCAATCCCCGCTGTTCAGGAGCGCACCAATCCCTTCCTATGCAATACCCCCCCCGGACGTGTCCTGCCGTGTTCGCTGATTGCCGGTTCTATCAGGTTTTTTTATTTGACAGCGCTCGGGCTCTCAATTAATATCGATGCAAGTTGCGAAACTGCAAGAAGAGGCATTTTTCATGATTACGCTTGTTGTTATCCTGGTTGTGCTGATTGCTGCTGCGGTGCTGGTTACTGTATTTGGCGGCCCCGCTGATTCCGGACAAAAAGACGCAGCGGACAACGGAGAATGGGAATACGGGGACGTCTGGAAAGAAGGGTCCGGTGATTTAAAGCCCAATCAGGACGTCGAATATATGGAGATTCTGCGCGGCGACACCGGGAGCGGCTTTGACGATTCATATATGATGGACCTGATAGGGTATCTTGGATCGAGGGGGGTTCGCGCTACGTACGATTCTTACTCCGTCGCCCTGGAAGCGGGCGCCATTAAGACCTATGTGCTCAAGGTAGAAGCCGGAAAAGAAAATGAAGCAATCGGTTATTTGAAGGAAAAACGGTAACTCCTCAGGCTCAAAACAGGACACAAAATCATCTTCTCGCAAAGCCGCAAAGAAAGGCAGGTTTGGTTTAAAGTCAAAATCCTTTAAAGATTGACTTCTTTGCGCCCTTGGCGCCTTTGCGAGAGACGCCCTGCTTTTCAGTGTGAGAGAATCTATGATTAACTCGTAAAAAGTCGTCATTCCCGCTTGTCGGGAATCGTATCGCCACGCAACACACTGAAAAAGAAGGATTCCGGACAAGCCGGAATGACGGTTATTCGATGATTTTTGACTTTTTACGAAACCATCAATCTATAAGTCATTGAAAATAAGAAAACAGGATATTAATTTAGTTATTCCTAAAAACGGCATTTGAACACGGATGAACACGGAAACAGCGGATCAAAACAATGTGATAGAGCAAAAAGCCATCTCGCCTTTTGGGTGAATCCATTACTGTTCGTAACTTCCTATAAATCCGTGTTGATCAGATTTTATCCGTGTCCAACTGCTTTTTTCAGGGTTATCAGTGTTATCCGTGTTAATCAGCGGCGAAAACGAGTTGTTTTGATCCCGGCTTGTCCGGGAAGCAGTGAATAATTCTATAGAAGGAGCGATACATGTCGGAAGAGATTGAAATCAAGGACCTGGATCAAACGCTGGACGGGTACAAGTCGAAGATCGTACAGGTTAACAAGGCCACGCTTACCTGGGACAAAGAGCTCATCTTCATAGGACGCACCAACCGTGGATACGAAGTGGAATACGATGCTCAACAGCAATGGGGCTGCTCACCAACGGAAACGCTTCTTCTGAGCGTTGCCGGCTGCATGGGAATCGACATGGTGGCGTTCCTCAAAAAGATGAAATGCGAGATACAATCATATAAAATGGATATTGTGGGGGAACGAAATCCGACGCCTCCTCAGTATTACACGTCCATGGAAATGATCATTTCGGTAAAGGGAGCGCAGCTGACGGCAAAGAAAATCGAGCGGGCCATTTCCCTATCGCACGATAAATACTGTTCGGTGTATCATTCCCTCCGGAAAGACATGAAAGTCAAGGTGGATTATACGTTTGAGAATGTGTAGCATTCACTAAAACCAATCTCGAAGCTTTATCCGCAGATTGCGCAGATTTCATGGATTAAGCAGAATCTGAATTCTTCTTGAGTTTAGTAAAAAGTAAATGCTTGATCCTAAAAACGGCATTTGAACACGGATGAACACGGAAACAGCGGATCAAAACAATGTGATAGAGCAAAAAGCCATCTCGCCTTTTGGGTGAATCCATTACTGTTCGTAACTTCCTATAAATCCGTGTTGATCAGATTTTATCCGTGTCCAACTGCTTTTTTCAGGTTGATTTGGTGTTCTGGATATTTCGGAGTCATTTTTTTTTAAATCTGCGTACATCTGCTTGTGCCCGCGTTTTGGCAACAGCAGGGTACGTAATCTGCGAATAAGATTATAACAGGCATTTCTTTATGACTACCATCCGGCTGTTAAAAAACGGCGGGGAAGCGTTCCCTGCCATGTTCGATGCAATCGACGGCGCGGTATCCTCGATCGCCCTTGAAATGTACATAGTTGCGGATGACGAGACCGGGCGCGAGTATCGTTCGCATCTCGTTGCCGCAGCGAAGCGGGGTGTGCGAGTGATGGTAATCGTGGATGCCTGGGGCTCCTGGGACCTGCATGACTCGTTCTGGGAAGAACTCAGGATGGCCGGCGGCCTGTTCCGATGGTTCCGGCCGCTGTCGCGCGGCCTGTTCCCTTTTCGCAACCATCGGAAACTTCTGCTCGTAGACGACCGGAAAGCGTTTATCGGCGGCATGAATA
This sequence comes from Nitrospirota bacterium, assembly GCA_963751455.1. Taxonomy (GTDB): domain Bacteria; phylum Nitrospirota; class UBA9217; order UBA9217; family UBA9217; genus CAVVUN01. The sequence continues at coordinate 1,227,211 of CAVVUN010000015.1, forward strand.
TCGCCGATGAATATTACCGGGGGACGAACGGCGAGGAAAGCTGGAGGGACAATGCTCTGGAAATATCAGGGCCTGAAGCCGGGCAGCTTCGAGGGTCGTTCATGCGCATGTGGTCGAGGGCGAATTCGCCCTTTCGCAGGCTCCTTCTGGGTCTTCGCCGGGAACAGGGACTGCGCGGGAGCATGGATTATGGAACGGTCCGTTTTCTTGAAAGCGGACCTGAAGATCCGATGAGGCCGGTGCGCGCCGCTTACTTGAAGGTTGTCAAGGAAGCGGCAAGGAGCATCGACCTTGCCATGGGTTATTTCTATCCCCATGGACGAATGATGCGGGCATTGAAGCGCGCGGTAAAACGCGGAGTGCCGGTCCGGTTGCTGTTCCCGCAGAAGACCGATGTCCCGATGGCGCGGTGGGCTGCACGCGGTCTTTACGGAAGGCTGCTTCGGGCCGGCGTTGAGGTCTGGGAATACCTGCCTTCCATGATGCATGCTAAACTGACGATAGCCGACGATACGGTGGTCGCCGGGTCGGCCAACATGGACATCAGGAGCGGCAGAATCAATTACGAACTGGTTGCGGTAGTGAGAGAGCGGGGTCTTGCCTCCCGCGCCCGTGCTGATTTTGAAGCGGACCTTGCAAGGGCCGTTCTCATCCGGCTCGAGGACTGGAGAAGACGGCCGCTCATCCAGAAAATCAAGGAGCGCTTCAGTTATTGCCTGCTCGCTCGTCTCGATATTCTGTTTGCCAGTACCGGATTTGAAAAGAGAACACGGTAGCATCTCGTCGTTCGGCTATGGTAACGAGGCCTGTTTCGGTGAACGGGAATGTCGTTAAGACGAACAACGTCGCCGAACGACGAAACGGGCATCGCGACCCTTCGACAACAAAAAAGCAATATAGCCGATACGGGCCTCATTGCCGACGCACGATTAATATCAGGAGGGACCATGAATCTGAAAGGCAGTAAGACCGAGCAAAACCTGCTTGCCGCTTTTGCCGGAGAATCCCAGGCACGAAACCGCTATACCTATTTCGCGAGCGCGGCCAGGAAAGAAGGGTACGAGCAGATAGCGGCTTTTTTCCTGGAGACCGCTGAAAATGAGAAAGAACACGCAAAAAGGTTTTTCAAGTTTCTGGAAGGCGGTATGTCCGAATTCACCGCCTCCTTTCCCGCCGGGATGATCGGCACCACGGCGCAGAACCTGCTTTCAGCGGCTTCCGGAGAAAATGAGGAGTGGGCGAAGCTTTACCCGGGGTTCGCCAGGATTGCCGAGGAAGAGGGCTTTGGGGCCGTTGCACAGACGTTCCGGCTGATCGCAAGCGTTGAGGTGCAGCACGAAAAGCGGTATCGGAGGCTGCTGGATAATATCGAGAAGGGAAGGGTGTTCAGGAAGGATTCAACCGCGGTCTGGAAGTGCCGGAACTGCGGGTATCATCATGAAGGAACGGAAGCTCCCGAGGTCTGTCCGGCGTGCCTGCACCCGAGGAATTTCTTTGAACTGCTTGCAGAGAACTACTAGTGTAGTGTCTCACAAACGACTGGTGTTATCATAGCGCAGCAGTAGGCCGCAGCCAAACTTGTAGGGCAAGGCTTTAGCCTTGCTGAAAGAGCCGGAACAGCAGCAACCCTAAAGGGTCGCCCTACAAATTCATCAGCAAATATTTATGCGAAGATAAGTTTTCGATGAAATCATCATAACACCGTCCATTTAAGAGACACTACACTAGTTAAATTTGTTTCAAAGCGGGCAAGAGAGTTGAGAGTTGAAGGATTGTCGATGAGATGAGAATTTAAGCCGCTTCGTAATGAATAACCGACATCTCTGATTGTAGTGCCTCAAGACGGTCAAGAAGTGATTCAATCTTGTCGACAACGCTGCTTTTCATATAGGCTTCGCCGCAATCGGAGCAGATTTCAGCGGGCACGTTCTTAATAACGGTCACTCGCTCCCCGGATAAAAAGGGAATAGTTGTGGTCCCGTCTTTCATCTCACCGCCGCACAGCGGACAGCGCTTAATTTTTCGTTTTTCTGCGCTTCCAGTCATCTTCCCACCAAAGTATTTTCTCATTTGCAGGGATACTGTGTTCGTTGGATTTCTTGTGTATGAACCGCTGCTTTCCTTCCGGAGTCATCCTCGCTCCGTTGTTTTTCTCTCCAATTCAAAACGGTGCCTACTTATGTGTGAATTATATAGTACAAAAGCTCAAAAGACAATAGGCAGGCCTGCTAATTGGGGTGTTGCCACTCCCAAAAAATTCTTGACAAATTTTCGGTCAAATTTACACTCGATCCGCGTAAAAAGCCATCTCTGGAACTGCGGTCATCGATCTCACCCTGATACGTAAAGCCGTCATTCCCGAACGTTTTAATCGGGAATCCAGAGGTTCAAAAAAGACACACCCCGCACTCGCGCTGTCGCAATACTTAGACACAGTTGTCGTACCATCTCAATAGATAAACTCCCCTCACCCCTGCCTGTCATTCGGCGAAGCGAGAAATCTTGATTTTGACGTTCGGAATCTTGCCTTTAGCGTTGGAGTAAAGAACCGGCGCACAGAGACTCATTTCTGGGGCCGTCTGCTGACAAAATTTGTCACAAAAAAATAGCAAGAAATGCCGAATGTTTTAGCAAAAAAAGCCGAGACAAAATTTTTAAAGTAGTATACAGTAATTGCGTTTTTATTCATCTTTAAACTCATCACGGATTTGCCCATCCTCGATCTTCTTTAAGATAAGCAAATTGACAAACTGAGAGATTTCCGAAATCTCAGTCTTGTTTCACTGAATGGTCCTACCCTCCGCTTCAAACATTTTGTTTTAGCAATAATTTATTTCTACAAAACTATAAAATTTGACGCGCTTGTAAGGTTGTGAAACCGGAATCTAATCAAGTCAAACATCATTTTATATAGATTCGTTATAGTTTTGCACCTTGCCTTTGAACCCTCTCTCCAAAGGGGAGAGGTTGGGTGAGGGGGGCACTTTCCAGTACTCGCCAGGAGGGACAAAGCATGCACCACAATTTCTTCTATAGAAAATTTGTCATGCTGGGCATTTTGATTTTATTCTTTATCGTCATGATAACTACCCTTGCCCATGCCTCTTCCGAACTTGATGATACGTTAAAAGCTATCAAGGAGAAGAAAGGCAAATGGATTGCTGCAGACACGGCGATATCGAAGTTATCACAAGACGAAAGAAAAAATCGGCTGGGTGCTCTTCTGCCGTCTGCAACCGGAAGAGAAAAGAAATTATTAATTCCTTCTGCTTCTTTGCCAATCTATCTTGATTGGAGGAATTATGCCGGGAACAATTATGTAACTCCGATCAAGGACCAGGGAACATGCGGAATATGCTGGGCCTTTGCTACCACTGCGGCGCTTGAGTCGAATGTACTGATATCCCAAAATACGCCGAGTGTCATTCTGGATCTTTCTGAGCAGGTTTTGACTTCCTGCGCGAATGTGGGCACTTGCTCCGGCGGATTGATAGATGCAGCTTCTGATTTTATCCGTGACAACGGGCTCCCACAAGAAAGCTGTTATCCGTATATTGCCTCGGACGGCATCTGTTCAAATGCGTGCTCAAACTGGTTGACTGATTCCTATAAGATAACGGATTGGTACCTGGTTGATCCTACTGTCAATGCAATAAAATACGCGGTCTATAATCTCGGACCTGTTGTCACGCTCATGGCCGCACATACAGATTTCTTCTATTACAGCTCGGGTATATATTCCCACGTATGGGGAGGATTCCAAGGATATCATGCTGCCACCATTATAGGTTATGATGACGCTGAACAGTACTTTATCGTAAAGAGCAGCTGGGGAACAGACTGGGGCGAAACCGGATATTTCAGGGTCGGTTACAGTGAAATAAGCGCAGATACAATTTTCGGGGTCTGGTCGATTGTATATCAAAGCTCTATCCCGGCTGATTTTCCAACCATTGAAGGAATAACAAGAACTTTGAATAAACAGAATGCGGAGGACCAAAACAACGACAACAACCAGGCGAATGGAACCGAGAACCAACCATCTGGCGGCTCTGCATATGGCCATAGCAATTCACAGGCAGGCAACTCTTCAAGCAGTACAACCGCAAAAAAGCATCGTCAAATAGCTGGCCCGGGCTGGGTCATGGTAAAGTCGAGACCTATTACCCATGAACAAAATGAAGCCGATATTATCGCGGACAGAAAAAATAGACAGACAAACACTACAAAAACACCAATGCTGGCTGCTCTAGCAACCTCTATAACTCCCGAAATCAAAGAACTTGCACGTGCGTTACACTATGATTTAAATAATATAAATTCCTACATGAAATTCAACATAGACTTTGTTCCCTATTTTGGCTCCCGTAAAGGCGCAACACAGACTCTTCTAGATGGCAGCGGGAATGATTTCGATCAGGCGGCGTTAATGGTTGCGCTTTTGAGAGAGAGCGGCTACTTAGCCCAATTTTATTTTGTAAAAGTGAGATACTCTTTTGAAGTGCTTGCCAATTTGCTGGGCGTGCAAGAAACCTGGGAAGCAATTTCCGGTGCCTTGTGGTCCGGTGGCATTCCGTGCAGCCGCTATGGTGACGAACAGGCCGACGTAGATCGTATGTGGGTTCTTGTAACAATCAACGGTGCTTATTTTGCCTATGATCCAGCTATTAAATTATATTCTTACAAGAATAAAATCGATATTGCTGGCTCAATGGTTTACAGCCGAAACGAATTGGTAGCTGCAGCTACAGTGGGGGCTACGTTCAACAGTATATATACACAAAATGTAAACGAAATGTCTATCAGGGATAAACTAGCGGCCTACTCATCACAACTAGTAAGCGTTATTAGAAATATGTATCCCAATAGTGATGTCAACGAGATATTGGGAGGAAGAACCATTTTGTCAGATGTAGGGTCAACTTCTATAGGTTATTACTGGTTGAAAGACGAGATACCGCCTGATCTTACATCCAAACTAATTTTGCGGCATGGTGACCTTGATTATGCGAAGGATTTCTGTAGAATCGATAATCCTGTCTTTTCTTCGGTAGATATTGATGCTGAATATGATATTCCGGATATATCGGGCAAGAGTCTGACCCTGATGCATCGAAGTGGTAGGCCGATCATCATGAAAGATGAATTTCTGAGTGCTGGGGGACAAGCGGCCACTACGGATAAAGCGCTTTGCATAATCGTTGATCATCCCGGGACGTTTGCCGATCAATGGGCCACCTACACGATTAAAAACAACGGCTCCTATGCGATAGTCTCTAACTTTAATGGTGTATCAGACGCGTTACTTCGTAAAAGACAGCAGCGCCTTGATATTTACGTTGCAGCGGGCGCGTCTGAGTATGTGCTCGGTGAAACGCTCAACATTATGGGTTTAACCTGGATGAAAGAAACTCAGGAAGCTCAAAAACTTTTATCCAGCATTTCGGGCGTTGTGTATGCGACGTACCATCGAGTAGGTCTGATGGCCCAGGAAGCTGGTTACTATATTGATGTAAAAAATTCTTTGGATTTCACTTCATATAACGACAGCGATAGCGATAAAAAATCATTCCAAAAAGCTCTCACGCTCATTCAAAGCTCCTTTGAACATGGAATGCTGGAACAATTAATGGGTTCAGAGAGTTTGCCTAAGCCCGCCGTCTCCACGATGAAACTGTTTCAGCTTGCCAATGCATCTGGAAGAAAAGTATTTACCACAAGCAAAAGTAATTTCGAGAGCTCCATTCAACAACAGTTGATAAACTATTCAACAACAGATATCGCCAATATTCAGGAGCGCATAAACCGGGGATATACAGTGATTCTTCCTGATAATGGAAAACTGACCTTGAATAACTGGACAGGGGCAGGATATATTTCTCATTTAATGACAGGTTCTACCTCTACTTATTATATAGAAGCGTCTATTAGCCCGGGCTACAATGGCGGGTATAGCTCGACGGACGGAACCGTAGACACATCAATGGTCAGTGATCGAAACCAAACAAATCAACAGTGCATGCCTAATTCAGATAATATTAACTTAATGATATCGCCTGTTGACACGCCATTGTCTCTTGAGCCGGTAGATATGGCGAGTGGCGCGTATGTTTATAATCACACTGATTTAAACCTCGGCAGCAGCGCTCCGATGGGCCTCTCGTTTACAAGGTCATATAACAGCGGCTTGAACCGGATCAAACGGACGCTGGGCTACGGGTGGACGCACAACTACGACATTTACCTAACCCAAACCAGCCACGGCGATCCCGGTCTCGGCCGACGGCAGCCCGTGGACGCCGCGTCCTTTATCGCGGCCCTTTATGTAATATACGATATCTTAAAATCTGAAGACAACATCAGAGGATGGATGATTGGGTCGTTGATCAGTAAATGGGCCATAGATCAGTTGATCGATAACGCCGTTACAGTCCATATAGGAAGCAAGGTCGCGGAATTCATAAAGCTCGCCGATGGTACGTATGCCTCGCCGCCGGGTGTGACTACAAAATTGGTAAGAAACAGCGACGGAATATTCGATCTTCACGAGCGGTTTGGAACGAGCATGTATTTTAATACAAGCCATCGTATCCGCGAAATTGTAGATGCAGATCGCAATACGATGGCGTTTTTCTATAATGGAGGCAACCTGGTTGCTGTGAGAGACGCCTTTGGGCGAATACTTTCATTCGGATACGATCCTTCAAACGAACAGATAAGCAGTGTGTGGGATACAACCGGTAGAATTGTTGACTATTATTACAGGTCGAATGGTGACCTGTCACAATACAAAGATCCTGAACAAAAGATCTGGAGCTATGATTATGACACAGAGCACCGAATGAAGAGCCTTATAAATCCATTCGGGATTGATACGGCAAGAAATTATTATGATACGATTGGACGGGTCGAGAAGCAGATCGTGCCTCGTCAGGGTGGGACGACTGCGGAGTATAATTTCTATTTTACCGGATACGAAAATTCAGAAGAAGATCCGGCAGGAAACAGGATTACCTATTATTTTGATGATAAGGGCAGAAATATTGGTGAGCAGGACGCACTCAAGAATAAATGGACCAAAAAATACGATGGACAGGACCATGTAATAGAATTCAATGACCCTAAATTAAACAAAACATCGTATTTATATGATGGAAATCACAATGTCACGAGCATCATTAGCGCATTATCCTATACAACGACTTTTCAGTATTACCCGGACACGTTCCTGTTGTCTGATATAATCGATCCGCTCCTTCACACAACCCATTTTGAATACAATTCCAGCAATCATCTTAAGCTGACGCGGGACAATGAAGGCAACCAGTTTACAGCGGACTACTATCCAAATGGCCTCAAGCGGACTGCAACTGACGGACGAGGAACCACATCGACGTTCGTCTATAACGCTTTAGGCGATCCGTACACATCTCAAACTGGCATACATTCGCTCATTACATATGCCTATGATCCCTTCGGCAGGATGACCGGGTTGACTGACCAGGCGAACGCTCAGACGACCTTTGAATATGACAAAAGAGGACTACTTAAAAAGATTATTGACCCAAGCCGGACTATATCAACCGATTTGGTATATTACGATGACGGAAATCTCTGGACTAAAACCGATCGTAACGGTCATACTGTAACCTACTCGTATACTCCCACAGGGAAAATCGAAACGATCACTTACCCTGATTTTTCTACAGTTACCTTCCTGTACAATCAACTAGATCAACTTTACGAAATGTGGGATTCAATCGGGACCACTTCGTATACCTATTTTGAGAATGGCCGACTGAAGTCTATTACAGACCCTCGCGGCTTTACTGTTGGTTATAAGTACGACGCGGCCGGCAATGTATCAGAGCTTACATATCCTGACGGCAAAAAGTTGATTTACACATATGACAAATTAAATCGGATCAAGACGGTCAAAATCGATTGGCTGACAAAAACTGCCACTTATAACTATAAGGTCAAGGAACTTTATCTTGAAAATCTTGTCGGTTTTAACGGGCTTGTGACCGGTTACACTTATGACACTGCCCACAGGTTAACGGGAATCAGCAGTACCATAGCAAGCTATGCTTTTTCAGAACTTGATGGCAACGGCAATAGAAAAACCATCGTGCAGAACGAGCCGCTTGCGCCGAGTTTTGTTATGTCGGATGCAACTTACACTTATAATGATACGAAAAACCGCTTATTATCTGCCGGAAATACCTCTTTTATTTATGACATTGAAGGTCAGCTTTTGGCAGGTGACGGTGTTACTAATGAATTTGACTATGAGCACCGCCTGAGGAGGAGCGGAAGTAATTATTATTACTACGATAGCAGTGGGAGAAGACTGGAAGCAAATAGAAACGGCGTCACAACCCGCTATATATATGATGCTGCTGGGAATGTCATTGCTGAAGCTGATAGCTCCAATACTATTACGCGGTATTACATCTACGGCGCAGGACTCTTGGCCATGGTTACGCCAGAGGGCGAGGTTTATAGCTATCACTACAATGCAACGGGCAGCACAACAGCGATGACTAACCAGAGCAAGACCATCGTGAATAAATACGCATATGATGCTTTCGGAGCGGTATTAAACCAGGTGGAGGCCGTATTGCAGCCCTTCAAATATATAGGCCAATTCGGCGTGATAGCCGAACCGAACGGATTCTATTACATGCGTGCAAGATACTATGACCCAAATGTGGGGAGATTTATTTCTGAAGACCCATTAGGTTTTGGCGGAGGGGATGTGAATCTGTACGCGTATGTGGGGAATAATCCGGTGAACTTAATTGATCCGAATGGTAATGTTCCTCAGGCACTTGTAGGGGCTGCAATTGGTGGCGTAACAGGCGGAGTATTAGCTTACGTAAACGACCAGCCTGTATTGCCGGGCATAGCGATGGGCGTAGGAACTGGTGCATTAGCAACAGTTACATTTGGAGCTTCTTGGCAACAAATTTTGCCAGTTCTGCTGCAATAGGGCTTGTATCTGCCGGTGGCACAAATCTTTTAGGACAACTTTATTCTGGAAACGAAATTAGCTGGAGTTCAGTAGCTTTCTCTGCTGCACTTGGCGCTAGTACAGGAGTGGCTGGCACTGCCATGGCTGGGAATACAGGCGTTATGGGAAGCGGTTTACTACAGGGTTTGGGTGAAATAGCATTTGGATTGCCTGCAATGCAAAGGTCATGTCCATAAAACAAGAAGTGCCAAATATCTAAATGGAGAATTATAGTATGCAGAATAGCAACAGCAATACGTACAAATATCCATGGACGTACAAATTGAACTTCTTGCCTGGCGTATTATTCGTAAGCTTTTTTCTTTATTTAGTTTCGCAATCGAGATCGGAGGACAAGATTTATGGCTATATAATTTTTGGAGTAATTCTAGCTTTTTTCATTTTATTGGTTTTTCTTGATAAAAGAAAAATTGCAGGAGAAATTCACACTACAGATGAAGCGATTATTGCGAAACGAAAATATAAAAATGATAATTTAATAGAATGGCAACAGATTGAATCTTTAAAAAAAGAAGGTTCTAGCTATTCGATATCTACGAAAAAAAAAGACATAAAAATGTATGCCATAGTTATCGCAAAGAACAATAAAAGAATCGTTATCAGAAGAGAAATTAATAATTACAATCATCTTTTAAGCGTCATTGAAACAAAGACTGGGAAACGGTTTGAAGATTTCTGATTAGACTTCAGTGAGGGAACGCTGGTAGGTCGGGTTAGCGAAGCGAACCCAAAATAATCGGCAAGAGCTTGAGGATGTCTTCACTACGCGACGAATCCAGGTTTAATCGTGAGGGGAACATTTCTTATGGCAAAAATTATTCGGATACTCTTGATGGCTTTGCTGCCGCTAATCTGTTTGAATGCATGCACGGATGATGGCGGTGGCACTAATCCGACTACCGTGAATGACAGTGGATATGACGGGGGAAGTGTTGAAACTACACTCGTGACAGTTACAACTCCACCAGCTGCCACACTGCCCGTTACGCCTTACCCTATGGAAGTCCCGATCGCGACAACGTCGGGCAATGAGCTCAGTATCAGCGCTGCATATGACGGGACAAATATCTTGGTAGGGATTCGCGGCGATCAGGATTCCCCTGCCAATATTACTGCACAACTCGTGTCGTCAATGACAGGGAGCCTGGTAGGCCCGCGCGTCTCCGTAGGTCGGACCGGAGGAGCGCCTTCTGTGGCCTTTGACGGGTCTAATTATTTGATGGTCTGGCCTGATGATGCCACGTTTCCGAACAAGTTGTACGGCCAGCGAATAAGCACATCAGGGCAATTGGTCGGCGCGCCTTTTCCCATTGCCGTGACTGGTGATGAAGGCGGGCCGGTTATCTTTGATAGTGAGAATTATTTTGTCGCCTGGGAAATCAGGAGCAGTCCAAGCGTGACTGATACAGCCGATATATACGGACAGTTTATTTCCCCCTCGGGCGCTTTAATGGGATCAATAATTTCTGTTAGCACTGCCACCCATGGACAGAGAATGCCTGCCTTGGCCTTCGACGGAACGAACATTCTGGTGGTATGGGTCGACGGTCGCAACCAGAGCGCGTGTTATACGGACCCGGCCACGCAACAGAACACATGCAAGGAATCGGATGTCTACGGACAATTTATAACAAAATCCTCGCCCGGAGAAGCCGGCGCCCTGAATGGCGACAATTTCCTGATAAACGAATCATCACTGCCGAACGAGAACCCGGCTATTTCCTTTAACGATACGAACTATCTTGTGGTAATGAATGAAGAATCAACACTCCCGAACGCCTGTCCCTCGGAAGGATGTCAATGGAGAATATACGGCCGGATTGTTACAACGGCGGGCATTCCCGGCGACTCAAGAGTCATCTTGAGCGATACGACCGCGGCTCGAAGGTCTCCGAAGACGGGCCGTTGCGGATCATATCATCTGGTAACCTGGACCGAAAATTTCGGAAGGCCGACGAGCAGGATAAAGGGTTGCTATTACGACGCTTCAGGTACATCCTATGGGGAGTTTACTATAGCTTCACCCACCGAGGACGGAAGACTCCCGTGGTCAGCGACACCCGCTTCACTTAAGATGATTGTGAACATAGGAAAGCCGGGTGCAGACCCCCTGAACACGGATTCTTATACAGAACAAGATGTCCTTGGAAAGATGTTGCCGGTAATCTCAGAGATTGCCGTATCGCCGCTGGCAACAGTACAAGAACCGGACACGGGAGCGAATTCATCTTATTGAGGACTCTGACCCGATGGGGACCGAGAAAATTCAATTTTTAATCATACTTCAGCTTAGGCAGTCACTTTCGCGAAATTTTATGTCAGCGGGGAGGGACGATGAAACATAAATTGAGTCTTGAGAGATTGCTGCTCTTTGTTTCAGCACTCGGGTTCATCTTTATCCCCGCTTTCGATTCCCATACCGCTACGGTGACACATACCTACGACGATCTTAACAGGATAGAGCGGTCTGAGTATTCAGACGGCACTGTAATTATCTATAAGTATGACGAAGTCGGCAACCGTGAACGAAAGAGAGTCTTATACAAACCTCACCTATTGACACTTCAAGTGAACGGTGGAGATTATGGTTCAGTTACAAGTGCACCAGCAGGCATTAGCTGCGGTACCAAATGCGAGGAGTTGTTCTCTGAGGGCACAGCAATTACGCTCACTGCCTCACCAAACACCTGCATGACGTTTACTGGCTGGAGCGGCGGCGGGTGCTCAGGAACAGGTACATGCTCTGTCACAATAAGCGATGCAGCAACAGTTACAGCTACATTCACCCCCAATCCTCCTGTTACTCTTGCAGCATCGCCGCTATCGGGGAATTCGCCACTGATAGTTTCATTCACCGACAACTCTATGTGTGCAACAGCATGGAACTGGAATTTCGGCGACACCGAAAATAATACGAGTACACTAAAAAGCCCTACTCACACCTATAATAAGTCTGGAATATATACTATTACTCTTACTGCCGACAGTTCGAGCGGATCAACAACAATCACGAAGTCAAATCTCATAAACATCGCAGGATTGCTGACCGTAGTAAAAGCAGGTCATGGCACAGGCAAGATTACGAGCAACACTGGGGGCATTGATTGTGGCGGTTCCTGTTCCGCTACATACGCAAAAGACACCACGGTTACTCTTACTGCAATGCCCGATCCCTGCATGAAATTAGCCGCATGGACCGGAGCATGCTCGGGAGCAGCAGCGTCATGTTCAGTTGCGATGACTGAATCAAAGAATGTAACAGCAACGTTCAGTTATATTCAGCCAACCGCAAATTTCACCCCGGTGTCACAACAAACCGGAACCGCACCTTTCCAGGTTGCGTTTACTGATGCGTCAACGTGTGCAACGTCCTGGAGCTGGAACTTCGGAGACAGCGACCCGAATAATACGAACACCAGCACTGCGCAAAATCCGACTCCTCATACATACAGAAAGCCGGGCACCTATACGGTCGCACTGGTAGCTTCGAACCCGGACGGTTCATCGACAAATACCCAAACCGGTTTGATCTTCGCAAGCCCATGTTATAACTTTCCCGCGAAGATAGGAGACACGTACTACGGGTCTTTGACCGAGGCAATCACTGCAGCAGCAAGCGGTGCAACCATTAAGGCCCTGGCCGTAGATTTGAACGGATCTGTAAGCGTAAATAAATCGCTGATCTTGAACGGGGGGTACGACTGCTACTATTCGAGCACGACCACAGGACCGACAGCTATAGGGGGCAATGTAGCGATTGAAAACGGAACGTTTAATGTCACGATGGACGGAATTAAAGTTAATTAATCAAGTTCATAGTTCTAAGTTCAACAGTTCAAAGTTGGGAAGCGATTAAAATAATAGATTTGATATTTGCCACAAAAATGCGCAGAAAGCACAAGGAAAACGTATTCTGAATAATCTCGGGGGGAACATGAAGAGAATCGTGGGTCTATCGATTTTTATCATCCTTATTGGTTTAAATCTATACGCAGGAGATCTGACTGTCGTTGGCACCGTCAATTTCGGTGCTCGTCAGAACGGTGGCCCCCAACCTGGTTATTTAGGAAATACATGGACTCCTGCAGAAGGATACAAATTTTCTTATATCGGATCCACGTATTTTGACGGCACTAATTGGATAACTAATGCAAATGCTGGTTTTGGCTCAAATAATGTAGCAGAAATTGGTCTTGATGCGTCGGGCATCAAGTTTTATGCGCAAAGAGCCGCCACTGGCAATACCCAACGTACCGATTCTACCGCCATTTTCGAAACGTATGAGCGTATGCGGATAGATAAGGATGGCAACGTCGGCATCGGGACAACCACACCTGGGCAAAAGCTTGATGTCCAGGGAGGCTATGTTAGGGCCTCTAACTCTGTTGCAGGTCCAGCAGCTTTTATGGAAGGCGGTGCTTCTGTAGCATATTTTGGAGCTCTCGATGGAAGACGCGCATCTTTCGGCAATAGCGAAAATTGGGAAACTTTAACCGTTGATAACGGCAATGTCGGCATCGGGACGACAAATCCAAAACAGGTTTTGCAGGTAAATACTAGTTTTGGTTTAGGATCAGGTGGTGGAGTGATATGGCCTGTTTTTGATCGAGATGCGAGTGATGGCGGTTTGTTTATACGATCTTACAATGACACCAATCAAACATACTCGAATTTAGTAAAAATAAATGCGAATGGCAATGTCGGTATCGGGAAGAATCCGGAAGTGAAGTTGGATGTGAATGGCAATATAAAGATAAGTGGCTCTATAAATCCGTATCTGCAAATAAATGACGGTACTTATAACGGGTATATCGAAGCAACAGGTGGGAGTCTACGTTCATATTGGAACGGAAGAGTCGGCTGGGTGCAAACCGCAGACGGCGATGTCGGCATTGGGAAAACGCCGGCGCCGGGAGTGAAGTTGGATGTTAATGGTACAACCTATGTGGAAAAGCTTCTGACTACAGGGAACAACTCCTACAACCCTGCTGATCCCAAGGCCGCTGATATTGTAGTCGGCAGCGATGCAGGGGCGCGACATGATTCCAGCGTGATGTTCTGGTCCTCTGCGAGCGCCTCCAGGTTGTTTAATCAGAACGATGTGTTCTACATGAGCCCGTGGCATATGGATGCCGTTACAGGAGCCAATGTTGCGTTAGCAGCCGGTACTGGAAATAGCTATATCAAGAACGGCAGCGTCGGCATCGGGACAACTGATCCTACCCTGGGAGCATCTGTATCTAATCCAAAACTTAGTATCGCCGGTCCAACCGGCGATAATGCCAGATTAGGCATGAAGAGCGCCAAAAGCGGCGCATATACTTGGTGGCTTTATGCTGCTGATGATGCTTTTGGTCTGGGCGGCGGTACTGACGGCAAAGTAGGCAAAATTCAGGTGGCAAATAACGGCAATGTCGGTATCGGAGACTCGACCCCGGATTACAAATTAGTCGTTAAAGGCGGCATAATCTGTGAGGATCCAGACGGAGATGATACTTGTAATGCACCCGTACAGTCGGATATCAGGCTAAAAACAAATATCAGGAACATAACCCATGCGCTAGACAAGGTGGAGCAGTTGCAGGGGGTAGAGTTCAATTATACGAAAGCAACCCTGCCCAAAGGAAATCAGATTGGCTTTATTGCGCAGCACCTGGAAAAAGTATACCCGGAGCTTATCTATGAAGACATGGATGGCTATAAAATGATTGATTATCAGAAACTAACTGCCGTGCTGACAGAAGCAATCAAAGAGCAGCAAAAGCAGATCAATGAGCTTAAAGCTGATATTACACTTTTAAAAAAGACGAGATGACAGTCTCAATCGTCATGTTTGACTTCTGACAGAACAGGGTTGTCTTGGTCCAGAGATAATTGATACGCGAAGTATGATGCGGGGGGGGATTATGAAGAGAGCAGCTGTATGTGTTTCGATTGTTATTGTCTTTATCGCTTTAAATCTATATGCAGGAGATCTGACTGTTACGGGAAAGCTTGGCGTCGGAGCTGATCCGCAACAGGAAAGGCTGTTTGTCAATGGAAATATTGGATCAAATAATCCTGGAAATAGGATTTATTTAAGAAGCAATGCGAACGATGCAAGCAGAAATACAAATTTTAATCCGAAACTTTTTTATGAAGGAATTATTTCAGGAAATGGAGATGGTTCGGGAGGAACATTGGAATGGGGTCTCCATCTTAACGCTCTTCCATGGAGTTGGGGGCAGGATAAAATTTATTATCACGGCGCCGATCATATCTTTTACACGACAGAAGGGGCAGGTTCGGAGTCGGAAAAAGTTCGAATAATGCAAAACGGCAATCTAGGCATCGGCACAACGAGCCCGGTGACACGGTTCGAGGTCGCTCCTCCGTATCCTTCAGCAGGCAATGTCGCAGCAGGAGTTTTTAGATTGAACGGCAACCAGTCATGGGGGCATGCGGTTACACTCGCCACCGATAATCCAACGGGTGATGACGCACGACTTCTCTTGAGCTACCGTAATAAAGCGAAGCAATGGGCTCTTGGTGGATTTTATAATAGCACCCGGTTTGGTATTTGGGAAGATGCGGGAGACGGAGTCTATGGTTCTGGCTGGGGTACCGAACGGTTCACGATTTCCGCAGGTGGCAACGTTGGCATCGGCAAGGCCGATCCAGGAGCGAAACTAGATGTAGTGGGGGACATTTGGTCAAACAGTAATAGGCCGATTAAAGTAAGCGGGATCCAGGGAAAAATTACTATTCAGGGGGATACAGGTGGTTGGGCTAACTATCTTCACTTTTTGGGATCCAGCGGAACTGACAGAGGAGGCTTTGGTGCTCTTGGGGGTGCAGACGCCCTTGCATATCTTTATGCTGGTGATTCTTATTCTAATCCGACGACGGTTTGGAGAAGCGGCAACGTCGGCATCGGGACGACGGAGCCAGCTTCAAAACTTCACATTATCTCAGAAGAAATAGGCACTGGAGCAAATAAAGGATTTAGAATATCAAACTATAACAACAGCCAAAGTTATAGCTTAAGAACCGGTATTACGAATGTAACTAATAATTCTCTTTCTGTCTATGATGAGAATGCAGGGGCAAATAGACTGGTAGTAGATACAAGCGGCAACGTCGGCATAGGGACGACAACGCCAAACTCAAAATTAAGCGTTGGCGGCGATGGCTATTCTGCCGCGGCGATCTATGGCTATGGTTCGTATGGTATCTCTGGCTGGGGCACGAATACAGGTGTTGAAGGTGGAAGTACAGTCCCCGGCGGTAAGGGAGTCGTGGGCTTGGGTGACTTGGATGGTGTTGAAGGCTATTCCACACGCACCACAGCAGGCGGTCGCGGCGTGTTTGGGTTCGCATATAACGGATATGATTTCTATGCCGGTGGACCAGGCATCAATTACGGTCCGTTTACGGGCGGTCACGAGGTCAAGCTGTCGGATGATACCCCGAAGAACTTAAAGGCGGGTATGATTTTTTCCGTTACAGGCGAGTTGGAAGCCAGATCAGATGACAAGGGAAATATCAGCATATCATCAACGCTGCCGACGGTAGCGTTATCCAACATTGCAAACGACAAGGCGGTTTTCGGAGTATTAGTTATGGAAGCCGATGTGCCTGAGAAGCACTGGCATAAGAAAAAAGAAGGCGAGCGGTTTGCCGCCGTCAATGCTTTAGGCGAGGGCCGGGTGTTGGTGACCAATATCAACGGGGACATCGACGTGGGTGATTACATCACGACTTCGCCGGTTCCCGGGTACGGGCAAAAGCAGAACGACGATTTGCTTCATTCCTATACCCTGGGCAAAGCGATTGAAAAAGTGGATTGGTCCAAGGTGACGGAAACCGCAGTATTTAATGGCAAGAAATATAAAGTATATCTGATCGGCGTAGTCTATACCAGTGGCTAATTCCTGCTTCAATGCCACATAAGCATTCATCGTGATGATGCTGTTGTAAGTCAGGGTTCCATTGATCTCAAAAAATACCGCGAATTATAATCGGGGGGATTATGAAGAGAGGTCTATGTATATCAATTGTTATTGTCCTTATAGCTTTAAATCTATACGCAGGAGACCTGAACGTCACGGGCAAACTGGGAGTTGGGCGGGACCCCGATCCTAACACAAAGATCAACCTGAATTACGGAGAGATTGGTATAGGACAGCAAAATGATTTTACGCCGTATCTGCGTATCGGCATGGATTCATCTTGGGACCAATATATCGCCAATAATGCTTATTGGACGGGCTCAGGATATAACTATGTCAGCACAGGCGGTTATGGCGGACTTGCAAGTCGCATCCATCAGGTTTCAGGGACGATCCAGTTCGATACGGCTTCGGGCGGCGCTAATCCTATATCTTGGGCCAACCGTCTGTATATTGCAAATAACGGCAACGTCGGCATCGGGACGACCCCGGATTCACCTTTGACAATAAATTCGGGAAGTTATTTAGTTAGGATCGGAACAACAGCTACTTCTTGGGCTGGGAACTCAACCTACCCCACAATATTCAGTTCAACTTCTGACCAATGGGTCATGTTCACGAATCCTCATATTTCTTATACCCAAAATGGAATAAATGGTTTTAGTGGAAGTATGACAGGGGCGACTTTAAGAATGGCAGGAGACCCAACGGCCGCAAGTTATTGGGACGCAGGTCCCGGGACTTCGGGTGCTGGAGCGGACAAATTTTCAATCGGTCGGAATTCCTCATCGTATTTTATAGTAGATAATTCCGGTAACGTCGGCATCGGGACGACAAGTCCGGGAGCCCAATACAAAATAGAAGTTAGCGGAGGAGATATAACTAACTATCCGAGCTACACCCATCCAAATTGCGCATTATCTTGGACCTGTATAAGCACTCATGTTTTTACTTCTCATCATTACTATGGCATCAATGAAACAGCGCCGATCTATCTCGGAGAATCGAATCCTATTATTATCCGCGGCAACGTCGGCATCGGGACGAATGTGCCGGGAACAAACAAGCTTCAGATTGGGTCTGGATCAGATGTCTTAGGCAATAATGCACTGTCGGTTGTTGGCGGTGATGTAACAATTGACGGGGCTGGAACTGCAAGAGATCCTTCAATGTATTTTAGATACACAAGTTCAACAGCAAATATTAAGAGCGATGGCCATCTTTCATTTTTGACGGGTGCGAGCCCATCGGAAAAGATGAGGGTTTCAACAAGCGGCGACGTCGGCATCGGGACGACGAGTCCCAATACTTATCTCCAGGTTGGTGACGCCGACGGAAAACCGGTTACAGCATTAACTGGCTACATATATTATCCGAACATTTATAACAAAAACACTAAAATATATGAGAATGGCAGCGGCAACAATTTTCCTGCTGCCGTTATGGGAGAATCTTCTACAGGCAGAGGAATTGTGGGCGTAACACAAAGCGGCGCTGGTGTTTATGGCACTGCCGTAAACGGTACGGGTAAGGGCGTTTATGGCATGGGTGGGACCTACAGCGTGGTTGGCTATAACGAAAACGTTAACGGTTACGCTATTTATTGTGACAGTGTCACCAATGTCAACGGCTGCGGCGGCAACAGGTACTGGTATTATTCTTCAGATGAGAGAAAAAAAGAAAATATCACGACCGTAAACGAGGCTTTGCTCAAGATTATGCAGCTGCGAGGAGTAGGCTTTAACTGGAAAAACGATCCTGATAAGAAACATCAGATCGGCCTGATCGCCCAGGAGGTCATGACCATCGTGCCGGAAGCTGTCGGTCAGGATCCCGAGGGAAATTACACCATGGCGGACGGTCCCCTCGTGGCGCTTTTAACCTCAGCAATAAAAGAACAACAGAAGCAAATTGAGGAATTGAAGAAGCGGATAACGGATATTGAAAGGACAAAATAAAAGGTCACGGTTTTTTAAAAGAACCATCATCTGGGCAAAGGTAAGGGCCTCAACCTATTAAAAACGCACGATTGTTGAGAAGTCTATCTTGGTGAGAAATGCGACGTTCTTCATTTTCTGAGCCATATAACAGGATTTCTCGCTTCACTCGAAATGACAGCGTGAGGTTTTTAATGACCGAGAAGGACCAAAAATGAAAAAGATGTGATTATGCCCTTTTTTTTCACTTCTTGGTGTCTTCGAGTCTTCGTGGTAAATTTGGGTTCTTTTAGGTAAATTTCTGTTCCGGTTTACACCAGTAATGTAACCGGTATAAAGTTGAGATCGACCTGACTCCGAGGTCGAGGTAACGGCCCTTTTCCGGTTGAAAATTCAACCGGGATTCTGATATAGTAGTTCGACGGATGGTGCTCTGCATCCGGCAAATGGGAGACCGACATGGAAATAAATGAAAATAAACTGAAGGAAATATTGAATGAACAGCGCCGGGAATTCCAGCATTTTATGGGCATTATGAAAGAAGACGGTGACTCGAAGATGCAATTGCTCGGCGAACAGTTTCAGGAAATCAAGTCGACACTCGACCATCACTCAAAAATTCTGGAATCGCACACGGATACCCTATCGTCCCATACACAAATGATAGGCGCTCTCATGGAAGATGTCCATATCATCAAATCCGACATCCACTTCATGAAGGCAGACCTTAAGAAAAAGGTCGACTACGATGAATTCGAATAGCGTGGGTCTGGCCGCGTTTATCGATGCGACATCAGTAATCGGTTTTTCGTTCTTGCACTTCCTTTTTATGGCCTTCCAGTCGTCACACCTCGGCTCATCCGCCTTGATGATATCGCCAGCAGTTACGTCAAGAACGATAATTTAGAGTTTGTCTATATCGTGGTAGAAAAATGATCTTTGCTCCTGAAACTGGTCAGCCGTCGTAAGCTGATCTACATCACAAAGTCTTTTATCGAAGGAGGCATTTATGCGCATAGGCAAAATTGTAACCGTTTTGTTAACCATCGCAACTCTGACCGCATGCAATGATAATAAGAGGACGGCCGGAACAGGAAATGCGGTAAAGATCTCCGCATCCCAAATAATTTTCAAAAGCAGCGGGGTTGCGCTTGCAAGCACTACTGGCGTGGAAGTTGACCCGAATATAAAGGTGCTTGCACAGAACGTCTCGATCGACACCGGATCAAACGCACTCAAGTCAGACAATCTTCAGGACGCGCTCGACAAAGAACTGGCTGTGGATCTCGGGAAGACTCTGCTCGGCAAGACATGGAAAGTTACCAATAAAACAGCCGATCCGACCTATACTGGTACCACCGGCCAGATAAAGTTTAATGAGGACGGTACTATTAATCTCATGAGCGGTTACTTCGCTGCAATAGGCAAAGTCCATAGCAGCGAAATCAGTTTCTGCCATATACCGATCATAATCAACTATGAAATTATAAGTGATGGCGTCATGTATGTAAGCGCCCAGGTCAAGCAGAGGGATGTAAACTCCTTACCAATCTTGCCTGGATATAAAAGCAGAGCGGCGGATAGCACATATACAACCGATGAAGACAGCGTTGTGAAAGTAGTATCCCGAACCACTGACAAGATCGTTGTAACAGGCAGCGGCGGCTGCGGTTCGGTGGGGAGTGAGCGGATATCCATTCTAACGCCCCAATAAAAGAGGGTAATTTTTATTTAAATATTTTATGCCTAGTACTCCGTAAACTTAGTTGTTAATGGTTCAACGCCGTCATTCCGGCACGTTTTAAGCCGGAATCCAGGGAAATTTCGATTCAAACCTCTGGACCCCGGCTAAAGTCATGCCGGGGTGACGGAAAAAGAGGCGCAATACACCATCAAGAACTACCTTTACAGGGTACTAGTGTAGTGTCTCACAAACGACTGGTGTTATTGCGGCCATAATCACTTTCCCAAGACGGTCATTCCCGCAAGCGAAGCGCGTCGGGAATCCTTCTGAATGGGTGGAAAGATTCCGGACAAGCCGGAATGACGAGATAAGGGCGATTTGTCGCTCTATCTGATAACACCATCTATTAAGAGACACTACACTAGTCTTTCTACGTGTCTTCAGTCTTCTTGGCTGATCATTTACTTGCCTCAGGTTTCCAGTTGAAAACAACCTGCCCCTAGCGTATAATGGTGCTCGTTGAATGGAGGTTGTCATGATGGATACGACGAATTGGAAGGTGACCGAGGCGCCGAACTGTCCCCACTGCAATTCCCTAATGGAGCAGATGGATGCCCGCTTCCTGGACTGGGACTCACCCTATCTCTGGGTTTGCTATAACAACGACTGCACTCTCTTCAAAAAGGGCTGGAACCACATGATGGAGAACTTCGGCCAGCTGGTTTCCTACCGGTGCATGATCCATCCCCAAAGCGGGGAAAAAGGGGTAATCCCGGCCTTCAGTCATGAGTATTTGATGGAAAACGGCAAACCGGCAAATCCGAACTACCAGGATGAATGATCCTAATCCGTATAAGCGGAATTGAAAATTGAAAAGTACAAAGTAAAAAAATCGCAACTGCTTAGACTTTCTCACACAAAGCCACAAAGTCACGAAGAAAGGCTTTAATTCGGAGGTTTACACAAAAAGACTGTTTAATCTTTTGTTTTTCTTTGTGTGCTCCGTTCCTTCGTGTGAGAATATTTTTTCATGGTCCTGAGTAGTTACAAAAAATCAATAAACAGCAAAAGCCGGGAACTGCTTCCCGGCTTTCTTGTTTGATGCCTCTATGAACTTACCTTAATATCCCGTGATATAGTCTTTCAGGTAATGGATTTCCGAGGTGAGTTTCTTTACCTGGACCTGGATGATATCGCGGATCGAGAGCATTCCCACGACCTTGTTGTTCTCGAGGACCGGCAGATGCCTGATGTTCTTTTCAACCATGATTGCGGAGATGTTGTTCAAATCGTCCTCAGGTACGGCGACCATCAGGTCCCTGATCATGAAATCTCCGATCTTCAGTTCCTTGAAGCTCTTTCCACCGGACGACAGATAGCAGCGAACCACGTCCCGTTCGGTGAATATACCGACTGTCTTGCCCTTGTCCGTTACCATGATAGCGCTGATTTTGCGGGTATTCATGGACCGGATTGCGTCCTCGACCGAACTTGCAGCATCAATGGATACGATCTCTTTTCCCTTGCTATTGAGCAAATCCCGAACTATCATCCTTCACCTCCGCATTATCATGATTTTTACTAGGAGTTACTATAGCAGTCCGGGCGGTAAGTGTCAATCGCCGGATGCCCCCAAAAAAGACTTTCGATCGAGGCTTTTAATACGCTCAAAAAGCCCCTGATACAGGGTCAGGCCGCTTTTTCTCATGTGGAATTTGGTTTTGAATTGTGTTAAAATCGCTTGTCAGGCGAAAAAGGCCAGCAGTCATAAGTAGTTGCGGCAAATCTGCCGAGTGGATATAAAACAGGAAGAGCGGGTGCGATGAAAAGAGATGTTTGGATATTTTTGTTCGTCCTCGGCGTTCTTTTTTTCAGCTGGCCGATCATCAGCATTTTCAAGAATAACCTGGTGCTTTCACTCTTCATCATCTGGCTGCTTTTCATTGTTCTGATTTTCGTGGCTTCTATCTTTTCAGAACGAGAAGACGGCGGAGGCTAAGTGTTTTCTCCCTGGATCCTGCTCACAGTCATTTTTTTCTATCTTCTCCTCCTGTTCTTGGTGGCATATTTCGCAGAGCGCAAGGAACTGCAGGGGAAAAGCCTCGTATCCAATCCTTATATTTATTCGCTCTCTCTGGCCGTTTACTGCACATCATGGACTTTTTACGGAAGCGTCGGCAAGGCGGCGAACGCGGGCCTCAGTTTTCTCACGATCTACGTAGGCCCCACATTGATGGCGGCGCTCTGGTGGATCGTTCTGAGAAAGATCGTCCACATCTCCAGGGAGAACCGCATCACCACGATTTCCGACTTCATCGGCTCACGCTACGGCAAATCGCTCTCGTTATCCGCCCTCGTTACTCTCGTCGCCGTCGTCGGGATCACCCCGTACCTGGGCCTGCAGCTCAAGGCCATTATGACGGCATTCTCCCTGCTTTCGGGCAGGCCCGAGGGAAATCATTTTGCCGGCTGGTTCATCTCGGTGCTGCTCGGCGTATTCGCCGTCATCTTCGGCGCCCGCCGGCTGGACGCCTCCGAGCGGCACGGCGGCCTGGTCTTCGCAATTGCGTTCGAATCGGCCATCAAGCTGGTGGCCTTTCTCATGGTCGGGATTTTCGTCACGTACGGGCTCTTTCACGGTTTCGGCGATATCTTCACCCGGATCGCCAACAGCCCCCATGCGGCTCTCATGAAGATAGGGCCCGGTTCGGGAGTAAGTTTTCTCGAATGGACATCGCTTACCTTCCTCTCGATGATGGCCATTATGTTTCTGCCACGGCAATTCCACGTGGCGGTCGTCGAAAATTATTCGGCGGACCACATCAAGAAAGCCATGTGGCTTTTCCCTTTGTATCTGTTTTTGATCAATATATTTGTTCTTCCGATCGCATACGGGGGGCTTCTCCTGAGCGATATTTCCTCCACCGCCGACTATTACGTGCTCAGCATCCCGATGCATTACGGCCACCCGCTTCTCGCTATCATCGTCTTTATCGGCGGGTTTTCAGCGGCAACCGCCATGATCATCGTGGAATCGATTGCCCTGAGCACCATGGTCATGAACAGCTTCGTGGTGCCGACGCTCTGGGACCTGAGCGGCATCAAGAATTTTTACGCGGTGATCCTGAACATAAAGAGGCTTGTCATTCTCGGGTGCGTGTTTCTCGGGTACGCCTTCGCTATCTACATCGGGGACTTCTACAGTCTGGTGGACATCGGGCTCAAGTCGTTCGAAGCGGTCACTATCTTCGCGCCCTGTATTCTGCTCGGTCTCTATTGGAAAGGTGGAAATAAAAAAGGCGCGACTGCCGGCATCATCGCCGGTTTCTCAGTCTGGATCTACACCCTGCTGATTCCCGCGCTCATGCGGGCAGGGATCATTGTTCCGGGCGGTACGATGGAATCGCTTTTCAACTCAAGGCTTCTGAATCCCACCGCGCTGTTCGGTCTTGACGGGCTGGACCGGTGGAGTCACTCCCTGTTCTGGGGCATGCTCCTGAATGTCGGCTTCTATGTGGGCGTATCGTTGTTTACAAAGCAGTCCGACGCCGACACGCGCCAGGCGATCATTTTCGTGGATTCCTATTCGCCGCTCCAATTTTCTCATCCACAACGGCCGTCCAGCATTGCCGAAATCGAGGATATTCTCGGTCAGTACATCGGTCTTTTCGAGGCACGGGAGGCCGTAGAAGTGTTCCTCAAAAAGAACCAGCTCAATCGTGAATCCATTTCGACCGAGTGGCTCTTCAAGCTGAGGCAGGAAGCGGAGCGCATGCTCTCAGGGGCGCTGGGTCCGTCCATCAGCACGCTCGTATTCCAGGAGCGGGCCGTCCTTACCCATGAAGACGCCATTCGTGTCTCGAATTCTATCCAGCAGATATCCCGCAGTCTCAGATTATCCAGGCAGGAACTGGCCGATGCCAATCGTCAGCTCGCGATGTTGAAAGAATTCAGCGAAAACATCATCGAGAGCCTTCCGCTCGGGGTGGCAACGCTCGACGAGTCGTTGCGCGTAAAATATTGGAACAGCGGTATGGAGATGATCACCGGCGTGGAAAAATCCGATGCGCTTACCAGCGAAGCGGCAGACCTGCTGACCTGCCTGGAGCCGCGTCTTTTTACACCCCAGATACGTGAAGGTGAGATCACCTGCAGGAGAAACTTCGAGCCGCAGATCATACTCAAAGGCTACGTCAGCAGACTGACCGGCGCGCAAAAAGGGTATGTGCTTGTTCTCGAAGACATTACCGAGAAAAAGAAGATCGAGGAGGAGCTGTTCCGCGCGACCAAGCACGCGAGCGTGGGCAGGCTTGCGGCCGGCGTGGCGCACGAAATCGGGAACCCGCTTGCCTCCATTTCATCCCTGGTCCAGGAGCTGCAGAGCGAAACCCTGTCTCCGTTCGTGAAGGACTCGCTTTCAACGATCAACGAACACGTGCACCGGATCGCCCGCATTGTCCGGAACCTCGGGGACTTCGCCCGGCTCTATCCGCGCCAGAAGGTTCCCACGAACCTGAAGGACATACTCGAGAACACGCTCAGCCTTGTTCGGTACGACAAAAACTTCAGGAAGATCGAAGTTCGGTCCGATGTCGAGCAAACGCCGCCTCTTAAAATAGACCCCGACCAGATTCAGCAGGTTTTTTTGAATTTGATCCTGAATGCGCGGGACGCCATGCCGGAAGGCGGGTCCCTGGCGATCAGCGTGAAACAAGTCGACGGCAATGTCGAAATGCTGTTTTCCGACACCGGCATCGGGATCGACGCGGAAGTCAAGGAAAAGGTATTCGATCCTTTCTTCAGCACGAAGGGGCCGACCAAGGGCACCGGCCTGGGCCTCTCGATCTGCTACAGCATAATCAAGGACCACGGCGGCACCATCGAAATCGATTCCAAGAAGGACAAGGGCACCACGTTCATCATTAAAATACCTGTTGCGGCATAGCGTTCCATCCGCAGATGCTCTGTAAAGGCGTAGGAATTTTATCCGCAGATTACACAGATTACGCAGAGAAAGAGAAATATCAAATTATAAAGCCGAGAGATCAGGAAGATTTAGAAATCAGAAGAATGAATTATTGTTGTCTGATTTTTAATCCGTGTAATCGGCGTAATCTGCGGATAAAAAGGACACGATGATGAAGCCTTTGTCTGTTGAAATAGCAGAAGCCTCAGAAAAAGATCCGAGAACATATGCTCTGATCGGCGCAGCTATGGATGTCCATCGGGAGTTAGGATGTGGGTTCCTCGAAAATGTGTACCATGAAGCATATGCATATGAATTGGCAGACAAGAAAATACCGTTTGGACGGGAAGTGGAGTTGCCGGTATTTTATAAAGCTATAAAAATGGACACATCCTATCGCGCAGATTTCATTTGCTTCGAAACTGTAGCCGTTGAAATTAAAGCTCTCGCGAAGATAGGGCGCATTGACGAAGCTCAAATCATTAATTATTTGAAAGCAACAGGGTTCACGGTGGGCCTACTCTTGAACTTTGGTGCGGCGTCACTGGAATATAAGCGTTTTGCTTTTACCAAGCCTTAACGCTGTCAAAAAAGATCTTAAGTTCAGAGAATTCTGTCGTTTTTATTTTGCGAAATTAATTTTTGTTTAATCTGTGCAATCTGTGTAATCTGCGGCTAAAAGGAATGGTTTTCATCATTTTTCTTAATCCGTTTAATCCGAAAAAACTGTGGGATAGAATGAGGTTTTTATGTCAAAGAGCATTCTGATTGTCGAAGACGAAGAGACGCTGCGGGAATCCATCAAGCGCATTTTTATGAAGGAAGGCTTTATGGTTGATGCAGCGGACTCCGCCGAAAAGGGGCTGGCCCTGCTCGAGACGAGCGTCTATGACGTTATCATTTCCGACATCATCCTTCCCGGCATGGACGGGATCGAGATGCTCGTAAAGGTCCGGGAACAGATACCCGACCAGATATTCATCGTTATTACCGCATATGCGTCGCTCGACACGTCGGTAAAAGCTCTTCGTGCCGGGGCGTACGATTACATTATGAAGCCCATTATCCATGAAGAGATCAAGCAGATCGTCAGGAATGCGCTCCGGCAGAAGAGTCTTCAGTCCGAGAACGTTCTGCTCAAGCGCGAAATCGGGAAGAGCTACGATTTCAGCAGCATCATCGGCGAAAGCCCGGCTTTGAAGGCCATCTTGAGCGAAGTACGCAAGATCACGGACACAAAGAGCAACGTACTCCTGCTCGGGGAGACCGGGACGGGCAAGGAGCTTTTTGCCAGGGTCATTCACCACAACAGCTCGCGCCGGCTTATGCCGTTCGTGCCGATCAACTGCTCAGCCATCCCGGAAAATCTTCTGGAAACCGAGCTCTTCGGCCACGTGCGCGGCGCTTTTACCGGCGCAGTCGCTTCAAAAAAGGGCATTCTCGAGGAGGCTGAGGGCGGAACCGTGTTTCTTGACGAGATCGGAGACATGAGCCTTGCGCTCCAGGCGAAACTGCTTCGTGTTATCGAGGACCAGATTATCCGTCCGGTCGGGAGCACCAAGGGCACCAAGATGGATATCAGGTTTCTAACCGCGACCAACAAGGACGTCCGTATGGCAGTAAAACAGGGGAGCTTCCGGGAAGACCTCTATTACCGGATCAACGTCATCTCGATCCAGATTCCGCCGCTTCGTGAGCGGAAAGAAGACATCGCCTCGCTGATCCGTTACTACCTCGATAAGTATTCGCAGGAAGTGGGCAAACAGGTCAAGGACATTTCGCCGGATGCGATGCACATCATGCTGAACTACGAATGGTCCGGGAACGTGCGCGAGCTTCAGAACGTGATCGAACGGGCTATCCTTATTTCGGACGGGGACATTATCGGGCCCGCTCACTTGCCGCTGAGCATGAGGTCGGATGGCGCACTGGAGCAGGATGTCTTCGATCAAAAACTCTCCATTGAAGACTATACAAAGGCCTTCATTCAGAAATACCAGACCCAGTTCAACGAGCAACAGCTTGCCGACATGCTTGGAATAACGCGCAAATCCCTCTGGGAGAAGCGGAAAAAATGGGGGATACAGAAGGAGCGGTAGCACCGCTGCTGCTGACTAAGCCCCTGGCCCACGGTTCCGGTTTCAGGCCATCAGCTTCATACGTCCCTGCCCCTGAACGTTGACAATCATATAAACCCTATTATACTTTTATCAGAGAGTTCTTTCTCTCATCTCCTGAAATTTGTAACTATTCAGCTTCACGGCATTAAGACAAATCTGAGAAAAGCCTTCTATCCGCGGATTTCGTACCCTGCTGTTGCCGAAGCGCGGGCACAAGCAGATGGACGCAGATTTTAAAATCAGAATTCGGGTTTTGTTTTTATCTGCGAAATCGGCGTAATCTGTGGATAAAAAATGACCTGAGTAGTGAAATTTTAATGTTCCCGATATGATATAATGACCGGATGGAGGACGCATGACGACCACTAGGACAAAACACAGGCAAAACGTACTCTCCGGGATCAGTCTTCTGACCGACCACGATATCTACCTCTTTAAAGAGGGAAACCATTTCAAGCTGTACGAGAAACTCGGCTCACACGTCATGACCGCCGAAGGCGTGACCGGTACGTTGTTCGCCCTCTGGGCCCCCAACGCCCGCGCTGTATCCGTAGTGGGAGATTTTAACGGATGGAACAGGGAGTCGCATAAATTGAAAGTGCGCGACGACGGCTCCGGCATTTGGGAAGGATTTATTCCGGATATCGGACAGGGCACTCTGTATAAATATTACATTCGTTCCAGGCATCATCACGAAGCGGAAAAAGGAGACCCCTTCGCGTTCTCCTGGGAGGCGCCGCCCCGAACAGCGTCTCTGGTATGGGACCTGGAGTACGATTGGAAGGATAGCGGCTGGATGCGGGACAGGCACAGCCGAAATTCCCTGAGTTCGCCCTTCTCGGTATACGAAATGCACCTCGGATCGTGGCGGCGTGTGCCGGAGGAGAACAACCGCTCCCTCACCTACCGCGAGACGGCGGATTATCTTCCCGAATATCTGAAAGACACCGGGTTTACTCACGTGGAATTCATGCCGGTGATGGAACATCCCTTTTACGGCTCCTGGGGATACCAGATCACGGGCTTTTTTGCGCCCACCAGCCGCTACGGCACGCCCCAGGACTTCATGTACCTCATCGACCGCCTGCACGAGGAGGGGATCGGCGTAATTCTCGACTGGGTGCCTTCGCATTTCCCCGATGATGCACACGGCCTGGTGTTTTTCGACGGCACGCATCTCTACGAACACGAGGACCCGCGCAAGGGTTTTCATCCCGAATGGAAAAGCTACATTTTCAACTATGGCCGTTACGAGGTCCGCAATTTCCTGATCAGCAGCGCGCTGTTCTGGCTGGACAGGTACCATGGCGACGGGCTTCGTATCGACGGCGTCGCCTCCATGCTGTATCTCGATTATGCGCGTCAGGACGGAGAATGGATCCCTAACGTTTACGGCGGCCGGGAAAACCTGGAGGCGATCGATTTTCTTCGCAGTTTGAACCGTGAAGTGTATCGCGCGTTCCCTGACGTGCAGACCATAGCCGAGGAGTCGACTGCCTGGCCCATGGTCTCCAGGCCTGCTCATGTGGGCGGGCTGGGTTTCGGCATGAAGTGGAACATGGGCTGGATGCACGATACTCTCGGGTTCTTCTCTGTGGACCCCGTCTTCCGCAAATACCATCAGAGCGGCATCACCTTCAGCATCTGGTACGCGTTTTTCGAGAATTTCATGCTTCCGCTTTCCCATGACGAGGTCGTGTATGGCAAAGGGGCGCTAGCAGGGAAGATGCCGGGAAACCACCGGCAGAAACTCGCCAATCTTCGTATGCTGTTCGGATACCAGTATACGCATCCAGGGAAAAAGCTTCTGTTCATGGGCGGCGAATTCGGCCAGTGGGCCGAATGGAGCCATGAAAAGAGCATTGAATGGCACCTCCTGCGGTTCCAGTCTCATCACGCGGTCTGGCAATGGGTCAGGGACCTAAACCATCTGTACCGGACCGAGCCTGCCCTGCATCAGCTTGAATTCGACCCATCGGGGTTCGAGTGGGTCGATTTCAGCGACAGCGACAGCAGCATTGTCAGCTATATCAGGAAGGGGTTTTCCGCCGGCGATACAGTCCTGGTTGTCTGCAATTTTACGCCCGTTCCCCGTTTTCATTATATGATAGGCGTTCCGGACGGGGGCCGTTGGAAAGAGCTTTTGAACAGCGACGCCGAGGTGTACGGAGGGACAGGGCTGGGCAACATGGGCGGCGTGGAAGCGAATCCTGCGGGCATTCACGGCAGAAGCCATTCGCTGGATCTTACTCTTCCTCCGCTGAGCATACTGATATTCAAGAGGGAGTAGAATTATTATTGATCTTATCCGCAGATTACGCCGATTGCACAGATTGAAGAGAACACCAATTATGAAAGTCATAAAAAGTGTTATTTCGAGCGAGAAATATCTTTATGATTGGTTGAAAAGAGTCTTCACCTCCTCGAAGCAGACACTTACCAATATGATACAGATGTATCGTTGTTAAAATATTATTAGAATATAATCTGCGCTCATCTGCGTAATCTGCGGATTGAACTGTGATATGTCCTCTAAGGAGGATGCCGATGGCCCACCCCAGGATACTCGCATTCGTTCTTGCCGGAGGCAAAGGGGAGCGCCTTTTTCCCCTTACCGAATTCCGCTCCAAGCCGGCTGTTCCGTTCGGCGGCCGATACCGCATAACGGACTTCGTGCTGAGCAACATGATCAACTCCCGCATCTATTCGCTTTACCTTCTGGTACAGTACAAATCACAGTCCCTGATCGAGCATGTGCGCCAGAACTGGACCATGTCGCCGCTGGTACGCGACCATTTCGTTACGGTCGTCCCGCCCCAGATGCGGATGGGCCCGGACTGGTTCCAGGGAACGGCGGACGCTGTTTTCCAGAACATCAACCTGATTTACGATTACGATCCAGAAGTGATCGCCGTGTTCGGATCAGACCACATTTACCGGATGGATATACGCCAGATGATCGATTTTCATCTCGATAAGAAAGCAGTCGTGACAGTCGCCGCCCGGCCCGTGCCGCGCGAACAGGCTTCGTCGTTCGGGGTAATCGTGACCGATCAGGAGAAGCATATCACCGGTTTCCTGGAAAAACCGGCCGATCCTGTGCCCATGCCGGGCGACCCCGGCCGCGCTTATGTCTCCATGGGGAATTATATCTTCAGCAGGCAAGCCCTGGTCGATTCGTTGATAAAGGCAGAGGAGAGGAAACAGCATGACTTCGGCGCCCATATCATTCCCGGACTTCTGGAAACGGGCAGGGTTTTCGCATACGATTTCGCAGAAAACGTGATTCTAGGGACCATGCCGTACGAGGAGAAGGGCTATTGGCGCGACGTGGGCACACTGCCCGCCTACTTCGAGGCCACCATGGATATGCTCGGAGAATTTCCGAAATTCGAGCTTCGCAACCGGCTGTGGCCGATCCATCCTCCCCAGTACGACGCGCCCTCCGCCAAGATAAACGCAGGCAAAATCCGGAACAGTGTAATATCGGAAGGGGTGGTAATCGGGAATGCCGAGATCGTGAACTCGACGATCAGGAAAAATGTCGAGATCGAGGACGACGTCTCGATCGAAGACTGTATCATCATGGACCATAGCGTGCTCAGGAAAGGGTGCCGCCTGAGAAGGGTGATTGTCGACAAGTTCAACACGATCGCGGAGAGAGAGGAAATCGGGTTCGACCCGGAGAAAGACCGGCGTTACTGCGGCTGTTATCTCGATCCCTCCGGCCTTGCCGTTATTTCCAAGGGGGAGCGCCTGATGAAACGCCTGAAAGGGTTCCGCTGACAGCGTTTTATTTTGCTATCCCGCGACTTGGCATCCCCCGGTCCATACACTCCCGCCGGGGGTGGAAAGCGTTTACTCGCACGTGGCTCGAACGAGCCATACAAGCGCGAGTGCGCAGTCCCGGGAGGTCGCGTTGTTCGAGGGAGCCTCCGGCTCCTGCCGAGGAAGCTCCACTCCGCTGTTTCGGCCCGGTTCAGTGCATCAGGTTGAGCTGCCTTACGAGCTCTTTTAAACGTCACTTCTTCTGAATAATTCAGCCGGACCACTTGTTTTCTTTGGACCGGCATAGAGGTTTAAAACGGGGAAGGAACGGCGAATTGTGTCTCTGTTTCGAATTGAGAGCTCAGCGAGAGGGGCTTTGCCTGTTGTACTGTACCCCGAGGCTGCAAAGCGTGCCCTCCGGTTCTTAGGGGGCTCAACGGTCTCCATCAGCAGACCGCATTTTATTATCGGGGCTGATAGGTGGAACAATCGGCATGGCCCTTGTGGCTCGCCACATGGATGCCTGGCGCCGCACATTCCAGAGATTTATTGAATGTGCAATCGGATTCCTTGCACGCGCCCACTGAACCGGTTATTTCCATGGCGCCGCCTTTTTGAGAAGATTTAAAAAAGGTATCGCACATGGCGCAGTCTCCGTCGCCTACGGTTATGGCGACGGCGTGACATTGCTTGTTGTTATTATAGGAGCAGTCTGTTACTTCACAGTCCAGCACTTTTGGTGTTTGTACGGCCATAGGATGCACCTCCTTAATTTGAGAGGCCCTCCTCGCTGATATGACGAGCATAGAACCCGGCGCATGATCTGTCAATCCACGAAAAGTTGCAGCAGGATAAGGGGTTGTATTATCCGCAGATTGCACAGATTTAGCAGATCGATTAAATTAAAGCTGAAAGATATTAATGAGAGGAAAGATCTAGAAACCTTTACTTCGCATTATCTTTAAATTTGAGTCAAGTTTTTGAGAAGCTAAAAAGCATTTACCGCGAAGGCGCGAGGAGCGCGAAGGAAACCATACGACAAAATCTTATTTCTGGTTTAAACCCGTTTCAATTCCTGCTTTCCTCGCGTCCTTCGCGCCTTCGCGGTTCCAAGGTATTTTTTGTGCTGTAATCTGCGGATGGGATTAATCTGCTTCGGCTATGATCCTTTTCGCCTTCTGGTAATCCTTATTTCGCGCGGTTTCCAGAAACATCCTGACGAGTTCGAGAACATTGCGGTAAAGGAGAAAATTTGCGGAGAGCTTTTGAAACAGATCCCGGTCGGTAAATTCCGAAGCAAGGCTGTACGAGCGCTGACCCTGAAGCAGGTAATGTTCATACAAACTGCTCCCGGGGATGATCAGTCTGCCAAGGATGAATTCTTTGCCGGTTTTCCTGGCAAGGGCCATAGGAAACATTCCGAGCATGAAGAGCGTATAGTCTCCGATGTGCTTGTGGACCTGAAATTCTTTGGCGAAGCTCGGCGCATTGAGACGGACGTCGCCTTCAACAAGCATGTCTGCAATGTCCTCCAGCGGCTTGCCTGACGAATTCCGGATTCTGAACAGATTATCGGAATGAATGAATCCGCACAGAATATGGTCCTCCAGATACTCCTCAACACCGGCTTTCTCCGCCGGATTCACACTGAACCCGAAGTCCAGCGCCTTGCGAAACAATTTGCGAAGCGGATGGTCAGAGTTCAATTCTTTTTCATCCATCTTGTTACCGTCTCCATATTTAAAAAAGCAGCACTATAATATTACCCCCGCAGCTCTTCTCAAGTCAATCCCGCGACTATGAATCCCCCGGCTCCCGCCGGGGAGATATGCGACGTTACCCGCGGGAGGTCGCGTTGTTCTGGGGAGCCTCCGGCTCCTGCCGGAGGGGCTCCACTCGCATCGCTGAACAAAAGAAACGATACAGCAACCCCTTGAAACGGTATTGTTTTTTCTCCAGCATTGTGTTAAGTTTCTTAATCTTTTCATCTTACCGTGTAAAGTTCGAATACCAGCCACACTATGACAGGATCTCAAAAAAAAAATAGCGCCGGTCTTTCGAGGCGGCTGCACTTTAACGAGGATGAACGGCGGTTGCCATGGCTTCCGATGCTGCTTGATGCGTATGCGATTATTGACACGGGCGTGGCAATAGCTGTGCGCGACGAGGAAAAAAAGCGGAAAAACAAGCTGGCCTGCACGAAAGGCTGTGGAAACTGCTGCAGCCATCAGCAGGACCTGCCGCTCTATCCCCATGAACTTGTCGGAATTTACTGGTATGCAGCGGAAAAACTTATCCTGCCCGGGAGGGATGCTTTAAGGAACAGGCTTGCGGGTCATAAGCCCGGTTCCGGATGCCCGTTTCTGATTAATGATGCCTGTTCCATTCACCCTGTCCGGCCGGTCGGCTGCAGACAATTCAACGTTTTCTCGAGTCCATGCCTGCCCGGCGAAGACCCTTATTACACCAGGCGGCATGATGTCCTCGAACCCATCGTGGAATATACGGACCGTGCTTTCGAAGCTGTTCTGCCGTTTTACAACATGAATAAGCAGGGAGACACCTCGAAGGGGATACGAATCGTTCGCTCACAGATCATGAATATTCATTCATTCGATTGGACAAAACTTGTCTCAATTATGGACCAGCCGCGTCAAGCGGCCGAATAAGCTGATAAGAGGAGCAGCTTTTAGGAGCTTAAATTCCTTCCAAAAAAAATCTGACTATCCCGATAAATATTGACTTTTTTATACAAAAGTCACATAATTAAGCGCATATCAGTGAAGTTCAAAGCTCAAGGATCGGTTCCATCATTTTCCGGAGAGAGGCCGGATTGAACGGGCCGGGTGGGTGCCCCATGTTTTTCGAAGGAACCAGGGAATGAAGCGAAAGATTATTCTGCTCCTGCTGGTATTGTTTCTCTTCTCCTCTCTCGGAGCAGGATTAACCATCCTCTATATCAGAAATTCAACCAGTACGCTCAGCCGTCTCATTACTCTTCATCAGGTAGAAGACCTCCGGCAGCACCTCATCCTGTCCATTCATTCCGTTCAATCCGACCTTTATACCGTTAACACGTCGCTTGCAAAGAACCGGCAAGTGGCAGCCGACAATATCAGAAATCTGAAGCAGGCGGCGGGACAATGCTCGGAATGCCACCATACGCCCGAAGTGGCAAAGCGCATCGAGGAGATCCAGGCGCAGATCCGGCAATACGAAAGCAAACTTGTCGCCTCCACGAAGGTTTCATTGGACAGCCGGGTCTTCAGCAAGCTGAGACTTGATGCAGCGGCAACAGGTGATGATCTCCTGCTAAGAACTGCCGGCATGTCTGCAGCGGCAAAAAGCAAGCTCCAGCTCATGAGCAGCGATGCCATGAATTCCATAGGCAAGGCATGGTTGATTCTGTCCGTTGCGGTACTCATGACCTTTTGTGTCGCCGTTGTCGTGGCAGTGAACCTGACACGATCCATTACTCGTCCCTTCAATACGCTGATGGATGCCACGATGACGATTTCGTCCGGGGGGCTCGGGTACACGATCCCCTCGAACGATAAAACCGAGTTCGGCCGGCTGGCCGCCCACTTTAACGCGATGAGCGCCGCATTGAAGAACGGGTACGACAAGCTTCAACAGGAAATCCATGAACGCAGGCAAACCGAAGAAGCGCTGGTAAAGTCGGAAGCCTTCCTCAATACGATCTTTGACAGCATCAGGGACCCCTTCTGCATCCTTGATAAATCGTTCAAGGTTATACGGGCCAATCAGTCTTATGCGCAGATGAAGAACGCAAAGCTCCAGGACCTGATCGGCGGGACCTGCTTCGACGTCCTCCATAAGAGAAACCGTCCGTGCGATGATTGCATCATAGAAAAGACCTTCAAATCCGGAGATTCCTGCGCCAAGGAAAAAAATGTTGCGCCCGTGGGGGCGGCCGTACAGACGTGGGTCCAGATTTTCACGTATCCGATTCTCGACCCGAATGGTACGATTACGCATGTGATCGAGTATATCCGGGACATCACGGAGCAAAAAAGAACCGAAGCGGCGCTTCGCGAAAGCGAGGAGCGGTACGCCCTCGCCGCGCGCGGCGCTAACGACGGGCTCTGGGACTGGGACCTGAAGAACAACAGGATTTATTATTCATTCCGGTGGAAGTCGATGCTGGGCTATGGGGAAAAAGAATTCAGCGACCATCCCGAAGAGTGGTTCAGCAGGGTCCACCCGGATGATCGCGACGAACTGAAAGCGAAGATTTCGGCGCACTTAAACGATCGCAACCCGCATTTTGAGAGCGAGTACCGAATCATGCACCGCGATGGAACATTTCGGTGGGTACTGTGCCGGGGACTTGCGGTACGGGACAAGAACAATCGCGCGTCACGCATGGCCGGATCGCAGACGGACATCACGTCTCGGAAGAAGGCAGAGGAACAGCTCCTCTACGACGCCTTCCATGACGACCTTACGGGTCTGCCGAACCGGGCCCTGTTCACGGACCGGCTTCAACACGTGATCCACACGTTCAAGCGCCGAACAGGCGATCTGTTCGCCGTTCTCTTTCTGGACATGGACCGTTTCAAGGTCACGAACGACAGTCTTGGTCATACCATAGGGGATGAGTTGCTGATAGCGGTAGCCGGAAAGCTGTCGGATTGCCTGCGTCCGGGAGATACCGTTGCTCGTCTGGGCGGAGATGAATTCGCCGTGCTTCTGGAGAACATCAAGGAACAAAAGGACGCGATCGAGGTTGCGGAACGGATTCACGCGAAGTTTACAAAGCCCCTGCTCGTAAAAGGCCATGAGGTGTTCACCTCTGTCAGTATCGGCATCGCACTCAGCTCGCCGGATTATGAACGTCCGGAGCAGATCCTGCGCGACGCAGACATTGCCATGTATCAGGCCAAGTCGAAAGGCAGCGCCGGGTACGAGATATTCGACAAGAAGATGCATGCCACCATCCTCGACCGGTTGCAGCTGGAGTCGGACCTGCGACGGGCCTTGGACCACGGGGAATTCCTGCTCCATTATCAGCCGATCATGGACTTGAGGAGCCACCGCTTGATCGGATTCGAGGCGCTCGTACGGTGGGAGCATCCGAAAAGGGGGATCATCTATCCGCTTGATTTCATTCCTCTCGCCGAGGAGAACGGCCTGATCAACAGCCTCGGAGACTGGATCACGCGCGAGTCGTGCAAGCAACTGCAGAAGTGGCAGCGGCAATATCCAATGTCTCCCCCGCTTACCATGAGTATTAATATCTCGAGCAAGCAGTTTTTACAGCCGAATCTGATCGACAAACTCGAAAGCGCGGTCAAAGAGAACGGTCTCGCTGCCTCAAGCATTGCACTTGAAATTACGGAAAGCATGATCATGGAGAATATCGACATGGCGATAACGACCATGGAGCGGTTGCGGGAAATGGGATTTCATATCTATATCGACGATTTCGGCACCGGGTATTCTTCTCTCAATTACCTGCACAAGTTTCCCGTTACGGCCCTGAAGATAGACCGCACCTTCGTGAACAAGATCTCTATGAGCGGCGAAAACCAGGAGATCATCATGTCGATCGTTTCCCTGGCAAACAGCCTGAATCTCCCTGTTATCGCCGAGGGAGTAGAGCTTTCGCACCAGCTGTCCCGGATCAAGGAATTGGAGTGTCAATTCGGACAGGGCTTCTTTTTCTCGGAACCTATGGAGTCGTTCGCAATCGACAAATGGATCAAGGCAGATATGACGGGTATGATTGAAAAGGATGGTAAACGGAATTCAAGCTCTTGATTTCCGGGCTGTCTCTGCTTAGGAGTGCTAAACCGGTATCGATTTTTTAACCTGTTTCGCGAACTCTTCCTTCCCTCCGGAATTTTTGAATGCCTCAACAACCCGTCCCCGCTCCGAGGTAAATCGCTCGTGTCCCTGTTTTCGCGCCTGTTCGATCGTATTCCATTTTCCGGTATTTCTGAATTCAGCGTACGCCTCCCTGAGTTCGGGGAAAAGCGCTTTTCGGAACCCCTCCATCAGCGCGATGGACAAGGCCAGGGCTGCCTCGTCCCCGGCAGCGATGATATTTTTAAGCGGTCCTCTATCCGAAGTATCGGCTATCAGGTCCTTAATCGCCCGGAGATAGTGCTCGTTCGTGCGGTCTCCGGCGGCCCCGAGGATTTCTTTCCAAAGAGGCGCCGCCTCAGTGAATTCGGCGAGCTCGTGATACAGCACGATGTCGGCATAGCGGATTGCCAGTCCTTCAAGTCTTTGTTCGAGGGTACTGTCCATGATCGCGCGGCGCTGAAAGCCGTACAGGGCAAGCGCATCTTCGAGCAGCTGGTTTCGTCCGGCGTTCAATTCAGAAAACTTGAAATGAAGCATGATAAGCAGCGGTTCAAGCCGAAGGAAGACGGTGCTTCCCTGGAGCATTGCAGGCGCGGTAAACAGGTCTCTCGCATGTTCGAGGCCGGATGTATGTACGGTCACGCCTGACAGCTCTTTCGTCTCTTTCAATTCAGCCAGAAAAAAGGTGGGCTTCATGTACATCCCGTAGCCCGCGCCGTATACTAGCCCCTGCGGCCGGAGCGCCCTGTTTATGGCGTCCACATCAAAGGGCTGAAATGTGCGGCCCTCGACGTTCAAGTCGCGGAATTGCTGCTGCTCCAGCTCGGGCCAGCGGGACTCCTTTTCATCGATCCACGACGCGATGTCCTTACGATCGATATTCGACCAGGCCTTGAGGCCCTTTTCCGAGCGATAGAGCTCCCGGTAGCGAAGGAGAAGACCGCAAATCGAGAAAAACCCCCAGTACCCGGCATCGGAGACGTCGCAGTTAAATTTGATGTCATCTTTGAAAGCCATCTGGATTGGATCCCTTCTGATAATCTGATATTATCATTATTTATCAACCGGAATAAAAAGTAAACCCCGTTAGAGAATAAGTTAGTTAACTATGGACATTGCGGATTATACCACAATCTCTAAGTGTAAAATATCAATGCCTAGGGCGTGGCGGTTTTCTCTAACAGGGTAAATGAAAAACCGGAAAAAACAACGTTTTTGCAAAAGAATTGCGCATGCGGATGGGCATAAGACAAACAACCTATCCTGCCGTTACTTGACATGCATAATTCGAGAGCTATAGTTTATGTATCTTTTGCAGAAGCATTGTTGTTCGGTTTTTCAAAGAAGAATATCATAACAAATACGGAGGAGGCTATGAATAAGTTATTTGCAGGACCAGCGTTAATAACGATCATGACGGTGCTGACAGCAGGAATCGCAATGAGCCAAATGGGCGGCGGTATGGGAGATCAGGGGCAGATGGGCGAACAGGGTCGCGGCATGGGTTCTCAGCAGTCACAGCAAATGATGAGCAGCCAGATGATGAGCCAGACGATGATGCGCGACATGTCCGGCATGATGGGCCAGATGAACCAGACGATGAACAGGATGTCCGGCATGATGAAGCAACAGCAGATGAATATGGACCAGGCAAAGACGATGTCCCGGATGATGGATGATATGTCGGCGAACATGAAAGAGATGTCCCAGCAGATGGCCCAGGGCAAAATGGATC
Source organism: Nitrospirota bacterium (assembly GCA_963751455.1). Classification (GTDB taxonomy): domain Bacteria; phylum Nitrospirota; class UBA9217; order UBA9217; family UBA9217; genus CAVVUN01. The sequence goes on from CAVVUN010000015.1 coordinate 1,266,221, forward strand.
CGACAGTCATGAAGCAGATGCAGGAGCGCATGAAAACCGTGAACGAGTCCTTTGAAAGGATGCAGAAACAGGGTAAGCAGCCATGAGCCTGCGGGCAAAGAGCTTCGAAATAAATCTTCGGTTTCTCAAAAGGATGACTATTTGGACCGCTCGCTTTATTGTGGCGCTGCTGCTGATAACAGCCATCTCTGCTCCCGGATGGGCTCAGGACGGCCGAAAATACGTCGAAATAAGCGGTGGTTACTTGACCGGTGATTTTGGGACTCCGTTAAAGAGCGATCTTTACTATATTTCGCCCGCGATCGGGTATGTTGCACCCCGCTATGAGGTCACTATCACGGCGCCTTATCTGCGTCTTACCAATGAGTTAGCCGGTCAGACAAACACAGAGTCGGGCATCGGCGACATCTTACTGAGAGGCGGCTATGTGCTCATGCCCGAGACCAACGGCGGTACGTCGCTTGACGGTTTGTTTGCAATAAAAATACCCACTGCCGACGAAGCCAAAGGACTCGGCACGGGCGAGACCGACCTCGGAGCTTCCATAAGCCTCCACCAGCGCTTTGAAAAATATAGAATGAGCCTGATGGGCGGGTATATCAAGATCGGCGATCCGGCCTTGGTCGACTTCAATGATCTTTATGTGTACGGCATCGGCATCACCAGAGAGTTTCGCACCACGGAAATCTCCGCATCGTTTGAAGGACGGCGCGCCTTGCTGCCGGGCTCGGATGGTCCCCAGGAAATCCACCTCAGGTTCTTCCACTTGCTCAATCAGGATTATTCGATCAAAGGCGGCGCATTTGCCGGTCTGAACGACGGCGGCCCGGATTTCGGAATGAATTTTGGAATTGTAAGATGGTTTTAACTCCGGCATTTTAGGGAACGACGTATCCCAACTGTCGTTATTCTTGAATGCTTAAATCCAAAATCCAGAAGCCATCAAAAACTTTACCGCGAGGGCGCCAAGAGCGCGAAGGAAATCATTACCCAGCGGCAGGCTTTATTGTATAAAATAAAACTGCTTGCTATATCTGGGAATATTACACGCTGATGGTTCGCGGAGCAGGGAAGAGAGCTTCTTTATCAATCCCGGTCTGCGGGGAGCGATCAATTATATATAAGTCCGGGCTGCAAGTTGTGCCAGGCCTAGCATTTCCGATCGGCATTGGGGCCTCTCACGGAGAATACAGCTTTATCTTTCTTTTGAGCGTCCATTCATTATTCTGATCCCGGCCCTCGGCAATCTGACGGCGAGCAGCGCCCCCGCTGACTGCCTATCGATTAATCTAAAATGAGGTTCCGACGCCTCCTAGTACTTTATAATCTATATCGTTCTGTATGCCGTTGAGGTCCTGAACGATCGGCAAACCCACTGAGAAGTAAGCGGTCCACTTTTGTGCTGGCGAAATGCGCAGGCCCGGAGCAAGATAGAGAATGTTTCCGCCACTGTCATTGTCTTTGCTGCCTGCGATTGTCTGCTTTTCTTTCCATTCGCCATTCAGTTCCAGAACGAGATCCAATGCCGTATTCATGCCGGTCATGCGATAAGAAGCAGCAGCATTATAATGGAAGCCGTCTCCAAGATCGGTATCCAGTGCCCCCTTTGTAGCAAAGATATAGAGGATATTGGCATGCAGGGACACGGAGTCGATCCGCCTGGATAGTGCCAGGCCGGCAAGCGTATCCCACGAACCTGAACCGGGTTGATGTTCTGTCTCGAAACGTTCGCCGCTGGTATCTCTATCGTCTGTAACGCCAGTGGGCGCCTTCAAGCCCGAAAAGGAACGCTGACCCATAGGCGCCGTCCTCCGCAGAGAGGAAGCGGTAATGGCCGAGCACCGTGAGATCGCCGACCCCTTTTGCATCGCCGTGCGAATGAACTTCGGCAGGCACATCGGCGTGGGACTCGCGGATATTACTAATATGCACATAGGGAAGTTGCAACGTCACAGCGACGTCATCGGATAGCCTATGACCCAAGCCGAGTGACGCATGAAACACTGAGTCGAACCTGTGCGGGTCCTCTCCGTTTGCCGCCAGGCGACGCAGATCATCATCTGAGAATGGTTTGAGGGCGAGATACTCTGACTGCATGGTTACGAGCCACGATCCTTTCTGAACGCTTGAGGTCGGAATAGTCGCGACAGGCCCGCTCTGAGCTGTTCCCGCTCCCCCCGCGGGATGGTGCGCCCACACAGCGCCGGCCGCGCTGACCATGCATACAATAACTGCAATCCTTCCAAAAAATGCTTTCATGCAACGCCACCCTTGACTCTGTTATTTTCTAAAGTATACACCGGACGAGCTCAAGTCAGCTTGCTTAATCTACGAGTGACGAGAGTATTCTTTTTTATTTGCTTCGGCGAAAATATATCCGCGCCAAAAATCGCTTGCAACTGCTTAAAAAATAAACTATAATTTCCTACTTGCTTCGGGGCGGGATAGGCTTATGTCAATGGAACAGATTCGAAAACTCAGGGAAAAGATCGACGAGATCGACGATAAGATGGTCGAACTCTTGAATGAGCGTGCCCGCATCGTCATAGAAGTCGGTAATATTAAAAAAACGGAGAAACTCGATTTTCACTCGCCGTCCCGGGAACGCGAGATCCTCGAACGTCTTTCTGCCCTGAATAAGGGGCCGTTTCCCCAGAACACCCTTCGCGCAGTATATCGGGAAATTCTGTCGTCTTCCCTTTCGCTCGAGCGCCCGCTCAAGGTCGCCTATCTCGGGCCGCGTGCAACGTTCACCCATCAGGCCGTAATGCAGCAATTCGGCCTTGCCGCCCAGGACGTGCCGGTTGAGACCATCAAGGATGTATTCAACGAAGTGGAGCGGGGCCGGGCCGACTACGGCGTGGTTCCCATCGAGAATTCGACATCCGGAGCCGTGATTTATACACTGGACACATTCATCGATTCCGATCTTAAAATTGCGGCGGAAATCGTGCTGGAAGTTACGCAGCATCTCATGAACAGGTCGGGAAGGATCGAAGACGTCAAGAAAATTTATACGATTCCGCCCGCGGCCGCGCAATGCAGGCTATGGATTGAGAAGAACCTGCCCGGCGTCCCTGTTCTTGACGCGCCCTCCACGGCCCGGGCAGCCGAAATGGCAATAGACGACCCGACGGTTGGCGCAATTGCCAGCGAAATGGCGGCGGTCCTCTACGGCCTTCAGATTGCCGGGCAGGAAGATCGAGGACAGCGCAAGCAATGTTACCCGCTTTCTCGTGATTGCGGCAAAATCGCCGGGGAAAACGGGTCGCGACAAAACCTCCATCATGTTCTCGATAAAAGACAAGGTAGGGGCGCTTTATACAATGCTTGCGCCTTTCGCCGAATCCGGCATTAACCTGAACCGGCTCGATGCCCGGCCTTCCGGCAGAAAGGTGTGGGACTATGTGTTCTTTCTCGACATGGAAGGCCACCTTGAAGATGAAAAAGTGGCAAGGGCCATCGAGCGACTCAGGGTCGATTGCATGTTTCTGAAGGTCCTCGGATCATACCCCAAATGCCAGTAATCCCGAATGCGGAATGCGGAATCGAAAATCTCCCGATCCAGACAAGCCGGAAAAGCTCTTTAGCCACAGATGTGAAGCAAAACCGGAATCTTCAAAGCTTTATCCGCAGATTTCGCAGATTTGAAAGAATTAATTATCTAATTTAATCGGCGAAATCTGTGTAATCTGCGGATAAAATGTTGCCTTGTTGTTAATCTTGACTCGAAGATTTTGAATTAAAAATCAAATATTCTGTTGCAAAGTCTGCATCTCAAAATCCGAAACAATAAATAACGGAGTTGAATCATGATTACAGTTTCAGACAATATCAAAAGCATAATGCCCTATGTTCCCGGAAAGCCGATCGAGGAGCTCGAGCGGGAGTTGGGGATCAGCGGCAGCATCAAGCTCGCGTCGAACGAAAATCCTCTGGGGCCTTCACCGAAGGCGGTTGCCGCCTTGAAAAAAGCCGCGGAAGGGCTGAACCGGTACCCTGACGGGAGCGGCTTTTACCTTTCGCAGGCCCTTGCAAAAAAATTTGATGTAGAGCTCTCCCGGATCATCCTGGGAAACGGTTCGAACGAATTGATCGAACTCGTAGTCCGCACGTTCGTGCAGCCGGACGACGAGATCATTTCAGCGGATCCTTCATTCGTTGTCTACAAGATGATCACCCAGGCCGCGGGGGGAACAAACATCGTGGTTCCCTGCAGGGAAATGCGCCACGACCTCGATGCTATGGCGGAGCGCATTACGCCGAAGACAAGGATCGTTTTCATTGCAAACCCCAACAATCCGACCGGCACGATGAATACGAAGGCGGAAATGGACCGCTTCATGGCCCGCATTCCCGACACGGTGATTGTCGCTGTCGATGAAGCCTACTTCGAGTATGTTACCCATGCGGAATACCCGGATTCGCTCGACTATCTGAAGGACGGCAAAAACATACTCGCGCTCAGGACGTTTTCAAAAATCTACGGACTGGCCGGGCTTAGGATCGGGTACGGCATAACCACGCCGGAGATCGCGGAACTCATGAACAAGGTGCGCCAGCCGTTCAACACGAACTCCCTGGCACAGATAGCCGCAGTAGCGGCGCTTGGGGACCGCAAACACGTGGAAAAATCGATTGCAACCAATAATGAAGGCAAGCAGTTCCTCTATCAGTCCTTCGGACAGCTGGGCGTTACCTACATCCCTACGGAGACGAATTTCATATTCTTTGAAACGTCCCGGGACGGAAGGGAAGTGTACTCCATTCTCCTGAAACAGGGCGTTATCGTGAGGCCGATGGGCGGCAACAGGCTCAGGGTAACGATCGGGCTGCCCGAGGAGAACAAGCGGTTTATAAGCGAGCTGGAGAAGGTTGTAAATACATAGCATAGCGCATAGAGCATAGAGCATGGCGTAAAGAGCTTTAAAACATCAACGCTATGCACCATGCGCTTTGCGCCATGCGAATCCAGAAAGGATTCCCATGATTATCGTTGTCAAGCCCGATGCAACCGAGGAACAGATCGAGCACATCATAAAAAAGATCAAGGATGTCGGTCTGCAGGCCCACGTATCCAAGGGCACGGAGAGAACAATCATCGGCGCCATAGGCGATGAGGCCATCCTCCGGACGGTGCCGCTCGAAGCCATCCCCGGCGTGGAAAAGGTCCATGCGATACTGAAACCGTTCAAGCTCGCGAGCCGGGATTTCAGGAAAGAGAACACGATTGTCACCGTTCGCGGCGTCGAGATCGGCGGCAAGAAAATCGCGGTCATGGCCGGTCCCTGCGCAGTCGAGAATAAGACACTGCTTATTGAAATATCCAAGGACGTCAAGGCAGCAGGCGCCGGGTTCCTGCGCGGAGGCGCGTTCAAACCCCGGACTTCTCCCTATGCCTTTCAGGGGCTCGAGGAGGAAGGGCTCAAATACCTTGCAGAAGCCCGTGAGCGGACCGGTCTTCCGATCGTGACGGAGGTAATGGACCCTCGGGACATCGAGCTGATCGCGAAGTACGCTGATGTTCTCCAGATCGGCGCGCGCAACATGCAGAATTTCAGGCTGCTCAAGGAAGTGGGACTTTGCAAGAAGCCGGTACTCCTCAAGAGAGGCATATCAGGAACAATCAAAGAGTGGCTTATGTCGGCCGAGTACATCATGGCTGCGGGCAACCATGATGTCATCCTGTGCGAACGCGGGATACGGACGTATGAAACAGCCACCAGAAACACGCTTGACCTCTCGGCGGTGCCCGTACTGAAGCAGATGACGCATCTGCCCGTCATTGTCGATCCGAGTCACGCAGTCGGGAAATGGGACCTCGTGGCGCCCATGGCAAAGGCAGCGGTGGCTGCGGGCTGCGACGGGCTTATCATCGAGGTCCATTCCAATCCGGAAGAAGCGCTGTGCGACGGGGAGCAATCGCTCAAGCCGAAGAGCTTCAAACAGTTGATGGAGGAGCTCCAAGCCGATCGCAAAGGCCGTGAGAAGAGAAATATAACGAGTATTGGTTTGTTTGGTTGATCCGGTTTGTTTGGTTTGCCTGGTTGACCAAATAAACAAAACAAACCAAATAAACTAAACAAACCAGACAAACTGGAAATCATGTCTTTTTTGTTTAACAACGTCACCATCATCGGAGTCGGGCTGATCGGCGGATCGCTCGCCAGGGTCTTGAAGGCCAGAAAAATTGCGCGGTGCATCACCGGCACGGGCAGAAGCATGGCTACGCTCGAGCAGGCGCTCGCACTCGGTGTGATCGACAGGATCGCGCACGATTTAAGGCAAGGCGTGGAAGACGCGGATCTCGTGGTGCTCGCCACGCCGGTTGGAATGTTTGAAACGATCGTCCGTGAAATAGGACCTTATTTAAAAAAGGGCGCTGTTCTCACGGATGTGGGGAGCGTAAAAGGCGGCATTGCAGCGAAAATCGAGGAGGCCGTCGGTCCCGGATCCCACTACGTGCCCGCTCATCCCATAGCAGGCAGGGAAAAATCCGGTGTTTCGGAATCTACCGATAGCCTGTTCCAGGGAAGACGCTGTGTGCTTACGCCGACGAGCAAGACAGACAAAAGGGCATTCGATGCAGTGCGCGAGATGTGGATAGCGGCCGGCGCCGACATCACCGTTATGGATCCGGACCTGCATGACAAGGTCTTCGCGGCAGTGAGCCATCTGCCGCATGTTGCAGCCTTTGCCATGATGTCTGCGGTATCCGAGTTGAACACGGGCACCCAGGAGTACCTCGAGTTCTCCGGCGCCGGTTTTCGCGACTTCACCCGCATTGCCGCCAGCTCTCCTGAAATGTGGAAAGATATTTTTATCATGAACAGAGAAAAGCTCGTTCTGATGGTCGACCGCTACCTGCAGTCATTGAACCGTTTTAAACAGGAGATCTCTTCCGACGACGGCACAGCGCTGGAACAGCACCTGAAAGCCGCGAGCAATGTCAGAAGGGGGCTCCAGTAATGCCCGATTTCGTTGTACAATCGTCGCCCGGGCTGAAGGGCACTATAACCCTGCCCGGGGATAAATCCGTGTCGCACCGCTCCGTCCTGCTTTCCGCCATAGCGGAAGGCAGCACGGTCATCAACGGGTTCCTTACCGGTGAAGATACAGTAAACACGGCAAAGGCGGTGCAGTGCATGGGCATCACCGTCGAAGGCGTGGGCGCCGGCCGGTTGACGGTCCACGGAAAAGGGTTGGACGGTCTCCATGAACCCGAGGGCGTGCTCGATCTCGGCAATTCGGGCACGGGCATGAGGCTGATCGCGGGACTTCTTGCGGGCCAGGGCTTTTTTTCGGTTTTAACCGGGGACCGCTATCTCAGAAAACGACCCATGGGCCGCATCGTGGAACCGCTCCGCCGGATGGGCGCGCGGATCGACGGCCGTTCAGGCGGAAAACTTGCGCCGCTTGCAATCACCGGAAGCGGACGAAAAACTGCTGCGATCGATTTTTCGAGTCCCGTTGCCAGCGCTCAGGTCAAATCCGCTTTGCTCCTTGCCGGGTTGTATGCCGACGGTGAAACAGCCGTAAGCGAACCTTCGAAGTCCAGGGACCATACGGAGCGAATGCTCCGCTTCTTCGGCGTCGAAGTCGGTGAACAGGGAAACCGCATCACGCTTCGAGGGCGGCAGGCGCTTCACGCGGGGGGAACAATAGAGGTACCATCCGATATATCGTCGGCCGCATTCTTCATGGTGGCTGCCAGCATCGTTCCCGGCTCGGATCTCAGAATTCTTAACGTCGGAGTGAATCCGACGCGGACCGGCATAATCGATGTTCTTATCTCCATGGGCGGCGATATCGTTCTCGAGAACACCCGGGAGCAGGCAGGCGAACCGGTCGCCGACATCCGGGTGCGGTCCAAAAAATTGCACGGAGTCCGGATTTCGGGTGACGTAATTCCGCGTGCCATCGATGAGATTCCGGTACTGTGCCGTCGCGGCCTCCTGCGCAGAGGGAACTACCGTAATCAGAGACGCGGCAGAACTTCGGGTCAAGGAGTCAGACCGGATAGCTACCATGGTGCAGGAGCTGAGAAAACTCGGCGTGGAAGCGACAGAGCTTCCGGACGGAATCGAAATCACGGGCAGGGAAGCCCTTCAGGGCGCGATTTGCGAAAGCCACGGAGACCATCGTATCGCCATGTCCATGGCCGTTGCGGGACTTGCGGCGAAGGGAGAAACGGTCGTCCATGACACCGGGTGGATTGACACTTCGTTTCCGGGATTCGAGCGCCTGCTGAGACAGGCGGCTTATGGACAACTTAAGTCGTATTAGCACAGAGTAACAGATAAAAGCGGAATTAGCCGCAAAGAACGCAAGGGACGCAGAGAAAGATTCGAAATTAAAATTTAAGAACGCAGCTGATTTCTTTGAGTTCTTTGTGTTCTTTGCGGTTACCTTTGGCAGTTACTGGAGGGTTTGCCCTGCGACCTGGGGCAGTTAACTGTTGCGGCTGAGATTATGATATGGTAAAACAAAAAGATCTTTTGGTTATTGCCATCGACGGTCCTTCAGGCGCGGGCAAAAGTACGACTGCCAGAATGCTTGCAGAGCGTCTTGGCTATATATACATAGACACCGGGGCGCTCTATCGTGCGCTCGGGTGGAAAGCAAGGCTCGAAGGCATTGATCCGGCCGACGAGGCGAAGCTGGCCGATCTTGCTTCCCGGACCGAAGTGACGATCAAACAAAACAACAGCAATCCCAGGTTCTATGTCGACGGCTACGATGTGAGCGCTGAGATCCGTACCCCGGAAATGGGCATGATGGCGTCATCGGTGTCAAAGTCACCGGCAATTCGCGCCAGGCTCCTCATTGTTCAAAGAGAACTGGGCAAGCGGGGCGGAGCCGTATTGGACGGCCGCGACATAGGCACGGTTGTCTTCCCTGATGCGGATGTTAAATTTTATCTCGACGCGAGCGTCGAAGAGCGTGGAAAACGCAGGTACCGGGAACTCAAGGCAAAGGGAATGGACGTCGTTCTCGACCGGACGATAAGCGAGATAGCGGCGCGCGACCTCCAGGACAGTGGCCGCTCCATAGCACCCTTGAAGAAGGCGCCGGATGCGGTGCTTATCGATTCAAGCACGATGGGCATCGAAGAAGTGCTCGAAGAAGATGATGAGCGAGATAGAGAAAGTCAAGAGAAGCGCTAAATAGCAAGCACAAAATACATCAGCCGCGAATTGACGCAAACCTTGAACCGCAAAGGCGCAATGGTCGCGAGGAAAGCAAAGCCAACAGCAGGGTTTTAAAACCTGAAAAGATGTTGCATGGTTTCCTTGCGTCCCTCGCGTCTTCGCGGTAAATATTCTTCCCGTTTTGAGAAGATTTTGACTCCTTAGTTACTAAAGGCAACTGGTAAGGATCTTGCGATTATTCTGAATTTCGGTAAAGAAAGACTCGAATATGAGCGATTGGCTTTTACCAGGCAGTAAGGGTTATTCGCGTTCATTTGCGGCTATAAACGCTTTTCGGAAAGTCGTATTAACATATTGACTTGACTCAAGATATGGAAATATTTTTAGCAGATAAAGCCGGTTTCTGCTTCGGCGTGAAGCGGGCGATCAATACGGCATTCAAAGCAGCTTCCGACGGAAACGTATTTTGCCTCGGCCCGCTTATTCATAATCCCCAGGAGGTGGAGCGCCTGAAACGGGCCGGAGTGGAAACAGTTGAAGATTTTTCTTCTCTGAAAAGAGGCGATTTTCTGATAATTCGTTCTCACGGCGTTCCTCCGCAGATACTTTCCGACGCCCGGGACAAGGGGTTGAACATTATCGATCTTACCTGTCCGTTCGTGGGCAAAGCGCAGCGTCATGCGGAGGCCCTTAATAAAGAGGGCTTCCAGGTCGTTGTCATCGGAGAAAAATTGCATCCCGAGGTGCAAAGCATAATGGGTTATGCCGGATCGAACGCAATTGTAATTGAGAAGGCGGAAGACGTTCAAAACGGCGTGTTTGAAAGCCGCATAGGGGTCGTTGCCCAGACCACCCAATCATATGGCAATTTTTCCGAAATTGTGTTAAAATTATTACGTCTTTCCAAAGAATTAAAGGTCTACAACACTATTTGTAATTCAACTAAAGAACGACAAGACGCAGCTCAGACGCTTGCTTGCCAGGTGGACGTCATGCTTGTTGTAGGCGGTCGCAACAGCGCAAACACGTCACGGCTTGTTTCCGTTTGCAAAAAAGAAGGAACTCCGACCTACCACATAGAAATTGCCGACGAGATTCAACCCGACTGGCTGAAGGGCGCTTCCAAAGTCGGTGTTACGGCAGGCGCCTCCACGCCGGATTGGGTGGTGGAGGGCGTTCTCAAAAGATTGGAAGGCAGGTAAGCGGTTCCCCGCAGTCAGGGACCAGATAATTATCCGGGAGGTATGCGATTTTAATGAAGGATACACGTGAAGACATCGAGAACGAAGAAAACGAGACGCCGAACAGACAGGGAGACCAAACTGAATTTGCGAAACTCTATGATCAGTCGTTAAAGAGTTTTAAATCGGGAACGATTGTGCGCGGACGGTTGCTGCAGATCCGTTCGGGCGTAGTCATGCTTGATCTCGGCTACAAATCGGACGGAATAATCCCCGTTGAACAATTTACCGAAGAGGAACTGAAGGCTCTGAAACCGGGCGATGAACTTGACGTTATGCTGGAAGCGGCGGAGGATTCGAACGGAAATCTCCTGTTGTCGCGCGAGAAGGCGAAGAAGCTGCAAATCTGGGACGTGCTGAACCAGGCATATCAGACCGGCACGCCGGTAAAAGGCAAAGTTGTTTCAGCCATTAAAGGAGGGCTGAGCGTAGACATCGGCGGTGTCACCGCGTTCCTCCCGGTATCCCAGGTGGGCCTCAAACCCGCGCATAACCTTAATCAATTCTCGGGACAGGTCTGGGATTTGAAGATAATCAAAATGAATTCGGGCCGGGGCAATATTGTCCTTTCCCGTCGCGCTCTTCTCGAACACGACCAGAACATTAAAAAAGAAGAAACCCTCGCGGCGCTTGCGGAAGGCCAGATCGTGCCCGGTGTGGTCAAGAACATTACGGAGTACGGCGCGTTCGTGGATCTCGGCGGCATTGACGGTCTGCTACACATCACCGATATGTCGTGGGGAAGAATAAATCATCCGTCCGATATCTTGAAAATCGGCGACAAGATAGAGGTAAAAGTCCTGAAGTATGACCGGGAAAAACAAAAGGTTTCGCTCGGGATAAAGCAAAAGACCGAAGACCCCTGGTTCAGGCTGGCGGAGAAGTACCCGGTTGGATCGAGGGTGCGCGGCAGAGTGGTCAGTCTCGCTGAGTATGGGGCCTTTATCGAATTGGAGCAGGGTGTTGAAGGACTCGTACATGTCTCCGAGATGTCCTGGACCCAGAAGATCAAACACCCTTCGAAGATCGTGTCCGTGGGGGATACAGTCGAAGCACAGGTGCTCTCGATAGACCCGGCCGCTAAGCGTATCTCTTTAGGGATCAAGCAGGTTGCGCCGAATCCATGGCATACCCTGAGTGAGCGTTTTCCCATCGGTTCAGAAGTCGAAGGCAAGGTAAAAACCCTTACCGATTTCGGCGCTTTTATCGGAATCGAAGAAGGGATCGACGGCCTTGTCCATATTTCCGACCTGTCCTGGACCAAGCATCCGAAACATCCTTCCGAAATGCTCAAGAAAGGCCAGATACTGAAGGCGGTGGTGCTGAGCATAGATCCGCAAAAAGAGCGGATTTCGCTGGGGATCAAGCAAGTGACGGCCGACCCATGGGAAAAACTGATACCCGAGCGCTACAAAGTAGGTCAGGACGAAACGGTGAAGGTGACGAAGGTCGCTGATTTCGGAACTTTCGTGGAGCTTGAACACGGAATCGAAGGTCTTATTCCGGCATCCGACTTTGTGAAGGAAGCGGCGCCGCTCAAGGAAGGCGAGGAAGTGACCGCCCGTGTCATAAAAGTGGACCGGGCAGAGCGCAAGGTGGCGTTGTCGGTCAAAGCCCACGTGAAGGGGAGAGACCGGTCGAGCCTGCAGGAATACATGAACCAGCAGCCGAAGCCCGACACCACGCTCGGAGCCCTGCTGAAGGAACGGAGCTGATCCCGCATGAAGAAGAACCCGGTTCTGATCGTCCTCGCAACCGCAGCCGTTCTGGGTGCGCTTTTTTTCGCTGTACTGTTCGTTGCGGCAAAGGTTACGGGAAAAAGCACATCTGCCGGACTTCAGGTCGTCAGGTCGGACCGGGTCGCGCTCGTTAAGATAGAAGGCCTGCTTGCCTCATCGGATCCGGTCGTCGATGAACTGCATGATTACGCCGACGATTCTTCCATAAAAGCGATTGTACTCCGCATTGACAGCCCCGGCGGAGGGGTCGTGCCCTCCCAGGAGATCTACAACGCCGTGCTGTACGCCAAAAAAGAGGGCAAGAAGGTGGTCGCTTCGATGGGGTCTGTAGCCGCATCAGGAGGATACTACGTTGCGGCGGCCGCAGACCGGATCGTAGCCAATCCCGGCACTCTGACCGGCAGCATCGGCGTAAAGATGGAATTCGCCAACCTGGAAAAGCTTCTGGAAAAAATCGGCGTGAAAGGGATGGTCGTAAAGTCAGGCGAGTACAAGGACATCGGTTCTCCGTTCAGGACTATGACGCCTGAAGAGAAAAAACTGGTCCAGGAAGTGATCGACGATGTTCAAAGCCAGTTTGTGAAGGCGGTGGCGCAAGGCCGGAAGCTGCCTGAAGCTGATGTGCGGGCAATTGCGGATGGGCGCATCTTTACCGGCCAGCAGGCGCTCGCTCTTAAACTTGTGGACGAGATGGGAGATCTTGACGACAGCATTCGGGTCGCAGGCGGAATGGCGGGCATCAAGGGGAAACCGAGCATCGTCGAAAAGAGCAAGAAGATACGGTTTCTGGATTATCTCAAAGAAGAATCGGCCTCGTGGATAGCGGATGTCGTCACAAACGCCATCGACAAGAGTTCGGTGAAACTGCAATATCTGCGGTGAGTATCGAGGAGGGGAATGAATGACAAAGGCAGAGCTGGTTGATAAAATTTCCGAGAAGAAGCCGAATTTGACCAGAAAACAGGTGGAGGTCGTCGTAAACACCGTGCTCGACGGCATCAAGGACGCCCTCTCGAGGGACGACAAGGTGGAGATACGCGGGTTCGGCAGTTTCCGTATCCGTCATCGGAGGGCCAAAGAAGGCAGGAACCCGAAGACCGGCGAGGCAGTCTCCGTCCCCCCTAAGAAAGTTCCGTTCTTCAAGGCAGGCAAGGAGATGCGGGAAATGGTGGACGGGAAAATATAGTCATCCGTCTATCTTGATTATTCCTTTCTGGATCGAAAATTTGATCAAACCGGCGCGCGTGTGGATCCCGAGCTTTTCGCTGATATTCGTCTGGTGCGCTACGATCGTCTTCACGCTGATATTCAGCATATCGGCGGCTTCCTTGTGAGTATATCCCTCCGAGATGAGTTTCAATACCTGTTTTTCCCGGTCGGAAAGTTTTTCGTACGGCTCCTCTTCTCCAGCGTGGCTGTCTCCATGCAGATACCGGGAAACGACTTCGGAGGCCACCGCGGAATACAGGTATAATTCCCCCCGCCCGATCGCTTTTAATCCGGTTATAAGATCGCTTCCCACTGCTTTTTTTAACAGATACCCTGAAACGCCCGCTTTGAGAAACCGCATTATATATTCCTTGTCCTCATACTGCGTCAACACGAGCACTTTTATCCCGGGCCACATTTTCTTGATTTCCAGCGTCGTTTCCAGCCCTCCGAGTTTGGGCATATTTATGTCCATGATCACGATATCGGGCTGCAGCTTGCCGGTTTTTTCTATGGCTTCAATCCCGTCGGATGCCTCGCCTACGACCTCAACCTCGTCGCACAGCTTCAGGAAGGCTGCGATTCCTTCGCGGACAAGGGCATGATCGTCGGCGATCAGAACTCTCATTTTATGCGTCATTTTCCACCTCCGTCTCATGCAGCGGAATGCGGATCCCGATCCTGGTGCCGATCCCCGGCTTTGAACAAATATCCAGATGTCCTCCGATCAGAAGTACCCGCTCCTTCATGCCCAGGAAACCGAGGCCGCGGCGGTCGTCCGGAGAATCGGATTCTTTGTGATCATACAGCGATGCGAGATCGAAACCGACGCCGTCGTCCTCGACCTCCGCAGAGACAGCATTGTTATCGCACTGGAAAATAACGATCACGTGTTCGGCCTCGGCGTGCCGGGCGATGTTGATGATCGCCTCCTGTAACACCCTGAACAGGGTTGTTTCCACTTCGGGCCGAAACCGTCTGTCCTTGATTGCTGCGTCGTTCATGAAATATGTGGTGCCTCTTTGCCCGAGGTGGATATGGAGCAGAGATTTTACGGTTGCGGCGAGACCCAGGTCGTCAAGAAGAGAAGGTCTCAGGTTCTGCATGATCGAGAGGACCCCTTCCAGGCAGCCGAGCACGACTGTGCGGACGGAGTCTATCTTCTCCGGAGTTATCCCGGATGGCTGAAGTCTGCACATGTCGATCCCTATAAGGGCCGCAGAAAGCTCCTGAAGCGTGCTGTCATGCAGTTCGCGGGCGATCCGTTTTCGTTCCTCTTCCTGGCTGGTAATCACTTTTTTCAGCAGCTCTTCCGCTCTTTGCTGGCTTTTATTGATCTGGCGCGTTCGTTCTTCCACCCGGACTTCCAGTTCCTGCGCATGCTGCTGGATCTTTGCCATCGACTCCACGAGTTTCTCCCGCATGGTCTCGAAGCTCCGGCTCAGGATGCCGATCTCGTCACTGCCCTGCGGGGACACAGGCTTTGACAGCTCGCCCCGCGCTATCCGGTCTGCGCCGCGGATGAGTTCCTTGAGCGGATTGACGATGCTGCGGTTGATGCCGATGGTGAGGATCAACGCAGTTTCTATGAAGATGATGCCGAGCACGATGAATTGATGCTTCAGGCTGGCCGCCGGCGCGAAAACGTCGTCCTTCAGCTCCTGTATGGACAGCCCCCAGGGCGCTGTTTCCAGGGGTACGAACGCCAGTACAGTGTTCTCTTTTTCCTGCCGGTTGCCGCTTTCATGGCAGACATGGCACGTCGCCACGCGCTCTTTCCGTTCCGAGATAATGGTTGTGAAAAAACTGTTGCGGTCGCACTGGGTATAAATCCGGGAACGGCGGGATGAGGCAATGACCACCCCGTTTGAATCGACAATATCAATGAATTCGTTTTTCCCGATATCTACCAGGCCGAGTTTCTGCATCAGAAGAGGACTGGTAGGGTCTATCTGTCCGCCCGCAACACCCACCGTAAGTCCATTCTTATCCTTGAGTGGAACAAGCACGTAAAGGACCTTTCTCATTGACGGCTCGATCGTGTAAATGTTCGAAACCACCGGTTTGCCGAGCGAGAGCATCCTGTTTACCGGTTCTATGCTGAGTATGTTCAGCGAGACATCGTTCATTCTGGCGGGATACGTCAAGAGTATGTTACCGCCGTTATCAAGCAGAAATATACCGTCCGTAAAAATGGAATAGCGGTATGCCGTTTTCATCGCCTCTTTCTCGGGCCGGAAATCGCTGTCGTTCAGATCGACCGCGCCCGAAAGGGAGATGTCGTACAGCCTGTTGATATTGTCCTTTATGATGTTGTCTATATTATTTCTGATCAGGCGCGACAGCGCGAGTTTTTTGGCGAGAAGGTCATTTATGTTTTTCTGAATTATGAAATGGCTTGTCACACCCAGGCTGATCAGAATGACGGAAATGCCTATCAGGATAAAGAGCGTTATTCTCTTCCGGAGACTCCCGGTGCGCTGGCTCATGGCTCAAAGTATAGCTCAACGATATAAAAACGGTAAAAAGGTTTATACGGGAGCGCACTCTTTTGCGACTTTAAGCAATTTTCTATGTCGGCATGGCTTTATTCTCAGCCTCTGTTGTCTTTTCAAGCTCGTTCGGATGCTCACTGAGCATCCGCTCCTTCGATATATATCCGGTAAAAATTGTAGTGTCGAGGGGAAATACCTCCGGGCTGAATATCGAGTTGTAGACATGCCAGATGGATATGATGAGAAAGACGACGAGGGCTTCGTTCGTATGAAGCACTTTGGAGGCGGGTATGATTTCCCCCGGCAGGAACCCGGTCACGGCAACCGGAAACCACAGTATAATGCCGGTGAGCATCATGAGAAGAACCCCGGTAAGGATTCCCCAGTACTCGAACTTCTGTTTATAGGTATAGCGGGCCCCCCGTGCGGGCTCATCCTCCATATTGAGGTAATAGCTTATGTCTGCAACCAGATCGGTGAAATCTTTTTTGGTAATGACCATGGAGGGCTGCCATCTTCCATGCACAATGCCGACGGCCGCAACAACGAGGTGGACGATCACTTCCGCGGAAAAAAGCAGGCCTGCCAGACGATGGATCAACCGGACAGTGTCGATTCCGCCGAGATGCAGAATTATCCACTGAGAAGCATCGAGCAAAAAAAATTTTTGGGAAAGCCCGGTGCAGACGAGCACCATGAACGTGGCGACATGTATCCAGTGCTCGGCGATTCGTGCCCCCGAAAACCTTTTTACATAACCGGTGAGAGCTTCTGCATTTTCCATTGCCGCTCCTTTCCGTCACCTGTTGACGACATAACGCCATATATGCAGCAGGATCTGAAGGACCAGTCCGACAACCAGCACCGGTATGAAAATCCGATATATAACCGTCACGACATATACAAGGGGAGCGCGCTTGAAGTTCGGTTCGTAATGCGAAAGCCATGTATCGGGAAAATTTTTGGGAGCGCCTGCATGGCATTTTCGGCACCTTTTTTCGAGGTTCGCCTTCACGATGCTTGAGCGGGGGCCTATGGTTGTTGTAATGTTATGGCTGCCGTGACAATCAGTGCATACTGCCATGGCTTTTGCGGGCCGGTTCAGCGCATCCTTCTGCAGTTTGTAAAATTTGAGCGTCACTCCGTGAAAGTCGGCAAGATAGGTATCAACGACGCCGGTTGACAGCCCGTATTTACCGACGACCGACACATTAGCATGGCAGTTACTGCACATTTCAGGGATTCGTTCCCGGTAATTCAGCTTCCGGGGGTCTTCCATGGTGTGGGCCGTGTGACAATCGGCGCAGACCGGCACATCCTGATTATTTTCATTGAACAGCGCGCTTCCGTGAACGCTTTTTGCGTATATTTCGTAGATTTCCGGATGGCACCGCTGGCACCTCTTGGCGATGGACGCCCTTTCCTTGCCGGTACGTGAAATGCCGTGCGACCCATGGCAGTCGATGCAGACCGGCGCGGACGTATTGCCCTGGCTCAGCATGGTGTAATGTATGCTTTCCATGGTTTTGGTGTATTTGTCGAAGTGACACCGTCTGCAGTTGTCGGAAGAAGCCAGTGTGTAGTCCCTGCGCGTTGCGAAATTCCTGTTCGGGTGCTCTTCCGACGAAAAACCGTAATGACAGTCGGAACACGAGAGCTTGTTGTGGACCGAATTCAGAAGTTTGAGCCGGTCAATGGTCACGGACACGGTTTCGCCGTTTCTGAAGCGCATGGTACTGCGCCCGCTATGACATTTCATGCAGTATGCCTCTTCATTGGTGTATTTTGCGGTCCTTGTCACGCCCCTGATTTCATGAGAACCGTGACAGTTGGTGCACAGTATCGGTACACCCTTCTTTTCCTGCTCAAGAAGGGCGACATGAATTCCGCTCTTTTTTATCTCCGGATTCCTATGGCAGTGCCGGCAGGCGAGCGACGCTTTGGTCTGGTAATGGAGTTTGTTACGGAATTTTCTTTCCGGGTGGCGTCCTGACGCAAAGTCGGAATGGCAGCCGGAGCAGGAGAGCGAGTTATGGACCGATTTTCGAAAGGCATCCGCGTTGATATATGCTTCTATCGATTCATTGTTGTCGAAAACGACCTGGATCCCCGGTTTCGCGTGGCACGAAAGGCAGGACGCAGATTCTTCAGAAAGACGGTTCTCGCTGCCGGCTGCCGAACGGGACAGGCACAGGGAGAAAAGCATCAAGACCAGGAGAATCGGAAACGCATCTCTCTTCATATGTACCCCCGGCGCCAAATCCGAAAATCGGGAAAAAACGGCAGAGAATAACGCGAAAGCATTCTTGCAGCGCTTACGCTGTGTCGCCGTCGACCGTCATTCTCTGCACTCCTCAAACAGGAGAGAACTGTCAATGAGATTCTTTGTAGTCAGGATGCGCGTGCAGCACCGGCATACGGTTCAAAATCCACCGGAAAATCAAAATGTGAATCGTCGCGATTGTCAATACCGCCATGCTTTCCTTCCAGGGCGGAATAATGTGATGGAGATGCTCCGGAAGCTTCCAGTTCAGAGCGATTATCGAGACATTGATCCTGTTCACGATTATGCCGGCAACGGCGTAGAACGCTGCGAACCGGACTGCGGCGACGCTCTGTTTTTTAACCCCGTAGGTGAAAATAAGGGCCGGGGTTAGAACGAATCCCAGTACCTCGACAAGGTACCAGTAGCCATAGGGCGTGGTGAGATAGTGCCAGTTGCTGTCATGGGCTATGCCGATCATCTTGAATACAAGATATACGTACATGCCGACTGCCGCTCCCTGCCCCAGTCCGAGGGTCAGATTGGGAAGGGTATGCAGGAATTCCTCGTCGCACCTCGCCTTGAGGAACCGCGCTGCAAGCGTGCTCACCATAATTACCATGGCAAGGGCCGCGTAGATGCTCGAACTGAGGAAAAATATCGGAATGTAAGAGCTGTACCACAAGGGATGCAGTTTCCCGGGAACCAGCAGGTACATGGCGCCCAATGCAGACTGATGCAGCGTGGAGAGGATGATGCCGGCGATGGTCATTCCTATCGTCAGCAAAACGGCCCATCTCCTGACCCGCTGCGATTTCAGCCACTCGAGGATCGCCGGGCTGAATTCTATGAGTTGTACGGTCAGGTAAGTGGCAACATGCCATGCGACCAGGAACAGCACCGATTGCGTGCCGAACCCGATGATCATCGGATAATAGATGCGCCACGGTCTTCCCAGGTCCACAAGCAGATAGATGACTGCGAAGAGGTACCCGAGGAAGCCTGTCAGAACGCCGAGTCTCAACAGGGGATGGTATCTCCTGAACCCGAAAATGTAGTATGCCGTTGCCATGACAAACCCTGTTGCAGACAGCGGTACGCCTCCGAACAGTCCCCAGCCGAGGTACAGGCCCCAGGGATATACGTTAGAGGCATGGGTGGCGAAGGCAAGTCCGTAATAAAACCTGAGGGCCAATATAGGCAGCCCGATGCTCAGAATGATCGCCGCGACAATATTGAACGGCGTGATCAGGCTCTGGATATATTCGGGCCATGACATGCCCATCAGGAGCTTATTCATGAACCAGGAGCGAAAGTCTCCTGATCCTACCTCTGCGGGTTTGATAACGCCATTGGTGCTCATTTTTTCACCTCCGCTTTTTTATCTGCGTCCTTTTTTTCCTCGTCGATGGCATCCCGATGCCGCAAAGCCGCATATATCGTCCCAAAGAGGGCGGGCCATGCCGTTAATACGACGGGCACAGCCGAAAGGAACCCCTTGGTTTCTTCGATGAGCGGTTTGTTCGGGAGGTCCGTCGGCAGACCGACCTGATCGAAGGGGACGCCGGAGATATACATCCAGTTCGTACCGCCTACTTCATTCTCTCCGTAAATGTGATCTATATACCTGTCGGGATTGTCCGCGATTTTCTTCCTGGCCAGTTTGATCAGCTCTTCGCGCTTCCCGAATATCAGCGCTCCGGCCGGACATGCCTCCGCGCATGCCGTAACCTTGCCTTCCTGGATCCTGGATCGGCACATCGTGCATTTGCGGATCCGCGGCTCGAGCGCGCTCCAGTAATCGTAGGCCGGGACGTTAAAGGGGCAGGAAGTCATGCAGTACCGGCATCCGAAGCACAAGTCCGGATTATACTCGACCGCGCCTTCCGGCGTTTTTGAATATGCATGGATCGGGCAGGAAGTAAGGCAGGCAGGCTCCTTGCAGTGGTTGCACTGAATTTTTCGGTAGATCGGCTTGCTCTTGTCCTTGGGGTTTTCATACCGGTTTACCACCGTGTATGCCTTATGAGTCGGTGAACGCAGTTCTTCGAAAACGGAACCGTCGTCAAAAGGCTTGTCCGGCGAAGGGAAACCGTTTGCTTCATTGCACGCCTTCTCGCAGCTCCGGCAGCCGACGCACGCAGTCAGATCGGTCAGAACGCCGTAGCTGTTCGGATAACCTTCAAATTCTGTTGAAGCGAGGGCCTTTCCGGTGCGGCCGAGCAGCACTGTGCCGCCGATGGCGCTGACCGTTCCCAGAAAGACGCGTCTGTTCATGGCAAGGCCCGGTTCATTCTTCTGCTCTTTCTTCTCCTCAACGGGCCCGTTTGTCGGATTGAGCGGTTCTCTATCCATAAGAAGCCTCCTCAGTGGGTTCAGTCGTCCGAATCAATCGTTCGAGGACCATCATTGAACCCTGGTTCCAGCGCTCTTCGTTTTTTTTGCGTGACACATTTCCGTGCAGCCCTTCGGATCCAAACCGATATTTCCCATTCCCCTGTGACACTCGAAACATTTCTTGTGATATGCGACCTTGAGCCCGGGCATTCCGGGGTTTTCCCGGTCAAACGAGCCGTGGCAGTTGGAACACGGCATGAACCCGTTTACGACCGAGTTTTTGAATTGGGCCGGGCTGAGGCCGTGGCAGCCTTTGCAGGACGAGGTGTCCCCGTTTCCATGGTGATGGCACGACGCGCAGCTCCCCGCAAGCGATACATGCTTCGCGTGATCGAAGGCGACCGGATCGTATTTATCGGAAATGTTGCCCAGCATGCGGACCCCTGGCAGTCGCTCGGCGGCAGCGGCCTGCTGAGCTCCCCCGAATGCGAGAGCTGCCAACAGTGCGCACAATGCGGAGCCGAGCACGATGCTTGCTTTCTTTTTCATCTTCTCCTCCCTTGCAATCATTGGTAAAGACTGATAGTTCTCGGCAGAGGGCGCCGGACCGGAACCCGGAGATCCTGCTTCTCATCTCCTTCCGTTTCAGCGCCTCTCCCACGGACGTGACGGGAAGATCTTCTCTAGTTGGGCTTCGCGGAACCGCCTTTTTTCCCCTTGGCGTCCGCTTTTTTCTTCTTACCTGCCAAATACGCCTCCATGGGTCTCCATTCGAACGTTACGCTCTTACCGGCGACGCTTGCGGTTGCTTTCGCGGCGAGGTTTACGATTGCGGCGGCCAGAGCCACGAAAAACCCGATCGGCAGCATTACGATATAAGCGAGCCCGATGAACGGCGCAGCAGCTATCTTGCCAGCGAATTTCATGAGGTGTGAAAATCCTCCGGATTGCTCGATGTAGCCGAGGTCGTCCTTCCCGGTCGCTACAACCGTTTTGAAAGGCCGCGGTTTCAAAATTTCCCAGAAAAGGAGAAATCCGGCGATGGCAAGGAGTGACATGATATACTCTATTCCCTTTACATGAGTGATAAAGTCTACGAGTGTGTACATGGTGGTGCCTCCTCTCTTCGTTTTTTTTAACTCCTGGTGCTCACTAGTGCGAGCATGCATTTCGTTATTTGCGATCCTGCTTCTCTTTCTCCTGTTTTTTCTTTTTTCCGGACAGATAAGCGTTTCGGGGCCTCCATCCGAAGGAGACCGTTTTTACGGCCAGGTTATACATGCCGGTGAAAAGGCCGCGCACGGCAAAGAGCACTACTGTTCCTATGCCGATTATCGGCATCAAGATTGCGTAGAGAAGCCCGATGACCGGCCCGGACAACAGCATGACGGCTACGGGCATCTTCAGATAGCTTGAAGCGCCATCACCGGGAAGAATATCCTCTTCTGCCACGTCTACCCTGAGTCCTTTGCGTAAATCCCAATAAGTGCCCCTGCCGACTCTGCTTCCGCCCTTGTATGTAAACATTGTCTTCACCTCCCTTTCCGTGAACCGGCAACCGTATTTGGTTCTAGCCTATCAGTTGCCGAAGAGAACCGGAATTGCAAGAAAGTCCTAATTTCAGCGGAAATATATCCTAGGAGCAAAATATCACAGTACGTTTCAAAACAGTGTTTTTCCGCAAGCTTCTATGGTCCTATTCCTTTTTCCCGCTCTTTTTCTTCTTCCCTGACAGATAAGCGTTTCTCGGTGTCCATCCGAATGATACGGTCTTGGCTGCCAGATTGTAGGCGCCGCCAACAATTCTGCCCACAGCCAGAGTCGCGGCAGTTGCAATGCCGAGCAGCGGCATTACCGCAGCGTAGACCAGCCCGATGACCGGTCCGGACAGAAGAACGACCGAGGGCCGCAGCCTCAGGTACGTCGCCCCGCCGCCTCCTGAAAGAATGGCATCACCCGGTACGTCGATTCTCCGTCCGCTCGAAAAATCCCAGTATGTTCCCTTTCCGACCCTGTTTCCGCCTTTGTAGATAATCATGTTGTCCACCTCCTTTCGATTCGATTTGTTCTTTGTCTATAAATCTCCCCGTGGAACTGGTAAGCATCTTCTTTTCTTGTTGTATTTATAGCAAGCGACAGGAGCTTTGACTATTGGCGGATATTCCTATTCGAAAGGAATAATAGTCCTAATCAGAGGGCGTTTATTGAGGAAAAAGCGATAAACCTAGAAAAAAGCATTTGGGACGCAGAAAAATCGGATAAGCGCAGATAAGGTCGGATAAAAAAACGTTCTTGTATCGTAAAAGCAGTCACCCTGCGGATGAATTTTTTTCTCTAAAAATTCTTTTGTTTGATCTGCGGTTATCTGCGTTCATCTGCGTCCAACTGCCGTTTTCAGGATAAAGAGGCACAAGTAAGACACAGAATTGGGGGGACGAGCTGAGAAGATGCTGTTAAAATAGGGATAAACTGCATGACTTCTAACTTCTGCTACCGGCTATCTCAGCATGCTGTCGGCGATCTTGATGAGCTCAAACGGAGCAGATCTCATTGTAAGCGCTATGCGCGCTTCGGCCTCGGTCCAGGATATTCTGCTGCAGGTCTCGCTGCCGCAGGTTCCCACCTCCAGAACGGCATTTCTGTCTTTTAACCGGTACTGAACTTTTTCCCTGACCTGTGTGAGCGTTATAAAAGCATTGCCCGGAAAGGAATCCGAACCTGCCTGGGAAACGACGAGCGCAGGTTCACGGCTGCCTGCCCGGCTGAACACGATCAGCATTGCGGGAAACGGCTTTGACTGTGCCAGCACCTCGGATGGCGGCCAGAATATGGTCTGCGGGAAATAGGTCGGGACCAGGACGTTCTTCAGGTTCAATTTTGCCCGCGCTTCTTCGATGCTGTCGTATTTTCTCAGGGTGTCCTTCTTCAGCGCGAGCGGAAGCCAGTTCAAAAGCAGCAAAGTGATAACGACCGCTGCAATGGTCGATAAGAAATAGAACAAGGCCTGTGTTCTGGAGCGCATGCTGTTACCCCCTAACCCGGACAAGCCGGAACCAACCGTTAAACCGCCAAGGCGCAATGGTCGCGAGGAAGGCTCAAACCAAATACTGGTTTTTAATATCAAAAACGTTTCCCGGTTTCCTCGCGTCCCTCGCGTCTCTCGTGCCCAGCGTTTATGAGTGCTATAGCGCGAGTGCAGGGTATCGCGGTAAATATTTTCTTGCCTTTTTGAGAAGATTTTCACTCGTAACTGACTATGCGTCGGCCGGGACTTCGCCCGGCAGACAAGGCCCTTCGGGCAGTTTGAATTTAACGCTTTTGTAGGGCGAGGCTTTAGCGCTGATCACCGGGAAGCCGCAACCCTGAAGGGTTGCCCTACAAACATCGACAAAAGATTGTCGATGTTATGGGCGTAAGCGCCTAATTAAAAAATTGCATATTTCAAATTGCAAATTGCAAAACGCACGTGAAAACTCAGGTCGCCGTCAAACAACAAAAAAGTTTATGGTCGTAATAACCGCGATAGTGATAATGAAGAGCGGCCATCGGTTGCCGCTGTTCGGGTGCCCGCCTCCGGCCAGCCGCGCAATCCTGCTTTCGAGCTGCATCCTGTGGCTGTATTCTTCGAGCGGGACCGGCGCGAACAAGGATTTTTTCCCGGCGTCAGGACCTGGAGCATCGGGCAATGGGACAAATTTTTTCAATGCCTCTATCAGGTGCTCCGGCTGCTTTGTAAATGAAAGCGCAATATCATCGCATATCTTCTCCTCGTTCCTGACCACGCGCCTGAATTCGACCAGTGATACCGGGTTAAAGAAGGTCAGCATTCGAAGGAGAAAGACGGCAAGAAGCACCGGCCTGCGGCTTCGGGCAATATGGGCCAGTTCGTGTGCGAGCGATGCCTGCAGCTGCCCGGGCGTGAGCTTTTCGGTAAGGCCGTCCGATATGAAAACCGCTGGTTTTCTTCCCGTGGTCGAAAAGATCACAAGCTCTTCGTCTTCCATGATGACAATCTCGGGCGGCGCGATGGAAAGGGCGCGGCAGCACTCTTCCACGAAGGGGTCAGGCGCCCGCTCAATGCCTTCCTGCTCAAGGTTTCTCGATTGCACGGTATGGAACAAAATAGGGATCATTTCCTGGAAAACAAAGACAAGCGAGGTGACGGCAAGCATCGCCAGGAAAAGCGCGCCGATGGAAACGACGCCCAAAATTTCAATATTCATCCAGCGGTTCGCATCCAGAAGAGAGACCAGCCTGAATTCGAGAGAACTCCTGCCCGGGACGAGTGCCTGGAAAAGAGGAAAGGAGAAAACCGGCACGAGAACAACGATAAGCCGGAAACGCTGCCGCACGATCGGGTTCCCGACATTCCACGCCCTGAGCGCCTGGTCGGAAATCACCGACGCGATCATCGAGTGGCAGAATGCCTGGGTCACGAACATCCCGACATAGGAATTAAAAAAATTGAACATGATCATAAACGAGCTTGTCCTACTCCATCTCCCCTCAGTGGAAGAAGGCTGGAAGAGGGGACTCGCCGGGTGAGAGAAATTGGAGCAAATCGGGCATGTATTTTCGAGGCAATTATAGCGAAATCGGTGGTCCATTGCCAGAAAAAGTATATCAGGAACCCGGGTTTTGCCGCGTTTTGTTATATCTTCTTGATTTTTGCGTCTTTCTGTAATATCTTCATCCAGGACGTTCTATGCATTTATATTGAGATTTTAGCGTTCACGGTAAGTGTATACAAATGAAGCGGGGTGCCGATGCAGCTTCCGAAAGAAATCTCCGAACTGATCGAACGCTTTGACCGGAACATCGAAGACTACAAGTCCGGAAAGTACAATGAGATGCGGCTCCGGCAGGAATTTCTCAATCCGTTCTTCGAAACGCTCGGTTGGGACATGAACAACCGGGAACCTTTAGGGTCAAGTCTTTTTCGTTGCATTTCATTCTGATTTCTGCTACAGTCGCCCCATGGCCCGACCTCTAAGAATAGAATATGCCGGTGCGGTCTATCACGTAACATCCCGTGGCAACGAGAAAAAGCCCGTATTCAAAAACGACCAGGACCGCGAAAACTTTCTGAACACGGTCCAGCACGTCAACAAGCGGTACAATTGGATCTGTCATGCGTATTGCCTCATGACAAATCATTACCACCTTCTTATCGAGACCCCGGAAGGCAATCTTTCTCTCGGTATGCGCCAATTGAACGGCGTCTATACGCAACTTTTCAACAAGTATCACGGCAGGTCCGGGCATTTATTCCAGGGCCGGTATAAGGCTATCTTGATCCAGAAAGACAGTCATCTCCTTGAGGTCTGCCGATATGTGGTTCTAAATCCGGTAAGAGCAAGGATTGTCGAAGCGCCGGAAGACTGGAAGTGGTCCAGTTACCTTGCGACGGCGGGTAAGGCAGAACCTCATCCCTGCCTCACAAAGGACTGGGTGCTCGGTCAATTCAGCAGAAAACGAGATAAGGCGGAAAAAGAGTATCGCCAGTTCGTTCAGTGGGGTATCGGAAAGAAGACGATCTGGACGGAAGTGCGAGGCCAAGCGCTTTTAGGTGAGGACGATTTTGTAGATAAACTTACGGATTATCTCAAAAAGCACAAGGACATTCCCGAAATTCCCCGGAGTCAGCGATATTCGACTCGACCGTCGCTTGCCGTTTTGCTGCCCGACTCAGTCATGAACAATCATCGCAAACTGATGAAAAAGGTGTCTGAGGCCGTGGAAAAATACGGTTATCATCAGAGTGAACTAGCCCGTCATGTGGCTGTCCACTACTCGACGATCAGCCGCTGGCTTCGTGAATACGAAAATGCAACGAAAAAGACTTGACCCTAAAGGTTCTCTTGACCCTAAAGGTTCTCTAAAGGTTCTAAAGGTTTTCACAACGAGCGATTGCCGACCACCTGGGTGTGCACTTCACGTACGTGAGTAGAATTTTACGGAATCGAAGGGAAAGGTAAACAGTATAGACCTGTATAACCCTGTGAAGTTCCAAGACCATCGGCGGGGGACCGCACACGGATTTCGCCGAACACCCGTCACCCATTGCGCAGCCCCCCACTCCTGGTCTATTTACTATAACAAGGATTTCCAATTCATGAATAAAGTGTTTATGAGCTGTGCATTTGCAATGCGAGCCGCGGGAGCCATGCGACGGTCTTGCCTTTTCTCAAGAGCATTGCCGGCTGCATTCCTGTTGTCGCACGTCCGAGCACGCTGAAATTCTCCGGCCCCCAATTATATCTGGGAATGTAGAACGGATTTTCCGTATCGGCTTGCAGACCGGAAAGACCATTGGCGAGCAATGAATCGGTGTTGACTTCGAATTTCCAGATGGGATAGGATGTTGCGGTACTCGTCGGCAGAGTACTGAGGTTTAACAGTGCCTGGAGCGCCCTAAAATCATAATCCTGATTCCCTTGGACGGCTGAGGGTCAAATCTCATTTGTCAACAATGAGAGCCGGCCGATCAGCCCTGAGTTAGAGGCTTTTGGGGTCGTTTTTTTACAGGCTGTTGCCTGTGCTTCGACAGGTTCAGCGTGAACGGAAAAAGATAACGATTTCAAAGGTAATGCCGTTCGCCCTGAGTTTGTCGAAGGGTGAACGGGGTTTCGGCAACAGCCCTTGACAGTTCTAACGGAAAGATATTTATATCGGTCCTTTTTTTGGGCCCGCCGGGTCCTCGTTCTGCAACGCCCTTGTCGTAATGCAGTTGACGTGCCTGCATAAAATGTGTAAAATATGATTATCATATAATACGCAGAGGAGGGAACAATGACGAAAACGATAACCGCAACCGAGGCTGTTCGGAAGTTTTCCGAGATACTCAATTCCATAAAATACACGGGGAATGACTATACGATCATGCGGGGAGGCAAGCCGGTTGCGACGATCCGTCCGGCGGAAACCCACGCAAAGGAATTGACCCTGGGCGATCTGCCGGGATTGGTGCGATCGCTTCCCGCGCTCGGCGATGAAGCGGAACGATTCAAAAAAGACATCAGGGAAGCCCGTAAGCATCAGCCCCATTTGCCGGAGAAAGACAAATGGGCGTAATATTCGACACGAGCGTCCTGATCTCCCTTGAGCGCGGTTCGCACGGACTTGAGAGGCTCGCCTCAGGCAGGGAAAACGAGGCCTTCGGTATCAGCGTTGTCGCTGTTTCCGAGCTCTTGCATGGCGTTCATCGTGCGGACTCAGAGAAAAGGCGCCTCACGAGGGGAGCGTTCGTCGAAAAGATTATACAGACCTTCCCGCTCTATTCGTTTGACTTGAACGCAGCGAGAATCTATGCAAAACTTTGGGCCAATCTCGCAAAAAAGGGAGTGACCATAGGCGCTCACGACCTTATGATCGCTTCAACGGCAATTGCCCTCGGTTTCTCCGTGGTTACTACTGATGTGCGCGACTATGGCAAGGTTAAGGAAGTGACTGTCGAAAAGTTCCTCGTATGATTAGCCTCGGTCGTTCTCAGAGGAGAACTTTCGGGGCCAGGTTTTTAAATATCAGTTGGTAGATTTGAAACCCGCCCCGTTTTTTGACCGGACCCCCACCCGTCCTCGGATATCTCCTGATCTGAAAGGAAGCCCCATGAAGAGGACCCAATTATATATAGAAGATGATGTTCTTAAAGTGCTCCGGCGAGTAAGCAAGGAAAAGGCGGTTTCAATATCCGCTCTGAAATAGCGACAATATCTTTGCTTTTACCATTCGTCCAAAGTTTCTTTTTCATAATAAAGCCCGACGCCCTATCCAGCCCGCCCCTTCGCTGTTTTTGATTGAAACTTAATTTGAACTTCTTAGGGTCAGGTCCATACTGTTGGACTTTTGTTTAAACTTCTGTTAAACTCCCCTTTATGGCTCGTCCATTACGCATAGAATACTCCGGTGCAGTTTATCACATCACCAACCGGGGCAACGATAAAAAAGCCGTATTCAAAGATGACCAGGACCGAGAGATATTTCTCAAAATCCTTGCCTTCGTCAACAAACGCTACCACTGGCTTTGTCACGCCTACTGTCTCATGGACAATCATTACCACCTCATGATAGAAACGCCGGATGGAAACCTTTCCCTCGGCATGAGGCAGCTAAACGGTGTTTATACTCAGGCGCGGAACAAACGCCACAACAAGACCGGGCACCTTTTCCAGGGCAGGTACAAGGCCATCCTTATTCAAAAGGACACTCATCTTCTTGAAGTCTGCCGCTATGTGGTCCTTAATCCGGTCCGCGCTGGGATGGTCGAAAAGCCCGAAGACTGGAAATGGTCCAGCTACCGGGCCACAGGTGGGAAGGAAACAGCTCATCCCTGTCTCACAACGGACTGGATACTAGGACAGTTCAGCCGAACGAGGGCCAAGGCAGAGAAAGAATATCGCCAATTTGTGAAATGGGGGATCGGCAAGGAAACCATCTGGAAGGAGGTCAAGGGCCAAGCCCTTCTCGGCGAAGATGACTTTGTTGACAGCCTTGCCGATCATCTCGGAAGGCATAAAGATATTCCCGAGATCCCAAAGAGCCAGCGCTACGCCAACAGGCCGGCACTTGAAAAAATATTCACTCAGAGTATACTGGACAACAAACTTACGCGGGACAGAAAAATTGCCGAGGCTGTCGAGAAGTACGGATACACTCAGCGTTCAATTGCTGATCACCTCAGCGTGCACTCCACATACGTGAGCAGAATTCTGTGCGGACACTACAAAAGGTAAACAGTATGGACCTGACCCTAAGAAGTTTTCTGAGAAGTTTTGGTTGCCGAACACGGGGATGCGCTCCTCTGTGTTCGCTACAGATACGACGAGCAGAGCCGCACACGCTAAAAACCATAGAACTGATCATCGAATGAAAACCCTGGATGCCGACCTCACGCCGTTTCAACGATAATACACCGGTGCCTGTGCGAATTGAATATAGTGATAAGGCTTTGCGGGAAAAGGCAAAGGCGGCGCATGGAAAATGGGATCCGAAGACACGTGCATGGTATATTCAGTTCGGAAAAATCAAAGGAACCGAATTGGAAAAGTTTATAATATCATAAACCTGAGGCAACGAGAAAGCTTATGATACTATAAACAGCCAAAGCTTAGAATAGCATAAACCGGCTTATTCTATCATAAACTTGTTTGTCATATCATAAGCCGGTTTCCGAATAGAGATTAACTGGTTAACCGGGGAAAATCATGAGCACACCTCTCGAAGACAAATCGACATTAGAAGACATACGTAATCGATTTGACAACGATGTTGACCGTTTCTCAAGTCTCGAAACTGGCCAGGCAGCAACTATCGATGCTCCGCTCGCCTTGGAGTTGATTACCCGAGCTGCGATCTCGTGCACCGCAAACATTC
This sequence comes from Nitrospirota bacterium, assembly GCA_963751455.1. Lineage (GTDB taxonomy): Bacteria > Nitrospirota > UBA9217 > UBA9217 > UBA9217 > CAVVUN01. Next base: position 1,296,029 of record CAVVUN010000015.1, read on the forward strand.
GACGTGTACTTGATATCGGATGTGGTGCTGGCAACAGCACTCTCAAACTTCTTCAGTCTGTTTCTCCCTTTGATTGTGACCTCATCGATTTGAGCCAACCCATGCTCGAAAGGGCACATGCCCGGATTGCTGCAGTTAATTCGGGTGCGATCAGAATCTTTCAAGGCGACTTTCGCACAATCAATTTACCCGACCAAGGATATGACGTCATCTTGGCTGCGGCTGTTTTACATCACTTGCGAGATGATCAAGACTGGGAAATAGCATTTCGCAAGATTTATAGGCTGACAGCCCCAGGTGGCAGCGCCTGGATAACGGATTTGGTGTCCCATGAAACTGCGGCGGTCCATAGCATGATGTGGGAGCGGTATGAAGTATATTTGCGCTCACTGGGCGGAGAAGAGTATAAGAATAAGGTCTTTGCGTACATCGACAAGGAAGACTCACCACGCCCGGTCACATATCAACTAGATTTGCTTCGTCGTGTAGGATTCGAGCGCGTTGAGCTTTTACACAAAAATTCATGTTTTGCTGCCTTTGGAGCTGTAAAAAGTCATTAACCACTGGGTCCGCTGGCGAAAAACGGTCAACGAATCGTCCCACGCCGACCGCTACGCGGCGTGTGAACTCGTCGTTGGAAACGCCGTGTCCATAGCAAACAATGAATTGGCCGCCAAAATAAAAAAATAAAGATTCTCTCGACAGGTGCTGAGGGCTGTCAAAGTGAAGTCTATGTCGTCCCATCTCAGAAGACGGAGCCGCTTGTCTATCACTCGCCTAACGGAAAACGCCGTGTTCTACAGTTGTCTCGGATGAGGAGATATGGCAAACATTTCAAGGATGCATGGCATATGCTGAAATAAATCGTGGGCTTAAGGTCGGGACTGCAAATCATATTTCGGGGTGAGCCCGTCAAATCAGATAACATATTCAACGAGCGGATTGAGCGAGGGGCGGCGCAAAATGCCTGCCCCCCTCTGGTTATTCACTTTATTCTTCAGATAGAAACAGTACGGGCGTTCCAGTACAAAATTTTCTGTCTTCTCGTGTCCGGCGCTATTGATTTTTTATGGCGAAATCTTACTGACATATGTTCCAATAGCATTATTGGAGGTTATGTACATGGCGCACCTCAAAGAAAAAGTTATCGAACTTATCAAATCTCTTCCCGAAGACGCGACCCTGGAAGATATTCACTATCATCTTTACGTTCGGGAAAAAGTTGAGCATGGCCTAAAAGCAATAGACGAAGGCCGCATTGTCTCACAGGAAGAAGCTGAAAAAAGGGTTGCGGAATGGTTAAAGTCAAGCCCTCGCGGTGCCTGAACAACGCGCAAAACGAATCGTTCAGCGTATACAAAAAAATCTTTAGCAATATACTCAAAGATGCTGTGAAGATCGTTCAGCGCTGGTTCTGTCCAGATGACCAGGTTCGTCATCAGATCGACATTGTATTTGAAATAAACCTTCGCTTCGATACGAATGTCAGTACGCTTGTCGTGGACCGCAAATCGTGGGAAAGCCGCCTTTTTTCAGTGCTTCCGCCAAAGTTTCTTTTTCATAATAAAGCCCGACGCCCTATCCAGCCCGCCCCTTCGCTGTTTTTGATTGAAACTTAATCCGATTTAATCGATAATATACCGATACCATGAAACGTGATCTGGAACACTCCCCGGTTTATATTTCACAAAGAGACAAACGATGAGCAACCTGGACGTTCGTTGGAAACAACGCTTCAATCATTATCAAAAAGCGCTCCGGCAGCTTGCAGGATCCGTGGAACTGGCGAGGCAGCTTCCCTTGTCAGAGCTTGAGAAACTAGGTCTCATTAAGGCCTTTGAATTCACGCATGAGCTGGCATGGAATGTGATGAAGGATTATTTTGAATACCAGGGCACGACCTCAATCATGGGTTCCCGCGACGCATCACGTGAAGCATTTCAAAAAGGACTTGTTGCTGACGGTGAAGGGTGGATGGAGATGCTCCAGAGCAGGAACCAGACGTCGCATACCTATAACCAAAATGTGGCAGACGAAATTGCCGGGAAAGTGACGACGCTGTATTGCAAGCTGTTCCTTGAGTTGGAAAAAAGTCTTTTGAAGATGAAAGACAGCGAGTGACGGTGCTGCCGATGAAATATGGCCTGAATGACAATATAATCGTAAAGATCAACTCAATCTTTTCAAGATGGCCCGGTGTCGAGCAGGTCATTCTGTACGGATCACGCGCCAAGGGAAATTATCGTGACGGCTCGGACATAGACCTTACGATAGTCGGTGAAACTGTAACGCAATCGGACATGCTGAAGATTGCAAACGAACTCGATGATTTGCTGTTGCCGTATAAAATCGATCTGTCACTGATGCGTCAAATTGAGGATAAAGCGGTCATTGAGCACATAAAGCGGGTTGGTGTGGTTCTTTATGAAAGGGCATCGTATGCGCCATCGAGGACTGTTGAATGATTGATCGATGAGGAAGAGACATGACGGGCCAAAGCGAATTGACCGCAACGAGCCTAGCGGTCGTCCATCGGTTTCCAGGAGGATACTTTACCTTAACGTTGCATAAAAAATCGCTATGCGGCCCGTTGCAATCGGTCGAGATAATGCAACAACCCCTTTTTGACTCGTGGATTGGCGTTCATTGTCAGAGTTAGCTTGCCGCCGGGCTGTGTCAGGCGGCCGGCACGCTGTATAAGTGTTCTTCGCAGGGTATTGGGCTCCGTGAACTCCCAAAGAGCGGCCCGTTTTTCGGTGGTGCCCCGGTCGGGTTCATGCGCGACCATGTGAAGTTCCTTCAGGAGATTGTGCGAGATGATCGCCGACATCATGTATAGCTGATTTCCGTGCAATCTTCTCACAGCCACGTAATCCATATTGCACTGGGACTTTAGCTCTCCAAGGATGTTTTCCTGAGAACCGCGGCCCTGATGGAAGTTCAGGACTTTCTTCACCGTCGTTGTTTTGTTTGTAACGATCACCTTGAAGTCAAACCCGTATTCGTGCGGCGTGAACATATCAAGCTGCACCGGCTCTTTTGACTGCTTTTTGGCTTTTTGACGAATAAAAAGAAAGCGGAACCGGCTGTCCCAGCTTTTCGGCTTCCAGGGTGTGTCGAGATAGGAAACAACGGAATCGTAACGCCTCCAGCGTTTTTTGGCTTCGATCATGTGTTTGAGTTCGGAGAACCGCTCAAAGGGGACCGAGATGGTGAACTCAATTCCGTCGCGCTCCAGCGCGCCGACGATTTCATCGCTGAAGAAAGCGCTGTCCATGCGCACTTCGATGACGATATCCGAACAGGTTGCACGCACCTGTTCGATGCACGCAAGGATGAACGCCCGGGCGCCGTTGGAATCATGTACGTTACCCGAACGGGGCAGGACGTCAAGGACCATGCCCAACTGAGCGATCATGCAGAAAAGCGGATAATAGCTTCTCTGCCCTTTTTTCTTTTTGTTGAAGCCTACGGCGGCACCCTCAGCCCATCGGGAGGTCGAGAGCACAGAGCCGTCGAAATCAAGCGTCACGCGACGAAGCTTCAAACCCTGTATGCGGGAGAGCGACATTTCCCGGCAGAACCGACGAAGATTCAAAATGTCCTTTGCGTCGACCGTCATCAATGCCCGGCTGATCGTGGAAACGTCCGGCATTTTTCGGAGGCCCAGAAGACGAAGCGCCATAAGGTCGTCCTGATAGTATTCGATGTCGCGGAGTTTCCGATAACCCAGCATCAGATGCACGATCAGCACGAGCGTAATGACGTGATTGCCGAAGATGGCGCTCGACGGTAGATGATCAAAGCAGCTTTTCAAGCGGGCTTTCAGATTCAGCTTCGTGAAGAATGCCTGAATGATAGCAAGGCCCGCGTAGGAAGTGAGCTGTTGATCCTCGAACTTCAGTTCCGGTATTTTGTGAACGCGGCTTAGAACCTGTGCTTTACTGGACTTCACTTTCAGTGGCCTCCTGCTTGAGTGAAATAATGATATCGCAGGAGCACTATATCCAATAATGAAGCCTGTTTCCAGAGGTTTCTGCATATTTTCAAGAAATGTTTATGCAACTACAAGGTTTACGGAGCTGTTCGATGTATTAGATTGCCGGGGCGAGATGACCGGCGAAACTGTCGCGCGAGACGAGGCGCACCGGACAGGTGTGTGGCACGGAGCGTTTCATTGCCTCATCACGTACGAACGCGAGGGCAGGGGATATGCTCTTTTTCAGAGGCGTTCTTTGTCAAAAAAGATAGCGCCGGGCCGGTATGATGTCACCGCCGGCGGTCATTATTCGGCAGGGGAGAGCGCAACCGACGCAGGCCCTCGCGAGCTCAGGGAGGAAATCGGCCTCGATGTGAAGTTTTCTGATCTTTTTCCGATCGGCCGCCGTGTGTTCGTGTACTGTTTCACACCCGGGGTGAAGGAATGCGAATTCCAGGATGTGTTCCTTCTGCCGCTGTCCGCTCAGCCGACCGGAATTACGTTGGAGAAAGAAGAGGTTGACGGAGTAATTGAAATGGAAGTGGATGCAGGCATCAGGCTCTTCGCACGCGAGGTTCCGTATGCCGAATGCCGCTTGTCGAAAGACGGTGAAAAAAACGACCTGGTCAGGGTTTCCGCAAACGATTTTGTAACCTGTCTCGACAATTACTACTTGAAACTGCTCCTGCTCGCAAAGCGGTATTTCAACGGTGAACGAAGGATTCTCTTTATATAGAGTGCGGGGATGGAGAGAATGGCGGAGTTACGAGGAACTGTTTTCCGCGACGGTCCTGATGCTCTCCTGTTGGACTGCAGGAGCTTTCTGAATTTTTCTAGACTTCCTTGCTCTCCGGTATTTTCCCTTATAGGCAGGGGCTTCGATAAAAGTGATCGGTTGAGGGTTCGCGGCGTAGTCAGCCAGGGTCAGGGTGCTTTTCCATAAGCCGTGCCGGGATGGGGCGCCGAGAACAGCCGTAAATATCATGCCGTTTCCGGTATCAAGGGCGCCTACAAAGCAGTGGCGCGCGCTGCTCGTAAACCCCGTTTTTCCGCCCACCATATTTTCCTTTTGCCAGAGCAGGCTGTCCGTGTTTTCCAGGTACAATTCTCTTCCTTCAGCTGTTGAAACAAGCCATTCTTTTTTGCCTATGATTTCCCTGATCAGCGGGTAGGTGATGGATTTTTTGAGAATAATCGTCAGATCCCGGGCAGTCGTATATTGTCTTCCCTTCGGGAGGCCCGAGGCTGTCACGAAGTGCGTATCGTATGCACCGATTTCCCGGGCTTTCTGATTCATCAGATCAACGAAATCCTGCTCTGAACCGGCAGAGGCTTCCGCCAGCGCGACCGCCGCAGAATTTGTGGAATTCATAAGGGCCAGGTGGAGAAGATCGGAAACGGTCACGTTATCGTCGGCAATAAGCCTTGGCTTCATCGTTCGGGTAGCAGCGGCATTTCTGCTCACGATTACCCTTACATCGGGGTCCAGATGATCAAGCGCAACCATGGCGGTCATCAGCTTAACCGTGCTTGCGGGGGGCAGCTTTGCGGACGAATTTTTAGCGTATAGTATTGCATCATCCTCACCCATAATGATGCATGCTTTTGCAGAAATCGACTGAGAAGAAAAAGCGGGTTGAACGGATAAAAAAACGAGTATAGGAAAACAAAAGTAATAAAAATACCGGTTCACGTGATTCTCCGCATATAAGTATCAATAAAAACCTGGGTTGATTATATCAGACTGAGGGGAAAATTATTTGTGATTTCGATCACTTTTTTACGGCAAAATAAAATATGTTTCATCGTCCTTAAGGAGGACTTTATCACTCATTAAATGATTTTACAAGAGTTTTAATTATATTCGCTAAAAAAGTTAAAAAGCTATACGGAAGGACGGGCTTTAAGGGCGTCCACTGTGCTTGGCTTGATTGACTTGCTCTTACCTGGGTGGTACTTTCAATCACAAGGAACAGCGAGTCTGTCTTTCTTTGCGGATGGGGCCATGGTTAACAGCCGGAGATATTGTGGCGGGATATTCCTCTCTTTGTTGGCGCTCCTTACCGTTATCTGGATAATCAGCAATCTGCTGATCGATGTTGAACTTGAAGAACGATCCGGCGATAACCGCCTAGCTTCAGCCCCGGCGGAGTCCAGCCTCCGCGGCGTTTTTGACGGACTTCCCGCTGAAGGGTGCGGCCAAAGCCGTATTGAACTATTCAACGATAATTCCACGGCATGGGCTTCACGCTGGCGTCTGCTTGCCGATGCGCGCGAAAAAATAGAAGTGAGTTATTTTATCCTTGATTCGGACGTTTTCGGCATCTCCTTTCTCGGCCATCTTCTTCACAAAGCCGAAAAAGGAGTGCAGATTCGAATAATGCTCGACGCGATCGGCACCAGACTCTCCCGCCAGATAAGCGGCAACGATTACCTGGACACTCTGGCTTCCAACGGGAACGTTCGGATTAAAATGTACCGGCCATTTTTGTTCAGGTTTCGGGACGCATTCCTGACGCTGAACCCGGCTGCACTGATTGCAAGTGAACATGACAAAATCATTATTGCAGACGGCCGCAGGGCATTGATAGGGGGAAGAAACATTGCCCGCGAGTATATGGCGCAACCGCAGGATTATCCGGGTGCTTTTCGGGACACGGACGTGTTGCTGGACGGTGCGGCGACCGCCGCCGCTTTGAAGGCTGTTTTTTATGCGGGCTTTGAGAGCAGCAAGGCGCACCAAGTGCGGCGCGAGATCGTCGACATAAAGGATTCCGCAGCGGAGTTGCTGCTTGCGTATGAAGCCATGGATGCCTGGGTCCGGGGAAGGCCTGTCTCAAAAGAAACCGCTTCAGCGATCCGGGAAAAAGGCCTGCCCTGGCTGGACGAGCTCGAAAAGCTGCCCCGGCTGAGGGGGTCCTTGAGAAAGAAACAACCGCCCGATATGAGAGCATATGTCCGCGTGCTCGACAGCCGGCCGCGTCTTTTCAGTCCGGATGATGCGATCAGCCGCAGCCTGGCCAGGCTCGTACGGGCCGCGCGTCACGATATATTCATTCAGAGCCCTTACCTCATTTTGTCCCGGCCCGCGGTTTCCGTGCTGGAGGAAGCCGCGGCCCGGGGCGTGCGGATCACGATACTTACCAATAGTCCTGTTTCCACGGATAATGCATTGAGTCAGGCGATTTTCCTGGAGCAATGGCCTGAGGTGATGGCTCGTGTACCGACTTTGCGGCTCTTTGCTGCCGGGGACACGCGAACCATACACTGCAAACTCGGCGCTGTTGACGGTCAACTGGGCTTGATCGGCACCTACAACCTGGACCCGATCAGTATGAGCCTGAATGGCGAACTGGTCGCAGCCGTATGGTCAACCGAATTTGTGGAGAGATTGCTGGCGGGGGCCCGAAACCTCATTGCAGACGGTCCCGTTTTTGAGTACCGTATTGTTCGGGACGCGAAAGGCCGGCCGAAACGCGATAGCAACGGCAGGGTTCTGGTTGCCTTCGGACCCGAGGACCACAGTAACCCGGATCAATGGAAGACAATTCAATGGTACCGAAAACTGGTGCGCCTTGCAGGAAAGCTGCCGGGTACCTCTAGTTTTTTCATGTGATAGACGGAGCAGAAAAAAGGCAACCGGTAGCGTACCGGCTGCCTGTCAGATATTACAAATGGCGAATATGAAACATTAATAACCAAACCCCCTGGTTTCCTTGCCGGACTGGTCCTGTACGCCGCCGGCTCCCTCGTCCTTGGACATGCCGCCTGCGCCTGACATTTCGTCGCTGCCGCCTGCACCGCGACCAGCAGCGGGCCTCTCAACGGCTGCTTTTTTGATGTCTTTATGGGCATCCGTCTCGACGTTGCCGACCTTGTCCGCAACATCTTCAAGATCGATCTTCAGGCTCTTGGCAATCTGGCCCCAGCCCGTCTTGCCTTCCCGCATCTTCACGATCCTATTGATATTGTCGTCAGTAACACCGCCTGACATTTTGTCTGCAAAAGCAAGCACGGTTGCTACTTCACCATAGCCCAGGTTCCTGTCGTGCAGGGCTTTGATCCTGTCGTTCTTTAGATCGAATGCCTTGGTCAGCCGCTCCGTGACAACTTCTTCACCATACGGTAATTTGGCATCCGTGTCGATCATGGAAATTTCAATGTTCAACTTTTTTTCATGCCTGGCTTCTTTTGATGTATCCGCTGCCGTTCCAATTCCCGTCAAGAACAGGAATACGGCTGCAACAGCCGCTAATGACAAAGCGCTTACACCGTTCGCTGTAAACTTTTTCATGAAATAAACCCTCCTTTTTTGCTAACATTCCGGTTGTTCGCCATGCCTTCTACGCGCTCAAAACTGCTTATCGCTGAAGTCTCATACAATATCCTGCGGATCGACTGCATGAGATCGGGTAGAGGTTACTTCAAAATATAGCACCATCATGCACATTGTCAAATAAGGGCAACGGCGGCGCGAAACCCGCACACGACCAAAGAAGTATTTGGTAATCCTTTTTCCCGTTTGACAATCATTGCAAAAAGAGGTTTAGTTTTTATAACGGATTTTTGGGATTACGAAAGAAGAAAGCAACAAGGCGGTATATGAATACGCGAGCAGCGATCAGTATGATTGCGATTTCTCTTGTGGTTCTTGGGGGTGTTACAGAGAAAACGTCCGGAGAGAGGATCCGTTTCGTGCCCTTCTCTCTGTCTGGAAGCTAAAGAGTAAATTGGACTACTCATTCCGGGGTTCCCGGAGCGCTGAAGGCCTTCCTTTCATTCATCAATTTCGCAGTTGGGAGTGATTTTAAAAAAACCAGGTGCGATATAATCTGAGGAATCTGCGTAAGCTGCGGATACTAGTGCACTGTAAAACTAATTCTTGATTGTATTGCACCTTTAGCCGGGTCCAGTAGTCAGTTACAAATCGAATTCCTCTCAAAACGGCAGGAACATTTACCGCGAAGTCGCGAGGAACGCGAGGAAAGCGAAATTCCCGTAATATGCCACAGGGATAGTATTGCCTTCCTGGCGACCTTTGCGCCCTCGCGGTTCAATCTTTTTAGTTCCGGCTTGTTGGCTTAAAGCACACCGTAATGACGTCGTGGAACTATTAACAACTAGGTTTACGTTGTACTAGAATGCACTGAGCAGTTGTTTTTTGAAAAGCAGGAGTAGACGAATGAGAAGCGTTGCTTTCAGTCCCGACGGAAAATTGATTGCTTCAGGCGGACGGGATAAACAGGTTCGGCTTTGGCATGCATACACCCGGTCTCCTGTCCGGGATTTCAGGGGAAACGGTCACAGCGGACCGGTAAGCAGTGTTTCCTTCAGTCCTGATGGAAAACTGATAGCATCAGCAGGATATGACGATTCGGTCAGAGTGCGATACGCCGATACCGGTCATCCGGTAAGAGATTTCCGGGTTCGAAGAATGAACGGCTCACTGGATAGAGTTGTCTTTAGTCCCGACGGCCGGCTCCTGGCAGCCGGCAGCTGGGATTCAACGATTACCCTGATGGATGCGGTCACCGGCCGCATTATCGAACATTTCAAAGGGAAAGGTCACAGGGCCGCGATCCACTCTCTGGCGTTCAGCCCTGACGGCCGGTTCATTGTATCAGGAAGCCGAGACAACACGCTGCGCCTTTGGGACATCAACGAGGGGACGAGCATACGTGTTTTCCAGGGGCCGCATCTGGAACCGGTCAGTGCAGTGGACTTCAGCCCCGACGGGAAGTTTGTGGTTTCGGGCGGCCGGGACCAGGACCTTGTGCTCTGGGATGTGGATCAGGGGAAACCGGTCGAAGGGTTCGACGGAAAAGGTCATCAGGGGCATATCAAGGACGTCGCCGTAAGTCCTGACGGCTCCGCAATAGCTTCGGCGAGTGACGATCACACGGTACGGATTTGGAACGTTAAAAACGGGAAATGCATCAGGGGAATCAATTACGGGACTCCGGTGGATTGCGTTGCCTACAGTCCTGACGGGAGATTCGTTGCGTCCGGCGGATGGGACGGCAAGCTCCGTGTATGGGACCTTGAAAACATTCTCAAATGGACCCGATCGGGGATTGAGATCGATATAGCCAAAGAAACATGTAAAAAATGCCGGTCTGTTCTCGGATTATTCGGACGGCTCTTCGGGATCGGCAATCCCGCGACTTAGCATCCCCGGCTCCCGCCGGGGGTGGAAAGCGCTTACTCGCGCGTGGCTGGAACAAGCCACGCGAGCGCGAGTGCGCAGTCCCGGGAGTTCGCGTTATTTGAGGGAGCCTCCGGCTCCTGCCGGATGGGCTCCACTGAAACAAAGACAGAATAATTAATCCTAAAAAAAGCATTTGGGACGCAGAAAAATCGGATAAACGCAGATAAGGTCGGATAAAAAAAACGTTCTTGTATCGTAAAAGCAGTCACCCTGCGGGTGAATTTTTTTCTCTAAAAATCCTTTTGTTTGATCTGCGGTTATCTGCGTTCATCTGCGTCCAACTGCCGTTTTCAGGTTAATGAGGCTTCGCCTCAGACCAATGAACAAACCAACACCCTTGAGGATGTTTTTCTTCAGTCAGGCTATAATAATACTCTCAGACAAGGGGAATATTACCTTTACATCATTTCCTATAGTCTTTCTTTATAAACATATCGCCAGACAGGTCGAGTTCCAGGTCTTCAACTTTTCAGCATGTGCGCCAGCCGGCCCACGTTGTATGGGGGTTAAGGAGGAAGACAATGGTTACGTTCAGAATGATTTGTCCGGAATGCAGAGCAACCGTGATTACGTCATCTCGTCTGTCAGCGGTTCTCGAACTCTGTCCGTCATGCGGACATCATATCTGGGACTTGTATGATGCGCTTCTGGCGGATATTTATTCCCCCGGCAGAGATGCGGCTGCCAGTCATCGCGCATACGCCTGACACCTTGGGCAGCAAAAAACCTTGTTCCCAATCATAGCCCGCTGGCCCTGTAGTGGCTCAGCGCTTCCTTCAATTCGCGGGCGTCCTCGTATCCCCACCGGATGATATCCGTCCTGTACTGCGTCATCGACAGGAGCGTGCCCTGGCAGATTCGTTCCTTCGGCGGCGGTTCTTTCAGCTCCTTCTGCACGCGGGTCAGGAGTTCCTGCATTATGCGGTCCGGAATGCGGTTTCTCTCGGAAGGATAAATAAACGTAAAGAGGAACAGGTGGCTCAGGAGGACATGCCAGAAGGCGCCGAAGCGGCGGAGGAGCCGGTCCCAGTCGAGCTTTTCAGCATGGGCACGGATGAGATGTGCTACATCGGCCCCGTCAAAACGATCTCGATCCATTACGTAAGCCTTCGAACAGATCATCTCTTCGACCGGACAGAGCGCGAGGTCCATGCCGAGAATGGTCTGCCGTACCGACTTGTTAAACCATTCATCGTCCACTTCGCTCACGCCGTTGGCCTGGGCAAAGATGATGTCGACGAAACTATCTCCCGAGCACGCCTTGGCCAGCCAGTGCGAGGCCGTCACTTCCGTCTTGTATCCGGCCGATGACAATGTGTCCAGCGCACGCCCGGCGTCCGTGGTTCTTACGAATACGTCGAAGTCCTTGGTATAGCGTGAAATACCGGTATAAAATTCGAATGCGAAGGCGCCGCCGACCAGCAGACGAATTCCCGCGGACTGCAGCGCCTGTAGTGCACTCAGGTAGAAGTCCCTGCTTTCGGGCTTGACCCGGTCCTCGATTTTCACACGTGATTCGAGGTCGGTTTCTTCCTGGGGTTCCGGGCCCGAACACGGCCTTTTATGGAAATGATTCGGCATACATTCCTTTATAGATTCTTGTCGGCGACGCCACGTTAGGCCGCCGCGATGCGCGCACTTCTGACTTCAACCAGCCTGAAGGGCGCTTTTTCCGGGAAGGCCCGGCGAAGGACTGCCTGAGAGGCGTTATAAACCGTGACGCCGTCACCCGTCCTTCCCTCGGGATTGCCGCCGTGAGCGTGTCCGTGAAAAACGGCGACGGGTCTGAACCGGTTAATCGGCTCTTCAAGCCTGCTGGATCCCAGAAACGGAAATATCTCGATGTTTTCGCCTACCACCGTCGTGCGGATCGGGGAATAATGAAGCAATACCACCTTCCGGTCCGTGCTCAGCTTCATTAACGCGGATTCGAGTTTTGACGCCTCATTGACTGCCTCTTGTACGAAACGCTTTATGGCTTCCTCGCCCCAGGGCTGAAGCGCGACCCGCCCGAAACCGCCGGCAAAGCCCTTGACTCCTGCGAAGCCGATGCCTTTGATCTCGCACGACGTCCCATCCAGCACATTTATCCCGGCGCCCCGCAATATATCTGTTACCTGTTCCTGGTTGCCGGTTTCAAAATCGTGGTTCCCGAGTACGGAGATCATCGGGATTTTCAGATACGTGGTCAGGTCCTTTACCAGGACTTCTGCCTCGTCCGGAAGACCGGCATCCGTCAAGTCGCCGCACATCAGGCATACATCAGCGCTCCGGGTGATTTGGGTGAATATGTCCTGCCACGCGCCGTGCGATTTTCCGGTATAATGAATGTCGGCAACGGCCGCAATCCTTACTACCGTATGGTTTGCTTCGGGCATATTCCTCTATCTAAATGTGCACGTCTTCGGTTTTGTGTCTTTGCGTCTCTGTTAAATTCCCATATTTGAAACTTAGCATGATATGAATAGACCGTCAATCTTGCGAGCGAAGCAAGAGTGAATGGCCTGTGCCTGGATTACGTGAAACTATTGCATACTACTTTAGGCAGGGTTTTCGATTAGTGCGTTTCCCCCTGCGGGTGAAGGCTCCTGACGTCTGAGCGGAGTTCAATCAATCCGGACAAAAGGATATTGTTCCAATTTTTCCCTCGTGAACAGAGCAGTACCCGCCCAGGTACCGATTGTTTCCACGGCAATGATTGCATCCGGATTATCGAAATCAATGCGGCCTGGCGCCGAGATCTTATCGAGTTCCTGAAGGAGCAGCGTATCCAGCACACGCTCCTCGTCCGGACTCGAGATCCTGCCCCTGAATCCCCGGCGATGTATTCTCACATAAAAACGTTTGCCGGCGAGCTGATCGCGCCAGCCGAGTATGCTTTCCTTTGCCTTTGCATCAAATTCTTCGACTGAGTTGAAAATAAAGGCACGGTCTACCGGGACGAGGCGAGACAGGAACGAAAGGGATTGGGGCGCCCTGTGCGACCTTTCACGAAGGGTTTCGAGCATGGCGTTCAGGTCCTCGGCCCGCATGACAAGAACATTGAAGAATTCAGTTCGTCTGACTTCTCCAAAATCTCCGAATACATCTTGCGCGCGCTTGTACCCATGTTCATTTACGCATATGACTGCATTCCATTCCTGCATGATGTGCCTGCCTGCCGTTCCTGTGTTTCAAGTATAGCAGGGGCGTTCGTGAGTTCGATGGTTAACCCCGGCGTCCAAAAGGTTTATCGTGGAAGTGAGGGAGGCACAAGAAGGTGGTCCAAAATTTCAATGAAAAGCTTGACGAGGAAATACCCACTTAAAACACATTTATCCGCAGATTTCGCAGAGTGCGCAGATTATTTAAGAAAGAATAAATCAGGCCATGTATTTTTATCGGCGAAATCCGCGTAATCTGCGGCTATATGTCGACACTCGCGCTAAGCAAGAAGCGCGTTCACCGTGTCCCGCAGATCCTCGAAATTGTAGGGTTTGGCCAGACAGCCGGAGAATCCGTAAGAACCGTAGTCGGCGATTACGGAGTCATCGGAGTACCCGCTCGATACGATTGCCTTGACGCCCGGATCGATATCGAGAAGACGCTTGATGGTTTCTTTTCCTCCTATTCCTCCCCGGATCGTGAGGTCCAGGATGACTACGTCGAAAGGCGAGTCCGATTCCAACGAGGCGGTGTACTTCAGGATTGCCTCTTCTCCGTGTTCGGCGTAATCGACTTCATGGCCGATGGCTTTTATCTGCTCTCCTACGATATTGCGGATCAATTCCTCGTCGTCCATCACCAGTATCCTGCCCTTACGAACAGCCGGAGAAACGGCGCGGATCGCAGGCAAGTCGGCCTCGGCTTCGACTGTGGGAAGATATACGAAAAAAGTAGCGCCCTTGCCCGGCTCGGATACGACATCGATGGCCCCGCCATGGTTCTTGATGATGGAATAGGAGGTTGCCAGCCCCAGTCCGCTTCCCTTGTCCTTGGTGCTGAAGTAAGGATCGAAAATCTTATGGAGATATTGCTCGGGAATGCCGATGCCGCTGTCCTCAATCGAAATCTCGACGTATTTCTGTTCTTGTGCCGGCTGGATCAGTCCCTTGCGCGGGGTCGCCACGTTTTTCGCGGTAATCAGGATTGTGCCGCCCAGAGGCATTGCCTGGTCGGCGTTAAGAATAATGTTTTGGATCACCTGCCCGATCTGGCCTTCATCCGCCTCGACTGTCCGGAGCCGCTCGTCGAGCTCTATCCTGTAGCCGACGCGGGAACCGCTCAGGGCGAACTTCACGGAGTTCTCGATCACGGACCTCAACTGCATCTTCTTTTTGAGCGGTTTTCCGCCCTTTGAGAAGGTGAGGAGCTGTTTTGTAAGGTCAACGGACATGTGGAGCGCCTGCTCGGCCTGTTCGAGCATCGCCAGGGAGCGGTCCTTCGTTTCAAAGCAGGTCTTCGCCATCGAAATATAGCCGAATACTCCCTGCAGCAGATTGTTGAAATCGTGCGCGATACCGCCGGCCAGTATGCCTATGGCCTCGAGCTTCTGGGTCTTCAGACGCTCCTCTTCAAGGAGATGCTTTTCGGTTATGTTGTTGACCGTCTCGATAACGGACATAACCGAATCGGAACGGTCTTTTATCGGGAAGGCCTTTGTCTCCACGTACAGAATAGAGCCCTTGCCGTCGGTGTGGCGGTGCAGCGCGGTATGCGGCTCGCCGGTCTCGAAGACGCGTCGGACCGCGCATTCCTCCCCGGCCTCGTAGCAGGGACGCTGGCTCCGGTGGGAGGTCGCGTAGCAGTGACGGCCGATTACGCGGTCGGATGCCTCTCCGACCTGGTCGCAGTACGCCTTGTTTGCGGTCAGGATGCGGAAATTTCTGTCGATGACGATGAAACCTTCATCCACGGTGTCGAGAATGTTGCGTATGAACCGTTCACTATCCCTCAGCGCCTGCTCGGCTCGTTTGCGGCCGGTAATGTCCCTGAAGATGCCCACGGAAAACCGATTTCCCCTGAGCGTTATCGAGGTAAAGCAGATATCCGCAAAAAATACAATGCCGTCCCTTCTCAGCACCGGTATGTCCACGGCGATAGTCTTTTCACCCCGCATCTGTTTTTCAAATTCTTCGATGACGCGGGAAACCTCCGCGGAAGGATGGATATCTTCTATTCCCAGGCGGGTGAGCTCCTCCTTGGTGCAGCGAAGCATGGTACAGATGCTCTTGTTTGCGTCGACAAACCGCCTGGCTGAGGCGTCCGCGATCAGGATGCCGTCTGTGGCGGAATCGAAAATATTTCTGAACTTCTCCTCGGAGTCCCGTAAGGTGTCCTCCGCATTTTTCTGGGTTGTGACGTCCTGGACCGTTCCGAGCATGCGCCGGGGTACGCCCGCTTCATCTATCACCCGGCTGATCGTATGGATGACGGCTGAAGACCCGTCCCTCCGGAAGAAGGAATAGTCCATCTCGAACGGCCGCTTTCCCTTCAGGGCGGCGTCGATACCGGAGAGGAATTGGTCCCGGCTTGCAGGATGCATGGTTTTGAGGATTAAATCGTAATCGGGTTGGATCTCCCCGGGTTCGTAGCCGTATATCCGGTACAGTTCGTCGGACCAGCGGACCGCATGGGTTGCGACGTTCCACTCCCAATCGCCGATGTGGGCTATTTGCTGGGCAATGTTGAGTCTTGACTCGCTCGCGCGAAGCGAGTCCTCCATCTCGATGTGCGCGCTGATATCTCTGACGATGTCGAAAGAACCCGCATAGCGGCCGCTGTCGTGGATGCCTGAAGAGCTGACCTCGATATTGAGCCAGCGGCCGCTTTTGGTGCGTAATTTTCCGCGAAACTTGTCATACTTACCCTCTTTGCGCAATCTAAGGAACTCCTCGGTTGTGCGGCTCTTCTGTTCTTCGGGAATGACATCGAAGACGCTCATCGACAACAGCTCCTCCCGGGAATACCCTATCAGATCAAGGGCCTTCTTGTTCGCATCCACGTAATTCTGGTGTTCGTCAACGACGAAGACGGCGTCATTGGCGTTTTCAAAAAGATCGCAGTACCGCTCACCGTTCCCGTTCATTGCCCTGATTGGGACAGTGTTGTACCGGTCAAGGCGCGATATGATATCCTTCACCTTCTCAGCCGCTGCGGTAAATGCCGGCTGGACGTATTCGATATCCTTGAGCTTCCGGTAAAGCAGGTCGACAAGGTCTCTCACTTCATTTTTTAGCGGGTCCTGGTCTTTCATGGCTTCATCCCGAATACGCTTGCCCTCTCTTTACAGAGCGGAAGCGTGGATCCAAAAAAGAAATCGGCAGGTCAATACATGGAGGTACACGCAGGAGGCAGGGAAAAAAATGCGGCACGACGAACAGACCATCAACCCGATAGCCTGATGTAGCATACGATACCACCAACCCGGTCGTCTCGTCAGCGCTCCGCATGATAAAAGAGTACAACAAAGGGGCTATCCTGGCAAGGAAATAGTAGGTGCGAAACACGGAATGTTGCAGAAAATAAATTATTTCTTGCGAATGGGCGCGTAAAAATGGTAAGCGTCAAGTGTAAAAAAGCCGGTTCAAAAAGCCATTATTGCGATTTGAAATGAGTTCTTAGCAGCTGAGCGTCTCATTACGCGGACTTGATCTGCCGACGCAGTGGTTCTGCTCCCACAGCCCCGCCTTTCCGAGTGCCGGTCACAATATCCCTGAGCGTAAGGTCCTCAACAGCCTTTTCGATTGCTTCGTCAATAGTGGCCACGATCAGGTCCACCGGTTCCAGTGCGACCATTTTCTTCATTCCCGGTCTTTCATGATGGACGGCGGGATTGCGGGCAACCTCGTAAATTTCCCGCAGCAGGATCGTTCCCAAATCCCTGGCCGGCAGATAGGATGGCGGGTCCGCGGCGGTTTCGATGATAAGACGCTGCTTCAGCAACTCGTCGACGATCTCTTCAACGGGTTCTATGTTGACACCGAGCCGGTGCACCAGTGACGAAAGGGTCCATGGTTTTCTGCCCAGGTAGAAATTGTCCCCGATCAGGAACATTATCGAAACGGCAATCTGTTCGATAAGCCTGGCATGCGCCATGCCTGCATCCCTGCGCAGAGAGAGAAATTGGGGATTCTGATGATAAAAGGAGACTTCAGCGCCGATCAGCAGGATAAGCCAGCTGAGGTATAGCCACATCATGAACAGGATGACAATGGCGAAGCCGGAATAGATGGCCGCATAGCGCGTGGAGGTTACGATGAAAGACCCGAAGCCCCATCCCACGGTTTCCCAGAGTACGCCGCCGAAGACCCCGCCGACAAGCGCCGAGGTCAACCGCACTTTCGTGTTCGGAATAAAAATATACAAAAAGGTAAAGGCGGCGCAGATCAAGATGTAGGGAACGAATTGGCCGGCGTAGTACATGAGCGTACCGATAACATCGATTGAAACGAGGCGGCGCATGATCGAGGTGCTCAAGATCGAAGCGGTCAGCGCCATTGCCGAAACAACGAGCACCGGGCCGATGACGATCACGCTGAGGTAATCGCTGAACCGTCGGGCAAGGCTTCGGGAAGTTCGCACCCGCCAGACCGCATTGAACGCCTGTTCGACTTTCTGGATGAGGGAAATGACCGTGTAGATCAAGGTCGCCAGTCCTACGAGGCCCAGAACGCCGACCTTCATGTTGTCGATAAACTGCACGATTGTATATGTCATTTCGGTGCCTTTGGGGCCGAGCGGGGCAAGGAGACTGAAAAGGAACGGCTCTATTTTGTTGTGGACGCCGAAGGCCTTGAGCACGGAAAAGCCGACAGCGAGCAGCGGCACGAAAGACAAAAGGGTCGTGTACACGAAGCTCATGGCCCACAGCGGGAGCGAGCCATTAAGAATGTCATCGGCGATGACCACGAGGAATCTCAGGACCACAACTAAAAAAGTGTGCGGCCCCCGCCGGGAAGTGGTGTCGATCGCCCAAAGGTCTTTGGTGAAAAAGGCGCCTGCTCTGTTCCATAGTTTTATCATTTGGTCTACCTTCGCCGTGTTCAGTGAACAGACGGCGTCATTCCATGAAGCTAGTGTAGTGTCTCACAAACGACTGGTGTTATCATAGCGCGGCAGTAGGCCGCAGCCAAACTTGTAGGGCAAGGCTTTAGCCTTGCTGAAAGCGCCGGAACAGCAGCAACCCTAAAGGGTCGCCCTACAAATTCATCAGCAAACATTTACGCGAAGATAAGTTTTCGATGAGAAAGCATCATATAACACCGTCCATTTAAAAGACACTACACTAGCAGGTTGAGAGAAGTCACGTGCCTCCTCGAAATTTTCGCCATTTGCCACGGCGCGCATGCTTCCAAAAAACAGGAAGAAGCGCGAACAGAGCCATAAGTAAAAAGCCCACTAGTACTTTTCCGGAAACAATATCGCCCGGCGTCTGAATAGTGCGCAGCTGTCTTCCTGCCAGCGAGTAGACGAATGCGCCCGGAAATATGCCGCAGAAGGTTGCCGCCGCAAAAAGCGGCGTTGAAATGCGGGTAAGGCCGGCGACATAATTGACCATAAAAGCCGGCATAAAAGGAATGATGCGCAACACGAAAAGATAATTCTGTCCATGTTGTGAGATCTCGTCGTTGAAGCGCTTCAAGTAAGGAGCGTACTGTTCCTGGATCCAGCTGCCGATTACGTAGCGCGACAGCAGGAAGGCCATCGTAGCGCCCACGGTAGAAAAAACGGACGAATAAAATGCGCCGGGTACGATGCCGAACAGAAAACCGCCGGTCAGGGTCAGAATCAGAGCGCCGGGTACCAGGAACGAGGTTGAGAGGATTGCGGCAGCGAACGTCAATACCGACAGCAGATAATGCATCTTGACGAATGCCGCAAGCTGTTCACTGTATATTTTGATTTTTTCAAAGCTCAGCTGTTCGCTCGCAGCCGACATGAGGAGAGCTGCGGCGAGCGCGATGAGAAACAGCAAAAGAATTCTTTTCCAGTACTTTTGCATTGGCGCGGGTTAATGCTTTACAAAGTATCAAGTTCCGGAAATTGACGAAGTCAGCACCACGAAAAAAATCGGCTTTTTGGTCATTCGGTATAATTATATTATAATCTGTCCATACAAGAACGAATTATAAATTAGGAAAGCGCAGCATGACCCGGCTGTTGCATATCTGAACCATGCCCACAAGATTTTCCATCATGACCTATAACGTTCACAGTTGCATCGGCAGCGATGGCGCTGCTTCACCGGCACGCATCGCCGAGGTCATAGCGTTGTACGGAGCTGATATAATATGCCTGCAAGAACTCGACATACGCCTGCTGCGGTCGGGCAAGGAAGACCAGGCCAGGGAGATAGCGGACCGTCTGAAAATGGAATTCCATTTTCACCCGTCGCTTCGGTTTGAAGAGGAGGGAGAATACGGGAACGCGGTCCTGACGCGTTTTCCGCTGCGTGCGATAAAGGCTGGAGAGCTTCCGACCCTGGCCGGCAGACGCGATGTGGAGCAGAGAGGGGCGCTCTGGGTACGGGTGACCGTGGAGGGCCGGGATCTTAATATCATTACCACTCACCTCGGTCTTGCATGGAGAGAGCGCCTTGCCCAAACCGAGGAGCTGCTGGGTCCCTCATGGACAGGGAGCGCGGAGTGCCGCCCTCCCGTTATCCTGTGCGGAGACTTGAATGCATTGCCTCTGTCAAATGTTTACCGGAGGTTTGCGGCAGCGTTCGTTGACGCCTGCTGCGGCAGGACCTGGAAACCGGGAAACACATGGCACAGCCGTTTCCCGTTTATGCGGATCGACCATGTATTCGTAAGCCACGATATCACTGTGGAGAAGCTGGTTGTTCCACGAACAAAGCTTACCCGGATCGCATCGGACCACCTGCCGGTTGTGGCAGTCGTAACGGTTGACTAACCGGACAACAAAATCATTTTAAACCACTGATGAACACAGCCTGCACGCGCGTTTCTACTCGTAAACGCCGGCCGCAGGCGGATGAATACAGATAATAAAATCGTCACGGTTCAGGTCATTTTTATCCGCAGATTACGCCGATTTCGCAGATCGAGGCACATTCGAATTCGGGTTTTAAAATCTGCGACCATCTGTGAAATCTGTGGAGCTAAGCTTTTTCTCAGATTCGGCTTGTTCCGTTTGAGAGAAGCTGAGTAATTACATATATCAAATTTGATGGTTTCGTAAAAAGTCGAAAATCGCCGAAAGACCGTCATTCCGGCTTGTCCGGAATCCTTCTTTATCAACATGTTGTATGGCGAAACGATTCCCGACAAGCGGGAATGACGACTTTTTACGAGTTCATCAAATTTACTTTGATTTCAATCCGTGTTAATCCGCGGCAAAAGGGTTTTTTACAGAATGAACAAAATACTCGAACCCGGCAGAAACTGCCAGGGCATTTATGAGGTCGAAACCAGCGGTCTGCTGATCGACGGCCGGAATTATTACCGGGCTTTTTATGAGGCGGCTCTCCAGGCGAAACGATACATTCTGATTGCGGGCTGGCAATTCGAGCGCAGCGTGAAACTACTCCGCGGACGAGACGAACGACAGGCGGGCGGGGATGTTCGACTGGGCATGTTTCTGAACAGTCTCTGTGAAAAAAAACCGCAGCTCGAAATATTCATCCTGATGTGGGATTTCAGCGCCTTTGTCTCCCTCGACAAGGAATGGTTCAACAAATGGGTCCTTGACTTGATGACAAGCAGCCGCATTTACTTCCGCTTCGACAGCAAGCACCCCGTGGGAGCGAGCCACCATCAAAAGCTGGTCGTCATCGACGGCGCTGTTGCCTTCGTGGGCGGACTTGATATTTGCGCCAGCAGCTGGGATGACCGGACTCATGCTTCAGAGAACCCGGACCGTTTCCTTGATGGAAAGCGCTTTGAGCCTTACCACGACGTCCAGTCCTTTCATACCGGTCCGGCTGCATGGGAAATGACACAGGTTTTCAAAAGACGCTGGATCCATGCGGGCGGCTCAGACCTGCTTCTGCCTTCACCGGAGGAGGGCGAATGCCCGCGTATCGCGCGCTTTATTCGTATTGCCGGCCGCCGCGTCGCGATCAGCGAGACCAGGCCGCAGACGGTTGTGCCGATGCTGAAGCCTGTCCGCCACATCCGCGAGCTGTATCGGGATGCGATTGCTTCGGCCGAGAAGCTGATCTACATTGAAAACCAGTATTTCAGTTCTCAGGCTGTTTACCAGGCCCTGAAGGACAGGATGACAGAGCAAAGCAGGCCTTGCCCGCAAATCGTGCTGATCCTTCCGAAACGCCTCCATACCTTTGTTGAGGACGTTTCCTTGAGCGCGGTCCAGGCGAAAATGCTCAAGTCATTAACGGAAATCTCGGCACGGCACAACAAACCCTTCGGGGTCTATTACACAGCGGCGGCGGTCGATCAGGGAGCATCGGAGAAAGGCACCTACATTCATTCCAAACTGCTTCTCGTGGACGATCGTTTTCTGACCGTCGGTTCGGCGAATACGACGAACAGGAGCATGGGGATGGATACGGAATTGAACGTGTCCTGGGAGGCTTCGCGCGACGAGCATGACCTTATAGCATCCATCCGGCGCGCGCGTGCAAGCCTGCTGGCCGAACACACGGGTATCCGGAAAGCATCCGGGCTCAGAAGACTCGCGTCTATGGACGGGCTGCACGAGTACCTCAACATGCTGGCGGACGATCCCGGGTGCCGTTTGCGGCATCATACGATGGGATCGTTTCTTGAAGAGGCAGGGTGGATCAAGTCGCTTATGCCTGATGAGCTGGCCATCGACCCGGAAAGCCCCGTGATCGAAGAGACGCTCTATGAATTGATTTCACGCGACAGAAACGGAGTGTTCGCGAAGGGCATCCTCTTTTTGAACGAACTCGCGCTTGAACAGTCAACAGAGCAGCGCGAAGCCGGTGAGCGGCACAAAGGGGAAGATGCCGCAGGAGATTCGGGGGCAACGATCGGAAACCTCGGTCATCGCGGCGTTCTCCGCTGGTATGTGCTGGCGGCAATCGGCATCATCGCCGCGATAGTTATCTGGCTGCTTTTGACGGTGAAGTCATGAGGAAGATCAAGAGGGGATGAGTGGTCGTCTCCAAAGGAGGCGTCGGAGGCAGGAGCGTCCGGTTTATTCTCCTAACCGGGTGGCGATAATCACCGGCCTGTCCGGTTTTGGCAAGTCGTCGCTCGCTTTTGACACTCCCTATGCATTGCAGGCGTCACCGCATCAGGCTTCCCAGCACGGTCTGCAGATCCTCCAGGCTGAAGGGTTTCCGCAGAAATGCCCGGAACCCGTGCTCTGCGTAGTTCGAGACCAGGGCATTGTTGGAATATCCGCTCGACACGACCGCGACCACAGACGGATCGATTTCCTTGAGCAAGCGAATCGCTTCCTCCCCGCCCATGCCGCCCCTTACCGTCGCATCGAGAAGCACGACATCAAACCGCGAACCCTCAGACAGTGCCGTGCGATAGCAATGGACCGCGGCAGCGCCGTCTGAAGAGTACTCCACCTCCTGGCCGAGCGTATCCAACAGGGCGCCGACAGAATCACGTATCACCTCTTCATCGTCCATGATCAGGATCCGTCCTTTCCTGATCGCGGCAGGCTGTGCTGATCGGACGGAGCTGTCCGCGAGCGGCCCGCCGGCAGGCAGCCAGACGGTGAACGAGCTTCCCTTGTTCACCCGCGAAGAGACCTCGATCATGCCGCCATGGTTCTTGACGATGGAGTAGGACGTTGCAAGCCCCAGTCCGCTCCCCGTCTTTTTTGTCGTGAAATATGGTTCGAAGATGCGCTGCAGATCCTCTTCGGGAATCCCGCATCCCGTGTCCCGGACCACGATCTCGATCCATTGACCCGAGCCCGGAACGCGCGTGGTATGCGCATCGCCGCGTTCGCGGTTCCTTGCCGTGACCGAAATTATGCCGCCCCCCGGCATCGCCTGATCGGCATTGATCGCGATATTATGGATCACTTGTGTCAGCTGTCCCTCATCCGCATCGGCGGGCCAGAGCTCGCTGCCGATGTCGAACCGGCAGGCCGAACGGGACCCGCTCAGGGCGAATCGCGTCGCGTTCTCGATCACGGAACCGAGCACGATTGATTTTTTCACCGGTTTGCCGCCCTTCGAAAAGGTCAGGAGCTGGGTCGTCAGGTTCACCGACATTTGGAGCGCCTTGTCAGCCTTTTCGAGCATAAGAAGAACTTTGTCGCGCTGGTCCACTTTCCGTTTTGCTACCGTCAGGTAGCTGAACGCGGCCTGGAGCAGGTTGTTGAAATCGTGGGCGATGCCGCCCGCCAGTGCGCCGATCGCCTCGATCTTCTGTGTACGCAGCAGTTCCGCTTCGATCCGCTTTCGTTCCGTGATATCCCGGGCGACAGCGATTACGACACGATTGCGCCCGTACGTTGCGGGTACAAACCGCACCTCCTGGGGAAAGGTTGTTCCGTCGGAGCGGATGCCGTAGAACTCTATGAGTTGGGGTTCTCCCTCAAGGGCTTTTCTAATCGCCGCCGTTACGTCCGCAAAAACGCTCAAACCCGGCGCGGCGAGCATATCCGGAGTCTTACCCAGCATGGCGGCGCGGCCGCAGCCGTACATGGTCTCTGCGCCCTTGTTCACATCAAGCAGCTTGCCGTTTTCGTCGACTACGTAGATGGCGTCGTTGATGCTGTTGAAAAGATTCCGGTAACCGGCCTCTGATTCCCGCACCTCCCCCAGCAGCTTAACGTTCTCGAACCGGAGCGCGATGGACGAGATGATCGTTGCATGATTGTTGAGTGATAACCCGAGAAGGGCGACAAGATAAATGATGCTCAGAATGCCCATGACATTTTCGTGTTCGCTGCCCTCTATGAAGCACCGGATTGCGAAGGGCAGAAGAACGGGGGTCATCCAGGCCGCGGGCGCGAAGCGGAGGGATGAGTGTGACACGGTCGTTGCTGCGGATAAACCGGCGATCATGAGCAGGAACATGGAAATGAGCCCGTGATCTCCGGCAGGGAAAATGAGCACCGATGCAAGGCCCCATAGGACGCCGGAAGCAAAGACCATCTGCAGATAGACATTCTTCCAGGCAGTGACATTAAACTGTTCGTTCCGCACCCTGGTAAAGCGGGCATAATAAACGATCCTGCCGGTGACGATGAACAGGATCATGAGGGTCCATGCGGCGATATTTTTTAACGGAACAACGGTGCGTACAGAGTAGGCAAGAAGGAGTGCAACGACAAAGGAGCCCAGCTGCATCAACGGGAGATGACGGAGGGCAAGACGGACCTGCTCCCTGCCTATCGCGGCTTGGATTTCTTTGCCTGATGATGGCTCATTCCGCATATGCTGTTTTCGGGACCAGTGTCATGTGAATGATCCTTGTTGGTTCGATGAAGAAGGGATGCGACCTGAAACTTTGGGGCTGTTGTGGAGTCCCAAGTGTCAATAGAGATCACCCGGCTAACTTATTTGCCGTGCCGACGTTCTCTCGCCAGGATACAGATTTTGGAATTGGCAGATTGAATTTCTGCAACTTTAAGTCAAATCGAGTATATTTTACACTTTAAACCCTGTCAAGATAAAGTTGTATGGAATTTGAAAAATAGTCAAGGCGATTATATGGCTGATTTAATTGAAGATTAAGGGGGCAGGCGAGGGGATGGCCCGTCGGTCGGGCTACATGACTAACAACTTCTTCATCTCCAGCGGGTATTTCAGCAGTTTGAGCGGATTTTGCAGAGAGCCTGCGAAGCAGCCGCAGTTGGAGCAATCAAGGCCGGTAAAGCACCTTCTTTTTTCCCATGCTACATCATAATGGAGGGCCTCATCACCCCAGTGGCAGAAGCCTGTGTGATTGGGGAATTCGTACCAATTAATCATCGGCGCGGTTAAGAGAAAATAATCGGGATAGAGCTTCTTTACCCGTTTCAGTTCACTGATGATGGTTTTTCTATTTTCTGTTTTTATAAATAAAGCGTCTCTCTTTCCAACTGTGGGCGTATAGAGATTGCAAACAACGCCGCGTAGGCCCTCTTCCTTTGCGATCTTAACGATATTTTCAACTTCATTATAGTTTTCATTGGTGACGGTTACGTTGAGGATGACTCTTGAATCCAGTGAATAATTGGATATTGCCCTTGAAAAAACACCATCGCCTCTGATGGAATCATTTCTCTCACGGCTGCCGTCCAGGGAAACAAACAGGAGATGATTAAACTCTGTAGGCACCTTTATGGTGCCGTTAGTTATTATGAATATAAATGGGAAAATTCCGTCTGCCAGCATAAGAATGTCACTCCTCAGGGCCGGCTCTCCGCCAACGAAAAGAACTATTCTCACCCCGGTCTTGTGAAGCTCTTCGAATCTTCTGCGCCAGACATTGAGAGGCAATTCCTTGTTATTCAACTCCTCCTTACCCTTGAAATGATAGCAGTGCGTGCATCGAAGATTGCAGTTATCGGTTATATCAATTTCCGCAAAATATCTTGTCTTGAAGATAAATCTTTTCAGCTCCAGGAAAACCAAATGCAGCAAGTTGATATATTTTTTCATCCGACCGCCGTTTTACCGCTGGTCCATAAGAAAAGATGTTGAACAAGCCTCATAAATAAGTCTCTGAACCAGTGTTAATATGTGCGTGAATGTATCATTGAGTTATTTGAAAGTCAATGGCGTATGAAGTACGACTTCATATTACAGGAAATTTACCATCCGTTGCATGCGGGTTTACACACGGCAACATCCGGAAACTCTGAGAACATGGCCGAATCGCCATCCGCTCTTACCGGGTCCATCAGGGGGCGTCAATTCCTCTATGAGCTTGGCTACCTGCTTATGTTGAGGCATTACGTCATTGCCGGCCGCTTGTGAGGCAGAATTAAATGATAAAATCATCGATAGGAGCATCAATAATTGCTTCATCTATTATTATGGGTCCGTTTGAAATCTAATAACGCGCGGCTGAGGAGCCGGGCGGGCTTATCGCCCGGCCTCTTTCGAGCCGCTCGTTGGAATCAATGTAAAAACCTGAAAAACCGGCTTGACTTACCAAAGTCCTTAGATTATAAATAAAGCATGCAATTAACTCATGAAGCAAAAACATCGCTTGAGCGAGAATATGCCCTTTGCTCAAGCGCCATCGCCTTCTATAAAAAGTCGCTCAAAGAGTTCGAGCGAAAATACAGACTTACGACTAGAATGTTTCTAAAGCGCTTTGAAGCCGGTGAAATCGGTGATGATAGCGATTACTTTGATTGGTATGCCTTTTCACGGCTTCTTGCTCAGTGGCAGAAAACTCAATCGGCTCTTCGTACAGCGATCCGATGATTAAGCGATATCTCGACAACATCGAAAAAGTTATTGGATCACATCCCGCAGTTCTTTCCTCTACGCTTCAAAAACAAATCGGACCAGACAGCAAAACGATATACCTCAAAGGCGCAATTACCTTCGTTGACCTATCGGTTCTTGAATTATCTGTATTTGCCATTTCACTCTCTAGCAGAGTTGTGCCGGAGAAATATCGATTTCAATACATGGACAAGAAGAGCCAAATTGTTTTCCGCTACGATAATGCCCCTCATCACAAGGAACTATCAACTTTCCCTCATCATAAGCATCTGACTGATAAAGTAATTCCTTCCGAAATGCCTACACTTGCCGATATTCTTGACGAGATCAGCACATTCATAATTGAGGAAATAAGCTAATATTAGTGTGCTCTACACGATTGAGGAAATTATATCAGGGTCAGGTCCATACTCTTTACCTTTTGTAGTGTCCGCACAGAATTCTGCTCACGTATGTGGAGTGCACGCCGAGGTGATCAGCAATTGAACGCTGAGTGTATCCGTACTTCTCGACAGCCTCGGCAATTTTTCTGTCCCGCTTAGGTTTGTTGTCCAGTATACTCTGAGTGAATATTTTTTCAAGTGTTGGTCTGTTGGCGTAACGCTGGCTCTTTGGGATCTCGGGAATATCTTTATGCCTTCTGAGATGATCGGCCAGGCTGTCAACAAAATCATCTTCGCCGAGAAGGGCCTGGCCCTTAACCTCATTCCAGATGGTTTCCTTGCCGATCCCCCATTTCACAAATTGGCGATATTCTTTCTCTGCCTTGCCTCTTGTTCGGCTGAATTGTCCGAGTACCCAGTCTGTGGTAAGACAAGGGTGGGCCGGCTCTTTCCCCCCTGTGGCCCGGGAACATTAGGGTCAAGTCTTTTTCGTTGCATTTTCGTATTCACGAAGCCAGCGGCTGATTGTAGAATAGTGGACAGCCACATGGCGGGCTAGTTCACTCTGATGATAACCGTATTTTTCCACGGCCTCGGACACCTTTTTCATCAGTTTGCGATGATTGTTCATGACTGAGTCGGGCAGCAAAACGGCAAGCGACGGTCGAGTCGAATATCGCTGACTCCGGGGAATTTCGGGAATGTCCTTGTGTTTTTTGAGATAATCTGTAAGTTTATCTACGAAATCGTCCTCACCTAAGAGCGCTTGGCCTCGCACTTCCGTCCAGATCGTCTTCTTCCCGATCCCCCACTGAACGAACTGGCGATACTCTTTTTCCGCCTTATCTCGTTTTCTGCTGAATTGACCAAGCACCCAATCCGTTGCGAGGCAGGGATGAGATTCAGCCTTACCCGCCGTCGCAAGGTAACTGGACCACTTCCAGTCTTCCGGCGCTTCGACCATCCTTGCTCTTACCGGATTTAGAACCACATATCGGCAGACCTCAAGGAGATGACTGTCTTTCTGGATCAGGATAGCCTTATACCGGCCCTGGAATAAATGCCCGGACCTGCCGTGATACTTGTTGAAAAGTTGCGTATACACGCTGTTCAATTGGCGCATGCCTAGGGAAAGATTGCCCTCCGGGGTCTCGATAAGAAGGTGGTAATGATTTGTCATGAGGCAATACGCATGACAGATCCAATTGTACCGCTTGTTGACGTGCTGGACCGTGTTCAGGAAGTTTTCGCGGTCCTGGTCGTTTTTGAATACGGGCTTCTTCTCATTGCCACGAGATGTTACGTGATAGACCGCACCGGCATATTCTATTCTTAGAGGTCGGGCCATGGGGCGACTGTAGCAGAAATCAGAATAAACTGCAACGAAAAAGACTTGACCCTAAAGATTCCTCTTATACCGGCCCTGGAATAAATGCCCGGACCTTCCGTGATACTTGTTGAAAAGTTGCGTATAGACGCTGTTCAATTGGCGCATACCGAGAGAAAGATTGCCTTCCGGGGTCTCGATAAGAAGATGGTAATGGTTTGTCATGAGGCAATACGCATGACAGATCCAATTGTACCGCTTGTTGACGTGCTGGACCGTGTTCAGGAAGTTTTCGCGGTCCTGGTCGTTTTTGAATACGGGCTTTTTCTCGTTGCCACGGGATGTTACGTGATAGACCGCACCGGCATATTCTATTCTTAGAGGTCGGGCCATGGGGCGACTGTAGCAGAAATCAGAATGAAATGCAACGAAAAAGACTTGACCCTAAAGATTCTCCTTCTATGCGTAATGGACGAGCCATAAAGGGGAGTTTAGCAGAAGTTTAAACAAAAGTCCAACAGTATGGACCTGACCCTAAGTAGTTCTCGTTCTAAGTAGTTCCTAAGTAGTTCTGACCCTAAGTAGTTCTACCATGAATATATTCGAAGTCAGTCTTTTTTAGGTCTTCTCTCTTCGCGTACTTATAGTAAAATTTCAATATAGAAGGTTCATCATACAGCATTGTGACTTGACCATTTGAATTCATCAGAAATGGTTTTAGCCAAAATGGTCTGGACGGATTTTGCTTTTTTATGAATGTATTTAGTTGCGATTGAGGGCTATGTGGAAATAATTTACAAAAAGTCATCTGCATTATAAGACGCTGATGCTCCTTGTCATATTTCTCGTATTTGTTTTTCTCCTCAATCGTGGTGAAAAAATCGGAAATCACTTTTCTATCTTTATTGGGGTAAATATATGTGGAGTACTCTGACTCATTTTCGACGATAAAGGATATACAGATATTATTTTCTCTATCCTCCTTGGTGCCATAATTCCATGACGAAATAAGATCGAAAAAATTCCTCGCATATTCGAGAGACGCAAAAGCGCATCCGACGACATTTAGCATGTTTGCCTCTGATTCGGCAGGAGTTGCGAAAGCCATCCCTTTCCATTCAGATGGATCATACGTAAAATTCGGCATAGGCTGAACATATATGGATGTGTATTCAAATACAGCCCTTTCAAGGAATTGTTGAAATAGGAATAATGCAACGGCAAGTGATAACGATATGTACCATGTAGGAATTGAAATGATGCTTGTAGCAATGCCCACTGCTGTCAATATCCGTATCGACCATTTAATTGGTCTCTCATATTGTTCGTGAACAACTAATTTGGGTATCCCTTTACGGAATCTTATATCTACAAGGCTTCTGAGAGCTACTTTCCACTTTCCTTTCATTATTGGTCTCCTACTGATCTACATTTTCCACGTTGGTCGGAAATTTATAGCCGACGAATAGCTGTTTCAATATAGTCGTCATTAAGGTAACCATTAATGATGCTAAACATCCCCAAAACTTCAAAAACGTACTGGCCGATGTACTTCACTGGATCTCCCGAGTACATGTCGAGATTTTTCAAGAGATAAGGTCTTTGGCCAACACGTGTTAGGATAGCCAGCG
Source organism: Nitrospirota bacterium (assembly GCA_963751455.1). Classification (GTDB taxonomy): domain Bacteria; phylum Nitrospirota; class UBA9217; order UBA9217; family UBA9217; genus CAVVUN01. The sequence goes on from CAVVUN010000015.1 coordinate 1,325,905, forward strand.
CCTTGGTATCCTCAGTTTGAATCGTTCCCAATGCGTAATTTACCTGCTGTGCAAAAAGGTCGCTAACAACAAGAATGTCTTCGAGAAACTGTTCATTAGACTGAAGTCCATTTAGAACATCGTACCATCGCTGCTTATTGTCTCCAGCAAAATATTCCCGAAATCGTTTGAAATTAACTAGTTCTTCCTCAAGTTTTGAGTCTGTTGAGTAGCCACCATTCATGCCCCTTAAGCACGCGCTAACAAGATCGCGCCTCCACTCATGATACTGCGCGCGAAGGTGTGCCCGTAGGGTTTCTTTCCTTCGGAACTCCTTATCTTCGTTGCTCTGACGGGCTACCGCATTGAGGAAAAGACCTATTGTCACAATACCAAAAACTGCTTCAAGAGCAGCGAGTATTCTGGCCGGCTCTGTTTGGGGTGCAATGTCGCCGTATCCTAATGTGGTGATTGTTACAACACTAAAATAAACGCTCTGTATGATCGTGAGAGGTTCTTTCCAAAAAGAAGGCTTAAGATAATAGATAACGCCAAACGCCGGTATCAACAGCAGATAGAAAAAACCTATGGCAACCGGGCTATGAAGTAATTTCTTCAAGATGACTCCAATTGAATAACACGAGGGTGAGGGGCGCGTTTGTCAGCGACCCGCTCGACCCTTATCGTTAGAATCACTGTTTTCTATCGAGTTATTTACTGAACGCATTCCAGAGACTAGCTATTGCCGCTATAGAACTGAGCAGCAAAGTGGCCCAGGGCAATATTACTGAATGTCTATCTTTCAACTCTGCCCTTACGCACTTTCTGATTTCATTAAAACCTTTTTCCGTTAGAACATCTTGATCATTGTAAATGCTCTTTTTCCAAGCGTCCTTATCTGTGACTGGTGGGATAGGTATAGACTCGATATCAGCCTTCAAAAGAATATGTTTAGTTTTTAACTTTTCGATATCATCAAGAGTGTCAAAATAATCAGGTGAGAACTCCTGACGCAGGTTGTCCAATGCCTCAGCTTTGAGGCCTTTCTTCCTTCCTTTTTTAACCGCTTTTTCAGCTTTATAGTCAATCCAAAAGAGTTTCCATCTCAGCTTCTTCATTTTAATGCGGAACAATAGATCATTGATCATAATATGCTCCTAAGAATTATGAACAACAAAGCAATAAAACCGTGATAATTGCAGGTGGACTATCCGAGTCAATGCTGAGTGTCCAGCATTATTTTTTATAATCAATGCTAATCGTATAATCAAAGTGAACCCAGCAAGGATGACCACGGACTTTGTTTTGGCAGATTATCTGGCCAGAGAATGAAGACGTGTTGTTCAGGATGAGTTCGTTGATTCTATTCCCAAGGTCAAAAGAACCCAAACAATCGACATGCGGACAGTCGTATTCGAATATTGCCGTGCTATCAACGTCGTACTTGTGCGGACCGCCACGCTTTTCTTTCCAACCACCAGTTTCATTCAAGGAAGTCACATATGAAACACTAATAGTCGCGACATTCGGATATATTTCCTTTATGGTTTTAGAATAAGTCATCATGAGATGCTTTCTTTCAGCACGTGATTGCTCGGGCGTCATCTTCTTTTTTCTCATTTATAGTTTTTCCTGAAGGTTAACAAGTTATTGACTATAAGCAAATGGTTTATGTTAGCATAAACAAGTTTATGATAGCATAAACCGGTTAATGGTATCATAAACTTGTTTGGGTTTTATGATATAATAAATTTTTCCAATTCTGTATTCCTGATTTTTCCAAATTCGATATACAGGCGCGAGTCTTAGGATTCCACCTCCCCTGTACAGCCTTGGCCTTTCCCTCAAGTCCTTGTCGCTATACCCTATTCGGACCGGCACCGGACGCTGAGCGGCCGGAACCCACGGAGTTCTTTCGATGATCCGTTCCACCGTCTTGAGCTGAGTCCGGCTTGGATATCAAACAGCCACTCAGCATTAATGCAAACGATGTTATTTTTTCCACATCTTTTACTCCCCGAGCATCTTAAGGATGCGCCAGAAATATCGTGTACAGTTGCGTATAGGTCAGCACCGGAACCGGGCGGGGATCGTTATATTTCCATTCCTCTTGACTGTATTCAGGCAGGTAGTTAAGCCATTCGGCGGCTGGCGGCGACAAAATGAATGAAGCCTGCTGCACATTACCGAAGTAAGAATTTATCATGAGAGCATCATATGGATGACCGAACCAGATACGCAGAATTTGTCGATCATTGACATTGGTCGATGGATGGCTTGTTTCGGCTGCCTGCAGCCAGCTCGCATACCCGCTGTAACCAAAACTGACAGCTTGCCATTGATCGTTCCTTCTTTCGACCTTCATCATGCACCGGTATTCGTTGTTCACTACTATAGGGAATGTCCATTCACTCCTAGAAATGGTTATCTGGCTGCTCTCTCCTGGATTATATATTGCGAAAACATGATATGGCGCGCCCAACTTCGCGGAAATAAGTTCGTCCTGATCCGCAAAGTGGCATGCTGCCGTTTCAGTCCCGACCTTAGCCATTTCTAGAAATGCGCTCAAACCGGACTGCGCGGCTTCCGTAATCTGGACGCTATATTCTGGATCCACTGGTGTGCTGTCGATGGGTGGTTCAGTGCCTGACGACCCGCTCGTGAGGGTGAGCTGTATATTAAGAATGACTGTTGTTCCTTTGTAAATTGTAACAGTGTCCGTGTATGTGTTATACTCTGCTTTACTGGCTGTGATCGTTCTGCTACCCACTGTTAAGGTCTGTAACGTGAAAACCCCACTAATACCTGTAGTATTCGACTTATCTCCAATCTGAACAGTTACTCCCAAAATAGCGTTACCGGTGGCCGAATCCGTAACTGTTCCTTCAACGTCGCCTACATCCGTTACAGTTACGCTTGTTCCGGAGGATATAGAATCACACCCGGCTATCATAAATACAATTGCCAGAGCAAATAAGGAATTAACAGTTGTGGGCTTATTAATCATGATAAACTCTCTCTGAAGATGATTGTTAAAGTATAAGCGGGCCTATGTGTTAAGTTAAACAGCCGCTATCATACGCAGCATGGTATTGTCGTGAGTGAAAAATCTTCGGGGAGGATTTCGGCGAGGCGGGAAAACTTCTCATGTTGTTCTCCCGATAATGAGAGTACTATACTTTAACGAAAGGGGCAAGAGAAAATATGAGGTCTGTGGCAGAGACTCTTTCAACACGATGTTTGTTAATTACCGCGGCACAACCTTTTTAAAATAACGCAGAGCATGTTTGAACACAGGCAGCATGTCATCCGCCTTCATGCTTCCGGTGTGGCGGAAGTGTGAAATCAGAAGGCCTCTTAACCGTTCAACGTCCTCGCTTTTCTGAACCCGTTCTATTTTTACGTATAATGCATTGATCCTCCTGTCGAGACGATCATCCGGGTCCAGCACATAAATCTCTCCGCCGGTCATGCCCGCTCCGATATTATAGCCTGCTTCGCCGAGCACGACGACAATGCCTTTCGTCATATACTCGCAAAGATGCTGACCGGCCCCCTCGATGACCGCCACAGCGCCGCTGTTCCGGACCGCAAAACGTTCCCCGGCCATGCCGGCCGCATAGAATTCTCCGCCGATTGCTCCGTACAGCACGGTATTGCCGACTATCACGTGCTTATGGGGCTCATCCTCGATGTCCGACGGGACGATCGCAATTCTGCCTCCGAACATCCCCTTGCCGGCATAATCGTTCGCGTCGCCGTACAGCGTGAGCGACACGCCGCGGTGGTTGAAGGCGCCGAAGCTCTGGCCCGCGGTCCCCGTGAAGGTGAGCCGTATGGTATCGTCAGGGAGTCCGGCCTCTCCGTATTTCCTGGCGATCAGGTGGCTCAGTTTTATTGGAACGCTGCGGTCGATATTTCTTATTTCGTACCGGCGGGTCATTGCCGTTCCGCGCTCGATCGCGGGCAGCAGGTCAGCGGCGAGCCGGTCGTTCATAGAGGGCAACGGGTTATCGTTGCGCTCGATTGTGCAGTATCTGGCCGCATGCTCCGGATACCTCCGCGTAAGAACCCCGAGCTTAATCCGGAACGAACCGGGCGCCTTCTCAGAAGGCGAGGGGACCAGCAGGTCGGGCCTGCCGATGAGCTCCGCCAGGCTTCTTACTCCCATTTCGGCCATGATTTCCCTTACCTCGCGCGCGAGCGCCGAGAAGTAGGACATGACGCCCTGCGTCGTGCCGCGAAAGCGCTTCCGGAGTTTTTCATCCTGGGTGGCGATTCCCGTGGGACAGGTATTCATATGGCATTGCCGCGCCATTACGCAGCCGGCTGATATCATTGTCGCCGTTCCGAACCCGAACTCTTCGGCCCCGAGCAGCGCCGCGATAATAACGTCGCGGCCTGTCCTTAGCCCTCCGTCGACGCGCAGGCGCACGCGTTCGCGAAGCCCGTTCTCCATGAGAACGCGCGCTGTCTCCGCGAGCCCGAGCTCCCAGTGGCTGCCCGCATTCTTGATGGAAGTAACCGCGGCGGCGCCCGTGCCGCCCTCGCACCCGCTGATCTGCACGATGTCCCCGTACGCTTTCGCGACCCCTGCCGCCACTGTCCCGACTCCGGTTTCAGCGACCAGCTTGACGCAGACATGCGCTTTCGGGTTCGCCTGCTTGAGATCATGGATCAGCTGGGCCAGGTCCTCGATCGAGTAGATATCATGGTGGGGCGGGGGAGAGATGAGCGGGATGCCGGGCTTGCAGTGGCGCAGCCGTCCGATATACGGCGTGACCTTGATGCCGGGGAGATGGCCCCCTTCGCCGGGTTTCGCGCCCTGAGCGATCTTGATCTCGAGGTCCTCTGCAGAAGTGAGGTATGCGGGGGTGACCCCGAACCTGCCGGATGCGATCTGTTTGATTGCGCTGCCTTTGATGGTGAAGTACCGGGCCGGGTCTTCTCCGCCCTCTCCGCTGTTGCTCTTGATGCCGAGCCTGTTGCAGGCTTCCGCGATGGTCTCGTGGGCCTCCGGCGAGAGGGCGCCCACTGACATGGCGCCGGAAAAGAAGCGCTTCAGTATGACGGCCTCCGGCTCTACCTCCTCGACCGCGACGGGATTTTTCTTTTTATAGTCGAATAGCTGCTTGATGGACGTCGGATACTCATCCGCGATCCGGGAAAAATCCTTGTACAGGGCGTAGTCTCCGTTTTTCATGAACGTGTTGAGCGCCTGCACCGCCTGCAGAGACCAGCCGTGCCGTTCCCCGCCTTTACGCTGCTTGAGCGCCCCCCCGTATTCGAGCGCAGGCGCCGGTTTTTCATAGGCCGCACGGTGCCTGGCAAGGAGCGAGGCCTCTATTTCCGCGAGCCCGTCGGACTCGAGCTGCGCCGGCGTTCCCGTGAAGAACTCCTCGATGAAATCCCTGTTCAGGCAGATGCTGTCGAACAGGCGGGCGCCATGATACGAAGCTACTGTGGAGATGCCCATGCGGGCAATCACCTTGAGAATTCCGTCTTCCAGGGCCCGAACGTACCGGCGGCAGGCTTCCGGATAGGCCAGTGTTACGGCCGCAGTCCTGCAGAGCTCTCCCACGGTCCGGAAGGCAAGCCATGGGTATACTGCCGAGGCGCCGTACCCGATAAGGCAGGCTGTCTGGTGCACGTCGCGCGCTTCGCCGGTTGCCGCGATAATGCTCGCGCGGTTCGAAAGCCTCCGGTCGATCAGTGTCTTGAAACAGGCCGACACCGCGAGCAGGCTGGGGATCGCGGCCTTGTTGGCAGAGACGTCCCTGTCGGAGAGGATTATTATTTCGGCGCCACGCGTAACGGCCTTTACGACATGTTCCTGCAGCGAGCGGACGGCATCGGCCAGGTCACTCTCAGTCCACAGGTACGTAATCGGAATCGTCTCCGTGATGAAGATCTGCTGGTGCTCGATTTCCTTCAACTGGCCTTGGGTAATGACCGGCGAACGAAGCCCCAGGCGCCGGGCGTGGTCCGGCGTCCGGGTCAGGAAATTCCGTTTGTATCCGAGGTTCATTCGCAGCGACATGGCCATGCGTTCACGGATGGGATCGATCGCTGGATTGGTCACCTGCGAAAACCGCTGCTTGAAATAACGAAACAGCAGCTGCGGTTTCTCCGAGAGCGGGGGGAGCGGGGCATCGTCTCCCATGGAAAAGACGAGCTCGCTGCCTGTTGACGCCATTTCCCTCAGCTGCAGCGATATCTCCTCGGAGGTATATCCGAAGGCCGTCTGGGTGCTGGTGATGCCGGCGTCCGCTTCAGGGTCCCGCTCCGGCCGCGGCGGCACCTCGAGACGATGCTTTTCGAGCCAGATCCGGTACGGCTTTCTCGACGCGAGATAGCGCACGATATCAGCCGTGGTCCGCACAACGCCGGTTTTCAGATGCACAGAGACGATTTCACCGGGCCCGAGCCGTCCTTTTTCGCGAACGCGCCTTTGGCCGAGGTCGACCATGCCCGTTTCCGACCCGAGTATAAGAAGCCCATCTTTGGTCAGGATATATCTGAGCGGCCTCAATCCGTTCCGGTCCAGGTGGGCGCCGATTATATCGCCGTCCGTGAAGACGACGGCAGCGGGCCCGTCCCAGGCCCGCATGAGCAGCGAGTGAAACTCGAAGAACGCCTGTTCGTCCGGCTCGAGCTCGGACTGCTCCCATATCGGCGGAATGCAGGTCATTACCGCGTGTTCCGGCGAGTAGCCTGAAAGAACGAGTAATTCCACGATGCGGTCGAGCGAGGCCGAGTCGCTTTCATCCGGATCGATCAGGGGCCTGAGGGTATCGGCCTGCTCTCCGAATATCTCATGCTGTATTTCGTGCTCCAACGCAGCCATCGCGTTTCGGTTGCCCTGGAGCGTGTTTATTTCGCCGTTGTGCGCCAGCACGCGGAAGGGCTGCGCCAGGGTCCAATCGGGCGCTGTATTGGTCGAAAATCTTTCATGGAATATGCAGAAGGCGGATTCGAAGGATTCATCCGCGAGGTCGGGAAAGCATGAGGCGAGATGACGGGCGGTAACCATTCCTTTATAAACCATGGTGCGCGATGAAAGGGAACACACGTATATGCTTCGGCCGAGCTGCTTTTCCAGAGCCCTTCTGACAAGGTACAGAAGGGGTTCTTTTCCGGCTTCGGCTATCCCGTCCGTGTCTATCAGCAGTTGTCTGATCCTCGGCCGCGACCTGAGCGCGAGGGAACCGAGAGCGTCTTCATTGACCGGCACATCCCTCCAGCCGACCGGCTCCACGTTGAATCTGGCGATTGTCCGTTCGATGTTGGTTTCAACGTTGTCATACAGGAAAACGAACGCGGCAGCGAGGTTTCCGGGCTTGGGGACGGCATAGCCGAGGGTGGTCATCTGCCGTTCCAGAAATATGCGCGGAAGCTGTGTGAGTATCCCGGCGCCGTCCCCGCTTTTCCCGTCGGCACTGACCGCGCCCCGGTGTGTTAGATTAGCGGCCGCTTCAAGACCCATTGACACGATCTGATGGCTGGCCGTTCCCGTTGTATCGCAGACGAGGCCTACACCGCATGAGGCTGATGAGTTGAAGTAGGGCATGACACCTCGAAATTCATGGGGGATTCAAAAAAGCTAAACCTGAAGCTTAAATAGCTATCCGCAGATTTCGCAGATTTACGCAGATATATTTACTCGAGTCAAATCAATTAGCCGCGAAAGAACGCAAGGAACGCAGAGAATCTGTAAAATCTGCGCAATCTGCGGATCACAATCAGAATTCAAACAGCCGCTTATTGATGTCTATCGCGGCAACTGCGCCCTCACCGGCTGCTATGATTGCCTGGTCGTTCCCGGTGTTGAGCGGACCCACTATGTACAAGCCGTTCAGGGATGATTCATACGCCTGGTTTACCACGAACTTGAACCCCTTTACATCCCGCTGCAGGCCGAGGTCCTTCAGAAACTGATCGTTCAGTTTGTAACCGAAATTCGAAAACACCGCGTTGCACGGGATCACGGTCCCGTTCTTCATCTCGATTGCCTCGATGGCGTCTCCGCCGGAGATCTTTCTTGGCTCGCCCTTGACCAGCCGGATGCCTTCGCCTCGCAGCTCTTCCTTATAATCATCGGGAGGGTCGTAGAAATACAGAAGCAGGGTTATGTCCCGGGTATAGCGTTCCTTTATGAAAAAGGCGAGCCGAACCGATTCTATGGTATTGCCTATGATCACGAGCTTTTTGCCGATTGTCTTGTAACCGTCGCAGTCAACGCACGTAAAGAACGAGCTCCCCAGGTATGTGTGGATGTTCTGTATGGGCGGAAAATTATCCCGGACGCCGGAGGAAACGATTACGAATTTTGACCGATGAAGCCTGTCATTGGCCGTAATCTGGAAATGCCCTTTTTTTGCAATGGAGGTGACCAGCCCATGCTCGATCCGTACATTAAAGCTTTTTGCCTGCTGCAGTCCGACTTCAACAAGTTGCCCGCCGGATATGGCTTTCTGCGTAAGGAAGTTTTCTATTGATCTGGCGTGCGCGGTCCTGCCTCCGCCGCGGTCGATCAGCAGAACCGAGCGGTTGAAACGTCCGAGGTATATGGCTGCCTGGAGGCCGCCCGGGCCCGCGCCTATGATTAAGCAGTCGTACAGGACATCGTCTTGTGATTTCGGTTGGCTGTTTGTCATCGGATTATTGGCATTATGGAAAAAATCTTAACGCTTGAACCGTTTTTTATCCGCAGATTACACAGATTTCGCAGACACAACCAGACCCGAATCCAGGTTTTAAAATCTGCCGTCATCTGCGAAATCTGCGGGGAGAAGCGTTTTTCAGCTGTTCATCAGGAAAGCGCATAGCCTTCGCTCGAAATCGTCATATGTCGTGTAATGGATCGTATGCAGACCCGCGCTTTTTGCCCGTCCGACGTGGTCAATATTGTCGTCTATGAAAAGCGCTTCCCCTGTTGTTATTCCGAGATGGCCGCACACCTCCGCGAATATGGATGGGTCACGTTTGCTTTTGTGATACGTGAACGAATTGAAGACCCGGTCAAAATGCCTGAACAGCAGCATGGAGCGGTCAAGTTCCTCTAGCCAGTTCGTCTGGTCGCTCAACAGCGCGACCGTCAGCGCTCTGGACCTCAGTATATCAGCATAGGCGATGAGCGCCGGCCTCGGAACGAACCGTTTTAGTATTTCATCCCGAAGTTCTCGGTCCGTGCCGGTAACTCCCGTGCGTGCTCTCAGCAACTTCCAGTACTCGGGCTCTTCGTTCATCCCGCTCAGATACCCGCTTTCGAAAATCAGTGAATCCGCGGTTGCGTAAAAACTGTCCGGATCGAGCCGGTTCTTTTCGGCGATCGCCTTCAGGCCTTCCCGGAACCCCTCTTCGGCCAGAACGCCGCCGAAATCAAAAAGAACTGCTTTTATTTTGTACGGCATCCATCGCCCCCGATTCCCGTATTCGGCGGATAACTTCCTACATATAATTATAGCGGCTAATCTTGAGGCTCAGGACGACAAACGAACTAGGAAAGGAAGGTATTTTATTGGGGCGTTTCCGCGGTATGGGCAGAACAATATACGTTGTTTTTGGTTTTTCGGTTGTGGTAGAATGGGTCACGAAAAAAGGAGGACAGGTGAGACGGCATTCCGAATTTGCGGTTGTATTGATTTTGGCTGTTGCCGCCCTTCTGGCAATGGGGGCGTCCCCGCGGATTACGCTTTCGCCCTACGCCGAGGCGGTTGCAAAGATTATCAAGTTCGATCGGAAGGTCATGATCATCATGAAGCAAGAGTCGGGGGCCACCATTCAGCGGCTCATCGGGTACGATGAAGATGATTATCAGATAATCGCTGACGGCGTTTGCGTGGCCGTTCCTGATGACCGGACCGACATAATTCTGGACGTGCTGCGGAAAAAATTGACGCCTCTCAAGTACATGCCCTTTGTTGTCGAAATGAACGCAGGGATTAAGACGGACAAGATCGGGGTCCTCAAGGGGACCGACCAGTATGAAATATTGAGGATCATGCACACTGACGGCGAGGAGTATGACATTTCGAATGAGGATGTGATTGACCGGTTGAAGGAATGGGAAAAAATATCATCCTTCGACATAATCGGCGCGGATTATGACTGGGTAGAGATAGAGTTTAAAAAACTTCCCAAAGACTTGAAGGCGTTTTCCGAAGAGGTATATGATTTCTGCCCGGATGCCGTGGACCAGGGGCAGGGAACCCCTGCCGGGCTTGCAAAAGAGATCCAGCAGACAAAGAAGCTGTTTCTCTGGTGGGATTAAGGATGCGGTAACGCGCGAAGATAAAAAACCAGGCGGCAGATGCCGCCTGGTTTAATTTTTTATTGTTGCTTACAGGAAAACTTATTTCCGCTTTGTATAAAATGAATTAGCGGTATGGAAAAAACTACTTTGTTGCCGTAGGTGCAGAAGCTGTATCTTCTTTTGCGGCTTTCTTTGCTTTCTTTGCCTTCTTTTTCTTCGCCTTCTTGGCCGGAGCAGCCTTCTCAGTCCCGGTCGGGGCTGTTGCCTGGTCCGCGGCAAACGCTACGCCGAGGGTCAATGCAAATATTGCTGCCGTGAAAAGAGCTATTAATTTCTTCATTTTTGTTCACCTCCTTCCTGCTTTGGAATGACATCAAGTTAACAAATCTGCATCTTGATGTCAAGTTTCAAATGATGAGATCGATTATCCGAATCCGGGCAAGGCGTTGTGCCGGCGAGCGGTCCTCGGGAACCGGGAGATTTAAATAAAATGAGCAAAAACAGACATTTCCTTGACAAATAATTGCTGGTCGGTTAAAGTACCGCGCTAGGGGGGTGTTCCATGAATCGTTATCCCATTCTGATTATAGCTGTTTTGTTTGCCGCCTTGATTACAGGGGCATGCTCAAAAGGATATGAATCGCAAAAAACAGTAAATGATCTCAGAATAACTCTTTCGGTCGACCGCTATCCGCTTGTGAAAGGCGACAATGTACTGAAAATAAAGACAGCGGACGCCTCGGGGAAGGCCTTCACTGATGCGGTCATCAGCGCACGCTACTATATGCCTCCGATGGCGGGCATGGCGCCCATGGATTTCAATACTCAGGCAATCCTTCAGGGCGACCACTATGCGTTCTCTGCAGATATCCCTATGGAAGGCGGATGGAAAGTTGAAGTGTCGATTGCCCGGGCGGGGAACGCCTCATCGCCGGTCACCTTCAATCTTGATGCACGATAGTGGGCAGGAGCCTTTTCTATCGATCTGCGCAGGGATTGCAAATTCGATAGGGTATGCATATAGACCATGAAGACATACCGGTTCAGCGGCTTTAAAGGCATCAGGGCGGTCATTTTGGCCGGCCTTTTGACGCTTGTTACGTTTATTCATTACCTCGCAGGCGGCGCGCAGGCGGGCATGCTGCACAGCCTTCTCGGTCATCTGTATATCGTGCCCATCATTATGGGCGCATACTGGTACGGAATCAAGGGAGGAGTCAGCGTTTCCATAGCTTCCACAGCGCTGTTCTCGCCGCATCTGTTTCTGCACTGGCATGATCCTTTTTTAGACGTATACAACTACATTGAAATTTTCCTTTTTCTGCTGCTTGGCGGTGTTACCGGCGTTTTGAGCCAGATGGAGCGGAATCAACGGCTGCGCCATGAGGATGCGCTTGTAAAGCTCGATGAGTCGCATAGAAAATTAAAAGAGCAGACGGATATCCTGTTCCAGACCGAGGAGCAGCTGAGGAGGGCGGACCGGCTGTCCGCGCTGGGCGAGCTTTCCGCCGGTATGGCGCATGAAATACGGAACCCGCTTGGATCGATCAAAGGCGCGGTCGAAATTTTAAAGGACGATTATTCGCCTGACGAGGCGAAGTACGAGTTCATACAGATTCTCCTGAAGGAAACGGACCGCTTGAATAACATCCTGCAGGAATTCCTCAGTTTTGCCAAGCCGAAGCAGCCGGAGCTTCAACGCGCTGATTTGAATGATTCGGTCGAGTCAGTGCTTACCTTGACGACGCAGCAGGCGAGGAAGGCGGGTGTCCGGGTTGAAAAAAAGCTCGATCCCGCAATCGGCGAGCAAAGCCTTGACGCGGGCCTGCTCAAGCAGGCCTTGCTGAACCTGATCTTGAACGCGATACAGGCCATGCCGGGCGGCGGTGTTTTGTCCGTTGAAACGCGCCGGCAGGCAGGTGCAGTAGAGATCAGGGTCGCGGACACCGGGACGGGCATACCAGAAGAAAACCGGAAAAAGCTTTTCAGCCCTTTTTTCACGACCAGAAAGAACGGCACCGGCCTGGGCCTCGCCATTACGTACCGGATAATCGAGAACCATCACGGCAAGATAGACGTTGCCAGCGAGCCGGGAAAAGGCACTACGTTCACGATTACGATACCGATTCAATAAAAGAGGAAACCTCTATCCGCAGATTACACAGATAGACGCAGATTTAAAAGATTTAAGTTTGATGCATTCGTAAGAAGTCAGAAAACACCCGATTTCGTCATACCGGCGAACGCCGGTATCCAGTCTTTTCAATAAGTTCGATAACCACTGGACCCCGGTTTTCACCGGGGAGACGACTTTTTACGAGATCTTTAAGTTTTTCCAAGATATAATCTCTGAATAATAGATTACCTCAGAAGAAATGAAACCGGAGTTCTAGTCTATGTCTCTGCGAAATCTGCGCAATCTGCGGATTGAGAACTTGACATGAAAAAGCAATCAATACTTCTCATAGACGATGACGACAGCCTGCGACGGGTAATGGAGTTCAGCCTGACCGAGGCGGGGTACACGGTGCGCGCTGCCGCAAACGGCGAGGAGGGCCTCCGTCTCTTCGATCAGGACTCGTTTAATGCGGTCATCACCGACATTACGATGCCGGGCATGAGCGGCATGGACGTGCTTGCGAAGATCAGAAAACTGAATGAGCTGGTTCCCGTTATTGTCATTACCGCTTACGGGACTATCGAAAGCGCTGTGGATGCGATGAAGAAGGGGGCCTTCGATTATATTACCAAGCCGTTCAACCGCGATGAGCTGAGGCTTACGCTGGAAAAGGCCCTCAAAATGCGGCGACTCGAAAAGGAAAACGTTGAGCTTCGCGCGCAGGTCACCGAGCGGTACCGCTTCGAAAGCATCATCGGCGCCGGCCAAAGGATCAAAGACGTGCTGGATATGGCCGGACGGGTGGCTGTGAGCGACGCGAGCGTGCTGATTACGGGAGAAAGCGGGACCGGCAAGGAACTCCTGGCAAAAGGCATTCATTTTAACAGCCGCCGCACAGACGGCCCGTTTGTCGCGATCAACTGCGCGGCAATTCCGGAAAACCTCATTGAGAGCGAACTCTTCGGACATGTGAAGGGCTCTTTCACAGGGGCTGTCAAGGACCGGGAAGGCAAATTCGAGCAGGCCGACGGGGGCACCCTGTTCCTCGATGAGATCGGCGAGCTCCGTGTCGAGCTGCAGGCCAAGATCCTGCGGGCCCTCCAGGAGCGGCAGGTGGACCGGGTGGGCGGGACCCGGCCGATAGACGTGGACGTCCGCGTGATTGCAGCAACAAACAAGGATGTGGACCGGGCGGTCAAGGAGGGAAGCTTCCGCGAAGATCTTTATTACCGGCTGAGCGTGGTTACTCTCCAGATGCCGCCTCTCAGAGAACGGAGAGAGGACATACCGCTGCTGGTCAATTATTTTTTGAAAAAATTCAACCGGGACGAGGACGTAAGGCTCGATCCCGAAGCCTTGTCGGTTATGAAAGGATACGGCTGGCCGGGAAACGTGCGAGAGCTTGAGAATGTGATTGAACGGGCATCGGTGCTGAGGCGCAGCGCAGTGATTACAGGGTCTGATCTGCCTGACAAGCTGAAAAAGGAAAAAACAGACGTTTTACAGGTCATCCTCAATCTTCCGGACGAGGGCATCTCTCTGGAAGAGCTTGAGAAGAGCCTTATTATGAAAGCCCTCGATACGCACCACGGCAACCAGACGCGGGCCGCAGAATATCTGGGCATTACCAGGCCCACTCTCATATACCGCATGGAAAAGTACGGGATCAAGTAGATCAGTAGCCAGGAGTCAGGAGGACTTCGGCGAGCTCAGCCGAGCCGCAGGAGTCAGAAACAGAAGACAGAAGCTTATTTCATTGAATGGAGGAATTTTCATGGCGAATGTAACAATCAAAGTTCAGGGAATGACTTGCAATCACTGCTCCATGCGGGTGGCAAAGGCGCTCAAGGCCGTTCCCGGCGTTCAGGATGCGAAAGTAGACCTGCAAAAAGGGGAAGCAGCAGTAACTTACGATGAGGGTAAGGTCACTTTGGAAAAGCTTTCCTCGGCAATTGTGGACGCAGGATACAAAGTGTTGTAGTTTTTGTGGTGCAGTTTTCCCGGCCCGCTTGCTTGACAAGCGGCGGGGCTGTCAGTATAATTCTGGTGCTGAAAAGCACCCATTCCGTTATTTCTAAAAAAATAAACTATGGAGGTTACAATGGCCAGGAATCTTCAGGATCTCATGCCGGCAAATGCGAGGAAAAAACTGGGAGGCGCGACAAAACTGAATGTTATTTCCTCCCATGACGTTTTCAGGTGTTTGAAAGAAGACAAGGTCATCATCATGGCGTGCAATACGAGGATCAAGCATGTCATACCGGGCATCATGCGGGCGGCAGAAGACCTCGACGCAATTGTATGCTTCGAGCTTGCAAAGAGCGAAAGCAATCTCAAGGGGGGGTATACGGGAATGACCCCCGCACAGTACGCGGACACCGTTTTCGGATATGCGCAGGCCATAAAATTCACGAAGCCGTTTTTTATCCATGGCGACCACGTAACGACGAAAAGCCCTGATGCGGCCGTCGTAGCGGATTCACGTGACTTGATCAAGGCGCAGCTCGACGCGGGCTACACTTCGGTCGCAATCGACGCTTCTTTTAATGAAACAGACGATAATATCAAGGTAAGCTCTGAACTGGGCCGCATGGTGCTGGATGCTGGCGCCGGGCTCGAGGCGGAAGTAGGCGAGATCAAATCCACGAAAGAGGGCGGCGAGATTACAACGGTGGAAGAGGCGGTGGAGTTCATCGAGGGAATGGAGAAAGCCAAGGTGCATATGGACCTTCTCGCGATAAACAACGGGTCAAAGCACGGCAACTACAAACCCGGAGAAGAAGTCCATATCGAACTCAACCGGACCGGAGACATTTACAATTCCATCAAGAAGTGGGGCGTCTGCATTGCGCAGCACGGCATTACCGGAACCCCGCTGGACCTCGTGGGCCAGTTTGCGGATTACGGCATCAGGAAGGGCAACGTGGGAACGAACTGGCAGAATATCGCCCATGACTGTCTGCCCGTTGACCTCATGAACAGCATGCGCGAGTGGTGCAAAAAAGAGAACAAGGACATCAAGTTCGCGACCAAGCAGTTCCTGTCCGACATCAACTCGTTGCCTGCGGCCTGCGTAAAGCAGATAGAAGAAGCGTCGTATAAGTCAGCCCGCGACTTTATCACCGCCTTCCGGGCCAAAGGCACGGCGTCACTGGTTGCGGCACGGCTCTGCAAATAGGACTTACTCAGATTGAAGAAGTAAAACCGGATTATTGATAAAGGCATTTATCCGCAGATTAACGCAGATTTTGCCGATTAAAAAGAAACTTGAATCTTTTAAATCTGCGTTAATCTGCGTAATCTGCGGATGTGTTTACGGATAACGAAAGGCGGCAGATGGAACCGAATTCCAAGTGGACCTTTATCCTTGCCCGCTTTCCGAAGCGAAAGCAGCTTGTTCTTGATGTCGAACACTGCTCGCCGATCGCCCTCCGCAGCATAATCCTCGATGTTCGCACCCCGGACAGCATCCTCGAACGGATCGCTCAGGCCTATTTCGATAATGAAGATATCCTGAAGGACCTCGTTCGCTGCCCGAACCTCTCGGAAACGACACTGGCCTTCATCGCGCTCACGGCCTCCGACGCAGTCAAGAACTTCATCTCAGGGACCCGGGTCGTGGACGTTGTTATGGGCGACGCGGCCGGCGGACAGGAACAGGGAGACAAAAAGAAACTGAATGTAACGCAGATCATCCACAGGATGACGCCTTCGCAGAAAATCAAGCTCGCCCTGACCGGGGCCAAGGACGCCCGCGGCATCCTCATCCGCGAGTCGAGCAAGATAATCGCGCTGGGCGTGCTCGCAAATCCCCGCATCACGATCGGTGAAGTGGAGTTCTTCGCGAAATCGACCAACCTGAACGAAGACGTGATCCGGAAGATCGGGACGAATTCAGAGTGGTCCAAGAAATATTCGGTCGCCTCGGCGCTCGTGAATAACCCGAAGACCCCGGTCGGTATTTCTCTCGGTTTTGTAAACCGGATGACAGACCGGGACCTCGGCTTTCTGGAAAAGAGCCGAAGCGTTCCGGAGGCGTTGCGGTCAGCGGCCAGGCAGCTCGTGATCAAAAGAAAAATGGGCAAGGGATGAAAAGCCCTGAATTTTAAGGTCTCTCATTACATAATCACTTTTCCCCCGTTTTACCAGCCGGACCCCATCAGTCAACTCGAGGTACTTTCATGAAGCGTTCTCCAATTCTTGTTTTTATCGTTGTTTTGATGGTGTCTGCATGCTCCCGGACCGCGTCCAGGACCATGCAGAGAGCAGAGTCAATCATGGGTACGGAAGTCACTGTAACGGTCGTGGCAAAAAGCACGGCTGAAGGGGACTCCGCCCTCGAAGCCGCAATGACGGAGATAAAGCGCTTCGATCAAATGATGTCGCTGTACAAGGACGACAGCGAGCTCACGAAAGTGAACCTGGCCGCGGGAAAACAGCCTGTCGCGGTTTCTCCGGAAATGATCGAGGTTGTGGAAATAGCGGCCCGGGTGTCTCGTCTTACGAACGGAGCATTCGATGTAACCATCGGGCCACTCGTCGTGCTGTGGCAGATGCGGCTGAAAGAGGGCAGGCCGCCGACAGACGGGGAGATTGCGCACGTTCTTCCCCGGATCGACTACCGTGCAGTTATAATCGATAAAAAATCATCGACACTGTTCCTTGCGAAGCCGAACATGATCATGGATTTCGGCGGCATCGCGAAAGGTTATGCGGCCGATAAGGCGGCGGAGTTGCTCAGGAAGCGCGGTATTGAAAATGCCGTTGTCGCTATCGCGGGCGACATCCGCGTGCTGGGCCGCCGCGAGGACGGCTTGCCCTGGCGCATCGGCGTTCAGCACCCCAGGGAAAAGGACAAGCTGCTTACCGTTCTCGACCTCTCCGACAAGTACATATCAACTTCCGGAGATTACGAGCGGTTCAAGATGATAGGGAAAAAACGCTATCACCATATCCTCGACCCCCGCACCGGAAAGCCGTCCAAAGGGATGGCCTCGGTAACCCTGATCTGCGACCGCGGCTCCCTGGGCGACCCGCTGACCACGGCCCTTTTTGTCCTTGGCACGGATAAGGGGATGAAGATAGTAAAATCGCTCGGCTATGAAGCGATTTTCGAGGATGATCGGGGAAACGTGGTCATGACAGACGGGGTCAGGATAAGGGAGTACCTGTCATCCCGTTGAAATTTTAACTTGCAATCCCCCGCAGCTTGCTGGGGGGAGGTTCATTATTTGCTGCCGAGGAGTTCTAAGGCAGTTTTCCTTATCCAAAAAATTTGAAATACCAGCTTCCCTTCATTTCATATTTTTCTTCTCCGTTTTGAACTCAACTCAAACATCCTGCCTCGGAATTCGCCATGCCGTCATGCGTTATATCAAGTTGAAAATTGATTCGCTTAAGACAAGAATTCTTAAAAAGCGCTATATTTCTAAAAGCAGGATTTCACCAATTGATGCTGCAGGCTTTTATTCAGCAGGACGGAACATGACGGCAGCTGTTTCGATCGAGGGTTGACCCATGCTTTATGAAAAAACCATGATGGGGGTAAGAATGCTTGCGCTGAAGGATGCAGTCGGTCAGGTGCTTGCGCACGATATAACCGAGATCAGGCCCGGAGAGTTCAAAGGCAGGGCATTCAAGAAGGGTCACATGATACGGGAAGAAGATGTATGCCGCCTCCAAACTCTCGGGAAGGAGCATCTTTTCATTCTCGATATCGGCGAAGACGAGATGCATGAGGACGACGCGGCCCGTGCGCTTGCAAACGGGTTGACGGGCCCAGGCGTTAAGATCAAGGGTGAACCGCGAGAAGGGAAAATCGATATTATCGCTGACCGGGATGGATTGCTAAAGGTAGATACAAACGCACTTCTTCAGCTCAATATGCTGGGCGAGGTAATGTGTGCAACGCTGCACGATAATACACTAGTAAAAAAAGGACAGGTCGTTGCCGGGACGCGGGCCATTCCGCTGGTTGTGAAGAAGAGCATCGTGGAAGAAGCGGTGAGGATTTTGGTCCATAAAGGTATTATTGAGGTGAAGGAAATACGCAAGCCCAGGGCCGGCGTGGTGATCACCGGTAACGAAGTCTATCATGGCAGAATCAAGGACGCCTTCGCGCCGATCATTACAAAAAAGATAAAAGAACTCGGGGGGGAGCTTGCAGGAATCCATTACGCGCCCGACGATACGGCGTTCATTGTTAACAGGCTCAGGGAACTGCTGAATGCAGGAGCGGACCTGCTGATTACTACCGGCGGCATGTCCGTGGATCCGGATGACGTCACGCGGTTCGCAATTCGGGAACTTGGGGCGACCGACGTAACCTATGGTTCAGCGGTATTGCCGGGATCGATGTTTTTGATAGGATACCTCGACAGGAATGGACGCGGAGACGAAATGACACGGGGACACGAGGACCGAAATAACAACGGCGGCGAGGCGGACATTTCACTGCGCCCCCCCGTACCTCCCATTCCGATTTTAGGTGTTCCCGCATCAGGGATTTATGCAAAAACCACGATTTTCGACCTTGTTCTTCCGAGAGTTCTTGCCGGAGAGCGGATTGGGAGAAAAGAGGTTGCGGTCCTGGGTCACGGAGGGCTGTGCATGAAGTGCGATGTGTGCCGCTATCCGATCTGTCCTTTCGGAAAATAGGAATCAATGAATAGAGAACGTGCGACGAAGGAGTGTATAAATTCTTGCATCTGGAAAAACTGAATTAGAAATGATCAATCCGCTCGACAGTCACCCTCCAAACCCTCGCGCAAAGAAAGCGGGACGGCGAAGTCCGGGCCGGAGAGCATCACTGAGGAGAAATCCTGCCTTGTCGACAGCGCTTATTTGTTTTTTTTGCTTTTTTAGCCAAACAATCCCTCCTCAACTTTTTTCAGGACAGTATTAGTCTTCTATAGACTTTCTCGGGCGACAGATTTAGTATACTTAATGCTGACGTCCCTTTTCCTCATTTTACGCCTTGCACGCCCTTCCGCCGTGTTACAAGCCGTAAACCCTACAATATCAGTCCGCGAGCACGGCTATTGCATACTTCTTGGGGCTTTAAGCTATCGCCAGCTGTCGCGTCAAGCATGGAATGCCACTGTCATATTGATTCTGTTTCGATAAGGAGGTGAGAGAAAAATTACCGGATAAAAGGCTGTTGTGTTTTGCATCACATTTGTTTGAAATGAATCAGAACAGAATAAAAAGAGGGGGAACATGAATACCAAAAGTATTTTCAAAAACAAGAACAGGTTTCTTGTGATTTGCATTGTGTTGCTTGCCGCGGTTTTCCTCATGGCAGGCTGTAAGGGCAGTGATGGAACGCAAGGCCAGGCCGGCGCAGCAGGCTCTGACGGCTCGGATGGCCAGGACCTGACGGCAGGGCCGGCAAATGAGCAGTGTCTGCTCTGTCATGGCACGGGTGCAGTGGCCGATATAAAGGTCATGCATGCGCCTGACGTCACGGCTGAGCCGGTAATTGCATACAATAACCTGGTAGATATCCGCAACCAGAGCGCGGCTTCGCTGTCCGGGCTTACCATGACGGGAACCGTGGATCTCGTTACGATCACGAGCGGCACCGTGGTTGTTAATTTCACCGTAAAGGATTCGGTTAACCGGGGCGTAACAGGCCTTGCTACAGACTACATCGCGACAACCGGCAGCAGCGCCGGACAGACCCTTTTAGCGCATTTGCGTTTTGCAATTGCGAAACTTGTACCCGGGACGAGCGGCAGCCCAGATAAGTGGGAAAGCTATATGGTGACCTCCACCTCGCGTCCTACCACTGAGAACAGAGTGGATGCCGGCTACGGCGTTATCGACGATCTCGACAACGGCTCCTACACATACACGTTCGCGAAGAATGTGACGACAGTGTCGGGAGTCACCTATGATGCGAACGCAACCCACCGAATCGCTATCCAGATTTCAGGCGGCAGTTCCGCCGGATATCCGAATATCGTGAATCCATTGAACATCATCAAAGACTTTATTCCCGCGGATTTTGCAGGCGGAACGCCTACCTCGCGCAATATCGTCACGGCTGCTGCCTGTAACGGGTGTCATTACAAGATCGGGACTACCACGCCGCACGGCGGACGCGTCGATACGAGCTCTGCGTGGTCTGCCATACCTATCAGCGGGGGATCGGCCGTACAGCCAAGGCCCCGGATGCGAGCGGGGTGCTGTCCACGCCGACGAGCACCGGCGTTCTCGCCTCGACGTACATTGTTTCCGGCCAGACCGGCACTATCGACGGCTGGGCCGGCCCTTCGCAACTCGAATTTGTCACCTATATCCACAAGATCCATAGAGGCAAGGAACTCGGGTTGCAAGGTTATAATGTCGGCGGCGTTTATTTGAACGAGATCACCTTCCCCCAGGATATTCGCAACTGCGTCAAGTGCCATAACGGGACCGAGGGCGACAACTGGAAGACAAAGCCCAGCCGGAAGGCATGCGGCTCCTGCCACGATACTACCACCTGGATCAGCCCTGCCCCTGCCGGATTCACGCTCCACAGCGGCGGAGCAATGACGGATGATTCGACATGCGCTGTTTGCCACGGGGCTACTACTGGGCTTGCGCCAATCGTGGACAACCATGTGGCTGTGGCTCCGCCGGCAACGTCGACCTTCAGCGGCAATGTCAATGCGGCGTATCTTGCCGCAGCCGGCGTAGTACCGCCCAGTGCAGACCAGATCACCTACGTCATCAGCAGCGTCACAACAACGAACAATCGCCCCGCTATTACCTTCAAGCTGCAGAATAACGGCAGCGATGTAGTCTTTACGGCCCCGACTTCGACGACCAGTGAACTGGGTATACCCAATTTTGTGGGATCGCCGAGTGTCTACTTCGTCTGGTCTGTTCCTCAGGACGGCATCACTGCCCCGGCTGATTTCAATGTCAGTGCAAGCGGCTACATCAAGGGCATCTGGAACGACGCTGTGAACCAGGACACGAGCACAACCAACGGCGCCACGATAACAGGTCCGGTAGGAGGGTATTATACCATCACCCTTACCCAGGTGTCCGTGCCGAGCAGCGCTAAGATGCTGACCGGCGGCATCGGTTATTCCTATAGCCTGCCCAACACTCAGCCGCTCACCCAGACCAACCTGACGGAATACCCATACAACTCGTCAAAGATAGGCGGCCTTATCGTTCCGTCGCCTAATGTATGGAAAGTAGCCACAGGGTTTAAAGGCCGGCGTGTGGTTGTGGATACGGATAAATGCAAGACATGCCACGGTGCACTCGGGGCCGCGCCCACGTTCCATGCCGGGCAGCGGAATGATGCTCCTACGTGTTCGTTCTGCCATACACCGAACAGAACCAGCAGCGGCTGGTCGGCTAACGTAAGCACCTTTATTCACGGTATCCACGCGAGTGCGAAGCGTACAGAGCCGTTCAATTGGCATGCGGTTTCCGCGACCGAGGACTTCTCGGAAGTCACCTACCCAGGCCTTCTCAACAAGTGCGAGCAGTGTCACGTTTCCGGCGGTTATGACTTCAGCGGAAGCATGTATACGGCGAACAGCGGGGCGCAGGGAGTCGCAAATATGCTCTTCAGCACCGCTGCCACCGGCACGCTTTCCTCGAGTTCCACCAGTTCGTTTGCGTTCTCGCCCTATGTGGCACTGGATACGAACTACGGCAGCGGTTTCAGCTATAACGCCACTACAGGCGTTACCACGCCGGCTGCCGGCACCACGCTGGTCACCTCACCGATCACCGCAGCATGCTTCGCCTGCCATGACAGCTCCAGCGCCGCCGCGCATATGAAGGCAAATGGCGGAGTGATCTATCAGCGGAGGAGCGTTGCTATTCAGTAAGACCGGACGGTTATTATCAGATACAATGATGGATGACCGGTAAATATGCAGGAGGCGGACCTTGCAAAAGGCCGCCTCTTTTTCTTCAAATCTTCAATCGCGACCTGGAATCCCTCGCTCGTGCCGGAGGAGACTCCTCGTGATATTACTGCAGATGCAAGGAGATGAAACACATGAGACGCAGCGCAACGTTGTTTTGTTTATTATTGGTCATGTCATTCATTATGAACGTGGCCGGGTGTTCCCGGTTGTTCCAACCTTCGGATGCAGAAGTGCTCAAGGCAATAGACGATTCCGGAGTGTTAAAGGGGAGTTCTTTTTCCGTGAAATCGCCGATCGTTATTGTTGAACGCGGGCAGCGTAATCCGGACGGTTCGTGGCCGGTCAAAGTAAAAATGATCCTGACAATGGAGATGCCCGGAGGAAAAATATCGGAACCGCGGGAAAACACGACCCGGTTCAAGATTTTCAAATCGAAGGATGCCGGGGGCCGTTCTATCTGGAAGGCAAGGTTGGGCTCATAACTTCCTTACAAAGGCCGGCAGACAGTCACATTATCAAAACAGTAAAGCAAGGAGGAGATAATTCGCTAAGTACAGAATTGTGTCCTCACAAGCGTCAAAACAATAAGAGGTGCAGTGTATGTCACACATAAAGAAAATAACAATGCCGGCCATGGTCATGGTCCTGGTGTTGGGGTTCCTGCTGGCGGCCGGATGCGGGGATCCGAACTCGAACGTCGCGTTCAACCCGGACAGTGGAGCCCATCCGGTGGGGTGGCTTCCTTCAGGCCATGCAGTACGGGCCAAGGCCAATGCAAACTCCTGCGCTGAGTGCCACGGCTCTGATTTATCCGGGGGAATCGCGTCCGTCTCCTGTTCGCCATGCCATCAGAAGGGTTCTCCTTATGCCTTTACTGATTGCACATCCTGTCACGGCAAGCCTCCGACGGGGACAGTTGCTCCCAATAGAAGCGGGGTTCACGCTGTTCACAACGCGCTGCCAACCGTTGCGACCGTGTGCGATACCTGTCACAGCGGCGCCGGGTCTGGGACGCCGACTCATGCCGACGGCGTTGTGGAGCTCAATCTTCAGACCCTCTACAGCGCAAAAAGCGGAGCAGCAGTCCGAAACAGCGATGGCACCTGCTCCCAGGTAAGTTGCCACGGCGGACAGACGACGCCGGCCTGGTCGTCAGGAACAACCATTGATGTAAGTACGCAATGTACAGTGTGCCACTCCTTTGGCACTTCCGAATATAACAGCTTTTCGTCCGGCAAGCATGATATACATGTGAATGCAGCTAACTTTGCCTGCACCCGATGTCACGACACCTCGAAACTCGCCCTGAACCATTTTTCGTTCCTGAATACGACGATTATGGAAGGACCTGCCTCGTCAACGATATACAGCAATTTTAACTACAACAACGGTCAGTGCGGAACGGTTTGTCACGGAACCAAATTCTGGTAGCACACAATGCAGTCTCTATTCAAAGACACGTTATAAAAGATGGCAGGACCGCCGCCGTTTCGCGGAGGTTCTGCCATTTATGCCGCGGATAATAAGGGGGACTTTAAAACAAGCACTTGACAAAATTGGCTTTCCCTACTATCATATAAAAAATAATTGATATGAGGTGTGGGGTTGTTAAATGGTATTGCTCACTATCTGGTATATTCTGCGTTCGGCATGGAACAGGGCAATCGCTTGTCGAATGCCCTAGAGTTCTTTATTTACGACTCCATAAAGATATTCCTGCTGCTCTCCGTCATCATCTTCTCCGTATCCATTATACGGTCCTACTTTCCCCCGGAGCGCACCAAACGCATCCTTTCCCATAAACGACAGTTTATCGGTAACATCCTCGCTGCCCTTCTCGGCATTGTCACGCCCTTCTGCTCCTGCTCGGCGGTTCCGCTTTTTATCGGGTTCATGGAAGCAGGGGTTCCGCTGGGAGTTACTTTTTCATTTCTTATCTCGTCGCCCATGGTGAACGAGGTTGCGGTTGTGCTTCTTTGGGGGCTGTTCGGCTGGAAGATCGCTCTCATCTATATGACCGTCGGCCTTCTTGTTGCGATTATTGCCGGACTCATTATCGGCAGGTTGAAACTGGAGCACTGGGTTGAAGAGTACGTTTACAAGATCCAATCCCTCGGCATTACCCGGGAGGTCGCTAAACAGAAATTCCGGGAGCGGCTTATTTCCGCGCGCTGGAGTACGGTTGACATTCTTAAGCGTGTATGGCTCTACGTGATAGTCGCCATCGGTATCGGCGGGTTCATCCATGGATACGTGCCTGAGGACTTCCTCGTACGCTACGCCGGTCCGCAGAATCCCTTCGGGGTACCGGTTGCCGTCGCTCTCGGCGTACCTCTTTACTCAAATGCGGCAGGCGTTATTCCCATTGTCTATGCGCTCATGGAGAAGGGGATGAGCATGGGCACGGTGCTGGCCTTCATGATGGCGGTGACCGCGTTGTCGCTTCCTGAAATGATCATTCTCCGGAAGGTGCTCAACATCAAGCTCCTTGCAGTATTCGTTTCCATCATGACGATTACTATCATAGGCGTGGGCTATTTATTCAACGCTCTTTTGTAGGTGATGAGAAATTAACAGCTCTACATCTGGAATTTTGAGTCAACGTAAAGTCAAATAATATTTTCGCGCAAAGGCGCCAAGACGCCAAGTACAGAAGTAAAATAATGGTCTGCGATTTTCTTTGCGCCTTTGCGGCTCAGTGTGGCCCTCTTTTTGGCCATTGCGCGAGACGTTTTTGTTTTTTATTTAGTTAAACCCCCTGGTCTGAGGCAGTGGTAAAAAATGATGATAACAAAATCTATTGCGTTCTTTGTGCTTGCCGGTCTTTTTGAAATCGGCGGCGGCTACCTGATGTGGCTTTGGCTGAGAGAAGGTAAAAGCGTCTGGTACGCGCTCTCGGGAGCGATCGTGCTGGCGTTATACGGCGTTGTCCCGACTCTCCAGCCTGCCCATTTCGGAAGAGTGTATGCCGCCTATGGAGGAGTGTTCGTCGTAATGTCCATTTTGTGGGGCTGGAAAGTTGATAAAATCGCACCTGATCGCTTTGACTTGATCGGAGCCGTTGTTTGTCTGGCCGGTGTATCCGTCATAATGTACTGGCCGAGAACTTAACCTGGGAGGAAATCTATGGAAATCAAAGTGCTTGGTACCGGATGTGCAAACTGTCGCAAGATGGAAGAGCTGACGAAGGCCGCTGTCAAGGAACTCGGCCTTGAGGCAAAGATTGAGAAAATCACAGACATTGGACAGATTGCCATGCACGGCATATTATCCACCCCCGGCCTTATCATCAATGGAAAGATAAAACACTCTGGAAAGCCGCTTCCGAGCCTGCAAAACGTGAAGGAACTGATCAAGGGAGAGGCTTAGGATGAGTTTAGAAAAGAAAAAGGATTTCGACAAAGAAGCGGCTGCCTGGGACAACAACCCGGTCAGAATAAAACTTGCCCATGACGTAGCTGACGCTATTATCGCAGAGGCGCACCCGACAAAGGAGATGGAAGCGCTGGATTTCGGCTGCGGTACAGGGCTTGTCACGCTCCGGCTTCAGCCACTCGTTAAGGGGATAACCGGCGGGGACAGCTCAAAAGGCATGCTTGCCGTTCTCGAGGACAAGACAACAAAGCAGGGGCATGCGAATGTCAAGACGCAACTTGTGGATTTCGAGCAGGGCGGAAAAGTTTCGGGCCTTTTTAATCTCGTTGTCAGCAGTATGACGATGCACCATGTGCAAAACACAGTGGCTTTGGTCGGACAGCTCTCGGACCTGTTGCATCCGGGTGGCAGCCTCTGCATCGCCGATCTCGACAAGGAAGACGGCTCGTTCCACGGCGACAATACCGGCGTCTTTCACTACGGTTTTGATCGTTTGCACATCAAGAGTCTCTTTGAAGCGGCCGGCCTTTCCTCGGTTCGCGATATTACGGCAGCGCGAATCGTACGAACCTCACAGAACGGAACGAGGGAATTTCCCGTGTTTCTGATTACGGGCAGAAAACCATGAGGGAAGCGATATATGAACGAACTGGTACCCATTTTCAAAGCATTGTCCGATGAAACAAGGCTTCGGATCATCAAGCTGCTGGAACAAGGCGAACTATGCGTTTGCGACATTACGGCCGCGCTCGACATTGTGCAGCCGAAAGTGTCTTTTCACTTAAGTACCCTGAAAGAGGCCGGATTTATCAAGGACCGCAAACAGGGCAAGTGGATACATTATAGCCTGGCAGACAAGGACTTGTTCAAAAGAATGCTGCTGCTGTCAGTCTGCGAAATGGCCGACGGGGCACTTGTGGCGGAAGACCGGAAACGCCTCGCGCGTTTTCTCAAGATAAAAACCACCGGCGCCGGTTTTGTTTCCAAAAAAGACAAGGCGTGCTCATGCGGGGTGTAACGGTGAAACAGCTTTTTTTCTGACAATGAAAAGAGGAGAGCTATGACGGACCCGGGTAAAAAGAGGCTGTCTTTTATTGATCGCTATCTGACCTTATGGATCTTCAGCGCCATGGCTATAGGAGTCAGCCTGGGGTTTTTCATTCCGGGCACCGAAGCCTTTATTAACCGCTTCCAGGCCGGCACGACGAACATTCCCATTGCAATCGGACTCATCCTCATGATGTACCCGCCTCTCGCCAAGGTAAAATATGAGGAACTCGGGGAAGTGTTCAGAAATAAAAAGGTGCTCGGCCTTTCGCTGCTTCAGAACTGGATCATCGGGCCGGTCCTGATGTTCCTGCTGGCAGTGGTCTTTCTTCGGGGCTATCCCGAGTACATGGTGGGCCTTATCATGATCGGTCTCGCCCGCTGCATCGCGATGGTCATCGTCTGGAACGAACTGGCATGCGGCGATTCCGAGTACGCGGCAGGCCTCGTTGCCTTCAATTCAGTATTTCAGGTCCTGTTTTTTTCGGTTTATGCTTATGTATTCATAACCGTACTGCCGTCCTGGTTCGGACTCAAGGGGGTTGTGGTCGACGTCACCATCGGTCAGATCGCGGAGAGCGTCTTTATCTATCTCGGCATCCCGTTTCTCGCGGGAATCCTGACGCGCTTCGGTCTGGTCAGGATCAAAGGCCGTCAGTGGTACGAAAAGAATTTTATACCGAAGATAAGCCCGCTGACGCTTGTCTTCCTGTTGTTTACGATCGTCGTGATGTTCTCTTTGAAAGGCAACTATATCGTCAGGCTTCCTTTCGATGTTATTCGTATAGCTGTCCCGCTGCTTATCTATTTTGTAGTCATGTTCCTGGTCTCTTTCTATCTGGGCAGAAAGATAGGCGCGGACTACGCGAAGACCGCAACGCTTTCCTTCACTGCGGCAAGCAACAACTTCGAGCTTGCTATCGCGGTTGCCGTAGCTGTCTTCGGGATCAACTCAGGCACCGCGTTTGCGGCAGTCATCGGCCCGCTGGTCGAAGTGCCCGTGCTTATCGGGCTCGTGAATGTCGCCAGGTATTTTCAGAAAAAATACTTTTCTGTTGAATACTGCAGGATCAAAGGGGCAGAACTTCCATAAGTACCTTGGATAGATTTGCGGGAAAAGGTTGATTTATTGAGAAATACCCGAAAAAGTGTTATGCTTTTATTATGAAGGATGATCGGCTTAAAGTGATGTTTCTCTGCACCGGAAATTCCTGCAGGTCGCAGATGGCAGAGGGGCTCGCGCGAGAACTCGGGAAGGAGCGCCTGGAGCCGCACAGCGCGGGGCTGATCCCTGCGGGGGTGCACCCGAGGGCCATTGCGGTAATGAACGAGCTCGGGATCGACATTACGGGCCAGAAATCAAAGCCGATCGACGAACGGCTTTTGAGGACCATGGACATTATCATAACGCTGTGCGACAATGCGCAGGAGGCGTGCCCCTGGACGCCGGCGGAAGTTAAGAAACTGCACTGGTCGATCAAGGACCCTGTCGGTACGAAGGGAAGGGAAGAAACGATCATGAAGGAATTTCGGCGCGCACGTGATGAAATTGCCGAAAAAATCAGGGTATTCCTCGCGGATAATGTTCAAGTGAAATGATGTTATGACCTGAATCCCGCGACTTGTACTCGGCATAGACCCGTTATAGTACCATCTCCCTGAGTAAGGCTTAGACCCTTTGTCGACCATCGCACTGAGAAACGTGCGACGGGAATCAATGACCGTAGAGACGGGAATCAAGGGTGAAGCATAGACCCGTTATAGTACCATCTCCCTGAGAGACGGGAGACGGGAATCAAGGGTGAAGCATAGACCCGTTATAGTACCATCTCCCTGAGAGACGGGAGACGGGAATCAAGGGTGAAGCATAGACCCGTTATAGTACCATCTCCCTGAGAGACGGGAGACGGGAATCAAGGGTGAAGCATAGACCCGTTATAGTACCATCTCCCTAGAGACGGGAGACGGGAATCAAGGACCGCATAAAAAAACAGTTGCAATTGGCTGAATATGTTGGTATTATGCAATGTTTTTTGAAGTTCATATCGTTTGAGAAAGTACGCGGTTTGCAAGGAGGAAGTAATGGTAAGTTTAACGGATAGCGCAGTAAACAAGTTCAAAGAAGTTGTACTGAAACAGGGAACGAACGGCGACGGAGTTCGAATTTTCGCAGTTCCCGGCGGCTGAAGCCCCTCTCTGGCTATGGACATAGCCAAAACCGCCCAGCATGGCGATACGACGCTTGAGATAAACGGGCTGAAGGTGTTCCTGGAAGAACGGGCAAAAGGCATGCTGCTGAACACAAGTATCGATTTTCATGAAGGGCAGGGTTTCGTGCTGACCGGTATGCAGCCAAGCTCATGCGGTTCCTCCTGCAGCACCTGCTAACCGGAAACCGATTGTATCCATGACCGCTGTTCTCGAATTGAGAGCAGCGGTTTTTTTTTGCTCAAGAAAAAACAAGGATCATCCTGAAAAAAGCAGTTGGACACGGATAAAATCTGATCAACACGGATTTATAGGAAGTTACGAACAGTAATGGATTCACCCAAAAGGCGAGATGGCTTTTTGCTCTATCACATTGTTTTGATCCGCTGTTTCCGTGTTCATCCGTGTTCAAATGCCGTTTTTAGGATCATGAACTTCCTGCCAGGAAGTGCAGCCTTTGTTTTAACGATTTTTCACGCACGGCAAAGCGCGGAACTGGTCACGCCCTACTCTCGCGCTGCGCACTTGAAGTCGTTGGGTGCAGGCGGGATTCAAGGGGTTGTGGAACATCACAGGAAGTGGTGAGAATAAAAAATCCGGCGGGAAGAGGGGGAGGGAACTCCCCGCCGGTATGAATAGCGGCGTTTATACGCCGCCTTTTTCGATTGACACCTTCCTCGTAACTTTCTTCCAGGTGAAGGCGTCGCTGTCGGCGGTGCCGAAAGGAAGGTATATCAATTCAACATCTATTGTCATGTCGTTGTCGAGGATGGTCCTCGTTGTCTTGCCGTCCTTCTTCACTTCCTTCAAAGGGAAGGGGATGTCAAATTTCTCGAATACTGTCCGGCCGGGCGGCAGGCCGTTGTCCCTGATGATGCCGCTCTTTTCATACGGTCCGCGTCCCATCTTGTCGCCCCGTCCGAGCTGCTGCGGGACAGGCATATATATCTTCGACTGCTTGAATAGTTCCTTTCCAGTACTGTCTTTCGCGGTCACTTCCAGGACCAGCCGGTTGGGTGTTGGTCAGCCATCCGGTATGGAGTGACCGGTCCTGTTGATCATTTCGACCTTGACCAGGGCCTGCGGCACCATCGTGGTTCCGTTGCGCCACTGGTAACCCAGGGTTTCGACCTTGAAATCCACAGCGGCGTTTGTCATGCCGGCATCACGGTAGCTCTGCATATTGTGGCCGAGGCCGCTCTTTTTCATATGGCATTCCTGGCATGTTTCCTGGCCGCCTTCCGCGCGATATGCCCAGAGATAGCTGCCGTAGAGCGTTCCGCACTGCGAGGGATTTTCAAGTTCGAAATTGGGGCCCAGGCCGTGGCATTGGCCGCAGAGAATCGATTCGGACATGATCGGGCTTTTCTTCATGTTTGGATGCGCCGTGTCGGGATGGGCTCCGCCTTCTTTCGAGCCGTAAACCGTATCCCTGGCCGGGAACCCGTCGACCCATTTATGGACGATCGCATTTCGCTGATGACAGACCAGGCAGTTGATGCTCACCTTGGAAAGTTTCGAGGCCGCTTTCTCACGCGCATCATCGCTCGCTTGAGAGTCCGCATAGACGTATGCATTCTTCACGATTTCGCGGGCCACATCGTCTGTCGCATCCGCCAGCTGGGGCAGATGACATTTCATGCAGATCATGAGATGTTTGACCGTTACATCTTCAGGTTTTTTTACCCCTGAATACTGCCATCCCATGAGTCCGACCGCCACGGTAGTCTTAATGGTGGCTGCCGTTCTGCCGGTCCCGAATACAGAACGTGAATGGATTGATTTTTCCCAGTCCTTGTAGATGGCCTCATGGCACTGCTTGCACGCTGATGAGTCGTACATCCCGGCCAGTTCGTCGATGGATGCCGCTTTCGCGCCTTCCAAAGCGTCCGCATGCCCAGGGGCAAAGGACAGCATCGATGCAGCCAGCAATGCTATATGCAGAACAATTTTCACAGACCCTCCTTTATAACTGATTGAAATTTTGCAAATAAAACAAGTATTAATTGAAGTTAATATAACTTATACTAATTGTAAATTTATATAGTAGGCAAAAAAATAACGCTATTGCGTAGAATGATTAATTAATGTGCTCTTATGCGTGTCCTGTTTTGGAATGGGTACGCGCTTTTTTTAATTTGAATTGTGTGGACAGATTATTTAAGGCTGCAACTGCTTGAATTACCGGGGGCTTATAAGACGGATGAGATAAGGCGATAGCAGGTGAGATGTGCACTGATGATACTGGCCGGTCTTTATGGGCAACTGGTTTCATGGGACTTCCTCCTGGAGAGGTACATTCGGGGCGTGAAAGCGCAACTTTATTAAGTGTAATAATTCCAGCTTTAGATGTCAATCAAAAAATTAATTATTTTTATTGGGAAAACATAATTAAGCAGATGCATGTTTCTTTAACAGGAGTGAGGCATTCAAGCCGCCGAAGCCCAGGGAATTGGAAATAGCCGCCCGTACACGCTGTTTCCGCGCCGAATTCGGAACATAATCGAGGTCGCATTCGGGGTCGTTTGCTTCATAATTAATGGTCGGAGGAATGATGTCCTCTCTGAGAGCAAGGGCGGTTATCGCCGTTTCAACGGCGCCTGCAGCGCCAAGCATGTGGCCGAGCATGGATTTGGATGAAGAGACGGCGAGCCGGCGGGCATGCTTCCCGAACGTTTTTTTAAGCGCCAGCGTCTCTACCCGGTCATTCAGTACCGTAGCTGTCCCGTGTGCGTTGATGTAGTCGATCTCTTCAGGTTTCATGCCTGCATCCGAAAGAGCGAGCGCCATGGCGCGGCTCGGGCCGTCAGCAGCCGGGTCCGGCATCGTATAATGGTAGGCGTCCGAGCACAGGCCGTATCCGGCAAGCTCGGCGTATATCTTTGCCCCCCTTTTTCCGCGTGCCGCAGCTCTTCGATTATGACCACCGCTGCGCCCTCGGACAGCACGAAACCGTCGCGGTCGCGGTCGAACGGCCTGCTCGCTTTTTCCGGATCGTTGTTCCGATGAGAGACGGCCTTAGCCTGGCAGAAGCCTGCCAGGACAAGCGGCGTAAGCGCGGCCTCGGACGCACCCGCGATCATTATGTCAGCATCGCCCCGCTGGATGATCTTCATCGCCTCGCCGATTGCATGCGTGCCTGTCGCGCACGCTGTGGATACATCCATGCACGGTCCTTTTGCGCCCAGCTTCATGGATATGTAACCGGAAGCCATATTTACGAGCGACATCGGCGTGTAGAAGGGCGAGACAGCCCGGGGCCCTTTCTTCAGGAGCAGAGCCATGTTTTTTTCGGAAGTAACAACACCGCCCCGGCCCGACCCGACCAGGACCCCGGTCCTTACGGAAGAAGCCGGAGTCAGCGAAACGCCTGCGTCTTCCATGGCCATCAATGCGCACGCTACCGCATACTGGATAAAGGGATCGGTCCTGCTGACTTCCTTCGGAGAGAGATAGCAAAGAGCGTCGAATCCCCGGACCTCCCCCGCGATGCGGCTCGAAAAAGGGGAGGCGTCGAAGCGGGATATCGGAGCGATCCCGGAGCGGCCGCTGACAATATCGGCCCACGTGGACTCAATATTGTTTCCGAGCGGCGTCAGCGCGCCCATGCCGGTAATGACCACGCGCTTTTTCATTCGAAAAGCCGCCTCGCGGCCGCTCGAGGATGAAGCTCCCTCCACGCTGGATGCAGTGCTGGATGCAGTTCATGACTATTCATGCATGCAGTATAAATTTATTGCTGTTCATTGTCAAAAAATGATTCTCCGCGGGATTTATCCCTTTCTCGTATCCTATCCGGTTTGTACATTGCCGCTTTTTGTGCTATATTTTACCATAACATATGGAATTAAATTTATGAGGAAGGGAGTTGAGCTATGAAAAAATCTGATCTGCTGACTATGGTCGTAATTGAACTCAAAGCCCTCGCCAAAAAGATGAATGTTACTTTGCCTACACGCGCAAAGAAAGCTGATATTGTTGATGTATTGTTAAATGCCTCAAAAACAAAAAAGGAGACCACGCAGGCAAAGAAAGCCTCTCCCAAAAATAGTCATACGTCAGCGTTGAAGAAGAAACCGGCAAAAAAAGAGACAACAAAACCGCTGGAACCGAAACGGATTCCAATCGATAAAAAACCCGCTGTACCGGCCGGGGAATGGAAATTCCCACCGACGATCGAAGAACCTCTCCTGGCCCAGGAGCGCGTTGCCGATGCCAAATATTACACCGGTCCTGCCCGGGACGACCGGGCGAAGAAGCAGTATGACGATCTGCCGTTCGGCTATGGTGAAGATAAAATCACGCTGATGATCAAAGACCCCCATCTCGTTTATTCATACTGGGAGCTGTCGTCCGAGCGGATTCAGCGGGAAAAAGCCTGGTTCGGCTGGGACAGCAAGCTTACGGTGCGCATCTACGATGTGACCGGCGTCCAGTTCGACGGACGGAACGCAGTGGGGTATTTTGACCAGGAGGTAATGGAGCGGATCGGCAGCTGGTATTTCGATGTGGGGCGGCCGTCGCATTCCTTCGTTTCAGACATCGGTTTGCTTTCACCCGAAGGAAAATACCTTACCCTGTCGAGGTCGAATTATATCATAACGCCCAGGGAGGGAGTTTCCGAAGAACTCGATAACGAATGGATGCTCGGTGATGAGGAATTCTGGAAATTGTACGGCTTTCCGGGCGGCGCTTCATCGGCGCAGATCCAGGAAATGATCCGGCTCAGGCGCATGCAGCAGGTTACCTCGCCGGGCTCGACCGTGAGGGAACGCGCAAGAAGGAAGTAACAACGGTCATCAAAGGAGTCATGCAAGAAAGTCCATCCATTTTGGATGGACTTTTATTTTGTAACAGGATCCGCAGATAACCGCCCTGCACACCCTATTCTTGCGCTGAGCACACCCTATACTCGCGGTTCAACTCGTAATCACCGGGTGCAGGCTCGAAGGCATCGGATGCAGGCTCGCGGGGCCACTCGTCAGCGCCGGGTGCAGGCGGATTTTGCAGATAATTAAACCGGTATTCCAGCTTGTAAAATCTGTGTCAATCTCGTAATCTGCGGATTGCCTAATCTGCGATTTTTCTTGATGCCGTGAGAGGAAGCACGTGAACATATATGGATAAAGGCTATCTTGCACTCGTGCTCCATAGTCACCTGCCGTTTGTAAGACACCCGGAACACGATCAGTTTCTCAAGGAAGACTGGCTGTACGAAGCCATCACTGAAACCTACATCCCTATCCTCAACATCTTCGAAGGACTCGTGAAGGACGGAATCGACTTCCGCATCACCATGAGTCTGTCGCCCAGCCTGATCGCAATGCTCGTTGACCCCCTGCTGCAGGAACGGTACGTCGGGCACATCACCAGACTCGTCGAGCTGTCGGAAAAAGAGGTGGAGCGGACCGCAAACCAGCCCGATTTCAACGCCTCGGCCCGCATGTACCGGGAATTGTTCGGGAACGCGCGGTCAATGTTCGAAGAGCAATACGGCCGCAACCTTGTGGCCGCCTTCAGGAAATTCCAGGACCTCGGCAAGGTAGAGCTTGTCACTTCTTCGGCCACGCATGCGTTCCTGCCGCTCATGCAGAACGACAAGGCCGTCCGCGCCCAGATCTTGATTGCCGTGGAGCAGCACAAAAAGCATCTCGGCCGCGCGCCGAAGGGCATCTGGCTTCCGGAGTGCGGCTATTACGAGGGGCTCGACGAGATTCTGAAAGACGCGGGCATATCGTTTTTCTTTACGGACGCGCATGCCGTGTTTCACGCTTCGCCGCGGCCCAAATACGGCGTGTACGCGCCGGTCTATTGTCCGTCCGGAGTGGCTGCTTTCGGCAGGGACATTGAATCGTCAAAGCAGGTATGGAGTTCGCTCGAAGGATATCCCGGGGATTTCAATTACCGGGAATTTTATCGCGACATAGGATTCGATCTCGACTACGAATACGTAAAGCCGTATCTCCATGACGGGATGCGGGCGAACATCGGAATCAAATATTATAAAATCACGGGCACAACCGACCGGAAGGAGCCGTACATCCGCAAAGCCGCCCAGGACAGGGCCGCTGAACACGCCGCGGATTTTCTGGTTCACCGCCAGAAACAGGCGGAGTGGCTGTCGGAGCTTTTTCAGGACCGGAAACCGCTCATCGTTGCCCCGTATGATTCCGAGCTCTACGGACACTGGTGGTTCGAAGGCCCGGACTGGATCAATTTCCTGATCAGAAAAATGGCGTGCGACCAGGACCTTGTCCGGCTTACAACGCCCGGGGAATACCTGGCCGAAAACCCCAAATGCCAGGTGACCAGGCCTTCCATGTCAAGCTGGGGCCAGAAGGGCTACTCAGAAGTCTGGCTTGACGACTCGAACGACTGGATTTACCGGCACCTGCATAAGGCCGCGGACCGCATGATCGAGCTTGCAGCCTCATATCCACATGCCGACGGGGTCCGCTTGCGCGCCCTCAACCAGGCAGCGAGGGAACTGCTCCTGGCGCAAAGCTCGGACTGGGCCTTTATCCTCAAAACAGGCAGCCACGTCGAATACGCAACCAGGAGGACCAAAGACCATATCCTCCGCTTTACCAGGCTGTACGACACCATCAAAGGAAATCATATTGACGAAGCATGGCTCCGCACTATAGAATGTAAAGACACAATTTTTCCTGATATCGATTATCGCGTTTATGCTTAAGCCGGCTGTCGTCAAAAAACTTAAATCCATCGTCGGTTCCGACAACCTGTACACCGCACCCGAGGAACTTCTGGTCTATTCCTACGATGCCACGCGCAGGGAATCCCTGCCCTGGGCCGTGGCGCGCCCAGCCTCAGCCGATGAGATCTCGAAGATACTGGTACTGGCAAACCAGGAGCTTTTCCCCGTAGTGCCGCGCGGAGCAGGCACGGGCATGTCAGGCGGGTCCGTGCCGATCGCCGGCGGGCTCGTTCTCTCGCTCGAGCGCATGAACAGGATCCTTGAAATCGACGAACAGGACCTCATCGCTGTGGTCGAGCCGGGTGTTGTAACCGGTGATCTGCAGCGCGAGGTGGAATCCCGGGGCCTGTTCTATCCGCCGGACCCTGCGAGCAGCAAATTCTGCACGATCGGCGGCAACGTCGCGGAATGCGCGGGCGGACTCCGGGCCGCAAAGTACGGCGTTACCAGGGACTATGTGCTTGGGCTGGACGTGGTGATGCCTGACGGAGAATTCATCAAAACCGGCGCCCGGACGCTCAAGACCGTGGCCGGCTACGATCTCACGAGGCTCATAGTAGGTTCCGAGGGAACCCTGGGCATCGCCACCCGTATCATCCTGAGATTGCTGCCGCTGCCTGAAACAGTGCGCACGCTCTCTGCTTTTTTCAAGACAGCCGGAAACGCGGCTTCCGCGTCTGCGGACATCATCCGGAACCGGATCATCCCGCGGGCCATGGAATTCGTGGACAAAGAGGCGCTTCGGGCCGTGGAGAATTATTTAAAGGAAGACATCAGCAACGGCGCGTCTGCTCTGCTGCTGGTTGAGGTGGACGGACCCGCGGAAGCGGCCAGCCGGGAGATTTTGCGCGTGGAAGAGGTCGTGAGGCAGGCGGGCGCGGTGCGAATCGAGAAGGCCGAGACCGAAGAGCACCGCCAGCGGCTCTGGAAGGCGCGCCGCTCGATTTCGCCGGCGCTGTACGCGATCAAGCCGAGAAAAATCAACGAAGACATTGTTGTCCCGCGAAGCAGGCTTCCGAGGATACTGGAAGCGATCGGGAAGATTGCCGACCGGCACAAGCTGCTTATCGTAAACTTCGGGCATGCGGGCGACGGAAACATCCATACGAACATCATGCTTGACGAAGGCGACCAGGCAAAGGCAGAGGCAGAGGAGGCGGTGCGCGAATCTTCCAGGCAGTGCTGGACCTTGAAGGAAGCATCTCCGGAGAACACGGGATCGGGCTTTCCAAAGCGCCGTACCTGGAAATGGAATTGGGGGCAGGGGAGATCCGGACGATGAAGAGGATCAAACAGGCGCTGGATCCGAATAATATCCTGAATCCGGGAAAGATATTTCCGGAAATGAAATCCGAAGCTCGAAATCAATAAAGATTTTTATCCGCAGATTACGCCGATTTTGCAGATTGAAGCCGAGATTAATCAAGCTTTAAAATCTGCGCTTATCTGCGAAATCTGCGGATAAAAGTTAGATAATGCCTATCAACCTCCAAAGCATAGGAACTGTATTTGCTATTATACAAATTTCGCCGATTGAAGATTAAACCAACGCCTAAACAAGCTTTTAAAAATCTGCGCTTATCTGCGAAATCTGCGGATAAAAGTTAAAATAATGCCTATCAAACTCCAAATTATAGGAACTCTTTTTGCTGTCATATTCAGCCTGACGGCTTTCCCCGCATGGGCAGGCGATCACCCGTCGATCGACGAGCTCAGGACCCGCGTCAATGAACTACAGCAGGAAGCCGCGCTGCTGGAAGAAGAGAACCAGGGGCTCAGGAACCGGATCAAGGCATTCGAGGACAACGCGGTCTACCTGGTCGTTGACACGGAAAGCAACAGGCTGACCATGAGGCAGGCTGGAAGCGTTCTGCTGCGCGCGAAAGTGGGGACCGGCAGCAGGCAGATCGTGAAGGAAGAAACCGGACGGAACTGGTATTTTGAAAGCCCCATGGGATCGCTCGCTGTTCTCGGCAAGGAGCGGAACCCGGTCTGGATCAGGCCTGACTGGTCCTATGTCGAGGAGAACATGCCCGTGCCGAAGCCCGAGGACCCGGACAGGATCGTGCGCGGAGTGCTTGGGAAATACGCGTTGCTCCTCGGGAACGGCTACAAAATACACGGAACCAAGTGGACGAACCTGCTCGGTACGCATTTTACGCACGGGTGCATATCGTTGGACGACAAGAACCTTGAAACACTGTACAAATCCGTAAAGATCGGGACGAAGGTTTATATTTATTAGGGCACGAAAAGAAATTGGACGCAGATGAACGCAGATACTCGCAGATAGAATAAAAGCTTTTTGCTTGAAGCAAAATTACCTGTTTTAATTAAAAAATTATTTTGTGCAGACTTTATCCACTCTTATCCGTTTTTTCTGCGTCCGAAATGGTTTTAAAAATTGAGCATGAAAAAATTAATGAAAATACTACACCTTTATTTTATGCTTTTCGTCCTGCTGCTGCTCACCGGCTTCACTATCGGGGGAGGCTCTGACGACGAACGCTCATCGCTTCTGCAGCAGGAAAAAGAGCTGAAAGTCCGGATCGAAACGCTCATGCGTGACCAGGAATACCTTCGCTTCCAGAAGGTCATGCAGGCTCTGGATTCGAAGTACCTTCTTCTCGACTTCAAAGGAGAAATCGGCCAGCTTAGATACAAGAACCGGATACTCAAGCATTTCAGCTTCAAAACAGGAAAACCGGCTGTCCGCCAGGAGGGCATCATTACGGTTACAGAAAGAGTAGAAGGAATAAAAGGCCGGCATGCAATCGTATTCGGCTCATCTCTCATTCTCCACGGCAAGCGCACGCCCTCCGAAAAACTCGACCCCGCCATCCCGCGCATTTCGCTTGCTCAAAAGGATTTTCTTTCCGTTTACTACGCCCTTGAAAAAGGCTCCCAGGCGTATATCCTCCGTTAACGTTGCTCAGCAGCATGTCAGGATGCAAAGCGGCAAAACGGATTAGCCTGCAAGTCAGACAGTAGCAAAAACCTGAATTAATTCGCATCATGGTAATAGTATTGCAATCCTACCGAATATATGTTATGATCGGAATGCAATACTATCGGAGGCGCGGGGCGTGATCGAGGAACTTGTTCGGTTGAGCCAGGACTTCATCCGGCTCTATAACCGTGACTATGTACGGTACTTTTTGAAGGAGAACAGGCTGGACAGCCGGTTCTCCCTCATCGTTGGCCAGCGGGGTGTCGGCAAGACTACGGCCATCATCCAGCACCTTCTTGCATCCTACCGAAACGACCCCTTTACCGACAAGGCGCTCTATATCCAGGCGGACCATTTCCTGCTCGGCAAGCGCAGCCTCTATGAAATCGCGGAAGAATTCCATTACCTGGGCGGAGAACTGATCTGCCTCGATGAAATTCACAAGTACCCGGACTGGGCGGCACACCTCAAAAGCATCAACGACACGTTTCCCAAGCTCAGAATCGTCTCGTCCGGAAGCTCCGCCCTGGAAATCCATCGTGGGAGCCATGATTTGAGCAGGAGGGCCGTAGTGTACCGGATGTACGGCATGTCGCTACGGGAATTCATCGAAATGACGCAGGATGTCGCACTTGGGAGCTTCAAGCTCGAGGATATCCTGAAAAGCCACCAGCGGATCAGCCAGGATGTCATTGGGGCGCTTGAAAAGAAGGATAAAAAAATCCTCGCGCTCTTTCGCGAATATCTTGAATATGGCTACTATCCGTACTTCCGGGAATATAAGAACAAGAAGCTCTTTCACATCACCCTGGAGCAAAACGTCCACACGACACTTGAAAGCGATCTGATCACCATCTATCCTTCCTTGAGCGGAGCGAGCATCAAGAAGATCAAGAAGCTCCTGGCCATCATCGCCGTGTCCGTTCCGTTCACCCCGGATCTTAAGAACCTGAAGACCGCGCTCGACATGGGCGACGAACGTACGCTGAAGAATTATCTGAAATACCTTGAGGATGCCGGCATCATCCTGACTATATCAAAAAGCGGCAGGGGACTCCGGGAACTCGAGAAGCCGGAAAAGATATACCTGAATAATCCGAACCTGATCCACGCGATTGCGGGCCGCGCGCCGGCAGAAACCGGCAATATCCGCGAAACGTTCTTTCTCGCCATGATCCATGCGCAGCATAAAGTAACTTCGCACACTGATGGTGATTTTTTTGTAGACGGGAAATATGCCTTTGAAGTCGGTGGAAAAAATAAAGGCCCCGGCCGGCTCAAGGCGGCTAAGAACGCATATTTGGCCGTCGACAATATAGAAATTGGCGTTGGAAACAGAATCCCTCTCTGGTTATTCGGGTTTCTGTATTAAGAGTTTTGGCGAGGATCTGCGAACAATAATCTGGTATTGACAATGACTCTAAAAGGTAGTACATTTATTAATAGTAATGCTTTATTGAAAGGTAAGGTAAATTACAATGACGACGTCAGCAGTGAAAATCACCCGGAAGGGACAGGTTACGATTCCTAAGGAAATCCGGGATAAATTGCAGGCAAATGCCGTTTATTTTGAGGTGAAGAACGATATCGTCATGGTAAAGCCGGTACGGGACGCTGCCGGTTCACTCCGGGAATACGCTCGAAACGTCAAACCCGGCGTCTCCATGAAACAGATGAAAGAGAAGGCGTGGGGGGAAGCCATACGTGAAAAAGCCGGCAAGAAGTCTGCCTGATACGAACGTCATCATCAGGTATCTGGTCGAAGACGATACCGCTCTATACGCAAAAGCGAAGGAATTCTTTGACAAAGTGAAACAGG
This sequence comes from Nitrospirota bacterium, assembly GCA_963751455.1. Lineage (GTDB taxonomy): Bacteria > Nitrospirota > UBA9217 > UBA9217 > UBA9217 > CAVVUN01. Next base: position 1,366,259 of record CAVVUN010000015.1, read on the forward strand.
GCAGCGTCAAAGCCGTGATCCTCGAAAGCGTCATTGCCGAATGCGTTTATGTTCTCACGAAGATCTATAAAGTTCCCCGTGATCGGGCCGCATCGAGTCTCATTGATGTCCTTCGCTATAAGGGGATTGCCAATGGCGACCAGCAGGAACTAATCCGTGCGCTGTCAATGTTCTCGGACCAGGGCCTCGATATCGTTGATTGCATCTTATGCTCCAAAGCATCAGCCACCCAAGGCCAGCTCTTTTCTTTCGATGCAGATCTGAACAAAACCATGCGACGTACGTAACAATTGAGAATTACAGCCTGCTCCATTCTCCAAGATTATAACCCCTGTTCTCCTAGACTGCTGTAATGCTGTCATCCTGAGCGAAGTGAAGGATCTAAAATCTTGGTAGCGTTGTCAAGTGGAGACCTGACAAAAGCCCCCCATTTTACGCGCATTATGCATCAAATCCGTTATAGTAATAAGCCAGCCGGACTTTCATGACATTCAGCGCTCCGGCCTCGGTCCACTTGCTCACGTTTACCCGCATATTGACCGTGCGCATGAGTCGCTCCACCTTGCTCGTGGTCTTACCGTCTAATCTCTTCTTGATCGCCGTAAACATATCCGGGCGGGCATTTTCAAGATAAGCGGCTGTGTGAGTATATTCTCTCTCAGCGCACCGCTTTATCAGTTCATCCAGCCGGGCCTTCTTCGAAGCGATCATCGCGGCTATCGTCTGCTTGTCGTCTACAAACGGCCGTATCGCGCAGATTTCCATCAGCTCCACGATCACATACAACCAGTCCTCGCTCTTACGCTTCACTTTGTCCTGCCACAACACATACTTCGCTTGATAGGGAATATGCCACAAGCAGCGCTGAACAATTATCTTCACCTTCCCCTTAAGAGCATCCAGGATGGAGGTGTCGCCGTCGGTGATTAAGGAAAACGGACGGGTGAAGCTCCCCAGAGCCTTGAGACTCTTCTTGAAAAGGTTGTCCCAGGACCCGTTATAATTCCCGATATCAAGGCCCGCCACCCGCACGCCGCCACCCTTCTTGTACTGTATGAACGCCTTCAATTCCTTCCCGCGCTTCTTGATTCCCTTGATGCCGATCCCGGTCCCGTCAGCCTCGCCCTGGGGAAGCTCCTTTTCATCAACCTTGAACTCTATTTCCGACCCCGTCTTTTGGACAGCGCTCCAGACCGTCATCTTGTCCACGGCCCAGCCGAACATCTTGCCGATCTTCTCCGCCACACGAAAGGTTGTCAAGGAACCCAGAAGCCCAAGCTTTCGATAAATTTCTGCCGCTATTCGCTTTTTCGGCTTCATTCCGAGCAGCTTTCGGGTGATGTAGAGCTTACTCCCACAGCGTTTGCAAACAACCTGGAGCTGCTGTAACCAGACCCATTGGTAAAAGGCATGAATCTTAGTCTTTTTCCCGTGCCGCGTCTTCCATGTGAATTCCCGATCATTGCCGCACCCGCAGGCAAAAGGCTTTTTCTTAAGAGCCATCACATGCTCGCCAAAGCCTACAAGCACTTTCTGAATGAAGTCCGTCAAAATCTGCGGCAAAAGCTCGGCAAAGGCGGCGAGTATTGATGAAAGAGAGCTGTCCTTCAAATGCACTTCAAATTGACAATCAAAACTGATGGTGATACCTTTCCTTTGTGGGGTAACACCCATATTGCCCTCCTGTTTTATGGTTAGTTTCGTCCAAAACTATTATCCATAAAATGGAGGGCAATTTGTTGTTACTTCATGTCCAAAGTCTCTCCTTTTCTACACTACCAAAATCTTTGGAAATGCGAGATTATTTCATGTGCTCAGAATGACATTTCGCCGGCTAATCGTAATATTTCAATAGCCCGGTACGCCCTTGAACAAGGCTCCCAGGCGTATATACTCCGCTGATCCGCACCCATTTCCTCAACCCGTTTACACCCGCGTTTATGAGGTCCTTGATTCCCGTCGCGCGTTGCTCAGTGCGATGGTCGACAGAGGGTCTAAGCCTTACTCAGCGAGATGGTACGACAATGAGTCTAAGCAGTGTGGCGCGAGCCTGTACTCGATGCCTTCGAGTGCTCAGCGCGAGAATAGAGTATGCAGAGTGCATTCCGCAATTCGCAATTGAATGTCCCTAAAACCACATACCCTTAAAATACCCTTATTTTGTCCTTTATATTCAAATCAAATGTAACTATAATTTGCCACGATTGCGGTTTTTCGATAAGAATCTGTTGTGCGAATCAACAAGTCAATAACCCAGACAGAATCCACGGAGGATTATATGCTTTACAAGGAACTTCTGAACAGTTTGGTCGGCAAAAAAGGCATATTGTATTCAAGAAACGAAGGAACAAGCATATTCATATTTCATGTTTCAGACTCACCGCGAGATGATGATCAGATAACTGAAGTGCATGATGATTATGTTGTTATTGCAAAAAAAATGGCTTCAAGCGTTCTAAAAAATGTCATACCGATGTCTTTGTTCATTGTTGAATATTATTAATTTCTTCATCTTCAGTAAAGGGACATATTACGTTAATGTAACAATCCGTAAAATACCAGAGAACTTGTAGTCCGATATGAATTAACGGAGCAAAAAAACCATCCGTCCAATTAATCGGAGGCACAAGGTGCACTTATGAGAAAAAGTAACGCAACATACCTGGCTGTTGCACTGCTCATCCTCATAGCGTTTGTCCTGATCGTCCGCCTCTGGGCAAGCGGACGGGCCGCGGCCGTTGTCGGGCCGACGCAAATACGGCTTGGGGAAAACGGCATTATTTATCTGCTGAGCGACAGAAAGCTCTATCTGCATGACAAAGACGGAGATCTCGTTGATATAATACCGATTGCAAAATTCGGGATCAGCGGTCTCGTCATCGGGGATTTCTGGGTCTACAAAAACGGAGATATTCTCCTGCGGCGGCAGGTTGACCGGGCGCTGACGGTTTCAGGAGAAGCTGAAATGTTTGCAAGGACCGGGGCGGGCGTAAATGACAGACTCGGCACCGGTGAAAGCATCCTGCAGCGCTGCAGTACGACAACGTTTGCGTGCGAAACATTCGGCAAGGGCCGCGACGTCTTCGACAGGATCACGACGTACCGTCTCGCCGTGGACGAGGAAAAAGGATTGACCTATCTGTCCGACACCATCGGCCATGAGTTGCTGATGCTTGACGATCACGGCATTGTAGCTGCAAAGTCCGGCGCTTCCTTTCAATTCCCGAACCAGATACTCCTGGAAGAGGGCGGCCTCCTCTATGTCGCGGACACCAACAACCACAGGATAGCAGCGGTAAAGACGAATAGAAATGCGTTCGGCGCGCTCGAGAGAGAGTTCAAGATAGTGCATCCCCGGATTCCTGGCAAGATGACGTGGCCCATGGCAATTGCCCATACGCCTGACAGGAAATGGTGGGTCATTAATGCAGATGACAATATGGGAGACGGGATCGTGATGATCCACAACGAGAAGGGAAGCTTCGAGAAAATCGTTTCCCTGCCGCCAAACGCGGACCCGCTCTGTCTTGCTGTTGTCGGCGACCGTATTTTGCTTACGGACCGGACGCTCATGAGAGTCTACCAGGCGGACCTGAACGGCCAGTTACTCGATGATTTCGGTTCCCTGCTTTTAAAGCTCGATTTATCCGAGCTTCGAAGAAAGCAGCGGCTCTACGATTCGCTGGCGCAAATTTCTATGTGGCTGCTGCTCGTTCTTCTGGTGTCCTCATTTTTCGTGGCGCGACAGGCGCGGCTTGAGCAGGCTACGCAGCCACAGAGACAGCCGGATCAGCGGCTGGCAGCGGGTGCATTGTCCAGCGGGGCACTACTCAACAAACAATATGACTATCACAGCATCCTTGGACTGCATAGAATACAATTCGTTGTTCTCACGATTATGCTGCTCACTGCGTTTGCATTCTTCATCATGATCAGCAGGGGTATGACTGTTGTCCATAAACAATTCATGCCTCTTGTATTAGTTGCGCACGTCGGGTCCTCGCTCGCAACGTATTATAAATTAAAACACTCCTCCGTAGAATTAACCGAACAGGGCATCACCTGTAATGGATGGAAGAAAAAAATCACTTCGCCCTGGATGGCTGTAAAAAAAATCAATGTGTATGGCAGGAACGTGAAAATAACGACTGATTACGGCAATTTTTCGATAGGCATGGTTGAGCCTGCGGATAGTCCAGCGCGGGGCTGGCTGGACCTGCTCAAACCAGAGCGTGCGAAGTTTCTGAAACAGCTGGTCAATGAGATCCAGAAACGGGCACCCGGCGCAAAGGTAACCATTTCACTATTAGTGAGGCGGCAGTGGAATCGGCTTTAAGTTACGACTTTGCATCCGTGTACTAATCAACTACAACTATAATCCCAGCATCTCTATTTCCGAAGGGCTTTCTCCGCGTTGTATACCCGATTCCTGCCTCATCGCTGATATCATATCCTGGGTTAAGTTTATCCACTTTAGTTCGCTTGCCCTCAAATTATAAATTTAATACCCCGAAAATACCCCTTTTTTTGAATTGACGAGAAATCTTAGTCATGCTACAAAAGTATCATTCATAAAGTAAACCTTCCTCAAGTTACCCGCTGGTCCAGCGAATCCCAGCATGCAGATCTGGCCAGTTCGAAGCTACGATTGCGAATTAGCCAATACAGATCCTTCTTCGCATTTTTGCGTGGAATGTACTTTTTTAACGGCGTGAAACGCATTAAGTCTCAATCGACCAATTGTAATAAAACTGAATACATGGAGTGTGCCATGCGTGTAAAGACCTTCTTTCGTTTTTTAAGAATCGTCTCGGCAGTGGTATTATTTTTCTTCGTTTGGACTTTCAGCGAAATCTGGCAAGCAGTGGCTTGGGCGGCTGCGCCGGCGCAGGTTAAGACGACGCAGGCCCGGAGCGAAAAGCCGAAACCGGCATCCGCTGCGGAGCAATTCGAGGCAGCGCTTGAGGGGCTGATGGAACGAATCGGCAAAACCGGCGAAAAGGCCGCGCGCAATGAAGACATCACCGAAGATCTCGGACAGCTCAAAACCGTTAAAGCCGCTATCGAAGCGCTCGATGGGGAATTGAGAAAAGAATTTTCAAACACGGAAAAGCGCCTCATTGATTCAAAGCTCCCAAAAGAAATACTCGCCAGACATGCTGCATTCGTGAAAAATTGTGAGAACAATCTTTCCCAGCTTAAAACCGAAATAGATGACCTCGACAAGGCAAAGACTAAGGCAGACCGCAAGTCGAAGATCGAAAAGGTTCGTCTGCACCTCGAAAAAACCAAAGCCCCGTCGCGTCATCAAAAACTCGACCCCGAAAATTTACCGTTCAGGGCAAGGAAGGCCGCAAAAGCCCGCGAACCGCGACTTAAAAAGGAAGACTTCAAAGAGTTCGGGCCGCAGAAGCGCACGAATTTGGCCGCAGATGAACACAGATTGACACAGATTGCTTCGGGGATGCAAGATGCAGGATTTAGGATGCATGATAAAAATATTTCATATAGATCCGTTCAAAAGCCTCTCCTCCTCGCCTATAACGCAGAGACCGCCACCGACGCTCCTCTGTCTTTTTATCAAAAACCCGAAACTCGAAACGCTGAACTCGAACCGTTTTCTACTATCGCTTTCTCCGAACCAATTTTGAATATTGAATCCGGCACTTTGAATTTGGCGCAAGCCGTAGGCGCGCCAACTGCAGACGATCTCGCGCAAACGCCTGATGTTCAGTTTACTTCTGAAATCCGTGCGAAGGCTCAGGAACTCGGATACAATCCGGTCAAAATCTACGAGTATGTCAGGAACAACATTGAATATGCCCCTCTATACGGGTCCATCCAGGGAGCAGACCAGTGCCTTCAGTCGAAGATTTGCAATGATTTCGATACGGCGTCCATTCTAATCGCCCTTCTTCGAGTATCGGGCATATCAGCGAGATATGTATATGGAACAGTCGATATCCCTATGGAACAGGCAATGAACTGGGTTGGCGGCGTGACCGACCCCAAGATGGTCGGAACGATCCTCGCTACAAATGGGGTTCCCGTCACGCTCCTTAAGACCAGCTCTGGTGTCTACAAATACGTGAGGATGGAGCGTGTCCTCGTCAGCGCATTCATCGACTATATCCCAAGCCGCGGGGCGGTCCACAAACAGGGTGATACATGGATTCCGCTCGATCCGAGCTTCAAACAATACGACTTCAAACATGGTATGGATTTGTATACCGCAATGGGGATTAATGGCGAGCAATATCTTCAGAGTTACATTACGGACACATCGTCTCTTACAATCCCAACAGAATTACAAGCATCATTTCCAGCATATACCATAAGCCCGTATCAATATTACAGCAAAAGGCTGTTCAATTACCTCGACACTAATTTTCCTTCCGCAACTTATCAGGACGTATTTGGTGCAGACACGATTGAGGCTTCAAGAGCAATAATCAAGAAAGAATATCCGTATCTTATGGGTACTCTGCCCTACAGCGTAGTTACGCAAGGCGCATCATTCGCATTCATCCCGGACAGTCTTAGACACAAAGTAAATTTCCTGATTGGAGACACGACCTTATCTGACGCAAGCTTAACCTACACGGCAAGCTTGCCCGAAATCGCCGGTAAAAGAATAACCCTCTCATCTGTTCCTGCGACGGCATCAGATGAGTCACTCGTGAACCAGTATGGTACAATGCTGAACGTTCCGCCATATCTTCTCTCTGTGAAAATGGCGTTGAAAATCAATGGGATTGCCGTGGCGACTGGTAGCCCTGCTGGTCTCGGCAAGGTGCAGACATTTAACATGAGTTTCACCATCCCCAACATAGGAACGGAAATCGTTATAAACACGGTAACTGCGGGAGATTACTCAGCAATTCCAATTATCTCCTGCAACGTTCCCTTTACTTTGGTAGGGGATAAAATGGAAACTCTTATCAACAACATCGGAAGCTCTGATCTCGATGATCTGTTAGGCCAGATGCTTTACAACGTCGGAGTATCGTACTTCCATCATCTTAATTTTGAGGAAGAGCTGTATGCCAAGAACTTCAAGATGATCATAACCAAGGGTCTCTCAGAGGCTATCGTAACCTCTCACGCTGAAACCGATTCGCTTTGGGGTGTGCCATATAAAATCTCAGAAGGCGGAATAGGGATCGATGTAGGCAAGAATGAATACTTCCCCTTCCCTTACGACGGCAGCAGCAATCGGGCACGCGATTTCATGATAGTATCAGGCCTCGGCAGCTCAGCATGGGAAGATAGAGTGCTTCAAGCTTTCTATGATGTACCGTCCGTCTCGGCAGCACGACTTCTCAGATATGCCAGTCAGCAAGGCGTGCTGATTTACACAATTGATGGAACTAACATTAGCGATATTCTGCCGCAACTTCTGGTTTCTTCACAAGTACTAGACGATATTAAAAATGCTGTGAATGCCAGCAAAAAAGTAATCATCTCGAAAACCGGTGTCCAATATGAGGGGATGGACAGTATAGGCTATATTGTGCTCGATCCGGGAACAGGAGCGGCTGGTTATATGATTAGCGGTGGGCTCGCAGGGGGCATGAGCAGCCAGCCAGATGATATGTCGGTAAGAGATATTACTCAATATTTGCGTGATGGATCAGCACTCAGAACAATTTATGGAAGATCGATGGTTGTTATGTATGCTTTAGCACAATTAGGCACTCCGTATCGTACCGGGTTTGAAGACCCCGGTCCCATGGGTGGGGCAGATCCAGACAAGGGGTTTGATTGCTCGGGGCTCATATATTATTTATTCACGACTGTTTACAATAAACATATTTTTGGACCTGAGAGATTATGGACAGTAGACCGTCAACATAGATATTTATTGGAAAAGAAAATGACTCATCTTTATGAGGAAAAACTCGACGGCGATATACTGTGGAGCGATAACTACGGCCATACTGGAATATATTATGGCATTCATGCACTTCTGCCAGGGGAAACTCTTGTTACAGACTCTGTAATTCACGCAAATCGCGGCAAATGGTTTAGCGCGGTTATTATTACATCTACAAATAACGCAGCCTTTACGGGTGCGCCAAGTGGCAGTCGTATGCCTGATATAGGAAGACCAGTTCCTTAATCAAAGGAGAAATTATTATGGTTATCAGAATTATTATTAGCGTGCTGCTAATGTTGGCATGCGCAACATCTTCAAGGGCAGAAGAGTTTTCCGTCAGAAAGGTCATACTATCTCGATTTAAAGTAAAAAACGACGTGATAGTAGATTTGCCAAAGATGTCACCCTATTGGCCTGAGGTAAATAGAGGTATTCTCGCCATAGATAATCAGGGGCGGATATATATTTTGAATTTATGGAATAATGAAATTCTCGTTTTTAACGATCAGGGGAAGTTGCGAGATAAAATTAGTTTGCCAATGAGATTGTATAGATTTGAACATATGAATGGAGAAATAGAAGTCTCTGGTGATGGTAAACGATTATTTGTGGAAGGATATGACCAATCCAATAAAATGAATCAAATTCTTTTAGATCAAAATGGCAAAATTGTTAGGCAATTTATTAGTGATAATGAAATCATTTGGAACTTTCCTGATGCTCGCCTTTGTAATAAGCCTTATTATCTCTTCAAAAAAGGTGGTCTTCTTTATGATGAGAATTTTTATAAATTAAGCGGTCAGTATCAAGGATTTGTCGACTCAGAAGGAAAATATACATTTGATTTCGAGAAACGGCTGCTGATTAAGCTTCGACAGGATGGTGGGAGAATATGGGAGAAACAGTTTAACACTAATATTGAAATCGTCGGTCTTGATGCAAACAGTTTCCTTTATATTGTTACACGTCTAAAAAATGACGATCCTGATTATTTATATAAACTCAATTCAAAGGGTAAAATTCTGGCAAAGGTTCCCATTCCTAAACCATTTCCCCTTCTGACACAAGAAGAAAAGGAAGACTTTTATGCGCTGATATCTGAGGAGCCGTTTGCCTCTTTCAAGCTTACTTGCAATGGCGACGTATATTTGATATTTCGTCTTAACAAATTGCCTGAGCCTGCATTCAAACGTTGGCTAAAGGGCGGAGAATATTTTATTTATAAATTCGAGACACTTGGTAAATAGTAAAGGATATGGTTTTTTATGGCTATGGTGCTACCTGTACCTTAATTTGTTTCATTATGGCATTAATCTTAAGGAAAATTAACATCAAAGGAAAAACGACAACCATTAATCTTCGATTCACAAGATAACGTTTAATACTTGGTGCGGCAAACAGAGCTAGGGATCATACGTGCTGACTAAGCGATTGAGGCGTGGTATCAATGCAAAATCTTACAAGTTTCGGCATGTAGTGCTCACTGTCTGAGACCCGGAGGAGCTATGCGGAAAAGATCACTAAGCTGTATCGTTTTCATCATCTTCTCTATCGTTAGTTCTTCAGTCTTCGCCCAATCTCCGCAAATATCGACCGGCCTTACCTGGCTCTACTCTGCTCAAACATCGAGCGGTAACTGGCCGGAAGTGGCGACCACCGATTATTACTCCACTACCACAGCGCTTGATGCGGTTTATGCACTCGATTCCTCAAGCCCGGCATACTCTGCGGGCTTCCAGTGGATGACCGGCCAGATCTTTTCTCCGGTGGATTATCTCTCACGCCGGGTCATTGCACTCACGCGTTCAGGGCAGGATATATCAACCGAATTATCCGGACTTATTCTTTATCACAATTCCGATGGCGGTTTTGGAGGTGCTGACGGTTACCCCAACAGTTACACCCTCGACACCGCCCTCGCCCTGCAAGCCCTCAAGGCCGCCAATTATTCCGATACGACCGTTATCGGTCAGTCATTGAACTATCTCACTAAAAATCAAAACTCAGACGGTGGGTGGGGATTCAGGTCCGCGACCGACGCTAGCCCTGCTGATGATAGCAATGCGTACGTAACTGCAATCGTTCTCCGTACGCTTGCATTATACGATTCAACATTCAAAATGACAGATTCAATATTAAGGGCATCGGAGTACCTCATTGCCAAACAAAATGCTGACGGAGGTTTTGGATCTAGTCCTTCCAACATCTATGAAACTGCTCTCTCGATCTTGTCATTAATCGAAAGCGGAAAAGGAAGTAGTTCGATCATTCAGAACGGGATTCAATATTTGACATCGACGCAAGCATCCGACGGTAGCTGGGGTCAGGACCCATATTATACTGCTCTTGCGCTTCAAGCGCTTGCTGCTGCAAGGCCGAATCTTACTATTTCCTCAATTTCACTTTCGAATCCGATGCCGAAAGAGAATGTAGAAACAACCATTTCTGCTACGATAAAGAACGCCGGGTATGATGACGCCTCTAACATTATCGTTCGATTCTTTCTTGGCGACCCGGCAAACGGCGGCATTCAAGTCGGGTCTGATCAAATTATTCCATCTCTTACCCCGAACTCCTCAACTCCTGTCTCCGTAACTGCTTCATTCACCGGTATTGGCGGCAAGACGATATTCGTTGTCGTTGATCCGGACGGTGTTATCTCTGAAACATCTGAATCAGACAACAAATCTTCCGCCCGTGTTTGGATTGCAACCGGACCTGATCTTGCTGTTTATTCCGAAGACCTGAAACCATCCACTTATGTTCCTGTATCAGGAACCGCGTTTACTCTCGGATATAAAGTCCGAAACCTTGGTGAAAGTGCGACAGGAGCATTCACTGTCAGTCTCTACGAAGGCGATCCTTCGCAATCCGGAGTTCTTTTGCAGACCGTCAATATCTCGGGTCTTGCAGGAACGGAAGTACGCTCAGGATCAATAGGTGTTACCCTTACCGGGAACGGTTCTCACACGCTTTACCTGACAGCTGACCCCGGAACCCTGATCCCTGAATTATCTGAGACGAACAACACCGGCTCGGTCACTGTCCAGGTAGGAGGCACGCAGCAGTTTGCGGACCTTATGGTAGGGATGATACAGATTACCCCAGCCCGGCCGACTACTGGTGAGATGGTGCAGATAACCGCGCCGATCCGGAACAAAGGGTCTGAAGCGGCGTCGTTCTTTACTGTAGAGATATTCGACGGCCTCCCAGATGCCGGAGGCACGCTGATTAACGCGCAAACGATTTCACTTGCGTCTGGCGCTGAACAGATCATTACCGCGAATTGGGCAATCGCGTCAGGTATTCACGAGCTCTATCTGATCGTGGACCGCTCCAACCAGATCAGCGAGACAAACGAAACGAACAATCAAACAACGCTGCGCGTCATGCCTGACATGGTCGACATTTCGATCTCCGCAACAGATTTGACATTTACTCCTGAGCATCCGGTGAACGGGGATATTGTGCTTTTGTCAGCCGAACTGCATAATACCGGGATCAAGGACACTGGTGCATTCAACTTTGCACTCTATGACGGAGATCCGGCAGCAGGAGGCACACTTTTACAGACCTTCTCCATCGCGAACCTTGCCGGCGACGCAAGCACGACCCTAACCTACAATTTTACCGCTGTTCCCTGGACCTACCGTTTCTATGCAATAGCTGATACTGAAAACATTGTCACCGAACTCTACGAGGCAAATAACCAGGCAATCAGCTCGTTAAAGATTAAAGCGCCCGGCGAAATCCTTGGTCCTGATAACGTCCCAACAGCGCCGGACCTTACAAGCATGCCCTTCAGCAGCCCGACTTTGACCATCTCCGGTAACGTGAAAACAGCATTCGAAAACACCGGCGACACAAAGATAGCCGATTCCTCCGGCATTATCATCTTCGAGGACAAAAACAACGACGGCAGGTACACGGCAGGAGTGGATACGCTCTTAGGAACAGGCACATATACAATCGCAAAATTCAATGACGATCCCATGTCCGAGTTCGTTCTGCTTATTACCCAGGTTTATTACCATGCACTATATATGAAAGGAAGCGTTTATTTGATCGAACACGACGGAAAAATAAAATGGGGACCGGTGTATCTGAACGATCTTGCGCCCTATGCCCTGTCCGCGTCATACGACAGTGAGACCATCAAGACCGGCCTCGATGAAGCCGGTGAGCCGATCATTAACATCCGCATAAACGACAAAGATGTAATTCTGGACAGAGACGGATATCTGAAAAATAAATAGAGCCAGAATATATGGCATAAGAATAAATTGAGGGAAGAGGGTTATGCCGGAAATCTATCTGCTGAACGCGGAACACCTGATCCAGGATTACCTGGACACCGCGCATGCTATCGGGCGAGAACCGAACTACACGCATTTTCATACCAGGCACCGCCATTGTCTGAAAGTCCTCGTTCGCGTGTTCGGCAAGCCCGGCTGGAGCAATCTCCAAAAAGCCGCAGCCGGAAAAAAGTGGAGAGCGGGCCTCCGCAAGCATGGACTGCGCACCGGCGCAGTGGCAGCAGGACCGAGGAGGACATTGAACCCGGTAAGAACAGAAGGAGAGATACTCGAAGAGATATGGGCGATCTACCGCGCACTTATAGCGGCAAATCAGGCCGGAAAAAAGAAAAAATCATCGAAAGAACAGAGAAATGTATGGAAACTGAGTAACAGGCTCAACGACTTGTTCTATGAAACCGGACGCGTTATCTCACTGAAGGAAGCATTTAAATAGAAAACTATCAAAAGAACCGGCGAGAACAAAATGGAAGGATCATACTTTCTGAAATGTTTTGCTTAACAATTTCAGAGCTTGCTTGATGAGGCGCAAATCGGGCTTTGATAATTTTGCTAACGGATTTTTCTCTTTAACAGAAATACGCTTGATTTGCGGCTTTGCCTTGGAAAAGAAGCTACCCAGCTGCACTCCCAGTGCAGAGGCAATTTTTACTATGGAATCGAGGCTCACATTGACCCGGCCGCGTTCCAGTTCGCCGATAAATTTATAATTCAAGGAGGCCTTTTCGCCAAGCTCTTCCTGCGTGATCCCGGCGGCATTCCTGAGTTCCCGTATCCGCTCGCCGATTATTTTTCGCGTGGCCTTGATCTTACCGATCTTCATGAAGCTGATTATAGGCAATCCGTGAAAAACAATAAACCATGCATATAAGGTCAATATTGAATACGATATAGCCGTATATGTAGGGTATTAATCAAACTCTAGTTTGAAGCGGGAGCGCCGTTATTAAGCATCATGGGTTTACGCATTAAACAAAAGAAAAGACAATAGTTTGATTTTATTACTATTTATATTTTTTCTGAGTTGCGCCGTTTAAATGTTACTAAAGTTGTAATTTTACGTTGACACGAAAAAGACTTTTATGCTTAAATGAATATGTATTTCCATCCGCCTTTCAGCTTTATCTTTCTTCTTGCGCGTTTAGCTCGTAAAAAACTTAACCGTTCAACTTCAAAGGGTCGCAGTTAGATCAGTATCCTGTTCGTATTATTGCTGCAAACAAAGAAACGCGAACCAAAGTTCGCGGCTGCCTATAGGCTTTAAAACCTGAACACAGGAGAGCAATTATGCGCGTCTATACTTTCGGCTTCCGAATTACGGTCTGGGCTGTACTCTCGCTATTTTTATGGTGCTATGGGCCTTTGTTCCAGATACAAATGGCCTGGGCCGCTTCGCCGGAGCCGCGTAAGACGCCGCAAGCGCAGAACGAAAAGCCGAAACCGGCATCGGCATCGGAACGATTTCAGGCCGCGCTTGAGGATATCCGCGAGTCAGCCGGTAAAGCAGGTGACAGGGTCGCGAAAAACGAGGACACCTCATCGGAACTCGAGACTATAAAGACAAAGCGGACGGAACTCGATTCTCTTCGGGCTGAACTCAAAAAAGAATTCGATAGTACAGGCAAACGTCTCAGGGACGGGAAGCTTCCAAGCGAAATCATATCCCGCCACGAAAAATTCGTCGAGAATTTTGAACGCAATTACAAGGAACTGCAGGATGCGCTCAGTGCAGTAGAGCAGGCGAAAAAGAAAGAAGAGAAGCAGCGAGCATACCAAAAAGCAAAAGCATTCCTGGAAAAGACCAGGCCGCAGCGGAAAAATATTCCTCTCGATCCGAGTCGCTTGCCGCATCGCGCTATCAAGGCAAAACCAAAAGCCCCGCGATTGACCGCCGAAGAGTATCAGCGCGATTTTCCGAAGCAAAAGTTGCGGAGCAAACAGAAGGTTGCGGAAACCCGCTTATTGCCAGATCTCTTGGCAAGCAAACAACAACCTAAACCGGTTCTCTTGGCTTTCAATGAAACCGCCAGCGATATTACTTTTTCAGTCGGCTCTGACGCAATCACCCTGCAGCCCGATCTTTCCGTCACTGCATTCGAACCGCTGCTGCTCGCGCAAGCCGCGTCTAACCTTCCGACGCCGGAGGATCTCGCCTCCACCCCCGAGATAAATTCCGATTCGCCGCTCATTCGCGCCAAGGCAGAGGAACTGGGCTGTGCGCCTGCACGCCTGTACACTTGGACCAGGAACACCATAGAATTCGTACCCACCTACGGCTCAATTCAAGGGGCCGAGATGTGCCTTCAGACAAAGCAATGCAATTCCATCGATACAAATTCTTTATTGGCCGCGTTAATGCGTTCATGCAATATCCCCGCGCGCCTGAATATCGGAACAATCGAGGTCCCGATTGAGAAACTGATGAATTGGGCGGGTGGATTTAGTGACCCGACCGCAGCTTTGAATTATCTTGCCAGCGGCGGAATACCCGTCACCGGGTTGCGGTCGGGCGGCAAAATATACGCGGCGAGACTCGAAACCGCATGGCTCCGCGTTTTCGTCGACTATATCCCGTCACGAGGGGCTGTACATAAAGAAGGCGACACTTTCATCCCCCTTGACGCCAGTTTTAAACAATATACCTACAAAACAGGTCTCGATGTTCAGCAAATAACAGGCTTTGACCCTTCCGCTTTTGCGAATTCCTTAATAAACAGCGGTGTCACCGACCCTGCCACTGGGTCGATCACAGGAATAAACGCTACCTTCATTCAAACGCAGATTGACGCAGCCAAAACTTTACTCGAAACACATATAGAAACATTACAAGATCCTACCGTTGGCGATATCATAGGCGCCAAAAATATTATACAGGAAGATCTTGAGCTTCTTCCCGCGAGCCTTCCCTATAAGACCATTCTAACAGGCTCGGAATTCGCTGACATTCCCGATTCTCTTCGGTATAAAGTCGGGATATCGATATACGATCCACAGACAATGGCACAATCGATGAGTGTCACTTATTCAACCGCGTACTTGGCGGGCAAACGGATAACTTTAGCGTACATGCCTGCCACACAGACAGATGCACAGACTTTAGAAACTTATGGATATTACAACACCAAGCCATATCTCGTAAATCTCAAGCCTGTTCTCAAGATAGATGGTATCACGGTCAACAGCGGTGGCAATACAGGCATGGGTATGATGCAGGACCTGACTGTTACGTTTATACCTCCCAATGGTTCAACGGATATGGTTACTCACAAGATACCTGCATCAACATACGCCTCGCTCGGGCTCGACTTGCAAAGAGTATCTAAAAGTCTTCTTGACAACAGGAATGCGCAGCTCAGCGCCGCTGTAAACCTGCTCGGACAGCAAGACGTTGCCGTGGATGATATCCTCGGTGAGACTCTTAATCTGCACAATCTTGGTTATTTTTCTCAGGTAGAGACCACAAACCGAATGCTCGCGACAGGCAAGGTAGCATACTCAAAACAACCTGCCGAGATGCTCACAACCTTGGCGCCGACCATTTCGTATCTCTACGGAGTCCCGTACAGCATCGGCTCTATCGGAACCAATATAGATGTTAAACGCTATCCCATGAATGTGATCTCGCTACAGGGTAACATGAATGACGAAATAGCTTTTATGACCGCGTCCGGAACAAGCGGGTCTGCATATGAACATACGATTATTGAAGAACTTCATCAAGATGCGCAGGGCGTCTCTGCGGTAAAGATTATTAGCATCGCAAATCAACAGGGCATCCCAATATATACAATAGATTCCAGTAACAGCGCGACGGTACTGCCAAGACTGCGGATATCCTCGGAAACCATGTCAAATATTCAGAATGCGATTGCCGCTGGAATGCGGGTCATTATTCCTGAACAATCAATTCAATATTTTGATTGGCACGGTGAGGGGTTCATTGTCACTGATCCCTCCAGTGGTGCTGCTGCATATATGCTTTCAGGCGGATTGGCAGGGGGTGGAACTTCTTCACAGCTTGACCAATTGAGCAGTTTTTTTAGTGACATGCTGAAAAACTTTGCTTTCGATTTCACTAAAGCGCTAATCACTTTTCTTTTCAAGGCAGGCGCCGGAGTAGCTTCAAAGTTGGCAAGCATAGCCGGGTATATTACTATGGGTCTTTCCGCAATTAAGACATATAATGATATGTTTGACGCTACAGGAGGAGATTCATTGAAGGCCAAATCTGCAGCTGTTCTTGATCTCGCTATGAGTGTGATGGCCTCGATATACATTGGGGCTATAATGTTTGCAGCAACAGGATTTGGGGCAGCTGTTGCTGGAATTCTCCTTGTCGCTATAATTGCAACCCTAATAGAAATGCTTTTCTTGGCATTGATCGAGTATGCAAGCGTCCCAAGTATATCTCGAAAAAAGTACTTTGCTATGATAACGTCACCGTGGAGGTATTGTTATGCTGCGTAATAAAATTTACATTAGGCCTTCTTTTCTTGTAGCCTTATGGTATGTTTTGTTTTTTGTGTCGATAATGATAATGACATTGCCAATAACTTTTTTTAAGAATATCTATCGTTTTCATCGGCATCCTGGAACATATCTCATGGTAGACGCTGTCAGCTCGGTATTGATCCTCTTCATCGGTTGGATACTTTGGCGAAAGGCTACTTTTGCCAAAAAAGATCTTGTTGAACTAGCATATGACCTGGGGGTTCGTTTCATAAAAAAAAGAACGAAAATAAGTCTGCGTTATTATGGAAAATATCGTTTTGCCTATGGATGGTTAGATGACATCCATGTTACTGCACTTATCCTCTCGCCGTTCTTCTCGTATTTTCCAGGAGAAGGATCAACTGGTTTAGCTTTCTCAAAGCAGCAGGACTCGTCTGTTGCTTCGGAATCTGCGATCAGAAACCGAACAAGATGGGAAAAATTTCAGGCGTACATGTTTAGCGGCCGAAAGGGTGGACCGAGCGGACAGGAAAGTCATGCGGAACTATTTGCCCTCATCAAGGGTCCATATAATATTGATGCTGTTATTGAGTTAGAGGAAGGTAAAGGCAAAATCCCTGCGACAGGCTGCCCGGAGATTGATGAAGCTCTCAAAAAGCATCTTTCGGGTGCGCCTTATTTTAATGCCAGACTGATATTCAATAAGGACTGTTTGAGAATGGCTATTATTGGTGGATCATGGGAGGGAAAACGGTTCGGTGACAAGATTCAAAAGGGTTTTGAAATGTTCAAGCAGATGCACGATGCGCTCAAGACAAAATATCCTGCCGAGCCCTGGGATAAATATCAAGTCAAATGGAATAGATCGGAAGAAACTTTTTATTTGGCAGGTAAGTGATTGAGTAAATAATATTGCGTTGATTAGCTGGTGCATCTCAATAAAACAAGATTGCCGAGGTATAAGCCATGAGACGAGCATTATTGATTGCTTTAATACTTTTCTGCTTTGTGACTGTGAATAAAGCAATTGCACAGAGTCAGACTGTAACAAATGGACTCAGCTACCTATCAGCAACGCAGAATCCTGACGGATCGTGGAGTGGCCCTGCTACCTCTGCTGTTTACAACACTTTTACATCACTTGAGGCTCTATTGGCTTTCAATAAAATTGATGCCAATTACGGTGTAGGCCTGCAATGGTGCCAATCGTATCCTGCCGTCAATGTCGATTATCTATCGAACAGAATCATGTTGCTGTCCAGAAGCAATCTCAGCTATACGGATGATTTAAATACTTTGCTTTCCCTCTGCAACACGGACACCGGTGGATGGGGGTTGAAATCTTATTCAAACGACCTTCTCGATACTGCTCTTGCTCTCCAGGCGCTTAAGGCTGCAAACTATTCCGACTATTCGATACTGGCTCAAGCAATCAACTTTCTCACCTCGACTCAAAATTCAGATGGGGGTTGGGGCAGTACTGTTGGCGGTGAAAGTACTAATTATGTCACGGCACTGGTGCTGAAAGCATTGAGTGAATACAGCCGAGTCATTATCATGCAGGAAACAATCAGCAAGGCCTCTTCATATCTTCTCTCCAAACAAAATACTGATGGTGGATTTGGCAACTCGCCTTCCACCGTCTACGATACGGCATTATCTGTTATCTCTTTAATAGACAGTGGCAGCAACAGCACGCAGTCAATTGTGAACGGGATAAATTATCTCGCATCATATCAGTCTCCGGACGGTAGCTGGGATCAGGACCCGTATTATACGGCGCTTGCTCTTCAGGCATTGGCTGCTGCGCGACCAAATCTTACTGTTAGCAATATCTCTCTCTCCCAACCCATGCCCAGGGAAGGGGAGGAGACGATAATTACGGCGACAATAAAGAATGCCGGTTTTGAAGACACTTCCAATGTAGTGGTGCGTTTCTATATTGGTGACCCTTCGGCGGGAGGGGTTCAGATCGGTGTTGATCAAATAATTCCGTCTTTATCTGTTAATTCAACAGCGCAGGTCTCAGTAAATTCATCTTTCTCAGGAACAGGCGGCAAGACAATATTCGTTGTTGTTGATCCGGACAACAGCATCTCCGAAACATCTGAATCCGACAATAAATCCTCCGCCCGTATTTGGGTGGCGACGGGGCCTGATCTGGCGGTTTATTCCGAAGACCTGAAACCGTCCACGTATGTCCCGGTATCGGGAACTCCGTTCACTCTTGGATATAAGATCAGAAATTTGGGTGAGTCGGGTACAGGTGCATTTTCTGTAGCGCTCTATGATGGTGCGCCGGATGCAGGCGGTACTCTTCTTCAAACCGTCAATATTTCCGGTCTTGCAGGGACGGAAGTACGAAGCGGGAGTGTCGGCGTTACATTGACCGGCAACGGTTCACACACCCTATATCTTGTCGCAGATAAGGATAATGCGGTCACTGAAATATCCAAAACCAACAATACCGGCTCAGTTACCGTCCAGGTAGGAGGTACGCAGAAGTTTGCGGACCTTATGGTAGGGATGATACAGATTACCCCAGCCCGGCCGACTACTGGTGAGATGGTGCAGATAACCGCGCCGATCCGGAACAAAGGGTCTGAAGCGGCGTCGTTCTTTACTGTAGAGATATTCGACGGCCTCCCAGATGCCGGAGGCACGCTGATTAACGCGCAAACGATTTCACTTGCGTCTGGCGCTGAACAGATCATTACCGCGAATTGGGCAATCGCGTCAGGTATTCACGATCTCTATCTGATCGTTGACCGCTCCAACCAGATCAACGAGACAAACGAAACGAACAATCAAACAACGCTGCGCGTCATGCCTGACATGGTCGACCTTTTGATCTCTGCAACAGATTTGACATTCACGCCTGAGCATCCGGTGAACGGGGATATTGTGCTTTTGTCAGCCGAACTGCATAATACCGGGATCAAGGACACTGGTGCATTCAACTTTGCACTCTATGACGGAGATCCGGCAGCAGGAGGCACACTTTTAAAGACCTTCTCCATCGCGAACATTGCCGGTGATGCAAGCACGACCGTAACCTACAATCTTACCGCTGTTCCCTGGACCTACCGGTTCTATGCCATTGCCGACACGGAAAACGTCGTCACCGAACTTTACGAGGCAAACAACCTCGCAATCCGCTCCCTCAAGATAAAAGCCCCCGGGGAAATCCTCGGCCCGGACCTTGTCCCAATTGATATCGATCTTACAGAAGCAACCACCAACTCCCAGACCCTTGCACTATCCGGCAAAGCAAAGGTCACGTTCCAGAATAAAGGAAATGACAAAGTCATCATATTCGACGATAAAGACAACGATAATCGTTACACGGCAGAAACGGACACATTACTCGGCACGGGCGCTATTGCAATAAAGAATCTCGATGATGATCAATATTCCGAGATCGTTCTCCTCATTACCCATGTACAATCCCAGCCTGTATATATGGAAGGAAGCGTCTATCTGCTGGAACACGACGGCAACGTCAAATGGGGGCCGGTATATCTCAACAATCTTGCGCCCGATGCGCTGTCCGCGTCGTATAATGGTGCGAAGGTCAAGACCGACCTCGATGAAGCCGGTGAGCCGCTCATCATCATCAACATAAACGATAAAGACGTAATTCTGGACAGGGACGGATATTTGTGGCAGCGGTCCGAACAAAGAAGATCGCCGCTCAACCAGATAAACAAGTCAAACGTGACGAACAATACCTCACGATGAAAAAGAAAACAAAGCCATCACTAGCCAAAGCGAACAGGCCGCTCGCCCGAGAGTGGCACCCGACAAAAAACACGCCGCTCACGCCCAGGGACGTAACGCCGGGCTCCAGCAAGAAAGTATGGTGGCTGTGCAAAAAAGGCCATGAATGGGAAACCTACGTAAAATGCCGAAGTAAAGGCTATGGATGTCCCTATTGTTCAGGACGATATCCAACAGACAGTAACAACCTTGAAGCTGTAAATCCCCAGCTTGCAAAGCAGTGGCACCCGATAAAAAACGCTCCACTGACACCAAGGGATGTAAAATCCTGTTCTAGAAAAAAGGTCTGGTGGAAATGCAGCAAAGGCCATGAGTGGGAGGCCGTTATCTCCGACAGAGGTCGGAACGGCTGTCCTTACTGTTCAGGGCGCCGGGTCTCTAAAGATAATTGCCTTCAGGTCGTCAAGCCACGGCTTGCCCGGGAATGGCATCCGGTAAAAAATGCTCCCCTAACGCCGAAGACCGTAACGACCAGTTATTTCAGGAAGGTCTGGTGGATATGCCGAAAAGGCCATGAGTGGGAAATGACCATATACAACAGGAGTGAAGGCCAGGGCTGTCCTTATTGCTCAGGGCGTAGGGTATGTAAAGAGAATTGCCTTCAAACGATAAACCCGCTGCTCGCCCGCGAATGGCATCCGACCCGGAACATACCATTGACGCCAAGGGATGTAACACACGGGTCAGCAAAAAAAGTATGGTGGATGTGCGAGAAACACCACGAATGGGAAGCAGAAATAGCGAGCAGAAACAGCGGAGTCGGCTGTCCTTATTGCTCAGGCCGAGCGGCGGCCGAAGACAACTGCCTTCAGACCATAAATCCGAAACTTGCCTGCGAGTGGCATCCAACCAGGAACAGGCCGTTGACGCCAAAGAACGTAACCGCTTTTTCCAATCGACAAGTGTGGTGGAAGTGCCCTAAAGGTCATCAATGGGAGGCTGTGATAGGTGAGAGAAGTAGAAGCCGGGCCGAGTGTCCCTACTGTTCAAGGCAGCGGGCGAGCAAAGAATATTGTCTTCAGAGCATAAATCCCGGACTTGCGCGGGAATGGCATACAACGAAGAACGGTTTGTTAACTCCGAACGATGTAACTCCTTTCTCAGCCAAGAAAGTATGGTGGAAGTGCAGAAGGGGTCATGAATGGAAAGCCGTTATTAACAATAGAAACCGGGAAAGCCTCGGATGCCCTTACTGCTCGGGGTACCGGGCTACGAAAGAAACCTGTTTACAGACGGTTAGCCCGCGGCTCGCCAAAGAGTGGCACCCAACAAAGAACGCCGCGTTGACTCCGAAAGAAATTGCTCCTTTTTCTTCGCGACTGGTGTGGTGGAAGTGCAGGAAGGGACACGAAGCGCAGGAACGAGTCATCGATAGATATAAACGAGGAGGCTGCCCTGTATGTACACTGAAGGCCAAAGTGCCCTGGTTGTTTGAGGCAACGTAGGATTTGTCATGGTGACGGACCGGCTGGCTGGGAATTAGAGTCATAGCGAAATTGCAAAATGCTGCAAAAGATGGCGCTAAAGTTCAAATTTTACGTTGACATTTAACACAACTTTTATAATAATGCTTTTGCAACTAATGGTTGTGTATGGCTGATTGGAAGAGCCAAAGCTGCAAATTCATAAGACCTCAATTTTCGATTACATACCCCATGCGGGGTATTTGGGGTAGTCAAAGATTTCTCATTGACGACATGCGCCCTTTATGCTACAAAAGTATTCATAAACAAAACCCTTCCTAAATTCACTCACTGGTCGAACGAATTGTTGTTTGGCCGGATAAATAGCATTTCTGTTTTTGCTTCAAAGTAACCTCGCTTTCAGATACTGCTTTAAAACCTGAATAAACGGAGAGATGCCATGTGTGTGAAGACGTTTTATCGGTTTTTGCGACCCATAACGTATTTCGTATTATTCTTTTTTTGCTGGTCTTATATGGAATTGTTCATGATTCCTACCGCGATCGCCGCTCAACAGAAGACAGAGGCCGGAACACAGACAATAGAGGATAGCCGCAGACTTCAGTCTGTGGAAGGGCAAAAGCCGGAAGAACGGTTCGAGCGGCTGCTGGATGATATCCGCGAGACGGTCGGCAAAGCTGGGGATAAAGCCGCGAAAGGCGAAAATGCCTCCTTGGAACTTGAGATGATAAAAAGCAGAAAGGCAGAAATCGCAAATCTCCGGGATGAACTGAACAAAGAATTCGATGCTACAGCCAAGCGTCTCAGGGACGGGAAGCTACCGAGCGTCATCATTTCCCGTCACGAAAAATTCGTGGAGAGTTTTGAGCGCAATTACAAGGAACTGCAGGATGCGCTGAATTCAGTACAGCAGGCTAAAACAAAGAACGAGAAGCAGCAGGCTTACCAGAAGGCAAGGGCGTTCCTCGAATCGGTCAGGCCCAAAAGTCGCCATCAAAAGCTCGATCCTGAAAACATGCCGTTCAAGGCAAGGAAGGCCGCGAAGTGGCGCGAGCCGCGACTTAAAAAAGAAGAGTTCAAAGAATTTGGGACGCAGAAAAATAAGAACACTCTGCGAACTGCTTTAATTGGCCACAAAGATGCACAAAAAGCACAAGAGGTTAGTGGTGGAGATATTTACTCTGAACTAAGCCTGTCCTCGAATGTTCCTGTCGGGGCAACTCTGAACTCTCGGCTGAAGGCCTCACCGATTTTACTTGCATACAACGACATTGCCAGCGACGCTCCGTTCACACTCCCTCGACCCATCGTGGGAGAGGGTGGGGGTGAGGGGGCCATTCCGCAAATCGCCTTCTCCGACCCAATTTTGAATATTGAATCCGGCATGTTGAATTTGGCGCAAGCCGTAGACGCGCCAGCTGCTGCCGATCTTGCCGAAAATGGAATAGACGTTCAGTTCGCAGACGCGATAAAAGTCAAGGCGCAAGAACTTGGGTACTCCCCGGTCAAAATTTATGAATGGGTCAGAAACAACATTGAATATATTCCCACCTACGGCTCAATCCAGGGCGCAGATATGTGTCTCCAGACGAAGCAGTGTAACGACTTCGATACCGCAAGTCTGCTTATTGCGCTTCTCAGAGTATCAGGAATACCGGCACGGTATGTATATGGCACTGTTGAAATATCGATTGACAAAATCAAGAACTGGACAGGTGGATTTAGCGATTCCACGGCAGCATTGACGTTGATGGCTTCCGGCGGGATTCCCGTTGCCGCAGGCATGTCAGGAGGAGCAATTACCAAAGCCAGATTCGAGCATACATGGGTAGAAACGTACATACCCTACGGCAACTACCGGGGCAGCATGCGAGACGACAGTTTGAGAACCTGGATTCCCATGGACGGGAGTTACAAAGAATTCACATACACGAACGGTTTCGACGTCACGGGAGCTGTGCCGTTCAACCAAGACGAATATCTTAGCCAGGTACAGAGCCAGAATGCAGTCCATTACTATCAGAGCAAAATACAGGCATATCTCGACGTCAACATGCCGGACAAATCTATCATAGACGTCAAAGGCTACCGGGAGATCAAGCAGGAAAAGTATCCGTTCCTTCCTTCAACGTTGTCATACAAGGTCATGACACTGGGAGGTAAATTTTCGAGCATTCCGGCGAATATGCAGGCAACGGCAACATTCACTCTGTCTAATCCGTCCACCGGTTCAAATATTTCATACATGGCATCTTTGCCTGAACTCGCCGGGAAGAGAATAACCGTTTCGTACATCCCCGCCACCCCCGATGACGAGGCCCTGATAGCGAAATACGGAGGTTTCCTCTACGATGTGCCTGCGTATATGCTGAACCTTAGAGCCATACTCCGCGTCGAGGGCGTCATCAAACTCACGAGTGACGTAACCACGCTCGGTTCTGAGCAGGGCCTGACCATGCAGTTCAGTCAGCCGAACGGGAACAGTGAAACCGTGAACAAGATGCTGATTGCCGGCGCATACTACGCTGTTGGACTGGATACTCAAGGAATAAATGAAAACGTGCTCGGCAAGCGGAATTATCAATTAAATACAAACGTCCTGACACAAACCGCAGGAACACTAGGTAACGATGATCTTATCGGAGAATATCTCTATATTCGTGCGATAACATATTTTCTCGCGAACAACAAACTATACAAAGGGGCAGCAAAGCTTTATAACACTGCAATGATGAGGGCGATTTCGGAAGGAATAACGTCAACGCCTCTCAAGGTTTCATACGTGTTTTCAATTCCGAAAACTGCTACTCCTTCAGGAGTCGAGATAGACGTCGCCATGGACCGGATTGTCGCTGTTGCGAAAGACGGCAACGTTAACAAAGAAAAAGCATTTATGAATATATCAGGTTTGGTTAGTTCCTACGACGAGCATGATGTATTTGAAAAATTAGACGAGTTTCCTTCGGTTTCTGCGGTACGGGCACTACAAATCGCCGCGACAAATGGTATCTCGATTTATACAATAAACTCAGCGAATATTGCACAGGTTTTGCCAACAATCCAGGTCGATCAAGAAGTTAGAAAGGATATTCAAAATGCAGTAAATGCCGGCAAGGAAGTGACAATATCTCAAACGAATGTCCGGATCGGCGATTGGCTTGGTGTCGGATATATAGTAAAAGATCCAATAAGCGGCTCCGGAGCCTATCGAATAAGCGGCGGGCTGGGCGGAGCACTTAGCACAGCGGTTTTTGTCGGAGTTGCAATAGTGGCGTTATATAAAGGGCCGTATGGGTGGATAAAAGACCAGCTTGATCCACAGACAAGACGCAATATTGTAACAGCAGCGGAGCTTGAGGTTGGAAATATGATTATAGGGATCACAGAACAAATTGTCGATATGAGTTATGATACGGTAGATTGCTCACATTTAGTGAGAATTGCATATTGGGCGGCAGGTATTTGCTTAGATGACGGAGTAGGTAGCGATTGTACCAGAAATAACCTCGTAAGAAAACATCATGTTCCTGGAACAGGTGGAGCTTCATATTTTTTCAATTTGGCCGACCATATAAAATTTAATAATAGCATTAGACAGTCCAATGACCCTTTAATTGGCGATATGGTTTTCTTTAGATATGGTACAAGAATAGGTCATGTAGGGATTGTGATTTCTGTCCCTAATGACAGAGGCACGATACAGATAATTGATTCGACTGGCAGTCGAGGCGTGGATTATAGAAAGATGAATATTAATCTCATTAATTGTGACGAAAACTGGCCACCATTAACGAGAAGAACTTCAACTGACCCGCCTGCGCCAACTTGTTGTACATCCTGTACCGCTGGAAATCTATTTTCTGGATTTGGTACAGTCCGGGATGTTCCCTGTGATGATATCTCTCATCAGTGATAATAATCTGCCAAACTGATGATGTTTCAGATAAAGAGATGTAGAGATGATTATTGGAGGAGACCATGAAGAAATGTAATGCAATTTGGATTCACCTATTAGTTATAGTTGTATTCGGAGTGCATACGTTTGCGAATGATGTAAATGCCGAAGCGAAAATTGTCATAAATGCCTCTATCGGTGCATCTGATGGACAGTTTGGATATAAGGTATTCGAAGATGGTTCGTGGGTTGAACCATCCG
Source organism: Nitrospirota bacterium (assembly GCA_963751455.1). Taxonomy (GTDB): domain Bacteria; phylum Nitrospirota; class UBA9217; order UBA9217; family UBA9217; genus CAVVUN01. The sequence goes on from CAVVUN010000015.1 coordinate 1,392,266, forward strand.
CTATAGCAATAGATTCAAAAGGAAACATCTATGTTGCTGATCCTGTAAACAATCGTGTCCAGAAATTCAGCAAAGATGGCAAATTTATATTTAAGATTCAAATTAATGTTCCCGCTAAGCGCTATGCGGAAATTATAAATGATATAACGGTTGATAAAGATGATAACTTGTATGTCTTAAGCCGACATGAGAAAGCAATATTCATATATGCTCAAAAGGGCAACCTTGTAAAGTCAATAAATTATGAAACGTCAATTGTAGTCGATAAAATTGCTTTTGTTGATGAAAATTATATTTATTTATATCATCACGTCAGCGAGAAGTTAATTAAACTAAACAAAATAGGGGGCTTGGATAATAAATGGGATGCAGTAACTGCATACTTTAACGTAGATGGGGATTTATATATCTCCGGCAATAAGGGTGATTGGAGAAAATATGATAAGAATGGAAAATTAATCGGCTTAACCTCTTGTGAAAAAGAAAATATCAAGGTGTATTTCCCGGTTTCAGAAGGTAGCGGATGTCAGTTTCCGCCACAATTTATAGATCGAGACGGGAAACGATATTATTTAAAAATTGAATTGCATCCCAAGAAGTTGACATCTGTTTTGATTTTTGATCGTGCAAGTAAATTTATAAAAAAAATTACTTTGCCTTTTGCTGCTGAATTATATTCAAAATCTAATTTAGTTAAATTTGGTAATGATGGCAACTTTTATTCCGTGTATGGTCATCCTCAAAGTGAATTTCAGCTCATGCGAATTGATTTAATTTAAATTAATGTCTTGGAGCTTAATCGCCGTTGCCAAAGACGGCGATGTAGGCAAAGAAATACATGCAGCTAGCAGGACTTGTAAGTTCATACGATGAGCATGATATCTTTGAAAGGTTAGATGAATTTCCTTCGGTTTCAGCAGTAAGGGCATTGCAGGTTGCCGCGACGAACGGTATTCCAATCTATACAATAAATTCAACAAATATCTCGCAGCTATTACCAACGCTTCAGGTAGATACCGAAATAAAACAGGAAATTTCTAACGCAGTAAATGCTGGAAAAGAAGTAATGATATCCAAGACAAATATTTCGATAGAGGACTTTGTCGGGGTAGGCTATATCATTAAAGACCCGATCACTGGTTCTGGCGCTTATCTAATTAGCGGTGGCTTGGGCGGTGTGCTCAGTGCAGCTATCTTCGTTGGCGTAGCCATTGTTGCCTTATATAAAGGTCCCTATGGCTGGATTAAAGACCGGCTCGATCCGCAAACGAGAAGGACTATTGCTACAGCTGCAATATTGGAATCATTCGAATATGCCCCAAACGAGGGTGAAATTCAAAACGCAATTGCTGGCAGTATCACTTATTGCGCATCCTATTCGGGCATCGGTCAGTGTTCAGGACTGCTATATAAAGCTTACGCAGCAGCCGGAATATATCTATTTGGGGCAGTATTGCAAAAAGAAGGTGGCAACTATAAAGATGGTTTAGATATTATATGGGGCATCCCGCAGTCAGGCAGATATCAAACTGAAATTGCGTTTGACTTGGTAAATGCTCAGAAGGTCTATAAGGACGCCGGAGTAAGAACTACGAACGACCCGTTGAAGGGAGACATCATTTTCTTCAAAAATACCTATACTCGTGACAAAACGAAAGACATTTCACAGCAGGGGATTACGCATGTAGGAATTGTTCTGGAAGGACCGGACTCTAATGGAAACATTACGTTTGCACAAGCATCATCAAGTGCAGGGGTAGTGACAGATAGCATTCTCAATATTATAAACCCTTCCGCCAGCACTTTTATTAGATCGACACCGACGCCAGCTACTGCATCCCAACTTTTTGCCGGTTTTGGAACGGTCCGAAATGTTCTTCCTAATTTACTGGCAGCAGGGAACTAATGAAAGCGAAACGTCAAAATATTATATGAAGCTAACAGGAGCATCAAGATGCAAGAAATATGCGTCTGTTTACGATCTGTTTGCTAATCTTACTTGTGCCACTTGCAGGATGGACACAAGAGAAGGAAAAGAGAATTCGACTTAAAGAAGAAGTTGTCGTCAAAATTAAATATGGCAATAAGGACGGTGAATTCGGCCGTAAGGACCTGGAACAGGATGGCTCTATTACGACAGAGGCATTTGCTTTGATACGGATAATAATATTTATATTGAAGATTCCGTTCATGAATCTCCAAGGGTCAAGGTGTTCAATTCCAGTTTTTGAGAAATATATTTTTTTTTAAATCCGAACGTCCGTATTCGTTTATAGTCATAGATATTGCAGTTAGGGATGGACTTTAATGGGCAAGCCCCTTAGGGCAATAAATTATTATTAATCAGGAGGGACAATGCGATTCAAGTCATTTTTTGTGACATCGTCGGTTGTAGCTTTTGTAATTGCTGCTCTATTATCTTTCCAGGCTAGCGGTGCTCCCAAATCGCGTATTGAAATACGTTGGAAGAAGGACATATCCCTTTCAGGGACTTATTTTTTATCCTCCCTAGTTAATCGCAAGGCTAGAACCTTCGGTTGGACCGAAGCAATCTGGGAGTCCCCCCCTGTTTTTGCAGGATTCGAGATTGTACGCCGAGGACCGAAATACTTTTTTGCTGGCGGAAATCTCCATGAAGAAGTTGTGTGGTTCCAAATTGTTGGAAATACACTGGAGGGAAATCCATGTGATCCACGCGGTAATTTCTGTATCTCTCGGATTCAGATAATCGATAAAGACACTTTTACCATTTGTATAAACGATAAAGAAGAAAATACATATTACAGAGTCGACGGAATGACTCAAATATATCCTAAAGAAGAGAAACCCTAATGGTTCGCCCGGTGATGAAATCCATCTGATCGGGAAAAGATTAATGGAAGGCTGAGATAGTTCTAACCGTTCGGCTCGTTGCGCCAAGATAAATCCGAAACAGAGGGGAGGTAATCTAGGAAATCTGTTATTGTCTGCTGCCCACGCTGCGTTACTATGCTTGCTCTCTGGTTTCGCTCGTGTCATAAAATATTTAAAGCAAGAATCAGTTCTTTTGGGGACCGAACTTTATGGTGATGAAACAGGTGAATATTACCAGGTGGATAAGAACGGGAATATATATACGATCAATGGCGATTTAATAAAAAAGCGCAGAGTATCCTTATCCGATAAGCCAATGCATAATCTCAGAAGAGGCGGTGCGATTATGAGAAGAGCGTTAATTATTGCTGTTATCCTGGCGTGTTTATTACAGGCATTTCCTTGCAGGGCTCATAGCGCATCAATATCGAGCGGCGCCGAATGGTTAATGTCTACTCAAAACGCTGATGGCAGTTGGGGCTCGGAAGATTTTACTCTGATCAATACATCATTAACGCTAGATGCTCTCACAGCAACCGGGAATACCGGAACAAATTTTACCGAGGGACTAAACTGGCTGACCCTACAAACTGATATACCGACGACAGATGAATTAGCTCGGAAAATAATCACTGCGGCTAAGGCTGTCATCGATGTCAGTGAATTGATAGATAATCTCGTTGGTTACAGAAATTCTGACGGGGGATGGGGCGCAAAGATCGGCTCATTCAGTGATCCTGAAACTACCGCCCTCGCCCTCAAAGCCCTTCATGCCGCAAATTATTCCGATACGACAGTCATCGGGCAGTCTTTGAACTACCTCACCAAAAATCAAAATTCGGACGGCGGGTGGGGATTCAGGTCAGCGAGTGAAGGACTGCTGGCGGACGAAAGCAATGCATATGTAACCGCGTTAGTGCTTCGGGCTTTGTCTTCATACAATTCCGTATTCATTAATCAGGAAGCAATTAATAACGCTTCGGCATATCTTCTCATGAAACAGAACACTGATGACGGCTTCGGTAGCTCTCCCTCAACAATTTATGAAACCGCGTTGTCGGTTATGTCTTTGATCGAAAGTGGAAAGAGCAGTTCAGAAACGATTATCAACGGAATTAATTACCTTACATCCATGCAATCACCAAATGGCTCATGGAATGATGATCCATATTCTACCGCTCTTGCTCTTCAGGCGTTGGCTGCAGCGAGGCCGAATCTCACTGTCTCCTCGATTTCGCTTTCGAATCCAATGCCGCAGGAGAATGTAGAAACAGCTATTACTGCTACGATAAAAAATGCTGGATATGAAGATGCTTCTAACGTTGCCGTTCGTTTCTATCTTGGCGATCCTTCGATAAACTCAGGACAGGTCCCTTCGACAGGTGGTATTCAAGTCGGTGCTGATCAAATTATTCCGTCTCTTACTCCGAACTCCTCAACTCCCGTCTCTATAACTGCTTCATTCACCGGCACCGGCGGCAAGACTATCTTCGTTGTCGTTGATCCTGATAATACAATATCCGAAACATCCGAAACCGACAATAAATCCTCCACCCGCGTTTGGGTGGCAACGTGTCCTGATTTGGCGGTTTATTCTGAGGACCTGAAACCTTCAACCTATGTCCCCGTTTCGGGAACTGCGTTTACCATGGAATATAAAATTCGTAATCTCGGTGAGAGTGCTACCGGCGCATTTACAGTCAGCCTCTACGACGGTGATCCTTCACAGGCTGGCGTCCTTTTGCAGAGTGTCAATATCTCCGGCCTTATGGGGACGGAGGTAAGAACGGGAACGGTGGGCGTTACATTAACCGGGAATGGTTCGCATACCCTTTATCTGGTCGCTGATAAAGATAGCGCGGTCACCGAATTATCCGAGACGAACAACACCGGCTCGGTTACTGTTCAGGTTGGAGGCACACAGAAGTTTGCGGATCTTGTGGCAGGAATGATACAGATTACGCCGGCACGGCCGAACGTGGATGAGACGGTGCAGATAACAGTGCCGGTCAGAAACAAAGGATCAGAAGCGGCGTCGTTCTTTACGGTAGAGATATTCGACGGCCTCCCGGATGCCGGAGGCACGCTGATTCACTCACAAACGATTTCTCTTGCGTCTGGCGCTGAACAGATCATTTCAGCGAATTGGACAATCGCGTCAGGTATTCACGAGCTCTATCTGATCGTGGACCGCTCCAACCAGATCAGCGAGACAAACGAAACGAACAATCAGGCGTCTGTCAAAATCATGCCCGATATGGTGGATATCTCTCTCTCCGCTACTGATCTGACATTTATACCTGAGCACCCGGTTAATGGCGATACGGTTCTCCTTTCAGTTAAGGTGAACAACGCCGGGATCAAGGAGACCGGAGCATTCAACTTTGCACTCTATGATGGAGATCCGGCGGCAGGAGGCACACTTTTGCAGACCTTCTCCATCGCGAACATTGCCGGTGACGCAAGCACGACTGTAACCTACAATTTCACCGCTGTTCCCTGGACCTATCGGTTCTATGCTATTGCCGACACGGAGAACACCGTCACCGAACTCTACGAGGCAAATAATCTCGCCATCCGTTCACTAAAGATCAAAGCCCCCGGAGAAATTCTCGGTCCTGATCTTGTGCCCACCAAAATCGATCTTTTGTCCATGACCACCGACACCCAGACCCTGTCAACAGGCGACAGCGCAAAAATCACGTTCCAGAACAAGGGCGATGACAAGATCGCCAGTTCCTTCAGCGTCTTGGTATTCGACGATATCGACATGAACGGGGCCTACACGCCCGGTATGGACAACATTCTCAGTACCGGCACCAGTACAATCCCAATCTGGCCTGAAGGCGTGGGCATGGTAAGCATGACGCTTTCCGGGTCAGTGAAGTTCCTGAATACGCCGCTTTATGCCATGATAGACGCGGACGACACGATCCACGAACAGGACGAGACGAACAATATCCTTTCCTCGTGCAAGGATTGCCAAGTTGTGCCAACGAACCCATTGCAGCCGACGGTGAAGTGGAAGTGGTGGGGCCCGTACGATGAGTATTTCTATACGCCACCCTCAATTATGAACCTGAGGGACACGAACAGCGATAGTAAAATTGATCAAAACGACACTCCGGATATTATCATAAACGCCGGCGCGCGGACTGGCAATAGCATTTATGGAACCATTCGGGCGTTTAAAGGCAATATGGGCGAAAATTACATGAACCTCAAGGATGCAAACAACCGGCCAAGCGCTTATTCTTATACTGCAGCCGGTGATATCGACAGCGACGGAAAACCAGATATCCTTAGCGCCCGCAGTAGTGCAAGCGGGTACAGTATCGTTGCATATAATAACGACGGGACTGTTAAGTGGAACAATATCGCCAACGTCAACGCCTGGAATGCCTCCCATCTCCCTGGGACTGTCTGGAACTATTTAGATATTCGTCCTGATGGGATTCTCGCTCTTGCGGACCTCGATGGCAACGGGACAAAGCAAATCGTCATGGGCCCGAACATTATTAATGCGGATGGTTCCATCCGGTGCGCGAGGGACCATTTTGTGTACAGTGGTGAAGGTATGGCATATAATTACGGGGGGTTCTATGCGGTCAGCATCGCTGATCTTGATCTGGATGGCAGGCAGGAAATCATCGGGGGAAACGCCGCATATGACGGCAATTGCAACCTTAAGTGGTGGAACAGTGTCTTGCCGGACGGCGCAACCGCAATAGCGAATTTTAATGATGATGTATATCCGGAGATTGTTTTGGTGACCAATTATCAGCATCGCTCCAGTGTTTACCTCCTCGATCGCAATGGAAGCGTTAAATGGGGACCGGTGTACATCTATCGGCTGAACGGCGAAGCAACTCCAACCGGATATAATATAAGCCAGCCGGTTGTGTCGGATTTCGACGGCGACGGCACTACGGATATAGGAGTCATGTACGACGGCAAGATTTTTATTCTGAATAGAAGCGGTCAACTAGTGCATCGGTTCCCGATCCCGGGTAAATACAATGAAGTTGGTTGGGGAAATTACCCGACTGCGCCCACGGTTTTTGACCTCGACGGCGACGGAAGTCCAGAGATAATGTTCAACTCAGCCGGTTACTTCCGCATCATGAACGGCAAAAACGGCGTCACATTATTTCAAGAGGCTTTCGGATATGCTGACGCCAATATTCAAAATACTGTGGTTGCTGACGTGGACGGCGATGGCCATGTTGAAGTAGTCGTTGTCGGTCCTGACGTCAATAACGGCATTATGACGGCCATACGCGTGTATGGTTCATCCGACCACAGTCAGCCCTGGGTCAATGGCCGCCGCATCTGGAACCAGCCCTCCTACCACGTCACGAACGTGAACGACGACGGCTCTATCCCGCAGTATGAAACCCCGAGCTGGCTTATGAACAACACCTACCGTACGCAGGCGGCAATCGGCCCGAATCCGAATCCGTACCTGACGCCCAACCTGACGGTTTCTTACTTCCGGCAACAGCAGGAAAACGCCGGCCTGAACGTCACGGTCCGCGTCGGGAACGGCGGGGCCACAGAAGCTTCGGCAGGCGCGGGCGTCTCGTTCCACAACGGAACCTCGCAGGGCGGAACCCTTCTTGGTACGATATACACAACCAAAACCCTGCAGCCCGGAGAGTACGAGGACGTTTCGTTCACCGTGGGCAGCGCTTATGCAGGCAGCGCGGCAATAACCGTGGTCGTGGACGAGGCGGCCCTGGTCTCCGAATGCCGTGAGGACGACAATACCGTCACTCTCTCGTTGAGCGCGATATCCGGCATGCCCGACCTCACCATAGGCGCTGAAGATATTACGCTTTCATCAGGTCCGTATTATGAAGGCGGTTTCGTATCGATAACGGCAAACGTCAGGAATGCAGGCTATTATCCTGCTGCAAATACGCAAATCCGGCTTTATGACGGAAATCCCGAACCCGACGGGATGCAGATAGGAACACAGACGATTTCCTGGATCGATGCAGGCGGATCAGCAACAATCACGTTTACTTTCGACACCCTCGGCAAATCCGGAACCCACGTGCTGTACGCGGTCGCGGACCCTGAAAATGCAATCATTGAGACAAACGAACAAAACAACAGCGCAGGCGCAACACTTGATGTAGAGCAGCCGATTTTGCCGAACCTGACGGTCACGTCGAATGACATTGCTCTATCGTCGTCATCGCTCAGGGAAGGGGAGCAGCTTACAGTAAACGCAACCGTCTTGAACCGGGGAACATCGGTTGGCGCAATTCCAGTCAGACTCTCGCTTACATCTGCCGGATCAGGAACAGAATCGATCTCTCAAACGATCTACCCGGTCCTCGGCCTCGGTCAGTCTGTAACGGTGCAGGCAACCTTTGAGACAGTCGGATTGTCCGGCACACAGACGGTCCTCATAGAAGTCGACCCTGACAATGCCATCGCGGAAGGCATAGAAACCGACAACACGGCCTCCGCATTGGTTTCAATCCAGAGCGCGGGAATTGCATCGAGCCTGAGCATCGATAAAACTCAGTATGGCTCGCATGCAGATTCGAACATAATCGTGTCTATTCACAACAATAATTCTTCCTCCTGGTCCGGCAGCGGCTCGATATTCATAGAAGATACAGCCGGAAATCGAATCGCCTCAGCAGCAACATTCACCGTGACCGAACTCGTACCCGCAGGTCCGGCAGGCAGGGCGTATCGGATACCCGCATCACTAACAGCAGACCGGACCATGAAAGACGCACTCGCGCAGACAAACATAGATTTTGCTTCAGCTCTTTCAATCCTGGGCATACCGGATAAGTCTGTTGATCAAAACTCGCTTCGCGTCCTGGAACTGGACGGCCAAGGGAACATCGTCAATGAAAAACAGGCAAAGGCCGAATTCCAGGCGGATGGTTCGGCAAATGTTACCTGGCTTGTCGACGGGATCACCCAGGCAGACTCAACCAGAAGCTTCGCAGTCTACTTCGATACGAGCGACCACGGTCCCAAGACTCCGTCACAAAACACAAATCTTATCATGAACGGGCAACTTATCGCTTTCACGGACGATTCAGGCAAAATCTATACCATTGAAAGCAATGGCGATGGAACATTCACGACAGCCAACCTTATCGATGACATATCGACTTCGAACGACAATATCCGGGGCGTCGTGCTCGATGACTTCAATAACGACGCTTTCACGGACGTGATCACCGGCCGAGGCACAACCGGAGAACTCTATTATTACCAGAACAAGGCAGACGGCACGAACACATTCCTTGCAAGAGTCAAGATCGGCGCAATTACCGCCTCCAGTTGGATCATGGATATGGCAACCGCCGATTTCAACAACGACGGCTTTGAGGACTTTGTCGTGAGCGGCAACAATAAAAACCTCTATCTGTTCCAGGGAAATGGAAACGGCGCCTTTACCCAGACCACACTGGCCTCTCCGGCGAGCGCAGTGGCATTGAGAGGCAAGACGGCAGCCGATGTTGACCGTGACGGAAAGGTCGATCTGTTCATCGGAAACTATAGTGACGGCGCACTCTACCTCTACAGAGGCAGCGGGAACGGTGCTTTTTCATCACCGGTTAAAATCGGCACAAGCGGCGCCGATCCGTACGGCGTTATTGCCCGCGATTTTGACGAGGACGGCAGGATAGATCTGATTGCAAGCACCAGCGCCAGTGGAGGCGCCAATCTCTTCAAAGGCATTGGCGACGGCGCCTTCGCCTCTCCGGTTTCCGTGCCGTCCCTTATCACAGGCAGTGCAATCGGATTCGACGCTGGAGATTTCAACAATGACGGTCATATGGATATAATCGCCGCAAACTGCGGCAGTAAAAACATTGCATTCTACCCGGGCAGGGGAGACGGGAGTTTCGGTCAGAAAGTACAGCTCGCTTCCACGGCCTACTGCAGTCTCGGCATCAGCGCCTTGCCGGCCCCGCCCGAGATATCCGTTGTGACGGGACAGGCCGAGCCGGTTCCCTCGCAGACGTATTCCTTTACCTGGAACACGGGCGGAACATACGCAGGCGCCTATCAGGTACATGCAATATTGTCCGAACCCGGCAAGGCCGTGTCTGAAAACCGCGCTTCTTTCGACATTCTGCCGGATATGAACGCCCAGGCAGGCGTCACCACGGACAAGATTTCGTATAATCCGAACGAGACAATAACGCTTTCTTCGACAGTTACGAGCCTGAGCGGGAATTATGCTTTTGAAAACCTGGCAGCCCGGGTAGAGATCAGTTCAAGCGGTTCAAACAGTTTAAACGGTCTGGTCTTCGTCGAAACGAAGACCATATCCACCCTCATGCCCGGGGCCGCGTACACGTTCAAGAGTTACTGGAACGTAGGGACGAATGCGCCGGGGACATATCCGGTAACTCTCGAGATAAAAGATGCGACAGGCACGGTCATTGCCGCGGGCACACAGAACGTTGTGATCGCGAATACGCTCAAACCTTCAGCCATGCTCAAGGGCCAGATTGCCGTAGACAAGCAGAGCCTGCTGTCCGGCGAGACAGTGACGATCTCGTATGGCGTAACGAACACGGGAAATACCGATCTCGAGAACATTGCGCTCTCGGTCCTGACCGTCCATGCAGTAAACGAGTCGATATACGACACGATCACTGATCAAGCTAGCGTTGCCATGGGTGCAACGTCCAGCAATTCCGCTTCAATCAACACCACAAACTACAGCGCCAGGGATTACCTGGTTATTCTGCGGGCAAATATCGCCGGGGTGGAAGAGACCCTTGCCGGGACCTACTTCAGGGTCGAAGGGGCGCCGTCCGCGCCGTCGCTCGCCGGGCCCGGACAGGCTGCGGATGTCCTGACCTTCTTTCCTGAGCTTTCTGTGAATAATGCGTCAGATCCGAACGACGACAAGCTCTTGTATGAGTTTGAGGTGTACAGCGACCCCGGCTTAGCGAATCTCATCACCAGTTCCTCCGGCACGGTCTCCGAACAGGCCGGAATCACAAAATGGATCGTAGCCGTGGCCCTTTCCGAAAACCAGACCTATTACTGGCGTACACGAGCATATGACGGGAAGTTGTACGGGCCATGGATGTCCATCGACTCTGCTCAGGACAGGCCGGCATCTTTCAGGGTCAACACCGTGAATGATCCGCCGACTGCGCCTATTCCAACGAGCCCTGCAGATGGCACAGATGTGTCCGTTCTTACTCCAATTCTGACTGTCACCAATGCGGCTGATCCGGACAGCGCCAGCCTCACGTATAATTTCGATGTGGCACAGGATCCTGATTTTGCCGGCATCGTGATATCTGCAAAAGGCGTATTGAGCGGCCAAGGCAATACTTCGTGGCAGCCGACCCTGAGCCTTGAGGAGAATGTTTGGTATTACTGGAGAGCGCAGGCTGATGACTGGCTGGATGAAGGACCGTGGTCAGTCACTTCCCGGTTCTTCGTGAACACGTCTAATGACGCGCCTACTGCGCCTTCGATAACCATGCCGGCCGATAATTCTACGGTGTCTGCCCTTACTGCCGATATTATTGTCGCAAACAGCACTGACCCTGATTCTGCGGTTATTAACTACTTTATCGAGCTTGATACAGCCATGACCTTCGATTCCGGTAATGTGATCAGGTCGGGCGCTGTTATGGCAGGACAGGCCTCTTCGACAGGCTCAGGGCAGGATACGACAATGTGGCACGTGGATGGGCTCCGGGACAATACCCGATACTATCTCCGAGCGAAGGCAAGCGACGGCGCTGCCGAAAGCGCCTGGTCGTCAGTGGTATCTTTCTTTGCTAATACTGCCAACGACGCCCCGACAGCGCCGCTGCCCGCAAATCCTTCCAACAATGCCGGCGTGAATGTTTTCATGCCGACATTGTCCGTGCACAACTCGGCGGACCTTGACGGAGACGCTCTCACTTACGAATTCGAGCTCTATAGTGATGCGGCTATGTTGAACCCGGTCCGGAATGCCTCAGGCCTTGCTGAAACAGCTCAAATTACCTCGTGGACTGTGCCGGTATCGCTTATTGAAAACCAGATTTATTACTGGCGCGCCCGGTCCTTTGACGGAATAGCTGTAAGCGCCTGGACTACCCTTTCCCAATTCACCGTAAATACTGCCAATGACTCACCGGGCGCGCCGGGCCTCTCATCGCCTGCTGAAGGGAGCAGCCTTTCAACAACGACGCCCACGCTCTCGATCACGAATGCAGTGGATCCGGACAGCGATAATCTTACTTATGATTTCGAGATCTACTCGGGCGGCGTGCTTGTAAACGCGGCGTCTGGAGTCGGAAGCCAGGAGTCAGGAGTAACATCGTGGATTGTATTGACGACGCTGACGGACAATACGGCGTACGCATGGCGGGCGCGCGCCTTTGACGGCGACCAATATGGTTCATGGATGGGCATGGCCACATTCTCGATCCATATTCCGAAAACGAGCATCAATGCAACAATTGATTTTGATCCTGATACTTTGAATAAAAAGAGCAAAGGCACCTGGGTCGTCGTGTATATCGAACTTCCCGTCGGGTACAAGCCGGCTGATGTCGACATCGCCTCGATTCGACTGGAAGGGACGGTACCTGCTGAGCTCTGGCCGTATGCAAGCGGAGATCATGATAAGGACGGCATCCCGGAGCTTATGGTCAAGTTCAAGCGGAGCGACGTGATAAGCGTGATCGGAAACGGAGATAATATCCCGGTACAGGTAAAAGGCAAGGTCGGAACCATGACATTTGAAGGAGCGGATGTTATCAGGGTGATACCGTAAGGCGGGAAAAATTGTAAATTGGAAATTGAAAATTGTAAAATGCAAAGTGTACCCTGCTCTTAGGAAGACGAGACATGTTTGGTGGTACAAGGAGGCCGTATGAAAAAAGCTTATACCGGATGGATCGTTCCGCTCGTTTTATGCCTTGCGCTCTTCGCCTGCACCGATGACAAGAACCCGGCGCAGCAGTACGGCAACACGATGGTTGAGTCTCTCAAAACCGCGAAGAAGGTTGAAAAGAAGGTGAATGTGCTGACAGTGCAGAAATCAATACAGGAATACTACGCAGCCAACGGCCGCTATCCTGCTGATCTGAACGAGGTCGCGGCGTTCAACGGTATGACCTTAGAGGGCGGCAATTATGATTACAATCCTGCGACGGGAACGTTGACAGAGAAGCCGTGAACTTAGCGCGATGTCTCCGCGGGTCCACAACAATAGACCAAGACGCATCGGAAACATCAACGCAAAGAACAATAACTGTTGACGTCGAAAAATTACTTTAGCTCACCTCATTCTTGTTTAGCTTCGTGCCTTCGCGTGCGCCCACCTGTGCCCAGCATTTTCCTGACATGAAGCTGAAATGCTTGAGTATCCGGTTCTTGTATCTGAGCTGGCCGATTTCTCTGATAGCAAAGCGCCCGGCGAAAAGCGGAGAGATCATAGCTCTGACGTATCCTCTTACAAATCCTGTCGTCTACTGTTCCAGCCCGTTCATTCCTGATTTTTCCATATAAATCTCGGTTTGTTACTTATATATACATATTAAAATAGCAAGAAAAGCCTAACGTTTTAGCAAGAAAAGCCGAGACAATAATTTTATTTTATGTAACAATCCGTAAAATTCCGTAGATCCCTGTAGGCCTTCCAGTATCTCAACCGTCATACGGATAAATTTCTGTAAATAGCGATTCCCAATCTATCAAGATTGTAAAAAGTCGTCTCCCCGGTGAAAACCGGGGTCCAGTGGTTATCGAACTTATTGAAAAGACTGGATACCGGCGTTCGCCGGTATGACGAAATTGGGTGTTTTCTGACTTCTTACGAATGCATCAAAGATTGGCATAACGATTATTCAATACTAAACGGAGGATTTAATCATGCAGATGGACATGCACTACTACGGAACGTATGCACTGGCAAGAGCAGCCGGCATAAAGGCAGATTCAGCAAAGATTATCGCCACAGCCGCTCAATATGTCGATGATGCCGCAGAAACGACAACGTACAAATGCAAGGACAAAAGCTGTATCCACGCGCAAGCAACCGGCCATCACGCGAGCAACATACAAAATCTCCTCCCCATAGACCAGCGGCACGTCTGGGTCCCGTTCCACTTTCTTCCGGGAAACACAGGCAATAACTTTGAAGAGCGGCTGCAATGCGGAAAGGACAGCCAGGTTGCGAAGGATATGGTGAAAACTAATCTGGCACTCGCTCTTTCAGGCACGCCGTTCGCGCTCGAACTGCTCGGAATTACCGCACATGTGTATGCAGACACCTTTTCTCACTTCGGGTTTTCAGGCATCGGTTCGGATCTTAACCGGGTAAAAAACGACACTATTAACGTTAAAGTTGTTGACCCTGAGATTGAAAAATATATTAAAGACAAGGCGAAGAGTTTTTTCAGCAAGAACGGGATCAAGGGAATAAAGGCGGTCTATCAAAAGGTGGTCAGTGTTTTTGGGGGAGGCGCCGCTGAGATGCTTTCCTCAGGCCTGGGACATGGCGCTGTCGCAACATATCCGGACCGGCCGTATTTAAGCTGGGATTTTCAATACGAGCAGGGAGGCAGATCCTCGGTCAGAGACAACCGGGAGAGCTTTCTTGAAGCCTGTGAAGCGCTTCATGCCTTATTTTCCGTATTTTCAAAAATTGCAAAGAAATATTCAGATTTCAAGAGCAGATGCGAGTTCAAGGAGATCAGGGACCAGGTTTCACAAATACTTAAAACGGAGGCTGACGAGGAGGGCCGGATAGCCGCGTGGCAGGAAGCATTAAAACAAGGAAAATTGTACGACGGGACAGAAGAGAGTATTCCTGTATACAGCGGCGATACCTGGGACAGCCAGCTTAAAGACTATGATGGACTGGCAACACCCTTGGACGCTACTCAACTTCCGGTCTACCGGTTCCATCAGGCGGCAAGTTATCACCGGCATACGATTTTGCACCATTTGCTTCCTTCGCAAAAGCTGTTGGTGGTTTAAAGAAACGTCTCGGGGAGAATATACCAAAACGACAGAATCTCACTTTACGATACAAGGAGAGAATATGGCGAATACTGATGGGCCTAAAACCAAAAGCGGGCGAAAAGTGAACGTGAGACCGGACACATTCGATTTCCGTGACCGTATGTTCGAACCGACCCTTGCCGAAGTCCCGGAGTCAATCGACCTCGCAGGGTACCAAAAAATCAGAGTGCCGGTCCTTGATCAGGGATCGGAAGGGGCCTGTACAGGATTCGGTCTCGCTACGGTAGTAAATTATCTTCTCCGGACCCGCAAGCACGATCCGGATAAAAAACAGGTAAGCCCGTGGATGCTCTACTACCTGGCCAAACGGTACGACGAATGGCAAGGCGAGAATTATGAAGGATCAAGCGCACGGGGCGCCATGAAGGGCTGGCAAAAACACGGAGCCTGCACTTCTGAACTCTTCAACAAGAGCGACGCAACGTTGAAGCCGGCGGCTGCAAAAGAAGCAACGAAGCGTCCGCTCGGCGGTTATTTTCGTGTCAATCATAAAGATCTCGTGGCCATGCATTGCGCAATCGCGGAAGTGGGCGTGCTGTATGCAACCGCAAGCGTACACGACGGGTGGGACGAAGTGAAAGCTGACGGCATCATCAAGTACCGCGAGCGCAATCTCGGAGGCCATGCATTCGCCATCGTGGCCTATGACGATGAGGGCTTCTGGATACAGAATTCCTGGGGCCCGAAGTGGGGAAAAAAAGGGTTTGCCCGGATCAATTACGACGACTGGCTCGCAAACGGCACCGATGTCTGGGTAGCCCGTCTCGGGGTTCCGGTAAAACTGCAGACTGCGCGAGGCGTTGCGGCCCGGCATTCCGCAGTTGCAGTGACTTCGGATGCTTTTGCTAATTATGAATTGCGCCGCCATATCGTAAGCATCGGCAACGACGGTCTTCTGAGCCCGAAGGGAGCATACGGGACCGATGCGGACGACGTGAAGCATATCTTTGAGGATTACTTCCCGGAAACGACGGCCGAATGGAAGAAAAAGCGCATCCTGCTGTATGCGCACGGCGGACTCGTGGACGAAGAGTCCGCGGTCCAGCGTCTGGCGGACTACCGGCCGATCATGCTTGGGGCGGAAGTATATCCGGTTTTCTTCATCTGGCATACGGACCTCTGGTCCACGCTTGGCGATATATTACAGGATGCGGTCAAGCGCCGCAGGCCCGAAGGTTTCATGGAAGCAGCAAAAGACTTCCTGCTCGACCGCCTGGATGACAGGCTCGAACGACTTGCCCGCCTGCTCGGCGGAGCGCGCATCTGGAGCGAAATGAAAGAAAATGCCGGGAAGGCGTCGGCAGAAAAACACGGCGCGGCTATTACAGCCTCCTTCCTCAAGCAACTGCTCGAAGAAAAACCCGGACCTCGAAGTCCATATCGCGGGACACAGCGCGGGAAGTATTTTTCATGCACATCTCGTTCATCTCCTGGCCGGGACCG
The DNA here is from genome assembly GCA_963751455.1 of Nitrospirota bacterium. GTDB lineage: Bacteria > Nitrospirota > UBA9217 > UBA9217 > UBA9217 > CAVVUN01. Next base: position 1,408,598 of record CAVVUN010000015.1, read on the forward strand.
GTAACGTCAAGGTAAAAACCTGCACTCTCTGGGCGCCGGCATGCACGACCGGACTCTTTAAGCAAACATATCTGCCCGCCCTCGGCAGGAACATCGAACGTCTGGCCATGTTCACTCTTACCGACAAAGCCGAGCAGGACGACAATTGCGTAAATATCTACAACAAGTCCCTGCTCTATCTTGTTTCAAATGCCTTTGAGGACAAGCAGCACATTCCGCTTATCAGCGACGGCGAGCCTTTGCTCGGATGGAAAAATTCATCAGTGCCGACAATCAACTGAAAGACCTTTTTACGAGCGGCGCCGCAGACTGGGTCCGCGCCCCCAATAATGAAACCGACCGGCTCAAGCACTCGACGGCGAGGCACCACCAGGATTTCGACGACGATGCGCCCACGATCCAGGCGACGCTTGCCAGGATCCTCGGCGACGGGGAGACGCGGGTTCCGCTCAAGTTCCACAAATCCGCATCAGCGTACAAAAGCCAGCGAAAAAGGCTGCAGTGATTGTATATAATTGAATTTCATTTCAAAGGAGGCATTTTATGGCTGAAATCAATGATTTTTTAAACCCGAAGTCCATGATCACACCGGGCATTACCGTCACTCTTACCGTCAGTATCTCGACAGCCCTCGCCAATGCCTTTAGTTTAAGATTCCCCTGGGTAGCCATTTTTGTGAGCTTTATGATCGCTGTGCTTGTTGTATTGCCGCGCGAGAAGGACCACATCAAGGGTAAAAGGCCGCATCTCGAGCGTCCAGTGTATTGTATTTTAAATACGCTCATCATTTTTTCAATGAGCCTCGGAACGGGAAAATCGATCGATGCCGCACCGAAGCCCCCGGAACCTTCTCCGGCGATACTGGATATTCTGAAAAAAATTGACGCAACGAAAGCCGGTGAATCCGGATTCAATTTATTCGGAATCCAGGCGGCGTACGCCCAGGAAAACGGGAAGGGAAAGGGAACAACAGATAAGCCCGGGAAAAAGGATTCAAAGTCCAGGAAGCAGTCGAAAAAACTGAGTGACGCGGAGCAGCAGCAGTTACAGGAATACCTCAAAGAGCTGAAGGACTATGAGGAGAAAAAGGAGAAACATGATAAAAAATGGTCGTTCTGATATGTCGATCACTTGACGGGATAAAGGGAGATCACTATGGCGGAACCGTTAGGACTTCCGAAAACCGGAAAACCGCGGCTGTCTACCGCTGACCTGGAGACGCTTCTAGCGCCTTTTGCGCTCGACAGGACTCGTCACCCTCTGATCGTGCTGGGGTATCGAGGCTATTACCGGAATACCATGGGCGCTCCGGGAGTCAACGACCGCGGCATATACGACGACGCGCTGTTTCTGCATTCACCGGGCGCTTTTGCCGCTTTCAACGGGAATACGGACCCGTCCAGATATCGAAAAGGGACCGGCACAAATAAAAACAAGGGCATGGCTACGCTCAAGGCGGGCGCATGGTACGTGCATAAGTTCGACAAGCACAACGGGAAGTATCTTGCGCTCTGCCAGCGGCTGGGCCCGGTCACGGTCCTTCGGGACGGAGACCCTCCGTACGACCATACCGGCGAGTTCGGGATCAACATTCACCGGGGAGGCTACACGACAACGTCGAGCGAAGGGTGCCAGACGATCCATCCCGAGCAATGGGAGAGTTTTATAACCCTCGCAGTCGATCAGGCCAGACGGTACCATGGGGAAAAATGGAATAAGAGTGTGATCCGTTACATCTTATTGGAAAATGTCTAGGGGGGAAACGACGAAATGGCAACGAGCAAGGCTAAGGTTCAAAAAGCAAAACGCAAGACAAAGGCCCAGGCAAAGAAGACAAGGGAAAAGCGGTTACTGAAAGTGACGATCCGTGAGACTGTTGCAGAAAGACAGGAAATTCTGGCAAAGCGGGTCGAGATGGATCGTGATGAACGCTTCAAGGAATATGTAAATAAAATCAGGAAACCCGGTCCTCGCCGGTTGGCACTGACGGCCAAAAGGCAGCGTACAATTCTGGCAGAAGGCGATTCCTGGTTTAAATACCCGCTTGAAAACGGGGGAATCATCTCGTTTCTGCAGAATCTGCTCGATATCGAGATTTGCCTGGCCCATCCTGGAGATGAAGTTCGGAACATGATGGGAGTTTCTCAACGAAAGGAATTGATCAAGAGATTGTCCGATACGCGGGTGCACTTCGATATCCTGCTCTTTTCAGGAGGGGGAAACGATCTCGTGGGGGACCAGTTCTGTATCTGGCTCAACGAGTATAAGGAAGGAAACATTGCCGTACAGATCATAGACCAGAATCGCCTTGACGCGGTCCTCTCCCTCCTCGAAGCCGGGTACCGCGACCTGATTGCGATACGCGACGCGGTAAGTCCGGATACAAAACTGTTCTTTCACGGATATGATTTCCCGGATCCGAACGGAGTGAAGGCGTGCTTCGTCGGCCCCTGGCTGAAGCCCTCGCTCGAGTTCAGGTGCGTACCGAAGGCACTTCGGTATGATGTCGTGAAGATCATGCTGGAAAAATTTGGACAGATGCTTCAGAGGCTGTCTGCGGTGCATGCGAATGTTTTTTATATTCCGACGCAAAACAGCTTGCAGCCGACAGAGCAATGGTGGGCGAATGAAATTCATCCGTCACCGGAAGGGTTCCGAAGACTGGCTGAGGTATTCAAAAATGAGCTGGACCGGCACATGTAATAAATAAAGAAGGATCAAATCTTACAGGCATCGGGATAATTCGGGCGAATACAACTGCAAATACCAAAAGGGGATAAGATGATAAAAAACATTGTTCTGTTCATCGCAGTATTGCTTTTGCCTGGTTTCTTGTGTACAGAAGTGCAAGCTGAAGCGCCGGCTCCTGCTCCTTTGACGGTCAAATCGCTCAGTCCCAAGGCAGGTATTGAAAACACGATATTGACTATCAACGGAACCGGTTTTGGAGATAAAAAAGAAGATGTATCCGTCAAATTTACATCGAACACCTCGGAATTCGAGGGTTTTGTTTTAACCTGCGCTGAGCAAAAAATTACAGTTCTCATACCGCCGCTCATGGAGAGTGATCTGGTCACCGTAACAGTTACGAGGAACAAAACATCTACTGTCCCCGTTCCCTTTGCAATATACGCGAGCACTCTTGTAGATGAAGCTATAAGCCTTAAAAAAGCCGGGAAGTCGGACGAGTTCATTGCGGATTTACTATATAATCAGAGAAAATTATCTTCAGAAAAGGGTGTCGAGCAGGACCAGGTTTTTGGTGTTTACCATTTCGCGGCTGGGGAACCGGAAAGACTCTCTCAGGCGGGTTTGAGTGACGATTTTATAAAAAAATTGCAGGGTCAGAACCAATATATTACCGTCGGCCTTGCCGGTGTCTGGCTGAACAGGACCTCGGAATTCGTACCTGCCCCGCTGGTCCGCATTTTTTTGATACCCAGAAGCTATTATGACTGGGAAACGGAATATTTCCCGCACGTGAAGATTCCCGGGTTGACCTGGCTGCTATGGCCTGCCGGTCTTGGACAACTGAAGAGATGGGACCTCAATATCGGAGTTACCACTTCAACATCAACCACGGAGAATCCGGGCGATCCGGACGGCAAGACAAATTATATCATGGTAGGTTTATCTCATGAAATCAACAGGGCCGCGCTTCTTAATGTGGGCGTAGGTGTGGCCACAGGAAGCACTGAAGGGATAAAGAAACAGACGTATTTCGGAGTTACTGTTGATTCCAATCTCTTGAAGCTCCTGGGCATTATGAACCCGTAAGCAGGGCGTCAGAAGCAGCCGAAATGCAGCGCAATTTCAACGAACGGATCTTGTCCCATGAGGTCATATTTGCATTGTTAAGCTGGACGGATTTCTCCAGGGTCTTGGATACATCCAAAAGAAGAGTTTGACAACCTGATGTTTCAGTGCGGCGCCAAAATCGGCAGATTGTGATGCGTACCATGAAAATCGAAAGTGACCTGTTCGAATTTCATGGCAGCGAAGCAGCTTGACAGCACTTGCGATCCTGAGTAAAATCACTCAACGTATTGAGTAATTTGTAAATTGTATTTTCCCTATCGCTCAGGCAGGAGGCCCGTCCGAAGATGTACCATCGCCCCATGTATCATACATTGCTGAAGAGACTGCGGGAACCGCGCAGATTCATTCAGGTCCTTGCGGGACCGAGGCAAACCGGGAAAACGACCATGGTGCGGCAGGTGGCGGACGAGACCGGCATCCCGGTCCACTACGCCTCGGCGGACGAGCCCACGCTCCAGAGCCGGATATGGATCGAGCAACAGTGGGAAGCGGGAAGGCTTTTGGCAGCGGAAGCGGCTGCGGGCGGCACCGTCCTGGTCCTTGATGAGATCCAGAAGGTGACCGGCTGGTCCGAGGTGGTAAAGAAGCTTTGGGACGCGGACACCCGCAAGAAGACCGCCCTGAAGGTCGTTCTCCTTGGTTCCGCGCCGCTCCTCATACAGCGGGGACTGACCGAAAGCCTTGCCGGCCGGTTTGAGACCATCCCTGTTTCTCACTGGTCTTACGCCGAGATGCAGGAAGCCTTCGGATGGGAACTTGACCGCTACATCTACTTCGGCGGCTATCCCGGAGCGGCCGACCTGATCGCCGACCGGCACCGCTGGTCGCGCTACATCATCGATTCGCTCATCGAGACCACGATTTCCCGGGATATCCTGCTCCTCACGCGGGTCGACAAACCCGCGCTGCTCAGGCGGCTTTTCCAACTAGGCTGCTCGCATTCCGGCCAGATCCTTTCCTATCAAAAGATGACCGGGCAACTTCAGGACGCCGGCAACACGACGACCCTGGCCCATTACCTGGAATTGCTCGCCGGCGCGGGCATGCTGACCGGCCTGCATAAGTTCGCCGCAGGGCGGGTCCGCGAGCGGGCGTCGAGCCCCAAGTTGCAGGTATTGAACACCGCGCTCATCAGCGCGCAATCACCGTTGACCTTCGAGGAGGCCCTCAAAGACCGGGAGTTCTGGGGCAGGCTCGTAGAATCGGCGGTCGGCGCTCACCTGATAAACAGCGCGGTGGAAACGGGCGTCGAGGTTTTCTACTGGCGTGAACGAAATCGAGAAGTGGATTTTGTTCTTCGCTCCGGCAAAACCACGGTCGCCATCGAGGTAAAGAGCGGCTCGCACAAGGAGGGGCTCCCGGGCATGGACGCCTTTGAAAAGGCCTTCAAACCGAAGCGCAAAGTGCTGGTCGGCGAAGACGGCATTACTCTTGAAAAGTTCATGCGAACCCCGGCGGAGGAATGGGTTGCGCGTTGACCCGTCGAGCCGGGGGGTTACGCGATTCAAAATTTAGGCCCTGCAGTCTTTCTCCGCATCTCGGCGGTAAATAGAGGTTTTTTTGTGGTCGGGATTACCGGGGAAGTACCGGAGAAGTTCAAAGGCTCTGCGTGCTGACGGTTAGAGACGGCTAGAGTCAGAAAAACTTTAATTTTGTTACATAGTATGATATTCTGTCGCTGTCAATAGCCTGATTGGTGCCCGCCTGGCTGTATATCCTTTATCTCTGCGGCCCGTGTCGTGATTTCTTTTTTGAAGGAGAAGTAACGGCCGCATGACCCCTGGACCTGAAGATATATCCCGTGAACAGATAGACCGCATGCCGGTGTCTGCAGGCTGGGCTGTTCAGGACGCGAAGGCGGTCAATCTTTACGCGAAACAGGGCGTGGCTATTCGTGAGTTCGAGCTTAAGTCCGGCTTCGGTACGGCTGATTATCTGCTCTACGTGGACGGTAAAGCAGCCGGTGTGATCGAAGCAAAAAAAGGCGGAGCGACGCTCACCGGCGTTGAGATCCAGTCAGCGAAATACAGCAAGGGCTTGCCTGATAGTCTTCCTGCATGGACGCGTCCGCTTCCGTTTTGCTATCAATCAACAGTTACTTCATTTGTGATTGCAGATTTGAGATTGCCGATTTGGGCGTGGCCATCTGAGATCGATGATTTGCGATTGACGATGTAAAGACTAAATCTCAAAACGGCAATCTTAAATCCCAAAATTGGGGAGATATGCAAAAGAACAGCGATGAACTGAAGAAAAGGACAAAGAAATTTGCTCTGCAGGTCATTGAGGCTGTGAAGCGATTTCCGAGAACGATGGAGGGAGAAATCATTGGGAAACAAGTCATGCCGTTGACGCGAAGATTATGAACGAAACTGAAGCTGCCCCGCTTCTTAAAGAGGCGGATGAATTGACGGCAATCTTTACTGCATCAAGAAAAACAGCGAGAAAGAATAAAGTTTGAGATTGACGCATTTGGCTGGTAGATTCGGTAATCTCCAGATCTAAAATCGGAAATCATAAAATGAATTACATAAATCTCAGATCGCAGATCTGCAATCGTGAAATCTCTTTTGTGGAAGCCGATTTTTACGTGGACAAGCGCGACCGCGAGACCCGGGCCGTGCGGTGGGAGCGGCTCGATGATGCGGCGGCTTTTCAATGCGGCTTGCGAGGTCTTTGGCTACTCGCCATTCGCATAGCACGGAGGTCTTGGAAAACTGCACATGATATTCGGAAAGGACTACGCGAAGATACTCGATGAGTTGAGCGGCTCTCTTGGCATGAGCGCGTGGACGAGGATCCGGCTTTGCATAAAACGAATTGGGTACTTTCCAATTAAATGGATAAGGAATTGGGTAAAGTCGAAGGGTTTCTTGTATACAACAATATTGTTGTTGAATGATTATGGATTTTATTGTAGAATTCTATGAGACGGAAACAGGCGCGTGTCCCGTGCGGGATTTTCTGGGCGAGCTGAAAAACTCCGATCCGGATGACTTCGCCGCCGTGATCGCCGGCCTGGCGAAACTGCGGAACCGTCAGTACCATCGGGAGCCGCTGTCCAAGGCGCTTGGAGCAGGGCTGTATGAACTGCGCCATGTGGGTAAACTCAACACTCGCGTTCTCTGGTTCTTCGTAAAGGACCGCAGAATCGTCGCCGTACACGGAATCCGGAACAAGGGCCGGGCCATTCCGGAGCGAGATATGGCAACCGCACGGGAACGGATGCGAGACTGGCTGAAGAGGGTAGAACGATGAAAAAGACTAATTTTGATAAATATCTCGACGAGCAATTGAAGGACCCGGAGTTTGCAGCTCGCTTCGAGCGTGCCGGGGAGGCCTGGGACGTGGCTCTCCAGATCGCCGCGCTTCGCACGCAAGCCGGACTTTCCCAGAAGGACCTCGCGAAGCTTCTCAAAGTATCCCAGCAGCAGATCAGCAGACTTGAATCGCCGGGCTACGAAGGCCATTCCCTGAGCACCCTGAGGAGTGTGGCTAAGGCCCTGCACGCGCGTGTGCGCGTGACCTTCGAGCCGGAGAAGAAAAGGGCCGGGATGCGCGTCGCCGAACGCTGTGAGAAATATGGGACGAGACGCGTAATGGGCGCTCGCACGAGAGCAAAATAAGGAAGCAGTCCTTGATTTTCTTGACAAAAAGGTTCAACTCAACCATAATCAAATCCAACCACGATAGTTTCCTTCCTGGATAAAAAAATCTTATTTAAGCCAGAAGGCAGATGATGCCAGGATCCGAAGACATAGCCCGCGAACAGATTGACCGGATGCTGGAACAGGCAGGCTGGTCTGTTCAGGATGTGGGCAAGGCGAACATCCATGAAAAGAGGGGCGTCGCTCTTCGGGAGTTCCCGCTAAAAAACGGCTGCGGATTCGCGGATTACCTTCTCTATGTTAACGGCCAGGCAGCGGGTGTGATCGAGGCGAAGAAAGAAGGTTCAACCCTTACCGGTGTCGAGATCCAATCGGACAAGTATAGTAAAGGCCTCCCTGATGGGCTTCCTGCCTGGTGCCGGCCGCTTCCTTTCTGCTACCAATCAACCGGAACCGAAACCAGATTCACGAACGGTTTCGATCCCGAGCCTTGTTCCAGAAACGTCTTCAGCTTTCACCGGCCTGAAACACTTTCCTCGTGGTTAATTGATGGTGTACCCGGACATGACCTCGCTGCTGAAGCTGCTGTCGTTTACGGCAAACAATCGACCCTCAACTCCCGCATCCGCCAGATGCCGCCGTTGATCGAAGACGGCCTCTGGCCGGCGCAGATAGTCGCGATCAAGAACCTCGAAAAGTCTCTTGCCGAGAACCGTCCCCGCGCCCTTATCCAGATGGCGACGGGAAGCGGCAAAACCTTCACCGCCATCACCTTCCTGTACCGGTTGATCAAGTTCGGCGGAGCCAAGCGGGTCCTGTTCCTCGTTGACCGGGGCAATCTCGGCAGGCAGGCCTTGAAGGAATTCCAGCAGTACCTCTCGCCCTACAACAACTTCAAGTTCACCGAAGAGTACATCGCCCAGCGCCTCACGTCCAATACGCTCGATACTACCGCCCGGGTCTGCATCTGCACGATACAGCGACTCTACTCCATGCTCAAAGGCGTGGATCTGCCCGAAGAAGGGGACGAGGAGTCCGCGCAGGGTCTGGAAACTGTTTATAAGGAAGTGCCGCCCCTGGAATACAACCCCGCCATTCCCATCGAAACCTTCGACATCATCGTGACCGACGAATGCCACCGCTCCATCTACAACCTCTGGCGCCAGGTGCTCGAATACTTCGACGCTTCGATCATTGGCCTTACCGCCACACCGAACAAACAGACCTTCGGGTTCTTCCATCAGAATCTCGTGATGGAGTACGGACACGAGCAGGCAGTTGCCGACGGCGTGAACGTGAACTACGACGTTTACCGCATCAAGACCGCGATCACCGAGGCTGGCGGAAGGGTCGAGGCCGGCTTTTATGTGGACAAGCGCGACCGCGAGACCCGGGCTGTGCGGTGGGAGCGGCTCGACGAGGACCTGGCCTACGATCCTGACCAGCTCGACCGGCAGGTTGTTACGCCTGACCAGATACGCACCGTGGTCCGGACCTATAAGGATAAGGTGCTGACCGAGATCTTCCCGGGCAGGACCTGGGTGCCCAAAACGCTCATCTTTGCCAAGGACGATTCCCATGCCGAAGATATAGTAAAGATCGTGCGCGAAGAGTTCGCCAAAGGCAATGACTTCTGTCAGAAGATCACCTACAAGACCACGGGCAGAAAGCCTGAGGACCTGATCGCCGAGTTCCGCACCAGCCCCATGCCGCGTATCGCCGTTACGGTCGACATGATCGCGACCGGCACGGACATCAAGCCCCTATTTATCGAAAGGGAATACATATATGGCACAAATTAGTCGCGAAAGAACTGGCGAATTTCTGAAGGAAACGTTGCGTGTTCTCAAGGAAAAGGGTGGAGAGTATCCGTCCGGCGAGTTGATAAAAGTGGCCGGCAAGCGACTATCACTTTCGCCATATGAAAAAAGCATTAACAACTCGGGACAATATCGCTGGATAACAAATCTCCGCTTCTATTCTATCGGCCTTGTTAAAGCCGGGTGGGTCGAAAAGAGTGGAAGAACATGGAAGTTGACAGATTCGGCAAGAGATTTTGAAACTCTGGCACCGATCGAAATCTTTAACTTCATTGTTGAGGCATATGACAAGTGGAATGCTAATCGAAGCGGCAAGGAGGTTCTTGGGGAAGTTGAGATAGAGGACGACCAGGAGCCAGAAGTACTGATGGAGGTAAAGCCAGACGACATCACATTTCAGAATTTAATAGTCGGCATCACTAATCGCAAAATACAAATTCCTCCATTTCAGCGCTCTTTTGTGTGGCAACCTTCAGATATTCGATATTTGTTAGATAGTATTTACCGCGGATATCCGGTTGGCAGTTTTATCTTTTGGAAAACGAATCGTAAACTACCGCGCACGAGAAATATCGGCAACCTCTCGCTGGATAGCAAGGATATATCTCAAGGAACTGAAATATCATATGTACTTGACGGACAGCAAAGAATTACCTCTCTCTATGCTGCAGTAAAAGAATCAACTATAGACGATGAGAAATACCGTTTTTTATTTGATTTACGCGGGAAGAAATTCATTGTTGGCAAGTCAGACGACGAGGGTAATGGGAACTTATTAGCAAAGGATAAAGACAATCTTCAGATCTCAATCGGAACCATATTTAGCGAAAGTCGTTCATCCTATCGTCAGATAATCCGTCAATATCCTGACGAATACGAGGCAATCCTCGACAACCTCTACGACCGTTTCGTAAGTTACCGGTTTTCTGTTATTCAGGTCATAGATCAAAACCCCTCAACCGATGAAAAACAAACTGAGGGTGTGCGTCAGGTTGTTCGTATGTTTTCAAGGATAAACGAGACGGGACGTAAGCTGACCGTAGTTGCTAAAATGGTTGCACGATGTTGGGGGGAAGGGTTTGACCTTCGCGAATCATTAGACGCATTCTTTTCACGAGAAAAGGAGCTCGAGGTAATCAGAGAAGAAACGCTGTTGCAAGCAGCCTCCGTTATTCTAAATTTCAAGAAAGCTCGGTCACGAGATATTTTGGATAAAACGAATATCCGCAAATTAGAAGCTGAATGGGACAATATTATTTCAGCCTTTTTGCTGGCAGTTGAATTCGTTAAGTCGAAAGTGAAAATAAGGACGCTGGATTACTTGCCGTTTGACATTCTCTTAGTGCCCCTGGCCTATATTTTCTATAAGAAGCCAGCGTTAGACCACAAACAGACGCAGATAGTAGAAAATTGGTTCTGGCGCGCGTGTCTATCCAATAGATACGATGCGACGGTCGAAGCCAAAATTGAAGAAGACTGTGATACGTTCGACGAACTGCTTGAAGGTAAAAAGCCAACATTTGATTACCTCATCGATTGGGAGACCCTTAAGAGTCGCCTTGTTGCTCAAAGATATAATTTACGCAATGCATTTGTGAAGACAATTCTCGCGCTGTACTCGTATGTAGAGCCAAAGAATCTTGCTGATGGAAGAGCCGTTTCTTTTGAGAAAGTTTTTTCTGGTTACTATAAACATAACTTGCATCATATATTTCCACAAGCCTACCTTCGAAAACATGAGCCTGGAAAAAAGGATATGTTCGATAGCGTCATGAATATAATGTTTATACCGGCAATTACCAACATTGAAATTAGAGACGCTGCACCCGGTAAGTATTTTACTGATCTTCAAATTGCGAATGAAGAATTCGACGAGATCCTGCAGTCACACTATATTCCTAAATATCAGAAATCAGGACTGCCGGAAAATAAATTTTTAGAGTTTCTGGATTATAGGGCTAACCAACTTTTCAAAGCGTTTCGAGTCAGGACTGGTATCGCCTCGCCTACAGAGGAGTATTTCGATAAGAATCCGTCAAAGCCGATCGATATTCTTGAGAATCGAATGCGAAATATTATTCATGAGACATTACGGCAACAAGTTGAAGGGTCATATTGGGGTGACTACATTCCAACAGATATTCAAACTGCTGTGGATAAAAAAATCCAAGAAGATCTCAAGCGACATCCATATAAACTCGAAGAATATATGCGCGACGATGTGCGAATCACATTTCTTGATATTATGGACTATTCAAAGATCATCCTGCTTAATTGGTCTGTATTTGGCCAGATATTTTCCAGCAAAGGTGAAATTGAACCACGTTTTCTTGCGCTGAAAAATTACAGAAATCCAGTTAAGCATGGCAGAGAATTAAGTGAAGTAGATAAGCAAAAAGGCGAGGCGGCTGTGCTGTGGTTAGAAAAGATACTTCAATAAAAAAATCAATAGCGTATTACACTATAAAAGCGATGGGAGGTTTGAATGGGCACGCTACATAGGCAGTTGCAATATATCAATCCTCAGGATATAGCGTTTGATAAGGATAACCCACGTGGCTGGACGGAAGATCAAATTGTGAATGATCCTAATTTTAAGAAATTGAAATCTTCTATCGAAGAATATGGAATTCTAGAGCCAGTCATAATAAAGAAAGATGAATCTAACGAAGCTGCTTATGTTTTAATTGACGGTGAGCGACGATTGCGCGCTGCCTTAGCGGCTGATCAAAAAGAAGTCCCTAGTTTAATCGCAAAGGACGATACTGATGGAAGAATATTGGCATATCAAGTCCACATGCTCCGCAATAATTGGGACAAGGCTGCCGAAACTAAAGCTATTAAGAAATTGATTGGAGATCTTAGGAATGAGAATCCGTCAATTACTGAAGATGCGATAAAAGCTAAATTAATTAAGATCACCGCGCATAAAGATCATGAATTGAACGATATTCTCGAATTAATAAAATATGACGATCACATTATCGAATCAGTAATAAGTAAACAATTGAACATGAGTTATTTAGTTCAGATTGAACGCAGTTTTATAAATCCGTTAAAAAGGCATTATGATGGGATTGTTACCGCATATGGCGAGGATAATATTCGTCGCATACTAATTCAAAAAGCTATTGGCGGCAATCTAGTAAATACCAGATTCTTAATGGATAAGTTTAAAGTTGTTTTTGCAGATGAAATGGGGCGGAAGGATAAAATATCAAAAATACTGACCAGTTTTTTGGGAGCTAAGAATAAATCGATTCAAAAATCGCTTGATGAATATTCTAATTTAGATAAGCATCGAGAACAGAAAGCCGTAAAGACACCGAAGAAAGCGGTAACAAGTAAAACCGCATTGGCAAAAAAGGAGTCGCAAGTAGAGATCTTTAGCTACAAGAAGATCCGAGTCACGAAGAAACAATTAACTTCGATCGAAGACATTCGAGCTAATTATGAAAAGATCGGTACAAGTTATAGTGAAGAGGAGAATGAATATATTGCAGAAGCCCTTTTCTGCCTAGAGAAGCACTGCTTCAAGGCTGCAACCTTAATGATCTGGTCTTCCAGTATCAGCCGGATACTAAATTATATTGGTAGTAATTTGGCAGATTTTAATAAAGCAACTACCAATATGATCGCGAATCCAAAAAATGTTTACAAATATATTGCAAAGAATTTTATGAAGGGTGCTGGTTCGGTTGATGATATTCGCCTAAATAGTAACGATAGACATGCAATAAGTTTTATATATTACAAAAACTTTATTACCGAAACTCAATGTAAAAAATTGTTTAGTGATTACTCAACAAGATGCGACTGTGCGCATCCAACGGATATTAAGATATCTCCTAATCAGGCAATATCCATATTTGAAAATATTTACGATTTGATTCTAAATAACCCGAAAATAAAATGAACATACTATTAGTCGAGCCTGAATATCCGATTCCGGCAAAAAGCAAAAACCACTGCAATTTTCTCCCCATTGGTCTTCTAAAGATAGCCGCCTATCATAGATCGATAGGCGATAAAATTTCATTGCACAGAGGTAATTATCACGGCAGAAAACAACCTGATGAGATTAAGATAACCTCGCTTTTTACCTATTGGTCTAAGCAAGTATGGGATAGCGTATCGTTTTACAAGAATGCATACCCTAGTGCCAGTATACAAGTGGGTGGAATCTACGCATCCTTAATGCCTGAGCATGCTAAACAATCAGGCTGTGATAATGTTCAAGTTGGTTTATATCAAAAGGGGTTGGCTGAGAAGTGTAACCCAGCTTACGATTTGGTTGATGTTGATTACCAAATTGTTCATGCATCGCGTGGTTGTTTCCGAAAATGTAATTTTTGCGGCACATGGAAAATCGAACCGGACGTCACATATAAGAAGGGCATTAGGAGCGAGATTAAGAAAAAGAGACTTGTTTTCTATGACAATAACTTAATTGCCAATCCGCATATAAAGGATATCCTGACAGAACTTGAAGAATATAGATTCCGTGATAGAAGCTGTGTAAGTTGCGAAAGTCAGAGTGGGTTGGATGGGAGGTTGTTGACAAAAGATCCTGAGATTGCAACTTTGCTAAAGAAAGCACATTTCAAATTTCCGAGGATAGCTTGGGATGGCCCATATAATCACTGGCCCAAGATAAAGGACCAAATCCAAATTCTAAAGGAAGCTGGATTTCCAGATATGGATATATTTGTATTTATGATATTTAATCACCATCTCTCATATGAGGAAATGAGAAGCAAGCTCGACGCTTGCCGTCGATGGGGCGTTCGGGTAATAGATTGTAGATATAGACCGCTTATCAGCACGCATGATGGATACAATTCGCGAGTGAAAAGCCAAACGGAAGAGGAATATTTTATACATGATGGTTGGACAGATAAACAAGTAAGGTTTTTTCGACGCGCGGTGAGAAGACAGAATATCGCCATAATGTTAGAGTTGCCGAATGGGCGATATATTGAAGGTGTCGAAAGGAAATATATTTACTTCTAGCGTCTTAAAAGGAACCAATAAAATTTATGCCTGCGTGCGTGGGTGATAAAGAGTTAAGGCGTATTATAAGCACAGAGGGCGTGAGTAAAAAGTGCGCAATTTGTTCAGCGCGTCGAAAGTGTATTACGTTGGGGGAGTTAGCATCCCTCGTGGATGGAGTCTATAGGGAATTCTATAGGCCTGGCCGGGAGGAACCGATCTTTGACGACGAGGGTGATGGTGTGCGCTATGAACAGGAAGGCGATTCCCCAGAAGACATAATCGCAGAAATTACAGGTACAGACACTGATATTGGAGTCGCTATCAGAGACATTCTGGCAGAACAAAATGTTCGGGACATTCGGGATGGCGATGACCCCTACTATGATTCCGGATTTCGCTATGAACCAATCAGCCTTTACCCTTATCATCTTCATGAAACATGGCTGGCCTTTTGTGAGAGGATAAAGCACGTTAGAAGATTTTATGATGAAGACAGTAAGACCATGTTGTCAACTCTGTTAGGACAAATCAAGGATATACCATCTACAAGTTCTATATCGACGTTAGTGCGGACATTTAAGCCAGGAGTAAGTGAATTTCATTTATACCGGGCTCGCCGAGCTAAGAACGCCGATGAACTCAAGCAAATAATGACAAATCCGGAAATGGAACTTGGTCCGCCATCTGGTAAATTTGGTTATAGTGGCCGAATGAATCCTCACGGTATTTCGGTTTTTTATGGAGGGCTGAAAAAAGACATCTGCATTTCAGAAGTAAGGCCATTTGTCGGTGAATATGTAGTAGTGGGAGAATTTCAAGTTCTGAAAGAATTGCAAATGCTAGATTTGAGTTATTTTGACAAGCCTCCAATTTCCGGGAGCATGTTTGAGCAAGGTTATCGAGAAAGAGCTGAACTCCGGATGTTTATGCGATCTTTCCAAAATATTATTTCGCGCCCAATTCAACCGCACGAAGAAAACATTGAATACATTCCGACGCAAGCAGTCGCGGAATATCTTGCAAATGTCTTGAAATTTGATGGTCTGATCTATTTGTCAGCACAAACGGGACAGACTAGCCCTGATAATGTCGTGATGTTCAGCCATGCTGCCCATGTTGCTGCTGAGAGTAAACCTAAAAAATCAACATCGATAAAGCGTAAAAGCAGATCTCGCTTATCAAAATTCGCGCTGGATTCCACATTGGAAAACTGGAGCATAATACCGGAGCCAGCACTTCAATATGTTAAAGGCAGTGCTGAAATTTATAGGATAACAAGCAATAATTATAATCATGAACAGCTCCCAGAGGTTGTATCATCTCTTGATGATGCGGGGTTGCAGAGATTCTTGGGGGCAGAAGACTAATATTTTGAATAACCGAGAATCTTCCACGAGTCCCAAAACAAGTTCCAAGGGACTGATTGGGGTCTGACTTAAGTCTGTAATTATTTATAGCCCTGCTGCAATCGTATCGAAACTCGGAACCTATAGGGTCAGGTCTTTCTTCTTGATATTGCTTCTTTTTGACGTTGTGTGCGGGATAAATCATTAGGGTTGCCTCTTGCAGTGGGCAATTTATGAGACACTTTTCTTGCATAATAGATTGTGCGATGTTGGATTGTGATGCATAACCACGCTGTAACCGTTTGGAGAAGCTGATATGAGCGACAAGGACAAATTCCTTTTCTACACTGCGGAAGACGGCTCGGTAAAGGTTGAGGTTCTGTATAAGGAAGAAACTGTCTGGCTGACTCAGAAGGCGCTGGCCGAGCTTTTCGGTGTTCGTGTCCCGGCCGTTAATAAACATTTGAAAAATATATTCGAAACCCACGAATTAGTGGAAGATTCAGTTGTTTCCATTTTGGAAACAACTGCGGCTGACGGTAAAAGTTACAAAACCAGGTACTACAACCTCGATGCCATCATTGCCGTCGGGTGCCGGGTCAACAGCTATCAGGCGACGCAATTCCGCATCTGGGCGACCAAGACGCTGAAGGAATTCATCATCAAGGGCTTTGTGCTGGATGACGAACGGCTCAAACAGGGGAAGACGGTCTTCGGCAAGGATTATTTCGATGAACTGCTGGAACGCATTCGGGAAATACGCGCAAGCGAGCGGCGATTCTATGAGAAAATAACGGATATCTACGCGCTGTCGGCGGATTACGACAGGGAATCACCTCTGACCAAGGAATTCTTCTCCACCGTTCAGAACAAATTACACTGGGCCATCTCCGGCAAAACCGCAGCTGAAATCATTTATCCCTCGGCTGATGCGACCAGGATTTACATGGGACTCACGAATTGGAAGCACGCGCCCGGCGGCAAAATATTGAAGTCCGATGTGGTCGTGGTCAAGAACTATCTCAGTGAAAAGCATATCAAAGAATTGAACCGCATCGTTTCCGCATACCTGGACCTCGCTGAGAACCGTGCAGAGCGGCAGATCCTCATGAAAATGGAAGACTGGATCGGATTTCTTCATGGTTTTCTGGATCTGTCCAATTATCCTATCCTGAAAGACAGCGGCAAGGTTAACCAATGGGTAAAGGAAACGGTAGCTTAAAGTACATTGTGCGTGCGGTTATTCACTGATTTGCTGAACTACTACGCTAATAATATACTGTGGAATAGGAACGATTCATGATGACTGAGTTTTGTGAGATGAATATCTATTGTGACGAGAGCAGGCATACTTCTAACCCCGAAGATGCCTATATGGTCATCGGTGCGTTGTCGTGTCCGCGCGATCAGAAAACGATGCTCACGCAAAAGATAAATCTTATAAAGAAAGAACATGGTATCGGTGGTGAATTCGGCTGGAAAAAGCTATCTCCTAATCACAAGAAATTTTATTGGGCCTTGCTTGAGCTCTTTAAAAAAGAGAATGCCCTTGCTTTCCGTTGTCTTGTTGTTGATCGTAATCTTCTCGATCACGGTCAATATAATCTAGGTGATGAAGAACTAGGATTTTATAAGCTCTACTATCAGATGCTGGGTAATTGGCTGAGGCCTCGTTGTTCGTATCATATATACCTCGACTGGCAGCGAAACAAGACTCAGAAGCGATTTGTTGATCTTCGGGAGTTACTGAGGCGAAAGCTGATCGGCAAGGCGAAGATTGCCTGCCTAGAACCGGTAAGCTCCCATAATCTGCCACTGCTTCAGTTGTCCGATTTGTTTATAGGCGCGGTTGGATATGCTTGGAATGAAAGAACTGGTAGCGCAACTAAGATCGAATTTTGTAATGACTTGGCTGCAGCTGTTGGATTTGCACAGTTGAAAGTGTCAACGTTCCCGAGTGCTGAAAAATTCAATATATTTCACTTCACGGGGCGCTGAGATGGCTGATCATCTTTGGCCACTCCTGGAATTGGAAACAAATTCCGCGGAAGAGCTTCGAGAGGCATATCGAAAGATTTTTATTGAGACATATGTCCAGACGGCAGAAGGTGAGCCGATTGAGATATGTGATTGGAACGGCATACGCGTTCATTTCAATCCTAAGAACTTCGAGCATGCTTTTTCTGAAAGCACTGATTATCGGTTCGGCTTAGGTGAGCACGATATTCCCGTATCAATCAAACGGGTCTGCCGTATATTGTGGATTAAAGAAGTCTTAGCTGCGTCTAAGGGAACAATTGAACGATGGAATCAAATGAGAAAAGATAGTCGTAATAGAATGAAAAAGCGGAGAGTTCTTTTGGTCGTCGAAGAACGGTATTTAGTCGTTTTGGAAGAGACAGCTAAAACCGGTCAATTGGAATTTGTTTCAGCGTTTCCGGCTAGCAGCGTTTATCTCGAAAAAATCAAAAAAGAGAGCGTCTGGATAGAAACAAAAAAGCCCCAGTCTTAACGGCGACTGAGGCGCTGCCACGGTCCTAAACCATAGGTAAAGGGCCACAAGCCTTGCGGCTTGGTAATAATATACAATTGTATATTAAATTTGTCAAAAGAAAATTTGACAATTGTCAATAAAAAAATTGACAATCCACAGTAAAGCTATTGTAAATAAAAGGAAATTATTAAATGACCCCTGCGGCAATCGTATCAAAACTCTGGAACTACTGTAACGTCCTCCGGGACGATGGGATGAGCTACGGCGATTACCCTTCGACTTCGCTCAGGACAGGCTCAGAGCAGCTCACGTATCTGCTGTTCCTCAAGATGGCCGACGAGCGCACGAAGCCGCCGTACAACCAGCCGAGTGCCGTGCCGGCGAAGTACAATTGGCCCAGAACCTATAGGGTCAAGTCTTGCCTCTTGCATTAGACAATTTATGAGACGTTATTCTTGCCTGATAAGTTGTTCGATGTTGGGTTGTGATGCAGATTCAGTTATTTCCATTTTGGAAACAACTGCCGTGGACGGGAAAGCTTATGGAATGAAATGCGACACAAGGAGCTTTGGGAAAGACATTATCAATGGTAAAAAGGCTGCTTGGCATGAGGAAAAGCGGCTACTCGGCTCGATGCTGTTTACAGTACCGAAGATCCATCAACCGCAACAATCGCGCGAAAGGATCGGGAGAACGAAAATATGAGATCGATCGAACACGGCTATTATCTGGATACGCCCCTTTCTCACCGGCTGCTTATGACGATGCGCTCCCTCGGAGAATTCAGGGGCCGGCAGCATCTCTACGCGGATCAGTTTCCCGAGGTGCTGGCTACACTGCGGCGCGTCGCAATCGTGCAAAGCACGGAATCGTCCAACAGGATCGAGGGTATTACCGTCGCGCCCGATAGAATAGACGCACTCGTCCTCAAGAAGATCAAACCGCGAGACCGCTCGGAACAGGAGGTCGCGGGCTACCGAGACGTGCTCTCGTCCATCCATGCCAACCATGAAAATATTCGATTATCGACAGGCCAGATCCTGGAATGGCACCGCGCCCTCTACCGCTTCACCGAAGAACGCGGAGGCGAATGGAAGGCAAAGGACAATGCAATCCTTGAGGTCCGGCCTGACGGTCGTCAGGTTGTCCGGTTTCAACCGGTGTCGGCGCTTGCAACGCCGGAATTCATGGATAAACTCTTATCGTTGTTCGACCGGGCGATGGACAAGGCGGAAACCGACCCGCTTTTGTTGATCGCCACGTTTGTTTTCGATTTCGAATGCATTCATCCCTTCCGCGACGGCAACGGTCGCATCGGCCGTCTGCTCACGCTTCTGCTGCTCTACCAGGCAGGATATGAAGTGGGTCGCTATATCAGTCTTGAGCGCATCGTTGAAGAGAGCAAGGAAACCTATTACGATGCCCTGTACAAGAGTTCCCAGGGCTGGCACGAGGCAAAACACGACCTCCGTCCCTGGTGGGATTATTTTCTCGGCACGCTGATTGCCGCTTATAAGGAATTCGAGCAGCGAGTGGGAACTATCACGTCTGCGCGGGGCGCGAAGCGCGAGATGGTCAGAAGCGCCATCGAGCGAATGCCCGGGCTGTTTACTATCGGCGATTTGAAACGGGTCTGTCCGGGGGTGAGCTATCCAACGCTCCAACGAGCGCTCACGGACCTGAAAAAAGAAGGAAAGGTAAAGTGTCTCGGGCGCGGCCCCGATGCCCGATGGCAGCGTATCGAGGGTTGATAAGATAATCTTATCACGAAGTCATTTGGTGATAAGATTAGTCGCGAACCTAGTGAGCGATGTCTGATTCTATTTCATCAGGAGTGTATTGCGAAGAACGGGCGTGGATTTTGCGAAGCACTGCATCGAACCGCTTCTGCCATTCGTCATGGGAGAGGATTTTCAGTTCGACCTGTTCATGTTCTTTGAGGTCTATTTTCTGAAGCGGCTTGAGAACGCCGTTCTCGAAAATTGCATTGACTACTTTGGACATGCGGACCTCCTTTTCGACGGTTTCCTGGCTTTTATGCCGGGCAGTTTTACCCCTTCAATCGCAGAAGAGGTCACAACGGAGGTATAGAGCATGGCCTTCCGCTGGGCAGGGTTTTTGAGGTATGGGTTGGTTTTGCTTAACGATTTTTTCTGCATACGAATATTACGATTATCATTTACCGTCTAATGACATTATAATTGATATCCGTATCAAGTCAATCGATTCTTGGACCGACTCGGGGACGTTGATGCATTTGATGCATTCAATTTTAGTTGTTAGGTTGTGATGCAAATTCAGTTATTTCCATTTTGGAACATACTGGCTAATACGGTGAACATTGAGTAATATCAGCTTTCTGCGCTAGACCGTTTCACTCGGAATTGTTATCATACATTCAAGAGGACCATTTGATGTCTGAAAAGAATCCGCATGTCATTGTCATAGCCGGACCAAACGGGGCCGGGAAATCAACGACAGCGCCGCTGCTTCTCAAGGGGACGCTGGGAGTGACGGAGTTCGTAAATGCCGACGTCATTGCCCAGGGACTCTCGGCGTTCCAGCCGGAGAGCGCGGCGTTTCATGCAGGCCGGGTCATGCTGGAGCGGCTGCATTATCTTGCGAAGGAGCGAGTTGATTTCGCCTTTGAGACGACCTTGGCGAGCAGAACTTTTGCGCCCTGGATTGCAAAACTGAAGCAAAGCGGGTATACTTTCCACCTGGTGTTCCTATGGCTTCCGAGCGCGGATTTTGCCGTTGCCCGCGTTGCCGAGCGGGTCCGCATGGGCGGGCATGATGTGCCTGAGGAAACCATTCGGAGGCGGTATAATAAGGGTATCGAGAACTTCTTCCGGCTATATAGGCCGCTGTCTGACACCTTGCGGATATACAATAATTCGGTCCGTACGGGGCCACGGATTGTGGCAGATGGCGGGACAGGGAGAAGAGAAGCAATTTACGATTCGGCAACATGGAGCATGATCAGAGGTGGACACAATGAGCGTAGCTGAAAAGAAAACAATTGATGAACTCTTTCGCGATGGAAAAGAAATCGATACCGCCTTACGGAATGCAGTCCAGCAGGCCCTCTTGCAGCACAAAAAGGCCGGAAACCCTGTGGCCGAGTGGCGTGATGGCAAGGTCGTCTTGATTAAACCGGAAGATATTGTTGTTGAAGAGAAGCAAAAGTAAAAACCCTCTCCGGATTCCTTCCCCCTCACACAGCCCTCTCCCCTCGGGGAAAGAATCAATAAAAAAGCCCCAGTCTCAACGGCGACTGAGGCGCTGCCACGGCCCTGAACCATAGGTAATGGACCACCAGCCTTGCGGCTTAGCAATATACGCAGTGAATAATAGAGTTCAAGTTAAAAGAAAGGCATCATCGGTTTATGACACCAGCAGCAATCGTTTCAAAACTCTGGAACTACTGTAACGTCCTCCGGGACGATGGGATGAGCTACGGCGATTACCCTTCGACTTCGCTCAGGACAGGCTCAGAGCAGCTCACGTACCTGCTGTTCCTCAAGATGGCCGACGAGCGCACGAAGCCGCCGTACAACCAGCCGAGTGCAGTGCCTGCAAAGTACAACTGGCCCACGCTCTTAAAGAAAGACGGCGACGATCTGTTCGACCACTATCGCCACATGCTTGAAAGCCTGGGCAATGAAAAAGGTCTGCTCGGCCTGATCTTCAATAAATCCCAGAACAAGTTCCAGGACCCTTCTAAACTGCGACGGCTTGTTGTTGACCTGATCGATAAGGAAAACTGGTCGGTGATGAGCGCTGATGTGAAAGGGGACGCATACGAAGGCCTCCTGGAGAAGAACGCACAGGACACCAAGTCCGGCGCTGGCCAGTACTTCACTCCCCGTCCTCTGATCCAGGCCATGGTTGACGTGATCCAGCCGAAGCCGAAAGAGACCCTCTGCGATCCTGCGTGCGGCACCGGCGGGTTTCTCCTTGCCGCGCACGATTATGTGGTCAAGCACAATCCGAACATGAGCGCCGACGAGAAACGCAAGCTCAAAGGCTCAACCTTCAAGGGCTGGGAGCTGGTCCAGAGCACGGCCAGGCTCTGTGCCATGAATTTGATGCTCCACAGCATCGGGACCGACAAGGACCTTCCTATCATCGTTTCGGACTCTCTTGCCGCCGACCCGGGTGACCGGTTCGATATCGTACTGACCAATCCTCCCTTCGGCAAGAAGAGCAGCACCACGATTGTTGCCGAAAACGGCAAGGTATCACGAGAAACCGATATCATCGAGCGCGAGGACTTCTGGGCCACGACGTCCAACAAACAGCTCAACTTCATCCAGCATGTAAAGACCCTTTTAAAGCAGAATGGCCGCGCGGCAGTTGTCGTGCCGGATAACGTCCTGTTCGAAGGCGGGGCAGGGGAGACGGTCAGGCGAAAGCTCCTGCACGAGTGCGACGTGCACACGCTCCTGCGCCTGCCCACGGGCCTGTTCTATGCCCAGGGCGTGAAAGCGAACGTCCTGTTCTTCGACAAAAAGCCCGCATCCGAAACGCCCTGGACCAAGAAGCTCTGGATCTACGATCTCCGCACGAACATGCACTTCACGCTCAAGACGAGCTCCCTCCAGCGCTCTGACCTCGACGAGTTTGTGAAAAACTATAATCCCGAGAACCGCCATCAGCGCAAGGCCACGTGGACCGAGAAAAAACAAGACGGTCGCTGGCGCTCGTATAACTATGACGAACTCGTAAGTCGCGATAAGGCGAGCCTCGACATATTCTGGCTCAAAGACGAATCCCTCGAAGCCTCCGACAACCTCCCCGATCCTGATGTCATCGCGCAGGAGATCGTGGAAGATCTGGAAGCGGCGCTGGAGCAGTTTCGGGAGATCGCGGGGGATTTGGGTAATGGGAAATCACCATGCGTATCTTAGTATCATTACATAACCGGAATCACCAACACATAATGAGGAACGAAACGACGCCTGAGTCTGCCTGCCTCCGCAGGGAGCAATATTTTCCGCGCCGGAGGTTGCTACCACAACAAAAGATCTTATCCGATTGTTTTCTATCGCTCTAAGTTATATTTCAGAGACTTGTGATGCTCTGATCAAAGGAGGCGAAACATGAACATCAATCTTGACGCCTGGGGGATAGTGCGAAAGCTGACTCTGCAGGATGTCCTGCTCGTTCTGGCCGTGCTGGTTTCGGCCTGGCTGCTGGTCTTCGTCGTTCGGTGGGCCCTCAGGCATGCGGCGGAAAAGGCGCATCCGCGCATGCGCCTGGCCATCCTTCGCGTGCCGCCCATTGCGCGCGTCCTTATTGATGTTGTCGCTGTTCTGATCATCGTGCATATCCTGGTCGAGCCGACGTTTCAGAATATCATCGCCCTCCTGGCAGCCATCGGCCTGACCCTGGCCTTCGCGCTCAAGGACTATGGGAGCAGTCTCGTCGCGGGCGTGGTGACGGTCCTGGAAAACACCTACCAGCCCGGGGACTGGATCGAAGTGGATGGCGTGTACGGGGAAGTGAGGTTCGTCGGGGTCCGGGCCGTGCGCCTCGTGACGCCCGATGACACCGAGGTAGTCATCCCGCACTCCCGCCTCTGGTCCACGAGCGTTTTCAACGCCAGCAGCGGCAACCGCAGCCTCCTGTGCGTGACGGATTTCTACATTCACCCCGACCACGACGCAGCAGCGGTCAGGAAGCGGTTGACGCAGGTGGCGGAAGCAAGCTCGTACCGTAAGCCCGAAACGCCGGTAACAGTGATCGTCCTGGAAAAACCCTGGGGCACCCACTACCGGGTAAAGGCCTACGTGAAGGAAAGCCGTGAGCAGTTTCTGTTCATCACGGATCTGACGGTCCGGGGCAAGGAGGAACTGCGGGGCATGAATATTCGGTTTGCGCAGGCGCCTTACGCTGCAACCGGCAAGTGATCACAGGG
The DNA here is from genome assembly GCA_963751455.1 of Nitrospirota bacterium. Taxonomy (GTDB): domain Bacteria; phylum Nitrospirota; class UBA9217; order UBA9217; family UBA9217; genus CAVVUN01. Next base: position 1,432,603 of record CAVVUN010000015.1, read on the forward strand.
GAGGCTATAGGGTCTATATTCTTGATGTTGTCTTTTTTGGAAATCTTTAGGGTCAGGTCTTGCCTCTTGACATTTGATATTGTTGATCGCGTCACACCGTTTCTTAGCTCTCTATAACTCATGATATCCAATTTCGACAGCATCATCCGACAATATAAAACAGACAGCGAATCAGTGTACAACACCTGGTTCATCAACAATGAAGAGCGGCTGAAGGCTTTTCGATCGATCCGGCGTGGCGTGATGCAGGTCATAGCCGACATCAAAGCAAAGAAATTCGGCAATGACTTCAAGGGCAGCTCTCTTGAAGTAGTTCTGAACTCCATTACCGAACAGAAGCAGGTTTTCGAGGGCGCTGCGCATCCATTCTACTGGAAGCCGAAGCTGCGCATACCCGACATTTACGAGAACGAGCAGAACAAGACGGCATTCGGCCAGTTTCTGGAGAACGTGCTGAAAGCAACTACAGAAGAACAGATCATTAGGGAAATCATTCATCTGGACAGCCTCAAGATAAAAGGTCTCGGTCCGGCAGTCGCGAGCATTGTTTATTTTCTTCATCCTACCATTATCCCGCCCTTCAATACCGCGATTCTGAACGGCTTCAATTATCTTTTCAAAGATAAGAAGAAACTTGGTTCCTGGAACGAATATCTCAAAATCAGGGAAGTGTTTGTCGAATTCAATAATAAGTACAAAGCCGACCTGTCCTCGGACTTTGGCGCTATTGCGGGACTGCTGTTCGAAGTCGGCAATCAAAGGCTGGTGCTCGGCACGGACGAGTATCTTTCAGAGACGGAGCGGGCGAAAATCGAGGGCCTGATCGACAAACGCCACAAGGAAGTTAAAGCTGAAAAAGATGAAGAGAACCTGCATACGGAGATGCAGTTCCATCTGCTGAAAATAGGCAAAGCGCTGGGGTACGACGTCATGTGCGCGGTGAACGACAGGTCGCGGTCGTTCAATGGTAACAATTTCTCATTCTTATGCCTGCCTGATTTTCCTCAAATGATTGGTGACAAAGATGCATTGAATACCGTGAAACTCATCGACGTGCTCTGGTTCAAAAAGGGCACCGGCAACATCATCGGCGCATTCGAGATCGAGAAGAGCACCAGCATTTACTCCGGCATATTGCGCCTGACCGACCTGGCGCTCTCCATAGCGGACGGGGACGAAGTATTTTACATCATCATCCCGGACAAGAGGGAAAAGGACCTCAGGCTTCAGCTTTCCCGGCCGTCGTTCAAGGGCAGCAAGGTGCTGATCAATTACATCCTGTTCTCGGACCTCCGGCAGCATTGTGAGGCTTTGTGTAAGTTCGGCGACAGCCATGAGATCCTGAAGAAGATAGCAAAGACGGTAGACGCGGTCTAGGGATCACGGAACCTATAGGGTCACGTCTTTTAATTTGACATTCTCCTTAGCATTATTCCACGATCAGCAATATTTTGTTGCCAATTTTATTGAGACGACATGAAAGCGGACGCTAACCTAATGGGCTACGATGGAGTGTCAGTCATTAAGAAAGTTGAAATTCGACTTTTTTTGGCCTTTTTGTCTATGACTGCTGCGAATTCCAACGGGAGGTGCAGATGATACCGGTTGGTACGAACCTGGAGCGAAAGAAACTGCCCGTGGCCGTGCTTGGGCTGATCCTGATCAATTGCGCAGTGTTCATCCTGGAGCTGATGATGCCGAAGGAGTCCCTGCTCTGGACGTTTCAGCATCTCGGGTTCGGTCCGGCTACTCGAAATCCTTTTTCTCCCATAACCTCTCTCTTTCTGCACGGAGATATTTACCACATTGCATTCAACATGCTTTTCCTCTGGATTTTCGGAGGACCAGTTGAAGAACGCGTGGGCACGAAGAATTTTATCAAGTTTTACTTCGGCGCTGGACTCGCAGCCGGTGTGTTGAGCGTAGTCATGGAGGTCATCGCGCGGCCCAACTCAACCACGCCCGGAATCGGTGCCTCAGGGGCCATTTCCGGGATTATGGCTCTTTTCCTCTACCGGTGTTTTTATGCAAAGTTGAAAATGGTTATCTCGCCGATCCTGCTGCCGACGAAGGTGAGCATTCCGGTCATCCCGCTGGTGCTGTTATGGTTTTTCCAGGAACTGGTCATGGGCATTTTTTCGCTCTCTGTTCCCACGGGCATCGGCCACTGGGCACACTTGGGCGGGTTTGCGTTCGGGATCGGCATCGCCAGGATCAAGCGGTACGGCCACGAGGGGCAGGTGGAGAAGCTCAGGGCCAAGGTTCTGAAAACGCTTTCCGACGGCGGAGGGTGGAAGGCAGCGGAGAAAGACCTTCTGGAATTGCTGGCTAAGGCGCCGCACGACCCGGAAGTTCACCACGATCTCGCTCGCCTCTATGCCGAGCAAGGGCAAACGGGTCCCGCAGAGCGCCATTATGTTGCCGCTGTCCAGCGATACTTTACGACCGAGCCGATGACAGCTGCCTACGTTGCGATTGAGCACGCAACTGTCCTGTCAAAACCCATTGCCCCCCAGTACCTGCTCAAGGCAGCGGAAACGCTGATCAGGCAGTATGAGTACGAGGACGCGCATCGACTGCTTATGCCCGTTCCCGAACAGTCGCTCCTTTCCGGCCAGCTCGTTGAAAAAAGCATAGTGCTCTTTATCCAGCTCTCTCTGCACTTGAACCATAAAGAGGAAGCGCAGGACGTCATGCGGCTGTTTACCGAACGCTTTCCCCGGAGCAAATACGAGGCGCAGCTCAAGCAGGCTATGGCGAAAAAGCCCGGCGAAGTTTTCCCCCGGCACCCGTCACACCTGCGGGGACAACCGCAACGGGAGCGCGTTCGGCCGAGGCTAAGGAGGCTGATCGCCTGGGACTTATCGATATATTCGAGCGTTTCTTTGCCGATCCGGTTTTCTGGCTTCTTCTGCTCGCGCTGAACATATTCACGCCTTTTCTCTTTCCACGTATCTATTTCAGTCAGGCTTCGCCGATCTATCTTTTCATCGGCGCGTTCGTTATGACGATTCTTCACCGTGCAGGGTCGATCGGAGATCTCTGGTCGGCGATGAACGGGCCGTCGGAAAAGAAAGCCAGGGAGGAGTGCGCGCGCCAAAGGCTGTTCGACGATGCGGTGATGTCCGAGAAAAAAGAGCTCTATCCCGCGGCCGCGACGCTTTATGAAAAATTTCTGACCCAGGAACCTGGGAACTTTCAGGCACGTTTCAATCTCGCCCGCATCTATCATAGGAGGTTGCAAAACGTGGTCAGCGCCAGGCGTCATTATCGCTTCCTTCTTGAACATGCGCCCAAAGAACACCCTTTTTTCAATGAAGCAGAAAACGGCTTGAAAGACCTGAGACCGGCCAGCCAGGCGTGATAAACACCCGAAGGGGACGTTGTTGTACCCGTTGCGTGCTGCTCCATAATCTATGATATCCAACCTCGATAGTATTATCCGGCAATATAAAACCGATAGCGAATCAGCGTACAACACCTGGTTCATCAACAATGAAGAGCGGCTGAAGGCATCATCGTGAGTGAACAGCTATTAATTTCTTTCCGGAGGTAGGAAACCGTGAACTATAAGGACCTTCAAAAGAACATCACTGCCGCATATCTCTCTCTTCGCGTTGGGATCGCCGGAATGGCAATTGCGTTACCCTTCGTGCTGTGGATAGGAGGTCATATCGTCTCACATCAGCCGCTTCAGGGATCCATGAGCGCGTATTATCACTGCGGCGCAGGAGCGATGAGAGATATATTTGTCGGCTTCCTCTTTGCTATCGGCGCCTTCCTTTATCTCTATAAGGGTTATACCGAGCTCGAAAACTATGCGCTGAATTTTGCCGGGGTCTTTGTGATCGGGGTAGCGCTGGTTCCCATGGAGTGGGACTGCGGAAGTGCATGCAACAAGTTTACACTTCACGGTACCTTAGCGGTTCTCTTCTTTTTATCCATCGCATACGTTTGTATCTTCAGGGCATCAGACACCCTGAGTTTAATACCCGATAAGAAATCAAAGACCCGATACAGAAAAATCTATAAACTTCTTGGCGTGGCGATGATCGTTCTTCCCACCATTGCCGTAGCGCTGAGCTCGATCCTTGAGCATGATTCCAAGCGGCCGAAAGGGACCTTCTTTGTTGAAGCAGCCGGTGTTCTCGTTTTTGCGTCGTACTGGATCGTTAAAAGCTTCGAGATTGCGCGTACTGATGCCGAGCAGTTTGCGCTCAAAGGCAAGCTGAAGGCTCGTCCGTACCGGGCTGTAGACGCATTTAAAGAAATACCTGTGGAAATAGTTCAACCGCAACTCGAGCAGCAGCAGGATCTTGGCAGATCTTCGTCGAACAAGAATTAAGTCGTCTCGGAGGTGGAAAATCCAACTTTTAAACCATATCCGAGGGTCTTGTGGAAAAGGACTGGATATGATTACAAGCCGGAAATCTCCAGGGCGACCAAAAAGGCGACTATGAATGGAACAAAACGTGCCGACATCAGGCCAGGAATGCGTGTTAAAATCGTGTTGAAGCAGGACCAGCGGACGGGAAACATGACAGAGGGAATCGTCGCCGAGATCCTGACGAAATCTTCCACTCATCCCCACGGGATCAAAGTGCGCCTCGAAAGCGGGGCAGTAGGGCGTGTACAATTGATTTTCTCATAAAGCATGCGGAATACTTTACTGAACCTGCAAAGGTATTAGCTATTTTGAAGCGAAACATTTTTATGAACAGGCTGCGGATCTTGGAAAGCCTCCTGCCACAGCAAACCCGATGACCTGTTGCCGCTATTTGATAGGACGTCTCTTTCGTGAATAATGGAAACGACAAGCAGCAGAGACTTATTGCGGCACTTCTTTCAATGAAAATAACAAAGGCCCGGGAATCTCCCGGGCCTTCTTATTTACTACTACGCTTACTTACTTCGTTCCGCCGGCTACCGGCCCCTTAAAGGCCGAGAAATGCCTTCGTGGTTCTATATTCGTGGCATGCAACACAGCTCTTTTTGGCCTGCTCATCAGATATTTTCCAGACATGGGGCTTGTGGCACTCCTTGCACTTCATGCCGCCATCCTGAATATGGGTCTTGTGTTTGCCGATTGTCATGATATTTTTATGACACGAGAGGCAGTTGCCCCAGTCAGGCCGTGAGGCTTTGTGCGGCTTGTGGCATTCATAGCAGTTGAACTGCATGGGTCCGTTTTCCGGCCGGTCTATCTTGATCGCCCGCTGGATCGTTTTCTCGCTGGGCTGGAAATGGGTGACGTCGAGTGTCGCGTCAGCCAGGAGTTCTTTCCGGTATTTTTCAGCGCCATGGCAATAGAGGCACTTCTTCACCCCCGGCTTGAGGTCCTTTGTCCTGTCCGTATGGCAGTTGAGGCACGCAAGCTTCTCCATCCCTGTTCCGTGGACCTCCCGGTCCTTGTGGCACGTCAGGCAATACCGTTCCTCGAGGCTGAACTGATGGGTCCGGTAGCCGTGGCATTTCGTGCATTCGATCTTTTCCATAAAGACATGCTTTGCGTGGTACCGCGAATTGGCGATGCTCGGCGCGTTCGGCTCTTTTTCGTTCTTATCCCAATGGCAGCCAAAGCATGTCTTCCAGGGCACGATCACTTCACCGTGCCGGGGTGAAACCTTGTTGTGCCCGAGCACGGCAAAAGCGAAGACCTGTTTCACCTGGTCGCGCTTGGTGGAATGATGGCACTCATGGCAGTTGATTCCATGATGTACGCTGGTAGACCATGCCTTGTTTGCGTCATCATGGACATGACAGGTAGAGCATGCATTGGGATTGTTCTCGAAATAATCATTGATCTTATACGCGGTAAAAAGAGACCCGATTAAAAAAAGGACCAGGACTGCGATGATGATGATTCTGGCTTTGCGTGAAATGCCTGTGCTGAACCACTCGCTTATTCTTGTTAGAATTGAAAACGGATTAAACATGCTTTAAACCTCCCCCTTAAAAGCGCTCTATTTTTTTGTCGCTGCGTGAGGCGTTCGAATTGAGCTTTTAGTCCGGATCTGGAGATGACCGCGAAAAATTTTTTTGTGCACTAATTAATATACTACTCTGCAACAAAATGCAATAAAAAAGCATCTTGAAACATCCTGGATTACGTCTATAAAGTTTAGAGCGGGCGTGGAAGGGGTTCGACTGGGAGACGATGAAGACCTCTAAGCGTCCGGTCTTTCTCCTTGAAATTATCCTCAAAGCCTGCTATCGTCGCGACAATACGGCTCTCGACTGCCGAGAACAGCTGCAGATCTTGACGTCATCCCGCCAGATTAAACCCCGATGATCTTTGCTGCTATTTGATAGGAGGTCTCTTTCATGAATAATGGAAACGACAAGCAGCACAGGACCATTTTACGGCGGATCGCCCACAGGAGCATGCTTGAACGCGGACTGTTGCCGGACTTTTCCCGTCAGGCGCTTGCCGAACTCATAGCGATCCAGGGGATTGCCACGGAGACGGAAGTACAATCGCGCGACCTGCGGCACCTGCTCTGGTGTTCCATTGACAACGATGACTCTCTCGACCTCGACCAGCTTACCGTGGCCGAAGCTCTGCCTGACAATGCTGCCAAGATTTTTGTCGCGATCGCCGATGTGGACTCGCTGGTCAAGAAGAACTCGGCCATCGACGGCCACGCGCGCCAGAACACTACGTCGGTCTATACCGAGGCCAGGATCTTTCCGATGCTGCCCGAGAAGCTATCAAACGACCTGACCTCGCTCAATTTAGCGACAGAGCGGTATGCCATTGTGGTGGAAATGGTCATTGCAGGGGATGGGTCGCTGCAGCGATCGGACGTCTCCGGTGCATTGGTGAAGAACAGGGCAAAGCTCTGCTACAACAGCGTTGCCGACTGGCTGGACGGGACGGGGCCGATGCCGAAGGAGATGGCTGAGGTCGAGGGTCTTGCCGAAAACCTCCGGCTCCAAGACCGGGTCGCGCAGGAGATGAAGAAATTCCGGCACGATCACGGAGCACTGACGCTCGAAACGATCGAAGCGAAGATGGTGTTCGAAGCGGACCAGCTCAAGGACGTGGAGGCCGACAAAGGAGGCCGTGCCCATGACATCATCGAGAACTTCATGGTCGGCGCGAACGGTGTCACGTCCCGCTTCCTGGCATCTAAAAAGCTTCCCTCCATCCGGCGCGTGGTGCGCTCGCCCAAGAGGTGGGACCGGATCGTCGAGCTTGCTGCCGAGAAAGGCTTCACCTTGCCCTCTGTGCCGGATTCAAAGGCGCTCGAACATTTTTTGACCCAACAGCGTGCCGCTGATCCGCTCAGGTTCCCTGATCTGTCCCTGTCCGTTATCAAGCTGATGGGGCCCGGTGAATATGCGGTCCGACGTCCTGATGCAAAAGCCGACAGCAGCAACGGTCACTTCGGCCTGGCGGTCAGGGATTACGCCCACTCGACGGCGCCCAACCGCCGCTACCCTGATGTGATCACGCAGCGGCTTTTGAAAGCAGCGCTTTCCGGCCAAGCTCTGCCATACCAGCATGGCGAGCTCGATTCGCTCGCAAAGCATTGCACGGAAAAAGAGGATGCGGCGAAGAAAGTGGAGCGGCAGGTGCGGAAATCTGCAGCGGCCATGCTGCTCGAATCAAGGATCGGAGAGCGCTTCGATGCTATTGTGACCGGCGCAGCTGAGAAGGGCACCTGGGTCCGTCTCCTGCATCCGCCGATCGAAGGCCGGTTGTCGAGCGGTTTTGAAGGGCTTGACGTCGGCCATAAACTGCGGGTGAAGCTTATGAGCACGGATGTGGAGCGTGGGCATATAGACTTCAAGCGTATAGAGTAATACCAGGACAGGGTAAACTTAATGAACGTTTTGTCCCACGTGTTATTTTAGTTTCGAGCTCTTTTCAGAACGGCGGAGACGTAAAACTTTACTTTGCAGACTGCTCTCGTCAGCCGGCACTCTTTGGATGACAAGTGCTCCGCCCTGTGATAAAATATTGTACAAAATGTACAAAATAGCCTTTCTCCGGGAGATCGCTCATGAAGACGGTCATATCCATATCTGAAGCCCGTAAACAATTGCCGGGCATCATAAAAAAGCTGAGAGAGTCGCCCGATACGGTATATCAGGTGACGGTGCATGATGAAGTCGTTGCGGAAATCAAGACCTCTCCCAGGGTAAAACCGGGAGAAGCCGCTAAGCAGCTTCTTGCATTGCGGAAGCGAACCGCGAAAAAAGGTAAAGCGAAAAAGTATCCCGTTTCGGAAAATATCAAGGCGCACCTTTACGTTGCCGAGGACAAGTCGTGAACTTTCCCCAGAGCAGGGCCTTTTGCGATACATCATTTTTTTTTGCTTCGCTCTACACCGGGGACACGAACTATGACAGGGCAGGGGACATCCTCGCGGAGTGTCAGGCACGATCGATTACGCTTCATACTACATGGGATATTGTCAGCGAGACCGTCACTCTTCTTCGCTATCGGGCAGGCTACAAGACAGCGGTTCAGTTTTTGGATGTGATAAAACCGGCACTGGCGATCGTTCGGTATGATGATTCAGTCCGGTCGGCCGCGGAAAAAATATTTAAAAAGCTTTCAAAGGACAAAAAACTCTCCTACTGCGATGCGCTTTCTTTCGTGATCATCAACGGACTGCTCGATAATATGCCCTGCCTGACCTTTGACGGAGATTTCAGAAGTCTCGGACTTACGGTCTATCCGGAATAAATGGAACCCTTAGGGGTCATCCCTGAAGATCGTGTTCTGGAGCGCTTATCAGGGCCGTGTTGCACTCTGGAGAGTTGATAGAAGCAGTTTTGGCTCGAGTGTTTTAAATCTTGGTAAGGCAGAGGCCGGATCGACAAGGCAATGACAACAAACATCAAACGCTGCGCCTGGGCAACAGGCGATCCCCTTCTGACTGAGTATCATGACAAGGAATGGGGCAGGCCTGTTCACGATGACAGAAAACTCTTCGAGTTTCTTATTCTGGAGGGTGCGCAGGCAGGCCTGTCATGGCTGACGGTTCTCAGGAAGCGCGAAAATTATCGCTCAGCTTTTGGCGGGTTCGATCCGGTTTCCATTGCCGGGTACAAAGAAGAGGACATTCAGCGCCTGCTTCAGAACGAAGGCATTATCCGCAATCGGTTAAAGATTGGAGCCTCGATCACGAATGCGAAGACGTTTCTCGCTGTGCAAAAGGAAATCGGGTCATTCGATGCATACATCTGGAGCTTTGTCGGTGAGAAGACACTTAACCATCGCCTATCGTCCCGGAACCGGATACCGGCAACCACGAAGGAATCCGACGCCATGAGCAAAGACTTAAAAAAACGGGGCTTCAAATTCGTGGGTTCGACCATCTGTTACGCCTTTATGCAGGCCGTGGGAATGGTGAACGACCACACCACGGACTGTTTCCTGCATAAGAAGGCCAGATAACGGAAAAATCCAGGGGACGTTGAACCAGCGATTGTTTCTGTGCTTCCACAGGTCTTTAATACATATCCACAGGAGGATGTATGAATATTCAGGACCTCATTGCGTTGGTGCAGAAATATTTAGAGCCCGGGCAGTTAAAGACCTTAATGGTGATCTTGGCAATTGCAGTCCCACTCTATATTTTAATAAATCTATCCGGTTTCCTTGATTCCTTTTACAGTTTCCGAAAAAGAAAACAGGCGGTCATCAAGGATTACTTAGATAAAGATATTCCACGGGACGCTCACACTGAAAAGGCGATTCTCGATGCCCGTGAAGCGCGGTATTTTAAGTACATTATAGGGATCTATGCCGAAGAGCAGTTCCGACACGCTTTAATACAGCTGCATGCCAAATTATCGCCGGCAGTGGATTGGAGGAAGATCCGAAAGGCACTGCGTTATTTACGGAACCGGGACGGGCAGATCCAGGTATCCTTGGGCTTGTCGGCTCTCATCGCTTATACATTATATTTTCCTCTCTATTTTCTTGTCAGTTATATTATTTTGATACTCGTTCACCAGTTCTTTCTGGAGCCTCTTCTGTTCCTTCAGACCGCGAACAAGATTGCCTATTCTCTGGCATATTCTGTTCTCTTCTGGGTACTGCTGCAGGAAATATGGACCATCAATTCCGCTGTTTATATATGGAAGAAGCTGAATAGCGGAAAAACCAGGCTGGACCTGGTGAAGATCATAGTAAAATCCACATTCAACAAGGAGACCAGGCTGGATCCCCGCTATTCGGTCAATATCCGAGGTTTTCAGAAAAACCGCCTTTATGATGTGGGTCATATTCTAACTTTTGGCCGCTATGGTATTCTTTCTTCGTTTTGATAGCGGTTACCCATTCCATAAGGAGGCGAATATGCAGAAAAGGGTTGTTGCAACAGTTGCAGCATTGTTGATCGGCATCATGATAAACGGCACCAGCAACGCTGAAGAGGGCCGGTACAAAAAGGCAGGTGGAGTAAAAGCCGCAGGCGAGAAGAATGCTGATGTGAAGACCTGCTACGAGTGCCATGACCCGGTGAAGCAGCTTCACACCATGGGCAAGCACATCAAGGTCAATTGCGTGAATTGTCACAGCGGTCTCGCCAGGCACTTGACGAACCCGGGTCCCGACACCCGCCCGGGCACGGACACGTCCTGGGAAGCCTGCGGCAAGTGCCACAAGGACCAGTTCGAAAGTTTCATGCAGGTCGCAAAGCACCGTCCTGCCCGTGACGAAAAATCGCAGCTGACGAACAGGGCGCCCAACCCCTTCTGGGATAAACTGATGGCGGGTCACGGGTTTACCAAGGAGCATGACCTTACCCGCAGCCATGTAAACATGCTGCCCGACCACCTTGTCGTGGACCGGTCTTATGGCGGCAGGTTTCAACCCAGGAACGGCTGGCAGTATGTCAACGAGAAGGGCAAGGCCTGGGACATCTTGATTGATACTCATCCCGAGTCCAGGGAGCAGAAGACCTTTCTGACCCAAGGCGCTGCCGCGGCAAACCCGGTTTGCCTCCAGTGCAAGAGCCAGGACCAGATCCTGAAGTGGTCCTACCTCGGCACTAAGGTCGAAGGCAAGACAACGTGGGACCGCACTTCGAACGTCGTCGAACTTGCGAAGGACCTGAACCACGGGCTCAACTGTTTCTATTGCCATGACCCTCATGCAGCCAAGCCTCGAGTCGTGCGCGACGGCCTGATCGCGGCGCTTACCCGCCAGGAGGCCGACACGCTCTGGCACAAGGACCCGAAGCATACAAACTTCAAGGTCATCGACATGGGTTTGCGCGGCTTCGACCGCAAGATAGCGATCCTCGAAAAATACGACACCAGGCTCCAATGCGGTCAGTGCCACGTAGAGTACAACTGCAACGACGGCTACGACCCCGGGAACCCGGATACCTCCAGGAAGAGTGTGGGCTACAACAGTCCGCTCACGAATCACTTCCCCTATAAGGACGTCTTCGGGCTCTATGACCATTACGTGAACCAGGTCAACTTCCTCGACTTCAAGCACGCCATCACCGGAGGGCTGCTCTGGAAGGCGCAGCATCCCGAATCAGAAAGCTTCTACAACTCGAAGCATGCCAAGGCCGGCGCGGGATGCGACTCCTGCCATACGCCGAAGATGAAGAACAAGCAGGGCAAGGTCTTTACGTCGCACTTTGCAGTGACGCCTCGCGTGCAGGTGAAGGAGACGTGCCTCACCTCCAAGTGCCATCCAAAATGGTCCGAGCAGGATGCGGTCTACGCCATGGATTCGGTGAAGGCCCACATCCGGGGCAAAATGCGCAAGGCGGAGTTCCGCATTTCAGCGCTGATCGACAAAATCGCGGCGGCAAAGGCGGCAGGAGTGGATGCCGGGGTGATCAAGAAAGCCCGGGACCAGCACCTGAAGGCGCACATCCTCTGGGAGTATTGGACAGCCGAGAATTCAGACGGGTTCCATAACCCCGACATGGCCAAAGAGTCGCTCCTCAAGTCGGCCCAGGCAGCCTTTGACGGTATAAAGATCATCGACGACGCCTTGGTCCCGAAGACCGGATCCGCACATTAGCCGAACGGCGGGGCCAAAGAGGATGGCATCGGGTCACGCCCTGTCTTTCAAGACTCACTCAGCTAATCAAGGTCAAGGAACCGGGCAATGCCTTTTTTATTTTTTACCCGGAACCAGGGGGCACCAGTCGAAAATAATTGTGCTATATTTACTTAGTTTTCAGTGCCGCCCTCTCGCGTAAGGCGGACCGTATTCGGCAGGCAATAGCCAGGGCATTTTAAGAAAAGGAGGTTGCATGGATAAGTGGAAATGCACGGTTTGCGACTGGACCTATGATCCGGCAGCAGGCGACCCTGACGGAGGCATCGCCCCCGGCACGCCCTTTGAAAAGATACCCGATTCCTGGGTGTGTCCTGTATGCGGTGCGGGCAAAGACGAATTTGTAAAAATGTAGATTGGGTTTCAGCGCTTCATAGTTTTTTCAACCACTCGGAGGTGCCATGTCAAAGAAAACAGCTTTCCTGATTTTTATTCTGGGTACCCTTTCCTCTGGAGTTCTCTTCCTCTATCTTACCTGGGACACTCACCAGCAGGTAAAGATCCTGTCGAATGCGGACAAACTTTCAGAACAAGTGATCCAGGGAAAAAGAGCATTTGAAAAGTACAACTGCAACGACTGCCACACCATCCTCGGTTTCGGCGCGTATTACGCTCCGGATCTTACCAAGGTGGTCCGGCGCGTAGGGGAAGACGGCATCCGCTTCCGGATCAAAGACCCGGGCAAGGCGTTCGCAGCATCATGGCGCAAGATGCCGAACCAGAACGTGAGCGACGCCGAGATTGACAGCCTTGTTGCTTTTTTCGCCTGGGTAGGGAACATCGACAACGGGGACTGGCCGCCGCAGGACAGCAAGGCGCAGTTCACGCGCGGCGAGCAACGAATGGTCGCCGGTGCGGGTGTCTCGCCGGGAGCTGCGGTGTTTAAGTCGCGAGGGTGCATGAACTGCCATTCGCTTCACGGCAAGGGCGGCTCGGCCGGACCGCCGCTGGATACCGTGGGCAGGAGAATGAACAGGGAACAGCTTGAGCACTATATAAAAGATCCGAAAAGCGTTAATCCCAAGGCGATGATGCCGCCCCAGAAAGACCTGTCCGAAAAAGAACTGGAAGCAGTGGCCGGGTTCCTGGAAAATCTAAAATAGGAGGACATGATGGAATACCGATCACAAAAAATAGCGTACTGGTATTTTGCTGTTGCCCTGCTCCTGTTCTCTCTTCAGGTCGTGCTTGGGCTCTGGCTTGCCTTCAGTTACAGCTTTACGGTGCCGCAGCAGATCGTCGACGTCTTTCCCTTTGCAACGGCGCGGGCCATGCATACGAACCTCCTCGTTCTCTGGATGCTGCTCGGATTCATGGGCGGCACATACTATATTGTGCCTGAGGAAACCAAAAGCGAGATCTATTCCGAAAAGCTCGCCTGGTTCCAGCTTGCGGCCCTGGTCGCAACGGGAGTGACGGCGCTGGTCGGGTTCTTCTTCGGCTGGACGCAGGGCCGTCCGCTCCTGGAAATACCGACAAGCCTCGATCTTGTCGTGGTCGTGGGCGCCCTCGTGTTCCTGTTCAACGTGGGGATGACGATGATCCTGGCGAAACGCTGGACTGCTATCCAGGGCACGCTCCTGGGCGGACTCGTGTTTCTCGCGCTCCTGTATCTCTTCGGCATACCGTTCTATGACAACGAAGTGATTGACTGGTACTACTGGTGGTGGGTCATCCATCTCTGGGTTGAAGGGGCATGGGAACTGGTCACGGCAGCGATCTTCGCTTTCGTCCTGATGAAACTGACCGGTGTGGACCGTCACGTGGTCGAAAAATGGCTGTACGTCGAAATCGGCCTCTTTCTCTTTACCGGGATCGCGGGCACGGGCCACCACTACTACTGGATCGGGGCTCCCCAGTACTGGCTCTGGATCGGCGGCGTGTTCTCGGCGCTGGAACCGCTCCCGATCCTGCTTATGCTGATCGATACGATGATGCATGTCAGGGATAGGAAGGCGAAGATCAAAAATCAACTGACTTGGACCATTGCGATAGGCTGCGCCGTCATGCACTTTATCGGCGCCGGCATATGGGGCTTCATGCATACCCTGCCGCAGATCAACTACTACACGCACGGGTCGCAGGTAACGGTTTCCCATGGCCATCTCGCCTTCTTCGGGGCCTACGCGCTCCTGAACATCATGGTCTTTTATTTTGCCATGCCGAAACTGAAGGGGATCGATGTATACGATCCGAAGCGCGGAACGATCGCCTTCTGGATCATGACCTCATCCATGATGCTCATGGGCATCTCCCTGGGCGTGGCGGGTGTTGTGCAGTCATACCTCGAACGGGTGCTCGGCATGGGATACATGGTGGCCCAATCGTACATGCGGCTCTGGATGGGCGTGACCTTCTTTCTCGGGATCTGTTTTTTCATAGGGGTAGCCATCATGGTTCTGGACCTCTTGACGCTGCGGCCTCTGCGAAAGACTGTCTGAACCCCGGAAAACCCTCTTGCCCCTGCCCAGTCGGCAGGGGCTTTTTAGTACAGCGACATCTCAGGACATCGGCAAGCTCAGGACAGGCCCTTCGGCTATGCTCAGGACAGGCTTCACTGCACCAGCATTGGGTTTCCTGTATTTTCGGTTGACTGATTTCCGGATAACGGTATAATGCCTTCCATGCGGGAACTGCTCAAAGGCGAGGAATTTTACGACGGTACGGCGCTGCTGGGGGATCCGGTTCACGGCTATATCTCGTTTACGACTCCGCGCGGCGGGGGCGAGAAGACCGAAAAGGACCTGATCGACAACCCCTGGATGCAGCGGCTGAGGCAGATCTACCAGCTCCAGAGCGCGCGCTGGGTCTATCCTTCGGCCGAGCACAGCAGGTTCCAGCATTCTCTCGGCGCAATGAATCTTGCCGGCAGGTTTGCCCGGCACCTGCATCCCTCCCTTAAGGCAACGGTTCCCGACTGTCCTTCCGCTAGTTATATAGAAGAGCTGCTTCGCGTTGCTGCACTGCTGCATGATGTTGGCCATGGCCCCTTCGGCCATTTTTTCGATGACAACTACCTCGAGCATTTCGGCCTTACGCACGAAAAAGTCGGTCAGTACATCATCAAGAACGAACTCGGGGAAAGCATCAAGGCGATCCGCAGAAGTCCCGTAGGCGAGTTCTCGAAAGGGGACCCGAAGCTCAGCCCTGAGCAGATCGCGTTCCTGATCGGGAAGGGCCCGGCGAGCACAATCAAACAGCCGCGGTGGCTCCAGTTTCTTCAGCCCCTTCTGTCCGGCATCTACACCGTGGACAACCTCGACTATGTTCTCCGGGACGCGTACATGTGCGGCGTTGCGATCGGTGCGGTTGACATAGACCGCCTGATGTACTATACGTTCTTTACGGACAAGGGCCTTACCCTGCACAAGTCCGGCCTATCAGCGCTCAATATGTTTCTGAATGCCCGGCTCTACATGTATACAAACGTGTATTATCACCGGACCACGCGCGCGATCGACGAGCACCTGAAGGAGCTTTTTAAAGACACCATGGCCTCGCTTTTTCCCTACAACCCCCTTGAGAACCTCGATGAATATCTCGAGCTGACGGACTGGTCCCTGCTCGAAGGCGTGCGCAGGTGGGGCAAAAAGGACAATGGAGCAACGGCAGGGCTCGGACGTCAGTGGGGCGCTATCCTTTCCCGCGAAGTGAAATGGAAAATGGCCTATGATATAACCCTGTCCATGCGGGCCTTTGAAAAGGGCAAGACTCTTATCGATGCGGCAGAGTTGACGAAGCGAATAAGAAAGAACCTGCCCCAGAAAATCAAGGACCTGGAATTCCGGGTCGACATGGCGAGCCAGGACCCGCGGCCGATCAACCCCCTTATGATGGGCGAACGCCAGATCCACGTATTCAATCCATCGACCCACAAAGTGGAGAAAGAACCGCTCAAGGATTTTTTCGATTATATCCCCGCGCGCGTGGTCCAGTGCCGTGTATTCACGCTGAACCACGATCATGATTTGATTCTGTCCGAGATAGTTGAAAAGGTCCTCGGGATCCAGGAAGACAGCATCAAAACGAACGTCTGAACATACCTCTGGTGTCACGCTCTTTGATTTGGCAGCCGCAAACTACAGTTTGTATTTTTTCCATATCGTTATAACATCCTTATATCCGGGACGCTGCTTTGGCTCGACGTCACGCTCAGGTCCTTCCTGTCCGGACCTTTCCTGCAGAGGAGAGGGAAATTAATGATAGAAAACGAGTACTTACGGCTTCACATTATTATTATTTTGAGGTAATTTTCCCTTTTTTCGCGGTCCTGTTTGGGGTATACTTTTGTGTGACCGGGGGCCCTGTTCGGGGAGGGGAATGTTCAAGATCCAGAACAAAATAATGGCGTTGTCGATCGTCGCAGCTGCGGCCGTTTGGGTTTTCGACAGCGCCGTGGATGCCGTCATCTTTCATGAGCATGGTTTCCTTACGGGTTTGCTCTTTGATGTAACCCCTCACGAATTATTCATCCGGTCTGTTTTCATCCTCTTCCTGCTGGTCTTCGGTTTCACGAGTTCCCGCATTGTTGCAAAACGAACCCAAGCGGAAGAAAAACTCAAGAATTTATCTGCAGCGATAGAATCCTCGATGGACGGCGTCGCGGTATACGATCGCGACGGCAAATACCTCTACGTTAATCAATCCTATGCCGCTGTAAACGGCTATGACGACCCTGAGGAAGTCATCGGCAAAACCTACCAGCTGGTATACGATGAGAAGGAACTGGAACGAATGCAGAAGCTTCTGGAACCTTCGCTTTCAAAGAACGGAAAATGGCGGGGAGAGCTGATCGCAAGGAGAAAGAACGGAAGCGTTTATTTCCAGGAAGCATCGGTCACGACGCTCGAGGACGGTGGGCGCGTCTGCATTGTCCGCGACATTACGTGGCGCAAGAGAAGCGAGGAGCGGATGCTTCGCTCGGAACGTTTCCTCAATACTATTTTCGACAGCATCAGGGACCCCTTTTGCATCTTCGACTCCGAATTCCGCATCATCAAGGTGAACGAGGCGTATGCGCGTCTGAAGAGCAAACAAGTCGACGAGTTGATCGGGAAAAAATGTTTTAAAGTCCTGGAGGAGAGAGAAACTGTTTGTGAAGGATGCGTCGTGAATAAAACACTCAGCTCATCGGACCCCTGCGCCAAGGACAAGCAATTCAGGCTGCGTGATGGGAGCGAGGGCTGGCTCGAAATTTACACGTATCCGATCCTCGATGAAGAGAGCAGGGTCACTCACGTCATAGAATACACCCGCGACATTACCGATCGCCGGAAATCGGAGGAGGAGAAACGGCTCCTGATCGAGAAACTGGAGCACCTTTCGAGGACCGACGGCCTTACCGGGCTGATCAACAGGAGGGCGCTCGCCGATACACTCTGCTACGAGATAGACCGCGTGCAGCGTTTCAAGTCGGAGCTTTCGCTGATACTCTGCGATATCGACAATTTCAAGGCAATTAATGACACCTATGGGCACGACGCGGGTGATCGCGCTCTCCAGATCGTATCCGCAACCCTGAAAACCATTCTTCGGAAAACGGATATCGCCGGCCGGTACGGCGGCGACGAGTTCATGGCAATACTGCCGGAAACTTCGCGTGCGGGCGCGGAAAGGCTCGCTGAGAAGCTGCTGAAAGCCACGCGGGAAACAGGGCTCCCCATTCATGGCCACAGTGTAATACCGTTATCTATGAGCATCGGTGTGGCTTCCATAGAGGGCAACTATGGAAACGAAACGATCGATTCGCTGGTAAGGCGGGCAGACGCTGCAATGTATCGTTCAAAACAAGACGGCAGAAACCGCATCACGAGCGTTGCTTCGTAAGCGGAAAACCGCGAAAGGCGGTAGAGCAGAAGCGGGTAGGGGAAAAATCCTCAATGATCAATTGGGACACGGAAGAATCGGATTTACCGGATAAAAATCTGATAATCCTAAAAACGGCATTTGAACACGGATGAACACGGTAACAGCGGATCAAAACAATGTGATAGAGCAAAAAGCCATCTCGCCTTTTGGGTGAATCCATTACTGTTCGTAACTTCCTATAAATCCGTGTTGATCAGATTTTATCCGTGTCCAACTGCTTTTTTCAGGATAATTCAATTGCCTTTTGACGAATTTGTGACGAATACAATCGTCTTTTCACGTTTCCGGACAAAAGTGAGCCACTGGGGCTTGGTGGTTTATCCGCGAAAATCCGCGTTTATCTGCGTCCAAGAGCCGTTACGATTTTTTTGCCCCTGACGGCTTTCGCTCTCCCGACGTTGCTTTAGCGGTTTTACCTGTTGTTTTGGGCTTCAATTTCGTTTCTATTGGTTTGGCCTTCACCTTCGCCTTCGTTGCCCTGGCCTTTTTCGGCGCTTCACGCGGCTGCACAATCTCCTTTACTTTCCTTACGATCGCTTCTGCGGATATTTCCTCGTAATCCAGGAGTTCAGCCGGCTTGCCGCTTCGCGGCATTGCGCGAACCGCGAGCGAATAGACAGGCACCGGGTTCTGTGCGAGCGAAGTCATGACCGCTTCCCCGATCCCGCCCGCTGCAAAATGGTCCTCAACCGTTATCAAGGCCCCGGTCTCGTCGGCCGCGGCCCGCAGCGTACTTTCGTCCAGGGGTTTGACGCTGTACAGGTCGATCACCCGAATGGATATGCCTTCTTTTTCCAGTATGTCATGGGCCTTGAGCGCCTCATGCACCGTTATTCCCGCGGCAATGATTGCGGCGGCATCCTGTTTGTCCGATTTTAAAACTTTGCATCCGCCGATCGGGAACAGCTCGTCATTCCCGTAAAGGATCGGGGTATCTTTTCTCGTGGTGCGGAGGTACGCGATGCCCCGGTGCTCCGCCATTGCTTCAACCAGTTTTTCCGCTGATACCGCGTCCGAAGGATACAGGACTACGCTGTCCAGCAGCGTCCTGAACATCGCGATGTCTTCCAGGCCCATCTGCGAGGCTCCGTCCTCCCCGATCGAAACACCCGCGTGAGAACCGCAGAACTTGATGTTGGCATCGGAGTACTGGCTCATGCGGATCTGATCAAAGGCCCTGGTAAGGAAAGCGGCGAAGGTTGAAACAAACGGAATTTTGCCGCGGATGGAAAGGCCCAGGGCGCTCCCGACCATGTTCTGCTCCGCAATGAACATCTCGAAGAACCGTTCCGGATATTTTTTCTGGAATATTTCGGAATACGTCGAATTACTCACCTCTCCGTCGAGCACTACCATGTTCGGGAAACGGGGATGGATTCTCTCGAGCGCCGTGCCGTACGCATGCCGCGTGGCCACAGGTTTGTCCGGCGGGAAGGAAACAGGCTTTGCCGAAGCAGGTTTTTGTTCTGCAGGTTTCAGGTCTTCCGGTTTCGGCACGGTTCCTCTGGCGTTTTTATCTATGGGGCCCAGTTCCTCCAGAGCCGCCGGGAGGTCCTCTTTTTTCAGCGGTTTGCCGTGCCAGCCGTTCTTGTCCTCGACGATTGAAACGCCTTTTCCTTTTAATGTTTTCGCTATAATCATCACAGGCTTGCCCGTGATCTGCCTTGCCAGCTTATACGCTCCAACGATCTGCGTCATGTTATGCCCGTCCACTTCGATCGTTTCCCATCCAAAGGCCTGCGCGCGGTTTTTGTACACGTACAGGTTATGGCCGTACATGGTCTCGCCCCGCTGCCCCCACCGGTTAACGTCAAGAATGCCGATCAGGTTGTCGAGCTTATAATACGCGGCAAGCTGCATGGCTTCCCACTGCGAACCTTCGGCCATTTCGCTGTCGCCCAGCAGCACATAGGTGCGATAGGGCAGTTTATCGATATATTTCGCGTTCATTGCCATGCCGACGCCGATCGAAAGGCCCTGGCCGAGCGACCCGGTTGCCGCCTCGGTATATTTGAACGCGCGCGTGGGGTGCCCTTCCAGGCTGCTTCCGAACTTCCTGTAGGTCATCAATTCCTGCTCACTCACTTTTCCCGCTGCCGCCCAGAGGCAATAGAAAAGCGGTGACGCATGGCCCTTTGAAAAGATCAAACGGTCATTGTTCGGATGGCCCGGGTTGCCCAGGTCGTACGTAAAGGAACCGCCGAAGACGAGGCCCGTCATCAGGTCCGCCGCGGACATCGAAGACGTGGGATGTCCGGAGCCGGCGTTGGTAGACATGACGAGGCTGTAATAGCGGATCAGTTTGGCAATGCTTTCGAGGTTGTTGTTCGTCATAGGAACTCCTTTTAAATGTAAGTATCAGAGTATCAGAGTGTCAGATTCAGCGAACAGCAAAAGAGTCAGCGAACAGCCATAAAGCTGACGGATGAGTATCAGAGTATCAGAGGACTGCTCGGCTTTGACACGTTGACTCTTTGATTCTTTGACACTTGCTATTTCACACTCTGCACTATTCGTTCTATCACCTCTATCACCGGCGTCGGGTACACGCCGAGCCAGATCAGAACGATCGCAAGCGCTGTAAGAATTGCGCTGCCTGTCCGAGAAAGTGATGCCGTTGTAATTCCGCTTTCCTCGGGAGTCGAGTAGACCGCAATGATGATTCTCAAATAATAGAACAGCCCGATTGCGCTGTTGATGAGCAGAATGATAACGAGCATCCAGAGGGCAGACCCCACACCGGCCGCGACCACATAGAATTTTCCCACGAAGCCGGCAGTAAGCGGAATGCCGGCAAGCGAAAGCAGCATGGCCGTGAAGATACCCGCAAGCCAGGGCCTGCGCCACGCAAGCCCGGCATACTCTTCCATGCTGTCAGCGTCCCGGTCAGCCCGGGAGAGTACGGTGACGACCCCGAACGCGCCGAGCATAGTCACGAAATACGCCGCCAGATAGAATGCGGCAGCGCTCATCGCGAGCGGACCTGATGAAAGAAGTGTCACGAGGAGATACCCCAGGTGCGAAATGGAGGAATACGCGAGAATGCGCTTTACGTTTTTCTGAAGGAGCGCGAGCAGGTTTCCGGCGAACATTGAGGCAACGGCTATGATGAACAGGATAACGAAGAGCGGGCCGTACGCCTGGACGTCAAGCCGCGAAAAATAACGGAATACGACAGCGAATACTCCGCCCTTCGAGACAGTGGCAATAAACGCGCTGACCGGGGCAGGCGCGCCTTCATACACGTCGGGTGTCCACATATGGAAGGGGACGACTGCCAGCTTGAAGCCGAGCCCCGTGATGATCAGCCCGATTCCGGCGGTGAACGGCACGCTCTGCAGGGACGCAGCCTGAGAGGCGATCCGGTACAGTTCCATGCTGCCGGTTTCCGCATATACCAGAGCCATGCCGAACAGGATGAAGGCTGAAGAAACCGCGGCCAGGATAAGATACTTTACGCCCGCTTCGATGCTTTGCTCCCGGTGCCTGAGGTACGCTGCCATAGCGTACAGCGACACGCTCAGGATTTCGAGGCCCAGGAACAGGGAAGCAAAATGCGTGCTTGTCGTGAGAACGGCGGTGCCGAGCGTTGCAAAAAGCAGGAGCAGATAAAATTCCTCATGGTGCCCGGCCTGAGAGTTAAGGTATGAATAGGAGAGACACGCTACGCAGAAGCTCGCGAAGAATATCAGTCCCATATAATAGAGGGCGAAGCGGTCTACGACCAAAAGGGGCGTGACCATGCGAGGCGTCAGCGAGGTTATAAACGGGAGCGAAGCCAGAGCAGCCAGGAGGCCTGCAAGCGTGAGCATGTTCGCGACAACGTGACTCCGGTAAAAGGCGATCACCATCATGAGAACGATTGCGGTTCCGGCCGTGATGATGAGGGGGAGCAGGGCGATGATATCAATGAAGTCCATTTCGCGCCTCCTGCTCATCGATCCGAAGTTCATTCGCGCTGGTTGTCGCGGCGGCTGAAGAAGCGCCGGATTGCAGGCGGCCCAACACAGGGGCCGTCGTGTTCAATGCCGGCATCGGGTAAAGTCCCAGCCAGAAGATTGCAATAATAAGCGCGGCCATTATTCCAGTCTCGCGGCCGGACAGGTCAACGATTTTCCGGATCGCGCGCGGTTGTCCATGAAATGCGCGCTGCACCATCCAGAGCGCATATATTGCGGCCAATACGAGCCCGAGCGCAGCGAACAGCGTCATGAGCGGACTGGTCCTGAAGGACCCGAGAAGAACCATGAATTCCGCCACGAAATTGCCGAAGCCGGGCAGGCCGAGTGAAGCGAGGCCGAAGACGAGGCCGATTGCGCTCAGGCGCGGTACCACTGACCACATGCCGCCCATATCGTCCATGTCGCGGGTATGGATTCGTTCCTGAATCATGCCGACGATGATGAACAGGGCGCCGGTGCTCACGCCGTGCGCAAGCATCTGCATGATTGCGCCCTGCAGCGAAGCCGCGTTCCCTGCAAAAATGCCGAGCAGCACAAACCCCATATGGCTGACGCTGGTGTAGGCCACGAGCCGTTTAAGATCGGTCTGGGCAAAGGCAAGGACCGCCCCGTAGATGATGCCGATGACGGCGACCACCATTACTGCCCTGCTTACGCCTGCGGCCGCTCCGGGAAAGAGCGGCAGCACGAAACGGAGAATTCCGTAAGCGCCGGTCTTGAGCAGCAAACCCGCCAGAATAACACTGCCCGCGGTCGGGGCTTCGGTGTGTGCGTCCGGCAGCCAGACATGAAAGGGAACAGCCGGCAGCTTCACCGTAAAGGAGATGAGGAAGCCGAGCATGAGCCAGAAGGCGGTTTTCGGCTCGATCTTCGTTCCGAGGAGCAGGGAGTAGTCAAAGGTCATCACACCCGTTGTCCGCAGATGGACCATGGAAAGGGCCAGGATCGAAAGAAACATCAGCAGGCCGCCGGCCTGCGTGAAGATGAAGAATTTGAGCGAAGCGTAGACCCGGTTCTCATGTCCCCAGATGCTGATCAGAAAATACATGGGCACGAGCATCAGTTCCCAGAAAAAATAGAAGAGAAACAGGTCCAGGGAAAGGAAGACGCCCATAATGCCGGAGAGTATTGCCATCAGGTTCATATGGAAGAAGCCGACGCGGCCGCGGATTTCCGTCCAGGAGCAGATTACCGAGATGATGCCGAGAAAGAGCGTAAGCGCAACGAACACGAGGCTCAGGCCGTCGATCGCGAGATGCAGACCTATGCCGAGTCCGGGGATCCAGGGCTGGTTCAATTCGACAAGCCAGGTCCCGCGGTTGAGCGCTGCCTGCGATGAAGGCCGCAGCCACAGCGATACCAGCAGCACCAGGTCGAGTGCAAGCGCGGCAAGCGAAATCCAACGGATCAGAACGTTGTTCCGCCTGCCCAGTAGCCACGCGGCTACTCCGCCTATCAGCGGTATGATTATCAACCAGGCAAGGATCATAAATTATTACCCACCTCAAAGGCGAAGAATATTTCGCGCAAAGTCGCCAAGTCGCAAAGAAAGGCAGAATTACCTTGATTTATTCAAGACTGGAAACGTATCTTTGCTCCGCGTCTTTGCGGCTTTGCGCGAGTCCATTTTCCGGTGCTACTTCCGTGATGATCCAATCAGCGACTGAACTTGATCCGGCATCCAAAACGCTACGAAAAGCTGGATTCCGGCTTTCGCCGGAATGACGATCTTTGGGTTTATTGGCATTTTAAAATATAGATGCTAGCCGAATATTACTACAATCCCCACAAACACCACGGCCCCGAGCGTCAGAGCCATCGCATACCAACGGATATTTCCTGTCTGGGTGCTGCTCAAGAGAGAATGCATTCCACGGTTTATTGCCGCAATTCCGGAATAGCCGGCATCGAAAAAATCACTTTTATTTATCCGCGCAATCCAGAGAAACGGCCGGACCAGAAACGTATCATAAAGCCGGTCAAAGCCCCATCCTGAGAACCAGAAGCTGCCAAGCCGCAAGCCGAGGGGGCTTTGCGAAAGACTGTGCGCTATTTCGGGCCGCCTAATAAATAATACAAAGGCTGCCAGAATACCGGCGAGTGATACGATCGATGCAATTGCCATGGACATCAGTTCATTGGTTTCAATTCCCTGTTCCGTCAGAGGCTCCGAAAACACGGGTATCAGAAAATCGGAAAAGAGATGAACGTTGCCGACCGTTTCGGGCATCTGCACGAAGCCGCCGACTATGGACAAAAGGGCGAGTATGACCAGAGGCAGCCTGGTTATCACTCCCGGCTTCCAGCTCACTTCCAGCTTCGCTTTCCCGAAGAACGTCACGAACACCATGCGAAACGTGTAGAGAGAGGTGATCAATGCTCCCGCAAGACCTGCAATCCAGAGCCAGAGGCCGCCCTGTTGAAAACTTAATGCCCGGGCCAGGATGAGGTCCTTGCTGTAGAAGCCCGCGGTGACGAGCGGAAGCGCAGAAAGCGAGGCCGCGCCAATAACAAAAGTCCAGAACGTAACCGGAAGCCTTGTACGCAAGCCGCCCATCTTCGACATATCGTGCTCTTCATGCTGCGCAAGAATGACCACGCCTGCGCCGAGAAACAGGAGCGCCTTGAAAAACGCATGCGTCATGAAATGAAACATTGCCGCCGACCATGCGCCCACGCCCAGGGCCAGGAACATGTACCCGATCTGGCTGATCGTGGAGTACGCGAGCACGCGCTTGATGTCCTTTTGAACGAGGGCGCTGCATCCCGCAAGCAAAAGCGTGGCAGCGCCGATCACGGCAACAGCGATTTGCACGGAAGGCGCCAGAGAAAAAAGCACATGGGTACGGGCGATAAGGTACACACCCGCGGTCACCATGGTTGCCGCATGGATCAAAGCGCTGACAGGGGTAGGGCCGGCCATGGCATCGGGCAGCCACGTCTGGAGCGGCAGCTGAGCGGATTTACCGACAGCGCCGCCGAGCAGGAGCGCTGCGGCAATTGTCGGCAGCGTTGATCCCACAGGCCAGTTCTGAGCCGCGGCCTGCATCAACTCCCGGATATTCAAGGTGCCGAGGTGCGTTAAAAGCAGAAAAAGTCCCAAAGCCATGGCCGTGTCGCCCACCCGGGTAACAATGAAAGCCTTCCGGGCGGCATAGCCGTTGACCGGGTCTTTATACCAGAAGCCGATCAGCAAATAGCTGCAGAGGCCGACGCCTTCCCATCCGAGATACAGAAGCAGCAGGTTGTCGGCCAGCACCAGCACGAGCATGGAGCCTACGAAAAGATTCATGTACGCGAAGAACCGGGAGTAGCCTTCTTCGTTCGCCATATGCTCGACGGAGTAAAGATGAATAAGGAACCCTACGATTGTGATGACCAGCGTCATGAGCAGGGAGAGGGGATCGAGCGTAAAGGATACGTCGACAGCATATCTTTCGAACTGCATCCACGTCCATAGTGTTTGGGTAAAGCTCCGGTCCTGAGGAAGCCTGGCCGCTAAATCGATTGCCGTGACTGTTGAAAGAAGAGCCGACATTCCTACAGAGCCTGTTCCTGCAAGCGCGACGGAAAACTTCGAAAGACGTTTTCCGAAGAGCGCCAGAAGCAGGAACCCGGCAAAGGGAAGAGCTGGTATAAGAAATAGAAATTTTAACATATCAACCATCAAAGGCTTTATCCGCAGATTTCGCAGATCGAATGAATACAAGAACTGACTCGTTTAATCTTTAAAATCTGTGTAATCTGCGGATTATGGTGCATCAGCCCTTCATTCTGCTTGCAGCGTCCGCATCGAGGGTGTCAAATCTGTGATACATCTGCAGCACCAGCGCAAGACCCACGGATACCTCGGCAGCAGCCATGGTCACGATAAATATGAACATAACTTGCCCGTCAGCCTGTGCCCATTTGGCGCCTGCCGACACGAAGGCAAGGCCGACTGCGTTCAGCATAATTTCGACCGACATGAGCATAAATACGATGTTCCGACGGACCAGCACGCCGATCAATCCCAGAACAAAAAGGATTGCAGCAAGCATGAGGCCGTGTTCCATGGGGACGTTTGCGATCATTGAAACTCCGGGAGAATGAATTGTAAATTGTAAATATTAAATTGCAAAACGCAAAGTGATTTGATTGAAATACCTTTTCACTTTAAAATTTGCAATTTGCACCTTGCAATTTGAAATGCTTAATGCTTATGCGGCCTGCCCAGATGGTATGCGCCGATCAGCCCTGCGAGCAAAAGCATGGATGCCAGCTCGACACCGAGCACGTAAGGGCCGAACAAGGCTATGCCGATCTGCTTCGGCCCGACAGCATTTCCGGACGCCATTTTGGGGCCCCCGATCAATACATATATAAGCTCGAGAGCGAGCACCAGCGCAAGGAGCGATGGCCCGAGCCATACCCGAGGGCTCAGCCACAGCGATTCCTGTTTCGCAGCTTCCGGGCCGATGTTCAGCATCATAATTACGAAAACGAAGAGAACCATGATTGCGCCGGCATAGATGATTACTTCCAGGGCCGACGCAAACGACGCGCCGAGGGACAAAAAAACGAGCGCCACGGCGAGCAGGGAAACGATGAGATAGAGCAATGCATGCACAGCGTTCTTCCCGCTCACGACCATGAAGGTCGCCAGTACGGCAACGACAGCTGATATGTAGAAAAGAAGATTCATTGAATACTCAGTTAAACTTCACGCAATACCGTCTAGCCGCAAAAATGCCACAAAAATCGCAAAATTAATCTTGCGCCTCTTGCCTGCACCCAGTGCTTACGAGTGCGCTCGCGCGAATGCAGGGTGCGCCTTTTTGCGGCAAATATTATTTTATCCTTTGTAAAATACCTTACGGCAGCAAACTCTTCACATCCACAACCGGCTCTTCTTCGATCCCTTCGCCCTTGCCCTTTCCTCCGATCGGGATTCCGGCTACCTTGTAATAATTATACCCGTGATACTTGCCCTGTCCGTCGATCAGCAGGTGCTCCTTCTCGTAAACCATTGACTGCCTTTTGTACTCGCTCATCTCGTATTCGGGGGTAAGCTGAATCGCGTATGTAGGACAAGCTTCCTCGCAAAACCCGCAAAAGATGCAGCGCGAAAAATTGATCCTGAAGAAGGCGGGATAGCGTCTTCCGGTTTCGTCGGTTGCCGCCTGGAGCGCAATGCAGTCGACCGGGCACGCAACCGCGCAGAGATAACAGGCGACGCATCGTTCCTTGCCGTCGGGATCCCGTGAAAGGATGATCCGTCCGCGCCAGCGGGGCGGGAGTCGCTGTTTCTCTTCCGGATACTGGATCGTCACCCTTTTCCGGAACGTGTGCAATAACATACCACCGATGGTTTTTATTATACTCAGCATGGGATCCTATCCTTTTGCAAGCACAATCCCCCCGGTCACCAGCAGATTCAGCAGTACAAGGGGCAGCATGACTTTCCAGCCGAACGCCATCAACTGGTCGAACCTGAGCCGGGGCAGCGATGCCCGGAGCAGGATGAACAGGCAGATGAACACGAACGTCTTGAGGAAAAACCAGATAAACGGCGGGAGCACAGGGCCCAGCCAGCCGCCGAAAAACAGGGTCGTTATCATTGAGGCTATCAGCGTGATCCCGAGGTATTCGCCGACGAAGAACATCCCGAATTTGAGTCCTGAATATTCCGCATGAAAGCCGGCAACCAGCTCGTTCTCGGCCTCCGGCAGGTCGAACGGCAGGCGGTGCGTCTCGGCCACTCCCGCGATGAGGAAGATCACAAAGCCCGGAAATTGCGGAAAGACAAACCAGAGCCCGCGCTGAGCGTCAACGATATCGACAAGATTGAACGAGCCCGCGAGCATCACCGTGCCCATGAGCGAAAGTCCCATGAAGACCTCATAGCTCAACATCTGCGCCGCTCCCCGCAGTCCCCCGATCAGCGCGTATTTGCTGTTTGATGCCCACCCGGCAAGGACTACGCTGTATACTCCGAGCGAGGACATCGCCAGGAAGAAGAGCACTCCGACGTTGAGGTCCACCACCTGGATCCCGGGAGCAAACGGTATCACGGCAAATGACAAAAAGGTCGTGATCATGATGACGGCAGGGGCGAGCACGAATACCGGCTTGTCTGCAAAAGGCGGGACCCAGTCCTCCTTTGTGAATATTTTAATCATGTCCGCGACGACCTGCAGCAGGCCGAACGGCCCGACACGGTTCGGTCCGTACCGGTCCTGCCAGAGCGCAAGCAGCCTTCGCTCCAGCCAGATCAAGCCTGCGCTTACCGTGGTAAGGCCGAATAAAACGACGCTTATTATCGCAAGCGGGATGAGGATGGATCTCATGGCCCGGCCTCCTGAATATTCTTTACAGCCCTTGCTATCGTTCCCCTGAGAGGAAGATTGGTCGTATACCCTTCCGGCAGCCCGTGGGGCAGGGCAGCGAGCCCCGAGGGAAGGCCTTGAAGGTGTTTTACCGCAAAAATATATGAAGAGGCATTTAGCTTGACGAGGACTTTTTCTCCTTCATGCGCCTTGAGTTTCATCGCGTCCTCCGGGTTCAGCCCCACATACGGTTTGGGTGACAGTTCTGCTATCCCCGGTGACAATGCGCTCAGCTCCTCGGACCCGAATATGTGAAAAAACGGGATGAACAGCCATGAATCCTTGCGGGGCGTAAACGCAAGAGGAATTTTTTTAAAAAAGGACAGTGCTCCTGCGGATCCGGGCTCAAGCAGCCTCCTTCCCGGATCTCCTCCCTGCAGCGGTCCGCCGACTTCCGCCTGGAACTTATTCATGGCCTGGGGCGAGTTCCATCCCGGCGCCCAGAAGCGCGGAATCAGGCTGGAGGGCGGCTTTCCCGGAAAGCCTTCCATTGTAAACGCTAGGGGCGTGTCCGGATCTTTCGCCGGTTTCGGTTCAAAAACGGTTTTATCTGCGAACATTGCCGTGCGTCCGCTGTACCGGTGCGGCTTGCGCGGTATTTTCATTCCCGCGATACGAAACGCGGCAGAGGGCGCTATGTCAGTGATCCCTCTGAATACCGGCATTGCCAGAGCCAGGGCATTTATCACATTGTCCAAGCCTTCCCAAGCGCTGTTGGAAGACCGGCCCGATACGCGCAGGATGTCCCTGATCCAGCGCCAGCTCTCGCTGATTTCGCCAGCCGGAACAAATGCCTGGTAAAAACGCTGCGCTCGACCTTCGTTGTTTATAAGAGTGCCGTCGGCTTCTGCGAATGCAGCTGCGGGAAGGACGATGTTTGCTTTTGCCGCGGTCCGGGTTGCCAGATTATCGATCACGATGACATGCTTTATTTTGGCAAAAAAATCGTTTACTGCGTTCTCATCAGCGCGCCGGTAAAGATCATTTTCCAGAATAACGGCAGTATCGGCCTTGCCTTCCTTAACCTTCTGGAACGCTTTATCAAGGCTGTTGGCTCCCATCAGCCCCAGGCCCATGGTGTTGCATTCAGGAACCGCATAGGTGAGACAGCAGATCCTGTCGGGTTTAGACAATGCCCATGCCACATTTGCCGCGGCCTGAATGATTGCATCGCTGCCGCATCCCACGCCCGAAACAATAAGAGGCCGCTGGGCCTTCCCAAGGTCCTGCGCGATAGAAGCTGCAAGGAAGCGTGACGCATCATCAAGTCCCGAAACGGGAGGCATCGCGCTGTTCAACTCGTGTGCCACAGCGAAACCGAGCCGCGCAATATCGTCAGGCGCAGCGCGATAGACGCGGGCTGCCAGGTCATCAAGCCTGGTCGGATAGGGCGCTGCAATCGAGAGAGCCGGCTTGACGCCCTGTGCTGCATTGCGCACTGCGGCGTCGTCCCAGAGGGGAATACCCTGCTTCGCGGCAGTTTCGAATTCCTTGTGCCGGGCTGCCTGCCTGAGCGCAAGAGCGAGCAGGGGCGCTGTATTGGTCGCGTCCTCTCCGAGTACTAATATTGCGTCGCACGATTCTACCTCCCGAAGGGAAGGAGAGCGGGCAGGTCCATTTCGCAGAATATCGATAATCAGGGATACAAGGTTTGCATCGTTGTGGAACATGCCTGTGTAGAAGTTTTGCTCTCCAACCAGCGTGCGAAGGGCGAAATTCGATTCCAATGAGGCGCGGGGAGATCCGATGCCGATGATGCCTTTGCTTGCGGACAGGATCTTACTGATCTCCTCAAGGGCTGTCTCCTTAGGAACAGGCTGTACCCCCTCACCCCGGCCCTCTCCCGCAGGAGGAGAGGGTGTAGCCCCTCGATCATGTAGCACGGGGAAGGGGGATTTCAGGAGAGCGTTTCTGATCCTCCGCTCGCTGTTCACGAACTCGTACCCGAAGCGGCCGCGGTCGCAGAGAAAATAACGGTTTACTTCTCCATTATATCTTGTGCGGATACGCCGGAGTTCGCCGTAGCGTTCGCCCGGTATGGTATTGCATCCAACTCCGCAGTGAACGCAGATTGAAGGCGCTGTCTGCAGGTCCCATTTTCGTGTATAGCGCTTCTGGAAGGTCTTGTCCGTAAAAACGCCGGTAGGACAGATTTCGACCAGATTGCCGCTGAATTCATTTTCGAGTACGCCGTCCTTTTGCCGGCCGAAATAGACATGATCATGGCAGCCGAAAACGTCAAGGTCGCGCCCGCCCGCGTAATCCCGGTAATACCGGACGCAGCGGTAGCACTGAATGCAGCGGTTCATCTCATGCGCCACAAAAGGACCGAGATACTGGTTCGGGTACGTGCGCTTCCTGAATCTCGTCCTTCGATAAACATGCCCGGTCATAACGGTCATATCCTGCAAGTGGCATTCCCCGCCCTCGTCGCAGACCGGACAGTCGTGAGGATGGTTCAGCATGAGCAGTTCTACGATGCTCTTGCGGAACGACTTTGCCTCTGGGTCCTCGATCGAGATGCGTATGCCTTCTGTTGCAGGAGTCATGCAGGACATGACAATCTTGCCGCGAGTGTCCTTCTCGTCTTTAAACTGTTTCACCGCGCATTGCCTGCAGGCGCCCACGGAATGCATGGCCGGGTGCCAGCAGAAATACGGGATGTCGAAGCCCAGGGAAAGGCAAGCGTGCAATAAATTTTGCCCGGGCTTGACTTGGTAAGGCTTGTTTTCGATATAAATGGTAATCATGATTAAACCGAATCAGCCACGGATGAACACGGATACACACGGATAACTACTTCAATTTTTGGGAATGCGCTTCCACGTGGATTCGGCATCCACACATTTATTTTCATCCGTGTCAATCCGCCTGCACACAGCGTTTCGAGCCTGCGGCTAGCGCTTATGAGTGCAAAGCGCGAATGCAGGGTGTGTCCATCAGTGGCAAAGACTCTATTTTTTCCACGGGCATTTCTTCTCTTTAATATGCCGCTCAAAATCTTCCTTGAACATTTTGAGCCCGCTCCTGAGCGGCTCCATGGCGCCCGGAGCAAGCGCGCAGTAAGTCTTGCCGAGCCAGAGGTTGTCGCCGAGCATTTTGAGCTTGTCCATGTCGTCCGGCTCGCCCATGCCGTTTTCGATCGCTGCCAGGATCCTCGTCACCCACGGCAGGCCCTCACGGCAGGGAGTGCACCAGCCGCACGATTCGCGGGCAAAGAAATATTCGAGATTATACAGCGCGGCAACCGGGCATGTTTTGTCGTCGAGTACGATCATCGTCCCCGTGCCCATTCTGCTGCCGGCCTTCATGACCGAGTCGAAGTCCATTTTAACGTCGAAATGCTCCCTGCCGAGAAATTCGGTGGATGCGCCGCCGGGGATAAGGGCTTTGAACCCGTAGCCCTCCTTCATGCCTCCCGCATGCTCTTCGAAAATCTCCCGGATCGTCGTACCCATGGGCAGCTCCCATAATCCGGGCTTCTTAACCCGCCCGCTCACACCGTAGATCTTTGTTCCGCTGTCCTCTGAACGGCTCAGTCCTCTGTACCATTCAGCGCCGTTGCGGATGATACCGGGAATGTTGCAGAGCGTCTCCGTGTTATTAACAATGGTCGGTTTACCCCATAAGCCGCTCACCTGCGGGAACGGAGGCTTCGACCGCGGCTGCGCGCGTTTCCCTTCAAGCGCGTTCAACAGTCCTGTCTCTTCTCCGCACATGTAGCGCCCCGCGCTTACATGGACGTGCAGCTCCAGGTCATAGCCGGACCCGAATATATTTTTACCGAGAAAGCCTTTCCGATAGGCCTCCTGTATCGCCGTAGCCAACCTTTTTTCAGAAAGCTTATATTCATAGCGCAGAAATATGTAGGCAATTCCTGCCCGGATCGCAAGGGCGCTTATGATCATTCCCTCGATGAGCAGGTGCGGATTTTTTTCTAGCAGCATCCGGTCCTTGAACGTGCCCGGCTCCATCTCGTCGGCGTTCGCGATCAGATACCTCGGTTTCGGCGCGTCGTCTCCCATCGGAACGAAGCTCCACTTCATGCCGGTATTGAAGCCGGCGCCGCCGCGGCCGCGCAGGTTCGAGTTCTTTACGAGCTCCTGGATTTCTCCGGGAGCCATGGTTACGGCTTTGCGGGCCGCCTCGTAGCCGCCGGTCCTCTCGTATTCCGGGAGGGTCAAAGCCCCTCCATCGGCTTTCATATGTTGTGTAAGCGGACGTTCCATGTATGATGTTAAACTCCCGAATCCTTTTTATCCGCAGATTACGCAGATGCCACAGATTAAGCCAAACTCGAATTATGGTTCTAAAATCTGCGTCCCTCGGCGTAATCTGCGGATAGATTCTGTAAAGAGTTCCTGAATAGCAATGTTATTTCAATCTTCCCAATATCTCATCCAGCCTCCGGGGCGTAAGCTCGCCGTAGACCTCGCGGTCGATCATCATCGCGGGCGCCTGGTCGCACACACCGAGGCAGGGGATGGGAACAAGAGTGAACTTGCCGTCGGCACTCGTCCCTCCCCACGTGATTCCAAGACGCGACCTCAGATGATCAAACACTTCCTGCTGCCCGACGATCCAGCAGCTGATGGTATTGCAGATATGGATTACATGCCTGCCGACCGGTTTGCGGTATATAAGATTGTAGAACGTGGCAACGCTGTCCAACTCATCGGGCGTCATGTCCAGCATGCCGGCCACGTCTTTCAGTCCATCTTCGGAGACCCATCCGCGGTGCCGCTGAACGATCTTCAGCGCATCCACGCATGCAGCCCGCTTGTGCTCGTATTGCTTGAGCTCTGCCTCGATTTCCTGTTTTTCCTGTTCGCTTAGCATAAAAATATTATCCGCAGATTTCACAGATTTTCGCAGATTTTAATCCGAGTAATCTGCGTAATCTGTGGATAAAAAATCACCTATCCACATCCCCCATGATAAAATCGATGCTCCCCAGGATTGCGATCAGGTCCGAGATATTCCGTCCGCGGCACATCTTCGGCACCACCTGCAGGTGCGGGAACGAAGGGGTTCGGATGCGCGTGCGATAAGACTGGGTATTCCCGTCGCTGATCAGGTAATAGGTATTGAAGCCCTTTGCTGCCTCCGTACCGAACGCTGCCTCTCCGGGAGGGATCACCGGTCCCCAGCTCACATTCAGAAAGTGATCTATGAGCGTTTCAATATCGAACATGGTTTTGTCTTTACGGGGCGGCGTGGCGAGGGGATGGTCCGACTTCGACGGACCGGGAGGCATGTTATTCAGGCACTGCTCGACAATGCGAAGGCTCTGCCTCATTTCCTCAACGCGGACGAGCGCGCGGTCATAACTGTCGCCGTGCGTTGCGGTCGGGATGTCGAACTCGAACTTGTCGTAACCCGAATACGGCCTCTTCTTGCGGACGTCCCATTCGAATCCGCACGCCCGCAGATTCGGCCCGGTTACCCCCCACTCGATCGCTTCATCGCGCGTCAACGCACCCACGCCTCTGGTGCGGGCCTTGACGATGCGGTTCTGCATTATCAGGCGGTCGTACTCTCGCAGCCTGGCCGGCATATAATCCAGAAAATCGCGGACCAGCCTCTCCCATCCGTTTGGAAGGTCTGCAGCAACTCCACCTATACGGAACCAGCCGGGGTGCATGCGGAACCCGCAGACAGCCTCGACAATCGTGTAAAAGCGCTCCCGGTCATTGAAGGTGAAGAACAGGGGCGATAACTGGCCCAGGTCTCCGGCAAACGTGCCGTACCATATGAGGTGGTTCGCGATCCGGTAGAGTTCCGCAAGCATCACCCTTATCACTTTGGCCCTGTCGGGCACTTCTATTCCCGCGAGCTTTTCCACCGCGAGTATATACGGGAACTCGTTCAGGACTCCGGCAAGGTAATCGATCCTGTCCGTGTACGGAATATACGTATGCCATGTCTGACGCTCCGCCATCTTTTCCTGCGCGCGGTGGTGGTAGCCGATGTCCATGATCGCATTCACCACTTCTTCGCCGTCGAGCTCGAGGATTATGCGCAGCACTCCGTGCGTGCCCGTGTGATGAGGCCCGAGATTCAGGAACATGTAGTCGGTTCCGTTCTTCCTGCGAGGAAGTCCCCATTCCTCGGGATGGAACTCCATGGCCTGCTCCTCCTTTATTTCCTTGTCTTCCGACAGGCTGAACTTGCTGAGTTCAGTCCGGCGCGCAGGGTGTTCTTTGCGAAGCGGGTGGCCTTTCCAGGTTGCGGGCATCAGGATCCGGCGCAGATGGGGATGGCCTTCGATGTTAATGCCGAACATGTCCCATACTTCACATTCATACCAGTCGGCTGATTGCCAGATGCCGGTTATGGACTTGACGGACGGTTTATCGCCTTTGAGGGAGACCTTGATCCTTACGTCGCTGTTGCGGTCAAAAGAGAGGAGGTGATAGACTACGGTAAAGTCGCTATCGGGCTGTTCCGGCCTGTTCGAACGGACCCGCTCGTCGATTGCGCTCATATCATACAGCATCTTGTACGGCGCGTCGGCCTCTGTTTTAAGGTATCTCAGGATTTCGTGGAGTGTGGCCTGGCCGGTCCAGAACGTCGGGATTTCATCACGGGTGGCCTGTGGCGTTATTGCTGACTCGCCGAATCGTCTTTGCAATTCCTGGATTATATCCATCAAGGCCTCAAGATGAGTTGCAGTATCAGAGTGTCAGAATAGCAAGGTGTTGTCGTATCACTCGACCCTTGACGCTATGATACTTTGACACTTTGGCACTCGGCTCTCATATCTTATCGGGAGGCGTCAGTTCCGTTACCTGCTGTCTCTTTTCACGCTTTAAATCGCGCATAACCGGCATCGGCCTTTTTTCCAGGCCCTGCGGACCGACCTTCCAACTGAGCGGACGCCTTTCACTCCCTACGAGGTCCTGAAGCAACAGCAGCCCCTCCATCAGCGTTTCCGGTCGAGGCGGACAGCCTTGAACATAAACGTCGACCGGCAGGAAGGAGTCTACCCCCTGGACGACGCTGTACACATCGAACATGCCTCCGGAGTTGGCGCAGGAACCCATTGAAATCACCCAGCGCGGCTCCATCATCTGCTCATAAAGCCGCTTGACCATGGGAACAGTCTTTATGAAAACAGTGCCGGCAACCACCATGACGTCCGCCTCGCGCGGCGTGCTGCGGAGCACTTCCGATCCGAACCTCGCGATATCGTATTTACTCGTCAAACTGGTTGCCAGCTCTATGTAACAGCAGGAGAGCCCGAAGTTGAAGGGCCAGATCGAGTTTTTTCGCCCCCAGGCGACCAGGTCCTGGAGCGTGGTAAGAATTATGTTTTTCTGCGCGGTATCGCCTTCTTGCCCGGGTTTTGAAAGAGAGTAGTTCATAGATTAATCCTTATTGCAAAATGCAAATTGCAAAGTGCAAATATTAAATTTGAAAAAAGATCAGGTTTTAAACTTTGCAATTTGCAATTTGAAATTTTCAATGAGTCACTTTGTACCGCTCCAATCCAGCGCTTTTATCCTCCAGAGATAGGCGAGGGCTGCGGCAAGAATGCTGATGAAGATGACCATCTCAACATAGCCGGACCAGCCTGTCTCCCTGATCGAGATCACCCAGGCATATACGAACACAGCTTCGAGATCAAAGATCACGAAGAACATCGCTATGAGATAAAATCGGATGTGAAACCGCATTCTGGCCGTGCCTGTCGCAGCTACCCCTGATTCATAGGGTTCGGCCGTCTGCCTGTCCCTGTGACGTTCGCCCAGAAAATACGAGATGAAGATCATCATCGCAACAAGAATGACGACTGCCGCTGAATATATGCCAAGCGGCCAAAGAGACGCTCCATTATGCATATCCTCAATCATGCTAAAAGAATAGCATAGTGGTTCTGAAAGTCAAGGTATCGATTTCATTCAGAATTTCACCTGTTGACAAACGATGACAAGGCTGATAGTCTAAGCCTAAATGGTCATTCTCCGTAGTACTTGAAGGCCGGTCCCGACAAATATTCTCAAGTCAATTCGAACCACGATCGACGACAAGGAATTCGCTTGCCTGATATCCCGATAATCAATCCATGAAAGGAGCACAGTAATGAAACCTGTATTCGCAATTGCATTATGTTGTCTGATTGCCGTAAGTCCCGCAGCAGCAGAGGAGAAGAAGCCGGAGGAGAAGAAACTGGAGCTCAAAACACAGAAGGAAAAAGCAAGTTATGCCATCGGTTTGGACATGGGAGGAAGTCTCAAGGCAAATGACATCGATGTAGATGCCGAAACACTCATGCGAGGAATCAATGACGCGCTTTCAGGGGCGAAGCCGCTCATGACGAGCGACGAAATCAAGGAATCGATCACGGCCCTCAAGAACGACCTCCAGGCGAAACAGCAGGAAAAGATGAAAGTGGCAGGGGAGAAGAACAAAAAAGAGGGAGAAGCGTTTTTGGCTGCGAATAAGAAAAAGAAAGGCGTGAAAACGCTTGAGAGCGGTCTTCAGTATAAAATAATAACAAAAGGCACCGGCACAGGCGGGACGCCCAAAGCGACGGATACGGTGACCGTCAATTACCGCGGCACCCTTATCGATGGGACGGAGTTCGACAGCTCCTATAAACGGGGTCAGCCGGCGACATTCCCGGTAAATGGTGTCATACCGGGCTGGACCGAAGCCTTGCAGCTTATGAAGGAAGGATCCAAATGGGAGCTGTATATACCTTCGAAGCTTGCCTATGGCGAAAAAGGGGCGGGAAATACGATCGGGCCTAACGCAGTCCTCATTTTCGAGGTCGAACTCATTTCGATTAATAAATCAGCGCAGTCACCGCATTAAACATTTTTTTCGCCTAAAACCGGAAATCCGGAAAAGTTTCAGCCACAGAGAACACAGAGGGAAACAGAAAAACTCTTCGTAGCTTTTCTCTGAGCCCTCTGTGAACTCTGTGGCAAATATTTGTGAAGCGTGGATCTCGATTCTCAAGGTGAGGCTATAAACCGTACTCGCTCTCTATCTGCTTGCTCCTTTATTTATTCCTCGACTCCTCTTCCCATTCCCTGAGTCTGCTGCTGATGAATTGAATGATCGCAGCATGCTCCTCAACACCGCGGTCCCTGATCAGCATCGGCTTCCCAAAATCGAACCGAACACGCCGTGACGGAATTATTTTGCCGTAATCCTTCAGGAATCTGCCGTTGCTCCAGGCGTCGGTTTTAAGCGCGATGGGTACCACGGGGACGCCTGCTTTTTTTGCCAGTTTTATACCGATGGTGTTGAACGCTTCCGGATCGAAAACAGGCGTGCGGGTCGTCTGGGGGAAAATGATTATGGACAGGCCGGCCTTGAGCCGTTCAGCCCCTCCTTCGAGTACGGCCCTCAGGTCCTCGCGGGCGTTTGATCTTCCGACCGTGATCGGGTTCCGCGACCGCATGATATGCTTGAAGACGGGATATTCGACCAGGCTTTGCTTTACCACGAACGTGGCGTCCTTGAACGGCGCGATGATCGCCGGAAGAACAAAGGTTTCAAGCGTGCTCATGTGGTTCGCTATGAATACGCACGGGCCTTCGAGGCTTTTGAACGGCTCCGTTCCGGTGATCTCTACGTCTACTCCGACCTTCTCGAGGGCCCGAAGCGTCGCCAGGCTGCTGCCGCACCATTCGGGTGTTCTGTACCCGCCCTGCCTGGCCAGCCGGCTGCCGCGCCACACGATCATGAAAGCGGCGCAGTAAAAGACCGGCGACGGCAGAGTTCTCGCAATGAAGGAAACGGGATGCGACGGCGTCCTGTAAGAGCCGTTACTATAGCGGAGCTCTTCCAACGAATCTCCTCTCAGGAGCAGTGGTAAAATGACTTTAAAAAAAACGTCTCAGTATACCATGTGAAACGAAAAGATGGAAGGGGAAAGGGAAAAAACGGAGAACCACACGCGGCATGCTGAGGTGCCGATAGCTCAAAGCTGAAATCAGACAAGATCGGCGGAAGGCTTTTTGATGTAAAATCCCTGGGCGTAATCTATGCCGGCAAGCTGGACTTCATTGAATATATCGGCGGTTTCCACATATTCCGCGATCGTTTTTATGCCGAGGCCGGAAGCGAGGGAAGCTATGCTCGAGACGATCGCTTTTTCGGGCGTATTCGTTCCGCACATGTTCCTGATGAACTCTCCGTCGACTTTTATAAAGTCTATGGTCAAAAGCCTGATGTAGTGGAACGAGGAATAGCCTGCCCCGAAATCGTCGACCGCGAACCGGAAACCTTCTTTCCTGAGGCCCTGGACCAGTTTCTGAATCGTGTTCAGGCTTTTCACTGTGTCGCGCTCGGTTATTTCAAACACCATCTTGGAGGGTTCGATGTGATAATTCTTGAGCAGCGTCCGGATCGTAGGTATGAATTCAGTCACGACCATTGTTTTCGGCGAGAGGTTCAGGAACAGGCTTCCCTGGTATCCGCATTCGCTGACCTTGCAGAGGGCCATCTCGATAAGCTGGTAATCCAGCTTGCCGATGGCGCCCATGTTTTCCGCGGTCTCGATGAACTCATGTGCGGAGACCACCCTGTCGGACATGGCGATCCGGGTGAGCACTTCATAGGCCTCTATCTTCATATCCTTCATGTTCATGATCGGCTGAAAATAGGGAATGATTTTCCTCTTCGACAGCGCTTCGAGCACCATTATGTTCTTCTCGCCCATGCTCTTCAGGAGCTCCACATCGTCATGCTCGCTCGGCATGCTTATTCTGTCCTTGCCGAACGTCTTTGCCTGCGCGACCATGCTGTCTGCCAGCAGGTAGAGGTCTCTTGCCTGTTTTGCATGATCGGGGTAGACGGCGACGCCGATCGATGCCGTCAGTTTCACCGTCGCCCCGGAGGGTGTTACCAGCGAAAACTCACGGAGGTTTTCCAGGATCCTGCGGGCAACGATATACGCCTGGCCCTCGTCGCATACCGGCAGGATCGCCGTAAATTCGTCTCCGCCGTACCGGGCGGCTATATCTCCCGCACGGACCGCGGTTTTCAGAATTGAGGCGCATTCCTTCAGGAAGAGGTCCCCGACGTCGTGCCCGTAATTGTCGTTGAGCGCCTTGAAATTATCAAGATCGAGGACGAGCAGGGAGAATCTGTAGTGCTGCCGTTTCGAGCGTTCGCTCTCATATTGCAGCAGGTCCCAGAACGAGATCTGGTTGTACAGGTTTGTCAGCGGGTCGCGCGTTGCGAACCGCTCTATCTCCATCTTATACGCAGCCAGCGTCTTGGCGGATACAACGATGTTGATGAGACCGGTAAGGATGTTGTCGATCGCGATGTCCTGCTCGTCGCTGAGGGTGGTTTTGTTCAGCCCGATTCCTACCATGCCCTTTATTTTGAGTTCATCGAGTGCAAACTTCCTGGACCGTACATCGATGGTGTCCGAAGGGAATTCCGGAAGAAAAAGGGAGGGGACCGCGGTGGTGTGAATAACAGGTACATTTTCTATCGAGTCGAAGTCGCTGTCCGCGGCAACCGTGTCTCTCATGGCTCGAACGGCGATGTCCTTCGATGAGGACACCGGCGTGCTGCTCCAGAAAAACTTGAGAATGTGTTTGTCGTCTCGATCAGGGTGAAAAATATAAAGAAAATAGATGTCGAAGATTGCCTTCGCGGCCACGATAATATTGCTGATGCGGCTTTCAGCGTTCTCGATGGTTACGGCATTGAGCGAGAACTCCTTCAACAAGGATGATTGAAATTCCAGGACAGGGTTTTTGCGCTTGTTGAAAAAAAACACGTTCGGTCCTCCTGCCGGTGCAGCGCCAATTCGGCTTTTCGGCAGATTGATGCTCTTTGACGCCGGTCAAAGAACGAAAATCATCATACAGCATGCAGCACGATAAAGACTGCACATTAACAGGTCGGTACATTACATCATTGTCTAAGAGAGGAGCGGGCCAGGTGGAACTGTTCGAGATGCTGCACAAGACTATGAGGAAATTCATGGTTGAGGCAGGTGAACAGGCTGCTGTCGAAGTATATCGTACTGTTCCTTTTTGTCAATGATTAAAATCCCGGGCCGGACACAGAGGGAAAAAAAACTTGCAATACCGCGGAGAAAAAGGGAAAATATCGGCATGAAAAAGAGCACTCTTCGTGAAGATGTCGCGCAGATGGTCATTCCGAGGGTCGAAGGCGACCAGCTCGAAAATGCTGAGTACCGCAGCGAGATGGAAGCCCTCGTTCGTGAAGGAGTCGGCGGACTTATCCTGTTCAAAGGAGATATTGCAAATACCCCGGCCCGTCTTCGCGAGCTGCAAAAACTGTCGAAGGTGCCCCTTTTCATCACGTCGGATGTCGAACGCGGTCTCGGACAGCAGCTTGTCGGGGGCACTCGTTTCCCGAGCCAGCGGGCTGTTTCTTCAGCAATCAGCAGGCGTTCGAAGCAGGACGGCACGCTGCTCAGCCAGATGCTTGACGCTGTCAGGACCGAGACCCGCGCAGCCGGCATCCACGGAGTTTTTTCTCCGGTCGTGGACGTAAACAGCAACCCGAATAATCCGATCATCTGCACCCGCGCGTTCGGGGATGAACCGGAAATCGTAGAATGGTTCGGAAGGCGCTACATCACGCAGCTCCAGAAGCACAGCAAGGACGGCCGGTTTGAAGTGCTGGCATGCGCCAAACATTTTCCCGGCCACGGAGACACGGACCAGGATTCCCATTCCGTGCTCCCCAAGATCAGCGCAGACCGCGCGCGATTGAACAGGCTGGATTTGCCGCCGTTTCGCGAGGCGGTGAAAGACGGCGTGGGTATGATTATGGTTGCGCATCTTCTCGTCCCGGCCCTCGATGCTTCAAAACCGACCACGTTCTCCAAGAAAACCGTTACCGCTCTCCTTCGTGAAGGCATGGCTTTTGAGGGCCTGATCGTGTCCGATGCTCTGAACATGTCCGCACTTTTCGGGGAATATACAGAGGAGGAGATAGCTGTCCGCGCGGTCGAGGCCGGCATGGACATCCTGCTGCATCCGAACGACGCGCGCGTGACGATCAATGCGGTGGTAGCTGCGGTGGAGCAGGGCAGGCTGACCCATCAACGGATTGAAGAGTCAGTCTCTCGGATCATGAATGCCAAAAAAAGGCTGGGTCTTTTCGAACCCGAATCAGCGGGGAAAATCGAGATCGATTACGAGAGGCACCGGTCCATAGCCCGGGAAATCAGCCGAAAGGCGCTCAAGATCGTATCCGGAAACAAGAAGCTCCTGCCGCTCAAAACCGAATCCGCGGCGTGCTTTCTGCTTGATGACGATGCAGCAGGAAGGGGAGAGACGTTTTTCGGGAGTTTGCAGGCAAAGGTCGTTAATTTCAGCGGAACGAAACTGACGCCGGATTCGGACCTGTCACGGGAGCACATACTGGAAAAGGTGGCAGTTGCTGACTGGGTTGTTCTTCCGATTGTTTCAAAGATTTCCGCGTCGAAGGGGCGGTCCGGCATTTCGCTGAAACTGCAGGAAACGGCGCATCTGATAATCGGCGCTGCAAAGAAAGCAAAGAAGCCGGCTGTCGTCATTTCCTTTGACAGCCCTTATATCCTCGAGCAATTCAGAACAGCGGACATGTGCATCGCGGGGTATGACTGGATGGATGAGATCCAGCAGGCAGCAGTGGAGCTGCTGGTCGGCAAATAACTCTACCCACACCAAAATTTCTCGACAGCCAAAAATCGAATGATATTTTGCCGCAAAGATGCGCAAAAGTCACAAAAGTTTTTGCTAGGGTATTTCGAGGAAATCGAAGCGAAGTGGCGGACCTGTAGCATCCTAAATAACTAGTGTAGAGTTTCTTAAATAGATGGTGTTATAAGATGGAGCGACAAATCGTCCTTATCTCGTCATTCCGGCTTGTCCGGAATCTTTCCACCCATTCAGAAGGATTCCCGACGCGCTTCGCTTGCGGGAATGACCGTCTTGGGAAAGTGACTATGGCCGCAATAACACCATTCGTTTGTGAGACACTACACTAGTGGTATCCCCGCTCGCCGTACGGTTTGAGTTTTTCCAGCCACATGGATTCCAGCGCTTTCAAATCCTCTTTATAATCATGCTTCGGTTTATCAAACGGTTTTAGTTCGTCCAGCACGTCGATGATGAAGCACTCTTCTCCCATCTCGTTCCATTCCTTCGAAAGCGCCGGACTTGGCAGAAATGATCCCATCTTCAGTTGGAATCGCAGGCTGTTAATTGTCCCTTGCGTGTTCGCACTTGCCGCAATGTAAATTCGCCCATTCCTGATATTTTTAACCTGTACGATGCCTATTGGCTGAAGAGCGTTCTTATATTCTTTTATGATTTGCCTGCGGCTCATCGTACCCTTCCTTAATTAATTTTTATTTTTGTGTTTGCCAAACAAGATACAACGCAAAAGAAAGAGCAATTATAATCCAGATCGCAGTCGCCAGATTTTTGCTGCCTTTCTTTTTGGATCGGGAGACAAACCATAGAATGGCTGTAAGCGCGAGGATGACACCCGCTGTAATCATCTTTCCTCCCAGGCGGTAATGAACATTTCTAGCTCTTAAACTTCGTTATCATGCCAAGCGGCAGTGACTCACGATCTTTGTTGTTTGACCATTGCCTTTGCATCTCTCCGGCCAAGGGCTTTGTATAACGAGATCCATGACTAGTAACCATCGAATGCGCCTCTTAATACAAAAATCGAACATGCTCCGCTTCTTTGAAACGAACTCATTCTAAAGACATCGTAAGATGTTGTCAATTTGATTTTCTGGATGGCCTGGTCGTATGGGAGCTTAATTTATTTCGATAGTATCCTGTATATTACGCTAAGCTTTAATTATGAACTTGAAAGATATGCACAAATATGGCGTATCCATGAAAATGATTGAAGCGCTTGGCGCGGCCGGTCTCAACCATTTATACCCTCCGCAGGTTCTTGCTTTGGAGGTAGGGTTGCTGAGGGCCGATGACTCATTCGTGATTGCAGCACCGACCGCTTCCGGCAAGACACTAATCGCGGAGATGGCTGCACTGAAAGTATTCTTAGAGAAAGAGGGAAAGACCATCTATACGGTGCCGCTTCGGGCACTGGCCAGGGAAAAATACGAGGATCTTATACGGAAATACTCAAAGATCGGGATGAAGATTGTACAGAGCACCGGTGATTTCGACCGGGCGGACCCGTGGCTGCGAAATGCGGACCTGATCATTTCTACAAATGAAAAGATTGATTCACTTCTCCGGCATCGGGCTTCCTGGCTCACGGATGTACGTCTTGTTGTCGCGGACGAGGTGCATCTGATCGGGGACAGGCACCGCGGCCCCACTCTGGAGATCGTATTGACGAGGCTCAGGAAGGAAATGCCGCGGATGCGGGTAATTGCATTGAGCGCCACCATCCCTAATGCACGGGAGATCGCTCAATGGCTCAATGCAAAACTGGTGACATCCGACTGGCGGCCGGTGCCTCTCAGAGAAGGCGTCTATTCCGGGGGTGCGGTGATCTTTAATGACGGGACCGTAACGTGGATTACCGAGGAAAGCAAGGTAGATGCCATCGATCTTGCTATTGATACCATACGCAGCGGAGGCCAGGCCCTCGTATTCGTGAATACCCGTAAATCCGCGGAAGCAGTGGCACACAAGGCTGCAATGCGCATATCCCCGCTCCTTAATGATGAAGAGCGTGAAGCCCTCAAAAAAATGACGGACAGGGCTTCAACTGCAGCTTCGGAACCAACCAGGCTTTCCAGGAAAATATCCGAACAGATATCAACCGGTGTTGCGTTTCATCATGCCGGAATTCTTGCTTCCCATAGAAGAATTATCGAAGACTCCTTCCGGCAGAACAAAATCAAGTTCCTGTCGGCGACGACCACACTTGCGATGGGTTTGAACCTCCCCTCACGCCGGGTCATCATTCGCGACTGGAGGCGGTACGAGTCCGGAGAGGGGATGCGTCCGCTTCCGGTGATGGAAATTAAGCAGATGTCCGGCAGGGCGGGAAGACCGGGGTTCGATGAATACGGCGAAGCCGTGCTCATAGCCGGCAGCAAGCAGGACGAGCGGGTGTTGTTCGAGCGATACATCAAGGGAAAGCCGGAGGACATAAAATCCCGGCTCGGAAGCGAATCAGCTCTCCGGACCCATGTCCTTGCCTCAATCGCCGGCGGTTATGTCTCAGATGTGAAAGACCTGAGGGAATTCCTGGGGCAAACTCTTTTTGCGCTCCAGACCGGAGTTGAATCCATACTGAGGTTAGCCGATGAGATCCTTGCATTTCTCATTGATCAGGGTTTAATCAAGGAAAAGGAGCGGCTATATGCAACGCGGTTCGGCAGGAGGGTGTCCGAGCTCTACATCGACCCGCTTTCCGGGGTTTTGCTGAGGGATAGTCTTACGATT
The DNA here is from genome assembly GCA_963751455.1 of Nitrospirota bacterium. Classification (GTDB taxonomy): domain Bacteria; phylum Nitrospirota; class UBA9217; order UBA9217; family UBA9217; genus CAVVUN01. Next base: position 1,477,226 of record CAVVUN010000015.1, read on the forward strand.
GATCTGGAGAAGGAGACTTTCGGTCTGCTCCACATGATCGCAAGGACTCCTGATATGATGACGCTTTCACTCAGGCAATCCGAAATCGATTATATGCTCGCCCTGTTCACAGCGAATGCCGATAAGCTCCTCATCCCCGAAAAAAAGCTCCATCCAACAGAGGAAATGCTTGCTGAGATCAAGACTGCGGCGCTTCTTGGGGAGTGGATCGAGGAAAGCCCGGAGGAACGTATTACCACGGTATTTGGTGTGGGACCGGGTGATATCCATAACGTCGTTGAACTTGCCGACTGGCTCTTGTATTCGTCATTCGAGATTGCGAAGATATTCAAGCTGGAAGAAGCGGAGAGCGCTCTTGCTTCAGTGAGAGCACGCGTTCTGTACGGCGTCAAGGAGGAACTGCTCCCGCTTGTTTCTCTTAAAGGCATTGGAAGGATCAGGGGAAGAAATCTTTTCAATGCCGGATACAAGCACCAGAAGGATATCCGGGAAGCGGACATAAAGGATCTGGAAAAAGTGCCGGCTATCGGGAAGGCAATTGCGGAGGAGATCAAGAAGCAGGTTTTTGTCGAAGCGGCTTAGAGTTGCCTCAATTCTCCTTTTTTTACCCTGCCTGTAACAAAGTCTTATGTTCCTGAATAGAGGAAACATCAAAAAAATAATTCTCAAATAATAAAATTCATACTTGTGACTGATTGACAGTAAATACAGCGGGAACTATCTTTAAGACCATGTCATTACTCATTATCTTAGATTCCGGGAGGATGGTAGTATGAAAAAAAGCATTGTTATAGCAATGGCTTTTATAATCATGGTACTTGTTCTCGGCCTGTCTTCGTATTCCTGCGGCTCAAAAAGTCATCGCGCTTCTGCAAACTATGCTGTTTACGTAACTAATAGTTCATCACAAAGCAGTGGAGGCGCAATAAGTAAGCAGGTAAGCGATGTTAATACCGCGGTTACGGGAAACAGTGGTATGGCATTATTCAGCCGACTAACTGTAACTCTTACTAATATTGAACTGACCGATGCAACAGGCGGAGCGGCTGTCGACGTGCTGACCATTCCGGTTATGTTTGATATCGCAAATGTCGGGAATACAATGCAGCTGGTAAATGTCGGGGCCGGTCAGGCCGATTCATTTAATCGGCTCCAGATTCAATTTAATAGGAACACCCAGGTATTAAGCGGTCCGACCGGTACGCCTGAGTCGTGCACATTCGTTTCGTATAAAGAAACCGGCAGCTCAAACCAGCCGAATATACTTCTCTGCGATGCTGTAACCAACATATGTACTTTAAATATAAGCGGCGCAGTCAATCTGCTTGCAGCTGAAAAGAATAAAATCGGCCTGGATTTCCATCTCAAGGATTTTGAAATTGTTAATCCGGGCACGCCTGACTGCGCCATAACGATGAAGGTTTCACCGCTGAACAGCTCAAACATAAAATCACTCGGTTATCCGGAAGCGATCACCGGCACAGTATCAGGCCTCAGTACAGCGAACAAGACATTTACTTTGACGCGCGGAAGCAGGACATTCACCGTTTTCTATAAGGAAATAACTGCCACGAACCAGCCGGCGCTTAATACGCTGCTCGAGCGGGCCGAGGACGATGGATTGAGGATAAGAGTCTTCTCCCCGGATATAGATTTTATCGGCAACTCCATCGAAGCGTCGAAGATCTTAGTGAAAGTGGAAGGGAATGTATTTGACGCGACAAGCGGCGGCTTTTCTGTTGCTTATGGAAGTGCAGCAGCTTCCATCGACATTGATTCGAGCGCCGCCACGATTGAAGGCACCGTGACGAACGGCTCGTGGGTCGACGTGAAATTATACGGCTACTCGGCTGCCAACGATGACTTTCTGGCGAACAAGGTTGAAGTGGAGGATCAGGGGGCCATGTCCGAAGATTAATGATTTGCGGAGATCCGAGTAAAAGGCGGTCTCGACTATGAGATCGCCTTTATTTATCTATAATTCCCTTTCAATTTATAAATCCTTAGTATTAGTAAAAATTAATAACGGGCTTGACAACATACTTCATAGAGATATTCTTAATAATATAGGCTAATCAAATATTTGCGTCTGCCTGACATACCAGAAAAGTGAGCCAGCGATGATCATCCAGAAAAAACAAGCAAAAGAAGAAACAGACAGAATGAACAAGCCCAGTAATTATTCTCTTTGCCGTTCCAGCTGTTCCACCTGCCCTTATCATGAAGGCCTGCTGAAGCTGCTCGATCACGGGAAAAAAATAGTTCCTACCCTGCCTGTATGCGATAATTAAAACGCAGTTCTTCATGATCTTTTCAATTTCAGTCATCCCGGTTGCGCAGCAATCGATGAAGCGCTGCAATTTTGCCGGTATGAAACGCTTTTACTTCGCTCGAAAAAAAGCAGGCACTTTTCCCGTTTGGATCAATTCAGATGATAATTTCCGCTAAAAATACATCTATAGAATTAGTCGAAATTTAATAACATGGTTGACAAGTCTTAAGGCGGAGGTATTCTTATTATATAGTTATTAAGCAATTGTCCAATGCCGCAATAAGACTCAGTCTACTTGAGCACCCAGAAAGAAGCATCTTAGTTCTATTTTATTAGTCTCAAATCAGTGTCCAGTAAATCCCAACACTCAAATGCCGGAGACAACCATGACCATTAAAAAGGAAAAGCTGGAGATGCTTCTCAAGGAGCTTCCTGATAACGTAGATATCGGGGATGTTATGTTTCGCCTCTATTTACTGCAAAAGGCAGAATCAAGAAACACAGAATCGGGAGGGGATCAGCTTGAGGCAGGCAAGAACCTTCCGCATGACGAAGTATTGATTTCAAATTTTACTGCAGCTCAATTTTCCAGGTCAGGCCGCCCACTCTAGCAGAAGCAAATAACTCTCGTAATGTCATTGCGCAAAGCGTTCTTTGCGGGCGCGGTAATCTTGAAGTTATTGATTCTTTAAAAACGAGATTGCTTGCTTCGTACCCTGCACTCGCGCCTGCGCACTCGTTGTCGCGGGCATAGGCTCGAAAGGACATTTAAAATCGCTTTTTAGACCGGAGAGCAGGGCGAACAAGGAAGTTCGTTTTGTTCAAGGCTACACTTCGGGGAATCTCAAGGGAAGGGGGATTTTCAGGTATACTGATGTGCCCTTCTCAGCGAATAGGGTCAAAGTGCCACCCACCTCTGCAGCCCGTTTTTTCATATTCGAAAGGCCCCTGCCGTGGCCGGTGTTTTGTTTACAGCCCGTACCGTCGTCCCGTACGACAAGCTGAACCTCGCTTCCTGTCAACGTAAGCGCAACGGCAACCGATGAAGCTTTCGCGTGCTTTATGACATTTGTCAGAGCTTCCTTATAAATCTTGAAGATATTGGCCCAGAGCACGCTTTCCGGCCGGTCATGATTATCATCCAGTGAGATCTCGATCGAAAAGACTATGGAGTACGGCTCCATCATCTTGGCGCCCTGGTTTCTGAGCTCCGCAGCCAACGTTCGCCAGTTCATTTCCCGGGTATCGAGGCTTTGCATGAAACCCCGTATCTCGATCATTCCCTCCCGCGAAAGCCGCGATATCGTGGAGAGTGTATTTTTGACGCTGTCTATATCAGAGGCGTTCCTGGCGAGTTCTGCGAGGATACTGATATTCGTTGTTATGCCTCCGATCCCGTCATGGAGGTCCATCAGAATATTTTCCTTTTCGATGACGTGCCTCTTTTCCTCGGCGATCCTCTCTTCGTAGAGATTAACTTTTTCTTCTTCCGCCTTCCTGCGGTCCGTGATGTCGAAGACGGTTGCCAGCACTGCAGCCTTTTCTTCATACTCTATCGATCCGCTTGCGATATTGACCCACCGCATGTCGCCGTCTTTTCTCAGTATCCTGCACTCGCATTTCACCGGGATCTTTTTCGCCTCGGTATGGGCATGTCCGTTCTCCAGAACCGCGTCGCGGTCATCGGGATGAAATATCTGATGGAACTCCATCGAGAGAAATTCCGTATTCGTGTAGCCGGTAATGGTTTCACTGGCCGGGTTCGCATACATCACCCTGCCGTTGCGATGGATGAAAATGCCGGCAGTCGTCGTTTCAGCCAGTGTCCGGAACTTCAGCTCGCTTTCCAGGAGCGAGGCAGTTGCCTTGTCCACCGCTTTCTGCAGTATTCCCTTTTCAATGCGGTGTTTTTTTTCCTCCAGTTCCTTCACCAGCATGTTCTGGCTGTGAATGGCGCGCTGAAGATTGTTGAAAGACCGGGTAAGATCTCCGACCTCGTCGAGGGACACTACCTCAAATTCCTTATACAACGTCTCCTTGTTCTCCGCAATCCTCCTCATTCTTTCTTCAATATCGGCCAGCGCAAACGACGTCTCGCTGGCTACGGAGTAGCTGATGATACCCGAAAAGATCAGAAAGAAAAAACCGATTACAAGAAAAAAGAGCGTTATGTTTCTCATTGCGTCTATTTTCCCGGTATCCACCGTGTAAACGGCAGCCAGTGAAAACCCGTTGAACCGCCCGCCAAGGGGGAGGAGTTTCATCATGGTGCGCTGGTTTTCGCCGGCTGCAATCATGGCGGCCGGGGTCCGACCCGCGTGCTCGTCCGCGGAAAATTCGTCGCCGGTATATTTCGGGCTGCCTGTAAGATACGCTCCCTCGGCAGCTACCAGATACACGGGGGGGTCCGTCCTTCTCGAAGCGAGGTATCGTTTCAGAGAGTCAAGTTCCGTGTACGCCGCCGTCTTCTGCTTTACGGAATAGAGCAGAGCGTTTGCCGCCTCTTCGTCATCGCGTATCAGCGCTTCCCGTGTCTTGGAATACCCGTATACCGAAAGAAACAGCAGAATCATCGCCGACAGCGTGACGGTCGCGGCAACCATGCTGATCCTTATCGAAGTGCGGCGACCCTCATCCGCAGCAAGCCCCGAGGTGCTCCTGAGAACGGGCACCATGCGGCGTTTGACGTATACGTACACCGCCATTGAGGAACATATGGTATAGGACCATATGAGACCCATCGATATGAAGCGTTTATAAAAGGGATAAAAAGGAAAGAAAACAGCATCGAAGCCGAGCGCCACAAAGCCTACGATAGAGAGAATTATGAGGTTGAACAGGAAAAGCACTTTGAGGGGCAGATTGAAGGCAGCGGTCCTGAGTTCCTGCGCCTGCTCCCGGTTCATGGTCACCCCGAGGCCGGACAGACGAACGACCGGGTCCAGCGCACGGTACAGCAGGAAAGAAAGGATGACCATGATAATCGGCGCAAAGACGAGGAAGTTAAGGAGGTCGGCCTTTCGTATCTCCTCAGTGTAGCTCACCACGATCGGGTCGACGATTTTAAGGATGATAGCGCCGGACGCGATGACGGCGTTTACCATTATCAGGATATTTCGTGCAGTTTGTTTTGTGTGCTGCATATTGTTTACGCGCCTGTGCTCTTCAGCATACATACCGGCGAACCGGATTTAAATCTCTGATACGAATACTTCCGGTCCGCCAGGTTCAGTTTCACGGTCAGGCCGAGCTGCGTTCTCGATCTGCAGAGTCGTTTCACAATAGAGGAAACCGAATAGAACTCGCGGTTCGCCCGGTTATGTCCTTCCTGTAGTTGTTCCGAAGACATCATCCGGGGAGTGAAAACTACATGCTCGGAGTTGTAGCGCGACCAGTCGTAGTGCAGTATTCTTCCTTCGGAACTCAGCTTTTCGAAGAGCCTTGTCCCGGGATAGGGTGTCAGGATGCTGAAACTGATGCCGTCTATGGCCGCCCGGACCGCAACGTCGAGTGTCCGGTCGAACACGCTCGCATCGTCGGTGTCAAACCCGAAGATCATGCCGGCCAAAACCGCAATGCCCTCATCGTGCATTTTCTTGATTTCCTCGCGCAGGGTTTCTACCCGGTTAAAGCCCTTATTTACGGAGTCGAGGCTTCCCTGAGATACTGATTCGATGCCGACAAAGAGCCCGATGCAGCCGCTCTCGGCGGCGAGGCGCAGCAGTTCGGGATCCCGGGTGATGGTGATCGAACCCTGGCCGAGCCACTTTTTTCTCAGGGGAATCAGGCGCCGGAAAAGCTCCTTCGAAAATGAAGGCGTACCGACGATGTTGTCGTCCCAGAACACGAAGGTATCGTTATCGAAGGTCTCGATTTCCCGTATGATATCGTCGATCGGCCGCGTCCGGTGGCCGGGACCGTATATTGCAGCGAGGGCACAGAAATCACAGTGGAACGGGCACCCGCGAGAGGCTTGCAGCACGTCAGGAACTATGTATTTTTTTCTCCAGAGCAGGTCGCGTTTTGCGAAGGGAAGTGACGAGAGCCCGGGGGCGGCTGAACGATACACAGGCCGCAGCCGGTTCTTTTCAAAATCCTCGATGACGAGCGGCCAGCTTTCTTCGGCTTCACCGACTACTACGGCGTTCGCGTGATTCTTGGCTTCATTTGGCATCAGAGAGGCGTGGGGGCCGCCGAATATTACGGTTTTTCCCAGTTTTCGGTATTGGCCCGCGAGTTCATACGCCCGGTGAGCAAAGGGCGTCACGAAGGTGATACCGACGAGATCGGCGTCGCTGTCTTCGGGTTTTACGGGGGCAACCATTTCATCGAGGATCGAAACTTCGATATCATCCCGGACCAGGGCCGCAAGATACGGCATCGTAAGCTGAGCGGGCTTGAAAATGAAGCTCTCGCGTTTGCCGAGGTCTCCGTAATGCGCATGCAATGGCTGGACAAGTTCTATTTTCAATGAAAGCTCCGGCAGGAGACGATGTTTTTGCTCACTCGACGTATATTCAAAAACAACAAGGGCCTATATCTTTTCTCTATTCTCTATGTCCGCTTACCTGCCGCACTATGCTCATCGGGTCTTTGTTATGCGGGTTAACTTTCCGCAACATTATGGTATAAAAAAGTCCAACTTTCAATGAAAAAAACGGATATGATTGTGCTATATTTTATAGAGTTGTATGAATTACCGAAAAGGAGGAGTGCCGGATGAAATACATCAGATTGTTTTCAGCAGCAGTGGTAGCGACTGTTTTGCTGACAGGCTGTTTTTATGCGCATGTAAAGCAGCCGCTGGACACGAACGTCGACAAGACGGTCCTAGGCCAGAAGACGGGAGCGGCAACATCGTATTCCGTATTGTGGGTGGCTGCATGGGGTGATGCCGGCACACAAGCTGCGGCACAGAACGGGGGCATCACGACGGTAAACCATATGGACAAGGAGATCTACAGCATCTTTTTCGGAATCTATACTAGAATGACTACAATCGTGTACGGAGACTAGAGGGCATGATGAGAGCATACAGATTGCTTTGTGCTGTTCTGCTGCTTTCCGTCGTAATTTCCGGCTGCGTATATACCCATACCGTTCAGCCGCTGACCGTAGATATGCACCAAACACCTCTGGCCCAGGTTGAAAAATACGGCACCATCAAGACGATTGCGTTCCCGCCGATCTTTTCTACGAATCTCATCGCCTGGGGCAGCGCTGCACTAGGAGATGTTGCCAGGGAGCAGGGAATGAAGGAAATATACTTTGCCGATCTCGAGATATTCAGCATTCTGCGGATATGGAATGAATACACCGTGCATGTCTTCGGGAAATAAGAAGAAGGGCTGCACGATCATGGCCGCTCTTGAACAATCTCGGTTATCAGATACTCTTTTTTACAGGATTCGCGGCTGATCATTTATCACCTTCCATGAAATCGGCAATCTCCTTCCACTGCGACGAATCCATCCAGTCGGGCCAGTCGTTATGTCCGGCGCGCTTGATGGTCCACATCTTCTTGTTTCCCGGCAATGCTTCATATAACGCATGAGCGTGCCGGATCGGAATTATCTCATCCTTGCCGGCTCCCAGAATTGCAGTTCTTCCCTGAAAATCCTTCAAATTATCGATGGTGTCGTACCTATCCGTCAGAAATAAACGGACAGGGAGCCACGGAAATTTTTCTTTGGCAACCGCCAGGAGAGTGTTCCAGGGCGTAATGAGAATAAGCCCCTCGACTGCAACTCGAGAGTCTTTCACAGAAGCCGCTGCTACTGCGCTTCCGAGGGATTCGCCCAGCAGGACCAGCGGATTGCCGTATTGTTCGGATACGAGACGCACCGTTTCTCTCGCGTCATTGACGAGTGCGGCTTCTCCCGGCTTTCCTTTGCGGCCTCCATATCCGGGATATTCCGCGAGTATTACCCTATACCCGAGAGGCGCCAGAGCTTGTACATAGTAGGTTCTGTCAGCCGCGGTGCCGGCATTTCCGTGGAAAACTACAACCGTGGCTTTTATATTTTTTATTGGAGCGGTTCCGATAAAGCCGCGATAGCTGTCGCTTTTGCCGGAAGGCCAGAATTGTATGTCTTCAGCAGCAAGAGAGTCTTGAGAGGGGATATCTGAACCGGGATAATACAGCATCTCATTTTGGACGTTGCAGCCTGTAAGAGTTGAAATAAAGGCCATGAGTATATATAGGAAGAATCTTATCATAAATGAGAAGTATCAGCCGCGAAAAATCCATAACCGTACTCGGCTCACTGAGGCTTTCATCATGTTTTTATGACGGCAAGATACGGCAGATTCCGGTGCAGTTCCCCGCAGTCGACTCCGTAGCCGACGACAAATACATCGGGAATGATAAAGCCGGTATAATCCAGGGGGACATCCACGGTCCTTCGTGATTGCTTATCGAGCAGGACCGCGGTTTTCAGACTTGCCGGGTGTCTCGATGAGTACCGTTTCAGAAGAAAGTCGAGCGTCTCGCCGGTGTCGATAATGCAGTCCACCAAGAGCACATGCCTGCCCGCGATATCAGTTTCAATGTCTTTTTTCATCCGGATCTCCCGGCTCGATGTGGTGCCCAGACCGTAGCTTGACGCATGCAGGAAATCAAGGGTCACGGGAAGCGTTATACCGCGCATCAGGTCAGCGGTAAAAACCAGCGCGCCTTTCAAAATCGAGATGAGTACAAGGTCCTTCCCCGCATAGTCTTTCGAGATGCGCGCAGCCAGTTCGTTCACTTTATTTTGAATGGCCTGTTCATTCAGTAATATTTCCTGAATTTCTGTCAACGTTGTCTCCCGGCGCAACAGTCCCCAGAGGACGGTCTTCGCTATGCTTTTCATTGTATCAGATTATTTTTTTAATTTGAAGTGGGTATCTGATGATTACGATAAGGAGAAAGGGTCTGAAGGGGATGGTGCACTGGACGCAGACGCGTGATGCCGGCCGCAGCTTTCTCTAGTATTTGAACTGGGGAGCAGTTTTATCTTTGATCCCCAGAAAAACGAGATGTGACATCACGCCCAGTGCAGGGAGGAAAAATATAAACTTAAAAATCCACCCGAGGAGAGGTATCAGGCCGATCGCCTGGTATATCAGTACACCGAGCAGCATTGCCGGCCATGTAAAGGACGGCTCTTTCTTTGAACAGGTACCCGCTTAACAAACGAGTAAAGACGCTAAAGGCTGCTTCGTGAAAGATACGTGCTCTCGGGAAAGATACGCTGCTGATAAACAGAAAAATTCAGAAAATAAATTTAAAAAATTTACGGAGTAATACCAAGAATTGAGGATTCGTTGTATACTTTAAAAGTGTTATTTAATCAGCGTGAAGCTAAAGTATTAAAAATTTTCCAAAACTCAATTTCATTATAAGAGCTGTACACATAGAGCGTAAAGTCGTCAGGGATACGGTCATGGCGGAGGGCAACTTCAGGCGACAGGTTCTCAATCGCGAACTTAACCATTTCCTCGGGCGACGTGAAGTGCAGCTCAGGGTCCTTGACGGGCGTGTGCGAAGAGAGGGCGTTCAGGGCGAGAGCCTTGTTGCAGTGCTTGAAGAGTGTAACCAAGGCATTCTTCAGGTCCTGATCAACTCCCGGCACATTGAGGTTAAAGACTCCGCAGATGATTATATAATCGAAGAACCCTTCAAACTCGTCATCATCGGCATTTATGACACGGAAGGTGCACTCCGGATATTTGTTCTGCGCCAGACTGATAAAGTTTTTGTTGATATCGACGCCGGTATACTTCACGTTGATGTTGCGCCGCTTTAAAAAGCGGTAAAAGTCGCCGGTCCCGCAGCCATAATCGAGGACCGTACTGCCGTTCAGTTTCTCGGGGGGAGCGACATCGGCGAGCATGTGATAGCGTTTGAGCTGGCCGTGCGGAGTCCAGCGGAGCGCTTCGGGGCGATCCCCGAATTTTTTCAGATGAAAATTGTAAAAGGACAGAAGTTGGTCTTTCGAGTACGGATCCACGGACCCTCCTTACTCTTGCAGGGATACATACTGTAAATTATTGTACTGCATCGGGCTGCCGAACACAAGCGCGTCGCACGGCATATTTTCATCAGTCCGACATGTTTTCTTTGTTAATAGAGTTATAATTTTTTTTTATTGACAAACGAAACCAGTTATCTTAATATGCACCGGCTTTAGAAATTATCAGTAATAGAAGTTTTACTAATTCAAAATTTAATAGTAGGGAGAGTAGTGTATGACACCAGCTACCTATCTTCCGGAACACTTCCTGCCAGTAGTGGTTTTTCTGCTGCTCGGCACGGCCGTAGGGCTCGGGATGCTCATTGCCGGATGGTTTATACGGCCAAAGAATCCCTATCCCGAAAAGCTGCTTACGTACGAATCCGGAATCACCCCCTTCATGGATGCACATCAAAAGTTTTCCATCCGCTATTACATCATTGCAATGCTGTTCCTCATATTCGACATCGAAGCAGTCTTTCTCTATCCCTGGGCCGTGGCATTTAACCGGATCGGTATGTACGGTCTCGTGGAAATGGTGATTTTCATCGCGATTCTGCTCGTCGGATATTTCTACGCCTGGAAGAAGGGGGCTCTCGAATGGGAATAATGCAGAACCTTTTTGAAGAAGGCTACGTTTCGACGACCGTCGATTCGTTCCTTAATTATTGCCGGGCGAGCTCGATATGGCCGATGACGTTCGGTCTCGCCTGCTGCGCTATCGAAATGATCCAGTACTATTCCGCCCCCCAGCATGACTTCGACCGTTTCGGCACCGTGCCGCGGCCTTCACCGAGGCAGTCCGACCTCTTGCTCGTTGCGGGCACCCTCACCAAAAAAATGGCCCCTATCGTGCGAAGAGTGTACGATCAGATGCCCGAGCCGCGCTATGTGATCGCAATGGGCAGCTGCGCAAGTTCGGGCGGCATCTTCAATACCTACAGCGTGGTCCAGGGCGTGGATAATATTGTACCCGTCGACGTCTATATCCCCGGCTGTCCGCCCAGGCCGGAAGCGCTGATGAACGGCATTATCAAGCTTCAAGAGAAAATTAAAAAAGAGAAGTATATCCGGAAATAGCCAGTAACACCGATCATTTCACATCCCATATCGTTTATCTCAAAAACTGCGCACCATGCGTGAGATTGGTGCGGCCATTGATGAGGTTGTATGGATCCCTTGCAGATTGCCAAAATGATAGAAGAAAAGTTCGCGGGCCAGGTGCTCGCGATCACGTCATACGCCGGACAGGTCGCGGTCGCGCTCAAAAAAGACATGATCAGGGAAGTCTGCCGCTACGTTCATGACGAACCGATGCTGAAGATGGACCACCTGGCGGACGTTACCGCCGTGGATTATTCCAAGTACCCGGGCGATTCCGGGCCGCGCTTCGAGGTCGTCTACAATATGATTTCGACCGAGCACCGGCACCGAATCCGGCTGAAGGTGAGGGTGCCGGAAGAGGACCCGAGAGTGGACACCGTCAGCCAGGTCTGGCATACCGCCAACTGGCATGAACGCGAAACCTATGATCTCATGGGAATCAGGTTTGACGGCCATCCGGACCTTCGCAGGATTCTGCTGCCGGAGGACTGGGAGGGCCACCCGCTCAGGAAGGAATACCCGCTGAAAGGTTATTGAGAAAAAACCCGAAATGCCTTATCCGCAGATTTCACAGATAGACGCAGATTTGATATAAGAAATTAAGGTTGGATTTAATTCCGTGAAATCTGCGTGATCTGCGGATACATGACCTAAGCAGTTTACTTTTGGCTACTGTTTGGAATTTGATATCTGAATTTCCAAGGTGAAAATATGTCTCCTACCGATACCGAGAAGAAAGAAATCGTTCAGAAGGAAATAACCTTAAATATGGGTCCGCAGCATCCGGCCACCCACGGCGTGCTTCGCCTGGTGCTGGATCTGCAGGGAGAAACCATCGTCCGCTGCGACCCGCGTCCGGGCTACCTCCACCGCGGCATCGAGAAGCTGATGGAGAACAGGACCTACCATCAGAACATCCCGATCACCGACCGGCTTGAGTATATCACCTGCATGAATAACAACCTCGGCTGGGTCGTGGCCGTTGAGAAGCTTGCCTCCATCGAGGTTCCGGAGCGGGCCGAGTTCATCAGGACGATCATGGCCGAGCTTACACGGCTTTCCGGGCACCTTGTCTGGCTTGGAACCCATGCACTCGACATCGGAGCCATGACGGTCTGCATGTACACCCTGCGGGAAAGGGAACTTATTCTCGATCTTGCGGAGATGGTTACAGGAGCCCGCCAAACCGTAAGTTATGCCCGAATCGGAGGCGTCCGAAACGATGTGTCGCGCGAGTTCATCGACAAGTGCCGGGAATTCACGGAGATTTTCCCCAAACGTCTTGAAGAATATGACACGATGATCCGTCAGAACCGGATCTGGCTCAAACGCACGGTCGGAATCGGCGTAATGACGGCGGAGGAAGCCGTCAACTACGGCCTGACGGGCGGTTCCCTGCGCGGCTCGGGCGTAAACTACGATCTCCGTAAAGTGGAACCCTATGCTGCATACGATAAGGTGGAATTCGACGTGCCGCTCGGCCGGAACGGAGACGTCTATGACCGGTATATCGTGCGGATCAACGAGATGCGCCAGAGCAACCGTATCATAAAGCAGTGCCTGGACATGCTCCCGGCCGGCCGCGTTGTCAGCGACGATCCGCGCTACGCCATTCCCGAAAAGAGCCAGGTGATGCAGAGCATGCAGTCGCTCGCGCACCAGTTCGTACTCATGAGCAAATGGATTCCGATGCCCAAGGGCGAGGTCTATGTGGCGACCGAGGCGCCGAAAGGCGAACTCGGCTTCTATATTGTAAGCGACGGAAGCGGCAGGCCGTACCGCGTCAAGATCCGCGCCCCATCCTATGTGCATATAAGCTCCCTGCCGAAGATGGTGACCGGGCACATGGTTGCCGATGTGATTGCCTGTATCGGGACGATCGATATTGTGCTCGGCGAATGCGATCGATAAGCAGAGGGGCCAGACCATGAATCTGAGAGAGATCACCCGGCTTCTCAAAGCCAAAGTGCTGACAGGCGACAGTATCATCGATGAAATCGAAGTGGACCGCTGCTTCAGCGCTGACCTGATGAGCGACGTCCTCGGCCGGACCTACGCGAACGGCATCCTGATAACGGGTATCACGAATCCCCAGGCGGTTCGCACGGCCGATATTGCGGAAATCAAGGCGGTATGTGTTGTTCGCGGAAAGCAGCCGGAGGCGGGGGCGGTTTCCCTCGCAAAGCAGAAGGATATACCGCTTTTCATCACGGAACTGACCATGTTCGAGGCATGCGGAATTCTTTATACGAACGGCCTCCGGGGGGTTGCCGAACGGTAGATTGTGTGATGACAGAGCAGGGTAAAGATCAGGCAACCGTTGACCGGTTGACCAAGACCCAAGAGATGGTCTATGAGCTTACCGTCGGCGAGGTGATGGCCCCGAAGATGGTGAGCGTCGGGCCGGACCAGACGATGTCCGAGTTCAGGATGATCCTGCGCGATAACCGCATCTCAGGGACCCCAGTCGTGGAAAACGGGAAACTGGTGGGGATGATCAGCATCGAAGACCTGATCAATGCCTTCAATGACAACGCGATCAACTCCACGGTACGGGAGAGGATGAAACCTAAGGTCGAGTGCCTGTACGATGACGAACTCCTGGTCCACTGCATTGCCAAGTTTTCGAAATTCGGGTACCGCCGCTACCCGGTGCTGAACCGGGACAATGAACTGCTGGGCATAATTACGAAGGGGAGCATCGTCGAAGGGCTGCTCAAAAAACTCGAGGTCGAATACGAACAGGCTGAATCGAAGGCATCGTTGGTACGTCACCGCCCAACCATGAGGAAATTTTTCGAAGACGTATCCGCTGACGAAATTAGTTTCACGTTCAAATATTTTGTTGCCGGCCAGACGCTCAAGGAAGCAGGCAAGGCGGCCAGCGAGCTCAAGAACGCCCTGAAAAAGCTGGGTGTCTGTCCGCCGCTCCTCAGGAGGATCGGCGTTGCGACATACGAGGCCGAGATCAATCTCGCATCCTATACAACAGGAGGAGAGATCCGTGCCCAGGTTGAAAAATGGGGAATCCTCGTTGAAGCGATCGACAGCGGTCCCGGCATTCTCGACGTGGAACAAGCGCTGCAGCCGGGATATTCAACGGCGCCAGATTGGGTCCGGGAACTGGGGTTTGGGGCGGGCATGGGGCTCGTAAACATTAAGAAATGCGCCGATGAGATGAACCTGAAATCATCGGTGCCGGACGGAACGCATCTGACAATGCAGTTCTATTATACGAGTTAACGAGTATGGTGCCCATGAAACTGAACGACCTCGTGAAGGAATTCAGCCTGGAAGTGAAAGCGGGCGCGGACAGCCTCAACGCCGAAGTGACCGCGGGATACGTAAGCGATCTTCTGTCAGACGTTCTGGCGCACGCCGAAGACGGCGCCCTTTGGGTTACGCTGCATATTCACCAGAATATCGTGGCCGTCGCTTCGCACAAGGGGCTCTGCGGGATCCTTCTGGTCCAGGGCAGGCAGCCGGAAAAGGACACCATCAGGAAGGCGGAGGACGAGAAGATCCCGATTATGGTCAGCCCTCTTTCCGCATTCGAGCTTGTTGGCAGATTGTATAAGGCGGGAATTCGTGGCGCTGAGGCGGATTAAGGCTGATCTTCATCTGCACACATGCCTTTCCCCCTGCTCCGGTCTGGATATGTCGCCCCGTGAAGTGGTGAATGCGGCGATCCAGAAGGGTTTGGGCCTGATCGGCATATGCGACCATAACTCGGCCGAGAACGTTCTTGCGGTGAGGAAGGCCGGCGAACGGAACGGTTTGATGGTCGTGGGCGGTATGGAAGTGACCTCTTCGGAGGAAGCGCATTTACTCGTATTTTTTGATTCGGATGACGATCTTCTGGAGTTCCAGGACTATATTTACCGGCACCTGTCGGGCCGCAACGACGAACACTCCTTCGGTTTGCAGGTGATCGCCGACGATGAGGACGGGGTAACCGGTTTCTGCGACCGGCTTCTGATCGGCGCTACATCGCTATCCGCGGAAGCGATCGTTGCAAAGGCCCACGCGGTGAAAGACGGCAGCCTGGTGATCGCGGCGCACGTTGACCGTGAATCGTTCAGTATCATCGGCCAGTTCGGGTTCATTCCCGCGGGGCTGGGACTGGACGCTCTTGAAGTGTCGGCGAAAATGACAGCGGCTGAGCTCAAGGCCCGGCATCCCGAGTGCGGGAACTACCCGGTCGTAACCGGGTCGGATGCGCACAGCCCTGACGACATCGGAAAGTGCTTTACCTGGGTGACCGTCGGGGACGGATCAATCGCAGAGATCAGGAAAGCCCTGGCGGGCACGGATGGAAGGAAGGCGGAGTGCTGAGTCAGTGGAAGACCTCTCGCTGCATGTTCTTGATATCGCCGAGAACTCGGTCCGCGCAGAAGCAAAAACAGTAGAGATCATCGTAACGAGGGACCTTTCCCGGGATATTCTCCGGGTCGAGGTGGTGGACGACGGGAGGGGAATGGACGCAGCGACGCTTGCAAGCGTTCGCGACCCGTTCTTTACCACGAAACATAAGAAAACCGGCCTTGGCATCCCGCTCCTGTCGCAGGCGGCTGAACAGACAGGAGGACAGTTCTCTGTCGATTCCCGCCGCGGAAAAGGCACCCGGGTTGCTGCTTCGTTCCGGTGGAGTCATGTAGACCGGCCGCCGGTAGGCAGCATGGCTGAAACGCTCCTGACGCTTATTGCGGGGCATTGCGACAGGGATTACATATACGAAGAACGGGAAGGAGAGTATTCCTTCCGGTTCGATACCCGGGAGATCAAAGCGGATCTCGAAGGGGTCCCGATCACCGAGCCGTCCGTGCTGAACGCGATCAGGGACATGCTGAAGGAAAATATCAGGATCAGGTAAAAACTGATTTATTAAAAGTGCCAGAATAAATTATATTTCATCTCACATTTTCCGTTCAAGATGAGAAGAGGTAGATAATGAGTAAAGAAGCTGCCGTACAAAATAAAACCGAAAATGAACCGGTCGAAACGATCCCACGGGAGAAGTTCCAAAAGATCGATGCGATCATAGAAAAATACAGGGACAAACCCGGCTCACTGATCCCGGTCCTGCAGCAGGCGCAGGACGTCTGCGGTTATCTGCCGCATGCCGTGCAGCGCTATATTGCGAAGGGCATGAAGATGTCGCCGAGCGTCGTGTTCGGCGTTGCAACCTTCTATTCGTTCTTTACGCTGGTGCCGCGCGGAAAACACGTCATCCGGGTCTGCCTGGGCACTGCCTGCTATGTCAAAAGAAGCGAAGAGATCCTCCTTAAAATCAAGGACGAAATGGACCTCGAGGTCGGAGAAATAACCAGGGACAAGAAGTATTCGCTCGAGGCTGTACGGTGCCTCGGCGCCTGCGGGCTGGCGCCCGTCGTCGTTGTCGGACAGGACACGTATGGCGACGTGGCGGCGACGAAGGTGATGGACATCATTAAGAAGTACGAGTAGGTCCTTATTGTAAATTGTACCCTGCTCTAGCGAAGACGCGGGCATAAACAAATTGTAAAATGCAAAATGCAAAGTGTGGAATACACGGAGTGACACAATGGCCAAACTGACGATTGCGGATTTGAAGAAGATCAAGGAAACGTACCACGCCAGTCAAGCCCTGCGCGAGGGCGGATTCCGGGTAAAGATTACGGTGCATATGGGCACCTGCGGAATTGCAGCGGGGGCGCGTCCGATCATGAATGCGATCATGGAAGAACTGTCCAAGTCGAACCTCAAGGATGTTGCGGTCACTACTTCGGGCTGCGCGGGACTCTGCAGCAAGGAGCCCATGATCACGATAGAACTTGCGGGCGAACCGCCGATCAAGTACATCGCCCTGACCGAGGACAAGACACGGAAAATTTTCGCGCAGCACGTCGTAGCCGGAAAGCCCGTAGCCGAGTACGCTTTGGTCGCCGGGCATGAGACGACGTATTAAAACGCAAAGGTTCTTTAACCGCAGATTACGCAGATAGCGCCGATTAAGACGCTTGGAAAAACCTTTTTTAATCTGTGTAATCTGAGCAATCTGCGGACAAGTTTTAAAAAGATTTCCAATTCAGGTTATGGAGTAAACTGTGGAGACGACATACCGTTCAAACATAATGATCTGTGCGGGCACCGGCTGCGTGGCAAACGGGTCCCTTAAGGTCAAGGACGCGCTGGAGACGGAGCTTATCAAGCGCAATCTTCAGAACGAGGTCAAAATCGTCCTTACCGGGTGCAACGGGTTTTGCGCCAAGGGCCCGGTCATCGTGGTCTACCCCGAAGACATCTTTTACCAGATGGTAAAGCCCGACGACGTGCCCCATCTCGTTGAGGAACACTTCATCAAGGGCCGTCCCGTACAGAAGTTCCTCTATACGCCGCCCGCGCAGAAAACCGCGATCCCGGTCATGAATGACATTCCGTTCTTCAAGCACCAGGTACTTCGCGCTTTGAGGAACCGCAGCCTGATCGATGCGGAGAAGATCGAAGAGTATATCGCGCGCGACGGGTACATGGCAGCAGCCAAGGCGCTCCTGGAGATGACGCCCGAACAGATTGTGAACGAGATGAAAAAATCCGGACTCCGCGGCAGGGGAGGAGCAGGATTCCTGAGCGGACTGAAGTGGGAGCTCTGCGCCCGCGTTCCGGGCGAGATTAAATACATCCTGTGCAACGGCGACGAGGGCGACCCGGGCGCGTTCATGGACAGGAGCGTGATGGAAGCCGACCCGCACTCCGTGCTCGAGGGCATGATCATTGCGGCCAAGGCGATCAGCGCCCATTACGGTTATATCTATGTCCGGGCCGAATATCCGCTGGCCGTGCACCGGCTCCAGCTTGCCATCGACCAGGCAAAAGAGCGTGGGCTTCTGGGCAAGGACATTCTCGGTTCGGGCTTTGACCTCGATATTGAGATCTACCAGGGCGCCGGCGCCTTTGTATGCGGCGAGGAAACAGCGCTCATGGCCTCCATCGAAGGGAAACGCGGCATGCCGCGCGCCAAGCCGCCGTTCCCTGCGGTCAAGGGCCTCTGGCAGCGGCCCTCGGTTCTGAACAACGTCGAGACCTTTGCCAACGTGCCGCCGATCATCCTGAACGGGGCCGACTGGTTTGCGAGCCTCGGCACCGAGAAGAGCAAGGGCACGAAGGTGTTTGCGCTCTCCGGAGCTCTGAACAATATCGGTCTCGTGGAAGTGCCCATGGGCATCCCGCTCAAGACCATCATTTTTGATATCGGCGGAGGCGTCAAGGGCAACCGCAAATTCAAGGCCGTGCAGATGGGCGGACCGTCCGGCGGCTGTATCCCGGCATCGCTCATTGAGACGCCGGTCGACTACGAGAACATCAACAAGACCGGCGCGATCATGGGGTCCGGCGGTATGGTGGTCATGGACGAGACGACATGCATGCCGGCCATGGCAAAGTTCTTCCTCGAATTTACCGAGGACGAGTCCTGCGGCAAATGTGTCCCGTGCCGTATCGGGAACAAGACGCTCCTCAACATCCTCACCCGGATCACGAACGGCGAAGGCCGTGAAGGCGATATCGAGCTGCTGTTGAACCTGTCGCAGCAGATCAAGGATACTTCGCTTTGCGGTCTGGGCCAGACATCGCCCAACCCCGTGCTCACAACCATCAAGTATTTCCGGGAAGAGTACGAGGCGCATATCAAGGACCACAAGTGCCCGGCGCGCGTCTGCACGCCGCTTATCGAATTCAAGGTGAACGAGGAAAAATGCAAGAAGTGCGGTCTCTGTTCCAAGAACTGTCCGGTCGGGGCCGTAACCTGGGAGAAGGGCAAGACGGCCTTTATTGACAGGGAAAAATGCACCAAGTGCAAGACCTGCATAAAGAACTGCCGGTTCTGGGCGATTGATTGATATTATGGACCAAGCCGACCATGTCGGCGTACGTTACGGCAACATGGTTGCCTCGGTCCAAAAAAAGGTAAAAAAACATGCCAAATATAACGGTAACGGTTGACGGAAAAAGTGTCGAGGTTCCTCTCGGATCGACGATCCTCGAAGCGGCGAACGCCGCGGGATCGCGGGTGCCGACCCTGTGCCACGACAACAAACTCCATCCCTTCGGCGCCTGCCGGATCTGCCTCGTGGAGGTGGAGGGTACGCCCCGGAAGTTTACGCCCTCGTGTACCACGCCTGCAACGGATAAGATGGTCGTAAAGACGACCAGTCCCGCGTTGATCGAGGCCCGCCGGATGGTGCTCGAACTCCTTTTGATAAAGCATCCCCTCGACTGCCCGGTCTGCGACAAGGCTGGCGAATGCAGCCTGCAGGACCTGGTCCACGAGTACGGGCTCGGTCCGAGCAGGTTCGACCCGGATAAGGCATATCTTCCGCCCGACTATGAAAGCGCCATCATCGAGCGAAATATCAGCCGCTGCATCCTCTGCGGCAAGTGCGTCAGGATTTGCGACGAGCAGAACGGCGTGGGCGAGTGGGCGTTTACGCGGAGGGGAACGAAGGCGCGCATAAGCACGGATTTCGACCGGCCGCTCGACTGCGAGTTCTGCGGGGAATGCGTAGAGATCTGTCCCGTCGGAGCGCTCACAACCAGGCAGTTCAAGTACAAGGCCCGTTCATGGAACCTGGAAGCGACGAACTCAGTCTGCAATTATTGCGGCTGCGGCTGCAACCTCAGCTATGAAACGCGAAACGGCAAGATCATGCGCGTCGGCCCCGGCAAAAGCAACTATCTCTGCACCAAGGGCAGGTTCGGCTGGGACGTTGTCCATTCGTCTGACCGCCTGACCACGCCCAAGATGCGGGTTGGAGGTACGCTCGTGGATTGCACCTGGGAAGAGGCCCTCTCGGTCGTCGCGACCAACCTCAAGGTTATGAGGGACAAGCACGGCGCAGCGAAGATCGGCGGACTGGGCTCGGTACGGACCACGAACGAGGACAATTACGTGTTCCAGAAGTTTATGCGGACAATAATTGGAACCGGCAATGTCGACCTGCTCGCGAGGCTCAAGGTCCCGAAAGGACTGGACACGGCGTTCTTTTCGGGTGAGCTGAGCAGGATGGCGGAGCACGAAGTAATTCTCGTTCTCGACAAGAACGTGGGCGAGATCAACCCGCTGACCGGAATCGAGATCGTACGGGCCGTCAACAAGAAGGAACGGAAACTGGTGCTCGTGAACGACGAGTTCAACAAGTTCAACAAGATCGCGAGCGTCGTAATTCCGGATACCACTGCCGGCGCGCTCGAAGAGCTGCGCAAGGCGTTTTCCTCGGCGTCAAAAAGCGATCCCGTCAAACAAGCCGTGGAATTTCTGAAGAACGCCAAGAGCGTGGCACTGATCGTGCCGGCCCGGCTTTCCGACAAGGAAGCGGCGGCAATCAGGGAACTTGCAGGACAGCTCAAGAATGTCACCTATTATCCGCTTATCAGACGGAGCAATTTTCAGGGTGCGCTCGACATGGGCGTCATCTCTTCGTATCTCCCGGGTTACCAGAAGGCGGACAAACCCGGCATGAACGCGGTTGAAATGATAGAAGCGATCAAGGCCGGAAAACTGGCTTCACTCTACATCATGGGCGATGACCCGGCCGGGAGCGATCCGAACCTCAGGCCGATCCTTGAGAAGCTCGAGTTCCTCGTTGTTCAGGACGCGTTTCTGACGGACACCGCGAAACTGGCACATGTGGTGCTTCCTGCGGCCATGAGCGCCGAGAAAACAGGTACGTTTACGAACCTCGAGCGGAGGCTGCAGCAATTCGACAAAGCCGAGGAACCGGTCGGCGAGGCAAAGCCCGATTGGGAGATCATCCGGGAAATTTCGAGGAAGATGGGCTCCTCGTCCATGCAGTATGCATCGGCCCGGGACATTATGAAGGAGATCAAGGCTTCGGTGCCTCTTTACCGGGAGCTCGCTGTCGGCGCCTGCTGGCGGCCGGACCAATCGCCGCTCGCCAATACGGCTGTTGATCTGTCGCTTGCGTCCGACACGATCATGACTCAGGAAGTCGTTACGGCGGACAGGTTGGTGTTCTCATCAGGAATGACCATAACCCGTTCAAAGGAAATAGGGACCATTCGACACATTAAGATAGAAGTGTAGGAGTTGAACATGCCAGAAATGATACTCAATATTATCTATACGCTGCTGATTCCGGTCGCGGCCATGCTGGCTTTCATCCTGGCTAACGCCATGTATCTCCAACTGATGGAACGCAAGGTGCTGGCGCACATGCAGGGCAGGATGGGCCCGATGAGGACGGGTTGGCACGGAATTCTTCAGCCGGTCGCCGATGCCGTCAAATTCATCATGAAAGAGGACATCATACCGGCCAAGGCGGACAAATGGGTGTTCAGCATCGCCCCCATCATCATGCTGGTCATGGCCTTCGGGGCCTTCGTGGCGCTGCCGTTCGGAGCTCCCACCGATTTCTACGGCCTGGCGTCCCATAAAGTCCCGCTCTGGGTCTCGAACCTGAACATCGGGGTGCTGTATATCCTGGCGCTTTCCAGCATCGGAACCTACGGTGTTATCATGGGAGGGTGGGCTTCCAATAACAAGTATTCGCTGATGGGCGGCTTCCGTTCCGCGGCCCAGATGATCAGCTATGAGATTCCGATGGCTTTCGCCATAGTCACGGTCGTTCTCATGACCGGATCGTTGAATCTGTCCGATATCGTTAACGCCCAGTTGAACCGGTGGTTCATTATAGCGCTGCCGGTCGGACCGGTCGTCTTCTTCATCTATATTATTTCTGCAGTGGCTGAAACCAATCGTGTACCGTTCGACCTGCCGGAAGCGGAAAGCGAACTTGTAGCCGGCTACTTTACAGAATACAGCGGCATCCGCTTCGGCATGTTCTACATGGCTGAATATATCAATATGATGGTCGTATCGGTAATGGTCGCCATCATGTTCCTGGGCGGCTGGCTGCCTGTCCAGATACTTCCGAATACGGCGATCGGCCATTTTGCTGCCATTGCATTCCTGAACAGGGCTCTGGCCGCGATACCCGGCACGTTCTGGCTGCTCGGAAAACTTTACTTCTTCATCTTTTTCTATATGTGGATCCGGGCGACCCTGCCGCGGTACAGGTATGATCAGCTGATGGCGCTTTCGTGGAAATTTCTGTTGCCGCTTTCGCTGGCGACGCTGATGGTCACTGCGTTCATGAAGCAGGCGGGATGGCTGTAACATTACCACCCCTCACATAACCTCTCCCCTGAGGGGAGAGGACAAAGATGAGGGGGCACGTACTTGAAGCTTCGAGCAGTAAGGAGTTATACCGATGAGCAAAGTGAAAAAATTATTTAAAACCATTTTTCTGATTGAAATCGCCCAGGGTATGGCCTTGACGCTTAAGACGATGCTTACGCCTGCGGTCACCCGGCAGTATCCGAAGTTCAAGCGCAAGCCTTTCGAGGGCTCGCGCGGGCTGCACGCAATGCTGCGGGACGATTCCGGACAGAAAGAACGGTGTATAGGGTGCGGGCTCTGCGAAGCGGTCTGCCCCGCGAAAGCAATAAAGGTAGTGACCTCGGAAGGGGCCGAGCATGAGAAGGTGGTAAACGCCTATGAGCTTGACCTGCTTCGGTGCGTATTCTGCGGTTTCTGCGTGGAGGCCTGTCCTGTGTCCGCGATAGTCATGACCCCCGATTTCGAACTGGCGTGCTATTCGAGAAAGGACGCATTCTATACCAAGGACCGGCTTGTTGAGATAGGCGACAAGTTCACGGGCGGGAAGGCGGTAATAAGCAATGATAAATAAGCTGATCTTCATGTATTTCGCCGCGGTAATCATCGCTTCGGCGGTTCTTACGATAACGCGCCGGAACCCGATCCACAGCGTCCTCTTCATGCTGCTTCTGTTCTTCCATATCGCGGGCGTATTCGTGCTTCTCAATGCGGAGTTCCTGGCTGCTGTGCAGCTCATCGTTTACGCCGGAGCGATTTTGATACTTTACCTCTTCGTCGCGATGCTTTTGAATATAGGCCTGGAACGCCAGGCTGTCAGGGCGAACAGGTTTTGGCCCTGGATGGTGGGATTCGGAGTGCTTATCGCAAGCGAAATCACGCTTTTGATCTCACGCGGCGCTTTCCCTGGCGAGAACGGCCAACAAGTCCGCTTCGCGGGCGCGGGGGTCAAGGAATTCGGCGAAGTGCTGTATCAGAAATACCTGCTGCCGTTCGAGATAGCATCCGTCATTCTGCTGGTCGGACTGATCGGAGCGGTCATGCTGGCGAAAAAAGGCGCAAACGACTAGTGACAGAAGTTAGAAGACGGGAGCTAGAAAAAATCAGGTGTTTTCTCCTCCTGACTCCCGACTCCTGACTACTATATACGATTTTTGGAGGTCCTATGATTCCCTTGTCCTGGTATATAATACTTAGCGCGTCGCTGTTCACCATCGGTATGATCGGTGTCTTATCCCGGCGCAATGTCTTCATCATCCTGATGTCGATCGAACTTATGTTGAACGCTGCAAATATCAACCTTGTCGCTTTTTCGCACTACCTGCAGTCGTTCACGGGTCAGATATTCGTGGTTTTTGTCATTACCGTTGCCGCTGCGGAAGCGGCTGTTGCGCTGGCGATTATTATTCTTATTGCGCGGAACCGCGGGACAGTGTATGTGGATGAGTTTAATCTCCTGAAGGGCTGATTGTGAAAAGCAAACTCGAAATCCTAATGACGAAATTCTAAACAGCACGAATAACAAAAAACTTGGTTATTCGGATTTTGGGATTTTCCAGGATTTTGATATTCGAATTTCGGATTTATTTAACCGGGGTGCATAAATGTTAAAATACGCGTTAATACCGATATTACCGTTCACGGGATTCCTGATTGCAGGATTGCTCGGCAAGTACCTGAAGGAGAAGTCAGCGTACTTTACGATTGCCGCTGTCATCGGCGCCTTTTTGCTCTCCTGCAGCGCGCTCATCGACGTGCTGGGCGGGAACATCATCGATGAAAACCTTTATTCCTGGATATCCATCGGGACCTTGTCGGTGAATGTCGGTTTCCGGATCGACCAGCTCACCGTAGTGATGCTCATGGTCGTTACGACCTTGAGTTCCCTCATCCACATCTATTCCGTAGGGTACATGCACGGCGACAAGGGCTATTCCCGGTTCTTCGCCTACCTTAATCTCTTCACGTTCTTCATGCTCGTACTCGTGATGGCGAACAACTTCCTGCTCATGTTCGTTGGCTGGGAAGGGGTCGGCCTCTGCTCGTATCTGCTGATCGGGTTCTGGTATGAAAAGAAATCCGCGTCGGACGCAGGCGTCAAGGCGTTCGTCGTGAACCGGGTCGGCGATTTCGGGTTTGTGCTCGGGATGCTGCTCATCTTCGTAACATTCGGAACCCTGCATTTCGGCGATTTGTTCACCGCGCTGACCACGGATGCAGCCAAGCAGAGCATCTCCCTGCTGGGAGGCGAGATCAGCGTTGTCACCCTGATTGCGCTTCTGCTGTTCCTGGGGGCCACGGGCAAGTCCGCGCAGCTTCCGCTCTACGTCTGGCTGCCGGACGCCATGGAAGGCCCGACGCCGGTCAGCGCCCTGATCCATGCGGCCACGATGGTGACCGCCGGTGTGTTCATGGTTGCGCGCTGCGCGCCGCTCTTCGCGCTCTCTGAAACAGCAATGAACACGGTCGCGATCGTGGGCGGCTTGACCGCTGTCTTTGCCGCCACCATCGGGCTCGTGCAGAACGATATTAAACGCGTAATCGCCTATTCCACGATCAGTCAGCTCGGGTACATGTTCCTCGGACTCGGGGTAGGGGCGTTCTCCGCGGGTATTTTCCACCTGACCACGCACGCGTTTTTCAAGGGCCTCCTGTTCCTCGCGTCAGGCAGCGTGATTCACGCGCTGTCGGGCGAGCAGGACATGCGCAAGATGGGCGGACTCAAATCCAAGATCAAGATCACCCACGCCGTATTCATCATCGGGTCGCTGGCCCTGGCGGGTATATTCCCCTTTGCCGGATTCTTCAGCAAGGACGAAATCCTCTGGAGCGCCTATAATGCTTCATCCCTGGGCCGGGCGCTCTGGGTGCTGGGTCTCGCAGGCGCTTTGATGACGGCGTTCTATTCGTTCAGGCTCATCTATCTCACGTTCTACGGCAAGTCGCGCGTAGACCATGAGGTTGCGCACCATGTTCACGAATCTCCTGCTGTCATGACTGTGCCGCTGATGATTCTCGCCTTTTTCTCGGTGGTCATCGGCTGGATCGGCATGCCGGGAGCGATTATCCCTCACGCGAACCTGTTCGGAGATTTTCTCGCGCCCATTTTCCCGCATGCGCAGCACGCCGGAGAAGAAAGCCACTGGTTTGAGCTCGCGCTCATGGTGGTCTCGGTCGTCGTGGCCCTCGCCGGCATCAGGGGCGCATATGCGTGGTATGTGAAGAACCCGTCACGGCCCGATGTGTGGGCAGAAAAGTTCAAGGGCGCATACAATCTGCTCTTGAACAAGTACAGGGTCGACGAGGTGTATAATTATATCTTCGTCGACGGGCTTGTCCACAAGCTGGCGAAGGTGCTCCATACCGTCGGCGATGTAAAGATGATCGACGGGTTTATCAACGGACTCGCCGAAACGATAGGAAACACCAGTGAGCGGGGAAGCAGGCTCCAGACCGGTTATGTGCAGCAGTATGCCTTCAGCATGGGTCTCGGTCTTATCGTACTGGTCGGTCTCTATTACGTTTTGAATTAAAATACGCAAAGCGCATGGCGCAATGGGTATGGGCAAAAGCGCGGATCTAATATCAAATTTTGCCACAGAGCACACTGAGGACACCGAGAAAAGCTTTGAAAGTTAATAAAATATATTCTGGGTTTTTTGCTTCCTCTGTGTTCTCCGCGACCTCTGTGGCTAAAAAGCTTTTCCGGCTTGTCCGGTTTAGTCAGTTTCCATGCAAATCGTTTAAAGGAGTATTCCATGATTGAATTCATCCCGAACCAGCTCGGATATCCGCTGCTGAGTCTTTTAATCTTCGTACCGATAATCGGCTCGTTCATCCTGCTGTTCGTCAGGAACGCCCCGACGGTCAGGCTGATCGCCATCGCTTTTGCCGTTGTAGACCTCGCGCTCTGCATTCCACTGCTCCTCGGGTTCGATGGGACAACCGCAAATATGCAGTTCGGCGAGAGCCTTCCGTGGATCGCTGATTGGAGCATCAATTATAAGGTCGGGGTGGACGGGATCAGCGTCCTGTTCGTGGCGTTGACCGCTCTTTTGACGGTGATCTCCATAATGGTTTCCTGGACCGCTATCCAGGACCGGGTGCGGGAATTCATGGTAGCGGTCCTGTTCCTCGAAGCGGCGATGATGGGTGTTTTCATGGCGCTTGACCTCTTTCTCTTTTACATTTTCTGGGAGGCGATGCTGATCCCGATGTATCTCCTGATCGGGGTTTGGGGCGGACCGAACCGGCTGTATGCGGCAATCAAGTTCTTTCTCTATACGCTGGTGGGAAGCGTGCTCATGCTGATCGCGATCATAGCGGTTTATATTTCCGCCGGCCACACTTTTGACGTGATTGCGCTTATGAACACCAAATTCGGCCACACGTTCCAGATGTGGGCCTTTGCCGCATTCTTTACCGCCTTCGCCGTAAAGGTTCCGATGTTCCCGGTCCATACCTGGCTGCCGGATGCGCACGTGGAAGCTCCGACGGCGGGCAGTATCATCCTTGCCGGGATCCTGATCAAGATGGGGGCCTACGGCTTCCTCAGGTTCTCACTGCCCTTTTTCCCGGATGCCGCGATTGCCTGGACCCCGGCCATCATGGTCCTGTCGGTCATCGCGATAATTTATGGCGCATACATGGCGTTTGCGCAGACGGACTTCAAAAAACTGATCGCGTATTCGAGCGTGAGCCACATGGGGTTCGTGACCCTTGGTATTTTCGCCTTGAACAGCCAGGGGCTGGAGGGCGGAATTCTCCAGATGCTGAACCACGGGGTATCGACCGGCGCATTGTTCCTTGCTGTCGGCGTGATTTACGAGCGCACGCATACCAGAATGATCGCCGATTACGGCGGGATTGCCGCAAAGGTGCCGATCTACGCGACGTTCCTGCTGGTCATAACGCTGTCGTCCATAGGTCTTCCTGGAACGAACGGCTTTATCGGGGAGTTTACGATCCTGCTGGGCGCTTTCCTGCACTATAAACCGTACGCCGTAATCGCGTCCCTCGGCATCATTTTGGGCGCGGGCTATATGCTCTGGCTCTACCAGCGGGTGGCCTTCGGCAAGATAACGAACGAGCATAACGAGCATCTTGCGGACATGAATCTCAGGGAGATTGCGGCTGCGCTGCCGCTCGTAGTTCTCGTGTTTTTCGTCGGGTTGTATCCTAACGCGGCTTTCGGTGTGATGCATGCGTCCGTATCGAACCTGATCCAGCACGTGAATGCCAAAGTCGGGACAGTTGCGCCGGTTGCGACGCAGGTCGCGACAGATGTAGTGAAGATGGTACAGTGACCATTTTTGTCCGCAGATTTCGCAGATTTTAGGATTAAATCGCTTTAATCTTTTAACAATCTGCGCAGATCTGTGTAATCTGCGGATATATGTCTTCGAATCTAAGGAGTTTTTATGTCAAGCATGTTTACGCAGTTCTTACAATCCATAACGCCGATTTATCCCGAGGTCGTCATGATCACCGTGGCGCTTACGGTGCTCATCTTCGATTTTTTCATTGAAAAGGACCGGAAAGCGTACCTTGGATGGTACAGCCTGCTCGGCGTGCTGATTGCCGCCTTTGCCACGTACCGCCTGATGGGCTCGAGCGGCGTGTTCTTCGGCGGTACCTTCCAACTCGACGCGTTTTCAACGTTTTTCAAGTTCGTTTTTTATATTACCTGCGGTCTGGGTATCCTTGTCTCGATCAATTACCTGAAGATAGAGGACATTCACCGCGGCGAGTACTACGCGCTGATCCTGTTCGCGACAACAGGCATGATGCTGATGGCGTCGGCGGCGGACCTTATTACGCTTTATCTCGGGTTGGAACTGATGGCGCTCTCGGTCTACATTCTTGCCGGCTTTATGCAGAGCGACAACCGGTCGAACGAGGCCGCTATTAAATATCTCCTGCTCGGCGCCTTCTCGTCGGGCATCATGATCTACGGCATGTCCTTGCTGTACGGGTTGACCGGCACTACGAACCTCAGCGGCATACTTGCGTTTTTGAAGGGAGCGGACATTACCAATCCGGCGCTTTTCCTTGCGATGATCATGCTCGTGGTCAGTTTCGGTTTCAAGGTCGCGGCAGTCCCGTTCCATATGTGGGTGCCGGACGTATATGAAGGCGCCCCGACGTCGGTCACAGCTTTCATGTCCGCAGGTCCCAAGGTTGCGGGTTTTGCAGTGCTGCTTCGGGTTTTCCTGTACTCGCTGGAGCCGCTGCATGCGCATTCGACCGCCATTCTCGCGGGTCTTGCCGTTCTTACCATGGCGGTCGGAAATGTCATGGCCCTGTCGCAGATGAACATTAAGCGCATGCTTGCGTATTCCTCGATCGCACATGCGGGCTACGCACTGGTCGGGCTTGCAGCAGGCGGACCCGAAGGCGCGGCAAGCGTCATGCTTTATGTCTGCATTTACGCCCTGATGAACATGGGTGCCTTTGGTGTTGTCATAATGCTGAGAAAAGCGGGGGAGCGCGGCGAAGATATCATGGACTTCGCGGGCCTTGGAAAAACGAACAAGACGGCCGCCTTCCTTATGCTCATCTTCATGTTTTCGCTTACAGGCATTCCTCCGACGGCCGGCTTCATCGGGAAGTTCTACATCTTTAAGTCCGCGGTCGAGGCCGGCTTTACCTGGCTCGCCGTTGTCGGTGTCCTGTTTTCTTCGATCAGCGCCTTTTTCTACCTTCGGGTCATCATGGTTATGTACATGAAAGAACCGAGGGCTGCGATCGAAATGAGCACGTCGCCGTCCCTGGCCCTTGCTCTTGCAATTTCGGTTACCGCGGTAGTCTACATAGGCATTCTTCCGCAGGAGCTTCTGAATTACGCGCGGGCTTCGATTGCAGGGCTGATGTAATCATCTTGATACGGTTAACGCCCGACCTTCTGTAACAGGAAGATCGGGCATTTTTTTGGCCTTTTGACAGAAAACGGAATATGAAACGATTCTCTATCAGAATTATCCTGCATGGCTTCCTCTTGACAGGATTGGTATCCTCCGTCTCTGCACAGGAAGCGGTAGCGAGCACGGGCCTTGACGCGAATTCCGGCATAAAGCAGCCTGTCGTGGAAACCGTGTTTCTCCCGGACCGCGAGCTGTTTAAGCCTCTCCTCGCTGACCTGAAAGAACCCAGGTTCTATCTGAGCTACCGGAGATATTCTTATCAGTCGGACCGCATAAATGCCGCAGCGGGCGGATATGGTCAAATAATAGGATTGTACCGGAACATCGATCACGAACGGGGAAGTGCCTGGCAGGCGAGCTTCGGAGGAGGCATTCATTCTCAGTTCAACCTGGATGCGCGCTCTTTTGCACTTGTGAACACCGACTATACCATTGGTTTCCCGCTTACCTTTCGGAAGGGACAGGACTCGCTTCGTCTGGCCCTGTATCACCAGAGCTCCCACCTCGGAGACGAGTTCCTCCTTCAGACAAAAGCTGACCGCATGGAGCTCTCGTACGAGGCCATCAATTGTATAGCATCACGTGAACGGAGCGAATGGCGCGCATATGCAGGCGGAGAATACCTGGTGCATAAAGTCCCCTCGGATTTGAAACCGCTGGGCCTGCAGGCAGGGATCGAATACTACAGTTCCTCTGCTCTCATTGGAAGGGGACGATTGGTCGGAGGACTGGATTTGAAGACCGACCAGGAACACAATTGGGCGCTGAACGCTTCTGTTAAGGCAGGACTGCAGTACGACAGCACTGAATCCAACGGCAATTACGTTCGGGTTCTCCTGGAAGGGTACAATGGTTATGCGCCGCACGGTCAGTTTTATACCTCGCGGCTCGGTTTTTACGGTTTGGGTGTAGCTCTCGGCTTCGATTAAATTGTTGCTGAAAATTCGGGAGGAAGTTCAAGATCCTTTTCTTTTTTCTGCACCGCCGTTCTCATCGCCGCGCAGACATGCCATAGTGTCTTCTTTTTTACTTCTCAACACAGCAGTCCATTGCGCTGAGCTTCGCACGCGCATGCACGATTTGTGGTTTACCGGCTCGCGTCCCGGTCATGTAAAGCGCGGACGCTGCTCACGGGATGCAGGGGGTTCTGGAAAAGCAACAGCATTTAAGCTATCGCAATCCGCGATGATTTGATATACTTTCCTCATGAGAAAAGAAGCCGGCGGATACATATTAAAAGAATATGGTTCCTGGAGCGTGCTGATTATCGCGTTCATGACGGGTCTTGCGGTCAGCCGCGCAGCGTTGACCTGGAAGGTTGTTCCGCTATTTCTTGCCCTCGGCCTGCTTATCAACTCAAAGCAGGCGTTCACGAAATGGCTGCGTAAAAGAGACGACAGGCAAGCGCTTCTCTTTTTCCTGGGCCATATTGCCGCCGCGACCGTCCTTCTTCTTGCAATATTCGGGGGCGATATTCCGCTGCTGCTCCCGCTTCTGATTTTTCCTGCTGCTTATCTCCTCTCGAACAGACTTGCCGGAGAGCACAATTTGCTGACCGAGGTGCTGGGTTTCATCCTTATCAGCCTGGCTGCCGTACTTGCCAAGTTTGCGCTTACAGGCGGCATCGATGTCCGCCTTTTTGTCGCTGTGGCTGTCTATTTCTCGGCAGGCGTATTCAAAGTAAAGGCGCTTCTTCGCAAAAGACTGCAAGACCGCATACTGACGGCCTTATACGTATTTTTTGCGGTTTATGCATATCGCGGCTTTCATGTTTCTCTCATCATTCTTTTACCCCTCATCGACAACCTCGTTGTAGCCGCTGCTCTGTACCGCGTGAAACTCAAAACCACAGGCTGGATAGAAGTCGCGAAAAGCGTGCTTTTCCTCGGCCTCATGGCAGCGTATTATTAAATTCTCACTCGGTTCATTGAGC
The DNA here is from genome assembly GCA_963751455.1 of Nitrospirota bacterium. GTDB lineage: Bacteria > Nitrospirota > UBA9217 > UBA9217 > UBA9217 > CAVVUN01. The sequence continues at coordinate 1,508,628 of CAVVUN010000015.1, forward strand.
CTACAGTCCGCCTACATATTGCCCTTCAATGAATCATCATTGACAATAAAGCGTGACTTAATGCATACTGTATCAGCATGAAAAAGTTCCTGATACCATTGGCGTTTGTCGTTAACATCAGTCTGACCGTCTTCGGTTTCGGGGTCCTGCTCGAATCGCCATACACCGGCTTGCGGATGAGCGTGTGCGGGGACCACGCCTGCGTCAAGAGCGTGGACAAGAACAGCCCGGCTTACGGCAAGATTCAACCCGGCGACAGGGTCTACGATGTAAGCGGTTTAAATATTTCCTATCTGATTTTCCATGAAGACCCGGACTACATTCGATTAGAGCGTGACTTCGATAAATTCTGGGAAGCTGAATATGCGTTACATGACGCGGTCGTCAGGGGACGGCCGCTGGAGATTTCCGTAGAGAAAGTCGACAGCGTATCCACCGTTTCACTGATACCTGTGGAATTTCCATTCTCTCAGGCATTTCTTCGAACAGCCCCCATTTATATGGTAGGTTGGACGTTCCTGATTGTCGCGTATCTGGTTTACAGGAAGAAGGCAAACGAAGCATCCAGGATATTTTTGCTTGTTGGCGCTTTTGTCTGCATTGACTGGGCCGCAGGCGCTCCCTTTACCGTACGTGACGTTTCCTTTCCCTATATTCCGTTCAGAATATTAAACAGGATTGACTTTTTATCCGCATTGATACTGATCTGTTCTTTTCTCCACATGGCGCTCGTTTTTCCAAAAAGGCTCCTGCGTTCGAACCTTCACTCCTGGACAGTAGGCGGTCTTTATTCTCTTGCCGTCCTGCTCATTATCTTGCGGTTGATGCATTTTTTCGATAATACGTATCTTACGACCTACACCGCTTTTTCCGTGGTTCTCACAGCCGTGGTCATCGTGTATACGGTCCAGTATTTTGCCGAGAAAAACCCCATCGTACGGCGGCAGATCAAATGGGTTGTTCTCAGCATCCTGATCAGCTCGATCATATACGGCGGATTGAGCTCAATTCCGGTACTGCTCGGATCGGAGTTTGTTTCAGTCGCGCTTTCGGGCCTGGGGTTCATCCTAATCCCGCTCTCCTTTGCGTTCGCCATCACCAGATACCGCCTCATGGAGATCGAGAATATTCTTGACGCCGCCGTCATATACGGCTTCACGGTACTCGTGCTCGCGGGCGTGGAGGCCGTGTTCCTCAGCTTCGCTTCGCCCTACGTCCTGGCCGGCGGCAAGGGCCTGCCTTACTTCTCCGTGATCGCCGTGCTCCTGATCGTGTTCATCTACGTCCCGGTCCGCAATTTCATAAAAGGCCTGGTGGAGCGGCTGTTCAAGCGCGGCAGGTATGACGTAGAGAAGGAGCTTCAGCAGTTCACGATGAGCCTCGGCCAGTGCGACGAGAGCGAACCTCTCGAAAAATTTACCTTATTCGTAAAGGGCCTGCTCAGGCCATCGGGCGTCATCGTCATGAAAATAGCGGGCGGGACGGTATCTCTTCTCCACGCCGACAACGAGCATGTGCGTAGTCAGGGTAATGCCGTCCTGGCGAAAGCAGAAGCCGTGTGGGAGCGCGTCCGGAACAGGGGAACATGTGTCGGCTACGAGATTTCGGAAACGTTCGCCGTTGACGGGTCATTGTTCGCACCCGATCTTGAGAATGCCCTGTTCGTACCCTTCTTCAGCAATTCCGCCGATGTACGGAGTGGTTATTTGGCAGTGCTGCTCAAGAAGTGGAATGAGACCGCTTATTCCGTCAAGGACGTGACCCTTCTGAACGCGATCTCGGTCAATATCGCCGGCATTATCGAAGCCGGGGAACTTCGCAGGGAACGCGCAGAGATCGAAGAGAAATTCAGGAAAGAGAAAGACTATGTCATGAGAGAGAAAGACTATGTCATGAGAGAGCTTCACGATGGGCTCGGGAATATCCTGACCAGCGTCACGGTCACCTCCCAGGCGGCAGAGAGAATGCTCAAGAGAGATACCAGCAACGCGAAAGAGCTCGTTGCCCGCATTAGTGAATATTCCTCCGACGCAATGGACTTCATGCGCACAGGCTTGACCATCCTTGACAATCCCGGCGGCGACGTTGCAACGATCATGGAAACCGTGAAGGACAGATTCGACGCTGCGTTCGAATCGTCCGGGACCGAGCTTCGCATCGATTGCAGTGAAGACGCCGGCAGGCAGAGGCCCGGCGCGGTTCTTGCCCTGAATCTTGCCAGGATCATCCAGGAGGCATTTGGCAACATTATGAAACATGCGGGCGCAAAGCATGCGTGCGTTCGGGTGGATTGGTCAGGAGGCCGGCTCTCGATGACAATCTCAGACGATGGGAAGGGGTTTTTAGTGGAAGAAAAAAAGACGGGGTTCGGGCTTAAGAACCTGCTGAAGCGCATAGAAGACATGAGGGGCTCAATGGACGTCTCCTCGTCGCCGGGAAAGGGTACGGAGCTTCGGTTTACGATGCCGCTTGCGGCCAATGGAGAGGAGGCGGTGGAGACACATGCGCCTGGCAATCGTTGAAGACGCCCCGGCACTTCTTGAGAATCTCAAAATCATCCTGAGCGGCGAGGCGGACATATCGGTCGTGGGCGCATATGATTGCGCTGAAGATGCGCTTGCCGACCTTGGGCGAGCCGCTCCCGAGGTCATGCTCGTTGATCTCGGACTGCCCCGGATGTCGGGCCTCGAGCTGATCGCACGAGCGAAAGCGCGTATTCCCAAACTTGACATCCTCGTTTATACCGTGTTCGACGACTGGAAAAACGTGTTTGCTGCGCTGAAGGCCGGGGCAGCGGGCTACATTCTCAAGGGAACCAAACCGCGGGAACTCATCGAGGCGGTCATCGGCCTGTACGAAGGGGGCGCGCCCATGAGCCCGAGGATCGCCAGGATGGTTATCTCCGAGTATCACAGCGAGAGTGCGGGCGACCGGTACGCGCTGACCTCGCGGGAAAAGGAAATTCTCAGCGCCATGGACAAGCGCATGTCCTATAAGGAGATAGCGGCCATGATGCACATAAGCCCCCATACGGTCCGCACGCATATTCGGAACATCTATGAAAAACTCCAGGCCAAGAACAGGGAAGAAGCCTTGATGAAGGCGAAAAAAGACAGCGCTATCTGAACATCCTTCGGTGAAATGCCAGTGCCCGCCATATATTTACGCTCCACTCACCTTCCCGTCGATTTCTCCATAGAGACCGTTCCAGCGGCTTACCGCTAACTGTTGGCCGTCACTTATTGTAGCGTCTCGCTGTTTAGCGGGCTGTTGAAAAAGTCTTAAAGCAGTCTTTGCGAGCGTGGTCCCTCATCCTAAAAACGGCATTTGAACACGGATGAACACGGAAACAGCGGATCAAAACAATGTGATAGAGCAAAAAGCCATCTCGCCTTTTGGGTGAATCCATTACTGTTCGTAACTTCCTATAAACCTAAAAACGGCATTTGGACACGGATGAACACGGAAATAACGGATAAAAACAGTGCGATAGAACAAAATAACATCTCGCCCTTTTGGAGAATTATGAAAGAGTTGTATATCTTTGTAAATACGTGTTAATCAGATTTTATCCGTGTCCAACTGCTTTTTTCAGGCTCATTTGTCATTGCGAGCCGAAGGCGAAGCAATCTCGCTTTGACACTCGGGATAAACTCCGCAATCTTGCCGCTCACACGCCTTAAAAATCGAGATTGCCACGTCGCAAAAATCGCTCCTCGCAATGACAGCGAGTTTTTATTCAATAACCAATTCGGAGAGCATACCCCAAAAATACCTCACGTGAGGTATTGTTTCTTTCCAGCATTAAATTTATTCTAACAGCGCACTCCATCAACATACTGCAATTATCGCAGGAAATATGCGACAAATCCCACTTATGCGTTTAGCGATCCTTGAAGACAACGTAACTCTCCTGGATAACCTCAGAGTCGTCCTCGGCGGCGAGGGAGGGATAACGGTTGTGGGCGCCTTCAGTACAGCCGAGGATGCGCTTGCAAACCTGAAGCGGACTTCTCCGGAAATCATGCTCGTAGACATAGGTCTCCCGGGCATCTCGGGAATAGACTTTATCAAGCTGGCAAAAGCGGAAGATCCAAACCTTGAAATGCTCGTGTATTCGGCCTATGACGACTGGAAAACAGTTTCTTTGGCGTTCAGCGCAGGGGCCATGGGGTATATCCTCAAAAGCGCCAAGCCGAGGCAACTCGTGGAGGCGATCATGGATCTGTACGAGGGCGGCGCGCCGATGAGCCCCAGGATCGCCAGGATGATAGTCACGGAATTTCACGCCAAGATCGACAGCGGCGCGGACGTTCTGTCGCAGAGGGAAAGGGAGATCCTCGGCGGGATGGACAAGGGCATGACGTACCGGGAAATAGCAAAGACCCTTTTGGTGAGTCCGCATACGGTACGTACACATATCAGGAACATTTACGAAAAACTGCCGGCGACAAGCAAATCAGAGGCCCTGCGGAAAGCGAAGAAAAGCGGATGGCTCTGACGGGGACGACACTCAAAAAATCGTAAGGACAGCATGTCCGAGGAGGGGATTATGACAAGATCGTGGAAATTATCAGTTATGGCTCTTTTAGTCGCGTTGGTATCAGTGTTTGTTGCAGGATGCAGCAAAAGCAGCAGCAGCGGCGCGCCGGCGCAAACGAATTCACTGTCCGGGATCGTGGCCGCAGGTTCGCCCGTGGCCGGGATCGTGAATATCAAGGGTGCGAACGGAGCGGAAGCGTCATCAACGATCGCATCGAACGGAACCTTTAACATCGATGTGAGCGGCCTGACCGCGCCCTATGTCCTGTATGCGGAGGGCACGGTGAACGGCCGGAGCGTGAGCATGTACTCGGCTGCGGTTGCGACCGGGACCATCAATATCACGCCGATCACCGATTTTATACTCCGGTACGCCCTCGCAGGGACCGATCCGGCGGCTGCGTACGCGGGTTGGAGCACGACGCAGGTCACTGCCGATGCGCTTTCCACCGCGGAAACGAGCGTTCAGAACCAGCTCGAGCCCGTACTGGCTGCCGCGAGCGTGCCTGGAACGGCAAACCTGATGACGGATGCTTTTACCGCTGATCACACGGGCATGGACCTGGTGCTCGATACCACGGCCATTTCATACAGCGGAGCCGATGCAACCGTGACGAACCTTGTGACCGGGTCCACCTACACCGACAGCGTCGCAAGCCCGTCCGGTGCAGCCGGTCTGCCTCCTTCGGACCAGGCGGCGACTGCGGCCTCGTTGACGGACGCTGAAACGATCGCCGCGTTCTGGCAGGCGGTCACGACGCTGTTCGCCGCGCAGCCGTCGCAGGCGCAGATCGATGCCACGCTCGCCCCGATGATCGCCGCCGATTACCTGGAAGACGGCCGGGACAAGGCCTCGCAACTCGTCAACTTTGAGATCCCCGCGGGCATGACGTTCGCCCCGACGATCGTGAAGGCGATCATTCCGGCGCCTGCCGGATATACCAAGGCGTATGAGATCCGGGTCGTCGCCGCCCTGGGCAGTGTATCAATGACCGTTGAGACAATAATGTCGTATAACGGCGCGAACTGGTTTTGGTACGGAAACAGGGCCTGGACCAGCTATCTCCTCAGGCCCCTTGCCGAAATGAAAGTGTCCAGCGCGGGCACAGCATCGTTCACAACCAGTCTCGGCCTGGTCATGAACGACGAAACGTACGACAATCCGGCCTGTACGGTCAAGATGTACGCCTATTGCAACGGCGTGCGTTCGGCCATTATCACCGGCCCCGGCTTGCCTGCGGGCGGCCTGATATTGACGCATACATATCCTAAGAATGAATTTAGAATTTACAACCAGATGAATAACGCCGACCGGTACGTATTGAGCGACGATGCGGCTATCCAAGCCATCCCCGATAATGCCGTGTACACCTTCAACCTCTATGCGGAAACCGCGGATGTCGTGAGCCTGAACAACACGCCGCTTACGAGCGGAACGTCGCTGAACGCAAAGAGGCCGCTCTTGAACTCGGAACTTTCCGCCGCCCGGTTCCCGAGCCTCTCAACGCCGAGCACTCATGCCCTGGTCGATGCCGCGATCCCCGGCATCCAGACCGTAAGCTGGACCGCGCCAACAGGTATGACAGTCTATCACGTATACTGGAACTGGACAGGCGGAGGAAATTTCAACTATGCAAGCACCGACGTCGATGATGGCGAGACCACAACGACGATCGATACTACGGGCTTTTCGGCGCCCGATGTGAACACGCAGACCTGGCTTTATGTTTCATCAAGAGACGCGTATGAAAGGGAGTACCGGATCGACTGGCAGTTCCAGTAGGTCGGTCCCCTTAAGACGACCGCTCTGCGTTGAAATACGGCGGCCCTGGAGTCATGGTGCACAGGGTTTTGATTTAGAAGGCGACTTGGATTCTTAATTTTTAGTCGGATCTTTCGCACTCAGAGGAGAACATGACATATGATCACGGCCACCATGCTCAATTCAAAGTCGAGCAAGCCTTATGTGCAGCACGGCAAGTTGTGCGCGGACCTGAATGTGGACGCCGTGGTTGTTATCCGGTTCGACCTGGCTACGCGCCCTACACGGCGGTCATAGGGAGCGGACCGGCAAAGGCCTCTGTGTGGCTGCTGACGTCAAGCTGATCAACCGTGATTGCAAGTTCGTGGCCATGACCCCGGACATCGTGAAGGGTAAGGGCATGAGGATGATTTCGGACAAGAAGGCCGGCATGGTGTCGGATGAGCTCGTGTACAGCGGCTCGGCTGAAGAGATGTTTCTTGAGGCCATTTCCAGGAATGCGGCGTATTACTTATTGATGAATATCCCAGAAATAAATTCTGATTTTAAATCTTACACGATGACGCTGAATTGTATTTAAAGAACGCCGAATGGGGAGCGAATATGCACGACAATAAACCGAAAAAAGGGGAATTTGTCAAAGTAGTCTTGGTTTTCGCGCTGCTGGCGTCGACCGGTTGCGCAACGACCGTTAAGACGAATGTGCTCATGCCGGGCCGAATCGACCAGGCAGCGCAATTCAAGAGTATCGCGGTCATGCCGTTCGAAGGGACCGATGGAAAAGCGTTTACGTCGGCCGTGGAGAGTGCGCTCGCGGGCGTTATCATCGACGACAAGCAGTATTTTCAGATCGTGGACAGGGGAAGCCTCGACAAGGCCATGAACGAGATGAAGCTCTCGCTGAGCGGCGTCGTGGACGCGAACACAGCGGCCCAGGTGGGCAGGATGGTAGGGGCCAGGGGCATTTATACGGGCATCGTCACGGCATCCACCTTGAACGACGACCCTTATACCGAAAAGAGGAGAAAGTGTTCGTCCTATAAGACAGTGACCGACAGCAAGGGGAGAAAGTCCGAGGAATGCACGCGCTGGTACGATAGCGAAGTGTCGTGCACCAAGCGGACGACGTCATTCGCGTTTGCGCCCAAGCTGGTGGAGGTCGAGACCAGCCGGCTCGTCTACTCGAACACTTACGACAGCGCTCTGGAGTCGAAGGGCTGCTCTGACGAGAGCAAGGGGCTGGAGGACGGACAGATAATGAAAAAGAAAGCGCAGGAAAGCGCCGTGCAGAAGTTCCGCATGGACGTGGCCCCGTACTACGCGGCCATGGAGTTCACCCTGAAGGACTCCACCGGCGATATCTCTGCGGATGCTGCAAAACAGAAGCTCAAGGACGGATTGAAATTCGCGAAAGGCAACAGAATGGACCGGGCCTGCTCGCTCTGGAGCGATGCAAAGGAATCCGCGCAGGACTCGATCACCATTCTGTTCAACCTGGGCGTGTGCGCGGAAACCCAGGGCAGGCCCGAAGAGGCCCTTGTCCTGTACCGGCAGATCGACAAGACGCTTACCAAGCCTGACGACCTGGTAAACAAGGCCCTCGCCCGGGTAACCGACATGGTCGAAAAACGTAAAAAGCTCGGGCAGCAGGTGGCGAAGTAGCGGGATCGGCAAGAATATTAGCGGGGAGTAGCGGGGACTTCCTTGAGCGGCGACTTGCTTGCAAAAGAACCGGCGGACAAGGCGCTCGAAGAAATTGCCAGCGACCCGGCAAAAGGACCGGCGAAGGAAGTTGAAAGGCTTACCGGCCTGTTCAAGGAGGCCGTTTATATATCGGCCGTCAAATACAGCGATCTTTTGAATGAGGAAAAAATTAAATTTGCGGAAAAGGCCAAGCGGTAAATGGAAGACCTGTGACACATAGGTATGGAGTGTATGAAGAAGGCACAATATCGCCGAAGTATCTTGAAGAGGCATAAGGAGGAAACCATGGACGGATTGAAGGTTCGATCAAAGAAGGAAAGCAATGGTTTGGCTGTGACATTGGCGGTCGTTGTTATCATGACCATTTCGGGATGCGGCGGGGGCATGCTGAACGTTAAACAGGCCTTCGACGCGTCGACGAAAATGACCGTTATGGAGTTTTTGGTTAAGACGGAATATTTCGGTGATTCGACCGTCGACTTGAGGGTCCCCGCGCGGTCGACCTTCAATCCCGACACACGCGCGCCGAAGACGTGCCAGGGAAGCTGCGTCATCGAGACGGCGCCCCTGTCCGCAGGATACCGCGAAATCGCGGAAGGCATCTATAACGAAATGCGGTCGGGGCTTGGGAAGCCGGAGCTGCAATTCGGCAGATGGAGCGAGGTGCCGTCTAAGAAAGCGGCCTTTGGCATAACCGCACCTGATTGGGGCAAGACGGATCACAAGCTCATCATCTGGCCATATGTCTCCGTGTATTATGACGAATCGATCAAGCCGCCCATGAGCAACAAGGGAGCGGAATATTCGTATAATCTGAAGGGAAGCGTGAGCTTCACGATTTGGAGGAAAAACGACAAAGGCAACCTGGAAGTGGTCAGGCCGAACATGACGGGCCACTATGACTTGGCCAGCGTTTCGCGAAGCGTCGGAAAGCCATCCGCAACGCCTCTTACAATAGCCGAGCTCGAGAAGCTTATGCCTTCATCTACGATTTTTAATGAACTTCGGGAAAAGAGCCTGGAAGGGGTGAAGCGGTTCGTCAAGGAGCTGAAAGAGGCGAAGTGACGCTCAGTGCGGGGCTTGATCGGCAAGCCCCGTATTTCTGCTCTCAGGAGGGGAGGGAAGCCATGATACATAGTGTGATTTATAAAACAGCCGGTGTGATTTTGACGGTTCTATTACTGATAGTCGGCGGTTGCGGAGAGGATAAAAAATCAGACCAACTAAGCATCAGTCCGCAGAATCACACGATGAACGTGGGAGATTCGCTGCAATTTTCCGTCTCAAAAGGCGGCACGGACGTTACGTCCTCTGTTTCTTGGGTCATGTCCAATACCGGCATAATCTCCATGAGTTCGACCGGTCTGGCGGTTGCTCTGCGCGAGGGAACTACGAAGATAACCGCGACTTACAATAACGAATCAGTCTGGACGAACATCACGGTCCAGTCGCAGGGCGGCGGCGCTGCAACGCTGCAATCCATCACGATAGGGCCGGATACGGCCTCGATAGCCGTGAGCGGTACACAGCAGTTTACCGCAACTGGGCATTATTCCGACAGCAGTACCCAGAATCTGACTTCTGTTGCCACCTGGGCTTCCGACAACAATGGGGTAGCCACGATCAGCTCCACAGGGCTGGCCGCAGGCGTGAGCGCGGGAACGTCTTACATCACCGCTTCGTATAGCGGGAAAACAAGCAATAGCGCCACCCTGACGGTCACGACGAGCGGCGGGGGTGGAGGAGGCGGCGGAGGCAGCGGTTCCAATACGATTTCTACTAATATCAACGCGGCCAGCGTAGTGTCTCTCGGAACGACCACGAATACCTCGATCGCTGCGTCAGCCCTTGGCGGGTATATCGATTTTCCCACCACGGACGGCAAGGGCTACGGCATCTACGTTACGGCCGACTCGGCTTCGCTCTCATTGGACGCGGGGTACAACAACGGAGGCAACTGGGTTTCGATCGGAGTCGGTTCGGTCAATCCCTCAAGCACGAGCGACTACCTGCTCGGTTTCAAGGCCGGTGCCGCGGATTACATGGCGAAGATATCCAACTCGGCGAACAGCGCGGTCACGTTCGCCTTCACTGTCCGTGAGGCGGATATGGGAGGCTCTCCGTTCGGGACCCCGCTTTCCGTAAGCCCAGGCACGCCCGCCTGGATCGGAGCAGCCTGGCTGGCCGGAGATTTTTCGTTCGTAGCGGGAGGTTCCACGGCAACTTTGCAGCTCGACTCCCTGACAGCCGGCGTTGACGTCGCTGTCTACGAAGCGGACAAAACCACAGTTGTTCTTCCCAAGACCACTGACGGCACGGAGATGCAGCTCACCAAAACGGTCAATCTGGCGGGTCTGACGCACGGGAACACCTACGTTGTAAGAGTGTCATCTCTTGTCGGGGGCACGAGCGGCGCGAGCATAGGCAGGCTGACCATAACTTCCTCGGGCGGTGCATACGATCTTTCCTCACTGTCGGGTGCATGGCTATTAGACACTACAGCGGACAGAAGCGCGGGATACGATTTTATCATTACCGACGGCAGCGGCTCGATCACATCGAGCAGTCTCTACAGCGCGTCCACGCCCACGTACTCTGTTCAGAGCAACGGCGCTTTCACCATTTATACTCCCAGCTCCGATGGCACTACGTTGATTATTTCGGGGACCCTCGCTTCGTCCACGACAGGGACCCTGAGCGGAGTCGGCCCGAACAGCACGATATCCAAAATCTCCGATCGCGCGCTTTGTCAGGGGGCATGGACCGGCGCGCTGTTGGTGAGCAGTTCGCCCGTGCACGATCTTGCTTTTGAGATCAAAGCTGATGGCACGCTCGATACCGCGCAGACAAGGACCATCACTCCGTCGGGCGGCGGCGCGGCCGGGACCATATCGAGCGGCGCGATGGTGGGTCAGGGAAACCTCTGCGTCGGATATTTCACTACTTCTGCGGCAGAGCCCTATAATAAGTTTCGGATAAACGGCACGCTAACAACCGGCGCGACGACAACGCTGAGTGGGAATTTCGACAATGATTCCGGAAGCGCCTGGCCCGTGGGCACGGTCAGCCTGACAAAATAGGTGCTGGCTTCCGGCATGACGTTGTACCGTATGTAAATAAGAGCGGGAAGAGAGCAAGCGAGAATTTTTGTAGTTTACAGCAACGCAGGTTGAGTCTTTCCACGAGTCTCATAGGCAGGCTTACCGAGTTCAGGAAAAAGGCTGGAGAGAGGGGTCGTGAAATAGTACGCCCCCTCTTTTTTATTGATGCCCTGGACGATACGAGCTCGCGGCGCGCCGTCAGTCAAAAACTAAAGTTTCTAAGAGCGATTTTTAAGAATAATTTGTTGCTTGTCATAATGCGGCCTGTCCACCATTCTCAATATATTTTTCTTCATTAAAGTATTGGGTGTTTGATCCGCCTCGAGATTATCGGTCAATTTTAGACAACAGCCTGCATCGAAAAGCACCCTCTTTTTAACCCTGTCTTTCTTTGTGTCTTTGTGCCTTTGCGCGAAAACTGTTTAATCCGCCTTTAGACTTGCATACAAGCGCGCTCCGTACATGTATGCCCCCGGTTGATAGTGGTAAAATATATGTATATTGAAGGGCTGGAAAAATGGCAATAAAACTACCTGATATAAAGAACGGTCTTACCCCGAATGCGCTCACGGTTCTCGAGAGCAGGTACCTGAAGAAGGACGAGCAGGGGGATGTGGTCGAAACGCCGGAGGAAATGTTCCTGCGGGTCGCGAGCAACATCGCCCAGGCGGACCTGCCTTATGACGGTCAGGCTGATATCAAGAAAACCGAGGAGGAATTCTTCAGAATATTATCCGAGTTGGAATTCCTTCCCAATTCTCCGACTCTTATGAACGCGGGGCGGTCGCTTCAGCAGCTTGCGGCCTGCTTTGTCCTGCCCATTGAGGATTCGCTCGAGTCCATTTTCGACAGCGTAAAGAGCACCGCGCTGATCCACCAGAGCGGCGGCGGCACCGGCTTTTCCTTCAGCCGGCTCCGGCCGAAGGACGACAGGGTGCGGACTACGGGGGGGGCTGCCAGCGGTCCTGTCTCGTTCATGCGCGTGTTCAATATGGCAACTGAGGTGATCAAGCAAGGAGGCACCCGGCGGGGGGCTAATATGGGAATCCTCCGGGTGGATCATCCCGATATCCTCGAGTTCATCACGGCAAAGGAGAAAAACAAGGATCTCTCGAATTTCAACCTCTCAGTAGCCGTGACCGAGGAGTTCATGGCAGCGGTCCGGAGCGACCGTGATGTCCCGCTTATAAATCCCTCAACAGGAAAGATAGTTAAAATCGTGAAGGCACGGATGATATTCGATAAGATCGTGGAGATGGCATGGAAGACCGGCGATCCGGGTGTTGTATTTCTCGATCGGATCAACCGTGATAATCCCACGCCGCACCTGGGAGATATGGAGAGTACAAACCCGTGCGGGGAGCAGCCGCTGCTTCCGTTCGAGCCGTGTAATCTCGGCTCGATCAATCTTGCCCGCATGCTCAAGGAGCATGACGACGGCCAGTACGAGCCGGACTGGGGCAAAATAGAGCGCTCCGTCCGCACGGGCGTCCATTTCCTCGACAATGTTATAGATATGAGCCGATACCCTCTGGACCAGATAGACAGGATGGCCAAGGGGAACCGGAAGATAGGGTTAGGCGTAATGGGTCTTGCTGACATGCTGATACGGCTTAATATTCCGTACAATTCGCAAGACGCGATCGAAATGGGCCAGAGAATCATGGCATTCGTCGAAGAGAAAGCGTGGGAAGCATCCGAAGAGCTTGCAGCCATCCGCGGTGTGTTTCCGAATTATTCGGGAAGCAGGTACGAACGCGAAAAGGGGCCCCGGCTCAGAAATGCCACGGTGACAACAATCGCGCCGACCGGAACCCTGTCGATCATTGCAGGCTGCTCGAGCGGGATCGAACCGCTCTTTGCCCTGTCCTATATCCGCCACATCCTCGGCAATGTCGATTTACCAGAGGTAAATAACTACTTTCTGGAGATTGCGAAGAAACGGGGTTTTTTGACGCAGCAGCTTCTTATCCATGCGACAGCAGGGAACTCGATCCAAAAACGCGACGACGTTCCGGATGACATCAAGCGCGTGTTCGTCACCGCATTCGATATTGCGCCTGAATGGCATGTGCGCATGCAGGCGGCCTTCCAGCGCTACACGGACAATGCCGTTTCAAAGACGATCAACTTTCCGCAGAAAGCAACGAAAGAGGAGGTTCAGCGGGCTTTTTTACTTGCGCATGATGAAGGCGTCAAGGGCATCACGATCTTCCGGAGCGGCAGCAAAAGCGAGCAGGTGCTCACTTGTGCTGACCCGCTGTACTGCTGAAATTATGGACGGCCCGTAGTAGGAACCAATAGGACCCGTGGCACCTTTTTTAAACTGCAAACGGCAGTTGGACGCGGATGAACTCGGATTTACGCAGATTAAAACCAGATAAAATATGACCGAATATCCATTCGCCATCCGTGAATCATTTAATCCGCGTTTATCCGATTTTATCTGTGTCCAAATGCTTTAAGAAATGCCTTTCGACCTGTCTGCACTGAGCCCATTTCCGTATCGATTCGTGAAAATCCGTGGCTGAATTCTTCTTCACTATGCCCCGCGTCGGGTATTGACAATACCCCGCATTTCTCATACCATAGCCGTATGATCCTGCAAGAGCGCCACGTGAACTTCGCGGAACGTCGCAAGAGAAAAGTGCTTGTCGTCGAGGACGATCCTGAGATCAATGAGGCTTACCGGGAAAATCTTTCCGAGCACTTCCATGTCATTGCGGTCAGGTCGGGCTCGGGCGCCATCGGTATGGCTAAAGCGATGAAAAGTATTGAACTCGTGCTGCTGGACTATATGCTGCCTGATATGTCAGGCATGGATGTTTTGAAGGAAATAAGAAAGGCGCTTACGGCGGTTCCCGTAATACTCGTAACTGGGCACGGGACCGAGGAGCTTGCCGTGCGGTCTTTTCGCTGCGGTGTGACGGACTATATCAAGAAGCCTTTCGACTATGCCTACCTTATTTCGAGAATGAACTCACTATTATCCAGCGGCGGCCAATGTCGGGATGCCGAAACAACGCAGGAATTGAATGAACCAGCCGGAACCGCGGACGCTGCATCCTCTACGTTTTCTCCTCAGCACCTCGTAAATATCCAGAAGGTCATCCGTCATATCGATAATAATTATATGACCGGCATCGATCTAGAGGAGGCAGCCCGAATAGCCTGCATGTCTCCCTGTCATTTCTCGAGGATTTTCAGGAAAGCGCACGGGACAGGGTTCAAGGAACATCTGCACAGCAAGCGGATCGAAAAAGCAACGGAACTGCTTCAGAATCCCGCTCTATCAGTGGCCGAGATAGCCTTTGCAGTCGGATACGGCGACCTTACCCACTTCGAGAGGATTTTCAAGAAAGCAAAATGTTCGACCCCCAGCGCATACAGGAACACCCTTCCGAAAGAGCAGTTCTCCCTCTTAAAATAAAATTCTCACCATTGCCACGCTGCAGAATTCGTCGTGAGCCCTCAGTCGAACGATGAACGCTGATTATCGGATAAAACCAGATATTTGGGTGGCAACAAACTTCACAAAAGTTAAATTATAATTAAAATCAAAGAGTTATCCGCGTTTACCCCATTTTTATCTGCATCCAAATTTCGCTTCAGTCCTTTTTTCCGTTTTCAGGTAACATAGTATGTCACAAAAAATCGCAAAAAATGCCGAATAAATTCACAAAAATTGCCGAGACAAAATATTTAAAATAGTATACGGTAATTACAACTTTTTTCGTATTAGTGGTTATTTTGGGTTGTAAAAGTGGTCAACTCGCGAATTATCTGTAGCGGTTCGAGGCAGCGCACAGACAGCGAGTTTTCAATTCTCGGCAGTTTTTAGGAAAGAAACCGATGAATTTTTGAAAACCAGTGCTACAGATTTGAATACCCTAAAAATACCCCGACCCTATAAAAACATGAAACATCAAGATGTTAAAACGATATTTAATCCGTTGGCGCGCTCAACTTACAATTTGAAGTTGACGACAAATAAAAGAGGGACTATTGTTTGATACCATTCTTATAATAATATAATACTAAAGCTTCAACGCCGGCCAGTACGCGGTGCACCTGGGCAATTTATTATTTTTTACGATTAACAGCAGGTTTGTTATGCGGTAAGACTTCTTTGAGGAGGTCTGTCATTAGACACCGAACTCTGTCCATAAGAACAGCATCGAACCCGCTTCCTGCATTACCGGCTACAGAAAAATCTACGGTCTCAACCTATCCTCGTCTTCTCGTCATAATCTCGGTGCTCTTCTTGGTATTTCTGCTGCCCTGCACCGAAGTATCCGCGGCCACCTATGTCAGCGGGACAATTTCCGCGAATACTACATGGACACTCGCCAATAGCCCCTACATCGTCACAGGGGACATCTCCGTAAACGGTTCCACGCTCACGATCCAGGCCGGGGTAACGGTCAAGTTCGATCAATATGCGACACTCTTCATCGACGGGGGCGTGTTACGGGCAGTGGGGACTTCTTCAGCGCCTATAACCTTTACCTCCAGCGAAGCGAGCCCGACCCCCGGGTACTGGGGCGGCATCTTTTTTTCTGACAGCACGGTGGGCACGAACACGTTGCTTCAGTACGTGACGGTTGAGTACGGGGGGGCGAACTACGGCAGCAACCTCTATATCTACTACGCGTCTCCCACGATCAAGAACTGCACGATCCGGAAAAGCTCGGGTTACGGGATTTATACTTATGGCGGTTCACCTGTCATCCAGAACAACTCCATAAAGGAGAACTAGACAGCGGGGATATACGGCAACTCCGCCTCGTTCACGGCAACGGCGAACGCGATCACGAACAACGGCACGAACGGGATCCAGGATAACACGGGTTCTGCACTTTCAATATCCGGGAACAGCATCTCGGGCAGCGGATCATACCCTGTGCGGATGTCGATCAAACAAAGCGGAAATGTAAACACCTATGGAACAAACGGCATCAACGCAGTGTATGTAGTTGGCGATACGGTAAGCCAGAGCCTGACGATGAAGAATACAGGCATTCCCTACATCGTCACGGCCGCCGACATCTACGTAAGCGGTTCCACGCTCACGATCGAGGCCGGAGTAACGGTCAAGTTCGATCAATACACGACGCTCTGGGTCGGTGAGAGCGGCGTGTTACGGGCAGTGGGGACTTCTTCAGCGCCTATAACCTTTACCTCCAGCGAAGCGAGCCCGACCCCCGGGTACTGGGGCGGCATCTTTTTTTCTGACAGCACGGTGGGCACGAACACGTTGCTTCAGTACGTGACGGTTGAGTACGGGGGGGCGAACTACGGCAGCAACCTCTATATCTACTACGCGTCTCCCACGATCAAGAACTGCACGATCCGGAAAAGCTCGGGTTACGGGATTTATACTTATGGCGGTTCACCTGTCATCCAGAACAACTCCATAAAGGAGAACTAGACAGCGGGGATATACGGCAACTCCGCCTCGTTCACGGCAACGGCGAACGCGATCACGAACAACGGCACGAACGGGATTTACGACAGCACGGGTTCCGCACTTTCAATCTCCGGGAACAGCATTTCGGGCAGCGGATCGTACCCGGTCAGGATACCGATCAAACAGACCGGGAACGTAAACACCTATGGAACGAACGGCATCAACGCTGTATACGTCGTCGGCGGCACAGTAGACCAGAGCCTGACGATGAAGAATACAGGCATCCCCTACGTTGTAGCGAGCGATATCAACGTAAGCGGTTCCACGTTCACGATCGAGGCCGGGGTAACAGTCAAGTTCGATCAATACGTGACACTGTTTGTCACTGACGGGGGCGTGCTGCGGGCAGTGGGAACGTCTTCCTCACTTATTACCTTTACTTCAAGCGAGTCGAGTCCGACCCCCGGGTACTGGGGCGGCATCTTTTTTTCTAACGCAGGCGCGAGCACGCTGCTTCAATACGCGACTGTGGAGTATGGAGGGGCGAACTACGGCAGCAACCTCTATATCTACTACGCGTCTCCCACAATCAAGAACTGCACGATCCGGAAAAGCTCGGGACACGGGATATTTGTCAATGGAAGCGGCGCAAATCCTAATATATCCTATACCTTATTAACCGCCAACGTCAACGGTCTCTATGCCACAGGTTACGCAAATCCCGTTATTTCAACCAACGACATTATCAGCAATACCGATTACGGGGTCTATAATGAGCCGTGGTCCACTGAAGTGAATGCCGAAAACAACTGGTGGGGACATGCCAGCGGTCCATATCATCCCACTTTGAACAGCGCGGGCCGCGGGAACAAGGTCAGTGATAACGTAGATTTCTCCCCCTGGAGAACGGTAAGCAGCGCGCAGGATGTCACTCCTCCAGCCGACCCGGTCGTTACGAGCCAACTTGCCACGAAGAACAATCCGTACACCCTCGCAGGCACGAAGGAGGCCAATTCATCTATCTTCGTCAATAACACCCAGGTCATACCCGTGAACTCCAGCACGACCTGGCAGTACCAAGTGACGCTTCAGGAGGGCCCGAACAGTTACTCCGTCAGTTCACGGGACTCCGCGGGCAACCCGAGCAATTCTATAGACGTGACTGTCATCCTCGACACAAATGCGCCCACAATAGAAAGCTCTTTGCCTGCCGACAACGCCTGGGTGAAGACCTTGTCCACAGTGACGTTCGATCTCAACGATTCCTATTCGACAATCAATTTTTCAACCACGTTCTCCGGCGCAAACATGAAGAACTCCTCCGGACAGGCGGTTGCAGGCTCATGGACCAGTTCCGGACCAAATAGGGCTGTATTCACTCCTTCCACTGCTTTGGCCAACGGCGCATATACTGTTACCCTATATCCGACCGACGCTCTCGCAAACAAGAGGACAGTGACCATTGCTTTTACCCTGGATTCCGTGCCGCCCGCGCGGCCCACGATCGATCCCTTGACAGCGCCCGTTCTCAGCTCCGCAGTCGCTATTAGCGGTACGAAGAGCCTTGATTCGACAGCGATTGTCGTCACTATTGATTGTGCCGGAGCAACGGTCTATGACGCATGGTATCCTGATGACCTCACATGGAGCACAGTCGTTTACGGACTCTGCGAGGGCAGCAACAAGATTACGGCCTTTGCAGTTGATGCGGCGAACAACTACAGCTCATCGGCGCAGATGACGTTTACCGTGGATACCAGGCCTCCGGCTGACCCGGTTGTCAATACTCCCGTTTCACCGACCAAGCAGAGTTCGATAACCTTGACGGGAACAAAGGAAACGGGCTCGTATTTGTTTGTCAATTATGTAAATACCTCTGCAGCATATGCTGGTACGTCGTGGAGTTATGTCGTCAACCTTGATGAAGGGGAAAACTATATTGTTGTCTATGTCCAGGACGAAGCGGGGAACCCCAGCCAGTCCGTAATCTTGACCGTGGTCAAGGACACTACGGCACCCGAGATATCGTCTTCGACCCCGGCGGCCGACTCCTTTATTACCCAGGCGGACAGTATCGATATTTTGCTCTATGATGCGCACTCGTCCGTCAATTTGAATGCCTCGCTCAACGGCGCGTCAGTCAGGAACACAGCAACAAATACCGCAGTTGGCGGCGCATGGAGCGTGCAGCAAGGGCGCCTTATTTTCACGAGAAACACGACCGTCGGCATGCCCGACGGAATCTATATGGTCACCGTCAACCCCGTGGACGCTCTTGGAAATGCGCGCACTGCAAACTTTACCTTTACCCTTGATACGGCTCCCCCCGTTGTCCAGTCTTTCAGAATGGACCCGGCGAGCCCGCACAAGGCGGAAAACGTCTGGTTCACGGTCACCTTTAACGAAAATATGATGACGTCGGTGACTCCGACTGTAACATTCACGCGCGGGTTGTTCTTCAGCACCTATGGTGTTACGGAGGGGATGTGGATAAGCGGCGATACCTGGCAGGGAAATTATACATTAAAACCGGCTAACGGGGACGGCACATATGGCACATATACAGTAAAGATAATCGACGCCATGGATGCGGCCGGAAATATTATGGCTGACAAGTCCTTCCAGGATGCCTTTGTTCTCGATACCGTTGCCCCGAATCCTCCTGAACCGGCAGGAGTAGTTACTCCTACGAATGTCCCCAACCAGATTCTTACAGGAACCAAGCCGGCAGGGACCGCAATCTCGATCAACGGCATCCAGATGGTGCCGGAGAATGCAAATACAACCTGGAGCTGCGATTATCCTCTTGGCGAGGGTGAGAATACGCTCAGTATCACTGCTCAGGACGCGGCAGGGAACGATTCTGCCCCCAGAACGGCTGTGATCGTTCTCGACACTACGCCGCCGCTGTTTACCATCAATCCGTATCAGAATCCGTCGCCTGTCGCAACGCAGACCCTGACCGGGTCCAAGGAGCCTGGTTCCATCGTGAAACTCAACGGAACACAGATTTTCGGCACGACGGACAACAGTACGACATGGTCATATTCCGTGAGAATGGGATCCGGCGTTACTCACCTGGTCTTCACCGCAGCCGATGCCCTCGGCAACACGCAGACTGAAATACTCGACATCCTCTACGACACTTCTGCGCCGCCGCCGCTCCTCCCGAATGTCCTCATTGCCGACGGAGCAGGTGATGGCACGGAAGTCAGCCTGTCATGGCCGGACTATCCCGCAACCGAGGACGTAGGATATTATGCTGTGTACAAATCATCCGCGACCTTCAACAATGTTGCAGGAATGACGCCCATCGGTACAGTGACCAGTGGTATCGCAATGTATAAGGTTACAGGCCTGGTAAAAGGGACAACGTATTATTTTGCGGTCGTACCCGTGGACATGGCCGGGAACCAGACCAATACGGTTTATGCAGCGTCCGCAATTCCGATCGACACCAAGGCCCCGGAAGAAGTGACTGATGCTGTTGCTCAGGCAGGTTATACCGCAACCCAGGGCAACTTCATCACTATTACGTGGACCCCGAGCATCAACTCAACCGGTGATCTCGCCGGGCATATTGTGCGCCTGGACAGCGGGAACGGATATGACTCAGGCACGCCGCTCGGTAAGACCGCTACTACCTACACCAGGACCGGGCTCAGCGATGCAACCTGGTATAAGTTTAAGATATCTGTCAAGGACACTGCCGGCTATGAAAGTGACGGCGTTATCATTGAAGCAGTCACGAGACTGAATAATCCTTCGAATCTGAAGGCTGTACCGGGCACCGATAAAGTCACGCTTAGCTGGTCCCCGGTTATCTCTGCATACGTCAAGCAGTACAACATTTATCGCGCGGACGGCGCCACAGCCCGCACCGACATCAGCGGTATGACCCGCATCGGCACAGCGTCCCCGGCCGATTCCGGCTATATCGACACCGGCGCAGTCAACGACTCCACCTATCAGTATGCGGTGACTGTTGAAAATATCTCCGGAGCGGAGCGGACCAGCGTCCAGAGCGTGAGCGCAACTCCACGGACCGACTCCTCGGGCCCGGTGATCGACACGTTCAGCCTTGCCGCCGGCCAAGTCGTTTCATCGCCCATAACGATTACGGCGACTGCTCACGATGCCGACAGCACAATGGGCTGGATGGAGCTTTCGATAGATGGCACCGTTGTCTCGACACAGGAGGGAGAAAGCGCATCGTACGTCTGGAACGTGGCGGCCGTGAGCGACGGCAACCACGTGGTCAAAATCAAGGCCGTTGACGGCAAAGAAAAATTTACTGAAATAGCGCGTACGGTCATCGTGAGCCTGGCCCAACCTGCGATGCCTGCGATAACCGACCATGTTGTTTCCCAGACCACCCCGACATATATGGTAAGCGTCTCCGGTACGGCCCCGCTCTTCACAACGGTCATCCTTAAAGTGAACGGTGTCGTGGTAGGTCAGACGCCTGTTTCTCCCAACGGCGAAGTGGGTGTGTTTACCTTTGATACAATAGCGCTTAAAGAGGGAGACAATGTCTTATCGGTCAAGGCAAGCCACCGAGGGGGTGACAGTGCATATAGTCCCGCGTACCACGTCCTGGTGGATACCGGCGCTCCGCCCGCGCCCCAGAACCTTGCAGGTCAGGTACAACCGGGCGGTCTCATACGCTTCTCCTGGACCAGTCCGGCAGGAGAGATGCCGACAGGCTACAATCTGTACACGAGTTCCTCTTCCTTCAGCTCGAAGAACGATCCAGGTGTGACAAATACGGACGCATCACCGGTTACGCACCAGTATAAGGAATACAACCCCGGAGACGATGACCTTAGATACTACGCAGTCACGGGTATTGATGGGGCTGGAAACGAAAGCCCGATATCGAATGTAATCTCGATTTCTTCGGACAGGACAGCCCCTGCTGTCCTGACAAGCGTACAATATACTTGAATTTTGACATCATCACATTTTGAATCCCGTCACCGGTCATCGGAACCGTCAAGGTCTCGATAACTGTCAGCGAGCCTCTCAAAGAAACTCCGTTCTTCAGCCTCGAGCCGGAGGATGGGTCGGTTATCGTCGTGACCATGACCAGAGAATCTCCTCGCCCCTTGCGGGAGAGGGCGGGGGCGACGGGGAAGTCTACGAAGGCTCCTTTACGATTACGGCACAGAGCCCGACATGGACCGACAATGTATAAATTCTCGGGCAAGGACATGCTCGGGAATCGCGGCAATGCGGAGGGAACCGGCATTATGATCGATGTGAAAGGTCCCGAGGCCTCAATCACGTCGCCCATGACTGCGCTCCGGATTACCACGGCTCCTGTGGCGGTGAGCGCCGTGCTTAGCGAAGCTTCAATCGGCACACCCTCGCTTACTCTCAAGGCAGAAGACGGTACAACCTCACTCGTAAGCGGCATGACATCAACGGACAACGGCGTTCACTGGACCGGTACGATGAACATCTCCGGTATGCCCGAAGGCAAGGCAGAGTTCATCCTGGGCAACACAGCAGACCAGCTAGGGAACATCGGAACAGAGGTATCATCCGGAAGATATATACTGGTTTATCAAGATGTCGTGCCGGCGCCCGGCGTTCCTGAAGGGCTTGCGGCAACATCCGAAAAAGCAGGCGCTGTTACGCTCACCTGGTATCCGGTCAGCTATGAGTTTTCGTCGGTCGGCGGACAACAGGCAACAGTTACATACAATCTGTATCGTCGGGCAGAAGGAGAATCAAGTGCAACGAGGGTCCAGACGGGTATAGGTTCTTTAAATCCGCAATCCGGTGGCACCCAGCAGTCAACAATGACGCAGGACATTCCTCCTGCGGACGGCATTTACTATTATCTCCGTTACGGCTGTGGGCCTCCTGGGAAGCGAGGGCCCTGCATCCCCTGAAATTCGGGCATCCTCTGACAGGACCGGTCCTCCGGCGCCTGCTAACCTGTTGCTCTCTCTTGGCAGCGACGGCATCACCGCGACCTGGGACGCAGTCGTTGATTATCCATCCGAAATCGGCAATCCGCAATCCGCAATGCCTCTCAAGGGTTATCACCTCTACCGGTCGAACGGACCGTTTGCTTCAACTTCGGACCTTACACCAATAGCTCTGGCCGGCAGCAATACCGCTGTGGACACGTCGCCATCTAAAGAATATCGCTTCTATGCGGTTGCGGCTGTTGACAGCCTCGGTAACGAAAGCACGCTTTCCGCGGTCAAAGACATCGACTTCCCGGTTTCTCCGGTAAGGGACCTCGTGCTTCAGTGGATCGATGCCGGAGCGCCGATACTCACCTGGCTGGCGCCGCAGGACGGAACTGTCGCAGGCTACCACATCTACCGGAACAGAAGCCGCATCACTCAGAACCCGGTATTGGATCTTTCTTATACAGAAACCTATGCCGTCGTCAATACTATTTACGGCGTGTCCGTTGTGGACGACCTCGGGAATGAAAGCCCGATCAAGGAGGCAACCCTCCCGAACCTGGCGCTGAAGCTTAAGGACGGCACCTCGCTCAGGAGGGCAGTGCTCGAAACATTGTCCGTAATTCTGACATCAGGCCCGGGTGCAGGATTTACCATAGATTCTCTAGACGTCAAAATCGGCAATGCTCCGGTCAGCTCGTTACAGGGGCCGTTCACGCTTGGTTCTAATACCACTCTGCAGCTTGAAAAAACAGGAGCCACGGCAGCCAACGCGGTTTCGCCGGTGTCGGTTTACATCCAGGCAAACTGGTCTCCTTCGCCGGGCGTTACCATCAATCGCGGCAAGACCACATCAGCTACGGTCCTGGGGTCGAGCACGAGCCTTGAAATATTCAATGATCCGATTGTCCGGAGCACGGACGCCAAAGTACGGCTCAAAATAAATAATATCGGCACCGCGCAGATGGAGGTTGTGACAAGCGAAGCCGGCGGCGTAACCCATAAAGTGAAAGTCAATCTGAAGGACCAGGACGGCAATCTCCTGTCAACCGGCTACCTTGATCAGCGTATCGGTGCTTTAATTGTAAACAGCGCGGAATACGCTGTTGCGCGGATCAACCCGAACGAAACTTTCATGACCGACCCGATTCTTCTGCCCGTGCCTGCTTCAGCCCCGAATAAAGTGATCGTCGAGGCAGTGGTCGAGAATACCTATTATCACTACTCAAGGCCGGACCAGGTCACTGCCCCGGGAATGAAGGGCTCAGCGGAGGCTTATATCCAGGAGACGGCATACAGGGCCGTTGCAGCGCCGGATAAGACCTTCTATACCATGGGCCAGCCGGTGGTCATCAGCGGATCAGCCATCAGCAATGAGCCGTCAGACAACAACCGGCTGGTGCCGAACGTGCCTGTGAAACTCGGCATTTCAGTCAAGGGTTTCGACCGGTTCTACACTGTCACAACAGACAGCCAGGGACGATTCTCCTACACCTTCAGTCCAGGGAGCAACGAGGCAGGGGATTATAGTATCTGGGCAGTGCACCCCGATATTACGGACAGGACCGTGCAAGCTGTTTTCTCATTAGCAGGGCTTTCCATAAATCCGTCTGCGGCCAATGTCAAAATGGCCAGGAACCGCACACAAGACATACCGGTTACACTCGAGAACTACGGCGGAGGAACATTGTCGAGCATTACGTTTGAGACGTCATCAAGCGCAGGCGTCACTGCCGAGGTTATCGCTCCGTCTGCTCCAGAGGGCGGATTTATGTTGAGCGCAGGAGATAACAATGGAACTTACCTTCCGCATCTCCACTGATTCCACGGCTCCTGACACAGTTTGGCCACGATGACGGCGCGGACGGCTCAGGACGTGTCAGTCAGCCTCACTGCAAACATCACTATTGTGAGCGTTATCCCGGTCATCAGCACCACGCCGTCCTATATCGACACCGGTATGGTGCGTGGAGAGCAGAAGACCGACAGCTTCACACTTATGAATGTTGGTGAAGAGACGCTCAGGAACGCCAGGATCGAAGGCCCGTCCACATCGTGGATGCGTCTTACCCGGGACAAGACGATAGGAGATATTGCTGCGGGTGGATCGGTCTCTGTCGGTTTTATGTTCAGTCCACCGGACACACTTGCTCAGGGAGTTTATGAAGATAAAATTATAATTTATTCCGACAACCACATGCCATACAATTGCTTTATCCAGGTCACGGTGACGTCAACTGCCGTCGGCGACATCCTTTTCGATGTCCTGAACGAACTGATGCAGGACGTATCCGGCGCAACCATCACGTTCCAGAACCAGACCGTGTACGAACTTATCTATACCGTCAATACCGAATCGGACGGGACGGTGATGAAGTACGATATTCCCGAGGGAAGGTATCTCTTCAATATCTCGGCTCCAAATCACAAGCCAACGTCAGGTACATTTACGATAAGTCCCGGCCTGACTACAATGGTCTCGATCGCCCTTCAGGTGAACCTTGTCGACATCCAGTGGTCGGTCACACCGGTAGTTATCGAAGACCGGTATGAGATAACAGTCAGCCAGACATTCGCCACGAATGTACCCGTGCCGGTCCTGGTCACGGAACCGCCGCTTGTGACCCTGCCTGTTCTTGAACCGGGACAGGTGTTCAATAGCGAATTCACGGTCACCAACAACGGCCTTATTGCGGCGGAGAACGTGATCATGAACTTTCCGACGAGTTTCAGTGAATATGATCTCGAAATTCTTTCAACCATACCGAAGACCCTTGCGGCACAGCAAAAAGTCGTTGTCTTGTACCGGGTGACGAGAAAGCCGACCACAACTGCCATGAACCTCGAGGCAGAAGAGGCGGCTACTTCATATCCTTACGCCTCGCTCTTTACCGAGATCATGGGCTACGGCGGGACCTGCACAATGGCTACCGTGATCGGCGTTTCCGGCACCTATGAAATGTGCCCGAATACTGCGAACGAGTCCACGGGTTCGGCCGGTACAGGCCATACGATCGTGGCGCAGTATGAATGCGGTGACAGTGGGTCGGCCATTGTATCCCTTCCGATTCCGAATATAGGAACCGTAGGCGGCTGGACGCAGAGCGGCGGAGGAGGCGGCGGCAGCGGACAAGGCGGCGGCATCGGCGGCGCGCCGATAACGCCTCTGGAGGATGACTGCTTCAGCCCGCCTCCACCATGTAGCTCACAATGTTGTAATTAATGTTTCCGGCGGTGGCGGCGGGCCTTGGTAAAGGTCGTAGAGCCGAATGAATCATGATGAGGAGCAGATAGTGAAAAAGATAAGAAGACGGAGAGAAAGTTGCCTGTTATCTACAGTATCATTTCTGACGTTTCTCATGATAATATCCGGGACGAGCAAAGCCGCCGAAGTTGTGCCTGTTCCATATAATGAGAGCAGGTCGACAACAAAGCCACGCCCAACGGTCGAGACTGGCAGCGAAGTTGAATACTCGTCCGGCACATATCACTTCACCGAAACGGACCTCCGGGTCTCCAGCCGAAGCATTCCCATGGTATGGGACCGGAGCTACCGGTCCAGCCGGATCATGAAGAACAGCAACGGATCGTGGGAATGGGCAGCGCTTCCTGACGGCCGCCTGGGATATGGCTGGAATAATATCTGGCTCAGCAGGATCTCGGGCGACGCCTATATTAACGCTGAAGGAAGATATTTCTATTTCACTACGGACGAAAACGGAGAGTATCTGTTCAATATGAAGGCAGGGTACACTCTTAAAAAGACAGACTCCGGCTATGAATTGCTTGAAAAAGACGGGAATACCTATACGTTCGATGCAAACGGCAAACTTACATCGATCAAAGAATGCTCCGTTCACAATTCCAGCCGAAGGGACGCATACGATCAACTATTACAGCAAGGACAATGTAACGAACACAGAGACCTACAAGACGCTTACCGTGATCGTGGACAACACATCACCAGTATCAACCATAACGGTCGGTACGCCTCAATACCGGTCTGACGGAAAACTTTATGTGGGCGGTAGCACAGGAATAACGATAGAGGCATCCGATGTGGTCAGCGGAATAAAAAGGACTGAGTACAGTATAGACGGAGGCGACTGGAACGCGTACGTTGCCCCATTCACGCTGACATCATATACTGACGGCACTCACACCGTCCAGTACCGTTCGATTGATAATGTGACTAATCGGGAAGACACCCAAGAACTTGTCGTCGTTCTGGATACGACACCACCGCAGACAGTCATTTCGGCATCAGACGAGCTGATCGACGGCGTTATAAACGTAATTTCTCCGAAAACGTTCTTGACACTTACTGCCAATGATGTAAATTCAGGAGTAAAATCAATAGCTTATAGTATAAACGGTAGTGCATGGCAGGCGTATACAGGAAGCTTTAATTTTGCTGATGTAAGCGCTGGACAACACACGGTAGGGTTTAAAGCGACTGATAATGTACTGAATGAAGAGACTGAAAAAACCATAACCGTCCGCCTGGTCATCATCGAGGTGGAAAAGAAAATTGCGGTTGACTCCGTTGTCCTTGTAGGGTTCGAAAGCGATAAACCTAAAAACGGCAGTTGAGTCTATTTTCACATTGGCTGAGGCAGCAAAGCTGGCGTCGAGAGGGGTTTCCCCTTCAGGATTTTGTTGAATGCACGGCTTAAGATCAACCTCCAACGTTCCGCCTGCGTCAACTGCTCCGCAGTTTCCCGGAGTCTTCTCAGAAACAGGGCGATCTCATTGAGCGTGCCCTGTATTTTCTCCGTCTTTGCGTGAGCGCTTGTAATGGTCACGGTAGTCTGGCTCTGGTGATATGTTTGTTTGGCGACCGCATGAAGAAGCAACGGCCGGCTCGTAACAGCCTCCAGATGCTTGTCCGGTCGGGCGAGCCGCACAAAGAGGGACCACCAGTTGTAGATCAACGCCACGATCCGGGCCATATAGCCACAGCGTTTCAGATCTTTGGTCGTATAGCCTCCCCACCCCCACTGATTTTTCAGTTCATCGAAATTGTTCTCAGCATCGGCCCGATCCCGGTAGTGCTGCGCGATGGTAAGGACTTCGCCCGGAATGGTTGTGGCCAGCACTGCGTATTCATACCGCTTTGCGGTTCCATTCGTCTCGACGAAACCAAGCTCCATCTGATCCTTGTCTTTCTCACTGATGACGACATCGCCCTTGAGCGCCCGTCGAAGTACGATGACGCGCCGCTTTATCTTCCACCCCATAAGCTGAAGTTCTTCTTCCACACCTTCCCATCCCTGACCGGCTTGCTGCCAACCATTCCGCTGAAATGTCTTTTCGATGAGCTTCCGCACGTTTTTGGTGAGGCGGAGCTTGACCAGATAGGGCAGGCCTTTTGTTTCCGCCTGGGACATGAAGACGTCATTTCCCCAGCCTGAATCGCCCCGAAAAAACGCGGGCCAGTGACGTTTTGGAATGGAGCCCAGCAACTCCCACAAGCCCGGCGTGCTATAGCAGGTTGCGGTTTTGTTGCCCGCCTGTACCTCGACATCCAGCACGAGCCGGGTGTTGGCCATCAGATAGCTGTGGTAGGTATGAGACGGCCTGCCAGGCTTGTGAGGATTATAGCCGACCACTGCGCCTTCCTGTTTCCCGTACAGCGGTTTTACCGTGGTGTCGCCATCCATGATCCAGGACACAGAAAGCAGCGCGTCATAACAACGCCTGACATGTTCCTTGAGCCAATGCACCCCCTGAGT
The DNA here is from genome assembly GCA_963751455.1 of Nitrospirota bacterium. Taxonomy (GTDB): domain Bacteria; phylum Nitrospirota; class UBA9217; order UBA9217; family UBA9217; genus CAVVUN01. The sequence continues at coordinate 1,536,809 of CAVVUN010000015.1, forward strand.
TTCATCTATCTGGCGCAGGGCTTTTCGCACCGAGTCCTCACTCACGACGGCGGTCATGCCGAGCAGGCCGGGATTGACGTTGTCGCACCGAACGTTCGTAATATGCGAGTAGCGATGGTGGCCGGCCAGAACAGACAATAACACCGTGCCCAGCACATCTCGCTTTTCCGGTGCATTGGGGCTTGTGTAGTGAAGCGGACAATCAGCAACCCAGGGATCGTAGAGACCGCCGGTCTTCAGAAAATCGATGAAAAATGCCATCTGTCCCAGTGGCGTAACGGCTGCAGTCGGATCCCATTCTACGTGGATACGACCGCTGAACGTATCGACCGCAACTCCCTCTGGTTTCCGTGCAGACAACGATCTATTTGGTTCACCCATTGGGCGAGTCCTCCTCTTCGGGTTAATTGCTGCAATATCCATCAATTAACTTCGTTTGACAAGGACCAACTGCTCTTTTAAGGATAAATCGGACAGCGAGCAGAAGCAAGCTGATATCCAAAGGTTGAACGCGCTCCTGACGTCGCTCAATATAACATATACTATGGCGCAGGACATGGACGAATTTACGTCGGCACTGCGATCAGGAAGATACAACACCTACATCCTGGTTGACGTCAAGCAGCCCGTCATCGGGCAGGAAGTCCGGGAAGCGATCCACTCCGGCGACGGACTAATCTTCATCAAAACAAAACCGAACGCAGATCCCTTCCTGGATGATGTGTTTGGCGTTACATTCTCCGGCAAGACGACGAATGAAAATCTTAGTGTTGACCTGCTGTCTAGCCCGATCAGCAGTGAGGGAACGCTCCAGACATCCGGAAAGAGTGTCGTATCGACGATAACTTCTACGACGACTCAGATATTCGGCTCGGTTCTTGATAAAAAGAATTTGTATCCTTCCGTTATTTTCAACCGTTATGAACAGGGTAAGATGCTTCTTTACACCTTCGATCTTCTGAGGGCATCCGATCAGTCGCTTGCTTCGGCACTGCTGATCGAAAGCCTTAACCTCGTACGACCTGCAGCGGAAATACCGAGGGCACTGGCCAGTGTGCCGCTCAGAATAACACTTTCAAATTCGAACGAGTCTGTGGAAGTGAAGGTAACGGAAACCTTCCCATCCGTCGCCACGGTTGACACCGTCATTCCGAATGTAACGCCTGCAGATAACACGCTAACCTGGCGGAAATCGATTGCCGCTGATGAGAAAACCAGGTTCGGGTATTATCTTAATTTGCCCGACCTGCCCGGGAATTACCTTACGAAGACTGAGGTATCATACAACAATAACGGTTTATTCAGACCGTACGGTCAGTATGAACTCATGCTGACCGTGATAAATGGTTCCGATGAGCTGCACGATAAAATCATCTCAGATTTGAGAAATATAAAGGTAGACAAAGCTGCTGACAATGATCTCGTCGTTGCAGTTATCGACCGGTTATTGTTGATAGATGTGAGCGCTGCAAACAGGAAGCAGTCGGAAGACAACATCAGGCACATCATAGAGGCAATTGATGAGCTGCGAAAGATATCGACTGATGTATCTGGTATACGAATCGAGCTGGATCAGCTGCTCAAGATATGGGAAAAGAAATGGTATTTGATGTAATAAAATGAGCCCACGAGATGCTTGAGCTAGCTGGTCAAAAAATTCTCGAATTTGGGATAGGCGTGTTGCATAAATGTTCCCTGCGGTTTACGCAGCAAGCCTCGAAAGAGGACGTTGACCGCGCTTTATTACTCCTGATGAAGGCGTTTGGGCATCACGATCTTCCAAAGCCGCAGCAAAAGCGAGCAGGTTTACCTGCGCAGATGCGCTGTATTGCCCAAAAATAAATACTCCCCTAAGATTTTTATCCCGCTTGATTTTCGTCCCGTTTGGTTAAGCAGTACAGGATTATTTTGTTCGTACAGCGGGTTTGCAGGTGTGTTCTACGAGGTCTTGATGACCCGAAACCAGGCCTGTCTCTAAATCTGTGCCCCGGGAAGAACAGCCTCAAAGAAGGGAACAGGGACTGAATTATTAATAAAGTATTTGCGCGGAGGCGTAAACCTTCTCCTGAACTCTCATTTAGCACCAGCGCACCTCTGCAACTCCAGTGTTCTGTCCAGGTCATCGGGCTCGAGGGCGCCGAACCGCACAAGGATTTCTCCCAGGCGCTGATTCGTGTACTTCTGATGTTCAAGAGCCAGTTCAAGATCCTGCTGCAGGATTATTTCGTCCGCGAGCAAAAGAGAGCCGATCGGGACCTTTACTTTGCTGTTCATGGCCGTCATCTCCGCTATGGTTTTTTTCATCGATGTTGCCCTCCCTTGAGATATATCAAGTTTTAACTTCAAAATATGGATAAACATTAAATTTTGATATAACCAAATTACACTGTATAAGATTTTATTTGTCTGACAATTTGTAAAAAACTTAAAAAATGGTTACGAGGGCTATGGTATATAACTTATTGATAATAAATGATAATTATCTGAATAACGAAGTTCATGGGCAGATTTATTTTTATTAGCAGGGATAGTTGTAGAGAGCGGACAGACCGACGAGATTGACAAAAAACCATGTGACTATATAATCAATATTAGATGAGTACGAATAATTCCTCACTTAAACACGAACCATTTCGTTTTATAGCAATGTTTTGCAGACAGTATTGCGAATGGTCACGCGCTTAGTCTAAGGAAATGTTTTCCATAAGGTCACCGGTCACCTGGTCGCTTAAGGTTGATTCTACGCCTGCACCCCAGCTGATGGAATTAATCCTCGCCCAATCAGCCCATCTCCCTTTAGGAGAGGGACCGGGTGAGGGGGCCAGTTGGAGTAATACCCTGCTCTTATGGCTGCGTCAAAATGTTTGATCTTAATCAGAAAGGCTCGGCCGGCAATGACATTCCATGCAATGAAAAGACTTATATTATTCATAATGCTGGTGCAGGTTTCAGTATACGAAGTTGAAGCCAGTGAAAACGTGTGCAGTATGTTCTATCAGGGTTTAAAAGGCGTTCCCCATGACAGTCTTGTAATCAAGGAACGAATTATTCAATCGCAATTCTACAAGTTTAAAGGGTGTGAAGTCATTTTTACGAGCAATGAGCGTCTAATGCACGATTCTAAACTTCCGTCTTTTGAGGCTGAGAAAGGCTCGAAGCTGTATGATACAGGATGGAGGATTGATGAACAACATAGAGCAGACGGTCCCGGAACCGGTTCCTATCGAATCGTGAAGGATAAGATAGAATGCAATATCGATTGGGACCATCATGCCTGGCTTGCGGAACCGGCTATATTAGAACAAAGTGAATTCATTAATATGACAGTTCAGTGTACGGACGATTCATTATCGAACTGAATTATAAAAATTGAAAGTTTACCGCTGGTACGCTGCCCTCACCGCACATTCAATACCCTGTTCCTTCCCCCAAATCCGCAACAAATAATTACGTTCGCGGTTCCCTCGCGTAACGACGCAAAGATGCACCGGCCACAGGCGAGAGCAAGCATGTCTTGGCCTGAGACAAGCTTTTTATTGCATCTTTAAGTAAGCATTGCTATTATTACAAGCAAAAATATTATGAAGAAACCTATTGGATCTGAAAAATCATGTATCCGTTTCCCGTGCTCTTTTCCTTTGAAAGTCATGGGACTGAACAACGAATTGTTTGAACCCGCGATGAAGAAGGTCTTCGAAGCGTTTGTCCGGACAGGACCGATCTTCTACGAAAAACAGCTCAGCAGCGGCGGCAAGTACGTATCGATAACCGCTACGTTTACAGCTGTAAGCCGGGAAAAGTTGGACGCTCTTTACCTCGCACTGAACAGTCATGAACTGGTTGCAATGACGCTTTAAGACAGTGCAAATTTCAAATTGTAAGTTATGGTGTGTGGCCTGGGGCCACGCATTGAATAAAAGCATTTGCACCTTGCACTAGCTGCGGCCTTTAAGCCCCGCTATTCAAGCCAGCGCAATATAAACGGAAAGAGAGCGTAAAGACATGGAACACAATTCCGAAGAAATTGATAAATGCATTGCAATGCTTGACGCTCTCGCAAGGGATCCGGAACGCTTTGCGACTCTTCCGGAAGTGCAGAGGATACCTCTTTTAAAGGCGGCCGGAGAGATATCCCGGCCCGGCAGAGCTGAAGCGAAAAAAAGAAGTAAAGCCGCAAAAAAAGCCCTGAGCCTGACGCTGCTTGAAAAAGATCGGCGCGCCAGAAATACTACGGGCATCCGCAACGCGCGCATGGGTGTGACTTTCAATGCGCCTCCCCGGATAGAGATTGGTCCGTCCGGCACGGAGCAGCGCAGGGAAACAATCCACGCGCCGCGCAACTGCTACGTATGCAAGAAAGAATATACCGAGCTGCACTTTTTCTATGATGCCATGTGCAAAAAATGCGGCGACCTCAATTACCGCAAGCGTTTTCAAACAGCGCCTCTCCACGGGCAGGTTGCTTTGATCACCGGCGCACGCGTTAAAATCGGTTTTCAGGCCGCGCTCCTGATGCTGCGGGCCGGCGCCACGGTCATTGCGACGACCCGGTTTCCGGTTGACGCAGCCCTGCGGTATTCACGGGAAGAGGGGTATGCAGTCTGGGGAGACAGGCTTCATATTCACGGTCTTGATCTGCGGCATATTCCGAGTGTGGAGCTGTTTACCCGCTACCTGGAACAGCGGCACGGGCGCCTTGACCTCTTGATCAATAACGCGGCGCAAACCGTGCGGCGGCCCCCGGGATTTTATGCGCATCTCCTTGAAAACGAAAAGAACGGTTTGAACGCTTTGTCCGAGGAGGCGCACAAGCTTCTTAGCGACCATGATACATGCAAAAAACAGCTTGTTTCCGTGTCCAATATTAACGGCAATCAGGATATTGCCCTTGCTCCAGTATGGCAGGACCATAGCCCGGGCATCGGTCTTCGCGAATCCGCGCATCTGTCGCAGATTTCCTATGGCCACGATGATTTGCAGGTTTCGGAAGAACTGTTTCCAAAAGGGAAGCTTGACTCCGATCTCCAGCAGGTGGATCTGCGGAAGACGAACAGCTGGCGCTTGCGGCTCGGTGAGATACCCGCCATGGAAATGCTCGAAGTGCAAATGGTGAATGCCGTGGCGCCCTTTGTGCTGTGCAACAGGCTGGTGTCGCTTATGCGGAGTGACTACACCGGGCAAAAGCATATCGTAAATGTGACGGCCATGGAAGGCAAGTTCTTCAGATTCCGGAAGGACGACAGGCATCCGCATACGAACATGGCGAAAGCAGCCCTGAACATGATGACGCATACCTCAGCCGAGGACCTTGCCAGAGACGGCATCTATATGAATGCGGTGGATACCGGCTGGGTCACAGATGAAGACCCCGCCGATCTTTCCCAATTCAAGCAGAAAGTGCATGATTTCCAGCCCCCGCTTGATATTGTCGACGGAGCCGCCAGGGTCTGCGATCCTTTCTTCGACGGCATCCTGACCGGCAAGCACTGGTGCGGAAAATTTCTCAAGGATTATTTCCCGATCGACTGGTAGGGTGAGAAAGACTTAAAGGCGACATGAAAGCGACGAAATGACAGGCCGACGTAAAAGGGATTTCGGATGTGCGAGAGCCTTCCTTTTTTTCTGTACCACCGTTCATATATGATGCGCGTATCAACTGCGACAAGATCATTTATTCCTCCTGCTCGGAGATATATACAGAACTATCGTACGCAATTCTGTTTTAAAAAGCGATGTTTTTTTCGATCGTGTAGCTTGCATCCTGCATCTTTTCTTTTGCCCCAGTCGCCCCGCCGCCTCTACCCACTCCGCTCGCCGCAATCGCAACTCAGAACTCAGTTTTCGGCGATGTTTTTGTGGGTGCCTTGACAGCTCATTCTTTATATGCAGCATGCTCTTATTATCACCGATTTCCTGTATGATAAAATATAACTAGAATGTCTTTTGTATTGACTCATTATAGGGGCCGATAAGAAAGGCATTGAACGTCACACGAAGGAGATTATGTTATGGCTACTGTAGCTACGCAAGTTAACCCAGTAATCTGGTTTGAGATCCCGGTGATAGAAATCAAGAGAGCGCAAAAATTCTATCAAGCCGTGTTCGGCTACGAACTATCCGCCACTCAAATGGGTCCCATGGCGATGGCAATGTTCCCCATGAACCAGGGTGCGGTCGGAGCAGCAGGTTCGCTTGTACAGGGAGATTCGTACATCCCGTCGCATGCAGGTCCGATTCTCTATTTCAGCGTTGAAGACATCGAAGCAACATTAAAAACGATAAACGCAAACGGAGGAAAGACGCTAACACCGAAATCAGGCATCGGAGAATACGGATTTATTGCGCATTTTGAGGACACCGAGGGAAACAGGCTGGCTTTGCATTCTATGAAATAAAGGAACCGGACACGAAAAAAAGACCGGGAAGAAGTTCCCTCTTCCCGGTTTCAATATCTGAGCGCGGCAGTATCCTGCCAATAACTTGCGCCGTCACCCCGACAGCTCCGCAATTGAATGTCTTTCTTGACAAAAAGCTCCATCTCACTATAATCGATCTAACCCAAGTGCCTGACTGAGATCCGGGATATGATATGACTGATAGAGTAGCCGGTATATTGTCATAGTTGGCCTACAGCGTCCGATCGATGTCCTCGGAACGGGATGCAACCTCATTCTACTACGCGGGAGAAAATCATGATTAAACCTGCTTCCACTGCAGAAACCTACGGCTTGTTGATTAACCGGGAAACAGCTTTTTCCGACAAGAAGGGGAGGTTCAAAGAGCGCATCAGGAAGCAGCAGCTCGAGATGCTGAAAAACTATGTGCCGCTGCTGAAGCAGTTCCTCGAACCGGGCGAAATTATACTGCTTGCCATGCGCGGGTGCTCCCCCATGACGACCATGGAGCGGATCACCACTGGCTCGACGATCTACTACCTCAAGCGCTGCACCCTGGTCGTGACGGAAAGGCGGATACTGCACTTCCCGGCAAAGAGGGACTTCTCTCCCCGGCACTCCATCTCGCAGATCCGCTACGGCGACGTGGAGAAGATTAAACCATCTGTCCTCTTGGGCAGGTTTACGGTGAAATACAAGAGCGCAGCCAAGGAGACCTTCCTCTCTGTGAAGCAGAGCGCGAAGCTCAAGTCCATTCTGCCGGCCCTCAAGTCAGCCGGCCAGCGGCCCACCGCGATCGGCGTACGCCAACATCTTTGCCCAAAGTGCAGGGCAGCGCTGACTCCGGGCGTTTATGTCTGTTCCTCATGCAAGCTGGAATTCAAGAACGAGCGGCGGGCGAGAAATATATCGATCCTTTATCCCGGAGGAGGGTACTTTTACACCAACCACCCATTCATGGGCACAGTTGACGCAATCGTGGAGACGGGCCTGATTGCCATGGTAATCCTTGGGTTTGTGAACATGCGCTCAGGCGCTCCTGATCAAGCGGACGGGTGGTTACAGGTCATCTTCTTCGGTTTCATGATTATCCTGGAAAAGCTCTATTCCCTGTATCATGCAAAACACTATGTGAAGGAATACCTGCCCGTGGAAAAGGACATTAGACCGCTGAAGACCGGATAGCGGTTTTATTATTCTGATTGGTGTGTACGGATCTTTTGGCAACGGATTACAGAGGCGACGAGCAGAAGCGGACAGCGAAATCCTACGGAAACATGTGTGTGATAATAATGAACAATCAAGAGATTGACGAGATATTGGGCGTGGTCAGATGCGAACAGTGCGGACACCGGCTCGAAGGCGAGATCGAATGCCCTTTTTGCCCACCCTTCGAGAAGCCTGTTAGTACGAGATATTTCGCGAAATGGATCTACTTGACAGCCTGCTTTCTTACTTCTCCATTCAGCATTTATTTTATCATCAAAAACAGCCGTCTGAGCATCATTGAAAAAATATCTGCTTTATCAGGCTGCTGTTTGTGGCTTATTTTGTACCTATCGCAGCTTTAAAGACAAGGCGCCGGGAATGCGTATATTGAAAGGGCGCCTGTTCCGCCGCACCCACATGTCGCTGATTTTCAGGTTTCTTTCGCACTTATAACCTTCAAGGAAAAAGATAATAATAAATATTGAGGCTTCAGCGGGCATTTAAGACGATTCCACCATAACGCTCAATAGTTTATATCTCGCCTTCGCTTTAGCGTCACTACCTTAACCCTCCTTGCGACATTGTGTTACAAAAAGTTTTATCAACAAAACCTGCGAAATCATGCTGATTCTTCCTGCATATTTACTTGATAACTGCCTATCTGTATGATACATATTCAAGCTATGCGGGAAAAGTATCAGTTTCGGCAAAAAGATGCCATGAGAATCGCTAGTTTGAGGACCTTTCATCGGGAGCTTATCGAATAAGAAACTGCATTCATGTAAAAAAAACATGGCATATGTTTTACCCTGAACTCGGGACCAGGAATCAATACCGGATGTTTCCAAGACTGAGCAGAGCAGTTCCTGCATTTGTCGGGAGGTTCGCATGGCAGACAAAAAAAGACCGCGTGGCAAAAAGAACGGGAAGGCAGATCGATCCTTAAAGATGACTGCACCCGCAATACGGCCTGTAAAACCGCGCAAACAGGCATCGCATGGGGACCAAAAAAGTGCCGAGGCTAAACTGCGGGAAAGCGAAGACAAGTTCCGGTCTATATTTGAAGAGGTGATCGACGGGATCATGATGGCCGACGCGGAGACCAACAGGCAGATTGAGGCAAATAAAGCCATGTGCACCATGCTCGGCTATACCCATGACGAGATTGTCGGCCTGACTATGGATGATATTCACCCGAAAGAGCATCTGCCCGCCATCCGTCGTCTCTTTGATAAACAGCTGCGCGGCGAGATCTCTCTCGCGCCTGAGGTCCCGATGTTGAGAAAGGACTGCTCCGTTTTTTACGCGGACATCAATGCCACCCGGGTGACATTAGGCGGAAAGCAGTGCCTCGTCGGCATCTTTCGCGATATCACAGAGCGCAAACGAGCCGATGCCGCATTGCGAGAGCGAGAGAAGCAGCTTGCCGAGTCCCAGCGCATCGCGCACATCGGATCCTGGGAGCACAACCTGGCAACCGGCAAAGTAGTCTGGTCCGACGAGCTGTTCCGCCTGCTCGGGCTTGACCCGGGGAAGGACCCGGCTGACTTCAAGATGTTCTTCGACGGTATCCATCCCGACGACCGGCCTGCCCTGAAAAAGGCGATCGAAGAGACCGTGGAGACCGGCAAGCATTTCAGCATCGACTACCGGTTCAACCTGCGTGACGGAAGAATCAGGATACTGCACGCCCAGGCGGAGCTCATACCTGACGCTTCCGGTAACCGGGTGATCTTGAGCGGAACCGGGCAGGACATCACCGAACAAAAGCTGGCCGAGGAGAAGATCCGCAAGAATGAGGAGTTTATACGAAGCATTCTCGACACCGTTGACGAGGGCTTCATCGTCATTGACCGGGATTACCGCATCCTGACAACCAACAAGGCCTACTGCGCCCAGGTAGGCCTGACCTGTGATGAGGTCATCGGCAAGCACTGCTTCGAGGTATCGCACAAGATCAACCGCCCCTGCTACGAAGAGGGCGAAGAGTGCTCTGTCCGTGGTGTCTTTGCGACCGGGGAGCCGTACGGGGTATTGCATAAGCATGAGGGTCGCGACGGGCACATTCTCTTCGTGGAAACAAAAGGATTTCCCATCAAAGACGCATCAGGAAACATCATCTCCGTGATCGAGACCATCAACAATATCACGGAAAAGCATCTCCTTGAAGAAGAACGGCTCAAGACGCAGAAACTAGAATCGATCGGCACCCTTGCAGGCGGTATTGCCCATGACTTCAATAATCTTTTACAAGGCATTTTCGGGTATATCTCGATGGCCAAAATGACCATCAACGCGCAAGAAAAGTCACTGGCTATGCTCCAACAAGCCGAGAAGGCCCTTCATCAGTCGGTCCATCTCACGACCCAGCTCTTGACCTTTTCCAAAGGCGGCAAGCCGGTAAAGAAATTGATCGACCTGAGACCGGTAATCGAGAACTCTGCAAGATTTACGTTGAGCGGCTCCCGCTCCGATTTCCGCCTGAACATTCCGGAGGACCTGTGGCAGGCTGAGGTCGATGAGGGCCAGCTGGGGCAGGTCATCCAGAACATCGTGCTGAACGCGGACCAGGCAATGCCGGTCGGCGGCACAATCATAATCAGCGCAGCAAACAGGGCGGAGGGCGATGCAGCGTTGCCCCTTGGACTTGCAAAGGGGAACTATATCCTGATAGCGATCCAGGACACCGGTGTCGGTATACCGGAACAGTATTTGGGCAAGATCTTCGACCCCTATTTCACGACAAAAGAAAAGGGAAGCGGTCTTGGGCTGGCTACCTCATATTCGATTGTCAGAAATCACGGCGGCTTGATCGATGTCAATACGAAATCGGGCGAAGGCTGCACGTTTATGATCTATCTTTCTGCAATCGCCGGGTGCGGCCGGATAGAAGCACCAGTGAAGCCGCAAGAGCTTTCCGCGAGGCGCAGAGCAAGGATCCTGGTAATGGATGATGAGGAGCTTGTCAGGGATCTGGGCAGGGAACTGCTTGGCATGCTGGGCCATGACGTGGAGATCGCTAAACACGGACAGGAGGCTCTGGAAAAATATAAGGATGCGATGGCAGAGGGGCGACCCTTTGACCTCGTTATCCTGGACCTCACCGTACGGGGAGGCATGGGAGGATCTGAGACGATACAAAAGCTTGTCAAGATCGATCCTGCAGTCAAGGCGATGGTTACGAGCGGGTATTCCGATGATGCCATAATAGCGAATCATCTGGAGCACGGCTTTAAGGCGTATCTCAAGAAACCATATGATATAGATGAATTGGGCGATATTGTGAATTCTCTGTTATCATGACCCGACGGCGGGAAGGAATAACGGAAACGAACGCTCACGTTCACTTAAATTGATTTAGAATCTTCATACGGCAGATGCTTTAAATGACCATGGAAGGTTCGGCAAAAGAAAACATGACTGGAGATCTGTTCAGTTCAGCCGGTCCTTACCATCCCGCTCACCATGCGTAACGCTCATCATTACGGTTCCTGCAGTTCATTTTGTTTGATCGCTAGCCATCTACTTTTTATCCCGATAATGTCGTTCGAAACGATGCAGACCCGCAAGTCGGCTATTTGCAACATAATGAAGTATTCTGCATGCATTTTCATGAAATTGCAGAAACAGTTCTTTTTTCGTTTGACAATACGACATTAGTTTGATACTTATCCGTATAGAGTGATTACAGGGTTTCATAGTCTTTAAACTCAACATCGGCGGGAAGAAGCCGGGTCATTATGAATGAAAATATCCACATTGAATGAGGAGGCGTATGAAAAAGAACCAATCGCGGCTTTGGGCAATTATGGCATCTTTCGCACTACTCGTAGTTATGTCCTGCAGCAGCAGCGGAGACGGCGGCGGCAGCCAGCAGATAACGGAAAAAGAGGCAGTCGGAACCTTGGACGAGACCTTCGGAAATCACGGGTTTGTGGTTACCGATATCGCCAATGTCGAAATCAAGGGCATGGTCATTCAGGCGGATGGCAAGACTGTGGTCGTAGGCAGAACCAATTCGACTTCAACGAATTATGCTTTCATCGCTGTTCGTTACGACACAAACGGTAATCTCGATACCACGTTCGGTTCATCATTGAGCGGAATTGCCACAGCGTCCAGCGGAACGAGGTACCACTACGCCAAGGCGGCAGCTATACAGTCGGACGGCAAAATTCTGGTCGCCGGGTACTCGAGTGCCGGGTATTCTAATGATGCCAATGATTTCACCGTTGCGCGATTCAATACAAACGGGACGCTCGATACATCATTCGGACCTAATAACGAAGGCATAATAACAACACCTACAAGCACACTTGCCGATTATGCCTATGCAATAGCCGTTCAGCCGGACGGGAAAATCGTCGTCGGGGGTTTTTGCGACACGAATGCCACGATGTCTTCGAATTACGATTACGTTCTTGTCCGGTATAACAGCAACGGCACCCTGGATAGTACATTCGGCCCAAACCACGATGGCATCGTCGTCACTTCGAATGGCAGCAATTACGAATACGGATATGCTCTTGCGATACAGCCGGACGGAAAAATCCTGCTGGCCGGAAGCGAAGTGCTTCGTTACAATTCCGACGGCACCCTGGACACGAATACCGACGCGGACCCCTCCACATGGTTCGGGTCCTTGAAAGGCGGAATCGCTGACCCCAGTCTGGGGGGAAATGCGAATGCTATTGCGGTCCAGAACGACGGAAAGATCGTGCTCGCGAGCTCGGCATATGTGGGCACGAACAATTACGATATTGTTGTTGCGCGCCTCAATACGGATGGCACAATGGATACGTCCTTCGGGACCGGCTACGGCCAGGTTAAAACAGCGGTATCTTCTTCTTACGACTACGCCACCGACATAGTAATTCAATCGAATGGAAGGATAGTGGTAGGAGGGTATTCAATAATAGCCACGGCCCTTAACGGAGATTACGGCGTTCTTCTCCGGTACAATGACGACGGCACCCTCGATACTTCGTTCAACGACGATGGGTTAATGCTTGTCGGCGGCACAGCGTGGAACGAGCATATGTTCGGCGTTGGAATCCAGCAGGACGGAAAGATTGTGCTGGCAGGCGAACGGGATGGGGATGCAGTTTTTGTAGCGAGAATTGAATAAACATTCTTTCGACAAAATCATTATTCCGGGTCATGGTCATATTTGATGCATTCGTAAGAAGTCAGAAAACACCCAATTTCGTCATACCGGCGAACGCCGGTATCAGTCTTTTCAATAAGTTCGATAACCACTGGACCCCGGTTTTCACCGGGGAGACGACTTTTTACGAGATCATCATATTTGACATAACGCAAAACGTCAAGGGAGGATTATGAGAAAGATCAGCCTGGAGATTGTTATTTCACTATCGTTTATTGCAGCCATGTTGCTTTCAGCCTGCGGTGGAAGCGGAGGCAGCGGTGGCGGCGCAGCAGCCGTAACATGGAAATCAGTGGCAATAGGATCTTCCCATACCGCAGCGATTGACAGCAACGGCAACCTGTGGACATGGGGGCTCAATATATACGGCCAACTCGGCGACGGGACTAATAACCAGAATAACACGCCTGCCAAAGCAGGCTCTGCCGCCGATTGGAAGACAATTGCGGCGTCCGGCGATAATGTCGCGATAAAAACGGATGGTACCTTGTGGGCATAGGGAATACTCAGGACAAGACCATGCCGGGACTGCTGCTGACTGGAAAAGCGGAGCAATCACTGACCAAAATTCGTTTGCAATAAAGACTGATGGCACCCTCTGGGCATGGGGGGATAATTATTATTATCAGCTCGGCATCGGCGATGACTGGAACGACAAATGGTCGCCGACTCAGGTAGGGACGGACACCGATTGGAAGGCGGTGTCGGCACGCTACCGTCACGTTCTTGCCATAAAGACGGACGGTACGCTTTATACCTGGGGGGACAATGAGTACGGCCAGCTCGGGAACGGGGACAGCGGCAAATATAAGCAAGTAAAGGCCCCTGCCCGAATCGGCACAGATAGTGACTGGGCATCCGTATACGCCGGAAGCTACCATTCGTTCGCGTTGAAGACTGATGACACACTCTGGGCGTGGGGGTTAAACGGGGGCACGCTCGGAGACGGAACCACCGATCTCAAAAGTACGCCGACGATGATCGGCGCGGATACCGACTGGGCGTTCATCGCCACTCAGCATGATATTACGTTCGCAATAAAAAATGACGGTTCGCTCTGGGCATGGGGGGAGAACATGTGGGGCCAGATCGGCGACGGAACCACGGACGACAAACTGATGCCGACCAGAATATCTGTCGAGTAATTGTGATCCCATGAGGATCAAGGTTCGCAACAGGGGCTGTCTCTGCGCGGGCAATCACGTGCTGCGCCTGAGACGCCCCTGAAACTTCCTTAAGGGCACTGTCAATTTGAACGGTTTCTGTTTTTTAATTCTAGTTTTAGTTAATATCGAATCAACTTTCACTTCAGTTATCGTAATTATCACCCGCGGTTTCATTTCGTTTCAGAGGCAAACCATCTTTAATCCCTGATAATGCCCCCGGGACAATGACTTCATCTTCTCCTTCGGCTCGAGGTTCCATATCCCCGTTGAGCCCACTCGCACCATCCAGGGAACTACGGTTTCTTCGGGTTTTCACTCGGTTAAATTCCCAACCAAAGAACGGTTATTTTACCGGTAAGTCATGGGCTGCGAGCTCAATAGTTTTTCAATCGCTTGATTTATCATGAAGTTTGGATTGGCATAGCGGTTGCAAATATTTGCAAATAACGGCGATCCGGGGAAGCGGATAAATGACAAGGAACGTGGAGAGGTGATCTTAAAGTATATGCGGGAAGGGGTTAAATTGTTCTGATAGCCAAATCAGGAGGAAGAACCCATGGTGAGCAAAATTGGATTGAGGCGTCCTTGCAGCAGAGCTTCTCAGAGGTTTGACCTGCCGAGTATTCCCATACGGCTGCCTCGTCTGTGGATGATCCTGCTGGTCCTTGCCGTCCCTTTTATTGGTATATGCGCTATTTTTTTTGAAACATTAGAAAGATCGGGAACAGCCGGAGCCATTATAGCGGACACGCTGATGCCCGCAACATTCATCGGTTATATGGTGTTACTCTACCGGTTAAAACAGCATAGAATATAATGTTATTTTTTGTGCATGATTCAACTAGACATTCGTGAATAAATGAGAGCTGAAAACGGGCTTGCATGTTCTTACAAAAAACAGTAATATCTATTCCGTCATATTTACACACTAAGGAGATTGATGATGAAACGGTCTAAATTGGTTTTTGCAGTATGTGTTGTGGTTTTAGTCAGCGCCAGTGGCTGTAAGAAAGAAGCCCCCGCACCTGCGTCTCAGGCACAGCCCGCAGCTGCAAACATGGCAGCACAGCCTGGAATCGCTCTTTCCGGTAAAGTAGCGGAAACAATGAATGCCGGCGGCTATACCTATATTTCCCTTGAGTATAGCGGGAAGAAGACCTGGGTCGCCATACCCGCTACGAAGGTGAAGGTGGGACAGCAGGTGACCTGTCAGCCCGGCTCGGAGATGGTAAATTTCACAAGCAAGACTTTGAATCGTACGTTCGAAAGCATCATCTTCTCCGCTGGTATCCGCTGATACCGGGCACCCGGGACATTACAAGCCAAGGCCGCTGAGTTGATCAGCGGCCTTTTTATTTAAAAACCTGACTTTTTTCTTTTCTATCCGATATTCTTACTGATGAAAAGAAAGTTGCGGCGGTTTTATTCACGAACGAACATCCTTTTCGGTAGCTTCAGCATGGTGGTGTGAGCGAACCCGTGCCTTGAACGTTATAAAGCACCCCGAATAGACAAATTGAGATTCATTAAACAAGCCAGCTTCAAAAGCCGCCATTTTTTTCGGCTTTAAAAGCAAAGGTTCCTGCGTCCGGCAAGCCAGCGTTTTATCGCGATAAAATCCCTTGACAGGATTCCCGGAAAAAAGCAAAAATAGGCTAAGAGTATCGGCAATACCTTGCCTACAAGGGCGCATGACGAACGGCAATCAATTACCGAAGAATACAATATCATCAGGTGTCGAAAGTCTGGACACCCTTATCGACGGTTTTTCCATTGGGGACAATGTAGTCTGGGAAGTCGAATCCGGAACCGCCTACAGCACGTTCACCAGGAACTTCATTTCCCGGTCTTTCCAGGACGATCAAAAGGTCATTTACGTGAGTTTCAACCGGTCGCCGCAGACCGTGTTGAACGATCTGAACGCGATCATATCCCCCGATCACTTCACGCTGATTGATTGTTTCACTTCCGGGAAGGGGAAAAACGACAACACCTTTCTGAAATTTTACGAAAAAGCGGACGCGGGCGTCGTCAGGATAGAGGCTCCGCGCGACATAGAACGGTTTACCTCGACCTTGAACGCAATCGAGGACCGGCTGCCGCCGGGCGCGCGCTACGTGTTTGACAGCCTTACCGGTATGCAGGACCTCTGGGGCGACGAAAACGATACACACCGGTTCTTTACCTATATGTGCCCGCGTCTCTACGATCTCGGCACCGTGGCCTACTGGATCCTCGAGAAAGAGGCGCACAGTCCGCGGTTCAAGGCGAACCTGCGGCACATTACGCAGGTCGTGTTCGATCTCGCAAAGCGCAAGAACAGCCTGTTCCTGAAGGCCCTGAAGCTGGAAGGAAGACAGGACCGGGAACTGTTCAAACCGCATCAATTCCACATCCGCGGCGACACTGTGGCGATTACTTCGCTCAAGCGCGAGCCGGCAACGGACATCGGCGAAAAACTGCGGGAGGAGCGGATCAGGGTCGGCATGAGCCAGAAAGAGCTTGCGGATAAGGTAGGTTTGACCGCAAGCTTTCTGTCGCAACTCGAAAACAACCAGGTCAGTCCTTCCCTGAATACGTATATGCAGCTCTGCAGGGCGCTTGGCATCAACCCCGGGCACTTTCTCGGACCGATTGAGAAAAAGAACGAAACCACGTGGCTGGTGCGAAGGGATGCCATATTTTCGAGAGTTCCGATCAAGGAGGACTACGCAAGGGTCTATGAAGCCGCATCCGGCAGAAAACTTGCGGCAAGGCTCGTTGTTCTGCCCGTAGGCGCTGCCATGAACCGGCACTTTTTTTATCATAAGGACGAAGAGTTTGTTTGCGTGCTTAACGGCACAGTATCAGTCACGGTCGAGGGCAGGGAAGAGATGGTCAAGGCAGGAGACATGCTCCATTTGCGCGATTCTTTTCCATCGCATTGGAAGAATGAAGGAGATAGGGAGGCTGAATTACTTGTGCTATGGTCTGAAACTCTCTAATTAGTAAATTTTACAGGCGAAAATTTTTTATGTTCTTTATCAAGTATTGCTTAATTTAATTATTAAAAATTAATAAATACTAAGTCTTTATTTGGATCGAAGGGAATGTGGGCCTTCATCATCAGGACGCAGTTTTTAGAATTCCTTTCTATGACAAGAAGAAGGAGGTGGTTAAAGCTAGCTGCTTGTTCACTGGAAGGTTTTATTAATGTGGATTGCCTGGCTTTTTTTTGCCTTCCCTGTCAAGTAACGCTTAATTTATCTCAAAAAACTTAATAGTAGCTAATGTATTTTAGTAATGATATTGACCCATCGCCAGGCAAAAACTAATTTAAAAGGAGAGAACCATGAATCTGTCACAACCAAATGCCAATGAAGCGACCAGAACAGTCAATCGATCCAGAAGTGTTTCGCCCATGAGCGGGCTATGCACCCGCTGCGTGGACGGATGCAAGGGCAGCTGCGAGGTTTTTAAAGCGACGTACCGGGGACGGGAGTTGCTTTATCCGGGGCCTTTCGGAAGCATCACTGCCGGCGGCGACAAGAACTACCCGGTCGATTATTCTCACCTCAACATTCACGGATACGCGCTCGGCGCAAAGGGACTTCCTTCCGGTCAGAAAGGGGACCCCGACACTGCCCGCTTCCCGAATGTCAACACCGAGACAAGCTACGGCTGGGATAAAAAAGTGAAGATGAGGGTTCCGATCTTCACCGGGGCGCTCGGATCCACGGAGATCGCCCGCAAGAACTGGGAACACTTTGCCGTGGGCGCGGCGATATCAGGCGTCACGATCGTATGCGGTGAAAACGTGTGCGGCATCGATCCGGGACTCGAATTGAACAGCAGCAAAAAAGTGAAGAAGTCGCCCGACATGGACCGCAGGATCGAGACCTATAAAAAGTACCATCAGGGTTTCGGCGAACTCCTGGTGCAGATGAATGTCGAGGACACCCGGCTGGGCGTCGCGGAATATATCATTGAAAAGCACAAGCTCGAAACCATAGAGCTGAAGTGGGGCCAGGGCGCCAAGTGCATCGGCGGAGAGATCAAGGTGGACAGTCTGGAGCGCGCTCTTGAACTGCAGAAACGGGGCTATATCGTTACGCCCGACCCCTCTGATCCCGTGGTGCAGGCTGCTTTTAAAGAGACGGCGATCAAGGAATTTGAACGTCACAGCCGCCTCGGGTTCATCGGCGAGCAGGAGTTTTACGCCGAGGTTAACCGGCTGCGGGGCCTGGGCTTCAAGCGTGTCACGCTAAAAACCGGCGCATACGGCCTGCGCGAGCTCGCCATGGCTATCAAGTGGTGCTCGAAGGCCAAGATCGACCTGTTGACCATCGACGGCGCACCGGGAGGCACAGGCATGAGCCCCTGGCGCATGATGGAAGAATGGGGCATGCCCTCCCTGTATCTCCATGCCGCAGCGGCTGAGTTCGCAAAGAAGCTGACAGATAAGGGAGAACGTGTTCCGGACATCGCTTTTGCCGGCGGCTTCAGCAGCGAGGACGGCATATTCAAGGCCCTGTCGCTTGGAGCGCCGTTCGTGAAGGCCATTTGCATGGGCCGCGCACTGATGATCCCGGGCATGGTCGGCAAGAACATCGCCCAGTGGATAAAGGAGAAGGACATTCCGAAGTCGGTAAGCGAGTATGGTTCCACGGTGGAAGAGATATTCGTAAACTACGAGGACGTGAAAAAGCTGGTCGGGAGCAAGGAGATCGCCAACATTCCGCTCGGCGCAATCGGCATTTACAGCTACTCAAACAAGATCAAAGTGGGACTGCAGCAGTTCATGGCGGGCGCCCGTTGCTTCAATCTCGATTCTATTACGAGGAACGAGCTGATGTCCCTCACCGAGGAATGCGCGAAGGTCACCGGCATACCGTACATCATGAATTCCTATCGCGATGAGGCGATGAAGATAATAAATTCCTGATCAGAGCGAAGCAATCTCGAAGTTCCAAACTTGCAGAAAAAGGGAATTGAGCTTCGCGCAATGATGGCAGCGGAGACTTTTGCGAGAACTTCAAAATTGGCATGCACCCGTTCCGTCGGTTCAGCGGCGGAACGGGTCATTTCCCGGGAGAGAAAATGATAAATAAAACCCTTCACTCGATTCTTTCCGTACTTGACAAATATCCGATCATTGTCGGATCTCGCGAACTCTCAAAACAGCTAAAGCAGCACGGCGTGGAGCTGACCGAACGAACCGTGCGGTACTATCTGAAGAGGCTCGATGCGCGGGGCTATACCGAGGTGTTCGGCAAGGAAGGCAGGAAGATAACTCCGAGAGGAAGAGAGGAACTGAGCAATTCACTCGTTTCGGATAAGGTGGGATTTGTTATCAGCCGGATAGAAACGCTCTCCTACCTGACTTCGCTTGATATGGCGACGATGGAAGGGGATATTATCCTGAATATATCGTATTTTCCCAAGAATAAATTTAGTAAGGCAATGGATCTGCTGAAACCTGTCTTTGCTTCTCCGTATGTAATGAGCGATCGTGTTATGGTGGCTTCCAACGGAGATACCATCAACGATATCCCGGTCCCGAGGGGGATGGCTGCGCTCGGCACTGTCTGCAGCGTCACGATCAACGGCATATTTCTCAAAGCAGGAATCCCGGTAACGTCCCGGTTCGGCGGAGTCGTTGAGACTGCTGATGGGGCGCCAAAGCGGTTCGTGTCCGTCATCAGTTACGATGGATCGTCGCTGGATCCGCTTGAAATGTTCATTAAGAGTAAAATGACAGCGGTATCAAAAGCGGTTAATGGACGGTCCGGAAGAATTCTGGCCAGTTTCAGAGAAATTCCGGTTGTCTGCCTGGAAAAGGCAAAAAAACTCGCGAAGAGTATGACGGAAAGGGGAATCCGGGGCATTCTGATGATCGGAAGTCCGAACAAGCCTCTGCTCGAGATTCCTGTAGGAATTGACAAAGTGGGGGTTGTGATCGTTGGCGGCCTTAATCCAATTGCTGTTCTGGAGGAGAACGGTATTGTCACCGACAGTAAAGCCATGTCCACGCTCTACGATTATACACGGCTCGTCTCATTCAGAAATGTTGCCAGGAACGGCCTTTCCCCAGCTTAATATCCTGATCCCGACAACTATTTAGGCTGTGTGGATCTATTCCCTTTTTTGATGGCATTATATTGCCGTGCAAACACCGTGGGAGTCAGTCCTGCTGTCCGAACGCCCGCTGCGTCGGGATGGGCTTTTCTGATGTCCCAATAGGTCGAAATTGCGCCCGCGCTAAAAATTTCTTCTTTCTTCTCCCTGTAATTTTTTCTTGACACTCGAGCAGAAACCGGTGTATTGTACTTTTCGACGGCAACGTTTTGCCGACGAAAAAGCCCCTCAGGGAGGGGCTTTTTTTTGCCGCATTTTTAGGCAATCGATAGCGAAGAAGAGGCGGGAATGAAGAAAGCGAACGAGTCAGAATACGCGCCCCGAATCGTGGTGGCTTATTGTCATAATACGGTATCGCCCACCGAGGAACTGCGTGAGGGACAATATTCGGGAAAAGGGTTCAGCGCTTTTTTTGCCGCGCTGCCCTGTTCGAGCAAAATTGAACCCTCCTATCCGGTTAAAATTCTGGCCGACGGGGCGGACGGAGTGGTGATTGTGGCATGTCCGGAGAGCCGCTGCAGGTTTATGGTAGGCAGTGTTCGGGCAGAGAAAAGGGTCAACTATGTGCGGGCCCTTTTGGATCAAGCGAAAATCGGCGCCGAGCGCGTCACCTTGGAACGCGGTGAAAGCCTTTCGACAAAAGATCTTCTGGAGATCGCGCAGCGTCGTGTAAAGCCGTTGAATTTATTGGGACCCAATCCCATGAAAACATCAAAAAGAACCACAGAGCCCATCGAGAAAAAATAAATAATCAACATCTCTGTGTTATCGAGTAACATCCCATAAGGGGGAATGGAAAATGATCATAGCTGAATGGAAACCCCTGTCCGAACTGGTGGAAAAGCTGAAGGGGCATTCCAAAGTTCTGGTTGCAGGCTGCGCGACCTGTGTCGCCGAATGCGCCGCCGGCGGTGAACGTGAAGTGGAGACCCTGGCGCCGCTGCTGCAGATGGCCCTGCAGAAAGAAGGCTGCACCGTTACTGTTCGTACCAAGACGTTGGAGCGTCAGTGCGAATGGGAATTTGTGGAACAACTGGCCGATGTGGTGCCCGAGGTTGACGCAATCGTGAGTCTTGCCTGCGGCATCGGTGTTCAAGCACTGGCCGAGCGGTTCCCTGATCTATCGGTTTATCCCGGAGTGAACACAACCTCTCTGGCAATCCGGCAAGAGCCCGGAATCTGGCTTGCACGGTGCGCCGCGTGCGGCGATTGCGTTCTGGGCGAGACCTTCGGCCTGTGTCCGATCGCCCGCTGCGCAAAAAGCCTGTCGAACGGGCCGTGCGGCGGAACGAGAAAAGACGGGAAGTGCGAAATTGACGAGAACATCGACTGCGTCTGGTACCAGATCTACCAACGGGCAAAATCCCGGGGCAAGGTAGAGCAGCTCATAAAAGTCCGGAAGCCCAAGAACTGGTCGAACTCAGGCCACGGGGGCCCCAAACGGATGGTACGGGAGGATTTGCGGTCATGACAAAAGCGGGTACCAGACTGGAAAAAACACTGCGCGCCGGGCATTTTGCCGTGACGGTCGAAGTGGGGCCGCCGCGCGGCGCTAATCCTGAAGATGTCGTGCGCAAGGCACGGACGCTCAAAGGCATTGCCGACGGATACAACGTCACCGACAACCAGACCGCAGTGGTGCGCTTGTCGAGCATTGCCGGCGCCCGGCTTCTGCTGGATGCCGGATGCGAGCCCGTCATGCAGATGACCTGCCGCGACCGCAACCGTATTGCCCTGCAGTCGGACCTGCTGGGCGCCTGGGCATTGGGAATGCGTAACTGCCTCTGCATTTCAGGCGACCATCAGAAAGCGAGCGCATCCGGAAAACTGAAAGGTCATCCCGGCGCCAAGAACGTGTTTGACGTTGATTCGATCCAGTTGATCTCAATCATGAAAGATATGCGCGATGCGGGCGTTCTGGAGAGCGGGGACCCTATCTCCAGCCCCACGCCGTTTTTTATCGGTGCTGCGTGGACGCCGCTTGCACCGCCCGAGGAGTTCCGCGTACTGCGGCTTCAAAAGAAGATCGAGGCAGGTGCGGATTTTATTCAGACGCAGGCCGTATTCGACATGAAGCGGTTTGCGGCTGCGGTTTCAGCGGCGCGGGAGAGGGGCCTCACTGATAAAGCCGCCATTCTTGCGGGCATCATCGTTCCGAAATCAGCAAAGATGCTCGAATACATGAACGCCAATGTGCCGGGCGTGGAGGTTCCGGAATCCCTGATCAAGCGAATGGCCGGGGCCGCGAACCAGCGTGAGGAAGGGTTCAAGATTACAGTTGAGTTGATCCAGGCTGCCCGGGAGATTCCCGGTGTGAAGGGCGTGCATCTGCAGGCCATCGAATCCGAAGAGGTACTGCCGGAGATCCTCAAATCTGCCGGACTCCTGCCGCGACCGCAAGTGTAAACTGACTCGGCCAAGTTTGAGCCAAAAAAGTCACGGTATCGGTTACAACGCCCGTTTCGGTGAGCGGTCTATTTTTGGGCCAAGGCAACCATGTGCCGTAAAACCCGATAGCAAGAATTTGATCCGTAGCTGACTACGTTCCCGGATGGTAATAAAACGATATGTCGAAGAAATATCACATCAAAGTTGAAAATGCGCCGGCCCGCTTTCCGGCCGTGGCCCGGTATTCCCAGTTGGAAACCGAGGGGTGTCTGGGCTGCCTTAAGTGCGTAAAACGTACCTCGTGCGTTTACTCCGTTCACGAAAAGCGCTCGTTCGATCCGGCCCAGATCGTGGATAAGGCCGATGCCGCGTGCGTGGGCTGCATGCAATGCGTCCAGGAATGCAAGAAGAACATTCTCAGCCGCGCAAAAAATCCCCGGTACGAAAAAATGGGGAATGAGTACTGGACGCCGGCGCTCATTGCCGGCATCTGGAAGCAGGCAGAAACCGGCAAGATACCCGTATCCGGCGCCGGGTACCGCGGCCCGTTCAGCGGCCCGGGGTTCGATCGGATGTGGACCGACATGTCGGAAATCGTCAGGCCTACCCGCGATGGAATTCACGGCCGCGAATATATCAGTACGGTCATTGAACTCGGCCGAAAGCCCTCCAAGCTTGTTTTCGATGCTCAGGGCGGCATGGTGACCGAGCCTCCGCTGTTCATCGAACTGCCTCTTCCGATTGTAGTGGAAGCTCCGCGGTTCCCGCATGTATCGTCCCAAACAATCGAAGCCCTTGCCCAAGCAACGCATCGGAGCGGGACATTGATGCTTGTCGATGTGAAAGCCGCGCAGAATATTTCGCCCCGCCTGAGAAGCCGTGTGATGGTTATATTTAATCCGGAGAGGGATGATCCGGCCATTCTTAAAGACGTTCCAGCGGCCCAGATTGCCTATTCGGCAACCGTGCTGAAAGATATACAGAAACTAAAAAATGCAAAGCCTGATCTTGTTGTTTCCGTGCGCGTTCCCCTTGATGAAAATGCGGTAAAGCTTGCCAGCAAGCTTGCTCTTGCCGGGGTTGAGATTATCCATCTGTATGCGGATGCAAACGGCAGGGGAGTAAAAAACCGAAAAGCCGATTTTGTGACCACGCTGCTGAAGGAAGTGCATTTCAAACTGGTCGATGAAGGCGTGCGCCAACAAGTGACAGTCCTGGTTTCCGGCGGCATTGCCATGGCCGAACATGTTGCCAAGGCGATACTCTGCGGGGCTGACGGCGTGGGCGCGGACATTGCGGTTTTGATCGCGATGGAATGCCGTTTATGCAAGGAATGCAATTCTGCCATTGCCTGCCCGGTAGACCTGGGCACGGTCCCGGTGGAATGGGCCGAGAAGCGGATCGTGAACCTGCTCGGTTCGTGGCACTCCCAACTGATCGAACTGATGGGCGCCATGGGTATCCGCGAGGTACGCCGTTTGCGGGGAGAACTGGGCAGGGCAATGTTTTTTGAAGACCTGGAGCGGGAGAATTTCGGCCCGCTGTTCGGAGAACGGGTGACGGGAAACCATGCAAAACCGCTGGTACTTCGTGACACCCCGCCGCCGGTTCACGGCAACGGACACGTGGAAACGCCGGGCGGTATTCATCTGGAAGTCAAAACCACTCCTTCCCGCTATCGCAACAAGTTCGGCAAGTTTAAAGTTGTGCGGACTTCCGCCTGCATTGCATGCGGTAAGTGCGCCGAGGTGTGCGCTTACGGCGTTCTGGTCAAGGCCGGCAGCCGCATGCTTGCCCCCAAATCTCATTTGTGTGTGGGCCGGGAACATTGCCGAAGCAAAAAACGGTTCTGCGCCGACAATTGCCCGAAAACTGCCCTGCGTGTAGGCAGAGATCCGGTTTTCGAAACGCTCGGAGATTCGCGGTGGACCCCGGATCTTCTGCTGGCGACCTGGCATCAGGCCGAGACCGGCCGTCCGCCGAAAGGCGGACTGGAGTACCGGGTGGGAAATTCGGGCGGCGGGTTCGATTGCATGGACTTCAATTTCCCCGAGCAGCATCCGGATCCTTCTCTGAAGCCGCAGGACATAGACTTGTCCATTCCGCTTAATCGCAGGAAGGACGGCCGGCCCGAGGTGAAGATCGGGTTCCCGGTCTACGGCGGCGGAATGAGTTTCGGGTCCGTGAGCCTCACCACTATCGTTTCACGAGCGCGTGCGTACACAGCGATGAATTCATTCACCTGCACCGGTGAAGGCGGTTATCCGGAGGAGCTCAAACCGTACGATGATCATGTTATTACTCAGGTGGCGACCGGGCTGTTCGGAGTCCGCGAGGAAACCATTCAGCGGGTGCGCATCGTCGAATTCAAATATGCGCAGGGCGCGAAGCCGGGTCTCGGCGGTCACCTGCTCGGCGACAAGGTAACGCCTTCAGTGGCGAAAATGCGGGAAGCCGTGGTCGGTTCGGCCCTCTTTTCTCCGTTCCCGTTTCACTCGGTCTATTCGGTGGAGGACCACAAAAAGCATGTCGATTGGATGAAGGTGATCAATCCCCGCGCCCTGGTTTCGGTCAAGGTTTCCACGCCTTCGGACGTGGACATGGTGGCCGTCGGTAGTTTTTACGCAGGCGCAAACATCATCCATCTTGACGGAAGCTATGGAGGCACCGGCGCCGCACCGGACATCGCTAAAAAGAATATCGCGATGCCGATAGAATACGCCATACCCAAAGTGCACCGTTTTCTGATGAACGAGGGGATCCGCGACGAGATGACGCTGATCGTCTCGGGCGGCTTGCGTACTGCCTGGGATGTTGCCAAGGCGATTGCGCTTGGCGCCGACGGCGTCGTGATCGGCACGGCAGACATGGTGGCGCTCGAATGCATCCGGTGCGCAAATTGCGAGAGCGGACGGGGGTGTCCGCGCGGCATAGCCACAACCGATCCTGTACTGACCAAGATGTATGACGAGGCGTGGGGCTCGCAGAGGCTCATAAATCTTTACCATTCCTGGATGCTGCAGCTCCAGGACATTCTCTGGCGTTTCGGCATGAAGAGCGTGCGGGAACTGGTGGGTCGTTCGGACCTGTTAACGCACCGCGACTACGAGAAACGCACGGAATACCGGCGGGCGGAGTCAGGGTAATGAAAACTAAGATGAACACTATTTACAATTCGTGGCGCGGTACGGGCCGAGATCCGCGCTTCCCGGAAATTATTGCCGCATCGCGGGCCGGCCTTTTGACCGGCGCAGAACATGTACGGGAAAAAGACGCTGAGGAAGGCGGCTGCGGCGTGGTCGGGTTTGCAGCCACTGTGCCGGTGCGCGGGCGCCATATTTTCGAGCCGTCCATCCAGATGCACAACCGGGGTAACGGCAAAGGCGGCGGGATTGCTGCCGCTTCTCTTGAACCCGGGTACCTGGGAGTGGATGACGCGACCCTGCAAAACGATTATATCCTCCAGATTGCGCTGATCGATCCGACCGCCGAGAAAGAGGTGGAGAAGTTCGGCATTGCCCCGTGGCTCCAGGTGGACCACAAAACCCGCATACAACCCGTTGCGGACCACCGGGATGTCGGCCTGGATGTAAAGCCGCCGGATATCGTGAGATACTTTGTGCGCGTCAAGGACAAGGTGCTCAGCAAATTTGCCAAGGAGCACGGATTGGAAAAATCCGACAGACGCCTGGTGGAGGATGAATTCATTTTTCGCAACAGTATTCAGATCAACCGCCGTTTTTACGCCTCCTTGGGCAACAAACGCGCCTTTGTAATGTCCCATGCGCGTAATCTCGTGATTTTCAAGATCGTGGGGTATGCTGAGCAGGTGGTGCAGTATTATCAGCTCTCCGATATGCGGGCCAGAATCTGGATCGCGCATCAGCGCTATCCCACCAAAGGCCGGGTATGGCATCCTGCGGGCGCACATCCGTTCATCGGGATGAATGAAGCGCTCGTCCATAACGGTGACTTTGCCAACTATTTCGGAGTGACCGAATACCTGCGGCAGCATAACCTCGTTCCCAATTTTTTGACCGATACGGAAGTCTCAGTTCTTCTTTTCGATCTGCTGACCCGCGTATACAATTATCCGCTTGAGTATGTGATCGAGGCAATGGCGCCTACGACAGAGAATGATTTCGATGCATTGCCCGAACCGAAGAAGAAGATATACCGGGCCATTCAGGCGCAGCACATGCACGGATCGCCCGACGGCCCGTGGTTCTTCATCATCGCTCGGAGCAACCCGGACCAGCTTCAGTACCAGCTTCTGGGTATCACCGACACCTCAATGCTCAGACCGCAGGTGTTCGCGATCCAGGAGGGAGACGTATCCATCGGCCTGGTCGGTTCTGAAAAACAGGCCATCGATGCCACATTGAAATCCCTGGCCGAGGAGGACCCGCGCTTCCGTCATGTTGCCGACCGGTACTGGAATGCGCGCGGCGGCAGCCACACCGATGGCGGCGCGTTCGGTTTTACGGTAAAGACGGTCAACGGTAATACGATGCTTTCCTGTGCCGACAAATTCGGTAACCCCATCACTGCGCCGGCCGGTCAGTGGAGAATCGACGAGAAGGGGAGCATTACCATAGCTGAACAATGGCGCACCCGGATCGCAAACGGCCTTTCAAGCGGCAGCGCTGCCGAATTATTCAAGGATCTGACTACTGAGTTTCGCTCCTGGGGTCTTGACCAGGTTCGCGAAGCAATTGACGAGATTTGCACGGCTGCCGGCGGCGGTGATCGGAATTTAGAGGCGGCTCTGGAGGTGCTCTCGCTCCTGCAGGACCGCCGATACGATTGCGGCCCCAATAAAAGAAGCGCGATTCTCCACCTTATTCAGGGAGGGATTGACCGGCTTCTTGACTCGGTGCCGGCAATAACAAGCAACGGCTCCGGCCGATATCGCCGGGTGGATTTCTCCACACGCAATCAGCTTGCTGCGCCGCGGAGAGAAGACGCTATTCTGGTGGTCTTCAGCCGGGATTTCCAGCCTGAGGGGGACGATTGCGATGCCTTGCTGATGGTCCAGGCATACCGGCAGGGCTGGAAGCGGTTCATCGTGTACGGGCTGAAGGGTCAGCGGTTCACCGGATGCAGCTTCGGACCTGCATCCGATGGGGTCCGCATCGACGTATACGGCAGTTCAGGCGACTATATAGCATCCGGCATCGACGGAATGGAACTCCATATTCACGGCAACGGCCAGGACCAACTCGGTCAGATACTCAAACGCGGTACGCTCGTGGTTCACGGCGATGTGGGCCAGGCGTTCATGTATGGTGCAAAAGGCGGCGAGATATTCATCATGGGCAATGCAGCCGGCCGTCCGCTGATCAATGCAGCGGGCCGTCCGCGCGTCATCATCAACGGAACCTGCCTCGATTTTCTCGCGGAGTCTTTTATGGCCGGCGATCCCTTCAACGGCGGCGGGTTCGTTGTGCTGAACGGAATAGAATTCGACGACCGTGGCACGGTCCGCGACCAGCATTCGCCGTACCCTGGAGCAAACCTTTTTTCGCTTGCCTCGGGCGGGGCAATTTACGTACGGGACCCTCATTCCACAATCGGCAAAGATAAGCTGAACGGCGCCGAGTTCGCCGAAATGACCAATGAGGATTGGAACCTGATTGAGCCATATCTTCGTAAAAACGAGCTGCATTTCGGTATTTCCATCGAACGAGATCTGCTCGTTATTGACGGCAAACCCAGTTCGCCGCTGTCGGTCTACCGGAAAGTGCGTCCGGTGAAAGTGGCGGCCCTTGCGAAGCAAACTGTTCCTGCTGATTAAAACCCTACCCTAACGTGGGCACTCAGGCCCCGAAAAGCCAAACACGAATTAAAGCCTGTCAGACTAGGTTATCTGACAGGTTTTTTTATTTGATGACGAGTCCAAATGCATTGGTTGCGGCTTTGTGCCGGTGTCAGCCCATGCGCGCGTGGGAGAAATAGCCCTTTGCCCGGACATGGTGAAGGGCTTTTTATTATTTGAAATTCATATTGATGCAATGGAAAAAATATTATATGCTATATGCGGATGATTCTGATTGGCAGAACCGTCTTATTATCATTCGGGAAATCGGTATAAGGAGCAAACCATGCCGGAACAGTTCAAGATCACCTATCAATTCAGATTGAGCAGCGGAATCGAAAAGAAATTTACTCTCGTGCTTGACGGCAAGACGCTCTCTTTGATACAGGAACAGAAAAATGACCGTCCGGAATGGGCCCGCCTGGAGTTTCATCAGTGCGCGAACTGTCCGCTTAATACTACCCTTACACCCTATTGTCCGATTGCAGTCAATCTTTCCGGTGTTGCCTGGGAATTCGGGGAAATTACCTCTGAAGAAAAGGCAGCCATTACCGTCGTTGTAAAAGAACGTGCCTATTTCAAGGCGGCGATCAATACAGGAGGGGCTGAGCCCTCTGCTCGGCATCATCATGGCATGCAGCGGATGTCCGGTCATGGAACCGCTCAAGCCGATGGTCCGCTACCACCTCCCATTCGCAAGCCTGGATGAGACAGTCTTCAGGATGACTTCAATGTTCCTGATGGCGCAATTCTTACGCAGCCAGTCAGGCAAAAAACCTGAATGGAAACTGGATGGTTTGGCAAAAATATATGCAGAGGTCAAAAAATTGAACAAGGACTTCGGGAAAAGAATGATAACGGCGGCACGAAATGATGCAAACGTTCATGCACTTGTAAATTTGAACGTTTTCGCGGTCATGGTGCCGATGAAGGCTGAAAACATGATGAAGGAGATCGCGCCTTACTTCTCAGTCTTACCTGAGGTAGTCGGGTTTATTTGTCAAAGCCCCGGGAGCAAAGGTACTAATTAAGATCACTAAATAAGTCGCTTGAGTACGCCTTTTTGACATCAGGAAAAGGCGGTGCTAACCTCTAAATGAGGACCATAAAAGTCCTTGATATGAGTCTCTATGAACTTAAGAGGAGGTGCTCTATGTCGTACTTAATTCAAAGCCCGCATACTGACGACGAGTGTTTGAAGGCCCTTGATGAGCAACTGGCGATGGGGCCGGAGGTGCTTGATAAATTTTACTTCGGGTGCAATGCCGGGGACCATACCGGCTATGCAATCGTGGACGTGAACAGCGAGGGCGAAGCTAGGGATCTGGTTCCGAGTTTTCTCATCGGTAAAACGCGCATAATAGAAGTCGGACAATTTACTCCGGAAATGATCCGCTCTGCTCACAGCAAAGCCGCATAGTTTATCTCTCGCTTTGGGGATCCGGCCGGGGGTTACACCCTGTCCGGATCTCGCTTTTCGCCATCACGGATGAGTCACAGCGCAGGAACTGAAACAGGAACCTGGTTCCTGATCGGTTTCATGCTTTTTAGATATGCAAATACAGCCTTGAGATCCTGATCCGAGAGTTTGGCATATTCTGACCATGGCATGGGTGGAAGAATATCCCGTCCCGACCCCATGAATTTTCCGGTTCTCAGAATCCTTATGAACAGGTCCTCAGTCCATGTTCCCGTACCGGTTTCCGGATCAGGTGTAAGGTTGGTAGAATAGCTGGTTCCCCACATTCCGACCCACCCCGTAAAATATCTGCTCGCCAGTGCGCCCCATTGATCAGGACCGATGACTGTTGGAGGAACAGCAGGCAATTTATCGCCTGCCGGGTGTCCGGAAAGAAGGCGCCCCTTGTCAGGCAAGGGACCCGTTGGCGTCATTGTTTTCGGCGAATGGCAGTCATTGCATCCCGCAGCCGTTACCAGGTAAAGTCCTCGTTCTACGGAGCTTTCCGCTTTCCGCTTCGCCGCGGCTCCCTCTTGAGCCGGAAGAAG
Organism: Nitrospirota bacterium; assembly: GCA_963751455.1. Classification (GTDB taxonomy): domain Bacteria; phylum Nitrospirota; class UBA9217; order UBA9217; family UBA9217; genus CAVVUN01. The sequence continues at coordinate 1,567,076 of CAVVUN010000015.1, forward strand.
AATGATCAGCGCTGCAATAAAACATCCTGCAAGCAAATTCATCATGGTATCCTGCTGCTTTGGTAGAAAAATGCGTTCATTGCCTTTATATCGGTTTCGGGAACGACCAAACGGATTAGTTTATATCTAACACCCGCTCTGACTCGAGTCAACAGCCACGAAAGTACTTTTGTCGAATGTTGAAGGCGTATTGATGAACTAGTTCAAGGTTAACCTTAGTTTCGCACTGATGGCTCACATTACCGGTCGAAGTTATTTAATATTCTAGCGGGGCCGAGCGAATTGCATACTGTCCGTGGACTCCGTTTCGATGCCCTCTGACAGCCTCATGATTGACATACGTCTTGACTGGAAATACAATTAAGGAAAATCAGCATAGTGCGGTCCATTCTCGGCCAAAATAAAGCGGAGACAATTTATGTTCGGAAAACGCATCAGCCTCTTTAAAATTCTCGGTTTTGAAGTTCATATGGATCTGAGCTGGCTGATAATTGCGGTGATCGTCTCCTGGTCGCTTGCGGAGGGAGTGTTCCCCTCTGCATTTCAGGACCTTTCGACAGCAAGCTATTGGTGGATGGGGGTTGGCGGGGCGATCGGACTCTTTTTATCCATCGTTTTTCATGAACTTTGCCACTCCCTGGTCGCAAGGCGATACGGGCTTCCCATGAAGGGCATTACGCTTTTTGTTTTCGGAGGTGTGGCTGAAATGACAGACGAACCATCGAGTCCGAAGGCGGAATTTCTGATGGCCGCAGCAGGGCCTCTTTCCAGTATCTTGTTGGGACTGGTATTGTACCTGGCTGTTGCCGGACTGGAAGGCGGCGTTTTGCCCCCACAGATTTCGGGCGTAGCTCAGTATCTTGCTTTCATCAACCTGATTCTTGCCGTGTTTAACCTGATGCCGGCATTTCCCCTGGATGGCGGGCGGATCCTGCGTTCGGCGCTCTGGCAGTGGAAAAAAAACCTGCGTTGGGCGACGCGCATTGCATCCGCCATCGGGTCCGCATTCGGCGTTCTCCTCATTGCCGTCGGCATCTTTAACGTAATCATGGGCCGCATCGTGAGCGGCATCTGGCAATTCATGATCGGTATGTTTCTTCGAAACGCAGCTCAGATGTCATATCGCCAGGTGCTGATCCGCAGGGCGCTGGAAGGAGAAACCGTGGGGCGCTTCATGAAGACTGAGCCGGTTACAGCTCCTTCTGAGATTTCCCTGCAGGAACTCGTGGACAAGTATATTTATGCACACCATTATAAGATGTACCCCGTTGTCGATGACGGCAAGCTTATCGGCTGCGTTACCATGCGCCAGGTAAAGAACGTACCCCATGAGCAGTGGAAGGAGCGCACGGTCAGGGATGTCGCAAATCAGTGTTCTTCGGAAAATTCGATCAGTCCGGGAGCGGATGCGCTCAGGGCCTTGGCAGTGATGAGCAGAACGGGCAACGGCCGTTTGATGGTCGTTGACGAAGGACGCCTGGTCGGTATTATAACGCTCAAGGACATCATGGGATTTCTTTCGGCAAAAATCGACCTGGGGGGCTTTGAAAACAGCCGGTAATTTCATCGCGTCAGATTACTTCCTTCAAAAAAACCAACGTCCGCGACCATCCAACCTAAGCGTCGTATTGACGGCGAATATCCTCACAAAATATCATGCAAAGCGCGGAAAACTACTGTATACTTTAAAACAGGACAAGATAAGTCTTAATTAGGGCTGTTAGCGATCCCGGCCGGCTATGCGTGAAGGGGAGATGCCTTGAAGAGGCCTACGCGGCCACGAATTGAAAGATATATTTCAGGGCAAGAGATACGAGCATGACGCCAAGAATCAACTTTATGAATTTCTGAGGCATGTATTTTTGAAGTCGTGCTCCGATATACATCCCGGCAAAGCCCCCGAGGCCGAACAGGAAGCCCAGCGCCCAGTCAGGCGCGGTGGAGATTCCGCTTGCTGCGGGCAGCACGCTGTAAAAGAAGACGCCCACGATTGAAGTAAGAAACGTTCCGAGCAGGGCAGCGCCTGCCACAGTATAGACCGGCAGTTGGAAAACGGCCACGCAGAACGGCGCAATGATGGCGCCTCCGCCGATTCCATATGTTCCGCCGATGATGCCCACGACCAGGGCGAGGAGGAACATTGCCGGCACGCTGAAGCTGAAGCGCTCGCCCCAGAATTCATATTCGATTCTTCGGGCGTTGAACGTTATGGTCCTGACTACCGCGTCCGGGGGAAGACCTGCGGCTGCCTGGGATTGCCGTTGTTCCTTGATTCGCTTGGCCCGCTCGGCGAATTTTTTGTCCAGTTCGCTTAATTTAGCCTTGCTGATTTGGGCCGAACCGGTCATCTCGTACAGCAGTCTGCCGCCTATATAGAGAAGGACGAGCCCTACAAAGAACTTGAACGCGCGCGGATCAGGAAGATAGAGGATGCGGAGATAATAACCGATGAAAACACCCGGCAGAGTGCCGATGATGACCACCCAGGTAAGCGGCCAGGCCATCCGGCCTTCCTTGAAATAGCGGTATACCCCGCTGGGAATAGCAACTATATTGTACACAAAATTCGTTGAGCTGACAGCGGGGCTGGTAAAACCGAGGACGCTCATCTGAAAGGGGAGGAGGATAAAAGCGCCTGAAACGCCGGCCATCGAGGTGAATGTAGAGACGACGAGCGCTACGAGCGGAGGGACAAAAACCCATGTTTTTACGCCTGAAACAGGAAAGAGCGAGTACAGGGCTATCCATGAGTTCGCAGTATACCACAAAAATTGGCCGGGTCAATTGCAAAAAACGCATTCGTAGCTCGGTTTATTGCCCCGTGCGGCGTGGAACGAGGACCCGCGAAATCTTTTTTTTGTGATTTAAATTACAGTTTACAGGTAAAAGAAGATTACAATTATAATACCGTTTGACGCAATGATTGATTTTGCTATAATCTAAGCAGAGCCATAATAGAAAGGTAGAATGGATGGGCAAAATGGCATTATCTCAAGATAAAAACATACCGGAAGGAGTACCCGAGGACGTTCTTGAGGAACTTGTGGAAGAGCTTGATGAGGACCATGAAGAAGAACCGTCCTTCGTAGAAGTCGCCGAGGCCGCAGTGGAAGAAGTGAGCGGCGCCGACCTGGTTGATACCTATCTGAAAACTGTCGGCAAATTTCCGATGCTCAAAATCGAGAAGGAGCAGGAATATGTACGCGTGCTTGAAGACGGAAAAGCGGAACTCAAGAAGATCGCCTTGGGGTCGCCGCTCGCCATTCCGCGGATTCTCGCGCTTGGCGCTAATATCAAACAGGGCCTGGTGAAGGCCCAGGACGTACTTCGGTTCCCGGGAGAATGGAAGGATTCGTTTGAAACCGAGTTCATGCGCCTGTACAACCGGTTGAAGCGGCAGGTTGCGCGCCGCGATATGGAGCGGGCCACAGTTACTCTAAACGAAATGAGCCTCTCGTTCCGAGAGATAGAAAAGATGCTGAAACGGATTATGTTCATCGGCAAGCAGGTGGAGCGCGGCATTCCCGGGGAAATGGAAAAGCTCGGCCTGGACGAGCCCGCGCTGCGCGACATGGTTGCCCGCATCGAGCATGCAGACATCAATGTCAAAATAGCCAAGGACGAGTTGATCAAGGCCAATCTGCGGCTCGTTGTGTCCATAGCGAAGAAATACGTAAACCGCGGTTTGACGCTGCTCGATCTCATCCAGGAAGGCAACATCGGCCTGATGAAAGCTGCGGACCGCTATGAATCCGGAAAAGGAACAAAGTTCAGCACGTATTCGACCTGGTGGATCAGGCAGCGTATCACGCGCGCTATCCTCGACCAGGCACGCACCATCCGGCTCCCGGTCCATCTGATCGAAGAAAGCACCCGGATCAGCAGGATTTATACAAAATTCATGCGCGAGAAGGGGAGGGAGCCGGCGCCCGAAGAGATCGCGAAGATCATGGGGCTTTCGGTTACACGCGTAACGGAAATTCTGCGTGCCATCCAGGAGCCTGTTTCTCTGGAGACGCCGATCCTGTCCGAGGAGAAAGAGCTGAAGGACGTCATCGTTGATGAAAAGTCGATCTCGCCTTTCAAGACGTTGGAGAACAATGAGGCCGCCCACCGCATTGAGGAAGTACTCTCATCGCTTTCCGAGCGGGAAGAGAAAATAATCCGCATGAGGTTCGGCATAGGGATAGGCACTGAGCATACGCTTGAAGAAGTGGGAAAGTTCTTTAATTTGACCAGGGAACGTATCAGGCAGATCGAAATCAAAGCTCTGAAGAAATTGCGCCATCCGGCGCGAAGCAGGCTGCTCAGGGAGTACGTGTAATTACAAGCTGTCACGCGGGCCCACAAAAGAGACGTGTCTTTTGGGCGGTTGAATGCCGGTTTCAAACGGCGATCACCTGCCGAAAATGACACGTTTTTTTTGGTCCGCTAATCGTTCGTATTCGATATGAATTCGATATCGGACACAATACGGGAGGCTTCATCGAGGGAAGGATGATCGTTTTCCGGGTTGCAAACGTAGGCGGCCATAAGCGCTCTTGTCCGGTCCACCAGGAACCATACCCTCCAGTGAGTAGGTTCTTCCTTTTCCCGGTATGTATAGTCGAGGGTCGCTATACCCAAGGGCCCCTGTTCCTCGACCTTGACCGCTTCACGGGGAAACGGAATATCGCGCTCTTCCAGCGTATCTTCAAGAAGTACTCTTGCCGCTTTTGCAGGCGGTGTTTTTGTCTCTTCGCGCTCTATGAATGAAAGCTGCAGCATTCCTGGCCAGCCGTTCTTCTCGAGCAGCACAAACCCCATTTCCTCCCGTTCGCTCCATCCATCCGGCAGGAAAAGGTTGATCCATCTTTCATACGTGACTTTTTTACCCATGGTAAGAGATTGTATCTGAGTCAAGTGAGGCAGTCAAATGAGTTTCGTAAATAGGGTCTAAAGAACTGTTTATATCCCTTGATTCCCGTCTCCTGCTTCCCAAGGAGATGGTAGGTAAAGGGTCTATGGTTCACCCTTGATTCCCGTCTCCTGCTTCCCAAGGAGATGGTAGGTAAAGGGTCTATGGTTCACCCTTGATTCCCGTCTCCTGCTTCCCAAGGAGATGGTAGGTAAAGGGTCTATGGTTCACCCCTTGATTCCCGTCTCCTGTTTCCCAAGGAGATGGTAGGTAAAGGGTCTATGGTTCCCCTTGATTCCCGTCTCCTGGTTCTCAAGGAGATGGTAGGTAAAGGGTCTATGGTTCACCTTGATTCCCGTCTCCTGCTTCTCAAGGAGATGATACGTCAAGGGTCTCACCCGTTCCTCAGGAAGGGTGAACAATGGGTGAGCATCATTAAATGAATTGTAACTGCTCCAGTTTGTCGATAATTCTGTCAACGCCTGTTTCCGGCCCGGCCTCTCCGCTGACTGTAAGCTCTGGTTTAACAGGGGGTTCGTACGGTATCTGGATTCCGGGCACTGTTACGGCGCGGCCGGAGGTCGCACTGGCATATATCCCTTTCGGGTCTCGTCTCATGCAGATATCAAGCGGACAGTCGACGTAGACTTCAAGGAACCTGGAGATCAGACCGCGGGCATGGTCACGGTACGCCCGTTTTCCCGCTGTCGCATCGAAGATTACATTGACGCCGCTCGCAATGATCCGTTCACCGATCAATACCAGCGCCCGGTAAAACTGGTCTCTCTCTTCCAGCCTGTATGTCGGTTCCGGTGTAAGGATCTTTCTCATCTCGTCCGATTCCAGCGTAACCACAGGTACACCGAGCTCGTTTAAGCGTTTTACCAGCTCACGTGCAATGGTGCTCTTGCCGGATGCCGGAAGTCCCGTTATCCACACTCCAAATCCCGCTTGTCCCCTCATGCAAGGTACCTGTTGACGTCTTTGGGATCGAACCGGTCCGATCCAAGGACATTTTCAATAAAAGAGAATATTTTTTTACGGATATCCAGTGACAGATGCGGGTACCAGACAGGGCTGGCAATTACCAAACCGCGCCACGCGTAAAAGGGAGCAATTACCTCGAGCATCTCGCGGTCCCCGGTCCCGGCAAGGTAGTTTTCCCAGAACAGGTGATAGAGTTTTTCAAAATCGCCTTGAAAAGCGCCGGACTGCTGCAGCGAAAAAAAGATAAAATTAATGGTCATCGTGGCTACATCGTCCGCGGCCTCGCCCCATTCCCCCCTGGAGCGGTCAAGCACCGTGAAATCGGCGCCGCTGCGAAACAGAATATTCCAGGGGTGGAAGTCGCCGTGGACGCGGCAGAGCCGGTGTGATCTTTTTTTGATGCGCCAGCGCCATTCGACGCATGTTGTTTCGATCCGCTTCAGAGCCACCTGGCCAATGGATTCCAACTTTGGGTAATTATCGATAATTCCCATGATGCATTCGCCGTGGCCGAGAAGCTCCCGAATTCGACGGGCATACAGGCCGGGAGAATCATGCTTGTCCTGATGCACTTTCACGAGATAATCCGAGAGAGCGGCTGTCCGCATGAAGTCGGCGTCAGCTACCCGTGCTCCGTCCCTGATCCGTTCAAGATCCTTGAAATATCCTGCACCGTCCACAAACTCTGAAAGAAGAAAAAATTCCTGAGCCTTGCCGGTTGATATCATTTTCCCGGACTCCAGAAACGCTCCGCTGTCGATAGAGCGCACGTGGCGCAGCAGGGCGTTAAAGGCGGAGTGTTCCCAGAGAATGGTTTGTGCCCTGTCCGAGAAATGGTCGTGTCCGTAGAAGGAAGGCGCAATGGTTTCGAGCACTGCCTTTTTCCGTTCTCCCCGTACTTCATATTCAACAAAAAGAGGGGAGCCATACCCATAGCCCTTGAGATCATCTCCTTCTTCCTGGGCGCCGTGTGTAGACACTGAAAAAACACGGACCGGTGTTTCGTACAGGGACTGCAGATACTTGGTGAGCGAATCAAGCTTGATGGCTGGCATTGTCTCCTCGTATGAGATCTTTCCTGGTCGCCGTGGGTCATTACAAGCGTCCGCTTGCAACAAAATATCCCGAATATCAGCTTTGATTACTTAGGTTGTCTCAGATTGTGGTTAAGAACGATACTGCTTAAATTGTAGCATGTCTCGAAAGAGAAAGAAGGGAATTTGAGATGAGAGGATCAATAGCGCGTCCCGGAAGGAAACTTAATCATCCGCGCCGACACGCCGTAATCCTGAAGATTTAATAGGAAGCGGTTCTCCCGGATCGAAAATCTCGTCACCGTACTTGATTCTGTATGTCAGACCCGGGACCTGTTTACTGTAGGTAATCATGGAGCCGCCCTACGGTCTGTTTAATTCCTGTGTAGCGTCCCCGTTGAGAAGGGCGACCGGACCGGAAAGCCATGAGGAGTAAACAGATGGTAGTCATGAGATGCCAGCGAAATGAGCATATTGTTCTCGCTGTTGTTGCGCCCAACTACGATCTTTACTCTTTTATCGAAACGGTAATGGCGGCCGACCGTGAGCAGGCGGATATCATTGGGATTGACATTCTGTTTATCCTCGAAAAGATCGCGCAATTTATCCGAGAAGTTTTTATCTAAAGAGGCAGCCGCCTGCCGGGGTGGAGAAATCTTTTATGCCGTACCGGGCTGAAGCTGAAGCTGGACCGTTCTCGACCGCCCGCTTATGGCGAGCAGATTTTCCCGCCGAATCAGGCCGTTCTGTTCAGCAGCAGTCTCGGGCAGCAGCGCGGCTGAAAGAGGGCGAAGAATAAGCCCTTTCATGCCGGCATCGCGTTCAATCACGTTCAAGGCATCACGGCGCTGCGACAGGGACGCGTCCCAGCACTTCGCCGGTCACGACAAAGGATGCATTTGCTTCATGCATGATTGTCTTCGCATGTTTCAGCATGAGGATCTTGCAATCGATACAGGGGTTTATGTTTTTTCCGTAGCCATGCACAGGGTTGCGGACAAGGTCGACGTACGCCTGCCCCATATCGAAGATGCGGATGTCGATGCCGATCGATTTGTAAACGGTCGCTGCATGCGTCCGGCTTTCGTTACCGTAGCTCTTGGAAAAGGCGGACGTAAAGTAGAGTGCGGAAACTTCAAAGCCCTGTTCCATGACCAGCTTTGCCGCCAGCACACTGTCAAGACCGCCCGATATCAGGGCAATTGCCTTTCTGCTCAAACTGCCTCCCTGCTACGGATATTGTAAACGTAGTATTATAAATCTCCTTAGCCTGTTTTGGCAATAGATAAGAGCGTATTCCACTATTTGTCCCTTTTTAAAAAAAGTCGGATAAGACGTTTCTTATCGTCGCTCAGTTACAGGGCCGGGCCTGTTCATCTTCTCCGAGGCAGAGACCGGTTTCTTGCCGAGAGATCGCAGAAAGGCGGAAAGTTTTGACGTGCGTAATCAAATTTTTATCAACGTGCGGGCTGCCATATCCGCGCATCTCAGCGGTTCCGGAATTCGATAGTGGCCGATGCAGCCGGTGGTTATTCTGATCGCGCCGAATACATCAATTCGGTGCCCGGGCGATATGAACAATGGTTTGACAATCCCTGGTTTGTAAGACAGCACCGACAACACTCCCGTGGAATTTCAAAGGAGACCAACTGCCCTTCTGGGTGCCAGGTTCGTCGAATTCGCCGATTAACCTTGTCTTTGCGCACCCGATCGTCGGAATGTCGAGCAGCACGCCGAGATGGGAAGCGCTGCCGATTCCCCTGGGGTGCGCAATCCCCTGGCCGTCTATAAGAAGTACGTCCGGCTTGTTCTTTAGTTTATCAATAGCGGCGATCAATGTGGGACCTTCACGGAAGAGGAGATACCCGGGAACATAGGGAAAACCCGACTTTGACACGGCGGTTTGCTGTTCAATCAATTGAAGTTCCGGATAACTGAAAAGGCAGGCTGCCGGGATAACGTTATCTCCGGTAAAAGCAGCATCCACACCTGCAACGGATTCCGGTTCTTTTTCCAGATGCATGATTCGCACATTGCCGACGTAAATATTTTGCAGCAGGTTCGCTTCTTTAACGGTCACGGGCCATTTGATATCCGTCTGTCTCATCTTTTCAGATATAATTATACTATGTACAAACAAAAATTCAATCGGCCGAAATGGATTATCCCACCCCCGCCCGGGCCTAAAAAATACCCGCAAGCCTAATTAAAAAGAGATTCACCTTTATAAGATATCTCTAGCGGGGGAAGGCTCTACTTAACGGAGGGAGTGATTTCATGCTGCTTTATCTTGTTCAACACGGTGAAGCCGGGAAAGAAGAGGAAGATCCCAAGCGCGGTTTGAGCGATAAGGGAATACATGATGTCGAAAAAATTGCAGCCTATCTCCAGAAATTGCCTGTTCGGGTAAATGAAATATACCACAGCGCCAAGCCCAGGGCGCAGCAGACTGCTGCTATACTGGCACAGCATCTTAAACCGGACAAAGGGATAAACCAGGGAGATAATCTTCTGCCCATGGACGATCCCGGACTTTGGGCAATGCGTATCAAGGGAATGGAAGAGGACATGATGGTTGTGGGACATCTGCCGTATATGGCGAAGCTGGCGGGTCTGCTCCTGTGCGGCGACCAGGAGAAGATCGTTATTGATTTCAAGATGGGAGGTATTGTATGTCTGAAAAGATTTGAAGACGGGAACTGGTTGCTTGAGTGGATGCTGCTGCCGGGACTGATTAAATGAATCGGAAGAAGCGGATTATACAAACTTATAAACGAAAGTATTAGGATATTTTTTTAAGTTGTTCGATTTCACCTGCGCAAACGGAACAGAACCAGACCGAGCCTTTCCCTGATATTCCCACATAAGCTTCCGGAATCATCCTGGTCCGTTCAGACTCTCGTGCGGATATTCACCTTTCCTGATCCCATTGCGCTCGTTGAAGTAACATGCAGCTGACAGTCCGCATTCCGGAAACGATTAATTTTTCTGTTCTGCGCGCAAACTGAGTACTCATGACAGTTACCCCTGCAAGAGAATCCAAATGATGAAATGAGCTTAAGCTAAAACCACAATAAAAAGAAGCGGCCTGAGTCTGATTTTTTTGCAGGATTATAACTGAATGTCATGTAGGTGTTAGTCTTACACGCTTGAGCGGTTAAGGGGCGTAAACAGGGGCTCACTGAGCAAGCTTGTTTTCGAGCGCATAGCGCGTCAGTTCCGAGTTGTTCTTCATTTCCATTTTTTCGAGAAGGCGCATGCGGTAGGTGCTTACGGTCTTTATGCTGAGCGACAGCTCCTCTCCGATCTGTTTCACAGTTTTCCCCGAGGCAATCATGCAGAGCACCTGAAATTCCCGGTCTGAAAGCCGTTCATGAGGGTATGTTTCAAACTTAACTCCCACGCGATCTGCGAGTTTTTCGGCAAGAAAAGCGCTCACATATTTTCCTCCGGAGTTAACTTTTCTTATCGCCGCAATTAATTCGTCAGGTGCACTGTCCTTGGTAAGATAGCCGGATGCTCCGGATTTAAGAGCGCGAACTGCGTACTGCTCCTCCGGAAACATACTCAGCATGAGGACGGCCAGCGAAGGTTTTTGTCGTTTCAATTCCTTCAGGATCTCAAGTCCATCCTTGCCGGGCATGGAAATGTCCAGCAACAGCATATCGTAATTTTTTTTCGCAAGTTTCGCATAGATCTCGTCGCCGTTGCCCGCTTCATCGGCCACCACGATGTCCGGAGTTTCGGCAAGTATCTGTTTTATGCCTTTTCTTACGACCGCATGATCGTCCGCAATCAGTAATTTAATCATGAATAATTCCTCCGCCAGGGGAATTCGCACCGAAATCTCCGTTCCCGACATACGGGAACCGGTGATCGTCACGCTTCCGCCCCAGAAATACACCCGTTCCCTGATCCTGATCAGTCCAAGCGACTTCCGGTCACTAATCTGCTTTTCTGTAATGCCTTTGCCGTTGTCCTTCACGCAAAGGTGAAATTCGCCCTGTCCGCCTGTCAAGCCGATACTGACCTTTGTGGCCTTCGCATGCCGGGCGATATTCGTGAGCGTCTCCTGAAAGACCCGAAAAACCGCTGTCGAACGGTCGCGATCGAGAACAATCTCGTCCGGACTGAAAACAATGCTGCATTTGATGCCGGTTCTCTTTTCGAATTCTTCAGCCTGCCATTCCACTGCAGCGGCAAGGCCGAGGTGATCGAGTATGCCGGGCCTCAACTCGGTTGCGATTCTCTTTACGCTCTGCATAGTTGTTTCTATGAGCTCCGACATGGAAGCTTCTTTTTCTACCAGATCTTTGCGGTCAGAAGGGGTCTTTTTCTTCAACCACGCAAAATCCATCTTCAACGCAGTCATGGCCTGCCCAAGCTCGTCATGGATCTCCCCGCGCGATGGAGGCCCGTTTTTTTTCGCGCGCCTCCTGAAGATAGCTGGAAAAACTTCGCAGCTGTTCGTTCAGCATCGTCAGCTCCGCTGTGCGTTCAGCCACCAGAATCTCAAGGTTCTCGTGCGATCTGCGCAATGCCTCCTCGGCTTCCTTCTGCTCGGTGACATCCTGAACCGTACCGGATTTGATGAGAGGTTTGCCCTCCGGGTCATAAAATACCTCGCCTATGGTGTGTACGGTCCGTACCGTTCCATCCGGACGGATGAGGCCGGTAATCCAATTCAAAAGGTTGTCGTTCGTAGAGCGCCGCATTTACTGCGTTTATAAAGGTTTCAGCGTCATCGGGATGCATGGCTTTCCCGACAGACTCGAACGTGGGAACATACTCCTCGGGGTTGACGCCGTATATACGGTACACTTCCTCGGACCAATAAAGCTCATTCGTAACAATGTCCCATTCCCAATTTCCGACGTGGGCCATTTTTTGCGCTTTGGACAGGCGCTCCCGACTGGTTGGAAGGGCCTGGTCAGCCTGTTTGCGCTCGGTGATGTCACGTACCACCGCAACCATGTAATCTTTGGTTCCTAAAGTCATGTACGTGACGCTTACCTCCACCGGAAATAATGTACCGTCTCTGCGCCTGTTCATGCCTTCTATTGTCAGGTATCCCTTGTTCTTTGACTTTGGTGACATGATGAGTCCCAGAAGGTCTGATCGGGAAAACGCGCTTCAATATCCATGGTACCCAAACTCAGAAGGGTAGTTTTATCATAGCCGAGATTACTGCATGCCCGGTCATTTACCATCAGGAAATGGCCCGTTGCAGGATCATTGACGAGTATTGCATCCTTCAGTGGTTGAGCAGGTTACGGAAAAGCAGTAAAGACTCCCTTGCCTCCTTCCTGGATGTCATGTCTCTCACCATTTCGATGACCGCACTGACTTTTCCAGACGAGTCCTTCAGCGGTGAAGCAGTGATGTCGAGGCGCAGGGTACCAACGACAGATGGTGCGATTCTTTCTCCCCTGTGAACCGTCCCGTCCTGGAACGTCAATTCCACGGGGCAGCCTTCACATATTGCGTCCCTGTTTTCGAACGCTTTATAACAGTTTTCGCCTGTATGGTCCCCGACAGTTTGATTCGCCAAATGGTTCTGATAGATGATCCTGAAATCGGGATCGAGGATGACCATCTGGTCACCATTGTCGGCAATGATTGCTTCGGATTTGGATTTTTCCTCCTGTGCCGTCAGCAGGGCTGTCTTAAGCCTTTCTTCCGCCTGCTTTCGCCCGGTTATTTCCCTTATCAGCTCAATGCCGGCAACAATATTCCCCAAGGCATCCCTGAGGGGGATGCTGTTATTTCATAATGGGAGGTTCCCGTCTCAGTGGTCCTGTGCTGTTCCAGTGTATGGATTTTACCGTCCTTGAAGGACATGGTAAGATGACATCGTTCGCAAACCTGCTTTTTGTTCTGGAATGCCTTATAGCAATATTCTCCGATACGGTCGCCAAAAAAACCTATTGAGGCTTCGTTCTGATACAGGACTTTGTAATCCCGGTCCTGGATATTGATCCCATCGCCGATGGGCCGTGATGATCGACTCGGTCCTGGCCTTCGCTTCTTTAGCTCTTGTAACCGCAGTCTTTAAGGATTCCTCGATTAGCTTTTTTCGCTCCGATATGTCCTTGAGAGGACCAGGACAGCGCCCGTAATCCTGCCTTCCTCTGTGATTGGCGTGCTGATGTACTCGACAGGGAAGTTCGATCCGTCCTTTCTCCAGAAGACCTCATCAGGGGGGTGGTGAACGACGCCATCTTTCAGGGAAGCGGAAATGGGACAGTCCTCCGCGGGATAAGGCGATCCATTCAGACGGGAATGGTGCCCCCCAGTGTGCTGGTGTTTTCCGATGATCTCAGAGACGTTCCATCCCGTCAGCCGTGCCGCTGCGGGATTTGCGAAGGTTATTATGCCGTCAAGGTCGATTCCGCAGATTCCTTCGCCGGCAGTTTTCAGGATCATCTCGTTCCGGCGGTTGAGCAGCCGGATCATCTCGTCCGCACTCCGGCGTTCTGTTATGTCGCGGCTGACTCCCACCAGCCCGAGCACATTGCCCTGGATATCATGAATCGGTGCTTTGACGGTGTCGATAAATCTCTTTTTACCGTCGCTTCCGGTCATGATGTCCTCGACCTGGAGGGTCCGGCCGCTTTTCAGAAGCGCTTCATCGCTTCTTCTGCAGCTCTCCGCCAGTTCAGGAGATATCAGTTCTTCATCGCTTTTGCCGATAACCACTTCACTGCTTACGCCGGCGATTTCCTCAAACGCCTTGTTGACCAGCAGATAGCGGCCGCTGCAATCCTTAAAGAAAACCGCATCCGGCATGGCGTGAATCAAGGCCTCGAGTTTCGCATTGATATCCCTCATTGTTCTGTCCGCCCCCATGCGGTCTTCGATTTCGTTTACGAGACGGTTATTTATCCTCGAAAGCTCAGCTGTGCGATCGTGCACCAGCCCTTCGAGCTGGGTCCGGGAAACCGTTGTTTTCTGCAGGTTGTCGACCATCATGTTGAATGTTGCCGTCAATTGCCCGATCTCGTCCTCCGCCTTTATCGGGATCCTGTACTCTAGGTTGCCGCTTCCCACGGTTTTCGCCGCCTTCACGAATTCGGCAAAGGGTTTTGTGATTCTTACGCTGAAAATGATGCCTAGTACGCAGACAAACGCCGCAACACAGATGATAATCCATACGATATAGTTGATGATGCCGGCTATGCTTTTTCTGATCGGCTCGGCGGAAATCCCGATTCGAACTGTACCGAGGTTGCCTTTTAATATGGGGGCCGCAATGTCAAAGACCGACCCCATATCCATTGTGAGATGCCGGATGCTGTACGTCTGCCCGGTTTGTACGGCATTCGTTTTCTTCAGGTGTGGCGGGAATGACTCCCCGAACGTATGGGCGAGTACTTCTCCTTGCGGATTTACGACGAAGATATACTCGATGTCGCTTTCCAGAAATTTATGATCAACACAGAGCAGCCGGAGGGAGAGAACATTCTCCGTCAAAAGAGGATCTACAACCTCTTCAGCGAAGGCTCTGGCCAGAACAACCGCTCTTTTCTGGAGCTGCGTCTCGAGGATGTCTGTCAGCATGGTACGTATGAGGACAATTGCACCAAAGCCGAGAATCAATACCAGGCCCAGCGAACCGGCAAGAAATTTTGTTCTTAAACTCGATGCTTTCATTAATTATGATTACCCGTATCGGCTTTCATCCCTGTTGTCCATTCCCGCATCTCCCTGATTGAATCGTATGCGGTGTCGTCAGCGGAAACGAACCGTTCTATCATCATCCCTTTCAGGATTTCCCTGCCTGCTTCGTCCTTGTCGATATTGAGTAATATTTTTTTAAGTCTTTCCTTGGTTTGAACGTCCAGTTCGCGGCGGACTACCACCGGTGGTATTCCGCAGGGAAGGGATTTCTGGATGATTTTCGTTCTGGATGTGTAGGTGGGGTCGGTTTGATTCAAATAATCCCAGATGAGGTGGTCCACTGCCGCCCCGTCCACCAATCTCTCCGCGACCGCCTTGATGGACGTGTCATGGCCGTAGGTAAAAAAATATTTCTTAAAAAAGGTATCCGGGGTCCCCCTGGCGAGCATGTAGGTGGGAACCAGCTTTCCTGTATTTGAATCCGGATCGGAAAAAGGGTAAGGTTGTTGTTCTGGCTGGAGGTCATCGAACGTTTTCAGACTGCTGTCGCTTCGCACGATGATATATGAATAATAGACGGTTTTTCCGTATGCCTGCGGCACAACCAGGAGTTCCAGCCCGAATTCTTCGTGGCCTGCCACATACGGCCCGCTGCAGACAAAGGCAATGTCGAGATCTCCTTTTTTCAGAAGATTGTTGATCTCCTCATACTTATTTTTTGTAACGAATTGCACGGGCCTCCCCAACTGAACTCCTATATAATCGAGGAGCCTGCGGTAATAAGCAAATCCCGCCCGAGGGGTGATCATCGCTCCGACGGCGATCCGCAGGGGATAGAGCCCTGTACAGGCTTGTTTTCCTCCTGGAAAACTTTTCTTTGTTCGAGGTTCACATTAGCGGTTTTATCCGTTCGGTCGCATCCGCCGGCGCACATGATAAAGGTTACAGTCAGTATAGAATTGACTGCTGAAGCTATTGTCCTGTTCCAGTATGACATTTTCCACCCCTTTGCTGTCCTGTCATGAATTGCGCCCCGCGGGAGGCTGTGTGTTGCCGCTAACCGTAATTCCAGGGTACCACCTTTAATGGCTGAGGGGAATCCGGATAGTTATTGCTGTTCCCGATTCCTTTGAATTTTTGATGGCCACCTTGCCGCCCCAGGCATGAACGTACGCGTTCCCGTATCCCGATCAATCCAAGCGAATTCGGGTCAGCAATCTGCTTCTCGGTAATGCCTTTGCCGTTGTCCTTCACCCGCAGCATGAACTCGTCGGGCCCCCGTGTCAACCCTATAGTAACCTTTGTGGCCTTCGCATGCCGGGCGATATTCGTGAGCGTCTCCTGGAAGACACGGAAAATTGCCGTCGAACGATCGCTGGTCGAGAACGATCTCGTCAGGACGAAAAACGATATCGCACTTAAGGACCCGGTCCCTAATTCGAACTCTTCAGCCTGCCAATCCACAGCAGCGGCAAGACCCAGGTGGTCGAGCATGCCCGGCCTCAGCTCTGTAGCAATTCTCTTAACGCTCTCCATGGTGCTTTCGATCAGCTCCTTCATATATTTAGCTTCTTCCTTCGACGAGATCCTTCCGTTCGGGAGGGGTCTTTTTCTTTAACCAGGCAAAATCCATCTTCAACGCAGTCATGGACTGCCCGAGTTCGTCTTGCGATTTCCCGCGCCATAGCGGCCCGTTCTTTTTCCCGGGCCTGTCTAAAGGTAGCTGGAAAAGTTGCGCAGCTGTTCGTTCATCATTGTAAGCTCGGCCGTCCGTTCGTTCACCTGTTTTTCCAGTTCGTCACGGGACCTGCGAATGGCCTCCTCTGCATGTTTTCTTGAAGTGATGTCCCTGACCATCTCTATAACCGCGATGACCTTTCCGGAGACGTCGAGCAAAGGCGACGCAGTGATATCGAGATGCATGATTCCCACTTTCGTGGTTGCGATCCGTTCTCCGCGGTGGACCAGACCGTCTTTGAAAGACAGCTCGACGGGGCAGTTGTCACAGACAGTCTCCCTTCCTTCAAAAGCTTTGTAACAGCATTTACCCACGAGGTCCCCGTTCATTTTCCGGTCTACCTCGTTTTGATAGATGATTCTGAATTCGGGATCGAGAATGACGAGATTGTCGCCGATGGCGGCAATGACTGCTTCGGATTTGGCCTTTTTTTCCCCGGCGCTGATAACGGCGGCCTTGGGAGTTTTTTCAGCCTGTATATGATCGGAGACATCCTTGAACACCACGACGGCGCCGACCACCGTGTTATTCTCGCGCATCGGCGTACTTACATACTCGATCGGGAAAGAAGAACCGTCTTTTCTCCAGAATACTTCGTCTTTGACCTTATGGACAGTCCCGCTCTTCAATGCCTTATGGAACGCGCACTCCTCGCGCGGGTAGGGGGATCCGTCAGGCCTTGTATGGTGGAATGTCTCGTGTGACCGTTTTCCGATAAGCTCCGCAACGGACCAGCCGATCATTTCCGCCGCTGCAGGATTAATGAAGGTTATGTTCCCGTCCTGATCCAGACCGTAAATGCCTTCGCCGGCCGATTTCAGGATCATCTCGTTGCGGCGGCTGAGCAGCTCTATTATCTCCGAGGCCCTTTTTTGTTCGGTGATGTCCTGCCACATCCCGAGACAGCACACAGGCGTGCCGTTTTTGTCGCGAATTGCGGACGGGCTTACGATGCCATGTATTATTCGGCCGTCACGGCATATATACCTCTTCTCGAATGAAAGATAATCCGCCTTGCCCGCGATCAGTTTTGAGAGCGCATCAAGCCCCTTTTTGATGTCGTCCGGATGAGAAATGTCTGAAAAAGTCTTTGACAAAAGCTCCTTTTCCTGGTATCCGAGCATTTCGCACAGTCTTTTGTTGACCTTCAGGAAACGTCCGCTAAAGTCGACGATGGAAGCGCCCACGCCTGCGTTTTCGAATGCCCGGCGAAAGCGCTCTTCGCTCTCGCGTATCTCTTCATCCTGACGTTTTCGGGCAGTGATATCTCTGCTGACCGTGACGAGCCCGACAATGTTCCGGTTGTCGTCAAAAATGGGGGCTTTGAGCGTGTCCAAATATCTTGTTTCTCCGCCCTTGCCGGGGATCTGCTCTTCAAAATGAACGCTGGTCGTGCTTTTCAGCGCTTCCTCGTCGCTCCTCCTGCACTGTCCAGCCGCTTCCGGAGGAAACAATACATCGACGGTCTTGCCAAGAAAATCTTCCTTTTTACGGCCCGTGAGATTCTCAACGACTCGGTTGACGAGGAGATGTCTCCCTTCAACATCCTTGAAGACTACCATATCAGGCATGGATTGTATCAGGGCATGCAGTTTGGCATTCGTCTCTTCAAGCGCTGTTTCGGTTCGAATACGTTCGTCGATTTCCCGTTTATGAGCGGAAATCAAACTGACAATATAGAGGAACCCGAGCAGCAGGATGCACGATATTATCAACGCGGTAAGCTCTGCCGGCAAGTCGATCTTTACTGCATCGCCCGTGATCTCTCTGTAGAAAGAAATGGCCCGGCGGAAGGTCATCAATAGCGTCAGGAGCAACATGAAAGCTCCTATTGTCCTCTTGCCTGAGAGAGCCAGCCGCAAGGCAACGAGCGCTGAAATCATTTGAAGAAAGAGTGACAGGCTTATGATGAGCAGTGATATTTTCATATGCGCAATATCTTAAATAAGTTACTAAAGTTTACTGATGATGCCGAAAGTATAACTAAATTAGCAGGAGAGATAAAGGATAAAAAGAGGCGTTTGCGGGTGCAGAATATGCAATTTAGTGAAATTTCAGGTTGGCACGTACGCGCTCTATAACCAGCGGCGGACACGTTTGCAGTATGCCTCGAATTCACTACGGAATAGTGATGCCAAAACTTGTTCCTCAGGCTTTATCTGAAAGCGGTTAAGATATGCGATAAACAATGGGAGCAGCACAAACGAAACAAGGTTTGATAGATAGATCGACCATCCGAGCAGGACTAAGAGGAGCGACAAGTACATGGGATTCCGGGTAACCGAATAAACACCGGTTGTTACCAACGAAGAGGATTTACGCGGGTCATGCGGGTTTATTGTAGTTTTTGCGCGAAATATGGAAAGGATGCCTGCGGTTCCGAATATTCCTGCCAGTGCAGCCGTTCCCGCTGCAAGCGCCTTGTGTGCCGGCACGTCAAGCTCAGCCGTGGGGATTGCTCGGGAAAGCAGCCACATAAGACCCGCGAAGACCGAGAAGACAACAGGCGGCGGGACCTTGAGTTCAAGGTTCTTATTCATTTTATGCCAGTACAAAAAAGCTATAGTTCACCTTCAATTGACCAGTTTATTTGAGTAGAGGGATCAACAGGCCAGGTTGTGTCGCTTACATGATAGATGACGAAGATATCGATAGTATCGACAGGATCGCCTGAAAAACGAATATCCACGGGAGTCGGGTAGTCGGTTTTAGACGACAGTACGGTTTTAACCGGCAGAGGCAGCGTTGTCCTGAATTCAGTAACGTAATAGGTGCCGGTGGTATACGGTGTCATGGTTCCCCATTCATAGACGATATTTCCGTCAATTTGATAACATTTGTTCCCGTATGAATCCTCGACACACGTTATGCGGTTTGAAGTAGAGTGACCGCACCCGAACAATCCCAGGACAAGTATAATCAAGAGACCTGTGTCCCGTAATTTGGCGATCATTAACCTGCAGCGTTTCTCATATGCGCTCATTTTTTCAAAAACCTTTCCACTTCGTTCGCCCAGACTTCGTATCCTTTGGCGCTCAAATGCACACCATCGTCCTGCAGATAGCCGTTTTTTGAGTTCCCTTTTGAATCGACAAAGAGATGATACACATCGAGGTATGCGGCGTTATGGTCGCCGGCTATTCTATCGAGATCGCGGTTTGTGTTTTTTATAATGTTGTTGTCGATCCATGACAGGTTAACAGGCAGGATGCTTTGGACAACTATTACTGCTTTCCTGTACCAGGTAGTGAAGTTCCGGACGAGTTCGCTGTAGGGCACAATGATATTGTACTGCTCCATGGCAATGTTGTTTATGCCGGTCATGAGGAAGATGAAGTCGGGATTTTGAACGCGGGACCTGATTTGCTCTCTTCGGCCAAGCAGACCTTCGACGGGTTCACTGGAGATGCCGAGGTTCAAGACCTGATAATCCGGGAAGCGCCGCTGCCAGTCAAACCATTCGGTAAGGGAGTCGCCTATGAACACAAGATGACCGGTCATAATGCCTGAGTATAACATTTTTTTCGATGTATGGCTTTCTTTGCTTAATCGAAATTACAAATTAGTAAAACCATAGTTTTATATTTCGTGTATAATTAAAACACTTTTCTACGTAACTCGGTGATCCCAAGGGAGGTAATATGGCGAACGAATCCTTGCGGGCCTTTTCTTTGACCATCCTGTTTACCGTTATCTTTCTCTTCTCAATCCCCTTATTCGGCGCAGAACAGCAGCATATGATCTCAGCGAACGAAAAACTCTCTGTTGAAGACGTAATCCCCCTGACAATGGGAAACCTGCGCGGACACAAGATGCTTTACAATGAAGGGTGGTATGTGGTCACCTCGAGCAGCAGGGCTTTTGAATATGCCAGGGAAAAATCGATCATCTCATCGAAGACAGCGCTGCAGCGTGTCGTAAAAGACGCATCTACACATTCCGGCCAATACAAGGAATCCGTCAAGACCGATATTCTGGATTCGGTAAAAACCGGGCAGAAGCTGGTGGCCGGAGGTTCGAAACTGAGCAATGAAATCATCGATACAACTCATACGCTTGCCCTGGCTGAACTTGATTACGCCGGAGATCGATTCAAAAAAGCAATGGAGGCATTTGTGCAGGGTAATATGTCCATTGCAAGACGGACGGAAGAAGACCGCCATGAATTGAGTGTCATCCCCGGGAATTATTATAATTCCATAAAAAGCGATTTCAGCAATATTTTCGATATCACGGAACAGAACCGAAAACGCTTTGCGAAAAAGATTGATCCTGCCTGGGAGGCGTCATTCCAGAGGGCAAGCAGGGAGTTCCAGGCAGAGTACGATAAGTCCGGCAGGGAGCAGAACACGCTTATGGCCCTCGGGCCGATCCTCTACGGCTACCTCAAGTCGTTTTATTACGGGCTTGCTGCGCCGGCGTCAAAGACGATCGTGAAAACAACGGTACGCGGGGCCACCTATACAGTATTCCTTCCGGTTACGGCCACATCCATCGTCGCGGGCAGAACAATTCAGTCTGTGGGGCTTACAGTCTATTATACAGGCAAAGCGGGTCTGAAGCTCGTATCGCCGACAGTCGAAGGCGGCCTTCTGAGCGGCCTTTCCCTTTTGTCACTTGGCTCTGTTCCGGTTACGTATGCCGCCGGAGGCACGATCGGGGCCATCAATCAGGTGGCGTTTTCTACGGTCGGGCCCGCTGCCGGTGTTGTCGAAGGGGTCGGAAGTACGGCGGCCCATTCCGCAGGATATGTCGGCTTTCTGGCGTATGACGCGGTGAAGGGGACTACGAAGGTCGTGATCAATCAGGCTTCTTCCGGCATCGTGCTCGGTTACAATGCTTTGACCGCGCTCCCGACGCATGCGCTGACCGGTGTGATAGATACCGCAGTCTTCCTGGCCTGGGACGGGCCGCGCCTTGTCATTGCCGCTGCCAAAGGACGCGTGAAGATGAGCGACGAACCTGCTGCCGACGAAACCTATTCAATCGGTGATCTGCCTGTCGGGTCCGTCGTTGATTTGAAGAAGCTTGAAAAAACTGAAGGTGTGAGCCTGGAAATACTTTCAACAGACACTCAAGTCATAAAGAACGTGCTCGAACAAATTCCGGACGATGTGAGGGTGCGGGAATGAAAAAAATACGATCCAATAAATCCAGCCTGCTCCTGCTGTTCGCGGTTGTAGCAACCGGGGTCAACGGGTGCGCAACAACAAACGGAACCGGCGATCCCCTCGGCAATACGAAAAAGCTGGTTACCGAGGGCCATGTATCGCTTTACAGGAACGGCGCTTTTCAGGTCCCGAACACCTCGATCAGCGTTATACCGCCCGGTCCCGGCACTATGGACCTTATTGCGGAACTTACCGGCTCACGCGCAAGGCAGTCATTTGAAATATCGATCAAGCACGCAGCCGACTCTGTCTACATCGTTACAGAAGGAACAAGGGTGACATACGGCCTTTCAAAAAAGATCAGCAGCGGCAGCAATAAAGCCGCAGACGAGATAAGAAAGCTAAGCCGGGAGAACAGCACACTCCTTGTCTACCGTTCAACGGAAATCGGCAAAAGCATCGTCGGCAAGTCCTGGGACCTGTCCGGATATATGTTCCAGGCGCGTGAAAAAGCGGGGCACGCCGTGATCAGGGATGCGCGATCAGCGGGGAACACGGTCAGTGAAACCGGTACGAAGCAGGGGACGGAACTGGCATCGGCGTCGCTGCAGACCGCCAAAGATATTTCGATATCGAGCGCGGACCGAAGCGGAGCGGCTCTCGAGTACGGCGGGCATGCCTTCGTTAAGGGGTATGCAGCCGTTCCGTCAAAGGTGAAAAAAGAGGACGTGAGCATCGGAGAGAGCCTGTCCGAGGCGAACCTTGTCGATATCATCAAGGAACAGAACGAAACACGAAGGGAATGGTCCGGAAAGACAGTTGATCTTATGAGTGATACGGCCAGGAATTACAGCTCCGGTGTCTCGTCGTCATTCAGCAAAGCAGGAAAGGAACTGGACGGTAATTATACAACGACCGGATTGAGCCTGGCGCTATTGAAATCCCTGCGGTGGGTGCTGCAGGGAATACTGTGGGACGCAACCATAGAACCGGCCGCAAAAATGACAGCGGCGTCACTCGGGTATATCGGCGTTAATTTCGTGGCCTTCCCGATCAATGGTCCTGGTCCAGGAAGGCGTGACTACCACGAAACTTGCCGTTGAGGTGACCTGGGATGCGGCAAAAACCGGGTATGACCTGGTTGCACCCACCGGGATTGCAGCGGTGGCGGGAGTTTATGCTGTTGTTGATTCTATCGGTTCACATGCCGTTGCGGGCGCTACTGCCGTTACGGGAAATATTCTCGGATATGGTGAAGCGGGATTAAGCAAGACCGCCGGAGTTGTTGTGAAAGGAGGCGGATATGCCGCCGGCAAAGGCGTTCAATATATCGGGGTACCCCTTGCCAGTGCGGGAATTGCCGTTGGCGGCGGAATTATCGGGACAGCGGTAGGGGGTGTCGGCGCTGTATCCGGCGGCGCGCTCAGGGTGACCGGCGAAGCCGGCGGTGCGGTAACCCAGGGCTTTGGTAATGTCATAGCAGGCACGACGCTGGCCGCCGGGACGGCGGCGTCAACAGCGGGCGGCGCTGCCTATGGAGTCTATGAGCTGTCCAAGGCAGTTGTCGTTCCAACGGGATATGAACTCGGCGGCGGGATTGTGCTGAGCTACGGTACGCTTAGCCATCTTGCAGCTCATTCGATCCTGGCAGTTTCGGACTGTGCATATATGGTGCTTTCACTTGAAGGCCCACGATGGGTTCTCTACGCTGTCAAGGGAAAATCCGGAACAGGTGAGGACCTTCCTGTGGGCGTGGTTGTTGACCTCAAGAAAATGCAGGAGACCGGAGAGGAGATAAAGTATTTGCCCGTTTCGGATGAAGAGATGATGAAAGTGATCGATTCGGTTTACGACAATTTGCCGGAGATGAGATGATCGGTTGAATAAAGAGGCTTGCCTTAAGCGACAAAATTATTTCAAAGCGCTCAAGGAGGAACGATTCAGACAATTTGCCGGAATAGATCTGAATGCATTTGCCACGGATTACACTGATGGCCACGGATGAAACCGGTCTGTTCAAACCGTGTCAAATCCGTGCCATCCGTGGCATGGAAGATATTCTTTATCTGTGTACGCTCATTCTCCTGATCCGGAATATCAGTCTACGTGAATGATCGTGACGGGGCAGGAATCAGCCGCTTCCTTGACTTTATCCAGCAGATCCGTCGGTGCTTCGCCGCTGGCCGGGTCGCCGCCCGTTTGATACTTGGGTACTACCTCGCTCCAGTTGTCCGTTGGGTTCTGCTGAAAGAATTCCGGACAAACCGTCCAGCATGATTCACAGCTGATGCATTCTTCCCGATCAATCTTTACACTTGCCATGAGGGCACCTCTCCTTAGTTGAATGTGTTTATTAAAAATGCAATTGTTGTAATTATAGCCTATTCAATATCTGCAGATGTCTGTCGCAGTTTTTTTTAAAGCTTGTGGTCTTTCTTTTCGAGGATATCGTCTGTCCAGGAAAGGGCCGCAGAAACCGAGGGAAAGCCTATCGTGCTGGCAAGCAGGATGATGGCATGACGTATTTCTTCGGGGCTCGCTCCCGCAATAAGCGCACGCCGGGCATGCGAGTGGACTGATCCTTCCGAGAAATTTGCGGCTGCGCCTGCGAGTTGAATAAGACAGCAGGTTTTTTCGTCCAGAGGTCCGGCCGCTTTGCTTGCCTTGCCAAGGTTTTCCACCGCAGTCATAAAACTTTGGTATTTCTTTTGAAGGTTGGTATATTGATCCGGAAGCTTTTGCATTGACGTCTCCTTTTGCCGGCTGGTGATCAGCCCGATTCACATAAATTATTATAAGTGTAAGCAAAAAGTAGTTAATAGTCAAGGCGATTGACTCGACCGTTTTTGTGTGATACATTTTTAGTATGAACAGAATAGACTTTATTCGGGAGATCGTCCAGGTGCTGGCAGGCGATATCGGCTCTCGAACCTTTCAGGATATCGAAAGGCTTAAGAAAACAGCCGATTATATAACGGGTCAATTCCAGTCCTTCGGCTATGAAGTATTCTGGCAGCCGTTTTTGTACCGCGGAAACACTTACTATAACATTATCGCTGAGAAGACGGGCGACACGGATCCTGAAAAAATACTTGTCATCGGAGCACATTACGATACGGTCAGGACTACTCCCGGCGCTGATGACAACGCCAGCGGCATTGCCGGGCTTCTCAGTCTGGCCAGGTCCTTTGCCGGTCTCAAGGTCCGAAAAACGGTCAGGTTCGCAGCTTTTGCACTTGAAGAACCGCCCGTATACCGGACGCAGAACATGGGAAGCTTTCATTATGCGCGAAGCCTGAGAGAGCGGAACGAACGGGTCGAGGGCATGATCTGCCTCGAGATGATCGGCTATTTCAGTGAGCGAGAAGGATCGCAGCATTATCCGCTTCCGACGTTCAGATTGAGATACCCTTCGCGCGGAGATTTTATCTCGATGGTAGGCAACATCAAGTCCCGTGCTTTTACCGAGCTTATTGGAGCGGGTTTCGAAAACGGCACCGACCTGCAGCTTGTCACCTTGAACGCTCTTCCGGTCGTTATTGGTGTAGATTTTTCGGATCATTGGTCATTCTACAAATTCGGGTTCAAAGCGCTCATGGTAACCGACACCGCTTTTTACCGCAACCCTCACTATCATGCGCCCACCGACCTTCCGGAAACGCTCGATTACAAAAAAATGGCGAAGGTGGTGGATGGGCTGAAGGCCGCGGTCACGGCGTGGAGCGAAGAAGATCCGGGAGATCTGGAACGGTTATCGGGAAAACGCGACGCTGTAAGCGTGATGGTAAAATAGAATATTCCAGCGCATCATTTGCCGCCTTTCGTGTACGCGCGCCTGTAGTATCCCAAGCTGACCCCCCCATTCTGCAATCTACTATTTTCTGCCGCAAAAATATTGTATAATACTCAAACAAAAAACAGACTGAATCTTGCCATATGATCAGGTACTGTGTGGTAAAATAGTGATCGTCATGGGAGGGCCGAATGAAAACAGGAGTGGTATTCTTTACGCTTTTTTTTGCGCTTTTGTCGCCGGCTATTGCAGGCGACGGACAATCGGTGAAAGAAGGCTTCAAAGAGGTGCATAAGGGCATGAAGAAAGTGACCCGCACAGTCGATAAGAACGCGAAAAAAGGCGTCAGAAAAATCGACAAGAACGCAAAGAAGACCTGGAAAAAGGCAGGGCACGACATAAAGCAGGCTACAAATTGACCGTTTCGTAACCGTCCCTCGCGGCATACGAGGGTGCTGCACTTCCGCATTGACTTTCCCCAAGCGCCCATATATTGTGTTCACATCAAGGAATCCCGAACCTGTTGAAAAGGCGTACAATGATCCTGATTACAATCCAAGAGACCGCACACCGTTATCCGGATAAAACTGCCGTTCAAATGAAAACCGGGGAGCGGTACCGTCGGTACACGTATCGCGAATTCTTAAAAGGCATCGCGTCAACGGCCCGCTCTCTTTCAGATGCGGGAATAAGCAAGGGAGACCGGGTCGCACTCCTGTCGGAAAACAGGCCTGAATGGATGTCCGCCTATCTCTCGGTTGTGTCGCTCGGCGGCGTCATCGTTCCTCTCGATGCCCAGCTCACCGACAAGGAAGTCGCGAACCTGCTCGCACGTTCCGAGGCAAAAGCCGTTTTTGTATCTAGAGGCACCTTCGAGAAGCTTCCGCCGAAAAGTTCACTGATGATCGTGTCGTTTGACGAGGGTTCGGGCGTCTCTTTCAGCGATATGTTGACCGCACATCCTGATGCTTCCGTTCCGGCCACGCCTTCCGCCGGCGATCTCGCCGCGCTTCTGTATACGTCCGGGACCACCGGCGATCCGAAGGGCGTGATGCTTTCACACGGCAATCTTGCATCGGATTGTGCCAGCTGCGTAAAGCTTGATCTTGTGCATGATTATGACAATATGCTTTGTCTTCTTCCTCTGCACCATACCTATCCGGCTATGACCTGCATGCTGCTGCCGTTTTCGGTTGGCGCCACAGTAACCATCCAGAACAGCCTCAAGGGCCCGGACATACTTTCATGCATGGCCGAAACCGGGGTCACTATTATGCTCGGGGTTCCACAGTTGTACGCCGGACTCCGGCGCGCTATCTTCGACGGGATACAGAAAAAACCCGCGCCCGTGCAGATGATCGTAAAGCTGCTGCTCAAGCTCAATGGCGCCCTCAGAAAAACGATGGGCGTGAACCTGGGCAAGTCCCTGTTCGGCAAGGTTCACGCGCTGTTCGGACCTTCGTTGAGGCTGTTCGCAAGCGGCGGGGCGCGGCTCGAACCCGAAGTATACACGGACATGACCAACCTCGGTTTCACGGTCATCGAAGGCTACGGTCTTACCGAAACCTCCCCGGTAAGCACCTTCAACCCCCTCTCGAGACAGAAGGCGGGCTCGATTGGAATACCGCTTCCTGATGTGGAAGTCAGGATCGCAAATCCCGATGAAACAGGCCAGGGCGAGATCGCTGTACGCGGCCGGAACGTGATGCTGGGATACTATAAAAAACCCGAAGAAACCGCGGAAGTGCTGAAAGACGGATGGTTCTATACCGGCGATCTCGGCTATCGGGACAGGGACGGCTATTTTTTCATTACGGGCCGGTCAAAGGAAATGATCGTGCTGTCAACCGGCAAAAAGATCTTCCCCGAGGAGCTCGAGAAGTTCTACAAGCAGATCCCGGAAATCAAAGAAATATGCCTGCTCCAGGGGGAGCGAGGTCTTGAAGCGGCAGTCGTCCCGGATTTCGATTACCTCAGAAAAATCAACCTTTCCAACTCGCGTGAGGTCATCGCTTACAAGATCGAAGACCTTTCAAAGGAACTCCCGCCCTATAAAAGAATCACCGGGCTCAAGATCTTCAAGGACGCACTGCCGGTAACGCGTCTGGGCAAACTGAGGCGCGCCCTTGTGCGCGACCTCTATCTGAAGCAGGCTGAGAGGGCCGAGAAGGCGGTTGCCGATGCAGACAAAGAGCTGCTCGATACGCCGGAGGGAAAGAAACTGGTCGCCTGCATAGAGCCGTTTACCCCGAAGAAAAAGGTTGTGCCGGACGACAACCTCGAACTCGACCTGGGGCTCGATTCGCTCGCCCGGGTGGAACTCGTGGTCAGCATCGAGAAATCGTTCGGCATTTCCCTGGAGGAGTCTTTCGGATCGAACGTTTTTACCGTGAAGGATGCGCTGCTCAGGATCAAAGAAGCTCTGACTGCTGCGCCGATCGAAGCCGGGAACCGAGTGCGTTTGTCATGGAACGAAATTCTTGCACAGGAACCATCCGAAGACGCGAAACAGACGCTTACGTTCGAGCCGGGACGATTGTGCATCGCGGCACGCTACATGATCAAACTGATGCTCAAACTGGTTTTCAAGGTTTACGGCGGTCTGGACGTCCGCGGTCTTCAAAACCTTCCCGAAGCAGGACCGTACATTGTTGCGCCGAATCACGTCAGTTTTGCTGATGCCCCCTCGGTAGTGGCTGCGCTTCCCTGGAAGATTGCCTCACAGACGTTCTTTCTGGGAGCGACTGCCTATTTCGGGGGCCCGTTGACGTCCATTGTCGCGAAGGGAATCCAGGTCATACCTGTCGATATGGAGGCCAGGCTCTATAACGCGCTCCAGTTGTCCGCATATGTTCTGCGAAACAGAAGGATACTCTGCGTGTTCCCCGAAGGACAACGGTCGCGCGACGGCTCGCTCAAAGAATTCAAGAAAGGCGTCGGCATCATAGCGAAAGAGCTTAAGGTGCCTGTTATCCCGGTGGCGATTGAGGGCACTTATCGTATGCTTGCGCCGGGAAAGGCATTTCCGAGACCGGCAAAGGTAAGGATCACGTTTGGAAAACCGATCCAGCCAGGAGATCAAGACTACGAATCGATCGTTAAAAAGCTCTCCGAGGAAGTCGCCAGGCTGGCGGGGCAGGCGTGAAGGCCGCGAGTGCTGCATCTGCGATAAAGCTTTTAAGATTTCGAAACCGGATCGGGTTTCCTTCGATCTGTGTAATCTGTGGATAGCTGCGGTTACTTTCATTTCAGAAATAGGGTGAAGCTTATGAAGCATGGTATACGTTTGATGGTGCTGTTCCTTGTTCTTTCCTGTTCATCGTGTGCGACGACACCGGACCCTTCTGCAATAGAGACTTCGGAGCCGCCGGCAACCGGGATTTTGAAACCGAAAGTAGCGCTGGTTCTGGGAGGCGGCGCTGCGCGGGGTTTTGCACATGTCGGTGTGATCCGTGCACTGGAGCAGGAAAAGATCCCGATCGACCTGATTGTCGGTACCAGCGTAGGCAGCCTGATCGGCGCCATTTACGCGCATGACCTGAACAGCTTTGAGCTGGAGTGGACGGCATTTGCCCTCGAAAGAGAACACCTCTTCGACTTCGCCATGTTCGCCGCGCTTACCAGTATGGGGCCGGTCAAGGGGGACAAACTGGAGGAGTTCGTGCGTTCAAAAGTGCCTGTCGAGAACATAGAAAACCTCAAACTCCCTTTTGCCGCCGTAGCAACCGATCTGAACCGCGGCACACGTGTTGTGCTTGAACGCGGATCGGTGGCAAAAGCAGTGCGTGCAAGCAGCGCCATCCCGGGGGTGTTCAATCCGGTCGAGCATCAGGGCAGGCTGCTCGTGGACGGCGGCGTGGTGGACAATATCCCCATAGCCGTGGCCAGGGAGAAGGGCGCCGATATCGTGATTGCCGTAGATATCAGCGAGAACGTGGTCAACTTTAACGTTACAACCCTGGTTGATGTCGTGCTCCAGTCCGTGAACATCATGTTCAGCGAGAATGTGGGCTACAAAAAAAAGGATGCGGATGTGCTGATCATGCCGGCCGTCGGGAATGTGGCCATGCTGGATTTCACCCAGAAGAAGAGGTGCATGCAGGCGGGGATCGAGGCTGCGCAGAGGGCCATGCCTGAGATCAAAAGGAAGATCGACGAATGGACGAAAAACGCGAATTCGAAGCACGACGTCCGATCACCCAAATAAAATAAATAAAATTTAAAAAAGTAACTACTTGCTTCTTACATAATCTGATTGAAAAAAGCTTTAGCCGCAGATTTCGCAGATGGACGCAGATTTTATAACCGGAATATGAAAGACTTGTATGTCTTTATAAATCCGTGTCTAAGGCTCTCTTCAGTTAATCCGTTTGCATTATCTGCGCAATCTGCGTAATCTGCGGATAAAAAACTCGAACATCTCTACCCAAATTAAAGAAATTCATCAATCAGGTTCGGTGAAAATCAGAATGCTCGAAAAAGTAAAAATCATCCTGGAGATGATCAAGTTCGAACATACCGTCTTTGCGCTGCCCTTCGCCTTTACCGGTGCGCTGCTGGGAGCACGTGGACTGCCATCATGGTGGAAAATCTTCTGGATCACGGCAGCGATGGTCGGTGCGCGCTCGGCGGCCATGGGCTTCAACCGCTGGGCAGACAGGGGGTTTGACGCTCAAAACCCGAGAACCAAAACACGCGCGCTTCCTCTGGGGCTCGTGACCCCGGCACAGGTGGCAATGTTCAGCGGGATCTCGTCGCTGCTGCTGGTGTTTGCCGCCTGGATGCTGAATACACTCAGTTTCTGTCTCTCCCCGATTGCGCTCGCCGTGGTGTTTTTCTATTCTTACACCAAACGCTTCACGTTTCTATCGCATGCGTTCCTTGGTCTTGCCATCTGTCTTGCGCCAATCGGCTCGTGGATAGCGGTTACAGGAAAGCTGGAACTTCCGGCGCTCGTGCTGGGAGGGGCGGTGCTTTTCTGGCTTTTGGGGTTTGACGTCCTGTACGCGCTCCAGGATATGGATTTCGACCGCAAGTCGGGTCTGCACTCGATTCCCCAGAAGTTCGGAATTCGGCGCTCGCTCTGGATAGCCCGGCTCTCGCACACGATAACCATGGTGTTTCTGTTCGGGCTAGGGAACCTCCTCTCTCTCGGCTGGTATTACTATGCCGGAGTATTTGCCGCACTTTTCCTTATGTTTTACGAGCACATGCTGGTTAAGGAAGGAGATCTGTCGAAGCTTGATATTGCCTTCTTTAACATGAACGGTTATATAAGTGTTACAATTTTTATTTTTACACTCCTGGACGTACTGCTATAAGACATACCTCGCTTTTACCCTGCCTCTTTCTTCCCTTATAAAAAAGTATAAGAAAAAAATCAGACATTCTGGTATTATGTACGCAGACTGTAATATTGTGTCATCCCTTTTATTTGTCGTTTAATACTGGTACGAGGCTTATTGCGGCCATGCGAAAACCCATAAAAATACTGGTTGCGGACGACGAAAAAAATATCCGGCTTTTATTGAAAAACGAACTGTCCGGGAACGACACGGAGGTACATGAAGCGGCCACGGGGCAGTCGGCCCTGGACATGCTCAAAGGGGACGAATACGACATACTTCTCCTGGATCTCAACATGCCGGGTGTCAGCGGCATTGAAGTGCTGAAAGAAATCAAAAACCAGCTGATCACAGCCGAAGTAGTAGTTCTTACAGCCCATGCCACCGTAACCACAGCGGTCGAAGCAATGAAGCTCGGAGCGTATGATTTTATCACCAAGCCCTTCAAGATCGAAGAGCTCAAGGCCGTTATCGAGAAGGCTTTTGAGAAGAAAACAATTCTGAGCGAGAACCTGCTCCTGAAAACCCAGATAAAAATCCAATCGGAAGCCGCCACGATCATAACCGGCAACCGGCAGATGCTCGAGATTCTCGAAACGGTGAAAAAGGTGGCTACTTCGGATTTGCCGGTCCTTATCAGCGGCGAGAGCGGGGTGGGCAAGGAGCTCGTCGCAAGGGCGGTGCATGATGACTCGGGCAGGCGTGGACAGTTCATCCCGATCAATTGCGGCGCCATACCTGAAACCATGATCGAGAGCGAGCTTTTCGGAAATGAACGGGGCGCTTTTACCGGTGCTCAGGCTAGAAAACTGGGTCTGCTTGAAATAGCCGACAACGGCTCCCTTTTTCTCGATGAGATCGGGGAGCTGCCGCAGTCTCTTCAGGTCAAGCTGCTGCGGGTTCTGGAAACAAAGCAATTCTTCAGGATCGGGGGCGTCAAGGAAATCAAGGTGGACGTCAAATTCATATCCGCCTCCAACAAGGATATCAAGGCAGAGGTCGGAAAAGGCGCTTTCAGGGCGGATCTCTATTACCGGATCAGCGCCCTGGGCCTGACCGTGCCGCCGCTCAGGGAACGGAGAGAAGACATCCCTGTCCTGATCGAACATTTCAAAAAGAAAAATCCCGCCTTTAAGCGCAAACACTTCAGCAACGAAGCGCTCGCGGTTCTCTCTCAGTACCCCTGGCCCGGGAATGTCCGCGAACTTCATAATCTTATCCATCGGGTTCTCCTCCTTTCGCCCGGCGACACAATCGAACCATGCGACCTGCCGCCGGATCTTATCAACTGCGGGAAGGAAAGCAGCATGCTTCTGGACGACGTGGAAAAACAGCATATTCTCGCCATTCTGAAGCAGGCAGGCGGCCATCGCGGCAAGGCCGCTGAACTTCTCGGCATAAATCCCAAAACGCTTTACCGGAAACTCCTGGATTACGGGGTGAAGGAATGAGCATCAGCAGGAAGTTCGCGCTCTGGATCGTGTCAGTGCTTCTGGTTGCTGCCGCGGTGAGCATTTACCTTTTCTACGTGGTTGAAATGCGGGCTGAGGCGAAGAAACTGGAATTATTCGGAAAATTGTCCGGCCGGGTCATCGAGGAAAGCCTGATGACGTTCATGCTGAACCGGGACAATGCAGGGCTCAATCGAAAACTGGACGAAGTTAAAGCGGCCAGCGATACCGTCAGCCGGATATTATTGCTCGACACGTCGGGTGAGGTCAGGGCCTCTTCAGAGAAGGGGCTGATCGGGAAGAAATTTTCAACCAGGGATCCCGGGTGCCGGGAGTGCCATGAAAAAGGGCACAAGGGCATTCTCATGAACGGCAACAGCTCCTATCGCTGGGCTGCACCGGTCCTCAATAAGCCCGTGTGTCACGGCTGCCATGATTCCCGGACCCTAAACAACGGCCTGCTCATCATCGATTTTTCCGTCAGCGAATTTGTCGTACCACGTCAGGCAGGAACTCTTCGCCGGTTCTGCCTTCATCGTCACGGCCCTGTTCATTATCGGCTGGATGATGGTTTTTTTATCGGAGACACTCGTCAGCCGCAGGTTGAACGGCATGGTAGTCAGAATGAAGGACTTCCAGGACGGTGATATTGCGGCACGGGCGCCGGTGGAAGGAAACGACGAGATTACGAGACTCGAAACCGGCTTCAACGAGCTTGCGCAGGCTGTCACGACACGGGAGTGGGAAAAAAACCGGCTGGTTGAAGAGGTCAACGCAACAAACGAACAGCTGCAGCGCGAAATTGCCGAGAGGGAGCGCTGGGAGCGCACGCTGCACGAGCAACTCCAGTTTCTCCAGCGCATGATCGATACTATCCCCATGCCAATTTTTTACAAGGACCTTGCCGGGGCCTACCTGGGCTGCAATAAGGCGTTCGAGCTTTTTCTCGGCATATCAAAAGAGAAGCTTGTCGGGAAGACCGTTCTCGACATCACGCCCAAAGAGTTTGGCAGATAAATATCATGACATGGACAGGGACCTCATCGAACACCCGGGTGTTCAAATCTACGAATATTCAGTCAAGCACGCTGACGGCTCTTTCCGCGACGTCATCTTCAACAAGGCGACATTTGCCGATGTCGAGGGAAAGGTGGGCGGGCTGATCGGCGCAATGCATGATATCACGGAACGGAAAAAGATCGAAGCGGCTTCCAGGAGGGCCGAACTGGTTATTAAGCGGAACTACGACACCCAGACCGCCATCAACTGGATCCTGCACATCTCCCTCGAAAATCTTACTCTTGACGGCATCTTGAAGCAGGCGCTCGATATCATCCTCTCGATTCCCTGGTTGTCGATAGAATCGAAGGGTGCAATCTTCCTTGTTGAGGATTACCCGGAAATACTGGTCATGAAAACACAGAGGGGGCTCTCGGAACATCTGCATGACCAATGCAAAATCGTCCCGTTCGGCAAGTGTCTCTGCGGAAGGGCAGCCGCCCGGGGAGACGTTCAGTTTGCGGACCGCCTTGACGATCGTCACGAAGTCAGCTACGACGGGGCTATAGGGCACGGTCATTACTGCGATCCCGATCATGGATGCGCAGCGCGTGCTCGGTGTCATCAATATGTATTTAAAGGAAGGACACCGGCGGGACGATAAGGAAATCGAGTTTCTGAACGCAATGGCGAGCGCTTTGGCCGGGGTCATCCAGCGGAAACGGACCGAGGAGGAGCGTGAAAAGCTGATCATAGAGCTTCAGACCGTTCTGAACATCGTATCCCACTCCCAGCAGGAATGGCGGAACACCTTCGACAGCATCACGGACATGATCGCCATCCTGGACAAGGAATTCACCATAGTGAAAGCGAACAAAGCCTTCGCGGCGTATTTCGGCCTGCAGCCGCAGGAGGTCATCAAAAGAAAGTGTTATGAGCTTATGCACGAGGGCAGTTCCCCAATCCCGAATTGTCCTCACCACACAACGTTAACCCAAAAAATAGCGGCCGCAGAGGAGTTTCTCGACAAAAGGACCAACAGACTGTTCCGCGTTTTTACGTTTCCCTACCATTCCCCGGAAGGCGAGATCATCGGGTCTATTCACATCTCCCGCGACATAACCGAAGATAAGGAAAAGGAAACCCGCCTTATCATGAGCGAACGGCTTGCGGCGCTTGGCCAAATGGCCTCAGGCATCGCCCATGAGATCAACAATCCTCTTGCCTCTATTGCCGGATGCTCGGAAGGGCTCATGACAAGGGCCAGAAAGGGGAACTGGGACGCTAAACTGTTTGAATCCTACCTCGGCATTATCCAGGAAGAGGTCTTCAGATGCAAAAGCATCACTACTGCAATATTGTCCTTTGTCAGGAAAAGCAGCTATGAAAAAAAAGAAGTTTCGCTGAATGGACTTCTCGACAAGACGCTCGAGATCATCGGATTTCAGGGGAGGCTCAAAGACATAGAGATACAACGGCGCTACCAGCCCGAAGGGCCTGTTATTCGAGGCAATGAAGGCGAACTCAGGCAGGTTTTCCTTGCAGTCATAACCAATGCGCTGGACGCAATGTACGACAAGGGCTGCCTTGTTCTTGAAACCGCCGCACAAGAGGAGTCATCCGTAATTCGCATCAGCGACACAGGTTCCGGAATATCACCGGAGAACATGCTCAAAATTTTCGATCCATTCTATACGACCAAGGCAGAGAGGGGCGGGACCGGTCTTGGCCTCTCCATTGCGCGCAAGATAGTTGCGAACCACAACGGCACCATCCAGGCAGTTTCCGACCCAGGGCAAGGCACTACCATAACCATAACCCTTCCATCCTCATTCACTCCTGAATTATAGCCAAAGCAGTTAAAAAAGCATTTACGTCCGGCATTTTATGAGCACCTGCTTATCGGGCATCCCGCCCGATACAACAAGGCAGCCTGCCTTATTTCCTTTCAAATTTTATTTAAAATCCCTAAAAAATCAATCCCTTGCAGCGGGCATACTACTTGCTCTCTATGACAAGAAAGCACTATTATATCCCGGCGCTATTGCTGCTTGATGTCATAGAAAGCAAGACAAGTTCAGGAGGGAATAACATGGGAATAAATTGCTGGGAATTCAAGAAATGCGGCAGGGAACCGGGCGGCAAAAAAGCAGCGGAACTCGGTGTCTGCCCTGCGACTACGTACACAAAATTGAACGGCGTCCATGGCGGCAAGAACGCGGGCCGCGCCTGCTGGGTCGTGGCCGGTTCGCTCTGCGGCGGGAAGATACAGGGGACCTATGCTCAGAAGCTGAACAACTGCTGGAGGTGCGAATTCATGAATGCCGTAAAAAAAGAAGAGGAACCTGCACCGTGGGGTTTTTGTCATACTCGCCTCGGCATGGACAGGACTCTTGAAAAGATAAAGGACAAAAAGGCGGCGACCGATCAACCTGCGGCTGCACTGCAGTCCACAGGGCGGATTAAACCGGTTGGACCGGAAGCAAAATATCAAGGAGGAAAGAAATGGCTAAGAACCTTCAGCTGGTTGTGTTCAATATCGGCAAAGAACTCTACGGTGTCGGCATAGAATCCGTGCACGAGATCGTAAAAGTGCCCGATATCACGCAGGTGCCCGATGCGCCCCGTTTTCTTGAGGGTGTGATCAACTTGAGGGGCAAGATAATTCCGGTAGTGGACCTCAGAAAGAGGCTCAATCTGCAGGGGAAGGAAAGGAACAAATCGTCCAGGGTTCTCATTACAGAGAACGAGGGGCGCCTTATCGGGCTGCTCGTTGACGCGGTATCCGAGGTCCTCAAACTGCATCCTGATGCTATCGAGGCCCCTCCTGAAATGGTTTCCGCAATCGGCGTCGAGTACATAACGGGTGTGGCGAAGGTCGGGGAACGGCTGGTTATCCTTCTTACCCTTCAGAAAGTGCTGAATCTCGACGACATGAAAAAAGTCGTGAAAGTGATTGAAAAATCAGCCGGTTCTCAGGCTGCATAGAATTCTAAATAAAGGCAAGGAGACCGAATAATGAAGTGGACTATCGGGAAAAAATTGACTGCCGGCTTCATGAGTCTTGTCCTGTTGCTCATCATCGTCAGCGTCGTGGCATACGCCAACATGACAAGCATGGCCAGAAGTTCCGAATTTATATCATCGGCTGCGGAGATCAAGAACAGCTGTACTGCCCTCGCGAGGGATTTTATACGCCAGCAGGATGGTTATACCGACTATTCACTCACGAGAGAGTCCGAGGTAAAAAAAGAGATCGCTGAAGACGGCGAGCTGGTGAGAAAGGACATCGAAATACTGAAGGTGCTCCTTGCGGGCAAGGAAACCGGCGTCTCGAATGACGACATTCTGAAAATTCATGAACAATTCGAGACTACCGGCGAAATGATGGCATCCCTCTATATCCAGGGCAAGCAGGCGGAGGGGAATGCCGCAATGGAAAAGTTCGACGGCGTCATTTCCAAGATCGAAAAACAGATGGCAAAACTGGAAGACTTTGCTAATAGAAACAGCGCCGATGCTGTAAAAGCGGCTGCTGATTCGAAAAGAACGGCCAATATACTGATCATCGGCATTTCGTTGCTGTCAGTCATGATCGCGATTATTCTGGGGCTCTTCCTGTCGCGGTCGATAGCTATCCCCGTGATTGAAGTAGCGCGCATTGCCGGCAGGATCGCTGAGGGAGACATCGACCAGGATGTCAGGATAGAACGGGATGATGAAATAGGGACCCTGGCCGCATCGTTCAGGGAAATGATAACTTATCTGAAAGCAATGGCAAACGCGGCCGGCAACATCGCGGAAGGAGACCTGCGCTCCGATGTTAAGCCGAAGTCCGGCAAGGACGTACTCGGTAATGCATTTGTTGCGATGTCATTATATCTGAAAGGGATGGCACAAGCGGCGGGTGACATAGCCGAGGGGGACCTGGGGTCCGATGTGACACCGAAGTCGGAGCGGGACGTTCTCGGGAACGCCTTTAAAAGGATGAACGGATACCTGAAGAGCATGGCAGCAGCGGCAAGCGACATCGCTGAGGGCGACCTCAGGTCCGAAGTGACGCCCAAATCCGACAGGGACGTTCTTGGAAACGCTTTCCATTCGATGATCCAGTCCTTGAGGAATATTATCGGGGATGTGCGCTCCGGCGCTAACGATATTGCTTCCGCCTCGGTGCAGGTCGCATCAACGTCGGAACAGGCCGCAAGGAACAATGAAACCGCCGCAACGGGAGTTGAAGAAACGACCTCGACCATGCACGAGATGTCGGCCAATATCCAGAACGTGGCAAAAAGCTCGCAGAGCCAGGCCTCGTCCGTCACCGAGACGTCCGCTTCCATTGAACAGATGACGACATCCATTCAGCGGATTGCCGCGACGGTAAAGCAGTTCGTGGATCTTTCCCAGAAGACGAAAAAGGCCGTGGATCAGGGCTCGAATCCGTAGACCGCTCCATCAAAGGGACGGACGAGATCAACAAAGCGATCGTGAGCTCCGCGGACACCATAGCAACCCTGGGTTCGCGGGTGGAAGATATCGGCAAAATCGTGGACGTCATCGACGACATTGCGGAACAGACGAATCTGCTCGCCTTGAATGCGGCAATCGAGGCGGCGCGAGCCGGAGAACAGGGGATGGGTTTTGCAGTGGTCGCCGAGGAGGTTCGGAAGCTGGCCGAGCGTTCCGCAAAATCAACAAAAGAAATAGCCGATCTGATTTCCGGCATCCAGAAAGAATCGCAGGAGGCCGTCCGCCTGATGGAAAAATCGACCCAACTGGTGGAAAAGGGAGTGGACCTGAGCAGGGACGTGAAACGATCGCTCAAGGCCATTGAGAACAACGTGGGAGAAGTCGACAAATACTCGAAAGAGATCGGAGCGGCGACTCAGGAGCAGTCGAGCGGCAGCACGCAGATCGCGAAAGCCACGGAAAGCCTGCGAGAGATCACGCATGAGATCACGTCCGCAACAGAAGAGCAGGCGTCGGCAGCGGAACAGATCGTGAAGACGATGGAAAAAATGAGAGAAATGATCCATCAGAATGCGTCGGGTACCACCGAGCTTGCTTCCTCCGCGGAACAGATGAGGGCACAGGCCGACCGGTTCAAGGAGATCATAGACCGGTTTGTACTGAGCAGACGAGGGCCGGACGGCTCGCTCCGTGAAGAAAAAGAGAAGCAGTCGCGCCTGACGACGGCAATGGCAACGGGAAAAAAAAGCCGCCGAACGGCAGCTGGCAGGCGCGGTCTGATCGAATGGGGTCGTCCCAGAGGAGAAAAAAAGAGGACTATGAAGGGCAAGGACTTGACGATCAAATCGAGGGTAATCGTGACTGTTATCGCGATTTTCCTCACGAGCAGCGATCATCATGGGATTCGTAACGTACACAAGCCAGATGAACCAGCTGCAGGAGGCGATCACGGAAAAGGTGAAGAATAATCTCAACCTGCTCCCGTCTCAGATTCAGGGTGAAGCGGAGGGGCTGTCCCGGGCCTTGTCGGGGTTCATCAGAATGGAGAGCTCTTCTTCAGCCTTTTGCCGAGAGAAACCGGGACAAGCTGGCGGCAGCGGTAAAACCGATTTTCCAGGATCTGAAAGCGAAGAACAATATCACGCATATGTATTTCATCGAGCCGGACGGTGAGGTCTTCTTCAGGGGCCACCAGCCGGATCAGCACGGCGACCGGCTTACCCGAACCACGTATAAAAAGGCAGCGGAAACGAACAGAGCTGGCAAGCGGGATCGAGATGGGGAAGAATTTCTTTTCCCTCAGGGCGGTGCATCCCGTGGTGTATAAAGGAACGCTGATCGGATATCTGGAGCTGGGGCAGGAGATAGATCATATCTTCAAAGACCTGTCCGCAATAACCGGGGACGACGTGAGCGTATTCCTGACGGATGAATTTCTCAAGAGCAAGTCTGCGGAGCTCAAGGCGGAGCGGGTAGGTGACTTTATTCTGCTGGACTCCACGCACAGGGAAACCGGACTCAGGCTTGCGGAAAAAGTGATGCTGGACAAAGGCTTGAAGGAAATGGCCGTCTTTGACGTGGAGTTGAGGGGGGCACGGTACGCCGTGGGTCTGGGACCCCTGAAGGACGCATCCGGCGCGACGGCCGGAGTTCTCCTGTTCGAGCATGAGGTAGATGCTCTGTACGCCTCGATCCGGAAAAACATCCTGATCGTGGTCGTGCTGTTCGGCCTGCTTCTCGGCGCCGCCATCGTGGTTTTCTATTTTTCGATCAGGACGAGCCTTGCCCTGTTCAAGCACGTGTCGGCGAGCGCTCAGAAAATTGCGGATGGCGATCTGGATGTGGACCTCGCGACGGATCGGACGGATGAGATCGGCCAGCTGGCACTCGCCTTTAAACGCATGATCGATTATCTCAAAGGCATGGCGAAGGTTGCCGGCGCCATCGCCGAAGGAGACCTGCGGGAAACGGTGAAGCCGAAATCCGAAAAAGACGTGCTCGGGAACGCCATTCAGAACATGAACCTGTATTTAAAAAACATGGCGGACGTTGCAGGCTCCATCGCGGAAGGCGACCTGGCCTCCGAAGTCAAGCCAAAATCGGGAAAGGACATGCTGGGAAATTCTTTCCATACCATGATTCTTTACGTAAAAGAGATGGCACTTGCGGCAAGTAATATTGCCGAGGGGGATCTTCGGGCCGATGTAAAGCCGAAATCGGGAAAGGATATACTGGGAAACTCTTTCCAATCCATGTTGGCCGGGCTGCGGGGAATTATCGCCGATGTGCGCAACGGCGCTGAGGAGATTGCGTCTACCTCCAGCCAGGTGGCCCTGACCTCGCAGCAAGCCGCAAAAAACAATGAGACCGCCGCAACCGGAGTGGAGGAAACGACATCGACCATGCACGAGATGTCCGCGAACATCCAGAACGTGGCTAAAAACTCCCAGAGCCAGGCGTCATCGGTTGACAGAGACGTCGGCTTCGGTCGAGCAGATGGTAACGTCGATTCAGCGGATCGCAAACACCGCGAAGCAGTTCGTGGAACTGTCCGAGAGAACAAAGAAGGCTGTGGACATGGGTCTTGAGGCAGTGGACCGGTCGGTCAAGGGCACGGACGAGATCAACAGCTCGATCATCCGATCTGCGGACACGATCGCTGCCCTGGGGTCCCGGGTTGAGGACATCGGCAAGATCGTGGACGTGATCGATGAAATTGCGGAACAGACGAATCTTCTTGCCTTGAACGCGGCAATCGAGGCAGCGCGGGCCGGGGAGCAGGGCATGGGGTTCGCGGTGGTGGCCGAGGAAGTGCAGGAAGCTTGCGGAGCGTTCCGCGAAATCGACAAAGGAGATAGCGGAGCTGATCTCGGGCATCCAGAAGGAGGCCCAGGAAGCGGTCAAGACCATGGAGAAATCCACGCAGCTCGTTGAGAAGGGCGTTGAAATGAGCAAGCAGGTGGGTGATACACTGAAGGCGATCGAGAACAACGTTGTGGAAGTGGACCGGTACTCGAAGGAGATCGGCGCTGCCACGCAGGAGCAGTCAAGCGGAAGCACGCAGATCGCGAAGGCCGCGGAAAGCCTGAGGGAGATCACGCACGAGATAAGCTCGGCAACGGAGGAGCAGGCCACGGCAGCGGAGCAGATCGTCAGGAACATGGAGAAGATGCGGGAGATGATCCACCAGAACGCTTCAGGAACCACGGAGCTGGCGTCGTCAGCGGAACAGCTGCGATCGCAGGCGGACCGGTTCAAGGAAATCGTCGGAAAATTCGTGCTC
The DNA here is from genome assembly GCA_963751455.1 of Nitrospirota bacterium. Taxonomy (GTDB): domain Bacteria; phylum Nitrospirota; class UBA9217; order UBA9217; family UBA9217; genus CAVVUN01. Next base: position 1,607,804 of record CAVVUN010000015.1, read on the forward strand.
GATGAGGATGAGGGCGCCGTGCTCGTTTCTTCTTCGAGGAAAAAAGCGGATCAGAGGCATGGCGACGGAATCGGCAACGGCAGGAAGAAACCAGGAATGAACTGACCGGGCTGAGCTGCAGAGAGACCGGCAGTAGTCAAACAGGAGGTGGCGGCATGCCGCGACAAACATAGGGACGGGTGAAAACAGATTGTTCATGCAAGTGTATTAAAAATATTTTCGGGCGGTTTGCAAAGCCGCAATATCCATCACTCACTCGGGAGGAAACAATGAAAACGACAAAAAAAGGAAAGTCGCAGATAACGGTTCCGGCAGCAGCCATTATTCTGAGTATCCTCATTAGCTTCTTTGTATCGTTCTCGACTGCAGCAGCGGAAGAACTGAAATGGGTAGGATGCGGGATTTCGAAAAAGGCTTTTATGAGTGGTCTTGTGGCAGCCTATGAGAAAAAATCCGGCATTAAGATCAAACTGGAGGGCGGCGGAGCCACCCGCGGCATCGTGGATGTGGCTGAAGGAAAGGCAGACATGGGCGGTACCTGCCGGCACGTTCTGCCGAGAGCCGAGGAACGCGGCGTAAAACTGATACCGATGGGCTGGGACGCTCTGGTCGTGCTGGCGCATCCTTCCAACAGCGTCCGCAATCTGATGCTGGATGAGTTAAAGAATATCTATACAGGTAAGATCACAAACTGGAAACAGGTTGGCGGCGCGGACCGCAAAATCATCGTAGTGGCACGGTCAGGCAAGATTTCCGGGGTGGGCCGGACGTTCCGGGAACTCGTTTTTAAAAATCCGGAACAGGAGTTTACCGCCGATGCGAAAATAGTGGAAGAATCAGCCGGAGTCGAACAGGTGGTTGAAAAAGAAGCGGGGGCCATTGCGGTAAGCGGCGTAAGCAGCGCGCAAAAAAGAGAAGTCAAAATGGTTCAGGTCAACGGAAAAGCGCCGACTCATGAGAACATCAAGGATGGATCGTACCTTCTGTACCGGCCTCTGTACCTCGTAACGAAGCAGCAGGCTACGGCTGAAGTCGGCAAGTTCGTGGCATTTGCGCTGAGTGAAGAGGGGCAGGCCGTCATCTCAGGAGAAGGAACCGTGAATTTGAAGGAAGGGGCCCGTCTGTGGGCGCTCTACAGCCAGCAGATGAAAGAAGCAGGTGTAACTCCCGGGAGCTTCTGAGCCGGCGGGAGAAATAGAATAAGCCGGCCGCACCTTGCAGCGAACTTTACGAATAAGGAGTATGTGATGAGCGCTATAACCTTCATGAATAACTGGAAGCTGACAAAAAAAATTATATTCACCCTCATGGTGGCGCTTGCCTTCGTGTTCACGGTCCTGACCATCATCCTGAGCCTTCATCAGAAGCAGGTCCTGATGCATGAACTCGATAAAAAGGGCGTGAGTCTTGCCAAATTTGTGGCGGACATATCAGCAGAGCCGATCTTGACGTACAATTTTACGTACCTTGAGAACTACGTAAAAAACATATCGGAAGGGGACAAGGACATTGTGTATGCAGTGGTTCTCGGAAAGGACGGAAACCCGCTAACGCATCATTTCGACGGCGTCCAGGAGAAAAAGGACGTAAGCGAGTTCATGAGCCCTGTCATGCAGAATTCTGAAAAAATCGGTTCCGTAAAAATCGGATTCAGCACGTCTTCCATCAGCAGGGCCCTTTTCGGTTCGCAGCTGATCATAGGCGCACTCTGCGTGGGCACCCTGATCGTCATCTCCCTCGCGATGCTGGTCATGTTCCGGGTCCTTGCGCTCAACCCGATTGAAGAACTGAAAGCGGTTGTGGAAACGGCCGCATCAGGAGACCTCACCGTGAAAGTAGATGTGAAGAGCAGGGACGAAATAGGCGACCTTGGTTTTCGCGTCAACCAGATGATCGGTTCCCTGGCAGATTTGATCGGGCAGGTAAAGTCTTCCTCGAAAAGCATCATGGAAGCTTCCGACCGGATTGCGGCAACATCCGAAAACATCACTGTTTCAGCCGACCAAACCGCGTCGACGTCGGAACAGGCTGCGAAGAACAACGAATCGGCTGCATCTGCTGTTGAAGAGACGTCGGCCACGATGCACGAGATGTCCGCAAACATCCAGAATGTCGCCCGGAACGCCCAGAATCAGTCATCCGTTGTCGCGGATACCTCGGGCTCGATCGAGCAGATGGTTGCGTCGATCAAGACTGTGGCGGGCACGGTCCAGGATCTCGTCGACCTGTCCCAGAAAGCACGGAAAGCCGTGACGATCGGGCTTGAATCGGTCGACAAATCAATCAAGGGAACCGACGAGATCAGCAAGACTATCGTCATGTCCGCTGAGACCATAGCGGCCCTCGGATTGCGCGTTGAGGACATCGGAAAGATTGTGGACGTTATCGATGAGATCGCCGAACAGACGAACCTGCTGGCGCTGAACGCGGCCATTGAAGCTGCGCGCGCCGGGGAACAGGGAATGGGTTTTGCCGTCGTTGCCGAGGAGGTGCGGAAGCTCGCAGAGCGCTCTGCGCGGTCCACCCGGGAAATCGGCGACCTGATCTCCGGCATCCAGAAAGAGTCACAGGGCGCGATAAAGGTCATGGAAAAGTCTACCCTGCTCGTTGAAAAGGGCGTGGAGATGAACAGGCAGGTGGGCGATGCGCTCAAGGGAATAGAAGTGAATGTCGCGGAGGTCGATAAATTCTCCAAGGAAATAGGCGGAGCGACCCAGGAACAGTCGGCGGGGAGCACCCAGATCGCGAAGGCCGCTGAAAACCTGCGGGAGATCACCCACGAGATAACCTCGGCAACAGAGGAACAGGCCTCTGCGGCCGAACAGATCGTAAACACCATGGAAAAGATGAGGGCGACTTTGCATCAAAACGCGGCGCAGACGCTTGAACTTGCAAAATCCGCAGAGCAACTGCGTTCCCAGGGAGCTTCGGAGCTTGCCGAGTCAGTGGGGCAGCTTCGATCACAGGCCGAGTATTTCAAGGACATTGTCGGAAAATTCATTATTGACGATGAGACGGCTTCTCCGGTTTCCTCTGCAAAAAAAGCGGAGTCCCTGTATAGCGACGGCAACGGCAAAGGCAACGGGAACGGCAGAAAGGGACTGAGGCGGGAACTGGCGGGGAGAGTGTAATGCTGACGAACGAGGAATTCAGGCTTTTCCGGAACCTGGTGTACGACGAGTCCGGCATATACCTTGCTGAGAACAAAAAGGATTTTCTCGAACACCGGTTGATGGGAAGAATGAAGGCGACCAACAAGACGACGCCGTACTGGTATTACCGGTTTCTTCTTGAGAACAGGAAAGCCGAACTCCTCCTTCTTCTCGACTACCTTACCGTCAACGAGACGCAGTTCTTCAGAAACATGCCCCAGTTCGACCTTTTCAGGAATGTTATCCTTCCCGACATAACGGCCCGCAAAAAGAAGGAGGGCAAGAGAACGCTCAGGATATGGTCGGCAGGATGCTCGACGGGTGAAGAAGCATATTCGATCGCCATGTGTGTCCTGGACTTCGTGGAAAACATCACGACGTGGGACATCAAGGTCCTGGCATCCGATTTGAGCCTTCACGCACTTGAAGTCGCTCATCGCTGCATCTACCCTGAAGAGAAGGTGAGGGAGAGCGTGCCCCCTCCCGTCATATCGAAATATTTTGAACGCCAGACGGAAGCATACCGGGTGCGCGAGCTTGTCAGAAACCTTGTCGTATTCGATTACCACAACCTGAAGCATGAGAACGGCATGAGCGGGCTGGACGTCGTTTTCTGCAGGAACGTGATGATCTACTTCGACGAGGAGGAACAGAAGAGGCTCGCAAAAAAATTTTACATCTCCCTTTCACCGGGCGGATATCTGCTGATAGGGCATGCCGAAAGCCTGCATGGCTGGAACCTGGACTTTCAATTTATCCATGACAACAAAGGAACCGCATATAAAAAAATCGACCGGGGGGCGACATTATGAAGATACTGGTTGTGGAAGACGACAAGAACTTCGGCTTTGTGCTCAAGGGCGAACTCGAGGAGTCCGGCCACGAAATAGATCTTGCCCTGGACGGGGTCGAAGGCGTTTTGAAATTCATCGACGGCAGTCATGATTTCGTTCTGCTCGACATCAAAATGCCGAAACTCGACGGAATCAATGCGCTGCGCATTATCAAAAAAGTGAATCCCCGGGTGCCGGCCATAACCTATTCCGGAAATGCCGGAAGCGGGGAGATGGCGGAATCCGTCAAGGCAGGCGCGATACGCTGTCTTACCAAACCGTTCGGGATCGGTCAATTGAAGGATGAGATCGGGAAGTATCGCGTGCGGCACGGAGCATGATATGACCAACAATCTGGGACAGTGGGATGAAAAAGAAGTTGCAGAACTCAAAAAGGTCTTCTACTCCCAGGCGTATGAGATTGTGGAAGAACTTCAGGACGCACTGCTCAAGCTGGAAGCAGACCCTGCCGATGATGGAGTCCTGAAAACAGTGAAGCGATTCGTCCACACGCTCAAGGGAGATTCGAATTCGATCGGGTTGACGTCCGTCGGCACGCTCTGCCACCGGATGGAGGATGTCCTTTCTTCCGTCATGGATGATAACGGCCACGCTGTTCATGAAGCACTCGAACTGCTCCTGACCAGTGTGGACACAATGCATGCCATGCTGAGCAGGAGCGAGGAAACTTCGGACGTACGATGCCCTGAGGAACTGCTCCTGAGGATCAACCGCTTTCTCGGCAGTTCCCGCCAATCGCCGGAGCCGCTTGAACAGGAGCAGGGTCTGAGCGAATACCAGGCGCTCCAGGTCCGTGAAGCGTTGAAGGAGGGATTTTACATTTATCGTGTGGACGCTCTGTTTCACGCAGAGTGCGCGGAAAGGGCCATCGCAGGCTTGATGGTGCTGCAGAGACTGAGGGAGATGGGCGAGATTATTGCAGTTACGCCTGACCCGGAAAGCAGCGAAATGGAGCACGCGTGCTCTCTCTCAGTAACGTTCAGTTCACGGGCTGATAGGGCCGCCGTGAAAGAAAAAGCCTTTGTGACAGGTGTTACCGCCGACGTGACCGCAACAGCCTTGCAGTCCGGGAACGAACATACAGAACCAGCGGCCGCATCGCCGGTATCGGTCTCCCCGGGTTTGAAGAGGGACATGCTGCGTGTTGAAGCGTCCCGCGTAGACAGGATCATGGACCTCGTGGGAGAACTGATAATCGGCCGTTCCATGATCGAGCAGCTGACGAGAGACATCGCGGCAGGCGAGTCTCCCGGCGATGTGGTCGATCGACTGATGGCGGCCAATTCCTACATGGAGCGCACGGTCTCGGATCTCCAAAAGGGCGCCATGAAGATGCGTATGGTGACTTTGTATCAGATATTCAGAAAATTTCCCAAAATGGTCCGGGATCTGTCCGTTGAAAAGGGCAAAAAAGTCGCGCTCGAAATATACGGCAATGAGACTGAGCTGGACAAGGGCATTGTTGACGCGCTCGGAGAGCCGCTTGCGCATATTGTTCGCAATTTTATCGATCACGGCATCGAAAGCCCCGCGGAACGGCGCTCAGCCGGCAAGTCCGACACGGGCCGGATCATATTCAAAGCCTATCACGAGGCATCCGAGATCGTCATCGAAACCTCGGACGACGGACGCGGTATCGAAACCGCGAAACTCAAACGGAAAGCCGTAGAACGCGGGTTCATAACCGCTGAAGAGGCGGAGAAGATGCAGGATAAAGATGCCATGAACCTGGTATTTTTATCCGGTCTGAGCACGGCCGAAACCGTGAGCGATACGTCCGGCAGGGGAATCGGCATGGATGTCGTAAAGAGCGCTGTGGAAAGCATGAAAGGCTCGATCGAGATCGAGTCAAGCCTGGGCCGGGGCACGATGTTTCGCATTCGCCTTCCGCTCACTCTTGCCGTGATCAAGGCGCTGCTTTTCGAGGTCGGTGAACGGACATACGCCGTACCGGTTGCGATGATTGCAGAAGTTGCAAAAATCCGGATGGATGATCTTATTACCGTGGATGGGAAGAAGACCCTTCTCCTGAGAGATCAGATCATCTCCATTATTTCCCTGGAGAATCTTTTTGCTATTGATGGCAACGGAAAAAAGGGAAAATACGTACTTGTCCTCGGTACGACCGGCAGGAAGATCGGGCTGATGATCGACCGGCTCGTCAGGCAGCAGGAGCTGGTGGTAAAGGCGATCGACCACGGCGATGTCCACTCGGATTTCGTCGCCGGCGCATCCATACTCGGCAACGGGATGGTCGTTCTCATTCTTGATGTGACAGCACTGCTCAAAAAAGCCATCGAGGAAGAAAAAAGAAAAAGACTGGAGGTAAGCGCATAGCGCATGGGGCAGAGCGCATAGCGTAAAGCGATGAAAAACAAGTATGACGCAAAGATGAAAATATTTTTTGCCATGCTTTATGCCCTATGCTCTATGCGGTTTGCCTTTGAAAGGTATGCGCAATGCGAAAGATAAGGGTCCTCGTAGTCGATGATTCAGCGCTGATGCGGAAGATGATCCCACAGATCCTGGCATCCGACCCGGGTATCGAAGTGGTGGGCACGGCAATGGACGGTCTGTTTGCGCTCAAAAAAGCCAAAAATCTTGAGCCGGATGTCATCACGCTCGATGTGAGCATGCCGCGCATGAACGGCATAGAAACGCTCAGGCATATCGTAGAGGACTTCCGGATTCCGACCATTATCGTCAGTTCTCTGGCTCAGAAAGAGGCCGAGTTGACCCTGCAGGCCCTCGAGATCGGCGCTTTTGATTTCGTTACCAAGCCGCAGGACGCCATTTCCGTTCATATCGGGGAGATAAGCCGGGACCTCATCGAAAAAGTAAGGGCTGCGTACGAAAATCCGCCGGTATCGATACGAATGATGAAAATTCGTTCAGAACTTCTCCCCAGAAAAAAAGCAAAGCCCGCCGCCCCGGTATCGACTGAACACGTGCTCGCCATCGGCGTATCGACGGGCGGTCCGAATGCGCTCAGCTATCTGCTTCCGCAGATACCGAAGGATTTTCCCGCCGGGATCGTGATAGTGCAGCACATGCCGGCCGGGTTCACCGAGATGTTTTCAGCAAGACTGAACGCGGCATGCGACATCGAGGTGAAGCAGGCCATGGACGGGGACCTTGTTATGCCGGGCCGGGCGCTGATTGCGCCGGGTGACAGGCATCTCAAAATCAAACGGATGACGCTCGGCACTATTGCCGTACTGTCTGATGCTCCGCATGTGGGCGGACACCGGCCCTCCGTGGATGTCCTTTTCCGGTCGGTGGCCTCAGAGTATGGGCAGCAGGCGACCGGCGTCATCATGACCGGCATGGGGTCGGATGGGTCCGACGGTATCGGGGAAATCAAGGCGCGGGGCGGCATGACGATTGCGCAGGACGAGAACAGCTGCGTTGTCTTCGGAATGCCGAAAGTTGCGATCGAAAAAGGGAACATCGTGAATACGGTTTCTCTTGCCGGGATGGGATCTTTTCTGCTGGAGCATTTCTCGAAAAAGGAGGCAGCATATGGCAGTTGATTTCGAAGGTGCGAACAGGAGTTCGTTCAACTGTGTGGTGGCTGATGATTCCGCCTTTGCAAGAAAGAACATAGCCAAGGTCGTAGCGCAGGTCGGCGGAACCGTAATCGGCGAGGCAGCCAACGGCAATGAGGCACTGGAGTTATACATCAAGCTCCAGCCCGACATCCTGCTGTTGGACATCACCATGCCGCTGCTTGACGGCGTTGATACGCTCAGAAAGATAGTAGAACTCGACAAAAACGCCAAGGTCATCATGGTAAGTTCGATCGGGCACAAGGAAATGATCTGGCGGGCGCTCTGCCTCGGCGCGAAACATTTCATCACCAAACCGTACAATCCGGAGTACGCCGGCCTGATAATCAAATCGATCATCGAAGGGAAGGGGGGCGCAGCATTATGCGATACGACTACATAGAGCCTTTGGTCGCTTCAACAAAAAAGGTACTGGTCAGCCTCATGCATGCGGAGATAACCAACGGCGAGACAGCGCTCGTGAAGGGTGATGATCTGAAGGGCGAGGTCTCGATTCTCATAGCCCTCAGGGGAGACTCGGATGGCCACATCATCGTAAACCTTGACCGGGACACGGCCGCACGGATTTGCACAGTCATGAACGGGCCGGTGGTCGACGGTTCGACTTCATACGATGTCGATACGATCTCGGAGCTTTCCAATATGATCGCGGGGAACGCGGCAAGTTCTCTGAATGACCTGGGGTTCGATTTTGCGGTGTACCCTCCGTGCGTTATGACAGCCGATGAAATCGGGCGGAAAACACAGGGAGTAGAGGTCTTTCGCGTGCCTCTGGGCACGCCGTGCGGCGAGATTTCGATTAATGTGGCCCTGAAGACGAATTGAAAGCTGCTGTGGGGATGTCGGGTTATTCGAGGAGCCTCCGGGCTCCAGCGGCCGGGCTGTCCGGTCCGGGAGGAAACGATGTCGGATCCCATGAGGATACTGTTTGTTGACGACGAGAAGATGATTGTCGAGACGTTTTCCCTGATGCTGACGGACCTCGGCTATTACGTGAAAACCGCGTGCGGCTGCGAAGAAGCACTGGGCCTCGCATCGCGCGAGCAATTTGATATAGCCTTTCTCGACCACTTTCTCGGATCGTGCCTCGGACTCGACCTGATGCGCGCCATGGCCGAGGAGAACCCGGACCTGTCGTATGTTATTGTTACGGCCAACAGCAGCATGGACCTTGCCGTCGAATCCCTGAAGAGCGGCGCGTCGGATTTTATCAGTAAGCCCTTTCGGGTGGCCGATCTCATCAGGAGTATTGAGTACGTCGGCAAAAAGCGCGAGCTCAAACGGCAAAAGAGAAACTTGCTGGAGAATCTCGAGCACGTTGTGAATGAAAAGACCGAGGAATTGAAGCAGATCTATACAAATGTGCTGTCGTCTCTGGCCCAGGCAATGGAAAAAAGGGACATCGGGACCTACGGTCACAGCAGACGGGTCAGTTACCATGCACGGCTCATCGCGGCCGCGCTGGATCTCCCGGAGAAGGAGCGAGCAGACCTCAAAACAGCGGCGCTGCTCCACGATATAGGAAAAATCGGCATCTCCGATTTTATTCTGGGAAAACAAGGCCAACTCAATGAAGAGGAGCGCCAGGCAATCAAGAACCATCCGCAAAAAGGGTACGAGATCCTGAAACCACTCAAACAGTTTGAACCAATACTTCCCGCTATCCTTCATCACCACGAATTTTACAACGGCTTGGGCTACCCCGCCGGTCTTGCGGGCGAAGCAATCCCTCTTCATGCCAGGATCATTGCCGTTGCGGACACGTATGACGCCATACTGGCTAACAGGCCGTATCGGTCGGGTGCGACCCATGAATCTGCGGTGAGGGAGCTTTTGCTTTATTCCGGGTCGCAGTTCGATCCTGTAATTGTGAAGGCCTTTGTGGAGACGGACGCCAAATACCGGCATGTAATGGCCGCCGCATCAAGCGCGAAGGAATCTGCATAGCGCAGAGCGCATAGGGCATAGCGAAAATATTTTACGCTTTGCGCCATACCCTCTCCGCACGACGCTCCGGAAAAAATATTGCGCTGGAGTACGCTTCCAGAAAGGAACAATCCATGAAGAACTCAGTAACGAGAATGCATATTGCTGTCGTGGGGGCAGTACTATTGCTGACGACTTTTCTTTTTGCAGCGTCCGCTGCTTCTGCTCATGAATCGCAAACCGGCTTGCGTGACCACGCCTTTACGGACCCGTCCCGACATTTCCCCATGCCGGACGACTGGACCACAAAGCCCATCACGTACGAAAATGGAACAGGACAGGCCGATCTAGTGATCGTCATGGACCAGGATATCTATTTTACGCTGCTTCCCATTATAGAAAAATTCGGCAAGGACAATAATATCAAAATCGTTGTCAAGGAAGGCACCTGCGGCATTGCCGCGGGCATGCTCGGCAGGAAGTCGGCTGACATGGGAGGGTTCTGCTGCCCGCCGGGCGCCGAGGACCGCCTGCCCGGATTGCGATTCCATACCATGGGGATTGTTGCGAAGTCGTTTTTTGTTCATCCTGATAACCCCGTGGACAGGGTATCATCTTCACAGCTGCAAAAAATCTACCAGGGAAAGATATACAACTGGTCTCAGTTGACCACTGCACAGGGGAGGCGCGGCCCGGATTTGAAGATCAAGGCCGTTGCCAGGCTTCACTGCCAGAGAAGACCCGGTCATTGGCGTAAGCTTCTTGATTCGGACAAAGATTTCAGTCCCCGGATTTCGGAGGTCGGGTCCATACCCGATATGATCGCCCAGGTGGCAGCCTCAAAAAATGCCATCGGTTGGGAAGTGCTGACCATGGTTGAAAAGAACAAAGACAAGGGCGCGGTCAAGCCCGTAAGCATCGACGGCTTCCGGCCAAACGACTCTTCGGTTCTTGTTTCGCTTAAATATCCCTATTACCGCACATACAATCTGACAACCTGGGAAGGAAAGGGACTCGAAAACAAGCATGCAGGCAAACTGGTTGATTACATGATGCGCGAATTCGACAAGCTTGATCCGGACCGGTTCGGGTTTGTCTCCGCGAGCCGCCTCAGGAAGGCGGGATGGAAATTCAGTGGGAATGAGCTTATCGGTGAACCGGCCCGACAGTAACAGGGCGGGGAACGGAACGGGCAATGATTACTCTCGTACGGAACTTACTGCACCGCATATCATTGACGCCCAAGATGCTGTTCGTCACCATTCTGGTCGGGGTGGCCGTTTGGGCGGCGTTGGACACGGTCCAGAGCAGAAGGCTCCGTGATATGTTCGAGGCTGACCTCTGGCAAAGGCTCCAGAAACATGTTCACCAGGACAGGATCCGGTTCGATAATTATGTGGCGAGCTACAACCAGGCTGCGAAACTGATGGTGTCGCAGCACAGCTTCCGTCACTATGTCGCCAATCGGCTGCAGCCGGGCAGTTCGTCCCCGGTCGCATTTCACCGGGACCTTCCGGCCTGGCTGCCCGATGCAGCTGTAATGAGGAAATTCACGTATATCAACTTCGGGCTGCTTATCGACGAACGCGGACTGGTCCGGGAGGTTTACCAGGCTCAGCCCGCAGCCCCGCCGGCGTCACTCCTCAGGTCCTCCAAACTCCACAGGCAGTTGAGCCGGAACCAGAGCTTCCTGACGGAGATTGACGGAAAACCCTTCCTGCTTACCTCCGAATCGCTACCCGGTTCGAAGGGCGCAACGGCGTCGTTGATGCTTGCCGCCCAACTTGACGACGAATTTCTTATGAGTTCAAAGAGAGACGCTGGTTTTGAAGGCGAAATTGAGGTACTCGCGGGAGGCGAAGAGCCGCGGATCGTAGCCAGCAACAGACCGGACATTGTTCCAGCCGGCGCAAAGCTGTCCGATCTGCGGAACGATTATCTGATTATCGGCAAGTCCTTCTTCGATTCCGGCGCGTCCGACCTTCTGCTGCAGTTGACGACCTTGATCTCGAAACGGGAATTCAGAAAGCTGAATGACGCAATCATGACCGCAGAGCGGTTACAGCGCGCGATTGTTGCGCTTGCACTCATTGCCGCATTTGCTTTTATCATATATTGCATCACGCGTCGAATCCGGCGGCTCACCGATACGATTACGGATTTGTCACAGCACAGGCTCAATTTGGAACCTGCCCGCCGGGTTGAACGGGGAGACGAACTCTGTGGCCTCGAAGACCAGTTCCGGCATTTCACGGACGAGATCCTGGAATCGCACGAGCGGCTCGAGCAGAGCAACCGGCAGCTCCATGAATTCACGTATATCGCTTCGCATGATCTGCAGGAGCCGTTGCGCAAAATCGTCGCCTTCAGCGACCGCTTGAAAGCCGACACAGCCGGTATTCCCGATGACCGGAGCCGCGACTATCTTAAGCGCATACAGAATGCGGCGACACGGATGCAGACACTGGTGAACGATCTTTTGATCTATTCACGAGTCACGACCAGGGCCGAGCCGTTCGTTCCTGTGAACCTCGCTACAGTCGTCAAGGAGGTCCTTTCTGATCTTGAAATAAGTATTGAACAGACGGGTGGGCGCGTCGAGATCGGGAGCCTGCCGACGGTCGAGGCCGACGCGCTGCAGATGCGCCAGCTCTTTCAAAACCTCATCGGCAATGCGCTGAAATTCCATCGAATACAGGAACCGCCGTTTGTACAGGTCACGTCATGCATCATTAATGCTGAAAGAAAAAAATCTGTCGGGAATGATGGAGAACTTTGCCGGATAACGGTGGTGGACAACGGTATAGGCTTTGAAGAGAAGCATGGAGACCTTATCTTCGGCGTTTTTCAGCGGCTTCACGGCAGAAGCGAGTACGAGGGAACGGGAATTGGTCTTGCAATCTGCAAGAAGATCGCGGCACGCCACGCGGGGAGCATCAGCGCAAAGAGCAGCCCCGGAAACGGAGCAACCTTTATCGTCACCTTGCCGCTCAAACAAGTAAGAGGATAAACCTATGGATAAAAAGGTAAGGCCAACAGAGGATCGGCAAGCTGGTTCCTTTCAAGGACATGCTATCGGCCATGAGGACCCGGAGAAAATTCCGGCTCAAGACAGGCGGATGACTGCAGGGATGCGGAGCATGACGGAAAAGCGGCACGTAAAAATACTTCTCGTCGATGACGATGAGGACGATTATATCATAACCCGGGACATGCTTCGCGAGGCCCGGCGGACCGTCTGCCAACTGGACTGGGCGCCGACCTTTGAGGCGGGCCGGGATGCGATCATGCGCAAAGAGCATGATCTTTATCTCCTGGATTTTCGCCTCGGCAAGCATACGGGCCTGGAGCTTCTGACTCTCGTTGCCGGGGAGTGTTGCAAAGCCCCGGTCATTCTGTTGACCGGCCAGGGAGACCACGACGCGGACATAGAAGCAATGAGGGCCGGGGCGTCGGATTACCTCGTAAAAGGCGGCATCGACGCGCCGCTCCTTGAGCGGTCTATCTTGTATTCCCTAGAGCGCAAACAGTGGGAAGAACAGATCCGGCAGCTCGCATATTATGACTGCCTGACCAATTTGCCGAACAGGATGCTGTTTGAAGACCGGCTGGAACAGACGGTGGAACAGGCCAGGCGGTACGAACGGCTTACCGGAGTGCTGTTTCTGGATCTGGACAATTTCAAGCGCATAAACGACACGCTCGGACACCGCATGGGAGACCTGCTGCTCAAAATGGTCGCTGAGCGGCTGATGGGCTGCGTGCGCGGAAGCGATTCCGTGGCGCGCCCAAGCACGGATGAAAAAAACAGTACGGTTTCACGCCTCGGCGGAGACGAGTTCACCATCATCCTTGTGGAGCTCAGGCATGCTCACGACGCCGCTACAGTGGCGCAGCGCATTATCGATGAGATGTCAAGGCCGTTCTTGCTTGGCGGGCGTGAAGTGTTCATCTCGGTCAGCATAGGCATCGGCATTTGTCCGCAGGACGGTGAAGATGTGACGACGCTGCTCAGGAACGCTGATGCGGCCATGTACTATGCAAAAGAGCAGGGTAAAAGCAACTACCAGTTTTATGCAAAGTCGATTAACTCAGCGTCGCTGCAAAGGCTTGCGCTCGAAAACGATCTGCGAAAGGCCCTGGAGCGAAATGAGTTTCAGGTGTATTACCAGCCGCAGATAGAGATCAGTACAGGCAAGATGATAGGCATGGAGGCGCTGCTTCGATGGCGGCGTGGGGGCGGGGAGATGATTTCTCCGGGGGAGTTCATTCCTCTTGCTGAAGAAATCGGGCTGATCGTGCAGATCGGGGAGTGGGTACTTCATAACGCGTGCATGCAGAACAGCGCATGGCAGAAAGCGGGTTTTCCACGCATACCGGTTTCAGTGAACCTGTCTTCCCACCAGTTCAGGCACCGCGGCATTCTAAAAACCATTACCGAGGCTTTAAGCGCCTCGGGACTTGACCCTGAATGCCTGATCCTGGAAATCACTGAAACCGTTATCATGCAGAATACGGACGCAACCCTCCGCACGCTCCATCAACTGAACGCGATGGGCCTGCGGCTTTCACTTGATGATTTCGGCACAGGGTATTCGTCTTTGAGTTATTTGAATCGATTCCCTCTCTTTGCCATAAAGATCGACCGTTCTTTTACGAAAGATATCACGGTGGATGCGTATAGCGCGGCCATTACCAGGGCAATCATTGCGATGGCGCACAGCCTCGCTATGAAGGTCGTTTCAGAAGGCGTGGAAACAGAGGAGCAGCTCGGTTTTTTATCGAACCTGAATTGCGACGAGATGCAGGGGTATCTCGTAAGCAAGCCGCTCGCGGTAGAGGAGGTTACGAAGCTTCTTGCAAGGGAAAAGGCCGGAACGGGCGTAGGACTTGCGATCTGTGCAAAAAGCCTACGTTCGCAATGATACCATGAAAAATGTGAAATTTCGAAATGCATTTGTCGGCGCAAAAATAGGCGGTGAAAGTACATGACGCGCAAGGCCGCGAAAATATGGCACCGAATTTCACTGACTCCCAAAATGCTGTTTCTTGCCGTCCTGGTCGGGATGGTCGTCTGGTCAAGCCTGGATCAGCTCCAGAGCAGGACGCTGAGGGAAATACTCAAGGCCAACCTGGCGCAAAGGCTCCAGAAACATGTCCACGAAGACAGGATACGGTTCGATAATTATGTGGCGGCTTATAATCAAGCCGCTAAGCTGATAGTTTCTCAGCATAGTTTCCATGAGTACGTCGCTGACTACCTGGCGAGGGAGGGACACGTCAAGCCGAGTCGTGTTTCATACGGATCTTCCCGCCTAGCTCCCCGGCAATCATGCGTAAATTCGCGTATATCAGCTATGCGGTGCTGATTGACGACAAAGGACTTGTCCGGGAAGTTTACCAGGCACACCCGGGAACGGCGCCTGCGTCTCTTCTCAAATTTTCCGAACTCCTGAGGCAGTTAAGCCATAACCAGAGCTTCATGACCGGTGATTGTTTACGATTTTTGGTCTCTTTCCATGACATATCCAGCCAACATCATGATTCTAAATATCAGACCGCCATGGTCATAATACTTAGTCAAGGAAAAGAATTAATAAACATCGGAACTGTCCCCGGTTTCTTGGAACCAGCCCCGTTTTTGTTGACTGCATCGAAGAACTATGACATAATCCGGACGTTTTCTTTGTCAGCCTGTATTATAAATTAAGACTAAAAGGACGCTTCAACCCTTTAGAGCTGGCTGCCCCGGAAACACTGGGGAGACTGCACAACTGCTGGGTGTACAGGACAGCGGCCGAGCTGCCGGGAATGCCAGCCAATTCTAACAGGGCCCAAGAGTTATGTCAGGTACTGGAGCCGATGAATTCAGTAAAGCGCAGCAGCTTGATTGTTATAGTATGCCTGAACGCGGTACTCATCGCGCTTCTTGTTCTGTCGGGCAGCGCGCCTGCACAAATAAAAATACAGTATAAAAAAGAAGATTGCGTGAAATGCCATGCCGCCCGGGTAAACGATATAGCCACGGCTGGAAGGAAACACAGGAGTGTTCCCTGCGTAGGCTGCCACCCCGGTCATCCGCCGGACGTGAAGAAGCCGATTGCGCAATGCGCGAAGTGCCATCCGAAGACTCGGAAAGCGCATTTCGAAGTAGGAGGCTGCCTCAATTGTCATAAAAATCCGCACACCCCTTTGAACATACCGCTTACAGGCAAAGAGGGATGTCTTAACTGCCATGCGCTCCAAATTCGACAGCTCAAGGACAGCAAGAGCAAGCATACCGCTCTTGACTGCTCGTTCTGCCACGACGTTCATCGAAAAGTCCCGAAGTGCACCCAGTGCCACTTGTCCCATTCCGATACGATCCTCGGTGACTGCAAAGAATGCCACAATGCTCATATGCCAAGGCATGTGAGGTATTCTGTTGAAATACCGTCAAAAGACTGCGGCGCTTGCCACAGCACGGCTTTAAGCCTTCTGGCGTCCAGTAAAACCAAGCACAAGCCATTTGCCTGTGCATTCTGCCATCAGGAGAAACATAAGATGGTGCCTAAGTGCCGCGACTGCCATGGTTCGCCGCATCCTGCAGGTATAATGGCAAAGTTCGCGAACTGCGGCGAGTGCCATAAAATCGCTCACGATCTCAATAACTGGACCGCGGCGGACATTCCGGACACAGCGAACCATGCGCCGCGGAAATAAACATTCCCGGTTACCGAGAGACAGTTGACTGATTCAGCTAAATATGGCACAATGTCGGCTGTTTTTGACTTCCTGATTTTTGAGCGAGATTCGCTCTCTGGAAAAACGGCATATTTCAATTAAAGGAGGAAACATGAAAGCATTAAAAGGCAGTAGTTTTACGGTTATGGTATTCCTGGTCCTCTGTATGTCTCTGTTTCTTGTCTCAGCTGGTACAGCAGCTGCACAATCGAAAAACAGTCAGCCGCCCGCGAAGTCAAAGCCGGCCCTGTCAAGCGACGATTGTCTCAAGTGTCATGAAGCTCCGCCGAACGACATAGCAGCCGCCGGCGGGAAACACAAGGATGTAGGGTGTACAGGCTGTCATAACGGCCATCCGCCGACCGTAAAGAAGCCGATTCCCCTGTGCAACGACTGTCATATGGGCAAGGCGCACTTTGAACTCAAGGGCTGCCTAGGGTGTCACAAAAACCCGCATACGCCGTTAAAAATATCATTTGCAAATAATGTTACCGACCCTTGTCTCACCTGCCACACGCCGCAAATCGATCAACTCAGGAAGAACAAGAGCAAGCATACCGCCCTTGACTGTTCGAGATGTCATGACGTTCACCGGAAGATACCCCAGTGCACGCAGTGCCACAAGCCGCACTCCACAGAAATGACGGCCGGAGACTGCAAGAAATGTCACAAGCCGCATATGCCTACGCGCGTGACCTATGCCGCGGATACACCTTCGAAAGACTGCGGCGCATGCCATGCCAATGTTTTGAGCATGCTTACGGCGAGCAAGGCCAAGCACAAGACCTTCGCATGCGCATTCTGTCATCAGGAAAAGCATAAGATGGTTCCCAACTGCTCGGATTGCCATGGTTCACCGCATCCCGCCGGCATCATGGTGAAGTTCCCGAAGTGCGGCGATTGTCACAAGATCGCTCACGACTTGAATAACTGGCCTGCGAATGCCGCCGAATCTTCCGCAGCGCCCAAAGAAGCACCGAAGAAACGCAAATAGGATACTTTGAAAAGCCAAGGAGGGCCTGTGATTAAGCAGGCCCTCCTTTTTTTGTGGAACGTGTTATCTATCCCCTGACCGAACCAGAGCCAATGCTTTTTAATCACTGAATTTGGTTCCAATTGTTCTCCGCCTGCTTCAGAAGCTTTGGCATCATAATAAATTTCCCTAAGCTAAATTTTAAAATCGCAAGTTCAATTGTAAAGTGCAACACTTGGGAGAGCAGCAACGGGACGACCTGCGAGTTCAGCTCTTGTTCAGGGGTCGTCCCCGCAGTCGAACCAGTAATGAATTCATCCGAGGTCTGTGACCGGATTACGAGGAGGTTTTTGGCGCAGGCCTCAGGAACAGGAGGTCTTTCACCATGATCAGCAGCCCGGCCAGGAAACAGAGGCCGAGGAAGAATGTGACCAGAAGCCAGAGTCGCATGTATGATTGAGCGATCATATAGCCCATCCCGAGTACGCGTTCGAGATAGGACTGCACCACGCCTGCGATGCCGAACGAGATGCCCATCAGCAGCATGGCGGTGACCATTGTCCAGAAGGCGGCGGTGCCGCGGGAAGAATCATACACGTCTATTCCCTTGAGCTTCGGCATCGCAAAATAAAAGACCATGATGTTCAACAGCGCGTAGGCGCCGAAGAACGCGAGATGGCCGTGCGAGACGGTCACCTGCGAGCCGTGCGTGTAGTAGTTGATCTGCGGCAGCGTATGCATGAAACCCCAGACCCCGGCGCCGACCACGTGCATGACCGCAGTGGTGATAGCGATGGTCCAGGTAAGCTGATTTTTTATCACGGTCCTGCGGTGCCGGACGTGGCTGATCGTATCAACGAGCATGAGCAGGATCGGGAGAGGTTCCAGCGCCGAGAAGACGCCGCCTACCCAGAGCCAGTATTTGGGAGCGCCGATCCAGTAATAATGATGGCCGGTTCCCGCGATGCCCGTAAAGAGGAACAGGCCGATCTCGACATAAAGCCATTTTTCCAGAACGTGCCGGTCGATTCCGGTAAGCTTCAGCAGTACAAAGGCGAATATCGAAGCGGTCACGAGTTCCCAGGCGCCTTCCACCCACAGATGAATGACCCACCACCAGTAATACCAGTCGATCACCTCGTTCCGGTAAAAGGGTATCCCGAAGAGATACTGGGCTGCGAGAAAGATCAGGCCGCCAAGAAGCGTACCCTGGATCACGGTCCAGCGTTTTGCCCTGAACATGGTCATGCCCACATTGAACAGAAAAATGAGCGCGCCGATTACCACAACGATGTCGAGTGGACGGGGTATTTCGAGGAGCGGCCTTCCCTGTGTCCAGCCGAAAAGAAATCCGACAAGAGCGACCACACCGGTGACAACAAGGCGATAAGCTGGATCCACGCGAGACGGACAGAGTAAAGCTCGCTTCTCGTTTCCTCGGGTACTATGTAGTATGTGCCTCCCATGAAGCCGAGGAGCATCCACAACACGAGGAGATTCGTGTGCATGGCGCGGGCAGTGGCAAAGGGAAAGACATCAACAATAGCTTGCGGCACCGTGAAACTGTAATTATAGGCAAGCCACAGTCCCAGGATCACCTGGAGCACGAAGAGCGGCAAGGCAGCGACGAAATACCAGTAGGCTACTTTCTGAGAACGATATTCCATACAGTCCTCCTCTTTTCCGTATGTAGGCCTGGCGACGAACGCGTTTCTCTTTTATCCTACTTTAAATTCGCCAGGAAGCCGGCGACTGCCTCCAGTTCCTTGTCCGACAGGTCCTTCTGCGGCGGCATCAGCGCCCTGGGGTTAATAGACTTGGGGTCCTGTATATAGTGCTCGATCCGCTCTTTGTTCATCTTTCTGCCTACCGTATCGAGCGCCGGCCCGAAGACCCCTCCTTTTCCGTGCAGGGAATGGCAGTTTATGCACCCGCGAGTCTGAAATACGGCTGCGCCCGGCTGCACACCGGCGCCCGCAATCATCCGCTCTTCGCCCCTCGTGAACCTTCTTTTGCTGTCCTGCGGAGGCCAATCCCCGTTGTCGATGTTGCCGACCCAGGTAAAAAAAGCAACCAGATTGTTAATTTCTGCATCGGTGACGTTCTGGTTCGGCATCTTTCGCCATGATGAGGCAAATGCTTTTGCGGGATCTTTAACACGGAAGCGAATGCCGTCTTCGCCGATTCGCTGAACCACTTTGGTAAGATCCGGCGCGTAATAACCGCCGAAACCGATGATCGTATGGCAGTCATTGCAGTTGTATTTTTCAAAGATTCTTTTTCCCTCTACCACCGTATCAGTCAGCTTGTCCACATGCGAAAGCGTTTCGACCTGTTTGTGGGTGTCCCAGGTCAAGTAGAGGAAAAGAGCTGCCGAAGAAATGGTCCCCCACAAGAATATCAGAAAAGCGGTTTTCTTCGACATGGCACCTCCCGATTGTTGAAGATGAGTCATTGTCAAAAAGAGTCGTCGGAGCAGCCCCGCTGCATGCCCCATCTCTGGTAATAATCATATCGCTTTTTTATCGGCGGATTGACCGCTGAAAAACGGTAAGAGACCTCTATTACAAAAGATTGTATAAGCCCGGCTGCTCCGTGTCGGCGGTTTTGATTGAAAAAGAAAAATAATTAAGGTAAACTTGATTTCCATGGCGCGTGAAATCAAAGCAAACTCCGGCGGCTGGTCGAAAGGACTCAGCCGCAATGTGGTTCTTCTCGGTTTTGTCAGCCTTTTAAACGACGGCGCCTCGGAAATGATATACCCGCTCCTGCCCGTTTTTCTGACGGCTGTTCTCGGGGCCGGCCCGGCGGCCCTGGGCATCATTGAAGGGATTGCCGAGGCAACCGCATCACTGCTCAAGCTCTACTCCGGGTACCTTTCCGACCGTGTGAAGAAGCGAAAGGGCTGGATCGTCGCGGGCTATTCCCTTTCGAATGTTATCCGTCCGCTTATCGCCTTTGCCTCGTCATGGCTGCACGTTCTTGTTCTCCGTTTTTCTGACCGCATCGGGAAAGGTCTGCGAACATCACCCCGGGACGCAATTATCGCCGAGTCGACCCCGGCCGAGTACCGCGGCAAGGCGTACGGGTTTCATCGGGCCATGGACCACAGCGGCGCTATCATCGGCCCTCTCATCGCAACCGCGCTGCTGGTTGTCTACGAAGAGAACCTCAAGGCCGTTTTCCTGCTGTCCTTCATCCCGGGACTGCTTGCAGTCTCCCTGCTCTTGCTCGGCCTCAAAGAAACGCCTTTGGAGGTGACACACTCACGGAAGACTGTGTTCAATTTCAGATCGGCATTTCAAGAGATGCCACGCGGATTCCGGTCTTATCTCCTTATTATTCTCATATTTACGCTCGGAAACTCGACGGATGCGTTTCTTCTTTTGCGCGCCCAGCAGTTGGGCGTCCCTGTGAGTCTGCTTCCGACGATCTGGGTTGTGCTTCATGTCGTAAAGATGGCATTCTCGGTGCCCGGAGGGGCCTCCTCAGACCGTATCGGCAGAAAGAAAGTCATCATTGCGGGCTGGATCATCTATGCGCTCGTATATGGAGGCTTTGCGGTTGCGAACCACCAGTGGCATGCCTGGGCGCTTTTCGCGGTCTACGGCGTCTTTTTCGGTTTGACTGAAGGCGTAGAAAAGGCGCTTGTGGCGGACTTCGCACCGGCGCACCTGCGGGGGTCGGCGTTCGGCCTTTATCATCTTATTGTCGGGGTGGGAGCGTTTCCGGCTTCGCTTATTTTCGGGCTTGTTTGGCAGAAATTCGGTTTCGCGGCCGCGTTTGGAATGGGGGCGTCACTGGCACTGGCAGCGATCATAATGCTGTCCATGCTGAATGTCGGGAAACCGGGTGATAACCAAACAGAAGCCATCCCCACCTAAGCTCTCTGAGGGGAAATACTGTGAGGGGATGGGTCAAAAACTGATTCTTGGATTTGGAGTTTAGTGTAATTTCGGATTGAGAGAGGATTGTTCATGTCAACCTATACCGTAGCGATCACGGGCGCGAGCGGGGCACCATATGCGCTCAAACTTCTTCAGGTTCTGATCAAGGGCGGGCACTCCGCATTTTGTTCAATATCCAGGGAGGGGCTTTCAATCCTGAAGGACGAGACGAGCCTGATGCTGAAGGGGTCAGAGACCGATATCCAGTACACTCTCGAAAAGCATCTGGAAGCGAAGCAGGGACAAATCACCTATTTCGATGAAGACAACATGTATGCCGCGATAGCAAGCGGTTCGGTCAAGGTCGATGCCATGATCGTCATACCGTGTTCCATGAAGACCCTGTCGGCAATGGCGCACGGCTATGCCTCGACGCTTATTGAGCGGGCCGCGGATGTTACCTTGAAGGAAAAGAGGAAGCTGATCATCGTTCCGCGGGAAACGCCGCTCTCCGCCGTTCACCTTCGTAATATGCTCACGCTTGCTGAATTGGGGTGCTACGTTATTCCTGCGATGCCCGCCTTTTATCAGCATCCGAAAAAGGTTTCAGATATGGTCGACTTCATCGTGGGAAGGGTGTTGGACAGTCTCGAAATCGAGAACGATCTTTCTCCGAGATGGGGAATGTAGAATTGCGATTGCGGATTTCACATCCGAAATCCGAAATTCGCAATCCGAAATTGAGATCATGCCGCCTTCGGTTCATGGAGGGCCGCTTTTACGACCCGCTCGAATTCCGTTTTACCCACCGGTTTGTTCACGTACTCAAAAACGCCGAGGCTCAACGACTGGAAGTAGTTTTCGATGCTTCCGAACGCCGTGATCATGATCACGGGTACGGCAGGCAGGATTCGTCTCAATTTCATGACAAGCTCAAGTCCGCTCATGTCCGGCATCCGGTAGTCGGTTATGATCAGGTCGATGCCCGGTGCATTCTGTATCGCGGACAGCGCCGATGTTCCGTCCGGCATGGCGATGACGCTGTATCCGAGATCGCCCAGGATCTCACTGAAGATCCGCCGATTTTCCGGCTCATCTTCGACGACCAGTATTATCCTCTTTTCCTTGTTGCTCTTACTCATTACTACTCCTTTTTCGGGAAAAGCAATGCGCCCTCCCGTTAAATCTTATGAGTGCGTATTTCGGCGGTACCGCCCGTACCGCCTTTTTTCCCCGCGGGCAGCATGATGTCCACGGTCGTTCCGGAGTCTTGCCGGCTCGATATTTCCACAGAACCGTTCATGGCTATAATCATTTTTTTTACGATCACCAGCCCCAATCCCGTGCCCTTGACCTTCGTCGTGTAGAATGGTTTGAAAAGATTCAGCTGCTGCTGCTCTGTCATTCCGCATCCGTTGTCCTCGACCCGTATGCGGCACGCCGAATGCTTATCAGCTGCCGTCACCCGTATTCTCGGATTGCTGCGGCCCCGGAGTGCATCCGTGGAGTTGGTCAGCAGATTGATGAGTACCTGCTGGAGAGCGCGGGGATCGGCATAACAGAAGCTGCTCGATTCGTCGGCTGCCTCGATCTCTATTCCTTTCGCCCGGAAGTCTTCCTTGACGAGCGTCATCAGCTTGTCGAACAAGTCCTTGAGCTGTATGTTCTGCAGTTCAGGCTTTTCATACAGATTGAAGCTCCTCAAGGCGCGCAGCAGATAATTCACCCTTGCAATTTCACTCAATGCCCGGTCTATGTAGTCCTGGATGGCGTCTTTTTCGAGTTTCCCGATCTTTTCCCTGAGCACGCTTAAGATCATATTGGTTGAATTGACGGGGTTGGCTATTTCATGCCTGACTCCGGAAAAAATGAACCCGATGTTGTTCATGTTGTCCATTGCATGGGCAAGCGACTCAAGGCGCAGCTTCTCGGACACGTCGCGTTTAATCGAAACATAGTTGATGGTCCGGCCGGCCCTGTTACTGATGGGGGAATATGTGCACTCCTCATCGTACAAGGTCCCGTCTTTCTTTTTGTGGAGGAGCCGCCCGGTCCAGACTCCGTCGCGTTTCAGAGTTGCACGCAGGTCGCGATAAAACCGGTCATCCTGTTTTCCGCTGTCAAGAATGTGCAGGTTGCTTCCGACCGCCTCTAATTCGGAGTAGCCTGTCATCTTCTCGAATGCCGGATTCACGTACGAAATGACGCCGCGAACGTCCGTTATGACTATAGAGTCGGCTGCTGAGTCTATCGCGGCCGCCAAAGTAATGCTGTTTTCCTCTGCCCGCTTGCGATCCGTAACATTTACGGCGCTCAATACGAGTCCGCTCACGGAACCGTCGACGTCCTTTACCGGCTGAAGACTCCAATTCCAGTAGGTGGGAGCGCCGTTAAAACCCGGGCTTTCGAAGGACTTTTCATATTCGATATAGGGCTCGCCGGTTTCTACCACTCGTTTGAAAATTGCTTCATTTTCAGAATTAGGAAATATACTGAAGTAATTCCTTCCCACAAAATTGTCCGGCGTGCCGCCCGCAGCAACGGCGTACGCCCTGTTTACGCTGATGAAGTTGAAATTTCTGTCGACGTATGCGATATGAACGTCAATACTCTCGAAGATCCTTTTCAGGAATTCGTAGGCTTTGGTCAGTTGATCTGTCCGCTCGCGCACCTTTCGTTCCAGGTCCTCGTGCGATTCCTGGAGCGCCTGTGTCAGCCTCTGCTCTGTTATGTCCAGCATCGCGCCCACGATCCTCCTGGCCTTTCCAGACGGATCGCGCGCTATCAAAGCGCGGTCATGCACATGCGACCATGCGCCGTCGGCCCTCAAAAAACGATATTCGGCTATCCAGGACGATGCCCCTGTTCTGATTGCTTCCTGAGCCGTCGAAACAACCCGCTCGCGGTCATCAGGATGGACACGCTGGATCCACCATTCCGGCGACGAACTCTCTTCCGGAAAACGGCCGAACCCGGTTGTATATGTATTGTTCCAGGAAACAACGTCGTTGACCAGGTCCCAGTCCCAAATCGCCTCATTGGCGGCGTTGGTCGCAAGCCGAAGCCGCTCCTCGCTCACACTCAGCGCGTGGTCGGTTCCTTCCTGTTTCTCGGCGGCCGTCTTTCGGCAGCTCCTGCCGATTTTATACTGTATCGAATTTTTACTCATCTCTGCATTAATAGTTTGCTTCCATGAATGGATCAAGATCAAAAGATTTTATTGTTCGCCTGCAATATTCTTCGTGCTTTTAGTCTTCGGAGAATGCTCTATTAACAGTGTAGCATTTTTGAAGTTTTATTCGACATGTGCTGCTATGACTTTGTAATCGCATCGCGGGAAAAACCCACACTCTTCTTTAACCTGCCGTATGTTTTATTACACCTTCTCTCCCTGCAAAGTCAACATGACTCGCTTGGTTCTTTAATCCTAAAAACGGCATTTGAACACGGATGAACACGGAAACAGCGGATCAAAACAATGTGATAGAGCAAAAAGCCATCTCGCCTTTTGGGTGAATCCATTACTGTTCGTAACTTCCTATAAATCCGTGTTGATCGGATTTTATCCGTGTCCAACTGCTTTTTTCAGGTTAATGAAAAGGACTGCAGTGCAACGTAAGGCCGATAGCATGGCGTGCAGCAATCATAAGTATCAAAAAATGTCGCGCATTAATCAAATTTGTCGTGTATGGAAATTTAAACGGTCTGTTAAAGGCGGGACTGATTTATTACAGAGAGCAGAACGAACAGAGAAACCAAGAATACGTTTGAAAGGTTTTGATGGCGAAATGAGGAACCTGTTTACCCTGCAAGGGTAAAACGCCAAGATACGGAGGCGAAGGGTCGAGAAAAAAACGAGATTATGCGTTATATTCCGTGCCGCCGCTTCCGCCGCTTTCGCCGAGGTTTTTTATCCAGTTATCGATCGTGGATGCATCCTGTTTTGCCAGGACCTCTTCGGCAACAAACACCGGGGCGCCGATTCTGATTGCTACCGCTATCGCGTCGCTTGGCCTGGAATCTATGTGGAACTCCTTATTGTTGTTCAGAAGATACAGCGACGCATAGAACGTATTATCGATAAGGTCGCTTATGACGACCCGGGCAATCTCTATTTCAAGCCGGTCAAATATGTTGACGATCAGATCATGTGTAAGCGGTCTCGATGGTTTTACGTTGCTCATTGCCAAAGCGATTGAGTTTCCTTCAGCGGCTCCTATCCAGATCGGAAGTATTTTTTTTCCTGTTTCATCCTTCAAAACGACGATATAGCTGCTGTTCCTGCTGTCGAACAAAACAGTGTTTACATTCATTTGAACCCACATATTTACTCCTTTTCTCTTCTCAAATAAACATACCACACCGGGCAAATCAAGTAAAGGGATTATTTTATTGACATTTTCGGGAGATAGGATATACTTTCACACTTGTAAACTGCGAAAAAAACAGCGAACATAATGTTAATTCCATGAGCTGCGTGCATAAAAGAGCATCGAAATCGGCAATTTTCGTCCGCCTGTTCATCACCCCCACCTCTGAATTTCTCCGCCGTTCGAGGGGGAGGAGTATTGGAGAAAGGCATTTCGGGTGAAACTAACAGTAACGGAAATCCTGCTCCAAGCCCTCACGCGTGCTAAAGAAAAGGGCGAACTAAAACTCGAAACAAAGCCGGCGATCACGCTCGATACTCCCCGCGAAAAAAGCCACGGCGATCTTGCTACTACCCTCGCCATGACCCTTGCCAAGCCGGAGTCAAAGCCCCCGAGGAGGATCGCTGAGATCATTATCGGCAATATCCGCGACGACTCCGGGATCCTGGAAAAGACAGAAATAGCGGGGCCCGGCTTCATCAATTTTTTCTTCAAGCAGGAACGATGGAAACAAACGCTCTTTGACATCGAAGCCCTGGGAACGCGATACGGGCTGGCGGACATCGGTAAAGGCAAAAAGGTACTGGTGGAGTTTGTAAGTGCCAACCCGACCGGCCCGCTCCACGTCGGCCACGGCAGGGGAGCAGCCGTCGGAGATGCGCTTTCGAATCTGCTTGCCGCTGTCGGATACGCAGTGTCCCGTGAGTTCTATATCAATGATGCGGGCAGGCAGATCAGGCTGCTCGCGCTTTCCGTGTACAGCCGGTACCAGCAGGCGCTCGGCAATCAGGTTCCCTTTCCCGAGGATGGATATCACGGCGCCTACATCGAGGAAATTGCGCAGGCATTCAGCAAAGTGCATGGCACGCATTATCTGAACGTGCCGTTTGACGAGTGCGTTGACCGGTTCGGGGATTTCGGCAAGGAGACAATGCTGGCCGATATTCGGCAGGACCTGGAAGGGTTCGGCGTTCGTTTCGACACCTGGTTCAGCGAGGCCGGTTTGCTCGCGGACGGGTCGGTGAAACGATCAATCGACGAACTGATGGAAAGCCGGAACCTCTACGAGCAGGAAGGCGCGCTCTGGCTGCGTTCAACAACGTTCGGAGACGATAAAGACAGGGTAGTTCTGAAAAAGGACGGCAGCTTTACTTATCTTGCTACCGACATCGCCTATCACCGGAACAAGCTGGCCCGGGGGTTCGAGTCGCTTGTCAACATATGGGGCGCAGATCATCACGGCTATATTCCACGGGTACAGGCCGTAATTCAGGCTTTCGGGCATCCTCCCGATTCGCTCCACGTGCTGCTGGTTCAGCTCGTTGCAATCCTCAGGCACGGGCAACCGGTTCCGATGTCCAAGAGGGCGGGAAACTTCGTTACCCTCAGGGACGTGGTCCAGGATGTAGGCAGGGATGCCGCCCGCTTTATCTTTCTCACCCGGCGCTCAGACAGCCACCTGGACTTCGACCTGGATGTGGCAAAGGAACAGTCCAGGGAAAATCCGGTGTACTACGTGCAGTACGCCCACGCACGGGTGGCAAGTCTTTTTCGGGAAGCTGAATCACGCGGCATCCCGCAGCCTGCACGGCAATCCGTCGACGTCTCACTCCTGGACCTTGAGGAAGAGCAGAGCATCATCAAATCGCTTGCAAAATATCCCGAGGTGGTCGAAGACGCGGCGCTGGCGTACGAGCCGCACCGGTTGACGTTCTATCTTCAGGATCTGGCAGGCATGCTCCATAACTACTACTTCAAGCACCGCGTGATAACAGAGGATGCGCCAAGGACGGCTGCCCGACTTTTTCTCATGAAGCAGGTGAAAACCGTCATACAGTGCGCGCTTACTATTCTCGGCGTGAGCGCGCCGGATAGAATGTAGCAATTGCGGATTTCACCCTGCACTCGCGCTGCGCACTGCTTAGACTCATTGTCTTACCATCTCGCTGAGAAGCGCGAGACGGGAATCAAGGACCTCATAAGCTCTGGGTGCAGGCGGATTGCGGATTGCGGAATAAAAGCACAAAATCATTAATCTGAAATTAAATAATGTCATTTAGCTTCAGACTTATAAAAAAAGACCCCGCTTCTTCGGCACGGCGAGGAGAGTTCACTACATCGCACGGCAGTGTCCAGACGCCGGTATTTATGCCGGTCGGGACCCAGGCAACCGTGAAAACGCTTTCACCTGACGACCTTGTCAAAGTTGGAGCGGAGATAGTTCTTTCTAATACGTATCACTTGTTTCTTCGACCCGGCCATGAGTTAATCAAACAATTCGGCGGTCTTCAGAGGTTCATGGGCTGGAACCGGCCGGTGTTGACCGACAGTGGAGGGTTCCAGGTCTTCAGTCTTGCGGAGCTGAGAAAAATAACTGAAGACGGCGTAACCTTTCAGTCGCACATTGACGGCGGGGCGAAGCATTTCATAACGCCGGAATATGCCGTGGAAATACAGGAAGCGCTCGGAGCGGACATCATCATGAACTTCGACGAGTGCATCCCGTTTCCGGCGACCCGCGATTACGCCTGCGAGTCGCTTGAACGGACGCTGCGATGGGCCCGGCGCTGCAGGGAAGCCAGGAAGGAGGCCGGCCAGGCACTCTTCGGAATTGCCCAGGGAGGGATGTACCCGGACCTTCGGAAACATGCGGCTGACGCGCTCGTGGATATAGGGTTCGACGGATACGCGATCGGAGGGCTGTCCGTCGGCGAAACCAAGCCGGTCATGTATGAAATGATAGAGGCGACGACGCCGTCGTTACCCGGGGACAAGCCCCGCTATCTTATGGGAGTGGGAACGCCGGAAGACCTTGTCGAGTGCGTTGAACGCGGGATCGATATGTTCGATTGTGTCATGCCGACCCGGAATGCACGGAACGGTACATTCTTTACGTCCTTCGGCAAACTGGTAATCAAAAACGCCCGCTATGAACGGGACAGCGACCCGATCGATCCCGAGTGCGGCTGCTATACCTGCAGGAACTTCTCCCGGGCCTATATGCGACATTTGTTTAATGCGGGCGAAGTACTCGGCCTGAGCCTCGGCACGATTCACAACGTATTTTTTTACCTGGAGCTCATGCGAAACATCAGGGCAAGCATTGAGCAGGTCAGGTTTACTGAGTTTAAGAGGGAGTTTCTGGCGAAGAGAGAATAGTAAGTGCATAATGCAAAGTGCAAATTGTAAATAGCAAATTGTGGGAAAGCTAAACACTTTCCACTTTGCAATTTGAAATTGAAGAAATTTTAAGGAGGACAACATGTTAACAGCTATAGCGCATGCCATGGGGACGTCGGGAGGCGCAGGCGGTCAGGGAGGCGGCGGAGGTGCTTCCGGCCTCATCATGATGGTCGCCATATTCGCGATTTTCTATTTCATCCTCATACGGCCTCAGCAGAAGAAGATGAAAGAACATAAGAAGATGGTGGACGAGCTTAAAAAAGGCGACGAGATCGTTACTGCCGGCGGGATGTACGCAACGGTGGAAGGCGTGACGCCCGAAACGCTGACGGTCAAGATTGCGGAAGGCACGAAAGTAAAGATCACGCGCAGCTCGGTTGCCGCGGTTGTGACGGAAAAAGAGAAGCCCAAGGAATAAGGCGAAGAAAAAACGAAGGACGAAGGACGAGGGACGATAACAGAAAAAGCGAAAGCGTATCATCCTTCGTCTCTCGCTCCTCGGGGTTTATCGATATTTCAGATTTACCAGGAGGCCATGGCATTATGAAAAAGAGCATCCAATGGAGAGTCGGGCTCATAGCACTCTCAGTCTTTGTAGCGTTGTTTTTATTTCTGCCTTCCACCCCGCTTGAATCGAAATTGCCGGGATGGTGGCACAGGAGCGTGCCCAAGATATCGCTGGGGCTCGATCTCAGGGGCGGAAGCCATATCGTGATGCAGGTAGAGACGGAAAAGGCGGTTGAGTCATCGGTGGACAACATTGTGGCTGATCTGCAGACGACCGCTTCATCGCAGGCGCTCGCTGTGACCTTCGCCAGGACCGGCCAGGATATCAGCGCGAAGTTCGGTGAGGGGCTGGACGAAAAGGTAGATAAGCTCGTCAAGGGAAGCTACGCTATCGTGGATTCCAAATCCCAGTCAAAAGGTCAGCTGGTATACAGCCTTAAGACGGCGGAGGTGAACCGTCTGAAGGAGTGGGCGGTGCAGCAGGCCCTCGAACGGACCAGGCGCCGCATCGACAAATACGGCGTGGCCGAGCCCGCGATATATAAGCAGGAGCAGGACCAGATAGCGCTCCAGCTACCCGGCGTGAAGAATCCGCAGGAAGCCATCTCGTTCATAAAGACGGCAGGCCGGCTCGAGTTCAAACTGGTGAACACGGACCCGGATGCTTTCCAGAAGGCGCAGGCCGGCAAACCGCCCGAGGGTACGGAATTGCTCTTTGAAGAACGCGAGAACGAAAGCGGCAAGATCGTGAAACAGCCTGTGCTCGTTTACAGCAAGACGCTTTTAACCGGGGACCGGTTAAAGGAAGCCAAGGTAGGCATCGATCAATACAACAAGCCGGCGGTAAACATCTCGTTCGACAGCGAAGGAGCGAAGATTTTCGACCGTATTACGGCGGAAAACATCGGGAAACAGCTGGCGATTATCCTGGACGGGGTAATCCATTCAGCTCCGCGGATCCAGGACAGGATCAGCGGCGGGAGCGCCGAGATCACGGGCAGCTTCACGCATGAAGAGGCGTCAAAGCTTGCCATTGTGCTGCGTGAATCGCTTCCGGCCCCTGTTAAGATCATCCAGAACGTAACGGTTGGCCCCTCGCTCGGGCAGGACTCGATTACCAAGGGCGTCCATGCAGCGATCATCGGGGGTCTCATAGTTATCGTGTTCATGGTAGTCTATTACCGGCTGTCCGGCCTCATTGCGGACTACGCGATCGTGTTAAACCTGGTTCTCCTGCTGGGCGCCATGGCTCTTTTGAATGCGACGCTCACGCTGCCGGGCATCGCAGGCATCATCCTGACCATGGGTATGGGCGTGGACACCAATGTCCTCATGTTCGAGCGTATACGCGAAGAAATCCGTACGGGCAAGCAGGCGCGTCCGGCTGTGGATTCGGGGTATGACAAGGCATTTCTTACGATCCTCGACTCGCATGTGACAACCCTTATCACTGCTGCGGCGCTGTTCATGTTCGGAACCGGGCCCATTAAGGGTTTCGCAGTGACCCTCAGCCTCGGCATCATAATCAACCTGTATTCCGCTTTGGTCGGCACCAAGGTGATCTTTGATATCATCAATACGAAGTGGAAGTTGGAGAAGCTCAGTATTTAATGCAAAGTGCATATTGCAAACTGTAAAATTCAAATAATTCGTTAAAGGCATTTCGGGTTCGCTTGTTAAACCCGCGGGAGGGTACAATGCTTCAGCTCTTACATAAGACCAACGTCGACTTCATGGGATGGAAAAATATATCGTTTGCTATTTCAGGAGTACTGATTGCGCTGGGGATCATAGCCCTGGTGCAGATCGGCCGCGGCAAGGCGAACCTCGGCATAGATTTCATAGGCGGCACAACGATTCAGCTCAGCTTCAAACAGCCGATGCCTATCGACAAAGCCCGCCTGGCCATGGAAAAAAGCGGCTTCCCGGGCGCGTCTATCCAGGAAGTCGGCGAGGGGGAAAACAAGATCCTGATCAGGCTCCGCGAGTCAGAGGGCGCCTCTGACAAGGTGCAGTCGGTGTTTCGCCAGGAATTTTCCGACAACCCCTTCGAGGTTTACAGCATCATGGAAATAGGACCCGCGATCGGGCAGGCCCTCCAGCGCGATTCGCTGCTGGCCATCACCGTTTCCATCATCGCCATCGTTATTTACATAGCTGTCCGGTTTCAGTTCAGGTTCGGCATTGCCGCCGCCATTGCTACTGTTCATGATGTACTTGCGGTGCTCGGCATCTTTTATATCATGAACAGGGAGATCAACCTGCTCATCATTACGGCGCTTCTTACGCTTGCGGGGTATTCGCTGACCGATACCGTAGTAATCTTCGACCGGATCCGTGAGAACCTGAAACGCAATAAGCGCGATCCGCTGCCGAAACTGGTGAATGACAGCATCAACGAAGTTTTATCCCGTACGATCATAACGTCCCTCACCGTTGTTCTCGTGCTTGTCCCGCTCGTTATCTGGGGCGGCGATGTGCTGCACGATTTCTCGATCGCGCTGCTCATGGGCGTGATTGTCGGCAGCTTGTCCTCGATGTTCGTTGCCAGCCCCGTGCTGGTCGTATGGCAGCAAATGAGCGGCGGGAAGCTGATCACAAAATAGAAACAAAAGAGTTCTTATCCGCAGATTTCACAGATTACGCAGAAACAGCAAGCCCGGAATTCCGGTTTTATAATTCAGCATGCGGGAAATGTTTAAGATTTTCTCAATATTCGTTTTTTTTGTAATGAGAAAATCTAGTAGTCACTAATTTCAATCTGCGCACATCTGCGAAATCTGCGGATAATCTTTTCAGGTTTTTTAATGTCGAATGATCCTCTCTCCATTAAAGTCGGCGGCGCCGAAGCCCGGGTGTATACCGACGCCGATCCGGTTGAGCTGTCCTGCGGTTCTGCGGGCTGCGAATCAAACTGCTGCACCAGGAGCGCGCCTGTCATTCTCAACCCCTATGAAATCGCCTTGATCTGCAGGGAAAGCGGCATGAGCTACGAAACGCTGCTCGATGTCGTGGATACCGGCCGGACAAAGAGCTTTCCCCTGGTGATGCTGCCCCGGGATCCGGCCTGTCATTTCTGGTCTTCAGGCGGGTGCCGCATTTACAGCGCAAGGCCGCTTGCGTGCAGGCTCTATCCGCTCGGCAGGGTCTTCGAGAACGGGAAATCGTATATCGTCCATCCCGAGCTGAACGTCTGCGGCGGTTTTGTCACTGCAACGGCCCGGCAGAGACTTGAAGGCTATCTCGCGGGTCAAAGCGTTGATCTGCATATCCGGATGTCGGACATCTGGATAGATTTCGTATCGGAAATAGAACGCCTTCCGCTTCCGGATGCGCCGGTCACCTCCGTAGCCTTCCATATGCTTGTGTACAGCCCTGATACGCCTCCGGCAAGAGGGCATACCGATTCTGCCTTGTCCCCTGAGGACCGTTTTATGCTGCGTCTGAAGACTGCCCGTGAACAGCTTCCCCGTTTTCTGCATCTGGTCTAGTGATCCCGGAAAGAGCATTCGGACACGGAAAAATCGGATAACATCGGATAAAGATAAATAAAAATCAATCTTCTTAATAAAAAACCATCACCCGTTTGGTGATTTTTCGTTTCGATCCAAGTCCTCGATTTAATCCGCCGTTTCTGCGTTTATCTGCGTCCAACTGCCGTTTTTGGGTGATAAGAACCAAATCTCGGGTTGATCCGTCATAACAAAAAGGGTGTCGCCTTACGGCGACACCCTTTGTATTTTCGGGGGAAATTTATCCAAAACGAAGCAGAAGACCACGTGGCGTTAGCCCGTGGTTGAATGCGTCCCTCTTGTTTCCCTCCTCCTTCAGGGGGAGTTAGGAGGGGGTGCTTCTTTTGAATTCAAGTGCCACGGGCGTAAGCCCGTGGGTATCTACTTTAGTCGATCTTATCCCTGTTCTTCGGCCTCTTATTGGACTCGAGTATCCTCTTTCTCAGCCTGATGGAACCAGGCGTCACTTCAACCAGTTCGTCTTCCTTGATGAACTCGATCGCCTGCTCCAGCGAAAGCTGACGGTGAGGGACGAGCCGAAGCGCCTCATCAGCGCCTGACGCCCGCATATTCGTGAGCTTCTTTTCCTTGATCACGTTTACATCGATGTCGTTCTCACGCGAGTTCTCCCCGACAATCATTCCTTCGTACACCGCGGTGCTTTCCTTGATAAACAATTCGCCGCGGGGCTGGATATGGTACAGGGCATATGTAGTGGTCTTCCCCGGCCGGTCAGCGACAAGAGCGCCGGTGGCGCGCTTCGCGATCGGCCCCTGCCAGAGCTCATATCCGTCGAAGATGTGGTTCAGCAAGCCGGTTCCCCGGGTATCAGTCAGAAATTCCGACCTGAAGCCGATCAGGCCCCTCGCGGGGATGCGGAACTCAAGCCTGACGCGTCCGTGGCCGTTGTTCGCCATCTTGGTCATACGGCCCTTGCGGGACCCGAGCTTCTGGGTGACCACCCCGATGAACTCTTCCGGGCAGTCGATAACGAGGTTTTCCATGGGCTCGTAGGTCTTCCCTTCGCGCTCCTTGGTAATTGTTTCCGGCTGGGAGACGGAAAGCTCATATCCCTCGCGTCTCATCATTTCGATCAGGATCGCGAGCTGCAGTTCACCTCTTCCGAGCACCTTGAAACTGTCGGTAGCCTCTGACTTTTCCACCCTGATCGCGACGTTGTACAGAAGCTCTTTTTCGAGCCGTTCCTTTAAATGGCGGGAAGTCACGAACTTGCCTTCCTTCCCGGCAAAGGGCGAGGTGTTGATCGAGAAGACCATCGAAATTGTCGGCTCATCCACGGCGATGCGCGGCAGGGCCACCGGATTTTCCGGATCCGTAATCGTATCCCCGATGTTGACCCCTTCAATGCCGGCCAGCGCGACTATGTCGCCGATGGTGGCATTTTCCGCATCAACCCGTTTGAGGCCCTCGAATTCAAAAAGCGAAGTTATCTTCGTCTTTATGGTGCCGTTATGGGTAACCACGCCGATGGGAGCGGCCACAGATGCGGTTCCGGAGAAAATCTTTCCGATCGCCAGGCGTCCTACGTAGTCGTTATAGTCGATGTTCATCACGAGGAGCTGAAGGGGGGCCGTTTCGTCTCCTTCGGCGACGGGGATGGTTTTCAGGATCAGATCAAAGAGCGGCTTGAGGTCTTTTGCTTCGTCTTCCATCTTCAATTTGGCAAGGCCGTCACGCGCGTTCGTATACACGATCGGGAAATCCAACTGGGCGTCGTTTGCGTCCAGATCGATGAACAGATCATATACTTCGTTCACGACTTCGCTGATTCTCGCATCGGGCCGGTCGATCTTGTTGATAACGAGAATCGGCGGCAAGCCGAGTTCCAGGGCCTTCTTGAGGACGAACCGCGTCTGGGGCAGGGGACCTTCCGAGGCATCAACGAGCAGGAGAACGCCGTCCACCATCTTGAGGGTGCGCTCGACTTCTCCGCCGAAATCGGCATGGCCTGGGGTATCCACAATGTTGATCTTGACGCCGTTGTACCGAACGGACGTGTTTTTTGCCATGATCGTGATCCCTCGCTCGCGTTCGAGGTCGATGTTGTCCATCACGCGCTCCTGAACGCGCTCGTTATCGCGGAACGTGCCGCTTTGGCGAAGAAGAGTGTCGACAAGTGTCGTTTTTCCATGGTCGACATGGGCGATTATGGCTATGTTTCGCAGGTCGGTTCTTTTCAGCATCAATTTTCCTTTACCGAGAAATGAAAGAGGCAAACAGAGCACAGTTTGCGCTATGCTCCATGCGCCAGGCATGTATTTCACCAGAGCTGGGCTTTATACCACAAGGGAGCATGTGTTGTCAACCGAATAATGTCTTGTGGTTCTTCGTTCCATCATGAAATTACGTGTTCCCTGCTTGAAATAACACTTTTTTTATGAAATACTTTTACTAATAAAATCGAGAGCCACGCTTGAGAGGATAATCATGAAAAGGCTGTACGCGCGGAACCGGGACACTATCATCATCAGCATCCTGGCATTAACGGTCCTCAGCTACGGAAGTACTATAGCGCCTTCCGCAGCGGCAGCCGAAAAGAACTTCTATGCGGCGGCAGAAGATTTTACCTGGGAAGAGTTTGCCGATGACGGGTCCCGGCTGCTGAAAGAGTCCGGCGTGCTTACCGGCGTCGGCTTCGTATATTGGAATGAGCTGCCGGACAATATCACGATCAAACCGGTTGCGGAGATATTTGCAGGCACCGTAGATTACGACGGGCAGGCCTGTGATATAAATACCAATATTTGCGTTCCGGCACGAACTGATGTGGATTACTTCGGCTTGAAGCTGCAGGGAGAAATCGGAAAAAGATCACGGACCGCAGCAGGTTTTTTCATTGAACCGTTCGGCGGAATCGGCTTTCGCGGCTGGTACAGGGAAATCAACAGCGGAACAGCCGCTGATGGAAGGGCCACAGCGGGGTACACGGAACAATGGACAACGTTCCATGCAAGACT
Organism: Nitrospirota bacterium; assembly: GCA_963751455.1. Taxonomy (GTDB): domain Bacteria; phylum Nitrospirota; class UBA9217; order UBA9217; family UBA9217; genus CAVVUN01. Next base: position 1,643,438 of record CAVVUN010000015.1, read on the forward strand.
GGGATTGAGGGGCGGCAGGGACCTCTCAGAGAGAAAACAGGTCTTTGTCGAAGCAGGAGTGAAATATCCTCTTTTAAACAGGAATACCGCTTACCTGAGCGATGCCGGGCTCGGTGACGATATCACCATGCACCCGGGGAAAAAGTCTTCTTTGTTCGCTGAAGCCGGAATGAAAATCAAGACGTTATCGGTAAGCTTGTTTTACGACAGCCTCCGGTTTTCAAAATCGAACGTCGTTGAAACCGTCGAGGGTAATTTCATTATTCAGCACTGGCAGCCGAAATCTACTATGGATATGTACGGCCTCAAGGTTGGGGTGATTTTTTAAAAAGCAATAGTACGCAGATGAACGCAGACGTCACAGATAAACCGACCGATGAATCTATCCCGGTTCATCGAGCTTCCCGAACGCCTTCAGCACCACTTCGGACAAGGCCGGATGTATATGCATGCCCTTTGCGACCGCCCAAAGGTTGTTCTCGCCGGCCATAGCATTCACGACCTCCTGGATCAGTATCGACGCCTGGGGGCCGATAATGTGATAGCCCAGGATCTTCCCGCTCTTCCGGTGCACGACGGCTTTCGTAAAGCCCTCGGTCTCCATCATTGCTTGTCCGCGGGCAACGTCGCTGTACAGGGCTTTTCCAACCAGGATTTCTTTCTTCCCCATCAATTTGACGGCCTGCTCTTCTGTCAGTCCGACGGACGCGATCTCCGGATAGGAAAAAACAGCGTGCGGAACGGTCACGTAATTCAGCCGGGACTTTTTTCCATGGACGACGTTGTGCCAGACCAGTTCAGCCTCGCGGTTGGCCGTATGCCGGAACATTTTCTTGCCGATGGCGTCGCCGAATGCCCAGATGTCCTTCTTCGATGTTTCGAAGTATTCGTCGACATGGATATAGCCCCGTTCGTCGGTTTTCACTCCTGTGTTTTCAACGCGCAAAAGATCGGCGTTTGATCTTCTGCCGGCGGCCACCAGGAGATGGCGGGCGCTTAGTTCGAGTTGCTTTCCGTCCCGCTTCCGGGCGCTGACAATCAGGTTTTTCCCCTCAGTGCGGACCTCCACGGCTTCGGTATTAGAATGGACGGACATTCGGCGGGAAAGAGCGGTTTCAAGAAGTTTCGAGACTTCGGGCTCCTCATCGGGCACCAGCCGCGCATTGCGCTGCAGGATCGTGACCTTTGTGCCTACAGCCTCGAAGAAGTGGGCAAATTCGGCAGCGATGTAGCCCCCGCCGATGATGATCATGCTGTCCGGCCGTTCCCGGAGTTCGAGGGCGCTTTCGTTCGTGAGGTACTTCACGGCCTCAATCCCTTTCACTGCGGGGATCGCCGGGCGGGCTCCGCTCGCTATCACGATGGTCTTGCCTTTAATGGCGACGGGGTTAACGCCGTTAAAGATTCTCTCTTTATTTTCGGACGGCTTTTCGGCAGATCGCGATGTATTGATGCGCTCGTACGATTGGTGCGCATCTTTAACCGGGTGAACTTCGAGCGTATAATCCCCGCTAAAATGAGCTTCACCGAGATAAAAATCGAAGTCATCGGCGTCCTGTAAAGAGCGTTCAATGTGATCACGGCTCGCTGTGACTTCACTCCTCATGCGTTCCATGATCGCTGCAAAATCTATCTCTTGGATTTCGGCGGTAATGCCGAATTTTTTAGCTTCGCGTATTTCAACGATTCTATCCGCCGGATAGACCAATAGTTTTGTTGGGATTCAGCCGACGTTGAGGCAGGTGCCTCCCAGCGGTCCCTTGTCCACAAGGGCCGCGGTTTTCCCATGCGCGAGAGCATCTTCGATTAGGCTTGCACCGCTGCCGCTGCCGATTATGATGACATCGTATTCTTTCATCTGAAGTTCGCCTTTCTTCTTGCATGCACCGTCTCATAGGGGTGGATGCCGGTCCGGGGAACTCTCTCGCCGGTTTTATCTATTGTATCATCTTCGGAAAGAGAGTCAACTGGAAGGAGTAGACGATTGGAAAAGAACGGTGACAGGCAGAAGAAGAAATTACCATTTAAAAGTGAAGATCAGCCCCTTGAGGTCTTTTTGAAATACCGGTTTTATGGAGAGTGTCTTCAAACCTGTTTTCGCGGTTTCTTTTTCCTTGTGATGCCGCGCGAAACCGGTTCCTATTACCGTTCCGAGCGTAATGCCGGCAAAGACATCAGAGAGGTGGTGTTGATTGTCCTGCACGCGCGAAGCGCCTACAAACGCGGTCGTAAGATACAGCGGAATGGCTATTCTCGGGTCCCAGTCGTACATTTCCGAAATCGATGCCGCGAGCGTGGCTGTGCTCGAGGCATGGCCCGAGGGAAAGGACAAGCGATCACTGCCGTCGGGACGTTTTCTCCCAACCGCATATTTAAACCCCTGGGTTGCCGCCATGTTCACAAGCAAGGCCTCGATTGCGACGATGCCCGTGTCTGCAAGTTTCTTGTCGTTTGACAGTTTTCCGGTTCCGAATAGCGCGGCTCCGATGCCGGCGTGCAGAGAGAATTGCCCGAGTTTACGACCATACGCGGAAACGTTGCCCAGGGGACGCCGATCGCGGGCGTAGTCTCCAAACTCGGCATCCAGAGTGAGCGACAATGCCGCCAGTCCGGTTCCAAACAAGGCCAACGGGATATTATCTCGGGAATATAGGCTTTTTGTTCCATCCGTAATATCGCCGAAAAAATCTTTAAAGTAAGCGCTGGCAGGGGGAACATGATCATTCAGGATCTCTCCGGAATGGGGCCCATCGCCCGTACCGGCCTCGGCAGACGCGATTTTATCTTCAAATGCACTGAGACTGCGGAAGGTGCCCGCTGTTTTATTGACAGCCGGGGCCGAAAGACCGGGAGGCAAGTCGCTCATTGAAAAAGCAGTGGCCGATCCGGAAAAAAGGAAAAAAACAAGGCTGATGACAGTGACTGAATTTCGGTATGATTTTTTTCGATAGTGCCGAAACAGAAGCATAACCGGTAATAAACTCCTTTAAAAGATCGCTGAGCCGATCCGGTATTGTTAAAAAAAGTATTACGATACGAATCAAAAAGTGCACCCATAGTACGGCATTGTTTTGAGATATGCAATAGAGAGTTAAAGCTCGCGAAGTTGTCTAAGACTTATTTATCATTGACAGGGAACACGCAAAAAAGCTATAACCATCGAAGCGTTACTATTTTCACAAACGAATAGAAAAGACCCAATTGCACGACCATATTATTAAATACACAAAGAAACTGATCCGTGACCGGACGGCTGTTCCCGACAGCGTGCGCTTTTACGTCATGGATGATGCGCTGATAACCAACAGGCAGGATGAATGGCTGCCCGTCTTCGCGCGGGTCTTCACCGGTCTGAATATTACAGCCCTCCTGTTTGCGCGGTCCTCACTTCCCTTTACTGATTTCCTGATCGCGCGGGCTGATCCCGGTATAAACCGGATCATACCGAAGGACACCGAGACGAAGACCTTTCTGCATGATATTCCGATCGTGAGAAAAACAGAATGGTCAGGGAAAACGAATAACGAAATAGCCGCCATTTTGATGGGCGCTCTCAAGGAGCGGAAAGCCGTGATGTTGGAGGGACTTGGCGTCGTAGCAGCAGGCGGTGTAACAATCGAACAGGCCTTTAATGTGTACTCGATGATTTTTCACACAACGTTGATTAAATACCTGCTCGATCTTCTCCATGACGGCTTCAAACTGCCGGGGGAGCCGGAAGCTTTTAAGGAGTTCAAAAGCACCTGGGTACGTCCAATCCGAACGGAAAATCTTCACTTCGCCCCTGGCCGTTTGTCGGAGCCGGGACAGATCGTTGAGGAACTTCATCGTGTAGGAAGATATACGGTAGGGCAGGGATTGGTCGATTCTTTCTTCGGAAACATCAGTTATTTTGACGGCAAGACGATTTTTATAAGTCAGACCGCTTCTTCTCTGGACGAGTTGGAGGACCATATCGATCCTGTTCAACTCGACGCTTCTTCCACAGCCGGTATAACAGCTTCATCCGAGCTTCCTGCTCACCGGGCAATTTATCTTTCGACCGGGTGGCGGGCAGTACTGCATGGTCATCCGAAATTCAGCGTCATACTCTCAATGCACTGCCGGGAGGAGGACTGCGGCGTCGAGGATTGCGGCAGGGATTGCAAACGCAGACGCTCGGCGGGAGGCGTGCCAATCGTTTCCGGTGAAATAGGCGCAGGCGGACTGGCCAGGACCGTACCGAAGGCGACCAGCGAGGCGGGCGCCTGCATCGTGTACGGTCATGGCGTATTTTCGGCCGGAGAGAACGGTTTCCGTGAGGCCTTTATCAGGATGGCCGAGGTCGAGAACCGCTGCCGCGACGAGTATTTCAGGCTTTTTGAAATAAAGATCACGGCCTGATCGTTATATAGATAGTTCCTCCATCCCGGTATACAAGGAGCAGTACAGTGTCGCTCTCTTGTATCTTCGACACTGCCTGATCGTAGTCATTGAGCGTCCTGATTTCCTGCCTGTTCACTTCGATGATAATATCATTTACCTGGAGAGCGGCCTGAGAGGGGCTGTCCGCGCTGATGTTTGTGATTATGACTCCTCCGGCATTGGCAGGCAGTTCCAACTGGTCCCGCAGCGCAGGGGTCAACTCCTGTACCGTAATTCCCTTGAGCACGTTGTTGTAGTCGATCTTTTTCGTCACTTTCCGCTCTTTATATTCCGTGAGCGTTACCCTGGCGCTGTTCTCCTTGTTGTCCCTGATGAACTTCAATTCCACGGCCTTGCCGGGCGCAGCAGCTGCAACTGTGTTTCTGAGATTGGTGGCGTCCGTGACCGGCTTCCCGTCGAGATGGGTGATAACGTCGCCCCTCTTGAGTCCTGCCTTAGCGGCCGGGCTGTCTTTTACCACGTCCGCCACGAGCACCCCGGTTTGCTGTTTGATGCCGAGCGACTTGGCAAGTTCGGGCGTCAGGTTCTGAATGCTTACGCCGAGCCATCCCCGGATGACCCTGCCATGCTTGATGATGCTGTCCATCACGGTCCGTATCATCTCTGAGGGTATTGCAAAACCAACCCCCATGTAGCCGCCGCTTGTCGAGAAGATCGCGGTATTTATGCCGATTACCTCGCCGAGCATATTGACGAGAGCGCCGCCGGAGTTGCCCGGATTGACAGCCGCATCCGTCTGGATAAAGTCTTCCAGGTCCGCGATGCCGACGTTCGATCTTCCGACAGCGCTCACGATGCCCATCGTGATAGATTGATTCAGACCGAAAGGCGTGCCGATTGCCAGAACAAAGTCGCCCTCTTTCAGTTTTTTGGAATCTCCCATCTTCGCGGCCGGAAGCCCCTTGGCGTCGATCTTGATTACGGCGAGATCGGTCCTCGGATCTGTTCCCACGACCTTGCCCTTGAATTCGCGCTTGTCGGACAGGAGAACCTTGATTTCCTCGGCGCCTTTGATTACGTGATTGTTCGTAAGGATATAACCGCTCTCGGACACGATTACTCCCGATCCAAGAGAAGCGGACTTGAATTTCCGTTTCGGATTGTCCTGGTCTCCGAAGAAGCGCCGGAAAAACGGGTCGTTAAAGAGATCCCCATACGGACCTTCTTCCGCGCTTACGGTGCTTGTTGTCGAAATGTTCACGACCGACGGCTTTGCAACATTGGCGACTTCGGCAAGCGCCGCGCTTAACCGGGAGAGCAGCTGGACCGAGTCGGGAGATATAGTTTTATCCTTTGGTTCAGCGGCTGCGAAGGCAATGCCCGGGCCAAGCATGCTCATGGCCAGGAGAAATGACGCGACTGTCGAGTATATAGCAGGTTTTTTCATGTGGTCCCTCCTCATCACACGGTTGAAGTGGCACTTTCTTATGATGCGTCGATTAGAAGAATGATGGCATGGTGAACACCGTTGAAAGATGTGCGGATCGCGTGCCCATGAAGCGCCTGTTTCTTAGTATACTACGATTTACATTGGGCGGAACTGAGACGGGATCATTCGATTCTGGCGCAGAGTTGCAGCTTGTTGCTGTCCAGGAACAACAGATAGCCCTCGACTGATTCGAGAGCGAAGATCTGTTTGGCCGCTTCGCAGTATAAAGATATTTGAGGACGATAGTGGTCGGTCCATGCCGAGAGGGACAGGTCATTCTCAATGCGAATCGCTTTATAGTCTATCACGAATCCCCTTTGTCCCCGAATAACGACACGGTCCATGATGCCGCTTACAAGGGCGCGGCCTTTCATAAACAGAAAGGGGAGCTCAGAATAGGACCCGGGCCTGCGCTCGAATAAAAGCGCGTTTTGAGGATCGTTCAAAGCTGTAGTGATGACGGTATGCACCTCGCGAGCGAAAGCGAGGCGCGCCTCATCCGTGAGCCGACGGAGTTCAGCGTGCCCCATCATGATCTTGTCCAGAGCATAGCCGCCGGTTGTCGTTACCTCCTCCAGGCAGCGGTGGAGAATGCTGCCGCGCGTCAGCGGCGATACGGTCCTGTCATCAGCGGGCACAAAATTTTCCACCCGCTCCTCTTTATCCTGATGAATAAAATCCGTGGCTTTTGTCCAAACTGGTGTTACCGACCGCTCAACAGGGGCGAGATTTTCGATAGCCCGGTCCATATCAGGCTCTTTCACGGACGTGCGCTCCGATTCGCTCTCGCATTCTTTTTCCCGGGACAAACCGGCTTTTTCCTGGTTTTGACCCTGAAATGCCGAAGGCCGGTCCTCGCCCGATTTTTCCGCAGGACAGGAATATACGGATATGCCGGCCGCAATCCGGACAGGCGCATCGAACAGGGGTTTCGGCGAAGCGCCGTGGAGATAAGCAAGCCAGGTATCCGGCTTTACCGCTGATTTGCCGTTCGTCAGCGCGCCGATCATGATCAGGTGGTCCCGCGCGCGGGTCATCGCGACATAAAGCAGCCGCTGATGCTCCCGCAGCAGTTCCTCCTGCTCGAGCTTCCATAACTCATCATAGACCGGGTTTATTCGGTCCTTAACAGCCATTCGGACCCGTCCTCCGGCGTCATCAAGAATTACCAGCGGCCGGGCAGACAGCGACCTGGAATACTGGTTCATGCCGGGCAGGAACACGATGGGATATTCGAGCCCCTTGGCCTTGTGTACAGTCATGATGCTGATCGCTCCCTCAAAACCCGGGAGGTTGATGTCAGCAGTGGACTCGCGCTGCTCGCTCCGGCGGATATTCTTTACCCTTTCGACAAAGTCCTGCAGGTTCGTATAGCCTCTCCGGTCGAACTCCCGGGCCATGTCGAGCAGCTTGTCGATATTGAATATTGCCTGCGGATTTATGCTGCCGAAGCGGACATATGCCCCGGTCTCACTTACGATTCTGTGGACCAGACCGGAAAGAGGAATAAGCCCCGAGATTTCCGCCCAGCTCTGGAAGGAGTTTCCGATGTCCGGCCGGAGCCGCTGAAGGGCGGCAAGCATGTTTCCGTCGTCCTGCAGAAGGTCGAATATATCCTGTTCTGAAAGCCCGAAGAGCGGAGATTTGAGGGCCGCTGCAAGCGAAAGCCGGTCCTCTCGGTTCCAGAGGAAGAAAAGCACGTTCACGAGCGACTGCACCTCGTCTTCGTCGTAAAAACCAATGCCGCCCAGCACCCGGTATGGAATGTTTTCCGCCTGGAGGGCGGCTTCATAGTCCTTTAGCTTTGTGCGCGACTGGATAAGCACTGCGCAGTCTCCGTATGCGGCCTTCCGTTCTATCCATCCGCTGCCGTTATTCGCGCCCGGTTCTCCAGAACGAACGGAGTTCGTTTGTTTGCTTCCCTCTGCCGCGCCGGGGGATCGAGGCGGCTGTGCCGTGTCTCCGGCGTTCCCGTCCCGCTCATACACAATTGCGCCGGTCGTTATCATCGCTTTTATTTCGCGGGCAAGGATCCGGGCCTCGGCCGGGCCCGCTCCCTTCTCTTCCGGCGACGGCTCGAACTCGATCAGCCTGACGCTCCCCGTATGTTCGCGGCGTTCGGCGTCCGCGGCGGTGTACGCTTCTCCCCAGAGCGACGTGAAGACCTGGTTCACGGTAGCCATGATCTCCGGCGTGGACCGGAAGTTCCTGTCAAGCGTCAGTATCTCCCGGGAGTCGGCAGGAAGGTTTACTTCCATCTTCCGCCTCACGTCGTGGATCAGGCGGTAATTCGCCTCTCGAAAACGGTAGATCGACTGCTTTTCGTCGCCCACCACGAACAAGGTCGGCTGCACCCGCTTGTCCGCTCCCCGGCCGGCAAATATCTCCTCGGTCAACTTTCGGATAATAGCCCACTGGATATCGCTGGTGTCCTGGAACTCATCAAGCAGGAAGTGCAGGATCTTGCGGTCGAGCCAGTAGAGTATATCCATGGATTCGATGTGCTGCAGCAGCCGGTACGCGCAGATTTCAAGGTCGTCGAAGTCCAGCACTCCCTCTCGCATTTTCGAGTTTTGATATTTCGTTTCGGCGCGATGGAACAGCGTCAGAAGACTCTCCGCCTCATGTGCGGCCCGGATGCATGAGTCGAAGCTCCGGACCTGGTGAAGCATCGCCTGGATACTGAAGAAATTCTTTTCATAGTCATCGCGGTCATTGCCTCTGAATCTCCCCTTTGAAATGGCGGCTTTCCTGCAGGGGGACCAGTCCTTATTGAAGTATAGTGAAGCAATCGATTCGGCAGTCCTTAAAACGGGATCAACGTCACTCTCCCGGGAAAGAAGCGCATGCTGCCTGCCCATGCATTCATCATACAATTCCGGCTGCGACGCCAGGACTCGTTCCATCCCGCTGAACCGCGATCGCCACTCGCTGCCGGTAATGAGCGCTTTGAGCTCCGCTTCTGCCCGGGAAGCGTCCATACCCGAACGTACGGCTTCGATCAGCCTCCGAGGCCCGCCGGCGTCTATTTCCATGCGTTTCAGTCTGCTCCTGATGGAGATGAGGAACGTTATCGTGGCCACGAGATCGTCAGCCGTAAAGCGCTTCAACGGGGCAATAAGGACGGGATCCCGATCCGTTTCTTCGAGTGCTTCTTCGACGGCTTTCTCTATCTTCTGAGTCTGGTCGCGGGTATCGAGCACGCCGAAATCCGGAGGAATTCCCGCTTCAAGCGGGTAACGCTTCAGCAGGTTCATGCAGAAGGAGTGGATCGTAGAAATGCGCAGGTCCTGCCTGCCCCGGAGGACCTCTTTAAGCACTGGTTCTGGCAGTTCCCGCATGACGCGTTCCTTGATCTCCGCGGCTGCCTTGTCCGTGAAGGTGATGGCCACTGCCTGGTCGATGTTCAGGCCCCGTTGGCGCAGCAGGTCAAGGAGCGCCAAATAGCGGTCCTTGAGCGCACGAGTCTTGCCGGACCCTGCCGAGGCTGAGAGGTGTACGCATTTGGCGGTATCCGTTGTCTTTTTGTCGCTGTTACGGTTCATTTTTATCGCACATCATCCCATATGGACAATACCGGCAGGAGTTTTCATCACGGGGCTCGGGCCTGAAATCGCCGGCCAGTATTCCTTCTATCGCCCCGCGCGCCTTGTTCATGCTCCGCTGCAAAATCGCCTCGAATTCCGCGGCTGTCTTGGAGCTCGCTTTCGGTTTCGACGACGGATGATCATCGCGTGCTTCTTTATTGAAGAGCACAACGTCCCTCGCAGCCGCGCCTGTCTTCCCGCCCAGGTCGTAATAGGCAAGTCCGATAGGGTTTCGCAGCAGCGGGCGATGTTCGGCTGGACCTCGCGTCAAAGACCCTGCCAGGACCGCATATACAGGCAACTGAAAAATGTCCTGTTCAGCGTTCATCTTCGGCAGGGGATAGCCTCCGGTCTTGTAATCCACAATCACGAAGTTCCCTTTTTCATCCGCGTCGATGCGGTCTATCTTTGCGGAAATCGCAGCTGCCTGTCCGTTCGAGAGGACCATCTCGAAATGCTCAATTTTCTGTTCAAGGTACGCAGGCGTCAGACCCTGAGCCCAGAAAACCTCCTCAGCTGCAAGGAATCGCTGAGCCATCACGGTGACAAAAAGCTGCTTCTCGCGGCGATTGCGGAACGTATCTGCTTCAGAATCAAACGCTGAATCGGCCAGGTCATTCAGCAGAGCCTGCGCCTCGGCACGATGTTCCGGGGAAACGGGCCTGTCCGTACCCCAGGAGAGATAGAAGTTCCTGAGGATGGCGTGCACCTTGCTTCCGCGGTCAAGAGGCGATATATCTTCGGTTACATCCTCGAGAGGCGCTATTCCGAGAACCCTCGCAAGATAGTAATCATACGGACAATTGAGATAGAGATCGAGATCGGTGACCGGGAAATCCCGTTTTGCATGGAGCATGGCTGCGGGTCTAATGGAAAGACCCGGTTTCAACTCCGGTCGTGCTGCCCGATACGCGGCAGTTATTACATCAATCTCGCGTGTTCGGCCGGGCATGGCGCTTGACAGCCGGGCAAGCCATTCGCTTCTAAGCTCGGCAGCCCCGCTACGCTGTCCATGGGCCTCTACGCCAACCGACTTTGCCAGTTCGGAAAGGCTCCTGCTCGTATCCATCCTGAGGCCGGACCGGATGCCTGATGTTTTTTCCATGCCGCGGTTTATCAGTCCCGCTTTATGGAGCGGGGTGAGCTCCTTGAGAAAGGGCGACGGCATTACCGGCCTTTCCCCTTGATTCTCCGGCCATGTCAAAACCACCCTGTCTGCCGACAAAAGCAGGCGATAGAAGTGGAGCGCGGCGTTTAACCGGTCGCGCTGAAGTGTTCGTACTCCCATGGTTTCGAGCATCTCCTCGGGGAGAAAAATATTAGCGGGTAAACGCCGCGGGAAGACGCCTTCAACCAGGCCGCCGAAATAAATCTCGCTCCACGGATGTCCAGTGCTTTCTTCCAGGCCGAGAACCTGTACCCCGCCTTCGTCCTCGGGCGGCACCTGGAACCGGTTACGCATCAGAGTCTTTTTTAACAGAAACAGCCATTCGGGAAACGTGTACCGGTAATCGTCAAAGAGGGTTCCTGCCTGGTTCAGCGACGCCAGGGTATCAGTCAGTTTCCGGTATGCCTGGAGGTTCGTATTCAGCGGCCCCTTGATCAGCTGAACACGGGCGCCGACTTCCGCCCAGGAAAGGAGAAAGGACAGACGTTCCATCCACAGAGTGAGAGGGGCAGCGTCGCTGCCGGAAAAGGGCTCCAGCGCTGTGAAAAGATCGTTCAGGGGACCTGACAGGACGTCGACGGATGAATCCGGAGAGGAGTGGCGGAATGCGGAGATTAATTTCCGTCTACCGCCCGTTATTCTCTGCTTTCGTAAAAACCGGTCGAGTACCGAAGCGATGTGGCCCTGCGTGCCGAATTTCAGAAACGGCGAGCTGAAGATCCTGAGGAGCGAAGGACCGGAAAAATCATCCCGGCAGCTTTCGAGAAGCGAGATCAACGCAATGGCAACCGGGGATGTGGACAGTTGCCGGCCGAGCGCCCGGTTATAGGGGATCCCGAAATCCGTGAATATTTCCTCAACAAGGGGGCCGTATTCATCGAGCCCCGGGAAAGCGACAAGGATTGAATCCGCCGCAGTTCTTTTTTTCAGCGAATTTTTCACTTCGCTTGCGATGAACGAAACTTCTTCCCGGCTGTTCAGCGCCGAGATAACCATCAGCTCCTTGGCAAAGGAAGCGGCTTCCGGTGCTTTATTAGCTGATTCCTCGAACGATTTGGCCGAAAACAGGGCAGTTGAAATGTAGTCGTCGGCGGCGTTTGCTGTCTCTGCCGGGCGCGAAGGAACGGTGTCCAAAGCCGACAGAAAATCCCTGATTATTCTTAGAGGATGGAATTCATGTGCCTGCTCGATCAGGGCAGAGGAAGGCGCCTCGATGATATAAAGGCATTCTGCCAAGCCTGCAACGTGCCGGATAATTTCTGTTTCCACCCGATCCAGGCTATGAATGCCGTCTATTACTATTGTACGGTACTTTGCAAACCATGCCGAGTCGAACCGGTCCCGGAGATAGATCCTCATGCCGGCCGGATCCGTGAGCCTGTTTTGCTGCAGCAACTTCCTGTATCTGCCATACAGGTCAATGAGAAGCCTCACCTGGGGCTTGTCCGATAGATCCGAGTCCTTTATCTTAATGGCCAGAGCTGCCGGCTCCACACCCGCACGACCGAGCTGTTCGATCGTCGTTGCCATTGCCGCTGAAAGCGAGGGCGCAAGCAGGTCCGGGCTCTGATTGAAAAAACTGCCGCCTGACAGGCTTTCCTTCACCAGGCCCTCGAGGAGAACCATGCGGCCGTTTTCATCGATAATGTGAGGACCGTTCTTCTGGGCGAATTGTTTTTGGAGCATTTGGTCGAACGTCGCGATATCGGGCTGGGCCAGTGCGGCTGATCCTTTGTGCTGTACGGCTTCGAGAAACAATTTTCCGTAAAGACGCTTCATGCGGGAAGAGGGGACCAGAATTAAAACATCGTTATACAGGTACGGGGGTGATGGCCTTGAAGATAGAATAGTTTCCACAATGCTGGATCTTTCTATCCAACCCGCTTTTCCAAAGGGTATGAGACGGCATATCATGACTCGTTGATTATGCCACAACTAATATTTATTGACAACATGTGCCGCTATAGTTTATAATTTTTTTCGTTATCGTGCTATGCAGTTCATTATTACGAAAAATACCTGTACCGGCTGCGGGACCTGCCTGGAGGTTTGCCCCACAGAAGCGATAAAAATGATAGACGGGCGCGCAAGCATCACGCTTGACTGCATAGATTGCGGTTCCTGTCCGCGTGTCTGTCCCGAAGGCGCTATAAAACAGTTGCTTCCTGCCGCGCGTACCGGCGTGGTTCAAAATTGATGCTAACAGTGTGAAGGAGGTAGTGATGGCTGAAGCAGTAACGAGCGCAACATGGGATCAGGAAGTGCTGAAAGCAAGCAATCTCGTGCTGGTTGATTTCTGGGCGGTATGGTGCGGGCCTTGCAGAATGGTGGCGCCTATCGTAGATGAGATCTCAAAGGAATACGAGGGTAAACTGAAGGTACTCAAGCTCAATACCGATGAGAACCCTGACGTCGCAGGAAAGTACCGCATTATGGGAATTCCTACCTTGATGTTCTTTAAAAACGGTCAGACCGTGGACCAGGTGGTAGGCGCGGTCCCGAAGGCGCAGCTGAAATCCAAAGTGGATGCGCTGCTCGCAAAATAAAAATTCTACTGATTTTTTTAATCTCGTAATTCTGAATTGCCCGTTCACAAACGGGCACATTTATTTTGGGGAGATTTTCCTTGTTCAAGAACGGTCTGGCATCCGTCATTCTCATACTGGCTCTCTGTTCGGCATGCACCAGGAGCAATCAGTCCGGAGCGGCCGCTCCCAATTTCACGCTTAAGGACCTGAGCGGCAAGACCGTAAAGCTTTCAGATTTCAAGGGGAAGCCGGTCTTGATAGAGTTTTGGGCAACGTGGTGTCCGCCGTGCCGTTTGTCCGTGCCGGGCATAGAGAAGCTGCACAAAACCTACAGCAGCAAAGGACTGGTGGTTCTCGGCATATCGCTCGACCAGGACGATTGGGACTCGGTAAAGGCTTTCGCGGACAAGAACGGCGTTACGTATACCGTGCTTAAAGGCGATGACGATGTAATGGCCAAATACCAGGTGAGAACCATCCCGATGATGATCGTCATGAATAAAGAAGGGATGATCTTCAAACGCTATCTGGGGTTTGACGGCGAAGACGCCCTCGAAAAAGATATCCAGTCCGTGCTGTAAGCCGCATTGCATAAACGCAAAGAGTCTCGTTCTTTCCAAACACATAGATCCTTCACTTTGTTCAGGATGACGCATTCTTGCCTATGAACGCGTCAGTTTTTAATTGACAATAAAAAGAGCGACCGATATAATGATGCGAAAAAAGCGGGCGTAGCTCAGCTGGTAGAGTACAAGCTTCCCAAGCTTGGGGTCGCGGGTTCGAAACCCGTCGCCCGCTCCATTTTCTTTAGTCCGATGCGCGTAATCCGACCCCTTCCTGATCTCAGGGAGGGGTTTTTTGTCGGGGAGGCAGCCATGCACTCGCTCACCACATTGAAATGCGTATTTCTGTATGTCCTGTTTTTTGCTGTTCCGGTTCAAGCGCAGGAAAGCCTGGTCATAGCGGATTTCAGCTCAGCCGCGGGATCAGTCCCGGCCGGCTGGGAGCTGAAGGAAAAATCGGGCAAGGCGGACATGGCAGTGGTCAAAGACGAAGGGGTTTCCGCTGTCAGATTTCGCAGTTCCAACACGTCTTTCTCGCTCCAGAAAGAGGTCCGTGTCGACCTGAAGCAGTATCCGGTACTGTCCTGGAAATGGAAAGTTACGAAACTGCCGGATGGAGGAGACTTCAGAAAATCGAAAACCGATGACCAGGCCGCTCAGCTGTTTATCGCTTTTTCCAAGACCAAAGCGATTGTGTATATCTGGGACACCAACGCGCCCCAGGGGCTGATGGAAAGCACCTCTCCGGTGCCATTCATGACCCTCAAGGTTGTCGTTCTGCAATCAGGGCCGGCCGTGCTGGGCAGGTGGATCACCGAGAGCCGTAATGTATACGACGATTACAAAAAAATGTTCAATGCCGAGCCGCCGGCCGTGAACGGCATGAGGCTCCAGATCAATTCGCAGCATACAAAGACCTCGGCTGAAAGCTACTTCGCAGACGTGGTTTTTAAAAGGCAATGAGGAAGGCAAGTGCAAATTGCAGGTGCCGCGGAAAGCAGAAATGGGCGCGAAAATTATCTTCATAACAGGCGGGGCGCGATCAGGCAAATCCGCCTATGCGGAAAACCTGGCAAAGAACCTCAGCGGCAGGCGGGCATACGTAGCGACGGCGCAGGCGCTGGACGCTGAGATGACGGCAAAGATCAGGAAGCACCAGCAGGACCGTGCCGGCGCATGGGACACGTATGAAGAGCCGCTGGCGGTCGCTGAACTGTTGAGAAAGCTGTCCAGCCGTTATGAAATAGTTCTCCTGGACTGCATTACGCTCTGGTTAAGCAATATCATGGCACACAGCGACGCTGACACAGTCGTGGAAGTCCGCTCGCGTGAACTCATCGAAGCAATCAAAGACTTTACTGGGTGCTGCATCATTGTCTCCAACGAGGTGGGCCTCGGCATTGTTCCCGATAATCCTCTTGCAAGAAAATTCCGGAACCTGGCCGGCATGTTGAACCAGCAGCTCGCAGCTACGGCAGATGACGTTTACTTTACTGCCGCCGGTATCCCTATGAAAATAAAATGAGCATGCAGCGTCTCCCACATTTTCAATTTGCAGCTTACTATAATACTGCGGCATTCTTCGAGCCATTGAAAGGATAAAGGCAGGGGACGCGGAATCCGGCAATTCAACCATTTCCCGCACCGTCAGCGAAAAATTATGATAAGGAATTTTATTACCGCCACGCAATTCCTGACCGTATTTACGGTCAGCAGGAAGCACAAAGTCAACGAAGCGGACCTTGCGCAGTCAATGGTCTATTTTCCCGTTGTCGGTTTTTTGATCGGGTTTATCCTGGTAAATGCGGATAAAGCATTGAGCTGGCTGCTTCCCTACAGCATTACGAACGTATTCCTGATCGGCATTTCGGTGCTTCTCACCCGCGCCCTTCATGTCGACGGGTTTGCCGACACGCTCGACGGCATGATGGGAGGACACGACGCCGCCACACGACTCGAGATCATGAAAGACAGCAGGCTTGGTACTGCCGGCGCAACAGGCATATTGCTCCTCCTGCTTATGAAATATCTCTGTTTGAATAATCTCTTTGAGTACGATAAGGCGGCTGCACTTTTGAGCGCGCCGATGCTTGCGCGCTGGTCCCACGCGCTCATGGCGTTCAAGACGGCTTACGGTCGTAAAAATGGCATGGGGAAATGTTTTATCGGTCACCTGCGGACCAGCAGCCTGGTCGCCGCATCCGTAGTAGCTGTCGGACTGTCGACGTTTGTCATATTCAGGTTTGATGTCCGCTCCGCAGCCCTGGTGCTGACCGTTCTGTCCGGAATCGGTTTGACGACCTTCCTCGGAAAGAAGTATCTCCTGAGCAAGCTCGGAGGCATTACCGGAGACAGCGTCGGAGCCGTGAGCGAGCTGAATGAGGTCGTAGTGCTCCTCATATTCGTGATTTTTTCGAACGGAACTTAAGATGATGCCTACACGGGTCTATCTGATGCGCCACGGTGAAGTGGTAAATGGAGGAGAAAAGCGCTACAACGGCCATATCGATATCGATATTACCGCTGCAGGCGTAGAGCAAATGCACAGGCTCGCGGGTCTGCTGCAGGGGAAAAGCGTGGCAGCAGTATACTCGAGCGATCTTATCAGGTCGGCCCGCGGCGCGGACATTATTTCGAGAAGTTTGGGACTGACCTACACAGCTTTACCCGTATTGCGGGAGCGAAGCGTCGGCGCATGGGAAGGACTTACCGCGGACGAGATCAGGGGGCAATATCCTCAGGAATACAACACATGGCAGGCGGACTTGCTGAACTACCGTCCCCCGAACGGTGAATGCCTGAATGACGTGCGGGACCGGATCATCCCGGCCTTCCGCAAAATTATTGATTCTCATCCGGAGCAGGAGATTGCGATGCTGCTTCACGGCGGCGTCAACAGGGTCATTCTCGCCGATGCGCTTAAGCTTGAACTCATGAATCTTTTCCGGATCGAACAGTCATTCGGAGCGCTGAACATTATTGATTACTACGACGACGGCATGGCGGTGGTGAGACTGCTTAACGGATAGTGCCTTAAATGATTATTGAAAATTGTAAAATGAAAAATAGTAACTACTCAGCTCATTTTTTTATCCGCAGATCACGCAGATTTCGCAGATAAAAACAAAACCTGAATTCTGGTTTTAAAATCTGCGTCCATCTGCGAAATCTGCGGATAGAAGGCTTTTTCTCAGATTTGTCTTAATGCCGTTCTGAAAAGAAGCTGAATAGTTACGAAAAATATAGAAATATAATTTTGAGTTGAAGGGAGCAAAACATGCTGAAGAAAACCGCCTCCATGCTATGCACTGGAAGTGTAGTGCTGCTGTTGTCCGTTCCTGCGGTTAATGCCGACGAAGTAAAACTGATCGAGGCGGAAGGCCAGATCAGCCTGGGCGACGACACCACGATAGGGCAGGCAAAGGCGGCAGCGCTGAACAACGCACGGCGCGCGGCCCTTGAAAAGGCCACCGGCATTGTCGTGCACGGCTCTTCAATGGTCTATAACAATCAGCTTGTGAATGATCTTGTTATGGCGGCGACAAAAGGGGTCATTGTCGACGAAAAGATCCTGGAAAATAAATGCGACGCAAAGGACGGGCACCTCTTCTGCAACGCAAAAATCCAGGCAAAAGTCAAGCCGTTAAGCCTCGAGCGAAGAGGAAATTTTGCGGTAACCAAGGTAACGGTCCAGAGGCCGGACAGGGAAGATTCGGCAAAGAGCGCTGTGTTTCAGAGCAAGGACGAGATCCGCATCAGAACAGCGGTTAATGAAGACGCGTATATGAATATATTCAGCGTGGATCAGAACGGAGGCATCTCGAAACTGTACCCGAACACGTACATTGACCAGGAGCGTCTGATTGCGGGAAAGGAACTGGTGTTTCCGGATGACAACCAGAGAAAGATCGGGCTGAAACTGAAAGTCAGAACGCCGAAGGGTGTTCGGCGGGCTGTTGAATCGGTACTTGTGATCGCGACCAGGGAAAAGGTGAAGCTGTTGACCGAGGAAACGGTGGAGAACGCGACTATCACGGACCTCATGAAGCAGCTTTCGGAGATTGATCCGTCACAGTGGGTCGACAAAACAGAGGGGTATGAAGTGAGGGAGTAGGGGAAGCCTATTCCAGTTTCAAATCATTGGCCTTCGCTTGAGATACCTGTCTGTATCGCCGTTCGGCAAAATGAAACCAATATCTATTCTTACATTTTCCGGGGAATAAATAGGGCAGGCCGAAAAAAGGCCTGCCCGCTTGTAGTGGCTTTTTTTACTCAGAACTTCAACCCCGGATATTATTTACGGCGTATACTTGCCGCCGGTGTTGGGATAATCAGAAGGTTCTATAGTACCGCCCCAGATGATCATCTGTGAACCTGTCCATAACCGCACCGCCGCTCTTGCTCATCCTTTTTACAGTATTGCCGAAACGTCAACATTTATGGGAAAAAAGTATTATAGTCAAACTTTTTTTGCAGTATTTATAGGCTAAAAATCACCTTATTATTCAAAAATTCATTGACTTTAGATGTATCCTGGCTTATTGTTACACACGAAAAGCTGGGGGAGCCCCGAACCATTGGGCTGAGAGGTCCTTAGAGGACGACCCTTAGAACCTGATCCGGTAGTACCGGCGTAGGGAAGGCGAGAAGAGAAACAAGATCACTTTTCAGCCGTATCCTCCGGATATGGCTTTTTTTATGGAGCGAGCCGACCGTGTCGGCGTTGAAGTATGGAAGAATATAAAACCTATGCCCATACGCCGCCTCATTTGTATCGTACGGGCTCAAAATATTTTATTACCGCTATTACCTATGAGAAATCCTACTATGCCAGATTAAATTACCTTTACTATAACCCCGTGAAGCATGTTACGTCTCGGTGCCTGAGGAGTATCCTAGGGGAAGGTATTTTTTCGCAGCCGTACCGAACAAGACCGTCTCGACAGGCTTTTAAAGGAATACCCTTTTGATCGCGTAGAGGTTGAGGAACCTTATTGAATAATGAGGACGGCAACATGGTTGCCTCGGTCCATATAAATAAAATATGAATATCTCTCTCAATGGCGAAAAAAAAGAAATTCCCGATAAAGTGACAGTCCTTGGTCTTCTGGAGTTTCTCAAAATCCAGCACCAGAGAGTCGCGGTCGAACTGAACGAGACGATCGTCAAGAAAGACCGTTACGGCGACACAATCATTCAAGACGGAGATTTGCTGGAGGTTGTGAGCTTTATGGGTGGAGGGAATTTGGAGCGAGCCGACCGTGTCGGCGTAAATCACGGCAACATGGTTGCCTTGGTCCATAAAGGAGTAAATAGAATGACAGACGACAAACTGGTCATCGCAGGCATAGAATTCAAGTCCCGCCTTTGGGTCGGAACGGGCAAGTACAAAGATTTCGCGGAAACGAAAAAGGCGATCGAGATGTCCGGAACTGATGTGGTCACGGTCTCTGTCCGGCGTGTGAACATCATCGATAAGGGCAAAGAGAACCTTCTCGACTATATCGACCCGAAACTGTACAAGATATTGCCGAATACTGCCGGGTGTTATACTGCCAAGGATGCGATCCGCACCGCGATGCTTGCGGCCGAGGCGGGCATCACGAAGCTTGTCAAGCTCGAGGTGATCGGCGACCAGAAGACGCTTTTCCCGGATAACGAGGCGACACTCGAAGCTGCAAAAATCCTGCTGAAGGAAGGCCTTATTGTCCTGCCCTATACGAGCGACGACCCGATCATGGCCAGAAAACTGGTTGACCTGGGGTGCCCGGCGATCATGCCGCTCGCTGCACCGATCGGTTCCGGGCTCGGTATCAGGAACCCTTACAATATCATGATCATCATGGAGACCGTAAAAGTGCCGATCATCGTCGATGCCGGCGTGGGCACAGCTTCCGATGTTGCGCTTGCTATGGAGCTTGGCTGTGACGCGGTGCTGCTGAACACCGCAATCGCCGGCGCCCAGGACCCAATCGCAATGGCGGAGGCGATGAAGTACGGCGTGCTCGCGGGTCGGCTGGCATTCAAGGCTGGAAGGATACCGAAGAAACTGTATGCTACTGCCAGCAGTCCGATCGAGGGAATTATCGGGAGCTGAGAAATGACTTATTTCAAATTGCAAAATTGTAAATTGGAAATTTCAAAATGGAGTAACGCTTCTCGCAATATGCATTTTGCAATATGCAATTTGCAATGAACTTAGATTTTAACCTCTACCTCATTACCGACCGAAAGCAGACGAAATTACCGCTTATCGAGGCTGTGACGCTTGCATTGGAGGGCGGTGTACGCGCGATCCAGCTCAGGGAAAAGGACCTGAAGATCCGTGAGCTTCTTGGCCTTGCCCGGGAACTGAGGGAAATCACGAAACGCTTCAGCGCCCGGTTGTTCATAAATGACAGGGTAGACGTCGCTGTTGCGGTTGATGCGGATGGAGTACATCTCGGAAAGGATAGCATGCCTCCTGCTGCTGTCCGCAGAATAGCGGGAAATCGCCTTCTTGTTGGTGTTTCAACGCATACGCTTGAAGAAGCAAAGACAGCACAGACAGCGGGAGCTGATTTTATTACCTTTGGCCCGGTTTTTTTTACACCTTCCAAAGCACAGTTTGGGGATCCAGTGGGATTGGAATCATTAAATTTGATTAAAAAATCAGTTTCAGTGCCAATATTTGCCATTGGTGGCATAAAAAGTGGGAACGCGAAGCAAATTATGGATACCGGTGTCGATGGCGTCAGTATGATTTCAGATATTTTCGGATCAAACGAT
The DNA here is from genome assembly GCA_963751455.1 of Nitrospirota bacterium. Taxonomy (GTDB): domain Bacteria; phylum Nitrospirota; class UBA9217; order UBA9217; family UBA9217; genus CAVVUN01. Next base: position 1,663,906 of record CAVVUN010000015.1, read on the forward strand.
ATCCGCCAGGCAGCTGAACAAATTATAAACGAAATCACCTGATGAAGCATGAAGGACCTCTCACTTCGTTCGAGGTGACAGGCGAGCATGTTTTTGTCAATTACGTCTCTGAAATCTGCGTAATCTGCGGATAAAATACGCGAGGTAATCTATGACCCAGATTCTTGAAGCACGCAAAGGAAACATTACCCCCGAAATGGAGGCCGTGGCCCGGGCAGAAGGCGTCAGGCTCGATCATATCGTAGAATGTGTGGAAAACGGCACCATCGTCATTACCCGGAATGCGCTTCATACATCGATCAGCCCTCTCGGGATCGGCAGGGGGCTGAGGACCAAGGTAAACGCAAACATAGGCACATCCAAGGAACGTATGTCCGTGGATGACGAGATCCTTAAGCTCAAGGCCGCGGTTTCCGCCGGCGCCGACGCTGTAATGGACCTTTCAACAGGCGGGCCGATCATCGAGATCCGGAAAAACATCCTGCAGCATTCTACAGTCGCCATAGGCACCGTACCGATCTACCAGGCGGCGGTCGAGACGGTGGAGCAGGGGCTTCCGATAGTGCAGATGGACCCCGAGACGCTCTTTCGGGTGATCGAGCAGCAGGCGGAAGAGGGCGTGGATTTCGTGACCGTGCACTGCGGTGTGACGATCGGGAGTGTAGAGCGGCTGAAGCGGCAGGGAAGGATCATGGACGTTGTCAGCCGTGGGGGAGCATTCCATCTCGAATGGATCATCTTCAATGAAGCCGAAAATCCTCTGTATACCCAGTACGACCGGCTTATCGAGATCGCAAAAAAATACGACGTTACGCTGTCGCTCGGAGACGGGATGAGGCCCGGCTGTCTTGCCGATGCGACCGACCGGTCCCAGATCGAGGAACTGATTACACTGGGCGAGCTGCGGGACCAGGCGCACGAGGCTGGCGTACAGGTGATGATCGAGGGTCCGGGCCATGTTCCGATCAACCAGGTGGAAACAAACATCAAGATCCAGAAAGAACTGTGCAAGGGCGCGCCCTTCTACGTGCTCGGTCCTCTGGTGACCGATGTCGCGCCAGGGTACGACCACATAACCTCGGCAATCGGGGGAGCTATCGCAGGGGCCGCGGGCGCGGACTTCCTCTGTTACGTGACGCCGTCCGAGCACCTTCGTCTGCCGGACCTCGAGGATGTGCGCGAGGGGGTGATAGCATCCCGGATTGCAGCTCACGCCGCGGATATCGCAAAGGGTGTCAAGGGCGCGATGGACTGGGACAGGGAGATGGCCCGGCGACGCAAGGCCCTGGATTGGAAAGGCCAGATAGAACTGTCGATCAATCCCGAGCGCGCGCGGAAACTGCGAGAGTCAAGCATGCCCAAAGAATCGGACGTCTGCACCATGTGCGGCGAATTCTGTTCGATGAAGGGCGTGAGCGCCTATCTCAAAAAAGAGGTAAAGTAACCGGGCATCTGAGCATTTACCAAGTCAAGAAGAACTAATACAAGGATAAGGAGCAGAAGTGCTGAACAGAAACATGAAAAAAAGATTGCTATATTGGATTATCGTCATGATCGTCTGCATGCCGTTCATATCGTATGCAAAGACGGCACAGGAGCCGAAAATCATTATAAAGCCGAACAAGCCCGGTCCCGGCGATATCATGATCGTGACTGTAAAGGGAACACAGGGACCGGTGGAGGGCACGTTTGAGGGCAGAAAGGTCTATTTTTACCCGGCCCCGGCTTCTTTAAAAGCGATGGTGGGCGTAGATCTTCTGACCGAGCCCGGCATCTATAAACTTGACGTTACAAGCAACGGCAAAAGACTCAGCCGTGAAATAATTGTAGTTAAGAAGAAATTTGAAGTGCAGAAGCTGACCTTGCCGAAAGACTTGGTTGAACTCTCGCCGGAAAACGAGGCGCGGGCCGAACGGGAACAGAAGAAAATGGCGGAGATCTGGCCCAATGAGTCGGATCGCAGCTGGGCCGGCAATTTCATGAATCCCCGGCAGGGAGAGATCTCCACGAAGTTCGGCCTGAGAAGGATCATCAACGATATTCCGAAGAACCCGCACAGCGGGGTCGATGTGGCGGCCGAACTGGGTAAAGAGGTGTATGCGCCGAACGACGGAAAGGTGGTCCTTGTCGACGATCACTTTTTTTCGGGTAATTCCCTCGTCCTGGATCATGGGCAGGGAATCTACACCATGTTTTTCCATCTTTCGAAAATACTCGTAACCGGGGGCCAGGCGGTAAAAAAAGGAGACGTTATCGCGCTCGTGGGTTCTACGGGCCGTTCAACGGGTCCGCATCTTCATTGGGGCGCCCGGATGCAGGGCGCGCGGGTTGATCCTCTGCAGTTGATCAAATTAAAGCTTGAGTAATAGAATCAAGAGATAGGAATCAGGAGTAATGAATCAGTAGACAGAAGTCAGAATTCAGTAGTCACGAGAAGGCGAAAAAGTCATATTCTGGCTTCTTGCTCCTGTCTCCTGACTTCTCATATTCTGGCTTCTGACTCCTGTCTCCTGACTCCTGAATTTTTTCATGATCAAAGTTCTCTCCATAGCGGGTTCCGATCCTTCATCCGGTGCCGGGATACAGGTCGATCTCAAGACCTTTCAGGCGCTCGGCGTATTCGGGATGGCAGTGGCGAGTTCGGTAACAGAACAAAACAGCAAAGGAGTCTCGGCGACCGCTTCCATATCGTCACGCATGCTCTCAAAGCAGCTCCAAACCCTCTTATCCGACATCAAACCGGACGCAGTCAAGACCGGAATGCTGTTGACACGGGGAAATGTCGAGGCAACAGCAGCTTCACTGACAAAATTTAAGATCAGGAACGTTATTATCGATCCTGTCATCCGTTCCACCTCGGGCCGTGCTCTTTTAGAACTCGATGCGGTCTCTTCCCTCAAAAAGCGCCTTTTTCCGTTAGCGATCGTCATAACTCCGAATATCCCGGAGGCTGAAGCGATTACCGGCTTGCCGATAAAGAGCCGGAGGGACATGGATTATGCGGCCGGCATGCTTCTCGACACCGGACCTGCGTATGTTCTTATAAAGGGCGGCCATTCAGCAGGCCCCGCAACAGACACGCTGTATGGCGGTAAAACCGTAATGAGTTTTTCCACACCGAGGCGCAGGGGGCAATTTCACGGCACCGGCTGCGTGCTTTCCTCGGCAATAGCAGTGTTTATTGCCCGGGGATATCCTGTGGAAAAGGCCGTGGAAAAAGCGAAACAATTTGTGGATAAGATGTTGAAAACCGCGAAGTATGTCGGAAAAGCAAAAACCAGATACTTTCAATTCTGAGAAATATATCCACAGATTTCGCCGATTTTCGCAGATTAAAATCTTCGTAATCTGTGTAATCTGCGGATAGACCTTCGAGAAAGAGGACCTCATGCGCATAGACGGCCGAAAGGCGGACGAACTCCGCACGGTAAAGATCACGAGGAAGTATATAAAGGCGGCGGAAGGCTCCGTGCTGATCGAAATGGGCGATACGAAGGTCATCTGCACCGCGACCGTTGATCAATCCGTGCCGCCTTTTCTGAAAGGCAAGGGGAAGGGGTGGGTAACGGCCGAGTACGGCATGCTTCCGCGTTCTTCGCCCCAGCGCATCGCCCGGGAACGGAGCAAGGTCGGAGGCCGGACACACGAGATCCAGAGGCTCATCGGCAGATCGCTTCGGTCAGTCGTAGACATGAGAGCTCTCGGCGAGAGGACCGTGCTGATCGACTGCGATGTGGTCCAGGCCGACGGCGGCACCCGAACGGCATCGATCACGGGCGCATATATCGCGCTTGTTGATGCGCTCCGTCTTGTCCATAAAAGGGGACTAATCGAGACCGTCCCGGTCATTGATTTCCTTGCAGCAATCAGCGTCGGAATAGCGGAAGGAAAACCCATGCTGGACCTTTGCTACACTGAAGATTCCGCAGCGGAAGTCGACATGAACCTCGTAATGACCGGCAGCGGAAAACTCGTGGAGGTGCAGGGTACGGCTGAAGGCGCGCCGTTTACACGGGCGGAGCTTTCAAAACTCCTGACCCTCGGTGAAAAGGGCATCAAAACGCTGATCAGGAAACAGAAAGAGATGCTGGAAAAATAGATTTGAAATTGAAGAATTAAGTGCTCAGGAATTGAAAAATGCATCCGGTACACTCCTGAATCCGCAAACCGGAAAAGCTTTTTAGCCGCAGAGAACACAGAGGCGATATCGAATCTGGAATAATCCTAAAAACGGCATTTGAACACGGATGAACACGGAAACAGCGGATCAAAACAATGTGATAGAGCAAAAAGCCATCTCGCCTTTTGGGTGAATCCATTACTGTTCGTAACTTCCTATAAATCCGTGTTGATCAGATTTTATCCGTGTCCAACTGCTTTTTTCAGGATAATTCCTCTGTGGCACTTTTCTGATTTGTGTTGCAGCTGACTCGATCATTGCTATGTCATTTCTTACTGTCCTCTTCATTTCCTTCGGGTTGATCTTCATTGCCGAACTTGGCGACAAGACGCAGCTTATGGTCTTTACGCTTGCGCTCCGGTTCGGCGGAAAGCCGGTGCTCGCAGGTGCTTTTCTCGCATTTGCCCTGCTGTCCGGCAGCGCGGCCATCATCGGCAAGGGGCTTGGCGGACTCTTTTCTCAGGAACTGATTACCGGCATATCAGCCTGGATATTCATTCTTTTCGGAACATACATACTGTTTGCCTCAAAAGAAGAAAGCGGGCAGGAACAGACAAAACCGTCGACAGGGGCAGGCGTGGTCGCAGCATTCAGCCTGATCGCCATTTCCGAAATGGGAGACAAAACCCAGATAGCGACTCTTCTTCTGTCGGTAAAATACAGGACCTTTTTTTCCGTGTTTCTAGGCAGCCTTGCAGCACTGACCCTCTCCTCCCTGATCGGCATCCTGCTTGCCGGCAGGCTCAATAAATATATCCCCGCCAAAGTGGTCGCTCCTGCAGCAGGCATCCTGTTTATTCTGCTTGGCATCGGCACGATCATATTTGCCTGAAAATCCCCTCAAAAACCCATAGGTCTATGTTTTTTATTGACAATATTGTGCGCTTGCACTAAAATTAAACAATCGTTTTATAATACAGGAGGTTCGATTTGTCGACCAGAGCGAAATTATTTACAGTATTGTTCAGTATCCTTTTCCCTTTGGCAGCGCTGGCCCAGGCGCAATTTCCGCTTATCGGCGCAGATGATGTAAAAGTCCACTTAAAGGGAAAGCGGGCGGTTTTGATCGATACCAGGAATCCTGATGAATATCGTTCAGGGCATATACCGGGTGCCATCAATATCCCGGCGGAGCAGGTGAAACTGCAGGCGAGTCGTCTTCCAAAAGACAAGTCCGTTCCGCTAATTTTTTACTGCAGGGGGGCCGGCTGATCGCTCAGCAGTATGGCCGCAGGGGCGGCCACAGAGCTGGGATATAAGAAACTGATGATTTACCAGGCAGGTATGCCGGACTGGTTGATGAAGGGCTACCCGGTGATAAAAGGCGGTCAACCGGGAAAATTCAACAACTAATCCTTACCCGGACAAGCCGGATCAAATCTTTGAACCGCAAAGGCGCAAAGGTCGCGAAGGACATCTAAAGATTGTTTGATTTAAAATCAAGGCCAGGATTTTCTTTGCGTTCTTCGCGTTTTCGCGGTAAAAATTTTGTTTTATGATGAAGAGAGAAAAGACAAATTATACAATCCAAGCCGTGTCTCATGCCTTCGATATTCTTGAGTCGTTCACAAAGACCGACCACGAACTCGGCGTTACCGAGCTGTCCAAGCGGCTGGGACTGCATAAGAACAACGTATTCCGGCTTCTTGCCACGCTTGAACACCGCGGTTATATAGAGCAGAACAAGGCGACCGAAAGCTACCGGCTGGGTCCGAAGACGCTCCAAATCGGCGTAATATTCATCGAACAGCGCGAATGCCGGCGCCAGGCGCGCCCTATCCTCGAGAACCTTGCGGCTGCCTGCGGAGAAACCGCCGTAGTCGGTGTTCTCCGCGCCGGCCAGGTAGTCTTCATGGATGGTGTGGAGACCCAAAGAACCGTGCGCGTTGCCTCCCGAATAGGACAAATCCTTCCGGCGCACTGTACAGCTGTGGGCAAGGTTCAGCTCGCAATGCTTGCTCCTGCCGATATCGAACAGCTTTATACTGAAACGAAGCTTACGGTACTGACCGAAAAGAGCATCAAAACCCGGGAACTGCTCCTGACGGAACTGAAAGCAATCGCCGAGAAAGGATATGCTCTCGAGAACGAAGAGTGCGACGCCGAGGTCAGGAGTATTGCCGTTCCGGTCAGGGATTTCTCGAAAAAAGTAATTGCCGCCCTGGCCATCACAGCGCCGGCTGTCAGGCTTACGGACGAGCATCTCGACAAGGCCGGCATAACTAAGCTTCTCATTGAAGCAGGCCGCAGCCTGTCGCAAAAACTGGGACACTCGTGTCAGTAAATACCCCGGCTTGAGGTGCGGCATTCGGCAGGTTTGGTCTCCCTGCCCGTGCTAAGTATTCGGTTTTTATAATTTATTGACACTTTTATTTATCCTGTGTTATTATCGTGCGGATGATTGAACAAAAATGGGATCGTCTCAAAGCGCTGCTTCGGGAAATGCAGCATGCGGTGATCGCCTATTCCGGAGGCGTTGACAGTTCCCTTCTTCTCAAAGCCGCATCCGAAGTACTAGGTCCTCATTTCATCGCCGTCACCGCGGTTTCAGAAACATACCCGCCGCGTGAACTCGATGCAGCCACGGCGTTCGCCCGTTCCTTGGGCATAACCCACCGCGTTATCCGAACCTCAGAACTTTTATCCGAAGATTTTGTTAAAAACCCGCCCGAGAGATGCTATTTCTGCAAAAAGGAATTATTCGCCAGGCTGAGGCAGATTGCTGACACCGAGGGCATTACCTTTGTCCTTGATGGCGCCAATACGGATGATGTCAAGGATTATCGTCCCGGGTCGAAAGCGGCAGCCGAATTTTCTGTAAGAAGCCCGCTCAGGGAGGCCGACTTTTCGAAATCGGATGTCCGCGAATGCGCGCGCATGCTGTCCGTCCCCTCGTGGGACAAGCCGTCGCTCGCCTGCCTCTCTTCCCGGATCCCGTACGGAACCAGAATAACGCCCGGGTTGCTGCATACGATCGACGCGGCCGAGGACCTGCTGCGCGGACTCGGTTTGCGCCAGGTTCGTGTCCGCCATCACGGAGATACCGCACGAATCGAGGCGGACCCTGCTGATTTTCACGCACTATTCGCAGATGGAGCGGCCTTGAAGATCGTTGCCCGGTTCAAAGAACTGGGATATACTTACGTCTGCCTTGATCTTGAAGGGTACCGGACCGGGAGTATGAATGAGGGACTTATGGAGCTAGCCGACCGTGTCGGCGTAAAAAATAACGGCAACACCCTGCTCTTGCGATAACGCGGGTGCAGGCACGGTTGCCTCGGTCCAAAAGGGGAAAAAATGAAGATTCTGATCGTTGGCGGCGGTGGAAGGGAACATGCACTGGCCTGGAAGGTCGCGCAAAGTCCCCGGGTGAAGAAGATTTATGCTGCGCCCGGAAACGCCGGTATCTCTCAGGTTGCCGAATGCGTGCCGATCCAGGCCGAAGACATACCCCGGCTTCTGGACTTCGCCAAAACTCATGCAGTCGATCTTACGATCGTGGGGCCCGAAGGACCGCTTTCAATGGGGATTGTCGACGAATTTGAGAAAGCGGGATTGCGGATTTTCGGCCCCAGCGGTAGGGCTGCCTTGATAGAAGCGAGCAAGCAGTTTTCAAAGGACCTTATGAAAAAATACCGGATACCGACGGCCGGGTATGGCGTATTTTCGGACAAGGCGTCCGCCCAGGCATACATCCGGGAGAAGGGCGCCCCGATCGTGGTTAAGGCAGACGGCCTTGCAGCCGGGAAGGGCGTGATAGTTGCGGAGTCCGTTGATGAGGCCATCACAGCACTTGACATGATCATCTCTCAAAGGGCGTTCGGGTCGGCAGGTGACCGCGTCGTGATCGAGGAGTGCCTGAAGGGAGAGGAAGCGTCGTTTATGGCCTTCACGGACGGCAAAACCGTGGTGCCCATGGCTTCTTCCCAGGACCACAAACGAGTCTTCGACGGAGACAAGGGGCCGAATACCGGAGGCATGGGCGCTTATTCGCCCGCGCCGATTGTGACCAGAAAACTCGAGCGGCAAATCATGGAAAAGATAATGGTTCCCACGGTACGGGCCATGGAAAAAGAAGGACGGTTGTTTAAAGGTATCCTGTATGCCGGCGTCATGATATACGAGAATGAGGCCAAAGTGCTCGAGTTTAACGCGCGTTTCGGGGACCCTGAGACCCAGCCGATCATGGCCAGGCTCGACACGGATATTATCACGATCATTGATGCGATACTTGACGGCACGCTTTCACGGCTCGACATCGCCTGGAAGCCTGATTCCGCCGTTTGTGTGGTCATGGCTTCGGGCGGTTATCCCGGCACATACGACAAAGGCGCGGAGATCAGGGGGCTTGAAAAAGCCGGCAGCCATAAGAATGTGACGGTCTTCCACTCAGGGACTTCATTAAACAACGGCAAGGTCGTGACGGCCGGGGGCCGGGTGCTGGGCGTTACGGGCCGTGGAGCGGTAATAGCTGCGGCAATCGATAACGCGTATGCGGCAGTACGGGACATCGATTTCGAAGGGGCGCATTATCGGCGCGACATCGGCGCACGGGCGCTTGAGATCGGAAGCTGAACGGCCGAAAATAATTGCAAAGTCCCATGAAAAAAGCGACCGAAAAGAACATCACCGATTTTTTGAACAAGACCCTTAGCGTCCGGAAAATACGGGATTCCTCGGTGAACGGATTGCAGGTGAGGTCGCGGGCCAGGACAGAAATCAGGAAGGTCGGTTTTGCAGTTGATGCATGCATGCCGACTTTTGAAAAGGCGAAAAAAGAAGGTGTTGAACTGCTGGTTGTGCACCACGGTATCAAGTGGAAACCGCAAAAAGACCGTGTTCTGGCAGGCAAGAGAACGGCATACCTCCGGAAAAACACTATCGGGCTTTACGCGGCGCATCTGCCTCTCGATTTGCACAAGAAATACGGAAATAATATCCGGCTCGCAGAAGCGCTGGAACTCGGGAACAGCAGGAAGTTCGGCCAATATCATGGTGTCAAGATAGGCTTAGCGGGAACACTGAAAGCTCCGATGAAGCTTTCTTCAATCAGGCAGGCCCTGAGCGGGTATTTACAGTCGCCGTGCAGCATGTTCCGCTTTGGAAAAGAGCCAATTCGCACAGTCGGAATCATCTCGGGCGGCGGAGGCAGCATGCTGTCCCAGGCTGTGGAGGAGCACCTCGACTGCTTTGTGGTGGGCGAGATCGACTTGGCCGTTTATAATGCTGCAAAAGACTACGGCATGAACCTGGTTCTCGGCGGTCACTATGCAACTGAAACGGTAGGTGTGAAGGCGTTGATGCCTCTCGTCGCCGGCGCCTTCGATGTAGAGACGGTGTTTATCGAGGACAAGAAAAGATTGTAAGGTTTTCCGTTTTGTCCGGTTTGTCGGGTTTATCTGGTTTATTTGGTTGACAGCCAAACCAAACAAACCAAAGAAACTAAATAAACTAAGATAAACAACAATCAGGAATAACGAGAAGGGAGTTGCTATGGGTAAACCAGTTGTAGGGATATTGATGGGGAGCGATTCGGACCTGCCCATCATGCAGGAAGCAGCGGCCATGCTGCAGGAATTCAGCATCGAATACGAGATGACGATAGCGTCGGCGCACCGGTCGCCGAAAAAAGCGCTCGAGTACAGCCAGAGCGCCGAACGCCGGGGAGTGAAGGTCCTCATCGCGGGGGCCGGCTGGGCCGCGCATCTCGCCGGTTTTGTAGCGTCGCAGACGACGCTGCCGGTCATTGGCGTGCCGATCGATTCTTCACCTCTGAAGGGCATCGATGCCCTGCTGTCAACCGCCCAGATGCCGGGCGGGGTGCCGGTGGCCACGATGTCACTCGGCAAGGCGGGGGCCAAGAACGCAGGCGTATTTGCGGCTCAGATCCTTGCGCTCAGCGACGTGAAGATCGCCAACCGGCTCAAAGTCTTCAAAGTTGAAATGGAGCGGGAGGTCGAGGACAAAGGCAAGAAGCTTGCCGCTATCTCATCCGTCATTACTCCTAAACGCGAGCCAATCGCTGCGGCCGAGCCCGAAAAGGCGTCACCGGCAGCGAAGAAGAAGCCGCGCCGCAGGCGATGGAAGAAAAAGCCCGGCGGTTCAGCTCCGGCGCAGGGACCGGCATCTTGAAGACCGAGCTCGACTGTCTGCCGTGTTTCTCAAGGCAGATAGAAAGAACGCTGAATTACGCGGGCGTGTCCGGCGACGAAAGCCGCCGGATAAGGAGCATGGCCCAGAGCGTCATCGACGCAGCTTCTTTCAAAGAAGTGCCGGCCCGCACGACAACGGTCATTCACCGGATATTACGCCAACAGACCGGCGTGGATCCGTATCGCGCGCTGAAGCAGCTCTACAACCGGATCGCGCTTGAAAAGCTGTCAATGCTGAGGCAACGGGCAGCCGAAACTCCGGATCGCCTTGAAGGCGCCGTCCGCGTAGCTATAGCAGGCAATGTGATCGACTTCGGGATCTATGAAACGATCGATCTCGACCGGGCAATCGATGAATCATTCCTCCTTCCCCTTTCGGAACCCGATTACCGGGCGTTTGCACGGTCCGTTGAAGATGCGCGAAAGATCCTGTACCTCTGTGACAACGCTGGAGAGATCGTGTTCGACCGTGTTCTGATCGACACCCTGCGAAGCATGGGCAAGGACGTCATCGCGGCGGTCAAGGGATCGCCGGTCATCAACGACGCGACGCGGGAGGACGCTTCCGCCGCGGGACTTCAGGAATGCGGGACGGTCATCGACAACGGCAATGACGGGATCGGGACCCTGCTCGAGGCCTGTTCGTCTGAATTCTCGGACGCCTTCCGGTCTGCTGACATCATTATCAGTAAAGGGCAGGCAAACTACGAAACCCTGGTCGAGACCGCGGATGAGCGCATATTTTTTCTTTTTAAAGTAAAATGTTCCGTTGTTGCGCGTGCGCTCAATCGCCGAGACGGAGATATCGTGCTGCTGAGGAATATCGAGTACCGTCATGGGCGGGATCCAGAAAAGTGCCTATTGAGATCATCAAAATAAACAGTGCCGATCCGATCCCGGCCTTTTCCCTGTGCAAGGAAATAATAACGGCAGGAGGGGTGGTTGTCTATCCGACGGACACGTTTTACGGCCTCGGCGCGGATCCGCGAAACCCGGATGCGGTAAGGAAACTGTTCCGGATCAAAGGGAGAAGTGCGGGTCACCCTATCCTGCTCCTGATAAAGGATGCTGCAGAAGTCGGGCAGTGGTGTGCCGGGGTCACGCCTCTGGCCGAGCGCCTGATGAAACAATTCTGGCCAGGGCCGCTGACGCTCGTATTCGAGGCAGGCGTCCGCGTGCTTCCCGAACTGACCGCGGGGACCGGCACGATCGGACTCCGTGTGCCCGGCGGTAAATTAACGCTTCAGTTGCTCGAATTTCTCGGGTTTCCCCTGACAGGAACAAGCGCGAACATTTCGGGCGCTCCCAGCCCTCGGTCCGCGCAGGAAGCGGCGGAAGCTCTTGGCCCGCTTGTGGACCTTGTTCTCGACGGAGGCGAAAGCGCCGAAAGCCGGCCTTCCACAGTCGTGAACGTCATGACCGGGCAGGTGATCCGCGAGGGAGCGTTAGAATTGCGGAGTTCAGAATGCGGAATTCGGAATAAAAAATAGACCCTGATAAATTCTTTTTGAAAAGGACGGCTCATGAAAAAAGTATTTGTACTGGATACAAACGTAGTGCTGCATGACCCCCGTGCGATCTTTGCATTCGAGGACAATGATGTCGTAATTCCGATTGTCGTGATAGAAGAGCTCGACAAATTCAAGAAGGGAATAGATGAAATAGGCAGGAACGCGCGCCAGGTATCAAGGATACTTGACGAATACCGGCAGAAGGGGAAACTGTCCCAGGGCGTCAAACTCGAAGGAGGCGGAAACCTTCGCGTGGAATTAAACCATCAATCCACTGAGCGCCTGCCCGGCGAACTTATTCCAGAAAAGGCGGACAACCGCATTCTCGCGACAGCCCTGAATCTCAATCATGAAAACCTCCCGGTCATCCTCGTCACCAAGGACACGAACCTCCGGATAAAAGCGGATGCCGTCGGCCTCCACGCAGAGGACTATGAATCGGACAGCGTAACGTTCGACGAACTTTATTCAGGCGAGATGGAGCTCTCGGTCAAACCGGGGGTGATCGAAGAGTTCTATGCCCACGGCGAGTTTGTGCCACCCGATCCGAAACCCTACCCGAACGAGTTCGTGCTCCTCAAAAACAGCGCTAACCCGTCGCAGACGGCTTTATCGCGCTTCAGCCTTCAGAAGAAGGCCCTGGTGCCGATCGTAACCGCAAAGCACGGCGTGTGGGGCATCACGTCGCGGAACAAACAGCAGCAGTTCGCTCTTGATCTGTTGTTGAACGATGATATCCGTCTCGTAACGCTCGTAGGAAAGGCCGGAACGGGCAAGACCCTTATCGCGCTCGCCGCAGGCCTCGAAAAAACAATCGAAGCACGCTCTTTCCAGCGGCTGGTCGTGTCCCGGCCCGTTTTCCCCATGGGAAAAGATATCGGATTCCTCCCTGGAGACATCGAGGAAAAGCTGAAGCCGTGGATGCAGCCCGTCCGCGACAATCTCGACTTCCTGGTAGGCTCATCAGGAGGGCCGGGCAGGGTCAAAGGCAAGAAAGACCTCCAAAGCCTCTTCGATCTCGGCATGATAGAGGTAGAGCCGCTCACCTACATTCGCGGCAGGAGCATGCCGAACCAGTACCTTATCGTGGATGAAGCGCAGAATCTTACGCCCCATGAAATAAAGACCATCATCACCCGAGCAGGCGAAGGTACCAAAATAATATTGACCGGCGACCCATATCAGATTGACAACCCTTACATTGACGCCTCAAGCAACGGTCTTACCTTCGTCGTCGAGCGGTTCAAGGAAGAAGCCATCGCAGGCCATATTACACTGGTCAAGGGTGAGCGTTCGGACCTGGCCGAGCTGGCGGCAACCCTGCTGTAAATTTCATCAGTTACCTGGAAAAGGCAATTGGACGCAGATGAACGCGGATTTCGCAGATAAACGAAAAAGTTGATACACCCCCCTCCAAAGGGGGGTCGCGATGCGACGTCAGACCCAGGATTAAAAAGACTCTGCGTTTATCCGATTTTTCTGCATCCGTTCTTTTCAGGATGATTTATCTCACCTCACATCTTTTCTAAACCTCTTTGAAAAAGGGGATTAAAGGCGATTCTCTGAGCAGGCAGGTCGATGATCGAATCCAGCCGGGTTATTAAAACATTTCCCTATCTTCTTGCAGGCGCTTTCGTAATAAGCGGGCTTTACGCCAGCAGCCTGTATAGCTATCTTCTGTTCCATACGCTGGTCGAGCTGTTCAACGTCCTCACGGCCTTTGCCATATTCGCGCTTGCCTGGAACACCCGCAAGATCAACGACAATCATTACCTGCTGTTCATAGGAATCGCGTCGTTGTTCACCGGCGCGCTTGATCTTCTCCATACCCTGACCTATAAAGGTATGGGAATCTTTCCCGCTTACGGCGCGAACCTCGCAACCGAACTCTGGATTGCGTTCCGGTTTCTTTTCGGCATTTCATTCCTGGCGGCTGCGTTCTTCATCGAGAAAAAGCCTTCAATAAGCAAGATATTCAGCCTGTACGCCGTCGTTTTGCTCTCATTAATAACGGCGATCTTCGCGGACTGGTTTCCTGACTGCTTTATAGAAGGAGCAGGCCTGACTCAATTCAAGATCGTTAGTGAGTACATTATCTGCCTCATCTTTCTGGCTTCCCTTACGGTTTTGATTTTGAAGCGGCGGGCATTTGACCGCAAAGTGCTTTGGCTGATCATCCTCTCGCACATCTTTTCGATTGCGGCTGAACTCAGTTTCACCCAGTACGTGAGCGTCTACGGCTTTTCGAATATGCTGGGGCACCTGTTTTTGCTGGCATCGGTAACTTGTATCTACCAGGCCATCATCGTAACAGGACTGACCCAACCTTCGCGACTGCTCTTTCGGAACCTGAAACAGAGCGAAGAGGCGATCAGGGCGAGCGAAACAAAATACCGCCTGCTGTTCCAGAACATGGCGAACGGCTTTGCCTATCACCGGATTGTGACTGACGAAAAAAGCCGGCCAATCGATTATATATTTCTCGAAGTTAATGACGCCTTCGAAGCGATAACCGGTTTAAAGAGGGCGGCCATTATCAAAAAAGGCGTTCGCGAAGTGCTGCCCGGCATCGAGAAGGACCCCGCGGACTGGATTGGCAGGTATGGCACCGTTGCACTGTCCGGACAGGAGATCCGATTCGAACAGTATGCGGGGCCTCTCGGGAAGTGGTATTCCATATCGGCCTACAGCCCGTTCAAAGAGCATTTTGTAACGATTGTTGAAGACATCACCCAGCGCAAGCTGATTGAAAAAGAGCTGTCACAGGTCCGTGACGAATTGGAAGCACGAGTTAAAGAACGGACATCCGAACTGGTGCTCGCAAATGAGGAACTGGAGCAGGAAGTAAGAGTGCGTTGGCTTGCGGAAAAAGAACTGCGCAAGAGTGAGGAGCGGTTCCGGACTTCCATCGAAAGCCTTCTGGACGGCTTTGCCGTTTTTTCGGCTGTCAGGGATACGGGAAAGATCGTGGACTTCCGCTATGAGTACATTAACGAGGCCGGCTGTCAGCTGAACAACAAGACCCGCGAAGAACAGCTTGGCCGCACCCTCCTGGAACTGCTGCCTGCACATAGTGATTCCCATTTGTTCAAAGAGTATGTATCTGTAGTGGAAACCGGAAAGCCGTTTGCAAAGAGTCAGGTCTTGGAGGAAATGTACGGAGACGACCGACAGCTTGGGCGGGCCTTCGATTTCCAGGCGGTAAAATTGGGCGATGGCTTTGCGGTTGTCTGGCGTGACGTAAGTGAGAGAAGAGAAACGGAGCGCCGGATTACCCTCATGAACCGGCTGCTCAAACTGTACACTCTCAAATTTTCCCGAAAGGAATACCTTGACGTTGCAGTCGAGTTCATACGCTCCTGGACCGGATGCCGTCATACCGGTGTGCGCATAGCCGATTCCGAAGGGAATATTCCCTACGAATCGTGCGTTGGATACGACAAGAACTTCCTGTCCTCGGAGAGCCAGCTCTCAATAAAAGACGATCGTTGCATATGCACACGTGTTGTGGCCGGAAGGCCTGGATCTTCGGAACTCGGCGCCATGACCCCGAATGGTTCGTTCTACTCCAACGATTCTTTGGCATTCATGGGCAACATAACAGGGAGCGAGCAGGGGCAATATCGCGGGATATGCATGGGGCGTGGTTATAAGTCGCTTGCCCTGGTCCCGATCAGGCACGGCGATACCATCCTCGGAGCGATCCATGTAGCGGACGAACGCGAAGGAATGGTCCCGCTCAAGAACGTGGAATTCATTGAGCAGCTGGCCTTCATAATCGGAGAGGCGTTGTTCCGTTTCGGAATGGAACAGGACCTCATCAGGAAGAGCGAAGAATTATCCCGAATGAACGAACAGCTCCGTAATCTTTCAGCCTATGTAGACGGAGTCCGGGAAGAGGAGCGGACGAGCATTGCCCGGGAAATTCATGATGAACTCGGGCAGATCCTCACCGCCGTCAAGATGGACGTCTCCTGGATCCGTAGACGCCTCTGGAAACGGCAGAATGCGCTCATGGAGAAGGCAGGAGACATGCTGCAGATAATCGATGGGGCGATCAAGACGGTAAAACGAATCTCGGCTGAACTGAGACCGGGAATACTGGATGACATCGGTCTGCCTGCCGCGATTGAATGGGCGGTCAAGGACTTCGAAAAAAGGACAGGCATCACGTGCGCTGTATCGGTCGGTCCTGAGACGGTCATTATTGACAGAACCCGCTCTACGGCCCTTTTTCGCATTTTGCAGGAGTCACTGACCAATATCATGCGGCATGCGCATGCGTCCCGGGTAAGCGTCTTGCTTGAGGAGAAAAGTGGAACAATCGATTTGACCGTCAACGACAACGGGAAGGGTATCAGAAAAGAAGAGATGGACGCTCCGCACTCGTTTGGGCTCATCGGCATGCGGGAGCGCGTTCAGTTCCTCGGCGGGGAAGTTTCAATCACGGGTGCACTGAACAAGGGAACATTTATAAAAGTATCCATGCCAATACAGGCCGCGAAGGAAACCGGGGACTGACGGCTTGGTCCCGGCGTCAGGGAAGTAACGGAAAACCTGGCATGAACGCGTAGCTCCCTTAAACGTGGTATATTGTATGGCATGCAGGCACGGAGGAAAAGATCGTTGATCAGAGTGCTGGTTGCGGATGACCACGCAATTCTTCGGAAAGGGATCAAGCAGATCCTTGCCGAAATTCCCGGAGTAGAGTGCGTGGATGAGGCGGCGAACGGCCAGGAAGCATTATCGAAGGTCGGGAAAGAACGGTACGATCTCGTTCTGCTCGACATCGCGATGCCCGGCAGGAGCGGCCTTGACATTCTGAAGCAGCTCAAGACGGAAAAGCCGAATCTTCCCGTCCTTATCCTGAGCATGCACCCCGAGGAGCAGTACGCGGTGCGGGCTCTCAAGGCAGGCGCTTCAGGTTACCTCACTAAAGAGAGCGCTCCGGACGAATTGATCGACGCTGTGCAAAAGATCCTCCAGGGCGGGAAGTATGTGACCGAATCGCTTGCCGCATGGTTCGTCTCCGAACTCGGAAAACCCGCAAATAAGGCCCCTCATGATACGCTTTCGGACCGGGAGTACGAGATAATGTGCATGATCGCCGCAGGCAAGTCTTTAACGGAGATCGGGGAAGAGCTTGCCCTGAGCGTCAAGACGGTCAGCACATACAGGAGCAGGGTCCTTTCGAAGATGAACATGAAGAGTAATGCCGATCTCACCCGCTACGCACTGGAAAACTCTTTGCTTCAATAAACCTTGCCCTTCATTCAAAACAACTTCAGACACTTGTCCATCCAACGCCATTTTCCGTTTAGTGCCGGCCTCTTACTATCTCATATATAACCCGCTTTTTGTAAGACAATTCCGACACAAAAAAACACCAATTCCTACGCAATATTCAGTTCTCTTCCGATACCGCCAAACGCGAACTTCCGGTACAGTTTTTATAAAACAAGCCTGATACGATTGACAAACGAGGTGACACAATGAACTGCCCATACCTTAACCTTTCATTAGCAAGTGTCTGCCTGGCGACTCAAACTCCTTATCCGCCGAACTCTTTTGAACTGGAAGAATACTGCGGGACTGCCCGCCACAGCATGTGTCCGTTTTATGCGATTAAAGAAAGCGCGACCCCTTTAAAGGGCTGCGGAGGAAGGCCGATGACTTCACACCGTCTGTAATGTTTTTCCCTGTATTGCATTTTAAAAATGAGGAGGGGAACTATGAAGGTCGCAGAGCAAGTGATGGATATGGAAATATTCGACGATGAGCTTGAACAGTATCCAACCACGAAAGAAAACGCTGAAGAGACGGAAACCCAAGAGCCTTTTAAGGCATGGAGGGAGGCAGGGCCTGACGCCATCAAATTCTATCTCAAGGAATTACGCAAATACCCGCTGCTGACCGCACAGGATGAGAAGATATTAGGAAGGCGTGTCCAGAAGGGTGATGCGGAAGCCAAGGCCCGGATGATAGAATCGAATCTTCGTCTCGTGGTGGCAATGGGGAAGAGATACATCAACAGGGGGCTGCCTTTTTCCGACATCATAGAGGAAGGCAACCTCGGACTCATCAGGGCGGTCGAGAAGTTCAGGCCCGAGAAGGGCTTCAGGTTCAGCACGTATGCCTCCTGGTGGATACGGCAGGCCATAGAGCGGGCCATCATAAACCAGTCTCGAGTAATCCGCCTGCCCGTACATATAGCCGGGGAGGTCGCCACCTATACGCGTACAGCCAGGCGCCTTAACCAGGAGTTGAGGCGTGAACCTACGGCAGGGGAAATCGCCAAAAAAATGCGGGTTCCGATAGATACGGTCAGGAGCATTTCGCAGGTTGCCCGTGACACATACTCGCTCGATATGATTATAGGCGAGCAGGAGGAGGACAGACTCAAGGACGTTATTGCGGACGAGAACGCAGAATCGCCGCTGACCGCCATGGAAAATAAGAGCAGAAGCGACCAGCTTGCCGGCTGGCTCTCGCGGCTTTCAACGAATGAACGAGACGTTATCGAACTACGGTTTGGGCTAAAGACCGAGGATCCGGAAACGCTTGACGGGATAGGCAGGAAATACGGGATCACGCGCGAGCGGGTACGACAGATCGAAGCCCAAGCGTTGATCAAACTAAAGGAATTCTGCAGGAGCGACAGCATGACTCTGGAAGCGCTGATGTAGAAGAGCCGAAGGATGAGGGGCGTAGGACGCAAAATCGTCATCGTTTTAGCGAGCCTTAGCGGTCGTCCCTCGTTTATCATGAATTTCCAACCCGGAGATAAAGATGAAAAACATTCTGGTAATAAACGGAAACGATCCGGCGCTCACAATCCTTTCAAGCCTGCTCACAAATAGCGGATACAACGTTATCGCGGAACCGGACGGATCTTCCGCGCTTTCGATCCTGGACAGCGAAGAGATCGACGTGATAATCAGCGATTATTGCCTGCCTGACATGGATGGACCCGCATTTATCGCATCGCTGAAAAGTGCGCTGCCCGGCTTTCCAGCCGTTATTTTCCTGAGCGACCGGGTCGATGTCGAGGATTATCTGGCTGCGCTCGGGATGGGCGCCTTCGAGTTCCTCTTCAGACCGTTTCATCCGCGTGAACTGCTGAGAATTGTGAATGTCGCGATCAGGCAAAGCCCGCGGAATAAAAGAAACGCTTTGGCGAAGCGGGAACAGGACGACCGCTCGTCCGTACACAAAAACTTTCAGCGGTCACTTGTCACCGGCTAGTCGGCGATTGCGGGCTTCTATGTGTTCATTCAAATGATATAATTGGCTTCGTTAGCGTCTCCCCAACAATCCTTCTGCGTGTGGAGTTTCCGCGCAGAAGGACCCCTCCCTGCTTTGTAATACCTTGGACCCATTCATAAAAAAATAGTATTCGATGCTATTGCATCCGTAATACTTCTATGCTATAAAAAGATGTTTACCAGTCATCTTCTTCTCTTTTTAACCAAGCAAAAAACCTAATTCATTGCCTTTCATGTCCAGGGAATCAGTGATTGACGTCGAGCGCAACATGGGAACCTTAGGTCAACATTATTTAAATCCATTTGCGGGGTAAATCTTGGCTGCTAAAAAAAGCGGACATCCTGTTTTACTTGCCGAAGTGTGCTACGCATACTAAGGAAGGCCGACGCTGGTAGCCGGAGGTGCGGGATGCTGCAAGACACTTCTCGTATGGAGTTTCTGATGCGACCTCAGGCTTAATTCGGTTAAATTTAGCGGAGCGAACAGTATGGCGACAAATGACAATCCCGGTAAGAGTTTTTTAATCGCCGGCATCGGCGCTTCAGCGGGAGGCCTTGACGCGCTTCAACGCTTTCTCGCATCGCTCCCACCGGACTTCGGGTTCGCCCTCGTCTTTATCCAGCACCTTTCCCCTAAACACAAGAGCCTCCTCCAGGAGCTCCTCTCGGCCAGATGGCCGTCTCTCGTGATCCAGCAAATTTCCGACGGCCTGAAGCTCCAGCCCGGCAGGCTTTACCTGTCCCCGCCGGGCAAGGAGGCCCGCCTGCGAAACGGCCTCTTTCACACGACCGTCCATCCCGAGGGGCTCATTCATCTTCCCATTGACGAATTTTTGACCTCGCTCGCCGAGTACGCGGCGGAGCGCTCCATTGCCGTGATCTTCTCCGGCGCGGGCACGGACGGGGCCCGCGGCTGCCGGGCAATCCGGTCCGTGGGCGGGACCGTGTTCGTGCAGGCCCCGCAGACCGCGGAATTCAACAGCATGCCGCTCGCGGCCATCGCGACCGGACAGGCGGATGCAGTGCTCTCTCCCGAGGACATAGCCGCGGAGCTCCAAAGGCTCCAGGGGCTCGGCCAGGCCGCTGTCAGCCGCGAATATCCCATCACGCCGGAAGAGTACGGCGACTTCTTCCGGATACTCCAGGAGAAGACCGGCGGCAGGTTCAATCATTACAAGAAGAGCGTCGTAGGCCGAAGAATCAGAAGACGCATGTACCTTCACGGGCTCTCCGCAATCAAAGATTACCTGGGCCTCATCTCGACTAATGATTCCGAGGCCGCGCTCCTCGCGTCCGACCTCATGATCGGCGTCACCTCCTTCTTTCGCGACCGGGTGGCATGGAAAGCCCTGAACTTGGAAGCGATACGGAAGATCGCCACGGAGAATACCGGCCTACCGATCCGCATCTGGACTCCTGCGAGCGCAACCGGCGAGGAGGCCTTCTCCATCGCCATGATGTTCCTTCGCGAACTGGAACTCGCCGGGAAAACACGGGACATCCATGTTTTTGCAACGGACGTGAACGACCGCGCGCTCGAGCGGGCGCGCGAGGGCAAGTATCCCGCGAGCATCACCGCGGACGTGCCGCAGGAGTACGTCCAGAAGTACTTCACACCAACCGATGACGGCAACTTTCTGGTTATCAACAAGGACGTAAGGGAGCGCGTGGTCTTTGCCAGGCAAGATCTTTTGATCGACCCCCCTTTCTCCAGGCTGGATCTCATTATCTGCCGGAACTTCCTCATATACCTGGAGCCCGAGGCGCAGGAAAAAAGCATCACCCTCTTTCATTACGCTCTCAAAGAAGGCGGCTACCTCTTTCTCGGCAATGCGGAAACCGTGGGCAGAAAGAGCAAACTTTTCCAATCCATCGGCCATAAGCAATGCCGCGTCTACCGGAAGCTCGAGGCAAAACCCGCTTCAAGAATGCCCATCTCGGTCCCTTACGCAACGGAACGGCAGGCGTCGCCCGCCAAACAGGCGCAAGCGACGGAGCGGACCCGGCCTGTCATTGAAATTATCCAGGAAAAACTGCTTGAAGAATACGGGCCCGCTTCCGTGGCCATAGACCAGAACCACGAAATCGTCTACCACAGCGGCCCCACGAACCGCTATCTTCGCCAGCCCCGGGGCGTGCCGACGCAGAACCTTTTAGATCTCTTGCCCGAGAACCTGCGGAGCAGGATACGCGGGGCGCTCTACCGGTCGGGCCGCGAGGAAAGGCCCGTGGTTATCCGCACCAGTGTAGCCGGTGACGACAATAAAAAAAGACAAGTCACCCTCCGAATCACGAAGGCCGCGGAGAGCCTCTCCATCGTGGTTTTTCATGAGAAAGACGCCCCCTCAAAAGAAGAGGCAGCCGAGCAGGTCGATACCGCCGTCATCGAAGAGACCGCGATCCACCAGCTCGAAAGCGAATTGTCCGCGACTCGCGCCGACCTTCAGAGCCACATCGAGCAGCTGAAAAGCCTGAACGAAGAGCTCCAATCCTCGAACGAGGAACTCCAGGCCGCGAACGAGGAGCTTGAAACTTCCCGGGAAGAGCTCCAGTCGTTGAACGAAGAGCTGATCACCGTGAACTCGCAGCTCCAGGGCAAGATCGAGGAGCAGGATGCAACGAACAACGACCTGAACAACTTCCTCGCGAGCACGAACCTCCCCACGATCTTCCTGGACACGCATTTCAGGGTAAAGCGTTTCACGCCCGCGATGCTCAAGCTCATCAAGCTCCTTTCCTCCGACGTGGGCCGCCCCATCAAAGACATGTCACAGGAGAACCTCGGCCTTGACCTCACCTCCGACGCCCAGTCAGTCCTTGAGAGCCTCGTGCCGGCGCGGCAGGAGATGCAGATCAACGGCGCATGGTACGTCCGCACGACGCTTCCCTACCGGACCGCGGACAACCGCATCGAAGGTATTGTCGTCGCGTACAACGACGTTACCGAACTCAAACGGGCCGAGGAGCGCACGCGGCACCTTGCCTCGTTCCCTCAGCTCAATCCGAACCCCATCATCGAGGTGGATGCCTCCGGTAAAATCATCTTCGCCAATCCGGGAACGGAATGTATTCTGGAAAGCCTGGGCATGGACAAGGGAGACGCAGCGGTTTTCCTTCCAAAGGACCTGGATGTCATCTTACAGGATCTGGCGACGAACAGCGCAGCCTGCGTCTCTCGCGAGGTCACGGTCAAGGACAGGATTTTCAGCGAGACCATTCAGCTCATTTCGCAATTCAATGTCGCACGCATTTACGCGTATGACATCACCGAGCGCAAGAAGGCGGAAGAGGCCGCGCGCAGGCTGGCCGTGGTGCTCCAAACCACAAACGACGCGGTCACGATCCATGACTTCGAGGGCAATATCAAGCTCTGGAACCGCGGGGCGGAGCGGCTGTTCGGCTGGACAGCAGCCGAGGCCCTTGCAATGAAGCTCAAGGACACGATACCCGGAGCGAAGCTTGCGGAAGCCCTGGTGTACCTGGAAAAGCTGCGCCTCGGGGAACCGGTAAACTCTTTCGAGACCCAGCGCTTTACCAGGGATGGACGCATTCTGGACATCTGGCTGACCGCGACCGTGCTTCCCGACGAGGCGGGAAAGCCCGCTCTTGTGGCCACGACCGAACGAGATATCACCGACCGCAAGAAGGCGGAAGAGGCGCTGGGCCGTCTGTCGGCCATCGTCGCGAGCGCGGAAGACGCGATCATCAGCAAGGACCTGAACGGCGTTATTCAGACGTGGAACGTAGGCGCGGAAATGATATTCGGTTATACCGCGGAGGAAGCGATAGGCAAGAATATTTCTCTTCTTGTCCCGCCCGATCATGAGGATGAGGTCCCCGATATTCTGAGGCGGCTGTCGCAGGGCGAGCACATAGAGAATTTCGAGACCGTGCGCATGCGGAAGGACGGCACGATCATCCCCGTGTCCCTGAACTTCTCCGCCATCAGGGATGCAAACGGAAAGGTGATAGGCGCGTCCAAGATCGCGCACGACATCACCGCGCGGAAGCGGGCCGAGGAAGAACTGCGCCAAAGTAACGAAGAATTGACCCGCTTCAACCGCGTCATGATCGGCCGGGAGGCGCGCATAATCGAAATGAAGAAGGAAGTAAACGAACTCTGCGAACAGGCCGGCCTGCCGCCGCGCTATCCGTTGGACTTCGAGGATGAAGCATGACATTATTGCGCGAATGTTTGGATCAAGGCAACCGTGTTGCCGTTCATTGTAACGCCGACGCGGTCGGCTCGGTCCATAGTTTGGTTGCGGCCGCGGAGGCCGCGCTATGAAGACAAAAGTATGAGAGAAAAAAAGCCCGTGATTTTTTAAAAGGAGTTTACAATCTCTTGCGTGTGATGATGTTTTTGTGCTATAAATAACCGTTTTTTGCTCCACTTGTATTCTTCTTAATACAATAAGAAGCTGAACAAATTTGTAACGCCAATTGGTTTAGCGCAGTCTTTAGAAACCCAATCTTTTAAAAAAGCAAAAAGTAACTGCTTAGGATTGCCGCAAAAGATCGCAAAGAACTCAAAGGAAAAGCTTGAAATCATGAATTTTGGTTTTTCATTCCTTCTGCGTTCCTTGCGTTCCTTCGCGGCTAATTGTTTTGGCCTGAGTAGTTACTACAAAAAAACAATCATTGAAAAAAACCCGTTAGGACTGCTGTCTCTAATGAGGTGTAATAAAACTAAACGTACCATCCGTCAATAGACTCTTTTTTCATTCCTCAATGGGCATGGCATTTCACAAACGGAGAAAAACCATGAAGAAGATTGAAAACAGCAAGCTGTACAGCGTGGACGATCTCAAACAAACGCGCGACGCCATGGACTTCATGGCGAACCTCCTGCAGTCCTCCACGGAGTATTCCATCATCGGCAAGGACCTCGACGGAAAGGTCCTGCTCTGGAACGAGGGCGCCCGCCGGATTTACGGGTACGACTCCGAGGAAGTGGTCGGCAAGGCGAACTCCTCCATCCTCCACACCGAGGAAGACGTCAAGTCCGGCAAGCCTCACCAGATGATAGATGCGGCCCTGCGCGAGGGTAAATGGGAAGGCACGATCAACCGGCGCAGGAAGAACGGGGAGCATCTTCAACGCGCGCGTCGTCATCACCCCCCGGCGGGACGAAGCGGGCAAGCCCATAGGCTTTCTGCTCATCTCGAAGGACATCTCGAACGAGATGCGCTTTACCGAGCAGCTCAGGAAGGCGAAGCTCTTCGACAGCGCCATCGTGTCGAACGCCCAGGAGGCGGTGGACTTCATCACGAACATCCTCGAGTCCTCCACCGAGTATTCGGTCATCGGTAAGGACCTGGACGGCAAGATCCTGCTCTGGAACGAAGGCGCCCGGCGTCTCTACGGGTTCGAGCCGGAAGAGGTCGTGGGCAAGGCCAACTCCTCGATCCTCCATACGGAGGAGGACGTGGCCACGGGAAAACCCCGGGAGATCCTGGACGCGGCCCTGCACAACGGCAAATGGGAAGGCACGATCACCCGCCGCAGGAAAAACGGCGAGCTCTTCAAGGCCCGGGTCGTCATCACCCCCCGCCGCGACTCGCTCGGCCGGGCCATCGGCTTCCTGCTCATCTCGAAGGACATCTCGGACGAAATCCGGCTCACCGAACAGTTAAAGTCAACCCAGTTTTATACCCGGTCGCTCATCGAATCGAACATCGACGCTCTCATGGCCACGGACCCGCTCGGCATCATAAGCGACGTGAACAAGCAGATGGTGACCCTGACCGGCTACACGCGGGACGAACTAATCGGCTCTCCGTTCAAGAACTATTTCACCGATCCCGAGCGTGCGGAGGAAGGCATCAAGCTGGTGCTGCGCGAGGGCAAGGTCACGAACTACGAACTCACCGCCCTTTCCAAGACCGGCAAGAAAACGGTGGTCTCCTACAACGCGTCCACGTTCCGCGACGCCGAGGGCAAGCTCCAGGGCGTGTTCGCGGCGGCCCGCGACATTACCGAGCAGAAAGAGCTGGAGCAGAGGCTCCGCGAGTCCGAAGCTTACAACCGCGGGCTCATTGAGGCCTCGGTGGACGGCCTGATCACGGTCGATCCCACGGGCTCGATCTCCGACGTGAACGCGCGCATGTGCCAGATGTCGGGCTATACCCGGGAGGAACTTACCGGCACGCCCTTCATCGATTATTTCGTGGACAGCGAACGTGCGGACTCGGGCGTCCGTCAGACCTTCGATCAGGGGGTGGTCACGGATTACGCGCTTACCATGGCCACCCGGGACGGCAGGCAGCTGATCGTGTCGTTCAACGCGTCGGTGTTTAAAGACCCCTCGGGAGAGGTGCGCGGGATCTTCGCCTCCGCGCGCGACATCACCGATCAGGCGAGGCTCCAGACCCAGATCTCTGAAGAACGGGCTTACAACCGGGGTCTCATCGAGGCTTCCCTGGACGGCCTGATCACGGTGGATCCCATGCTGAACATCACGGACGTGAACGAGACCATGTGCCGCATGGCCGGCTACGCCAGAAAGGAACTCATCGGCTCGCCGTTCCCGGACTATTTCACCGATGCCAGGCGGGCGGCCGAGGGTGTCAGGCTCACCCTCGACAAGGGGGCCGTGACCAACTACGAGCTTACCCTCCACAGCAAAGACGGAGCGGAGCAACTGGTCTCCTTCAACGCCGCCATATTCAAGGACGAGGCCGGCGCGGTGCGCGGGATCTTCGCCAGCGCCCGTAACATCACGGAGCAGACGAAATTACAGGCCCAGCTTGCCGAAGAGCGGGCGTACAACCGCGGCCTCATCGAGGCCTCCGTGGACGGCCTGGTCACGGTCGACGAGGCCATGCTGATCACGGACGTGAACGAGACCATGTGCCGCATGGCCGGCAGGACCAGAAACCAGATCATCGGGTCTTCGTTCCCCACTTACTTCTCCGAACGGGACCTGGCGGCCGAGGGCGTGCACCTCACGTTTAAAGAAGGGTCCGTCACCAACTACGTTTTGACCCTGCAAGCCGTGAAAGGGCAAAAGGTGCCGGTCTCTTTCAACGCGGCCGTGTTCAAGGACGCCTCCGGCAAGGTGCGCGGCATCTTCGCCTCGGCCCGCGACATCACCGAGCAGAAGAAGCTCGAAGCCCAGCTCCAGGCCTCGCAGTTCTACACCCGGTCGCTCATCGAATCGAACATCGACGCACTCATGACCACGGACCCGGTCGGCATCATCACTGACGTAAACCAGCAGATGGAGGCCCTTACCGGCCATACCCGTGAAGAGCTGATCGGCTCTCCCTTCAAGAACTTCTTCACCGAGCCGCAAAGGGCCGAGGAAGGCATCAAAATCGTGGTCCGCGAAGGCAGGGTCACGAACTACGAACTCACGGCCAGGAGCAAACAGGGCAAGAAAACGGTCGTGTCCTACAACGCCGCCACGTTTGCCGACCGCGATAGGAAGCTTTCGGGTGTGTTCGCCGCAGCCCGCGACATCACCGAACAGAAAAAACTGGAGCAGCAGTTACGGGATTCCCAGGCGTACAACCGGGGCCTCATCGAGGCCTCCGTTGACGGCCTCATCACCGTGGACCCCGAGGGCATCATCAGCGACGTTAACGACCGCATGTGCCAGATGAGCGGCTACACCCGGGGCGAGCTGATCGGCACGCCGTTCTCCGACTATTTCACGGACCCGGCCCTGGCCACCGCGGGCGTCAAGGAAACCTTCGAGAAGGGGATCGTGACCGAGTACGCGCTGACCCTGATTTCCCGGACTCGTCGATTCCTGCAGGTGTCGTTCAACGCCTCGGTGTTCAAGGACCCGTCCGGCAGCGTGCGCGGCATCTTCGCCTCCGCCCGCGACATCACGGATCGCGTCCGCCTTGAAGAGCAGCTTCGTGAGCAGCAGACGTATCTCCGCGGGCTCATCGAGTCCTCGGTGGACGGCCTCATCACCGTGGACCCCGAAGGGTTCATCACGGACGTAAACGAGCAGATGTGCCGCATGACCGGGTACAGCAGAGACGAGTTGATCGGGTCGTCCTTCAGGCAATACTTCACCGAACCCCAGCGGGCCGACGTCGGCGTCAAATCCACCTTCGCCCAGGGCGTGGTCACAAACTACGCCCTGGTCCTCAAAACAAAAACCGGCCGGAAGGCCACGGTGTCCTTCAACGCGTCGGTCTTCCGCGCGGGAGACGGAAGGGTGCAGGGCATCTTCGCCTCGGCCCGCGACATCAGCGAACAGGCCCGGCTCCAGACCCAGCTCGTGGATCAGCAGGCCTACAACCGGTCGCTGATCGAAGCCTCCGCGGACGCGCTCTTCGCCATTGCGCCCGACGGCGCGATCACGGACGTGAACGAGGAAGCGACCCGGCTCACCGGCTACTCGCGGAAACACCTGGTCAACTCCGGGTTCGCGGGATACTTCACCGAGCCCCTTCGCGCGAGCGAAGGCGTCAGCCAGACGCTCGCGCAGGGCCGCGTGCTCGCGTACGAACTGGTCCTGATCACGCGCCAGAATAGAAGGATCGCGGTCTCCTTCAACGCGGGCGTATTCTCCGACGCGGCGGGAAAACAGCTCGGCATCCTTGCCGGCGCCCGCGACATCACGGACCAGAAGAAACTGGAGCAGCAGCTTCGCGATCAGCAGTTCTACTCCCGGTCCCTGATCGAGTCCAACATCGACGCGCTCATGACCACGGACCCGGTGGGAATCATCACGGACGTGAACCAGCAGATGGAGGCCCTGACCGGCTACAACCGGGAGGAGCTCATCGGCGCGCCGTTCAAGACCTACTTCACCGACCCCAAGCTGGCCGAGGAAGGCATCCGGCTCGTGCTCAGGGAAGGCAACGTTACGAACTACGAGCTCACCGCCAGGAGCAAGCAGGGCAGGGAAACGGTCGTGTCCTACAACGCCACCACGTTCGCGGACCGGGACGGAAAACTGCAGGGCGTGTTCGCCGCGGCCCGGGACGTGACGGAACGCAAGCGTTTCGAGCAGACGCTGCAGGAGAAGAGCGTTGAAATGGAGAACGCCAACCTGTCCAAGGACCGCTTCCTGGCCAGCATGAGCCACGAGCTCCGGACCCCGCTAAACGCCGTCATCGGGTTCACCGGCACGCTGCTCATGAAGCTCCCCGGGCCTTTGACGAGCGATCAGGAAGGCCAGCTCCAGAACATCTCGACCAGCGCCAAGCATCTGCTTCTGCTCATCAATGATCTGCTGGATCTGGCCAAGATCGAGTCGGGCAAGGTCGAGCTCAAGCTCGAACCCATCTCGTGCCAGAGCATTGTGCAGGAAGTGGCTTCGACACTCCTGCCCATGGCGGCCAGCAAGGGCCTCAAGCTCACCGTCATCGTGCCGGACAGAGAACTGGTGCTGAATACGGACCGGCGGTCCCTTTCCCAGGTCCTCTTGAACCTCACCTACAACGCCATTAAATTTACCGAAAAGGGCGAGGTGAAGCTGGAGCTGAGGCACAACCACCACGGCGGGCTCGTGCGGATCGAATTCCGCGTGATCGACACGGGCATCGGCATCAAACCCGAGGACCAGGCAATGCTCTTCCAGGCGTTCACGCAGGTGGATTCCTCGAGCGCACGCCGTTACGAAGGCACCGGCCTGGGCCTGCACCTGAGCCAGAAGCTCGCCGAGCTCCTGAACGGCCGCATCTCCTTCAAGAGCGACTACGGCAAGGGGAGCGAGTTTATGATGGTGTTGGAAGAGCAGCGGTGAGGCGATTGCGGATTTGCGATTGCGGATTGCGGAATGAACGGCAAAGGACAATTTCGGAATGCAGATTTTCAGCCTCTACGTCATTCCGGCTTGTCCGGAATCATTTTGCCACACGACATAATGAAAAGATCGATTTCGGGCAAGCCGGAATGACGGTCTGTTGTTCGCCGATTTTACAGCCTTTGACGTCATTCCCGCTTGTCGGGAATCTTTTTTCAGAATGACGGGAAGGATTCCGGGCGCCCTGCACTCGCGCTATGCACTCGTAATCGCTGGGTGCAGGCAAGCCGGAATGACAGTTAAGGAGTTCTTATGATCATATCAAACTACGAACTGCTCGAAAAGCTCGCCGAGGCGCCGCAGGCCGCGGTCTACAGGGCTTTTCACAAGAAGAATCCCGAACGCGTCCTGGCCCTGAAGATTCTGAAGGCTGGGAGCCTGTCCGAACACAAGAAGGCCCAGTTCAGGCAGAAGATCGAGCATCTTCGCATCCTGAACGATCCCTTGGTGATCACGCCGATATCCTTCTTCGAGTCGGACGGGATCTGCTGCATAACCCAGGAGTACTTTGAGGCGATTACCCTGGACAAGCTTCAGGAAACGCATTCGAGGTTGAACCTAAATGATTTTTTCACCATCGCGTGCAAGCTCGCCCGTGCCCTCGAAAAGGTCCACGACGCGGGGATCATCCACGGAGGCATCAAGCCGCATAATATACTGGTCGACGTGAGCAAACTCGACATCCGGCTTATCGATTTCATGAGCGCCGTGGACGTGCGCGACGTCTCCCATTTTATCTACGACCGGGCCTTTGTCCGGGACACGCTGGCCTATACATCCCTGGAGCAGACGGGACGCATCAACCACCGCGTGGTCTTTTCATCGGACCTCTATTCCCTCGGGATCGTGCTGTACGAGATGCTGACCGGCCGCCTCCCGTTCTATTCAGAGGACCCCCTGGAGCTGATCCACGCCCACCTTGCGAAGGAAGCGCCCAGGGTCCACGAGCTGAATCCCAACATCCCCGTAGCGCTTTCCAAGATCATAGCCAAGCTCATGCTGAAGCAGCCTGAAAAGCGTTACCAGTCGAGCGGCGGGCTCTTAGCCGACCTCGCCAGGTGCAGGGATGAGTTTTCAGCCATCGGCACGATCCGCGAGTTTCCGTTAGAAAGCAGCTTCCTTACCCAGCGGGTCGCCTTCATATCGAAGATGGTGGGCCGCGATAAGGAAGCGGACACCATTTTGGACGAATACGAGCAGGCGGCTAAGGGCGCCTTCCGCGCCTTGTTCATTTCCGGCCTTTCCGGCATCGGCAAGACCCGCCTGATCCAGGAACTGCAGAAGCCGATCGTAAAGCACCGGGGCTACTTTACCTCCGGCAAATTCGACGTGTACCAGAAGAACATCCCGTACAGCTCCCTGATCCAGGCCCTTAAAAACCTGATGCGGACCTTCCTGACCGAGAGCGACGAACGGGTGGCCCTCTGGAAGACCAAGATAGTAAAGGCCGTGGGCAAGAACGGAAAGGTCCTGACGGACGTGATCCCGGAGCTCGAAATACTGATTGGGCCCCAGCCCGGGGTGAAGCAGCTCCCCCCGGTGGAATCGCTCAACCGCTTCCACGATCTCTTCGACCGTTTCCTCACCTGCCTCGCGAGCGAGGAAAACCCGCTCACGCTCTTTATCGACGATTTGCAGTGGTGCGACGTGGCCTCCTTCGACTTCCTGGCCGAACATCTTCGCGAACTACAAGGACCATCCTTATCTGTTTCTTTTGGGGGCCTACCGCCATAACGAGGTGGATTCAAGCCATCCCCTGTCGAAGCTTATCCGAAACGTCAACGAGGGGAACCAACCGTTGGAGGAGATAAGGCTGGACCCCCTGAAGCCCCAGCATTGTCACGAGATGGTCTCCTACATACTCGATTCCCCCCGTCAGCAGACGAGGGCCCTGGCGGATTTCATCAATACGCTCTCCGAGGGGAACCCCCTGTTCGTATCCGAAAGCCTGTCCTACCTTCACAATGAAGACCTTCTCTTTTTAGACAGCGACAGGCAGTGGCGCTGGGACCTGGACAAGATCAGGCAGTCCCACATGCCGACCACCGTGGTCGCGCTTTTCTCCTCGAAGATCAGGAAGCTCCCGCAAGATCTCGTAACGCTTCTCGAATACTGCGCATGCATGGGCAATACCTTTTCGCCGACCGAGATTTCCGAAATCCGGGAAATGAGCCTGATCGAGACGTTCGAGATGCTGAAGCCGGCTTTGGGCCAGGGCCTGATCATGGAGACCAAGAACCAGCTCCAGTTCATCCACGACCGGGTCCAGGAAGCCGTGTTGTCTGCGATCCCGGCCAAGCGGCGGCGCGAGATCCACTGGACCATCGGCAACCACCTCCTGGCCGCGATGCCCCCGGGCGCGGACGTGGAAAAGCTCGAAAACCTGTTCACCATCGTCTCACACCTGAACCTCGGCAGGGACGAGCACCCGGACTCCGGCTCTTCCTACTCTCTTTCGGAGCTCAACTATCATGCCGGCAACAAGGCCCTTGACTCTCTCGCTACGGAGGCGGCCAACGAGTACTTCAACCTGAGCCGCGAGCTTCTGCCGGAAGACTGCTGGACCGCGGGCCATTACGAGCGCACGTTCCGCATCTTCAAGAAGGTGGCGAAGACCGAGCTCATGTGCGGCAACTACGCCAAATCGGAAAAGCTCCTGGCCCAGCTCCTGGAGCACGCGAAGACGGACCTGGACAAGGCCGAATGCCTGGCTGAACAGACGACCTCGCTGTCCTCCATCGGAAACTTCATCAAGGCGATCGAAACCGCCAACCGGGGGCTCGCCTATTTCGACAAGGCCATTCCCGAAAGCCCGGAAGAGTCCGACAAACGGAGAGCGGATTTGATGGCCGAAATCTCCGCCAGGGGCATCGACGTGTGGGATACGATCCTGAACATGCCCTTTACGAACGATAGAAAGAGCAAGATCGAGCTTGCCTTTTACAGTGAGCTTATCCCGGACCTTTACATGTCCGGCCTCGTGCCCCAGCTTTATCTCTCCGCTGCACAGTCCACCCAACACTGCCTCGCGGGCGGCATGGACGAGTCCGTGATCTACTCTTTCAGCATCATGGGCCTTCAGCTCGGAGAGCAGGAGGAGTTCGAACAGGCCTTCAAGTACGAAGACCTGGCCCGCGACCTTTCCGCGAAATATCCCAATACCTTCGGCGCCACCCGGGGGATGAACGGGATCGTATGGTGCAACATGCACTCCCGCAGCCACCCGAGGGAGATCGTAGATTACTGCCTCAAGTCGATCCAAAGCGGGAAGAACTGCGGCGACCTGTACAACGCCGGTCTTTCCTACGGCCCCCTCATGTGGAACCTCCAGGTCCAGGGAGCGGACATGTCCATCATCGAGGACTGCGCCAAGGAATGCCTCCAGTTCTCCAACCGGTATCATCTGTCCTTCTCGGTGGGGCTTGCCGAGGCCATGCAGGCGGGCTGGATAGAGCCCATGAAGAAAACTTACGCGCCCGCAAACATGGAGGAGAAACTGAGGCAGTGGGAGCGGGCAAACCACATCGCGTCCGCGGGAAGCTATTATGTCTTGAAGGCCCTGACGCACTACTATTTCGGAGAACACGAGGAGGCGGAGCGGTACCTGGTAGGCGTCAGAAAATATCTTTCGGGCCTTACGGACAACGTGCTCAAGAGGCAATGGCACGTGTTTCGCGTCTTGAATTCGCTCAAACTCTACGAACGGGGCACGGGCTTCAACAGCAAGGACGCGTTGATGGCGGAGATCCAGCCGATCATACAGAAAATCGAGACGTGGGCGGCGTTGGGCCCGCTTTTAAAACCCTATCTCGCTTTCCTAATATGCCGAAGTTGGGAGGGTCACCGGCGATTTCAAGAACGCCCGGGGGCTGTACCTGGACGCGATCGACATGGCGCACAAACAAAAGTGTACCTTTCTGGCGGGGCACTTGAACGAGTGCCTCGGCGAGCTGTATCTTCACACGGGCCAGTCTTCCGAGCGGGTGTATTTCACCGAGGCGGCGAGGCTTTACCGGGCCTGCCGCGCGGAGAGAAAAGCGGCCGGGCTCGTGGAAAAGTACACCGAATATTTCGAGGAGGAAAAGACCTCCCTGCCGCAGCCCGAGTACGTGTCTCCGTCGTCGTATACTCTGCCGGACCTCGACATCGAGTACCTCATGAAATCCTCGCGCGCCATTTCCGCGGAGATCGAGCAGGACGCCCTGTTAAAAAAGATCATGAAGGTGGTCATTGAGAGCTCGGGCGCGCAGAACGGGTATCTTCTGATCGAAGAGGAGGGAAACCTCTTCATCCGCTCGGAAAGCCACATTGCGGACAAGGAAGGCGTTCACCCCGTTAGAGATTTAAGAGCCGACCAGCGCTCGAATAAATTGCTGGATATCTCTAACGGGGTAAAAACCCTGAACCAGAAATTCGAGGACGCGGGAGACGTGTGCAAGGCGGTCATCCGCTATGTGTACCGGACCGGGGAGCGATTGATCCTGAACAACGCGTCGCAGGAAGGGGCGTTCAAAGACAACCCCGAGGTGCAGGCCATGCAGCTCCGCTCAGTGCTCTGCCTGCCGGTGATCAAACAGACGAAGATGGTCGGCATCCTGTACCTGGAAAACCGCCTCTCGGAGTCGGTCTTCACTTCGGAAAAGACGCAGATGACCGAGCTCCTGACCCTGCAGGCCGCCATCTCGCTGGAGAATGCAAGGCTGGTCAATGAAATGAAATTTCGCAATTTAGGGATTAATAAAATTTAGGAATTGGGGGATTGAGGGATTTAGGGATTAATAGAATTGAGGGATTTGGGATTTAATACCTAAATTCCTAAATTATTTTTTAACATGAAAATTCTAATCATCGAAGACAACCCAGCCAATCTGGAGCTCATGACGTATCTCTTAAGGGCGTTCGGCCATAACGTCGTTTCCGCGCGCGACGGGGCTGAAGGGATTGAACTGGCCCGCCGGGAAATATTAGACGTCATCATCTGCGACGTGCACCTGCCCAAGGTGGACGGGTACGAAGTCGCCCGCCGTCTCAAAGAGCATCCCGTGCTTGGTCGTATTCCGCTCGTGGCGGTGACCGCCCTGGCCATGGTCGGCGACCGCGACAAGGTGCTTGCCGCAGGCTTTGACGGCTACATCGACAAGCCGATCGATCCTCAAATGTTCGTGAAGCAGGTTGAGGCGTTTGGGAAGAAGTGATGCGATTGCGGATTGCGGATTTCGGAATGCGGAACATTTTAATTTCGGATTTCGGATTGCGGAATGAGAAGAGGCCGGAATGAAAAATCATGAATAAAGATGATTTGAGAAAACGGACAAAGAAATTTGCGCTGGATGTGATACGATTCGTCGAATCGCTGCCACCGGGGAAGACGGCCTATGTTCTCGGAAGGCAGCAGGTTTAGTATCATCTGATGATGTGACGCATCTTGTGAATGAAGCCAATGAGTTGCTTGCGATAACGGCCTCATCAATAAAAACAGCAAGGAGGCGGAACGATTGCAAACTTCCGCAATCCGCGATCCGCAATCCGAAATAGACTATGGCAACTATTCTCGTAGTTGAAGACCACGCCATGAGCCGTCAGGTCCTTAAAAACCTGTTCGGGTATGTGGGGCACCGCGTACTTGAGGCCGCTGACGGCACTGCGGCAGTGGCGCTTGCACGCGCCCAGAACCCGGATCTCATCGTCAGCGACATCGTCATGCCCGTGATGGACGGCATCGAGTTTATCCGGACAGTCCGCCTTGAGAGGGGACTGGCGAGCATCCCCGTAATCTTCTACACTGCTACGTATCGGTTGGCGGAAGCCAGACGCCTGGCATCGGAATTCGGAATGTGCCGCGTTATCCATAAGCCCGCTGACCCGCCCATCATCCTTGAGATAGTCAATGAGATGCTCGGGCTTACGAATAACCCTAATTTAGGAATTGAGGAATTTAGGAATTTTTCCAATCCCTCAATCCCAGAATCCCTCAATTCTTCAATTTCTTCGAACCTCGAAGTGCTCCAGAACGCAGGTCTGCAACTTGCGATGCTGATGGATCTCAACTTTCACCTCGTCGGCCAGCGTGATCCGCTGCGGTTGCTGGAAACCTGTTGCAGCGCCATCCGCAGCATCCTTAATTGCCGGTACGCCCGGCTCGCCTTGCTGGAGGAGAACGGACAGACGCGGTATTTTGGGGAAGATAAAAGAGAAGAACCGGCTGAAATCGGCGCCACGGCGGGTCTTCACATGGAAACAATTCTTGACCAGGTCATAAGCGAGCGATCGACATTTCGGTGGAGCGGGAGCTCAGCGGCGGGATTTGACGGAAAACCGGAATCCCGGCGCGCGGATATACCGTTTCTGATATTACCCTTTGCCAGCCGGACCCGGTATATGGCTGGATCTGCATGGCGGATAAAGGAGACGGCGCCCCGTTCAGAGATGAAGATGAGGAACTTGCCGTGGCGCTGGCCGCGCAGTCCGCTATCGCTTACGAAAATATCATAATACACGCGGAGCTGCGGGAAAGCGAGCATCGTTACCGCTCGCTCTTTGAACACATGTTAGACGGGCTTGCCTACTGCAAGATGCTTTTTGATGACCGCGGTTGGCCGCTCGATTTCGTCTATCTTGCCGTCAATGACTCATTCGAGAGGCTGACAGGCCTGGCAAACGTGACAGGCAAAAAGGTGACCGAGGCTATTCCGGGGATCAAAGAGGCGCACCCTGAATTGTTTGAAAGATACGCAAGAACGGCGTCGACCGGCCTGCCCGATAAATTCGAGCTCGAATTCAGACCGCTCGGAATATGGTTGTCGATTTCAGTGTATAGCCCGGAAAAGGATCACTTTGTTGCTCTCTTTGATAACATTACCGAGCGCAAGCGGGCTGAGGAGGAATTGCGCAAGGTGAATAATGACTTGGCGCGCTTCAACCGCATCGCCGTCGGCCGGGAGTTGCGTATGATCGAATTGAAGAAGGAAATCAACGAGCTTTGTCGCCAAGGCAATCAACCGTCGTGCTATCCGCTTGAGTTCGAGAATGATTTGAAAAATGATTGATTCAGGAATTTAAGAATTAAGGAATTTAATCCCTCAATCCCCTAATTCTTTAATTCATATCGCGGCCTCCGGCCGCAACCAAAATATGGACCGAGCCGACCGCGTCGGCGTTACAATGAACGGCAACACGGTTGCCTTGGTCCAAACATTCGTGCGAGCATGTCAAGTGTCGCGGAGAAATATCGAAGAAGGATTCCCCCGAACAAGTCGGGGCAGGCTCCCAAGCCGGAATGACGGTTATTCGATGATTTTTGACTTTTTACGAAACCATCAATTATCGCCTCGCAATATATTGGCTGGAGTCTTTGCACTCTCGGCATTGCCCATTCTGGTTGTCATATCGTTCCCCGACCGGTTTAACTTCGTAATGATCCCCTCCTCGTATGTCGTTTTTCATAATATCGCCGAGTTTTTCAGCATAATGGTCTCGCTGTCCATATTCGGCATAGGCTGGTACACCTATGATCAGACGAAGGACCAGCACTCGTTTTTCCTAAGCACGGGTTTCCTCGCCATCGGCCTTATGGATTTCATGCACACCCTGGGCAATGCGGCCATGCCTGCTTTCGTAACGCTCAATTCCTCCAACAAGTCGACCCAATACTGGATTGCCGCCAGGCTGTTCCAGGCATCCGTGTTCCTGGTCAGCGCTTCCATTTATTCCGGGCAACAACGCCAATGGTTGTCGAAACGGACCTTGATGTCCGCGGCCCTTCTTGTGCCGGGACTGGTCTTCGCCGGCATCACGTTCTTTCCTTCCTCATTGCCTGATACGTTCATTCAAGGTGTCGGACTCACTCCCTTTAAGAAATTTTCCGAATACCTGGTCGTCGGCCTTCTCTGTCTGTCCTTGGGCGCATATTGGCAACGGATGGCGAGGTCGGGAAGCAGGGTGTTCCTCTATTATCTTTCAGCCCTCATCATCAGCATCTTCAGCGAGCTCTGTTTTGCCGTCTACACCAGGTCATTCGACTCCTACAATGTGTTGGGACATATCTATAAAGTCGCGGCTTTTTTCTTCATCTACAAGGGCATATTCGTTGTATCGGTGAAAGACCCATATATCAAACTTGCGGAGGGAGAACATGCTAGACATCTTGCCTCATTCCTGGAATTGAATCCGAATCCCGTTCTGGAGCTCGCCTCTTCCGGCAAGATTACCTTCTGCAACCCCGCCACGGAAAAGACGCTGGTGAACCTCGGTATCGGTAATAACGATCCTCGCAATTTTCTGCCCGATGATGTTGACGGGATCTTGCAAGACTTGGAGAAAAAAAAGGAATCCACTTTATATCGTGAGCTTACTCTCAAAGACAGGGTCTTTGCCGAAACAATCTATCTGACTCCTCAGTTCAACGTCGCGCGGATATATGTACACGATATCACCGAACGCAAGCAAGCGGAGGAGGCGTTACGGGAGCGCGAAGCATTTGTTTCCGCCGTCAACAACACCGCACAGACGATGATCTCGGTATATGACCTGGCAAGCGGTCGCTGTGTATATATCAATCAGCATATCGAGCAAGTCTTAGGCTACACTCCGGCGGAGATGTGCGGTATGACCGGTGAAGATATTTTTGCCCTGCAGCACCCCGACGAAATTGAAGCACTGCGCGGATTCATCGATAGATGCCGCACAGCCAAAGATGGGGAATCCATAACCCACGAGTATCGTGCTCGTCACCGCAACGGCGAATACCGTTGGCTGCATGCGAGCACCGCCGTGTTCGCGCGCGACAGTGAAGGCAACGTCATGCATATTATGGCTGTCGTTGTGGACATTGGCGAGCGCAAGCGAGCCGAGAAGGCCCTGCGAAAAGTCCACGACGAGCTGGAACTGCGCGTTCAGGAGCGCACGAACAAGCTTAACGAAGCCGCAAAGTTCATTAAGACGGAAAGGCAACGGTTCTTTGACGTTCTCGAAATGCTTCCGGTGTACGTTGTGCTGCTGGCGCCGGATTACCACGTTCCCTTTGCCAACCGGTTTTTCCGGGAGCGCTTCGGCGAGTCCGGCGGCAGGCGCTGTTACGAGTATTTGTTCAACCGCATTGAGCCGTGTGAGCTTTGCGAAACTTACAGCGTTCTCAGGACCAACGGACCCCATCATTGGGAATGGACCGGACCGGACGGCCGCAGTTACGATATCTTCGATTTTCCCTTCACTGACACGGACGGCTCTCCGCTCATCATGGAGGTCGGCATCGACATCACCGAGCGCACGCAGGCGGAAAAAGCGCTCCAGGAAATCAATCAAACACTGGAGCAACGCGTTGCCGAGCGCACCGCCGAACTACAGGCCGCCAACGCCTCCCTGCACGACTCCGGCAGGGCAGCGCTTAATCTTATGGAAGACTCCGTCGCTGCTCACCGTAAGGCTGAGGAAGCGAACGTCGAGCTTCGGCATGAAGTCACCGAGCGCAAGCGGGCCGAGGAGGCGCTGAAAGCGCTATTACGCGAGAAGGATGTGCTGCTGAAAGAAATCCATCATCGGGTCAAGAACAACCTTCAGGTCATATCGAGTTTGATCAGCCTGCAGGCTGACGGCCAAGCCGACCCGGCGCTGCGGGCGTTGCTTGGCGACATGCGCGAGCGGGTGCGCACGATGGCGTTGGTGCACGAGAAACTCTACCAGACGACCGACTTGGCCGGGGTGGACTTTGCCGAGTACGCGCGCAGCCTGGTGAACCAAATCTGGCGCGCCCACGGCCCCGTGGCGGCGTCAGTGCAGTTGAAACTCGATCTGGAACCGGTGACGCTGTCCGTGGCGAAGGCGGTGCCCTGCGGCCTGATCCTGAATGAACTGGTCACTAACGCGCTCAAACACGCCTTCCCCGGCTGCGCGGCCGGCGAAGTCACTGTCGCGTTGCGCAACGACTCGATGGAGCGCGTGATCCTGCGGGTGCGCGACAACGGGGCCGGGTTGCCGCCCGGCGCGGACTGGCGTCAGGGCCGGTCGCTGGGTCTGTATCTGGTCAAAATGTTGGCTGCGCAGCTGAACGGCCACATAGAAGCGCGTTCAGCTCCAAATACAGGAACAGAGTTTGAACTGGCGTTTGCGAGTGAGGACCTGAAATGAAACATGGCTCTTGGCAAGATAGCGTGGGGAAGAAACATACGAAAACGATAAGGGGAAAGGGAGAATATGGAGAAATGGAGAAAAGAGGATTTAACTGAAAGAATTATAAACGCGTGTATCGAGGTGCATAAGGAATTAGGTCCCGGTTTTTTAGAAAGCATTTATCATAATGCCCTAAAGATCGAATTAGAGAATCAGAAACTGACGTTCGAATCAGAGAAGGAAGTTAAATATAGAAGCCGTGAAGTCGGAATTCATGAAATCGATCTTTTTGTCGAAGGCGAAGTCATTGTTGAACTGAAAACTGTAGACGAGTTGAATAAGAAATACTATGCTCAAGTGCGGTCATATTTAAAAGCTATGCATAAAGAAGTCGGGCTATTAGTCAATTTTGCGGCTTTCCCCCTTGACGTGAGAAGAGTGGAATGAGCGAGAAAAATAGAAAAGGGAAAGAGGATTTAATTCTCCATTTCTCCAAATTCCCCCTTTCCCCTGAAGGTTTTTAGCTTCATCGGTTTGAGGCCTTGGTTAGTTAAAATTTTTAAAAAACCGTGTACGGTGAAAGGCATTTTCAAATGAAACCGAAAATTCTGATCGTGGAAGACGAGGCAATCATCGCGGCTGACATCGCGGGTAAACTCGGCAGGCTCGGCTACGAGATTGCCGGCACTGCCATGCGCGGACCCGAAGCGGTCGCGTTGGCCCATGAACACCGGCCCGACGTCGTGTTAATGGATATCCACTTGATCGGGCCGATGGACGGCATCGAAGTGGCCGAACGAATCCGGGAATGCGACCTGCCCGTGATCTATCTGACGGCGCACTCCGATGTGGCCACGCTGGAACGCGCCAAGCTGAGCGGGCCGTTCGGGTACATCCTCAAGCCGTTCGACGAACGCGACCTGCAAACCCAGATCGAGATGGCCTGTCTCCGCCACCAAACCGAGCAGGCGCTGCGGGATAGCGAGGAACAACTTCGCCTGACCAACACGGAACTCGCCCGGCATGTGGACGAACTCCGGGTGGCCAATTCAGAAATTCGCACTGCACGCCGGGCCGCACTCAACCTGATGGAAGATGCCCTCATTGCCCGCCGGCAGGCTGAGGAAACGAGCGTCGAACTGCGGCGCGAAGTCACCGAGCGCAAGAAGGCGGAGGCGGCGCGCGAGCGACTGCTGGTCGAGGTACAGCGCCAGGCCGCGGAACTTAGCGTTCATCAACTTGAGTTGCAGACGCAGAATGAAGAACTGCGGACCGCACAGGTGGAGCTGGAAACATCACGCAGGAAATTTGCAGATTTATATCATTTTGCGCCTCTCGGCTATTTTACCCTCGACAGTAACGGTCTTATACTGGAAGTAAATCTTGCCGGAGCGAATCTTCTTGGGATGGATAAACAGACCCTTCTCCAGAAGCCATTTTCCTTGTTCATAAGCGATCCTCATGATCGAGACGTTTTGACCAGACATCGAAAAACGACTTTTACAACACGAAACAGAGAGGAGTGCGACCTCAGATTAAAGCGAGAAGACGGCAGTGTTTTTTATGCCCATTTGCAAAGCATTGCTGTTGAAAACGATGACGGTAAAGCCGGTTGTATCCGAACAGCCGTTATGGATATCAGCGAACGCAAGCATGCCGAAGAGACGCGCTCCCGTCTTTCCGCGATAGTAGAGTCTTCAGAAGACGCGATTTCCAGCACGGACATGGAAGGGATTCTCAAGACATGGAACAAAGGCGCCGAAAAAATATACGGGCACCGCGAAGGCGAGATAATCGGAAAACATGTGTCAATCCTTTTCCCGGAACAACGCGCCCATGAAGCCCCGATGATCTTTGAAAAAATGGGGCGCGGAGAAAGTATCGAGCGCTTGGAGACTGAGCGGCTGAGAAAAGACGGAACATCTGTCCCTGTCTCCATCACGCTCTCTCCTGTCAAGGACTCAACCGGGAAGGTTGTAGCGGTCTCCGCAATAACCCGAGATATCACGGTTCAAAAGCGGGCAGAGGCGAAGCTGCACAAGGAACACCGTGAAATTGCAATGGCGAACAGGATTCTGGAGGTGTTTGTCAAAGAAACAGGAGGTGATCTGTATGACAAGGCACTGGACATAGTGCTTGAGGGGATGAAAAGCAGGCATGGGGTATTCGGCTATATTGATGAACAGGGCGTTCTGGTCTGCCCCACGCTGTCCAGGATGTTCGACCAGTGCGAGATGGAGGGCAAGTGTATCTATTATACCCGCGACAAATGGAAGGGACTCTGGAGCCGCGCGCTTTTGGAAAAGAAGACCCTCTATTCGAACAAGCCGGCCCGCGTTCCGGACGGCCATGTGCCGATCCGGAACAATATGGCGACGCCGATATTGTTTCATGGCGATGTTATCGGGTTGATCAACCTGGCAAACAAGGAAACCGACTTTACCGGGGAAGATCAGGAATGTCTTGAAACAATCTCAAACACAATCGCTCCGGTCCTGTTTGCCTGGATTCAAAAAGAGCTGCGGGAGAAGGACCGAAAGCAGGCGGAGGAAAAGCTTGTCAGGCTGAATGGAGAACTGGAAAAGCGTGTGAAGGAGCGTACGGCCGAGCTGGCCGTTACTATTGATACGCTGCAAAATGAGGTAGCCGATCGGAGGAAGGCCGAGGATGCGCTGCGCGAGAGTCAAAAAAGTCTGAAAAAGGCCCAGGAGATAGCTCATATCGGCAGCTGGCATTATGACCTCAGGACAAGAAAGATGACCTGGTCCGATGAGTTGTACGGGATCTTTGGACTCGATCCGGCCGTGTTTGATGGAGATCTCAATGCTGTTATTAGAAAGGCAATACACAGCGAAGAGCGGTATAAAATTCGAAGAGGAATCAGGCAAATTCTGTCCAATTCAAAAGCAGAGCCTATGGAATATAATATCCTGCTGCCTGAAGGCGGAGTACGAACGGTATGGGCCGAAGGAGAGGCCGTTTTCGAAGGGCCGGGCAACGCCGTAGGCATGATCGGTACTGTCCAGGACATTACCGAACGCAAACGCGCGGAAGAGCAAATCGTCCGCCTTGCCGCGGCTGTGGAATCAGCGGCAGACGGCATCGTCATAACCGAAAACGGAGCTATCCGCTACATTAATTCCGCATTCGAGAAGATGACCGGTTATACCAGGGACGAAGTCATGGACCGCGACCTTCATCTGTTTGACAGCGGACACCACGGCGAGTCTTTCTTTCAACGTTTGCGCGAGACGCTTAAAAAAGACGGGGTCTGGACGGGCCGTCTTACCAATAAAAAGAAAGACGGCACGCTGTATGAGGAAGAGTGCACGTACGCGCCTATCAGGGGCCGGTCCGGCGAAATCCTGAACTACATTGCGATCAAGCGCGATGTTACCGAAAAAGTCCGGCTGGAGTCCATAGCCCAGGCCGTGGATACGATGAATAATATCGGTTACATATTCTCGGGCGTCAGGCATGAAATCGGCAACCCTGTCACTACGATCGCGATATCGCTCAACCTTCTCATGAAAAAAATGGAAGCATTGGACCGGCCGACAATGGAAAAGCACATCAAACGCTGCATCGAGGAAATCGACAAGGTGGATTATCTGCTTCGGTGCCTCAAAAACTTTAATATGTTCGAGCAGCTCGAACCCCGGGACATTGTACTCAGTGAATTCATGAACAAGTTGATGGCTTTGGTAAAAGAGGATTTTGCAAAAAAAGGAATCTCGATACTCGCCGTCGTTGAACCGGAGGACGCCAATGCGCATGCCGACCCCCGTGCGCTCCAGCAGGTGCTTCTGAATCTGTTTACGAATGCAGCGGATGCGCTCGTTGTACGGGTAGATCCGAAGATCACGGTCACTGTAAAAAAAGCAAAAATGATCAGGATCCGGGTGGAAGATAATGGCTGCGGTATTCCGGCAAACACGCTGCAAAAC
Organism: Nitrospirota bacterium; assembly: GCA_963751455.1. GTDB lineage: Bacteria > Nitrospirota > UBA9217 > UBA9217 > UBA9217 > CAVVUN01. Next base: position 1,706,837 of record CAVVUN010000015.1, read on the forward strand.
GTATTCAAGCCGTTTTACACGACGAAGGCGCATGGCACCGGGTTAGGCCTCATGATCGTCAGGAAGATGATCGTCAGGATGAACGGGGCACTGGAAATAACGAGCATTGAGAATGAAGGAACCGTTGTTGATATATCGATACCCTGTGGCAGTTGATGGCAGCTGAGGACACCAAAACCCGCGGTTATGTGCATATTGTTTCAAAATGAACCCAAATCGGCACCCTTCCTACTTCAATATTACTTTCTCTTCTCTCTAATCCCCAAGTGTTACAAACATCTTGACATATATTATTGCATTATGCTAATTTACAAAGCATTTGCCAGGAGGAAAAGCTTTGGAAAATCAAAAAGGTTTGGTTGAAATAATAGCCGAGAAGACCTGGAGTTTTCTGTCCTCGGTCAAACTCGCCGTCGTGCTGCTCATCATTCTTGCTATCGTCTCGGTGATCGGGACGATCATTCAGCAGAACCAATCCCCGCAGCAATACTTGCAGGAATACAGCCAGTCCACCGTGAACCTCTTTGAGACACTCGGACTCTTTGATATGTATCATACCTGGTGGTACGTCCTGCTTCTTTTTCTGCTCACGGCGAATCTGACTGTATGCACTCTTGACCGTTTTCCTCATACCTGGAAGATAGTCACGGCGCCCCTCAAGCCGATTGAAGAAGACTCCTTGAAGGCCGTACCGTTTAAAAAGGAGATAGCGGTGACGGGCGGCGCAAACAAAGCCGAAGAGCGTGCTGCAAAAACGCTTGCCGCGCACCGGTACCGGTTCATAGAGTCCCGCGACGCGGGAAGCACGCAGTTTATCGGTCAAAAAGGTCTTTACAGCCGTTTTGGCGTCTATATTACGCACTCAAGCATCCTGTTGATTTTCATCGGTGCGCTGACCGGCGCTTTCTTCGGGTTCAAGGCCTTCCTGAACCTGCCCGAGGGCTCGTCATCGAATGTGGTGTATCTGAGGAACGAGCCGATGTGGGACAAGATCATGGCGTCCCTCGGCATCGCGGAAAGTCCGGTTGTGGAAAGCGGTCAGAACGGGATGCCGGCCATGCCGCTCGGCTATTACGTACGATGCGACAGCTTCGACGTTGATTATTATGTGAATGCAGCCGGCATGCCCACCGGCATGCCGTCCGAATATCACAGCACACTGAGTGTCTTCGACAAGGACGGGCAGAAGATATTCGATAAACGCATTCGTGTGAACGACCCTCTCAGCTATCATGGCGTGACCTTCTATCAGTCCAGCTACGGCGCGGTGCCGAACGGGAAGGGAAAGATAGTTCTGAATGTCGCGCCCAAGAATAATCTGCGATCTGAAGGCGAGACGATCGTTCTCGATCCCGGCCAATCGCTCTATGTTCCCTCTATTGACCGAACAATCAAGGCCATGAGCTTTTCTCCCTATGGAGTAAAAAATCCTTCCACAGGCGAAGTTATGTTTTACCGCACCGAAAACAATGAGTTCATCAACCCAACCGCGGAACTCGAAGTATATAAGGGAACGAAGCCGGTTTATAAAACGTATGTCATGAAGACGGAACCCGGTGAACCGTACATGCCGGAGAATTATATGATACGGTTCGTGCAATACTGGGGCGCCCGGTATACCGGCCTCCAGGTCACGAAAGACCCGGGTGTCCTGATTGTATATGCCGGTTTTGTTCTTCTCTGCATCGGTCCGGTCATTGCCTTTTTCGGCTCGCACAGAAAGGTCTGGGTGCGCATCCAGGACCAGAAGGGCAGGACCGTGATAATGGTGGCAGGATCAGCCAACCGGAACCGGATTGCGTTTGAGCGCGAGTTTAACGCGATCGCCGAGGAGATGGGGAAGTAAAGATGCCACGTCTCACGGTTACGAAGCCCGTATCGTGAAACGTCTTTCGGCAACGGTAAAAGACGAACAACGTAACCGCTTGACGAAACCGGCATCGTCGCCGTTACCGACAGACGATAATCGAATTTAGAAATTAGATTCACTGGGGGGGAAGATTGATGGACAGTTCCTTGCTTTTTACTATTGCAACGTTGGCGTACCTCGCGGCCATGGTACTCTATATCGCGTACCTGGCTTTCAAAAAAGACGGGATCGGAAAAACGGCCTCGATCATCACGTACGCAGGTTTCGCGTTTCAGACCGTGGCCCTGCTTATACGATGGTGGGAGTCCTACCAGATGGACATCGGGAGGGTCCCGCTATCCAATCTCTACGAATCTCTCGTGTTCTTTTCCTGGAGCACTGTCCTGATTTACCTTCTCATCGAGATCAAATACAAGACGAGGGCATTCGGCGCCTTTATTATGCCCGTTGCATTCCTCGCGTTGGCCTTTATCAATGTTGCGGGAATCAGCTCCGACATTACTCCCCTGGTGCCGGCCCTCAAGAGCAACTGGCTCTTCTACCACGTGCTGATCAGTTTCCTGGGGTATGCGGCGTTCGGCATCGCCTTTGCCATCAGCATGATTTACCTCCTCATGGACACTGAGGAGCGGGGTTCGAGCGCAAACATGCTATACGGGGTAGCGGCCCTGATTGCGCTGGCCCTGGCCGGCTATATCATGGCTGCCAACGGGCTGAAGACCGCTTTCTGGCTGGGGCTCGGCGCCCTGGTCCTTGCCTGGTTCATCTTCCTGATAGTAGCGGGCGCCAAACACAAATCTCAAGTGTATCTCTTCTGGTCCTTCTGCGCGACGCTTGCGGTAGGCATGCTGATCGCCATGGGCATTGATTTCCTGTACCTGGTCACCTTTAGACATCTTGAGACGGGCGAATCATTCAAAAAACACATGTTCGAGGCCACTTTCCTGAACTCTTCCCTGTTCGTCGTTCTTATCAGCTGGGCAGCCATCATTGCCCTCTTCGTTCTCATCTGGCAACAGGGCATGCGGCTTAAGGCGTTCCTGAAGCTGTACATGCCGGTGCTGAACCAGCTTGACGATGTTACGTACCGCATGATCGCGATCGGCTGGCCGCTCCTGACCGGCGGCATCATAACGGGCGCGGTCTGGGCGAACAGCGCATGGGGTACCTATTGGGGTTGGGACCCGAAGGAGACCTGGTCGCTTATTACCTGGTTCGTATATGCGATTTACCTCCATGCCCGATACGTCAGGGGATGGAAAGGGAGCCAGATGGCGGTTATCTCAGCTGTCGGCTTCCTTGCCGTGATCTTCACGTATCTGGGCGTCAACCTGGTTCTTTCTGGGCTTCATTCCTATGGAGGCATGTAATTAACAGTTCTTAGACTTGTCCACTCGAACGCCGGCTGATCCTAAAAACGGCATTTGAACACGGATGAACACGGAAACAGCGGATCAAAACAATGTGATAGAGCAAAAAGCCATCTCGCCTTTTGGGTGAATCCATTACTGTTCGTAACTTCCTATAAATCCGTGTTGATCAGATTTTATCCGTGTCCAACTGCTTTTTTCAGGCTGATCCAGATTAGCCGGCGTTTTCATTTATTTTAGCCACAAAAAAGCGCAAAAAGCACAAACGGAAAGCATTAAACCAAAACGGCAGTTGGACGCAGATGAACGCAGATAACCGCAGATCAAACAAAATAATTTTTAGAGAAAAAAATTCACCCGCACGGTGACTGCTTTTACGATACAAGAACGTTTTTTTATCCGACCTTATCTGCGTTTATCCGATTTTTCTGCGTCCCAAATGCTTTTTTTAGGATTAATGATTTCCCAGCCTGCGGTTCGCTTTGACAGTCATCCTTAATTTCCGTATAATAATCACGAAACCACAAGCATGCATGAAAGCTGTTCAGGTCACTCAGCATATCTGCCAGGGAGGAGAAAGACATGAAACTGAAACCTTTGCAAGATTGGGCCGTCATCGTGCCGGCCGTAACAGAGAGAACGGCGGGCGGACTTTACATCCCGGATACCGCAAAAGAAAAGCCGGAGGAGGGTGTGGTGGAAGCCATAGGGCCGGGCGCCTACGAAGAAGAAAAGCGGGACAAGAAAAAGGAAGAGAAAAAGGAGCGCAAATTCATTCCCTCCACGGTCAAACCCGGAGACCGGGTGCTTTTTGAACGCTGGTCGTCTCAAGCGTATACGATTGACAACCAGGAGAAAATTCTCGTGCGAGAACGGAATATCCTGGGTCTTCTCGATAGACCGCCCGAGATTCCCGCGGCTACCTCGGCCTCATCGCCGACCGCTATCGCTCCACGGCCGGTGCCGCCGCCGCTCATGAAAAAACAGGACGCGACAGTAAAAACCCGTGTTGAAAAAAAGGAAGCGAAGCCGGCCGAAAAACCCGCTGCGAAGAAGAAAGCGGCAAAAAAGACGGCGAAGAAGACGGTAAAGAAAGCGGCAGCGAAACCGAAAAAGGCTTCAGTGAAATCAGGGAAGACCAAAAAGACCGGGAAAAAGAAATAGTATCAGGGGTGAATTGTGGAAAACGAGGTCTCGAGTCGCGAGAAAAAAATACTGGACATCCTTAACCAGGAAGTCGAAGACGGCGCAAATCTGGTGGCAGAAGCGCGAAAGATTGTAGAATATCTTCTGCTCGAAAAAAAGGGCTATTCGCTGGAAGAAATCAGAAAGAATGTCGTGTTTGAGCTGACGCTTAACGCGGAGACATTTCATTCTTCCGTGGATTTCGTTGTTACTGTGGAAGGGCGGAAAGCGATGATCATCAAATGCGCGGCAGGAGCTCTTTCGTCCCGGGAGCGCCATGCCGTGGCCGCAGCGAGGCTCCTGGCAAACCCTGCAATTCCGCTTGCTGTTGTGGCCGATCCCGGCACTGCCGAAGTGATAGATGTCGCTACGGGTAAAGTGGTCGGCGAGGGGTACGGAGCTATCCCCGTGCGTGATCAGATTGTCGGTGTTTTATCGGAAAAGAACCCTGCGCCGCTATCGCCTGAGCGGATCGAGAAAGAAAAGCGGATACTGCTCGCGTTCGATGCGATTGCATGCCGCGTCCCTCAAGGAGGGGAGGGAGGGGTACAGCTGGACGATGAACGCTAGCAGACGGCTCATTCATCTCTCCGGCCGGTAAGGCTAGGCTTTTGTTACGACCGCGATAATGTCCGTACCTTTTTTCGCAATGTCGCCGACTTTATGTCCGGTCTGATGGCACCATGCTTTGATGTCGAGTTCGAAAGCAGGATCGTCCGCAGTGATTTCAAATTCATCTCCCGCGTTTGCCTGTTTTATGGCTGAAGCTATTTTAAGGACAGGCATCGGGCATTTCATTCCTCTAAAATTTAATGCAGTTTTACTCATGATACGGTTTTCCCCCGATAAATATATTAATATTGGTTTAGATTATTCTTAGGCTATATCCCTATCATAGTGAAAACCCATATTGACTGCAACATAATTTTGATGCTACAATTCAAATAACTTGAACGTACCAGTAATCCCTCCACAGATGGTTCAAATTACCGAAGAAACCTTTGAGGTAATTCTAAAATCTTTCATCTCCACCGAAGAGATCGACCTGCGTGAGGTATCCTTTATCGACCCGTACGGCATGCTGGGACTGCTCGAAATCGGCGAGCTGTGCATGCTTGAAGACGTCAAAAAGAAGGTGATCCTTCCGAAATCCGTTGACGTGCTCGCGTATCTGGACCGGATGGACTTCTTTACGCAGGCACAACGTTATTTTTCCCTTCAAGATTCTACAACGGGTCCTTCAGGAAAACTTCACCGCAACTCAGACTCAGACGTGCTTTTGGAGATAACCCCCATAGAAAAGTCGAACGATATTCACTTCATCGTCGGGAAGGTGAGAGACCGCGCTCAGGCTATTCTTGCCGCACATCTCCATTACGACGAGCGGGCAATCAACGGCTTTATCGTAGCCCTGTCCGAAGTCTGCCAGAACATCATTGAGCACAGCGAGAACAAGGGCTTCGTGGGCATCCAGAAGTACCGGTTCCCGAAACTGAACAAGAACGTCGTGAAGATTGCGGTCATGGACGTCGGAATCGGCTTCCGAAAGTCGCTTTCAGGCAGGTTTAAACTGCGTAACGATTTGGAAGCCATCGACAAGGCACTTCTCCACGGCGCCTCCCGGTATGAAGATGAGGGCAGGGGACATGGTCTGGCCTCGGTCCGGCGTTTCGTTATTCAGTGGAACGGCAAGCTTTCTCTCCGCTCGGGCACAGCCCGGCTTTCCATCATACCCAAATGGGCGCGCGGTAGGGAACAGGAAAGAAACCTGATTTCTTTTCCCGGAGCGCAGATAAACATACTTCTTCCCGAAGTGTAGCTTCGTTGTCGGTTTTTCACGGCAGATAATAATTATGAGGTGTGATGTCACAGAGAAAATGAGGGTGACCGATGGACAAAGAATTCGTAGAAAAGCTGGACGCCGTCAGCGTTTGGACGAAAAAAAAAGACAAAAGCGATTTGTCCGAGCATACAATCTCGTTTCACGAGGGGGAAGATGGCCTCGTCATGGTGAGCGCATCGAAGGGAAGCTTCGAGTTCCGGCTGAGGCCGCTGCAGGAGCTTTTCTCTTCAACAAAAGCTGATACCGGGTCCATGAAAACGGACGATCCCGCGGCCTTGCAGCTCCTGCATGCAATCGAGGGAGAGATCAAACGCCGGTATATGAAGAACCCGGAACTTACCGACTCTTCGGTGTTGCTTGCTCTGGACACTTTGGCCATGAAACCGGAAGCCGTATCAAGGGACGTGCTTGCTAAAGCGATACAGAACAGCTTGCGGCTCCTTCTAAGCACGGATGATTATTCCCGCGATGAGGTGAAATGGGCGATCCGTAAAATTCTGGCTTCCGTGAAACGGCATAAAGCCGCCGGCGGGATCCGGGATATCTGGATTTCATCATGGAATATGTTCCATGAGCTTAACAGGCTGTTGAAAAAGTCATTTGAGTGGTTCGACAGGCTCACCACGAACGGATAAAAGCGAAGGATTTTCTCCGTTCGCCCTGAGCCTGTCGAAGGGTGAGCGGAGGGTTTTTCAACAGCCTGTTAATAATGTCGGAGGTGCAAGGTGATGGAAGACCGTGCCCTGGAACCGGCCGATGCTTGTCAATTGGACCTTTTCGGCTTAGACCGAATGAAACTCGGCGAAGGATACGCCGCGTTGTCGGCGCTCGATCTGGACAGGGCCGCTTCGATCTTCAACAGTCTAACTCTGGACAAGCCGGACTTCGGCGATGCCAGGGAAGGCTTCGTCATGGCTGCGGCGTGGAGCGATATCCTTTGGGAAATGGAGACTCGCGGTCCGCAGGATTCAGCGGTTTTTCTGTGGGAGAAAATCCAATCCTACGACTTCGGTCAATGGGGCAATGGGCTCCGAAAGGGCCTCATCAAACGATTGATCGACCTGATCGGGAACGACGATGGGTTCTACGTTCTCCCGGACCTGTGTCTTGGGTTTCTTCATGCCGAGCTTGCCGAATATGAGCGGGCGGAAGATGCGTTCCGACGTCTGCTGGAGCGTCATCCCGATGACGTGAGGATTATGTGTCGTCTCGGCAATAGCCTTTTCTTTCAGAAAAAGCTGTCCCAGGCAAGGCATCTCTATGCGCAGGCGCTTCTCGCGGCGCCCGCAGACGTGGATTTCTGCGCGGTGGAAGACCCGGAGGTCAGAGGTCTCGTGAAGGAATGCGGACCAATTATGGCCCCCGTATACGCATGGCTTCGGGATATTTTGCCGCTGGTGGACGTGGCGGACATCAGTTCTGACGATCTCGATCATGAGAAAGCATTGAAGATTTATCATATCATTACCCTTGCAGAGGAAGCGCGCGGGAAAGGGAACCACCAAGTGATGGTGGAGCAGCGAAGGATTCTGAAGAAGACCGACCCGGAAGTTCTCGAAGAATACCTGGTGAAGCTCCGAATGGGAGCGGTGAAGTGAAGCAAAACCCGAATCAAAAGCGTCTCGCGCAAAGTCGCAGTGCCCCGCAAAGGAAAATAAGCTATGATCCGCTTGTCACCTCTCCCTTGATGGGAGAGGCTGGGTGAGGATGCGGTTTTCCTACTTCCTAACCCGGACAAGCCGGAACCAAAACCGTTGAACCGCCAGGGCGCAATGGTCGCGAGGAAGACTCAAACCAAATACTGGATTTTTAATATCAAAAACGTTTTCTGGTTTCCTCGCGTCCCTCGCGTCTTCGCGGTAAATATTTTCTTGCCTTTTTGAGAAGATTTCCACTCGTAACTGACTAACTTCGTCATTTTCCGAATGATTCTAAAGCCTGCCCCGGTATGCCTGAAGCCGGGGGGAATCCAGCCGATTTTTAAATAAAAATTTACACTTGACAAATCTTTTGATTTATGGTTCAATTGATTCAATTGAATGCCGGAGGGGCAAATGCCGGCTGATAAATAAGCAACCCGTGCGCCAATAAGATAAATGAAATTAAACGCATGCTAATTTTACCATAAAAAATGCTGGTATTTTTTACCTCCATTTGTTATATTTACCGGGTAAAAGGAGGTAATAATGGGTAAAAAAGCGACTTTTGTCTTGGATAACCAGCTATTTGCACAGGCTAAGGAGTTGGTTGAAAAGGGGCTGTTTAAGTCAATGAATGCTTTCGTCGAATCGGCAGTCAAAGACGAGATAGAAAAGATCCGCAGAGAGCGAATCAAGGAAGCGATCGTTCAGGCAAGCAAGGACCCGCTTTTTCTTTCGGACATCGAAGAGATCGAACGTGATTTCGAGTTTGTGGATTTTGACGAGGAACGGAAATGAATTATAAATGGGGCATTTTTATAGCGGACCTGAATCCCGTTCAGGGCTCGGAGCAGCAGGGGAAGCGACCCGTCCTCGTGATCAGCGATGAAAACTTCAACAAACTTATGCCGGTCGTTACTATCCTTCCTATGACCTCGTTGAAAAAAGGCAGGAAGGTCTACCCCAATGAAGCGCTTCTGATAAGGGGAACGGCAAATCTTTCCCATGATTCACTTGTCCTTGCGCATCAGATAAGGACTATCTCGAAACAGAGACTGAAGGATACGCTCGGATCTATCAGTGATCACGGCGCCCAGGAAATGATAAACGGCGCAATCAGGGTCCATCTGAATTTGTGAGAGAACGAACAGTGAGAAAAACGTTCTCCGTGACGGGAAAGGATCAGTATGCTATACGATCCGGACAAAGAAGCCCTGCTGAACGAGTTCCAGGACAGGGTCAAAAAGTTCGAGCAGTACCACGCCGACCCGGAACAGTTCATTAAGATCTTCACCGACCTAGGGTTCAGCTACGTCGACGACGGATGCGACGGGGGCTGTCCGGAGTGCGAGAATAAAATGACGTGCGAGGTCTATCCGGAGTTGAAGGAAGGGTGGGAAAGAGTCATATAGCGAAAAATTTACCTGATCCGTGGGCAGAAGGTTATGCTCGACAGCGATCTTGCAGAGCCTTATGACGTTTCGACCAAGGTCCTTATGCAGGCGAGCATTCTCAATAGTCAGAGGGCAATCGAGATCAGCATTTATGTTGTCCGGGTTTTTGTGAAGCTGCGGGAAATGATCGCGTCCCACAAGGATCTGACGAAAAGGCTCGACGAACTGGAGATGAAATACGACGCTCAGTTCAGAGTGGTTTATCCCGTTAGAGATTATCGGCTATGTACTATACATATATAATGCAAAGTGTAAGGGACAATAAGGCGCTTACGCCCATAACATCGACAATCTTTTGTCGATGTTTGTAGGGCAACCCTTCAGGGTTGCGGCTTCCCGGTGATCAGCAAGGCTAAAGCCTCGCCCTACAAAAGCGATAAATTCAAACTGCCCGAAGGGCCATGTCTGCCGGGCGAAGTCCCGGCCGACACGTAGTAACTAAGGAGTCAAAATCTTCTCAAAACGGGAAGAATATTTACCGCGATACCCTGCACGCGCGCTATGTAAAGCGTAGACCCTTTGTTGACCATCGCACTGAGAAACGTGCGACGGGAATCAAGGACCTCATAAACGCTGGGCACGAGAGACGCGAGGGACGCAAGGAAATCATGCAACATCTTTTCAGGTTTTAAAACCCTGTTGTTGGCTTTGCTTTCCTCGCGACCATTGCGCCTTTGCGGTTCAAGGTTTTACTTCCGGCTTGTCCGGGTTAGGAACTGGCTGCGAAACAGGAATACAATTGAATTCCTGAGCGTTTGGGAGCAGTTGTACAACCCTGCTTTTAAACCCGTCGAATTCGACGGGTTTAAAAAACGCATCCCGGGGTATCGGTAGGAACGGGGAGCAGATGAGGCCAATGAAAACACGGCTGATACTCAAACCCGGGCAGCGGGGAACCAAGAGTCTGGTCAAAAAGTACGGAGACGCGCTGCTGTGTGTCCGATTCCGTTATGATGCGCCGCTTCGGCAGCGGCTTAAGACGATAGAACTGATCGTCGAGCGAACGGAATGGGCGCCTCCGCCTCCGCAGTATGCCGCTGATGTGCTTGTGCCCTTGCGAATCGAGGCGACCGATATGCGAGCTCGTTCACTGGCTAAAGCCGCAGGCGGCAGGTGGAACCCGGAGAAGCATCTGTGGTTTGTGAAGTATGGCAAAATAGCGGGTACGCCGCTTGAAAAGCATATACATATAGATGCTTCTGGATAAGAGCGAAAGTCTAAAAAGCATATACCCGTAGATGCAGTCAATGCATATATATGTAGATGCTGATTTCCTTAGTGTCAATAACTGGTTGGAATTTACCAACCAGCAGTTCGAGCCATCAAGGTGGCTCAACATATTAAAGTCAAAGAACTCGCAGGGGTTGAAGCCTACAGCCTTCCCCTGCGATAGGGCGGTAGCACGCCCTGGTCGGTGCTGCTATGCACTGGCTAAAGGGCAGAACGCTTGAAGGCCCGTAAATATATTGGCCCCTGAACCCCAACACCCTAAGGAGCGCAGAAATTCATTTCGGGTATCGCTCACCCGCAAGGGCTTGGGATCGTTCAGGGCACCGATATATTTAAGGACAACCTTCATACCAATCTGTCCGCCGCCCCCAAGATGTCGGCCGCATCAGCGGGGGATAGCGCCAGCAAGGGCGCGATACAAATACTAGTGGGATAAACGTCCCACGGCGCCGTGGGGCTTAATCCTGGGAGAAATCCAATGATTGAGCTTCACGTGACAGTAGGGCTTAAAGTAGATCGGGATACGATTCTCAAGATCGTTCTCATTCTGCTAGCTCTTCTGTCGTAACACCGGAGGCTGGTGTTATGCACCGGCCTCCACCTTTTTGCTTTTCACGTGTTGCCATATTTACGAAGGAGAAATCCAATGTCGCTATACTTCCAGTGTTTTGAGTGCAATAAAATAACCGAAGTAACACAGGAGACTGATACTTGCCCTCGCTCTAGCTGCAAGTCTACAAAAGGCCGCATGATGCCCGATGAAGAATTTAATAGACAATATTCCAAAGGTGTCATCAAATTAATCGACCCTAGCACTGGCAAACCGATGAAGTAATCCAACCAGAAGATCGACACCATCGGGCTACGCCCGTGGGTCATCTTCGCGTTAAATAAACAATAAAGGCGGGTACGATAGTTGGTGGGACCTGAGCCCGGTAAACGAAGGTATTGATGCCAAAACAAAAACGAAAACTTACCCCGGCCGAAAAAGCCGCGAAACGGCAAAGGAAGAAGCAATTTATGTTCATCTTCATCAATGGAAAACAAAAGCGCGTTAAGCGCCCGCCGACGATTAACGGGATGGATGTTGACGAGTTCATCAGAAGGAATGCGGACCCCATCTGGCTGCATCAGAATGAAATGTGGGAATATATGGACGAATTCCAAAGCAACCGGGCTTCGGAAGTCGCAGGGAAAGAACGGGATGACATGGATATCCCGTTTTAGCGGAAATGTCAGGCAGGATCTATTGACTGCAGTCGGAGGCGGCGATATGACATCTGATAAGCTGAAATTCGAGTCGCTCGATCAAATGGCCGGAGCCACGGCAGCAGGGCTGGCCCAGGCGGCTGCTCATTCAGCGTTTGAGTTGTTCAACGACAAGGAATTCCGGAGATTGGCGAGTTTTAATGCGCTGAGCCGGGTTGAACAAGACAGGATTTTCAATGAACTGCTTGTTTCCAACCCCGGAAGGGTAAGCGGAAGTAAAGCGGATCGGAGGAACCGCGAATGAACGCTAATAAACGCCAATGTAAAGAAGATTTAATTTACAAAGATGAGGTCTATCGTATAGTTGGCGCGGCTATGAATGTTTCCAATAATCTCGGGTGCGGTTTTCTTGAAGCGGTTTATCAAGAAGTACTGGTGTTATATCTCAGTAATGGCTGGTATTATTTACACTTTATGGATCGAGCCATCCGTGATGGCGTGCCCCTCAAACGGCAACGCGGTTGCCTTGGTCCATAATAAAACAAAAGCGCATAACTATTACATATAAAGATAGAACATTGAATAAAGAGTATATTGCCGATTTCCTTTGTTTTGAAAAAATCATCGTTGAAATCAAGGCGATTAAGAATATTACCGAAGTCGAGGAGGCCCAGGTAATTAATTATCTGAAAGCGACAAAGCTGCCCTTGGGGCTGATTATCAACTTTGGCGGTAAAAAAATGGAGTGGAAGCGATATGCCAACACAAAACATATTCATTAGCGTGCATTGGCGTTTATTCGCGGTTCATCGATAGAAGAGATGGTTACGTACGACCTTTATAAACTATTAAAAGAAGAACTCGGGAACGGGTCTCATGATCTCGTGACCCGGCCGTCGGGACAGTCTATCCGGGAGCGGATCGAGCGGGACATTGAGAAAGAACCTGACGGAACGGTCGTGGCACTCGATTTTTCCAAAATCGGGGTGATCGATTACTCGTGCGCGGACGAGATCATCGCGAAGCTGGTATCGCGGCTGCTTTCAGGCGAGTATGGGGACAAATATCTTGTTCTTACGGGTCTCAACGAGAACCAGAAAGAAAATATCGAGGTGGCGCTCGAGCGAAAGGACCTGGCTGTCACTGCCGGGATGCGGGACGGCCGGAGAACAGTGCTCGGCATTCTGAACAATTATCTCAAAGACACGCTCGAGTTCATCATGAAGAATAAAAAAGTGACGTCAAAAGATCTCGCGGACGCGAGGAAGCTTGAAGCGAATACGAGCGGCACGCGACTTTTGAACCTCTCTAAAAAGAGACTGGTCAAGAGGCTGGAAGAGACCACGAACGACGGAAAATTGTGGGTTTATCAAGCATTGTGAGACCGTGAAACATGAATCGTGAAAAGTAAAAAGGTAAAAAGTGAGACGCTTTATTCTCACGTTTCACTGATCTTGGCTTTTCCATTGACTGGAAATGCGACAGAGTGCTAGAATGTAAAACCTTTTGCTTACATGAAGATAGGACCAATTAAAAAGGCAGTTGTTCTATTCATCGCTGAAGGCGCATATGCGGGAAAGTCTCCGTTTGCACCGGGTACGGCCGGCACTGTGGTCGGAGTGCTGCTTTACCTGTTGCTGAAAAGCCTGTCTCCGGCCTGGTATATTATCGTATGCGTTCTCGTGACCGGCATCGCCATATGGGCAGCGGGTCAGGCGGAAAAGCTGCTCGGCAAGACCGACGCTTCTCCAATTGTCATCGACGAGATTGCGGGATATCTTATTTCAATGGCCCTGTTGCCTTCCCGTTGGGGATTTATAATTGCGGCGTTCTTTTTGTTTCGGGTGTTTGATGTAATCAAGCCGTGGCCGCTCAATCGTTTGCAGGACCTGCACGGGGGCACTGGAGTAGTTCTTGACGATGTGGGAGCGGGAGTGTATACGAATCTGGTGCTTCAGATTAGTTTGTTCTTTTCCGGAAGAGTATAAACGATTTCGGAATGTGGAGTGCGGATTTCGGAACAACAATAAATGGAGATCCACGGCGTATGATAAACATGACAATGCTTTTTATTCCGCATTCCGCATTCTGCATTCCGCAATGGGTCAATTATGCGTGCTGAAATCATAACAACCGGGACCGAGCTTCTGTCGGGCGGCGTACTGGACACCAATTCCGTGTTCCTCTCCGAGGAGCTTATGTCGCTCGGCATCGAAACCGCGTTCAAGACCGCGGTCGGTGACAGCGAGAAGGACCTGGAAGAATCCTTCCGGAGGGCCATGGACCGGACCGAGGTCGTCATCATTACCGGCGGGATCGGGCCGACCGAGGATGACATCACGCGCAAGGTGATTGCGAAGCTCGTGAAGAAGCGCCTCGTTTTGAACGAAGACGGGCTCAAAGCGATCCAGGCAAAGCTCGCGGGCAGGGGAAAAGAGGTGGTGACCGCGAACGACCGGCAGGCGCTGATACCGGGCGGCGCGCGACTGCTCCTGAACCCCGTGGGCATCGCTCCGGGGTTTTTCTTCGATGAGGGCAATACGTTCATAGCGGTCCTTCCCGGCGTTCCGCGGGAAATGCGGGCAATGTTCACGGAAAAGCTGAAGCCCGTTCTTCAAGAGCGCTTCAGTGGAAGGCGTTTCATCAAACGTGTGGTGCTCCATACCTGCGGTGTTTCCGAATCAGCAGTGAATCAATCCATTCAGGACACCATGAAGCGCAAGCAACCCGATGTAGGCCTTACGGCCAGGGAAACAGGGGTCGATATCAGAATCGTGGCCCATGGCGCTACCCTGGAACAAGCCCGGTCCCTGGTTGACAGGACGGAAGCGATTGTTCGTGAAAAACTGGGCGATGCGGTGTACGGCGTTGACGGTCAGGCCATGGAGGAAGTGGTCGGCGCTCTCCTCAAGCAGCGCAGACTGAGACTTGCGGTCGCTGAATCGTGCACCGGCGGCCTGGTCGGCGCCAGGATCACGAATATCCCGGGAAGCTCGGAATACTTCGAGCGAGCGGTCGTGACGTACAGTAATGCCGCGAAAATCGAAATGCTCGGTGTGCCGGCCGAATTGATCGCGCGCCACGGGGCCGTGAGCAGCGAAGTGGCTGCAGCCATGGCACAGGGCATCAGACAGGCCGCGAAAACCGACCTGGCTGTGTCAGTCACCGGCATCGCCGGACCGGACGGCGGCAGTGAGAAAAAACCCGTAGGTTTGGTGTTTACTGCGCTTGCAAGCAACCAAGGTGTAAAGATCCAGGAGCACCGGTTCCTGGGGGACCGTGAGCAGATCCGCATCAAGGCCTCTCAGATGGCGCTGGATATGGTGCGTAGATATCTGATTGGATAGTTTGGAGCGAGCCGACCGTGTCGGCGTTAAGAGTTAAGAATGGAAGAGTATAAAATTTATACTCATACGCCGCCTCATTTGTATCGTCCCGGCGCAAAATATTTTATTACAGCTTCAATATATGGTCATAAGAAATTGCTGGACAAACAAGCAAAAGAAAAATTATTTTCATCGCTGCAGCAATCTTGTCAAAATCATGGCTGTACGCTTGATGACTGGGTTTTTTTAGACGACCACTATCATATCATGGCGGCTGCGCCTGAACACAAGACGAATCTGTCCGCGTTTGTTGGGGAATATCATCGTTTTACGGCTATGTTCATCAAAAAGATCAATCAGGGGATTGTATTATCTAAAATTTTTCAGAATTACTGGGATAGTTGTATTACGTATGAAAACTCTTACTATGCGAGATTAAATTACATTTACTACAACCCTGTGAAGCACGGTTATGTCTCTGTTCCGGAAGAGTATCCTTGGGGAAGTTATCATTTTCGCATTCGTAAAGAACGAGACTATCTGGACAGGCTATTGAAGAAATACCCTTTTGACTCTATAAGCGTTCAGGAGCCTTATTGAAAGGGGAATACGGCAACACGGTTGCCTTGATCCACATGAAGACGGCAACACGGTTGCCTTGATCCAAAATATGCGTACCTTTATTGCCATAGAGATACCTGAAAACATCAAACAGCAGATGTCGGAAATTCAGGGCCGGTTGAAAGATACAGGGATTGATGCGAGTTGGCCGAGACCCGAGGGCATTCATCTGACTCTGAAGTTTTTGGGAGAAATTCCGGAATCGCAGGCGCCTGATATCAAGAACGGTCTTGTTTCTGCGGTCAAAGGAACGGGTGAATTCCGGATCGAGATCGCGGGCGCGGGAGCATTTCCGAATCCCCGGAATGCCCGTGTGGTATGGCTTGGACTGTCGGGCGAAGTTGAAAAGCTGAACCGTCTGCAGGCTGCAGTAGAGGATGCCATGGTTCGCATCGGATTCGAGCGGGAAGACAGACCTTTTAAGCCGCACCTTACGCTCGCACGGATCAAATATATCCGGTCAAAAGAGCGTTGGCTCACCGCTCTCGAACAGGTCAAAGATATCAAGCTGACCGGATTCGACGCAACCGCCGTGAGCGTGATGAAAAGCGAGCTCAAGCCCACGGGCGCGGTGTATATGGAACTGG